>NZ_JAJNCZ010000009.1 GCF_021026345.1 Rhizobium sp. GN54 | reverse complement strand
CGCGCCCGCAGGCCCCTGCGCTAAATGGAGAGCTCCGGGCCTACGCGCGCTGACCCGATGCAACCAGAGGCAGGGGTCCCTTTTGGGAGCCGATAGGGGGGCCCGTTTCGATGCCGATTGACATACTGACAATGTGAGCGTCGCCGGAAAGTCTGCCGACGAATATGCGGCGCACACCCTGAATGCGAACAGCGGCTCGATCGGGGTCTCGCTTTGCTGCATGGCCGGTGCGAGCGAATCCCCCTTCAGCGCCGGGCGGGCACCCATGACCCGCGCGCAGTGGGACGCGATGACCTCGGTCGTCGCCGATCTCTGCCGGCGCTACGGGATCGCCGTCACCGACAGGACCGTGCTCAGCCACGCCGAGGTGCAGCCCAATCTCGGTATCGCCCAGCGGGGCAAGTGGGATTTTTCCCGGCTTGCCTTCGATCCCTCCGTCGTCGGTGCCAAGGCCTGCGGCGACAAGATGCGTGCCGAAGTGCGCGCGAAGCTTTCCTGAAGGGGGCGTCGGTGGCGGCTCTCTCGCGAAAGCTTCGCTCTCTTGCGGACGGAGGCATCATGTTCTGGTGCCCGGGCTGTGACGGCGGGCATAGAATATCGGTGGGCGAGGGGGCCGGCCCTCGCTGGGGTTATAACGGCGATCCGGAAGCCCCGACGTTCACGCCCTCTGTGCTCGTCACCTACAACGGCGCCGATGCGGGCGAGGACGGCGCGCCGCCCGCAGTCTGTCATTCCTTCATCACTGCCGGTCGCATCCAGTTCCTCAGCGACTGCACCCATCCGCTGGCCGGCCGAACGGTCGACCTCCCCGATTTCGATTGATCAGCAAAAACAGGAGATTGACCATGCAGAAGATTACGAAAGCCATTGCCGCCGCCGCTGGCGGAGCCGCAACCGGCACTATCGGCCTGCCGTTCATGCCGGCCGATACGCCCTGGTACGGCTATCTGATGCTCTATGCCATCACGATCGGGCTTCCGGCCGTGATGACCTACATCGTGCCGGCGAACAAGTCCTGACCGGGATGCCCGGCCATTGCGAGCAGCTTCGCGCGATCGTGGATGCCCTCGTGGTATAGGCTGAGCAGTTGCTTGGCCAGAACGAATGCTGCCTCGCTCTCAGCTTCGATTTGCCGTTGCCGGCATATCTCGTCGAAGGCTTCTCCCAACATCGAGAGACCATCCGGATCGATGAAACTTTCCTTTGGAAGGTGACGATGGATCATGACGTTTCTCCCCCTTCGGGGTGCCGGCCATGGCGCCCCGCATAACAATACTACCCTGAATTTCATGTCGCGGCGTCAATAATCCGTGACGGCCAGGAGCAGAGATGTCGCCGAATGAAGATGCCTATGTACACCGTCAACTTGGCGAACTTGCGGAGGGGATGCGTGGGATGCAGCAATCTCTCCGGCGGATCGAGGAGAGCGGACAGCGATCCGAGGACAAGTCTGCCGAAAGCCGAGCAGTGGTCCATAAGCGCATGGACGAACTCGTGTCGCGCGTCGGCGACCTGGAGACGGGCATGTCGGGAATGAAAGATGACGTCGCCGAAATGAAGCCGGTCACCGATGACGTCAAGCGCTGGAAACTGATGGGGATAGGCGCCCTCGGTGTGATCGGCATCGGCGGGATGGTGCTCGGCGTCACCTTCGCCGATACGATCAGGCGGATTGGCATGGTGATCATCGGGAGGAACTGAGGGCGGGGCCTGCCCGCTACCAGCCGGCGGCATTCTGCCATACATGCCCCGCCATGCTCGTCAGCGCCATCAGGGCGCCTACGACTATCATCGCATAGATCCACCACGGATCGCGGGTCATCAGCTACCCCCGCCTTAACCCAAAAAGAACCGGCGGAATTGCCGCCGGCAGTTCGAAGTTCGGGTCCATCAGAACGAGCATATTTCACCAAACCGAAAAAGGCTCGTCAACCCTGCGCGTTGGTACGCCAGTTGCCCCACCGGCCGGGCGGTGCTCCATACACCACCAGTCCGTCGCGCCCTTGCCGCGGTCGTAGCCGAAACTTCCCCACTTTTTGCAGCCGGGATGCTGGCACCAGTGGTCCTCGTGAATGCTGGCCGGATTGTGATCGCCTGGTTTCTCGTCGCTCATGGCGGATGTTCCATTTTTGTTCACGTCGTGGCATATGCCTATTGCGGCATGCGGCCCCACGAAGCAAGAAGGAAAAGGCCGATGGCCAGACGATCATCCAGGCATCTCAAAATGTACGGCAGTGAGCGTGAGACGTTTCTGCGCGCGGCAACCGCCATGCATCGCGTCCTTCGGGACCTGATGGCGGAACTGGCCACCTCCGGCGACGACTATCTGGCGGTGAGCGAACTCAGCCAGGCGGTGTGCGATGCAGTCGAGCGGCTGACTGGTGAAGTCCCGCCCTGGGCGCAGGTCGCTATGAGCATGCCGAACGGTCCTCGTTCGGCGTAACGTTTTCGTCTGCTACTTGACCTTGTCGCACCACGGTTCGCGCTTTCCCGCCCACGGGCGGGCGAGCCCGTCGGCGATGAGCGCCTCACCGATGTCGTCTCCTCCCACCGACAGGACGGCGAGCGTGCGACCATATTTGTCGGTCATGCGCTTGCCGTCGCCACGGGTGATCTCGATCTCGCCGGCGAGGAGCAGTTCCTCGAGGCGCTTCTTGGCCACGAGGCCGAGACGGCGTTCGGCGTCGCATTGCGCGTGGCGGATCTCCGGCGTGTCGATGTTGAGGATGCGGATGGTCTCATCGCTGACGATGACGGTGTCGCCGTCGATGACGCGCAAGCCGGCCGCGTCGGCGGTGGCGAGGCTGCAGGCAATGATGACGGCTGCGATGAGCGTGCGTCTCATGGGGTCTCCTCGGAGGGGGCTTCCTGTGGCGGCGGCTGCGGTGCGATCACGTCCAGCCATTCCCAGCCGTCGTACTTGTCGCCCCGGTGCTTGATATGAGTGTAGCGCTTGAGCGAGTTCCAGGAGCGATGCCCGGAGACCGCCGCCACATGCGGGATGTTCCATCCCAGTTCGAACAGGCGCGACACACCGTCGTGCCGAAGGTCGTGAAAGTGCAGATCCTTTATGTCCAGCAGGAGGCAGGCCCTCGTGAACGAGGCGCTGACCGATTTGCTATCGAAGGGAAATATCCGCGCGTCGCCGCGCGGCATAGCATTGGCGACCCGCAAGGCCTCGGCCGGCAGGTCGCACCAGACGTGGTTGCCGATCTTCTCGCCCGGGTTCTTCATGTCCCTGACGAGCACGCGGCTGTGCTCCGCATCGAGATCCTCCCAGGTTATGCGGGTGATCTCCTCCTGCCGCCTGGTCGAGAAGATCGCGAACGCGAGAAGTCGGCGCATCGGCAGGGCGTTGGGGTGGCGAACCTCTCGGTTGCCGAAATACGTCATCAGCGCGCCGAGCTCGTCGAGCGTCGGTCTCCTATCGCGCTGTTTCGACCGGGACGTCACGCCGAGCCGCTTCAGCACGACCGTCGCATCGGCCATGGCGGTTCGATCCAGATCCATATCCCAGGCGGGGCGGGCGACCGCGAACACGCTGGCGAGATGCGACAGATAGTTTCCGACAGTCTGGGGCTCGCGCCCGTCCGAAAGCTCGGAAGCAAGTTCGACGATGTCGGATGCGCCAATGTCACGGCACGCTTTCGAGGCGATGGAGAAGCCTTTCAGTGTCTCCAGGCACTGAGCCTTCGTCCGCCCCATCTGCTTCCGGCTCTCCTTGAGATACCGATCGATCGCATCCGCCAGCGTTGCCTGAGGCTTCGTGAGGTTCTCGATGGCGCCCGGTTCGGAAAGCTCGGTCTCTCTCTTCTTCAGCCACGCCGCCGCCACCGGTCGCCGGTCGAAAGTCTGCGCCTCGCTGTGAACCGTGGCGCCGTCTCGCATTATCCGGATCTGTGCAGTATAAGCCTTTGATCCGTCGCGCCGCTTTCGTTCGGAAATGGTCCCCATTTGCTACTAGCCCCAGCCAACTGCTACGGCGTAGCAATAGCACGGCTTAAACGGGCGTAAAAGAGAGCGAACGCAATCAAATGAGACGAGCAGGAATTGAGCCAAGTGGCTGATTTTTATAAAAAAGCGTTAGTTCTCAAGAGGCCGATTTTCGCCACGGCGCCGATGATCGACTGGTCGGACCGGCATTATCGTTTCTTCGCCCGCCAGCTGACGAAGAACGCCGTCCTCTATACCGAGATGATCGTCGCCGATGCGATCCTGCGCGGCAACCGCGACAGGCTGCTCGGCTTCGATCCGGTCGAGCATCCGCTGGCGCTGCAGCTTGGCGGCAACGATCCGGCAAAGCTCGCCGAGGCCGCGCGGATCGGCGCCGATTTCGGCTATGACGAGATCAACATGAATGTCGGCTGCCCCTCCGACCGGGTGCAATCCGGCACCTTCGGCGCCTGCCTGATGCAGGAGCCGCAGCTGGTGGCCGACTGCGTCGCGGCGATGAAGGCGGCCGTGGCCATCCCGGTGACGGTGAAGTGCCGCATCGGTGTCGACGACCAGGATCCGGAGCTGGCGCTGCGCGACCTCGTCGCCCGCGTGAAGGCGGCCGGCGTGGACGCCGTCTGGGTGCATGCGCGCAAGGCCTGGCTGCAAGGCCTGAGCCCGAAGGAAAACCGCGACATCCCGCCGCTGGACTATGACCTGGTGCGGCGGCTGAAGGCGGAAAACCCCGATCTTTTCATCGGCCTGAACGGCGGCCTTCACGCGCTGGATCAGGCGATTATCGAGATCGGCCGGCCGGGCGAGGGGCTCGACGGCGCCATGCTCGGCCGCGCCGCCTACCAGGACAGCTGCCTGCTGGCGGGCGTGGACGCGGTGTTTGAGCGGCCGGCTGGCCTTGCGGCAGGCGCCGAGGCCACCGCCCCCCTCATCCGGCCCTTCGGGCCACCTTCTCCCCGCGGGGGAGAAGAGGGTGCCTTGCGCGATACGGCCGACTGGGCCGGCGTGCGCGATGCAATGATGGACTATGCGGCGTGCGTGATGGCGCGGGGCGGGCGGCTGAACCACGTCACGCGCCACATGGTCGGCCTGTTCCAGGGCTATCCCGGCGCGCGCCGCTATCGCCAGATCCTCTCCGCCGACGCGACCCGGCCGGGCGCCGGGCCGGACGTGATCGGGGCTGCCTTCGCCGCCGTGCTGGAGGCCCCGGCGGCGAGACAGGCGGCCGAATAGGCCGCACGGGCCCGGCTTAGGCCCCATGGTCGACGCCCGGTGTCTGCCCCCGTTGTCGACCCTCGGTGTCAGAGGATGAAGTCCGACTTGCTCAGCGACAGGCTCGGGTCGAGGACGATCGCGAAGTCGGCCTTTCCGTCGCCGTTGACGTCGCCATAGACATAGGTGTCGCCGTTCTTCTTCTCATAGCGCAGTTCCTCGGCGGTCTTGGAAAACTTCCTGGTGCCGATGAAGTCGAACGCCTGGTTGCCGCCGGCCTTGGTGTTGGCGTCGATCGCGGAAAGGTCGAGCTTGTCCTTCTGCGACTTGCTGAAGTCATAGATCTTGTCGCGCCCGGAGGTGGCGACGGTCGAATCCTTGATGGAACGGAAGACGAAGGTGTCGGCGCCGGATCCGCCGTATAGCTTGTCGGCGCCCGGGCCGCCCTCGATCCGGTCGTTTCCGGCGCCGCCCTTGAGGATGTTGTCGCCGCTGTCGCCGACGAGCCTGTCGTTGCCGCGTCCGCCGGTGGCGTGCTCGAAGTTCCGGATCAGGAAGTTGCCCTGGCTGGACGTGACCGCATGGGAACCGGAGAGCGAGACCGACAGCTTCGCCGAGAGGGCGGAGAAGTCGATCGTGTCGGAATCCTTGAAGGCCGAGCTCGTGACGCGGGAGCCGCCGTCGATGACGACGGTCATGTCCGGCTCGTCGAGCCGGCTGACCTTGATCCTGTCCGCGTCGCGGCCGAGGCTGACATAGCTGGCGCCGCCGCTGCCGAGCGTGACGGTGTCGTTGCCCCGGTCCGCGTCGATCGTGCCGACCCAGCCCTTGCCGGTCTTGATCGTGTCGTTGCCGTGGCCGGCCAGGATGCTGTCCACCTCGCCGGTCACCGTGATGGTGTCGCGCCCCTTGCCGGCGAAGACGACGCCGGCGCCGCCCTTGCCGACCGTGACGACATTGTTGCCCTGTCCGACGTTGATGGTCTCGACGAAGCCGTTGCCGGTGGTCACGCTGTCATTGCCGCCGCCGAGCAGCATGGCGCCGACATGGGTCGAGCCGACGGTGATCTTCTCGTTGCCGTTGCCGCCGGTGATGACGCCGACGACCGTCTTGCTGAGCTTGACCGTGTTGTCGCCGGCGCTGGTGAGCGCGATCTGTTCGATATGCCGTCCGCCGCCGGAGGCGGAATCATTGATGACCGCCCGGGTGTTGCCGGCGGTGCGCAGCACTGCGACGCCCCAGTCCGAGCCGGACAGCGTGAAGGTCGCCGTGCGCGCGGTGGCGTTCCACGGCACCCAGATGTCGACCATCAGGAGATGGCGGTCGACGCTCCAGGAATGGCTGTCGCTGCCGACGACGACATCCGTCGAACCGTCCAGGGTGATGCTGATATTGGATGAAATCTGCCCCATATGCCTGCCTTTTCAAATGTGGAACCGCGAACGCCGGCCTTCCGGCGCCATGTTAGGCCGGGTCGAGCCTATGGGGATGCCGGTTGCGGATATTCCCCCGATCGGGGGATGTCTCGTCGGCGCGGCTGTGGTTGGAGCGGAGCCGGTGCCGGTTGCGAATCGCCAGTCGGCCGTGCGTGCCGGTTGGTGTCAGTCGGCGCGGAGGATGCCGGTGGCGAGGCGGACGATGTCGCTTTGGCTGGCCGTTCCGGTCTTGGCGAAGATCGACTTCAGCTGCGTGCGCACCGTCTCCCGCTTGGTGCCCGAGGCCAGCGCGATCTCCGTCAGGCTCCGGCCGGCGACGATGCCGGCGAACACCCGCGTCTCGGCGGGCGAAAGCCCCTGCGCGGCCGCCAGTGCCTGCAGGTGCGGCCGGACGTTGCCCTGCGGATCGCCGACGAGGATGGCGATCGTCGTCCCGGCGAAGAACGCCGCCGCCCGGTCGCCGCCGACGCGGATCAGCCGGACGCCGGTCTGCGGATCGTCGACGATCCGGGTCGCCTGACCGAAGTGGCGGTGTTGCAGCAACGCCTGCAGCGCGGCCTGCAGGTCGGGGCTGGCGAACCGGACGCGCCCCATCGCGTCGAGGCCGACGGGATCGCCGCCGGCGAGCACCCGCTCGCCCGCGACCGATGTCCTGATCACCCGCAGGTCGTCGTTGACGACGATCAGGCCGAGCCGGCCGGCATTGCCGATGCCTTCGCCGAGCGCCAGCCCGGCGGCGTGGGCCTCGCCGGAGCGATAGTAGCGGAAGACGCGCTTCAGGTGCGGCGCGATCCTGGTGAAGACGTGGGCGCGCTCGAGGTTGCGCTCGACGTCGCGGTCGTCGCTCAGCGTGCTCAGCAGGAAATAGCAGCCCCTGTCCTTGTGCAGCGTCAGGCCGACGCCGGTTTCGAGCCCGTTCTGCCGGATGTAGTCGCTGTAGTATTCGCTGCGGTTGAACTCCTCGCGCGGGACGATCTCCTCGCCGATGATGCCCCGGCCGACCGGGGTGGCGGCGACCTTCCTCATCCAGGGATTGCGGTTGCTGTAGTAGCCCTCGTAGTCCTGCAGCGCCGTCTCCCGGCCCTCCGAGCCCGACACAAAGGCGACGGCGCCGGCCCGGGCGCGCAGGTCGTGGAAGAACAGCGTCGACAGCGCGCCGGGGGTGAAGCCGTTCAGCCTGTCGAGAAACGCCTGCCAGCCGGTCTCGCCCAGAAGGGCCGCATAGATCGCCGCCGTCAGCTCCTCCGCCCGCTCGTCCGCACTCCTCAAACCGCTGCCCCTGCCTGAACCCTGCCGCGCCCGCACATGCCGATCGATCCGGCTGCGCCCGGACCGACCCGAGATTGCAATGGGCGGTGCGGCGGGTCAAGCGCGGGGCAGGGTGGGGACGGGGCCATCGCCTGGGGCAAGCCCCTCCGGCCTGCCGGCCGTCTCTCCTGCCGGAGGCTCCAAAGAGGGAGCGGACCCGCCGCACCCGTCCGCCCGGAGGGCATTCCGGCGGAGCCTACCCGGCCCGCGCCGCGGCGGAGACGGAGCGCCGATCCCGCGCCTTATACCAACCTGCACTGATATTGACCGATTGCGCCGGAGCGATTTTGACCTGCGGCCAGGAGAAAACCGCAGTCGGACCTCTCGGTCCGGCGAGGATTTTCGACGCCGTCCGCAGGTCAAAAGCGCCCGGCCCTCCGGGTGGGCCGTCTGTCGGCCACCGGCAGCGTCGCAATCCTCGACCGATGCTGAGGCATCGCTCTGCGGTATGCTCCTTGCCGGATGACCGCAGGCGGTCCCACGCAATCAGTCAATATCAGTGCAGGTTGGTATTACAGTCTGGAACGGCCGTGGCGCGGGGCGGGGATGTCGCCGGTCACCACCGGCCCGATCCGCCGGGCGCCGATGAAGCGCATGAAGTCGCGCAGGTCGAGCAGGTCGCGGCCCGCATAGGGCGGGGCGGTCACGGCGTCGCGGGCGCGGCACCAGGCGCGGATGCGCGGCTGCAGCGGGCTGACGGGCGGCAGCAGGGCGCGCACGACCGCCACCGCCGCGTCCTGCAACTCGCGCTCGTCCGGATCGCGGCTCGGCGGGGTGACCCGCGGCGACCAGTCACCGGTGATCTCGATCAGGAACCGCAGCGCCTCCCCGTGCAGCGCCTCGTGCAGGGCGAGGAGCGCCGGATCGAGGCCTGCGCGGCCCCCGGGAACTGCGAGGCCTGCGCGGCCTGCGAGACCCCCGAGTCCCCCGGGGACTGCAAGGCCAGTGGGGGCCGCACGGTCCGCGAGGCAGTCCGGCTGCCCGGCAGGCGCGACCAGCGCGCAATCGCGGTGCCGCAGGCAGGGACGCTGCCGGCAGACGAATTCAGGAAAGAGAAGGATGCCGGCGACGGCGCTCGGCAGCTCCTTCCGCGTCACCTCCCGGATCGCCGCGAGGACCCGCGGGGGCGGGTCGGCGGCGCTCCGGTGCGTGGGCGGATGCCCGGGCTTCGGCCTGTCGTTCTGCATGCCTGTTCTCCTTCCGCCGGGATTTTGGGACCTGCTCTGGTGCGCATGCGCCCGCGGCCGCGTCCGGAAAACCGTCGCGGTTCGTGCCTGCGCTGTCGGACGGGGCGCTGGAAGCTGCCTCATCTTGTGTTGTTGTGTGTGGCACCTTTCAGCGCCCCGTTCGGCGGTTTCTGCCTGCAAACGCGGTCCGCTGCCTCGTCCGCCGGTGAGGGCGGCCGCTCTGTGTGCCACCGCTCGGGCACGTCCGGCGCGCAACCCGGGTTTTCACCCGTCGTCGCCGGAGGGGACCAGTCTCGCAGACCCGGGCCGTGAGGTTTCGCGTCTGCCCCTCAACGCCCCGCGCCGTCCCCGCCTCGCCGCAACGCCTTGCGGTGTATCCGCGGCGGGATGGGGCGAGTATGGCACGGGGGCAGGGGGCGTGGATGAAATGGGGGCGGGGGTGTTGATTTTATTGGGGGAAATGGGGTGGGCGTGCACGTGTTGGATGCATCCCAACATGAGGTGAATGGCATGCAGTCGCAGCCGTTCAATCTGCGGCATTGTACACTCCAAGAACATTGCAAGAATTATTGAAGCGCTATGGCAGTGGGGATTGTTTGACCAAGCCGTATATTTCTATTATATGTCTAGCTCGGCCAATAATTCTGTTCTGTCTTGCAGCGATAGCCAAATTAGAAAGCTGCGATCAACCACGTTTAAGACGCGGGTAGTCTGATCATAGTCAATAATTATCGGCCTTATATTTTTTATGACTTGCAGAGATGCCGAACTCTGTAATGCCTGAGTAATGTTTCCTTCGTTCAGTTTTTCACCGACTGGATGTTTTTCTTTTATTAGCTTTGAGAATGAATTCCGTCTGATGCCAGATTCTAGTTCGTTGGCATCAACACTAAGCACCACAAACATGATCCACCGATACATATCGTATTCGGTAGCCTGAAATCCCTCGGAAAAATTAGTGATGAATGCCGAGTATCGTCCGGACTGATTGTTGACAATCTCACGCATCAATCCAGGGACGTCGATGTTTTTCCCAATTTCTCTGTAGTTGCTCTGTGTCTCAACAACTCCATTATCCTCGCAGATTTTATAGCAGGCCTCCTGCAACAAAGAGACGCTTTCGGCGCTTCCAGAAATTATTTGATCCACTGTGTCTTTGTAAAATGATATATTCAGCAGTGCCTCTCCAGCGCTTACGACTTCATGCATGCTATCTGCAGTCCAAGCGTCAGCATCTACCGAAGCAACGCGGTTTGTCAAATCACCATTATAATATATTAGTCTGTTCTTGTCTCGCCATACGCCGACAACGATGAAGCAAATACTCGAGTTCTCGTGATATGCTTTCAGGGAAAATGAAAAATCCTGCTGTGTCTGCACCGGAAGATAATGAAAATCCTCAAGAACTATAAATTTTTAAAATTAATTTCTTTAAGGGATATTACAATATCATTAACGTCATGGAGGTCTATTTCTAATTTTTTCTTCTCTGTAGAGGTTTCTTTTTTGTTTTCTTTTTCTATTGATCCGGATACTGAAGATTTTGCAACAAGCGGTACCTTTCCTTCTCCTTTAAATTCGGCGCCGTACTTTAAATGGCCGCCAACCGTACGTGTCTGAGTTTGTTCGATTTGATATCCAGCTGCCTTTAGGATTGCGCCATTTAAGTCATCAATATTCATTGTATTCAAACAAGAAACAACAATGTAGTCATTTTCATTTAAGCAATGTTTTCTAAGCGTCGTCTTTCCTTGTTTTGATGATCCGAACACGACGATATGCTTGTCCCGAGACAAGTTGGACACGAATTCATCGTCAACATCTTTTCTAGTAACGTAATTCAGTGGCATATCTCGGCCGACGCCGTAAACGTCCCTAAGCTTATGTGTAGTAACAGCCATTTTCCTGCCCCTCCAATTTATGAACCATAAAGACATGCGGTGAAATTCTTCAAGCTAATTTTGTTGCTGTGTGCGAATTACACATTGTGCGTCAGACGATTTACCGCCCCGGCCGCCCCGTCTTCCCCTTGCCCTTCGCCTTTCGCTTCTCCTCGCCCGGATCCTCGTAGCTGCCGGCGCCGATCTTGCCGCGGAGAACGGGTTGGGGGGAGGAGCTCGCCTCGGCCCTGCCGGGCATCTCCCCCGCAAGGGGGGAGATCGATGTGGCGCGGTCCGGCTGGCCTTCGGGCAGCGGCGGGACGCGCTTCTTCGTGCTTTTCGAGGCCTCGGGCTTTTCCGGCAGGTGGCCGGCGACCGGCTTTTCGGTGCGGCCGACGGTCATTTCGTCGAGGCTGTTCTTGCGGAACAGCGATTGCCCCTCATCCGCCCTTCGGGCACCTTCTCCCCGTGAACGGGGAGAAGGGATCTCCGTGTCGGTGCCCGGGCCCATGTTGTCGAGCGAGGGCTTGGTGAAGTAGGTGGCGCTCGCGCCCGATCCCTCCCCCTTGTGGGGAGGGTGGTCCGAAGGACCGGGAGGGGTCTTGCCCGTGGTTTTCCCCTCCCCAACCCTCCCCACTAGGGGGAGGGAGCCGGCAGCGGTCGGCTCGGCCTTTCCGCTCTTCCTGCCACCTTCCTGGCTCCGCGCCGCCTTGCCTGCGTTCCCTGTCGCGCCTTCGGCACTCCGCGCCTCCTGACTCCTCTTCCCTGTCGTGCCTTCGGCACTCCGCGCCTCTTGGCGTGCCATCGGGTCGTCCATGACGGCGAGTTCGGCGGCCTTGAGGCGCTTGATCTCGTCGCGGATGCGGGCGGCCTTTTCGAAGTCGAGGTCGGCGGCGGCGTCGCGCATGGATTTCTCCAGCGCGTCGAGATGGGCCTTGAGGTTGTTGCCGACGAGGTGGCCGCCGTCGGCGAAGCCCTTGCCGCCGGCGCCAGAGATGTCGGCGCGGACGTGGTCGCGCTCGTAGACGCTGTCGAGGATGTCGGAGATCTTCGCCTTCACCGATTCCGGGGTGATGCCGTGCTCGGCATTGTAGGCCACCTGCTTCTCGCGGCGACGGCTCGTCTCGTCCATGGCGCGCTGCATCGAGCCGGTGATCTGGTCGGCATAGAGGATCACCTTGCCGTCGACATTGCGCGCGGCGCGGCCGATCGTCTGGATCAGTGAGGTTTCTGAACGGAGGAAGCCTTCCTTGTCGGCGTCGAGGATGGCGACGAAGCCGCATTCGGGGATGTCGAGGCCCTCGCGCAGGAGGTTGATGCCGACGAGGACGTCGAAGGCGCCGAGGCGAAGATCGCGGATGATCTCGATGCGCTCGAGCGTGTCGATGTCGCTGTGCATGTAGCGCACGCGCACGCCCTGCTCGTGCAGGTATTCGGTCAGGTCCTCGGCCATGCGCTTGGTCAGCACGGTGACGAGGGTGCGGTAGCCGGCCTGCGCGGTCTCGCGGATCTCGCCGAGCACGTCGTCGACCTGGGTCTTGGCCGAGCGGACCTCGACCGGCGGGTCGATCAGCCCGGTCGGGCGGATCACCTGTTCGGCGAAGACGCCGCCGGCCTGCTCCATCTCCCAGCCGCCGGGCGTGGCGGAGACGGAGATGGTGTCGGGGCGCATCGCGTCCCATTCCTCGAAGCGAAGCGGGCGGTTGTCCATGCAGGACGGCAGGCGGAAGCCGTATTCGGCCAGCGTCGCCTTGCGGCGGAAGTCGCCGCGGTACATGCCGCCGATCTGCGGGATGGTGACGTGGCTCTCGTCGATGAAGATGATGGCGTCGTCGGGGATGTATTCGAACAGCGTCGGCGGCGGCTCGCCGGGCTTGCGGCCGGTGAGGTAGCGCGAATAGTTCTCGATGCCGGCGCAGGAGCCGGTCGCCTCCATCATCTCCAGGTCGTAGCGGGTGCGCTGCTCCAGCCGCTGCGCCTCCAGCAGGCGCCCGGCCTTCTCCAGTTCGGTCAGGCGCAGCTTCAGCTCGTCCTTGATCGACTTGATCGCGGCGTTCAGCGTCGGGCGCGGGGTGACGTAGTGCGAGTTGGCGTAGATCTTCACCGATTTCAGGTCGCCGGTCTTGGCGCCGGTGAGCGGATCGAACTCGGTGATCGCGTCGATCTCGTCGCCGAACATCGAGATCCGCCAGGCGGCATCCTCAAGGTGAGCCGGGAAGATCTCGATGGTATCGCCGCGAACGCGGAAGGAGCCGCGGACGAAATTGATGTCCTGGCGCTTGTACTGCTGGGCGACGAGGTCGGCGAGCAGCTGGCGCTGGTCGAGCCGGTCGCCCACCGACATCTGGAAGGTCATCGCCGTATAGGTCTCGACCGAGCCGATACCGTAGATGCAGGAGACCGAGGCGACGATGATGCAGTCGTCGCGCTCCAGGATGGCGCGGGTGGCGGCGTGGCGCATCCGGTCGATCTGCTCGTTGATCGAGGAATCCTTCTCGATATAGGTGTCCGAGCGCGGCACGTAGGCCTCGGGCTGGTAGTAGTCGTAGTAGGAGACGAAGTATTCGACCGCGTTGTCGGGAAAGAAGTTCTTGAACTCGGAATAGAGCTGGGCGGCGAGCGTCTTGTTCGGGGCGAGGATCAGGGCGGGGCGCTGCGTCGCCTCGATCACCTTGGCCATGGTGAAGGTCTTGCCCGAGCCGGTGACGCCGAGCAGCACCTGGCTGCGCTCGCCCGACGACAGGCCCTCGACGAGGTCGGAGATCGCGGTCGGCTGGTCGCCGGCGGGCTCGTAGTCGGAAACCATGCGGATCTCGATGCCGCCTTCCGACTTTTCCGGCCGGGGCGGGCGGTGCGGCGTCCAGATCTCGCCGTTCTTGTGCAGCGGATTGCCGCTCTCGATCAGCTTCGCCAGCGCGTCCACCGTGGCGGTGACGGCCGCGCCGGCATTGAGCGACGAGGCCTGCTCGAGATTGACGTCGAGGCCGGCGACCGGGTTGAGCCCCGCGGCCGCGCGGATCTTCGGGTCGGAGGAGGCGCCGATCGAGACGCCGCGGGAGGTTTTTTGCGCGCTCACGCTGTCGGGGTTCTGTCGCCGGCCGCCTGTGGATTTCTCCAGCGCCACTTTCTCGGAATGCTGGCGGGCGGCGTTCTCCACCTGCTTGCGGTGCTTGCCGGCCTTGGAGGCGACCTCGCGGCGCGATTCCACCGTCGAAGCCTCGGCATCCGCCTCCAGCTGCTTCACCCAGTCGGCGACGCTGCCGGTGAGCGGCGCGCCCTCGAAGTCGGACTGCGGAGCTTCCTCGAAGCCGGGCTTGGAGGGGGCGGGTTTCTTCGGTGATCTGGCCATGGTCGGGAATATGGAGAGAGTCACGGTGAAAGGGAAGGGGGCATGAGTACAAAAGGGAAACGGAATGCCCGCGCCAGCCGGCGGCCGCGGCCATCATCCCGCCATGCTTCCGGCGTCCAGCTTGCGGCCGCAAATGCCTTTCGCCGGCCATGGGCGAATCGTCTATGACTTGGCCATATCCCCTCAGGAACCGGATCCTTCGATGCCCTTCGCCCTCAACCCCGCGGCCGTCTGGCCGATCGTGCTGCTCTGCCTCTCCAACGTCTTCATGACCTTCGCCTGGTACGGCCATCTCAAGGTCAAGGCGGCGCCGCTCACGCTCGTCATCCTGGCGAGCTGGGCGATCGCCTTTTTCGAATACTGCCTGGCGGTGCCGGCGAACCGCATCGGCCACCAGGTCTATTCGGCCGCGCAGCTGAAGACGATCCAGGAGGTGATCACGCTGGTCATCTTCGCCGGCTTCTCGGTGTTCTTCCTCAAGGAGAGCCTGACCTGGAACCACCTGATCGGCTTCGCCCTGATCGCCGCCGGCGCCGCCTTCGTGTTCAAGGGCTGAGGGCGCGGCCGGTAAAAAAGCCGCAATCTCCGCACAGCTTCACGCGATAGGGATGGCTCATGACGAACGCCTTCGGCACCATCGCCGCCCATCGTTTCGGTACCGGCCCGCGCCCGGGCGAGCTGCCGGCCGGCACGGTCGACGACCTGCTGGCGCAGGTGACGCGCGGCGTGGCCGAAACCTGTCCCTTTCCCTATGACGGCATCGCCGGGCGCCGCACCAACTTCCCCGCCTTCCGGGCGCTGTACAAGAGCTATCAGGAGCAGCGCGAGAACGGCACCGTGCGCAAGGTGGGCGACCGCCGCGTCAATCCGTTCCAGATCGCGCTCAACGCTGCCTTCCTGCGCGACCAGCACCGGAAGGTCCGCCATGCGGTGCAGTCGCCGAACGGATTTTTCGAGCGGCTCGCCGCCTTCTGGTGCGACCACTTCGCGGTCAACGCCGAAAAGACCGCCAGTACCCGCATCCTCGTCGGCCTGTACGAGGCCGAGGCGCTGCGGCCGAACCTGGGCGGCCGGTTCGAACCGCTGCTGCGGGCGGCGATCCTGCATCCGGCGATGCTCGCCTATCTCGACCAGCCGAAATCGGTCGGGCCCCATTCGCCGGTCGGGCGGAAGCGGGGGCGGGGACTGAACGAGAACCTCGCCCGCGAACTGATCGAACTGCACACGCTCGGCGCCGATGGCGGCTATACGCAGGACGACGTCCGGGCGGCGGCCTATGTGCTGTCCGGGCTGGATCACGACGGCGGCGCGTTCGAGACGACCTATCGCAAGGCCTGGGCGGAGCCGGGCGTCCACCGCGTGCTCGGCCGCGACTATGGCGGGCCGAAGCGGAGCCTTGGCGACGTCGAGGCGCTGCTGGCCGATCTCGCCGCGCACGAAGCGACGCGCCGGCACGTCTGCCGCAAGCTGGTGGTGCATTTCATCGCCGACGAGCCGCCGACCGAGGTGGTCGAGGCCATGGTGGCGGCCTGGACGCGCACAGATGGCGAATTGCTCGCGGTCTACCGCGCGATGCTGGAGCATCCGCGCAGCTGGGACGAGGACGGGCAGAAGGCCCGCCAGCCGTTCGACTTCGTGGTGGCCGGCCTGCGCGCGCTGGACGTGCCGGCGGAGGCGCTGGAGCCGATCGCCGTGACGCCGAGGCGGCCCGGGCGGGCGGCGATGGCGACGCCGCAGGACGGGGCGGCTGAAATGTCGATGATGGCGACGGATGAAGCCGGAACGGGGGATGCGGTCGTGGAGATGGCGAGCGGCGACGGGGCGACGGCCACGGTCCTGGCCAGGCCGACCGCCGACGGTCGGGTGCCGATCCGTGCCAACCCGCTGTCCGTGGGCGCGCTGCAGCGGCTCGGCCAGCCGCTCTGGCGTCCGCCGAGCCCGGCCGGCTGGGACGAGGAGCTGTCCGCCTGGATCACGGCGGCGCAACTGACGCAGCGGATCGACTGGGCGCGCGCCCTCGTGGCGCGGTTCGGCGGCGACCGCGATCCGCGCCGCTTCGTGGCGGCGGCTCTGGGCGATATCGCCCGTGATGATACCATCCAGGTCGTGTCGCAGGCGCCGAGCCGGGAGGCGGGACTGGTGCTGACGCTGGCCTCGCCGGAGTTCAACAGGCGCTAGGGTTCAAGGAGAGCCCGGCGCGACAGGAATCGAGAAGGACATGCGCGTCCGCGGGCAGATGTGAACTGCTGCCGGGGCGCGGTGCCGAGGAGACCGAGCGATGACGAACGAAATCAGCCGGCGCACCCTGCTCGGCGCAGCCTGCTGCCTGGCCGCCTCGCCGGTGGTGACGCCGGTGAGCTTCGCCGCGGTTCCCGGCGACAACCGGCTGGTGACGATCGTGCTGCGTGGTGCGATGGACGGGCTTGCGCTGGTGCAGCCCTATGGCGATCCGGCGCTGCCGGTTCTGCGGCCCAAGCTCGCGCTGACGCCGGAGCGGGGTCTGCTCGACCTCGACGGCTTCTTCGGCCTGCATCCGCTGGCCGAGGCGCTGATGCCGCTGTGGCGGTCGCGCGAACTCGGCTTCGTGCACGCGATCTCGACGCCGTATCGCTCCGGCCGCAGCCATTTCGACGGGCAGGACATGCTCGAAAGCGGTGGTGCGGCCCTGAACGACGAGCGCACCGGCTGGCTCAACCGCGCCATCGCCAGCATTCCCCGCAGCGCCGAGCGCCGGGCAATCGACGTGACCACCACCTCCGAACTCATCCTGTCCGGCCCCAATCCGGTCGACGTCTGGTCGACCCGCGCCGACCTCGACATGGCCGAGGACGAGCAGATGGCGTTCGTGCGGCTCTACCGCAACGATCCCGTCTTCGCCGCGGCGATGGGCGACGCCATGGACACGGACCTGTTTTCCGACCGCATCTACGGGGACGAGCGGCGGAACGCGGGCGTCGCCGCGGTCGCCAGGCTTGCTGCCGGCATGCTGTCCGGCGAGCACCGCATCGCGAGCTTCACCATCAACGGCTGGGACACCCATGTCGGCCAGGAGCGAACCTTCAAGCGGCCGGTCACCGATCTGTGCACCGCGATCCTGACGCTGAAGGCGAACCTGTCGCCGCAGGTCTGGCGGAAGACGGCGATCCTGGCGATCACCGAATTCGGCCGCACGGCGCGGGAGAACGGCTCCGGCGGAACCGACCACGGCACCGGCGGCCTTGCGATCATCGCCGGCGGCGCGGTGGCGGGCGGCAGGGTCTACGGGACATGGCCGGGGCTCGCCGAAACGGCGCTGCTGGACGACCGGGACCTGACGCCGACCACCGACCTGCGCCAGCTGGCCGCCGCCATGCTCTACCGGCAGTTCGACGTCCCGGCCGGCGCCATCGACAATGCGATCTTCCCGGGATTGTCGTTCGACCGCGGCGCCGCCTACCTGCGCGGCTGAGCCCGTACCGGCATCAGTCGATGATGTCGAAGGCCCGGAAGATCCAGCTCACCTGGTAGAGCAGGCCGAGGGAGACGAAGGCGGCGTGGAACCGCCTATTGGCGGTGAGCGCGGCAATGCCGCAGAGGACGATATAGACGACGTTGCGCACCGGATATTCGTAGCCGAAGGATTCGAAGTAGCTTCGTCCCTTGATGGCCGTGTCGACGAGATCGACCGCATAGGAGAGCGCCAGGAAGCCGAAGAACCAGCCCTTGCGCGACATGAAGTAGTCCTCGTAGCCGCCATAGTCCTCCATCGAAAGGGGAAAGAGCAGCACGCAGAGGAAGAAGAACAGGCAGGCGTATGCGATCAGGAACAGGAAGACGCCGAAGTCGAAGACGGTCAGCGCCTGCAGCCGGAATTCCCACCACCAGAAATGCAGCAGGAAGAGCAGCATCGACAGCACCCAGCCGAGGTGGATCCAGTAGACACGCGTCTTGCCGGGGTGCTGGACGAAGGTGGCGAGCCCGGTGAGAAGCCGGGCCAGCGACAGGCTGACCACCATGCCGATGACGACCCGCACATGGGTGAAGAGGGCCGGATCGGCTGTCGCGTGCTCCATCGGAACTTTCCCGGTCGTGGCGGACCGCAGGGATCCGCCGGCTCATCCTCGTGACCGATTCGGCCGGTTCAGGCGGGCGCAGAATGTCAGGTGAAGGCCGGCAGGTCCATGTCGGGGCGGGTCACTCGGCCGGCACGGCCGCCGGATTGCCGTCGCGATCGAGGGCGACCATGACGAAGGTTGCGCCGGTGACCTTGTCGAGGCGCCCGGTCAGGTAGCGGCGCGCCCAGGCCTCGACCAGCAGGGTGATCGAGGTGCGGCCGACGGCGACGATCTCGGTATAGACGTTGATGGTGTCGCCGATCTTGACCGGCAATTCGAACGCCATCTCGCGAACCGCGCGGGTGACGACGCGGCCATGCGCCCGTTCGGCGGCGCGAATGCCGGCCGCGAGGTCCATCTGCGACATGACCCAGCCGCCGAAGATGTCGCCGGCGGCATTGGCGTCGGCGGGCATCGCCAGTGTTCGCAGCGTCAGCTGCCCCGGGGGTGAAGCGTTCTCGGTCATGAATCGATTACTCCGTGTTCGCTACCGATTTAGACCAAAGGCGCGCCGAGAAACAGGGCACACCACCACCTTGCCTGTCTTGCGCTCCGGTGGTGGACGGGCAAAGCCCGGAAAAATTGGTACATCGTAATTTAGTCGAATTTAACTTGTCGCGACAAAGATCGGCGCCGGGTCGGCAAAGTCATCTGCCGGATTGAGGGGGATCATTGTGAGCAAGTTGAAGATATCGGCCAGGCTGTATCTGCTCGTGGGGCTGGCGCTTGCCGTCTTTTCGGCGGTTTCCGTCTATGCGCTGTTTCATTATCAGGGCGCGATGGTCGTCGAGCGCAAGTCGAAGCTGCGCGCGATGGACCAGAACATGGTGAAACTGTTCGAGTTCTATCACGGCCAGGAGGCGTCGGGGGCGCTTTCGCGGGAGGAGGCGCAGGCGCGCGCCAAGGACGCCGTCCGGGCGCTGCGCTACGAGGATAGCGGCTATTTCTGGATCAACGATCTCGACGCGAACATCGTCATGCATCCGATCAAGCCGGAGCTCGACAACACCGACCAGTCGGGGATGAAGGATCCGACCGGCAAGTTCATCTTCCGCGAGTTCGCCGACGTGGCGAAGGCCAGGGGCGAGGGCTTTGTCGACTATTACTGGCCGAAGCCCGGCGCGGAAGAGCCGGTGCTGAAATATTCGCATGTCGCGGGCTTCGCGCCCTGGGGCTGGGTGGTCGGTACAGGGGTCTATGCGGACGACCTCTCGGCCATGTTCCGGCGCAACGCGGTCTCCATGGCCGGCTGGCTGGGGCTCGGCGCGCTGGCGATCGTGCTTGTCGCCTTCGCCATCGTCCGCAGCGTGGTCGGCCCGATCGGCCGGCTGAAGAGCGCCATGCAGGCGATCGCGCAGGAGGACGTCTCCGGCGACGTGCCCGGCACGGACCGGCCCGACGAGGTCGGCGACATGGCCCGGGTCGTGTCGGTGCTGCGAGACAGCGTGCGCGAACGCGCCGAGATGCGCAGCCGCGAAGGCGAGCAGCAGCGGCGCACCGATGCCGAGCGCAGCGAGGGCGAGCGGCGGCAGCGCGCCATCAGCCAGTCGCAGGTCGAGGCGATGGACACGGTCGGCACGGCGCTCGAGCGGCTCGCCCGCGGAGATCTTTCCGCCCGGATCGATGCGATCGCCCCGGAATATGCCAAGCTGCGCGAGGACTTCAACCAGGCGGCGCAGGCGCTGAACGGCGTCATCGGCGCGATCGCCCGTTCGACCGACGTGGTGCACGGCAATGCCGGCGGCATCGCCGCAGCCGCCAACGACCTGTCGCAGCGTACCGAGCAGCAGGCGGCCTCGCTGGAGGAAACGGCTGCGGCGCTGGACGAGATCACCGCCGCCGTCCGCAGCGCCTCGGACCGCGCGGCCGAGGCGAGCCGCATGGTCGGGCAGACAAAGGACAGCGCCGGCCGCTCCGGCGCCATCGTGCGCGATGCCGTCGCCGCGATGGGGCGGATCGAGGACGCCTCCAACCGCATCGGCCAGATCATCGGGGTGATCGACGAGATCGCCTTCCAGACGAACCTGCTGGCGCTGAACGCCGGCGTCGAGGCGGCGCGGGCCGGCGAGGCGGGCCGGGGCTTTGCCGTGGTGGCGCAGGAGGTGCGCGAGCTGGCGCAGCGCTCGGCTAATGCCGCCAAGGAGATCAAGGGCCTGATCGGCAATTCGGCGACGGAGGTCGGCAACGGCGTGGCGCTGGTGCGCTCCACCGGCGAGGCGCTGGCCGAGATCGAGCAGCTGGTCCACCAGGTCAACGACCAGGTGCAACTGATCGCCACCGCCGCCCGCGAGCAATCGGTCGGACTGGCCGAGGTCAACACCGCCGTCAACCAGATGGACCAGATGACCCAGCAGAACGCCGCGATGGTCGAGGAGACGAGCGCGGCCGGGCAGACGCTGTCGCAGGAGAGCGAGGAACTGCGGACGCTGCTGCAGCGCTTCCGCCTCGACGCGCCCTCGGCAACAGCCCGCGCCCGCGCCGCCTGAGGCAGGCGCGACATGGCCGCAAACCTGATCGGCCCCGGCGTCACCCGCCGGGGCCGTCTGACTGCCGAGAAAGCCTTGTCCCGGGCGTCCATGTCTTCGAACAGGCCAACAAAGTGGACCGTCCTGCCGGACTTGATCCGGCATCCAGCGCGCTCAAGTCCTTGAGTACAAAAGATTTCTTTCGCGCCGCGGACGCGGCGCTGCTGGACCCCGGATCAAGTCCGGGGTGACGGAAAGAGGGCTTTTCGGCAGAATCGAGTTTGCCAACCTGTCAGCGGCCCCGGCGTCACCCGCCGGGGCCGTTTCGTCTTTCCGGCCGGGTTGATAGGGCGACGCACGTGATCGCGCGGATCGGCCGGAAACGCTTCGTTTACCCTGCGGGCCTAAAATTTCCTTGTTTTGCAGGGCACTGGCCCGGCGCGGGCGCTGCCGCCCGGATTCGTCCCGAATGCGGACACGGCGCGGCGGCAGCATGCCGGGACCTGGAGGCTTGCGGATCGGTCGCGCGGGCACGGGCGGAACGGGAATTGTCATGAGTATCACGTCTGCTTTCTCACCGGCGCGACCGGCCGCCATCCTTGCGGCCCTCTTCCTTGCCGCCTGCTCGGCCGATCTGACGCCGCCGGCAAGCGTCGACGGCGAAAGCACGGTCAGCGCCATCAGGCCGGCGGGCGCGCAGCGGATGCGAGCCGCCGCCAGCGATGGCAGCGCGTCCGCGGCCTATCCGGCAGGCGGAGCGCCGGTCAGCGCTGCCGGAGGCGGGTCCGACACCTTCGGCGGGCTCGAACCGGTCGACCAGGCGATGCCGGCGGAGCCGGGCCGGCAGCCCGGCAGCCTGCCCAGAATTGATAGCGACGAGGCTATGGGGGTTTCCGGCGGCACGCAGGTGGCCTCGACCGGCGGCGTGCTGCAGATCCCGCAGGACGGGGTCAACATGGATGCGGGCCTCGGCGTCGGCCAAGACGGGGCAATACAGGGGCTCGCAGAGGCGCAGGCCGGGGAGATCGCCGAGGGCAATGCCACGCAGGTGGTCGTCGACGGCATCGGCTCGGACGATCCCCGGCAGCTGGGCCAGCCGCAAATGTCCGAACCGATGCCGATGCCGGAAACGGAGGCGGAGATGACCGCTCCTGCGGCCCGCTCAGGCGCCCGTCGTGCAGAGGAGGAGCAGAAGGTCGCCTTCATCCCGCGCTTCGACAACCCGATGTCGGTGCCCGAGAGCCGGGGCGGCATGCCGGCTTCGGAGAAGGCCTGCCGCCAGCGGCTGCAGCGTCTCGGTGTGAAATTCCGCGACGTGCCGGCGATCGGCAAGGGCCGGTCCTGCGGCATCGCCTATCCGATCGAGCTGCAGGGCCTATCCGGCGGCATCCAGATCCGGCCGGCCGCGCAGGTGAACTGCCAGATCACAGAGGCATTTGCGAAGTGGGTAAAGAACGAGCTCGCCCCGGCGGCAAGGCTGCGCTACGTCTCGGGCGTCAAGTCGATCCACCAGATGTCGTCCTATTCCTGCCGCACGATGAATTCGCAGCGGGGTGCCGCCATGTCCGAGCACGCCAAGGGCAATGCCATCGACGTCGGCAAGATCGTGCTGAACAACGGCAAGGAGATCCTGATCCGCAAGAAGGGCTTCTTCGCCTTTCGCGAGAAGGGGCTGCTGAAGGCGGTGCGCAGCGACAGCTGCAAGTATTTCACCACCGTGCTCGGCCCCGGCAGCGACCGCTTCCACAAGGATCATTTCCACTTCGACCTGCGCACGCGCAAGTCCGGCTACCGGCACTGCAGCCTGTAGAGCCGCGCAAAAAAAGGACCGGCTCGAAAGCCGGCCAAGATACGCGTCAAAGAGGTGCGTCGCCACGCCAACTCGATACAAGGCCCGGCGGGAGGGGATCCCGGAGGGCGGCGCATTCCTGCGGACGGGTACATCCGTCCGTTCGGCCCGGCAGGGGGCTGCCGGGCGAGGCGCAGTCGCAATCATTGCGAGCCGAAAGCGCCCGGGCGACGCGGCGGCGGCTTCCTGCCTCGAAAGCCAGAGTGATTGAAAACGATCACGGTTTCATGACACTTAGGCGGCAGGCGACTCGATTTCCATACGGGTCCGACAGCAATCAGGAGTAGCCGCATGCCGCCCGTCGCCGACCTTCTCCTGTTCGCGGCGGCGATTGCGGCCGCCGGCGTGGTGTCCGGGCTGCTCGCCGGCATCTTCGGCATCGGCGGCGGCGCCATCCTCGTTCCGGTGTTCTACCAGGTGTTCGGCTATCTCGACGTGCCCGAGGCGGTGCGCATGCACCTCTCCGTCGGCACCTCGATCGCCATCATCGTGCCGACCTCGCTGCGCTCATTCACCGCGCACCGCAAGCGCGGCGCGGTCGACATGGACCTGCTGAAGGGCTGGATCGTGGCGCTGCCGCTGGGCGCCATCCTCGCCGCGGTCATCGCCGCCTATATCTCCTCGGAGGGGTTGCGGCTGATCTTCGTCGCCATCGCCATCCTGTTCGCGCTGCGCATGCTGTTCGACCAGCCGCACTGGCGGCTCGGCACGGAGCTGCCGCAGAACCCCTGGCGGTGGATCGCCGGCGTCGTCATCGGCACGCTGTCGGGCCTGATGGGCATCGGCGGCGGGGTGCTCAACAACACCTACATGACGCTCTACGGCCGGCCGATCCACCAGGCGGTGGCGACGTCGTCCGGCGTCGGCGTGCTGATCTCCATCCCCGGCATCTTCGGCTATATCTGGGCCGGCTGGCGCGCGCCGGGCCTGCCGCCGTTCTCGACCGGCTTCATCAACTGGGTCGCCGTGGCGCTGATCATCCCGATCGCACTGGTGGTCACGCCCTATGGCGTCCGAATCGCGCATGCGCTGAGCAAGCGCCATCTGGAGATTGCCTTCGGCCTGTTCCTGCTCTTCGTCGGCGCCCGCTTTCTCTACAGCATCTACGGTTGAGAGAATGTTTTTTCGCGTGCGGGGATGAAAACGTCACACGCATACCCCATATTCCGCCCGCATCCCCCTTGAGAGCCTGAGAGGGAGCGATGCAGGTCCGGCGTCCGCCGGCAGTCCCTCCGATTTCCAATCCTGACGGTCCTCCATGGCGCCCATCGTACGCATCGAAAACCTGACCAAAAGCTATGCCAGCGGTTTCCAGGCGCTCAAGGGCGTCAGCCTCGACATCGAGGAAGGCGAGATCCTGGCGCTGCTCGGCCCGAACGGCGCCGGCAAGACGACGATGATCTCGATCGTCTGCGGCATCGTCACGCCGTCCGGCGGGCGGGTGACGGTGGCGGGCCACGACGTGGTCAAGGATTTCCGCCGCACCCGCGAGATCATCGGGCTCGTGCCGCAGGAACTGACGCTCGACGCCTTCGAGACGGTGTTCAACACCGTCGCGTTCTCGCGCGGACTGCACGGCAGGAAGCCGGATCCGGCGCTGATCGAGAAGATCCTGCGCGAGCTGTCGCTGTGGGACAAGAAGGACACGATGCTGCGCCAGCTCTCCGGCGGCATGCGCCGGCGCGTGCTGATCGCCAAGGCGCTGTCCTACGAGCCGAAGGTGCTCTTCCTCGACGAGCCGACGGCCGGCGTCGACGTGACGCTGCGCAAGGAGATGTGGCAGCTCGTCGAGCGGCTGCGCGCCACCGGCGTCACCATCATCCTGACGACGCACTACATCGAGGAGGCCGAGGAGATCGCCGACCGCATCGGCGTGATCAACAAGGGCGAGATCCTGCTCGTGGAAGACAAGGCGGCGCTGATGCAGAAGCTCGGCCGCAAGCAGTTGACGGTCGAGTTGGCCGAGCCGCTGGAGGCCGTGCCCGAAGGGCTCGCCGCATTCCGGCTGCGGCTGGGCGAGGGCGGCCAGTCGCTCGTCTACGAATACGATACGGCGGGGGAGCGGACGGGCATCACCGCGCTCCTGGCCGCCATGGCGGAGCAGGGGCTACGCCTCAAGGACGTCTCGACCGAACAGAGTTCGCTCGAGGACATCTTCGTCGAACTGGTCGGAGACGCGAAATGAACTTCGAGGCCATCAAGTCGATCTACGCCTTCGAGATGGCGCGCACGCGCCGCACGCTGATGCAGAGCGTCGTCTCGCCGGTCGTCTCCACCTCGCTCTATTTCATCGTCTTCGGCGCGGCGATCGGTTCGCGCGTGCAGGAGATCGAGGGCGTGCCCTACGGCGCCTTCATCGCGCCGGGACTGATCATGCTGACGCTTCTGAACCAGTGCATCGGCAACGGCTCGTTCGGCATCTATTTTCCGAAGTTCACCGGCACGATCTACGAGATCCTGTCGGCCCCGATCTCGACGGCGGAGATCGTCATCGGCTATGTCGGCGCGGCTGCGACCAAGGGGCTGATCATCGGCACCATCATCCTGGCGACCGCTTCGCTCTTCGTCGACATCACCATCGCCCATCCGCTGCTGATGGTGGTCTTCTTCGTGCTGACCGCGGTCAGCTTCTCCCTGTTCGGCTTCATGATCGGCATCTGGGCGAAGGACTTCGAGCAGTTGAACATCATCCCGATGCTGGTGATCCCGCCGCTCGTCTTCCTCGGCGGCAGCTTCTACTCGATCGACATGCTGCCGCCCTTCTGGCAGACCGTCAGCCACTTCAACCCGGTCCTCTATCTCGTCTCGGGCTTCCGCTGGAGCTTCTTCGAGATCGCCGATGTCAATCCCTGGATCAGCCTGGCGATCGTCGTGGCCTTCCTGGGGGCATGCCTTGCCGTCACGGCATGGATCTTCCGAACCGGATACAAGCTGAAGAACTGACCGGCCGGCCCCTTCGCTTTCCACCTTCGATTGATCTGGCATTTGCCCGCAATGCGGGCAAATTCCTGCGCGTAGTTGCAATCTGCAATTTAAAAGATATACGGCTATGCTAAAAAGCAACTCTTATCAGTAGGATAGGAGCGGTATCCGCTTTCGGCTTAATCGATTTTCAACCTTCGATATCTATGCAGGTGGGCGTCAGCGATACCCGCAAAGGTAACATGATTGTTGCCTCACATATCCTCTGTCCATTTCTCCCAAATTTTCTGGAGTGCAGCAATGACGTTGCTTTCGTTTGGCCGCGGCGCCGATGCGCGGGCTATCCTGAGCGCGATGGACCGGTCACAGGCCATCATCGAATTCGACATGAATGGCAAGATCCTCTCGGCCAACGAGAACTTCTGCAAGGCGATGGGCTACGAGCTTGCCGAGATCCTCGGCCGGCAGCACCATATCTTCGTCGACCCGGAATATGCCGCGAGCGCGGAATATCGTGCATTCTGGGAGCGACTGGGACGCGGCGAGTTCGATCGCCAGCAATATCGCCGGCTCGGAAAGGGCGGGCGCGAGGTCTGGATCGAGGCCTCCTATAATCCGGTCCTGCGCGGCGGCAAGCCCTACAAGGTTGTGAAGTTCGCAACCGACATCACCGAGATGAAGCTGAAGAACGCCGAGGGCGAGGGCAAGCTGGAGGCGATCTCGCGCGTCCAGGCGACCATCGAATTCACCCCGGACGGACGGATCCTGACCGCCAACGAGAACTTTCTCTCCACCCTCGGATACCGGCTGGACGAGATTGCCGATCGCCACCATTCGATGTTCTGCGATCCCGGCTACGTCGCAGGCCCGGACTATGCGGCGTTCTGGCAAAAGCTCGCGGCCGGCGAGTTCGTCGCCGACGAGTTCTTGCGGATCGGCAAGGGCGGCCGGCAGGTCCACATCCAGGCCTCCTACAATCCGATCTTCGACATGAACGGCAGGGTGTTCAAGGTCGTCAAGTTCGCCACCGACGTGACCGAACGCGTTCGCGCGGTCAACGAACTGGCCGGTGGCCTGCACGAACTGGCGGAGGGCAACCTTGCCCGGACGCTGGAGCGGCCGTTCATTCCGACGCTCGACAAGCTGAGGGCGGATTTCAACGTCTCGGTCGGCAGGCTGCGCAGCGCCATCCAGACGATCGCCGGAAACGCCGAAGCCATCGCCTCCGGCTCGCAGGAGATTCGCACGGCCTCCGAAGGCCTCTCCCGCGAACTCGAGCAGCAGGCGGCCTCGGTGGAGGAGACGGCGTCCGCGGTCAACCAGATCACGGTGACGGTGAAGGAGACGTCGATCCGCGCCAACGAAGCCGGCTCGCTGGTCGCCGATGCGAAGGCGAGTGCCGACCAGTCGGGTGACGTCGTCCGCCGCACGGTCGAGGCGATGTCGAAGATCGAGGCGTCGTCGGCGCAGATCGCCGGTATCATCGGCGTCATCGACGTGATCGCCTTCCAGACGAACCTGCTGGCGCTGAACGCCGGGGTCGAGGCGGCGCGCGCCGGCGACGCGGGCAAGGGCTTTGCGGTCGTGGCGCAGGAGGTTCGCGAGCTTGCCCAGCGCGCGGCCACCTCGGCCAAAGAGATCAAGGACCTGATCGGCATCTCCGAGCAGCATGTCCGCGACGGCGTCGGTCTCGTCGGTCAGGCGGGCGAGGCGCTGGCGAAGATCGCAGATCAGGTGACGCGCGTGCACGAGAATGTCGGCGCCATCGTCCAGGCGAGCCGCGAGCAGTCCCTCAGCCTCGCGCAGGTCAACGAGGCGGTGACGGTCATCGACCAGGGGACCCAGCGCAACGCCGCGATGGTCGAGGAATCGGCGACCGCGAGCAAGGGGCTGGCGGACGAGGCCGAAGCGCTGTTCCGGCTGGTCAGCGAGTTCCGGACCGAGACGCAGCCGGCCGCACAGGCTACGGCTCCGCAGCGCAAGGTGGCCTGACGGCAGGGCTGGCGGTAAGCGGAACCGTCCCGGCGGGGGCATCGACAATGGCCGCCGGGGGGCATCGCAGGTTGACGACCCCTCCCAACCCTCCCCATCAGGGGGAGGGCCTATCCCGGCCGCACCGCCGAGGCTTCCTTCGAGGGGGCGCGCGCGGCAAGTCTTCTTGCCCCTTGTGGGGGAGATGGCCGGCAGGCCGGAGAGGGGATCTGCCACAAGCAATCGCCCCGACATTGCGGGGCACTTCTAGTCGCGCAGGCGCAGTTCGTCGCCGCGGATCTCGATCGAGCCGAGCGTGCCGAGGAAGCTCATGCCGAGCAGGCTCTGCTCGAGCCTTCCGGTGCCGGCGACCATGGCGCGGACGTTTTGCCGTTCGATCGGGCCGATCGCCAGGCTGTCGAGCCGGATGGGGGCGGCGAGCGCGGTGCCGTTCGCGGTCGAGACCATCTGGTTGAAATCGAGCGTATCGGGCTGCAGGCCGAGGCGTTCCGCGTCGGCGTAGGACAGCACCACGGCGCTGGCCCCGGTGTCGACCAGCATGGGGACCGTGCCGCCGTTGATCTGGACGTTCGCCTGGAAGTGGCCGTGGTCCATCTTGTGCAGGACCAGGATCTGTTCGCCGGCCGCATCCGTCACCATCACCGCGCGTCCGGGGATGAGGCCTGCGGTCATGCGGCCTGCCACGCTCTGCAGGTCGTCGCGGTAGACGTAGCCGGCCACGAAGACGAGCATGATCAGCAGCCAGAGGGCGGCGTTGCGCAGCGTCTCGCTGATCCGCCCGCGGGTGACCAGAAAGCCGGCCGCAAGCAGGGCGGCGATGGCCGAAAGCTGGACGATCTGGGCGAAATCGTCGTTGCCGAGGCCGAAGGTGCGGCCGCTCTGGTGGTTCCACAGAAGCATGGCCAGGCCGAAGCCGAGGATGCCGAGGATGATCCAGAATCTCATGCTTCGCCGCGCTCCCGCGCCATCCGCGCCCGGCGGGTTTCCCGCCGCGGCCTGCGCTCGACCATGGTAAGCCGCTCCGGCAGCGCCGCCATCAGCGCCCGCCGCTGCTCGGGGGTGTACTGCGTCCAGGCGCCGATCTCCTCGCGCGTGCGGCCGCAGCCGTAGCAGTAGCCGGTGGCGTCGTCGATCGAACAGACGAGGATGCAGGGCGATTCCATCGGGTCTCCGGGGTCGTGTCGAAAACTATATCGTAGGCTCACAGCGCCAGCGCAAGGGCGCCGAGTGCCGCGATCTCGGCCATCTGCTGGCTGGCGCCGATCGTGTCGCCGGTATGTCCGCCGATCTTGTCGCGCACGACATCTGTGAAGGCGAAGACGGCGGCGCAGACGGCGAGCGCCATGGAGGCGATGGCGAGCAACGGCGCACCGGGCAGCAGGAACAGGAGCGCGAGCACCGCGCCGGAGGCGAGCGCCACCTGCACGGAGGCGGTCTCCGGCTCGCCGGCCGCGGCTGCGACGCCGTCGCGCCTTGCCGGCGGAAGCGCGTTCCAGTGCCAGACCATCGCCGCCCGGCTGGTGGCGGCGACCGCCATCAGCGCGAGCGCGGCCGTGAGCGGGGACAGCGCCGGCATCATCGCCGCAAGGGCTGCGCCGCGCAGGCCGAAGGAAAGCACCAGGGCGACGACGCCGTAGGATCCGACGCGGCTGTCCTTCATGATCGAAAGCGCGCCCTCCCTGTCGCGCCCGCCGCCGAGGCCGTCGGCCGCATCGGAAAGGCCGTCCTCGTGCAGCGCCCCGGTGAGCAGCGTCTGTGCCGCGAGCACCAGGAAGGCGCAGAAGAGGGGGGCGGCGTCCAGCATCCGCAGCAGGCCCAGAAGGACGGCCGCGGGCAGGACGATCAGGACGCCGGCCACCGGAAAGGCGCGGACGGTGGTCGACAGGCGGCCGTCATGGCCGGCGAAATGCCGCTGCGGCACGCGGATGCGCGACAGGAAGGCCACGGACCGGGCCACGTCGTCGATATAGTCGCGGATATCCACCTGCGTTCTCCTGCCGCATTGTGCCGGCGCGTCCGGCGGCCATGGTGGGCGCCGGTGGCGGCAGGCACATCCTACCGATTCTCCACCGGAACGGCATGCCGAAACGGCGACAGGCACCGGCGCAAATACGGTTGTCCGATTCGCTCCCGATCTCTAATAGGAGGCAACCGATCCAACTTTGGAAGCAGAATACGAGGACGTTCCCACCATGAGTGCCAGCGGTTTGCCCTTCGATGACTTTCGTGAATTGCTGCGCAATCTGCCCGGCCCGGATTCGGCCGCCCTGGTGGCGGCGCGCGAGCGCGACGGGCAACTGACCAAGCCGCCCGGCGCGCTCGGCCGGCTGGAGGAAATCGCCTTCTGGCTGGCGGCCTGGACCGGGCGCCCGCCCGCCGTCACCCGCCCGCTGGTGGCGATCTTCGCCGGCAACCACGGCGTGACCCGGCAGGGCGTGACGCCGTTTCCGCCGTCGGTGACGGCGCAGATGGTGGAGAACTTCGCCGCCGGCGGCGCCGCCATCAACCAGATCTGCGTCACCCACGACCTCGGCCTGAAGGTATTCGACCTGGCGCTGGACTATCCGACCGGCGACATCACCGAGGAGGCGGCGCTGTCCGAGCGCGACTGCGCGGCCACCATGGCCTTCGGCATGGAAGCGGTGGCCGGCGGCACGGATCTCTTGTGCATCGGCGAAATGGGGATCGGCAACACGACCATCGCCGCGGCGATCAACCTCGCACTCTATGGCGGCACCGCCGCCGACTGGGTGGGACCGGGCACCGGATCCGAAGGCGAGGTGCTGGCCCGCAAGATCGCCGCCGTCGAGAAGGCCGTCGCGCTGCACCGGGACCATCTCTCCGATCCGCTCGAGGTGCTCCGCCGCCTCGGCGGCCGCGAGATCGCCGCCATGGCGGGCGCGATCCTCGCAGCGCGGATGCAGAAGGTGCCGGTGATCCTCGACGGCTACGTCGCCACCTGCGCCGGCGCCGTGCTCAGGGCCGCCAACCCGTCCGCGCTCGACCATTGCCTGATCGGCCACGTCTCGGCCGAGCCGGGCCACATGCGGGCGATCGAGCAGCTCGGCAAGACCCCGCTCCTGGCGCTCGGCATGCGGCTCGGCGAGGGGACGGGGGCAGCGCTTGCCGCCGGCATCGTCAAGGCGGCGGCCGCCTGCCACGGCGGCATGGCGACCTTCGTTCAGGCGGGTGTCAGCAACAGGCAGTAGTGACGGGCGGTCCGATGCAATCCCGATCAGGCGGGCGGCTGAGGATGGCGGGCCGCAGGCCCGGCGCGACGACGGCCCCTGCGCGGCGCGCCTGCGGCCTTCATTCTGCCACCGGGGCCGCCTAAAGCGCGTCGCGATCCGTCGACCAGGCAACAGCACGGCAATGCAATGTTTGCACTTTGCAGGCATGATGTGAACACTATGTGAAGGCGAGGGCGCGCGCCGAGCCGCCCGCGAGAGAAAACGATGACCATGGCCGAAGGCAGGATCGACACGAGCCCGGTGAAGAAGCAGCCGTTCAAGAAGCACAAGGGGCTGGCCCATCTCTTCGCCGCCGCGAGCTATTCGCTCGGCGGTGCGAAGCGGCTTCTGGGCGAGGCGGCCTTCCGCCACGAACTGCTTGCCTTCGCCGCCGTCATGGTCGGTTTCGTCGCGACCGGCGCCACTCTCTTCCAGTATGTGGCGATGAGCATCCTGTTCCTGCTGATGATGGCCTTCGAGGCCGTCAACACGGCGATCGAGGAGATCGTCGACCGGGTATCGCCGGAAATCTCCGACATGGGCCGCAATGCCAAGGACCTCGGTTCCTTCGCCTGCTTCTGCCTGATCCTCGCCAATGCGGTCTATGCCGCCTATGTGGTGATCTTCTCGCACTTCCTCTGAGTGCTGCGCAGGAACGCCTCAGGCGAAGCTCTTGCGGCGCGGCGCCACCGTCTTGATCTGCGCCACCGGCGGCAGGCTCTGCAGCACGCGCTTGGCCGGCAGGATCGCGATCGCTTCCGTGCCCTCGCGCAGCTTTGACTTCAGGATGAACTCGCCATTGTGCTTGGCCAGGATCGCCTGGACGATCGGCAGGCCGAGGCCGGTTCCCTGTTCGGCGCTCTTGATCGCGATCGCGCCCTGGCCGAAGGCCGAAAGCACGATCGGGATCTCCTCTTCGGCGATGCCTGGACCGTTGTCGCGGATCGCCAGATACTGCCCGCCGCCGGCCGTCCAGCCGACCTTGACGGTGATCTCGCCGCCCTGCGGGGTGAACTTGACGGCATTGGAGAGCAGGTTGAGCACGACCTGGCGCATCGCCTTCTCGTCGGCCCAGACGTCGGGCATGTCGGTCTCGAACTGCTCGCTGATCGAGATGTTCTTGGCGCCGGCGCGCAACTGCACCATGCCGATGCAGTCCTCGCAGATTTCCACCAGCCGGATGGCGTCCTCGCTGAGGTCGTAGCGGCCCGCCTCGATGCGCGACAGGTCGAGGATCTCGTTGATCAGGTTCAGCAGATGTTTTCCCGAATTGTGGATGTCGGCCGTGTATTCCTTGTAGACCGGATTGTTCAGCGGACCGAGCACTTCTGTGCTCATGACTTCCGAGAAGCCGAGGATCGCGTTCAGCGGGGTCCTGAGTTCGTGCGACATCGAGGCGAGGAAGCGGGACTTGGCGAGATTGGCCTCCTCGGCCCGCCGGCGCGCCTCGTCCGACATCGATTTCGCCACTTCCAACTCGGCGATCAGGTCGTCCTTCTCCGACTGGAACGACAGGAGCTGGCGGCTGTTGTGGCGCATGCGCTGGGTGACGAAGGTGAGGAACACCAGCGCCACCGAGATGAAGGCCGTCATCCCGAGCACGATCGGGTCCGGCTTGCGCTGGGCGTTGTAGACGAGCGCGACCACCGTCGGCAGGAAGGCGTAGAGCACGGCGTTGCGCAGCATCAGCGCGCTCATCGAGGTGACGCAGAGTGCGACGAGCAGCACGGTTCCCTTGAAGAAATCGAAGCTGTTGCCGGCGCAGGTGCTGCAGTCCTGCAGGGCGAAGACGGCCCAGCCGAAGCCCATCAGCACCTGCGCGGCGAGCAGGAGCCGGTGCCAGCGCCGCACTTCCTCGGGCGGCAGGCCCTTCAGGCGCACGTGCCTGGCCAGAAGGATGCTGATCGCGTGCAGGCTGAGCGCCAGCAGGCCCCAGGCGACGAAGGCGGCGTCGCGGGTCAAATAGAGGCCGAGCCCGGTGATGGCGAAGACCAGCACCGGCATCACCAGCGCGCCGTTCAGCACCGCCTCGATATAGAGCAGCAGCATGTCGCGCTCGAAGGCGGGCGACGTCCCGGTCGCCGTCTGCAGCCGTTCGCGGGTCGCGCGGACAGCCCGCGAAACAGCCTTGTTCCTGTGGCTGCGCGATCTGTCGACGATGATCTTGTCGTGCGTGGTACTGACGCCGGAACCCATGGCCTGTGCAACTGTTGCGATTAACTTCGCAAGTCTATTGTGGAATTCTTAAGAAGATGCTGCCGGGCATTAGCGATTTGCGAACCATTTCGACGCTAAGGCCAAATTGTTGCGCGGGCATCCGGGGGGAGGCGCGACAGGCTGGCACAGACGACAGCAAGACGTTGATTTCGTGCATGAGTTCCGATCCGATGCAGGATCGGGAGATGCAGACGGTGCGCCGGGGCGACAATCTCCGGCGGTATGGCATAACGCGGCATGAAGGCCGGTCCGGGCAGAAGCCCAAGGATGCATACGATGTTGGGCAGTGGTTTTGTCTATCGCAGGAAATGGGCCGACCTCGCCGTCACCGCGGCGATCCTGTCGCTGATGGCGCTGATCGCCCTGCGCCTTGACGATCGTCCGGCGACGGAACTGTTCGCCGGCGCGGCGCGGGCCGCAGACGGCGACACGCTGACGCTGGACGGCCGCCGGATCCGTCTTTCGGGCATGGATGCGCCGGAACTGACGCAGGTGTGTCGGCGCGAGGAGGCCGAATGGTATTGCGGCGCTTCGGCGCGCTCGCACCTGGCCGAGATGCTGAGGCGCGGCGACATCGCCTGCAGCCTGATCGGCACCGACAAGTACAATCGCACGCTTGCCCGATGCCGGATCGGCGAGGAAGATGTCGGCGAGCGGATGGTGCGCGACGGCCTTGCCGTTTCCTATGGCGACTACGAGGAGGCCGAGAGCCTTGCGCGCCAGGAGCGCAAGGGGCTTTGGAGCAGCGTGTTCGACCGCCCGCAGGACTGGCGGCGGCAGCACGGCCGGCCGCAGGAGGAGCCGCATGTGCCGGTGGAAACCTATCTGGGCGCGTTTCTGCGCTTTCTCGGCCTTGGCTGACGGGAGCCCGCGATGACAACGGCCCGGTCGGACGCCGGCGGGCCCGGCACTGCAAAGCCTTCTGCCGGCAATCCGGACGCGGACGGTATCGAGGCGCTGCGGCAGTCGATCGCGGCCTGCCGCATCTGTCGCGACGCCCCTGAAGGCGGCGCCGCCTTCCGTCTGCCGCACGAACCCCGGCCCGTCGTCGTCCTGTCGGACCGGGCCCGTATCCTGATCGCGGGACAGGCGCCGGGCCTGCGCGTGCACGAGACCGGCCTGCCGTTCAACGACGCTTCGGGCGATCGCCTGCGCGACTGGCTGCAGGTCTCAAGGGAAGAATTCTACGATCGCGAGCGGTTCGCAATCGTGCCGATGGGCTTCTGTTTCCCCGGCTACGACGCCGCCGGCAGCGACCTGCCGCCGCGGCGGGAATGCGCGCCGCGGTGGCGCACAGCCGTCATGGCGGCGATGCCGCAGGTCCGGCTCGTGCTGGCCGTCGGCCAATATGCGCAACGATGGCATCTGGGGCGGCTGCGCGCGCGATCGATGACCGAGACCGTGCTGTCCTGGCGCCGCTATCTCGACGGCGATCTCTTCCCGCCGATCCTGCCGCTGCCACATCCGAGCTGGCGAAACAGCGCCTGGTTGAAGCGCAACGGCTGGTTCGAGGCCGAACTGCTGCCGGAGCTGCGAAAGCGGGTGAAAACCTTGACCGGCTGAAATATCGTTCTTTCTTTTGCCGCATGAGTGGTTCAAATAGAAAATTCGTTTCAATGAAGGGAGTATCCATGGACCGCCTCGACCGCAAGATCCTGCGCCTGCTGCAGGAAGATTCGACGCTCGCCGTTGCGGATCTTGCCAAGAAGGTCGGCCTGTCCACAACGCCCTGCTGGCGGCGGATCCAGAAGATGGAAGAGGACGGCGTCATTCGCCGCCGCGTCGCCCTGCTCGATCCCGTCAAGGTCAACACGAAGGTCACCGTCTTCGTGTCCGTCCGCACCAGCGCCCACTCGACGGAGTGGCTGAAACGGTTTTCCGAGGTCGTGGTCGAGTTTCCCGAGGTCGTGGAGTTCTATCGCATGAGCGGGGACGTCGACTATCTCCTGCGGGTGGTCGTTCCCGACATCGGCGCCTATGACGCCTTCTACAAGCGCCTGATCGCCCGCATCGAGATCCGGGACGTCTCCTCCAGCTTCGCCATGGAGCAGATCAAGTACACGACCGAGCTTCCGCTCGACTACATGATGGTGGACAACCAGAAGTCCGCCGAGGACTGAGGGGCCGCGCCGGACCGGACCGTGGGCGGCCGGGATTTCTGTCGTGCCGCGCTGCGGGGGAAGCATGCGGACTGAACAGGACGTGCTGCGCATCTCGATCCTGGCCACGCTCGTCGTAGCCGCGTTCGGCATCGTTTTCGGGCTCCTGTCCGGATCGTTCTCCATTGTCTTCGATGGCGTCTATGCGCTTGCTGACGCCAGCATGACGGTGCTGGCGCTGTGGGTGTCCGCGCTGATCGTCAGGTCCGCCCAGGGCGCCTTGCCCGGCCGGTTCGCCCGTCGTTTCACCATGGGGTTCTGGCACCTCGAGCCGATCGTGCTCGGGCTGAACGGCGTGCTCCTGATCGCCGTCTCGGCCTACGCCTTCATCAATGCCGTATCGAGCATCCTGGACGGCGGGCGCGAACTGGTGTTCGGATACGCCATAGCCTATGCCGTGGTCACCCTCGTCGCCTGCCTTGCGATGGCGGCACTCGGCTGGCGCGCAAACCGCGTCCTGAAGTCCGGCTTCGTCGCGCTCGACGTCAAGGCGTGGCTCATGTCCGGCGGGATCACCGCCGCACTGCTCGCAGCCTTCGTCCTTGGCCTCTCGGTGGAGGGGACGCGGCACGGATGGATGGTGCCCTATGTCGATCCGGCCGTGCTGGCGCTCGTCTGCATCGTCATCATCCCGCTTCCGGTCGGCACGGTCCGGCAGGCATTGGCGGACATCCTGCTGATTGCGCCGTCCGACCTGCAGGAGCAGGTCGATCGCATTGCCCGGGACACCACGAGCAAATACGGCTTCCTCTCCTACCGGGCCTATGTCGCACGGGTTGGCCGGGCGCGGCAGATCGAGATCTATTTCATCGTTCCGCCGGGCCAGCCTGCTCGAAGCATCGAGGAATGGGACCGGATCCGCGACGAGATCGGTGACGAGATCGGCGGCGACGTCGACAATCGCTGGCTCACGATCGCCTTCACCGCCGATGCCGAATGGGCCGAATGAGGCGGACAAGCGGGCGCGGCAGCGCGCGGGTGCACTGCCGTAGCCTGTAGCCGGGTGCGGCTTACTTGCGCTCCAGCCGTGCCAGCAGCGAAGACGTGTCCCAGCGGCTGCCGCCCATGTCCTGGACGTCGCCGTAGAACTGGTCGACGATGGCGGTGACGGGGAGGCGGGCGCCGTTGCGCTTGGCCTCGGCAAGAACGATGCCGAGGTCTTTGCGCATCCAGTCGACGGCGAAGCCGAAGTCGTACTTGCCCTCGTTCATCGTCTTGTGGCGGTTTTCCATCTGCCAGGACCCGGCCGCGCCCTTGGAGATGACGTCCACGACCTTTTCGATGTCGAGGCCAGCGCGCTTGCCAAAATGGAGGCCCTCGGCGAGGCCCTGGACGAGGCCGGCGATGCAGATCTGGTTGATCATCTTGGTCAGCTGGCCGGCACCGGCCGGCCCCATCAGGCCGACCATGCGGGCATAGGCGTCGATGATCGGCCGGGCCTTGTCGAACGTCGCCTCGTCGCCGCCGCACATGACGGTCAGCACGCCGTTCTCCGCGCCCGCCTGGCCGCCGGAGACGGGGGCGTCGATGAAGCTGCAACCCTTCTGCCGGGCCGCCGCGTCGAGTTCGCGGGCGACCTCGGCCGACGCGGTGGTGTTGTCGATCAGGATCGCGCCGGCCTTCATGCCCGCGAGCGCGCCGTCTTCGGCCGTCGTGACCGAGCGCAGGTCGTCGTCGTTGCCGACGCAGACGAACACGAAATCGGCATCCCTTGCGGCCTCGGCCGGCGTCCGGGCGGCCTTGCCGCCGAACCGCTCCACCCATTTCTCGGCCTTGGCGAATGTGCGGTTGTAGACGGCGACCTCGTGCCCGCCCTTGACCCTGAGATGGCCTGCCATGGGATATCCCATGACGCCGAGCCCGATGAATGCGACATTTGCCATGCTGCGGATGCTCCTGTGATCGATGCATCCGGTTTAGCGGAAACGGCGAGGGGACGGAAGGGTGGTGCGGGAACTGCGCCCTGCGCGGCACGGCAGGGATAAGGATTCCGCCTACTGCTGGCCCGCGCCGGGCTCGCCATCGGCGCCGGACGGAGGGTCGGAGGCAGGATCCTGGGTCGGCGCAGCTGGCTGCCCACCTGGCTGTTGCGTGCCGGGCTCGGGGGCACCGCCGCCCGTTCCCCCCGTGCTCTGGCCGGCACCCCGGCGCTCGCCATCGGTGCCTGCGGCCCTTCCTGTCCGTGCTTCATCCAGCGCGATCGCGCCGGGGCCGAGGGAGCGTGAAATGTCGTTCCAGATCCGGCGCAGCCGGCGAACATGCAGGTCGTCGCCGATCCAGCGCATGACGTGCTCGATGCATTTCTTCGTCTGCTCCTGGCTGGTGCCGATGACCGTTCGGGCCCAGATACAGTACTCGTCGATGGAGGCCGGTGTTGCCTTGCCGTCCTGGATGACAATCGGGCGGCTGCTGCCGATCGCGGCGATCGCCCGCAGATTGTCGGTCGCGGCGAAGAGGATGCCGGCATAGATCGAATCGGCCTCGTCGGGCTCGCCGCTGGCGTCGATCGCCCTTTCGAGATCGAAGATGGTGCGGATGTTCAGTTCGCGCATCATCAGGAACTTCTCGATGCCCAGGATGTGGCAAAGCTGCGCCTGGGCCACCCAGTCGATACATTGGTAGATGCCGAACGGGGATTCGATGTGCAGCATGATCGGGTTCGCCGCGGCGAGGTTCTGCACGTCGTAGATGCCGCAGTCCTCCAGACGGAAGCGGGTCGGGAAGTCGATCCCGTCGATCACGTCCATCGGCGTGATGCGGGTCACCCGTTCGAACCGGTCGTCCTCCGTCTTGAACCAGGGCACCAGGTTCTTGGTCTTGGTGTAGACGAACTGCGTGGCCGAACGCGGCATCAGGCCGAGGATGGGGGCAAGGGCGATCCAGACCATCGAGATCCGTCCGTCATGCGTCGTCGCATCGATGCCGGTTTGCGGAGCGGTGAAAACCCCGAACGGATCCGGCAGTGCCGCGAAGGCGATCATCGCGAAGACGCTGGCTGCGACGATCTCGCAACCCTGCTTGAGGAAAGTGAAGGAACTCAGGTCGTAGACGGCGAGATTGCGCAGGAAGTTGCGGACGGCGCCGATGTAGGCGCCGGCAAATGCCAGCGCCCCGACGACGACTAGGTTGCCGAAACCGACCCGGCCCGGCGCGCCGGCAGCATCCGGACCCGCCGCCGCCTCGCCGGCAACAAGGGCCGCCGGCTGGGTGCAGCCGGCGAAATGGGTGCTGGAACAGGCGCAGGTGGCATCCCCGAAGCCGCAGCGAATGGCGGCCAGGAGGGCGTCGAAGCCGAGATAGACGACGATCATCAAGCCGATGGAGGACACGAAGAGACGTAGGTCCCGGCGCAGACCCTGCCTGCGGATACGGTTCAGGAGTTCGTTGAGCGGCATGCCTGTCGGCAGGGTCGCACTTGTCGCTTCCCATCCGCCGTCCAGATCGACGTCGGACAGATACTTGCTTCGGACGAATTCGAAGGAAGGATTGATCGACTTTTCGCCGGAATTGATCTGGCCGAACGTTCGTTCGAAGTCGAAAATCTGCCGCACCCGCCGCACGCGGATCTCCTGGCGTCCGAAGATGATCAGCGTCGGCGTCAGGATGGCGACGAGGAGCGCCCAGCCGTTGATGCGCTCCCACACATAGACGAGTGCGCCCAGCACATAGCCGTAGGTCGCGACGTCCACTGCATTCGTGACGGTTTCCATCCGCGCCAAGCCCCCCAGGCGATGCGGATGCACGATAGGCCGCTTTCGAAGCGGGTTCCAGAAACCATCAGCAACTATGGGTTGTCATTACTCGCCGCGGTACCGCGCCACCACGAGCTGGCCGGCGATGGGCTCGCCCTCTTCCATCCGCACGGTGATGTCGCCGATTTCGAGGAGGTCGAAACCGGTCGCGTCCAGGCGGTCGCGGATGTAGCTTTCGGCATGGGCGAAGCGCTGGTGCGGGCCGACCACGAAGCCGCTTTCGGCAAAGGCTGCGGCCGGCAGCGTCTCCGACGAGAAGACGAACAGGCCGCCGGTTGAAAGGTTGTCGGCGGCGCCGAAGAAGAGCGGCTCGAGCGCGCCGACATAGGGAAGCACGTCGGTGGCGGTGATCAGGTCGAACGGGGCGTCGTCGTTGTCGTCGAGAAAATCGACGGCCTCGGCGACGTAGAGCGTCTCGTAGAGGTCCTTCTCGTGGGCGACCTCGACCATGTTCTCCGACAGGTCGACGCCGGTCATGTCGTCCACCATGTCGCGGAGCGTCCCGCCGGTGAGGCCGGTGCCGCAGCCGAGGTCGAGCATGCGCGCGAACGGTCCGAGCGCCAGCGTCTGCAGGCGCTGGCGGACGAGCACCGGCACGGCATAGCCGAGCTGCTCGACGAGCACGTCCTCGAAGACCTCGGCGTGCTGGTCGAAGAGGGTGGCGACATAGGCGTCCGGCGCCTTATCCGGCGTCTCGCCGCGTCCCATCGAGGCGAGCCGCACGGCCGCGCCGCCGTGGTCCTCCGGGTCGAGCGTCAGCACGTCGCGATAGGCCGCCGCGGCGGCATCGAACTGGCCGGACTTCTCCAGGGCAAGGGCGCGGTTATAGGCTTCCGCGAGCGCGTCTTCGTCGATCTTCTTCATGGACGGTGTCATAGGGCCGGGCCGGGCGTTTGGCAATGTCGGCGGTGCGCGGGGCCGATGCCCGGCAAGTCATGAAATTGACATTTCACAAGTGGAACAAAGAGGAGCATCATTCCCTTCAACAGAAACTGTAAAAGGGAGGTTGCGATGTCCGGGGAGGTGACGGCGCTGCCGGCGCAGGGTCAAAGGGAGCCGCATCCATCGCCGGCGCCTCCGGTGACCTCGACGGAGGCCATCAACCTGATGGTCCACTACTACCGCGGCGAGATGGGGCGGATGGCGGGCTGGCGCGACCGCATCGACCGCACGACCAACTGGGCGATCACCGTCGTGGCGGCGCTTCTGTCGGTCTCGCTGTCGACGCCCAATTCCCATCACGGCGTGCTGCTGTTCGCCATGCTGCTCGTGTCGCTGCTGCTTGTGATCGAGGCACGGCGCTACCGCTTCTTCGACGTCTATCGCGCCCGCGTCCGCCAGGTGGAGAAGAAGTATTTCGCCGAATTCCTGCAGCCGCGCGGCGATCTGGCGCCGGACTGGGGAGCCGCGGTCGCAGCCAGCCTGCGCAAGCCGGAATTCCTCATCAGCTACCGCGACGCCGCCTGCCGCCGGCTCCGCCGCAATTATTCCTGGATGTACCTGATCCTGCTTCTGGCCTGGGCGCTGAAAATCTCCTCGTCGAGCATGACGGGAACCGAGAGCAACGTCGATGTCGTGCTGTCCTTCGACCAGGTGCTGAAGAACGCTGCTTTCGGGCCGATCCCCGGCGCCGTCGTGCTTTCCCTCGTGCTTTTCTTCTACGCCGTCATCCTGGCCGGTGTCCTGCACCGCGACCGGGCCGAGGGGGAGCGGGTGCGCGGCGAGGCGCATGTCTGAATGCCTTCGTTACGCGCCGGCGCTCAGTGCAGGATGAATTCGCCCTTCAGCGCCCGCCATTCGGTGGCCGAGATGAGCTTGCGGTGAACGTAGCGCACCGAGTGAAGCGGCCCGTCCAGCGTCTCCTGCCAGAATGTCAGGAAATGGCGCATCTCGGGAAAGTCCGGCGCCAGGTCGTAGTGCTGCCAGATGTAGGTCTGCAGCAGCGAGGGGTGGTCCGGCATGCGGTAGAGGATCTGGGCCGTGGTCATGCCGTAGCCCTTCATCTGCAATTCCATGTCCGATGTCATCCAGGACCTCGTTCCATCGTGAATGATGGTCCGATGATCCGACGTTCCCGGTCACAAGGCAATTGTCTTTTTTCATCTATGACAATGAATAGTCTTTTAAAACAAAGGCTTGGCAGCCGAATGCGACGAGTGCTGCCAAGGGGGCGGCAAGGGCCGGCTAGCGCTTGAGGTGGCGGGTCAGGCGCGCCTCGATCCAGGCCCAGACATTGCGCATCAGCTCGACGATCATGAGGTAGAGCAGGGCTGCCCAGAGATAGGTCTGGTAGTCGAAGGTGCGGGAGAAGGCGCGGCGGGTCTCGCCCATCAGGTCGAAGACGGTGACGATCGAGACGATCGCAGAGCCCTTGATCATCAGGATGATCTCGTTGCCATAGGGCCGGAGCGCCACGATGAGGGCCTGCGGCAGGATGATCTTGAAGAAGGTGACGCGCTGCGGCAGGCCGAGCGAGGCGGCACCCTCGTGCTGCCCGCGCGGCACGCTCTCGATGGCGCCACGCAGGATTTCGGCCTGGTAGGCGGCGGTGTTCAGGGTGAAGGTCAGGAGCGCGCAGTTCCAGGCATCGCGGAAGAAGCCCCAGAGGCCGATGGCCTTCAGCTCCGCGGAAAAGCTCCCGAGGCCATAGTAGACGAGGAAGAGCTGGGTGAGCAGCGGCGTGCCGCGGAAGAAATAGACATAGGCATAGGCCGGCCAGGACAGGAACCTGTTCGTCGACATCCGGGCGAATGCGAGCGGCAGCGAGACGACCGCCCCGAGCGTGATCGACAAGGCGACCAGAAGCAGCGTCACCCCGAGGCCGGAGAGATAGTTCGGCGCGTAGCGCGAGAATTTCGCCGGATCCCAGCCGTTGACGACGGTGAGGAAGATGCCGACGGTCAGCGCCAGCCAGATGCCGAGCGCGACGCTGCCGACGAAGCGCGACAGCGTATAGGGCCGGACGGGGGCGGGCGGCGGCGCCTGCGGCGGCAGCAGCGTGGTCACTGCACTCATCGCCGGGCCTCCGAGCGTTGCACCCGCGCCTCGATCATCGAGAAGACGATCGACGACAGGAAGGAGAGCACGAGGAAGAGGCCGCAGGCAATGCCATAGAACAGGAACGCCTCCTTGGTCACGCGCGCGGCGATGCCGGTCTGCCGCAGGATGTCGGAGAGGCCGATCACCGAGACGAGCGCGGTGTCCTTCAAAAGCGCCATCCACAGATTACCGAGCCCGGGGAGCGCGATGCGGACGAGCTGCGGCACGATGATCAGGCCCATCGTGCGGCCATGGTGCAGGCCGAGCGCATAGCCCGCCTCGTACTGGCCGTGCGGGATGGCGCGGAAGGCCGACAGCAGCACCTCCGAGCAGTAGGCGGAGAAGACGACGCCGAGCGCGATCATGCCGGCGACGAAGGCATTGATCTCGATCGCCTGTTCGTAGCCGAGCGCCGACAGCAGGTTCTGCACCAGGATCTGCAGGCCGTAATAGACGATGAACAGGGTGAGCAGTTCCGGCAGGCCGCGGAAGATCGTCGTGTAGATGTCGGCGGCAAGCCTGAGCGAGCGCTCCGGCGACTGCTTGGCCAGCGCGATGAAGAAGCCGATCAGAAGGCCGAGCGGCAGGGTGGCGACCGCAAGGCTCGCGGTGACGAGAAAGCCGATCGCGATCTCGTCGCCCCAGCCCGCATCGCCGCAGGCAAGCAGCGTGCCTTCGGCGAACCAGCGGAACACGCCGGCCGGGCCGCACAACGGATCGATGAAGCCGAGAATTGCGGAAACCGCTTCCGCGATGGCGGAAAAGAACCCGCTCATGCCTAAAGAACCCCCCGGGCCCGCTTCGCGCCCGTCTTGCGGCGCTTTGGAACGCCTTGTGATTGCGGCAGTTCTCAAACAAAAAAGACGGGAGGGCAAGCCCTCCCGTCGTCACAACTGTCGATCTGGCCGGAAAAACCGCTTTCCGGCAGGTAGGCTCACTCGCCGTAGACGTCGAAGGGGAAGTACTTGGCGTTGATTTCCTGGTACTTGCCGCTGGCGCGCAGCGCCGCGATCGCCTGGGTGAACTTGTCGGCGAGCGCGGTTTCGCCCTTGCGGACGGCAACGCCGGCGCCTTCGCCGTTGATGACCGGATCGATCGGCAGGGTGCCGAGCAGCTTGCAGCAGGCGCCGTCATCCGTCTTCAGCCACTCCGACAGGACGACGACGTCGTCGATGACGCCATCGATTCGGCCGTTGGCGATGTCGAGCTTGTACTCGTCGGCGGTCGGGTAGAGCTTCAGTTCCGCATCCTTCATATGCGCTTCGGCATAGTTGGAGTGGGTCGTGGACGACTGGGCGCCGAGCGACTTGCCGGCCAGCGCCTCGGGCGTCGCGGCAGTGATGTCGGAATCCTTCGGCACGACGATCGCCGGCGGGGTGTTGTAGTACTTGGCGGAGAAGTCGACCTTCTGCTTGCGCTCCTCGGTGATCGACATGGAAGCGATGAGGGCGTCGAACTTCTTGGCTTCGAGGGCGGGGATGATGCCGTCCCAGTCCTGCGTGACGAAGGTGCATTCCGCCTTCATTTCCTCGCAGAGGGCCTTGGCGATGTCGATGTCGAAGCCGGTGAGGGTGCCGTCCGCCTCGAGGTTGTTGAAGGGCGGATAGGCACCTTCGGTGCCGATGATGATCTTTTCACCATCGGCCATCGCCGCGCCGGCCATCAGCGTGAAGACGGCGGCGGTCGCAGCCATGGAAAGACGTTTGGAAATGCGCATCGAGATCCTCTCTGTTTGTTCGGGCCGGCCGGATTGTTGTGGTTCTGCCGGCGCCGGGCGGACAAGGGTTCCGCTTGCGGCGATAATCGCCAGCTTTTGCGGCAAAAATCAACGGCCAATCCGCCGCAGCGCGGCCGGCGCCGCGCCGGGGGCTGTGGATTGCGGAACCATCGTGGCGGACGGGCGTTGACCTGTCCCGAAGGTGAACGAGGGTTCAACATGACGTTCACGAGGAGTTCAGGCGGAGGCCGATATCGTTGGATATCAAGAGGCTAACCGTTCCGGTTGAAACACAAATTCGCCCGGAATGATTGGTTGACCCTCGCCACTGAGGAAACGCGACAACAAGGAATACATTATGGGTAATCGAGCCAAACTGCTTGCTACGGTGGCACTGCCGATCGTGTCGATCATCTGGCAGCCTGCGGACGCAGCGGCCTTCCGCGCGACGCTGCAACCCGTCGATACCACAGGCGGCGTGATCCTCGCCCAGTCGAACGGCAACGGCGAATCCGAAGAGGAACTGCGCCGCAAGCGCCGTGAACAGCGCGAGGAGAACCGGTCCGAACGCAATCAGGAACGCCAGTCCGAGCGCAACAAGGAGCGCCAGGAACGGCAGTCCGATCGCAATCAGGAGCGGCAGTCGGATCGCAATCGCGAAGAGCGCAACAAGAAGCAGGCAGAAGAACAGAAGCAGGGCAACGACAAGCGTCAGTCCGACAGCCAGCGCCAGCAGCGCGAGGAGCGCGCCAAGAAGCAGCAGCAGGCCGAGGAACAGAAGCAGCGCAAGAGTGACGAGAAGCGCCAGTCCGACAGCCAGCGCCAGCGCGAGGAGCGCAACAAGAAGCGTGAGCAGCAGGCCGAGGAGCAGCGCAAGAGCGACGAGAAGCGCCAGTCCGACAACCAGCGCGAGCGCGAGGAGCGCAACAAGAAGCGCGAGCAGCAGGCCGAGGAGCAGCGCAGGAACGACGAGAAGCGCCAGTCCGATGGCCAGAAGGCGAGGGAACAGAAGCGCGAGCAGGAGCAGCGCGCCGGGGACAAGGAACAGCGCCCCGCGGACAGCAAGCAGTCCGATCGCAAACAGACGGATCGCAAGGACTCCGATCGCAACCAGGCCGGGCGTGACCAGTCCGACGGCAAGCAGACGGATCGGGAGCGCGCCCGCGAAGAGCGCCGCCAGAAGGCCGAGTCCGACCGCGAGCGGCGTGCCGGCGAGGAAAATCGCCAGCGTCCCCGCCGCGAGCGCGACGCCGAGCGCGAGAAGATTGCCCGCGATCCCTCGAAGACGACCGGGACGATCGACCTGCCGGTGGTCGGCGGTGCAGCCGTGCTCGACAGCGACAAGGATGCCGACAACCGCCGGGATCGCTCGCGCGAGGAAACCCGCAAGAGGCGCGAGGAGGAGCGTCGCAAGGCCAACGTGCGCGTGCCCCGCTCGGATGCGGACGCCCAGACGGACCGCGACGGCAACCGCCGCCGCTACGAGCGCCACGAATCGATCGACCGCGAGCGCGGCGAGCGGCGCGACCGGCGGCCGGACTACCGCGATCCCGACAATGTGCGGATCGGCCGGCGCGAGGACAACCGCGTGATCTACAACATCGACAACCGCACCTTCGTGCGTCACTACGACAGCGATCGCCTGTCGCGCCGCGGCGGCAACACCTACTACGAGACGCTGCGCGGCGGCCGCGTCCGCGAGACGATCGAGCGTCCGGGCGGCGTCCGCGTGGTGACGATCCGCAACGACTACGGCACCGTCATCCAGCGTTCGCGCTTCGTCGGCGACCGGGAATACGTGCTCTACTACGTGCCCGAGGTCGACTACGTGGACGACCGGCCGTTCTACGATCCCGGTCTCGACCTGCCGCCGATGCGCCTGAGCGTGCCCGTCGACGAGTACATCATCGACACCTCGTCCGACTATGATCGCGACTACCAGGAGTTCCTCGAGCTTCCGCCTGTCGAGCCGGTCGAGCGCGTCTACACGCTGGACGAGGTGAAGTACTCGGCCCGTATCCGCGACAAGGTGCGCCGCATCGACCTCGACACGATCACCTTCGCCACCGGCAGCGCGGAGATCTCGATGGAGCAGGCCTCGACGCTTAGGCAGGTCGCCGACGCGATCAACAACCTGCTGGACGAGGATCCGAGCGAGACCTTCCTGATCGAGGGCCACACCGATGCGGTCGGATCGGACGATTCGAACCTGATCCTGTCCGACGAGCGGGCCGAATCGGTAGCCAACCTCCTGACGGACGTCTACGACATCCCGCCGGAGAACCTGTCGACCCAGGGCTATGGCGAACGCTACCTGAAGGTCGCCACCGACGGCCCGGAGCAGCTCAACCGCCGCGTCACCATCCGCCGCGTCACCCCGCTGGTGAAGCCGGTCGCCTCGGCCGAGTGAGGCGGGACGTCAACGAAGATTGGAAAGGCCGCCGGAGCGATCCGGCGGCCTTTCTGCATGTTCGGCTGCGAATCCTGTACGAGAGGCTTCAAAGCCCGGGCCACATGCCGCCGTCGAGCCTCAGATTGGCGCCGGTGATATAGCCGGCGCGCGGGCTGACGAGGAAGGCGACGGCGTCGGCGATCTCCTCGAGCGTTCCGACGCGTCCCATGGGCACCTGTGCGAACAAGGGCAGGACATTCTGTTCGATGTCCGCCCACGGCGCTTCGGCGGCAAGTCCTTGGCCGGTTGCCGCCTTGCGAAACGCCTCCTCGAGGCTGGCACTGCGGATCGTGCCGGGCGAGACCGTGTTCGCCGTGACGCCGTCCGACGCCACCGCCTTGGCGAGGGAGGCCGTCATGGCGATCATCGCCGCCTTCGCTGCGGCATAGTCGGGCCTTCCGGCCGGCGGCATCATGCCCGCAAGGCTGGAGATATTGACGACCCGGCCCCATTTCGCCGCGCGCATGGCCGGCAGCAGCCGGGCGGTCACCCTGACGGCGGCGAGCACGTTGCGATCATAGCCGCCGGCCCAAGTTTCGGGCCGTGTCGTCGTCCAGTCCTCCGTCTCGCCGGAACCGCCGGCATTGTTGATCACGATGTCGACGGGCTTCACGAAGGCCTGTGCCTCGTCGGTCAGGCGCCGGACCGCGTCGTCGTCGGTCAGATCGCCGGTGACGGTGTGGGCGCGGCCACCCCGGGCGACGATATTGTGCGCGACCTCCTCGGCCCTTGTCCTGTCGCGGCCGTGAACGATGACGATGGCGCCTTCACGCGCCAGTCCGCGCGCGATCCCTTCGCCGATCCCCTTGCTGCTGCCGGTCACGAGCGCGACCTTTCCGTCCAGTTTCAAATCCATCGCACCATTCCCATATCAAGGTCGAAATTCGATATGAGGTCACGGCAATGAACGAGGCAATTACGCACTTTAAAGTGCCTGTCGAAGACGAGGATCGGAGCGCCTGCCTCGGGCCGGACGGCTCGGTGGCGCATGTCGGCCGTGTCCTTCGCATGCTGAGCGGACGGTGGAAGCTGCCGATCCTGTTTCGGCTTTTCACGGAGCGATCGATGCGCAGCTCGCAGCTGCTGCGCGACATGCCGGGTGTCTCGCAGAAGATGCTCACCCAGCATCTGCGGGAGCTGGAAGACGACGGGCTTGTCGAAAGACGGGATTTCGGCGAACAGCCGCCTCGCGTCGAATACGGTGTGACCGGCGCGGGCCTGCGGCTGATGCCGGTGCTGCTGGCGGTCAGGGAATTCTCGCGCGACCATCCCCGCCCGCAGGAGGGCTGACGGCGCAAGACGGGGGTCAACCCTGTCTCTTCGGCAGTCCTACCGTTTCGAGTACGAAATCGGCGATCGCATCGGTGTCGTCGAGGTCGAACACCGGGAGTGCGGTATCGGTGACGGGATGATCGGCGGCGATCGCCACGATATGCGGATCCTCCGGCGCAAGCGGCGTGCGGTTGGCCGCTTCCAGCCGCCGGGCCTCGATCTTCGGGATCGGCTCGCGCTTGTAACCCTCGATCAGCACGAGGTCGCAGGGGGCGATCCGCGCCAGGATCTCCTCGAAACTCGGCTCCGGCGCGCCGCGCAACTCGTGCATGATGGCAAAGCGCGTGCCCGACACGATCGTCACCTCGTGCGCCCCGGCCTGGCGGTGACGGTAACTGTCGGCGCCGACCTTGTCGATGTCGAAATCATGGTGGGCGTGCTTGATCGTCGAGACGCGGAAGCCGCGGGAAACCAGCGTTTCGACCAGCCGCACGGCGAGGCCCGTCTTGCCGGAGTTCTTCCAGCCGGCGATGCCGAAGATGCGGGGAGGGGATGTCGTCATCGGTCGAGCGTCCTGAGCCAGATTTCCGCCCGTTCGAGATCGGCGGGCGTATTGATGTTGAAGAACGGGTCGAGCGGCCCTTCGGCCGTCTCGCAGGCGGGGAAGGGAACGGGCGTGGCATGATGCCGCTCGAGCCAGGCGCGGAGGCGGAGCGTGTCGCCACTGCGCATCCAGCCGGCGAGATCGTCGGCGAGGGCTGTCGGCCAGAGCGCGAAGACGGGGTGGGCGCCGGTGGCGGAGGTGGCGAATGCAACGCCGTCCGGCCGGTCCGTGGCGGCGCGCAGGCGGGCGACGAGGTCGGCCGGAAAGAAGGGGCTGTCCGTCGGCACCGTCACGACATGGGAGGCGGACGGATGGTTGTCCTGCGCATGCCGGAGGGCTGCGAGCACGCCGCCGGCAGGCCCGGCCCGGACGCCATCCGGGTCGCCGAGGAGCGGCAGTTGGAAGGCTTCGAGCGTCGGCGAGGACGGGTCGTTGGTGCTGATCGCCAGCGAGGAAACCTGCGGAGCGAGGCGGCGCAGGGCACGCTCCAGCAACGGCACGCCGCCGAGGCGGACTTGCGCCTTGTCGGCGCCCATGCGGCTGGAGAGGCCGCCGGCGAGGACGACGCCGGGGACGGCGGCTCCACTGTTGGGGGCTGTGGCGTGTGCGTTCGGCTTGTCTGTCACGATGGCGTGGACCTGGTGCTCAAATTCAACCTGTTGCGTCCGATTCTAGACCTGTCCTTCATGGGTTCAACGCCTCTCCACGATCGTGAGGACCGGCGGACCGGCGCTCACGGGCCCTCGATCGCCGAGGTCTGGGCGATCGGCTTCGCGCGCCTTCGATTTTCCCGGTTGAAGGCATAGAGGCCGGAGGCAACGATCACGGCGACGCCGACGCACATCCAGAAATCCGGTATCTCGCCGAAGAAGACGATGCCGATGCCGATCGCCCAGATCAGGCTCGTATAGCGGAGCGGGGCGACGAAGGAGATATCGCCGGCCCGCATCGCAAAGACGATGCACTGGTATCCGATCAGGAGCGCGACGCTCGAAACGGCGAGCCGAAGGAAGATGTGCCACTCGATCGGCTGCCAGCCGCCCAGCGGCGCGATCATCAGCGCACCGAAGGCGGTGATCGAGAGCGCGGTGACGACGGTGATCAGTGCCGCGGGGATCTCCGGATCGATCTTGCGGGTGAGGAGGTCGCGGGTGGCGGCGAAGACGACGGCGGCGATCACGAAGGCCGCGCCGATCGAAAATCCCTCCGGGCCGGGCCGGATGACGATCAGCACGCCGGCAAAGCCGCTGATGATCGCAAGCCAGCGCCGCCATCCGACCGTCTCGCCGAGGAACAGCACCGCGCCGAGCGTTACCGCCAGTGGCAGCGACAGCAGGATCGCGGCAGTGTTGGCGAGCGGCAGGAGTCCGAGCGCCACGATGTAGGTGAGGGCGGCGCCGACCTCTGCGGCCGCCCGTACCAGCACCTTGCGGTCCGGCAGCACGCGCCGCCAGAACATCCCCCGGGTGGGCCAGGCGAGCGCGATGATCATGGCAGACGTCAGAAGCCCGCGGACGAACATGATCTGCCCCGGGTTCATCACTCCGGTGACCGATTTCACGAGCGCGTCGTTGACGTTGAAGCTGGCCATCGCCAGCGCCATGAACAGCGCGCCCTTGTGATTTGCGGAGAGTTTCATGCTGCGATTCCCGGGCCCCCTCGGCCTGTGATAGCCGCGATGGGAGCAGCGCGCCAGTGCGACGTCCGGTCTCCCGGAATGGCGGGAGGCGGGGAGGCCGTGGTCTGCGAAAAGCCATCATGCCGGTTTCGCTTTTCGTTAATCATCCACACATATCGTAACGTCACCCACAGGACCCATCGCATGAGGCGACGGGTGGCGGGAGCGCAAGGCGAAAACGCCGCGCCCCTGCTTGTCTTGCCGCCGGGCGCAATTGCGCCGCAAGCCGTAGAGGCGGACGCAAGCAATCGGCCACCGGTCGGGTATGAGATGGGCAAGAACAATACCCTGGGGAACCCATGTCCTTCATCGATCGCTTGCTGCAGCGCCGACGTATCGTCACCAAGGTGCTGCTTTTCGTCGTTCCGCTCGTCGTCCTGATCGCCGGCATCGGGCTCGTCGGGTTCTTCACCGCCCGGACCCTCAACGGCCACATGACGGTGACCCGCGAGACGATCAGCAGCCTGTCGGATTTCCAGTATCTGCGGACGGCCCTGCAGGATTTCGTCGATGCGCCGACCGAAGATGCGCGCACGGCGCTCGCTGAACGCATCGACGCGCAGGACCGGGGTATCAATTCCCTTGACGCTCTGCTTCCGGACGCTGCCGAAAAGGAAAAGATCGCAACGGTCGTGGCGCTTGCGCCGCAGATGCGCGCGCAGGCCGATCTGCTCTGGTCGGTGCGCGAGGAGCAGGACCGGATCACCGGCGAACTCGAGGCGGCACTCGCCGGCCTGACGGCTGAGGGGCAGTTCGCCGAGAAGCAGATCGGCGTCATTCGCGGCGAATCCGACGAGAAGGAGACATTCGCCCGCACGCTTCTGTTCGACGCTGCCGCCTATCAGGGGCTCGCCGAACGGATCGGCAAGTTCCGCAAGCCGGTGGCGCTGGCGATGAAGCCGGAGGACAAGGTCAAGGCCGCGACGACCTACCTGCCGCCGCTGCTCAAGCAACTCGGCGAATCCGAGAAGATCGCCTCCGACAAGGCGTTGGGCCAGTTCGTGCCGGTGAAGACCGAGATCGCGCAGATCGAGAAGGTCCTTGCCGGCAGCGACGATGCCGAGGCGAAGAAGCAGGCGTTCACGCCGATCCTGTCGAAGCTTTCCAAATACGATGCCGACTTCCAAAAGGCCGCCCAGCAGAATTCGGACATGGCCGCCAAGCGGTTCGTCAGCATGGACAACGAGATCGGAACCCTGAAGACGCTGATCGCGCTGATGGGCGACACCTTCCTGCAGATCGACCGCACGCGGCTGCACATCAGCGAACTGCACCGCAAGCCCGAACAGGCCGGCCGCGAACTCGTGCTGGCAGATCTTGCCGCGGTCGAAAAGAACGCCGACGAACTCTCCGGGCTCGGCGGCCGCAACGCCGCGCTGCGCGACCTCGCCTCGAAGCTGAAACCGCATCTTGCGGCGATCGAGCAGGGCACGCAGGCGCTGATCGACATTGACCAGCGCTGGCGCGAGGCGAGGGCCGGTGCCCGCACCCTGGTGGCCGATGCCAGCCAGACGCTCGAAGCCTTCGTCAGCAGCGCCCAGGAGGCCGGCAAGCGCGACAGCCAGCGCTCGGCCGACATCTCGATCATCGCCATGGTCGCGGGCACGCTGCTGGCGATCGTCGGCGGGCTGATGCTGGTCGAGACGCTGCGCGGGCCGCTGAAGCGCGTCACCGAGGTGATGTCGCGGCTCGCCAGCGGCGATCTGGACGTGCCGATCGAGGGCCGCAACCGCGGCGACGAGATCGGCGACATGGTGCGCTCCGTCGCCGTGTTCCGCGATTCGGCGCTCGAAAACGTCAGGCTGGAGCAGGAGGCCGAGGCGCAGCGGGCGCAGACGGCCGAGGAGCAGGCGCGGCGCGCAGCCGAGCAGGCGCGGGTGGAGGCCGAGCAGATGGAGGCGCTCAACGCGCTTTCCGGCGTGCTGGGCAAGCTGGCCGAAGGTGACCTCGAGGAAAGCATGACCGAAGCGCTGGCGGCCGAATATGTCGCCATGGCCCGCACGTACAACAATGCCGTCGAGGCGCTGCGGGCGACGCTTTCGGACGTCCGCGCCACGACGCAGGAGATCAACGGCGGCACCGGCAACCTTGCGGCCTCCGCAGACGACCTCGCCCGCCGCACCGAGCAGCAGGCGGCGGCACTGGAAGAAAGCTCGCGGGCGCTCCGCCAGCTCACCGATATCGTCCGCTCGACCGCCGAGAGCGCCCAGCGCACGACCGCCTCGGTCGACGAGACGCACACCTATGCGATCAAGTCCGGCCAGGTGGTCGCCCAGGCCGTCGAGGCGATGGCGCAGATCAACCGCTCCTCGGAAAAGATCGGCACGATCATCGGCGTGATCGACGAAATCGCCTTCCAGACCAACCTTCTGGCGCTCAACGCCGGTGTGGAGGCGGCGCGGGCAGGCGATGCCGGCCGGGGCTTTGCCGTCGTCGCACAGGAAGTGCGCGAACTGGCCCAGCGCTGTGCGGGGGCCGCCCGCGAGATCAAGGGGCTGATCTCCGACAGCTCCGCCCAGGTCCGCAGCGGCGTCTCCCTCGTCGAGGAAACCGGCATGGCGCTGACGGTGATCAACGAGCACATCTCCTCCATCCACGACCTCGTCGGCAATATCGAAAAGGCGGCCGCCGCGCAGTACGAAGGGCTGAGCGAGGTGAACCAGGCGGTGCATCAGGTCGAACTGATCACCCAGCAGAACGCGGCGATGGTGGAGGAGAACAACGCCGAGATCCACGGCCTGCGCAGCCGCGTCGAACTGCTCAACCGCAAGATCGACCGGTTCAAGACGGGCGAATTCGACGCGGCCCTGGGCAGCTACTACGCGGCGTGAACAGGCGCGCCGCTGCGGTTGTCGGGAGACGGCCGCCTTCACCAGCTTGCTATTTGGTGGACGCATCACGGCGATCTCCCTCTTCTCCCCTCGGGGAGAAGTGCCGAGCGGCAGCGAGGCGATGAGGGGGAGCCGCGAGTGTAGCGTCTGCCGCACCGCCTCCTCATCCGTCCCTTCGGGCCACCTTCTCCTCGAGGGGAGAAGAAGGAACCGGGGACGCTCGCCCGGCGGGGAGAAGAAGGGTCGCTGGGCGGTCTTGCCGCTCAGCCGCCGGTGACGCTCATGTGGCGGGAGACGGCGGGGCGGTTGTTGCGGCCGATGATGAAGTCGTGGCCCTTGGGCTTGCGGCCGATCGCCTCGTCGATCGCCTGCGACAGCAGCGCGTCGTCTTCGGAGGCGCGCAGTGGCAGGCGCAGGTCGGCCGCGTCGTTCTGGCCGAGGCACATATAGAGCGTGCCGGTGCAGGTCAGCCGGACGCGATTGCAGCTTTCGCAGAAATTGTGCGTCATCGGCGTGATGAAGCCGAGCCGGCCGCCCGTCTCGGCGACCGTGACATAGCGCGCCGGTCCGCCGGTGCGGTAGTCGATGTCGGTGAGCGTGAATTCCTGGGCAAGGCGCTCGCGCATCTCCGAAAGCGGCAGGTAGTGCTCGGTGCGGTCCTCGTCGATCTCGCCCATCGGCATGGTCTCGATCAGGGTGAGGTCCATGCCGCGGCCATGCGCCCAGCGCAGCATGTCGGGGATCTCGCGGTCGTTGAAGTCCTTCAGCGCCACCGCATTGAGCTTGACCTTGATGCCGGCGGCCTGGGCCGCATCGATCCCATCCATTACCTTAGAGAGATCGCCCCAGCGGGTGATGGTGCGGAACTTGTCGGCATTCAGCGTGTCGAGCGAGACGTTGATGCGGCGGACCCCGCAGTCGGCCAATTCGGCGGCGTGCTTTGCCAGCTGCGAGCCGTTGGTCGTCAGCGTCAACTCGTCGAGCCTGCCGGCTTCGACGTGGCGGCCGAGCTGGCGCACCAGGAACATGATGTTCTTGCGCACCAGCGGTTCGCCGCCGGTCAGGCGCAGCTTGCGCACGCCCTTCTGGATGAAGGCGGAACAGAGCCGTTCCAGTTCTTCCAGCGTCAGAAGGTCCTTCTTCGGCAGGAACGTCATGTTCTCCGCCATGCAGTAGGTACAGCGGAAGTCGCAGCGGTCGGTGACGGAGACGCGCAGATAGGTGACGGCGCGGCCGAATGGATCGATCATCGGCGCATCCGAGGTGCCGAGCGCCGTTGCCCTGTCCGTCGTTCCTACGTAGCTGTTCACGTCTATCCTCTTGAATTACCGGGAATGTGGTCCCCCCGCCGCCCGGCGTCAAGGGGCTGGCGGCCAGATCAAGCGAAGTTGACGCTTGCGCCCGCCGGACGTCAAGCCTAGTGCTTCGACAATGGCGCGGGAGAGATGACGATGAGCGAATACTGGCCGACCGAACTCAGGGTATCGCCGGATCGGCAGCGATTGACGGTGGCGTTCGACGACGGGCAGCGCTTCGAGCTGTCGGCGGAGATGCTGCGGGTGCTGTCGCCTTCGGCGGAAGTCCAGGGGCATGGCCCGGGACAGCGGGTGACCGTTCCGGGCAAGCGCAACGTCGCGATCATCGCGATGACGCCGACCGGCAATTACGCCGTGCGCATCGGCTTTGACGATTTCCATGATACCGGCATCTATACCTGGGCCTTCCTGCGCGAACTCGGCGAAAAGGGCGACGAGCTCTTTGCCGCCTATGAGCGCGAACTGGCCGAGAAGGGCATGACGCGCGACCGCTCCGAAAAGCCGCGATAGGCGGCCGTCACGCAATCGTCACGCGTTTGTGCCAACGACGCTTCACCCCTGTGAGAGGCCTGCACACCGAAGCGAGAGACCTGCCATGACCGTCGTGACCTCCGTCGAGCAACTGAACGCCCTCTATGGCGAGCCGGGCGAGGCGTCGCTCGTCAAGGTGACGGACTATCTCCTGCCGGAATACCGGACGATGATCGAGGCCTCGCCGTTCATGATGCTCGCAACGGTCGGGCCCGAAGGACTGGACTGCTCGCCGCGCGGCGATGCCGGCACCGTCGTCCACATCGAGGACGAGCGGACGCTGATGCTGCCGGACTGGCGCGGCAACAACCGGATCGATTCGCTGTCGAACATCGTGCGCGATCCGCGCGTCGCGCTGCTGTTCCTGGTGCCCGGGTCGAACACCACCATGCGCCTGAACGGCCGCGCCGTCGTCCGGATCGACGAGGATCTCACGTCGCGGTTCGAGATGGACGGGCGCCATCCCCGTTCCGTCGTGGTGATCTCGATCGAGGAGGTCTATTCGCAGTGCGCCCGCGCGGTCATGCGCGCCGACCTGTGGAACCCGGCCAGGCATCACGATCCGAAGAGCCTGCCGACCGTCGGCCAGATGCTGGCCTCGGCCAGGAAGGGCTTCGACGGCGAGACCTACGATCGCGAGTGGCCCGGCCGCGCGGCAAAGACGATGTGGTGAGAACGGGCCCTGTCGCGGGCGGGAAACTGGTCCTGGAAGGCGTGCCTCCGGGGATACACGGTACAAGTTCCGCCGGAGGCACGCACCCAGGCCCCCACCTGATTGGTGAAGTGCTTCCTTAAAGATCGCCGCAGCGCTTGGGAGGATCCGCGCGACGCCCTGAACTGCATGGGGCCTGAACGACGCGGGCAGTATCGGCGCGATTGTTAGCCGGCGCTGTTACCGCGGGAACAGGGCGGCGGAAAAACGTCCGGACAAAAGAAGACGGCGCCGCAAGGCGCCGCAGAGTTCCGGAAGGGTTCGTGACCCCTGTGACGCCGCCATGCAGGACCACGGCATGGCGCGCCCGGATGGCCGGCTACTTGCGATAGATGAGCCAGCTCTTGGAAAAATCCTTCTTCATGCCGTCCTCGAAGGGCATGGTGCGGTTGCGCCCGCCGTTCTTGGCGCAGTAGAGCGCGATGTCGGCCTTGTTGTAGAGTTCGGCCGGCCCGTCGGCCTCGCTCGCCATGCACAGCCCGAGCGAAATCGTGATCGGCCCGTAGTTCACGCCGGTCTTGGAATTCTTGAACGGGGTATGCTCCAGCGTGGTGCGGATGCGCTCCGCGATCGCCATCGCCTCTTCCAGGTTGTTGCCTTCGACGATCATCGCGAATTCCTCGCCGCCGGTTCGGGCGATGAAGACGTCCTTGCGCACGCAGGCGCGGATGATGCTGCCGACGGACGCCAGGATCTTGTCACCGACCGGATGGCCGTAGGTGTCGTTGATCTTCTTGAAGTGGTCGATGTCGGCAAGCACGAGCGCGGTCACGGGGTGCAGCATGGCATTGTCGTAGGTCGCGGCGAGTTTGTCGTCGAAGGCGCGGCGGTTGGAGAGCTGCGTCAGCGAATCGGTGTTGGCGATGCGCTTGTATTCGTCGAGCTCGCGGCGGACGACGTCCATCTCCCGCGACCGCTGCGTCACCGTCTCCACCATCTCCTTGCCCTGGCTGATGGTGTCGCCGGTTGCGGTCGAGAGCACGGTGATGGCGCCGCGGATGATCTCGGCGCTCGCGTTGTTCTTGTTGGTGATGCGATTGTAGGTCTCGTCGAGCAGCTGGTTGTAGCTCTCCAGCGACGTCTGCTCCTGCCGCAGCATCTGCAGGAGCCCCTCTAGCTGGCTGGTGAGCTTGCTGTGGGCGCCGTCGATCGCTTCGGCCCGGTGGTGATGGCCGAAGAACTGCCGCCCGATCTGGTCGAGCTCTTCCTGCGTGGCCCGGTTGCCGAGCGCTGCGACCTCGCGCGTCAGCTTCGGGCTGGACCCGATATAGGCCTCGTAGAACAGCTCGTAGTTTCGGGGGATCGGCGCGACGCCCATGATGCGCATGGCATAGGCCACCTGCGCGGCGATATCCGGCGCCTGCACTTTCTGCGCGAGGGGAGTGTTCAATGCCGGCTCCTGTCGGGGTTCGCTTCGATCAATCAAATTAGGGGGAAAAGATTTGGAATCGATTAACGTTCTTGTGTCGGCCGCAGCATTTCCGGCCACGAAAAAGGCCCCGCAAGCGAACTAGCGGGGCCTTTGACAAAGTCCGGTATGTCAGGCGTTTCAGCCGGGCATGATCATCTTTTCGGGGCGGACGACCTCGTCGAACTCCTCGTTCGTGACATAGCCGCCGCCGACGGCTTCCTCACGTAACGTCGTGCCGTTCTTGTGGGCGGTCTTGGCGATCTTGGCGGCGTTGTCGTAGCCGATCTTCGGCGCCAGCGCGGTGACCAGCATCAGCGAGCGCTCGAGCGCCGCCTTGATGTTGTCCTCGCGGGCCTCGATGCCGACGACGCAATTGTCGGTGAACGAGACCGCGGCGTCGGCGAGCAGTTGCACCGACTGCAGGAAGTTGTAGGCCATCAGCGGGTTGTAGACGTTCAGCTCGAAATGGCCCTGGCTGCCGGCAAAGGTCAGCGAGGTGTTGTTGCCGAAGACCTGGATGCAGACCTGCGTCAGCGCCTCGCACTGGGTCGGGTTGACCTTGCCGGGCATGATCGACGAGCCCGGCTCGTTCTCCGGCAGGGACAGTTCGCCGAGGCCGGAGCGCGGGCCGGAACCGAGCAGGCGGATGTCGTTGGCGATCTTGAAGAGGGCGGCGGCGGCCGAGTTGATGGCGCCGTGGGAGAAGACCATCGAATCGTGGGCGGCCAGCGCCTCGAACTTGTTCGGTGCGGTCTTGAAGTCGAGGCCGGTGATCCTGGAGATCTCCTCGGCCACCTTCTCGGCAAAGCCCACCGGCGCGTTCAGGCCGGTACCGACGGCGGTGCCACCCTGGGCGAGCTCCATCAGCCCCGGCAGCGTCGCCTCGATCCGCTTGATGGAGGATGCAACCTGCGCGGCGTAGCCGGAGAATTCCTGCCCGAGCGTCAGCGGCGTGGCGTCCTGCGTATGGGTACGGCCGATCTTGATGATATGGTCGAACGCCTTGGCCTTGGCCTCGAGCGCGCCGAGCAGGTGCTTCAGCGACGGCAGCAGGTGATGGACGATGCGCTCGCCGCAGGCGACGTGCATGGCCGTCGGGTAGGTGTCGTTCGACGACTGGCTCATGTTGACGTGGTCGTTCGGATGCACGGGCTTCTTGGAGCCCATCTCGCCGCCGAGCATCTCGATCGCGCGGTTGGAGATCACCTCGTTGGCGTTCATGTTCGACTGCGTGCCGGAGCCCGTCTGCCAGACCACCAGCGGGAAGTGGTCGTCGAGCTTGCCGTCGATCACCTCCTGGGCGGCGGCGACGATCGCCTCGCCGACCTTCGGGTCGAGCCGGCCGAGCGCCATGTTGGCGCGCGCGGCCGCCTGCTTGACGATGCCGAGTGCGCGCACCACCGAAAGCGGCTGCTTCTCCCAGCCGATCTTGAAATTGCCAAGCGAGCGTTGTGCCTGCGCACCCCAGTAGCGGCTGCTGTCGACCTCGATGGGGCCGAAGGTATCGGTTTCGGTACGCGTAGATGTCATGTCTCTTCCCGCCGTCAAATCCATGCGCTCTCGGGTCGGCGACCGCCGCCGCATGGAAGCGGCCGTCTCCGGGCGGCGCGCGGAAGGTGGCGCCGTGCTCGAAATCCGGGGCATTCTCTGGCCCATAAGGTCCATCCTTGTAAAGGGCGGGCGCGGCGCTATTTCCGGCTCCGTCCGCTAAAATCGATTAGCGCTGCACAGGGGATGACGCGCCTGTTTCGCAAGCCGTCGCTGTTGCCGTTGCGGCACAGCCATCGGCATTTTCATGGCGAAGCCTTTGCCAAGGTGCGGCGAAACTGCGGCAAGGACTTGGGACGGGCAGGGATTCCCGTTGTCTTTCATGCCGTTGGATGGCCGGAACGGTCCGGCCGGAATGTCGAAATGGGACGGTTGCGATGTCGCGGCGACTGCGCGTTTCCTTTTCATTCACCATCGGATTCTATAGTTTCCGGACTCGCATGGTCGGGTGCAATCCAGTTCGCCGCCTACCGGCGGTACAGGGGAATGAAGCAGATATGACGTTGAAGAAGTCCGCGGCGCTCACGGCGCTCATGATAAGCTGCGCCGTTACGGTCGCCGACGTGGCTCCGGCCTATGCGGCGCAGCCGAACCTGCTGGAACTTCTGTTCGGCAAGCGCAGGCGCCAGGAGCCGGCACCGCCGCCGGGCGTGAACATGCCCGCCCAGGCGCCCGCGGCCGCCAGGGCCGCCGCCAAGCCCGCGCCGCTGCCGCGCGTCAGCGCGCCGAGCTACTACACCTACAAGGCCGAGCCCCTGAAGACGATCGCGATGGACAAGTTCGCCGATCCGGTCGTCACCGGTTCCATCGACGTCGCCGCGCTGAATGCGCCGCAACCGACCCCGGAAGGCGAGATCCGGCGCGAGTTCGCAACCGTCACGGCCCGCGCCCCGGCCGAGAGCGCCAAGGCGGTCGAGGACTATTACAGCCATAATGCCGGCCTCATCTGGGTGTCGGGCAGCCAGCTCAGCCCGCGCGCCCGCGCAGCGCTCGCCGTGCTCGCCGATGCCGCCTCGACCGGCCTCGATCCGCAGGACTACGCCGTCGACGTGCCGTCTGCCGTCTTCGACAGCGCCGACATGGTGCAGCGCTACCAGGAGCTTGCCGCCTTCGAGGTCAGCATGTCCTCGGCGGTGGCGACCTACGTGCTCGATACCGTGCGCGGGCGCATCAATCCGAACCGGATCTCCGGCTACCATGATTTCGCCCGCAAGGACGTCAACCTGGTCGCAGCGCTGAAGAACCTGTCGATGAGCCCGGACGTCGCGGCCTATCTGAAGACCCGCGAACCCTCCGGCAGCCATTTCCAGGCGCTGAAGGCCGAACTGAAGGCGCTCAAGGCCGAGAGCGGCACCGACGATCCGGTGGTGATCGCGCAGGGGACGCTCCTGAAGCCCGGCCAGAGCGACCCGGAACTCGCAAACGTCGTCAAGGGCGTGATCCGGCACGCCTCCGATGCGCTGAAGGCAGAGCAGGCGGCGACGATCGCAGCCTACAAGGATACGCCGGACTATTCCCCGGAACTCGTCGCCCTCGTCGAGGCCTTCCAGAAGGAACGCGGCCTGAAGCCGGACGGGATCGTCGGGCAGGCGACGATCCGGCACCTGACGGGCGGCGACAGCGTTGCCGACAGGATCTTCAAGGTCCAGGTGGCGATGGAGCAGGCGCGCTGGCTGCCGGCGGACCTCGGCCCGCGCTACGTCTTCATCAACCAGCCGGCCTTCATGGCCTACTACCACGAAAAGGGCGCCGAGCAGTTCTCCATGCGCACGGTCGTCGGTTCGAAGTCGAACCAGACCTACTTCTTCCAGGACGAGATCCAGACCGTGGAATACAACCCGTACTGGGGTGTGCCGCAGTCGATCATCATCAACGAGATGCTGCCGAAGCTGCGCTCCGACCCGTCCTATCTCGACCGGATGGGCTATCAGGTCGAACTCAACGGCCGGGCGGTCTCTTCGTCGCAGATCAACTGGAGTTCGACCAAGGGCGTGTCCGTTCGCCAGCCGCCCGGCGACGACAATGCGCTCGGGGAACTGAAGATCCTGTTCCCGAACGCGCATGCGATCTACATGCACGACACGCCGTCCAAGAGCTACTTCAACAAGGACATGCGGGCGCTGAGCCATGGCTGCGTCCGTCTGGCCGATCCGCGGCTGATGGCGGCGGCGGTTCTCGGCACCAGCGTCGACCAGGTCGGCGCGGAGATCGCCAAGGGGCGCAACAAGGCCGTCAGCGTTCCCGAGCGCATCCCGGTCTATGTATCCTATTTCACCGCATGGCCGGACAAGGACGGCAAGGTCGAGTTCTTCGACGACGTCTATGGCCGCGACGACTACATGCGCAAGGCGCTGGAAGCGACGCGGACGGCCCGGCAGGCGCAAAGCTGAACGGGTCCCGCTGCGCGCGGGCAGGATGAAAAATGACAAACGGCCCGTCTCCGTTTTCCGGAGCGGGCCGTTTGTCTTGATGGAAACGCCGTTTTTCAGGCCGCGGCGACGCGGGCGATCAGGTCCTCGACGAGTTCGGGATGAAGCTCGTCGAAGCTGTCGATGACGTGGCTGGGCTCGAGGCTGGCAATGGCGACGTCCGAATAGCCGAAGGGAACGCCGATCGAGGGCACGCCCGCATTGCGCGCGACCAGCACGTCGTTGAGGCTGTCGCCCACCATCACCGTACGGGCGGCATTGCCGCCGGCGAGGCGGACCGTCTCGAGCAGGTGGCCGGCATCCGGCTTGCGCACGGCGAAGGTGTCGCCGCCGGTGATGGCGGAAAAGCGCTCCGACAGGCCGAGCCCGTCCAGCAGCCGCCGGGCCAGTGCCTCCATCTTGTTCGTGCAGACGGCGAGGCGGAAACCTGCCTGCTGCAGCCGGTCCAGCGCGGCGACGAGACCGGGGTAGGGGACGGATGCACCCGGCATGCCATGCGCGTAGTGCCTGACGAAGACATCCACCATGGCGGGGAGATCGTCGTCGGACAGATGGCCGCCACGAAGCTCGAAGGCGCGCCGGATCATCACCTGTCCGCCGTGCCCGACGAGATAGGTGAGGTCGGAATAGCTGACCGGCTCGAGGCCGGCGGTTCCGATCGTGTGGTTGAGACTCAGGACGAGATCCGGGGCGGTATCGACGAGGGTTCCGTCCAGATCGAAGACGACGAGGGGAGCTGTCACGGCGTATCCTTCGGTTGGGGTGCCGGCAAAAAGGGGTAAGGGATGACGCCTGCGATTGCAATTGCCAAGGCGGGCGCCGCGGCCGGGAAGCTGTTGGCACAGGACGATTCGACGGGCGAAATGGCTTTCGTTCCCGCGTGATGGCGTGTAAGTGTCGATCCGGATATCTGCCGGGTCACGGCAGGGTTTTCTAGAGGAGCTGAGGCGGATGGACGCCCGCGAAATGAAGATCAAGGCCGCCGCCGCGGCGCTCTCCCATGTCGAGGACGGCATGCGCCTCGGCATCGGCACGGGATCGACCGCGGAGGAATTCGTGCGGTTGCTGGCCGAGCGGGTGGCGAACGGCATGTCGGTCGTCGGCGTTCCGACCTCCGAGCGCACGGCGCGCCTCTGCGTCGAACTCGGCGTTCCCCTGATGTCGCTGGACGAACTCCCGGAACTCGACCTCACCATCGACGGCGCCGACGAGGTGGACGGCCAGTTGCGCCTGATCAAGGGCGGCGGCGGTGCTCTGCTGCGCGAGAAGATCGTCGCAAGCGCATCCAGCCGCATGATCGTGATCGCCGACGAAACCAAGGTGGTCGAGACGCTGGGCGCCTTCAAGCTGCCGATTGAGGTCAACCCCTTCGGCATGGTCGCCACCCGTATCGCCATCGAGAAGCTGGCCGCAAGGCTCGGGCTTACCGGCGCCATCGAGCCGCGCCGGCTGGGCGACGGCATCTTCACGACCGACGGCGGACACTATATTCTGGACGCATCATTTGGCCGTATTCCTGATGCAGAGGCGCTTGCAAGTGCCTTGAACGCGATACCGGGCGTCGTGGAACACGGTCTGTTCATCAACATGGCGTCGATTGCCATCATTGCCGGGCCGGCAGGTGCGCGGACGCTGAAAGCGGACACTTAGACAGGAGCAATGACCAAAATGACCATTTTTGCCGGCTTTGGCCGTACCCTTGCCGCAACGCTCGTCGCTTCGGTCGCCTTCGCGGGTTCCGTGATGGCGCAGGACGCAACGCCGGAACAGGTCACGGCCGCCCGGGCGGCGATGACCGCGCTGAACGCGACCGGACAGTTCGACGCCATCCTGCCGCAGATCGCCGAGCAGCTGAAGGGCACGCTCATCCAGTCGTCGCCGAATTTCGGCGACCTGATCAACAAGACCGTCGACGAGGAAGCATTGGCGCTGGCGCCGCGCCGCGCCGACCTCGAGCGCGAAGTCGCAAACATCTATGCCAAGACCTTCACCGTCGACGAGCTGAACGCGATCGCCGCCTTCTACGGCTCGGAAGCCGGCAAGAAGCTCCTGCAGTCCGGCCCGCTCGCCGCCCGCGAAGTGATGAAGGCCGCCGACATCTGGGCTGCCGGCATCTCGCGCGACCTCGCCGTCAACAGCGACAAGAAGCTCGAGGCCGAAATCGGCGCGCAGAAGAAGGCCGAGGGGCAGCAGCAGCCGCAGTAAGGGCTGAGGCCTTCCCGTATCGGTTTTATGAAGCCCGGAGCGATCCGGGCTTTTCTTTTGGCCCCGGCAGCACCTATATCTCGGTCGTGTCGCGAGCATTGCCCGCGCGGTACCATCCCGTCCAACTGCAATCCGGAGCGCCCGATGCCTGCTTTCGACTATGACCTCTTCGTGATCGGCGGCGGTTCGGGCGGCGTCAGAAGCGGGCGGCTGGCCGCTGCCATGGGCAAGAAGGTGGCGATCGCCGAGGAATTCCGTTACGGCGGCACCTGCGTCATCCGCGGTTGCGTGCCGAAGAAGCTCTATGTCTATGCCTCGCAATTCGGCGAGCATTTCGAGGATGCAGCCGGTTTCGGCTGGACCGTCGGCGAGACGCGCTTCGACTGGAAGGCGCTGGTCGCCGCCAAGGAGCAGGAAATCACGCGGCTGGAGGGGCTCTACCGCAAGGGGCTGGACACTGCCGGCGCCGAGATCCTCGATACGCGGGCGGTGCTCGTCGGTCCGAACACGCTCAGGCTCTCGGCGAGCGACAGGCTGGTGACGGCGGAGCGCATCCTCATCGCCACCGGCGGCCATCCGTCGCCGCACAAGGACCTGCCGGGGCACGAGCTCTGCATCACCTCCAACGAAGCCTTCGACCTGCCGGAACTGCCGAAATCCATTCTGATCGCCGGCGGCGGCTACATCGCCGTCGAATTCGCCAACGTCTTCCACGGCCTCGGGGTCGAGACGACGCTGATCTACCGCGGCAAGGAGATCCTGTCGCGCTTCGACCACGACATGCGCCAGGGGCTGCACAAGGCGATGGTCGGCAAGGGCATCCGCATCCTCTGCGAGGACATCGTGCAGGAGATCGTCGAAGGCGCGGACGGCCGGCGGCAGGTGCGGACGCTGAAGGGCGACGAGCTGGTCGTCGACCAGGTCATGCTGGCGCTCGGGCGGGTGCCCAACACCACGGATCTCGGGCTGGAGGCCGCCGGCGTCCGGACCGACCCGCGGGGCGCGATCGTCGTCGACGAATATTCGCGCACGAACGTTCCCGGCATCTTCGCCATCGGCGACGTCACCGACCGCGTGCAGCTGACGCCGGTGGCGATCCACGAGGCGATGTGCTTCATCGAGACCGTGTTCCGCGACCGGCCGACCTCGCCGGATCACGACCTGATCCCGACGGCGGTGTTCTCGCAGCCGGAGATCGGCACGGTCGGCATGAGCGAGGAAGCGGCGGCAAAGGCCTTTGCCGAGCTGGAGGTCTACCGCGCCGAGTTCCGGCCGATGAAGGCGACGCTGTCGGGCCGGCAGGAGCGCACGATCATGAAGATCGTCGTCAACGCAGCGGACCGGAGGGTCCTCGGCGTGCACGTGCTCGGCCACGACGCCGGCGAGATGGCGCAACTGCTCGGCATCGCGCTGAAGGCGGGCTGCACCAAGGACGACTTCGACCGCACGATGGCGGTGCATCCGACCGCGGCCGAAGAACTGGTGACCATGTACCAGCCGAGCTACCGGATCCTGAACGGCGAGCGGATCTGAACGGGCCGATCCCCGCCATGCCCCGCTAGGCAAGCGGGGCTTTCCGGTTTATAAGCCCGCATCCTAAAGAAAGCAGGTGTGCGGACAATGCGTCACGCATGCCCCGAACCAGGTGAACAAGATGGCACAGAATTGGACTCCGAACAGCTGGCGGCAGATGCCGATCCAGCAGGTGCCGGACTACCCGGACGCTGCGGCGCTTGCCGCAACCGAGGAGCAGCTCGCCTCCTATCCGCCGCTCGTCTTCGCAGGCGAGGCCCGGCGCCTGAAGAGCGCGCTGGCCAATGTGGCGGACGGCAAGGGCTTCCTGCTGCAGGGCGGCGATTGCGCCGAGAGCTTCGCCGAGCACGGCGCCGACACGATCCGCGACTTCTTCCGCGCCTTCCTGCAGATGGCGGTGGTCCTGACCTTCGGCGCGCAGCAGCCGGTGGTCAAGGTCGGCCGCATCGCCGGGCAGTTCGCCAAGCCGCGTTCGTCGAACGTCGAGAAGCAGGGCGAGGTGACGCTGCCGTCCTACCGCGGCGACATCATCAACGGTATCGAGTTCACCGAAGAGGCCCGGATCCCCAATCCGGAGCGCCAGATCATGGCCTACCGGCAGTCGGCCGCGACGCTGAACCTTCTGCGCGCCTTCGCCATGGGCGGCTACGCCAACCTGGAGAACGTGCATCAGTGGATGCTGGGCTTCGTCAAGGACAGCCCGCAGGCCGAGCGCTACCGCAAGCTGGCGCACCGGATCTCCGAGACGATGGACTTCATGAAGGCGATCGGGATTACCGCCGAGAACCAGCCGAGCCTGCGCGAGACCGATTTCTTCACCAGCCACGAGGCGCTGCTGCTCGGCTACGAGCAGGCGCTGACGCGCGTCGATTCGACCTCCGGCGACTGGTATGCGACCTCCGGCCACATGATCTGGATCGGCGACCGTACGCGCCAGGCGGACCACGCGCATGTGGAATACTGCCGCGGCATCAAGAACCCGATCGGGTTGAAGTGCGGTCCGTCGCTGACGGCCGACGGCCTGATCGAGCTCATCGACGCCCTCAACCCGGCGAACGAGGCCGGCCGGCTGACGCTGATCTGCCGCTTCGGCCATGACAAGGTTGCCGAGAACCTGCCGCGCCTCATCCGCGCGGTCGAGCGGGAGGGGAAGAAAGTGGTCTGGTCGTGCGATCCGATGCACGGCAACACGATCACGCTCAACAACTACAAGACCCGTCCCTTCGAACGGATCCTGTCGGAAGTCGAGAGCTTCTTCCAGATCCACCGTTCCGAGGGCACCCATCCGGGCGGCATCCACATCGAGATGACCGGCAAGGACGTGACCGAGTGCACCGGCGGCGCCCGCGCGCTGTCCGGCGCCGACCTGGGCGACCGCTATCACACGCATTGCGATCCGCGCCTCAACGCGGACCAGGCGCTGGAGCTGGCCTTCCTCCTGGCCGAGCGGCTGAAGAGCAGCCTGGACGAAAAACGCATGGTGGTGAACGGCTGATCGCCTTTCGTTCATGCTTTGGTGCCGTCCATCAGCGGCACTGAAAAGACTGATGAATTTTCTGAATTTGACAGGACCGGGCCGGCTGCCGAAGCTGGCCCGGTTCTTTTTGTGCGTGTCCGGTTGTGCATGTCCGGTACGACGGAACCTGGAAAGAAGGCTGGAAGGGGAGCCCATGGCCGAGATCCACACCGGGCAATGCCTCTGCGGCGGCGTCCGCTTCCGCACGACCGCGCCGCTGCGCGAGGTGATCGCCTGCCATTGCAGCCAGTGCCGCCGCCAGTCCGGCCATTTCTATGCCGCCACCAACGTTAAGGACGAGAACCTCGAGATCGAGGGGGCCGACAACGTCACCTGGTACAGGGCCAGCGACATGGCCGGCCGCGGCTTCTGCCGGACCTGCGGCTCTGCGCTGTTCTGGAAGGGCGACGGCTCCGGCCACACCTCGATCATGGCCGGCGCGTTCGACCGGCCCACTGGATTGAAGATCGGCTTCCACATCTTCTGCGCCGACAAGGGCGACTACTACGAGATCGAGGACGGCGCCCGCCAGTTTCCGCAAGGCTACTGAACAGCGGTCGGGCAGCCTATTTCCGCTGCGTTGCGCTCTTGGCGGCCGGCGCCTCCACGGTTTCGGGAGGCCGGATCTCGCCCATGCGGTTCCAGGCGTCGAGCCCGGCGATCTTGTAGGCTTCCGCCAGCGTCGGATAGTTGAAGGTATTCTCGACGAAATATTCGACGGTGCCCTTCAGGTTCAGCACCGCCTGGCCGATGTGGACGAGCTCGGTCGCGCCTTCGCCGACGATGTGGACGCCCAGCAGGCGCCGCGTCTTCAGCGAGAAGATCAGTTTCAGTAGGCCCGAATCGAGCCCCATGATGTGGCCGCGCGAAGTTTCGCGGAAACGGGCGATGCCGCATTCGTAGGGGATGCCGCGCTGCTTGACCTCTTCCTCGGTGAGGCCGCAGGTGGAGATTTCCGGCACGGCATAGATGCCGTAGGGGAAATACTTCTGCGGTTCCTTGGCGATGGCGCCGACGGCGACGCGGGCGGCGATGCGGCCCTGTTCCATCGATGTGGAGGCCAGGCTCGGGAAGCCGACGACGTCGCCCGCCGCATAGATGTTCGGCACCGTCGTCTCGAACGTCTCCAGATTGACCTTCAACCGCCCGCGGTCGTCCGCCTCGAGCCCGGCTGCCGCCAGGTTCAGCGTATCGGTGGCGCCCATGCGCCCGGCGGCGTAGAGGACCATGTCGGTGACGACGGTGCGGCCGTTGTCGAGCGTGATCGCGCACTTGCCGGTGTCGAGCTTCTCGATCTTCTCGGCCTTGGTGCCGAGCAGCAGCTTCATGTTGCGGTCGCGCAGCTGATAGGTGAAGTCCTCGACGATCTCGCGATCGATGAAATCGAGGATCGTCGACTTCGGATCGATCACGGTGACCTGGGCGTCGAGCGCGCTGAAGATCGTCGCATACTCGATGCCGATGACGCCGGCGCCGATGACGGCGAGCGAGCGCGGTAGTTCCTCGATCTCCAGCAGTTCGTCGCTGTCGAGGATGGTCCTGCCGTCGAAGGGGATGCTGAAGGGGCGGTAGGGCTTGGTGCCGACCGCGAGCATGATGCTCTTGCCCGAGACGTGCAGGATCTCGCCGTCTTCCTTGATGACCTGCAGCGTTTCCGGCGTAAGGAAGCTCGCCTTGCCGCGGATGAGTTGCACCCGGTTGCGGGCGAACTGGTGCTCCAGCACCTCGACCTCGTGGTCGAGCGTGATGAGCAGGCGGCGGCGCAGGTCCTCGGCGCTGATCTCCTGCTTGACGCGGTAGGCGCGGCCGTAGAAGCCGCGCTCGCGCCAGCCGGTCAGGTTGAGCGCCGTCTCGCGAAGGGTCTTGGACGGGATCGTGCCGGTGTGCACGGACACGCCGCCGACGCGCTTTCCCTGCTCGATGACGAGAACCTTGTGGCCGAGCTTGGCGGCCTGGATCGCCCCCCTGCGACCGGCGGGGCCGCTGCCGACGACGACGAGATCAAATTCTTGCATGGGCGCTTCCGGAAGCTGGACAGAATCTTTTGCATTGCGGCATTTCTGCCGTCGTACCTATAACCTCTATGTGATCGCTTAACAAAGCCCTCGCGCAAATGTTGCGGCGCCAGAAAAATTCCCTGCGTTCAACGTACGCTGTCCGGCGTCAGATCAGCCGCAGGCCCTTGAGGCTCGTATGGCCTTCGCGGCCGATGATGATGTGGTCGTGGACGACGATGCCGAGCGGGCGGGCGGTCTCGACGATGGTCTTGGTCATCTCGATGTCGGCGCGCGAGGGCGTCGGGTCGCCGGAGGGGTGGTTGTGCACGAGGATGATGGCGGTGGCCGAAAGCTCCAGCGCCCGCTTGACCACCTCGCGGGGATAGACGGGCGTGTGGTCGACGGTGCCGCGTCCCTGCACCTCGTCGGCGATCAGGACGTTGCGCTTGTCCAGAAACAGGATCCGGAACTGCTCGCGGCTCTCATGCGCCATCGCGGCATGGCAATAGTTGATGACGGATGTCCAGGAGCCGAGCACCTGCTTGTTGCGCAGTTCGCTTTTCAGCATGCGCTGCGACACGGTCGAAATCAGCTTGAGATCGAGGGCGACGGCCTCGCCGATGCCCTTGACCTCCTGCAGCAGCGCCGGCGGCGCGCCGAGGACGCCGGAGAGCGTGCCGAACCGGTCGAGCAGGGCCTTGGCGATCGGCTTGGTGTCGCGCCGGGGAATGAGGCGGAACAGCAGCAGTTCCAGCATCTCGTAGTCCGCCAGCGCCGCTTCCCCGTGCTCGCGGAACCGGCTGCGCAACCGCTCGCGGTGGCCGTGATAATGGGCCGTCTCGACGTCGGCGGGGGCGGCCGCCCGGGTCCCGCCGATCGTTCCGTGGCGGGCAGAGCGTTCGGCGAAATGCCCGCGCTCGTCGTCGCCGAGAAGCAGGCTGCCATACCCCGTTGCCGATTGCGCTTCCTCAGAAGCGGACTGTTCGTCCTTCGGTGCGGGGTCCTTGCCCATTGGGTTCCTATCCGGGTAGGCCGGGCCGGTCGAGGCCGCCAGGCGAGAGCGTGAAGACTTCGCAGCCGTCGGCGGTGACGCCCACGGCGTGTTCGTACTGCGCCGACAGCGAACGGTCGCGGGTCACCGCGGTCCATCCGTCGGAAAGCACCTTCACATGCGGCCGGCCGAGATTGATCATCGGCTCGATGGTGAAGATCATGCCTTCCTTCAGCTCTGGCCCCTCGTTGGCGCTGCCGTAGTGGAGGATGTTCGGCGCATCGTGAAAGAGGCGGCCGAGGCCGTGGCCGCAGAAGTCGCGCACGACCGAGCAGCGCTCCGCCTCGGCATATTTCTGGATCGCTTCGCCGATGGCGCCGGTGCGCACGCCCGGCTTGACGGCGGCGATGCCGCGCAGCAGGCACTCGTAGGTTACCTCCAGCAGCCGCTCGGCCGAACGCTTGATCTGGCCGACCGGATACATGCGACTGGAATCGCCATGCCATCCGTCGAGGATATAGGTGATGTCGATATTGGCGATATCGCCTTCGCGCAGCGGCTTGTCGTTGGGGATGCCGTGGCAGACGACGTGGTTGAGCGAGATGCAGGACGATTTCGTGTAGCCGCGATAGTTCAGCGTCGCCGGCAGGGCGCCGTGGTCCATGCCGAACTCGAACACGAAGCGGTCGAGCTCGTCCGTCGTCACGCCGGGCTTGACCAGCGGATAGATTTCGTCGAGCGCGCGCGCCGTCAGCTGGCTGGCCTTGCGCATGCCTTCGAACGCCTCGCTGCCGTAGAGGCGGATCACGCCGGTATTCTTCATCGGCGCGGAAAAGGCTTCGATATAGGTCACCATCGTCGAACTTTCGATTGTCTCTCAGGATTTCATAAAGCAGCTATGGCTGTTTCGTCCATGGCGATCAATGCGTCGGGGCGAATTTCCAGCGCCGAGACGCTGCATCCGACCGCATAGGCTTCGACGCCGCGCGACCGCGCCCGTTCGAAGGCTGCGGCATAGACCGGGTCGAGGTCGGAGCAGACCTGGAACCGCTCGCAGTCGCCGCGCTGGACGACGTAGAGCATCACCGCGCGGCATCCGGCCTCGGCGACGTTCCCGAGTTCCTCCAGATGCTTGGCGCCGCGCGCCGTCGCCGTGTCGGGAAACTCGGCAAGGCCGCGGATGCGGGAGAAATGGACGTTCTTGACCTCGACATAGGTGGGCGCGCGGCCGTCGCCCGACAAGAGCAGGTCTATGCGCGAATTGCGGCCATACTTCCTTTCCCGCTCGACCACGGGATAGCCGGCGAGATCGCTGACGAGGCCGGCGCGGATCGCCTCCTCCGCGAGCCGGTTCGGCAGGCCGGTATTGACCCCGACCACGGTGCCGTCGGCCTCGATCAACTCGAACCGGTGGCGGTACTTGCGCAAGGGGCCGTCGTGCTCGGAAAGCCAGATGCGCGACCCCGGCGTCGTCAGCCCGCGCATGGAGCCGGTGTTCGGGCAGGAGCCGGTGATCGCCGTGCCGTCGTCGAGGACTGCGTCGAAGAGAAAGCGCTTGTAGCGCTGCACCAGCGTGGCCGGCACCAGGGGTGGATCGAAGATCATGCGGGACCGAAATGGGTGGATCGAATGTGGCGGTAGGGGTGAGGGGGCTGCTTAGCAGAGATGGGCGGGTAGGGGATAGCGAATAGGGAATGGCGAGTAGCGAGTAGATGATTGTCCGATGGGAAGCGGCCTGCGGCCGAGCGGCTCGTAGGTTCGGCGCGGTGGGCTGCCGCGACGAACACCCTCCCCTTGAGGGGGAGGGTCGGCACGCAGTGCCGGGGTGGGGTGATCCGGGGAGCAGCGAGAAAGGTCTGTCACTGTTCTGCGGCGTGTCACCCCCACCCGCCGCTTCGCGGCGACCTCCCCCCTCAAGGGGGAGGTATGGGTGCGCGCCAGCCCGACGCATCCCGTGCCAAATCTGTCAGGCCGAGTTACCTCACGCCCGCATCCGGACGTAGGAGCCGGGGGCTTCCTCGATCGAGTTGAGCGGGCCGCCGGTCTTGCGGGCGAGGACCTTGCGGCCGTCCAGATTCTCGATCCAGGCGTGCCAGTGCGGCCACCAGGAGCCGGCGGTTTCCCTGGCCGATTTCACCCAGTCGTCATACTCGCCCTTGGGCGGTCCACCGGTCCAGAACTGGTACTTGTTGCGGTCGGGCGGGTTGACGACGCCGGCGATATGGCCGGAACCGGACAGAACGAAGGTGACCTTGCCGCCGAAAATGCTGCTGCCGACGAAGACGGAGCGAGCGGGTGCGATATGGTCCTCCCGCGTCGCGAGGTTGTAGATCGGAATCTTCACGTCTTTCAGTGACAGCTTCTTGCCGGCGAGCGTCATCTCGCCCCGGCTGAGGCTGTTCGTCAGGTAGCAGTTGCGCAGGTAGTAGGAGTGGTTGGCCGCCGGCATCCGTGTCGAATCGGAGTTCCAGTAGAGCAGGTCGAAGGGCAGGGGCTCCTGGCCCTTCAGGTAGTTGTTGACGAAATAGGGCCAGATCAGCTCCGACGAGCGCAGCATGTTGAAGGCGTTCGCCATCTTCGAGCCGTCGAGATAGCCGACCGCCGCCATGCCCTGCTCGAGCGCTGCGATCTGGTCCTCGTCGGCGAAGATCTTCAGATCGCCGGCATGGGTGAAGTCGACCTGCGTCGTGAACAGCGTCGCCGAGCGGATGCGCTTGTCACCCTCCTGCGCATGCAAGGCGAGCGTGGCCGCAAGCAGCGTGCCGCCGACGCAATAGCCGACCGCGTTGACCTCGTCCTCGCCGCAGGCCTGCTTGATCGTCGTGAGCGCGAAATCGATCCCTTCGCGGGCGTAGGACTCCCAGTCCTTGCGGGCATGCCGTTCGTCCGGATTGACCCAGGAGATGACGAACACCGTGTGGCCCTGGTCCACCGCCCATTTGATGAAGGATTTCTGCGGGTTGAGGTCGAGGACGTAGAATTTGTTGATCCACGGCGGGCAGATCAGCAGCGGACGCTTGAGCACGTCTTCGGTGGTGGCGTCGTACTGGATCACCTGGCAGACGTCGCTCTGGGCGATGACCTTGCCCGGCGTCACCGCCAGGTTCTCGCCGACGGCGAACTTGCTGGTATCGGTCTGCCGGAGCTTCAGGTCGCCCTTGCCGGCCATGATGTCCTCGGCCAGCATCCGCATACCGCGCACGAGGTTCTCGCCGTTGCTGGCGACCGTCTCGCGGTAGAGCTGCGGATTGGTGGTGACGAAGTTCGACGGCGACAGGGCGCTGGTGATCTGGCGGACGTAGAAGGCGGCCTTGTGCCGCGTGTGCTCGTCCAGCCCCTCGGCCTCCGACACCATCTTCTCCGCCCAGTCGGAGGTGACGAAATAGGCCTGGCGCAGGAAGTCGAAGAAGGGATTCCGTGCCCAGTCCTCGTCGGCGAATCGCTTGTCCGCGGCGTGCCGGGCATCGTCCGGGACGGGCTCGGCCTCGCCGCCGAGCTTCTGCAGCGTTCGCGTCCAGATGCCGAAATAGCTGCCGAACAGGTGGGTCTGCGCCTCCAGCGTTCGCCGCGGATCGGAGATCCAGTATTCGGAGACCCTGGACAGGGTCTTGACCATGTCGACGACGGGGTCTGCGACGGTATCGACCTTCTCGCCCCGCTCGCGCGGGGCCAGCCAGGCCGATGCGGCGCGGCCGAGCTGTTCGACCGTTCGGGCCAGATTGACTGCGAGTGCCTCGGGATTCCTGACGACGTAGGGTTCGATCGTCTTGGGGTCGAAACCTGCAAACCCGGCTGCCTCGCGCGTGTCGCCGTCCTTCTCCTGGCTCACCCGTTTCCTCCGGATTTTCTTGTTAGTTCCGTTTTTACATCCTGCCGGAAAAAGAATAAAAGGGCCATAGAGTTCTTCGGCGCCACCTTGAAGGCGGGCGCCGTCCGGACGGGGCGGCAGCGCGCCGCCGGACCGGAAGTATTTGGCTGCGCGGAGCGGGATGGGCATGGCGTATGATTTGAGAAGGCTTGGTGCGGCGGTCGCGATCTGCGGCACCTTGGCGGTTGCCGCCGGATGCACCTCGGCATCGACCACGACGACCAATGCGCAAGCCGTCAATCCCGGCGCCGACCGTTCCACCACCTATCCCGACATCACGGCAAGGGTCCAGGCCGCGACCGCCCAGATGAGCGACGAGGAAGCGGCGAAGATCAGCGCCCGGGTCAGCGGGCTTGGCGCGCAGCGGCGCGCCGGCACGATATCGGAGGCCGAATACCGGCGGCAGATGGCCGAGATGGATGCGCTGGCCCAGAATCACGGGGCCGATACGCTGAACGAAATCCAGAATTAGCGCTTGCGTTTACGCACGATTGGACGCAAAGCCTTGAATGGTCCAAGTGACCGTTTCGGTGGGCGGAGTGTCATCAAATCGGACATATTCCCGCCTAACCGGAAATCTTGATTTGCACGGAAGGCGGGGCGTCCGATCCCTGGGCGCAACGACGACCGTGCCCAACGGGGTCTGAGATGGAAGAGTTTCACAAGGTCCGGCGTCTGCCGCCATATGTTTTCGAGCAGGTCAACCGTTTGAAAGCGAGCGCGCGAGCGGGCGGGGCCGACATCATCGACCTCGGCATGGGCAACCCGGACCTGCCGACGCCCAAGGCGATCGTGGACAAGCTGTGCGAGGTCGTGCAGGACCCGCGCACCCATCGCTACTCCGCCTCCAAGGGCATTCCCGGCCTGCGCCGCGCCCAGGCCGCCTACTACGCCCGCCGCTTCGGCGTGAAGCTCAACCCGGATACCCAGGTCGTGGCGACGTTGGGCTCCAAGGAGGGCTTCGCCAACATGGCCCAGGCGATCACCGCACCCGGCGACGTGGTGCTGTGCCCGAACCCGACCTATCCGATCCACGCCTTCGGTTTCCTGATGGCGGGCGGCGTCATCCGCTCCATTTCGGTGGAACCGGATGAGAGCTTCTTCGGCCCGCTCGAGCGCGCCGTGCGCCACTCCATCCCCAAGCCGCTGGCGCTGATCCTGAACTACCCGTCGAACCCGACGGCGCAGGTGGCAAGCCTCGATTTCTACAAGGACGTCATCGCGTTCGCCAAGAAGCACGATATCATCGTGCTGTCGGACCTCGCCTATTCCGAGATCTATTTCGACGGCGCACCGCCGCCGTCGGTGCTGGAGGTGCCGGGCGCGATTGACATCACCGTCGAGTTCACCTCGATGTCGAAGACCTTCTCCATGCCTGGCTGGCGCATGGGCTTCGCCGTCGGCAACGAGCGGCTGATCGCGGCGCTGACGCGGGTGAAATCCTACCTCGACTACGGCGCCTTCACGCCGATCCAGGTGGCTGCGACACATGCCCTGAACGGCGACGGTTCCGACATCGCCGAGGTGCGCAGCATCTATAAGCGCCGCCGCGACGTGATGGTCGACACCTTCGGCAAGGCCGGATTCGAGGTGCCGCCGCCGGCCGCTACTATGTTCGCCTGGGCGAAGATTCCCGAAAAGTTCCGCCATCTCGGCAGCCTGGAGTTCTCCAAGCTCCTGGTCGAGAAGGCCGACGTGGCGGTTGCGCCCGGCATCGGCTTCGGCGAGCAGGGCGACGACTACGTGCGCATCGCGCTGGTCGAGAACGAGCACCGGATCCGTCAGGCGGCCCGCAACATCAAGCGCTTCCTGTCGTCGGCCGACGAGACGATGCACAACGTCATCTCGCTGAACGCCCACCGCTGATCTCCTTGGCCCGCCGGTCTTCGCCGGTGGGCACAATCCATATCGATAGGACTTTTCATCATGGCTGATGCCCTCAAGATCGGCATAGCGGGCTTGGGTACCGTTGGGGCCTCGCTCGCCCGCATCCTCGTCGAACGCCGCGAAAGCCTGGCCTCGACCTGCGGGCGCCCGATCGAAATCGTCGCCGTCAGCGCCCGCGACAGGAAGCGCGACCGCGGGGTCGACCTCTCCCGCGTCGCCTGGTTCGACGATCCGGTGGCGCTGGCCGAAAACCCGCAGATCGACGTCTTCGTGGAACTGATGGGCGGCGCCGGCGATCCGGCCCTTGCGGCCGTCAAGGCGGCGCTCTCGCGCGGCGTGCATGTGGTCACCGCGAACAAGGCGCTGCTGGCAGCCCACGGTGTCGAGCTTGCGACGATCGCCGAGGAGCGCGGCTGCCTGCTCAACTACGAGGCGGCGGTGGCCGGCGGCATTCCGGTCATCAAGGCGCTGCGCGAATCTCTGACCGGCAACGTCGTCTCCCGCGTCTACGGCATCATGAACGGCACCTGCAACTACATCTTGACCAAGATGGAGAAGGAGGGGCTGTCGTTTGCCGACTGCCTGAAGGAGGCGCAGCGGCTCGGCTATGCCGAAGCGGATCCTGCCTTCGACATCGACGGCAACGACACCGCGCACAAGCTCTCCATCCTGACGACACTCGCTTTCGGCAACCGGATCTCGGCCGACGACATCTATCTCGAGGGCATCAGCAACATCTCGATCGAGGACATCCGTGCCGCCGCCGACCTCGGTTACCGCATCAAGCTCCTCGGCGTCGCGCAGAAGACCGATACCGGCATCGAGCAGCGGGTTCACCCGACCATGGTTCCGATCGAATCCGAGATCGCCCAGGTCGACGGCGTCACCAATGCGGTGGCGATCGAGAGCGACATCCTCGGCGAACTCCTGATGGTCGGCCCCGGCGCCGGCGGCAATGCGACGGCGTCCGCCGTGCTCGGCGACATCGCCGACATCGCCAAGAGCCGCCCGGGTGCCCAGATGGTGCCCGTGCTCGGCCGGCCGGCGGCCTCGCTGGCGCCCTACAAGCGCGCGCAGATCCGCAAACACCACGGCGGCTATTTCATCCGCATGACGGTCGAGGACCGGGCAGGGGTGTTCGCCAACATCGCCGGCCACATGGCCGAGAACGGCATCTCGCTGGAATCGATCGTCCAGCATTCGAAGCATCACAGCGAGGCGGCCGAACCGAAGACGATCATCCTCGTCACCCATGCGACGATGGAGGACAGCGTCCGCCGCGCGGTGGCGGCGATCACCGGGGAGGGTTATCTCGCCGGTGAGGCGCAGGTGATCCGCATCGAGCGGCCGAAGACCGCCTGACGAACGCGCGGTGGCAGCGCCGCGCCGCCAAGGAGAGTGATGAACCAGGAGGTCGACCCCGTCCAGCGCGCCTTCCTCGGGGTTGAGCAATCGGCCACCGGGCAGCGCTGGATCGCCCGCCTCGACCAGGCCGGCGAGAACCGGGCGCTGGCGATGACCCAGACGCACGGCATCCCCGACCTGATCGCCCGCGTACTCGCTGGCCGCGGCGTCGGCTTTGACGAGGCGCTGGAGTTTCTCGACCCGACGCTCCGCCGGCTGATGCCGGATCCCTATCGCATGACCGACTGCGAGGCGGCGGCCGAGCGCATCGCGGCGGCGATCGCCCGGCGCGAGCGGGTCGCGATCTTCGGCGACTACGACGTCGACGGCGCCTGTGCCTCGGCGATCCTCTACCGCTTCCTCGTCCATTTCGGCGTCGATGCCGAGATCTACATTCCCGACCGCATCTTCGAGGGCTACGGCCCGAACCCGCAGGCGATCAACACCCTGATCGATCGGGGCGCGAAGCTGATCGTCACCGTCGACTGCGGATCGACCAGCTTCGAATCGATCGCGCATGCCCGCGAACGCGGCATCGACGTCGTGGTCATCGACCACCACCAGGTCGGCCAGGACCTGCCGGCCTGCACCGCACTGGTCAACCCGAACCGGGAGGACGACCTTTCCGGCCAGGGACATCTTTGCGCCGCAGGCGTCGTCTTTCTGGTGCTGGTGGCGCTGCAGAGGCTGATGCGCGGCCGCGATGCCCGGGCCGGCAGCCTCGATCTTCTCGCCATGCTCGACCTCGTGGCGCTCGCGACCGTCTGCGACGTGGTGCCGCTGAAGGGGCTGAACCGCGCCTATGTGGTCAAGGGGCTGGTGGCAGCGCGCCATCTCGCCAATCCGGGTCTTGCCGCCCTTTTGAAACAGGCCGGCATCGGCGGCCCGGTGACGCCCTATCACCTCGGCTTCCTCGTCGGACCGCGCATCAATGCCGGCGGGCGGATCGGCGACGCAGCTCTCGGAAGCCGGCTCCTGACGCTGCAGGACGATACCCAGGCCGAGGCGATCGCGATGCAGCTGGACGGGCTAAACCGCGAGCGCCAGGCGTTGGAGGTAGCGATGCTGGCCGAAGCCGAGGCCGAGGCGTCGGCGGAATACGGCACCGGGGAGAACGCCTCGGTCATAGTGACCGCCCGCGACGGCTGGCACCCGGGCGTCGTCGGTCTCCTGGCCTCGCGGCTGAAGGACCGCTTCCACCGGCCGGCCTTTGCGATCGCCTTCGACGCCTCCGGCAAGGGGACCGGCTCGGGCCGTTCGATCAACGGCTTCGATCTCGGCCGGATGGTGCGCGCCGCCGTGGAGGAGGGCATCCTCGTCAAGGGCGGCGGCCATGGCATGGCGGCAGGATTGACGGTGGAGCGCGCCAATCTCGGGCGGCTCAGGAGCTTCTTCGAGGAACGGGCGGACAAGAGCGTGCGCGAACTGACGGCGACGCGGACGATGAAGATCGACGGAGCGCTTTCGGCCTCCGGCGCCACGATCGCGCTCGCCGACCAGCTGGAGCAGGCAGGCCCCTACGGCGCCGGCCATCCCCAGCCCGTCTTCGCGCTCGCTGCCCACCGGCTCGTCGACGTACGCCAGGTCGGCGTCAACCACCTGAAGCTGACGCTGGAAGGCCCCGACCGCAGCCGCATCGACGGCATGGCCTTTCGCGCCGCCGACGCACCGCTCGGCGCCTTCTGCCTGAGCCGCCGCGGCCAGGCGCTACACGTCGCCGGCACCGTCTCGGCCGATCAGTGGCAGGGCACCAGACGCGTGCAGTTCCGCATCAGTGATGCGGCAAACGCGTTCTGAATTGGCGTCGTGCGAGCTCTGCCGGACTGCCCGCAGAATGGATCGAGTGTTGGAACCGGGGGTGGTACGCCCAACGGGAATCGAACCCGTGTTTTCGCCGTGAGAGGGCGATGTCCTGACCGCTAGACGATGGGCGCTTGCGGGTGGCTGTAATGCTGGAAAAGCAAATAGTGCAACGCTTGTCGATCTTCAAGTCCCATCACGCCGAACGCCAGGGCGATCGGCTGAGAACGGAGGAGATTCCATGCGCCTTCAAGCGATTGCCCTGGACTGTGCGGCGGATTACTTCATGAGCCGCTGAAACGGCTGACCGAAAATCTTGAGCGTCTGTTCGTAGCTCGGCGGTTTGTGCTTCAGGGTGGCGTCCCTGAAGGAGATATGGTGGATCTTCCTGGTGCGATTGTGAGGCTTGGCGGAAAACTCTGCCATGAACGGCAGGTAATGGTCGCGGACATGGGACACGTCCGCATTGTTCCGCGCGTAGAAGATATTCGACCCGCGGTGGGCGCCGCTCTTGCCTGCCTCGATCACGGAGAAGCGGTGCAGGTGTTCCGGCGGGATCTGGCCGGAATCGTCGCCGTTGTATTTGCTGAGCGACGCGAAATAGCGGGGCTGGTTCTGGAAGCGCCACAGTTCGACCTGCGGATTGATGCAGTAACATTCCTTGGCGTGGCCCATCATGGTGGACTGCAGAGCGGCGAAGCCGCCTCCGGACGAGCCCATGACGATGAACTCGGCCTCTGGCGCGATCACCGACCGGATATGGTGCAACTGCGCCCAGATTTTCTCCAGCGTCCAATCGTCCTTGCGCCCGAGATACCAGTCGATATGCAGGCCGGTCGAAGGCGCGACCGCAGGATCGCTGACGCAGACGACGGGAAACCGGCACTTCTTGGCCCATGACCAACGGTTGAACAGGGGCGTTTCCGAATGGTGCCTGCCGTTCATCGCTCCGTTGAAGAAGACCAGGATGTATCTCTTCCGTTCGTTGTTCTGGAAGAAGTAATGGCCGCATGTGCCGAAGCCTGCCTGCAGCAGTTCATCGATGCTCTGATAGGTCGGGATTACGGTTGGCTGGCTTTTCACGACGCCATCGACCTTCTTGCGCGAATCCAATTGCATTTTGTTGCTTCTCCAACCCTGCCGGCGCGGCGTCTGCGTCCCGCGCTCATATCACAACGGCCGTAGGCGTCAATCGCGCCCCACGGTACGTTATCCCTTGCTCTGCAAAGCTCCCCGCGGCCCAGTCCGCCTGCGCCGGACGTGCTCGTTGGGGCGTCGTGAACAAGGCCGCATCGGGTCATGGACGTCGTCTTCCGCGACGACGTCATGCGCCCAAGAACTGCGAACGGACACGCAAACATGGCTGTCGTTGTAGTCCTTCGATTTTCTCCGGCATAACGCGACCGATGCCGTGATATTATATGCATGCATTGCAGAGCTGCCGCCCGTCCTAGTTGGATGGCGAGCGGCAGAGGTACCGGGGGATTTTCGCATGACCAAGGATACGCTGGACATTCCGGTTCTGGTGAAGCGCCGCCTGCAGGCGCAGGTGATCGGGCCGATCCATGCGGAGATGATGGCGGTGCTGGGCCGGGAAACGGCCGACGCTATCATCGACAGTGCGGTGCGCAAGGCCGCGATTGCCGAGGGCAAGGCGTTTGCGGCGCGCGAGCCGGGCGGGGTGACCTCGATGGCGAGCTTCATCAAGCTCTATGATCTGTGGACTGCCGATTCCGCGCTCGAGGTCGAGGTTCTGGAGGCGACCGAGGAGACCTACGACTTCAACGTCACCCGATGTCGCTATGCCGAGACCTACCGGGAGATGGGGCTGGCGGAGATTGGCCACCTGATGTCGTGCAATCGCGACGGCACCTTCTGCCAGGGCTACGATCCGAACATCGAACTGGAGCGCAAGCAGACGATCATGGCCGGCGCGCCCTGCTGCACCTTCCGCTATCGGTACCGGAAGGCGGGGTGACGTTTCCCTATCTGGGCGCCTTACCTGCGATCGCGCCCTGCGATGCGCGCTGCTGGGGACGAAGCCAATCGCCCATGACCTGCGCCAAGGCATCCGGGGCCTCGAGGGGGATCATGTGCCCGGTGTTCTCGACAATCTTAAGTGACGAGCCGGCCAGCCCGTGGTGAAGCTCGATGGCTTCGGCTCTCGACCTGAGCCTGTCCTTCTCTCCGGCAATGACGAGTGCCGGACACCGGATCGAGTGCAGGTCGCCGCGTTCGTCCCGTCGGTCGAGAAGGGACTGGCGACGGAACACCTCGGCCCCGAGCCGTTGGCCCATCGCCTGGATACGCCCAATGAGGTCCATCCGCGTGACATTGTCCGGATGCAGGGAGGACGCAACGGCCGACGTGCTGAGGCCCTTGAACACTGCGCTGCCGTCCTGCGCGGCAATGGCAGCCTTTCGCTGGACCTGAACATCGCTGTCGCCCCGCGCGGAGGTGGCGATGAGAATGAGGGCAGTCACCCGTTCAGGCGCTTGCCGCGCAATCTGTCGTGCGACGTAGCCGCCCATCGAAAAACCGGTGAGGGCAAATTTCTCCGGTGCCTCGGCCAATGCGCGGCGGGCCATATCGTCCACCGTGCCATCCTGCGAGAGATCGGCGTGGCGTATGGGGCCGAATTCGGCCAATGCCGGCTCCACGTCGCGCCATAGATCGGCATCGAGCATGAAGCCCGGAATCAGGAGCATTGCCATTTGACGTGTCTTGCCAGGATGGATTGTCGCTGGTTCTGTCAGGGAAGTGGCACGCCCTAGGGGAGTCGAACCCCTCTTTTCAGAATGAAAATCTGACGTCCTAACCGATAGACGAAGGGCGCGTGCGGTGGCCGTCTTCTAGCCAGCACCCCCGTGCCGCGCAAGCCCTAAAATGATGATTCGGCGCAAATTTCCGGGGATTCTCGCACTGGGCCCGAAGCGCCTCTCGGAGATTCGCGCACGGCGGAACAGATCGCAGCCGAGCCGGCCGGAGTATAAGAAAAAAGAACGCGGAGAAGGGAAGTGGCACGCCCTAGGGGAGTCGAACCCCTCTTTTCAGAATGAAAATCTGACGTCCTAACCGATAGACGAAGGGCGCGTGCGGGGCGACTTCTACTCAGGCGCCCCGGTTTGCGCAAGGCGAAAAATGCGCGCTCCGGCAAATAATTCACAAGGCCTGTGCGGTCGTGGAAATGCGGCCTTGCGGGACAGCGCTGCCGTTGGCGTGGACGGACGGAAGGAGGTGGCACGCCCTAGGGGAGTCGAACCCCTCTTTTCAGAATGAAAATCTGACGTCCTAACCGATAGACGAAGGGCGCGTGCGGGGCGGTTTATAGTGGGCGCCTTGCGGTTGCGCAAGCGCCAAACGGGCGGGATGTCAAAAAAACGTCATCTGTCCCCGGCGAATCGCCCCGACCGAAAATCCTCTTGCAATCAATGCGTTGCGGACAGTTCTTGTTAGCCTGGTCCGGTCGCGGCGCCCAAAAGCGCCCGTCGGTGGTCCTCGGCGAAGGAGGACGGCTACTTGCGCCGGCTGCGACATTTCCAGTTCCAGTCGCGTTCCGGGCCGATGTCGATATGGACGGATTCGGTGTGGCAGTAGGTGCCGACGCCGCCGCGACCCGGCCTGCTGCGCAGGTATTCGGCGAGTTCCCACCGGCTGACGCCGGCGATCTGGATGTCGGCGGCCTCGCAGCGGGTGTGGAGCGACTGCTTTGCCCGGTTGCGCTTCATCGCGCGGACGCCGGAGGTGACGATGACCGGCTTGCCGTAGTGCTGCTCGACCGATTTCAGGACAGCCAGCAGTTCCGGCTTGAAGCAGCCGGTATTGACCTTTTCCGTCTGCAGCCAAAGCCCGTTCGGTGACAGGCGGGCCAGCCCCGCAAGCGAGGCGATCTCTGTCACGCCGTTGTCGTCCTCGTCTGGGCCGTCCTCCTCGAGCTCGGAATGGTCGACAGGAGCTGCGGTCGACAGGACGCCGGGCAGGGCGGTGGGCACCAGCGCGGCCGTCTGGCGGGCGGCCGCGGTCTCGCGGGTGAGAAGCCGCGCCTGCCGCGCCGGTGCCGGTTTGCCGGTCGGATCGGCGTTGGGTGTTTTGCGCTTGGCCGCAAACAATGCGGCGAGCGTCAGCCGCGGTTCGGAACCATCGGCCGGCTTGCCGTCGTCAGCGGTGCCGGCTGCCGTCTCCGTGGCAGGAATGTCATCGGTCACCGTCGCCGCCAGCGCGCGCTGGGCATCGTTGCCTTCGCCCTCGGCCACCAGGGCCGAGCGGACGCTGGTCGGAACGGGAACGTGGTCGGGAACGACGGACGCTTCCTCGTCGAAGGCAGGAGGTGTGCCGGGGGCGGCCGGTGAGCCCGGAATCGAGCCCGTGGTGGCGCCGCCGGCGGGAATGGCGCCTGGATTGGCCTGATAGAGATTGGTGATCGCGCGGCCGGACGGGTCCGGATCGGCGCCCGCGGGCGTATCGCCGGACGAGACCGCCGGGGCGGCGGAGGCGAAGATACTGGTCTGGTTGGCATTCACCTGGGCGGGCTGCATGACCGCATCGGCAAAGCTCGACGGCTCGGACGGATCGCTCCCGGTCGCGGAGCGCGCCGACGGACCTTCGCCCGCGACAGAACCCCGGCCGGCATTGACCATCGGGTCGCGGTAGCCGTCCACGGCTCCGTCTTCGCCGGCCTGCGCCTGCTCCTGCTGGCCCGGGGTCGCCTGCGAAAGGGCGGCGTCGTCCTCGGATTGCAGGTCGCCTGATGCCGATACGCAGCCGTTCAGGACCAGTGCGGAGACGGCCATCAGCAGCCCGTTCCGCAACCTTGTCGCATGTCTACCCATTCCGCACGTCGTCATGAGGTTCGGATCCCTGCATTTTTGCGCCGGCCGAAAGGGATCGGCCGTGCTTGTCCGCATCCGGGAAGCTCCTCGGGAAGGAATGGCCCGTCGTGGCTCCCCCGCAGGCCCGCATGGCAATGCGGGCCGCTTGCTCGAAATTCCACCGGAATGAGCCATCGGGGCGGCGCCGGGGCTCTCCTCCCTCAGGAATCATCCACCCGCCGACAGCCGCGGCATATTCCGGGCAAAAGACGGCGAAACCGTGGTGAAATTGCGCGCAGGCGTTGCAGTCGGCCGTGCCCGGGCCGTTGACCCGGGGCGACGACCGGAAGGCAGGCGCCTGCGATCGATAACGAGTGCTAAAGGGCAAGCGTTGTGCGAGGCTTACCAGCTGCCGGTGTTCGCCATGGAGGCCCAGGGTTCGGCCGGCGGCAGGCGTTCGCCCTTCTGCAGGATCTCGAACGAGATGCCGTCGGGCGAGCGCACGAAGGCCATGTGGCCGTCGCGGGGCGGCCGGTTGATCGTCACACCGTTGTCCATCAGCTTCTGGCAGAAGCCGTAGATATCGTCGACCTCGTAGGCGAGGTGGCCGAAATTGCGCCCGCCTGAATAGGTCTCCGGATCCCAGTTGTAGGTCAGTTCGATACAGGGGGCGGCGCTCGCTTTTGCCGAGGCGACGTCCTCGGGGGCTGCGAGGAAGATCAGGGTGAAGCGCCCCTTGTCGTTCTCCATCCTGCGGGTTTCGACGAAACCCATCAGGTCCCGATAGAAGCGGAGCGACTGCTCGATGTTGGTGACCCGGACCATGGTGTGTAGGTAGCGCATGCCTCAAATCCTCAGTGAACGAATGGGCGGGAAGATAGGAGATTGTCAGCCAGAGGCAAGCCTCGTGGTCTATGGAGGGTTACGGGCAAAACTTTTCGTGAAGGCTTGCCCTACCGCAATGGGACGATGTTATTCTGATTGGCAAGAATCAGTTAACCGTAATGTGACGCGTAATCGAGGGGCTGGGCAGATCATGGCGGACAGGATGTCTACGAAGGAAATCACGGAGCGTGATGACCAGGGTGGCGAGGCGGTCGACCTGATCGAGATCACCGGCGTTATCAAATGGTTCGACGTCGCCAAGGGGTTCGGGTTCATCGTGCCGGACAACGGCATGCAGGACGTGCTGGTACACGTCACCTGCCTGCGCCGGGACGGCTACCAGACGGTGCTGGAAGGCACCCGCGTGGTGGCCCTGATCCAGCGCCGCGACCGCGGTTTCCAGGCCTTCCGCATTCTTTCCATGGACCAGTCGACCGCGGTGCATCCCTCGCAGATGCCGCCGGTCAAGACGCATGTGCAGGTCACCGCGACGAGCGGGCTGGAACGGGTGCTGGTCAAGTGGTTCAACCGCACGAAGGGCTTCGGCTTCCTGACCCGCGGGGAGGGGACCGAGGACATCTTCATCCACATGGAGACGCTGCGCCGCTTCGGCCTGACGGAGCTTCGCCCGGGCCAGGTCGTGCTCGTCCGCTTCGGCGACGGCGAGAAGGGCCTGATGGCGGCCGAGATCCATCCGGACAACCCGATGCCGGGCAACCGGGCGCACTGATGGCCACGGCCGTCCGCCCGGCGCTTCGCCGCGTCCATAGCGCCCTCGTGGCGCTTTTTTTGTTGCTTGCCGGCCTGGCGCCGGCACTGGCGGAAGAGACCTTCCAGGAGGGGCAGCTTTCGATCGTCACGCAGGGCGGCGCCCGCCACGCGTTCACGGTCGAACTGGCGCTGACGCCCCGCCAGCGCGCGCAGGGGCTGATGAACCGCCGCACCATGGCGGCCGACCGCGGCATGCTCTTCTCCTTCGGCGAGACCCGCCAGGTGCTGATGTGGATGAAGAACACCTACCTGCCGCTGGATATGCTCTTCATCGACGAGGGCGGCGCGATCCGCACCATCCGCGAAAACGCCGAACCGCATTCCGAGGCGATCATCGATTCGCGCGTGCCGGTGGCCTATGTCCTCGAACTCAACGGCGGCACAGCGCGCAAGCTCGGCATCCGCACCGGTGACCGCGTCGAAAGTCCGGTGATATCGGGGGGCGGCGGGCAGCGCTGAGCGCGACGGCGGGCAGGAGCGGATTGGGGCCGGCGCCGAATCCGTGTAAGCAGGCCCCGCAGGAACGGACGGTGGAAGCGGACATGGCGGCACGGGATCGATATTCGAGGAAGCTGGAATGCTCCAAATGCGGGCGCACGGGCTTCGCGGAGGTCTCCGAGGACGACGACCCGCGGCGCAAGACCCCGGGTTTCAGGATCGACGAGATGCCGGTGGGCTTTTCCACCGAGCGCGCCTCCAGCGATCCGGCGAGGCACATGGTGCGCTGCCGCTGCGGCAACGTGTTCGCCTTCCAGCAGAAGACCTATTATGCGCCGGGCGGCGAACCGGCCCGGGGCCGTTGACGCACTATCGGCGTTTCGACCGGCATTTTCCAATCAGGCGGCAGAAAAGAGCGGACACACAGATGAACCTTCGCATTCCCCACGCGGCCCTCACGCTGGCGGCAGCCATTCTGCTTGCAGCCAATGCCCTGGCCGCCGAATTCAAGCATCCGGGCCTGATCAATTCCGCCGGACGGCTGAACGTATTGTCGCGGCTGGAGAAGGATGCCCGCTCGTCGGATCGGCGGCAGGCCTACTATGCGTCTCTCGACAAGGACAGGCGGTTTTCGGCCGACTACCAGCCGAGGCCGATGGACTATGTCGTCGTGGTGGCGCGAACCAGCAACGAATCGGAGAAGCGCTTCCGCAACGACATGGCGGCTGCCTATTTCACCGCCCTGCGCTGGGTGAAGACGGGCGACAACCGCTACCGCGCGAAATCGATCGAGATCATGAACGCCTGGGCGGACAAGTTCGTGGCCCTGACCCGCGAAAAGGGCACCAAGACCGGGCCCGGGCAGATCCCGCTGGAGGCGGCCTGGGCGATCCCGATCTGGGCAAATGCCGCCGAGATCATCCTCTACTACAAGCATCCCTACGGTGCGCCAGGGCCGGAGTGGAAGGACAAGGACGTCCGCAAGTTCCGCGCGTTCCTGGGGCGGCTGCACGAACAGCGCCAGGAGATGCGGCGCAACCGCTCGGACAACCAGGGCGTCTCTGGAGCGCTGGCGGACATGACGCTCGGGGTCTTCAACAACGACGAGCGGCTGTACAGGGCCGGTCTCAGGGAGGCGCAGCGACAGTTGCCGGAGATTGTCGCCGACGATGGCGAAGTGAAGGAGCTGCGCGACAGGGACTGCGTCCATCCGCAATATTCGCTGATCGGGCTGACCCAGGCCGCCCAGATCGAGATGAACCAGTCGGGCCGGAGCACGCTGCTGTCGATGAGGCACAAGGGCGACATCCAGCCGATCCTGATGGAAGGCATCGAATACATGTCGCGCGCCCTGACCGATGGCTCCGAGGCCCGCGATTGCCGCACCGGCAGGCTGCTCGACGGCTATGCGCCGATGGCAAAGCGCCTCTATGCCAACGACAACAAGGTGCAGGCCAAGAAGTTGAACGGCGCCATGGATCGCGTCCAGCAGCGCATGTCTGGGCTCTTCCCGGAAGGCACGGAGTTCACCCACGGCGACGACGGTTCGCAATCGGCAGGCCCGTGATTTCGGGCGCGTTCGCCGTCTGAACTAGACCTGGTTGATCGAGGGCAGGAGCGTGATCACCTCGCGCTTGTGGCGTTCGTCGAGCGGCTCGATGTTCTCGTTCCAGTAGGCTTCGGCCTCGGGCGTATCGTGCTCCCACGTCCGCGTGGCGACGTGGTCGTCGTCAATCTTCGACAGCCTGTGGCCGCCGAGCCGCATGTATTCCCGGGCCAGTTCAACTGCAGTCGCCTGTTCCATGACCATTGTCCTTTCGGTGCGACGAGAGGGAAACGGCAAAGGCGATGATAGTGCCGGAACGCGCCTTTCGCCACCACGATGACGGGCGGTCGCCGCCGATCGTTGACGTCGGCGAGAAACCGCGCATGCGCCTCTTGCAACATCCTATCCGGGGGGATAGGAAATAGACATGACGGAACACAAGCACGACACCCATCCCGAGATCGTCAAGCGGCTGCGCCGCGCCGAGGGGCACCTGAAGAGCGTGATCGCCATGATCGAGGACGGCAAGCCCTGCCTCGATCTGGCGCAGCAGCTCCATGCCGTCGAAAAGGCGATCGCCAACGCCAAGCGGACGCTGATCCAGGATCATCTCGATCATTGCCTGGAGGACGCTGTCGGATCGCTGGCGCGCGATCAGCGCCGGTCCATCGACGAGTTCAAGGCTATCACCAAATATCTCTGAGGTCAGACAATGCCCGATTTCGCCGAGTTGATCCGACAGGGGTCGGCGCACGCCTGGCTGTTCATTCCGAGCGCCGTGTTGCTGGGCGCGCTGCACGGCCTTGAGCCCGGCCATTCGAAGACGATGATGGCCGCCTTCATCGTTGCTGTCCGGGGAACCGTGGCGCAGGCGGTGCTCCTCGGCCTTGCCGCCACGGTCTCGCACACGGCCGTCGTCTGGGGCATAGCCTTTGCCGGCATGTACCTGTGGCGGGACGTCGATGCCGAGGTCTTCGAACCCTACTTCCAGCTTGTATCCGGAGCGATCATCATCGCGATCGCGCTCTGGATGCTGTGGCGGACATGGCAGGACCAGAGGCAGGCGAAATCGGCCGCCGGCATGGCGCACGACCATCATCACCACCATGACCACGCCCACCACCATCACGGGGCGCACGGCCACGATCATGACCGGCCGGACCCTGCGGCCCAGGGCGACACCCGGCGGATCGATACCGGGCACGGCGTCGTGGAACTCGCCATCTTCGAGGACGGCGTGCCTCCGGTCTTCCGGCTGCGAACCCTTGGCGGTCATGCCTGGCGCGCAGTTGACGTCACCGTCACCATCGAGCGGCCGGACGGGACGCGGCAGGATTTCCAGTTCGCCGACAGCGGCGCCTGCCTGCAATCGACGACGGAGATCGCCGAGCCGCACGCCTTCATAGCCCGCCTCTCGCTGGGGCATGGCAATCACAGCCACGACTACGACGTCTCCTTCGTCGAGGACCACGACCACGATCAGGGGCCGGACGTCGACGCGGATGGCTACCAGGATGCGCACGAGCGCGCCCATGCGAACGACATCCGCCGCAGGTTTTCCGATCGCAAGGTGACGACCTGGCAGATCGTTCTGTTCGGATTGACCGGCGGCCTCATTCCATGCCCGGCCGCGATCACGGTCCTGCTTCTCTGCCTGCAACTGCGCGAGTTCACCCTCGGCTTCGCCCTCGTCCTCTGCTTCTCGATCGGCCTTGCCATCACGCTCGTGACGGTCGGGGCGCTGGCCGCCCTCAGCGTCCGCCATGCGACGACGCGCTGGAGCTGGTTCGGCACGCTCGCCCGCAGGGCGCCCTATGTCTCCGGCCTTCTGATCGTGCTGGTCGGGCTCTATGTCGGCTTCCACGGCCTGCAGGGCCTGTCGGCGCAGGCGGAAACGGCGGCGGCGACGGAGCCGGGATGAAGCGCGCCGAAGGTCCTTTCCCTCCGCGTCGGGTGCGGTGACATGACCGCAGCAGTCGGCGCCTATCTCGGCCTCTTTCTGGCAGCCTTCCTGGCCGCGACCGTCCTTCCGGCGCAATCGGAGACCGCGCTCGTCGTCCTGATCCTGACCGGGGACTATCCCGTCGTCGCGCTCGTCACCGTTGCAAGCGTCGGAAACATCCTCGGTTCCGTCGTCAATTGGTCACTCGGGCGCGGTATAGCCCGCTTTCGGACCAGGCGCTGGTTTCCCGTTTCCGCCAAAAGCCTCGATGCGGCCGGGCGCTGGTACGGGCGGTATGGCAAGTGGTCGCTGCTGGCGAGCTGGCTGCCGGTCATCGGCGATCCGATCACGGTCGCAGCCGGCATCCTCAGGGTGCCGCTGGCGACCTTCCTGGTGCTGGTATCGGTCGCCAAGGTCGGTCGCTATGCTGTGCTTGCGCTGGCGACCGGTGCCTGGAGCTGACGGTGGTGGAGGGGAATGATTCGATGAAGATGTCTGCTGCCGTCGCCCGCGGCGCGCGTCGTGGCGAGAAGGACGGTGGAATGGCGCATGGCATCTCCTTTCGCGAGGCTTTCCATGTCTGGCTCCGCGTGGCGGCGCTGAGTTTCGGTGGGCCCGCCGGGCAGATCGCCCTGATGCACAGGATCGTCGTCGACGAGAAGAAGTGGATCGGCGAACGCCGTTTCCTGCATGCGCTGAACTATTGCATGCTGCTGCCCGGGCCGGAGGCGCAACAGCTTGCCGTCTATATCGGCTGGCTGCTGCACAGGACCGCGGGCGGCTTCGTCGCCGGTGTGCTGTTCGTGCTGCCGGGCTTCTTCGCCATCCTCGCCCTCAGCTACCTGTACGTCGCCTTTGGGAACGTCGGCGTGGTCGAAGGCATGTTCTTCGGCCTCAAGGCGGCCGTGCTCGCGGTCGTCGTCCAGGCCGCGATCCGCATCGGCAGCCGCGCGCTGCGCAGCCCCGCCATGATCGCGATCGCTGCGGTGGCCTTCGTCGCGATCTTCTTCTTCCGCATCTCCTTTCCGCTGATCATCATTGCCGCGGCCATTGCCGGCTTTGTCGGCTCGCGGTCCGGCGCGACTCTCTTCAAGCCCGGCGCCGGCGACAGGGCGGGCGCTGGCGCGGGCCTTTCCGATGACGATTCGGTGCTGGGGGAGGGCACGCCGGACCACGCCAGGCCGAACCTTCGATGGTCGCTGCGGATAAGCGCCGTGCTGCTTTTCCTGTGGCTCGGCCCCGTGGCGCTTCTCTATGTCCTTTTCGGCAGCGACGACGTGTTCACGCAGATCGGCCTGTTCTTCAGCAGGATGGCCGTTGTCACCTTCGGCGGCGCCTATGCGGCGCTCTCCTATGTCGCCCAAGAGGCGGTCCAGCACTATGGCTGGCTGAAGCCGACCGAGATGATCGACGGCCTCGGCATGGCCGAGACGACGCCGGGACCGCTGATCATGGTCCTGCAATTCGTCGGCTTCATGGGCGCCTACCGCAATCCCGGCAGCCTCGATCCGATGACCGCAGCGACGCTGGCGGCCGTGCTGGCCACTTGGGTCACCTTCCTGCCGTGCTTCCTGTGGATCTTCCTTGGCGCCCCGTTCATCGAAAGGCTGCGGGGCAATGCCGCACTCGCGGGCGCGATGTCGGCGATCACCGCGGCCGTCGTCGGCGTGATCGTCAATCTCGCGCTCTGGTTCGGCCTGCATTTCCTGTTCGCCGGAACGGACATTCTGCGGCTCGGCCCGCTATGGCTGGAACTGCCCGTCTGGTCCACCCTTTCGCTCCCCTCGCTCGCCCTCAGCGCCGCCGCAGCCCTCGCCATCTTCCGCTTCAAGCTCCCGGTCATCGCCACCATCGCCTGCTGCGCGCTCGCCGGCATGGCCTGGCACGTCGCGGGGGCGGGGCGAGGGTAGGGAGAAGGCCGGATTTAGCGGGGGATTGGCTGGGGAACCTGGATTCTCACATTATTTCAATGGCTTAGAAAAAATACCTTGATTTCCCTATATTCTCCTGCCGCGAGCGACCATGGATGCCACATTTGTGCCCTGGCTTTGGGCATCAGTCAACACGACGGGCGAGCGGCAATTATTTCCGCTTTCGGATCTCACGTTTGTGGTGCCGCAGCGATGGAGCGTGCGGCAGCTTTGCGCCTTCATCTCGGCCATAGAATCCACCCTCGCGAAGTCTCGAAAGCGGACATGCGAAGGACTGCCGAGGTAGCTTGTAGCGCGGAAAACAGGGATGGCCGCACCCCATTTCCCGTATTATCAGCGGCTTGCCAGGGCCGGCAAGGTAGCGGCACGAATCGGATGACTGTGGGAGGTCTTTAGTGACCATCCTACATCTCTGCAATTGTTTCGGACGGACGCGCGTTCGTCAAAATCGATTCCGAGCTTGTGCTTAATCATAAGCGGAATATGGTCGACGACGGGTGCCGGGAGGAGAAGCAGCCATGGAATTGAAGCGTTTGCTTTTGGGGACGGGCGCGGCACTGGCAGCAGTTTCCGGCGCGCAAGCTGCCGATGCGATCATTGCCGCCGAGCCCGAGCCGATGGAATATGTGCGCGTCTGTGACGCCTTCGGCGACGGCTACTTCTACATTCCCGGCACGGAGACCTGTCTCAAGCTCGGCGGCTATCTCCGCCTCGACGTCGAGGGTGGTGACGTCAATCCACAGAACACCTACCCCGGCGGCGGCGGTGATTCCTGGTTTACCCGCACCCGCTTCACTTTGCGTATCAGTACGGCCGCTGACACGGAGTACGGTGCGCTGAAGACCTATTCGGAAGCGGAGATCAATCGAGACGACAACACCAGCCCCAGCATCAACATGGAGAACATGTATATCGAGCTAGCAGGCTTCCGGCTCGGCTTCTCCGATACGCTCTATACGGAATTCATGGGTGATGCCGGAAACACGATCAACGACTGGTACGATGTCGACTATGGCGATTTCGGCCGCAACCAGATCCGCTATACCTACAAGAGTGGCGCGGGCTGGTCCGTTGCTGCATCGGTGGAAGACGACAGCGACGACGAACCGACCACAGATGGCGACGACAACTATATGCCGGATATGGTTGGCGCGGTCGGCTACAAGGCCGATGCCTTCGAGGCCCGTTTCGTCGGGGCGTATGTCGACCAAACCGAATCGGGCGCGTTGAAGCTCCGCCTGGACGGTACGTTTGGACCGATTTCGGTCTTCGCCATGGGCGGGTGGAACACCGATGGTGACGAGCGCAACGTCTATACCAACTGGGATGGTGACTGGGCGCTATGGGTTGGCGGAACCTATGAACTGACTGAGAAGGCAGCCATCAACATCTCGGCCAACTTCGACGAGGGTGGCGATGCCGAAGGGGCACTCAACATTGCGTACACGGTGGTGCCCGGCTTTACCGTCACGCCTGAGCTCAATTACAGAAACGACATGGATGAAAAAGACGGGCCCGAGGCGAAGAACTGGGGTGGCGTCGTGAGGTTCCAGAGGAACTTCTGAATGCCACACGGTTTTATCCACGCAATTGCCGCCGTAGATTCGAGCCGTCAATCCTATCTTCCAGGTCATTCCTGGTCACTTCCGCGCAGGCGGCGTGCCCTCAGGTGCTTTTGAACAGGAGAACGATGGAACACCTTGCGTAACCTCCACCGCACAGACAGTGCTAGATTGTGCCAGTTTGAGAATCAACTACGGCGTGCCATGCTTGAGAACTTTTAGTATAAAGCCGAATAGCCCACTCCACCAAAGAATGTATCTGTCTTTTTAGTCGAGCACGACGTACGATGCCTCGACCGAGCGTAAAGTCCACATTTCAGCGTCGATTGCCGCCAGGCATGAGATTTGGGGAGGAATGATGATGACTAATGCGGGTATCTATGCAAAATTTGTAGACCTCAGTCCTTTCGAGATCAAAGACGAACTCATCCGACTGGCCCAGGCCGACAAGTCAGGACGGGCGTATCTCAATGCAGGGCGCGGAAATCCCAACTGGATCGCGACCAAGGCGCGCGAAGCCTTCTTTCTTCTCGGCCAGTTTGCCTTGACCGAGTCCAAGCGCGTCATGTTTGACGAGGAAGCCGGCCTTGCTGGAATGCCGCCCGCCGATGGCTGCTACAAACGCCTGAAAGGATGGGTCGACCGGCGGAAGGGCGATCCGGACACGCCCGGCGCCGAGACGCTCGATGCCGCGGTCGACTTCGCCATTGCCAAGTTCTCCTTCGATCCCGACAAATTCGTCAACGAACTGACGGACTCGATCATCGGCGACCATTACCCCGTGCCGGACCGCGCGCTCGTGCACAATGAAGCGATCACGCACGAGTATCTCATGTGGGCCATGTGCGCGGGCCACCGCCCGAACGACAAATTCGACCTCTACCCGGTCGAAGGCGGCACGGCGGCGATGTGCTACATCTTCAAGGCATTGAAGAACGCCCGACTGCTCAATTCCGGCGACACCATCGCTCTGGTCACGCCGATCTTCACGCCCTACCTGGAGATGCCGCACCTTGAAGACTACGCGCTGAAACAGATCACTGTATCGGTGGAGGCCGAGGATCGCTTTCAGATCACCGACGAAGACCTCAAGCCGCTGGAGGACAAGAGCGTCAAGGCTCTCTTCATCGTCAACCCTGGCAATCCGTCGGCCGTGGCAATCGACCCGGAGAGCATGGACCGGCTGGTCAAGTTCGTGAAGTCGAAACGGCCGGACCTGATGATCCTGACGGATGACGTCTACGGCACTTTCGTGCCGAATTTCGAATCGGTCATGGGCCATCTGCCGCACAACACGATCGGGGTCTATTCCTATTCCAAGTACTTTGGGTGCACCGGCTGGCGTCTCGGCGTCGTCGCTGTCGCCCAAGACAACATTTTCGACAAGAAGATACGCGCGATGCCGGAGGCGACGCAAAAGCTGTTCGATGGCCGTTACAAGGCAATGACACCGCACCCGCGCGATCTCAAGTTCATCGACCGCATTGTCGCCGACAGCCGCGACGTCGCACTGAACCATACGGCCGGCCTGTCGCTGCCGCAGCAGGTGATGATGTCATTGTTCGGCCTTGTCGAGATGATGGACCAGGACAAGGTCTATCAGAAGGCCTGCATGGCCATCTGCCAGCGGCGGTTCGAGAAGCTGATGAACGGCATGGGGATCGAGTTCAAGGCCAGGCCCTATTTCGATCGCTACTACGGCATCATCGACTACGAATACTGGGCACGCAAATATGTGGGCGAGGAGGTGACGGACTGGGTGAAGGAGAACGTGCACCCACTCGACATCGCCTTCAAGCTTGCCGAGGACCACGGCATCGTGGTGCTCAACGGCTCGGGTTTCGACGCACCGAACTGGTCGGTCCGGGTGTCGTTCGCCAACTTGCCGGACGAGGCCTACGATTCGATCGGGCGGGCGATCCGTGCGGTGGCGCGCGGTTATCTTCAGGCATACCGCGCCGCGAAGGGCGAACTGGCCCAACCATAATCTGGACTGCCTTCGTGCCTCTTGAATGTTCCCCCTGCAGCAGGAGAACTTTGCATGTTGGAATGGTTCGCCGGAACGCTTCAAAAATATCCCGAGATCGCCATTTTCCTGTCTCTGGCGATCGGCTATTTCGTGGGCAAGTTCACCTATAAGGGGTTGGGACTTGGTGCCGTCACCTCGACCCTGCTCGCAGCCGTGATCATCGGGCAACTCGGCATCACCGTCTCGCCGAACGTCAAATCGATCTTCTTCCTGATGTTCCTTTTCGCAGTTGGTTATGGGGTCGGGCCGCAATTTGTGCGCGGCATCGCCTCGGATGGGTTGCCCCAGGCCGCCTTCTCCGTGCTCGTCTGCATCTACTGCTTGGCGATCCCGGTGAGCCTGGCAATGTTCGCCGGCTACGACGTCGGCTCTGCCGCGGGCCTTTATGCTGGTTCGCAGACGATCTCCGCGTCGATGGGACTTGCCACGGACGCCATCAATCGCCTCGGGCTACCGGCGGACCAGGCCAACACGATGCTCAATGCGATGCCGATCGCTTACGCGGTGACGTATATTTTCGGCACAGCCGGATCGGCGGTCATCCTAGCGCTCATCGGCCCAAGGTTGCTTGGAATCGACCTCGCAGCAGCCTGCAAGGATTATGAAACCCGACACAGCGCCGCCAAGGAACTCGGTGGCGCGGGTTCCGCCTGGCACCGCTTCGAACTAAGGGCCTACCGCATCAAACCGGAGGGCCGCGTCGTGGGCATGTCCGCCCAACAGGCGGAGGCGATGGTCCCGGATGCGCGCGTCTTCGTCGAGCGCATCCGCCGCGACGGTCGCATCGAGGAGGCGTCCGCCGATACGATACTCAAGGCCGGTGACGTCGTCGCCGTCGCAGGTCCGCGCGAGGTGCTGGTCGAGGTGCTCGGCCACGCGGCCGAGGAAGTGAACGACCCAGAACTGCAGAACGTCCCGGCCGAGGGTGTGGACGTCTACGTTACCAGCAAAGAGATCGACGGCAGGACGCTGGCCGAGCTTTCCAAGTCGCCAAGCGTTCGCGGCGTCTTTCTGCGCAAGATCGTGCGCGGCGCCACCGCGACGGTTATCCCCATCCTGTCGGACACAAAAATCCATCGTGGCGACATCCTGACACTTGTCGGCCGCCCGCAGGACATTGCTGCCGCCACGAAAGGCATCGGCTACCTCGACCGCGCCACCGACGTGGCGGACGTCGCCTTCATCGGCGCTGCGATCACGCTCGGCGCGATCATCGGCTCGCTGGTCCTGACGATCGGCGGTGTGCCGCTGACACTTTCCACTGCCGGCGGGGCGCTGATCTCCGGCCTCGTGTTCGGCTGGCTGCGCTCGGTACACCCGACCTTCGGGCGCATTCCGTCATCGACGGTCTGGTTCATGAATTCGGTGGGCCTCAATGTCTTCATCGCCGTGGTGGGCATCAGTGCCGGTCCGGGCTTCGTGGCAGGGCTGAAGGAGCTTGGAATAAGTCTGTTCCTCTGGGGCGTCCTTGCGACCACGCTTCCGCTGATCCTTGCGATGTACACTGGAAAGTACCTGTTCAAGTTCGACCCGGCGATCCTGTTCGGCGCCTGCGCCGGTGCCCGGACCACGACGGCGGCGCTCGGCATGATCACGGACGCTGCAAAGAGCCAGGTGCCGGCACTCGGGTATACGGTAACTTATGCCATCGGCAACACGCTACTGACGATCTGGGGGATGGTCGTCGTCATGTTGCTTGCCTGACCCGCACTTCGGAGCCGGCGCACTAAGGGCAAGATGCCTCTTCGTTGCCGGTCCTTCACCATTCCGCAATTGCATGCGGCGTGATGCCGGTGAGCCTAACAGTCCAGACGGCGGAAGAGGTCGACGTTCGTGAACTTGGCATGATCAACGATCGTGCCCGAGCCAGATCCCACGGCTTGGCTATACCGTCACCTATGCGGTCGGCAATACGCTGCTGACAATCTGGGGCATGGTACTTGTAATGATGATGACCCAGCGCCTGGCCCCGGCCGCAGTGGATTGTCTTTGAAGCTGCGCAGGGGGCAATGCCGGGGCCAAGTCTCCAAATGCTGCAGAGTCATTTTCAACCTTTGTTTTAGCCGGGGCCAAATCATCATGCGAATTGGTCGTGCGGATGGTTCATTCGGAATTGAATTGGAGCGTGCGATGCCAAGCAAGACCACACATATCGATCAATTTCTGCTCATCCATTCTTCGCGCGCCGACAACTGGCGCGACATCACGGCGCTGGCCGATGCGTGGGCCGCCAGCCACGGCGAGCGGTCCGCGCTGGAAACGGCGATCGCCGCCGTGGAGCCGGCGGAGGAGTACCACGCCTATCCGGGTGTGCGACTGCTCGCAGCCTTGAAGGAGCGCGTCGCCACCAACGACGCGGGCGGAGCGGCAAGACTTGCGCGTCGCATCTCAAACGGGCTCCTCACGCACGCCTATCGCGCGCGCCCAGGCGAGTGGGACGTCCATGACGAGATGTCGGACACCGAAGTGGCCGATATCATGCCGCCGGGAACCGGCGAAACGGGCGGTCGCCGGCCGTATTTCGAGGTCCTGTTCGTCAACAGCCAGCCGGCCGCGCGGTGGCCCGCCTTCGCCGCTGAAATCCGGCGGCTGCGCCGGCCGGAGGATGCCTTCGTCTATGAGCCCATTCTGGTCGGATCCTTCGAGGATGCGTTCTGCGCCGCCGCGTTGAACCCCGATATCATTGCGGTCGTTCTCGCCGAAGGTTTTCCCTATCGCTCGCGCCACGACGCGCCCGTGCTTCGCTCGGTGCTCGATCCGCTCGGGGAAGCCGAGGGGCCGGATGCATCGGCTCTTCGCCTGGCCCGTAGCTTGAAGCGGGTTCGTCCGGAACTCGACGTCTATCTCCTCTCCGACCGCCAGGTGGAGAAGCTTGCCGGCGATCCGGCGGCAGATGCCGTGCGACGCATCTTCTACGCGGTCGAGGAGCCGCTCGAGATGCACCTGGCCATTCTTGAAGGCGTACAGGACCGGTACGAAACGCCATTCTTCGACAATCTGAAGAAGTATGCGCGGCGTCCGATCGGTACATTTCATGCCCTGCCCATTGCCCGCGGCAAGTCGGTCTTCAAGTCCGACTGGATCCGGGACATGGGCGAATTCTATGGGCTCAACCTGTTTTTGGCGGAAAGCAGCGCTACGACGGGTGGGCTGGACAGCCTGCTGGAACCGACCGGCAACATCAAGCGCTCGCAGGAAATGGCCGCGCGTGCCTTCGGTGCCGACCATGTCTTCTTCGTGACGAACGGAACGTCCACCTCCAACAAGATGGCGGTGCAGGCGCTCCTGGCCCCCGGCGACATCGCGGTGGTCGACCGCAACTGCCACAAATCGCACCATTACGGCATGGTCCTCACGGGCGCACAGCCCTACTACGTCGAGGCATTCCCGATGACGGAATATTCGATGTACGGCGCGGTGCCGCTCGACGCCATCAAGCGCGCGCTGCTGGCGCTGAGGGCTGAGGGTCGTCTCGACCGGTTGAAATTGCTCGACCTGACCAACTGCACCTTCGACGGGCATATGTACAATGTCAGGCGCGTGATGGAGGAATGTCTCGCAATCAAGCCGGACCTTGTCTTTCTCTGGGATGAGGCGTGGTCGGGATTTGCCCGCTTCTCGCCATTCCTGCGCCCGCGCACGGCGATGGGGGCCGCCGCAGATATTGAGGAATGGCTGCGGGATCCCGCCTCGGCCGAGGCCTATGAAAAACAACGCGCGGACCTCGGCGAGGACCCCTCTGACGAGACACTGCTTGCGGCGCGGCTGATCCCTGACCCTCGCCTCGTACGACTTCGTGTCTACCAGACCAACTCCACGCACAAATCAATGTCGGCGATCCGGCAGGGCTCCATGCTGTTGGTCAAGGACGTGGATTTTCACACTGTGGAGGCGCAATTCCACGAGGCCGTGTTCACGCACGCCTCGACCAGTCCGAACCAGCAACTGATCGCCAGCCTCGACGTCGCGCGGCGGCAGATGGAGCTCGATGGCTACGGGCTGGTGATGAACGCAATCGAGATTGCGCTCAAGATCCGTCAAGCGGTGAACGAGCACGAGCTGATCTCGAAATACTTCCGTGTCCTCGGCGCCGACGAAATGATCCCGGCTGCGTATCGACAGTCAGGCTTCAAGGACTTCCTGGCCCCGGGCTCGACATGGGCAACCGCGGTCAAGGCAATGCGGGAGGACGAGTTCTATCTCGATCCCACGCGCATGACACTGGTTTGCGGAACCGCCGGTTTCGATGGAACGCAATTCAAGGGGCTGCTGGCGAACGAGTACGATATCCAGTTGAACAAAACGTCGCGCAACAGTGTGCTGCTGCAGTCGAACATCAACAACACGCGCAGTGATGTCGCCCATCTCGTCCGCGTTCTTGTCGAGATCTGCCATGGGATAGAGAAGCGCCTGGCGGACGGCGGCAAGGAGGAACGGGCCGCCTTCGCAGCGCGGGTAAAGTCGCTGATGACCGACGTGCCGGACCTTCCGAACTTCAGCCACTTCCACGAGGTGTTCCGCGGCGATGCGGGGCGCACGACGCCGGAGGGTGACATCCGCACCGCCTTCTTCAATGCGTATGATGCCTCGGTTTGCGAATACGTTCCGCTGATCGGTTCCGAATCCGACCGTCGGCTCAAGGACGGGCCGGAGATGGTCTCCGCCAACTTCGTCATTCCTTATCCGCCAGGGTTTCCGATCATGGTGCCGGGCCAGGTGCTGACACAGGAAACGATCGACTTTATGCGCAAACTGGATGTCAAGGAGATCCATGGTTACGAGAAAGCCCGTGGGCTGAAGCTGGTCAAGGCCGACGCGGTTGCAGCCAAGGCAAAACGGCGACCGGCGGCGCGAGCAACGCCGCGGTAAGCTCCCGCGCCTTCGGGTCCTGCTCGCGCGCTGTCGCTGCCACGGCAAATTTGCGGGGCGGGAAGACGAGCCGCGCGCGCATGGCCCATTTCATAGCTCAAGTTGCAGTGTTCAGGCCGAGAATGAGGGCCCCTACGGCGGGGCGGGTGGGAGCTAGTCTGGTCATGGTTTGGGTCGAGCATTTCCTCATCAAGTATCCTGAACTCGCCGTATTCCTCGCCATCAGCATCGGATACCTGATCGGTGGCATCAAATTCGGGACTTTCAGCCTCGGTCCAGTCACCGGCTCTCTGTTTGCCGGGATTTTCATCGGGCAGTTCGCCGAAGTTCCGGTTTCCGGAATGGCGAAATCGTTTCTGTTTCTGCTGTTCCTCTTCGGTATCGGCTATTCGGTCGGACCACAGTTCCTGCAGGCATTGAAGCGGGATGGTATCAAACCCGTACTCCTCGCGGTCGTGGTATGCGTGACGGGGCTTCTCACCGCAGTCGTGGTTGCCAAGCTCCTTGGCCTTGATCCCGGTTTTGCCGCGGGCCTCCTGTCCGGGGCGCTGACCGAGAGCCCGGCAATGGGCACGGCGACCGAGGCGATCAATGCATTGCCACTGCCCGAGGCGGACCGTGTACGTTTCGTTGCGCACGTCGCAGTCGCCGACGCACTTTGCTACGTGTTCGGCGCGGTTGGCGTCATTCTGTTCTGCAGTGTCGTCGGGCCCAAGCTGCTCGGCATAGACCTGGTTGCCGAGGCACTGAATCTGGAGAAGGAATTCGGAATGACCCGCAAGGCGGTGGGGGTCGCTTCGGCCTGGCATCGGTTCGAAATGCGTGCCTACCGGATCGCGGAAAACGCGCCGATCGCCGGCGTGTCCATAGCGGACGCGGAGGCGAGATTTCGGGGGAACAGACTTTTCGTCCAACGCATCCGCAGAGGCGATTCCATCCTGGAAGCGGCTCCGGAGATATTGATGAGGCCGGGAGACATCGTTGCCGTGTCGGGGACACGGCAGACTTTGGTCGACGTGCTCGGCCCGCGCGCCGAGGAAGTAGAGGATCGCGAACTGCTCGATGTACCGATATCGGTCTCGGACGTGCTGCTGGCAAACCGTGAAGTCGCCGGCCGCAGCATCGAGGACCTCGCCAACGAGGGCTGGGCGCGGAGCCTCTATCTACGCACGGTTACACGCGGAGGGCAGGAAATTCCACTCGCTCCAGGGATTACGCTCGACCGGGGTGATATTCTGCGCCTTGTGGGACCCGAAGCGGTCGTATCGAACGCCGCCAAGCGAATCGGCGTAGTCGTTGCACCGACGACGACAACGGACTTCTTCGTTCTCGGCCTTGCCATATTCTTGGGCGGCCTTGTCGGCGTTCTCGTAACCTTTCCTATCGGCAATATGCGAATTTCGTTGAGCACGAGCGTGGGCACGCTTCTGCTGGGCCTGCTGGTGGGGCATTTGCGCACGCACTTTCCGCTCTTTGGCCGGATACCGGATGCCGCCGTTTCACTGATGACTGCGCTCGGTCTTGCCGCCTTCGTTGCGATGACCGGCCTTCATGCCGGACCTGTGTTTACCTCCGCCATAGCCGAGGCGGGCATTGGGCTCCTGTTCGGCGGTATGATCGTCACCATCATGCCGATGATTGTCGGGCTTTACTTTGGGCGATACATACTGCGCATGAACCCCATCTTGCTGCTTGGCGGGCTCGCCGGGGCGCAGACCATGACGGCCGCCATGGCGGCTGTCCAGGATCGATCGGGGAGCACGGTTGCCGTTCTCGGCTACACGCCGGCGGTCCCGATTGGACACATCATGCTGACCACGTGGGGAACGGTCATCGTCGGTATCGTCGCTGGAAGTAATTGAAGGGAGTGGCCGTAACGCGGCGCAAGATCGTGTCGACAACGGCGGCCGCGCCATCCGACGCCGACCGCCTCAACCAGCACGGCGACGCCTTCGCATTCCGGCTGAAAAAGTCTGCAACCTTCTAAGACGCGCCCAGACATCCGAACAATCCCGTGGCGTATAGCGGGGTTTGACGATCCGATAACGTCCGGTTTGGGGGGCGATCCCGGACCGTTACGGCGAGAACTGCGATGTCCGCTGCCTACGGTGTTGAGTGTCCTAGTAGCCGACATTCCGCTTCCGGCCCCACACGGGAAATGATTTCCGCTTCGCGCCCGCACTCCGGTCGTTCACACCACCCCCCTTGGGTTCTGGGAAGCAGTCAGTCTGCTTTCGTAATGATCGTCCGGAACGCGCAATAGGAGGCGCGTGCGCCGTGCGAAGACAGCAACCCCGAAGGCCTATCTGGGCAGTTGAGAGTATCGTCGACGGACTGGCTCACACTTCATACCGTCGTCAGTCTTCTCGCGAAAGTCGCTGAGGTGTCAGATGTCGTCGAACTGACTGTCGCCGAACACCTGCCATTGAATGCCGAGAACCTGCGTAAGGCGCTGTCACAGTTACCAATCCTTGTGCGTTAGTCGCTGGGTCGGGAGTGCTAATACCTTCAAGGCGACGCAGTTGGCGCAGTGTGGCGCTCCATCGACGGGTCACCCGGTCGCCCGTCGCGAGAGTTCACGAGCTAGTTCCAAGAAAGCCCTGACCCCAGCCGATAGATTGCGCCGCCCAGGATAGTAGAGGCAAAGCCCCGGATAGGGCGGCGTCCAGTCTTCCAGAATACGGATGACGCGCCCAGCGTCGATGTCCGGGAGAATGTCTTGTTCGAAAATGTATCCTACGCCGGCACTATCGAGAACGGCGGTTCTCGTAAGGCTCGCTTCATCCAACGTTATCGGGCCGCGCACATCAATTTGCACCTGTTCCCCGTCCTTTTCGAAGCGCCACCGAAACAGTGATCCATCGGGAAGACGAACGCGGATGCATTTGTGATTGAAAAGGTCGGGGGGAGCCAGTGGCTTTCCATACTTCTCGAAATACTCGGGAGAGCCGACCACCGCATGTCGCTGTGGCCTGCCGAGCGCAACGGCAATCATGTCGGTGGGTACAAGGCCCGCAACCCTGACGCCTAGATCGAATCCGTCGCCGACGACATCCACCAATCTTCCCTCGGTGACGATATCAACGTGCATGTCTGGATAGCGGCGCAGGAACTCAAGTACGAGAGGTGAGATGATGGCGCGCGCGGCAAAGGGTGCTGCGTTGATACGTATCGTTCCGGAAGGTGTTTCGCGTTGCGAGCGCACGGTCTCCAGAGCGGTACGGAGATCCTGAAGGGAAGGCGCGACCTGTTGCATAAAGAGCCTGCCGGCATCCGTCAGCGAGACGCTGCGCGTGGTTCGGTTGAACAATCGGACGCCGAGTCCCGCTTCAAGTCTGCCTACTGTGTGGCTCAGCGCTGTCGTGGACATGCCGAGATCGATGGCCGCTGCGCGGAATGTGCCGCGCCGTGCAATCGCGATGATCGCTTCCAGCTCTTTGAGATTGGGTTGTTCCATTGTCCCGACTTGTTCACTATCGCATGCCGGTTTATCCCACTTATCTGCGCAATGGTCGAGGGGTAAGTTTCTGGTCAGATCATGTGGAGAAACACAATGGATATGCCCCCAACAGTTGCCGCGTACTTTGACGCCGACCGCCGCAATGATGTGGAAGCGTTTTCAGAGGCCTTTTTGGATGACGCAGTTGTCGAAGACGAAGACGCTCGCCACCGAGGCATTGCCGCAATTCGCCAATGGTGGGCGGCTGTGAAAACAGCGACCAACTACGTCGCTGACCCTGTCGAAGCCACACGCGACGGCGACAAAGCGCTCGTCCGCGCGAATGTAAGCGGTCAGTTCCCCGGCAGTCCGGTGACGCTCACCCTCCCTTTCACCACCAAAAACGACAAAATCGCCAGACTGGAGATCAAGTGATGATCGATTTTCTCAATCTTAGAGGTAAACGCGCTCTCATCACCGCTGGAACGAAAGGCGCCGGCGCTGCGACGGTCAACCTGTTTCGCGAACGCGGTGCACAGGTGCTGACGACGGCGCGGGCGCGTCCGGAAAGCCTCCCGGAAGAGTTGTTCGTAGAAGCTGACCTGACCACCGAAGAAGGATGTGCAATTGTTGCTGACGCCGCGCGTCAGCGCCTGGGTGACGTCGATATCATTGTCCACATGCTTGGAGGCTCTTCAGCAGCCGGGGGTGGCTTTGCGGCGCTATCCGAAGACGAATGGGACAAGGAGCTGTCACTCAATCTGTTTCCGGCTGTTCGACTTGATCGGCTCCTTGTCCCGGACATGGTTGCCCGAGGATGCGGGGTGGTCGTGCACGTGACATCCATCCAGGGGGTCATGCCGCTTCCGGAATCGACGACCGCGTATGCAGCGGCAAAAGCAGCGCTTTCGACTTACAGCAAGTCGATATCGAAGGAAGTTTCGCCCAAAGGTATCCGGGTCGTGCGGGTGTCGCCTGGGTGGATCGCAACGGAGGCCTCAGTCCGTTTGGCCGAGCGCTTGGCGAAGCAAGCCGGTACTGATCTGGAAGGCGGCAAGAAGATCATCATGGATGCACTGGGTGGCATTCCGCTTGGTCGGCCGGCGAATCCTGAAGAGGTCGCAGATCTGATCGCATTCCTCGCCTCCGACCGCGCGTCTTCGATCACGGGTACCGAATACACGATCGACGGAGGTACGGTGCCCACGGCGTAGGCGCCCCTGCAGATCAGGCGGGTGTGTCCCACCCGCCAATCTGGGAGTAGATCGCGTTGCGGAGATAGCGCACGTCGCGGTTCAAAGCGGCCAACTCCGGGGGCGTCTGGGTCGAAGCTGCAAGCAACGTGTCGCTGAGGCAGCCTGCCTTGTGCTGCAATGCCCGACCTTCTTCGGTCAACGCGATCACCACTTGCCGCTCGTTGCTGAGGTTTCGGCTCCTGCGCAACAAGCCGGATGTCTCAAGGCGCTTCAAGAGTGGTGTAAGCGTGCTGGATTCCAGTGCAAGGGTGTTGGCAATGGCGCCGACCGTTTGCTCGTCTTCGCTCCACAAAACGTTGAGCACGAGATACTGCGGGTAAGTCAGGCCCAATTCGTCGAGGAGGGGCTTGTAGGCGCGCTGAATGGCGATGCCAGCAGTGTAAATCGCGTAGCACAACTGATCGTGCAATGGCGGTGGATCATTATGGGGTTTGGTCATTCTGGGCTCCTTTGCGCACCAATATAATCAAGGTTACAGCGAAAACCAATATCGCGATAAGAATTATGTTGACGAGCAGTTCAAGATCTGACAATTTATATATCGTGATAATAGTTATCGCTAAAACCGAAAGGAAAAAGCCATGACACGCACGACCACAACCACCGTTGCCGCTATCGCAGCCGCCGCCATATCCGCCGCAATGCCCGCAAACGCCGCCGACACCATCCCTGAAAGCCAGGCCGTCAAAAACGTTGTGCTCGTCCATGGCGCATTTGCTGATGGCTCTGGCTGGAAGGGCGTTTACGACAATCTTAAGAAGCGCGGCTATCGCGTCACAATCGTCCAGAACCCTCTGACCTCGCTCGAAGACGACGTTGCTGCCACCAGACGTGCGCTCGAGCGGCAGGATGGTCCGGTCATTCTCGTCGGACATTCCTGGGGCGGTACTGTTATCACGGAGACTGGCATCGATCCGAAGGTTGCCGGTCTCGTCTATGTCTCCGCTCTCTCACCCGATGCCGGCGAAACGACGGCTCAGCAATACGAAGGATTTGCTCCGGCAGCGGAATTCGTCATCGAGACCACAAAGGATGGTTTTGGATATGTCAGCCCGGCAAAGTTCAAGGCTGGGTTCGCTCATGACGTCAGCGATGCCGATGTTGCGTTCATGAGGGACGCGCAGGTGCCAATCAACATGTCGGCGTTCGCCACGAAGCTCGAGAATGCGGCATGGCGCACCAAGCCTAGCTGGGCTGTTATTGCCACCGAGGACAAAGCTTTTGATCAGGCCATGCTGATCCACATGGCTGAGCGCATCAAGGCGAAGATCACCAAGGTGTCGGCAAGCCACGCCTTGTTCATGACGCAGCCTGCGGCCATCGCCGATACCATTGATCAGGCCGCCAAGACCGTGTCGGCGAAAAAGCAATGATCGACTTCGCGTCATCGGGAAGGTCGAGACCCTCCCGATGACGCTGAAACAAATCTGTTAAACAGACCGCAGGCCCGAGCGAGATGCCGGTAGGGCGTCGGATCCTTCCAAGATCCATGAGCATTTCCTCGTCTTTCGCGACCACGACTTTAGCAAATTTACCAGAAATTAATTCACGGAGGAACTCACGTGAAACTGTATATCCATGATGAAAATGTACCTGCAAATACGTCTTTCGCGCACAACCCGGTCGGCGATGTCTTCGACTTCATCGTCTGCGGCGCTGGGTCCAGCGGCTCGGTTGTTGCAGCGCGCCTGGCAGAGAATGGAAACGCGAGCGTTCTCCTGCTCGAAGCAGGTGGAGATCATAAATCCGAGACAGTATCGAACCCTGCGCAATGGCCGTTGAATCTTGGCTCCCGCCGGGACTGGGGCTTCGTTGGACAACCGACACCTGGTCTGGATGGCCGACGACTTCATCTCAGCATGGGCAAAGGGCTTGGCGGGGGTTCGAGCATCAACGTCATGGTATGGGCCAGGGGACATAAGGAAGACTGGAATCACTTTGCCGCAGAGGCCGGGGATGACGCCTGGGGCTATCAGTCGATCCTTGGCTACTATAGCCGGATCGAAAACTGGCAAGGCGCTCCGGACCCTACTCGTCGCGGGGTAGGTGGGCCTGCATATGTGGCGCAGCCTACTTCTCCGCAGGCAGTGGCGGAGGCCCTGTTGAACGCGGCATCTGCCATAGGGATACCTCTCTATAATACCACGAACGGCGAAATGATGGAGGCATCTGGCGGTGCATCGATTGCTGAACTGCGTATCCGGGAGGGTAAGCGGGAAACCGTGTTTGAATCCTATGTTGAACCGCTGCTGTCGCGTCCAAATTTGATGGTGATCACCGAGGCGTTGGTTACGCGTCTCATCTTCGATGGTAAGCGGGTAAGAGGTGTGGAAGCTCTGATCGATGGTCGGCGACGCCAGTTCATGGCGCATTGCGAAACGGTGCTGTCACTTGGCGCGATCAATACGCCGAAGGTCCTTATGCAGTCCGGAATCGGCCCGGAAAACGAACTGCAATCGCATGGCATCCCAGTCGTGCAACACCTGCCGGGTGTTGGTCGCAATCATCAGGATCATCTCGCCTTCGGCTGCACCTGGGCCTACCGAAAACCGGAAGCAGTGGGCGGTAGCGGCTGCGAGGCAAACCTCTACTGGAAGAGTGACGCACGTCTGTCCCAGCCTGACGTCCTCCAGTGCCAGTTGGAGTTCGCCGTCCCGTCGCCGCTTGAGGCCGGTCTCGAAACACCGGAGCACGGCTGGACCATGTTCAATGGTCTCGCACAGCCGAAAAGCCGCGGCCGATTGAGGCTCTCTGGCCCCGATATGAACGACCCCGTCCTGATTGAACCGAACTCACTCAGTGAGCCGGAAGACATGGCAGCCGCGTTGGCCGCAGTGGAATTATGCCGCGAACTTGGAAACAGCGATGGCTTTAGACCTTTGGTGACGGGCGAAACCGCTCCGGGGCAGCGCGACAGATCAGGAATGATCGACTTTATCAGGCGCTCAGCAGTCACCTATTGGCATCAGTCCTGCACAGCCAAGATGGGACGCGACAACATGTCGGTGGTCGACAATGAGCTCAAGGTATACGGTATCGACGGGCTCCGTATCGCGGACTCTTCGATCATGCCCCGGATCACCACTGGCAACACGATGGCGCCGTGCGTTGTCATCGGAGAGCGGGCCGCCGATTTGATCCGAAACACACACGGTCTGATAGCTGTGAGCGAACCTGTCGCCCAGTCCATGTGAACTCGTTTGTGAGGAGCTTGGCGTCCTGCTGCGCGGGTCGCCGAGTTCTCCGCAACTGCGTTCTAGGTTCGGCCTGGCTTGAGACTTACGGAGCACTCGGCGAGCGTCCGCTTTGCGCCCTCAAACCGGCCGTCAGGTGTCGTCTGCTAAGCGCCCGCATATCGGCCGTAGAGACCAACTTGGCCGCCGCCCGAAAGCAGACGTCGCCAGCAACAGGGCTCGACGGCTTGATTGCGCCACAAGCGAACGTTGATCTTCGGCCACTAGACCACAAAACGGAAGAGTAGCCGAGCGGCCTTGCCGACCGTTCGAACTTTTCGAAGCTTAAAGGCCGGGGGCGATCCGGCTCTTTAGAGTCCGAGCATTTTCTTCGCTTCCCCGAGTGCTGCCTCCGAGCCTGTGTGGTCGCCGGACTGGTGCAACTGTTCGCCTTGCTGTCGTAGCTGCTTGACCTTGGCCATGTCGGCTTCAGACAAGGAGGCGTTCGGGAGGGCTGCGTCATTTGCCGTCATCATGGTGGGGCACTGGTTGGCGAAGGCATTCACAGGCGCGAGCGCCAAAAAAAGGGCAGTTGAAATCCTGACAATCATGGGCGTCGCTCCTCCAAAGCCAGAGCGCGGATGCCTCTCCGGCAACTGATGGATTATAGCCCAGCATCGGCCCAGCGCCAATGGCGGGCGACCAAGACAAGTATTGCCGCAAAGCGACACGGAGGCCGTTTTGTCGATACGATTGTATCCCGACTATGCTGTAAAATGATCTGGTAACGAGTGAGGAGCATCGGCAATGGCACTCTACCTGACACGCTTCAGCTACACACCCCAAACCTGGGACCGATTGACAAGAAATCCCGAAGACCGTCGGGATGCCGCGCGCAGTTACATTGAATCAGTCGGGGGTAAGCTTCACGGCTTTTGGTACGCATTCGGATCGCACGACGGGTATACCCTGTGGGAGGCACCCGACAACGTCTCGATGGCCGCCGTCGCAATCGCGATTGGAGGCGGTGGCGCTGTGTCAAAGTACGAGACGACGCCATTGCTTACGGTGGAGGAAACACTGGTGGCTATGGAGTTAGCTAGAACGGTTGGTTATCGATCGCCAGGAGCGTAGGTGTCGTCTCGCACCCATCCAATTCGGCATGCCTAGCGGTGCCTATTTCAAAAAGAAGAACGTGCGGGATGAGCGATACAGGACGTGACTTTGGCCCCACACAAGCCGGATCAGTACGGTGCCCATGGTCCTGTCGACGCTCGTTGTCCGCTCTGCGCGAACAGCGGACGCCCGCCTACCGAATTCTGCGGCAACTCAAGGCCATGCGAATGAGGGCCGACGTCAGCGCGGTTTCCTTAACCAGCATTTCCTTGCCGCGACGCGGAAACAAAAATCGCCCGAAGCCGCTTGCCTAAGCTGCAGGAAGCCGTACTCTCACGCCAGAATCGCACGGCGCTGATAAGCCGTACTCTTTCTTGAGGTAGCATGCCGGAATGGAACAAACGATTCATCCAGCCGCGATTGAGCACTTGCCTGTCTTCATAAGCCCGCCGGGGCAAACCGATTATCTGTTCGTTGCCGTTGCCATTTTCCTATTGTTGGCAGTGCTTGTCATCGGCAATTTGTACTTTCAACTTCATGCCGTCCCCGAGCGCATGGCGCATCGCACAAGCATGGTGCAGATGGAAGTCGTGGCCGTCCTGGCTTTGATTTCGCTTTTTACGCACAACCACCTTTTCTGGATTGCCGGCCTGCTACTGGCCTTTATCCACATCCCAGATTTTTCGTCACCGCTTTACTCCATCGCGCAATCCCTGGCGAAGCTTTCCGGCCGGGATGCGGAATCGACAGGCGATCCTGCACTGATATCCGAAGAACCGGTCGTGCCGGCTGAGCCAGCGCCCAAGACGGATGCGCCCGGAGAGGGTATCTGATCGATGTTCGAGTTGTTCCTCTGCTCCATTCTTACGATCCTCCCCGACTATCTTTATCGACGTTATGCTCAGGGGAAGCGGATTGGCCGCGAAATCACTCTTTATAGCATGTGGTACGAGCTACGCTGGGGCATTACCGCCTGTCTACTGCTGACCGTTTTGCTGATCACGATGATTTTCTACTTCCACCCTTCGACCAGGAACGTCACGGCGATATTCCGGACGGTCACGATTCTGCCGGAGACGATCGGCCGCGTCGAAGAGGTTTATGTTGAGGTAAACGGGAAGGTCGAAGCAGGCGCACCGCTCTTCCGCCTCGACGGTTCCGCGCAAAAAGCCGCCCTCGAGACTGCTCGCCGGCGCATCGCCGAAATCGTCGCGGAGACGACTGTCGCGCAAACCGAACTTGCGGGCGTGGATGGCCTGATCCAGGAGGCTCAGGGTGCCTATCAGATGGCGGTCGACGAACACGAGATGAAGGCACAACTTGTGGACAGTGGTGCTGTTTCCAGGCGCGAAGTCGAACGCTTGGCAACAGCAATCGATAGCCGCAAAGGTGCGGTAGATGCAGCGCTCGCAAAGAAAGAGACCCTGGAGACACAGATCGGGGTTTTATTCCCAACCCAAAAGGCAAGCTCCGAAGCAGCCCTGGCGGAAGCGCAGGTCGAACTGGACAAGACGCTCGTCCGGGCTGGCGTCGCCGGTACGGTGCAACAGTTTGCGTTACGCCCCGGCGACGTTGTGAACGCAATGCTACGCCCCGCCGGTGTTCTGGTGCCGGAGAATGCCGGGCGAACCACCCTTGTCGCTGGTTTTGGGCAGATCGAAGCGCAGGTGATCAAGCGAGGAATGATCGCCGAAGCAACTTGTGTAGGAAAGCCTTTCACCATCATTCCCATGGTGGTGACCGATGTTCAGGATGTCATCGCGGCCGGACAATTGCGCGCGAACGATCAACTGATTGATGTTCAGCAAATGGGGCAGCCGGGGACGCTGACCGTCTTCCTGCAACCACTATTTCCTGGCGGCCTGGATGGTATCCCGCCGGGAAGCAGTTGCATCGCCAATGCATACACTAATAATCATGACGCGCTCGCCGATCAGGATATCGGTACGCTCCGTTGGTTGTTCTTGCACGCCGTCGATGCCGTTGGGCTCGTGCATGCGATGATCCTAAGGATGCAAGCAGTGCTGCTCCCAGTGCAGACGCTCGTCTTGGCCGGTCATTGAAGTTGGCAGCTTGTGGGCGTGGACCCCCACTTATTCCGGTCAATGCTTAGAAACGATCCCTGCGGAAGTTCGCTCGTGCTCTGCCGACGTCACGCCCATGAGTCTTTTCGGACCTCTCAAGATTACTAGTGGCTCCAGGGCCCTAAGCCGTCACCGTGGAGAGCCACCGCGTACGCTCGACACTGTACGGGTCAGGGTCTACCCTTAACATTCACAATTTTAGGGACTTCCCGCTCAAGAGGCTCGCAGATGCCGGAAACGCCGACGGGAAAAGCGCGCTACCGCGTCAGGATCGGATTCCAGCTCTCAATCACCGCGCTGTTTGTTGCGGTCGTCCTGTGCGTCGGCCTAGCCCTCGTCTTCCTCAGCTTCGACCGGGCGAAGGCGATCACCCGTACCGCCGCCCTGACCTTCATCGACCGGGTCGCAGAACACACAGCGGAGCGGGTGGACCGGCAATTCAAGGAGGTCCAGGGCGCCCTGGCGGTGCTGAAGCAACTCCCTTCCGTGGAAACCGCGGCGATCTCGGACAACCAGTCCCTCAATGCAATCCTAGCGGTGCTTCTTCGGCAACACGAACAGCTCTACAACTTGTATGTCGGGTACGACGACGGAGCTTTTATCGAGCTCGACGCCCTTGACCGGGCCGGGCCTGCCGTCCGGGCGCAACTTGGGGCGCCCGCGGATTCAGCCTTCCGGTTGACCGTGATGGACCGACCGCCTGGATCGTCGACACGGATACGGACCACCTACTTTCTCTCCACAGACCTCACGACGTTGACTCAGGCGCAGCGCGAGGCGGACTACGATCCTCGGACCAGGCCATGGTATCTCGGCGCATTCGAGCCCGGCGCCGGCGCGATTACCGACCCTTACGTATTCAAGGTTGCCAACCTGATCGGGTACACCGTGCGGGCGCCATTCACGGCGCCGCGGCTCGGCATAGTCGCTGGCGACATACTGCTCGCCGACGTTGATGCCTTCCTGCGCGCGCAGAAACTAGGGCAGTCGGGTGTAGTCTTCCTGTTCGACGACAGCGGCCGGCTGATCGCCCATCCGCGGATGACCGAGTTCTTGAAAGCCGCATCCTCGGACGGCACTGCGGACCTGCCTCGACTTGATCAAGTCGAGGCCATCGATGTCGGCGTTCCGTTGATGGCGTGGAGGCAGAGCGGTGTTGCCCAGCAGTTCTTTGAGGCCCGGGACGGCCGGACCTACGTTGCAGCGTTCCGTTCGATTGAGACAGCCGGTTCGGCTAATCTCCGCCTAGCTGTCGTGGCGCCGCTTGATGAGTTCTTTTCGGAGGTAGAGGCAGGAAGGCGCAGGTTGCTCCTGCTCGCCCTCGCGTTCGTTTTTGCCTCGTTGCCCGTGGTCTGGTGGATCGGCTCGCTGCTATCCCGCTCCATGAATGCTCTGGCGGTAGAAACCGATCAGATCCAGCGTTTTGATGTACAGGGAGAGGGCAAGCGAGTGCACTCTTCGATCCGTGAGATCGACGACCTGGGCCAATCAGTGTCGACTATGCGGGCGGTGGTACAGACCTTTGCCAGTTTCGTCCCGAAGCGCCTTGTACAACAGCTCATCGAGAGCGGAACAGCGTTGCGACTCGGCGGCTCCCGCCGAGAGATCACGATCTTGTTCACGGACATCGCGGGCTTTACCCATATCTCGGAGCACGCAGATCCCGAAAAACTCATGCTCTACACTTCCCGTTACCTTGCCGCGCTGACCGAGGTGATCATGGCAAACAATGGCACGGTTGATAAGTACGTCGGCGATGCGGTCATGGCGATCTGGAATGCCCCGGCAGAGGACCCAGATCATGTAGCACATGCCTGTTCCGCGGCGCTCGCATGTCGTGACGCGAGCCATATGCTAATTCAGGAGTTTGAACGGGAGGGCTGGCCCGCCTACAGAACTCGGTTCGGTCTTCATACGGGCGAGGCCGTCGTCGGCAATGTTGGCTCGTCGGATCGAATGAGCTACACGGTTCTCGGCGCAACTGTGAACATGGCGGCCCGGCTGGAGGCGCTGAACAAGGATTACGGCACCGAGATCCTCACCAGCGACGCCGTCCGTGAAAAGGTAGCGGATCGGTTCGCCTTCAGAGCTGTCGATACCGTGACGCCGAAAGGTTTCGAGGCCGCGGTGCGAGTCTATGAATTGACAGCATGAGCGTTGGCCTGGCATCGAGGCTCCGGCAACTAGCGGTGGTCGTGGTGGCCGCTACGCCGAGACCTTTGCAATTGGCAGTCGAGGAGGTGACGTTCCAATCGCGTCAAGCATAGGACAGAGAAGCCGCTTTGGGCCAATCCCAGAGCTTGGCGGCAAGGACTTTGATGTCCGCTCTTCGTATTGGTGTCCTACCAGCGGACGGTCGGCCATCGGCCCCAACGCGGAAATGATTTCCCCTTCGCTACCCAATCCCGTCGTCAGGGCGCTCGCCGGGGCCGCACCATCCGTGAGCACGAATGAGCTTTTGGCGCGAAGCTTTCGCAGCATAAATCACCAGGACAGCGCTAGCGTTGGAACGGAAAATATACCCAGTGTACTTTTTGCACTGGATTTCCCTGTGGTTACGACGTTGAATGCGTCGCACGCCCCGCGGGAGGTCCGTATGCCAACACGATGGCAGAAAGAATATGCCGAAGCGTCGTCGAGTTCGTGCCCGCCCCCGGAGACGGTGCAGGATGAGCTTCAAAGAATCCTCGACAGTTCTGATTTCAAGGGCACACCCCGTCGCCGAAAGCTGCTGAGATATCTCGTTGAAGAGATGCTTGCGGGCAGGGATCGCGAGCTCAAGGGGTATACAATCGCCACAGTCGTTTTCGGCCGTGACGACGATTTCGACCCCCAGACCGATCCCATCGTGCGTCTTGAAGCGCGCAGGCTGCGGCACGACCTCGACGGGTACTATGCGTCATCCGGACGCGACAATGCGATACGTATCTCCATTCCCAAAGGGCAATATGCACCGACCATCGAATGGTCTGAAAAGGACATCGGGGAGGTTGCGACAACTGTTTCACTGCAGGCCGAGCAAGTCGCTGCTACCGATCCCTCTCCACGGGCACCTTTGGGCTTGCTGGCTCGATCACGGCGGCTGGCATGGGGCGTAGCACTCGTTCTCACGCTCCTCGTTGTTAGTACCGGCTATGTCTACTGGTCGCGGTCGGGATTGGTCCGTCAGGAAAGTAGTCACGGTCCCGCACTTGCAGTGATGGCATTTGCGACGGATGGTAGCAACGCCGAGCATGCCGCGCTTGGAAGCGGGTTCGCCGATCAAATCATGGCGGACCTGAGCCGCTTTTCCGGTTATCGCTTGTACTTGCCGCCGGCAACGACCAGTGGGACGATGACCGGTGATCCTATGGAAATCGGCGATCGGCTCGGCCTGACCTATATTGTGGACGGTAGCGTCCATTTTGATGCGGGGGCCGATTCCATACGGATCTCGGCGCGCCTCCTTGAGGTCGACACGCATCGGATCATTTGGATCGGCACTTTCGAACGGCCCAGATCAGCGCGCTCGCTAATTGCAATTCGGGACGAAATCGCTTCGGCGGTGGCGTCGGCGCTTGGGCAACCCTACGGCGTCATCCGGAAGGAAGAAAGCGACCGATTGCGGGATGAAGCCGCGCCGAGCACGTCAAGCCATGAATGCGTTCTGCGTGCCTTCGCCTATCGGCGATCTTTCACGGCAGCCGGGCACAAGGCTGTCATGACCTGCCTTGAGCAGTCCGTCGTTCGAGACCCGATGTATGCTGACGCATGGGCAATGCTTGGCTGGCTGCACATGGATGCCGGGCGCTTTGGCTGGGCAGTCGATGGAGACGCCTGGAGGGCCTTCCAGCGTGGACTGTCGACGGTCGCTCACGCCCTGTCGCTGGACGCTAACAACATCACCGCCCTTAAGGCCCAAGCTTCCATTCATCATTACATGGGCAATTATCCAGAGAGCGAGCGCATCCAGCGGCGGGCGTTGGAACTCAATCCGAACGATCCCGACACGCTGGCTCAACTCGGTTGGCGGCTTGCAGTGCGCGGACGTTTCGAAGAGGGAGTTCCCTACCTCCGGCAAGCGATCGCGAACACGGTCAATCCGCCTGGCTGGTACCGGCACCTTCTTGCAATCGATCACTACCTGAACGGGCGATACGAGGAGATGCTCGAAACCGCCAGGGCCTCGAGCATTGACGGCTCGAGCGTAAGCTGGTCTCTCGTGGCAATTGCCGAAGGTGCCCTGGGCCACAAGACAGCCGCAGCGGAGGCTCTCGCAAAGATGGCCGAGATCTCGCCGATGCTCTACAGGGACCCTGCGGCGGCGTACCGCCGACACCAGGCAATTGATTCCATTATTGTCGCCGTTGTGGCAGGTCTCCGCAAAGCAGGATGGACGGAACCCGAAGAGATTACCGGCCTTCCGTGAAGCGTTTGGCGCCGCGTCTGTTCAGGGTGCTTAGAGCCGGAGCGATGTCACGGGCGTATGACGCAGCGGAAACCGACATGGCTGGTGGTCGTGTCAATCTCCTGGGCATGACGCGCTGCTGGCCGATAACGGCGACAATAATTGGGCGCACAAAGGTGTGATCCCCCCTTCAGGACCCGCCGTGGAATGCCGAGTTCAACCTGTGCGGGATCAATGCTTCCAGAAATGTCGGTACTCCGAGGATTTGAAGGGATACAGCACGCCTTCGCCGCTGCTTCGGGGTGTCGTGTAGTCCAGAAGTCCGCCGTCCACTCCCAAGTATTGCCGATCATGTCGTAGAGGCCATAGTCATTCGGGGGGAATGATCGAATCGGGGACGTTCGTTCGTAGCCATCGGACAACAGGTTTTGAAGCGGGAAGCTGCCCTGCCAGATATTCGCCATGTGACGGCCTCCGGGAATGAGTTCGTTTCCCCAGGCAAACTCCGCCTGGTCGAGACCGCCGCGCGCGGCGAATTCCCACTCCGCCTCAGTGGGGAGCGCCTTACCTGCCCATGCGGCATAGGCCTCCGCGTCGCAGTAAGCGACATGCACGACGGGGTGGTCGAGGATATTGCCTATACTGCTCTTGCGCCCGAGCGGTCGTCGCCAGTTTGCTCCACGAGTGAATATCCACCACTGGGAGATGCTGCTCCCCTGAATGGGCACGGTAGGTGACGTGAATACGAGGGAACCAGCCCTTAGGTTCTTCTGAGGCGCCCCAGGATAGTCTCTGGCGAGCAGCCTCTTTTCGGCAAAGGTGACGTAGTCCGTTGCTTTGACGAAGGCGAAAAATTGTCGGTTCGTTACCGGCGCTTCGTCCATCCAGAACCCGTCGACAGCTACGGGATGGGCAGGAGCCTCCTCCGGATAGTGCCCGTCGGACCCCATGATAAAGGTCCCTCCGGGAATCCAAACCATTCCTGGTTTGATGCTGCTGTCGTGCTCCTCAATGAGACGTTTCTGTGGATGCATGCGTGCTTCCCTGGTGCTGGCGGTCGTGAAGCGCGGAGAAGTTGCTTCATAGTCGATGCAATGCCTACCATGCCTTGCTGCCGCAGCCGAATTTCCGCGGGAGAGCAGAGGCGACGAGCTACTGCTGAACAGGCATAGTCAGTCTCAGTCGTCGACGATATCCCAATCGTCGTTTGGGTTGAACGTTTCTATCCCTGCCGCAATTTCGCTGGTCTTTTCACCGAGGTCCGCCTCGTACACGATCCCATGCCGGTCGACGGCGAAGGTCTTGACACCGCTCACACCATAGTTCACCGGCCATGCTACCAGAGCAAAGCCTGCGATCATGTTGCCGTTGATACGGTAGTCGTGCGCCCCGCCGGCAATTGCATCTCCCTGGCGGGTTAGGATGCGATAGTGATAGCCGTTGAAGCCGTCTCCCGCTTTGGCAGATTGCAACGCATCGCCATCTGCCAACGCAGGCCCGGCAGGGCTTTCCTCGCCGCCAAATTGATCAGCCGGCCAGTACAACCCGTCTTGCGCTCCGTCCGAGCTGATGAGCTTCTGCGCGTATTCGAGAACGCCGTCGCCATCGTGGTCCGCAAGGGCATACCGCTCCTGCGCTTCCACATAGGCATGCAGGGTCGCGATCGTCGAAAGCTCGTTCTCGCCGACCCGGCGATTGGCGACCTCTTCCAGGCCGACATAGGTGGCGAAAGCCCATCTGCCGTCGGCGCCTTTTGCGATCGGGAACGGAAACGGCCAACGCTCGCCTCCAAGTTCGATCACCTTTCTGCCGTTGACGTCCTGAACGCCGACATGTTCCTTCACACGGGACTGGATGTCGGTGTAGGCATCCATTATGCCGTCGCTGTGCCTTGTTCTGGCGACTTCGAGCCCGAGGAGAGTGGCTAGCTTGTCGAAGTCCCCTCCAGCCACTGTCGACTTGAAGGTCTCGACGGCCTCCTCTGCTGTTGCAAACGTCTGCGGCTCCCCGGAGGCAACGTACGCGTTCAAGGATTCGGTACCGGAATCTGTGACCTGCGCGACCGCGTTCAGTGCCGTGGTGCCGAGCAGGAGGGCGCACAGGGAGGCGGCGATACCGTTGCGAAGTGCTTTCATCGTGAACATCTCCTTTGCACCTTCCTCAGCGGTGGCGACCGCCGCCGTGCCTGACGACTTTGTGCCCGCCGCCGCCGCGATGCCCGCCACCCATGGAGTGCCGTCCTCGATTTGACGAGAGGTGGGTCTGATGGCGATTTCCCGGATGGCCGAGCACGGAATGGTTTCCGGTGGCATGTCTTTGGGCATGTGCCCCCGGTTTCGGTTGTTTTGCATGGCGCGTCACGTGCTGGGGCGAGTGCTTCGAACCGATGTGCGTATCGGAAGCGCCCTGTCGGTGGGAACCCGCAGCCTGCCTCGCGTTCGCCGGCCTGATGTTGCTTTCGCGATTACGAATTCTGTCCGCATCGACCTTGCTCTTCCGGATGTCGCCGACCGACACTTTGGGATGATTGCCAGAAATCGTGTCCCCGTGCCCGCGCCTTACATTCTTTGCGCGCGCGGAGATGTTGTTGTTCCGGTTCGATTTGAAGTCGCTTTTCAACGCGTTGTGGTCGATCCTGTTGAACTGGTTCCGGTCGAACTTGATCTTGGATCGGTCGACATTCTTCCAGTCGACGTCGTTGAACTTCAGCTTGTCCCGATCGATGTCGATGTGGTTGAAGCAGCCGTCGCAATCGATATCGACGTCGCCTCCGTGCCAGTCGCCTCCCCACACGCCCCAGTCGTCCCAGTCCATCACGGATGCCCATGCGACGCCGGTGACGGCGGCAGCGAAAAAGGGTGCCGTTGGATAATAGTAGTTCGGATAGGGATCGGGATAATAGGCAACCGGGGCAGGGGGATAGCCTGGCTCGTAGAGCATCTGCGGCTCGTACTGCGGAACATATATCTTCTCCGGGTCCTTGGATTGAATGACGACATTGTCGCCCTCGTTCACGACAGTGATCTTGTCGTCGCTCTTGATGACGTTGCCCGCCACGGCCTTGTCGCGCAAGGTTTGAACGGCGATCAACACGTCCTTTTGCTGGAAGGACAGCGCACTGCCGAGCGCCTGGGTCCATTCGAGGTCGTCGCTCATCATCTTGACGACCTGGGGATAATTCAGCAGCGAGATCACGCTGCCATCCCAGCTTTCCTTCGGCTTCAGGTCCTTGTCTGATTTTGATTGCTGAAGGAACCGATCCGCTTCCACGATCTGGAGGGGAAACAGCGAAGCAGACGAGATCACCGCAACGAGTTCATCAGGATAGAGCGCGATCCGTGCCACGAGCACTTCGAGTTCTTCCTCCGTGAGCAGGTCGGGCGTGTTCTCGCTGCCATCGACGGCAGGTTGGCTATGAGAGCTGTCTTGCGCGCTGGCATTGGAAGCCAGAAGCGGGCTACTCGTAAGAAGGAGTGTGACGATCAACGAACCGACTGTGCGGCCGACGAGGCTGAAGGCAATGGTCACTGTCAGATGCTCCCGGGGTAAAAATACGAATAGAAATGAGCTGTGAGGCACTGCGAACGCGGCATTTGCGGCTAATGCGGATACACCTTGTTCCAGTCGTTCTTCATGCTGACGATGTTCCAGCCGCGTTTCGGGCCCTCCGCCAGACCTCTATCAAGCTTCCCAAAGTGTGAGTTGCGGTCGTAGGCGTATTCTCTTTCGGCGTCGTCATGATGGACGATCAGGCCGAAGGTCCGCCCCGGTCCCGACGTCGTCCATTCCAGCATCTGGAAGTCGCCGTCCGAATTCCCGAAGGCAGCGATCGGGCGTCGGCCGATGTGGCCATAGATCCCTATCGGCTTGCCCGGGCCATCGTCGATGAAGTCGACTTCCGGCAGGCGGACGATGGAGGGCTTTCCGTCCTTGTCGTCGTACCGCGACTTGATCGATGACCCGACGACGTTCTCGGCGGGAATTCCGTAGATCCGTTCTGTCCAGGGCCGCATGAACTCGATCCCGCCGCCGGAGACGATGAACACCTTGAACTCGTTTGCCTTGAGATAGGCGATCAGTTCGAGCATCGGCTGAAATACCATCGACGTATACGGCTTCCCGGTCTTCGGGTGCCTGGCGGTGTCGATCCAGTCGCCGGCAATCCTGGTGAACTCGTCGCTGGTCATGCCTGCATGGGTGACGCCGACGAGGTCGACGAGCCCTTTTTCGCCGGAAGCCGCAACCCCTGCGAGATCGCCGGCAAGCACGGATTTGAAGGGTTCGGTCTCCTTCCATTCCGGGTGATCGGGGGCAAGCGCCTTGATGCGGTCCAGCGCGAAGGCTAGCTGGACATACATCGGCTGCTCGCCCCAGAGCGTGCCGTCATTGTCGAAGACCGCCACGCGATCGGCAGGCGCGACATGGTCCGGACCGCCTGCGGTCGTAACAGCCGTCACGAATTCGATGATGTTCCGCTTCGATTGCCCGTCGTTCCAAGACGGCAGGTCATCCGCCATGGCCACGATGGGAGCGATGAGCAAGATGAGTGCCGCGGTCCAGGCGGCGACATGGCGGAGTATTGTCATTGCGGGACCTCCAGGGTGATGAAGCCGGATGTTCAGGTTTCCGGGTTGCGTCGGATCCGGTTGAACGAGTTCTGCAGGGCCTCGGATATCTCGTCTTCGATCTCCGCAAGCAGTCGCTGAAAGTCTTCGGCCTTCGTTCCATCGGAGCACCAGTGTTCGAGCGCACGCCGGGCGGCCTCGTAGTCCTCGCAAAGCACCCGGAAATCCGGTGCGTTCGCATAGAGCCGCCGGATTGTGAGTTCATGGGCCGGAAAGTGGTCAATCACCGCGGTCAAGTCCGACATGACGGCAAACCCGGATGGACGTTCGATGGAACAATAGTCGCGCCTTGTTCGAAACACGCTAGGTGCGAACAGGTACGAACATGTTCATAGGGTTGCGCAGCGGTATCCGGCGAGAATTCTGTTGCAGCCCTCGCCGCCCGGTGGTGATCTGTCAGGTGTCGAAGCCGCGAAGATCTTGTGCCAACCGCTCTTTGGCGCATTCTCCGACAGCGAGGATTTGTAGCCGTCTCAGACGCACCTTTGTGCTCCATGCATATGCCAACGGTCGAAGGACTAAACGATGGGAAATCGAGACGACATCCGCGAACTTGCTGCGAGAATGGGACAATCGATCATCGGGCAGGAGGGGTTGATCGAGCGCCTGCTGCTGGGCCTCCTGTCGAATGGCCACCTGCTTGTCGAAGGGCTGCCCGGCCTTGCCAAGACCCGCGCGATCAAGAGCCTCGCCAAGAACCTTGACGCCGATCTCTCGCGCATACAATTCACGCCGGACTTGCTCCCCTCCGACATCACCGGCTCCGAGGTTTATTACAGCGAGGGCGGGAAGGGCGAGTTCAAGTTCCAGCAGGGTCCCGTCTTCGCCAACCTGATCCTGGCGGACGAGATCAATCGCGCACCGGCCAAGGTCCAGTCGGCGCTGCTGGAGGCGATGGAGGAGCGGCAGGTCACGGTCGGTGGCGAGAGCCATCCGCTACCGGAACTCTTCCTCGTCATGGCGACGCAGAACCCCATCGAGCAGGAAGGCACCTATCCCTTGCCCGAGGCGCAGCTCGACCGCTTCCTCATGCACATACGCGTCGATTATCCGGATGCGGCCTCGGAGGCCGCAATCATGAAGCTTGTCCGTTCGGAGGAAAAGACGACCCATGGCAAGGCGGCCGCCGCGGAGAAACTCGCCGCCGATGTCGTGCTTGCATCGCGCCGGGAAATTTCCGAAATCAACGTCTCCAAGGCCATCGAGGACTATATCGTAGCACTCGTGATGGCGACGCGATATCCTGACAAGATCGATGCGGACCTGGCAAAGTGGATCCAGGTCGGCGTCAGTCCGCGCGGCGTGATCGGGCTGGACCGCGTCTCGCGCGCCCACGCCTGGATGGACGGCCGGGATTTCGTGACGCCCGACGACGTCCAGGCGACCGTCCACGGCATCTTCCGCCACAGGCTCGTGCTCTCCTACGAGGCGCATGCTGGCGGGACGACTGCGGACCAGGCGATCGACAGGATAGTAGAGAAGGTGGCGACGGCTTGACAGGGAGGGACTTGCGATGGCGATTTCTCTACCCGCGTTCGGCAGGACGAAAGGGATGGCGCCGCCGGCTGCGAAGGGCGCGGAAGGTGTCTATGTCACGGTCGACGATCTCGCCGCACTCGAGCCCATCGCCTGCGACCTGACCTTCCTGCGGAAGGCACCGGTCCGCCGGCTGCTCGCTGGCCGGCACGAGTCGCGCATGCGCGGTCGCGGCCTGAGCTTCGAGGAACTGCGCAACTACATGCCTGGCGACGACATCCGCACCATCGACTGGCGCGTTACCGCCCGTACGGGGCAGCCCTTCGTGCGGGTCTATGACGAGGAGAAGGATCGACCCGCGCTGATCGTCGTCGACCAGCGCGTCAACATGTTCTTCGGCAGCCGGCGTTTGATGAAGTCGGTTGCGGCGGCGCAAGTCGCCGCCCTTTGTGCCTGGCGTGTCATGGCGCTGGGCGACCGGGTCGGCGGCTTGGTATTCAACGACGGGGAGCAGGAAGCCGTGCGCCCGCATCGCAGCCGCGAAGCCGTCATTCGCTTTTCCGATGCGATATCGGTCAAGAACAGGGTGCTCAGCGCGACGTCGGACGCAACGCGGGCGCCCGGACAACTCGACGCCGTCCTCTCGAAGGTTGCCGCAGTCGCCCGACACGACCATCTGGTGATCGTCGTCAGCGATTTCGACGGGCATGGGCCGGCAACACGGGACCTTCTCTTGAAGATGTCGGTCGCAAACGATGTGATCGCCATCCTCATCTACGATCCTTTCCTGCTCGAGCTTCCGCGCCAAGGCGACATGGTGATCAGCGGCGGGGCGCTCCAGGCGGAGTTGCAGTTCGGCCGCAGCAATGTCCGTGATGCCGTCGACAGCTTCGCCCGCAATCGGGGCCGGGACCTCTTGTCCTGGCAGAAGGAGATGGGGCTGCCGATGCTGCCGGTCTCCGCTGCGGAGGAGGTTGCCCCGCAGTTGCGCACGCTCCTCGGTCAGCTCGCATGGCGGCAGAGGAGGCGTTGAATGGAGTCCACCACCGCGTCCCCGCCGACCGACCCCATGCTGGCAGCCACCTTGCGCGAACTGGCAGACATCGCCCTGCCGCCACCGGTATCGATGATGCCGGCGACATGGGGATGGGCAGCACTTGCCGCACTCATTGCCTTGGCGCTTGCCTTCGTCCTCTGGCGCTGGCGTCGTCATCGGACGCAGAACCGCTATCGACGCGAAGCGCTTGCGGAACTCGCAGCGCTGGAGGCAGCCGTGGGACAGGCAGCGGGCCGTGCGGACGCCCTGCAGCGCCTGCCGTCGCTGATCAAGCGCACGGCGCTTGCCGTCTGGCCGCGCGACGCAGTGGCGGCATTGGCCGGACAGCAATGGTCGGACTTCCTCAGGACATACGCAGGCAAGGCCGTCCTCGACGACGAGACCTATCGCTTCTTTGCCGAAACCGAATATCGCCTGCCGGCGGCCGGACCTGCGAATGAAGACATGGCCCGGCGGGCGTTTGCCGGCGCGCGCCGATGGATAGAGGGCCACGATGTACACTCTTGACCATCCCTGGCTGCTGTTCCTTCTCCCGCTTCCGTTTCTCGTCTGGTGGCTCCTGCCCCCCTACCGCGAGCAGACCGCGGCGGTGCGCATCCCCTTCTTCGAAGACATCACCAAGGCTGCCGGCATCGGCCCGACCGAAGGTTCCGTCGTGCCGCGGGCGAACCTGCTGCAGAAGATCATCGGCCTGATCTGCTGGGTTCTCGTCGTACTGGCGCTGGCAAGGCCGCAATTTGTCGAGCCGCCGATCGAGAAGACCGAGCCTCAACGCGACCTGATGCTGGCGCTCGATCTTTCGCAGTCGATGGACACGCGTGATTTCCGCGATCCCGAGGGCAATCTGCAAGCCCGCGTCGATGCCGTGAAGACGGTGGTCGCCGACTTCATAGAGCGCCGCCCGAACGATCGACTTGGCCTTGTCGCCTTCGGGGACGCGCCTTACCCGCTCGTGCCCTTCACGATGGACCACGGCACCGTGCGCACCATGCTCGCCGACACGCTGCCGGGAATGGCCGGGCCGCGAACGGCGCTCGGCGATGCGATCGGCCTTTCGATCAAGATGTTCGAACAGAGCCAGGCACCGGACAAGGTGTTGATCGTGCTGACGGACGGCAACGATACGGCCAGCAAGATGCCGGCGGACAAGGCCGCAGAGATTGCGAAAGACAATAATGTTCGCATCCACACTGTCGGGATTGGCGATCCGGCCGCGCAAGGGGAAGAGAAACTTGATGCGGCTGTTCTGGAGAAAATCGCAGCCACGACCGGCGGGCGCTACTTCTTCGGCCAGGACCAGAATTCGCTCGCCGACATCTACACGCTGCTCGACCAGATCACGCCGGCCAACCAAAAGACCCTGAGCTGGCGGCCACGCATAGAGCTGTTCCACTATCCGCTCGGCGCTGCCGTGCTCCTGGTGCTCGCCTATCACGTCGTGATGTGGCTCCTGTCGGTCGGTGCGTTCCACCGCCGGGACAGCGAGGCGGGGGCATGATCGCCGAGTTTCACTTCCTGCGGCCTTGGTGGCTTCTGACGGTAGCGGCAGCGCTCCTCCTGATATGGCTGCTGGATCGGCAATCCGACATGCGGTCGAGGTGGAAGAACTTCATCGCTCCAAATCTGCTCGATCATCTTCTGGTCGGCCGCGACCGGGTCCGCGGCCTGCGACCCATCCACCACGTCGCCTTCCTGATCGCGCTGTCAGGAATTGCCGTTGCAGGACCGACCTGGGAGCGCGAACGCCCGCCCTTCGTGGAGGATACGGCACCGCTGGCGGTGGTGATCGATCTCGGCCCGACGATGAACGCCACCGACATCACGCCGACCCGACTCGAGCGCGCAAAGCTGAAGGTCCAGGACATCATGGCGCGGCGGCAGGGCGCGCGCACGGCGCTGTTTGCCTATGCCGGCTCTGCGCATATGGCGCTGCCGCTGACCGACGACGCCTCGCTGGTCGCCACCTATCTCGTCGCCCTCTCGCCTGCGGTGATGCCGGTTCCCGGCAAGGATACCGCGAGCGCCCTGGAAACCGTCGAGGCAGCACTCGCCGACGAGACGGCCCCCGGCACGATCCTGTTCTTGACAGATGGGGTCGAGCGCGGTGCCCTCCCCGCCTTCAGTGGCTACAAGGGACGCAACGACCTGATGGTCCTTGGCATCGGTACGCCGGAAGGTGGCCCTGTCAAAATCGGAGACGGCGAGTATCTGACCGACGGCACGGGTGCGCGCGTCCTGGCGCAATTCGATGTCGACGCCTTGAAGGAACTTCAATCGTCGTCCCCTGCGCAGGTAGCGACCGTGACGCTAGATGACGGCGACGTCGACTGGATCGTCCGCCGCATCCAGACTTCGTTCGCGCAGAAGTCCGAGGAGGGGCTGACGCGCTGGCGCGATTTCGGCTGGTACCTGACCATCCCTGTCGCCCTTCTCACCGCGCTCACTTTCCGCCGCGGGCAGAAGATCCACTGGCTTGGTGCTCTCTTCCTTTTTCTCTCACTTGGAGGCGCGCCACCGGCGCAGGCTGCCGATTTTGCCGATCTCTGGCTGACACCGGACCAGCAGGGGCGGCGGGCCTTAGACCGCGGCGACTATCAGGCTGCGGCGGAACAGTTCACCGATCCGGCCTGGCTGGGTACTGCGCTCTACCGCGCCGGGCGCTATCAGGACGCGATCGATGCGTTCGCGCGATCGACCACCGCCGAAAGCTACTTCAACCAGGGCAATGCCCTGATGCACTTGGACGAGGCGGATGAAGCAATTGCGGCCTATCAGCAAGCGTTGAAGCAACGCCCGGAATGGGAGGAGGCGAAAGCCAACCTGGCGCTGGCGGAGCGCCGCAAGAAGCAGAAGGACGACGAGGAACAGGAGCAGCAGCAGGAGGCCGCGGATTTCTCGCCAGACGAGATCCAGTTCGACGACAAAGGCAAGCGCGGCAAGGAGGGCAGGGTCGAAGGCGGTGCGCAATCGGCGGAATTGTGGATGCGCAACATCCAGGTGTCTCCCGCCGATCTCCTGGCGCGCAAGTTCGCAATCGAAGCATCCGGAGCGGCAAAGCAATGACCTTGATCCCGTCCTTCTTCGCTAGTCTTCTCACGTTGCTGCTCAGCCTGCTCCTGGGAGCGGCCACCAGCCAGGCCGCCGATCCGCTTGCGCGCGCTGCGCTGCAATCCAAGCGGACACTTTATGTCGGTCAGGAGGTCCTGGTCGACGTCGACGTTCTTGTTCCGAACTATTTCCTGCAGCCGCCGCAGTTCCCGCCGATCGATCTTCCGGGCGCGATCGTGACGCTTCAGGACGGCCAGGCCCTGAACCTCAACGAGACGATCGACGGAACCGCATATTCGGGAATTCGGCGCACCTATGTCGTCACGCCGCAGCGCGCAGGCGCGTTCGCCCTGCCGCCGGCTGAAATCCCGTTCGGCTACGCCGCAGTGCCGGGGCAGGTGTCGCAGGGCAGGGTCGCAATTCCTCCGCTGCGATTTTCCGTGCAGGCAGCTCCTGGTGCCGAAGGCGGCCCAGGTGTGGTGGCTGCCAAGGTCAGCGTTACGCAGGAACTCGATCAGGACCCGTCGAAGCTGAGCGCCGGCGACACGCTCGTGCGCACGATTACCGTTCGAGCCGAGGGCATGCGTGCCATGATGATCCCCGAGCCGGACCTTCCGGCGCCCGACGGCGTGCGGATCTACCACCGGGACCCGTCGCTCTCTGATGAAACGGACCGCAACGGGCAGGCGGTCGCAGGCATACGCAAGGATGTGGTGAGCTATCTCTTTGCCGATCCCGGCACCTATGTGCTGCAGGCGATCGAACTGAGCTGGTTCGACCCGGCGACGGAAAAGAATCAATCGGCGGGAACTCCGGAGGTGACTGTGACGGTCGCCCCGGCACTCGCATCGCCGCCGGCAATCGCGCCGCCCGCCTCGCCATCCGATGAGCCGCCGTTCGACTGGCTCCGCCTTGTTGCCGTCGTCGTGGGAGCATTGGCCACCGGTCTCGTTTTGGCCCTTCTCGCGCGCGGCCTGTCCCGGCTCGAGGCACGGTGGGCCGAGCGCCGGTCACAGCAGCGACAATCGGAGGAAGCCTATTTCCGGCACGTCGTGGATGCCTGCAACGACGGTTCGCCGTCCGGGATCGAGAAGGCGATCGATGCATGGTCGCGCAAGGCGGGAATTGCTCCGCTTCAATCCTGGCTCGGGCGCTTCGCCGACGAGGAGACACTGAAGGCCTACAACGCCCATCTGCAGGTTATCTATGGAGTTCCGACAGCGTGCGAGTCGCTGGCGACCACAAGCGTGCTTTTGGCCGGCCTTGGCAAAGCTCGGATTGCTTGGCTAGCCGCTGCCGGCAAGAATCGAAAAGCGCCCGAGTCACCGGCACTGCCGCCCCTCAATCCGGTGGAGTATGCCCGCCGGAAGTCGAAACTGAACCGCCCCGGATTTGCCGGAGACCCTAACTCGTGAGAAGTAGGGTCTATGACAAGCAAGACGACGAACAAGTTTTCTCCTGAAGTCCGCGAGGGCGGTTCAGATGCCCGAACTCTTAAAGGATTGAGCGCAGCGCGTTCACCAGCTCCGTACGCGGACGCACAAGTCGTTCTCTCCCGCGCGGGACAGAAGCGCTTGCGTTTGCTGTTCCTCTGCCTTCTGCGTGATGAAAGCGCATCTCAGGTCGCTGCGCGGCGATAACGATCGGTTCGGCATCCGCAGCATAGTTCTTCTGGCGCTTCACGAAGGGCCGCACATACTGCGGTGCGATCGGCCAAGTCTGGCCATCTCCCGAGCCCAATAGTGCGCGCTTCCGCAGGCCTCCATCACCACGGTTGCCACAGGATCGTCCGCCATGAACTTGCGGAATTGTAGCCGAGATAGCTTCTTGCGGAACTGCAACTCCCCGGTCATTGAGGCTCTATGCACCTGGAAAACGTTCTTCGCCAGGTCGATTCCGATCATTGTCCCTGTCGTCATCCTCGCCGTCCTCCCTCCTATTCGATTAGCCCGACGATCCTCCAACAGGAATCGTCGGGTGGAAAGAGCGGCAACCACTCCGGCTATTCAATCCACAGCGGCCGCATAAGCAAAGGCGAACACTGCTGGGGTCGTGCGGCAATCTAGGCACCCTGAGATGGCTCGCGGGGTTCCGAGCCATCTCTTCATTTCAGTTCGAACTAGCGAGCTTACTGTCCGCCGCCCGCATTCTTAAATGACTCGTTGAGATTCTCCTGAATCTGATCGATGGAGAAGCTTGCTGCACGTTGGGCTGGCGGAAAGTCCTTGAACGTGGCCAGGAACTGTCCAGCCATCGCTTGGGCCGGAACGAGCAGGAACACGCGGTCTATCAACCAGTCGTAGTAGGTGTTGGAGGTAACGTCCGCGCGTTCATAAGGATCGGCGCGGAGGTCGAAAAGCTTCGGCACGCGAAGGGGGGTAAACGGTTCCGCCCAGATCCGAAGGGTACCTGTCGCACGTTGCTCTGAAAAGACGATCTTCCAATTCTCGTAGCGCATTGCGACCATATCGCCATCGTCGTTGAAGTAATAGAACTCCTTACGGGCGCTCTGATCGGTCTTGCCTGTCAGATAATCGAGCTGGTTGTAGCCATCGAGATGGTTCTTGTACTGCTTCCCGGCGATCGTCGTCCCATTCAGCAGCCGGTCCTTTATGTTGCCGTCGCCAGCGGCAGCCGCCAGGGTTGGCAACCAGTCAAGGCCCGAGAAGATGCCAGTGGCGATGGTACCGGGTTTGATGTGTCCGGGCCAACGAACCATCGCTGGCACGCGGAAAGCACCCTCCCAATTGGTATTCTTCTCGCTCCGGAACGGCGTTGTGCCGGCATCTGGCCACGAGTTCTGATGCGGGCCATTGTCGGTGGTATAGACCACGATTGTGTTCTCAGCAATTCCAAGTTGGTCAAGCTTGTCGAGGACGGTGCCAACAAGCTTGTCGGTTTCGATCATGCCGTCGGCATACTCGGTCAAGGCTGTCAGACCTGGTTTGCTGCGGTTTTCGGGGCGGACGTGTGTGCGGAAATGCATCCGTGTCGTGTTCATCCACACGAAAAACGGCTTGTCTGCCTTCACCTGCCTGTCGATGAAGTCTATCGCCGCCCCCGATGTTTCATCATCTATGGTTTCCATCCGCTTGCGCGTCAGAGCTCCGGTGTCTTCTATCTTGCCGTCAGCCGAGGCCTTGATGACGCCGCGCGGCCCGAAACTTTTGCGGAACTCGGGGTCCTGCGGGTAGTTGAAGTTTTCGGGTTCTTCTTCGGCATTGAGATGGTAAAGATTGCCGAAGAACTCGTCGAAACCATGTGCCGTCGGAAGGAACTCGTCCTTATCGCCAAGATGGTTCTTGCCGAACTGGCCCGTGGCGTAACCCTGATCCTTGAGGATTGATGCGATTGTTACGTCGGAGGGTTGCAGCCCAACATCGGCGCCGGGCAGGCCGACCTTGGAAAGTCCGGTACGTAGCGTGGCCTGGCCGGTCAGGAAAGTTGAGCGTCCGGCGGTGCAGCTTTGCTCGGCGTAGTAGTCTGTAAACTTCAAACCTTCGTTCGCAATTCGGTCGATATTTGGGGTGGTGTACCCCATGAGCCCGAAGCTGTATGTGGATAGATTGGTCTGCCCGATATCATCGCCGAAAATGACAAGGATGTTTGGCTTTTCCGCTGCTGCCTCTTGGGCCAGTGAGGGTGTTGCTGCCGTCAACGCGCTGGCAGCAAGAAGAAGTAGGCTTATTCTCATCCCAATTCGCATTTACAACCTCCATCGAATTCCAGTGACACTGTGAAAATGGCTGCCCGACCGCAGTGGTGCCGAGCTTGAAATAGAGCTTGACTTGACCCTGACAAGCAGCAGTTGATAACGCGACAGGACTTGATAGGACCAAGACCGCCGATCGCGATCGGTTGCACCCGTTGCCGCCGCGGTCAATATTTCCATCAGGAGGCGAGACGCTGATCTGTGCCGCCGCCGGCCGGCTGTTCCTGCGCTCGGGCCGTGCCCGGGGCACCTGATGCAATGGCTGCAGAGGCAGCCACGAGCACTGTGCCGCCAAGCAGCGGATCGCGACGATTGATATTCAGCGGACGGTTGGCCTTGGAAGTTTCGGCATCTGGAAAGCTCATTCTCTGCTCCTTGATCAGCTTGAATATTTGGAAAGCCTGAGGGCCATCGGCCGGGTCCATTAGCGCAGGAACTTGATCGTTGGTCAGAGCGATATCGGGCGCCGTCGACCGATGCTCCAAAATGGGTGATGGGAAAGGAATTGATCTCGACAAGTCTCCCTGTTGGCGCTCGCAAGAAACCTTGCGTTCCGTTCTGACGGTGCGGTCGCTGCCTGGATTGTCGCGGATGTAACTCCCGCCACTCCTGCACTCACCGATGGGTTCGCCTCCCGCGGCTGTGCGACGGATACATACTCGCTCAATCACCTAAAACCGACAGGTGCGAACAGGTACGAACATGTTCTCCCGGGCGAACGACTTGCGCAGTTCCATCAGCAAGATAGGCTTTCTCTGCGTCGGCGTTTCGCCCCAAGATCTGCTTCCCCATGGGAGTAACCGAAGCGATGAACGAAGCTCACTCCGAGCCCCTCTCTGACCTGAGAGTAAAAGATCCCCGGACGGACTCCAATGCGACGGAGCTTGGCGAGTTTCTTGCCTCGCATGGCGGTCCGTTCTTCGAATTGCAGGAGCAACTCAAGTTGCTGCGCCAAAGTGCGCTCCGTGCGCCCGCGCGTGCTGCGCTATTCGTGGCGCTGGCATGGGGCGTGCCGTTCCTGCTCGGCCTTCCGCGCAGCTTTTCGCTGGACCACGGCCGCGGTGCCTATCTGGCCGATCTCGGGGTGTGGGCGAAGTTCTTCATCGGAATCGGCGCTTTTGTTCTCGCCGAGCAGCAAGTGGAACGAGGGTTACAGGCGAAATTGTCGCAGATGGTCCGCGCACCGATCATTGCGCCGGCGTCCATTCCAGAAGCTGCGGCGATTGTTTCGGCGGCGCTTCGGAAGCGCGATTCGCGCGTAGCAGAACTCATGTGCTTGCTGATTGCGATTTTTGCGTCCTGTCTCTCCTATCTCAACTTCCACACGGTCGGTACCTCTTCCTGGGCGGTTGAACACCTCCCGGCAGGCAACAGGATCTCGGCGGCAGGATGGTGGTCGATATGCTTCAGCCTGCCGCTGTTCGTCTTCCTCTTCTTGCGCGGGATCTGGCGGCATTTCGTATGGGCGCAATTGTTGCGTGGGCTTGCAAGGCTGGACTTGCGCCTGGTCGCTACCCATCCTGACGGCAAGGGCGGGCTGGCCTTTCTTGCGCAATACCCCAATGCGTATGTTTTCTTTGTTTTCGGGATGAGCTGTGCCGTGGCCGCAGCGGTTGCCAAGAACTTTCTTCACGAAGGCTTGACGATGACCACCTTCACCATGGTGATGAGCGGCTGGCTGGCGATCGTTATCAGCTTCTTCGCCTATCCGCTGTCCGCGTTTACGCCTCCGCTTTCGCGCCTCAGGGAAGAGGGGCTGGCGCTGCTTGGCGCACAGGCCACCCAATACTGCAGAACGGCAGAACGGAAGGCAATCGGGCGAAACGTATTTTCTGATCCCACACCCGAACCTGACAGTGAGATGTCGGATCCGGCAAAGCATTATGAGGCATCGCGAAAGCTTTCGGTCGTCCTGGTCAGTCGATCAGCAGTGGTTCCGGTTGCCGCGGGTGCTCTCATCCCATTCGCCGTCGCAGGAGCGACGAAGCTGCCATACAAGGAGGTCGTGTCCGTCCTGAAGAAGCTCCTCCTTCTTTGATTTGCCCGAGAAACTCACGGGCGGGAGCCAATTGGGGACACTGCTTCGGCGCTGGCGATGGCGGCGGCATCAAGCGTTAACCTTCCACTCTGTTAGCGTTTGGAACATCGAACGAAATCACCATCGATAGCATCTCGAAGGACTGCAAGGATCGGGGAGAGAGCCATGTCGAACAGCGGGTCTGGCAAAAGGAGCACGTTCCAGCGACGCCATCGCAGGCCGCCCTCCATCGCACGCCGGAAGTCGCCCCATCCGCTGCGCAAGGCCGCCCTTGCGAGTATCTTCTTACTTCCCGATGCCGGCATTGCGCTCGCGGACTGCAATCCGGCGGCTCCTTCCTCGGGAGACACGGTCGTCTGCGATGGCAATCCGGCCGGATACACCACCAACGGCCTCGATGAACTCTATGTTGACATCCTCGCTGGCACAAACTTCAACGGGCCGTTCAGCGCCTCGAACACAGGCCTGCTTGACGTCACCAGTGCCGGCAATCTGAACAGTGTGACGCTCGACGACAACGATGTCGTGATTTTCGAGAATTCCGGCAACATGAACAACGGGCTCGTCATCACCGGAGATGGGAACTACTCCGTCGTGAACAATGCCGGTTCTGCGATCAATTCACCGTTCAGCTTTACCGGTGACAGCGATAACAGCATCGCCAACAGCGGAACGCTGAACAACGGTGTAACGATCGACGGCAACGGCACGACAGGGATCGTCAACAATTCGGGCGCATTCATCAACAACGGGGTGTTCGTCATCGGCGCAAGCGAGACGGACATAACCAACTACGGCACCATTCAGAGCACGGTCGCACTTGGAAGCGGCGATGATACGATCATCAACTACGATCCGGGCTCCATCAATGGAAGCGTCGACCAAGGGAGCGGCAACGATCTCTTCCGCATGGAAGGTGGCCGCGTCAGCGCCAGTGTTCAGCAGGCCGCCGGCCGCGACACCTTTCGGCTGATCGGTGGTGAGGTCACCGGCAACCTGGAAGCGGGCACCGGGCGGGATACGATGGTGTGGACCGGCGGTCTGATCGGCGGCATCGATATGGGCGACAACCGCGACCGCGCGCTGTTCCGGGGCCTTGACGACGCCGAGCTCAAGACAATCCGCGTTGACGGCGGAATGAACAGGGACACCCTGACATGGGAAGATACCCAAGGCGCCGGTCCCCAGAGACTTGTGAACTGGGAGCTCATTGCCCTTACGGAGAGTTCGTCCCTGCAGATGACGGAAAACCTTACGCTCGGGGATAGCGGGACGGCGACCGGAACGTTGACCATCGACGAGACGAGCACGCTCTTCGGCGGCGGGCGTCAAACGTCGGTCCTGCCCTTCGGATCTGCCCTCGTGAGCGTCGAGAACAGCGGCGTGATCGACCTGGCATCCGGCTCCAACTCGACGACCGACAGCCTGACGATACAGGGCGACTACCTTGGCGATTCCGGGCAGTTGCTGCTCCAATCGGTGCTGGGCGATGACACTTCGCCGGCAGACAAGCTCGTCGTCTCTGGCGGTGAAGCGTCCGGTGTGACCCGAGTGGGTGTTGAGAATGTTGGCGGTGAGGGCGCGCGAACCCAGGAAGATGGCATCCTCGTCGTGGAAGCGACCAATGGCGGCACTACCGCGCCACGATCCTTTCGCCTGCTCCACCGGGTCACCGCCGGGGCCTACGAGTACTTATTGTTCAGAGGCGGCGAAGAGGATGAGACGGCCGAAAACTGGTACCTGCGCAATCATCTCCGCGATGACGGTGATGGCGACGGGGACGGCGATGGGGATGGCGACGGTGACGGCGACGGCGATGGGGATGGCGACGGTGATGGCGATGGAGACGGCGACGGCGACGGCGACGGAGACGGGGATGGCGACGGGGACGGCGATGGGGATGGCGACGGTGATGGAGACGGGGACGGTGATGGAGACGGCGATGGGGATGGCGATGGAGACGGCGACGGTGATGGGGATGGCGATGGAGACGGCGACGGTGACGGCGACGGTGACGGAGACGGCGACGGTGACGGAGACGGGGATGGAGATGGCGACGGTGATGGCGACGGTGATGGCGACGGTGATGGCGACGGGGACGGCGACGGGGACGGCGATGGGGATGGCGACGGTGATGGCGACGGGGATGGCGACGGTGATGGAGATGGAGACGGAGACGGGGACGGAGATGGAGACGGGGATGATGGCGGCGGGAGTGGGTTCATACCGTCCTACCGGCCGGAAGTTCCAATTTTCACCGTTCTCCCCAGCGTATCACGCGGTCTGCTCCGCTCGACGCTCGGGACGTTCCACGAACGTCATGGCGAGCAGAACTGGTTCGACAGCGAGAATCCGAAGCATCTCGTTTGGACGCGGATGTTCGGAGAAAGCTACAGTCAGGATCTGGAAGGAATTCTGAACCCCAGTTTCGACGGGACGACCTGGGGTATCCAGGCCGGCGCTCCTGTCTATAAGGTTGAGCATGCCAATAGCCAGGAGGATACGTTGGGTCTCTTTCTGGGCTATAGTCGTGCCAGCGGCGAGATCGAAGGGTTTGCACTGGGTCGCTTCGACATAACCGTCGGCACCCTGGATATCGATGCCTACAGCATTGGCGGCTACTGGACCCACACGTGGCCCGGCGGAGGCTATGTCGACGCGGTCCTCATGCATTCCTGGCTGGACGCGGACACGAGTTCAATCGGCCGATACACGTCCAATGTCGACGGAACTGCGATCACGGCTTCGCTCGAGGCTGGGACGAAATTTGACGTTCATGAGAATTGGTCCATCGAGCCGCAAGCGCAGTTGATTTGGCAGCATCAGGACTTCGACACAGTCCAGGATCCCGGCGGGCGCATCGCCATCGACGATGAAAATGCCTGGACGGGGCGCATCGGTGCGCGCCTCCTCGGCAGCTACGATGTGAATGGCGCGAAGGTCAATCCATTCCTTCTCGCCAACCTCTGGCACGAATTTGGCGCCGACAGTACAGTCGCATTCAACGCCACTGGTTTCACCTCGACGCGAGAGGCAACCACGTTGGAGCTTGGCACCGGGCTTACAGCGGATTTCGACCAGAACACCCGTATCTACGCAAGTGTGTCATACAACACGGACGTTTCGGGAAATGACTTCCACGGCATTGAGGGGAATGTGGGCCTGCGTATCAGGTGGTGACGCCGCTGCCGTTCCCTGCCGCCTGTGATGGGGTGAGATATGCCGGAGAGGGTGCGCGGTTGGAATCTGGAGGATGACCAAACTGCAAGTTCCGACTGAGAGAGTGCTCGCCAACCTTCGCCAAGCCGCCGCCACTCTCGAGGGGGAAGCCCTTGACGCCACTTCGTCGCACTTTGGGCGTAAGCCCAAGCTCGTCCTGATCGCATCTGTTTCGGATGCCCGAACCCGGGCGATTTGCGCCACGGGCGTTGGAAACTCGCTGGACACCGCCTGGCGCGCAGCCATCGCACACCTCAGGAAGCGAATCCCCGATGAAAATCGCTGGCGATGGATCAAGATCGACGTATTACACTCCATTCGTGTCGCCACGCCGCCGGAGGTCCTTGCTGAGTTGTCCGGCCGACGGCGAAACTATTTCCGCCACGGCATCGCTTTCGACCCGAATTTCAATACCGCTCTCCTTGAACAGGAGTTGAACGGTATCGCGGCCTGGGTCTGTGATGCCGGCCGTCCGCTCGGACTGAACTTTGAACGGATAAACCGGTACCTGCAGACGTCACGCAAACAGCCGCCGCTTTCCAGCGGCGTGCAGCAACTGCCCGCATGGTACCTGTTCGATACGAAGAGCCTGTTTAGCGATCGGACGGGCGAGGTCCGCATCCTTGCCGATTGCGGCTTCGGCCAAGGACTCCGGGCCGCACCGATGGTCGCCGACGAGATCGAAAACCTCATCGACAATGCCGGCATGTACCTCACTAGGCAAATGCGGGATGACGGTTCCTTCGTCTACGGCTACTTCCCCGCATATGACGCGGTCATTCCCACCTACAACATACTTCGTCATTGCGGGACACTCTATGCGATGCTCGAGGCGTGGGAGGCAACCGGAAACGGCGAGATCGGCCGTCACGTGCCGCGGGGTATCGACCAAGTGCTGCGCACTGCGATGCGACGGGATGGCGAGCGGCTCTTCGTCGTCGATCACGCGAACCACGGCGAGATCAAGCTCGGTGCGCAGGCGGTTCTGGTCCTCACGATTGCCAAATTTGCGTCGCTGACGCGCGATGCTCGTTATCTCCCCGTTGGGCGCGCCCTGGCCAAAGGCATCGTCGACCGGTTCCTCGATGCAGCAAGCGGCGCGTTTGTGCATGTTCTTCAGGGCGATACTCTCACTGTCAAGGATCGCTTCCGCATCGTCTTCTATGACGGAGAGGCGGTATTGGCGCTTCTTCGTCTTCACGAGATCGACAGAGATCCCCTTTGGCTGACGTCGGCGATCAAGGCGTTCGAACATTTCATTCGCACAGATCACTGGAAGCATCACGATCATTGGCTCGCCTACTGCGCCAATGAGATCACGCGCTACCATCCGGAACAACGATATTTCGAGTTCGGGTTGAAAAACGGTTTCGGCAACCTGCCATTCATTCGAGAGCGAGAAACGGCATATCCGACCTTTCTGGAACTGTTGATGGCGACGCTGTTGCTCGTCGACACAATGAAGACCACCGGCAATCCGCTCCCGCCGCCATTTGATGTCCGGGCATTGGTCGAGGCGATCGATCACCGTGCCGAACATCAGCGGTTCGCCTGCTTCTATCCGGAGATCGCCATGTACTTCAAAGCGCCGCAAAAAATCGCTGGAAGTTTTTTCAGCAGGCACCACGCCTTCCGCGTCCGCATCGACGACGTCGAGCATTTCATCTCGGGCTATTGCCTGTACCTGCACAATGTCGTGCGGATAAGGCGAAGGATGGCCAGGCAAAGGGAAACATAATGCCCGTGGGACGAGGATGGAACCCAGCCGCGGCGGCCCCCCACGCCTTCGCGAGCGAACGAAGGCGTGGGGGGCACGAACGTTGCCGCCAGCCGGCGCGCGACTACGTCAAGCACTTGGTCCACCGGGTGATCCTCATCGATGGACAGGAACTGGCCGACTTGATGATCGAACACGGCGTCGGCGTCCGCAGCTACCGCACTGTCGAATTCAAGCGGCTGGACGAGGACTTTTTCAGCGAGGACTGAGCTGCTGCGTGTAGGGCGGAAATCATTTCCGCGTCCTTATCCCTTGAACACCTTCTCGCGGTGGTAGTGCAAAAACTGCGTATGCGGCCGCTCGTCCGGCCGTGATGGGACGAGCAGGCGCCGCTCGGGATTGATGAGCCGCGTGATCGTATCCGGCACGCCGCCACACGCAATCAGCAGGCCGTAATCGTCATCGACCGAAATCAGCCCGCGGTCGAACATCCAGTGCACCGTGCCGGAAAGCGCAAGCCCGTTGCGAACGCTGTCCGGCCCTCGATCTGCCACCGGACGAATGTGGGCGGCCTGGACTTCTGAGCGTTCGCCGCCGTTGATTAGCTTGAGGCCGGTGACGGCGCAGGTGTCATGATAGGCTGTCTTGATGGCCGCGGAGAAGGCGCGATCGCGGAAGGGCCGCTGCAGAACCTGCGACACGAGCCTACGATCGACACGATCAATCTCGTAGGGCACCTGCGGATTGTCGCCAAATCCGATCCGGGCTTCCTCGGCCGGATCCGGCGTCGGCCTCTCGCGGTCACGGTTTCCAATGACATGCGCAAAGCCGGCAGCGAGGATCAGGTCATACTCGGCGTCGGGAATGTTGCGGACAGCGCGGCCGAACGCACCTTTGTTGGTCGAGCCGTCCTCCTTGCGTAGGCCGCACTCGTAGTAAGGTCGGCCTCCTTGAACGGGACGGCATGACTGAAATGCAGGAAATCCGCGATGAGCGCGTAAAAGTGATCAGGCTTCGATGGATCGGGAATGATGTCCGTTATCCGGGCGGTCGCGAAATACGCCTGTTTGCCGCCTGTCTTCATCAGGTCGCCGTTCGGACGTCTGGGCTCGTAATAAACGATCCAGTCCCCGCGAGCCGCCTCGACCTGACGCAGATAGGTGCGCGGGAAATGATACCGCTATTCCGGAAGGTCGTCGTATGTCGGATCGACCTTGGTTGTGAGTATGGCCTTTGCCATCGGATGGACTCGCTCTCACTCCGGAGATCAGGTGCCTGCATCTTGGTACCAGGCGGAAGGCTGACTTGAAAAGGCCCGGACACTCCCGACGCGTCAGTCCTCGTTTTAGCTGAAAGCGTGCACGTATTAATTGTGGACGTTGCTTGTTTTCATGGAAATGAAAATTTTTTGATTCGCCGCATTTTTTAAGTGATCGATAGTATCGTAAGGAATTGTTCGATGTATTAGTCATAGTTATTCTTTGCCACAATTTATTGCAAAACTTACGATTGCTTTAATTTGGTGCGTGTTCTGAGATAATAGAGGGGTAAAGGCGGTTATGCTTTTACTGACATTCCTCTTACATGGAGATAACCATGACCAAGACTACCGACGCATTCACCCTCCCGTCCGCCGCTCGCACGTTCTACGAAGCCTATTCGCTCGCCGAGGACACTAAGAGCCAGCTCGAAGAGACGGCCATGTTCCTCATCGGCGTTTCGCGCCGTTCGACCGAAGAGACTTTCAAGTTGGGCGAGCATCTTGAGCGCGCAGCCGGGCTGCTCCCGGAAGGAACACTCGAAAAATGGGCCGTGGAGCGCTGCGGCTACACGGCGCGCCATGTCCGGACCCAGCGCGCGGTGTTTCGCAATCTGGCTCGCTACAAGGATATTCTGGTGGAACTGGCCGTCGGTCCGACGGTTCTTGGAAAGTTGAGTGCCTTCGAGCCCGAGCAGATCGAGCAGGCCATTGGCTTTGCCGCCCAGAACGGCAGACTCAGGGTTCAGGACGTCGTAGCGATTGTGGCCGGCTCGAAAAACGAGACAGAGGCAGGGCCGCAGATCGATCCATACGATGTCGGCGGCCTTGACGGGCTCAAGGCGATCATCGCGATCAAAGTCCGGGATGGCGTCAAATCCTTCATTGGTCACCTCGAGGAGATCCGCGCGCATGTCAGTGAGGCGGTTCTGGAGAAGCGGTTGATCAAAAAGACGCTTGCGGCTCAGATTCATTTGACTGCCCGCCTTGCCCGCAAGGAGCTTGAAAGTCTTGCCCAGTTTGTCATGCCCAATCCGCACTATCACTACGTGATCTGGGAGACCAAGCTTCCGGCGAAAACCCGGTGGAACGACGTCGGGAATCTGCTTCACAAGATCGGTGGCACGGACACCTGGCCGGAAAAGGGAGAACTCCGGACATGGCTTGAAAACGAAGTCTTGCCATTGTTGGAGTGGGCTTCGGCGAAAACCAAGGACCCTGTCTGGCCGAAGGCCGACAAGGCGTCGATCTCGCCAGCAGCCACATTGTTGGTCGACACAAGCTTGCTGGCTGCCAATCAGCAGCGGCACCAGGATGACGGGGTCTCGGTCGTTGCCGGCTCCGAAAGGGACTCTGTCGAAGCGGAAGCTGTAAAGCGGCTCGAGGCCATGCTTGCGCCATTCGGGGCCAAAGTCACGATGGAGCAGTCGGCGACATCCAGGCAGATTCTTCCGGAAGACTCGATCCCGTCTCTGGCAGAATCTATGGCCGAGCCCCCGAAGGCCTTTAGACGGCCAGCCTTCCTTGACCGCGTCAAGCCGGCCGCCAACAAAGCCGACGATGTAGCTGCATCTGCCGCCTAGTGATCGCGCGGGCTTGGAGGCTGTGAACCGACCTTCCCACCAAACTCGAGAGGGCCGCATGTCGGCCCTTTTGCTTTGCCTTCGGATGCCGAGTGGAAACGCACAGGCGAATGGTGCCGATCGCCGTAAGCCTTCACCGGTCTCGGGCTTCGTGAGCCCACCGTTAACTACGTACCGGCTTTGTTCCTTTTTACTGTTCCGGGTCCTTGAGCCCGGTCGCCGGTCCTGCCAGGTTGGGGGCGTTCGGATGACCGAACACAAAACGGCCCAAGGCAGCGCGCCAACGCTACCAAGGGCCTGACCCTCAAGCCTTATGCAAAAGGAATCGGGCTATGACCACGCATACTCTCTCTGTCCCCGCCGGGGAAGTTCTCCGTTCGACCGCCGTCTCGACCTCGATGTTCTCTCAGCGTCCGTTCGGCCTTGGTGCCAACAGCATCAACGAACCGGCCGCGTTGCGCCGCCATCCGCACATCATTCGCTTCGCCGACGTCGAGGCCGATCTCGACCTGCTGATCGATCGCGCCATTGCGGCAATCGCCGACGGCGAGCCGGTCGAGGACGAAATCCTTGGCCACTACGTTCACATTGCTTCGCTTGTCCGCGCCGTGTCGTTCCGGGAAGGCAAACTGCTCGAGCAGGCGGTTGATCGTCTGGCGAAAGCCAATCCGAATGTGACCGTGCTGACGCAGTCGCTCAAACTGCCGCTGGTCAAGGCGGCGCTTGAAGCCGTTTCCGGAAACGACTGGTCTTGCCTCGACGGCGTGAAGCTCGATTGCGAGGCGCCGGCCAAGGGCAGTTACACGCCGGACCTGATCGTCGTAAACCGCGCACGGCATACCGCCTACATCCTCGACGTCAAGCGTTCGCTCGCCTCGTACGGTGACACCAGCCGCCTCGAAGAGCTGAAGTTCAAGATGATGGCCGGCGCCATGGTGCTGCCCGACTGGCTCTACAAGCACCACAAGCGCATGATGGTCGACACCGTCGAGGTCGCGATTGTCGATGGCGCCAGCCGTCCGAGCGATCATGCCACCGGCATCTGGGCGCTTTCCGAAATCGACGACTTGCTGGAGATCGACGGTGTCGCCGCCTGCATGGCCGAACTGCGCCTGCGCTTCGGCCGCCGCGTCCAGCAGCTTCTCGAAGCGGAAGCGCGCAAAGCGCTCGGTGTTCCGGAGGCGGCCGTCTCCAACACGGCGCCTGCTTCGGCCATCGCCGACAGGCCGCTCATCGCCCTGAACGGTCCGGCGCGGAGCTATGAAGAAGAGCAGGCGATGGCCGCGCAGGACGAGGACGATGGTCACTGCGATCTTGGCTGCTTCGACGAGGATCAGGATGACGAACCGGAACCGGTCCGAATCCGGGTCGGCTTTGCCCGTCGTCCCCGCCGGCACTGACGCGCCACTGGCCTAGCGTCACCGATCGCGGCCGCGCCGTGTGTGGCCGGCTTCCCTCATCCTTCCATTTCCATGAACGCCGGAGGCGAACGCGCTCCGGCGAGGAGACAGTCATGTCCATCGAAACCCACCGCTCGTCTGTGGCAGGCTTCCGTTGCGAAGCGGTCACGACCGACACCATCACGTCGCCTTGCCTTCACAGCAGGCTGGCGACTATCGCCCATGCCAAACCCGCCGGCATCGATCGCGTCGCGGATGACCCCGCCGTTTTGATCGGCCTGGCGTTCGCCTTTGCGCGGCAAAGCCCTCTGCTGGATGGTCCTGTGCCGGAGCCTCTGATGCGTCGATTGAATGCGCTCGCAGACGGCGGCAATGCGGCCTGCCGCTTGCTGCTTGACTGGCTGCGAAGCCGCAACCGGGATCTCGGTTGGTCCCGGAACGAGCATCTGATCTCACCGACCCCGGTAGCGGTGGCGGCTGACATCCATCTGCCGCGCCGTTCGCCGCGCGAGCGTGTGCTGGCGGCTTCCGCGAGGTCCGGCCCCAGGGGCGAACGGCGGCGTGGTCGGACGCGTCCGCGCGATCCGGTGCAAAACCTCGAAACGGCAATTATTGCCGCGGAGACGGGAGGGCGCGTCGATGGATAAACTGGCTCGTCTGTTCATCCGCCGCCTCCGGCATCTTGCCCGCCGCGAGGCGCGCCGGACCGCGCTGCGCAATGGTCTGCTGGAAGGGAAAGTCGCCGATGTCGATGGTCATCTGCTTTGCTGCTACAGCCCGGCTTTCGACACGACAAGGCTGACCGGCGATCCGGTTCGCGATGGTCTCTGGTTCCGACAAAACTTTGGCGGAGGGCTTATTGCACCGAAGGAGGCGAGCAAACCAGGTTCCGGCCCCGGTCCCGGCGGAGACGGCGGCGGTGTCGTGACGATGGAGGTCATCGACATGACGCCCGTTTCGCCGCTGCTTGCCTTTCCCCGGAAGCGTCGCAGTTCAATCGCGCAAGATACGGTGCTGGGCAAAGGCTTCGATCGCCGTGCCTACACGTTTCGTCTTGTGGACAGCGCAGCAGCGCCGACGCTGGTCAGTCATGTCGTGGCGGCCCTGGTGTTGGCGCGCGCGGCGCGCGGCAGCGGACGGTCGCTGCGGGAGATTGTTCACACCCTGATCCATGTGACACCGGTCATCACGCTCCATGCGCCGCTCGATGGCTTCGAACGGGAGGGGGTGAGGCTCCTGGAAAAATCCCGGCTGGTGCCTGGCGGTCCGTTCGCCATCATCGATGCCGACCATATGTTCGATGACAACCACTTCGACGTTCATGAAGGAGAGGTTCGAAAGCGGCTTGTGGCATTCTCAGGCGCTGGCGTGCATCGCGTAACCGGCAATGCCCTGCGTCGGCGGATGATCAGCGCGCTGTCCCGCGACTTGCCCATCCTTGCCATCGCCGAGAAGCGATCGGATATTCCCTCGCTCTTGCGCATCTCCGCCGATCTGTCGCTGGAGACGGGAAAGCTTGACCGCAGGTTTGTCGCTGACCTGATCGAGGTGCTCTATCCGGACACGGTAATTGAAAGCGTTCCCCTGCCATCGGATTCGGATGCGCGGTGGCTGTCGCTGGAGGATCTGGTCCTTGCGTTTCGGCCGGGACGGCATGTTCGGGACGCGCTGCATGTCCTTGCCTCGCTCATCGAACGCAATCGCAGCGACTTCGAGGAAGGCGATGGCGAGGAAGACGCTGGGAGCGAGAAGACAAAGGGATCCGGATCCAAGCCTTCCTCCACCTCTACCGAGAAACCCTCGGGGTCGGGCGAAAAGCCGAAGGCCTCCGACAGTGACAGCAACGGCCGCTTGAAGAAGGACAAGCCGTCGGGTGCCGAAGTGATCCAGCCGGAGCTATTGCCGACACCCGTCGAACTTGGCGACAGGTCACCGATGACCGTCGAGACCCTTTCCGGATACGGCCGAGCAAAAGACTGGGCGCTCGATCTCAAGGCGGACCTGGACGATTACCGAGCCAGCATCCTCACCTGGTCGGAAATGAGCACCAAGCTGCTTTTGTCCGGCCCACCCGGAACCGGGAAGACGACGTTTGCCCGTGCGCTGTGCAACAGCCTGCAGGTTCCGCTGGTCGTCACCTCGGTCTCGACCTGGCTTCAGGGCGGCCATCTCAATGACGTGATCGACAAGATGAACAAGACCTTTGTCGAGGCCCGTGCCATCGCGCCAGCGATCCTGTTCATCGACGAGATCGACGGCATCGGCAAGCGGCAACCTGCCGAGCGTGAGTATTCCGATTACTGGAATGCCGTGGTCAACAAGTTGCTGGAACTGCTCGATGGCGCCGTAAAATCCGAGGGATTGATCGTCGTCGGCGCGACCAACCGCCCTGACCATATCGATGAGGCCATCAAGCGGTCCGGGAGGCTGGAAACGCATATCGAGATTCCGAAACCCGATGTGCCGACGCTTGCGGAGATCCTCGCTCATCATCTCGGCGACGATGTGACGTCGCTGATCGGCGAGCCGGTACCTGACACCCGGTCGGAAGCCGATGATGGGTTCTCGCTGAGGAAGATCGTCGCCGACCATCTGAAGGAAGAGGCAGAAGACGAACGGAAGGAAGCAGGCCGATGACCGAGCCGCAGAACAACACCACGACGGCAACACCGGCAGCCGCGCAGCAGGGCAATCCGGTCGACGCGATCCTGCGGCGTCTCGCCACGCGGGCGATGGGACTGACGGGCGCGGATATCGAGCGCATCGTACGGGAGGCGCGATTGAGGGCGCGCCGCGGCAAGCGCGCGATCCGCTACGAGGACCTCGAAGAGGGGATTCGCGGCAATCGCCCACCCCTACCCATCGATTTGCGCTGGCGCTACGCATTCCACGAGGCGGGGCATGCCGTCGTCCATCATGCGCTCGATCTCGGCCCCGTCCGAGGTCTCAATATCGACACCGGGGAGGGCGCCTATAATCTGCTCGGCTTCCATGCATCCGGAACCAATACCTACACCTGGTACGAAAACATGCTCACCGTGTTGATGGCCGGGAGGGCTGCCGAAAAACTGGCGCTGAAGCGGGTATCCAGCGGCTCGGCGGGCGCCGACGAAAGTGATTTGGCGCGGGCCACGCGGGTCGCGTTCGACATGGAGCGGACGCTTGGCTTTGGCGCTGAGCATCCACTGCTCTATCGCCCGCGTCGCGATCCGGGCGCGGTTCTGGACCGGGACCCAGAACTCGCTGCATGCGTTCACGCCAGGTTGGAGGTGGCGCTCGATAGAGCCGCCGCGATCCTCAGGAGGCGCAGGCCGGTCTTTCATGCCCTCGCCAAGGCGCTGTTCGATGCCCAGGCAATGGATGAAAACGCGGTGATGCACATACTGAGAGACGATGATCTGCCGCCCTGAAGCTGATGGTCATGCGGCCGATGAGGAGAAACGGAGTGCAGGATGAGTGTTGCAGTCGTAGCCCATTCCGATTGGAGCATGGAGCAGAAAAAGCGCTGGATGGCTGTGGCCATCCAACGCGACGGACACTGGCATGTTCAGCCTCCGGAACTCGTCGGTGACACATCGAGCTTGTTCGACCGACTACAGTGTCGTGCCGTCGATCCTGGCGCGCTTCTCATCGGCTTCGACTTCCCGATCGGCCTGCCGGCGGCCTATGCGCGAGCAATCGGCCTCGGTTCTTTCCAGGAGGCGTTGACATTATTCGGCTCCGGGATCTGGTCGGATTGGTACAATGTCGCCAGTCATCGCGACCATATCTCGCTGCAGCGCCCGTTCTATCCCGTCCGCCCTGGTGGCACGGCGCGTGCCCATCTCTTCGATGCCCTTGGGATTTCTGGTGCGTCATAGCTCTTGCGTGTCTGCGAACGGGCGACTGCCGATCGGCAGGCTGCCTGCATGTTGTTCTGGACGCTTGGCGGCAATCAGGTCGGCAAAGGCGCGATCTCGGGATGGCGGGAAGTCATTGTGCCGAGATTGGACTGTGGCCCTTCGATGGAAGGCTGGCTGAACTCGCTAACAGAAAACCAGTCGTCGTTGTAGAAACCTATCCTGGCGACGTGTACCGTCAGTTCGGCATGCCACGAAGTGGCTGGAGCAAGCGGCGTCACGTAGACCGGCTACGGATGGGACAGAATATCTTGCCTTGGCTTGCGGCGCGCCCGGGCCTCGATACCGATCTGCTCCTTTCCGCCATCAACGATGGCTTCGGCTCGGACAAGGCAGGCGAGGATCGTTTCGATGCTGTCATCGGACTGCTGGGCATGCTTGATGTCGTTGACGGCCGGCGGGGTAAAGGCATTCCGGCAATCGATGCCGTCCGCAAATGGGAGGGCTGGATCCTCGGACACCATCGCGATGATGCGACATGATTTGAGACAAGGTGTGCCACGTTGTTGGCAACTCACATCAAGTCTCCGGCAACCTGAAACAAATTGCGCTCATTTGATTCCGAACACCGGATTTTTGATTCGGAACTCGAATACGATGATTCACCAACGCCGTTCGCGGTCGAACAGGTCGTCTTGACGTGAGATAACGTGCGCGCAACTCGAAACAAGTTGCGGTCATTTGATTCATTGTTCTGCGCAGCCGATTCAAAGTCTGAAATTTCCGATTCAGCCGGGCAAGGCTTGCGCCGGCAGGCCGGTCCTATGATCATTGAAGAGGTTGAGGATCGGCAGGAGCATCATGAACCAGAAGGCAGCAAGGCAGCGACAGAAGGCACTTCGCGACGCCAATCGAATGTCCAGGAGGCCAGATAGAGATGACGTGGCTCGCGTGGCGCTGTTCTGGCTAATCCGGCGAGCGATCGAAAAGGGCCAGCAAGCCGAGCTTGAGAAGTTCCGGGCCAAGATCGTTTCGATGTTGGTCGATCAAGGTTTCGATGAGCACGAAAGCGATGCGGTGTTCGACGATCTGATCGCGCGATACCGGACGGGCGGCTCGCCGTTCCGCCGAAAAATCCATCTGCTCTATCCCGACGGCGCCGACCAAGAGGTCTGAGCGTTCCCGTCCGCCTGGTCTATCGTTGCCAAATGGGCTTACTAAACGGGTCGGGTAAACGCCTAACGGCGTTTGGTTGGTTTGCGGTTTCTCCCCCCATTACTTCATAGAATGCCGTTTGATTCTGAATCGGATTTTTTGAGGGGTAGATGGGCCCACTTCTTCAGGTCGTTCGGCTCGGCCACCCCCCGCAAGCCGGGCGGAAATCATTTCCGCCTCAATCTTCTCATTTCTTGCCATTGCGCGCCCATGAAGGTGGTTGCTTGTTCTCGATCCACGGCAGGAGCTGCAACGGTTTCGGCTCGACGGCGGAGGTAATGATCGGATAGTGCTTGAGCGCGCTCCGCATCAATGGGAGGCCAGCCGGATTGGTGTAGCGCGTATTTGTTTCGCTCCCCTCGGTCAGTCGTCCGGAGATGTCGTCAATGACATCCGGAGAGACACCTGCTTGTTTCAGGGTATCTGCCATGCCGTGGCGAAAGGCGTGGATCGCTCGATCCCACATTTTCTCACCGAGTGCCTCCTGCATGACGGGCACGAACGTATCATAGAACCGATCGCCCGGATTGTTGTCGGTCTTGTCTGAGAACAGATCCGGGAAAAGTGCCTCATATCCCAGCCTCTTGATGGCCTGCACGTATTCGATGAAGCCAAGCCGAACCAATTCCTCAGGCATTGGCAGCAGTCGTTTGGACTGTGCGTTCTTCAGTCGACGAATGCTGTTCGTTTGAAGGATGATGACGTAGCCGTCCTCCTCCTTTGCAATGTCGTTGACATGAAGCCCGGCAAACTCGTTGCGCCTGGGGCCCAGATAGGTGAACAGGATCGGCAGATAGTAGAGCGAATCGTGAAAGACGCGCTTGCCTGGCTTCCTCCGTTTTCCTCGCAGGTGATCTTGCGAGCCCATATAGACGGGACTTGAGAAAATCGGAGCGATGTCCTGAGGCTTTGGCTTGTACTGCTGGTGACGGACGTCTCCGGCTTTGGGCTTTCTCGGGCGCAGGCCCTCAAATGTCCAGCTCTCGATTTCGAACCCGTGGCCTTTCAGGTGTGTGAGAAAGTGTTGCAGGTTCCCGAAGTGTTTGCGGATTGTTGTTGGGGCCAGACCAACCTTCGCCTTAGTGCCCGCGATATCAGCCGCCTTGAGCAATTTCTCACCCTCCGCACGAAGCTCCGGCGCCGACATGCTTCTCATCCGGGCGCTTTTGCCCCAGTTGGTCGGAATGTCGTTGAAATGCTGTCGCAGCAGCCCAATGTGGTATTGCTCGATCTGCCCGGAATGCTCGACGCCATGTTCATGGAGCACCGATTTGAACATCCGTACCAGCGCCATTGCATCTCGAGCTGTTGCCGGCTCCCAATCTTCACCCATGTTCTTGATGAGCTTTTCACATTCCTCCTCAAACTCCGATACGACAACGACGCGCTGTTCAGCTTCCTGAGGTTTGAGTGAAGCCTTCCTGGCAGTTGCGGGGCTTGGCGTTAAGTCGAGGTGGGCGAATGCCTCCTCCTCCGGGATATCCGGCGCAGTCGTTGCCGGTACGCTCTCTTCGGCCAGTGTCGGGGAAGCAGGGGTCGCTGGTTCGACCCCTGCAGGCTTCACCTCGGTCGAGGATTTGTTGGCTCTGCCGCCGCCTGTGAGTTCACTGAGGCTTCTATCGACGAGCTCGTGGCGGTCGTCGATGTCAAGCAGGGCTGCGGCGCGGGCTTCACAGAACTTAGTCATGGCCCGCTCCCGATTTAGCGGGGTGTCAGGGATGCCGAAAGTGACCATCAAGCCTCGGACAGCTTCTTGGACATCCGGGCTTCGTACCAGCTTCAATCCAGCGATATGATTTGCCCGGATCGCATCCACGTGGGAGATCGGTACTCCGCTCCTCAGCAGGAAGCTCAAGCCCGTGCAGTCGCCCGCCAGGGTGAGATCCTTGGCTGCGCCGAATTTGGCGATAAGGTTGTAGGCCCAGCCTGCCTCCAGATCGAGTTCCATCTCTCGGACATGACCCGCCCGGCCCTTCCGCTTGGCCAGCACATTGACGTCGTCAAGGTCCTCGAGCATGGCGTTCCGGACACGCTCGAAAAGCTTCTGGAGCTGTTCCCTGTCAGCCATGATTTCCTTCGGTTTCAATTTCATCTCGGCAAGCCGCATGTTGAGTTGCCGCGCGATCATCTGTGCTTTCTTATGATCGGATACCTGAAGACTGAGTGAAAGCCGGCTGCCTGGTGTGCATCGGATGAAGGAGAGTGGAACACGCGCGCGCCAGTAAAAGATGTTACCGCGGCGAATGAGGTTCTCGACGTCGTGGCGGACCGCCATGGGAACTGCCCTTGCTCGCCACCGGCGACGGCACGCAATTTTTCGCGTGGGCATCACCTGTGGGCATCAGTTCTGGGCATCAGGTCGCCAATGATGCCAAAACGATATCCGGCACGACTGGAAAATCAAGGAATTAAGGGATTTTAGCGAGAATTGGCTGGGGAACCTGGATTCGAACCAAGATTAACGGAGTCAGAGTCCGCCGTTCTACCATTGAACTATTCCCCAACGATGGGCGGCGCAGGCGGCGCCCTGTCGGTGTGGGCGGCTTATAACCAAAAGCCTGGCGGATGCAAATAGGCCTGCAGAATTTTTTTGCCGGCCGGTTGTGGATTTCGCGCGTGGGCAATTGGGCCTCGCGGCAAGCGGCCGGCTTGCTGGCGGATGTTGCGCGGGGCAGCCGGCGCGCCAAGACGCTGCGCAAAAAGAATTTGTCGAACGTGGCGGCCGCTGTTAAGGTCGCGGCAACGAAAATTCGAGACAGCGCCTGCTGCGGCCCGAAACGGCCTTGCGCGGCGCGATAGGCAGAAACGTGAACGACCCCGACCGCGGCCTTGGGCCGTCCGTATCAGGGGCGCAGGGCACGGGCGGAGAGGCAAGACCGAAGCGGTCGCGCCGCCGCAAGGGAAAGGAAAAGCGGGCTCAAAATCCGTCCTCCGGCTCCCTTACCCCGCGCAACGGCGACACCGGCCGCAACGGCCAGGAGCCACGCCCCCACCAGAGCACGCAGGATGGCGATGCCGTCCGCAAGCGCAAGCGTCGTCGCCGCGGCAAGGGCGGTGCAGCCAAGCCGCAACAGCTTCCGTCCGAGACCGAACGCGTCGCCGCGCCCGTTGCCGAACAGGCGGGGCAGGGCCGTACCGGTCGCGACAGGCGGCATCAGGGGCGGGGCCTGCAGGGCCGGCCGCTCAAGGGGCCTGAAAAGACGCCCGAATTCGTGGCATCGGCGGGAAAACCGGCGCAGGCGCAGCAGCAAGGTCCGTCCAAGGGGCCGAGTCACGGCCAGAATCAGGGCCATCAACCGGGTCAGGATCGGGGCCAGCGCTACGGTCACCCGCATGGCGCACCGAGGGGCGGCCATCCGCACGGACGCGACCCTGCGGCGGGCGGCCTGGCGCGCAGCGAACCGCGCCTTGACGACGCACCGCTCTATGCGGCCCTCGATCTCGGCACCAACAATTGCCGGCTGCTGGTCGCCCAGCCGACCCGTCCCGGCCAGTTCCGCGTCGTCGATGCCTTTTCGCGCATCGTCCGGCTGGGCGAGGGGCTTGCCGCCAGCGGGCGGCTCTCCGAGGATGCGATGGACCGCTCGATCGAGGCGCTGAAGATCTGCGCGGCGAAGCTGAAGAGTCGCGACATCCGTCGCAGCCGCCTGATCGCCACCGAGGCCTGCCGCCGGGCGGAGAACGGCGAGGCGTTCCTGGCCCGCGTCCGCGCCGAGACCGGGCTCGACCTCGAGATCATCAACCGGGAGACCGAGGCGCGGCTGGCCGTATCCGGCTGCTCGTCGCTGGTCGGTCGCGAGACGAAGTCGGTGGTGCTGTTCGATATCGGTGGCGGCTCGTCGGAAATCGCGGTGATCCGCATCGACGACAACCGCTCCAACCGGCTCGCCAACCACATCACCCACTGGACCTCGCTGCCGGTCGGCGTCGTCACCCTGTCGGAGCGCCACGGCGGCCGCGACGTCACCCCCGAGAGCTTCGCCGCCATGGTGCGCGAGGTCGAGGGCATGCTGGCGGACTTCGATTGCCCCGCCCATGGCGGCCGCGAGGCGCCGGATTTCCACCTGATCGGCACCTCCGGAACGGTGACGACGCTCGCCGGCGTCCATCTCGACCTGCCGCGCTACGACCGCCGCCAGGTGGACGGCGTCTGGCTGCTCGATGCGGAGGTCAGCGCCATGCAGGCGCGGCTTCTGTCCTGGGACTTTTCCGCCCGCGCGGCCAATCCCTGCATCGGTCCGGACCGGGCCGACCTGGTGCTTGCCGGCTGCGCCATCCTGGAGGCGATCCGCAACCGCTGGCCGTCGCGGCGCATGCGCGTCGCCGACCGCGGACTGCGCGAGGGCCTCCTCACCGACATGATGGCCGACGACGGTGTCTGGCGGCGCGGCCGCCACCGTCGCCAGAACCGCAGCGGCTTCCGCCACCCCGGCCGGCCGGAGGGACAACAGACATGACGAAGCCACCTGCCGGCGGCAGCCGGACCGGGCGAAAGCTCGGCCAGAAGGTCAAGAAGGGCAAGCTGAAGGCGTCCTCGCGGCGCTGGATCGAGCGTCACATCAACGACCCCTACGTCCAGCGCGCCCGCCTCGAGGGCTATCGCGCGCGCGCGGCCTTCAAGCTTCTGGAGATCGACGAGAAGCACAAGATCCTCGACGGCGCCAGGCGCATCATCGACCTGGGGGCCGCTCCTGGCAGCTGGTCGCAGATCGCCGCCAAAATGACCAATTCCACCGATGCCGACCCGCGCGTCGCCGCCATCGATTTCCTCGAGATGGACCCGCTGCCCGGAGTGCGGATCCTGCAGATGGACTTCCTCGATCCGCTGGCGCCGGAGAAGCTGAAGGAGGCGATCGGTGGGGCGCCGCAACTGGTCCTGTCCGACATGGCGGCGCCGACGACCGGTCACCGCCAGACCGACCATATCCGCACCATGCACCTCTGCGAGGTCGCGGCCCATTTTGCAGTCGAGGTGCTGGCGGACGGCGGGCATTTCCTCGCCAAGACCTTCCAGGGCGGCGCGGAGCGCGAGCTGCTCGCCATGCTGAAGCAGAATTTCCGCCAGGTCATCCATGTCAAGCCGGGGGCCTCGCGCGCCGAATCGGTCGAGATGTTCCTGCTCGCCAAGGGCTTCAAGGGCCGCAGGCCGGTATTGGAGGACGATGCGGCGGAGGCGGACGCCTGATGCTGCTCTACGTCACCGTCGGCACCAACGACCTCGATCGGGCCGGCCGCTTCTACGACGCGGTGCTCCCGCTTCTCGGCTATCGCCGCCAGAAGCAGGCGGAAGGGGAGATCGGATACAGCGCGGACGGCGACGTGCGCTGCCGGTTCTGGATCGTCGAGCCGTTCAACCGCGAGCCGGCCACCTACGGCAACGGCGTCACGATCGCCTTCGACGCGCCGAGCCGGGCGGCGGTGGACGATTTCCATGCGGCCGCGCTGGCCCATGGCGGCACGGACGAGGGCGCGCCGGGGATCCGGCCGTTCCATCCCGATTTCTACGCCGCCTTCGTTCGCGACCTGGACGGCAACAAGCTTTCGATCGTCTGCGAGCGTCCGGAGCCGGCCGGCGTTACTTGACGCCCGCGACCTCCTCCCGCGATGCCACCCGGTGCCCCGAGACGGCCGCGCCCGCATTCTTGGCCATCGTCAGGAACGGGATGACCGCCGCCAGCGTCAGCACCGAGATGATCATGAAGGCGATGTGGAAATCGCGCAGCTGAAGTGCTGTGCCGGTGATCATCGTCTCGACTTCCAGGATCGTGCCGGCGACCGCCACGCCGAGCGCGAGGCTCATCTGCTGCAGGACCGCGCTCATCGAGGTGGCCTTGCTGGCGTCCCTGTCGGAAATATCGGCAAAGGACAGCGCATTGACGCTGGTGAAGAAGAACGAGCGCGCGAAGCCGGCGAGAAGCAGCACGAACGATCACGACCACGGGCGTCGCCGGCGTGAACAGGCCGTTGACGAAGGTGAGGATGGCGCCGGTGATGCTGGCGACGATCAGCGTGGTCCGGAAGCCGGTGCGGCTGAGGACGCGCCGGGCGAGGAACTTGGTGATGATCGCCCCGACCGCGCCGGTAAACGTGATCAGGCCCGATTGGAACGGCGTGAAGCCGAAACCGAGCTGCAGCATCAGCGGCATCAGGAACGGAACGGCGCCGATCGAGATGCGAAACAGCGTTCCCCCGATCGCAGCCGCCCGGAAGGCGCTGTCCTCGAACAGTTTCAGGTCCAGCACCGGCCGTGGATGGCGCCGGGCATGGCGCAGGTAGAGGTATCCGCACAAAAGACCGAACGCGGTGGTGGCGAAGCCGATTTCCGGCGGCAACGCCGGCAGGCTGATGACGGACAGGCCGAACATGGTGCCCGCGGCCGCGACCGCGGCCAGCAGGAAGCCCTTGAAGTCCAGCGGGCCGGGTGGCGCGGATTCCACCTCAGGCAGGTAGATGCCGGACAGCACGTAGCCGACAATGCCGACCGGCACGTTGATGAGGAAGATCCAGTGCCAGGAGAAATAGGTGGTGATGAAGCCACCGAGCGGCGGGCCCGCCAGCGGTCCGACGAGGGCAGGGATCGTCAGCGTCGCCATGGCCGAGACGAGCTCGCTGCGCGAGGTGCTGCGCACCAGCACGAGGCGGGCGACCGGCGTCATCATCGCCCCGCCCATGCCTTGGATGAACCGCGAGACGACGAAGGCGATGAGGCTGTCGGAGACGGCGCAGAGGATGGAGCCGATGATGAAGACGACCATGGCCAGCCGGAAAATGCGCTTGGCGCCGAAGCGGTCTGCCATCCAGCCGCTGAGCGGAATAAAGATCGCGAGCGCCACCATGTAGGTCGTCAGCGCCAGCTTGAGCGTGATCGGGCCGACGCCGAGGTCATGGGCGATGGCGGGAAGCGACGTCGCGATGACGGTCGAATCCATCTGCTCCATGAAGAGGGCAACGGCGAGAATGAGGGGAACGATACGGCTCATGACGACGGATTTTGGACGACGGCCTGGACGGAACGGAAGCAGGACCCAGCCGATGACGGTGGGCGACCGGGCGGGCAGGCGCGCCTGCGATCGGCACGCTTGTGCGCCTGCTTCGCCGCAGTGTCAAACGCCTGCCTTGGTCGCGGTTTCACAAACCCGTGATGGTGGTGCCGTCATTCGTGAGGGGAGGCGGCGTTCGTTTCGTGCCATGATCCCGCGCCGCCTGCGCGAAATGCGGCGATGGGCGGGCAGGCCCGGGCTGGCGGGAGGATTGGCATGGCAACGGACATCACACGCAGATCGCTCCTGCAGGCGGCCGGCATCGGCACGCTGGCAGCTCCCTTCGTCCTGAACAGCTCCGTGGTCCTCGCGGCCTCGGAAACGGAAGCAAAAATGACAACATCCCCCGTCGAGACCAGAAGCTTCAAGCTCGGCACGTTCCGCGTCGCTGTCATCCGCGACGGCATGCGTGCATCCGGTGCGCCCAGCGAGACCTTCGGCACCAACCAGTCGCCGGAGGCGGTCGCCGCCCTGTTGACGGAGAATTTCCTGCCGACGGACAACTTCGTCAACAGCTTCGCGCCGACGCTGGTCGATACCGGATCGGAGGTCGTGCTCTTCGACACCGGCCTCGGCGAGGGCGGGCGCGAAGGCGGCCTCGGCCGGCTTGCGGAAGGCCTGAAGGCGCTGGGCTACACGCCGGAGCAGGTATCGGTGGTCGTCATCACGCATATGCACGGCGACCATATCGGCGGCTTGACGGAAGGGGATGCCCCGGCGTTCCCGAACGCCCGCTACGTCACCGGCAGGACCGAATACGACTTCTGGGTCAGCCCGGACCGGGTCGGCACCGGCGCAGAGCAGGGCCACAAGGGCGTGCTCGCCAAGGTCAAGCCGCTCGCCGAGAAGATCACCTTCATCGAGGATGGCGGCGAGGTGGTTCCGGGCGTGACCGGCATCAACGCCTTCGGCCACTCTCCGGGCCACATGATCTTCCGGATCGAATCGGACGGCAAGCCGCTGGTCCTGACGGCCGACACCGCCAACCACTACGTGCTGTCGCTGCAGCGTCCCGACTGGGAGGTGCGCTTCGACATGGACAAGGCGGCCGCGGCTGCGACCCGCAAGAAGGTGTTCGACATGGTCGCCACCGACAGGCTGGCCTTCGTCGGCTACCACATGCCCTTCCCGGCGGTGGGCTTTGCCGAAAAGGGCGCCGAGGGCTATCGCTTCGTCCCGGCCAGCTATCAGTTCGACCTCTGAGGCCAGGTGGAGCCATGCGAACCGGCCCGGGAGCGATCCCGGGCTTTTTGCTATTTCCAATCCGTCACGAACGTGTTACGAGCCCTCGCCAACTTCCAAGACTTATCTTGCAAGCCACCAGGCGGACCATTCCCAAGGGGTCCCCTGGACCGTAGCTTGTTCACCGAAGGGATTTGGCCATGGCGCGCATCATTGAAACCGCAACCGGACTGGAAGCACTGACGTTTGACGACGTGCTGCTGCAGCCCGGCCACTCCGAAGTCATGCCGGGGCAGACGAACATCGCCACCCGCATCGCCAGGGACTTCGACCTTAACCTGCCGATCCTCTCGTCCGCGATGGACACCGTCACCGAGGCGCGGCTGGCGATCGCCATGGCCCAGGCCGGCGGCCTCGGCGTCATCCACCGCAACCTGACGCCGGCCGAGCAGGCCGAGGAAGTCCGCCAGGTCAAGAAGTTCGAGAGCGGCATGGTCGTCAACCCGGTGACGATCGGCCCCGACGCCACGCTCGCCGATGCGCTGGCCCTGATGAAGGCGCACGGCATCTCCGGCATCCCGGTCGTCGAGAACGCCAAGGCCGGCGTCGCCGGCCGCCTCGTCGGCATCCTCACCAACCGCGACGTGCGCTTCGCTTCCGATCCCAAGCAGAAGATCTACGAGCTGATGACGCGGGAAAACCTGATCACGGTGAAGGAAAGCGTCGACCAGCAGGAAGCCAAGCGGCTGCTGCACAAGCACCGCATCGAGAAGCTGCTGGTGGTCGACACCGACGGCCGCTGCGTCGGCCTGATCACCGTCAAGGACATCGAGAAGTCGCAGCTGAACCCGAACGCCTCCAAGGATGCACAGGGCCGCCTTCGCGCCGCCGCTGCGATTTCCGTCGGTGACGACGGCTTCGAGCGCGCAGAGCGGCTGATCGATGCCGGCGTCGACCTCATCGTGGTCGATACCGCGCACGGCCATTCGCAGCGCGTTCTCGACGCCGTCAGCCGCGTCAAGAAGCTCTCCAACTCGGTTCGCATCATGGCCGGCAACGTCGCCACCGCGGACGGCACGAGGGCGCTGATCGATGCGGGCGCGGATGCGGTCAAGGTCGGCATCGGCCCGGGGTCGATCTGCACCACGCGCATCGTCGCCGGCGTCGGCGTGCCGCAGCTCGCCGCCATCATGGCCGCCGTCGAGGCGGGCCAGGCGCAGGACGTCCCCGTCATCGCCGACGGCGGCATCAAGTTCTCCGGCGACCTCGCCAAGGCGATCGCCGCCGGCGCCTCGGCGGTCATGGTCGGCTCGCTGCTAGCCGGCACCGACGAGAGCCCGGGTGAGGTCTTCCTCTACCAGGGCCGCTCGTTCAAGGCCTATCGCGGCATGGGCTCTGTCGGCGCGATGGCGCGCGGCTCGGCCGACCGCTATTTCCAGGCGGAGGTCCGCGACACGCTGAAGCTGGTCCCGGAAGGGATCGAGGGGCAGGTGCCCTACAAGGGGCCGGTCTCGGGCGTGCTGCACCAGCTCGCCGGCGGCCTGAAGGCCTCGATGGGCTATGTCGGCGGCCGCGACATCAAGGAGTTCCAGGACCGCGCCACCTTTGTGCGCATCTCTGGCGCGGGCCTGCGCGAAAGCCACGCCCATGACGTGACCATTACCCGCGAGAGCCCGAACTATCCGGGCTCTGTCGGCTGATCGACTGACGGGACCTTCCGCGGAAAGAAGCCGTTGGCGCGGCGGTCGTCGGTCAGATCGACGGCCGCCGTCGCATTTCTGCGACAGGCGCGAAGACACGTTTGACCGAGGTCAACTTCCCTCTATGGCGCATTGGCCATAGTGTTTCGGGTACCCCCGGCGTGGCCGGCGGCGCCAGCGACAGGCGGCCGCCGCCCCGTGCGATCCGCCTGGGCAAACGGAAACACCCGCGCCGGCGGGGCACTCCGACCGGCACGGCACGCAAGGGAAGGGAAGGGAGAATGGCCATGGCAAGCAGGATGAAAGCAGCCGTCGTACGGGCGTTCGGCAAGCCGCTGACGATCGAGGAAGTGGATGTTCCCGAGCCCGCCCCGGACCAGATTCTGGTGAAGTACGAAGCGACCGGCGTCTGCCACACCGATCTCCACGCGGCAAAGGGCGACTGGCCGGTGAAGCCCAACCCGCCGTTCATTCCCGGGCACGAGGGCGTCGGCTATGTCGCCAAGATCGGCGCCAAGGTCAGGCGCGTGAAGGAGGGCGACCGCGTCGGCGTGCCGTGGCTGCATACCGCCTGCCGCTGCTGCAGCTACTGCAACACCGGCTGGGAGACGCTTTGCGCCGAACAGCAGAACACCGGCTATTCCGTCGACGGCACCTTTGCCGAGTTTGGCCTGGCCGATCCGGCCTTCGTCGGCCACCTGCCGGCCAATCTCGAATTCGCACCCGCGGCCCCGGTGCTCTGCGCCGGCGTCACCGTCTACAAGGGGTTGAAGGAAGCAGAAGTGAAGCCGGGCGAATGGGTGGTGGTCTCCGGTATTGGCGGCCTCGGCCACATGGCGGTGCAATATGCCAAGGCGATGGGCATGAACGTCGTCGCGGCCGACCTCTTCGAGGACAAGCTGGCGCTCGCCAAGAATCTCGGCGCCGACCTCGTCGTCGACGCGCGCAAGCCCGATGCGGTCGCGACCGTGCAGAAGGAGATCGGCGGCGTCCACGGCGCGCTGGTCACCGCCGTCTCCCCCAAGGCCATGGAGCAGGCCTACGGGTTCCTGCGCTCGAAGGGCACGATGGCGCTCGTCGGCCTGCCGCCCGGCTTCATCTCGCTTCCTGTGTTCGATACCGTACTCAAGCGGATCACCGTGCGCGGCTCGATCGTCGGCACTCGCCAGGATCTGGAGGAGGCGCTGGAGTTTGCAGGTGAGGGCAAGGTCGCGGCGCATTACTCCATGGACAGGATCGAAAACATCAACGCGATCTTCGAGTGCATGGAGCAGGGAAAGATCGACGGCCGCATCGTCCTCGGGCTCGGTTCCTGAGGCGCGACGCGTCCTCCGCGCCGGCGTGGAGGTGGCGCCGGCGGGCTGCAAGGCGCGCGCGACCCGATATCACGCGTTCGTGATAGGGTTGCCTTCGAAATGCTGCGCCTGTTGACTTATCCTTCCTCGCCGGAACCTGCGCCGGGCAGGCGTCAACGAACGGGAGGACGGGGTCATGGAACGCATGCCGAAGATCACCCAGGCGATGATCGACGCCTATGACGAATACACGCACCTGACGCTCGACCGTCGCCGCTTCATGGAGCGGCTGACGGCGCTGGCCGGATCGGCCGCCGGTGCCGCAGCGATCGCGCCGCTGCTGGCCGCCAACAGCGCCAGCGCCCAGATCGTCGCCGAAAGCGACACGCGGCTGACCACGGAGGAGGTGACCTGGGCGGCACCCAAGGGGCAGATGCGTGGCTATATCGCCCGGCCGAAGGACGCGCAGGGCCAGCTCGGCGGCGTCATCGTCATCCATGAGAACCGCGGCCTCAACGCGCATATCCGCGACGTGGCGCGGCGCATGGCGCTCGAGGGCTTCGTGGCGCTCGCCCCCGATTTTCTCTCGCTGGAAGGCGGCACGCCGCCCGACGAGGACAAGGCGCGCGAGATGTTCGGCAAGCTCGACCGTGCCGTGACCGTCGAGAACGCGGTCGCCACCGTCGCCTACATGTCCGAGCTCGACTGGATGAACGGCAGGGTCGGCGCGATCGGCTTCTGCTGGGGCGGCGGGCTGGTCAACCAGCTGGCCGTCGCCGACCCGAACCTCAAGGCGGCCGTCGCCTACTACGGCGCCCAGCCGCCGGCCGAGGGCGTGGGCGGCATCAAGGCGGCGGTCATGCTGCACTATGCCGGCCTCGACGAGCGCATCAACGCCGGCATCGACGCCTACAGGAAGGCGCTCGACGACGCGGGTGCGACCTACGAACTGTTCCTCTACGAGGGCGTCAACCACGCCTTCAACAACGACACCTCGGCCGCCCGCTACGACAAGGCCGCAGCCGAACTCGCCTGGCAGCGCACGGTCGAGTTCCTGAAGAAGAACCTGAACGGATAGCCTGCTTTCCGGCGACGCGCAGGACCGGGAGGTTCTTGCAATGCAGGGGCGGTCCGGCTAAAGAACACGCGCGCAGGACGACCTGCGCCTTGAAACGTTCCGGGGACGGCCCCGCATCTCGCAATCGGGATCAACGGGCCGCCGGAATGAACACGTTCCCCAATTCAGAATTTTCACCAGGTTCGCGATCCGTAAGCGCGCCGCGGCGCGCAGGCGTCGTCGCGTGCATGCATCCTCGCGCCCGCAGACTGTCGAAGGAAAGTCATGGCCGGTCCCATTGAACAATTTGAAGTCAACCCGCTGGTGAACCTCGGCATCGGATCCCTGGACCTGAGCTTTACCAATGCGTCCGCATACATGGTGGCAACGGTCGCCATAGCCAGCGGCTTTCTGGTCCTGGCGACGGCGAAGGGGCTGATTGTTCCCGGGCGCTGGCAATCCAGCGCCGAAATGCTCTACGAGTTCGTCGCAAAGACGCTGAGGGACAATGCCGGAGAACAGGGCATGCGCTTCTTTCCGCTGGTGTTCTCCCTCTTCATGTTCATCCTCGTGGCGAACCTGATCGGCATGTTTCCCTACGCCTTCACCGTCACCAGCCATATCGTCGTCACCGCCGCGCTCGCGGGCATCGTCTTTGCGACCGTGACCCTTTACGGGCTCTTCCGGCACGGCCTCGGCTTTCTTCGGCTTTTCAAACCGGCCGGCGTGCCCGCGATCCTGGTTCCGATCATCGTGCCGATCGAGATCATTTCCTACATGTCCCGGCCGGTCAGCCACTCCGTGCGTCTGTTCGCCGTCATGCTTGCGGGGCATATCACGCTGAAGGTGTTTGCCGGCTTCGTCGTCGGCCTCGGCGGGTTGGGGACCCTTGGGGTCGTCGCAGCCATCATGCCGCTGCTGATGACTGTGGCGATCACGGCGCTGGAGTTTCTGATGGCGCTAATCCAGGCCTACGTCTTCACCATGCTGGCCTGCATGTACCTGAACGACGCGCTGCATCCCGGACATTGAAGAAGGCCGCAGCGCAGGGCCATCCGCGTCCCGGTGGGCACCGCGATGACACGCCTAAAGCAATTCCAGCAAAAGTGGGAACCGATTTTGCGTCTGGAATTGCGTAAAACCAAGGAGATAGAGCATTGCCGGCGATTCAATAATCGTCGGAAATGCTCTAGGCGAGACCGCGCAGGAGCGTGGGGATCAGCTCCGAAACCGTCGGATGGATCGGGACCGACCATTCGAGGTCGCGGTAGCCGGTCCCGGCATTCATGGCATTGACGATGCCGTGGATGGCTTCGTCTCCCTCGATGCCCAGAATGGCGGCGCCGAGGATCTTTCCGCTCTGCGGATCGGCGACCACTTTCATGAAGCCCTTGGTCTCGTCGCGCTCCTTGGCGCGCCCCACCTGGCTCATCGCCCGCTTTGACACCAGCACCTTGCGGCCGGAAGCCAGGGCCTCCTGCTCGGTCATTCCCACCCGGCCGAGCGGCGGGTCGATATAGAGCGCGTAGGCGGGGATGCGGCTTGAGACTTTGCGATCCTCTCCGTCGAGCAGGTTGGCTGCGACAATCTCGAAGTCGTTGTAGGAGGTATGGGTGAAGGCGCCGTGCCCGTTGCAGTCGCCGAGTGCCCATATGCCGGGCACGCTGGTCGCAAGCTTGTCGTCGACCGTGACATAGCCCTTGCGATCCACCACGATCCCGGCCGCTTCGAGACCGAGATCATCCGTGTTGGGCCTGCGTCCGGTTGCGAGCAGGACATGGCTGGCGTCGATCTCGGTTTCTCCGACGGTTATCCGCGTGCCGCTCCTGCTCCGCGCAAAGGCCGGATGCTCCGCCCCGGTCAGGACATGGATGCCCTCCGCTTCGAGGATCTCGCGGATGGCCCGAGAGACATCCTCGTCCTCGCGTGGAGCGATCCGGGCACCGCGCTCGATCACGGTGACCTCTGCGCCGAACCGCCGGTACATCTGCGCAAACTCCAGGGCGATGTAGCTGCCGCCGACAATGGCCAGATGGCGGGGCAGGGTGTCGAGGCTCAGAATGGAGGTGCTCGTGAGGAAATCGATGCCGTCGAGGCCCTCCATGTCGGGAATTGCGGGGCGGGCGCCGACATTGAGAAAGATCCAGGGGGCGATCATCGGCTCGCCATCGACGCTGAGCCTGTCGCTCGCCTCGAAACGGGCATGGCCGCGGACGATGGTCACGCGCTCCATCTTGCCGAGCCAGTCTTCCAATCCGTTGCGCGCATCCAGGGTGATCCGTTGCGCCCGCCGGCTGACGACCTTCATGTCGACCGTGACGTCGCCAGAAACCCTGACGCCGAAGTCCGCCGCTCGCCGACCGACATGCGCCGCGCGGGCGCTGGCCACAAGCGTCTTCGTGGGCATGCATCCGGCATTGACGCAGGTTCCGCCAAGGAACTTTCGTTCGACGATTGCGACTGTCCTGCCGCCTTCGGCGATGCGTGCGGCAAGCGATGGCCCGGCCTGGCCGGCGCCGACAACAATGGCATCGAACTTTCGCATCAGCCCGCTCCGGAGGATCCGTGCACGACGTCCGGGGCATTGCGCCTCACAGAGGCTTTTCGCCCTTTTCGGCCGCAAGTCGGCGCGAGCATAGCACAACCGCCGCGATCACGCAGCGGTTCACCCGTTCTGTGTCTCCACGCAGGCCAGCACGGCCTGTGCGATCGCGTCGGTTTCCTCCGCACCGACGATTCCCCGGCGCCAGGCGAGCCCGATCTCGCGGGATGGCTGGGGATCGGCGAAGGGGACGATGCGGATCGCGTTGCGCAGCGTCTCGGTGGGCACCGCGATCTCGGGAATCAGCGTCATGCCCATGTCGTGGGACACCATCTGCAGGAGCGTCGCCATCGAGGTGGCGCCGAAATTGACGAGGCTGCGCTTTCCCGCCGTGCCGCAGACGGCAAGCGCCTGGTCGCGCAGGCAGTGACCTTCCTCGAGCAGCAGCAGGCGGTTGGGGTCGACGTCCGATTCCGACAGCGGCGACATCAGCACCTCGCTGTCGTTCTCCGCCATCGCCATGTAGAACCGGTCGCGGAACAGCGGTCGCGTCGAAATCGCCTCGTTGTCGATCGGCAAGGCGGCGATCACGAGGTCGAGCCGGCCCTCGGTGAGGTCGCCGACGAGGCGGTCGGTCACCGCCTCCCTCAGCTCGATCTCGATTGCCGGATGCGCCTTGCGCAGGTGCGGCACCAGCCGCGGCACCAGGTATGGCGCGACGGTTGGGATGATGCCGAGCCGGATCAGCCCGCCGAGGATGCCGTCGCTGCGCCGCGCGGTATGCTCCAGCCGGTCGAGCTCGGAAAGGATCGTGCGCACATGGGCCAGAATCTCCTCGCCCTTGCGGGTCAGCAGCGTGTTGCCGCGGCTGCGCTCGACGAGCTTCGCGCCCAGCGCCTCCTCCATCTCCTTGATCTGCTGGGACAGCGCCGGCTGGCTGACATGGACCAGCTCGGCGGCGCGGCCGAAATGCAGGGTGGCGGCCAGCGCATCGAAATAGCGCATTTGACGAATGGTAGTCATGATAGGATTTTCTTATCAATATTGAATGGAAATACAATTGGAAATTATCTTTCAGGGATGGGACAAAGGCTCGTTAGAACAATTCCAGGAAGGCCGGCTTTCACACGAAAGCCGAAAGCCTGGCCTAGAACGGAGGACGCGCCGCCTTCTCCGTTGGCCGGGCGCCTGTGAAGGGAATGCAAACAGGAGGATCCCATGTCTGATCGCCCTACGATGACCACGACGGCCGGTGCGCCGATAAGTGACAACCAGAATTCGCTGACGGCCGGCCCGCGCGGCGGAATCCTGATGCAGGATTACCAACTGCTCGAGAAGCTCGCCCACCAGAACCGCGAGCGCATCCCCGAGCGGGTCGTGCACGCCAAGGGCTGGGGTGCCTACGGCACGCTGAAGATCACCGGCGACATCTCGAAATATACCCGCGCCAAGGCGCTGCAGCCCGGCGCCGAGACGCCGATGATCGCCCGATTCTCGACCGTTGCCGGCGAACTGGGTGCCGCCGACCACGAGCGCGACGTGCGCGGCTTTGCGCTGAAGTTCTATACCGAAGAGGGCAACTGGGACCTGGTCGGCAACAACACGCCGGTCTTCTTCGTCCGCGACCCCTACAAGTTCCCCGACTTCATCCACACGCAGAAGCGCCATCCGAAGACCAACCTGCGCTCGCCGACGGCGATGTGGGACTTCTGGTCGCTGTCGCCGGAAAGCCTGCACCAGACGACGATCCTGTTCTCCGATCGTGGCCTGCCGATCACCCCGATGCACATGAACGGCTACGGCTCGCACACCTATTCGTTCTGGAACGATGCCGGCGAACGCTTCTGGGTGAAGTTCCACTTCAAGACCCAGCAGGGCCACGAGCACTACACAAACGAGGTGGCCGAGGGCATCATCGGCAAGACCCGCGAGGGCTATCAGGAGGCGCTGTTCGGCGCGATCGAGGACGGCAGGTTCCCGCGCTGGACGGTCCAGGTGCAGATCATGCCGGAGGCCGACGCCGACAAGACTTCCTACAACCCCTTCGACCTGACCAAGGTCTGGCCGCATGCGGACTATCCGCCGATCGACATCGGCGTCATGGAGCTGAACCGCAATCCGGAGAACTATTTCGCCGAGATCGAGCAGGCCGCGTTCTCGCCGTCGAACATCGTCCCCGGTATCAGCCACTCGCCGGACAAGATGCTGCAGGCACGCGTCTTCTCCTATGCCGACGCCCACCGCCATCGCCTCGGCACGCACTACGAGGCGCTTCCGGTCAACGCCCCCCGCTGTCCCGTCCACCACTACCACAAGGACGGGCAGATGAACTTCTTCGGCCAGAAGACCGGCAATGTCGACGCCTACTACGAGCCGAACTCGGTATCGGGCTCGGCCGCCGAACTGCCGTCGGCCAAGGAGCCGCCGCTGGCGATCACCGGCGATGCCGACCGCTACAACCACCGTATCGGCAACGACGACTATTCGCAGCCGCGCGCGCTCTTCAACCTGTTCAACGACGAGCAGAAGGGTCGCCTGTTCTCGAACATCGCCGCAGCCATGGGCGGCGTGCCGGGGGCGATCATCGAGCGCCAGATGGCCCATTACCGGCAGGTGCATCCGGATTACGAGGCCGGCGTGCGCGCCGCGCTGAAGGCCGCGCACGGCTATGAGGCCGATACAATCAGCACGGCGGCCGAGTAAGGCGAGGGCGGTAGAGCCCTGACAAAGTAGAAGATCCTGCCCCGGCGACGGGGCGGGATCGCAGCCTGACGGGACCGGGGTCCCCATCCGACAGCCTGTCGTCCTCCCGGCGCTCGCTGATTTCGCTGTATAAAGCGTCACCCGCCTTGCGGTTGCCCTCACGTCGACGCAATTGCTCGATCCGATCGCACCAGCACCAATCGGGGGACCGCATGCCAGACACATCCAGCAGATTGCGCATCGCTGTGCTTTTCGGCGGCCGCTCCAGCGAGCACGACGTCTCCGTGATGTCGGCGACCAACGTGATGCGGGCGCTGGACCCTACGAGATACGACGCCGTGCCGGTCTTCGTCACCCGCGAGGGGCTGTGGCTGCTCAGCCGGTTCGATGGCGCCGAGCTCACACGTCCCACCGAGGGAACCGAACTCTGCCTCGTTGCCGGCGGGGAGGGGCGGATCGTGGCGATCCCGACCGAAGGCGCGCCGCACGAACTGGCGAAGATCGATGTCCTGTTTCCCGTCCTGCACGGTCTTTTCGGCGAGGACGGCTCCGTTCAGGGGCTGGCGGAGGTCGCGCGCGTCCCCCTCGTCGGCTGTGGCATCCTCGGTTCGGCGACGGCGCTCGACAAGGACATCGCCAAGCGGCTGCTGCTGGAGGCTGGCCTGCCGGCTGCACGCTCGCTGACGATTCGGCAGGACGCGGCTCCGGCCTTCGCGGACGTCGAGGCGGCTCTCGGCCTGCCGGTCTTCATCAAACCGGCCCGGCAGGGCTCGTCCGTCGGCGTGAGCAAGGTCTCGAGTGCCGCGCAGTACGAGGCGGCTCTGACCGAAGGCTTCCGCCATGACCGCAAGCTCCTGGCGGAAGAGTTCGTTCGCGGCCGCGAGATCGAGTGCAGCGTTCTCGAAGACACAGAGGGCGGCCTCTTCGTCTCCCGCCCGGGCGAGATCGTGCCGGCGGAAAGCCACGGCTTCTACAGCTACGACGCCAAGTATGTCGACGAGGCGGGGGCGGCGCTGAAGGTCCCGGCGGAACTGCCGCCGGAGGTCGAGGACAGGATCCGCGAGACGGCGGCCAGAGCCTTCCGCGCCGTCGGCTGCGACGGCATGGCCCGCGTCGATTTCTTCGTCACCGACGACATGGGCTTTGTCGTCAACGAGCTCAACACCATCCCGGGCTTCACCGATATCAGCATGTATTCCAAGGCGATGGCGGCGAGCGGAGTTCCCTATGCCGAGGTTATCGACCGGCTGGTGGCGCACGGCTTGGCGCGCGCCGGGCGTTAGCGTCGGGGCCGCAACGGAATTTCACTGTCCTGAATGCCCCACGATCGGCCTGGCGGGCACAAATGCCGCCGGGCTACGACCGGGAGGCGGCGCGCGGCCGGCTCACCACCCCGGCAGCACATGACCCGGCCGCAGGCGCGGCAGACGGGGGAAGGTCTTGACCTCGGCCTCCGGCAGGTCGTCGTTGACGGCGAGCGGCGAGATGTTGTCGAGGCAGGCGGTGATGTGGCTGGTGATCGCGTTCATCAGCGACGGCGAAAGCCCCGGCCGCTTCATGATGCCGATCTGGACGGGGGCGAGCGGCGGGAAGCCGTCGGCCTGCGTCAGGACCCGCATGCCGGGCCGCAGTGCGGATTCCGGCAGGACGGAGACGGCCATGCCGGCCATGACGGCAGCGGCGACGACGGTCGAGGACCAACTGGTAAAGAGTACCTGGTAGTCGCGGCCGACCGAATCGAGCGCTGCACAGGCGACCTGCCGCCACTGACAGTCGCGCCGGCCGACCGCGAGCGGCACCGGCGCGTTCTCGGGCAGGGGATGGTTGGCCGACATCACCCAGCAGAGCGGCTCGGTGCGGACCACGTCCGATTGGCGCTCGCGCGGATTGTGGGTCACGAGCGCAATGTCGAGCTCGCCCTTGCTCATCTTCTCGGCCAGATCCACCGAGGGCTCGCAGACGATGTAGAGCTCGACGTTGGGATGGGTCTTGGCGAAACGCATGATGATTTCGGGCATGTAGCGGTCGGCATAGTCGTCCGGCGTGCCGATGCGCAGCGAACCCTCGAGGCGGTTGTCGTCGAAGGCGGCGATCGCCTCGTTGTTCAGCCGGATCATCCGCCGCGCGAAGTTCAGCAGCCGGTCGCCCTCCGCCGTCAGCCTGTTGCCGCGGCCGTCCTTCATGAAAAGCTGCTTGCCGATGCGCTCCTCCAGCCGGCGCATCTGCATGGAGACGGCGGACTGGGTCTTGAACACCCGATCGGCAGCCTTGGTGAAGGAGCCGGTGTCGGCAATCGCGACGAAGGTATGCAGCTGATCGATATCCAGCGGAGCGGACATGGCGATGTTCCATCAGAGGGTTTGATAAATACTATTAGAAACATTCGTTGGACTGATCAATGTCATTTTGCGAAAAAGGCCTTGCAGGGTGAACGAACGGTCCGCCGGACGTCGCCCTGGAGGAGTACAGATCCGTCCCGGGCGCGTTCCAGCCGGGAGGGACTTTTTGCAAGACCGAAAACCTTTGCCGCCCGCCGATCCCGGCTGGCGAAACGATTACAGGTGCGCGCATTTTTGCCGTGATGGCGCGTTGCACCGGAAAGGAGAAGTGCCATGCGCACCTTTGACCATCATGTCGACCTCGACCTCGCCGGTTCGCGCCGCCCCGTCCCCTCGCTTTTTGCCCGCTTCCGCCTGTCGGCCGTCCGGATGGTCCGCACATGGCGTAACCGGGTCGCGATCGGCCACCTGAACGAACTCGACGACCATCAGTTGCTGGATATCGGGCTCAGGCGCGGGGACATCGCCGAGGCGATGACCTCGACCTTCTTCGCCGATCCCGGCCTGCACCTGACGATCACGGCGCGCGAACGGGCGCGCAGACACATCCGGAGCGGCCGGACCGACTGAGGTCCCCCTCCAAGCTTCCCCGCAGGGTGAGAGCCAATAACCCTGCCGCTTGCCCGGCGCGCGACCTTCACGGTTCCGCCGGGCTTTTTTCATTCTGGACTGGGTGCCGGCCCCTGGCTGTCACTCCGGGGCTTTCGGGGCCTTCTTCGGCTTCTGCGTGCCGGCCTCGGCCTGCCTGGTCATCGTGTCGAAGATGCCTTCGATGTTCTTCTGGTAGTCCTTCTGCATCTCGAGCCCGGTGTCGAACAGCGTGTTGACGAACTTCGACCAGGAATCGGCCGGCGTCTCGGCCTTCTCCGGGGGCGCATCCGCATCCGGCTTCTTGCCCGACATCGCCCCCATCATGTCGGCAAACGCCTTGGCGAAGGGATTGTCGGCAAAGAGGTCCTGGGTCTCCTTCTTCGGCGCCGTGCCGAAGAAGGCCTGGGTGAAGGGATTGTTGAACGGATTGCTGAAAGGATTGGTCTGCGGCTCCGGCTTCCGGGCCATCCCCGTCGCCTCCATCCATTGCTGCATGGCCGCCAGGAAGGGATTGTCGGCGCCCTGCTGCTGCATGCCGGGGAAGAAGGACGAGGTCGATTGCTTGAACAGGCCGCCCATCAGGGTGTTTGCGACCACCGGCAGCATCTGCTTGTAGATCTCCTGCCCGATGCCGGTCATCTGGGCGGCCTGCGCGGCAATCGCCCGCGACACCTCCTTGGAGCCGAAGAACTGCGAAAGCAGGTCGTTGCCTTCGGCAATGCCCGTCGGCGTGAACGCCTTGGTCATGTCCTCGAAATATTTCGCGTGGTCACCGGAATAGAGCGCCTTCAGGAAGCTGCTGAAATCATAGGGGTTGGCAGTGCTGCGCTTCATCCCTTCCGAGAAGGCCGGCATCAGCGCCGAGATCGCCTCGTTCGCCTGCTGCTGGGCCAGCCCGAACTGCTTTGCCATCACGTCCAGAGCGCTGCCGTTCTGGGCCTTCAGCATCAAGTCGTACAGTGCGATCATCGCCGTTCCCCTTGTCGTCGTGCCGGCGTCGAGCGCCGGTGCATGCGGCTGCATGACCTTGCACTATAACGGCAATAGCGGCGGCGGAAACCGGTTTCTTCCGTGACCGGTCCGGCCGGTCTGTCGCCGGCGACGAACGCTTCAGGACGAACGCATCAGTACTGGTATTCGGCGAAGACCGGCTCGACGGAGCCCTTCCAGCGGCCGTTGTAGAGCGCCAGCATGTCCTCGGCGAGCGTCGCCTTCTTGGCCAGCACCTCGTCCAGCGGCGACAGGAAGACGGTCTCGTCCACGCCGTCGCCGTTGAGATGGGCGCGGGCGGCAAGGCCGGCACGCGAGATCGCGATCACCTCGCGGGCGAGATCCCACAGCGGCTTGCCGCGATGGACCGTAGCGAGGCCCTGTGCCGGCACGGCATCGCGCAGCGCCGAGACTTCCTCGACCGTCCAGTCGCGCGTCAGGTCCTCGGCGGCGGCAAGGGCGGTGTCGTCATAGAGAAGCCCGACCCAGAAGGCCGGCAGCGCACAGATCCGTCGCCAGGGGCCGCCGTCGGCGCCGCGCATCTCCAGGAAGCGCTTGAGCCGGACGTCTGGGAAGAGGGTGGAGAGATGGTTGGTCCAGTCGCCCATGTTGGGCTGCCAGTCGGTGATCTCGCCCTTCAGCGCACCGGCCATGAACTGGCGGAAGGTGATGTGCGTACAATCGTGATATTTGCCGTCGCGGACCACGAAGTACATCGGCACGTCCAGCGCCCATTCGACGTAGCGCTCGAAACCGAAATCCGCAGCGAAGCTGAAAGGGATCAGCCCGGCGCGGTTGTTGTCGGTGTCGCGCCAGATGTCGCCGCGCCAGGAGAGCAGGCCGTTCGGCCGGCCGTCGGTGAAGGGGGAGGAGGCGAAGAGCGCGGTCGCGAGCGCCTGCAGCTTCAGCGACACCTGCATCTTGCGGCGCATGTCTGCTTCGGACGAGAAGTCGAGGTTCACCTGGATCGTGCAGGTGCGGTACATCATGTCCAGCCCCCTGGTGCCGACCTTGGGCATGTAGCGGGTCATGATCTCGTAGCGCGATTTCGGCATGCGCGGGGTTTCGTCCAGCGTCCATTTCGGGCTGCCACCCATGCCGAGGAAGCGGATACCGAGCGGTTCGGCGACCTCGCGCAGCGTCGCCAGGTGCTGGTTCGATTCCTTGCAGGTCTGGTGGAGGTTTTCCAGCGGCGCGCCGGAGAGCTCGAACTGCCCGCCGGGCTCCAGCGAGATCGCGCCGGCGCCGGAGGGGCCGGCAAGCCCGATGATGTTGTCGCCGTCCTCGATCGGTTCCCAGCCCGTCTTCTGCTGCATGCCGGTCAGGAGCGCGGAGATGCTGCGCTCGCCGAAATAGGGAACCGGGCTGTTGTCGGCGGTGAAGAAGACGAACTTCTCGTGTTCCGTGCCGATCCGGAACTGCTCCTTCGGCTTGCAGCCGGAAGCGAGGTATTCGGCCAATTCCGCTGTCGAGCGAACCGGCGTCTGGTCGGTGGTGTCACGGGCCATGGGCGTCTTCTTGTGCAGGTGGGACCCGGCCGCAAGGCCAGGCAGGTGAAGGTGCTTGGACCGTAATTATGTGCGGTGCAAGCAAATTTCTTTCAAGATGCCTTCAAAAAAACAGAAAGCTCTTTTGTCGCAAGCCTTTGACGCGGAATTCCGGGACGTTGGCGCCGGCTGTTCAGTGCCAGTCGCCGACGGTGGCCTGGATCACCGCCATGGCCGCGACCGCAGCCGTATCGGCCCGCAGGATCCGCGGCCCGAGCGGGATCGGCGTGACGAAGGGAAGGCCGCGCAGCAGCGCCCGCTCGGCATCGGAAAATCCACCTTCCGGCCCGACGAGAAGGGCAAGCTTTCGCTCGCCGATTGCCTGGAGAACGGACAGCGGATTCTGGCTGTCATGACCCTCGTCGCAGAAGACGATGCGGCGATCCTGCGGCCAGTCGCGGAGAAGTTCGTCGAGGCGGCGGGGCGGGGCAACCTTCGGAATGCCGAGGATGCCGCATTGCTCGGCCGCCTCAATCACGTTCGCCTCCAGCCGCTCCAGGCTGCCGATCTTTCCCTGCACGTGCTGGGTCATGACCGGCTGCAGGACGCCGGCGCCCATCTCGACGGCCTTCTGTACGAGATAGTCGAGACGGCCGACCTTGAGCGGTGCGAAGAGATAGTGCAGGTCGCTCGCCGCCGGCTGCGGGCGGGACTGCTCGGCCACGGTGAGAAGCAGCCGCTTTCGGGTGGGATAGGAGACGTCGGCCGTCCATTCGCCGTCGCGCCCGTTGAAGACGAGCAGTCGCGTGCCGTCCTCGGCCCTGAGCACGTTGGCGAGATAGTGGAAATGCTCCTTGGAGACCTCGAACGAGGACCCGGCGACAAGGTCTGCCTCCACGAACAGCCGCTGCATGCGATAGTTGGCCCGCATTGTCTTCTCCCGTCAGCCGAACAGGGCGTGGAGGATGGTGAACAGGATCGCCGCCACGATCGCAGTGACCGGCACGGTGACGATCCAGGCCGCGATGATGGTCATGAAATGCGAGCGGCGCACCAGCCGGCGCCGCCTGATCTCGTACGGGTTGCGCTCCTCCATGTCCTCCGGGCTGACGATGCCGCCACGCCGGCGGATGTATTCGAGGCGGCGCGGGGAATTCTTCGTATACCATTCGCGCAGGAGGCCGACGCCGAAGACCGAGCCGACAGCGATATGCGTCGAACTGACCGGCATCCCGAAGGCGGAGGCCAGAAGGACCGTGGCGGCGGCCGAGAGCGCCACGCAATAGGCCCGCATCGGATTGAGCTTGGTGATCTCCTTACCGACGAGGTCGATCAGTTTCGGCCCGTAGAGCAGCAGCCCGAGCGAAATGCCGAGCGCGCCGATTAGCATCACCCATTGCGGCAAGACGTTGTCGAAACCCGTTTCCATGGTGCGGGTGGCATGCACGATGGCGGCGAGCGGCCCGATGGCGTTGGCCACGTCGTTGGCGCCGTGGGCAAAGGACAGCAGCGCTGCGGAAACGATCAGCGGCACGCGGAACAGCTTGCGCAGCGACTGGTTGCGGTTTTCCAGTCCGACCGATTGCCGGGCAATCACCGGCACGCTGACGACGTAGGTCAGTCCGCCGATGGCGAGCCCGACCAGAAGGCAGGCGACGAGCCCGAGGCCCATGATGTGGTCGAGCGGGCTGAACACCAGATAGGCGGCGAAGCTGCCGCTCATGATCGCGATCAGCACCGGCACCCACCGCCGCGCCGCCTCGATCTTGTCGTCGCGGTAGATGATCGTTTCCTTGATGAAGTACAGCGTCCCGGCCGCCACGACCCCGCCGAGCAGCGGCGAGACCACCCAGCTCGTCGCAATGCCCGACATCAGTCTCCAGTTCACCGAATCCGGGCCGGCGGCGGCGATCCCGACACCCATGACGGCGCCGACGATGGCATGCGTGGTCGAGATCGGCGCGCCGATCCAGGTCGCGACGTTGATCCAGACGGCGGCCGCGAGCAGTGCGGCGAGCATGGCCCAGACGAGCGTCGCAGCGGGCATCGAGGTAGGCGCGACGATCCCCTCGGAGATAGTGGAGACGACATCGCCGCCGGCGAACACCGCCCCCAGCGTCTCGAAGATGGCCGCGATCACCAGTGCGGCGGCCATCGTCAACGCGCCCGAGCCGACGGCGGGGCTGACGTTGTTGGCGACGTCGTTGGCGCCGATGTTCATGGCCATGTAGGCTGCGAGTGCCGCGCCGGCGACGACGATGGCAGCCCCCGGCTGGTCGATCACATAGGAACCGGCGACGATCATGGCGAGCGCCAGGAAGATGAAGCCGATCCCCGGCGCGATCAGCCCCCGCGACACGAACTGCGTCGCCGCCTCGACCCGCGTCAGCTTGTCGAGATCCTTGTCGAGTGTCGGCTTGCCCAGCCGCTTGGGGGTATTTTCCATCCGATGCTCCAGCGTCACGGTGGCACTAATGCCTCAGGATCGCGAGAGCAATAAGATGGGGCGATCAGGCCCGCGCATTTTTCGCAGGCGCGGCCTGGTGCCGGGCCTTCCAGTCCCGCTCGAAATGGACGAGCAGGGACTTCAGGCCGGGTTCGGCCACGCGTTCGGCGGCCTCGGACGGGCTGACCCATTCCAGCCGGCGTTCGTCCTTTTCGGGAAAGTTCTTGCAGAGGTCGTCGACCTCCAGCGCATAGACGTGCACCTTGCAGGGCACCGTCATCCCCTGCGCCAGTCCCTTTTCATACATGTAGTAGCCGACCGGTTCCTTGTGCACCTTGCCCTTGACGCCGGCCTCTTCATAGGCCTCGCGCTCGGCAACGGCATAGGACTCCCGGCCCTGCATCGGCCAGCCTTTCGGGATGACCCAACGGCCGGTGTCGCGGCTGGTGATCAGCAGCACCTCGAGCGCGTCGAGCTTCTTCCTGTGCCGGTAGCACAGCGCTGCATACTGCAGGCGCGCAGGCCGCCGGAACATCAGACTCACGTCGCTGGCTATACGGTGCACGAGGTTCAATTTCTTCTTCATTCCTTCCAGCTTCACGCGGGCTGATTCGGGTTCCGTCTCGATCGAAGTATGAAAGCTTTTGCAGCCCTGTAAACCGGCCGCGGTGGGCGAAGGCCCTGCGATAGCGACAAATATGGGCCAAATGGCGGTGGTGCTACACGCTTTTTGCGGAAGCGTTGCGCTGCTGCATCCTGAGTTGGGAGATACGCTGCCATTCGCCGGTCCGCTCGGCCTCGCGGATCGCGCCGGCGATATGGTCGATATGCGCCTGCGCGGCCGCCTTGGCAGCGGCCGGATCGCCGCCGACGATGGCCTCGCAGATCGCCTCATGCTGACGGAGAAGCTGCAGCCGCGCCTCTTCGGAGGCGAAGACGAGATGGCGATGGAAGAAGATCCCCTGTTCCAATAGCCGGTAGCAGGAGCGCAGCGTGTGCAGCAGGATGATGTTGTGCGCCGCCTCGCCGATGGCGTTGTGCAGGTCGACATCGGCGGCAAGCTCGTCCTCGAACCGGCCGCTCGCATGCGCCCGGCGCATGTCCTCGAGGATACCGACCAGCATCTTCCGGTCGAGGTCCGTCGCGCGCTGTGCGGCAAGCTCCGCGGTGATGCCCTCCAGTGCGCGGCGATACTCCAGGTAGTCGATCGTGGCGCGCTGGTGGCGGGCAATCAGCTCGACCACGGGCCTGGAAAAGACCTGGCCGATGATGTCGGTCACATAGGTGCCGCCGCCGTGGTGGCTGACGAGCAGGCCGCGCGTCTCCAGTTCCTTCAGCGCCGCGCGCAGGATCGGGCGGGAGACGTCGAGGCGCTGCGAAAGCTCGCGCTCGCCCGGCAGCCGGTCGCCGTCGCGCAGGATGCCTTCGAGCAGCAGAAGCTCGATCTGTCGCACGACCTCGTCCGCCGTGCGGCTGTGGCTGACGCGCGCGAAGAGATCGAAATCGGGGCGGGTCGGGACGCTTTCCATGCGCTGAGGATAGCAGCCGCCGGTAACTGGTCAATAAACTTGTCCAGCTGCGCGATGAGGGGCGAAGAATGAATGGCCTGTAAATTCGTGGGGGATGCGTCACTGCGCCCTTTGCAGCGCTGAATTGTCGTTTAAGCTGAACATGCAAGCATGCGCCAGGAGGGGACGATGCGGAGATGAAGAACGGAAGCTTCGCGTTTCCGCCGGCGGCCCAGCGCGCACAGGCGCTCGGCGAGATCCACGCAAGGCCCTATACGCTGGTGGCCTCGCCGCGCGTGATCTTCCAGCTGGCGTTTTTGACCGAAGGGGGGACTGCGGTCGATCATGCGGTGCTGGCGGAACTGTCGCGTTCGCGCGGGGTATCGCCGCCGGCGCGCGACGCCAACCACCACGCCATGGGCTGGGGGCAGGGGACGCTGCGCTGGGAGCGCCATACCGAGTTCTCGACCTATTTCTGGGACAGTCCGGCGCCTGCGAAATTCGGCGAGGTGGTGCCCGTCCATCCCTTCGGCGACAGCTTCTCCCCGCCCGGCACGCTGATCGCCGGCATCCGCCTGGAGCTTCGCCCCGACACGCCCGAGACGCGCGAGGCGATCAGCGTCTTCGATCCCACCAGCCTCTGCTACAGCGACGTCAAGGACGGGCAGGCGACGATCGTCACCGACTTCCGCCAGAACGGCGACGGGTTGACGCAGATCCTCGTCATCGACCGCGGCATGACGCCCGCCGGCCGCGGCGCGCTGGTGCAGCGCCTGCTCGACATCGAGACCTACCGGACGCTCGCCATGATGGGGCTGCCGCTCGCCCAGTCGCTCTCGCCGGAGATCCGCCGCATCGAGGACGGGCTGACGGCCGTGACCCAGCGGATGAAGCAGCATGCGCGCGACGAGGCCGATTCGATGCTCGCCGAGATCACCCGGCTCGCCGCCGAGCTCGAGGCCAATGCCGCGCTCAGCCTCTACCGCTTCGGCGCCAGCCGCGCCTATTACGGCATCGTGCAGGAGCGCATCCGCACGCTGGCGGAGGTGGCGATTCCCGGCCACGAGACGCTCGGCTTCTTCCTAGAGCGCCGTCTCGCGCCGGCGATGCGCACCTGCCAGTCCGTCGAGGAGCGCCAGGCCAACCTGTCGCGCAAGCTCGCCCGGGCGACCTCACTCCTGCGCAGCTGGATCGACGTGGAACTGGAGCAGTTGAACGCGACGCTGCTGAACTCGATGGACCGCCGCGCGAAGCTGCAGTTGCGCCTGCAGCAGACGGTCGAGGGGCTGTCGGTCGCGGCGATCTCCTACTATGTCGTCGGCCTGTTCGGCTACGTCGCCAAGGCCCTGCACGACCTCGGCCTGCCGGCCAAGCCGGAGACGCTGACGGGCCTGTCGGTTCCGGTCGTCGTCTTCGGCATGTGGCTGCTGGTCCGCGCGATCCGCCGCCGCCATGCGGAGGAGGACGCGCATTGAACCTTAAAGGGCGTGTTCCCAGTAGGGTGTCGGGCCGTAGAGCTCGGCCAGATAGTCGATGAAGACGCGAACTTTGGCGGGCAGGAACTGCCGGCTGGCATAGATCGCCGAGAGCACGACGTTGCGCGAGCCCTCGTATTGCGGCAGCACCTGCACCAGCCGGCCGTCGCTGAGCTCGGCGCCGATGTCCCAAGTCGAGCGGAGCGCGATCCCCATGCCGGCGATCACCGCCTCGCGCACCACCTCGCTGGAATTGGTGACGAGCATTCCCTGCGGCCGGTAGATCACCGTACCGTCCGGTCCCTCCAGTCGCCAAGCGTCCTGGCTGTGCGGCGGGATGCAGACGTGGCCGGCAAGGTCGCCGATCGATTGCGGCGCTCCGTGGCGCTCCAGATAGGAGGGCGCGGCGGCGAGCACGCGCCGGACCGGAGCGAGCCTGCGGGCGACGAGCGAGGAATCCTGCAGTTCGCCGATCCGGATCGCGAGATCGAAACCCTCGCCGACGATGTCGGAGAAATCGTCGGTCAGGACGAGGTTGACGACGAGTTCCGGATTGGCTTCCATGAAGCCGTTCAGATGCGGGGCGATGTGCATCCGCCCGAAGGATGTGGGCGCGGAGATCCGCAAACTCCCCTTCATCGCCGACGCGCGGCCGGAGACGAAGGCTTCCGCATCCTCGATGCCGGCAAGGATGGCGACGATGCGCTCGTGAAAGCCCTGTCCGGCTTCCGTCAGCGAGATCTGCCGGGTGGTGCGCTGGAGGAGCCGCGTGCCGAGCCTTTCCTCCAGCCGCTTGATTCGCTTGGAAACGACCGCCGGCGACAGCCCCAGCGTCCGCCCCGCAGCCGACATGCTGCCGGTGGCGACGACGCGCGAGAATATGTCCAGATCACCCAGGTCCGTCACAAATGCGGTCCATTTTCGCCCTAGTGGAAAAGGTGCTTAGCATTTGCCTGGGCATGTGCAAAGTGGTAAACAAAAAAGACCAATTCTGGAATCGGGGAGGCTTCGCGATGGAGCAGATCGGCTTTCTGCCGCCGAGGGCGGCGGTGCTGTCGCGACGGCGCGAGATCGTCGCCGACCTGGCGGATCTCCTGCCCGAGGGCTGCCTCGTGCACGAGCCGCGCGAACTGGTCCCCTTCGAAACCGATGCCTTCGTCTCCTACCGCCGGGTGCCGCTGGCGGTCGCTCTGCCCGAGACGACGGCGCAGGTCGCAGCAGTGATGAAATACTGCCATCGCTACGCCATCCCCGTCGTTCCCCGCGGCGCCGGCACTTCGCTGTCCGGCGGCGCAATCCCGCAGGAGGACGCCGTCGTGCTCGGCCTCTCCAAGATGTCGCGCATCCTCGACGTCGACTATGCCAACCGCAGCGCCACCGTGCAGGCGGGCGTCACCAATCTTGCGATTTCGGATGCCGTCTCCGCCGACGGATACTTCTACGCACCCGATCCGAGCTCCCAGCTCGCCTGCACGATCGGCGGCAATATCGGCATGAACTCCGGCGGTGCCCATTGCCTCAAATACGGCGTGACGACGAACAACCTGCTGGGCGTCAAGCTGGTGCTCGTCGACGGCACGGTGGTCGAACTCGGCGGCAAGGCGCTCGACGCGCCGGGACTGGACCTGCTCGGCCTCGTCTGCGGCTCCGAGGGGCAGCTCGGCATCGTCACCGAGGCGACGGTGCGCCTGATCGCCAAGCCCGAAGGCGCCCGCCCGGTGCTGTTCGGCTTCGACAGTTCGGAGGAAGCCGGCGCCTGCGTCGCCGACATCATCGCAGCCGGCATCATCCCCGTCGCCATCGAATTCATGGACAGGCCGGCGATTACCATCTGCGAAGCCTTTGCCGGCGCCGGCTACCCGAGCGACGTCGAGGCGTTGCTGATCGTCGAGGTTGAGGGCTCCGAGGCCGAGATGGACGACATGCTGCATGCGATCATCGACATCGCCCGGCGCCACGGGGTGAAGGTGGTCAAGGAAAGCCAGTCGGCCACCCAGGCGGCGCTGATCTGGAAGGGCCGCAAGTCCGCCTTCGGCGCCACCGGCCGCATCGCCGACTATATCTGCATGGACGGCACCGTGCCGCTCAGCCAACTGCCGAACGTGCTGCGCGGCACCGCCGAGATCGTCGAGCGCCACGGCCTGCGCGTCGCCAACGTCTTCCACGCCGGCGACGGCAACATGCATCCGCTGATCCTCTTCAACGCCAACGATCCGGAGGATGCCGCCCGCGCCGAGGAGGCGGGCAACGAGATCCTCAAGCTCTGCGTCGATGCCGGCGGCTGCCTGACCGGCGAGCACGGGGTCGGCATCGAGAAGCGCGACCTGATGCGCCACCAGTATGCCGAGGCCGATCTCGCCCAGCAGATGGCGGTGCGCGCTGCCTTCGATCCGCAATGGATCCTGAACCCGTCCAAGGTCTTCCCGCTGGAAGGGCGACCGGCGGCATGAGCGTCATCCACGATCCTCTCTCCGAAGACGCCGCCGCGCGGATCGTCCTGTCCGCCGCGGCGGCCGGAAGCCCCTTGCAGATCCGCGGCGGCGGGACGCGCACGCTGGCCCAGGCCGGCGGCCGCGATATCCTGTCCTCGGCCAACCTCTCCGGCATCGTCGCCTACAATCCGGCCGAGATGACGATGACGGCCAAGGCCGGCACCCCGCTCGAGGACATCACGGCCGCGCTCGCAAGACACCGCCAGATGCTCGCCTTCGAGCCGCTCGACCTGCGCCCCGCGCTCGGCACCGGCGGCATCCCGACCATCGGCGGGGTCTTTGCCACCAACGCTTCCGGCCCCCGTCGCTTCGTCGCCGGCGCCGCCCGCGACAGCCTCCTCGGCGTCCGTTTCGTCAATGGCGCGGGCGGGATCGTCAAGGCGGGCGGACGGGTGATGAAGAACGTCACCGGTCTCGACCTTTCGAAGCTGCTCGCCGGCTCGCGCGGCACGCTCGCCTTCCTCACCGAGGTCACCTTCCGGCTGCTGCCGGTCCCGGAGGATGCGGCAACGATCGTCGTCTCCGGCCTGAACGACGCGGAGGCCGCAGCCGCCATGGCGACCGCCATGTCGATGACGGTCGAGGTCTCCGGTGCCGCTCACCTGCCCGAAAGCGTGCGCGGCCGCATCCTCGGCGGACGGCTGCCGGATGGCGCTGCGACCGTGCTTCGGCTCGAGGGGCTGGCGGCTTCGGTCTCGGCCCGTGCCGGGAAGCTTTCCTCTGTCATGGCGCCGTTCGGCGCGGTATCGATGCTGGACGCCGGCGCGACCGCGCAGCTCTGGCGCGAGATCCGAGACGTCCAGCCCTATGCCGACGGTACGGCGCGCCCGCTCTGGCGCGTCTCCGTTGCCCCGACCGTCGGCCATCAGCTCGTCGCCGCCCTGCGCCTGGAGACGGGCGTGGACGCCTATTACGACTGGCAGGGTGGCCTCGTCTGGCTGCGGATGGAGGCCGATCCGGAGGCCGAACTCGTCCGCCGCTACATCAAGGCGCTCGGTGGCGGGCACGCGACGCTGCTGCGCGCATCTGCCGCCGCCATGGCAGCAACGCCGGTGCTGCAGCCGCAGGCCGAGGCGATCGAGGCGCTGACCGCGCGGATCAAGGAGAAGTTCGACCCGGCCGGCCTGTTTCCGGCGGGGCGGTGAGGGGCGATGATGGCCTGGAACTTCTTCTCTTCTTCGGTGGACAGGAACCCCTTCCCAACTCCTCCCCACAAGGGGGAGGGGCTAGACTGCCGAACGGCCTCGGCAAACGGGTCGTCGGCGCCAGGCGCAACCTTGCTGCAGAACCTGGAGCGGTGCGGCACGGCAAGCCCCTTCCCCTTGTGGGGAGGGGTTGGGGAGGGGACTTTCCTTGCCGATCCCCACGATGCGACACAGACAGAGGGTTCGGCCTGATGCAGACCAATTTCACCGCCGAACAGCTCGCTGATCCGCATGTCGCGACGTCGGAGAAGATCCTGCGCAAATGCGTCCATTGCGGCTTCTGCACGGCCACCTGTCCGACCTATGTCACCCTCGGCAACGAGCTCGACAGTCCGCGCGGGCGCATCTACCTGATCAAGGACATGCTGGAGAACGGCCGTGCGGCCGACGAGCAGGTGGTCACCCACATCGACCGCTGCCTCTCCTGCCTCGCCTGCACGACCACCTGTCCGTCCGGCGTCGACTACATGCATCTGGTCGATCACGCGCGGGTGCATATCGAGAACACCTACCGGCGCCCGTTCCGGGAACGAATGATCCGCAACCTGCTGGCGGCGGTACTGCCTTATCCCGCGCGCTTCCGGCTGGCCCTGCATGCGGCCTCCCTCGGCCGGCCCTTCGCCGGGCTGCTGCGGAAGGTGAAGGGGCTCGAGCCCTTCGCCGCCATGCTGGACCTGGCGCCACGCCGCGTCCCCAAGCCCTCGTCAAGCGCCCGCCCGGCCACGCATCCGCCGACAGGCACCCGCCGCGGCCGCGTGGCGATCCTGTCCGGCTGCGCGCAGCCGGTGCTGGAGCCCGGGATCAACGAGGCGACGATCAGGCTCCTGACCCGCCTCGGCGTCGAGGTGGTCGCGCCGGCCGGCGAGGTCTGCTGCGGTTCGCTCGTCCACCACATGGGTCGTGAGGAGCAGGCGCTGCAATCGGCGCGCCGCAATGTCGACGTCTGGCTGCGCGAGGTCGACAACGGCGGGCTCGACGCCATCATCGTCACGGCGTCGGGCTGCGGCACAACCATCAAGGACTACGGCTTCATGCTGCGCCTCGATCCGGACTATGCGGAAAAGGCGGCGCGCGTGTCGGCGCTGGCGAAGGACGTCACGGAATATCTCGCCACCCTCGACCTGCCGCAGCAGGAGACGAAGCAGGTGACCGTAACCTATCATTCCGCCTGCTCGATGCAGCACGGCCAGAAGATCACGCAGCTGCCGAAGACGCTGCTGAAGACCGCCGGCTTCACCGTCCGCGATCCGGCCGAGGGCCACCTCTGCTGTGGCTCGGCCGGCACCTACAACATCATGCAGCCGGAGATCTCGGCGAAGCTGAAGGCGCGCAAGGTCAAGAACCTCGAAGCGACCAAGCCCGACGTGATCGCCACCGGCAACATCGGCTGCATCACCCAGATCGCCACGGGAACCGACGTGCCGATCCTGCACACGATCGAGCTTCTGGACTGGGCCTATGGCGGGGAGAAGCCGGCACTGCTCGCGTGAGCGGCATCGGGGTGCCGCCGGGGGATCGGAGCGCCTATCGTCCCTGGACGATCTTGACCAGCTTCGGCGTGAACTTGCCCCTCTTCATGTCGACGGCATCGGCATAGGTGAGTCGGCCAGACCGCATGGCTTCGACGGCCCGGGTGCACGCCAACCGGGCAGCATTCTTTTCCGTGCTGTCGATGATGACGGCGGCTGCGCGTTTCTGGCTGGTGGAAAAGCCCTTCGTACATTCGCTGACCGCGAGCTGCCGGGCCTTCGCGCTGCCCTGCAGCGTGGTCACGAGGGCCTCGTACTCCCTTTCGGTGGGCGCACAGCCCGCGAGGAGGCCGACGGAAAGCATGAGTGTCAGGATGCGGGTGCGATTCATGGCTCTATCTCCGATTGCACGGATCGTCCGTATCAACGGTGCGACCGACTTGCAATCAGGAGTGGCATGGCGCCAACACTTATTTTGCGACGCGTCCGCCGCGACCCGGCCCGTCAGATGACGAAGGCGGCACGGGTGCCGTCGACGACGAACTGCACGGCAAGGGCTGCGAGGATGACGCCGAGGAGCCGCGTCAGGATCGCCCGTCCGGTGACGCCGAGGTAGCGGTCGATCCTTTCGGCGACATAGAGCGTCGCGAACACGATGGCGACGCAGAGCGCGATGACGCCGATCAGGGCCACCCGTCCGACAGGCGAGGACATCGAGCCCGCCAGAAGCAGCGTCGCCGAAATGGCGCCGGGGCCCGCGATCAACGGCAGGGCCAGCGGAAAGACGGCGATGTTGCGGATGTGATCCTTGGTGACGGCCACCTCCGAGGTCTTCTTCTTCCGTTCCTGCCGGCGCTCGAACACCATCTCGAAGGCGATGAAGAAGAGGAGCAGGCCGCCCGCGATGCGGAAGGCGGCCATGGATATGCCGAGCACGCCGAGGATCCCGGCCCCGAACAGGGCGAAGGCCGCGAGGATGGCAAAGGCGATGATGGAGCCGCGGAACGCGACCTGGGTCCGCTCCGAGCGGTTCATGCCGACGGTGAGCCCCAGGAAGATCGGCGCAAGCCCGGGCGGGTCCAGCGTCACCAGCAAGGTCGCCATGGCATTGACGACCAGATTCCAATCGTACATGCGGCGATCCCCTGTGCCGGTTCATGCGCATTCTGGCGATGCGCTTTGCACCATTGTTAGGCGACAGACGCGGGGAAGGGAAGGGCGGGCGGCGGTCGCCGTTGAAAGCCGCCATCAAATTGCGGCAATTGGCGGATTTCTGGCAAAAGACTGTTCAAAACTTCCCGCAAAATTGGCGCAGTTCAAGCCGTTAGGCTATAAATTCCGCGACTGATTCCGAACAAAGATCGTGACAGACATTGACAGAGCAAACCACTCCCGGCGGCAAGACCCCTCCCGGCATTGAGCCGATTTCGATCATCGAGGAAATGCAGCGGTCCTATCTCGATTACGCGATGAGCGTGATCGTGAGCCGCGCGCTGCCCGATGTGCGCGACGGCATGAAGCCGGTGCACCGGCGCATCCTCTTCAGCATGGGCGAGATGGGGATCGACTGGAACAAGAAATACGTCAAGTGCGCGCGCGTCACCGGCGACGTGATGGGTAAGTACCACCCGCACGGCGACAGCGCGATCTACGACGCGCTGGCGCGCCTGGCGCAGGACTGGTCGCTGCGGCTGCCGCTGATCGACGGTCAGGGCAATTTCGGCTCCGTCGACGGCGATCCGCCGGCCGCCCAGCGCTACACGGAATGCCGCCTCGAGAAGGCCGCGCATTCGCTGCTGGACGATCTCGACAAGGAGACGGTCAACTTCCGCGACAACTACGACGGCACTATCCAGGAGCCGACGGTCCTTCCGGCCAAATTCCCGAACCTGCTCGTCAACGGCGCGGGCGGCATCGCCGTCGGCATGGCGACCAACATCCCGCCGCACAACCTGTCGGAAGTCATCAACGGCTGCGTGGCGCTGATCGACAATCCGGCGATCGAGCTGCCCGACCTGATGCAGATCATCCCGGGCCCCGACTTCCCGACCGGCGCCATGATCCTCGGCCGCGCCGGTATCCGCCAGGCCTACGAGACCGGCCGCGGCTCGGTCATCATGCGTGGCGTCGCCCGCGTCGAGCCGATGCGCGGCGACCGCGAGCAGATCATCATCACCGAGATCCCCTACCAGGTGAACAAGGCGTCGATGATCGAGAAGATGGCCGAACTGGTGCGCGAGAAGCGCATCGAGGGCATCTCGGACCTGCGCGACGAGTCCGACCGCGAGGGCTACCGCGTCGTCATCGAACTGAAGCGCGACGCCAATGCCGACGTGGTTCTGAACCAGCTTTACCGCTACACGCCGCTGCAGACCTCCTTCGGCTGCAACATGGTGGCGCTGAACGGCGGCAAGCCCGAGCAGATGGCGCTGCTCGACATGCTGCGCGCCTTCGTCTCCTTCCGCGAGGAGGTCGTCTCCCGCCGCACCAAGTACCTGCTGCGCAAGGCGCGCGACCGCGCCCACGTGCTGGTTGGCCTTGCGATCGCGGTCGCCAACATCGACGAGGTCATCAGCCTCATCCGCCGCGCACCCGATCCGCAGACGGCGCGCGAGCAGCTGATGGAGCGCCGGTGGCCGGCCAAGGACGTCGACGCGCTGATCCGCCTGATCGACGACCCGCGCCACCGCATCAACGACGACGGCACCTACAACCTCTCCGAGGAGCAGGCCCGCGCGATCCTCGAGTTGCGCCTCGCCCGCCTCACCGCACTCGGCCGCGACGAGATCGACGAGGAACTGAACAAGATCGGCGAGGAAATCCGCGACTATCTCGATATCCTCGGCTCGCGCCTGCGCATCCAGGCGATCGTCAAGGAAGAGATGATTGCGATCCGCGATGAGTTCGGCACGCCGCGCCGCACCGAGATCGCCGATTTCGGCCCGGACATGGACGACGAGGACCTGATTGCCCGCGAGGACATGGTGGTCACCGTTTCGCATGCCGGCTACGTCAAGCGCGTGCCGCTCGCGACCTATCGCGCCCAGCGCCGTGGCGGCAAGGGCCGCTCGGGCATGGCAACGCGCGACGAGGATTTCGTCACGCGGCTGTTCGTGGCCAACACGCATACGCCAGTGCTGTTCTTCTCCTCGCGCGGCATCGTCTACAAGGAGAAGGTCTGGCGCCTGCCGATCGGTACGCCGCAGTCCAAGGGCAAGGCGCTGATCAACATGCTGCCGATCGAGCCCGGCGAGCGGATCACCACCATCATGCCGCTGCCCGAGGACGAAAGCACCTGGGCGAACCTCGACGTGATGTTCTCGACCACGCGCGGCACCGTCCGGCGCAACAAGCTGTCCGACTTCGTCCAGGTCAACCGTAACGGCAAGATCGCAATGAAGCTGGAAGACGAGGGCGACGAGATCCTCTCTGTGGAAACCTGCACCGACCAGGACGACGTGCTGCTGACGACGGCGCTCGGCCAGTGCATCCGCTTCCCGGTCGACGACGTTCGCGTCTTCGCCGGCCGCAACTCGGTCGGCGTGCGCGGCATCTCGATGGGCCAGGGCGACCGCATCATCTCGATGACGATCGTCAGCCACGTCGACGCCGAACCCTGGGAGCGCGCCGCCTACCTGAAGCGCTCCGCCGCCGAGCGCCGGGCTGCCGGCGGCGAGGCCGAGGAGATCGCGCTGGTCGGCGAGGAGGTCACCGAGGAGGGGCAGCTTTCCGACGAGCGCTACGAGGAGCTGAAGACGCGCGAGCAGTTCGTGCTGACCGTCTCCGAGAAGGGCTTCGGCAAGCGGTCGTCCTCCTACGACTTCCGCACCTCCGGTCGCGGCGGCAAGGGCATCCGCGCCACCGACACCTCCAAGACCGCCGAGATCGGCGATCTGGTCGCAGCCTTCCCGGTCGACGACGGCGACCAGCTGATGCTGGTCTCGGACGGCGGCCAGCTGATCCGTGTGCCGGTCAACGGCATTCGCATCGCCAGCCGCGCCACCAAGGGCGTGACCATCTTCTCCACCGCCAAGGACGAGAAGGTCGTCTCGGTCGAGCGCATCAGCGAGCCGGACGGCGATGACGAACTCGACGGCAACGGCGTCGAGGGTGACGGCGTGGAAGGCAATGGTACGGAAGGGGTCGGGACGGCTCCGCCTTCGACCGACGGGGGCGAGACGCCCGAATAGGCACGACCGTCACCAGGCGGCAATGACTTGGCGATAGACAGGGGAAAGGCCGGCGCGGGGCGCCGGCCTTTCTTCATGCAGGTCGCTTGAGGGGAAAGCGCCTGCGAGGACGGCGGCAAGGGGAGGTGCGGCGGGGACGGGTTCCGGTGTTGCCTTCTTTCCGGAAACCGGCCTTGCGCCTTACACGTCGAAGCCGCCTGCTTTCCGTCGCATCGCCCTGATCGCGACCCGCTCCTGGCGCAGCGCCAGGATGGTCCGCGAAAAGTCGATGGTGAAGATCATGCTGATCAGGATGGCGAAGAACATCATCACGGCGGTCATGATCAAGCCTCCCGATGGGTGCGGATCCACTTGCCGCGCGGGCTGGCCGCGATGGAGCTCCGGCGCGCTTCGCGGCGGGTGGCCCGCATGCTGGCCGTGGTCAGGAGGACGAACATCGTCAGGCAGAGTAGTGCGAGTGCCATGGTGCTTTTCCTTTTCCTATCGGAAAACGCATTCCCTTGATTGAACTTGCAACCAGAACGCCGCTGCTTCGACATTTGTTCCCGATCACCTATATGGACATCGAAGCCATACGCGGCGGACCGGTCCTGCACGTCGCGTCGGTGGCATCGAGCCCGTCAGTTTGACGGGGACACCGGTGGCTTCGGCAGGCCGCTCTCTTGCTTATGGCTCTGCCGCATGACACAACGCGCCAAAACGGGAAAACGCCATGGCCGTCGCCTTCTATCCGGGTTCCTTCGACCCGATCACCAACGGGCACCTCGACGTGCTTGTGCAGGCGCTGAACATTGCGCCGAAGGTGGTGGTCGCGATCGGCATCCATCCCGGCAAGACGCCGCTGTTCTCCTTCGATGAGCGCGCCGACCTGATCCGGCAGGCGATCGCCGAGGCGCTGCCCGCGCGCGCTGCCGACGTCACCGTGGTCTCCTTCGACAAGCTGGTGGTCGATGCGGCGAGGTCCCATGCCGCGCACCTCCTGATCCGGGGCCTGCGCGACGGCACCGATCTCGACTACGAGATGCAGATGGCCGGCATGAACCAGCAGATGGCACCGGACGTCCAGACCGTATTCCTGCCTGCGGGGGTTGCATCGCGACCCATAACCGCCACATTGGTTCGTCAGATCGCGGGAATGGGCGGTGACGTCAGCGCCTTTGTTCCCAGGGTCGTCGATGCAGCGTTGAAGGCGCGCAGGCGCACCTGATCCATTTCAACGAAACGGAGTGACCATGAAACTCTTCAAGTACGCCCTTGCCGGCGCCCTCCTTCTTGCTACCGCCAGCGGCAGCGCCTGGGCCCAGGCGAAGGAATACCTGACGATCCAGCTGAAGGACGGCCCGGTCGTCGTCGAGTTGCGTCCGGATGTCGCGCCCAAGCATGTCGAGCGCCTCAAGGCGCTGGCGGAGAAGGGCGAATACGACAACGTCGCCTTCCACCGCGTCATCGACGGCTTCATGGCGCAGACCGGCGACGTCCAGTACGGCGACATGGAGCAGGGCTTCGACGCTTCGGCCGCCGGCACCGGCGGTTCTTCGGAGCCGAACCTGCCGGCCGAGTTCTCCGACGTGCCCTTCGTGCGCGGCACGGTCGGCATGGCGCGCGCCCAGGACCCCAATTCCGCCAATTCGCAGTTCTTCATCATGTTCGCCCCGGGCGATTTCCTGAACGGCCAGTACACGGTCGTCGGCCAGGTGGTCGAAGGCATGGAGAACGTCGACAAGATCAAGCGCGGCGACGATGCCAACAACGGCGCCGTCACCGAGCCCGACCGGATGATCAAGGTCACCGTCGGAAAGTAAGCCTTCCAAACCAAGGAGAAAGACCATGGCCGAGATCAAGGATCCGGAAAACACCATCATCATGGAGACCTCGAAGGGCAAGGTCGTCATCCAGCTTCTGCCGGATCTCGCCCCCGGCCACGTCGCCCGCATCAAGGAGCTGACGCGCGAGGGCGCCTATGACGGCGTCGTGTTCCACCGCGTCATCGAGGACTTCATGGCCCAGACCGGCGACGTCCAGTACGGCAAGACCGGCGGCAAGGACTTCAACCCCGCCCGTGCCGGCATGGGCGGCTCGGAAAAGCCGGACCTGAAGGCCGAATTCTCGAACATGAGCCACGTCCGCGGCACCTGCTCGATGGCCCGCAGCCAGATGCCGAATTCGGCCAACTCGCAGTTTTTCATCTGCTTCACCGACGCCCCCTGGCTGAACAAGCAGTATTCGGTCTGGGGCCAGGTCATCGACGGGATGGACAACATCGACAAGATCAAGCGTGGCGAGCCGGTGAAGGATCCCGACACCATCGTCTCGATGAAGGTCGCAGCCGACGCCTGATCGCTGCAACGTGCCGGAAACCCGCTCCGTTTGCGCGCAGGCGCCGGGGCGGGTTTCCCTTTTTCGCCGAAATGGTTTATCGCCACGACGAACCCGAAGATCCTAGTTCCGATGCGCATTGACCTGTTCGACTTCGAGCTCCCCGAGGAGCGGATCGCCCTACGCCCGGTGACCCCGCGCGAGGCGGCGCGGCTGCTCGTCGTCCGTCCCGGCGAAGCCCGGCCTTTCGAGGATCGCCATGTCGGCGACCTGCCGGACTTCCTGCAGGCGGGCGACGCCCTGGTCTTCAACGATACCCGCGTGATCCCGGCGCAGCTGGAAGGCATCCGCCATCGCGAAGGGGCAGGCGGCCAGCAGGTCTCCGCCACGCTGCACATGCGCATCGCCGCCGATCGCTGGAAAGCGTTTGCCCGCCCCGGCAAGCGGATCAAGGTCGGCGACCGCATCGCCTTCGGCCACGGCGGCAACGCCTGCCTGCTCGGCGCGCTCGATGCGATCGTGGAGGAGAAGGGCGAGGGCGGCGAGGTGACGTTGCGCTTCGATCTGTCCGGCCCCATCCTCGACGAGGCGATCGCCGCGGTCGGCCACATCCCGCTGCCGCCCTATATCGCCTCCAAGCGCGAGGACGACGCCGACGACCGCCGCGACTACCAGACGATCTATGCCCGCGAGGAGGGCGCCGTCGCCGCGCCCACGGCCGGCCTGCACTTCACCGAGGCGCTGTTCGAGGCGCTCGATCGCAAGGGCGTCGAGCGCCATTTCGTGACGCTGCATGTGGGGGCGGGGACGTTCCTGCCGGTCAAGGCCGACGATACCGACGACCACGTCATGCACCAGGAGATCGGTTATGTTTCGAGGCGGACGGCAGAGGCGCTGAACGCCGTGCGGGCACGCGGCGGTCGGATCGTCTGTGTCGGAACAACCTCGCTCCGTCTGCTCGAAAGTGCGGCGCGCGAGGACGGCACGATCGAGCCCTGGTCGGGCGCCACCGGCATCTTCATCACGCCGGGCTACCGGTTTCGCACCGCCGACGTGCTGATGACCAATTTCCATCTGCCGAAGTCGACGCTGTTCATGCTCGTCTCGGCCTTCAGCGGGCTGGAGACGATGCGGGCGGCCTATGCGCACGCCATCGAGACCGGCTATCGCTTCTACTCCTATGGCGACGCCAGCCTGCTCTTCCGGAAAGAACCATGACCGAACGCTTCGAATTCAAGCTGCTTGCGACCGACGGCAAGGCGCGGCGCGGCGAAGTCTCCATGCCGCGCGGGACGATCCGCACGCCGGCCTTCATGCCGGTCGGCACGGTCGGCACCGTCAAGGCGATGTATCTGGACCAGGTGCGCGACCTCGGCGCCGACATCATCCTCGGCAACACCTATCACCTGATGCTGCGCCCGGGCGCCGAACGCGTCGCCCGCCTCGGCGGCCTGCACGAACTGATCCGCTGGCCCTGGCCGATCCTGACCGATTCCGGCGGCTTCCAGGTGATGTCGCTCTCCGGCCTGCGCAAGCTCGACGAGCAGGGCGTGACCTTCAAGAGCCATGTCGACGGCTCGCTGCACCATATGTCGCCGGAGCGCTCGATCGAGATCCAGGGCCTGCTCGACAGCGACATCCAGATGCAGCTCGACGAATGCGTGCGCCTGCCCGCGGAACCGAAAGAGATCGAGCGGGCGATGGAGATGTCCTACCGCTGGGCCGAGCGCTGCAAGGTGGCCTTCGGCAATCAGCCGGGCAAGGCGATGTTCGGCATCGTCCAGGGCGGCGACATCGCGGAACTGCGCGTGCGCTCGGCGCAGGCGCTTTCCGGCCTCGACCTCAAGGGCTATGCGATCGGCGGCCTGGCGGTCGGCGAGCCGCAGGCGATCATGCTCGAAATGATCGACACCACCTGTCCGCACCTGCCGTACGAAAAGCCGCGCTACCTGATGGGCGTCGGCACGCCGGACGATATCCTGAAATCGGTGGCACACGGCATCGACATGTTTGACTGCGTGATGCCGACCCGCTCCGGCCGTCACGGCCTGGCCTTCACCCGCCACGGCCGCATCAACATCCGCAACGCCCGCCATGCCGAGGACATGCGCCCGCTCGACGAGCAATCGGCCTGCCCGGCGACCCGCGACTACTCGCGCGCCTATCTGCATCACCTCGTGCGCGCCAACGAATCGCTCGGCGGCATGCTTTTGACCTGGAGCAACCTCGCCTACTACCAGGAACTGATGGCCGGCATCCGCGCTGCGATCGAAGAGGGTCGCTACAGCGACTTCATGGCGGAGACGCAGGACGGCTGGGCGCGCGGCGAGGCGGAAGCGAAGAAGAACGCCTGACACCGATTATGCTACGAGTATTATTAAAAACAGTAGGATAATTGGATTTCCTGAAAAACAGGTTCGGGTATGAGGCCGCTCAGATGTCCGGCCCCGCCACCGAGCGCATCATGTGCACGCCGTTGATCCTGTAGCTGCCATCGGGCTGGCGCACGACCTGGTAGACGGCGGTCCAGTCCTTGCCGTCGCTGCCGCTGATTAGGACCTCCTGCAGGACGGTGTCGTCTGCGACCCTGCTGCGGCCGAAGGCGAAATTGCCGGGGCGATAGACGGGCGCATAACCGCGCTTGACCATGTCGAAGAAGGACGTCTCGTCGGGGAATTTTTGCCGGATGGCCGGGGAGGCGAAGGCATAGGCCGCAGCCGCATCGTCGGCAAGAAAAGCCTCGATCTGTGCAGCGATCACCTTCTGCACGGTCAGGACCGGATCGTCTGCCGTGGCCGGTCCTGCCGGCGGCAGCAGCAGCGTGCAGACTGCGAGGGCAGCCCGGACGATCTTCATGGCGCGCTCCGATCCCATCTGTGAAAGCTAGCGCACATCCTGAGATTTGGAAGAGGGCATAGGCAGGGCGGGAGGAGGGCTCCTGGCTAATAAATCCAGATATTTATGATTTAATATCAGTTATATCTGTAACAATTCTAATGCGACGCCTGAGATTCAGCGTGCCAGATTGCCGGCATGGTGGCGAACTGCCCGTTGCCGCTCGCACCCCGCTTCATTGGCCGTGCGCCATCTGCTGCCCGTGCGCTGCCACGATCGCATCCGCCTCCTTGCCGTAGACCTCCTCGAAATGGTCGAACGCCTTGGAGAAGTAGCCGATGCCCTGGGTGGCCGAGCGGAGCGAGCGGGCCAGGTCCTCGAGCATGCTGGCGGGAATGAGGGCGCGGAACGTGTCCCAACCCTTGGCTGCCTCGTCGCGGTCGAAGCCGAGCACCTGGCCCTTGAGCGCCGACACGATCTGCACCAGCCCGCCGGTATAGACCGAGGGGATGTGGATCTCGACGCGAGCTATCGGCTGCATCAGCACCGGCGCGGCCTGTGCCATGGCCTGCCGCGCCCCCATCTTGGCGGCGGTGCGGAAGGCATATTCTGAGCTGTCGACGGCATGATGCTGGCCGTCCGTCAGGGTCACGCCGACATCGATGACGCCGAAGCCGAGCGGTCCCTTGTCCATGGCCTCGCGCGCGCCGGCCTCGACGGCTGGGATGAAGTTGCGCGGCACCGCGCCGCCCTTGACGACCTCGGCAAAGGAAAAGCCGTCGCCGCGGCCGTTCGGATGGACGCTGAGCTTGACGTCGGCGAACTGGCCGGCGCCGCCCGTCTGCTTGCGGTGGCGATAGTGGACGTCTGACGGCCGCGAGATCGTCTCCCGATAGACCGGGCTCGGCGGCTGGTCCTCCACCACGATGTGGAAGACGTCGGAGAGCGTCCTTGCGACCTCGCGCAGATGCAGGAGGCCCTGGATGCTGATCAGGTAGGCGCCGGTGCCTTCCTCCTGCGACAGGCGCAGGCCGCGGTCTGTCTCGGCGATCTTGGCGAGCGCCGAGGACAGCTTGGTCTCGTCGCGTTCGTTGTTCGGAACGAGGATCCGCTCCAGCATGGGCGAGGGCGGCGCCGTCCAGTCCGGCGGCGGGAAGGCAGTGCCGACCGCGAGCAGGGCAGGGACGGGCAGGCGATCCGACTTGACCGAGGCGAACACCTCTCCCGGCGCAAGCTGGCCGTTGGCGACCGGGCGGGCGGCAATTGGATCCTGCAGCGTGCCGAGACCGCCTTCGCCGAGGGCCGCGGCCTGTTTGATTTCGCCGAGCGCGCGGCCCAGCACGGTCTTGCCGATGTTCTGGCGATGGAAGGCGTGGAAGGTCATGGCGGCAATGTCGGCACCGGCCGCCGCGGCGAGCCGGTCGCGCAGGGCTTCGACCGGCGGCGCCTCGTGGCGCAGCGCCTTCATCAGCCGCTGCATGCCGTTGCCGTGGCCGGCCGAGCCGATGAAGACGGGGGTGATGCGGTTTTCCTTCAGGATGCGGGTGGCGATGGAATAGAGGGCGGCGCCGTCCGGCTCGCGATCCTCGATCAGTTCCTCCAGCAGCCAGTCGTCGAACTCCGAAAGATGCTCGAGAAGCTCGGTGCGCGCCTCCTGTTCGCGCTCCGTGACGTCCTTCGGCAGGGCGACGAGATTGGATGGCTGGCCCTCGCGGTAGCGCCAGGCTCGCTCGGAAATGAGATCGACGCTGCCGACGATCGTCTCGCCCTCACGGATCGGCACCTGCCGGAGGACGAGCGTATGGCCGGCATAATCCTGGAGGGCCGCGATCACGTCGCGGATGCGGCCGCGCGGCTCGTCGATCCGGTTGACGAAGATGATGCAGGGCGTCCCGGACGCCTCGATGACCCTGAGATAGGGCGCGGCGAGAACGGCTTCCTCCGGCGCCGGCGAAACGCACAGGATGCAGGCGTCGCTGGCCAGCAGCGCGTTCTGCGCATGGGCGATGGCCTCGACCGAGCCCGGCGTATCGAGCGCGCACCAGGCTTCACCGCCGTATTCGAAGGTGCTTATGTTCAATCCGGACGGCGAGGCGGTCTTCTTGCCGCCGCCCTCCAGCGCGCCCAGTTTTTCGACGAGCGTCGATTTGCCCGCCTGCGACGGACCGACCACGGCAAAGCAGCGCATCGGCATTCCTCCCTCTGCCAGCATCGCAACTCTCTCCTTTCAACAGGATGACGCGAAGCGGACGGAAGCGCCAGAGAGGGGAACGCATTTTCTTTCAAGGCCCAAGCCGTGCCCGGTCGCAATGCTGTCTTCGGCAGCCTAGGCAGCCGGCGGCATCAGGCGGCGCGCGAGCCGTACCGTTTCACGGCCGCCGCCTCGCCGACGGCCACGCCGAGGAGGATGGCCACCGCGGTCAGATGGATCAGAAAATTGGTGGTGTTCGACACCAGCAGATAGGTGGCGCCGAGCAGGGCGATGCCGGCGATATGGGCGTAGGGGACGATGCGCGACGAAGCCGCCCGCATCCAGCCGAGGCCGGCGAGATAGAGGGCAGGGCCGCCGAGAAGCGCCAGGGCGCTGCTGGCCGAACCGCTCTCTAACGGGTGGGTGAGGCTGAAATCCTCACCGACGGCGGTCAGGATGATACCGGCGATGATCGGCAGGTGGCCATAGGTGAAGAGATGCTGGGCGGTTTCCTGCGGCCTGCTCGTCCGTTCCGCCTTCTCGGCCGCCTTCTCCTGGCCGTGGTGGAAGTAGAGCCACCACATCAGCACGGTGGTGAGAAAGGCCAGCACGAGGACCGGCATCGTAGCCGCATTTTCGAGATGCGCCGAGGCGTTCTTGCCTGTCGTCAGGATCGTCTCGCCGAGCGCGATGATGACGAAGAGCGCACAGCGTTCGGCCAGATGCTCGCCATCGACATTGAGCGCCTCGGGCGGCGACGCGCCGATCGACGGCAGCCAGTAGCGCACCACCGGGCCGACATATTCGACGGCGAGCGCGGCCACCCAGAAGAGCACGCGCAGATGCGGCTCCGACAGGCCGCCGGCAACCCACAGCGCACCGGATACCACAAGCCAGGCGGTGATACGCAGGAACGTCGTGAATGCGGCGCGATCGCCGTTGCGGAACGCGTAGAGGGCAAGGAGCGAACGGCTGAGTTGCATCGCACAGTAGGCGAGGGCGAAGACGAGCCCCATGTCGGTGAACGCCTTCGGAAGCGCGATCGCCAGCACGATCCCGAGGAACATCAGTACGAACAGAAAGATCCTGACCGGCACGATCTCGGAATCGAGCAGATTGGTCACCCAGGTCGTATGGATCCACACCCACCAGAGCGCCAGGATGAACAGCACGGCCTCGCTCGCAATGCCGAAGGTGAAATCCTCCACCAGCGTCTCCGACAGCTGGATCAGCGCGAAGACGAAGACGAGATCGAAAAAGAGTTCGGGAAAACTCGCGCTCGAAGCCTCCGCATCGTCCTTGCGCAGCCAATACCGCCTGTCGTCCGCCATGAAGCCTCCCGCTCGCCGACAACATGCTATCCTGTCCGGCGCCGGGAGCGAAAGAGTTCGATCACCTGCAGCGGTTCATCGAACGATGGCGCCCAAGCTGGCGATCCATCTCGCCGATCGGCGAGGGGCGATCGCGTATGGAAATCATTGGCATGTCGCACGTCAAACTTGCGCCCACCCGGTAACGCAAGATGTGGCGGCCATGTTGAAATGTCCGTAGTTGTGCAAAGTCGAAATGTCA
>NZ_JAJNCZ010000008.1 GCF_021026345.1 Rhizobium sp. GN54 | reverse complement strand
GCGCCCGCAGGCCCCTGCGCTAAATGGAGAGCTCCGGGCCTACGCGCGCTGACCCGATGCAACCAGAGGCAGGGGTCCCTTTTGGGAGCCGATAGGGGGGCCCGTTTCGATGCCGATTGACAGCCGACGTCCAGAAGGCTTTGGAGCGCAGAAAAACGACGCCATCACTTGCTAACAATTTCAAGAAGGCGCTGTCAGCCCTTTTTAATTGGGGAGTGGACAACAGCCACGTCAGCGCAAATCCCACCATTGGTGTCAAACGATTGAAACCTCTGAGCACTGATGGCTTTCCGATTTGGACAATCGAAGACGTCGAAAAATTCATTAGCCATTGGCCTCTGGGGACCCGAGAACGACTGGCATTTGAACTCATCGTAGCGTCAGGCCTGAGAAGGTCGGACGCCGTCCGTGCTGGACGCCAGCATATGACCGCCGACGTCTTGAAGATCAGCACTAAGAAAACGAACACGCAAGTGACGATCGAGTTTTCGCCGCGAATTCTTGACCTCATCGAGCAAACTCAAACCGGAGACCTGGCATTCATCGTTGGCAAAAAAGGCCTCCCGATGACGAAAGAGTCCTTCGGCAATTGGTTCCGCGATACATGCAGGGCGGCGGGTGTTCAAAAGAGCGCCCACGGACTGCGGAAATTCAGTGCCACCCTCGCCGCAGAGGCGGGCGCAACGAGTCATCAATTGATGGCGCAATTCGGTTGGGTCACGGTTAAACAGGCCGAAATCTACACCAAGGGAGCCGATCGAGCGCATCTCGGCAAGGCTTCGTCGCGGCTGGTCGAGGAACAGATCGTGAGCAAAATTTCCCCGCACCCTAATCTCGGTGCGGGAGTAAAGGCGAAAAACTCAACAAAATCAGACAATTAAGAATTGAGTGGTGGGCCCGGAGGGACTCGAACCCCCAACCAAGCGGTTATGAGCCGCCGGCTCTAACCATTGAGCTACAGGCCCTGCCGCCGTGGCGGCTCGGGGTCAATGGCGGCCCCGGGGAATTTCGTCTAGACGAAATCGTCGCGGCCGACAAGCGCCGCCGCAATGCTTACACAATCGCACTGGATGAAACGTGCGAGGACAACCAGTGGGAGACCCCTTATGCTTCGAGTAGGATTTTCGCGTGCGCTGGCCGCCACCGCGCTGGCAGCGGCACTGACGGCGGCAGCAGCCGTACCGGTGCTTGCGCAGGAGACGCGGCCGCGCGAGCCCGTGATCACGGTGACCGGCGAAGGCCGCGCCGATGTCGCCCCCGATATGGCGGTCGTCGATCTCGGCGTCGTCAAGGACGGCAAGACCGCCCGCGAGGCGCTGGACGCCAACAATGCGGCCATGGCCGAAGTGATGAAGGCGCTGAAGGACGCCGGCATCGCCGAGCGCGACCTGCAGACCTCCGGCTTCGTCATCAACCCGCAGTACCAGTTCCCGCAGGGCGACGGGAACGAGAACAAGCCGCCCGTGCTGGTCGGCTTCCAGGTCTCCAACATGCTGTCGGTGCGCATTCGCGACCTCGCGAAACTCGGCACCATCCTCGACCAGACCGTGACGCTCGGCGTCAACCAGAGCGGCGGCATCCGCTTCACCAACGACAAGCCGGAAGCCGCCATCAGCGAGGCGCGCAAGAAGGCCGTGGAAGACGGCATCGCCCGCGCGCGCGAACTGACATCCGCCGCCGGCATCGATATCGGCAAGGTGCTGGAGATCTCCGAGACCTCCTATCGCGCGCAGCCCATGCCGATGATGCGCGCCGCGATGGCCAAGGACTTCGCCCCCGAGGCCGTGCCGGTCGCAGCCGGAGAGAACAGCTACTCCGTCACCGTCACCATGACCTTCGAATTGAAGAACTGACTTCACGCTGCGAGGGCGCCCGCCAAACGGCGCCCTCGATGGCATCCCCTCCCTGTGGAGCGTGTCCGCAGCGCCCGGACGAACGCGTTGACCGCTGCCGGCGGCATCGATCGGCCGGGTGGCGGGATCTTCCGGGCCGCTCGCCGTCCGCAGCCCATCCTGCGATGGCCAAGGACTTTGCCGCCAGACTGCTCCGGTCGCAGCCGGAGAGAACAGCTGCTCCGTCACCGTCACCATGACCTTCCGGCCGAGGCATGACTTCGCATGCGAGGGCGCCTGCCAAGACGGCACCCTCGATGGCATCCCCTTCCTGCGGAACGTGTCCGCAGCGCCAGGACGCACGCGTTGATCGCTGCCGCGGGTACCGACCGGCCGGGTGACGGGGTCTCCCGGGCCGCTCGCCGTCCGAAGCCCATCCCGCAATGCCAAAGACTTTGCCGTGAGGCCGCGCCGGTCGCAGCCGGCGAGAGCCGAGGAACCGATAGCAGATCGACAGCGTCGGTAGAAGGAGCCGGGAGACCAGCGACTGGCCTCCGGCCAGGTCCGAGGTGACGAAAGAAGGAGAGATCCCGACACGAGCGAACGTGTTGATATGCGAAGGCGGCGCCGGGTGGCGCCGCCTTTTCCGTTTCAGGGCTTCAGGCCGGCAAGGATGACCGGCCGACGTCCCGTCCCCGCCTCAACGCCAGAGCGTCGGGCAGCGGGCGACGTTGGCGAAGGCGATCTGCGTGTAGCGATGGTGGCGCCAGCCCTCGACCACGACGCGGCGATGGTTGACGGCGGCGACGCGGGCGCCGCGAAGGCCGTGGCTGCGGGCCTTGTCGACGGCGACCCAGGGTGCGCAACGGCCGCGACGGTCGTCCCAGCGGTCATGCCGGCGGTCGTGACGGTCCGGGCCACGGCCATAGTAGCCGTCCCGGTAACCGACCGTCTCGATGCGGATATCCAGCCCGCCCGCCGAAGCGGCAGGGGCTGCGGCGGACAGGCCGGCGACCGCAAGCAGGGCGATGGCCACCGCCTTTCCAAGAAGGGACTTTGCAGACGAGGATTTTCCAGAGAGGTTCGGCATCGGTTGCGCTCCATCGAATGCGCCGTCGAGTGCTGCAGGGCATCGTCCGTCGCGGGTTTCAATGAGAGCACCCTATCCATGCCGGGCTGAACGATAGCGGAACCGCGCGTTCAGCCATCGTTCAGCCGTCGATCCTGCCCGGGAGACTACGGCAGCCGCAGCGATTCCCAACCGGCCAGCCCTTTCACGGAGCCATTATCTGCCGGCCCCGGCGTCCGAAAACAGCGAAAGGCGCGATATCCTGCCGCCGTCGATCTCGACGAGCAGCACCTTCTCCATCGAATAGGACGCTGCCGAAGCGTCCCGGCCCCGCGCCGTCACGCGGATCGCGACGGGCGAACCGCCGGCCGCCTGCATGACCACGGCGTCGCCGAAGCTCTCGTCCAGCGCCGCGAAATGGCGGGCGAGCCGGTCGCGCAGAGCCTCCCGGCCCTGATCGCTTCCCGCGCCGAGCCCGGAGATCGCCACGTCCTCGTCGCAGAGCGCTGCGATCGCCGCATAGTCGCGCGCATTCAGGGCTGCAACGAGATCCGTTGCGATGGCTGCTGCATCCTGCATGACGTGGTTCCTTTCCTGTCTCGCTTCCTGCCAGCAGCAATGCGCGGCCGGCCCGGGAGTTCCGCAATTCGCTTTCACGGCCCCAGATGCAGGACGATCTCGCGGTCGTGCGGACGGTCGCGATGCTCGAACAGGTAGAGCCCCTGCCAGGTGCCGAGCACAAGCCGGCCATCCGCCACCGGAATGCCGATCGAGACCTGGTTGAGCGCCGCCTTGATATGGGCCGGCATGTCGTCCGGCCCCTCCAACGTATGGACAATCCAGCGCATGGACGGATCGTCGGACGGCGGCACCAGCCGGCGGAAGAAGGCGGCAAGGTCGCGGCGCACGTCGGGATCGGCGTTCTCCTGGATGAGGATCGAGCAGGAGGTGTGGCGGACGAACACCGTCAGAAGCCCTTCCTCCACGTGGTTCTCGCGCACGAAGGCGGCCGCCTGCGCGGTGAATTCGTAGAGCCCCTGGCCCCTCGTCGCTATGGAAATTCTCGTCTGCGGCACCCTGTCCCCCGTTGGCGTCGAACTCTCTTCAAAGGCTTGCATCCGGCCCGGCCGCCATGGAGACGAAGGGCCGGATGCAAGGTGGCACTCACAGGGCCAGGAAGCTCTGGAAGCCGCCATAGATCATGCGCTTGCCGTCGAATATGTCCCGCCATTGGTCTCCGGCAAGGCGCGGGTCGTCCATCACCTTGGCGACGACGGCGTCGCGCATCTCGCGGCTGTCATAGGTCACCCACGAGAAGATCACCACCTCGTCGTCCTTGGCATGGACCGCACGGGGAAAGGACGTGAGCTTGCCGTAGGGCACGTCGTCGCCGACGCACTCGACATAGGTGAGCGCGCCATGCTCTATCCAGATCGGCCCGGCGAGGTCCGCCAGCGCCTTGTAGTCGTCAAGCTTCTGTTTCGGAACGGCAATCAGGATACCATCGACATATGGCATGGATACCTCCCAACGGGCAACTCAAACGCGTGCCCTGTCCGCCGCGCCGATGCGCGGTCCCCGCAGGACGAGGGAGCCCGACCGGTTTTTCGATATCGTCCCGCGGCGACTACGTCATGGACGGCAACGAGGGCCGCGGGGATGGCCGGTCCGGCTGTGGTCCTTGGGCAACAGCAAGGATACGCCCGCCCCGACCGCCGGACAACTGCGGTACGACCGCCTACCACCATTGCCGGAGAGACAATTAGACTTCACTGATATAATCTTTGCCGGCTCGGTCAGTCTGGATGCACCGGGAGGCGCGGATGTCGGAGTTGCAGCGCGTTGCGATCGCCCTCGCCGGATCGGCGATGCTCTTCTGCGCGCCTATGGCACCCGCCGCCGAGGTCATCGGCCAGGCATCGCATATCCGCACCAGCGTCACCGGCGACGGCCAGGAGATGGTGGTCCGTGACCCCGTCCACCGCGACGAGCGCATCCGCACCTCCCGCTCCGGCCTCGGCCAGTTCGTCTTTCGCGACGGCACCCGGCTCGCGGTCGGCTGGGGTTCCTCGGTCGTGATCGACCGCTTCGTCTTCGACGACGGCAATTCGCTGAAGAAGCTGACGCTGAATACCGCCAGGGGCACGTTCCGCTGGGTCAGCGGCAAGTCGAAGAGCAACGCTTACGAGATCGTCACGCCGGCCGGCACGATCGGCGTGCGCGGCACCGCCTTCGATTTCTACGTCGGCCCCGACGGGACCACGGCGATGGTGCTGCTGAACGGCTCCGCCTCGTTTTGCGGCCGCGGCGGATGCCGTCAGCTGGTGCGGCGCTGCGATTGCGTCATCGCGACGCCGGGCGGCGGCATGACCAATGTCCGGCGCGTCGACCGCAGCATCCTGCAGCAGGTCGGCAACGCCAGGGCCCTGCCCTTCCTCTCCGGCCACCAGCAGCTCGCCGGCGGCTTCCAGGACGGCGCCTGCCGGCTCGAAGCGGCGATACAGCCACGGCAGGAGCGACAGGAGCGGCCCCCGCGTCAGCCTGCCCCCACGCCGCCGCCCGACAAGCGCAAGAAGGTGGAACGGCCGAGCTGGGACCGGCCGGACCGCGAAACGCGCGGCAGGGACAAGGCCGATTTCGACACACCCGGCCGCGTCAAGCCGGACCGCGACAGACCGGGCTTCGACCGGCCGGACAGGGAAAGGCCGGACAGGGATCGGCCGGGACGCGAACCCTCCGATCGCGACCGGCCGGGCCGCGACAGGCCCGACCGAGATCGGCCGGATCGCGACGGCGGCGGCCCGGGAACGCCCGGCCGGGACAGCCCCGGCCGCGACCGCCCGGATTTCGACTGAGCGGGCGCAGATCGTCAGAAACCGCAGCCGGCAGCTTCATTTTGCCTGGCCGGCCTTGCTTTTCGTCTTCGGCGACGGCTCGACATGCTGCAGCGCCATCTCCTGGTCGCGCGCCAGTCGCAGGTCGGCAAATGCGCCCTGGATGCCGGCAAGCGCTTCGAGCAGGCCGGGGTCGTTTCCGATCTGCCGAACGATGCTTCGGCGACGCTCGATCAGCCGGATGACCGCGGCGTCTATTTCGTCTACGAATTGTGAAGCCATGAGACACCTCCCCTCATGCATGCATCATCGCACAGGATGCACGCGTCGGCAACGCGCTCGCTATTTCGCGGCAACGTCCGGCGGGTCTTCCAGTTCGCGCTGGAAATGCTCCCCGCGGCGGCCCATGCGGCGGTAGAATTCCGGCAGCGCCGCGTCGATCGCCGTTGCCTTCTGCCGGGCAATACGGACGAGGTCGCGGGCCCTGCCGGACCGGGCGCGCAGCGCCTCGACGAGGCGCGCGTGGAGTGCGCTCAGTTCGGTGAACGCGCCGGTGGCCGCCACCTGCTCGTCGCCCACCACCGCGAGGATCTGCGTGCGCGACTGCCGCCCCCGCAGCGCCAGCCCGCCGGCCTCCAGCAGCGCCATGCCGGACAGGCCGCGCGCCGTGCTGTCGGAGATGAGCACGTCGTAGCCCACCTCCTTGCTGGCGGCTTCGATCCGGGCGGCGATGTTGACCGTGTCGCCTACGGCCGAATAGTTGAAATGCACCTCCGCGCCCATGTTGCCGACGCAGGCGAGCCCGGTATGGATGCCGACGCCGATCGCCACCTTCTGCCCGCCGAAGCCGAAGGCGTCCCGCGCATTGAGGCGCGCGAGCGTCCGGCGCATGGCAAGGGCGGCGCGCACCGCCTTTGCGCCATGGTCGGCGACGTCGACGGGCGCGTTCCAGAAAGCCATGATGGAATCGCCGATGAACTTGTCGAGCATGCCCTCATGGGCGATGACGTCGCGACTCAGCGCGTCGAGCAGCAGGTTCAGGAATGCCACCACCTCCTTGGGCGAGCGGTGCTCGCTGATGGCGGTGAAGTCGCGCACGTCGACGAACATCACGGTCAGCTGGCGCTCGTCGCCGCCGAGCTGCAGGGCGTCGCGGGTGTGCTCGACGCGATGGAGGAGCTCCGGCGAGAGATACTTGCCGAAGGCGCGGCGGACCTCGCGGCGCTCCCGGTCGATGACAAGGATCCGGAAGGCGGTGACGGCGAAGTGCGTGATCGTGCCGCAGACGATCGGGGCGAGCGGATCGAGAAGCAGCCCGGCATAGAGAAAGGCGATCCAGGAGGCCCCGAGTGCTGCGACCGTCACCAGCAGGCCGAAGGCGAGCGCGATGGCCGGGCTGAAGGCCATCGTCAGCTGGACGATCAGGATCCCCGCAAGCGCAATCGACACGATCTCCAGCCCGTCGGCCCAGTCGGGCCGCGACAGGAACCGGCCCGTCAGCACCTGCTCGGCCGCCTGGGCATGGATCGACACGCCCGGGACGTGCTGGCCGAGCGCGGTGGTGCGGATATCCTGCAGGCCGGCCGCCGAGGTGCCGACGAAGACGATAGCGCCCTGCAGCGCCGCGCGCACCTCGTCGGGCGGGCCGCCCTCGGCGAGCACCTTCGCCGCCGACACATAGCGCTCCGCCCGGTCGGGGGTAACGTAGAGCCACATCTCGCCGGCGGCCGTCACCGGAATGACGAAGGCGCCGACCTTCACCATCATGATCGTATCGGCCCGGTCCGGCGCGTTGGCAAGGACATAGGTCGAAGCCCCCTGGGCGATGCGCAGCGCCTCCATCATCAGGTTCGGGTACAGCTGCTGGCCGTCGCTGAGAAGCAGCGGCATCGTGCGCACCACCGAAGACGGGTTGCCCGGGTCGAGGCTGATATGGCCGATGCCGGTGGCGTTCTGTTCGAATTCGGGCAGAAGCGGCGTCGCCGCCCGGATCTGCGGCGGCGCGCCGAACGGGGGCTCGCCGGTGAAGGCGAAGCCGGCCTTGACCTGCGGCAGGAAACGGCCGTCGTTGGAAATACCGAAGCCGAGCACGACCGGCTGGCCCTCGAAACTGCGCGCGAAGACCGCATCATTGTCCGGCAGCCGGCCCAGCAGTTCGGGCGACACGCCCTCGACCTCGCGCACGACCGAGCGCGGCGACAGCCGGTCGGGCTCGGAGAAGAGGATGTCGAAGGCGATGGCGGCCACCCCCATGTCGGAGAGCCGCTCGACCAGCCGCGCCAGCCGATCCCGCGGCCACGGCCATTGTCCCAGCACCTTCAGCGACGCCTCGTCGATATCGACCACCCGGACCGGCACGTCCTCGAACGGCCGCGGCGCCAGCCTCTGGTACTCGTCGAACACCGTTTCCCGCGCCAGCCTGAAGAACAGCGGATCGCTGGCCCGCAGCAGCGTCAGCGCTGTGACGATGACAAGCCCGACGATGACGCCGACCTGCTGCGCGCGTGTCATGATGCCCTGCTCGCCCTCCCCTTGCCCGCACGTCGCCAAAGGCGGCTGCGCGCCCGGCCGGATCGGCATCGGCACGGGCCATGCCCGGCGCGCCGGGACGGGTGGCGGAGGTGTCGGATGCCTGTACCGGTTGCCTGTATCGGTTGCAGCCGCTTACGATCGCTGAACGACCGATGCCGGGAGCCGCAGCATACAATGCTTTGCGCCCGTGGCCAGCGGCTGCAGAAAATGCGTGGCCACCCTCAGGCCGGAGAATGCGGGCGCCTGTCTACCAGGCGCTGCAGTTGCGCAACTGGGTGGAGTAGCGCGCCGCCATCTTCGAGGCGCGGTTCGCGCCGGCCTTGGCGGGCGCGCTCCACCGGCCGCGCTTATAGCCGGCGTGACCTTCGTGGTAGGCGATGTAGAGCCGGTAGGCGTCGTTGAGCGCAATGCCGTTCTTCAGGTGGCTCTGGTGATGGTACCAGCCGATGAAGCGGATGGCGTCGCCGAAATCGTTGCGCTTGGCCATCCACCGCCCGGTCTGCTTCTTGTAGCTGGCCCAGGTGCCGTCGAGCGCCTGCGAATAGCCATAGGCAGAAGAGACGCGCTTCCACGGGATGAAACCCAGAAGCTTGCGGCGCGGCGGCTTGGCGTTGTGGCGATAGCCGGACTCGGCATAGACCGTGGCCATCAGGACGGCGACGGGCACGCCGTATTCGCGCTCGACCCGGCGGGCATCGCGCTCCCAGTTCTCGAACAGGCCGTCGCGCTGCTCGAAAACGGCGCAGGCATTGTCGGTCTGGCGCGGAACGGTTCCGCAGGCAACTAGCATCATCGTGAGGACGACGACAAAAACGCAACGCATCGCTCGATCTCTCAATTTTCGAGAGATTGATAAATCGTAAAGTTTAAGGTTTGGTTTTTACGCGATTGCGAACATCCTGTGCGCTTGCGAGATGTGCCCGGCCGTCACGGCTGCGGCCGGTCCGCGCGGAACGCCTCCTTCAGCTTTCCGGCCACTTCCGGCGTCCACTGCCCCTCGAGCCCGAGCACGGCGATCCACGGATCGACGTGATGCTCGCCGGCATAGACATGGCCGAAGCCCATCGGCGTCGTCGTCGCCATCGCCATGTCGAGCCCGAGTTGCAGGAAGGTCACCAGCGGATACCAGCGCAACTGCTGCGACACGTCCGGGCCGCGCGGGCCGACCATCCAGGCGGGCGGCCGGCGATAGGCGCCCTCGTCGAAGAAGGTCACCGGATCGCTCGCATATTGGAGGTAGACGAGCCGCATCGGCCCCCACGGCGCCGTCGCCTCGCCGAGCGCATCCTTCTGGCTGGTGAAGCGGACATAGGAACCGTCGCCGAAGCGGGGCAGCCAGGCCGGCGTTCCCGCGTTGCGGCCGGCGGTGAAGCGGCGCCAGATGCGGCTTTCGAAGGGAGGACCGACCCAGAGCGCGCCCTGGTAGGGATCGCCGATCACCTCGAACAGCTCCGTCGACTGCTCCGAACTCAGCGCACCGAGGCTGAGACCGTAGAGATAGAGCTTCGGCCGGGCATCCCGTGGCAGCTTCGTCCAGTGGTCGTAGACCTGGCGGAAGAGCGCACGCGCGGCATCGGAACCGTAGCTCGGCTCCACCAGCAGCGACAGCCAGCTCGACAGGTAGGAATACTGGATCGCCACGGAGGCGACGTCGCCGTCGGTCAGGTATTCCAGCGGCCCCATCGCCTCCGGATCGATCCATCCCGTCCCCGTCGGGACGATGACGACGAGGTACTTGCGCGAGAACCCGCCGGTGCGGATCAGTTCCTGAAAGGCGAGATGCGCCCGCTCTTCCGCGTCCTCGCCGGAGCTCAGGCCGGCATAGACCCGCACTGGCTCCTTTGCCGGCCGGCCGGTCAGGGCCGAGATCTCCTCCGGCCGGGTGATGCCGGCGACGAATTCGCGCCCGCGCCGGCCGAGATCGGGCCAGGAGACCAGAGAAGCGGCGCTGCCGGTGCGCTGCGGGTCGGTCGGCTGCGGCGTATCCGGCTCCATCAGCTCGTCGAGCCTGCGAAGGGAGGAATCCATCGCATGCAGGGCCGAGCGGAAGAGAACGCCCTCCACGGCCGTCCAGAACAGCACCAGCGCAATCAGGCCGCCGACAAGGCTGGCGACGCGGCGGGGAGCGACGCGCAGCAGCGCCCGCGAAATGAGCCGCCAGGCCAGCGCGAACAGGCGGGCGAAGACGATCACGACGACGAAGGTGGCAAGCGCGATCAGCCCGACCTTGAACGGATGGCCGGTCTCGACCGGAGCGAGCTTCATCAGCGTGCGGATCGAGTTCTGCCATTCCGCCGTCCGCCAGAGGAACACGAGCACGACGACGACGCATGCGGCGGCAGCCAGGAGTTTTACCCCGCGCCAGAAGCGACCGGCCGGCATCGGCAGTTCCAGATAGGCCCAGACCAGTGCTGCCAGCGCGCCGATGCCGTATCCGACCGCGAAGCAGACGCCGGACAGGACGCCCTGCGTCAGGAAGGTGCGCGGCAGGAGGCTCGGCGTCAGCGATCCGGCGAAGAACAGCGCGCCGAGCAGAAGACCGAGAACCGAGAGCGACCCCCAGAACCTCAGAATGAACCGATGCGCCATCAACTGCCCCCTGCTTGCCGCCCTGTCACGGCCCTGTCGCGGCAGATTGGCATGCCGACCGTCGCGAGGCAATGCGGGGTTGCGGCACAGAGCCGCAGCCGGCCGCATCTCGGAAATCGCTCGAACTGCATGAATCGCTTTTTCCGCAATCGACGGCAACCCCATGATCCGAATGGCATTTTCGGCGAACTGCGAGTGCATCCGAGGGGCCCGGGGATCCGATCCTTGCCCTGCCGATGCGACGGATTTCGGCGCCGTTCCGAGGGATGGTGTATAATTCGATTGCGGTTGCGTATTTATGTTGCGCGCAGCAGGCGCATTTCCTAGTTAACATGCTTAAATTAGCGCCATCTCGATCAAAAAAATCGCATGTGCGCTTGGAGGCTTCCGCTGCAACCCTGCCCTCCGGCAAGGGAGGCACGCGGATATCGGGATCCGTCGGATCTGCTCAAGGGAGATGAACCATGAAACTGAAGACACTCGCCGGCGCCACGTTTGCAGCGACGCTGCTCCTGTCCAGCGCGGCCTATGCCGACATCACCATCGGCGTGATCGCGCCGCTCACCGGCCCGGTCGCAGCCTATGGCGACCAGGTCAAGAAGGGCGCCGAGGCGGCTGTCGCCGAGATCAACAAGAACGGCGGCATCCTCGGTGAAAATGTCGTGCTGAAGCTCGCCGACGATGCGGGCGAACCGAAGCAGGGCGTGTCGGCGGCCAACCAGCTGGTCGGCGAAGGCATCCGCTTCGTGGTCGGCCCGGTCACCTCCGGCGTTGCGATCCCGGCCTCCGACGTGCTGGCCGAGAACGGCGTGCTGATGGTCACCCCGACGGCCACCGCCCCGGACCTCACGGCGCGCGGCCTGCCAAACGTGCTGCGCACCTGCGGCCGCGACGACCAGCAGGCCTCCGTCGCTGCCGAATTCGTGCTCGCCAACCTCAAGGACAAGAAGATCGCGATCGTCCACGACAAGGCCGCCTACGGCAAGGGCCTGGCCGACGCCTTCAAGGCCGGCCTCAATGCCGGCGGCGTGACCGAGGTGCTCTACGAGAGCGTGACCCCGGGCGAAAAGGACTTCGGCGCGCTCGTCACCCGCCTGAAGGCCGAGGGTGCGGAGATCATCTACTTCGGCGGCTACCACCCCGAGGCCGGCCTGCTCGCACGCCAGCTGCACGACATGTCGGTCAACGCCACGATCATCGGCGGCGACGGGCTCTCCAACAGCGAACTCTGGGCGATCGGCAACGAGGCCGTGGCCGGCACGATCTTCACCAACGCCATCGACGCCCTGCAGAACCCTGACTCCGCCAAGGCGGTGGAAGTGCTGAAGGCCGCCAACATCCCGCCCGAGGCCTTCACGCTCAACGCCTATGCCGCCGTCGAGGTCATCAAGGCCGGCATCGAGAAGGCCGGCAGCGCCGACGATGCGATGGCCGTCGCCGCAGCACTGAAGGCCGGCGAACCCGTGCAGACGGCGATCGGACAGCTGACCTACGGCGAAAACGGCGACCTGACCTCGCCGAGCTTCTCGCTGTTCAAGTGGGAAGGCGGCAACATCGTCCCGGCGAAGTAACGCGCGCCACACGACAGACTGCCGGCGCCGGAACCCCGGCGCCGGCTTCCTCCCGGCAGGCGCGGTGCGTCCATTTGTCCCGGAAATGCGCGGCTTCCCGACGAGCCGGGGCGACCAGCCTTAGCGCTTGGTTAAACTATGCGCGCTAGCTTTTGCGGCGGACAAACCGTCGGAGCATGAGGCGCCGATCTCCTCACATCTCCAGGCATTGGCGGCGGCCCCATGACGGCCCGCGCCGCGATTTCGGCGTCCTCCCATGAAGAACCTTCGAATTCCCATCCAGCTTTTCCTGCTGATCGGCGTGCTCATGCTCGCCTTCTCCGTCGCCACCTTCCTGCAGCTCCGCTCGACCACGCAGATGATCTACCAGCAGCGCTACGAGATGCTGCGCACCGAGGTCGAGACGGCACTCTCCCTGCTCAAGACCTATCACGACAGGGAACTCGCCGGCGAACTGACCCGCGAGGAAGCGCAGAAGCAGGCCTACGCCCAGGTCGGCGCGCTTGCCTTCAAGCCGGACGGCTATTTCTTCGCCTATGACGAAGACGTCACCATGGTGCTGCACCCGGATCCGAAGCGCGTCGGCCAGAATTTCAAGGGCAAGGCGGACAGCCAGGGCTACGCCTATCGCGACGAACTGGTGAAGCTCGCCCAGGCCGGCGGCGGCCGCACCGACTTCTACGGGCCGAAGCCCGGAGAGGACGGCGACGGTTTCCGCAAGACGGCCTATGCCGAGGAATTCAAGCCCTGGAAGATCGCCATCGTCACCGGCCTCTACATGGACGACCTCGACGCCGAGGTTTACTACACCATCGCCAAGGCGCTCGCGATCGGCATGGTCGGCACGGTCGTCGCCCTCATCCTCGCCTATGTCGTCGTGCGCGGCATCTCCCGTCCGCTGACCGCGATCCACGGCGCGCTCGAAGCGGTTGCCGACGAGGACGTCGACATCGCCATCCCGCACACCGAGCTGAACAACGAGATCGGCCTGATGGCCAAGGCGACCAGGTCGCTGCAGGAGAAGGTCCGCGAGCGCCACGCCATGGCCGTACGTCAGCAGGAACAGCAGCGCGAGCTCGAGGGCGAACGCCAGCAGCACGCCTCCGAGCAGGAGGCCGAGGCCCGCCAGCAGGCCCATGTCGTCTCCACCATCGGCGCCTCGCTGGAGCGGCTCGCCGAAGGCGACCTCACCGTGCGCTGCGGCGATCTCGGCCCCCGATATGCCGGCCTGCGCGACAACTTCAACGACGCGCTCGCCCGTCTCGAGGAAGCCGTCGGCCGCGTCAGCCTCAAGGGCATCGACATCGGCGTCAGCAAGGAAGAGATCCGCCGCGCTTCCAACGAGCTGGCCCAGCGCACCGAGCGCCAGGCCGCCAACCTGGAAGAGACCTCCGCCGCCCTCGACGAGTTGACGGTTGCCGTGCGCCAGACCGCCGAAGGCGCCCGTGATGCTGCGAGCCGCGTGGGTGCGGTCAGCGCCGAAGCCAGGGAGAGCGACGCCGTCGTCGCCCGCGCCATCGAGGCGATGAGCGGCATCGAGCAGTCCTCGGCCGAGATCTCCAAGATCATCGGCATGATTGACGACATCGCCTTCCAGACCAACCTTCTGGCGCTCAACGCCGGCGTCGAGGCCGCGCGTGCCGGCGAGAGCGGCAAGGGCTTCGCCGTCGTCGCCCAGGAAGTGCGCGAGCTGGCCCAGCGCTCGGCGGCCGCCGCCAAGGAGATCAAGGACCAGATCGCCCGCTCGTCGACCCAGGTCGACCAGGGCGTCCAGCTGGTCGGCCAGGCCGGCGAGGCGCTGAAGCGCATCTCCCAGCAGATCGGCGGCGCCAACGAGATCGTCTCGAAGATCTCCCACAGCGCCCAGGAGCAGGACACGACGCTCCGCTCGATCTCGTCCTCGCTCAACCAGCTCGACGCCGCCACCCAGCAGAACGCCGCCATGGCGGAGGAAACCACCGCCTCCGCAGAAGTCCTTGCCGGCGACACCGGCGACCTTCTCGAACTGATCGGCGGCTTCAAGACCGCGCAGTCACGGGCACATGGCCAGCCAGCAACCCAGCCGGTCCCCGCGCCCGCTCCGCTGCGCAAGGCAGGCTGACGCCACAATCACAGCTCAAACGACCAGGCCGCCGGCATCGCCGGCGGCCTTCTCTTTTTTCCGAGGTCGATTGTCGCGGCCCGGCGCCACCATTGACCCGGCGCGGCTATCCGAGCGTCGCGATCAGTTCCCTGTAGGCCTTTTCGGGGAAGGCCTTGAGCGTCTTTGTACGGACATTGCCGCCCTGCCCGAGCGTCAGGCAGAAGCGGGCGATGACGGCGTCGTCCGGCGCCTCGCAGACGGCGACCATGTCGTGTTCGCCCATGGTCAGATAGAAATCCTTGAACGAGCCCCCCATGTCGCCAAGAACCTTCTTGGCGATATCGAGCCGCTTCGGCGACTCGCGCACGTTCTTCACGCCCTGTTCCGTCCAGTTGATCAGCATGATGTACATGGTCATGGCAGACCTCCCCTGCTCGCGTCCGCGACGCGGCGAACCTGCCCTCAGCCCATCCGGATTATACGCCTGCGCCGTTGCCCCAACAAGAAAGACGGGGCCTCGCGAGCGAGGCTCGCCGCGGCTTCAGAGCGAGGGGAAACCCCGGCTTTTCCATTCGTTCCGCGGGACCTCCGAGCCGATGTCGAAGGCGAAGGAAACCACGCGCCTGGCGTCCTGATCCACCTCGCAACGGAAGGCCAGGTTGTACCAGCGGGTATTGGCGCGAAACGCCGCACGCCGGATGTCGAGCACGGTGCCCTGCTGCAGGCGATAGGAGGGCAGAAGCTCCGGATTGTAGGAGGGCGAGCCGTTCCGGAGCTGCGCCAGAAGCTCGGTGCTGCACAGCTGTTCGATGCGCACGCTGCGCGGAATGTCGCCCATCGCCGTCTGCGCGATCGTGCCGCCGGTATCGTTGTCGGAATAGATGCGCTTGGCCTCGGTCAGCGGCTCGTGGGCAGCCTCAGTCTGGGCGGAAGCCGCGTCGACCTCCGCCGTCTCGGTCTCCTGCGCAGGCGTCTTCGCCTCCTCGCCGGCAGACGGCGCGCCATCCGCGAGCGCGGTCGGCACGCCTTCCTCCGTATCCGTCTCCGGCTCCGTGACCGCCTGCGGATCGGGCATGGCGGAGGCATCCGCAGGCTCGCCCGCCTCTTCGGCGGCTGCCGCCTCCGATGTCTCCGCCTCGCCCTCGGCCGGCGCGTCAGGCGCAACGCCGCCCCGGGCCAGTTCGCTGACGTCGACGCGCGGCCCCGTATCCTCGTCGCCGAACTCCAGCACCGGCCGCAGCACGGGAAGCGGCCCCTGGTCGGGAAGTCCCGCCCCGGCCTGGTCCTGTTGCTGCTCGGCCTCCTGCTGCTGCGCCTCTTCCGGCGGCGGCTCCTGTGCCTCTTCCGGGGGCTGTTCTTCGGCCTGTTGCTCTTCCGGTTCCGGTGGCGGCGGTGGTGGCGGCGGCGGGGCCTCGGCGCCCTGCTCTTCGGCAGGCGTCTGCTCCTCCGGCGGTGGCGGCGGAGGCGGTTCCTCTTCCGGCGGCGGCGGTTCCGCCTCGGCCTGCTCTTCCGGCGGCGGTTCTTCTTCCGGTTGCGGCTCCTCTTCCGGCGGCGGGACGAGTTCCACGCTGACGCTTTCCTCCTCCGGCGCCGGCGGCTCGTAGGGCGGCAGGTGGATGAGCAGGGCGATCGCCACGGCGGCATGCAGCAGCACCGAGACGATCGCGCCCCAGCTCAGCTCCTTCACCCGCTTCTTTTCGCCCTGCCTTGCCACCTGAGCCATCAGCCTTCGCTGCGCGCGCCGGTCCGGAGAAGTCCGAAGTCTGCGGCGCACGCTCACCATCCGGTCAGTTTGGTTGTCCAGGCGGTGATTTCAAGGCAAGGCGATGTCACATGGACCAGTCCGCATCAAGCGAATAGGCGCGCACATAGTCGATTTTCATCTGCGCGCCGTCGTCGAAGTCGCTCGACGGCGTCCCGGCCGTGCCGCCGACGGCGAGGTTGAGGACCATGTACATCGGGTCGTGCATGTCGGCCGGTGTCTTCTCGCGGGCGATCTCGACGTCGTCGAAGTACCAGACGAGCTCGTCCTCCGTCCACAGCAGGCCGTAGTTGTGAAACCCGTCGGTGCTCGGCACGGAGGTGGCGGTCGTCTCGCTCGTGCGCGAACCGGTCTCCATCGAGTGGACGGTCGTGTGGATCGTGTTCGGCTCCTGCCCGCGCATCTCGACCACGTCCAGTTCCGGCGGCCAGGTGCCGTCCTCCGGCAGGAGCCAGAAGGCCGGCCAGGCGCCCTGGTCGTCGGGCATGTCGGCGCGGACCTCGAAATAGCCGTAGGTCTGGGAGAAGGAGGCATGCGTCGTCAGAATGCCGGAGGTGTAGTCGTAGCCGGACACGGCGGACTTCATGTCGTCAGGCGTCCGCTGGGCGGTGATCGTCAGGATGCCGTTCTGCACGGAGAAGGGATTGAGCGACTTGGTCGGCCCGTAGGCGGGGTTGACGTACCATTGCAGTTCGCCGTTGGTGTGCAGCGTCCCGCCGCTCTCCGGCGCCCAGGGAAATTTCCCCTCCCAGATGCCGCTCTTACCGTTGTGCAGCCAGAGCGTGGAGAAATTGTCGAAGAAGCTCTGCGTCATGTTCGACTTGTCGATCGACAGGTCGAACTGGTCGGTGCGCAAGTCGTCGGCGGTGGTATTGGCGAAGACCAGCTTCTCGCCGCCGCCGAGGTCGAGATGCAGGTTGTCTCCCTTCTGCGTCAGTCGCGCCTGCACCTGCTCGAAGGACTTGATCCCGTAGCCCTTCAGCCGCACCGTGTCGTCGGCGCCGAAATCGGCGATCAGGTCGCTGCCGGTCCCCTTCTCGAGAAGGAAGATATCCGCGCCGCCGCCGCCGATCAGCACGTCGTTGCCGCGCCCGCCGTAGAGTGTCTGCGATCCGGCGCCGCCGGTGATGATGTTGTCGAGCCCATTGCCGAAGCCGTAGCGGCCGTCGCCGGTCACCTCCAGGTTCTCGAAATTCGCGGGCAGCGCGTAGCTCATCCAGGTGGAGATCGTGTCGATCCCCTCGCCCGCCGCCTCGTAGGCGACATTGGGCGCGGAGTAGAGATAGTAGATGTCGTCGCCCGTCCCTCCGTTCATCGTTACCGCCACGCCGGCGCTGCCCCAGATGGAATCGTTGCCGGCCGTGCCGTCGAGGACCGGTCCGGAACCGACGGCGGAAAACCAGGCGGTCGATGCGCCGCTATAGGCAAGCGGCTTGCCGAGGGCGTTGAGGATGCTTGAACTCATCGGGCTTCTCCGTTTGAAGGCGCGGCCCCCGCCCCGGCGACAGCAATGGGTCGCGACAACGGAAGGCCCATTTGCTGCGATGCAACAAATGAACGGTAGCGCACACAACGAAAGAAAGCAACCGCTGGTCGAACGGAAAGCCGCGCCGGCGGTTCACCGCGGCGCGGACGGTCGATACGGGGCGGAATGGGCGGGTCGCTCAGACCTTGCGCACGGGCGGGATCACCCATGAGCCGTCCAGGATCGACGGCGGGCTGTCGTCGGGCCAGTAGAGCCGCATCATCAGCACGAACTTGCCCGCCGGCGCCGGCAGCCAGTTCTCTTCCTTGTCGGCCCCCGGAGACTGGTGTTGGATATGGAGGTCGATGGAGCCGTCGGGATTGGCCTTGAGATTTTGCCGCGCGCTGATCGAATAACGGTTGATCGGATTTTCGACGAAGAAATACTTGTCGTTGTACATGGTGATCGACCAGAAGCCGCGGACCGGCGGCATCTGCCCCTTCGGGAAGGTGATCACGTACTTGTTGGCCCCGTCATAGGCCCGCCCGAACAGCCCCTCCTTCATCTTCGTCGAGGTCGGGTAGACAGCATCCTGTGGCCGGTTGGCCCCAAGCCCGATCGCCGTGACCAGCGCACGCTGGAGGTAGTCGGTGCCGTAGACGCCGGTCTTGGTGGTGAAGCCCCAGCCGTTGATGTTCTTCAGGTCGCCGTCGGAGAACTTGAAATGCAGCATGATGCGGCCGACGGCGATCTCGGGGATCTGCCGGACGAAGCGCGTGTCGAGCTTGCTCTTGTCGAAATCCTGGCCGGGCACGAGGCCGACCCGCGCCATCTTCTCCACCATCTCCGCATCGGCGGCCGTCGGCGGATTGGTCTTCATCAGCTCGCCCAGAAGCGTGAAGTATTCGACGGCGTCCATGCGGTTGACCTGGTCGCGCACCGCGGTCTTCATGTCGATGCTTGGGTCGACCTTGCCCGGCGGCGGGGTCCACGGCTTGCCATGGGCGCTGAGCGGGCAGAGCGTGCATTCGTCCTGGATGGCGTGTACGGCCTTGTAGTCATCAGGCGTGCCGGTGCAGTAGATGCGCCCCAGGATCCAGACGAGGCTCGTCGGCGACTTGTATTCGACGACGCCGTCGGGAAGCGTGCCCTCCCAGCCCGGGCCGGTGATCGCCACGACTTGCCCGCCCTGCCCGGTCGTGCGCGATCCCGGCACCTGGAACACCGTCGTCCAGCCGTCCAGCATCGGAAACAGGAAGTAGCGGTCGTCCTTCATCTCGGGGAAGGAGAACACCCATGGTTCCGCGCCGACGTCGATGAAGGCGGTGGTGTAGAGCGTGTCGGCGTTCGGCGCGGTGACGGCGGTGAACGAGGCGTCCGGATACTCGCGCAGCTTGATGATGTGCCCCATCGGCCCCTTGCTGCCCTCGGGCTTTTCGACGTTCGTGACGACGCGTCGCGTCATTTCCATAGTCACGAGCGGATAGCCGTAGATATAGGCCTCGACAGCCGTCCAGAAGTCGCCGTCCCCCTCGAAAGGGTCGGTGATCGGAAGATCGAAGGCACGGGCAGGCAGGGTGCTTGCGGCAAGCAGGCCCATCCCGCCGAACGATACGGCACGGCGCGAAATCTTCATCGGAATCTCCCCCAAGGAAAGTCGTGGCGCGACGGGTCCCACCATCGGCGGCACGATCAAAACGTGCATTTCCGATGTAGGCCCCGGCCCCGGCATGACCATCGGCAAGGAGAAGTAGACGGGACACACCCATCCGGCGTAGGCGCCTACACCCTCCGGCGTAGCGGCAAGGTCGCCTGTTCCCGAACGAAAAAGGGGCCGGACACTCGGTCCGACCCCTTCGACGTTTCCGGATCTGCGTCCGGTCAGCTGTCGAGGAAGCTTCTCAGCTTTCTGGACCGGCTCGGATGCTTCAGCTTGCGCAGCGCCTTCGCCTCGATCTGGCGGATACGTTCGCGGGTGACCGAGAACTGCTGACCGACTTCTTCCAGCGTATGGTCGGTGTTCATGCCGATACCGAAACGCATGCGCAGGACGCGTTCCTCGCGCGGCGTCAGCGATGCCAGAACGCGGGTCGTCGTCTCGCGCAGGTTCGCCTGGATGGCGGCGTCGATCGGCAAAAGCGCGTTCTTGTCCTCGATGAAATCGCCGAGGTGGCTGTCCTCTTCGTCACCCACGGGCGTTTCGAGCGAGATCGGCTCCTTGGCGATCTTCAAGACCTTGCGGACCTTTTCGAGCGGCATGGCGAGCTTTTCGGCCAGTTCTTCCGGCGTCGGCTCGCGGCCGATCTCGTGCAGCATCTGGCGCGAGGTCCGGACGATCTTGTTGATCGTCTCGATCATGTGCACCGGGATGCGGATCGTGCGGGCCTGGTCGGCGATCGAACGGGTGATCGCCTGCCGGATCCACCAGGTCGCATAGGTGGAGAACTTGTAGCCGCGGCGGTACTCGAACTTGTCGACCGCCTTCATCAGGCCGATATTGCCTTCCTGGATCAGGTCGAGGAACTGCAGGCCGCGGTTCGTGTACTTCTTGGCGATCGAGATCACCAGACGGAGGTTGGCTTCCACCATCTCCTTCTTGGCGATACGGGCTTCGCGCTCGCCCTTCTGCACCATCGAGACGATGCGACGGAACTCGGCGATCGAGATGCCGGTCTCGGTGGCGAGGTTCTGGATCTCCTGGCGGATATCGCGGATCGTCGCGTTCTCGGCCTTGGCGAATTCCTTCCAGCCCTTGGCCGCGAGGTTGCCGATCGACTTCATCCAGTTCGGGTCGAGCTCGGCCCCGGAATACTGCTCCAGGAACGAATCGCGCTTGACGCCGTAGCTTTCGGCGAGCCGCAGCAGCCGGCCCTCGTTCTGCATCAGCCGCTTGGAGATGTCGTAGAGCTGCTCGACCAGGCTGTCGACGCGGTTCTGGTTCAGGGACAGCGACTTCACCGCGGTGATCAGCTCGTCCTTGAGTTCCTTGTAGCGACGTTCCTGGGCGGGCGACAGCGTGCCGGTCGCCTGCAGGCGGGCTTCCACCTGCTGGTCCTGCAGCTTGCGCAGCTTCTTGTAGGTCTCGGCGATCGTGTCCAGGGTCTCCATGACCTGCGGACGCAGTTCCGCTTCCATGGCGGCGAGCGAGAGGTTGGACTCGTCGTCGTCCTCTTCCTCTTCCTCGGGCGCGGGCATGTCGCCGCCGACATTGGTGATGTCGTCGTCGTTGGCCGCCGTGCGCGCCTTCTTCGCCTTTTCCTTCTCCTCGGCAGCCTTCCGGTCGGCCTCGATCTTCTCCGGGCTCTGGAACTGCGGCGCAGCCTTCGCCTCGGGACCCGAATAGGTCGTCTCGAGGTCGATGATCTCGCGCAGCAGCGTCTGGCCTTCGTTCAGTTCGTCGCGCCAGATGATGATGGCCTGGAAGGTCAGCGGGCTTTCGCACAGACCCGCGATCATCGTCTCGCGGCCGGCCTCGATGCGCTTGGCGATCGCGATTTCGCCCTCGCGCGACAGAAGCTCCACCGAGCCCATCTCGCGCAGGTACATCCGCACCGGATCGTCGGTCCGGTCGGTCGGCTCCTTCTTCTTGGCGGCCGCAAGCGCGGTCCCGCCCGAGGGAGCCAGATCGCCGCCTTCGCTCTCGGTATCGTCGTCGCTGTCGTCGTCGCTCTGGGCTTCCTCGGCTTCCTCGTCCTCGATGACGTTGATGCCCATGTCGGAGAGCATGGACATGGTGTCCTCGATCTGCTCGGAGGTCACTTCCTCCGACGGCAGCACCGAATTCAGCTCGTCCATGGTGACATAGCCGCGCTTCTTGGCGGCTTTGATCATCTTCTTGACGGCGTCGTCGGAAAGATCCAGAAGCGGGCCGTCCGGTGCACCTTCGCGTTCGGTTTCGGCTTCTTCGTTCTCTTTAACCTTAGTTGCCATTTAGTCTTCGCTTTCCTGGGGTGTCCAGTTTCAGTGCCGCCGGGATCCATGCGAGCGCCTGCTTTACGCTCCGGCGCCGTGCCAACCCGTTTCACTGACCTAACGGAATGAAACTTAAATCCTGATTAACCACGCCTCGCTTCCGGAGGCCGCGGACATGTCGCCGTGGCAACATGATTGACATGACTTCCCGGTCCGCCGTACCCATCGCATTCTTTGCCAAAGATGGTGATTCCCAGATTTTTCGGCTCCGTCAAGCTTTTCCGCCAAAAAACCCGGAAAACCCTTTGATTCGGGTCTTCAAGGCGTGGGGCGCCGGTTGCGGGTGTTGGCCAAGATGTAGGAGCGGCCGCGAAAAAGACAAGGGGGCGCTGTCGCCGCTGATTCGCAACCGCACCGCTCCGCCGCAACCGCCCCCTCACCAGTCCATCACCACCTTGCCGGAATTGCCGGACCGCATCGCCTCGAAACCGTCCCGAAACTGGTCGATGCCGATGCGATGGGTGATGATCGGCGAGAGGTCGAGCCCGCCCTGCACGAAGGCGATCATCTTGTACCAGGTCTCGAACATCTCGCGCCCGTAGATACCCTTCAGCGTCAGCATCTTGAAGATCACCTTGTTCCAGTCGATGCCGAAGCCATCAGGCGCGATCCCCAGGATCGCGATCTTGCCGCCATTGTTCATCGCGTCGATCATCGAGCGGAAGGCGGGCGGCGCACCGGACATCTCAAGCCCGACGTCGAACCCTTCCGTCATGCCGATCTTCGCCATCACCTCGCTCAGGTCTTCGCTCGAGGCATCCACCACATGCTCGATGCCGACCTTGCGGGCAAGCTCGAGCCGCACCGGATTGATGTCGGTGATCACCACCTTGCGGGCGCCGGAACGCCGGGCCACCATCGCCCCCATGATGCCGATCGGCCCGGCCCCGGTGACGAGCACGTCCTCGCCGACGAGATCGAAGGAGAGCGCGGTGTGCACCGCATTGCCGAACGGATCGAAGATCGCCGCCACCTCGTCCGGCACCTCGTCCGGGATCGGCACGACATTGTGCTCGGGAATGCAAACGAACTCGCCGAACGAGCCCGGCCGGTTGACGCCCACACCTTTCGTGTAGTGGCACAGATGGCCGCGCCCGGCCCGGCAGTTGCGGCACTTGCCGCAGACGATATGGCCTTCGCCGGACACCCGCTCGCCCACCTGGTACTTGGTGACGGCCGAGCCGATCTCGGCGATCTCGCCGACGAACTCGTGGCCGACCACCATCGGCACGGGGATCGTCTTCTGCGCCCACTGGTCCCAGTTCCAGATATGCACGTCGGTGCCGCAGATCGCAGACTTCTTCACCCGGATCAGGACGTCGCTGGGCCCCGGCTCCGGCACCGGAACACTCTCCATCCAGAGCCCGACCTCAGGCTTCGATTTGACCAGCGCGCGCATCATGTTCGACATGGCTCGTTCCTCATCTCTCCTCCAAAAGGCCCCTCATCCGCCTGCCGGCACCTTCTCCCCGTAAACGGGGCGAAGGGACCATGCCGCAGCCTTGTCTTCCCGCACTGACGGCCTTTCGATGCACGTCCCCTCTCCCCGCCTGCGGGGAGAGGGCTAGGGTGAGGGGCAACGCGGCAATTGCCAAATGCACCGGTTCAGATCACACCCAGTTCCCGCCCCACCTCGGCAAACACCGCAATCGCCGTTTCCACGTCCGCCCGCGAATGCGCCGCCGACATCTGGGTGCGGATGCGGGCCTGGCCCTTGGGAACCACCGGGAAGGAGAAGCCGATCACGTAGACGCCCTTCTCCAGCATCCGCGCCGCCATCTCCTGGGCAAGTGCTGCATCCCCGAGCATCACCGGGATGATCGGGTGCCCCTCGCCGGCGAGCGTGAAGCCGAGCTTCGTCATCTCGGCGCGGAAAAGGTCGGCATTGGCGGAAAGCCGCTGGCGGAGTTCGTCGCCGTTCTCGATCAGGTCGAACACCTTCAGCGAGGCGGCCGCGATGACCGGCGCCAGCGTGTTGGAAAAGAGATAGGGCCGCGAGCGCTGCCGCAGCCAGTCGACCACCTCGCCGCGGGCGGACGTATAGCCGCCCGACGCGCCACCGAGCGCCTTGCCGAGCGTGCCGGTGATGATGTCGACCCGGCCCTCGACGCCGCAATGCTCGGCCGAACCGCGGCCGTGCCGGCCGACGAAGCCGACGGCGTGGCTGTCGTCCACCATGACCATCGCGCCGTATTTCTCGGCAAGGTCGCAGACGCTGCCGAGATTGGCGATGATGCCGTCCATGGAGAACACGCCGTCGGTGGCGATCAGCTTGAACCGGCTGCCCTCGGCCTTCTTCAGCTCCTCCTCCAGTGCCGCCATGTCGTTGTTGGCGTAGCGGAAGCGCTTCGCCTTGGAGAGCCGCACGCCGTCGATGATCGAGGCATGGTTGAGCGCATCCGAGATGATCGCGTCTTCGTCGGAAAGCAGCGTCTCGAACAGCCCGCCATTGGCGTCGAAGCAGGAGGAGTAGAGGATCGTGTCCTCCATGCCGAGGAAGGCCGAGATGCGGGCCTCCAGTTGCTTGTGCTCCTCCTGGGTGCCGCAGATGAAGCGCACCGAGGCCATACCGTAGCCGTAGCGGTCGAGAGCGGCCTTTGCAGCCTCGGCCAGGTCCTCGCTGTCTGCGAGCCCGAGATAGTTGTTGGCGCAGAAATTCAGGACCCGCGCACCCGAGGCGACCTCGATCGTGCCCGCCTGCTTGGAGGTGATCACGCGCTCGGCCTTGTAGAGGCCCGCCGCTTTCAGAGCTTCGAGTTCGCGGCGCAGATGGGAGAGGAAGTCGGTGCTCATGAGGCTATGCTCCGGTCGTCGGGATGGCGGGTTCTATCACGTCCGCTGTCGCCATGCAGCCTTCATCATCGGCGATCCCACCCTTACCCCACAAGCGCCTGCGCCGGGGCGGCGATGCGCTCCTCCAGTGCCGCCAGCGGCACCGGCCGTCCGAAATGGTAGCCCTGGAATTTCCGGCAGCCGCAGGACAGCATGAACTGGAACTGCTCCTCCGTCTCGATGCCTTCCGCAAGGATCTCCAGGCTCAGGTCGTGGCCCATCTTGGCGATGTTTCTCGCGAGCGAGGCGCCGCGGCCGCTCTCCGTCACCGCGCGAACGAAGCTGCGGTCGATCTTGAGCTGCTGCAGCGGAAGCTGGCGAAGGTGGCTGAGCGAGGAATAGCCGGTGCCGAAATCGTCGAGCGCGATGCCGATGCCGGCGCGCTGCAAGGCCTTCATCTTCGTCACCACATCGTCGATGTCGGCGACGAAGACGCTCTCGGTCAATTCCAGCTTCAGGACGGCCGGCTCGATGCCGTAGGCCTCGATCGTTTCCGTCACCAGCGGCACGAAATCGGCCATCCGGAACTGGTCGGCGCTGACATTGATGGACAGGACCAGATCCCTCGTCGCGGGATGCGCCCGCCAGGCCGACAGCGTCTGCGCCGCCTCCTTCAGCACCCAGCTTCCGAGCCGCGGCATCAGGCCGGCGCGCTCCGCCGCAGGCACGAACTCGTCCGGCGGCACGTAGCCCCGTTTCGGATGCTTCCAGCGCAGCAGTGCTTCCGCCCCGATCACCGTTCCCGCCTGGTCCACCTGCGGCTGGTAGAACAGCTCGAACTGGCTGTCGGCAAGTGCTGAGCGCAGTTCCCTGGCCGTGTTGCCGTCCAGCGTGAACTCGCGCTGGAGCAGCACGACCCCGCCGGCAAGCAGGATGGCGACGGAGGCGACGTTGATCCAGGCGGTGACGGCGCGCACCGCCTCCGGCATGGGCACGGCGAACGAAAAGGCCATCGGCGAACTGGCAAAGACGACGAAGCCGAAGAGACACAGCAGGATCACCACCAGTTGCAGCACGCCGCGATCCCGCCCGAAATTGGCATAGCCGGCCAGCGCGATGACGAGGAAATAGAGGTGGCACACGCGCGGCACCGCTTCGCTCGGCACGTCGTAGAGCAGCGAGAAGTAAACGACGAAAATCCCGGATGCGAACTGTGCGGCGATGTAGCCGGCCGAGAAATATCCCCGCCGTGCCGCCTCCCAGCAGGCGGCCATTACCAGCAACAGGAAGCCGACGAGGAGGACGAGGAACCAGTCGCCGACGAAGGCGAAGATCGGCATCCACAGCGCGGTGACGACGACGCCGACCGGCAACGCCGCCTGGCAGACAAGCATCAGATGTTGCGAATGCCGCGAGGCGGGATCGGTCGAGAGGCGATTTCTAATATTTTTGAATATGTTAATGTTCATTGGCAATGGATCTGTTTGACGGGCGCTCGATATCACACCCTCCTACAGACGTGTCTGGCGCATCCAACGATCATTAACGGAGGGTTAATCGCCGGGCGATCGGCGTGCGGCATATGCGCCGACGAGCCCCTCATAGGCCTCGAACGGCGGAAACCGATCGAAACTGTGGGCGGCCGGCGTCTCGACCCACGGCAGCTTCTCGCTCGTATAGGTCTCGATGAAGGGAACGAACCAGCCCGTATCCTCCAGCATGGTCGGGCGAAGGTTGACGAAGAAATCGATCCCCTTCGGCCGCGTGAACATCCACGTCATGCAGTGCGGGCAGAAATGGTGGCCGGCCTCGGCGTTGGCGCCGGCGACGACCGACTCGCCCTCGACCACGGCGAACCCTTCGGCCGGAATGGCGGCGCTGAGCGAATAGGCGCTGCCCGACATGCGCTGGCAGCCGGTGCAGTGGCACGCCATCGTCAGAAGCGGTGGTGCGCTGATCTTCAGCCGCACACGTCCGCAGCGGCAGGCCCCATCCCAGGGCAGGTTCCATTCGGTCATCGGCTCTTCTCCCATCTTTCACGGCGACCGCGGCCGCCGCATCTCACGCGCCCTCGACGTAGTCCTCGATCACAGCCAGGAACGCCTTGCCGAACCGTTCGCGTTTGCTCTGGCCGATGCCGGGAATGTCGAGCAGTTCGTCCCAGTCTCCCGGCCTCTCCTTCGCCAGCGCGATCAGCGTCGCGTCGGGGAAGACGACATAGGGCGGCACGTCCAGGTCCTTGGCGATCGACAGGCGCTCGGCGCGCAGCTTTTCAAACAGCTCGCGATCGGAGCCTGCAAGGTCGGCCCGCTCGCGCGCCGCCGAAGACGGCTTCGCCCCGCCGCGCGAAGCCCGCGCCGGCGCCGGCCGGTCCTTGCGGAACCGGACCTCCCGTTCGCGCCGGAACACCGCCCGCGCCTCCGCTTCCAGCTTCATCGCCCCGAAGGCCGCATGGTCGATACGGATCAGGCCGGCGGCGAGCAGCTGGCGGAACACCGATTGCCAGGTCCGCGCCGGAATGTCCTTGCCCGCCCCGAACACCGGCATGCCGGTGTGGCCGAAGCGCTCCGTCTTCTCGTTTTCGACGCCCATCAGGACATCGATGACATGCCCGGTGCCGAAACGTTCTCCGGTGCGGTAGACGGCGGCAAGTGCTGTGATCGCGGCCTCCGTCCCGTCCCAGGTCTCGACCGGGTTGCGGCAGGTGTCGCAATTGCCGCAGCCGCCGGGATGCGCCTCACCGAAATGGGCGAGGATCGCCTGCCTGCGGCAGGACACGGTCTCGCAGATTGCAAGCAGCGCATTCAGCTTGGCGCGCTCGACGCGCTTGATGTCTTCGGCCGCGTCCCCCTCGTCGATCATCCGCCGGCGCTGCATCACGTCTGCCATGCCGTAGGCCATCCACACCTCGGAAGGCAATCCGTCGCGCCCGGCCCGGCCCGTCTCCTGATAATAGGCCTCGACGGAGCCCGGCAGGTCGAGATGGGCGACATAGCGCACGTCCGGCTTGTCGATGCCCATGCCGAAGGCGACGGTCGCCACGAGGCAGAGGTTCTCCTCCTTCAGGAAGGCATCCTGGTTGGCATCGCGGACGGAGCGGTCGAGCCCGGCATGATAGGGCAGCGCGCGGATGCCCTGCGCGTCGAGCCAGGCTGCGGTATCCTCCACCTTGGCGCGCGACAGGCAGTAGACGATGCCGCTCGCATCCTTGTGGCGCGACAAAAAGCGCAGGAGTTGCTGGCGCGGCTGGTCACGCTCGACGATGTCATAGGCGATGTTCGGCCGGTCGAAGGAGGTGGTGAACACCTGCGCGTTCGTGAGCGACAGGCGCTCGATGATGTCCTCGCGGGTATGCGGATCGGCGGTCGCCGTCAGCGCGATCCGCGGCACGCCGGGATAGCGCTCGGCGAGCCGGTCGAGCGCGCGGTATTCGGGCCGGAAATCGTGCCCCCACTGGGAGACGCAATGCGCCTCGTCGATGGCAAAGAGCGCGATCCGGGCATTGCCGATCAGCTCCGCGAAACCGTCGGTAACGGTCCGCTCGGGCGTGACGTAGAGAAGGTCGAGCTCGCCGGCCCGCACCGCCCGCATGACGGCGCCGGCTTCCTCGCGCGACAGGGCGGAATTCAGCGCCGCCGCCCGCACGCCGAGCTGCTTCAGCGCCTCCACCTGGTCGCGCATCAGCGCGATCAGCGGCGAGACGACGATGCCGACGCCGTCGCGGCAGAGCGCCGGGATCTGGAAGCAGAGCGACTTGCCCGCCCCCGTCGGAAACAGCACCACCGCGTCTCCGCCCGCCGTCACATGCTCTACCACCGCCTGCTGCTTGCCGCGGAAGGCATCGTAGCCGTAGACGCGCTTCAGCACCTCCAGCGGACTGGCGTTTGCGGCGAGCGGCCGCCCGGTCGAATACGGCGGCTCCTGTCTTTCAAATGGCGGCATCGGGCCTCTTCCGGGAATCGTCGTGGCATCATCGCCAGCCGGCGGAGCGATGCAAGGGGCTCCGGAGGACGAAAGCGCGGAGCGTGGCAGGAGGTGCAATCCTCCCTCTTCTCCCCGGCGGGGGGACGTGCCGAGCGAAGCGCGGCGATGAGGGGGGCTTCGCCGGAAACGCCGCGCCCACCGCCCCTCATCCGGCGCTACGCGCCACCTTCTCCCCGACGGGGAGAAGAGCCCCGCGTCGCTATCCCTTGGCGGGTCCCTTGACGCGGCCGGACATCACGCCGAAGCCGTCGATGATCGCCTCCTGGTTCTCCATCCGCTTGGTTTCCATCTGCACTTCCTGCAGCGCCCGCAGGATCTGCGGAACGCGATCGCCGTCGCCGTCCTCGGTCGCCTCCGCCAGTTCGCGCTCGAGCTCGCGCCGCTGCCACAGGAGCGCCCGCGTGCGCTTGTGCAGCGCCATAGCCTGCAGGTAGCCCTCCCGGGCGTCGCTGGGGGCCGCCTCCTCCGTCGCCGTCCACAGCCGCGAATTGCGGATCTGCTGGTCGAGCGCCTTCAGTGTCGGCTCGAAGCCGGAAGCCTCCAGTTCCTCCACCAGTCGCTCGCGCGACAGCCGCTCGCCCATGCCGGCGGCGATGCCGAGCACGGCCGACCAGAAGCGCTGCAGGTCGCGATTGTCGAATTCGATCGCCGAAACCTCGTCGTATTCCTCGAACAGCAGTTGCGGCTGGTTGACGATCGTCAGCGCCAGCACGCTTTCGCGCAAGGCCGGCAATTCCTGCGCGCCGCGCACCAGCGTCGAGCGGGCGAGCCGGTCGGAGATCGCCGACGGCGTCGATGACGGGCCGCCGCCGCCGTTGCGGCCGCCCTGCTGGCGTCCCTGCCCCTGCCGCCCGCCGAAGCCGCGCCGCTCGCCGCCCTGTCGGGAGGCGGGCTGGAAGAAGGCGTTCAGCCGGTCGCGCATGTCCTGCTGGTAGTGCCGGCGCACGTTCTCGTCGACGATGACCGAGACGAGCTGGCGCAGCCGCGCCTCCAGCTCCGCCCGGCTTTCCGGCGTCTCGTAGGTGCCGCCGCCGGCTTCCCGGGTCCAGATCATCTCGGCGAGCGGCCGCGCGCCGGCCAGCACCTTGTCGAACGGCTTGCGCCCCTCGTGGCGAACGAGGTCGTCGGGGTCCTTGCCATCGGGCAGGAGCGCGAAGCGGACGGTGCGGCCCGGCCGGATATGCGGCAACGCCAGCTCGGCGGCGCGGTTGGCGGCGCGGATGCCGGCCCCGTCGCCGTCGAAGCACAGGACCGGCTGCGGCGTCATCTTCCAGAGCAGGTCGAGCTGGTTCTCCGTCAATGCCGTGCCGAGCGGCGCGACGGCATTCTCGACGCCCGCCTGGTGCAGGGCGATGACGTCCATGTAGCCCTCGACGGCGATGATCGTGCCGGCACCCCGGTCGTCCTGCGCCCCGCGGCCGGCCCCCTGCGCCGCCTTGCGGGCACGGGCGAAATTGTAGAGCACGCTTCCCTTGTGGAAGAGTTCGGTCTCGTTCGAGTTCAGGTACTTCGCCGGCGCGTCCGGCGACATGGCGCGGCCGCCGAAGGCGATCACCTTTTCGCGCGACGACAGGATCGGAAACATGATGCGGTCGCGGAAGCGGTCGTAGGAGACGGGGATCTCCGGCCCGTACACCACCAGGCCGCAAGCCTCGATCTGCTCCTTCGGCACGCCCTTGCCGGCCAGATGCTCCTTCAGCGCATTGCGGCCTTCCGGGGCATAGCCGAGCCGGAAGGTCTCGATCGTCCGCCCCGTCAGGCCGCGGTCGCGCAGATAGGCGCGGGCACGCGCGCCGGCAGCCGACTGCAACTGCTCCTGAAAGAAGGCCGTCGCCATCTCCATGACATCGAGCAGCGAAGTGCGCTCCTTCTCGCGGCGCTCGGCCTGCGCGTCCGGCTGCGGCATCGGCACGCCGGCCATGTCGGCCATCTGCTGCACGGCTTCGGGAAAGCTCATCCCGTCGAGTTCGGTGAGGAAGCGGAAATGGTCCCCTGAAACGCCGCAGCCGAAGCAGTGATAGCGGCCCTTGCGGTCCTCGCAGTGGAAACTCGGCGATTTCTCGCCATGGAACGGGCAGCAGGCCCAGTAGTCGCCGCGCGAAACGTTGGTCTTCTTCTTGTCCCAGCTCACGCGGCGGCCGACCACGGCCGAAATCGGCACGCGATCGCGAATCTCGTCGAGGAACGAAGGGGAAAAGCGCATCTTTGAACGTGATCTCCGTCGCCGCCGTCCGGGCGACCCGGCCCTTATAATGATTGCTGCCGACGAGCGCTACAAGTGTCCGGCTGTCAACAGGCAATGCGCGACAGGACGCCTGTTCGTAAAAATTAGCTAAAGGTCGAAATTGACAGATGCTCAACTTGGTGGCGAAGAGAAGGGCGATGACAAGCCGGCCGATACCGGCCGATACCGGACTGAACGACATGCCGATTGCCGCCGCGGCCCTCGAAGCCGATCTCCGCTTCTTCTACGCCTTCCGGCAGGGCGCCCGGCTGCTTCTGGACATCTACGACGCCGATCCGCCGCTGGGGAGGCTGTTCTCCTCGCAGCAACGCTGGCTGATGAGCCACGCTGCCTTCGCGCTGGCCTGCTCGCGCGACCCCGCAGATCCCGCAAGCGGCCTCTACACGGCGCGCTTCATCGCGCTCGTCCTCGAAAAGAACGTGGCGAGCAAGAACACCGCCGCCGATTTCATCCAGGAGATCGTGGCCAACGGTTTCGTGCGGGTCGTCAGCGGCCACGAGGACCGCCGGAGGAAGCCGCTGCAGGCGACGGACGTGCCCGACCGGGCGATGTCGCAATGGCTCGAACTGCACCTGGCCGGCCTCGACGGGATCGACGGCGGCAACCGCGCCGAAATCTACCGGGCCGACCCGACGCTGCAATACCGCCTGCAGCCGAAGATCGCCGAGCGCATCCTGGTCGCAGGTTCGGTCCGCAGCCAGGGACCGGCCTTCGATCTCTTCACCTGGGCCAATTTCGGCGGCCTCATCCTGGATCTCCTGATCGCCGGGGTGGATGCCGGCGCGACCGACGCCGGACCTCCCGCCGACCGCCTTCCCGCCGGCACGCTGTCCCTGACCGAGACCGCGCGCCGCTTCACCATCTCGCGCACCCATGTCGTCCGCCTGTTCGGCAAGGCGGCGGAAATGGGCGATATCGGCTGGAGCGGCAGGCGCGGCGAGAGCGACGTGTGGATCTCCCGCAGGCTGCTGCGGCAGTACTGGCAGTACCAGGCGGCCAAGCACGCACTGGTGGACGAGGCCTTCGCCCAGGTCACAGGCTCCCGGGCGGCGCGGACGACCTGAGGCCGGCCGGGTCCTGCGGATATGTGCCGCAAACAGCAGAACGCCGCGGACCTGCCGCGGCGTCTTGTTTTCCTTGTTTGCCGGCAGGTCCCTGCCGGCTGCCTATTTCAGCAGGTCCTTCACCACGCCCGAGGCCTTGGCGAAGTCCATCTGGCCGGGATAGCGCTCCTTCAGCGCGTTCATGCACTTGCCCATGTCGCGAAGGCCATGCGCCCCGGTATCCCGGACCACGTCGGCGCAGAGCACCTTGACCGCGTCCTCCGAGAGCTGCTCGGGCAGGAACCCGTTGATGACGGCGATTTCCTCGCGCTCGTGCTGGGCAAGCTCGGGGCGGCCGTTCTCGGCATAGATGCGGGCCGATTCCTCGCGCTGCTTGATCATCTTGGCCAGGATCTGGCGGATGCCGTCGTCATCGACGGGATCCTTGCCGGCGCCGCGATTGGCGATGTCCCGGTCCTTGATCGCAGCCTGGATCAGCCGCACGGTCGAAGTCCGGCGCGTGTCCTTGCTCTTCAGGGCGTCCTTGAGGCATTCTGCGAGTTGCTCGCGCATTGTCTATCTCCGCTGGACCGCCTGCCGCTGCCGGGCGCGACGGGTCCGCATTTTCTCGATGTTGTGCGTCAGTTCGTGCGCTCTCATAGACCAGCAAGGCCTCGGCAATCAAATTGATTGCTTAAGCCATTGATTCTGAATAGCGAAAATTAGAAGCAATCCACAGCCGGAAGGTTGACCCGGCGGCGTGCTTTGTCTATTTTCCGGCACCTGCACGAAATTTGCATGTAGTGGCCTTGGCGCGGATTTTCCGCGTGCCCACGTCTGCGACATTAAATGGCGCCTGCACCCTCGCCTTTCAAGGCGGGCCGGTTCGCGCCGGAAAAGGGATGACCATGACCTCGACTGCCCCTTCGACCGCCCCCTGGACCGCCGACAAGCCCACGGCACTGCTCGTTCTCGCCGACGGCACCGTGATCGAGGGCAAGGGCGTCGGCGCGACCGGCAAGGTCCAGGCGGAAGTCTGCTTCAACACCGCGCTCACCGGCTACGAGGAAATCCTGACCGATCCCTCCTATCTCGGCCAGATCGTCACCTTCACCTTCCCCCACATCGGCAACGTCGGCACCAACGACGAGGATATCGAGGACCTGACGCCGGCGGCCCGCCACGGCGCGGTCGGCGTCATCTTCAAGGCCGACATCACCGATCCCTCCAATTACCGCGCCGCCAAACACCTCGACGCCTGGCTGAAGGCCCGCGGCATCATCGGGCTCTGCGGCATCGACACCCGCGCCCTGACCGCCTGGATCCGCGAGCATGGCGCCCCGAACGCGGTGATCGCCCATGATCCCTCCGGCGTCTTCGACATCGAGACGTTGAAGACCGAAGCGAACGCCTGGAGCGGGCTCGAGGGCCTCGACCTCGCCAAGGTCGCCTCGTCCGGCCAGTCCTCGCGCTGGATCCAGGAGCCCTGGGTCTGGAACGAGGGCTTCGAGGACCTTTCGGAAACGGATGCGAAGTACAACATCGTCGCCCTCGACTTCGGAGTGAAGCGCAACATCCTGCGGCTCTTCGCCGGTCTCGGCTGCAAGGTCACCGTCATGCCGGCGACCTCCAGCACCGAGGAAGTCCTGGCGCAGAAGCCGGACGGCATCTTCCTCTCCAACGGCCCGGGCGACCCGGCCGCGACCGGCGAATATGCCGTTCCGGTGATCCGCGACCTCATCCAGTCCGAGATCCCGATGTTCGGCATCTGCCTCGGCCACCAGATGCTGGGCCTCGCCGTCGGCGCGAAGACGGAGAAGATGCACCAGGGCCACCACGGCGCCAACCATCCGGTCAAGGACTACACCACCGGCAAGGTCGAGATCGTGTCGATGAACCACGGCTTCGCCGTCTCCTCCGACAGCCTGCCGGAAGGCGTCGAGGAAACCCACGTATCGCTGTTCGACGGCTCCAACTGCGGCCTGCGCCTCACCGGCAAGCCGGTGTTTTCGGTGCAGCATCACCCCGAGGCCTCGCCCGGCCCGCAGGACAGCCACTACCTCTTCCGCCGCTTCATCAACCTGGTGCGGCAGAAGAAGGGCGAGGAAGCCCTCGCCGAGCGCGCCTGACCCTGCCCTGAGCGGGAGATCGAAGTCCCGGCCTCACCAACGAGGAGGCCGGGCCGATCCCTGACGGATCGCACAGATCCGTGCGCCATTCCCTGGCATTGCCGATCGCGCCCGGCCTTACGCCGCCCGGCTCTGCGCCTCCGGCAGCGCCCGGCTCCGCCCTTCCGCCGACATCCGCACGTAGAAGCGCCAGCACAGCAGGATCGCGGCCGCCGTGAGCCCGCAGAGGAAGCCGAGCCAGACGCCGATGCCGCCCAGACCGAGCGGGAAGGCGAACAGCCAGGCGCAGCCGAAGCCGATCGGCCAGTAGGACAGGATCGCCAGCAGCATCGGCACCCGCGTGTCCTTCAGGCCGCGCAGGAGGCCGGCGGCGATCGCCTGCAGGCCGTCGACGAGCTGGAACACGCCGGCAATCACGATCAGCGGGCCGGCATAGGCAAGCACCTGCGCAGCTTCAGCGGACTGGCGATCGAGGAAGATGCCGGCAAGCTGCGTCGGGATCGCCGCAAACAGGGCGGTACCGGCCATGGCGATGCCGGTCGCCACGATCATGCAGGCGATCGCCGCCCGGACCATCCCCATGTGATCGCCGCGCCCGTGCGCGACCCCGACCCGCACGGTCGCCGCCTGCGCCAGCCCGTAGGGAAACATGAAGGCGATCGAGGCGAACTGCAGGGCGATGCCGTGCGCGGCGAGTTCGATCGTGCCGATCGAGCCCATCAGGAGCGAGGCGGCCGTGAACAGGCTGACCTCGGCGATGATGGTGAAGCTGATCGGCAGGCCGAGATACACCACCTCGCGGAAGGCCGACCAGTCGGGCCGCCAGAAGCGGACGAAAAGCTCGTAGCGCCGCATCTCCGGACGGCTCTGCACATAGGCCACCATCAGCACGAACGACAGGAGGTTCACGCCGAAGGAGACATAGGCGGCCCCCTCGATGCCGAGCGCCGGCAGGCCGAAATGCCCGAGCACGAGGCCGTAGGCGAAGATCGCGTTGAGGATGAGGATCGTGATCGTGATCTTCAGGATGATGCCGGCCTTGCCCACCGCGCTCGCAAGCCCGCGAAGCGCCATGAACAAGAGCGCCGGCGGCATGCCCCAATGGGCGATCGCGAGATAGTCGCCGGCAAGGGCCGCCACCTCCGGCTTCTGGCCGGCATGGAGCAGGATCTGCTCGGCATAGGAGAAGACCGGCGCCGTCAGCAGCGAATAGAGCAGCACCACCCACATGCCCATGCGCACGGAGCGGCGCACCGAGACGGTGTCGCCGCGCCCGAAGGCCTGGGCCACCATCGGAATCACCGCCGTCGCAAAGCCCGAGCCGAAGATGAAGATGATGAAGAAGAACTGGCTCGCCAGCACGATCGCCGCCAGATGCGCCGCCCCGAGCCGGCCGAGGATGACGACGTCGGTCGTATGGATTCCGAGCTGGGCCAGCTGCGCACCGATCAGCGGAATGCCGAGAGTGAAGGTCGCCCGGAAATGGGACGCCCAGCTGTTGTCGTGCCGCGGTGCGATCATGTGCATGTTGCTGCCACCTTTCGGCTCGCTTCCGATCACATCGGCGCAGGGCGATCAATCCAATAGAATTGATCCATCCATCAAAAATGCGCCCGTTCGTGCCAAAATCGTGGGATTTCGGCGCCGGAAGCTCGAAAACGGGCGAGAAAACGCAGATCCGACCGCCTTTTCCCGCAAAATCGGCGAAAACTGCCGAACTCCCTGAAAATCCGACCTAGCCCGCCACTTGGGCGGCACCGGCGACCGGACTTGCGCCGCCGCGGACCTTGAGAACGAAGAGGACGACGCCCGCAAGCAGGATTGCGGCCGCGAGCGCATAGGGCGCCCCGGCAAAGGAGACGGCCGCGGACGGGCCGGTGAACAGGCCGAACATCTGCGTGAAGATCAGCGGCCCGACGATCGTCGTCACGCTCGCGAGGCTGGAGAGCGCCCCCTGCAACTCGCCTTGTGCGGACGGGGGAACCTTTGCCGACGCGATCGATCTGAGCGCGGGGTCGGCGACGTTCTCGATCGCCGTCAGCAGGATAACGGCATAGATCATCCAGCCCTGCCAGGAGGCGGCGTAGCCGGCAAGCCCGAGCGAGGCGAATGAGAGGCCGAGCACCGCCGTGCGCCATTCGCCGAGGACGGGAACGATGCGCGGCAGCGCAAACGCCATCACCAGTGCCGCGCAGATGCCGAACATGCCGAGCGACAGCCCGATCTGTCCCTCCGACCAGCCGTAGCGATAGGCGGAGACGAAGGCCCAGACGGCCGGATAGACCGAATGGGCGAGCCAGTAGCAGAAGAAGACCAGCAGGACCCAGAGGATGCCGGGATAGTGGCGCATCTGCTGCAACGCGCCGAGCGGATTGGAGCGGGAAAGCTCGAAAGGCCGGCGATGCCGCGCCTCCAGGCTCTCCGGCAGGAATGCCCAGGCGGCGGCAAAATTGACGAAGGCGAGCAGTGCTGCGCCGAAGAAGGGAACGCGCGGGCCGAATTCGCCGAGGAATCCGCCGATCACCGGACCGAGCGCAAAGCCGGTGCCGAAGGCGATCCCCATCAGCCCGAAGTTCTTCGCCCGCGTCTCGTCGGTGCTGACGTCGGCGATATAGGCGGCGGCCGTGCCGAAGCTGGCGCCGCTGACCCCGGCCAGCACCCGGCCGACGAACAGCATCCAGAAGCTGGTCGCGAGCGCACAGATCAGGTTGTCGATCGCGAAGGTGAAGACCGAGACGAGCAGCACCGGCCGTCGCCCGAACCGGTCCGACAGGTTGCCGATGAGCGGCGCGAACAGGAACTGCATGGCCGAATAGACTATCAGCAGCCACCCGCCGTCGATGGCCGCCGTGCCGATGTCGGCGCCCGTCAGTTCCTCCAGGAAGCTCGGCAGCACCGGCATGATGATGGCAATGCCGATCACGTCGAGAAACATGATCATGAAGACGAGGGCCAGCCCCCGGCGGACGTGTTTTTCTTCGATCATCGGATGGCATCCCGGCGCGGAAATCGCGATTTTCTCGATCCGAAGCGTCATAATCCGGAACGGCGCGCGAAACAATACGTGAACATCGCAAAATTCCTGATGCCAGGATCGCAAAATTTGATCCTTCCGACCGTTCGTCCGCCCCCGCGCCGCTCGCCTCGCCCCCGCCACGAAAGGCCGGCCAGCCGTTTCCGGCGCACCTTGGGTTGCCCTATCGCATCCGCTACGATCGCGGGCGACGACGATTCGCAGGTTTCGAAACCCGCGGAGACGCGGCCGATCGCCGGCTGCGAGGATCAAGGGGGCTAGGGAATGAGCGAGCTAATCTGGCGTGGCGCACTGATCGGCGTCGGCGCAACCGTCATGATGGATCTCTGGGCCGTGCTGCTGCACGTCGCCTTCGGACAGCCGAAGCCGAACTGGGCGCCCGGCGGACGGTGGTTCCGGCATCTGGCCGACGGCAAGGTGTTTCATGAGGCGATCGCGGATGCGGAGCCCTATCGCCACGAGAACGTCCTGGGCTGGACCGGCCACTACGTCGTCGGCATCCTGTACGGCATCGTTTTCGCGCTGATCGTCGGGATGGACTGGTTCGCCGCGCCGAGCTTCCTGCCCGCCTGGATCTTCGGCATCGTCACCATCGCCGCCGGCTGGTTCCTGATGCAGCCCGGCATGGGCCTCGGCTGGGCCGCGTCGAAGACCGCAGAACCGAACAAGGTCCGCCTGATGGGCCTTCTCGCCCACACCGCCTTCGCGCTGGGCCTCTACGGCACGGCCTTCCTCGTTCGCTAGACACAAGCCCGGGCGCCGGACGGCGCCCGCTTTCTGGCGCACCCGACCGGGCGATGCCGGCCGGGCGTTTAGGCGTCCTCACACGTCGTTCGAGAACGTGTCGCAATCCTGAACCCGGCCGCTGTCGAAGCCGCGCTTGAACCAGCGCATGCGCTGCTCGGAGGTGCCGTGGTTGAAGCTCTCGGGCACGACATAGCCCTGCATGCGCTTCTGGATCGTGTCGTCGCCGATCTGCACCGCCGCGTTCAGCGCCTCCTCCAGGTCGCCGGCGCTCAACAGGCCCTTCTGCTCGGTGTACTTGCCCCAGATGCCGGCATAGCAGTCGGCCTGCAGCTCGACGCGGATCGACATCTGGTTGGCCTCCGCCTCGCTCATCGACTGGCGGGCACGGTTGAATTTCGGCAGCACGCCGGTGAGGTTCTGGACGTGATGGCCGACCTCGTGGGCGACGACATAGGCCTGGGCGAAATCGCCGGCGGCGTCGAACTTGTCGGCGAGCTCGTCGAAGAAGCTCATGTCGAGATAGACCTTGCTGTCACCCGGGCAATAGAACGGGCCGGACGCGGCGGATGCAAAGCCGCAGGCCGACTGGATCGAATTGGAGAAGAGCACCAGCTTCGGCTCCTCGTACTGCACGCCGCTCGCCTGGAAGATGCCGTTCCAGACGTCTTCGGTCTCGGCGAGCACGGTCGCCATGAACTGCTTGGTCTCCTCCTGCCGCGGCGAGTTCGCGCGGCTTGCGCTCTCGGTCTGCTCGAAGCCCGGCAGGTTCACCTGCCCACCGCCGCCCTGGCCGAGCACCTGCAGCAGATCGATGCCCATCATCTTCAGCACGAAATAGATCACGACGAGGAAGATGATGGTGCCGACGCTCAGGCCGCCGCCGGCCCGGCGCGGCCCGCCGCCCATCGGAATGCGGAAGCCGCCGCCGCGGCCGAAACCGCCGGGCCCGCCAGCCCCGCGCTGGTCCTCGACATTGCTGGATTGCCGCCGGCCTTTCCATTCCATGATCGTTCCCTCTGTTGCACGGTCGGAACGGCCGGATGGCGGTTTCGTTCCTGCAATTTAGTTATAGGGCGGAGAGCCCGCGTTGCAATCGGATTGAGCAGCGTCACTGGCGATGTCCGGCCCACGGCCTTCGCCCCCGATTGTCATCTCCGCGGCCCTCACCACCGCAGGAAGAACCGTCCGAGCAGCGCTCCAAGGCTCACCAGGATGGCAATGGCAAGCGGGTACCAGACGGCAACGAACAGCGGCGAATCGTCAGGGCAATGGGCGGCATAGAAGGCGGCGGCAATCCCCCCCGCCAGAAGCCCCGACACCGCACCGGCGGCGGTCGCGTTGACCGGCGCACCGTGCCGCATGGCCAGCAGCAGGACGACGAGGGGAATGACGCCGATGAGGGGAACGAAGGTCAGGCATACCATGCTGTTGGTCCCGATCAGCCGGGCAGCCCAGCTCGTCGACGGCACTGCGACCAGCTCCAGCAGGACTGAAAGGACAAGAAGCAGCGGCGCCACCAGCAGGCCGGAAAGGGCAGCCCGCCAGTTGCCGCCCGGCCGCGAGACCGCGACGGCAAGCCGGTAGGCCGCGACGGCCAGCGCAACAGTGACGATGAACTTGAAGACGAAGCGCACGGTGGACAGCGCAGCCCCGGCATCAGGACGGGGCCCGAGCAGCGCGAAGAATACGACCGCCGCCACGAGCACGGCGACCACCAGCGCCGCGATCCACGCCCGCCCCAGCGGTAGCCCCTGGCGCCGCGTATCGGTGGCAAGTGCCTTGATCAGGTCATTCGTTTCCATCCTCATGTCCTTCCGAACCGCCTGGCGATCGCCGCCAGCCCACGGTGCAGCGCGACCCGCACCGCCGTCTCCTTCATGCCCAGGTCCCGTGCCGTCTCCTGGATCGAGCTGCCCTCGATCGAGACTGCCGTCACCACCGAGCGCTGCCCGGGCGTCAACACTTGCAGGGCGCGGTCGATCTCCCAGCTCTGCAGCACCTCCGGCTCTTCCGCCTCGACCTCTTCCAGGGCCGGACTGTCGGCGAGCGGCTGACGGCCGTGGCGGCGGAAAGCGTCGATCAGCTTGTGGTTGGCTATGGCGAAGATCCAGGGCCTGACCGGCTCGTCACTGCGCCAGGTATGCCGTTTCAGGTGGATCGCAAGCAGCGTTTCCTGGACGACGTCTTCCACGTCCAGGCTGCCATACGTCACCTTCCGCCTCAGCCACGTCCGCACCAGCTTCGCCACCGCCTCGAGGAACGCGAAGTAGGCACGCTCGTCGCCCTCGATCGCCGCAACGAGCATTCGCTCGAGACTGCGCTCATCGGCTTTGTCCAAGCTGCTTCTCCTGTCTGTTCGCGCGGGAGGTTCGGTCCGTTACAGGTTGCGCACGGTATTTGCCATTGCAAGCGGCGGTGATCACGAAGTCGTGTTCGCCGACAGTGTAACGCATGGCCGCCTCCGACGAAAAAGCCGATGTGCGTCATGTGGCGCATCGAAAGCAAAACGTTCTGGAGACTACGACATGACAACACGTTCAGCAGTAAGCACCGCGGTTCTGGCAGGCGCCGTCGCATCGGCTCTTTCGTCGCTGGCCCTCGCGAGCCCCCTGTCGGAAGCCGACGTCAAGTCGGCCATGGATGCCGGCAAGGAGAAGTGCTTCGGCGTCTCGCTGAAGGGGCAGAACGACTGCGCGGCAGGTCCCGGCACGACCTGCCAGGGCACCTCGACCGTCGACTACCAGGGCAATGCCTGGAAGTTCGTCGACGGCGGAACCTGCGCGACCATGCAATTGCCTGATGGCCGCAAGGGCTCGATGGAGCCCCTCGACCGCGACGTTCCGGCCTGATCGAACGCGTGTGGAAGCGGAGGGAACGATGATGGAACCGAACAGCATTGCGACCGGGTATCGCGCCCTTCGCTTTCCCCGCCACCGGATCGACGGCATGGCAGGAACGAGCTTCAAGCACGAGCATCTCACGGCGATCCTTGAGGAGGATCGCCGGCACGGCTTCTTCGAGGTCCATGCAGAAAACTACATGGGCGACGGGGGCATGCCACATCGCGCCCTGACGCGCATCCGTCAGGATTACCCCGTCTCCATCCACGGGGTCTGCATGTCGATCGGCGGCCCGCAACCCCTCGACAGGCGACACCTCGCGCGCTTCAGGGCGCTGATCGAACGCTACGAACCGGCGCTCGTGTCCGAGCACCTGGCCTGGTCGACGCACGAAACCACCTATTTCAACGACCTGCTGCCCCTGCCCTACACTGCGGACACGTTGCAGCACGTGGCCGATCATATCGACGAGGTACAGGAAACGATCGGCCGGCAGATCCTGCTGGAAAACCCGTCCAGCTACCTGACCTTCACGGAATCGACGATGACCGAGACCGCATTCATCCGCGAACTGGCGCGGCGCACCGGCTGCGGTCTCCTGCTCGACGTCAACAATGTCTTCGTCTCCGCCACCAATCTCAGGACCTCGGCCCTCGACTATCTCGCAGACTACCCGCTCGACGTCGTCCAGGAGATCCACCTTGCCGGGCACGCGGTCCAGAGTGACGACAATGGCGAGCCTCTCCTGATCGACAGCCACGACGGACCGGTCTGCGATGCGGTCTGGGATCTGTACGAGGCGGTCCTGTCCGGAACTGGCCCGATCGCCACGCTTGTCGAATGGGACAGCGCGATACCGGACTGGCCGACACTGACGCGCGAGGCCGCAGCCGCACAGGCCATCCTGGATCGCTGCATCCTTCCAGACCACAGGAGGACGCGCCGTGCGGCCATCTGACCTGAAGATTGCCGCACGATGTGAGGCTGCGCCTTACGCGGCCCATTTCGCCGGACGCCTGCTCGATCCGGATAAGCCGGCCCCGCCTGATGTGACTGGCCCCGCCGGCCAGGCGGCGGAACAACGGTTCGGCATCTATCGCAACAATGTCACCGTCAGCCTGATCGAGGCGCTTGCGGCCGTCTTTCCGGCAACCCGGCGGATCACCGGGCCGGACTTCTTCCGGGCCATGGCCCGTTTCCACGTTCGCACCACGCCGCCGACCTCGCCGTTGCTTTTCGAGTACGGCCACGATTTTCCGGCGTTCATCGAGCAGTACCCGCACGCCCGATCCATGCCGTGGCTTGCCGATGTCGCCCGGATAGAGCGGGCCTGGCTGGATTCCTATCATGCGGCCGATGAGGCCATTCTTGCCATGGAAGCCTTGGCTGCCGTATCGCCGGAAGGCTTGGGAGCGATCCGGCTCGTCGTGCATCCGGCGACCCGCCTGCTCGCCTCGGACCATCCGGCATTCAGCATCTTCTCCGCCAACCGCCGGGACGCCCCGGTCGGGCGGATCACGGCGACGGAGCCGGAACGGACGCTCCTGACCCGTCCGCACCTCGATGTCGAGGTTCGAAAGATTTCGCCCGACGTGGCGATGATGATCGCAGGCCTGATGGAGGGCGTTCCGCTCGGGCGGACCGCTGGCGACACATTGGCCGCATATCCCGATTTCGACCTTTCAGCCGCGATCGCGTTCATCATCGAAGCCGGCGCCTTCTGTGGAATATCAACGAACGGAGTGCACGATGAAACATGAAACGACGGCAAGGCAGTCGCCATACACGGGCCTGACCGGGCTCCTCAGGCAGGCCTATGCGAGTATCGGCCATCTTGCCCCGCCATCCCTGGCGCAGTTCGCCCTCCGGTTCGCGCTGGCGGTGCCGTTCTGGCGCTCGGGGGTCAACAAGTGGGACGGTTTCCTGCAGCTGAACGAAGTGGCGGTTCTGCTCTTTTCATCGGAGTTCCGGCTGCATCTGCCGGGAGGCCCCTATGCCTACCCGTTTCCCGCGACCGTCGCCTTCGCGTCCGGCATGGCGGAAATCGTCCTTCCGGTTCTGCTGGTTCTGGGTCTGGCCTCCCGTGCTGCGGCCCTCGCGCTATTGGTCATGACGATCATCATCCAGCTGACCGTGCCGGATGGATGGCCGCTCCACGTGACATGGGCTGCGATGGCGCTCGCGATCATGGCGTGGGGGCCCGGGCGCTGGTCGATCGACCAACTGGCCGGCATAGACCGTCTCACCTGCCGGCACGCGCGCTGACGCCAGCCAATCTCACGGCCGGAAAGCAACCGGGATCGGCTCCCGGAAGCGTGGCCGGTGCGGCGGCCCGATGCCGGCGCACCATTGCCCCCAGGTTTTCTGTTTGATCGGCCATTTTCGGGGTTCCGCTTGGCCCGGCATTTGCCTATAAGCCGCTTCTAGCCTTTTAAGACGATGCCTTGAGCGCCCCGGCCGGTGACCCTCCCACCCTGGCCGGTTTTTCGCGCAGGCAAGAAAACGGATAGAGCCATGCCCAAGCGCCAAGACATCAAATCGATCCTCATCATCGGCGCGGGGCCGATCGTCATCGGCCAGGCCTGCGAATTCGACTATTCCGGCACCCAGGCCTGCAAGGCGCTGAAGGAAGAGGGCTACCGGGTGATCCTGGTCAACTCCAACCCGGCGACGATCATGACCGATCCGGGCCTGGCGGACGCGACCTACATCGAGCCGATCACGCCCGAGGTCGTCGCCAAGATCATCGCCAAGGAACGGCCGGACGCGCTGCTTCCGACCATGGGCGGCCAGACGGCGCTGAACACGGCCCTTTCCCTCAAGCGCATGGGCGTGCTGGAGCGCTACAACGTCGAGATGATCGGCGCCAAGCCGGAGGCGATCGACAAGGCCGAGGACCGCGCGCTGTTCCGCGAGGCAATGGCCAAGATCGGGCTGGAGACGCCGCGCTCGCTGCTCGCCAACGCCACCGAGATCAAGGACGCCGACCGCAAGAAGCACGAGGCCGAGCGCACCAAGCTGAAGGGCGAACTCGCCGGCGATGCACTGGACAAGGCGCTGGATGCACTGGAAAACCAGTGGAACCTTGGCGAGACCGACCGCAAGCAGCGCTACATGAGCCATGCCATGGCGATCGCAGCGACCGCACTGGACGAGATCGGCCTGCCCGCCATCATCCGCCCCTCCTTCACGCTCGGCGGCACCGGCGGCGGCATCGCCTACAACCGCTCGGAATTCTTCGACATCGTGTCGGGCGGCCTCGACGCCTCGCCGACGACGGAAGTCCTCATCGAGGAATCGGTGCTCGGCTGGAAGGAATACGAGATGGAAGTCGTCCGCGACACCGCGGACAACTGCATCATCATCTGCTCGATCGAGAACATCGACCCGATGGGCGTGCACACCGGCGACAGCATCACCGTCGCCCCGGCGCTGACGCTGACGGACAAGGAATACCAGATCATGCGCAACGCCTCGATCGCGGTGCTGCGCGAGATCGGGGTCGAGACCGGCGGCTCGAACGTCCAATTCGCCGTCAATCCTGCCAATGGCCGCCTCGTCGTCATCGAGATGAACCCGCGCGTGTCGCGCTCGTCGGCGCTGGCGTCGAAGGCCACCGGCTTCCCGATCGCCAAGATCGCCGCCAAGCTCGCGATAGGCTACACGCTGGACGAACTGGAGAACGACATCACCGGCGGCGCGACGCCGGCGTCCTTCGAGCCGTCGATCGACTACGTGGTGACGAAGATCCCGCGCTTCGCCTTCGAGAAGTTCCCCGGCGCCGAGCCGACGCTGACGACGGCGATGAAGTCGGTCGGCGAGGTCATGGCGATCGGCCGCACCTTCGCCGAATCGCTGCAGAAAGCACTGCGCGGCCTGGAAACGGGGCTGACCGGCCTCGACGAGATCGAGATCCCCGGCTTCGACGAGGGTGACGGCAAGAACGCCATCCGCTCGGCCATCTCCACGCCGACGCCCGACCGGCTGCGCATGGTCGCCCAGGCGCTGCGCCTCGGCTTCACCGACGAAGAGGTGCACGAAGGCTCGAAGATCGATCCGTGGTTCATCGCCCAGTTCCGCGCGATCGTCGAGATGGAGGCCCGCGTCCGCGAGCACGGCCTGCCCGAGGATGCGCAGAACCTGCGCATGCTGAAGGCGATGGGCTTCTCCGACGCCCGCCTCGCCACGCTCTCCGGCAAGCGGCCGAAGGAAGTCGCCGAGCTGCGCAATGCGCTCGACGTCCGTCCGGTGTTCAAGCGGATCGACACCTGCGCCGCCGAGTTCGCCTCGCCGACCGCCTACATGTACTCCACCTACGAGCAGCCCTTTGCCGGCGCCACGCGCTCGGAAGCGGGCATTTCCGACAAGAAGAAAGTCGTCATCCTCGGCGGCGGCCCGAACCGCATCGGCCAGGGCATCGAGTTCGACTATTGCTGCTGCCATGCCGCCTTCGCGCTGAAGGATGCGGGCTATGAAGCGATCATGGTCAACTGCAACCCGGAGACCGTGTCGACCGACTACGACACCTCCGACCGCCTCTATTTCGAGCCGCTGACCGCAGAGGACGTGATCGAGATCCTGAAGGCCGAGCAGACCAACGGCACGCTCGTCGGCGTCATCGTCCAGTTCGGTGGCCAGACCCCGCTGAAGCTCGCCGAAGCGCTGGAGAAGAACGGCATCCCGATCCTCGGCACCGCCCCGGACATGATCGACCTCGCCGAAGACCGCGACCGGTTCCAGAAGCTCCTGCAGAAGCTGGACCTCGCCCAGCCGAACAACGGCATCGCCTATTCGGTCGAGCAGGCGCGCCTCGTCGCCGCCGAGATCGGCTTCCCGCTGGTCGTGCGCCCGTCCTACGTGCTCGGCGGCCGCGCCATGCAGATCATCCATTCGGAATCGATGCTGCAGACCTACCTGCTCGACACCGTCCCCGGCCTCGTCCCCGAGGACATCAAGCAGCGCTACCCGAACGACAAGACCGGCCAGATCAACACCCTGCTCGGCAAGAACCCGCTCCTGTTCGATAGCTACCTGACCAACGCGGTGGAAGTGGACGTCGATGCGCTCTGCGACGGCGAGAGCGTCTTCGTCTCCGGCATCATGGAGCACATCGAGGAAGCCGGCATCCATTCGGGCGACAGTGCCTGCTCGCTGCCGGTCCGTACGCTTTCGCCCGAGATCGTCGACGAACTGGAACGCCAGACCAAGGCGCTGGCCAAGGCGCTGAACGTCGGCGGCCTGATGAACGTGCAGTACGCCATCAAGGACGGCACGATCTACGTGCTGGAGGTCAATCCGCGCGCCTCGCGCACCGTGCCCTTCGTCGCCAAGACCATCGGCGCGCCGATTGCCAAGATCGCCGCCCGCGTCATGGCCGGCGAGAAGCTGGACGCGGCGATTTCAGCCTATGGCGAGAAGCCCGATCCGCGCAACCTCAAGCACATCGCCGTGAAGGAAGCCGTGTTCCCGTTTGCCCGCTTCCCCGGCGTCGACACGCTGCTCGGCCCGGAAATGCGCTCGACCGGCGAGGTCATGGGGCTGGACCGGAACTTCGCGCTCGCCTTCGCCAAGTCGCAGCTCGGCGCCAGCGTCGACCTGCCGCGCGACGGCACGGTCTTCGTCTCGATCCGCGACGAGGACAAGGACCGGGTCCTGCCGGCGATCCGCACCCTGGTCGGCGTCGGCTTCAAGGTCATGGCCACCTCGGGCACCGCCCGCTTCCTCGGCGAGCACGGCATCGAGGCCGTCAAGATCAACAAGGTCCAGGAAGGACGCCCGCACATCGAAGACGCGATCCGCAACCGCCAGGTCCAGCTCGTCATCAACACGACGGATGGCAGCAAGGCGATCTCGGACAGCAAGTCGCTGCGCCGCGCCGCTTTGATGCAGAAGGTGCCCTACTACACGACGATGGCCGGTGCCGCCGCGGCGGCGGAAGCCATCAAGGCGCTGAAGGAAGGCCAACTCGAGGTCCATCCGCTGCAGAGCTACTTCGCTTAACTCAGCCGCTCCGCCGGAAAGCCCTTCCGGCAGGCCGGTGCCGCAGGTCTTCTCCCCTTGCGGGGAGAGGGCCGGCAGGCCGGAGCGGGAGCTGCTATAGGTGGTCGCCTGACCGTCGTCCCGGCCTCGTCACGCGCGATCTGGCCGAAAAAATCCCGGCTTGACTGTCGCCTCCCTGGAAACGGAACTGTCCGGTTGCAGAAGTGAGTGCCGATTGTCCTTGGCAGGACTTAAGGACGCAGCAATTAAACTGGCTTTTGCTGGCAGCTTTCTGCTATAAGCGCCGTTCAAACAGTTCCGCGGGTTCCGGGGTTAACGCCCCGGAAACCGTTTTATTTTGCGTGCGTGCCTGCGGAAGGCGGGACGCCGCGACGGGAAGGACAAAGGAAAATGGTCGACAAGGTACCGATGACTCAGGGCGGTTTCGTCAAGCTGCAGGAAGAACTGCGCTGGCGCCAGCAGGAGGAGCGCCCGCGAATCATCGACGCAATTTCCGAGGCGCGCGCGCATGGCGACCTTTCGGAAAATGCCGAATACCATGCCGCCAAGGAAGCGCAGAGCCACAACGAGGGCCGGATCACCGAGCTTGAGGACCTGACGGCCCGCGCCGAGGTAATCGACCTCTCCAAGATGTCCGGCGACACCGTCAAGTTCGGCGCCCGCGTCAAGCTCGTCGACGAGGACACCGAGGAAGAGAAGACCTACCAGATCGTCGGCGACCAGGAAGCCGACGTGAAGGAAGGCCGGATCTCCATCTCGTCCCCGATCGCGCGCGCGCTGATCGGCAAGGAAGTCGGTGAATCGATCGAGGTCAACGCTCCCGGCGGTTCCAAGGCCTACGAGATCCTCTCCATCACCTGGGGCTGATGCGCCAGGCATGACCGGCTCCCGCAAAAAGGACGCCGCACGCGTCGACATCGCCGATGTCGACGTCGTCGCGCCGAACTTCAAGCGTCGCCTCTCCGGCGTCACCTCGACCATCGTCCAGCTGGTGCCGATGCAGAGGGCCCTCGGCCAGCGGGTGGCGACGCTCGGGCCGGGGCTGCCGGACGACCTGCCGCATCTGCGCTTCCGCGATCTCCTCTTCTTCTGGCGCCCGCCGGCCGGCCGCAGCCACCGCGTCTGGCATGCGCGCCGCAACACCGAGATGCTGCCCGGCATCGTGATGCGGACGCTGCTGCGCATGCCGCTGAAGCTGCTCTTCACCTCGGCCGCCCAGCGCCGTCACAGCCGCTACACGAAACTCCTGATCCGCCACATGGATGCCGTCATCGCCACCAGCGGCCGTTCCGGTTCCTTCCTCGAGGTCCCGCACACCGTCATCCGGCACGGCGTCGACCTCGAGCGGTTCCACCCGCCGGCGGGCCCGGACGACACGATCGCGGCGGCAGGCCTGCCGGGACGATACCTCGTCGGCTGCTTCGGCCGCGTGCGCCACCAGAAGGGCACCGACCTCTTCGTGCGCGCAATGATCGCGCTCCTGCCGCGCCATCCCGAATGGACCGCCGTGATCTCCGGCAGGATCACGCCCGAGCACAAGGCCTTCGCCGACACCCTGAAGGCGGAGATTGCCGCAGCCGGCCTGTCCGGCCGCATCGTCTTCCTCGGCGAGGTCGACGACATCAAGCCCTGGTACCGGCGCCTTTCGCTCTACGTCGCCCCATCGCGGAACGAAGGCTTCGGCCTCACGCCGCTGGAGGCCATGGCCTCGCAGACGGCCGTGGTGACCTCCGACGCCGGCGCCTATGCGGAGATGACGATCGAAGGCGAGACCGGCTCCGTCGTCCCCGCCGGCGACGGCGCGGCGCTGACGAACGCGATCGGCCGCTTCATGACAGATCCGGAAAGGACGATCGAGGCGGGACGCAGGGCGCTCGACCACGTTCGCGCGAACTTCGCCCTCGAAAGGGAAGCGACGGCCATCGGCGAAGTCTACCGCCGCCTGCTGGCCCGGTAGCTTTCCCTTTCCTCGGCGTCAGCGCACCAGCCGGTCGTCGAAGGCGATCCCGATATCCGCAAGGGCGGAGACGGGCGAGAAGTTGACGAAGGAGATGCCCTGCTCGCCTGCGACGTCCCTTGCCAGCGCGACATGTCCGAGAATGCGCGCCTCCGCTCCGGCAATGCCGGAGAAGGCGGCCCGCCCCCTCTCCTCGTAGAAGCGCGGCTCGGTCGCGTTGCGGATGTCGATGCCGGCGAAGCCGACTTTTTCCGGGCGCAGTGCGACGGCGAACTGCAGCGCCGAGACCACCACCGATCCGCCCTGGAACACGCCCCGCCCGGGCTGGAGCGAGAAGCCGCAATCTCCCGACGGATCCAGCCGCACGAAATCGAGCGCCCTGATCTGCGCGAGCGTGCGGCGCGGCAGCCCATAGGGCTTGCGGATATCGTTGACGAGGATCACGCCCTTGTCCGACAGCCAGCCGCGATCGTGCTCGCAGATCGCCCGCAAGACCGCGACGGAAAACAGGCAGGCCTGGCCCGCAGCGATCTTGTCCCGCATCAGGTCGAAATGGCGGTAGACGAAGCGCTCGTCCTCGACGGCAACCGCAAGCGGCGCTGCGACCGGGCCGCAGGCGAGATGGATCGCGCCGTTGAGAAGGATCGCGCTGGCCGGCGCGAGCCGGGAGAGGTCGGCGCCGGCCACCGACGGCCCCGAGCCGACGATATGGACCCACTCGCGCTGACCGTCGATGAGGATGCCGATGTCCCGCAGCGTGGCCACCGGCTGGCGGCGATAGTGCAGCATCCGCCGCTCGTCGATCGAAAGCCCCGGAAACCAGTCCTGCACATGGGCAAGGTTGCGGCCGAGCAGCAGCCGCGTGCCGAGCTTGACGAGCGAGCGGGTGAACGGGCGGTCGGATCCGGCCAAGGCTCAGATCTCCACCAGCCCGAGCTTCTTGACCTGGCGGATCGTCAGCATGGTGCGCACCGTGTCCACGTGCTCGTTTGCCGTCAGCACCTCGATGACGAAATCCTGGAACCGCGTGAGGTTCTCGGCGACGCAGTGCAGCAGGAAATCGCTGTCGCCCGACACCATCCAGGCCTGCCGCACCAGCGGCCATTCGGCGGTGACCGCCGCAAAGGCCTTGAGGTTGGCTTCGGACTGGTGCTTGAGCCCGACCATGCAGAAGGCGACAAGGTCGAAGCCGAGCGCCGGCGCGTTCAGCATCGCATGATAGCCCTCGATGATGCCGGCCTCCTCCAGCTTGCGCACGCGCCTGAGGCAGGGCGGCGCCGATATGCCGGCCTTGGCGGCCAGTTCCACATTGGTCATGCGGCCGTCGGCCTGGAGTTCCTTGAGGATCTTGATGTCGATGGCATCGAGTTCGGCGCGAAACACGGATGAGCTTCCCCTGTCTGTTTTGCACGCGCATTACCAGAAACCATTCGCTGGCGTAAGATAATTGCAGGTGCAGGCACAAAAATGTCACGCCCCGTCGCCAAGTCTGTTGGCAAATACGGCCTTGCCCTTGAATAATGGGGGGCCGCACTCATAAATGAACGACGATTTCCCTACCAAGCCCGCAAGCGCGCCTCAGCCGCGACGCGGGCGCGAGAATTGCCAAGGAGCGCAGCCATGTCTGCCCGTCACGTCAAGGTCCTGATCATCGGCTCCGGCCCGGCCGGCTACACCGCCGCCATCTACACCGCCCGCGCCATGCTCGAGCCGGTGCTGATTGCCGGGATGGAACAGGGTGGCCAGCTGATGATCACCACCGACGTCGAGAACTACCCGGGCTATGCCGATCCGGTGCAGGGCCCGTGGATGATGGAGCAGATGCTCAAGCAGGCCCAGCATGTCGGCGCCGAGATCGTCAACGACCTCGTCACCGAGGTCGACCTCGACGTGCGCCCGTTCCGCGTTTCGACCGACAGCGGCAACGTCTGGACCGCCGATGCGCTGATCATCGCCACCGGCGCCAAGGCGAAGTGGCTGGGCATCGAGACCGAGCACAAGTTCCAGGGCTTCGGCGTGTCCGCCTGCGCCACCTGCGACGGCTTCTTCTACCGCAACAAGGACGTGATCGTTGTCGGCGGCGGCAATTCCGCCGTCGAGGAGGCGCTCTACCTCTCCAACCTGGCAAAGACGGTGACGGTAATCCACCGCCGCGATTCGTTCCGCGCCGAGAAGATCCTGCAGGAGCGCCTGTTCGCCAAGGAAAACGTCAAGGTGATCTGGGATCACGAGGTGATCGAGTATCTCGGCACCGAGGCCAAGCCGCCGATGCCGGCATCGGTCAACGGCGTGCGGCTGAAAAACACCAGGACGGGTGCGGTCAGCGACATGGCGATCGACGGCGTGTTCGTCGCCATCGGCCATGCGCCGGCCGTCGAGCTCTTCGAGGGCAAGCTGAAGCAGAAGCCGAACGGCTACCTGTGGACGGCGCCCGATTCGACCGCCACCGACGTACCGGGCGTTTTTGCCGCAGGCGACGTCACCGACGATATCTATCGCCAGGCGGTCACGGCCGCCGGCATGGGCTGCATGGCCGCGCTCGAGACGGAAAAGTATCTCGCGGGTCATATGCCTGTCGCAATTGCGGCCGAGTAGAAGCCGCCTATAACGCGAGGCGGGAACCTCCCGCACACGCGGGAGTGGGAACAGTTCATCAGCAACGGCGGGAAACGGACAGCGTTCCCCGCCTTGAAGACATATGGGGGAAAGAATGGCGCTCGACTGGGACAAGCTGCGGATATTCCACGCCGCGGCGGAGGCCGGTTCGTTCACGCACGCAGCCGACAAGCTGCACCTGTCGCAGTCCGCCATCAGCCGCCAGGTTAGCGCGCTCGAACAGGACGTCGGCATCAAGCTGTTCCACCGCCATGCCCGCGGCCTGATCCTCACCGAGCAGGGCGAGATCCTCTATCGCACCGCCCACGACGTCTTGATGAAGCTCGAGAGCGTCCGCGTCCAGCTGACGGAGACGACCGAGAAGCCGAGCGGCAAGCTCAGGATCACCACCACCGTCGGCCTCGGCCAGGGCTGGCTGACCGACAAGGTGCAGGAATTCCTGGCGCTCTATCCCGACATGCAGGTTCAGCTGATCCTCGACAACGAGGAACTCGACGTCAACATGCGCCACGCCGACTGCGCCATCCGCCTGCGAGAGCCGCAGCAGTCCGACCTGATCCAGCGCAAGCTTTTCACCGTGCACATGCATGTCTATGCGGCACCCTCCTACATCAACCGCTACGGCGAGCCGCAATCGATCGACGATCTCGACCACCACAAGATCATCACCTTCGGCGAGCCGGCGCCCAACTACCTGCTCGACGTCAACTGGCTGCAGATCGCCGGCCGCGATTCCGACAATCCGCGCCCGTCGGTGCTGCAGATCAACAGCCTGACCTCGATCAAGCGCGCCTGCCTGCTCGGCATCGGCATCGCCATGCTGCCGGACTATATCGTCGGTCGCGACCCGGGCCTGCTGCAGCTCGTCACCAATGCGGACGTGCCCTCCTTTGACACCTATTTCTGCTATCCGCACGAGATGAAGAACGCGGCCAAGCTCAAGGTCTTCCGCGACTTCATCGTCTCCAAGGCGCGCAACTGGAACTTCTGAGGCAGCGGCGCTGTTGTCGCGGGATAGCCGTCTCGAAACAAAGGCCTGCGCCCATCGCATGGCTGACATGCACACAAAAAGATTGCCGCCTGCTCAAAAAACCATCATACAGCATCCAGCTGATGCACATCCGGTGGTTTTCCTCCCAGTGCCACCCGCAGCAGCTGTTCCCCTCTGGAGGTTTTTACCTTCAAAACTATAAAGGGCCCAAGTTCATCTTGCGGCCCTCTTTTTTTGCCCGCGCGCCGGCTGCTCTTGCGCATTCGCAATTATATTCCCTGTTTGCCCGATGGCGCGACAAGCCTTTCCCTTGAAAGCGCAGCCAGACTGCCCCATATCCAAATCAGCCGATGCGACTGGCGGTCTATTTCCTCCCAGTACCGCCGCATTGGCTGTTCCCCTCTGGAGGTTCAGACCTTCACACCTACAGGGCCCAGGCTTCGCTTGTGGCCCCTTTTTTTTGCGCTCGCGAACTTTTCCTCCTCGCCACCCTTGAATATCGGAAATTGACGATCCACGTATCGTTCGATCGCGATATAGCGAAAAGAGACGAAGATGGACACGGTCGAAATCCTCAAGGCACTGGCGCATCCGGTACGCCTGCAGATCCTGAACTGGCTGCGGGAGCCCGAAAAGCACTTCACCACCCAGGAGCATCCGCTCGAAATGGGTGTCTGCGCGGGCCAGTTCGAGCGCTGCAGCCTGTCGCAATCGACAGTCTCGGCCCATCTCGCCACCCTCCAGCGCGCCGGCCTCGTCACGACAAAGCGCGTCGGACAGTGGGTCTTCTACAAGCGCGACGAGGAAACGATCGCAGCCTTCCTGAAGCACCTCGACAGTTCTCTCTGACCAACCCAATGCCGCGGAGCCCTCGAAGGACCGCGGCCGATCCTCCCAACGAAAAGGAACCACCATGACCAGCCTGTTCGATTCCCTGGAAGCCGGCGACCTCAAGCTTGCCAACCGCATCGTCATGGCGCCGCTGACGCGCAACCGCTCCCCGGGCGCCGTCCCCAACACGCTGAACGCCACCTATTACGAGCAGCGCGCCACCGCCGGCCTGCTGATCACCGAGGGCACCGCCATCACCCAGCAGGGCCAGGGCTACGCCGACGTGCCCGGCCTCTACAAGCCGGAGGCGCTGGAGGGCTGGAAGCACGTCACCGAGGCCGTGCACCGCGCCGGCGGCAAGATCGTCACCCAGATCTGGCATGTCGGCCGCGTCTCGCACACGAGCCTGCAGCCGAACGGCGGCCAGCCGGTCGCGCCTTCCGCCATCACCGCCAAGTCCAAGACCTACATCATCAACGAGGACGGCACCGGCGCCTTCGCCCCCACCTCCGAGCCGCGCGCACTTGAAGTCTCCGAGATCGCCGGCATCGTCGAGGACTACCGCAAGGCCGCCCGCGCGGCGATCGACGCCGGCTTCGACGGCGTCGAGATCCACGCAGCCAACGGCTACCTGCTCGACCAGTTCCTGCGCTCGGGCGCCAACCAGCGCACCGACGCCTATGGCGGCTCGATCGAGAACCGCGCGCGCTTCCTGTTCGAGGTCGTGGCTGCCGTCACAGCCGAGATCGGCGCCGGCCGCACCGCGATCCGCATCTCGCCGGTCACGCCCGCAAACGACATCGCCGATCCGGACCCGCAGCCGCTGTTCGAGCATGTCGTGGCCGGCCTGCCGGACGACCTCGCCTATATCCACGTCATCGAGGGCGCCACCGGCGGTGACCGAAACTTCCTGCAGGGCGAAGTGCCCTTCGACTATGCCGCGCTGAAGGCCGCCTACCGCAACAAGGGCGGCAAGGCCGCCTGGATGGTCAACAACGGCTATGATCGCGAACTGGCGACCAGGGCGGTCGAAAGCGGCTATGCCGACCTCGTTGCCTTCGGCAAGCTGTTCATCGCCAATCCCGACCTGGTGGGACGCCTGCGCGACAACGCCCCGCTCAACGCCCCCGACCAGGCCACCTTCTACGGCGGCGGCGCCAGAGGCTATACCGACTACCCGGCCAAGGAAAAGGCCGCCTGATATCCGCCACGGCAGCGACGATGGGGCAGGCGCGAACATGGGCTCCCGCCCCTGATCTGGCCTGCCCCTCACCCTAACCCTCTCCCCGCAGGCGGGGAGAGGGAACATGCCCTGCGCCGGCTTTGTCCCGCTCCGATCGGCATTGATTGTCTGGCGATATGGCCGCAGCACCTTCCCTTCTCCCCGCTTGAGGGGAGAAGGTGCCGGCAGGCGGATGAGGGGCAGCAGAGACACTCCCGGCTATCCCGCCCCGTCCCCACGCGGCGTTGCCGCCGGCTCCTGAACGATGATATCAAGGCGGGCATGCTGGCAGCGCGGGGGATCTTGGCGATGTTCGGAGCGAGATGGCGATCCGGTCCTGTGCGCCATGGCGGCGCCGTGATGGCGTGGGCGCTCTCGCTTGCCGTGACCCTCGGCCTGCCGCAGCCGGCTATAGCCCAGTCCGAATGGCGCGCGCCGCCGCCCTGCCTCTTCGCCTCCACGCTTTCCGACGGCAGCCGCCTCTGCGTCCGCACCGACACCTATAATCGCGACATCTGCGTGGCGATGGAGAGCTATGCCCGCCTCAACGCATTGCCGGCGGACTACTTCGCCAGGCTGATCTGGCGCGAGAGCCTGTTCCGTCCCGACGCCGTCAGCCCCAAGGGCGCGGAAGGGATCGCCCAGTTCATGCCCGGGACGGCTAGGCTGCGCGGGCTGGAAAACAGCTTCCATGCGCTGCACGCGCTCGACAAGTCGGCCGAATATCTCGCCGACCTGCGCGACCGATACGGCAATCTCGGCCTTGCCGCCGCCGCCTACAATGCCGGCGAGGCAGGGCTCGAGACCTTTCTCGCCACCGGCCGGCTGCCCTTCGAGACGCGCGCCTACGTGATGGCGATCACCGCCAACACGGCCGAGCAGTGGAAGGATGCGCCGCCGGAGACGCTCGATCTCTCGCTCGAAAAGGACAAGCCCTTCCAGGAGGCCTGCGTGGCGCTTGCCGAAAGCCGGCGGATGCGGGAGATCGTGTTTCCCGACGAGGGCGTCTGGGCGCCGTGGGGCGTGCAACTCGCCGCCCATTTCAGCAAGCCCGCGGCCCATCGGCTGTTCATGATGGCGGTGGCGCGCCTGCCGGCGCCGATCAGCGCGGAGAAACCCCTGATCCAGCGCGAACGCCATGCCCGCTTCGGCGCGCGGCCGCGCTACACCGCCCGCATCGGCCGCCAGTCGCGGGCGGAGGCAGACGACCTGTGCGACGAGATCCGCAAGGCCGGCGGCGCCTGCATCGTCTTCAAGAACTGACGCCGGCCTGCCGGCGAGCCGATAGTTGCCAAGTCGAAAACGCGGACTATCTCCTGCAGGGAGCGGCGTTCTCCAATCATTCCCGATGGTTGCCCGTCGCTCCGGAATCACCTTCTCAAGCCGCGGACGACCTCCTTGACCAAGCCAGGCCTCTTCAGACGGGAATTCTTCCTCATCATCGCCCTTTTGGTGGCCGTCGCAGCCTTTGCCGGCGAACACGCGATCCTTTCGGCCGGCCGCGCGTTGACCCTGACCGCCGCCTTCGCCATCGTCGCCACCATCATCCTCGCCTCCACCCGCGTCGCCCATCACGCCGAGGTGCTGGCCGTCAAGGTCGGCGATCCCTACGGCACGATGATCCTGACGCTTTCGGCGGTGCTGGTCGAGGTCGTGGTGCTCGCCATCATGATGCGGGGAGAGACGTCGCCGACGCTGGTGCGCGACACGATCTACGCCGCCGTGATGCTGGACATCAACGGCATCATCGGCCTTGCCGCCCTGCTCGGCGGCCTCCGCCACGGCGAGCAGCCCTACAACGATGATTCCAGCCGCACCTACAGCGTGATGATCCTGACCGCCATGGGCATCTCCATGATCGTTCCGGAATTCGTGCCGCGCGCAAGCTGGCAGGCCTATTCGGTGTTCACGATCTGCGCGATGATCGCCCTCTATGCGCTGTTCCTGCGCATGCAGGTCGGCCAGCACAGCTACTTCTTCAGCTATGCCTATCCGCGCGCCGCCCGCGGCGACGGGCATGCCCGGCATCCCGAGGCCGATCAGCCCGCCCTGCCCTCGATTCTCGTCATCCTCGCCGGCGTGGTCGTCATCGGCGCGCTCGCCGAACTGATGGCGGCCACGCTGAACGTGGGGCTCGAAGGAACCGGCGCACCCGTGGCGCTGATGGCGGTCATCGTCGCGGCGATCTCGGCTGCGCCCGAGATCCTCACCGCCATGCGCGCAGCGCTCGCCAACCGCATGCAGTCGGTCGTCAACATCGCCATGGGCGCCTCGCTGTCGACCGTCATCCTCACCGTGCCGGTCATGGAGGCGATCGCGCTCTACACCGGCCAGCCCTTCATCATGGCGATGACGCCGGTGCAAACCGTCATGGTCGCGATCACCCTGATCGTCGCCGCCATCAACCTCAACGACGGCATGACCAACGCCATCGAGGGGATGACCCACTTCATCCTCTTCGCGACCTTCGTCATGCTGACGGTGATCGGGCTATAGGGCAGCGTTTTCAATGCCTTGAAGCCATCGCCGGAATCAGGGCGCGAGAAACCTCGCACGCCGCGGCAACAAGCGGCTTCTAAGGCTTCCAGGACAAGGGATGGTCGACCAGCATTCGGTCCGCCGTCACAAGCTGCAATCCCTCCACGTGACATTGAGCGAGCAAGAGCCTGTCGAAAGGGTCGTTCGTCGCGGGCACAGGCTCAGCCACATCCACCACATTCAGCACGTCTATTGGAAGAATCCGAAAGCCCGAGGCCAGAAGAAACCCGGCGAGATCCTTGAGCTCCATTCCCGGATCAAGCTTGCCGAGTCTCGACTTGATGGCAATTTCCCAAAGGCTCGCCACACTGGCAAATGCCATGGCGCCCTCTGCCAGCAGCAGGCGGGCGACAAGCGGAAAGCGCTGCTCGACATCGTTGCGCAACACCGAAAGCACGACATGTGTATCGAGCAGACACCGGACGCTCATTGCATCGGCCTGAGCAGAAAGTCCTCTGGCAAGGGATCGTCGAAATCGTCGGCGATGTAGGGAACGGGGATGGCGATACCGCGCGCGCGCAAGTACGCCCGGCCGGCCTCCAGATCAATGCCCGTCGGCTGCTCATGTGGCACGATATCCAGCACGGGCTTGCCGTCCCTGGTCACGGTAACGGTTTCGCCCTGCTCGACCTGCCGAGCAAGCTCGCCGAAATGATCCCGTGCTTCCTTTATGGACACCGTCTTCATGGTCGAAAATGTACGGTGTGGGCATGAGGGCGTCAACGCCCGGGCGCTGAACGACAAAACCCGCCATCGCCGGCGGGTTTTGCAGATGCCTGAGCCGGCTGAGAGCCGCTTACTTGCAGGCCGCGCAGAAGCGCTGGATGCGCTTGCAGGCTTCTTCCAGCAGCGCCTCGGAGGTCGCATAGGAGATGCGGAAGTTCGGGCCAAGGCCGAAGGCCGAGCCGTGCACGACGGCGACGCCTTCGGCTTCCAGAAGCTCGGAAACGAAGTCCTCGTCGGTCTCGATCACCTTGCCCGACGGCGCCGTCTTGCCGATCAGCCCCTTGCACGAGGGATAGACGTAGAAGGCGCCTTCCGGCGAAGGGCACTCGATGCCCTTGGCCTGGTTGAGCATGGAGACGACGAGGTCGCGGCGCCCTTCGAAGATCTTCTTGTTCTCGGGGATGAAATCCTGCGTGCCGTTCAGCGCCTCGACGGCAGCCCATTGCGCGATCGAGCAGGCGCCCGAAGTCTGCTGGCCCTGGATCATGTCCATCGCCTTGATCAGCGCGAGCGGGCCTGCGGCATAGCCGATGCGCCAGCCGGTCATCGCATACGCCTTGGAGACGCCGTTCATCGTCAGCGTGCGGTCGTAGAGCTTCGGCTCGACCTCGACCGGGGTGGCGAACTTGAAGTCGCCATAGGTCAGGTGCTCGTACATGTCGTCCGTCAGGATCCAGACCTGCGGATGCTTCAGGAGCACGTCGGTCAGCGCCTTCAACTCGTCGTGCGAATAGGCGGCACCCGACGGGTTGGAGGGCGAGTTGAAGATGAACCACTTGGTCTTCGGCGTGATCGCGCGGTCGAGATCGGCAGGCGTCAGCTTGAACTTGTTCTCCTGCGTGGTGGCGACGAAGACGGGCGTGCCGCCGCACAGCGCCACCATTTCCGGATAGGAGACCCAGTAGGGGGTGGGGATGACGACTTCATCGCCCGCATTCAGCGTCGCCATGAAGGCGTTGAAAAGAATCTGCTTTCCGCCGGTACCGACGATCGTCTGGGCGGAGGTGTAGTCGAGGTTGTTCTCGCGCTTGAACTTCCTGACGATCGCCTCGCGCAGCTCGGGAATGCCCGAGACGGGCGTGTACTTCGTCTCGCCGCGATTGATCGCCTCGATCGCCGCCTGCTTGATGTTGTCGGGCGTGTCGAAGTCCGGCTCGCCGGCGCCCAGGCCGATCACGTCGCGGCCCTTGGCTTTCAGTTCGCGCGCTTTCTGCGAGACGGCGATGGTGGCGGAAGGCTTCACACGGGAAAGGGCGTCGGCAAGAAAGGCCATGGTCGATTGTCCGTTTTAGGGTTCAAAGACAGCGTAGGGCCACGGGCCGCGCAAAAGCGGCCCCCAGGCGGATAGGTCTATGGCCAAACTGCAACGCTCTGGCAAGACGCGACAAGGCAAAAACACGCCGGCAGGCCGGATCCGCCCCCCGGATGAATAAGTTTCATGGACGCCATAAGGCAGACCGATGGGTCGGCTCCTGGGGCGATCTTGATCCGATATGCAACGAATGATTGCACAACCCCGGCATTTTAGCGGAAACCTTAAGCGCGGGTTAAGGCCTGCGGCGGTAGTTTCGGGAAGGCCGCCCGGCATTTCGGCGTGCCGGAAGACACTCATGATCGAACGCAGCATATTTGCAAACATAGACAGGGACGCCGACGGAACCACGACGGCACGCTACGGCCACTACATCCTCCAGTCGGCACTGCAGCCCATCCTGCGCGAAACCTTCGATGGCCGGCTTGAACTCGAGGCGGTCGAGGGATTGGTGCGCGCCAGTTGCGACGGCGCGCTGGTGCCGCCGGCGGACTTCTTCGCGCTGATCCCGGAAGAGGACCGGCCGATGGTCGACAGCCTCTGCCGCAGCCTGCACATCCTCAATACCGGCCAACTCGCCCGCAAGGACGTGACGCTGCTCGTCAACTCCCAGCCGGGCCTGTTCCAGTCGCCGCATGCGATCCGCCAGGAAGTCGACCGCATGCGCCTTGCCGCCCACGAGGCCGGCATGGCGCCGGCCAGGATCGCCTGCGAGATCCGCGAATGGCCGGACGACAACCCGGACACGCTCGCCCAGTTCGCCAGACAGCTCCACGACGCGAACTTCCTCGTCGCCATCGACGAATATGCGGCGACCGACGAGGACAGCGCCCGCCTTGCCCGTCTGTCGCCGGACCTTCTGAAGTTCGATCCGATCTGGGTGAAGCGCTTTGCCGAGGGCTCCACAGGCTCGGGCCTCATGCGGGTGGTGGTCGCCCGCCTCGAGCGCGAGGGCATCCGCCCGATCGTCACCAACATCGAGGAGCCCTGGCAGGCGGAATTCTGCCGCGAGATCGGCATGCCGCTGATGCAGGGCTACCTGCTCGCCCGGCCGCAGGTCGCGCCCACTTCCTTCGAGCGGGACTTTCCCGAGGAACAGCCGGCCTCGCCGTCGCCTGCCGCGCACGAGGCGCGCGCTCATAGGGCGGCACCCCGCTTCGGCCGCCGCACGGGCTGACCGGCGGCGGGCCGCTCCGGCCCCGCAGCAGTTGCCAAGGACGTCCCGTCGGGACCGTCTGTTCGTCCCGCGCCGTGCGTGGGCCAACCTTTCCGCAACCGCCACGTTTTCACCACAACAACTGTCGGGCGGCGCCGCATTTCAGTCCCCCTGACGCCGACTTCGGCGTGCCTTCTTGCAGCCAACAGGGCGACAAGCCCGGCAGCGAAAGACAAAGGGGTGGGATATGTTCATCGACGACGAGAAGACGATCCGCAACCATCGCCGGCGCGAAGGCCGGGCGGTCCTCTACATCACGCTGACGGCGCTCGCGGCCTGCGTCCTGATGTTCGTCGGCCTGATGAACGTCGCCAACGCCGCAGCCCTCGGCGACGAACGCAGCCTCGTCGTCGGCATGCTGGGCGATACGCATCCCTCGCTCGACTTCGCCACCACCGGGACAGTCGGCCACGCCGGACGGATCACGATCTCCGGCCCGGCCCTGCCGGACGGGCTCGACAGGATCACCACGGCTGCGACGACCGGCGCGAAGGACGACGATCCGGCCTCGCTCGACCGGCGTCTCGCAACCGCACTCGGCCTCGGCGCGCTGATCGTCGTTGCCGGCGTCGGCCAGCTGGCCGGACGGGCCACCGAAACCCTGCCCGCCGGCGACACACGCCGCAGCAGCGAGGCCTGACGATTGCCTCTTCCTCCAGTCGGCGGACGCAGGCCCCCGGGGCACCCCTGCACCTCGGCGGTTCCCACGTCCGCCGCCCTCTTGAAAACGCATGACGACGGCTTCAGTTGTGTGGCGGATGGAGGATAGATCGCCGATGCACCCGCCTGACCGTACAGAGTTCCCTGCGACCGCAGGCCGGCCGCTCGGCCCTGCGCGCCTGGCGATGCAGCTCTCGGCAACGCTGTTGCTGGCAGCCGGTCTCGGCGCCACAGTGTCGGCCGCGCCGCAGGAGTTTCCCACCAGCAAGGTGCCCCTTGCCGTCGAGCCGATTGCAACGGGCCTGAAGCATCCCTGGGCGGTCGAGGTCCTGCCGGACGGCGCCTACATCGTCACCGAGCGCGAGGGCAGCCTGCGCATCGTCCGCAACGGGCAGCTTTCCGCCCCGATCCTCGGCGTCCCGCAGGTGGTGGCGCAGGACCAGGGCGGATTGCTCGACGTGGCCCTCGCGCCCGATTTTGCGACGAGCCGCATCCTCTTCCTCACCCACAGCGCCCCCGGGCAGGACGGTACGGGCACGGCGGTCACGCGCGCCCGGCTTTCAGCCGACGAGAAGAGCCTGGAGGACGTGCGGCGCATCTTCACGATGAACAGGGCGACGCCGAACGGCGAGAATTTCGGCGCGCGCATCGCGATCGCCGCCGACGGCAGCCTGTTCTTCGGCACCGGCGACCGCGGCGAGCCCGATCGGGCGCAGGATCCGCGCGACCACGCCGGCGCGATCCTGCACGTTGCCGCCGACGGCGGCATCCCCGCCAGCAATCCCCATGCGGGGCACGCGGGCGGACTGCCGGAGATCTGGTCGAAGGGCCACCGCAATCCGCAGGGCATCGCCATCGATCCGAAGGACGGAACGCTCGTGACCGCCGAACACGGGGCGCGCGGCGGCGACGAGATCAACCTGCCGCAGCCGGGCCGCAACTACGGCTGGCCGGTCATCAGCTACGGCAAGGACTATTCCGGCGCCGAGATCGGCAAGGGCACGGCAAGGGACGGCTACGAGCAGCCGGCCTACTACTGGGATCCCTCCATCGCGCCCGGCGCCGTTGCCGTCTATCGCGGCCCGATGTTCCCCGAATGGGACGGCGACCTGCTCGTGGCGGCGCTGAAATACCAGACGCTCGTCCGGCTGGAACGCGACGAGGCCGGCGCCATCCACAGCGAGGAGCGCATGCTGGACGGCGCCTTCGGCCGGCTGCGCGACGTCAAGGTCACCCCCGACGGCGCGATCCTGCTGCTGACGGACGAGGACGACGGCGCCCTGCTGCGCGTCTCCAGGCTCCCCTCCTCGCAATAGCGACACGCCCCCACCCCGACGTCTATCGAGAACCGCCTCGGTTCGTCCCGGCGGGAGCGGTCCTGTCTGCCGCCCGGTTCGATGTATTTCCGATCAGCGACAGCATCGCGGCGCCGGATCGGCTGACCGCACGATCTTTTTCGCCGCGATGCTTGCGATCGGACCTGTGCCGGAACTGGAGAAGACCAAGGAAAAGCGGGGCAAAGCGGCATAGTTCGCCCCCTTCTTGAACATGTGAACCAGGCCTCTCTGCGCTTTGCTGTCCCCCGGCCGGGTTATTGGGCGGCATGCTCAATATAGTTGCTACGATGCCTGCGAAACTGTTCCGGAATGCTGCAAGTCTATTGCCCCAACCGCCGGAAAGACGCCGAACCGGAGCGGTTCATGAAGTGTTCGAAACTTTTGCTTGCCAATTAATGATAAACACAGCACTCTTGCCCTGTTCGGGCAATTTGCGGACATGGGAAGACCTTCAATAATAGCGCGCCGGAGACGCGATAAAAATCCGGGCAGCCGTGCTGATAAGTTCCATGAGGAACAGCGCTTGGCTGGCTGCGGTAAAACAGGACCCTTTCCTCACATCGGAACTGCCTGCCTCACGCCCCTTCGGGGGCAAACCGAAATGCTGCCCGCCGCCAAACTACCGGGCAGAGAGAAAAGGACCTGACGCATGGCCGAAACTGGCACTGTAAAATTCTTCAACACCGAAAAGGGCTTCGGTTTCATCAAGCCCGACAATGGTGGTGCGGATATCTTCGTACACATCTCTGCCGTACAGGCTTCCGGCCTGAACGGACTCTCCGAGAACCAGAAGGTAAGCTTCGAGACGGAACCCGACCGCCGCGGCAAAGGCCCCAAGGCGGTGAATCTGCAGATCGCCGGCTGAGGCGATCTTCAACCAAGACCATTGCGACCCGGCATCCTGCCGGGTTTTTTTTGCCCGGCGCCGTTCAGCGCCCGTTCATTCGGATCTCCCTAGGATCGCCGCTATCGGATGGTCGCAGGTTCGCGACCGGAACCAGGGACGAATGAGATGAACAGATACCTGAAGTCGGCCGTTCTGGCATTTGCAGTGGCAGCGACGACGCTCTCCTCCTTCGGAGCCGCCGAGGCAGGCGACCGCGGCCACTGGCGCCACGGCCGCCACCACAACAACGATGCCGCCTGGGCGGCCGGCGCCGCCGGCCTCGTCACCGGCGTGATCGTCGGCAGCGCGATCGCCAACACCCCGCGCTACGACGACGGCTACTACCGCGCGCCCCCGCGCCGCGTCTATGTCGAGCCGGAATACCGCCCGGTTCGCCGCGTCTACCGCGAACGGGTCGTCGTCGGCACCCTCGAGCCCTGGAGCCCGGCCTGGTACGACTACTGCGAAAGCACCTACCGCTCGTTCAATCCCCGCTCCGGCACCTTCGTCGGCTATGACGGGCGGGAGCACTTCTGCGTCGCCGGCTGAGGCAGGCACGGCAGCACGCAGGAAAAAGGCGGATGGGAAACCATCCGCCTTTTAATTTTGCACCTTGCGGCGGTGCTCAGAGACCGCGCAGGAAGAGATTGGTCAGCCGCTCCTCGCCGATCTTGCCGCCCGGGCCATGGCCGCAGATGAAGCCGACGTCGTCGCCGAGCGGCAGCACCTTGTCGCGGATCGAGGCAAGCAGCACCTCTTCGTCGCCGCCCGGCAGGTCGGTGCGCCCGACCGAGCCGCGGAACAGCACGTCGCCGAGATGGGCGAAATTCTGCTTGCGGTTGAAGAAGATGACGTGACCCGGCGCATGGCCGGGCGTGTGGTAGACCTCGAACTCGTGTTCGCCGAAGGAGACGCGGTCGCCATCTTCAAGCCAGCGGTCGGGAACAACGTTCTGCACCTTCATCGCGACGCCGAATTTCTCGGCCTGCGTCTCCATGCGTTCCAGCAGCGGCAGGTCGTCCCTGTGCGGGCCGATGATGTCGAGGCCGAGCGCTTCCTTGAGCTCCTTCGCCCCGCCGGCGTGATCGAGATGGCCGTGCGTCAGCCAGATGGCCTTCAGCGCGATCCCGTTCTTCTGCACCACCTCGACGATCGCCTCGACGTCGCCGCCCGGATCGACGATCACGCCTTCCTTTGTGTCCATGTCGAACAGGATCGTGCAATTCTGCTGGAAGGGGGTGACGGGGATGATGCCCGCCTGAAGCATGCCCATGGGGTCCTCGCTGGGAATTGGTGCCGACCCCGCATATAGCCGCTCCCGGCCCGGGATGCCACGGTCGATGGCAAGACCGCACACGGGACCGGGCGTGGGAAGTGAATTCAGCGCGCGCTGGCGACCTGCTGGACCGGCGCATCCTGGTCGGCAACGACGGTCGGCGCGGGCGTCACCGTCGACAGCAGCAGGGCCGCGACGGCGATGTTGGCGAGAGCGTAGGCATAGACCACGGCACGCAGCCGGACCGCGACGGCACCGCCATCTGCAGGCATCTGATTTTCCATTACCCTGTTCCTTCGACCCGATGACGGTGCCTGATTGTTTGATTGCAACCTACAACGACGATCCGGGCCATTCTGTTCCGCTGGAAACACGGACAGGCGCGACAATCTATTCGGTGCGCTCAGACGGGAAGCGCCGTCGTCTCCTTCAGCGTGTCGAGCACGATCGCCGTCTTCACGTGCGAGACGGATTCGTGCGGCAGGAGCACGTCGTTCACGAAAGCTGAAAGCGCCTTCAGATTCGGCACCACCACCTTGATGATGTAGTCCATCTCGCCCGTCAGCGAAAACGCCTCCAGCACCTCCGGGAGGCTGGAAATGAGCCGGGCGAAGCGCTGGGCGTTGTCGCGATTGTGGGTGGCGAGCGTCACCGTCACGATGATGACGATGCCGAGGTCGAGCTTCTCGCGGTCGAGTTCGGCCCGGTAGGCCCGGATGATGCCCTCATCCTCCAGCCGCGCCCGCCGCCGCGAACATTGCGACGGCGACAGGTTGATACGCTCGGAGATTTCGTTGTTGGTCAGGCGCGCATCCCGTTGCAGAAGCGCCAGCAATTTTCGGTCGAACGCGTCCAGATGCAAGATTTCGTCTCCATCTTCACATATCATGCAAGAATACGTCACATCGGCTCGATTGACCACCGACTTTGCAAACATCATGCGCCGCGGTCGGCGCATACTTGCGTTTCATCAGGGAATTCGAGGAGGAGAATGCCATGGGACCGTTCCCGCACGACGCACCGCCGGCTGTGATCAGCGCCGAGAACCCGGCCGGAACCGATGGCTTCGAATTCGTGGAATTCGCCCATTCCGAGCCGGAGAAGCTGCGCGAACTCTTCGCCCGCATGGGCTATGCGGAAGTGGCGCGGCACCGGACGAAGGACATTTCCGTCTGGCGCCAGGGCGACATCAACTACGTGCTGAATGCCGAGAAGGGCTCGTTTGCCGAGCGCTTCGTTGAAAAGCACGGCCCCTGCGCGCCTTCGATGGCCTGGCGCGTCGTCGATGCCGGCCATGCCCTGAAGCACGCCGTGTCGATGGGGGCGGAGGAATATACCGGCACCGACAAGTGCATCGACGCACCGGCGATCGTCGGCATCGGTGGATCGCTGCTCTATTTCATCGACCGCTACGGCGAGAAGGGATCGGCCTACGACGCCGAGTTCGACTGGACCGGCGAGCCCGACCCGAAGCCTTCCGGCGTCGGCTTCTACTATCTCGACCACCTGACCCACAACGTCTTCCGCGGCAACATGGACAAGTGGTGGGCGTTCTACCGCGAACTGTTCAATTTCCGGCAGATCCACTTCTTCGACATCGCCGGCGAGATGAGCGGGCTGGTTTCGCGGGCGATCACCTCGCCCTGCGGCAAGATCCGCATCCCGCTGAACGAATCGACCGACGACCGCAGCCAGATCGAGGAATATCTGCGCAAGTATAACGGCGAAGGCATCCAGCACATCGCCGTCGGCACCGACGAGATCTACGATGCCACCGACCGGCTGGCGGGGAACGGCCTGAAGTTCATGCCCGGCCCGCCGGAGACCTACTACGAGAAGTCGCAGGAACGCGTCCACGACCACGACGAACCGCTGCACCGGTTGAAGAAGCATGGCATTCTGATCGACGGCGAAGGCGTGGTCGACGGCGGAACGACGAAGATCCTGCTGCAGATCTTTTCGAAGACCGTCATCGGACCGATCTTCTTCGAGTTCATCCAGCGCAAGGGTGACGAGGGTTTCGGCGAGGGCAACTTCAAGGCCCTGTTCGAATCGATCGAGGAGGACCAGATCCGCCGCGGCGTCTTCAACGACGCCGCCGAATAGAGGCGCGGCCCCAGCCTCCCTTCCACCGCCATGCCCGGGCCTGCCCCGGGCATCTGCGCGACGTCTTCCGCCGCCTTGCGCCAGGGCGCTTGCAAGCTGGCCGCCGTGCCGAAAAACACTGAAAAATTGACAGCTTGCAATTTCGCAACCACCATACGCGCGCCGAGGGTATCGGCACTGGCGATTCGGCCGCCCGGGAGGGCGCCTGCCAGCTTCACGTGTTCGTTGCCGGAAGGTCTCGACGCGCTTCCGGCACGACCCGAACGGGGGGACTGCACATGGAAGCATTGATGCCACTTATCACACAGCTCATCAGCGGCGCGGTCGGCGGCAACGCCGTTGGCGCCATGCTGAAACAGCAGGCGACCAGCGTCATCGTGCGCACGATCGTGGGTGCGATCGGCGGTGTCGGCGGCGGCCTGCTGCTGCAGGCGGTGGGCGGCGAGGCCGGCCTGTCCGTGCTCGTCGCCAACGCGTTGGGCGGCCTGATCGGCGGCGGCGTGCTGCAGGCGATCGCAGGCAGCCTGTTCGGCCGCAAGCAGGCCTGAGGCCGGGATCGACCGAACACATCAGACCCGTGAAAAGGCGGCTGGAACGTGCCGCCTTTTCAATCCGCCCTATTCCGCTGCTGCTGCGACCGGATGGACCTCGGCCATATAGTCGTTCATCAGCGTCTCGCAGATCGTGCCGGGCGTGAAGCGGTAGGGGCCGATCTCCGATACCGGCGTCACTTCGGCGGCCGAGCCGGTCAGGAAGCATTCGCTGAAGCCCGAAAGTTCCTCCGGCAGGATCGCCCGCTCGACCACCTGGTAGCCGCGGCGCCCGGCGAGCTCGATGACCGTCTGGCGGGTGATGCCGTTCAGGAAGCAATCCGGCGTCGGCGTGTGGATGACGCCGTCCTTGACGAAGAAGATGTTCGCCCCGGTCGCCTCGGCCACCTGGCCGCGATAGTCGAGCATCATCGCATCCGCATAGCCCTTGGCCTCGGCGGCGTGCTTGGAGATGGTGCAGATCATGTAGAGGCCGGCGGCCTTGGATTCGCACGGCGCCGTCCTCGGATCGGGCCTGCGGTACTCGGCGATGTCGAGGCGGATGCCCTTCAGCTTCTCGGCCGGGTTGAAGTAGCTGCCCCACTGCCAGATGGCGATGGCGACGTTGATCCGGTTCGCTTGCGCCGAAACGCCCATCATCTCCGATCCCCGCCAGGCGATCGGCCGCACATAGGCCTCAGAGAAGCCCTGCCGCTTGAGAAGCTCGACGCTTGCCGCATCCAGTTCCTCGACCGAATAGGGAATCTTGAAGCCCAGGACCTCGGCGGACCGGTGCAGGCGCCGGTTGTGCTCCGTCAGCTTGAAGATGCGCCCGCCATAGGCGCGCTCGCCCTCGAACACGGCACTGGCATAGTGCAGCCCGTGCGTCAGCACGTGGATCTTCGCGTCCGCCCATGCGACGAATTCGCCGTTGAACCAGATCTGGCCTTCCATTTGATCGAAGGGGACCGCCATGATGCTTCCTCCCGGCCCGAAGAGCCGTTCTTGATGTTGATTTTGCTGCCCGATACGGTCTAACCAGAAACAGGCATGATACCGCCTTGCCAAGGTGCCGGAAGCGCCGGTGAGAACGGAAGAACGCCTTCGGCGCGACGGATGCGAGGGGCCGTCGCAAGTTGTGGACAACGCCTACCAAGAGTGTAAAAATATGTCAACAACGCTGACATATTTTTACGGAAGTTGCGCGAAGTGCTGCTGCGAGGAAAGGAAATGACCGCGTGGGACGAATGACTTCGGAACGCAAGGCGACGACCGAGTTCTGCGACCAGCCTTTGACCGACGAAGGCGGCATCGACTTCGAGATCATCGAGGGCTTCTTCTTCGCCTATCGGGACTTCATCTCCGATCCCGACGCCATCCTGGAGAGCAGCGGCTTCGGGCGCGCCCACCATCGCGTCGTCCACTTCGTCAACCGCGAGCCGGGGCTGACGGTGGCCGACCTGCTCGAAACGCTCAAGATCACCAAGCAGAGCCTTGCGCGGGTTTTGAAACAACTGATCGATTCGGGCTATATTCGCCAGATGGCCGGCCCGGAGGACCGCAGGCAGCGCAAGCTGTATCCGACGCGATCCGGCCGCGACCTGGCGCTGGCGCTGGCGCAGCCGCAGCAGGTGCGCATCGAGCGCGCCTTCGAGGGCATGAGCGCGGAAGACCGCAAGGCCGTGACGCGTTTCCTCGCCGGGATGCAGAACGCGCGCCAAGAGTAACCGGGACAGACGGAAATGACGATGCAAGACAGGCCCTCCGACGACGCCGCCCACCTCCTGATCGTCGACGACGACAAGCGCATCCGCGAACTCCTCAGCCGCTATCTGGCGGGCGAAGGCTTTCGCGTCACCGTCGCCGGTGATGCCGACGAGGCCCGCCGGCGGCTGGAAGGCCTCGATTTCGACCTGATCGTGATGGACGTGATGATGCCGGGTGAGACCGGCCTGCAACTGACGGAGAGCCTGCGCGCGATCCGCAACATACCGATCATCATGCTGACCGCGCTGACGGAAACGACGGCGCGCATCGAGGGACTGGAGGCCGGCGCTGACGACTACCTCGCCAAGCCCTTCGAGCCGCGCGAACTGGTGCTGCGCGTCAACAACATCCTCAAGCGCAACGCCCAGCCCGCAGCCCCGAAGATCGAGCAGGTCATGTTCGGGCCATACACCTTCTCTATCGTGCGCAAGGAGCTGAAGCGCGGCGGCGATCCGATCCGGCTGACCGATCGCGAGCAGGAGATCATGCTGCTCTTTTCGCTGCGCGCCGGCGAGACCATCCCGCGCCACGAATTGATCGGCGAAGAGACAGACGTCGGCGAGCGGACGATCGACGTCCAGATCAACCGCCTGCGGCGAAAGATCGAGGACGACCCGACCAATCCCGTCTGGCTGCAGACGGTGCGCGGCATCGGCTACCGGCTGAGCATCGAGTAGCCGGCACAGGCCGGCCAGGAAATTGAAACGGCGAACCGCGACATGACAGCCTTCGAAACCTTCAGACGCGAAATCGAGCGGACACCGCTGGCAGGCTGGCGCAGCTTCGTGAAGTGGCTGCGCAGGCGGTTGCCGACCGGGCTCTACACGCGTTCGCTGCTCATCATCATCATCCCGATGGTGCTGCTGCAGTCGGTCGTCGCCTTCGTCTTCATGGAGCGCCACTGGCAGCTCGTCACGGAGCGGCTGTCGATGGCGGTCACGCGCGACATCGCCGCGATCATCGACCTGATCGACACCTTCCCCGACGGCAGCGCCAATGCCGAGATCGTCCGCATCGCCCGCGACCGGATGAACCTCAACATCGCCATCGAGAAGGGCAACGAACTGCCCCCGCCGCAGCCGAAGCCGTTCTTCAATATCCTCGACCATATCCTCAGCGCCCAGATCACCAAGCAGATCAGGCTGCCCTTCTGGATCGACACGCTCGGCGACAGTGACCTGGTCGAGATCCGCATCCTCGTCGACCAGGACAAGACGCTGCGCGTCTATGCCCGCCGCAACCACACCTACGCCTCCAACACCCACATCTTCCTCGTCTGGATGGTCGGCGCCTCGCTCGTGCTGCTGACGATCTCGATCCTGTTCCTGCGCGGCCAGATCCGCCCGATCCTGTCGCTGGCGCACGCGGCCGAGAGCTTCGGCAAGGGGCAGAAGATGCCCGAGGACTTCGCGCCGCGCGGGGCCGACGAAGTGCGCCGCGCCGGCCTCGCCTTCATGCTGATGCGCGAGCGCATCGAGCGGCAGATGGAGCAGCGCACGGCGATGCTGACCGGCGTCAGCCACGACCTGCGCACGATCCTCACCCGCTTCAAGCTGCAACTGGCGCTCGCCGGCAAGAACCCCGACCTCGATGGGCTGAACAAGGACGTCGAGGACATGCAGAGCATGCTGGAGGGCTACCTGTCCTTCGCCCGCGGCGAGGCCGAGGAGGACGTCGGCCATCTTCGCCTCTCCAACCTCTTCGACAAGTTCGAGATGGAGGCGGAGCTCCACAACAAGGAACTGACCAGCACGATCGAAGGCGAGGACGAGATCATGGTGCGGCCGAACGCGTTTTCACGGCTCATCGGCAACATCGTCTCCAACGCGCTGCGCTATGCCGGCAAGGTGCAGATCCAGGCCCGCCACAGCGCCAAGTGGCTGACGATCGTCGTCGACGACGACGGCCCCGGCATCCCCGAGCGTTCGCGCGACGACGTGTTCAAGCCGTTCTTCCGCCTCGACGAGGCCCGCAACCTCGATTCCTCCGGCACCGGCCTGGGCCTTGCGATCGCCCGCGACATCGCCCGCAGCCACGGCGGCAACGTCACCCTCTCCGACAGCCCGCTGGGCGGCCTCAGGGCGACGGTGCGGATCCCGGCTTAGGGTTCCGCGTACCTGAGGCGGCGACCGGCTTGAGGAACGATTTGATCGGGTGATTGGATGAGAACCATGACGCTCAGGATCGAAAATATGGACCATGCGCTCGGCGCATTCGCCGATTCCTGGCGCAGCGGAAAGCGGGACACCGGCGGCACGACCATCGGCTTTTCCTCGTGGGAATTGATGCACCGCCTGCTGGCGCCGAAGCGGCTGGAAATCCTGCGTGCGCTTTGTGGACAGGATAGCCTGAGCATCCGGGAGCTGTCCCGGCGTCTCGACCGGGATTTCAAAGGCGTTCACACCGATGTCGCAAGCCTGCTGGAAGCCGGCATCATCGACAAGAACGAAGGCGGCGTCCGCTTTCCCTACGACCGCATCCACGTCGAATTCGACATCGAGGCGGCCGCCTGAGCGATCCCGTTCAGCAGAGCCTTGCCCCGTTCGGCACCGGACGCTCGGCAGCGGCCAGCACGATGGCGCCGGCCTCGTCGGCAAAGCCCAGCGTCAGCACTTCCGAGCGGACCGGGCCGATCTGCCGCGGCGGGAAGTTGACGACACCCAGCACCTGCCGCCCGACCAGGCTCTCCGGCGCGTAGTGGACGGTGATCTGCGCCGAGGACTTCTTCAGCCCGATCTCCGGTCCGAAATCGATCGTCAGCTTGTAGGCCGGCTTGCGGGCCTCCGGAAACTCGGCGGCCTCGACGATCGTGCCGACGCGAATGTCGACCCGTTCGAAATCGGCAAAGGAAATCGTCTCGGACATGGGATGCTCCGTGAATGCAAGAGGCAAGACGCCAGGGCTGTCCCGGCTGGGACAGCCACGAGCTTGTCGTGAAGGGTTAGCGCATGTCGCACAAAAGTGCGAAGCGGTTTTGCGACGACGACATGTGCAAAATGAAAGGGCTGAAGCGCGACCGGCTTTTGCGCACGGAAACCGGGCGGTAGCCCCGCCCGCCCGCGCAGCCGTCAGCCGGCAAGGTCCTCGGCGCGCTTGCGGGCGGCTGCGATCGCCCGGTCGAACAGCGGTTGCATGCCATCCTTGTCCATCAGGACGGCGAGTGCGGCTGCCGTGGTGCCGCCCGGTGAGGTGACGTTCTGGCGCAGTTTCGAGGCGTCGTCGGGGGACTGGTGAAGAAGTTCGCCAGCCCCCGAGACGGTTTCCCGCGCGAGACGCATGGCGAGGTCCGCCTGCAGGCCGGCTTTGCGGCCTGCCTCCGCCATGCACTCCACGAGATAGAAGACATAGGCCGGACCGCTCCCCGAAAGGGCGGTGACCGCATCGATGTCGGTTTCGCCGTCGACCCATTCGACCGGGCCGCTGACCTTGAGCAGGGCATGGACCTGTTCGCGCTGGTCCGCGCTGACGCGGCCGTTCGCAAAGGCGCCGGTAACGCCCCGGCCGATCATCGCCGGCGTGTTCGGCATCGCCCGGACCATGGCCGCCTGTCCGAGATGGGCTTCGAGATTGCCGAGGGTCTTTCCGGCGGCGACCGAAACCACCACCGTTTCCGGCCCGACCAGCCCCTTCAGCGGCGGCAGCACGATGTCCACGACCTGCGGCTTGACCGCGACGAAGAGGACGCCCGCCACCACGCCGGCCGGTGCCGCCGTCTCGTGGCGCACGCCGTTGTCGGCAATCAGCTTCTGCATGGCCGGCGCCGGACCGGGATCGATCACCAGCACCGAGGCGCCGGGCACGCCGCTCTTGAGCCAGCCCGCGAGCATGGCACCGCCCATGTTGCCGGCACCGACAAGAACGATTGGACCCGCTGCCTGACCGCTCATTTCCTAAGCCACCCCGACCGTCTCGAACATCACCGCATCGACTGCGGCCTGCGCTTCCATTCCCGACCAGACGACGAACTGGAAGGCCTGGAAATAGGCCTCACAGGTCTCCAGCGCGCTGGACAGCAGCACCTCGACCTGGCGGTTCGTCGGCTCGGCCCCGCCGGCAAGCAGCAGCGACTGGCGGAAGATCACCACGTCCTCGTGCCGCCACAGGTCGAAATGGCCCATCAGCACCTGGCCGTTGATGTGCGACAGCAGCCTGATGACCTCGTTAACACGGCTTTCGGGCACCTTGATGTCGAAGGCGCAGGCAAGGTGCAGCGCCTCGAACTCTTCCATCCAGGAAAAGGAAACGTGGTAGTCGCTCCACTTGCCCTCGACCGTCATCGCGATCTCGTCTTCGCCGGAACGCTCGAACGACCAGTCGTTGTTTGCAGCGACGAATTCGATCATGTCGACCGGATTCTGCTCCCGTACGAATTCCAATTCCATCAGGCTCATGCGTCACCCTTTTGACCGGAAGGCATGCGCTGTCGCGACCACGCACTACAAGAACGCGGATACCCACTCCGGAAGAAAACCGAATGATTTCGCTGCGCTGCCAGAGTCTGACTTACTAACCCTGCCCCAAGCTGGCGTTGCCGTCTCGAATCATCATTTAAAATCAGTGTATAACGGCAGAGTCCCGAGACCAGCCCCCATGCCCCTTTTTGTCGTCGCCGTTGTGGACAGTGGCTGCCAAAGAGATTCAGCCCGGCACCTCAAGTGACTCTGCGATAAGGATTTTTTAACGCTGTCCACAGGGCCAAAATTTCTTCAAAAAGAAGAAGGCCGGCGCGAGGTCCCCGCGGCCGGCCTTCCCTAACGTGAGCCAGAGGCTCCGCCCGGCTATTTTTTCGCCGTCGCGATCTTCGCCTCGAGCGCTTCGATGCGCTGCTGCAGCGCGTCGTTTTCCTCGCGCGCCTTCGCCGCCATCTCCCGCACAGCCTCGAATTCCTCGCGCTTGACGAGGTCCATGCCGTTCAGGAAACGGTCGGCCTGCGCGCGGAAGACCGTTTCCATTTCCTTGCGCACGCCCTGTGCCGCGCCGGCGGCGTCGGTCATCAGCTTGGCGAAGTCATCGAGAATTCGACTGGTTCCGGTGGTCATGGTCGGCCTCCTCGGCGTTAAACGTGTCGCGGCCCAGCGCCGCCTCCTTTCCTGAGGTAGGATGTGCCACCGGGCGATGCAAGCGGAATCGCTTGGGGACGAGCCGGCCGGAGGCCCCGTGCGACCGATCGACCCGGCAGTATCCGCTTGACCATCCCATGGCCGGACGCCATCTTCCGCCCGAACCAACCGGACCAGAGAGCCCTTGATCCCAGCAGCAGAACTTTTCGCCGTCATCGCCTTCCCGAACATCGACCCGGTGGCGTTCTCGATCGGCCCCGTCGCCGTCCACTGGTACGGCCTCGCCTATGTCGTCGGCATCATGCTCGGCTGGTTCTACGCCCGCAGGCTGGTCTCCCGTGCCGATCTCTGGCCGAAGGACACGCCGCCGATGACGCTGGCGCAACTCGACGATTTCCTCGTCTGGGCGGCCCTCGGCGTCATCCTCGGCGGACGGATCGGCTACATCCTGTTCTACGACTTCGCCGCGATCGTCGACGATCCGCTGCGCGCCTTCCAGATCTGGAACGGCGGCATGTCGTTCCATGGCGGCTTCACCGGCACCACCATCGCCATGATCCTCTTTGCCCGCCGGCACGGCATCCGCATCTGGAGCCTGTTCGACATCGTCGCCGCCGTCGTGCCGATTGGCCTGTTCTTCGGCCGCATCGCCAACTTCGTCAACGGCGAGCTGTGGGGCAAGCTCTCCGGCACGCCCTGGGCCTTTGTCTTCCCCAATGCCGGCCCCTTCGCCCGCCATCCGAGCCAGCTCTACGAGGCGGCCCTGGAGGGCATCGTCCTGCTCGCTCTGCTGGCGATCGCGATCTACGCCTTCAAGGCGCTGAAACGGCCGGGCCTCGTCACCGGCATGTTCGTGGCCGGCTATGCGCTCTGCCGCATCTTCGTGGAGTTCTTCCGCGAGCCCGACGCCCAGCTCGGCTATCTCTTCGGCGGATGGCTGACGATGGGCATGCTGCTGTCGCTGCCGATGCTGGCGCTCGGCATCTGGGCGATGCTGCGTGCCCGGCCTGCCGCCGTCTGAGAGACCGAGGCTGCCATGTCGACACCCCTTGCCAGCAAGATCGGTGCCCTGATCCGCACCAACGGCCCGATCAGCGTCACCGACTATTTCTCGCTCTGCCTCGCCGATCCCGAGCACGGCTACTACAAGACCCGCGAACCCTTCGGAACCGAAGGCGACTTCGTCACCGCCCCCGAGATCAGCCAGTTGTTCGGCGAGATGCTCGGCGTCTTCATGGTCAACGCCTGGCAAAAGCACGGCGCCCCGGCCACCGTCCGCTTCGTCGAGATCGGCCCGGGCCGCGGCACCATGATGGCCGACATGATGCGCGTCGTCGCCCGGCTGGCCCCGCAGCTCCATGACGGCGCGACCTTCCATCTCGTGGAAACGAGCCCGCGGCTGAAGGACGTCCAGCGGCAGACGCTCGGCGCGCACGCTGCGCGGGTCACCTGGCACGACAGCTTCGACGAGGTGCCGGACGGCTTCACGCTGCTGGCCGCCAACGAGCTCTTCGACGCGATCCCGATCCGGCAGTTCGTCCGCACCCCGACCGGCTTTCGCGAGCGCATGGTCGGCCTTGATGCCGAGGGCGAACTGACCTTTGCCGCAGGCGTCGCCGGCATCGATCCCGACCTTCTGCCGGAGGGGCACAGGTCCCAGCCGAACGGCGCGATCTTCGAGATCGCCCCGGCCCGCGAGGCGGTGATGGCGGCGATCTGCGAGCGGTTGCGGCGGAGCAGCGGGACGGCGCTCGTGATCGACTACGGCCATGTCGTCACCGGCTTCGGCGACACGCTGCAGGCGGTTCTGCGCCACGCCTTCGATCCGCCGCTCGCCCATCCGGGCGAGGCCGACCTTACAAGCCACGTCGATTTCGAACGGCTTGCAACCGTCGCCCGCGACTGCGGGCTGCGCACGCATGGCCCGCTGCACCAGGGCGACTTCCTGATGGGGCTCGGGCTCGCCGACCGGGCCGCAGCACTCGGCCGCGGCCGCGACGAGGACCTGCAGCGCCAGATCGTGGCCGACGTCGAACGGCTGGCGGGTTCCGGCGCCGGAAACATGGGCGACCTGTTCAAGGTGCTGGCCGTGTCCCGCGGCGAGGTGACGCTCGCGCCGTTCCGCCCCGCGGATTGACAGCCCGACCACCGGCGATCAACATCGCCCCCGTTTTGAATCGGACGCCGCATCGTCCGCATGCCCGCCACGGTTTCCGGTCTCCGGGCGCCGCAACGAAGCGACAAAGGATGATGCCCGTGCTTTCCCCTGTTCAGTCCCCGCTGGTTTCGCGCGCTGCCGGAAATGCCGTCCGCCACGGCTATTTCACCCGCGCTGGTGGCGTCTCCGAAGGCATCTATGCCGGCCTCAACGTCGGCCTCGGCTCGAACGACGAGCGCGACCGGGTGGTGGAGAACCGCGCCCGCGTCTGCAACTGGTTCGCCGTCGACCCCGGGCGCCTGGCGACCGTCCACCAGGTCCATTCCCCCGACGTCACGACCGTCGACGACGGCTATGACGGGCAGCGCCCGCAGGCCGATGCGCTCGTCACCGCCACGCCGGGCCTCGTGCTCGGCGTGCTGAGCGCCGATTGCGGGCCGATCCTGTTCGCCGATCCGAAGGCCGCCGTCGTCGGCGCCGCCCATGCCGGCTGGAAGGGCGCGCTGACGGGCGTTCTGGAAAACACCATTGCCGCCATGGAGACGCTCGGCGCCGCTCGGAAGGACATCGTCGCCTGCCTCGGCCCCTCGATCAGCCGGCGCAACTACGAGGTCGGCCCCGAATTCGTCGAGCGCTTCGTCGGAACGGATCCGTCCTACGGCGCGTTCTTCTCCCCGTCGGAGCGGCCCGGCCACGCCATGTTCGACCTGCCGGCGCTGACCCTGAAGCGGCTGGCGGAGGCCGGCATCGAGGCAGAGAACCTCGACATCTGCACCTATCCACAGGACGCGAACTGCTTTTCCTACCGCCGTTCGGTCCACCGCAAGGAGCCGGACTACGGACGCCAGATCTCGGCGATCATGATCAGCGGCTGACGAACAGACAAGAAACGACACCGACAAGAAGCAACAAGGGAGCGAGGCATGGCCCTTCATTTCGAAACCGAGGAGTATGCCAACCGGCTGCGGCGGCTGACGTCGAAGATGCGCGAAGAGAAGCTCGACGCCATGCTGCTCTTCGCCCAGGAGAGCATGTACTGGCTGACCGGCTACGACACCTTCGGCTACTGCTTCTTCCAGACGCTGGTGGTGCGGGCCGACGGCGAGATGGTGCTTCTGACGCGCTCCGCGGACCTGCGCCAGGCGCGCCGGACCTCGACGATCGAGAAGATCGAGATCTGGGTCGACCGGGCGAACGCCGATCCGGCGATGGACCTGAAGAACCTGCTGTCGGAGATGGACCTGCTCGGCTGCCGCATCGGCGTCGAATACGACACCCACGGCCTGACCGGCAAGAACGCCAAGCTGCTCGACAACCAGCTCCAGAGCTTCGGCGAACTCGTCGACGCCTCGCATCTCGTCGGCCGCCTGCGGCTGATCAAGAGCGCCGCCGAGATCACCCATGTCGAGCGGGCGGCAGCCCTTGCCGACGACGCGCTGGACGCGGCCCTGCCGCTGATCGGCCCCGGCGGCGACGAGGCGGCGATCCTCGCTGCCATGCAGGGGGCGGTCCTGGCCGGCGGCGGCGACTATCCGGCCAACGAGTTCATCATCGGCTCCGGCGAGGACGCGCTCCTCTGCCGCTACAAGTCCGGCCGGCGCCGCCTGGATGCGCAGGACCAGCTCACGCTCGAATGGGCGGGCGTCAGCGCGCACTATCACGCCGCAATGATGCGCACCATCGTCATCGGCACCCCGACCGACCGCCACCGCGAACTCTACAGCGCCTGCCGCGAGACCATGCAGGCGATCGAGATGGTCCTGCGGCCGGGCAACACCTTCGGCACGGTGTTCGACACCCACGCGCGGATCATGGACGAGCGCGGCCTGGCGCGGCACCGGCTGAACGCCTGCGGCTATTCGCTCGGCGCGCGATTTTCGCCCTCCTGGATGGAGCAGCAGATGTTCCACATCGGCAATCCACAGGAAATCCTCCCCGATATGTCGCTGTTCATCCACATGATCATTATGGACTCCGACACCGGAACCGCGATGACGCTGGGCCAGACCTACCTGACGACGACCGACGAACCGAAGGCATTGTCGCGCTACGGCCTGGATTTCATCGAGGTCTGATCCCGCCGGCCGGCCCGCTGGAAAATCCGGGAATTGACACGCGGCGACGCGGCACCGCATAAATCCCCCCGTGAATGGAGGGATGATGCGACTTTCCGGACAGCGGACGTGAGACGGATGCGCGAACTGAGGCAACGGCTGGCCCTGATCGGTCTTCTTTTCCTGGGAGGCTGCAACAGCACGGATGCGCTGACGCCCCCCATGGACGTGGGCGGCGCGGCCGCCCAGTCGCCGCCGGTGACCCAGCGCGACCTCGACCAGATGAGCGCCGACAGCCGCCCCGTCGGCAACGCGCAGGCGCGCGCGATGGGCGCGCCGCCTCAGCAGGCCTCGTCCGACAGCCTCGAATCGCAGGCAGCAGCCCTCTCGAACGGCAATGCCAATCCGGTGGCGAGCGGCGAAGGCGGCACCGTCATCGACGACCCCTCGCCCGGCAACGCCGCGCCGGCGACCGGCCAGCCGCCCCGCCAGCCCGCAGAACCCCAGCCACAGCAAGCCGCAACACAAGCGCAGCAGCCCGCCGCGCCGCAGAGCCAGACGGCGGCCGCAAACCCCGCCGCCGGCGAGAGCATCCGCTTCCTGCCGATCATCGGCGCGCCGGTGGAAGCGGTGACGCCGCTCTCGCGCCAGCTCGGCGCGCAGGCGCGGGCGCGCGGCCTGACGATCAAGAGCTCTTCCGACAACTCCAGCCGGCATATCCTCAAGGGCTATTTCTCGGCCATGGCCAACGGCAACGGCACCACCGTCACCTATGTCTGGGACGTGCTCGACAGCTCCGGCGCGCGCCTGCACCGCATCCAGGGCGAAGACAGCGTACAGGCGACGGCAAAGGATCCCTGGGCGGCCGTGCCCGCCGGCACGATGGAGGCGATCGCCAGCCGCACGATCCAGGAATACATGAGCTGGAAGCAGCAGAGCGGCGGCTGAGGCGACACGAAGACGGCCGGCTGTCGCCGGCCGCAGAGCTATCCCGGCGGATCAGGCGAACAGGAAGTCGTCGGCGGCCAGATTCGCCACGCCGGCAACCGTGATGTCGTTGTCGGCGTCGAAGCGGATGACGCTGTCGTCGCCCACGAGATCGATGTCGAGATCGACGAAGCTATGGATCCCGCTTCCCGCATATCCCTTGAGGTCGATCCTGTCGGCGCCCTTTTCGAACACGACCGTGTCGTGGCCGTTCTGCGGGGCGAACACGAAGCGGTCGGCATCCGCGCCGCCGTCCATGTGATCGCTGCCGGCGCCGCTGGTCAGCGTGTCCCTGCCGATCCCTCCGTAGAGTTCGTTGCCGGTCCCGCCGAGCACGATGAGCCTGTCGTTGCCCGAGCCGCCCGTCAGGATGCTCGCCCCGACCGACCCGGCAGCGACGGTAGCAATGAGCGTGTCGTCACGCGCGCCGCCATCGAGGCGGCTCTGCGCAAGCGAGCTGGCGTTCTCCGCCGCATTGTCGAGAGAGACTTCGAGATAGGCCTCGAGGCGATCGTTGCCGTCTCCGCCCTTCAGCACGTTGGCGATGTCGAACAGGCCGGAGCCCCCGCGCGCATGCACGTTCATCCGGGCTTCCAGCATGTCCCAGCCGTCGCCGCCGTCGAGATGCTGCAAGGCCGTAGCCGTGCTCCCGACCGAGGTCGAAATCATCTCCGCCTTCAGCTCGTCGCCTCCGCTCCCACCATAGAGGCGGCTGGTGATGTCGACGAACCAGTTGCCGTTGTCTTCATGCCGGACGTCCAGCGTGTCGTTGCCGCTGCCGCCCCAGAGCTCGTTGAGGCCGACCGGCGACGACGAGTTCGAATTGGTGTAGCCGAAGGCGCGCAGGGTGTCGTTGCCCTCCTCGCCGCTCAGCGAATTCCGCACCAGCTCGGTTCCGTTCGCGCGCCCGATCGCCGAGGCGTCCAGGATATCGTCGCCGGAGCCGCCCTTGAGCACGTTGATCGCGGTTGCGACCATTGCGTGGTGCTCGGTCTCGGCCCTGGCGGTGATCTCGTCCTTGCCGCTGCCGCCATCGACGCAATTCTTGACGAGATTGTCCCTTATCGCGCCGCGCGCATCGGCCAGAACGTCGATCGTGTCGTTGCCGCTTCCGCCGAGAACATGGTTCTTCAGGGTGACGTTGCCGAAAATGGTGGCGGCGACATTGGCCACGGCCTTGATCGTGTCGGCATCGCTGCCGCCGGAAAGAAGGTTCTCCGCACTGAACTGCTGGCTCGAATCCGGCGGGCCGTCGCTCTGCAGCGTGACCGTCGAATCCAGCTTGTCCCTGCCCTTACCGCCGTACTGGATGGCGAGCCCTTCCAGGGGATCACTGGACGACGCCAGGACCAGAATGTCCGTGGTGAGCCGGTCATGGCCCTTGCCGCCGACAAGCCCGGTGCGGTTGAAGCCGGTGCTGAGCGCGTCGTTGCCGTCCATCCCGAAGACGGCGTCCCGCTCGGCTGCCGCAGCGAGGACGTCGGCGTATCGCGTGCCGACGATCGTGCTGTTGATGGGATTGATGCGTGCGAGCCACTTGAACGCGGCCAGATTTACATTCGCCATCTTCGCCTCCCGCCAATCGGCAAGTACTTCCAAGGAATTGTCATGGCCATGCACTGACGTTGCTTGGACCAGCAAAACAACTCAGGAATGTTCCAGGATGGACTATCGTGTTCTGGGATGTGCCGTTTGTCCACGTAGACAAATTCATGCAGGCGGCTTTCGAAACATTCCCCCGAAAGACTTACCCCTGGGCCTTGCGGATCATCGCGGGTACGGGCACCGCCTCTTCGACCTGCAATCGGACGTGACGCGGCATGGGGGAATACACCCTGCATGCTTCGGATGCGGGAGAGAGCGGACATAGACGCTTCGTGCCGGCGGTTGCCGTCATCCTGCGCAAAACCCGGTACGCCCCCGCGCGGACGCCGCCTTCTGTCTGCACGTCTGGCGGGGCGCGCGAGCCGCCAGGACCACCCTCGCGCGCATTCGGCGAGGGAAAGTGCGGAAATCCCATCGGCACGGGACTTGCATTCACGCCGGGGAACGCTAAAAGGCAGCCCATCAGCATTCTCCTAGGCCATCAGACAGGCGGACCATAGATGAAGGTTTTCGCGGGCAACTCGAACCGGCTGCTGGCCGAAGCGATCTGCAACTATCTCAATGTCCCCCTAGGCCGCGCCAGCGTGCGCCGCTTCGCAGACCAGGAGATCTTCGTCGAAATCCAGGAGAACGTGCGCGGCGAGGACGTCTTCGTCGTCCAGTCGACCTCGTTTCCGACGAACGACCACCTGATGGAACTCCTGATCATGATCGATGCGATGCGGCGCTCCTCCGCCCGCCGCATCACCGCAGTCCTTCCCTATTTCGGCTATGCCCGCCAGGACCGCAAACCCGGCCCGCGCACGCCGATCTCCGCCAAGCTCGTCGCCAACCTGATCACCCATGCCGGCGCCGACCGCGTCCTGACGCTGGACCTGCATGCCGGCCAGATTCAGGGCTTCTTCGACATCCCGACCGACAACCTCTACGCCATCCCGATCCTGGCCCGCGACGTGAAGGAAAACTACGACCTGAAGAACGTCATGGTCGTCTCGCCCGACGTCGGCGGCGTGGTGCGCGCCCGCGCGCTCGCCAAGCGGCTGGACTGTCTGCTGGCCATCGTCGACAAGCGCCGCGACAGGCCGGGCGAATCCGAGGTCATGAACGTCATCGGTGAAGTGGCCGGCAAGGATTGCCTGCTGATCGACGACATCGTCGATTCCGGCGGAACGCTCTGCAACGCCGCCGAGGCGCTCTTGAAGAACGGCGCCACCAGCGTCACTGCCTACATCACCCACGGCGTTCTTTCCGGCGGCGCCGTGGCTCGCGTCACCTCGTCGAAGCTGAAGGAATTGGTGATCACCGACTCGATCCAGCCGACGACGGCCGTCCAGTCGGCGCACAACATCCGCGTGATCACGACCGCCGGCCTGCTGGGCGAAGCGATCAACCGCACCGCCGCCGAAGAATCCGTATCCAGCCTGTTCGATTGACGGCCATCGGCGCCCGAAGCCGGTCATCTCCGCAAATCCCGAAGCCCCCTGCCGGCGCGCGCCGAACACGACGCGGTCGATGAACGACGGCTGCCGGCCCCGGCTGCGAATCAGCCGGGACAGCCATTTTTGCAACTTGCAAGCATAAAAATTGCGCGCCCCGATTGCGCAACGTTGAATTGTGGCCTAGTTTGCCGGCCGGGGACGAGAGTACAAGGCCATCAGTGAGGCGAACGGCCGAACGCGCATGCCGTCAGGCAGGCGCGGGGGATTTCGCATGGCTGCAACTCGCCCCTCATAGGGGATTGAGCCATGAGCCATGCAACCGGAACGATAATACACCTCGATCAATCTGTGCCGCCGAGGAGGGCGGCAACGGCCGGTGACGGCCATGGACGCTACATCATCGTCCATCCGGACGACGGCGCAACCATCGCAATCCACAGCTACACCGCCGACGGGCAAGCCCAGACCTTCACGCTCGACGCCGGCATTGGCGTCATGCAGCTCTGGCTGGTGCCGCGCTCGGACGACCCGGAAGCGGGTTTCATTCTGGTCTGGCAAGGCTTGATGAACCCCACCCTCCACCGGCAGTTTCTCGACGCGAACGGCGCACCGATCGGCGACGAACCCGAGATCCTCGCCTGGGAAGAGTGGGCCAATATCGAGACTGTGGCCGTCGGAACGCTCGCAGACGGCGGGAGCGTCGTGGCGTGGATGGACTGGCGGGGCTTCAACGTGCAGGCCTACGACGCACAGGGCGCACCGTCCGGCGAACGGACGATCTATCCCGACTATTTCTACGAGCCTTGCATCGTCCCGGACGCGGAAGGCGGCTTCAGCCTCATTGGAATCATGTATGGCGGCTACAGCAGCAATTCGATCCTCGGGCTGCGGTTCGACCCCGAACTCCGCTATCAGGAGTTGACGGAGATCACAGTTACGCCTGCGCCTCCGGCGATGGCGACCCTACCCGACGGCGGAATGATCGCCGGCTGGATCTCCGACGGCCGCCTCGGCATCGTCTTCATTGATGCACTGGCGCTGGAAGAGACCGGCACCGTGACGTTCGAAATGTCCTCGTCGGCGATCTACAGTTCGCTCGCGCTGGCGCAAATGTCGGATGGCGACTTCGTCGCGACATGGACGCAGCGGGGCGCAGACGGGGAACCGCCGGTGCTCGCGGGCCTGCGCATCAATGCCGATGGGACCCTCGATGGAGGGATATTCGAGATCGACAGCCGCCCCGGCATCGTCGAACACCAGCCCGCCACCATCACAGCGGTGGCAGGCGGAGATTTCTTCGTCACCGTCCATGCGAGCGAGGGTGGCGTCACCACCGTCCACCACATCGAGGTGAACTATGCAAGTGACGCGCCTGAGGGCGTGGACCGGACCGTGGCCCTCACCGAGGATGGCGCCTATCGATTTGGCAGCGGCGACTTCGCGCTTCTGGACGCCAACAACGACGATCTGACGGCCATCGAGATCACGAGCCTGCCGGATCGCGGAACACTCGACCTCGAAGGAGTGGCGGTTACCGTCGGCATGCGCATCGAGGCGGCCGATCTCGCCGGCCTCGTCTATCGGCCCGCTCCCGACGGCAACGGAACCGCCTATGCCGCCCTGGGCTTTCGTGTGATCGACAGCGGCGCCGGGGGCGCCGGCGGATCGCGCAACGTCGCCGCCCTGCCGAACGTCATCACCTTCGACGTCGCCGCCACGGGTGATGCGCCCTCGGGCAAGAACCGGACGATCGCGATCCTCGAGGACGGTGCGCACAAATTCCAGGCCGCCGATTTCGGTTTCCACGATGCCGATGGCGACGCCTTCGCGATGCTCCAGGTAACGAGCCTTCCGGCCGGTACGCTTCTGCTCGACGGGAATACGGTCGCGGCCGGCCAGAAAATCGACGCCGGCCAGTTGTCCGCCCTCGTCTACAGCCCCCCGGAAAACGCCACCGGTTCGGCCAGCTTCACGTTTCAGGTGATCGACGACAGCGGCGGGATCGATGCGGCACCGAAGACCGTGCGCTTCGACATCCTCGCCGTGAACGACGCACCATCCGGCACGAACAGGAGCATTGCCCTGCTGGAAGACGGTCGACACGTCTTCAAGGCAGCCGATTTCGGCTTCTCGGACAAGGTGGACGGTCACGCCTTGCAGGCGGTCAAGTTTGCCGGAATGCCCTCATCCGGCACGCTGACCCTCGACGGCAAGACGGTGAAAGCGGGGCAGACGGTCGCCGCGGCAGACCTCGCAAAGCTTGTCTACACGCCGCTCGCCAACATGAACGGCACGGCATCCTTCACCTTCCAGGTCATCGACAATGGCGGTACGGCCAACGGCGGCAGGAACATCGACCCGACGCCGAACTTGATCAGCTTCCGGGTCACCCCCGTCAACGACGCGCCGTCCGGCACGAACAAGAACATTGCCCTGCTGGAAGACGGCCGTCATGCTTTCAAAGCCGCCGACTTCGGCTTCTCGGACAGGGCCGACGGCCACGCCTTTCAGGCGGTCAAGTTTGCCGGCCTGCCCTCATCCGGCGCGCTGACGCTCGCCGGAAAGGCAGTGAAGGCGGGGCAGACGGTCGCCGCGACGGATATCGCGAAACTTGCCTACACGCCGCTCGCCAACATGAGCGGCACCGCGTCCCTCACCTTCCAGGTCGTCGACAACGGCGGCACGGCCAACGGCGGCAGGAACATCGACCCGACGCCGAACAGGCTCCGCTTCGACATTGCCGAGGTCAACGATGCCCCTTCGGGTGCCAGCAGGACGATCAGGATCGTCGAGGACAAACGCTACGGCTTCAAGCTCGGCGATTTCGGCTTCTCCGACAAGGTTGACGGCGACGCGTTCCACGCCGTCAAGATCGCATCCCTTCCTGCCGGCAAGCTGACGCTCGCCGGCAAGGCGGTCAAGGCCGGCCAGGTGGTCGGCGTGGCGGATATCGGCAAGCTCGCATTCACGCCCCGGGCGGATGATTTCGGCAAGAGTTTCGCCGCGCTGAAGTTCCAGGTGATCGACGACGGCAAGACGGCAAACGGCGGCCGGAACATCGACCCCAGCCCGAACACCATCAAGTTCGATGCCGCCGACGTCACCGACGTCTTCCGGGGGACAGTCAAGGCCGACAAGCTGAAGGGCACCAAGGGCCACGACATCCTCGACGGCCGCGCCGGCAAGGACATGCTGACGGGAGCTGCCGGTCCCGATACCTTTATCTTCAAGAGCGGCTACGGCCGGGACACGATCCGGGATTTCGACCCTTCCGGCAGCGACCGGGACAGACTCGATCTCTCGGACCTTCGATCAGTCAAGGGCTTTTCCGACCTCAAGCAGAACCACATGCACGTCCATGGCAAGGACGTGTGGATCGACGGAGGCCACGGCGACGTGGTCATCCTCAAGGGTGTAAAGATCGCCGACCTGAGCAAGTCGGACTTCCTGTTCTGATGCGACCGGTCGGCCGCCTGCCCTCACGCTATGCGGCCGGCCGGGTTCGTCACTCGGCGGGACGACGGCGCGGCGACGGTCGACTGAATTTGGCCGACCAGGTATCGAGCCATTTCTGCGCAGCCGGAAAGCGGCCGCTGGCGGCAAGCGCCTCGACATCCGGGCGAACGCGCGCCCAGTAGGACCGCTCCTGCCCCTTGGTCAGGACGCGCCCGGCAGTCCGGCGCGAGTTATGGATCCGGACGTCCGCAGGATCCTCCAGTTCCAGGCCGACGAACGCCTGCACCTTGCGCGCCGTGCCCACGGGGTCCTGGCAGAGATCGTCGAAATCGAGCAGCAGCAGCGAATCCGAAAACCCAGCGGCATCGAACCGCTGGATATGGCTCCAGTAGCGGGACGTGTCGCTGTAGATCCGCAGCGCTCTCGGTTCCGGCAGGGTCCGCCCCCTGCTCCCATTGTGAGATAAGTGGGAATCGATGCGGTCGATCGGGTCCCGCAGGATGTAGACGAGCTTCGTCTGCTTCTTCAGGGCAGCAATGCGCTCGGCACAACCGTTTTCGAGGTAGTTCTTCGAGTAACTCGGAGAGGCCTCGAGCGTCCAGACCCCTTCGGGTGCTCCCTTCCTGAAGAAGCGATCGTAGCTTCGACCACGGTCCTCCAGAAAATAGTCGAGTTCCTTCATGCTCTTGTAACCGTTCACATGCGACATGACGATCTGCGAGTGCTGTGAAAGGAGATTGTGGAGCGTCGTGGTGCCGGCCTTCATGGCACCGATGATGATGATATGGCCTACATGCATCGCAAAACCGTCTTGAAACCCTCTTGCCGCTGCCGGTAACATGGGAGGGCTTCGGCGTCGAGTACATTTTGGCGCGCATTTTGGGACTTTGGGAGGTCGTGCATGCCGGATAGACGAGGTTTCATCGCCAGCCGCGCGCATCGTCTCTGCATCTCCCTGAGCCTCCTTCCGCTCCTCGCCGCCTGCACGGTCGAGACGTCTCCCGGCCATGGAGGCGGACCTTCGCCGCGGCCGCCTGTCGCCTGCACCATGGAGTATGCGCCCGTCTGCGGCGAGCGCGGCGTACGCCGCCAGACCTTCCCCAATGCCTGCGAGGCCCGCAGCCGCGGCTTCGACATCGCCCATCGCGGCCAATGCCGCGGCGAGCCCGCGGCCCGCATCTGCACGCGCGAATACGCCCCGGTCTGCGCCGAGCGCGGCGGACGCCGGCAGACCTTCTCCAATTCCTGCCTGGCGCAGAGCGACGGCTTCCGCGTCGTATCCCGCGGCGAATGCCGCCGGACGCCGCCACCCCCGCGGCCTGATCGTCCCGACAGGCCCGGCCGCCCCGACCGCGAACCCGAGCGCATGTGCACGATGGAGTATGCCCCCGTCTGCGCCGAACGGGGCGGCAGGCTGCGCACGTTCCCGAACGCCTGCTCGGCCGGCAATGACGGCTACCGCGTCCTGCGGCCGGGAGAATGCCGCGGCTGACCGTCCCGCCCCGCCGCTGGCATGACTGCGACGGGCGGTTCGCTGGCATCAGCCGTGCCGCAAATACGGAAATGCAATCATGGCTCGCATGTCGGCAGGCCATTCGCATCCTTCGCAAGCTGTGCTAACGAACCTCCATCCGCCAATCTTGGTCATCGTCCAGCATGCTCCGCGACTTCTCCCCACAAGCGCTCTTCATGGGCCTGCTGACCGCCTTTGTCGGTTTCGCCTCCTCCTTTGCCGTCGTGCTGCACGGGCTGACCGGGGTGGGCGCCAGCGAGGCGCAGGCCGCCTCGGGGCTGATGGCCCTGTCGGTCTCCATGGGACTTTGCGCGATCGTGCTCAGCGCCTGGACCAGGCTTCCGGTCTCCATTGCCTGGTCGACCCCCGGTGCGGCGCTGCTCGCAAGTTCCGGCACGGTAGAAGGCGGCTTCGGCGCGGCTGTGGGCGGCTTTCTGATCTGCGCTGCCCTGATCGTGCTCGCCGGGCTGTGGAAGCCGCTCGGGCGCATGGTCGCCGCCATTCCTGCCACGCTCGCAAATGCCATGCTGGCCGGCGTGCTGATCGGCCTCTGCTTCGCACCGGTCAAGGCGATCGCCTTCGCCCCGGTGCTGGGCCTTGCGATCGTCGGCGCCTGGGGGCTCGTCGGCGCGGTCAACCGGCTCTTCGCCGTTCCGGCGGCGCTGTGCGCCTTTGCGCTGGTGCTCGCCTTCGGCATCGACATCCCGGAAGGCGCCTTCTCGGCCATCGCCGGCCAGTTCCTGCCGCGGCTGGAGATCATCGAGCCGGTCTTCAATCTCTCCGGCGTCGTCAGCATTGCGCTGCCGCTGTTCATCGTCACGATGGCCTCGCAGAACATTCCCGGCATCGCGGTCCTCAAGGTGAACCACTACGAGCCGAACCCGGGACCGCTCTTTGCCGTCACCGGCCTGTTCTCGCTGCTCAGCGCACCCTTCGGCGGCCATGCCGTCAACCTCGCCGCCATCACCGCTGCGATGTGCGCCGGCGAGGATGCCCATCCCGATCCGCGCCGCCGCTACTGGGCGGCGATTGTCGCGGGCGTCTTCTACGTGATCTTCGGCCTCCTGGCCGGCGCCGTCACCGCCTTCGTCACCCTTGCCCCGCCGATCCTCATCCAGGCGGTCGCGGGCCTTGCCCTGATCAGTGCCTTCGCCGGCTCCGCCATGAACGCCTTCAAGGAGACCGAGACGCGCGAGGCGGCGGCGCTAACGTTCCTGACCACGGCTTCGGGCGTCAGTTTCGGCGGCATCTCCGGCGCCTTCTGGGGGCTCGTCGCCGGCGGCCTGATGATGGGCCTCGGCCGCCTTGCCGCCAACCGCAAGGCCAGGAAGGCGTGAGCTTCCCGAAGAGCCGGGCCGCCCTTGCATTTTCCGGCGTTCTCGGCTATGCGACCGGCGTCCGCGCAGACACCCTTGGAGGCAAACGCGGATGAGGCTTTCACGAAATCCTCAAGTTTCGGACGGTCGCGGCCATTGCCGCGCCCGGCGAAGCTCTCCAGTAACACTTGAAAGGTCCATGCTATGAGCCACTCATCCTACGAGCTCAAGGCCGAGACGCGCGAACGGGTTGGTAAGGGGTCCTCCCGCGAACTTCGCCGCAACGGTCTTATCCCGGCTGTCATCTATGGTGACAAGAAGGCCCCGCTTTCGATCGCCCTGTCGACCAAGGAAGTCACCCAGCGCATCCACGCCGGCGGCTTCATGACGACGGTTGCCACGATCGACGTCAACGGCGAGAAGATCTCGGTCCTGCCGAAGGACTACCAGCTCGACCCCGTCCGCGACTTCACCATGCACGTCGACTTCCTGCGCGTCTCGGCCTCCAGCCGCGTCACCGTCCAGGTTCCGGTCCACTTCGTTAACGAAGAGAAGTCCCCGGGCCTCAAGATGGGCGGCATGCTGAACATCGTCCGCCACGAAGTCGAGCTGCACTGCCCGGCAAACGACATTCCGGAAGCCATCACCTTCGACCTCGACGGCCTGAAGATCGGCGACAGCATCCACATCTCGCACACCAAGCTGCCGAAGAACGCGAGCCCGGTCATCACCGACCGCGACTTCACTGTTGCGACCATCGTCGGCACCGCTGCCGCGAAGGAAGAAGAAGCCGAGGCCGAGACGAGCGAAGAATAAGCTTCTTCAAGCCTGCTTCATTTCGATCGAACCCGCCTTCGGAAACGGAGGCGGGTTTTCTTATGCCCGAAGGTTTTGACTTCAATAACATTTAAGAAATTCACGAAATACTCACAGGCGGGTTTGAGACCAAACGAGAAAAAGACGGCCGGCGGCTGGTGCCGGCACGAACAGGGGGGATGGCATGAAAATCCATTCTGTCGAAAGCCGCTTCATCGCGATCGTCTTCGGCGCCTTCCTGCTTTTCGTCGCCCCGCTCTTTGCCCTCTTCCTCGCCCTCTCTTCCGAACGCGTCACCCGCGAGAGGCTGAACGACGCGGAGATCCTCCTCCAGGCCAACGTGCAGGCGCTGGGCAAGCCGCTGTGGGACCTGGATGCGGACAGCACTGCAACGATCGCCACAGCCCTTCGGTCCGGCGCCAACGTCATCTATGTCCGCGTCCGCGACACCTCCGGCACGATCGACATCCGGATGCCCCCCTCCCCGCCGGATCCCGACGCCGTGCAGTCGACCGTCGTCTCCGACATCCTCTACGAGGCGAGCGATGGCACACGGAAGGTCGGAAGCGCAGAGATCTGGGTCGCCGAAGCCGGCCCGATTTCGCGGCTGACCAGGGACGAGGCTGCCGTCTTCCTCATCTTCCTCTTCGCCGTCGGCACGATCTTCGTCGCGGCGATCATCGGCAACCGCGTCACGATCATCCGGCCGCTGATGCGGCTGACGGCGGCCATCGAGGCGACCCGCCGGCTCGGCTCGCGCCACCAGGTCGACTGGACCTCGAACGACGAGATGGGCTACCTCGCTCGCAACTTCAACGAGATGCAGAGCCGGCTCGAGCGCGAGGAAAACGAGCTGAAGCTGGCCCATGCCCGCACCACCGAGATCTACAACAGAACCCCCGCCATGCTGTTCACGATCGATGCGGAAAACTGCATCGCAGCCGTCAGCGACTACTGGCTGGTCGCCACCGGCTACAGCCGCGACGCCGTGATCGGCAGGGGGTTCACCGAATTCGTCGACGCCGCCGACCACCTGATCTACCGCGATCGCCACGAAAAGGGCATCAATGGCGAGGGGATCTGCGAGGTCACCGTCCGCTTTCATCGGGCCGATGCATCGGTGATGGACGTGCTCGTCCACGAAGTGGCCATGGATTCAGACGGCGGGCAGCGCGGGCCGACGCTTTCGGTCATGACCGACGTCTCCGGCCTGAAGGAAGCGGAAAACCGCAACCACCGCCAGGCCATCACCGACCACCTGACCGGGCTCCTGAACCGCCAGGGCTTCGAATCGGTACTGGGCGAACTCATCGCCAAGGCGGAGGAGGAAAAGCAGCAACTGGCCTGCCTGTTCCTGGACCTCGACCGGTTCAAGTGGATCAACGACAATCTCGGCCATGCCGTGGGCGACCAGGTCCTCTGCGAGGTAGCGGTCCGCCTGCGCAACCAGTTGCGCTTCAACGACATGGTCGCCCGGCTGGGTGGCGACGAGTTCGCGATCCTCTTGATCTCGCCGGATGCCGTGCAGGTGGCGATGGATATCGGCGACCGACTGTGCCGGGCGCTGAAGGAACCGGTGATGATCAACGGCAGCCGGCTCAACGTCAGCGCCAGCATCGGCGTCGCCGTCTACCCGGACCATGCCGCAAGCGCCGGCGATCTCCTGCAGAAGTCCGACATGGCCATGTATGCCCGCAAGCGCAACGGCAAGAACGGCACGCGGCTGTTCGACGACGAGATCGTCGACATCGCCCGCAGGCGCCTCGAGATCGAGCAGTGCATCGAGCAGGCGCTGCGCGAGGACTGGTTCGAGGCCTATCTGCAGCCGATCGTCGAACTCGGCACCGGTCGCGTTGCCGGCTTCGAGGCACTGATGCGCCTGCGCCACCCGGAAAAGGGCGTTCTCGTCCCCGACGAGATCGTCGGCGTGGCGGAGGAGAACGGCACGATCGGCAAGGTCGGCGACGTGATCTTCGAGAAGGCGATCCGCAGCCTTGCCGCGGTTTCGCAGATCAGCGGCATGGGCGACTGCTACCTCGCGGTCAACTTCTCCCCGTTGCAGTTCGACGCCGCCCTGCCGAGCCGGCTCGCCGCCATCCTGCTCGAACACGGCGTCACCGCCTCGCGCATCGTCATCGAGATCACCGAGGCCGTGCTGATGCTCGACAGTCCCGCCGTGCGCCACGTACTGGACGCGCTCGGCGAGCTCGGCTGCCGGATCGCGCTGGACGATTTCGGGACCGGCTATTCCTCGCTCAGCTATCTCAACCGCTTCCCGGTCGACATCGTCAAGGTGGACCAGTCCTTCGTCCGCTCCATCGGCACGCAGGAGGCCGAAATCAGCCGCAAGAGCCGCACGCTGATCGAAGGCATCACGATGATCTCGCACCAGATGGGATGCATCGTCGTCGCCGAGGGCATCGAGACGGAGCACCAGTTGCAGGTCCTGACCGAGATCGGGCTGGATTTCGGCCAGGGCTATCTTTTCAGCGAGCCGCTGCCCCTGCCCGGCCTGATGGCGAGGCTGTCGCACATCGCCGCCCGACCGCACGGCCATGACCGCGCGGTCGCCGGCAGCCGGCTCTGAAATGGAGGCGATTGCGCGCATGATGCCGACGAAGACCGTCCTTGCCGCTCTGGCCGTTCTGGCGCTCTGCACAAGCCCCGTCCGCCCTGCGCTTGCAGCCGAAATCACCTTCGTGACGGAGGAATATGCCCCCTTCAACTATTCCGAAGACGGCTCCATCCGGGGCATCGCGGTCGAACAGGTCCGCAGGATTGCAAAAGCCGCCGGCGTCTCCTACCGCATGGAGATCATGCCCTGGGCGCGCGCCCTGATGCTGGCCAAGCGGGAGGCGGACCATTGCGTCTTCACCACCGCCCACACCCCCGAGCGGCACGAGAGGTTCACCTGGGTCGAGCCCCTGCTCCGCGACCAGATGGTCATGGTCAGGCGTAAGGGAAGCCCGGTCGACGCGGCGACGCTCGACGAGGCCCGCGCCTTCCGGATCGGCTCGCAGCGCGGCGACATCGGCTACGATGTCCTGACGCAACTGGGCTTCACCGGCATCGACCTCGCCACCGACATCGCAATCACGCTCGGCAAGCTCAGGAGCGGCCGGATCGACCTGATGCCGACCTCCGTGAAAACCTACGACGCGCTGATCGCCGAAGGCGAACCGATCGAGCGGGCCATGCTCATGGAGGGGCAGGTCTACGGCATCGCCTGCAACAGGAGCGTGCCGAAGACAACGATCGATGCCCTGCAGAAGGCGCTCGACGCGCTTGTCACCAGCGGCGACCAGGACGCCATCTTCGCCCGCTACGGCCTGCCTCCCAATACCCGCACGGCGCAGCGATAGATCGTTCCGCCTCAGAATTTGGTTGACATCACCCGCGATTGGCGGTGGGACAGCGGCAGAGAGACGGTCCTTTCGACACTAGGCGAGCGCGTCCCATGCTGATCATCGCAGGCCTCGGCAATCCTGGCCCCAAATATGCCGGCAACCGGCACAATATCGGCTTCATGGCCGTGGACGCCATCCACCGCAAGAACCCGTTCTCGCCGTGGTCGAGGAAGTTCAAGGGTGAGATCGCCGAGGGCGAGCTTGCCGGCGAGAAGGTGCTGCTGATCAAGCCGCAGACCTTCATGAACCTGTCCGGTGAAGCCGTCGGCGAGGCGATGCGCTTCTACAAGCTCGCGCCCAAGGACATCGTCGCGATCTATGACGAGCTCGACCTTGCGCCCGGCAAGGCGCGCATCAAGACCGGCGGCGGCCATGGCGGCCACAACGGCGTGAAATCGCTCGACGCCCATTGCGGCCGCGACTATCGCCGCCTGCGGCTCGGCATCGGCCACCCGGGCGTCAAGGAACTGGTGCACAACCACGTGCTCGGCGATTTCGCCAAGGCCGACCACGCCTGGCTCGATCCCCTGCTCGACGAACTGGCGATCAATGCCGACATGCTGGTGCGGGGCGAGGATTCGCAGCTGATGAACAAGCTCGCGCTTGCCATAGGCGCCACGCCGGAGGAGAAGCCGAAGCCTGCCGCCCAGCCGAAGCCCGCCGGCGGCCAGTCGCATATCCGCCAGGCGCGCAACCACAACCAGCCCAAGATTCTGCCGGCGACCGGCCCGATGGCGGAGATGCTGAAGAAGCTGCTCGGCAACAAGGGCGACTGAGCCCCCTCGCGTCAGGTCGTCCCTGATCGACCGTGTGCGCTATTCTTCCGGCTCGGTCCGGAACATCAGCGGAAAACCGGCCTCCTTGGCAAGGTCCGTCGCCTCGGTCGCCTTGGTCTCGGCGATGTCGCGGGCGCAGACCACGACCACGCAGGTCCCGAGCTTGTGCGCCGTCATCATCACCCGGTAGCCCGCATCCTCGCTCATGCGGAAGACGGCGCGCAGCACGAGGATGACGAACTCGCGCGGCGTGTAGTCGTCGTTGACGAGGATCACCTTGTAGAGTTTCGGACGCTCCAGCTTCGGCTTGGTGACGGCCTTCGGCCGGACCGCCGTATCCTTGCTGCTCATCGGAAGGACGTCTCCTGAGTGAGGATCGGGGCAGCCTTTGGCGGCTATAACCTCGCCATTGTGCAACGCCATCCGCGGCGTCGCAAGGGCAAGGGCGGTTTCCGACCCGGAGAGAGCCTTCCGGCAGCGTCCGTCGCGTCACGGACCGGAGGCAGGCTGCGGCCGCGCCGTCACCCCTGCTGCGGGGTGCGGACGACCTTTCCTTCCTCGGCCTTGTAGAAATACTGGCTGGCGACCAGCCACCCCTTCAATGGCCTGAGCGGCGGGATGCAGGTGGCCAGCAGGAACGGCCCGGTGACGAAGAGCTGCGTCCAGAACGAGGCGCTGAAGGCGACCTCCAGCCAGACCGCCAGCAGGACGCTGGGCACGCAGGCGAAACAGATCACGAAGAAGGCCGGGCCATCGGCAGGATCGGCAAAGGAATAGTCGAGCCCGCAGGCCTCGCATTTCGGCTTCAGCGTCAGGAAACCGTCGAACAGATGTCCCTGGCCGCAGCGCGGACAGCGTCCCCGGATGCCCGTCTCCATCGGCGGCAGTGCTGGGTAGTCCTCGACCATGATGCGGATCCTTCCGAACAACCATTCAATATCGTCATTGAATGCAGTCATACAGATACAATCACCATCAATTCCTGTCGAGACGTCAGAGTGACGCAGCCTGAATTCCAGGGAATTGCGGGCGTTTCTGGCTTCCTTGAATGCAATTGACTGCATATTGTATTGATTCAGTCCCGCGACCACCCGCCTTGCCTTCGGCTGCCGCCGACAGGCTGTCCCCGCGGCCAGTCGGGCCACGTTCGCGCCGCGCAAGCCTGCCCTGCCCCGTATTCACGGCGCTGCGGACTTGACCTCCCCCGGCCCTTCCCCCATAGCGAGGGCAAGGATCCTTAAGACACGGACGGACCATTTCCATGGGTTTCAAATGCGGTATCGTCGGGCTGCCGAATGTCGGCAAGTCCACCCTCTTCAACGCGCTGACCAAGACGGCCGCCGCGCAGGCCGCCAACTATCCCTTCTGCACGATCGAGCCCAATACCGGTGAGGTCGCCGTTCCCGATCCGCGCATGCAGCAGCTCGCCGCGATCGCCGGATCGAAGGAGATCATCCCGACGCGCATCTCCTTCGTCGACATCGCCGGCCTCGTGCGCGGCGCCTCCAAGGGTGAAGGCCTCGGCAACAAGTTCCTCGCCAATATTCGCGAGGTCGATGCCGTCGTGCACGTGCTGCGCTGCTTCGAGGACGACGACATCACCCATGTCGAGGGCCGCATCAATCCGGTCGGCGATGCCGATACGATCGAGACCGAGCTGATGCTCGCCGACCTGGAAAGCCTGGAGCGCCGCGTCGAGCAGACGCGCAAGCGCGCCACCGGCAAGGACAAGGAAGCGACCGCACAGCTGCCGGTGATGGAAGCGGTGATCAAGCTCCTGAACGAGGGCAAGCCGGCCCGCCTTCTGCTGAAGACGCTGGCACCGGAGGAAATCGAGGTCCTCAGGGGCCTCAACCTCTTGACCTCGCATCCCGTGCTCTACGTCTGCAACGTCGCCGAGGCCGACGCCTCGACCGGCAACGAGCACACCGCAGCCGTCGCCGCCATGGCGAAGGAACAGGGCGCCGAATGCGTGATCATCTCGGCGGCGATCGAATCCGAAGTCGCCCAGTTGCCGGAAGAGGAAGCCAGCGAGTTCCTGTCCGCGCTCGGCCTCGAGGAGGCAGGCCTCGACCGGCTGATCCGCGCCGGCTACCACCTGCTCGACCTGATCACCTATTTCACCGTCGGCCCCAAGGAGACGCGCGCCTGGACGATCGTGCGCGGCACCAAGGCGCCGGCCGCAGCCGGCGTGATCCATACGGATTTCGAACGCGGCTTCATCCGCGCCTTCACCATCTCCTATGACGACTACCTCGCCTACAAGGGCGAAGTCGGCGCCAAGGAAGCCGGCAAGGGCCGCGACGAAGGCAAGGAATACGTCGTCCAGGACGGCGACGTCATCCATTTCCGCTTCAACACCTGATTACGTCCATCGGCATGCCGGCGCGGGTATCGCGCGCCGGCTGCGCCCACGTTCAATGAACGGCGTGCAGCCTCGAGGCGATGCCCTCGGGCATGAAGCCCATCACCAGGCGCCGCAGCGCCGGCCAGAAGATGCCCACGCCAAGCACGACGACACCCACCGCCAGGATCGCCACATAGACATAGCTCGACGCCTCGAAGGCGTTCTGGCGCAGCAGCGTCCAGATCGCGGCACCGAGCGACACCAGCCCCGAGGTCACGAAGGCGCGCCGGTCGATCACGAGCCCGACGAGCATGAAGCCCGAAACGATGGCGATGACGACCGCCGCCTGGGCAAGGGACGCCTGCCCGCCCGGCCATTGCACCGAGAAGCGGTCAAGGAAGACGAAGGCGAGCAGCGCATAGAGCAGGAAGGGGGCAGCGCCGAGGTGCAGCCAGAAGGCGATGTCGGAGCGGCGCGTCTGCCGTTGCGGATCGGACAGGTCGTAGCGCATGGCGACCGCAAACAGGCCGAGCGCGGCCAGAAGGAAGACCAGTGCCGAAGCGAGGCTGTGCTCGGCGACGAACTGATCGGTGCCGGCAATCCGGCCAGGCAGGGCGAGGACCAGGAGGACCGCCAGCGCAAAGGCCGAAATCAGCGTCAGCGCCAGCGACAGCGGCACCCGGTAGCGCCAATAATAGAGGCCGAGCAGGACTGGAAAGCCTGCCAGGAACGCGCAGGCGTAGGTGACGGTGTTCCATCCCTCCGCGACCGAGCCGATCATCGCCCCGATCAGGTAGCTCGCCCCTTGCACGAAGGCGATCGTCAGCACCACGGCCGGCAGCGCCAGCCTCTGCCGGCGCACCAGCACTTCGCTCAGCAGGATGACGGCCGGAAGAAGTGCAAGCACGCTTGCAAGCCCCGACAGCCCGACGAGCGCCACGACGATGCCGATGGTGATCAGCACGTCATGGAACCCGCGCACGAAGCGCGGCGCTTCCGTGTCGGCGATGTCGCGCGGCGGATCGGCGATCCCCTCAGCGGCGGCAGGGGCAGGCGCTGCCGGGATATAGCGGCCGTGTGCGGCGAGGAAGGCTGCAAGCCCCGCGACCTGGCCGTCGCCGACGATCCCCTGCCTGGCCGCCTGCCTGAGCGTTTCCTCGAGTTCCCTCGTCACGTCTTTTCCGTCCTGTTTCCGGCGCGATGCGCTCATTGATTGCAAGACCGGTGGTATCGTTTTCTGCTATGCAATGCCAGCCGCATCTGTCCGGCCAAGGAGGTTTGCACTTGCTCTGTTTCGAAGATTTTCCGGTCGGCCGGCGGTTCGACTTCCCGAGCCGGGTGATGACGGCCGAAGAGATCGTGGCTTTTGCAACCGAGTTCGACCCGCAGCCGATGCATGTCGACGAGGCGGCCGGCAAGGCCAGCGTGCTCGGCGGGCTCGCCGCCTCCGGCTGGCACACCTGCGCCGTCATGATGCGGATGCTGTGCGAGAGCTACATCGACAGGACCGCCGGCGAAGGCTCGCCCGGCGTGCAGAGCATGGAATGGAAGCGGCCGGTCCTTGCCGGCGACACGCTCTCCGGCCATTGCCGCGTGGTCGAGGCGCGCGTCTCGCGCTCCCGGCCCGAGATCGGCATCGTGCGCTTCGTCGCGGACGTCACCAACCAGCGCGGCGAAACGGTCGCCGTCTGCGACTACGCCAACATGATCCGCGTCAAGGCAACGGAGGCCGCCGCCGATGCGCATGGCTGAACTCTATCCGGTCGGTGGCAAGACAGTCCTCGGATCGCATCTCTTCACGGCAGAGGACATCATCCGCTATGCGCGCCAGTTCGATCCGCAGCCCTTCCACGTCGATCCGGAAGCGGCCAGGCATTCGCTGTTCGGCGGCCTCTGCGCCTCCGGCTGGCACACCTGCGCCGGCTGGATGAAGACCTTCGTCGCCTTCTGGACCGCCGAATACGTCCGGCTGAAGAAGGAGGGCAAGGTTCCGCCCGAACTCGGCCCCGCGCACGGCTTCCGCGACCTGCGCTGGTTCAGGCCGGTCTTCGCCGGCGACACGATCACCTATTCCGTGACGCTGCTCGAAACGCGCGAGCAGGCCTCCCGCCCCGGCCGGCTGATCGACACGATCCTGTGCGAGGGCGTCAACCAGAACGGCGAACCGGTGATCCGCTTCGAAAGCACGGTGATGGAGTTCGCCTGATCGCCTGATCGTCTTCATCGAAGGCAATGTTGGAAACCGCATGCTCGCAACGATTGTCGATCTTCTTGGCCTTTGCTTGCTGCTTGGCGTAGCAAGCTTCATCGGATCTGTCTGGTATGTCGCCTCAAAGGACTATCCGCTGATGAGGCGCGATCCGAACTATATGTCGTTCTTCTTCATCCAAAGAAAACGCATGGCCAGGCTGCTGCTGGCTCTAGGCTTGCTCAATGTCACCACCATGGCAGCCCTTCTTATCCTCATCTCTATCCGCGACGGGCGCCTGTGACGGCCCGCTCGGCCGCCATCACCTTCCAATGTCGGCGTAGCCTTTGACGCAAGCCGAACAAGAGTGGCGTCAGTGGCCCTCGTAGGCCACCAGCGTGCGCACCTCGACGTCCATCGCCTCCAGCTTCGCCCGTCCGCCGAGTTCCGGCAGGTCGATGACGAAGCAGGCGGCGACGATATCGGCTCCGAGCTGGCGCAGCAGCTTCACCGCCGCCACCGCCGTGCCCCCGGTGGCGATCAGATCATCCACCAGGATCACCTTGTCGCCGGGCTTCAGTGCATCCTTGTGCACCTCCATCTCGTCGACGCCGTATTCGAGGCTGTAGGCGATGCGCACGGTCTCGCGCGGCAGCTTCCCCTTCTTGCGGATCGGGATGAAGCCGCTCGACAGCTGGTGCGCCATCGCGCCGCCAAGGATGAAGCCCCGCGCCTCGATCCCCACCACATGGGCGATCCCCAGGCCCGCATAGGGGTGGACCAGCTCATCGACCGCCCGCCGGAACGCCCGCGGATTGCCGAGCAGCGTGGTGATGTCGCGGAACATGATGCCGGGCTTCGGATAGTCCGGGATGTTGCGGATGGAAGCGATCAGTTCGTCCTGGAGGGTGGTCATGAAATAGGTCCGTATGGCAAGTCGGCAAAGAAAAGATGGGCAACGACCGGCAAATGCAAGGGCAGAGTTCACTGCACAATCAAAAAAGGCGGCCGGTGGGGCCGCCTTTTTTCGTTTCTGCCGGAACCGTTCAGTGTTCCTTGTTCGCGTAGACCGATTTCTTGGTCAGGTAGATCAGGCCGGTGAAGATCACCAGGAAGACCATCACCATGAAGCCGGTGCGCTTGCGCGCCTCCAGGTGCGGCTCGGCAGCCCACATCAGGAAGGCGGATACGTCGTGGGCATATTGGTCGACCGTCTGCGGCGCGCCATCGTCATAGGTGACCTGGTCGTCGGAGAGCGGCGCCGCCATGGCCAGCGCCGCGGCGTTGGCGAAGTAGGGATTGTAGTGCGTGCCCTCGGCTACTTCGACGCCGGCCGGCGGATCCTGGTAGCCGGTCAGGAGCGAGTAGATATAGTCCGGCCCGCCTTCCTGATACTGCGTGAAGATGTCGAACACGAACTGCGGGAAGCCGCGGGTGATGCCGCGGGCTTTCGCGATCAGCGAGAAGTCCGGCGGCGCCGCGCCGTTGTTGGCCGCTGCTGCCGCCTCGTGGTTCGGGAACGGCGACGGGAAGCGGTCGGACGGGATCGCCGGGCGGGTGAACATCTCGCCATCGGCGTTCGGGCCGTCCTCCACCTCGTAGTTCGCGGCGAACGTCTTCACCTGCGCATCCGAATAGCCGAGGTCTCCGAGCGTGCGGAAGGCGACGAGGTCCATCGAGTGACAGGCCGCGCAGACCTCGGTGTAGACCTTCAGGCCGCGCTGCAGCTGGCCCCGGTCGTACGTGCCGAACGGGCCGGCGAATGACCACTCCTGCTCGCGCGGGTGATTGATCGGGAAGTGCTGGGTCGCGTGTTCGGCTTCCGCACCGCCGGCGGCATGGTCCTCCTGGGCGGTCGCGATCGAGACACCAAGGCCGGCTGCGACTGCGAGCGACAGGATGCTTGCAACAAGCTTTTTCATTTTTTCGGTTCCTTTCGTCGCGTCGCGATCAGGCCTTGGCCAGCGTTGCGGTGGCGTTCTTCTTTTCCAGAACCGCTTCCGTGATGGAGTTCGGAATGCGCTTCGGGGTCTCGATCAGGCCGAGGACCGGCATGATGACGAGGAAGAAACCGAAGTAGTAGAGCGTGCCGAGCTGCGAAAGGATGACGTAGATGCCTTCTGCCGGCATGGCGCCGAGCCAGCCGAGCATGATGGCGTTGGCGACGAACAGCCAGAAGAACAGCTTGTACCACGGACGGTACACGGCCGAACGGACCTTCGAGGTGTCGAGCCAGGGCAGGAAGAACAGGACGATGATCGAGCCGAACATCACCAGGACGCCGCCGAGCTTGCTGTCGATCGGGCCGATGTTGAAGGTGATGGCGCGCAGCATCGCGTAGAACGGCAAGTAGTACCATTCCGGAACGATGTGGGCGGGCGTCTTCAGCGGATCGGCAGGGATGTAGTTGTCCGGATGGCCGAGATAGTTCGGCATGTAGAAGATGAACCAGGCGAACACGATCAGGAAGATCGAGACGCCGAGCGCGTCCTTCAGCGTCGCATAGGGCGTGAACGCGACGGTGTCGGTCTTGGACTTCACCTCGACGCCGGTCGGGTTGGTCTGGCCGACCACATGCAGCGCCCAGATGTGCAGGACGACGACGCCGGCGATCATGAACGGCAGCAGGTAGTGCAGCGAGAAGAAGCGGTTCAGCGTCGGCTGGTCGACGGCGAAGCCGCCGAGCAGGAACTGCTGGATCCACTCACCCACCAGCGGGAAGGCCGAGAAGAAGCCGGTGATGACGGTCGCGCCCCAGAAGGACATCTGGCCCCAGGGCAGCACGTAGCCCATGAAGCCGGTCGCCATCATCAGCAGATAGATGACGACGCCGAGGATCCACAGGATCTCGCGCGGCGCCTTGTAGGAGCCGTAGTAGAGGCCGCGGGCGATGTGGAGGTAGACCGCGATGAAGAAGAAGGATGCGCCGTTGGCGTGCATGTAGCGCAGCAGCCAACCGTGGTTGACGTCGCGCATGATCTTTTCGACCGAGTTGAACGCCTCGCCGGTGCTGGCCACATAGTGCATGGCCAGCACGATGCCGGTCAGGATCTGGGCGATCAGCATGACCGAAAGCATGGCGCCGAACGTGTAGGCGTAGTTCAGGTTGCGCGGAACGGGGTAGGAGACGAAGCTGTCATGGATCATGCGCGGCAAAGGCAGGCGCGAATCGACCCATTTCTCGATGCCGGTGGTCGGCTGGTACGTGGAATGCTCAGCACTCATATTCGGTGTTCCCCTCAACCGATCCGGATAACGGTGTCTGACACGAATGAATAGGTCGGCACGTGGAGGTTCTCCGGCGCCGGACCTTTTCGGATACGGCCCGCAGTATCGTAGTGCGAGCCATGGCAGGGACAGAACCACCCGCCGAAATCCCCGGCCTGGCCGAGCGGCACGCAGCCGAGATGGGTGCACGAACCGATCATGACGATCCAGTTTTCCTTGCCCTCGCCGGCGGAACGATCGAGGTCGGTCGCCTCGGCATCGGCGGGAACGTTCGCGTTGCGCGCGACCGGATCCTTCAGCTCGGCCATCGGAACGGACTTCGCTTCGTCGACTTCCGCGTCGGTGCGGTTGCGGATGAAGATCGGCTTGCCGCGCCATTTCGCCGTCAGCGACATGCCGGGCGTCAGGCTCGAGACGTCGACTTCGATCGAGGCGAGCGCCAGCGTCGAGGCGTCCGGGCGCATCTGGTCGATGAACGGCCAGGCAACGGCCGCAGCGCCGACGACGCCGGCCATTCCGGTCGTAAGGTAAAGAAAATCGCGACGCGAGGGCTCGCCCGCTGTACCGCCTGTAGTTTCGTGTTCGCTCACGACCTGACCATCCTCTCCAGCAACTCCGCGGCGAACCGCAACTGCCTCTCTGCACCCGGAAATCCGGACACAATGCGGCCATAGATTCCCCGCCAATCGGGCGGGTTCTATGCTTGATCGGCAAATATGTCCAGCCTTGGCGGGGCTTGGTGGGCACAATGTCGCGGGAAAAGCCATACGTGTGTTTTCATTGACGCATTGGGCGCGGTGCCGGACATGGTGCGAGGCAAGCGCAGGCTCGCCGGCAGGCGATGCCCCTATGGCAAGGCCGCGCCGCATCGGATAGGCTGCATCCATGGACAGGAAAGAGATCATAAAGCTGATCGAACAGGTCAAGCCGGACCTCGAAGCGGAGGGCGTGACGCATCTGGCCCTGTTCGGCTCGCGCGCGCGGGGAAACAACCGCCGGGATAGCGACATCGACATCCTGATCGACGTCACGCCGGGCAGTTCCTTTTCGCTCCTGAACCTCGTCGGGGTGGAGCACATCGTCGCCGACGCCACCGGCCTCACCTCGAACGCCGTCTTGCGACGCAGCCTCGACGAGGACTTCCGCAAGACCATTCAGACCGATATCGTCGAGATTTTCTGATGGCCGACCGGGCGGAACGCCGGCTCAGGGACATGCTGGACGCGATCGAACAGATCGAAGGAATGCTCGCGGACAAGACGCTCGAAGACCTGAACGACGATCGGTACCTGCGTGCAGCCTATGAACGCTTCCTGGAGATTCTGAGCGAGGCGTCCCGCCATGTTCCGCCCAGCCTGAAGGAGGCTTTCCCCGACATTCCCTGGCGCCGGATTGCCGACATCGGCAATCACCTGCGGCACGCCTACCAGCAGATCGATACCGAAGTGCTCTGGAACATCCGCTCGGGCGGCGACCTGGCCTTGCTGCGATCGGCGGTGGAGCAGCTTCTGCGATCCGACCGGTAGCGCTACTCCGCCGCGGCATCCTGGGCGAGGAATCCGCCGGACTGGCGTGCCCACAGCTCGGCGTAGATGCCGCCTTTGGCGACGAGTTCGGCATGCGATCCCTGCTCGACGATGTGGCCGCGGTCCATCACCACCAGGCGGTCGAGGGCGGCGATGGTGGAGAGCCTGTGGGCGATCGCAAGCACGGTCTTGCCGTGCATCAGCCGGGAGAGGTTGGACTGGATCGCCGCCTCGACTTCCGAATCGAGCGCCGACGTCGCCTCGTCGAGGACGAGGATCGGCGCGTCCTTCAGCATGACGCGGGCGATCGCGATCCGCTGGCGCTGGCCGCCGGAGAGCTTCACCCCGCGCTCGCCGACATGGGCGTCGTAGCCGCGGCGTCCGCGCTGGTCCTCCAGCCGCAGGATGAACTCGTTGGCCTCCGCCTCGGCGGCGGCCTCGATCATTTCCGCCTCGCTGGCATCGGCCTTGCCGAACAGGATGTTGTCGCGGATCGAGCGGTGCAGCAGCGCGGTATCCTGGCTCACCATGCCGATATTCGCGCGCAGGCTCTCCTGCGTCACCGCCGCGATGTCCTGGCCGGCGACGAGGATGCGCCCGCCCTCCAGCTCGTAGAAGCGCAGGAGCAGGTTGACCAGCGTCGACTTTCCGGCGCCCGAGCGGCCGACGATGCCCACCTTCTCGCCCGGCTTGATGGTCAGCGACAGGTTCTCGATCACGCCCGATTCGCGGCCGTAGTGGAAACGGATGTTCTCGAAGCGAATCTCCGGCCGGCTCACCGCCAGCGGCCGGGCATCCGGCCGGTCGACCAGGCCGATCGGCTGAGAGATCAGCTCGGCCGAATTCTGGATCGTGCCGATGTTGCGCATGATGTTGTTCAATTGCGTCATCAGCCGGTTGAGCAGGAAATTGAGCCGCAGCACCAGCGCCATAGTGAAGGCGACGGCACCCGAGGTGATCGAGGAGGCGAGCCAGAGGTGGATGCAGAGCACGCCCATCGAAACGATCATGATGCCCGACAGCAGCGCCATCGAGGCGCGCACGCCGGTGAGGAACCGGGCAAAGCGCCGGATCGTCTCCTGGTAGGTCTCGAAGCCCTGCAGCATGTAGCGGTCGTTGACGTCGTCGCGGCCGAACAGCTTGAGCGTCTGGATGTTGGAATAGGCATCGACCATGCGGCCGTTCAGCATCGAGGCAGCCTCGGCCGATTCCTTCGAATGGTAGCGGATGCGCGGCACGAAGAAGCGTGCCAGCAGCGAAAAGACGCCGATCCAGACGCAGATGATCAAAGCCAGCCGCAGGTCCAGCCCGCCGATCAGCACCAGCGTCGAGGCCGCGTAGATCGTCACGAACCAGACGCTTTCCATGAACGAGGTGATGACGTCCCCCGTCGCCTGTCCGGCCGACCAGACCTTGGTGACGATCCGTCCGGAAAAATCGTTCTGGAAGAAGGAGAGCGACTGGCGGGCAACATGCGCATAGGACTGCCAGCGCACCATGTTGTAGAAGCCCTGGGTGATGACCTGCTGGTCGAACAGCGCCGTCAGGAAGGTGACGGCGAAGCGGACGATGCCGATCAGCGCCAGCATCGCCAGCAGTTCGTAGCCGTGCCCGGCGATCAGGCCGCCCCAGCCGTCCTCCGGCTTCACGCTCGCCAGGATGTCGACGACCCGCCCGACGAACCAGAAGGTCGCCGCCTCGATCGCCGCCGTCAGCCCGCCGAGGATCAGCATGGCCACGAACGGCCCCGGCGCCTGGCGCACGTAGAACGCGGTGAAGCCGATCAGGCCTGAGGGCGGGCGCAGATCCTCGGTCCGCGCGAACGGCCTGATCCAGTTTTCGAAGTAGGAGAAGAGCGCGCGCAGGACCATGGCCGAAGATATAGGCCGATTCCGCGACGCGGCAAATTAAACTTCGGCAAGCAAGGCCGGCCCGGACGAGGCTGGCGGCGCGCCTGAGAGACGCGCCGCGTTCGGTTTCCTGTTGCCGGCGGCAGCGCTACTCCGCCGCCGCCTCGCTCTTTTCGTCGTCGGCGATGAAGCCGCCGGACTGACGGGTCCACAGGTCGGCATAGATGCCGCCCTTCGCGACGAGCTCGGCATGGGTGCCCATCTCGTGGATGTGTCCCTTGTCCAGCACGACGAGCCGGTCCATTTCCGTCAGCGTCGACAGGCGGTGGGCGATCGCGATCACCGTCTTGCCCTCCATCAGCGCGAACAGGTTCTCCTGGATCGCCGCCTCGACTTCAGAATCGAGCGCCGAGGTCGCCTCGTCGAGGATCAGGATCGGCGCGTCCTTGAGGAACACGCGGGCAATCGCGATCCGCTGGCGCTGGCCGCCGGAGAGCTTGACCCCGCGCTCGCCGACCTGGGCGTCCAGGCCCTTGCGGCCGTGCAGGTCGACCAGGTCCTCGATGAAGCTCCAGGCATTGGCGCGCCGGGCCGCCTCGATGATCTCGGCGTCGGTCGCATCCGGCCGGCCGTAGGCGATGTTGTCGCGGATCGTGCGGTGCAACAGCGAGGTGTCCTGCGTCACGACGCCGATCTTGCTGCGCAGGCTGTCCTGCGTGACCCTGGCGATGTCCTGTCCGTCGATGGTGATACGCCCTCTCTCCAGGTCGTAGAACCGCAGGAGCAGGTTCATCATTGTCGTCTTGCCGGCACCCGAGCGGCCGACGAGGCCGATCTTCTCGCCGGCTGCGATGGCAAGCGACAGGTCGCCGATCACGCCCTTGCTGCGCCCATAGTGGAAGCCGACGCCCTCGAAGTCGATCGCACCCTTCTTCGCAGACAGGATTTCGGCCTGCGGATGGTCGGTGATGTCGTGCGCCTTCGTCATCATGCCCATGCCGTCATAGACGGTGCCGATGTTCTCGAACAGCGCCGAGACTTCCCACATGATCCACTGCGACATGCCGTTGATGCGCATGGCAAGGCCGATCGCGATCGCGATCGCGCCGACCGAGATCGCGCCGTTCAGCCAGAAGCCGATCGACAGCGAGCCGATGGCGAACAGGGCCACGCAGTTGTTCACGTAGACGAGGATGTGGAACATCGTCACCTTGCGCATCTGCCGGTGCACGGTCTGCAGGAACTCGTCCATGCCGTTGCGGGCATAATCCTCCTCGCGGCCGGCATGCGAGAACAGCTTCACCGTTGCGATGTTGGTGTAGCTGTCGACGATCCGCCCGGTCATCATCGAGCGGGCGTCGGCCTGCTCGGACGAGATCTTGCGCAGCTTCGGCACGTAATACCAGACGATCGCCACGTAGATGGTCAGCCAGACGATCAGCGGCGCCACCAGCCGGACGTCGGCATTCGCCACCACCGCGATCATGGTGACGAAATAGGTGACGACATAGACGAAGACGTCGAGGATCTTCATCACCGTCTCGCGCACGGCAAGCGAGGTCTGCATCACCTTGGTCGCGACGCGCCCGGCGAACTCGTTGGCGAAGAACGTCATGCTCTGGCGCAGGAGGTAGCGGTGCATCTGCCAGCGCGCGATCATCGGATAGTTGCCGAGCAGCACCTGGTGCATGATCAGCGAATCGAGCGCCACCACCAGCGGCAGGCCGACCAGCACGATCGCCCCCATCCAGAAGAGCCGCGTCCCCTCCGTCTGAAGGAAGCTCGCGCGATCGGCATTCGACAGCCAGTCGACGATATTGCCGAGGAACTGGAACAGCATCACCTCGCCGACGGCGATCAGCGCCGTCAGGATCGCCATGATGAAGAGCCACGGCGCCGCGGGTCTGGTGTAGTGCCAGCAAAAGGCGAAAAGACCCTGCGGCGGAAGCGTCGGCTCCTCGGCAGGATAGGGATTCAGTCTGCTTTCAAACCAGCCGAACATGGTGGTTCACTCTCCGAAAATTGACCCGGACCCTCTCGAAAGCGGCCTGCGCCATGGGCGGGCGGGCACTTCGGGCCGGGAAGGCCGCATGGCGGCGAACGGGGCCGGATGCGGTCGATTGAAAAGGCGAAGTTGGAAAAGAGCGTCGAGCGCCTAGGCGAGGCGGCGGAATAGGCCGTCAAGGAGGCGTGGTCGATAAGCTGTGTCCATCCGGCTGCCTCCCTGTTCTCGCGTTGAGGATGACGCTTGTTAACCTGAATTGCGTCGTTTTGCCAGCGCATTCCGCCAATTCCGGCGTCATCCGCCCCCGGCCTGTTGCGCGATCGGCACAAACTGCCGCCCGGACCGACGAAGAGGGCCTTTGGCAAGGCTCCGCTTTGCGCTATGGCAGGGCATGTCCGACCTGCGCATCGCCCTCTACCAGCCCGACATCGCCGGCAACACCGGAACGATCCTGCGCCTTGCCGCCTGCCTCGGGCTCGGCGTCGACGTGATCGAGCCGGCCGGCTTCGACATCTCCGACCGCAGCCTGAAACGCGCCGGCATGGATTATCTCGCCGCCGTCGCGCTGACCCGCCACGTCACCTGGGAGCGTTTCGAGGAATGGCGGGAGGCGTCCGGCCGCAGGCTCGTCCTCGCCTCGACGAAGGCGGCGACGCCCTATGTCGACGTCGCCTACCGGCCGGACGACGTGCTGCTCTTCGGCCGCGAGAGCGCCGGCGTTCCCGATCACGTCCACGCGCGGGCGGACGCCCGCATCCTCATCCCGATGGTCGAGGGGCAGCGATCGATCAACGTCGCCATGTCGGCCGCGATGATCGCCGGCGAGGCGCTGCGGCAGACGGGCTTCGCCTGAGCCGCCCGCTCCGCCACCGCCCTCGCCCCGGGCCTGCACCTCAGGCGGCCGCGCTGTCATAGACGCTCTCCTCGCGGGCGTTCCTGAGCGCCCGCGCCCACCAGAACAGCCGCTGCATCATGACGATCAGCGGTCCTCGCATCTGCGCCGGGCGGAAGGGATGGCCCTGCGAATCGAAATGCGACCAGGCGTGCGCCAGGCTCACGGTGTCGCGGATGGTGACGGCGTGCAGTTCGGCGAACACCTGCCTGAGCTGCTCGACGGCGCGCAGGCCGCCGGAAACGCCGCCATAGGAGACGAAGGCGACGGGCTTGGCATGCCAGGGCCGGTAGGCGCTGTCGATCAGCGCCTTCAATACGGCCGGATAACCGTGATTGTATTCCGGCACGACGATCAGGAAGGCATCCGCCGCCTCCAGTCTCGTCTCGATGATCGCCGCCGAAAGCTCGTCCGGCCCGCCGGCGGAAAAGGTCAGTTCGGCGGGATCGAGGACCGTCAGCGCGCAGCCGCCGACCTCGCGCAGTTCCGCCTTGAGCCAGTCGGCCACCGTATCGCAGAAACGCTCCTCGCGGGCGCTGCCATAGATCATCGTGACGCGGATATGCTCTTTCATGCTGTGACTCCGGTTTCAAAGGCTACGGAGACGATGCTATAAAACCTCAACCATAGTTGAGGTCAACAGCGCCCATGCCGAATCCGGAACAAAAGATCCCCTTCGAACTGAGCGTCGGCGAAGTCGCCGCCCGCAGCGGCATCGCCGTGTCGACACTGCATTTCTACGAGACCAAGGGGCTGATCCGCAGCAACCGCAACCGCGGCAACCAGCGCCGCTACCCGCGCTCGATCCTGCGCCGGGTGGCGGTGATCAAGATCGCCCAGAAAACCGGGATTCCGCTTTCGGAGATCGCCGATGCGCTGTCGGCCCTGCCGCACGACCGGCCGCTGTCGAGCGCCGACTGGCACGCGCTGTCGCTGCGCTGGCGCAAGATGCTCGACGAGCGCATCGCGAGACTGACCGCCCTTCGCGATCAGTTGGAGGGCTGCATCGGCTGCGGCTGCCTGTCGATGCAGGAATGCCCCCTGCGCAACCCTTATGATGCGCTTGGCCGCGACGGCAGCGGCGCACGGCTCATCGAGCCCTGACCGCCACCCGTACCGTCCCGGTACGGGTAACCGTCATTCCGGGGAGGGGAACTGCCCGTTTCGTCAGGGAAGCTTGCTGGCCAGCAGCTTGTCGATCCGGCGGCCGTCCATGTCGACGATCTCGAACTGCCAGCCCTGTGTCTGGGCGATCTCGCCGGTGACCGGCAGGTGCTGCAGCACGTCGATGATCAGGCCGGCGACCGTCTGGTAGTTGCGGTTTTCCGGCAGGGAGAGGCCGAAGCGGTCCGCCAGTTCGTCGATCGGCATGGAGCCGGAGATCAGCCACGAACCGTCAGCACGCTCGACCGCATAGTCGTCCTCCTCGCCCTCGCCGATGTCGGAGCGGAACACGCCGGCGATCGCCTCGAGCACGTCGGCCGGCGTCAGCACGCCCTCGAAGTGGCCGTATTCGTCGTGAACCAGCAGCATCGGCACGTCGGACGAGCGCAGCGCCTCCAGCACGCGCATCGCGTCCATGCCGTCCGGGATGACCGGCGCCTGGCGGATGTAGCTGCGGATGTCGAACGGCGCACCGGAGGCGATGGCCGGCAGGAGCTCGCGCGTCTGCAGGATGCCCATGATCGATTCGATGCCGTCCTCGCTGACCGGAAGGCGCGAGTGCTGGCTGGTGAAGATCTGCTGGCGGAGCTCGGCCGGATCGTCGGAAAGGTCGATCCAGTCCACGTCCTTGCGCGGCGTCATCAGCCCGCGAGCCTCGCGGTCGGAGAAGCGCATCACGCCGGCGATCATGCTCTGCTCGCCGCTCTCGATGACGCCGGCGGCCTCGGCCTCGGCCATCACCGCCTTGATCTCCTCGTCGGTGACGACGCTTTCGGGCGCCTCGTGCAGGCCGAAGATGCGGAAGATGACCTTGGTCGAGCCGTCCAGCAGCCAGACGAACGGGCCGCCGACCTTGGACAGGAGCGACATGCCGGGCGCCACCATGCAGGCGAAGCGCTCCGGATTGCGCAGCGCGATCTGCTTGGGCACGAGTTCGCCGATCACGACCGAGAGATAGGTGATCAGCGTGATGACGATGCCGTAGCCGAGCGGGCCTGCGAGCCAGGCCGGGACCTCGGCGTCGAGCAGGATCTGGCCGAGCCGCCCGCCGAGTGCCGCTCCCGAGACCGCGCCGGCGAGGATGCCGACCAGCGTGATGCCGATCTGGACCGTGGAGAGGAACCTGCCGGGATTGTCGGCCAGCCGGATGGCGGCCTCGGCGCCGCGCCGCCCCTGGGCGGCCATTGTTTTCAGCCGGACCCTGCGCGACGAGACGATGGAGAGTTCGGAAAGGGCAAAGAGACCGTTGATGACGATAAGAAGAAATGCAATCGCGAGTTCGAACAAGCGGTGTTCGCCGGACGCATTGATCGAACCGGCACCTTTCAGCTGTTTCAGATGGCCGCAATCTAAGGGGCGCGTGGTTCCCGGTCAATGCACTCCTTGTCTACCTTCGGGCGAATTGCGTTCAGCGCCGCGAGGCAGGCGAGCGTACCGAGCGAAAGGGCAAGCGCGACCAGCAGCGCCGCCCGGCTGCCGAAGCCGTCGATCATGAAGCTGAAGAGGGGTGGTGCTGCGGCAAAGGCGAGGTTGAGCGGCAGGCCGGCGCGGGCGATCGCGGTGGCATAATCGGCGCCCTCGAAGAAGACGAGCGGCATCGTCGCCCGGCTGACCGCCATGGCGCCGCTGGAAAGCCCGTAGAGAACGAGAAAGGCGACGATCGACCACTGGGCGCCGGAACCTGCGATCAGGACCGCGAGCGACACTGGCATCAGGCCGGCCGCCACGAGCCCCGTCGTCAGCCCGTCCCAGCGGTTTCCGCCGAGAAAATCGATCAGCCGCGCCGACATCTGCACTACGCCGATCGCGGACGCGAAACCGACGGCGAGCGCTGTCGGGACGGAGAGATCGCGAAACAGCGCGATGACGACGAGCTGGAAGCCCCAGGTGACGAAGCCGTTCAGCGCGATCGCCCCGACGATCAGGCCCATGACCAGCCAGTAGCGGCGGCCGGTCGCGCTGCGCCGGCCGGTATCGACATCCCGCATCGAAATCGCCGGCCGCACCGGCCGCAGCCCGAAGAGGGTCAGCGGCACGACGACCAGCAGCATGGCGCCCGCGAAGAGGACGAAGGTCGCCCGCCAGCCGAAGGCCTGCTGCAGGAAGGCGGCCGCCGGCCAGGAGACGGTCGGCGCCAGGGCCATGGCGAGCATCTGCGCCCCGATCGCCCGCCGGGCGGCGATAGAAAACGCCTGCGACAGGTAGACATGCGCCGCATTCGTCAGCGCGCCCGCGCCTGCGATCCCGAGCACCACCCAGCCGGCATAGTAGACCGCAGGGCTCTGCGCGGTGGCGAGGAGGACGAAGCCCGGAAGGGCGGCAAGGCTCCCCGCGACCAGCACCATGCGCGGATCGACGCGCCGGTAGAGAAAGGCCGTCGCCGGCGACGCGAGCGCCATGGCCACCAGCATCGCGGACGGGCCGAGGAACACCTCCGCCGCCGTCAGGCCGAGATCCGTGGCGATCGCATCGCCCAGCACCGACACCGCCATGAACATGGTGGCCCAGGAGATGATCTGGGTAACGGAAAGGATCGCGACGGCGCGGAACATGCGGGAAAAATCCGGTGGAGCGCCCTCCTACCGCATGCGCGCAAAAACCGATGTGTCTGCCGCGCTACAACCGACGACAAATCGACGCGGGCCCCGTAGAACGCTTCGGGATCGGACCCGTCAGTCCGCGCTGGGCAGCCGGCGCATGGTGAATTCGATCCGGTCACCTTCCAGGGGCCGCCAGCTTTCCACCTCGGTCCAGTAAGCGGCCTTCGGCCAGGTTTCGAACCATTCCCGCGCCTTCTGGCGCGCGGCATCGCGCTCGAGCTGGTAGGTCTCGCGGACGAAGTGGCCCTTTTGCTGCGCGGTGCGCGCCTGCCTGCTCTGTTCGATCCGCCGCTTCAGGCCGTCGAGCGGCGGGGGACCTGGAATACGCGCCATTCAGAAAGCCTCCGGCAGCACATTCATGTTTGCAAGATAGGATGCCGGCGCGACTTTGGCGAGTCCCGCCCTGTTCAGGTGAATCGCGGCCGACGGTTGCCAAAGGACGGCGAAAAATGGGAAATGGGCCACGGATGCAGAATCGGCCGCGCGATGCGGCCCCGCTGGGGAACAGACGATGGAACGACCGGACCTGCCAAGGGGCCTGCCGGACGACATAGCCGAGCGCAAGGCGCGCGCCCGGGCGTGGTTCGAGAGCTTGCGCGACCAGCTCTGCGCGGCATTCGAAGCCCTCGAGGACGAACTCCAGGGGCCGCTCGGCGATCGCGAGCCGGGGCGGTTCGTCGGCCGTGACTGGCAGCGCGAGGACGGTGACGGCGGCGGCGGCCGCATGTCGATGATGTCGGGCCGCGTTTTCGAGAAGGTCGGCATCCACACCTCCACCGTGCACGGCGAGTTCTCGCCCGAGTTCCGCGGCCAGATCCCCGGCGCCGCCGACGATCCGCGCTTCTGGGCCTCCGGCATCTCGCTGATCGCGCATCCCGTCAATCCCAACGTACCCACCGTGCACATGAACACCCGCATGGTCGTCACCACCAGCCACTGGTTCGGCGGCGGCGCCGACCTGACCCCGATGCTCGGCCGCAGGCGCTCCCAGGCCGACCCCGACACGATGCTGTTCCACCGCGCCATGGAGATCACCTGCAAGCGCCACCCGGTCGCCGACTATCCGAAGTTCAAGGCCTGGTGCGACGAATATTTCTTCCTCAAGCACCGGGGCGAACCGCGCGGCGTCGGCGGCATCTTCTACGACTGGCTGCATTCGCCGAAGGAGGCCGGCGGCTGGGAGGCCGATTTCGCCTTCACGCAGGACGTCGGCCGCGCCTTCGGCCTCGTCTATCCGAAGATCGTCCGCTCGAATTTCAACAACGGCTGGACCGAGGAGGACCGCGACGAGCAACTCGTGCGCCGCGGCCGCTACGTGGAGTTCAATCTGCTCTACGACCGCGGCACGATCTTCGGCCTGAAGACCGGCGGCAACGTCGAATCCATCCTCTCCTCCATGCCTCCGGTGGTTCGCTGGCCTTGACCGGATGCTGACCGGATGCTGACCGGCCGAGCCTCGGCCGGAAGCGGGAACCGCCCGGACACAATCCGTTCACGCGTATTTGCGTTGGGTCAACCGTCCCCGGCGCATACCGGACTAGTGTTTCCTATGCTACGATTGTCCTGCATGGTTCCATCGGAGGAGGGTTATCATGACGAATACGGCTGCCGGCACGCCGAGAAGCGAGGAGAATGTTCTCGGGAATGCCGAACTCATCAACCGCATCGCTGAAAACATCCGTATCGCAAGCGGCACCAGCCTGCCGCGGGAATACTATCTGCAACAGGCCCGCCAGCAACTGGCCGGACAACAGCCGGCGGGAAAATCACCCCCCGGAGCCGCCAAGGGCCAGGACCAGAAGACGTCGGCCTGCTTCGACGCATGGGCGAGGCGCTGATCTTCGCCTGCGGAGCGGAACCACGCCGTCCGTTCCGCGTTGCCCCCTTGTCACGCCCCGGTCCGGCCGCACGACCGGCGGGGACCAAGAAAGTGCCAGGCACGAACACAGCACAAACACAGGGAGATATGCCATGAGACTGTTTGAATGTGGAACGCTCGTCCCCGGATGCGAGTGGCATACGCGCGCCGACAATGATGCGGAAGTCGTCCGCCGCACAGTCGAGCACCTGCGCACCGCCCATGGCGAAACCGTCATTCGCGAGAACATGGTCGAGAACATCAAGGCACGGATCGTCGACGAGAAGGTGAGCGCCTGAGCGGCCATCGCCTTTTCCGACGACCCCACCGGACCGGCGCCGCGCAACCGACTTGCGCGGCGTTTCCATGCCGGGGCTCACGGTCCGGTACCGCCCGGCAGCACCTGCCCTCGCGCCGGCGAAACCTGCCGTCAGGCGCCCTTCGCCAGCGCCTGCAGGCGCGTCTTCAGCGCCGTGCGGTCGAGGTTGAAGTTCCCCTCCACCCATTCCGTCTCCAGCGTCTCCAGCATCTTGCCGACAGCCGGACCGGCGGCGATGCCGGCGGCGAGCACGTCGGCGCCGGACAGCGGGAATGCGGGACGTATCCAACGGGTGGCGCGGTCCAGCAGGCGCTGGACGCGGGCGCTCTCCGCCATCGCCGCGGGATCGCCCCCCTCTGCCTTCGACCGTGCCGCGGCGAGTGAAAGCTTCAGGCGCGTCGTCAGGCCCTCGCGGCCGTTCCGGTACAGCATCCGACCGAAGGCCGTATCGGCGAGCGTCTTCGGGATTTCCGGCGCCGCGGCCCAGCTGGTGAGCGTGGCCGCTTCGGCGCGCGACAGCCGCAGCCGCTCCGACAGGGCCGCGAGCCGCTCGCCATCCGGCGGCACCATCGCCGAAAGCCGCAGCAGCGGATCTGGATCCCATTTCAGCGCCCGTTCGGTCGCAATGAGCGCCGGAATGGCGTCGATGCCCCATTTTTCGGTCTCGGGCAGGATGGCGGAAAGCACGCCGGACTGCCGCATCCAGAGCAGCGCGCGGAACGGATCGGGCGCGGCAAGGAGCTTCTTGGTCTCCGACCAGACGCGCTCGGCCGAGAGCGATGCGAGCTTGTCCTTTGCCCGCGCGCAGGCCCGAAGCCCGTCCGCATCCGGACGGCCGCCGCCGTAATAGGCGAAGAAGCGGAAGAAGCGCAGGATCCGCAGGTGATCCTCGGCGATCCGCTGTGCCGCGTCACCAATGAAGCGCACGGTCCTCGTCTCGATGTCGGGCAATCCGCCCACGAGGTCGATGACCTCCCCCTCCGCTGTCGCATAGAGCGCGTTAATCGTGAGGTCGCGCCGCTCGGCGTCCTCCTGCCAGTCCGTTCCGAACGCCACCTGCGCCCGCCGGCCGTCCGTCTCGACGTCCCGGCGCAGCGTCGTCACCTCGAAGGGCGTGCCGCTTGCGACCAGTGTCACGGTTCCGTGGTCGATGCCGGTCGGCACCGCCTTGATCCCGGCGGCCTTTGCCCGCGCGACCACCTCCTGCGGCACGAGCGTCGTGGCGATATCGACATCCCCGGCCGGCACGCCCATCAGCGCGTTCCGGACCGCACCCCCGGCGATGCGGGCCTCGCCGCCGTCGGCGTTCAGAAGATCGAGCACGCGCCGCAGCGCCGGTTGCCTGAACCAGGCCTGATCCGAAAGCGACGTCATGCGTAGAGCCTTTCATAGATCACCCGGACGATGCCCGCGGTGATGCCCCAGATGTTCCGCCCCTCATAGGGCATGCGGTAATAATGACGCTCGCCGCCGAGCCAGACGCCGCTTCCCGTCTCGTGGTTGGCGGGGTCCATCAAAAACGACAGCGGCACCTCGAACACGTCGTCGACCTCGACCGGGTTGAGCGTCAGCGAGAAACCCGGCTGCACCACCGCCAGCACCGGCGTGATGCGGAAGCCGGAGAGCGCCATGTAGTCCGGCAGGCGTCCGACCGTCTCTATCAGCCGGCGATCGAGCCCGATCTCCTCTTCCGCCTCGCGCGCGGCGGCCGCCTCGACGTCGTGGTCGTCCTCGTCGACCGCCCCGCCCGGAAAGGCGATCTGGCCGGAATGCTTGCGCAGCGTCGCGGTGCGCTGCGTGAAGATCAGGCGCGCATCGTCGCCCTCGTCCACGGCGGCAACCAGCACGGCCGCGTCCTTCAGCGTCATCTCCTGCACATGGGCGACCGTCCCCGGGTTCATCCTGGCGTCGCCGCTCTCGCGCCAGCTGTCGGCTGTGATCGTCCGCGACTGCTCGATGGCGCGGCGGCGGAATTCTGTCGCGCTGTAGAGGGGGAAACTCATCGAATCAGCGCTTCCAGCTCCGCCGCCGGCATGACCGGAAACACGACGCCGCCCGAGCGCACCGCGAACATCTCCGTCCCCTCGACCGCGATCGTCTCGCCGAGCGCCACGATGTCGTACATGACCGGCCGCGAAACGAGCGCTTCCAGCCGGCCGCGGACATGCAGGTAGGGCTTCAATTCTTTGTTATCGCCGTGGACGACGAACCGCAGCGGATGGTCGGTTCCGGCCTCCACGACGTCGCCGACATTGGTGCGAAACGTCAGCACCTGAGTCTCTCCTTCGCCGACCGCTTCCATCTCGACGGCGACGAACGGCGCATCGATGACGCGGATGCCGACCTTTTCCACAGGTGTTACGAGACAGGTCCTGCCGTCCTCCTCCCGCCGCAACACCGTGGAAAACAGCCGCACCAGCGGCGCCCTGCCGATCGGCGTGCCCATGTAGAACCACGTGCCGTCGGCCTTGATCTCCATGTCGATGTCGCCGCAATCGGGAGGATTCCACTTCTCCACGGGCGGCAGGCCGCGGTTTTGGTCGCCTTTGTCGGCGGCCGCGCGCGCAATCAGCGCCGCCAGTCCGGCCGCGTCGCCCGAGGCCTGAATATCGCCCTTCGCCATTGTTCCGTCCCGGTTGGCTCCTATTTCAAGCACTTGTGACGAGATAGTCATTTCGACATGGCTTGTCAGCAGCAGGTGAGCCGATAAGCTCAACAATCGACCGTTGGAGCGACAGCAGCTTCGGCCCGACGGAAGGCGTAACCCGGTATTCTGGAGACGACCATGGGCGTTATGACATCCTCCGAGGCAGCTCTCGACGAAAAGGCCGTGGTCGCAGCCGCCGAGCGCGCCCTGGCCGACATCGCAAGGGTACGCCAGGAGGTCGGCAAGGTCATCTTCGGACAGGAAAGCGTCGTCGAGCAGACGATGCTGGCCGTTCTCTCCGGCGGCCATGCGCTGCTGGTCGGCGTGCCGGGCCTTGCCAAGACCAAGCTGGTCTCCACCCTCGGCACCGTGCTCGGCCTGAATTCCAGCCGCATCCAGTTCACCCCCGACCTGATGCCGTCCGACATCCTCGGCTCGGAAGTGATGGACCAGGACGAGAACGGCAAGCGCTCCTTCCGCTTCGTCCCCGGCCCGATCTTCACCCAACTCCTGATGGCCGACGAGATCAACCGCGCCTCGCCGCGCACCCAGTCGGCGCTGCTGCAGGCGATGCAGGAATACCACGTGACCGTCGCCGGCCGCGCCAACGACCTGCCCCGCCCCTTCCACGTGCTCGCCACCCAGAACCCGCTGGAGCAGGAGGGCACCTATCCCCTGCCCGAAGCGCAGCTCGACCGCTTCCTGCTGCAGGTCGACGTTCACTATCCCGACCTCGTCGCCGAGCGCCGGATCCTCCTGGAGACGACCGGCCTGGCCGAGGCCGAGGCCGGCCAGGCGTTGACCGCCGACCGCCTGCAGGAGATCCAGACGCTGATCCGCCAGATGCCGGTCGGCGAGACAGTGCTCGACGCGATCCTCGCGCTCGTCCGTTCCGCCCGCCCGGGCCACGGCAATGCCGAAACCGACAAGCAGGTCGCCTGGGGTCCCGGCCCGCGCGCCGGCCAGGCGCTGATGCTCTGCGCCCGCGCCCGCGCCCTCTACGAGGGCCGTCTCGCGCCCTCGGTCGACGACGTTCTGGCGCTCGCCGAGCCGGTGCTGCAGCACCGCATGGCGCTGACCTTCGCCGCCCGCGCCGAGGGCATATCGGTGCGCGACGTGATCGCCTCGCTCGTCCGGCAGGCCCGCGGCTGACGGGAGGCGCTGAATGGCCGCCATCGGAACCATCGTCGAGCGTACACCGTCGGCCGAAGTGCTTTCCCGGGCGCAGGCGCGCGCAGCGCTGATCCCCGATTGCCTGGTCGAGGCCCGTCGCCTCGCCAACACCGTGATCGCCGGCTGGCACGGCCGCCGCAAGCGCGGCATCGGCGAGAATTTCTGGCAGTTCCGCCCCTATGTCGACGGCGAGAGCCTGTCGCGCATCGACTGGCGCCGCTCTGCCCGCGACGACCACACCTATGTGCGCGACCGCGAATGGGAGGCAGCCCACACGATCTGGCTCTGGGCCGACCTGTCGCCGTCGATGATGTTCAAGTCGCAGCTCGGCGCCGTCTCGAAGGAAAGCCGTGCGCTCGTCGTCATGCTGGCGCTGGCGGAGATCCTGGCCCGCTCCGGCGAACGCATCGGCTGCCCCGGCGTGATGGAGCCGATCGCCGCACGCAATGCCGCAGAAAGGCTCGCGACCGCCATCGCCCATAGCCCGCTCACCGACGGCCTGCCGCGAACCGACATGATCCGCGGCTCCAGCGACATCGTCCTGATCGGCGATTTCCTCGACGCGCCGGATGCGATCATGGAGCGCCTCGCTCCGCTCGCCCGGCGCGGCCTGCGCGGCCATGTGGTCGAGGTCGCCGATCCCGCCGAGGACACCTTCCCCTATGCCGGGCGCACCGAATTCACCGACCCCGAGACCGGCCAGAAGCTGACGGCAGGCCGCGCCGAGACGCTGCGGGAGGACTACACCCGCGCCTACCAGGCCCGCCGGGCCGCACTTGCCGACAGCCTGCGCCATCTCGGCTGGAGCTTCGTCGCCCACCGCACCGACCATCTCGCCTCGGAGGCCCTGGTCGCCGTCCACATGTACCTCTCCGGCATGCCGGCGCCGAAGATGGCCGGAGATCGCCGATGAGCGGCCTTGCCTTCGCCTATCCCGCCGTGCTCGCAGCCCTGGTCGTGCTGCCGGCGATCTGGTGGCTCTTGCGGCTGACGCCGCCGAAGCCCGTCGTCGAGGCCTTTCCGCCCTTCCGCATCCTCGCCTCGATCCTCAAGCGCGAGGAGACGCCAGCGCGCAGCCCCTGGTGGCTGACGCTGCTGCGCATGCTGATGGCGGCCGCCGTGATCCTCGCGATCGCCGATCCCGTGCTCAATCCGCGCGAGAACACGCTCGTGGCCTCCGGCCCGCTGGTGCTGGTGATCGACAACAGCTGGGCGGCAGCCGGCGACTGGCAGCGCCGCGTCGACACGGCAAATGCCATGATCGACGACGCCGAGGCGCGCGACCTGCCGATCTCCGTGGTCTTCACCGTCGACCGCCAGCACGATGCCGTACCCACCGATGCGGCGACTGCCCGCACGCGGCTTGCCGCCGCCCAGCCGCGCCCCCTGCCCGCCCATCGCGAGCAGGCGGTCGCCGCGCTGCGGACGGCGCTGGCCGGCACCCCGCCCGGCACGCTCGCCTTCCTCTCCGACGGCATCGCCGGCAGCGACGACGACGGCACGGTCCCCGCACTGCAGGAGCTGCAGCCGGCGCAGTTGCGCCTCGTCGAGGGCGACGGCCGCAGCACGGTCGCGCTGACCGACGCCAACAACGACGCCGAGACGATGGACGTGACTGCCAGCCGCCTTGCCGCCGGCGAGGCGCGCACGCTGGCGCTGACCGCGCACGACACCCGCGGCCGGGCGATCGCCAACGGCACCCTGACCTTCGCCGCCGGCGAAGCAACCGGCGCCGGCAGCATCGCCGCCCCCTTCGAACTGCGCAACGACTTCGCCCAGGTGACGATCGACGGCCTTGCGACCGCCGGCGGCACCTACATGCTGGACGACGGCTTCCGCCGCCGCCGCGTGGCCCTGCTCACCGGCGAGACGCATGACGCCAGCCAGCCGCTGCTGTCCTCGCTGCACTATATCGAGCAGGCATTGGCGCCCTTCTCCGATCTCGTCCGGCCCAACGTCGCCGACCTTGCCGCCGGCATTCCCGAACTGCTGGAGCAGCGCCCCTCCGTGATGATCATGGCCGATGTCGGCCGCCTGCCGGAGGAGACCTATGCGCCGCTGCAGCGCTGGCTCGAGGCCGGAGGCATGCTGATCCGCTTCGCCGGCCCGCGCCTGGCCGCCGCCCCCGCCGACGACCCGCTGGTGCCGGTGGTGCTGCGCAAGGGCGAGCGCGCGCTCGACGGGGCCCTGTCCTGGTCCGAGCCGCAGCCGCTCGCCGACTATCCGCCGACCAGCCCCTTTGCCGGCATGCCGCGCGCGGGCGACGTCCTCGTCAAGCGGCAGGTCTTGGCCGAGCCGACCCCCGACCTGCCGGAGCGCACCTGGGCGAGCCTCGCCGACGGCACGCCGCTCGTGACCACCGGCAAGGTCGGCGCCGGCCGCATCGTGCTCTTCCACGTCAGCGCCGAGACCGGCTGGTCCAACCTGCCGCTATCAGGCGATTTCGTCGAGATGCTCCGCCGCAGCGTGCAGCTGTCGCGCGGTGGCGGCGTCGCCGCCACCGGCGAGACGCAGGGCCAGCACCTGCCGCCCTTCCGGCTGCTCACGGCCACGGGCACGCTTTCGACCGATACCGGGGAAGCCAAGCCGCTCGACCCGGCCGCCGCCGGCGCGGTCCCAGCCACCGCCGACAATCCTCCGGGCCTCTACGGCTCGCAGGATGGCTTTCTGGCCCACAACCTGTTTCCGGCGGGAACAAGCCTCGCGCCGCTGCCCTCGGCCGACGCCCCCACCGTCGCCCGCGAAAGCCTGATCGGCCAGGTCGCGCAGTCGCTGAAGCCGACGCTGTTCCTGATCGCGGCGCTGCTGCTGCTCGCCGATTGCCTGATCGTGCTCGTCATGGGCGGCGCCTTTGCGCGCCGCTTCCGGCCTGCCGTCACGCGCGGCGCCACCGCCCTTGCGCTCGCCCTCGGCCTCGGCCTGGCGCTCGCCACGCTGGCGCCGGCCCCGGCATTTGCCGACGACACGCGGCCGGACGACGCCGCACTGCTCGACCGGATGGACACCACCCACCTCGCCTATGTCGTCACCGGCGAGGCGGAGGTGGACCGCGTCTCCGAGCGCGGGCTGGCGGGGCTGACCGAGTTCCTGACCTACCGCACCACGCTCGAGCCCGGCGCGCCGGTGCCCGTCGACATTTCCAAGGACGAACTCGCCGTCTTTCCGCTGCTCTACTGGCCGGTGAGCGCATCCGCCGAGATGCCGAGCCCGGCCACGATCAGCCGCATCGACGCCTATATGCGCAACGGCGGCACCGTCCTGTTCGACACGCGCGACCAGTTCTCCTCGCTGGACAGCGGCGACACCAGCCCCAACACCCAGCGCCTGCGCGATATCCTGGCCAATCTCGACATTCCGCCGCTGGAACCCGTTCCGCCGGAACACGTCCTGACCAAGTCGTTCTATCTTTTGACGAATTTCCCCGGCCGCTTCAACGGAAGCCCGCTCTGGGTCGAGGCCGAACTCGACCAGCAGCAGGACCCGAACCGCCCCGCCCGTTCCGGCGACGGCGTGACGCCGATCATGATCACCGGCAACGACTTCGCCGGGGCCTGGGCGATCGACGCCAACGGCATGGCGCTGCTGCCGACCGTTCCGCCGGACGAGGTCCAGCGCGAGCATGCGTTCCGCTCGGGCGTCAACATCATGATGTACATGCTGACCGGCAACTACAAGGCGGACCAGGTCCATGTTCCCGCGCTTCTCGAAAGGCTCGGCCAGTAGATGAACATCGCCTTTTCCCCGCTCCTCCCCTGGCCTGTGATCGGCGCTCTCGCGGCAATCGCCGTCGTCCTTGCGGTCTTCGCCCTGTGGCGGCGCGTGCGCGGCGCCCCCCTGCGCGCGCTTGCCTTCGCGCTCCTGCTTCTGGCCCTTGCCAATCCCGTCGTCATGAACGAGCAGCGCGATGCGCTGTCCACCGTCGTCGCCGTGATCGTCGACCGCAGCCAGAGCCAGGACAATCCCGAGCGCACCGCAATGACAGACGAGGCGCTCACCGCGCTCAAGGAGCGGCTGGCCCGCTATCCGCGCATCGAGCCGCGCATCGTCGAGGCCGGAGACGATCCGGATTCCGACACGCCCTCCACCCGCCTGTTCGACGCGCTGACCTCGGCCCTTGCCGACGTCCCGCCCTCGCGCGTCGGCGGCGCCATCCTCGTCACCGACGGACAGGTGCACGATATCCCCGATCCCGCCGCGTTCTCGAGCTTCGATGCGCCCGTGCACGCGCTGATCACCGGGCGGAAGGACGAATTCGACCGGCGCATCGAGGTCCTCAACGCGCCCCGCTTCGGCATCGTCGGCGAACCGCAGGAGCTGAAGTTCCGCGTCACCGACGACGGCGTGAGCCCCGGCACCGCGGCGCGCGTGACGATCCGCCTCAACGGCAACGAGATCGCCTCGGAGACCGCAATCCCGGGCACCGAGACGCCCTTCCGCTTCACCGTGCCGCGCGGCGGCAACAACGTGCTGGAGTTCCTGGTCGATCCGGTCGAGGGCGAGATCACCACCGCCAACAACCGCGCCGTCCATATCATCGACGGCATCCGCGAGAACCTGCGCGTGCTGCTCGTCTCCGGCGAGCCCCACGCCGGCGAACGCGCCTGGCGCAATCTTTTGAAGTCGGACACGGCGATCGACCTCGTCCACTTCACCATTCTGCGTCCGCCGGAGAAACAGGATGGCACGCCGATCAACGAGCTGTCGCTGATCGCCTTTCCGACGCGCGAACTCTTCGTCGATAAGATCAACGAATTCGACCTCATCATCTTCGACCGCTACCAGCACCGCGGCGTGCTGCCGATCCTCTACTACGACAACATCGCCCAGTATGTCGAAAACGGCGGCGCGCTCCTGATCGCCGCCGGCCCCGAGCACGCCGGCAACGATTCGATCGCCTATACGCCGTTGTCCGTGGTCCTGCCGGCGACGCCGACCGGCGTGATGAACGAGAAGGCCTTCTTCCCGCGGCTGTCCGAGCAGGGCCGCAAGCACCCGGTCACCCGCGGCCTGGAAGGCGCGCTCGACGAGCCGCCGCACTGGGGCCGCTGGTTCCGCACCGTCGACGTCGCGCCCCCGCAGGGCAACACCGTGATGGAAGGCGCCGACGGCAATCCGCTGCTGGTGCTCAACCGCTACGGCAAGGGCCGCGTCGCCATGCTGCTCTCCGACCAGGGCTGGCTCTGGGCGCGTGGCTTCGAGGGCGGCGGCCCGCATGTCTCGCTCTACCGGCGCACCGCCCACTGGCTGATGCAGGAGCCGGCACTGGAGGAGGAGGCGCTGACGGCGCGCGCCTTCGGCCGCACGCTGGAGATCACCCGCCAGACGATCAAGGACGCGCCCGGGCCGGCGATGATGAAGCTGCCCTCCGGCGAGACACGCCCCGTCGACCTGCGCGAGGACGGCCCCGGCCTCTACAAGGCCGAGGTGAGGACGACCGAAACCGGACTGTACGAGATCGAGAACGAGGGCCTGACTGCACTCGTCCATGTCGGCGCCGTCGATGCGCCGGAGTTCAAGGCGACGATCTCCACCACCGAGACGCTGGCCCCGCTCGCCGAAAGCACGAAAGGCATCGTCCACCGGCTGGCCGACGACGAGGGCAGCCTCAGCGTTCCCCCGCTCCTGCCGGTCTCTGGCGCCGTGCGCGCACCCGATCCGCAGCGGCTGTCGCTGCGGATGACCAACGAGACGGTGCTGAAGGGCATCGACAGCCTGCCGCTGTTCGCCGGCTTCGCCGGCGTCGGCCTGCTGCTGCTGGCCCTGTCGGCCACATGGTATCGCGAGGGGCGCTAGGATTTGTCAGGGAAAAGTGGAATCCGGTTTTCCCGAAAAGACAAACGATAACAAAGAAAGCGGGAGTCTGACTGCTTCAGTATGAAGCTGACAGACTCCAGAGCGCAGCAGGCCGCGTCAGCTCGCCTGTGCGAACGCGACCGGACCGGCCCCAGCCTCATCGTAGGGCCGCCAGCCGATCTCCCCCTTCAGCCGCGCGTGCGTATCGGCGGCGATGGGGACGACCAGCACCCGGTTCGGGTCCACCGGGCCGGGGAAGGCCAGCGCGTTGTAGGCGACCTTTTCGAAGCCGAGCGGGCCATAATAGGGCGGATCGCCGACGAGGATGACGGCCTCAGAACCCTTCCGCCGGGCCGCCTCCACCGCGATCCGCACCAGCTCGCGGCCGATGCCCCGGTTCTTGTGCGAGGGCCGGACGGCGAGCGGGCCGAGCAGGTGGCCCTTCACCGAACCCGCCGTCACCGGCGTCATCCGCACCGAAGCGATCGTCTCGCCGTCGTCCGTGCAGATGAAGGAGAGCGACAGGTCGTGCGGCCCCTGCTCGCGGATCCGAGCTGCGGCACGCACGTGCCGGCCGGGGCCGAAGGCTTCTTCGTTGATGAGTTCGATGGCTGCGTCGTGGGACGCGTCTTCGGTCAGGTAGACGAGGTCGTGCTTGGGCATGGGGACAGGAACCGTGTGCGAGACAATAGGAGATGGCTTCGCCTCTTAGGGAGGCGTCACGTGCATCAGCGTCGTCGCGGGTTTCCTGCAAAGAACATCGTTCTGTCCGGTCGTTCCGATCATGCCACGGCGGCATGAAAATCCTGACCAGCGCGGATAGCAGAAAATCGCCGCCCGTCAAAGCCCAAAACGCACTGTTCAGAAAATAGTGCCTAGTCCCCCTCGACCGTTCAACTATCTAGACATCATGAAAACGCGGCGATGGCGCCGAAGGAGACAGGCATGGGAAAGCTGGTAGACGGCGTCTGGCATGACGTCTGGTACGACACGAAGTCCACCCGCGGTCATTTCGAGCGCGCAGCCTCGCAGTTCCGCAACTGGATCACGCCCGACGGCGCGCCCGGTCCCACCGGCGAAGGCGGTTTCGCGGCGGAGGCCGGGCGCTACCACCTCTATGTCTCGCTCGCCTGCCCCTGGGCGCACCGCACCCTGATCTTCCGCAAGCTGAAGAAACTCGAGGACCTGATCCCGGTCTCTGTCGTCGATCCGGTGATGCTGTCGAACGGCTGGGAATTCAAGCGCCCGGGCGAAGGGGTGGACGGCGGCACCGTCGACCCTCTGTTCGGCGCCGAGACCTTGTGGAAGGTCTACCTGAAGGCCGATCCGCACTATAGCGGCCGGGTCACCGTGCCCGTTCTCTGGGACAGGAAGGAGAGCCGGATGGTGTCCAACGAATCCGCCGAGATCATCCGCATGTTCAATTCCGCCTTCGACGGGATCACCGGCTCGCGCGACGACTACTACCCCGCCTCCCTGCGCGCCGAGATCGACGCCCTGAACGAGACGATCTACGACACGGTGAACAACGGCGTCTACAAGGCCGGCTTCGCCACCACCCAGGAGGCCTACGAGAAAAACGTCTGGGCGCTGTTTGAAACGCTCGACGCGCTGGAAGAGCGGCTGGCCGGCCGGCGCTACCTGACGGGCGACAGCATCACCGAGGCCGACTGGCGCCTGTTCACCACGCTGGTGCGCTTCGACGCGGTCTATGTCGGCCACTTCAAGTGCAACATCCGGCGGATCGCCGACTATCCCAACCTGTCGGGCTACCTGCGCGACCTCTACCAGGTCCCCGGCGTGGCGGAGACGGTGAACATCGACCACATCAAGACCCACTACTACCGCAGCCACCTGACCATCAATCCGACCGGCATCGTGCCGGCCGGGCCTGAGCTGGATTTTGCCGCCCCGCACGACCGCGAGCGGCTGCTGGCCGCCTGATCCCGGCCAGCGCCGGAAAAAGCCCTACCAGAGGTCGGCCGGCGTCGCGCGGCCGGCCACCTCCTCCAGCCGGCGCCGCGTCGCCGGCGTCGTTCCCGGCGGCAGGGCGTCTGGTGCGAAGAACTGCGCCTCCACGATCTCGCGGTCCGCCATCTTCGGCGCGCTCTGGCGCACGTTCCGGCAGACGTAGAAGATCACATGGTCGCGCTTGCTGGTGCCGCGGTTGAAATAGACGTGGAACAGCTGCGGCGGATCGCCGGTGACAAGGTTGCCCTCCTCCCGCATCTCCTTCGCAAGCGCCTGCAGCGCCGTCTCGCGCCGCTCCACCCCACCGCCGGGCAGATGCCAGCCGGGCACGTAGCTGTGGCGCACGAGGAAGACGCGGCCCTCGGCGTCGAAGCACGCCGCCCGCACCCCGAGCGTCATGCCGCGGGCATAGGCGAAATAGCCGTGCACCATGCGCGTCACCAGTCGCGCCCACAGGTTCCGCTTCTCCGGCGGTCGTTCGCTCTGCATGCCGATCCTCTCTGTCCGGTCCATTACACAGGCTTCGTCGCCGACCGTGCCGGAATCAAGGCGCGCCGGCGGACCGCACTCCTTGTCCACGCGCAAGGCGCGGCCCCGGCTTCCGCCCGACAACGAATCCGTGCACCCGGCATTTCCCTCATGATCCAACTTGGTCTATTGAAGGCCATGTTCCGTCTCGCGCACGCTTCCGACATTCATCTGGGCCCCCTGCCCGCCCTCACCCTTCTGGAACTGGCATCGAAGAGAATCACCGGTTTCGTCAACTGGCATCGCAACCGGCGCCGCCATCTCTTCGCCAATACCCTCGACATCGTGATGAACGACATCGAGCGCCGCGATCCGGACCATCTCGCCATCACCGGCGACCTCGTCAACCTTGCCGCCAGGATCGAGATCGACACGGTCGCGAAATGGCTGGAGACGATCGGCAAGCCGGAGAACGTCTCCGTCGTTCCGGGAAACCACGATGCCTATGTTCCCGGCGCCTACGAACGCTCGACGAAGAGCTGGTATGCCTATATGCGCGGCGACAACCACCCGGCCGACTGGGACGAGGACTTCCATGTTTTTCCCTATCTGCGCGTGCGCGACAACGTCGCCATCATCGGCTGTTCGACGGCCGTGGCCACGCCCCCTTTCGCGGCCAGCGGATATTTCGGCCGCCGCCAGGCGCGCGAGACCGTCAACCTATTGCGCGCAGCCGGCGAGGCCGGCCTGTTCCGCGTCGTCATGATCCACCATCCCCCGATCGAAGGCGCCACCTCGTTCCACAAGCGGATGATCGGCATCCGCCGCTTCGCCGCCACCATCTCGTCCGGCGGCGCGGAACTGGTGCTGCACGGCCATACCCACCTCAACACGGTCCATTGGCTCAGGGCCGCGAACGGGCCCGTCCCGGTGGTCGGGATCGCCTCGGCCTCGCAGGGACCGGGCGGCCACAAGCCGCCGGGGGGCTACAACATGTTCTCCATCTCCGGCGGCCCCGGCCACTGGAACCTCCTGCGCGAGCGCTACGAACTGGACCAGTACGGCGACGACCTGCTGCTGGCCGAGACCACCCGCTTCCAGCCCGGGGAATAAGGGGAACAAGGGGAATAAAGGGCCTGCAGATCGGCCCGCCGGCCCCGGGCGGCCCCCTTCCCCAAAAGGACAGGCTTGAACGCCGGCATAGAAACTCCCTATTCTGGGCCGGTTTCAGCTTGCGCAGCAAAGGGTGGATGCTTCATACCAGAAGACACACCCCGCTTACCGTGAATATTGATCGGATCTCGAACGTCCCCTTGGGAAGGCAATGCGTCAGTCGGCAGAATCAGATGAATTCCGGCGTGAATTGGTTGGTATTCTGCCGAAATTGCGCCGCTTTGCCATGACGTTGACAAGAAACGCCAGCGATGCAGACGATCTCGTCCAGGAGGCCTGTGAACGCGCCATTACCCGCAGCCATCTCTGGAACGGGGAAGGACGGCTCGAAAGCTGGGTCTATGCCATGACCCGCAACCTCTGGGTGGACGAGGTCAGGAAGCGGAAAGTCCGCACGGGATCGGGGACTGTCGACTTTGCCGAGCAGGACGACCTGCACATCGAGGCGTCTGCAGACAAGGCCGTCTACGCCAAGCAATTGCACAGAATGATCATGACCATGCCGGAAGGCCTCTCCAGCGTGTTCCTTCTCGTCAACGTCGAAGGACACAGCTACCGCGAGGCAGCGGATATCCTGGGAATTCCGATCGGCACGGTGATGAGCAGGCTTTCGACCGCACGCATACGCCTCGCCGCCATGATCTCCGAACAGTCAGAAAGAAGGACCTGAGCTTTGGAAGGCACGCAGGGTCTACCGCTGGAAGTCCGCCTGTCCGCCTACCTGGACGGCCAGTTGACGCAGTCGGAGGTGCGGGAGATCGACGGGATCCTCGCGCGCGACGAAAAGGCGCGCACGCTTTTCAACCGCCTCAAGCTCGGCAGCGATCTCGGCCGCAAGGCATTCGAGGACATGCTGCACGAACCGGTCCCCCTCGATCTCGTCCGCAGCATCAAGCAGGCCTCGATCGACATCGGCCACGAGCGCGGCCCGGCCCTGAGGAGCCTGCCGCCGAAGGAGCCTCCCGTACGCGACAACCGCGCCCGCCTGGCGGCAGCGGGACTGGTCCTCCTGCTGGCCGGCGCCGGCGCCGGCTACCTGCTCGGGATCTGGAAACCTCCGCCTGCCGCCCCTACCGCACAGACAGCGGCGGCGCGCAACTGGCTGGACGATATCGCCGACCACCACCGTATCTACGCCCGCCAGTCCCTGCATCTCGTCGAGGTGCCGGCGCGCGAGAGCCAGCATATCACCCAGTGGCTGACCACCGCGGTCGGCGTCGATTTCACCATTCCCGATCTCAGCGACAACGGCCTCACCTTCGAGGGCGCCCGCCTTCTCGTCGCCGGCGGTCAGCCGACGGGGCAGCTGATCTACCGCGATGCGGATGGCCATGTCTTCGCCGTCTGCTTCCAGCGGGGCGATGCCGTGGCGGCGCGCACGGAGCCCGCAGTCACCATTCGCAACGATCTCGGCCTCGTCTCCTGGCAGGACCGCAACGCCGCCTTTGCCTTCGTCGGCCCGTCCTCGGAGCCCGAGCTAGACGCGCTGGCCGCAACCATCGCCCAGACGATCTGAACGGCTGCCTGCCGCAATCCCGGCCGGGCAATCCTTGCCGGACGCCGGCACCGGATGCGCCGCAGCCTTCTTTCCCTCTCCTGAAACGACAAGGCCGCCCCGTGTGGCGGAGCGGCCCGATGAAGCGTCAGGTCGTGCAGGGCTCAGCCTGCCGTTTCCTCCAGCACCCGGTTGGCGGCGGACACGATCGCTTCGAGCGAAGCGGTGACGATGTTGGTGTTGATGCCGACGCCGAACAGCTTTCCGCCCGGATAGGCGATCTCGACATAGGCGATGGCCGCCGCGTTCGATCCGCGCTGCAGCGAATGCTCGGAATAGTCCACCACCGACATCTCGACGCCGGTATAGATCGAGAGCGCATGGATGAAGCCGTCGATCGGCCCGGTGCCCTGTCCCTCGATGCGCTTGGTCTCGCCGCGGTCGGTGATCTCGGCTGCGACGATGCGCACGCCCTTGTGGGCGGTATCGGGATAGGTGTGGTGGTCGACGAAACGCAGGCGTGCGTCAGGCTGGGTCACGTAGCGCTCGAGGAAGCGCTCGTAGATGCGCTTCGAGGGCAGTTCCACGCCCTCCTCGTCGGTGATCCGCTGGATATCCTCGCGGAACTCCACCTGCAGGTTGCGCGGCAGGTTGATGCCGTGGTCCTGCTGCAGGATATAGGCGATGCCGCCCTTGCCCGATTGCGAGTTGATGCGGATGATCGCCTCGTAGCTGCGGCCGACGTCCTGCGGGTCGATCGGCAGGTAGGGCACCTCCCAGAGCGACTTGTTGGCCGTTTTGATCGCCTTCATGCCCTTGTTGATCGCATCCTGGTGCGAGCCGGAGAAGGCCGTGTAGACCAGTTCGCCGACATAGGGATGACGCTCGGGGATCACCATCTCGTTCGAATACTCGTAGACCGCCTTGACGCGCTCGATGTCCGAGCAGTCGAGTTCCGGATCGACCCCTTGCGTGTACATGTTCAGCGCCAGCGTGACGACGTCGACATTGCCGGTGCGCTCGCCATTGCCGAACAGGGTGCCTTCGACACGGTCGGCGCCCGCCATCAGGCCAAGTTCTGTGGCGGCGATGCCGGTGCCGCGGTCGTTATGCGGATGCAGCGAGATGATCAGGTTCTCGCGGTTGTCGAGGTTGCGGCACATCCATTCGATCTGGTCGGCATAGACGTTCGGCGTCGCCATTTCGACGGTGGATGGCAGGTTGATGATCAGCTTGTTCTCGGCCGTCGGGCGGACGATCTCGGTCACCGCGTTGCAAATTTCCAGCGCGACCTCCAGCTCCGTGCCGGTGAAGCTCTCCGGCGAATATTCGAACCGGTAGTCGCCGCCGGCCTTCGCCGCCATTTCCATGATCATTTCGGCAGCGTCGGTGGCGATCTGCTTGATGCCGTGCACGTCCTTCGCAAACACCACGCGGCGCTGCAATTCGCTGGTGGAATTGTAGAAATGGATGATCGGTCGGTTTGCGCCCTCCAACGCCTCAAAGGTGCGGGTGATCAGCTCCGGCCGGCACTGGACGAGCACCTGCAGCGAGACGTCGTCGGGCACGTTGCCCTCCTCGACGCACCAGCGGGCGAAATCGAAATCCGTCTGCGAGGCGGACGGAAAGCCGATCTCGATCTCCTTGAAGTTCATGTCCAGCAGCAGCTGGAACATACGGGCCTTGCGGTCGTGGCCCATCGGGTTGACCAGCGACTGGTTGCCGTCGCGCAGGTCGACCGAACACCAGACCGGGGCCTTCGTGATAGTCTTCCCGGGCCAGGTGCGGTCCGGAATGTTCACCTGCGGATAGGGCTGGTACTTTGCCGATGCGTTCGGCATGCCGTGATTGGGGGTCTGGCTATTGACGCTCATCTGAATGTCTCTTCTCATCCCGGCTTTCGCCTGCAGCCTCATAGCGGATTGATCTGCGCTTGGCGACGGCGAATGCTGCTCTCGTGGAGCCTCGGGGCGGATTTACGATAGGGGTTGAGGCGAGGAGCACTGGTGCCGGTGGGCTTTTCGGCCACCGGGCGCTCCTCAAAGAACCCGGCAACCGCGCGTAAGGCCGAGAAGAAGGAGCGAGGTGAAGCTGCGCGCACGATCGGACACAGCCTGGCGGCTGTGCGAAATGCGATCGGCGATGATGCTTGCGCGCTTGGACATGGACCGGCTTATAACGGCGAAGCAGGGACCGTGCAAGTCGCGGCAAGATGATTTGTGAAAAGGCCCCGCCGGCATTAGTCTTTGCGCCGGCGCCGATCGGGCGGCCATCTTGAGGATATGCTACGATGAAGTTGCGTTACGTCCTGTTGGCAGCCCTTGCCGTGCTGGCAGCCGGCTGCCAATCCAACCCGCCGAGCCAGAAGACGCTCGAGGCCAACCGCTATTGCTCCCTCCGTTTCGGTGGCCCCGCCAACACGAACTACGATTCCTGCGTCTATGCCCGCCAGATGGGCATGGAAGTGACACCGGCGACGCCGGGCTGGTAGCGCCTTGGAGACCCGGTGGTTTCGCGTTCTCGCAAGGCCCCGAAACGGGGAAGCCCTCCCGTGTCGCCACGGGAGGGCTTCGATGACGGTCGCACTCGATGCGAAGATCAGATATCGGCCTGCGAGGTGACGATGCGCGAGACGAGGCCGTACTCGATCGCATCCTTGGCCGAGAGCCAGTAGTCGCGGTCGGTATCCTTGGCGATCTTCTCGATCGGCTGGCCGGTGGCATCGGCGAAGATCTTGTTCAGGCGCTCGTTCATCTTGATGATCTCGCGGGCCTGGATCTCGATGTCGGAGGCCATGCCGCGCGTGCCGCCGGACGGCTGGTGCAACAGGAAGCGCGTGTTCTGCAGGCAGATGCGGCGCTCCTTCGGCGCGGCGACGAAGATCAGCGCGCCGGCGGAGGCGACCCAGCCGGTGCCGATCATCCAGACCTTCGGCTTGATGAACTTGACCATGTCATGGATGCTGTCGCCGGATTCGACGTGGCCGCCCGGCGAGTTGACGAAGATGCGGATATCCTCGTCGCTGGCGGCGGCGAGCGCCACGAGCTGCGAGTTGACCTTCTGCGCCAGCTCCTGGGTAATCCCGCCATAGATGAAGATCGAGCGCGACTTGAAAAGATTCGCCTCGGTTTCCTTGCCGAGCGGCAGCTCGGTCTTTTTCTCTTCTTCGTCGCTCATCGGGCAACTCTCCGCCTGTTGTCTCATAGGTCTTGCCGCAGTCAGATAATGCGACTCAATGGCCAAGACAATGCAACAAAACGCTCATGCGGCGATAGAGGGCGGGAGCAGCACCGGCAAAAAGGGTAAATGCCGGGCGCAGGCGCCGGAACCGGCCCGGGAACCCGTCCCAGCCCCCGCCCCGATGCACACAGCGAGGCCGCTTCCGACCTGCGTAACATTGCGTATGGACTCGTCATCGCGCATGCCTAGGATGCCGATCGTATTGACGAAACGCCCGGTCGCCTCCCAGGCCGGACCATCATCATCGGGGACACCATGATCAGACGCTTACTGCTTGCGATCGGCCTGACCGTCGCATCCACGGCACCCGCCTTCGCCCACCTCAACCCGGAGGAGCACGGCTCCTTCATGGCCGGCTTCTCCCACCCGCTCTTCGGCATGGACCACATCCTGGTGATGGTCGCCGTCGGCCTGTGGGCGGCGCAGATCGGCGGCCGCGCGCTCTGGGCGGTCCCGGCCGCCTTCGTGACGATGATGGCGATCGGCTTCGGCCTTGCGGTCGCGGGCGTCTCCCTGCCCTTCGTCGAGCCGGTGATCCTGGCTTCCGTGGTGGCGCTCGGCCTGCTGGTTGCCATGGCCGTCCGGCTCGATCCGGCGATCTCGGCTGCGATCGTCGCCGTCTTCGCCTTGTTCCACGGCCACGCCCATGGCGGCGAACTCGGCGCAGCCGGCGCCCTGCCCTTTGCGGTGGGCTTCGTGATCGCGACCGCGCTGCTGCATGTCGTCGGCATCGCGCTTGGCCTCGGCATCGGCCGCATCGCCGGCGGCGCAACGCTGACCCGCATCCTCGGCGGCGCCACCGCCCTTGCCGGCGTCGCCCTCGCCTTCGGCTGACTGGTCGCAAACAGATCGAACCGACGACGCGGCGGCCCTCCGGCCGCCGCGTTTTCCGTTGCGGGCGGCTCTACACGGTGACGGTGCGGACCCCTCATCACAAGCGCGCGATGACCTTACTAACATTTTGAAAAACAGTTGGTTTTAGAGTAATCTAAAACACAGGCCGCGCAGGAGTGCACGGCCGCGAAATGCCTCACATACGGAGGTTGCAGCAATGAACTTCATGTCTGGACGGAGAGGTCAGGATATGGTCACTCTGATCCTGGCCTTTTGCCTGTTCGTCTCCCCCTGGGTCGTCGGTTTCATCGCCGACACCACGCCAAGCTGGAACGCCTGGATCGCCGCGATCGTACTCGGCGCCTTCGCGGTCATGACGCTCTCGGCCTTCGCGGAATGGGAGGAATGGGTGAACATGGCGGTCGGCCTGTGGCTGATCGCCTCGCCCTGGCTGCTCGGCTTCATGGCGAATACGAACGCGATGTGGACGCATGTGATCCTCGGTATCTGCACCGCCGCGCTGTCGGCCTGGGCAGTCTGGGACTATCGCCACCCGCATTCGCATGCCTGACGGCCCGGGCGGATGAAACTCCGCCCGTTCATCGCCCCTGAGCCGAAATGCCGGCGCCGCCCGCCCGGCAAGGACGAGCGGCGCGATCCTCTCCGCATCTTCCAATAACCGCGGCGTCTGCCGTCAGCCCCGCCCGCGATAGGTCGACACACCCTGGTCGGGCAGCCAGACCCCCTCGGGCACGGCACCGGTCTGCCAGAACACGTCGATCGGAATGCCGCCGCGCGGATACCAGTAGGCGCCGATCCTCAGCCATTTCGGCGAAAGCAGGTCGACCAGCCGCTTGGCGATGGTGATCGAGCAATCCTCGTGGAAGGCGCCGTGGTTGCGGAACGAATGCAGGAACAATTTCAGCGACTTGGACTCCACCAGCGACGCATCGGGAATGTAGTCGATGACGATATGGGCAAAATCCGGCTGCCCGGTCATCGGGCAGAGCGAGGTGAATTCCGGCGCGGTGAAGCGCACCACGTAGTCCGTGCCCTGGTTGCCGTTCGGCACCTTCTCCAGCACCGCCTCTTCCGGGCTTGCCGGAAGCTCGACGTTGCGGCCGAGTTGCGAGAGGCTCGATACGTCGGTCTTGCTCATGCCCTGGTCCTTTCCACCTTCACCCTGATCCCATGCGCCTTCTCCGTCTCCGGCTCGACATGGATCGCGATCTGGGCGCCGTGATGGACCGTTTCGATCGCCGCTTCAAGCCTGTCGCAGATCTCGTGCGCATCGGCGACGGCCATGCGCGCGGGCACGACGAGGTGGAACTCCACGAAGATCGCCTGCCCGGCCCGGCGGGTCTTCAGGTCGTGCACGCCGAGCGAGCCCTGCGCGTTTTCCGCGATCGCCTGCTTGATCGCCGCCTCCTCGGCTCCTTCGATCGCATGGTCCATCAGCCCGCTGACGGAACTGGAGATGATCGTCCAGCCCTGGAACAGGATGTTGACGGCAACGAGGATCGCGATCACCGGGTCGAGGATCGCATAGCCCGTGGCCAGCACGAGCAGCAGGCCGACGAGCACGCCGGCAGAGGTGATCACGTCCGACATGATGTGGTGGCCGTCGGCGAGCAGCGCCGGCGAACGGTGCCGCCTGCCGGCCCGGATCAGGATCGTCGCCCAGACGACGTTGATCAAACCTGCGACGAAGTTGATGCCAAGGCCGAGCGCCGGCTGCTCCATCAACGTCGGCGCCCAGAGCTTCGGCACCGCCTCCTGCACGATCAGGATGGCCGCCACGACGATCAGCACGCCCTCGACGACCGCGGACAGGTACTCCGCCTTGTGGTGGCCGAAGGGGTGGTCGGCATCGGCCGGCCGCGAGGCATAGCCGATCGCCCCCCAGGCGATGACGGCGGCGACCACGTTGACGATCGATTCCAGCGCATCCGACAAAAGCGCCACCGATCCCGTCACCCACCAGGCCAGCATCTTCAGCCCCAGCACGAAGATCGCCATCGGAATGCCGATCAGTGCCAGCCGGTTGACCGTCGCGTTCCCGTTCGTACCCATGATCGCCTTCCCTGCGGATGCAAACGAATTGCAGAAACCGCGCCCTTCAACGCAAAACCGCCCGCGCGGGGTTCGCGCAGGCGGCTTTCTCTTCGGCGTCTCTATCGGCCAGTTCGGCCGAAAAGTCAAAGGCGGAATGGCCTCACGCCGCCTTCGTCTTCGCCTTTCTGGACAGATGCGCCACCACGTTCTCGATCATCCGCATGCCGGCGTCGCCGCCGAGCGTCATGATCGATTCCGGGTGGAACTGGACGGCGGCCACCGGCTCCTTGGCATGCTCGATGCCCATGATCGTGCCGTCCTCGCTTTCGGCGGTGATGATGAAATCGCGCGGCAGCGTCGAGGGATCGGCGAAGATCGAGTGGTAGCGGCCGACCGTCACCTCCTTGCCCAACCCGGAAAAGACGATGCCGGGCTCGAGCACGCGGATGCGCGACGGCTTGCCGTGCATCGGAACGGCCAGTTGTCTGAGATCGCCGCCATAGGCTTCCGCCAGTGCCTGCAGGCCGAGGCAGACGCCGAAGATCGGCAGATCCCGCGCCCGTGCCTTCTTGATCGTCGCCTTGCAGTCGAAGTCCTTCGGCGTGCCGGGACCGGGCGAGAGCACGACGAGGTCGGGCTTCAGCCGGTCGAAGAGCTCGTCGGCCACCGGCGTGCGCACCGTCGTCACCGTGGCGCCGGTCTGGCGGAAGTAGTTCGCCAGCGTGTGGACGAAGCTGTCCTCGTGATCGACCAGCAGGATGTTGACGCCGGCGCCCACCGAGGCGACGTCGCGCTGGGACTTCGCCGCATTGCCGGCCTTGGCGTCACGGATGGCTGCGATCATGGCGGATGCCTTCAGTTCGGTTTCGGCTTCTTCTTCCTGTGGGTTGGAATCGTTCAAGAGCGTCGCGCCCGCCCGCACCTCGGCGATCCCGTCCTTGATGCGGATGGTGCGCAGCGTCAGGCCGGTGTTCATGTCGCCGTTGAAGCCGACCATGCCGATCGCTCCACCATACCACAGCCGCGGGCTCTTCTCGTGCGCCTCGATGAAGCGCATCGCCCAGAGTTTTGGTGCGCCGGTGACGGTGACGGCCCAGGCGTGGCTCAGGAAACCGTCGAAGGCATCCATGTCGTCGCGCAGCCGGCCTTCGATATGGTCCACGGTGTGGATCAGCCGCGAATACATCTCGATCTGCCGGCGGCCGATCACCTTGACCGAGCCCGGCTCGCAGACGCGCGACTTGTCGTTGCGGTCGACGTCGGAGCACATCGTCAGCTCGGACTCGTCCTTCTTGGAGTTGAGCAGCTTGAGGATCTGTTCGGAGTCGGCGATCGGGTCGTCGCCGCGCTTGATCGTGCCCGAGATCGGGCAGGTCTCGATGCGGCGGCCGGACACGCGCACGAACATCTCCGGTGAGGCGCCGACGAGATATTCCTGGTTGCCGAGATTGATGAAGAAGGAATAGGGCGACGGGTTGATCGCCTTCAGCCGCTGCGAGATCTCCGACGGCCTGCTGTCGCAGCGCTCGAAGAACTTCTGGCCGGGCACCACCTCGAACAGGTCGCCGCGGCGGAAACTTTCCTTGGCCTTGACGACGAGTTCGGCATATTCGCCGGGCCGGTGGTCGCCATGCGGGGGAATGATGTCGGCGGTCTTGAACGGTTCCGGCGCGATCGCCCGGTCCCTGCCCTCCGTGGTGATCCCGCCCTTGGCGAAATCGTAGCGGTCGATCCAGGCCTTGGCGGCATAGTGATCGACCACGAGGATCTCGTCGGGAATGAACAGCACCATATCGCGCTGGTCGTCGGGACGCTCCAGCTTCAGGTCGATCGCGTCGAACTGGAAGGCGAGGTCATAGCCGAAGGCGCCGTAGAAGCCGAGATTGGCGTCCTCGGCCGAATGGAACAGGTCGGTGACCGCGCGCAGGACCGTGAACACGGTCGGCATCTTCGAGCGCTCTTCCTCGGTGAAGACCCGATCCGGCTCGTTGACCTTCAGGTCGAGCCAGCGGGGCGTGGAAGTCCCCAGCGTCAGCTCGGCGACGCCTTCCAGCCGCGGCCTGATGATTTGAAGCAGCGCCTCGCCGCGCTCGTTATAGGCCTCGAGCCAGACGTTGCGGCCGAAGGAGGAGATGGCGAGCGGCGGATCGACGATCGCCGTGTCCCAGCGGGTATAGCGGCCGGGATACTCATAGTTGGAGGAGAAGACCGCGCCGCGGTGCTCGTCGAGCTTGTCGACATAATCAGAGATCGCGGTGGCATAGTCCGCATCCCGGCGCCGTCGGGTGACGATGATGCCGCCCCGCGTCTCGTAGCTCTCGGCGCCATCCGCCAGTTGCTTCGTCACCATTCCCTGCTCTCCTGTTCGGCCCGGATTTCGAGCGGCCGAATACGAAAAAGCCGCCTCGAAGGTTTCGGGCGGCTGTTCGTTTCAATCACGCATGACTGGTCGAGGCCGCCTCAGCGAGCCCACCACCAGATCGAGATGTTGCGTGCATCTGTCATGGCCGGAATTGTTAGCGCGAAGCCGGGGCGAACGCAACCGGGATTTCTCGGGCCGGGCGCCGACAATCGGGGCCTTCGGAAAGGCTGCCCTACGCGCCCTCCGGGGCCGGGATCCGAGCCTTCGGCGCCGGGCCGGAATACCGTTCGTTCCCTCATGCGAAACCGAACGGGCTTCCGTGCGTTTCCCTCCGACCGTGTCCGTAAAGAGGAGAACGCCGCCATCCGCCCGCGATCCTTCGCCATTCTGGCCGCAAGCCTCCTCGCCCTGACCGGCGCTTCCCTTCCCACCGCCTCCCTTCCCGACAAGGGGCCGATGCCCGTTGCGCGACCCGCCGCCGACGGCGAAAAACAGCCGGAAAAACACGGTCCGCCGACCCCGACCGCCGCGGAGCGCAAGGACGCGCCCGCATCGAAGGAGAGCGACGGCACCAAGACGAAGGAGAAGGACGGCGAGGGCAAGGCGACGGATGCCGACAAGACCGAGGCAGCGAAGGAGCCGCCACCGCCGCTGGTCCGCGAGGACGACACGACCCTTGCGGCCTGTATCGGGGCGCTGAAGGCGGGCGGCGCCATCGTCGAGGAAATCCCGGCGATCGGGCCGGAGAACGGCTGCGGCATCACCCGCCCCGTGCTGCTCAAGCGTCTCTCGGGCGATATCGGCATCACGCCCGAGGCGACGCTGCGCTGCGAGACGGCGCTGCAGCTGCAGCGCTGGACCAATGGCGCGCTCGTGCCCGCGATCGCGGCGGGCATGCCCGACAAGAAGCTTTCCGGTCTCGAGCAGGCCTCCGGCTACGTCTGCCGCAACCGCAACGGCGCTGCGAACGGCAAGGTCTCCGAACATGCCTATGGCAATGCCGTCGACATTGCCGCCTTCACCTTCTCCGACGGCAGCCGCATGGATATCGCCCCGCGCGAGAAGGATTCGACCATCGAAGGCGCGCTCCAGCGCGCAGCGGTCGCCACCGCCTGCCTCTATTTCACCACCGTCCTCGATCCCGGCAGCGACGCCGCGCACGAGACGCACCTGCATCTCGACGTCATCAAGCGCAAGGGCGGCTATCGCTATTGCTGGTAGCGCAGCGGTGGAAACTTTTCGGCCGGCGCGGATCGCGGGCTCAAAACCGGTCGGCGCCTGCCCTATCTTAGCGGCATGATTCCCGGCCCGCCGTTCACCCCGCCGGGCCGCCAACCCATAAGGATGTCCGTATGCCCGTCTCCCTGTACCGTCTCTCCGTTCCCGTCTTCGTCCGCGGCCTCAAGGTGCTTTCGGCGCTGCTCGAAAAAGCCGAGGCCCACGCCGCCGACAACGGTATCGACCCCGAAGTGCTGGTCAATTCGCGACTGGCGCCGGACATGCTGCCGCTGTCGGGGCAGATCCAGCGCGTCAGCGATACCGCCAAGAACGCGCTCGGGCGCCTGAGCGGCAAGAGCGCGCCGAGCTTTCCCGACACCGAGACGACCATGGCCGAACTGAAGGCGCGCATCGAAAAGACCATCGCCTATCTCGAATCGGTGCCGGAATCAGACCTCGCGGGCAGCGAGACCCGCGAGGTGAAGCTCAATGTCGGCAATCTCGGCGTGACCTTCACGGGCACGGACTACCTGCTGGAATTCGCCCTGCCGAACTTCTTCTTCCACGTCACCACCGCCTACGACATCCTGCGCCACGACGGCATCGAGATCGGCAAGCGCGACTATCTCGGCCCCTACGGCTGAAACGCCCCCTCCAGCGCCGAGGCCGTGACCGCCGCCGGCTGCCCGACGCGCGCGATGTGCGCTGGCGTACACAAAAACTTGATTAACATATTCACGTTCAAACTTGACTCGTTTAATCCAGATTAAATAGGCATTCCCCCAGGGCACCCTTCCAGGGATTCCGAAAGAGAGAAAACCGACGCAGCCGCCCCGCGGCCTGCGATGGGTTTCTGCATGCATTTTCAGGGGGTTACAATGAGATTACCGACACCGCTCGCAACGCGACTTCTGGCGACGACCGCCGTCGCGATGGCACTTGGCGCGACGCCGGGCGCGTCCACATCGGCACAGGCCCAGGAGGCGGCGTCCGCCCAGGCCGAGCAGCCGACGACGCTCAGGGCCATCACCGTCGAGGGCTTTGGCGAGGCGGCGGCGACCTCCCCCCTGACCCAGACGACGGACCGTGCGACGCTTGAAGACCGGATGGTCACCGACTTCCAGGACTTCGCCCGCCGCGTCGACGCCGGCGTCAACTTCAACACCCAGAACAACAGCATCAACATCCGCGGCCTACAGAACGACCGCGTGCTGACCACCCTCGACGGTATCCGCGTACCGTGGCTGGTCGACCCGCGCGAATCGGCGCAGGGCGGGCTGAACGGCTTCGATTTCGACAGTCTCTCGGCGATCGACATTACCAAGGGCACCGATTCCTCCCGCTTCGGCTCCGGCGCGCTCGGCGGCGTGGTACAGTTGCGTACCCTCAACCCGGAAGACCTGATCAAGGAAGGCAGAAGCTTCGGCGGGGTCGCCAAGTCGACCTATGACAGCACCGACGACAGCGTCGGCGGCAATGCCGCGGTCGCCGCCCGCTTCGACGACACCTGGCTCATGCTGCAGGGCGGCTACAAGCGCGGCCACGAGACCGACACACGCGGCGACGTCGGCGGCTACCGCACGACCCGGACCGAAGCCAATCCGATGGACTTCGACCAGAAGAACGTGCTCGCCAAGATCCACCAGTATATCGACGGCGGCCACCGCTTCGGGCTCACCGGCGAGATCTTCAACCGCGACGAAGACAGCGACAACATGCGCGGCACAACCGCGAGCTACGAGCCGGGCACGTTGAAGTCCGGCGAGGAGATCGACCGCCGGCGCATCTCCGCCTCCTACGACTTCATTTCACCGGAGGGCAACGACTGGCTCGACCAGGCGAGCGTCGTCACCTACTGGCAGCGGCAACGGCTGAACAACACGACGAACGGCTTCCGGCTGCCGGATTCTCGCTCGACCATCATTCCGGGCGACCCCTTCTATTACGGCTATCCGACCGGCGACTACTACCGCGACAACATGCTGGAACAGACGACCTACGGCATCAACGGCGATGCGGCGAAGGCAGTGCAATTCGGTGGCATCGAGCATGGCTTCCGCTTCGGCGCCGAACTCTACGGCCAGAAGACGCACCAGTATTCCTCGGGCATCGACAATTGCCCTGATGTCGACTGGACGGTGATCCCGCAGCCCTTCGGCCCGCAGTCGTGCCGGATGCTGCACTCCAACGCCTCTGACATGCCCGACGTCGACAGCGTCTTCTTCGGCGCCTATCTCGAGGACGACATCAAGCTGATCGACAACCGCCTGACGATCACCCCCGGCCTGCGCTTCGACTGGTATCGCCACTCGCCGAAGTCGACCGCGGAATTCGAGCGCAGCCCGAACTTCGACGAGGACTATCTGAACGGCACCAGCGATGCCCGCTTCTCGCCGAAGCTGCGCGCCGCCTGGCAGGCCAATCCGGAACTGGAACTGTTCGCTCAGTGGTCGCAGGGTTTTCGCGCGCCGAGCGCGACGGAACTCTACCAGAACTACGGCGCACCCGGTTCCTATGCCCGCATCGGCAATCCGGATCTTGAGGCGGAAACGAGCAACGGCTTCGAGGTCGGCGCCAATTATGCCTCCGAGGCCTACACCGTCTCGGCGACCGTCTTCAACAACTACTACCGCAACTTCATCGACCGGGTGCAACTGGCGCCCCCGGGCGGAGAGTACCCGGTCGGCGGCATACAGGGCTACGAGAACCGCGACCGCGTGCGCATCTACGGCGTCGAATTCGCCGGCGAATGGCGCTTCACCGACAACTGGCGGACCTGGGGCTCGCTCGCCTGGACGCACGGCAAGGACACCGACACCGACGAATACATCAACTCGGTCGCGCCGTTGCGGGCCATCGTCGGCCTCGGCTATGCGACAGAGACCTGGGGATCGGACGTGTCGCTGACGGCGGCCGCCGCCCGCGACAAGGTCAGCGGCTCCGGCTTCGAGGCTCCGGGCTACGGCGTCGTCGATGCCACCGCCTGGTGGCAGCCGAAACAGCTCGACGGCTTCCGCGTCCAGGCCGGCGTCTTCAACATCTTCGACAAGAAGTACTGGAACGCCATCGACGTTCCGGACGGCACGACGACGGAGACCCGCGACTTCTACAGCGAAGCCGGCCGCTCCTTCCGCGTCTCCCTGACCAAGACCTTCTGAACCTCCAGCTGCCGGCCCTCTCCCGCCGGCGCAAAAGCGCGCCGCAGTCCCCCCGGGAACTGCGGCGTGTCCAGGTCGGGATTCGTAGCATCGTTCGTGTTTCCGAGAACACCGCCTCCGCCTTAGCCAGACCCGGCAAGAGGAATCCTTTTGCCGGCCCCGACAAGGTCGTGATAGGTTTCCAGCCATGAGCACGACAAAGTCGCCCAAGCTGAACCGGAGCGCGGCAACCGGCTGCCTGACCCAGGCGCGCGCCGAAAAGATCAGCGCAGTCGAGGGCCTCGTGCTGAGCCCGCGCATGCGCGCGCTTCTTGCCCAGACCAAGGATCTGCCCGCCGAGGAACGCCGCAAGGCGATCCGTGCGCAGTTCGACGGCAAATCCGACTAGGCGTGGTCTACACCGCCGAAACCGACCCCCTCTGCTATCCCGGCACAACGGTGCTCCGGAACAAGCTGGGCCTCGTTGATCAGGACGAACTCGACGAGTACGAAACCGCCATGTTCGTCGTACGCTCCGAGGAGCCGTGGCCGGAAGGCGACCTGGACGTCACCTATTACCTGTCGCTCCATCGCCACCTCTTTCAGGACGTCTACGACTGGGCCGGGGAGATCCGCACGATCCGGATCGGCAAAGGCGGCAACTGGTTCTGTTATCCGGAGCACATTCGGGCGCAGTTGGACCGCGCCTTTCAGCACCTGACCAACGCCAATGCCTTGGACAGCCTCGCGCCGGGCGACTTTGCGGCCCAGGCAGCCCATTTGCTTGCCGAGATCAACGCAATCCACCCCTTCCGCGAAGGTAATGGGGAACCCAACTGGCTTTCCTCGCCCTTCTGGCCGAGCGTGCGGGCCTGCCGTTCAATGCCGATGTGCTTGGTCGCGAGCGTGTCATGGACGCCATGATCGAGAGTTTCGCGGGCTCGGAAGAGCCACTGGCGGGCCTGATCCTCGACCTTGTCACCGAGCCCTCCACCTGATCTTGGCGCGCCACAAATTGCGTGTCCCGTCACCTGTGGCCCTCCCCTAGTCCAGCCCCTCGATATAGCCGGCCTCGTTGAGGAAGATCCGCTCCGAGGAGGGTACGCTTGGCAGGCCGGGCATGGTCATGATCTCGCCGGTGATGACGACGACGAAGCCGGCGCCGGCGGACAGCCGAACCTCGCGCACCGGCACCGTGTGGCCCTCCGGCGCGCCGCGCAGGTTGGGGTCGGTGGAAAAGGAATACTGCGTCTTGGCCACGCACACCGGAAGGTGTCCGTAGCCCTGCGCCTCCCAGGCATGCAACTGGTCGCGCACCGACTTGTCGGCGATCACCGCATCGGCATGGTAGATGTCCTTGGCAACTGTCTCGATCTTGTGGAACAGGCTCATCTCGTCGGGATAGAGCGGCGCGAACTGCGAATGGCCGGAATCGGCAAGTTCCGCCACCTTGTGCGCCAGTTCCTCGATCCCCGCGGACCCTTCGGCCCAGTGCTTGCACAGCACGGCCTCCGCGCCGAGGGTGGCCACGTAGTCCTTGATCGTCTGGATCTCGCCTTCGGTGTCGGAGACGAAATGGTTGATCGCCACGATCACCGGCACGCCGAACTTCTTGACGTTCTGCACGTGCCGGCCGAGATTGGCGCAGCCCTTGTGCACCGCCGCGATGTTCTCCGGTCCGAGGTCTTCCTTCTTCACCCCGCCGTTCATCTTCATCGCCCGCGCGGTCGCCACGACCACCGCCGCATCCGGCTTCAGCCCGGCCTTGCGGCACTTGATGTCGAAGAACTTCTCCGCCCCGAGGTCGGCGCCGAAGCCCGCCTCCGTCACCACGTAGTCGGCGAGTTTCAACGCCGTCCTGGTCGCCACGACCGAGTTGCAGCCATGGGCGATGTTGGCGAAGGGGCCGCCATGCACGAGGGCCGGGTTATTTTCCAGCGTCTGCACCAGGTTCGGCTGCATCGCATCCTTCAGCAGCACCGTCATCGCCCCGTCCGCCTTGATGTCGCGGGCGAACACCGGGGTCCTGTCGCGCCGGTAGCCGATGATGATGTCGCCGAGCCGCTTTTCGAGGTCCTGCAGGTCGGTCGCAAGGCAGAGGATCGCCATCACCTCCGAGGCGACCGTGATGTCGAAGCCCGCCTGGCGGGGATAGCCGTTGCGCACCCCGCCGAGCGAACAGACGATCTCGCGCAGCGCCCGGTCGTTCATGTCCATGACGCGGCGCCAGGTGATGCGGCGGGTGTCGAGGTCCTGCTCGTTGCCCCAGTAGATGTGGTTGTCGATCAGCGCGGCGAGCAGGTTGTGGGCGGTCGTGATCGCGTGGAAATCGCCGGTGAAGTGGAGGTTTATGTCCTCCATCGGCACGACCTGCGCATAGCCGCCGCCGGCGGCACCGCCCTTGACGCCGAAGCAGGGGCCGAGCGACGCCTCGCGGATGCAGACGATCGCCTTCTTGCCGATCCGGTTCAGGCCGTCCACAAGCCCGACCGTCGTCGTCGTCTTGCCCTCGCCCGCGGGCGTCGGGTTGATCGCGGTGACGAGGATCAGCCGGCCGTCCTTCTTCTCCTTCTGCGCGGCGATGAAGGCGGCGCTGATCTTGGCCTTGTCGTGGCCGTAGGGAATGAGGTCCTCGACGGGAATGCCGAGGCGCGCGCCGATCTCCTGGATCGGCTTCTTGCTGGCAGCCCTTGCGATCTCGATGTCGGATTTCACCGCGCTCATGCTTCCCCCTTGTCGTGTCTTTGTCGTGCGTCTTTTGCCCCGCCCCGGCCGGCGACGCGGCCTGTTCCCATGGTCATAGCGCCAATCGGCCCGGTGGCAAACGGCTGAACGGTGCACCTTCTCCGATTGACGTAACCTTGGCCCTTGCGATTTTCGGTAAAATGTGGCGAGAGGATCACCAAAATTCTGGCAGTCTTCGCCGCGATCACAAACGGATCGCGGAGAAAGGTAGAGAAAGATGAAGGAACTCGACCGTCTGGACCGAAAGATTCTCCGCGCGCTGCAGCAGGAGGGTCGCCTGTCGAACATCGAGCTTGCCGAAAAGGTCAACCTCTCGCCCACGGCAACCGCCGAGCGCGTCAAGCGGCTGACGCGGGACGGCTACATCATGGGCTACATGGCGATCCTCTCGCCCGAGCGGCTGGGGCGAAATCTTCTGGTCTTCGTTCAGGTCAAGCTCGACCGCACCACGCCGGACGTCTTCGACACCTTCGCCGAGGCCGTCCGCCAGAGCGACAACGTCATGGAATGCCACATGGTCGCCGGCGGCTTCGACTATCTGGTCAAGGCCCGCGTCGCCGGCATGGAAGCCTACCGCGCCTTCCTCTCCGACGTCTTCCTGTCCCTGCCCGGCGTGCGCGAGACGCATACCTACGCGGTGATGGAAGAAGTGAAGAGCACGGGGTGGCTGCCGGTGTAGGTGAGGCAGTAGGCAGTAGAGCGAAGTTGCAGCCGCTCAACGCCGCAGTCTCTTTCGCTACTGCCTATTGCCCAATGCCTACTGCCTCATTTCTCATCGCGCCAGGATATCCCGCATCTCCACGAGGTTCGACCGCACCCGCAGGATGTAGAAGCCCATCGTGGCCAGGTGCGTCGGCATGATCCAGCCGTCCTCGCGGCCGTTGGAGATGATCACCGGCTGGATGTTGAGCGCCGAGCGAAGCTGCCGGAGCGTTTCGGTCCAGATCTGCGTCAGGCCGCGCTGGGCGATCACGCTGTCGAAGTCGGCGCCGGCGGCCGACAGGATGCCATAATATCCGTAGAGCTGACCGAAGGCGAACCAGAAGCGATCGTCCGCGCGCACGTCGAACCAGCCGCCATTGTGGAACTCCGAACGCTCGCGGATGATGGCAGACGTGTTGCCGATGTCGTTGGCGATGCGGTCGAGGAATTCCACGAGGTTGTCGGAACGGGCGTCGAAGGTCGCGTTGCAGGCCACCAGCGAGGCGTTGAACTTCTGCAGGTCCCGCGCCGCCGCACGGTAGAAGCTCGGCGTCGGCGTCTTCGGGCCGAACGGGCTGAGGCCGAAATACCAGGTCTCCTCGTCGAACTGGATGTTGCCGCGCGCCGCCTGCAGGTCGTTGTTCACGCCCGAGGTGCCGCGCACGCGGCCAAGCGAATCCACGAGCTCGACAGCCGTGCGCCGGATCGCCTGGTTGACGCCGCGCTGGAACGACGCCTTGTTGTCGAGCCAGGGCGTGTCGTCCCAGTCCATGCCGAACAGCCCCAGCTTGTAGAGCAGCATCGACGAGATCCAGGCGTTCTGGTTGACGTTGAAGTCGATCAGGTCGGCCGACACGTCGACGATCGCCGACCGCTCGCAGGTGTTTGGTGTTGCGGCCTGTCCGGCGGTCTGGCCCGTCGTTCCCTGCCCGGTCGTTGTCTGCGCGGTCGTTGCCTGGCCGGCCGGCGCCTTCACCGGCAGGCCGGCGTCGTTCTTGCGCGCCGGCAGGTTGTAGGCGTTGACGTAGTCGATGTCGAAGTTGGTCCAGACCTGCGTTTGCCAGATGAAGTAGCCATAGAGCGCGACGAGCCCGATGAGGACGATGCCGATCGGTCCCTTGATCAGCCAGCCGCGCTGCCGGTACCAGTTGGCCGCAGCGACGAAGGGCCAGAGCAGCCATGAAATGGCGAGCCCAATTCCCCTGCCGATGGCAGAAAAGACGCGCTGGAAGAACGCGACGATCGGGTCAAGCATTGCGTTTGTCCTCTCCAATTCCGTAAAGCCGCAACCGGAAGGCGGCCTTGTCCTCCAAATAGGTACGTTCCAGCGTTTCGACCACGAATTCCCTGAATTTTTCAGAGAGTTTCTCGTAGGATGCATAAAATCCCTGCTTGTCGAAGACGAAGCGCGAGACGAAATCGAAGGGCGTCAGTTGCGCGATCAACTGGTTCACCAGCCAGCGGTCGGGATGATCGGGCGCCGCCCGCACGAGCAGGAACCGCGCCCAGGGCGTGATCTCCTTCAGCCGGATCTCGCCCGTCGCCAAAATCGTGCGCAGCGCCTCCTGCAGGAAGGGATAGATGCCGTCCTCGGCGATCAGCGTCGCATTGCGATGCATCCAGGTCTGCATCCAGACGCGGTCCGCCCTGGCAAGGTCGGCACGGGGATCGACGCGGTTGACGAGGTTCAGGATCGCCATGTCGGCGCGGTGCTGCAGAAGACCCGACGCTTCGACCCAGGAAGCCCGCGGCAGTTCGAGCCGCTTCGTCGAGGCGAGGAACTCGAAGATGCGCGGATGGTCGTCGAGCGCGATGTAGCTGACCTGCCAGGGACGCGAACGGCGGAAACCCGGAACGGACGGATCGCAGATCACCGTCGTCTGCTTGCCGTCTAGAAAGACGAAGACGCCGCCGAAATGATTGGCCCAGAACGCCTCGTGGCGGAACACCAGCTGGTCGGGCACGAGCGCGTTCTGGCGGATGTCGCCGGTCTGCTTCGAGAGTTCCACCATGCGGTTCAGCATGGCGTCGTCCGCCCAGGCGTTCGGCACCGTCTTCAGCCGGTCGACCAGAGCCCGCAGTTCCGCCGCCTTGCCGAGCACATCCTCCGCCGACAGCACCCGGAAGCGCACCTCGTTGATCGAGAGCAGGTCGTCGATGTCGTTGACCACGGCAACGCTGTCCTCGATCTCGCCATAGAGCGCATCGCGGATCGTCACCGCATGGATCGCGCGCGCATTGGCGTCGAAGAACTCGTGCATCAGGGCCGCGGTATTGGAAAAACTCGTATGCACGACCGGCAGTTCCACCTGCTCCGGTGTCAGGATGATGAAGCGGCGGTTCACCCGGTTCGGGTCGAGATAGTCGCGGTCGCCGAGCTCGTCGGCGATCTCGGGCGAGAACCCGGTCATGTCGATGCCGAACCGCGTCAGATTGGTCCGCGGCAGCCCGAAGGCTTCCAGCGCCTTGTTGTAGCGCTCGACCAGATGCGGCTCGGACACATCGAGCAACCGCCCGTAGATCAGCTCGGCTTCGAGGAGGCGTTTCATGATCGTTCAGTTACCGGCAGGAAGGTGAAGTCGGTCGCATGCGTCCTTTCGACCAGGCGGCCATCGCATATTGCGACGATTGTCTCCAGTACAGATTTCAGCTCGCGCAGAACCTCAGTGTTCCAGAACCGGGCAACGGACCATCCGTTCGTGTTCATGAATTCGTTCCGTCTCTCATCATACGCGTTATCTGCATGATGACTGCCGTCCACCTCGACAACCAGCATCCTCTCCCGGCAAGCGAAATCGGCAAAATACGGACCGATCGGAACCTGCCTTACGAACTTGAAACCATTCAGCCGTCGACCGCGCAATTCCGACCATAGAAGTCCCTCGGCATCGTTCTCCACTTGTCGCAGCTTTCGCGCCCGTTCCGTCTTGCTCGAATTCGCTCCCCTCATCGGCGTCCCATCCCGATCTTGCCCCTCACCCTAACCCTCTCCCCGCAAGCGGGGAGAGGGGACTGGAAGACACCGCGGCATCCGTCCTTCTCCCCGTTCGCGGGGAGAAGGTGCCGGCAGGCGGATGAGGGGCTTCAGCTCAACACTGTGCTCGGGGCATCCACCCATAGGTCTCGCGCAAACGTCGCCGCGCAATTTCCTGGCCCCTCTCATCGCCATCTCATCCCGATTTTGCCCTCCCCGCAAGCGAGGAGAGGGAACTGAAAACATCTCGGCATCCGTCCTTCTCCCCGCTTGCGGGGAGAAGGCGCCGGCAGGCGGATGAGGGGCAGCTCTCAAGAAATTGCCACCCCTACCACTTCCCCTCCGCCTTCATCGCCTCGATCTCGCCAACCGCCCGTTCGCGCAGGCGTTCGCGGCGGATGATGTCGGCGACTGCCGCGTCGTCGGATTTGTCGGCGTAACGGAATTCGCTGTCGGCGTAGCGGTTGATCTCCTGCAGCACCATCTCCATGGTGATCGGCCCGCGCAGTTCCTCGATCATCCCTTTCTTCTCGTCATAGGATCTGTGCATGAACGCCTCGGGCGTCTCGAACCAGTCGTCCGGCAGGTCCACGTCCATCGCCCGCATCTTGATCGCGTCGGTGACGTTCTTGATCGCACGGCCGGTGAAGCGCGGCTCGGCCTCCTTGATCATGTGCAGGTAGGTGCCGACGTCGGCAAGCGTCGCCATCTTGCCGTGCGCCTTCTCGTAGCGCTCCCAGACGGCCAGCAGCCCGTCTTCCTGCGGCAGCGCGTGCTGGCCGTAGGAACTGGAGACCGCCTTCCTGATCTCCTGCCCGGCGAGAAGCTGATGCTCGCCGAGCGGGATCGAATGGTTCTTGCCGACCAGCAGCGCGAAGATGTCGACATAGTCGGCCCGCGATTGCGGCCCGTCGACCAGCCAGCGGGCGCCGGCGCGCTGGCGCAGCGCATCGTCGACGTTTTCGGGATAGTTGGAGAACATGCCGAAGGTGCAGTTGCCGCGCACCACCGTCGAGGCACCGGCGAAGCTCTCCATCAGGACCGCCGTCACCTCGTGCTGGCCGGCCGATGCCCGGTCGTCGGAGCGCTTGGCGGCCACCTGGTCGACATCGTCGATGGTGCCGAAGCCGATCGCCCGCGGGTTCACCACGTTGTCGACGAATTCCTTGCAGTTCTGGCCCGACTTGCCCTGGTAGGACGAGATCTGGTCGACGCCGAAGTTCTCGTAGTGGAAGGGGTAGCCGGCGACCCGGCAATAATCGTCGAGCAGGCCGGCCAGCATCTGGATCAGCATCGTCTTGCCGGTGCCGGGCATGCCGTCGCCGATGAAGGTGAAGAGGAACCCGCCGAGCTCGACGAACGGGTTCATCTGCCGCTCGAAATCATAGGCCATCAGCATCCGGGCAAGCCGCATCGCCTGGTACTTGGCGATGTGGTTGCCGACGATGTCGGTGGGTTTCTTGAAGCTCATCGACAGCGGCTTGCGCTTCTGCCCCGGCGCCACGTCGAAGCCGTTGAGGGTAAAATCGTCCTGTTCGATGCGGATATGGGCGCTCTCGAAGCTCGAAAGCCCGGAAAAGCGCGCCTTGCGACCGATCAGTCCTTCCAGCGCGACGCGGGCGAAGGCGCGGGCGCGGGCAATCAGCGCCGTGTCGTCGGCAGCGCCCGCGATCGCCCGGTCGAGCCCGGCCACGAGGCACTTGGCCGCGTCCTGCGCGGTGTCGAACAGGTAGTCCGGCTCGTCCGTATCCTCCGCCGGCTCGCCCTCGCCGGCAAGTGTCGCGCCGAGATAGGCGGCCAGGGTGAAGGCCGTGACATAGGCCGAGGCCGACAGCAGCGCCTTGAAGCGGGTCGCCTCCTCGCCGGCAAGCGGGGAAGTGACATTGCGCGCCTGCAACTGCTCCAGTTCCGTCTGCCGTGCGAAGACGTCGGCGACCGCAAGCGCGATCTCGATGCCGCGACGGGTGCGATAGAGCAACTGGTGTTGCGCCGGCGACAGCAGCGGATCGCCCGCCCGCACGGCGGCGATCGTCTTTGCCAGCTCGACCTCGCGCGTCCGCCGCATCCCGCCCGTCGAGACGGTGGAAACGAAGCGACGCCCGGTGCCGGCGATCGGCGCGCCGGCAGATCCGCCTTCCGCCTCCAGCATCACCAGCCGCGTGACCATGCCCTGCGCCACCGCCCGGTGCTTCTCAATATCGCTCTCGGGGACAACAGTCAGTCCGGCGTTCAGGCTCATGACGTCATACCTCGCTGATCACATTCCCGGAAATCACATGCACCTTGTAATCGCCGAAGATCGCCGCCGCTTCGCCGGCGGCATAGAGCGCCTGGTAGGCGTCGTGCGGCACCAGCGCATGCTTCTCGAAGGCGCTGACGCCCATGCGCGTCGCCTCGAGATTGCCGGTATCGATGTGGAACTCCTCCTGCGCCGGCGTCGAACTCCAGAAGCCCTTGCTTGCCGGCCGTTCGGCCTGCGAGAACACCTCCTGGATGGTCCAGGTGAGCAACCAGGCGTTCTCGGCCTTGCGCACCTTCGACAGGATATCGCGGACCTTCTGGTTGTTCTCGGTGATATCAGCGGAATAGAACGGGCCAAGCACGATGCGGCGCAACTGCTTGGGATGCAGCATCTCGAAATCCCGGTCGAGATTGGTGGCGATCGTTACCGGCGACAGCGAATAGGCGCTGTTCTTCAGCGCAAAATCGTCGAAGCGGCTGGCAAGCTCCGGATTGAGCAGCCCGCCGACCGGCAGGTCGATCTGGACGTCGGGATTGAGCTTGCCATCCTTCGTCACCAGCAGCTCGACGATCTTCTCCGACGAATCCTCGATCGTCGCCATATAGACCATCGGCAGCGTGCTGTTGCCGTCGAAGGCACCCCAGCTGATGACATAATAGGGGCGCATCGTCTTCGGGTTGACGGCGACGCGGATTGTCTCGGGCAGGACAAAGGGGGAAAAGATCTCGCCCTTGCCGATCTGCTGCAGGTACATGCGCTCGGCCATGCGCACCTGCAACTCGGTCGGAAACGCCTTGTTGCGCAAAATGAAGTCGGCCATCTCGCCGCGCAGCTGGTCCGCGCCCGGGATCTCCGAAAGCCGCTTTTCCGCGCCCTTGCGGTCGTTCTCCAGCTCGAGCACGTTCTGGTAGACGGGAAACCCGCTTTCGGCCCGCGAGATGCGGAACTGGTCGACGAAGCCGATCCGGTTCTCCCAGCAGGCAAACGACGCCTTCAGCCGCGAAAGATACGGCACGATCGCCTCGCCGATCACGCCATGCCGGTAGAGCGGCGAATTGCGATCGCCGAGAAAGATCTCCAACCCGCCGAGCGCGGAACGGATGGCGTTGAAATACTGCGCAACGGCGCTGTCGGCCGCGGCTTTCATGGCTGCCTTCCTCGCTTCTCCCCGCCAGGGTGAAGGCGGCGCGAAGAGCCGGATATGATCGCGTCACTGGCAATTGGATATGGCAAGTCCCCCTCTGGCCTGCCGGCCATCTCCCCCACAAGGGGGGAGAAAACCAGGCGCACCCGCCTGCCCGACGGCTCGCTCGGCGGAATGACCGGGCTAAGCCCTCCCCCTTGTGGGGAGGGTTGGGAGGGGTTCTTGACCACAGACATCTGCGTCGTCGTATCGGCGGAGACGAGCAAGCTCCCAAAGCACGAAACCAATCGGCCCATCGCCCTCAAGCCTTCACGTAGTTCGAGGCGTTGTGCTTGTCCATGACCTCCTGGAAGCGGCGGGCGAAGGCGTCGTCGGCGAGCTTCTTGCGGCGCTGGATGTCCTGGGTGGCGAGCATGTTCTTCTCGTGCATCTCGAGCAGGTCGCCGATGTGCTTCTGCGCGGCGGCGCCGATGCCGGCCATCGTCTCCTCGGCCGCCGTGTCGACCTTGCTGCCGAGCGTGTTGATCCGGTGCGCCACGTCCTGCTGGGCGGCGGTCTTCAAGGAATCCTCCAGCGCCTTGTAGAGCACGATGCGCTGCTCGGTATCGATCGTCAGCTTGTTGATCAGCGTGTTCTGCGCGGCGATCTGGTTGTTGAGCGAATCCACGAAGGTCTGGAACATCGAGGTGTAGCGCTCCAGCGTCTGGCTTTCGGCGAGCAGTTCCTGCTCCTTTGCCTGCTGCTCGTTATACTCGGTCGCAAGCGCCGAACGCTCGCCTTCCAGCTGCGTGCGCGTCTTCTGGTCGGTGGAGGCGGCGATCCTGTTCTCGATGTCGAGCAATTGCGGGTTCAGCGTCTCGATCCGCTTCTGCGTGGTCTCCAGGGTCGCCATCGTCTGCTTGCGCCGCTCGATCACCTGGATCAGGCTCGCTTCCGAGGTCTTGTAGCGACCGTCGAGGATCGACTTCTGCTCCTTCAGGATGCCGACGATCGTGTCGGACTTGGCGAGCAGTTCCTGCAGGTTTCCGGACAGCGACATGTTGCGCACGCGGTCGGTGCGCATGCGCTGCATCTTCTGCTTGGAGAAGAGGCCGATGAACTTCTCGTACCCCGTATAGCTCTTCATGCTCTCGAACTCGGAACCGAAGACGTTGGTGGCGTCCTCCAGCCCGATGATCAGGTCGGCGATATTGGCCTCCATCACCTTCTGCTGGGAGAGCACGTCCTGCAGCCGCGCGTTCTCGATGTCGAAATTGGTGTCGCCGAGCTTGGTGTCCGCCTTGGCGAACTCCTCCAGCACGATGCCGGTCTGGTCCAGCTTGGTGCGCATCTGCTCGACCGTCTCGCGGGTTCGCGCGATCTCGGTGTCGAAATTCTGAAGTGTGGCCATGCCTGCTCCCCTCTGTCCCGGGCGAATGCGCCGTCCCGGCGCACTGCCGGCGCCGATCTGCCCTGCTGCAACCGGCAAAGGCCGCCGGATGCGGCACCCGACATGATGTGGGAAGCCAGCCCCGGGCTGCAAGTCCTGAAAGATAAGTATTTTTTTCTTCAGGACCGACTGGACGTTGCACGGTCCGGGCAAGCCGGGCGGCAGGACTATTCGCGCAGGCGGCAGCCGAGATAGAGACGCACGACGGCCACCGGCAACCGGTCAGCCATCGCGTTCAGTCGGCCATCATGATGTCTTCCCAATGCCGGCGGCAATAGGAGACGTATTTGTCGTTTCCGCCCACTTCGACCTGCGCGCCTTCCTTGGCCACCTTGCCGTCCGCGCCGAGACGGACGACCATCGTCGCCTTGCGGCCGCAATGGCAGATGGTCCGGACCTCGCGCAACTCGTCGGCGATCGCAAGCAGGGCATAGGATCCGGGAAAGAGCCTGCCCTGGAAATCGGTCCGCAGGCCATAGGCCATCACCGGGATGTGGAGGCGGTCGGCGATCCGCGCAAGCTGCCATACCTGGCGCTCGCTCAGGAACTGCGCCTCGTCGACGAAGACGCAGGCGATCTGCCCGGTGCCATCCGCCTGCAGGGCGCTCACCATCGCTTCCAGATCGTCCGAGCCGTCGAAGGCGATCGCGTCCGACTGCAACCCGATGCGCGAGGAGATCCGCCCGCGGCCGGCACGGTCGTCGTGCGAGGCGATGAAGATCGCCGTCCGCATGCCGCGCTCCCGGTAGTTGTAGGAGGCCTGCAGCAGCATCGTCGACTTGCCGGCGTTCATCGTCGCGTAGTGGAAATAGAGTTTTGCCATGATTTTCACCTCGGCACCTTCTGGCCCGGAAAGCCGGGGATTTCCAGCAGCAAGAGGGACGAAATCACAGAATTCCGCACGCTCCGTCCTCAGCGACATTCTTGCGCCGGATTGCGAAACGGCCTGAAATAAACTAGGCGGCCGATACCCATGCCGCTACGGTAAAGTGCTTGAATTATGACGTTTTTGATGCTTGGCTTAAGGCATCAGAACAAGAACGGGGAGCATCTATCATGAAAATCGCATCGACACTGAAGGCCTCGGCGCTGGCCGCGGTCTCGCTCATTGCGCTCGGCACGGCCGGCGCGCTCGCCGCCGAGGCGGAAAGCTGCGGCAAGGTCCGCTTCTCCGACGTCGGCTGGACCGACATCACCGCGACCACCGCGACGGCCTCGACGATCCTCAAGGGTCTCGGCTACGAGACGGAAACGACCGTGCTGTCGGTTCCGGTCACCTACCAGTCGCTGAAGAACAAGGACATCGACGTCTTCCTCGGCAACTGGATGCCGACGATGGAAGCCGACATCAAGCCCTTCCGCGAGGACGGCTCGGTGGAAACGGTGCGCGAGAACCTCGAGGGCGCGAAGTACACGCTCGCCACCAACGCCAAGGGCGCCGAACTCGGCATCAAGGACTTCAAGGACATCGCCGCCCAGAAGGAAGCCCTCGACGGCAAGATCTACGGCATCGAGCCGGGCAATGACGGCAACCGCCTGATCATCGACATGGTCGACAAGGGCACCTTCGACCTCAAGGGCTTCGAGGTGGTGGAAAGCTCCGAGCAGGGCATGCTCGCCGAAGTGGCCCGGGCAGAACAGGACGGCGCGCCGATCGTCTTCCTCGGCTGGGAGCCCCATCCGATGAACGCCAATTTCAAGCTGACCTACCTGTCCGGCGGCGACGACGTCTTCGGACCGGACTTCGGCGGCGCCACCGTCTACACCAATGTCCGCCAGGGTTACGTCGCCGAATGCCCGAACGTCGGCAAGCTCCTGCAGAACCTGAAGTTCTCGCTGGAGATGGAAAACCAGGTCATGGGCAAGATCCTCAACGACGGCGCAGCCCCCGAGGATGCCGCCAGCGAATGGCTGAAGGCCAACCCCGCGGCGATCGAGCCGTGGCTTGCCGGCGTCACCACCAAGGACGGCGCGGACGGCCTGGCAGCCGTCAAGGCCTCGCTCGGCCTCTGAGAAGGACGAAGGGCGGAAGGCAACTTCCGCCTTTCCTGACATCGACAGTGCATTAGGCTTCCGCGGCAGGTGCCAGCGGATTGACCAGACACTGTTCCGGATGCCTCCGCGCCCCCCTTGCGACCGCCGTTCCGGCAAACGCATGGCGGGTGCGGCTTGGCATTTCCTCAACCCCTTGGAAGGCAGGTGCGAACCCGTGGATTGGCTGACGAACATCAAACTGCCCATCGGGCCCTGGGCCAAGGCGGCGGTCAACGGGCTGACCTCGGCCGGCAAGGACTTCTTCGACTTCCTCAAGGTCGTCCTCCAGGCCGGCATCGACGCCATCCTGTTCCTTCTGCAGGGCCCGTTTTCGAGCGACGAGGGCAGGTTCGCCTATGCGCTGGGCCTGATCGCGCTCGTCACCCTGCTTTCCTGGTATCTGCGCCGGTCGGTCGGCGTGGCGGTGTTCACGCTGCTAGGGCTCCTGCTGATCGTCAACCAGGGCTACTGGCGGGAGACGACGGAGACGCTGGCGCTGGTGCTGGCGGCCACCTCCGTCAGCATGGCCGTTGGCGTCCCGCTCGGCATCGCCGCCGCCCGCCGCCCCTGGTTCTACGCCTTCCTGCGCCCGGTCCTCGACCTGATGCAGACGATCCCGACCTTCGTCTATCTGATCCCGGCGCTGATCCTCTTCGGCCTCGGCATGGTGCCGGGCCTGATCGCCACCGTCATCTTCGCCATCCCCGCCCCGATCCGACTGACCCGGCTCGGCATCATCTCGACGCCGGATTCGCTGGTCGAGGCTGCCCAGGCCTTCGGCGCCACGCCGGCACAGGTGCTGCGCAAGGTGGAACTGCCCTTCGCCACGCCGCAGATCATGGCCGGCCTGACGCAGACGATCATGCTGTCGCTGTCGATGGTCGTCATCGCCGCCCTCGTCGGCGCCAAGGGCCTCGGCGTCCCCGTCGTCCGCGCGCTCAACACCGTCAACATTTCCATGGGCTTCGAGGCCGGGCTCTGCATCGTCATTCTCGCCATCATTCTCGACCGCCTGTTCCGCTCGTCCGATGAAGGAGAAGGCGCATGACCGAGGCCGTCGTCTTTCAAAACGTCGACATCATCTTCGGCGAGAAGCCGGAGCGCGCCATTGCCATGGTCGATGCCGGCAAGTCCCGCGACGAGATCGGCAAGGAGACCGGGCTCGTCATGGGCGTCGCCGGCGCCTCGCTGACCATCCACGAGGGCGAGATCCTGGTGCTGATGGGGCTTTCCGGCTCCGGCAAATCGACGCTGCTGCGCGCCGTCAACGGACTGGCGCCGGTCGTGCGCGGCGAGGTGCAGGTGAAAACCGGCAACGGGGTGCTCAACCCCTACAGCTGTTCGCCCAAGGCGCTGCGCGACTTCCGCATGCACACCGTCTCCATGGTCTTCCAGCAGTTCGCGCTCCTGCCCTGGCGCACGGTGGCCGACAATGTTGGCTTCGGGCTCGAACTGGCGGGCATGCCGGAAGCCGAGCGGAAGGCCCGCGTCGAGGAGCAGTTGAAGCTCGTCAACCTCACCCAGTGGGCCGGCCGCAAGGTCAACGAGCTCTCCGGCGGCATGCAGCAGCGCGTCGGCCTCGCCCGCGCCTTCGCCACCGGCGCCCCCATCCTCCTGATGGACGAGCCCTTCTCCGCCCTCGACCCGCTGATCCGCACGCGCCTGCAGGACGAGTTGCTGGAGTTCCAGCGGCGCCTGAAGAAGACCATCATCTTCGTCAGCCACGACCTCGACGAGGCATTCCGCATCGGCAACCGAATCGCCATCATGGAAGGCGGCCGCATCATCCAGTGCGGCACCCCGCAGGATATCGTCAAGAACCCGGCCAACCAGTACGTCGCCGATTTCGTGCAGAACATGAACCCGATCAGCATGCTGATGGCGCGCGACGTCATGCAGCCGGGCCTCGCCGGGCCGGCGGTGGGCGTAACGGCGACGGCCCGGCCTGAGACCCCGCTGGTCGACATCCTCGACGCCATGTCCCGGCAGCCGGGCAATATCGGCGTGGTGGAGAACGGCGCGATCGTCGGCATGATCAACGCCCAGAACGTGGTAGAAAGCCTGACGCGCCATCGCCGCCGCGAATGAAGGCAAGGCCGCCCCTGCAATAGTCATGATGACGCAGGGGCGCCGCGCGGCTTGACTTTGCCCCGCCCCTCGGTTGCAAACTCGACGACGCAACAAGGCGAGGACGCACCATGACCGCCACGAACGACGACCGACCGAAGGTCCTGCGCGACACCGACGACGAAGCCCGCAGGCTCGCCCGCATGCTGTTGCGCTCCGCCCGCAGCGCCTCCCTCGCCGTGCTGGAGCCGGAGACCGGCCACCCGCTGGCGAGCCGCGTGCTGACGGGCCTCGACATCGACGGCGCGCCGGTAATCCTCGTCTCCGCCCTGTCCGGCCACACACGGGCGCTGCGCGCCGACCCGCGCTCATCCCTGCTCGCCGGCGAGCCCGGCAAGGGCGATCCCCTCGCCCATCCGCGGCTGACGGTGATCACGGTCGCGGCCGAACTCGAACGCGGCACGAAGGAGCATGCCCGTCTGCGCGACCGCTTCGTCCGCCGCCACCCCAAGGCGAAACTCTATGTGGATTTTCCCGATTTCACCTTCTTCCGGCTGGTGCCGCAGCGGGCAAACCTGAACGGCGGCTTCGGCAGAGCCTATGTGCTCTCTGCCGAGGATCTGATGATTCGCTCCGCGGTGCGCGAGGCGCTGGCCGACCGTGAAAATGCCGCAATCGAGCATATGAACACCGATCACGCGGAGGCGGCCTCGGTCTATGCGAGCCACTATTGCGGCGCGAAGGGGAACAAATGGGCCATCTCCGGAATTGACGCTGCGGGGATCGATCTTTCCGCCGGAGATGAACTGAAACGTGTTGAATTCGAAGAAGAACTCACAGACCCCGCGCAACTGCGCACGGTCCTCGCCGACTTGCTCCACAAGGCGCGTGCCGACAGGGCGTGACGCTCCCCCCCTCCGCGATGCCCAGACCCCCAATATCTGGCCACTTGATGTGTTCGGTTTTGTTTATATGCTAACAGTCATACAGTACGGGACCGCACATATTGAAGTTAATACGCATTGAAGGAGTTTCCGATGGACGCCTTTTCTGACAGCGATCAGGCACAGGCCGAAGTTGCAACGAACTTTCTTTCGGCAGTGGCGAATCCCAAGCGCCTGCTGATCCTGAAGGTACTTGTCAGCGGTGAAATCGCCGTAGGTGCGCTCGCACAGAAGGTCGGACTGAGCCAATCGGCCCTGTCCCAGCATCTGTCCAAGTTGCGCGCGCAAAACCTGGTCACGACGCGCCGGGATGCGCAGACGATCTACTATTCCAGCAAGTCGGACGCCGTCCTGACGATCCTGGGCGCGATCGACAGCATCTACAGCGAGCCGCATCCGAGCGAGAGCAGGCAGTTGCGCTACGCGTGACCGGCTGCATGGCCCTTTTCGACGCCCGGCGGAACACCACCGCCGGGCGTTTTCTTTTGGGCGGCGCGAAGCGGCCGAGGCTTGACGGTGCCGGGTGCTTCGATAATTTGACCAACAGGTAAAGAACCCGCCCGGGGGGAGCGGCAACGCCCTGCCCCTCGAACACTGTCCTCGCAATCGATACCCACGGAGATCGACATGTCCAACCGCCTGAACACCCCCAACGACATGCGCGCCTTCTGGATGCCGTTCACGGCGAACCGGCAGTTCAAGAAGGAACCGCGCCTCTTCGTCAGCGCGAAGGACATGCACTACCAAACCCATGACGGGCGGCAGGTGTTGGACGGCACGGCGGGGCTGTGGTGCGTCAACGCCGGCCACTGCCGGCCGAAGATCACCGAGGCGATCCGCGAGCAGGCGGGCGAGCTCGACTATGCGCCCGCCTTCCAGCTCGGCCACCCCAAGGCCTTCGAACTGGCCAACCGGCTGGTCGACATCGCGCCCGAGGGCATGAACCACGTGCTCTACACCAATTCCGGCTCAGAGTCGGTCGACACCGCCCTGAAGGTGGCGCTCGCCTATCACCGGGCGAAAGGCGACGGCTCCCGCTTCCGCCTGATCGGCCGTGAGCGCGGCTACCACGGCGTCAACTTCGGCGGCATCTCCGTCGGCGGCATCGTCTCCAACCGCAAGATGTTCGGCACGCTGCTCACCGGCGTCGACCACATGCCGCACACCCACCTGCCGGAGAAGAACGCGTTCACCCGCGGCGAGCCCGAGCATGGCGGCGACCTCGCGACCGAGCTGGAACGTATCGTCACCCTGCACGACGCCTCCACCATCGCTGCCGTCATCGTCGAGCCGGTGGCGGGCTCCACCGGCGTCCTGATCCCGCCGAAGGGCTATCTGCAGAAGCTGCGCGAGATCTGCACCAGGCACGGCATCCTTTTGATCTTCGACGAGGTCATCACCGGTTTCGGCCGCCTCGGCGCACCGTTCGCCGCCCAGTATTTCGACGTCAAGCCCGACATCATCACGACGGCCAAGGGCCTGACCAACGGCGTCATCCCGATGGGCGCGGTCTTCGTCACTTCCGAGATTCACGACGCCTTCATGAGCGGCCCGGAGCACCTGATCGAGTTCTTCCACGGCTATACCTATTCCGGCAATCCGATTGCATCCGCCGCAGCGCTCGGCACGCTCGACACCTACAAGGAAGAGGGCCTGCTGACCCGCGCGGCCGAACTCGCCTCCTACTGGGAGGACGGGCTGCATTCGCTGAAGGACTGCCCGAACGTGATCGACATCCGCAACATTGGCCTGATCGGCGCGGTCGAGCTGTCGCCGATCGCGGGCGAGCCGACCAAGCGCGCCTTCTCCGCCTTCCTCAAGGCCTATGAGAAGGGCCTCCTGATCCGCACCACCGGCGACATCATCGCGCTGTCGCCGCCGCTGATCATCGAGAAGCATCACATCGACGAGTTGTTCGGCAAGCTGCGCGACGTGCTGAAGGACAATATCTGAGCGCGGAATGACGGAACTGGAAGCGGCCGGCTGCGGCCGCCTCCTCTCATTGGCGGGACAGATTCTAACGGGCGATATCGCGCCGTTTCGCGGCATAGGGCAGGACGAAGAGATAGAGCCCCGTTATGAGCAGAAGAATGAGCGGCACCAGCGCCAGCAGGCCGATCCAGAGGACGGGCTCCTCCATGCCCATGGAAGCGATGTTGGCGATCACGGCAAGCGTGAAGGCGATCGAAATCCAGCGGTGAAACTGTCTTATCCACTTGTTCCAGTTCAAATCGGTCTCCTTTGATTGCAGGGCCATGCTGCCCGCTCGACGGCACGACGGCGCCATCCGCGGCCGTCCTCGGACAGGCCGCGTCTGCAAGGGCTGTGGCGCAACGGGAGGTTTCCGCCGATGGCGGAGGTCGAATACCCTCAGTCCAGGCGGGCGAGCACGTCTTCGAGCTTGTCGAGGAATTTCGGCCAGCCCATCTTCGCGCCGCCATAGAACATCGGCTGGTCCTGCCGGAAACCGGTCTGCTCCATGCGCAGCATCGTGCCGGTCTCGGTCGGCGTCAGCGTCCAGGTGACGACGCTCTCCAGCGGCGTGGCGTCCCATGTGTAGGACAGGGTCCTGTTCGGCTCGACGGTGCGTACCCGGCATTCCACGGTGCCCCAATCGGCGCGCAGGCTGAAGGCGTGGCCGACGGCAGGCTTGAATTCGTTCTTCATCAGCCACTCCTCGATGAGTTGCGGTTGCGTGAGAGCGCGCCAGATCTTCTCCGGCGGATGCGGCAGTTCCCGTTCGACGACGACGGAAAGGGTCTTTTCGGCAGATACGTTCATTGGTCCATCCTCTTGAGCAGATCTTCGAGATCGTCGAACCGGCTTTCCCAGAAGCCGGACATCTGCTGGGTCCAGTCCACCAGGGGGGAGAGCGCTTCGAGCCGGGCGCTGTAATGGGTCTGGCGGCCCTGAGGACGGTCGGACACCAGGCCCGCCCGCTTCAGGACGCCGAGATGCTTGGACACCGCCGGCTGCGAGACGCCCGCTTCGGCCGTCAACGCCCCCACGGTCTGCTCGCCCCGGCGGCACAGCCGCTCGAAGATCGCCCGACGCGTCGGGTCCGCCAGTGCGGTGAAGAGAAGGTCCTGCGCTTCGCTCATCGACATCCATAACCCGTTGGCTATTGATTAGTTCAATAACTCTTCGGTTATGAGTATGTCAAGCGAGGTCGCCGGCTTCGATGCCGTCACGACGCGGCTTCGAGAAAATCGTCCCGAGGCATGCGATCAGCGGACGCGGAATCCGGCGGATACGTCTATGCTGCGCCGAACCGATCGCCGCATCAGGAGCCCCCATGACCGACCTCACCCGCATCGAGAACGCATTCCTGGCCGTCGACGTCTCCCCGCTCGGCGCCGAAATGCAGGCGATCGCGACGCCGGACGGCAGGAGCTGGCTCTGGAGCGGCGATGCCGCCTTCTGGTCCGGCCGCTCGCCCGTGCTCTTTCCGATCGTCGGCAGGGCGCCGGACGATACGCTCCTGATCGACGGCAAGCCCTACCCCATGGGGCAGCATGGATTCGCCCGGCGCCGGGACTTCGCGCTCGCTTCGGCCACGGAGACGATGTGCCGCCACGAACTGGCAGCCTCGGAGGAGACGCGCGCGCTCTATCCCTTCGAATTCCTGCTCGCCGTCGAACACAGGCTGGAAGGGCCAACCCTGACCGTCTCCGCCACCGTCTCCAACCGCGGCGACCGGCCGATGCCATTCGGCCTCGGATTCCACCCCGCCTTCGTCTGGCCCCTGCCCGGCGCCGCCGGCCGGCCGCACACGATCCACCTCGACAATGGCGGAGAACCCGCCCTTCGGCGGCTCGAAGGCGGGCTGCTCGCGGCCGGGGAGTTGCCGTCGCCCTTCGCCGGGGGCACGCTCGTCCTCGATCCTGCCCAGTTCGAGGCCGACGCCATGATCTTTCCCGAAGGCGCGGGCGACGGGCTCACCTATCGAGCCGAGGACGGCCCGGCCCTGGCATTCCGTTTCGAGAACCTGCCGAACCTCGCGCTCTGGACCAAGCCCGGCGCACCCTATCTCTGCATCGAACCCTGGCACGGCACGGCGGCGGAGAGCGGCGGGTCGCGCGAACTGTCGCAGCGCCCCCATGGCACCGTGCTCCCGGCCGGCGAAAGCAGGCGCTTTGCCTTCACCGTCACCTTCCCCGGCTGAACGGCGGCAGTAGCCGTCGCGCGGGAAATTCGGCAAGCCGGCGCCTTCCCTGCTAGAGTTTTCAAAGAGGGATTCGGAGAACCGCCATGACCGCCACCACCCGCCTGGAACGCCTGATCGACCAGGGCACCGGCCGCGAACCCGCCGACATCGTGCTGAAGGGCGGGCGCTTCTTCGATCTCGTCACCGGCGAACTGGTCGCCTCCGACATCGCCATCTGCGGCGATCGCATCGTCGGCACCTGCGAGGCCTATGAGGGCCGCGCGGAGATCGACATTTCCGGCCGCATCGTCGTCCCCGGCTTCATCGACACGCACCTGCATATCGAAAGCTCGCTCGTCACCCCGCACGAGTTCGACCGCTGCGTCCTGCCCCACGGGGTGACGACCGCGATCTGCGACCCGCACGAGATCGCCAACGTGCTGGGAGAAGACGGCATCCGCTTCTTCCTCGATTCCGCCGGAGCGACGATCATGGACATCCGCGTGCAACTGTCGAGCTGCGTGCCGGCGACGCATCTGGAAACCTCCGGTGCCGACCTGCCGGTGGAGAAGCTCCTGCCGTTCCGCCATCACCCGAAGGTGATCGGCCTTGCCGAGTTCATGAATTTCCCCGGCGTGATCCACAAGGACCCCGTCTGCATGGCCAAGCTCGAGGCCTTCCAGGGCGGCCATATCGACGGTCATGCGCCGCTGCTCTCCGGCCGCGACCTCAACGGCTACCTGTCGGCCGGAATCCGCACCGACCACGAGTGCACGAGCGCGGAGGAAGCGCTGGAGAAGATCAGGAAGGGCATGCACATCCTGATCCGCGAGGGCTCGGTCTCGAAGGACCTCCTGGCGCTGATGCCGCTCTTCACCGAGCGGCTGTCGCCCTTCATCGCGCTCTGCACCGACGACCGCAATCCTCTCGACATCGCCGAGCAGGGCCATCTCGACCACATGATCCGCACCGCGATCGCGCACGGCCGCGCCCCGCTCGCCGTCTATCGCGCCGCCTCGATCTCGGCGGCGAAGGCCTTCGGCCTGCAGGACCGCGGCCTCGTCGCCCCCGGCTGGCGCGCCGATCTCGTCGTGATCGACACGCTGGAGGACTGCCGGGCCGAAATGGTCTTTGCCGCCGGCCGCCGCGTGACCGACGCGCTCTTTGCGGGCCGCCGTCCCGTTGCCCCGGTCGGGCTCGACAGCGTCAGGGCAAGGCTGGTGAAGGCCTCGCACTTCGCCGTGCCGGTGTCGGAAGGCGAGACGCCGGTGATCGGCGTCATGCCCGGCAAGATCATCACCGAGCACCGCCGCTACCGGCTGCCGGCAAGCGGCAACCAGACGACCGTCGACCTGTCGCGCGACATCATCAAGGTGGCCGTCATCGAACGGCACGGCAAGAACGGCAACCATGCCAACGGCTTCGTCCAGGGCTTCGGCCTGAAGAAGGGCGCGATCGCCTCCACCGTCGGCCACGACAGCCACAACATCTGCGTCGTCGGCGTCAGGGAGGACGACATGGCGCTCGCCGCCAACCGGCTGGGCGAGATCCGCGGCGGCTTCGTCGTCGTCGAGGACGGCAGGATCACCGGCGAGATCGCGCTCCCCGTCGCCGGCCTGATGAGCCTCGAACCCTTCGAGGTGGTCCGCGACACGCTGCACCACCTGCGCAAGGCAGCATTTTCGCTCGGCTCGACGCTCGAGGAGCCCTTCCTCCAGCTCGCCTTCCTGCCCCTGCCGGTGATCCCGCACCTGAAGATTTCCGACCGCGGCATGGTCGACGTCGACCGGTTCGCACTGATCGGGTGATCGTGACCCTTGGCAAGATCGCGACGACGGCATATTTCTATGGAGACCTTTTCCGAAGGTTCTTAGATAAGCCACCGAGCGTCGAGTTGGACGCGATGAGGACCTGAAAGGTGACGTCATGTCCAAGCTGCAGCAGATAGAAGCGAGCGTGGCCGAACTCGACAAGGATGAGTTCGAAGCGTTCTCTGTCTGGTTCGAGAAACTGCACGCCGAACGCTGGGATCAACAGTTTGAGCGGGACGCCCTGACGGGCAGCAAGCTGGACCAACTCGCGGACGACGCACTGCGAGATCATCGCGCAGGCCGGACCTCTCGCCTTTGAGGCACTTTGCGAACGCCTCCTTCTGGCGTTCCTACAATGCGCTTCCCGCGCATGTGCAGAAGCTGGCTGATCAGAATTTCGAACTCTTGAAGGCCGATCCCAGGCACCCGTCGCTACACCTCAAGCGGACTGGCCGGTATTGGTCCGTCCGGGTCGGCCTCTCGTGGCGGGCACTGGCGGTTGCCGATGATCAGGACCTCGTCTGGTTCTGGATCGGCAGCCACGCGGACTATGACAAGCTCGTCCGGTAAGACATTCAGAGCCGCACGCAGGCCATGTCCAGAGGCGCCAGTTCCACCGTGCCCTCGGCGAGCCTGCCGCCGAAGCCGGGGACGGCGACAGCCTCTGCGAGCGTCATCGATGCCGGCGGCACGAACGCCGCCTTCTTCCGCGTCAGGTTGAACACGAACAGCAGCGTCTCGGCGCCCTTCCGCCGCGTGAAGGCCAGCACGTCCTGATTGGACGTCACGAACTCCATCTCCCCGTCGAGCAGTGCCGGATGCGCCTTCCGGAAGGCCAGCGTGTCGCGGTAGTGGTTGAGCACCGAGCCGGGCACCTTTTCCTGCGCATCGGCGGCGAGCCGCGCGTGCTCGGCCGGCACCGGCAGCCAGGGGCGCGCGGCACTGAAGCCCGCCTGCGGCGCCTCCGCCTGCCAGGGCATCGGCGTGCGGCAGCCGTCGCGGCCCTTGAAGGCGGGCCAGAAGCGGATGCCGTAGGGATCGCGCAGGTCCTCGAAGGCGAGTTCGGCTTCCGGCAGGCCCAGTTCCTCGCCCTGGTAGAGGCAGATCGTGCCGCGCAAGGTCGAAAGCAGCGTCAGGGCCAGCCGCGCCACCCGCTCGCGCTCCTCCGGTGCCTCGACGAAACGGCTGACATGGCGCTCGACGTCGTGGTTGGAGAAGGCCCAGCAGACCCAGCCGTCCACGACCGCCTTCTGGAACCCCTCCACGCATTTGCGGATGTAGGCGGCGGAGAAATCCGGCCCCAGCAGGTCGAAGGTGTAGCACATGTGCAGCTTGTCGCCGCCGCTGGTGTATTCCGCCACCGTCTTCAGCGAGCGCGCGCCGTCGCCGACCTCGCCGACCGAGGTGCGCCCGTCATAGGCGTCCAGGAGCGCGCGCACGCGCTTGAGGAAGCCGACGTTCTCCGGCTGCGTCTTGTCGTAGCGGTGCGCCTGCATGCCGTAGGGATTGACGTCAGGCGCATCGAGCCCTGCCTCGTCCGTGTCCGGCGCATGCGGCGGGTTGTCCCTGAGCTTCGTATCGTGGAAATAGTAGTTCACCGTATCCAGCCGGAAACCGTCGACGCCGCGGTCGAGCCAGAAGCGCATCGTCTTCAGCACCGCCTCCTGGACGTCCGGGTTGTGGAAGTTCAGATCCGGCTGCGAGGTGAGGAAGTTGTGCATGTAGTATTGCCGGCGCACGCCGTCCCACTCCCAGGCGGGACCGCCGAACACCGACAGCCAGTTGTTCGGCGCCGTGCCGTCCTTCTCCGGCTCGGCCCAGACATACCAGTCCGCCTTGTCGTTGTCCCGGCTGGAGCGGCTCTCCTTGAACCACGGATGCTGGTCGGAGGTGTGCGAGATCACCTGGTCGATGACGACCTTGAGCCCGAGGGCGTGGGCCGCAGCCAGCATCTCGTCGAAATCGGCGAGCGAGCCGAACATCGGGTCGACGTCGCAATAGTCGGAGACGTCGTAGCCCATGTCCGCCATCGGCGACTTAAAGAACGGCGACAGCCAGATCGCGTCGACGCCGAGGGAAGCGATATGCGAAAGCCGCTGCGTCACCCCCTTCAGATCGCCGATGCCGTCGTCGGTGGTATCCTGGTAGGAGCGCGGATAGACCTGATAGATCACCGCACCACGCCACCAGTCGGCTGCGGAGGTCTTTGAGGTGGCCATGGACAACTCCCCGGAAATGACGCGCCCAGACGTATCCTGCCGGACGTATCCTGACTGTGTAGCGGGGACGGCGGGACGCGTAAACAGCCAAACGGAAGGGCCGGGCCGATGGCCTCTTTGTGCCTCCTGCGGTTGACGCCGGCGGCGCCGGGCCCGATGATGGCGCACAACCGGGCCTGGAGCAGACCGACGGAGCCGCCCTTGCACCGCCACCATGGCCGCCATCCGGCAAGCCTCGTGCCGAACGATATCTGCCACCGGGTTCCCCATCCCGCCGGCCGCCCCGGCGCGGGTGCGAAAACCGGAACGAAACGCCCGCCCCGTTCCCGGAGGCGAGCGCATGGCTGATCGCACCATCTCCCTGACGCTTGCCGAGGTCTCGACGCTCGCCGCCGGCGCGCTGGTGCGGGCCGGCGCCAGCGAGGCCCTTGCGCGCTCGCTGGCCAGGGCAATCGTCGCCGCCGAGGCGGCCGGCAAGCCCGCGCTCGGACTGGCGCACCTGCCCGACTATCTCGATGCGCTCGACTGCGGCCGCATCGACGGCCGTGCCGAGCCCCTGCTCACCTCGCCGGTCCCTGCGCTCACCCGATGCGACTGCCGTGGCGGCATCGCCCAGCTCGGCTTCGACACCGCCTTCGAGGAACTGGTATCGAAGACCCGCATCTTCGGCCTGACGGTCTACGCCTCGCACAACAGCTTCACCGCCGGCGAGCTCGGCTGGTATGTCGCCCGCCTCGCAGCCGAGGGCCTCGTCGCCTTCGCCGCCACCAACGGCCCGGCCCTGCTCGCCGGCGCCGGCAGCGTCAAGCCGGTCTATTGCACCAACCCGCTGGCCTTTGCCGCGCCGCGCGCGAACGGGCCGCCGCTCGTCATCGACCAGGCCTCGAGCGCCACCGCCTTCGTCAAGGTCCGGGAGGCGGCCGAACGGGGGCAGCCCATTCCGGAAGGCTGGGCGCTCGACGCCGCGGGCCGGCCGACCACCAATCCGAACGCGGCGATCAAGGGCGCGCTTGTCGCCTTCGGCGGCGCGCGCGGCGCCAATATCGCGCTGATGGTCGAGGTGCTGGCAGCAGGGCTGACGGGCGCCAACTGGTCGCTCGACGCCCCCGATTTCCAGTCGGGCGACGAGACGCCGGGCGCCGGTCTCTTCGTCCTCGCGATCGCGCCGCAGTTCCTGGCCCGCGATTTCGAAACCCGGCTCGCCCGGCAGCTGGAGCGGCTTTCGGCGGACTACGGCGTCCACATCCCCGGCGAGGCGCGCGCCCGCGCCCGCCGGCGCACCGGCGGCAGCGGCATCACCTTGCCCCTGGCCCTGTTTGACAGTATCTCCTCCTTCCGACGCAGATAGGGAGGCGGAATTCATGGCAGGCAGGCTGCTCGCAATTGGCGAATGCATGGTGGAACTGATGCAGGCCGATGGCGGCCTGATGCGCAAGAGCTTCGCCGGCGACACCTTCAACACCGCCTATTATGCCCGCCGGTACCTGCCCGCCGACTGGTCGGTCGACTATTTCACCGCCGTCGGCTGCGACATGATCTCCGACGAAATGCTGGCCTTCATCGAGAGCAAGGGCGTCGGCACCGGCCGCATCGCCCGCATCGAAGGCCGTTCGCCGGGCCTCTACATGATCCACCTGAACGACGGCGAGCGCAGCTTCTCCTACTGGCGCTCGACATCGGCGGCAAAGCTGCTCGCGCGCGACGCCGATCGCCTGCGTGCAGCGATCGAGGCATCGGACGTCATCGTCTTCTCCGGGATCACGCTGGCGATCCTGTCGCCTGAGGACGTCGACACGCTGCTCGCAGAGCTCCGTCGCGCCCGGGCTTCCGGCAAGCTGGTCGCATTCGACCCCAATATCCGCCCCCGGCTCTGGGACAGTGCCGAGCGCATGCGCGAGACGATCAGCGACGGCGCACGCGCCGCCTCGCTGGTGATGCCGAGCTTCGACGACGAGGCCACCCATTTCGGCGACGCTTCGATCGAGGCCACAATCGCCCGCTACCGCGCGCTCGGCGTCGCCGACATCGTCGTCAAGGACGGCGCGGACGGCGCCACCCTCGCCTTTGGAGAGAGAAGGAGCCACGTCCCTTCGGCCAGGGTCGAGACGATCGTCGACACGACCAGCGCCGGCGACAGCTTCAACGGCAGTTTCCTCGCCCGCTACGTCGTCGCCGGCGATGCAACTGAAGCCGCCCGCTTCGCCGCCGCCGTCGCCGCTGCCGTCATCCAGCATCACGGTGCGTTGGTGGAGAAGGAGAAGCTGCCGGGGTAACGCCTGACAGTTGTGGGCGATTTCGCGTGCTTATATCGTAAGACACCAACGAGGACGCCTCACATGCGCACCGTGGACCTGCGAGACGCAAGATCGAATTTTTCAAAGCTCGTGCGCGACATTCAGCACGGAGCGGAAACGGAAATCGTCATCACACGCGCCGGCAAACCCGTCGCACGCATCCTACCGGCCGAGAACAGGAAGCGTGTCAGTCGGCGACTGGGCTTGATGCAGGGCAAATTCCCCCCGCTGACGCTCGAGGATCTCAATGCCCTCGATCCCGTGGTGGCCTCTCTTTTCGGCGTCGCGAGCGAACAAGGCTGATATCGCCCGGCAATTCCGGCGAGCGCTCTGGTAGCCCTAGCGCCGCTTCTTCGCCTTGCCGGCATAGGGATTGTCCGCGGCCCGGAAGTGGATGCGGATCGGCACGCCGGGCAGGTCGAAATCGTTGCGCAGGCCGTTTGTCAGGTAGCGGACATAGGATTCCGGCAGCGCCTCGGGGCGCGTGCACGAGATCATGAAGCCCGGCGGGCGGGCCTTCACCTGCGTCATGTATTTGAGCTTCAGCCTTCGACCGGAGACGGCCGGCGGCGGATGCTGGACCTGCTGTGCTTCCAGCCAGCGGTTCAGCCGGGCGGTCGAGACGCGGCGGTTCCAGACGCGGTCGGTGTCGATGATCGACTGCATCAGCTTGTCGAGCCCGCGGCCGGTCTGGCCGGAGATCGGCACGGCGCGGATGCCGCGCGCCTGCGGCAAAAGTCGCTCGGTCTTCTCGCGCAATTCCGCCAGCACGGCCTGCGGATCCTCGATCAGGTCCCATTTGTTGAAGGCGAGCACGGCCGCCCTGCCCTCGCGCAGGACGAGATCGACGATCTGCAGGTCCTGCTTCTCGAACGGGATCGTCGCATCGAAGACGATGACGACGGTTTCGGCGAAGCGGATCGCGCGCAGGCCGTCGGCGACCGACAGCTTCTCCAGCTTCTCCTGCACCTTCGCCTTGCGGCGCATGCCGGCGGTATCGAACATCTTGATGGTGCGGCCGCGCCAGTCCCACTCCACCGAGATGCTGTCGCGGGTGATGCCGGCCTCCGGGCCGGTCAGGAGCCGGTCCTCGCCGAGGAAACGGTTGATCAGGGTCGACTTGCCGGCATTCGGGCGGCCGACGATCGCCACGCGCAGCGGCTTGGTCTCGTCATAGGCGGGCTCTTCGTCTTCCGCCTCGCCGTCTGCGCCGGGCGCGACCTGCGGCACGTCCACGTTGGTGACGGCCTCGTCCTCCTTGGGCGGGAAGGCGCGGTCTTCGCCGATGGCTGCGACGATCGCGTCGCGCAGGTCGAGCATGCCCTGGCCGTGTTCGGCGGAAATCGGCGTCGGATCGCCGAGACCGAGGGTGAAGGCGTCATAGAAACCGGCGTCGGAATCGCGCGCCTCGGACTTGTTGGCGACGAGCACCACCGGCTTGCCGTGGCGGCGCAGCATCTCGGCCAGCGCCTGGTCGACCGGGGTCAGCCCGGTCTTGGCATCGACGATGAACAGCGACAGGTCCGCCTCGTCGATCGCCGCCTCCGTCTGCGCCCGCATGCGTCCCTGCAGCGTCTCCGGCGCGGCCTCCTCGAGGCCGGCGGTGTCGACGACGCGGAAGCGCAGGTCCACCAGCTTCGCCTCGCCCGGCCGGCGATCGCGGGTCACGCCCGGCGTGTCGTCCACCAGCGCGAGCTTCTTGCCCACCAGCCGGTTGAACAGCGTGGACTTGCCGACATTGGGGCGCCCGACGATGGCGACGGTGAAGCTCATGGGACGTTCCGTTCCGGTTTGAGCCGCGCGAAGGCGCGGCGTCAGGAGGCCTTGCCGCTGGCGGCGATCAGGTCGAGCAGCATCTGCGCGCGGTTGGAGAGGTTGCGCGGCGCCTCGGCGTCGTCGACGATCTGCTCGAACCATTCCTTGGCACGGGCGAAGTCGCCGGCCTTGTAGGCCGACAGGCCCAGCACCTCGCGCGCCGAATGGCGCATCGGGCTCGACGCGTTCGTCAGTTGCTCGGCCTCGGCGGCGACCTGCTCGTAGGTGCCGGTATCGACGAGGAGATAGGCCGCGCGCAGGCGGGCCGCATCGCGGATGGCCTGCGGCACCGAACCGTCATTGGCGATCGCCGAAAACGCGGTGACCGCACCGGCGACGTCGCCGCCCTCCGCCAGGAGCGAGGCGGAGCGCATGCGCGCCAGCACCGGATAGGCGCCGAAACCTTCCTGCTCGAGCGCGGCAAGCTGCTTCTGGCCCTCGTCCTTGTTGCCCTCGCGGATCTGCGTCAGCGCCGAGAGGAACTTGTCGCCGGCAGCCGACGCCTCGCGCTCGCGCCAGTATTCGTAGCCGACCTTGGCGATCGTGCCGAGGACGAAGAGGATCGCGACAGCGATGAGGATCCGGCCGAAGCGCCGCCAGAAGGCGCGCATCTGGTCGGAGCGAAGTTCCTCGTTCACTTCGCGGATAAAGCTGTCGTCCTGGTTTGCCATTATCGGTTCCGGCTTTCACTCGTAAGATTGTTTTTCGCGCTTCTACCCGATTTTTGGCGCGTTGTAAGGGGGCAGCGCGATTTCGCGCCGCCGCCGCAGGTTCAATCCGGAAAAACCGGTCAGATCATCGGCGCAACGCCGATCAGGAGTTCGTGCAGTTTCAGCACGATTGCCGCATAGAGCGCCACGCCGACGACGATGGCGATCACATCATAGCGAGCGGAAACGAAGACCGGCAGCTTCGTCTCGCCGGATGCGATCCGCTTCTTCAGCGAGATGCGGAGAACGACGGCCCAGGCGAGGATCGCCAGGAACAGCACCACCGAATAGCTCTCGCCATTGGCGAGCAGGTGCGCGAGCGCCCAGATCTTGATCGCCACGAGCAACGGGAACTTCAGCTTCGTGCGGATGTACCCCGCCGGCAGGAAGCCGGCGACCAGACAGATCGAGGCGATCAGCATCAGCGTCAGCGTGATGTGCGCCATGAACGCCGGCGGGAAGTAGAGCATGGTGCCGCCGTTCTGGCGCGCGTCGACGAAGCCGTAGACCATCATGACCGCGCTCAGGAGCGAAACGATGCCATGGATCGCCATGAAGGCCGGCTTGCCGAGACGGTCGATTGCGGCGGCACGAAGGCCGGGCGCAAACGGGCGAACGAGATGCGTCGCGATGAAGAGAACGATGCCCGCAACGAGTAAAGTCATGGAATTCCGCCTTTCGTCATGGAAATGCGGTCAGAGACCGTCACGCTGGGATAGCGCCGCCTTCGGCCAAATTCCAGTGCGATCACGGCTTTGCCGCAATCACAACCGATGAAGGCCCGTTGCAAATTGTCGCGGTGCCCATGTTTCGATCAAGTCTTTCAGCCGTCCTCGCCTTTTCCTTTGCCGGTTTTCCGGCCCTTGCGCAGTCGCCGCAGGATCCGGCGGACAAGGCGCCCGCGCAACTCGTCGTCGTCTCCTTCGACGGCGCTCATGACAACCGGCTGTGGACGCAGAGCCGCGAGATGGCGCGGCGCACCGGTGCGCACTTCACCTATTTCCTCTCCTGCACCTTCCTGATGACGAAGGAGAACCGCAAGAGCTACCAGGCCCCGCACCATCCGCGCGGCAAGTCGAATGTCGGCTTCGCGCCCGACAACAAGGACGTCGTCACGCGGCTCGAGCACATCTGGCAGGCCCGTGCCGAGGGACACGACATCGGCAGCCATGCCTGCGGCCATTTCGACGGTGCGAAATGGAGCACCGAGGAGTGGAAGCAGGAGTTCGACTTCTTCCGCAACACGCTGCGCGACGCCTGGCAGAACGCCGGCGTGCCCGAGCGCGAACCGGTGGAATGGCGGAATTTCGCTGAGAAGGACATCGCAGGCTTCCGGGCGCCCTATCTGTCGTCGGGTCCGGCGCTGACGCAGGCGCTGCGCGACTTCGGCTTCCGCTACGACGCGAGCCAGGTCTCCAAGGGGCCGGTGCTGCCGACCGAGAGCGACGGCTTCGTGCACTTTTCTCTGCCGCTGATCCCCGAAGGTCCCTCCGCCAGGCCGGTGATCGGCATGGACTACAACCTGTTCGTCCGCCACTCGCGCGGGATCGAGGACAAGAAGAACAGCGCCGTCTTCGAGGAGCGGACGCTCTCCGCCTTCCGCGCCGCCTTCGATGAGCAATATGCCGGCGACCGCATCCCGCTCCAGCTCGGCTTTCATTTCGTGGCGATGAACGGCGGCGCCTACTGGCGCGCGCTCGACCGTTTCCTCACCGAGGTCTGCAGCAAGCCCGGCGTCGCCTGCGTCAGCCAGCGCGAGGCGATGGACATCCTGGCCGAACGGACGAAGGCGGCCAGGGCCGCCTCCGAAACGCTCTGACGTCACACGCTTCTTGGCTTACTGCGCCATCTCCTCGACCCCGCCGGCAGCGATGAATTCCTCGTCGATCGACGGCAGCGGCCTGTCGTCCATCGCCGCCTCGAACGCCTTCAGGCGCTTGTAGATCGAGATCAGCTCGATGACGGTCGGCCAGGAGTTGACGAGGTACTGGAACGAGTTCGTGACCTGCGAGAACGCGCCCTGGATCTGCTGCATCAGGCCGAAGGTGATCGTGGCCGCGACGACCGAGGGGATCAGCAGGAAGAGCGAGAAGATGACGTCGGTCTGCAGGTAGAAGTAGCGGGCGACGTTGAAGTACATGTAGTGGAAATAGAGCCGGAAATAGTTCTTCCGGACGTTGTCGAACAGCTCACGCACCGTCGGCGGCTGGGCGCGATCGGCATGGTCCTCGCCATAGACGAGTTCCTTGCGGTAGGCCGCCTCCACGCGCTGGTTGCGGAATTCCAGCCCCGGCAGCTTCACGCCGACGACGGCCAGAAGGACGGTCCCGAAGATCGACCAGAAGATCGCCGCCGTCACCAGCGGATAGGGAATGGCGCCGACGATCGGCAGTTCCTTGATGCTCGCCGACAGCGCATGCAGCACCGGTAGGAACGCGATCAGCGTCATGAAGGAATCGACCAGGCGGATGCCGAGGCCCTCCACGGTGCTGGCAAAGCGCATCGTGTCTTCCTGGATACGCTGCGAGGCACCCTCGATCGTGCGGACCTTCGGCCAGACCGAGACATAGAAATTGTTCATCGCATTGCGCCAGCGGAAGACGTAGTGGCTGGTGAAGAAGGCGATGAGCACGCCGGTAACGATGGAAATCGAGGCAAGCTGGAAGAAGATGAAGGCGTAGCCGTAGAGCTCGTCGTAGCCGACGGTGTTCGGCGCCTTCAGCGCCTCGATGATGCGGTCATAGGTCGGCCGGCGCCAGTTGTTGACGGCGACGCTGATGTCGACGGAAAAATAGACCGTGAAGATGAGGAAGGCCGAGCCCCAGACAGACCACAGTCGCCACGGCTGGTTGGTGGCGCGCAGGTGCCAGAAGCCGCAGAAGATCGCCATCGACACGATGAAATAGAGGTAGAACCAGATCGAGGCGGTGGTGAAGAAATGGCCGAGCCCGATCGGCACTTCCTGCCCGGGGGCGAGAGGCGGCAGGCCCAGCGAAGCGCCGAGGCTCTCGCCGAAACTGTACCAGAACCCGACGACCACGAACGTCCAGATCAGGGCGGACAGGAAGAATTTTTTCGGCTCGGGGAAGAAGGAATGAAACAAGGCGATCGTCTCTCGTTGCGGGAACGGTTGCTCCGCTCCTGTTCGCGCGGAAACTAAAGCAGTTTCCGCACAGCAACAATCGCCGGGGCCGTGGATTACCGAGATTTAATCAAGTCGTGATCGTGGGCGGCAAGGGTCGCAAGTGCTGCGATCGCCAGCACGGCGGCCGCAAGCAGGCTCGGCAGGCCGTAGCCGCCCGAAAGGCCGGCGAGCCAGCCGGCAGCGAGCGGCCCGACGATCTGGCCGACTCCGAAGGCCGCCGTCATCATGGCGAGCGACCGGCGCGGGCTTTCCGGCGCCATGGTGCGGCCGAGCTGGAGGCCATAGGCGGTGACCACCATGAACGTCGCCCCCAGCAGAATCCCGCCGACGAGGACGGAGGCCGGCGCCGGCAGCACGACCGTGGCGGCGACGCCGAACGCTTCGAACACCAGCGCCGCGCGATAGACGCCGAGGATGCCGAGACGCCGGTCGAGCGCCTTCCAGGCAAAAAGCGACAGCGCTGCCGTCAGGCCGGTGAGAAACCAGGTCAACCCTTCGAGCAGCCGCCCGCCTCCGCCCTCGCGGGCCATCGCGACGATGAAGGTGGCGGTGACGACATAGCCGATGCCGAACAGTCCGTAGCTGAGCGTCAGCGCCAGAAGCGGCCGCCTCCAGACAAGCGGTGGCTCCGGCCGGGCCGGGCCGCCCCGTCCGCCACGCGGCAGAAAGGGTCCGATCGCGAAAAGGGCGAGCGCGGCAAAGGCAGCCGCGACGAACCAGTCCAGCCGCCAGCCCGGCAATCCTGCCGGATGCAGCGAGGCAAGCCAGAGCACCAGCAGGGACGACAGCGCGATCCCTGCCCCCACGCCGGAAAAAAAGATGACGGGAACACGCCGGTCGCCCGCCGCAAGCCCGTGCGACAGGACGATGGCCGCGGTGAAGACCATGCCGAGCGCGCTGGCAAGGCCCGCCAGGAAGCGGATGACGATGAAGGCGGGGATGCTGCCGGCAAGGCCCATGGCCGCAAGCAGCACCGCGTTCGCCGCCAGCGCCGCCAATGCCAGCGGGCGCTCGCGGCCGGCCGCCCAGCCATGGGCGGCCAGGACGGCGCCTGCGAGATAGCCGGCGAAATTGGCGGCGGCGATCAGGCCGCCCTGCGCCGGATCGAGGTGCAGGTCGGCCATCATCGCCGGCAGGACCGGCGTATAGAAGAACCGGCCGAAGCCCATCAGCGACGCAAGCGCCAGCCCGCCCGCGATCGCCACGACGACGGGATGAGGATGGAGCGGTTTGGAGACTTGCGGCATGCCGCCGTCCTATTGCAGCGCAACATGCTGCGTCAAACGACTAAAACTGATCGATCGACGATAATTTCTGAAGGCCGGCGGCGCGCCTCAGATCAGCCCCTCGCCCTTAGCCCGGCAGCGTCAGGATCAGCGGCCCGTTCCGCGTCGCCACCACGGTATGCTCGAACTGCACGGTCGGCGCGCGCGGATCGCTGTAGAGCGTCCAGTCGTCGTCGCCGTTCTCCGCCCAGTTGGCGCCGAGCGACAGGAACGGCTCGACGGTGAAGACGAGGCCGTCCGTCATCAGCCGCTTCTCGCGGCTGTCCGGCCAGGTCGCGATCTCGGAGGGCTCCTCGTGCAGCGAGCGGCCGACGCCGTGGCTGGCAAGGTTGGTGATCAGCGTATAGCGGTTCTTGCGGGCGAACGTGCCGATGGCGTTGCCGATCGCCGACAGCGGCTTGCCGGCCTTGACCTCCTTCAGCCCCACCCACATCGCCCGCTTGCCGTCGCGGCAGAGCCGGTCCACGTTCGCAGCGACGCGGCCGACCGTGAACGATGCGCCGGTATCGGCGAAAAAGCCGTCGAGTTCGGCGGAGACGTCGATGTTGACGAGGTCGCCCTCGGCGATGACGCGATCGCCGGGGATGCCGTGCGCGACTTCCTCGTTGACGCTGATGCAGGTGGCGCCGGGGAATTCGTAGCAGCTTTCCGGAGCCGAGCGGGCGCCGGCCTCCTCCAGCATCCGCCGGCCGATCAGGTCCAGCTCCGCCGTCGTCATGCCCGGGCGGATGGCCGCGCCCATGTGCTGCAGGACATTGCCGCACAGGCGGCCGATCGCCTGCATGCCGCGCAGGTCATCGTCGTTGTTAAGTGTCATCCTATCTCGCTTTCGAGGCGCTCCATATCACGGCGGAGCGGCGGAGACCATGCCTCAGGCCGGCGAAGTCCCCGCCGCGAGCGCCTCGCGCACCAGCGGCGCCACCTTCGTGCCGTAGAGCTCGATGCCGCGCATGATCTGCTCGTGCGGCATCAGGCCGATCGCCATCTGCAGCACGAAGCGGTCGTTGCGGAAGAGCCGGTGATGGGCGACGATCTTGGCTGCGACCGTTTCCGGATCGCCGAGGAACAGATGGCCCTCGGGTCCGGTCGCGAGATCGAACTGCGCCCGGCTCGTCGGTCCCCAGCCGCGCTCGGCACCGATCCGGTTCATCACCGCGGTCTGCGGCCCGAAGAACCGGTCGGCCGCCGCCTCGAACGTGTCGGCGATGAAGCCGTGCACGTTGATGCTGGTCTTCAGCTTTGCCGCGTCCTGCCCGGCGCGGCCCGCGGCCTCGCGGTAGAGATCGAACAGTGGCGCATAGCGCGCCGGCGTGCCGCCGATGATCGCCAGTGCCAGCGGCAGGCCATGCACCGCAGCCCGCACCACCGATTGCGGCGTGCCGCCGACGGCGATCCAGACCGGCAGCCGGCCCTGGACCGGCCGCGGATAGACGCCGAGCCCGGGAATCGGCGCCCGCGTCTCGCCACTCCAGGAAACCTTTTCGCTTTCGTTGATCGCCAGAAGCAGGTCGAGCTTTTCCTCGAACAGCTTGTCGTAGTCCTCCAGGTCGTAGCCGAACAGCGGGAAGGATTCGATGAAGGAACCGCGACCGGCCATGATCTCGGCGCGCCCGCCCGAGATCAGGTCGAGCGTCGCATACTGCTGGAAGACGCGCACCGGGTCGTCGGAAGAAAGCACGGTCACCGAGCTGGAAAGCCGGATCGACTTCGTCCGCGCCGCGGCCGCGGCAAGGATGACCGCCGGGGCGGACGCCGCATAGTCCGGGCGGTGGTGCTCGCCGATCCCGAACACGTCGAGGCCGACCCGGTCGGCCAGCTCGATTTCTTCCAGAAGCTCGCGCACGCGCCGCTCCCCTTCCCTGCCACGGTCTGCGGCAGCGGGATCGACATCGGCAAAGGTGTGAAGGCCAAGTTCCATCGGCATCTCTTCCGGTTGTTCGCGTCGTCGCGGACGATAGGGGGATGCGGCCTGCAAGCAAAGGCCGGAAAAAGGAAACAGAGCGTTTCGCAGGCCCGCTGGAGCCCGCGTTCGTCACTACCGGCGGTTCGTTGACCATGCGTGGCCGGTCATGCCAAGGGTCTGCCGAAACCGCCGGTCCTTCCGTCGCTCCAGGTCAATTCGTTGCGCATTATTTCGCTGTCCACAATTCCGCCGCGCTTTTCGACCCTCGGCCCGACGCTGCAAAGCCTCGTCGCCCAGAAGGCCGCAATCGACGAGATCCGCCTCCATATCCCCCTGCGCTACCGCCGCTTTCCGGGCTATGACGGCGCGCTGCCGGAGGTCCCGGACGGCGTGCGGATCGTGCGCCCGGACACCGATCTCGGCCCGGCTTCGAAGGTCCTGTTCGCGGCGAAGGAGCTTCGCGGCAAGCCGGCGCAGATCCTCTTTTGCGACGACGACAAGGTTTTCGCCCCCAGTTGGGCCGGCGACCTTCTCGCCGTTCAGGCGACCCGGCCCAGCGAATGCGTGGCCCTGACCGGCAAGAACATCGCCTCCCATCACGGCAAGCCGGGCCCCTTCCAGCCGAAGGCAGTGCGAACCGGCAAGCTCGACCCGTCGCTACGCGCGCGCCGGCTCGCCCACAGGTTCATGACGGCCGTGCTGCGCCAGGACGTGCCGCGCCCGATGCGCCGCCCGATCGCCAGGGCCGGCTATGTCGATATCCTCCAGGGGCTCGGCGGCGTCGTCGTGCGCCCCGATTTCTTCGATGACACCGCCTACGACATTCCCGATGTCGTCTGGACCGTGGACGACGTCTGGCTCTCCGGCCTGCTCGCATGGAAGGGCATCCCGATCTGGCTGCCCGCGGGCATCGAGGAACCGGTAACGACCGGTGCCCATGACATCGATTCCCTTTATCGCTCGACGATCGAGGGCATCACCCGCAAGGACGCCAACCGTAGCTCAATCGCCTACATGCAGGAGCGCTTCGGCATCTGGAAATAGGCCGTGCAGGGCTAGGCTGGGCACGGGTTCAGAACGCCCACGGGTCGAGCAGTTCAAGGTCCATGCCGGCAAAGTCGCGCAGGTTCCGCGTGACCAGAACGAAATTGCTTGCCGCCGCGGTCGCCCCGATCAATCCGTCGCGAAAAGGCCGTGGATCCGGCACGGAGAACCGCGCGCAGTGGAGTGCGACCGGATGGTCGACCGCAAGGATACGTCCGTCGAAGGCAGGCAGCACCGCCTCGTTCAGCCATCGGCGCAGGGCCGCACCCTGCCGCGCGTCCCGCCGTTCCATCTGCAGCACGCCGAGTTCCAGTTCGAGGATCGAAATGGCGGAGAGATAGAGCTGCGCCGGTGTCACCGTCTCCGACCAGCGCAGGACGGCCGGATCGGCACGTCCCGCCGCCTTCTTGCGCAGTTCGGATACGACATTGGTATCGAGCAGATACATCAGTCGAAATCCGCCGGGCGCAGGGCGGCGTCGCCGAGTTTCGGCGCGTCGAAATCGATGTCCTCGCCGCCGGGCATGGCCAGCAGATCGGCAATGGTTCCGCTGCGACGCGCCAACCGGTTATAGTCCTCGATCGACAGCAGGACGTGTGCCGCACGGCCGCGATCGGTGATGAAGACGGGACCGCGCTCCGCCGCCTTCTTCGCCCGGCCCGTATCCTGATTGAATTCGCGGCTCGTCATGCGCGCCATGCAGCACCTCCATATGTAGAAACATTACTACAAAGGTAGGCACGGTGCAATTCCAGCGTCGGTTCAGGGCGTGGTGCCGGCCGTAGCCTCGCAGGCCAGCCCGTCGAGGTGCTGGCGGATATGGGCGGCTTCCGCCGGCGTCGTGGCAAGTGCTATCGCGCGCTCGAAGGCGGCATGCGCCTCGCGATTGCGGCCGAGCTGCTTCAGGAGCCCGCCCCTCAGCCCGTGGAAGTAGAAATAGCCCGAAAGCCGGTCTTCGAGCGGTTCGATCAGGTCGAGCGCCGCCTGCGCGCCCTGCCGCCGGGACACGGCGACGGCCCGGTTCAGCGTGACGACCGGCGACGGCTGCAGCCGCTCGAGCGACTGGTAGAGCAGGTCGATCTCCTCCCAGTCGGTCTCCTCGGAACGTTTCGCCCGCGCATGCAGCGCGGCGATCGCCGCCTGGATCTGGTAGGGCCCCGGCGACCGGTGGCGAAGCGCCTTGTCGATCAGCGCCAGCGCCTCGCGGATCATGCGGCCGTCCCAGAGGCTGCGGTCCTGGTCCTCCAGGAGCACGATCTGGCCATCCGCGTCGAAGCGCGCGGCCTTGCGCGAATGCTGGAGCAAGAGCAGCGCCGTCAGCCCCATGATCTCGGGTTCGGAGGGAAACAGCCGCAGCAGCAATCGCGAAAGCCGGATCGCCTCTTCGCAGAACGGCGTGTCGGCACGCTGGTTTTCGCCGGCGGAATAGCCCTCGTTGAACACGAGGTAGACCATCGCCGCGACCGCGCCGAGCCGCTCCGCACGGGCGACCGCATCCGGTGCCTCGAACGGCAGGCCGGCCGCCGCGATCCTCGCCTTGGCGCGGGTGATCCGCTGCTCCATCGCCGCCTCCGAGACGAGGAAGGCGCGGGCGATCTGGCGGACCGAAAGCCCGGAGACGATGCGGAGCGCCAGCGCGATCTGCTGCGTCGCCGGCAGTTCGGGATGGCAGCAGACGAACAGGAGCCGCAGGATATCGTCGCGGTAGTGCGATCCGTCCAGCCGCTCGGCGAGATCCTCTTCGACATCCTCCAGGTCCGACAGCGTCTCCTCCGGCGGCAACGGCGCCTGCCGCGCGCGCTTGCGCAGGCTGTCGATGCCGCTGTTGCGGCCGACGAAGATCAGCCAGGCGACCGGGTCGCGCGACGGCCCCTTGTCGGGCCAGGTGCGCACGGCCCGGAGGCACGCCTCCTGGAAGGCCTCCTCCGCGAGGTCGAGGTCGCGGAAGTAGCGCAGCAGCGCCCCCATCGCCTGCGGGCGGGCGGAGGAAAGCGCAAGGTCGATCCAGGAAAGTTCGCTCACAATGGCTCCAGTGCTCCACCGGGTTTGAAGACGCGCAGCGGCCGGATCTCGTAGGCGCCGACGCCGGGATTGGCGACCGCCAGTTCCTTGGCGAAGGCGATCGCCGCGTCGAGCGTCTCCATGTCGACGACGAAAAATCCGAGGAACTGCTCCTTGGTCTCGGCGAAGGGACCGTCGACGACGAAACTCTCGCCCGGCGCCTTCCTGAGCGTGGTCGCGGCCGTCGTCGGCATCAACCGCGCGACCGGCCCGAGCCGTCCGGCGGCCGCATGTTTGCTCTCCACCGCGGCAAGGTCGGACATCACCTTGTCCTCCTCCTCCTTGCTCCACGCGGCGACCGCATCCTCGGAATTGTAGCAGAGAACGGCATACAGCATCGCTTCCTCCCATCGTTGCAATGACGTAGGAGTAGCGCCGTTCCCGACACAACGCATGAAAAATTGCGAACTGTTTCAATTTGCCGGGCCGGCGCCCGCGGTGGTGCGATCAGATCTTGAAGACCTCGTCCCGCCAGAACACAATCACATATCCGCCCGTCGGTTCCGCCTTTGAAGCCCAGGCGCGCAATTGCGTGCCGTATGGCTCGCGCCGCCAGATGTCCTGAAAATCAGGGTCGACCAGAACCGTGATCTGCGGGCCCTGCCTGTAGATCATCATGTGCGAGCGCGACGGCTCCCACTCGGCGCCGAGATTTCCATCGGTCATCCACCGGCAAAGAAAGTCCCGGCAGACCGAAGGGCGGTTTTCATAGTCCGAGCAGCCCTCTCCTTCGATGCAGTGCCGGCACCAGCTATTGGCCGGTTTCTCGAGCAGATCGATGTCAGGCAGTCGGCAACAGAGCGTGCAGGTCCCGCATGACCGACCTGCGACGGCGTTTGAAGAAAGGTGCATATCCGGGCAATAGCATCCGGAAGCGCCGAACAGAAGACCGGTTTGTTCGAGGTAGCTCGCCGCCGGCCGCGAACCCGATGACGGGTGAGCCGGCCCCTGTTGCGGATGCGTAGGATTTCCGCCGCTACCCCGCGCTCAGCGTCCGCCGCACCGCGTCCTTCCAGCCGGCGATCTTTTCGGCGCGGGTCTCCGCGTCCATCTGCGGCTCGAAGCGGCGGTCGCGGGCCCAGGAGCGGGCGATGCCGTCCCGGTCGGGCCAGACGCCGGCGCGATGGCCGGCGAGCCAGGCCGCCCCCAGCGCCGTCGTCTCCAGGATCGTCGGCCGGTCGACCGGCGCGTCGAGAATGTCGGCGAGCCGCTGCATGGTCCAGTCCGAAGCGACCATGCCGCCATCGACGCGCAGCACCGTGTCGCGCGCGCCATCCGCCCAGTCGCCACGCATGGCGTCGAGAAGGTCGCGGGTCTGGAAGCAGACGGCCTCCAGTGCTGCGCGTGCAAATTCCGCCGGCCCCGTTCCCCGCGTCATGCCGTAGATCGCCGCCCGCGCGTCCGGGTCCCAGTGTGGCGCCCCCAGGCCGGTGAAGGCGGGCACCAGATAGACATGCTGGGTCGGGTCCGCCTTGTCCGCAAGCGCGCCTGCCTCCGACGCCGCGCCGATGATCTTCAGCCCGTCGCGCAGCCATTGGACGGCCGCTCCCGCAATGAAGATGGAGCCTTCCAGCGCATAGGTCGTCTCGCCCTCGAGGCGATAGGCGATCGTCGTCAGCAGCCGGTTCTTCGAGCGCACCATGTCCGAACCGGTGTTCAGGAGCGCGAAGCAGCCCGTGCCGTAGGTCGATTTCATCATGCCGGGCTCGAAACAGGCCTGGCCTATGGTCGCCGCCTGCTGATCGCCGGCGACGCCGAGGATCGGCACTTCGGCGCCGAGATGTTCGCGCAGGGTGACGCCGAAATCGGCCGCGCAATCGAAGACCTCGGGCAGCATTGCCCGCGGAACCCCCAGGAGTGAAAGCAGTTCGTCGTCCCAGGCATTGGCGGCGATGTCGTACATCAGCGTCCGGCTGGCATTGGTCGCATCGGTGGCGAACGAACGCCCGCCGGTCAGGCGCCAGATCAGGAACGTATCGATGGTGCCGAAGCAGAGCTCGCCGCGTTCGGCGCGCGCCCGCGCGCCTTCGACATTGTCGAGCAGCCAGGCAAGCTTGGTGCCGGAGAAATAGGGATCGAGCAGCAGGCCGGTCTTGCCGGTGAAGAGCGCTTCCAGCCCCTGCCGCTTCAGGTCCTCGCAGCGTTCCGCCGTCCGCCGGTCCTGCCAGACGATGGCGTTGTGGATCGGCCGGCCGCTGTCGCGGTCCCAGACGACGACGGTCTCGCGCTGGTTGGTGATGCCGATGCCCGAAAGCTGCGATGCGTCGATGCCCGCCTGCTCGAGCGCGACGCGGGCCGACCAGATCACGCTCTCCCAGATCTCCTCGGGATTGTGCTCGACCCAGCCCGAACGGGGAAAGACCTGCGGGAACTCGCGCTGGCCGACGCCCGCGACCCGCTGGTCATCGTCGAAGACGATCGCCCGGCTCGAGGTCGTGCCCTGGTCGATTGCGAGTATGAAGCCGCCCATGAAACCCTCCCGTCCTGTCCGGCCGCTCCCAACGGCATTCGGAATCTTCAATACGACATGAAAACGAATGTCAAAGGAAAATAAAACGCAAGCTGCGGCGCACAATCTCTGCGCTGCGCCGCCCCAAATGCCGATTGCAACGGCCCGTCTCTTGCGCGTAGGCTGGCCGCGAAGCGGCGCACCGGAGGCTCTGTTCGCCGCGAGAACAGGGAGAAGCGTGAAATGAAGACAGCCGTCGTCACCGGCTCCACCAGCGGCATCGGCCTTGCGATCGCCACGGCTTTCGCCCGGACCGGCGCCAATGTCGTCCTCAACGGGCTCGGCGGCGCGGCCGAGGTGGAGGAGATCACGCAGCGGCTTTCCGGCCTCGGCGGCGGCAAGGTGACCTATCATCCCGCCGACATGACGCGGCCCGCGGAGATCGCCGACATGATCGCGACCGCGACCGCCACCTTCGGCAGCGTCGACATTCTCGTCAACAATGCCGGCATCCAGCATGTCGAGAAGATCGAGGACTTCCCGGTCGACAAGTGGGACCAGATCATCGCCATCAACCTGTCGAGCTCCTTCCACACGATCCGCGCGGCGATCCCCGGAATGAAGGCGAAGGGCTGGGGCCGCATCATCAACGTCGCCTCCGCCCACGGCCTCGTCGCCTCGCCCTTCAAGTCGGCCTATGTGGCGGCGAAACATGGTATCATGGGCCTGACCAAGGCCGTGGCGCTGGAGGTCGCCGACCAGGGCATCACCGTCAACGCCATCTGCCCGGGCTACGTGCTGACGCCGCTGGTGGAAAAGCAGATCCCCGACACGGCGCGCGCCCGCGGCATCACCGAGGCGCAGGTGAAATCGGACGTCATGCTGAAGTTCCAGCCGACCAAGGAGTTCGTCAGCGTCGAGGAGGTGGCCGAGACGGCCATCTTCCTGGCCGGCGATGCCGCCCGCTCCATCACCGGGACGCACATCTCCATCGACGGCGGCTGGACCGCGCAATAGCAGGCCGAGGCAAGGCGCATGCAAGAGACCGACCGCATCCGTTTCATCCTGAACGACGAGGAGATCGCCCTCGACGACGTGCCTGCAACCGGCACGCTGCTCGACTGGCTGCGCCTGCGCCGGCGGCTGACCGGCACCAAGGAAGGCTGCGCCGAGGGCGACTGCGGCGCCTGCACCGTCCTCGTCGGCCGGCTCCTCGGCGGCGATCTCGTCTACGAGAGCGTGAACGCCTGCATCCGCCTGCTCGGCTCGATGAACGCCACCCACGTCGTCACCGTCGAGCATCTTGCGGGCGCAGACGGGACGCTGCATCCGGTACAGCAGGCCCTCGTCGACCACCACGGCTCGCAGTGCGGCTTCTGCACGCCGGGCTTCGTCATGTCGCTCTACGGGCTCTGGCTGGCCAGCGACCGGCCGGGCCGGCCGGAGATCGAACGGGCGCTGCAGGGCAATCTCTGTCGCTGCACCGGCTACGAGCCGATCGTGGCCGCCGCCGAAGCCGTCGCTTCCAGCAGGCCGAGCACCGTTTTCGACCCGATCGAGCGCACGCGCGCGGCGGTGAAGGAAAGGCTGGCAGCGCTCGCACCACATGAGACGATCCATCTCGGCCGGACCGGAAACCGCGTGGTCGTCCCGGCCTCCGCCGAAGCCCTGGGGGAGGTGCTCGCGGCCGAGCCGAAGGCGACCGTGGTCGCGGGCTCCACCGATGTCGGGCTGTGGGTGACCAAGCAGATGCGCGAACTCGACCCCGTCGTCTTCATCAATCATCTATCGGAACTGCAGGCGATAGAGAGCAAACCGGAAGGCCTGACGATCGGCGCCGGCGTCACCTATGCGCAGGCCTGCGAAGCCCTCTGCGACCTCGTGCCCGGCCTGCGCCCGCTGATCGAGCGCATCGGCGGCGCGCAGGTGCGCAACATGGGCACGATCGGCGGCAACATCGCCAACGGCTCGCCGATCGGCGATACGCCGCCGCCGCTGATCGCGCTCGGCACGCGCCTGACCTTGCGTTCGACCGCCGGCCGTCGCGAACTGCCGCTCGAGGACTACTTCATCGCCTATGGCAAGCAGGACCGCCGGCCCGGCGAATTCGTCGAAAGCCTGTTCGTGCCCGCCCCGGAAGCAGACGACCGCTTCGCCGTCTACAAGATTTCCAAGCGCCGTGACGAGGATATCTCGGCGCTGTGCGGCGCCTTCCGCCTGTCGCTGGATACAGCCGGCACAGTCTCGGACGCCCGCATCTGTTTCGGCGGCATGGCCGCCACCCCGAAGCGCGCAAGCCATGCCGAGGCGGCCCTCATGGGACGGCCATGGACGGAAGCGGCTGCACAGGCCGCGGCAGCCGAACTGGAAAAGGACTACGCCCCCCTCACCGACTGGCGCGCCACCGCCGCCTACCGGATGCTCGCGGCTAGGAACCTGCTGACGCGGTTCTACCTGGAGACAACGGGCGAGACGGCGCAACTGCGGCGGTTCGAGGAGGTGGCGTGATGGACAAGTCCGCCTTCGAGGAACGCAAGACGATTTCGGCGCCGATGCACGCGCCGCTGCGCCATGACAGCGCCCACAAGCACGTCGCCGGCAGCGCCGATTACATCGACGACATGCCCGAGCCCGAGGGCACGCTGCATGCCGCACTCGGCATGAGCGACCGGGCGCATGCCGAGATCCTCTCCATGGATCTTTCCGCCGTCCGCACCGCGCCAGGCGTCGTCTGGGTGATGACCGGCGTCGACGTGCCGGGCCATAACGACATCAGCCCGACCGGCCGCCACGATGAACCGGTGCTAGCCGAAGGCCGGGTCGAGTTCCACGGCCAGCCGGTCTTTGCCGTGATCGCGACCACCCGCGAGGCGGCGCGCAGGGCGGCGCGTCTGGCGAAGTTCGAGTACCGTGACCTGCCGCACTTCACCGACGTGACCGACACGCTGGCAAACGGCGCCGCCCTCGTCACCGATCCGCTGACGCTCTCGCGCGGCGATGCCACAGCGGCCCTTGCCGCCTCGCCGCGTCGGATCGCCGGCGAGATGCGCGTCGGCGGCCAGGACCATTTCTATCTGGAAGGCCACATCGCGCTCGCCATCCCCGGCGAAGACGACGAGGTCACCGTCTGGTCCTCCACCCAGCACCCGAGCGAGGTGCAGCACATGGTCGGCCATGCGCTGGGCGTCCCCTCCAATGCGGTGACCGTGCAGGTGCGCCGCATGGGCGGCGGCTTCGGCGGCAAGGAGACGCAGTCGAACCAGTTCGCCGCGATCGCCGCGATCGCCGCGAAGAAACTGAAGCGCGCAGTGAAATTCCGCCCCGACCGCGACGAGGACATGACGGCGACCGGCAAGCGCCACGATTTCCTCGTCACCTACGAGGCCGGTTTCGACGACGAAGGCCGCATCCGGGCGGTCAGCGCCAACTACGCCGCCCGCTGCGGCTTCTCCTCCGACCTCTCGGGCCCCGTGACCGACCGTGCCCTGTTCCACGCCGACAACGCCTATTTCTTCCCCGACGTGAAGCTGACCTCGCAACCGCTGAAGACCCACACCGTCTCCAACACCGCCTTTCGCGGCTTCGGCGGGCCGCAGGGCATGGTCGGCGGCGAGCGCATCATCGAGGAGATCGCCTATGCGCTGGGCCGGGACCCGCTGGAGATCCGGAAGGCAAACTTCTACGGCGACAAGGGCTCCGACCGCGTGCTGACGCCCTATCACCAGCCGGTCGAGGACAACATCACAGCCCGCATCGTCGAGGAACTGGAGCGGTCGTCAGACTATCAGGCCCGCCGCAGCGCCATCCTCGATTTCAACGCGAAAAGCCGCGTCATCCGCAAGGGCATCGCGCTGACGCCGGTGAAGTTCGGCATCTCCTTCACCGCCACCTGGTACAATCAGGCCGGTGCCCTCGTGCATGTCTACCAGGACGGCTCGATCCACCTGAACCACGGCGGCACCGAGATGGGCCAGGGCCTGTTCACCAAGGTGGCGCAGGTCCTGGCGGACGCCTTCCAGGTCGATGTCGCCAGCGTGAAGATCACCGCGACGACGACGGCGAAGGTGCCGAACACATCTGCCACCGCCGCCTCCTCCGGCTCCGATCTCAACGGCATGGCCGCATACGACGCCGCCCGCCAGATCAAGGAGCGGCTGGTGGCCTTCGCAGCGGAAAAATGGGCCGTGGCACCGGACGAAATCGCCTTCGTGCCGCATCACGTCCGCATCGGCGAGACACTGGTCCCCTTCCCCGATTTCATCAAGCAGGCCTACATGGCCCGCGTCCAGCTTTCCGCCGCCGGCTTCTACAAGACGCCGAAGATCCATTGGGACCGGGCGAAGGGGATGGGCTCGCCCTTCTACTATTTCGCCTATGGCGCCGCCGTCTCCGAAGTCTCGATCGACACCCTGACCGGCGAGTACCAGGTCGACCGCGTCGACATCCTCCACGACGTCGGCCGCTCGCTGAACCCGGCGATCGACAAGGGCCAGGTCGAGGGCGCCTTCGTGCAGGGCATGGGCTGGCTGACCACGGAGGAACTGTGGTGGGACGACAAGGGCCGGCTGCGCACGCATGCGCCCTCCACCTACAAGATCCCCCTCGCCTCCGACCGCCCGAAGATCTTCAACGTGCGTCTGGCCGAATGGTCGGAAAACGCCGAGCCGACGATCGGCCGCTCCAAGGCCGTCGGCGAACCGCCCTTCATGCTGGCGATCTCGGTGCTGGAGGCGCTGTCGATGGCGGTAGCGAGCGTCGCCGGGTACAGGCACTGCCCGAAGCTGGATGCGCCGGCGACGCCGGAGCGGGTGCTGATGGCGGTGGAGCGGTTGCGGGGGATGTGAGGGGGCGCCGCCCCCGCGTGCCCTCGCCGCCGTCGACCGAAGAGCAGTCCGAAAGGTGGCGGCTCCGCAGACGCCCTCTTCTCCCCTCGGGGAGAAGTGCCAAACGGCAGCAAGGCGATGAGGGGGTTTCCCGCAACCTCGGCGCCTGCCGCATCCCCCTCATCCGGCCCTTCGGGCCACCTTCTCCCCGGTGGGGAGAAGAGGAAGAGCGGGGCAACGTATCACCCCTCCTCAAGGGGAGTTTAGCCGTTCGCTCAATGCCCCTCGTCGCGATACCGACCGCGACCATCCATGAACCCCAGGTCGCGCTTCAGGTGATCGGGCAAATCGTCGAGGTCGAGTCGCGACGCGCGCCGCGACAACGGCGGCAGCAGGGCTTCGACGATCGACCGGACCCACCAGTCGAAGGGGGCCCGCAGAGAGCGCTGACCGGTCGAAGACGGGCGGACAGGAACGGGAAAGGCCATAACGACACCTCATGGGTGGTTGTTGAACTTGCTTGCATTGTGGGACCCGAAGCGCTGTAATTCCAATCGAACCTCCGGCTGCATGCATCAAGAGAGCTTATCCATGAAGATGGCCCGCCAGTTCCCGCTGAATGCGATGCGCGTGTTCGATGCGGTCGCGCGCCAGGGCAGCTTCACCAAGGCGGGCGAGGAACTGGGCATGACACAGACGGCCGTCAGCTACCAGATCAAGCTTCTGGAGGACCTGCTCGGCGAGCCGCTGTTCCTGCGCCGCCCGCGCCAGATCGTCCTGACCGAAATCGGCCAGCGGCTGGCGCCGAAGGTGGCGGACGCCTTCTCCATCCTGCAGGAGGCCTTCGCCTCGGTGCTCGAGGATGCCGAGGGCACGCTGGTGATCTCGTCCACCTACACGATGGCGTCGAGGTGGCTCGCGCCGCATCTCGGCTCCTTCCACCTGCAGAACCCGACGGTGGCCGTGCGCCTGCTGACGGACCAGCATCTGGTCGATTTCTCCCGCGAGGCTGTCGACGTTGTGATTCGCTATGGCGACGGCAACTGGCCGGGGCTCGCCTGCCACCGGATGATGGAACTGACCTTCACGCCGATGCTGAGCCCCAGGCTTGCCGAAAGCGTCGGCGGCATCGACAGGCCCGAGGACCTTTTGAAGCTGCCGATCTTCGATCCCACCGATCCCTGGTGGGCGCAGTGGTTCGCCGAGGCGGGCGTATCCGGCGTCGATCTCGGCGATCGCCCGCACACCTATCTCGGCACGCAGACGCTGGAGGCCGACACGGTGATGGGCGGACATGGCGTTGCCATGCTCAACCCGGAATTCTACGCCATCGACGTGGCGCTCGGCCGTCTCTACCGGCCCTTCGACATCGCCTGCAGCGACGGCAAGGCCTACTGGCTGGCCTATCCTGAAAGCCGGCGCAACGTGCCGAAGATCCGGCTGTTCCGCAACTGGCTGAAGTCCGAGGTGCCGACCTTCGTCGACTGAATCGCTGGGCGATCGGACGACGGCGCCGCAATGCAGCGGTGGGAACTGCACGCGATCCCCTTCCCTCCCTTGCGATTTTTTCGCAAGCTGCGACGAAGACGAGATGAGGGGTCCTGCATGTACGAATACGCCATCGCCTGGGAGTGGATCGCCTTTGCCGTGCGCTGGCTGCATGTCGTCACGGCAATCGCCTGGATCGGCTCCTCCTTCTATTTCATCGCCCTCGATCTCGGTCTGGTGCAACGGCCGCATCTGCCGCCCGGCGCCTATGGCGAGGAATGGCAGGTGCATGGCGGCGGCTTCTACCACATCCAGAAATACCTGGTGGCGCCCGCCACCATGCCCGAGCACCTGACCTGGTTCAAATGGGAGAGCTACGCCACCTGGCTCTCCGGCTTCGCCATGCTCTGTCTGGTCTACTATGGCGGCGCCGAGCTTTTCCTGATCGACCGCCAGGTGCTCGACGTCTCGGCCACATCAGCCATCCTCATTTCGCTGGCCTCGCTGGGACTCGGCTGGATCCTCTACGACCTGCTCTGCAAGTCGCCGCTCGGGAAGAACACCTGGGGCCTGATGATCCTGCTCTATGTCCTGCTCGTAGCGATGGCCTGGGGCTACACACAGGTCTTCACCGGCCGCGCCGCCTTCCTGCATCTCGGCGCGTTCACCGCCACCATCATGTCGGCCAACGTCTTCTTCATCATCATCCCCAACCAGAAGATCGTCGTCGCCGACCTGATCGCCGGGCGCACGCCGGATCCGAAATACGGCGTCATCGCCAAGCAGCGCTCGCTGCACAACAACTACCTGACGCTGCCCGTCATCTTCTTCATGCTGTCGAACCACTATCCGCTGGCCTTCGCGACGGCCTTCAACTGGATCATCGCAGCCCTCGTCTTCCTGATGGGCGTCACCATCCGCCACTGGTTCAACACCACGCATGCGAGGAAGGGCCGGCCGACCTGGACCTGGCTCGCCACCACGATCCTGTTCATCCTGATCATCTGGCTTTCGACCGTTCCCAAGGTTTTGACCGGCGAGACGGCGGAGGCAGCGCCCGCGCCGGTGTTCCAGAAGTTCGCCGCCGACGCCCATTTCCCCGCCGCCCGCGACGTCGTCATCAGCCGGTGCAGCATGTGCCACGCCGCCGAGCCCGTGTGGGAGGGCCTGCACGCCGCACCGAAGGACGTGGTGCTCGACAGCGACACAGCGATCGCAAGGCACGCCCGCGAAATCTATTTGCAGGCGGGCCGCAGCCATGCCATGCCTCCCGGAAACCTCACCGACGTGACGCCGGACGAGCGGCAACTGCTGACCGCTTGGTACGAAAGCGCGGTTTCGCAAGGAGACGCACGATGACGGCAACGCTTCTGCGCGGGCGCCTGCTCGGCTTCGTCCGCCGGCCGGACGGCATCGACGACAGGGACGCCTATCGCTACGAGGACGACGGCGGCCTCCTGATCGAGGACGGCCGCATCGCCGCCGTCGGTCCCTATGCGGAGGTGCGCGCCGCAGCGCCGGCGGATGCGGACGAGATCGACCACCGGCCCTGCCTGATCATGCCGGGCTTCATTGATACCCACGTGCATTTCCCGCAGATGCAGGTGATCGGCGCCTATGCCGCAAACCTGCTGGAATGGCTGAACACCCACACCTTTCCCGAGGAATGCCGCTTCGTCGAGCCGGAGCATTCGGCCAGGATCGCCCGCCATTTCTATGACGAGATGATCCGCCACGGCACGACGACCGCGGTCGCCTACTGCTCGGTGCACAAGGCCTCCGCCGACGCCTATTTCGCCGAGGCACTGAAGCGCGGTATGTGCATGATCGGCGGCAAGGTGATGATGGACCGCAACGCCCCGCAGGGCCTGCTCGACACGCCGCAGATGGGCTATGACGAGACCCGCGCGGTGATCGCGGAATGGCACGGCAAGGGCCGCAACCACGTCGCCATCACCCCGCGCTTCGCCATCACCTCGACGCCGGCGCAGATGGAGATGACGGCGGCGCTCGCCCGCGAATTCCCCGACCTGCATATCCAGACGCACCTGTCCGAGAACGACGAGGAGATCCGCTTCACCGCCGAACTCTATCCGGACGCGATCGACTATACCGACGTCTACGCGCACTACGGCCTGCTCGGGCCCAAGAGCCTGTTCGGCCACTGCATCCACCTCTCCGATCGCGAGGCGGATGCGATGAGCGAGGCCGGCGCGGTCGCCGTCCACTGCCCGACGTCCAACCTCTTCCTCGGCTCCGGCCTGTTTCCGCTGAAGGCGCTGTCGCGACGGGAAAAGCCGGTGCGGATCGGCCTTGCCACCGATGTCGGCGGCGGCACCAGCTATTCGATGCTGAAGACGCTGGACGAGACCTACAAGATCCAGCAGTTGCTGGGCGAGCGGCTGAACCCGTTCGAAAGCTTCTACCACATGACGCTCGGCAACGCGCAAGCCGTGTCGCTGGCCGACAGGATCGGCACGCTCGATGCCGGCACCGACGCCGACCTCGTCGTCCTCGATGCCGCAGCCACTCCGGCCATGGCGCTGCGGATGGAGGTCGTCCGCTCGCTCGCCGACGAACTCTTCCTGCTGCAGACCCTCGGCGACGACCGCGCGGTGCGCGAGACCTATGTGGCCGGAAAGGCGATGAAGGCGGCTCTGTAGTTCCGGCAGAAAGCAGGCAGATTCACCACCGAAGCCGAAAATTTAGCCCATCCCTCTGCCGAAGCGCCCGGTATTGGACACTCTCTCTCAAACGATGTGCCAGCATCGCTCCTGATCGAACCGGCGCTGCCATGGGAGCGGCCGGACGAAGAAGGAGGCATCGCGTTGAGCTTCATCCCCAAGACGATGGCGGCGGTACGACTGGTGGGGCATGGCGGCCTCGACAAGCTGGTCTACAGCCGCGAAGTGCCTGTTCCCGTACCCGCGGACGGGGAGGTGCTGATCAAGGTGACCGCCTGCGGCATGAACAACACGGATGTCTGGGTTCGCGAAGGCGCCTATGGCACCGAAGACGACCCGCAGGCAGTGTCCACCTGGCGTCGGCAGGGCAACACGCTGACCTTTCCCCGTATCCAGGGAACCGACACCGTCGGTCATATCGTGGCCGTCGGCGCCGGCGTCGATCCGTTGCGCGTCGGCCAGCGCGTCATGGTGGATTTCTCGATCTACAACCGCGACGACGACAGCCTCGCCGACATCGACTACATGGGCCACGGCCGCGACGGCGGCTATGCCGAATACCAGGCGCTGCCGGCCGAGAACGCCCACGCGGTCGAGACCGACCTGACCGACATCGAACTCGCCACCTTCTGCTGCGCCTATCTGACCGGCGAGCGTATGCTCGAAAGGGCCAGGCTCGCCGCCGGTGAACTCGTCCTCGTCACCGGTGCCTCGGGCGGCGTGGGTTCGGCCATCGTCCAGCTTGCGCGCGCCCGCGGCGCCATCCCCATTGCGGTCACCGCACCGGGCAAGGAGGCGGCGTTGCGCGAGATCGGAGCCGAGGCGATCGTCACCCGAGGCGCGGGCGATTTCGTTGCGGCGGTCGATAGGGCCGCAGGGGGACGACCGATCGACGTGGTGGCCGATCTCGTGGCCGGCCCGATGTTCAACGATCTCCTGAAGGTCCTCCGCCCCGAGGGCCGCTACACCACGGCCGGCGCAATCGGCGGCCCGGTCGTCCAACTCGACCTCAGGACCTTGTATCTGAAACAGTTGGAGATGCACGGCTCCAGCCAGGGCAGTCGCGCCGATTTCCGCCGTCTGGTCGGCTATATCGAGGATCGGAAGATCCGCCCGCTGGTCGGCGGGGTCTATCCGCTTTCGGAATTCCACCGTGCGCAGACCGATTTCATGGCGAAGGCATTCGTCGGCAAGCTCGTGGTGACGCCGGACGGAGCCTGACGCATTCGAAAACGAGAGCAATTCCAGCAAAAGTGGGAACCGGTTCTGCGTCTGGAATTGCGTAAAACCAAGAAGATAGAGCATTGCCGGCGAGTCAATAATCGCCGGCAGTGCTCTAACTCCCCCGGTAGGTCGAATACCCATAGGCCGAGAGCAGCAGCGGCACGTGGTAGTGGCTCGACGGATCGGCGATGCCGAAGCGCAGGGGGATGACGTCGAGGAAGGCGGGATCGGGCAAGTCCGCCCCGGTGCCCCGCAGGTAGTCGCCGGCATGGAACACCAGTTCGTAGGTTCCGGCCATGAAGCCCACGCCCTCGACCAGCGGGGCGTCGACACGCCCGTCGGCATTCGTCTTCACCGTGGTGATCCACTGCCGGTCGCCCTGCTCCAGCCAGAAGAGGTCGATCGTCAGGCCCGCGGCCGGTTTTCCCAGCGCGGTGTCGAGCACATGCGTCGTCAGTCGTCCGGGCCTGGTCATGGGCGCAACTCCGCCTGCTCGATGATGAAGGGTTCGTCGTAGAAGAATTCCTCGAGATTGTCGCCGGAACCGCTCCGGTCGACGACGAGGAAGTCGCTGGTCGCCCCGACCGTCATCAGCGGGTGATGCCAGACGTTGCGGCGATAGTTGACGCCCTGCCGGCCGCCGGCGAGGAAGACCTGCGGCAGGCCGGGACGGCCGCCCGCGTCCTCGGCGACGATCACAAGCCAGGGCCGGTCGTCGATCGGCGAGAAACTCTGGCTGCCGAAGGGATGGCGCTCCATCATCGTGACGGCATAGGGAAAGGCACGCGGGCTGCCGCGGAAGATGTTGATGACGACGCGCGCCTCCGGCCCTGTCGCCTCGGCCTCCGCCAGCGCATGATAGCGCTCGGTATTGCCGCCGTTGATCAGCCGCATGGCTGCGGGATCGGCCTCGATGACGCTGCCGAAGGGCGCGAACGCCGCCTTCGTCAGCGGCCGGATGCGGAGGACGGCCGGCCCGCCGCCGGTCTCGCGCGGGTCAGGCATCGCCGTCTCCCGGCAGGAGCGCGCCGAGCCGCAACAGCGCGATCCGCTCCACCTGCGCCTTCGCCGTCTCGAACTCCTGTTCCCGGCTGTTTTCGATGCGCGTCTCGAAGGCGGAAAGGATATCGTCCTTCGTCAGCCCCTTGACGGCGATGATGAAGGGAAAGCCGAATTTCTCCACATAGGCCGCATTCAGCGCGGTGAAGCGCGCATGTTCCGCAGCACTCAGCCGGTCGAGGCCGGCACCGGCCTGCTCCTTGCGGCTGTCCTCGGTCAGCTCGCCGGCGATCGCCAGTCGGCCGGCGAGATCCGGATGGGCCCGCAGCACGCCGAGCTGTTCCTCGGCGGAGGCCGTGCGGAATTGCGCCGCCATCGCCGCGTGCAGGCCGTCGGCCGTCCGCGGCACCTCGTTGCCACAGGCGTCATAGGCGCGCTCGGCGATGAAGGGCGAGTGCTCGAAGACCCCGCCGAAGCGGGCGATGAAATCCGCGCGCGTCACGGCTGGGCCCCCTTCGGCTTGTGATGTTCGTGCCAGTGGCGGGCGATGTCGATGCGGCGCGGCACCCAGACCTTGTCGTGCGACAGCACGTAGTCGACGAAGCGGGCAAGGGCCGCCGCCCGGCCCGGGCGGCCGACGAGCCGGCAGTGCAGCCCGACGTTCAGCATCTTCGCGCTGCCCTCCTTGCCCTCTTCATACAGCACGTCGAAGGCGTCCTTCAGATAGGTGAAGAACTGGTCGCCGGAATTGAAGCCCTGCGGCGTGGCAAACCGCATGTCGTTCGTCTCGAGCGTATAGGGAATGATCAGGAACGGCGCGCCGTCGATGCCCTTCACCCAGAACGGCAGGTCGTCGGCATAGCTGTCGGAGGAGTAGACGAAGCCGCCCTCCTCCATCACCAGCCGCAGCGTGTTCGCCGACGGCTTGCCCTGGTACATACCGAGCGGGTGCGATCCCGTCAGTTCGGTATGCAGCCGCACGGCATCGCGGATGTGCTGGCGTTCGACCTCCTCGGAAAAATCCTTGTACTCCAGCCAGCGGTAGCCATGGCTGGCGATCTCCCAGTTCGCCTCCTTCATGGCCGCGACCGCTTCCGGGTTTCGCGCCATCGCCAGCGTCACGCCATAGACGGTGACCGGCACCTTGCGGCTGGTGAACAGACGCCACAGCCGCCAGAAGCCGGCACGCGAACCGTATTCGTAGATCGATTCCATGTTGAGGTTGCGCTGGCCCGGCCAAGCCTGGGCGCCGACGATCTCCGACAACAGGTTCTCGGATGCCGGATCGCCGTCGAGCACGCAACTCTCGCCGCCCTCCTCGTAGTTGACGACGAACTGCACGGCGATGCGCGCATCCCCCGGCCATAGCGGGTCGGGCGGCGTGCGGCCATAGCCGACGAGGTCGCGCGGATAGGGCTTTTCAGACATGGTTCCACCTTGAGACTTTTCGGCGACGGTAGCATCCGCGGCAGGAAAGTCGAGGCGGAAAGCGGCCTGTCCACGATGTCGGCGATGGAACAAGAGCGCGACCGGCGCGTTGATTTTTCGGAAAACCAGAAAGGGAGAACATGATGATTGCTCAGGATGCGAACATCAAGGAAACCGAAGCCCTGATCGCCAGCGACAAGGTCGAAGGCACCGCCGTCTACGGCGCCGACGGCAAGCACATCGGCTCGATCGAACGGCTGATCCTCGACAAGCGCAGCGGCCACGTCTCGTATGCCGTGCTCAGCTTCGGCGGCTTCCTTGGCATCGGCCACGACCACTATCCGCTGCCCTGGGGCAAGCTGAACTATGACGAAAGCCTCAGCGGCTATCGCATCGACGTGACCAAGGAACAGGTCGAGGCCGCACCGCACTACGAGAGCGACGCGGAATACGAATGGGATCGCCGCAACGGCAAGCTGATCCACGACTACTACGGCGTTCCGCCCTACTGGATGTGACGCCTAGCCGGGAACCCGGCGCGCAGCCTCCAGATGCGCGCCGATGGCAAACGACGGCGGTAGCTCCCCTGCGCTACCGCCGTCGATCTGTCTGACGACGGCGCGCGCAAGCTCGTGCGCGATCCCGAAGCTGATCTTGAAGCCACCGCCGAGAACCGCGACGGAGGGAAACTCCGGATGCAGGCCGGCCATCGGGTCCCGCCCGATCGCCTTGGGCCGCAATCCCGCCCAGCGTTCCACCAGCGACGCCCGACTCAGCACCGGCGCAAGATGCAGCGCCCTTTCGATCACATCGTCCAGCAACCCGTCGGTGGAGGCAGCGTCCCCGAACGCGTCCTCGCTCGTGCTGCCGACCGCGCAATACCCGCCGTCGTGCGGCACGACATAGATGCCGTTGTCGAACAGGATCGGCAGATCGGGATCGAGCACGGCCGTAAACAGCGCCGCCTGCCCCTTGACCGCCACGCCCAGCGGCCGCGGCAGCATGCGCGGCTCCAGTCCCGTCAGCAGTTCGAAGCCTGCGACGCCCGCGCAGACCACCACATGCCCGAACGCGATATCCGTGCCATCGGCGCAACGCGCAACCCGCGCGACCGGATCGAGGCGGACGATATCGACGCCTTCTGCGACACGCCCTTGCGGCATCGCCTCGAGCGCGGCGCGCAGAAGGGCCAAAAGGCCCCGCGGCGACACCCGTGCGGCGAGGCTGTCGAACACCACCCCGCTTGCCGCCGCCTCTCCCGCCGGCCAGCTTGCTGCCGGTGCGCGGTCGAGCACGTCGAAGGAAAACGTCCGTCCCGAAGCGTCCCAGACGGCCGTGGCATCGCGCGAATGCTTCAATGCGCGCTCGCGATGATGCGGCCCGGCCAGCGGAATGACGCGCCCGCAGCGACGATAGCCGGCCGAAAGGCCGGTCGCCGCCTCGATCGCCGAAATCTCGTCCTCGAGCGAGACCAGCGCCTCGAGCTGGAACTGCTTCTTGGCGTTCCAGCGGTCCGGCAGGTGCGGCATCAGCGCGCCCAGCAGGCCGCCGCTGGCGCCGGCGCCGACCCGGTGCCGCTCGGCGACCAGCACCGAGAGCCCGGCGCGCGCCGCCATCAGGGCCGCCCACAGCCCCATGACGCCCCCGCCGATCACCAGCACGTCGGGCTGCGGTTGACCGGGGCCGCTGAGGCGACTATCGACTGGCGGCATGGCTGAAAACGCTCCTGAAAATGCCGCGGCGGCGAACGGACCGACGACCGACCGGACGCCCGAATTGGCCCCCGATCTGGCCCTGGACTGGCACGAGGGCGATATGCCCTATTCGCAGGCCTATGGCGATCACTTTTATTGTCGCACCGATGGCCGTCTGGAATGCGGCCACGTCTTTCTCGACGGTAACGGCCTGCCCTCCCGCTGGTCGGATGGCGGCGACTTCACGATCGGCGAACTCGGCTTCGGCACCGGCCTCAATCTCTGCGAGACCTGGCGGCAATGGCGCGCCGCCCGCGGCGACGCCCTCGGCACGCTGCACTTCGTCTCCTTCGAGCGCTTCCCCTTGCCCCGGGCGGCCATCGACCGTGCGCTCTCCCATTGGCCACAGATCGATCGCGAGCGCGCGGCCCTGTCCGGTCTCTGGCCGGAGGCGCCGGACGGTCATGGTGCGATCGCCCTGGAACTGGACGAACGCACCCGCCTCACCGTCGTCTGCGGCCCCGCGCTGGAGGGGCTTCAGGCGTGTGGCCTCTCCTTCGACGCCTGGTATCTCGACGGCTTCGCCCCGTCGCGCAATCCCGATATGTGGTCGGCGGAACTGATCGGGCAGGTGTTCGGGCACACGAGCCCCGGCGGCACGTTCGCGACCTATGCGGCTGCGGGTTTCGTTCGGCGCAATCTCGCCGGTGCCGGCTTTGCGGTGGAGCGACGCCCGGGCTTTGCCGGAAAGCGCGAGATGCTGTGCGGCCGGCGTCCCTGAAGCCGGCCTGCGGCAAGCGTCCGGTCAGTGAAGCGTGGAGCGGCGGCCGGCGGAAAATGCGGCAAGGTCCATCCAGCGCCCCAGCATTTCCTCCAGCCGGTCGGTGCTGATCGGTTTCGTCAGGTAGTCGTCCATCCCAGACGCCAGGCAGTTCTCCCGGTCGCCGTCGAGCACATGCGCGGTCACCGCGACGATCGGCACGCGGTCCCGCGTCCCCTTCTCCAGGTCGCGGATCGCCCGCGCCGCCTGGTGGCCGTTCATGACCGGCATCGACACGTCCATCAGAATCACCCGCGGCTTCATCCGCTGGTAGGCCCGGACGGCCTCCTCGCCGTTGGCGACCACCTCGTAGCCGACCCCCAGCCCCTCCAGCAACTGCCGGAAGACCAGCTGGTTGACCTCGTTGTCCTCGGCAACGAGCACGTCGACGGTCCCTTCCGCTGCGGCCGCAGCCGCAGGCGATGACGGCCGGATGCTGACGACGATGCCGCCTTCGGCCTCCGGGCCGGTCTGGCCGGATGCGCGTCGGCGTGCCGCCCGTACCACCTCGCACACCGCCTCGCGCAACAGCCCCGCCCGCACCGGTTTCATCAGGTGCGCCTCGGTCTCGAACGCCTCCATCCCGCCCTGCGGCGAGGCGCCGCTGAAGGTGGATACGGCGATCAGCGCTGTCTCGGGAAACTCCTTGCGGATCGCCTCGATCAGCGTGCGGCCGTTGCCGTCGCGGATGGTGCGGTCGACGATGACCGCCTCCACCATGATGTCGATGGCGCTGGCCGCCGAAAGCAGCGCCAGCGCTTCCTCGGCATTGGCCACGGCGGTGACGTCGAAGCCCCACTCCGACAGCAGTTCGCGCGCGACGGTGCGCGTCGCCTCGCTCCGGTCGGCGACTAGGATGCGCGTCCCGCGCAGGTTGATGGGCACGGCCGTGTTCGACGCCGAGAGCTGGTCGATCTCGAACGGCAGGGTCACGGTGAAGATGGACCCCTTGCCGACCGTGCTCGCCACCGAGAGCGAGCCGCCGAAGAGCGTCACCAGGCCATGGGTGATCGCCAGGCCCAGGCCGGTGCCCTCATGACGGCGGGTGGAGGACGAATCGACCTGCGAGAACTTCTCGAACACCGAGGCGAGCTTGTCTTCCGGAATGCCCGTGCCGGTATCCTCCACCGTCAGGGTGACGTCGATCCTGCCGTCTTCGGCCTCCTGCGCGGCCATGTCGATGCGGACGTGCCCGTGGTCGGTGAATTTCACCGCATTGCCGACGAGGTTGGTCACGATCTGGCGGAAGCGCCCGGCGTCGCCGAGCACCGCCGCAGGCATGTCCGCCGCCCCCCGGACCACCAGTTCGATATTCTTTTCGGCCGCCTTCGCCGCCAAGAGCGTCGCCACGTCCTCTACCGCCTCCAGCGGATTGAACGGCGCCTTGCGCAGGCTCATCTGGCCCGCATCGATCTTGGAGAAGTCGAGCACGTCGTTGATGATCGTCAAGAGCGCATTGCCGGACTTCACCATGATGTCGATGAAGGTCTTCTGGCGCGTGTCGAGGTTCGATTTCGCCAGCAGCTCGGCCATGCCGAGCACCCCGTTCATCGGCGTGCGAATCTCGTGGCTCATATTGGCCAGGAACTCGGACTTCGCCTTGTCGGCCGTCTCCGCCCGGACGACGAGACGGCGAAGCTCGTCCTCGCGCTCCTTCAACTGGCTGATGTCGGAGAAGACGAAGACGATCCGGCCGTGCTCGGTGGGCCGCGCCTCGATCTGCAGCCAGCTGCCCTTGCCGCTCAGAAGCGTGATCGAAGTCTTCCGGTCGCGCAGCAGCGTTTCGCGGAAGTCCGCGATCGAGACGCGCTGGTCACCGGAGTAGCCGTAGATGCCGCGTTCGCGGCAATCGGCGATGATGTCGGCCACCAGCGCCCCGGGCCGGAGCAGGTGGGGAGCGATGTCCACCATCGACAGCAGCGCCTCGTTGGCGAGTTCGACGCGGTCCTTGTCGATGATGAGCAGCCCCTGGCTCATCGCCGCCATGGCGTCCTTGACCAGGCTTCCGACCTCCTCGAGCGCGCTGCGCGTCTCCAGCACCTCCCGCTCGTGCTCGCGCCGCTCGGTGATGTCGATATAGGTCAGCAGGCAGCGTCCGCCCGATATCGGCTGCCCGGATTCGATCAGCGTGCGGCCGTTCGCATAGCCGACCTCGCGCGTCGGAAACCCGCCGTCGCGGACCCGGCAGAGCCAGGCCTGATGATCGGTGTCGCAAACATCCGCCTCGATGCCGATCGTTTCGCCCTGTTCCTTCTTGAACCGCAGCAGCGCGCTGAAGGGCTCTCCGGTCAGCGCCGGCAGCGCACCGTCCCAGAGGCTTTCGAAGGCGCTGTTGACCCGCTCGATCGTCGAACTCTCGTCGACCACGACGATGCCGACATGCAGCGAGGCGACGATGCTTTCCAGGTCAGCCTTGATCTCTTCCGCCTGCCGGCGCGCCTCGATCAGCTGTTCCTCGCGCCGCTTCAGCATCGAGGTGTCGGTAATCGAGCCGATCAGGTATTTATGGTTGTCGGCGGAGATCACCCGGTAGCTGCGCGCGATGGTCGGGACGACCTGGCCGCCCTCCCGGTGGAACTCGGTTTCCATCTCCACCAGTTCACCGTCGTCCAGAACGCGCTGGTTCTGTGCATGGAACTCCTCGCCCTGGTCGGGGAACATCTCGTGCGTGGTCTTGCCGATGACCTCGGCGGCGACAAGTCCGGTCAGTTCGAGGAAGGCCCGGTTGGCGAACACCAGCCGCTGCTTCTCGTCGCGCACGAAGGTCGCCACCGGCAATTCGTCGAGCAGCGCACGGTAGAGCCCGATCTCCTGCCCCTGCTGGCGCAGCCGGCTCTCGTTCTCCTTCATCGCGGTGGCGTCGGAGCGCAGCGCCACCAGCGTGCCGTCGGGGCGGCGCTGGGTGACGAGCCGCATCCAGCCGCCGGCAACGGTCCGGCTGACGCGCTCGAACAGCGGCAGTTCGTATTCCTCAAGCCGGCGCCGGATCCAGTCCTCGCGGACGCCCTCCCCTTCGTCGGCCGCCTCCTCCGGCGCCTCGACTTCGTACAGCGCCTCCAGCAGAGCGCGCATGGTGATGTCCTTGTCGGCGACCTCGCCCAGAAGCGCGGTGTAGAAGGCGCGCATCACCTGGTTGGCGTGGGTCAGCCGGTCGGCGCGGTCGTAGATCGCAACGCCGGTCCCGATCGCATCCAGCAGGTTCTCCGCCGAGGCGGGGCTTGCGTCGGCCACCACGGGTTCGGCCACCACCTTCGACAGCCCGGCGACAGGGGGGCCCTCCGGGCCGCCGGCGAAGGCGATGCCCGCTCCCTGCGCCAGCACGTCGAGGCGGTTGGCAAGCGATTCCGTCGCCGGCAGGAAAGTGCCGACCACGATCGAAAGGGCGGGCGACAGTTTCTGCCGCCGCATCGATATGACGAAGGAGGAGCCGCTTTCCCCGTGATGATAGCGGGCCGTCTCGTCGCTTCCGAAAACGAGGCAGCGGCGCTCGTGCTCGCTCCTGTCCTCGTGGCCCTCGCCCTCGCCGATCTCCTCGCCGCTGCGGCCCGTGACCTCGCTCTCCGACAGGCCGAAGAGCGTGCAGAAGGCATCGTTGACGGCGAGATAACGCATCTCGCTGCTCTTGATGTAGGCCGGCGATTTCTGCGCCAGGATCGCTTCGCGGGCGGTCAGCAAAAGATCGTCTCGTATGTCAGCCACGCCGGCGCTTTCCAAGAATGGGCAGAAGGAAGTCTGTCTCCAGCGATTAGCACGGAGGACTTGAACAGATGGTTAAGAAACGGTTGCTTGCGCCGTATGGTTGCGTCTTCACAGCCGCAAATTGCGGAAATTCGCGCACCTCTCCGCAAGGCGCAGCATGTCGCAAATCGCCAGTCCTCAGGCGTGATTCTATGGCAGAATCGCCTGAGAATTGAACGGCAATCGGGGCGGAACATGGGCGAAGTCGTGAACCTGGACTTGCACCACGAACTTCAGGCCGCAGAGGGGCCGGTCGAGCGTCGCCGGCGCTCCGGGGGGCGCGGGGCCGAGCGGCAGAGGACGGCGCCGACGGGATCGCGATATCTCAAACTCAGAAACACGATGGCCTCGTCGAGCGTGCTCTCGGACGACGCCGTGGAGGCCATCCACCAGGCCTCGCTGACGATCCTCGAAGAGATCGGCATGGACATCATCCTGCCCGAGGCGCGCGAGCGGATGAAGGCGGCGGGCGCCGACGTCACCCCCGGCACCGACCGCGTCCGCTTCGACCGCGGGCTGATCATGGACATGGTGGCGCAGGCGCCGTCCGGCTTCACGATGCACGCCCGCAATCCGGTGCGCAACGTCGAGATCGGCGGCGACAACCTCGTCTTCGCGCAGGTCGCATCCGCCCCCTTCGTCGCCGACCGTGAAGGCGGCCGGCGCACCGGCAATCACGAGGACTTCCGCAAGCTCGTCAAGCTCGCCCAGTCCTACGACGTGATCCACACCACCGGCGGCTATCCCGTCGAGCCTGTCGATCTGCATGCCTCGGTCCGCCATCTCGACTGCCTGTCGGACCTGGTGAAGCTCACCGACAAGGTGTTCCACGTCTATTCTCTCGGCCGCCAGCGCAACCTCGACGGCATCGAGATCGCCCGCATCGGCCGCGGCATCTCCACGGAGCAGATGGAGCGCGAACCCTCGCTCTTCACCATCATCAACACCTCCTCGCCGCTCAGGCTCGACGGCCCGATGCTGCAGGGCATCATCGAGATGTCGTCGCACAACCAGGTCGTGGTCGTCACCCCGTTCACGCTCGCCGGCGCCATGGCGCCGGTCACGGTCGCAGGCGCCCTGACCCAGCAGAACGCCGAAGCGCTCGCCGGCATCGCCTTCACCCAGATGGTGCGCAAGGGCGCGCCGGTGATGTATGGCGGCTTCACCTCCAACGTAGACATGAAATCGGGCGCGCCCGCCTTCGGCACCCCCGAATACATGAAGGCGGTGATCGCGGGTGGCCAGCTGGCGCGCCGCTATGGCATTCCCTATCGCACCTCCAACACCAGCGCCTCCAACACCTTCGACGCGCAGGCCGCCTACGAATCGGCGTTTTCGCTCTGGGCACTGACGCAGGGCGGCGGCAATTTCATCATGCATTCCGCCGGCTGGAGCGAGGGCGGGCTCACCGCGTCGTTCGAGAAGTTCATCCTCGACGTCGACATGCTGCAGATGGTGGCGGAGTTCTTGGCGCCTCTCGACACCAGCCCCGATGCGCTGGGCCTCGATGCGGTGCGCGACGTCGGGCCGGGCGGGCATTTCTTCGGCACGCCGCATACGCTCGCCCGCTACGAGACCGCCTTCTACGCCCCGATCCTGTCGGACTGGCGCAATTTCGAGACCTGGTCGGAGGCCGGACGACCGACCACCTATGACCACGCCAACCGCGTGTTCAAGGAGAAGCTGAACACCTACGAGCGTCCCGCGATCGATCCCGCGGTCGAAGAGGAACTCGACGCCTTCGTGGCAAGGCGCAAGGAGGAAGGCGGCGTGCCGACCGACTTCTGAGCCGCGCCGCCTCGCGGTCGTTCGCCCTTCACTTGGGCGACGTGCCTTCCGGAAAGATGATCGTCAGCACCGGGAAGGTCGGCTTTTCACCCGGCCCCAGCGAACCCGGCACCTTGTTTTCGACCGGCTTCAGCGACTTGAGGAAGGCGGCGATCGCCGCCGCATCCTCCTTCGTCAGCTTGGCGAAGGCGTGCCAGGGCATGATCGGCGCCAGCACCCGCCCGTCCGGCCGCACGCCCGTCTGCAGGGCCGTGACGATCTGCGCCTCGCTCCAGTCGGCAAGCCCGGTCTTGTCCGGCGTCAGGTTCGGGCCGACAAAGGTGCCCTGCGGCATCTGGAAGCCGACATCGGAGCCGGAGAGATAGGTCTCGGGCGTCGTCTTGCCGAAGAAATATCCGGGCGTGTGACAGTCGTTGCAGCCGCCGAACTGGGCCAGATACTGTCCGCGCTCTACCGGTGTCTCCGCACGGGCGATCCCGGCGGCGAAGACCGCGGGACAGCACAACAGCACGGTCGCGGCGAAGGCGCTTTGCGGTCGCATGGGATGATGCTCTCCGAGAAAGCGCGAACTATAGCAATCGCCTCCGGGGGCCGGCAATTCGTGCAATGGAGGTAGGGCCGCCGGTCAGAGCAGCGGGCGGAACGGCACGCGCCGCCCCGCCCTGAAGCTGTCCTTGAGTTTGTCAGGGAAAAGTGGAAACCGGTTTTCCCGAAAAGACAAACGATATCAAGGAAAGCGGGAGTCTGACTGCTTCACTATGAAGCTGGCAGACTCTAGTCGAACATGATCGAGCGCACTGACGAGACGAGCTTGTCCGTCGGCAGGTTGGTGAAGTCCTTGTCGATCTCCGCCGTGGTCTTTTCGCGGCACCTGGCGCCGAGCATCGAGCGCAGGTCGCCGAGCGTCTGCGGCGCGGCGCAGACGATCAGCCGGTCGAAGGCGCCGGCATCGGCATAGCCCTCCAGCTTCTGGGCCACTTCCGCGGTGAAGCGCTGCTGTTCGTCGCGCACGGGATCGGTGGTGTACTCCATCGCCGAACGCCCCGGCCCGTGTGAGGAATAGCTGCGCCCCGGCCTGTCCGTCATGATGTCCTGTACCTTCTTCGGTTCGCTCTTGAAGACCTCCTGTTCGGGGCTGCGCCTGTCTTCCTTGAGGAAATTCACGCCCTTCAACAGGCGGGCCTGGTTTCCGTCGGCGGCGAGGATCCAAGTGGTCGTCATGCTTTTCACTCCTTTGGCGGTTGCCGGCGGCAGCACCTGATGCTGCGGCCTCGGGATGCCTCCGGCGGGTGCACCCTATGAGGGCAACGCGAGCCTTGGGTCGAGGTTCCTTGCGCGTCCGGAACGGCAGCCATGTTGCACCTGCGAAAACTCGCGCTTGACTTTCAGGTTGAAAAGCACGACATGGGGCTTGTGTAATCCTTCCGGCCGCCGCGTGAGCGAGCCCTGCACAGTCCCTGATTGGACTGCGGAAGAAGGAAGAGCGCAAGAGAAATTGTGCCGCCACCCGGCGGGAAACTGCGCCAGACGCCTCTATCAACCCACAAGTTCCCAATTCACGCGGGGTTCTTGACGCCAGACGGTACCGGATCGGCAATGGAGCCGCTCCGGGCGATGCGTTTGGCGCCCCGAAAGGCTATTGCTTTGACCACTTTTCATGACCTCGGTCTGTCGAAGAACGTTCTGTCTGCGCTGGAAGCGCTTGGCTTCGACAAGCCGACCCCGATCCAGGAGAAGGCGATCCCGCTGGTGCTTGCCGGCAACGACCTGATCGGCCTCGCCCAGACCGGCACCGGCAAGACCGCCGCCTTCGGCCTGCCGATGATCGAGCGGCTGCTCGCCGAAGGCCGCCGCCCCGACCCGAGGAACATCCGTGCCCTCGTGCTCGCCCCGACCCGCGAACTCGTCAACCAGATCGCCGACAACCTGCGCGACTTCGTCAAGAAGACGCCGCTGCGTGTCGTCACCGTCGTCGGCGGCGCCTCCATCAACAAGCAGCAGCAGATGCTGGAGCGCGGCACCGACATCCTCGTCGCCACCCCCGGCCGCCTGCTCGACCTCGTCTCCCGCAAGGCGGTGACGCTGACGCAGGGCCGCTACCTCGTCCTCGACGAGGCCGACCAGATGCTCGACCTCGGCTTCATCCACGACCTGCGCAAGATCGCAAAGCTCGTGCCGAAGAACCGCCAGACGCTGCTCTTCTCCGCGACCATGCCGAAGCTGATCGCCGAACTTGCCGGCGAATACCTGACCAACCCGCAGAAGGTCGAGGTGACCCCTCCGGGCAAGGCTGCCGACAAGGTCGAGCAGTATGTCCACTTCGTCCCCGGCAAGGACCACAAGACGCAGATCCTCCGCCAGACGCTGACGGACAATCCGGACGGCCTGTCGCTGATCTTCTCGCGCACCAAGCACGGCGCCGAGAAGCTGATGAAGCATCTCGACCACGTCGGCTTCAAGGCCGCCTCGATCCACGGCAACAAGAGCCAGGGCCAGCGCGAGCGCGCGCTGAAGGCCTTCCGTGACGGCGAGATCCGCGTGCTCGTGGCCACCGACGTCGCCGCCCGCGGCATCGACATCCCCGGCGTCACCCACGTCTACAACTACGACCTGCCGGAAGTCCCCGACGCCTATGTCCACCGCATCGGCCGCACCGCCCGCAACGGCCGCGACGGCATCGCGATCGCCTTCTGCGCACCGGACGACATCCGCCTGCTGCGCGACATCGAGAAGCTGATGGGCATTTCGATCGCCGTTGCCAGCGGCGAACCGCCCGTCGACCTTCCCGGTCCCGGCGGCAAGTCGCGCAAGGGTCGCGGCGGCCAGCGTGGCGGTCAGGGTCGTCCCGCCCGTCCGCAGGGCCAGGGTGCCCGCGGCGGCCAGCAGCGCAGCGAGCATCGCGCACAGGCCGGCGAACGCGGTGATGGCCAGATCGTCGACCGCGGCTTCTCCGACCGTCCGCAGAAGCGGCAGGATCGCCGTCCGGACGCTGCCGGCCACGACGGCACGGGACAGAACCGGCACGCGCCGGGCCGCCCCGACCAGAAGCACGCCGACGGCCGCAACCGCAACCATGCCGGCGGCCGCCCCGGCCAGAACAGCGGCAACCGCAACGGCCAGTCGCGCCGCCAGAACGGCAAGCGCCGCGAACAGGCCTGAGTGCGGCACACGCTGTGAAGTGAACGGAATAGCGGCGGGCTTTGGCCCGCCGTTTTCATTTGGCGAGGCCCTGCCTCTACGCCCCTGCGCGCCGATAGAGGGCCAGCGATCCGGCAAGCGCCAGCAGCGCGCCGCCGCAGATCCGGTCGAGCCAGACGGCGCCCGACCGGCGCAGCATCCGGACCGCCTGCGCACCCAAGAGCGCGTAGCCGAACATGACGATGAAATCGATGCCGGCAAAGACGATCGCAAGCACCAGGTATTGCTGGGCCTGCGCCGCCGCCGGATCGATGAACTGCGGCAGGAAGGCCGAGAAGAACAGATAGCCCTTCGGGTTCGTCACCGCGACGAGGAAGCTCTTGAGGAAGATCGACCGGGATGTCCCGGTGTCTGTTGTGCTGTCCACCGGCTGCAGCGCGGCGTCGAGCGTGCCCTTCGAACGAAGGAGCATGACACCGAGGAAGGCGAGATAGCCGGCGCCGAGCCACTTGACGACCGAAAACCAGAATTCGGACGCGGCAAGCAGCGCCCCGAGGCCGAGCGCGACCGCACCGATCAGCACGAAGTCCGACAGCACCGCACCGACCATGCCGAGGCAGGCGCGTCGCACCCCGAAGCGCGATCCGTTCGAAAGCGCCAGCAGCACCGTTGGTCCCGGCGTCGTGATCCCGATGAAGGCAACGAGTGCAAACGCAAATACGGTCGTTCCAACCATGTCGGCTCCCCCGTCCGGATAGGCTCCACCCCCGCCGCCGTCCGGACACCGGCGATCGCCCGGATGCGGCATCCGGCCGCCGCAGGGTAGGGAATTTTGCCGCGAATGCAATTGCCGGTGGCGGCCCGCTGACCCGCCCGCCGTCCTATTCCGCCGATACCACCTGCCTGTCCCTGCGGTTGGCGAGATAGACGCCGGCGACGACGACGAGGGTGCCGAGGATCATCGGCAGCGTCAGCTCTTCACCGAAGATGATGGCGGCCTGGACGGCGGCGAGCGGCGGCACCAGGTAGATCAGCGAGGCGGCGCGCGACACCTGGCCACGACGCAGAAGATAGAGCAGCAGCAGGATCGCCCCCATCGAGATGCCGACCACCGACCAGAGCAGGAGCGCCACGAAGCCGAAGGACAGCTCCACCCGGAACGGCTCCAGCGCCAGCGCGAAAGGCAGCGTGACGGCAGCCGCACCGACATATTGCAGCGTCGCGATCGCTCTGAGGTCGCCGGTCTGCAGGTGCTGCTTCTGGTAGATCGTGCCGTAGGTCACCGAGACCATGCCGATCACGTTCATGACCACCGGGAACACCGGGATCTCCGAATGCCCTGTGCCGAGAAGCTTCGGCAGGACGGCGATTGCGACGCCGGCAAAGCCGAGGAAGATGCCGCCCTTCTGCAGCGGCGACAGCCTCTCGCCGATGAAATAAGGCGCCGCCAGCGCCGTCATCAGCGGCTGCAACGCGGCGATGATGCCCGAAAGCGCGGCCGGCACGCCGTGCGCGATCGCCCACCAGACCGTCCCCAGATAGAAGCCGTGCAGGAAGGCGCCCGAGATCACCGCGTGCATGACCGTCGACCGTCCCCTCGGCCACCGCACGCCGGCCAGCCAGCAGACCGCGGCGAAGAGGAGTGCGGCGGTGACATAGCGCACGACGAGGAAGGTCAGCGGATCGGAATAGATGCCGCCGTATTTTGCCGCCACCCAGCCGGAGGACCAGAGCAGCACGAAGAGGGCCGGAGCAATGCGGTCGAGGGTCATTCGCGTATCATGGGGCTGCGGGCTGCCTTGCGGGATCGAAGGCGCCAGCGATAGGGCGACGCCGCCTGATGGTCAAAGCAATATTCTTGATCGTTAGGTTCAGCCGCGTTGCGCCGGCGGCATTTGCATTTTTATTGGGCAATTCAGGCCATCGCCGCCGGCAACGGAGGCGTCAGTGCCGGAAGGCAGCGTAACGGCAGGCGACCCCCGCGGAACCGAAAGCATGCAATTGCCGTTTGTTTGCGCCCGCCAGATTTTTGCATGCCGATTGTGCACGGTTCTTGCATTGCACATGACGTTGTACTCAAATGGCGAGAAAATTGGGGAACACGCCGTTGGCATTTGACGAAATGATGAATGCGGACATGAGCCCGCGCCGTCCATACAAAGACTACCACGAATGGTATTCCAGTCAGGATCGGGCCCGCCTGATCGCCAAGTCCCGGGACGCCGAGAACATCTTCCGCAAGACCGGCATCACCTTCGCCGTCTACGGCCACGCGGATAGCTCCGAAAAGCTCATCCCCTTCGATCTCATCCCCCGCATCATTTCCGGCCGCGAGTGGCGCAAGCTGGCCCAGGGCATCGAGCAGCGGGTGATCGCGCTCAACGCCTTCCTTGACGACATCTACCACAAGCAGGAGATCATCCGCGCCGGTCGCCTGCCGCGCCAGCTGATCGAGAAGAACGAGGCCTTCCTGCCGCAGATGATCGGCTTCAAGCCGCCGGGCGGCGTCTATACCCATATCGTCGGCACCGACATCGTGCGCACCGGCGAAGACCAGTTCTACGTGCTGGAGGACAATGCCCGCACGCCGTCCGGCGTCAGCTACATGCTGGAAAACCGCGAAACCATGATGCAGATGTTTCCGGAACTGTTCCACCAGAACAAGGTCCGCCCGGTCCAGAACTACCCGAACCTCCTGCGCCAGAGCCTCGCCTCGCTGGCGCCGCCCGGCTGCAGCGGCCGGCCGCGCGTCGCGGTCCTCACGCCCGGCATCTACAACTCCGCCTATTACGAGCATGCCTTCCTGGCGGACCAGATGGGCGTGGAACTGGTGGAAGGTTCCGACCTGCGCGTCATCGACGGCAAGGTGAAGATGCGCACCACCCGCGGCTACGAGGCGATCGACGTGCTCTACCGCCGCGTCGACGACGACTTCCTCGATCCCCTCACCTTCCGCCCCGAATCCGCGCTGGGCATTCCCGGCATCATGGACGTCTACCGCGCCGGCAACATCACTATCGCCAACGCGCCCGGCACCGGCATCTGCGACGACAAGGCGATCTATTCCTACATGCCGGAGATCGTCGAGTTCTACACCGGCCGCAAGGCGATCCTGGAAAACGTGCCGACCTGGCGCTGTTCGGAGCCCGACAGCCTGCAATACGTGCTCGAACACCTGGAAGAACTGGTGGTGAAGGAGGTGCACGGGTCCGGCGGCTACGGCATGCTGGTCGGGCCGACGGCGACGAAGCGCGAGCGCGCGCTGTTCGCCGACAAGCTGAAGAGCAAGCCGGGCAGCTACATCGCCCAGCCGACGCTGTCGCTCTCCACCGTCCCCATCCTGGTCAACAAGGGCGTGGCGCCACGCCACGTCGACCTTCGCCCCTACGTGCTCGTGTCCGACAAGGTGCAGATCATTCCCGGCGGCCTGACGCGCGTGGCGCTCAAGGCCGGATCGCTCGTGGTCAATTCGAGCCAGGGCGGCGGCACCAAGGACACCTGGGTTCTGGAGGACTGAGCGCCATGCTGGGCAGAACCGCAAACGGACTTTACTGGATGTTCCGCTACATCGAGCGGGCGGAAAACACCGCCCGCCTGATCGATGCCGGCCTGCGCATGTCGCTCACCCGCAGCGACAGCCGCGACGACGACTGGGACGGCGTTCTGCAGAGCGCCGGCGTGCGCGAGGACTACGACAAGACCCATGCCGCACTTTCGAGCATGGATGCGGTCGACTACCTGCTGCGCGACAAGAACAATGCCTCCAGCGTGATGTCCTGCATCGAGGCCGCCCGCAACAATGCCCGCATGGTGCGCACCGCGCTGACGCGGGAGACCTGGGAAGCGGTCAACGAATGCTGGATCGAGCTCAGGCACGTGCTCGCCCGCAAGGCGCGCTCCACCGACCTGCCGGAGATCATCGAGACGATCAAGCGGCGGGCCGGCCTGATCCGCGGCGCCTTCCACGGCACGATGCTGCGCGACGACATCTACAACTTCGCCCGCATCGGCACCTTCATCGAGCGCGCCGACAACACCGCGCGCATCCTCGACGTGAAGTACTACGTGTTGCTTCCGGCGATCTCGCAGGTCGGCTCGTCGCTGGACAACATGCAGTGGGAATCGATCCTGCGATCGGTCTCCGCCCATCGCTCCTACGGCTGGGTCTACGACGGCGAGTACACGCCGTCCAACATCGCCCATTTCCTCATCCTGAACGCGCGCATGCCGCGTTCGCTCGCCTTCAGCTACGAGAAGATCGTCAGCAACCTCTGCGTCCTCGGCCAGACCTACGGCGAGACCCACGCCGCCCACGAGACCGCGTCGACGACGCTGACGCTTTTGCAGAACCGGACGATGGAAGACGTCATGGACCAGGGGCTGCACGAGTTCATCGAGGAATTCATAGTCCAGAACAACAGGCTTGGGCAGGAGATCGCCGACGGCTACCGCTTCTATCAGTAGCGTTGCGCAGCAGGGGACTTGAAGATGCGGCTGAAGATCAACCACACCTCCGTCTATACCTATGACGAGCCGGTACAGTACTCGCTGCAACGCCTGCGGCTGACCCCGAGAACCCAGCCCGGGCAGACCGTCCGCGACTGGCGGACGACCGTGCACGGCGCGCATGTGGAGGTGGGCTACGCCGACCATTTCGGCAATCACGTCGATCTCGTCAGCACGAATGCGGACCAGACGACGATCCGCATCGTCGCCGAAGGCGAGGTCGACACGGAAGACCGCGCCGGCGTCTTCGGTGCCCATCAGGGCTTCGTTCCGCTCTGGCTCTACCTGCGCGAGACGGCGCTGACCAAGCCCGGCCGGCTGGTGCGCGAACTCGCCCGCGCCACCGACGGCGAAAACGAACTCGCCCGCATGCATGCGATGATGGGGCTGATCCACAAAGCGATCGATTACAAGGCCGGCGAGACCGCAGCCGACACCACCGCCGAGCGCGCGCTGGAGAAGGGCTCCGGCGTCTGCCAGGACCACGCCCATGTGATGATCGCAGCCGCCCGCGTGCTCGGCCTGCCGGCCCGCTACGTCTCCGGCTACCTGCTGATGGACGGCCAGACGGACCAGACCGCCAGCCACGCCTGGGCCGACGTCCACATCCAGGGCCTCGGATGGATCGGCTTCGATGCCGCCAACGACATCTGCCCCGACGACCGCTACGTGCGGCTGGCGACGGGCCTCTGCTACGGCGACGCCGCCCCGGTCTCGGGCCTCGTCCTCGGACGGGCGGCCGAGACGATGAGCGTCGCGATCAGGGTCGAGGCGGCGGGACAGGGCCAGTCGCAGAGCCAGAGCTGAGAGAGGGAATTCTGCCGCAGGAGGGAAGTGGAATGAAGGCCGTGCCCGCCGGAGCTTTGGAGATTGCCTACAACGATGTAGGCCCTGCTCACGGGCAGCCGGTGGTATTGCTACATGGCTTCCCATACGATGTGCACGCCTATGATGAGGTATCGGAGATACTGGCCGCTCATGGCCATCGCTGTATCGTCCCATTCCTACGGGGCTTCGGGGCCACACGTTTTCTCACCGATTGGTCGCCGCGCTCCGGTGAGCAGGCAGCCTTGGGGGCGGACTTGTTGGAACTGATGAGCGCCCTTTCCATCGAAGCCGCCACCCTTGGCGGATATGATTGGGGCGGGCGGGCCGCGTGCATTGTCTCCGCTCTATGGCCGGACAAGGTGCGTGGACTGGTGAGTTGCGGCACAGGCTACAATATCCAGAACATTGCCCGGGCCGGGAATCCCGTCCCGCCCGAAGAAGAGGCCCGATACTGGTATCAATATTACTTTCACTCAGCGCGTGGACGGACGGCGCTCATTCAGAACCGCCGTGGCATCTGTGAATTCATCTGGAAGATCTGGTCGCCGACGTGGTCGTTCGATAGCCCGACCTTTGATCGCACTGCCGAGGCCTTTGACAATCCCGACTTCGTGGACATTGTGATCCATTCTTACCAGCATCGCTTCGGCAGTATCCCCGGCGATCCTGCATATGCGGAAATTGAAGCTCGCCTGGCGGAACAGCCGGATATTGTCGTCCCGACGATCGTTCTCCAGGGGGAAGATGATGGCGTCGATCCTCCCGCATCGATCGACCATGATGAAAGTCATTTCAAAGCGGCATATGAGCGCCGCATTGTGCCGGGAACCGGTCACAATCTACCTCAGGAGGCGCCCAAGGCCTTCGCGGAAGCTATTCTCAATCTATCACAGAAACCATGGCATTCCTGAGAGTCGAGGCGGGACTACCCACCCCGCCTCGAATTCAGTCCACCTGTGGCACGTCAATGGCTGTCCTTGCCGACCGCGCTTCCGCGACATCCCTTGAGGAAGTCGAGGTCGGCGCCGGTGTCGGCGCCCTGGACGTGCTGCTGGTGCAGCCAGGCGTAGCCGGACGTCGGCAGTTCGTGGTTCGGCTTCCATTCGGAAAGCCGCCGCGCCAGTTCTTCGTCGGAAATGTCGAGATGCAGGCGCCGGTTCGGCACGTCCAGCTCGATCATGTCGCCGTTCTTCACCACCGCGAGCGGCCCGCCGACGGCGGCTTCCGGCGAGGTGTGCAGCACGACGGTGCCGTAGGCGGTGCCGGACATGCGGGCATCGGAGATGCGCACCATGTCGGTGATGCCCTTCTTGAGCACCTTTGGCGGAAGCCCCATGTTGCCGACCTCGGCCATGCCGGGATAGCCCTTCGGCCCGCAGTTCTTCATGACCATGACGCAGGTCTCGTCGATGTCGAGAGCGTCGTCGTTGATCTTGGCCTTGTAGTCGTCGATGTCCTCGAACACGACGGCTCGGCCGCGATGCGTCAGGAGATGCGGCGAGGCGGCCGACGGCTTCAGCACCGCGCCCTTCGGCGCGAGATTGCCGCGTACGACGACGATGCCGCCCGACTGCGTCAGCGCCTTTTCGGCCGGCAGGATCACGTCCTCGTTCCAGTTGACGACGTCCTTGACCTCGTCCCACATGACTTCGCCGGACACCGTCAGCGCGTCCTTGTGCAGGAGGCCGGCCTCGCCCAGCCGCTTTAGCACCACCGGCAGGCCGCCGGCGTAGAAGAACTCTTCCATCAGGTACTTGCCGGACGGCATCAGGTTGACGATGGTCGGCACGTCGCGGCCGCAGCGGTCCCAGTCGTCCAGCGTCAGGTCGATGCCGACGCGGCCGGCAATCGCGAGAAGGTGGATCACGGCATTGGTCGAGCCGCCGATCGCCGCATTGGTGCGGATGGCGTTCTCGAAGGCCTGCTTCGTCAGGACGTCGGAGGGCTTGAGGTCGTCCTTGACCATCTGGACGATCCGCCGGCCGGTCATCTGCGCCATCACCTTGCGGCGGGAATCGACCGCCGGGATCGCGGCGTTGCCGGACAGCGCCATGCCGAGCGCCTCGGCCATGGAGGCCATGGTGGAGGCGGTGCCCATCGTGTTGCAGGTGCCCGTCGAGCGGCTCATCGAGGCCTCGGCCTCGAGGAACTCGGCCTGGGTCATCTCGCCGGCCTTCACCATCTCGGAGAACTTCCACAGATGCGTGCCCGAACCGACGCGCTCACCGCGGAAATAGCCGTTCAGCATCGGCCCGCCGGTGACGACGATCGAGGGCAGGTCGACGGAGGCGGCACCCATCAGGAGCGACGGCGTGGTCTTGTCGCAGCCGACCATCAGCACGCAGCCGTCCATCGGCTGGCCGCGGATCGCTTCCTCGACCGCGAGGGCTGCGAGGTTGCGGTACATCATCGCCGTCGGGCGGAAGGTGTTTTCGGAAGCCGAGAACACCGGCACCTCGACCGGGAAGCCGCCGGCCTCCCACACGCCCGCCTTCACCTTCTCGGCGAGTTCGCGCAGATGGCCGTTGCAGGGCGTCAGATCCGACCAGGTATTGAGGATGCCGATCACCGGGCGCCCGTCGAACAGGTCGTGCGGATATCCCTGGTTCTTCATCCAGCCGCGGTGATAGATCACGTCGCGGCTCGTGCCGCCGTACCACTCCTGTGACCTCAGCCTGCGCGGCCATTCCGCTTTCTTCTTCATCTGTCGTAGTCCTTGAGAGAGCCGCCCCGGCGCCAGTGCCGGGGCAATGTGTCAGGCCGGCGCGGTCACGCCAGCGTGTAGGCGGTCTTGACGGTGGTGTAGAACTCGTTGGCGTACTTGCCCTGTTCGCGCGGGCCGTAGGAGGAGCCCTTGCGGCCGCCGAAGGGGACGTGGAAGTCGACGCCGGCCGTCGGCAGGTTGACCATCACCATGCCGGCCTCGGCATTGCGCTTGAAGTGCGTCGCATGCTTCAGGCTCGTCGTGGCAATCCCCGAGGACAGGCCGAACGGCGTGTCGTTGGCGGTCGCCAGCGCCTCGTCATAGTCCTTCACCCGGATCACGGAGACGACCGGGCCGAAGATCTCTTCGCGGCTGATCCGCATGGCGTTCGTCGCCTCGGTGAACAGCGTCGGCTGCAGGTAGAAGCCCGGATTGTCGCGCTTGACGAGATCGCCGCCGAAGGCCAGTTTGGCGCCCTCTCCCTTGCCGATCTCGATATAGTCGGTGTCCTGCTTCAACTGGCCGGCATCGACCACCGGGCCGATATGGGTGCCGGCCTTCAGGGCGTCGTCGACGACCAGCGTCTTCAGCTTCTCCGTCAGCGCGGCGACGAACCTGTCGTGGATGCCCTCGGTGACGATCAACCGCGACGAGGCCGTGCAGCGCTGGCCGGTGGAGAAGAAGCCGGAATTGGCGGCGGCCTCGACGGCAACGGTGAGGTCGGCGTCGTCGAGCACGACGAAGGGGTTCTTGCCGCCCATCTCCAGCTGGAACTTGCGGTTATGCTCGATCGAGGCTGCCGCCACCCGCTTGCCCGTGCCGGTCGAGCCGGTAAAGGTGATGGCGGCGACGTCCGGGCTTTCCAGCATCGCCTGGCCGACGACCGAGCCCTTGCCCATGACGAGGTTGAGCACGCCCTTCGGCAGGCCGGCGCGGTGCAGGATGTCGACGATCGCCCAGGCGCAGCCGGGCACAAGCTCGGCCGGCTTGAAGACGACGGTATTGCCATAGGCCAGCGCCGGCGCGATCTTCCAGGCGGGGATGGCGATGGGGAAGTTCCACGGCGTGATGATGCCGACGACGCCGACGGCTTCGCGGGTGATCTCGACGCCGATGTTCGGCCGCACCGAGGGGATGACCTCGCCGGCAAGCCGCAGCGTCTCGCCGGCGAAGAATTCGAAGATCTGCGCCGCGCGGATCGTCTCGCCGATCGCCTCCGGCAGCGTCTTGCCCTCCTCGCGCGCCAGAAGCGTGCCGAGCTCGTCCTTGCGCGCCAGGATCTCGTCCGCGGTCTTCTTCAGGATCGCATGGCGCTCGAGGATGCCGGAACGCGACCAGCCCGGAAAGGCGGCCTTGGCGGCGGCGATCGCGGCCTTGGCATCGTCGGCGGACGCACGGGCGTATTCGCCGACCACGTCGTTGGTGTTCGACGGGTTGATGTTCTTGATCGCATCGCTGCCGACCCATTCGCCGGCGATCAGGTTCTGGTGGATGGTCATGGGCAAGGCCCTCCTGTCTCATCGCGACCCGGCGCGGACGCCGCGCCCGGGTCTGTTACTGGAGCATTTCCAGCCGAAGCGGGATTGCTTCGACGTCGGACAATGCGGCAAAAACTACAATCTGGAACAATTCTGGTGAACCCTTCCGCCGGAGTTGCTCTAGAGTTGCCGGATTTCGATCTTTTCTTCCTTGGCAATTGCCAGGGGATTGCGCAGCGGCAGGCCGAAACCGTCGGCGCCGATCTCGAACACGTCACCTTCCTGCGTCTTGACGCCATCACCGAACGACAGCGTCGCGGTGCCGAACATGTGCACGTGCACCTCGCCCGGCTGGCGGAACAGGTCGTACTTGAAATGATGGTATTCGAGGTTGGCGAAGGTGTGCGACATGTTCGCTTCGCCCGACAGGAACGGCTTTTCCCACAGGACCTTGCCGTCGCGGACGATGCGCGAGAAGCCGCGGATGTCGTCCGGTGCCGCGCCGATGCGGATCTCCGGGCCGAAGCTCGCCTGGCGCAGCTTGGAATGGGCCAGCCACAGGTAGTTCACCCGCTCGGTGACGTGGTCGGAAAATTCGTTGGCGACGGCGAAGCCGAGGCGGAAGGGCTGGCCCTTCGACGAGATGATGTAGATGCCGGCCATTTCCGGCTCCTCGCCGCCATCCTCGGCAAAGGAGGGCGAGGTCAGCGCGCCGCCGGGGGCCACGGCCTGCGTGCCGTTGCCCTTGTAGAACCACTCCGGCTGCACGCCCTTTTCGCCCGGCTTCGGCTTGCCGCCTTCGAGACCCATCCGGAACATCTTCATGGAATCGGTCAGCGTCTCGGCGGCCGCCTCGGTCGTCTTCTTGTGCATCGCGTCGCGGGTGGCAGCCGAGCCCAGATGCGTCAGGCCGGTGCCGGTCAGGTGCAGATGGGCGGGATCGGGATGGGTGATCGGCGAGATCAGCCGGCCTTCGGCATAGGCCTTCTCCAGGTCGATCGCCTCGCCGTAGCCGTGCGCCTCGATCACCGCCTTCAGGCTCTTGCCGCCGTCGGCGGCTTCCATCGCCAGCGCATGCAGGCTCGCCGCGTTCCTGACGGCTCGGGCGCCCTGCCCGTCCTCGCGTGCGGCCACCGTGATCGAGCCGTCGGCATTCTTCAACTGTGATACCAGCATGGTCCTTGTCCTTGTTCGTTCGCGACGGCCCGCCTCGGCAAGGCTCCGCCACCGGCGCGACAGTTGCCGCGCCGCCCGACCGCCCCGCGGCCCGATTGGTTGACGACGGTGCGGCTGTCCGGCGCTGGGCCGATCAGCCCTTGTTCTTTTGGTAGACGTCGAAGAACACGGCAGCGAGCAGCACCAGACCCTTGATCAGCTGCTGGTAGTCGATGCCGATGCCCATGATCGACATGCCGTTGTTCATCACGCCCATGATGAAGGCGCCGATCACGGCACCGGTGATCTTGCCGACGCCGCCGGAAGCAGACGCGCCGCCGATGAAGCAGGCCGCGATCACGTCCAGCTCGAAGCCGACGCCGGCCTTCGGCGTCGCCGAGTTGAGGCGCGCCGTGATGATCATGCCGGCGAGTGCGGCCAGCACACCCATGTTGGCGAAAGTGTAGAAGGTCAGCCGCTCGGTGTTGATGCCCGAAAGCTTCGCCGCCTTCTCGTTGCCGCCCATGGCGTAGATGCGCCGGCCGACGGTCGAGCGGGTGGTGACGAAGGAATAGAGCGCGATCAGCACGCCCATGACGACCAGCACGTTCGGCAGACCGCGATAGGTCGAGAGCTGGAAGCCGATGAACAGCGCCACGACGGTGATCACGGCCATCTGGATTGCGAAGAACACGAAGGGCTCGTTCTCCGTTCCATGCGCCTCGTTGATCCGCCGGCTGCGGAACCCGGCCCAGATCGCCAGCGCAACGAGGACGACGACGGCCACCAGCGCGACCATGTTCTTGATGGTCTCGGGCGCGGGATTGAGGAAGTACAGGAAGTCGGGCACGAAGCCGGTCGAGAGGATCTGGAATTCCTTCGGGAACGGGCCGATCGGGCGGCCACCGAGCACGACGTAGGTCATGCCGCGGAAGACGAGCATGCCGGCCAGCGTGACGATGAAGGCAGGGATCTTCTGGTAGGCTACCCAGTAGCCTTGCGCCGCCCCCATGATGGCCCCGACGATGAGACATGCCGGAACCACGACGATGGCGGGCAGGCCCCATTTCACCAGCATGATCGCCGAGATCGCACCGATGAAGGCGACGATCGAGCCGACCGACAGGTCGATGTGCCCGGCGACGATGATCAAGAGCATGCCCAGCGCCATGATGACGATGAACGAGTTCTGCAGCACCAGGTTGGTGATGTTAACCGGCCGGAACAGGACGCCGTTCGTCAGGATCTGGAAGAACACCATGATGACCACGAGCGCGACGAGCAGGCCGTACTCACGGATATTGTTCTTGAGATAGTCCCCGATGGACGGTTTCGAAGTTGGAGCGCTGGTATCGGCGACCATTAGTGTTTCTCCCCGGAGCGCATGATGGCGCGCATGATGGATTCTTGGCTTGCCTCCTCCTTGGAAAGCTCCGCGACGATACGTCCTTCATTCATGACATAGATGCGATCGCAGGTTCCAAGCAGCTCGGGCATCTCCGAAGAGATCATCAGAATGCCTTTACCCTCGGCTGCAAGCTGGTTGATGATACTGTAGATTTCAAACTTGGCGCCGACGTCGATGCCGCGGGTGGGCTCGTCGAGGATCAGCACCTCCGGATTGGTGAACAGCCATTTCGACAGCACCACCTTCTGCTGGTTGCCGCCGGAGAGGTTCACCGTCTCCTGATAGATCGAATGCGAGCGGATGCGCAGCTTCGAGCGGTAGTCGGTCGCGACCTTCGTTTCCTTGTGGTCGTCGATGATGCCGTTGTTCGAGACGGCCTCGAGGTTCGAAAGCGTGGTATTCTGCTTGATGTTGTTCATCAGCACGAGGCCGAGATGCTTGCGGTCCTCGGTGACGTAGGCCAGCCCCGCGTCGATCGCCTTCGGGATCGTGCTGACGTCGACTGGCTTGCCGCGCATGAAGACTTCGCCGGTGATCTTGTGGCCCCAGGACTTGCCGAACAGGCTCATCGCGGTCTCGGTGCGGCCCGCGCCCATCAGCCCGGCGATGCCGACGACCTCGCCGGCGCGGACGTTGAAATGGATGTCGTGCAGGAACTGCCGGTCGCGGTGATGCTGGTGGAAGACGTTCCAGTTCTTCACTTCCAGCAGGTTCTCGCCAATCTTCGGCTCGCGCGGCGGATAGCGGTCTTCCATGTCGCGGCCGACCATGCCCTTGATGATCCGGTCCTCGCTGATGTCTTCCTTGTGACAGTCCAGCGTCTCCACCGTGCCGCCGTCGCGGAGGATGGTGATCTTGTCGGCGACCTTCTTGATCTCGTTCAGCTTGTGCGAAATGATGATCGAGGTCATGCCCTGGGCGCGGAACTCCATCAGGAGCTTCAAAAGCGCCTCGGAATCCCTTTCGTTCAGCGACGCGGTCGGCTCGTCGAGGATCAGCAGGCGCACCTTCTTCGACAGCGCCTTGGCGATCTCGACCAGCTGCTGCTTGCCGACGCCGATATCGGTGATCAGCGTCGCCGGCGGCTCGGTCAGGCCGACCTTGCGCAGCAGTTCCTGGGTCCGCGCAAAGGTCTGCGGCCAGTGGATCACGCCGTTGGTGGCGATCTCGTTGCCGAGGAAGATGTTCTCGGCGATGGAGAGCAGCGGCACCAGCGCCAGCTCCTGGTGGATGATGATGATGCCGAGTTCTTCGCTGTCGGCGATCGTGGCGAAGCGGCGCAGTTCGCCGTCATAGTGGATCTCGCCCTCGTAGGTGCCGGCGGGATAGACGCCGCTCAGCACTTTCATCAGGGTCGACTTGCCGGCACCGTTTTCGCCGACCAGCGCGTGGATCTCACCTTCGCGGACCTTGAAGCTGACGTCGTCGAGCGCCTTGACGCCTGGAAACGTCTTGGTGATGCTCCGCATTTCGAGGATGATGTTGTCCATGTTCAGGCATTCCGGCAGCATTCTGCGTGCGACGGTCTGGAGCCAGAGTCTACAGGCTCCCCCGCCAAGATAAAAGGGTCCGCAACCGATCGCGGACCCTCCGATTTCAGACCGCTATCAGTTGTTGATCTGATCTTCGGTGTAGTAGCCCGCGCCGACCAGGATGTCCTTAGCGTTGGACTTGTCGACGGCGACCGGCTTCAGCAGGTAGGACGGAATGACCTTGACGCCGTTGTCGTAGGTCTTGGTGTCGTTCACTTCCGGCTCCTTGCCGCCGAGGATGGCGTCCGTCATGTTGACGGCGACCTTGGCGAGCTCGCGGGTGTCCTTGAACACCGTCGAGTACTGCTCGTCGGAAAGGATCGACTTGACCGACGGCAGCTCGGCGTCCTGACCGGTGACGATCGCCATCTTCTGGTCGCCCGAGCCGTAGCCGACGCCCTTCAGGGCCGAGAGGATACCGATGGACAGGCCGTCATAGGGCGACAGGACGCCATGGACCTGCGCATCCGTGTAGGTCGAGGACAGCAGGTTTTCCATGCGGGCCTGGGCGACAGCACCGTCCCAGCGCAGCGTGCCGACCTGGTCCATGCCCTGCTGGCCGGACTTGATGACAACGTCGCCGCTGTCGATCAGCGGCTGCAGGACCGACATCGCACCGTCGTAGAAGAAGAAGGCGTTGTTGTCGTCAGGCGAACCGCCGAAGAGCTCGACGTTCCACGGCTTGACGTCGCCGAACTGGGCCTTCAGACCGTCGACGAGGCTGGTCGCCTGCAGGACGCCGACCTGGAAGTTGTCGAAGGTGGCGTAGTAGTCGACATTGCCCGAATCGCGGATGAGGCGGTCATAGGCGATCACCTTGACGCCGGCGTCGTGCGCCTTGGACAGGATGTCGGACAGCGTGGTGCCGTCGATGGCGCCGATGACGAGAACCTTGGCACCCTTGGTGACCATGTTCTCGATCTGGGCCAGCTGGTTCGGAATATCGTCGTCGGCGAACTGCAGGTCGGCCGTGTAGCCGGCCTCCGTGAACAGCTTCTCCATGGTCTCGCCGTCGGAAATCCAGCGGGTCGAGGTCTTGGTCGGCATGGAGATGCCGACGGTGCCCTTGTCCTGCGCAAACGCAGGGACAGCAAACGACGCCACGCTGATGGCAGCCGCAGCAAGAAGCGAAGTGATCAATTTCATTATAAAGTCTCTCCCTTGTACAGGCCTGACTCCACGTCCAGACCGAATTCAGTGCTTCGCTGCCCGCTGTCGCAGACGACGGTCTCCAACGGAGGAAAAGGATAATTACCCCTCCCGGCCTCAACTCCCTTGGGCACGAGCGCACCTGGCGGCAAACTCTACCGAAACGCTATATCTGTCAAATACAATAAGCTTCTAATCCCATACCAAAAGCGATATACTGATCGCCAATGATATGATTTTTGCGTGAAGGAACACGGTTAACATATGCACGAAGCCATATTCGTCGGCCAGCCGACGCCCGAGCGCCCCGCGGACGACCAGCTCGGCGTCGGGCTGCTCCGCTCGGGGTTGAAGCTGAACCACCTGCGCATGATCGTCGCGATCGACCAGCACAAGCAGGTCAGCGCGGCGGCCGCGGCCCTCAACATCTCCCAGCCGGCGGCGTCGCGCATGCTGACGGAGATGGAGAGTATCGTGAAGGTTCCGCTCTGTGAACGGGTTTCGCGCGGGGTCGAGCTCACCCAGTTCGGCCAGGCCTTCGCCCGCCGCGCCCGCACCATCCTGCTGGAACTGGACGAGGTCGACCGCGAAATCGCCGCGCTGAAATCCGGTGCCGGCGGCACGGTCTTCCTCGGCACGGTGGCGGCACCGGCGATCAGCCTCGCGGTACCCGCGATCCAGCAGGTCAGCGCCGCCTATCCCGGCATCGAGGTCAACGTCCGCATCGAGACGAGCAACGTGCTGGCCCGCGAACTGATCTCCTCCAGGCACGACTTCATCATGGCGCGCGTGCCCGACGACCTCGATCCGCGCCTCTTCCACGTCCAGGAGATCGGGGTGGAGAAGGCCTGCCTGATCGTGCGCAAGGGACATCCGCTGACCGAGAAGGAAACCGTGTCGCTGACGGACCTGCCCTCCTACGACTGGGTGTTCCAGCCGCCGGGAACGCTGCTGCGCCGGCGGGTCGAGGAGCTCTTCATCGCCGGCGACGTTCCCCTGCCGGCGACGGTGGTCAACACCGCCTCGCTGCTCCTGACGGTGGCGCTCGTCTGTTCCTCCAACGCGATCGCCCCGATCGCCCTCGACATGGCCGAGTTCGTCACGGGGAACGGCGGGGGACCGAGCGAGGTGCGCATCCTGAAGACCGACTTCGACATCGACATCAAGCCCTACAGCCTCATCGCCGTCAAAGGCCGGGAGCTGCCGCCGAGCGCCAAGCTGTTCTATGATCTGATTCTCCAGCGCAGCCGGATGCTCTTTCCGGACCGTGCGGACGGCTGAGGGCGAGGGATGTTCGGCAAGAGCGTATTCGAGAGCGTGCTGGAACGCCTGCGGGAAGAAGAGGACGCCGGGCAGGCCGCCCCCGTCGAAGACACGGGCGAAGCTGTCCGCAGCGCCCATCCGGACTTCACCGTGCTTTCCACCGGCCGGCCTTCGGTCGCGCCCGGCGCCGCCGCAGCCGCCTATCGCGACCTGGACGGCTTCGACGCGCCTGGACGGGCCGAACCTGTCACGCAGGCCGACCCTCCCGCCGAGGCCGCGCCGGCCACGCCCGAGCCGCCGCCGCATCTGTTGCGGACCGGGCCGGAGGCGATCGCCGCCGATCTCGGCCTCACCGGGAAGGAGACGCGGGCACAGCTCGCAGACATCCGCCGTGCCTTCGCCCGCGACAACCATCCCGACACCGCGCCGCCGGAATTCCGGGAAAACGCCACGCGGCGCATGATGATCGCCAACATGCTGATCGACGAGACGCTGCGGCGGATGCAGGCGGAGACGTCCCTGGGCCTTCGCCGCTAAAGCGTGTCGCGTAAAAGATCGCGACACGCCTTGGAGCCTTCCGTCACGTCTCGCCGTTTTCCCCCGACGCCTTTTCCTCCGCCTTCTTCTCCGGTGTGCGCGCCTCGTCCGGCTTGTAGAACAGGATCAGCTGGGCGAAGGCATAGGCGCTGACGACAAGGAAAATCAGCCCCCAGGTCTCCTGGCCGTTATAGTACTCGACCGCCGTCCAGGCCGCGCAGCTCCCCACGATCAGAAGCCGCACCCAAAGCGGACGATAGACCGGATGGGTCGGATCGATGAATTTCATGAGGCTGGCTCCCGTTTTTCTCCAGTGCCCTCTTAGAGCCATTCCTTGCCAAAGGAAAACCGGTTCTGTCGTCTCCGATGAAACATGGTACCCGATCGGGCGGCATGCCCATGCAGGAGATGCGGGAAGCGGCTATGCTTTCACCGTGCAAACGGCAATCCAGCCCTTGACGACACAGGCCCGCAATGGAATGAATATTCCACGGGAGAGATAATTCAGACTGCATGTTCCATACCGGCAATGTCGGACCGATTCTCGCCCGAATCCCGCCTGGCGGCGGGCGCGATCCGGGGAAGCGCAGAGCCCCGCCCCTGCCGGACGGAACCGTCCGGCTATATGAGAGCACGACAGATGACCGTCAGATTTGGTCTCCTCGGCGCCGGCCGCATCGGCAAGGTTCACGCCAAGGCGGTATCCGGCAACCCCGACGCCACCCTCGTCGCCGTTGCCGACGCCTTTCCTTCGGCCGCCGAGGCGATTGCCGCGCAGTATGGCTGCGCCGTGCGCACGATCGACGAGATCGAGGCGGCAGGCGACGTCGATGCCGTCGTCATCTGCACCCCGACCGATACCCATGCCGACCTGATCGAACGCTTCTGCCGGGCCGGCAAGGCGGTCTTCTGCGAGAAGCCGATCGACCTCGACGTCGAGCGCGTGCGCGCCTGCATGAAGGTCGTCAAGGAGACGAACGGCAAGCTGATGGTCGGCTTCAACCGTCGTTTCGACCCCCATTTCATGGCCGTGCGCGCAGCGATCGACGCCGGCAGGATCGGGGACGTCGAGATGGTCACGATCACCTCACGCGACCCCGGCGCCCCGCCGGTGGACTATATCAAGCGCTCCGGCGGCATCTTCCGCGACATGACCATCCACGATTTCGACATGGCCCGCTTCCTGCTCGGCGAGGAGCCGGTCGCGGTCACCGCGACGGCCGCCGTGCTGGTAGACAAGGCGATCGGCGCGGCCGGCGACTATGACAGCGTCTCGGTGATCCTGCAGACGGCGTCCGGCCGGCAGGCGATCATCTCCAATTCGCGCCGCGCCACCTACGGCTACGACCAGCGCATCGAGGTGCACGGCTCGAAGGGCATGGTGGCTGCGGAAAACCAGCGCCCGGTTTCCATCGAGGTCGCCACCGGCGACGGCTATACCCGCCCGCCGCTGCACGATTTCTTCATGACCCGCTACACCGAAGCCTATGCCAACGAGATCGCCGGTTTCATCGCCTCCCTGGAGAAAGGAGCACCGCTTGCCCCCTCCGGCGCGGACGGTCTCGCAGCGCTCGTCATCGCCGATGCGGCGCTGGCATCGGTCAAGGAAAAGCGGCAGGTCGCGATCGGCTGACGACGCCTCCCAGCAACTGGCCGGGCTCCGAGCCCGGCCTTTTTTTTGCGCCCGGCTCCCCGGCCGGGCCGGGCGGGATGGCCGCCCCTCACCCTGTACCCGTCACTTGTCGCCCGTTACCGGCCGTTCTCCTGCGAGCATCCGGTCGACCTGCGTCAGCGCCCGGTCGAGATGCCCCTCGAAGACGAGCGTCGCCTCGTCCGGCGCGATGGTGATCGCGGGCATGCCCTGCAGGCGCCCCTGCTGTGTCTGCATCAGCCCTTCCTCGATCCCACGCGACAGGAGATCCATGAAGCGCGCGCCCAGCCCGGTGATGGTGACCGGCATGCTCTCGTGCAGGCTGAAGACACGCGACAGGCCCTGGCCGAGCGCAAGGCCAGCCTGGCGGAAGGCATATTCCGACATCCGGTGCCCCTGGCGGGCCCGCAGCGCGATCTTGTCCATCTCCGCAAGCGGGACGAACTTGGCCGGGATCGTGTCCGGCGGCACCTCGAAGGCGGTGCGCAGGATGCCGTAGAACCCGGCGGAGGCCTCGATGCAGCCCTGCGCGCCGCAGCGACAGGCCTTGCCGTCGGTGGCGTGCAGCATGTGGCCGAAGTTGGGGGCGGATACCTTGAGGTCGCCGTCGGCGTCGCCGCTGGCGATGCCAAGCCCGACGCTGTGGCCGAGCGACAGCGCCGCCAGCGACCGCCCGCCCTCGCCCGCCTTCTCCGCCCGCCGGCCGAGCGCATGGGCGACGAGCAGCGTCTCGTTGCTGAGCGTGACGGAGGACCATTCGCAAAGGACCGACGCGAAGTCGATCTCCGCGGTCCCAAAGACCGGCGACCAGAGGAGCCGCGTTGCGGTCGGATCGACGATGCCCTTGCTGCTGATCGAGACGGCGAGCACACGCTCGCGGCCAAGCGCGGAACGCTGCAGCGCCTTGGCGAGCCCTTCCCGCAACGTGACGACGAACCGCTCCGTCGAGGGATCGGCATGCTGGCGCGACTCCTCGAAGCGGTCGATCAGCGTGCCCGCATAGTCGGCGAGCGAATATTGCACGACGTCTGAGGAGATCCGCACGGCGACGAGATAACCGCAGTCCCGTCGCGGGCTGAAGAGCACCCGCGGGCGGCCGCGGCCGCCGGCGCTCTGGTGCTCCAGCCTCTCGATGATCCGGGCCCGCTCCAGCTCGGCGGTAATGGCCGAGACCGTGGCGGAGGCAAGGCCGGTGCGAGCGGAGAGTTCGGTATGCGACTGTGCGCCGAGCCGGCGCAGCGACGCCAGCACGAGCGCGCTGTTTTGCTGACGCACCAGCTCGGTGCTCGATCGCGTCAGCATGCAGGAACTCCGATCTCGATGCGCACGTCCAACGAATGCTCCTCCCAAAGCATCAGTTGCAACCCTCCACAAGGGCCAGACACCCTTGTTGACAGCCTCCGCAACATCTGACATTTATTTTCTCGACTGTCGAGAAAATTCCGGGAGAGCTTGAGGGCAGGGAATTTGCGGCAGTGTCCTGGTTGGTCGTCGACGGTGACGGGAGGGTTCGTCCGGACGGCCGGCATTCATTTGGGAGGATGAAATGAAATCAGTTCTGAAGCTGATGGCAGGGGTTGCCGTCATCGTATCGCTGCATTCGGTCGCGCAGGCCAAGGACCTCGTGGTCGGCGTTTCCTGGTCGAACTTCCAGGAAGAGCGCTGGAAGACCGACGAAGCCGCGATCAAGGCAGCACTCGAAGCCTCCGGCGACAAGTACATCTCGGCCGACGCCCAGTCGTCCGCCGCCAAGCAGCTGACTGACGTCGAATCGCTGATCGCCCAGGGCGCCAACGCCCTGATCGTGCTGGCGCAGGATTCCGACGCGATCGGCCCGGCGATCGAGAAGGCCGCCGCCGAGGGCATCCCGGTCGTCGGCTACGACCGCCTGATCGAGAACCCGGCCGCCTTCTACATCACCTTCGACAACAAGGAAGTCGGCCGCATGCAGGCCCGCGAGGTGTTCAAGGTGAAGCCGGAAGGCAACTACGTCTTCATCAAGGGCAACTCCGCCGACCCGAACGCCGACTTCCTTTTCTCCGGCCAGATGGAAGTGCTGAAGGAAGCGATCGACGGCGGCAAGATCAAGAACGTCGGCGAAGCCTATACCGACGGCTGGAAGCCCGAGATCGCCCAGAAGAACATGGAGCAGTTCCTGACCGCCAACGACAACAAGGTCGACGCGGTCGTCGCCTCCAACGACGGCACCGGCGGCGGCGCGATCGCAGCGCTCGACGCCCAGGGGCTGGCCGGCTCCGTCCCGGTCTCCGGCCAGGACGCCGACAAGGCGGCGCTGAACCGCATCGCGCTCGGCACGCAGACCGTCTCGGTCTGGAAGGATAGCCGCGAACTCGGCAAGCGCGCCGCCGAAATCGCCGTCGAACTCGCCGGCGGCAAGAAGATGGAAGAGATCGCAGGTGTGACGACCTTCGACGGCGGCCCGAAGGGCGTTGCCATGCAGTCGGTCTTCCTAGCGCCGCTGCCGATCACCCAGGAAAACCTGAACGTCGTCATCGACGCCGGCTGGATCTCCAAGGACGAAGCCTGCCAGGGCGTCAAGGGCGACCTCGCCGCCTGCAAGTGATCCATCCGGACGAGGGTGAAACCGACCTCCCGAGCGCCGCAACGCGACCCGTTGCGGCGCTTGCGCCGGTGAAGTGGAGAGGTAACGCGCTACAGCCAATTCCCCCTCTGGCCTGCCGGCCATCTCCCCCACAAGGGGGGAGAAGATTTGCGGCCGGCTCTCGCCCTGACTGAATTTCGACGGGGCGACCGGGCTAAGCCCTCCCCCTCGTGGGGAGGGTTTGGGAGGGGTATTGTTGCCTATGCAATGGCCTGCCGTAGAAAGACCTGCCGCCTCCTCATTCGCTCTGGCGAGACGGGGAGTGGCAAAAACAACAAATACGACGTGGGGGGAAAGGCACAGAAATGGCCGACATCACACAAACACGCCAGGCAAACCGCGCCCGGAATGCGGATGAAAATCCGATCCGGCGCTTTTTCCGGGCAACCGAGATCGACACCCGCCTGCTCGGCATGGTCGGCGCGCTCGTCATCATCTGGCTCGGCTTCCAGTTTCTGACCGGCGGACTGTTCCTGACGCCGCGCAACCTGTGGAACCTGACGGTGCAGACCTCCTCCGTCGCCGTGATGGCGACCGGCATGGTGCTGATCATCGTCACCCGCAACATCGACCTCTCGGTCGGCTCCGTGCTCGGCTTCTGCGGCATGATCATGGGCGTCATGCAGGCGAAGATCCTGCCGCAATATCTGGGCCTCGAGCATCCGGCGATCTGGATCATCACGCTTGGCTGCGGCGTCCTCGTCGGCGCCGCCATCGGCGCGCTGCAGGGCTCGATCATCGCCTTCCTCAACGTGCCCGCCTTCATCGTCACGCTCGGCGGCCTGCTCGTCTGGCGCGGCGCGACCTGGTTCGTTACGTCGGGCCAGACCGTTGCGCCCATGAACGCCACCTTCCGCCTTATGGGCGGCGGCACCGAGGGCTCGATCGGCGCCACCGCCAGCTGGATCGTCGGCATCCTCGCCTGCGTCGCCATCGTCGGCGCGATCCTCAATTCGCGCAAGCAGCGCAAGCGCTTCGGCTTTCCGCTGCGCCCCGTCTGGGCAGAGTATTTCCTCGCCGTGCTCGGCTGCGTGCTCGTCCTCGGCGCCGTCTCGATCGCCAACGCCTACTACTGGCCGACCAACATCGCCCGCCGCTATGCCGACGCCAACGGCATCGCCTGGCCGGACGGCGGCCTGCAGATCTCGCACGGCATCGCCATTCCCGTTCTCATCGCGATCGCCGTCGGCATCGTCATGACCTTCATCGCCACCCGCCTGCGCTTCGGCCGCTACGTCTTCGCTCTCGGCGGCAACCCGGAAGCGGCCGAACTGGCCGGCATCAAGACCCGCTGGGTCACCGTCAAGATCTTCATGCTGATGGGCGTGCTCTGCGCCATCGCGGCGGCGATCTCCACCGCCCGCCTCAATGCGGCGACGAACGCCCAGGGCGAGCTCGACGAGCTCTACACGATCGCCGCCGCCGTCATCGGCGGCACTTCGCTCGCCGGGGGCGTCGGCACCATCGCCGGCGCCATGATCGGCGCCCTCGTCATGCAGTCGCTGCAGTCGGGCATGGTGCTTCTCGGCATCGACAGCCCGTTCCAGCGCATCGTCGTCGGTGTGGTCCTCGTCGTCGCCGTCTGGCTCGACACCGTCTACCGCGCCCGAGCCAAGTAAGAAGGAGTACGCCCATGTCAGACCAACGCACTCCGCTCGTGGAAATGAAGAACATCTCCATCTCCTTCGGCGGCATCCACGCCGTCGACAACGCCTCGATCGATCTCTTTCCGGGGGAAGTCGTGGCCCTGCTCGGCCACAACGGCGCCGGCAAGTCGACCTTGATCAAGATCCTCTCCGGCGCCTATCGGCGCGACGCCGGCGAGATCCTGGTCAACGGCGAACCGGCCGAGATCAACAACCCGCGCGACGCCAAGAAATACGGCATCGAGACGATCTACCAGACGCTCGCCGTCGCCGACAACGTCGACGCCGCCGCCAACCTCTATCTCGGCCGCGAGCTGCGCACACCCTGGGGCACGCTGGACGACGTAGCGATGGAGGCGAAGGCCCGCGAGGTGATGGGGCGGCTCAACCCCAACTTCCAGCGCTTCAAGGAGCCGGTGAAGGCGCTTTCCGGCGGCCAGCGCCAGTCCGTCGCCATCGCGCGCGCGATCCTGTTCGACGCCCGCATCCTGATCATGGACGAGCCGACGGCGGCGCTGGGGCCTCAGGAGACGGCGCAGGTCGGCGAACTGATCAAGCAGTTGAAGAAGGAGGGTATCGGCATCTTCCTGATCAGCCACGACATCCACGACGTCTTCGACCTCGCCGACCGCGTCTCGGTGATGAAGAACGGCCAGGTCGTCGGCCATGCGCGGACCGAGGACGTGACCAAGGACGAGGTGCTCGGCATGATCATCCTCGGCAAGTGCCCGCCCAAGGCCATCCCCGGCCCCGGCGCCATGCAGACGGCCTGACCCTCCGCGCAGGCGCCCCGACACCCGCCAAACTCCGCCGACCCCACGGGTACGGCGGAGTTTTCCTGCCCGCCCGGCCGAACCTCCGCAGTCACAGAAACCGCCCCCTCCCCCGGTTTCGCCAGGGGAAGCAAAATTGCCGATTGAAGCGGCACGCGACCTGGGTTAAGAACCAGCCATCGGCCCGGCGATTCTTCGCCGGAAACGGTTAGCACCCGTAGCTCAGCTGGATAGAGTGTTGGATTCCGATTCCAAAGGTCACAGGTTCGAATCCTGTCGGGTGCGCCATAAAATTCAATAACTTACGGGCGATTGAGCCTACTCTGAAATTCCCACAGGAAGCATATAGGAAGCGGATGATGCGTGAGCATATCGGTTTCTCTTCACAGAGATTGCAATGCTGTACGCGCTCTGGCAGCTTTCAGGTATGCCCCTACCCTATGACAGCACCCTACGGACCATCGCGAAAGAACTGAAGGATCCGACGGAGTTCGTCCGCCAGGTGCTAGGCAACATGACTGGCCTCCAGCGCGACTGCCAGGTCCGCCTTTTGCTGACTTCGAACATCCGGTTCCCGGACTATCAGGTGGAAGACTTCATCTACGATGACGATGAGGGCGAAGAGATAGAGTTCCTATCCCAATAAGGATCGTGCGAGGCCGCAACCAGAAGGAACTGGACTACGAGAAAGATGTCCTGCCCACGCAATGGTCGGCAGCGGCGATGCAATTTTCAGAAGTACAACAGCTGTTAGGTGAATTGCGTAGCGCGACCCCACCTTGACACCCGCGTGTATCCCGTCACTACTTGCTACCAATGTGAGCGCCATTTTTTGCTTTAGCCTTTGCAGAGGGCGCCATGGACGACGAGCCGATTGCCGGCGACATGCTGTTGGGGGCCGACGCCATAGCCGCCTTTCTTGGATTCACCCGCCGGCAGGTCTATGACCTAACCGCTCGCCGGATTATGCCGTCGTTCAAGATCGGCAAGACAGTTGCCGCACGCAAGTCGACCCTTCGGGCGTGGATCGAAGAGCTTGAGCGCCGCGCGCCATCTTGACTCGTGCGTGCACCGTGTCACCTTGCGCGCATAGGGCGAGAGGGAGACTCCATGGACGGATTCAGCATATGGCACTGGCTAATAGTTCTCATCTGGCTCAGCACGGCGATCCCCGTTGTGAGAATACTTAACAAAGCCGGCTTTTCGGGTTGGTGGGCAATTGTAGCATTCCTGCCACTTCTGAATTTGGTGGGCCTTTGGGCCCTCGCGTACGCTCAGTGGCGTGAGCCCCGGCGATGAATCGCTGGCCGTGCTTGGGCTGATCGCATGACAAAAAAAGCAGCGGACATGAAAGAGAGACTACGTCGGCGCCGCTGGTCTGATGCGATAGTTCGAAGAGCTGCCGACATCGCCCGCGAAAAGAACGTTACTGTTCGGCTTGATCCGGACGGCAGCATCGTCGTCTCGCCAATCGTTGTGCCGGATGCTCCTGCCCAGGGACCTGACGATAGCGGCCTTAAAGACTGGTAGGTCGCTGCCCCCCTCGCGCATCCTGTCACTTTTTCGCCCTGCCATGAGGGGAAGCCATGACCAAGAAAGCCGTCATCACCCAACCAGAGCTCATGCGGCTCGCCACAGTGGCGAAGGCGACAGGTTGCCGCATGGAGGTCAAGTACGGCGAAGTGACCATCGCCATTTTCCCAAATCGTGGGACGGAGGAGCAGCCGAAGACTGGCTACGTCGACGGTATTGACTATTCGCGGCCAGAATTTTGAGGACTCGGATATGCCGCGAGCATCGTTCCGGCAGGTGGAAATTGAGAGGATTCTTCGAGCAGCCAAAGCGGTCGGCTCGATAGTTCAGGTCGACCTGCGAAAGCTGGTCGTGACGATCTATCCTTATCCCGAAGAGCAGACGGTAGATCCCGTCACCGGGCTCGCACCGGATGGCAAAGAGAACTGGGACGATGACTGATAAAACTGAGCGCCTGCCTTACTGGCCGGCAGCACTGAACAAGAAGCTGGCGGCCGCCTACTGTGGGCTATCGCCTGAGATCTTCGCCCAGGTCTGCCCCGTAAAGCCAATCGCATTTACCGGTTCCGCCTGGGGTAACCGTTATCTGCGCCAGCGCCTGGACGAGTGGCTTTTGTCGCTCGATCCGAACCGATTGCAGAACATCACGTTTGGCGACTTCTTTTCGACTGCAACACCGAGCAAGCGGAAGCAGAAACCCAACGCATCATAATGCCGACGCGGTAGACGAACTCCAGCGGCTTGACTCCCGCGCGCGCCATGGCAGGTTGCGGGCAGCGGTTAGTGGAACAGCTAAAACTTGTAGCGATTGTCCGCAATCCTGACCGGAGGGACAGCAACATGAATGATGAGAACCGCGCCAACCAAATAGATGTCGCCGTCGGGGCAAATCTGCGCCGAATCCGCAGCCTTCGGCAGATGAGTCAGGAAGCGCTGGCCGCGCAGCTCGGCATAACGTTTCAGCAGATCCAGAAATACGAAAAAGGGTTCAACCGCATATCGGCGAGCAAACTGGTTCTGACTGCCGAGGCGCTTGAGTGCGACCTATCTTCCCTCTTTGCCGGCGTAGCCGACGAAAGGCACTACGACCCAATTCCCTTGTTGAGCATGCGCGCAGTCAAACTGGCTGCACTATATGATCGCCTGTCTGACGAACCCGTTCGAGATGCGCTTTTTAAGCTGGCCTTGACCCTAGCCGGCGACGGGGAGACGGAGAGCGATTCAACCTCAAGCCCGTTTACCTGATGTTCAGATGCCGAGCGCAACGTCGTTGTTAGGCGCGACATGTCACTGCGTACGCGCTGATTTTTCTCTGGCCCGCTTCGGCGGGCTTCTTTTTGACCGGGGTGTCCCTCCCATGAACGGGCGGGCTAAATTTAGCACTTTGCACGAAAAACGTTTGGACGGTACCGTTCATATGCAGCCCTACGGCGCTGCTCCCCTCCGGCTTTGATCAAGCCCGATTGCCCCGCAACTGGCGGGGCTCTTTTTATGCCTTCCGCGTTGCACCGACCGCTTGCGAGCTCCTGAAAAACCTGGTTGCAATGCTAGCGAAGGGTCGAACCCAGAAATTCGGGTGCGCTCCCCTCAGCCTCGGAACGAAGTGGTTTCGGGCCCATTCTTTAGATGCAACCATCTGGAGGAGGCTTCTATGAGGAAGATCTCAGTACTGGTCGCGGCAATAGGAATGCTTGCTGGGTGCACCCCTACCGAGCGCGGTGCTGGCATCGGTGCTGCAACCGGTGCTGTTGTAGGCGGGGCCGTGACCGGCAACGTTCGCGGAGCTGCTGTGGGGGCCGCTATTGGTGGCGTTTCAGGTGCCGTGATTGGTAATGTCGCCGGGCAACCCGGGCATTGCTATTATCGAGACAGGTACGGTCGGCGGTACGTCGCTGCGTGCTGACCTCTGATGCCTGAGGGCTACATGCGCGGGATGATTATCCAGGCGTGCGTGGCAAGATGCACAGCCTGTCGAAGGCGGACCGCTTGCGATCGCTCGAGAAGACTTCGTTGCCGCATGCCTTGGGGGCGGATGCCTGGATGCCGGCAAAATCGATGCCGCCTGTCCACTGCGCCGCAAGCTCTGGAAGCGTCCGATCCACCAAATGAGGAAGAGGTGGGCCGGCAGGCAGCTCCTGCCGGCTTCACCCTTGACGATGATCACAAGACCAAACCGCAGTGCTGTCGGTGACAACAGATTGCTGCTCAACTTATCTTTTTCGCTGCAGGTAGCACCCATGATCCATCAAGGATCGACGGGTTTCCCTCCTTGGGCCAGTACAGTCGCATCATCAGGATGAACTTGTCCTTCGGAGCCGGAAGCCAGTTCGATTCTTTGGCCGCTCCCGGCGATTCATGCTGGATGTAGATGGTGGTCGATCCGTCTGGATTTGACTTCAGATCTTGACGCGGGCTGATAGAGTAGCGGTTGATTGGGTTCTCCACGAAGAAATAGCCGGCGTCATACATGGTGATCGACCAGAAGCCGTTTGCCGGGGGCAAATGGCCTTCAGGGAAATTGATCACGTATTTCTCTGACCCATTGTAGTCGCGGGAGAGCAGGCCGCCGCCCGACTTGGTGCTTGTCGGATAGACGGCGTCCTGGGGCCGATTGGCTCCAAGACCGATGGCGGTGATCAGGGCCCGCTGGAGATAGTCCGTGCCATAAAGTCCGGTCTTCGTCGTATAGGCCCAGCCGTTGATGTCCTTGATATCTCCGCCGCTGTCTTTGAAATGCAGCATGATACGCGCAAAGGCGATTTGCGGCAGCCGCCTGTGAAGGATGATATCCAACTTGCTGGCGTCGAAATCCTGACCCGGCACGATGCCGATGGTAGCCAGTTTCTCCAAAATTGGCGCGTCGGCGGCCGCGGGCGGATTATTCTTCATCAACTCGCAGAACAGCGTGAAATACGACACCGCATCCAGCGCATTGACCTGCTCGCGCACGGCCGTCTTCATATCGATTTCGGGGTCGACCTTGCCCGGTGGCGGGGTGTAGTCCTTGTCATAAGCGCTTAGCGGGACGAGTTTCACCTCGTCCTGAAGCTTATGGACGGCGGCATAGTCTTCAGGCGTCCCGGTGCAATAGATGCGGCCGAGTAGCCAAACCATGCTGGTCGGTGATTTATATTCTATGACGCCCTCGGGCAGTCCACCCGACCACCCCGGGCCAGTTATCGCGTAGGTCTGAGCACCAGTTCCGGTCGTCCGCTTGCCCGGCACTTCAAAGACGTTGGTCCAGCCGTCGAGCATCGGAAACAGAGCATAACGATCCCCCATGTCTGGCAGGCTCAGGACGTAGGGCTCCTCGCCGACTTCGAAGAACGCATAGGTATAGAGGGTGTCGGCATTTGGCGCGGTCACATCTCGAAACGACGCGTTTGGGTATTCGCGCAGTCGGCCGATCTGTCCCATCGGCGCTTTGGTGCCGTGCGGCTCGGCGACATTCGTAATCACCCGCCGTGTATACTCCATGGTGACAAGCGGATATGCGTATGCGTAAGCTTCCAACGCGGTCCAGAAATCCGTCCGCCCTAGCAACTCATCGCTGATCGACCCGTCCTGTGCGACAACAGGCCCCGCCATCAGTGCTGCTGCAAGTCCCCCACATGAAGATGCCGTAAACGCTCGACGTGAAATCTTCATCATTGTCTCCCCAACATGGTTGCACTCTGCGAGGAAAAGCTATCTGAAGTAACGTGCACAATCGAGTCCTAAACTTGACGTAGTAGATCACCCGACCCAGATCGCGAAACACGTCCGCTGCTCGCGTCGCTGTGGACGCGCCGGATATCAACAGGGTGCTGCCGTAGTCAGGGCACGTCGAGCCCGCCCTTCAACACGAAGGTCACGGCAACTCCTATGACGGCTGTTCCGATGATCCAGATCAGTCGGCTGATGCCGCCGGTCAGCTTGTCGAGCTTCCCCTCAAGATCAGCAAACCGGCCAATCATGTTGGTGAATTGCTCGTCCCTGCGGGCGTGGAAAATGTCCATCTGCCGCTGCCAAGCCTCAAGCGCCGACATTCGGGCGTCTATCGAGATGAGCTTTTGCTCATTGGCAGCATTGCGGGCACGGAGATCCGCGGCGTCCATCATCTCATCCTCGGCCATTTAGTCCCCTGCCATTCCAATGTGTGTGTGTTTCGCGCCGTGCCTTTGACGCCCGCGATGCGCATTCTCATGCTATGCTTGCGTGCCAAGGCGCCCCAGGCGCCCCGGACGAGGGAGATTTCACCATGATCCATCGTCACCTCCCGAAGGGGAGTTACATCGATCCGGATGGTCTCTCGATGTTGGGAGAAGCCTTCGACGAGATATGCCGCCAACGGCAAATCGAAGCTGAGAGCGAGGCAGCATTCGCCTTGGCCAAGCAACTGCTCAGCCTATACAACGAGGGCATCCACGATCGCGCGAAGCTACTCGCAATGGCCGGGCATCCCGGTCAGGACTTGTTTGCCGGTGCGACGTAGGTCATCACCGCCGGCAGCAGCGTCGTGATGGCGTAGAGCGCGAGATAGCCGTACCAGGGCGTGCCTTCCGGCATGAACGGTAGGCCGATGGTTCCGGTAGCAGCGCCGCCGGCTGCTGCTGCGATGGCTTTCGAGAGTTTCTGCATGGTCATGCTCCTTTCTTGTGCCGTGCATAGGCAGCGGCCAGCTTCGAATCGTAGTTGTTGGCTGCGTATCCGGGGCCGTTGTAGCGAGAGGCAAAGCCGGCCCAGTCGCCCCGCTGGAGAGCTGCGAACATGGCGGGGTTGGCCTTGATGAAGCGGATCATGCCCTCAAGCTGGTTCGCCTCGGACAGGGCGAAGTCCTTCACCATGGCGACGGCGGTCGGATAGCTGCAGGCTTCGTGGTTGAAGCCCATGATCTGGCCGAGCCCCCACGACGTGGAGAGCGCCGCCACTTCCGCCCCGGCGATCTTGGTGCACAGGTCGATCCGCACGAACGACGTTGCCGGGTATGCGCCGGCCTTCCACTTGGCGTAGGCGAGCCCCTCGGCGGCGAGAGCGTCCCTCACCTTCCCGCTCGTCATCTTCCACGCGATGTGGGGCTCGTAGAGGCATTTGACCGCCCCAGAGGCGTAGAAGCCGGAGCCCGCCGCCTCGACCTCGTTCACAGCCCGTATCTTGGCTTCCTCGATGCCGTGAGAGGCCGCCAGACGCGCGAAGTCTGCGGCTGACAGCTTGGCGCCCGTTCCCATATAGAACGGCGCTCCTGAGTCCTGTGGCGCGTTTTCCTTCGCCCGCAGCCGTTCCCATGTCTTCGGGCCGGCAATGCCATCAGCCGTCAGCCCCTCGGAGATCTGGAACAGCCGCACCGCTGCCTTGGTCCGTGGCCCGGCAATCCCATCCGGCGTTCCGGGGTTGAACCCGAGCGCCAGCAAGCGCCGCTGGAGGTCCAGCACGTTTGTGGTCATGGTGATGTCCTTTGTTTGAGCCCGCGGTCGGGGCTACGCGCAACTGCGGGCACGTGGACCGGTGCTTGTGCTGGATGTATCTTCGATCGTAAGCGGGCGCGTCTTAATCAGGGTCTGTCGGCCGGCACGTCGGCAGATGAGATGCGCCGCGCGAGTATGAGAGCCCCGTGACCCCCGCGGGGCTCTTTCGCTGCCTACTCTGCATGACTTTTTCGTTCGGCTCGGGAACCTGGGTTGCATGACAGCGTTTAGTGACGTTGTCCCACGGAGGATGCCACGATGCATGACGGATTTGTGGAGTTCTCGGTCTTTGGAATTGCCGTTCTATTCGTACTTCTCGTGACCCTGTTAGTCTGATGGCGCAACGGCGGCGATATCGGACCAATCGACGACAGCGGCTCCACGGGCGACAAAGGGTGAGGTCGCGGCCTGGACGCTGGCTTTTGCTGAAAGTCGGCGCGTCTCGATCATCGCTGAGACGGCGGTCCATGCGCTGGCCTGCGCGAGGATTTCGCTTGCCTTCGCGACGCGCGTCATACCGAACGCGGCAGCCTCGGCTGTCATGTGTGGCGTCTGTTCGGGCGGCAGATCGGGGTTCGCCTGAAAGGCTTCGGCCTCGCGCCGCTTCTCCTGGTAGATCATATCCTGACCCGGTGCATCGGTGATGAACAGCAGCCGGACTTCCCCAGCGCTGCGATCGATGTCCGCCTGCAGTTCCGCCTTGAGCGTGGGGAGGTCATCACGAAGATCAAACCGCATCGGCAGCCTCGATCGTCAGGGTAAGCGGAATGAATGGGAACGGCGGCGTGAGCCTGAACACGTAAGTTCCGGGGATATCCGTCGTGAACGCGAAATCATCGCCATCCGTCACGGATGTCTCACCCTGGAAGGTTATCGCCGTACCGGCCGGCAGCGCGATCGTCACCTCGTCCTGCGCGTCCGCAGTAACGCTGTAGCTCGATGCGCAAGCCAGTTCCGGCCGAGGCGCGGGGGCGCCCTCGACCATATAGTGGGTCTCTCCGTCGACCGCTTCCGAATAAACGTAGTGATCGGGCCAGCCATCGAGTTGGTTGGCGACGCTGTCGGCAGGTGAGCACATTCCGCAGCACATGACCTCGCCCGTTTCAGGGTAGTAGATCGAATAGTTTGATTGGTTGGCATTCTGGACCATGCAGGGTCACCTCCGGAGGGCAGTCGCTTCGACGAAACGGTTGCGGAAGTTAAATTGAATTGTGTTGGTACGCGCTGTCTCGACGCGGATCTGGCAGTTGAAGGTGGTTGACGTGCGCCCGCTGGGGGGCGACCAGACCGAGTAAACCTGACAGTTGCCATAAGGTTGAATGCCGCTGAAGGTCTCAATAACGTTACCCGTATTCGAGTCCACCAGACGCATGCCCACAACTGGATAGTCTCCTTCGAGTTTCGGGATATCCGCGTCATGGGTGCAAATTCCCTTGATGAGGACCTTACCGGCTGTGTTGCCATGGGCCAGGGTCACTGAGCCGACACCCGACCAACTGTTATTGACCGATATGCCTGTTGTTGAGTTCGTGTAGGAGGTTGCGGCAACGGTGATCTGGTTATTGCCGATCTCTTCGTAGGTGATGTCGCCCAGCACCAGCTTGTCGGCGGAAATGACGCGGGCGGAGATCTTGGCGGCAGTGATGGCGCCTGCCGCAATTTTTGCGGCGGTGACCGAGTTGGTGGCGAGCTTGTCCGCGATGATCGCTCCATCCACGATGAGCTCGGAGTTCTTCTTTCGGCGCACCAGGATGTTGGTGACATACGCACTGCCGTCACCGGTGGTACCCGCATTTCGCCTCATCTCAATGCGGCGAATGCAAACGGCGCCAGCAGGCGCGGTGAATTCAGCGGTAGCAGTTTGCCAACTCACTCCGGTAATGTTGACGGTAACTCCACTGCCGCTAAGGAAGGCACCCTCTGCGTCACTGTAAATCATAGCCAGCGTAAACGAACCGGCGGGCGAGCCGCCGCTGCCGGCGTATTCGAAATGAACGTGAAACTTGTCACCCGGTGACAGTTGAATATTTGCCGCCGTGTACATGGCGTCGAGCGTGGTCGTAGGTGCATAAGCGGCAATGTAGGGCGAGCGTACGGGCGGTCGCGATGTGCCGGGCACCACAGCGATGCTGGGGGCCACGTTGGTCCAGCCGTTCAGGGTGCCATCACTGAAGAAACCGTTCGGCACGATGTTCTCAAAGTCCGTAAGCACGAGCTCACGGGCGGTGATAGAGTTCGCTACCATTTTGTCCGACGTGACTGAGTTCGCGGCGATCTTGTCGCCAACGACTGCGGCCGCCTGGATCTTGTCAGTGGTGACGGCTCCTGCATCAATCTTGATGGCTGTAATGGCACCAGCACTAATACTGTCGGCCACCACCGAATTGGCGGCCAGCTTACCCGCGATCACCGCACCTGCTGCGATTTTCACCGCCGTCACGGAGTTCGAGGCAAGCTCGGTCGCAGTGATGGTCCCAGCAACGATGTTTGCAGCCGTGACCGCATCGACCGCAATCTTACCGGCCGTGACCGAACCTGCCTGGAGGTTCCCAGCGGAGATAGCGAGCGCCGCAACTTTGCCTGCGATGACGGCACCGTCCACGATCAATTCAGCCGAGGCCATCTTGCGGAAGACGAAGTCGCTGAGGCGCAACCCGCCTGCGGTGCTGTCTGACGTGAGCGCAAGGGTAAGGCTGGTGACGCCCGCCGGGATGGTGTAGGTCGCCTCCCGTTTTACCCAAGTATTCTGAGCCGCATCCACATTGGAGTAGCTCAACGCGGCAAGATAGTTGCCGTCTTGATCGCCAATGCGAAGCTTTGCATTGCCGACGGAACCATCCCAAAGAGCGCTGCGGTTCATCATGAATGACAGGTAGTACTGCTCGCCCTCGTTAACGCCGATCTTTGCCGGATACGTAAAGGTTGTAAGACCCGTTGCCGGGGCGATAGTAAGCGCGTAGGGCTTGCCGTTGTACGTGGTGGTGGAGCTAAACCCGCCCCCTGCCCCGGAAACAGCCACCCAACCCGTCGTAGAAGGGTCCTCGCCGCCAGCCAGAGCATTCTCGAGGTTCGCAACAATTAGTTTCGAGACGGATACCGACTGAGCCGCGATCTTGTCGGCGACGACGGCGTTGGCCACAAGCTTCGGCGTCGTAATCGCGCCGTCCGCAATCTTCGTCTCAGTGACCGCGTTTGTTGCCAGCTTGGCCGCATCTACCGCGAGACCCGCAAGCTGAGCGTTCCCGACGGCCCCTGAGGCGATCTTCAGTTGGGTGATCGCGCCGACGGCGACCTTCGCCTCGGTCACGGCATTTTCAGCGAGCTTCAGCTCACTTACTGCACTATTCGCGATCTTGGCGCTGGTGACAGCGACATCAGCCAGCGCCGCCTCCACGACAGCTTCGTTGTCGATCAGTTCCGTCTTGATTGCGTCCAGCTTGATCTTGGCGTCAGAGATCGCGCGGTCGGCGATTTTGAGTTCGGTGACGGCCTCGTCCATCAGCTTGGCGGCAGTGATCGCGGCGTCTGCGATCTTCTGGGCCGTGATAGCGCCGTCGAGAATGTCCTCGGCGATGAACTGAACGTCGGGCGTCGTCACCGGCAGCCAGGTGCTCCAGGCGAACAGTTCGGTGTTGCTGTTCGTGATGAACTTGGCCCGGACTTCGTAGTCGTCATTCCCCACCAGCGAGAACGGGGCGATCAGCACCTGTCCGTCTTCAGGCTGGTCGAAGCGGCCGGCGAAGACCATCTCCTGATTGTCCTGCCGGCGCACCCGGAAGGCGATGGCGCGAACAGCGACATCGTCCGCGTCCCAGGGCCAGACGAGCAGGATTGCCGGCCGGCGGTCATTGCCGTTGGCATCCTTCACCGTGTCGGGAAACACGCCGAAGCCTGTCAGCACCTGTGGCTGCGGCTTGACGCGGCCGATGGGTCCGGTGCTGTCCGGCAGTTCGTAGTCGGTCGACCAGTCGTAGTCGCTGGGATCAAGCTCCGAGAAGGCGGCCGACTGATTGACGTTGTTCAGGTCATCGATGGCGCCAAGCTGGAAACGCTTGTTCTCGTAACCGTTGCGTGCCGACGTCCACGAGATGACATCCAGCGGCTCCAGCAGCTTGGCGGCCGGCGTGAACACGCCCTGATGCGACCGGAAACGACGGTTGGCCTCCAGTGCTGCGCGCATCAGCCGTTGCACCTGGCGCTTGTAGGGCACGGCCTCATAGGTGAGGTTGGCGATCAGCCGGCGGCCGTCGTCTTCGTCCTCGAGGTCAGAACGGTAGCGCGGCGGCGCATCCTTCGCGGCCCAGGCCTCCTCGGGCTCCGGATAGCTGGCGTGCGCGCCGTTGTAGGTCTTTTCCAGCCCGGGGAACGGAGTGAAGCTCTGCGGCTCCGACACGATGAGGTTTTCGTCGGTGAAGTAGTAGACCGGCATGCCGGGGTTACCGCAGACGGTCTTGTAGATGCCGCCGTTCTCCGCCGTCTTGCCGTTGCAGGCGCGGTCAAGCTTCTGGCAAAGCTCGATCGGTTCGAGGTCGCCTTTCACCTCATAGCCGCAGCGGAAGTTCTTTTCCGTGCCGCCGCCCTTCTTGTCCACCAGGCGGTCGCACTCGTTCATGGCGGCAAACCACGACGAGACGGGCAGCTGGAAGGCCCGCATGCCCTGGCCGCCATAGAACCACTCGCCACCGTAGTAGATGCCGCGCATCACGTTGTACTGGATGACCTTGGGATTGTCCGACCACTCATAGGTGCTGCGATCGCCCCAGCGATGGGAGCCACTGCCGCCAGCCGTCGTATCCTTGCGCGGATCGTAGACCTTGATACCCTCGATCACGAACACGCACCGCGGCGGGCCGGTGAGACGATCGCGGCGAAACTGCCCGGTGACAACCGCATAGGCGACGCCGCGGCCGATCATCTCAGCCTCCCACGGCCGCTCGTCATGGTCGCCGAACTCCTCGATCAGCAGCGGGTCGGCGTCCGTCTGTGTGCCGTCGTAGAACTTGATCCAGAGGGCGTTGTCCGAACCGTCGGCATACTCTTTGATCGGGAAGCCCCAATCGCCGTACGACGTGTCGTCATAGTCGATCGTGACCTTCTCGCCGTTGACGAACAGATCGACCAGCCCGTTCACCGGCAGGTCAGAGAGTGAGATGACCTGCGTCAGATATGCGTTCGGCGTCTTGCCGGATTTTCCCCAGGTGCCGACGTATTCCAGCTGCCCCTCCGTGGCGTACGTCCCCACGATGAAGGAAACCGGATTGTCGCCGCCGACCTGGATCTGTCCGCGAACGCCAACCGGCTCCGGGTCCTTCTGCATCGCCTTCGCCAGCAGGCTGGTACCGATCTTCAGCGCAAGGCCGAAAAGCGCCTGCCCGAACGCGCCGAGACTGCCGATCGTCGAGGCGATGGCAGTCACGAGCGCGGTGATCGGGTCGGCATGGGCAGCCGAAGGCGTCGCCAGGACGAACCAGGCGGCCAGAAGGAGGACCAGAAATTTCATGGAGAACCCGGAGCGTTACGCCGATAGCCGGCGGCGACGGAGGAAGGTCGATAGAGGCTTATTCGGTGGCCGGCTCGACAGGGCGAACCGGTTCCTTTACGGCGGAGTGGGAGTGATCGCCGTTGAAGACGACATCGCCCTCGTCGTCATAGACACGGACGCCCATGCCATCGACGACGCAGCGGGCGCCCTGGACGGTAAAGAGCAGCGCGCCGTCCTTGCGGATTTCGTAGGTCTTGTTTGCCATGGCAGTGGTCCTTTCGCTGTTGAGATTGTCACTCGGCGGTGTCGCCATCGACGCGCACGGCCGGCACCTTCTCGCCGGGCTCGTTGCCCATCATCGCGGCGACGAATTCGGGATCGTGCGGATTGAGGCGGTTGAGCGCTGCTGCGAGCTGCTGCGAGAGATGGTCGACAGCAGCCGCGAAGCGTTCGGCTTCGGCTTGCAGGAATGCGTTCTGAGACTTGAGGCTGCTGATGATGGCCTGAGACATGCTCGTTCCTTTCGAGGGGGAGAGACCGGCGCTACACGCGGAAGGCGCGGGTGGCCCGGAGAAGATCGACCAGCCCGAGGCCGAGGGCGCCCGGCTGGGTGACGTAGATGCGGGAACCCTGGACGATGCCGAGCCCCTGGCCGTCGTCGGCGTCGATGACGGCGATATCGCCCACCTGCGCCATGGAGGGATGGACTTCACTGAACAGCGAGGCGACGTAGTCGACCTGATTGTCGAACCCGAGCTTCTTCAGCTGCAGCATCCCGCCGCGCCGCGTGCGGTAGCGGCCGAGGACGTCGGCATAGAGGTTGACCCCGGTCATCGCCTCGACCGCGCCGGCAGCGAACAGCGTGCAGTCGAACTCGCCATAGGCAAAGGGTCGGCGGAAAGCGCCGTCGATATAGGCGGACAGGCAGGAATACCAATCGTCTTTGCGGGTCATCGCCATCGCCTCACCCCATCGACTCGCCTTCGCGCTCGCCCCACCAGTATTGCCACTGGCCGGCGACGGTGTTGTATTGCCGGAACTTGTCCGCCGACCGGCGCTTCTGCGTCTCGTGGGACTTTTTTGCCGGGTTCGTCCGGGTCAGCATGCGGCTGTGCGACACGCAATCGAGCTGGATACCGCCATTCTGATTGATGGCCGGCGTGTCGATCGGGGCGCCATTCACCCAGCCGACAAAGTCGACGATCGCATCGCCGACCAGCTTGCGGGTCTCCAGATCGAGATATCCCTCATGGATCTCGATCGGCGCATGGCGAACGTCGTAGCCGCGAACGGCCAGTTGCACCGCTTCGCTGATCTGGCTGAGACCGACCCGCACCGTGCGCACTTCCAGTTCCGGCGTCCGGGTGATGGTGCCAACAGCCAGCAGGGATCCGGCGGCATGATAGGTCCGGGTCACCGGCAGGCCGGAAACGCCGTCGATCACGGACACGTCGACGCTGTCCAGGCCGTTCCAGAACCCGACGTACTCGGCGGCCCCGGTGTCCCGGTTCCTGGCCTTGATCCATACGAAGTTGCGGGGGATTACGCCCTTGCCGGCGTTCAGATAGTTGCTGGTGTTCGAATCGACGGAGCGCACCATCAGATCACCTGCTGCGCCTGGAAGGACATGCCTTCGGTAATCATTCCGCGCGCCGTCCCCGGGTCGAAGGTGCCGGGAACGACCCTCATCCGCGCGACCGGGCTTGTGAAGTCGAGGGCGATCCCGGTGGCAACGCCCGGCCTGAAGTGGGGCCGGACCTCGACCCCGCTTGCGACACCCGCGCCGTTCGCGGTGACCGGCGAGACAATTCGATGGAGCGCGAGCCGTTGCGTGCCGGAACCGTATGGGAAGAAGAACATGTCTCCGCCCGAGAGCTTGTAGCCGGCCGGAAGGTCCGAGATCTCCAACGCCTTGTTGTTGCTGCTCAGCGACGAAATGATCGGCGTGGAGCCTGCGATCAGAGTTCCGTTCGGGTCGGCGCGGGGGTAGCGATTGCGCGGGTCGTAAAGGTTGAAGGCGTGAATTGAGCCATCAAGGCTCTCGATAAGCGCCTGCACCTCAGCCGCGTCATCATGGCTCATGCGGATAAGCGTGACATCGGCACGCCACAGGCGCGGCGCGAGATCGGCAACGAGGAAATCGCCGCCGCCAGTCATCGAGCTTTCCTGATACTCCTGCAGCCACCAGCGAACGGTCTGGATGCGGAGCTTGTTGGCGAACTCGGACGCATTAAGGGGGTGGCTTAAGGCCATAGCTTATGCTCCCCGCGCATACGGATCGTCGTTGTACCGCTTGATGTCATCCTGCACGCCATTCCGGCGGTACTCGCCAAGCCCCTGCTGGACGGTGCTGGTGCTTTCCTCGCGAGAGATTTTCCTGACATGCGCATCCAGCGTGCCATCCTTTTTCATGAAGACCTCCACGTCGACCTTGACCGAGCCGCCGCCGTTGCTGTTCGCCGCGGACGAGAGCAGGTGTTCGGTCTTGTGGTTGGGGACCACCTGCGACCCACGCGGCAGATTGACGAGCTCGCGGCCACGCTCGCCGACGATCGCCAGGCCACCAGGTGCCGATTGCGTTCCGTCGGCAAACAGACCGGGCAGCAGGCTTCCGGAAACGGCAGCCGCCCACTGCGTTCCTGCGCCGTTGGTCAGGTTGCCCGCGAGATTTCCAAGCCATGTCCCGAATCCGCCGCCGCTGACGCCCCCGCCCGGAGCCGCCGGAAAGAAGCTGGCGAGATTGCTTCCCAGCGCACCGAGACCAGACCCGAACTGGCCGAGCCCCTGCGTGGCGCCAGTCGACGACGTCGCAAGGGTCGCCAGCGCGTCCGAGGCTTCGGTTGCACGGCGCACCTGCAGATCCACGGCGTTGAACCACCCTTTACCCACGCCGCCGCTGTAGTTCCCGGACAGCATCTCAAGCTGGGACTGTCCGTTGAGCATCCGCGTCGCACCGGTCGCAAAGCCGACATGCCCGCCGGGCTGCGACGCAGAAAGGCCGTTCGTCTTGAGGAGCACATCACCACGCAGCACCTCGCTCGGGTCGATCTGGCTGCCCCAGTTCTGGAATGAGTTGGCAACCAGCGAACCACTGCCGTCGACCCCGATCTGCTGCAGCGAAGAGTTGACAAAAGCCGCACACCAGGCGGTGCGTGCCGCATCGATGTCGACGCCGCCCTGCTTCAGGAAGCTGTTGATCTGTGACGCGTTCGTGGACTCGTTCGATCCGAGGAGCGCACCGGCGAGATCGACGGCGCCCCCGGCGCTGGCGACGCTCGAATTTGCCGGGTTGAACATCCGTGTCGCGCCGGCAGCAGCGCTTGAGCCGCGCGACCCGAAGATCGAACCCACGACCGAGCCCGCAATGCCGCTACCGCCTGCGCCACTGCCGGCCGAGCCGTTGCCGAACAGCGCGTTGGTGATGGCATTGCCAACAGCCTCGAAAGCCTGGTCCGCCCACTTGTTCAACTGGTTCATGAGGGCGTTTTTCAGCGCATCGCCAAGCGCTTCGCCGATATCTCCGCCGTTGCTCTCCAGAGCGCTCTTGAAGTCGGAGAAGAACGAGTTGACAGCGTCCTTCGTCTCCTGGATGCGTGCGTTCTCGCGCATCATCTGCGCTTCTTGCGACTGCAGATCGACGGGAAGCCCGGCGCCGCGCAGCCTGCCGGCAATCAACTGGTCGCCGCTGGACCGGAACATCTGTTCGCGCTCGAACATCAAGTCCTGCTGCAGCTTCGCCTTCGCGGCAGCCTCGGCGGCAACGCGATAGTCCTCGGCAAGCCCCTTGATCTCTTCGCGTTGCTGCGCGGTGATCTCGCGACCCTTGTCCTGCGCCTTCTGCAAGAGATCGAGTTCAAACCGCAGCGCCTGCGCCGCAATGCCTGCCTGTCCCGAAACGTCGGCCTCAAGCCGCATCTGCGCCACGCGGTCGTTGGCGGTCTTGATCAGATCGCGATAGGCGTTCGCGGCGCGCTGTGCCTCGCTCTCGGCCTTCCTGTCCGGATCGCCGGCAAGCGGAGACGGCTTGCGCTCCGGAACAGGCACGCCGACCGTGACGCCGTCCGAGTTCGTGATCGTTGCAGGATCGGGATCGCGGTCGAGTTCGTAGAGCGGCCGGCGCTCCGGGACCGGCGTGGAGCCACGAGGACGGAAGGCATCGCTTTGGTAGGTGCGCCCGTCCTCGGAGAAGGTCGAGCCCGCAAGGATGTCCTGAACGGTGGAGCCACCAGCAGTCGCAGCGATCCACTCGTCGCGCGCCTTCTGGGCTGCCTCAAAGCTTCGATAGAACGCAGACGTGACATCGTCGACGCCGGTGCTGAAGTCCTTGAGCGCCTGAAGTCCGAACTTGGCGATGGCATCGTCGAGCGTGTTCCTGGCCCTGTCGAAGTCGGTAACCGTCGCTGTGCCGGCAGCGACGCGCTCCCTCAGATCGTCCCAGGCATAGCCCAGCGCACGCACGGTGTCGTCTGAGCCCGGTCGCGCCCGCAGCGCGGAGAAGGCCGAGACGGCCTTGTCGCGCAGTGCATCGAGCTTGGGTGACATTTCCTCCAGGATCTTGGTGGCGAGCACCCCGCCGGCCTCGCGACCCTGGTTCAGCTTGTCGGCGCGATCGAGTTCATCCACATAGGCCTTGAGCGCAGGCGTTGCGTCACCCCAGAGCTTGGCAGCATTGCGGATGATGTCGTTCTGCTCCTTGAGAAGCTTGTTCGCCTTCTCGCTGGCGCTCTCCGCGGTCATGAAATACTGGATCAGCGCGGCGCTGCCTGCCACAAGACCGATCGTGATGAGTGAGAGCGGGCTTATGACCGAGGCGAAGGCGGCGGCCAGAGCCGAGCCTGCGCTCTGCCCGCTCGCCTTCATCTGCTCGAACACCATCGATAGCTGCGTGCCCTGCTGCAGGGCGATTTGCAGCGGCGCCATGCCCATGGCAGCGGTGACGCCAATGTCCTGAAACTGCGCAGCGATGTTGGCAGTCTGGAAGCTCCCGGGGTTCATGTTTGCCGGCCGCTGACCGAGTGCGCCATTCTGGTTCGCAGGCGTGATCTTCTGCTGCGCCGCCAACCGGGTATTGGCCTGCTCGACAGCGCGGGCAAGGTCCAACTGGCCGCGCTGTGCGATCTGCGCAGCATCAGCCATCAGCCCGTATCGCTTATAGATGCCGTCGAGGATGACGGTCGCCTGCGTCATCTCGATCTTGCCGAGCTCGACACCACGCGTCAGCTGGTTGATGGCGGCATTGAAGCGCTGCGCGGAGGCGAAGCCGTCCACATACTGCCGCGACAGCCGCGCAAGCACGTTGCCGGTCTGGCTGACCTTCTGGTCGGTTTCCGTGAACTGAAAGACGACCTCTTTGCCAGACGCGGCCATGGCCTTGTCGGCGGCAACCTTGCGGGCAGCGCCGGCGGTATAGCCGCTCTCATCCATGCCGGCGACGACGCGAAGACTGCGAACCTCAGTGACCATTACCGCTTCGCCTCATCTTGCTTTTTCTGGCGCTCGTCGGCATCGGCCTTCTCCTCCTGGAGTGTGTTTCGGCATGGAATAAGGACCCCGCACATGGGGTGATCGGCGTCCAAACGGGACCCCCATCTGCGATGGGGTTACAACAGCCTCCGGTTTCATCGGAGGCTTTTTATTTGGATGCTTG
>NZ_JAJNCZ010000007.1 GCF_021026345.1 Rhizobium sp. GN54 | reverse complement strand
GCGCCCGCAGGCCCCTGCGCTAAATGGAGAGCTCCGGGCCTACGCGCGCTGACCCGATGCAACCAGAGGCAGGGGTCCCTTTTGGGAGCCGATAGGGGGGCCCGTTTCGATGCCGATTGACAGTGCGTCGTGGTTCTCGGCAAGCCCGTCGGCACCACCCCGTTCGGCTGCGTCTCGGTTTGCCTCAAGGCATGGAAACCCGCGACCTGCCCGTTATTGATTGCGTTGCCGTCATCGGTTTCATAGTCGCGCTGTTGGTGGCTTACGGTCGCTGGCCCCATATGCCGGTCTGTTCTGGGCCTTGAAGGAGGGTGCACCACAAAGGCCGGCGGCGGCGAGTACCGCGGCCGGCGTTGCCGTCGCCATCTATGCCTGGCACTCCATCGGGCGACAGTTCCGATGTTCCTGGCAACGTGGCACATCATTGTTATCGCTGGCTGCTGCGCTGGTAACGGGGCGACTACTTCCGCGCCCAGATGGTGTGCTCGATCTTGCCCTTCAGTTCCGGATAGGCTTCCGGGTCGAAGCGTGGCTCGCCAATCTTCTTCTGCTCGAAATAGTCCTTCGTGAGTTTCGCCACGGTGCCGGAAAGCAGCACGATGGCGACGAGGTTGACGGAGGCCATCAGGCCCATCGCCGCATCGGCCATGTTGAAGACGACGGCGACCGTCGTATAGGCGCCCCAGACGACCATCAGCAGCACCGCGGCCCTGAGTGCGGCGATCGTGCCCTTGTTGTCGAGCTTCAGGAAGACCATCGCATTCTCCGAATAGGCATAGTTGCCGATGATCGAGGTGAAGGCAAAGAAGAAGATGGCGATGGCGATGAAGTAGCGGCCGGCCTCGCCGATATGGGCGACCATGGCCTCCTGTGTCAGCGGCGTGCCGGTTAGCTCGGAGCCGGGTGTCATGACGCCTGAAAGCAGGATCATGATGCCCGTCGCGGTGCAGATCAGGATGGTGTCGATGAACACGCCGAGCGCCTGCACGAAGCCTTGGCTGGCCGGATGGTGCGGCGAGGGCGTGGCGACGGCAGCGATGTTCGGCGCGGAGCCCATGCCGGCCTCGTTGGAGAAGAGACCACGCTTGACCCCGTTCAGCATGGCGCCCGCCACCCCGCCGGCCGCCTGTTCGATGCCAAAGGCACTCTTGACGATAAGGGCAATCACGCCGGGAACCTCGGCAATGTTCGCCAGCACGACATAGATCGCCATGCCGAGATAGGCGACGGCCATGAAGGGAACGACATACTCGGCGACTTGTGCGATCTGCCGGATGCCGCCGAAGATTACCACGGCCGTCAGCACGGCCAGCGCGATGCCGACCCAGAGCTTGTCGATGCCGAAGGCGCCCTGCATGGCGTCGGCGATCGAATTGGCCTGCACCGCATTGAAGACGAGGCCGAAGGCGATGATCAGGCAGACGGAGAAGATGACGCCGGCCCAGGGCGCATTCAGCCCGCGGGAAATGTAGAAGGCCGGCCCGCCGCGATATTGCCCGTCATGGTCGGTGATCTTGTAGAGCTGGGCGAGGGCGCTCTCGGAGTAGGCCGTCGCCATGCCGACGGCCGCCACCACCCACATCCAGAACAGCGCACCGGGACCACCGAGGAAGACGGCGACAGCGACGCCGGCGAGATTGCCTGTGCCCACGCGCGAGGCGAGGCTCGTGCACAGCGCCTGGAACGGCGTGATGCCGCTCGCATCGCTGGCGGGCGCCCTCATCACGGAACGGAAGAGCTCGGGAAAATGCCGGAACTGGATGAAGCCGAGGCGGAAGGTGAAGTAGAGGCCGACCAAAATCAATCCATAGATGAGGACATAGCTCCAGAAGATGGTGTTCAGAAAATCGATGACGGCATTGAGAACGGTCACGATGGCCTCCCTGCAGCAGGCACGGCACAGCAATCCCGTCGGCGAACAAGCATGTTCGCCGCGACATTCGATGCGCGTGATTTGCGATGAGTTGACGGGCCGATAGTTGCATGGAGCGCGCGTTGCCGCAACCTTGAAAGGGGTGTTGAACACCTGCCATCGACCTCCTCGCTTCGGATCGGGTATCCGGCCCAGCTGCAGCCTGTGCATCCCCGTCAACCGAAATGGGCTTGCGATGGCGCGAATGGAGACAGCAGTGGCCACTTCGGCAGTCGAGGCTGCAACGTGCAGGCCCGGATCGCGCGGCCGGAAAGGTTGGCGGATGGCAGGGGACGGCGGGCCTCGGGTGGGCGGCCGCTGAAGGGGTCGGCAAATGGGGATGGTCGTAGCAGCGCATGGTTCGGCTTTCAATGCGGAGCGGCTTCAGGTCGACGAAGCGCTCCGTCACGCTCTGGCAGGCCGTCGCCCGACCGTCCGGTCAGTCCGGGGACAGAGAACGCGATGGCCGGGCATCCGGTGGAGGCTGGGAGGGGCGATGCCTATCCCAATGGACGTCCGGGCACCGGTCAGGCTGCGCTCGAGCCGTGCCCTCGTCGCGTCCCTACCGCAAAAGGGTGACGGCCGTAATTCTTGTCTCGGGTCGGCGAATATCTAGAATCGGCTAGGTGAGGAAACATCGGGAAACCCATATGGCGACGGTTCAGGTCCTTGTTCCCTGTTACAACTACGCGCGATACCTGGAGCAGTGCGTCCAGAGCGTTCTCGATCAGGACGGCGTCGATGTCGATGTCCTCATCATCGATGATTGTTCGTCCGACGACACACCCCGGGTCTGCGCCGATCTGATGCGCCGCGATCCGCGTATCCGGGTCATCCGCCATGAGACCAACAAGGGTCATATCGCGACCTACAACGAAGGCATCGCACAGATCCGTGGCGACTACTTCGTCCTGCTTTCGGCGGACGACTTGCTCACGCCTGGCGCCCTGTCGCGGGCCACGTCGCTGATGGACGCCCATCCGAACGTCGGCATGACCTACGGGCAACCGATCTCCTTCACCGATGTCCTTCCGCCGGCGCGAACCTCGTCGAGCAGCACCTCGATCTGGCGCGGAAGGACGTGGATCCGACATATGTGTCGATCGGGAAAGAATTTCGTCGTCTGCCCCGAGGCAGTCGTCCGGGCTGATATTCAACGGCGGATCGGCGGATATAGTGCCGATCTCCCGCATTCCGCCGACATGGAGATGTGGCTGCGCATCGCGGCCATTTCCGACATCGGTCGCGTCCACGGCGCCGATCAGGCCTACTACCGCGTCCATGTGCTCAGCATGCAGCGAACCATCCATGCCGGCGTGCTGTTCGACCTGGACGGACGACACAGGGCGTTCAAGGCTGCGTTCGAAAAGGAAGGCGCGGATCTGCTGGACAGGGATGAGCTCTATGGCCTGGCAAGGCGCTCGCTCGCCATCATGGCGCTCCGGCATGCGCGCGAGCTTTGCGAATTTCCCGCCGACAATGATGCGCCGCCGGCACAGTACCGCGAATTCGCCGCGTCGCTGTGGCCGGGTATTGTCGCCACGTCCGGATACCGGGCGCTTGTGGCCGACGAGCGCCACCATGAAAGGAGCGCCTTGCAGGCCGCCCTTGCCCGTCACAGCGCGCGGTTGCGCCTGTTTGCGGAGCGCGAAATCTTCAACAGGGTCGATTGGCATTGGGCCCGGTACACCGGCATACACGTTCCACGGTTCTACTTCTGATCTCCGCGCGCCGTGTACCGCGCAACAGCCACCGTGCCTCGCGACATGGCGAGGACCGGTTTTCGAAGGCAGGCCGATGCTGACGACGGTGATGAGAGACGACGTTTCCCGCAGCGGCAGGCCAAGACCTGACGCGTATCGGGGACGTGTGCGCAGCAGGATTGACGCCGGCGCAGATGCCACCACCGATGGGCAGGGCCAGGCAGGCCACAAGGCTACCGCACGGCTGCCATGGACGGTTGCCATCTTTCTTATCGGCCTCGTCATTCCGTGGATTATACCGCTCGGCCCGATGAACCTGTCGGTATATCGGATCGTCCTGCTCGCCGCCGTGCTGCCATGCCTGTTCATGTGGGTCAGCGGCAGGGCAGGGTCGATCCGCGTCGTGGATGTCGCCATCCTGTTGTTCAGTCTCTGGTCCTCGCTCAGCCTCGCCGTCGTCCATGGCATCGGGCCAGGGATCGAAGCGATAGGGATGCTGAACATCGAGACGCTCGGCGCCTATTTCCTGGCGCGCTGCTATATTCGCACGGCAGACGACTTCCGCAACATGGTCCGGCTCGCCTGCTGGCTCGTCATGCTCCTCCTTCCGTTCGCCCTTTACGAATGGACGACCGGCCAGAAGCCGCTGCTGACGATCCTGGGCACGGTCTTTCCGACCCCCGAGGTCACGCTCATGACGCCGCGAATGGGTTTCTGGCGCGTCCAGGGGCCATTCGGACATTCGATCGCCTTCGGTTTCTTCTGCGGAAGCTTCCTCGCCCTGGCCTATCAGGTGCTCGGCTACGGGAAGGCGGGCCTGTCCCGCTGGATCATGCCGGCAGCTATCTTCTTCACCGCCTTTTTGTCGATGTCGTCGGCGCCCATTGCGGGCATGGTGATGCAACTGGCATTCATCGGATGGAATCTGGCGTTGCATCGGTTCAGCTATCGATGGAAGATCTTCTGGGCGATCGTCTTCCTCTGCTATCTGATCGTTGAAATCGGCTCCAACCAGACGCCGGTGCAATTCTACATCTCCCGTTTCACCTTCGATCCGCAAACCGGCTGGTTTCGCCTGCTGATCTGGGAATTCGGGTCCGCCTCGGTCGCAAACCACTCGTTGTTCGGCATTGGCCTGGGCGACTGGGCGAGGCCGTCATGGATGGCAGACAGTGTCGACAACTTCTGGCTTCTGATTGCGATGCGACACGGCATTCCGGGCGTCATCCTGATCTTCGCAGCCTGCTTCTTCGCGATCTGCGGGGTCGCCTATCGAAAGAGCGTCGACGAGAGGGTCGATGCCTACCGTTCCGGATACGTCATCTGCATGGTGATGTTCATGCTTGTCGGCTGCACGGTCCACATCTGGGCCGCAAACTACGTATCGTTCCTGTTCCTGCTCGGAAGCGGCATCTGGATGCTGGACGCAAAACCCGGCGAAGGAGTCCCGGCCGGACGACCGGGTGCTCGGGCGCGCCGAACGGCACGGACACCGACGGCGATCGAGCGGAAGGGCCGAAGCGAGCGTCGCGAGTCCGGCATGCGGGGTTGACTGTAGCCTTTGGCGGGTCCGGCCATGGGGCGTCGATGGTTCACCGTTCGGTGAATGCCCTGGACATGCTGTCGGTGATCGGCTTGACGATGTAGCTGAAGAAGGTGCGCTTCTCCGTCTGGATCATCACCTCCGCTGGCATGCCGGGCGTCGGGTGGAAGCCCTTGACCTTCGCGAGCTCTTCCGCCGGAATGTTCACGCGCGCCAGGTAGACGTCGTGGGCCGGCATGCCCGGCTTGCTGTCCTCCAGCGCGTCTGCGGAAATATAGAACAGGTTGCCGTAGAGAACCGGCGTAGTGCGCTGGTTGAGTGCCACCAGGCGGACCGTTGCCGTCTGCCCGACCGATACGCTGTCGATATTGTTGCGCGGTATCTGCGCTTCGATGATCAGCGGCACGCCGGCCGGCAAGATCTCCATGATGCCCTTGCCGCTTTCGATGACGCCGCCCGCCGTATGGTAGTGGGTCCGCACGACGGTCCCCGTCACCGGCGCGTTGATCGTCACACGGCGCAGGACATTCTCGGCCTGACGGGACTGTTCGCGGACGGTGTCCAGTTCGCCCTGGATCGCCTGCAGCCTGTCGAGCGCGTCTTCGCGGTAGGTCTGTTCGGTGCTGCCGATTTCCTGTCGCCCCTTGACGATCTGCGCCTGCGTCTCGGCCACTTCCGATTCCAGCCTGCCGATCTGTCCCTCCGCGTCCGCCATCGCGCGCTGGATGGCCTTCAGTTCGGTCTCGCGGATCAGCGCCTTGGCGAGAAGCTTCTTCTTGCTCTCCTGCTCTTCACCGAGCAGCTCCAGTTGCCGTATGATGGATACGCGCTGGCGGGCGTATCCTTCGCTGCGGAACTCCAGCGCCTTGATGTTCTGGCGCAAGAGCGACAGCTCGTTCGACTGCTTCAGCCGCAAAGCCTTGAAGTTCAGCTGCTGGTTCATCAGGATCGACGACACGTCCGGGTCGTTGCGGTGCTTCTCCGCAATGCCGGAGATGTCCATGTGCTCGTCGTCCTCGAACAGGGATGTCAGCCGCGCGGCGGTCGCCTCCAGCCTGACGCGACGCAGGAACAGTTCGCGCTCCTTGGCCAGCGCGGCGGTTTCGTCGAGCCGCACCAGCGGCTGGCCCTCCACCACCTCGTCGCCTTCGCTGACGAGCAGTTCCTTTATGATGCCGCCCTCATAGTGCTGGACCACCTTGTTGCGGCCGGTCGCCACGAAGCTGCCCTGGGCGATGACTGCCGCGGCGAGCGGAGCGGTGAAAGCCCAGGCCCCGAAGCCCCCGAACGTGGCGCCCAGCAAGATGATGCCGGCCGTCATCTGCCTTCGGATAGACCGGGGCACCTCCGAGTACCACTCGATGTCCTGGATCTTCGCTATGTCGGACATCGCCGTCGCTCCTACTGCAACTGATGGCCAAACGAGCCGTTGTCGATCTGGATGCCCCGCGTCTCCAGCGCCTTCAATACGTCCTGCCGCAGGCCGAACAGCGCCACGGTGCCGTTGACCAAAAGCAGGACCTTGTCGACATTGCTGAGCAGCGCCGGTCGCTGCGTGATCGTGATCATGGTGATCTTGTGCTCCTTGGCGTGTTCCAGGGCGCGCATCAAGGCGGCGTCGCCGGCGCTGTCGAGATTGGAGTTCGGCTCGTCCAGCACGACCATGCGGGGATCGCCGAAGAAGGCGCGGGCGAGTGCGATGCGCTGCTTCTGCCCGCCGGAAAGCGGCGACCCGTCGGCAGCCACGATGGTCTCGTAGCCGTGCGGCAGCGTGGCGATCATCTCGTGGACGTCGGCAAGCATCGCCGCCTTGTAGATCTGCTCGTCGGTTGCGTCCTGGCGCATGCGCGCGATGTTCGCCTTGATCGTCCCGGGGAAGAGCTGCACGTCCTGTGGCAGATAGCCGATGTTCTGGCCAAATTGCCGCTGGTCCCAGTTCCGGATGTCCATGAGGTCGAGCCGGACGTTGCCGGATGTCGGCAGGATCGAGCCGACCAGCATCTTTCCGAGCGTTGTCTTGCCGGCCCCGGAGTTGCCGATGACGGCAAGCGAATCGCCCGGCTGCAAGGCAAAGGAGAGGCCGTTCAGCACGACGCGCTTGGTCCCGCCCGGCACGTAGAGCAGCCGCTCCACATCCAGCCGGCCTTCCGGCCGCGGCAGGTTCAAGCGTTCGAAATTGAGTGGCGATGCCTTGAGCAGGCTGGTTATCCGGCTATAGGCCGCCCGTGACTGGCTGTACTGGCTCCACCCTTCGATGGCGCCCTCGATCGGCGCCAGTGCGCGTCCGGCGATGATCGACGACGCGATCACCATGCCGCCGGTCATTTCGCCGTTGATCGCTAGGTGAGCACCCCATCCCAACATGGCCACCTGCGCCAGAAGGCGGATGCCCTTGGAGAGTGCGCTGATGGCGATGTTGCGATCCTGCGCGACGACCTGCGCCTTCAGGGAGGCGGCCGTGTCCTTCCCCCAGATCTGCACCGCTTCGGGTATCATGGCGAGTGCGTTGATCACCTGCGAATTGCGCGACATCGATTCCAGGTGAAGATTGGCCTTCACCTGCGAGGTGTTCGCCTCCGCGAATGGGGCCGCCGTCAGGCGCTGGTTGACGAGGGTGAGGATGAGAAGAAGCAGCGCCGTGGCGATCACGATCGATCCGAGATGGGGATGGACGAGGAAGACGGCGACGACGAACAGCGGCGCAAGCGGGGCGTCGAGGAACGACAGCAGGGTTCTGGATACGAGGAAGGACCGCACCTGCTGGAGATCGCCGAGCGTCTGGTACTCCCGTCCGCTGCCGTTGAGCGATGCGGTCGCCGCAGCGCTCAGAATGGGCGCGCCCAGTTGCACCGCGACTTCCACGGCCGTGCGCATCAGGATGAAGCGACGTATCGCGTCGAAGATCGCCTGCAGCACGATCGCGCCGACGATGACGAGCGTCAGCATGATCAGGGTGTCGAGCGAGCGGCTGGTCAGCACGCGATCGGAGATCTGGAACAGGTAGATGGGCACCGCCAGCACCAGCACATTGGTGGCAAGGGTGAACACCATGACCGCAGCCAGGTTGAGCCTGACGGCGTCGATCCCGGCCTTGAGGCTTGCGGAGAAATCCACGGGTCCGAGCCGCTTGTGAAAGGTGCCGCCGCCCGAGCCCGAACCCTTCCCTCCGCCGCCGGAGAAGGCCTTGTCGTTCGGCCCCGAACCCGCCTTTATCGGGCCGGTGTCGCCCTCGATCGTCACGAGGCCTTCGGCCCCCTTGGCAACGGTCGGTTCGCGCTTGGCCGTCTCCGGTCTGGCTTCGCCGAAAAGCGCGCGTGTCCGCTCCCTGATCGGTGCCGCTGCCGGTTTGTCCTGCGCTTTTGCCTGCACGACCGGCTCCGCCGCAGCCTGCATGACCGGCTCTGCGGCAATCCGAGTGACCGGTTGGGGAACGAAGGTCAGGATTTCCGGTTTTGCGACGGCCGGTGGCGGACCGATGACGACAGGCTGGGGCGCGGGACGAGGGGCCGCGGGGGAGGCTGCCGTCTTGATCGGGCGGGTATCCTTATCCGGCTGCGGCATGCCCCGCGGGCCCATCCCCGGCGTCCGCTCCGGGCTTTCGGGCCTCGCTGCGGATTGCGGGTCGCGCCGCCGCGTGTCCTGAGGCGGGGCCGGCAGGACGACTGCGACTCGGGGCGGGACGGCCGGCTGTTCGCTCTCCGTGGGGACGATCCTGGGCCCCGGCCTGTTGGGCGGGCCGAATTTCGCGCGATGCGCAGATGTCATGGCGACAGCTGAATCCGGCCCCTCGACGGCGGCCGCCTGGCACTGCTGCACGGCATTCTGAAACCGTGCATAGGCCTCGTCGTAGGTAGCCGGCCGAACGCCTTCCAAGGGCACATCGTGCAGGTCATTGCCATCGGCAACCCTCTTGCGGTTGTCAGACATCCCCTCGTCTCCTCAATGACCGAGCACGTGTTGCAGCCCGTCGTCCGTCGGCCCGTCATTGGCAGACGGAATATAGACGCCGTGCGCCGGGTGCTGGTCGGCCCCGGCCGTCGGGTCGTCGAGGAATGCGATTGCTTCGCTGACCAGCATGTTCGGATCCTGAGCGCCGAGGCGCTCGGGTTCGCACGAGATCAGTTCGGCCTGGATGAGTGTTTCCTGCGAATATTTCTCGCCGCCGACATAGGTCTTGCCGAAGGAATCGAGGTTGACGATCGCGGCGTTGTTGATCAGCGCGTTGCCGCCGGTCGAGATGGTCCAGTCGGTGTCGAGATGCGGTTTGAGCTGGTCCATCGCCAGCGCGACCTGGTCGCAATCCCCCAGCACGCTGGTCTGCTTGATGTGCTGCAGGTTGATGATGTCGCCCTCGATGTAGAGCACGTTGAGGCCCTTTAGCCCGGCAAAGGCCTCGTCGCTCAGGACATCCTCGGAAATCGTGTTCTTGCCGTCAGCAAGGTCTTCCGCGGTCTCGCGGTAGGCGTCGGGCAGGGCCGCGAAGCGGTCCGCGCCGCCGATGTTGTGAATCATCGCCTCGTTCCACAACAGGTTGTCCGATGTGGAGGCCGAGCCGGTCCCCTTCGTCTCGAAGCCCTCCACGCCGCCGAGCAGGTCGTTGTCGAAAAGGACATTGATCTGCTGGATGATGTTTGCGTCATAGATCGATCCGCCGACGACGATGAGGTCGTAGGAGAAGCCGAGGTCGAAGATGGAGGTCTGGTTGACGCCCGTATTGTCACCGCTGATGACGCTCGTCGTGACGCCGGTCGACGACAGAATCCCGACGTCGTTGTCGGTCTTGAAGATGAACTGTTCGAGCCAGTTGACCATCAACAGGTCGCCCTCGATCTTCGTCACGGCCCAGAAATCGGGAAATCCGCCGTCCGTCCCGTCTGCCTTATCGTCGCCTGCGGAAAGGTCTGTCCGGTTGAAGGAGGCGATGTTCAGCACCTCGTTGACAGCGTCATCGCTTGTCCAGTCGCAGACGCCGGTCCCGATCTTGTCTGCGTCCCAGATCGCATTCGTCTGAACGATCGCATTGAGCTCGATGTGGTTGCCGACGACTGCGGTCACGGTGCCGGCAGTCCAGAAGTTCTTCACGATGGCCTCGTTGACCAGCGTGTTGTCGCCGGCGGTCAGCGTTACCGACGCCTCGATCCGGATCGATCCGTCTTCGCCGACGGTGGCATTGCCTGTCGGGCCGGTCTCGGTTCCGTCCGGCTCGTCCTCTTTCTCGAATTCGTGGTAGTCCGTGAGCTTCGGCGCTTCGTCCACCAATTCGCCGTTGACGAACACGCCGCTGATGCTCTGTCCCTGTTGCACGAAGACCTGGAACTCGCTGCCGTTGCCGGCGGCGAACCCGTCCAGGCGGGCGGCGATGTCATTGACGGTCTCGATCATCTCCGCGCTCGATCCCGAGCGCTCCAGCCCGCCGATCGGCGACAGGGAATAGGCCGCCTCGGCCGCATCGAGCAGTTCGTCGGCGCTCACGTCGTCCGGCGTAAAGGAAAGGCCATGCCCGCCGACGCTGAAGACGTCGTTGTCGGAGAGGCCGATCGCCTGGTTGATGTAGGTGACGACGGAGCCTGGCGGTTCGAGTTCCGGCGGGCCCGCCGCTGCAACCCCGCCCGACGCGACGGCATCCTCTATCCTGACCATCGGCGTCACGGAGAACTCCGGAAAGTCGGGTACGAGCGGCGGTGGGGGCGGAAGCATGTTGGGAAAGCCGCGCGGATCCCCGTCCATCGGACCGGGCGGGGGAGAGCGATACGGAACGTCCGGATCGAAGCCGATGAATTCGTAGGGCGCTGCAAACGGCAAATTGCCGGGTGCCGGCGTGTCGGGGGCCGGTTCGACCGGCTTGAGAGCGTCGAACTCCTCGTAAGCGTGCCTGACAAGAGCTTGTTCGGCAGTCATATGAAGCATGCCGATGAAGTGGGCGATCTCCTCGTTGATCTTGTCCATGGTGATCATGACGCGATACTCCCCCCAAGACACTGACAACTTGCTGGACACTTTGAGATCGGTCCGGTCGGGCTGCTCAGGGAGCGCTCCAACCATGCGACCGGGAACGTGCTCTGCCCGAGGTGAACTGCGCAGCGCCGGCTGCGCAGCTCGAACGCCGGTGGTCTCGCCCGGTGGGGCGAGACCACCTTCGTGATGTCATGCTTCGTCGTCTTCGCCGACCACGGTGTTGGCGAGATTGCCGCCGACCACGGTCATGTCGACCGCGTTCTGCTGCAGGTTTGCACCCATGACGATTTCCTGGTTGAAGGCGCTGATGCTGATCGCCGCATCGGCCGAAGCGGAGCTTGTGCCGGTGACGTAGCCGTCATCGCCGTTGTTGGAGCCCCAGTAGCCGCCATCGCCACCGGCGCCACCATCGCCATTGGTCGCCGTTCCGCCGGCGCCACCGGTCCCGCCGGCACCGCCAAAGGCCCAGCCGCCGTAACCGTCGCCGCCCGTGCCCGTAGCCCATGCACCGCTGAGGGCGTGGCCGCCTGTGCCGTCGCCGGCCCATGCACCGCCGCCGGTGCCTGCACCGCCGGTTGCGTCACCACTCGTGGCGGCTCCGCCGACACCGTATCCGCCGGCTGCGCCGTCGCCGCCGGTACCTGCACCGTTGCCGGCGCCGTAGCCGATGCCGACGCCCGCGCCGAGCGCACCGCCGCCATCGCCGCCATCGCCCGCATCGGTTGCGGATCCGCCGCTGCCGCCCGAGCCGCCCGAGCCTGCACCGCCGCCCGCGCCGCCGCCACCGCCGGCACCGCCATTGCTGGCGTTGTCGATGTCGCCGCCATTGCTGTCGACGAAGACCGGATCGATCAGGCCGAGGGCAACGCCGACTGCCGTACCGCCGTCGCCTGCCGTCGAGGATGCGCCCTCGCCGCCGTCGCCGGCATCGCCGCCATCGGCATCGCCGCCGTCGCCGCCCTGGTCGCCGTCGCCGGCATCGTTGTTGCCGCCTTCTTCACCGTCGCCGGCAAATGCCAGCCCGGCACCGAGGCCGAGGCCGAGACCGAGGCCGAGACCGAGGCCTGCGCCGCCGTCACCGCCCTTGCCGCCGTCGCCCTTGCCACCGTCGGCATAGCCGCTTGTGGCATCGCCGCCGTCGCCCTTGCCGCCGTCCGCGTTGCCGCCTTCACCCTTGCCGCCATCCGCGTCGCCGCTTGTGGCGTCGGCCTTGCCTTTGCCGCCCGCAGCGAAGCCGCCCAGGGCCCCACCGCCGTAGCCGCCGTTGCCACCATTGGCATAGGCTTCGTCGCCGCCGGCGCCGCCGGTACCGCCGGCCGTGATGCCTTCCTGGGCTTCGGCCTTGCCGCCTTCAGCGGTCAGGTTGAAGTTCACCGGGCCGTTGTTCTGGACCTGGGCGTTGTCGAGCTTGTCGTTGTCCTGGAGATTGGCGACCTGATTGAAGACGTTCGCCACGTCGTTGCCGGCACCGGTCAGGGCGCCGTTCAGCATGTCGTCGAACTTGATGTTGAACATCCCGTCGATCGAGTTGTGGCCCTTCATGTCGATGTCGGCGAAGTCGTTGTCGTCAGGCCGGTGGTGTTTTCCGGAGCCTGCACTGGCGGCAACGTCGACGTTGACGTCTACATCGACGGTCGTCGTGTTGGTGTTCTCGTTGATGTTCTTGCTGGCGTTGAGATTGGCGTTGGCATTGCCGTTCAGGTTCAGGTTTCCGTTGCCATTGAGGTTCAGGTTGCCGTTCCCGTTGCCGTTCCCGTTGCCATTCTCGTTGTCATTGGTGTTGTCGTTGGTCGAATCGCTCGACTGCGTCTGATCCTGGCTCGAGGTCTGCTGCTGCTGCTGTTGTTCCTGCTGCTGCTGTTGCTGCTGTTGTTCCTGCGACGGATCGACGTAGTCCCAGTTGTTGTTGTTCCGGCTCTTGCTAGACATAGCTGTACCCTCTGTTGCTGGGCCGCTACGGCTTGACCGCCATTCATCTTCATAGGGTCTTGACCGAGCGGGGGTTGAACATGAGTGCTGTCAACTGGCCTGTGTCCGGACGCCTTCGTTTCGGCGCTCACCGGCTGCTTCAATCCGGTTGTTGGATTGTCAGCCTCCCTTCTGAACTCAGGGTGTGGTGGGCGAAGGCCACATGAGGACCTTGGCCGTATCTGCTGGCAGACCCGCCGAACGCGTTGCGTTTCGTCGACCTGACCCAAGCCAGGTTGTGATTGTTGCGCCAACTTGCGCGCTTCATAAGCTGGCCGTTTGAGCTAGAGCGGCGGTGTTGATGCGCCTTTGTGTATTAAGCCGGCAAAGGGTTACCACCTTTGGTGCACGCCATCGCACATAGACTTACTCAGTTCGCGTAGTGGTCATGTATAATTGTTCGCAAGTTTAGTATTACTTATTTCTCAACCTGTAGATATTGATGCCTGTGGCGGCAACTTATACGACGTTATTATGGATTTCCATGCCCATGAATTCTTTACCTGTTTAGCAGTTGGCTGGAGTATGCTTCGCCGGAATTGAAGGAAGTCCGGTGGCGGCAAATCAGGAACTTCGATCGCCGGCCGGAGCAAGGGCAGGGTTTGGAGGCATCGCATGCCGAAATTGCAGGACATACTGCTGCTGGTGGGGCAGCTCAACTACACCTGGACCAACACCGAGAGCTTGCTGATCCACATGATTGCCGGCCTTGCCAGGGTCGACAAGGAAACGGCCATCGTCATCTTTCTCACCTTGAACACGACGCGCGCGCGGATCGATCTCGTCGAACGGCTGACGAAGATGCAGAAAACGCCGCCCGAGTGCCGCAACGACGTGCTCGAGGCGACGCGGCGCCTCAGCGAGCAGGCCAAGCTGCGCAACAAGTACAATCACTGCATCTATTCGTTCGATCCCGACAGCGGCCAGGGCCTGACGCAGCTCATGCGCATCTTCGACAGCAAGGATGAGGTCAAGTACGGGAAGGTGGAAGCGCTCGACGACCAGGAGGTCACGCGGATCAGGGAGTGCATCGCCTCGCTTGTGGCGATCAATCGCACGCTGTGGGATATCACCGACAAGTACGATTTTCCCAGGTAGCGGCTCGACGGCGCCCTGAGGGCTAAACCGGGGGCGACCGATCCGGTCGCGACCTCGCGGAAGGCCAACCGTATGCAGGTTCAGTCAGGGAGGACACGCTGGCGGGGTTCGTGGCAGCTTGCGCGAAGCCGGCTATAAGACAGTTGCGGCGGCCTTCTGGCCGCCGCAACCCGATTGCGTCGATGCTGTCCTCAACCCGCGCCGCTGGCGCGGGTCGGGGGCATCCTTAGAGGATGAAATCGCTTGCGGCGAGCTTGACGAGCCCCTGCAGCTGGATTTCGAAGTCATGAACGCCGTCGCCGTTCGTGTCGGCCTGGATGACCGTCACGTCCCTCGAGGTTCCGGAATTGTCTTCGAGGTGCCAGGCCAATGCGCCCTTCGCACGGTCGAACAGGGCATTCTCGGCGGCGATGAAGTGGAACGTGCCGTTGCCGGACGCCGAACCGTTTGCGTCGATGACCGACAGGTCGATCTTGTCCTGACCCTTCTGGAAGTCGGTGATCACGTCGCGGTTGGAGCCGGAGCCCGTTTCCGTGGCGGCCTTGAAGGTGAAGACGTCCGCACCTGCGCCGCCCTTCATGGTGTCCTTGCCGGCTCCCCCGTTGAGCGTGTCGTTGCCGGCACCGCCGTCGAGGTTGTCGTTACCTGCCTTGCCGTTGAGGGTGTCGTTGCCGGAGGTGCCGACGAGCTTGTCGTTGCCGCTCGTGCCGTCGATCACCTTGTTACCCGGGGTCGGCGTGGGCGTGGGTTCCGGGGTCGGTTCAGGGGTCGGCGTGGGTTCGGGCGTCGGCTCCGGGGTCGGCGTCGGTGTGGGCTCCGGGGAAACGGTCCCGTCACCCGGCTCGGGTGCACCGTTGCGCGGATACTCGACGTTGCCGGAGAGAACCGGGCTGGATTTGTCGATGCTGTAGTAGCCGTATCCGCCCTTCTCGATGTGGTTGTTGGTGATCGTGACGCCGGTGATCGGTCCACCATTGGCGCGACCGTCGACATAGATCGGATAACCGCTGTCGCCGAGCAGCAGGTTGCCGGTCACCTTGACGTTGGCGATCGGGCCGAAGTCGTTCTTGATGAAGACGTCGGAGGTGTCGCGGCCGATGACGGTGTTGCCTTCGATCAGAACGCCGTTCTGGCCGCCCTGCACCGAGATGCCGTCATAGTGCGGATCGGAGCCGGCCGCCTCGAGGTCGTGGATGTAGTTGCCCTTCACCGTGCTGGCGCCGCCCTGCAGGACGATGCCGTTCTCCGACTTGGAGATGTCGTTGCCGCTGAAGTTGCCGCTGCCGAGGATGGCGGCATTGGCGGTGCCGGAATAGCCCGGGCCGGTGATGTCGTTGTTCTGGATGGTGACGTTCTTGGCGCCCTCGGCGTCGATACCCCAGGTGCCGGTGTACTTGATGACGCTGTTCTTGATCACGACATTGTCGGCGGTGATGCGCAGCGAGCCGTTGATGATCGCGTTCTCGATCACCGTGCCGTCCCTGGTGATGGTCATCGGGCCGGTATAGGCCTTGAGCGTGGTTCCGGCAGGAACGCCGGTGGTCGAGGCATCCGGGAAGCCGGACGAGGTTGCGGCGGCGGCAGCAACCGGTGCCGCTGCTGCGGCTTCGACGCTGCGGGCAGCCATGGTGTCGGCAGGGGCCGCGGTCGACTGCGTTTCTGCGACGGCGTCGGTGACGCCGGCGGTCTTGACGGAGGACAGCTCGGTCGACGACTGGAGATCTGCCTTGGTGGCGGTCGTGCCCGACTTGCCGGCGAGCGAGACGTCGCCCCAGCCGCCCTTGAGGTCGGCAGCCTTCTTGCCGAAGTCGTCGATCAGCTTGCTGACGCGCTCGTTATAGGCATTGGCATCCAGATCATCGGTGCGGCTCGACAGAAGGTCGAGCAGCTTGTCAAGCGACAGAGCTACAGCCTGGCCATTTTCGTTGATGGGATTGCCGATGAGGTCGACGTGAGAGATCTCAGCCCGGACTCCGGCCTTGGTTACATCGCGAATTGTGCTTGTCACTGCTACTTTGCCTTTCTCCCCACCCTGAACCCTTTGGAGATGAGTGGTTACTACTTATGTGCGATGCCGGTTACTATTTTTGGTTAATCCGGCGTTACGGGGGGAACTAATAGTGCAGCTTTCCGGAGGTCGCAACGCCTCGGAACCAGTAAGACTGCCGACTATATTGGCCATATTGCCGCCACATTATCTCGGTCGGCCGCGACTTATTCTTGAAATATTTGCCAGAATCGGCGCCGCCAAAATTAAGGCAGCCGTCGACCAAGCAGAGTCAGCAGAAGTTGAATTTGCGCGTCCGGTACGCGCGGACGAACACTGAAAACATTAGATAATTCTTATTGACGATTGCGGGAGGCACGCGAAATTGCGCCCGAAAGGCGAAAATCGAAATTTTTTCTGAATATCGCAATTTTGCAATCAATGAGGGGATATTTCGGCGTCCTCAATCCCTGATTCACCTCGGCTCCGCAGCAGGAGGGAGCGACGGGATGCGAATCAGGACGGGATTGTCAGGTTCTGCAAGCAGGTTTCCGCACGCCGGCCTGTGGTCGGAACCGGCCTGCTATCCTCGTTGCAGGCGTCAGTAGCCCGGGCCGTACCGGCACCGGTTCAGCACCACGCCGGCGACGTTCGATCGTTCAGCCAGATCGCGTTCGCAGGCGTCGACGTCCTCGATGGTGCTCTTTTCGGCTCCGACCACGAGGATGGCGCAATCGACGTTCGGCAGGAACGCGGTCACGTCGTCGCGCGAGAGCATCGGCGGCAGGTCGTACAGGATCACGTGCGGGTTCAGCCGCTTGCGCATGTCCCTGAGCGCCTTGGCGGCGTCCATGCTCTGCAGCAACTCGGCCGAATACTTGACCGGCCGGCTGTTCATGCCGACTGCGAGATTCTCCCCGTAGCGCTGCATCACCGAGCGCAACTCGCAGCGGCCGTTGAGGAGATCCTCCATTGAAGCATTGTTCCTTGCCCCCAGCATCTGGCCGATCTGCGGCTGCCTCAGGTCCAGGTCCATCAGCACGGTGTTGCAGTCCCTCTGGTTGGCGAGGCAGAAGGCGAGGTTGAGCGCAACCAGCGACTTTCCGCAGGACGGCGTCGGCGAGGTGATGGCGACGGAGGTCCAGCCATGCTGGCGCAGCGTCTGCAGCAACCGGGTGCGCAGCATGTCGAAGGCGACATGCGCCGGATCCGAGCGCGCGAACGTCACGATGCGGCTGCGCTCGGCGATCTGCGGGTTCACCGTCAGCACGGGAAGGCTCTCCCAGACCATCTCCTGCTCGAAGCGCGCGCAGGCCTGGACGGTCTGCTCGGCCAGTCGGTCGGCGCTGCGGAACCGCATGGCTTCCTGAAGGGGGGCGGGTATCTGCTCCATGGCCTAGTTCCCGATGACGAAAGTCTGGTCGCGATGGATGTCAAGGCTGGACCGCATGATCAGGCCACTCCCGAAAGAAACCGCTGCAACAGGTGCTCGAGCGGGACCGTAAAACAATGAAGTGCGAGGAAGCAGGCGGAAACGAGCGCTGCGAGCCCGCGCTTGCGCTTGCCGCTGCGCACCGGTGCTATCTCCGGAATGGTCGCCAATGGCTGCGCCTGCAGCAGCTTGGCCAGTTCCACCGGCCGGCGAATGGTCCGGTTCAGCATCTCCAGGAGGAGCGCCACGCCGAGGCCGAGCCCGAGGCCCGCGACCGGCCCGAGCGCCATGATCTTCAGGCGCTTCTTGTTGATCGGTTCGAGCGGCGGTGTTGCCGCCTCGAGTATGGAGACGCGACCGCCGTCGGACCGCATCTCGATCTGTTCGCCCGTCGAGGCCTCCGCGCGCCGGGCGATCGCCTCGTTATATTGCGTCTGGACGTTGGCCCGATTGCGCTCCAGCGCGGTCAGGACGGTTTCGCTGGCCGGCGTTGCCGTGATCGACCGGGTCAGTTCGTCGATGCTCTGCGCGGTCGAGACCCGTTCGCGCGTGATCGCCTCGAGCCGCTGGTCGATGTCGGAGAGTTGGAGGTCGAGCCCGAACGTCATGTCGTCCCGCTGCCGCGGATCGCTCTTGCTGTCGGCAAGCGCCTTCGGCTCCCGGGCCAGCAGCTTCGCCTGCAATGCCGCGATACGGGCCCGCAGCGCCGAGATGTTCGGGCTCGATTCGGAGAAGATCGCAAGCTGTTCGGCGAGCGCGCGGTTGAGGTCGGCCAGCATCTGCTGTTCCGGTGTCAGGGGAGCCGCATCGGAGATGCGTCCCGTATTCGTATAGGTCGCGATCAGGTTGATGCGGCGCGAGCGCAGGTCGGATTCTTCCCGCTCCAGCGACCCCAGCCGCTCCTGCAGGTTGCTTTGCTGGGTGCGACGGAAATCGATGCTCTCCGGCAGCGTGTCCTTGTTCTCGGTCTTGAACTTCAGAATATCGGCTTCCAGCTTGCTCAGTTGCGTGCCGAGCCGGGCGACTTCCTGGTTGAAGAACTGCAGCGTGTTGCCGGCGCGGTCTGTTCGCTGGCGCTGGTTGCGCGCCAGGATCATGTTGGCCAGCTCGTTTGCCATTCGCGCGGCAAGCACCGGATCGCCCGAGGTGAAGGAGACATCGAAGATCACCGCGCTCATGCTGCGGCCCTGCGTATCGACCAGCACCTCCTCGATGGAGATCCGCGAGCGCATGTCCTCGACGATGTCTTCCGGCAGCGGCGGTATCTCCGCATTCGCATAGAGGTTCAGCCGGTCGGCGAGCGCCAGCAGGTCGTCGCGGGTGGTAATCTGCTGCTGCAGGATCTGCACCTGCTCCGCCGGCCCGATCGCGACCGAGGACCGGGCGAGTTCGGATGGGATCTGCGGTGATTCCACGAGAATCTTCGAGCTGGCCCGGAATTTCGTTGGCAGCATGTAGGCCGCGCCGGCGATCAGCACCGCAAAGGAGACGGCGATCACCAGCACAAGCGGCAACCGCCTGATCAGCAGGGAGAGATAGAACCGCAAGTCCAAGCTGTTCATTATGAATCCACGTGCAACGCCAGAATGGCCCCATTGCCTGGGAGCCATTCTCTGGCGGCCGCGCATCGCACGATAGATCGTCAATGGTGGGTGCGGCGGTCGCGCGATCGGCGCGCGGTAACCCATTTGGGTAGTCGCGCTCGCCCTATGCCTTATCGCCGCCGGCGGTCGCGAGTCCCGAAACAGGCAGCGCGCCCCGCCCGGCCAGCCCGGCGCGGTCATTCTGCAGGGCCTTATATAAGAAGAGATTCGGGAAGAAATCGACTTCCGTCGCGCCTCTGCTGGCCGGCAGGTGCAGGGCGTCATCGTCCGCTGCGGCGTTCCGCGCGAGCCGCGCGCGTGGGGACACCATCTCCGGGCAGGGTTGACGCGATCTGCGTGGACGACAGTGCAACGGCAAGCGCCGGTATGGTCCGCGTCGGGCATCCTCCATGCGTCGATCGCTGGCGGTGCCGGCTCCCACCGACGTGCCCGACCCCTTGTCCGAGAGGAGGCTTCCTTGCGAGTGCCCGCGCCAGGGAGGGCGCAATGGACCGCCGCGGCGGCGCGTTTCCTACCCCGAAACGCTCACCGAACACTACCGAATGACGTACAGGGTGATCATCCCGATAACCTAGATCGAATTGGCTAACGGGGATTTATTGAGACGCCATTTCATATGGTTAATATAGTCTTGCTCAAGCGCCTTCGAACCACCTGAAGCCCAGCGGACCGGCATTTACTGCCGGCGCCGAGCCTTCTTGTGTGCCGCAATGGCACCGGACGCTTGCGGCTCTGTGCAGCGTACGCGGAGGCTATAATGTCGAAAGACCACCTGCCCTATTCGCCTGGGATTGCGACCCAATCGGCGTCACAGGCCCGGGTATCGGGCTCGCGATCTGTCTATCTGTCGTCGAAGCGACTGTTCGATATCCTTTTCACCCTCGCGATCGCGCCTGTCGTGTTGATCGTGGTCGGCGTGCTGGCCCTGCTCGTCAGGCTGGACGGGCAGGCGGCATTCTTCTGCCAGCCGCGCATCGGCAAGGGCGGACGGATTTTCAAGCTCTGGAAGCTGCGCACGATGGTGCCGAAAGCGGACCAGCGGCTTCAGGACTATCTTGCCGGGAACATCGCAGCCCGCATCGAGTGGGAGTTGACGCAGAAGCTGAAGGCCGACCCGCGCATCACCCGGGTGGGCCGGTACCTGCGCAAGTACTCGCTCGATGAACTGCCGCAGCTGTGGAACGTCTTCCGCGGCGACATGAGCCTGGTCGGACCGCGGCCGATGCTGCCGGAACAGCGCTCGCAATATCCGGGCACGTCCTATTTCCAGATGCGTCCGGGCCTGACCGGGCTGTGGCAGATCAGCGTGCGCAACGGCTGCAGCTTCGCAGAACGGGCGACCCACGATACGCGCTACTTCGGCATGATGTCCTTCGCCACCGATCTCTGGATCCTGTCCAGGACGCCGCTGGTGGTGATCCGGGGGACCGGTCTCTAAAAAAGGGGGGAGTGCGCCCCGGTGCGGGGGTTGCCTTGCCGCTGATTGAGCAGGTTCACAACAGACACATGCCTTTCGAAACGCCTGGCCGGGCAGCCAAGTCCGGCCAAGGCAGATACGCAAGACTTGAAAACGGCTCGTAGACCTCTCCCCCGGCACGGGAGACCAGAGCGAGAATCTCGGGGGTGGTTGTTTTGTACGGACGCCTCCCGAACCGTCTTGAAGAAAACAGCAGGCCCCGAATGACAACGGCGGACCAGGATCACCACAGCGGGCCGCTCAAAACGCATCCGGGCTCCGCGAGGGGAGCCCGGAAACTGGCAGATCGGGAAGAAAGGTATGGACGAACGGCCCGCAGCGACGGGCCGGTAACCCTCAGTGTTCCAGCCGGCTTGCAGTGTCGGCGGAGAAGTCGACCGGGAAGAGATCGTTGATCTTGTAGGCGACTTCGGTCCTGTTGGTGGCCTTCACCTTCTTCATGATATTGCGGATATGGACCTTCACCGTGCTCTCGCGCAGGTTCAGTTCATAGGCAATGATCTTGTTGGCCTTGCCGCGACGAAGGGCTTCGACCACTTCGGCCTGGCGGGCGGTGAACATGCCGGCCAGCGGACGGGCGACCGGGCTGCCGGTTTCGAGGACCTGGCGCATGGCGAAGACGCTGCTCGCCGGAACGAAGATGCCTCCCGCCAGCGACAAGGCGATCGCCTCGATGCACACGTCGATGCTGACAGAAGACGGGATGTAGCCCTTGGCTCCGCACTCCAGGGCTTTCATGATCTGGGCAAGATCGTCCGTATCCGCCAATACGATGATCGGTGCCTCGAACTCGGCTGCGAGCTTCTTGATCTCCTCGGAGACGGAAGGCTCGACGATCTTGCGACCGCCTACGTTGAGCAGGATGGCAGCAAGCGGCGGGTAGTCCTGGCGCTTGCGCTTCCACTCTTCCATGGAGCCGAAAGCGACGACATCCATGTCAATCTTGTGTGCGGAGATACACTGGGCAAGGCATTGCCGGTCCAGCGCTCTATTGTCGATGATCAGGAGAGACCGTTCTCTGGCAACATTGACCCCTTCGAACACCTTTGCATGAGAAGAATTGGAAGGATCAAGTGCGAGGGGATGAATGAGACTGCCTGCTATTTCCTTGCCGTTAGACATCATTGCTGAGTTCATAGCTATTTTACTCCCTACAACGCACGCCTATCCTCCCCTGTCTCGCAGAGGTGCAGTGGATAACGCGTGCTAGCCCCAACTATATTTATAGGCCCCGAACTGCGCTTTCATTCACGGTTATTAAACTTGAATATTATGTATGAGGTATAGCTTATTTACCCGATAATAACGTTCTTGCATAGCGGGGTATTCGCCACGGCAGTCGCATTCGCCCGCATGGTGCCGGCAAACGGGCTACCGCATTGAGTTGTAGGGGCCTCGTCGGAAGAGGTAGGGCGCTACGTCTTTTGGGGGAGAGCGAGGGCAGCCGGAGTTCCCGGGCTGTCTAGCAGTGCGGGGCAGGCAGGCGTTCGAGCCGGCTAAGCCTATAGCAACATAACCAGATTCCCATCACCCAAAGGATGATTGCAGGCATCCGGTCAGCAATATTCACCGAAAATTACGTCGGTAACGTATATTGATCGAATAATACGTCGATGGTTGTCATAATTCTGTCGGCTGTCAATTCCGGCGTCGGGCGGAAGAGCCCGGAAAAGCAAGTTATTCACCGAAAATTGCGAACGAAAGCGAGCTCTCGCAGGGCGGGCGTGCTGCGCCTTCGCCCGCTTGCCCGGAGGTCCGCGAGAGCGGCAAGCCAATGACGGCCGACGGCATTATCCAAAAAAGTTGCCGGGGGATGGAAGACATCGCGCCCCGGTTCCGTATATGCGGGTATGGATCGGAATGGACGGCCCTTCGACGTCATCGAACAGCTCGGCACGCTGCGCCGCTATGCGCGCTCGCTCGTCCGCAATTCCTCGGATGCCGAAGACCTTGTCCACGACGCCCTGGTGAAGGCCTACGAGCGGCGCTCGACGTTCCGGAGCGGCGCCAGCCTTCGCAACTGGCTGCTTTCGATCGTCCATAACACCCATATTGACCGGCTGCGTTCCTCTCTGGCCCGGCGGCGCCGGCAGGATGCGGCGGCGGTCGAGGTCGAGCAGGTCTATCCGGCGACGCAGGAGCACGCCGTCCGGCTGCGCCAGGTTCGCGAGGCGTTCCTAGAACTGCCGGAAGAACAGCGCGAGGCCCTGCATCTCGTCGCCGTGGAGGACCTTTCCTACCAGGAGGCGGCCGATGTGCTGGGCGTCCCCGTCGGAACGCTGATGTCGCGCGTCTCGCGGGCGCGGGCTCGGCTGCGGTCGTTCGAGGACGGACCGGGACAACCCTACCATCTGAGGCTCGTGGGAGACGGCGATGACTGACACCGCTACCATTCTCGATACCGATCTCGACGCCTACGTGGACAACCAGCTCGATGCGGACGGCCGCCTGAGGGTCGAGACCTATCTGGCGCGCCATCCGGACGTCGCCGCCCGTGTCATGGCCGACCTCGGCTTGAGAACCACCCTGCGGCTTGCCATTGCCGCGGACGTCGTGACCGGCCGACCCGAAACCCGAGAGGCCGCCCGCCATCTGTCCTCGGGGCTGGCGGGCCGGCGCATGTGGATGGCCATCCGGCGGGTGGCGGCGGTCGGCCTGCTTGTTTCGGCCGGCTGGTTCGCCCATTCGTCGATTGGGCCGCTCGGCGCGCGCGAGGTCAACGCGTCGGTTCCTCCACCCGCCTTCGTGGAACAGGCCGTGCGCGCGCACCAGACGGCGCTCGTGAGAAAGAACATGCCGTCGCAACCGCAGGCGAAGACCTACGACCGCGACGATATCCGGGCGGCGACGGCGATCGTCATGCCCGAGCTGCCGGAGGGCTGGACGGTCACTGACGTGCAGATCTTCCCGTCCGGCTATGGGCCGAGCGTCGAGATGAGCATCGGCACCGGCGACGGCACCCGGATTTCGTTGTTCGCCGTCCGTCCGGGCCATTTCGCCGTCGAAGGCGTGGTGGACATCAACCTCAAGGATGCGGAGGCTGCCTGGTGGCAGATCGGCGACGTCGCCTATGCCGTCGTGTCCAGCACCCCCGGCACCGGCCTCGCCGACGAGGCCGAGCTTCTCAAGAACACCCTCTACTGATCATCAAAGGAGAACCATATGTATCCGAACCAGGGCCGCTTCGGCGGCTTCAGCCAGACGTCCGCCGCGGCCTTCGACGAGGGCCTCAGGCAGCACATGCTGCGCGTCTACAACTACATGGGCCTCGGGCTCGTGGTCACGGGCCTTGTCGCCTTCATCGTCGGCACGACGCCGGCGCTCTATGTGCCGATCTTCTCGTCGCCGCTGAAATGGGTGGTGATGCTGGCGCCGCTGGCCTTCGTCTTCTTCTTCTCGTTCCGCATCCAGACCATGTCGGCGTCCACGGCGCAGATGACGTTCTGGGCCTTCTGCGCCGTGATGGGCCTGTCGCTCGCCTCGGTGTTCCTGGTCTTCACCGGGGCCAGCATCGCGCGGACGTTCTTTATCGCCGCGACCATGTTCGGCGCTACCAGCCTCTATGGCTACGTGACCAAGCGCGACCTGTCCAAGTTCGGATCGTTCCTGATCATGGGTCTGATCGGTGTCGTCATCGCCTCGATCGTCAACATCTTCCTCGGTTCGAGCGCCCTGCAGTTCGCCATCTCGGTCATCGGCATCGTCGTCTTCGTCGGCCTGACCGCCTGGGACACGCAGAACATCAAGGAGCAGTATGCCGACAACTACGACCAGGAAAGCCAGCAGAAGCTCGCCGTCTTCGGCGCGCTGTCGCTCTACCTGAACTTCGTCAACATCTTCCAGCTGCTGCTGAACTTCACCGGCGAACGCGAAGGCTGACGGGGTCGATCCGTATCGGCGGAAGCCGAAGACAATACCTTCGAGGGGCGGTCCGGCCGGGCCGCCCCTTTGCATTTGAGGCGGCCCCGGCAGCCAACGTTCAACGGCGTGCCGATGCCTTTGCTGCAGCGAAGTGAAGGTCAGGCCATTGGTTCGGATGCCGTTCTGCGGCAACCTCTCGTGCCGGCAGTGCGGAACCACATTCCGGGCGGGGAAAGGCGGCGATCGGTATCCTGCCCTTAAAGGGCGCTGCGGACCCGTTCCCAGGCGTTTGCCAGGTGGCGGCCGAGCACGTCCGACAACCGCGCCGGGTCGCGGGCTTCGAGCGCCGAGATCATCTCTTCATGCTCGGCGACGGCGGCGGCCCATTTCTCCGGCCCCTCGTGGCCGATGAAGCGAATGCGCTTCAGCCGGGTCTGGAGCATCTGGTGGATGTCGGCGAGCGTGGCGTTCTGCGCCAGCCGCACGATCGCCGTGTGGATGTCCTGGTTCAGCTTGTAGTACTGCAGCCGGTCCGCTGCCTTGTACCGCCGGACCATCTCGTCGTGCAGGGCGCGGACATGGGCGATCTCGGCGTCGCTCGCAAGCTGGCAGGCGAGCTTGCCGGCCAGTTCCTCGAGGTTGCGCAGGACTGTCAGCATGTCCTGCACGTCCTTGCCGCTGAACCGCTTCACGACAGCCCCGCGGCTGGGCACCAGCTCGACCAGGCCCTCGCTCGCCAAATACTTGATCGCCTCGCGCAGCGGCGTGCGTGATACGCCGAGCTGCTCGCCGAGTTGGCCCTCATGCAGGCGCGTGCCCGGCTCAAGGTTGCCCTCGATGATCATGTCGCGCAGGTGGTTGACGAGCGTGTCGTGCAGGGCGGTGCGGCGGATAGGGCCGGGGCCGCCCGCAGCCGGTCGGTCCAAGGTGTTGATTTCGTCCATCTTTTGTCTTTCCACCGTGTCTGCTCCGCGTTCTGACGCGCGTCAGCGATTCTCCCAACACGACCCCAGCGACCATGGCAATACCGCAAAGCGGCGTCAATGGAAAATGCTGCATGCAGAATACAAAAGACTTGATGCAGCGTTTTGAATGCCGTATGTGTGCCGTCACAAGGCATGACGAGGAGGAACATCATCATGACAACGAACGGCGCAAACGATGCGCGTCCCGTTATCGCGCTCGCCATGGGCGATCCGGCCGGAATCAGCCCGGAGCTGACCGCGCGCATCCTTGCGCTGGACGAAGTCCGCGCCGCAGCACACATCATTGCCATCGGTGATCGCCGCATCCTCGACGAAGGTGCGAAAGCCGCCGGCCTGACGCTCTCGCTCGAAAGCGCCACGCTGGAAGGTGCCGACAAGGCCGGAACCGACCGGCACGTCTTCGTCGACCTGAAGAATCTCGACCCGGCGGACGTGACGCGTGGAGAGGCGACGCTTGCCGGCGGCACGTTCGCCACGCACAATTTCCGCGAGGCGCTGAAGCTTGCCCATCGCGGCGGCGCCCAGGCGGTCTGCTTCACCCCCTTCAACAAGAAGGCCATGCGCTTTGCCTATCCGGGCTATGACGACGAAATCCGCTTCGTCGCCGATGTGCTGGGCTTTGAGGGCAAGGTTCGCGAGTTCAACGTCCTGGAGAAGGTCTGGAACGCGCGCGTCACCTCGCACATTCCCCTTTCGGAAGTGGCGTCGGCGATTTCCGTGGACGGCATCCTGGGCGAGCTCGAGCTGGCGCAGGCCTGCCTGAAGAGCGCTGGCTACGACAACCCGAAGATCGCCGTTGCCGGCATCAACCCGCATGCGGGCGACGGCGGCAGCTTCGGCATGGAAGAGATCGACATCATCGAGCCGGCCGTCGCCGAGGCGAAGGCTCGCGGCTATGACGTCGACGGGCCGTTCCCGGCCGACACCGTGTTTCTGCGCGCCCTCAAGGAGGGCTTCCATGCGGTGCTGACCATGTATCACGATCAGGGTCAGATCGCGATGAAGCTCATGGGCTTCGACAAGGGCGTGACGATGATGGGCGGTCTGCCCTTCCCGCTGTGCACGCCGGCCCATGGCACCGCCTACGATATCGCGGGCAAGGGGATTGCCGACGTCGGCGCCAGCCGCGAGGCGATCCTGCTCGCCGCCCGCATGGCCAAGCGTGCATCGGCAATTTCCGCCGCTGCCTGATTTCCATCGGTTTTCACCAATAGCGGCATGGAGGAGGTCTCGTGCCGTATCGTCAAACGGAGGAGTTGACTATGAAAAGAAGCCTGTCTCTCGCATGCGTCGTTGCTGCTGCACTCGGCGTTGTCGCCCCGGCACATGCCTTCGAGCCCAACCGCCCGGTCGAGTTCGTCGTGACCGCCGGCCCCGGTGGCGGCACCGATATCTTCGCCCGCACGATCCAGGCTATCATCGCCAAGTATGAGCTGATGAAGGCTCCGGTCGTCGTCACCAATAAGGGCAGCGCCGGCGGCGCGGAAGGCTTCGTCTATACCGCAGGCTACAAGGGCGATGCCTACAAGCTCGCCTTCGGCACCAACAATGCCTACCTCCTGCCCATCCGCGCCAAGGTTCCCTACAAGTCGGAAGACCTCATCCCGGTTTCGGCGCTCGCAGCCGACGAGTTCGTTCTCTGGGTCAACGGCAATTCCGAATTCAACTCCGCTGCCGATTTCGTCGCCAAGGCGAAGGATGCGGATATGAAGGTCGGCGGCAGCCAGTCGAAGGATGTCGACCAGATCCTGACCTCGATGATCAACGATGCATCCGGCGCCAAGCTCGGCTACATCCCGTTCAAGAGCGGCGGCGAGGCGGCCGTCCAGCTGGCCGGCGACCATATCGCCGCCAACGTCAACAATCCGAGCGAGAACCTTGGCCAGTGGCAGGCGGGCATGGTCAAGCCGCTCTGCGTCTTCAAGGCCGAGAAGCTGAAGAGCGATACCAAGGTCGCCGGCGACAAGGGCTGGTCCGATATCCCGACCTGCAAGGAAAGCGGCATCGCCATCGAGAACTACTCCATGCCGCGTACCGTCTGGCTGCCGGCCGGCGTCGAGCCGGATGTCGTCCAGTTCTATTCCGACGTCCTGAAGAAGGTGTCCGAAACGCCGGAATGGGCCAAGTATCTCGCAGACACCTCGCAGTCTCCGGCCTATATGAGCGGAGAGCAGCTGACGACCTTCATCAAGAGCGACGAGACCTCCGTCAGCGAAGTGCTCAAGCGCGAAGGCTGGCTGGCCAACTGATCCTCCCAAGGTCAGTGCGGACGCCTTCGGGCGTCCGCAACCCGTTCGAAAGGCTCAATATGCAAGAACATGGTGAAAAGGGACTGCCGCGCTTCGTCATGGAGGCAGGCGTCGCCCTCCTGACCGGCGCCTTCGGCGTTGCCGTGTGCTACGGCTCCATCGAGGCCGGCGCCGGCTGGACCGAGATGGGTCCGGATGCGGGCTATTTCCCCTTCTATATCGGCCTGCTGATCGCCTTCGGAAGCCTGGCCAACCTGGTGTCCGCGTTCATCAAGCATCGCGGCAGCGGCGAAATCTTCGTCGACGCCGCGCGCTTCAGGGCGGTTCTCGGCTTCTTCCTGCCGCTGGTCGCCTTCGCGGCCGTCTCGACCTTCCTCGGCCTCTACGTCGGCACGGCGCTCTACATCGCCGGCACGATGATCTTCCAGGGCCGCTACAAATGGTGGATCGGCCTGCCGGTGGGCATCGCCGTCTCGCTCTTCTTCTTCGTCATTTTCGAAATCGGCTTCAAGGTTCCTCTGCTGAAGGGGCCGGTCGAGGCGTGGTTCGGGATCTACTGATCCCCGCGCCGGCTGTCTTTGGAGGAAAGACATGGAAAACATCGGATTGCTGATGGACGGGTTCGCCCACGTCCTGAGCTGGAACCACATTCTCCTGATGATGCTGGGCGTCACGCTCGGCATCCTGGTGGGCGTGCTGCCCGGCCTCGGCGCGCCCAACGGCGTGTCGCTGCTTCTCCCGCTGACCTTCTCGATGGATCCGATCTCGGCGATCATCCTGCTGTCCTGCATGTACTGGGGCGCGCTCTTCGGCGGCTCGACCACGTCGATCATCTTCAACATTCCCGGCGAACCCTCCTCGGTGGCGACGACCTTCGACGGTTATCCCATGGCCAAGAAGGGCGAGGCGAGCCGCGCGCTGACGCTTGCCTTCGTCTCCGCGGGCCTCGGCGCGCTTGCCGGCGTCGTCATGATCACGCTCATGTCCGGCTGGGTGGCGAATTTCGCGCTGCGTTTCTCCTCGCCGGAATACTTCGCCGTCTATTTCCTTGCCTTCGCCAGCTTCATCTCGATGGGCGCCCAGTCGCCCTTCAAGACCCTGGTGTCGATGATGATGGGCTTTGCGCTCGCCTCGGTCGGCATGGACACGATCTCCGGCAACCTGCGCCTGACCTTCGACATCCCCGAACTGATCAAGGGCGTCTCGTTCCTGATCGCCGTCATGGGCCTGTTCGGGATCGGCGAGCTGCTCCTGACCACCGAGGAGGGGCTGCGCTTCGAGGGCATCAAGGCGCGCGTCCGCCTCGTCGAAATCGGCCGCACGCTGATCGAGATGCCGCGCCACTGGTTCACCATCGCGCGCTCTACGCTGATCGGCATCTGGATGGGCATCACCCCGGCCGGTCCCACGGCGGCCTCCTTCATGAGCTACGGCGTCGCCCGCCGTTCGGCACGCGACAAGTCGCAGTTCGGCAAGGGTGATCCGCGCGGCATCGTGGCGCCGGAGACGGCCGATCACTCCGCCGGCACCTCCGCGCTGCTGCCGATGCTGGCGCTGGGCGTTCCGGGCTCGGCCACGGCCGCCGTGATGATGGGCGGGCTGATGATCTGGGGCCTCACCCCCGGCCCGACCCTCTTCACCGACCGGCCGGATTTCGTCTGGGGCCTGATCGCCTCCATGTATCTCGGCAACATCGTCGCCGTGGTCCTCGTCATTGCCACCGTGCCGCTCTATGCCTCGATCCTCCGGATTCCGTTCTCGATCATCGGCCCGGTCATCGTCGCCGTCATCCTTTCGGGTGCATACCAGGTGGGCAATTCGATTTCCGACATGTGGCTGGTGCTTGCCTTCGGCATGCTGGGCTACGTCTTCAAGAAGCTCGACTATCCGCTGGCGCCGCTCGTCCTTGCGATGGTGCTGGGCGACAAGGCCGAGGATGCCTTCCGCCAGTCCATGCTGATGTCCGGCGGCAACCTGTCGATCTTCTGGTCGAATGGCCTGGTGAGCGTCCTGATGCTGATCGGACTGTCGCTGCTGCTGTCGCCGCTCGCCTTCTGGCTGCTCGGCCTGGCGCGCCGTCGCCCGAATGACCCGGCCGGGATCGATCACGACGGCAAACCGGCCGTCTGACGGCCCGCCTGCCGATCCTGTGGAAACGAGGGAGGTTGCGATGAACGCGACGCCGCGAAAGTGGAACAACGAGACCTGGCCGATCGCGGCCGCCATGATCCAGTATCCGAACCTGTTGCCGGACGGCCGCTCGGTTCAGGACCAGTCCGTCGAGGAGTGGGCCGCAACGCTGGCCGACATCGTCGAGGCCGGCTTCACCGAGCTCGACCCGACCGACAGCTGGCTGCGGCTCGCCGACCTGTCGCCGTCGCGGCTGGAGAGCTTCATGGCCCTGACGCGATCGCTCGGGCTTTCGGTCCCCGCGATCTCCACGTCCAGGCGCAGCGTGATCGACGCGGTGCACGGCGATGAGTATCTGGCCTACGGTCATCGCGTCATCGATACCGCGAGCGCGATCGGCGCCAGCGCCGTCTCCTTCGGCCTGTTCGAGCCGCTGACCGAGGCGCAAAAGCAGGTGTTGTGGTTCTGGACCGTCGACGGCGCGAGGAACCCGGACGATCCGGCGATCTGGCAGAAGGCCGTCTCCCGCATCCGCGAACTCGGCCGTCATGCCGAGGAGCTTGGCATCGAGGTTTCGCTCGAGATGTACGAGGACACCTATCTCGGCACAGCCGACAGCTCGGTCCGGTTCGTCGAGGAAGTCGGGCTCGACAATGTCGGCATCAACGCCGATCTCGGCAATCTCATTCGCCTGCACCGACCGGTCGAGCATTGGCAGCAGATGATGGCGAAGGTTGCGCCCTATGCGAAGTTCTGGCACGTCAAGAACTATACCCGCATGGAAGATCCGGCGTCCGGTGCAATCATGACCCACCCCGCGCCGCTGGAATCGGGCATCATCAACTATCGCGCCGCCATCCGCATGGCGCTGGCGCATGGCTATGCCAGCCCCTTCCTGTGCGAACATTACGGCGGCGACGGTCTGTCGGTCGCAGCCACCAATCGTGATTATCTGCGGCGCATCCTGCCGCGCTGACGAGGATTTCGCCCATGACGACGATTTTCGACGCCCCGGAAGAGTTTGCAACGACGGCGCTGGCCGGTTTCGCGGCCCTCTACAGCCGCTTCGTTCGCCCGGTGAAGGGCGGGGTGGTCCGCGCGACGGCCGTGCCGGAGGGCAAGGTCGCCGTCGTCGTCGGCGGCGGCTCCGGTCACTATCCGGCCTTTGCCGGCTATGTCGGCCCGGGTCTCGCCGATGCGGCGGTCGCCGGGGACGTCTTCGCCTCGCCGTCGACTGCGGCGGTCGCGCGTGTCTGCCGCAAGGCCCATCGTGGCGGCGGTATCCTGCTCGGTTTCGGAAACTATGCCGGCGACGTGCTGAACTTCGGCGTCGCCGCCGAGCGCCTGCGCGCCGAAGGCATCGATGTCCGCATCGTTCCGGTGACGGACGACGTTGCCAGCGCATCGGCGGAGACGCCGGCCAAGCGGCGCGGCATCGCCGGCGACCTCGTGGTCTTCAAGATCGCCGGTGCGGCCGCGGAAGCGGGGCTCTCGCTGGACGAGGTCGAACGCATCACGCGCCATGCCAACGATCGCACCGTCTCTTTCGGCGTCGCCTTCGACGGCTGCACTCTGCCGGGTGCCGGCCATCCCTTGTTCACCGTGCCGGAAGGCCAGATGGCACTGGGCCTCGGCATCCATGGCGAACCGGGCATTCGCGAGGAGGCGATCGTCCCGGCGAGCGATCTTGCCAAGCTCCTGACCGACAAGCTGCTGGCCGAGCGCCCCGCGGGCACGGTCAGGGTCGGCGCTGTCCTGAACGGTCTCGGTTCGACGAAGTATGAAGAGTTGTTCGTGCTCTGGACGGCGGTCGCAGCGCGGCTGAAGGAGGCGGGGCTCGAGGTCGTGGCGCCGGAGGCCGGCGAATACGTGACCAGCCTCGACATGCAGGGCTGCTCGCTGACGCTGCTGTGGCTCGACAATGAACTCGAGACCTACTGGACGGCGACGTGCGACACGCCGGTCCTGCGCCGTGGCGAGGCGATCGCAACCGTGCCCGCCACCGATGTCCTCGCTGACGAGGACGGCCCGGCGCAGTATCCGGCCGCGACCGAAGAGGGCAAGCGCGGCGGTGCCTGCATCGCCCGCATCTTCGGCGAGATTTCGGCCCTGCTGCACGATGCCGAGGAGGAACTCGGCCTCATCGACGCGCGCGCCGGCGACGGCGACCATGGCCAGGGCATGGCCCGCGGCGCGGCCGCCGCACTCGACGCGGCGAAGGCGGCCAGCACTGTCGGCGCCGGAACGGCGAGCGTGCTCGCTGCCGCGGGTGACGCCTGGGCCGACCGTGCCGGTGGCACCTCCGGCGCGATCTGGGGCCTGCTGCTGCGGTCGTGGAGCAGTGCGCTCAACGACGAGACGGAGGCCGAAGGCGCCGCCGTCGTCAAGGGCGCACGCCTGGCGCTGGACAGTGTCTCCAGTCTCGGCGGCGCCAAGGTCGGCGACAAGACGCTGGTCGATGCGCTCGTGCCCTTCGTCGAAACGTTGGAGAAGAGCTTTGCCGCCGGCAAGGCGCTGCCGGCCGCCTGGGCCGATGCGGCTGCCGCCTCGAAGGCTGCGGCCGATGCGACCGCACAGCTGACGCCGAAGCTCGGGCGTGCCCGCCCCCTCGCCGAAAGGAGCATCGGTCATCCCGATGCCGGCGCCGTCTCCCTGTCGATGATCGCCGGCCGCGTGGCGGCGACGCTCGGCTGACGCGACCGGGCAAGGCTTCCGCGCCAGGGTTGGGGAAAGAGTTCGCCTCACGCTTCCGGAGCGTGAGGCGGCCATGGAATATCGGCTCCGCCGTCGTGCAGGAGCATGACCGGCTTGTGCTCTATGCCCGGTTCCAGCGGGCGCTCCATGCCGGGGCGTTGGCGCCGAAGGCCAGCGCCAGCATGATCCAGAACCTGTAGCAGCGGACGAACACGACGCCGATGAAGGCGAGGGCGCGCGAGCGCAAGCCCTTCAGCCGGTCGGTCCGGCCGATCCTGAGGAGCTCGGCGACGGGTGAGGCCGCGATGGCCAGGCTGCGCAGGATCCATCGCAGCCGCCATCCGCGCTGCGACTGGATCCGCACGAAATCGTGCGCCGTATGCCGCTCCCACTTCTTGGCGAGCTCGGCAAACGTCTTGCGCGCCGGATGATAGACGATCATGTCGGGGAGATAGTGGGTCCGGTAGCCGAGCCGCAGGGCGCGCTGCCCCCAGTCGCGATCCTCGGCGATCTCGATGCCGCCGAACGGGCCGACGGCTGCAAAAACCTCCGCACGCACCGCCAGATTGCCGGTGCCGGTAAAGCCCTGCTTGGCGATATATTCCTTCATCCGATAGGCGAAAACGCTCTCATAGGCTTCCAGAAGCGTCAGCCTGTTCGGGTCGGCACAGGCGATCCGCACGTCGCCGCCCAGGATCGCGAAATCCGCATGGGCCGAAAGGCAGCGCTCGATCTCGGCAAGCCAGCCGCTTCCGGCGATGCAGTCTGCGTCGATGAAGGCGAGGATGTCGCCCTTCGCGCTCGCGACGCCGAGATTGCGCGCCGGCCCCGGCCCCGGCACCGGCTGCGACAGCAGGGTGACGCGGGGGAAGGCGGAGCAGATCTCGACGGGGAGCACCCTGGATCCGTTGTCGACAACGATGATTTCGGCCTCCTGGCGGAGACCGGTCTGGGCGCGCAACGAGGCGAGGCACGAACGCAACGCCTCCGCCTGGTCGAGATGCGGGACGATGACGCTGATCATCGACCGGTCTCCGGCAGAACAGGACATTGCCAGGCAGTCCGCGCATGCGGACTTTCGACCGGGATCGGGACGTGATGCCTCATGAATATCGTAGCCTCCCGTTCGTATCCGCAAAGACGGCGAGATCGACCATACGACCAGCAAACCGTAACGCTCCAGTCGGCAATGGGGATAGGGACCTGACCTTTTGTCGAACTACCTTCGGTTCGGCAGGTGGCTATAAATGTCTGGACTAAGCGCAGGCGACCGGTTGGGGAAGATTGCGAAGGAATTGGCGGACAGTGTCACACTCTGAGTTCAGATCGGTCGCCGAAAACATCGAGATATGCCCGATCACACCCGGTGACGTGGAACGCGTTGCCGCGTTTCTTCATGCCGAACTGAACAGCCGGCTGTCGCCGTCGGCATGGGCTGCGGCCATCCGCCCGACGTGGCAATCGGCATCGCCCAATCATGGTTTCATGCTGGTGGACGGCGTGCGCGTGCTCGGCGCCTATGTCGCGTTCTATTCCCGGCGACGCGTCGACGATCGGATGGAAAATTTCTGCAATCTTTCCGCCTGGTGCGTGCTGGAGCCGTACCGCTCACACGGTCTCAGGCTGCTCAGGGCCATGCTTGCCCAGGACGGCTACACCTTCACCGACCTGTCGCCGAGCGGCAACGTCGTTCCGCTGAACACGCGGCTGAATTTCCAGCATCTCGATACGGCGACGGCGTTCGTCCCCAACTGGCCATGGCTGCGGCTCGGAAAGCGCCTGCGCATCGTCTCCGATCCGGCCACGATCGAAAAGAGCCTGAACGACCGCGATCTGCAGATCTACCGGGACCATGCCGGCGCTCCTGCGGCCTATCACCTCGCGGTGATAGCGGACGGCGAATGCTGCTATGTGATGTTTCGCAGGGACAGCCGGAAAAAGCTCCGCCTGTTCGCCTCGATCCTTCATGTCGGCAATCCGGATCTGTTTCAGCGGGTCGCCCGCCATGTCTACAGCCATCTGCTGACCCATCACGGCATCCTGGTGACGCTTGCCGAAACGCGCGTCGTTTGCTCCCGGCCGCGATACTCCATCCTGCTGGCCTCGCCACGACCCAAGATGTTTCGCAGCAGCAGGGTGTCGTCGAGCCAGGTTGACTACCTCTATAGCGAACTGACCTGCGTGCCTTGGTAGTGGGAGTGGGACGATACATGCGACCGGCAATCAAGACCAACCTGGCCCATCTCCTGCAGCAGGCAGCCCATGTCCATGCGGCATCTCCCGCGGTGACCTACAAGAATGCGACCTGCACCTATGCCGAACTCTGGCAGCAGGTCGGCAGGTTCGCCGCAGCGCTCGGTGCGATCGGGATGCGTCGTGACGATCGCGTCGCGGTCTTCCTCGAAAAGCGCATCGAGACGGTCGTGGCGATCTTCGGCACGACGGCTGCAGGCTGCGTCACCGTGCCGGTCAACCCCCTGCTCAGGCCGCAGCAGGTCGCCTACATTCTCGGTAACTGCGATGTGCGCGTCCTCGTCACCTCACCCGACCGCCTCGCCCAGCTCCAGGAATTCATCGCCGACAACGAGAAGCTGCGCAACGTCATCCTCGTGGACGACGCCTATGCCGACGACCGCCGGACGCAGGCTGGAGGCCGCGAGACGCATGGCTGGGCCGAACTGCTCTCGGCGGGGGCCGGGGCGGAACCCGAGATGAAGACGGTCGACTGCGACATGGCGGCGATCCTCTACACCTCGGGCAGCACCGGCAAGCCGAAGGGGGTCGTTCTCACCCACCGCAACATGATCGTCGGCGCCGAAAGCGTCAGCCACTACCTCGGAAACAGTCCCGACGACACGATCCTGTCCGCGCTCCCGCTGAGCTTCGATGCCGGGCTGAGCCAGCTGACGACGGCCTTCAATTCCGGCGCCCATGTCGTCCTGATGAATTTCCTCCTGGCCGGCGACGTCATAAGGCTCTGCGAAAAGCATGGCGTGACCGGGATCACCGGCGTGCCGCCCTTCTGGATCCAGATCGCCGAGCTCAACTGGCCGCCCGAAGTGGCTGCGCGGCTGCGCTACTTCGCCAATACCGGCGGGCGCATGCCGAAGGCGACGCTCGACCGGCTGCGCGCGCTGTTCCCGCAGGCGCTGCCCTACCTGATGTACGGGCTGACGGAGGCCTTTCGCTCGACCTATCTCGATCCGTCCGAGATAGACCGCCGGCCGGATTCAATCGGCAAGGCCATTCCGAACGCCGAGATCCTCGTCGTCAGGCCGGACGGCTCGCGCTGCGCGGCCGGAGAACACGGCGAACTCGTTCATCGTGGCCCGCTGGTGGCCATGGGTTATTGGAACGACCCGGTGCGTACCGCCGAACGCTTCCGGCCGCTCCCGGACGTCGACACGAGCTGGCGGGCCCCCGAAATCGCGGTCTTCTCCGGCGATACGGTCGTCGCCGACGAGGAAGGCTTCCTGTTCTTCGTCGGGCGGAAGGACGAGATGATCAAGACCTCCGGTTACCGCGTCAGTCCGACCGAAATCGAGGAGGTCGCCTACGCCACGGGCCTGGTCCGTGATGCGGTCGCGCTCGGGGTGGAGGACGCGGCACTCGGGCAGCGCATCGTCCTCGTCGTAAGCCCTGTTGCCGAAACGCTCGACGCAGCCGCCCTGCTGGCGGCCTTCAGGAAACGGTTGCCGCAATACATGGTGCCTTCGGAGGTCATCGAAATGGACGTCATTCCAACCAACCCGAACGGCAAGTTCGACCGGGTCCTGCTGAGGGAGAAGGCCAGCTCGTGAGCGCACACCCCTCCATCGCCGAATTTGCGGTCGCCGGAGATTGCCTCGCCGTCGGCGGCGTTTCGCTCGATCGTCTCGCCGAACGCGTCGGCACGACGCCGTTCTTCGCCTATGATCGGCAATTGATCACGTCGCGAGTCGGATATCTCCGGTCGGTGCTGCCGCAGGCGGTCAAGCTGAGCTATGCGGTGAAGGCCAATCCGATGCCGGCGGTCGTCCAGCACCTGTCCGGCCTGGTCGATGCGCTCGACGTCGCCTCGGCGCTGGAAATGAGGGTCGCGCTCGACACGCCGGTGCTTCCCTCACATGTCAGTTTTGCAGGCCCGGGCAAGACCACAGCGGAACTGACGCAGGCCGTGGCGGCTGGCGTCAAGATCGAAATGGAATCGCCAAACGAGGCGACCCGGCTGGTGGAGATCGGCAACAGGCTGGGAATCCGCCCGCGCGTCGCCCTCAGGGTCAATCCGGACTTCCAGGTCAAGGGATCCGGCATGCGCATGGGCGGCGGGCCGCAGCAGTTCGGCGTCGACGTCGAGGAGGTTCCCGCGCTGCTGCGCTCGCTCGCGGCGACAGATCTCGACTTCCTCGGATTCCATGTTTTTGCCGGCTCGCAGAACCTGCATGCCGAAATCCTTTGCGAGGCGCTGGCAAGGAATGTCGCGCTGCTGCTGCGGCTTGCCGGCGAGTGCCCCTGGCCGGTGCGCTATCTCAACCTCGGCGGCGGATTCGGCATCCCCTATTTCGAGCAGGATCGCCCGCTCGACCTTTCGCCGGTGGGAAAGACGCTCGGCGATCTCATCGAGGGATCGATCCACCCGCAACTCCCCGACGCCCGAGTCGTGATCGAGCTTGGACGGTACCTGGTCGGCGAAGCTGGCATCTACGTCACGCGCGTCGTCGATCGCAAGGTCTCGCGGGGGCGCGTCTATCTCGTGGTCGACGGCGGCCTGCATCATCAACTCGCCGCTTCCGGCAATTTCGGGCAGGTCATCCGTCGCAATTATCCGATCGTCATCGGCAACCGGATGCGGGACACCGAACTGGAGAGCGTATCGGTGGTGGGATGCCTGTGCACGCCGCTCGATCTCCTGGGTGACAACGTCATGCTTCCGCGTGCCGACGTCGGCGATCTCGTCGTGATCTTCCAGGCGGGCGCCTACGGCCTGACCGCCAGCCCGACCGCCTTTCTCGGCCACCCGATGCCGGCGGAGGTTCTGGTCTAGGGTCGCCTTGCGCGCATGCTCGAAGATTTGGTTTCAGACACTGAGAGGGCAGCATGAATACGTCAACACTCGAAGCCGTGAAGGACGTCATCATAGAGACGCTCGGCATAGAAGACCGGGGCAGGATCGAGGCGGCCTCGACGCCCCTGTTCGGGAATATCCCGGAACTCGATTCTTTCGCTGTCCTCAGCCTCGCGGCCGCGCTGGAGCAGCGGTTCCGCTTCAGGATCGACGACAGCGACTTCACCGGCGAAGTCTTCGAGACCGTCGGGTCCCTGGCCCGCTTCGTGGATAGCAACCTGAGCCACTAGGCCGGGATGCGCCGGGTCGAAGGTGGCTGCAACTGCGTGGGAGACCGGAATTGGCAGACAGAATTCAGCACAGTTCGCCCGTGCTCGAGGCGGCAGGGGCGGCGGCGGCCACCGTGTCCGTCGTCATCGTCACCTATAACAGCGCCTCCGCCCTGCCGGCCCTGCTCGGATCGGTGCCGGCGGGGTTGAACGGGGTCGACCGCTTCGAGGTCGTCATCGTGGACAACGAATCCAGGGACGGGTCCGCGGACCTGGCGGAAGCTCATCCGATCCGCCCGAAGGTCATCCGCATGGGCCGAAACGCAGGCTATGCCGCCGCCATCAATGCGGCCGCCGCGACCGTGCATCCGAACTCCCATCTCCTCATTCTCAATCCCGACCTCAGGCTCTATCCTGATGCGGTGAGGCCGCTGCTCGATCATCTCGACATGCCGACCGTCGGCGTCGTCGTTCCGCTGAACTACAGGGAGGACGGCACGCTCGACCCGACGCTTCGGCGGGAGCCGTCCATGCTGAGCGCCTGGGCCGACGCGATCCTGGGCGGGACGCTGGCGGCGCGGATCGGCTGGGGCGAAGTCGTGGGCGAGCCGTCCCGCTACGATCGCAGCGGACCGATCGAGTGGGCGACCGGATCCGCCCTCCTCGTCTCCGCACAGGTCCGGCGCACTGTCGGCGACTGGGACGAAACCTTCTTCCTCTACAGTGAGGAGGTGGACTACCAGCGAAGGGTGCGCGAGGCGGGCTTCGAGATCGTCTACGAACCACGGTCGAAGGTGATGCATGCCTCCGGAGGCAGCGGCGCGAGCCCCCGCCTGTACGCGCTGCTGACCTCCAACCGGATCCGCTACTACGGGCGCCATCACGGATTTTTACGGACCTCGATATTCCGGCTGGGAGTCGCTGCCGGGCAGGCCATCAGGTACAGGCGGGGCGCGCCGCACCGGGCGGCCCTCTATAGCGCCCTGATGCCGCTAAGGCCCGTATCCGAATTCCAGGCCAACACGCGGAACTAGCCATGGCGGCGGATCGACGGCGAATTCTCAATTTCCATGGCGTCGGCGAGCCTCTCCGGGCGTTGGAGCCCGGAGAGGCGCCGTACTGGCTCGGCGTTGACCGGTTCCGTGCAGTACTCGATCGCATCGTTGATCATCCGGATCGCGACCGGTTGTCGATCACCTTCGACGACGGCAACGCTTCCGATCTTCTGATCGCTGCCCCCGAACTGCAAAGGCGCGGCCTTGAGGCGGAGTTCTTCGTCCTGTCGGGCCGCATCGGCGAGGCCGGGTCGCTGGACAAGGACCAGATCCGGACGCTGATGCGGATGGGCATGCGCATCGGCAGCCACGGTGTGGCCCACAGCGACTGGTCGAGCCTTTCGGCACATGCGTTGCAGCACGAGCTCGGCACCTCGAAAGCGGCCCTCGAGGAGATCTGCGCGGCCCCCGTACAGTCGGCCGCGATACCGTTCGGCCGCTACAATGCCGCAGTCTTGCGCGCCTTGAGAAGGGCCGAGTATGCCGTTGCCTATTCGAGCGACGGCGGAAGTTCCGCCACGGCGGCCTTTCTCCATCCGCGAACGTCGCTGCGGCAGGACATGACCGACCGTAGTCTCGAAGAGGTGCTTTCCGGGAACATTGCCCCCTGGCGGCGGTTGCGCCGCTTCGCCGGCATGACCGCGCGGGCCTGGATCTGAAGCGAGTGTCACGGCGCGGGCCGGTCGGATATCAGCGGGAGCTGCCGCCGGACCCTGGATATCACCGCCCTGATTCGCTGCGCGCCTTGCCGCTTGTGAGCGGCAGCGGACACGAATCGGTGATTGAAGGCCCGCGGACATCCGCTCATAGATTGCAAAATTGCGATATTCACAAAAATTTTCGAATTTCACGCGCTGCGCGCATTTCTGCAACACTCGAGCGCCCTTCGTTAAGAATTCCCTAATGTTTTCAGCGCCGATCCCGCGAGTGGGCGCATGGATTTCAACTTCTCCGTCGGATGGTTAGCCAGTAGTTGCCTTAATTTGGGCGTTTCCGATTCTGGCAAATATTTCAAAAAATAACTTGCAGCCGGCCGAGATAATGTGGCGGCAATATGGCCAATATAGTCGGTAGTCTTACTGGTTCCGAGGCGTTGCAGCCCCCGGAAAGCTGCACTATTAGTTCCGCCGTGCCGTCGGATTAACAAAAATATTAACCGGCTTAACACACAGATAGTAACCACTCATCTCCAAAGGGTTCAGGGTGGGGAGAAAGGCAAAGTTGCAGTGACAAGCACAATTCGCGATGAAATCAAGTCCGGAGTCCGGGCTGAGACGACGCACGTCGGTGGTACCATCAACGAAAATGGCCAGGCTGTAGCTCTGTCGCTTGACAAGCTGCTCGACCTTCTGTCGAGCCGCACCGATGATCTGGATGCCAATGCCTATAACGAGCGCGTCAGCAAGCTGATCGACGACTTCGGCAAGAAGGCTGCCGACCTCAAGGGCGGCTGGGGCGACGTCTCGCTCGCCGGCAGGTCGGGCACGACCGCCACCAAGGCAGATCTCCAGTCGTCGACCGAGCTGTCCTCCGTCAAGACCGCCGGCGTCACCGACGCCGTCGCAGAAACGCAGTCGACCGCGGCCCCTGCCGACACCATGGCTGCCCGCAGCGTCGAAGCCGCAGCAGCGGCACCGGTTGCTGCCGCCGCCGCAACCTCGTCCGGCTTCCCGGATGCCTCGACCACCGGCGTTCCGGCCGGAACCGCGCTCAAGGCCTATACCGGCCCGATGACCATCACCAGGGACGGCACGGTGATCGAGAACGCGATCATCAACGGCTCGCTGCGCATCACCGCCGACAACGTCGTGATCAAGAACAGCGTCATCAAGTACAGCGGCACCTGGGGCATCGACGCCGAGGGCGCCAGGAACGTCACCATCCAGAACAACGACATCACCGGCCCGGGCTATTCCGGCACCGCCAATGCCGCCATCCTCGGCAGCGGCAACTTCAGCGGTAACGACATCTCCAGGTCGGAGAACGGCATCGTCCTGCAGGGCGGCGCCAGCACGGTGAAGGGCAACTACATCCACGACCTCGAGGCGGCCGGTTCCGACCCGCACTATGACGGCATCTCGGTGCAGGGCGGCCAGAACGGCGTGCTGATCGAAGGCAACACCGTCATCGGCCGCGACACCTCCGACGTCTTCATCAAAAACGACTTCGGCCCGATCGCCAACGTCAAGGTGACCGGCAACCTGCTGCTCGGCGACAGCGGCTATCCGATCTATGTCGACGGCCGCGCCAATGGTGGACCGATCACCGGCGTCACGATCACCAACAACCACATCGAGAAGGGCTACTACGGCTACTACAGCATCGAGAACTCCAAGCCGTCTCTCTCCGGCAACGTCCAGTATCCGAGGAACGGGGCACCCGAGCCGGGTGACGGGACCGTTTCCCCGGAGCCGACGCCGGAGCCCACGCCGACGCCGACCCCGACTCCGACCCCGGGTAACAAGGTGATCGACGGCACGAGCGGCAAGGACAAGCTCGTCGGCACCTCCGGCAAGGATACCCTCAACGGCAAGGCAGGCAATGACACCCTCGACGGTCGCGCCGGCAACGACACGCTCAACGGGGGGACCGGCAACGACACGCTCAAGGGTGGCGCAGGCGCCGACACCCTCAACGGTGGCAGCGGACGCGACACGGCGAGTTATTCCGGTTCCAACGCTGCGGTGAACGTCAGCCTCTGGAAGGGCACCGGCACCGGGGGGCACGCCCAGGGCGACAAGCTTTCCGGCATCGAGAACCTGACCGGCTCCAGCCACAACGACACGCTGAAGGGCAACAGCGGCAACAACGTCATCAAGGGGGGCCTCGGCGTCGACAAGATGATCGGCGGTAGCGGCAACGACACCTACGGTGTCAACGACTCGCGGGACGTTGTGATCGAGAAGCCCGGCAAGGGGCACGATCTCGTCAAGGCGAGCGCCAGCTACAAACTCGGCGCCAACATCGAAGACCTCCATCTGTCGGGAAGCCGCGACCTGACGGGCACGGGCAACGGCAAGGCGAACGAGATCATCGGAAATTCCGGTGACAACAGGCTATATGGCGGTGGCGGCAACGACGTGATCAAGGGCGGCGCCGGCAACGACATCATTCGCGGCGATGGCGGCTATGACAAGCTCACCGGCGGCAGCGGCGCAGACGGGTTCGTATTCCGTCAGGCGACCCTGAAATCGGACAAGCCGGACCATATCACCGATTTCGCTTCGAACGACCTGATCCGTTTCGACGTCACCTCCGGGCCCACCGGAGCCCTGGCCGACAGCGCGTTCCGGCTCGGCACCCGTGCGCTCGACAGCAACGACCGCTTCATCTTCGACAGGAAGACCGACACGCTCTACTTCGACAAGGACGGCAGCGGCTCGGCCTCACAGATCAAGGTCGCCGTCTTCGATAACGGCTACACACTGTCGGCCGACGACATCTGGTTGTTCTGATAGCGAACCACGTTTGCCGCCGGAGCTTGCGCCGACGGAATTTGTAGAGAACAGGAAGCGCGCCGGTGGACACCTCGGCGCGCTTTTCGCATCGGACACCTTCGCGAGGCGTGATGGTGGCCCGTCTACCCCTGTCACCGCTGCGCGGTGGACGCAGGACGTTCCGCAGGGTCACACCTTCGAGCGAGGCGGCTAATCGCAGCCGCGCATACTGAGCATCTACCCCCGTTCGGATACACCTTTAGACGAAACGACTACCGCGTTTTGTTTCCTTTACTCCCAGCCTGAAAAGAACTCTGCTGAACCCCGGAAGAACTTTGCCGGGAACCGTGGGTTCAGGCCACAGATCTTCTTGGGGTTTGGCGGGAACGGGGGCTCATCCGGAATGATCGCACCTTCAGTGACCCTCGGCGAGGGGGTCGTCATTCATCATCCCGATCTGGTCAATCTCTATGGCTGCACGATTGGGGCCGGCAGCCGCATCGGGACATTCGTCGAGATCCAGAAGAACGCCGCCATCGGCCGCGACTGCAAGATTTCCAGCCACACGTTCATCTGCGAGGGCGTCACCATCGAGGATGGCGTCTTTGTCGGGCACGGCGTGATGTTCACCAACGACATGCATCCGCGCGCCGTCAATCCGGACGGGAGCCTGCAGACCGACAGCGACTGGGAACTGCTTCCCACCCGCGTCGGCCGCCGGGCCTCGATCGGCAGCAATGCCACGATCCTGCCCGGCCTGACGATCGGCGAGGGCGCGCAGGTGGGAGCCGGCGCAGTGGTGACCAGGGACGTGCCCCCTCATGCAATCGTCGCCGGCGTGCCGGCGCGCGTCATCGGCCGCGTCGCGGACGCGCCCTACGAGATCCTCTCTTCCGGGAGAAAATGATGATCGGCATTGCTGTAGTCGGATATGGATACTGGGGGCCGAACCTGGTTCGGAACATCGCCGAGATCCCCAATGCGAGAGTAGTCTATGTCTGTGATCTCGCAAAGGAGCGGCTGGCGAACGTCAAGCTCCGCTATCCCGCAATCGAGATCACCGACGACTTCGAGGAGATCCTGCGCGATCCGCGGGTCGACGCGGTGGCGATCGCGACGCCGGTCTCGACCCACTACCCGCTCGCCATGAAGGCGATGATGGCGGGCAAGCACGTCTTCGTCGAAAAGCCGATGGCATCCACCGGCGACGAGGCACGCCGGATGGTGGAGGAGGCCGCGCGGCGCAAGCTGGTGCTCGCCGTGGACCACACCTTCATCCACACCGGCGCCGTCCGCAAGATGCGCGAGATCGTCGAGAACGGCCTCGGCGACATCTATTACTACGATAGCGTGCGGGTGAACCTCGGCCTGTTCCAGCACGACGTCAGCGTCATCTGGGATCTGGCGGTGCACGATCTCTCGATCATGGACTACGTGCTGCCGGAAAAGCCGGTGGCGGTCTGTGCCACAGGGATGAGCCACGTCGCCGGCGAGCCCGAGAACATCGCCTATCTCACGCTCTTCTTCGAGAGCAAGCTGATCGCGCATGTCCACGTCAACTGGCTGGCGCCGGTCAAGGTGCGGCGCACGCTTGTCGGCGGCAGCGGCAAGATGATCGTCTATGACGATCTCGAGGCCAGCGAGAAGATCAAGGTCTACGACAAGGGCATCACGCTCAACGGCAATCCGCAGAAGAACGGCGAGAAGGTCTACCAGATGCTGGTCGGCTACCGCACCGGCGACATGTACGCCCCACAACTCGACATGACCGAGGCGCTCGGCCGCGAACTGCGGCAGTTCGTCGAATGCATCGAGACCAACGGCCAGCCGGAAGCCGACGGCCAGGCGGGCCTGCGCGTCGTGCGCATTCTGGAAGCCGCAACCCAGTCGCTTGCCCAGCGCGGCCGCGTCATCGAACTCGAGCAGCAGAGGCGTATTGCATGATCCCGTTCCTCGATCTGAAGGCCCAGTACGCCTCGCTAAAGAGCGAGATCGACGCGGCGGTTCTCGGCGTTCTGGCTTCGGCACAGTATGTGCTGGGCGAGGAGGTCGCCCAGTTCGAGCGCGAGTTTGCGGCCTATTGCGGGACGAAGCATGCGATCGCCGTCAACACCGGCACCAGCGCCCTGCATCTGGCGCTGCTCGCCGCCGGTGTCGGCCCCGGCGACGAGGTCGTCACCGTGCCCTTCACCTTCGTCGCCACCGCATCGGCGATCTGCTATGCCGGCGCGACCCCTGTCTTCGTCGACGTCGAGCCGGTGACGCTGACGATGGACCCGCAGCAGTTGGAGGCGGCGATCACGCCGCGCACCAAGGCGATCCTGCCGGTCCATCTCTATGGCCAGATGGCCGACCTCGATGCGATCAAGGCGATCGCCGATCGCCACGGCATTCCTGTCATCGAGGATGCCTGCCAGGCGCACGGCGCGGAGCTCGACGGACGCCGGGCAGGCAGCATCGGCGTTTCCGGCTGCTTCAGCTTCTATCCGGGCAAGAATCTCGGCGCCTGCGGTGAGGGCGGCATCGTCGTCACCAACGACGACGACCACGCCAGGACCATCCGCATGCTGCGCGACTGGGGCCAGGAACAGCGCTACCACCATGCGCTCAAGGGCTTCAACTATCGCATGGACGGCATCCAGGGTGCGATCCTGCGGGTCAAGCTCCGCCACCTCGAGGACTGGACCGAGGCGCGTCGCGCCCATGCCAAGCGCTATTCCAGCTTGCTGAAGGGGTCGCCGGAAGTGAAGACCCCCGTCGAGATCGAGGGCCGCCGGCACGTCTATCACGTCTATGCCCTGCGCTGCCGCGACCGCGACGCGCTGCAGCGCCACCTGCAGGCCGAGGGCGTCCAGACGGGGCTGCACTATCCCATTCCCGTGCACCTGCAGAAGGCCCATGCCGACCTCGGCTACAAGGCGGGCGACTTCCCGGTCTCCGAAACCGCGGCGCGCACCGTGCTGTCGCTGCCGATCTATCCGGAGATGACGGTGGGGCAGGTCGAGCAGGTGGTGGCAGCGATGGAGCAGGATGCCTATGTCGGTTGAACAGCTCGCCGCCCGCATTGTCCCTTCGGTCCACGGCCGCCGCGAGGCGCCGGCCGATCCGGACCATCAGCGTGCGCTGGTGGAGGAACTGAAGCAGGCCTATACGCCCGCGGGCCTCGTCGAGTTCTACGGGCGCTTTGCGATGGGCGACGGGTTCTTCGACGCGATGATGCGCAAGCTGATCGTGAAGGCGCTCGCCCGCAGTTCCGGCTCCGGGCTGCAGGTCGGCAGCGGCGTCGGCTTCAAGCATGCGGACACCTTCGAGATCGGCAGCGGCGTCTTCATCGGCGCCCAAGCCTATATCCAGGGCCGCTTCGACGGCACCTGCCAAATCGGCGACAATGTCTGGATCGGCCCGCAAGCCTATTTCGACGCGCGCAATCTGGTGCTGGAGGACCATGTCGGCTGGGGACCCGGCGCGAAGGTGCTCGGCTCTAGCCATACGGCGATCCCCGTCGACGTCCCAATCATCCGCACCGATCTGGAGATCAAGCCGGTCAGGGTCGGCGCCTGGGCCGATATCGGCACCAATGCCACGATCCTGCCCGGTGTCACGATCGGCAAGGGTGCCATCGTCGGCGCCGGCGCGGTGGTCACGTCCGACGTCGAGCCCTTTTCGGTCGTTGCCGGCGTGCCGGCGAAATTCATCCGGTGGCGGCAGGAACCGCTGCCGGACCTCCCCTCGTGAACGGTGGATAGGTCATGAAGAACAAACGGATACTGATCACCGGCGGGGCGGGCCTGATCGGCTCGCACATTGCCGACCTGGTCGCCCTCGAAGAGCCGCGCGAAATCCTCGTCCTCGACAATTTCGTCCGCGGCCGGCGCGAGAACCTGGAGGCGGCGATCGCCGCTGCCCCGGTGACGATCGTTGAGGGCGACATCCGTGACCGCAAGCTGCTTGCCGAAATGTTCGAAGGGGTGGACATCGTCTTCCACCAGGCGGCGATCCGCATCACCCAGTGTGCCGAGGAACCGAGGCTGGCCTTCGAGGTGCTGGCCGGCGGAACGTTCGACGTGCTCGAGGCTGCGGTGAATGCCGGCGTCTCGAAGGTCGTGGCGGCGTCGTCCGCATCCGTGCTCGGGCTCGCCGAGAGCTTCCCGACCACCGAGGATCACCATCCCTACAACAACCGCACGATCTATGGCGCGGCGAAGGTGTTCAACGAGGCGCTGCTGCGCAGCTTCACCGACATGTACGGCCTGAACTACGTCGCGCTCCGCTACTTCAACGTCTATGGCCCGCGCATGGATGCCTACGGCGTCTATACCGAGGTGATGATCCGCTGGATGGAGCGGATTGCGGCCGGCCTGCCGCCGATCATCTTCGGTGACGGCCTGCAGACGATGGATTTCGTCAATGCGCGCGACATCGCCCGCGCCAACATGCTGGCGGCGAAATCGGACGTGACCGACGAGATCTTCAACGTCGCCAGCGGCACCGAGACGAGCCTGCTCGAGCTTGCCCAGATGCTGGTCCGGATCATGGATTCCTCCGTCGAGCCGCAGTTCCAGCCGGCACGCAAGGTCAACGCGGTCACCCGCCGGCTGGCCGACACCAGCAAGGCGGAGCGGCTTCTCGGCTTCCGCACCGAGATCTCGCTCGAGGACGGACTGCGCGAACTGGTCGCCTGGTGGCGCAGCGAAGTGGACCGGGCCAAGGGCGAGGCGGCGTGATGGCGATGATCCCCGTTGCAAAACCGATGCTGGACGAGCGCGAGGTCGAGGCCGTCAGGCGGGTTGTCCTGTCCGGCTGGGTCACGCAAGGCCCCGAGGTCGCGGCGTTCGAAAACGAGTTCGCCGCCTTTGTCGGCGCGGACCACGCCTGCGCGGTGTCCAACTGCACCACGGCGCTGCACCTGGCGCTGAAGGTTGTCGGCGTCGGGCCGGGCGACGAGGTCGTCACCGTCAGCCATTCCTTCATCGCCACCGCCAATGCGGTGCGCTATTGCGGTGCCGTTCCCGTCTTCGTCGACATCGAGGAGAACGGCTTCAACATCGATCCGGCCGGGATCGAGGCCGCCATTACGCCGAAGACCAAGGCGATCCTCTGCGTCCACCAGCTCGGCATGCCCTGTGACCTCGAGCGTATCGTCGCAATCGGCAGGCGCCATTCCATCCCGGTGGTCGAGGACGCGGCCTGCGCTTCGGGAAGCGAGATCCTCTGGCAGGGCCGGTGGGAGAAGGTCGGAAAGCCGCATGGCGATGTCGCCTGCTTCTCCTTCCATCCGCGCAAGCTGCTCACCACCGGCGACGGCGGTATGCTGACGACGGCCAATGCCGACTATGACGCGAAGTTCCGCCTCTGGCGGCAGCACGGCATGAGCGTCACCGATGCGGTGCGCCATGGCTCCAGGCAGGTGATCTTCGAGAGCTATCCCGAGCTCGGCTACAACTACCGCATGACCGACATGCAGGCGGCGATCGGTCGGATCCAACTCGCCCGGCTCCCGGACCTCATTGAGGGTCGCCGCCGGATGGCGGAGTTCTACCGCCAGGGCCTGGAGGACATCCCCGGCGTCGAGGCGCCGGGCGAACCCGCCTGGGCGCGCACCAACTGGCAAAGCTACTGCGTACGCCTTGCAGAAGGGCTGGACCAGCTTAAGGTCATGCAGACGCTGCTCGATCGGGGTGTCTCCACCCGTCGCGGCATCATGAACAGCCATCGCGAGCCGGCCTATGCCGACCCGTCGACGCACAGGGTCGTCGGAAGCCTGGAAAACAGCGTCGCAGCGCAGGAGCGGTGCGTCGTCCTTCCGCTGTTTGCGCAGATGACGGAAACCGACGTGGCGACGGTGCTGGACGAACTCCGTCAGGCCTGCCGCCTGCCGTCCCGCGAGCGCCCGATCGCGGCCGCCGAGTAGGTCGCCTTTTAACTAGGCGCGAAGCCGCAGTTTCTCCACCGGCCGGGCAAGTGTGAAATCCGCTACAGATCGAAAACCCCGGGGAGCGATCCGCGCCCCGGGGTTTTCGATCTGTCTCGGGGAAGCACCCCGAGCCGGACGGCCGATCTCACACGGATTTCGAAAGCAGGGCCCGCACCGGCATCGGCAGGGATTCGGGCGGCAGCAGGCTGAGCAGGCTGCGAAGCGCATGGAGGCCGAGGACGAGGGTCACGAGCGTACCTGCCGCCATGGCCTGCCAGGGCGCCAGGTACTGCGTCGCGCAGAAGACGAGGCCCGAGGCGACAATGAAGAGTGCTCCCGTCCTGACATTGGCGCCCGACCAGCGGAACTGCGTCAGGTGGCGGGCGATGGCGTAGACCATGAACCCCTGCCAGACATAGAGCCCGAGAAAGGCGATCGCAGCACCCGTCGGCCCGAGCCGCGGCACAAGCAGCACGGCCAGGACCACATGCAGGCTGTGCGAGACGACCTCGGAAAAGAAGAAGATCATCTGCCGGCCCTTGGCGATGATCACATATCCGAGCGGCCAGGACACGATCCTGAGCAGCACGCCCAGGCAGATCCAGCGCAGGATCTCGGCAGCCGGATAGAATTCCGGAGAGTAGAACAGCCACATCGCCACTGGCGCAAAGGTCAGCGTGGCCAGCACGCCCGGTCCTCCCAGAAGCAGGCTGATCTGCGTCTGCTCGTTCACCAGCCGGTTGGCGGCCGTGTGATCGCTCGCAGCCGCCGTCAGCCGCGGATAGAAATCGGCCCCCATCGCCTGCAGGATGAAGCCGGCATAGAGGCCGCCGAGCGCCCAGGCCGCCTGGTACTGCCCGGCAGCGGCAATTCCCCCCTCCCACGTCACGAGCATGCGGATGACATAGGCGGCGCCGAAGCCGAGGATCCCGCTCAGCATGAAGGCGAAACCGAGTTTCAGGAGCGGCGCGACTTCCTCGACCAGTTCGCCGGTCGACATGGTCTGCCGGCTGATGCGAAGCTTCCGGCCGGACCACCAGCAGATCAGCAGCAGCGCCGCCGCGCTCATGACGATCGCCGGCGCCAGGGCGGCGGGACCGAAGAGGAATACGAGCGAGACGGTGATGCAGGTCGTCGCAAGACCCGACAGGATCTGGATGCGGGCGAGGCTGGCGATGTCGCGCATGCCCTGCGTCAGCGCGATCTGCCCGCCGGCCACCAGTTGCAGGAGGATCGCCAGAGCCAGCAGGGCAACCCCCAGCGTATGCTGGTCGTCGCCGAATGTGAGGTTGGCGATCGGGCTGGCGAGGGCTGCGAGCAGGACGGCGCCGATCAGGCCGAGCACGACCGAGGTCCTGCGCAGGGCTGTCGCGGTGCGCGCGATGCGGTCGGTATCGCCGGTTCCCGCGGATTCGGCGATCTGGCGCACACCGCTGGACTGGACCCCGAAGCCCGCCAGAGCCTGGGCCAGATCGACGATCGAGAGATAGAGGCTCATCTGCCCGACGCCGGCTGGACCGAGCAGGATGGCCAGCGCCTTGTTCTTCACGATCGAGAACAGCACGTTGATGACCGAGGATCCCCCGATCATCGCCATCGATTTCAGGATGTGGAAATAGGACTGTTGCCTGTCGGTTTGCGGCGCCGTCATTGCCATCGATCCGTGCGAGCGCCACATCGGCACCCGTCCCCTTGGTTTTCGTCAATCCGGTTGCAACACGCGGCGGACGACCGCGACGGTGCTCTCCTGCCATGGCGGCGCGCGCCAGCCGAATGTCCGTTCGAATTTGGCGCAGCACAGGCGCGAGTTCAGCGGTCGCCGCGCCCTGGTCGGGTAGTCCGCCGACGCGATGTCATGGACCTCCGCGAAGGGTCCGCCGCGCGCCTTGCTCGCCTCGAACACCGACCGTGCAAGGCCGGCCCAGTTGGTATCGCCGGTGCCGGCCACGTGATAGATGCCGGGGCGCTCCCTTGCCGGGTGTGTCGCGACCAGCAGGATCGCATCGGCGAGGTCCGGCGCGCTGGTCGGATTGCCCCACTGGTCGGCGACGACGGATATCGCCGGGCGTTCGCCGGCAATCCGCAACATGGTCTTGACGAAATTCGTGCCGAAGGGGCTGTAGACCCAGCTCGTCCGCAGGATGACATGGCGCGGATTGGCGCTCGCCACCGCGTGCTCGCCACGCAGCTTCGTATAGCCATAGACCGTCTTCGGTTCCGTCTCGTCGTCTTCCGAATAAGGCCGCCCGGCGTCCCCGGAGAAGACGTAGTCGGTCGAGATGTGGATCACCGGGATCCGCAGCGTCGCAGCCGCGTCCGCGACCGCGGCCGCGCCGATGACGTTCACCGCATAGGCGAGGTCCTGCTCGTCCTCCGCCCGGTCGACCGCAGTGTAGGCCGCCGCCGAGACCACGATGTCGGGCCGGGCTGAAAGGATCTCCCGCCGGATGGAGGCCGGATCCGAAAGTTCGAGCGCCGGTCGCCCGGCCGTTACCAGCTCGAGGCCGGGCATGGCAGTGGCGGCCTCGGCGAGGCTCGTCGCCAGCTGTCCATGCGTGCCCGTCACCAGGATCTTCATTGCCCTGCGGCCAGTCTGCCGAGGCGGTCGCCGGCATAGGTGCCTTCGCGGATCGGCCGCCACCACCAGTCGTTGTCGAGATACCAGTCGACGGTCCGCTCCAGCCCGGTCGCAAAGGTCTCCCGCGGTTCCCAGCCGAGTTCGCGCTCGATCTTGGACGTATCCATCGCATAGCGTCGGTCGTGGCCCGGACGATCGGCGACGAAGGCGATCAGCGCGCGATGGCTCTCGCCGTTCCGGCGCGGCCGCCGCCTGTCGAGCGCGTCGCAGATGGCCTCCACGACCGCGAGGTTGGTCAACTCGGCGCCGCCGCCGATGTTGTAGCTCTCGCCGATCCTGCCGCGTTCGGCCACCAGCGCCAGCGCCCGGGCATGGTCCTCGACATGGAGCCAGTCGCGGACGTTCGCCCCGGCGCCGTAGATCGGCAGCGGCTTTTCGTCCAGCGCGTTCAGGATCACCAGCGGGATGAGCTTTTCCGGGAAATGGAAGGGCCCGTAGTTGTTGGAGCAGTTGGTGACGACGACCGGCACGCCGAACGTATGGTGCCAGGCGCGAACCAGATGGTCCGAGGCCGCCTTCGAGGCCGAATAGGGCGAGGACGGCGCGTAGGGCGTGGCCTCGTTGAAGGTGCTGTCGTCGAAGGGAAGGTCGCCGAAGACCTCGTCGGTCGAGACATGGTGGAAGCGAAACCGCTCGGCAGCCGGCGCCGGCAGGCTGCGCCAATATTTCAGCACCGCTTGCAGCAGCCGGTAGGTGCCGACGATGTTCGTCTCGATGAAGGATCCCGGTCCGTCGATCGAACGGTCGACATGCGTCTCGGCGGCAAGGTGGATGACGCGGTCGATCGCCTCGTTTCGCAACACCTCGCCGATCGCCGCCTCGTCGCCGATGTCGGCCCGCACGAAACGGTAGTTGGGCAGGCCCGAGATCGAGGACAATGAGGCGAGGTTGCCGGCATAGCTGAGCTTGTCGACGTTGACGACGCGGTTTTCCAGATCGGCGGCGAGATGGCGGCAGAGTGCCGAGCCGATGAAGCCGGCGCCGCCGGTGACGAGAATGTTCATGGCCAGGTTCCCCCCGTTGGCCCGAAGACGTCCGCCTGTGCCAGGCGTGGCGCATTGCGATCCTTGTCCGAAAGCTGGAATTGCGAGGCGGCGATCGGCCAGGTGATGCCGATCTGCGGGTCGTCGTAACGGATCGACCGGTCGTGGGCCGGCGAATAGGGGCTCGTGACCTTGTAGATCACCTCGGTGTCCGGCTCGAGCGTCACGAAGCCGTGCGCAAACCCCTTGGGCACGAGCAGCTGGTTCCAGTCGGCGGCCGTAAGCCGCACCGCGCACCACCGGGCAAAGGTCGGCGATCCCTCGCGGATATCGACGGCGACGTCGAAGATCGCCCCGCGCGTCACTCGCACGAGCTTGTCCTGCGCAAACGGCGGCAACTGGTAGTGGAGCCCGCGAAGGACGCCGCGCGCTGCGGAATAGGAATGGTTGTCCTGGACGAAATCGAGCGCGATGCCGGCCTCTGCGAAGGCTTGCGCGTTCCAGGTCTCGGAAAAGAAACCGCGCTCGTCGCCGAACTTGCGCGGCCGTATCTCCAGCACGTCCTCGATCTCCAGCCGCCTGATTTCCAGCGTCATCCGGCGCGTTCCTCGACGAGGCGGTTCAGATAGGCGGCATAGGCCGTCTTGCCGAGCAGGCTGGCGCGCCGGCTCACCTCCTCCGGTCCGAGCCAGCCCATTTCCAGCGCGATCTCCTCCGGGCAGGCGATCTGCACGCCCTGGCGCCGTTCCACCGTGCGCACGAAGGAGGAGGCGTCCTGGAGGCTGTCATAGGTGCCGGTATCGAGCCAGGCATAGCCGCGGCCGAGCTGGCAGACATGCAGGTCGCCGCGCTCCAGGTAGATGTTGTTGACGGTGGTGATCTCCAGCTCGCCGCGGGCAGACGGCTTGATCGTCTGGGCGATGTCGACGACGTCGTTGTCGTAGAAGTAGAGGCCCGTCACCGCCCAGTTCGATTTCGGCTCGGTCGGCTTTTCCTCGATCGTCAGCGCCTTGCCGGTCTTGCGGTCGAAGCTCACGACGCCGTAGCGCTCGGGATCGTCGACGTGATAGGCGAACACCGAGGCGCCCTTCTTTCGGGCCGTCGCCTCGCGGCAGATGCCCGGCAGGCCGTGACCGAAGAAGATGTTGTCGCCGAGGATCATGGCGACGTTGTCCCAGCCGATGAAGTTGCGGCCGATGATGAAGGCCTCCGCAAGCCCGTTCGGTTGCGGCTGTTCGGCATAGGAGATGTCCAGGCCGAGATCCGATCCGTTCCCGAACAGAGCCCGGAAGCAGGGCAGGTCGCGCGGGGTGGAGATGATCAGGGTCTCGCGGATGCCGGCGAGCATCAGCACGCTCAGCGGATAGTAGATCATCGGCTTGTCGTAGATCGGCAGGATCTGCTTCGACACCGCGATCGTCAGCGGATAGAGCCTCGTGCCGCTGCCGCCCGCCAGGATTATGCCCTTCATCGTGTCCGCCCCTTGTTGCACTCCGGACCGGCCGGTCCATTGCCCCATTTCGTCATTGGCTCGCCTGCTCCGTTGGATCGTCCGCAGCCGGCACGTCCGCGGCCTCGTCCGGCAGGGTGCCGGCGGTCGGCAGCCGCGTCCGCACGACGCGCACGACATCGCCCGGCTGCACCGTCGTCGTCTCGTTCGCCTCGAGCATGTCGACCTTGCCGTCGGCGCGCCGCGAGATGCTGTAGCTGGTGAGCGAGGTGCTGGCCGCGCCGTCGCCGCCCGCATCGCCAACGAGGGCGCCGTTCAGCACGTTGTTTCGGGTGTCGCGCCGCAGTTGCAGTTGCTTCAGCGCGCCCTTTTCCGCCTGCAGCTGCGCCGTCACGTCCACCTGGCGGTTGTCGGTCAGCCCCTCGAGATTGCGTGTCGCCTCGGAAATGTTCTGGCGGGCGCGCATGATCGCCGTGACCATGTCGAGCCGCGTCGCTTGGTATCCGCGCAGCGAGCGTTCCAGGTCGGTCTGCCGCGTCGGCAGGATCACGCCGCGCTCCACCATCGGCTTGACCGTCTCGAGTTCCTTGCGGACGGATTCGATGTCTTCGTCGTTGCTGTCGATCTTCTTCTCCAGCGTGTCGATCTCCTGGCCCATCAGTTCGCGAAGTTCCGTGAAGGAGCGCGACTGGCGCTCGACCACGGCGGCGCGTGCGGCAAAGATCTGCTGCTCCTGCTGGAAGATGGTCGCGGCCAGCGGATTGTCGCGATAGGGCTTCAGGTCGAAATCGAAGCCCTTGGCGCCCGCCATCTCGGCCTCGAGCCGGGCCACGCGGATGCTGCCGCGCAGGATGGAATCGTTCAGTTCCCGCAGTTCGCCCGCATATTCCACCCCGCGCGTGCCGGTGAGACCCTCCAGCCTGAATTCGCCGCCGGCCATGGCGAGCGTCTGCAGCACGGTCAGGCCCGGGCGAAAGCGGTATTCTCCGGGCGAGGCGACGTCGCCGACCACGTAGACGGGCGGATAGTCGATGACGGCGATCGAGGCGTCGGGCTTCTCGACCAGCCCGATCCGCGTCTTCAACTGATCGGCGATCCTGGCCGCCAGCTGGGCCTCGTCGAGATCACCGACGGGAACGTTGCCGAGAACGGGAAGCGAAAGGGTGCCCTCGTCGGAAACGACGAACTCGCCGCCGAGCGCATCCCAGCGCTCGTAGGTCCCCCGCGTCGGCATCCACTGGACCACCGACAGCCGGATGCGCGTCTGGGGCGCAAGCTTCGAGGCAACGGCCGGCGCGGGCGCCAGCGCGCCGGCCACGACCAGCGCGGAGAGGATGATCCCGGCCTTGAGGGACCTGCAGCTTTGCAGAATGGCGACTGGCATGTCTTTCTCCGACCCGTCACAGGGAGATGCAGATGCAAGATACAAATGCACGCTCGACCAATGCTCGGCGCTGCCTTCCGGACAGCGTGTCCCAGTGTGCAAATTCCTGAAATATTGAGAAGGGGCAGGACCTTGCTCCGACTTCATCAATATTGGTGAAAGGGCATGTGCAGGGCCTACCCCCATCGCCGTTCCGTAGCTCCGGCCGGGGCAGGTGCGATCTATGGGCGGTGTCCGGGCGGGCGAGGTAGGAGGAGATTTGCGTCGGATGCCCAAGTTGGTGGGTAGGCTTCACCTAAGGTTAGTTCGTTTGGATGAACGTGCCTCGCCCGGTGCCCCCACGTGCATTGCCTTTCTATCCTTTTCTCAGCCCATTTGCGCCGTCGCGGTCGTTCGTGACGTGCGTTAAGGTCCTGTCGATGGTGCACGATTTCGCGCGTTCGTCGGCAGTGACGATTGCCGGCGACGAAAGCCGGATCGGGCAGGGCGGGTGAAGGGATATGGTGCTTTTGGACGGGAACGACTACGCGGAAGCGCAACCGGGCGCGGCAGGGATCAGGGGTGGGCCTGAACCACAGCGCGTGATGCTGATAGTCACGAACACGGGGAGCGTATCGAAGCGGCTGATCGATGCGGTCGAGCGCGAGTTCCCATGGGTTCTCGTCGAGCAGGTGGAGAGTGTCTCCGCCGGCTGCAGGGCGTTTGCCCATCCGGTGGCCCTGATCCTCGTCGATGTCGCCCTGGTGCATGAGGCCGAGGCCGCCGCCGCGATGCTTGGGCGCGTCCATCCGCATGCCCTTGCCGCCGTCATCGAACCCTATGACAAGATGCAGGCGACCTCCTTCTCCGCCGTCACCGATTCCGCCCTGTTCCGCAGCGTCCTGCCGATGGACATGCGACTCGATATCTGGCTCTCGATCATCAGGCTCATGCTGTGCGGCGGCGAATACCTGCCCCCGGGATCGGTGGTCGGCGTGCGGCCCGGCGATCCCGGGCCGTCGCTTCCGGCCCACAACGGCATGCCGTCCGCTCCGCGCAAGGCGGAGAGCGGCGTCGCGGAACTGACGGCCAGGGAACTGCAGATCCTGGAGATGGTTTCCCGCGGGCTCCAGAACAAGCTGATCGCCGCCGGGCTCGGACTATCCGAGCACACGGTCAAGATCCATCTGCACAACATCATCCGCAAGCTCGGCGTCCACAACAGGACGGAAGCGGCCGCCCGTTTCCGCAATGCCAGAAACGGCAATGCCCTGTTCGACTGAGCCCGCCCGCGCTTGCGATCGGATCGGCGCTACTTCCGCGCAAACCGTCCGATGTGCCGGGCGGTCCACTCTTCCCAGTAGTCGAGGCGCTCGAGGTTGACCTTGCCGCGTGCGATGCCGGTGCCGGCATCCGTCATCAGCGATCCCGGCCGGTGCGCGCCGAAAGAAAGCGGCTGGCGCAACCGGCGCCATCCCCGCCATCCGAAGACGAGCTTCAGCCGCGCGATATACTCGCTGTCCGCACCCGTGCGGACGTCCTCGTAGGTGCCGGCGCGGGCAAGGGTCTCCTCGCGACGAAACAGCGGGGAAGCCGGATTGAGGCGCGTCAGCGGATAGATCTGCCGGGCGTAGAACTGGCCGTGATCGTCGACGCGGACCCAGTTGGACAAGGTGAAGAACAACCCCTTGTCCTTCAAAAGCGGCCGCACCTGCCGCGCGATCTTCTCCGGGTGCGCCCAGTCGTCGGAATCCTGGCACGTCACGAAGTCGCCCCTGGCATTGGCAAGCGCCAGGTTGCGTGCGGCATAGGGACCACCGTTCTGGTCGCGCCGGATCAGCCGGACGCGGTTGTCGCGCGCGGCAAGGGCCATGACGACAGCGACGGTGTCGTCGGTGCTCGCATCGTCGGCGACGAGCACCTCGATGTCCCGGTAGGTTTGCGCCAGCAGCGACTCGATCGAGCGGCCGATCCGTTCGGCGGTGTTGTAGGCCGGCATCGTGATCGTCACCAGCGGCCCGCGGACGCTGCCGGCGGCGACGCGGCTCGCCAGGTTCGAGGCGGAGATCGGTCGCTGCGGATCGATCAGGGCAACCGGCGACAGGCCGTGCGCTGCGAGGAAGTCGTTGGCGAGCGGCAGGGCCGCGCTCTCGTCGCCCGCGGCATTGGCGAGCAGCAGGTGCAGGTCCGGTTCGCGCTCACCCTCGCCGCGTCCGATCGCCGCCCTTGCCTCCGCCAGCGCTTCTTCCTGCCGACCTTCGGCTAGAAGCAGTGCGATCCGCAGGCCGGCGCGGACCGGAGCGCCGGCGCGACAGAAATGGGTCGCCGTGTCCAGGCTGTAGGGAGCGACCGCTTCCGCCGCGGCCGCCAGTTGCCGTCCATTGAACTGTCCGCCCTCGTGCGCCTTGCGAAGCAGCGCGATGCCCGCCTCGCTCTCGCCCGACGCGGCGAGCGAAATGCCGAGCGCCAATGCCTCCCGCCCGGAGCGCGGCTGGCGCAGGAGGGCGCTCGCCGACCTGTAGCAGCCGAGTCGGTAGAGTGCCCAGGCGCGGCCTGCGCGGGTCGCCTCGGGGTCCGCCTCCGCAAGCGCGAGCGCCTCCGCAAACCGGTTGGTCGATAGGAGATAGTGAAATTGAAGTCGACGGAACTGCAGCACGATCCACCCGCTTGCCGAAAATGACCCGGAAGGGAACAACCAGTGCAGGTTTCGGCCGATCGAAGGAATCTGGCAGTAACCAATACTTTGTGGCATGGCAAGGTCGCCGGCGCTCCCGCTCCGCTTCGATCCCGCAGGAAAGCGCTTCTCCCTGACATTTCGCATTTTCGCAGCTCGGCTTCTGCTGCATCGCTGTTGACAAGGATCGCGAGCATGCGGCACCGATCTCCGTCATCAGTTGCTGCATCTTCGACGGTCACGCCATGTCCAAGACCACTCGCGCCACCCAGGCCCTGCAAAGGGCAGGCGTCGCCTTTACGGTTCACACCTATGAATACGACCCCTCCGCCGAGAAGGTCGGCCTGCAGGCCGCCGAAGCGATCGGGGAGGTGCCGGACAGGGTGCTGAAGACGCTGATGGCGGAGGTCGACGGCAGGCCCGTCTGTGTCGTCGTGCCCTCCAACTGCGAGGTCAGCATGAAGAAGCTGGCCGCAGCCTTCGGCGGCAAGTCGGCGAGCATGATGAAGCCGGCCGATGCCGAACGGCTGACGGGATACCATGTGGGCGGCATCAGCCCGTTCGGGCAGCGCAAGGCTGTGCCGACGGCGATCGAGACGGCGGCGTTCGCCCATGAGCGCGTCTACATCAATGGCGGGCAGCGGGGGCTGCAGATCCGTCTTGCACCGGAGGACGCGCGCAGGGCCCTCGATGCGGTGGCTGCCCCGGTCGTCGCCTGACTTATCTGCTCCGGCGGTCGTCGCCGATCTTCTGTTTTTCGCCATTCCGTCCTAAGTAGAAGGCAACGCAATCGAAGACAGCAGGTAAGAGCGATGAACGCACCGCTTCGTACAGCATCCACGCCCGTCGATCCCGTCAAGCTCGAGAGGCTCGCGGAGGTCGCCGTCAAGGTCGGCCTCCAGTTGCAGAGGGGCCAGGATCTGGTGATGACGGCGCCGGTTGCGGCACTTCCGCTGGTCCGCCTGATCACCAAGCACGCCTACATCGCCGGCGCCGGTCTCGTCAGCACCTTCTATGCCGACGAAGAGGCGACGCTGGCCCGCTATCGCCATGCTCCTGACGAGAGCTTCGACCGGGCGACGGACTGGCTCTATCAGGGCATGGCGAAAGCCTATGCCGATGGCGCCGCCAGGCTCGCGATCGCCGGCGACAACCCGATGCTTCTGTCCGGCGAGGATCCGGCCAAGGTGGCGCGCGCCAACAAGGCGAACTCGATCGCCTACAAGCCGGCGCTGGAGAAGATCGCCAATTTCGACATCAACTGGAACATCGTCTCCTATCCGAACCCCTCCTGGGCGCGGCAGGTCTTTCCGGACGATGCCGAGGACGTGGCGGTGGAGAAGCTGGCGAACGCGATTTTTGCCGCCTCGCGCGTCGACCGCGACGATCCGGTGGGCGCCTGGAAGGCGCACAATGCCAACCTGCACAGCCGTTCCGCCTGGCTGAACGGCGAGCGTTTCGCAGCGCTCCACTTCAGGGGGCCAGGCACCGACCTGACGGTCGGCCTCGCCGACGGCCACGAATGGCACGGCGGCGCCTCGACGGCGAAGAACGGCATCACCTGCAATCCGAACATCCCGACCGAGGAGGTCTTCACGACGCCGCATGCCCTTCGCGTCGAGGGGCATGCGTCGAGCACCAAGCCGCTGTCTCACCAGGGGACGCTGATCGACGACATCCGCGTCCGCTTCGAGGCGGGGCGCATCGTCGAGGCTCATGCGTCGAAGGGCGAGGCCGTGCTGAACAAGGTCCTCGATACCGACGAGGGCGCACGCCGGCTGGGCGAGGTTGCGCTCGTGCCCCATTCTTCGCCGATCTCGGCGAGCGGTCTGCTCTTCTACAACACCCTCTTCGACGAGAACGCCGCCTGCCACATCGCGCTTGGCCAGTGCTATTCGAAGTGCTTCCTCGATGGCGCCAGTCTTTCGCCGGAGCAGATCGCCGCACAGGGCGGTAATTCGAGCCTGATCCACATCGATTGGATGATCGGTTCGGGCGAGATCGACATCGATGGTATCCGTGCCGACGGCAGCCGCATCCCGGTGATGCGCGCGGGCGAATGGGCCTGAGGCGAGCGTGGCGACGATCGGGGTCATCGGCGGTGGCGGTTGGCTCGCAGGGGCATTGCTGCATCCTGCGCTCGAAGACGGTGTCATCCGTCCGCGGCAGCTGATCCTGTCCTCCCGCTCCGGCGACGTGACCGGCTTCGAGGACTGGCCGGACATTGCCCTCACGACCGACAACGAGGCGCTGGCGGCGCGTGCCGACATCGTCATGCTCTGCGTGCGCCCGCACGACCTGGACGAGGTTGATGTCGACCTGACGGACCGGCTGCTCGTTTCCGTGGTCGCCGGCGTCAGCGTTGCCGAGCTTGCCGAGCGCTACGGCGCCACCCGCATCGTGCGCGCCATGCCGAATGCCTGCGCCGAATACCGGCTGTCGTTCACGCCCTGGTTTGCGACCGACGGCGTGACCGACGACGAGGCGGATTTCGTCTTCCGCTTCTTTTCGGCATCGGGCCAGGCGCACGGCATCCACGAGGAGGCGCAGCTCGACTATTTCACCGCGCTCACCGGTTCGGGCCCGGCCTTTCCCGCCCTCTTTGCCGATGCGATGATCCGCCATGCGATCGGTGCCGGTCTCGACCCGGAAACGGCCGATGCCGCGGTGCGCCAGCTCTTTCTCGGCGCGGGCGTGCTGATGGCGCAGTCCGATACCCCGCCCTCCGACCTTGTCGATATCTTCCTCGAGTATCGGGGAACGACTGCTGCCGGCCTGTCGGCAATGATCGAGGCCGACGTCGCCTCGCCGATCTTTCGGGGCCTGTCCGCTGCCCGCGAACAGGCCGAAGAGGGGCTGCTCTAAACCTCCGGCCCTTGGCTCCCGTCCCTTCTGTCGCATCGGAAGCGGTTGACGTTCCTCGCCTCGATGCCTATTTTTAGAATTATTCTAAAAAAGGTTTCGACATGCTCTCCCGCATCTTCCGTAACGGCAAGCGTTCGCTGGAATCGCTCAGCGAGCAGGAAATCCTTGCCCTTGCCATCTCCTCCGAGGAGGACGATGGCCGCATCTATCTCGCCTATGCCGACGCGCTGCGCGAAAGCTCGCCGCACACGGCCGGGATGTTCGAGGAGATGGCTGGCGAGGAGAACGAACACCGTCGCCTGCTGATCGACATGCACATCCGTCGCTTCGGCGACCGGATTCCGCTGGTCCGGCGCGAATTCGTGCGCGATTTTCCGGAGCGGAAGCCGGATTGGCTGATCGCCAACATGCCGGTGCAGACCGCCCGCGCGCAGGCGAAGGCGATGGAAGAGGCGGCGCACCGCTTCTACCTGCAGGCCGCGGCCAAGACGACGGATGCGCAGACACGCAAGCTCCTGGGCGATCTCGCCATTGCCGAGAAGGCCCATGAGGACAAGGCGCGCCATATGGCCGAGGCGGAGGCGAACCAGGCGGCGATCGCCGAGGAAGACGCGGTCGAACGCCGGCAGTTCATCCTCACCTATGTGCAGCCGGGCCTTGCCGGGCTGATGGACGGATCGGTTTCCACCCTTGCCCCGATCTTCGCGGCCGCCTTCGCCACCCAGGATACCTGGCAGACCTTCCTGGTGGGGCTTTCCGCCTCCATCGGCGCCGGGATTTCCATGGGATTCACGGAAGCCGCCCACGATGACGGCAAGATTTCCGGACGCGGCTCGCCGGTCAGGCGCGGCCTTGCCTCCGGCATCATGACCGCCATCGGCGGCCTCGGCCACGCGCTGCCCTACCTGATCCCGAACTTCGCGCTCGCCACCGCGATTGCCGTCGGCGTCGTCTTCGTCGAGCTCTGGGCGATCGCCTTCATCCAGAACCGTTTCATGGAAACGCCGTTCCTGCGCGCCGCCTTCCAGGTCGTCCTCGGTGGCGGGCTGGTATTTGCCTGCGGCGTGCTGATCGGCAATGCTTGAGAGCATGTCGCACAAAACTGCGCCGCGGTTTTGCGACAACGACATGCGAGAAAGGACCATACGAGAACGGCGGCCGGGATGCCGGCCGCCGCGGTGGAACGTTCTGCAGGAGGGCTCGTCTAATTGCCGACCGACGACACCATGACTGCGTCGCCGTTTTCGATCGACACCCAGCGGCCGGGATTGAAGGATGCCTGGCGCTTCAGGTAGCGGTAGGGCGTCTCGGTCCAGAGCTTCACGTCGCTGTCGAGGTTGTCGAGGACGTAGTCCCCTTCCGTCGACCGCACCGTCAGAACGGCATGGCCTTCGCCATCGGGCTTGCGCACGACGGTGATGAGCAGGTCGGCGGCCTCGAAGCCGTGCTCCATCAGCTTGCGACGCTTCAGCAGCACGAAGTCCTCGCAGTCGCCGGCCGTATCCGGATAGGACCAGTGCTCGTCGCGGCCGTAGAGGTCCTTGTCGGTCATCGGGCTGATGGTGCGGTTGACCTCCGAATTGATGTCCCGGACGACGGTCCAGCCGAACGTCGTTACCTTGGCCGCACCCTGATCGCGCCGGGTGGTGTTGCATTCGGAAGGGTGGGACCGGCAGAATTCATAGTGCCCGATCGGCTGCGACGTGACGCTGCCCGTGCGCATGGACAGGGGCGATGCAGGGGCCGTCATGGCGACGGAAGACGAAATGAACAAGGCTGAAATTGCCGCAAAAATAGCCTTAGCACCAATCATTCGCGCCATGGGTGTCCCCTCAATCGTTAACAAAACGTTAAATTTTTAGGGGCCTGCTCGTCAATCACGATAATTCGCAATGCGACAACATGGTTAAAATGCGTCGCGGCGCGTGACCATTATGCAGCATTGAGCAGATGGGAAACCGCCTCCTTCAGCTTCTCGATGTCTTCCGGACGCGAAAGGCGATGGTCGCCGTCGCGGATCAGGGTGAGCACGGCGTCGTCGCAGGACAGGTGTTCCATCAGCCTGATGGCGTGGGTGTAGGGCACGTCCGGATCCGCCATGCCCTGCAGCACGTGGATCGGGCAGCCGACGTCGATCACCCCGCCCAGCACCCGGTTCCGGCGTCCGTCCTCGATCAGCTTCAGCGTGTAGATATTCGGATCGGGCCCGTAGGGGGTCGGTTCCTCGAAGTAGCCGCGCTCGGAGAGCGAGTTGCGTTCTGCCTCCGTCAGCTTGGGCTCGATCAGCTCGCTGGTGAAGTCCGGCGCTGGCGCGATCAGGACCATGCCGGCGATCTCGGAGCCCTGTCCGGCCCGGCGCAGTTCCTGCGCGAGCCGCAGCGCCAGCCAGCCGCCCATGGACGAGCCGACGAGGATCTTGCGCTGCGTGCCGAGATGCTCTCTGGCGTGTGCCACGACGGCAAGCGTCTCCTCCAGCCAGCGCGAGATCGTCCCGTCCACGAAGGCGCCCCCCGACGCGCCGTGGCCGGAATAGTCGAACCGCACGCAGCCGGTACCGAGTTCGGCGGCAAGGCTTGCGAGCTCGACGGCCTTCGTGCCGGTCATGTCCGAACGGTAGCCGCCGAGCCAGACGAGATGCGGATGGGGGTTGCCCTTGCGTTCGGGGAGAAGACGCGTGGCGATCTCGCGCTGGTCGCTGCCTGTGCCGACGGATACGCTGCCGCTCGTTTCGCTGGTTTGCTCTGGGGTCATGAAATGCTCCTGGATTGCCGGTGGCGGCCGCGCGTCCTGCCGCGGCAACCGCCTCTCGGGCTCCGATTTACACGATTTCGCACCGGGCGGCACAGATGGTGATTTTTTCCGTACGACGTGGTATTGACTTCGCCTCGGTGATCGACACATTGCCCGCAAGCAGCGCCCGTGCGCGAGGCGGCGGGTACGATTGCCCCGAAATTAGGTAGCCCTGTTCGAACTATTCGAGGAGAATACGACCATTCGCAGACCCTTCAAAGCGGACGCCCCGGTCAAGGACGGCCCGCGCTCAAACCGTGAAATCCGGATTCCCCGGATTCAGCTCATCGATGCCGAAGGTGTAAACCACGGTATCGTTCCCACCGATCAGGCCCTTCGCATGGCGGAAGACGCCGGCCTCGATCTCGTGGAGATTTCCCCCAACACCGATCCGCCGGTGTGCAAGATCCTCGATCTCGGCAAGCTGAAATACGCCAACCAGAAGAAGGCGGCCGAAGCGCGCAAGAAGCAGAAGATCGTCGAGATCAAGGAAATCAAGATGCGCCCCAACATCGACACGCACGACTATGACGTGAAGATGAAGGCGATGAACCGGTTCTTCGAAGACGGCGACAAGGTCAAGGTGACGCTCAAGTTCCGCGGCCGCGAAATGGCGCACCAGGAACTTGGCATGAAGCTCCTGCTGCAGGTCAAGGAAGACACGCAGACGATCGCCAAGGTCGAGGCCGAGCCGAAGCTCGAAGGCCGTCAGATGATGATGGTGCTGGCTCCCCGATAAAGGGGTCCGGCGATTGGCATGAGCCGCCCACGGGGCGGCTTTCTGCTTTTCTGGCGCAACCGTCCGGCTTTTCAGGAATCCGGTTGCGCTTTCGGGGGACTTCGGTTACAAGCCCCCGTCCGAACGGTCCGGCAGGGCATGCCGTGGCCGTTCTTTACGCTGGAGACGTGCCTCGTCAGCCGTCTCGAAACCAAGAAGAATGGAGTAGCAAAATGCCCAAGATGAAGACGAAGTCGTCTGCCAAGAAGCGGTTCAAGATCACCGCGACCGGCAAGGTCGTTGCAGCTGCCGCCGGCAAGCGCCACGGCATGATCAAGCGTACCAACAAGTTCATTCGCGACGCGCGCGGAACCATGGTTCTCGCCGAGCCCGATGGCAAGAAGGTCATCAAGAACTACCTGCCGAACGGTCTCTGAGACTTTCAGGCAATTTGGATACGTTAAGGAGATCATGACATGGCACGTGTAAAACGCGGCGTTACCGCCCACGCCAAGCACAAAAAGACACTCAAGGCCGCCAAGGGCTTCTACGGCCGCCGCAAGAACACCATCCGCGCCGCCAAGGCTGCGGTCGATCGTTCCAAGCAGTACGCATACCGCGACCGCAAGGTGAACAAGCGCAACTTCCGCGCCCTGTGGATCCAGCGCATCAACGCCGCCGTCCGCGAATTCGGCCTGACCTACGGCCGCTTCATCGACGGCCTGAACAAGGCCGGCATCGAAGTCGACCGCAAGGTCCTGTCCGACATGGCGATCCATGAGCCGGCAGCCTTCGGCGCCCTCGTCGAAGCTTCCAAGAAGGCGCTCGCCTACCTCAAGGACGCCGGCACCACCAACGAGTTTGAAAGCGCGGTTCGTTAATCCAGCGCTTCCCAAGCCTTTGTACATAGAAGTTGGGAAACCCGCGCTGGCAGGGCTGGCGCGGGTTTTTCTTTGGGCTCAATGGATTTTGAACGATGTCCGATCTCGATACCTTGAAACAGACCCTGCTGGCCGACGTATCGGCCGCCGGCGACGAGCCGGCCATCGAGGCCGTGCGTGTCGCCGCCCTCGGCAAGAAGGGGTCCGTCTCCGAACTTCTGAAGACCCTCGGCACGATGACGCCGGAAGAGCGCCAGACGCGCGGAGCCGCGATCAACGCGCTGAAGAACGACCTGACGGATGCGATCGCCGCCCGCAAGAGCGAGCTGCGTGACGCTGCGATTGCAGCCCGGCTCGCCGCCGAGACGGTGGACGTCAGCCTGCCGGTCCGGTCCTCGCCGGCCGAACGTGGCCGCATCCACCCGATCAGCCAGATCATCGACGAGATTACCGCGATCTTTGCCGACATGGGCTTCTCCATCGCCGAAGGTCCGGATATCGAGACCGACTACTACAATTTCACCGCGCTGAACTTCCCGGAAGGTCATCCGGCGCGCGAGATGCACGACACCTTCTTCTTCCCGCCGGATGAAAACGGCGAGCGCAAGGTGCTGCGCACGCACACCTCGCCGGTGCAGGTGCGCACGATGGAAGGGCAAAAGCCGCCGATCCGCATCATCATCCCCGGAAAGACCTACCGGCAAGATTCGGACGCCACTCATTCGCCGATGTTCCATCAGGTCGAGGGCCTCGTGGTCGACAGGAAGGCGAATGTCGCCAACATGCGCTGGGTGCTGGAGGAGTTCTGCAAGACCTTCTTCGAGGTCGACGGCGTGACGATGCGCTTCCGCCCGTCCTTCTTCCCCTTCACCGAGCCCTCCTTCGAGGTCGACATCCAGTGCGACCGCTCCTCGGGCCCGATCGTCAAGTTCGGCGAGGGCACCGACTGGATGGAGATCCTCGGCTGCGGCATGGTGCATCCGAACGTGCTGCGCGCCGGCGGCCTCGATCCGGACGAGTACCAGGGCTTCGCCTGGGGCATGGGGCTCGACCGCATCGCCATGCTGAAATACGGCATGCCCGACCTGCGCGATTTCTTCAACGCCGACGTCCGCTGGATGAACCACTACGGCTTCCGCCCGCTCGACGTGCCGACCCTGTTCGGCGGCCTGAGTGCTTAAGTCGCGCGCGTAAGGATCAGAGACATGAAATTCACACTCTCCTGGCTGAAAGACCATCTGGACACGGATGCGACGCTGGAACAGATCTGCGAACGCCTGACCGCGATCGGTCTCGAGGTCGAGGACGTCGACGACAAGGCTTCGTTCAAGCCCTTTGTCATCGCGAAGGTGGTCTCGGCCGAGCAGCATCCGAATGCCGACAAGCTGCGCGTGCTGATGGTCGATACCGGCGCCGGCGCGCCCGTCCAGGTCGTCTGCGGTGCGCCGAACGCGCGCGCGGGCCTTGTCGGCGCCTTCGCCGCGCCCGGCACCTACGTTCCCGGCATCGACGTGACCCTTTCCGTCGGCAACATCCGTGGCGTGGAGAGCCGCGGCATGATGTGCTCGGAGAAGGAACTCCAGATGTCGGACAATCACGACGGCATCATCGACCTGCCGGCCGACGCGCCGGTCGGCACGAGCTTCGCCGCCTATGCCGGGCTCGACGATCCGGTCATCGAGATCAACCTGACGCCGAACCGTCCGGATTGCACCAGTGTCTTCGGCATCGCCCGCGACCTGGCGGCCTCCGGCCTCGGTACGCTGAAGGCACCCAAGGCACCGACCTTCCGCACAGAAGGCGAGACGCCGGTGAAGGTGGCGCTTGAACTCGGCGAGGATACGCATCTTTGCCCCGGCTTTGCGCTCCGCCTCGTACGCGGTGTGAAGAACGGCCCCAGCCCGCGCTGGATGCAGCAGCGGCTGCTTTCGATCGGGCTGCGTCCGATCAACGCGCTGGTCGACATCACCAACTACATGACGTTCGACCAGGGCCGGCCGATGCACGTCTTCGACGCCGCCAAGGTCAAGGGCAACCTCACCGTCCGCCGCGCCAGGGAAGGCGAGACAGTGCTGGCGCTCGACCAGCGTGAATACACGCTGTCGCCGGCCAATGTCGTGATCTCGGACGCCGAAGGCGTTGAATCCATCGGCGGCGTCATGGGCGGCGAGCATTCCGGCTGCGACGGGAACACCACCGATGTGCTGATCGAATCGGCACTTTGGGACCCGATGAACATTGCCAGGACGGGCCGCACGCTCGGTATCATCACCGATGCGCGCTACCGCTTCGAGCGCGGCGTCGATCCGGAATACATGATCCCCGGCCTCGAGCGCACCACGGAACTCGTCCTCGAACTTTGCGGCGGCATCGCCGCGAAGGCGGACGTCGTCGGTTACAAGGGCTTCCAGCCGAAAGTCATCGATTTCCCGGTCTCGGAGGTCAGGCGGCTGACTGGCCTGGACATTTCGTCCGCCGAGAGTGCGGACATCCTTCAAAAGCTCGGCTTCGGCGTTTCCGGCTCGGGCGAGAGGCTGTCCGTCTCCGTGCCCTCCTGGCGGCCGGATGTGGACGGCAAGGCCGACCTCGTCGAAGAGGTGATGCGCATCCACGGCGTCGACAACATTCACGCCGCGCCGCTCGAAAGCCATGCGAGCGTCAACGGCAAGATCCTGACGACGCTGCAGATCCGCTCGCGTCTTGCCAGGCGCGCGCTTGCCGCCCGCGGCATGATGGAGGCCGTCACCTGGTCCTTCATCCCCAAGGCGCAGGCCGAGCTTTTCGGCGGCGGCGCGCCGGAACTGGCGCTGTCCAACCCGATCGCAGCCGACATGTCCGACATGCGGCCCTCGCTGCTGCCGGGCCTCTTGACGGCTGCGCAGCGAAACGCCGACCGTGGCTTCGGCGATGTTGCGATCTTCGAGGTCTCCGGCACCTATGAAAACGACCGGCCGGAAGGCCAGCGGCGCGTCGCCGGCGGCATCCGCCGTGCCACGGCCTCGCTTTCCGGCGCCGGGCGTCTCTGGTCGAATCCGGCAAAGGGTGGCGGCAAACCCGTCGACGTCTTCGATGCCAAGGCCGATGCGCTCGCCGTGATCGAGGCCTGCGGCCTGCCGATGAGCAATGTCCAGATCGAGCCGGGCGGCCCGGCCTGGTACCACCCCGGACGTTCCGGCACCATTAAGATGGGCCCGAAGGTCGTGCTCGGCCATTTCGGCGAGTTTCATCCGAAGACGCTCGGCGCCCTCGACGTTTCCGGCGCCCTCGCCGGCTTCGAGATCTTCATCGACGCGATGCCCGAGCCGAAGAAGAAGGCGACGCGGACCAAGCCGGCGCTCGAGCTTTCGCCGTTCCAGGCGGTGAAGCGCGACTTCGCCTTCGTCGTCGACAAGACGGTGGAGGCCGGCGCCATTGTCCGGGCGGCCGCAGGCGCTGACCGGAAGCTGGTCACGAGCGTCAACGTCTTCGACGTGTTCGAAGGAGCCTCTGTCGGCGATGGCAGGAAGTCGGTCGCGATCGAGGTCGTCATACAGCCGTCGGACAAGACGCTGACGGACGAGGACTTCGAGGCACTGACGGCGAAGATCGTCGCGAACGTGGCCAAGACGACGGGCGGTGTTCTCCGCGCCTGACGACGCGGAGAACAATCCACGCGCAAGAACAACGAATTGAAATGACGGGCGAGGGATCCGCCGGCCGCCTCGATGGCCTCCCCGCCCGTCATTCTTTTGCCCGGCCCCTGTCACTTGATCGGGCCTGGCCAAAGTCGCATGGCCTTGTCGCTTGCTTGTGCTTCCCGACAACGGCGAGGGGCCGCAGTTGTTCCGTCCTGCCGGCGGCTTTTCTGGCTAGCGGGAAAATGCAGGTCGGGGCCCAAGAAGGCGATCAGGCTCCCGCCGCGTCCAGTGCCGCCATGTGGTCGGCGGAGAGCGTCAGGCTTGCCGATTTCGCCAGGCTCTTCAACTGATCGAGGTTGGTCGCGCTGGCGATCGGCGCTGTCACGGCGGGCTTTGCCATCAGCCAGGCGAGAGCGATCTCTGCCGGTTTCGCGCCGGTCTCGGCGCTGACCTTGTCGAGCGCTGCGAGGATGCGCAGGCCCTTGGCATCGAGGTATCCGGCGACGCTGCCGCCACGGGCCGCACCCTCCGTGTCGGCGACCGAACGGTACTTTCCGCTGAGGAAGCCGTGCGCAAGGCTGAAATAGGTGATGACGCCGATGTTCTCGCGGGCGCAGAGTTCCGCAAGCGGGCCTTCGAATCCGTCCCGGTCGTAGAGATTGTATTCGGGCTGCAGCGCGGCATAACGCGGCAGGCCCGCCCCGTCGGCGGCTGCGGAGGATGCCTGTAATTGTGCGGCATCGAGATTGGAGGCGCCGAAGGCGCGCACCTTACCGGCCTTGACGAGTGCGGCATGGGCCTCGAGCGTCTCCTCGTAGGGCGTGCGGTCGTCCGGCCAATGCGAGAGGTAGAGATCGATGTGATCCGTCTTCAGCCGCTTCAGCGATGCCTCGACCGCCTCCATGATCCACTTTCGCGACAGGTCCCGATGGCCCTGGCCCATGTCGGAACCGACCTTGGTGATCAGGACGACGCTGTCGCGGGCCCGTCCGGACTGCCTCAGCCAGTTGCCGATGATGGTCTCGGATTCGCCGCCTTTGTTGCCCGGCACCCAGGACGAATAGACGTCGGCCGTGTCGATGGCGTTGAAGCCCGCATCCGTAAAGGCGTCGAGCAAGGCGAACGAGGTCTTCTCGTCGGCCGTCCAGCCGAACACGTTTCCGCCGAAGACGAGCGGCGCGATGCTCAGGCCGGTTCGGCCGAGAGTCCGTTTCTGCATGATGCATTCTCCATTTTCTGGTGACGAGGCAGGCGGGTGGCCCCTCAAGCATAGGGCAGGCGGCGGACTTTTGAACCGGCAAGGGAAGAATTTCGCCGCGGGCTGCCCTTGCTAGGCACGTACCTCAGGCATAGTCTGCGGCCGATTCAAGGAGGGAGTTTCCATGTTGCGTTTCGGTATCCTGTCTACTGCCAAGATTGGCCGGGAACTGGTCGTCCCCGCGATCCAGGACGCGGAGAACTGCGTCGTCACCGCGATAGCGAGCCGCGATCTCGCCAAAGCCCGCGCCATGGCCGATCGCTTCTCGGTGCCCCACGCCTTCGGTTCCTACGAGGAGATGCTGGCCTCCGACCTAATTGACGCCGTCTACATTCCGCTGCCGACCTCGCAGCACGTCGAGTGGACAATCAAGGCTGCCGACGCCGGCAAGCACGTGCTGTGCGAAAAGCCGATCGCCTTGCGCGCCTCCGAGATCGAGACGCTGATTGCCGCCCGCGACCGCAACAAGGTGCTGATCTCCGAGGCCTACATGGTCACCTACGCCCCGGTGTGGCGCAAGGTCCGCGAGCTGCTGAGGGAGGGCGCCATAGGCCGGCTGCGCCACGTCCAGGGCGCGTTCACCTATTTCAACCGCGATCCCGGCAACATGCGCAACATTCCGGCCCTCGGCGGCGGCGGCCTGCCGGACATCGGTGTCTACCCGACCATTACCACCCGCTTTGCCACCGGCAAGGAGCCGATCCGTGTCCAGGCGGCCACCGAACGCGATCCCGATTTCGGCACCGACATCTATTCGAGCGTGCGCGCAGACTTCGGCGATTTCGAGCTGAGCTTCTACATCTCCACCCAGCTTGCCGCCCGCCAGGTGATGGTCTTCCATGGCGACAAGGGCTTCATCGAGGTCAAGTCGCCCTTCAACGCCGACCGCTACGGCGCCGAAGAGGTCGAACTGACCAACCAGAACCATTCCCAGTCGCAGCTGTTCCGTTTCCAGGATTCGCGGCAGTACAAGCTGGAGGCCGAGGCTTTCGCGCGGGCTGCGCAGGGCGAACCCGAGGAAGTGGTGACGCTCGAGAGTTCCATCAACACCCAGAAATTCATCGACGCCATCTACCGCGCCAGCGACAGGGATGGCTGGGAAGCGGTCTGACCGCCCCCTGGGCGGTCTGTGCAGGCCGAGAGGCCTCCCGGCCATAGTGCCGGAAGGCCTCGTTCTGTGTCTCAAGCCGTCGCTGCCCGCCGGCGGTGCAGTCCGGCGATTTTCAGCAGCATGATGTCGAAGACAGCGACTGCGGCAACCGCGATCGCGGCGATGCCGGCCAGGGACAGGCCGTCGCGCCCGACGAGGAGGATGACGGCACTTCCGATCACCCAGGCGGCGTCGCCGGCGATGGCGAGGCGGACGGCATGCTCTGCCGGATGCGGCGGGCGCGCCGATGCCAGGTGAAAGATGCCCCAGCCGAGCAGGAATATGCCGATCGCCATCACGATGCCGGGTGAGGCGGCAGGGCCGGCGAGGCTGGCCACCTGACCGGAAAAGACGACAAGTCCGGCACCCGCTACGAGCGAGAAGGCGCCGTCAGCGAACATGACGGCCTTGAGGAGGTTGCGGTTGATGCTGGCAAGCATGGGATGCTCCTTTCGTTGCGAATGGGGCAATCCTCGTCGACCCGGGTCGCAGAACCAATTACCTCTGAGGTAATGGATTTCTTTCCCCGGTTTCGGTTTGATGGCGCGGAACGGAGAGGATCCAGGCATGGAGTTCGGCGAGCATCTCAAGGAATGGCGCGGCCATCGACGCATGAGCCAGCTTGGCCTGGCCGTGGAGGCCGGCATCTCCGCGCGCCACCTGTCCTTCCTGGAAACCGGCCGGTCGCGCCCGTCCGAGGGCATGATCCTGCGGCTTGCGGATGTGCTGGCGATCCCGGCGCGCGACCAGGGCATCCTCTTTTCCGCCGCCGGCTTCCGGCCGCGCCATGAGACGCACCCCGCACGCGATCTGGAAGCCCTCCCGGTGCCCGTCGTCGAGGCGATCAGGCTGATCCTGGCCCGTCACGATCCCTATCCCGGCGTCGTCTTCGATCACGACTACAACGTGCTCGCCGCCAATGCCGCCTTCGGCGGTCTGGTGGCGATGGCGGGCATCGCGCTGAAGACCGGCGACAATTTCCTCGACGCGTATCTCGGGCCATCTCCGTTGCGGACCCTGATCGTCAACTGGCAGCGAACGGCGGCCGATCTCGTCCACCGCATCCGTGCCGACGCATGGCTGCAGGGCCCGCGCAGCGCGCTGGCAAGGAGGATCGAGCGGTTGGCGGCAGATCCGGCCGTGCGCGCTGCGATCGAGACCTATCCAAAGACCGAACGCCTGCCTGTCCTGCCGATCGAGATCCGGCAGGGCGAAGAGCGCCTGATCTTCATCACCACGCTCACCTCGTTCGGGTCGGCGCAGGACGCGCTGGTGCAAGGTGTGCTGATCGAATCCTTCTTCCCCGGCGACGAGGCCACCCGCGCCTATTTCGAGGGAGCAGGCGGGTCGAAGACGAAGCGGGAATAGCCGAACCACGACCAGGGCATGGGACCGGCGGTATCGCCGGCACACCTGCAGATCTATCGCGTCCGGGTCGCCGAATAGATCCGGTACAAGCGTGAAGCCTCGTCTTTGCGGGGACGGCATGAACGCCCCTCTGGCCACGCGGCGCGGAGCCGGTCAGAATGGGGCATGAGCATGTTTCCGGACAACGATTCGCCCACCAACCTTGCCGAATACTCCGTCTCGGAGCTGTCCGGGTCGATCAAGCGCACGGTCGAGCAGGCCTTCGACCAAGTGCGGGTGCGCGGCGAGATCTCCGGCTATCGCGGTCCCCACTCCTCCGGCCACGCCTATTTCAGCCTCAAGGACGACCGCGCCCGCATCGACGCGGTGATTTGGAAGGGCAGCTTTTCCAGGCTCCGCTTTCGCCCCGAGGAAGGGATGGAGGTGATCGCCACCGGCAAGATCACGACCTTCCCGGGATCGTCCAAGTACCAGATCGTCATCGAGACGCTCGAGCCGGCCGGCGCCGGCGCGCTGATGGCACTGCTGGAGGAGCGCCGGCGCAAGCTCGCAGCCGAGGGCCTGTTCGACACCGGGCGCAAACGGCCGCTGCCGTTCATGCCGCATGTGATCGGCGTCGTGACCTCGCCGACTGGCGCTGTCATCCGCGATATCCTTCATCGCATTGCTGATCGCTTCCCGGTCCATGTGCTCGTCTGGCCGGTGAAGGTCCAGGGCGAGGGCTCGGGCGAGGAGGTCGCGGCCGCGATCAGGGGGTTCAACGCCCTGCAGCCGGGTGGCGGGATCCCGCGTCCGGACGTGCTGATCGTGGCGCGGGGCGGCGGCAGCCTGGAAGATCTCTGGAGCTTCAACGACGAGATCGTCGTCCGCGCCGCCGCGGCCTCGGCGATCCCGCTGATTTCCGCCGTCGGCCACGAGACCGACTGGACGTTGATCGACCATGCCGCCGACCGCCGCGCGCCGACGCCCACCGGGGCGGCCGAAATGGCCGTTCCGGTGCGGGCCGACCTGGAGGCGGCGGTCTCCGCGCTCGCCGCGCGCCTGCGCGGGGCGGCGAGCCGCCAGATGGACGGCCGCCGCCAGGCGGTGCGCGCGCTCGCCCGGGCGCTGCCGTCGCTGGACCAGTTGCTCGCGCTGCCGCGCCGGCGCTTCGACGAGGCGGCCGCCGGCCTCGGCCGCGGCCTGCGGATGAACACGGTCAACAAGCGCCGCGCCTTCGAGCGCGTGGCCGCGCATGTGCGGCCGGAACTCCTGTCCGGCCGGATGGCCGAGCGCCGCCAGAGGCTTGCCGATGCGCTTCGGCGGGTGGACCGCGTCGTGGAGCGGCGCCTGGACCAGGGCCGCAGCAGGGTTGCCGCGCTGGATGCGTCCTTGCGGACGGCGCCGTCGCGCATCCTGGCAAAGGCCGGGCGCTCGCGGGACCGGCTGGCGGGGTTGGTGCTTCGCGCCGACGCGGCACTTGCCGCCGACTTTGCCCGCCGCAAGGCCCTGCTCATCGGCCAGGACCGGGTGCTGCAATCGCTGTCCTACAGGAACGTGCTCAGGCGCGGCTACGCGCTTGTCCGCGACGAGACGGGACAGGCCGTCAAGCAGGCGGCGGATCTGTCGGAAGGAACGGCCATGACGGTTGAGTTTTCCGATGGCACCATCGAGGCCGTGGCCGGCAAGCGCGCGCAGGGCGGGGACACGCTTCCCTCGGCGCCCGCCACCAAGCCGGCACCGCAGAAACGCCGGCCCGCCAAGCCGGCGGAGGCCGCGGCCGATCCGCCGAAGCAGGGATCGCTGTTCTAACGCACGTCGCCCGTAAGTGGGCACCGGCCTCTGGTGCGGCGATGCGCCCGATTGCGGGACCGGCGCGAAGAGCCTATCTGTCGTCGCATGGAACCCGTTGCAGACGATCGCCAGTCCCACTTTCAACAGATCCGCACGCGAGCCGTCTCGGAGATGGCGGACATCGGCGTGGATGCCGAATTCATCCCCGTGCTCGTGGATACCTTCTACGATCGCGTCCGGAACCACCCGCAACTGGGCCCGGTCTTCGAGGCGAGATTGGCGGGCCAGTGGCCGGAGCATCTGGCAAAGATGAAGCGCTTCTGGTCCGCCGTCGCCTTCAAGGACGGCGGTTATCAGGGCAAGCCGGTGATGGCGCACCAGGGCATCGCCAATCTCGAGGCACCGCTGTTCAAGGTCTGGCTGGGCCTGTTTTCCGAAACGCTCGACGATATCGCGCCGAGCGCGGAAGCGAAGGACTGGTTCATGGCGACCGCCGAACGGATCGCGAAAAGCCTCGTGCTGTCATTGTTCTACAACCCCGCCGACGACGATCCCGCTCGCGGGAGCGCCTGAGCCGGCCGCTTTTCTCGTAGGCACCACGAAAAACGCGCACCCCGGCGGGATGCGCGTCCGTTGTTGCGATGCGGCGGAGCGCTCAGCCCTGGCGCAGCGGCGAGATCGAGATTTCTACGCGCCGGTTCTGGGCGCGGCCGGCTTCGGTCGCGTTGGAGGCGATCGGGCGATCCTGCCCGTAGCCCATGGCCGACATGCGCCGCTGGTCGACGCCGCGCGAGCCCAGATAATTGGCGACGGAATAGGCGCGGCGTTCCGAAAGCGCCTGGTTGTGGGCGGCGGAGCCGGTGGAATCGGTGTGGCCGTCGACGTCGATCAGCGACCTGTTGAACTTGCGCAGAACGATCGCGACCGAATCGAGCGTCGGATAGAAGGCCGGCACGATCTGGTCCTGGTCGATGGCGAAGGTGATGTTGGAGGGCATGTTCAGGATGATGCGGTCGCCCGCGCGGGTGACCGAGACGCCGGTGCCCTGCAGTTGCGCGCGCAGTTCCGCTTCCTGGTTGTCCATGTAGTTGCCGATGGCGCCGCCGGCGAGCGCGCCGACGCCTGCGCCGATCAGCGCGGCGTTGCGCCGCTGCACCGGGTTGTTGCCGACGAGAAGGCCGGTCGCCGCACCGAGGCCCGCGCCGATCAGCGCGCCGCCGGCGGTATTGGAGACCTTCTGTTGACCCGTATAGGGATCGGTGGTTGTGCAGGCGGAGAGGTAGATGGCGGAGAGGGAGACGATTGCGATCTTCTTGTACATGGAGAGCTGGTTCCGAGCGTTTATCTTGATTCTGCTTCAAACTAGCGATTGCGGCGGCAAGATGGAACCTCTGACGTCCTTCCCGGTTTCCCGGCCCGCAATTTCCGGCTGTGTTGCCGGCGGGCAACCCCCGGCTCTCAGCCGGAGATTCCCTTCAGCACGTTGGCCACGTTCAGGCCGATCTTCGGCACGCCGTAGCCGCCTTCCATCACCACGAGCAGGGGCACGCCGTTTGCCGCGATCTTCCGCCCCATGTCGATGTAATCCGGCGATGTCAGCTTGAAGAAGGAGATCGGATCCTTCTCGAACGTGTCGACGCCGAGGGAGACGACGATCGCCTCCGCCCCGTAGGCTGCGATCTGCTTCAAGGCATCGTCCAGCGCGACCTTCCAGACGGAATAGGGCGTGCCGCGCCCCATCGGGTAGTTCCGCGTGGTGCCGGCGCCGGCGCCCGTGCCGGTTTCTTCCTCGTAGCCGAGGAAGTGCGGGAAGGCTTCCGCCGGATCGCCGTGCAGCGAGGCGAAGAACACATCGCCGCGTTCGTAGAAGATGTCCTGCGTGCCGTTGCCGTGATGGAAATCGACGTCGAGCACGGCGACCTTGGCGGCCCCCTTGTCGAGCAGGCGCTGGGCGGCGACGGCGGCGTTGTTGATGAAGCAGTAACCGCCGAAACTGTCGATGCCGGCATGGTGTCCCGGTGGGCGGCAGAGCGAGAAGGCGGCCCGCTGTCCCGCGGCGACAAGATCGGCGCCGTCGAGGGCCGACGACATCGAGGAGAGCGCGGCCTCCCAGGTCCCGGGCGAGATCGCGGTCTCGGCCGCGTTGCAGTAGTAGCCGAGCTGCCCGTCGATGTCGGTCGGGATGCGCGGCGAGGTCCGGCGTACGGGGAAGGAGGTGGCGATCGCCTCGCCCCGGTATCCGGCGGCCTCCCAGCGCTCCCATGCGGTCTCGAGGAAAGCGAGGTAACCGGCGTCGTGCACCTTCAGTGCCGTCTCGAGCCCGTGTTTCGCCGGCGCCGTCACATCGGTGAAGCCCGCCTCCCTGACGGCCGCCAAGATCCATTCCGCCCGGAACGGGGCCTCGAAAGGCGGCACGAGCTCGCCGCCGCTCAGCTCGGTCCTGGCATTTCTGAGCTTGTGGTCCTCGGAGAAGATGACGCGCATGTGGGGCTCCCGGTTCGGTCGAGGCGACGTTAGCCTCGAAGCGGCCTGCGAGGCAAGGCGGGCGGAGCATGCGCACTTCCGCCCCGCACGGCCGTTCTTCGACCGCTCCCTCGCCATGTCATCCACAGTGGCATGTGCTACCATAGATGGAAAATGACGGCATGCCGTCGAAAATTCCGCCCACCGGGTTGGAGGACGGAGGGAGCAACACCCTTGCTGCCGTCCGCGAACGAAAGATGATTGCGGCGCGCCTGCGCGATTCCACATATTACGTGAACGGCAGGTCTTTTTTCGCAAAATTGCGCAGCGACCATGGCGTGCAATTTGATGATGCCTCACCGGTCCTGTTGATCCGGTCTGGGACACGGCGGCGGGAAACGGCTAGCCCTGCAATCAGGGCGTTCACCTTGCGCAAGAGGCTCGACCGATTTGAGGCGTCCTGATGCAATACTCCTTGCGTTTGCGGCTTTTCTGGCTTTCACTCCGGCCTTCAAAGCAAAAACAACGACGGGGAAGGTAAAACAATGACACCTCGAATTCTCAACCTGCGCGCTGCCCTCGTGCTGGGTGCAGCCCTGCTGGCAAGCAGCCCGGCGCTGGCCGAGGCTGTCCTTCATCGCGGCAATGCCGGCGAGCCGCAGACGCTCGACCAGGCCCACACCTCGATCAACATCGAGGAATTCATCCTCAAGGACCTCTACGAGGGCCTGACGATCTATGACGCCAGCGGCAAGATCGTGCCCGGCGCCGCCGAGACCTGGGATCTCTCCGACGACGGCCTGACCTACACGTTCAAGCTGCGCGCCGATGCCAAGTGGTCCGACGGATCGCCGGTCACCGCCGAGGATTTCGTGTTCTCCTACCAGCGCGTCGAGGATCCGAAGACAGCCGCGGGCTACGCCAACATCCTCTATCCGATCAAGAATGCCGAAAAGGTCAACAAGGGCGAGGTTCCGCCCACCGAGCTCGGCGTGAAGGCGGTCGACGAGAAGACGCTGGAAGTCACGCTCGAACGCCCGACGCCCTTCTTCCTGGAACTGCTGGCCCACCAGACGGCGCTGCCGGTGTCCAAGGCGAGCGTCGAAAAGAACGGCGCCGATTTCGTCAAGCCGGGCACCATGGTCTCCAACGGCGCCTTCAAGCTCGTCAGCCACGTGCCGAACGACAATCTCGTGATGGAGAAGAACCCCAGCTACTGGGATGTCGCCAACGTCAAGCTGGACAAGGTGATCTTCTACCCGATCGACGACCAGGCCGCCTCGGTCCGCCGCTTCGAGGCGAAGGAGATGGACCTCGTCTACAACTTCTCCGCCGACCAGATCGACCGCCTGCGCGGCGCCTATGGCGACCAGGTCCATGTCTCGCCGACGCTGGCCACCTACTACTACGCCTTCGACACCCGCCAGGAGCCCTACAGCGACGTGCGCGTGCGCCAGGCGCTGTCCATGGCCGTTGACCGCGACTTCCTCGCCAAGGAGATCTATTCGGGTTCGCAGATCCCGGCCTACTCGATGGTTCCCCCGGGCATCGAAACCTACGGCGAGCCGTCCAAGGCCGATTTTGCCACGCTGTCGCAGCTCGACCGCGAGGACAAGGCAATCGCCCTGATGAAGGAAGCGGGCTATGGCGAGGGCGGCAAGCCGCTGAACATCGAGATCCGCTACAACACCAACCCGAACCACGAGCGCGTGGCGACGGCGGTCGCCGACATGTGGAAGAACACCTTCGGCGCCAACGTCTCGATGGTCAACCTCGACGTCTCCTCGCACTACGCCTACCTGCAGGAGGGCGGAAAGTTCAACGTCGCCCGCGCCGGCTGGGTGGCCGACTATGCCGATGCCGAGAACTTCCTCGCCCTCAGCCTGAGCTCCAACAAGACCTTCAACTACGGTCACTACGAGAACGCCGAGTTCGACGACCTCATGAAGAAGTCCTATGCGGAGGTCGATCCGGCCGCCCGCTCGAAGCTGATGCACGAGGCCGAGGCCCTGCTGATGCGGGACCAGCCGATCGCCCCGTTCCTGACGCAGGCGGATCTCTGGCTCGTCTCCGGCCGGGTGCAGGGCTGGCATGACAATGCCGCCAACCAGCACCTGAGCCGCTTCCTCAGCGTTTCCGAGTAACATTGCGACAAGGAGGCGGCGCGCGGGTTCGATCCGCGCGCCGCCTCACGGGAGTACGGGCAATGATAGCCTTTGTCTTGCGCCGCCTTGCGAGCGCCGTGCCGACGCTGTTCATCGTCGTCACGATTTCCTTCTTCCTGATGCGGTTTGCCCCCGGTGGCCCCTTCAATCTCGAGCGCCCGCTGCCCCCGGCGACGATGGAGAACCTGGTCCGCACCTACCAGCTAGACCAGCCGCTCTGGCGCCAGTACGTGACCTACATCACCAACGCCGTCACCGGCGATTTCGGCCCGAGCTACATCTACAAGGACAATTCGGTCGCCGAACTCATCGGCAAGGGCCTGCCCTACTCGATCGAGCTTGGTTTCTATGCGCTGCTGCTCGCGCTAGTCGGCGGCGTCACCATGGGCACGGTGGCCGCCCTGCGCCAGAACAGCGCGCTCGATTTCTCCATCATGTCGCTTGCGACCGTCGGCACCACGGTGCCGAACTTCGTCGTCGGTCCGGTCCTGACGCTGGTCTTCGCCATCGCGCTGTCCTGGCTGCCGGCCGGCGGCTGGGGTGACGGTTCGCTGCGCTTCCTGATCCTGCCGATGATCGCGCTGGCCCTGCCGCAGCTCGCCGTGTTCGCGCGTCTTACCCGCGGCTCGATGATCGAAGCCCTGCACGCCGACCACATCCGCACCGCGCGCGCCTATGGCCTGCCGTCGCGGGTCGTCGTCGTCACCCATGCCATGCGCGGGGCGATGCTGCCGGTCGTCTCCTATCTGGCGCCCTGCGCCGCGGCCCTGCTGACGGGTTCCGCCGTGGTGGAGACGATCTTCACCATTCCCGGCGTCGGCCGTTATTTCGTGCTCGGCGCGATCAACCGCGACTACACGCTGGTCATGGGAACGGTGATCCTGATCGCCATCTTCGTCATCGTCTTCAACCTTTTGGTCGATATCCTCTACGGCCTTCTCGATCCGAGGGTCCGCCATGACTGATTTTGCCGCAACACCGGTCAGCGAACCGCCGAAGACGGTGAGCCGCAGCCTGTTCCAGCTTGCGCTGATCCGCTTCCGCCGCAACAGGGCGGCGATGGCCGGCTGTGTCACGCTGTTCCTGATCGCGTTGTTCTCCTTCGTCGGGCCGCTGTTCGTCCCGCACACCTATGACCAGGTGTTCTCGTCCTATGTGACCGTTCCGCCAAGCCTTCAGCCGCGTCCGGACACCTCGACGCTGCAGGATGTGATGGAGGGCGTTGCCGGCCGGGCGCGCGTCAATCTCGACGCGTTCGCCGTGGAGGGGCAGGCCTTTACCGCCACGATCAGCGCCGAAGAGCCGATCGACCCGCGCGCGACGCGCTATTTCGACCGCGCCAACGAATTCAGGGACACCAAGATCGACGCGACCGAGAACGACGGCCGCGTCCTCAAGCTCAGCGGCCAGGTGAGTCGGGAATATTTCCTCTTCGGCACCGATCCCAACGGTCGCGACCTGCTGGCACGCGTCATGCTGGGCGGGCAGATTTCTATTGCCGTCGGCCTGCTCGCAAGTCTCGTCTCGCTCGGAATCGGCGTCGTCTATGGCGCGACCTCGGGCTATATCGGCGGGCGTGTCGACAACGTCATGATGCGCTTCGTCGAGATCCTCTATTCGCTGCCCTTCGTCTTCCTCGTCGTCGTGCTCGTCGTGTTCTTCGGCCGCAGCTTCGTGCTGATCTTCCTGGTCATCGGTGCGGTCGAATGGCTCGACATGGCGCGCATCGTGCGTGGGCAGACGCTGGCGCTGAAGCGGCGCGAGTTCGTCGGCGCCGCCCAGGCGCTGGGGCTGAGCGACTGGCAGATCATCCGCCGCCACATCATCCCGAACACGATCGGCCCGGTGATCGTCTTCGTCACCGTCGTGGTGCCCAAGGTGATCCTGCTGGAGAGCTTCCTCTCCTTCCTCGGCCTCGGCGTCCAGGCGCCGCTGACGAGCTGGGGGGCGCTGATCTCGGAAGGCGCCAACAACATCCAGTCTGCGCCCTGGCTTTTGATCTTCCCCTCGATCCTCTTCGTCGCCACCCTGTTCTCGCTGAACTTCGTCGGCGACGGCCTGCGCGACGCGTTCGACCCGAAGGACCGCTGAGATGGCCGACAAGAACGAAACCATCCTCGCCATCCGCGACCTGAAGGTGGATTTTGCGACGCCGGACGGCACCGTCAACGCCGTCAAGGGCATCAGCCTCGACGTCCGGGCGGGCGAGACGCTGGCCGTCGTCGGCGAGTCCGGCTCCGGCAAGAGCCAGACCATGATGGGCATCATGGGCCTGCTCGCCCGCAACGGCACGGTCACCGGCTCGGCAACCTACCGCGGCAGGGAACTGATCGGCCTGCCGCCGTCCGAGCTGAACCGGGTTCGCGGCGCCAAGGTTACCATGATCTTCCAGGAGCCGATGACCTCGCTCGATCCGCTCTATCCGATCGGCCGGCAGATCGCCGAGCCGATCGTCCATCACCGCGGCGGCAGCTACAGGGAGGCGCGCAAGCGCGTGCTGGAGCTCCTCGAGCTCGTCGGCATCCCTGAGCCCGCACGGCGCATCGACAGCTATCCGCACGAGCTCTCGGGCGGCCAGCGCCAGCGTGTGATGATCGCCATGGCGCTCGCCAACGATCCCGACATCCTGATTGCCGACGAGCCGACGACCGCGCTCGACGTCACCATCCAGGCCCAGATCCTCAAGCTCCTGCGCTCGCTTCAGGAGCGCTTCGGCATGGCGATCGTGCTGATCACCCACGACCTCGGCATCGTTCGGCACTTTGCCGAACGCGTGGCCGTGATGCGGCGCGGCGAGGTGGTGGAGCAGGGAACGACGGCCGACATCTTCGAGCGGCCGACATCGGACTATACGAAGATGCTGCTTGCCGCCGAGCCGCACGGGCGCAAGGCTTCGCCGCCCGACACGGCCCCGATCATCCTGGAGGGGCGCGACGTCGTCGTTGACTACCGGATCGGCGGTGGGCTGTTCTCGGGCGGCAAGTCGATGTTTCGCGCGGTCGATCGGGTCACGGTGCGGCTGAGGGAGGGCCAGACGATCGGCGTCGTCGGCGAATCCGGTTCCGGCAAATCGACGCTCGGACGCGCGCTCCTGCGCCTGATTCCCGGCGCCGGCTATTACCGCTTTGGTACGACCGACATCTCGGGCTACGACCGTTCGCGCATGCGTCCCCTGCGCAAGGCGATGCAGCTCGTCTTCCAGGATCCCTACGGATCGCTTTCGCCGCGGCAGACGGTGGGCGAAGTCATCACCGAGGGCTTGCTGGTGCACGAGCCGGATCTCGGCAAGGCCGAGCGCGACCGGCGTGCGGTCGCGGCCCTCAAGGAGGTCGGGCTCGATCCCGAGGCACGCAATCGCTATCCGCACGAGTTTTCCGGCGGTCAGCGCCAGCGCATCGCCATCGCCCGGGCGATGATCCTCAAGCCGAAGGTGGTCATCCTCGACGAGCCGACCTCGGCGCTCGACCGCTCGGTGCAGGGCCAGGTGATCGACCTTCTGCGCCGGCTGCAGGACACCCACCAGCTCTCCTACCTCTTCATCAGCCACGATCTTTCCGTCGTCAGGGCGATGTCAGACTATGTCGTGGTGATGAAGGACGGACGGATCGTCGAGGAGGGGGAGACCGACCGCATATTCGAGGCGCCGGCCAACGCCTATACGAAGGCGCTGATCGGCGCGGCCTTCCACGTCTGACGACCGGCCGACGACAGGATCCGCGACGGTCGTTCGACGTCACCTGTTGCTGTCGGGCTCGGGGTAGGAGTAGGGCTGGCGCTTCTCCTGGCCGTCCTGCCGGAACGTCTTGAAGCTGAAGGTCGAGCCCGACCGCATCGCCTGGCGCATGCTGGTCTTGCCGTGAACCACCACCGGCAACTGGTAGGGTGCGTTTTCGGCAGGCTCCGGCGGAGCGGACCATGCGCTGCCGGTGGCCAGTGCGCTGCCGGCCATCGCGCAAGCGGTCGCGAGGACGAGAATGGTTCGCATGCGCATCGTGACACCCCCTGGCCGGTCACCCGGCCGTTTGGCGCCCCCTTCCTGCATTCCGCGGGACCGGCGCCTCTTGATGAAAGATAAGCGTCATTGCGCGCTTGCGCCAGTATCCCGGGGCTGAATGGACTGTACACCAAAGGAGAGGCTTTCCCGATCGTGAACGCCCCCGGCGTTGCCTCTTCGGCGCGAGCGCTGTATCCGGGGATCGCGCGCCCTCCCGGCGCACCCTTTTCCGGCAGATGGATGGACAAGACGTGGACGCACAGACCTTTCCGATCTTCGGCAAGACCTTCGATGCCTTCCTGTTCGACATGGACGGCACGCTCATCAATTCGATTGCGGCGACCGAGCGCGTCTGGGGCAACTGGGCCCGCCGGCACGGGCTCGACGTCGAGGCGTTCCTGCCGACCATGCACGGCCGGCGCGGCATCGATACGATCACGGCTCTCGACCTGCCGGGCGTCGATCCGCTGGCCGAGGCACGCGAGATCGAGCGCGGCGAGATCGAGGACGTGGAGGGCGTGGTGGCGATCGATGGCGCAATCGCGTTCCTCTCCGCTTTGCCGCCGGACCGTTGGGCGATCGTGACCTCGGCTCCCGTCGCGCTGGCAAGGCGAAGGCTCGAGGCTGCCGGCATCGCGCTGCCCAAGACGATGGTGACGTCCGAGGACGTCAAGGTCGGCAAGCCCTCGCCGGAAGGCTACCTGCTCGCCGCCGCGCGGCTCGGCGTCGATCCCGCCCGCTGCCTCGTGTTCGAGGACGTCGAGGCCGGGGCGAGGGCCGGCGAGAGCGCCGGCGCCGGCGTCGTGGTCGTCACGGCGACGCATGCCGATGATCTGGCGACGGCGCATCCGTCGATCGACAGCTACCGGCAGTTGCGCCTCGACGTTGCCACGGGCGGCCTGCTGTCGCTGGCGTTGGCGACAACCGGCTGAGCATGGCCACGGACGCGGCCGACCCCATACTCGATCCCTATGTCCGCACATGGTCGCTGGTGCCGGATGGCGATGCGATCGTCACGCCGACGAGCCGTCTGCTCCCTGTAAGATGGCGCCACCGTCCGGCGATGCTGAAGGTGGCAACCGTGCCGGAAGAAGCGTCCGGTGGCCGGCTCATGGCCTGGTGGGACGGCGACGGCGCGGCCGCTGTCTATGCGCAGGCGGGCGAGGCGATCCTGCTCGAGCGCGCCCTCGGCCCGCGTTCGCTCGCCGCCTGCGCCCGGAACGGCCGCGACGACGAGGCGACGCGCATTCTGTGCGGAGCGGTGCGCCGTCTTCACGCTCCCCGAACCGGGCCGCTTCCGGAACTGATCCCGCTCGACCGGTGGTTCGAGGCGCTCGGGCCCGGCGCGAACGCCCACGGCGGCATCCTGACCCGGGCCGCGGCGACCGCGCGTGATCTCCTTGCCGGCCAGCGCGACGTCGTTGTCCTTCACGGCGACGTCCATCACGACAATTTCCTGGATTTCGGCGATCGCGGCTGGCTGGCGATCGATCCCAAGGGGCTGCACGGCGAGCGCTGCTTCGATTTCGCCAACATCTTCTGCAACCCCGACCTCGCCGATCCTTCGATCCCGGTGGCGACGCGCCCGGAGCGCTTCGAGGCCCGCCTTGAGATCGTCTGCGCCGAAACCGGGCTGGACCGGCGCCGGCTGCTGCAATGGATCCTCGCCTGGGCGGGATTGTCGGCCGTCTGGTACCTCGATGACGACATGCCGGCCGACATCGACCTCGGCATCGCCGCCCTCGCTGCGGCCGCCCTCGATCGCTGAACACCGTTTGACGCCCGCGTGGCGGATATGGGAAGCAATGTAAGCTGCCGTCGGGCACGCTCCCACCCTTCCCGGACTTCGCTACGAATTGCCATCGCGCGAGATGCGCCATGGAGTTGCTCAAGCATGGAGAATGTCATGTCCGACGAGACCGATCAGTTCCACCAGCCGGCGGATCCCGCCGGCAATTTCGTCCTCCTCTCCGGCTGTTCGGGCGGCGGTAAGTCCACTCTGCTTGCGGCATTGAGGGAGCGGGGGTTTCCTGCCTTTGAGGAGCCGGGGCGTCAGGTCGTCAGGGAGCAGATGCTGATCGACGGCCCGGGGCTGCCCTGGCGAGATCAGGCCCTCTTCGCCGAACTGTGCGTCTTCTGCGCCATCCAGCAGATGCAGGCGGCTGCAGAAAGCGCCGGCCCGGTCTTCTTCGACCGCGGCATCGTCGATGCGGTAGCGTTCTTCGATTATCTCGGCCGCGACGTTCCCGACCACCTGGAGAGGGCGGCGCGGCTGCTGCGGTACAATACGACCGTCTTCCTCACGCCGCCCTGGCCGGAAATCTTTGCCGGCGACGACGAGCGCAGGCATTCCTACGACGAGGCCGTCGCGCAATACGAGGCTTCGTTGGAAACCTTCGCCCGGCTGGGCTACCGGCCGGTGGAACTGCCGAAGGCTTCGGTCGGGCAGCGTGTCGGTTTCGTGCTTGCGCACCTCGCAACGCCGCTCGGGCCGTCGCAGACATGAAAATGCCCGGCAGTGCCGGGCATTGGAGGCAGGTTCTGAGAGGAGAGCGTCAGCCCTCGAAGAATTCCTTCATCCGCGCGAAGAAGCCGGTCGATTCCGGGTTGTTGTCCTTCGAGGAGATCTCCTCGAACTCCCTGAGCAGTTCGCGCTGCCGCTTGGTCAGCTTCTGCGGCGTCTCGATCATGATCTGGATATAAAGGTCGCCGACCTGGCTGGAGCGAAGCACCGGCATGCCCTTGCCCTTCAGGCGGAACTGCCGGCCGTTCTGCGTGCCCTCCGGCACCGTCACGCGTGATTTCGTGCCGTCGAGCGTGGAGACGTCGAAGGTGCCGCCCAGCGCAGCCGTCGTCATGGAGATCGGCACGCTGCAGTGCAGGTCCGCGCCGTCGCGCTGGAAGATCTCGTGCGGTTTGACCGACAGGAAGATGTAGAGGTCGCCGGCCGGCCCGCCGCGCACGCCTGCCTCGCCTTCGCCGGCAAGACGGATCCGGGTGCCGTCTTCGATCCCTTGCGGAATGTTGACCGAGAGCGAACGCTCCTCGGTGACGCGGCCATGGCCGTGGCACTTGGTGCAGGGGTCGGGAATGGTCGTTCCGCGGCCCTGGCACGTCGGACAGGTGCGTTCGATCGAGAAGAAGCCCTGTGCGGCGCGCACGCGTCCCGCACCCTGGCAGGTGGAGCAGGTCTGCGGCTTGGTGCCCGGCTTGGCGCCGGTTCCGGTGCAGACGTCGCAGGTGATCGAGGTGGGGACACGGATCTGCGCCGTCTTGCCGGTGAAGGCCTCTTCCAGCGAGATCTCCATGTTGTAGCGCAGGTCCGCGCCGCGTTCGCGTCCGCCCGACGAGCGCCGCTGGCGGCCGCCGCCCATCATCTCGCCGAAGATGTCCTCGAAGATGTCGGAGAAGCCGCCGGCACCGAAGCCTGCGCCGCCCATGCCGCCGCCGCCCATGCCGCCATGCTCGAAGGCCGCATGGCCGTAGCGGTCGTAGGCGGCCCGCTTCTGCGGGTCCTTCAGGATCTCGTAGGCTTCGTTGACTTCCTTGAACCGGACCTCGGCCGTCGCATCCCCGGGATTCTTGTCGGGGTGGTATTTCATCGCCATCTTGCGAAAGGCGCTCTTCAGCTCCTTCTCGTCAGCGGTTCTGGAAACACCCAGCGTCTCGTAGAAGTCAGTCTTAGCCATATCACTGCCGCGCCCGTCTCGTGAACGGTGTCTTTGTTCGTTGAAGGTGGAAATGCCAGCCGCAGATCGATGTATCCGGCTTCACGGCGAAAAAGCAAGGCGGCGGCGTTGCGGGAACAGAGGAAACCATGACATCGTCGCCGCCTCGAACGGGATGCATCATGGAACTCGCCCCTTGGTTTCTTCCGCCCCTGCTGGAAAAAGACAGGCTGGCCGCGTGTTTCGCGCGGCCAGCGGTCGTCATGATCAGGAAGCCGAACGCTTCCGGTCGTCGTCGTCCTTGACTTCCTCGTAGTCGGCGTCGACGACGTTGTCGCCGGCGTCAGCGGAAGAAGCGCCGGCCTCGGCCTGCTGGGCCTCGTAGATCGCCTGACCGAGCTTCATGGAGACTTCCATCAGCGTGTTGGTCTTCGCCTTGATGTCCTCGGCGTCAGGCTCGGAAGCCTCGACGGCCGTCTTCAGCGCGGCGATCGCATCCTCGATGGCCTTGCGGTCCTCGGCGGAGACCTTGTCGCCATATTCGGTGAGCGACTTCTCGGACGAATGGATCAGGCTTTCGGCCTGGTTCTTCGCCTCGACGGCCTCGCGGCGCTGCTTGTCCGTCTCGGCATTGGCCTCGGCGTCCTTGACCATCTTCTCGATGTCGGCGTCGGAGAGGCCGCCGGAAGCCTGGATGCGGATCTGGTGCTCCTTGCCGGTGCCCTTGTCCTTGGCCGAGACCTGCACGATGCCGTTGGCGTCGATGTCGAAGGTGACTTCGATCTGCGGCACGCCGCGCGGTGCCGACGGAATGCCGACGAGGTCGAACTGGCCGAGCAGCTTGTTGTCGGCAGCCATTTCGCGCTCGCCCTGCGAGACGCGGATCGTCACGGCCGACTGGTTGTCCTCGGCGGTCGAGAACGTCTGGCTCTTCTTCGTCGGGATCGTCGTGTTGCGCTCGATCAGGCGGGTGAAGACGCCGCCGAGCGTCTCGATGCCGAGAGACAGCGGGGTCACGTCGAGCAGCAGCACGTCCTTGACGTCGCCCTGCAGGACGCCGGCCTGGATGGCAGCGCCCATGGCGACCACTTCATCCGGGTTCACGCCCTTGTGCGGCTCCTTGCCGAACAGCTGCTTGACGACTTCCTGGACCTTCGGCATGCGGCTCATGCCGCCGACGAGAACGACTTCGTCGATCTCGGCAGCCGAGACGCCGGCATCCTTCAGCGCTGCCTTGCAGGGGGCGACGGTGCGCTGGATCAGGTCGTCGACGAGGCTTTCGAACTTGGCGCGCGAAAGTTTCATCGTCAGGTGCTTCGGACCGGAAGCGTCGGCCGTGATGAAGGGCAGGTTGATTTCGGTCTGCTGCGAGGAGGAGAGCTCGATCTTCGCCTTTTCCGCAGCTTCCTTCAGGCGCTGCAGGGCCAGCTTGTCGTTCTTCAGGTCGATGCCCTGGTCCTTCTTGAACTCGGCCGAGAGGTATTCGACGAGACGCATGTCGAAGTCTTCACCGCCGAGGAAGGTGTCGCCGTTGGTGGACTTCACCTCGAAGACGCCGTCGCCGATCTCCAGGACCGAGATATCGAAGGTGCCGCCGCCGAGGTCGTAGACCGCGATCGTCTTGCCGTCCTTCTTGTCGAGGCCATAGGCGAGAGCGGCAGCCGTCGGCTCGTTGATGATGCGCAGCACTTCGAGGCCCGCGATCTTGCCGGCGTCCTTGGTCGCCTGGCGCTGGGCGTCGTTGAAGTAGGCCGGAACGGTGATGACGGCCTGGGTGACCTTCTCGCCGAGATAGGATTCGGCGGTTTCCTTCATCTTCTGAAGGATCATCGCGGAGATCTGCGAGGGCGAATAGCTCTCGCCGTGCGCTTCGACCCAGGCGTCGCCGTTGGAAGCCTTGACGATCTTGTAGGGCACCATGCCCTTGTCCTTCTGGGTCGTCGGATCCTCGAAGGTGCGGCCGATGAGGCGCTTGATCGCAAAGAGGGTGTTTTCCGGGTTCGTCACAGCCTGGCGCTTGGCCGGCTGGCCGACGAGGCGTTCTCCGTCGTCCGTAAAGGCGACCATGGAGGGCGTCGTGCGCGCGCCTTCGGCATTCTCAATCACTTTCGCGTCCTTGCCATCCATGACGGCGACGCAGGAATTTGTCGTTCCGAGGTCGATACCGATTACTTTTGCCATGTCATTCTCTCCTTGAAGCGAACTGCCGGAACCCAATCAGGCATTCGTTTGGCAGTCCCTAGTGGGATGGTATTGCAGGAAATCGCGACCGGGGCCGCGGTTTCCGGCTATATAAGGATCAGTCTAGGTGACTGCAAGGCATCAATCTGCTTCCGGCGCGCGTTCCAGACGGGCACTGGCAGTCGGAAAAGGCCGATGCCTTCGGCTGAAATGTGGTGGGGCCGCGCACGTCCGTCAAGGCCGCCAATGCGTGCAGGACCAGCGGATCGAACAGAGGATCGGCCATTTGATCGGCCGGCGCGTCACCCGCCGATCAGCACGTCCAGCAGGCTGGAGCGCCGGGGCCTTGCGGGCTGCTCCCCGACATCGGCGGGCGGGACCGGCAGATCGCCCTCGATGCCGCCCGTCCGGTCCGGTATCGCCACCGCCTCGCCGCCGCCGTCACGGCTGCTCGTGCCCAAGGCCCGCGCCACCATTTCCGCCAGCGATTCGTCTTCCCGCCCGGCAGGGGCCGCGGGGTCCGCACCGGCCATCGGGATCCCGCCGCCGGCCGTGCCGAACAGCGGCGAGGGCGAGAGCCCCTCGTGGGCGGCGGTCATGAAACGGCTCCAGGCCTTGGCGGGAAGGCCGCCGCCCGTCACCTTCTTCATCGACTTGCCGTCGTCGTTGCCGAACCAGACGCCGGTCGTCAGGTTGCTGGTGTAGCCGACGAAGAGCGCGTCGCGGAAGGATTGCGTGGTGCCGCTCTTTCCGGCCGCCTCCCAGCCGGGGATTTTCGCGTTCTTGCCGGTGCCTTCCGTGATGACGCGCGTCATCATGCCGTTCATCATGGCGACGATCTCGGGCTGGAGCACGCGCGGCGGGTTGTCGTAGGTGTTCTCGTAGAGCACCTTGCCTTCGGCCGTCGAGATGCGGCGGATGATGTGCGGCGTCGCCTTGTAGCCGCCGTTCATGAAGGGCGCATAGGCGGAGGTGAGCTCGACGAGCGAGACTTCCGAAGTGCCGAGCGCGATCGAGGCATTCGACTGCATCTCGGATTCGATACCGAGCCTGTGGGCGAGCTTGATCACGGTGTCCGGCCCCACCTCCATCACGAGCTGGGCGGCGATCGTGTTCAGCGAATTGGCGAGCGCGGACGAAAGCGTCACTTCACCGCGATATTTCTGGTCGTAGTTCTCCGGCGTCCACTTGCCGATGCGCACCGGTGCGTCGTTGCGGACGGACTGCGGCGAGCGGCCCATCTCCAGCGCTGCGGCATAGACGAACGGCTTGAAAGCGGAGCCCGGCTGGCGCTTGGCCTTCGAAGCGCGGTCGAACTGGCTTTCGGCATAGTCACGCCCGCCGACGAGCGCCCGGATGGCGCCGGTGCCGTCGATCGAGACGAGAGCGGCCTGCGAGGCGTTGAGCTTGGGGCCCTCGGCGTCGATGATCGCGGTGATTGCCTCGTCCGCCTTCTTTTCCAGGTCGAGGTCGACCGTCGTCTCGACGACGAGGTCCTCGGTGATGTCGCCGACGAGCTTCGGCACCTGGTCCATCACCAGGTCGGCCGCGTAGTGCTCGGCCCCGGACCAGTAGCTCTTCGCCCGCGTCGGCGGCTGCGACATGGCGGTGGTGATCTCGCGTTCGGTGACGAAGCCGGCATCCCGCATCGTGCCGAGCACGACCTGCGCCCGTTCTTCGGCGGCTTCCGGATCGCGGGCCGGCGAAAGCCGCGACGGCGCCTTCAGAAGGCCCGCCAGAACCGCCGCCTCGCCGAGGTTCACGTCGCGGGCGGACTTGTTGAAGTAACGCCGCGACGCCGCCTCCACGCCATAGGCGTTGGAGCCGAAGAACACCCGGTTGAGATACATCGCGAGAATCTCGTCCTTGGAGTATTTGTGCTCGAGCCAGAAGGCGAGCAGCACTTCCTGCACCTTGCGCTCCAGCGTGCGCTCGGGCGACAGGAACAGGTTCTTGGCGAGCTGCTGGGTCAGCGTCGAGCCGCCCTGCACCATCCGCCCCGTCGTCACGTTCGTCACCATCGCACGGGCGAGCCCGAGCGGATCGATGCCGAAATGGGAATAGAAGCGGCGGTCCTCGATCGCGATCACCGCCTGGGGGATGTAGGGCGACATCTGCTCCAGCGACAACGCCTCGCCGCCGGTGCCGCCGCGATTGGCGATCACCGTGCCGTCGGTGGAGATGATCTTGACGTTCGGCGGCCGCGCCGGAATGTTCCAGGTCGTCGCGCTCGGCATCTGGGCGCCGTAGTAGAGAACCAGCGCGCCGATGGCCATGCCGCCCCAGATGCCCAGCACGACGCACCAGTAGGTGAGGAACCGGACAGCACCGAAGAGGCCGCCTCCGCCGCTGCGGCGATGCTTGCGGGCAGGGGCTTTCCGGCGCGAGGCCGTCGCCGCCTTGCGGCTTGCCGGCTTCGACTTGCGCGTCGCAGATCGGGTCACGCGATCCTCCTCGTCGATGCGCAGATCGTCATCGTCGTATTCGTCCTCGCGCTGGAACGAGGGCTCGATCCGCTGTGATTTGCGCCGGCCTGCCATCCTGGAAGAAGTATGCCTTTCGTGTCCGTGCCGCCTGATCCCCGGCCCGTCGAGGCGGACCGGCGTGCGGCAACGCATTGTTTCTGCAGAGCGCCCGCCAAGGCTGTGCTCCCGGTCCGTTGAACTTTAAATGCGGCGATTTAAGGGGTGGTTAAGAAGTTGGAAACGAATTCGCTAGAGTTCTCAAATGGTTCCCGCGCCGGCGCCACGGCGCGTGGCCGCCATCGTTCCGTCGTCTTCGCGTTGCGGTGTCGGATGCGTCGTTCGTCCTGTTGGCGATCGACCGGCGGCCCTCCACCGCGTACAGTGTATTGCCGCTCGCCACCAACGACGTCGAGGTGATCCATGGCAGCTCCGCTGAGAATGATGCTGGTTCTGGCTGCCTTGGGCTTTCCGCTCGAGGCTCTTGCCGCGACAGACGATGAATTGATGCGCGACTACGACACGCAGGACATGGCTTGTCGACAGTTTGAAGATGCGGACGGGACGATCTCGGCCGAAGCGGCCGACCTGGCTTGCCAGCGGCGGGAGGACATTGTCGACGAGCTGAAGGGTCGCGGGCTCTGCTATGATTATGGCGGCCGACAGTGGTCTGCCTGTGGGGGCAAGGACTGACGCCGTGGCGCTTTCGGCGCTCAACCTGCCAGCCGGCAATGGTTCGGCGGAGGCCCGTTAAACGAGCGTGGATAGCCGTCGTGAAATATCGACCGCGGGCGCCGAATCTGCTGATGTCGCTTCTCTAGCCCAAGGGAGATGAAGCTGATGTCGCCGATCCTATTCGCCGCCGTATTCGCTGCGGCCGCAACGCAGCCGACCGTCGAAGAGCTTCAGTCCGATTTCGAATCCGCGCTGGAGTGCGCTCGTCCGGTGGACGGTCGCCAGGTATGGAAGGGCCAACGGGCGTTTTTCATTTCTTCCTATTCGCAGGGCATGGGCCAGGCTGCCGGTGAATCCGAGGCTGCCGATGCCGTGCTCCCTGATGACAACGACCCTGACGTCATCGCCGAATTCGAGGCTGCCTGCGCGGATTGACGTGCCAGGTCCATCCCGCAGTGTCCGGCAGGGCAAGTCCGGGCCCTGACTGTGGCCGCCATTGCGGCCTCTCGTGCCATCGAGCGCGACGCCTGCCGGAATGCGCGCGGAAACGTGATTTCCGCTTTGCGGCCTGCGCCAGTATTCTCACGCCGCAACGAGCAAGGAGACGATCTATGAAACGCATCCTCGTATTTGCATGCGCGCTCGGCCTGTCAGCTCCCATGGCATTTGCCGATTGCGCCTACCACCAGACCAATGCGAAGGCCGATGTTGACAAGATGACCACGACGGCCAGCATTTCGGAGAAATCGGCGCCCGCTACGGGCGAAGTCGTTCTCCTGAAGAAGAACGACGCCCCTGCCGCGCAGGAGCAGACGGCAGAGTGAAACAGGTGATGCCTGTCATCAAGGAAAGGGCGGCCTTGCGGGGCCGCCCTTCGCTATTTCAGTAATAGGGCGACAGGCACTGCTGGCGCGGCCCGTTATAGGGCTGGAAGCTGTTGTCGTAGGCGCGATAAGAGCGGTAGCGCCCCGCGCACCATTCGAAGTGCCGCGGGTTGACGCCGCCGTCGACGACGCGCGGCTGGCTGGCGATCGCGCCGCCGATGATCGCGCCCGCACCGAAGGCGGCCAGCGGATACCAGTAGCCGTCGTCGTAGCGGCGGTAGCCCTCGCGATAGTAGGGATAGCCGCGGTAGCCGCGATAATAGCCGCCGCTGCGGTAGTAGCGCGGGCCGCTGTGGTAGCGCGGGGGTGGCGGACGATAGCCGCGGCGGACATAGTAGTCGACGTTCTCGACGTCCGTCTGGACGGTGACGCCGGCACGCGGCATTCCTGCCGCCTGTGCCGGCACCAGGCCGGTTACGAGCGTTGCCGCCGATAGCGCGGCCGCCAAAAGGCCGCTGACGATCTTTCTCATCTTGTTACTCCCGAGGGGCCATCAAACTTCCAATGACGTGCGGGAGGATGCAGGAATTCGGCTGAACGGGCGATGAACCGCTCACCCTTTCGTTCCATTGCTCTCTTCCCGCTTCATCTGCGTATAGCGCGCATGCTCGAATGCCAGCACCGCGCCGAGGCCGAGCACGAACGGAATGATCAGGTAGAACATGCGGAACACTGCCAGTGCGGCCAGCACGTCGACGGGGTCGAACTCCGGCAGCCCGGCGATGAAGATCAGTTCCAGCACTCCGATGCCGCCCGGCGCATGCGAAAGCAGCGCTGCCGAGAACGAGGCGAGGAAGATGCCGAGCACGACGAGATAGCCGGGATTGTTGGCCTCCGGCAGGACGAAGTAGATGATCGCTGCCGCCGCCAGCAGTTCCACGGGCGCGATCACCAGTTGCCGGAAGGCGACCGACGGCCGCGGATACTCCAGTTTCAGCCAGCGGGTGCGGATCGGCCGGAACCCGACGAGGCTGCCGATCAGGTAGAGCGAGACGAGCGCCAGGATCAGCACGCCGGTGGAAAACGCCGCTTCCACGGGCAGGAACTTCGAAACCCGCTCGATGATCTCCGGCTCGACAATCAGCACCAGCCCCATCAGCACTGCCGTTCCGAGCGCGAAGGTGAAGGAGCAGAAGGCGACGAGCACCCCCACCTCGCTGGCAGAAAGCCCCTTGGAAGTATAGGCGCGATAGCGCACCACCGCGCCCGAGAAGACCGATGCGCCGATGTTGTGGGCGAGCGCATAGGCGGTGAACGAGGCGACCGTGATGAACCACAGCGATATCCGGTGGCCGAGGTGCTCGAGCGCCAGATGGTCGTAGGCCGCAAGCGCTGCATAGGCCACGATCGTCGCAAGGGCGGCAAGCAGCCAGCCCGACAGGGGGATGGCGAGCAGGCTGTCGCGGAACTCGTGAAACGACATCCCCTTGAGGTCGTGGTAGAGGATCCAGACGGAGAAGACGATCGCGACCGCGCCGACCATGGGCCAGAAGAGCTTGCCGAGTTTCATGCGCCCCGCGTCCGCCGGCACCGGCGACGGCTGCCTTGCGGAGGGCCGGATCGCAGGTGATATGCAGGACTGTCGTTCATGCCGATGCTTCCCCTTCCGGGTCGTCTTCTGTCGCTGCGGGTCCCGCCGGACCCGCAAGCGCCTGTGATTTCATCTGTTCGGACTTAACCATTATCGGGCAGCGCCGACAACGATGCGACGGCCAAAGTCGGCGACTTTCTTGCACCCTTCAAGGTCAACATTTCGTCAGCGGGCCGCCAGGGCGGCAAGGATGCGCACCCAGGAACGAATACCTTTTTCGAACGAACGCAACTCGTATTTCTCGTTCGGCGAGTGGATCCGGTCGTCGGAAAGCCCGAAGCCCACCAGCAGCGATTCCATGCCCAGCATCTTCTGGAAATCGCCGACGATCGGGATCGAGCCCCCCATGCCGATCATCACGGCCGGCTTGGGCCATTCCTGCGAGAGCGCGTCCTTCGCCTTGTTCAGGAGCGGTGAATCATAGGGAAGCTGGATCGCGGGCGAACCGCCATGGGCGTGGAAGGCCACCGAGCAGTCGGCCGGAACCTTCGCGCGGACATAGGTGCGGAAGGCGTCACGGATCTTGCCCGGATCCTGCTTGCCGACGAGCCGGAACGAGACTTTTGCGGTGGCTTCGGCGGCGATCACCGTCTTGAAGCCGTCGCCGGTATAGCCGCCGACGATGCCGTTGACCTCGGCGGTCGGTCGCGCCCAGGTCAGTTCCAGCACCGAACGGTTCTTCTCGCCCGAGGGAACGGACAGGCCGATCTCGCCCAGGAACTTCTCCGCCGTCTGGCCGAGTTTGTCCCAGGTGGCCTTGATGTCGGCAGGCGTCTCCTCGACGCCTTCATAGAAGCCCTCGAGCGTGACGCGCCCGTCCCGGTCGTGCAGGCCGGCGAGGATGTCGGCGAGGATATGGATCGGGTTTGCGGCCGCCCCGCCGAAATAGCCCGAATGCAGGTCGCGGTCCGCCGCCTTGACGACGACCTCCTCGCCGACCAGCCCGCGCAGCCCGGCCGAGATCGCCGGCGTCTCGCCATCCCACATGTTGGTGTCGCAGACGAGCGCGTAGTCGGCCTTGAGTTCGGCTGCGTTGGCCTCGAGGAACGGCTTCAGCGAGGGCGAGCCGGACTCCTCCTCGCCCTCGAACAGGATCGTGACCTTGCACGGCAGCGCCCCGACCGTCTCCTTGTAGGCGCGGCAGGCCTCGACGAAGGTCATCAGCTGGCCCTTGTCGTCCGAGGTTCCGCGGCCGGTGATGATCCGTCGCCCGCCGCCGATGTCGCGCACGGCCGGCTCGAACGGATCGTTCTCCCAGAGCTCCAGCGGGTCGACCGGCTGCACGTCGTAGTGGCCATAGAACAGCACGTGCGGCGCCTCGGCGCTCGCACCTTCGTGGTGGGCGACCACCATTGGGTGACCAGACGTATCGCGCACGGTGGCGTCGAACCCGAGCGTGCGCAGTTCGCTGACCAGCCATTCCGCCCCGCGCCGCACGTCGGCCTTGTAGGCCGGGTCGGTCGAGATCGATTTGATGCGGACAAGGTCGAACAGGCGTTCGAGTGCGGCAGGCACGTTGGCGGCGGCGTGGTCGAGTACGGGTAACAGGTTGGTCATTGTCGAATCCTCTTTGCGGAGCGACCTTAGAGCGTGCCGTCGTGATTTGGAAACAATTCTGTCGGTTCGAACGGTGGCGAAATGCCTCCCGTCATCCGGAAAGAAGAATGCCTCAGGCCCGCGTGTCGCGCGCGACATTGGCGATCATCATGCGCATGTATTCCAGCAGGAGCTCCCGCTCGAACCGCCGGAAGCCCTTGAACAGCTCGGCTTCGGCATGCTCGGCTGCGGCAAGGGCGTCGGCGCGCAGCGCCCGCCCGTGTTCGCTCAGATGCACCAGCTGGGCGCGCCTGTCGGTCGGATGCGGCGAGCGCGTGATCAGTCCGTCCCGTTCCATGCGCGAAAGCGTGTTGGCCATCGTGGCCTGCTCGATATCGAGGCGATCGAGGAGCTGGCGCTGCGTCAGCCCGTCGCAGGACCACAGTTCCAGCAGCACAGGCAGCTGACCGGGCGCAAAGCCGGACTGCTTCGCGCGGGCCTGAAAGGCGCGCGTGGCCTCTTTCGCCAGCAAGCCGGCGAGGTAAGCGGCCGATTCCCTCCGATCGAACACCATGCGCAGACAGTAGGCCGGAATTCGATTCCAGACAATCGGTTGAGGTCTTCGTGGGAAGGTACGGGAAATCGGGGGGCAGACATGTGAAGGGCCGCTTCGGACGGGAGGTACGTTCGAAGCGGCCCTTGCAAATTGTGGACAAAGGCCCGGAGAGGGGGATAAGGCCTTTGTCCTCTGGTCTGGCGCGGCGGGGGACAGGCCGGGATGCCAGACCACGGCTTGATCAGGTGCCGATGAGTGTCATTTGGGCCCCGGAATGTGGCTTTTCAAGGGATATGCGCGGTGCCGGAAATTACAAATTGGTAACGTTTGTGTGAGCCTCCAAAGCGGTTTGGCCGGAGTTGCCACGAACGCAAAGGACGATGGACGCGGGCACCTGCGCACGCTATCCCTAGCGCCATGAAAAATGGTGATCATCTCTTCCTCGTCGACGGCTCGGGCTTCATCTTCCGCGCCTTTCACGCGATCCCGCCGCTGAACCGCAAGTCGGACGGCTTGCCGGTCAACGCCGTCTCCGGTTTCTGCAACATGCTGTGGAAGCTCCTGAAGGATGCGCGCAACACGGACGTCGGCGTCACGCCCACCCATTTCGCCGTCATCTTCGACTATTCCTCGAAGACCTTCCGCAACGAGCTCTACGATCAGTACAAGGCGAACCGGACGGCCCCGCCCGAGGACCTGATCCCGCAGTTCGGGCTGATCCGCCATGCGACGCGGGCCTTCAACCTGCCCTGCATCGAAAAGGAAGGCTTCGAGGCCGACGACCTGATCGCCACCTATGCCCGGCTTGCCGAGGCGGCCGGGGCCGACGTCACCATCGTCTCCTCCGACAAGGACCTGATGCAGCTCGTCACCTCGAAGGTGTCGATGTACGACAGCATGAAGGACAAGCAGATCGCGGTCCCCGAGGTGGTCGAGAAATGGGGCGTGACCCCGGACAAGATGATCGACCTGCAGGCGATGACCGGGGATTCGACCGACAACGTCCCGGGCATCCCGGGCATCGGCCCCAAGACCGCCGCCCAGCTTCTGGAGGAATACGGCGATCTCGATACGCTGCTCGCCCGGGCCGAGGAGATCAAGCAGCAGAAGCGCCGCGAGAACATCATCGCAAACCGCGCCCAGGCGCTGCTATCGCGCCAGCTCGTGACGCTGAAGACGGACACCCCGCTCGACGTGCCGCTCGAGGACCTGGTGCTGGAGACGCAGGACGGTCCCAGGCTGATCGCCTTCCTCAAGGCGATGGAGTTCACCACGCTGACGCGGCGGGTCGCCGAGGCCTGCGACTGCGACGCCTCTGCAATCGAGCCGGCCACCGTCCCGGTGGAATGGGGCGCCGATGCCCGCGGCCCCGATCTCGACAAGGGCGAGGGGACCGGCCCGGAGACCGTAGGCACGCCCGGCGAGAGCGCTGCCGAGGCCGCCGAGACGCTGCTTCCGACCGCGTCAGTGGACGGCCACGAGCCTGTGCAACTGGCGCGGACGCGCGCCGCCGGCTTCTCCGGCCAGCCGATCGACCATTCCGCCTATGTGACGATCCGCGACCTCGCCACGCTCGACCGCTGGATCGCCGATGCGCACGAGACCGGTCTCGTCGGCTTCGACACCGAGACGACCTCGCTCGACGCGATGCAGGCCGAGCTCTGCGGTTTCTCGCTTGCGATCGCCGACAATGCCCGGGATCCGTCCGGCGTCTCGATCCGCGCGGCCTATGTGCCGCTGCTGCACAAGTCCGGCATCGGTGATCTGCTCGGCGGCGGACTGGTCGAGGGGCAGATCCCCATGCGCGACGCGCTGTCGCGGCTGAAGGCCCTGCTGGAGGATGCCTCGGTCCTGAAGGTGGCGCAGAACCTGAAATACGACTACCTGGTGATGAAGCGGCACGGCATCACGATGCAGGGCTTCGACGACACCATGCTGATGTCCTATGCCCTCGACGCCGGCGCCGGCACGCATGGCATGGATTCGCTCTCCGAGCGCTGGCTCGGCCACAAGCCGATCGCCTACAAGGATGTCGCCGGCAGCGGCAAGGGTGCCCAGACCTTCGACATGGTCGACATCGACCGGGCGACGGCCTATGCGGCGGAAGATGCCGACGTGACGCTGCGCCTCTGGCACGTGCTCAAGCCGCGGCTCGCCGCCGAGAAGATGACGACCGTCTACGAACGCCTGGAGCGGCCGCTGGTGCCGGTGCTCGCGCGCATGGAGGAGCGGGGCATCACCATCGACCGCCAGATCCTGTCGCGCCTGTCGGGAGAGCTGGCGCAGGGTGCGGCCGTGCTCGAGGACGAGATCTATGAACTCGCCGGAGAGCGCTTCACCATCGGCTCGCCGAAGCAATTGGGCGATATCCTGTTCGGCAAGATGGGCCTGGCCGGTGGATCCAAGACGAAGACGGGGCAATGGTCGACCTCGGCGCAGGTGCTGGAGGACCTCGCCGCCCAGGGCGTGCCGCTGGCGCGCAAGATCGTTGATTGGCGCCAACTGACCAAGCTGAAGTCCACCTATACCGATGCGCTGCCGGGCTTCGTCCATCCCGAGACGAAGCGAGTGCACACGTCCTACGCGCTGGCCGCGACGACGACCGGGCGCCTGTCCTCGTCCGACCCGAACCTGCAGAACATTCCGGTTCGCAACGCCGAAGGCCGCAAGATCCGCACCGCCTTCATCGCCACGCCCGGTCACAAGCTCGTCTCGGCCGACTACAGCCAGATCGAGCTGCGCGTGCTGGCGCATGTGGCGGAGATCCCGCAGCTGAAGCAGGCCTTCGCCGACGGCATCGACATCCATGCGATGACGGCGTCCGAGATGTTCGGCGTGCCGGTCGACGGCATGCCCGCCGAGGTCCGCCGTCGCGCCAAGGCGATCAACTTCGGCATCATCTACGGCATCTCCGCCTTCGGCCTTGCCAACCAGCTGTCGATCGAGCGCTCCGAGGCCGGCGACTACATCAAGCGCTATTTCGAGCGCTTTCCCGGTATCAAGGACTACATGGACCAGACCAAGGCCTTCGCCCGCGAGCACGGCTATGTCGAGACCATCTTCGGCCGCCGCGCGCATTACCCCGAGATCCGCTCGTCCAACCCCTCGGTCCGCGCCTTCAACGAACGGGCGGCGATCAATGCGCCGATCCAGGGCTCGGCCGCCGACATCATCCGCCGCGCCATGGTCAAGATGGAGCCGGCGCTCACAGACAACGGCCTGTCGGCCCGCATGCTGCTGCAGGTGCACGACGAGCTCGTCTTCGAGGTCGAGGATGCGGAGGTCGAGCGTGCCATTCCCGTCATCGTCGCGGTGATGGAGGACGCGTCGATGCCGGCGCTGCCGATGAGGGTGCCGTTGAAGGTGGACGCGCGCGCCGCCCTCAACTGGGACGAGGCGCATTGAGCGGTTCCGCATCCGGCCGCGCGCCCGTTGCGGGACCGTTTACCACGTGCCGACGTTTCGCGCCGATACCGGCCCCGCAAAGGCAACCTTAACCCGGCCTTAATCGCTTGCTGCGCTTCTGCGGGAGGCTTGGGGGCGCGTGTCATCGACTGGGCGCCCGGAAATTGCGGATGACCCGCAATGCGATGCGGCACGGATGACGGCATGGACGCATTTCTGCAAGGCAGTCTTTCCATCGATGCCGACAGGCGCGCGCCGCTCGCCGTGCAGGTCGTGCGCCAGTTCCCGCCGAGCCGCGGCGGACTGGAGGACGTCGTCGCCAACCTGTCGCGCCAGCTTTGCGCGCGTGGCTATCGCGTCCGCGTGGTGACGCTCGATCGCCTCTTTACCGCCCCCGACCGCAAGTTGCCCGCGCGCGAGATCGTCGACGGCATCGAGGTGATCCGGATCCCGTTTTCGGGCAGCACCCGCTATCCCTTCGCGCCGGGCGTGTTCCGGCACCTGAAGGATGCCGACCTCGTGCACGTCCATGCGATCGACTTCTTCTTCGATGCGCTCGCCTGGGGCAAGGCCCTGCATGGAAAGCCGCTCGTCGCCACCACCCATGGCGGTTTCTTCCATACCGAGCGGCACAAGGCGCTCAAGCTCGTCTGGTTCAACGTGACGACGCGCCTTTCGGCGCTCGCCTACCGCCGGCTGATCGCCTGCAGCGCGCAGGATGCCCGCCTGTTCCGCAAGGTCGCCGGCCGCCGCGTCGTCGAGGTCGACAATGGCGCCGATATCGCCAAGTTCCGTGACGCGGGCGCGACGAAGCCGCTTCGCCGCATCGTCACGATCGGACGCTTCTCCTCCAACAAGCGGCTCGACCGTCTGTTCGATGCCCTGTCGCGCCTCGTCGTGCACGAGCCGGACTGGCGGCTATCGGTGGTGGGCGTGCCGGGCGAACTGGACGAGGCAGCCCTGCGGCGGATGATCGGCCAGCGGGCGCTCGAAGACCATATCGACGTGCATGTCGGCCTGTCGAACGAACAGGTCCGCGACCTGGTGTCCGGATGCTCGCTGTTTGCCTCCGCTTCGGAATATGAGGGCTTCGGCCTCGTTGCCGTCGAGGCGATGAGCGCGGGCCTCCTGCCCCTGCTGCATCCGAACCAGGCCTATCGCGACCTCGCCGCCAAGCATCCCGAGGTCCGCCTTTGCGACTTCGAGGACGCGGAGACGGCAGCCGGGACGATCCACGCGGCGTTTTTGGCACTTGCCCGCGACGTCCCCGCCTACCGGGCAAGGGCGATGCGCGCGGCGGAAGGCTACTCCTGGGATCATGTGGCCCGGCGCTATGCCGCGATCTATACTGAAGTTCTGGGAGGCGTCGCTCCGCCCGAATGGGGCCCGGCAGCGGCAAAGGGCGGTGAAGGCAATGAAGTCGCAGCCAATGGCTGAAAGCCGGCATATGCGAAATCCGGGAGCAGGCAGATGAGACGCAGGGCGATGCGGATCGGCGGGCTCGCGCTGGCGCTGGTCCTTCCGTTGGATGCGTCCGCCGCCTGCCTGCGCGGCGTCAACCTTGCCGGGGCCGAGTTCGGCGATCCGCCGGGCGTCTACGGCAAGGACTACATCTATCCGAGCGACGAGACGATCCGGTATTTTGCCGGCAAGGGGTTCAACGGCGCGCGGTTGCCCTTCCGCTGGGAACGGCTTCAGCCGAGGCTCGGCCGGGCGTTTGCGATGGGCGAGCGCCGGCGCCTCGTCGACACTGTCAAGCGCCTGAAGGCGGCGGGTTTCACGGTGGTCCTCGATCCGCATAACTATGCCTATCACGGCGGTCGCCAGATCGGCTCCACCGAGGTCCCCGTCGAGGCCTTTGCCGACTTCTGGCGACGGCTTGCCACCGAGTTCGCAAACGATCCGGCGGTGCAGTTCGGCCTGATGAACGAACCGCACGACATTCCGGCCGACCGATGGCTGGTCGCCGCCAACGCCGCCATCGCCGCCATCCGCAGCGCGGGGGCCGAAAATCTCGTCTACGTTCCCGGAACGATCTGGACCGGCGCCCACAGCTGGGAGAGCGATCGCCCCGGCGGCTCGAACGCCAGTGTGATGCTGGGCATCGAGGATCCGGCGAAGAACTACGCCTACGAGGTCCACCAGTACCTGGACGAGGACTTCTCCGGCACGCACGAGACCTGCGAGGGCGCGGCGCAAGCCGTGGCGGCACTCGAACGCTTCACGGTCTGGCTGCGCGAGAACGGCAAGCGTGGCTTCTTGGGTGAGTTCGGCGCACCGGCCACGAGCGAATGCCTGACGGCCCTTTCGCGCATGACCGCCGTCGTCGACGGCGCCCCGGACGTATGGACCGGCTGGACCTACTGGGCGGCGGGCGACTGGTGGCCGCAGACCGAGGCGCTCAACATCCAGCCGACCAGCGAGGGCGACCGGCCGCAGCTGCGCGCCCTCGAATATGGCGGCAGCATCCCGGCCCCGAAGGCGGCCTGCCCGGCGCTCGGCGAGACCGGGTAAGGAAACTCATGCCCTGCGTGGCATGGCGGCGGCAGCCGGCCGTTGCGGAGCGGCCGTTTGCCGGCACGCCCCGGCGGTGCCGACCAGGAACCACATCAGGGCGGCCGTCTTGATCGAATAGAACGAATCGCTGATCAGCATCAGAAGCAGCAGATAGACGATCATCATCGAGTGGAAGCGCCAGGCCCGCGCTTCCTTCAGCGGCGCATGCACGAGCATCGTCCACAACCCGATGAAGCCGAAGATCCCGAAAGCGGTCAGCGAGTAGGAGATGCCGGAATCGGCGGTAAACGCGTCGGTCGTCTCCGAGCCCAGCACCACGCCGAGGTCGAGCTGCGTCAGGATATGCGCGGTCACGGCGAACCGTCCGGCGAGGTCGTTCGGCCCCCCGCCGGAAACCGAGGTGATACCGTAGATCGACAGCACCGCGAGCAGGAAGAACGGCAGGACGACCCAGACCAGCCGCGGCAGGAAGGAATAGACGGGATAGAGCAGCGTGATCAGCACGCAGCTGTAGAGCCCGAAGCGCGCATCGGCCAGCGCGATCACCGTGAAGGCGAGCGCAAAGACCAGCCAGCGGCCGGGGAAGGCGCGGCCGCGATAGAGCGCCCAGGAATAGATGATCACGGCGAAATTGCCCATCGACACCGGCTCCAGGAAGACGGAGGAGACGCGGTGCTGGCCGAGGAAGGGCAGGATCGTCCGCGCCTCGGGGCGCTGGCCGGAAATGAACAGGCCCTTGGTCTGCCCGAACACCTGGTCGAGTGTCACGGTGCCGCGCGCCAGATAGTAGCCGATGACGTTGAAGTATTCGAGGAAGGTCTCCAGGAAGAGATACTCGAACAGCCCGAAGCCGACGACGATCAGGCCGCTGGCCGTCACCAGCCTGTCGGCGAGCCTCGCGTCCGCGATGCGCACGGCCATGAAGTAGAAGGTCAGCGGGATGAGGATGTCGCGGACTGCCTTGGGATTCACCTGCCCGCGCAGCATGAACAGGAACATCATGTAGCTGACGAACAGGCCGAGGATCACATAGAGCGTCGACTTTCGCGTCATGGCCGCGAGGAAGGCGCAGCCGACGATCACGAGTTCCGACATGATGACATGGCGGTCGGCCATGCCCATGAAACGGGTGTTGACCAGGCAGAGGAGCGCATTGAACACGAGGCCGCCGATCACCGTCACGATCGCGGCGATGCGCACCGGGTCGATTTTGGCCGGCGTGCCGGCTTCGTGGTGCGCCTGCGGGATGTTGTGGCTTCGTCGGTTGCTGAAGCCCGTCCCGGTGCCGATCGATTCCGTGCGGGCCATCTCGGCGTCTCCTAAGGCGCCCGGTGGGTCAGAAGGACGTTTCCGAGGATCTTGTCGCGCCAGGGGCCGATTTCCGCCATCAGCGTGTCGAGGGCATCGCCACCCGTCGCACCAATGGTCGAGACGACGATGACGGCGTCGGTATGCTTCATGACGGTGGGGATGACCGTTTCTGCCGGCGTGCCGCTGCAGTCGATGACGGCGAAGTCAACGGGTTCGGTCCGCGGCGCGGTGCTGACGCGGGAGGACCCGAGTGCTGCGATCCGTCTCAGGCCGCCGGCGCCGATGCGTTCGAAGTGCAGGACGTCCTCCAGCGCATGGTCGCGTGGCAAGGCGGCGTCGAGGCGGATCTTGACGCTCCAGGAGGATCGCGCGGCCGAATGATCCCTGTGGCGGAGTTCGCCGTTGCAGAAGAGCACGATCTCGCCGGCGACATGCAACTCGCGCGCCACGTCCGCGGCAACCCCGTCGCGGCCGCTGCCGTCGGCAGACAAAAATGCGATGGTGGCGGAGTGGCTGGCGCCGAATTCCGCCTCGAGCAACTGGCCGAGCCTGCGGATCCCCGCCTCCCGCGGCAGGGCTTCCGGGACCGGCGGCCGTGCAAACGGCAGCCGCTGCGCGAAACGGTCCAGGCGGCCGGGTGGCGGTGGCGCGTCGCCGGCCATGATGGCAAGCATCGGCGCACCGGTCTTGGCAACGAGGCTCCGCTCCATGCGCTTGGTGCCGCCCAGGAGTTCGCGCAGCACCGCAAGGGCGGCGCCTGCGGCAGATCCGAACAGGACCGCGGCGATCAGGACCAGAAGCTTCGGCGCCTGCACCGCCTTGTCGGACGGCACGGCTTCGGAGATGACGCGGGAATTGCCGTTGCCGAGATCCTGCTGGCGGCTCAGTTCCTCGGCGCGGGTCAGGAATGCCTTGTAGACCGCATCGATGGCCGCAGCCTCGCTGGTCAGCTGGACCAGCTGGAAGCGGAGCTTGCCGTTGTCCTTGCTCGAGGCCGCCTGATCGTCGAAGCGCTTTTCCAGCGAGGCGAGGTTGGCCCGGCTGCGCTCGTAGGTATTGGCCGACAACTGGCGTATGCGCTCGAGCTCGATCTCGATGGCGTTGCGGATGCTGGCGATCTGCGAGCGGATCGCCCGCATTTGCGGATGGTCGTTGCCGAGATTGGCTGCCAGTTCCGCCTGGCGGTCGAGCGCCTGCGAATAGCGGCTGCGCAGCCCGGAGAGCGCGCCGGAATTCAGCGTTTCGGGAATGGCGCCGGCCTCGACATTGGAGACGTTGAGCTGGCGTGCCTGTTCGTAGGCCGTCTTCAGCTGCTCCACCTGCTGGCGCGCTGTCAGCAACTGCTGGTTCAGGCCGGCGAGCTGCTGGTCGGTGATCAGTCCCTGGTCGCCCGCGCTGATCATGCCGTTTTCGGCCCGGAAGTCCTCCACCGCCTCCTGGGCGTCGAGCACCCGCTGGCGCAGCTCTTCGGCCTGCTCGGCGATCGTGCGGGTGGTCTTCAGGCTGACGTCCAGGCGCGCCTTGTCGGCAACTGCGAGGTAGCTTTCGGCAATGGCATTGGCGATCTTCGCGGCCATCTCGCTGTTGCCGTGCTTGACGGTGATGGTGAAGACGAAGCTGTCGCCGTTGCGCGCGACGCTCAGGTTCTCCAGCAGGGCATTGATGACGCCGTCGACTGTCGCCGCGTCGGTCTTCGGTCGGCCCAGCAGCTTCGACAGCAGGCCGCCGCCGTTGAAATAGGGGTCGTTTGTGAGGTCCAGCCTGGTCACGACGTCGCGCAGCACGTCGCGGGACTGGATCAGGTAGATCTGGCTGCCGATCACCTGCTGCGTGTTGAGCGACCCGCCGGTATCGGTGCCGACGACGGGCCCGGCGCCGATATCGACGAAGATCTCGGCGGTCGAGCGATAGAACGGCTTCTGGGTGAGGACGAAGCCCATGCCCAGCAGCGCGCACACCACCGCGGCGAGGATCACGTAGTGGATCCTCTTCCTCACGATGCCCGGCAGCTGAAAAATGTCGATGTCCATCACATGCCCGATCGCCCGTCCCTGTTGCGGTCCCTGTCGCAATCCTGGGGACGCGGCCGAATTTCGCAGCCTTCGCTGCCGTCAGACCACACGGCGGTTCCCGGGGACCGTCCCGCAACCTCTCAGATTATGGTTAACAACCTCTCAACCTGTCGTCGGAAATGCCGGGATAGGGCGACGACGGAAATATTAAACATGCTGAAAATATGATGTTTTTCGGAACGGGCGACCGCGCAGCGTCAGCGCATGGGGCGGTACGGGTACTTGGCCGCCTTCATGGATTCTTATCCATGTCCCTTCAAGCGTTCTTATCTCTCCTCATGTATGCCTCTGGTTGAACAAGATCGGAACGGGCGGCATCGCCGGCCGACAGAAAGATGAACGCGGGAGAATGTCGCCATGAAGCAGAAAATCCGTGAGTTGCTCGCCAGGCATGGCGGCCTGCCGGTCGCAGTCGATAAGATCGCCGACGACCAGGACCTCTACGCGGCCGGCCTGTCGTCCTTCGCATCCGTCCAGATCATGCTGGCGATCGAGGAAGCCTTCGACCTGGAGTTTCCGGACAATCTGCTCAACCGCAAGTCGTTCCAGAGCATCGCGGCCATCACCCGCACGGTCGAAAGCCTGACCGGCACTGCGGAGGCTGCCGAATGAACATGTCCACCGGGGCAGGTCTGGCGGAAAGAGCCGCCCGCGTTGCCGCCGTGGCCGAGGCGCACGCCGACGATGTCGACGTCAAGGGGCGCTTCCCGCAGGAAGCGGTGGACGCCATGCGCGCCGAACGCCTGCTGTCCATCCAGATCGTCACGGAGCTCGGCGGCGAAGGGGCGAGCATTGCCGAAATCGCCGAGGTCTGCTCCATTCTGGGCCAGTCCTGCTCTGCCGCGGCCATGGTTTTCGCCATGCACCAGATCAAGGCGTCGAGCCTCGTCTCGCATGGCACCGATGCCGCCTGGCACCGCACCTTCATGCGCCGCATCGCCGACGAACAGCTGCTTCTGGCTTCCGCCACGACGGAAGGCGGCATCGGCGGCAACCTGCGCAACAGCATCTGCGCCATCGCGGTCGAGGGCGACCGCTGCCGGCTTGAGAAGGATGCGACCGTCATTTCCTACGGCGCCAACGCGGATGCGATCCTGATTACCTCGCGCAGCCACGCCGAGGCCGCCTCCACCGACCAGGTCATGACCGTATTCACGAAGGATCAATACACGCTGGAGCGCACCCATGTCTGGGATACGCTCGGCATGCGCGGCACCTGCTCCGACGGCTATCTGTTCAAGGCCGAGGCGCCGGCCGAGCAGATCCTGCCCAAGCCCTTCGCCGAGATCGCCGCCCAGTCGATGCTCGCCACCTCGCATCTTCTCTGGAGCGCCGTCTGGTACGGGATCGCCGCCAATGCGATGGCGCGTGCCCAGGCCTTCGTCCGCGCCGCGGCACGCAGGTCGCCGGGCCAGACGCCGCCCGGCGCCCTGCGCCTGGCCGAGGCGTCGAACCTGCTGCAACTGCTGAAGTCGAACGTGGTCGCCGGCCTGAACGAATTCGAGGTGGCGAAGGCGGATGCCGACCGGCTGTCCTCGATGGGCTTCGCCGTCGCCATGAACAATCTGAAGATCGGCTCGTCCGAGACGATCCTGACGATCATCAACCACGCCATGCTGATCTGCGGCATCATGGGCTACAAGAACGGTACGCCCTACAGCCTTGGCCGGCACCTGCGCGATGCGCATTCGGCCCAGCTGATGATCTCCAACGACCGCATTCTCGGCAACACGTCCAATCTCCTGCTTGTCCACAAGCAGGACACCAGTCTTCTGGGGTGAAGAACCATGGATATGCAGACCTCGTTTCTCGAACGCCTGTTCGATTCCGGCCTTCTGATCGACACCGGCGTTGAAGGGCTCTATGGCCGCAGCGGCCGGTTCGAGGACGTCATCCTCGCCTTCGAGCGCCTGATCGACCGTGTCGGCGGCGCCGACGGCGCGGAAGCCATGCGCTTCCCGCCGGGCATGAACCGCGCCTTCTTCGAAAAGAGCGGCTACATGAAGAGCTTCCCGCAGCTGGCCGGCACCGTCCATTCCTTCTGCGGCAACGAACTCGACCACATGAGCCTGCTGAAGTGCATGGAAGTGGGCGAGGAGGACTGGACGAAGGACCAGAAGGCAACCGATATCGTCCTGACGCCGGCCGCCTGCTACCCGCTCTATCCGACGGTTGCCAGACGCGGGGCGATCCCGGCAAAGGGCGCGCTCTACGACCTGCAGTCCTACTGTTTCCGCCACGAACCTTCGCAGGACCCGGCTCGCCAGCAGCTCTTCCGCATGCGCGAATATGTCTGCATGGGCACGGAGAAGCATGTCACCGATTTCCGCCAGTCCTGGATGGACCGCGGCGTGCAGATGATGAAGGAGGTCGGCCTCGAGGTGACGATCGATGTCGCCAACGATCCCTTCTTCGGCCGCGCCGGCAAGATGCTGGCCAACAACCAGCGCGACCAGAACCTGAAGTTCGAGCTCCTGATCCCGATCACCTCGGTCGCGAGACCCACGGCCTGCATGAGCTTCAACTATCATCAGGATGCGTTCGGCACGAAGTGGGGCCTGACCATGGAGGATGGCAGCGTGGCGCACACCGCCTGCGTCGGCTTCGGCCTGGAACGCATCGCGCTCGCTCTGTTCCACACCCACGGTCTCGACGTCGCCGACTGGCCGGAAAGCGTCCGCAAGACCCTCTGGGGCTGACCTTGGGCGTAGCTTCCGTCTTTCCCGGGCTTGATCCCGCCACCTACCGGCCGCACGCGCTGCACGATCACGAGCGCATGTGGCCGGAAACCAACTGCTATGTCGACCTGTGGATCGAGGTTCTGGGCGCGCAGGCGCTGCCGCCGGAGGCGATGCTGGGCTTCACGCTGACGCAGGATTTCGAGGGCGACCAGTTCACCTTCTTCAAGGTGCCGCTCGAGGACCTCGAAGTCCTCTACGGCATCCGCTGCACCGAGCTTGCGATCTATGACCGCGTCGAACGCCACGTCGCCGAACAGATCGGCCGTGGTCGCCTGTGCCTCGTCGAGATGGACAGTTTCTACATGCCCGACACGCGCGGCGTCGCCTACCGGCTGGAGCACGGCAAGACGACGGTGGCGATCAACCGGCTGGACCTTGGAAGCCGCACGCTCGACTACTTCCACAATGCCGGCTTCTTCCGGCTCGAAGGCGAGGATTTCGACGGCCTGTTCCAGCTTGATGCGCCGGCCGATGCGCTGCCGTTCCTGCCCTATACGGAATTCGCGAAGTTCCCCGCCGCGCGTCCGGCCGAGACCGACACGGCAAGGGCCGCCCGCCGCCTGTTGCGCTTCCATCTGCAGCGCCGGCCGGCGGACAATCCCGTCGCCGCCTTCGCCGCCGTCTTTCCCGGCCAGGTGGAGGCTGTCGCGGAGCGGCCCTTCGGCTTCTTCCACAAATATGCCTTCAACACGCTGCGCCAGCTCGGTGCCAATTTCGAACTTGCCGCCAGCCATCTCGACTGGATCGCCCCGGACGGCACGCTGACCGACGCCGCAGCGGCCGCGCGTCGCATCGCCGAGAACGCCAAGTCGGTGCAGTTCCAGCTCGCCCGCGCGGTCACCCGCAAGCGTTTCGAGCCTCTTGCGACCGCGCTCGACCCGGCAGTCTCGGCCTGGGACGAGATGATCGCCGTTCTCGAACGCCGCGTCGACTGAGGCCGGAGGGCGCATGAGCGAAGCGGCCGAAGGCGCGTCCCCGCAGATCGTGGACCTGGAGAAGGGCTGGAAGCTGTGCCTTGTCGCAGCCGGGGCGTGGTCCGATCCCTCCATGATCGGTCCCGATGTGGAAATGCTGGATGCGCCGGTGCCGGGCACGGTCGCGGGCGCGCTGGAACGCGCAGGACGCTTCGACCGCGACGATCCGATGCCGCTCGACGGCTATGATGCGTGGTACCTGCTCGAGCGCGTCGGCGAGACACCGGGTCCAGCCGTGCTTGCGCTGGAGGGCCTCGCGACGATCGCGGACGTCTACTGGAACGGCGAGCTCCGGCTTTCCTCCCGCTCGATGTTCGTGGCCCACGAGATCGACGTGCAGGTCACCGGCAGGGATCGTCTGGCGATCTGCTTCCGCGCGCTCGGGCCGCATCTCGAGCGACGCGGCCCGCGTGCTCGCTGGCGTCCGCAGATGATCGTTCCGCAAGGCGTCCGGCTCACCCGAACGACGCTGCTCGGCCGGATGCCGGGATGGTGTCCTTCCGTGCATGCGCTCGGTCCCTATCGCCCCGTCCGCCTCGTGCGGCCGCAGCCTGCCGAGCCAGCAGACATCCGCATGGCCGCGACGCTCGCGCCGGACGGCACCGGGCATCTGGCCGTATCGTTCCTGGCCGGCGACGGCGCCCGCCCCGCCCTTCTGCGCTGCGCCGGCGTCACGGCGGCCATGGAGCGCGGCGCCGATGGCCGGTGGCAGGGCAAGCTCGCCATCCCCGACGTTGCGGCCTGGTGGCCGCACACGCATGGCCGGCCGGTTCTGCACGGGGTCGAGGTCGAAATCGACGGCGAGAGCCATGCGCTCGGTCGCACCGGTTTCCGCCGCATCGATATCGATACCGGTGCGGACGGCCGCGGTTTCGCCCTGCGGGTGAACGGGGTCCCGGTCTTCTGCCGCGGCGCGGTCTGGACGAATGCCGACATCGTCGACCTGCCGGGCACGCGGGCGGCCTATGAACCGACCTTGAGGCTGGCCGCCGGCGCGGGCATGAACCTGCTGCGCATCGGCGGCACCATGGCCTATGAGAGCAATGCCTTCTTCGAGCTGTGCGACGAGCTCGGCATTCTCGTCTGGCAGGACGTCATGCTGGCGAACTTCGACTATCCGGCTGCAGACGGAGATTTCGTCGCCCTGCTGAAAACCGAGGTCGAACAGTTCCTGCAGCGCACGGCCGCTTCGCCAGCGCTGGCTGTTCTCTGCGGCGGCAGCGAGGTATTCCAGCAGGCGGCGATGCTCGGTCTGCCGGCCGAGGCCGGGAATGGGCCGCTGACGGATGCGGTCCTGCCCGAGATCGTCCGGGCGCTGCGCCCGGACGTCCCCTTTGTCCCCAACGCGCCCTTTGGCGGCGCCCTGCCGTTCTCCTCCAATGCGGGCGTCGCCCATTATTACGGCGTCGGCGCCTATTGCCGGCCGCTCGAGGATGCGCGCCGGGCCGGGGTGCGCTTTGCGGCCGAATCGCTGGCTTTCGCCAATGTCCCGGAGCAGGTGACGCTCGACGCGCATCTGCCCGTTCCCGCCGTGCACGACCCGCGCTGGAAATCCCGAATCCCGCGCGACCGCGGCGCCTCCTGGGATTTCGAGGACGTGCGCGAACACTATCTCGGCCTGCTCTACGATTGCGATCCTGCGCGCCTGCGACGCGAGGACCCGGCGCGCTACCTCGATATCTCCCGCGCGGTCAGCGGCGAGGTCATGGAGGCGACATATGCCGAGTGGCGGCGGCCGCAGTCGAGCTGCAACGGCGCGCTCGTCTGGACGCTCCAGGACCTCATGCCGGGCGCAGGCTGGGGCGTCGTCGATGCCACCGGCCTGCCGAAGCCGGCCTGGCACGCGCTGCGGCGCGCCTTCCGCCCGCTCCAGGTGCTGCTCTCCGACGAGGGCACCAACGGTCTCGACGTGCACGTGATCAACGAGACGGATCAAGGACGCGAACTGACCGTCGATCTCACCTGCCTGCGCGACGGCCGTCAGCCCGTCGTCACCGGGCGGCGCGCCCTGACGCTTGCGGCGCGCGGTGCCGCCACCTTCGCCGCCACCGATCTCTTCGGCGCCTTCTTCGACACGACCTATGCCTTCCGCTTCGGTCCGCCCGCCCATGACGTGACCATTGCGAGCCTGCGGGACGGTGACAGTCCGACGATCGTCGCTGAAGCCTTCCATTTCCCGCAGGGCCGTGCGCGTGCCCTTCATCCGGCAACGGCGACCGTCGCGCTGGAGGAGGCGGAGGGCGGCTGGCAACTGCGGATCGGGGCGGACCGGCTGCTGCAGTCTGTCCACATCGATTGCCCGGGCTTCCTGCCCTCGGACAACTGGTTCCATCTTTCTCCCGGCGGGGAACAGGTCATCCGGCTGGTCCGCACGGGCGCCGCGGAACGCCCCGGCGGAGAGCTGTCCGCCCTGAACCTGCCTGCTCCGGTTTCCTTTTGACCGAGAACGACCGCCTCTGTCGCAACGTTCCGCCCGCGTCGCTCAGTCGGCGGCGAGCGCCGCCTCGAGGATCCGCTGTTGCAGGAGAGCCCTGGCGGCGGGCGGCGACAGGTTGTGGTCGGCATCGGGGACGATCTCGACCGTGACATTCTTAAACGCGTTCATGCCGGATCCGTCGGCCCCGAAATAGGCGTGGTAGCGCTCCAGCCCCACGTCGGTATCGCTATAGATCAGCCGCACCGGCACGCGCCGTTCGGCGAGCGAGCGGAAGGCTGAAAGCACCGCCTGCCGCAGCCGGCCGTATTTCGACAGGCGCCCCAGTGGGCCCGGCGCCATCAGCGCGGCCCGACGGCCGAGTTGCTTGCCGATATTGGCTGCGGCACGCCGGAGATCGATCTGGCCGGAAGCCAGCCGACGCAAGGTGTCCAGCCGCAACGCCCGCTTGCGATAGTCGCCGAGCGAGCGCGGATTGTACCGCAGCGCTGCATCGACCTCTTCATCCCGGTCCCACACGAAGGTGAAGGGATTGACGGCGACGACGCTCCGGCAGCGCGGCTCGTCGATGGCGCTCTGGAAGGCGAGGTAGGCGCCGCTACATCGTCCGGCAAGGACGGCGGGCGTCAGCTGCCGCGCGGCCATCAGATCGAGGGCGGCGCGCACGTCGTCCTTCTGCCCCTCGGAAAAGAGCACCTGCCCCGCCGCACCGTCCACCGGCGGGCTGTCGCCGACATTGGCGGCGTCGAACCGGAGGGACGCAACGCCCTGCCGGGCGAGCAACCGGGCTGTGTCCACGGTCGAGCGCGCCCACCCGGCATGCCGGTCGTAGGCGGTGCCGAGCAGGATCACGGCGGCGCCGCGCCGCGGAACGGCCGGCCGGCAGTGGATGCCGGACAGTCGGCCGGCCGGCCCGAACCGCAACGGCTCTTCGGCAAAGCCGTCGCCTTCCAGAACGGCCGGGGACGGCGCAAGTTGCGGCCCGCACGCAGGCCCGGCCGCGGCCGCCAGCGTCACAACCCATTCAATGACGTGCTGCACGACCGTTTCGGGCTGGATGGCGAGCGTGGGGTTGGAGACGAGCTCGTCATAGCCGAGATAAGGCTTCCGGCAGACCGCGGCACCCAGCTCTTCCAGCCGTGCGGCGAGGGCCGCCTCATTGTCCCGGGTCGGCCGGTGCACCATCAGGATCGACCCGGCCGGCGCGGCATCGGTGGCCTGAAGGTTGATCGCACGCACTGCGGCTGCCACGTCCTCCGGCATGACGAGGCCCGCGACCGAGGTCTTCCCCGTCAGGCGCTGCTCCTCGGTCAGCCCGAGGCCGTCGTCCACCATCTTCGACCAGGCGGAAAGCTCGCGCAGATAGAAGCGCCCGCTGACCACCGGTGCCATCAGCACCGTTGCCTCGACCGCCCCGAGCTGCCGCCCGAAAAGGATCGAGAACGTCGCTCCCAGCCCGTGTCCGACAAGGATCAGCCGTCTCGCGCCGGAGAGCATGCGCAGTTCGGCGGCGGCGGCCCCGATCGCCTTTTGCCAGACCGGCAGGCCGCCGGAAAATTCCATCGGATCGAGCGAATCGCCCGTGCCGGGATAGTCGAAGCGCAGGCTCGCGATCCCGAGGCCGGCGAAGCCTTCGGCGAGCTCCCGCCAGAGCTTGCGTGTGCACATCTCCTCGAAGCCCCATGGGCTGAGGAAGAGCACGGCACAGTCGGACGGCGTCGTACCCGCCATCGGTGGCGTGAAGAGGCCGACGGTCCCGGCAAAGCAGACGGGCAGGGCGGCCGATCCGGGCGCCCAGGAGGCGCTTCCGGCGGCGTCCACCGCAAGGTCGTTCGTTCGCAGCATGGTCGTCGCTCCGCTGGCCGGCAGCCGTTATCCGTCACAGCCGCAACCGCCGGTCACGACCCCAGGGTGCAGACCCTAGCTTTCAACTCTTAAGATATCCTGCCGGACCTCGGTCTCAGGCCGCGCCGGCCGCCTTTCGCCAGCCGTCCCAGCGGCCGACCAGGATCTGCTGTGATCGCCGCGCCATCGCCGGGCGGCCGGTCAGCGCATAGATGCTCATTCCCGCGAGCGGCCGCAGGAGACGCGGCAGGAAACCGGAAAGACCGAAACCGTGCTTGCGCATCACATAGCCGAGACCGGCGCTGTAGCAGCGGATCTTGGCGATGTTCGCCGGAACGGTCTGGTCGGTCATGTCCTCGGGATGGTGGCCTGCGAGCATCGGATCGTACCGGCCGGCCAGGCCGCGCTCCAGCAGCGTCAGCACGAAATCCTGCACCTCGTAGGCGCCCCATGGCGTGCCCGAACCGGGCCCGATCTTCTCGTCGAACCCGCCCGCAGCCGTGAAGTCGTCCTTTCGCACCGTCAGCATCCATTCGATCAGCGTCGTCCAGACGTTGCCGCGCCGGATCCGCACCGGCTGGCTCTCGAACGTACCCATGATCGTCTGTCCCGCCGCATTGGTGGCGCGGCCGCAATGAAAGTCGGCGGGTGTGGCTTCGGTCACCTGCCGGTAGCGATCCAGCAGATCTTCCGGATACCAGCAATCGTCGTCCGGAAACATCAGCCATTCGCCGCGCGCCATGGAGGCGCCGAGGTTGCGGGCCCGGCAGACGCCCTTCCTCGGCGTCCTGACATGGACGATCTCCAAGCTTTCGGCATGCTGCGCGATCGGGCCCAGCACGCGGTCGTCGCTGTTCTGGTCGACGATGATGACCTCGAAGTCGGAGATCGTCTGTGCCGCGAGCGAGCCCAAAAGCCGCGCCAGTTCGTCCGAACGGCCGAGCGTGGCAACCACAAGCGAGAGACGGAATGATGGTTCGTTTGGCGACATAGCGTTCCTGGGGGTGGACCGGCCCCAACAGGCGGCGGATACGGCCGCGACATTGTCCCGATGAGGCGTTAAGGCCCGGTGAACGCAACCGGAGCGATTGCCGGGAACGGCTCGTATTCGACGGGCGGGCCTTGCCTTGGCGCCCGCTTCGGCATAGCTCTCTGGCGAAAGATCCGGATCCCGATGCCCCACAAGGTCACCCTTTTCAGTCTGAAGCTGCACGATTTTCGCAACTATGCGACCGTCGCGCTCGGGCTCGACAGTCGCCATGTCGTGCTGACCGGCGCGAATGGGGCCGGCAAGACGAACCTGATGGAGGCGGTCTCCTTCCTGACCCCCGGCCGCGGCCTCAGGCGCGCCTCCTATGCCGACGTTGCGCGCGAGGGCGCGCCGGCGGGCTTCAGCGTCTTCGCGGCGATCGACGGCATGCAGGGCGAGGTCGAGATCGGCACCGGCACGGAGGCGGGCGAGGAGGGCCAGTCGCGCCGTCTCAGGCTGAACGGGACCGCGGCCCGTTCGGTCGACGAGCTTCTGGACCATCTGCGCGTCGTCTGGCTGACGCCGTCCATGGACGGGCTCTTCACCGGCGCATCCTCCGACCGTCGCCGCTTTCTCGATCGCCTCGTCCTTTCGCTCGATCCCGAGCACGGGCGGCGGGCGGCGGACTTCGAAAAGGCCATGCGCGGCCGCAACCGGCTGCTCTCGGAGCCGCGGCCCGATGCGCGCTGGCTGGACGGGCTGGAGCTGCAGATGGCCGAGCTCGGCGTCGCCATGGCACTGGCGCGGCGCGAACTCGTGGGCCTCCTCGCCGACCTCGTCGAGGCGTCGCGCGACGAGGGACCGTTCCCCACTTCGACGATGGCGCTCACAGGCTTTCTCGACGACGTGCTCGATCGGCCGGCCTACGAGATCGAGGAGATCTACGCCGCCACCCTGCGCGACGGCCGTTTTCGCGACGCAGCCGCCGGCCGGACGCTGGACGGCCCGCATCGGGTCGACCTCATGATCCGGCACCGCGAGAAGGACATGGACGCGGCGCGCTGCTCGACCGGAGAGCAGAAGGCGCTCCTGGTCGGCATCGTCCTCGCCCATGCGGGGCTCGTCGCCGGCATGACGGGACATGCGCCCGTCCTGCTGCTGGACGAGATTTCCGCCCATCTCGACGAAGGCCGCAGGGCGGCGCTGTTCGATCGCGTGGATGCGCTCGGCGGCCAGGCCTTCATGACCGGGACCGATCGTGCCATGTTCGAAGCCCTCGGCGATCGCGCCCGCTTCCTGACGGTGGAAAACGGTACGATCGCCGGATAGGCAACTGGCGGAGATCGCGCGTGACGACCGAAGAACAACCCCTGGGACCCGACGAGATCGAGCGCTACCGGCGCCACATCGTGCTGGCCGAAATCGGCGGCGCGGGTCAGCAGAAGCTGAAGAATGCCGCCGTTCTGGTGATCGGCGCCGGCGGCCTTGGCGCGCCGGTCCTGCAATATCTCGCTGCCGCCGGCGTCGGGCATATCGGTATCGTCGACGACGACACCGTGTCGCTGTCGAACCTGCAGCGGCAGGTGATCCATGGCACCGGCGCCATCGGTCGCAGCAAGATCGAAAGTGCGGCTTCGGCGATCGCCGCGATCAATCCGCATGTCCGCGTGACGGGTTTCGACACGCGCTTCACCCTCGAGGCGGCCCCAGGCCTGCTCGCGGGCTTCGATCTCCTGATCGACGGCTCCGACAATTTCGAGACCCGCTATGCCGCAGCCGATGCGGCGGAGGCGGCACGCCTGCCGCTCGTCACCGGAGCGGTCGGCCGCTTCGACGGCTCGCTGACGGTGCTGAAGCCGTGGGAGACCGATGCGGACGGGCGGCAGAACCCCGGCTACCGCGATCTCTTCCCCGCGCCGCCGCCACCGGGCGTCGTCCCCTCCTGCGCCGAGGCCGGCATCGTCGGCGCCCTGACCGGCGTCGTCGGCACGTTGATTGCGATGGAAGCGATCAAGCTCGTCACCGGCGCCGGCAAACCGCTCGTCGGCCGGCTCATGCTCTATGACGGGCTGGCGGCGCGCTTCGAGGTGATGCGCTACCGGCGCCGCAGCCGTTAAACAGGTTGCTTCAGGTCCGGCCCGGCAGCACCCGGTCCGGCGGGCGATGACCGTCGAAGAAGGTGCGGATGTTGATGACGACCTTCTCGCCCATGTCGATCCGGCCCTCCAGGGTCGCAGAGCCCATGTGCGGCAGGAGCACCACCTTGCCTTCGGTCGCAAGCCTGACGAGCTTCGGGTTGACCGCCGGCTCGTGCTCGAACACGTCGAGCCCGGCGCCTGCGATCTTGCCTTCGCGCAGGGACTTGATCAGCGCCGCCTCGTCGATGATGCCGCCGCGCGCGGTGTTGACGATGTAGCTGGACGGCTGCATCAGCGCCAGCCGCCGGGCCGAAAGCAGGTGGTAGGTCGCCGGCGTCGAGGGGCAGTTGACCGAGACGATGTCGACGCGCGCCAGCATCTGGTCGAGGCTGTCCCAGTAGGTCGCCTCCAGCGCTTCCTCCGTCGCCGGGCTGACGCGGTGGCGGTTGTGGTAGTGGATGGAGAGCCCGAAGGCTTTGGCGCGGCGGGCCACCGCGGTGCCGATCCGGCCCATGCCGACGATGCCGAGCCGTTTGCCCCAGATGCGGTGGCCGAGCATCCATGTCGGCGACCAGCCCGCCCATTCGCCCTTGCGGTCGGTCAGGAGATGGGCGCCCTCGGCAAGCCGGCGCGGCACGGCGAGAATGAGCGCCATCGTCATGTCGGCCGTGTCCTCGGTCAGGACGTTCGGGGTGTTGGTGACGGTGATGCCGCGGCGCGCCGCAGCGTCGATGTCGATATGGTCGACGCCGTTCGAGAAGCTGGCGATGAGCTTCAGCTGCGGCCCGGCCTGTTCGATCAGGGCCGCGTCGATCCGGTCGGTCACGGTCGGCACCAGCACGTCATGCGTCTTGACCGCGGCGACGAGCTCCGGCTGCGTGCGCGGCGTGTCCTCGATGTTGAGCTCGGCGTCGAACAATTCGCGCATGCGCGTTTCCACCACGTCCGGCAGGCGGCGTGTCAGATAGACCTTCGGTTTTTTCTTGTTCGTCATGGTCCGATCGGCGTCCTGTTGACGGGTCCTTAACCAAGATAGGCAAGACTTGCTTCATCAAGGGCATTTTCTACCAGACCCCGTCGCGAAGACAATCCGCTCTGAAAGCCGGACTTGCGAATTGCCAGGTCCGACAGGGTCCGGTTGCCGGATGTCCGCAAGTTTTTGAGTGGAACACGTCATGCATCGCTTACCCATCCGCGTTTGCACCATAGCGCTTGCCGCCCTGACCTTGCTGGCTTCCCACGGCGTTCCCGCAGCCTTCGCGCAGGCGGCGAAGGGGCCGAGCGGGCTTCCGCTGCCGCGCTTCGTCAGCCTGAAGGCAAAGAGCGTCAATCTGCGCGTCGGCCCCAGCGTCGACTACGCGGTCGCCTGGCGCTACCTGAAATCCGGGGTGCCGGTCGAGATCATCCAGGAATACGACAACTGGCGGCGCGTCCGCGATGCCGACGGCACCGAAGGCTGGGTCAACCAGGCGCTTCTGTCCGGCGAGCGCACGGCGGTGACGGCACCCTGGATGCGCGGCAAGGGCGCTGACATCTACGTCAACATGCGCCGCGAGGCGCAGTCCTCCAGCACGATCGTCGCCAAGCTCGAACCCGGCGTCGTCGTCAAGGTCGGGGAATGCAACGGGGACTGGTGCCGCGCCGAGGTGGACGGCACCGAGGGCTGGGTGGCCCAGATCGAGATCTGGGGCGCCTATCCCGGCGAGGCCTTCAAGTAGGCGACGAGGTTCAGGCGAGCTCGGCCTCCGCCGCCGCTTCGGCGAGCGAGGCCATCGGGCGCGGCCCGATCTGCTCGATGACGATCCCGGCCGCGAGGCTGCCGAGCTTGCCGCAGTCTTCCAGCGAGCGCCCCTGTGTATAGCCGTGGAGAAACCCGGCCGCATAGAGGTCGCCGGCGCCGGTGGTGTCCACCACCCGCTCGACATGCGAGGCATGGACCCGGGTCCGCTCGCCCCCCTGCAGGATCACAGAACCTTCCTCGCTCATGGTGACGATGGCAAGGCGGCAGTCCCCGGCGATCATCTGAAGCGCGTGCTCGAAGTCCTCGGTCTCGTAAAGCGCCAGCGCCTCGGCCCGGTTGGCAAAGACGATGTCGACGGTGCCCGAGCGCATCAGCTCGAGGAATTCGTCGCGGTATCGATGGACGCAGAAGCTGTCCGACAGCGTCATCGACACCTCGCGGCCGTTCGCATGGGCGATGCGCGCGCAGGCACGGATCGCCTCCTTCGCCCGTGGCGGATCCCAGAGATAGCCTTCGAAATAGGTGACCTTGGAGGCGGCGACCACGGCCTCCTCGACGTCTTCCGGGCCGAGCTCGACGCAGGCGCCGAGATAGGTGTTCATCGAGCGCTCGCCGTCGGCGGTGACGAAGATCATCGAGCGCGCGGTCGGCGGAAAGCCGTCGAGCGGTCGGGTTGCGAAATGGACGCCCTGGGCGTGGATGTCGTGGGTGAAGATCTCGCCCAGCTGGTCCGTGGCGACCTTGCCGAAATAGGCCGCGCGTCCGCCGAAGCTGGCGATCCCGGCAGCCGTGTTGCCGGCGCTCCCGCCGGAGGCCTCGACAGCCGGACCCATCCGCGAATAGAGCAGCTCCGCGCGCTCGGCATCGATGAGGTTCATCGCGCCCTTGATGATGGCATTGTCGGTGAGGAAGCGTTCTTCGCAGCGGGCGATGATGTCGACGATGGCGTTGCCGACCGTCAGCACGTCGAATTGGGTCATGCGGTATCAGATCCGTCTCGTTGGGGGTAGAGCCGGGTACCGGTCATAGCGGATTTTCGACGGATTGTAAGGGGTGCCGCCCGATCGTCCGGCCGGGCGGCGCAATTCGCATCAGTCCTTGGCGCGCTCGACGTAGGAGCCGTCTTCGGTGGCGATGACGACGCGGGTACCGGCCTGGATGTGCGGCGGCACGAGCGTGCGGAGGCCGTTGGAAAGCATGGCCGGCTTGTAGGAGGAGGAGGCCGTCTGGCCCTTGACGACCGGTTCGGTCTCGGTGATCTCGAGGACCACGTTGCGCGGCAGGTCCAGCGCGATCGCGACGCCTTCGTGCGTCGACAGGATCACGGCCATGCCTTCCTGGAGATAGGCCTTGGCATCGCCGACGTCGTCGGCCGACATGGTCAGCTGGTCGTAGCTTTCCGGATTCATGAAGTGGAAGCCGTCGCCGTCCTCGTAGAGGAAGGTGTGCTCGCGGTCCTCGACATGGGCGCGCTCCACCTGTTCGGTGGTGCGGTAGCGCTCGGAGACCTTCACCCCGTCGGAGATGCGGCGCATGTCGACCTGCGTGACCGGCGTGCCCTTGCCCGGGTGGAAGTTCTGTGCCGTCAGAACCACGTAGAGTTTTCCGTCGACGTCGAGCACGTTGCCCTTGCGGACGGAAGAAGCGATGATCTTTGCCATAAGTCTTCCTTGTATCTGGAGCGACCGCGTCGTAGAGGACCCAGCAAGTGTCATCCCCGGGCCGCCGGAAAGCGGGATCGGGCCGCAACTACCCTAAATTCCGGAAAAAGGCCAGCGTGTCCGCCGGAATCTGATAGAAACTTGCCATGACCGCGAGCACGCCCGCACCGTCTCCCTGGTGGACGCCAGACGTCCATGCCGACCGTCGCCCGTTCCTCATCGCGCGCAACCGCATCCAGGCCGCGCTGAGGGGCTATTTCGCCGAGCGCGCCTTTGTCGAGGTCGATACCGCGACGTTGCAGGTCTCGCCCGGAAACGAGGCGCATCTGCATGCTTTTCGCACGGAAGCGATCGGCCATTCGGGAACCGCGACGCCGCTCTACCTGCACACCTCGCCCGAGTTCGCCTGCAAGAAGCTGCTCGCCGCCGGCGAGGAACGGATCGCCTGTTTCGCTCATGTCTACCGCAATCGCGAGCGGGGCCCCCTGCACCATCCGGAATTCACCATGCTCGAATGGTACCGGGTGGGGGAAGGCTACGAGGAACTGATGCGCGATTGCGCCGCCATCCTGGCGCTTGCCGCGCGGACGGCAGGGACGCAGCGCCTTTCCTGGCGCGGACGTGACTGCGATCCCTTTGCCGAGCCCGAACGGCTGACCGTAGCGGCCGCCTTCGAGCGCCATGCCGGCCTCGACCTTATGGCGACCATCGGTCCCGACGGCGCGACCGATCGCGAGGTCCTGGCGACGGCGATGGGCCGGGCCGGCATGCGCGTGACACCCGACGATACCTGGGCCGACCTGTTCAGCCGCGTGCTGGTGGAGCGCGTGGAGCCCAATCTCGGTTTCGGCAGGGCGACGGTGCTTTGCGAATATCCCGTCTCCGAGGCGGCGCTGGCGCGCCCGGCGCCGCACGATCCCCGCGTCGCCGAGCGTTTCGAACTCTATGCCTGCGGCGTCGAACTCGCCAATGCCTTCGGCGAACTCACGGACGCCGCCGAGCAGCGTCGCCGGTTCGGACTGGAGATGGCGGAAAAGCAGCGGGTCTATGGCGAGACCTATCCGCTCGACGAGGATTTTCTCGCAGCGCTGCGCATCATGCCCGAAGCGAGCGGCATCGCGCTCGGCTTCGATCGCCTGGTGATGCTGGCGACGGGCGCTGCGCGCATCGACCAGGTCATCTGGGCGCCGGTCGCGGAGACCGCGCCATGAGCATGCCAAGGACGCTGCGTTCGGTGCCGGAACTGGTGGAGGCCGGCCTGCTGCCGCCGGGAGCCGAACATTCGGACATGGCCCGGGTCGGCGAACGCTATGCGGTTGCGCTGACGCCGGCGGTCGCGGCAATGATCGACCGGCAAGACCCGCACGATCCGATCGCGCTGCAGTTCGTCCCCGATGCCGCGGAACTCCATGTCCGCGCCGAGGAGCGGACCGATCCGATCGGCGACCTCGCCCACAGCCCGGTGGAGGGCATCGTCCATCGCTACCCCGACCGGGTGTTGCTCAAGGCGGTGCATGTCTGTCCGGTCTATTGCCGCTTCTGCTTCCGCCGCGAGATGGTCGGGCCGTCGGGGCTCGGGACGCTCACGCCCGAACAGCTCGACGCGGCCATCGCCTATATCGCCGCGCGGCAGGAGATCTGGGAGGTGATCCTCACCGGCGGCGATCCGCTGGTCCTGTCCGCCCGCCGCCTGCGCGAGATCATGGAACGGCTGGCGGCCATCGGCCACGTCAAGATCGTCCGCTTCCATACCCGCGTGCCGGTGGTCGAGCCCGACCGCGTCGATGCCGCGCTGATCGATGCCCTGAAAGCGTCGGGCAAGACGACCTATGTCGCGCTCCACGCCAACCATCCGCGCGAACTGACGCCGCAGGCGCGCGCGGCCTGCGCCCGGCTGGTCGACGCCGGGATCGCGATGATCAGCCAGACGGTGCTCCTGAGGGGCGTCAATGATGATGCCGACGTGCTGGCCGCCCTGATGCGCGCCTTTGTCGAGAACCGCATCCGGCCCTACTATCTGCATCACCCCGATCTCGCGCCGGGCACCAGCCATTTCCGCCTCGGCCTCGCCGAGGGCAAGGCGCTGGTGGCGCAGTTGCGCGGCCGCATTTCCGGCCTCTGCCAGCCGACCTATATCCTCGACATCCCGGGAGGCCACGGAAAGGTTCCCGTGCTGTCCGACGCCGTCCGCGAAAGCGACGACGGCTGCTTCCGCATCCGCGATTTCCGCGGCGGCGAGCATCGTTATCCGCCCGACGCCGACGAAGGGCTGACGAAAGGCAACGCCGAAGGCTGAAGAGGTCACGGTGTCAGGTCCCGGCGAAGACGTCTTCTCCTTGCCTGGAGGCGGGGGCGATCAGAATTCTTCCCAGTCCCCGTCCTTGGTTTCCGCCTGCCTTGCGCCGAGCGCTCCAGCCAGCTTCTGGTTCAACAGATGCGCCGGCGAGGTGACCGCCCGCGATACCTTGCTCGCAGCCTTCACGTTCCACTGGCCGGCCGATTTCCGCGGCAACTGGGAAACGACGCCGCCCGCGGGCGGGCGCGACTTGCTGGTCTGCGCGCTTGCGGGCAGCGGCGCGGAAGGTGCCGGGCCGGCGGGCTCGGTTCCGGGCAGCGCATGCATCTGCGACCCGCCCGACGCCTGCCCGAGCGACGTGCCGACGTTGAAGCGGCCGATCAGCGCGTTGAGCGCCTGCACGTCGCTTGCCAGCCCGTGGCTGGCCGCCGTCGTTTCCTCGACCATGGCGGCGTTCTGCTGGGTGCCCTGGTCCATGTTTCCGACGGCCGTATTGATCTCGGAGAGGCCGAGCGCCTGTTCGCGGGCCGCCTGGACGATCGCCTGGACGTGCCCGTTGATCTCCTCGACCTCCACGACGATCGTCTCCAGCGCCTTGCCGGTGTCGCCGACGAGCGCCACGCCGTTGCGCACCTGGTTGCTGGAGGTGGTGATCAGCGCCTTGATCTCGTGTGCGGCCTTGGCCGAGCGCTGCGCCAGTTCGCGCACTTCCTGCGCCACCACGGCGAAGCCCTTGCCCGCCTCGCCCGCGCGCGCCGCCTCGACGCCGGCGTTCAAGGCCAGGAGGTTGGTCTGGAAGGCGATCTCGTCGATGACGCCGATGATGTTGCCGATCTCGCCGGAGGATTGCTCGATCTGCTGCATGGCGGAGATGGCGCGACGCACCACCTCGCCCGACTTTTCCGCACCGGCACGGGTATGCCCGACGAGTTCGCCGGCCTCCTCGGCGCGGCGGGTGGAATCGCGCACGGTCGTGGTGATCTGGTCCAGGGCTGCGGCCGTTTCCTCCACCGAGGCAGCCTGCTGTTCGGTGCGGCGCGCGAGCGCGTCGGCGGCGGTGCGGATCTCGCGGGCGCCGGAATCGATCGCCCGCGCATTGTCGCCGACCTCGCAGAGCGCTTCCCGCAGGCGCGCGACCGAGGTGTTGAAATCCTGCCGCAGCCGGTCGAGTTCGCCGTCGAACGGCGTGTCGATGGCGCAGGTCATGTCGCCGCCGGCAAGCCGGCCGAGCGCCTCGCCGAGCGATACGACCGCGGCTTCCACCTTGCCGGTCTCGCGGTTGCGTTCGGCTTCGCGGGCCATGCGTTCGGCTTCGGTGCTGGCGCGGTCGGACGCCGCCTGGCGCTCCAGGCGCAGGCGTTCGCCGGCATTGTCGCGGAAGATGGCGACGGCTGCCGCCATCTCGCCGATCTCGTCGCGGCGCTCCGCGTGCGGGATTTCCTGGTGGATGTCGCCGTCGGCTACCTTCTTCATGGCGGCGGCGATACCGTCCAGCGGGCGCACGACGCGCCGGTGGACGACGAAGATCGCAGCGATCGCGAGGCCTACCGACAGAGCGAGCGAGGCGATCGTCAGCTGATAGGCGGAATCCTGCTCGGCCTGCGCGGCGTCGATGGCCTGCGCCGTCAGCGACTGGTTGGTGGCGACGAGGCTCTTCAGGCCGGCATCGATCGTCTCGGCGTGCTGCTTCATCGGGCCGTGGAAGATCTCCAGCGCCGGCCCCTTGGCGGCGATGGCGGAAAACTGCTTCAGCTTCTCGGATTCGGCCAGGTAGGCCGCCAGGCTGTCCTTGATGCCGGCAACCGTACCTGCCGCGGCCGGGTCGCCCGACACGGCGCTCGCATAGGCGTCGATCCGCTGGTTCAGCACCGCGGCGTCGTCGGCGATTCTCTTTTCGATCGCCGTCAGTTCGTCCGGATTCATCGAGAGGAGATGTTCGGAAAACGTGCCGCCGAGGACGGAGAAGTCGTTGCTGATCTGCAGGATCTCGCTCATCTGGGGCATGCGCTCCTGCCCGATGCGCTCGAACTGGCCGGTGATCGTCGACAGCGACCTGAAGGCGACCGCGCCCTGTAGCCCGCCGAGCAGCACCATCAGGACGAAGAGGGCGGGAAGGAGCCTGCTGATCTTGATGCTGCGCATTGTTCAAATACCCGGGCTGTGGATTTCGACCTCGACTGACGTGGGGTGAACTCTAGTTCCGGCCCTTTAACGCAGGCTTAAATTGCGCCGTCAAAAGCCACGGCTTGCGGGCCGGTTTTCCGCACCCTACATCGAGCGCAACGAAAGGGAGTATGGGCATGGTCCTCGACGCGGCGCGCCTGGCGCTCGGCAATCTGTTCGCGCCGGAAACCCGGCGCGTGTTCTGGAAGGTGCTGGGCCTGACGGTCCTCGTCCTGATCGTGCTCTGGTTCGCGCTGCGCGAGAGCTTCATCGCCTTCGCCTGGCCCTGGGTCTCCGGCTACATGCCCGGGCTTCCCGACTGGACGGGCTGGCTCACCGTGATCTTCGGCATCATGGCAAGCATCGGCCTGGCCCTGTCGCTGGCGCTGCTGCTGGCACCGGTCACTGCGATCATCGCCGGCTTCTTCCTGGACGACGTGGCGGAGGTCGTCGAGGCGCGTGACTATCCGGGCGATCCGTCGGGCAAGGCGCTGCCGCTGTGGCCGGCGATCGCGGGCTCGCTCAAGTTCCTCGGCGTCGTGCTGGTCGGCAACCTCATCGCCCTTTTCCTGCTGCTGATCCCCGGCATCAACCTGATCGCCTTCTTCCTGGTCAACGGCTACCTGCTCGGCCGGGAGTTCTTCGAGTTCGCCGCCATGCGCTTCCGGTCGCCGGAGGAGGCACGGCTGTTCCGCGCCAAGCACGCCTCCACCGTCTTCCTGGCCGGCCTCCTCGTCGCCGCCTTCCTCGCCGTGCCGGTCGTCAACCTGCTGACGCCGCTCTTCGCGGCGGGCCTGATGGTCCACCTGCACAAGCTGCTGTCGCGCGCCGACCCCGGCTTTCGCGGCTGAGGATCAGGACGGCAGCGCGGCGGCCTCGTATTGTGCGGCGAATTCGGCGCTCGGCGGGATCGGCTTGATGACGTCGATCAGCACGCCGTTGGGATCGGCGGTGATGAAGTGCCGCTGGCCGAAATCCTCGTCGCACAGTGCCTTGAGGATCGGCAGGCCCGCGGCCCGACAGGCGGCATAGACCGCATCGGGATCCTCGACCTCGAAGTTCAGGAGCAGGCCCGACACCTTGCCGCGACCGGCCTCCGGTATCGTCCCGTGCTGTCCGTCAAGGATGGCCAGCGTCACATGCTCGTCCTCGGCCGATTGCAGGTGGACGTACCAGTCGCTGGAAAAGAGCGGCTGGAAGCGGAAGTGCCGGCAATAGAAGGCGGCGGTACCTGCGACGTCGTCGGTCATGATGACCGGATAGTAGCTCGTGCACTTCATGGCTTTCCTTCCTTTCATTGATAACATACAATCTGCATGTTTCTATTTATAATACGTGCAGAATGTATGTAAAGAGGGAAAGATGACCCGCAGCAACAAGGACCGGACGGAGGCCACGCGCACAGCCCTTCTCGACGCGGCGCGCGCGCTGTTCGTCGACAGGGGCTACGCGGCCACGGCCACGCCCGATATCGTCGCCGCCGCCGGCGTCACCCGCGGCGCGCTCTATCACCACTTCGAGGACAAACGGGCGCTGTTCCTCGCCGTCGTCGAACGGGAAGCCAGCACGGTCGCAGCGGAAATCGAGGCGCGCGCCGCTCCTGAGACGGACGCCCGCAAGGCGCTGATCCTCGGGGCAAGAGGCTATTTCGACGCGATGTCGCAGAAGGGCAGGACGCGCCTGCTGCTTCTCGATGCGCCCGCCGTCCTCGGTTCCGAAAGAGCGGCGGCCCTCGATCGCCGCAACGCCGAGGCATCGTTGCGCGCCGGCCTCTCGAACCTGCTGCGGGACGAGGCCGGCCGGTTGCTGGACCAGATGACGGCGCTGTTGTCCGCAGGCTTCGACCGGGCGGCGGTCGAGATCGCCGAGGGTGGCGACCGCGCCGCCTATGAGGCAGCCATCGTCTGTATGATCGACGGCCTCTGCCCGCGATAGGGCGTCTTTCTACTGCGCCGCGGCGACCGCCTGCGGCGGCAGCTCCACCAGCGGGGCGGGGATGTCGCAGCTCTTCTCGGGAGACTTGCAGATGTCGGCGATCACGCAGCGTTCGCAGTCCGGCTTGCGCGCCTTGCAGACATAGCGCCCGTGCAGGATCAGCCAGTGATGGGCGTGGTAGAGATAGTCATCCGGCACGATCCGCATCAACTGTGCCTCGACCTCGTCCGGGGTCTTCCCCGGCGCCAGACAGATCCGGTTGGCAATGCGGAAGATGTGGGTGTCGACCGCCATCGTCGCCTGACCGAAGGCCATCGACAGCACCACGTTCGCCGTCTTGCGGCCGACGCCCGGTAACGTCACCAGTTCCTCGCGGCTGCGCGGCACCTCGCCGCCGAACTCGTCGACGAGTTTCCGGCTCAGCGCGATCACGTTCTTGGCCTTGTTGCGGAAGAGCCCGATCGTCTTGATGTAGTCGCGGACCCTGTCCTCGCCGAGCGCCAGCATCTTCTCCGGCGTGTCGGCGACCGCAAACAGCGCGCGGGTCGCCTTGTTCACCCCGGCGTCGGTCGCCTGCGCCGAAAGCGCCACGGCAACGACGAGGGTGAAGGGGTTGACGTGCTCGAGCTCGCCCTTCGGCTCCGGCCGCTGGATGGAGAAGCGGCGGAAGATCTCGCGGATCTCGTCCGGCGTATAGGCACTTCTCGGCCTGGCGCTGCGGCGTCCCGGCGCCGGGGCGGTACCGGTCTTCGTTTTCGGTTTCGCGTTCTTCATCCTGCCTCTATAGTCATCGGTCATGAGCGATGGCAACGACGATATCAGCGCGAACGAACGGCCGGTGTTCCTCGCCGAACTCCGGCCGCACCGTTCGCTCGGCCACAGGGGCCATTTCGTCTTCTTCCTCATCGCCGGCGCGCTCACCTTCGCCCACATGGCGGTATTCCTCTTCTCCGGCGCCTGGCCGGTGATGATGTTCTTCGGCGCCGACTTCCTGATCCTGTTCGCAGCCTTCTGGCTGAACAACCGCGCGGCCCGGGCATCCGAACGGATCGCCCTGTCGCGCACCAATATCGCGATCAGCAAGCGCGACCCTGCCGGGCGGGAGACGAAGCACGACTTCAACCCCTTCTGGGCGCGCTTCAACGTCGCCCGCAAGGAGGAGATCGGCATCACCGGCATGTCCGTGAGCGGGCAGGGGCGGTGGACCGACATCGGCGGCTTCCTGCACCATGACGACCGCGAGCGTTTCGCGTCCGCCTTTTCCGGCGCGCTGGCGCGCGTCAAGCGCGGCCACTGATCGCTGCTGCAAGTTTCGGGTGGCAGCCTGCCCTAAGGCATGGTTTCCTGCAGGTCAGGAGAACGAACATGAACATCACCGCCACGCTGAATGCCGACATCACTCCCGCAGGCTCGGACTACGAGACGGTCCGCCGCGTCATCGAGATGATCACCGAGGACTATCGCGACCAGCCCTCGCTGGACGATATCGCCGCCCGCCTGCGGCAGCCGCCGACCCAGTTGCAGAAGACCTTCACCCGCTGGGCCGGCCTCTCGCCGAAGGCGTTCCTGCAAGCGGTCACGCTGGATCACGCCAAGCGGCTTCTGCGCCACGAAGCGATGCCGCTACTCGAGACCAGCTTCGAGGTCGGCCTGTCCGGTCCCGGCCGCCTGCACGATCTCTTCGTCACGCACGAGGCGATGTCGCCCGGCGAATGGAAGGCGCGCGGCGCCGGCCTGACGATCCGCTACGGCTTCCACGTCTCGCCGTTCGGCCAGGCGCTGGTGATGGTCACCGACCGCGGCCTCGCCGGCCTTGCCTTCGCCGATGACGGCGACGAGCACGCCTGCCTCGACGACATGACCTGCCGCTGGCCCAACGCGACGTACATCCGCGACGACGAGGCGACCGCGTCCTATGCCGCGCGCATATTCGATCCCGAGCGCTGGCATCCGGAGGAGCCGCTGCGCATCGTCCTGATCGGTTCGGATTTCCAGATCCGCGTGTGGGAGGCGCTGCTGCGCATACCGCTCGGCAAGGCCGTCACCTATTCCGATATCGCCGGCCAGCTCGGCCAGCCGACTGCATCGCGCGCCGTCGGCGCGGCCGTCGGCCGCAATCCCATATCCTTCGTCGTTCCCTGCCATCGTGCGCTCGGCAAGAGCGGCGCGCTCACCGGCTATCACTGGGGCCTGACCCGCAAGCGGGCCATGCTCGGCTGGGAAGCGGGGAAGGCGTAGGCAAGGACACCGCGCTGGGGTCCTCTCAAGCCAAAGAAATGGCCTCCGGAAGGATTTCTTTCCGGAGGCCATGATGTCTGTGGGATGCGGGCAGCGCTCAATGCGCGCCGGACATGTCGCCCAGGACTTCCTTCGAGGCGACGGTCGAATCCGCGTTCAGCCTGTAGACCATCGGAACGCCGGTCGCGAGGTTGAGGTTCAGCACCTGTTCCTTCGTCAGCCGGTCCAGCACCATGACGAGGGCGCGCAGCGAGTTGCCGTGAGCGGCGACCAGCACCGTCTGGCCGGCGAGCACGCGCGGCAGGATGTCGGTCAGGTAGTAGGGCCAGACGCGCGCGCCGGTGTCGCGCAGGCTTTCGCCGCCCGGCGGCGGCACGTCGTAGGAGCGGCGCCAGATGTGCACCTGTTCCTCGCCCCATTTTGCCCGTGCGTCGTCCTTGTTGAGGCCGGAGAGGTCGCCGTAGTCGCGTTCGTTCAGCGCCTGGTTGCGGATCGTCTCCAGATCAGGCTGGCCGACATTGTCCAGCACGATCTGGCAGGTCTTCTGCGCCCGCGACAGGTCGGAGGTAAAGGCGATGTCGAACTTGATGCCGGTGTCGGCCAGTGCCTTGCCGCCGGCATTGGCTTCCTCGACGCCGAGCGGCGTCAGGTCCGGGTCCTTCCAGCCTGTGAACAGGTTCTTCAGGTTCCATTCGCTCTGGCCGTGGCGAACAAGGACAAGGGTTCCGCTCATGTGGTCTTCGCTCCTCGCTAAGAGATGGGGTGGTCAGTTGAGCCCGAGCACGTCGAGCATGGTGTAGAGGCCGGGCTTCTTGTCGCGTGCCCAGAGTGCTGCCTTGACCGCGCCGCGCGCGAAGATCGCGCGGTCGCCGGCGCTGTGCGACAGGGTCACCAGTTCGCCCTCGCCGGCCAGCACCACCGAATGCTCGCCGACGACCGATCCGCCGCGCAGCGTGGCAAAGCCGATCGTGCCGGCCGCGCGCGCGCCGGTATGGCCGTCGCGCACCCGCACGGAATTCTCGGCAAGTGAGACGCCGCGCCCGCGCGCCGCTGCCTCGCCGAGCAGGAGGGCCGTGCCGGAAGGCGCGTCCACCTTGTGGCGATGATGCATCTCGAGGATTTCGATGTCCCAGTCGGAGGCGTCGAGCGCGCGGGCCGCCTGTTCGGCCATGACGGCGAGCAGGTTGACGCCGAGGCTCATGTTGCCCGACTTGACGACCCGGGCGTGGCGGGCAGCGGCTGCGATCTTCGCGTCGTCGTCCGCCGTGCAGCCCGTCGTGCCGATCACATGGACGATCCGCGCCTGCGCCGCAAGGCCGGCGAACTCGACCGACGCGGCGGGCGCGGTGAAGTCCAGCACCCCTTCCGCCTCCACGAAGGCCTCGAGCGGCTGGTCCGTCACCGTCACGCCGATCGGCCCGAGCCCCGCAAGTTCGCCCGCATCCTTGCCCACGAAGGGGGAGCCGGGGCGCTCGACGGCGGCAAACAGCCGTGCGCCGTCGACGGCATGGATCATCCGGATCAGCGTCTGGCCCATCCGACCGCCGGCGCCGACTACGACCAGCTTCATGTCGCCTGCCGTCATTCTTCAGATTCCTTCACCGTTTCCTGCGGATTTCCGCCGGGTCCCTGCAGATTGTGCAGCCGAGCGTAGAGACCGTCGGTGCGCGCGGCAAGGACATCGTGCGTGCCTTCCTCGGCGACCGTGCCGCTCTGCATCACGACGATCTTGTCGGCGTTCACGACCGTGGACAGCCTGTGGGCGATCACCACCACCGTCCGCCCGCTCATCGCATGTTCCAGCGCCTTCTGCACCGCCTGTTCGGATTCGGTGTCGAGCGCGGAGGTCGCCTCGTCGAGCAGGAGGATCGGCGCGTTGCGCACCAGTGCCCGCGCGATCGACAGCCGCTGGCGCTGGCCGCCCGAAAGCGTGATGCCGTTCTCGCCGACCGGCGTGTCGTAGCCCTGCGGCTGATCCAGGATGAATTCGTGCGCATAGGCGAGCCGTGCAGCCTCTTCCACCTCGGCGTCGGTCGCCTCCGGCCGGCCGTAGCGGATGTTGTCGCGGATCGTGCCCTCGAAGAGATAGGGCTGTTGCGAAACATAGGCGAGGCTGTTGCGCAGCGACTGCTTGGTCACATGCGCGATGTCCTGGCCGTCGATCAGGATCTCCCCGGCGTCCGGATCGTAGAAGCGCGGGATCAGGCTGATCACCGTCGACTTGCCCGCGCCGGAAGGGCCGACAAGCGCCGTCGTCCTGCCGCCCTCGGCAACGAAGCTGACGCCGTTGAGGATGCTTTTTCCGTTACCATAGGCGAAGGAGACGTTGCGGAATTCGATCTCCGCCTTCTCGATCCTGATCGGCTTCGCGTCCGCCCGGTCGCGCTGGTGCGGCTCGATGTCGAGGATCTCGTAGATCATCCGCGCGTTGACGACGGCCCGCTCCATCGACACCTGCAGCCGCGCCAGACGCCGGGCCGGGTCGTAGGCCATCAGCAGGGCTGCGATGAAGGCGAAGAAGGCGCCGGGCAGCACCCCGCCATAGATCGCCTGGTAGGCCGAGTAACCGAGCACGCTGGCGATCGCCACGCCTGCGAAGGTCTCCGTCATCGGCGCGGTCCGCTCCGAAAGCCGCGCGATGCGGTTGGAACGCTTCTCCGCCTGGTCGATGATCGTCTCGACCTTGGCGCGAAGCTGGTCCTCCATCGTGAACGCCTTGACGATGCTGATGCCCTGGATCGTCTCCTGGATGGCCCCGAGAACATGGCTGTTGATCAGCACCGATTCCCGCGTCGCCGACTTCAGCCTCCTGGAGACGTAGCGCAGCCCGAGCAGAAGCGGCGGGGCGACGAGGAAGACGATCGCCGTCAGCAGCGGGTCCTTCGAGATCATCACGCCGATGAGGGCGATGAGCGTCAGGAAATCGCGCGCGATCGACGTCACCGTCATGTTGAGGACGTCGCGGATGCCGTTGATGTTCTGGTTGATCTGGGCCGCCAGCCGCGCGGACCGGGCCTCGCTGAAAAACCCGACGCTCAGGCTCATCAGGTGCGAATAGAGCCTGCGCTGGTAGTTTGCGACGATGCTGTTGCCGATCTTCGACAGCGTCACCGCCTGGCCGTAGGTAGCAAATCCGCGCAGGATGAAGGCGAGCAGGATCGCGCCGCAGATCCAGGCGACGAGGTCTGCGCGCCGGTTGGCGAAGGCCTCGTTGACGACTGCCTCCATGATCCAGGCGGTGAACGCCGTGGCGCCGGCGACGAGGACGAGGCAGAAGATCGCAAAGACATAGCCGCGAATGTGATCGCGCCCGTTCTCCGCAATGACGCGCTTCAGAACGCCCGTGATCGTTTCGGCACTGACGTGACGATCGCTACGGTGCTTTTCGCTCAATTAACCCATCTTTCCTGCAGCGGCGATCGGCGCCCTGGCATCTGCGGCGCCTGTTGCGGCGCTCTATAGTGCCTTGCGCCGCGTTTGGCGAGTCTGGCGTTGAGGTGACCCGGCACCCTACCTCCGCCAGCGGCGACCTTCGCTGGCCACGCCGAAGCGGTCGGGCATGCGGGCAAAGGCGGCAAGACCCGCAAGGGCCGCCATCGGATGGGTCACAACGAAGGTGGGAATTTCGCGCAGCATCTCCCCGTGCGGCGCCTTGTCTTCGAAGCCGGCGCGGAACTCGGGACCACGCAGCGCCGGAAGGATCTTCTGCGAGATGCCGCCGGAGAGATAGACCCCGCCCTTGGCCATGAAGATCATGGCGATGTCGCCGGCGACGCGCCCGAGGTAGGTCGAAAACAGCGAGACCGTTTCGATCGCGTCCGGGTCGGATTTCGAAAGTGCCGCGCCGGTCACCGCGGCCGGCGTGTCCAATGCGGCCTCGCGGCGCTCGGTCGCGCAGATCGCGTGGTAGATGTTCATGATACCCCGCCCGCACAATAGCTGCTCGGCGGACATGCGTCCCTCGATCGGCTCGAGGAACGGCCAGATCTGGTAGTCGCGCTCGCTGCGCGGGCCGATGTCGATATGGCCGCCTTCTCCCGGAACTGGGATCCAGGTGTGCATCGCGTGCACGAGCCCGGCCACGCCCAGCCCGGTGCCGGGGCCGAGCACGGCGCGGGAGGCTGCGAAATTCTCCGCCCCGCCGCCGATCTTCTCGCGATCGCCGTCGGAGAGCGCGGCGATCGCCAGGGCCTGGGCCTCGAAGTCGTTGACGAGCAGGACGTCTTCCAGTCCGAGATTGGCGATCATGTCGCGCGGGCGCACCACCCAGTCGCAGTTCGTCAGCGGCACCTCGTCGCCCTGGATCGGGCCGGCAAGCGCCAGGATCGCCGATCGCGGCTGGACCGAGCTCTTGTCGAGGATCGAGCGCTGCAGCGCCTCGTCGATCGTCTCGAACTGCGCCGTCTGGATGATCGGGAATTCCTTCGGAGGCGCGAAGGCGTCGAGCAGGAGCGCGAAGCGGGCATTGGTGCCGCCGATGTCGCCGATCAGGATGGGAAAGGGCAGGACGATCTCGCCGTCGTTCGACTTTGCCATGATGTCTCGCTTTCCTCCCGGTCTTCGCGCCGCGATGAGTAACTTGCCCGAAGGCTTTTGCCACCGTTGTCAGCCGCCCGCAACCAGCCGCTCGGCGGTCGCCAGATTGAGCGCCATCGGGATGTCGTAGACGATCGCAAGCCGCATCAGCGCCTTGACGTCGACATCGTGCGGCATGGCCGTCAGCGGGTCGACGAAGAAGATCAGCATGTCGATCTCGCCGGTCGCGATCAGCGCGCCGATCTGCTGGTCGCCGCCGAGCGGGCCGCTCTTCAAGGGTGTCACGTCGAGTTCCGGACAGGCCGCCTGCACCCGGCCGCCGGTAGTGCCGGTGGCGAAGATCCGGCAGGCCATCAGGGCCGCCTCGTTCCGCCTGGCGAACTCCGCCATCTCATCCTTCTTCTCGTCGTGGGCGATGAGCGCGATGGTCTTCGGAAGCGGCATGGACGCGGTCCCTCAAGCGGCAAGGTCGTCGAATTTTAAATCGATTAGACGCTATGTACAGCAGGGCGCGGCACATGAAAAGCCGCATTTGACCGGGAGGTGCTACTGCAACGAGGGTCGCGGCAGGGGGATCGGGATGAGGCTGGCCGGCTCCGCGCCGCCATCGGCCGCGATCACCGCGGCGATCCCGTCGTCGGCCGCAGGCTGGGCCGCGAATGCCATCGCTGCGCCGCCGCCATAGGTGACCTCCTGCTCGGAGGCCGGCGCCGGCCCTGCCAGAACCGCGGCGCAGGATTTCGGCAGATCGGAGAGCTTGACGTAGCGCGGCTTCACCGGCTTCTGGTTCTTCTTCGGCTCCGGCTTCGCCCAGGGCTCCTTGGTGAACCACCAGGCGAGCGATTTGTCGCAGCCGTCGCCGGCCGGCACGGCAGCCTGGCCCTTGCAGTTGGCCGAACCCGGCGGGCATTTGATGCGGATGTGGAAATGTTCGTCATGGCCGTAGATCGGGCGGACCTTGCCGAGCAGCGAGCGGTCGCCCTGCCAGGTTTCGCAAAGCTTCTTCTTGATCGCCGGATTGACGAAGACGCGTTCGACCTGCGGATAGCTGGCGGCCTTCATGACGAGCCGTGCATGGGTGGACGTCCAGCGACGCGAATCGACCGTCAGGAACTTGCTCTTGTCGAGCATCGAGGTGAAGGGGAGTTGCTCCCTTTCCTGGGCGCTCATGCGCCGGTCCGGCATCGGAGTGAACCAGATGTCGGCGTCGAGCCCCATCTGATGCGATGCGTGACCCGAAAGCATCGGCCCGCCGCGCGGCTGCGATATGTCGCCGAGGAGAAGGCCGGGCCAGCCGAGCTTCTGCGCATCCTGCGAGAACTGCTCCAGAAGCGCGATCATCTCCGGATGCCCCCAGCGCCGGTTTCGCGACAGCCGCATCGCCTGCCAGGCCGGGCCGTCCGTCGGGATGGCGACGGCACCTGCAATGCACCCCTTGGCGTAGGAACCGTAGGCCTGCGTCTGCATCGCCGCCGGCAGTGCCCTCGCCCCGAAAAGTTCCTTGGCCGGCCGTTCCTCGGCCTGCAGCGGGGACGCCATGGCGGCGAGAAGGGCAGCCGCGGTGCCGAGACGGGAAAGGAGCTTCATGAGATTGAAAGACATCGTGTCGTCCGGAATCGATCTGCGTTTTCGGTCCCTGCGAATAGCATGGCGCGCTTTCGCGGAAATGGATTTCTGAGTCGCGAGGGGGCCGCAAAAAATCGCCGCTTTCATGGCGGCTTGTGTCCTTTGCCCGGAATTTGTCTAATCTTTCCGGCAGACGACAGGAACGATCAATGACCAAGGGGCTTGGCATGAAACTACGCAGATCCGGGAAATTCGTTGGGCTCATCCTCGCCGTAGCGGCCGCGACATCACTTTTCGGCCCGGCAGGCGCGCAGGAAGAGGCCCCCGAATGGCGGATCGGCATCTCCACCGTCGGCGATCTCAAGTACCGGCCCGGCTTTGCGCATTTCGACTACGTCAACCCGGAAGCGCCGAAGGGCGGAACGCTCAGGCTGTCCAATGCCGGCACGTTCGACACCTTCAATCCGCTGCTCGCCAAGGGCGAGGCGGCGGTCGGTGTCGGCATGGTCTTCGATACGCTGATGAAGTCCTCGGAGGACGAGATCACCACCTCCTACGGATTGCTCGCCGAAGGCGTCTCCTATCCCGACGACATCTCGTCTGCGACCTTTCGCCTCCGCCCAGAGGCGAAGTGGGAGGACGGCCAGCCGGTGACCCCCGAAGACGTGATCTTCTCCTTCGAAAAAGTGATCGAGCACAATCCGCTCTTCACCAACTACTACCAGCACGTCGTCTCCGTGGAGAAGACCGGCGAGCGCGACGTCACCTTCCATTTCGACGAGAAGAACAACCGCGAACTGCCGCAGATCCTCGGCCAGTTTTCGATCGTGCCGAAGCACTGGTGGGAAGGAAAGGATGCCAAGGGCCAGCAGCGCGACATTTCCCGCACGACGCTGGAGCCGGTCATGGGCTCGGGACCGTACCGGATCGCCTCGTTCTCGCCGGGAGCGTCTATCCGCTACGAATTGCGCGACGACTATTGGGGCAAGGACCTCAACGTCAATGTCGGCCAGAACAATTTCGGCCGCATCGAGTATTCCTTCTATGGCGACCGCAACGTCGAGTTCGAGGCGTTCCGTGCCGGCAATGTCGACTACTGGTTCGAGAACCAGGCGAGCCGCTGGGCGACGGGCTATGACTTCCCTGCCGTCAAGGATGGCCGCATCAAGCGCGAGGAAGTCCCCAACCGCCGCCGCGCGAGCGGGGTGATGCAGGCGATGGTGCCGAACATGCGCAAGGAGATGTTCAAGGACGAACGCGTGCGCGAGGCGCTGGGCTATGCCTTCGATTTCGAGGAACTGAACAAGACCATCTTCTTTGGGCAGTACCAGCGGGTCAACAGCTACTTCTTCGGCACCGAGCTGGCCTCTTCCGGCCTGCCCGAGGGCAAGGAACTGGAGATTCTGAACGAAGTGAAGGACCAGGTGCCGCCGAGCGTCTTTACCGAGCCCTTCGAAAACCCGGTCGGCGGCGATCCGGGCAAGCAGCGCGAGAACCTGCGCAAGGCGGTCGCGCTCCTGAAGGATGCCGGCTACGTTCTGAAGGGCAACCGGATGGTGCGGGCCGATACCGGCGAGCCGCTCTCCTTCGAGATCCTGCTGTCCAGCCCCATGCTGGAACGCGTCGCCCTGCCCTACGCCAACAATCTCAAGCGCATCGGCATCGATGCGCGGCTGCGCACCGTCGATCCGTCGCAATACACCAATCGCACCCGCGATTTCGACTATGACATGACGTGGCACGTCTGGGGGCAGTCCCTGCATCCGGGCAATGAGCAGGGCGACTACTGGGGTTCGTCCTCGGTGTCGCGCGTGGGGTCGCAGAACTATGCCGGGATCGCCGATCCCGCCGTCGATGCCCTGATCAATCGGATCATCTTCGCCAAGGACCGTGAGGAACTCGTTGCCGCGACCCGTGCAATGGACCGTGTGCTCCTCCACCATCACTATGTCGTGCCGATGTACTACCGCATGTCGGACCCGATCGCCTATTGGAACCGAATCACGCCTCCGGCAGAATTGCCCACCTATGGCCTCGGCTTCCCCGACGCCTGGTGGTCGACCGAGGTCAAGCAGGACTGAGCGCTTGCATTGGGGCGCCCCGGCGCCCCAAATGACGGGAAATACGAATCACCGCTGACAGCGGGGCGAGAATCGGGGATTGGGCGGTTTTGACAGCTGACAGGGCGATAGGGCGCGGCATGGCATCCGCAGGCGAGCGGAGGCAGGGCTGATGGGTGCCTATATCCTCAGGCGCCTGCTGCTGATGATCCCGACGATCGTGGGCATCATGGCGATCTCCTTCATCGTCGTCCAGTTCGCCCCGGGCGGGCCGGTCGAGCAGGTGATCTCCGACCTGACCAGCCAGGGCGGCGGCGACCGGCTTTCCGGCGGCGGCGACATGCTGCAGGACTTCTCCCAGGATGCCTCCGGCTATCGCGGCGCGCGCGGCCTCGATCCCGAGTTCATCGCCAAGCTCGAACAGCAGTTCGGCTTCGACAAGCCGCCGCTCGAGCGCTTCCTGTCGATGATGGGCAACTACATCCGCTTCGATTTCGGCGAGAGCTTCTTCCGCAATACCTCGGTGGTCGACCTCATCGTCGAAAAGATGCCGGTGTCGATATCGCTCGGCGTGTGGATCCTGATCCTCTCCTATGCGATCTCGATCCCGCTCGGCATCAAGAAGGCGGTCTCCGACGGCTCGCCCTTCGACATGTGGACCTCCGCCATCATCGTCGTCGGCTATGCCGTGCCGAGCTTCCTGTTCGGCATCCTTCTGATCGTCGTCTTCGCCGGCGGCTCGTTCTTCGACTGGTTCCCTCTGCGCGGCATCGTCTCCGACGATTTCTGGCAGCTTCCCTGGTGGCAGAAGCCGCTCGACTATCTCTGGCACATGACGCTGCCGCTGATCACGCTGCTGCTGTCGGCCTTCGCCACGACGACGCTTTTGACGAAGAACTCCTTCATCGACGAGATCAAGAAGCAGTACGTGGTCACCGCCCGCGCCAAGGGCCTGACGGAGCGGCAGGTGCTCTACGGCCACGTGTTCCGCAACGCCATGCTGATCATCATCGCCGGCTTCCCGGGCGCCTTCATCTCGGCCTTCTTCACCGGCTCGCTGCTGATCGAATACATCTTCTCGCTCGATGGCCTGGGCCGGCTCGGCTACGACGCCATCGTCCGCCGCGACTATCCGATCGTTTTCGCCACCCTCTACATCTTCTCGCTGATGGGCCTGGTCGTCAGCCTGATCTCGGACCTGATCTACACCTGGGTCGATCCGCGCATCGATTTCGAGCGGAGGGACGTCTGATGACCGTTCTTCCCGACGCCCGCGCGCTTCCCGACGGTGCTCCGCCGAAGGGCTTTCTCTCGCCGACCAATCAAAGGCGCTGGGAGAATTTCAAGGCGAACCGCCGCGGATACTGGTCGCTCTGGCTCTTCCTCGTGCTGTTCGGCCTCAGTCTCTGCGCCGAGTTCGTCGCCAACGACCGCCCGGTGATCGCCTCCTACAAGGGCGAGATCCTGTTTCCGGTGCTGGTGAACTATCCGGAGGAGAAGTTCGGCGGCTTCCTCGCCGAGACCGACTACAAGTCCGATTTCATCCGCGACGAGATCGAGGCCAACGGCTGGATGATCTGGCCGCCGATCCGTTACTCCTATCGCACCGTCAATTCGAACATCCCCCATTCCGCGCCGACGAAGCCGTTCTGGCTGATGAGCCAGGAGGAGCGCTGCTCGGGCTATCCGCTGGGGCAGGACGATCCCGGCTGCATCCTCGGCAATTTCAACTGGCTCGGCACCGACGACCAGGCGCGCGACGTGCTCGCCCGCGTCATCTATGGCTTCCGCATCTCGGTGCTGTTCGGCCTGGCGCTGACGATCGCGTCCGCCATCGTCGGCGTCTCGGCGGGCGCCGTGCAGGGCTATTTCGGCGGCTGGACCGATCTTTTGATGCAGCGTTTCATCGAGATCTGGTCGTCGATGCCGGTGCTCTACATTCTTCTCATCATTTCCGCGATTCTGCCGCCGGGCTTCTGGATCCTCTTGTCGATCATGCTCCTGTTCTCCTGGGTCGGCTTCGTCGGTGTGGTGCGCGCCGAGTTCCTGCGCGCGCGCAACTTCGAATACGTGCGGGCCGCCCGCGCGCTGGGTGTCGGCAACGGCACGATCATGGTCCGCCACCTGCTGCCCAACGCCATGGTGGCGACGCTGACCTTCCTGCCCTTCATCCTGTCCGGCTCGATCACGACCCTGACGTCGCTCGACTTCCTCGGCTTCGGCATGCCGCCCGGTTCGCCCTCTCTGGGGGAACTGATCGCCCAGGGCAAGCAGAACCTGCAGGCGCCGTGGCTCGGGATCACCGCCTTCGTCATCATGTCGCTGATGCTGTCCCTGCTGATCTTCGTCGGCGAGGCCACCCGCGACGCCTTCGACCCGAGGAAGACCTTCCGGTGAGCGCTGTGATGCAAGACCAGACGGCCAACGACCGGAAAGCCGGACCGATCCTCAAGGTGGAAGACCTGTCGGTCGCCTTCCACCAGGGCGGCAAGACGTCGATCGCCGTCGATCACGTGTCCTTCGAGATCGGCCGCGGCGAGGTGGTGGCGCTCGTGGGCGAATCCGGATCCGGCAAGTCGGTGACGGCGAATTCCGTGCTCAGGCTCCTGCCTTATCCGGCCGCAAGCCATCCCTCCGGCGCGGTGCACTTCAACGGGCGCGACCTGATGAAGGCCCCGGAGGCCGAACTGCGCCAGGTGCGCGGCAACGATATCACCATGATCTTCCAGGAGCCGATGACCTCGCTCAACCCGCTCCATTCGATCGAGCGGCAGATCGGCGAAATCCTCGAGCTGCATCAGAACATCAAGGGTCCGGCCGCGCGGGAGCGGACGCTCGAACTCTTGAACCAGGTCGGCATCCGCGAGCCGGAGAAGCGCCTGGCCGCCTATCCGCACGAACTGTCCGGCGGGCAGCGCCAGCGCGTAATGATCGCGATGGCGCTGGCCAACCGGCCCGAACTCCTGATCGCCGACGAGCCGACGACCGCGCTCGACGTCACCGTGCAGGCGCAGATCCTCGAGCTTCTGAAGAAGCTGAAGGACGAGCACGGCATGTCCATGCTGTTCATCACCCACGACCTCGGTATCGTACGCAAGTTCGCCGACCGGGTCTGCGTGATGACCAAGGGCAAGATCGTCGAGAGCGGTCCCGTCGAGGCGATCTTCACCGATCCGCAGCACGAATACACCCGCCACCTGCTCGCCTCCGAGCCGCGCGGGCGGCCCCTGCCGGCGGACGACACCCGTCCGGTGATCATGGAAGCGGACGACGTCCGGGTCTGGTTTCCGATCAAGGCCGGCTTCATGCGCAAGGTCGTCGACCACGTGAAGGCCGTCGACGGCATCGACCTCAGGCTCCGCGCCGGCCAGACGCTGGGCGTCGTTGGCGAATCCGGCTCGGGCAAGACGACGCTGGGCCTGGCGCTGACGCGGCTGATCGCCTCAAAAGGCAGGATCGCTTTCATCGGCAAGGACATTGCCGGCTACTCCTTCCAGGAGATGCGGCCGCTCAGGAACCGCATGCAGATCGTGTTCCAGGATCCCTACGGCTCGCTGTCGCCGCGCATGTCGGTCGCAGACATCGTCGGCGAAGGGCTTGCGGTCCACGAGCCGGCGCTCTCGGCCGACGAGCGCGACCGCCGGGTCGCCGCCGCGCTCGAAGAGACCGGCCTCGACGCGGCCACCCGCTGGCGCTACCCGCATGAATTCTCCGGCGGCCAGCGCCAGCGTATCGCCATCGCCCGCGCCATGGTGCTGAAGCCCGAATTCGTCATGCTGGATGAGCCGACCTCGGCGCTCGATATGAGCGTGCAGGCGCAGGTGGTCGACCTGCTCCGCGACCTGCAGGCGCGGCACAACCTCGCCTATCTCTTCATCAGCCACGACCTCAAGGTCGTCCGTGCGCTCGCAAACGAGATCATCGTCATGCGCGCCGGCAAGGTGGTGGAGAAGGGGCCGGCAGAGCGCATCATCGAGGCGCCGGAAATGCCTTACACCAAGGCGCTGATGGCTGCCGCCTTCGACCTGGCGGCAGTGAAGTCCGACGTCATCCGCCAATAGCAGGGAGCGCACCGTGCCAAAGAAAAGCCCCCTCGTCCTCGACCTGAAGTTCGACCGCGCGCAGATCGCGGCCGCCCTCAAGGGCGCCTTTGCCGGCCGGGAGGTGATCGACCTGGCGCTTCCCGTCAATCGCAGCCTCGATCTCTCCGGCGCCGGCTATGCCCTCGTCTGGCGTCCCTCGGCCGATCTGTTCGCGCGGGCGACGAACCTCAAGGTGGTCTTTTCCGGCGGCGCCGGCGTCGATCACGTCATGACCTTGCCCGGCCTGCCCGATGTCCCGGTCGTCCGCTTCGTCGATCCGACGCTGACGAACCGGATGAGCGAATGGATCGTGATGCAGTGCCTCCTGCATCTGCGCCAGTTCAAGGCTTACGAGGCGCAGAACCGCAAGCACCTGTGGCACGAACTGGCCCAGCCCGAGGCGGCCGAGGTGACCGTCGGCATCATGGGCATGGGCGTGCTGGGTCAGGACGCGGCGAGGAAGCTGAAAGTCATGGGCTTCGACGTCATAGGCTGGTCGCGCCGGAAGAAGGAGATAGAGGGTGTCGAGACCTTCGATGCGGCAGGGCTCGATGCCTTTCTGGCGCGGACGGATATCCTCGTCGGCCTGCTGCCTATGACGCCCGATACCGCCGGCATCTTCAACGCCTCACTGTTCAAGGGGCTTCGCCGCAACGGCGCCCTCGGCGGCCCCGTCTTCGTCAATGCCGGTCGTGGCGGCAGCCAGGTCGAGGCGGACATTCTCGCAGCGCTCGCCGGCGGCGTCCTTGCCGGTGCCTCGCTCGATGTGTTCGAGACGGAGCCGCTGCCGCTTCAAAGCCCGCTCTGGACCCATGAGAAGGTCTTCGTCACGCCGCATGCGGCGGCCGCGTCCGACGTCCGCGCGCTGTTTGCCCATGTCGAGCGCCAGATGGACCGCATCGAGAACGGCGAGCCGCCGGAGCACGTGGTCGACCGCGCCGCCGGCTACTGATCGCAACGGCCGGCCATGTCGACCGCGTGACGGCTGCGAAATGGACCGCTCAGGGCCTGCGGTAGCATGTGGGCTGCTGGTAGAGCCAGCCGATCCGTTCGATGGCGGCGGCGACGCCTTCGCGGGCCACGTTCATCGTGTTGCCGTTGGCGTGCAAGACCGTCTCTTCGTCTTCCATGATCGCCACGTGCCCCTTCCAGAACACGAGGTCGCCGCGCCGCAGATCGCCGCGGTCGATCGGCGTGCCGAGCCCGGATGCCTGCATGTCGGTGTCGCGCGGAGCGCGGCGTCCCGTCACCATCATCGCAAGCTGGACCAGTCCCGAGCAGTCGATCCCGAAGCCGCTCCGTCCGCCCCACAGATAGGGCGTCTCCAGCAGGCGGACGGCAATCGAGACGTAGTCGTCGCCGATCGCCCGGTCCGCAGGCGCGCAATGGGCCGCCACCACGAATTCCCCGCCGTCGAGCTTCAGGTAGCGTGTGCCGCGGGTCTCGGCTTCGCCGACGATGTTTAGCCGGCTACCGAGAGAGAGCGCAAAGGCTGCCGGCGTCTTCAGGTCCGCCCCGCCATAGGCAAAGGTTCTGGGCACCGCGACGACGTGCGTCGCGTCGGGGCCGGCCTCGCGGAGGGCATCGTCCGGCAGGTATCCGACGTAGCCGTCGAAGTCCGCCTTGACCCAGGCCCAGCCATCCGCCCGGTCGAGCACGCGCAGGCGCTCGCCGTAGAGGAGTTCGGTGTCGATCCCGGCACCGGCGTCCGGCCGTGGCCGGAGCGCTGCAACGGCGGCCGAGACCGTCGCCGGCGTGCCGGCCGTGTAGCGCGGGGCTTCGAGGCGGCCGCGCAGCGCCTCTTCGGCGAGGTCGGGCCGGTAGGCGTTCAGGCGGCGATCGGGCAGAGTGTTCATGCGGGGCTCACTGAGAGAGGGTCCGCCCGCGACCGATGATCAGGTCGCCGAGCCGTTCCAGATAGAGGGCGCCGTCGATGGTGCGCTTGATGATGACGTTGCGCCGGTCGCGTTCGTCGCGCTCGCGGGTCACGAGCCCGAGCGCCCCCATGGTGTCGAGCGCCCGGGTGATGACCGGCTTCGTCACCTCCAGCTTGGCGGCGAGGCCGCGGACGGTGTGCGGCGGCGGCACGAGGTAGATCTCGAGAAGGATTGCCAGTTGCCGCAGGCTGAGGTCCCGCCCGTCCAGCCTGACCTGCTGCATCGATACGGAATGCCAGAGGCCGAGCGCCTGCGAGGCCGAGAGTTCCAGGGGCAAGACAGTCTCCGGTCGGATATGCACGACGTCGTTACGGTACCGTATCATTCCGGTCATGGGAATAGGCCTGATCTTGCCCCGGCTGTGCGGCTACCCCGCCAGCGACTTCAGGTGATGGTAGAGCGCCCGGATCGCCTGGGCCTCGCCGCCGACCGGCGAATGCGGCCGCTCGGTCGGGGCCCAGCCGTAGATGTCGAAATGGACCCAGCTTTGGGTGCGCGTCACGAAGCGCTTGAGAAACAGGGCGGCCGTGATCGCACCGGCCATGCCGCCTGCGGGTGCGTTCGTGATGTCGGCGATCCGGGCAGTTATGTCCTTGTCGTAGCCCATGTAGAGCGGCAGCCGCCAGAGCGGGTCGTCGACCGAGAGGCTGGCATCGTCGAGCGCGCTTGCGAGATCGTCGTCGTCGGTGAAGAACGGCGGCAGGTCGGGTCCGAGCGCAACCCGCGCCGCGCCTGTCAGCGTCGCCATGTCGATCAAAAGCTCCGGCTCCTCCTCGTCGGCCAGCGCCAGCGCGTCGGCCAGGATCAGCCGGCCCTCGGCGTCGGTGTTGTCGATCTGCACGGTCAGCCCCTTGCGGCTGCGGTAGATGTCGCCGGGTCGGAAGGCATTGGCGGAGATCGAATTCTCGACCACCGGCACGAGCACCCGCAGGTCGATCTTCAGCTTGGCGTCCATGATCATCAGCGCCAGGCCCATGACGTTCGCCGCGCCGCCCATGTCCTTCTTCATCAAAAGCATGGAGGAGGCAGGCTTGATGTCGAGGCCGCCGGTGTCGAAGCAGACGCCCTTGCCGACCAGTGTCACCTTGCGGTGCCCCTTCTTGCCCCAGCGCAGTTCGAGCAGGCGCGGGGCCTCGGCGGACGCGCGGCCCACGGTGTGGATCAGCGGAAAGTTCTCCTTCAGCAGATCGTCGCCCCGGATCGCCGTGAACTTCGCCTTGTAATGCTCGGCGAGCGCGCGGAAGACGTCTTCGAGCGCGTCCGGTCCCATGTCGTTGGTCGGCGTGTTGATGAGGTCGCGTGCGAGGAAGACGCCGGCAAGCTGGCGCTTGATGTCCGTCGCATCCGCATCCGTCGGGATCATCAGCGTCGGCGCATCCTTCGTCGCCTGGCGGTAGCGCTCGAAGCGATAGCTGCCGAGGCCGTAGCCGAGGGAAAGCCGGTTGGCGGTCAGGGGCGCGGTCTCGATGTGCCAGTCGCCGGCCGGCAGCGTTCGCGCCAGCTTGCCGGCCAGGAAGGGTGTATCCGAGGGCGACTTGCCGAGGCCGAACAGGGCGCCGCCCAGATGGCCGTCGTCCGTGGGCACGAGAAGCAGTGCGCCCGCCTCGGCCTTGAAACCCGCCTTGCGCGCCCAGTCCAGCGCCACGGGATCGATCGTTCCGGTCTCGATATGCGCAGGCGTGATGGCGAAGATCGGAAGCGTCTTGCCGCCGCGGCTGTTGAAGGGGGACGGGCGTTCGATGAACTGGTAGGGGGCCATGGGCAGAGCCTTTGCGGTACGGTCCGGGATTCGGCGAATTAACACTCTGTTAGGGTTAACAGAATATTGCTGGAGTGAGGGTTGCGGCGTGATTCCTGACGATTTGGCCGCAAGAGACGTTCTGGGGAACATACATGCTTGGCTCCGCGCATGCACAACCGTTTGGCCGAAAATTCGCTCTTCTGACCGCGACCGCCCTGCTGGCCGCGACCCTTGCCGGCTGCAGCACCGGACCCAGCAGGGAAACGACCGGCTCCATACCCCGGAACTCCAAGCCGGTGACGGACATGAATGCCGGCGAACTGGCAAGGGCCGCCGAGAGCGTCGGCAAGGCCTATGAGAAGAACCCCAAGGACCGCCAGGCCGGCCTCAACTATGCGAACCTTCTGCGTATGACCGGGCGCAACGACCAGGCACTCGCCGTCATGCAGCAGGTGGCGATCTTCCACCCGACCGATCGCGAGGTTCTGGCGGCCTACGGCAAGTCGCAGGCGGCCGCCGGCCAGCTCGAACAGGCGCTCGGCACCATCCAGCGCGCGCAGACGCCCGACCGCCCCGACTGGCGGCTGAAATCGGCCGAAGGCGCGATCCTGGACCAGCTCGGCCGTGCCCCCGAAGCGCGCGGTCGCTACCGCGAGGCGCTCGACCTGAAGCCGAATGAGCCGTCGGTCCTGTCCAATCTCGGCATGTCCTATCTCCTGGTGCGCGACCTGAAGACCGCGGAGACCTACCTGCGCTCGGCAGCCCAGCAGCCGGCTGCCGATTCCAGCGTCCGGCAGAACCTGGCGCTCGCGATCGGCCTGCAGGGCCGTTTCGACGAGGCGCAGCAGATTGCCATGCAGGAACTCAGCGCCGAACAGGCCCAGGCGAACGTCGCCTATCTTCGCGGCATGCTCTCCCAGCAGAATGCCTGGAAGAAGCTCGCCCAGAACGACGACAACCACACCAACTGATCCCGGCAGACCGGGTTCGCCGGACAAACGCGGCGGGCGGCAGGTGCGATCGTGCCATCCCGTCTCCGCACGAGGATGCCTGACACCGGCGACGGATGGCCGTTGCCCCGTGTGACCGGCCCTGGTCGCCTGGAAGCATGGTATCTGCCGAAGGGCAGGCTTGTCGCCGCCGCATCATTTTCCTGCGATTTGGCCGGCATGCCGGCTTCGGCCCTCCGCGTCGGCGACGTCCTCAGAACGTGTCTGCGACCTGGATGCCGGCGGGGCCGAGGATGACGGCGATGAGCACCGGCAGGAAGAACACGATCATCGGAACGGTCAGCTTGGGCGGCAGGGCCGCGGCCTTCTTCTCCGCCTCGTTCATGCGCTGGTCGCGGCTTTCCTGCGCCAGCACGCGCAGCGCTTGGGCGATCGGCGTGCCGTAGCGCTCGGCCTGGATCAGCGCCTGCATCACCGCCTTGACGATGTCGAGCCCCGTGCGGGTGCCGAGGTTCTCGTAGGCGACGCGCCGGTCCTGCAGGAACGACAGTTCCGCGGTTGTCAGCACCAGTTCCTCGGCGAGTTCAGGCGAGGCCGCGGCGATCTCGTCCGCCACGCGGCGCAGCGCCACTTCCATCGACACGCCGGATTCGACGCAGATCAAGAGCAGGTCGAGCGCGTCCGGCCAGGCGCGCTTGATCGACAGCTGTCGCTTGGAGACACGGTTGGAGATGAAGATGTTCGGCGCATAGAAGCCGAGATAGGCGGCGCCGATCGCAGCCAGGATCCGGATGGCGAGCGGCTTGTCGCCGAGATGCCCGAGATAGAAGATGTAGAAGGCGCCGACCGCGAAGAACACGAAGGGCAGCACGAAGCGGGCGAAAAGAAAGATGTTGAGCGCGTTCTGCGAGCGGTAGCCCGCCTGGCGCAGCCGGTTGACGGTGCCGGCGTCGACCAGCGCCTCCCTCAGGTTCAGCCGTTCGACCACCTGGCGGACGGAGCTGTTCTGCTGGGAGCGCAGCGAGCCGCGTCCCTGCGGACCCTCAGCGTTCAGCCGGGCCCGTTCGCGCGCGCGGATCTGGTCGCGCTCGAGCGCCACCGACTTCATGCGTTTGTCGAGGTCGCCGCGTTCGAAATAGGGCGCCGCCAGCGTGTAGAAGGTCGCCAGCACCGCGATGACCACGAACACCGGCAGGAGGATGTCGGGATTTGTGAGGGTCGAAGCCAGTTCCTTCATAGCGCCTGATCCTTCCTCAGATGTCGAAGTTGATCATCTTGCGCATCATCAGGATGCCGATCGTCATCCAGACGGCGGAGGCGCCGAGGATGAGATGGCCGCGCGGATCGATGAAGATGACCTTGATGTAGTCGGGCGTCGTCAGGTAGACGAGCAGCATCACGATCAGCGGCAGGGCGCCGATGATGACCGCGGACGCCTTGGCTTCCATCGACAGCGCATCGACCTTCGCCCGCATCTTGCGGCGCTCGCGCAGCACGCGCGACAGGTTGCCGAGCGCTTCGGACAGGTTGCCGCCCGCCTGGCTCTGGATGGCGATCACGATCGAGAAGAAGTTCACCTCCTGCAGCGGGATGTAGGTGAACATGCGCGCGCAGGCGTCCGGAACGCTGAGCCCCATCTGCTGGGATTCGACGACGCGGCGAAACTCGGAACGGACCGGCTCCTGGCCCTCGGCTGCGATCAGCCGCAGTGCGTCGGTCAGCGGCAGGCCGGACTTGATCGAGCGCACCATCACGTCGAGCGAGTTCGGAAACTCCTCGAGAAACTTGTTCATCCGCCGCTTGACCATGAAGTTCAGCACCCAGCGCGGAATGCCGACGCCGGCGATGAAGAGAAGGCCGCCGGCGACCACCGGAGGGGCGCCGCCAACGACGGCTGCGGCCGCCATGAACAGGCCGAAGCCGATGCCGATCATCGTGAACTGCGTCGGGCTCAGCGACAGGCCGGCCTGCGACAGCTTCGATTTCAGCGTCGGCGCGGCCCGCTTGCTACGCTCCTGCTGCTTCTTTTCGAGGTCCTTCAGCGAGTCCTGGACCGACTTGCGCCGCTTCGACATCTCCTGCATGCGCTCGCGCGCCGCCTTGACCTTGTTCTGGTCGGTCTCTGCGGATTTCACGCGGTTGACGCGGCTCTCGGCCTTCTTCTCGGTCTCGATGCGGGAGAACAGCAGGCCGTAGCCGAGCGTGCCGGCGGCCACGGCCGCGAGCGCGACGATCGCGAGGATGGTGAGATCAAGTCCGAACATCGGTCCCTCGCGGCTAGGCCACTTTTTCCATCAGGTCGAGCGTCGAGGCGAGACGCCGCTCCTCGTTGAAGTAGCGGGCACGGTCCCAGAAATGCGGCTTGCCGATGCCGGTGCCGACATGGCGGCCGATGATGCGGCCGTTGGCGTCCTCGCCTTCCATCTCGAAGCGCATCAGGTCCTGGGTGACGATAACGTCGCCTTCCATGCCAACCACTTCGGTGACATGGGTGATGCGGCGCGAGCCGTCGCGCAGGCGCGAGGCCTGGATGATGACGTCGACCGAGCCGGCGATGATCTCGCGCACCGTCTTGGCCGGCAGCGTGTAGCCGCCCATGGCGATCATCGATTCCATGCGGCTCAGGCATTCGCGCGGCGAGTTGGCGTGGATGGTGCCCATGGAGCCGTCGTGGCCGGTGTTCATCGCCTGCAGCAGGTCGAAGACTTCCGGTCCGCGCACTTCGCCGACGATGATCCGCTCGGGACGCATGCGCAGGCAGTTCTTGATCAGGTCGCGCATGGTGATCTCGCCCTCGCCCTCGATGTTCGGCGGGCGGGTTTCGAGGCGCACCACGTGCGGCTGCTGCAGCTGGAGTTCGGCCGAGTCCTCGCAGGTGATCACCCGTTCGTCGGTGTCGATATAGCGCGTCATGCAGTTCAAAAGCGTCGTCTTGCCCGAGCCGGTGCCGCCGGAGATCACGAGGTTGCAGCGCACCCGGCCGATGATCTGCAGCAGCGTCGAACCCTCCTGGGTGATCGAACCGAACTTCACGAGCTGGTCGAGCGTCAGCTTGTCCTTCTTGAACTTGCGGATGGTGAGTGCGGTGCCGTCGATCGCCAGCGGCGGGGCGATGACGTTGACGCGCGAGCCGTCGGGAAGGCGCGCGTCGCAGATCGGGCTCGATTCGTCGACGCGGCGGCCGACCTGGCTGACGATACGCTGGCAAATCGACAGGAGCTGCGCGTTGTCGCGAAAGCGGATCTCCGATTCCTGCACCTTGCCGGCCACTTCGATATAGGTCCGGCCGGCGCCGTTCACCATGATGTCGGCGATATCGTCGCGCGCGAGCAGCGGCTCCAGCGGGCCGTAGCCGAGCACGTCGTTGCAGATGTCGTCGAGCAGTTCCTCCTGCTCGGAGATCGACATCGCGAAATTCTTGATGGTGATGATGTCGTTGACGATGTCGCGGATTTCCTCGCGCGCGCTCTCGGTATCGAGCTTGGCGAGCTGCGACAGGTCGATCGTGTCGATCAGCGCAGAGAACACCTGCGACTTGGTGTCGTAGTAGTCCTCCGTGCGCGGCATCTTCTTTCGCGCGATCGGCGAGGGCTGGTGGGGCGGAGGGGCGACCGCAACGGCCGTCTCCCGTACCGGCTCGGCCGCGGCGGGCGCTGCGCGCTCCACGGGCGCCGGCGCAGGGGCGGCCTGCGGCGGATGGCCGGCGGGGCCGCCACTCTTTCCAAAGCCTTCGTTTCCGCGTCTACCGAACATGCCGTTTCATCCAGTCCTGTGCCGGCCCTTGCCGGGCGTCATTTGCGGCCGAGCATTCCCAGCATCTTGCCGAGTCCGCCCTTCCTGGGTTTCTTCACCGTGGCGCGCCCGGTCACCACATGCGCGATCTGGGAGAAGGTCTCCGCAGCCGGCGATTTCCGGTCCATCTCGGCGATCATCCGCCCGCTGTTGGCAGCCGCGCCGAACAGCTGGGCGTCGAAGGGAATGATCGCGATCGGCTGCGTCTCCAGCGGGTCGCAGAAGTCGTTCGGTGCGATCTCCGGCCGCTTGGGCATGCCGACCTGGTTGAGGATCAGGTGCGGGCTGCGATCGTTCGGCCTGAGTTTCTTCAGCGCGTCGAAGATGTTCTTGGCGTTGCGCAGGTTTGCGAGGTCGGGAACCGCGGTGACGACCACCTCGTCGACCTCGGCGAGCAGGGAGCGGGTCCATTCCGACCAGGCGTGCGGAACGTCGAGGACGTTCACCGGCGCGCTGCGCTGCAGCACCTCCACCATCGGCTGGAACGAGCCGCGTTCCAGGTCGTAGGCGCGATCGAGCGTCGATGGCGCGGCCAGCAGCGACAGGTGGTCGGAGCATTTGGCGAGCAGGCGGTCGAGGAAGACCTCGTCCAGCCGCTCCGGCGTATAGACCGCCTCGGCCATGCCCTGGGCCGGGTCTTGGTCGAAATTGATGTTGGCGGTGCCGAAGGGCAGGTCGAGGTCGGCCAGCACCACCTCTGTCGAAAACAGGTTCGAGATGTCCCAGGCGCAGTTGTGGGCGATGGTGGACGAACCCACCCCGCCCTTGGCGCCGACGAAGGCGATGGTGCGACCAAGCGGCTCGGCCTCGGGATCGACGAAGATCGCCGAGACGGCATTCAGCACCTCCGCCATGGCCACGGGCGCGACCAGGTATTCGGAGATCCCGTTGCGGATCAGCTCGCGATAGAGCGAGATGTCGTTGTGATGGCCGACGAGAACGACCTTGGTGCTCGGATCGCAGACCTCGGCGAGGGGGGCGAGCTCCTGCAGGATCGCCGAAGGCTCGGTCGAGCTTTCCAGGATGATCAGGTTCGGCGTCGGCGCCGTGGCGAACATGTTCACCGCCGTCTGGATGCTGCCGCTGTTGATGCGCAGGCTGACCTTCGACATGCGGCGGTCGTTGGCGCATCGCTCCATCGTCTGCAGCATGCCGTCGCTTTCGCAGAAGGCGTGGATGGAGATGCGCGGAAGCGGGCGCACATGATCGAGCTCGCCGGTGGCCGGACCTTCGTCGAAGGTGGCGTCGGAGGGTTGTCTCGCCTCAATGCCGTACTGGATGCTCGTCATCGTTGATGCCCCGTTACTGTCCGGTCAGCCGCGCGCGGCTCCGTCAGTCTGCCGTTCCGTTTTCGCGATAGTCCTGGATCGCCGTGGCGCGGCGCTCGGCGTCGATCGGCGTCATGCCGCGCGGCCCGACCAGATCCATCGGGTTGGCGATCTGCGCGGCGAGGTTCGCCTGCGTCGCGCAGCCGAAATTGTAGTACTGCCTGTTTTCCATCGTGTTCAGCGTCAGGTCCTCCGGCCACTGGCCGCAGGGGTTGGTCTTCGCCGTGGTCGAGATGAAGGCGAGCCGGATCGGGGCGGCGTCGCCCTGGCCGGCTGCGCCGTAGGCCGTCTCGATGATGAGCTTGTTCGGCACGCCCTCGTTGACCAGCGTCGCGCGCACCTGCTTGCGCAGTGCTGCGGCGGCACCCGCATTGGCCGAGCCCTGCGGCAGCATGATCTGCACCGTGCCCTTGGACTTCGATTCGTAGTCCTGCGCGAAGCCACGGATGTTGTCGCGCATCGGAAGCGTCAGCGAGCGGTCGCCCGAGGCGACGGGAATGTCCAGCGTATGCTCGGCCTCCGTCAGCACGATCGGATGCCGGGTGCGGTAGTCGTCCGGGATCGACGATGTCGTCACCGCGTCCTTCGAGGCGCAGCCGGCGAGCACCGCTGCGGCGAGGACGAACGTCAGCGGAAGAAGGCGACGGGAGACCATCGGGGCGAGCCTTTCGCAGGGGGGCTGGAAGCGTGTGCGTGCGGTCATGTCCGTTCCCCGGTCACTTGTAGATGAAGCCGACGGCGCCGTTGTAGGTTCCGGCGGGTACGCCGGCCTCCTTGCGGCCGTAGATCTGGTTGACCCGGCCGAGGAAGAAGCTCGCCGCATCGTTCGTCGGGTTGAAGTTGTCGTCCGGCCGGTTCAGCGCGCTGCGGGCCACCGGGCGAACCAGGTAAGGCGTTGCGATGATGACCATTTCCGTCTCGTTGCGCAGGAAGTCCTTGGAGCGGAACAGCGTGCCGAGCACGGGGATCTTCGACAGCCCCGGAAAACCGGTCATGGCCTGGCGGATCTCTTCCTTCACGAGGCCGGCGATCACGATCGAGCCGCCGGACGGAAGCTCCACACTCGTCGACGCCTCGCGCCGGCGGATCGACATGGCGGTGACGGCGGGAATGTTGACATTGCTGCCGGTATTGATCGAGCCTTCGAAGGTCGGCTCGGACACCTCGGTTTCGACGCGCAGGCTGATGCGGCCGGCAGACAGCACGACGGGCTTGAAGTTCAGCCGGATGCCGTATTCGACCTCTTCGTTCGTGCGCGAGATCTTGCCCTCTTCGTCGACTTCCTGCTCCACGGGCCGCCAGAATTCGCCGCCGACATAGAAGCTGGCGTTTTCGCCGGAGATGGCGGTCAGGCTCGGCTCGGCAAGCGTCCGCATCACGCCGGCCTGCTCCATGGCGTTGACATAGGCTGCGATATTGGTGCCGCCGATGCTGCCGGAGAGCGCGGCATTCGCCGTCCAGTCGATCGCGCCACCGAGGTTGGAGGGGTTGCGGAAGGCGATGCCGCCGTCGGTTCCGCTCACAGAGCCGTTGAAGCCGAGCTGTTTCAGCACCTGGCGGCTGACTTCGGCCACGGTGATCTTCAGCGTCACCTGGTCCTCGCCGTCGATCTTCAACATGTTGACGACCTGCGACTTCTGCCGCTCTTCCCCGAAGATCGCCGCGTCGCCGTTGTTGCCCTGGGCCGTCACGGTGCGGGTGGTCGCCTCACCGCCGGTCAGGAAGATGTCGGCGAGACGGGCCGCCTGCAGTGCGTCCTGCGGCGTGCGCACCGTGCCGGTCAGCACGATGTTGTCGGAGATGATCTCGACCGAAATGTCGGAATCGGGGATGAACCGGCGCAGATGGTCCTCAAGACCCGCGATGTCGCGCTCGACGGCGAGGTCGAGGCTGACGATCTCCTCGCCGTTCGGCCCGAAGATGAAGACGTTGGTCTGGCCGATCTCCTTGCCGAAGATGTAGATGCGCCGCGAGGTGCGGGTCACCGCATCCGCCTTCATCGGATCGGCGACCAGGATGTCGTGCGCGTCGGTCGGCAGGTCGACGACGATCGCCTTGTTGAGGCCGAGCTTCAGCGCCTTGCGCGCGCCAGGGCCCGTCTGGGTGATCCGGACGAGGCCGGTGGAGGCGGCCTGCGCCATGTCGATCGCGGTGCCGCCGTTCACCAATGCCGCTGGCATGCCCGAAAAGGCAAGGCAGAAGGCCATCCCGCCGGCGACCGAAGCCCGAAATTTCTTTCCGATTCCTCGCACTGTGCGCTCCTGCTTCACTTGTTGACCGCGGGCGTGCCCGCCCGGACGATCTCGCCGGACTTGATGACCTGGATGATGGGCGAGCCTTCGCCTCCGCTGAGCAGATAGTCGGCAGCCCGGGTGTCTTCCTCCTGCGCGTCGGCGACGCTGCGCAGAGCCAGCTGCAGCCGCTCGGCCATCTGCTGGGCAACCGTGATCACCTTGGACTGGTCGGGCGTCAGCTCGAGCGTCGCCGTCGTTCCGACGACCGTCTTCTTGCCGTCCTCGCTTTCCTGGATCTGCTGGTCGATCGCCAGCACCCGCACGTTGCTGAGGATGGTCTCGGTGATCTTGGTGTCGTCGTCGCCCTCGCGGACCATGATCACGTCGACGCGGTCGTTCGGCAGGATGAAGCCGCCGGCGCCGGTCGCAACGGAGATCTCGGTGGAGACCGCGCGCTTTCCGGCCGGCAGTAGCGACGACATGATCTTGCTGTTGGAATCGGCGATCTTCTCTTGGCGGATCGGCTCGCCGTTGAAGATCGGCATGCGCACGACCGCCCCGGCGAGTTTCTCCCGCGCGTCCGGGCGGCTCTGCTCGGTGATGAAGCCCTCGACGACGTTCTTTTCCGGCCAGGCGCTCCAGCCGATCGCTTCGCCGTTGAGGCGCGCGCCGATCGGAAGGCTCTGCGTCGCCACCAGCACGTTCACCGTCGGCTCCCGTTCGACGACGGGCTCGCTTGCGACCGAGATCCTGTTGCCGCGGGCGAGTTGCAGGGCGAGATAGCCCGCCACACCCGCCGACAGGACGGCGACTGCCAGAATGATGATTCGCGCCGGTTTCATGTTTGGCCCCTGGACGTGCGAGATTGCATCGTCACATTGCGCACCAATTGGTATAATTATGGTTAATGACTTGCTTATGAGCTTGGTTAACAGGCGCTTAAATGGCGGTGCGCTCAGGGCGATCAGTTTCTGCTAATGCAATCCACGGGCGATCGGCCTTATTTCGGACGGCATTCCGTTAACCAGCGTCCTCAGTGCGCGGGCCGGCGATCGTCGGGTTCAAATGGTCTTTGTCAGTGCAGGCGGGCGAGGGCGGCCTGCATCAGCGGCGAGGCGGGATAGGTGACGAAGGCGGCGATGCCGATCGCGATCCCGTAGGGCACTTTCTTTGCGGTCAGCAGGTGGCTCGGGACCGGCAGGCCGGATGCCAGGATCGCCGGGGTGCGGGCGCGAAGCGCGAGCAGCACGAGCGTCAGGACCCCGCCGAAGATGGAAACCTGCACGAGGAAGGAAACAAGCGAGGGTGTCAGGCCGAACCAGACGGCGCTGGCCGTCAGGAGTTTGGCGTCGCCCCCGCCCATGGCGTTGAGTGCGAACAGCCCGAAACAGACGCTGAAGACGGCGAGACCGGCGAGAAGATGAAAGCCGATCTGGACCAGGCCCAACCCCGCGAGCGGCGCTACGATGATGAATGTGGCCAAGAGGATGGCCGAAACCCGGTTCGGGATGGTCATCGTGAAGAAATCGGAGAAGGCCGCGATCGCAAGGCAGAGCGGAAAGACGACAAAGATTGCTGCTTCCGTCATGGGTTTCTCCGGTGAGGCCAGGTTTGGCCGGTTACGATTGTGAAGCAAGCTTGTGAACGGTGTCTAAACTAGAATGGCCGCCTTCCCGTTTAGGAAGACGGCCATCTTTGAGCCACGGGCCTCCGTGGACTTCAGATCACGGCGTGGCGGGGTGGGCGTCGTTTGCCTTCTCCATCGAGGTGCTCAGGTTGCCGAACGTATCGGACAGCTCGTCGCCGAGGGTGCTTGCGCCGGCGATGATGGCGACGGAGATCAGGGCGGCGATCAGGCCGTATTCGATGGCGGTCGCGCCGGATTCGTCTTTCAGGAAGCGAGCGAAGATCTTGGTCATGGGAGTTTCTCCTATCCACGATGTTGGTTCAGCACGTCCGACAACTGTTTTCCGTTGTTCGGATGACTGCAACCTACACGCGCCGCATTGCCACCTGCTTAAGGAAGGCGGTTACCTTTCCGTTAACGCGGACTGCCCGATATTGTGGTAAACAATTGGGCAATGGCAGCCCGCCGGTTCGGGGTATGCGCGCGAACGCCGAACCACAGTAGAATCCGTGCATGCACATAGGCGTGCTTGCACATTTCGGGCGAAATTCAGATGCGTCGCTTCGGTCTCTCCCGGCGGCGTTCAGGAAAATCGGCGCAACTTAAGGGTTCATTCACCATTCGCGGCCATTCTCGGCCAACGCCGCAGCTTCAGGATATCGCCAGATGAGAACCGTCGGGACGTTCGCCACTTCCAGGGCCATGCGACTGGCCGTCGGACTTCTGCTTGCGCAGTCCTGCCTTGCCGCGGGCAGCGCCCGGGCGGAAGACGGCGAAATGATACGCGTCTACATGGACCACGCACGCGTGCTGAAGCTCGACCGTCCCGTCAGCAAGGTCATCGTCGGCAATGCGGACGTGGCCGACGCCACCGTCGCCGACGCCACGACGATCGTGCTCACCGGCCGGAACTTCGGCACCACCAATCTCGTCCTCCTCGACGCCGACGGCAATGCCATCGTCGACGAGCGCATCCTCGTCTCCATAGACGAGGGCAACACGGTTCGCGTGTTCCGCCAGACCGAACGCTCGGTCCTTTCCTGCACGCCGATCTGCGAGCAGCACGCCAAGCGTGCCAACGGCGCGGGCCCCTGATAGCTGGCCCCTGACACTTGGCCCCTGAGGTCTGCCGCGTCCGAAACCGGGAAGCCGGTCGAATGCGAGCCTTCCCGCAAACGGAAAATAAACGGTCGATCGAATAATCTCGCGCCCATGCGCCGTCGAGCGGTCGATGCAGGACCGTCCGGGCCGACGCTGGGGGAAATGTACCCTGCCTCCCTGAGGGCCGGGTACGAGCGGAAGGTGGATCGGATCCATGATGGGAACGAGCAGGCGACATGGCGAGCCGACCGGCCGGCTGGGACGCTTCTTCGCGGCGCGCGAAGGCGCCTCCGCCCTGGAGTTCGCCATTCTCGCGCCCGTGTTCTTCGGCATCGTCTTTGCGATCATCGAGACCTTTGTCGCCTATGCGGCGGAGCAGGTTCTGCTCAACGCCAACGATGCGATGGCCCGCAGGATCCGCATGGGCGAGATCACCTTCGACATGGGCCGCCCGACGGACGTGGACGAGAAGGAGTTTCGCGCCCTCTTCTGCGCGGAGTTCGTCGTCCTGCTGAGTTGCTCCGATGACGACTCCACGGTGGCGCCGCGTCTCCACATCGATGTGCGCAGCCTGGCGAATTTCGGAGGATCCGCCGATGTCCTGGCATGCCCGGACAGCAACACCTTCACGCCCGGCGGCAAGCAGACGACCAACATCGTGCGATCCTGCTACCGCTGGCCGATCATCGTCGACTACCTGCGACTGGTTTCGCTGCACGGTTCGTCGGACAACACCATAGACGGGCAGAACCTGGTCGCCACGGCCGTTTTCCGCAACGAGGACTATCCATGAGAGCCAGGGACGCGGGACGCATCGCAAGGGCCATGGTTTCCTTTATGCCTGCATCGCTGCGCCGGCTGGCGCGCGGGCGCGAGGGCGCCGGCGCGGTGGAATTCGCGATCCTCGTGCCGTTGCTGCTCGTCGGATATATCGGCGCCTACGAGCTTTCGGTGGCCATGTCGGTCTACAACAAGGTCGGCCGCACCTCTTCGACGATCTCCGACCTTTTGACCCAGGACAATTCCGTCGGAAGCGACGAGCTTAACAATGCCCGGATGGCTGCCAACACCATTCTCGCACCCTACCAGGTCAGCGCCGACAACCTCAGCTACGAGATCGTCGGCATCCAGATCGACGATGACGGCAACGCTACGGTCGCCTGGTCCCGCGACGAGCACGACAACTGGGTGACCAGCATGACCAAGGGAACGACGGTGCCGTTGCCGGAGGACATGACGAAGACGAAGAGCTTCATCGTGATGACTACGGTGACGATGGACTACAAGATCGAGCTCGTCGAAAAGGTCCTGCCGTTCCTGCGCGGATCCTCGACGACGGAGATCCTGGATCCCAAGCTCAAGCGCACCAGCTACAGCCGTCTGCGCAAGGGCAGCGAGCTTCCGTGCAGCGTTTGCACCTGATGCTTGCAATCGGCGTCGCTCCCCGCCGTCCAGCCGGCGATTTTCCTTGAGCCGCCATCGATTTTCATGTCATTCCGGCCGTGGGAGGATCGCTGTCGGCGCCGGGTGACGCTTGCTTTTTCAGCCGTGTCGCGCTCCTTCCGTTCCGCAGCCCAGCGCCAGCCGCGCGGGATCGACAGGTGATGCATGGCCAGAGCGTTTCTCTTCGTACTTGATTCCTTCGGCATCGGCGGCGGCCCGGATGCGGCGGATTTCGGCGATGACGGCGCCGATACGCTCGGCCACATCGCCGAATTCTGCGCCGCCGGCGCGGCCGATCGCCCGGGCCTGAGACAGGGCCCGCTGAAGCTTCCCAACATGTCCGCCCTCGGGCTCCTGCATGCAGCCCGCGCTGCGACCGGCCGCTTTCCCGACGGCATGGACGTTCCGCCCCGGGTCTTCGGCCAGCACGGCGCGGCAAGCGAGATCTCCCGCGGCAAGGACACGCCGTCGGGCCACTGGGAGATCGCCGGCACGCCGGTGATGTTCGACTGGGGCTATTTTCCCGCAGACGACGCCGCCTTCCCGCCCGATCTGGTCGCCGCCATCTGTGAGGCCGGAGAGGTGCCGGGCATCCTCGGCAACTGTCACGCCTCGGGGACCGACATCATCGCAAGGTGCGGCGAGGAGCACATCCGCACCGGCAAGCCGATCTGCTACACCTCGTCCGATTCGGTCTTCCAGGTCGCCGCGCACGAGACGCATTTCGGCCTCGACCGTCTCCTGGCCTTCTGCCAGTCCGTCCGGACCGTCCTCGACGACCGGCCGGGCGGCAGGATCGGCCGCGTGATCGCGCGGCCCTTCATCGGCGAGACGCCCGCCGGTTTCGAGCGCACCGGAAACCGGCGGGACTATTCCGTACTGCCGCCCGAGCCCACCTTGCTGGACCGGCTCACCGAAGCCGGGCGCACCGTCCATGCCGTGGGCAAGATCGGCGACATTTTCGCCCATCAGGGCATCGGCCGGCTATCGAAGGCGAACGGCAACATGGCGCTGTTCGACGCGACCCTGCAGGCGATGGACGAGGCGAAGGACGGCGACCTGGTGTTCACCAATTTCGTCGATTTCGACATGCTCTACGGCCATCGCCGCGATGTGGCCGGCTATGCCGCAGCGCTCGAGGCCTTCGACCGGCGCCTGCCGGAGGTGGACCGCAAGCTGCACGCGGGCGACCTCGTCCTGCTCACGGCCGACCACGGCTGCGACCCGACCTGGCGCGGCACCGACCACACGCGCGAGCGCGTGCCGATCATGAGCTTCGGCCCCGGCATCCGTTCGCGCCTGCTGGACACCCGCACCACCTTCGCCGACATCGGCGAGACCATCGCCAAGCACCTCGGCATTCCTCCCGGCCCGCACGGGAGAAGCTTCCTGTGACGCGACCCCTGAAGAAGGCCGAGCTCCACTGCCATCTCGAGGGTGCGGTTCCGCCGGCGTTGGCGCTGTCGCAGGCGAGGAAGTACCGTATCGAGACCGATGCCTTCCTGCGCGACGGAGCCTATGTCTGGCGGGATTTCACGAGTTTCCTCGTCGCCTACGACGCCGTCGCCGATCTCTTCCGCACAGAGAGCGACTATGCACTGCTGACCGAGGCCTATCTCGACGGGCTTGCCGCCTGCGGGGTGGTCTATAGCGAACTCTTCGTCTCGCCCGACCACGCCGAGACCGTCGGCCTCGGCGCCGATGCCTATCTCGCCGGCATCAGCCGCGGCATCGAGGCGGCACGGGCGAGGACGGGGATCGAATGCCGGATGGTGGTCGTCGGCCTGCGCCACCGGGGTCCGGAGCGGGTCGAATGGGCGGCCCGCTACGCCGCGGCATGCGGCAATCCGCTGGTGACCGGCTTCAACATGGCGGGCGAGGAGCGCCTGGGTACCGTTTCCGACTTTGTCCGCGCCTTCGACATCGCCCGGGACGCGGGGCTGGGGATCACGGTGCATGCCGGCGAACTTTGCGGGGCGTCCAGCGTGCGCGATGCGCTCGATCTCCTCCGCCCGGCCCGGATCGGCCACGGCGTGCGGGCGATCGAAGACCCTGCTCTGGTCGAGCGCCTGGCGGACGAGGGCGTCGTGCTCGAAGTCTGCCCCGGATCGAACGTGGCGCTCGGGGTGTTTTCCGACTTCGCCGCCCATCCACTCCGCCGGCTTCACGCAGCCGGCGTCAGGGTCACGCTCAATTCCGACGATCCGCCCTTCTTCCACACCTCACTGCAACGCGAATACGACCTCGCCCGCGAGGCGATGGGGTTTGCCGACGAGGAACTGGACGCGATGACAAGGACGGCGATCGAGGCCGCCTTTGTCGACGAGGACACCCGAAGCCGGCTGCTCTCGCGGCTCTGACGCTGCTGGGCTTCGCAATGGGGATGAACGGCCGGCGCCTGATTCGCTCCCTTGCGGGACGAGGCGCGAATGTGAAAGAAGAGAAGATCAACGAATTCGAGGGAAGGTTTGGCCATGGACGGCGTCACAGTCATCGATCACCCGCTCGTGCAGCACAAGCTGACCATCATGCGCAAGAAGGATACCTCGACCGGCAGTTTCCGGCGGCTCCTGCGCGAGATCTCCACGCTGCTCTGCTACGAGGTCACCCGCGACCTCGAACTGACGACCGAGCGGATCGAAACGCCGCTGCAGGTCATCGACGCACCGGTCCTCGAAGGCAAGAAGCTCGTCTTCGCCTCGATCCTGCGCGCCGGAAACGGCCTGCTCGAGGGCATGCTGGAACTGGTCCCCTCCGCCCGCGTCTCGCATATCGGCGTCTACCGCGACCATGAGACGCTGGAAGCCGTCGAGTATTTCTTCAAGGCGCCCGATCTCCTGAACGAACGGCTCGTCATCGTCGTCGACCCAATGCTCGCCACGGGCAATTCGGCGATCGCCGCGATCGAGAAGCTGAAGGAGCGCGGCGCCACCAACATCCGCTTCCTCTGCTTGCTGGCCGCCCCCGAGGGCATCCGCAACTTCCGCTCCGCCCATCCCGACGTCAGGGTCTATACGGCTTCGATCGACAGCCACCTGAACGACAAGGGATACATCATGCCCGGCCTCGGCGACGCCGGCGACCGCATGTACGGAACGAAGTAGGGGCGCGACCGTCGGCGTTAACCCGGCATTAGCCACCGCACGTTTTCGCAGCGGCGAATCCGGCGCTTGGGCGCAAGTTTTCCGGTCCGTCAACCTTGCCATGGTGTATTGCCTCGCACGTCCGGTTGGACGCGCGTCGTCGCACAATCGCGGCAATGCGCAAGGTCGGGGATGAACCCCGCAGGAGATGCCCATGTTCGCCCGCAGCCTGTTCGTTGCAGCCGCCATCGCCGTCGCGGCCGTCTACGTGCCCGGCATGGCAAGCAGCTATCTTGCGGCCGGCCGGACCGAGACCACGGCGAACGATGCGCAGACGGCAACCGCCGCGCCGGTCTCGACCGCCCGCTACACCGGCAATCGCGGCGTCACGCTGGAGGCCGATGCCGCCGGTCATTTCTCCGGCCTTTTCACGGTCAACGGCCGCAAGCAGGAGGGCATGATCGACACCGGCGCCAGCATGGTCGCGATCAATGTCTCGATGGCGGAGCGGCTGGGGATCGCGCGCAAGGAGCTGGAGTTCCGCTATGCCGTCAACACCGCCAACGGCAAGGCGCGCGCTGCCTATGTCCGCCTCGACAGCGTCGCGATCGGCGCGATCACCGTCCCCGACGTCGGCGCCATGGTGCTGGAGGACAAGGCGCTTTCCGGCATGCTGGTCGGCATGACCTTCCTCAAGGGGCTCTCGTCCTATCAGGTCGACGGCGGCCGGATGCGCCTCATTCGCTGATCCGGTCGATAATCGGGTAGTCCGGCAGCGGGGCGGTGTCTCCGATCGTGTAGAGCGCGCGCAACCGCGCCACGCCGGCAATGGCCTCGTCCAGCGTCTGCGCGTGGACGCGGCCGATCTCGTCGCCCGCCTCGATGCGCGTGCCGAGCGGTCTCAGCCGGTCGAAGCCGACGCGGTGGTCGATCGCCTGGTCGGGCCTTGTCCGCCCGCCGCCCATCTCGATCACGGCCGTTCCCAGCCCCCGCGTGTCGCAGCCGACGAGATATCCCCCGGTCTCCGATGTCGCCGGCAGGATGATGGGCGCTTTCGAGAGGATCCCGGCCGGATTGTCCATCAGGTCGCCGGGGCCGCCGAGCGACCGCACCATCTTCGAGAACGCCTCCGCGGCGCGCCCGTCCGAAAGCGCCTGCTGCGCCTGCTCGTGGGCGGCCACCATGTCCGTCGCGATGCCCCCGCTGACCAGCATTTCCGCGGCCAGCGACAGCACGATGCGCTCGAGCCGGCTTCCCGCTTTCTCGCCCCGGAGAAAGGCGATGCAGTTTTCGACCTCCACGACATTGCCGACGGCGTCCGCAAGGGGCTGGTTCATGTCGGTGATGAGCGCGCTCGCCCGCAGCCCGGCACCGTTCGCGACCTCCACCAGCGCCTTTGCCAGCCGCTCGGCATCCGGCCGGCTCGTCATGAAGGCGCCGTTGCCAAGCTTCACGTCGAGCACGAGCGAATGCAGCCCTGCGGCCAGCTTCTTCGACAGGATGGAGGCCGTGATCAGCGGAACGGAATCGACCGTGGCCGTCACGTCGCGGACGGCGTAGAGCCGCCGGTCCGCAGGCGCCAGGTCGGCCGTCTGGCCGATGATCGCACAACCCGCCTCCTTCACCGTCCGGCGAAACAGCACAGGCTGCGGCGTGATCGTATATCCGGGGATCGATTCCAGCTTGTCGAGCGTGCCGCCGGTGTGCCCGAGGCCGCGGCCGGAGATCATCGGCACGGCGAGCCCGCAGGCGGCTGCGATCGGCGCCAGCATCAGCGAGACGTTGTCGCCGACGCCACCGGTCGAATGCTTGTCCGCCACCGGCCGGTCGAGGTCGCGCCAGTCGAGTACCTCCCCGGAATCACGCATCGCTTCGGTCAGCGCTACGGTCTCGCGGGCATCCATGCCGCGAAACCAGACGGCCATGGCGAAGGCGGCGACCTGGCCTTCGCTGGCCCGTCCATCCGTCAGCGCGGCGACGAACTGACCGATCTCCTCTGCCGAGAGAGCCTCGCCGTCGCGCTTGCGGCGTATGGTCTCCTGCGGGAGCATCGTCAGTAGGCCGCGCTCTGGCCGCCGGATTCGCGGCCCTCGAGCACGGCGACGATATCGCCGAGGAGGCCGGACGCACCGAAGCGGAAGGTCGAGGGGATCGCCCAGTCGGGCCCGTGGATTGTCGCCGCCAGATTGAGGTAGAGGCTGGCGTCCCCGACGGTGCGCACGCCGCCGGCCGGCTTGAAGCCGACATTGCGGCCGCTCTCGCGGATGGCGTTGAGCATGATGTCGGCCGCTTCCAACGTCGCGTTCACGGCCACCTTGCCGGTCGAGGTCTTGATGAAGTCCGCCCCGGACGAGATCGCCAGGTGCGATGCGTTGCGGATCAGGTCGCGGTCCTTCAGTTCTCCGGTTTCCAGGATCGTCTTCAGCACGACAGGCGGCCTGCAGGCTTCCCTGACGGCACGGATCATCTGCCGCACCGCATCCTCGTCGCCTGCGATCAGGGCCTTGTAGGGAATGACCAGGTCGATCTCGTCGGCGCCGTCGGCGATCGCCTGTTCGGTCTCGGCGACGACCGTCTCGACCGGCAGGTCGCCCGAGGGAAAATTGACCACGGTGGCGATGCGGATCCGGCTGTCCGGCCCGAGCAGGGTGCGGGCCTGGGAAACGAAGCGCGGCCAGATGCAGATCGCGGCCGTCGTGCCGAACGGCGTGTTCGCCTGCTGGCAGAGCTTTTCGATCGCGGCTGCGTCGCAATTGTCGGAAAGATCCGTCAGGTCGAGCAGCGACAGCGCCTTGGCGGCGACGAGGCGGGGCGTGGTTTCATTCATCGGCAGTCTCTCCGGCCGCGATCATCTCGGCAAGCACCGCGGCAAGCCGCGCACCGCCGACAGGGGCCATGTCCTTGGTTTCGTGATGGCTGAGTTCGGTTCCAGTCATGCCGGCGCCATAGTTGGTGATGACGGAGGCCGCAAGCACCTTCAGCCCGAGGAATCGCGCGATCAGCACCTCCGGAACGGTGGACATGCCGACGGCATCGGCGCCGAGCATACGGGCCATGCGGATTTCCGCCGGCGTCTCGAAGTTCGGGCCGGAGAACCACATGTAGACGCCCTCGTGCAGCGGCGTACCGGTCCTGTGCGCGGCCGCCTCCATCTGCACGGCGAGCCCCGCGTCATAGGCGTTGGTCATGCCGACGAAGCGGTCGTCGCTGTCGATGCCGATCAGTGGATTGGCCCCGGAGAAGTTGATGTGGTCGGAAATGCGCATCACCGAGCCGGGCGGCATGTCCTCGCGCAGCGAGCCAGCGGAGTTGGTCAGGATCAGCGAGGTGACGCCAAGGCCCTTCAGGACCTCGATCGGCCCACGCATCGCATCGGCGTCGCCCTTTTCGTAGTAATGCGCCCGACCGGACAGCATGATCACCGGAACGCCCCCGACGAGCCCGATGACCATCTCGCCGGCATGGCCGGAGACGGAGCTCGAAGGAAAACTCGGCAGCTCGGAATAGGGGATGCGCACACCGCCCTCGACCGTGTCGACGAGCGATCCCAGGCCGGAACCGAGGACGATCCCGTAGCGCGGCACCAGCCCGCCGAGGTGGGGAAAGAGGTGGTCGACCGCGTCCTTCATCCGATCACCTCCGTTGCGAAGCCGTGCGGCAGGAGTTCGTCCATCGTCATCGTCTTCTTCACGCCCGTCTCGTCGCACAGATAGATGCGCGTCGAGGCGGAGGCGAACTCGGCGATCTTCTGCCGGCAGCCGCCGCAGGGCGGGCAGAGCGGCAGCTTCTCGGCGATCACGGCCATTTCCACGATCTTCTTCGCACCCGCCATGATCATCGCGCTGATCGCCGTCGGCTCCGCGCACCAGCCTTGCGGAAACGAGATGTTCTCGATGTTGGCGCCGGCATAGACCTTGCCGTCCTCGGCGCGGATCGCCGCCCCCACCGGAAATTTCGAGTACGGCGCATGCGCAAACGCCATGGCGTCGCGCGCCGCTTCGAACAGGTCGTGGGACATTCTCACCGCTCCTTCACATACGGGACGCCGCCGGCCCGCGGCGGAATGGCCTTGCCGATGAAGCCTGCCAGCAGCACCACGGTGAGGATATAGGGCAGGGCCTGCATCAATTGTACCGGCACCTTGCCGATCAGCGGCAGCGGCGTGCTCTGGTAGCGGATCGCAAACGCATCGAGGAAGCCGAACAGCAGGCAGGCGAACATGACCGGCACCGGCCGCCACTTGGCGAAGATCAGCGCTGCGAGCGCGATATAGCCCTTGCCGGCCGTCATTCCCTTGGTCCAGCCGGCATTGGCGGCAAGCGACAGGTAGGCGCCGGCGATGCCGCACAGGATGCCGCAGCAGATCACGCCGCGGTAGCGCATCCAGATCACCGAGATGCCGGCCGTGTCGACCGCGCCCGGATTCTCGCCGACGGCCCGCAGCCGCAGGCCGAACCGCGTGCGGTAGAGGATCCACCAGCTGGCCGGCACCATCAGGAAGGCGAGATAGGTCAGCGCCTGGTGGCCGGAGATCAGCTCGGCATAGATCGGCCCGAGCAGCGGTACGCCGCGCAGCGCCTCGGCGAAGGGAAGCTCGATCACCTGGAAGCGGGCGCCTTCGGCGAGCGCCGGCGTGCGGCCGCCCTGGTGGAACCACGCCTCGCCAAGGATGACGGTGGCGCCGGCGACGATGAAGTTGATGGCGACGCCCGAGACGATCTGGTTGCCGCGCTGGGTGATCGAGGCATAGCCGTGCACCAGCGACAGGAGCACGGAAACGACGACGGCGGCCAGAAGCCCGGCCATCGCCGACTGCGCGACGAAGGCGACGCAGCCGGCGGCAAAGGCGCCGCCCAGCATCTTGCCCTCCAGGCCGATGTCGAAGACGCCGGCGCGTTCGGTGAAGAGGCCGGCAAGGGCTGCAAGGATCAGCGGTGTCGAGAGCCGGACGGTCGACTGCGCAAGCTCGAGGAAGAGCTGAAGATAGTCCATGGCCTCAGGCTCCCTTGACGGCCGCGTCCGCGCGTCCGCGTCCGGAGAAGGCGAGGACGGCGCGGGTGATGGCGGGGCGGAACATATGCTCCAGCGCGCCGGCGAAGAGGATCACCAGACCCTGGATGATGACGATCATGTCGCGCGAGATCGACGGCATCTCGAAGGCGATCTCGGCGCCGCCCTGGTAGAGCACGCCGAACAGGACCGCGGCCGGGATGATGCCGGCGGGATGCGAGCGCCCCATCAGTGCGACGGCGATGCCGACGAAGCCGGCGCCCTGCACGAAATCGAGCTGCATGCGGTAGGTCTCGCCCATGATCGGGTTCAGCGCCATCATGCCGGCGAGCGCGCCGGAGATCATCATGGTGATGATGATGATGCGCGCCTCCTTGATGCCGGCATAGCGCGCCGCCTGCGGGCTGTGGCCCATGGTGCGCATTTCGTAGCCGAGCCTGGTGCGCCAGATCAGCACCCAAACGCCGAAGGCTGCCGCCAGCGCCAGCAGGAAGGTCACGTTGAAGGGCGACGTGCCGACGCTCAGGCCGAAGATCGACATCAGCCAGTCGAGTTTCGGCAGCTGCCCGCCGGCGTCGAAGGTCCGCGTCTCCAGCGACATCGAGCCGAGCGGCTTCATCACCCGGTTGAGCATGTAGTTCATCAGGCTCGCGGCGATGAAGTTGAACATGATCGTGGTGATGACGATATGGCTGCCGCGCTTGGCCTGGAACCAGCCGGGCAGGAACGCCCAGGCGGCGCCGAACAGCCCGGCCCCGAGGATCGCCACCGGAAAGACGACGTACCAGGGCATGATCCGGTCGAGCCAGAGGCAGGCGAGCGCCACGCCGATGCCGGCGACATAGGCCTGCCCTTCTCCGCCGATGTTGAACAGCCCGGCATGGAAGGCGACGGCGACCGCGAGCCCGGTGAAGATGAAGGTGGTGGCGTAGTAGAGCGTGAAGCCGATATATTCGCCGCGCCCGAAGGCGCCGTTGATCATGTGGTAGGCCGCCTCCAGCGGGCTCTCGCCGACGAGCAGCACGACGAGGCCGGCCACCGCAAAGGCGACGACGAGATTGACGAGCGGGATGAGGCCGTATTCGACCCAGCCCGGCAGTTTCGCATAGGGGGTGCTCATTGCGCGGCCTCCTTCGGGCCTTCGACGCCGGCCATCAGGAGGCCGAGCTCGCCTTCGGAGGCATCGGGGGACCGTTCGCCGACGACGCGGCCGGCAAACATCACGAGGATCCGGTCGGAAAGCGCCCGGATCTCGTCGAGCTCGACCGAGACGAGCAGCACCGCCTTGCCCTGGTCGCGCATCTCGATGATGCGCTTGTGGATGAATTCGATCGCGCCGACGTCCACGCCGCGCGTCGGCTGGCCGATGATCAGCACGTCGGGCCCGCGCTCCATCTCGCGGGCCAGCACGATCTTCTGCTGGTTGCCGCCGGAGAAATTGGCCGTCTTCAGCCGCGCGTTCGGTGGGCGGATGTCGTATTTCCGGATCTTCTCCTCCGCATCGGCGCGGATCGCGTCGATGTCGAGAAGGAGGCCCTTCCGGTATTGCGGATCGTCGTGATAGCCGAGGATGGCGTTCTCGCTCTCCTCGAACTTCAAGACCAGGCCGATATGGTGGCGGTCTTCCGGCACATGCGCCAGCCCGCGCTGGCGCAGCTCGGCCGGATCGGCATGGCCGGTGACGTCGATCGCCCGGCCGTTCAGCTCCACGTTGCCGGAGACGGCGCGGCGGATGCCGGCGATCGCCTCCAGAAGCTCGGACTGGCCGTTGCCGGCGACGCCGGCGATGCCGACGATCTCGCCGGCGCGCAGGTCGAGCGAAACGTCGTCCACCATGGTCACGCCGCGGCCGTCGCGCACGGTCAGGTTCTTGACCGAGAGCTTCACGTCGCCCGGATGTGCTGTGCCCTTTTCCACGCGCAGCAGCACGCGGCGGCCGACCATCAGCTCGGCCAGTTCCTCCACCGAGGTCTTGTCCGTCTCGCGCGTCGCCACCATCTCGCCGCGGCGCATGACGGAGACCTCGTCGGTGATCGCCATGATCTCGCGCAGCTTGTGGGTGATGAGGATGACCGTCTTTCCCTGCGCCTTCAACTGTTCGAGGATCCGGAAAAGGTGGTCAGCCTCGGCAGGCGTGAGCACGCCCGTCGGCTCGTCGAGGATCAGGATGTCGGCCTTGCGGTAGAGCGCCTTGAGGATCTCGACGCGCTGCTGCAGCCCGACCGGCAGTTCCTCGATCACCGCGTCGGGATCGACCTCCAGCGCATATTCCTTCTCCAGCCGTTTCAGTTCCGCCCGCGCCTTGGCGATGCCGGCGTTCAGGATCCAGCTTTCCTCGGCGCCCAGCATGACGTTTTCCAGGACCGTGAAGTTCTCGACCAGCATGAAGTGCTGGTGCACCATGCCGATGCCGGCCGCGATCGCCGCATTCGGATCGCGAATGCTGATGGCGCGTCCGTCGACGAGAATCTCGCCGCGATCGGCCTGGTAGAAGCCGTAAAGGATCGACATCAGCGTCGACTTGCCCGCCCCGTTCTCGCCGATGATGCCGTGAATGGTCCCTTTGCGGACCTTCAGGTTGATGTCCTTGTTGGCATGGACGAGGCCGAAGCTCTTGTCGATGCCTTTCAGTTCGATTGCCAGTTCACCCATGACGATCCGTTGTTCTCGTATGTGGACGCCGCCGGCCTGTCTGGGCGCGGACTTGCGGCCACCTCCGGCCAGTCTTCCCGTTCAGTCTTGTTGCTTCCGTTACGCTTGTCCAGCATCATTGCGGGCGGCTGCGTCATTCGATAGATCCACCGCAACGAAGCGGAAGGCCGACGAACCATGACCAATCCCGTAAACCCCGCCGACGATCATGCCGGTCGCATCGCCGCCCTGGAGGAGCACGTGGCCCACCAGAGCCGCACCATCGAGGAGCTTTCCGACCAGTTGACGGAACAATGGAAGGTGGTCGAGCAGATGCGGACGAAGCTGGACCGGCTGACCGATCGCTTCCTCGTCCTGGAGGAGAGCGCGCTCGAGGCGCCCGCGATCACCCGCCCGCCGCACTACTGAGCTTCCGGTAGAAACGGAAAGCCCGCCGGCTCGTTGCGAGACCGGCGGGCCGCTTGTGGCGATGGCGATCAGTACGGGCAGGTCTCGTCCGACATGTAGTCGTGGACAGTGACCGTGCCGGCGATGATGTCGGCCGTGGCCTTGTCGATCGCAGCCTTCATTTCCGGCGTGATCAGCGGCGCATTGTCGTCGTCCATGGCGACGCCGACGCCGTCTTCCTTCAGGCCCAGCACGTTGATGCCGGGGGTGAAGTTGCCGTCATTAGCCGTCTTGAAGGCATCGTAGACGGCGACGTCGACGCGCTTCAGCATCGAGGTCAGCACTTTGCCGGGATGCAGCATGTTCTGGTTGGAATCGACGCCGATGCCGAGCTTGCCCGCGTCGGCCGCGGCCTGCAGCACGCCCACGCCGGTACCGCCGGCTGCGTGATAGACGACGTCCGAACCCTGATCGAACTGCGACTTGGCGATCTCGCCGCCCTTGACCGGGTCGTTCCAGGCGTCGGGCGTGGTGCCGGTATAGGCTTCGAGCACGTTGACGTCGGCGCCGACCGACTTCGCACCGCCGATATAGCCGCAGGCGAACTTGTGGATCAGCGGGATGTCCATGCCGCCGACGAAGGAGACGGTCTTCGACTTCGAAGCCATCGCGGCCATGATGCCGGCGAGCCAGGAGCCTTCCTCTTCCTTGAAGACGACGGAGCGGACGTTCGGCTTGTCGACGACCATGTCGATGATGGCGAACTTGGTGTCCGGATATTCGGCTGCGACCTTCTCCAGCGTGGCGGCCCAGGAGAAGCCGGCCATCACGATCGGGTTGTTGCCGTCGCCGGCGAAGCGGCGGAGCGCCTGTTCGCGCTGCGCGTCGTTGGCGATCTCGAAGTCGCGATATTCGATGCCGGTCTCGGTCTTGAACTTTTCGGCGCCGTTGAAGGCTGCTTCGTTGAAGGATTTGTCGAACTTGCCGCCGAGGTCGTAGATGATCGCCGGCTTGATGTCGGCCGCAAGCGCCGTTGCCGACATGGCCGCAGTGGCAAGGAAAGTAAGCAAGGTTTTTTTCATCGTGCAGCCCTGTTGCTATTGATTTTTTTGGGTCCTCCCGCACGTCCGTGAATGACGGTCTGCGGAGCGCCAACCCTGTTCCCGAGGATCAGACGCGGCGATCCTTGCATGCCCGCCACAAAATTTCACGACAATTTTTTCAGTTGGTAAAAAAACGTGGCGGGCCCGCCAGGGCCCGCCGTCGAGGGTTTCGCTGCAACCGGGAGGGGCACCTCAGCCGATGGCGCAGGAGACCCCGGTCCCGCGCAGGCCGCAGTAGCCGCCGGGATTTTTCGCCAGGTACTGCTGGTGATAGGGCTCGGCGAAATAGAACGCGCCGGCCGGCGCGATTTCCGTCGTGATCCTGCTGCCGTGCCCGGCCGCGTCGAGGGCGGCCTGGTACTGGTCGCGCACCTTCAGCGCCGTCTCCATCTGGTCGTCACCGGTCGTATAGATCGCCGAGCGGTAGGTTGTCCCGATATCGTTGCCCTGGCGCATGCCCTGGGTGGGATCGTGCTCCTCGAAGAACACCTTCAGGAGATCCTCCAGCGAAACGACGCTGGGATCGTAGACGACCCGCACCACCTCGGTGTGCCCCGTCAGGCCCGTCGTCGTCTCCTGGTAGGTCGGGTTCGGCGTGAACCCGCCGGAATAGCCGACGACCGTCACACGGACCCCCGGGATCTGCCAGTAGAGGCGCTCCGCACCCCAGAAGCAGCCGAGCCCGAGAAGGATGCTGCAGGTCTTGTCGGGGTAGGGCCCCTTGAGCGGGTGCCCGTTGACGAAATGCGTCTCCGCCGTCGGGATCGGCTCTGGGCGGCCGGGGAGCGCTGCGTCCGCCGCCGGCATCGTCGTCTTCTTGTTGAACATGTCGATCAGGAACACGCGAAATACTCCTTTCAGGCCCGTAAGCTCCGGGCATCCTTCATGGTCGGTCCGGACGTTGTCCTTCAGGCGGTGAAGCGGCCCGCGAACGGCCGGCGCTTGTAGCCGATCATCCAGAGGAGCAGCGCCAGCACCAGCAGCACGATCGCGGCCGGCTGCGACAACACCCAGAGCGCCGCCGGGTCCCAGAGGACCGGATGCACGCGGTTCATCAGCGTGTCGGCGACAAACGCGATCGATTCGGGACTGACCGCACTCCAGGCGACCGCGAGCGGCGTCAGCACGGGCGTGGACGCCGCCACGGACTGGATCGCATCCAGCGACGCCGCCATCACCCCAAGCGTCAGCGCCACGAGGCTGAGCATCCTGAAAACGAAGCGTATCATCGACGGTATCACTCCGGCAGGACCTTCGGGCCAATCCCTTGCTTCCGCCTATAGATAAGAGCCGCCGCCATCCGTTGCAATCGGCCATGCCGCGACACGATCGAAGACGGTCAAAATTCTGTCAGAAAGCGGTTGATCCCGCCGCCATCATCGGTATATATCGCGCCGTCCCGCCCACTGGAAACAGCGGCGCGGTCCGTGCCGGATTGACCACCGGCCGTCAACGGATGGACAGGTGGCCGAGTGGTTGAAGGCGCACGCCTGGAACGCGTGTATACGTGAAAGCGTATCGAGGGTTCGAATCCCTCTCTGTCCGCCATTTTCTGCATTATCCCCGCGAACGACACCCGCCGGCTTCCTTGCCAATTCCTCGTTCCTGCGACGCGCTGATCTCCGCGTCATGCGGTTCGCCCATCTCCTCCGGCTCGATGCAGGCAGCGAGCGAACCCTGATTCGGACCACTTGGTGAGACGACGCATAAAAGCCCCCCGGCTCAAGGGCCGATGACGTGGCGGGGCCAGGGGTTGCGGCCGTCGCGCAACCATAGCAGCGTGTCGAGCCAGAAGCCGGAAGCGTGACTGTCGCGGAACAGGCCGAAATGGCCGATGGTGTCGCAGCCATAGTCCGATGGCCGAAGCAGGACCGCCGTTCGTTCGGCGCGCGTGTAGTAGTCCAGCGTGCGGCGGATGGCGGCCGGCGTGCCAAGCTCGTCGTCGGAGACGGTCACCGCCAGGATCGGTGCGGCAACGGCCGCCATGCGGTCGAGCGCGCCTTGCCGTTCGGCAGGGCGATGACTGTGTTCGAAGCGCTGTCCGCGAAAGCTCCATTCATGGGCGACGCCTGCTGGCAGGTCCTCCAGCCAGCCCAGCCGGCGACCGGGGAAATAGCCGAACGCGCATGTCAGGACAGCCATCGCCACATGCCATTTGAGGAACAGGGAGAGCCGTCGGCTGGCGGCGTAGTCGCCCCACCAGGCATATTGTGCGCCGACGGTCAGCATGCGGTCGATCCGGTGGGCGCTTTCCGCAAGGCCCGGCAGGAACCCGCCGATGCTGTGGCCCACCACGAACAGCCCGTCGCAACGGCCCTGTTGCCGGACGAACCGGATGGCGCCCTCGAAATCCAGCTCGCCCCAGTCGCGCCAGCGATAGCCGCATCCCTTCAGCCGCTCGGGCCGCGACAGGCCGATGCCGCGATAGTCGTAGGTGAGCACGTCGAACCCGTGCCCGGCGAGGAAGCGGGCATAGCGGTGGTAGTAGCGCGAGAGGACGCCGGTGGCGGGATTGACGATGACGGTGCCGGCCGGTTCGGCCTGTCGCGTTTGCCAGAGATGACCGCCGAGCCGAACCCCGTCCGGACAGGGGATTTCGATCGGTTTTTCTTCGATGGTCGTCTGTGGCGGGGGCAGGTTGAGCATGTCGCCACGATAGAGGCTGCGGCGAATTGTGTATATTCACTGGTCGGTATACAAGGGCACATGACTAGGGCCGATATCCCCACACGCGAGCGCATCGTCGAAGCGGCCGGCAAGCTCTTTCACGCCGAGGGCATCCGCGCCGTCAGCGTCGATGCCGTCGCCGAAAAGGCCGGGCTGACCAAGCGGACCCTCTACTATCATTTCCGCAGCAAGGACGATCTGATCGCGGCCTGCCTGGAGGCCAGGGACCAGCCCAACCTGGCGCTGTTCCAGCGCTGGTTTGCCGAGACCGACGGCGACACGGCCGACAAGGTGCAGGGCATCTTCCGCAATCTTGCGATCGCTGCGCGGCATCCCAAATGGAAGGGGTGCGGCTTCCTGCGCACCTCGGTCGAACTCATCCACCTGCCGGGGCATCCCGCGATCATCGCCGGTCGCACACACAAGAAGCGGGTCGAGGACTGGCTCTGCGCGGTGCTCGCAGACAGGCGCGCGCCCGACGAGGCGCGGCGTCTGGCGCGGCAGATCATTCTCCTGCTCGACGGCGCGTTCGCGGTCGTCCTTCTCCACCGGGATGCTAGCTATATGGACAGCGCCGGCGAGGCGGCCGCCAAGCTGATCAGAGCCTAGAGAGTTTGTCAGGGAAAGTGGAATCAGGTTTTCCCGACGAGGCAAACGATAACAAGGAAAGCGACAGTCTGACTGCTTCAGTATCAAGCTGACGGACTCTCGCGCGATCAGGCAGGAACGTAGGTCAGCCTGACTGTGTCCTCGCCAATGCGATCGGTGGAAACAAGGCGGAGCGGCGGCCGCGGGCCGGCAAAGAACGGCTTGCCGCGGCCAAGCACGTAGGGGTGGAGGTAGAGCCGATATTCATCGATGAGACCGAGGTCGGTCAGGCTCTGCGCCAGGTCCGGTCCGGAAACCGCAATCTCCCCGGCAAGCCTGGCCTTCAGGTCACGGATCGCTGCCTCGACGTTGTCGTCGACAAGCGTGGCGTTGGGGCCGACCGACGTCAACGAGCGCGACACGACCCACTTCGGTTGACGCCGCCACGCGACCGCGAACGCGCGTTGCTCCGCACTCCACTCGGGACGGTCTTCGTCCCAGTAGCGCATGGTCTCATACATCCGGCGACCGTACACACTACCGGTCAGGTCGCGCACGTGCTCTGTCCAGTGGCGGAAGAGTTCGGGCCCCGTCCGCATTTCCAGGTGATCGACATAACCGTCCAGGGACTGGTTCATTCCGAAGACGAGCTTCGCCATGCTGCCGGACCTCCGTGCCAGGGTGTTCACGATAGTATGAACAAGGAGGCGCAGAAAGTGGAGCCGATCGCATGCTGCTCGAGAACCAGGTTTCCGGCAATCTCCCCGGGCACAACGATCCGCAAGGCGTCCCGGCCCTGCCGGCCTGTAGGCTCAAAGGATGAAATCGCCCTTCTGCAGCGCCAGTGGATCGTCGAGACGGATCGAGAAGTCCGCCTCGCCGTCGCCGTCGCGGTCGGCAAGGACGAGCGTATCGCCGGCCCGTTTTTCAGTGCGAAGTTCGCCGGCCCGGCCGTGAAATTCCTCGTCTGCTATGAACCGGAACCTCTGGTTGCCGTCGGAGGATACGCCATTGGCGTCGATCGACGAGACGTCGATGCGATCGCCTCCCGTGAGGCTGAAGTCGTGGATCGTATCGCGGCCGCCGGGCTCTGCGGTCGACTCGGCGACCTTCTTGAAGATAAACCGGTCGGGGCCGCCTCCACCATAGAGATCGTCCTGGCCGAGGTCTCCTCTGAGTCTGTCCGCACCGGCTCCGCCCTTGAGGACGTCGTTGCCGCGACCGCCTCTCAGCTCGTCGTTTCCGGCGTCTCCATACAGGAAATCGTCCCCGCGGTCGCCTTCCAGCCGGTCTTCGTCTCCGCCGCCCCGGAGAATGTCACTGCCGCTGCCGCCCTGAAGCCTGTCGGCTCCGTCGCCGCCGGAGAGCGTGTCGTCGCCGCTGTCGCCCTTGAGCCTGTCATCGGCCCCCAGACCGTCGAGCGTGTCGTCCCCTGCGAGCCCTTCAAGGCGGTCCTCGTTGCTTGTGCCCCGGAGCGTATCACCGGAAGAAGTGCCAGTCCTGCGAACCATGTTGCTGCCCTCCCATGAAAAGATGGCGACAAGGTAGGGCGGCTTCATCGCCCCTCAATCGATCCTATGGGCTAGTTCCTCTCTCCCGGGGGCGAGCGATCGCCGCTTCAGCTCGATCTGGCCGACCAGTCGGCGATATCGTCCCGTGCGCCGATCAAAGCGAGGCCATGGGCGATGGAGAGCAGTTCGCCGCCGCTTTCGATGCGGTCGCGCGCGAAGCGCTGCTCGAACAGCCGCCGGACAGCAGGGACGAACGACGTCCCCCCGGTCAGGAACACCTTGTCGATATCGCCGGCCGCCATGTTCGTCGTCGCGAGAACGTCGTCGAGCGCGCCTTCGATCTGCTGGAGTTCGGGAGCGATCCAGCGCTCGAAATCGCTCCGCCGGACGATCTGGCGCGCGCCGTCGCCCAGTGGCGGGAAGGAGAACTCCGCTTCCTCGGCGGCCGATAGCTGCATCTTCGTGGCGGAGACGGCCTGGTAGAGCGGATAGCCCTCGTCCATTTCGATGAGGTCGACGAAGGTTTCGAGCTTTTCCGGCTCCAGGCTGGTCTGGACGAGTTTCTTCAGTTCCGCAAAATCGCGCAGCGTCTTGAAGATCGAGAGCTGGTTCCAGCGGCCGAAATTCGCATAGTAGCTCGAGGGCACCTCGAGCACCTTGTCGAAGCTCCTGAACATCGAGCCCTTGCCGATGATCGGGGAGACGATGTTGTCGATGATGCGGAAATCGAAGTTGTCGCCGGCCACGCCCACGCCGGAATGGCCGAGCGGTGTCGCCGTCATCCGCCCCGCATGGCTCTCGAAGCGGATCAGCGAGTAGTCCGTCGTGCCGCCGCCGAAATCGGCGACGAGTACGGTGGCGTCGCGATCGAGGGTGCGGGCGAAATAGAACGCGGCGGCGACCGGCTCGTAGACATGGTGGATCTCGGGGAAGCCGAAGCGGCCGAGTGCCGCGTTGTAGCGCTCCGTCGCCAGCCGTTCGTCCGGATTGCTGCCGGCGAAGCGGACCGGGCGCCCGACGACGATCCGTCCCGCCCGCCCGTCCGGCGTCCCCCCGGCATAGTCCCGCAGGCGGGAGAGGAAGGCGTGCATGATGTCTTCGAAGGCGAAACGTTTTGAGAAGACCAGCGTGCCCTGGAACAGCGGCGAGGCGGCGAAGGTCTTGATCGACTGCAGGAAGCGGCATTCGCCGGGGTTGTCGATGAACTGCGCGACGGCGGCAGGCCCGGCCTCGCAAGAGAGCTCACCTCTGCCGCCCTTCATGAAGGAAAGCGCGGTCCGGAGCGTATCCGCCTCGCCGGCCGGCGTGTGCATGACGACGGACTGGGTCGAACCTCCGTCGGCGGTCGCAAGAACGGAATTGGTGGTGCCGAAGTCGAGGCCGTAGGCGGTCGTCATGACGGATCCGATGTGAGGGGAGCGCGAAAGGGAGCGCCTCCTCCCACGTCCGTGGGGCAAATGCAAGGCTGGCGGCGGTCCGGCGGCTCGCCCACCGGGCGGCACGTCTACCCCTCGGGCTTGTAGTAGTCCTCGAACGTCTCCCAGCTCGTGTCCATCGCATAGGCCGCCGACAGATGCGGAATGCCCACATGGCCGAAGTAAAACGACAATTGCCGCTCTGCCTCGCCTTCCCGGCGGCCGGCGACGCGGAGGCTGTAAAGGGCCGAGGCCAGTCCGGTCCGGTCGGATCCGGCCTGGCAATGGATGAGGATCGGCTTCTCCGCTGCCGCCATGATGGCGACGAGTTCGTCCGCCCTGCTCGTCGTCAGCTCCTTCGACGCCGACATGCGATAATCGATGTGACGAACGCCGAGCGCATGGGCGGTCCGAAGCTCCGCCTCGTACCACGACGCCTGGGCATTCTCGCCGCGAAGATTGATGACGGTGCGGATGCCGTGATCCCTGACATAGGCGGCAAGCTGGGCCGGGCTCGGCTGGGCCGAACGGTAGAGCTCGCCCTCGATGACCGTATGGAAGTTGCCGGTCGCCTGCAGATTGGCTGCGTAGCCGCCAAGGGTGGCCCCTGCGAGCAGGCAGATCGTGGCAAATGCCCTTAAGGATTTACGCGCAGGAAGAAGACGCATGCTCGCACTCGTGCCGTGGATGACCACCCGCTGAATGCAGCCTCTGCCTGACAACCACCTGAAGGGGTGGCACCCGATCGACCCGATGGCTTTGGACGACGGGACCGTGCCCGCGCCGTCTTGCGCGGAGGCCTCACGCCTCCTCGAGCGCGCCGGACCGCTTCAGATAGCTGATGACGGCGGTGGCGACGCCGGCTGCCAGCATCGCCAATGCCAGCAGCACAAGGGACCGGGTGCGTTGGCCGGCGACGTCGGAAAAGGCGATGCGATAGATTTCCGTCGCGATGACGGCGAAGGTCGCGGCCGCGATCGTCGAATAGTCCTTGGCCAGCACCCGAAGCAGGCTGAACCGCATTCCCTGCGTCGCCTCGGCAAAATTCGACCATCGCATCCACCACCGCGGTACGTCCGCCCGGTAGCGGTCATAGGCATCGCCGAATTTCTCCGACAGGAAGTCCTCCTCTGCGAAGACGATGCAATGGTAGATGAAGAAGAACAGGCAGGTACCGGTGACGACGACGGCCGGATTCCCGTGGAACAGGAACAGGCCGAAGTAGAGCAGCATGTTGCCGACATAGAGCGGATTGCGGCAGACGCCGAACATGCCCTCGGTGACGAGGTTCTTGGCATAGACCCGCCTGTTCCTGCCGCCGCGCCGGATATAGGCATAGCCGATCACCAGCGCCCGCAGACCAAGGCCGCAGAAGACGGACAGGAGGGCGACTGCTTCCCGCAGCCGCCCGACCGTGTCTCCATCTACGGTCGGAAGCGCTGGCGCCCGCATTAGGAAAAGCGCGAGGATGACGAGCGGAAAGACCTGGTTGCGGAAGCGGAAGAAGAAATTGCCGATTGTGACGGTGACGGGTTCCATTGCCATGCCCTCACTTGACCGCGACAAGGGCGCAGAAGTTGTACCACCGGAAGAATACCTCGACGCTCCTGAACCCCACTTCCTTCAGAAGCTGCGTGTTCTCTTCCAGGCGATAGGGGATGAGGACGTTTTCCAGCGCCTCCCTCTTCTTGGCGATCTCGATCTCGGAGTATCCGTTCCTGCGCTTGAAATCGTAGTAGTGCTGGATGAAGAGCCGGTTGAACGACGTTTCCTCGCTCGTCAATTTTTCCACGAGCAGGAGACAACCCTGGTCGTTCAGGCCGCGGTGGATCGTTCTCAGCACGCGTTCGCGGTGGAGCGGCCGGACGAACTGGAGCGTCAGCAGCATCGTGACGACACTGGCATTGTCGATGACGAAATTCTGGTGGATGTCGGCTACCCGCAGGTCGATCGCCCGCCGCGTCCCCGCAGCCGCGATCTTTTCGGACGCCTTCTGAAGCATGTCCGGTGCATTGTCGATGCCGACGAAGGCGACGCCTTCCTCGATCTCGCGGTCGAGGCTCAGCAGCGTCGTCGCGGTCGAGCAGCCGATGTCGAAGAGATACGTGCCGGCCCGGGCGAAATCCTTCGCCAGTTCGCAGACCATCCTTTGCATCTCGTCATAATAGGGAACGGACCTGCTCACCATGTCGTCGAAGACGTCGGCCACGCCGGAGTCGAACGCAAAATCGCCGATCGGCTCTTCCCGGCGTGCAAAAAGCTCGTCGCGCTGGTTGGTATGAAGCGTCAGCCGCCTCTTGTTCTCGCTCATGTCGCGTCTCCATGCGCTGCCCACACGGCGACACGTACGACACCCGAAGCTGACAATGACCTGAAGGCTCGGCCATCCGGGGCCGGCTGGATAGGGGGTGAGCGGCGGGCAGGGTGCGGTCCAAGGACTGTCCTCGTCGCGGGTTCGAGCGCGGAGTTAGCCAGCGCTCGACACGACACGCCGCCGTTCGATCCTCACGGGCACCAGGATTCGCGCTGTCCCGTCCACGGGCGCGCCAGCCCGCGCGCCACCATGGCATCGCCGATCGACTTGCCGTGGCGCACCACGACCCGCAGCTTGCGGCCATGCTGGTCCTCGTCGATCGGTTTCCAGGCCGCAAGCTCGAATTCGCCGGCATTGAGCAGGATCCGCAGCGCCTCCTTCGCGTCCCCGCCGAGGTTGCGCTCGCGGTCGCATTTCGCATCCTTGGTCGCCGGCACGTAGATGTCCGCCAGCCGGATCCTGGCGCCGCGGTAGATGAAGTTGGCGCCATCGACGACGCAGTTGTCCTGCTTGATGCCGCAATAGAAGAAGGCCGCCTCGTCCCCGTCGCCGGGCGCCGTCCCCGGCACCACCACCGGCGGCGCCTCCGATGTCGCTCCGGGGATCGTTTCGGGCGGTCTCGGGCCCGGCGTTGGCGCCTCGGCCGGGGCCGGAGGCGGACGTCGCTCCGCGGATGCCTCGGTGCGCTGCCGCACGTTCCGCGGCGGTTCGGCCGGCTTCGGACGCGCGGCAGCCGGCTGCGTGCCGGAGCGGATCGTGTTGCCGGGGCGCAGCCAGCCCGTCAGGTCGTCGAGGTTCTCGCGCGCGACGATGGCGGCGATGATGGTGGCGGCCAGGATGTACCAGGGCCACATGCGGCCGCGTGCGGGGGGCGACCGTCGGGCTGTCGAACGGCGCTTGCGCTGTTTCTTCGGGGGCATGGCTTGTCCGGAATCGATCGTGAGCAGGCAGCCGTTGGTACCCCTGCTTGGAGCCCGATGTCAAAGGATTGCCGGCCCGGCGAGGCGCGGGAGCAGGCCATGGCAGCTGGCCCACATGACAGGCGTATATTTTTCGTTACTTCCCCCGATAACGGTTTTTTGTTCATCTGGCGTTCAGAAAACACCGGCGCGGTCATCCGCCTTGGTGTAGCCTGACCGCGTGAAAGGAAGGCCGATATGCTTCGCACTACCCTATCCGTGACGGTTTTCGTCACGTTCGTCGCCGTCATGTTCGGACTGGCGCTCGTTCCCGACCTCGTCGATCACTATTCGCAGGTCGACGAAATCGAGCAGGTTGCTGTCGTCGAGTAGTCGCCGGAAAGCTTTCCGCAAAGGACGAGTTGCAATGCAGCGTCGGGCGAAAGAGCTATAGAACTCGATAATTCGAGCTAGAGTGTATTATTCTACTTGGAACAAACGCTGATTGCATTTAAGTTCTTACCTGTGGCGCCGGCGCCACCCCAGAAAATGCCCCAACCTGTACCTCCCGGCGCCCGCACAGCGCCGGGTTCTTCCTGTTTGGAGTACCGGTGTTATTGCGGTTTGGCCGTCGAAGGCCCCTTCTCCAGCCGTTTGAAGGCATGACGGGAGCGGTCGAGACTGGCAGGGCGGTTTGGCGGTTTCGGTTCAGCTTGCTATCCTTGAAGGCGACCCGGCGCAGGGTCCGCGGACTGTGATTTATCCGGAGCCCGCGCCGGAACCGCAGTGCCGCCTCGGTCGTTCTGTTGGTGTCGCGGGCACAGGCGCTCGCGGTGATTCGTTCCCGTCGGCCGTCCGGCAGCCTGCTTGCCGCCCGCCGGAGATGGCCGGTCTTTCCTCAAGAGGAGAAATAACATGGCAGAATTGGACGCCCAGGCGCAGCTTGCAAACCTCCGCGATGAACTCGACAAGTTGCGCAAGGAGGTGACGGCACAATCCTCGCAGGCGATCGACGAGGTCCGGGACCGGGCCGGCAAGGCGGGGCGATCCGTGCGCGCGGCCGCCAGGCAGGGCGCGGGCTATGTCCGCTCGGAAGGATCTGCGGTGGCCGACGTCGCGCGCGAGCATCCGGCCGCGGTGTCGACCCTCGTGCTCGCTGCCGGGCTTGCCGGCGTCGTGCTCGGCTACATGCTCGGCAGCGCCGAAGACCGGACGCCGCGCAGCCGCTACTGGCGATAAGATGCCGAAAGCGCCGCCCGACCGGGGCGGCGCTCGACTGCGGGGAGCATTGTCTTCGTTCTCGCCAGCGCGGCGGCGCGATGTCAGCGCCGCCGAAGCCCGAACAGATAGCCCACCAGGGCTGCGCCGAACAGCGCGCCCAGCGGATTGGCGGCAACGGCGACGCGCACGTCCTCCCGCACCGAATTCACGCGCGAGACCGCATATTGCCCGCTGCTTTCCGCGATGACGCCAAGGCTCTCGCGGAGCCGGGCGACTTCCTCCTTCAGGACGGCCACCTGTTCGGCAATCGCGGCCTTTGCCGCCTCGGCATCCGCCGCATCGGCAGACAGGGCCTCCGCCGCGCCTTCGAGCGTCTTGCCCGTCTTCCTGTCACCGCCGATGACGCCGAGGGATGCGCGCCGGGGCGGCTGCTTTTCATCTACCATGAGAATTCTCCTGATCCGGGGTTTACAGGCAAGAAACTGGCAAGGGCGGCCTCGGGTTCCCGCAAGGTGGGATTTCGGATCCGCGCCGCCAGTCTATCATCGAAGAGGCGCGCGCGTTAACCGGTCGTTAACCAAGACCGGCGATGCTGAGGCTATCGGTGCCGGGCCGGAACGTGTCACACGGCTGTAACCCTGGGTGACTAGAAAGGCCGCATAGGCACCCGCCGCAAGGCGGAAACGGATTTGTCCGACGATGCTGACCACGGATGTACTGGCAGCCGTCGGATATCGTCCCGGCATTCGCCGGGAATGAGGAAGCGGGGTCACGGCCCCGCTTTTTTCATTTTGGCAGGGTTTGCGGTGGACCGGGTCGGCGGGTTCCGTTACGCATCGGAAGCGACGGCGATTTCCGCCGGTTCTCTTCCTTCCAGACGCCTCTTCCTCACCTTGCTGCCATGGCCGAAATCGCACTGAACGTCGTTCCCCTCTTCGCCCTGATCCTGCTCGGGTGGCTTCTCGTCCGCACGGGATATCTGCAATCCTCGATCGGCGACGCGTTGGGCGACTTCGTGTTCCGCGTGGCCGTGCCAGTGCTTCTGTTTCGCACGATCGCCGAGGCGACGTTCACGGGCGAGGCGCCCTGGCGTATCTGGGTCGCCTATTTCTCCGGCGTGGCCGTGACGTGGACGATCGCGCATCTGACCGCCACCCTGGTCTTCCGGCGCGACCGTCGCCTCGGTGTGCTGGCGGGCGTCTCGTCCGCCTTCGCCAACACAGTCTTCATCGGCCTTCCCCTGGTCGCCAACATCATTGGCAAAGACGGCCTGGTCGCGATCTCCGTGCTGCTTTCGGTCCATCTGCCGGTGATGATGGTCGCCGGGACGTTGATGATGGAGCTTGCCGAGCGCCGCGAAGGCATACGACCGCCGCAAAGCGTGATTGCCGTGCTGATCGGGCTGTGCAGGAGCCTGGCCCGCAACCCGCTGGTGATCGGCCTCGTCTGCGGCGGGCTCTTTCATCTGGGCGGGGTTCCCCTGCAGGGGCCCGCGAAAATCGTCGTCGACCAGATCGCCCTGATCGCCTCGCCGGCCGCGCTGATTTCGGTCGGCATGGCGCTGGTAAAATACGGGATCCGCGGCAATGTCGCGCCCGCAATGACCATGTCGCTGTTCAAGCTGTTTCTGTTGCCGGCCAGCGTCTACGTGGCCTGCCGTCTGGTCGGGCTGGCCCCGGACTGGACCGCTGCCATGGTGCTGACCGCCGCCGTGCCGACGGGCGTCAATGCCTGGCTTCTCGCCAATCACTTCAATGTCGGCCACGGCCTTGCCTCGTCGACCATCACGCTGACGACGATGGCGGGAGCCCTGAGCGTTTCGTTCTGGACCTGGCTTCTGGTGTTCTAGCCGCTTCTGCCGCAGGGCGGGCCTCGTGCCACGGACGGGGCCGGGATCGGCGGTGATCGCCACGGCGAGGTCGCCGTGGCACGATGTTCACCCGTCAAAAAGAAAACCCGGCCATTGGCCGGGTTTGAATTCGCAACGATGGCGACGGTGTTACTGGGCAGCCGGCGCAGCTTCGGGCGCGGCACCCTCGGGCGCAGCCGGCGGGGTCGCCTCTGCGCCTTCGGCGGAGGGCGAGGGCAGCGGTGCCGGGTTGTCGGAGAGCGTGCGCAGGTAGGCGATCAGGTTGGCGCGCTCGTCGTCCTTCTTCAGGCCGGCAAAGCCCATCGCCGTTCCGGCGACGTATTTCTTCGGTGCCAGCAGGAAATGGTTGAGGTGCTCGAAGTCCCAGACCTTGCCGCCTTCGGCAAAGGTCTTCATGCCGGCCGAGTAGCTGAAGCCCTCATGGGCCGCGACCGGATGGTTGACGATGTTCCAGAGACCAGGGCCGACTTTGTTCGGGCCGCCCTGCTCTCCGCTATGACAGGCCTGACACTTCTTGAAGACGGCTTCGCCGGCCGCGGGGTCCGCGGAGGCGAGCAGCGTGGCGATGGGCGTGACGGCTGCTTCCCCGCCGCCGGCCTCTGCGCCGCCTTCGGTTGCGGCCTCGGCGGCGACGATGGCAAAGCCTTCCTTCTCGGGGGCTCCCGAATGGAATATGCCTTCCGATGCAATCGATACCGACATCAGCACGAAGACGGTGCCGAGCAGGGCTCCCACACCCATGTTCACATAAGGATTCATCCACCACTCCCCAGGGACACGGCAGCATGGCCGCCAGTCTTGAAATCGCGCGGAACCTATGTCTTTTGCTGCTTCGTTGCAACAGTGATTGTGCAGCCGCAGTTGGGACCTTTTGACACTCTTTCGCGATCTTGAAGGGCAGAGCATGAAATCCCCGAAGTTTGAAGAGACGCTCGTGCTGATTCCGGCGCGCATGGCATCCACCCGCCTGCCCGGAAAACCCCTGGCCGATATCGGGGGCGCCCCGATGATCGTGCAGGTTGCCCGGCGGGCCGCGGAATCGGGCGCCGGGCGCGTCGTGGTCGCCGTCGATCACCAGGACACCTTCGATGCGGTCGCGGCCGCCGGCTTCGAGGTCGTGATGACAAAGGTCGAGCACCAGTCCGGCTCCGACCGGATCCACGAGGCGCTGCTGAAATGCGACCCCGACCGCAAGGCGCAGGTCGTCATCAACGTTCAGGGCGACCTGCCGACCATCGATCCGGCCACCATTCTCGCCGCCCTGAACCCGCTGTCCGATCCCGCGACCGATATCGCCACGCTCACGACCGTGATCACCGATCCGGAGGAGAAGGCCAATCCCAACGTGGTCAAGGTCGTGGGCTCGCCGATCGGCACGAGCCGCCTGCGCGCCCTCTACTTCACCCGCGCGACGGCGCCTTATGGCGACGGCCCGCTCTATCACCACATCGGCCTCTATGCCTATCGCCGCAAGGCGCTCGAAATCTTCGTCTCGCTGCCGCCGTCGACGCTGGAAAGGCGCGAATCGCTGGAGCAGCTGCGTGCGCTCGAGGCGGGCCTGCGCATCGATGCCGAGATCGTTGACACCGTTCCGCTCGGTGTCGATACTCCCGCCGATCTCGAAAAGGCCCGCCGGCTGATCCCGGTTGCCCCCCGCTGATGGACCGCCCCATGATAAAGAAGACCAACAGGATCGCCTTCCAGGGCGAGTTCGGCGCGAATTCCGACATGGCCTGCCGGGACATGTTCCCGCAGATGGAGCCGCTGCCGTGCCAGACCTTCGAGGAAGCCTTCCTCGCGGTCGAGAACGGCGAGGCGGACCTGGCGATGATCCCGATCGAGAACACGCTGGCCGGGCGCGTCGCCGACATCCACCACCTCTTGCCGGAATCGCGGCTCCACATCGTCGGCGAATATTTCATGCCGATCCGCTTCCAGCTGATGGTCCTGCCCGGCGTCGCCAAGGACGAGATCCGCACCGTCCACAGCCATATCCATGCGCTCGGCCAGTGCCGGCGGATCGTCCGGATGAACGGCTGGAAGCCGGTTATCGCCGGCGACACCGCCGGTGCCGCGAAACTCGTCGCCGACACCGGTGACCGTAGCATGGCGGCCCTTGCCCCGCGGCTGGCGGCCGATCTCTACGGGCTCGAGATCATCGCCGAGAACGTCGAGGATTCAGAAAGCAACGTCACCCGCTTCGTCGTCCTCGCCCGCGAGGAGGACGTCCCGGACCGCCTGACGCCGGACGACATCATCGTCACCACCTTCGTCTTCAATGTGCGCAACATCCCGGCTGCGCTCTACAAGGCGCTCGGCGGCTTTGCCACCAACGGCATCAACATGACGAAGCTGGAGAGCTACCAGATCGGCGGCAAGTTCTTCGCCACCCAGTTCTACGCCGACATCGAGGGCCATCCCGACGATGCCAATGTGCGCCGCGCGCTGGAGGAACTGCGGTTCTTCTCCGAAAAGGTCCGCGTTCTCGGCTCCTACCGGGCGCATCCCATGCGCCTGAACATGTAGCCGGCAGGAGATTGGCCCCGCAGCGATTGGTCGCCGGTCAGGCGGGCCAGTCGAGCCAGTCGCGCATCAGGCGGTGGGCGATCGCGCCCTTCGGCGGCGAAGTCGTGGTGCCGGTGACCGGGTCGGTGGAGGCCGTCCGCGCCAGCATCTCGAGCGTCTCCGCCCGGGTGAACCAGCGGCAATCCTCCAGTTCCTGCTCGTCGCGGTGGATGTCGGTCGACTTCGCTTCCGCATAGCAGCCGATCATCAGCGAGTGCGGCATGGGCCAGGGCTGGGAGGCATGATAGCGCACGCGTCCGAGCCGGATGCCCGCTTCCTCCAGCGTCTCGCGGCGAACCGCGTGCTCGATCGTCTCGCCGGGTTCGACGAAGCCGGCGAGGCAGGAATACATGCCCGGCGGAAAATGCGGCGAGCGGCCGAGCAGGCATCGATCCCGCTGAAGGTCGATCGTCAGCATGATGACGACCGGATCGGTGCGCGGAAACGTCTGGTGGGCGCAGGCCGTGCAGACGCGGCGATAGCCGCCGATCTCCATCCGGTTCGGCGCGCCACACTTGCCGCAGAAGCGGTTGTTGGCGTTCCAGGTCAGGAGCGCGGAAGCCTGCGCGAACTGGCCGAGCAGGTCGTCGTCCAGCATCTGCTGGCGGTAGAGCGTGCGTCCGTCGGAGGCCTTCAGCGGCTCCTGCAGCGTGTCCGGGTCGGCCCGGACCGGAACGGCCACCCGCGGCTCGCCGTTCTTCAGGTAGCCGAGCAGGACGGTGTCCTCCACGATCGGATCCAGTCCCGCGAGTTCGTAAGGCGCAAACAACGGATCGATGATCTTCTCGTCGTGCTTGACGACCAGCTTGCCGCCGGCAAAGGCAAACGCGTGCACGCCTTCGGCCTCGAAGGCGCGCTCCACGCAATCCTCGCCACGATACTCCGAGCGCCGGTCCAGGCTGTTCTCGGCAAAGGCGACCATGGTGCTGGGTTCGGCATGCGGCAGGTGCAGGTCGAAGATCGATGACGTCATGAGTTGAGATGTTCCAGCAGCTTGGCCGTGAAGGCGTTCTTGTCGGTGTCGTCCCAGGCTTCCGCCGTCCCGAAGCCCCAGACGGGGCCCGGCCAGTTGGGGTCGCCCTCGCTGCGGGCGATTACGTGGACGTGCAACTGCCGGACGATGTTGCCGAGTGCGCCGACATTGATCTTGGTGGCGCCGGTGGCGCGCTTCAACGCGTCCGCCACGAGGTTGACCTCGAAGGTCAGCATCGTCTGGTCGAGGGGGGTGAGGTCGAACATCTCGCACACGTCCGTGCGCTGCGGCACGAGCACGAGCCACGGCCAGCGCGCATCGCGCATCAGCCGCAATTCGCAAAGTCCGATCCGCGTCAGGAGCTCGCTGTCCCGAGCCAGCCGCGCGTCAGCCTCGAATGGGGTCAAGTCGGTCGCTCCCATGTTGCTCCTCACCCCTTGAGTCATGCCACGGCTTGTGGCCGGCACCAACAGTTTTTTGGCATGCCGGCTTGCATTCCGATCCAATATTGCCGATATGGAGGCCGGGAGGTTGGTGGTGGACGAGCCACTCGCCAACCGGGTCAGGTCCGGAAGGAAGCAGCCCTAACGAGCCCCGGCACGGGTCATCGTGCCAGCCTCCCACCCAACGTCCTGTCGGGACGCGATTTTCAGGCGATACGGCAAGGGCGCACGACTGGCCGATGAGCGACGACACTCCACTTCCGTCCGGTGAAAAGCCCGCCGCATACCGGGTTCTGGCGCGCAAGTATCGCCCCAAGGATTTCACGGACCTCATGGTCGGCCAGGAGCCGATGGTCCGCACCCTCACCAACGCCTTCGAGACCGGCCGCATCGCCCAGGCCTACATGCTCACCGGCGTTCGCGGGGTCGGCAAGACGACGACCGCCCGCATCCTCGCCCGTGCCCTCAATTACAAGACGCCCGAAGTCGACCGCCCGACCATCGACCTGCAGGTTCCCGGCGAGCATTGCCAGGCGATCATGGAAGGCCGCCATGTCGACGTGATCGAGATGGACGCCGCCTCCCACACCGGCATCGACGATATCCGCGAGATCATCGAGCAGGTCCGCTATCGCCCGGTCTCGGCGCGCTACAAGGTCTATATCATCGACGAGGTGCACATGCTCTCGACGCAGGCCTTCAACGGCCTGCTGAAGACGCTGGAAGAGCCGCCCGAGCATGTGAAGTTCATCTTCGCCACCACCGAGATCCGCAAGGTGCCGATCACGGTGCTCTCGCGCTGCCAGCGCTTCGACCTGCGCCGCATCGCCGCCACCGATCTCGTCGGACTGTTCACCACCATTCTGGAAAAGGAAGGCGTGCAGGCGGAGCCGGATGCGCTCGCCATGATCGCACGCGCGGCCGAAGGCTCGGCCCGTGACGGCCTTTCCCTGCTGGACCAGGCGATCGCCCATGGTGGCGGCGTGGTCGAGGCGTCGGCCGTCCGCTCCATGCTGGGCCTCGCCGATCGCGCCCGTATCGTCGACCTGTTCGGCCATGTCGTCCGCGGCGATGTGGCGGCGGCCCTGGCCGAGTTCGCGGCACAGTACGAGGCGGGCGCCAGTCCGGCCGTCGTCCTGACCGATCTTGCCGATTTCACCCATCTCGTCACGCGCATGAAGTATGTGCCCGATGCGGCGGGCGACCAGTCGCTGAGCGAGGTCGAACGGCAGAGCGGGGCAGAATTGGCGCAGAGCGTTGCGGTCAGCGCGCTGTCGCGCATCTGGCAGATGCTGCTGAAGGGAATTCCCGAGACCGAAGCCTCGAGCCGCCCGGCGGGGGCGGCCGAGATGGTGCTGATCCGGCTTGCCCATGCCGCCCATCTTCCCTCGCCGGAAGATGCCGCGCGGCGGCTTGCGGAACTGGCCGGCAGCGGCGGCAACGGGGCAGGGGGTAACGGCCAGCGCGCGCCATCCGCCTCCGGCACGTCCGCCGCGCCGCAGACGACGAATGCCGTGTCCGCGATCGGTCGCAGTTCCGACCAGCCGGGCATGCGCACCGGCGGCGGCGCCACCATGCTGCGCCCGGTTCCGGTCGTCGACGAGCAAAATCAGCCGTCCGCGCAGGCGGCCCCCAGCGTCGAGCCGGCCGAGGCCGTACCGCAGCCGAAGGTCCCGGTCCGCTCGCTGGAAGACATCTCCGATCTCTGCACCAAGAACCGCGATATCCGCCTGCGCGCGCTCCTGCGCAACTTCGTCCGCCCGGGCCGCTTCGAGCCCGGCCGCGCCGAGATCGGCCTTGCCGACGATGCACCGAAATCGCTTGTGGGCGACCTGCAGCGCCGCCTCGAGGAATGGACCGGCATCCGCTGGATGGTGATCGTCTCGCGCGAGGCGAACGGTCCGACGCTCGCCGAAGCCGAGGCAAGCGCGCAGGAAGCACGCGTCGCCGATGCCAGGCAGGACCCCGACGTCGCCGCCATCCTGCAGCGCTTTCCGGGCGCGAAGATCACCGACGTGCGTATCAAGGCGCCGGAGGTCGAGAGCGAGACGGTCGAGGTGGCCGCAGCCGCCGAATCCGCCGAGGGCGACATCCTGCCCGGCGACGACATCGAATTCTGAAAGCCTAACGACAAAGACGGAAGGAGCGGCCGATGCGCGACATCATGGGCATGATGGGCAAGGTCAAGGAAATGCAGGCCAAGATGGAGCAGTTGCAGGAGGAGATCGCCGCGCTGACCGTCGAAGGCACCTCCGGCGGCGGCCTCGTCACGGTCACGCTCGACGGCAAGGGCGGCATGCGCGGCCTGAAGGTTGATCCGTCGCTCTTCAAGGAAGACGACGTCGAGATCCTCGAGGACCTGATCGTCGCCGCCCACAAGGACGCCAAGGACAAGGCCGAGGCGCTGGCCGCCGAAAAGACCAAGGCGCTGACCGCCGGCCTGCCGATCCCCCCGGGCTTCAAGCTGCCGTTCTGATCCTTTTCTTCTTCATTCGGCCCCGTCAGGCCTGCCGCGGGGACGCCGCCGGGTCGACGGGCGGTGCGACCGCGCTGGTTTCCATGCTGGCGGTGATGCGCAGGTTGGCCTTCTGCGTGGTGGCGCTCGCCTCTGCCTCCTTGGGGATCTTTGCGCCGATCGCCGCGGCCTTCTCGGCGAAGGCCTTCAGCCTGTCGCGCGTCACCATCGGCCGGTCGACGAAGGCGGTGGGCTGATACGAGGACAGGATGGTCGCGTAGTCCATGACGTCAGCGTCCAGGTCGTTGAGTTCCGGCCCCGGCCCGGCGCTGTAGCGCTCGTGGAGCTTCTTCAGCGACTGGGCCAGTGTCGGCAGCGCCGTGGCGGCGCGCCGCCAGCGATGCTCGTTGAAATCGAAACTCTGCCTGATCGCGCCGCCCGCATCCTTGCCGAGCCGCGTCAGGGTGCCGATGATCTCGTCGTCCATGTCGAGGTTCAGGCCGCCCTCCTTCTTGTCGTCCAGCCTGATTTCCACGATACGCTCGCTGTAGCCATGCAACTGGCTCTGCAGCGTGTCCTGCCAGTTACGGGCCGTGGACAGGATCGCGGAGACGAAATCGAGGAGACCGCCGACCGGCAGGATCGGCGTCCGGTCGATATCGTCGGCCCCGGCCTCCTTCGTGTTCGGCATGTAGACCCGGCCATCGTGTCGCTTGGAGTCGTAGCTTGCCAGCGAAATGCCGAACGTCGGGCGGCCCGGCAGCAGGCTGTCGAAAAGATGGATCGGAAAGTTGCTGGTGATCCCCCCATCCGAGAACAGGCAGCGAACCGGTGCCAGTTGCAATTTCTCACTGCTCGACAGTAGCGACCGGTCGTACCGGTAAAGCGGCACGGCGCGGATGAGGCCGGGAAAACTGAGGCTCATCCGGGCGATCATGGCAACGGGGAGGGCCTTCTTGTTCGGAAGCCGGTAGAAATCGCGGGCGCCGCCATAGGCGACGACAGGAAGTTCGCTGCTGACCCGCAGCAGGTAGTCCATGATCCACGTCGGAAACAGCAGTTCGAACTCCGACTTCCGGAAGCAGAACACGTCAGAGCCGAACGGCAGTTCGTAGGGCCGCCGCGACGAGAGATCGGTGGTGACGCTCACCACCTGGATGTTCTCCTCGTCCAGATCCCCGATCGTCAGCGGGTCGTTCGCCGTCGTCCGCCCGGCGACGGCCTGGATTTCGTCGGCGATCCAGTCCGTGAAGCCGGGCTTCAGGTTTCCCGGTTGGGTCAGGCCGCTGCACAGGCCGAAATCATGCTGCGGAAGCGTGATGGCCACGGCCTTGTACAGCGCATAGCCGACCATGATGGCCGCGCCGGTCAGCGCCAGCAGAAGTCCGAGCAACAGCCCCGCGATGCTCTCGGTCGCAATCGAGACCGCCATCACCAGCAGCCCCAGGACGGCGCCCTTCGACGTCTCCTGCCGGAAACCCCAGAGGGTCTGGCGCAGCACCGCGAAGGCCTTGCTGCCCCGGGCGCGGATCGCCGCCATGCCGATGTCGAACAGGGGCCTGGTCTCCGGCGAAGGCTGGAAGAAGGTCGGAAGGTTTGCCGCAAGCACGGATGGCATGGCGGCGATCCGCTCGAAGCCGGCGCCCTGCTTCGCCGGGTCGTCGATGGCCTTCCTGCGCCTGTATTCCGCGGCCGCCGCCATGACGGCCCCGATCGCGCCCGCCGACGTGCCGCCGATGCAGACGAAACGATACTCGCGCGCCAGTTCGCAGATGGCCTGCGGAAAGACGACGCCCGAAGTGATGCCGCCCTTCATGATCAGGTCGCATTTCTTCGGCGGATTGGCAAAGGGGTGTGCTGCGCTGCTGTCGACCATGCGGCTCCTCCCGATCGGGGCTGCTGTCTACCATCGATTGCACGGACCCATGATACACCTGGGCGCTCGCTAGTCCATCAGCATTGTTGAATATGCGGTTCTTGAATACCGCCGGGCATCCGCGCCGTTACGGCGGTCGATTTCCGCGGACAGGCATGTCTTCCCGGTTTCCGTTCGCGGGGGATATGCGGTAGAAACCGGCCATGGCAAAACGAGTCACCGGCCCCGAAATCGAAAAACTCATCCAGCTTCTGGCAAAGGTGCCGGGGCTTGGCCCCCGGTCGGCCCGGCGCGCCGCCCTCCATCTCGTCAAGAAGAAGGAGCAACTGCTCGGGCCGCTCGCGGACGCGATGGGCGAGGCGCATCGCAAGGTGCGCATCTGCTCGTGCTGCGGCAATGTCGATACCATCGATCCCTGCACGGTCTGCACCGACGAGCGCCGCGACCAGTCGGTAATCATCGTCGTCGAGGACGTCTCCGACCTCTGGGCGCTGGAGCGTGCGGGCGCCATGAACGCCGCCTATCACGTGCTGGGCGGAACCCTGTCGCCGCTCGATGGCGTCGGCCCGGAGGACCTCAACATCCGCGGCCTGATCGACCGCGTCTCGCAAGGCGGCGTGCGCGAACTGATCATCGCCGTCAACGCCACCGTCGAGGGCCAGACCACCGCGCACTACATCACCGACCAGCTCCAGGGGCTGGACGTCAGGATCACCCGCCTCGCCCACGGCGTGCCCGTCGGCGGCGAACTCGATTATCTTGACGAGGGCACCCTGACGGCGGCGCTGCGCGCACGAACGACGATTTGACCAAGGAGCGGCGATGCGGACGAAAATCCCCCTCTGGCCTGCCGGCCATCTCCCCCACAAGGGGGGAGAAAGGTTGTCGCGACGGTATCGCCAACCATCAGACAGAGTGCAGACGCTGATCGCCGGGACGGTTGCGTGGAGGCGACGAGTTTGCCGCGCGGTCTTCTCCCCCCTTGTGGGGGAGATGGCCGGCAGGCCAGAGGGGGTGCCACGGGCAAGGATCGCGCGAACCATCATGCTTGTGGCGTCCCTCGCCCTTCTGCCGCTCCCCGCCGCGGCCCAGAGCAGACCGGATATCGAGCGCCAGTTCCAGGCGTGGCTGCAGAACGACCTCTGGCCGGAAGCGTCGAAATCCGGTGTGTCGCAGAAGGCCTTCAAGGCCGCCTTCGACGGCATCCGCCTGAACTGGGACCTTCCGGATCTGGTGCCGCCCGGTGCTGCGCCGAAGAAGGAGCAGAAGCAGAGCCAGGCCGAGTTCTCCTCGCCCGGCGCCTATTTCTCCGAAAAGCGCCTGCAGGGCCTCGCCGCCAGCGGCCGCAGGCTGGCGAAAACCCACGCCGCCACGCTGCGCAAGGTCGAGCAGGACTACGGCGTGCCGGGCGAGGTCATCCTCGCCGTCTGGGGGCGCGAATCCGGCTACGGCCGCGCCGATATCCCCCATCCCGCGATCGAGGTGCTCGCGACCAAGGCCTTCATGTCCACCCGCAAGGAGATGTTCCGGCGCGAACTCGTCGCCGCCCTGCACATCATCGACGGCGGCGACCGCACGCCGACGCAGCTCAAGGGGTCCTGGGCCGGTGCCATGGGCCAGCCGCAGTTCATGCCGACGAGCTACCTGAAATATGCCGTCGATTTCGACGGCGACGGCGTCCGCGACATCTGGAATTCGGTGCCCGACAGCCTGGCCTCCATCGCCAACTACCTGCGCCGGAAGGGCTGGGAGGCTGGCCGCGGCTGGGGCTACGAGGTGCGTATTCCGGACGGCGTCTCCTGCGCCCAGGAGGGGCCGGACCTGGCAAGGCCGATCGGGAAATGGTCGGCGACCGGCATCGGGCGGGTGTCCGGCAAGCCGTTTCCGAAGGGCGAGACGGGCGCTTCGGGCATGATGCTGGTGCCGGCGGGCACCCACGGTCCCGAATTCATCGTCACGCCCAACTTCTACGTGATCAAGGAATACAACAACTCCGACCTCTACGCGCTCTTCATCGGCAACCTCGCCGATCGCATCGCCTATGGCAGCGGCGCGTTCTCCGGCGCCTGGGGCGATGTCGGCAAGATGCTGCGCTCCGATGTGCTCGCCATGCAGAAGGCGCTCGTCGCCAAGGGCTACGACGTCGGCAAGGTCGACGGCCTGCCGGGCTACAAGACCCGCCGGTCGCTCGGCGACTGGCAGTCGAAATCCGGCCTGAAGCCGACCTGCTATCCGGACGCATCGTTGAAGGCGAAGCTGCGCTGAGCAGCCCGTCGGCGGTCTCCGGCACGCTCTGCAGTGTGGCAGAACTGCGGGATCCTCCGCCTGTCTCAGTGGTGGATGTCCATCTGCTGCTTGTAGCGCTCGTATTCGGTCGGCAGGATCGTCTGGCGCTCGATCATCCGGTGCACCCGCGGCGCCTCGGAGCCGCGATGGAGCGCGCGCAGGAGGTCGCCGTTCTCGGCGTCCGCATGGGTGCGCCGCTGGTTGTGGCGGACATATTCGATCCAGGTCGGCACGTGGTATGTCTCGGTCCAGATCGTCGGGTTTTCCAGGTCGCGCATCAGTGTCCACTGGCCGGCCCCGTCGCGGATGCGGATCCGCCGGCGCTCCGTCATCGCCGTCAGGAAGGTGGGGATGTCTTCCTCGGCGATCTCGTAGTCGATCAGGATGACGATCGGCCCGCTGCGCGGCTTGAGGTCCAGCGGCAGCTGCGGTTCGCTGAAGCGGTTGAGAGGGTCGAGGTTCAGCGATTCGAACTGCGGCAGGCCGTAGCGCAGGCCGAGCGCGCCGCCGGCGAGCATCGCCGCCGCGGCCCAGAGCAGCGCGTTGGCCGCTCCCTGCATGTCCGCGACGGTGCCCCACAGCCAGCTGCCGCCGGCAATCCCGCCGAAGGTGGTGGTCTGGTAGAGCGAGAGCGCCCGCGCCACCACCCAGCGCGGCGTCGAAAGCTGCACGGTCGTGTTGAACAGCGACAGCGCCAGCACCCAGCAGGCACCTGCCAGGAACAGGGCGGGACCGGTGATCGCGGCATGGCCGCTGATGGCGGTGATGACCGCGCTCGCGGCAAAGCCGGCAAAGGCAAAGCGCACGATCGTCTCGCTGGAAAACCGCTCGCGCGCCCATGCGCTCGTCAGCGCGCCGCCGATCGCGCCGACCCCGAAACAGCCGAGCAGGACGCCGAAGGTCAGCGGTCCGCCGGCGACCAGGTCGCGCGCCACCAGCGGCAGCAGCGCGAGGATGGCGCTCGACGAAAGCCCGAAGGCGAAGCCGCGCAGCATCACCTTGCCGATATTGGGCGACATCGACACGTAGCGGAAGCCGGCCGAGATCGCCCGCCCGAAGGTCTCGCGCGGCAGCGGGTTTGCCGGCACGACCGGTTTCCAGCGCAAAAGCGCGAAGATCAGCGCAAAGTAGCTGCAGGCATTGACGGCGAAGGCCGCGGCAGCCCCCGCAGCCGCCACGATCGCGCCGCCGACCGCGGGGCCGACGCTGCGGGTGATGTTGAAGCCCATCGAGTTCAGCGCGACCGCCGCCGGCAGGTCCTCGCGCGGCACCATGTCGCCGACCGATGCCTGCCAGGCCGGGTTGTTCAGCGCCGTGCCGCAGCCGATGAGAAAGGTGAAGGACAAAAGCAGCCAGGGCGTGATCAGCCCGTACCAGGCGCACAGCGTCAGCGTGACGGAAACGACCAGCATGAAACACTGGGCGGAAAGCATGATGCGGCGGCGGTCGAAACTGTCGGCCAAGGCGCCGGAGGCCAGCGAAAACAGCATGATCGGCAGCGAGGTCGAGGCCTGGACCAGCGCGACCATGTTGGCCGAATTCGAGATCGAGGCCATCATCCAGGCCGCGCCGACAGACTGGATCAGCGCGCCGAAGTTGGAGACGAGGCTTGCCCCCCAGATGAGCCGGAAGACGTCGTGCCTGAAGGGCGCAAGGGGAGATTTGCGATCGGGCACTGCTCAGTCTCGCGTTCTTGTTCTCGTTTTCTCGTTCGCGAGACAAGATAGCGAGGTGGCGGCGGGCGGCAAGGGCAACCCGGAAACCCGGTCGCATTTTTCCGCCCTTTGACCCTGTGACCCGGCCGACCTTGCAAAGACCGGTGAAGGCGTATATATCAGCGTCAAATTCTTGATCGGTTTGATGAAGAGTGGGCCCGCACCGGACCCGCTCTTTTTTATTGGCCCGGTCGGGCGCATGATGAACAACGCTCCGCAAGCCTGCCTTTGCCGGCAAGGATCTTCGGAGTTGTGCGCCGCACGACCCTCCTGTCGGAGGGGCATGGACGGCGAGGGAAGTGATGATGACGGAACAGGAAAACGAACCGCGGCTGATCGTCGAGACCGGTCTCGACCGGCGGGTGGCCGATATCATCGAGCCGACGATCGAGCAGATCGGTTATCGTCTGGTGCGCGTTCGCCTGTCGGCGCAGCATGGGCTGACGCTGCAGATCATGTGCGAGAGGGCCGATGGCACGATGACGGTGGAGGACTGCGAAGCCGTCTCCATGGCGATCTCGCCCGTCCTCGACGTTGAGGATCCGATCGACAAGGCGTATCATCTCGAGGTGTCGTCGCCGGGGATCGACCGGCCGATGGTCCGCAAGTCGGATTTTGCGCGCTGGCAGGGACACCTGGTGAAGTGCGAGACGTCGATCCTGATCGATGGCCGCAAGCGCTTCCGCGGCAAGATCGCTTCCGCCGATGCCGATGGCTTCACGGTCGAGCGCGACCAGCCCGCCTATGGCGAGGAGCCGACCGTCGCGATCCCGTTCTCGGCGCTGGCCGAGGCGAAGCTGATCCTGACCGACGACCTGATCCGCGATGCCCTGCGCGCCGACAAGGCGGCGAAGGCGCAGGCCGCGAACCAGAACGACGAGGACGGCGAATAATTCAGTGAGTGCGCAGCCACTCCGGCCCGGATGTTCCGGTCGATGGCGGCGTTTGAGGATGGAACCGGAGCGGCAGGCCCGCTCCCCATGGCCGGCGGTAGCGACCGGTATCACAACGGAGACTTGAGACAATGGCAGTCAGCGCTAACCGGCTCGAACTTCTGCAGATCGCGGATGCCGTGGCCCGCGAAAAGGTCATCGATCGCGAAATCGTTCTGGCCGCGATGGCCGACGCCATCCAGAAGGCGGCGCGCTCGCGCTACGGTTCGGAATCGAACATCCGCGCCGACATCAATTCCAAGACCGGCGAGATCCGGCTTCAGCGTCTTCTCGAAGTCGTCGAGCAGGCCGAGGACTATTCCACCCAGATCCCGCTGGAACTGGCCCGCGATCGCAACCCGGACGCCAAGATCGGCGACTTCATGGCCGATCCGCTGCCGCCGATGGATTTCGGTCGTATCGCCGCCCAGTCGGCCAAGCAGGTGATCGTGCAGAAGGTGCGCGAGGCCGAGCGTGATCGTCAGTTCGACGAGTACAAGGACCGCGTCGGCGAGATCGTCAACGGCACCGTCAAGCGCGTCGAATACGGCAACGTCATCGTCGACCTCGGCCGCGGCGAAGGCATCATCCGCCGCGACGAGATGATCCCGCGCGAGAACATGCGCTACGGCGACCGCGTCCGCGCTTTTGTCTACGACGTCCGCCGCGAACAGCGCGGTCCGCAGATCTTCCTGTCGCGCACCCATCCGCAGTTCATGGTCAAGCTCTTCACCATGGAAGTGCCGGAAATCTACGACGGCATCATCCAGATCAAGTCGGTTGCCCGCGACCCGGGCTCGCGCGCCAAGATCGCTGTCATCTCGAACGACTCGTCGATCGATCCGGTCGGCGCCTGCGTCGGTATGCGCGGTTCGCGCGTCCAGGCCGTCGTCGGCGAGCTGCAGGGCGAGAAGATCGACATCATTCCGTGGAGCCAGGATCCGGCCTCCTTCATCGTCAACGCCCTGCAGCCGGCAGAAGTCGCCAAGGTCGTTCTCGACGAGGATGCGGAGCGCATCGAAGTGGTCGTTCCCGACGAGCAGCTGTCGCTCGCCATCGGCCGCCGCGGCCAGAATGTCCGCCTCGCCTCGCAGCTGACCGGCTGGGACATCGACATCCTCACCGAGCAGGAAGAGAGCGAGCGTCGCCAGAAGGAATTCAACGAGCGCACCAACCTCTTCATGGACGCGCTCGACGTCGACGAGATGGTCGGCCAGGTGCTGGCCTCCGAAGGCTTCGCTGCCGTCGAGGAACTGGCCTATGTCGATCTCGACGAAATCGCCTCGATCGACGGTTTCGACGAAGACACGGCAACCGAGATCCAGACCCGCGCCCGTGAGTTCCTCGAGCGCCTCGAAGCGGAGATGGATGCCAAGCGCAAGGAGCTCGGCGTCGCCGACGAACTGCGCCAGATCGACGGCATGACCTCGCAGATGATGGTCGCGCTCGGCGAGGACGGCATCAAGACGATAGAGGACTTCGCCGGCTGCGCCGCGGACGACCTGGTCGGCTGGTCCGAGCGCAAGGACGGCGAGACGAAGAAGTTCGAGGGTCTGTTCTCGAAGTTCGAGATTTCCCGCGCCGAGGCCGAGGCCATGATCGTTCAGGCGCGGCTTGCCGCTGGCTGGATCACCGAGGAAGACCTCGCCGCCGAGGACGCCCCGGTGGAAGTGGTCGAGGGTGCGGAGCAGGACGCCTGACGGGCGTCCTCTTCCCGCAATGCAGCAGCCGGAGAAGCCGTTGCCCGAGAAGAACAGGAAGGACGACGGCGAGAACGGCCGCATGTGCATCGTCACCCGCGAGAGCGGCGACCCCGATGCGCTCATCCGTTTTGTCGCCGGTCCGGACGGCAGCGTCGTCCCCGACCTGAAGCGCCAGTTGCCGGGCCGCGGCTGCTGGGTGAAGGCCGAGCGCGCGCTGGTCGACAAGGCAGTGGCGAAGAAGGCTTTCGCGCGGGCTTTGAAGTCTGATGTGAAGGCGTCCGCCGAACTCGGTGCGGAGGTCGATCGTCTTCTTCTGGCGCAACTCGCCGGCATGATGAACCTGGCCCGCAAGGCCGGCCAGTTCGTCACCGGGGGCATGAATGTCGACAAGGCGGTTCGCGGCGGTGCCGCGCTCGCTGTCTTTCACGCAGTCGATGCCGCAGCCGACGGCGTCCGCAAGATCGACCAGGCCCGGAAGGCCTATAGGTATGCCGCCGACGAGGACGAGGAGATTGCCTCCTTCCGCTTCGCGACCGCGGCGGAAATGGAAGGGCTTTTGGGCCAGAATGCTTTTATCCATGCGGCAGCGCTTGCAGGGCAGGCGGGTGAGGGTGTAGTGAAGCGCGCAATCATGCTCGAAAAGTACCGTGGCGATGGCTCGGTCCGGGCGCAGGGCGACGCTCGCCAGCCAAAGTCATGACGCGGGTGACCGGCCGAAACCGGCATCAAGCGCGTCGATCGACAGGAATTGAACGACAGGGTCTGGTGATACGCATCCGGCCCTGATCTAACGGAACGGATACGGAATGACCGATAACAAAGACGACAAGACGATCAGCGTAGCGGGCAAGAAGACGCTGACCCTGAAGCCCTCCGGGGTTCAGCAGGGTACCGTGCGTCAGGACATGGGCCGTGGCCGCACGAAGGCTGTCGTGGTCGAGACCCGCAAGCGCCGTCCGTCGCGCCCGGAAGACGAGCGGCCGGCGATCCAGCCGGTGACGCCGGCGCCGCGGGTTGCCGAGCAGGCGCCGGTGCGCCAGCAGCCGTCCCCGCCGCCGCGTCAGGAGCCGCAGCGTCCGCGCGTCGGCGTCGTCCTGAACCAGCTGTCGCCGGAAGAGGTCGAGGCCCGTCGCCGGGCGCTCGCCGACGCACAGGTGCGCGAGGCCGAGGACGCCCGCCGTCGTGCGGAAGAGGAAGCCCGCCGCAAGGTCGAGGAAGAGGCGCGCCGCAAGGCCGAGGAAGAAGCCCGCGTCCTGCGCGAGAAGGAAGAGGCCGAACGCAAGGCCGAGGCCGAAGCCCGCGGCGAGACCGTCGAGGTCGCACCGCCGGCCGCTGCAGAGGCGGCGCCGGTCGCAGCACCGCGCCCCGCCGGTGTCCGCCCCGCAACGCCGGCAGCAGCGACCCCGGCACCCGCCGGCGTTCGCGGTCGCCGCGAGCAGGAAGAAGAAGACGCCCGCCCGCGTGGCGCCGGTGTTCCGGCGCGTGGCAAGGTCACGCGCCCCGAGCCTGCCAAGGTCCCGGCCCGCCCCAAGGGCGACGAGGGCCGCCGCCAGGGCAAGCTGACGCTCACGACCGCTTCGACCGACGAGGACGGCGCACAGCGCGGCCGCTCGCTCGCCTCGATCCGTCGTCGCCAGGAGAAGTTCAAGCGCTCCATGATGCAGGAGACCCGTGAGAAGATCTCGCGCGAAGTCGTCCTGCCCGAGACCATCACCATCCAGGAACTGTCGCAGCGCATGTCCGAGCGCGCCGTCGACGTCATCAAGTACCTGATGAAGGAAGGTCAGATGATGAAGCCGGGCGACCTGATCGATGCCGACCTGGCAGAGCTCATCGCCGGCGAATTCGGCCATACCGTCAAGCGCGTCTCTGAATCCGACGTCGAGGAAGGCATCTTCAACGTTGCCGACGACGCAGCGGTGATGCAGCCGCGTCCGCCGATCGTCACCATCATGGGCCACGTCGACCACGGCAAGACCTCGCTGCTCGACGCCATCCGCCATGCCAACGTGGTCGCCGGCGAAGCCGGTGGCATCACCCAGCACATCGGCGCCTACCAGGTCGAGCAGGACGGCAACAAGATCACCTTCATCGACACGCCCGGCCACGCCGCGTTCACCGCCATGCGTGCCCGCGGTGCGCAGGCGACCGACATTGCCATCCTCGTGGTGGCCGCCGACGACAGCGTCATGCCGCAGACGATCGAGTCCATCAACCACGCCAAGGCGGCCGGCGTGCCGATCATCGTGGCGATCAACAAGATCGACAAGCCGACGGCCAATGCCCAGAAGGTCCGCACGGAGCTTCTGCAGCACGAGGTCTTCGTCGAATCCATGGGCGGCGAGGTGCTCGACGTCGAGGTTTCGGCCAAGAACGGCACCAATCTCGACAAGCTGCTCGAGGCGATCCTGCTGCAGTCGGAAATCCTCGACCTCAAGGCCAATCCGGACCGGACGGCCGAGGGCGTCGTCGTCGAAGCCGAGCTGGATCGCGGTCGCGGTGCGGTCGCAACCGTCCTCGTCCAGAAGGGCACGCTGACGCCGGGCCAGATCATCGTCGCCGGCGACCAGTGGGGCCGCGTGCGCGCGCTGGTCAACGACAAGGGCGAGCATGTGAAGTCTGCCGGCCCATCCACGCCGGTCGAGGTCCTCGGTCTTTCCGGAACGCCGGCCGCCGGCGACAAGTTCGCCGTGGTCGAGAACGAGAGCCGCGCCCGCGAGATCTCCGAATATCGCCAGCGTCTCGCCCGCGAGAAGCAGGTTGCCCGCCAGACCGGTTCGCGTGGTTCGCTCGAACAGATGATGACCCAGCTCCAGTCCTCCGGCATGAAGGAGTTCCCGCTGGTCATAAAGGGCGACGTGCAGGGCTCGATCGAGGCGATCGCCGGCGCGCTGGACAAGCTCGGTACCGACGAGGTCCGCGCCCGCATCGTCCATTCCGGCGCAGGCGGCATCACCGAATCCGACATCTCGCTGGCGGAAGCCTCGAATGCGGCGATCATCGGCTTCAACGTCCGTGCCAACGCGCAGGCCCGCAGCCTCTCCGAGCGCGAGGGCATCGAGATCCGCTACTACAACATCATCTACGATCTGGTGGATGACGTGAAGGCGGCGATGTCGGGCCTCCTGTCTCCGGAGCGCCGCGAGACCTTCCTCGGCAATGCCGAGATCCTGGAGGTGTTCAACATCACCAAGGTCGGCAAGGTCGCAGGTTGCCGCGTCACCGAAGGCAAGGTCGAGCGTGGCTCCGGCGTCCGCCTCGTGCGCGACAACGTCGTCATCCACGAAGGCAAGCTCAAGACGCTCAAGCGCTTCAAGGACGAGGTCTCCGAAGTGCAGTCCGGCCAGGAATGCGGCATGGCCTTCGAGAACTACGAGGACATCCGCGCCGGCGACACGATCGAGTGCTTCCGCGTGGAGCATGTGACGCGCACGCTGTAACGGCTCGTCCAGGCAGTTGTCATGCGGGCGCCGGAGGGTTTCGGCGCTCGCTTTTTTTTACAAGGTAACGACGATGACCAGAGCAACGTCCTCCGCGCCCTCCCAGCGCATGCTGCGCGTCGGCGAACAGGTTCGCGCGGCGATCACCCAGGTCCTGCAGCGCGGCGAAGTCCGCGATCCGCTGATCGAGAAGACGGTGATCTCCATTTCCGAAGTCCGCATGTCGCCCGACCTGAAGCACGCGACGGCGTTCGTGACGCCGCTCGGCGTCTCGGATCATACCGCCGTCATCGAGGCGCTCAACCGCAATGCGAAGTTCATCCGCGGCCGGCTCGGCCCGCAGCTCAGGCAGATGAAGTACATGCCGGAGGTGCGCTTCCGCGACGACACCAGCTTCGACAACTACAAGAAGATCGACGAGCTCCTGCGCTCGCCCGAGGTCGCGCGCGACCTCGATGACACCGACGAACAATAACAGAAGAACCGATGTCCAAACCTCGCAAATCCAAGGGCCGCCCGGTCTCCGGCTGGCTGATTCTCGACAAGCCGTTCGATTTCGGTTCCACGGAAGCCGTCTCCAAGATCAAGTGGCTGTTCAAGGCCCAGAAGGCCGGCCACGCCGGCACGCTCGATCCGCTCGCCTCCGGCATGCTGCCGATCGCGCTGGGCGACGCCACCAAGACCGTTCCCTATGTGATGGACGGGCGTAAGATCTACGAGTTCACCGTCACCTGGGGCGAGGAGCGCGCGACGGACGACCTCGAGGGCGAGGTGACCCGTGCGTCGGAGCAACGTCCGACGGCAGGAGATATCACGGCCCTTTTGCCCGGCTATACCGGCGTGATCCAGCAGGTGCCGCCGCAGTTCTCCGCCATCAAGATCGACGGCGAACGCGCCTATGACATCGCCCGCGACGGCGAGACGGTGGAGATCCCCTCGCGCGAGGTGGAGATCCATCGCCTGACCCTGGTCGGTTGCCCGGATGCAAACACCGCAAGGTTCGAGGTCGAGTGCGGCAAGGGCACCTATGTGCGTGCGCTCGCCCGCGATTTCGGCCGCGACCTCGGCTGCTTCGGCCATGTCTCCGAACTGCGCCGCACCTATGTCGCCCCCTTCGGCGAGGATGCGATGGTGCCCCTGGCCGACCTTACCGCGCTTGAGGAGATCGAAGACGAGGCCGAAAGGCTGGCAGCGCTCGATGCCTTCCTGATCGATACCGGCGAGGCGCTGTCCAACCTGCCGCAGATCGTTGTCAGCGACGACCAGGCCCATCGCCTGCGCATGGGCAACCCGATCATCCTGCGCGGCCGCGACGCGCCGGTCTCCGCCGACGAGGCCTATGCCACGGCGCGCGGCAGGCTGGTGGCGATCGGAGAGGTCGACGGCGGCGAGTTCCGTCCCAAGCGCGTGTTCGCCGGCTAACGGAAATGGCGCGGCAAGCGCCGGCAGCGGGCGTCATCGGCCCGTTCGGGTGACCCAAATTCGGACAGCACCGAACATTGGTCGGGATGCCGGCTTGATTTCGTAGATCCCCATGGGCTCAATAGGGCGAATGGAATGCCGGCCGGCCATCCGGGCGGGCGGCACCGGTCGCTCGTCGAGCGCCGGAGGGGAAAGGTCATCGGGTGACGATCTTGGGCGTCAGGGAAACGGTAAAGACGGGCGCATCCGGCAAGGCAGGTTCGGACTGGCGCAAGCGCATGCGCCATCCGGTCGTCTTCTACCTGGTTTGGCTGATCCTGCTCGCCGTCGTTCCGGCCTTCATCTTCGCCGCCGTCGTGCTGAACCGTGCCAACGAGGCGCAGGAGCGCGTGCGGGAATCGCTCCTGCGGACCTCGACCGGCGCGGTCGGCCGGGTGATGGAGCGCGAAGTCACCACCATGCTGTCGACGCTCTCCTTCTTCACCGCTTCCGAGCAATTGGCGCGTGGCGACATGCGGGGACTTCAGGAGCAGGCGGAGAAGGCGCTGGCGGGGACCAACTCCTATCTGCTGGTGATCGACCGGAACTATCACCAGAGGCTGAACACCCGCGTGCCGTACGGAACGCCGCTTGGCGAGATGTCGGACCGGACGACTGCCGACAAGGCCTTCGCCAGCGGCGAGCCAGCCGTCTCCAACCTGTTCTTCGGGCAGACCGCGCAGAAATGGGTGTTCAACGTCCACATGCCGGAGACGCTTTCGACCGGCGAACAGGTGCTCCTGACCCTGACCAAGAACGCGGAGAATTTTACCAGCGTCGTCAACCGGGACATCCTGTCTCCGGGCTGGAACGCGGCGGTGGTGGACGACGCCGGCGTCGTCATCGTCTCCACCGATGGCCCCGATGCCGTCGGCAAGCCGTTTTTCCTGCCGCTCGTCCCGGCACTCAGGATCGGGCTCGCCAGCATCCGCCACGACAATACCGACTACCAGGTCGTGACCGATTTCTCGGCGCTGACCGGATGGCGCATCGTCGCCTGGGCGAAGGCGTCCGACGTGCAACGACCGGCGACCGCCTCCTTCCTCTGGCTGGCCGCAGGCGGCGCCGTCTTCGCCGGCCTGGCCGCGGGCGCGGCCATCCTGATCGCCAGGGCGCTCTCGCGCGACGTCAAGCTTCTGGCCAGCGATGCCACGCGGCTCGGCATGGGCGAAGCCGTGCCGCCGCGCCGCCATGTCATCTCCGAGCTCGACACGGTCTCCAGGGCGCTGTCGGAAGCCGCCGATGCCCGCGCCCGGGCGGAAAACGAGGTCCGCTTCCTGATGCGCGAGGTGGCGCACCGTTCGAAGAACCAGCTGACCGTGATCCAGGCCATGCTGAACCAGTCGGCCGGCACCGCCGAATCCGCGACCGTCTTCGCCGATGCCTTCCGCAAGCGTGTCGCCGGCCTCGCCCGCTCGACCGACCTGATGATCGCCCACGCGGCGCAAGGGGTGGAACTGGCCGAACTGGCGCGCAACCAGCTGAAGCCGTTTGCCCCCGACGACGCCGCGCGCGTGCACATCGACGGTCCCTCGATCCGCCTCGACAGCCAGACGGCCCAGACGTTCGGCATGGCGCTGCACGAGCTTGCCACCAATGCCTCGAAATACGGTGCCTTCGCCAACGACCGCGGGAGGGTGGATCTCACCTGGTCGATCGACGACGACCGGCTGGCGCTCGTCTGGCGCGAACGCGGCGCGGATATCGAGAAGCCTGCGGATGGCCCCCAGCGCAAGGGCTTCGGCAGCATCGTGCTGGAGCGCATGCTCGGCATGGCGCTGCAGGCCGAACTGGAACGGCAGATGCATGCCGACGGCATCGAATGGCGGGTCCGGATCCCGCTGTCGCAACTGCGGACCGATCTTTCCGATCAGGACGATCCGGGTGGCGAAGGTTGAGGCATCGCAAGGGGGCGAGAGGCCCGGGAATGCACAATTCGACGGCCCTTCCCTTTCTCCATTGAATGGTTTATAGGCAGCGCCAGCATGCGGACCCGGTTCCGCCTGCCTTCATGGCCATCGCTGGACGACATCCCGGCGGTTGGCGACCCAAGTCCTCCATTTCAGAAAGGATCACCGATGTCGATCACTGCCGAGCGCAAGGCTGCGCTGATCAAGGAATATGCGACCGTCGAAGGCGATACGGGTTCTCCGGAAGTCCAGGTTGCCATCCTCACCGAGCGCATCAACAACCTGACCGGCCATTTCAAGGACCACAAGAAGGACAACCACTCGCGTCGTGGCCTTCTGACGATGGTTTCCAGCCGCCGCTCGCTTCTTGACTATCTCAAGAAGAAGGACGAAGCCCGCTACAGCAAGCTGATTGCTGCCCTGGGCATCCGCCGCTAATCATTTCTGACGGGCGTTCCTCGCGGGACGCCCGTCAGTGCTATCTGCGGGACTGTTTCCGCAGACGTTCCGATCATCGGAACTCGACACTCCAGCAGGCCGGGTGGGCCGGTCCTGCGGAACAACCGATGACCTGTCATGGGGCAGGATTGCAGGATGCTTCAGGCGCTCGCCTGTATCCGGCGTGGCAGGAAGCGCCATGGCCGGGTGGCGTGGCCAGGAAGTCGAAGCCTCCCGTTGTCTTGCCCATGATGCGTCATGAATGCGGATAGAGCCACCTGCGCCGACAAGGCGGCGGTGAGCGTCTCCGCAAACGCTAAGGACAAGACATGTTCGATACCCATACGGTTGAAATCGAATGGGCGGGCCGTCCGCTCAAGCTGGAAACCGGCAAGATCGCCCGCCAGGCTGACGGCGCCGTTCTCGCCACTTACGGCGAGACCGTGGTTCTCGCCACCGTCGTCTCCGCCAAGGCGCCGAAGCCGGGCCAGGACTTCTTCCCGCTCACCGTCAACTACCAGGAAAAGACCTATGCCGCCGGCAAGATCCCGGGCGGCTACTTCAAGCGCGAAGGCCGTCCGTCGGAAAAGGAAACGCTCGTTTCCCGCCTGATCGACCGCCCGATCCGCCCGCTGTTTCCTGAAGGCTACAAGAACGACACCCAGGTCGTCGTCACCGTCGTCCAGCACGACCTCGAGAACGACCCCGACGTCCTGTCGATGGTTGCAGCCTCCGCCGCCCTGACGATCTCCGGCGTTCCCTTCATGGGCCCGGTCGGCGGCGCACGCGTCGGCTACATCAACGGCGAATACGTCCTGAACCCGCATCTCGACGAGATGGACGAATCGGTTCTCGACCTCGTCGTCGCCGGCACCCAGGATGCCGTCCTGATGGTGGAATCCGAAGCCAAGGAACTGAACGAAGACGTCATGCTCGGCGCCGTCATGTTCGGCCACAAGGGCTTCCAGCCGGTCATCGACGCGATCATCAAGCTCGCCGAAGTGGCTGCCAAGGAGCCGCGCGACTTCCAGCCGGAAGACCATTCCGAGCTTGAGGCCGAGATGCTCAAGCTGTTCGAAGCCGAACTGCGCGACGCCTACAAGATCACCCAGAAGGCCGACCGCTACGCTGCCGTCGACGCCGTCAAGGCCAAGGTCAAGGCGCACTTCTTCCCCGAGGGCGTCGAGCCGAAGTTCTCCGCCGAAGTCATCGGCGCCGTCTTCAAGCACCTGCAGGCCAAGATCGTCCGCTGGAACATCCTCGACACCAAGAGCCGCATCGACGGCCGCGATCTCGAGACCGTCCGTGCGATCGTCTCCGAAGTCGGCATCCTGCCGCGCACCCACGGTTCGGCACTCTTCACCCGCGGCGAGACCCAGGCGATCGTCGTCGCCACGCTCGGCACCGGCGAGGACGAGCAGTATGTCGACAGCCTGACCGGCATGTACAAGGAGCGCTTCCTGCTCCATTACAACTTCCCGCCCTACTCGGTCGGTGAAACGGGCCGCATGGGCTCCCCGGGCCGCCGCGAAATCGGCCATGGCAAGCTCGCCTGGCGCGCTATCCGCCCGATGCTGCCGACCGCCGAGCAGTTCCCCTACACGCTGCGCGTCGTCTCCGAGATCACCGAGTCCAATGGCTCGTCCTCGATGGCCACCGTCTGCGGCACCTCGCTCGCCCTGATGGACGCCGGCGTCCCCCTGGCAAAGCCGGTTGCCGGTATCGCCATGGGCCTGATCCTTGAGGGCGACCGCTATGCGGTTCTCTCCGATATCCTCGGTGACGAGGACCACCTCGGCGACATGGACTTCAAGGTCGCCGGCACCGCCGACGGCATCACGTCGCTGCAGATGGACATCAAGATCGCCGGCATCACCGAGGAGATCATGAAGGTCGCGCTCAGCCAGGCGCAGGGCGGCCGCAAGCACATCCTCGGCGAAATGGCCAACGCCATTACCGAAGGCCGCGCCGAACTCGGCGAGTTCGCTCCCCGCATCGAAGTGATGAACATCCCGGTCGACAAGATCCGTGAAGTCATCGGCTCCGGCGGCAAGGTCATCCGCGAGATCGTCGAGAAGACCGGCGCCAAGGTCAACATCGAAGACGACGGCACCATCAAGATCGCCTCGTCCTCGGCCAAGGAGATCGAAGCGGCCCGCAAGTGGATCCACTCGATCGTCGCAGAACCGGAAGTCGGCCAGATCTACGAGGGCACGGTCGTCAAGACCGCCGATTTCGGCGCCTTCGTCAACTTCTTCGGCCCGCGTGACGGCCTCGTGCACATCTCGCAGCTCGCCTCCGAACGTGTCGCCAAGACCTCCGACGTGGTCAAGGAAGGCGACAAGGTCTGGGTCAAGCTGATGGGCTTCGACGAGCGCGGCAAGGTCCGCCTCTCCATGAAGGTCGTCGACCAGGCGACCGGCAAGGAAATCGCGGCCGAGAAGAAGAGCGACGGCGGCGAAGCTGCCGAGTAAGTTCTGACTTACCTATTTAGGGGCGCGGAGCAGCACGTTCCGCGCCCCTTTTCGTATCGAGACCTGTTTGCCATCGACGCGGTGAAGCCGCGCACGCCCGAAAGATCCCGCAATGAGCCGCGACGCGCTTAAGACCCTCTACCATCCCTTCGCCGCCGGTCTGCTGGACCTGCCGGGCGAGGGGCAGCGCTTTCTCTTCCTGGGCGCCGAAGCAGGCCAGCGCCTGCCCGAGGGGTTTGCGGCCGGGATCGATGCCGTGCAGCCGCTTCGTCCGCTCTACCGCGCACTCGAGGCGGCGCGCGCAAGCGTGACGCCCACGATCGAGGGCGAGGGCTATGACGGTGCGCTCGTGCTCTGCGGCAAGCACAAGGGCGAAAACGAAAACCGCATCGCCGAGGCGCTGCGGCGCGTGCAGGCCGGCGGGACGATCGTGATCGCCGGCGGCAAGGAGGACGGCATCCAGTCGCTGCGCAAGCGCATCGACCGCTTCGGCTTCGGCGGCGACCACGCGCCGAAATATCATGGCGTCGCCTTTTGGTTCGCGCGCCCGGCGGATGCGGCCGAGGCGGTCACGGCACTGTCGTCCCATGCCGTCCGGGTCGCCGGCCGCTTCACTGCCGCGCCGGGCATGTTCTCGCACGATCGCATCGACGAGGGCTCGGAATTGCTCGCATCCCGTATCCCGGAGGATTTCCGCGGCCACGCCGCCGATTTCGGCGCCGGCTGGGGCTATCTCTCCGTGCTCCTTGGCGAGCGGGCGCCCGGCCTGAAGGGCGTCGACCTCTTCGAGGCCGACTACAACGCGCTGGAAGCCGCGAAGGAGAACATGGCCGAGAACTGCCCGGACGTGCCAGCCCGCTTCTACTGGCAGGACCTGACCGCCGAACAGCCGCGCGACCACTACGACCTGATCGTCATGAACCCGCCGTTCCACGAAGGCCACGCGGCCGACCACGGGCTGGGTGCTGCGATGATCCGCATGGCGGCGAAGTCGCTCAAGGCCGGCGGCCGCCTCCTGCTCGTCGCCAATCGCGGCCTGCCCTACGAACCGGTGCTCAAGGAAGCCTTCAAGGAGAGCGGCGAAGCCTGCCGCAATGCACGCTTCAAGGTGCTCTGGGGCCGCCGCTGAGCCTTCGTCGCGGTGCTTTCTTTCCGCGTTCGCCGCGGGACGTTCATCGGCCGCCGATCACCGCGATGTCATCGTCTCGGACGCTGCCGATCCTTTTCTTGACGGGCGCGACGTGATTGCCTTTCCGGCAGCGATTCGGCATTCCGCCGGACCGGTGACACCGACGGGGCATCCTTGAGCTACTACGCATCGAAGTTCTTCTGGCTGGCGGCGCAGCCGCTTTCCCTGGCCTTTTTCGCCATCGTCGTCGCGATCCTGTTCGGCTGGTTCGGACGCAGGCGCCTGCAGGCGGCCTTCATGCTGCTGTCCGCCGCGATCCTCTTCGTCACGCTCTATACCAGCGCCGGCACCGTCATGCTGCAGGCGCTGGAAGACCGCTTCGCGCGCTCGACCCTGCCCGTTGGCGGCCCGCGCTGCATCATCGTGCTCGGCGGCAGCTTCGAGGCCGAGGTGATCGCCGCCCGCGGCGGCGTTGAGATGAACCAGGCCGGCGATCGCTTCGTCGAGACGCTGCGCCTGCTGCAGGCCTATCCCGAGGCCCGGGTGCTGGTTTCCGGCGGTGACGGTTCCTTCAGCGGCCGCTATGCCGGCGACGCCACGGTATCGGCGGCCTTCTTCGCTGCCTATGGCATCTCGCCGGTCCGGCTGATCCAGGAGGAGACCTCGCGCACCACCTTCGAAAACGTCGAGAACACCAGGGACCTGCTCGTGCAGAACGGTCTCGACGATTGCCTGCTCGTCACCTCCGCCTTTCACATGCCGCGCGCCATGGGGCTCTTTCGCAAGGCGGGTCTCGACGTCGTCCCCTGGCCGACCGACTACCGCACGAGCGGCATGGCCTCGCTGCAACTGGACTTCACCCAGCCGTCGTCGAATGCGCAATTGACCACCACCGCCCTCCGCGAATGGATCGGGCTTACGGCCTACTATCTCGCCGGCCGCACGGAGACGATCCTGCCGGAATGAACCGGTGTCACCTCTTGGAGATGGTGTCGAAGCGCAGGCCCCGGACCCGGGTGGTGATGATGCAATATTCGCCGTCGTCGCGCTTGCAGGTGACCGCATTCGCCCGCATCTCGAAGACGAGGTTGCCGTAGCGTTTCTTCAGTTCGTAGCCGTAGAGATCGGCGCTGCCGATCAGCACGAACCCGCCCTCGGCGACGCCGACATAGAAATTGTGCGGGCAGCCGACCTCGCCGCAGAGCTTGCCGTCGACCCCGTCGCAATTGACCGCGCCCAGGTTGGTGATGACGTCGTCGAGCCCGTCATTGTTGAAGTCGATGACGCGGGCGAAGTCGCCGCCGTAGGTTGCCGCCTTGCATTGCCGGGCCACCGCCGCCTTCTCGTGGGCGACCGCGTCATCGAGAATCGGCGCCGCATCGGAAACTGCGGGGAAAAGCAGGGCGACGGCCAACAGGAGTTTGCGAAGCACCGGACGGGAAAACATCATTCAGGGCCTTTCCTTGGTATCCGGATCGGTCAAGATAGCGTGAGGCGTCGACCCGGCGCCCCCGGGCAACACAGGGCGCATCTTTGCCCGACCAAGCTGTCGCGAGGCTTGGCTGCTGACCGTGAAGGAGGGATGCGTGACGATCCTGGAATTGCTCGACTATGCGGGCGTTGCCGTCTTCGCCGCGACCGGGGCGCTGGCGGCCTCGCGCAAGCAGCTCGACATCATCGGCTTTCTCTTCCTGGCGGCGGCGACGGGGGTCGGCGGCGGCACCTTCCGCGATCTCGTGCTCGGTGCTGCGCCGGTGTTCTGGGTGACGAACCCGACCTATCTCCTGGTCTGCGTCGGCGTCGGGCTACTGTTCTATTTCACCGCGCACCTGTTCGAGTCGCGCTATCGCATGCTGCTCTGGCTCGATGCGGTCGGTCTCTCGGCCTACAGCGTCATGGGGGCTGCCAAGGGGCTGGCGGCCACCGGTTCCCCGACGGTGGCGATCACCACCGGCGTCATGACCGCGAGCGTCGGCGGCATCCTGCGCGACCTGCTCGCCGGCGAGCCCTCCGTGCTGCTGCGCCCGGAGATCTACGTCACGGCCGCGCTCTGCGGGGCCGCGGCCTTCACCGCGCTGATCTCCGCCGGCGTGCCTCTCTCGGTGGCATCGGTGGTCGGTGCGCTGACGGCCTTCGCCGTGCGCGGCGGCGCCCTGCGCTTCGCCTGGCGCATTCCGGTCTACAGGCATCAGCCCGGGCGCCATCCCGACGATGTCATGTAGAAGGGGTCACGTGTGGGGAATGGTCGGTCCGCCGTCAGCGGTCTTTCTTGGCCCGCAGCCGGATGATGACGTCGACATGGGCGATTTCCATGCCTTCCGGCGGTTCCGGCAGGTTGCCAATGGCGATGCTGCTGACCGGAATGTCCAGCACCTCGTTTTCGCCCTCGACGAAGAAGTGGTGATGGTCGGAAATGTTGGTGTCGAAATAGGTCCGCGAGCCCTCGACGGCGAGGACGCGGACGAGCCCGGCTTCCGTGAACTGGTGCAGGGTGTTGTAGACCGTCGCCAGCGAAACCGGCACGCCGGCATCGACAGCCTCCTCGTGCAGTTCTTCCACCGTCAGGTGCCGGTCACCCTTGGCAAAGAGCAGGTCGGCGAGCGCGATGCGCTGCCGTGTCGGCCGAAGCCCACAGTCCCGCAACCGGGTCTCTATGCTCAATTCTTTGACATGCACCATGGGTGACGAATCCGTTCGCCTGATCTTGCAGAACAATCTTGACGTTTCGATATAACTTTTACGGCGCACGGATTCAATAGTTTTGCAAGGGGCGACAATGTTGCGGGATGCGGAAAACCAATGCTTTGGCCCAGGCTCGGGCACTTTGCACTAGCTGTCGGGCCGGTCATCATGTATGCGGAACGCAAAATCCACTCCGGCAGTCCCCTCGAGGAGGCGCCGGGCACAGCCGGCGCGGCGAGTGGCCAATGCTTCATTTTGGCCTCATCCTGCTCTAAAGCTAGAACGAAGAACCAAGGACCGGGAAGAAACAGCCCATGACGACCAGGCAATCGAGCTTCACCTACGAAGAGATCCTCACCTGTGCACACGGCGAACTGTTCGGCCCCGGAAACGCCCAGCTTCCGCTGCCGCCGATGCTCATGGTCCACCGCATCACCGAGATCTCGGAGACGGGCGGCGCGCACGACAAGGGCTACATTCGCGCGGAATACGACGTGAAGCCGGACGACTGGTATTTTCCCTGCCATTTCGAGGGCAACCCCATCATGCCGGGCTGCCTCGGGCTGGACGGCATGTGGCAGTTGACCGGTTTCTTCCTCGGCTGGCTCGGCGAGGAAGGGCGCGGCATGGCGCTCTCCACCGGCGAGGTGAAGTTCAAGGGCATGGTTCGCCCGCACGCCAAGCTTCTGCAATACGGCATCGATTTCAAGCGCGTCATGCGCGGCAGGCTCGTGCTCGGGACCGCCGATGGCTGGCTCAAGGCCGATGGCGAGACCATCTACCAGGCAACCGACCTGCGCGTCGGCCTGTCGAAGGAAAAGACCGCCTGACACCCTCGCAAGGCTGTCGGTTGGGCTCAAGGATCACAGAGGTAAGCAGATGAGACGGGTAGTTGTCACAGGTCTTGGTATCGTTTCTTCCATCGGCAACAATGCGGAGGAGGTGACGTCGTCGCTGCGCGACGCCCGTTCCGGCATCAGCTTTTCCAAGGATTTTGCCGAGCACGGCTTCAAGTGCCAGGTCTGGGGCGCGCCGAACATCGACACGACCGACCTGGTGGATCGCCGCGCCATGCGCTTCCTGTCGCAGGGCGGCGCCTGGAACCACGTCGCCATGAAGCAGGCGATCGCCGATTCCGGGCTGGAGGAAAAGGACTACGGCGCCAACGAGCGCGTCGGCATCATCATGGGCTCGGGCGGCCCGTCCACGCGCACGATCGTCGAGGCGTCCGACATCACGCTGAAGAACGGCAGCCCCAAGCGCATCGGCCCCTTCGCCGTGCCGAAGGCGATGTCGTCCACGGCTTCGGCGACGCTTGCCACCTGGTTCAAGATCCATGGCGTCAACTATTCGATCTCCTCGGCCTGCTCGACGTCCGCCCATTGCATCGGCAATGCGGCCGAGATGATCCAGTGGGGCAAGCAGGACGTGATGTTCGCCGGCGGCCACGAGGATCTCGACTGGTCGATGTCGAACCTCTTCGACGCCATGGGCGCCATGTCGTCGAAGTTCAACGATACGCCCGACACCGCCTCGCGCGCCTATGACCTCAACCGCGACGGCTTCGTCATCGCCGGCGGCGCCGGCGTGCTGGTGCTGGAAGAACTCGAACACGCCAAGGCGCGCGGCGCCAAGATCTATGCCGAGATCACAGGCTACGGCGCGACCTCGGACGGCTATGACATGGTCGCCCCCTCCGGCGAAGGCGCCGTGCGCTGCATGCGCCAGGCGCTTGCCACCGTGAAGGGCGACGTCGACTACATCAACACCCACGGCACCTCGACGCCGGTCGGCGACAGCAAGGAGATCGGCGCGATCCGCGAAGTCTTCGGCGATCGTATCCCGCACATCCAGTCGACCAAGTCGCTGACGGGCCATTCGCTGGGTGCCGCCGGCGTGCAGGAATCGATCTACAGCCTCCTGATGATGCAGGCCGGCTTCATCGGCGAGAGCGCGCATATCGCCGAACTCGATCCGGAATTCGACGGCATGCCGATCGTGCGCAAGCGCATCGACGACGCGAAGATCGACATCGCGCTCTCCAACTCTTTCGGCTTCGGCGGGACGAACGCGACACTCGTCTTCCAGCGCTACAACGGATAACGGACAATGACGGGGATCATGAAGGGAAAACGCGGCCTGATCATGGGGGTCGCGAACAATCATTCCATCGCCTGGGGGATTGCGAAGGCGCTGGCCGGACAGGGGGCCGAACTCTGCTTCACCTATCAGGGCGAGGCGCTGGGCAAGCGCGTCAAGCCGCTCGCGGCCGAACTCGGTTCTGAATACCTGCTCCAGTGTGACGTCGAGGACGTCGTCTCGGTGGATGCGGTCGTCGCCGATATCAAGGAGCGCTGGGGCCGGCTCGACTTCATCGTCCATGCCATCGGTTTTTCCGACAAGAATGAGCTGAAGGGCCTCTACGCCGATACCTCGCGCGACAATTTCACCCGCACCATGGTCATTTCCTGCTTCTCCTTCACCGAGATCGCGAGACGCGCGGCCGATCTGATGGGCGAGGGCGGCACGATGCTGACGCTGACCTATGGCGGCTCGGTCCGGGTGATGCCGAACTACAATGTCATGGGCGTCGCCAAGGCGGCGCTGGAGGCGTCGGTGCGCTATCTGGCTGCCGACTACGGCCCGCGCGGCATCCGCGTCAATGCGATTTCCGCCGGACCGATCCGCACGCTGGCCGGTGCCGGCATTGCTGATGCCCGCGCCATGCTGTCCTGGCAGCAGAAGAATTCGCCGCTGCGCCGCACCGTCACCATCGACGACGTCGGCAATTCGGCCATGTACCTCCTGTCGGACCTGTCGAGCGGCGTGACCGGTGAGATCCACTACGTCGATTCCGGCTATAACATCACCTCGATGCCGGCTCTGGAGACGCTCTCCCGCGCCGACAGCGAATAGCGGGCAGCCTGCGGCTTTCTCGTAGGAGCGGCGGCGTCAGCGCAACAGCAGCACGACGACCAGCACCAGCATCGCAAGCGCAATGCCGTGCAGCACGCGGCGCACGCGCGGGTGCATGTCGACGGCGGCGGTCGGATCGATCTTGCGCCGGATGAAGGCGATCGGTGTCTCGGAGGGCGGGGTATGCCCCTCGCTCTCCTTCACCTCCCTGGCGATGACGTCCGCCACATCTTCGGTGATGGGCGGCCTTGAAGGTCCGAAAACCATCGCACGCTCTCCTGGTTGGGATGCGGGCGGATGGTGGACCTGAAACGGTCCATTTGCAATCACAATTGCAACCATGGGACGGTGTGACGCGCCCCTGCAAGCCCGGCCCTGCAAGGCGGTCGCGCAAGTCCGTCTCGCGCAATCGTCCTCTCAGTAGGTCAGGCCGCCACGGCGCCCGGGCCGACCCGCTTGTAGAACAGCGTCGTGCTGCAGAAGCTGCCGTCGGGGTAGAGGGCGTAGTCGGGGATGACGCCGACCCAATGCCAGCCGAGCCTGCGATAGACGCTCTCCGCCGGGCTGCCGGTCGCCGTGTCGAGCACCAGCACCGTCTTGCCGCCTGCAGCGGCCGCGCCTTCGGCCGCAGCCATCAGCCGCCGGGCGAGGCCGCGGCCGCGCTCGCTTTCCTTCACCAGCAGCTTCTTGATGTCGGCGCGGTGGCCCTGGTTCGGCATCTGCCGCATGCCGACCTGCACGGTGCCGGCGATGCGCCCGTTGCGTTCGGCGCAGAAGAGTAGCGTCGAACCGTCCGCCACCGCCACGATTACGCCCTGCCAGAAGGCATATGCGTCGTCGCGGCCATAGGGCGCCATGAAGCCCACGGAGGCGCCGCCCATCACGCAGTCCACGAGCACCTCGGCAAGCTCGTCGATCCGCGCCGTTGCTTCCTCGTGTCCCAGAATCCTGATCCCGTCCATGTTTCCCTCTTCAGTTGCGGCCACAGTCGAGCACGACGGCATAGTGCGCCACGGCCGGGCCCGGATTGTGGAAGACGTGTCCTTCGGTGATGCTCATGTAGAGGCAGTCGCCCGGTTCCAGCCGGTGGTTGACGCCGGCGACCGTCATCTCGAGCGCGCCGGAAAAAAGCCAGACATGCTGGGTCATGCCCTCTTTCGCGGTCTCCGGCGGATAGGCGATGCGGGCGCCGGGCGGGAAGGTGACGTAGATCACGTCCACGCGCGACGCCGTTGCCGGCGGGGAAACGGCCCGGCGCTCGTATCCGGTCTCCGGATCGCGCCAGACCGGCTGGTCGGCATGGCGGGACAGCGGGCTCGCCTCTTCTCCCTCGGGGGCAAAGAAGGCCGATAGTGTCACGTCGAGTGCTGCGCAGAGCCGCGACAGCAACTGCGCCGTCGGGCTCGCCTCGCCGCGCTCGATGCGCGAGATCATCGCCCGGCTGACGCCGGAACGGCCCGCGAGTTCGTCGAGGGTCAGGTTTCTGCCGTTGCGGAGCGCCCGCAGGCGCTCGGCAATCGTCGCGTCGATGTGTGTTTCGCCATTTTCCATTATTGTAGATCTATTATTCTACAATAATGGAGTCAAGTCGATCCGTCGCCCCCCGGAAACGGAACAGGGAAGACGTCAGCCCTGAACCTGGGCGATCCAGTCGTTCAGGCTGTAGTAGTTCGTTACCCGGCTAATCTTACCATCCTTCAACGCAAAGAACGCGCCGGCCGGCAGGGTATAGGTCTGGCCCTTCGCTTCCGGCAGGCCCTCGTCGGTCGCAAGATATTCGCCGTTGACGACGAATTCCGCCGCCCCGCGGCTGCCGTCCTCGCTCGCCATGACGACGATCTCCGTCAGCCTTTCCCTGTAGCAGCGGTTCATGTGCTCCATGAACCGGGCAAAGGCCGCCTTGCCGGTCTGCCGCTCGCCCTGGTTGATGTCGTGGGCGACGTCCTCGTCGAGCAGGGCCAGGAAGGCATCCATGTCCTGGCGGTTGAAGGCGTCGTAATAGGCGCGGATGATCTCGGCGGCTTTCATGGATGTCTCCCTCGATGAAGCATGCTTGTGGAATGGAACCCTGCCGGTATAACCAAGCAATCGCCACCTGCAAATGCCATGGCTGGGGAATGGTCCCGGATAACCTGAAGTGACGATGCAATGACCCTTGAAATCCGATCGTTTTCGGGCGCCGATGCCGCACCCTATGTCGACGACCTCGCCCGGCTGCGGATCACCGTCTTCCGGGATTTCCCCTACCTCTATGACGGCGATCCTGCCTATGAGCGAAAATACCTGGCCACCTATGCAGGATCTGAAGGCTCGGTCTTCGTGCTGGCTCTCGACGGTGGCCGTGTCGTCGGGGCGGCGACCGGCATGCCGATGGCGGCCGAGACGGACGAGGTCAGGGCGCCCTTCCTCGCCGCCGGTCGCGATCCGGGCGACTACTTCTATTTCGGTGAAAGCGTGCTGCTTCCCGCCTATCGCGGCCGCGGTATCGGCGTGAAGTTCTTCGAGGGGCGCGAGGCGCAGGCCCGCAGGCTCGGGCTGGCTTTCTGCACGTTCTGCGCCGTGGAGCGGCCTGCCGACCATCCGCGCCGCCCGGCCGGATACGCCCCGCTCGATCGCTTCTGGCAAAACCGCGGCTACCGCCATCATCCCGAACTGCGCACCACCTTCACCTGGCGCGATCTCGACGAGACGGAGGAAAGCGAAAAGCCGCTGTCCTTCTGGATCCGCGACCTTGCGGCGGCAGGTTGATCCCGGCCCGCCTTCGCCGGAACGCAACGGCCTGAAAATAGGGAGAACGGCCGGTTAATTACCGCTTTGCGGCCGCAAGGCGCACTGCTATATGGCGCCCATGAGCACCAATTCGTCGACGCCCCTTGACCATATCCGCAACTTCTCGATCGTGGCCCATATCGACCACGGCAAGTCGACGCTGGCCGACCGGCTGATCCAGTCGACGGGTGGCCTCGCGGATCGCGAGATGTCCGAGCAGGTGCTCGACAACATGGAGATCGAGCGCGAGCGCGGCATCACCATCAAGGCCCAGACAGTGCGCCTGCACTACAAGGCCAAGGACGGCCAGACCTATGTGCTGAACCTGATCGACACGCCCGGCCACGTCGACTTCGCCTACGAAGTCTCGCGGTCGCTGTCCGCCTGCGAGGGCTCGCTGCTGGTCGTCGATGCCAGCCAGGGAGTGGAAGCCCAGACGCTCGCCAACGTCTACCAGGCGATCGACAACAACCACGAGCTCGTCACCGTCCTCAACAAGATCGACCTGCCGGCGGCCGAGCCCGACCGCATCAAGGACCAGATCGAGGAAGTGATCGGCATCGACGCCTCCGAGGCCGTGCTGATCTCCGCCAAGACCGGCCTCGGCATTCCCGATGTGCTGGAAGCGATCGTCGAGAAGCTGCCGGCCCCGAAAAGCCCGGGCGGCGAGAGCGCGCCGCTGAAGGCGCTCCTGGTCGACAGCTGGTACGACACCTATCTCGGCGTCATGGTGCTGGTGCGCATCATCGACGGCCGCCTCACCAAGGGCCAGACCATCCGCATGATGGGAACCGGCGCCAAGTATTCGGTCGAGCGCGTCGGCGTGCTCACCCCGAAGATGGTGGCGATGGATTCACTCGGCCCCGGCGAGATCGGCTTCATCACCGCCTCCATCAAGGAGGTGGCCGACACCCGCGTCGGCGACACGATCACCGAAGACAAGCGCCCGACCGCCGAAGCCCTGCCGGGCTTCAAGCCGGCCCAGCCGGTGGTCTTCTGTGGCCTGTTCCCGGTCGATGCCGCCGACTTCGAGGAACTGCGTTCGGCCATGGGCAAGCTGCGCCTGAACGACGCCTCGTTCTCCTTCGAAATGGAAAGCTCGGCCGCCCTCGGCTTCGGCTTCCGCTGCGGCTTCCTCGGCCTCCTGCATCTCGAAATCATCCAGGAGCGCCTGTCCCGCGAGTTCGATCTCGACCTGATCGCAACGGCGCCCTCGGTCGTCTACCAGCTGACGATGACCGACGGCACCGAGAAGGAACTGCACAACCCGGCCGACATGCCGGACGTGGTCAAGATCGCCGAGTTCCGCGAACCCTGGATCAAGGCGACGATCCTCACCCCCGACGAGTATCTCGGCGGCATCCTCAAGCTCTGCCAGGACCGCCGCGGCATCCAGACCGAGCTGACCTATGTCGGCAACCGCGCGATGCTGACTTATGAGCTGCCGCTCAACGAAGTGGTCTTCGATTTCTACGACCGGCTGAAGTCGATCTCCAAGGGCTACGCCTCGTTCGACTACAACCTCTTCGGCTACCGCGAGAGCGACCTCGTCAAGATGTCGATCCTCGTCAATGCCGAGCCGGTCGATGCGCTCTCCATGCTCGTCCACCGCTCCGCCGCCGAGAAACGCGGCCGCGTCATGTGCGAGAAGCTGAAGGACCTGATCCCGCAGCACATGTTCCAGATCCCGATCCAGGCAGCGATCGGCGGCCGCATCATCGCCCGCGAGACGGTCCGCGCGCTGCGCAAGGACGTGACCGCCAAGTGTTACGGCGGCGACGCCACCCGCAAGCGCAAGCTTCTGGAAAAGCAGAAGGAAGGCAAGAAGCGCATGCGCCAGTTCGGCAAGGTCGAGATCCCGCAGGAAGCCTTCATCGCGGCGCTGAAGATGGGAGATGAGTGAGGGGCCGCAAGGTCCTTCCCCGGTCGCGGGCCCGCTTGTCGGCGAGACTTCACTTTATCTGCCTGTAAAAGGCTTCCTCGAAAAGGCAGGCTACGCCGTCAAGGGCGAAGTTGGCGGCTGCGATCTTGTCGGTCTCAGTGATAACGATCCCCCCGTTGTGGTGATCTGCGAACTGAAATTGACCTTCAATCTGGAACTCATCCTGCAGGCCGTCGACCGGGCTGCCATTTCAGACGAGGTTTGGATCGCCGCCAGGATCTCGGCCAAGGGCAGAGGGCGGGAGGCCGACAAGCGCTACCGCGACCTCTGCCGCAGGCTCGGCATTGGCATGCTTGGCATTTCCGACGCCGGCGAAGTCAGCGTCATCGTCGGCTCCGTATCACCAATGCCGCGGACCAATCCGAAACGGCGTTCGAAGCTCATGCGCGAACACCGGAACCGGCGCGGCGATCCCGCACTTGGCGGCAGCACGCGCGCACCCGTAATGACGGCCTATCGCCAGCAGGCGCTCGGATGTGCGGCAGCTCTGGCTGCGGGACCATCGCGTGTTCGCGATGTGAGAACCGGCATACCAGAAGCAGGGAAGATCTTGCTTTCGAACGTGTATGGTTGGTTTGAGCGGCTCGACAGAGGCGTCTACGGCCTGACGGATGCCGGTCACGAAGCGCTACGGCGATGGCCGCAGCCAGAGATGGCCGATCCCGTTGAAAAAGATGTCTCTGCCAACGCCTCGGGGCGATAGGCGAACTTACGGAACTGCCGTGGTTCGTTGCAGGTTGTGCCAGATCACTCCGTTCCCTCCCGCATCTCCCGGTGCCGCATCTCGAATTCCTGCCGCAGCGCCCGGCGGCCCTCGGCGGCCTTTGCCCGGCGCTGCTTGGTCTCCGTGTCGAGCGAGAGTTGTGGCACCACGGTCGGCTTGCCGTCGACATCGACGGCGACCATGGTGAAATAGCAGGAATTGGTGTGGCGGCGCTCGCCGGTGCGGATGTTCTCGGCCTCGACCCGGATGCCGATCTCCATCGAGGTGCGCCCGGCATAGTTGACCGAGGCGCGGAAGGTGACGAGTTCGCCGACATGGATCGGCTGGCGGAACACCACCTGGTCGACCGAGAGCGTCACCGCATATTGCTGGGAGAAGCGCGAGGCGCAGGAATAGGCGACGCGGTCGAGCAGGTTCAGCAACGCGCCGCCGTGCACCTTGCCGGAAAAATTCGCCATGTCCGGCGTCATCAGAACCACCATTTCGAGCTGGCTGGGGTCATGGGCGCGATCCATGGGCGGTCCTTTCGACGTACGGACGGGCAGGAAGAGCCCATAAGCCTGTCGGCAGCGCTCCGCAAGGAAAAGAACCTGCGGAGCGGCGCCGCCAGCGAGCGACGGCGCACGTTGCCGGTGTCGTCGTGAGCCGCCGGTCGCTGTTGCCTGCGCCAGCCCGGCGCGATACGGTCCGCCGGCGGCGTTCGGCCGCTCGTGCCTTGTCTTGCCCTCCGCCCCGGAAGTCACCTCTCATGACGAAGATCGATCCCGCCGCCCTGAAGGCCGCCGTCCAGTCGCTGCCGGACCGCTTTCCCGGGCCGGGCGGTGTCGTCGGCGTCGTTGTCGACGGCGAGGTGATCGTGCGCCATGCCTGGGGCTTTGCCGATCTCGACCGGCGCCTGCCGATGACGGCGGAGACGCTGTTGCCGATTTGCTCGATCAGCAAGCAGTTCACCTGCGCAGCCCTCCTCGATGTCGCTGGCGATCCGGCGACGCTCGACGGCGCCCTTGCCCGCCACCTGCCGAACCTCGAAGGCAGGCTGCCGACGGTGGCGGAGCTCTGCGCCAACCAGTCGGGCCTGCGCGACTACTGGGCGTTGACGGTGCTGCACGGGGCGCTCGCCGACGGCGTCTTCGCCGGCAGCGATGCGGCCGGGCTGTTCTCGCGCATGCACCAGACCCATTTCGAACCCGGCAGCTGCTATTCCTATTCCAACGGCAATTTCCGCATCCTCGGCGACCTCGTCGAAGAGGCGGCCGGCAAATCCCTGGCGGAAGCCTATCGCGAGCGCCTGTTCGCCCCGGCCGGCATGGAGACGGCAATCCTCGCCGCCGATACCGCCGAGCCGTTGAACGGCGTCGTCGGCTACGAGGGCAATGCGAACCTCGGCCATTTCCCCGCCGTCAACCGCATCCACTGGTCCGGCGATGCCGGTATTGCCGCCTCGCTGGACGATATGCTCGCCTGGGAGACCTTTATCGACCGCAGTCGCGACGACCCGGATGGGCTCTACAACCGGATATCCGTGCCGCAGCCGTTTTCCGATGGCAGAGCATCCCGCTACGGCTTCGGCCTCGCCCGCGAGACGGTCGACGGGATCGCCGTGACCGGCCACGGCGGCGCCCTGCGCGGCTTCCGCGCCAGGCGCCTGCATGCCGCGGCCGAGCGTCTCTCCGTCGTGGTCATGTTCAACCATGAGGCCGACGCCCACGCCGCGGCGAACGTGGTGTTGCGCGCCGCTCTCGGCCGCCCGGAAGCGCCGGTCGAGAAGACGAGACCGGCGCCGGACTGGGCTGGCAGCTACCTGGAGCCGTCGACCGGCCTGCTGCTGCGCATCTCCACCGTGCATGACGGGCTGAGGGTGCGCTTTGCGACCTCGGCCGAAACCCTTTCGCACGGTGCGGACGGCATCGCCCGCTCGTCGACGATGACGATGACGCGCGAGGGCGATGCGGTGCGCATGGAGCGCCCCGGTGAGAACCTCGTTGCCGTCGCAACCCGCATCCGGCCCGGCCTGCGCGACGATATCGCCGGCCGCTACGTCTCGGCGGAACTGGATGCCGCCTTCGAGATCGTCTCCGCCGGCGGCGCCTGGTTCGGCGCCTTCGAGGGCTTTCTCGGCAAGGGCGCGATGCATCCGGTCCATCCGGTCGGCGAGGACGTCTGGCGGCTCTCCTGCCGGCGCTCGATGGATGCGCCCGCACCCGGCGACTGGACCATCCTCGTGCACCGCGACGATGCGGGCGCGGTGAGCGGGCTTACCCTCGGCTGCTGGCTGGCCCGCAAGATCGCGTATTCGAAAGCCGGCTAAGGAAATCGCTGAAGCAGGCGGTGTCTGCGCTCGTGGCGGGTGCGCGCCGTGGAACGCCGGGGCATGTGCCGCAAGGCCGATGATCCAGGCACAACGCGCCGTCCCATCCACGCCTCAGATGTTCCGTCGCCGCCCTTCCAGAAGGTCCAGCACGGAATTCGCCGCCTCGATGACGTTGGTACCGGGACCGAAGACCGCCGCTACACCATGGTCCTGCAGGAACTGGTAGTCCTGCCGCGGAATGACGCCGCCGCAGACGACGATCACCTCGCCGCCACCCCGCTTCAGGTCTTCGACGAGTTGCGGCAGCAGCGTCTTGTGGCCGGCGGCCAGCGAGGACACGCCGATCACGTTGACCGCCTCCGACAGCGCCATCGCGGCGGCTTCCTCCGGCGTCTGGAACAGCGGCCCGGCGAGCACGTCGAAGCCGATGTCGCCGAAGGCCGACGCGATCACCTTGGCGCCCCGGTCGTGCCCGTCCTGGCCGAGCTTGGCGACCATGATCTTCGGCGGGCGGCCGAGCCTTTCGGCAATGCCGGACATGCGCGACTTCAGGACGGCGAGCTCCGGTTCGTCGCGATAGGCGTCACCATAGACGTCCCTGATGACCTCGGGCGTGGCTTCGTGGTCGCCGAAGGCCTGGCGCATCGCATCCGAGATCTCGCCGACGGTCGCGCGCTCGCGCGCGGCCTCGACCGCTGCTGCCAGCAGGTTCCCCTGGCCCGTCCGGGCGACCGCGGCCAGCGCCTCGAGCGCGGCGCGAACCCGCGCGCCGTCGCGCCGCCGCTTCGTCTCCTCGATCCGCCGGATCTGGGCGGCCCGCACCGCGCTGTTGTCGATCTGCAGGATGTCGATTGGCTCCTCGTTCTCCAGTCGGTACCGGTTGACGCCGACGATCACCTCTTCGCCCTTGTCGACCGCCGCCTGCCGCCGCGCCGCCGCTTCCTCGATCATCCGCTTCGGCAGGCCCTCGGCAACCGCCTTCGTCATGCCGCCGAGCGCCTCGACCTCCTCGATCAGCGCCCAGGCTTTTTCGGCCAGCTCGTTCGTCAGGCTTTCCACGTAGTAGGAGCCCGCCAGCGGATCGACCACCTTCGTCACGCCCGTCTCGTGCTGCAGGATCAGCTGGGTGTTGCGGGCGATGCGGGCGGAAAATTCCGTCGGCAGAGCGATCGCCTCGTCGAAGGAGTTGGTATGCAGGGACTGGGTGCCGCCGAGTGCGGCCGACATCGCCTCGAAGGCGGTGCGGACGATGTTGTTGTAGGGGTCCTGCTCCTGGAGCGACACGCCGGAGGTCTGGCAGTGCGTGCGCAGCATCAGCGAGGAGGCCTTCTTCGGCTCGAACTCCTCCATGATTCGCGTCCACAAGAGCCTTGCCGCACGCAGCTTCGCCGCCTCCATGAAGAAGTTCATGCCGATGGCGAAGAAGAAGGAGAGGCGGCCGGCGAAATCGTCGACATTCAGCCCCTTGGCCAGGGCTGCCCGCACATATTCGCGCCCGTCAGCCAGCGTGAATGCCAGCTCCTGCACCAGCGTGGCCCCCGCCTCCTGCATGTGGTAGCCGGAAATGGAAATCGAGTTGAACTTCGGCATCTCCTTCGCCGTGTAGGCGATGATGTCGGCGACGATCCGCATCGACGGTTCCGGCGGGTAGATATAGGTGTTGCGGACCATGAACTCCTTGAGAATGTCGTTCTGGATGGTCCCGGAAAGCGCTGCGCGGGGCACGCCCTGTTCCTCGCCGGCGACGATGAAGCTCGCGAGAATCGGGATCACCGCGCCGTTCATTGTCATCGACACCGACATCTCGTCCAGCGGAATGCCGTCGAACAGGATCTTCATGTCCTCGACCGAATCGATCGCAACACCCGCCTTGCCGACGTCGCCGAGAACGCGCGGATGGTCGCTGTCATAGCCGCGGTGGGTGGCAAGGTCGAAGGCGACGGACAGGCCCTTCTGGCCCGCCGCAAGGTTCTTGCGGTAGAAGGCGTTGGATTCCTCCGCCGTCGAGAAGCCGGCATATTGCCGGATCGTCCAGGGCCGGCCGGCATACATGGTGGCGCGCGGTCCGCGCACGAAGGGCGCGAGGCCCGGCATGCTGTCGAGATGATCGATGCCCTCAAGGTCGTCGGCCGTATAGAGCGGCTTGACGGCGATGCCTTCCGGCGTCTGCCAGGTGATCGTCTCGGGCGAAGCCTTCAGTTCGCGCTCGGCCAGCGCCTTCCATTGCTCACGGCTGCGTTCATGCGCGTGTTCACGGCCGCGCGTCTCGCCGCTTCCGTTGCCTGGCCCTTGCGCCTTCGAGCTTTCGTCTGACACGGGTTTTCCTCCTGAATACGCGATCGCGTTCACGCGCGCCCGAAAGCGCCGTGGTGATCAATATGGACTGCGGACGGGGCGCTGAAAGCTGCCTCGTATAGGGGTATGAAAGTGACACCTCTCAGCGCCCCGTTCGGCGGTTTATATCCGCGGCCTCGGCTTCGTCCGTGATCGGCGGGGTTTGTGGGAACGGTTGCGTGCCCCTCGAGAAAGGGTGTCATGCACGCACTCAGGCTTACGATGCCCGGGCCATGACTGCCTTTGGGCTTCGTCTTCCACCTGCGCCGTGCGTCCGGGTTCAAAGCCCCTCGAACGCGCACGGTGCGGCCCCGCATCCTGTGCGCCGAACCGGAGCCGGCCGCGTCCGAAGATCGCGACGGGCGGTTGCGGTGCACCCTCCGGGATGGAAAGCAGGATGTCGGTCCGACAAGCATCCCGCTCCCTCCCCCAGTCGGAGTGAAACCTTCTTCCGCGGACCCGAGCATGGGGGCTTTGCGTCTTATCCCCGATGCGCGCGCCGGCTCCGCCTCGCCGGCACGCCTGCCGGTGTATCCGCGACGGAACGGCGTCAGTATAGGCCCGGGGTGGGGGCACGGGGACGAACCGGGGCGAAAATTTTTCGCTGCGTTTGATTCGGATGCTGGCGGTCGACCCCTCATCCCCCTGCCGGGACCTTCTCCCCGCAAGCGGGGAGAAGGAAACGTACCGCATGCCTGTTCGCGTTCACGGACGCCGGCCGACCGGTCCGCGTCCCCTCTCCCCGCCTGCGGGGAGAGGGTTAGGGTGAGGGGCCATTCATTGACGGACGACCTCTCGAGGCTGCGAAACAATCTTTCGCCATTCCCCAACCGCATCGTCCCCTCACTCGAACTCCATGATGATCTCGTCGACGGCGAGGCTGGCGCCGACCGAGACCGGCACGCGCTTGACCACCGCCTTCTTCTCGGCGCGCAGGATGTTCTCCATCTTCATCGCCTCGATCGTCGCCAGCGCCTGGCCGGCCTCCACCATGTCGCCCTCGGCAACGGCGATCGCCGTGACCAGCCCCGGCATCGGGCAGAGCAGCATCCGCGAGGTATCCGGCGGAAGCTTCACCGGCATCAGCTTCGCAAGCTCCGCCACCCGCGGTTCGCGCACCCGGGCGATCACGTCGATGCCGCCCCAGCGCAGCCGCAGCGCATAGCCGATCTTGTTGACCTTCACGCCCATCGGCGCCTCGTCGACGAAAAAGGTCGCATGCGTTTGGCCCGGCAGCCAGTCGCTGCGGATCGCCACCGTCGCACCGTCGTCGAAGGTGATGCGCGAGGCGTCGCCCTCCTGCGAAAGCGTGACGGCGACCGGCTCGCTGCCGAGCGCCACCACCCAGTCCGCACCGACCCGGCGGCGATGGTTGCCGATCGTGCCGGAGATCTTCGTCGCCCGGCGCTGCAGCCGGTCGTTGACGAGGGCTGCGACGGCGGCAAGCCTGCGGCATGATGCGGCGTCCGGCGCCACGCCGTGGAAGCCGTCCGGAAATTCCTCGGCGATGAAGGCCGTGGTCAGCCGGCCTTCGCGAAAACGGTCGTTCCGCATCACCGAAGACAGGAAGGGAAGGTTGTGGCCGATGCCCTCCACCTCGAAATCGTCCAGCGCCCGGCCCATGGCGTCCACGGCCGCCGCCCGGTCGGGTGCCCAGCTGCAGAGCTTGGCCACCATCGGGTCGTAATACATCGAGATCTCGCCGCCCTCGGTGACGCCGGTGTCGTTGCGCACGACGGTGCCGTCGGCATGCCGCCCCTCCGCCGGCGGACGGTAGCGCGTCAGCCGGCCGATCGAGGGCAGGAAGTTGCGGTAGGGGTCCTCGGCATAGAGCCGGCTTTCGATCGCCCAGCCCTCCAGCTTCACGTCCTCCTGCCCGAAGGACAGCGCCTCGCCCGAGGCGACCCTGATCATCTGCTCGACCAGGTCGATGCCGGTGATGAGCTCCGTGACGGGATGCTCCACCTGCAGCCGCGTGTTCATTTCGAGAAAGTAGAAGTTCCTGTTGCCGTCGACGATGAACTCGACGGTGCCGGCCGAATGGTAACCGACGGCCTTTGCCAGCGCCACCGCCTGTTCGCCCATGGCCCGGCGCGTGGCGTCGTCGAGGAAGGGCGAGGGCGCTTCCTCGATCACCTTCTGGTTCCGCCGCTGGATCGAGCATTCGCGCTCGCCCAGATAGAGCGTGTTGCCATGCTTGTCGCCGAGCACCTGGATTTCGATATGGCGCGGCTGGGTGACGAACTTCTCGATGAAGATGCGGTCGTCGCCGAAGGAGCTTTTCGCCTCGTTCTTCGACGACTGGAAGCCCTCGCGCGCCTCCTGGTCGTTCCAGGCGATGCGCATGCCCTTGCCGCCGCCGCCGGCAGAGGCCTTGATCATCACGGGGTAACCGATCTTCGAGGCGATCATGACAGCCTCGTCGGCGTCCTCGATCAGGCCCATATGGCCGGGGACGGTGGAGACGCCCGCTTCGGCGGCGAGCTTCTTCGAGGTGATCTTGTCGCCCATCGCCTGGATCGCGCCGACCGGCGGGCCGATGAAGGTCACGCCTTCCTTCTCCAGCGCCTCGGCGAAGGCGGCGTTCTCCGACAGAAAGCCGTAGCCGGGATGCACCGCATCCGCCCCCGTCTGCCGGATCGCCTCCAAGATCTTCTCGATGACGATGTAGGACTGGTTCGACGGTGCCGGCCCGATATGCACCGCCTCGTCGGCCATCTGCACATGCAGCGCATCTCGGTCCGCATCCGAATAGACGGCGACGGTCGCAATACCGAGTTTCTTCGCTGTCCTGATGACCCGGCAGGCGATCTCGCCCCTGTTGGCAATGAGGATTTTCTGGATCGCCAAGGCTAGACCTCCATCACGTCTTCAAACGATTCCGGGAAGGAAGCACGGGCCTCCTTCTCGTTGATGACCAGCAATGCCTCATAGGAGGTCGGGTCGAAATCCTTCTCCGCCGCCAGCACCTCGCGTCCGAACAGCAGGTTGAGCCGGGCGGCATCGAGATTGCCGCGCTCGAAAGGATCCGGTCCGAAATGATGCCAGAGCGCATGCAGGAAAGCCGCATCGATCCGGTGCTCGGCGGAGCCCGGTCGGGCGCGACGGGGCAGCGCCTTGATCGGCGTCACCCCTTTCGGGTTGGCGCGGCGGATGGTGAACTGGACACCCGTGCCCGGCATGCCGGACGGGAAGCCACGATGTTTTGTCATGTCGGGAAGATTGGCCATCGATCCTGAACGTCCCTTACAGCGGTATCGTATCGTGCTTGCGCCAGCGGGTATCGACCTGCTTGTTGCGCAGGCTCGCAAACGCCCGCGCGATGCGCTTGCGCGAGGAATGCGGCATGATCACCTCGTCGATGAAGCCGCGCTCGGCGGCGACGAAGGGGTTGGCGAAGCGCTCCTCGTATTCCTGCGTGCGCGCGGCGATCTTTTCCCGGTCCGCCAGTTCCGAGCGGTAGAGGATCTCGGTCGCGCCCTTGGCGCCCATCACGGCGATCTCGGCGGTCGGCCAGGCGTAGTTGACGTCGGCGCCGATATGCTTCGACGCCATCACGTCATAGGCGCCGCCATAGGCCTTCCGCGTGATCAGCGTCACCATCGGCACGGTCGCCTGGGAATAGGCGAAGAGCAGCTTGGCGCCGTGCTTGATGACGCCGCCATATTCCTGGGCCACGCCCGGCAGGAAGCCCGGCACGTCCACCAGCGTCAGCAGCGGAATGTTGAAGGCGTCGCAGAAACGGACGAACTTCGCAGCCTTGCGCGACGAATCGATGTCGAGGCAGCCGGCCAGCACCATCGGCTGGTTGGCGACGACGCCGACCGTCTGGCCTTCCAGCCGGATGAAGCCGGTGATGATGTTCCTGGCGAAATTCTCCTGCAGCTCGAAGAAGTCGCCCTCGTCGGCAACGGCGAGGATCAGTTCCTTCATGTCGTAGGGCTTGCTGGAGCTATCCGGGATCAGCGTGTCGAGCCGCGCCTCCAGCCGCGCCGGGTCGTCGTGGAACGGCCGCACCGGCGGCTTCTCGCGGTTGCTGAGCGGCAGGAAGTCGAACAAAAGCCGCACGTTTTCCAGCGTCTCGATGTCGTTCTCGTAGGCGCCGTCGGCGACCGAGGACTTCTTCGTATGCGTGCCGGCGCCGCCGAGCTCTTCGGCCGAGACGATCTCGTTCGTCACCGTCTTCACCACGTCCGGGCCGGTCACGAACATGTAGGACGAATCCCGCACCATGAAGATGAAGTCGGTCATGGCCGGCGAATAGACCGCGCCGCCCGCGCAGGGGCCCATGATGACGGAGATCTGCGGGATCACGCCCGAGGCCTCCGCATTGCGGCGGAACACCTCGGCATAGCCCGCAAGGGAGGCGACGCCCTCCTGGATCCGAGCCCCGCCCGAATCGTTCAGCCCGATCACCGGCGCGCCGTTGCGCACGGCCATGTCCATGATCTTGCAGATCTTCTGTGCGTGGGTCTCCGACAGCGAGCCGCCGAGAACGGTGAAGTCCTGGGAGAAGACATAGACCTGCCGGCCGTTGATCGTGCCCCAGCCGGTGACGACGCCGTCGCCGGCGATCTTCTGCCCCGCCATGCCGAAATCCACCGCGCGGTGGGTCACGTACATGTCGTATTCCTCGAACGAGCCCGGATCGAGCAGCACCTCCAGGCGCTCCCGCGCCGTCAGCTTGCCCTTGCCGTGCTGGGCGTCGATCCGCTTCTCGCCGCCGCCGAGATAGGCCTCGTCGCGCCGGGCCTGCAACTGCTCGAGTATCGGGCGCATCCTCACTCCCCTGCCACTGTTCCTGCCGCCGTGTGAGCGCGCATTATGCCGATATTGTCCGGTTGAAAACAGTTGAACAGGCGCAAATGTGGCAATATAAAAAAGCAAAATTGAAAATGCGAATTTGCAAACACGGTGAAGCATGGCGATCGGCAAACTCTTCATCGGCCGCAAGGTCCGCGATCTCAGGCTGGCGAGCGGCACGACGCAGAGCCAGTTCGCCGAGCGCATCGGCATTTCCACGAGCTACCTGAACCAGATCGAGAACAACCAGCGTCCCGTCTCCGCCGCGGTCCTGCTCGCGCTCGCCGACAAGTTCCGCCTCGATATCGCCGAGCTTTCGGTGGGCGAGAACGACCGGCTGCTGTCGGCGCTGTCCGAGGCGCTGACGGACCCCTTGTTCGAGACCTATACGCCGAGCCTGCAGGAACTGAAGCTCGTCACCCAGAACGCGCCGGGTCTGGCGCACGCGCTGATCGCCTGCCACCAGGCCTATCGCCGCAGCAGCGAGCGGCTCGCGAGCCTCGACGCGACGCTCGGCCGCGTCGGCGGTCCGGCCGAGACGACGCCCTATGAGGAAGTGCGCGACTTCTTCCACTTCGTCGATAACTACATCCACGAACTCGACCTTGCCGCCGAGCGGCTGGCAAGCGATCTCGGCATCGGCCGCGGCGACAACCATGCGGCGCTGGCGGACCATCTGGACAAGGCGTTCGGCGTCCGGATCGCACGCGGGATCGCAGGCGACGATGCGATCCGCCGCTTCGATCCGCAGGCGCGCGTGCTGACCGTCAATCCCTATGCCGCAGCCCCCACGCGCGACTTCCAGCTGGCGCTGCAGATCGCGCAATTGCAGATGCCCCGCGAGATCGATGCGGTGGTGCAGGGCGCCGGGTTCCGCTCGGAGGAAGCGGTGGAGATCTGTCGCATGGGACTGGAGAACTACGTCGCCGGCGCGCTGCTCCTGCCCTATGGCGCCTTTCTCCAGGCGGCGCAGGAACTGCGCCACGACCTGGAACTGCTCGCCGCCCGCTTCGGCGCCTCGATCGAGCAGGTCTGCCACCGCCTCAGCACGCTGCAGCGGCCGGGCCTCAAGGGCGTGCCGATCTTCTTTGCCCGCATCGACCGCGCCGGGAACATCACCAAGCGTCACAGCGCGGCGAAGTTCCAGTTCGCCCGTTTCGGCGCCGCCTGTCCGCTCTGGAACGCCCACGAGGCGTTCGAGCGCCCCGGCCGCATCCTGCGCCAGCTTGCCGAGACGCCGGACGGCGTGCGCTATCTCTGTCTGGCCACCCACGCTTCCAAGGGCAGCGGCGGCTTCCGGGCCGCCCGGCCGGAATATGCGCTGGCGCTCGGCTGCGAGATCTCCTATGCCCGCGCCTTCGTCTATGCCGACGACCTCGACCTGGAAAACGCCGGCGCCTTCGCGCCGATCGGCATCTCCTGCCGAATCTGCGAGCGCGCCAATTGCGCCAGCCGCGCCGTCCCGCCCTTCAAGCGTCGCCTGCACGTCGACCATCACGTGCGCCGGATCGTGCCCTACGAACTGGAGAGTTGAGGACGCGGGCGCGGCCTGCGGAACGAGGGGGGAGTTGAAGCTCTCGGCCGCGGGTGATTGCGACCTTGAAGATCATCCGCGCCAAAAGACCAAGAGCCGGCGGGCAATGGACACCGAGGCAGGCTTGTGCAAGACATACGACGTCGACGTTTAGGTAACCTTCGGTCTTTCTACTCGGTCTGAGGAGCTCGTGTGGCGATTGAACCTGATGCGCTTGAAGTATTGCGAGGCAACCACCGTCGCTGGCTCGCCAAGCTTGGCATTCTGCACAAGCCCTGGCTGATTCTCGGTTCCGCGCCGTCTCCCACCCTTCCGGCCGACCTGCTCGAACATTGCGCACGCGTCGACGTCAACAATTCCGGCAAGACGGCGAATGCCTTGGGTCTCCCGCCCGCCGACCTGACGTTCCGCAAGCGGAAGAAATCGTGGGAGGAACATCCCTACGTCAGGACGAGAGGCCTTCTCTGGCTCCATACGAAGCCTCTCTGGATGATGCACCTGAGGCTTCTGACGATGCCGCATGTGCGCTACAGCAGCCTGATGCGCGCCACCAGGCGTGAGCGCGAGGCGATCGTCAATGCCGTGAGCGGCGGGCTGCCCGCCGACATCGGCGATGTCGGCAAGGTGACGAACGGCGTTGCCACGCTCTGCTATGCACTTTTCACGGGCGTTCCGTCCGTCACCCTCGCAGGCTTCTCGCTCACGAAGATGGGCCATTCCTACGACGACAAGGGGAAGACACGCCGACAGATCGCCGAAGACACCTTCGTCCTGACGCGCTTAAGAGATCGGGGAAATATCTTCACGACCGAACCGGACCTCGCCGAGCATGTCGGCCTGCCCTTCGTCCGCGATCGCGGCGACCTTGCCACCGGGATCGAAGACCTGCCCGGCAAGGAAATGCGGCATCGATAGCGGGTCCCGCCGGACACCGTCTTTCAGTCAGACTCAGGCACGGCCGGAAACGAAAAAACCCCGGAAGACCGGGGTTTTTCAATCCGATTTCGACGTCCTGAAACGTCTTCGGAGAAGGAATGGTGCCCAGAAGAGGACTCGAACCTCCACACCCTTTCGAGTACCAGCACCTGAAGCTGGCGCGTCTACCAATTCCGCCATCTGGGCGACGGACGCGGATGTACGGGGCGCTGCCGTTGGTGTCAACTGGGTTTTTGAAGTTTTTGCAACGGCATGCGCTTTTCCCTCGTTTCTAGAGCATTGCCGGCGATTATTGAATCGTCGGCAATGCTCTATCTTCATAGTTTTACGCATTTCCGGACGCAAAACCGGTTCCCACTTTTGCTGGAATTGCTCTAGGTCGCCGGCGTCATGCCTGGCGCCGTTCCGCCCAGCCGCGGATCAGGGCGAGGCCCTCGGCGAGAAGGCCCTGGGCGGCCGTCTCGTCGGCTGCCTCGACATAGCAGCGCATCTCCGGCGCATTTCCGGAAGGGCGGAAGTGGACGATGCGGCCGTCCTCCAGCGTCACCCGCAGCCCGTCGATGTCGCTGGTCGAGGCCGGCGCACCGATCGGTGCGAGGAAGGCCGCGAGCGCCTGCGGACCGGAGCGCAGTTCGGCCATGAGCGCAGCGCTCGTCTCGACCGGGAAATTCTCGAGCCTGTCGGCAGCGGCGGCCGGCAGGTTGAAGCTTTTGGCAACGACGGACAGCGGCTGTCTGCGCTCGACGGTGAGCGCGAGGGCGGCAAGCGCGGGAAGGAAGCTGTCGCGGGTCGGAAGGGCTGCAAGCGTCGCCCCGTTGGCGGCGCAGTCCGTAGCCGTGAGCGTGCCGCCATTCGCTTCGAAGCCGACGACGGCCCTGGCGCCGCCGGCCACGGCCTCCTCCATCGCTGCGATCACGAAGGGAGATCCGACGCGGGTGCGCCTGATTTCGAAGCGGCCGGCCGCCTCGATGCCGGAATTGGACGTCACCGGCGTCGCCACCACGTCCGCGTTCAGGAAGTTGGCGGTGATCAGGCCGAGCAGATCGCCGCGCAGCGGCGTACCGGTCTCGTCGGCAACGAGCGGCCTGTCGCCGTCGCCATCCGCCGAGACGATCGCGTCGAGGCGATGTTCGCTGGCCCAGTGCTGCAGCATCTCGACGGTCTCGGCCGGGACGGCCTCGGTATCGACCGGGATGAAGGTCTGCGAGCGGCCGAGCGGTACGCAGTCGGCGCCGAATGCGGTAAGCACGGTGACGAACAGGTCGCGCGCGACCGTGCTGTGCTGGTAGACGCCGATCCGCTTGCCCTTCAGCGCGTCCGGCGCAAGCAGCCCGTCATACCGCTGCAGGAACAGCGCCTCCGCCTGCGCGGAGGCGTCGGGCGCCGCGGCCGGTGCTGCGTCGATCGCCTCGCCGCTTGCGGAGATCGCATCGGCGATCGTCGTGATCGCCGCCTCGTCGGCCTTGCCGATCTCGCCGTCCGGCCGGTAGAACTTGATGCCGTTGCGGTCTGCCGGGATGTGCGAGCCGGTCACCATCAGGCTGGCGGCAGCCTTGCTGAGGCCCAGCAGCGCCAACGCCGGCGTCGGGATCGTGCCGCAGTCGAGTGGCGACAGCCCGGCGCCGCGCAATGCGCCGGCGGCGATCGCGGCGATCGCCGGGCTCGAGGGCCGGAAGTCGCGTCCGATCAGCACCGTGTCGCCCGTGCGCGCCAGGCCGCTTTCGAGCAGGTATCGCGCGAAGGCCGTCGCATAGAGAGCCGCAGGCGGCCCCTCCAGGTCGGTGGAAAGGCCGCGCAGTCCGCTGGTGCCGAATTTCAGACTCATCTCATGCTCCAAATTATAGTATGCTGACGCTCGTCCGTGTCCCGACCCTGTCATGCCCGATTTTTGCCGGCTTGTCCCGCCCGACCTCTTCCTGTCGGTCCGTGCAATCGCCCGCTCCGGGCGTTCCGGCCGGACGGCAGGACGCAGACCCGACGGCAGCCACGTTTCGCAGACATACACTCCAGAACGCATAGGGGATCGAAATGTTCAGCTTGCGTAACCTCCTACTGACCGTCGCTGCCGGGCTGGCCGTTTCGCCCGGCCTGACCTCCACAGCCGCAGCCGGCCCGATGGTGGTCCCGGACCGTGGCTTCGCCGAAAGCCATGGGGCCGGGAGCGCTGTCGTCCCGGTCGCCTTCGTCTGCAACGGCTATAGTTGCTGGAACACCGGGCCGCTCTACAATCCCTTGAACCGGCCGTACTACCGCGCCTATTCGTGGCCGATCTATCGACCCTACCGCCCCTACATGCCGCCGTCCTACAGGCCGAGCTATCAGCCCTATTCCCGCAGCGTGACCATCTATCGACCCTATGACGGGCCGTATTACGCTCCGGCCGTTCGCAGCGGCTATGGCAGCCATGTCGGCTGGTGCACGAACCGCTATCGCACCTACAACCCGGCGACGGACCGCTACCATGCCGGCGGCGGCGTCTATCGGGTCTGCGTTTCGCCGTACCGCTGAGCGGGCTGCGCGCCAGCTGAGTCAGGGCTTGTCGACGTGTCCGAGATCGCGCTCGGGCTCGACGATGTCGCGCACCCGCTGCTTCAGTTCCTTCGGCCCCGGAAAGCCGCCGTCGCGCTTGCGCTCCCAGATGAGTTCGCCGTCCACGCGGATCTCGAAGTTGCCGCCCGTGCCGGGGATGAGCGCCACCTCACCGAGCGTGTCGCCGAAGGTCTGCAGAAGTTCCTGCGCCATCCAGCCCGAACGCAAGAGCCAGTTGCACTGGGTGCAGTAGAGTATCGTGATCCGGGGCTTCTCGCTCATTCCTGCCTTTTCCTTCCTGCCGATGGGGTTTTCGGGCCGACGATTGACCTTTGCGTGGGCGACGTCTGTCCGTTCACGGAAATGTCAGTCGAATTTATCGGGTTTTTGCGTCGTGTCCGCTTGCGCAGGTCACGATGGCCGAGACATGGATGCACTGCAACATCCTTGGAGCCAACCGCATGTCCGACACCACCACGCATCGCCCCGGCCTCATCCTGCCGTTCCTGCGGCCGCTGTATTCCACACTGAACGAAAGTGCCGAGACCCTGCTGCGCATTGTCGCGGGCGGGCTTCTCGTCACCCACGGCTACGGCAAGATCATGAACCCCTTCGGCGCCGTCGGAATGGTCGAGGGGCTCGGCTTCTACCCCGGCGTCTTCTGGTCGCCGCTCCTGGCCGCGACGGAATTCTTCGGCGGCATCCTGGTTGCGATCGGCCTCTTCACGCGGCCTGCCGCGTTCGCCTCGGCAATCGTGCTGGCGGTGACGATCTATTTCCACGGCATCGTGAAGATGGAGGGCCTCGGCGGCGCCGAGAAGTCCATCCTGTGGACGGCCATCATGCTCTATTTCGCGGTTCGCGGCTCCAACAGCCAGTCCGTCGACGCCCGCATCGGCCGCCAGTTCTGACGTCTCCGGCGTCCGCCTCACGACCGGGGGCAGGGCGCCGTTGCCAGCTCAGGCCACGTCCCAGTGCAGGGCGAACATCGGGTCGAACACCGTGACGGGGCCCGCCCCCGTCTCGATCTTCGCCGGAAAGCGCACCTCTTCCTCGCGACGCACCAGCGTGATCGTCTCCGCGTTGACGGGAAGGCCGTACCAGGCCGGGCCGTTCAGTGAGGAGAAGGCCTCGAGCTTGTCCAGCGCGTCCTCGTCCTCGAAGACATGGGCAAGGCAGCTCATGGTGTTGATCGAGGTGTAGACCCCGGCGCAGCCGCAGGCGCATTCCTTCAGCGGATCCACATGCGGGGCGGAATCGGTGCCGAGGAAGAAGCGGGGATCGCCGGAGACGGCGGCGGCGCGGAGCGCCAGCCGGTGATGCTCGCGCTTGGCGACCGGCAGGCAGTAGTAGTGCGGGCGGATGCCGCCGACCAGGATGGCGTTGCGGTTGATGATCAGGTGATGGGTGGTGATCGAACCGGCGAGGTTGGCCTTCGACGCCTTGATATAGTCGATCCCGTCCTTGGTCGTGACGTGCTCCATCGTCACCTTCAGTTCCGGCAGGCGCTTGCGCAAGGGATCGAGCACGGTCTCGATGAAGACGGCCTCGCGGTCGAAAATGTCGACGTCCGGGGTCGTCACCTCGCCGTGGACGCAGAGTGGCAGGCCGATCCTGGCCATGCGCTCCAGCACCGGCATCGCCTTTTCGATGTCGCGCACGCCGCCGTGCGAATTGGTGGTCGCCCCGGCAGGGTAGAGTTTCACCGCGGTGATGAGCCCGCTTTCCTTGCCGGCCTCGACGTCGTCGGGGCTCGTCTGTTCGGTCAAATACAGCGTCATCAGTGGCTCGAAGCGGTCGCCGGCCGGAAGGGCCGCCATGATCCGCTCGCGATAGCTCTTCGCATCCGCGGTCGTCACCACCGGCGGCACCAGGTTGGGCATGATGATGGCGCGGGCGAAGTGCCGGCTCGTATCGCCGATCACGCCCTCGAGCATCGCGCCGTCGCGCAGGTGCAGGTGCCAGTCGTCAGGACGGCGAAGGGTGATCGTTTGCATGCCTGGGAACTCCGCGGATCGGGGACATCTGTGCCGCGGGAATTATACCCTTGCGCCGTTCGTGGCAAACGCTTTGCGGTCAGAGTGTGGGCCGTCGGACCGAACCGGTTCGGGCCCGGCGTGCCTGCGCTGGCTTGACCGGGAATGCAGCGAGGGATGGGAAGGGTCAGGCGATTGCAAGCGTGATGTCGGCGGGGCGCCGGTTCTCCAGGATCAGCCGCCCGTTCGGCAGGTCGTTCTCATAGACCTTGGCGTGGGCGGCCTCCTCGCTCAGCCGATAGCCGCGCCAGCGCTCCCAGAGCCGTGCCTCCAGCACCTCGATCGGCGGCGCGAGCATGATCGAATAGTCGAACATGCCCTCCAGTTCCGCCCATTTGCCCTGGCTGAACAGCAGGTAGTTGCCCTCCACGACGATGAAGCGGTGCTCCGGCGAGACCACCCGCGCCGAGGCGATGGCGATTTCCCGCGACCGGTCGAACACCGGCACCAGCACCTCCTGGTCGGCGGGGCGGACGGCGCGGACGATGTCGATGAAGCCGCGCACGTCGAACGTCTCGGGGATGCCCTTGCGGGCGAGCAGCCCGCGTTCGATCAGGATGGCGTTGTCCATGTGGAAGCCGTCCATGGGCAGCACTTCCGCACTCTCGCCCTGTGCCTTCAGCGCGGCCGCAAGATGGTCGGCCATGGTCGACTTGCCCGCACCCGGCGGGCCGGCAATGGCGACCAGGAAGCGCCTGGCATTGCCCGCCCGGCGGACGATCTCGCCGGCGATCTCCGGGACCGTGTCGCTCATGCCGCCAGCGCGTCCCGCGGCGGTTCCTTGGCGCCGGTCATGAAGGCGACGGCATCGGACATGGTGTGCTCCTTCGGATCGACCACGCACAGGCGGCGTCCGAGGCGGTGGACGTGGACGCGGTCCGACACTTCGAAGACGTGCGGCATGTTGTGCGAGATCAGAACGATCGGCAGGCCGCGCGAGCGCACGTCGAGGATCAGTTCCAGCACCTTGCGGCTTTCCTTGACCCCGAGCGCCGCGGTCGGCTCGTCGAGGATGATCACCTTGGAGCCGAAGGCGGCCGCCCGTGCGACCGCCACGCCCTGGCGCTGGCCGCCGGAAAGCGTTTCGACGGCCTGATTGATGTTCTGGATGGTCATCAGGCCGAGTTCGGAAAGCTTGTTGCGCGCGAATTTCTCCATCGCCGAGCGGTCGAGCTTGCGGAACACGCTGCCCAGCATGCCGGGCTTGCGGATCTCGCGGCCGAGGAACATGTTGTCGGCGATCGACAGCGCCGGCGACAGCGCGAGGTTCTGGTAGACCGTCTCGATGCCGGCGCGGCGGGCCTCGATCGGCGAGCGGAAATGCACGGCCTCGCCCTCGAGCCGGATCTCGCCCTCGTCCGGTGTCACGGCACCGGAGATCGCCTTGATCAGCGTCGATTTGCCGGCACCGTTGTCGCCGATCACGGCGAGGATCTCGCCGGGGTAGAGGTCGAAGTCGGCATTGTCGAGCGCGGTCACGCGGCCGTAGCGCTTGACGAGACCGCGGGCGGTGAGGATGGGTTCTGCAGCCATCAGCCTGCTACCTTTCTGATCCACTGGTCGACGGCGACCGCCGTGATGATGAGGACGCCGGTGAGGAACACCTTCCATTGCGGGTCGGCGCCGAGCATGTTCAGCCCCATGGAGACGACGCCGACGATCATGGCGCCGATCAGCGTGCCGAGGATCGAACCGCGGCCGCCGAAGAGCGAGATCCCGCCGATCACGGCTGCGGTGATGGCCTGCAGGTTGTAGTCCGTGACGGCGGCGGACGGCGAGATTGAGCCGTTGCGGCCGATCGAGACCCAGGCCGCGAGCGAGGCGATCATGCCGGCGAGCGTATAGGCGCCGAGCAGCACGCGGTCGACGCGGATGCCCGACAGCTTGGCGGCCTCCGGATCGTCGCCGACGGCGTAGAGATGCCGGCCCCAGGCCGTGTGGTTCAGCGCATACCAGAGCCCGAGCACGAGCAGCACCATCATGACGACGCCGAGCGTGAACACGGCCGAGCCGACCTTGAAACTGATGCCGAACACGTGCAGCATCGGCGTCACCGCGGTCACGTCTGCCTCGCGGATCGTCGCATTCGCCGAATAGATGAAGTTCGTCGACATGATCACGTACCATGTCCCGAGCGTGACGATGAAGGGCGGCAGCTTGAGGCGTGCGACGAGGAAGCCGTTGACGAAGCCGCAGGCGCCGCCGACGCCGAAGCCGGCGAGGATGGCGAGGGGCGCGGGCAGGCCGTAGCTGACGGCGAAATTGCCCATCACCACCGCCGAGAACACCATGATGACGCCGATCGATAGGTCGATGCCGGCGGTCAGAATGACCAGCGTCTGCGCCGCGCCGAGGATGCCGACGATGGCGATCTGCTGCAGGATCAGGGTCAGCGTATAGGACGAGAAGAAGCGGCTGCCGATCGCAAGTCCGAAGATGAGGATGGCGGCGACCAGCACGATGAAGGGGATCGCTGCCGGCGTCGAGTGCAGGAACTGCTGGATCTTCTGCACCGCCGTCTTGTCGTGGGTATCGAACGACGCGACCTGCGTCGAGCTCTGGGCCAGGACCTTCTCGAATTCCTGCGCCGAATGTGCGGCTGTGGGCTCGCCCATGAACATTCCTCCCGAAAACCCCCGCTCCCGAGGGGTCGTGATCTGTGCCGCGCGCATCACCATAGGCCAGGCGAAGCCCGGTGCCGGAGGGAAGGCTGCGCGGTTTTCGTCGTCTTGTCAAAGACGGGCGCTCAGCTTGATGGGAAGGGCGGCTCCGGCCGCCCTTCGCGTGATCGTGGAACCGAGGGCGCTCAGCCCCAGCACTTCTCCGTGCCGACCTTGGTGTCGATCGATTCGACGCCCGCGGCCGGCTTGTCGGTGACGAGCGCCACGCCGGTGTCGAAGAAGTCCTTGCCTTCCGTCGGCTTCGGCTTCTCGCCGGTGTCGGCGAACTTCTTGATTGCCTCGACGCCGAGTGCGGCCATCATCAGCGGATACTGCTGCGAGGTCGCGCCGATCACGCCTTCGGCGACCGACTTGACGCCCGGGCAACCGCCGTCGACCGAGACGATCAGCACGTCGTTCTCCTTGCCGACGGCCTTGAGCGCCTGATAGGCGCCGACGGCGGCCGGCTCGTTGATGGTGTGAATGACGTTGATGTCCGGATTCTTCTGCAGGAGGTTCTCCATGGCGGTGCGGCCGCCTTCCTCGTTGCCGTTGGTCACGTCGTGGCCGACGATGCGCGGGTCGTCCTCGTCGCCGATCTTGTTCGGATCCTTCGGGTCGATGCCGAAGCCGATCATGAAACCCTGGTCGCGCAGCACGTCGACCGTCGGCTGCGACGGGGTGAGATCGAGGAAGCCGACCTTGGCGTCCTTGGCCTTGTCGCCCATCGTCGCGGCCGCCCACTGGCCGATCAGCTTGCCGGCGAGCAGGTTGTCGGTGGCGAAGGTGGCGTCGGCGGCGGTCGCCGGGTCGAGCGGGGTGTCGAGCGCGATCACCAGCAGGCCGGCAGCCTGCGCCTTCTTGACCTGGTCGACGATCGCCTTGGTGTCGGAGGCGGCGATCAGGATGCCCTTCGCGCCGTCCGCGATGCAGGATTCGACCGCAGCCACCTGGCTGTCATGGTCGCCGTCGATCTTGCCGGCATAGGCCTTCAGCGTCACGCCCAGTTCCTGGGCCTTGGCCGTGGCGCCTTCCTTCATCTTGACGAAGAAGGGGTTGGTATCGGTCTTGGTGATCAGGCAGGCGGTGACGTCCGCCGCCGCGGCAGGCGTGGAAAAGGCGACGCCAAGCGCCAGTGCGCCGAGAGCGGCGCTCACAATCGTGGTCTTCATGTAATCCTCCCAAGGACAAAACAGGACGGCGTGACGCCATCCGGATGCCGATCCGTGCCGCTCCTCTGCGGCCGTCGATCACGCTTCCACCGTCAGGGAACCATTGAAGATGGGCCCTGTCAATAAATAAATCGAATTGAATTATTAATTCGCTGTGGCATGCTGGGATCAAACAGGGCATAGGCCGATGCGCGTGAAATCCGCCCGTCACGGCGACGCGAAGCATTTGGCCGGAAAGAACAAGATGCCCGGTTCGGGAGGGAATGGCATGCCTGAGGAAAGCGTGCCGGCAGCATCGCCGGCGACGATCCTCGATCCGTCCGGCGGGTCGAACCAGGTGCGCGTGCGGGCCTATAACGAGCGGCTCGTCATGTCGCTCGTGCGCCGCCACGGCGAGCTTTCGAAGGCCGAGATCGCCCGGCGCAGCGGCCTTTCCGCCCAGACCGTCACCGTCATCATGCGCGCGCTCGAGGCCGATGGCCTGCTGATGCGCGGCGAACCGACCCGCGGCAGGGTGGGCCAGCCCTCGACGCCGATGCGGCTCAATCCCGATGCGGTCTATTCCTTCGGCGTCAAGATCGGCCGTCGCAGCGCCGAACTCGCGGTCATGGACTTCGTCGGCCGGGTGCGGCTGCAGGTCCGTCGCACCTATGCCTATCCCATGCCGGACGAGGTGCTCGCCTTCATCACGGACGGCATCGCCGAGATGGAGGCGGGACTGGATCCCGGGCAGCGTGCCCGCGTGGCCGGCATCGGCATTGCCGCGCCGTTCGAATTGTGGAACTGGGCCGAGGAGGTCGGCGCGCCGCAGCGGGACATGGATACCTGGCGCGGCGTCGACCTGCAGCGGGAAATCCAGGCGAGAGTGTCGCACCCCGTGTTCCTGCATAACGACGCGACCAGCGCCTGCGCCGCCGAACTCGTGTTCGGCCTCGGCCAGCGCTATCCGGATTTCATCTATTTCTTCATCGGCTCCTTCATCGGCGGCGGCGTCGTGCTCAATTCCGCGCTCTTTTCCGGCCGCACCGGCACGGCCGGCGCCATCGGCCCGCTGCCGGTCCAGGGGCGCGACGGCAGGACGGTGCAGCTTCTGAAGATCGCCTCGATCTTCGTCCTGGAGAATCGGTTGCGGGCGGGCGGCATCGATCCCCGGCCGCTCTGGTATTCGCCGGACGAATGGATCGATTTCGGCGCGCCGCTCGAGAGCTGGATCCAGGATACCGCCGCAGCCCTTGCCCAGGCGCTGATCGCGGCCGCCTCGGTGATCGACTTCTCCGCAGCCGTCATCGACGGCGGCTTCCCCGCCTGGGTGCGCGAGCGCATCGTCATGGCGACCCGTGCAGCCCTCGGGGAGCACGACCTGCAGGGCGTGATCATGCCCGAGATCCTGGAAGGGGAGGCGGGTAGCCAGGCGCGCACCATAGGCGCCGCCAGCCTGCCCCTGTTCGCCCGCTACCTGCTCGACCAGAACGTGCTGTTCAAGGGGCCCGCCTGAACCAAGCGGCGCGGGGCCTGCTTGAACGTCGCGCGGCGGCATGCTTGTCTGGCGCCCAAGATTCGGGAGGCAGCCTCATGCGCGTACTGGTGGTCGAAAACGACAGGCATACCGCCCTCGGACAGATCGAGGCGGCCCTTCTCGAAGCGGGCGCGGAGATCCTCTTCTGTCGGCCGCATGCCGGCGAGCCGCTGCCCGAGGACGAGAACGGCCACGACGCCCTTGTCGTCATGGGCGGGCCGCAATCGGCCGTGGACGACGAGAGGCATCCCTACCTGCCGCGCCTTTGCCGCCTCATGCGCCGCTTTGGCGATGCCGGAAAGTCGGTCCTCGGCGTGTGTCTCGGCAGCCAGTTGCTGGCGCGCGGCTATGGCGCGGACAACCTGATCGGGGCGGCGCCGGAGTTCGGCTGGCAGGATATCCATCCGACGGAACAGGGGCTGGCGGACCCGCTGCTGGCGGCGGCCGGCGGCATCTTTCCGATCTTCCAGTGGCACAGCGATACCTTCACCCTGCCCGAGGGCGCCGTGCACCTGGCGGGCAACGCCGCTGCCAGGAACCAGGCCTTCCGGATCGGCCGCGCGGCCTATGGCACGCAGTTCCATTTCGAGGTGGACCGGACGGTCGCAGCCTGGTGGCGCGATACCTTTCCCGAGCAGATCGAACGCATGGCCCCCGGCTGGATCGGGCGGTTCGACGAGATCGCAGGCGCGCACGGACCGGCTGCCGATACGGCAGGCCTCGCGATCGCTCGCGCCTGGGTGGCGACGATCGCGGCGGGTTCCGGTGCCGGCAGGAGGGAAGGCGTCAGCGACGCGGCCTGAGCGCTACCCGCCGGCGTGCGTCTCTGCCGTCGCCGGACAACAGCCGTGCCGTGTCAGTTGACGCTGACCGGCCTCGAGCGCATCCGCGACACGGTTTCCCGTTCGGCCCGCTTGCAGCGCATCGGCGGCAGCCCGCGGTCCATCAGGGCCATGTCCTCCAGCACCATGTCGCCCATCTTCTTGAAGGCGCTGTCCAGCGCGCCGGCGCGGTGCGCCGAGCGGACGAAGCCTTTCAGGCGGCGGACCGGATGCTCCGCGGCGAGCGGCTCCTCGGGAAAGACGTCGCTGGCCGCCACGATGTGGCCGCGCTCGACCGTCGCCATCAGCGCGTCGAAATCGACGACGTCGGCGCGGCTGAGCAGAATGAAGGCAGCCCCCTTGCGCATCCGCCCGAAGGCGTCGCTGCCGAGGAAACCCCTGTTCTCGCTGGTGACGGCGGCCACCACGAAGATGAAGTCGCTTTCACCGAGCACGCTATCGAGCGAGGCGGGTTCGACACCGGCCTCCTTCAGCATCGACGGCGGCAGCCAGGGATCGAACACGCGGATGCGGGCGCGGAAGCCCGACAGCACCCGGGCGAGCGCCTTGCCGAGGTCGCCGAAGCCGATGATGCCGATATCGGAGCCGGAGAGCAGCCGGGCACCGGCATTGCCGTCGCCGCCCCAGCGTTCGCGCCCCTCGCGAAAATCGACGTCGGCATCGATGATGCCACGCGCGAGGTTCAGCGCCATGGCCAGCCCGAGCTCCGCCACAGGCTCGGCGAAGACCTGTCCGGTGGTCACCACATGGATGCCGCGGGCAAACAGGACGTCATAGGGCATGTTGTTGATCAGGTTGCTCTCGACGTTGAGGATGCAGCGCAGGTTCGCCATCCGGTCCAGCGTCCCGGCCGAAAGCGGCGGCTGGCCGATGATGTAGCGCGCCTGCGAGAGAACGTCGTCGCCAAGGCCGGCGATGTCTTCGGGGTCCGCCTCGACGATGCGGTAGGTCTCCTTCAGCCGCTTCAGCGCCTCGGGCGTGAAGATCAGCTCGAGCGTGCGCGGCTCGGGCGCGCTGATGGCAATGGGTCTCGTATCGGTCATGGTCTCCTCCCGGCCGCCCGTTCCCGCACGACGGGTCGGCTTGGCGGGATTGTTACCATGAATTCGAAGCCTTACCAGCCTGCTCCGGTACTACCAGCCGAGGCCGCGCAGGTCGCGTTCGCGCGACAGCGGTGGCCGTTCGCTGGAAAAGGTCCTGCCGTTCTGCGTGCAGGTGTAGACCGGGCGGCTGGGTTCGCCGAAGCGGCGGGACCGGTTCCTATTGCTGTCGAAGGTCTGCGTGCACACGACCTCGTCGGCCGCCTCGGCCTCCTTCTGCGTCGTCACGCCGGGCAGGTCGGTGAACGGGTAGCGGCGGTCGCTGAACAGGCCTGCCTGCTGGGCAGCGGCAAGCGACGGCTGTACCGCAAGGAGCAGCGCCAGAATCAGGCCAGTCGCGCCGGATGTCCGCCGGATCGTCATGTCATTCCGTTCGATTGAGCCGCATTAAGCGTCATTCCGCAGTACCCCGCCACGCAAACATGCGATATAGCGCGTTCACGTTCGATGCACATTCATGTGGGGTGCCCTATGGCCAATGCAATACGATATCACGAGGGCGACATTTCCGCCGCGGACGCTGCGCGCTACGACGGCGCGATCGCGATCGACACCGAGACGCTGGGGCTGATCCCGCGCCGCGACCGCCTGTGCGTCGTCCAGCTCTCGCCGGGCGACGGCACCGCCGACGTCATCAAGATCGCCGCCGGGCAGACGCGCGCGCCCAATCTCGTCGCCATGCTGGGCGATCCTTCGCGCCAGAAGATCTTCCACTACGGCCGGTTCGACATCGCCGTCTTGTTCCACACCTTCGGCGTCACCTGCTCTCCCGTCTTCTGCACCAAGATCGCCTCGCGGCTGACGCGGACCTACACCGACCGCCACGGCCTGAAGGACAATCTGAAGGAACTGCTGGAAGTCGATATCTCCAAGCAGCAGCAATCCTCCGACTGGGCGGCCGAGACGCTGTCGCCGGCGCAGCTCGAATATGCGGCGTCCGACGTGCTGCACCTGCATGCGCTGCGCGACAAGCTGATGGCGCGCCTCGTCCGTGACGGCCGCCTGCAGCATGCCGAGGCCTGCTTCGCCTTCCTGCCGACCCGCGCCAAGCTCGACCTGCTCGGCTGGGAGGAGACGGACATCTTCGCCCACAGTTGACCGGCGGCCCCGCGCACGCGCGCCCCGAGAAGCAACGGGTGGATGGTTACCTCCGCTTAACCCTGCGTCTCTATCCTCGGCTGTAATTTTCGATCTTGCAGCCAGGATAGCGTCATGCTCCCGTCCCTCCAGCAATCGGCCGGCCAGTTCGCAACGACGCAACTGCGCTCGCTGCTCGACGACATCGAGACGCGCCGCCGGGAAGACGACGACAAGGCGAAGGGCCGCGAGCGGGAAGACAAGGTCGTCGGAGCCACCCAGGATGCGTCGACGGCCGCTGCCAACGAGAAGATCAACGCCTATTTCTTCGGCGCCCTGAAGATCGATCCCGATCCGTTTGCCACCCTCGTCGCCCGCTTCTCCGATGCGCTGGGCCTTGCCCAGCACGCCGACGAATCAAGCCGCGACTTCGCCCGCAGGCTGAGCGACGCCGTGACCATGCTCGGCTTCGCCAAGGCCGATTCGCGCGGCCAGCCGGTGAAGATCAGCCTCGAGACCCTCGGCGTCGCGGCGAACGACGTCATTGCCGTCCTGCGCGACGGCGTGAACGGGTCGACCGACGCGATGACCGCCCTTGCCGCGCGCGTGGCCGGAGGCGCCGGGCTGACCGGCGAGGAGGAGGATTTCGAGGCGCGGCTGTCCGCAGCACTGATGGAGACGCGTGCGGCCCTGCCGAAGAGCGTCGCCGCACTGGAAAAGGCCACCGGCCTGACGGAACTTGGCCTGAGCGCACAGGACATGATCGCCGCGATCGCCAACCCCTGGAGCGATGCCGGACTGAAGGTGAGGGACGCGCTTGCCGAAAGGGCCGAGGGCGAGCGGTCGATGACGCGCGAGATGCGCAAGGTCATCCAGCGGCTGGAGGACGTTGCCGACCCGAAGACCCTCGAAGAGCTTCAGGAGGCGCGGACGAAATCGGAGCCGGGCCGCATCGAGGACGAGGAAACGAAGGCGGAGCGCGAGCAGAAGATCCAGGACCTGAAAGCCTCGGAGAAGCTCGAGGACGTGCAGGACCTGCAGGATGCGGTGAAGGAGCATCTTGAAGAGACCGACGAGGCGGTTCCGGGCGAAGAGGCGACGACGACCGCCGAGGGCAGCCTCGAACTGATCCAGATCCTCGCCGCTGTGCCGTCGGGAAGCGACGGGGTGACGACCGAGCCGTCGGGCAAGGACAACGCCGGTGTCGAACCGGACGCAACGGGCCGGACGGCCGAAGCCCTGTCCGAGGCCCTGCCCGAAGCGAACCGCGAAGAGATGGCGGCGCAACTGGAAGACTTCGAACGCCAGGAGCGCACAGGTGCGCTCGACCCGATCCTCGTCCTTCCGGTCGACGAGATCGGCATCTACGAATTGCTGCGGCGCGAGGCTGCCTGAGCGTCGTCCGCGGCTGTCAGCTTTCAGGTTTCCGAACGACACCGACCCGCGCCAGCACCTCCTTGGGGATGTCGTAGCGGCGGATGAGGTCGCGCTGGTCGCGCAGGCCGCAGATCTCGCGCTGGATGAAGAAGGCCCAGACCGCGTCCGCGGCCGCATCCAGAAGAGCCTCGCGCTGGTCCCCGCCGCATCCCGCGGCCATCTTCGCCCGAAGCTGCTCCAGCGCCTTCTCCACCTTCAATCCGTGACGGCCGAGCGCATCGGCGCGTTCCGAGAGCAGCTCGTATTCGAGGACGTTGAAGCCGGTGGCGTGCTGCCGGTCGAAGAACCGGGGCGGACGTACGGACATGATCCATCAACCTTCCGATCGCGGGTTCCGCAATCATCGGCGATCGCCCGGCGACCTGCAAGTCCCCTGCAGTGCAGCATCGCTAACGGATCGTTAACCATGTTCTGTCATTTCTTGTTCATTGATGCGTATCCCGACGCGCGTGCATGGCATTCTGGCCGTCAGCGAAGGACCGGATCTCGTTCCGGCGGACGTGTCGGCCAGCGAGCCAGGATCCGGGGCGAAGCCTCCCTCCGCGCGGAATGCCAGTGGTCAGTCAATCTCTTTGGCGCGCATGATGCCTTGCCAGCCTGAAAATGGATCGTTGGAGAGCGGCATCGTGCCTGCCGGACGGCGGCACTGCGAAGATGCCTCATGGAGATGGTGATGCTGCCGCGCCTTGCGACGCCTGTCACAGTCCCGATCCCTTCGCCGCAGGACCCGGCAACCGGGGCCGCGCCCGTCGCCGCCCGCCAGCAACTGTCCCCGGAAGCGCTGTCCAACCTGCGCGCCGCCGTCCTCCTGCGCCTGCTGGAGGCGATGATGCGCCAGATCGAGCAGGGCGGAGACAAGGGCAATGCGGCGCGCCAGTTGCTCGAGATCCTCCTGGAGGCGATGAAGGCGCTGCCGCCCCGCGAAGGCGGCGATGGCGATGCGACCCGGCGCCTGGCGCTTCTCATCGCGCGGCTGCCCGCCGAGATGCGGCCCGCGGCCGAGCGGCTGCTGGCCACCGTGCTTGCCACCGCGCCGACCCGGATCCTGATGGAGATCATCCGCAATCCCGCCGGGCCGGATGCCCAGCGCCTGGCGCAGGCCCTGCTTGCCGCCGCCGATGAGCCGGGCGGCAAGTCGGACCGCCCGACGGCGTCGCAGCCGCGGTTCATCCCCGGCGAGGTCCAGCTTGCCGCCGCCGCAGGCAACGACCGCCAGCGGCAGCGGGACGCGGGCGTCGACAGCCGCGTGCTGCAGGCGGCCTTGCTCCGGCTCTTCGAGGGCGGTGCAGAGCCTGACCGTTCGGCCCGCACCAGCCCACGATCCGCGCCCGTCCCGACGCTCCCGCAGCCACAGCAGCCCGTTACAGCTCCCGCCGGAAAGAGTGTCGAAGCCGGCGTCGGTTCTGTATCGCTGCCCCAACGCACGAACGAGGCGCCCTTGTCGGCGCGTGCCCCCGCCACGCCCGCAAACATCGTGCTAGGTGGCCTGCCGGCGGATGTACAAGAGTCCGCCGCCCGCCTCGCGTCCCCGGACCGGGGTCTGTCGCCGGTCACCGACAGGAGCACGGCGGCTTCGGAGGCCGGACGCGCTTCCGCAATCCCGACAGCCGTGCCGGTCGTTGCTCCCGGTCGCGAGCACGAGGGCGTGTTGCGGATGATCGCCGGTATCGTCGCCGATCTGACCGCCGACGAGGCGCTCGTGCTGCGCCTTCTGTTGCAGGCGCCTCTGCCGGATCTGCCCGAACGCGCCTCGCCGGCGGCGTCCATGCCGGACCTGCCCGCGGACGCTGACGATCCGGCCGGCAGGCTGCGGGCCGCAGACGCCATGCCGGAACGCTCCGCCGTCACGGTCGGCGGCACCGTGCCGGCCCCCACGACGGCAGAGGCTGCGCATACGGCCAGACCTGCTATTGCCCAGCCCCAGGACATCGCCGAGGACGAGGCGCTGGCCGGCCGGCCGGCGGCGGCCGCCGAGGATGCCGATGTGCCGGCGCGCCCGACCCCGCTGCCCCTGCCGCTCCCGTTGCCTGAGCGCGCCGCGCTGCCGCTGTTCCGCGACGGTGTTGCCGTCCCCTTCGTGCCCTACCTGCCCGCGCAGGACGAGCTGGAGCCGCAGGATCCGGCCCGCCGCGAACCGCCCGAGGACGAGGAAGAGACGACGGACACGGCCGGGGAGAACGGGGCAGGCGACGAGCGGGACGGCGACGAGCGCGACGGTGGCGATGCGGGCGGGGAGGCCGAGGGAGAGCCCCCGGAAGAGACCGACACGCCCGAAATGGCAAAGCGGCGGCGCAAGATCGAGGATCTCGTCGGCCCGCCCGATCCCGGCTTCGCCTTCTACCAGAAGCTCGGCGAATACTGGACCTGACCGATCGGGCGGCTGCCCGCGCCGTCGTTCCACAAATCTTGCATGAAAAAGCCCGCGGGGATCGCTCCCCGCGGGCTTCGTCACTTGCGTCGCAGAAGAACGATTACTCGTTGTTCTGGCGGTTCTTCAGGGCTGCGCCCAGGATGTCGCCGAGCGAAGCGCCCGAGTCGGACGAACCGAACTGTGCGACGGCTTCCTTCTCTTCGGCGATTTCCAGCGCCTTGATCGAAAGCTGGATCTTGCGATCCTTCTTGGAGAAGTTCAGCACGCGGGCGTCGACGGTCTGGCCGACCGAGAAACGCTCCGGACGCTGCTCGTCACGGTCGCGCGACAGGTCGGCGCGGCGGATGAACGAAGAGATGTCCTCGTGGTTGACGAGACGGACTTCGATGCCGCCGTCGTTGATCGCGGTGACTTCGCACGAAACGACTGCATTCTTGCGCAGGTCGCCGGAAGCGGCAGCCTCGCCGACCGCATCACGGCCGAGCTGCTTGATGCCGAGCGAGATGCGCTCCTTGTCGACGTCCACATCGAGAACGACAGCCTTGACAACGTCGCCCTTGTTGAACTCCTCGATGACCTGCTCGCCCGGACGGTTCCAGTCGAGGTCGGAGAGGTGGACCATGCCGTCCACGTCGCCTTCGAGGCCGATGAACAGGCCGAATTCGGTCTTGTTCTTGACTTCGCCTTCAACCTCGGTGCCAGCCGGATGGCTGTGCGCGAAGGCTTCCCACGGGTTCTCGAGCGTCTGCTTGAGGCCGAGCGAGATGCGGCGCTTGGTCGGGTCGACTTCGAGAACGACGACGTCGACTTCCTGGCTCGTGGACAGGATCTTGCCGGGGTGTACGTTCTTCTTGGTCCAGGACATCTCGGAGATGTGGATCAGGCCTTCGATGCCCGGCTCCAGTTCGACGAACGCACCGTAGTCGGTGATGTTCGTGACGGTACCGGAGATCTTCTTGCCGACCGGGTACTTCGTGCCGATGCCATCCCACGGATCGCTCTCGAGCTGCTTCATGCCGAGCGAGATGCGGTGGGTTTCCTGGTTGATGCGGATGATCTGAACCTTGACCTGCTGGCCGATGGACAGGATCTCCGACGGATGGTTGACGCGGCGCCAGGCCATGTCGGTGACGTGCAGCAGGCCGTCGATGCCGCCGAGGTCGACGAACGCACCGTAATCGGTGATGTTCTTGACGACGCCGTCGACAACCTGGCCTTCTTCGAGGTTCTGGACGATTTCAGAACGCTGCTCGGCGCGCGACTCTTCGAGGACCGTACGGCGCGAAACGACGATGTTGCCGCGACGCTTGTCCATCTTGAGGATTTCGAAGGGCTGCGGGTTGTGCATGAGCGGCGTGACGTCGCGGATCGGACGGATGTCGACCTGCGAACGCGGCAGGAAGGCAACGGCGCCGTCGAGATCGACGGTGAAGCCACCCTTGACCTGGTTGAAGATGACGCCTTCGACGCGCTCGCCAGCCTCGAACTTGACTTCGAGCTTGGCCCAGCTCTCTTCGCGGCGAGCCTTCTCGCGCGACAGAACGGCTTCGCCGAGAGCGTTTTCGATGCGCTCGACATAGACTTCAACTTCGTCGCCGACCTTCAGCGTGCCGTCCTTGGACTTGGCGCCGAATTCCTTGAGCGCGATGCGCCCTTCGACCTTGAGGCCGACGTCGACGATGGCGACGTCCTTCTCGATGGCGGTGATGAGGCCCTTGGCGACATAGCCTTCGGCCAGGTCGTTGGTGGCGAAGGACTCCTGCAGCAGGGCTGCGAAATCGTCGCGCGTGGGATTAGCTTGGGACATGGAAACTCCTGGTGTGCCGGAAAAGGCACGGGCGCCGGGGGTTAGCGTTGACAATGAGCGAGGCGCATCCGCTTCCATGGTCGGAAGCAAAACCGGCGCGGGGACGGCTGTCGCTCTAGTGCTTCAGGGCAGCGTCGATGATGGATTTCGCCGCCGAAAACGCGGCTTCTATACTCATTTCCGACGTATCAAGCAAGTGCGCGTTTTCCGCCGGCCGCAGGGGACTGTCCATCCGGCCCATGTCGCGCTCGTCGCGGCGGCGCACGTCCTCGAAGACCGCGTCGTACTCCACGGCCCCGCCTCTGGCGACGATCTCGTCATAGCGGCGTCTGGCGCGGATGTCCGCCGACGCCGTCACGTAGAGCTTCACGGTCGCATCCGGGCAGACGACGGTGCCGATATCGCGGCCGTCGAGGACTGTTCCCGGCTCGCGTGCGGCGAATTCCCGTTGCGCTTCGACCAGTGCACGCCGGACCGCCGGCATGACGGCGATCTTCGAGGCGGCCTCGCCGATCCCGTGCGCCGACAGGATCGCGCGGTCGAGCCCGGAAAGGTCCAGGTTCCGTGCGACATCGGCGGCGACCGCCTCGTCGTCGAGCGGCAGGCCGCGATCCAGAAGCGCCTTGGCGGTTGCGCGATAGGTCAGGCCGGTGTCGAGATGATGGTACCCGTACGCCTCGGCAATCTGGCGCGACAACGTGCCCTTGCCGGCAGCCGCTGGACCGTCGATGGCAATGGTCGTCATTTCGCATCCTTGCGTCATATCCGCGTCACGAAGCGTGTTAGCGGAAAACAGTACGTGATGCCAAGGGGCGGTTGGCCTTTGATTGCCGCAGATGCCCCTAACTTTCCGTGAGGCGACCTGGTTCGGCGCCAAGGTCAGGCGTTCCGGAGATAGACGGCGCCTGGCGTTCGCTCGCTCCTTACGCCTCGTCGCTTTCGATCCTCGCCCCGAGCCCCGTCATCAGTCCCATGAATTCGGGGAAGCTGGTGGCGATCATCGTAGCGTCGTCGACCGTGACCGGGTGCTCGGCGACGAGCCCCATGACGAGGAAGCTCATGGCGATGCGGTGGTCCAGATGGGTGGCGACCGCGGCACCTGCGGCATTGCCGAGCCCCTTGCCGTCCGGGCGGCCGCGGACGACGAGCGAGGCCTCGCCCTCGTCGCAGTCGACGCCGTTCAGCTTCAGCCCGTCGGCGACGGCCGAAAGCCGGTCGCTCTCCTTCACCCGCAGTTCCTCCAGCCCGTTCATGACGGTCGCGCCCTCGGCAAAGGAAGCAGCGACGGCCAGGACCGGATATTCGTCGATCATCGACGGCGCACGCTCTTCCGGCACGGTGACGCCCTTCAGCTCCGAATGGCGCACGCGCAGGTCGGCCACGTCCTCGCCGCCGGCAAGCCGCGCGTTGAGGACCTCGATATTGGCGCCCATTTCCTGCAGCGTCAGGATCAGGCCCGTGCGCGTCGGGTTCATCAGCACGTTCAGGATGGTGACGTCGGAGCCCGGCACCAGCAGCGCGGCGACGAGCGGGAAGGCGGTGGAGGAGGGGTCGCCCGGAACGTCGATGACCTGGCCGGTCAGCCGGCCCTGGCCTTCGAGCCGGATCGTGCGGACCCCGTCGGCATCGGTCTCGACCGTGAGGTTTGCCCCGAAGCCCTGCAGCATCTTTTCCGTATGGTCGCGCGTCATGATCGGTTCGATCACGGTGGTGATACCGGGCGTATTCAGCCCGGCGAGCAGCACGGCCGACTTGACCTGGGCGGACGCCATCGGCACGCGGTAGGTGATCGGCGTCGGCGTCGTCGGCCCGCGCAGCGTCACCGGTAGCCGGTCGCCTTCTTCGGCCTTCACCTGCACGCCCATCTCGCGCAGCGGATTGAGCACGCGGCCCATCGGCCGCTTGGTCAGCGAGGCGTCGCCGATGAAGGTGCTGTCGAAATCGTATACGCCGACGAGGCCCATCGTCAGCCGGCAGCCGGTTCCGGCATTGCCGAAGTCCAGCGGGGCCTGCGGCGCCAGCAGCGCGCCGTTGCCGACGCCGTCGATGATCCAGGTGTCGCCATCCTTGCGGATCTTCGCGCCCATGGCCTGCATGGCCTTGCCGGTGTTGATGACGTCCTCGCCTTCCAGCAGCCCGGTGATCCGCGTCTCGCCGCTGGCAAGCCCGCCGAACATAAAGGAACGGTGGGAGATGGACTTGTCGCCGGGGATGCGCACGGTACCGGAGAGGCCTTGCGACTTGCGTGCGGTTGCGGGCTTTGCCTGGGCACCATGCGACATGGAGCGGGTTCCTTCATAGAGAGCGTGTCTTGGCGGCCGGACGCCGGCCAGCCCGCAAGCGTTTGCGTCCTGGGCGCCGTCCTTTCGCCGGGAGTTCTGCGGGGTGCTATCACAAAGCATCCCGAGCGTCATCCACCCGCCGGCGAAAATCCCCCCGACCGGCGCTGCGGCCGCAACGGACGCAAAACGCTGCAAAGTTAGGCTTTGACAGCAGCGGGCAAGATGATTAAGGGGACCGGCTAATTCTTATTCCCGACCATCCGCCGGTTATCCGGCTTCGCCGGAAAAATTCGGCCATTCAAGAGGCTTTGACTGTGGCAAAACCGGAACTTGGAACCAAGCGCATCGACCCGGAGACGGGTCGTAAGTTCTACGACCTGAACCGCGACCCGATCGTATCACCCTATACGGGCAAGTCCTATCCGCTCTCCTTCTTCGAGGAAACCTCGGCCGCGGCCGTCATGGAAAAGGATGAGGACGAAGAGGTCAACGAGGTCGACACCGAGAACACGGAAGTCGAGCTGGTTTCGCTGGAGGATGCCGACGACGAAGCATCGGGCGGCGACGACCTGCCGGATCTGGGCGACGACGACGTCGAGATCGGCGATGACGACGACGACACCTTCCTCGAACAGGACGAGGACGACGACAACGACGACATGACCGGCATCATCGGCGTCACCGGCGACGACGAGGAAGTCTAAACTGATGATTTTCCGGCCGAATTCAAAAAGTTCGGCCGGAACGGATTTTTCGGCTTGCCATCTCCCGAAACCGGAAGTATGAAGCCGCACCGCCCGGGGAAACCCCGGTTCGGTATCCCGGAACCGGCCACGCCGGACCCTTGATGGGGCTATAGCTCAGCTGGGAGAGCGCTTGCATGGCATGCAAGAGGTCAGCGGTTCGATCCCGCTTAGCTCCACCAAATTCCCCTTATGATCAGGCAAGCAAAGTAATCGCGGTTATTCTTCCCCGTTGGCCATGACGCACACCGGCGTCGCCGGCCGCCGTGGCCCGGAGACGCCGGCTTTGCTGAAACTCAAGCGTCTGCGAGTGGGCGCCGCTGCGAGAAGTAGGACGAGCCGAACGTCTTCTCGGGATCGGCCGGATCGTATATGGCGAACAGCCTGCGGCCCTTCGAATCGGAGAAGGGCTCCTTGACGATCTGGCTGTAGTTCGGCTTGCGGCCGAACCATGCGGTCAGCTTCTCGAGATCGACGGGGTCGTGGACGTGGCCGTTCGTCTTCCCCTTGGGCCATTTGTAGGGCACCGACACGACCAACAGCTTGCCGAGTTCGAGCAGGCGTTGTGCGAATGGCCCGGCTTCAGGCACATGCTCCATGACCTGCATGCAGGTGCAGATATCGAATTTCTCGGGGAACGTGAGCTTGTGAATGTCGCCCTTGATGCCTTCGACGGTGGCAGACCGGTAAGGTGTGCGAATGTCGACCGATACCCGCTTTCCGATCCAGTCGAACCATTCGAGATAGGGGGCGTTTCCTGACCCGATATCGATCATGCTCCCGGCGTCCTTGCCCACGCAGCGAATGATCATCCTGAAGTACTGGTAGTACAACAGATCGCTGCGCCCCGCCCAGTACTTGCCATCCGCATAGCTCATTCCATGTCTCCCCGTGTCCCCTGGCTGAGGACGTTTTCTTAGCGTGGCCCCCGTCCGCTTCGAACCGGACCGGGACGCACGACGATTTCCTCTGGATATGGCGAAGGCCGCATCATGCGGCCCGCGATTTCGACGGACCGCAGCCGGCAATCAGCTTCCGGTCCGGACCTCTGTGCCGAAAGAGCGCTCGCCTCGGTTGGTGGATGTCAGTGCGTTCAGCCGGTCGATGAAACCCATCTGGTCGCAGTGCCGCAACACGAATTCGCGCCCCTTTTGGGCCTGGGCCCGGTAGGCGGCCTCATCGTTCCAGAAGCGTTGGACGGTCTCCCGCACCTGATGCGGTTCGCAGTACACGGCCGCGTCTGCGAACGTCTCACGGAACTGCGGCGGCAGGATCGTCACCTTTCCGGCGGCCATTCCCTCCATCGGCGCGCGCCCGAACTCCTCGATATAGAGTTCATGCGGAAAATGGATGAAGAAGTCGAGGCTCTCGAGGAAGGCACTGACCGGGATCGCATCGAAGTGCATGACCTCCCAGTTCTGCGGCGAAAAGCCGAGCATGCCCCTGGCATGCTTCGCCCCGCCCTGGAACTTCAGATCGACATCCATGTCGACGCAGTAGGCAGCCTTCAGCGCCTCGACCGTGCTGGGCCATTTCGTATAGGCATCCCTGCCGTGCCGGCCGAGGACCGGACGGCGATCGCCGCCGCCGCGCCACACGATCGGGGTCGAGCACCAGAGGCTCGTGTCGACCATCGGATGCCACGGGTCGCCATAGGGATCGGGGTAGCTCGGGTCTTCCTGCATCAGCCGTTTCACCCAGTGGGATATCGGTATCCAGGTGCCCGACGTCCCGAACAGTTCGACCAGGTGCTGCCGGATGGCTTCCGGTTCGTACTGGCGGTCCGAGCCGTCCACCAGCCGCGTTGCGAACTGATTGATCAGGACGATCACATTGTCGGTCTCGATCTTCGGGAACCGGTCGGGCATGTTCTGCAGGACGGCAGGATAGCCGACCAGCACGTTCCTGGTCCTGACTTCGTCGCCGGGCGTCAGGATCGAGATGCCGTATTTCAGGCAGGCATCGTAGAACACCGGGTTGAGCGGAGACTCGACATTGAGTTCATACTTGCGCCAGTGAACCGCGGCGATCTTCAGCCCCGCCCGGGCGGCGGCGGCAATGTAGTTCATCGTCGAGACGAAGGCGCCGCCCTTCAACACGAAGTCGCAGATGACGACGAGATCGAACGTCCGGTCGCCGTCCGCAGCGCGTCGGTTGCCGAGTGGGACCGGGAAGCGTCCGTTGGTGCGAGGCAGGTGCGGATCGCCGCCCTGCTGCAGGCTCAGGTGCCAGTTCCGGTAGGAGTCCCGATACTGGCCGCGAACGCCGTAATAGAGCGACCGCATATGGGTCGCCTTGGAGCGGGTCAGGGAATCCTCGCGGGCCAGCGAGAAGGACAGGATGTTGTTGTGCTTCACCTTGCAGATCGAGGCTTCGCCATAGACGGCCACGATACGCGATCTGAACTCGGCATCGCCGGTGACCTTCACTTCGTCCCAGCCGCGAAGGCGGTCGAAGACGTCGCGCCGCATCAGCAGCGACGAAAAATTCATGTCCAGCAGGCTCTTCTTGGGAATCCAGGAGCCGACCACGCCGAGGTCGTCGTCGACCCGCAGCCAATGGGACAGGACGGCCACGCATTGCGGATTTGCCACAAGTTCGTTGACCTGCCGCTCGATCTTCTCCGGATGTGACCAGTCGTCACTGTCGCACACCGTGATGAAATCGCCGGAGGCAACCTCCACCCCGTCGTTTCGTGCCGGATAGGCGCCGCCGTTGACGGTACGCCGCACCAGCCGGACGCGCGGATCGGCGGCAGCAAAGTTCTCCACCAGCGCGCAGGTGCCGTCCGTACTGCAGTCGTCGACCACGATGATCTCGATATTCCGCCACGTCTGCGCCGCGAGGCTTTCCAGAACCATCGTCAGCGTCTTTTCCGCATTGAAGGCGGGGACGATGACGGAAACCTTCGACGTCTGGGTAGCCATGCTTGCAGGCGCATGGGAGACGGTGTTCCAGATGCTGAGCGGCCTGGTGGGATCGGCCAGTTCGATGGGTGACATGCCGGATGGCGCCATGGCACGGTTCAGCGCATCCAGATAGATGCGATCGCTGTCCGCGACCGAGCGGCCGTCCAGGCGCGCCCTGCGGCGGGCGATATCGGCCCGCATCACGGAATAGTCGATGAACTCGTTGACTTTCGACTGGATGTGGCCAAGCACGGCTTCCGCCTCGGCCACGCGACTGGCCTGCGCCAGGCACATCAGCTGGCAGAGACGCTTTTCGCGAATGTTGTCGCGATGCAGCTTGATGCTGCGCTCCATCAGGTCCGCCGCATCGTCGAAGTCCCCGTCGACGAAAGCCCAGCGCGCCAGCGCATGCGCGGCGGCCGACCGGTCTTTCGAGGCGAGCCTGTTGTCCTCCATGCACTGCACGAGTTCGGCATGGGCATATTTCGCAAACCCGCCCCACATCTTGGCTTCGAGGTCGCCGATGTCGCGATGGAGTTCGCCGGAGCGCTTGTGCCTGGTGCCGCCCGCCTTGAAGTCGGCATAGGTGCGCCGCAGGGTCAGCGGCAGCTTGAGCATCGCCGGCAACGAGCGGGCGGCGACGATATCCGCCCCGATGCGATAGGCCAGCTGCCGCTGGATCTGTCGGATGGCATCGTTGGAGAGCTTCTTGGCGCGATCTGCCTGGTCGGCGCGCTCCAAAAGCAGGCCGTTATCCCTTTGCAGTGTCGCGATCTGCTGCTCCAGGCCCTCGACGGTTTCGCACAGGATCTGTGCACTATCCACGCCGGCAGGGCTGGACGTCGTGTCGCTGTCCGGATCCTGCTGTCTCCTAGTCAAGTCGGTCCTGTATTCCCGGTAGGCGCGACGCAGCGAGACGGGCAGGCCGACAAGTCGGGAGACCGAGCGCGTGGCTGCAATGACTTCGGTTCCGAGCCGATAGGCGAGCTGCTCCCGCTGGCGATCGATGGCGGCAGCCGCGCTGCGCATGGCGCGTTCGGAAGCCTCCACGCGCTGGCGAAGGGAGGCGTTCAGCGCCAGCAGCGATCGTACCTGTTCCTCCAGGGCCGAGGTGTCGGCGACAGCCTCCCTGGTCTGCAGGGGCCCCTCCGGAGCGTCAGGCATACGACCGTCGTACTGCATCTGCTGCTTGCCTGTCATACATGCCTCTTGTGTTTGGTGAAGACTCGTTGCAACAATCGGGACGGCATGATCGCCCAAAAGTTGTGGTGCCTCGCCGAATAGCGTCACATGCATAGTGGAGGCCCTGGTCTAAGTCAAAATCCACGGGGTCGCCTTGTGCCATTTTTTAACGAATTTCGGCGATGGATTTGGCCTTGAAGGCGACTTGTGCCGCGCTGTGGCCCGGGCGCTCGATGCTGGGCTCGTTCGTGCATGTCTCACTCGGAGGGGCAAGCGGCAAAAATATGGCGATCCTTCGCGATTGCCTGCCGCGTTCTTCTGCTTCAAACAACTGACGTGTACTTTTTCTAATTTTCCCCGGGCAGTATGCCTGAACCGAACTTACAGAGGGTGGTAACGACGTTGGCGACACGATACATTGAACTTGGCACCTCTGCTGCCAATATCGAGACCATCATCAACGGCGCTGCGGCCGGCGATGTTATCCAGTTCAGAGCGGGGAACTATACCTTCAATGACCAGGTCCAGATCACGCGCAGCGACATCACCATCCTTGGCGCCGGTGTCGGCAAGACCAACATAACGGTCGATGCGAGGGGCGTGAACGCGACCGCCTTCGACATTCAGGGTGTTGCCAAGCCCACGGAGCTTGCGGCTGAGCTGACGAAGACGACCGTGAAGGGCAGCACGACAGTGCTCGAACTTTCCAGCGCGGCAGGCATCACCAAGGGAACGATCCTGAAGCTGCATCAGGACAACGATCGCAAATGGCTCGATTCCCAAGGCAACCAGCACATCAATCCGTCTGTGGATCCGCTGCGGGAAATGCTGGCGGAGGTCGTTTCCGTCAACGGCAACAAGGTGACCCTGGCAACGAAGACGCCGTACAACTTCGAAGCCGGAAAGACGACCATCAGCGTCGCCAACATGATCAAGAACATCGAGCTGGGCGGGTTCTCGATCAAGACCAGCCTCGGAACGGCCGACAAGTTCGACTTCAAGAACAATTACGACAAGTTCGATAATGCCTCGACTGTCGAGGTCACCCGCGCGACCGGCGTCAAGCTGCACAACATCGAAGTCAAGGACAATGCCTCGCACGGCTTCACCTTCAGCGATGTCTACGGCATCAGCGGCGACAAGCTCACGGCCTCCGGGGCTCACAACAAGGGGGGCGAAGGCAACGGCTACGCGTTCTTTTTCAAGCATGCCTTCAACAACAACTTTACCAGCCTGACCGACACGGACATGCGCCATTCGGTGTTGTTCGGTTCCTTCAGCGCCGAACATTACAACAGCATCGGCGTCGTCTACACCAATCGCGACATCAACTTCCACGGCAGCCCCGATGACGGCAATACGATCTATGTTGATCGCGCCGTCCTGAGCTACAGCAGCCAGTATGCCCATGGCGGTGTTTCGCCCGGAAACCCGAAGATCCATCCCAATTCGACGATCGACGCCAATGACGTGAAGTTCAAGTACTTCAGGGGGAGTTCGGCCCAGGACAAGATTCGCGGTGCCGATGACGGGAGCGATCTCGCCGGCTATGCCGACATGGACGAACTGACTGGCGGCCGGGGCAACGACCGCCTCTCCGGTGGTGCCGACAACGACATCCTCCGGGGCAATGCCGGCGCCGATACGTTCGTCTTCGCCCGTTCGTTCGACGCGGACACGATCCGGGACTTTGCGAAGTCCGAGAAGGACAAGATCGACCTTTCCGGCACCGGCATCACGAAGCTGTCCGATCTGGCGCGGCGCCAGGTCGGCTCGGATACGGTGATCGCGCTCGGTGGTGGCGACGAACTCGTGCTGAAGGGCGTCAAGGTCGGAGACCTCACCAGCAGCCAGTTCACCTTCAGTAAGGCGCTGAGCAAAGGTGTCACCATAACGATGACCGGCCAGGAGCGCGGTGCTACGGGGACGAACAAGAACGACGTCATCAAGGTGGCACCGGGCTACCTAGCCGACGACAAGCTTCACATCTTCGGCGGTGCAGGGACGGATTCACTCCAGGTGATCAAGGGCAGCGGCGTCGACCTGCGCAAGTTGGGACGGCTTGACAGTGTCGAGGTGATCGACATGACGAAGACGCCTTCGGCTGGCACGCTCACCTTGAACAAGAAAATCGCCATGCAGGGCGACAAGGACTACCTGACCGTCAAGATCGACAGCACCGGTACCAAGCTGAAGACGACCGACATCAAGGACTGGGATCTCGTTCGCATCGTCGGCACGGGGCAGGTCAAGCTTGACAACAGCGGCGCCTATCTGAGTGCCGGCAGCGGTACCAAGCTCAACGTCGTCGGCGGCAAGGGTGCAGATCATGTCCAGGGCGGCTCCTCCAAGGACAAGATCCTGGGCGGCAGCGGCAACGACGTCCTTCTGGGCGGCTCCGGCAACGACAAGATCGAGGGCGGTTCCGGCAACGACCGCATCACCGGCGGCAAGGGGGCGGATATCCTCACCGGCAACTCGGGCGCCGACCGTTTCATCTTTACCTCGGCAAAGGATTCCACCTCCAGCGCGCATGACACGATCACCGACTTCTGGCGGGCGCAGAAGGACAAGATCGACGTCTCCGCCATCGATGCGCGCGCGGACAAGGCAGGCAATCAGAGCTTCAAGTTCATCGGCGAAAAGGCCTTCAACGGCACGGACGGTCAGTTGCGTGCAAAGAAGTCCGGTGACGGCATCATGATTTCCGGCGACATCAACGGAGACAAGAAGGCGGACTTCTCGATCTTCGTCGACCAGATCGTCACGTTCAAGGAATCGGACTTTATTCTCTAGAGATTGTCAGGGAAAAGTGGAATCCGGTTTTCCCGAAAAAGACAAACGATAACAAAGAAAGCGAGAGTCTGACAGCTTCGGTATGAAGCTGACAGACTCTCGCCCCGCGGTTTTCCTGACCTGGCGAAGGGCGCGTCCACAGGACGCGCCCTTCGTGCTTTGTGGACACAGGGTTGGCTTTGGCCGGGTGCCGGCTGGCAAGATCCGGTGCGACCGGACAATGTTCGACAAGGTGGGGAATGGCGACGCCAACTCTGTCGGGCATCCCTGTATGCAGAATCGGTGGCGGATGTTCGCGGCCAAGGCGCGCGAACATCCGCCCAGGGCTTCCCGCCCGATGTCGAACGCCTCAATCGGCGTTGAGGATTTCCTCCGGCAACGGCGTGCCGTGGTACTTCTGATAGATTTCGTTCAGCTTGCCGTTCTTCAAGTTCGCTGCGACCCACTCATTGATCTTGGCGAGCAGTTCGGGTTCGTTCTTGCGAACGCCGATCGCCAGGTCGAGGACGCGGATGGTGATCTTCGGTTCGAATGCCAGGGTGGGGTTCTTGTCATGGACCTGCTTGACCAGCGTGGCGGACGTCGCGATGGCCTTGGCCTGCCCCGAGACGGCCGCGGTGACCATGGTCGCATCGTCGTCGTAGCGTGCGACGGTGAAGCCGTGCTCGTCTGCGAGCTTGGTCAATTCGCTATCCTGCGTGGTGCCGCGCGTGACGGTGATGGTCTGGCCCTTGAGGTCCGCCCAATCCTTGATCGGCGAGGCTGCAGGTGCTGCGATGACGGACTGCAGACCGGCATAGGCTTTCGAGAAATCGATGACCTGGGCACGTTCCGGCGTGACCGAGAGCGTCGAGATGACGATGTCGGCCTTGTTGGTCTGCAGGTTGGGAATGCGGGTCGCCCCGGTCGTCTGGATGAACTCCACTTCGACGCCCCAATCCTTGGCGAGAAGCTGCGCGGTCTCGACATCCGAACCGACCGGCTTGAGGTTAGCGTCCAGCATTCCGGACGGTGGGATTGCGAGATCGGTAGATACCCTGATCTTCTTTGCCGCGATGATGTCGGCGTAGGTGTCGGCAAGGGCAGGGACTGCCTGGGCCGTCAGCATCGCTCCCACGACGCCGAACGCGAAAAGTTTCTTCAGCATTTCATTCTCCTCCGTTGGTTGAATTCAAAGGTCGTGACTCAGGAATTCCCTCAGTTCCGCCGTCTGCGGCGTGCTGAGGATCGCGGCGTCGCCCTCCTCGTGTACGAGGCCGCGATGCATGAAGATCACGCGATCGGCGACCTTTCGCGCGAAGTTCATCTCGTGGGTCACCATGATCATCGTCATGCCGCTCTCGGCGAGCTTCTCGATGACGCGCAGGACCTCGCCGGTGAGCTTGGGGTCGAGTGCCGAGGTGACCTCGTCGAACAGCATCACCTTCGGCTCCATGGCGAGCGATCGCGCGATTGCGGCGCGCTGCTGCTGCCCGCCGGACAACTGCTCGGGATAGTGGTCCGCCTTGTCGCCGAGGCCGACGCGCTCGAGCGCCGCGCGCGCGAGGTCACGAGCCTGACTTTTCGGCAGCTTCTTCACGGATCGGGGAGCAAGCGTGATGTTCTCCTCGATGGTCAGGTGCGGAAACAGATTGTAGCTCTGGAAGACGATGCCGACGTCAAGGCGCAACTTACGCAGGTTGAGCTGCGGATCATGGACCTTGTGATCGGCCACGACGATCTCGCCGCTGTCGATGACCTCCAGCCGATCGACGCAGCGAAGGGCCGTGCTCTTGCCCGATCCGCTGGCGCCGATCAGCGCTGCGACCTCGCCCTTTTCGACGTTGAATGTCACGCCCTGCAGCACGTTGACCGCGCCGAAGCTCTTCTTCACCTGCTTTAGTGCGATCATTGCCATGATCCGCCTCCCGAAAAATTGCGCAGCGTCAGATCGCTGGCTTGACCATCGCCCGCCTTCTCGGCCCCATGCGCTCGAGCCGCTGACTGAATGCCGACAGCGGGAAGCATAGGCAGAAGTAAAGTGCGGCGACGATGAGGTAGATGAGGAAGGGCTCGAAGATCGAATTGTTGATGAGTTGCCCGGCGCGCGTCAGCTCCACGAAGCCGACGACGGAGGCAAGCGACGTGTTCTTGACGATCTGCACGCTGAAACCGACCGTCGGCGGCGTCGCGATCCGGATCGCCTGCGGCAGGATCACCTTGAACATCCGCTGGGGCCTGGACAGTGCCAGGCACTCGGCGGCCTCCCATTGCGCCTTCGGAACGGATTCCAGGCAGCCGCGCCAGATCTCGCCGAGATAGGCGCTGACATAGATGGTCAGCGAGATCCCGGCGGCAAACAGCGGCGTGATGGAGAAGCCCAGCGTCGGCAGGCCGAAATAGATGATGAACATGATGACCAGGAGCGGCGTGCCCTGGATGAGCTGGACATAGGCGGCCGTGATCATGCGCACGACGCGTGACGGTGTGATCCTTCCGAGAGCGACGAGGAAGCCGACGATGCCGCCGCCGACAAAGGCCATTGCGGTGAGGACGAGTGTCCAGACCACGCCGTTGAGCAGGAAGAGCAGGTGGTTGTGATTTAATGCGGTCATCATCGGGGCCTCCCTCACAAAGGCGTGCCGAGCCGGCGACGGCGCGGGAACATGGCCATGCCGAGCGCCCAGAAGAGAGCGCGCATGACGAGCGACAGGAAGAGATAGATGACGGCGATGACGATGTAGGTCTCGAAGGGCCGGTAGGTCTCCGACTGGATGAAATTGCCCGCTGCCGTCAGTTCCTCGGCGGAGATCTGCGAGGTCACCGAAGAGGCGAGCATCAGCAGGATGAACTGGCTTGTCAGGGCGGGGTAGACCCGTTCCATCGCCGGCCGGAGGCCGACATGCCAGTAGAGCTGGACCGGCGACAGGCCCAGGCATTCCCCGGCCTCCCATTGGCCCTTCTGGATCGAGTCGAAACCGGCGCGCATGATCTCGGCGGTGTAGGCCCCGACATTGACCGTCAATGCGAGCGCGGCCACGAAGATGGCGCCGAACGAAAAGCCCAGGCTGGACAGGCCGAAGTAGATGACGAAGATCTGCACCAGGAACGGCGTGTTGCGGACGCTTTCCACATAGGTTGTGGCAATTGCCTGCAAGGTCGGGCTGCCGGAACGGCGTGCGATGGCGCATGCCGTTCCGATGACGAAGCCGGTCAATGTCGTGATCAGCGCCAACTGGGCCGTCAGCGCCATGCCGTCGACCAGCATCTGCCAGCGAAGGAGAACGACGGAGAAGTCGAAGGTCATCGGTGACCTGCCGCGACCGCGGTGCCGCGCGAGGCTGCCTGGCCGGTCATGCGATCATAGACGCGAAACAGCGCCTGGTTGCCGTTCGAACCTTCACCATGTGCGCGTGCCTCGACATATTGCGAGGTGACGAGCGAGGTCGCCGGCAGTGGCACGTCGTTCTGCCCCGCCATTTCCAGGACAAGCCGAAGATCCTTCAGCATCAGATCGATGCGGAAGCCCGCACTGGCATCGCCGTCGATCATCGCCGGGCCGAGCTTGTCGAGCATCCAGGACGATGCCGAACCGCCAAGCAGCACGTCGCGCATCTGCGCCAGGTCGACCCCGCTGGCGCGACCAAGCGCGAGCGCTTCGCAGATCGCCTGGATATTGACGGCGCAGACGAGCTGGTTGCAGAGCTTGACCGTCTGGCCGGCGCCCGGAGCGCCGACATGGGTGATCGTCGTACCCATGACCTTGAGCACCGCCTCGGCGCGCTCGAAGGCGGAGCGCTCGCCGCCGACCATGATCGAAAGCGCTGCGTTCCTGGCGCCGACCGGACCGCCGGAGACGGGCCCGTCGAGCATCGAGATCGATTTCTCCGCAAGCGAGGCAGCCATGGCACGCGTCGCCTCCGGTGAAATCGTGCTCATATCGATGAAGATCCCGCCTGAGGGCATATGTGCGAGCACGCCGTCGCGATAGACCACGTCCTCGACCTGCGGGGTATTCGGCAGCATGGAGATGGCGATCTCGGCATCGGCGACGGCTTCCGCGACACTTGTCGATGCGATGCCGCCGCTTTCTGACAAGCTGCCGACCGCCTCGGACGAAATGTCGAAGATCCGCACCCGATACCCTGCCGCGATCAGATGACCGGCCATCTCGCGGCCCATGACGCCGAGGCCGACGAATGCCAGCTTCGGCAAATTGCTTACGGTCATGTCTATCCTCCCGAACACGTCAGTGCGGCGCCTTACTGCGCCCTCTCCAGAGCGGAGAGCTTTTCCACCCGGCGCACGAAGTCTTCATTGCGATCGAACTCGGCGTCGAGATATGCGACCACCAGATCGCGGGCGAGCCAGGGGCCGACGATCTTGGCACCGATGCACATGACGTTGACGTCATCGTGCTCGACGCTCTGGTGGGCCGAATGCACGTCGTGGCAGACGGCGGCACGAATGCCGTTGATCTTGTTGGCGGCGATCGCCGCGCCGACGCCGGTGCCGCATACGAGGATGCCGCGGTCGGCGACACCGTCACGGACCTTCTGGCAGAGCAGTCCGGCAATGTCCGGGAAGTCGACGGGCTCGGGCGTGAAGCTGCCGATGTCCTCGACCGTGTGACCGAGTTCCTTGAGCACGGCAATGACGTCCGCCTTCAGCGGAAAGCCGGCATGATCGCTGCCGATAACAATATTCATGAGAATTTTCCCTGTTGAATGAATGGAGAACTAGTTCGAAATGCCCGTGCCGACGGAAATGTCGTGAAGGCTGGCCCGGCGCCTGAAGTCGGCGCCGATCTCGAAATGCTGGTGGAGCAGGTCATCGGCCCGCACCCGGTCGCGGGCAGCCAGGGCTTCGAGGATCATGCGGTGATGGTCGATCAGGAATTCTTCGATGCCGTCGACCCGGATGATCTTTTCCCGGCGTTCGAGATGAGAGCGCATCATCAATTGCGAAATCGACGCGTAGATCGTCACCAGCGTCGGCGAATGCGAGGCGCTGACGATTGCCTCGTGGAACTGGAAATCGGCCACACCGCCCAGTTCCGCATTGTCGATCGTCTCGACAATGCGTCCGAGCGCGTTGGCGACATTTGCGAAATCCTGTTCGGTCGCGCGCTGGCAGGCGAGACGCACCGCATGATGCTCGATCGCCTTTCTCGCCTCCATGATGTCTCCGGTCACATTCGAACCGTGGGCGAGCATGAAGCTGAAGATATCCCCGAGGGCGGTGGCATCCGGTCGCCGAACGATCGTGCCGACGCCGTGCCTGATCTCGACGGCGCCGATCATGGACAGTGCGCGCAGGGCCTCCCGCAGGACAGGACGGCTGACGTTCAATTGAGCCGCCAGCTCACGTTCGGGCAGCAGACAGTCCCCTGCCTTCAGGTCCCCTGACAGCAATTGGTCCCGCAGAAAAGCTGCGACCCGGTTATGGGCTCCGGCTTCCTGTGGTTCGCGGCGAATGGTTTTTTTGACTGTCATCTTCTGTCCATACCGTGGTATTACCTCTAAACTATCCACGGTCGGGACACTGTCAAGCTGCAAGTTGAGGTTTCTTGTAAGCTATTGCTATATCCCGATTTTTTTACCAGAAACGCCCGCGGCATGTGCCGACGGGTGCTCAAATAGAGGGTAAGAGGCTTCATGATCACCGTTCTCGGCTCCATCAACATCGATCTCGTCGCCACCACGGAACGCCACCCCCGTCCGGGGGAAACCGTCGCCGGGCGGACGTTCGAAACCTCGGCGGGAGGGAAGGGGGCCAATCAGGCGTTGGCGGCAAAATTGTCCGGCAGCAACGTGCGGATGGTCGGTGCTGTCGGAAACGACGGCTTCGCAGCCGATGCGCTGAGCATGCTTCGCAGGGCTTCGGTCGATCTTGCCGCGGTGCGGACCGTGTCGGCCGTGACGGGGATCGCAGTCGTCCTGGTTGATGCCGCAGGTGAGAACATGATCACGATCGTGGCGGGGGCGAATGATGCTGTCGACGAGAGGATGGCTGATGAGGCCATCGGGGCCATGACGGCCGGCGACATGCTGATGCTGCAGATGGAAGTCCCGGCCGATACAGTCGCACACGCCATGAAGGCTGCGCGCGAAAAGAATATCGTGACGATCCTCAATACTGCGCCGTTCACGGCGGACGTTCCGCGCCTGGCTGCGTTGGCCGACATCGTGGTGTGCAACGAAACCGAGTTCGAACTGCTTGTGGGATCAAGGATCCATGACATGGGCCAGCGCCGTGAAGCCCTGTTGCGCTTGCACCAAGATGGCGGCCAAACCGTCGTTCTGACGATGGGGGCCGATGGCGCGATCGCTGTCCACGATGGCGCCATCATACAGGCCAGGAGCCTCGAGATCGAGCCTGTGGACACGGTCGGTGCCGGCGACACGTTCTGCGGCTATCTCGCCGGCAGCCTCGAGCAGGGCCTCGACCTTAAATCGGCGCTGCGACGTGCGGCCGTCGCGGGTTCGCTCGCCTGCCTTGCCAAGGGTGCCCAGCCGGCCGTTCCCGACGCACGCAAGGTCGATGGGTTGGAGGGGTCCGCATAGTCTCCGGGCGGCGCCTGCGCGGGACTTCGGAACCGACCTTGATGACGGCATGTCGCCGTTGAAAGACGATCTCCTGCTTTGATCTCCGGATCCTTCGGCAGGTGATGGGCTCGTCTTCACGGCGAGCCCTGGTTCCTGCAGTCCCTGCTCATTCCACCGACTTGATCGTCAGCCGATGCATCTGGCCATCCCGTCCGTTCCAGTTGATCGCCTGGCCCGGCGCCATTCCGATGAGTGCGACCCCGATGGGCGTCAGGACGCTGACCATGGAGCGCTCTATGTCGGCCTTGCCGGGATAGCACAGAGTGACCGTGCGGCTTTGACCGCTTTCCGTCTCGTATGTGACCGTCGAGCCCATCGCGACCGCGGTGGTGGGGAACTGGTCGTCCGCCACGATCGAAGCCCGCTCCAGTTCGGCCAGCAGGTCGTCCGCAACGTCGAGGTCCCGGCCTGGCGCTGCCAGAGCCAGCGACGTCAAACGTGAATGTTCGCTCGCGCGCAGGACGATATGTGGCCTGTCCTGATTGGTGTGTCTCGTTTCCATAGTTCAAGCCCTTCTGCCCGGTCCTTCAGGACCACGCACCAGTGAGATGGATCAAATTGTCGGTAGTGGTCGCGCAGAACGGGAGAAGTGAGAAAGTTCAGTCCCCGGATTCAGGTGCGCGACAGCAGTCAAGGACCCGGGCTAGTGTCCTTCGATGGAACACTCTCGGCGGAGAAGACAGCAATGTCGATCCAGAGGCTTCAACATGGCCGGGATGATGCCATGCAAAAGAAGGAAGTCAAGGCGTCGGGGCGGGTATCATGGGGCGTCCCTGTGCGGTCCTTCGTCACGGTGCCGGAAAATCCTATTCCCTTATTCGATCCCACCGGTTATTGCGCGCCCGCGCGGGTCGCGTTGAGGCGAGCCGCTAATAGGAGAAACATTGTGAATGTCGATGAGAAACTGGAACCAATTCTAACGGAAGTCTTCAGGCGTAACGGCGGTGAACTCGAATTTCACCAGGCGGTGCGCGAGGTGCTCGAAAGTGTCGGGCGCGTCATAGCCAAGCATCCCCGTTACGCCGAAAACGCCCTCATAGAGAGGATCTGCGAGCCGGAGCGCCAGATCATCTTTCGAGTGCCGTGGGTTGACGATGCCGGGCAGGTCCAGATCAACCGTGGTTTCCGGGTTCAGTTCAATTCGGCGCTCGGCCCCTACAAGGGAGGCATCCGGTTCCATCCGTCGGTGAATGTCGGCATCATCAAGTTCCTTGGTTTCGAGCAGACCTTCAAGAACGCGTTGACAGGCATGCCGATCGGCGGCGGCAAGGGCGGTTCGGACTTCAACCCGCGGGGGCGCTCGGACGGCGAGATCATGCGGTTCTGCCAGTCCTTCATGACCGAGCTTCATCGGCATCTGGGTGAATATACGGACGTTCCGGCCGGAGACATCGGGGTCGGAGGCCGGGAGATCGGCTACATGTTCGGCCAGTACAAGCGCCTTACCAACCGTTATGAAGCCGGCGTCCTCACGGGGAAGGCGCTTTTCCATGGCGGATCGCGTGCGCGAAAAGAAGCGACCGGCTTTGGCGCGACCTATTTTGTTCAGCGGATGCTCGGAACCAGGGGCCAGGACTTCGAAGGAAAACGGGTAGCCGTCTCCGGCTCCGGCAACGTCGCGATCTACACCATGGAAAAAGTCTCCGAATTCGGAGGCCGGATCATCGCGTGTTCCGACTCGAATGGCTACGTGGTCGACGAGGACGGCATTGACCTTCAGCTGGTCAAGGAGATCAAGGAAGTCCGGCGGGAACGGATCAGCGAGTACGCGAAGCTCAAGAGAGCGAAGGCGCGCTACATCGAAGGCGGCTCCATTTGGGATGTTCCATGCGACGTCGCGATGCCGTCAGCGACCCAGAATGAACTCACCGGAAAGGATGCGCGTGCCCTGGTGAAGAATGGCGTCGTGGCTGTGGGCGAGGGGGCGAACATGCCCTCCACGCCCGAGGCCGTCCGCATCTTTCAGGACGCCGGCATCCTCTTCGCACCGGGCAAGGCTGCCAATGCGGGTGGGGTCGCGACGTCGGCGCTGGAGATGCAGCAAAATGCCTCGCGTGACAGCTGGACCTTCGAGCAGACCGAGGCGCGTCTCGCAACCATCATGGAAGCAATCCACGATCGTTGTGCCGAGACGGCCGAGGAGTATGGCGCGCCGGGGGACTACGTTCTTGGTGCCAACATCGCAGGCTTCGTGCGGGTGGCCGAAGCCATGGATGCCCTCGGCGTGATCTGAGGGCAGGCGCTCAGGGCGCATTCGTCAACGGATGCTGCCGGTGCGCTGGCACCTGCAGCATCCGGGTCACGGTGATTGGGCGTTCTCTGGTGGTCATGCAACGTAAGCCTCGGGAAACGTCACGCTTTCAGGCGGACATTGGGATTCCGCGCTTCTCCTGAGATCAGCCAATGGGTGGTCAGGGCGGCCATCCAACATGCGGAATGGCGGAGAGATTGCGGGCGGCCGAGAAGATCGAGACGAACCACAAGACATTTTTCCTGTTGCTCTCCTGAAGAGAGAAAGGGGCATGTCTGAGTCATTGAAGAGAATGGCGCGCCGGACAGGATGAAACTGGGCACCACTATGTCATTGTAGGAGCTATATAAATTCTAGCAGGATCGAAGCTGTGCTAGCCATCCGCCAGCGCATTCGTAGTGCCAATTGGTCCGTGTGGTAGTTGCGAACCGCTCAAGGCGACAGCCGGATGCATTGGGCGGCAGTTGCGAATTATAGAACACCGTTCGCGGTCCTCTATGCGTTCTCGTCAGGGACGCGAACATCGGCACATAGTCCTTGCCACCAAAGAAGACCATAGGCTCATCAGCAATATCCGGGAGTATCGCAAAATCCTGATAAGGGTCAGCTGGACGACGCCGTTTGTACGGCTCGGCCATGGGACTGAACGTAATGTCGTAGTTCGGCGTCAAGTATGACGCGGGAAGAAGCCCCCACCCGGCTGACAAAATGAAGAGCCTGTTCGGGTCAATCGCTTCGGCAAGGCGTCTGTACGTCGGGTGAGTGTAGAGGGAGATGGCTGGTAGCAGGCCAAGTGGGTCGCCTTGGGGATCGGTGTTGTAGCGCATCAGCTTTTCCCGCCACGAAGACCCCGCTCCCGACAGATCATCGGGCCGGGCATAATGAACCCCTGTGACAGGCGGGGCCATGGCCGGTTGCGCCACAAACATAACTCTGCGGCCGTCATCGGTCCGAAGGTGCCCGGCGTTTGGTTGTTTTGTTGCGGCGCACTGGATTACGACAATCATTGCTCGCGCTCCATCGCCAGAATCGTCTGTTCGAGGGTGCGTAAAAAAAGCTGATCATGACTCTCGTCGACATGATTTGAGTTCCAAAGGCCGGAACGGCAGATGCGCTCCCGGTCGCAATGTCGCCCGAGCCATCCCGTGCTCGGCGGATCAAGCGGCTCCCGCCCGAAGTTACTGAGGAGCGCAATGGCATTGCGCTCGATGTGCCCCCGCAGGCTGTTCGGTCCGGGGGCATCCGGCACAGACAGACACAGGAATTGCATGGCACCCAGAACGTTGCTGACTTGCCGCTCCAGCGGGATTTCCTCTGCGCGGATGGTTTTTGGGGCGTTATTGCCCTGGCCCCATGTCGGGTGATCAATATTGTCGCGATTCAGTATAGCCGTACCAACGATTAGGCGAAAAATCGATCCTCTGTGGTTTCCACCGCCACTTGATACTCTGCCCTTGTGCTGCGACAGGCGCGTCCATAGCATCGTGCCTGAGCTGTCTTTTAGCGCATGAGTTCCGACGCGTACTATGCGCAACCCGGTCCCGCTGTCGGATCGAGTCTCCCCATCTTCCATAAAAAAATAGACGCCTCGTTGCGGCCAAGACATTCGGCCAGAGCAAGCCGACAAGGTTCGTGGAGAACTGAGAGCGGCCAGCGACGCTATCAAACTGTAAAAATCCCGTAGATCAGAAAGACGGCCGTTCTCCAAGTTACCCCCGCATTCAGCCTGTCAATCGGCATCGAAACGGGCCCCCCTATCGGCTCCCAAAAGGGACCCCTGCCTCTGGTTGCATCGGGTCAGCGCGCGTAGGCCCGGAGCTCTCCATTTAGCGCAGGGGCCTGCGGGCGC
>NZ_JAJNCZ010000006.1 GCF_021026345.1 Rhizobium sp. GN54 | reverse complement strand
TGACATTTCGACTTTGCACAACTACGGACATTTCAACATGGCCGCCACATCTTGCGTTACCGGGTGGGCGCAAGTTTGACGTGCGACATGCCAATGATTTCCATACGCGATCGCCCCTCGCCGGTGGCTTCAACACGTCGTCGCACGCAAGGTGCCGGTCAACGAGATTGACTCACCGGATACGTTCTATTTCCAAACTAGATATGCCGCCACTTCCGAACTTCGGCCTGCTACGGCCTCCAGAAGGTCGAGCCCGATCCGCGAGGTCCCCTCGCGGATCGAGGCATCCTCCGTCAGGCCGCTTTGACGTTGACGGTGACCGGGATCTCGATATCGACCTCGAGGGTCGTGACGTGTTCGCCGCGTTCCATCTTGACGCTCACGCGTTCGTCGTCGATCTCGACGTGCTTTGCGATGACGGCGAGGATTTCCTCGCGGAGGATCGCAACGAGGTCCGACTGGCCGACGGACGCCCGTTCGTGAGCCAGAAGCACCTGCAAGCGTTCCCGTGCCGTCGGCGCCGAGGTCTGCTTGCGGAAGAGGTTGAAAATGCTCATGCTGCCCTCCGTCCGAAAATCTTGCCGAGGAAACCGCGCTTCTCGCCCGGAATGGTCATCGGCACGGTCTCGCCGGCAAGGCGGCGGGCCGCATCGAGATAGGCGAGCGCAGGCGCGCTGCGGTTGTCGGCCAGCGTCACCGGCGCACCGATGTTGGAGGCCTTCAGCACGTCCATGCTTTCGGGAACGATGCCGAGCAGCGGGATCGACAGGATTTCCAGGACGTCGTCGACCTTCAGCATGTCGCCGCGCTCTGCCCGCAGGGCGTCGTAGCGGGTGAGCAGCAGGTGTTTCTCCATCCGCTCGCCACGCTCGGCCTTTTCCGTCTTGGCGTCGAGCAGGCCGATGATGCGGTCGGAATCGCGGACCGACGAGACCTCCGGATTGGTGACGACCACGGCGACGTCGGCGTGCCGCATGGCCAGCGTCGCGCCGCGTTCGATGCCGGCGGGGCTGTCGCAGATGATCCAGTCGAACTGTTCTTTCAGCTCGTTCATGACCTTCTCGACGCCCTCGGGCGTCAGGCTGTCCTTGTCGCGGGTCTGCGAGGCCGGCAGCAGAAAGAGCGTGTCGAGCCGCTTGTCGCGGATCACCGCCTGCGTCAGCTTCGCATCGCCCTGGATGACGTTGACCAGATCGTAGACGACCCGGCGCTCGGCGCCCATGACGAGATCCAGGTTGCGCAGACCGACGTCGAAATCCACGACGACGGTCTTCTCGTTGCGCTGGGCAAGAGCTGCCCCGAGCGCGGCGCTCGAAGTCGTCTTGCCGACGCCGCCCTTGCCCGATGTTACCACGACTACTTTCGCCATCTTCCCGCTCCTGTTGCTGGCCGGCAGCCGGCTCAGTTGAGTCTTTCCGCCTTGATCGAATCGCCCTCGAGCCAAAGCTGCACCGCCTGGCCGCGCAGATCCGGCGCCATGTCCTCGGCGGTCTTGTAGACGCCGTCGATCGCCAGCAGTTCCGCTTCCAGTCTTCGGCAGAAGATCCGCGCCCCGGTGTTGCCGACCGAGCCGGCGAGGGCCCTGCCCCGCAGCGTGCCGTAGATATGCACCGACCCGCCGGCGATGATTTCGGCGCCCGAGGCGACGGATCCGATCACCGTGACGTCGCCCTCCGGAAAGATCACCGACTGGCCGGAACGCACCGGATCCCTGACGATCATCGATGCGGGCGCCCTGGCGATCTGCACCTCCTGGCGGACGTCTGCCGGCTTTGCAGCCTCGACTGTCGCCGGCTCGACCGCCGGCACCTCGATGTCCGGGGCGGGACGCCCGCCCCGCATCGCCGGCGGCATGCCGGGCTCGAACAGCGACGGCCGCCCGCCCTCGATGCCCATGACGCGCACGTTGCGCCCGGCAAGTTCGTACAGCAGGGCCTTCAACTGGTGCCGGTCGATGTCGAGATCGGCGACGTCCAGAATGATCGGCCGCTCCAGGAAGAAGCCCGCCGAACGACTTGCGAGGTCGTCCAGGCGCGCCAGCCATTCGTCGAGCGGCAGCTCCGGTGAAAGCATGAGCGCCAGGAAGGAGCGGCCCTTGATACGGATCGAGCGAGCGTCTGTTAACACGTTGGAAATCTTCGTTAATTTTTCGTTCTCGATACCTACGCGATTCACGGTTAACAAAAGGTTAACATGGGCTCGTTCGCCCCCGGTCGCGTTAGGAAAATTTGGCCGTCGGGGACCATCCGGCCAGCGGCGGTTGCGCGGTCGCCGGGCATGCGCGCGCAGCGTCAGGCGCTGCACCGCCAACCTGCTCCGAACCGCGAGCCAGGCCACCGCGTGGCCCGCGACGTTGTCGCAACCACAGGCATCGCCGGCTGAACGGAGCGTTCTCTTTTCCAAGGCTGTCGCCCTGTCGCGTCTTGTGTCATCAAGGGCCTGACACACGGCAACACCGGACGACGCGATCATGAAGAAAATCGGCTTCCTTTCCTTCGGCCACTGGGCCCCCTCTCCCCAGTCGCAGACCCGCTCGGCGGGCGATGCGCTCCTGCAGTCCATCGATCTCGCGGTTGCGGCGGAAGAACTCGGGGCCGATGGCGCCTATTTCCGCGTCCATCATTTTGCCCGGCAGCTCGCCTCCCCCTTCCCGCTTCTGGCCGCCGTCGGCGCGAAGACGAAGACGATCGAGATCGGCACCGCGGTCATCGACATGCGCTACGAGAACCCGCTCTACATGGCGGAGGATGCGGGTGCGGCCGACCTGATCGCCGGCGGCCGGCTGCAGCTCGGCATCAGCCGCGGCTCGCCGGAGCAGGTGATCGACGGCTGGAAATACTTCGGCTACCAGCCGCAGGAGGGCGCGACCGACGCCGACATGGGCCGCAATCACGCCGAGGTGCTGCTCGAAGCGCTGAAGGGCAACGGCTTCGCAAAGCCCAACCCGCGCCCGATGTTCCCCAACCCGCCCGGCCTTCTGCGCCTGGAGCCCTATTCGGAAGGCCTGCGCGAGCGGATCTGGTGGGGTGCGGGCTCGAACGCAACGGCCGTGTGGGCGGCAAAGCTCGGCATGAACCTGCAGAGTTCGACCCTGAAGGACGACGAGACGGGCGAGCCCTTCCATGTGCAGCAGGCGGCCCAGATCCGCGCCTATCGCGAGGCGTGGAAGGAAGCCGGCCATGCCCGCACGCCGCGTGTCTCCGTCAGCCGCAGCATCTTCGCGCTCGTCGACGATCGTGACCGCGCCTATTTCGGGCAGAGCGGCAAGGAGCAGGATTCGATCGGCTTCATCGACGAGAACACGCGGGCGATCTTCGGCCGTTCCTACGCGGCGGAGCCCGACCGGCTGGTGGAGCAGCTTGCCGCGGACGAGGCCGTCGCGGAAGCCGATACGCTGCTCCTGACCGTCCCCAACCAGCTGGGCGTTGACTACAACGCCCATGTCATCGAGGCGATCCTGAAGCACGTCGCCCCGACACTTGGCTGGCGATAGCGGCTGGCATCAGTCGGGCGGAGGACTGTAGCGGGCGATCGTTCAGACAGCCCCGGCGCGGCCGACGATCGCGGTGAGCTTCGGGAAGTCGCCCTCGTAGCCGGCCGCCCGGGCAAGCTCGATGAAGGCGACAATCCGGCGTTGGACCTTCTGGGCATGGCTCTGGGCGATGTCCGAGAGCCTGTGGTCGAGGAAGGGATTGGCAAACCGCTCCAGCGTGGTCGCAAGATAGGCCGCCGCCTCATCGCGGCGACCAAGGGCGCCGAACACCGGCAGGACCTCGCTGCGGTAGATCTCCCCGAGCTCGGCCTCGACTTCGGGCACGGCGATGAGCTCACGAACGATCGCCTGCGCCGGTGCACCGCGCCGGGTCCACAGGTCCACCAGCGCGGTATGGCCGAGATTGAGGATGTGCAGCTTCAGCGTCTCGATCTCCCGAAGGTCGTCGACGAGCCGGATCGCGGGGTGTGCGCACGGCACGACCAGGCCCGGCGTCCGCTCGATCGCCCATAGCGCATAAGGCTCGGCCACCGCACCCGCCGGCTCGATCGGCGCGGACACGATGCGATCGACGAGGCTCGAGGCCCAGATCGTCTCCTCCCCGATATAGCGCAACAGGCCGGCGGAAGCATTGTTGGCCGCGGCGATCTCCAGGACCAGCCCCCGCAGCACCTTGCCGTTGTCGGCAATCAGCTCCATCGGCAGGATGGTCAGGGGACGTCCGCCGTCGGCGTGGCGAGCGGCCAGGAGATGGTAAAGCTTGGCGGGAAAGCTCATCGCCGGCGAGAAGGCGGAGAGTGCGTCCTCCGCCTTGCTTTCGTATCCGGAATCGCCGGTGTTGGAGAGGACATAGTCCGCCTCTTCCACGAACACGCGCCGGACATCCTCATAGCCCTCGGTCATGGACAGGCAGCGCCTGACCGAGGTGACGCGATGTTCCTCGTCGACCACCTGGCCGTCCTGCCGGCCGCGGATCCGGACCGGATAGCCTTCCGGCGCGGCGAGCGCGGCAAGCCGCCCTGCCCTTGCCGGATCGCCCGAGGTCTGCACGACCGTGATCGCCCGTGCCGGCGTTCCCTCCGACAGGAACAGGTCGGCATGGGCCTGCAGGAACCGGCTGGTGCCGAACTGGATGACGGGGGTCTTCATGGTCTGCCTTTCGTTGCGCTCAGAGCGCCAGTTCGCGGCGGAGCGTCTCCAGCCGTTCCATCGCCACGACGCCGTCATGGATGGTGGGGGCTGCGGTCTCTGCACCGCCGAGTGCGGGAATGACGTCGGCCAGCAACGAGAAATAGCCCTTCGGGTCCTCGTTGGCGGCCGCGGTGAAGTTTGGTTTCCATGTCAGGCTGTCGACCGTATCGGAAAGCGTCGCCAGCGGATCGTCCACCTTGAATGGCGGATTACGGTTCCAGCGCACCTCGATGACGTTGTCGACCTCGATGCGCTGGTGATCGCCCATGATCTCGATGCGCTCGACAGGTGCACCGCGCGACTGGATCGTGCCCATGGCGACGGTGCCGATCGCGCCGCATTCGAAATCGAAGTTGATATGGAATAGCACCTTGCCGGGATCCTTCTCCACCTTGCGGGCCGAAAGCTTCTTCACCGGGGAGACGAGGAAGGAGACGAGGTCCATGTAGTGGACGCAATGGTGCAGGAAGAAGCCGGTATAGTCCACGTTCCCCGCGAAGTAACCGGGCGCGGTCATGTAGTAGCCGGTGAGACCCAGCACGTCGCCGAAGCGGCCCGAGCGCAGGATGTTGGCGGCGATCTTGTTGCCGGCGGAATAGCGCTTCATGAAGCCTACGAGAAGCGGCTTGCCGGACCTTTCCGATGCCGCAAGCAACTCGCGGGCGCCTGCGGCGCTGCCGGACGGGGGCTTTTCCATGAACACCGGCAGCCCGCGCTCCAGCGCCATCTTGCCAAAGGCGAGATGCTGGTCGGGACCGACCGCCATGCCGACCGCGTCGATGCCGCGGGTGCCGATCAGTTCCTCCGCATCGCTCGTCAGCTTCGAGACGCCGAACTGCCGGCCGGCGGAGGCAAGGCGCTTGCCGTCGATGTCGCAGAGCGCGACCAGCTCGACGTCGTGGCGGACGAGCTGGGGCAAGAGCATCTGGGTGGCATGGATGCCGCACCCGATCCAACCAATCTTAAGTGTCATCGGCGATATTCCGTCAGTGTGATGTGGGACTTGATGAATTCGGCAGAGGCGGCAAGCCGCGCGCTCTCATCCTCGTGCGGCGGGCGCCACTGCGCGAAGGGAACGCCGAAGCGGTCGTCGTTGCGGCGGAAGGGCTCGAGCGAGACCGGCCCATCATAGCCGATCTCGTGCAACGCCCGGAACACGTCCACCCAATCGGTCGCACCCGTGCCGGGAAATCCGCGATGGTTCTCGTTGGCCTGGAAATGGACGACGCGCTTGCCGCCGAGCCGGATTGCCTCGGCGATCGAGGCTTCCTCCATGTGCATGTGGAAGGTGTCGAGCATCAGCTGGACGGCAGGATGATCGACGGCATCCAGAAGCTCGATCGCCTGCTGCGTCGTGCATAGCACGTCGCTCTCGAAGCGGTTCAGCGGCTCGACCGCAAGGATCACGCCGAGCTTCCCGGCGTGGTCGCCTGCTTCCTTCAGGCCGGCGACGCAGCGCGCCTTGCGGGCAAGCCGTTCCTCCTCGGAAACCGGCTGCGGCGGCCGGCCGGCGAAGACCAGCGGATTGCCGGTGAGCGGACCGCCGACGATGGAGCAGCCAAGTGCGGCCGCGCAGTCGGCCGCATATTTCAGGTAGTCGATGCCGGCGCGATGGGCGACGGGGTCGTCGGAAGAGAGGTTGCGCTGCAGGTTGACGCGAGCGGCGAGCACGACGGAGAGGCCGGCGTCAGTCAGCGCCCTCTTCGTGTCCTCGAGGTTCAGCTCGCCCGGTTCGGGCACCAGCAGTTCCACGAAGTCGTAGCCGAGTTCGCGCATCTGCGAAAACAGCGGGAAATGCTCGGCCGTAAAGGGCCGCGCATATTGCATGGAGATCAACCCGACGGGGTTCATGGTCAGTCCTCTTCTTTGAAGTTCAGCCCTTCACCGCACCCTGCGTGAGTCCGCCGATCAGGCGGCGCTGGACGAGAAGGAAAAGGATGGTTGCGGGCATGGCGCCGACGACCGCGCCGGCGGCGAGCAGCCCCCACTCGATCTGGTACTCGCCGATTAGCGTCTGGATCGCGACGGTGACCGGGCGGACGTTGCGGCCGCCGAGCGTCAGCGCGTAGAGATACTCGTTCCAGGCGGTGATGAAGATGTAGATGCCGGTGGAGATGATGCCCGGCATCGTCAGCGGCAGCACCACCCGGCGCAGCGCCGTCAGCCGCGAGCAGCCGTCGATCATCGCCGCCTCGTCGAGGCTCCTGGGGATCGCTCCGACATAGCTCGTCAGCATCCATACGGCGAAGGGGATCGCGACCGTGGCATTGGCGAGGACCAGCCCGAAATGCGTGTCCAGGATGCCGACGTTCTTCATCAGCACGAACAGCGGCAGGATCAGGAGCACCACCGGGAACATGTTGATCAGCAGGAACTGCAGCATCAGGAGCTTGCGGCCGGCGAAGCGGAAGCGCGAGAAGGCGTAGGCTGCGGTGACCGCCACCGCGAGCCCGAGGATCACGGTACCGCCGGCGATGATGAGGCTGTCCATCATGTTGCCGAGGAAGGACGTCTGGCGCAGCAGCCGGACGTAATTGTCGAGGCTCCAGCCGGCGGGCGAAAGCGACACGCCGGTCGCGTTCAGCGCCGCCGTCGGCGTCAGCGAGGTCAGGACCATCCAGGCGAACGGCGCCATGGCGAAGAGCACGATGACGAGGACCGGAAGGTCCGTCGTCAGGATGCGGCGTGCGGTGCCCGGCTTGTTCATCGTTCAACCTCGCGCATGGTGCGGACCAGATAGACGGCGACGATCGCGCCGAGAAGGATGGTGAAGGTGACCGCGATCGCGGTGCCATAGCCGAAGTCCAGGTTCTGCCGCGCCCGCACGAACGCATAGAGCGGCAGCGTATGGGTCGAATAGCCGGGGCCGCCGCCCGTCATGACGAAGATCACGTCCATCGAATTGGCGACCCAGATCACCCTGAGCAGCCCGGCCGTTGCCAGCACCGGCGCGATGCCGGGAAGCGTGATGTGCAGGAACTGCCGCCAAGCGCTCGCGCCGTCGATCGAAGCTGCCTCGTACTGGCTCTTCGGAATGCCCTGCAGGCCGGCCAGGATCATCACGGCGAAGAAGGGAAAACCCTGCCAGGTCAAGGTGGCGATGATCGCATAGAGCGCGAGGTTGGGATCGGCGAGCCAGGGAACGGCACTCTGCACGATCGAGAGATAGAGGAGGATGTCGTTCAGCACGCCCGTGTTCGGATCGTAGATCCAGCGCCACATCAGCGCGATCACGACGCTCGGCAGCGCCCAGGGAATGATGATCAGCGCGCGCGCGAGGCCGCGCCAGGGAAACTCGCGGTTCAGAAGCAGCGCGGTGACCAGGCCGAGGCCCATCTGCAACGGCACCGTCAGGCCGATCCAGATCGCAGTGTTCCAGAGCGCCGTCCAGAAGACCGGGTCGGCGAACAGCTTGACGTAGTTGCCAAAGCCGACGAAGCGGCTGGCGTTCGGCTTCCACAGGACGAGGTCGTAGAAGCTGGTCACCACCGCCTGCACCATCGGCATGAAGACGATGAACACCGTCACCAGCACCGCCGGCGCCAGGAGCATGTAGGGCATCAGCCGCGTGCTCCAGGGGGTCGGGATCGCTTTGTCGGCAACGGTGGTGGTGATCGCGGTCATCGGATTTCGGTTCCTTGCCTTTCGAGGCTGGGATCGATCCCCCACCCGCCCTGACGCTGCGAGTGGGGGATGCGCTGGAGGCTGCGGCGTTTTACTGCGCGAAGAGCCCTTCCAACTGCTCCATCATCTGCTGGGACGTGATCTGTCCCGTCAGCGCCTGCTGCATGGCGACCTGCCAGGCTGTGTTGACGAACTCCGACGTCGCCGGGGTCTGCGGCAGCACATGCGCAAACGGCAGCGACTGCACGGTGGCATCGACGAAGCGGCGCTCATGCAGGTTCCAGTTTTCCGAGCCGCTCTTGGTCACGGTCATCTGGCCGGTCGCCTTGTTGAAGGCGACGTTGTTCTCGCCCTCGGCGAGGAACGAGATCCACTTCCAGGCCGCATCCTTCACCTCAGACGAGGAGAAGATCGCCAGCGACTCGTCGCCGTAGGACGTCCAGCGGTTGCCGCCGCACTCCGGCACCGGCACGGCCGAAACCTTGTCGCCCAGCGCCTTGACCATGTCGTTCGACGAGCCGATGTGGTGGATGGTCATCGCCGTCGTGCCGGCCTTGAAGGCGCCGGTGATTTCCTGGAAGCCGTCGTTCGGGGCCGATGGCGGAATGACCTTGTCCTTCTGGAAGAGGTCGATCAGCCACTGGTTGGCTGCCACCGCCTTCTCGTTGGTCAGGCCGCCGGGCTTCAGCTCGCCGCCCTGCGAGAGCACGAAGGCGCCCCATTGGTCCCATCCGCCCTTGCCGCCGCGCAGGCCGAAGCCATAGGTCGTCGGCGCCTTGGTCAGCTTGATCGCCGCGTCGCGGAACTCTTCGCAGGTCTTTGGTGGCTGCAGGCCGGCCTGCTCGAAGAGGTCGGCGCGGTAGTAGAGATAGAGGACGACGTACTGGATCGGCAGGTAGTACTGCTGGCCGTCCGGCCCCTTGTTGAGCTCCAGCAGGTTGTCGAGCAGGTCGGCCTTGCCGGCCCATGCGTCGATCTTGTCGCCGAGCGGCTCCAGCGCGCCCATCTCCGCCAGCCGCGGCTGGGCGAACAGCTTCACCATGGCCGCGTCCGGCGCATTGCCGCCGACAAGCGATGTGTAGAGCGTGTCGTAGTAGCTGTTCCACGGCACGTTCTCGGCCTCGATCGTGATGCCGGGATTGGCCGCCTCGAACTTGGCAACGAGATCGGCCATCGGGTTTTCCGGATTGTCGAAGTGGTACCAGAAGCGCACCGTCTCGGCGGACGCCGTGGACGCCAACAGCGTTGCCGCGAGTGCAACGCCCATGCTGAGTTTCCTGAAGTTCATTGTCGTCTCCTCCGTTGAATTCTTGGCCGGCTAGACCGTTGCGGCAGCCATCTTCCGTGCTGCGATCCCGGCAGCGGCAAGTGCCTCCCGTGCCGCTGCGAGATCGATGGTGTTCTGCAGGAATCCATGCACCACGCCCGGAACGACCGTGACGGTCTCCTTCCGCCCGAGCGCCTGCAGGCGCCGGTGCAGCCTCAGCGTGTCGGACAGGAGCGGGTCGACCCCTCCCGCCATCAGATGCAGCGGCGGCAGCGCGGCAAGCGCCTCGTCGCCGGCGGTGAGCGGACAGGCGAGCGGATCGCCGGATATGTCGTCACCGGCCGGCGCATACCAGGCCCAGTAGCGCTGCATCCTGGCGCGCGTCAGGCCCGGACCATGCTCGAACGCCTCGTAGGAAGGCGTGGCAAAGTCCATCGCGTAGTTGCCGTAGAAGAGCAGAGCGCCGGCAACCGGGGTCGGCGCGGCCTCGCGTTGTTCGTGGAGCAGCGCTGCCAGAGCGAGATTGGCGCCGGCGGAATCGCCGGCGACGATCAGCGGGCCCGGGACGACGCCGGCATCCTCCGTTGCCGTGAAGGCCGCCCGCAGGCAGGCCACCACGTCCCGCAGGCCGGACGGATAGGGGTTTTCCGGCGCAAGCCTGTAGTCAGGCAGAAGCACCGGCATGCCTGCTGCGACGGCGAGCAGACGGGCGCAGCGCTCGTGCGTTTCGGGGCTGCAGAACGCGAAACCGCCGCCGTGGACATAGAGGATCGCACCGGCAGCCCTCTCTTCGGGAACAAGCACGCGCATCCGGCAGCCGGGCGAGCCCAGCGCGACATCGGCCTCGACCCGGCAGTCTGTAGCGGAGGCCATCGCCGGCAGGTCGATGTTCCAGCGGCGATTGCCCTCCTCCGACAGTGCGCGCCCTTCCGCCGGCGGCAACAGCGTCGGGTCCTGCTGGGGACCGGCCGCGGCCAGCCGCTCCATCAAGGCGGCCGTTTCCGGCGAGAGCGTCGCGTCGAAAGTGCCCGCGCCAGTCATTGGACGAGATCCGGGAAGACGCTGGGACCGAGATCGACGATGGTGGCGATATGGTGCCGCAGCGCCTCGTCGGCGCGCGCCGGATCGCGGCTCTCGATCGCCTCGATGATGACGGCGTGGCGCTGGGCGGTCGCAAACAGGTCGCGCGGCAGCGTGCTGCGGGAAATCTTGAAACGGTGATTGTGGACGAGGCAGCGGTGCAGGATCGGATCGAGCGCCGGCAGGCGCGCATCCTGGAAGATGCGGCGGTGGAAATCGCGGTCCGCGGAGGCAAGCTCCAGTTCGTCGTCGCGCCGGGCCGCGTCCAGCATCTCCGAAAACAGCGCCTTGAGGTCGGCGATCAGCGTGCGGCTCTGCGCCTGGACCACGCGCAGGATGCCGTTGCATTCGATCTGGCGGCGCACGCGAAACATCTCCACGGCCTCGTCCTCGGTGCATTCGGAGACCTGCGTGCCCCTGTGCCCCTGGCGCAGGACGAGCCCCTCCTCCTGCAACTGCAGCAGCGCCTCGCGAACGGTCCCCTGGCTGCAACCGAAATGGGCGGCGAGTTCGAGTTCGGTCAGCGCCGCGCCTGCCGGCAGCACGCCGAGCATGATGTCGCGCTTCAGCGCATTGAAGGCCGCCGCCGATTTGGCGGGCTTTGCAGCGCTTGTCCGGACACTCGGCCTTGTCGAAAAATAGGACATCGCAGCTTCCACGGAGTTGCCAATCGACGTTTGTATCATTATTGATATTGATATCGATAATGTTGGTCAAGTGCTAACATGGTCTGCCGGAGGAGAAAACCGTGACTGCCATCGCCTTGAGAAAGATCCGCAAGACATACGGTTCGCTCGCCGTCATCCATGACATCGACATCGACATAGAGAGCGGTGAGTTCCTCGTTCTTGTCGGCCCTTCCGGCTGCGGAAAATCGACGCTGCTGCGCATGGTCGCCGGGCTGGAGGAGATTTCCGGCGGCATGCTCGACATCGGCGGCAAGGTGGTGAACGCGCTTCCGCCTTCCGAGCGCGACATCGCCATGGTCTTCCAGGACTACGCGCTCTACCCGCACATGAGCGTGCGCGAAAACATGGCCTTCGGCCTGAAGATGCGCGGAACCGGCGAGAAGGCGATCGACGAACGGGTCTCGACGGCAGCCGACATCCTCAAGATCACCCCCCTCCTCGACCGCAGACCGGCCCAGCTTTCCGGCGGGCAGCGCCAGCGCGTGGCGATGGGGCGCGCCATCGTCCGCGAGCCCTCCGCCTTCCTCTTCGACGAGCCGCTTTCCAACCTCGATGCCGCCCTGCGCGTCGAGATGCGCCTCGAGATCGCCAAGCTGCACAACCGGATGAAGGCGACGACCGTCTACGTCACCCACGACCAGGTCGAGGCGATGACCCTTGCTGACCGGATCGTCGTCCTCAATGCGGGCCGGATCGAGCAGATCGGCAAGCCGCTGGAGCTCTATCACAGGCCGGCAAGCCTCTTCGTTGCCCGCTTCATCGGCAGCCCGACGATGAACACGCTGTCCGCGCAGGTCACAGGCACCGACGACGCCGAGACAAGACTGGCCGTCGCCGGCAGGCAGATCGCCTTGCCGGCAACGACCCGGCCCCAGGCGGCCTCGTCCGGCATAACGCTCGGCATCCGGCCGGAAGACCTCGTTCGCTGTTCGCCGGAGGACGCCTGGTTCACCGGCGATCTCGCCGTCGTCGAACGGCTGGGGAGCCAGACCTACGGCTATGTCGAGATTGGCGAGAGCCGGATGCTGACCGTGGAATTTCCGCGCGAAGCCGAGATCAGGGTCGGCGAGCGGATCCATGTCCGCGGCAATGCGTCCGGCACGCATCTCTTCGACGGCGCCAGCGGGCTGCGCCTCAACTGAGGGCCGAGTCCGCGGCCAGCCGGCGCAACACATTGCATATTTTTCGACCTTCCTGCCCAAATTGGATCAATTTTGCATGCCCGCGCGAAAGGCAAATGCTATCTGATCGACCAAATTCCAGCCGCATATGCCTTTCCTGCGAGTTCTTCATGTCCAAGGCCAGTGCTTTTCTGAAGCGCCTGATCCCCGATATTGCCCCGACCAGCCGGCACGAACGCTTCCGATCGTCCGTGGGCGCGTTCGTGGGCGTTCTCCTGACGGGCCTCGTCAGCACGATGGCCGTGGGATCCGGCGATGTGAGCCTGCCGCTGCTGATCGCCCCCATGGGGGCGTCCGCGGTCCTGCTTTTCGCCGCGCCCACGAGCCCGCTCGCCCAGCCCTGGTCGATCCTCGGCGGGAACACGATCGCCGCCTTCATCGGCGTGAGCTGCGCGCTCGTGATCGGTGACCCGGTCGCCGCCGCTGCGGTCGCCGTGGCACTCGCCATTGCGACCATGATGATGATGGGCTGCCTGCACCCGCCGAGCGGCGCGGTCGCGTTGACGGCCGTTCTCGGCGGCCCGGCGGTTCACGAGGCGGGATACTGGTTCGTCCTGACGCCCGTCGGCATCAACTCCGCCCTGATCCTGCTCGTGGCCTTCGCCTTCAACAACGCGACCGGGCGGCGCTATCCGCATCTTGCGCCATCAGCCGCCGCCAATCCGCACAACACCGCCGATCCGGTCCCCACGCAGCGGCTCGGTGTCGTGCCGGAGGACCTCCAGGCCGTGCTCGCGCAGTATGACGAGGTGGTCAACATCAGTTCCGACGTGCTCGACGAGCTTCTGCACCAGGCGCAGATCAGGGCCTATCATCGCCGGTCCGGCGAGATCACCTGCAGCGAGGTCATGTCCCGCGACGTGGCAACGGTTTCGCCGCAGACCTCGCTGCGGGAGGCCTGGCGCCTGTTGCTCGAGCACCGGATCAAGGCGCTGCCGGTGGTGACGGAAGCGGACGGGCTGGTCGGCATCGTCACCCAGACCGATTTCATGCACAATTCTGCGCTTGGACGAAACGGACAGTTGCGGTTCGGATTCGGCGACAAGGTCCGCCTCGTCCTCGGAGGCCGTTCGAAGACGCCGCGCACGGTCGCCGACATCATGACTCGGCGCGTCCAGTCGGCGCTTCCCGGGACGATGATCGCCAAGCTGGTGCCGCCCATGGCCGACATGGGCCTTCATCACATGCCGGTCGTGAACGAGCACAACCGCGTCGTCGGCATCGTCACCCAGTCCGACCTGATCGCCGCCCTGTTCCAGCGCCGCACCGAGCAGGCGTCTGGCGACGAAGAAGAAGGCCCCCGGGCCAACGTCGCCTGACCTGCCGCGGCAGGACCGCGGCAGGCGTATTCGTCAAAGCGGCGATGCCGACGCGCGGGCGCGGCATCGCCGGCGCCACGATCAGCGGGCGTTGTACTTCGCGTCGACGGCGTTGATCGCCTCGACGTTGCCGGCCGAGCGTCCCTTCTCGTCGAAGGTCTGGGCGAGGTAGGCATCCGCGATGGCCTTGGCCAGTTCGGGGCCGATCACCCGGGAACCCATGGTGATGATCTGGGCATTGTTGGAGAGTGCCGCCCGTTCCGCTGAATAGGTGTCGTGGGTCAGGGCCGCACGAATGCCCGGCACCTTGTTGGCGGAGATGCAGACCCCGATCCCGGTGCCGCAGACGAGGATGGCCCTGTCATAGGTGCCATCAATCACGCCCGAGGCCACGCGGTCGGAAAGGTTGGCATAGAAGGCATCGGGACCGGCATCCGTGCGCGAGACCTCGTGCACGTCGAAGCGCTCCTTCAGGTGATCGGCAAGGATCTTGGCGAGGCCTTCGCCCGCGCTGTCTCCGGCTACTGCAAGTTTCATGGCATGTCCTCCTTAGAGTTTGGCGGCGCACTTGCCGAGGATGTCGAGGTAGCCTTCGACATTCCAGGCGGAGCGCCCGATGAAGAGCCCGTCGATATGGGGGCAGGTGATCAGTTCTTCGCAGTTGCCCGGATTGACCGAGCCGCCATAGAGGCACGGGATCCTGCGACCCAGCACGTCTTCGGCAACGGCGATGATTTCGGCATGGCGCGCGTCGGCATAGTCGGACGTTGCCGGAATGCCCTTCTCGCCGATGGCCCAGACGGGCTCGTAGGCGAGAAGGATCTCGGCCTTCTTCTGCTCCGGCGACAGTTTCGAAAGCGCGCCTCGCACCTGCTGTGCGAGAACCTCGGCGGCGCGGCCACCTTCACGCTCCTCCAGCGTCTCGCCGATGCAGATCAGCGGGATGAGACCGTGGCGGACGGCGGCCTCGGTCTTGAGCCCTACCGTCTCGTCGGTCTCGCCGAAATGTTCGCGGCGCTCGGAATGGCCGAGCTCGACGATGTCGAGATTGCAGTCCTTGAGCATCACCGGCGAGACCTCGCCGGTCCACGCACCCTGGTCCGCCCAATGCATGTTCTGCGCACCGACCTTGACGGAAGTATCGGCCAGCATCGCCTTGACTTCGCGCACCGCGGTGAACGGGGGGATGACGAAACGCTGGATCCGCTGATCACGCGCCCCGTCGGCGGCGCGCAGGCCCTCGGCGAAGACACGGGCTTCGGCGAGCGTCTTGTTCATTTTCCAGCTGGTGCCGATCCAGAATTGCGGTGCAGTCGTCATGTTTCACGTCCCATGTTGAGGCAGCGCTTGGCGCCGCCCGATGTGTGGTTCATTCCGTTTCGAGAAGCGCGCGGGCCGTGCGCTCGTCCGTGATCAGGCCATGCAGGCGGCGGCTGTTGAGCACCGCCCTGATCGCCTTGACCTTGACCAGTCCGCCGGCGAGCGCCACCAGCCGGTCCGTCTTCGATTGCGGGAAGGAGGCGGCGAGCGTGCGGGCGGTCAGCGTCGTGTCGAGGATACGCCCGCGCCCGTCGAAGAAGTAGCCGAGGATTTCGCCGACGCCGCCGGCAGCAGCGATCTCCTCGATCTCCCGCGCCTCGATCATGCCCGACTGGACGAGCTGGGCCTCGGCATCGACCGTTCCCATGCCGACGAACTTCAGGTCGGTGTTGTTGGCCATCTCGAACACCTCGCGCACGCCGCGCTGCGCCAGCAGCACCTCGCGGTCGTCGGCGGTGTTGGCGAAGAACGGCACCGGCATGACATAGGCCTGCGTTCCGGTCTTCTCGGCGATGCGATGCATCACGTCATAGGGGTTGGCGGTGTAGTTGCGCGTCAGGCCGCCCAGCAGCGAGACGAAATGCAGGCCCCTGGCGTTGAGCCGCTGCATATGATGCACCGCGGCCGAGAGCGTGCGCCCGTGGCCGAGCCCGATCACCCTGTGCTCGCCCCGTTCGATCTCGCGCTTGAGGAAACCGGCGCCGGCCTGGCCGAGCGCCCGGAGCGGAATGCCCTCCTCGCCGAGATCGGGCGCCACTTCGCAATAGGCCAGCCCGAACCGTTCGGCGAGCTTCATCTCCAGGTCGACGCACTCGACGATGTCGCCGTCGATCGTCACCTTCACGACGCCGTCCGCCACCGCGCGGGCGATCATGCGGTGTGTCTTGACCGACGGCAGCCCGAGCCGGCGGGCGACCTCGGCCTGGGTCATCCCGGCCACGTAGTGGAGCCAGGCCGCGCGCACGGCAAGTGATTCGTCTGCATCCGTCATCGGTCGCTACCGGCTTCCTTCTCCATAGCGCTCGGTTCCATGCTCCTTGGTGCCTTCAGGGGTCCGGCCGGCACACCCGCCTTCCGCTGCGCCGAAGCGGTTGATAGGACTGTTCGGCCCCGAACGTCGACCGAAAATGTCGCGTCCCCCGGAAAAAACCGGAGTCAGACCTTCAGGTCGGCTGCGCCGGTATCGATATGCGGCGCCCAGAACGCCACGCTCTCGGCGATCTGCCCGATGACCTGCCGGTCGTTCGGCTCCCGCTCCTTGAAGGACAGCTCCAGGCAGATCTCGTTGTCGACGGCGCCACCCTCGGCAAAGGCGGCCACCAGCGGTTCCGGCTGGATGCGGCCCCTGGCGTTGAATTCCGCCGTGAACGGACGATGTCCGCCCTTGTCCATCAGGCTCTGCTTGATGTGGATGATCGGCGACACCTTCGGTACGGCGCGCGCCCAGGCATAGGGGTCGTAGTCGTCGGGGTTGTCCGAGGTGACGTCGCCATGGTCGATGTCGGCCATCATCCACATCGGGATCGCCATGTCCGCCGCCGTCAGCCGTTCCTGCAGGCCGAGGCAGGCGGCAATGGTCTCGCCGAATTCCCGACCGATGCTCATCGGCTCCCAGAAGACATAGTCGAGCCCGGCAGCCTTGCCGTGCTCGGCCACCTCCGCCCAGCAGTCGATCGCGATCTCGATCAGTTCCTCGCGGCGGGCCGGATCGTCGTAGTCCTTGTAGGCGAAGATCGCGAACTGGGTGCCGACCGACGTGCCGCCGAGATCGGCGGTGATGTCGGCGAAGGTCTTGAACCAGTCGACATAATAGCGCCGCACGTCGCGGTCCGGATGGCCGAAATGGTTCAGCCGGCCATAGGGGCCGGTCATGCCCGAGGTCACCCGCACGCCGGTGCGTTGCAGGGCCGCATCCATCTGCCGCGTCAGGCGGCGGATCACCGGCGCCGGCCAACTCGGATTGATGAACTCATGCGTCAGTTGCAGGTCGCGGATCTTCAGGTCGCGCGCCACCGTGTCGATCAGGTCGTCGGGATCGGCGAACCGGTTCACCAGCGGGTTGGTGTTGAGGGATAGCGTCAAGGCCATGTCGTTCTCCTGTCGATCCGGCCTCACGCGGCCTGCGCGATCTCGGTTTCGAACCAGGCCCTGAAATCGGCCTTCTGCTGTTCGTTCATGTGCAGGCCCTGCTTGGTGCGGCGGACAAGGATGTCGTCCGCACGGCGGGCCCACTCGTTCTCGACCAGGTAGCGGACCTCGGCCTCGTAGAGTGAAGCGCCGAAATGGCGACCGAGACCTGTGATCGACGTCGCGCCGCCGACCACCTTTCCGGTGCGCGCGCCGTAGAGGCGACCATAGTGGTTGATGAGATCGCGCGGCATCCAGGGATAGCGCTGGCGCAACGTCTCGGAGAAGGCGATGTAGTCTGCGTTCGGGATCTCGCCGCCGGGAAGGCTCGCGGCCGCGGTCCAGTCTCCGCCCATCTGCGGGAAGAACTTCGCCAGTCGCTGCAGGGCGTGCTCGGAAAGCTTGCGGAAGGTGGTGATCTTGCCGCCGAATACGTTGAGCAGCGGCGCGCCGCCGGTCTCGTCGAGGTCGAAGACATAGTCGCGGGTGACGGCGGAAGGGTTGCCCTTGCCGTCATCGAAGAGCGGGCGAACGCCGGAGAAGCTCTCGATGACGTCGGCGCGGCGCAGCTTTTCCTTGAAATAGCGGTTGACGGCGGCGAGCAGGTACTCGATCTCGCTCTCGTCCGCCTTCACCTCTTCCGGCTGGCCGTCATAGGGGATGTCGGTCGTGCCGATCAGCGCCTTGTCGCCCTCGTAGGGATTGATGAAGATCACCCGCTTGTCGTGGTTCTGGACGAGATAGGCCTGCTGGCCGCTCCAGAATTTCGGCACGATGATGTGGCTGCCCTTGACGAGGCGGACGTTGCGCCGGCTGTTGGAGCCGGCCACGCGCCCGACGATGTCGTTGACCCAGGGGCCGGCTGCGTTGACGACCGCCTTCGCCCGGACGGTGCGGACCTCGCCGGTCGTCTGGTCGCGCATCTGCACGATCCAGGCGCCCTGGTCGCGCTTGGCGCTGAAACAGGCCGTGCGGGTGAGTACCGTGGCTCCCTTTTCGGCGGCGTCGACCGCATTCAGGACGACGAGGCGTGCGTCGTCCACCCAGCAGTCCGAGTACTCGAAGCCCCTGGTATATTCGTCGAGGATCGGCGCGCCTTCCGGATCGCGCCTCAGGTCGAGCGTGCGCGTGCCGGGCAGGCGTTTGCGGCCGCCGAGATGATCGTAGAGGAACAGGCCGAGGCGAACCAGCCAGGCCGGCCGGTCGTTCGGGCTGTGCGGCAGGACGAAACGCATCGGCCAGATGATGTGGCTGGCGGAATTCAGCAGCACCTCGCGCTCGATGAGAGCTTCGCGGACGAGGCGGAACTCGTAGTATTCGAGATAGCGCAAGCCCCCGTGGACCAGCTTGCCGGAGCGCGAAGACGTGCCCTCCGCCAGATCGTCCTTCTCGCAGAGGATGACCGACAGACCGCGACCGGCCGCGTCGCGGGCGATCCCGGCACCGTTGATGCCGCCGCCGATGACAACCAGGTCGTAGATGGTGTTCTCTGTCATTTCCTGCTCCTTCGGATGCGCGTCCGGCATCCCGTGTCGTTCCGTTCCGCCGGTCGCGACGGTTCGCCGATGCTGCTAGCGTCCGGCGAGCGCGTCCCATACGGGCACAAGCCCCAGCCGCGCCTGCCGGTAGGCGCCATAGAGGCGGTCCATGCGGTCGGCTTGCTCGGCGTCCGGCGGCTCTGGGCGGCCGAGAAGCGGCGTCACCCATTCGGCAATGCAATCGTCCATCGTCGGGTAGGCGCCGATCGCGACGGCCGCCATCATCGCAACGCCCGCAGCCCCCGCCTCCTCGCGCCCGGAGACGCGCAGCGGCGCCCTGACGGCGGCCGACAGCACGCCGCGCAGGGCCGACGAGCGCGCGGCACCCCCGGTCAGGCGCAATTCGGCCGGTGTGTCGCCCATCGCCGCGTAGCAATCGCGCGTCGCAAGGCCGAGCCCCTCCACCACGGCGCGTACGAGGTCCGGGAACCGGTGCCGCGAGGACAGGCCGATGAAGCCGGCCCGGGCATCGGCATTGACGAAGGGACCGCGCTCGCCGGCTTCGGATATATAGGGGTGATAGAGCACCGCCCCCGGCGCGCTGGCCGCAAACCAGCCGTCGATGCGGGGAATGAGATCGGACAGGCTCGTCTCGCGCCCGCCCTCCGCCATCAGGTCGGCGGCAAGCTGCAGCACCCAGTCGATATTGATGGTGGCGCTCATGTTGGTCTGGACCTGCGTGACGATCCCCGGCAGCGGCAGGGCGATGACATAGCCGGTGCCTTCCGCATTGAGTTGCACGTCGGGAACGGCCTTTGCGCGCATGTGCACGCCAGTCGAGCCGATCGTCGAACAGGCAGCGTTCTCGCCGCCGGAGCGCACGCCGGCGCCGAGCGCCGTCATCACCATGTCGACATAGCCGAGACACACCGGCGTTCCGGCCAGCAGGCCCGATGCCGCTGCCGCCGCGGGCGTCAGCGGATGCGTCGTCTCGGTCCCCTCGATGATCTCGGGCAGGAGCGCACGCCGGTGGGACAGGCCGAGCGCTTCGATGACGGTGTCGTCATAGCGGCGGCTGCGGAAGTTGCCGAAGGTGAAGCTCGCCTCGGAGGGATCGGTGGCACGCACGCCGGTGAGGTTGAGATAGAGCCAGTCCTTGCAGTGCAGGGCGACCTCCGCCCGGCCCAGAAGATCGGGCACATGGCGATCCATGTGCGCCATCTGCGTTCCCTGCTGGCAGGTATTGAGGCCGGTTCCCGTCGCCTCGAAGCGCGCCCGGTTCATGGCGCCGGCGGCAAGCTGCCGGACCGTTGGCGCCGCGCGGGCATCCAGCCACAGCCAGGCATCGCCCACCGGCTCGTTGCCGGCGCCGACGAGCCAGGTGCCGTCGCCCTGGCCGGTCACCGCGATCGCCGCCGTGCGCCGGGCAAGGCCGGGCAGCTTCTCCGAAAGTCCGCGAAGCGCCGTCAGGCAATCCTGCCAGGTCTGGGCCAGCGACTGCGTCGCCGCGCCGTCCTCCGCCATGGAATAATTGTTGCGCGCCGATGCCACGGCGAGCTGCCTGCCGCCGATCTCGAAGGCAACCGCCTTGATGACCGACGTTCCCGCATCGATGCCGATGATCACTCGGCTGTCGTCAGCCATGAACAGCCCTCCCGCCGCGCGGGACGGACGAGGGCATGAAGGCGCCCGCCAGAAACATGTCAAATCCTCCCTGCCCGCTCAGGTCCGCCGGAGGCAGGCACCAGGCACGATCAGCTTCGATGTGCCCTTCCCGCGCACCCTCCCCGGCAAGAGCGGGGAGCCATACGAACAGACATTCGCCGTTCCGACTGTCTTATATCACAAACATATCACCATCAACGTAATATTTTTCTGGCGTCGTAATTTTTTTCATATAAGATAGCCGGCACCAAATGAGAAACCCATGCAGCACAGCTTGACGGGATCTCGGCACGTCCGCCGGCAAGGCGGCATCAAAGGGAGAGGGACAACAGACAGTCGGGCGGATCATAATCCCTGTATTTCAATGCTTTATATCATCGTTCGACATCTCGACCCCTTGCGGGATCAGTAGTTGCCGGACGGCGTTGCAGCAAAAATCCTCGGTTGCGTAGCTCCGTCATCGGGCGCTGGAGCAGCAGGAAGCACAGGCGGAAGCAAGGCGCAGGAATGATCGCTCGGTTGAAGCGGGTCCGGTAATTATAACATCATTGGCGACATTGGTACCATTTTGATATCATATGTCGCCGATGTGGCGGGCAGAAATGCCCTTCGACAAACGGGCGAGTGGAGGAAACAGCGCGCCCGAACCACAGGAGGAGGCAATCCCAATGATCATAGCCGACGCACGGGCTCTCGCCCGCCGGGACACCCTGCGCACAGCGTCCGGACGAACATCCTGACAGGCTGAGCGGCCTGGCGCCGATGGCGGCCGGTCCCCGCACTGCCATGCCGGGCGTCGCCGGCCGCATCGCCGCATCGTCAGCATTTCCAGTGAAGGTCGATTGAAATGAGCACACCAATTGAAGTCACCATCCGCAAGCCGACCCGGTTTTCGCCTGCGTTGCTCACCAGCCTCGCCGCGGCCGTCGTCGTCCTCGGCGCCATCGCCATCGACACGACCGTGGTCCGGATCGGCTCGGAGAACGACGTCCGCCAGCAGGGCTTCTCGGCCGAGACCTACGGCGCGGAGGAATTTCCGAAGGTGAAGGCGAGCATCGAGGAGCGCGCCGCCCCGGCCGTCGAGGTCGCGACCGCGATCGCCACCGACAAGGCCGCCGCCGGCGAGAAATACGGCGTGGCGACGAGCATCGGCCCCGTCATTCCCGTGACCTTCACCGCGACCGTGGGCGAGCGCAAGTCCAACTACCACACGATGACGATCGACGGCCTTCCGGGCGAACTGACGGTCCGCGTCCAGACGGGCCCGGCGGTCAACGGAACGGATCTGCGCGATGCCACCGGCACGATCGAGTTCGGCCAGTTCAAGAACCAGATCGAGTATCAGGACGCCGGCTCGGCCCTGAACAACGAAATGAAGAAGGCCGTGCTGGCCGGCGTCGACGTCGAGAACCTCACCGGCAAGACCGTGGACATCACGGGCGTCTTCAAGCTCGTCAACCCGAAGAGCTGGCTGGTCACGCCGGTGAAGCTGGAAGTGAAGTGAGCATGAGCCAGGTTCCCTCCTCCGTCGACGATCCGCGCGAGGTCGTTCTCGCCGCCCGCAATATCGCCAAGTCCTACGGCAACGTCCATGCGCTGAAGGGCGTCAATTTCGACGTCCATCGCGGCCAGGTCACCACGCTGTTCGGCGAGAACGGCGCCGGCAAGTCGACGCTGATGAAGATCCTCTCCGGCGTCGTGCAACCGTCTTCCGGCGAGATCCTCCTCGACGGCCAGCCGGTCAGCTTCTCCTCGTCCTCGGATGCGCGCGACCGCGGCATCTCGATCATCCACCAGGAGCTCAGCCTCGCGCCGAACATGAACGTGCGCGACAACATCTTCATGGGCCGCGAGATCACCACCTCCACCGGCGTCGACTTTGCCGAGGAGGAGCGCCAGACCCGCGCGCTGATGGAAGAACTCGAGGAAGACATCGATCCGCTGACGCTGGTGGAAGACCTCCGCCTCGGCCAGCAGCAGATCGTCGAGATTGCCCGCGCGCTGTCGGTCAACTCCCGTATCCTGATCATGGACGAGCCGACCTCGGCGCTGAGCGCCACGGAAGTCGAGGTGCTGTTCAAGGTCATCCGCGACCTCAACAGCAAGGGCGTGTCGATCGTCTACATCTCCCACCACCTGGAAGAAGCGCTGCAGATCACCAACCATGCGGTGGTGCTGCGCGACGGCAACATGACGGCCTTTGCCAAGCGAAAGGACATCGACCTCGAATGGATCGTCCGCAACATGGTGGGCGAAAACTTCGATCTCGGCTCCCCACCGGAGGGCCACGAGATGGGCAAGGTGGCGCTGGCGGTCGAGGGGCTGACGGTTCCCGATCCCGCAGGCGCGGACTATTCGGTCGTCGACAGGCTGTCGCTCAGCGTCAAGGCTGGCGAGATCGTCTGCATCTACGGGCTGATGGGCGCCGGTCGCACGGAACTTCTCGAATGCGTCGCCGGTCGCCTCAAGGCTTCGAGCGGCCGGGTGCTGCTCGAGGGCGAGGATGTCTCCCACCTCAGCATCGCCGACCGCATCGAACTCGGCCTGGTGCTGGTCCCCGAAGACCGCCAGCGCGACGGCCTGGTCCAGACGATGACGGTCGGCCGCAACCTCTCGCTCGCCAGCATCGGCGCCTTCACCAAGGGCCTGTTCACCTCGCGCAGCAGCGAAGGCACCCTCATCGACGAGTCGATCCGCAAGGTGCACATCAAGACCGATGGCGGCGGGGCGGCGATCGGATCCCTGTCCGGCGGCAACCAGCAGAAGGTGGTCATCGGCAAGATGCTCGCCACCAATCCGAAGGTGATCCTTCTCGACGAGCCCAGCCGCGGCATCGACATCGGCGCCAAGGGCGAAGTGTTCAAGCTTCTGGCGGAGCGGGCCAGGCAGGGCCTCGCCGTCCTCTATTCCACCTCCGAGGTTGGCGAATGCCTCAGCATCGCCCACCGCATCATCGTCATGCACCGCGGAAAGATCTCCGCCGAGTTCGGATCGAATGTCACGAAAGAGAAGATCATGGCCGCTTCGGGCGAGGCCGTGGTCGCTCACTAGACGGAAATCATGGAGCACTGACATGTCAGTCACAAGCACAACCGACAAGAAATCCGTCGCGAACGGCACCAAGCGCAAGACCAGCCTCGTCCAGCTGCTTCTGGAAGGCCGCGCCTTCTTTGCGCTGATTGCCATCATCGTCGTCTTCTCGATCCTTTCGCCCTACTACCTCTCGGTCGAGAACTTCCTCATCATGTCCTCGCACGTGGCAATCTTCGGGCTGCTGGCGATCGGCATGCTGCTGGTCATTCTCAACGGCGGCATCGACCTGTCGGTCGGCTCGACGCTCGGGCTCTCCGGCGTCATCGCCGGCTTCCTGATGCAGGGCGTGCAGCTTGAGCAGCTCGGCGTCATCCTCTATCCGCCGGTCTGGGCCGTCGTCGTGCTGACCTGCGCCCTCGGCGCCTTTGTCGGCGCCGTCAACGGCGTGCTGATCGCCTATCTCCGGGTGCCCGCCTTCGTCGCGACGCTCGGCGTGCTCTACTGCGCCCGCGGCGTGGCGCTGCTGATGACCAATGGCCTGACCTACAACAACCTCAGCGGTCGCCCCGAACTCGGCAACACCGGCTTCGACTGGCTGGGCTTCAACCGCCTGTTCGGCATCCCGATCGGCGTGCTGGTGCTTGCAGCACTCGCAATCATCTGCGCGGTGGTGCTGAACCGCACCTCCTTCGGGCGCTGGCTCTATGCCTCGGGCGGCAACGAACGCGCCGCCGAGCTTTCCGGCGTCCCCGTCAAGCGCGTCAAGATCACCGTCTACGTGCTGTCCGGCATCTGCGCCGCCATCGCCGGCCTGGTGCTGTCCTCGCAGCTCACGTCCGCCGGCCCGACCGCGGGCACCACCTACGAGCTGACGGCGATCGCCGCCGTCGTGATCGGCGGCGCAGCACTCACCGGCGGCCGCGGCACGATCCAGGGCACCATGCTCGGCGCCTTCGTCATCGGCTTCCTCTCGGACGGCCTCGTCATCATCGGCGTATCCTCCTACTGGCAGACCGTGTTCACCGGCGCCGTCATCGTGCTCGCCGTCCTCCTCAACTCCATCCAGTACAGCCGCCGCTAGCCGCGGCCGGAGGGAACAAGAGACCTTGTCCGCAACGGCCAGTGAGGGTCCAGAGGGCCAGCCGATTGCGGAAAGCAACGCCGGGAGACCGGCACCACCATCCTGATTGAAAGGGAGAGAGACATGTTCAAGAAGGGAATGCGCATCCTGTTCGCCGCCGTCGCAGCGGCTCCGCTGCTGGTCAGCACGGCCTGGGCGGAAGGGCTGATGACGATCATCGTCAACGACCCGTCCAACCCGTACTGGTACACCGAGGGCGAGGTTGCCAAGGCAACGGCCGAGAAGCTGGGCTACACCGCCACCGTCGGCGCCCACAAGGGCGACACCAACACCGAGAGCAACCTGATCGACACCGCGATCACCAACAAGTCGGTCGCGATCATCCTCGATCCGGCAAACGCCGACGGCTCCGTCGGTGCAGTGAAGAAGGCCGTCGCCGCCGGCATCCCGGTCTTCCTCGTCAATGCCGAGATCAACCAGGAAGGCCTCGCCAAGGCGCAGCTCGTCTCCAACAACGCCCAGGGTGCCGCCCTCGGCGCCACCCAGTGGGTCGAGAGCGTCGGCCAGGAAGGCAACTATGTCGAATTGTTCGGCGCGCCTTCGGACAACAACGCCGCCACCCGCTCCAACGGCTACGAGACCGTGCTGACGCAGTATCCGGACCTCGTGAAGGCCGCCCGCGAAGTGGCCGACTGGGACCGCACCAAGGGCCATGCCAAGATGCAGTCCATGCTGCAGGCCAACCCGGATATCATCGGCGTCATCAGCGGCAACGACGAAATGGCGCTGGGCGCCATTGCAGCCCTGAAGGAAGCCGGCAAGCTTTCCGGCATCAAGGTCGGCGGCTTCGACGGTTCGCCGGATGCGGTCGCAGCGATCAAGGCCGGTGACCTCCAGTACACGGTCCTGCAGCCGGTCGCCATCTTCTCCGAGGAAGCGGTCAAGCAGGCCGACAACTTCATCAAGACGGGCGAAACCGGCGCCAAGAGCGAGAAGCAGCTGTTCGATTGCCTCCTGATCACCAAGGACAACGTCGACAAGTACACCGCTCCCTTCGTCCTGTCGGAGTGACCTCCATGAGGAGGGGCGCTGCCCGGCGCCCCTCTTCCGCTACCGACGACATGGCCATGCCTGTCGAAAGGCCGGCACAGGTCGCCGGCAAGCAGAATTTCCCATCGGACAACGTCTGGCTGACAACGTGCACGCCCAGGCGAATGGCGGAGCGACCGTGACCAGGAAAGCGAATGTCGAGCAGCTTCTTTCGGAGCCGATGCCGAGCGACAGCCGGCACGCCCGCCAGCTGGTGCGCCGGCAATTGATCGCCGAAACGGTCATGGCCGAAGGATCGATGCGCATCGAGGACCTCACCGGACGCTTTGGCATCAGCCTGATGACGGCCCACCGGGATGTCGACGACCTCGTCAGCCGCGGCATCTTCCGCAAGTCCCGCGGCATCGTCTCGGCCGCCCCCACCAGCCTGATCGAGGCCAGCGACGTCTATCGCGCCAACCGACAGGCGGCGCAGAAGAAGAACCTCGCCGAGGCGGCCATGCGCTACGTGGAACCCGGCCAGTCGATCTTCCTCGACGATTCTACGACGGTCCTCCAGATGACCGCCCACCTGCCGGCCAAGGTGCCGCTGACGGCGATCACCAATTCGCTCAATGTCATGAGCGCGCTGAGGGGCGTGCGCGACCTGACGCTTCTCGGCCTCGGCGGGCAGTTCTACACCTGGTGCAACGCCTTCATGGGCCACATGACGGTCCGAGAGATCCGCCGGTTGCGGGCCGACGTCGCGTTCATGTCGATGTCGGCCATCACCGACGACATCGTGTTCCACCAGTCGGCGGAAATGGTGGAGACCAAGCGGGCCATGTTCGATTGCGCCGCCCGGCGGATCCTGGTGGCGGACCACACCAAGTTCGAGCGGCGCGCCTTGCACAGCTTCGCCGCCCTTTCGGAATTCGACGTCGTCATCGTCGACGAGGATACGCCGGTCGAGCACCTCGACCGGCTGCAATCGAAGGGCATCAACGTGGTGGTCGCCGGATCCGGCGCCGCCCGCCCCTGACGGAAGCCCGACTGCACAAGGGCGCCGCCGCACGTCAAGAATGGTCCTCGCGTTTCGCCGCAGGACGGGAAAAGAGCGGTCCTCCGCGTCCGCCTGGAGTTTACCATGCCAAGCATCCTCGGCATCGACAGCGGCCTGACCGTCACCAAGGCCGCCATCTTCGACATCGACGGCACGCCCGTCGCCGTCGCCCGTCGCCGGGTCTCGCAATCGATTCCCCAACCCCGCCATGTCGAGCGCGACATGGATGAACTGTGGACCGCAACGGCCGAGGCCATCGCAGAGGCGATCCGTGCGAGCGGCCGGCCGGCATCGGATATCCAGGCCATCGCCGCCACCGCGCATGGCGACGGCGTCTACCTCCTCGACGCCGATGCAGGGCCGCTCGGCCCGGCGATGCTGTCGCTCGACAGCCGGGCGGGCGCAATCGTCGAGCGCTGGCAGGAGGACGGCACCGCCCGGCAGGCGATCGCACTGACGGGACAGGGTCCGCACGTCTCCGCGCCGGCAGCCCTGCTTGCCTGGGTCCGCGACAACGAGCCGGAGCGATTTGCCAGGATCGCCCACGTCCTGAGCTGCAAGGACTGGCTGCGCTACTGCCTGACAGGCACCATCGGCGCGGACCGGACGGAGGCCAGCACGTCCTTCACCGATGTCCGGACCCAGGACTATTCGCTGGATGCGCTTCGGCTCTTCGGGCTGGAGGCGCTGTGCAATGCGCTGCCGCCCGCCGCCCGCTCCGACGAGGTGGTCGGCCGGGTGACGGCGGAAGTCGCTCGCCGCACCGGGCTTGCCGAGGGCACCCCTGTGGTCGCCGGGCTGCACGACGTCACCGCGTCTGCGCTCGGGATCGGCGGACACAAGCCCGGCATCGTCGCGGTGATCGCCGGAACCTATTCGATCAATGAGACGGTATCCTTCGAGCCGCGCGTCGACGACCGGTGGTTCTGCCGCAACGCGATCGTTCCGGGCCAGTGGCACAACATGTCGATCTCGCCGGCCTCGACCGCCAACTACGACTGGTTTCTCGACCGGCTCTGCGCAGCCGAAGTCACGCAGGCCGAGGCATCCGGTCACTCGGTCCACGCCCTGCTCGCGCCCGAGATCGAGGCAGCCTTCGCGCGGCCGTCGACGGCCCTGTTCCATCCCTACCTGTTCGGCTCGCCCTACGGCGCGGCCGCCAGTGCCGGCTTTGCCGGCCTCGGCGGCTGGCATGGCCGGGGCGACATGCTCCGCGCGGTGCTCGAAGGCATCGCCATGAACCACCGCATCCATGTCGATGCCCTGCGCGACGGCTTTTCCTTCGAGGAGGCACGCCTGACCGGTGGCATCTCCCGCAACCCGGCCATCGCCCAGATGTTCGCTGACGTGCTCGGCATGCCCGTCACCGTCACCGATACGGATGAAGCCGCGGCCTGGGGTGCGGCCCTTTGCGCGGGCGCCGGCGTCGGCATCTTCCCCGACCACCAGAGCGATCCGCGCGATCTCGCAGGCCTGTCCCGGACCTGCCGGCCTGACCCCGTCCGCAGCCGTCACTACGAGGAGCGCTACCGGCTGTTCTGCGATATCGCCCAGGCAATGACGCCGCTCTGGCCGCGCATCTCGCAACTCACCGCCTCCGACGGCCGGCCGCGGGGCTGATCGCCCGGCACCTGCCTCTCCCCCTCCCCCGTCCCATGCCTGAAGACCTGGAATATCCGAAATGACCGAGACCGCCGCCGACATGGACCTGCGCCTTTCGAAACTGGCCGAGGACGGCGTCGACGTCGTCATCCTGGGCGCCGGCGTCAACGGCGCGGGGCTCTTCCGCGACCTCAGCCTGCAGGGCGTCAGCTGCCTGATCGTCGACAAGGCCGACTTCGGCTCCGGCACGAGTGCTGCACCATCTCGCCTCATCCATGGCGGCCTGAAGTATCTGGAGACCGGCGAGTTCGGGCTGGTGGCCCAGTCGACGCTGGAGCGCAACCTGCTCCTGAAGAACGCGCCGCACTGCGTCACGCCGCTGCCGACTTTCATCCCGGTCTTCTCCTGGACGCGCGGGATCTGGGCTGCCCTTCGCACGCTTTTCGGCTCGACCACCGCGCCGCGCAGCCGCGGCGCGGTGCTCGTCAAGATCGGGCTGGCGCTCTACGATTTCTACGGCTCGCGCAATCAGGTGATGCCGCGCCACCGGCTGCTCCTGCGCCGGCGCGCGCTTGCCGAAATGCCGAAGGTCACGCCCGACATCGTCGCCGGCGGCATCTACTACGATGCGAAGATCAGCCGGCCGGAACGACTTGTCTACGAACTGGTCACCGACGGAATTGATGCGAACCCGAACGCGGCGGCGCTGAATTTCACGACGCTCCTGTCGTCGAAGGACGGCAACCTGGATTTCCGGCGCCCTGATGGCAGCACGCTGTCCGTCCGTCCCAGGCTCGTCGTGAACGCCGCCGGTCCCTGGATCGACCGCGTGAACGAGACGCTCGGCACGCCCTCTCATCTGATCGGCGGAACCAAGGGATCCCACATCCTGCTCGACCATCCGGAACTGGTGAAGAGCCTCAACGGCCACATGATCTATTTCGAGGCCGACGACGGGCGCATCTGCCTCGTCTACGACTATCTCGGCTTGGCGCTCGTAGGCTCGACCGACATTCCCAGCGACGATCCCGACAATGTCCGTTGCGAGGAAACCGAAACGGCCTACTTCCTGGAAAGCCTCGCTTCGCTGCTTCCCGCCCTTTCCTTCAGCCGCGACCAGGTCGTCTACAGCTACAGCGGCATAAGACCCCTGCCGGCCTCCGACGCCTCCGCGCCCGGCCTCATCAGCCGGGACCATTCCGCGCCGGTGCTGGAGCCCGAAGCGGACCGGCCCTTCGCCATCATCTCGCTCGTCGGCGGCAAGTGGACGACGTTCCGCGGCTTTGCGGAGGAGGTAGCCGACACGATCCTCAAGCGACTGCAGCGCCCGCGCGGCAGGTCCACCCGCGACCTCGCGATCGGCGGCGGCCAGGACTTTCCCTCCGGTCCGGCGGAACGGACCGAATGGGCAAGAGAGGTCGCGTCCAAGACGGGCCACCCGCAGGAAAGGGTGGAGGAGCTGCTGTCGCGCTACGGAACCACAGCGCGCTCCATCCTGTCACATCGATCCCCGTATTCCGATCTGGAACGGTTGCCGGACGCGACCGGCTACAGCCTTGCCGAGATCGACTGGATCGCGCGCAACGAATTCGTCGAGCACCTGGGCGATATCGTGTTGCGGAGGACGACGCTGGCGATCCAGGGCGCCCTGACCGCCGCCGATCTGGCGGCGATCGCCGCGGTCGCCGGTGCCGCACTCGGGTGGGACACGGAACGCAGGGCCGAAGAACGCGCAGACATCGTCCGGACGCTCGAGCGTTATCACGGCCTGAAACTGCAACTGGAACCGGCGACCTGATCGCCTACACCTTCGCCGCCCGCCGCCGACCTACCGGATATCAACGCCCCGGATCACGTCTTCCGCGGCAAGCGCTGCGGAAAGTAGGCGCAGGTCTTCATGGGCCAGCGCCGCGATCTGGAACCCGACCGGCATGCCGGCATCGCCCGCACCGCACGGGATCGAGACGGCACACCAGTCGAGGAAATTGCCGATCGACGGATTGCGCAGGGTCTGCCCGTTCGTCCTGAAGAACAGCGCGTCGTCCTCGATCAGCGGCGCAATGGGCGGGGCGACGTGCGGCACCGTCGGCGACACGATCAGTTCGCCGGGGCCGATGCCGGCTGCGAATTCGGTCATCAGCCGTTCCCGCGTCCGCAGGATCTCGATGTAGCCGGCCACGGTGATCTTCTCGCCCAGCCGCGTGCGAACGACGACGCGCGGATCCATGTCTGCGGCCTCGGGTCCGGCAAGGCGCGCCGCATGTAGGGCAAAGGCTTCGGCCGTGACAAGGGCGCCGTTTTTCGCCGCCAGCTGGAAGATCTCCGGGAAGACGGGAAAGGCCTGACGGCGGATCTTCGCCCCCGCCCGGGACAGCCGTTCCAGCGCCTGTTCGAACGCAGACGCGAGGCCGTCCTCGATATCGTCGAACACCACGGTTTCCGGCACCACCAGCGACAGTCCGCGAACGCTCCCCCGCACCACCTCGGAAGCGGTCCGTCCCCGCATCGCCGCATCGATCCAGACCGCGTCCTGCACGGTCCGGCAGAGCGGCCCCAGCGAATCGAGGCTGCCGGCCAACGGAAACACGCCCCGCATGTCGTAGCGTCCGCGCGTCGCCTTGTAGCCGACGATGCCGTTGAAGGCGGCCGGGATGCGCACGGAGCCGCCGGTGTCCGTGCCGATCGAGACCGGGACGAGGCCAGCCGCGACGGCGACGCCCGAGCCGGACGAAGAGCCCCCCGGCAGGCGGGCGACATCCTCCGAGGCCGGATTGCGCGGCGTGCCGTAATGCGGATTGATGCCGAGGCCCGAGAAGGCGAATTCGCTCATGTTGACGCGACCGACCGCGACCATGCCCGCAGCCTTCAGTGCGCCGACGACGGCCGCATCGCAGGTGGCGGGTTCGGCGGAAGCCAGCACCGTCGAGCCCGCCGTCGTCGCAAGACCTGCAAGATCGAACAGGTCCTTCCAGGCGACGGGGATGCCGTCGAGAAGGCCGAGCGACCGGCCGTCGCGAACACGCCGCGAGGCCGCGCCGGCTTCTTCCAGCGCCCGCTCCCGCGTCACGGTCACGAAGACCGATCCGTCCCCGTAGCCGCCGATGGCGTCGAGCGTCTCCTCGGCCAGGGCGACGGGATCCAGCGCCCCCGTCTGGATGCGGGCCGAAAGGGTCGCAATCGACTGGCCGGTGTTCCTCGTCATCTCCCCGTCCTCTCCTGACCGCCACCGGGCGGCCGGCGGCGCAGATGGCAATCGTGTTCGCCGGCGCGCGGAGCTCCGTATGACCAAGTTCGGTCCCGGTCCCGCACCAGGAACACAAGCAGCGTTCAACAGTCTGAGGCCGGATTCGTCAACCGCAAACACGGAGGACAAGCATTGCAGCGACGTGCCGTTGCCGGACGAGGCATAGCATCAGTCCTCTTCCTGGAAGACCTCCTCGCGCTTTGCCTTCACCGAAGGCAGGAACACCACCACGAGCACGGCCAGCGCGATCAGGAGCAGGATGGCGCTGATCGGGCGGGTGACGAAGGTGGTCGGGTCGCCGCGCGACAGGATCATGGCGCGGCGCAGGTTCTCCTCGAGCAGCGGCCCGAGCACGAAGCCCAGGAGCAGCGGCGCCGGCTCGCAGCGCAGCTTGACCAGCACGTAGCCGACGAAACCGAAGAACGCGACCGCATAGAGGTCGTAGACGTTGGAATTGACGCTGTAGACCCCGATCGAGCAGAAGGCCATGATGATCGGAAACAGCACGTAGTAGGGGATGGTGAGCAGCTTCACCCAGAGGCCGATCAGCGGCAGGTTGAGGACCACGAGCATCAGGTTGCCGATCCACATCGAGGCGATGATGCCCCAGAAGAGGGCGGGCTGCTCGGCGGCGACGTTCGGACCCGGCACGATCCCCTGGATGATCATCGCGCCGACCATCAGCGCCATGACCGGATTGGCCGGGATGCCCAGGGTCAGAAGCGGAATGAACGAGGTCTGCGCGCCGGCATTGTTGGCCGATTCCGGCCCTGCCACGCCTGCGATCGCGCCCTGCCCGAACTCCTGCGGCGTGTCCGAAATGCGCTTCTCCACCGTGTAGGAGGCAAACGCCGCGAGGATGGCGCCGCCGCCCGGAAGGATGCCGAGCGCCGAGCCGATCGCCGTGCCGCGCAAGACGGGGCCGAACATGCGCTTGAAGTCGTTGCGCGTCGGCCACAGGCCGCTGACCTTCGCCATCAGCACGGTGCGAGTCTTCTCGCCTTCCAGGTTGCGCAGGATCTCCGCGATGCCGAAGACGCCGACGGCGACGGCGACGAAATTCAGCCCGTCGGCATATTCGCGGATGCCGAGGGTGAAGCGCGGCGTGCCGGTATAGATGTCGGTGCCGACGAGACCGAGCAGCAGCCCGAGGGTGACCATCGCCAGTGCCTTGACGATCGAGCCGTGCGCGAGCGCCACCGAGGACACGAGGCCGACGACCATCAGCGAGAAATACTCGGCCGCGCCGAATTTCAGCGCGATCACCGTCAGCGGGATGGCGAAGATCGCCACCAGGAAGGTGGAGACCGTGCCGGCGAAGAAGGAGCCGAGCGCCGCGATCGAAAGGGCGGCACCCGCCCTGCCCTTCCGTGCCATCTGGTAGCCGTCGATGGCGGTGACGGCGGAGGACGATTCGCCCGGCATGTTGATGAGGATCGCCGTGGTCGAGCCACCGTACTGCGCGCCGTAGTAGATGCCGGCCAGCATGATCAGCGAGGAGACGGGCTCGAGCTGGAAGGTGATCGGCAGGAGCATGGCGATCGTCGCCGTCGCGCCGATCCCCGGCAGCACGCCGATCAGCGTTCCGAGCAGCACGCCGATCAGGCAGAAGAGAAGGTTTTCAGGCGAGGCGGCCGTGTAGAAGCCCAGCGCGAGATTGCTGAAGAGATCCATGTGCGTCTCCTAGAACCGGACCCAGGGGCCGAAGCGCTGGAAGGGCAGGCCGAGCGCATAGCTGAAGACGACCACGGAAAAGAGGGTGATCGAGATCGCGAGAACGACCGCCATCGGCGCTTTCATTCTCGCCGAGGCGAAGGCGGCGATCAGGGCGATGAGGAACAGCGAGGGGACGAAGCCCAAGCCCCGCACCGTCAGCCCGAAAAAGATCGGCGCGGGCAGGATGAAGGCTATGCCGCGCAGCGCGATCGGCCCGAAGGGCTCGCCCTCCACCCGCGTCGACTGCACGAGAATGACTGCGCCGAGAAGGGTGAGGATGACGGCCAGCACCAGCGGGAAATAGCCGGGTCCCATCCGCAGCGCGGTGCCGATCTCGAGGTCCAGGCTCTGATAGATGAAGAAGCCGCCCAGCCCGATGAAGAGCGCGCCGCAGAGCGCGTTGGCGCTGTCGAATGTCAATGATCTCATGTTTCCCCCTGGGCGCGGCCGCGACCGCCATGTGCCGCCGGTTTCGGACAGTCCGACGCGGCGGCCTGCAGAATTCTCCATCGGCGCCCGCAGCCTTGCTGCGGCGATCGGTTCATCCTGGCGCCGGATGCGGCATGGCCGCCCGCAGGTCTCGCGGGCGGCCATGTGCAGAACAGCGTCAGTCGGCGTACTGGCCGGCCGCCTCGATCACCGGCTTCCAGCGGGCGATCTCGCTCTCGAGCTTGGCCTTGAGGGCTGCCGGCGTCGCATCGGCTTCCGGCGAGGGAACCGTGCCGAGTTCGCCGAAACGGGCGACGACGTTCGGATCCTTCAGTGCCACCTGCAGCGACTTCGACAGGCGTTCGCCGATCTCCGCAGGCGTGCCCTTCGGGACGTAGACGCCATGCCAGATGCCGACCTGGAAATCGGCCAGCCCGCCTTCGGCCGCGGTCGGGATCTCCGGCAGCACTTCCAGGCGCTCCGGCGAGGTCACCGCATAGGCCTTGATCGTTCCGCCCTGGATCTGCTTCGTCGTATTGGTGGTCTGGTCGCACATGATGTCGACCTGGCCGCCGAGCAGGTCGGTCATGGCCGGACCCGTGCCCTTGTAGGGAACCGTGGTGAGCGGCGTGTCGATCGCGCTCATCAGCAACATCCCGCACAGGTGCGAGGCGGCGCCGATGCCGGCATTGGCGACGGTGACGGTGTCCTTGTTGGCCTTGACGTATTCGACGAGGCCCTTGAGGTCGGTCGGTTCGAAGTCCTTGCGGGCGACGATCGTCATCGGCACGTCGGTGACGAGGCCGACATATTCGAAGGCGTTCAGCGTATCGTAGGCGAGCTTGCGGTAGAGCGTGGCGCTCGTCGCCATGCCGATATGGTGCAGCAGCATGGTATAGCCGTCCGGATCGGCCTGTGCGACGCGGCCGGCACCGAGCGTGCCGCCGGCGCCGCCGACGTTTTCGACGACGATCTGTTGGCCGAGGTCCTTGGACATGGATTCGGCGACGAGGCGCGCCACGGTGTCGGTCGGACCGCCGGCGGAGAAGGGAACGACCATGGTGATCGTCCGGTCCGGATAGGTCTGCGCGGATGCCGACGTGGAAATGAGGGCGATGGCGGCGGCTGCCGTCATGCCGAATACGGTGTTCAATACCTTCATTGCGATCCTCCCCGATATTGGCCTGCCGGCGCGGCTCCCTCCGCCCCGGTCATGGATGCGGAAACTGTGGGACAGCCGCCCCATGGGACAACCGACCAGCCCGTGCCGTCATGCGAAAATCTTAAGGCATGTATCGCTTCATGTGTGGGACCGGGGACAAACGGGTCCTGCAATGGGTGGATTTCCACCCATTGCAAACCGCTCAGGCGCGGACGCCATCAGGCATAGTCGCCTCCATCGGCGCGAATGTTCTTGTCGAGGCCGTGCTTCTGCATCTTCTCGTAGAGCGTCTTGCGCGAGATCCCCAGCATTTCATAGACCGGGCGCAGGCTGCCGCCATGGGCAGAAAGCGCGCTGGCGATGAGGCTCCGTTCATAGGCGGCGACCTTGTCCGATAGCCTCTGGCTCTGTTCGACGCCGTCCTCCCGCTGCGGCTCGAGGCCGAGCACCAACCGGTCGGCAGCGTTGCGCAACTCGCGCACGTTGCCCGGCCAACTGCGCCCGGCGATCTCCGTCACCGTCTCCGGCGGTACCTCGATGTCGCTGCGGCCGTAGCGGGCGGCGGCCTCGCGGACAAGCTGGAGGAAGAGAAGGGGGACGTCGGCCCGGCGCTGGGCGAGCGACGGTACGTGCAGGGTCGCGACGTTGAGCCGGTAGAGGAGATCGGCGCGGAAGCGGCCTGCCGCCACCTCGCCTTCGAGGTTCACCTTGCTCGTCGCGATGAAGCGCACGTCGAGCGGCACCGGCTCGTTCGAGCCGAGCCGCGTGATCACCCGCTCCTGCAGCACCCGCAGGAATTTCGCCTGCAGTTCGATCGGCATCGAGCCGATCTCGTCGAGCAGGATGGTTCCGCCGCGCCCGTGCTCGAACTTGCCGTAGCGCGGACGCAGCGCCCCCGGGAAGGCGCCGGCTTCGTGGCCGAACAGCTCACTCTCGATCAGGTTTTCCGGCAGGGCCGCGCAGTTGATGGCGATCAACGGCCTGTCGGCGCGGGCGCTGATGTCGTGCAAAGCCCGCGCCACGACTTCCTTGCCGACGCCGGTATCGCCGATGATCAGCGTATCGGCGTCGGTCGCGCCGATCGCGCGCAGGCGATAGCGCAGGTCCACCATCACCTGGGTGCGTCCCGGCAGCCGTGCCTCGACATCGTCGCGCTTGCCGGCGACCGCGCGCAGCCGGCGGTTTTCCAGAACGAGGCTGCGCCTGTCCAGCGCGCGCCGGATGATGGCCGCGAGTTGCTGGGCGGTGAACGGCTTTTCGACGAAGTCGTAGACGCCGGCGCGCATGGCGGTGACGGCGAGCTGCACGTCCGCATGCCCGCTGACGAGGATCACCGGGAGTTCGGCATCCATTTCGCGGATCCGCTGCAGCAGCGTCATGCCGTCCATTCCCGGCATGCGGATATCGCTGACCACCACGCCGTCAAACCCGTAGCCCACGCGCTCGAGCACCGGCTCCGCATTGGCGAAAGTGACCACGTCCAGCCCGAACAGGCCCAGCGCCTGCGCCGAGGAACGGCGCATTTCCTCTTCGTCGTCGATGAGGAGGATGCGGCTTGCGCTCATTCGGCGGCCTCGCTGAGGGCTGGAGCGGCGTCGAGCACGATGCAGAATTCGGCGCCCCCGTCGGGCGGGTTGGAAACCGAGAGGCTGCCGCCGAAGTCCTTGACGATGTTGTAGGAAATCGAAAGGCCGAGCCCGAGGCCACGGCCGACGCCCTTTGTGGTGAAGAAGGGGTCGAAGATGCGTTCCACGATCGCCGCGGGCACGCCCGGCCCGTGATCGCGGATGGTGATCGCCACCCTGCCGCCGCTGCGCACGGCATCGATGTGGATGCGACGGTCCGACAGTCCCTCGACCGCGTCGGCGGCATTGGTGATGATGTTGACGAGCACCTGCTGCAGCCGCACCGAGCCGGCATGGACCACGGCGGGCGTCTCTCCGAGATCGATCAGAAGGGTCGCATCGGCGGACTTCAGGCGGGCGGCGACGATCTCCAGCGTATCCGTCATCACGGCCGAGAGCGCGACCGGACCGAGTTTCTCGTTGGGCTTGCGGGCAAAGTTCCGCAGGTGCCGGCTGATCGAGGCCATGCGGTCGATCAGGCCGGAGATGCGCCGGACATTGTCGCGGGCTTCGTCGACACGGTTGCGGTCGATCAGCATCACCGCACTGTCTGCGTAGGTCTTGGCCGCCGCCAGCGGCTGGTTCAGTTCGTGCGACAGCGCCGCCGACATCTGGCCGAGGCCAGCGAGCTTGCCTGCCTGGATGAGATCGGCCTGGGTCTCGCGCAGCTTCTGCTCGGTCATCCGGCGCTCGGCGATCTCCAGTTCGATGCGCCGGTTGACGCGCGCCAGATCGGCGGTGCGCTGCTCCACCCGATGCTCCAGCTCGTTGCGCGCCTCGATCTGCATGCGCATGCGCTCCTGCGCCCGGGCGCGCCGCTGGATCACGATCGCGACCGCAAGCCCCGCCAGGCCCAGAAACAGGAGCACCGCGATCAGCATCGTGCGGGTCTGGGTGCGCACCGAACTCGTGTCCATCAGGACGCTGACGGTCCAGTCGGCCTCGGGCATGTACTGGGACAGCGCCAGGTATTCGCGCGCAGCGCCGCCGTCGGCAAGGGTGATCAGCCGGTGCCCCGTCGTCTCGTTCGCGTGAAAGGGCAGCGGTTTCAGCACCGCTTCGGCATAGCGGCGCGAGGCCTGGGTTCGTTCGAGCCGCTCCGGCGTCAGCGGCAGGATGGCCGAATAGAGCCATTCCGGGCTGCCGGTCATGAAGATGATGCCTTCCGGGTCGGAGACGAAGATCTTGTACTCGCCGCCCTGCCAGTTGGCCTCGATGGTATCGATGTCGACCTTGAAGACGATGACGCCGCGGATCTCCCCGTCCACGCGGATCGGCGAGGCAAAATAGTAGCCGCGCTTCAGCGACGTCGTGCCGAGCGCGTAAAAGCGCGACTGCCCGCCCCTGGCCGCGTCCTGGAAATAGGGCCGGTAGCTGAAGTTCTGCCCGACGAAGCTCTTCGGCCCGTCGAAATTGCTGGCGGCGATCGTGTCGCCGTCCATCTTCATCACATAGATGTCCGAGGATTCCAGCAGGCCGTTGATGTCCTTGAGGTAGGCGTTGGCCGCCTGGCGCAGCGTCCTGTCGTCGGGGTCGCTGATCAGGTGCTTGATGTCCTCGTGATCGGCGATCAGCGCCGGCAGGGGCTCGTAGCGGCTCAGGTGCCCCCGCAGCGCCGAAGCGGCAAGGCGAAGCGCCGAACCCGCCTGCAGCGATGCTTCGTCCATGTAGCTGCGGGTCGCGAGCGCTCCGCCCGGCACGATCACCGCATAGAGGACGGCCGGCAGGAGCACGAGCCAGACAAGGATACGAAAACGCTGCTTCACGAAACGCGGGCTCCTCCCTCCCTCGCCGCGGCCTCCCGCCGCGGGGGCGAAGTCTAGAGAGCAATGCCGCATTTTCCAAGAGACGAGTAGGCCTGTCGTTGTGGGCGAAAGACCGATGGGCGGCGAGGCGACAGCCTACCCTTAGTTGCCGAGAGTGGGACAATTAGTGTCACGAGTTAAGCAAGCCCTAACCTCCGCGGGGAATACTGTATGCAGAATGCAACATGGGAAGGGGTTTGTGCAGTGAAGACGGAAACGAAGGTCGCCCGACCGCTCTGGATGGTCGTCACGGGATGCGGTTTCGCCGCGGTCCTGTTTGCGAGCAGCGTGATCGGGGGCATCGGCTGGCATAGGCAGGTCAGCCTCATCGAGCAGGCGGTGAAGGACGAGTCGAAAAACGACCTCAGCGTCCTTCTTTCCAGCATCGACGCCCAGCAACGCGCCAATCTCGGCCTTGCGGTCGCCGTGGCCGGGCAGCCGACCATCATCGAGATGATGAAGACGCGCGACCGCGAAGGCATCGTCAGGACGCTCGAGACCGGCTTCGCGCAACTGAAGGCCCGCGGCGACGTCCAGTCCATCGGCTTCGCGGATGCCGGCAGCACGGTGATCGCGCGCGTCCACGATCCGGAAAAGGCCGGCGACAACAACAAGGGCCGGCGCAAGGGCATCGAGACGGCGGTCGCCGAAGCAAAGCCGACCTCCGGCATCGAGCCCGGCAAGGCCGGCATCGCCATCTTCGGAACGGCACCCGTCATGGACGGCACGACCGCCATCGGGTCGGCCGACGTCGGCACGCAGTTGACCGTCGACTATTTCAGCCGCCTTGCCGAGAGGATCAACGGCGCGTTCTCAGTCTACGTCGCCAAGGACGGCGCGCTCCAGCGACAGGCTGCGACCTATGAGGGCGAGCCGCTCGTGGCGATCGAGGAACTGCAGGCCATGGCGCAGGGAACCGCGCCGGGCCGGTACGCCTATGCCGGCGATCGCACCCTGTTCGTGACGGCGACGCCGCTGGTCAATTTCTCCGGCGAGACGATCGGCCTGATCGAGGCCGCATCGGACGTCACGGCGATGGTCGCCAGCGGCCGCTCCGCGCTCACCATGTCGCTGCTTGCGGCAGCCGTGACCGCGCTCCTGGCGCTGGCCGCCTTCTTCCTCTTCGCCCGCAGGCTGGGGAACGTCATCCGTCGCCTGAACGGCACGATGACGGAACTCGCAGAAGGCAATCTCGATGCCGTCGTCGAAGGTCGCGATCGTCGCGACGAACTGGGCGCGATGGCGAATACGGTCCAGGTCTTCAAGGACAACGCGGTCCGGACGCGCGAGCTGGAGCGGGATGCGCAGGAGCAGCGCGAACGCACCGACGACGAGCGGCGGATGACGGCAGCGAAGGAGCAGGACCGCTCCGCCGTGATGTCCCAGGCGACGAACGGTCTCGCCACGGGGCTGAAGCACCTGGCGTCGGGCGACCTGAGCTTCCAGCTCGACGAACCCTTCGCCGCCGATTTCGAAAGCCTGCGCGCCGACTACAACCGGGCCGTCGAACAGCTGCGGCAGACCTTGACGGCGGTGGCGAACGCCACGAACTCGATCGACAGCGGCTCGCGCGAGATCAGCCACAGCGCCGACGATCTCTCCCGGCGCACCGAGCAGCAGGCGGCTTCCCTCGAACAGACCGCGGCCGCGCTGGACGAGATCACCGCGAACGTCACCAGCTCCACCAAGCGCGCCGAGGAAGCCCGCGCCGTCGCGATCCACGCGAACGAAAGCGCGCGGCAATCGGGCACTGTCGTAGCCAACGCCGTCGATGCGATGAGCCGCATCGAGCAATCGTCGAACCAGATCTCGAACATCATCGGGGTCATCGACGAGATCGCCTTCCAGACCAACCTGCTCGCACTCAATGCCGGCGTCGAGGCGGCACGCGCCGGCGAGGCAGGCAAGGGCTTCGCGGTCGTCGCGCAGGAGGTCCGCGAACTCGCCCAGCGTTCCGCCCAGGCGGCCAAGGAGATCAAGGACCTCATCCGGAATTCCTCCGGCGAGGTGGAGAACGGTGTGCAGCTCGTCAGCGAGACCGGCGAGGCGTTGAAGACGATCGAAGGCTATATCGTCACGATCAACCAGCACATGGACGCCATCGCCACCTCGGCGCGCGAACAGTCCGTCGGGCTCAGCGAGGTGAACACCGCCGTCAACCAGATGGACCAGGTCACCCAGCAGAACGCAGCGATGGTGGAGGAAAGCAACGCCGCCGGTGCGACGCTTGCCATGGAAGCGGCGCGCCTGAAGGAACACGTCGAGCAGTTCCGCCTCGGCGGGAACGTCGTCTCCCCGTCCGGACAGCGCGAAACATCCGGACGCCGGGCGGCTTAGGCGGCCGAGGGGGGCGATCGGCTCCACCGGCCATCACAAGGCTCTTTGTGACAAGGCTCGCCGCGCTGCGGTGAGCCTTGCGTCGTTCCGGGGCCGTCGCCGCTTCCCGGATCGCGCCCGTCAGAGACGGTCGCGCATATGGCTTTCGACGCTGCGCAGATGCCTGCGCATGGCGTCGGCGGCGCCGGCACCGTCGCGGTCGGCGATCGCGGCCACGATGCGGGCGTGTTCCTCGAAGCTGTGGTGGTCGGCCGGTGGGCGCAGCGGTGTGTCGCGTAACCGCCCCCAGGTCACGGCCCGGCGGACGGCGTTCAGCGTATCGAGCAGGCCGAGCAGCAGCGAATTCTGCGACGCCTCGCCGATCGTCCGGTGCAGCTTGTTGTCCCATTGCTCGTACTGGCGCCAGGTCGGCGCCTGCTGCGCCTTCAGCATGCAGTTGCGCATCTCCGCGACCTGGCCCGCCGTCGCATAGAGGGCGGCGCAGCGGGCCACCTCCGGCTCGAAGGCGATGCGCGCGCCCATGACCTCGAGCGGATTGGTCCGCTGGACCATGGCATTGACGTCGGCGACCGTATCGATCGGCCGTTCGCCGGTGAAGGTACCCTTGCCGACATGCCGCCAGACGACGCCCTCCGACTGGAGGGTCGCCAGCGCCTTTCGCAAGGCGCCCCGCCCGACCTCGAGCGACTGCGCCAGCTCCCGCTCGGGCGGAAGTCGCCCGTCGTCGGGCAGGTCCGTCGTGGCCAGGAAATCGCGCAATCTCGTCAGAACTGCCGCATCGGTGATTTCGATCATGTTTTCGCCAAACCAATCTTGAATTGGTTTTGGTTATAAGAAACATCGCCGTACCTGTCAACGCAATCGGCAACGCTGAAATCGAATTTTATTTCTATAATTAAATTCATATACTTACGAGTCATTCAGGCTGTCCCGGACACTACGATGCTGCCGTGCAGCAACACTTCCCCGTTGACACAATTCGATATTAATGAAGAATTGGTTCCAGATTGGGTCGAGGAGCCCGATTTCTGGGAGGAACGAATATGAACATGTTTGCCAGACGAATGAGGGCGTCGGCGGCTGCCGCCGCTTTCTGCCTTGCCACCGCAATCCCGGGATGGGCGCTTGCCGATCCCATGCGCGTCGCCTTCGGCGATATCGCCACCGTCGAATCCCTGCACCTTCTCGCCGCGCTCGAGCGGGCGAAGGAAAAGGGCGTCGACGTCCAGGTCACCTTCCTGAAGAGCGAGGACATCGCCGCCCAGGCCGTCGTCAGCGGCCAGGCCGACATCGGCGTCGGCGGCCCCTATGCGCTGCTGCAGAAGGTCAAGGCGCCGATCCGCATCTTCATGCAGCTCTCCAAGCTGCAGTTCTACCCGGTCGTCAATTCCGAGGCCTACAAGGAGTGGAAGGACCTGGACGGCCAGGAGGTCGCGGTTCACTCCCGCGGCTCCGGCACGGAAGCGATCATGAGACTGATGGCCGACAAGAACGGCATCACCTATTCCAACATCTCCTATGTGCCGGGCGCCGAAGTGCGGACCGGTGCGCTGCTGCAGGGCAACGTCAAGGCGACGATCGTGGACTCGTCCGGCAAGCGCATTCTGGAAAAGGAGGCCCCCGGCAAGTTCATCTTCCTGCCGCTGGGAGAGGTCAGCGCGACGGACGAGGCGCTTTTTGCCAACACCGACTATCTGGAAAAGAACAAGAAGGACGTCGAGATCCTCGTCGAGAGCATCCTCACCACCTGGCGCGAGGTCGCGGCGGACCCCAAGGCGGCCATCGCGCTCCGTGACAAGTACAAGCTCCTGCCCGACGCCACGCCGGAAATGGTCGCCGACATCGAGCCCTACTTCACCGAGGTCGCCGCAACGCTTCCGCTCAACGGCGGCGGCACCGACGCGGCGCGCGACGACTTCGACTTCTACACCATCTCGGGCGCGCTGGAAGGCAAGGCCGAGGACCTGAAAGTCGAGGACTTCTGGGATCTCACCGCGCTGGACGCGGTGCTCGCCAAGACTGGAACCAAGTAGATGCACATGGCCGCTTCACCGCAAAAGGTGAGCGCGACGGGAGGAGCCGGCAGCGGCTCCTCCAGCATCGTCGAAGCGCTCGCCGACTTCGCCCGGCGCCGGAAATCCTTCTGGGTCGCCGTGTCGCTCGCAATCCTGTTCACCGCATGGGAAATCGCCGGCCGGGTGCCGATCAGCTTCGCCTTTCCGACGTTCTTCGAGACGCTGTCGGCCCTGATCGAGATGGCGCTCGACGGCACGCTGCTGCCCGCCTATTTCATCACCTTCCAGCCGCTTCTTCTCGGCGTCGCCATCTCGGCCGTCCTCGGGATCGGCATCGGCATCGTCATGGGGCTTTCCGACAAGGCCGAATGGCTGCTGGCCCCCGTCTTCATCGTGCTCCAGGCGGCCCCCATGGCCGCGCTCGTGCCGCTCGTCACCTTCGTCTACGGCATCGGCCTCGTCGCCAAGACGCTGGCGGTGATCATGCTGGCGCTGCCGGTGATCGTGCTCAACTCGTACAAGGCCGTCCGCCACGTCAATCCGTCGCTGGTCGACATGTGCCGCTCGTTCCAGGGCACGCGCATGCAGCAGATCTTCAAGATCGTCATTCCCGATGCGACGCCGGTGCTGTTCGCCGGCCTTCGGCTCGGCATCGCCGCCGGCTTCATCGGCGTCATGCTCGCCGAACTCCTGATCACCCCCACCGGCATCGGCGACCTCATTACCTATCACCGCTCGGTCGCCAACTACGCCCACATGTACGCGGCCGTGGCATCCATCATCGCCGTGTCGACGCTGACGCTCGCAGCCCTGCAATATGTCGAATTGCGCTTCCTGCGTCCCGAAAAGAGGAGAAAGTGACATGGCCAATCCCATCCCCCTGCGGACGGCCGACAACGCCACGCCGGACGCCATCGTCGAAGTGCGCGACATCTGCAAGCGCTACGGCGATATCGAGGCCCTTCGCGGTATCAACCTCGATTTCGAACGCGGCAAGCTGACCACCCTGCTCGGCCCGTCCGGCTGCGGCAAGACCACGCTTCTGAAGATCATCGCGGGCCTCGTGCCGGCGACCTCCGGCCAGATCCGCATCAATGGCAGGGTCGTGACCGGCCCCGGGCCGGAGCGCGCCTTCGTCTTCCAGGATTTCGCGCTGATGCCCTGGGCGACCGTGCTGCGCAACGTCGCCTTCGGCCTCGAGCTAAAGGGCATGCCGCAGGCTGAGCGCCACAGGATCGCAAGGCACTATATCAACGAGGTCGGCCTGTCCGGCTTCGAGGAGAAGTATCCGCACGAACTGTCCGGCGGCATGCGCCAGCGCGTCGGCATCGCCCGGGCGTTCTCGGTGAACGCCGACGTGCTGCTCCTGGACGAGCCGTTCTCCGCCGTCGACGAACAGAACCGGCGCAAGTTCCAGGAAGACCTGCTCCGCCTGGTCGACAAGGAGCGCAAGACCTTCCTGTTCGTCACCCATTCCATCGAGGAAGCCGTCTACGTCTCCGACCGGATCGTGCTCTTGTCGCCGCGTCCCGGCCGCGTCTCCCAGATCATCGAGCCCGCCATCGACCGCTCCGCCGCACCGGACGTGATCCGGCGTGACAAGGGCTATCTCGATGTGGTCGAGGAGATCTGGCAGGGCCTCAGGCAATATGCGGAGTGAGGCGCCATGAAACTCTTCGGCATCAAAATTCCGATGATGACCTCGCTGATCTTCTGGGCGCTGGTCTGGGAAATCGTCGGCAGGATGGACGTCATCTTCCTGATCCCGCCGATGACCTCGGTGATCGCCGCCGGCTTCGGGCTGGTGCAGACGGGCTCGTGGCAGAACGCCACGCTGATCACGCTCCGTTCGTTTGCCCTCGGCATGACGCTGGCGATCGCCGTCGGCGTGCCGCTCGGGGTGGCCATGGGACGGTTCAAGGTCGTCGACAACATCTTCGGCCTGTGGGTGAACATGTTCGTCAGCGCGCCGCTGTCGGCCCTGGTTCCGATCCTGATGATCCTGTTCGGGCTCGGCGAGACGACGGTGTTCGTCACCGTCTTCCTGTTCGCCGTCTGGATCATCGTACTCGACGCCCGCGCCGGCGTCATGCAGGTGCCGCCCTCGCTGATCGAGATGGGACGCTGCTACGGCGCCTCGCGCTTCACGATCTTCACCAAGATCATCCTGCTCTCCGCCCTTCCCGAGATCCTCGCGGGCATCCGCATCGGGCTGATCCGCGGGGTCAAGGGCGTGGTGATCGGCCAGATCCTCGTCTCCATCATCGGTTACGGCGAACTCTTCGAGCTCTATTCCCGCAGCTTCGACATGGAGCGGTTCTGGGCTCTGACAATCATCCTCTTCGCGGCAGCCATGCTTCTGTCCGCGGTCGTGGAACACTTTGAAAAACGAATCGAATATTACGCAGGAGCGCGATAATGAACGACATGACCACCATCAACGCCGCATACGTCTTCAAGCCGGCGCCCGTTCCCACCCTGCCGGTCGCAGGCAGCCAGGCGCTCTTCCCGGTGCACCGCATCTACTGCGTCGGCCGGAATTTCGCCGACCACGCGATCGAGATGGGCCACGACCCGAACAAGGAGCCGCCGTTCTTCTTCCAGAAGAACCCCGACACCCTGGTCCTGCCCGGCAACGATTTCCCATACCCCTCGGAGAGCAACGACGTCCACCACGAGGCCGAACTCGTCGTGGCGTTGAAGAGCGGCGGCGACAACATCCCGCTCGATAAGGCGCTCGACTGCGTCTATGGCTATGCCGTCGGCCTCGACATGACCCGGCGCGACCTGCAGGGCGAGGCCAAGAAGCTCGGCCGCCCCTGGGAAACCGGCAAGGCCTTCGAGGCGTCGGCCCCTTGCGGCCCGCTGCACCCGGTCGAGAAGATCGGGCATCCGACCGAGGGCGCGCTCTGGTGCAAGGTCAACGGCGAGCTTCGCCAGAGCGGCGACCTCAACCAGATGATCTGGAAGGTGCCGGAGATGATTTCCTACCTGTCGAAGCTGTTCACGCTTCAGCCCGGCGACCTGATCTTCGCCGGCACGCCCGCCGGCGTCGGCGGCATCGTCCGGGGCGACGTGATGGTCGCCCATGTGGACGGCGTCGACGAAATCACCTTCAAGGTTGCCTGAATGCTTCGGGCGCGCTCCGGCGCGCCCGTCCACCGTCTGCCGTGATCCAACGGCCCGCCGCATCTTGCCGAAATTCCCCTGAGGCCGTCCGCATGCGCGGAAATCGCAGCGGCCCCAGCTTGCCGGCTCCGCTTCGCGAACTATCTGCATGCGGACGGGAGGACAGGATGGCCGAGCGAAGCGACGAGTTCCGAGACCTTGACGTGCCGTCGCTGCAGGGCGCACGGCCGAACATGCCCACCCTCCTGACCTTCGTCGGCGCGGTCGCGATGCTCTATCTGGCGCGCGACGTGTTCCTGCCGATCGCGATCGCGCTTCTGCTGACCTTCGCGCTCGCACCGGTCGTGACCATGCTGCGCAGGGTCGGCTTTTCGCGGGTGCTGGCGGTCATCTCGACGGCCCTGTTCGCCTTTTCGCTGATCGCCGTCGTCAGCCTCGTCATCGCGCTGCAGGTGACCCATCTGGCCCGCAGCATCCCGACCTACCAGGCAAACGTCGTCAGCAAGATCGAGGCCATGCGCGAGGCCGGCTCCGGGACCGGCGTGTTCAGCCAGATCTCGTCCGTGCTGGAACGCATCAGCAAGGAGATCAGCGAGACGAACAGCGCAGCACCGAACGACGACGACGTCCCCACAAGGCCCGTGCTCGTCGAGATCTACGCGCCGGATCATCCGATACAGGTGCTGACCAACCTGATCGTGCCCATGCTGGCGCCGGTGGCGATGGCGGGCCTCGTGATCGTCGTCGTCATCTTCATGCTGCTGGAACGGGAAGACCTGCGCGACCGCTTCATCCGCCTCGTCGGCTATGGCGATCTGCATCGAACGACCGAAGCGCTGGAGGACGCCGGAACCCGCGTCGGCCACTACCTCCTGATGCAGCTCGTGGTGAACATCCTCTACGGCGTGCCGGTGGCGATCGGGCTCTGGCTGATCGGCATTCCCAACGCGATCCTGTGGGGGCTGCTCGCGATCGTCTTCCGCTTCGTGCCCTATATCGGCCCGATCATCGCGATGATCCTGCCGCTGTTCCTCGCCGTGGCCGTCGCCCCGGGCTGGACGATGCTGATCTGGACGGCGGCGCTCTTCATCGTCATGGAACTCGTGATCAACAACGTCGTGGAGCCGACGCTCTATGGCTCCAAGACCGGCCTGTCGCCCCTTGCGATCATCGTATCGGCGATCTTCTGGGCCTGGATCTGGGGACCGGTCGGGCTGGTGCTGTCGACGCCGCTGACGGTGTGCCTGGTGGTGCTGGGCAAGCACGTTCCGCAATTCGGCTTCCTCCAGGTCCTCTTCGGCAGCGATCCGGTGCTCGCCCCGCATGCAAGGCTCTACCAGCGTCTTCTCGCCGGAGACCCGGACGAGGCCACGGACCAGGCCGAGGAACGGCTGGAGGAGGACTACCTGATCGACTACTACGCGACCGTGGCGATCCCGGCACTGGCCCTGGCCGAGCACGATCGCGCCCGGGGCGTGATGAGCGAGACGCAGCGGCTGCGGGTGGCCGAAAGCGGGATGACGCTCGTCGCCAACATGGACGACATCGCCCTCGAAGAGGCGCAGGAGGACGACGGCGACGAGGCGCTGGTCGATCCGGACGAAACGAAGGAGGCAGCAACGGAGGCCGGCGAAGGCCAGCGCATCCTCTGTATCGGCGGTCGCGGCGAGCTGGACGACGTGACTGCGGCGATGCTGGCCCAGGTCCTTCGCGTGGAGGGCGCACAGGCGGTCGCAGAGAACCATCGCCTGATGGAGCCGGCGCGCATCCGCCATATCCCGGTGGTCGATCTCGATACGATCGTCATCTGCTATCTCAACCAGGATTCTCTGAAGCATGCCCGCTTCGCCGTCCGTCGCCTGAAGCGGATCAACGCGGCGCTGCGGGTAGGCGTGGCGCTGTGGAAGCCGGAGGTGAACGAAGACGAGGAGCCCGATCTCGAGGCTGCGGTCGAGGCCGGTGTGTCGCTGAACGCCGACTTCCTGTGCGCCGACATGACCACCGCTGCCGTCGCAACACTGACGGTGGCGCCCGTGGTACCGCTCGCCGTGCCGGACAAGGTCAGGCCCAGACGACGCCTCGTCCCCGAACGGGAGAAGGTCGTCAACCTGAGCTGACGGCGGCCGGAGCATTCCGTACGGGCCGCGGCGAAACAACGGCTTGACCTTGACATGATGGGAAGGTGCATGATGCTTCCAACATAAGGAATCCGCATCATGTTCACAGTCAAGGAACCCCAGGTCAAGGAACGCCAGGCCGCAGCCCCTCTTCCCGCCCAGACGGTCAAGCTCGCCATCGAGGACATGACCTGCGCCTCCTGCGTGCGCCGCGTCGAGAAGGCGATCTCTGCCGTTCCCGGTGTCGCAAGCGCCCGGGTCAATCTCGCCACCGCAAGGGCGGACATCGGCTTCGACGGCAAGACCGATATCGCCGGCGTCGCGCAGGCGGTCCGGGCGGCCGGCTACGGCATCGGCGAGGAGACGCTCGAATTCCCCGTCGAGGGCATGACCTGCGCCTCCTGCATCGCGCGGGTGGAAAAGGCGCTGAAGGCCGTGCCGGGCGTCCTGGACGCCACCGCCAACCTCGCCAGCGAACACGCTCGCGTCCGCTTCCTGCGCGGCACCGTCGATTTCGACGATCTCGCCGCCGCCGTCGAACGAACCGGCTATCATGCCCTGCGCGCCTCCGCCGTCGAGACGCCGTCGGACGAGGACCGGCGCGCGACCGAGGTCGCGAGCCTCCGCCGCTCGCTTGTCCTCGCCGCCCTGCTGACCGCTCCCCTCTTCGTCATGGAGATGGGCTCGCATGCCATGCCGGCATTCGGGCACTACATTCACGAGACGATCGGCATGCAGGCGAGCCGTGTCATCCAGTTCGTGCTAGCGACGATCGTGCTCGCCGGACCCGGCGCGCGCTTCTTCCGCAAGGGCGTGCCGAGCCTCCTGCGCGGGGCGCCGGACATGAACGCACTGGTCGTGATCGGCACGGCCGCCGCATGGGGCTTCTCGACCGTCGCGACCTTCGCACCGGGCTGGCTGCCGGGCGGCACCGCCAACGTCTACTTCGAGGCGGCCGCCGTCATCGTCACGCTGATCCTCGCCGGCCGCTTCCTCGAAGCCCGCGCCAAGGGCCGGACGGGCGAAGCGATCCGCCACCTGGCCGGGCTGCGGGCGACGTCGGCCCGCATCCTGAAGGACGGCCAGCCGGTCGATGTAGCACTCGAAGCGGTCATGCCGGGCGACATCGTGCTGGTGCGGCCCGGCGAGAAGGTCCCGGTGGACGGCGACGTCACCGAGGGGCGCTCCTTCGTCGACGAATCCATGATCACCGGCGAGCCGATGCCGGTCGAGCGCAAGACCGGCGACCCCGTCACCGGCGGCACCCTGAACACGACCGGCTCGTTTTCCTTTCGTGCCACGCATGTCGGCGCCGATACGGTGCTGTCGCAGATCATCCGGATGGTCGAGGACGCGCAGTCCGCCAAGCTGCCGATCCAGGCGCTGGTCGACCGCGTGACCCAGTGGTTCGTGCCGGCGATCATCGCCACGGCGCTCGTCACCTTCGGCCTCTGGTACGCACTCGGCCCCGACCCGGCGCTGGCGCATGCGCTGGTGGCGTCCGTCGCCGTCCTCATCATCGCCTGCCCCTGCGCCATGGGCCTTGCCACCCCCACCTCGATCATCACCGGCACCGGGCGGGCGGCGGAACTCGGCGTGCTGTTCAGGCAGGGCACCGCCCTGCAGACGCTAGAGACGACCGACATCGTCGCCGTCGACAAGACCGGCACGCTGACGCTCGGCCGGCCGACGCTGACGGAGATCGTCCCGGCCGAAGGCTTCGACCGGCAAGAGGTCCTAACGCTCGCGGCTGCGGCCGAGGTGCGCTCGGAGCATCCGATCGCGCTCGCCATCCACGAGGCGGCAAAGGCGGAAGGGCTGGATCTTCCGCTCGCCGATGCCTTCGAGGCGGCATCCGGCCGCGGCATTTCGGCAAGCGTCGCCGGGCGCCGGATCGAGATCGGCTCGACCGGCCACATGGCCGCGCTTGGCCTTGACACATCACCCTTCGCCGGGGATGCGCAACGGCTGTCAGGCCAGGGCGCCTCGCCCCTCTATGCCGCGATCGACGGCCGACTCGCCGCCCTCTTCGCGGTGACCGACCCGGTGAAGCCCACCACCCGGGAAGCGATCGCGCAGTTGAAGGCGCTCGGCATCGAGGTCGCGATGATCACCGGCGACAATCGCGGCACCGCAAACGCCGTGGCGGCGGACCTCGGTATCGACCAGGTGATGGCCGAGGTCTTGCCGGACGGCAAGGTCGCAGCCGTCAAGGCGCTGTCGCAAGGCGGCAGCCGGAAGGTGGCCTTCGTCGGCGACGGCATCAACGATGCCCCTGCCCTTGCCGCCGCGGATACCGGCATCGCCATCGGCACGGGAACCGATGTCGCCATCGAGAGCGCCGATATCGTGCTGATGGCCGGAGACCTGCGCGGCGTCGCGACCGGGATCGCGCTCTCCCGGGCGACCATGCGCAACATCCGCCAGAACCTGTTCTGGGCCTTCGGCTACAACGTGGCGCTGATCCCGGTTGCCGCAGGCGTGCTCTACCCGGCCTTCGCCATCCTGCTGTCGCCTGCGATCGCGGCGGGCGCGATGGCGCTCTCCAGCGTCTTCGTCGTCAGCAACGCCCTCAGGCTGAAGCGGTTCCGGCCCGCCGGCACGCACCACGCAAGCAGGGAGGACAGGACATGAATATCGGCGAGGCTGCGGCCGCCAGCGGCGTCACCGCCAAGATGATCCGACACTACGAAGCGATCGGCCTGATCCAGCAGGCCGGTCGCACCGGGGCCGGCTATCGCACCTACGGGCCGAAGGACCTCGCCACCCTCTCCTTCATCCGCCGCTCGCGCGATCTCGGCTTCTCCATCGCCCAGATCCGCGATCTCCTGGCGCTCTGGCAGGACCGCAGCCGCGCCTCCGCGGATGTCAAGCGCATCGCCGGCGAGCACATCGAAGAACTGACGGCGAAGATGCACCAGTTGCAGGAGATGGTGATGACCCTGCAGCACCTTTCCTCCCATTGCCACGGCGACGACCGCCCGGACTGCCCCATCCTCGAACGGCTGGCGACGGGGCTGGACGACGATTGCTGTGCACCCGGCACGGCGGCGAACGGCCGGTCGTAGCGCGCCCGGCGTCCGGCCGCGGCGATCGATCGCGATCAAATTCTGTTGAGTTCCTGTCGCTCCTGCCTGCCCCTAGAGTGCAGGCAGGGCCATGGAACGGGAGGAAAACGTTGCGTCTGCACCTTCTTTTGATCGTCCTTGCGGCCGCGTTTTCGGCCTCGCCGGCGCAGGCGTTCGCGCAAGCGGCGGCGCCGGCAGCAGAGAGCCAGAGCTCGGGGCTGCTGGATCTTTTGCCAGCGGACGCCGTCACCCGGCATGTCCTCAAGCGCCCCGCCGGCGACCTCCCCTACACTGCCACAGCCGGGACGATCGACCTGCGGGGACAGGACGGAAAGGTCAACGCCAGGCTGTTCTATACCGCCTACGTCGCCGACGACGGTGGCCCCGACCGGCCCGTCACCTTTGCCTTCAACGGCGGGCCGGGGGCGGCCTCCGCCTACCTGCACCTGGGGCTCGTCGGCCCGCGGATCCTCGAGTTTCAAGGCGCCAACGGGGATGGAACGCGGCCGGCCCTTTCCGACAATCCGGACAGCTGGCTCGACTTCACCGACCTCGTCCTGATCGACCCGGCCGGGACCGGCTGGAGCCGGGTCGCCGACAAGGCAGCGGAACCCGCGTTCTACGGCGTGCGGAGCGATGCGGAGAGCATCGCGAAATTCATCGCCCTCTATGCCCAGAAACAGGGTCGCCTCGCCTCGCCGAAATTTCTCCTGGGCGAGAGCTACGGCGGCCTGCGCGCCGCAAAGGTCGCAAGCGCGCTGAAGGACAGCCAGGGCATCCTCGTCTCCGGGATCGTGATGGTATCGCCGCTGATCGAGGGCAGCTTCATCTTCCGCCCCGGTAACGATCCCCTCGCCGCCGCCCTGCAACTGCCCTCGCTCGCCGCAGCCGAACTGGAGCGCAAGGGCAGCTTCACCGAGGAACAGGTGGCCACGGCCGCGCGATGGGCCATGCGCGACTATCTGGTCTCGCTGGCCGGTCCCGCACCTATCGGCGAGGAGGCCGAACAGCTCTACGGCCGCATTGCCGACCTGACCGGCATCGCCAGAGAGGATGTCGCCCGCGCCCGCGGCTTCGTCGGCGATCTCTACCGGAAGAGCCCCGGCGGCGCGACCGGCAAGGTCGCCAGCCCCTATGACGCGGCGTTCCTGTCGGACGACCCCTACCCCGAAAGCCGTTCCGGCCGCGGCGACGACGCCATCCTGGACGGCTATACGCGGGCCTATGGCGCGGCCTTCGCCGCCTATGCCCGCGACGAGTTGCGTTACGTCACCGAGATGACCTATCGCCTGCTCGATACCGGCGTGAACCGCCAATGGGACTGGGACGGATCGCGATCCACCACCGGTGCCACGGACGAGTTACGCACGCTCTTCTCGGTCATCCCCTCCTTCCGCCTCCTCGTCGCCCACGGCTACAGCGATGCGCTCACCCCCTATGGCGTGAGCCGCTACATCATCGAGCACATGCCCGCCTCCCTCGTCGAGGACCGCGCGGAGCTGAAAGTCTATCGGGGCGGCCACATGTTCTATACCGATGCCGGGGAGCGGCGGCGGTTCAGCGCCGCTGCCCGAGATTTCTACCAAAGACCACCCGGCGGATAATGCCGTCGTTCTTGCAAATCGGCCCGGCACCCGGCTATTTGTCCTGCAGGGCCTGAGGCGGCCCGCAGTCCGCGCCCATCGATCCGGGCATGGCGAACGCCTCCCTGATCTCTCCTGACCGTTTCACCGTCGGGCGAAGACGTCGGCAACGCGGACACTGACGAAGGCTTTGCCCTGACAGGGGAACGTTTATGCGCGACTATCGCGACGCGAAGGCAATGGCGAAAGCCTTGCGAGAAGCACTTGCCCGCCGCAGCCTCGAAATCACCCACAGCGAAGCGCTGGAGATCGTTGCTCGCCAGTTCGGCCTGGCGAACTGGAATCTGATGTCCTCCCGCATCGAGGCTACGGCGGACGAGGCGATCGCCTTCGAGCGGGCGGTGCCGATCGTCCGGATCTTCGACGTCGCCAAGGCGCACGAGTTCTATCTCGGCTTCCTCGGCTTCACGGTCGACTGGGAACATCGCTACGGTCAGAACTTCCCGCTCTACACTCAGATCTCGCGGGCCGGCCTTCATCTTCATCTGTCCGAACATGCAGGCGACGCGACGCCAGGCGGAAACATGGTCGTCTACATGAAGGGCGTGCGCAACCTGCAGCAGGAACTGGCCGCAAAGGACTATCGCTACATGAAGCCCGGCCTGCAGGATACGGACGGAAGGCTGGAGGTCGAGGTGACCGACCCCTTCGGCAACCGTATCCGCTTCATGCAGATCAAGGCCGGCTGACGCGGCCGCTTCGTCGCAGCCACTTGCGCTTTTGCCGGCGGGGGACCATCCTCCGCCAGGCCTGTCAGTCGACAATGGCAGGGGACAGCGAAAAGAAGTTGGAATGGGAGAGTAGCATGCTCGACAAGCGCAAATTCTACATCGACGGCAAGTGGGTCGACCCGATCCGGCCGAACGACCTCGAGGTCATCAATCCGGCCACCGAGAAGCCGGTCGCCTGGATCTCCATGGGCACCGCCGCCGACATCGACCGCGCCGTCGCCGCCGCGAAGAAGGCGTTTTCCAGCTACAGCCAGACGAGCGCCGACGAGCGCATCGCACTTCTGGAAAAGCTGCTGTCGATCTACAAGCGCCGCTACGACGAGATGGCCCGCACGATCACGCTCGAACTCGGCGCTCCGATCACTATGAGCACAGAGCAGCAGGCCGACGTCGGCGTCGGCCACCTGCAAGGCTTCATCGATGCGCTGAAACGGCTGAAAGGCCGCGAGGTGCTGCCGAACGGCGACGTCGTCCGCCGCGAGCCGATCGGCGTCTGCGGCCTCATCACGCCCTGGAACTGGCCGATCAACCAGATCGCACTGAAGGTCGTTCCGGCGCTGGCGACCGGCTGCACCTGCGTGCTGAAGCCGTCCGAGTTCACCCCGCTCAATGCGCTGCTCTATGCCGAGATGGTCGACGAGGCCGGCTTCCCCGCCGGCACGTTCAATCTCGTCAACGGCGACGGCATCGAATGCGGCGCGGCCCTTTCCAAGCACAAGGACATCGACATGATGTCGTTTACGGGCTCGACCCGTGCCGGCATCGCCGTCAGCAAGGACGCGGCAGATACGGTCAAGCGCGTCACGCTCGAACTCGGCGGCAAGTCGCCGAACATCGTCTTCGAGGATGCCGACCTCGAGGACAGGGTCGCGGGTAGCGTTGCCGAGTGCTTCAACAATTCCGGTCAGTCCTGTGATGCACCCACCCGCATGCTGGTGCAGCGCTCGGTCTACGACAAGGCCGTCGAGATCGCCCGCAAGGCCGGCGAAGAGGCCCGCGTCGGCAATCCGGAGGAGGAAGGCGGCCATATCGGTCCGCTGGTCTCGCATATCCAGTTCGGCCGGGTCCAGGCGCTGATCGAGGCGGGCGTCGCCGAAGGCGCGCGCGTGCTCGTCGGCGGCCCGGGTAAGCCGCAGGGCTTCGAACAGGGCTATTTCGTCAAGCCGACGATCTTTGCCGACGTCGCCAACGACATGCGCATCGCCCGCGAGGAGGTGTTCGGCCCGGTGCTCGCGATCATTCCCTTCGACACCGAGGAAGAAGCGATCGCGATCGCCAACGACACAAACTACGGCCTTGCCGCCTATGTCCAGACCGGCAGCGCCGAGCGCGCCGAACGCGTCGCCGCCAGGCTCCGGGCCGGCATGGTCCACATCAATGGCGGCCCGCACCGCTACGGCAGCCCCTTCGGCGGCTTCAAGCAGTCCGGCAACGGCCGCGAGGGCGGCATCTTCGGGCTCGAGGATTTCCTCGAGGTCAAGACGGTCCACCGCCCGGACGCCGCCTGAGGCGAAAACCGCTCCCAGGCCGCATCAGGTAAACACTTCGGGCGCATCGCAGGATGCGCCCGAATTTGCATCGGAGCCCGTTCACGCGTCGCCGCACGATGAAAACCCGCCCACTTAGCCTAAAAATTATGCATATCAAAAAATGCTTGATTTTTAGTCTTTCATCGCGCATTCAAGGACGACGGCTCTGGAGCGGACTGCGCCGGGGGTAACAGGACGACACGGCGGGCATGTCACCTTTCCAAATCCCCCCTGCGGTGCGAGCATGGTCCGGCGCTCTCGACACGAATGACCGGCAGTAATTCCGTGACCCGCCGAACTCCGAAGCCCGCGAGCCTCAGCGTCCTCGTCATCGATGAGAACAGCATCCGTGCCTCGATCATCGAGGTGGGCCTGCGCGAGGCCGGCTACGACAACGTCACCATCATCGACGACATGAACGGGCTTGCGCGGCGGATCATGGAGATCAATCCCGATGTCATCGTCATCGATATCGAGAATCCGAACCGCGACATGCTGGAAAGCATCTTCCAGATCTCCCGGGCGGTGAAGCGCCCGATCGCGATGTTCGTCGACAAGTCGGACGAGGATTCGATCGTGGCCGCGGTCGATGCCGGGGTTTCGGCCTATGTCGTCGACGGCCTGAAGAAGGAGCGCGTGAAGCCCATCCTCGAGATGGCAGTCAGCCGCTTCAACGCCTTCAGCCGCCTGCAGCGCGAACTGGCCGAAGCCCGGTCTGCCCTGGAGGAGCGCAAGATCATCGATCGCGCCAAGGGCATCCTGATGAAGATGCGCGGCCTGTCGGAGGAAGAGGCCTTTGCCCTCCTGCGCCAGACCGCGATGAACGAGAAGAAGAAGATCGCCGAGATTGCCCAGAGCGTGGTGACGGCAGCGGGACTGCTGATGTGACGGCGGACGGCGTGCCGGCCGGAAGCGGGCGCCCCGGGCGGAGGAAAGCGAAATGGTGATGGCGATGAACGACAGCAACACGGACGACCTGGCCGCACCGCCCCGGGCCGCGGCCGAGGGATCCCGGATGGTGCGGGCAGGCTTCATCCCGCTGGTCGATGCCTCGGTCCTGATCGCCACGGCGGAATTCGGCTTTGCCGAGAAGGAGGGCATCAAGCTCGACCTCGTCAAGGACGTGTCCTGGGCGAATGTGCGCGACCGCCTGGCCTTTCGCCAGTTCGACGTCGCCCACATGCTCTCCCCGATGCCCGTGGCCTCCATGCTCGGCCTCGGCTCCAATCCCTCGCCGACGATCACCCCCTTTTCGCTCGGGCGCGGCGGCAACGCGATAACCCTTTCGACACGATTGTTCGATCGGATGACGGCCACCGCCGGCCTGCCGGAAACGGCCGGCGCGCTCGAGAATGCGCGGGCGTTGGCGATGGTCATCAGGGATATGAAGGCGCGTGAAGAAACCCTGCCGACACTCGCCATGACCTATCCCTTCTCGTCCCACAATTACGAATTCCGCTATTGGCTGGCGGCCGGTGGCATCGATCCGGATTGCGACGTCAAGCTCGTCGTCGTGCCGCCGCCGCTGACCTCCGACGCCCTTGCGGCAGGCGCGATCGACGGTTTCTGCGTCGGTGCGCCGTGGAACATGGTCGCCTCCGAGCGCGGCGTCGGCCGCATCGTCGCCGCCAAGCAGGACATATGGCCCTCCGCCCCGGAGAAGGTGCTGGGCATGCGGCCGGACTGGGCCGAAAGCCACCCGGAAACCGTCTCCCGGCTGATCGTGGCGCTCGATGCCGCCGCGCGCTGGTGCGATCGGGTGGAAAACCACGACGCGCTTGCCGCAGCACTCGCCGACCAGCGCTACATCGCCGCTCCCGTCCAGATCATCCGCCACGTCCTTGCCGGAGAATTCAATCTCGACGCCAAGGGGAACCGGCGCGTCATCGACGACTACTTCCTGTTCCACGGCGGCTCCGCCAACTATCCGCGTCCCAGCCAGGCCCTGTGGATCTACAGCCAGATGGTCCGCTGGGGGCAGGCCGAATTGACCACCACCCACGCACGCACCGCCGCATCGGCCTATCGCCCCGACCTCTATCGCACCGCACTGGGAGAGGCGAGCGGACCGCCGGACGCCGATTTCCGCATCGAGGGCGACAAGAACGGCGACAGCTTCATGGACGGCCACATCTTCGATCCCGCCCACCTCGCCGACTACGTTTCCGGCTTTGCCGTGCGCACCGTCCGGCCCGTCGTCCGGGGGACGGAAGAGACCTGACGCCGCCACCGCAATGCACAATTTGCTTGCAGCCGCGAAAGGCCCGCCGACAGCATTCGCACAAAACATCGGCACAAATCGCAATCGCACCAGAAACAGGCATTCGCCCGGCTGCAACGATTTCCCTTTTCGTTTCAGCGCACTAGAGGCCGCCCGCAAAACTGGCACACCGCTTGCAAAGCCTATTTCGCACCGGTCAACGGCGATCGGAGCGAGATGAGCGCGCGATAGGCGCTCACGAAAGACATCGACGTCGCAAGGTTCTTGCTGTCCGGGATCCTCCCTCCCGAAGACGCATCAACCGAGCGGCGTTTTTTTATTCCCAAAATCCGGCACAAGCAGAGGGAACTCGGTATGCAGAAGACTTTCACGACCGGCATCACCCGTCGCAGCATCCTGAAGACGACGGCAACCGCGGCCTTGATCACCGCCGTGCGGACAGCCTTCCCGTCCGGCGCCTTCGCCGCCACCGCCGCGCCGGAAGTGACCGGCGCCAAGCTCGGCTTCATCGCATTGACCGACGCGGCCCCGCTGATCGTCGCGAAGGAGAAGGGCCTGTTCGAGAAACACGGCATGCCGGACGTGGAGGTGCTGAAACAGGCCTCCTGGGGCGCCACCCGCGACAACCTCGTACTCGGCGGCGCGTCCAACGGCATCGACGGCGCCCATATCCTGACGCCGATGCCCTACCTCATGCATACCGGTAAGGTGACGCAGAACAACCAGCCGGTGCCGATGGCAATCCTCGCCCGGCTGAACTACGACAGCCAGGGCATTTCCGTCGCCAAGGAATATGCCGAAACGGGCGTGCAACTGGACGCCTCCAAACTCGAGGCCGCCTTCGAGAAGAAGAAGGCCGAGGGCGGCGAGATCAAGGCGGCGATGACGTTCCCCGGTGGCACGCATGACCTCTGGCTCCGCTACTGGCTCGCCGCCGGCGGCATCGATCCCGACAAGGACGTTTCGACCATCGTTGTTCCGCCGCCGCAGATGGTGGCGAACATGAAGGTCGGCAACATGGATGTCTTCTGTGTCGGCGAACCCTGGAACGAGCAGCTGGTGAACCAGGGGATCGGCTTCACCGCCACAACGACCGGCGAACTGTGGAAAGGGCATCCGGAGAAGGCGCTCGGCATGCGCGCTGCGTGGATCGAGGCCAATCCCAATGCCGCCAAGGCCCTGCTGATGGCCGTGATGGAAGCCCAGCAATGGTGCGACAGCATGGACAACAAGGAGGAGATGTCGACCATCCTCGGCAAGCGCCAGTGGTTCAACGTGCCGCCGAAGGACGTTCTCGGCCGCCTCAAGGGCGACATCAACTACGGCAACGGCCGGGTGGCCAACGGCACCGACCTGCAGATGAAATTCTGGGCCGGCGGCGTCTCCTATCCCTTCAAGAGCCACGACACCTGGTTTTTGGCGGAGAACATCCGCTGGGGCAAGTTCACCCCCGACACCGACATCAAGGGGCTGGTCGACACCGTCAACCGCGAAGACATCTGGCGCGAGGCCGCCAGGGACCTCGGCGTCGCCGCGGCCGATATCCCGGCGACCAGCTCGCGCGGCAAGGAAACCTTCTTCGACGGCAAGGTCTTCGATCCGGAAAACCCGTCTGCCTACCTCGACAGCCTTGCGATCAAGGCAGCGTCCTGATCCCGCCGCCGGCGCGCACGGGGCGCGCCGGTCTCCCAGATCCCATGAGGAGCGCTCCATGTCCGCCCTGGCCAAGAAAGAAATGATCGCGACGGCCGCTGCCGCGCCGAAGACCGCCATTATCCTGCCGCTCGCCAAGCGCCCGGTTGCCAAGTTCGACGCAGCCAAGATCGCCGCATCGGTCGGCCGCAACGTACTGCCGCCGCTGGTGGTCCTCGCCATCCTGCTTGCCGTCTGGCAGGTGCTCTGTTCGTCGCCCACCGCCTCGCTGCCGTCGCCGCTGCAGGTCTGGCAGGAGAGCTACGACCTGATCGCCTATCCCTTCTTCGAATACGGCTCACAGGATATCGGCCTCGGCTGGCGCGTGATCGTGTCGCTGCAGCGCGTCGCCTATGGTTTCGGCCTTGCGGCCATCGTGGGCGTGATCGTCGGCGCCGTCATCGGCCAGTCCGTCTGGGCCATGCGCGGCCTCGACCCGATCTTCCAGGTCCTGCGGACGGTCCCGCCGCTCGCCTGGCTGCCGCTGTCGCTCGCAGCCTTCCAGGATTCGAACCCCTCGGCGATCTTCGTCATCTTCATCACCTCGATCTGGCCGGTCATCATCAACACCGCCGTCGGCGTGCGCAACATCCCGCAGGACTATCGCAACGTCGCCCAGGTGCTGCGGCTGAACCAGCTGGAATTCTTCTGGAAGATCATGCTGCCGTCGGCAGCCCCCTACATCTTCACCGGCCTTCGCATCGGCGTCGGCCTGTCCTGGCTTGCGATCGTCGCCGCCGAAATGCTGACCGGCGGCGTCGGCATCGGCTTCTTCATCTGGGACGCGTGGAACTCCTCGCGCCTGCCTGACATCATCGTCGCCCTCGCCTATATCGGCGTCGTCGGCTTCGCCCTCGACAAGCTGGTGGCCGCGGCAGGACGGCTGATCACCCGCGGCGCTTCGGCCAACTGAGAGGAACGATCATGACCGCCTATCTCAAGCTCGACCATATCGACAAGCACTTCGACCGCGGTGGCGTTCGCGCCGAGGTCTTGAAGGGCATCAACCTCTCGATCTCCAAGGGCGAATTCGTCTCGATCATCGGCCACTCCGGCTGCGGGAAATCAACGCTGCTGAACCTGATCGCCGGGCTGACGCCGGTGTCCGCGGGCGCCGTGCTCCTGGAAAACCGCGAAGTCAACGAACCCGGACCGGAGCGCGCCGTCGTCTTCCAGAACCATAGCCTGCTCCCCTGGCTTTCGGTCTACGAGAACGTCAACCTCGCCGTCTCCAAGGTCTTTAGCAGCACAAAATCCAGGGCCGATCGCCACGACTGGGTCATGCACAACCTCGATCTCGTGCAGATGGCCCATGCGAAGGACAAGCGCCCCTCGGAGATCTCCGGCGGCATGAAGCAGCGCGTCGGCATCGCCCGCGCGCTCGCCATGGAGCCGAAGATCCTGTTGCTCGACGAGCCCTTTGGCGCGCTCGACGCGTTGACCCGCGCCCACCTGCAGGACGCGGTGATGGAGATCCACGCCCGGCTCGGCAACACGATGGTGATGATCACCCACGACGTCGACGAGGCGGTGCTGCTCTCCGACCGCATCGTGATGATGACCAACGGCCCGGCGGCCCGCATCGGCGAAGTGCTCGACGTGACCATGCCGCGCCCCCGCCATCGCATCGAGCTCGCCTCCGACCGCACCTACCTGAAGTGCCGCGAGGCGGTGCTGAAATTCCTCTACGAACGCCACCGCTTCGTCGAAGCCGCGGAGTAAGACAATGGCTGAAAAACTCGTCATCATCGGCAACGGCATGGCACCCGGGCGCATGCTGGAACACCTCTTCGACAAGGCGCCCGGCCAGTATCAGGTCACGATCTTCAACGCCGAACCGCGGGTGAACTACGACCGCATCATGCTATCGCCAGTGCTCTCGGGCGAGAAGACCTACGAGCAGATCGTCATCCACGGCGACGGCTGGTACATCGAGCACGGCATCACCCTCTACAAGGGCCACCGGATCGTCGAGATCGACCGTGCCGTCAAGACGGTGACCTCCGACCACGGCGTGACGGAAAGCTACGACAAGCTCGTCATCGCCACCGGCTCCGTCCCCTTCATCATCCCCGTTCCGGGCAAGGACCTGCCGGGCGTCATCACCTACCGCGACCTCGACGACGTCGAGGCCATGCTGCTCGCCGCCCAGTCGCGCGAAAAGGCGGTTGTCATCGGCGGCGGCCTCCTCGGCCTCGAGGCAGCCGCGGGTCTTGCGAACCGTGGCATGGACGTCACCGTTCTGCACGTGATGCCGACGCTGATGGAACGCCAGCTCGATCCGGCCGCCGGCTACCTGCTGCAGAAGGCGGTGGAGGAGCGCGGCATCAAGGTCATCTGCAAGGCCAACACCAGGCAGATCATCGGCAACGGCAAGGTCGAGGGCATCGAGCTCGACGACGGCCGCATCATCCCGGCGACGCTGGTGGTGATGGCCGTCGGCATCCGTCCGAATGTCGGCCTGGCCAAGGACGCCGGCCTCGCCGTCAACCGCGGCATCGTCGTCGATGACGGCATGCAGACGTCTGACGGCAGCATCCTGTCGGTCGGCGAGTGCGCCGAGGTCGGCGGCATGGTCTACGGTCTCGTCGCCCCGCTCTACGAGATGGCGCGCGTCGCCGCCTCCCATCTTTCCGGCGACACCGCCGCCGCCTTCGTCCACTCCGACACGCCCACCAAGCTCAAGGTGACCGGCATCGATCTCTATTCGCTGGGCGACTTCGCCGACGGCGACGACCGCGAGGAGATCGTGCTGCGCGACGCCAGCGCCGGCGTCTACAAGCGCCTCGTGCTGAAGGACAACCGGATCATCGGCACGGTGCTCTACGGCGAGACCGCCGACGGCGCCTGGTTCAACGACCTGAAGAAGAAGCAGACCGACATATCCGAGATGCGCGAGACGCTGATCTTCGGACAGGCCTATCAGGGAGGGTCGCCGCTGGACCCTATGGCGGCCGTTGCAGCCTTGCCGGATGATGCGGAGATCTGCGGCTGCAACGGCGTCTGCAAGGGCAAGATCACCGCGACGATCACCGCCAAGGGCCTGACGACGCTGGACGACGTGCGCGCCCATACCAAGGCGTCCGCCTCCTGCGGCTCCTGCACCGGCCTCGTCGAGCAACTGATGACGCTGACGCTCGGCGACAGCTACAACCCCGCCGCCGTCCAGCCGATGTGCACCTGCACCGAACTCGGCCATGACGACGTCCGCCGCCTGATCAAGGCCAAGGGCCTGAAGAGCATTCCGGCGGTGATGCAGGAGCTGGAGTGGAAGACCTCCTGCGGCTGCGCCAAGTGCCGCCCGGCGCTGAACTACTACCTCGTCTGCGACTGGCCGGACGAATATGCCGACGACTACCAGTCGCGCTACATCAACGAGCGCGTCCACGCCAACATCCAGAAGGACGGCACCTATTCGGTCGTGCCGCGCATGTGGGGCGGCGTGACGAACGCCAAGGAACTGCGCGCCATCGCCGACGTGGTGGACAAGTACGACGTGCCGCTGGTCAAGGTCACCGGCGGCCAGCGCATCGACCTGCTCGGCATCGAGAAGGAAGACCTGCCGGCCGTCTGGGCCGATCTCGGCAAGGCCGGTTTCGTGTCCGGCCAGGCCTATGCCAAGGGGCTTCGAACCGTGAAGACCTGCGTCGGCTCCGACTGGTGCCGCTTCGGCACGCAGGATTCCACCGGGCTCGGCATCCGCATCGAGAAATTTATGTGGGGGTCGTGGACGCCGGCGAAGCTGAAGATGGCCGTCTCCGGATGTCCGCGCAACTGTGCCGAGGCGACCTGCAAGGATATCGGCGTGATCTGCGTGGATTCCGGCTTCGAGATCCATTTCGCCGGGGCCGCCGGCCTCGACATCAAGGGCACCGAGGTGCTCGGACTGGTGAAGACCGAGGACGAGGCGCTGGAGCACATCGTGGCCCTGACGCAGATGTACCGTGAGCAGGCCCGCTACCTGGAGCGCATCTACAAATGGGCCAAGCGTATCGGCCTCGACGAGATCCGCCGTCAGATCATGGGCGATGCCGACAAGCGCAAGGCCTTCTACGAGCGCTTCGTCTTCTCCCAGAAGTTTGCCCAGGTGGATCCCTGGTCGGAGCGCGTCTCCGGCAAGGACAAGCACGAGTTCCGCCCGATGGCCTCGGTCGGGTTCAACGAGGCCGCGGAGTAGTTTCCCTCTCCCCCTCGTGGGAGGGGAAAAGCAATGCCATCGACAAGGAGCGCATCAGATGAACTGGCACCCAATCGGCGACATCTCCGACATCCCGCTGCGCGGCGCGCGCTGCGTGAAGACGCCGCAAGGCAAGATCGGCGTCTTTCGCACGGCCGAGAACGAGGTCTTCGCCATCGAGGATCACTGCCCGCACAAGGGCGGTCCCCTCAGCCAGGGCATCGTTCACGGCAATTCGGTGACCTGCCCGCTGCACAACTGGGTGATTTCGCTGGAGACCGGCAAGGCGCTCGGCGCCGACGAGGGCGCGGTGCGGACCATCCCGCTCAGAAACGAGGACGGAAAGCTCTTCATCGCGCTCGAAAGCCTGATGATCGCGGCGGAGTGATGGCCTGATGCCGCGGGAGGGTCGAATGCCCGTTGAAACGAAAACCACCTGCCCCTATTGCGGCGTCGGCTGCGGCGTGATCGCCCGTGTCGACGATGACGGCGCCGTCTCCGTCAGGGGCGATCCCGAGCATCCGGCGAACCTGGGGCGCCTGTGCTCGAAGGGCTCGGCACTGGGCGAAACGCTCGACCTCGACGGACGCCTGCTCCATCCCGAAATCGGCGGCCGACGGGCCGGATGGAACGAGGCCCTCGATCTCGTGGCCCGGCGCTTCGCCGACACCATCGCCGAGCACGGTCCGGATTCGGTCGCCTTCTACGTCTCCGGCCAGTTGCTGACCGAGGACTACTACGTCGCCAACAAGCTGATGAAGGGCTTCATCGGCTCGGCCAACATCGACACCAATTCCAGGCTCTGCATGTCGTCCTCGGTCGCCGGCCACCGTCGCGCCTTCGGCGCCGACACCGTGCCGGGGACCTACGAGGACATCGAGCTTGCCGATCTCGTCATCCTGACCGGCTCCAACCTCGCCTGGTGTCATCCGGTGATCTACCAGCGGCTCGTCGCGGCCAAGGCCGCCCGGCCGGGCATGAAGGTGGTCGTCATCGATCCGCGACGGACCATGACGAGCGACATCGCCGACCTGCATCTTGCGATCCGCCCCGACGGCGACGTGGCCCTGTTCAACGGCCTGCTGGCGCATCTCGCAAAGGGCACGGCGATCGACGAGAACTATGTCGCAGCCCACACGGCAGGTTTTGCCGATGCCTTTGCCGCCGCGAGCACGATGACGTTCCCTGCGCTGATGGAGCGAACCGGGCTCGGCGCCAGCGAGCTCCGCCGGTTCTTCGGCCTGTTCGAGCGGACCGAGAAGGTCGTCACCTGCTACAGCCAGGGCGTCAACCAGTCGTCTTCCGGCACCGACAAGGTTAACGCCATCATCAATTGCCACCTCGCCACCGGCCGCATCGGCCGTCCCGGCATGGGGCCGTTCTCGCTGACCGGCCAGCCCAACGCCATGGGAGGCCGCGAGGTCGGCGGGCTTGCCAACATGCTGGCCGCGCACATGGCGATCGAGAATCCGGAAGACCGCGACCGGGTGCAGCGCTTCTGGAGCTCACCGACCATCGCCACCCGCCCCGGGCTGAAGGCGGTGGACCTGTTCCAGGCCGTGGCCGACGGTCGCGTCAAAGCGCTGTGGATCATGGCGACCAACCCGGTCGTCTCGATGCCGGATGCCGGCGCAGTCGAGGCGGCCATCAAGGCTTGCCCCTTCGTCGTCGTTTCGGACATGCTGACGACGACCGACACCGCCCGCCACGCGCACGTGCTCCTGCCGTCCGCCGGCTGGGGCGAGAAGGACGGCACCGTCACCAATTCCGAGCGCCGCATCTCGCGCCAGCGCCCGTTCCTCGCCGCGCCCGGCGAGGCCCGCGCCGACTGGTGGCAATTGGCCGAGGTGGCTCGCCGCATGGACTTCCCCGGCTTCGATTTCGCCTCGCCGGCCGACATCTTCGCCGAGCATGCGCGGCTGTCAGCCTTCGAGAACGACGGCAGCCGCGACTTCGACATCGGCGCCCATGCCGGGATCGCGTCGGCGGGCTATGACGCCATGGTTCCCTTCCAGTGGCCGCAGCCGGCCGGTAAGACGAAAGCGACGACGCGCTTCTTCGCCAAGGGCGGGTTCTATCATCCGGACGGCAAGGCGCGGTTCGTCACCGTCGTGCCGGACGAGACGGACCGCACCAGCGCGGCCTACCCGTTCACGCTCAACACCGGCCGCATCCGCGACCAGTGGCACACGATGACGCGGACGGGAAAGAGCGCCCGCCTCTCCGCCCATATCGCCGAGCCCTTCGTCGAGATCCATCCGCGCGACGCTGTGGACGCCGGCATCGGCAATGCCGGCCTCGTCGAGATCGAGAGCCCGCGGGGCAAGGCGATCGTCCGTGCCCTCGTCACCGAACGCCAGGCGCGCGGCAGCGTCTTCGTGCCGATGCACTGGAACGACCAGTTTGCGGCGAAGGCCCGGATCGACGCGCTCGTGCCGCCGCTCACCGACAGGGTTTCCGGCCAGCCGGCCTCGAAGAACGTCGCCGTCGCCATGCGCCCCTTTCCCGCCTCGGCCTACGGCTTCGCCGTTGCCGCCAGCAGGCCTGCAGCACCCGCGGCGGACTACTGGGCGATCGCCAAGGCCGAGGGCGGATGGCGGTTTGAGCTTGCCTTTGCAACGCCGGCCAAGGACTGGACGGCATGGTGCCGAACCACCTTCGCCCTTCCGGACGACGTCGAGCCACTCGGCTATGCCGACCACCGCACCGGAGACCTCCGGCTCGCCTTCTTCGACGGCGACCGGTTGCTCGCCGCCCTGTTCCTCGCCCCGGAACCGGTGGCCGTGGCCCGCAGTTGGACGGTGTCGCAACTGACCGCGGCGCATGGCGACCTGCGCACGCGCTTTACCCTCGTCGCCGGGCGCCCCGGCGCCGACCGGCCCGATCCGGGCGCGACCGTCTGCTCCTGCTTTTCCGTCGGCGTCAACCAGATCGTCGCTGCCGTTCGCGGCGGCTGCCACACCGTCGAAGGTATTGGCAAGGAACTCAATGCCGGAACCAATTGCGGCTCGTGCCGCGCCGAGATCAGGGGGATCATCGATGGATGTCGTGCAGCCGCCGCGGAATGACAGCCCTGCCCGCATGGAGCCGCTTGCGAAGCTCCCGGTCTTCTGGGCGCTTCAGGGCAAGCGGGTCATCGTTGCCGGCGGTTCCGAGGCCGCTGCCTGGAAAGCCGAACTCCTGGCGGCCTGCGGCGCCGAGGTGCATGTCTATGCCGAAGACCTCGCTGAGGGATTCGGGGCTCTGATCGTGGCGAACGCAAATGCCGGCACGGCGACGGATGGCGGCAAGGGAGATCGACCCGGCCACTACGTCCATCATCCGCACGCCTGGCACGCCGCCATTTTCGCCGACGCAGTGCTGGCGATCGCCGACTGCGAGGACGAGGGCGAGGCCGGGAACTTCTTCGATGCGGCAAGGGCGGCCGGCGTCCCCGTCAACGTCATCGACAGGCCGGCCTATTGCCAGTTTCAGTTCGGCTCCATCGTCAACCGCTCTCCCGTCGTCGTCGCCATTTCCACAGACGGTGCAGCCCCGATCCTGGCGCAGGCGATCCGGCGCCGGATCGAGACGCTCCTGCCGCAAAGCCTGAAGTCCTGGGCCGAGCTTGCCCGGTCCTTGCGGGAGCGCGTCAACGAAAGATTGCTGCCCGGCCCCCGGCGTCGCGCCTTCTGGGAGCGCTTCGTCGACCGGGCCTTCGCCAGCATGGCTACGCCGGAGGAGGGCGCAGGCGGGGTGCTTCTGGCCGATGCCGAAAGGCTCGCGGAAGCCCCCGCCACCGGTCGGGTGACGCTGGTCGGCGCAGGCCCGGGCGATGCGGAACTGCTGACGCTCAAGGCCGTTCGCGCCCTGCAGGCGGCCGACGTGATCCTTTTCGACGACCTGGTCTCCGACGACGTGCTCGAACTCGCCCGCCGCGAAGCGAAGCGCATGCTGGTCGGCAAGCGCGGCGGCCGCGAAAGCTGCCGGCAGGAGGACATCAACGCGACGATGGTCAGGCTGGCCAAGGCCGGCAAGCGGGTGGTGCGGCTGAAATCCGGCGATCCGATGATCTTCGGCCGCGCCGGCGAGGAGATCGCTCATCTCGACCGCGAGAACATCGCCGTCGACGTCATCCCCGGCATCACGGCCGCGAGCGCGATGGCCTCGCGCCTCGGCATCTCGCTGACGCACCGCGACCATGCCCAGTCGCTCCGCTTCATCACCGGCCACTCGCGTCTCGGCGGGCTGCCGGCCGACGCGGACTGGCGCTCCGTCGCCGATCCGCGCACGACGACGGTGTTCTACATGGGCGGCCGCACCGCGTCCCTGATCGCCGACCGGCTGATCGCCGAGGGCCTGCCGCCTGCGACGGCGACGATCGTCATCAGCGACGTCAGCCGGCCCGGCGAGCGCAAATGGAGCGGTACGCTCGCAAGCCTGCCGGACGGTATTGCCGAGATCGGCTACGACAATCCGGTCCTGATCGCCATTGGCAGCGCGCTGGCAGCCCGCGCGATCGACCGCGACAGCCGGATCGAACCGCTGGCGCAGGCCCGGGCGGCCGGCTGACGACTGCCGGCCCGACTTGCCGATCCCGCCCGCCTCAGTGGTTGTGGCGCGGCGGCGTCCCGGCGATCTTGCGGAAATCCGCCGCCCCCTCGATCACCGCGCCATCGGAAAGCTGGGTGACGGTCTTCCGGTAGAGCCGCTGCCAGGGCGTTGCGTCGGCGGGCACGGGCGGAATGCCGTCGCTGCGGCGCCGCTCGATTTCCGCCGCCTCCACCAGCATGTCGCAGCGGCCCTCCGTCAGGGCGATCCGGATAATATCGCCGGTCCGCAGCCAGGCGAGCCCGCCGCCGGCGGCACTTTCCGGCGAGGCATTGAGGATGGAGGGGCTGTCGGCCGTCCCCGATTGCCGGCCGTCGCCGATCGTCGGCAGGCTGGTGATGCCGCGCTTCAAGAGATGGTCCGGCGGCTGCATGTTGACCACCTCCGCCGACCCCGGCCAGCCGAGCGGGCCGGCGCCGCGGATGACCAGAATGCAGCGGTCGTCGATGTCGAGCGCGGGATCGTTGATGCGCCGGTGATAGTCCTCCGAACCGTCGAACACGATCGCCCGGCCCTCGAACACGCCTTCCCGGCCCGGTTCGCTCAGGTAGCGCTGGCGGAATTCGTCCGAGATCACGCTGGTCTTCATGATGGCGAAATCGAACAGGTTGCCCTTCAGCACCAGGAACCCCGCCCGCTCCTTCAGCGGCCGGTCAAACGGCCGGATCACCTCGCGATCGGTCGCATGCCGGCCTTCGAGGTTCTCGCCGATGCTCTTGCCCGTCACCGTGCGACAGCTGCCGTCGAGCCTGCCGACGTCGAGCAGCTCGCGCATGATCGCCGGCACGCCGCCGGCGCGGTGGAACCGTTCGCCCAGGAAGCGGCCGGCCGGCTGCACGTCGGCCAGCAGCGGAATATCGTAGCCGTGCTCCTGCCAGTCCGCGGGGAAAAGTTCGACGCCGGCGTGCTTCGCCATGGCCGCCAGATGCGGTTGCGCATTGGTGGAGCCGCCGATCGCGGAATTGACGCGGACGGCATTCAGGAAGGCCTCGCGGGTGAGGATATCGGACGGGCGGATGTCCTCGAGCACCAGCTCAACGGCCCGCCGGCCCGTCCGGTAGGCCATCTGGCCGCGCTCGCGATAGGCCGCGGGAATGGCCGCGCAGCCCGTCAGCGACAGCCCGAGCGCTTCGGCGAGCGCGTTCATGGTCGAGGCCGTGCCCATGGTGTTGCAGTGGCCGATCGACGGTGCGGAATCCATCACCGCATCCACGAACTCCACGGCATCGATCTCGCCAGCCGCATATTTCCGGCGCGAACGCCACAGCACGGTGCCCGAGCCGACGAGGTCGCCCTCATGCCAGCCGTCCAGCATCGGCCCGCCGGACAGCACGATCGCCGGGATGTCGACCGTGGAGGCCGCCATGATCGCCGACGGCGTGGTCTTGTCGCATCCCGTCGTCAGCACGACGCCGTCGAGCGGGTAGCCGTACAGGATCTCGACGAGGCCGAGATAGGCGAGGTTGCGGTCGAGTGCGGCCGTCGGCCGCTTGCAGTTCTCGAAGATCGGATGAGTCGGAAACTCGATCGGGATCCCGCCGGCATCGCGAATGCCGTCGCGCACGCGCCTGGCCAGATCGACATGGTGGCGGTTGCACGGCGTCAGGTCGCTGCCGCTCTGGGCGATGCCGATGACCGGCTTGCCGGAGCGGAGTTCCTCCGGCGTGATGCCCTGGTTCATGAAGCGCTCGAGATAGAGCGCCGTCATGTCGATATGGTCGGGATTGTCGAACCAATCCTGCGAGCGCAGCCGGCGACCGGCCCCGTTGTTTCCTGTCATTGCCTCTTCCCTGGTCTTTTTCCTGTCATCCGGCGCACGATACGGTTCGCGCCTCGTCCTCGAAGCCGACCATTTCATTGCTTTGCGACCGGATCAACGGCGCACGCCATTCTTTTCAACATCGGCGGCCGCCATGCTTCATGCGCCGCCCTGATGAAGTCATCAGATATGCTGACTGGATTGCCGCGTCGAAATGTGGGAGAGGCGATAATCTCACTCTCGCTGCGGGCAGGTCCATGCCGGCGTGGCGCCCAACCTGCCGGACCTCGACCATGACGGACATCGCAGCCCCCTCCCGGTCTCTCGCTGGCGGAACGCGCCTGGGCGTAGCCCTGATGCTGCTCGGCATGGTGATGTTCACCCTGAACGACGTGCTCGGCAAATGGCTCGTCGCGACCTATTCGGCCCAGCAGGTCATGCTGGTCCGCAGCCTTGCGGCCCTCATCGTGCTGCTGCCCTTCTTCTGGCGCCATGGCTGGCTGCGGATCGTCCGGGTCGAGCGGCCGCGCCTGCAGGCGCTGCGCGCCCTGCTCGCCGCCGTCGAGGCGACCGCCTTCTATTTCGCCGTCGCCTACATGCCGCTGGCCGATGCCATGACCTACTGGCTCGCAGCCCCGATCTATATCGCAGCGCTTTCGCCGCTGATGCTCGGCGAGCATGTCGGCTGGCGGCGCTGGACGGCGATCCTGATCGGCTTTGCCGGCGTGGTCATCGCGCTGGAGCCCTCGGCCGCGAGCTTTGCCCTGCCCGCCCTGATCGCGCTCAGTGGCAGCGTCGCCTATTCCTTCGCCATCATCTTCAGCCGCTCGCTGAGGGCGACGCCGGATACGACGCTGGTCTTCTGGCAGATGGCGGCCGCCGTGATCGTCTCGCTCATCGGCATTGCCGTCCATCCGGCGAACTGGACACCGGTGCCGCCGCTCGACCTTGGCCTGCTCGGCCTGCTCGGCGTCGTCGCGATGAGTGCGCACATGCTGGTGAACCGGTCGCTGAAACTGGCCGACGCCGCGACCGTGGTGCCGCTGCAATATACGCTGCTGATATGGGCGGTGCTGTTCGGCTGGCTGTTCTTCGGCGACGTGCCCCGCCCGGCGATGATGGCGGGCGCCGGCTGCATCGTCGCCTCCGGCCTGTTCATCTTCTTCCGCGAACAGAAGCTCGCCCGCGCTGCGCGGCGCTGATATCCGGCGCTGCCACAGCAGCCATCGCGTGTCCGGCTCATTGACCGATGAGATCACAACTCAATATAAGTGATCACATTGAGATGGCTGGACCGCAGCGATGCGCAACCGGCCGGGGAACGAGCCAGGCGGGGGAAGCATCATGTCGGCGAAGGGTCCGGAAACGGCGACGGCGGAGCTCGAGGCCCGCGCGGTCGCCATCTTGCAGACGGAGCGCGCCCTGTTCGAAAGCCGGCGGCCGCTGGCTGCGGCAGTTCATGCCGCGGCAGGCCCCGGCTTCTTCGATGGCGTTCCGCAACACTGGATGCTCGACTGGCCCACGCCGTTTCCGCCCGTCATCGAGGCCGCCACGGGCGTCACGCTCACCGATATCGACGGCAACCGCATTACCGATCTCTGCCTCGGAGATACCGGAGCGATGTTCGGGCACGGACCGGAGCCCGTCCTGCGCGCGCTTGCCGGAGCCGGCACGCGCGGGCTGACCACCATGCTCCCCTCATCGGACGCGCCGGCCGTCGGCCGCCTGCTCGCCGAGCGCTTCGGCCTGCCGCGCTGGCAATTGGCCGCGACGGCGAGCGACGCCAACCGTTTTGCCATCCGCATTGCGCGCGCCGTGACCGGCCGGGCCCGGCTTTTGGTCTTCGACGGCTGCTACCACGGCGCGGTCGACGACACGCTCGTCGATCTCGTCGACGGGCGGACGGTGTCGCGCCGAAACCTGCTGGGCCAGGTGCGCGATCCCGGCGACCTGACCGTCTCCATTCCCTTCAACGACGAGGACGCCCTTGCTGCGGCGCTCGCGAAAGGCGACGTCGCCTGCGTCCTCGCCGAGCCGGTGATGACCAATTGCGGCATGATCCTGCCCGACCCGGGCTTCCATGCAACGCTACGGCGGCTGACGCGAGAGGCCGGCACCTTGCTGCTGATCGACGAGACGCACACGATCTCCAGCGGCCCCGGCGGCTACACCCGCCTGCACGGGCTGGAGCCGGACCTGATGGTGATGGGCAAGCCGATCGGGGGCGGCATTCCCGTCAGCGTCTGGGGCATGACCGAGGCGGTCTCCGATCGCCTGCGCGCCGTCCGCAGCCGGCAGAGCGGCCACGGCCACTCCGGCATCGGCACGACGCTGTCGGGCAGCGCCATCCAGCTCGCCTGCCTGCGCGCCTGCCTCGAAGAGGTGATGACCGACGAGGCCTATCGGCTCATGAACGCCCGGGCCGACCGGATCGAGGCCGGGTTCAAGGCCGCGATCGCCGAAAACGGCCTGGGCTGGACGGTCTCGCGCGTCGGCGCGCGCCTCGAGATCGTGTTCTCGCCGCGACCGGTGCGCAATGCCCGGGAGGCCCGCGAGGCAGCGTCCGACACGCTCGAGCAGGCGTTGCATCTTTCGATGCTCAATCTCGGCTATCTCCTGACCCCGTTCCACAATATGGTCCTCGTCAGCCCGGCCCTTTCGGCCGGACAGGCCGACGGGCTGGTCGAGGCGTTCGGCACCGTTCTTGCACGGATGACCGGGAGGGAAGGCGCATGACGAGGGATACCGCCGCCCGTCCGCAAGGCGCAGCCGGCATCGCGGAGGCCGAGGCGTTCCTGGCGACCCACCCGGAGATCGGCGCCTTCGATCTGGTCCTGATCGACATCAACGGCATTGCCCGCGGCAAGATCATCCGCCGCCACGAGCTGCTGCCGCTCTTCCGCTCCGGGCGCCACCTGCCGGGATCGATCCTCGGCCTGGACGTGTCCGGCGAGGACGTGGAGGAGACGGGCCTCGTCTGGTCCGACGGCGATGCCGACCGGCGCGCCTGGCCGGTATCGGGCTCACTGGTGCCCCTGCCCTGGACGGATCCGCCGCGTGGCGAGGTGCGGCTCTCCCTCTACGAACTCGACGGCACGCCGATGGCCGCCGACCCGCGGCATGCGCTGGCCCGGAGAGGCGCCATGATGGAAGCCGGGGGCTTCCATCCGGTGCTCGCCTACGAGCTCGAATTCTACCTGCTCGACCGGGAGCGCGACGCGGCCGGCAACTTCCAGCCGCTGCGGCTGCCGCTCACCGGCGAACGGCCCGAAGGCATCCAGGTCTACGGGGTGAGTGAACTCGATCGCCTGGAACCGTTCATCGACGCCGTCTATGCCGCCGCCGAGGCGCAGAAATTGCCCGTCGAGACGATGATCTCGGAATATGCGCAGGGGCAGTTCGAGCTGACGCTGCGCCACGGCAAGGCGTTGCGCGCGGCCGACGACCTCGTCATGCTCAAGCGCCTCCTGCGCGGCATCGCGGTCCGTCACGGCATGATGGCCTGCTTCATGGCCAAGCCCTTCGCCGGCCGCGCCGGCTCGGGGATGCACGTGCATGCGAGCCTGACGGACGAGACCGGCGAAAACCTCTTTGCGGATCGCGGGGACGCGTTGTCGCCCCTCTTGAGGCAGGCGGTGGCGGGGCTACTCGAGACGATGGAGGAATCCATGCTCGTCTTTGCGCCGCACCTCAACTCATGGCGACGGTTCTCGGCGCAGAGCTATGCGCCGACCACCCCGACCTGGGGCACCAACAACCGCTCGGTCGCCGTGCGCATTCCGGCGGGATCCGGTTCCGACCGCCATCTGGAGCAGCGCGCCGCCGGCATCGACGCCAACCCTTATCTCGTCGGCGCAACCGTGCTTGCGGCCATGCAGCGGGGTATGGCCGCAAACGCCGACCCCGGCCCGCAGACGACCGCCTATGCCGAGGGCCGGGACGACCAGCTTCCGCCCGATTGGCGCAGCGCCATCGAGAAGGCGGCGGGATCCGCCTTTCTCAAGGACGCACTCGGCGAGCGGCTGCATTTCGTTCTGCTTGCGTTGAAGCGCGCGGAATACCGCCGCTTCGCCGCCGAGGTCACTGCGCTCGAGCGCACACTCTACGGCGAAGTCGTCTGAACCACCTCCAGGGCAGCGGGCGGCGGCCCGCCGTCACCTGTCAGGCGCTTGGCCGCTCTTCCGCGAGAGGATCGACCGGCATCGCCGATACGCCGGTCCAGATACCGGACGGCTTGACGAAGCCGACCATTTCGGCCGCCATCAGCGTATCCACGAATTCCGTGTACTCGATGATGCGGCCATCCTCGAAGGTTAGCTTGTCCAGCATTTCGGTATCGATGAAGACATCCTTCGGGATGAAGCGGACGGGGCCGCTGCGGTGAATCAGTACCGTGTCCCCGTCGACATGGACGCTCTCGACCTCCATGTCCGACAGATCCCAGGTCGCCATCAGGTCGCTGAACCGGGCCCGGATTTCCGTCTCGCCTTCCACCATATGGGTCAGGGGGCCGAGCCTGTAGCTGCCGGTGATCCGAAAGCTGGCTCCTGGATCGACACAATTCATGATCGCGTCGATGTCGTTGTCGTTTCGCGCCCTGTAGAACGCGCGGACAGTCCTTTCGAGTTCTCTGCGATCCGTCATGGATGCTTCCCTCCGTTAGAACGGAGGGAGTGTGCGCCGCTTTCGCCGCCCGGGCAATTCGGAATGCCCCATCCAAAAGTATTAGCTTAACCTAATATGAATCGATGGAGCGATTCCGGACGGACGGTGCGTGTTCGTAGCGACGCCAGTCAGATTTCCTGATGCAGGTTGCGGCGCGACAGATTGCGCACGTCCCGTTCGCCGCAAAGCGCCATCGTGATGTCGAGTTCCTTGCGGATGATCTCCAGCGCCTGCGTCACACCGGATTTGCCGCCGGCGCCGAGCCCGTAGAGGAACGGCCGGCCGATATAGGTGCCCTTGGCGCCGTAGCACAGCGCCTTCAGCACATCCTGTCCCGACCGGATGCCGCCGTCGAGATGGACTTCCATGTGCCCGCCGACGGCATCGACGATGCGCGGCAGCATGCTGATCGAGGACGGGGCGCCGTCGAGCTGCCGGCCGCCATGGTTGGAGACGATGATCGCGTCCGCCCCCGTCGATACTGCCATGCGCGCATCCTCCTCGTCGAGGATGCCCTTCAGGATCAGCTTTCCGCCCCAGCGTTCCTTGATCCAGGCGACGTCCTTCCAGGACAGTTGCGGGTCGAACTGTTCCGACGTCCAGACCGACAGCGAGGACAGGTCGGTGACGCTCTTGGCATGGCCGACGATATTGCCGAACGTCCGCCGCTTCGTACCCAGCATCTGCATGCACCACATCGGCCGCGTCGCCATCTGCCAGACGTGCCTGGGCGTGAACTTCGGCGGCGCCGACAGGCCGTTGCGGATGTCCTTGTGGCGCTGGCCGAGGATCTGCAGGTCGAGCGTCAGCACGAGTGCGGAGCATTTGGCCGCCTTGGCGCGATCGATCAGGTTCAGCACGAAGTCGCGGTCCTGCATCACGTAGAGTTGGAACCAGAACGGCTTGGTGGTGACCGAGGCGACATCCTCGATCGAGCAGATGCTCATGGTCGAGAGCGTGAACGGGACGCCGAACGCCTCGGCCGCCTGTGCCGCCAGCATCTCGCCGTTCGCGTGCTGCATTCCGGTCAGCCCGGTGGGAGCCAGAGCCACGGGCATCGACACCGTCTCGCCGATCATCGTCGATTCCAGCGAACGGTTCGTCATGTCGACGAGCACGCGCTGGCGCAGCTTGATCTTGCGGAAGTCTTCCTCGTTCGCCTGGTAGGTGCCCTCGGTATAGGCGCCCGAATCGGCATAGTCGAAGAACATCTTCGGTACGCGCCGCTGCGCGCGCGCCTTGAGGTCGTCAATCGTCAGGATCTGGCTCAACTCTTCCCCCTACATGCGGAAGGGCGGCACACCGGTCGGTGCCGCCCCGAATGCGACGATCACCTTTTAGGGTCGGAACGTGAATTCGGCAATCGATTCCGGCTTCATTTCGATCGAGAAACCGGGGCGCGACGGCGGCATGTAGGCGGCGTCGCGAATGACGCAGGGATCGACGAAATGCTCGTGCAGATGATCGACATACTCGATCACCCTGCCCTCCTTCGTGCCGGAGACGGCGACATAGTCAATCATGGACAGGTGCTGGACATATTCGCAAAGCCCGACGCCGCCGGCATGCGGCCAGACCGGCAGGCCGAACTTCGCCGCAACCAGCAGGACCGACAGCACCTCGTTCAGCCCGCCCATGCGGCAGCTGTCGATCTGGACGATGTCGATCGCGCCCTCGGCGATGAACTGCTTGAACATGATGCGGTTCTGGCACATCTCGCCGGTTGCCACCTTCACCGGGCCGATCGCCTGGCGGATCTTGCGGTGACCGGCAATATCGTCCGGGCTGGTGGGCTCCTCGATGAAGTAGGGATTGGCGAAGGCCAGCCTGTTCACCCAATCGATCGCCTGGTCGACTTCCCAGACCTGGTTGGCGTCGATCATCAGATAGCGGTCCGGACCGATGACCTCGCGCGCGATCGTCAGGCGGCGGATATCGTCGTCGAGGTCGCGGCCGACCTTCATCTTGACGTGGTCGAACCCCGCATCGACCGCCTCCTGGCAGAGCCGCCGGAGCTTGTCTTCGGGATAGCCGAGCCAACCGGCCGACGTCGTGTAGCAGGCGTAGCCTTCACGCTTCAGGGTTTCGATTCGCTCCGCCTTGCCGACCTCCGCCTTCTTCAGGATGGCGATCGCCTCGTCGCGGGTCAGAACGTCGGTCAGGTAGCGGAAGTCGACGATGTCGGCGATCTCTTCGGCGGACAGTTCGCTGATCAGTTGCCAGACCGGCTTGCCCGCCTGCCGGGCCAGCAGGTCCCAGACGGCGTTGACGACGGCGCCCGTCGCCAGATGCATCGCGCCCTTGTCGGGACCGATCCAGCGCAACTGGCTGTCGCCGGTCAGGTGGCGCCAGTACTTGCCCGGCGCCTTGCGGACCTCGTCCAGATCCGTGCCGACGACGAGATGCTCCATCGCCCTGATCGCCATGCAGCAGATATCATTGCCCCGGCCGATGGTGAAGGTCAGGCCATGGCCGCTGACGCCGGGCTCGTCGGTATCGAGGATGACATAGGCGGCCGAGTAGTCCGGATCCGGGTTCATCGCATCCGAGCCGTCCAGGCTTTTTGACGTCGGAAACCGCAGGTCGAACACGCGCATGCCGGTGATGCGGGTCATCATTTCCTCCCATGATACGTTGCCCGCGACACTAGGTTTCCTATCGCGGGCACCGCTTGAAATCCTCAAACTGTACTTTATACATAAAGGACACATTTTGCCGCTGTCAACAAACGATACGGGGGATCGGGCGGCGGCTTGCCCGGCATCGGCAGCGTATGACAGCATGCCAGCCGAGCGCGGCAATTCGAGGGAGGACGCCATGTTCATCGACACCCACCTGCACCTGATCGACCAGTCGCGCCTCGCCTATCCGTGGCTGTCGGGTGCTGGCGACCTGAACCGCGATTTCACCTATCCGGAATATGCGCAGGAGGCGAAACGCCTCGGCATCGAGGCGGCTCTGCACATGGAAGTGGACGTTGCGACTGCGGACATCGAGGTCGAGACCGAGATGGTGCGCAGCCTCGCCGCCACGCAAGGGGACCTGATCGCCGGCGTCATCGCCGCCTGCCGCCCGGAGGAGATCGGCTTTGCGGCCTATCTGGAAAAATGCGAGGCCGATCCTTTCGTGAAGGGCTTCCGGCGCGTCCTCCATGTGGTTCCCGACGACATTTCCGAACAGGCGCTCTTTCGCGACAATCTCAAGCGGATGGCCGGCAGCCGGCTGACCTTCGACATCTGCATGCTGGCCCGCCAGCAGCCGCAAGCGCTGGCGCTGGTCGACAGCGCCCCGGGCGTCCGTTTCGTCCTCGACCACTGCGGCGTGCCAGACATCGTCTCCGGTGCGCTCGACACGTGGAAGCGCGGGATCGCCGAGATCGCGCGGCGGCCGAACGTCACCGCCAAGGTCTCCGGCGTCGTCGCCTATGCGGATCCGCAGAGCTGGACGGTCGAGACCATCCGCCCCTATGTCGAGCACATCGTCTCGAGCTTCGGCTGGGACCGCGTGGTCTGGGGAAGCGACTGGCCGGTCTGCACGAAGGGCGGCGGGCTTTCCACCTGGGTCACGGCGACGCAGGCCATCTTCGGCCCGTGTGCGCAGGACGAACGGGAAAAGCTCTACCGCGCGAACGCGAGGAGGATCTGGAACCTCTGAGGCCAAATCGTAGCCGGCGTCAGAGGCCGAGAGATAGGCGGAAGCGCGTAGAAAACGATCAGTGGCCGATCAGCCCGACGACCAGCGCGACGACGAACAGGAAGGCCGCGCCTGCGACCACATTGCAGACGATGCCGTCGAGGGCCCGACGCCGGGAGGGCTCCGCACGTGGGGCACGCGGTTCGCGATTGTGGCCGAAGTCCGCCTTGCCGAAAGCATCCACGTTGCTCATCGTCATCATCCTTCCTCTGGATGTCCGGCAGCGCCATCGGCGCACACCAGGCATCGAGCCGGGCCATCGATGCCCGCGAGGAACTATTATAGAGAATGTCTATAAGAAGGATAGGGTTTATTTTTCTCTTTTCCGTCACAATCATGAATGGGCGTTTTCTGCGTTTCGACCACCGCGAAAAAGGCTTGTCGCATCAAGGCGATCCGTAGAGCGCCCCCGATGTTTCCGCTTTTCGCGCTCGGGAAAATTCGTCCAAGCGTCGAATTAGCGCGAAGATTTTGGAGGCGGCGCGCGATATCAGAAGCATCAGCCCTGCGTTCAATCAGCTTTCGCAAGAAGGCCGGATGCCAGGTGGCGGAATGCCTCGAGCGCCTTCGCCAGAACGTCCTGAGGCTCTGCGCTGGCCGCGATCCACAGCGCGGCGTTCAGGGCGGCGCCGTTCAGGAGCCGCGCCGCCGCCTCGGGATCGACGGGCTTCAGGCGCCCCTCCTCGACCAGGCGCCGGACCTTGACGAGCGTCGCCTGCAGGCAGCTGTTCTGGCTCGGCCACTGCGACGGATCGCCGAGAACCGCCGGCCCGTCGAGAAGCACGATACGCTGCACCTCGGGCTCCAGCGCCATCTCGATATAGGCCCTTCCTTCTTCCAGAAGACCCTGCCAGTCGTCTCCGGTCGCATTTCCGATCGCCTGCGCGCGCGCCGCCATCTCGCCGTCGATGCGATCCACCACGGCCTGCAGCAGCCCGCGCTTGTCGCCGAAATTGTGATAGAGGGCGCCGCGCGTCAGCCCCACGGCGGCGGTCAGGTCGTCCATCGAGGCGTTCGCGTAGCCCTTCTCGGCGAACGCCTTGCGCGCCGCCTGGATCAGCTTGGCCCGTGTCTCCTCCATCATTTCCAAACGCCGGTTCGTTGCCAATTCGGACTCCTGTCTTTCACATACATCGCGTATATGTATTGACATACGCATCGTATGCCAATATTTCTACATACGCGACGTATACCAATATGCCTCGTCCAAGGGAAGCCCCGGTTGGGGACACCGGCAGACGGGACGCACCCAGAAACAACGACCGACAACGCAAGGAAGAGAACCAATGCAACGCGAACTGATCTTTCCGGAAAATCGTCACAGCCTCTATGAGAAGCACCGCTATTCGGCGGCCATCCGCTCCGGCGACCTGCTGTTCGTCTCCGGCCAGGTCGGCAGCCGTCAGGACGGCTCGCCGGAACCCGACTTCGAACGCCAGGTCAAACTTGCCTATGACAACCTGCGCGCAGTCCTCGCCGCCGCCGGCGGCACGCTCGACGACGTCGTGGACGTCACGACGTTCCACACCGATCCGGCCAACCAGCTGGATACGATCATGAAGGTTCGCGAAGAGGTGCTTGGCGGCGCGCCCTATCCGAACTGGACGGCGATCGGCGTCAACTGGCTGTCGGGCTTCGACTTCGAGATCAAGGCAATCGCCCGCATTCCCGAAAAGAGCTAGAAGCGGGCGCCACGCCATCCGGCCCCGGCGGGGGCTGGTGCTGCAGGGTCCGCTGATGTATCTCGCAGCCTTTCCAATGGTGCTTTGAAGGATCGCGGTTTCGCGATCCGTGACATGACGGCGCCGCAACAGACGGAACCCGCCGCCAGATGATCCGCATCGAGAACGTCAGCAAGCAGAACAGCCATCGCCTCCTCTTCATCGAGGCGTCCGCCGCCCTCAACAAGGGCGAGAAGATCGGGCTCGTCGGGCCGAACGGCGCCGGCAAGACCACGCTGTTCCGGATGATCACCCAGCAGGAGGTCCCCGACGAGGGGCAGGTCTCCACCGAGAAGGGCGTCACCGTCGGCTATTTCGACCAGGACGTGGGCGAGATGGGCGGCCATAGCGCCGTTGCCGAGGTCATGAACGGGGCGGGGCCGGTCAGCGACGTCGCCGCCGAATTGCGCGCGCTGGAAGCCGAAATGGTCGATCCGGACAAGCTCGACGATATGGAGCGGATCATCGAGCGCTACGGCGAGGTGCAGGCGCGCTATGAGGAGTTGGACGGCTACGCCCTGGAGGGCCGGGCCCGCGAAGTGCTCGCCGGCCTGAGTTTCAGCCAGGAGATGATGGACGGCGACGTCGGCAAGCTCTCCGGCGGCTGGAAGATGCGCGTGGCGCTGGCGCGTATCCTTCTGATGCGCCCGGACGTGATGCTGCTCGACGAACCGAGCAACCACCTGGACCTCGAAAGCCTGATCTGGCTGGAAGAGTTCCTCAAGACCTATGACGGCGCGCTTCTGATGACCTCGCACGACCGCGAGTTCATGAACCGGATCGTCGGCAAGATCATCGAGATCGACGGCGGATCGCTCACCACCTATTCCGGCGACTACGCCTTCTACGAACAGCAGCGGGCGCAGAACGAGAAGCAGCAGCAGGCCCAGTTCGAGCGCCAGCAGGCGATGCTCGCCAAGGAGATCAAGTTCATCGAGCGCTTCAAGGCGCGCGCCTCGCATGCGGCCCAGGTGCAGAGCCGGGTGAAGAAGCTCGACAAGATCGATCGCGTCGAGCCGCCCCGCCGCCGCCACACCGTCGCCTTCGACTTCCTGCCGGCGCCGCGCTCGGGCGAGGACGTGATCAACATCAAGGGCGTTCACAAGACATATGGCAGCCGCACCATCTACGAAGGCCTCGATTTCATGGTCCGCCGGCGCGAGCGCTGGTGCATCATGGGGATCAACGGCGCCGGCAAATCGACGCTGCTGAAACTGGTGGCAGGCTCGGCCGAGCCGGACAAGGGCAGCGTCACGATCGGCGCCGGCGTCAAGCTCGGCTATTTCGCCCAGCACGCCATGGACCTGCTCGATGGCGACAGCACCATCCTCCAGTGGCTTGAGGAGGCCTTTCCCAAGGCCGGCCAGGCGCCGCTGCGGGCCCTTTCAGGCTGCTTCGGCTTTTCCGGCGATGACGTGGAGAAGAAGTGCCGGGTCCTTTCCGGCGGCGAGAAGGCACGACTGGTGATGGCGCGGATGCTGTTCGACCCGCCGAACCTGCTCGTGCTGGACGAGCCGACCAACCACCTCGACCTCGATACCAAGGAAATGCTGATCAAGGCGCTTTCGCAATACGAAGGCACGATGCTGTTCGTCTCGCACGACCGCCACTTCCTCGCCGCCCTGTCGAACCGGGTGCTGGAACTGACGCCGGACGGCATCCACCAGTATGGCGGCGGCTATACGGAATATGTCGAACGCACCGGTCAGGAGGCGCCGGGCCTGCGGGGCTGATCGTCGACCGCGCAGGAATGCAAGAGACGGAAGAGCCGGCAGTCGCGTTGAAAACGACGCCGGCTTCCGGCAGACCCTACTCCGTCGCCAGCAGCGACGGCAGTTCCTGGAACAGGGCGTCGCGGACGCGGGCGCCGGCCGATCCCTTCAGCCTCTTCTCTTCCTGCACCAGCCGCGCGAACACGATCGTACGCTCGCCCTTCGTGGCCCAGCCGACATACCAGCCCCAGGGGTGCTCGTAGTCGAACCTGCCGTCCGGCTTGCGCGGATAGGCCATGCCGGTCTTGCCCTGGGCGACCCAGCCATCCTGCAATGCGGTCTTCTCCACGATCTGCATCGTCATGTCGTAGGCGTGTTCGGAAACCGGCAGGTCGCGGTTGACCAGCCTGCGGAGGAACGCGACCTGCTCGCGCGGGGAGATCTTCAGGGAGGAGGAGATCCAGGCGCGCTCCAGCCCGTTGTCCTTGCCGGGATCGCCGGCGAAATCGGCATTGCCGTAGTCGAACTTCACCGCATAGCGGTGAAGTTTCTGCTCTCCCAGCGACTGCGCCATCACCTGCGAGAACCAGACGACGGAGTATTTCATCCACCGCGTCGGATCGGTCGCCTGCGTCCAGTTCTCGCCGCCCCAGTCCGCATAGCCCTCGCGGAAGGGAAGTTTCGGCGCGGTGGCGTTCTCCAGGAAGCCGGAATCATATCCCATCAGCGCCAGCGGCACCTTGAAGGTCGAGGCGGGGGTGTAGCGCTCGCTGCAATTGCCCTGCTCCACCAGCGTCGTGCCGGTCGCGGCATCGGCGACGACCGTACAAATTGTCTTGGCTTGCGCCGGCATGGCCAGGCCGGCGGCTGCGAGAATGCCGAGATACGTAAAACAGGTCCTCATCGAATTCCTCCGTTCGCAATGTCTTGGGCTGAGTGCTACCAGTGGTTTGACGGCCGGGCAAAGGACGAATACTGGGATCTGGCATTAGGAAAATTGGGGCATAGCCATGGTTCGGCCACATCTGCCGCTGAACGCCTTTCGCGCCTTCGAGGCTTCCGCACGACACCTGAGCTTCACCCGGGCGGCGATCGAGCTGAACGTGACGCAGGCGGCGGTGAGCCACCAGGTGAAGGGGCTGGAGGAGCAACTCGGCACCGTGCTGTTCAAGCGCCTGCCGCGCGGGCTGATGATCACGCCGGAAGGCGAGAGCCTGCTTCCGGTCCTGCGCGACAGTTTCGATCGCATGGCCTCGGCGATCGAGCGCCTTCGCGGCGAGAAGATCCGCGAGATCCTGGCGGTCGGCGCGGTTGGAACCTTCGCGGTCGGCTGGCTCCTGCCGCGGCTCGCAGACTTCGCCGAGCGCCATCCCTTCATCGATCTCCGGCTGTCGACCAACAACAACCGCGTGGACCTGGCCGCGGAGGGGCTGGATTTCGCGATCCGCTTCGGCGACGGCGCCTGGCACGGGACGGAGGCCGCAAGGCTGTTTGGCGCTCCGCTGTCGGCCCTGTGCGTTCCGCAGATCGCGCGTGAACTGCGCCAGCCGTCCGACCTGTTCGGCCGCACGCTGCTGCGCTCCTACCGGCCCGACGAGTGGACCCGCTGGTTCGAGGCGGCGAAGCTGCCGCGCGCCGTCCAGCGACACAGCAGCATCGTCTTTGACACCTCGCTTGCCATGATGGAGGCCATTTTACAGGGCGCCGGCGTGGGACTGGCGCCGCCCTCGATGTTCGAACGGCAGCTGACGTCAGGGGCGATCGTGCAGCCGTTCGACATCTGCGTGCCGGTCGGAAGCTACTGGCTGACCCGGCTGCAATCCCGCCCGATGACGCCGGCGATGACCGCCTTCCGCAACTGGCTCGTTGCGGAAGCGGAGGCGGCGGACGCAGGTCGGGAACCGGAGCTGCGCACCGGGCCGCCCGGTCAATAGCAAGGCGGATAGGGGTAGTAGCCGCAGGGCGGTGGCGGCGCGTAATAGTACGGCCGGGCCGCGACGGCCGCAGCCCCGATCGCCGCACCTGCCGCCACTCCGGCGCCGTAATAGGCCGGATGCGCGTACCATCCGCCATGCCAGACCGGCGCGTGCCGCCATGCGCCGCCGGCGACGACGGCACCGCCATAGGGACCACGGGCCGCGAACCAGTCGATGAACAGCGACGCAGGCCCGTCTGCGCCGGCAATCTCGCCCTCCAGCACGGAAACGTCGAAGGTCAGGGCATTGCCTTCCAGCTTCGGCGCTTTCAGCACGACCACGGCATCCTGAACCGATTGTCCGTCACGGCCAAAGACCGAGAGGGTCGCATTGGGCGGATCCTTGGCAAAACTGTCCTTGCCCTCGTCCCATTGCCCGATGAACTGGGCGGTGGGGACATGACCCGCCGCGCGGACGGGCCGGTCGGCAAAGACGATCGTGCTCGGGCCGAAGTCCGTCATCGTCAGCTTTCCATCGGCAAGCCTGGCCCCTCCGGAATTGATGACCGCCAGCGATGGCACCATCTGCTGCACATGCGCGCCGACCGTCTTCTGCGCCGGGGCGGAGATCGCGTCCTGGGCAACCGCGGAGCTGGCGACGGCGGGGCCGAACAGGATCGCGAGCGAAAGAATGTGCGTGCTGAATTTCATCGTCGAAAGCTCCCTGCTCGTCCGGCCGGGCATCTTTGGCTATGCCGTTCGACGTCGTGCCGGACAAAATTCATGGCCATGATGCGGCGAGGGCGAGTTCGCGCGCACCCGGCCGCACGTGGCGCGGCCGAACTCGTAAACGAAGATTTTCACTGCAATTTTCGGGATGCCCGGGGCCATTTACCCCGGCTGCGGCCCAAGTACCGGCGAACTCTACGCGAACGAATATAAGCTGTAAATAATATACTGGAGCCGCGATATGGCCTCGTCAAACTTGCCCTGCCAATCGTTCTGCGCCATAACTCGCCACCCATTCTGTCGAGGCCAACCGGAACATTTCGCCAACCGAAAACCGTGCGCGCGACGCTCATGCCGCGGTAGCGAGGACTGCTCCGGCAGCCGGTAGCACACCTGCCGCCGGCGGCTGAAGAAAGCACGAGGAGTACGAATATGGGTACGAACGGACAGCGCGATCTCGCCTGGCGCAACCGCGCCTATCACCGCGAGTGGCTGTGGAGCCAGGCGAACCGCCTCTTCGATTTCTTCCAGAACCGCACGTTCAATCCGAACGGCGGCTTTTACGAACTCGACGTCGAGGGCCGGCCGCTCAATGCCGGCAATCCGATCCGCGGCATTCATTCCACCGCACGCATGGTCCATTGCTTCGCCATCGGCAGCCTGCTCGGCCGCCCGGGCTCCGACGACATCGTCGACCACGGCATGAAGTATCTCTGGGAAAAACATCGCGACGCCGAGCGCGGCGGCTATCACTGGTCGCTCGACAATTCCGGCCTGCTCGACGCCACCAAGCAGGGCTACGGCCATGCCTTCGTGCTGCTCGCCGCCTCGAGCGCGAAGGTGGCCGGGCACCCGGACGCCGACCGGATGATCGCCGACGTCACCGACGTGCTCAACGACCGCTTCTGGGAAGAAAGGCACGGCGCGATCGCCGAGGAGTTTGCGGACGACTGGTCGCCCGTCCCCGGCTATCGCGGCCAGAACTCCAACATGCACCTGACCGAGGCTCTGATGGCCGCCTTCGAAGCGACCGGCGACAGCGCCTACCTGAAGAAGGCCGAGAGCATCGCCGACCTCATCATCCGCCGCAAGGCCGGAGAAAACGGCTTCCGGGTGCCGGAGCATTTCAACGAGAACTGGACGGTGGACAAGGGCTATACCGGCAACGAGATGTTCCGACCCTCCGGCACCACCCCCGGCCACTGGCTGGAATGGGCACGGCTGGTCCTGCAACTCTGGGCGCTCGGCGGCAGGAAGCACGACTGGATGCCCGAGGCGGCCAAGGCGCTGTTCTCGCAGTCGGTCGAACTCGGCTGGGACAAGGACAAGGGCGGTTTCTTCTACACGCTCGACTGGAACGACCAGCCGGCCAGGCGCGAGAAGCTCTGGTGGCCGATGGCGGAGGGCGCCGGTGCCGCCGCCTTCCTCGGCGAACATCTGCCGAGCGACTTCCACGAGACCTGGTATCGCCGCATCTGGGACGTCATTTCCCGCCACTTCATCGACCAGGATCGCGGCGGCTGGCACGAGGAACTGAACGAGGACCTCGTCCCGGCCTACACGCTCTTTGCCGGCAAGGGCGACATCTACCATGCCCTGCAGGCCTGCCTGATCCCGCTCTATCCGGCGACCGGCAGCCTGACGAAGGGCATCATCGAGGCGGGCGGCAAGTAGCCGCCCTCCCCGCGTCGAGGCACGGACGTCCCTACAGGTCCGCCTTGCGGAAGAGTTCGACCGCCCAATCGAGAAACACGCGCAGCCGCGGGGCTGCGTGGCGGTTCTGCGGATAGAGCGCCGACAACGGCGTCGGCGACGGCCGGTGGTCCCGCAGGACTTCGACGAGGCTGCCCCGCTCGATGTCCTGTTTCAGCCGATAGAGCGGCGCCTGGATCAACCCGTGGCCGAGGCGCGCCAGGTCGGCCATGGTGTCGGAATTGTTGACCGTGACGCGGGACGGCAGCCGGACCTGGCGGATTTCGCCGCCGTTCTGAAACTCCAGCGGCATGACCTGCCCCGTGCGGGACGAGACGAAGCCGATGGCGCGGTGGCCGTCGAGATCGGCCGGCGTCCGCGGCATCCCGTGCCGCACCAGATAGGCCGGGCTCGCACAGGTGATTTCGGTGATCGTGCCGAGGCGTCGCACGATCATGTTGCTGTCGTGGAGTTCGCCGGCGCGAATGACGCAGTCCACGCCCTCGCGAACGAGATCGACCAGCCGGTCGCCCTGGCCGAGTTGCAGGTCCAGCAGGGGATAGCGATCCAGAAACGCGTTCAGATGCGGCAGGAGGAAGGTCTGCGTCAGGAGCGGGTGGGCATCGATCCGCAAGAGCCCGCGCGGTTCGGCCTCGTGAAACAGGCTCTCGGCCTCCTCCACCTCCGACAGGATCGCCACGCAGCGCTCATAGAAGGCCTGGCCGTCCAGCGTCGGACCGACATGCCGGGTGGTGCGCTCGAGCAGGCGGACACCGAGGCTTCGTTCCAGATTCTTGACGGCCTCGGTCACCGTCGACCGGGCGAGATCGAAGTCCGCCGCCGCTGCGGCAAAGCTGCGGCGCTCGACGATGCGGACGAAAAGCTGCATGCGGTCCAGTCGGTCCATGGGAAATTGTTCGGCCTTTATGAATTGTGATGTCAAGTCTTAGGCAATTGTTCGCCCATGGCAACCGCCCTACTTCGCAGGCATCGAAGAAGGAGAAAGCCATGACAGACAATCCGCAACGAACAGCCATCGTCACCGGTGCCTCAAAGGGCATCGGCGCGGCGATCGCCCGCCGGCTGGCGGAGGACGGGATCGCCGTCGTCGTCAACTATGCCACGAACAGCCAGGCGGCGGACGCGGTGGTGGCCGGCATCGAAGCCGCCAACGGTCGCGCGGTCGCGGCAAGGGCCGACATCGGCAACCCTGCCGGGATCGCCGACCTGTTCGACATCGCCGAGAACACCTTCGGTGCGGTCGATATCCTGGTGAACAATGCCGGCATGATGGCGCTTTCGCCGCTTGCCGACGTCGACGACGACAGCTTCGGGCAACAGGTCCGGATCAATCTCGGCGGCGTGTTCCGCGGCATTCGGGAGGCGGGCAAGCGATTGCGCGACGGCGGGCGCATCATCAGCTTCTCGTCGAGCGTCGTCGGCCTGTACCAGCCGACCTACGGCGTCTATTCGGCGACCAAGGCTGCGGTCGAGGCGATGACGCATGTCGCCGCCAAGGAACTCGGGTCCCGCGGCATCACCGTCAATGCCGTGGCCCCGGGGCCGGTTCAGACCGATCTCTTCATGACCGGCAAGAGCGAGGCCCAGGTGCAGGCGATCACGAAGATGAACCCGATGGGCCGTCTCGGCCAGCCGGACGACATCGCCTCCGTCGTCGCCTTCCTGGCGAGCCCGGCCGGCGCCTGGGTCAACGGCCAGACGATCCGCGCCAATGGCGGCGTCGTCTGACGCCCTCCCGCAACGCGATCCGAGAAAGGAAGCTCCCATGCCCTTCGTCAACATCAAGGTACCGGAAGCCGCACTCACCCGCGCACAGAAGGCCGAGATCGTCCATCGCGCGACGGATATGCTCGTCGACTACTTTTCCGAGGCCGCACGCCCGCACACGATGGTCCTCATCGAGGAGGTGAAGGATGGCGGCTACGCCCGCGCCGACGAGGTCTTCGTCATCCCGGACGCCTATCGCGCCCGGGACTGAGCCGGTCGCTCGATCGCGCCTCCGCCTTTGGCAGGGAGCGCGATCAGTCCTCGTCGTCGACCGTCTCGACGGCGACGGCGCTCTCGCGGCTTCCGTTCAGGATCTCGCGCTTGCCGACATGGTTGGCCGGGCCGACGAGGCCGTCGCGCTCCATCCGCTCGACCAGCGATGCGGCACGGTTGTAGCCGATCGACAGGCGGCGCTGGATGTAGGAGGTCGAGCATTTGCGGTCGCGCATGACCACCTTGATCGCCTTCTCGTAGAGGTCGTTGCCGTCCTCCTCGCCCATCGCCGACTTGTCGAAGACGGCGGTGTCTTCCGGCTCGTCCGCCTCTTCCTCGTCGGCATCCTCGGTGACGGTGCCGAGATATTCCGGGCGCCCCTGCGCCTTCAGGTGGGCGACGACCTGCTCGACCTCGGCGTCCGAGACGAACGGCCCATGGACACGGGCGATACGGCCGCCGCCGACCATGTGCAGCATGTCACCCTGTCCCAGGAGATGTTCGGCCCCCTGCTCGCCGAGGATGGTGCGGCTGTCGATCTTGGAGGTGACCTGGAAGGAGATGCGGGTCGGAAAGTTGGCCTTGATCGTGCCGGTGATGACGTCGACCGAAGGGCGCTGGGTGGCCATGATCAGGTGGATGCCGGCCGCGCGCGCCATCTGTGCCAGCCGCTGGATCGCCCCTTCGATCTCCTTGCCGGCGACCATCATCAGGTCGGCCATCTCGTCAACGATGACGACGATGTAGGGCATCGGCGTGAGGTCCATCTCCTCCTGCTCGTAGGTCGGCTCGCCGGTGGAACGGTCGAAGCCCTTCGGCACGTCGCACATCACCGTCTCGCCATTGGCGCGGGCGGCCGCGGCGCGGGCGTTGAAGCCGTCGATGTTGCGCACGCCGAGCCGCGACATCTTTCGGTAGCGGTCCTCCATCTCGCGCACCGCCCACTTCAGCGCCATCACCGCCTTCTTCGGATCGGTGACGACAGGGGTCAGAAGATGCGGAATGCCGTCATAGATCGACAGTTCCAGCATCTTCGGATCGACCATGATCAGGCGGCATTCCTCGGGTTTCAGCCGGTAGAGCAGCGACAGGATCATCGTGTTGATCGCGACCGACTTGCCAGAGCCCGTGGTACCGGCGACGAGCAGGTGCGGCATCTTGGCGAGTTCGGCCACGACCGGCTCGCCGCCGATGGTCTTGCCGAGGCAGAGCGCCAGCTTGAACTTCGTCTCCCAGTAGCTCTCGCACTCGATCAGTTCGCGGAAATAGACCGTCTCACGCACGGCATTCGGCAGTTCGATGCCGATGACGTTGCGGCCGGGGACGACGGCGACGCGCGCCGACAGTGCCGACATGGAGCGGGCGATATCGTCGGCGAGGCCGATCACGCGCGAGGACTTGACCCCCGGCGCCGGCTCGAATTCGTAGAGGGTGACGACCGGACCCGGCCGCACGTCGATGATCTCGCCCTTGACGCCGAAGTCCTCGAGGATGCTCTCCAGCAGGCCGGCGCTCTGCTCCAGCGCCTCCTGCGTCATCGTGTGCGCCTGCTCGCCGGCAGGCTGCTGCAACAGGTCGACCGGGGGGAACTCGTAGTCCGGATTAGCGTCCGCAGCCGCAAAGAGGCCGGAGCGGGGAAGCGAACGCGAGGCGACCGGGGCGCGGGTGGCGACAGGCGCCGGCGCGACCGGCACGATGGCCGTGGCTTGATGTTCCGTCTCGACCGGATCGGCAGCGCTCAGTGGCTCGATCTCGACGGCCTCGCTGACGGACGCCGGAGACAACGGACCGAGCGAGATCGTCGTGGTCGAGGATGCGGGCCAGACCGGGCCGAACTGGAATGCGGCAAGCGACGGCAGGGCCGAAAGCGGCGTATAGCCGGGCGCGGCGACATCCTTCCCCTGCGGGGGCTGTGGTGCCGGCGTGGGCACGGGTGCAACCGCGACCCCTGTCGCCCCGGACGCACCCTGCGTGTCGGCTGCGGGCTTGTCCGCCACGGGTTTGGCCGGGACCGGCGCCGCCAGGTGCGGCGTCCGCGATGCGTCCCTTTGACCAATGGCGGCGACCGGTCTCGGGGCGGTGGGGAGCCCCGCCCGCCCGGCCAGCGTCCGGCCAGCCGGCGCGGCCGATTGCGGAGTGGAGAGGGTGCGCGCGGGCGTAGCCGTCGTGGCAGGCGCAATGTTGCGGCCACGAATGCTCACCTCGCGGTAGAGAGAGGCCGCCGTCTCAGCGCCGGTCTGGAAGCTCGGGATTGCGAGGCGGGGCGCCGGCGCGAAGCCTGCGAGATCGACATCGAGGCACATCGTGTCGAACAGGGCATGGTCGGAGATATGAAGGCCGAAAGCGCCTTGCCGGGCCGGAACGGACGATCCGGCTTTGGCGGCCATGGCACCGGCAACCGCCTTCGGATTTGTCGCGGCAGGAACGGTCGTCGCAATTGTCACAGCGGGCCGCTCCGGCTGGCGGCTCGCCTCGGCCATTTCCCGCTTCAGCCGCAAATAGAGCGCGAGTGCGCCGTGGTTGTCCTGCGGGCCGACGACATTTGTGGACGGCAGCACAGGCTTGCCGGCCTCGGCCGGAGCATTGTGAGGAGCCGCTGCGGTGGACCGGGCCCGCCCCGCGCCCTCGATCTTGCGCATGGCGTCACCGTCAAGATCGGCGCGCAACGGATCGTCCGCGGGAGGCGGAGTCTTCCCGGCCTCGACGGTCGTCGGCTGCAATTGCTCCACCGCGGCAACGACGACCGCTTCCGGCTTCTGTTCGGGAGCCTCGGCGTGCTTGCGCGCATAGGCGCTTTCCGGTGTCCGGGTGAAGCGGACGTTCGGGCCGAGGATGAAGGCGCTCTGCCAGGCGGGCAGGTCGGCATCCGCCTTGACTTCACCGGCCACCGTCATGCCGGGAAGCGTCACATGCGGCGTCGGCCGCGGCCCATCGCCACTCTCCTCGCTGCTTGCGGACTGATCGGTGACGTTCGGCGAGATCGTTCGGGAAAGACGCATGGAAACCTGCAACGCTGGAACTGGCGGAAGCCGTGAAAACCCCTGCGTCGGGAATAGAAAATAAAGGTTAACAGCCCCTTTCCGGCGGCCCCTCACAGATGAACGCCGGAAGCCGGAAAAGGCCGATATCAACAGACTAAATATAGTCTTTTCAATTGGATACTTGTTCCAAGAATTTATGTTCGCGCCGCCAGGCACGCAACACCCGGTCGACAACCGGCCCTGGGCCGCGGGTTCACAGCAGAAGCAGCTTCTTGACCAGCGACAGGACGTCCTCGAACGAGATCTGGGTGAGCCCGACGACGGCGAACGGCAGGAGCGCCATCGCCGAGAGCGGGAGCACGGCGGTGCGCGAGAGGAGGCCGCCCTTCAGTTTCCTTGCTGCCTCGAAGAGCTTCGCCGGATCGGGGATGTCCGCATCGGCAGGCGGTTCGGCCGTGCCATTGGCGGCGATGTTGCGCGACAGGATCTTGCGCTCGTCCTGACGCTGGCGCTGCGTCGCCAGTGCCGCCGCTGCCAGCATCGTGTCCTCCCTGAGCCGCCGCAGCGGCCGGGCAAAGGCCGAGAGCGGATAGGCGAAGAAGCCGAGCACGAGGACGAGCCAGGCTCCCATGACGGTCGTCAGCATCTTGACCGACAGGGTCTCGGCGCTGATGTGCTGGCCGAAGCTCGCGGCGATCGCGCAGCTCAGGCCGAACATGAAGGTCATGTAGGCGTTTGGATAGTCGGCCAGGAAGGCAAGGCCGCCCTTGCCGTCCGGATGGCTTGCCACCAGCCTGAGCTCCAGCCTTGCGATGACGCGCAGCAATTGCGCCCAGACGAAGTGCCGCCAGAAGCCGCGCAGGACCAGGAACCAGAACAGCGGAAGGCTCACGAGCAGCGCCCACCACCCGGCAAGCGTGATGTGCCGGCCCGCCTCGCTGCTGGAGGCCGCCCAGAAATAGCTGTCGCCTTTCAGCTCGTATCGAAGCGCCCAGGCGGAGAGGGCGTAGGCGATGACGAGGCAGACGGCCTCGGCAATGCGCGAATTCCGCAATCGCAGAGCCCGGTTCACCGCGCGGGCAGCCGCAGGCATCGATTCCGGCGTGATCAGGGGCGCGGCCTTGAAGTGTTGCAGCTTCACCCTCAACCGCTCCTCCACCTGCTCCTCGGCGAGGACGACGGCGCCGATCGCCAGCACGAAACGCCCCCACAGGCCGACATCCGTGACATAGGTCATGCCGAACGGCCGCAGCCGGAGGCTGTCCGGCAATGCCAGCAGGAGCGGCACCAGCCACGCGATTGCGACATAGATGAGCGCGCGTCGCCGGGCGTTCAGCGCGTCGCGGCGCAGGAGCCCCAACCGCTTCTGCAGCTCGAAGAACGGCCCGCCCCGATAGGCCAGATAGTCGGCAATCTCGACGTTCTGCGTTTGCTGATCGGCCATCGCACGGCTCCCCCCGGCACGCCTTCCGCCGGATGCGCGCACCCGCGGCAGGCGCGATGCTAACGCATCGCCCGGATTTTGCAGAGGAAATTCTTTTGGTCGATCGGCGCCGCGCTCGTCAGCCCCCGCCGACGAAATCCAGGATCAACTGGTGCACGTTGCCGCCCTCGCTGAGTTCCGTCCGGTCGAAATCGCGGCTGCGCCGGCGCTGTTCCTGCGACAGCTCGCCGAGCCGGGTGGTCAGCACCTTGCGGATCTTCCGGCAATCCGGATCGTCGGCGACGGTCAGGCCGACCGAATAGTCCTCGATCTGCCGCACCATCTCGACGATGATCTCGCCATGCACCCGCTCGTGCGCACGCACGCCGGCGATGAAAGTCTCCCAGCGCGCGCCGAGCGCCGCCGGCAGCTTGCCGGCGGGCCTGGGCAGCATGGTGGTGATGATGAGCTTCGGCCGGTTGGTGGTGATGACGCAGCCGCCGTCGCGCGGCTCGTAGCGGCGGGTCCAGGTCAGCTTGAAGTCGGTGAAGGCGATGGCCCGACCGACGCCGACCTTGGGGCCGTTCTCGCCGATCGAGCGGTAGAGCTCGATTCCGGACGAACCGCTGACGGCATAGGTCTTGACCTGCTCCACCGGCTGCCATGCCGTCTCTGCCGCAGCCGGACCCGACAGCAACATTGCCACAAGGCCCAGCAGCGCTTTCAGGCTGGTCTTCATCGAGCGCCGCAACTCACACCGACCGCGTCAGGCCGCCGTCGACGCGGATGTTCTGCCCGGTGATGTAGCCGGCACCCTCCGACACCAGGAAGGCGACCGTGGCGGCGATCTCGTCGCTGCTGCCATAGCGCTGCATCGGCACGCTGGCGCGCCGTTCCTCGGTGCCGGGAAGGCTGTCGATCCAGCCCGGCAGCACGTTGTTCATGCGGATGTTGTCGGCCGCATAGGTGTCGGCGAAGATCTTGGTGTAGGCGGCGAGGCCCGCGCGGAACACGGCGGAGGTGGGAAACATCGCCGCCGGCTCGAAGGCCCAGGCGGTGGAAATGTTGACGATGGCACCGGATTTCTGCGCCTGCATGATCGGGGCGACGAGGCGGACGGAGCGGATCACGTTCATCAGGTAGACGTCGAGCCCCTTGTGCCAGTCCCCGTCGGTGATGTCGAGGATCGCCGCCCGCGGTCCGTGACCGGCGCTGTTGACCAGCGCGTCGATGCGGCCCCAGCGCTCCATGGCAACGTCGACGAGCCGCTTGAGGTCGTCGTTGGACTGGTTGGAGCCGGTCACGCCGAGGCCGCCCAGTTCGCTGGCCAGCGCCTCGCCCTTGCCCGAGGACGAGAGGATCGCGACGCGATAGCCATCCGCCGCCAGGCGCCTTGCGGCCGCAGCTCCCATACCGCTGCCACCCGCCGTGATGAGAGCCACCTTCTCGTTTGCCATGGGGAAATCCCTTCCTGCGATGTTTGTTCTCGGCATGATCCTAGGCGGCCCTTGGCGTGAGGTCGAGCCCGCCGGGCCTGCAGGATGTGGAAATCGCCAGATGCCGGCATCGGGCCTAGAGAATGCTCCAGGCCCTGAACCGCTCGCGCCCGGTGATCTCGCGCAATTGCAGCTCGGAGGCGAGGCCGAGCGCGCCCTGGATCGTGACGCCCAGCTCCCGGGCGATGATGCCCGCGGAGACGACCGGGCGGGCGATGACGAGGTCTACCAGCTGGGGAAGCCTCGAATTGGCACGCTTCTTCACCAGCCGCCGCTCGAGCTGCAATCTGGCGAGCACCAGGCGGTCGTGCGTCTTCAGCCCCTGCATGGCACCGAGTTCGAACGCCTCGAGAATGGCCATGAGCCGCGAGTGCCGGTCGCGCGCATGGCGCCGCTCCCGCGGGACCGCCCGGAGACCGGCATTGACGGCCACGAGATGCGACGCCGCAGGCCCCTCCTGCCGAAGGAACGCCGCGACAAGCTGGCGACCGAGCCAGGGAATGTGCTGAAGCACCTGGAGCGAGTTCCAGGCGTCCAGAAGCAGCGCAGCCCGCAGGATCGCGGGCAGGCCCGCCGTGTCCTGCAGGACGAGACGCCACTCCGATAGCCGTTCCTCCTCATCCCAGTCGGCATCGTAGACAAGCGGGTCGCGCTCGGGTGCGGCCTTTCGCTCGGGTGCCGGTCCAACACCCTCGAGGATCGCGCTGCTGCGGGCGATCAGGGCATCGATCTCGGAAAAATCCATCCCCTCGCCGGCATCGGCCGCCTCGTCCGGCTGGTCGCCTGCACCGAGGGGCGCGGCATGACCGGGTGCAGCCGGCAGCTGTGCCGCTGCCGTCTCCTGCCCGCGCCCGCGGAGCCGTGCGAGCCCCGGCGCACTGAGCGCCCATGGCGGCGGCTGGTCGAAGATCTGCCGCCGCGCGCGCAGGACGGAATGGGCGATGGTCAGTTCGTGCGTCGGCGTGCGCACGTCCATGCGCGCGTCGTGCAAGACAAGGTCCTCGACATGCACCAGTTCCCCGTCGACCCAGAGGGAGGCGGCCGCATCGTGAAAATCCTGGCGCTCCAGGAAGCCGGTGCGGATCGTCGAGCGCAGCACGCGCTCGTCCAGCCGCGCCAAGGCCTCCCCCGCCCGGCAGCAGGGAACGAGCAGTGCGGAAAGATCGAGCTTGCCGGTTTCATAGCGCATGACGGAACGATGTCCGACTCGATCAGCGAAAGCAAACCTGCTTATCGCTTTCGCTCCGCGCGAGCGGCCGGTTCAGATCTCGTAGTCGACAGCCACGTTCAGCGAGGCGATGAAACGCTTGGTGCGATCGCGCTCGGGATGGGAGAAGATCCTCGCCGGCGGCCCGCTTTCCACGATCGTGCCGCCGTCGAGGAAGACCACCTTGTCGGCGACGCGCGAGGCAAGCCGCAGGTCGTGCGTCGCCATCATCATCGTCGTGCCCTCGCGCGCCAGCCGGCCGAGCACGTCCACCACCTCTTCGGCGAGTTCCGGATCGAGCGCCGACGTCGGCTCGTCGCACAGGAGCACGCGTGGCGAGGGCGCAAGCGCGCGGGCGATGGCGACGCGCTGCTGCTGGCCGCCCGACAGCGTCGCCGGCCAGGCGTCTGCCTTGTGGGCCATGCCGACCTTCTCCAGAAGTTCGAGCGCGCGGGCGCGGGCGCGCGCCTCCGGCCATTTCAGCACCGTCACCAGTCCTTCCATGACGTTTTCGATCGCGGTGCGATGGGGAAAGAGCTGGAAGTTCTGGAACACCATGCCCGTCTGCCGCCGCAGCCGCTGGATATCCGACCAGCCGACCCTGCCGCCCGGCGAAAAGGACAACGCCTCCTCGCCGATGCGCACCGAGCCGTTCGTCGGGATTTCGAGCAGGTTGACGCAGCGAAGCAGCGTGCTCTTGCCGCCGCCGGACGGGCCGACGAGGGCCGTGACCGATCCTTCCGCCATGTCGACGCTGACGTCCTTCAGAACGACATTGTCGCCGAAGCGCTTCTCGATGTGGCTGAGCTCGATCATGCGCGCGCCTCCAGGAAGCCGCCATAGCGGGCAAAACGCTTCTCCAGCCGCACCTGCAGGGCCGAAAGCACCGAACTCATGGCGAGGTAGATCAGGGCGGCGAGGATATAGAGGATCAGCGGTTCGTAGGTGGTGGCGACGATCCGCTGTGCGGTCTGGAACAGCTCCGGCACCGTGATCGCGGCTGCGAGCGAGGTGTCCTTGACGAGCGAGATGAAGGTGTTGGACAGCGGCGGGACCGCGGTGCGCCCGGCCTGCGGCAGGATGGTGCGCCGCATCGCCTGGCCCCAGCTCATGCCGATCGAATAGGACGCCTCCCACTGGCCGCGCGGAACCGATGCGATCACCGCGCGGATGATCTCGGACGTATAGGCGCCGATATTCAGCGTGAAACCGATCAGCGCCGCCGGAAAGGCATCGAGCAGGATGCCCATGCTCGGCAGGCCGTAGAAGATGACGAAGAGCTGGACGAGCAGCGGCGTGCCGCGGAAGATCCAGACGTAGAACCGGGCGACGGCAACCAGCGGCCCCGGCGCAAACAGCCGGGTGATCGCCACCAGCAGCCCCAGCGCCAGCCCGAAGGCGAAGGACAACAGCGTCAGCGGCACGGTGAACTTCAAACCGGCCCAGAGCAGCGGGCCGAGCGAATCGAGCATCAGTTGGAGCCAGTGCGGCAAGGGCGTTCCTACTCTTCGCGATATAGCCGGATCCCTTCCGCAATACCGCTCCCTGCCCCCTTCCCACAAGAGGGGAACCGATATGCGGCGGTCCTGCCGATGTCAGATCGGCGGAACGCCGCCTGCAGTCTCTATCGGAGGCGGCGGGGCAATCCCGGCGTGATCCCCCTCCCATGGCGGGAGGGGGATCCGGGAGGCGCTTACTTCGAGACGTCCTGGCCGAAATACTTGTCGGAGATCTTCTGGTAGGTGCCATCGGCCTTGATGTCCGCCAGCGCCTTGTTCAACGCCTCGACCAGTTCCGGCTCGCCCTTGCGCACGATGATGCCGGAGTATTCGGCGTTTGCCTGCTCGGCTGCGATCTTCACGTTCGCGTCCGGCTTCTGCTTCTTGAAGTCGAGGAAGGACAGGCTGTCGTTGATCGTGGCGTCGGCGCGGCCGGTCAGGACCAGCTGGATCGACTGGTCGAAGCCGTCGGTGCCGACGAGCTCGGCGCCGTTCGCCTCGGCCAGCTTGCCGAAGTTGGAGGTCAGCGACTGTGCCGCCTTCTTGCCCTTCAGGTCCTCGAAGCCCTTGATGCCGTCATCGTCGCCCCGCACGATCAGCACGGCCTTGGAGGCGATATAGGGCTCGGAGAAGTCGTATTTCTGCTTGCGCGCATCGGTGATGCCGACCTGGTTGATCACCGCGTCGTAGCGGTTGGCGTCGAGGCCTGCGATCAGGCCGTCCCACTTGCCTTCCAGGAATTCCGCCTTCACGCCGAGCTTGGCTGCGACCGCCTCGCCGATCTCGACGTCGAAGCCGACGAGCTTGCCGCTCGTGTCGTGATAGGTGAACGGCGCATAGGTGCCCTCGGTGCCGATCTTGAGGACGCCCGCGGACTGGACGGCGGCAAGGTTCTCCCCGGCCGTGGCCGGAAGCAGGAGTGCGGCCTGCACGAGGGTGGCGGTGGCGATGGTCTTCAACCAGGACATGTCGGTCTCCGTATCTGGTCATGAAACTGATGGGAACTAGATCGCAGAATTCGACGCTCCGCGGAGCGCAGAAAACGGTGGCCGCAGGCGGCAATTGCAAAAAATTTTTCCGTTCCGGTTAAAATTTGCGCACTTGTCTGCCGGTCCCTGCGACAGATAGGGCGGCGGAGACAAAAATCAGGACCGGTCCGGGCTTCGAGCGAGGCGCCGCCGTCACCACCTTTCAAGCTGTTCCAGCGTACGGCTGTCCTCCTGCCCGCCATAGAATCGTGCGAGCGCCTTCCGGAACAGCGCGGGATCGTCGGCAACGGCGGCAAAGAGCGTCAGCGACGACCGCAGCTTCACGTCGTCCGGCGCACCCATGATCTCGCGCGCCGAGCGCCCGGGCACCGAAAGAAGCGCCTCCACGCACGCCGTCAACCGCGGTCCGAGCACCGGATCGGCGAGATAGGCGCGTGCCTCGCCGGCAGAATGGATCGCATAGCGCTGCGTCATCGGAGACATGCCGAGCCCCTCGACCTGCGGAAAGACGAACCACATCCAGTGGGTCTCCTTCCGGCCTCGCTTCAGCTCCGCCAGTGCCTGCGGATAGACCGCCTCCTGCGCCTCGTGGAAACGGGACAGGTCATGGCTTGCCGCCGGTTTCGCAGGGTGTCCCATCGTCGTCCCTCCGCTCGGACAACTGCGGTCCGATTGCCTTCCGTCGACCGTTCATAGGCTCCGCCCGACACCGGGAAGGCTCCGTACGCCCCGCCTTCCCGGAAACGGTCCTTGCCGGGGACGGCTCCCGGTCACTATTGCCCGGTCAGGCGGCGCAATTGCTGCTGCGCCTCCCTGGCCAGCGGATGGTCGGGGTGGCGGGCGATGAAAAGCTCCCAGGCCTTCACCGTATCTGCGCGGCGGGCTGCGTCGAATTCCTCCTGCACGGCGATGTCGGGATCGCGCGCGGGAGCCGCCGTGGGCGGCTCGCCCTCGCCCGACTGGGCCATGGCCGGCGGGGTGGCGCAGCCTGCAATCGCACCCGCAAGTGCCAGCCGCATCGACAGGGTTCCGGATCGCTTTGTCATTCTGACTGCATAGCCCCCATCCGCGGCATCACCAAGGCCGGCCTCGCCCTCTCAGCGCGGCGGCCGGTGGTGGCGCTCGCAGGCGCCGCATTGCGCCAGCGCCTCGATCACCTTGCATTCGGCGATCGTCCCGTGGCTGCAGCTCGAAAGCGTGCGTTCCAGTTCCGCCTCCAGAAGCTTCAGCCGGGCGATCCTCTGGCGCACATCGTCCAGCTGGCGCCGCGCGATCTCGTCCGCGTCCCGGCAGGGCATGTCGGGATGCTGCGACAGATCGATCAGCTGTCGCACGGCCTCGGTGGAAAGGCCGAGATCGCGCGCATGCAGGATGAAGGTAAGCCGGTCGTAGTGGCGCGCCGTGTAGCGACGCTGGTTGCCGGCGTTGCGCTCCGGCTCCGGCAGCAGCCCGATCGATTCATAATAGCGGATGGTCTCGACCTTCGAGCCGCTGGCTGTGGCGAGCTTGCCGATCGAAAAGACGCGTTCCATGGATATTTCCGCTTGAACCTATAGTGACTACAGGAATTATAGGTGGTGCAAATCAGGGAGATTTGCAATGGACAAGCGCCTTCCGCACCGGTCCGACGACAGCGCCGTACAGGATCACCGCTCCGCCAGCCCGGCGGCCGGCTCCGGCCATGAACACGCATGCTGCACCGGGCATGCACACGAGCACGGCCACGCCCATGGCGAAGACGATGGCCATGCACGCGCCGAAGGTCACCACCACGGCGACAATTGCTGCACGGCCGGGGAGCCCGCGGCTATGGCGGACGAAGCCGTCGTCGGAGACGGCTACCGGCGCTTCCGCATTTCGGGCATGGATTGCGCAAGCTGCGCCAGCACCATCAGCACCGCCATCGGCGGCATGCCCGGCGTCAGCGACGTCCGCGTCTCCGTTCCACGCGAGATGATGTTCATCGCCGTCGACGAGGCGAAGACGCCGCTCGACAGGGTCGGCGAGCGGGTCAGAAGCCTCGGCTACGGCGCCGAGCTGCTGGCGACGGATGCGCCCGCCCCGCGGCCTGTCGCCATCGCCTGGTGGCGGATGCCCAAGGGCCTGCATGCCATCGTCGGCGGGATCGTGACGGCAGCAGCCTTCGTCATCGGTCATTTCTGGCCCATCGCCGGCCACTATTTTTTCATTGCCGCGGCGGTGCTGCTGGCGCTGCCCATCGCGCGCCGCGCCATCGCCGCAGCATTGGCGGGCGCCCCCTTCACCATAGAGATGCTGATGACGGTCGCCGTCATCGGCGCGGTCATCATCGGCGAGCCGGCCGAGGCGACGGTGGTCGTCTTCCTGTTTGCGACCGGCGAGGTACTCGAGGGCTACGCCGCCGGACGGGCACGGGCCGGCATCGAGGCACTCGCGTCGCTCGTGCCCGACCGGGCCTTCATCGAGGAGGACGGGGTCGTGCGCGAGGTCGCGGCCGCGAGCATCAAACCCGGCCACGTCGTGTTGGCCCGTCCGGGCGATCATGTGGCGGCCGACGGCACAGTCATCGAAGGCCGCGCGCATCTGGACGAGGCGGCGATCACCGGCGAGAGCATCCCGGTATCGCGCGGCCCCGGCGAGAAGGTCTTCGCCGGTTCGGTGGCGATCGACGCGGTCCTGAAGATCCGCGCGGAGAAGGCGGCAGCCGACAACACCATCGCCCGCATGGTCGCGCTCGTCGAGGAGGCGCAGGATGCGAAGGCACCCGCGCAGCGCTTCATCGACAGCTTCTCCCAGATCTATACCCCGCTGATCGCGGCTCTCGCCCTGCTGGTCGCCATCGTCCCGCCGCTCGTTCTCGGTGGCGAGTGGCACACCTGGATCTATCGCGGGCTGGCGCTGCTCCTGATCGGCTGCCCCTGCGCGCTGGTCATTTCCGTTCCCGCCGCCGTTGCCTCCGCGCTCGCATCGGCGGCGCGCGCCGGCATCCTCGCCAAGGGCGGCGTCATCCTGGAGACGCTTGCCAAGGCCGAAGTCGTCGCCTTCGACAAGACCGGCACGCTGACCCGCGGCCGGCCGGCGGTGACCGACGTGCATGCCGCGGAAGGCACGGCGGATGAGCTGCTGGAGCTGGCGGCGGCGATCGAGGCCGGCTCGAGCCATCCTTTGGCGGAAGCCGTCGTCGCCGAGGCGCAGGCCCGCAAGCTCGCACCGGCTCCGGCATCGGGGATCAGGGCGCTCGCCGGGCGCGGCGTCAGCGGCTCGGTCGCCGGACGGTCGATCTTCATCGGCGCCCCGCGCTTTGCCGTCGAGGAAGGCACGATCGACACGGCACTCGCCGGGAAGATCGAGGCCTTCGAACAGGCCGGCAACACCGTCGCCGTCGTCGTCGCCGACAGGGTCGGCATCGGCGCGATCGCGCTGCGCGACGAACCGCGCGAGGATGCCCGCGCAGGTATCGCGGCCCTGAAGGCGCTCGGGGTCCAGACGCTGATGCTTTCCGGCGACAATCCCGCGACCGCCGCCGCCATCGGCCGGTCCCTGTCGATCGACGACGCCCGCGGCGGCCTGCTGCCGGCCGACAAGGTCGAGGCGATCCGGACGCTGTCTAAAAAGCGCGGCACGGTGATGGTCGGCGACGGCATCAACGACGCGGCAGCGCTCGCCGCGGCCAGCGTGGGCATGGCGATGGGATCGGGCACCGGGCTTGCCCGGGAGACGGCCGGCGTGGCGCTGATGGGCAACCGCCTGGTCGACGTCGCCCGTGCGATCGCGCTCGGACGGGCGACCATGGCCAACATCCGCCAGAACGTCGCCATCGCGCTGGGGCTGAAGGCCATCTTCCTGGTGACCACCGTCCTCGGCGTCACGGGCCTGTGGATCGCCGTCTTCGCCGACACCGGCGCCACCGTGCTGGTGACGCTGAACGCGATGCGCCTGCTCCTGCCGCCGGCAGGCGCCGCCGCCGGGCGAGGTGCCTCGACGTGACTGAGGCCGCCGGGGATCGATCCAAAGGGTCGGTTTCCCGCCCTCAGGGGACTTGCTGTGCCCCAGGGAACTGCCAGCTGCCGTCCAGGATCGCCGCTTGCGGCTGGTAGAGGCGGACCATGTAGTTCCAGCCTTCGGGCGTCGGCAGGCAGTTCACGCTCTGGGCGTCGCAGCCGCCGAACTGGATCCTGACCGTCCCGTCGTCCTCCTTGGCGGCCGTCAGGTTGTTAAGGGAATAGGCATTGAGCGCGTTCGGCACGAAGAAGCCCTGCGCGTTGTAGACGCTGATGGACCAGAAGCCGTCGACCGGCACGTCCCTGACGCTCAGCCGGTAGACGGTGCGGCCGTCATTGTGCTTCGGCGTGACATTCAGATAGATGGCCTCCTTGTCCGGGTTGCCGCCCCACGCGGCCGCCGTCCCGATCAGGTGGCGGATCGGATCGACCTCGCCCCTGCTGCCGAAAGTATGGCGGAGGTCCGGTAGGGTCGTGTTCAGCACCAGCAGGGCATCGCGGATCGTCTTCTGGCTCGCCTTGTCCCAGTTCGGGATCTCGAACTGTCCCGGCCCCGCCTGCTCCACCGCAATGGCATCCTGCAGCGCATGCACGGCCCGCAGGTCGGCCGGGTCCTCGGAATTGACGAGCGTACGCACGCCGACAAGCATGTAGCGCGTGCCGATCTGCTCCCTGGTGAAGGTATGACTGCCCTTGCCGTGGGCGATGAAGGGCACGTAGTGGTCCTCGTCGATCACCACCAGCGACATGAAGCGCGTTCCGGCATCCGGCATCGAAACGGTCACGGGGCCGGCGTCGAGATCGAAGACGGCGGACGAGTACAGCGTGTCGCGATTGCTGCGGATCACCGTCTGCCGGTCGATCGGCATCATCTCGCGCCGGTTCTGCAACTTGCCGAGCGCACTGCCGGCAACCTCGACGGCGAAGTACATGTCCGACTCCGCCCGGATGAAGTTGTCGGGCGTCACCGGCACGGCCTCGGCGGCCTGCCCCGCGCTCGGAAGACATCCGAAGGTGAATGCGATGGAGAATGCGAATGCTGGCAGCCTGTGCGTCATTGCGAGCCCCCTCGACGATCGCTCTATGTTCGGCAAATCTGGCGTGTAAACTAGGACTCGCTGCCACGATGTCGAGTAGGCCCGCGATCAGAACGTCGGCGGCGTGTTGATCCAGATCAGCACCGTCTCGCCGTCATGGCGATTGCGCCAGGAATGGTGGCGGCGGCTGTCGAAATAGATGGAGTCACCCGGCCCGAGATCATGGAATTCGTCGCCGTCGAGAACCATCTCGAACCGGCCGGCGAGCACATGGATGAACTCCTCGCCCTCGTGGCGATAGGCGCCGTCGCTGGAGGCCCCGGGGGACAGAAGGAAGCGGTGGCAGTCCATCATGTTGCGACCGTCGGCCAGAACCTGCACGACGACGCCCGGCGAGGTTTCCGGCCAGAAATTCCACTCGCCGGCCCGAACGACGCTGCGTTGCTCCATGTCGTCCTCGCCGGAGAGCTTCGACACCGTCGTGCCGTAGTATTCGGCAAGGTCGTGCATCACCCGAAACGTCACCCCTTGCGAGGTTCGCTCGAAGGTGGACAGGACCGACGTCGCAATGCCGATGTCGCCTGCGACCTGCTCGAGCGTCTTGCCGGCGGCGTGGCGCAAGGCCCGGAACTTGCGCCCGACCCCTTGCGCCGCATCGCCCTCGACGGAGGCCGGGGCTGTGGCGTCCGACGCCGCGTCCTCCGCCTCCAGCGCCTCGCGGATCGCGGCTGGGTTCAGTCCCCGCTCGGCGCGATACCAGGAGATCTTCTTCAACCGCGCCACGTCGTCGGCGCTGTATTGCCGATGGCCGGTCTCCGACCGTCCCGGCACCACCAGGCCCTGGCTTTCCCAAAGCCGCAACGTCGAAGCGGAGACGCCGGCAAGCCGCGCGGCTTCCGCCACCTTGTAGTGAACCGTTTCCGGATCGCTCATGCCAATGAACCCTGATTCTTGTGTTATTCTCGCCGTTATAGCAGCTTGCGGGCCTCCGGCGCGCCCTGCCTGTTTCGTAAGGCCGCAGACCCTCGCCCGCCCGAAAATTCCCGTTGCAATCCTACAGAAAAAATGTAGGAATTGCATATGTTCTTGCAGAAAAAATGCAAGATATAAAACCCTCGAGCCTCAGGACTCCGCAAGATGACCGCGACATCCCTCACCGACCGCAAGAATGCAGCCATCTCCCGCGGGGTCGGCATGACCACGCAGATCTATGCCGATCGCGCGGAGAATGCGGAGATCTGGGACAAGGAAGGCAATCGCTACATCGATTTTGCCGCCGGCATCGCCGTCGTCAACACCGGCCACCGGCATCCGCGCGTCATCGAGGCGGTCAAGGCGCAGCTCGACCGCTTCACCCACACCTGCCACCAGGTCGTTCCCTACGAGAATTACGTCGAGCTCGCCGAGCGGCTGAACGAAATCGTTCCCGGCAATTTCGCCAAGAAGACGATCTTCGTCACCACCGGCGCCGAGGCGGTGGAGAACGCGGTGAAGATCGCCCGCGCCGCCACCGGCCGCCAGGCCGTCGTCGCCTTCGGCGGCGCCTTTCACGGCCGCACCTTCATGGGCATGGCGCTGACCGGCAAGGTCGTCCCCTACAAGGTCGGCTTCGGCGCGATGCCGGCCGACGTCTTCCACGTGCCCTTCCCCGTCGAACTGCAGGGCACCACGGCCGAGCAGTCGATCGCCGCGCTGAAGAAGCTGTTCGCCGCCGACGTCGATCCGAACCGGGTCGCCGCGATCATCATCGAGCCGGTGCAGGGCGAAGGCGGCTTCTACCCGGCGACCACCGGCTTCCTGAAGCAGATCCGCGAGATCTGCGACCAGCACGGAATCCTCCTGATCGCCGACGAGGTCCAGACCGGCTTTGCCCGCACGGGCAAGCTGTTCGCCATGGAGCACCACGGCGTCGTCGCGGATCTGACCACGATGGCCAAGGGCCTTGGCGGCGGCTTTCCGATCGCGGCCGTCACCGGTCGTGCCGAGATCATGGACGCACCCGGCCCCGGCGGCCTCGGCGGCACCTATGCCGGCAACCCGCTGGGCGTCGCCGCCGCCCATGCCGTTCTCGACGTCATCAAGGACGAGGATCTCTGCAACCGCGCCACCAGCCTTGGCAACCGCCTCAAGCAGCGCCTGGAATCGCTGTGCGAGAAGGTTCCGGAGATCGTGGACATCCGCGGCCCCGGCTTCATGAATGCCGTCGAGTTCAACGACGCCGAAACCAAGCTGCCGAGCGCCGACTTCGCCAACAGGGTCCGGCTAAAGGCGCTGGAGAAGGGTCTGATCCTTTTGACCTGCGGCGTGCACGGCAACGTCATCCGCTTCCTCGCCCCGCTGACGGTGCAGGACGAGGTCTTTGCCGAAGCGCTCGACATCCTCGAGGCTTCGATCATCGAGGCGCGCTCCGCCTAAGCGGCGAAGCGCAACCGATCCAGTCTGCAGTGGCGGCAACGCCCGGACGGTCTCGTCCGGGCGACCGCACTTTCACGCCCGAAGGAAATGATGAAATGGCCTTCTACGACGCATTGACCAGGCACCTGAAGTCCACCGCGTTCCTGCGCGATTCCGGTTATGTCGACGGCAACTGGACCGGCGGAAACGGCACGGCGACATTCGACGTTCTCAACCCTGCGACCGGCGAAAAACTGGCGACGCTGCCGGAGATGGGCGCGGCCGAGACCGCGGCCGCCATCGACGCCGCCTACAAGGCGCAGGGCCCATGGGCCGCGCGTCCGGCCAAGCAGCGCAGCGCGCTGCTGCGCAAGTGGCATGACCTGATGATCGAAAATGCCGACGAACTGGCGGCGATCCTGACGGCTGAAATGGGCAAGCCGCTGGCGGATGCGAAGGGCGAGATCCTCTATGCCGCATCCTATGTCGAGTGGTTTGCGGAAGAGGCCAAGCGCATCAACGGCGAGACGATCCCAGCACCGTCCGCCGACAAGCGCATGCTCGTCATCAGGCAGCCGGTCGGCGTCGTCGGCACGATCACGCCGTGGAACTTCCCCGCCGCCATGATCGCACGGAAGGTGGCGCCGGCTCTTGCCGTCGGCTGCACGGTGGTCTCCAAGCCTGCCGAGCAGACGCCGCTGTCGGCGATCGCGCTCGCGGTCCTGGCGGAGAAGGCGGGCATTCCCGCCGGCGTCTTCAACGTCGTCGTCGGCACCGACGGTCCGGCGATCGGCAAGGAGCTCTGCTTCAACCCGAAGGTCCGCAAGATCTCGTTCACCGGCTCCACCGAAGTCGGCCGCATCCTGATGCGCCAGTGCGCCGACCAGATCAAGAAGGTCAGCCTCGAGCTTGGCGGCAACGCGCCCTTCATCGTCTTCGACGACGCCGATATCGACGCTGCGGTCGAGGGCGCTCTCGCCTCGAAATACCGCAATGCCGGGCAGACCTGCGTCTGCGCCAACCGGATCTATGTCCAGTCGAACGTCTACAACGCCTTCGCCGAAAAGCTGGCCACCAAGGTGAAGCAGCTTTCGGTCGGCAACGGCTTCGACAAGGGCGTCTCGATCGGCCCGCTGATCGAGGAAGCGGCGATCGAGAAGGTCGAGGCACATATCGCCGATGCCGTCTCCAAGGGTGCGAAGGTCGTGTCCGGGGGCAAGCGCTTTGCCGGGGAAGGAACCTTCTTCCAGCCGACGATCCTGACCGGCGTCGACCGCACCATGAAGGTTGCGCGCGAGGAGACCTTCGGCCCGGTCGCGCCGCTGTTCCGCTTCGACACCGTCGACGACGTGATCGCGCAGGCCAACGACACCGAGTTCGGGCTCGCGGCCTATTTCTTCGCCGGGGACCTGAAGAAGGTCTGGAAGGTGGCGGAGGCGCTGGAATACGGCATGGTCGGCATCAATACCGGCCTGATCTCCTCGGAGGCCGCCCCCTTCGGCGGCATCAAGCAATCGGGGCTGGGGCGCGAAGGCTCGAGCCATGGCGCCGACGACTATCTGGAGATGAAGTATCTCTGCATGGGCAACCTCGCCTGAAGCATCGACGAGGCCTGCCGCTTCCCGCGCCCGGGTCCCAGCGCCTTCGCATCTGCCCTTTCGATCGGCAGCCGGAGAATGCCGCACTGGCGGACGTTATTCTTCGGCGATGAACGGCTCGTCGCTCTTCAGGAGGGCCATATCGTTCAGGAGATCGATCAGGTGCTCGACGCGCTCCTTGCCGTAGCGCGCCTCGATATGGTCGTAGATCGCGCAGCTGTCGGGGGTCACCGTATTGATGATCTCCAGCCCGGCCGGCGCAATCTTCAGCAGAACCCGGCGGCCGTCGCCCTGGTCCTTGTGGCGGGTGATGAAGCCGCGCTCCTCCAGCGACTTGATCATCCGCGTCAGGCTGGGGGCCAGGATGAACGTCTTTTCCGCCACTTCCGATGCGTCGAGCACGTCGGCTTCGGCAAGCACGCGGATCACCCGCCATTGCTGCTCGGTCACGTCGTACTTCACCAGCATCGGCCTGAAATGGCTCATCACCGCCTCGCGCGCCCTCAGGAGCGCAATCGGCAGAGAGCGATGGGTGTTGCGCGGCAACAGATGATCGTCTGCAACGGGGTATTTGTAGGCCTGGTTCGTTTCGCTCATAGGTCGTCTATCCAGGATTTTGCGCCAAAGGGCAATCATTTCGCCCCAATGCGCGACACACGGCGCGCCGTTGCGTCCGGCGCGTTGTCATCGGGCCACCAGGGCGCGTCTCGCTCCCGACTGAACGTCGCTTCACGAGACGGGCACGACCGGTGTCGAGTACACGTGGGGAAAAACGACGCCGAATTCGACGTCCGCACTGTCTGCGAAATTGTATGATTGCGCGGAAATCACGCGCTCTGCCCCAACACAAGGAAGACGGGCCTAGCAGTGGCTCTATTCGAGCCGGTTGACATTTTTGTGAACATATTCATTTCCGACCGCCGGTTTACCGGGGACAACCTGCGCATGCTATTGCGGCTTCACCCGGTCGGGATGCGCCGCCTGGAACGCAGGCAGGGCGTTGCAGGCGGCGGCGATGCCGCGGATGCGCGAGAAACCGGAGAGGTCCACGCCCCAGCGCTCCGCGTTGTACACCTGCGGGACGAGGCAGAAATCCGCCAGGGACGGCGTGGCGCCGTGGCAGAACGTCCCTGTGCGCGGATCGTCCAGCATGCGCTCGACCGCCGACAGACCCTCGCCAATGAACTTCCCCATCCAGTCCCTGCGCGCGGCCTCCTCCTGCCCGGTCAGTTCCATGACGTGGCCGACCACGCGGAGATTGCAGACCGGATGGATATCCATGGCGATCGCATAGGCGAGCGCTCTCGTCCGCTGACGACCGGGCGGATCGGCCGGCAGGAAGCCCCTCGCATCCCGGGTTTCTGCAAGATACTCGATGATCGAGAGCGACTGGGTCAGCATCAGCCCATCGATCTCGAGCGCCGGCACGAGGCCCTGTCGATTGCGCACCAGATGCCCGGGCGCCTTGTGTTCGCCCGCCAGCAGATCGACGGGAACCGTGCGGTACTCGACGCCGAGGCTGTTCAGGGCGATGCGGACGCGGTAGCTCGCCGACGATCGCCAGTAGTCGTAGAGAACGATCTCATCCATCTGCATCTTTCCGCAATTGTCGCCGCAAACCGCTCCGCCCGCGCCAGCGGTACCCGGAGCGGTCGCCGGGCGGGAGGTCATGCCCGTTCGGAGCGCTGCACCGTCTGTTCGATGGCGCCGAAGACAGAATGCCCGGCCTTGTCCCTCATCTCGATGCGGACCGTGTCTCCGAACTTCATGAACGGGGTCTTGGGCGCTCCGGTTTCGATCGTCTCGATCGTGCGCAGCTCGGCGATGCAGGAATATCCCTTGCCGCCATCCGAGACCGGCTTGCCGGGTCCGCCATCCAGCTTGTTGGAGACGGTTCCCGAACCGATGATGGAGCCGGCAACGAGCGGACGCGTCCGCGCCGCATGCGCCACGAGCTTGCCGAAGTCGAAGGTCATGTCGACGCCGGCGTCGGCGCGGCCGAACGGCTTGCCGTTGAGCGACACCAGCAGCGGCAGATGCACCTTGCCATCCGCCCAGGCTTCGCCCAGTTCGTCGGGCGTCACAGCGACCGGCGAAAAGGCCGACGACGGTTTCGACTGAAAGAAGCCGAAGCCCTTGGCGAGTTCGGCCGGGATGAGGCCGCGCAGCGAGACGTCGTTGACCAGCATGACGAGCCGGATCGCCGCGCGGGCCTCCTCGGCACCGGCGCCCATGGGTACGTCGTCGACGATCACGGCGACCTCGCCCTCCATGTCGATGCCATAGGCCTCGTCGGCCATCACGATCGGATCCCGCGGGCCGAGGAAGCTGTCCGAGCCGCCCTGGTACATCAGCGGGTCGGTCCAGAAACTTGCCGGCATCTCGGCGTTGCGCGCCTTGCGCACCAGTTCGACGTGATTGACATAGGCCGAGCCGTCCGCCCACTGATAGGCGCGCGGCAGCGGCGAGGCCGCTTCGTGCTCGTGAAAGCGCATGGTGGGCTGCGATCCGGTCTCGATCCCCTCGGCGACGCGGGCGAGCCTCGGGCCGGCATGGGCCCAGTCGTCCAGTGCCGACTGCAGCGTGCGCGCGATATGGCCGACCTCCGAGCAACGCGTCAGGTCCTTGGAGACGACGACCAGCCTGCCGTCGCGGGTGCTGTCCTTCAATGTCGCGAGTTTCATGCTTCCTCCCTTGATCTTGTCTTTGCCGGCGCCGTCGTGGCATCGTCGCGCCGATACGATTCTGTGTCCTTCACCGCATCCCGAGCCAGCCAGGAAGACCACTCGCTTGAACCGGACCCTCCTCAAGTCGGTCGCCATCGCCGCGGCGGCCATCGCAGCAACGGCCGTGATCCTGCATTTGATGGGACGCATCTGGATCTGTAAATGCGGTTATGTAAAGCTCTGGCACGGCGTCGTCGTTTCCTCGGAGAATTCGCAGCACCTTTCGGACTGGTACACGCCGAGCCACATCATCCACGGCATCCTGTTCTATGCGCTGTTCACTTGGCTGATGCCGCGCGCGAGCATCGCCACGCGCCTGACCTTCGCGCTTGTCGTCGAATGCGCCTGGGAAATCTTCGAGAACACCAACTTCATCATCAACCGCTACCGGGAAGCGACGATCTCGCTCGACTATTTCGGCGACAGCATCGTCAATTCGGCAGCCGACATCGTGGCCATGGTGATCGGCTTCTTCCTTGCGGCCCGCCTGCCAGTCTGGGCCAGCGTCGCGATCATCGTCTTTTTCGAGGCGCTGACGACTTATCTCATCCGCGACGGCCTGGCGCTCAACATCCTGATGCTGGTCTGGCCGCTCGAAGCGGTCAAGGCGTGGCAGGGCGGCTAATACCAACCTGCAGTGATATTGGCCGATTGCGTGGGACCGCCTGCGGTCATCCGGCGAGGAGCATACCGCAGAGCGATGCCTGGGCATCGGTCGAGGATTGCGACGCTGTCGGTGGCCGACAGGCGGTCCACCCGGAGGGCCGGGCGCTTTTGACCTGCGGACGGCGTCGAAAATCCTCGCCGGACCGACAGGTCCGGCTGCGGTTTCCTCCTGGCCGCAGGCCAAAATCGCTCCGGCGCACTCGGTCAATATCACTGCAGGTTGGTATAAGGCGCTGCCGGGCGGATCACCTGCCACTACTTGATGCCCGGCGTGCCGTCGAAGCGGCGCTCGAGCCCGTCCCAGCATTCGATGTAATTGTCCTGCAGCGTCTCCAGTTCGGCGGCGAACTTCGTCAGTTGCTGCGGGAAACGGGTCTCGAACATGAAGGCCATGGTGTGGTCCAGCTTGACCGGCTTCAGCTCCACGCTGGATGCCTTGTCGAAGCCGGTGGCGTCCGGGCCGTGCGGCAGCATCATGTTGTGCAGGCTCATGCCGCCGGGAACGAAGCCCTGCTCCTTGGCATCGTACTGCCCGTGGATCAGTCCCATGAACTCGCTCATGATGTTGCGGTGGTACCAGGGCGGACGGAAGGTATGCTCGGCAACCAGCCAGCGCGGCGGGAAGATGACGAAGTCGATGTTCGCCGTCCCCTCCTCGCCCGACGGCGCCGTCAGCACCGTGAAGATCGACGGATCCGGATGGTCGAAGAGAATGGCGCCCACCGGCGAATAGGTCCTGAGGTCGTATTTGAACGGCGCGTAATTGCCGTGCCAGGCGACGACATCGAGCGGCGAGTGGCCGATCTCGGTGACGTAGAACCGGCCGCACCATTTCACATGCACCCTGCAGGGCGTCTCCTTGTCCTCGAAGGCGGCGACCGGCGTCTTGAAGTCGCGCGGATTGGCCAGGCAGTTCGCGCCGATCGGCCCGCGGTCTGGAAGCGTGAATTTCGCGCCGTAATTCTCGCAGACATAACCGCGCCAGCTGTCGCTCTCGCCGAGGCGGGTGACCTTGAACATCATCCCGCGCGGGATCAGGCAGATCTCCAGCGGCTCGACGTCGATGATGCCCATCTCCGTGAACACCCGGACGGCACCCAGTTGCGGCACGACGAGCAGTTCGCCGTCGGCGTCGAAGAAATAGTCGTCGACCATGTCGGCATTGAAGACATAGGCGTGCGCGGCCATGCCGGTCTGGGTCAGCGCGTCGCCGGCCGAGGTCATCGTGCGGATGCCCTCGATGAAATTCAGCGTCTCCACTGGTGCGGGCAACGGGTCCCAGCGCAACTGGCCTAGCGGCAGCGAATGATCGTCCAGGCACGGCGCCGTCTTCCAGAACGGATAGCTCGCATTGGAGAAGCGGCGGGCATGGCGGACGGAGGGCCGGATGCGGTAGAGCCAGGACCGCTCGTTCGTCCCGCGCGGGGCGGTGAACGGCGAGCCGGATAGTTGCTCGGCATAGAGGCCGTAGTTGCAGCGCTGCGGGCTGTTCTGCCCCTGCGGCAGGGCGCCGGGAAGGGATTCCGTCTCGAAGTCGTTGCCGAAACCCGGCATGTATCCCGGTGTGTTCGACGTCACCGCGCCCTCAGTGACCGCCTCATGGGCCTTGTCCAGCATGGCGTCCACCTCCTCCGCAAACGGCCGATCCAGCATTGGTTACAGGCGTAACTGTCAAATATGTAACTATCAAGCAACGTGCGCGCGCACGGCGCTGGCCGCTTGCGCTATCGCCAGGAGAGTTGGTCCTTTGGCAGGCGGCCGCTGGGGTCGAACACCGTGACGCAGTGCGGCAGGTCCGGTCCCCAGTTCCAGAGGACGAGGTTGCGGTCGCTTTCATCGGCGCCGGGCGCAAAGCTCGGCACGACGATGCCGGCGACGTTCCGCGCCGCGAGACGGTCGTGGACGGCCCAGGATGGCGGCCGCCGGCCCTCGGCGAGCGCCATGGCCCAGGCACAGGCAAGCTCGTCCGGGGCGACGCCGGCCGACAGGCGGCCCTCGGCCGTGGAGAGGTCGGCAATGTCCTCGCAGTCTATGTCGTAGGAGCAGAGGACGCACGGGTCGATGCGATGCGCAAAGCCCTGGTTGGCCTCCTTTATCGCCGTCATGACGCTGAGACCGAGGTAGAGCGCCGGCACCCCGCGCGGATTGAACCGGGCGCCCCGGATCGCCGCACCCTCCCCCGATATCGGCCTGAACGACCAGCGCGGGTCGTGCGCCCGGTAGGCCGTGCCGACAAACCTCATGCAAACCCGCCGAGCGCGACATGGTCGAGATAGTCGCGCACGGCCGAAGCCTTGCCGTCCTTCACCAGTGCCTCGGCGGTCCGCCCGCCGAAGGCGGCAATCGGCTGGGCCCGGTACCAGGCCATGGCCTGCTCCTTGCCGCCAGCCCACTCGCTGACCCGGCTGATGATCTCCAGCATCTCGCGCAGCCGGCCCTGCGTCTTCGCACCACGGCTGCGCTCGGCGCGGTAGAGCGTCTCGCGGGCAAGGCCGGCCGTCTCCGCCAGTTGGCTCTTCGACATGCCAAAGCCGTCCGCGACCTCGTCGGCGGCGATCTTGCCGCCGGGGCCCATATAGGCGAGCACCAGCGGCGCGCCGTCCTGCCGGATCTTCACTGCCTGTACCATGTCAATACCGCCATATCCGTTGCCATCTTTTCAATGCGAAATATATGGCATTCAGACCCGATCCACAAGGGCGGGACCACCCCAGGCATCACAAGGATGAATCGGTCGGCGTCAACCGATTCAAACCTTTCATTGGACGATCGATTCGCCGTCCGCGAGACTCTCCCCATGAGTGAAGCGACCTCGCCCCCGCCCGACACCATCGTCCTGCGCCGCATCGATCCGGCCCGCAACATGGCACGCTACTACGCGCTGACGCTCGAGCCCACCTTGTTCGGGGAGGTCGCCGTCATGCGCCACTGGGGGCGGATCGGGACCCGCGGCCGCAGCAAATCCTGCTTTCTCGGGCCGATGGAGGCCGCCCGCACGGCCCTTTGCCGCCAGGCCGAGCGGAAGAGGCGACGTGGATACGGGGCGAATGCCCTCCCCGCCGAGCCCGACCTGTCGGACCGGCTTTCACCGTCGTGTGATACGGGTAACGCATAACGGGCTTCCAAAAGGCGGCGCCAGCCTATAGTTGACGGCGAAACTCAGTTTTTCGTCAGGACCGACGGCCTCATGCTTGCACGCTTCTTTTCCTACTATGCTCCCTACAAGAAGCTGTTCGTGCTGGACTTCGGCTGCGCGGTCCTCGCCGGACTGCTCGAACTCGGCTTTCCGCTGGCGATCAAGTTCTTCATCGACGACCTGTTGCCCGGCCAGAACTGGGGGCTGATCCTCGGCGCGGCCGCGATCCTGCTCGGGATCTACATCACCAATGCCGGCCTGATGGCGATCGTCACCTACTGGGGCCATGCGCTCGGCATCAGCATCGAGACCGACATGCGCCGCAGCGCCTTCGACCACCTGCAAAAGCTGTCCTTCTCCTACTACGACGAGCACCAGACCGGGCACATCATCACCCATGTCACCAAGGACCTGGAGGAGGTCGGCGAGGTCGCCCACCACGGGCCGGAGGACCTGTTCATCGCCATCATGACCTTTGTCGGCGCGTTTGCTCTGATGTTCATGGTGCACCCGCCGCTGGCGCTGATGACGCTCGTGATCGTTCCCTTCATGGCCTGGCTCGTCAGCCGCTACGGCGCGCGCATGACCCGCAACTGGCAGCGCCTGTTCGGCCAGATCGGCGACTTCAACTCGCGCGTCGCCGAAAGCGTCGGCGGAATCCGGGTGGTCAAGGCCTTCGCCAACGAGGACCACGAGCGCATGCTGTTCTCGAAGAACAACGAGAACTACCGCAGGACCAAGCTCAACGCCTATGCCTACATGACCGCCAGCATCGCGATGAGCTATCTCAGCACGCGCCTCGTGCAACTGCTCGTCATGGTGGCGGGGACCTGGTACGTGATGCAGGGAAGCCTCAGCTATGGCGGGCTCGTCAGCTTCATCCTGCTGATCGACGTCTTCTTCCGCCCGATCGACAAGATCACCTCCGTGCTGGAAAGCTACCCGAAGGGCATCGCCGGCTTTCGCCGCTTCACCAGCCTGATCGACACGGCCCCCGACATTGCCGACAGCCCTGATGCAATTGCAGTCGACGGCCTTTCCGGCGATATCGTCTACCGGAACGTCAGCTTCGCCTATGGCGACGGCCGTCGCATACTCGATCGCCTGGACCTGACGATCCGGCAGGGCGAGTCGGTTGCCTTCGTCGGCGCATCAGGTGCGGGCAAGACCACCATCTGCTCGCTGCTGCCGCGCTTCTACGAGGTCGAGGACGGCAGCATCACCATCGGCGGCATCGACATCCGCAAGATGACGCAGGCATCGCTGCGCGCGCAGATCGGCATCGTCCAGCAGGACGTCTTCCTCTTCGGCGGCACGATCCGCGAGAACATCGCCTATGGCAGGCTCGACGCCTCCGATGAGGAGATCGCGGACGCGGTGCGGCAGGCGCGGCTCGAAGACCTGGTCGCCACGCTTCCCGAAGGGCTCGACACGGTGGTCGGCGAGCGCGGCGTGAAGCTGTCCGGCGGGCAGAAGCAGCGGCTCGCGATCGCCCGGATCTTCCTCAAGAACCCGCCGATCCTGATCCTCGACGAGGCAACCTCCGCGCTCGACACGGTGACGGAACAGGCGATCCAGCGGTCGCTGGCGGAGCTGTCGCAGGGGCGCACGACGCTCATCATCGCCCATCGCCTTGCGACCATCCGCAACGCCGACCGCATCGTCGTCATCGACGAGGGCGGCATCGTCGAGCAGGGCGGCCCCCAGGAACTGCAGCGCAGCGGCGGCATCTACTCGCGCCTGCTGCACGCGCAATCCTAGCCGGGCGGTGGCTGCCGGTTGCAATATCCGGCACACTGCGCTATCAAAACATGATTAAAATAGACAAGTTTTACGGCAGGGCATCCGGGGAGGCATGCCTGGCCGATCGGACGGGGCCATGACCTTTCAGCCGCGCATGCACAACAAGATCAGCGGGTTCAACGTCGTCGGCGGCCTGCAGCGGCGCCATTGGAACGGCATCGTCGCCGATCTCTGGGAGGTGGAGTGCGCCCCGGATGCGGGCGGCTTCTATGTCGGCGAGGATCCGCGCGTCTTCATCATGCTCGAGGCCCGCGGCGGCGGCAATTGCAACCTCAAGGTATCGCCGCAGGAAAGAGGCATCGTCCAGAACTACCACAGCCAGGCCATCTCCTACGTACCGGCCGGGATGGAGTTGTGGGCCGAGGTGATCGACCTCAGCTTCGTCCGTCATCTCGACCTGCATTTCGACATCGAGGTGCTTCAGCGCCGGCTGATGGAGGATTTCGACGCCCGGCCGATCGAGACGCCGCGGCTGATGTTCGACGATCCGCGGATCATGGCGCTGGCGGAACTGATCGCCGCCGAATGCGCCAACCCCCAGCCCCTGCACGACCTTTACGGCGACGGACTGTCGCTGGGCCTCATCATCGACCTGATGAAGGTCAACCGGGCCGAGCCGCGCAAGCGCAGCCAGCTCGCCACCTGGCAGTTGCGCCGTGCGGTCGACTATGTCGAGGAGAATTGCCTGCGCAGCATCCGGCTGGAGGAGCTTGCTTCCCTCACCGGCCTGTCGCAGTCCCATTTCAGCCATGCCTTCAAGGCCTCCACCGGGATCGCCCCGCACCAGTGGCAGATGAAGGCGCGGCTCGAGCGGGCAAAGGACCTGCTGCTCAAGCCGCAGGCGACGCTGACCACCATCGCCGCGGAAACCGGCTTTGCCGATCAGGCGCATTTCACCCGCGTGTTCCGCAAGACGGTCGGGATCACGCCGGCACGCTGGCGAAAGATGAAGCTCGGCTGAAGTTCGGCAACCGACACAATTGCGGCAAAGCTGTGTGCACCGCGAAAAAGAGCCAAGAACGTTCAATTTTCACCGATGAGAACAAGCACCCCGGATTAAGTTGATATAACTGCTCATGTTAATAGCCGCCCATTTCGGCGGCGTTTTCAGGCAGTGGGGACAAACGGACTATGGCGAAGCAAGGCGTCTATTCGGCGGGCATCCGTCTCAAGAGGATCCTGAGCGGCAGCGTCGCATTGGCGACGATCCTGGCGGCCGGTGCCGCCGTGGCGCAGGAACAGGATCCGACGCGCCTTGCGCCCGTCATCGTCGAGGGCGCCGGCGGGGCGGCCAGTGCGGCGACCGGCCCGGTCGACGGCTACGTCGCCAAGGAGACGACCACCGGCTCCAAGACCGACACGCCGCTGTCAGAGATTCCCCAGTCGGTCTCCGTAATCGGTCGCGAAGAGATCGACGACCGCGGCGCCGTCAACAAGGTCGACGAGATCCTCCGCTACACGCCAGGCGTGACGACCCAGCCCTTCGGCGTCGATGCCGATACCGACTGGTTCTACATCCGCGGCTTCGACGCGACCCAGACCGGCGTCTTCCTCGACGGCCTGAACCTGTTCAGCTACGGCTTCGGCGGCTTCCAGATCGATCCCTTCATGCTCGAGCGCCTCGAGGTGCTGAAGGGGCCTGCCTCGGTTCTCTACGGCGGCTCTAGCCCGGGCGGCATCATCAACATGATCAGCAAGCGTCCGACCGGCGAAACCTCGACCTACGTCGAGACCGGCATCAACAGCAATGCCAACGGCTTTGCCGGCTTCGACGTCAACGGCATCCTCAACGAGGGCGTCAACTACCGCATCACCGGCAAGGTTTCCGGCGGTGAGAACTACACGGACTTTTCCAACGACCTGCGCGGCTTCATCCTGCCGCAGGTCACCATCGAGCGGGACGACGCGACGAGCCTGACGGTCTACGGCCTGCTGCAGGGCCTGGACCAGCGGCACACCGGTGGCAGCTTCCTGCCCTATATCGGCACGGTCGAGCCCGCCTCCTTCGGCAAGATCGACCGCAAGGCCTTCTTTGGCGAGCCCGACATCGACACCGGCACCTACGTCCAGCAGATGCTCGGCTATGAGTTCAAGCACGAGTTCGACACCGGCTGGACGTTCAGCCAGAACCTGCGCTACGGCCACCTCTACAAGCACGAGGACGCGCCCTACACCTACGGCTACTACGATCCCGACGCGGTCTTCCCCGACCCGTCCTACGTGAACGCCCCGGTCACGCCGGACAACCTTCTCTATCGCCTCGGCTTCGAGCACACCTCCAAGGTCGACACCTTCGCGGTCGACAACCGCGTCGAGGGCGAGTTCGACACCGGCGCGCTCAATCACACGATGCTCATCGGGCTCGACTACAAGTACTACAGGCTCGACCAGGAGCAGGCCTCCTCGGCGGCCACGCCGATCAGCGCCACCGACCCGATCTACGGCGCGCCGCAGCCGGCGAATGCCATCTACATCAACCAGCTGATCACGCAGCAGCAACTCGGCGTCTACGCCCAGGACCAGATCCGCTTCGGGGACGGCTGGATCGTCACGCTGAACGGCCGCTACGACTACGTCGACACCAAGACGGAAAACGGGCCCACCTTCTGGGATCCGGCCCAGAACTCCACATTCGACTACAACGAAAGCGCCCTCAGCGGCCGGGCCGGGCTCGCCTATGAATTTGCCAATGGCGTGACCCCCTATGTCAGCGCCTCGACCTTCTTCAACCCGATCGTGGCCGTCACCCTGACCGGCAACACCAAGCCCGAGGAAGGCGACCAGTTCGAGGCCGGCGTCAAATACGAGCCGACCTTCCTCGATGGTGTCCTGACCGCATCGGTCTACCAGCTCACCAAGCAGAATGTCGTCGTGACCGATCCGCTGACCCTGCTCTCCAGCCAGATGGGCGAAGTGCGCTCCCGCGGGTTCGAGCTGGAAGGAAAGTTCAATCTCAGCGAAAGCTGGAAGCTGATCGCCGGCCTCGAATTCATCGATCTCGAGATCACCGAGGACGCAAACACCGCGCTGATCGGCAACACACCCTACCTCATCCCAGACAAGCAGGCGACGCTGTGGCTGGACTATACCGTCCAGGACGGAGCGTTCGAAGGGGTCAGCCTCGGCGCCGGCGTGCGCTATCGCGGCGAAAGCTGGGCCGACAACGAGAACACGGAGAAGGTGCCCGGCGCCACCGTCTTCGACGCCGGCATCCGCTACAGCAAGAACGACTGGGGTGCGGCCCTCAACGTCACCAACCTGTTCGACAAGGAATATGTCAGCGGCTGCCAGGGATTGCTCACCTGCGGCTACGGCGATGCCCGCACCATCACCTTCAAGCTCAGCAAGAAGTGGTGAGCCGGCGCGCAGGCCGCCGACGATCGCATCAAAGGGGAGAAGCCGCGGCTTCTCCTCTTTTGTCTAACAGGCTCCCGGAATACGAGACGATGGGCGAGACCGGATCGTCGTCCCGCCTCGCCCATTCTCCATTCGCACTGCAAGAAATTTGTGCACCGCACCGCGACTGCCGTCGCCCTGTGCGAGAGTAGACAAATTTGCATGCCTCTTCTGCAGGCTTATGCCTTCTTAGTGGGCGCGGAATTGCCCATATGAGTGGCATCGAAAGAATGGAGAAGAAAGATGAACATCCGTCAGAAAATCAAGGACTTTGCCGCCCGCCGCAAGGCTATCCGCGAGCTTCACATGCTCGACGACCACACGCTGGCCGATATCGGTATCTCGCGTTCGCAGATCCGCGCCGCCGTTGCCGGCCGCTAAGCGCCATTGACGCCTTCCATCGGCGACCGGCCCCGGCCGGTCAGCCGATCAGGGGACGATACACTCCCCATCGCAGCCAGCGGCTGCAGCAGGACGGTAGCTCAGTCGTCGCCGTCGACGAACAACTGCTCGCCGGTCTCGGGATGAAGACGGACTTCGATGTGGCGGCCGTCCCGATTGTGCCCCTTGATCTCGTAGCATCCGTCATCGATTTCGATTTCCCGAACCGCGACGCCAAGCTCCGCCACGCGAGCCTGCAACTGCCCTTCGCTCATCCACTTGTTCAGTTGCACGTTGGGGCAACGGCGGTCGTCGTCGTCCGCATGCGCCATTGACGCGCTAGTGACGGCCAGGACAGTTGCGACGATAATTCTGTTCATGATGCTCTCCGTTCGCGTGGGCGTGCACGATTGCCGCCGACGGACGAACCATAGGCGAGCCTCCCTGAGCGCCGGCTGACGTCCGCTGTCAGCGAAACGTCAGGAAGGCATCCGGGCGAGCGGATTGGACACACACCGGCGACCGCACGTTGTCGCGTGGCAAGATCATCGATGTCGTGAAAAGCATACGACCTGCAGAAAGCAGGCCTGGAAAAAGAAGCCCCAAAAACGAAAAGCCTGCCGCGGGAGGAGGTGCGGCAGGCTTTCCAAAAGAACCGAACAACAGCTGGGAGGAGGAGTGCTGTTGTTCTTCGCGAAAACCCCTGGGAGGAGGAGTGAGGTCCTCGCGACCTCGAAGCTCTGCGGGAGGAGGTGCATCGCTTCGATAAGTCTGACTATACGCGAGTCGCGCCTAATTCATAGGCAGGATTTCACAGGTCAGCCATGCGTAAATCGAATAGCTCGATTGCGATGAGACGGCCAACTTCGTGTGCGCTGCAATACACCGGCAAAAGGCCGACGATGGGGCCCGCGGCGCTCAGCCGTCGGCCGGGTGCCCGGCCGTGACGAAGACGCCTCCCTGGTAGAGCGTGGCGGGATTGTCCGGATCCTCAGGCCCCGTCTGCGCCAGAACCTCGGCCCGCCACTTCGCCGCATTGTCCTTCGGTCGCCAGCCGAGGAAGGCGGCATTGCCGTTGTCCCACCACTGCTCGTCATTGTCGGAGGCGCCGTAGACCACGAGGTGCCCGATCCGGGGCGCGGCGAAGGCGCATTGGCAGAGCGACAGCAGATCACGCTTGCTGAGCCAGCTTGCCAGCATCCGCGGAGTCTTCGGTTGTTCCAGGCAGGACCCGATGCGCACCGACAGCGTCTCGACGCCGAACTTGTCGTGGTAGAGGCTCGCCACCGCCTCGCCGAACACCTTGGAGACCCCGTAGAGCGAATCGGGCCGCGGCACCACGGTGTTGTCGATGTGCTGATCGCGGCGATAGTAGCCGACCACGTGATTGGAGCTCGCAAAGACGATCCGCGGCCGGCGGTTGCGGCGGGCGGCCTCGTAGAGATTGTAGAGGCCGACGATATTGCCCTGCAGGATCAGGTCGAACGGTCTTTCGACCGACACGCCGCCGAGATGGATGACGCCGTCGACGCCCTTCATGAGCGCGTCCACGGCTGCGGCATCCGCCAGGTCGCAACGGCGGAAACGCTCATGGGCCTGCAGGTCGGCGATATCGGTCAGGTCGGACAGAACCACTGTCTCCGCCAGCTCGGGCAGCAGGGGACGCAGCGCCGTTCCGACGCCGCCCGCAGCCCCCGTCATCAAGAGTGTCTTCAGCATCAAACCTCCTCGAATACCGTCCTGTCCGGCATATGCGGACCTCTCGAACGTCCCGCCATTCCGTCACCTAGCGAAACAGGCTCGGGAGCCATAGCGACAGGGCCGGAACGTAGGTGACCAGCAGCAGCACCGCGATGCTGGCGCCGAAGAACGGCCAGATCGTGCGCATCGCCTCGCGAATCGTGATCTTGCCGACGGCGCAGCCGACGAACAGCACCGTGCCGACCGGCGGCGTGTTGAGGCCGATGCCGGCATTCAGGATCATCACCACGCCGAAGTGCACGGGATCGATGCCGAAGGCCTTGACGACCGGCAACAGGATCGGCGTGCTGATGATGACCATCGGCGCCATGTCCATGAAGGTGCCGAGCACGAGCAGGATGACGTTGATCATCAGGAGCACGATGATCGGATTGTCCGAGATCGCGCTCATCAAGGCCACCAGCACCTGCTGGACCTGGAGGAACGACATCAGCCAGCTGAAGGAAGCGGCCGTGCCGATCACCAGCAGCACCATGGCCGTCGTGCGGACCGCCTGCAGCACGGCCTCGACGAAGCCCGACCAGTCGAGTTCGCGATAGACCAGCAGCGCCACCAGCAGCGCATAGAACACCGCGATGCACGAACTCTCCGTCGCCGTGAAGATACCCGAACGCACGCCGCCGAAGATGATGCCGATCAAGAGCAATCCGGGGACGGAGGCCAGCAGATAGTAGACGAGCTTGCGAAAGCCCGGGAACGGCTCGGCGGGATAACCGCGACGGCGCGCGACGATATAGGCGGTGATCATCAGCGCGCCGGCCAGAAGCACCCCCGGAATGATGCCGGCCGTGAACAGGTCGGCGACCGAGACGTTGCCGCCGGCGGCGATCGAATAGAGGATCATGTTGTGCGACGGCGGGATCATCAGCGCGATGATCGCGGCGTTGACGGTGACGTTGACCGCGTAGCTCCGGTCATAGCCGCGCGCGGCCATCTGCGGGATCATCAGGCCGCCGACGGCGGAGGCGTCGGCGACCGCCGAGCCGGAAATGCCGCCGAACAGGGTCGAGGCGACGATATTGACCTGGCCGAGCCCGCCGCGCAGGTGGCCGACGATGCCGGCCGCGAACCGGATCAGCCGGTCGGCGATGCCGCCGCGCACCATCAGGTCGCCGGCGAAGATGAAGAACGGAATGGCCATCATGGCAAACACGTTCATTCCGGAATTCAACTGCTGGAAGACCACGATCGGCGGCAGGCCGATATAGAGCACGGTCGCGAGCGAGGCGATGCCGAGGCAGAAGGCGATCGGCATGCCGATCATCATCAGCACGGCGAAGACGCCGAAGAGTACGGAATAGGCCATTACGCCACCTCCTGCGCGATGATGTCAGCCGCAGTGTGTTCACCGGCCGCCACGTCGACGAAGCGTTCGGCGGAGAAGATTGCGATCAGTACCCCGCCGACGGCCATCGGGAAGAAGTCCACGCCGCCCGGCCAGCCGAGCACGGGTATGCTGGCCGCCCAGGTTCCGATGGCGAGAAGAACCGAATACCAGGTCATGGCGAGGCCGAAGAGCACCATCAGCCCGAGGCTGAGCAGATCCATCGTCCGCCGGGCCGCCGGTGAAGCGCCGTGCCGGACGAAATCGAGGCCGAGATGCACGCTCTCGCGCACGCCCACGGCGGCGCCGAGCATGATGAACCAGGACATCAGGTGCAGCGACAGCGGCTCCGACCAGCTCGGCGTGTCGTTCATCACATATCGTGCGAAGACCTGCCAGCCGACGATCGCCGTCATCGCGACCAGCCCGAAGCCGGAAAGATAGAGTGATACCCGGCTGACCCAGCCGAGCACAGGCCGGCTGGCCTGCAAGAAACGCGACATGACCTTTTCCTCCAAAGGCTCGGCCGGCGCACGCCGGGCGCGGCCGAAAGCAACGGGCCGCGCCGCAAGGCGACGGCGCGGCCCGTCATTGATCAGTTGATCGCGCGGATCCGCTCGAGCAGATCCTTCATCTGCGGGTCGGTGACGAACTTGTCGTAGACCGGCTTCATCGCATCGGCGAACTCGGCCTTGTCGACCGTGATCACGTTAACGCCGGCCGCACGAACCTTTTCCTCGGAGTCCTTTTCGCGGGCCTGCCAGAGTTCACGCATCTTGACGACGGATTCCTTCGCGGCGGTGCGAAGCAGCGCCTGATCCTCCGGCGAGAGCTTGTCCCAGCTGATCTTCGAGATCACGAGAATCTCCGGGTTCAGCGAGTGCTCGGTCAGCGTGTAGTTCTTGGAAACCTCGAAATGCCGCGAGGATTCGTAGGAAGGCCAGTTGTTCTCCGCCCCGTCCACCACGCCGGTCTCGAGCGACGAATAGACCTCGCCGAACGGCATCGGGGTGGCATTGGCGCCGAAGGCCTCCATCATCGCGATCCAGAGATCGGACTGCTGGACGCGGATCTTCATGCCCTGCAGGTCCGCCAGCTTTTCGATCGGCTTCTTCGTCGTATAGAACGAACGCGCGCCGGAATCGTAGAAGGCAAGGCCCACCAACCCATGCGGCTCGAAGGCGGCGAGGATCTCGTCGCCGATCGGGCCGTCGACGGTCTTGTGCATGTGCTCGGTCGAGCGGAACAGGAACGGCAGGCCGAGCACGACGGTCTGCGGCACGAGATTGTTGAACGGCGCGGCGTTGACGCGGTTCATGTCGATCACGCCGAAGCGGGTCTGCTCGATCGTATCCTTCTCGCTTCCGAGGGCCGCGTTGTTGGTCACCTCGATCTTGATGCGGCCGTTGGTGCGCTCGCTGACCAGCTGCCCCATGTATTTCACCGCCTCGACGGTCGGATAGCCGTCCGGATGGATATCGGCCGACCGCAGGGTGATTTCCTGCGCATGCACGGTTCCTGCGGCAAGGGCGAGCCCCAGCGCCAGGCAAAGCGATTTTGCAATGTTCATGTTTTCCTCCTCCTCTTTTAAACGAATGCGTTCGCCGAACCTCCCCGTTCCGCGATACCGGTGTCAGCCGCTCCCCGTTGCGAACGGCGGCAAGCCAAAGAGCCGTTCGGGGTTGTCTACCAGAGCCAGACGACGGGCCTCCTCGTCCGGCAGCCATCCGAGCACGGTGTCGGTGAGCGCGGCATCGTCGGGATAGCTCTCGGTGGTCCTCGCAAGGTTATGCGGCCAGTTGGTTCCCCAGACGATCCGCTCAGGCGCATGGGCGGCGATCGCGCAGGCGACCGCGGCGACGTCCGCATAATCAGGCCCGCCGCTCCGGGACGATTCATAGGCGCCGGCGAACTTGAACCAGCAATTGCCGCCATCGATCAGGCGCCTGACCGCCGCGACCTCAGGGCTGTCCGGCGTGACGCCGCCGAAGAACTTGCCGTGGTGATCGAGCACCCAGCGCGACCTCAGCCTCTTCAGGCGCGCCTCGTGTTCGAGGATATGGCTGCCGTCGAACTGGACGGCCACCATCCATCCCCGCGCCGATGCGCGGGCATCGACCGCCTCCAGCGCCGCGAGGCCGACAGCCCCGCCGGGCAGGTCCATGATGCGGGCGCCGGCGACGCCGGCCCCGGCCAGCGCATCGAGCGCGCCGTCCGGCTCCTCCCCCGCGATCGCCGCGACACCGCGGGCGACCGGCCCCATGTCGGCAAGGCAGGCGAGGAGATTGGAATTGTCGCGCTGATGGGCGTTGCCCTGGGTGATGATGACCCGGTCGATCCCGAGCCAGGCCATGAGCCTGCGATACTGCCCGGCATCCGGAAGAGCCCCGCCCGGCAGCGGCGGGCCGCCCGCCTGGGCCGAAAATCCGGGCAGATACATATGCATCTGCGTATCCACCGCCCCCTTCGGGAGCCGTGTCAACGGCGCTCTTCCGGAAAGCGGCCTCTCGATCATTTCACTCGTCCCTCATCCGGAACTCGGCCAGGGCATCGCGATCGATATCGATGCCGAGCCCGGGACCATCCGGGATTTTGACCACCCCGCACACGTGCTCGATCGGCGTCCTGATGACGGCCTGGCGGAACGGATTCTCGGTGCGGTCGAATTCCAGGATCGGTTCGATCGGGTTGACGCGCACCGGGTTGGGGATCATCGCCGCCATGAACTGCAGGGCGGCGGCAATGTGGACGGCAGTGCCCCAGACATGCGGCACGACGCGCACGCCATGGAGGGCCGCGAGATCGGCGACCCGGCGGGCCTCGGTGAAACCGCCCACGCCGCAGAGGTCGGGCTGAAGAATGTCGACGGCGCGGGTCTCGACCGGCTCGCGCATGCCCCAGCGCGTGTGCCACGTCTCGCCGCCGGCGACCGGGATCGGCTGGCCGGCGCGGACCGCGCGATAGGCGTCGAGCTGTTCGGGCACCACCGGCTCCTCGAACCAGTCTATGCCGTATTCGGCCGCACGACGGCCGAGCTCGACCGCCTCCAGCACGTCATAGCCGTGGTTGGCGTCCACCATCAGCCGCATGTCGGGGCCGATGGCCTCCCGCACCGCGCGGATGACGGCGAGATCCTGTTCGACGCCGAAGCCGATCTTGATCTTGGTGGCGTGGAAGCCCTCTTCGCGGTAGCGCGCCGCATCTTCGGCATTGTCGGCCACCCTGTCGACGCCCTCGCGCTTGAAGCTGCCGGTCGCATAGGCGCGGACCTCCTCGCGGAACCGTCCGCCGAGCAGGGTCGAGACCGGAACGTCGAAATGTTTTCCCTTGATGTCCCAGAGCGCGATATCGATGCCGGACAGCGCGGTGATCGACAGGCCGCGCTGCCCCTGGTCGCGCAAGGCATTGTATAGCCGCGCCCAGATCTTCTCCGTCTCCAGCGGATCCGCGCCGATGAGCCATGGCCGGTAGGCGTCGACGACCGCCGCATTGGCCCGCGCCGGCCCCAGGCACTCGCCCCAGCCGACCAGGCCGTTGTCGCACTCGATCTCCACCAGCACATGCGCACGGCGATCGAAGCGCATCGACGCGCTCTCGAACGGCACGGCGAGCCGGTGCTCGAGCAGATGGGTGCGGACGGCGGCGATCTTCATCTCAGCGCTTCCAGGTCAGCGTTTCCATGGCGCGATCAGGGCCTCGAGCATGCCTTCTTCCTCGGCCGTCAGGTCATCCAGCGGGGGCCTGACTTTGCCGGCCTGGAAACCCTGCAGCCGCACGCCCGCCTTGATGGCGGCCACCGCATAGCCCTTGCGCCGGCTGCGGATCGCCATGAACGGATAGAAGAACTCCTTCAGGATCGTCTCGCAACGCGCCCGGTCGCCGCCACGCAGCGCCTTGTAGAACTCGACGGCGAGTTGGGGCACGAAGTTGAAGACCGCCGAGGAATAGGTGGTGAAGCCGGCGCCCAGATAGGCCTCGGCGAAGAGTTCCGCCGTCGGCATGCCGCCGAGATAGGTCAGCCGATCGCCCATGGTCGCCGTCACCTGGCGCACCAGGCCGATGTCGCCCGTGCCGTCCTTGAAGCCGACGAGGTTCGGGCACTCGTCGCAAAGCCGCTTCAGCGTATCGACGGAGAGAACCGAATTGTCGCGGTTGTAGACCATGACGCCGATGCCGACCGACTGGCAGATGCGCTTGACGTGCTGGTAGAGACCTTCCTGCGGCGCATCGATCAGATAGTGCGGCAGAAGCAGGATGCCGTCCGCGCCCGCCTTCTCGACCTCGCGCGCCAGTTCCACCCCGACATGGCTGCCGAAGCCGCAGCCCGAGACGATCGCCGTCCTGCCGGCGGCCTCCTTGGCGGCGCGCACGATACCCGGAATCTCGGAAGGCGAAAGCGAGAAGAACTCACCGGTGCCGCCAGCGGCGAACAGGACCGGCGCTTCGAAACTGGCAAGCCAGTCGATATGTCGGCGATAGCTCTCGGGCTGGAATTCACCCTCGCGGTCAAAATGCGTCACGGGAAACGAAAGCAGGCCAGCGCCCAGCGCTGCCTTGATCTCTTGCGGCGTCATGTGAAGTTCCTCTGTCTGCCTCCTCCGGCAGACTTGTAATACGTCTTACGGCAATTCCTGTCAACAAGTTATCATACAGGTTGGCGCTGTTCGCGCAACAGCGCGCGATAGCGGCCCTGACTGCCGCGCAGATGGCGGCGCATCGCCGCCCGTGCGCCCTCCTCGTCGCCGTTGGAAATGGCGGTGACGATGTCCTGGTGCTCCTGGAGGATCAGATGGATATAGGCCGCCTGGTCCGTCTCCGCATCGTCGTTGCGAAGGGCCGCGCGCGGAATGACGTTCTTGCCGATCAGGGCGAGGAATTCGCGAAAGCGCGGATTGTTGGTGGCCTCGGCGATGGCGAGATGCAGGGCGAAATCCGCCTCGCTCGTCGGCACCGAGGCCTCGAGACAGGCGCGCACGGCAAAATGGCGTTCGAAGATCACCTCCTCCTGTGCCGGGGAACGCCGCAGCGCCGCAAGCCCGGCAGCCTCGACCTCCACGGCCGTGCGCAGTTCCAGAAGCTCGATCATCGAAGAGACGCGTTCATGGTCGATGTTCCGCAGGAACAGGGGCGTCGGCCCCGGTACCTCCGCCTCGAGCACGAAGACGCCGGCGCCCTGCCGGGCCTCCACCAACCGATCCGCCCGAAGTGCTGCGATCGCCTCGCGCACCACGGTGCGGCTGACGCCGTGCGCCTCGGTCAGCTGGGCCTCGCTCGGCAGCCGGCTTCCGGGCGGAAACTGCCCGCCCATGATCGCCTTCCTCAGTTCCTCGGCAAGGCGCGTGGTCAGTGTCCCGGGGGCTGTAGCGACCTTCGCTCCTGACCTGGCCTGGAAACTCATGCTCATCTCCCACTTCGCATCCGAACCGCCGGCACCCGGCGACGCGCCAGCTCATCCGACAAGTTACGCTCTCATGGCGATCTTATAACGAATTTTCGCCCGGCGTCATCAACTCATATGATGACTGATGCATCACGCGGACCTTGATGGGTGGAATTGAGCCGATGGTGCCGTGGCCGGCACCCCTCAGGTGCTGCCGCCCGCCTCGGCGACGGCATTGCCGGCGGCAACGGGCTTCCGTGCCGGACTGCGCCGCACGGAAAGCAGGGGCCGCTCGACCAGCCGGTAGGCCACCAGCCCGCCGGCGATGCCGCAGAAAGCGGCCAGAAACAGCGTCAGCCCCGGCGCGACGTGCAGCCGTTCGCCCACCTTGGCCACGACCGAGATCGCGAAGGTGTGCCAGAGATAGATGGAATAGGAGGCATTGCCGAGCAGCGTCGGAAGCGCGAACGGCCGGATCAGCCCTCGCGCTTCGAGCGCCAGAACGCCGAGCACCAGCGCTGCCGCCAGCGGCCCGCAGGTCCATTCGTCGAAGGGCAGGCGGAAGATGCCGATGGCGGCGAAACCGCCGATCGCGACCAGCACCAGCCCCAGCCCTGTCGCCGCCCCGGGCACGCGCCCGGCGAGCCACAGCTGACCCAGCACCATGCCGATCGCAAATTCGAGGATGATCGGCCGGGTATAGGTCAGAAGCAGCGCATTGTCGGTCGAAAGGAAGGCACCGGCGATCGTCAGTGCCGCCAGCACGATCCCGACCGCAGCCAGTTGCCGCGCGCGGGGAAGGAGCAGCGCGAGCGCGAAGACGAGATAGAAGAACATTTCGAAATTGAGCGTCCACCCCTGCACCAGCACCGGCCAGATCTCGCCGCTGCTCGGCGATCGCATCGGAACGAACAGGAGGGAGGCGGCGACATGCCCGGCCGTCAGCTCCAGGTTGGGAAACAGGCCGACAAGCGCGCCGGCGACCATGACCATGGTGGCGAGCCAATAGATCGGCACGATCCGAACGATCCGGTCGGACAGGAACTTCAGCGGCGTGACCGGACGGCGCGCCGTGATGACCCACATGATGAAGCCGCTGATGACGAAGAAGACGTCGACGCCGGCAGCCCCGATGGCAAAATGCCCGCCCGTCTTTTCGGCGGCATGGAACAGGACGACGGCGATCGCCGCCACCGCCCGAAGATACTGGATGCCGTAGAGCGTCTTCATCGCCCGCCCGCCCGCGCAAGCGACATGACCGGCAACCGGCGCATCACCCTCGCCTGCACCGGTACGGCATGCCGCCGCGGCACGCGCATCGTCAGCTTGCCGGCCGCGAAATAGAGGAGGAACGAGCCGACGTGATAGGGGTTCATGATGTCGATCTCGAAGAAGGCCCGCATCGCGAGAAGCACGCAGACACCGAGCAGCAATGCGGCTTCCGCACTGCCCTCGCCGGCGAGGAAGCGGCGCAGATGACCGACGATCGCGACGATCAGCACGCCGAACAGGAGCACGAGCCCGATGAAGCCGGTCTCCACCATCGCCTCGATCGGCGTGTTGTGGAAATGGAAGCCGGCGCGGCTGCCGATGTAGAACTCCTCCCACAACCGTTCGGCCTCCGAGAAGCCCTGCACCCAGTAGGCCTGGTATCCGAGGCCGACCCAAGGGTTGGCGGCCGCCGCCTCGATCCCCTGTTGCCAGAGATAGGTCCGCCCGGTGAGCGTGGTGTCCTTGCCGAAGGCGCCGAGCACCATCCCGTATCCTCCGGCCGAGATGAACCCGGCGCCGCCGATGACGAGAAGGATGAGGCCGGCGATGAACAGCGTCCGGCGGTTCTTCGGCGACAGCCACAGAAGCAGGCGCAGGCCCAGGCAACATGCCACGGCCGCGGCAGTGGTCAGGACGGAGGTTGCGGACTGCGAGGCGACCAGCGCATAGGCCGAGAGTAAGAAGACACCGCCGGCGGTCGCAAACGACAGGCCGCGCTCGCGCAGCACGACGATCGCGGTGACGGCGAAGTAGACGCCGAGCGAAGCGTAGAAGCCGAGCTGGTTCTTCGACGCGAAGGCGCCGACGAAACTGACGGTGCCGTCCAGCGGATCGGCGTGATAGACGCCGAAGGCGAAGGAATAGGCGAGCACCAGCCCGACCCCCAGTATCGCACCGCGCGAGAGCGTGCGGATATCCAGCACCCGCATGGCGATGAGCGCGCAGACGACATGGGTGAAATACTGGATCCCGGTTCGCGCCGACTGCGCCGGCGCGGCAGACCAGAACATCGTCAGGCAGGCGAAGACGGCGAAACCGAAGATCCAGAGGTAGCGCGTGTAGTTGCCGAGGACGGTGCGATAGTCCACCAGCACGAGCGGCAGCCACAGGCCATAATAGGCCAGAATGGATACCTGCCCGAAGCGGGAGGAGTAGGCGAACACGAACAGCGACAGCGCCACGGCGGCCATGCCGTAGAGCTGGTTCTCGCCGGGTGTCACCAGGCTGGCCTTGGCGATCCGCATCGGCCGCTCACCGCATGGCGACGTTGTAGCCGACCTTGATCACGTCTCCGGGCAGGATCTGCGTCGTTTCCGTCGCCGGGATCTCGGTCGGGCGGCCATCCTTCTCGCGCAGGATCACGTAGGTGGCATCCGCCCCGGAGGGGTCACGGTTCGTCGCCCCGGCATCGGCAGACTGCAGCAGCGCCTCCGACATCAGCTTCCGGCTCGTCTCGAGCTTCAGCGTGACGGCTTCCAGTTCGCTCTCGGTGTTCTGCATTTCCTGCGCCAGCGTCGCATCCCAGTCGTTGATCAGGTTGGTCTCGTCCTGGGCCGCCTTGGTGGCATCCTGCTTCGCCTTGAGGGTGGCGGTGTCGATATCGAGCAGGGCCGCCTGCAGATCGGCGGTACGCTGTTCCAGCGTCAGCTTGCGCGAGCTGATCGTCAGCCCGCGCTCGGCAAGGCTGTCGACCTTCTTGAGATCGTCCTCGACCAGGCTGAGCTGCCGCGTCTGCGTCTCCGATTTCTTGTCAAGCGAGGCGATCTCGGTCTGCAGCAGCGTCTTGAGGTCCGCCAACGCCTTGAGCTGCACCTTCTGCCGCCGGTCACGCGACTTCATCAGTTCCGTTTCACTGTCCAGCAGGATCGCCGCCTCCGGCGCCTGGTCGAGCTCCTTCGGCATGGTGATGCTGTCCTGTTCGGCGATTTCCGCCTGCAGGCGCGCGCGCCGTGCCAATAGACGGTTGCGCTCGGCAACCAGCACCGATGCGTCGCCGTCCGCGCGGATGAAGTCGCGGGCGAAGCGCTGGCCGGGGTCGGCGCGACGAAGCCCGCCGCCGAGGCTTACCGCCTTCAGCACCGTCATGTTCGGGGCGAAGGGATATTCCCCCGGCGTCTGCACCTCGCCGGCCACGAAGATCGGCCGGTACTGCGCGAGCTCCACGGAAGCCGTAGGCAGGTCGCGCAGGGCGAAGAGCTTCTGCATGCGGAGACCGATTTCCTGGGCGACCTCCGCCGTGGTCTTGCCGGAAACGGGAAGCTCGCCGACGAGCGGCAGCGAAATCTGCCCGGCAGCGCCGACCGCATAGTCGCCGCTGATCGCCGACCAGTCGCGTACCGCGCCCTCGGTCGTCTGCCATTCGACCACGCGAATGCGCAGCTTGTCGAGGACGTCGAGCCGGTAGTCCTCGGCAAAGGCTGAGGTGCCCTGCGCCAGCAGCAGCCCGGCTGCAAGCACGAGGCCCCTGCAGAGGTTTCGAACGTGGAGACGCGGCCCGGAAGCCGTGATCACTGTTTTCATCGATAGATCCGTTTCTCCGTCGTGGCCCGCCATTGCGCGAAACAAGGGAGCACGAACAAGGGGGCGAGCCGTCCGTCGGGTCTCAATAGCTGCCGCGCGAGGCGCAGACGGCGGGGATCGTCTTGAAGACGATGAGCAGGTCCTTGATCAGCGACCAGGTGCGGACATACTCGGTGTCGAAGGCGACGCGAGCGGAATAGGAGACGTCGTTGCGCCCGCTGACCTGCCAAAGGCCGGTCAGGCCGGGACGGGTCTGCAGGTAGTAGCTGGCGGCGCTCTCGTAGAGCTCGAGCTCGTCCTCGACCACCGGCCGCGGGCCGACGATGCTCATTTCGCCGCGCAGGATGTTCATCAGCTGCGGCAGTTCGTCGAGGCTCAGCTTGCGCAGCACGGCGCCGACAGTGGTGACGCGCGGGTCGTGCTTCAGCTTGCGGGTCGCGCGCCATTCCTCGTAGGCCTCGGGATTGGCCTTCAGGTAGGCCTGCAGCACGCGATCTCCGTCCATCCGCATCGTGCGGAATTTCAGGCAATGGAAGCTGCGGCCGTTGTGGCCGATGCGGCGGTGGCCATAGAAGACGTTGCCACCGTCCGAGGCTTTCACCAGCGCGGCGATGAGCAGGAAGATCGGGCTCAGGAACAACAGGGCAAGCGAAGTGGCGGCAATGTCGAAGCCGCGCTTGGTGATTCCTCCGAGAGGGGGCGCGCCAGTGGCTGCGGCGCTCAGAAACGTCGAACTGGCCGATCGTGTCGCGGACTTCATAGAGTGGGCTCCGTTCCGGTTTGGCGATAGGTCTCATCCGTTTGGGACGTGAAACATCCAAGACGCAGGGTATGGTCAGATTTTGATCTTGGAAGCAGAATCTTTTTTTGTGGATCGATCAGATCCCTATTTAAGGATCTCATAATATATGAAATAGCCAATCCCTCGTGATGAGACAATGTATATAATAGTATCTTTTTTGTTATTTCCTCCCATATTGCTCCGAAATCACGATGACTTTTAACTTTATGAGTTCAAAGCCATAATTCTATACTCTGGATAGATTTGAAAAGGGCACCGATGGCCGCCCAACGCCGTCAGGATCAGCGATAATGATTTGTGCCAGAATGAAATTCTGCATCGCAACATGCTGCTGCACTGCACACGAAAATGCGTGATGAAAGCCAATGCCGTGTAACAAAAGTTGATCGGCGCGTGATCGGGTCGCTTACCTCTAGCTGCGTCGGACGCATCGATGTTCCCGTTTGCGCTGCATCATGACCGGATTGCGGCCGGAACATGGCGGCATCGAATCGAGATCCAGCCCACGCCACGTTGCAGCACGACCGATCACAACCAATTGAGTTGCCGGGCGCTTAACCCTATCTGTAAGAGCCGTCGCGCCGGGCGATTGAACCTGCGGCTCTGCCCGCATATAATCGCAAGGCACCGGGAAACCGGGCACGCGGGAGGAATTCGCCCATGTCATTTAACCTTCACATGAATCCGGGCTAGCCCGATGTATGGTCCACGCGTCTTCATAAGCATGATCGGTGCCTTGCTGGTCTTCGGTCTCGCAACCTACGGCCTGACGGGATCGCTGTCCGACACGCTGATCCAGACGCTGATCTGTGCCGTCCTTCTCCAGGTCGGCTATTTCGTCGGCGTTCTCTTCCTGGTGTGGAAGGAGGCGCGGGAGCGAAAGCGCGAGACGGAGGAAGCGATCCGGGCGGCATCGCTCGCCGAGAACGCTGCGGCGGGCCTGCGCGTTACCTCCCTGAACAAGCCCGGCCACTCCAACTACTGAGCCAGAGCCGGGCCCTTCCCGTCTCGTCGGTCCTTCCGCGAACGCGTACGCCCGCAGGCTGCGTTGACGGGCACCCTTGCCGAGCACACCCTTGTCCGCGCCGAAGTTTCGCGATGCCCCGATTGGGACAAGATCGTCTTCCATGTTGCCGCCATGCTGCGCCGCACCATGCCCGGTGCCCGCGAAGGTGCCAACGATTTGCGTGTCGAACGCAATCTCAAGATGGAGGCCGATCGGACGATGATCAGGGAAGTGTGCGTCATCATCGCTGCCAAGAATGCCGCCCAGACGATCGGGCGCGCCGTTTCCTCGGCGCTGCAGCAACCGGAGACGAACGAGGTCATCGTCGTCGACGACGGCTCGACAGACGACACGGCAGGTGCTGCGCGCGCCGCCGCCGATGACAGCGACCGCCTGAAGATCCTGCGGTTCGACGAAAACCGCGGCCCGGCGGCGGCCCGCAACGAGGCCATTCGCGCCTCGCACTCGCCGATCCTGGGCATCCTCGATGCCGACGACTTCCTTCTGCCCGGCCGTTTCGAGCGCATGCTCGCCGAGACCGACTGGGACTTCATTGCCGACAACATCGTCTTCGTCGACGAGGCGCGGGCGGCAAAGGGGCAACTGGAAATCCCTGAGATCGCGCCGCAGCCCCGCCTGCTCGACCTGAACGGCTTCATCGAGGGCAACATCTCCAGACGCGGCGCCCAGCGCGGCGAGGTCGGTTTCCTCAAGCCCCTGATCCGACGCGAGTTTCTCGACTGCAACGAACTGCGCTATCACGAACAGCTGCGGCTCGGGGAAGACTACGACCTCTACGCGAGAGCCCTCGCCCACGGTGCGCGCTACAAGATCATCCACAGCTGCGGTTACGGCGCGGTCGTGCGCGGCAACTCGCTGAGCAGCAGCCATCGCACCGAGGACCTGCGGCGGCTCTACGAGGCCGACCGGGCTATCCTGGCGCAGCCCGGGCTTTCGCGCCAGGAGCGCGCCCTGATCGAAAGGCACGAGCGCCACATTCGCGCGCGCTACGAGTTGCGCCACTTCCTCGACCTGAAGAACCAGCACGGCAAGGGGCGCGCCCTTGCCTATGCGGCCACGCATCCGGCCGCCCTGCCTGCCATCGTCGGCGGCATCCTGCTCGACAAGACGGACCGCTTCCGCCGCAAGGCGGCGGCGCCGGCAGCGCTTGGCGGCACCGGTGCGGTCCGCTACCTCCTGGCCTCGCCGGCCGGCTCGTCGCGGTAGACGACCCGATCACCAGCGCGGTGTCGGACCCGCCCCGGGATCCGGCGCCGCGTGACCTGCCTCAGAAGTAGTCGCGCCGGACGCCGTCGAGGACCGACAGGAACCGTTCCTTGCGTTCGGCAAGGGCCCTGTCGGTGCTGAGTTGCGGCTCGGTGCGGCTCGCCTGCCACAGCGCGAGTGCCGAGCGGACGGCGAGAACCTGCTTGGCCGCCAGGCGCAGCCCGCCCTTGCGGGTGTCCGGCTGCCGCACCAGCACCTCGCCATCGGACGCCGGCGCGCGCGCCGCCGGTTCGGCGACGGGGGGCTGCGGCGCTTCGAACTCGACGCCCCAGAAGCGGCTGCCCTTCATGATCGCCTCTGCCCGGCTAGAGATCGGCACATGGCGTGGCCTGTAGGTGACCCCCAGCGTTCCGGCCCAGTCGTTCCACTTGAAACTGTTGATGTTCCGCGAGGTCGAGACGGCGACCCACGGCACGCGGAAGGCGTCGGCAAGGATGGCCCCGTGCATGGACTCGGCGATGATGAGCTCCGAGCGGGCGATCGCGGAGATCACATCCTTCGCTTCCCCGCGCGGGTCGATATAGTTGATGCCGACCGTGGCGCAAACCTCCGACCAGACCCCGGCGATCGCCGATTCCCAGTGGGGCACGTAGCTCTTCTTGTGGGTTTTCGACAGGTGCCGGAACTCGGGCATGTCGGCCACCATCACCGCGGGATCGATGATGCCGAGGCGCTCGTCGACGCCGACCTTCTGCGCCGTCGACGGACCGCGCACGCAGCGGATGTCCCACAGGTCCCGGTCGCTCATGTCGGGCAGGGCGCCGTATCCGAAGCCGCTGCCGAGGACCAGCTTGCGCCCGGTGTCGGGCAGCAGTTCCCTGTTCAGCACGGTGCCGACGCCGACAAGCAGCACGTCGGAGTGAACGTCGCGAAACCCGGGCAGCAGGAAATCCCAGAGCCAGAGGTTGAGGTCGTCGCCGAAATTGCCGTGATCGGATTCCCAGTAATAGGGCTTCATATACGTCTCCTGAGACGAGGGATGGGGGGCGAGCGCGGGTATCCGGCCCTAGCGGGCGATCTTGCCGGCCGCGAGTTCGAAGACACTGCGCAGAAGGCTGGGGTCCCGCATGACCCACTTCGCCAGAAGGTCGAACTGCGGCAGCTTGCGGCGGCGAACGCGGCGGGCCTGGCTCCACAGCGCCTGCCGCCGGGCGGTGCTCTTGTAGGACCGGATCGAATCGGCCTCGCTCGAGCGCTGCGCGAACCGGCCTTCCAGAAGGTCGAGCGCCACCCAGGTGTTGAACTGCTGCTTCAGGAACTGGGGTGAATCGTTGTCGATGGCGTGGAAGATGTTGATCCCCTCGCCACGCACGGCGCCGGCGGCATCGCACAGCACGACGCGCTTGGCGGCGCGGACGCAATCGCAGAAGAACAGCACGTCTTCTGCCGCCAGTCGCAGCCTCGCATCGAAGCGAACGGTCTCGAACAGGCTGCGGCCGATCACCATGCAGGAGAGGTGGAGGAAGCTCCAGTTCTTCAGCATGACGCTGGAAAGCTCGGGAATTTCGACGAGAAGCGGGTTCTCCTGCAGCCGGTCGACCTTTTCGGTCTTCTCGAGGTCCGCGACCCCGAAATGATAGTAGAACGCATCTCCGCCGGTGATCGACGCCCAGTAGCAGTCGGCGCCGAACCGCGTCATCGCCTCGTAGGCGTTCTTCAGGTGATCGGGGGTCCAGATGTCGTCGGAATCCAGGAAGGCCACGAATTCGCTGTCGGCCGGCACGTTGTCCAGCGCCGTGTTGCGGGCGCCGCCCGGCCCGGCGTTCGGCTGGCGGATCACGGTGATCCGTTCGCGCCGGTTCTCGCTCAGGGGAGCCAGTTCCTCGTCGATGGAATACGGCGACTGGTCATCCACGACAATGATGTGGAAATCGGTGTAAGTCTGCTCGAAAACGGAGGCGAGGGCACGCCTCAGGATGCCTGGTTCCTTCTGGTAGTACGGGATCGCGACAGTCAGCTTCGCCATCTTTTCGCCTTTTCGGTTTTCCTACAAAGAGATGTGCCCGGCTTCCTCCCAAAGATCTAGGCATGCACTAAAGTATTGATAACTAAGCGACTTCCCTCTCCTCCAGCATTCGGGACGCGGCCATGCCCACTGCCATCAACGCGAAATCGGTCACGCGAAACGTCGGCTGGAGCGTCTTATCCAAGACAAGCACATTCGGGCTGAAATTTGTCACGGTCCCGATTTTGGCAAGAATCCTCACCCCCGAAGAGTTCGGCGCGGTGGCCGTCGCGCTTACTGTCGTACAGTTCCTGGCGATGATCGGCGGCGCCGGTCTGGCGTCCGCCCTAATCCTCCAGCGTGACGAGGATATGAAGACGATTCACTCGGTTTTCTGGGCCAATCTGGCGATCGCCTGCCTCATGGCGGTCGGGCTCTACGTCTGGGCCGAGCCGGTCGCAGGCCTGCTCGGCGCCACCGAGGCCGCCTATCTCGTGCGGCTGATGGCCCTGCTGATCCCGCTGCAACTGGCCGGCGACGTGGCCTATGCGCTGTTGGCGCGGCGCATGCAGTTCGGCAAGGACGCCTTCTGGAGCATGGTATCGGAATCGGCCGGCGCCATCGCCGCCGTGGTGCTGGCGCTCGCGGGCTTCGGCGTCTGGGCGCTGATCGTGCAGCTCTTCCTCTCCGCGGCGATCCGGCTCGTCGGTCTCTTCGCCGTCTCGCGCTACGTTCCCGCGCTGCAGATGTCGGTCGGCCGCGTCTTCGGCCTGGCCCGTTTCAGCCTGAGCATGATGGGCTCCGAGATCGCCAACTTCGTCAGCTTCCAGTCGCCGATGGTGATCATCTCCCGGTTTCTCGGGCTCGCCGATGCCGGCGCCTATTCGGCGGCGAACCGCTTCTCCAGCATCCCCAACCAGGTCGTGCTTTCGGCCGTCATGGGCGTCCTCTTTCCCGCCTTCAGCAGCATGATGCAGGACAGCGCCCGCCGCTCGAACGCGCTGATGCTCAGCACCCAGGTCACGACCGTCCTGCTGGCGCCGATGATGTTCGGCCTCTGGGCGCTTGCCGAACCCGCTATGCTCACGCTGTTCGGCCATCAATGGGCCTATGCCTGGCCGGTGCTGGGACTGCTTGCGCTGTCGAAGGGGATCCTGACCCCGTGCAGCACGTTCATCCCCTACCTGAAGGGCGTCGGTCACGGCGGCACGCTGTTCTGGTGGGCGATCCTTCGCGCGGTGATCACCACGGCAGCCGTCGCCTTCGGCGCCTATAACGGCACGCTGGTCGGCGCGATGATCTGGCTCTGTGCCGTCAACGCCTTCGTCCTCGTCGGCTATTCGATGGTGGTGTTCCGGGCGGACGGCACGCCCTTCGTCCGCGGCTTCCTGACCTGCTGCCGCCCGATGTTCACCGCCGCCCTGATGGCGATCGTCGTCCGCCTGCTCCTGACCACTTTCGGCCATCTCGTCCCGAACGCGGCGCTGCAGGTCGTGGTCGGCGCCGTCATCGGCGGCGTGATCTATGCCGCGCTCGTCCTTCTCACCGAGCGCCCGCTCCTGCGGAAGCTCGTCGATCTCGCCCGGAAACGCTCGCCCGCCGCCGCACCCAGCCCGGCCCAATGAGCAACCCGCAAGCCTTCCGCAAAAAGGGCTTGAATCGTTTTGCCGCCTTTTCGCCACAATTGACCATCCCCGGCGACAGGAACAGAACCTGAAACGGTGGCAAAACGCAAAAAATGCGAAATTTCCTCGGCCGGAATACAGCCAAGACGTGCATGTATCTGAGTCTATTAGCAATTTCTGCAATTTACGGTGCCAGCGTGCCTTTTCGCCGGTTGCGGTAGCGCCCTGGACACATTTTGGTGACCGCCGGCGTTTCTCTTATTGTGCAGTGCAACCAAACCCTGCTGAGATTCTTGCTGCACTGCCATATTTTTCCGCCCTAACCGCCCTACCATTTTCGACGCGGGCACAAGTCTGCTTTGTCCGAAACGGCTGCCGGAAATGGGGCCCATTAGGAGTAGCTGATATCGTGGATATGAACGCGGGCGTTTCTTCGCGGATCAATCTGATGCGCATAGTGCTCATCTCGGGCATCGTATTCGTGCATGTTCCCTACGATCCGGCCAACAGCCCGTTTCTGGGACTGAACGGCCTGATCGACTGGTTGCGCGTGTTCCTGGGCGACAGCCTGTTCCGGATCGGCGTCCCGTGCCTCAGCGCGATCTCCGGCTATCTTCTGTTCCGCCGCGGCTTCGAAGGCTTCAGCTACGGCAAGACGCTGCGCACCAAGGCGACCACGGTGCTGTTGCCCTTCTTGCTCTGGAACCTGTCGTTCCTGGCGTTCGTCTTCCTCGCGCAGAAGGTCGGCATCGGCTTCGGCTATCTGCCGGACGTGGTCCATGCCACTCCGCGCGAAATGGCGACGCTGGCGCTTGCCCTGGAAGGCTGGCCGATCAACCTGCCGCTCTACTTCCTGCGCGACCTGCTTCTGTGCCTTGTCCTGTCGCCGCTCCTGGCGCTGCTGGTCCTGCGCTATCCGCGTGCGACGCTGCTGGTGTTCTTCGCCTATGCGGTGCTGCCGGTGCCGAACGGAATCTTTCTGAAGAAATCGATCCTGTTCGGCTTCAGCACCGGCATCGCCGTGGCACTCCACCGCGTCGACGTCGGCGCCATCGACCGCTATGCGAGCCAGATCTCCGCCGCCGTCGTCGCCGCCGCACTTCTCTTGTCGGTGGCGCTCTTTCTCGTCGGACCCGACTTCCCGGTCTGGCTCGAGATCTTGCGCGCCATGACCGCACTGTCCGGCATCGTCGGCGCCTGGGCGCTGTCCGACCTTCTGCTGCGCACCCGGCTCGGGACGCGGCTGTCGAAGGGAGGCGGCCTGAGCTTTTGGATCTTCTGCGCCCACTATCCCCTGCTCGTCGGATTGTGGATGGTGTGGAACCGCGTCGGCATCGACCACTATGTCGCCTTCTATTTCGCCGCGCCGCTGCTGACGATCACGATCCTCGTCGTCACCCACGCCATCGTCCAGAAGAGCCTGCCGGGACTGCATGCCCTTTTGACCGGCAGCCGCTCCACTGCACGCAAGCCGATTTCCAATACCGCCCATGATGTCCGCTACTCGACCCCGCAACGGTGAAAGGATGCGATCGCCCATGACGACACGATCCACGAAACGCCCCACGACCCGAACCTGCCTCGCAGCGCTGACAGCGCTCGTCTGCGCTACCTCCGCCGCTCCGGCCATCGCGCAGGAAGGCGCGAACGGCGCCTCCTTCGTCGAGAACTTCGACACGCTGGACCGCAAGATCTGGTACGTCTCCGACGGCTGGAACAACGGCAAGCACCAGAACTGCACCTGGTCGAAGGACCAGGTGAAGATCGTCGAGGGCGTGCTCAACCTCACCTTCGAGCAGCGCAAGCTCGGCGAGCGCGAGTTCGCCTGCGGCGAGATCCAGACCCGCAAGCGCTTCGGCTACGGCACCTATGAGGTGCGGATGAAGACGGCCGAAGGCTCCGGACTGAACTCGGCGTTCTTCACCTATATCGGCCCGGCCGACAAGAAGCCGCACGACGAGATCGATTTCGAGGTCCTCGGCAAGAACTCCGCCAGGGTGCAGCTCAACCAGTATATCGCCGCCAAGGGTGGCAACGAGAAGCTGGTCGACGTGCCCGGCGGCGCCAACAACGGCTTCAACGACTACGCCTTCGTCTGGGAACAGTCCCGGCTGCGCTACTACGTCAACGGCCAGATGGTGCACGAGGTGACCGACCCGGCGAAGCTTCCGACGAATGCGCAGAAGATCTTCGTCAGCCTCTGGGGAACCGACACCCTGAGCGGCTGGATGGGCAGCTTCAACTACACGGCCCCGACCTCCATGCAGATCGACCGCATCGCCTACACGGCGCCGGGCGACGACTGCCAGTTCGCCGAATCCGTCGCCTGCGTCCTGAACTGAGGCGCGGCGAAAGCCCCGCCCGAGACTGCCACTTTCGTCAAGGCCCGGAATGATGCCGGGTGAAGAAACGGGATCATCCCATGCTGCATATCCTCTATCTGGCGCACGACCTCTCCGACCCTGCGATCCGTCGCAGGGTCCTTGCGCTACAGACCGGAAATGCCGAGGTGACGCTTGCGGGCTTCCGACGGGGCGAGAACGCCGGGGCTGCGATCGGCAGCCTGTCGACGATCGAACTCGGCGCCACGGAGGATGCGCGTTTCGTCCAGCGGGCGGGCGCGGTGGCAAGGGCCTGCCTCAATCTCGGCACCTCGCTTCGGGGCGTTGCAAGACCCGACATCGTGATCGCACGCAACCTGGAAATGCTGGCGCTCGCACGCCGGGCGGTGTCGCTGTTCGGTGGCGACATCCCGGTCGTCTACGAATGCCTCGACATTCACCGCCTGCTGCTGCGCCAGGACCTCGGCGGGCGGATGCTGCGCGCGGCGGAGGCGCGACTCGGGCGCGACATCAGCCTGCTGGTGACGAGCTCGCCCGCCTATGTCGACAACTATTTCGAGCCGCTTTCGGGTATCGACGCGCCGGTCATGCTGCTCGAAAACAAGGTGCTGGACCTCGACGACGACATCCCGCTCGTCCCCGGCCCGCGGCCGCCGGCCGACGGCGCGCCGTGGAAGATCGGCTGGTTCGGCGCGCTCCGCTGCCGCAAGTCGCTGGATCTGCTCTCGCGGTTCTCGCGGGCGATGGAAGGCAAGGTCGAGATCGTCGTGCGGGGTCGTCCGTCCTACGCCGAACTGAAGGATTTCGACAGCTTCATGCGCGGCGAGCCGTTCATGAGCTTCCGCGGCGCCTACCGCAATCCGGAGGACCTGTCTGAGATCTACGGCGAGGTCCAGTTTGCCTGGGCGATCGACTTCTTCGAGGAAGGGCAGAACTCCGCCTGGCTTTTGCCGAACCGCATCTACGAGGGTTGCCGCTACGGCACCGTGCCGATCGCGATCAAGGGCACGGAAACCGCCCGCTTCATCGCCCGGCGGGATATCGGCTTCGTGCTCGAGGACGCCTCGGTGGAGGGGCTGGTCGACCTTTTCTCGCGGATCGATCGCCGGAGCTACACGGATGCGGCCGACCGGATCGTCGAGCAGGGCGCCCGCCAGTGGACCTTCCGCCGCGATGACTGCCTGGACCTCGTCCAGCGCCTCTCGGCAATCGCAAATTCCGAGGAAACCGCTTTTCGCAGCCCCGCACGGACCCGCCCCCACGGGTCGGCTGCCATTTAGGAGATCGAACCAAATGACCGGTGAACCGCTCAAATCCGTTCGCTGCCTGATCGTCATTCCCTGCCTGAACGAGGCCCGGCACATCGGCCCGCTCGTCCAGCGGCTCGCCGGCGCGCTCGAGGAACTCGACGCGATGCTGGTCGTGGCCGACGGCGGCAGCACCGACGGCACGCGCGAGATCGTGCGCGACATCGCCGCCCTGCGCGACGACATCGCGCTTCTGGACAATCCGGGGCGAATCCAGAGCGCGGCGGTGAACCTTGCCGTCGCCACCTTCGGCGACGAGTACGACTACCTGATCCGCATCGACGCCCATGGCGACTATCCTGAAGACTATTGCCAGGTGCTGGTCGACGAGGCCACGGCGACGGGCGCGGATTCGGTCGTCGTCGCCATGGAGACGATCGGCGTCGGCGCGTTCCAGAAGGCGACGGCCTATGCGCAGAACTCCAAGCTCGGCAATGGCGGCGCCCGCCACCGCGTCGGCGCCAAGAGCCACTGGGTCGACCATGGTCACCACGCGCTGATGCGCATCGCCGCCTTCCGCGCCGTCGGCGGCTATGACGAGGCCTTCAGCCACAACGAGGATGCCGAACTGGACTTCCGCCTGAACAAGGCCGGCTATCGCATCTGGATGACCGACCGGACGAACATGATCTATTATCCGCGCTCGAGCGCCGGACCGCTGTTCCGCCAGTACTTCGCCTATGGCCGCGGCCGCGCCCGCAACCTCCTGAAGCATCGCGCCATGCCGAGCCTGCGCCAGATGATCCCGCTGAGCGTAGCGCCGGTGGCGGCCGGTGCGCTGCTCGCCGTCGTCAACTGGGCGGCGGTCCTGCCCTTCGGCTTCTGGGCAGCCGCCTGCCTTGGCTACGGCGTCTGGATGGCCGTCGGCCAGCGCAACCCCTACGGACCGCTTGCCGCCGTCTCGGCGATGATCATGCATTTTGCCTGGTCCGCCGGCTTCTGGCGCGAACTGCTCTCGCCGCGCCGCCGCTCGGCCTCGTCCTTCACGCAGGCACAGGTGACGCCATGAGCGCTCCCGTCTCTCCGCCATTGCCGTTCACGCTGATCGACATCGCGGTCTGCACCTACCGGCGCCCGGAACTGGAGCGGACGCTGCGCTCCCTCGCCTCGCTTGCGGTGCCCGAGGGCAGCGCGGTGCGCATCGTCGTCGCCGACAACGATACCGTGCCGAGCGCTGCCGGCCTGGTCGACGGACTGCGCACGCAGATCCCCTTCCCGATCGACTATGTCCATTGCCCGGCATCGAACATCTCGATCGCGCGCAATGCCTGCCTCGAGCATAGCCGCGGCGAGCTCCTGGCCTTCATCGACGACGACGAGACGGCAACGCCCGACTGGCTGGAGAAGTTGGTGACGACGATGGGCGAGAGCGGCGCCGATGTCGTGCTCGGCCCGGTCAAGGCGATCTACGGCACGCCGACGCCGGGCTGGATGCAGCGCGCCGACCTCCATTCGACCCGCCCCGTCTGGGTTCGCGGCGAGATCCGCACCGGCTATACCTGCAACGTGCTGATGCGCCTGACTTCTCCGGCCCTCGCCGGCCGTCGCTTCAGCCTGGCGCTGGGCAAGACCGGCGGCGAAGACACGGAATTCTTCACGCTCGCCACCGAAGCCGGCGCCCGCATCGAATTTTCGCCCGAGGCCTGGGTGCACGAGCCGGTGACGCCCGGCCGCGCCTCGCTCGCATGGCTGGCCAGGCGCCGCTACCGCATGGGCCAGACCCACGGCCGCCTGCTGGCCGAAAAGGCCGGCGGCCCCGTGCGCCGCCTCGCCGCGGCCGGGCTGGCCGGCGCGAAGATGCTGGTCTGCGCCGCAGCCGGCATCGCCACAGCCTTCTCCCCTGCCCGCCGCTATGGCTACGGCCTGCGCGCCGTGCTCCATGCCGGCGTCGTCAGCGGCCTTTCGGGCGTTCGCGAGATCCAGCAATACGGCCTGGCGGAGACCCGCACCCCATGAGCCAGACGCCCGACGTCTCCTTCGTCATCGCCGCCTACAACACGTCCGAAACGATCGGGCGGGCGATCACCAGTGCGCTGGCGCAGCGCGACGTGTCCGTCGAAGTGCTGGTCGTGGACGACGCATCCTCGGACGATACCCGCGACGTCGTCAGCCGCCTTGCCGATCCGCGCGTGGAACTGATCGCGCTTCAGCAGAACCGGGGTCCCGGCGGCGCGCGCAATGCCGGGCTCGATGCGGCGCGCGGCCGCTGGATCGCAATCCTCGATTCCGACGATGCCGTGGAGCCGGACCGCCTCGCCCGCATGATCGCACGCGCCGAGAAGGCGAACGCGCAGATCGTCGTCGACAATCTCGATGTCGTCTCGCAGGACGGTTCGCGCGAACGCATGTTCCCCGAGGCCGAACTAGCGCGGCAGACACAGCTGACGCTGCCGGCCTTCATCACCTCCAACGCGCTCTTCCGCTCCACCCACAACTACGGCTACATGAAGCCGGTGTTCCAGCGCCGCTTCCTCGACGACAAGGCGCTGCGTTTCGACGAAAGCCTGCGGATCGGCGAGGACTACCTCCTGCTCGCCTCGGCGCTTGCCAGGGGCGGGCGCGGCGTCGTCGAACCGGCCGCCGGCTACATCTACCATATCCGCGAAGGATCGATTTCGCGGGTGCTGAAGAAGCACCACGTGGAGGCGATGCTCACGGCCGACGACCGCTTCGTCGGCAGCCACAGCCTCGATCCGGCGGCCAGGAAGGCGCAGCGGCTGCGCACCCGCAGCCTGACCGAAGCCCGATCCTTTCTCGACCTCGTCGAGCAACTAAAGAGCCGCTCGTTCGTTCAGGCGCTGCGCACCGCCCTGGGCGACCCGGCTGCCGTCCGGCATCTTCGCATGCCGATCGCCGCCCGGCTTCGCCGCCTCGCGGGCAACGACAAACGACCCGGCCGGAACGCGGCCGGCCAGAGATCCCCGGGCCAAGGCCCCCATACCAGCAAAGGATAGTGCGATGGACTCTATCAGACGTGTACGCAAGGCAGTCATCCCTGTCGCCGGCAACGGAACCCGCTTCCTCCCCGCCACCAAGGCCATGCCGAAGGAAATGCTGACGGTGGTCGACCGTCCCGTCGTGCAGTATGCGCTCGACGAGGCACGCGAGGCCGGCATCGAGCACATCGTCTTCGTCACCGGTCGCAACAAGCAGGCGATCCAGGACCACTTCGACGATGCGCCCGAGCTGATCTCCTCGCTGTCGCGCTCCGGCAAGAACGCGCAGGTTTCCGAGCTCGAGGCCATGCTGCCGGCCGCCGGCACGGTCAGCTTCACGCGCCAGCAGGCGCCGCTCGGCCTCGGCCACGCCGTCTGGTGCGCGCGCGACCTGATCGGCGACGAGCCTTTCGCGCTGCTCCTGCCCGACATGATCTGCCACGGCGAGCGCGGCTGCATGGCCGGGCTGATGGACCTCTACAACTTCGCCGGCGGCAACGTCGTCGGCGTCGAGCAGTGCCCGCCGGAAGAGGCCTACAAATACGGCATCGTCGGCAAGGGCGAGAGCGTGCCGCACGGCTTTGCCGTCACCGCGATGGTCGAAAAGCCGAAGGCCTGCGAAGCTCCGTCGAACTATTTCCTCAATGGCCGCTATATCCTGCAGCCGGAGATCTTCGGTCTCCTCGCGAAGCAGGAACGCGGCGCCGGCAACGAGATCCAACTGACCGACAGCATGCTGCAGCTGTCGGATTCCCAGCGCTTCCACGCCCACCCCTATGACGGGCGGACATTCGATTGCGGCTCCAAGCAGGGTTTCATCGAGGCCAATGTCGCACTGGCGCTGTCGCGCTCCGACATCGGCGGCCCGGTGTTCGAATCGGTCAGGCATATGGTCCTGACCCATGAGAGCCGCATTCAGGCGGCATAACATGCGTCCGGCCCGTCCGGGGCGCATCCAATATTCGGCCTGTCCCGGCAAGAAGCCAGGACAGGTTTCCCTGTCCGGGAACAGTGAGGTTTTGATGAACCAGAGAAGTCTACCGCTGAACAGGCCGCTGCCGCACACCGCGGACAGTTCCGATGCCTTCATCGATCTCGATCGCCTGGTCTCGGCGGCCTTGCGCCGCTGGAAGACGCTGGCGGTCTGCGCGGTCGTCTTCGTCATCGGTGGTGCCGCCTATCTGGCCACCGCAACGCCTCTCTACACATCGATGACGCAGGTGCTCATCGACGACAGCCTCTCGCGCTACGCCGAGGAGGAGCAGAACACGGCGCAGAACAGCCAGCAGCTCGACACGAGGATCGCAAGCACCGTCGAGATCCTGAAATCGGGCAAGCTGGCGCTGCGCGTCGTCGACCAGGCCGATCTTTCGACCAATCCGCTGCTGGTGGACCCGCCGAAGTCGCCGACAGCCATGCTCAAGGGCTGGTTCAAGTCGCTCGGCGGCATGTTCGCCAAGCAGGGGCGCGTCTCGGAAGAAGCCGCAGCGAATGCCCGGCGCCAGAAGGCGGCCGCGATGCTGCAGCAGTCGCTGCGCGTCGAGCGCGTTTCGCGCAGTTCCGTCGTCTCCATCGCCTTCACGTCCGCAGACCCGCAGCTTTCCGCCCTCGTCGCCAAGACCTATGCGGACGCCTTCCTCTCCGACCAGCTGAGCGCCAACTTCGAGGCCTCCGAACGCGCATCCGGCTGGCTGCAGGAACGTCTGGGCGATCTCGGCCAGCGTGCCCAGGCCGCGGCCATGGAGGTCGAGACCTACAAGCGCGAGAACAACCTGATTTCCACCCGCGGCGCGCTGATGTCGGACCAGCAGCTCGCCGACCTCAACAGCCAGCTCATCATCGCGCAGGCCGACGCCGCAAGCGCCTCAGCCCGCTACAACCAGCTCGCAGCCATCGTCCAGACGGGCCCGGAAAGCGCCGTGGAGAATTCCGCGGTGGCCTCGAAGGAGATCGACAGCACCGTCATCCAGGACCTGCGGACGCGCTATTCGGCGGTCAGCAAGCGCGAGCAGGACATCACGAAGAACTTCGGCGCCGACCATCCCCAGGCTGTAGCGCTGCGCACGGAAAAGAGCGACCTCGCACAGCAGATGTTCGGCGAACTGCAGCGGATGACGGCGACGTACCGGAACGAATACGAGGTCGCGCAGTCGCGCGAACAGTCGCTGCGCGACAACATCGACCGCGTCGCCGGCCGCAACTCCGACGCCAACGAGGCGCAGGTCAAGCTGCGCGAACTGGAGCAGAAGGCCACCGCGCTCAAGGCCGTCTACGAATCCTACCTCAACCGCTACGAGGAGGCATCGCAGCAGCGTTCCTTCCCGATCGCCAAGGCGCGCGTGATCTCGGAAGCCGGCGTGCCGGTCTCCCCTTCCAGCCCCAAGAAGACGATGGCGCTGGCGCTTTCGGCCGTCCTCGGCCTGATGGCGGGCGGCGCCTTTGCCTTCCTGCAGGAAATGCAGGAGCGCGGCCTGCGGCTGGAAAGCGACGTCCGCACGCAGTTGCGCCTGCGCTCGCTCGGCTATCTCCCCCTCATCGGCGGCGGCAGCCGAAAGAAACGCTCCCGATTCGGGTGGCTGAAGAAGACGCCCGACGTGCCGGAAGACGAGCGCGTCACGGTATCCCCGATGCCGCTGGAACAGATGACCCGGATCGTTCGCGACGCCCCGAAATCGACCTTCGCGGAAACGCTGCGCCATGCCAAGCTCTCCTGCGAGATGCTGCTGCAGCGCCGCCCGAACAAGGTCATCGGCATCATTTCCGCGGTGCCGGGCGAAGGAAAGACGACCTTTGCCACGAACTTCGCCCTCCTGCTCGCCTCGGCTGGCAAGCGCACGCTGCTGGTCGATGCCGATATCCGCAATCCGAGCCTCAGCCGGATGCTGAAGGCCGCCCCGAAGGCAGGCCTCGTCGAAGCCGTGCTCGGGGACGTCCCGTGGGCTTCGGCGATCAAGGTGGACCAGCAGACCAAGCTCGCCATCCTGCCGAACGTGCCCCATAGCGGCATCGATCAGTTTCACTACACCAACGAGATCTTCGCATCCGCCGGGATGGGATCGCTGATGGAGAATGCGCGCAAGACCTTCGACTATACCATCGTCGACCTCGCGCCGCTCGGCCCGGTCGTCGACGCGAAGGCCTTCGCCCAGCATGCCGACGGCTTCATTCTCGTGCTGGAATGGGGGAAGACCCCGGCCCGCCTCGTTCGCGACCTTCTCGAGGCCGAGATCGACATCAACGCCAAGATCCTCGGCGTGGTGCTGAACAAGACCGACATGGAACAACTGCCGGCCTATGGCGACAGCGGCGGTTCGGAGAAATTCCGCAAGCACTACGCCAAATATTATACCGAGTAGTATCCTGACGGGACGACCGCCGCGGAGGCCTGGAGCGCCATTCTTACGTCGCCGTGACGCTGATGAGCGTGGCCAGCGGCCCGTTCTGCCGGGCGACCTCGTGCTTTAACCGGTCAAGCGTCATCGCTTCGTCGCGCACGAAATCGGTGAACATCATGTTGAGGTTGTTGAAGAACATCGCCCCGACCGCGCCTGTGTCGATCTCCGCGCGGACCGCCCCCTTGCGCTGCAGGTTGCCCACCAGCGTCGATACCTGGGCGCATAGCGCCCGGTCGAGATCGGTATAGCGCTTGGAGAACGGCGTCTCCGGCTGCTGGATCGAGATCGCCATCGCCGTGCGCCACATCTCCTTGCTGAGATAGACCAGCGAGTGGTCGTAATACTGGTCCACGAGAAGGCTCACTGCCGAAAGGACGTCCCGTGGCGGGTCGCCGACGATCGAGCGGCCGGATTCGAGGACCTCCTCGACTTCCATGGCGACGGTGGCCAGAAGCATGTCGCCCTTGCTCTGATAGTAGTTGTAGAACGTCCCGACCGAGACCGCGGCGCGCTCGGCGATATCCTCGATGCGCGCGGCATCGTAGCCGACCTCGTGAAAGAGCCCGGTGGCCGCCTCCAGGATACGCCGGTTCTTGTCCGCCTTCTGTCTCGCACGCAGACCCGTCAAGCTCGCTGTCCCATTTCGATGGTTTTCAGATTGACTCGAAAAATGAATTCATTCAGTCTTTTTGTAAAGGCACCAAAAACGAGTGCCGGAACCAGAGGGACGAAGATGACCAGATCCATTGCGGCCGCCGCCGCACGCCGATTTTTCAGAACCACGACAGCCCTTGCATCCATAGCTTTTCTCGCCGGCCCCGCGGTTGCGGCTGAGGAATTCAACGCACTCGTCTGGTGCGACCACACCGATCCGGCCCTGATCGAACCGTTCGAGAAGGCCAACGACGTCAAGGTCAACCTCAAGGAATACGAAGGCACCGGGGCCGGGATCTCGATCCTGGAGCAATCGCGTCCCGGCGACTGGGATGTGATGGTGATCGACGCGGTCGACGTTCACCGCGTGATCGAAATGGGCCTCCTCGGCGAGATGCCGGCAGACGCCCTGCCCTCGGCCGACCTCTTCCCCGAACTCAGGATGGAGGCCAACAACACCAAGGACGGCAAGACCTATGCCGTGACCGAGAAATTCGGCTACAACACCATCTCCTACGACAAGACCAAGGTCGACCCGAAGGATATGGAAGATCTCACCGTCATCTGGTCGGACAAGTACAAGGGCCGCATCGCGCTCTACGACTACTACCTGCCGATGATCGGGCTGGTGCAGCTGGGTCTCGGCGGGAAGACCGCCGACCTCTCCGAGGCAGACATGCCGGCGATCGAGGAAAAGCTCGCGGCGATGAAGGCCGCCTCTAAGCAGGTCAGCGATGTCGTGTCCTCGCAGACTGCGCTTGCGACCGGCGAGGTCGACATCCTCGTCGGCGGCGGCGAGTGGATCACCGCCTCGCTCGCCAAGGACAAGCCTGACCTCGACTGGGTCGTGCCTAAGCAGGGGGCCGTGCGCTGGGCACAGTCGATCGCGGTCATGAAGGACTCGTCCAAGCCGGAACTGGCGCTGAAATTCGTCCAGTACATCCTGAGCCCGGAAGGCCAGGCGCGGCTTGCGACCTCCTCCTGCTACTGGGGCATGCCGGCGAACATGAAGGCCGGCGAGCATCTGGCGCCCGAGCAGAAGCTGGCCCTGCGATGGGACGACCAGACGGGTTATCTCAAGAACACGCAGCTCTATCCGGTTCCGAGCGCGGAACTGGACCAGAAGATGCAGGACGCCTGGACCAACATGATGCAGCAGTGACGCTGCTCTCCTGGAGGACAGGCCGGACGAGGGGCACGCCATGCCTCTCGTCGCCGCACCTGCCGGGTCCGTCTCTCCGATGGCGGAAGCCCTTCGCCAGCGCCTTGTGAACAGTTGACCGAGCCATGACCACCGCCACGCTTGAAGACAGGGAACGCCGCAGGGCATGGGGCTTCGTCGCCCCGGCCCTGATCTGGACGTTTGCATTCTTCGTCGTGCCATTCCTCTACATGGCGGCGATGAGCCTGTGGTCGCGCCAGGGCCGGGAGATCGTCCGCGTCTGGAACCTCGACAACTACGCCCGGTTCTTCACCGAGAGCGCGCTGTTGAAGAGCCTGACGAATTCGCTCGAGATCACGCTGACGGTGACCGTGCTCTCCGTGCTGCTTGCCTACCCGCTCGCCTGGATCATCGCCGAACGCGTGCCGAAGCGGTGGCAGCGCATGGCGCTGATCCTTGCGATCCTGCCCTTCTGGACGAGCTACGTGGTGCGCTCCTATTCCTGGCTCCTGGTGCTGTCGAAGGGCGGCGTCATCAATCAGGCGCTGCTCGGTATCGGGCTGATCTCCGAGCCGCTGGAGATCGCCAGCAACCGCACGGCGACGGTGATCGGCTTCGTGCACTTCTTCGTCATGCTCTTGACGCTGACGATCTATTCCAACCTGATCCAGCTGTCGCCGAACTATCGCCGCGCCGCGGCCGATCTCGGGGCCAACGGATTCCAGACCTTCTGGCATGTGGTCCTGCCGCTGACGCTGCCGGGCATCATGACCGGCGCCTTCCTCACCTTCGTGCTCTGCATCGGCGACTACATCACGCCGCAGATCCTGGGCGGCAACAACGAACTGGTGCTGCCGCAGATCATCATGCTGCAGATCGGCCGCCGTGCGGATTTCCCGATGGCGGCAGCGCTCTCCATCATCCTCATGCTCGCGGTCACGGCCGCCTATCTGCTCTGTGCCCGCTGGCTGAAGATCGAGAGGGCCTAGGACGATGGCGCAGCCCGGCGAGACGCAAGCGACCGACATCGCCTTTCCGGCCGGCAGCGCGCGGCGCATGCTCGCATCCGCACTCAGCTGGTTCTATCTCGCGGCGGTCTATGCCTTCATCTTCCTGCCGGTCGCAGTGCTGGTGCTGTTCTCCTTCCAGGATGGCCGCCTGCCGGTGCCGCCCTTCAACGGCTTTTCCCTGCAGTGGTACGAAAGCGTCTTTGCCGACCGCAAGCTGATGGCGGCGCTGGCCAACTCGCTGATGGTCGCCGTCGCCTCCTCGTTCGTGTCCTGCCTGCTCGGCTTCCTCGCCGCCTATGCGCTCGCCCGCTACCGGCTGCCCGCCTCGGCGCTGCAGCGCGGGCTGCTGATCGCGCCGATGACGGTCAGCTACCTGATCATCGCGCTCGGCCTGCTTGCGGTTCTCAACGCCTTGCAGGTGCCGCTTTCGCTCTGGACGGTCGGCATCGGTCATGTCGTGATCAACCTGCCGCTCTGCTTCGCCATCATCTATGCCTCGATGGGCGACCATCACGTCAACATCGAGCGGGCCGCGCGCGACCTCGGCGCCAGCGACGTCAAGGTCATGGCGCTGGTGACCGCGCCGATGCTGATGCCCTCGATCATGGCCGCCTTCTTCCTTTCCATCACCTTCAGCTGGGACGAGTTCATCATCGCCTTCCTGCTGTCTCGTTTCGACGTGACGCTGCCGGTCGAGATCTGGAGCATGCTGCGCTCGGGCCTGAACCCGAAGACCAATGCCATCGGTTCGCTGGTGTTCCTGGCCTCGGTCGTCGTTCTGGTCGTCCTCGAACTCGCCCTTTTCGGCAGGAGCCGCAAGCCATGACAGCGTCCGTCTCGATCCGGAACCTCACGAAGACCTTCGCCACCTTCAAGGCACTGGACGACGTCTGGCTCGACATCGCAGCCGGCGAGTTCATCGTGCTGCTCGGCCCATCCGGCTGCGGCAAGACGACCCTGCTTTCCATCCTCGGCGGCTTCCTGACGCCCACCGGAGGAACGGTGACGATCGGCGACCGCGACATGGCGGGCGTTCCGCCGGCGCTGCGGCCGACGACGACCATGTTCCAGGACTACGCCCTCTTTCCGCACATGCGGCTGATCGACAATGTCGGCTTCGGCCTGCGCATGCGTGGCATGGACAGAGCGAGCCGGGACGCGAAGGCGGCCGGTTTCCTCGACCTCGTCGGCCTGAAGCTTTCGGCGCGGAAGAAGCCGCACGAACTGTCCGGCGGCCAGCGCCAGCGCGTGGCGCTCGCCCGGGCGCTGGCGGTCGACCCGGACGTGCTCCTGCTCGACGAGCCGCTGGGCGCGCTCGACCTCAAGCTCCGCCGGCAGATGCAGGATGAACTGAAGGCGCTACAGAAACGCGTCGGCACCACCTTCGTCCACGTCACCCACGACCAGGAGGAGGCGATGGCGATCGCCGACCGTATCGTTGTCATGAACCACGGCCGGGTGGAGGATTTCGGCCCGCCGTCAGACATCTACATGCGGCCGAAATCGATCTTCGCCGCCGGCTTCATGGGCGAGGTCAACTTCCTTTCCGGCAGGGTCAGCCGCGTCGAGTGCGACGCCGCCGAAGTCGAGACGCAGATCGGCCCGATCGTGCTCCCGATCGCCAACTTCACCATCGCCCGGCCGCAAGCCGGCGAGCACGTCACACTCTGCATCCGCCCCGAACACTTCCGGACCGTCGATCGCTCGGTCGCCGGCCTCAGCGAGGCCGTCGTCAGCGACGTCTCCTTCTTCGGCACCCACCACCGTTGCCATCTCGCGCCGGTCGCCTCGCCCGAAAGAAAGCTCGTGGCGCACATGCCGCAGTCGGCCAGGATCGCGCGCTGCGACCGGATCGCACTGGCATTCGACCCGGCAGGCGTTACCGCCCTGCCCGAAGTCCCGGAGACCTGACCATGGAGCGCATCGCCCCCGAGAACTGGTACCGGATCCAGTGCCTGCAGGACGACGTCACCCTGATCTGCGAGCCGCACATCAAGGAGTTCTACCGCTGCAACGTCTGGCACGTGCGCGGCCGCGATGCCGACATGCTTGTCGATAGCGGCATGGGCGTCGTCTCGCTGCGCCAATGGGTGCCCCTGGTAACCGAACGGTCGCTGACGGCCGTTGCGAGCCATACGCATTTCGACCATATCGGCTGCCATCACGAGTTCGAGTGCCGTGCCGTCCACGCGGCGGAGGCCGACTTGCTGGCGCACCCGACCCGTGCCAACACGCTGGCCGATCCCTACGTGACCGACGAGATCTTCGATGCGCTTCCGCCCGAGCCCTACTGCTCGAAATGCTATGCGGTGAAAGCCGCGCCGGCGACGCGCATTCTTCAGGACGGCGACGTGATCGACCTCGGCGACCGGCATTTCGAGGTGATCCATACGCCCGGCCACTCGCCCGGCGGCATCGCACTGTTCGAGGAGGCGACCGGCATCCTCTTTTCCGGCGACATTCTCTACGATGGCCCGTTGATCGAGGACACCTACCATTCCGACGCGGCCGACTACCTCGCCTCGATGAAACGCCTGCTGGACACCCCCGTCCGCATCGTTCACGGCGGCCACTTCCCGAGTTTCGACGGCGAGCGCTACCGCAGCCTCATCCGCACATGGCTGGACGGCAAGAGCACTTCCGCCAGCCGGGCCTGAGCGGGGCGCGAAGGGAGCGAAAAGATTTCGCGGGCACATTGCAGTTTCCCTCGAACGTTGCGTAATCTCGCCCTTGACGGCGTCGACGGCGGCGGCGGAAGAGGGGACGGCGGATGCTCAAACTGGAAGAAAAGCGCATCACCGCGCTGGTGACGGCCGGCGTGCTCACGCTGGCGCTGCTCTATGTGGCGCAATCGGTGTTCGTTCCGCTGACCTTCTCCATCCTCGTCATCGCGCTGATCTGGCCGCTGCAGGCCGCGCTGCAGCGCGTGATGCCGCGGATGCTGGCGCTGCTGATCACGCTCACGGTCACGATCGTCGCCGTCGTCGCGGTCGGCTCTTCGATCGCCTGGGGGCTGAGCGTGCTCGGGCACTGGCTGTTCGTCAATGCGGGCCGGTTCCAGGCCATCTACCTCGACTGGACGCAATGGCTGGAAGAACACGGCGTCGCCATCGCCGGACCGCTGTCCGAACAGTTCAACGTCGGCTGGCTGGTGGGAATGCTCCAGGGCGTCGCGGGGCGGATGAACAGCTTCGCCGGCTTCACGGTCGTGATTTTCATCTCGGTGCTGCTGGGGCTGATGGAAGTGGAGGACTTCAAGCGGCGGCTGATGCTGCCGAGCATCCAGCCGCTCGGCGCCCTGGTCCTGGAATCGAACCTGAGAATCGCCGCGAAGCTGCGACGCTTCATGGCCGTGCGCACCTTCGCCAGCGTGCTGACCGGCCTTGTCGTCTGGATCTTCGCCAGTTTCGTCGGACTGGAACTGGCCGCCGCCTGGGGCGCGATCGCCTTCGCCCTGAACTACATCCCCTTTCTCGGCCCCTTCATCGCGACCGTGTTCCCGACGCTCTTCGCCATCGCCCAGTTCGATTCCTGGCAGTCGGCCGTCGTGGTGTTCGCGGGCCTCAACCTGATCCAGTTCGTGATCGGCAGCTATTTCGAGCCGCGCCTGACCGGGGCCTCGCTGGCGATCTCGCCCTTCGCGGTGATCTTCGCCGTCTTCTTCTGGGCCTTCATGTGGGGGCTGCCCGGCGCGTTCATCGGCGTGCCCATCCTCATCTGCCTGGTCGAGTTCGGCCGCCGGATCGAGACGACCCGGTGGATCGCCGTCCTCCTGTCGGGCGAGCAGCAGCCGACCGATGCCCCGGCGCCGACCGACCGGTAGCGAAAGGACCGGGGGGGCGGCGGACGGGAATGCCGGGCTATCGCCTGAGCCGACGCACGTCGACGACCCGGCCGTTATGGCGGTTCACCGCAATCTCGTAGCGGCGCGCGCCGCGCCAGGCCCGATAGACGAAGAAGCGGCCATGGCAATCGATGATCCTAACGTCCCGGAAGCCCCGGTTGCGCAGCCGCCTCTGGCCCTCACGGCAACTGATGGACCGACCGCCGCTGACATTGCTGCCGACGTGGATGTTGATCGTGACCGCTTCGGCGGGAGCCGGCGCCAGCACCGGCGGCGTGGCGAGAAGGGCGACGAAGAGGGAAGCAAAGACAAACCGGTTCAATACGGCTTCCTGAAAAGACGGCGTGACGATGGATTGCTACGGATGGATTGTCAGTCGGAGACATGATGCGGGAACCGTGTTTCAGTTGCGGCACGCAGGCTGTTCCGGTTCTCCGCCGCTCATGTCGTTTCCGGCGGGCGCAAGACGACGCCCGCCGGAGAGAGTTACCCCCTGATGACCCGCTGGAGTCTGTCAGCTTCATACTGAAGCAGTCAGACTCTCGCTTTCTTTGTTATCGTTTGTCTTTCCGGGAAAACCGGATTCCACTTTTCCCTGACAAACGCTAGCGCGGGCAGGCGGCGATATAGCGCCGGCCGTATCGATCGCGGTAATAGCACTGGCCGGGCCTGCCGGCGACGTTACCGATGACCGCACCCGAGACGCCACCGATGGCCGCGCCGACGGCAGCACCGCGGACGTCGCCGGTGACCGCACCGCCGATGACCGCACCGGTCGCAGCACCGATCCCGGCACCTCTCTCCGTCGGTGTACAGCCGCTGGCCGCAATCCCCGCCAGAACGAGTAAAAGGTAAAACTTAGGCATTTTCCTTCCTTTCCTGCTCGTTGAAATGCTTCATCATCGGTCCAAACTCCGCAACGTTATCCTTCAATGGCGCCTGTGTAAAATCGCCGGGGACGTCGTCGCGACACGCTATCCTCCTCTTATCATCGGAAAAACCGCGACGAAGAAGTAGAGGACGAGCACGTAGGCGAGCACCTGGAGCGCATAGGTCTGGCCGTTGCCGGTATAGACCCGCCGCGCCGCCCCGGCGGCCCCGCCGACCGCGACCGAAACGGCTTCCCAGAAGCGCTCGGCATGGGATGCCAGCATCGGCGCAAGCAGCGGCCGGTAATAGCGGAAGAACCGCGTCGGACCGCCCGCCCGTGACGGCCAGCGGCCGATCCTGTAGATGACCCACAGGACACCGGCGCCGAGCAGGGCCAGACCAACGGCACCCGCCATCGCTCTTGCCGGGTTCCAGTAGGCATAGATCAGTTCCAGCGACATGCCCTGCCAGACCAGCGTCGAGGCGAACTGCGGATCGATGGCGGCGGAAACGGGATCCATCAGCAGCTTGGGGAAGAACGACAGCAGCAGGATGCCCGCCACCAGCACGAACTGCGGCACGAGAAGTGCCGCCGGCGCCTCGCGCAGTTCCGCGTGCTCCGGCTTCAGCGGGCCGAGGAACAGGGCGTGGCCGAAGCGGAGCATGTAGAGCAGGCCGACGAGGGTCGCGAGCACGCCAAGCGCCAGGGGGCCGTACCAGCCCCTGTCCACCATCGCGCTGAGGAGCAGCCACTTGCCGCCGAAGCCGGCGAGCGGCGGCAGGCCGGACATGGAGACGAGCGCAACGATCGCGACCGCAAAGGTCAGCGGCATCCGTCCCACAAGCCCGCCGCAAGCGTCCAGCCGCCTCAGGCCCGTTCGCTCGATGATCGCCGCCGCTGCCAGGAACAGGATGCCCTTGACCATCAGATGGTTGGCGACGAGATAGAGCGCCGTCACCCAGCCGAGATGGCTCATCAGCGCCACCGCGGTAACGATGTAACCGGTCTGGCTGAGGCTCGAATAGGCGAGCATCCGTTTCATGTCGGCCTGCTGGAGCGCGAGAAGGGCTGCAATGACGGTCGTCAGTATGCCGATCCAGCCGACGACGCGTGCAAGCTCGAGGCCCGCATTCGAGCGCGTCGCCAGATAGGCCGCCATGAACAGGCCGAACACCGCCACCTTTCCGACGACGGCGGACAGCATGGCGGAGAAATCGTCGTCTGCCTTCGCGTAAGAAGCTGGCAGCCAGACATGGGCGCCGATGACGCCGATCTTGACCATGCATCCGAGCGCGATCAGCACGAATGCCGGCGCGGCCGCCGGGCCGGCGGCGAGGAAGGCGGCAAGATCGGTGGTGCCGGTGACGGCCCGGGCGATCGCAAACCCTGCGAGAATCAGGAAGGCGGATGCCAGAGAGAACAGCAGGAACTGGAGCAAGACGCCGCGGGCGGCAGGGGAGAGCGCCAGCATGAAGGCGGACGCGAGCGTTACCAGTTCCCAGGCGAAGAAGAATTCCAGGCTGGTGGATGCCCGCAGAAGGGCGACGATCGACAGAAGCAGGACCGCCATCAGCGGATGGTAGCCAGGCCGCGCATCACCGCGATAGAGACCGGCTGCGGCAATGACGAGCCCGCCCGAAAGGAGAAGCGCGGCGAAAAGCCCGTTGATGCCGCCGATGCCCTGCGCCATCCAGGTCCCCGCGGCGAAGACGACGAGCAGCATCGACAGGCACCTGGCCCTGCCCGGCAGGCCCTCGATCACGAGAAGGGCGGCGCCGGCGACGAGCGGCGCATGGAGCCAGACGGAAGCGGCGCCCGCCGCCCGGGAGGCGACCATGCCGCCGATCGCCAGCAGCGCGACGCAGGCTGCGGCGGGAAAAAGGCCCCACCGCGGCACCCTGCCCGCCGGCTCCCCGCGTCCCGGCTTCACTGCGCGCCCGAACCACTGGAACAGATAGGCCGCCTCCAGAAGGGATCCCAGGAGGACGACGGCAATCCACGCATATCCGCCGTGTTCGGCAAGCCGCAGCACCAGTTCCCATTTCGCCCAGAAGCCGGGAAAGGGCGGCAGGCCTGCGATCGCGACAAGCAGGCTGCAGAAGACGAAGATGAAAGGGGCGCCCGCGGACAATATGTTCCAGCCGCCGATCCTCCGGCGCCGCACCGCGCCCGCCAGCCAGAAGAGCCCCGCCTTGGCGAAGAGATGATTGAAGAAGAGCCCGCCGACGACGAGCGGCAGCGCGTCGTCCTCGCCGTGCCGCATCAGCAACGAAAGCGCCAGCACCAGCAAGGCCATCTGCGCAATCGAGGAGCAGCCGAGCATGCGCTGGACATTCGATTGTCGCAGGCCGACCAGGTTGGAGAACAGGAAGGTCACGGCAGCCGAGACGGCGATCAGCGTCAGCTGCGGCGCGAAGAGCGGCATCAGCTTGAGGAGCGCGAAGAACACGCCCGCCGAGACGCCGACGGATACGAGCGCCGCCACGCCCGCCGGCGCCGTTTCATAGACGTCCAGCCCCCAGCCGTTCGCCGGGAACGGCTTGAGCTCGATGACGAGGCAGGCGAGCACGAGGACGAGCGCGGTCGTGCCGATCGGGCCGGCGATCAGGTCTCGCCGCGCGATCATCTCGTCGATGCTGAGCGTCCCCGTCACATGGTAGAGCATTGCCGCCCCGAGCAGGAAGAACGACGAGGCGAGCACGGTCGCCATGATGTACTTGAAGGCGCCCGCCATGGCCGCCCGTGTCTGCCCGAGCCCGAACAGGCCGTAGGTCGCAATGGACACGATCTCCAGAAAGACGAACAGGTTGAAGAGGTCCCGCGTCATGATCATGCCGTTGATGCCCATGACGAGGATCAGGTAGAGCAGCAGGAAGGTGTAGCTGTCGCGCAGGCGGTGCCAGAGATGCCAGGCGCCGAACAGGGCCGCAAGATTGACCCAGAAGGCGAAGAACCCCTCCGCCGGGCCCAGGCGAAGACTGATCGCCAGGGGCGGCGCGGTCCCGGCAGTCTCGATTTCGAAGGCGTCCGCGCCGCCGAGCAGGCGCCACAGGCAGGCGCCGGAGATGATGGCGATGCCGGCAAGCGCTGTCCAGAACGCCACGGCCGGCAGGCGCTTCGACAGCCGGTAGAGCAGCGGGATCAGAAAGCCTCCGCCCAGCCCGAGCAGGAAGATGTTCAGCGGCTGGAGGAAGCTCTCTACCATTTCGAGTCCGTGAATGCGTCGATGGAGAGTGTCTTGCGCGCTTCATAGAGCCGGATCGCGAAGGAGAGCATGATCGCCGTCACCGAGAAGCCGATGACGATCGCCGTCACCACGAGGGCGGACGGGACCGGATCCACGGCGCGCGCGGCCGCCTCGCCGATCGGCAGCGCCTGGTCGATGATCGGCGCCGTTCCGTTGGTGACATAGCCCGTCGCGACGATCACGATATGCATGCCGGTGCCGAACAGCGAGAATCCGATGATGATCCGCAGGATGTTCCTGTGCACCAGCACGCCCCACATCCCGATCAGCGCGAGGACGAGGCCCGTCACCAGAAGCAGATGTGAGATCGGCAGCCCCATCGTTTCCTCCGGCAGTTCAGTTTCGGAAGCGGTCGATAATGACGCTGAGTTCCGCGGCGACCTTGATGCCGAGCAGCGCAGAGATCAGCGGGATCGCGCCCGCACTGACGAAGGCGCCGAACGCACCGCGCGGCAGGATATGGCTGTCGAGGAAGCCGCCGGCGAGGAACAGGCCGAGAATGCCGAGCGTCACGTAGAGGACGCCGGCGAGCGACTCCGTCACGCTCAGGAAGCCGTGATGCAGCACCACCGCCGGCCGGGCCAGGACAAGGAGCACGACGCCCGAGGCGACGACGGCGCCGCCCTGGAAGCCGCCGCCTGCCGAAAGGTGGCCGTTGACGATGACATAGGCGCCGAACAGGAAGGCGATGGGAAGGACGACTTCGGCACCGTTCACCACCAGTTCGCTCGGCGGCCGGGCCGGCCGGACGCTGCCGGCCGCAGGCGAAGCGCTGCCGGAAAGCAGCATGCCGACGCTCGCGGCAACCATGAACAGCACGGCGACTTCGCCCAGCGTGTCGAAACCGCGATAGGTGATGAGGATGCCGGTGACGACATTGGCGGCGCCGAGGTCGGCAGGCACCTGCTCCAGATAGCGCAGGGCAAGGTCGGACGGCGCGGTGCGTTCGCTGTAGCCGAGGGCAAGCCCGGCAAAGACGACGCCGAAGAGAATGACAATAACGGCAGCCCACACCCTTGTCATGACGATCCGTTCTTCTCAGCGCGCGCGGCGTTGCGTTCGGCCAGCGCATCCACGACCGTCGAGGGCGCCATGGGAATGCCGACGGCATGGGCGGCACGGGACAGGGCATGCGACGACAGCGGGTTCGTCAGAAGCACGAAATAGGCAACGACCAGGAGCTTCAGAGCCCAGTCGGGATGGAAGAAGCCCAGCCCCAAAAAGACCAGGATGTTGCCGAGCGTGGACGCCTTGGTTCCCGCCTGTATGCGCGTATAGGTATCGGGCATGCGCAACAGGCCGACACCGGCGGAGAAGAGAAAGAAGGCGCCGGCGAGAATGATGATGCTGCCGATCGTTTCCGCCACCCTCTAGTCCTCCTTTCCCGCGCTCGTCCTGCGGATCGCATGAAGGAAGACCAGCGTCGAAAGCCCCGCGCCGATGGCCGCTTCCGCCATGGCGACGTCGGGGGCCGCGAGCAGAACGTAGGATACGGCCGCAAACAGGCTGGCAAGGCCCGAACTGACCATCGCAGCCGTCAGCCCGCGCAGCGTCACGGCCAGCACCCCGCTGACGATGATGCCGGCGCAGATCAGGATGACGAACAGTTCCTGCAGCATGCCTACCGCCCCCTTTCCAGGAAGCGCGCGACGGCGAGCACCGCAAGGAAGCTCAGGAGCCCGTAGACCAGCGCCACGTCGAGGTAGACGAAGCGCCCGGAGAGGTGAGCATAGAGTGCCACCAGCGACAGCGAGATCACCGTCAGCGTGTCGATCGCGACCACGCGGTCCACGACCGTGCGGCCGAGGATCAGTCGCAGCACGGAAAACAGGATGCTGAGAAAGATCAGGACGCCGGCAAGCATGAGGATCGTGTCAGCCAAAGACCTTCCCCAGATGCTTGTCGAATGCCCCGGCGATCATCTCGGTCGCCTCCTCCGGATCCGTCGTCCTGACGTCCAGCCAGTGGATGAACAGGGTGTCCCCGTCGATGTCCATCACCAGCGAGCCGGGCGTCAGAGCGATCGAGTTGGCCAGCGCCAGACGGCCGATCGGCGAACGGAGCCGCAGGTTGATCTTCACGATGCCGGGGTGGATGTCGATGCGTGGCGCGTAGACGTAGCGCAGCATGTTGAGGTTCGCCTTCACCATTTCGACGACGAAAACACCGGTGTAGACGAGGAAATGGAAAAGCACCCGCGGCGTCAGCAGCACGTCGCTCCAGACCGCGCTGCGCGTCGCGAAGATCCAGGCGATGGCGCTCGCGACCAGCAGGCCGACGAGGAGAATGGCGGGGGCGGCCGACGCGTTGAAGACGATCCAGAGGACAAGGAGAAGCAGCCACAGTCCCGCAAGCCCTCTCGGCAAAGCGGCATTCGCGCGCGGGTTCTCTTCCTCGACCGGTGACACGGGCCATCCACTCCCAGGGGCGGTTTCAATCATGCCAGGCACTGCGACGACACGATTATGATGCACGCGGCACTATCGTTGTACATGGCATGGCGTCCCATTCGACGCCCGCTGCGGGAGCCTGGAAGGCGCCGCCCGTCCCCCTCGCCGACCGGACCTAAGGGACCGCGGCGAGCCTGCCGATCAGTCGCGCCGGCAGGAACACCGTCAGCGATGCGGCACCTTCGACGGCGGAGGCGCTGGCGGCAAGGGCAGTGGGAGACATCGCCGTCTGCTCGTCTTCCAGCGTGGCGCGCATCAGGCGGCTGTTGTCGATCAGTTTCATCAGCGTCTCGGAACTGGCAAAGACGCTGTGGCTGCCGCCATCGACGTCGGAGACATCAACCACGGTGATGCCGCGCGCTTGCAGGAAGGCAATGTCGGATCCGCTGCCGACACGCGGATGGCCGCCGGCGATCCGGCGGGAGAACCCGAGCGCGCGATCGCGGCGCGATACGATGATGGTGAATGGCTGGGGCAGCGTGCCGATATCGTCGACCTGGCTCTGGAAGGCGTCGATGTCGATGTCGGGCGCGGCAAGGACCACGCCGCCGAGCCGCTTCAGAATGGGCCCCTTGCCGCTCATCGCGAGGGTCCTCAGGGCTTCCATCACGACGTAGGCGCCCATGGAATGGCCGAGGATCACGACCCTGCTCGCCTTCGTCCGGGCGGCGATCTCGATCGTCTCGGCAAGCCCGCCGCGGCCGACGATGGCGCTGTCGCGGTCGAACACATAGAGGGGAACGGAAGCGCCCGACGGCCAAGCATAATGCACCGAAACCGAGTCTATATCATAGTCGTGGGTGAGCTGCGCGTTGCGGAACAGGCTCTCGGCGATGTTGTTGTTGTAGCCGTGCACGAAGATGAAGATCTCGCGGCTCTCGGGCTCGCGCTTTTCCAGGGCCGCATTCAGCGCATCGATGAACGCCTGGCGATCGGCGATCGGCGCATAGGCCAGTGCGGTGAAGTGGCGGGCAGGGTCGGGAACGCGGCCGCTCGTCTCGACACGGCCCGGCCTGTGGTTGGCGGGGATGCCGATGTCGAACTCCGCAAAGGCCAGTTCCTGCGAGCGCCCGGCGGAATAGGGCATGGCGGGATCGTCTGACCGTACGCGCGACGTCGCCAGGTAGATCGGCACGACGGCTGAGGCGGCCGCGCCCGTTGCGCTGCCCGGCAGGCCGGTGACGGCCCGCGGTCCGCCGCAACCGGCCAGCGCGGAGACAATCAGGAGAAGTGCAAACGCACGGTATGCTGGCATCGTCGGGCCCGGCTTCTGGTCACACCGGAACCTTAGAGCATCCCGCCGGACGCTCGGCAAGGCGGCCATCGGGGCCTTAGGGTGCGACCGTCGCATTTGCATCTGCCGGGTGTGGGACTCCAGGCCAATTCTGCGGGACCCTCAGCCAATTACACCGTGTATTCGATGTTGCAGGATCGCCTGAAGCAGTTCCGGGACCGCCTCGTCGCAACCAGGGAAAGCATTGCATGGCGCAGGACACTCCACAGAAATTCTCATTGTGGACACTGACGGCGATGGTGGTCGGCTCAATGGTCGGCGCCGGCATCTTCTCGTTACCGCAGGCGTTCGGGCGCGCTACCGGCCCCTTCGGCGCGCTCATCGCCTGGACGATCGCCGGCATCGGCATGCTGATGCTGGCGCTGGTCTTCCAGACGCTGTCGCGGCGCAAGCCCGATCTCGACGCCGGCATCTATGCCTATGCGAAGGCGGGATTCGGCAATTATCCGGGTTTCCTCTCCGCACTCGGATACTGGTCGGCGGCCGTTCTCGGCAACGTGTCGTACTTCATCTTGATCAAGTCGACGCTCGGGCTGTTCTTTCCCGTCTTCGGCGACGGCAATACGGTTCCCGCCATCGTCATCTCCTCGGCCCTGCTGTGGTTCATGCACACGCTGATCCTGCGAGGGATCCGCGAGGCGGCCGCGCTGAACACGATCGTCACCTTCGCCAAGCTCATCCCGATCCTGCTCTTCGTCGTGTTCGTCGCTCTCGGCTTCAGATCCGACGTCTTCTCCACCAGTTTCTGGGGTGGCGAGGAGGTCAGCCTTGCGACGGTCGCCGGGCAGGTCCGGGCGACCATGCTGGTGACCGTCTTCGTCTTCGTCGGCATCGAGGGCGCGAGCGTCTATTCGCGCTATGCCCGGCGGCGCTCCGATGTCGGCCTTGCGACGCTGATGGGATTTCTGGGCGTCCTTTGCCTGATGGTCCTCGTCACGCTCCTGTCCTATGGCGTTCTCCTGCGGCCGGATCTCGCCGCCTTGCGCAATCCGTCGATGGCGGGCGTGCTCGAGGCCGTGGTCGGGCCATGGGGCGCCGTCTTCGTCGCCGTCGGGCTGCTGATTTCGGTCGCAGGCGCCTACATCTCCTGGGTGCTGCTTGCAGCCGAGATCCTCTATTCCGCCTCGAAATACGAGACGATGCCGCGCTTCCTCAGCCACGAGAACAGCCGGGGCGTCCCCTCCAACGCGCTCTGGCTGACGAACATCATCGTCCAGATCTTCCTGATCCTGACGCTGTTCACCGAATACGCCTTTCGCCTGGCGCTCGAGCTGACGAGTTCGATGATCCTGATCCCCTACTTCCTCGTCGCCGCCTATGGTGCGAAGCTCGCCTTCAGCGGCGATACCTACGGCCGGGACCCGGCCGCCCGGCGCGCCGATCTGGCCCGGGCGGCGATTGCCACGATCTATACCGCCGGGCTCGTCTACGCGGCCGGAGCCCAGCATCTGCTGCTCACGACCGTCATCTATGGCCCCGGAACGATCCTCTACCTCATTGCGCGCCGGGAACAGGGCAAGCGCGCCTTCACCCTGCCCGAACTGGCCCTGTTCATCCTTGCCGTGCTCGGCGCCTGCGCCGGGATCTACATGATCGTGACCGGCGGCGTCGCCTGAGGGATGGCAACCCGGCGCAGCGTCCCGTGGACACGAGCAGACGAAGTTGCGGTACCTGGCGTATCGCCATGATCAGCAGACTGCCCGCGCCTTCTGCGCGAGCGCCAATTCTGAACGCACAGCATAGTTTTGGGATTCTGTGCTGATCACAGTGGTTGTTATTCCGCCTATTAATTTCAACAGGTGCCACCAGTCTTCGAGCCAAAACATCGGGAAATTGAGGCACTTATCGGGGGAACCATGGCATCGCAATCGACGCAGAAACTCTCGCTCTTCGCACTCACGGCCATGGTCGTGGGATCCATGGTCGGCGCCGGCATTTTCAACCTGCCTGGCCGCTTCGGCGCCGCCACCGGCCCGTTTGGCGCCATGATCGCCTGGGCGATCGCGGGCACCGGCATGTACATGCTGGCACGCGTCTTCCAGGCGCTCGCGGAGAAACGGCCGGATCTCGATTCGGGCGTGTTCGCCTATGCCAAGGCCGGCTTCGGCAACTACATGGGCTTCCTGTCGGCCTTCGGCTACTGGCTCGGCAGTTGCCTCGGCAACGTCTTCTACTGGGTGCTGATCGGCTCGACGCTCGGCCGCTTCTTCCCCGAGATCTTCGGCGACGGCAGCAGCACGATTGCGATCATCGTATCGCTGATCGGCATCTGGATCTTCCATTTCATGATCCTCCGCGGTGTCGAGCAGGCAGCGTTCATCAACACCATCGTCACCATCGCCAAGATCGTTCCGATCATTGTCTTCATCCTGGCGCTGATCTTCGTCTTCAACTATGCCCAATTCTCCGAAAACTTCTTCGGCGGCCCGGGTATGCCGGAGAAATCGCTGATCGCACAGGTGCGCGACACCATGCTGATCACCGTGTTCGTCTTCCTCGGCATCGAGGGTGCAAGCGTCTATTCGCGCTTCGCCGAGAAGCGCTCGGATGTCGGCACGGCGACGATCCTGGGCTTTGTCGGCGTGACCGGCCTGATGGTCGCGGTCACGCTCCTGCCCTATGCGGCGCTGCCCCAGGCGGAGATCGCAGCGGTCCAGCAGCCGTCGCTCGCCACCGTTCTCGAGGCGGTCGTCGGCCATTGGGGTGCGGTCTTCATCTCCATCGGCGTCCTGGTCTCGGTTCTGGGCGCCTATCTCGCCTGGTCGCTGATCTGCGCCGAAGTCCTCTTCGCCGCAGCCAAATCCCAGGACATGCCGAAGCTCTTCGCCGCGCAGAACGGCAACCGGGTTCCGGCCAATGCCCTGTGGCTGACGAACATCGTCGTATCGCTCTTCGTCATCTCCACCTACTGGTCGCGCGACGCGTTCAATTTCATGCTGGACATGACGAGCGTCACCGCGCTCTTGCCCTACCTGCTGGTCGCCGGCTATGGCGTCCTGCTCGCCCGTAGCGGCGTCGGCTACGAGACCACGCCCGAGAAGCGCGGCCGCGACCAGGTCTTCGCCTGGATCGCCGTCGTCTACACGATCTTCATGTTCATCGCCGCCGGGCTGAAATACGTGCTGCTGGTTGCCGTGCTGTTCGTGCCCGGCACCATTCTCTACTTCTGGGCACGGCGCGAGCAGAACTTGCAACTGTTCACCCCGACCGAGCTCATCGTGTTCGCAGTCACGCTGGTTGCCGGCCTGATCGGGGCCTACGGCCTGCTGACCGGCCTCATCACACCTTGAACAGAAAGGCAGAGACGTCATGACAACAGATACTCCGTTCGGCGTGCATTCCGAAGTCGGCCAGTTGCGCAAGGTCATGGTTTGTGCCCCCGGCCGCGCGCACCAGCGCCTCACGCCCTCCAATTGCGACGACCTTCTCTTCGACGACGTGCTGTGGGTCGACAACGCCAAGCGCGACCATTTCGACTTCATGACCAAGATGCGCGACCGCGGCATCGAGGTCGTGGAGATGCACAACCTTCTCGCCGAGACGGTAGCGATCCCCGAGGCCAAGAAATGGATCCTCGACAACCAGGTGGTCCCCAACCAGATCGGCCTCGGCCTGCTGGACGAGGTAAGGTCCTATCTCGAGGGCCTTTCGAACCGCGAACTGGCCGAAACCCTGATCGGCGGGCTGTCGACCTTCGAGTTTCCCGAGGCTGTGGGCGGCGAGCAACTGGCGCTGATCCGCGATGCGGCCGGCGTCAACGAATACCTGCTGCCGCCGCTGCCGAACACGCTCTACACGCGCGACACCACCTGCTGGATCTATGGCGGCGTGACGCTCAACGCGCTCTACTGGCCGGCCCGGCACGAGGAAACCATCCTCACGAGCTCGATCTACAAGTTCCACCCCGATTTCGCCGGCAAGGTCAACGTCTGGTGGGGCGACCCGACCAAGGACTGGGGCCTTGCGACGATCGAGGGCGGCGACGTCATGCCGATCGGCAAGGGCAACGTGCTGATCGGCATGAGCGAGCGCACCTCGCGCCAGGCGATCAGCCAGGTCGCCGCCGCCCTGTTCGAGAAGGGCGCGGCCGAGCGTGTCATCGTCGCCGCCATGCCGAAGCTGCGCGCGGCCATGCACCTCGACACCGTCTTCACCTTCGCCGACCGGGACTGCGTCTTGCTCTACCCCGATATCGTCAACGGCATCGAGGCCTTCTCCTATCGCCCCGACGGCAAGGGCGGCGTCGAGCTGCACAAGGACAAGGGCAGCTTTGTCGAGACCGTGCGCGATGCGCTCGGCCTGAAGAAGATGCGCGTGGTGGAAACCGGCGGCAACGACTACATGCGCGAGCGCACCCAATGGGACAGCGGCGCGAACCTCGTCTGTGCCGCGCCGGGCGTCGTCTATGCCTATGACCGCAACACCTACACCAACACGCTGCTGCGCAAGGAAGGCATCGAGGTGATCACCATCACCGGGGCCGAGCTCGGGCGCGGCCGCGGCGGCGGGCATTGCATGACCTGCCCGATCATCCGCGACGCGGTCGACTACTGACAACACATGCCGAAGCCTGTGCGCGGGTGACCGCGCACAGCACCTTTTCCCTCCAGACGAGGTCGCCATGACGCGCACGCTTTCCGCATCGAGAAAAGTCATCCTGCGCGGTCTGGGTCTGGCCGCCGCCCTGTTGCTCGTGTCCGGCTGCCAGGGCGAGGACGAGCAGGCGGAACTGCCGCCGCGGCCGGTCAAGACGGTCACCGTCTCCTTCAACCCGGACGACACTTTCGGCTCGCTGGTCGGGGAGGTCCAACCCAGGTTCGAAACCAGTTTCAGCTTCCGCCAGGGCGGGGAGGTCCGCGAGCGCACGGTCGATGTCGGCGACCTCGTCAAGACCGGCGACGTGCTCGCCCGGCTCGACAGCGAAGACCAGCAGGACGCCGTCCGCAAGGCGGAGGCCAACACCTTCGCCGCCCGGGCAAACCTGGACAACGCCGTCCTGAACCGCGACCGGCTGCAGTCCCTCTATCCGCGGACGGCGACGCGGCAGGCGCTCGACGCGGCGATCGCCCAGGCGACCACGGCGCAGGCGAGCGTGGATGCGGCGGACGCGGCCCTGCGCGTTGCCAACAACAACCTCGACAACCGGACGGTGATGGCCAATGCCGACGGCGTCGTCACCGCCGTCGGCGCCGAGGTCGGGCAGATCGTCGGCGGCGGCCAGATGGTGGTCCGGGTCGCGCGAATGGAGGAGAAGGACGCCGTCTTCCAGGTGCCCGAAAGCGCGATCCAGTCCGCGAGCCGCGACATGCGCATCGAGGTTCGCCTCCTCAGCAACCCGCAGAGCACGACAGGCGGCCGGGTGCGCGAGATCTCGCCGGTCGCCGATCCGATCACCCGCAACTTCACCGTCCGCGTCGCCCTCGACAACCCGCCGGAGGACTTCCGCTTCGGCAGCGCCGTGCGCGGCAGCGTCCGGCTGACCGGAGATCCGGTCGCGCGGCTGCCGATGACCGCCCTCTTCAATCAGGGCAGCGGCTCGGCAGTCTGGATCGTCGATCCCGGCAGCAGCACGACGAAGCTCGTGCCGGTCACGGTCCTTCGCTTCGAGACGCAGGATTTCCTGGTCACCAAGGGCATCGCCGACGGCGACCACGTCATCGTCGCCGGCGCGCAGCAATTGCGGCCCGGCATGGCCGTCCGCCTGCTCGAAGGAAGCCTTCAATGAGCGGCGGCTTCAACCTGTCCGAATGGGCGATCAAGCGCCAGGGCCTGATCGTCTTCCTCATGCTTCTCGGCGCCATCGCCGGCGCCCTGTCCTTCTGGAACCTTGGCCGCAGCGAGGATCCTGACTTCACCGTCAAGACCATGCTCGTGAGCGCCGCCTGGCCGGGGGCGACGATCGAGCAGCAGAGCGACCAGGTGACCGATCGGCTGGAACGCACGCTCCAGCAGGTACCCTTCTTCGATTCGCTGCGCAGCCTGACGACGGCGGGCCAGTCCGTCATCTACGTGGTGCTCGACGACTCGACGCCGCCGGCCGAGGTCGCGGAAGTCTGGTACCAGGTCCGCAAGAAGGTGGGCGACATCCGCCACACATTGCCGCCCGGCGTCGCCGGCCCGTTCTTCAACGACGAGTTCGGCGACACCTTCGGCATCATCTACGGATTGACCTCCGAGGATTTCAGTGACCGGGAGCTGCGCGACTGGGCCTATGAGGCGCGAAATCGCCTCCTGCAGGTCGAGAAGATCGGCAAGGTCGAGATGCTCGGCACCCAGGACGAGACGATCTACATCGAATTCTCGACGCAGCGGCTGGCGAGCCTGGGCTTGAGCGGCGCCACCATCATCAGCACGATCCAGGCGCAGAACGCCGTCCTGCCCGCCGGCACGGTGACGACCGACGCCGACCGCACCGTGCTCGAGGTTTCCGGCGACCTCAAGGATGAGAACGACATCCGCAACCTGAACATACCGACAGCGTCCGGCTTCGTCCGGCTGGGCGACATCGCCAGCGTGGTGCGCGGCACCGTCGACCCGCCGCAGCCGATGTTCCGCATCAAGGGCAAGCCGGCGCTCGGCATCGCCGTATCGATGGCGAGCGGCGGCGACATCCTGGCGCTTGGCCGCAACATCGACACGGTGATGGCGCGCTTCCAGAACGACCTGCCGATCGGCATCGAGTTGGTGCAGGTCGCAAGCCAGCCGGAGGTCGTCACCAACGCGATCCGCGGCTTCACCGTCTCGCTGATGCAGGCGATCCTGATCGTTCTCGGCTGCAGCCTCGTGGCACTCGGCCTGCGCGCCGGCCTCGTGGTCGCCGTGTCCATCCCGCTCGTGATGGCGATGACCTTCCTGATGATGGAGATGACGGGGATCGCGCTGCAGCGCGTCTCGCTCGGCGCCCTCATCATCGCGCTGACGCTGATGATCGACGATGCCATGGTCGCCGTCGAGATCATGCTGGCCAAGCTCGAGGAAGGGATGGAGCGCGTCCAGGCGGCGTCCTTCGCCTATACCTCCACCGCCTTTCCGATGCTCGCCGGCACGCTCGTGACCATCGCCGGCTTCATCCCGGTCGGCTTCGCCCAGAGCGTTTCCGGCGAATATGCCCGCTCGCTCTTCCTCGTCATCGCCTATGCGCTGATCATTTCATGGCTGATCGCCGTGCTCCTGATGCCGATCATCGGGCTTGCGGTGCTGAAGTCGGGAACGGCATCCGGCAGCAAGCCAGAGAGCGCGCTGATCGGCACCTTCCGCCGCCTGCTACACACATGCATGCGGATGCGCCTTGTCGTCATTGCCGCAACCGTCGGACTGTTCGTCGTCTCGCTGCTCGCTTCGGGGCTGATGAACCGGCAGTTCTTCCCGCCGTCCGACCGCCCGGAACTGATGCTGCAACTCGTGCTGCCGCAGAACGCATCGATCCATGCCACCGAGGCGACTGCGCGACAGGTCGAGGAGATTCTCGCCGGCGATGAAGACGTGGTCGACTGGAGCTTCTATGTCGGCTCCGATGCCATCCGCTTCTACCTGCCGATGGACATCCAGCCGCCCGCGCCGTTCCGGGCGCAGGCGGTCATCATCGCCAGCAGCGTCGAGGGACGTGACGCCCTCCAGACGCGGTTGCAGACGGAACTGGACGAGAAATTCCCCAACGTCGTCGCCCGGCTGTCGCCGCTCGAAATGGGCCCCCCGGTCGGCTGGCCGGTCCAGTATCGCATCGGCGGCCCCGATGTCGCGAGCGTGCGCGACCTCGCCTGGAAAGTGGCCGACGTGCTCGGCGACGTCCGCGGCGTTATCGCGCCGAACCTCGACTGGAACGAGCCGATCCGCAAGGTCGTCATCGAGGTCGATCAGGACCGCGCCCGTCTCGTCGGCCTGAACTCGTCGGCGATCGCACAATCGCTCTTCGCCACCACGTCCGGCCTGCCAATAACGCACGTGCGGGACGCTATCTATCTCGTCAACGTCGTGGCGCGGTCGGCACCGGAAGAGCGCGCCAATATCGATACCCTGCGATCGCTGCAGATCCCGATCGGGCCGAACCGCACCGTACCGCTGGCCAGCATCGCAACGATCGAATACCGGACCACCCAGCCGCTGATCTGGCGACGTGACCGCGTCCCCACCATCACGGTCCAGGCCGACATGACCGAGGGTGTGCTGGCGGCATCCGTCGTCGAGGAGGCCGAGCCCCGGATCGAGCAGTTGCGTCGGGACAATCCGGGCTTCAGCATCGAGATCGGCGGATCGGTCGAAGGTGCGGAGACCGGCATGGCCTCGGTCACCGAGATGCTGCCGGTCATGGCGATCATCATGATCATCATCCTGATGTTCCAGTTGCAGAGCCTCAATCGCCTGCTCCTGGTGTTCAGCGTCGTGCCGCTCGGACTCATCGGCGTGGTGGCGATCATGCTGATCACCAGCACGCCGGTCGGCTTCATCGCCGTTCTCGGCATGATCGCGCTCATCGGCATGATCATCCGCAACTCGGTGGTGCTGATCGACCAGATCGACAAGCGGATCGAGGAAAAGGGCAAGACCTGGCAGAGCGTCATCGACGCGACGGCCAACCGCGTTCGCCCGATCTTCCTGACCGCCGGCTCGACCATTCTCGGCATGCTGCCGATCGTGCGCGATCCCTTCTGGAAGCCGCTCGCCTTCACGGTGATCGGCGGGTTGATCGTGGCGGCGGTGCTGACGCTGATCTTCCTTCCGGCCCTCTATGTGGTCTGGTTCCGCGTGCCGCCGGAAGCAACGGCAACACCCGTGCCGGCCGACACGAAGGAGCCGGCGCCGGCTCCCGCATGATCGTCATGCCGAAAATGGAACGGTTTCGGGGAGATACCGGCGATTTCGCCGCCGGCACTGATCGCGATCCAGAGGAACCCGGAGCACGGCTGTTCCGGCGCCGTCAGGCGATCGCGCAGCAGGGAGCGATTTCGGATTTGGCGCCGCTCTGGAGGCGCCAGAGGAGCGCGCCGAGCCGATCTTCCGGCGGCAGGCTCGCCAGGTTGGCGTCGGCATGGTTGGGCGCGCCGATCCGCTTGCCCTTGCGGACCTCGCTGGGGCTGTAGCCGAATTCCCGTTTGAAGGCGCGGCTGAAATCGGCGCTGTCGAAGCAACGTTGTTCGGCGATATCGAGAATGCGACGCTGCTCGCGCGGGTTTGCCAGCGCGGAATGGGCGTCGAGCAGGCGCCTGTGCTGGATATAGCGATTGACCCCGCCCGCCGGCTCGAACAGACGATAGAGGCGGGTGCGCGAGACCGCCAGTTCACGCATCAGGAGCTTGGCGCTCAGTCGCGGATTGAAGAGGTTCATCTGCACGAACTGCCGCGCCCGCTCCTGCAGGCCACCCGAGATGGCATCGCTCTCGTCCTCCAGGCGGTCGTCGGTCGGTTCCACGCAGGCCAGGATCATGTCGCGCGTGGCCGACATCAACCGCGGCAACTCGTCGATCCGCATGCAGGTCAACTGATGGGCGAGACCGATCATGAAACTGGTGAACATGCGCCCCATGGCCGTATCCAGCGTGGTGAATTCCGCCGCATCCAGGATCCGCGCCATGTCGCGGCAGAAGTCGCGCGGCACCCAGAGCATCAGCATCTCGCTGTCGGAAACCACGCCGTGATACGGCCGCCCCAGCGAGTGGATCTGGACGATGCCGGGCCGCCCGTGGAAGGTGGAACGCTCCGTCGTCGTGGTGCACTGCCCGCTGAGCAGCAGCGTCATCACCCAATGGTCGAGCGGGCGGCACTGGACATGGGCCGGGTGGCTGGAAAAACGCAAGGCTCCCGTCTTGATGCGCGAGAATCCAAGGCCGCCCAGATCCCATAGGGCCTGGCTGCCCTGGAACTCCGTCCTCGCATCCCGCGTCACCTCGAGCATCGGTGCGAAGGAGCGTCGCCAGGCATCGAAGCGCTCAGCGACCGGCAGGTCATCGGTGGAGAAGGTATAGCCAGCGACCGAGGGCGACATTGCCGTATCGACCGGCGCCGGCGTATTGGCGCGAGGCGGGCGCGAATGCAGGGTGGCGGGGCTAAAGCCAGGATCGAACGCTGGCGATATGCTCACTCCATTGTCTGTTCTCATGGCAGAACTCCCATTCGCACGACGTCCAAAGCTTCTTGACGGAGATGCGCAGAGCCTTCGGCGAACATGCGCGACACCGCGCATCAGCGCGGAAAGCGCTTCCCCTCTTCGACCAGTTCAGAACAAGTATTGATGCGGAACGTCCGCTCGGCAGGAGACCTGCCGCCAACTCCGGCGTCAGCAGGTGCCAGACGGAACCTTCATCAGGGACCGCAACATAGAGGGGAATTTGCTATTCGCTTCAGGCATGCCGACACTCCATGGTCGAAGTTTTGTCCCTTCGGGTGGACTTATGCGATGCACTGCTTGCCGTCGATCATCGTCGGGAGGAACAGACACGACCGAACCAGTCTTGCCGCCGGATGACAAGGCATCCCCGACTTGTCTCCCTATCCCGATTTGAAGACTAGCCGGGAACGGCATGTGATTCAACTACAGGATGGGTCAGTTATTCATATATTCCGCGCGCTTAATTGATGGCTGACGCATGGTATCGGCAGCTGCGCTGCCGATACTTCGGCCGCCGCCGTCTCCCGTCTCTGTCTCGGCCGCCGGCGGTCATGTTTCGAAAGGTCCTGATCCCGGCGAAGGCCGCGGCGATGAGTCGGACGGACCGCGGCAAGCGCACGCCCGCCTCGCCCTGCCTGGCGGGATCAGAAGCCTTCAAGGACGATCTTGCCCCGGGCCTTGCCGCTTTCCAGAACGGCATGCGCCCGCTTGAGGTTGGCGGCATTGATCGGTTTCAGCACTTCGGTCACGGTCGTCCTCACCTGTCCTTCATCGACGAGGCGTGCGACTTCGTCGAGCAACTTGCCCTGCTCGTCCATGTCGGCGGTCTCGAATATCGACCGCGTGAACATCAACTCCCAGTGGATCGAAACCGCCTTCCTCTTGAAGCCGGTCACATCGAGGCTCTGTGGATCGTCGATCAAGCCGAAGCGGCCCTGCGGCGCGATCAGCTTGATGATCTCGGCAAGATGGTGCTGCGTCTCGGTCGTGGAGAACACGTAAGACGGCGCGCCGATGCCGAGCACTTCCACCTGCTCGGCCAGCGGCTTGCCATGGTCGATCACGTGGTGGGCGCCGAGTTCCAGAACCCAGTCCCGGGTCTCCGGCCGCGACGCCGTGGTGATCACGGTCAGGTCGGTCAGGGCGCGCACCAACTGGATCGCGATCGAGCCGACGCCACCGGCACCGCCGACAATGAGAATGGATTTCGAGGCACCGGCGACCGGCCTGCGGATGTCGAGCCGGTCGAACAGCATCTCCCAGGCCGTGATCGCGGTCAGCGGCAGCGCGGCCGCCTCGGCGTCGGAAAGCGTCTGCGGCGCATGCCCGACGATCCGCTCGTCGACCAGGTGATACTGGCTGTTCGCACCTTGACGGATCAGCGAACCGGCATAGAAGACGCGATCACCCGGCTTGAACGACTGAACGTACTCTCCCACCTCGAGCACGCGGCCGACCGCATCCCAGCCCAGAACCTTCCACTGGCCGGGCTCGGCGGAGACGCCCTTCCTGATCTTGTAGTCGACCGGATTGACGGAAACGGCGGAAACCTCGACCAGGATGTCCCGGCCCGCGGCCACCGGCCTTTCCAGCTCCACGTCCACCAGCGCGTCCGGCCGGTCCAGGTCTCCCGCGTTCTTGTATGCAACGGCTTTCATGACATTCTCCTTGAGACAAGTTGATATGACGCAAGGATGGGACTATATTCTCGGAGACGCAATGCGCACAAAAAAAGCCTATAGTGCACAAAAGGATACTGTCATGGCCAAGGTTCGCCACAGCCGCTTCGATTGCAGTCCGGGTTGCTCCGTCGAGGCTGCGATCGGACTCATCGACGGCAAGTGGAAGTCGGTGATCCTGTTTCACCTGCTGGACGGGACGCTCCGGTTCAACGAGCTCCGCCGGCAGATTCCCGGTGTCACCCAGCGCATGCTGACCAATCAGCTACGCGAACTCGAGCAGGACGGCCTCATCGATCGCAAGGTCTACGCCCAGGTTCCACCGAAGGTCGAATACAGCCTCTCGCGTCTGGGGCGGAGCATGGAGCCTGTCCTGCTGGCCCTGAAAGACTGGGGCGATGCGAACATCGGGCTCTACGGCAAGCCCGACGCCCTGCGCGAGAAGGACGTGAAGGCCGCCTGACTAGGCCCCTTGTTGCGGAGCTTTCAACCGACCACGCCGGCGTTGCGCTTTTAACCCGATTTGGGACCAGCCAGTTCGTGCAGCGCTTTGCGCAACGCGTCCGGATCGCTGCACCGCACGAGCCGCAAGGACGCGCCGTCGGTCGCTACCGCGAGCAGGTGGCCGTCGTCGAGGCTCAGCCAGCACCCATCGTATGTGCCCGCGGGAAGGGCGACGCGGAAACCATCCGGCCGGTGCTCCACTGTGACCCGGTCGGGCGCGATCGACAGCCCGCTGCCTGCCGCCTTCAAGGCCGCCTCCTTGGCGGTCCACAATCTCAGGAACGGGACCGCGCCGGGCGACAGGGTTGTCGAAACCTCTTCCGGTGACAAAAAGGACGCGGCGATCTCGCGCCAGAACAGCTCGGGCCTGTCCGCCTCCACATCGATGCCGACCCGGCCCGAACCCGACAGGCCGACCGCGATCCAGTCGCCGCCATGGGACAGGTTGACGTCCACGCCCGGCGCGCCGACGAGAACCGGCTTGCCGTTCGGCTCTAGCCGGAACACGAGGCTTGCGGGGTCGCGACCGATCGATGCCCCGATCGCCGCGCGCGCCAGAAGGTGCGCGGCCCTGTAGCGGTGCCTGTCCTCGTCGCGGACGAAATTTGCGGCCTGCCGCCGTTCCGCCCGGTCGAGCACATCCCGGTCGCCGAGCAGGACCAGTGCGGCCTTGACCGGCGCGGCAATGACCCAGTCCCGAACCTTCCTGTCGCTCCCCGCAGCCACGGCATATCGCTCCTGCATCGGCATCGCCTCTCCACCCCGGACAGCAGGATACGAGGTCGGAAGCGGGCTGCAAGCACCGCATTCAACACACTCGCTCCGGACCGGGATAGTTGGTATCATTTCGATATCGGGCCGGCTGCGAAATCGGGGGGTCACCGCAACCGCCATCCGCTCGGCATTGGCCGACGGACTGCCGTATGTCGCCGCGGCCCGGCGATCAGGATGCGTCATCTACCCAAGCGACATTCCAGGAGGTGTGCCATGAGCCAGAATGACAAGGCAGACACCGGCAGGCCTGCCGTCCCCAGCGCCGAGGACCTGCGCAAGAACATCCTCACGCAGCAGATGGCGGAGATGGATCGGGAGGACCAGATCAGGAAGCGCCAGCAGGAAGAACTGTCGAAGTTCGCCGACGACTTCTTCCACAAGCATGTCGGTGAAGAGGAACGGTCGATCATTCGCAACGTCGTCATGCGGGCGGTCAAGGAAGGCAAGATGGAGGCGCTGGTCTACAGCTTTCCGTCGAGCTTCTGCAGCGACAGCGGCCGGGCGATCAACAATGCCGATCCGGACTGGCCGAGCACACTCCAGGGCAAGGCGAAGGAGCTCTTCGACGCCTTCAAGGCCAACGCCCAGCCGCAGGGCTATCGCCTGAAGGCCATGGTCATCAATTTTCCCGGCGGCATTCCCGGCGATATCGGCTTCTACCTGAACTGGGAACCGCCGGTCGCCTGAGACACCGCAAGCGTCCCGTTTCAGCATGACGCCGCGCCTCGGGGACCGCGAGCGCGAATGGCGTCCCGACCGCATCAGGCGTCCGGAGGTGACGCATGGACAGAGAGATTGCCCCTGATCCCGCCGGGCAGCAGGGCGCGGACGAGATGGAGACGAGGATCACCGACTTCGTCAGGCTCGGCATCGTCGGGCTGTTCGCCTACTGGTCGCTGAAGCTGGTGGCGCCGTTCCTCGTCATCATCATCTGGGCGGCGATCCTGGCCGTGGCCCTCTACCCGGCCTACCGGGCCCTCACGGTTGTCCTTGGCGGCAGCAAGCGGCTTGCGGCGATCACGCTGACCGCGCTCAACCTCGCTTTGATCTTGGGACCGCTGACGGCGCTGAGCCTCGGCTTTCTCGAGGCCACGGAGCATCTCGCCCGCAACCTCGACACGGGCACGCTGCACCTGCCGAGCCCGCCGGCCGGACTTCGAGAATGGCCGGTCTTCGGCGAGGACCTGCACCGGGCCTGGTCGCTGGCGACCAGCAACCTTGCAGAGACCATCGATCGTTTCCAGCCCACGCTCATCAAGGCCGGCGGCGTCGTCCTCGCCAAGGTCGCAAGCATCGGCATGGGCCTGCTCGCCTTCATGGCTTCGGTGATCGTATCGGGCTTTCTGCTCGTGCCCGGGCCGCGGCTGGCGGAAAACACCAATCGCTTCGCCCATCGGATCGCCGGCGAGCGGGGCGTGGGCTTCATCCGGCTCGCCACCTCCACGATCCGCAACGTGGCGAGCGGCGTCATCGGCGTGGCTCTGCTTCAGACGCTCCTGGCCGGGATGGTGCTCTATGGCTTCCACGTGCCCGCCACCGCCATCCTGACATTCGTCATTCTCATTCTCTGCATCGTCCAGCTCGGCCCCGGGCTGGTGCTCCTGCCCGTCATCATCTGGGGCTGGCTGTCGATGTCGGCCGGAATGGCGCTGGCCCTGACCCTGCTCCTCGTACCGATCGCCGTGATCGACAACGTCATGAAGCCGATCCTCGTCTCGCGGGGCCTGTCGACGCCGATGCTGGTGATCCTCACCGGCGTGATCGGGGGCACGATCTCCTACGGCCTGATCGGCCTGTTCCTCGGGCCGATCGTCCTCAGCGTGTTCTACGACCTGCTCGTGGCCTGGGTCCGACATCCGGACGGCGCGCCGCCGCCGGTCGAAAAGCCGTCAGCGATCGCCGGGAAGCCGCCCGCAGCGCCGTGACGCAAGGGCTCTGCGGGCTGCAGGAGATCACCACTCCACGTCTGGCACGACCTTGCGCGGGGTCTTGTCCTCGACATAGTCGTCCGGCCGCTTCTGCCGCTTGCCGAGTTCGGGCTCATCGAACTTCACGCGCTCATAGGGGATCGATTCGAGCAGATGCGAGATGCAATTGATCCGAGCCCGCTGCTTGTCATCCGAGGGCACGATCCACCAGGGCGCGTGCTCGCTGTCGGTCATGCGGATCATATCGTCGTAGGCGCGCGTATAGTCCCACCACTTCCGGTAGGATTCGAGATCCATCGGGCTGAGCTTCCATTGCCGCACGGGGTCGTCGATGCGCTGGCGGAAACGTCGCTCCTGTTCGTCCTCGCTGACGGTGAGGAAGTATTTCAGCAGGATCGTTCCGCTTTCGACGATCGCCGCCTCGAAGCGCGGTGCCAGTTCCAGAAAACGCCTGGCCTTCTTCTCGGTGGTGAAGCCCATCACCCGGTCGACGCCGGCCCGGTTGTACCAGCTGCGATCGAAGATGACGATCTCGCCGCCCGCCGGCAGTTGGGCGATGTAGCGCTGCATGTAGATCTGCGTCTTCTCCCGGTCGGTCGGCGCGGGTAGCGCCACCACCCGGAACACGCGGGGACTGACACGTTCGGTGATGCGCTTGATGACGCCGCCCTTGCCCGCCGCATCCCGGCCCTCGAAGATGACGACGATGCGTGCGCCCGACTTCTTGACCCAGGCCTGGAGATGCGCGAGCTCCACCTGCAGGCGCGCCAGTTGCTTCTCGTAGCTCTTCTTCCTGCTCTTCTTGTCCTCCGCCTGCGCGGAAGACGCTGCCCGTTCGCCCTTGTGCTTGCCCATCGCCTCATCTCCTCGGATTGACGTTAGCTTTCAGCGACTGTCCTGCTTTCGATCTCGTGGACCCGGAACGCCTGCAACACATCGTCGAGGTCGTCGAAGACGCGGTCGGCGCCGATGCGGTCGATCACGCCGGCCCGCTCCAGCAGCACCCGCGCCTCGGCATGGACCTCGACGAGGCCGAACTCGACGCCGCGGGCGGCCATCTCCTGCCTCACCTCGTCGATCATCGCCGTCGCGGTGCTGTCCATCTGGGTGATGGCGCTCGCGTCCAGCATGAACCAGCGGGTGCCCTCGGGAAGCTCCGCGATGATGGTGCGCAGGCGGTCGTGCACGTAGTCGGTGTTGAAGAACAGCAGGCTGCCCTCCAGCATCCAGACCACCAGGCCGGGAACGGCCCGCGCCTCGGCGCGGCGATGCAGCTTGTAGAAGCCGTCGCTTCCGGGAATGCGCCCGAGGAAGGCGTCGCGCGGGTACATCATGTTCCGCAACAGGTAGACGAGGGTGGCGGCGATGGCGATGACCACGCCGTTCAGGACGCCCAGGCTGATGGCGCCCCACATGGTGATCAGCGCGAAGGCGAACTCCGCGCGGCTGATCCGCCAGATCTGCTTCAGCTCGGCGACATCGATGAGGCTGATGGCGGCTGCGGCCAGGATCGCCGCAAGCGCCGCCACCGGCAGGATGCGCAGGGCATCGTTGAGGAAGAGCAGGGTCGCGATCAGTGCCAGCGCCGAAACCACGCCGGCGAGTTGCGAGCGACCGCCGACGGAGAGATTGATCGCCGTCCGGGAATCCGAAAAGCTGACGGGAAAGGCGCCGAAAAGCCCGCTCGCGATGTTGACGCTGCCGAGGCCGGCAAGCTCCCGGTTGGCGTCCACGTCTTCGCCGATCCGGGCACCGAAGCTGCGTGCGGCAACGATGCCGGATCCGAAGCTGACGAGGAACACCGAGGCGGCTCCGAGGAGGAGGCCGTCAATCGGCAGGCTGGCGACAGGCGGCAGCGAAAGGGTGGGGAAGCCGGTGGGAATGTCGCCGACGACGGCAATCCCCCTTCCCCTGAAATCGAACAGCGCCGACAGCGCGACGGCGACCGCCACCACGACTACCGGGCCGGGGACAGGAAACCGCAGGGCCCTCGCCACCTGCAGCACCGCGAACATGGCGAGCGCGAGCGCCACCGTCGGCCAATGGATCAGATCCCGCTTCTGCACGAGCTCGATCAGCGGAGCGAGCAGCCCGTCCGCCTCGATCCTGACGCCGGTGAAGCGGCCGATCTGTCCGATCAGGATCGACACCGAGATGCCGGCGAAGAAGCCGACGAGGATCGGGCGGGAGAGAAAGGTCGCGAGAACGCCGAGCCGCATCGCCCTGGCCGCCAGGCAGAGCACGCCGACACCGATCGCAAGGGCGGCCGCTATGCCCACCCGGTCGATCGCCGCCGAGGCCGGCATTGCCGCAGCGATGGCCGTGATCGCCGCCGCAAGGACGGTCATCGTCGCCGCGTCGGGACCGACGATCAGGCGCCGGGAATCGCCGAAGACGGCATAGGCGAGCGGCGCCGCGATGCTCGCATAGAGGCCCGTCTCCGGCGGAAGGCCGGCAATGGCGGGATAGGCGATCGCGCTCGGCAGGCCGACGGCCGCAATCGAGAGACCAGCCGAAATATCGCCGCGCAGCCAGCCTACCCTGTAGCCTGACAGCCCCCTGAACACGGGCAGGTCAAAACTGCTGCTCATTGCTCCTGCCTGTCCTTGCCAAGCCTCAGGTGAAGGATCTCGCCGCCCGCCGGAGAGCGGACGGTTGCCGCTCGAACAGCTATGGCGCCCGGCCGTTCAATGCTCCAGGAACACGAAGTTCATCCAGGCGCTCATCCGCAGCAGGACCTTGCGCAGGATCGCCACATGATGCCAGTGCTCGGTGTAGACGGCGACGTCCGCGACGACGCCGCCCGGCAACTGGTAGGCGCTGAGGTCGTCCTGGATCTCGATCACGGCGAGCGTCTGCCCGGGATTGAGCCGTTCGGGCGCCTGGGGATCGATCAGTGCTCCCGTGGGCTGCAATTGCCCTTGCGCCATCACATCGATGATGTTGCCGACCCTCGCCTTGAAGATCCGACCGGGAACGGCCTTGAACGACACCTCGGCCTCGTCGCCGACGCGAACGCGCTGGAGCGAGTTCTGGATGAAGGCCGCGGCAAGGATGCGCTCCTCGCTGCTGATGAAGACCATCACCGGGCGAAACGGCAGGGGATTTGCCATCATGCCCGGCCGCAGGAACACCTGCGTCACATAGCCGTCGCTCGGCGCCCGCACCGTCGTCTGGTCCAGTTCGAATTCCGCATTGCGCAATTCCGCCTGAAGGCGGGCGACGGTGGGATTGATGCCGTTGATCTGCGATTCATAGGCGAGCCGCGCCTGCATGGCCTGTGCCTGGGCCGTGCCGACCGCCGCCTGTGCCGTCAGATAGGCGCCGCGACGATTTTCGACTTCGAGCTCCGAGACCGCCGTCTCGCCGGTGCGGGTCCTCGAGCTCTCGAAGATCTCCAGATAGCGCTCGTAGCTCTGTTGCGCCCTGTCGCGCGAGGCTTCCGTTCCGGCAACGAGCGAGACCGCGCCGTCGAGCGCCGCCTTCAACTGGCGCACCGACTGCTCCGCTTCCGCAAGCGACGCCATCTTCTGGTCCACCGTGTACTGGTAGGGCCGCGGGTCGATGCGAAAGAGCACGTCGCCCTTCTTCAGGGGGGCATTCATCTTCACCGGCACCTCGACCACGATGCCGCCAACGGCCGGGATCACCGGAGCAGAGGTGAAGTAGATGCGGCCGTCCCCGGAATAGGGGTGGTTGTAGCTCATGATCAGGAGCAGGGCCGATATCAGGAAGATCCCGCCGAGAACGGCGGTGGAGACCGTCCACTGGTTGACCGGAACCCGGAATATCTTGAAGATCGCCACGCAGATCGCCGCATAGGTCAGGATGAGGAGAAGATCCATCAGGCGATCTCCCTCTGTCCGAGCTTTTCTTCCAGCTCCGCGACGCGCGCCTGCAACCGGGCGACCTCGGCGTTCGCCTGTATCTCGGATTGCAGCTTTCCGTCCCGGCGGATGCCCCACCCGCGATCCTCGCGATAGACCGTCGCCCAGATGAAGAGGAAGGGCCAGATGGCGTGCAGCGTGAACAGGCTGACCCAGCCGGCGACGTGGATGGCGTCCTGGTGCGGGTGCTTGCGCGACTTGGCGATCCTGTGCGGGATGTCGTGAATGGCGATGATGCCGTAGAACAGCGTCAGCACGGTAAACAGCAGCACGCCGAGCGCAAAATAATCGAGAAACACGCCCAATCCTCCGCCCCACAGCTCGCTGCGAACGCAGCGATTTCAATGCATGCATCGAAGGCGGCTGCCCGCCCCTGGTCATCGCCTGTGCTCTAACCCGGTCGGGAGCGCGGTCCGTCGGCGGGGCTTTCCGGGCCGGGGCCTGTGTCGCCACAGGCGATAACGCCATAGTTTCAGGTATCTTACGCCAAGGCCGCGTCGCGATCCAACAATATCGCATCGGTTGCGTTACGATGATCGGGCCGACGGCTGCAGCGGCGAAGACAGGGAGCTGCGTCATTAACAGTTCCTACATCGTCGCTGCCTATGACGGCAGATGACGACCTCGGGGGGCTCCGTCTGCCATCACGGCACGATGCGATCGTCATGTTTCCTTGTACGGCAACAGGCAAAACGGTGCTTCCGCACCGCATGCTCGACGTGCCGGCATTCAGATTTCATCTCGCAAGCGAGCCGACAGATGATCCTCGAGAATATCAAGATCCGCACAAAAGTTGTGCTTGTCATCGTGCTGATGGCGCTGGTGGCCCTCGCCGGGCTGGCCTATGTGAACCTGCAGCTCAAGAACGTCGACAACCGCTATTCGGCCTTCATCGCCAATGAGACGACGGCAGCCACCCTGAACGCCCGGGCGTCGCTGAACCTCGTGCAGATGGGCCTGCAGCTGACGAACGTCACGCTCCTGTTCACCCACGGCTCGAAGGACTACAAGGATGCCATCGAGCGCTACACTTCGAGCAAGTCGCTGATCCTCGGCCGTCTCGACCAGGTGGCCGAGAAGGTGCCTTCGATGGCATCGGTCGTCACTGAATTGGAGGCCGGCGTCACCGAGATCATCAAGCTCGACGAGCAGATCATCGCCTATACCGACCAGAACCGGAAGGCGGACGCGCTGCCGGTCCTGAAAAAGCGCAACGAGCTGGCGCAGGCGATCACGCCGCGCTTCTCGGCCATCACCGACGAACTCATGACGACCGTCGACGACGGCCGCAGCGCACTGGCGGAAGAGACCGGCCACACCATTCTCGTCAGTCTGATGGCGCTGGGTGCGGCAGTGCTCCTCGTCAGCGGCCTCGGCCTCTACGTCTCCTCGCGCGGCATCACCGGACCGATCGAGCGCCTGCGCCGCCGCATGCTGTCGCTCGCCGACGGCCAGACGGCGGAGGAAGTCTTCGGCCTGCAGCGCAAGGACGAGATCGGTCAGATGGCGGCCGCCGTCGGCGTGTTCCGCGACAATGCGCTGGATCGCATCCGTCTCGAACAGGACGCCGAGGCCAGCCGCAGCCTGTCGGAGAAGGAACGCCTGGAGCGCGAGGCCCAGAAGGCAAGGGAAGCCGCCGACACGCAACTGGCCGTCGACGCGCTCGCGGCGGGCCTGACGCATCTGGCCAACGGCGATGTCACCTACCGCATCGAAACGCCCTTCGTCGCCCATCTCGACGGTCTTCGCGGCAACTTCAACGATTCCGTCGACAAGCTCCAGCGCGCGCTCGAGGCCGTCGGCGAGAACGCCCGCAGCATCGACGCCGGTGCCAACGAGATCCGGTCCGCCGCCGACGACCTCTCCAGGCGCACCGAGCAGCAGGCCGCCTCGGTGGAGGAGACCGCCGCCGCCCTCGAGCAGATCACGACGACGGTCAAGGATTCCACCAGCCGTGCCGAAGAGGCCGGCCATCTGGTCGACCACGCCCGCGCGCAGGCCGAACGGTCCGGCGAGGTCATGCAGCGCGCGGTGACCGCCATGCATGCGATCGAGAAGTCGTCCGAGGAAATCAGCAATATCATCGGCGTCATCGACGAGATCGCCTTCCAGACCAACCTGCTGGCGCTGAACGCCGGCGTGGAGGCCGCGCGCGCCGGCGATGCCGGCAAGGGCTTCGCCGTCGTCGCCCAGGAGGTCCGCGAGCTCGCACAACGCTCCGCGCAGGCGGCCAAGGAGATCAAGGCGCTGATCAGCGCCTCGGGCGAACAGGTCCGCACGGGCGTGGAACTCGTCGCCGAGACCGGCGGCTCCCTGGAGGACATCGTCGGCCAGGTCCGCGAGATCAACGCCCACGTGCGGGCGATCGTCGAGGCGGCGCGCGAACAGTCGACCGGCCTGCAGGAGATCAACACCGCGGTCAACACCATGGATCAGGGCACGCAGCAGAACGCTGCGATGGTCGAGCAGTCGACAGCTGCGAGCCACGCGCTGGCCCGCGAGGCGGCGGCCCTGAACAATCTTCTCGCCCAATTCACCCTGTCGAAATCTCAGGGCCGCGCGGCGCCGCGAGTTGCCGCCGTCGAGAGCCGGCCGGTGGCCTCTCCAGCCAGGGCACTCGGCCGCAAGATCGCCAGCGCCTTCTCCGCCCGCGGCAACGCCGCCGTCGCCCAGGACGCCTCGTGGGAGGAGTTCTGAGGCTGCCAGAAGAACGCCGCACGACAGACAGGACGGCCATCCGCGAACCGCGCGGATGGCCGTTTTCAGATCAAGGATCGCTACCGGGTACTCTAGAGAGTGGCGAGCATCCGGTTGGCGATCGCCCCCGCATAGGCGTCGCGCAGGGTCACCTTGCGCTCCAGCGCCTCGATGACGGTCTCGGCGAAATCGACCTCGTAGAGGTCGTGCATGATGTTCAGCCCGCCGGGCGTGAACACGTTGATCTCGAGGATCTTGTCGCCGACGATATCCAGCCCCACCAGGAACATGCCGTCCTCCACGAGCTTGGGCCTGACCATCTCCGCGATGGCGAGGATTTCCGGCGTGATCTCGACGGCGACGGGCTTGCCGCTGGCATGGATGTTGGAGCGTACCTCGCCTTTCGCTGGCACCCGGCGGATCGCCGCATACTTGCCGTCCCGCTCGAGCGGCCGGCCGTTCATCACGAACAGGCGGATGTCCCCTTCGGTCGCCGCAGGCAGGTAGTTCTGCGCGATCAGGTATCCCTCGCCGCTGACCGCCTCGAAGATCTGGTTGAGGTTCGTCTCGTCGGGCGAGCCGATCTTGAAGACGTTCTTGCCGCCGGATCCCTGCAGCGGCTTCATGATCGCGCCCTTGGGGTGCGCCTCGAGGAAGCCGCGGATTTCGTCGATGCTCTTCGATATCAGCGTCTCCGGCCGGACCGCCGGCGGGAAGCCCTGGAAGTAGAGCTTGTTCTGCGCGAGCGACAGGCCGTCCGGATCGTTGACGACGACGACCCCGCGGGCCGCGGCCAGCCGGCCGAACATGGCGCCCACATGCGCCGCCCAGGGCCGGGCATCCGCATCGAGGGAGGGATCGTTGCGCAGAAGCAGTACGTCGATATCGCGGACGTCCATCGTCTCGACGGCCGCCTCCTCGCCCTGCAGTGCGGCATGGAGGCTCTCGGCCTTCTTGTAGCGTTTGGACGGCAGGGTGCGGCCGCGCACGCTGAGGCTGTCGTCGGGGCGCAGCACGAAATCCTCGGGCGTCAGATAGCAGATATCGTGACCCCGGCTGAGGGCGGCGAGCGCCAGCCCGGTCGTGGTATAGGTGGGGGTCTCCCCCTCGATCGAATTGACGAAAAAGGCGATACGCATGGGTGCTCTCCTCAAGCTTCGAGCATGGCAAGGGGGGACAGGCCGGCGCGCGCCCTGGCAAGGCGTTCGCGGCCACGATCGGTTTCCAGGCAGAGCGGCCGCAGGATCGGCGCCTTGAGCAGGCCGCGCGCGCCCAGTTCCTCCATCACGCCGAAATGGGCGGCCGAAATCTTGCCCATCCAGAACGGATCCAGCGCCGCGCCGGCCTTCAGATGGCTCAAAAGCGTCAGCAGCCCGCGCAGATAGATGGCATCCTTGGCGAGCCCGCCGCCGCGGTAGACCCGAAGCAGCAGCGCAAAGGCCGTCTCGGGGTCGAGCCCGTGCTCCCCCGTCATGACGCGGAACGCCTCGACGAAGGATGCGCCCGACAGCATGAGGTCGCAGCCGACCACGCGCGCAGCCAGCAGCCGCAGCCGCTCCGAGGTGAACCCGCCCGCGAGATATTCGGCAAAGACCGCAAGCCCCTCCTGCATGCCCTCATATCCCGCAAGACCGGTGCGGAAGACGCGCAGCCCCTGCGCGGAGCCGTTGAAATAGGTGAGCAGGTGGACGCCCACCTCGTGGCTGAGAAGCGCCTCGACGCGATGGCGCATCATGCGCGTGCGCCGCGAAATGAGAAGCCGCCGGCCCGACACCATCAGGCCGGCCGGCACGTCGTCGCGCAGCTCGATCACGGCATCGAATCCGTCGTAGCGCCGATGATAATCCGCCATCATCGCCCGGGCGCGGCGCTCCACGAACCCGGAATCCACGGTCTCGTCGTGGTGTTGCGCAAGCGCCGGCATGCGCCTTGCGCCCTGCGTCCGCCGGAGGACATCGAGGGCGCCTTCGAGCAGCGACGGCTCGACCGGACCATAGAGCGCGCGGCCGAACTCGACGAAACGCACCGTCTCGCGATGCCCGATCAGGGTCAGTTGCAGGTCGAGTTCCTGCCGCTTCTCGCGGTAGAGCTGGTGCAGGACGGGGTCCTCCAGCCGGTCCAGCGAGATCGAGTAGAGGCGGCGCTTCTCGCGCTCGACCAGAAGGGCCAGGGGCCGATAGAGAAAGCGCGGCGGGCGGTCGAAGCCATTGGCCCTGAATTCCTGCCATGCCGCAGCCGCATTGATCGGCGTGACGGCCAGCAGGAAATCGAAGCTGGAGGCGACTTCGTCCATGCCGCGGTCGGCGCGCTCCACGGCATCGATGAAGGCCTTGCGTCCGAACGCCCGATGGGTGGCGGGCTTCGGTAGCCCCTCCTCCGCCAGAAACGTCGTGAACGCCTGCAGGCCGGCGTCGAGAAAGTTGTCGACGATGCGCTGGCGCAGTTCGGGATAGACGATCTCCGAACCCGGCGAACGATGGATCGGCGCAAAGCGCAGCGTCAGGAGCGGCAGTTGCAGTCCCATCAGTTGTGCGCGGACGCAGGGATCCTCTTCCGCCTTGCGGCACTCCACCTGCGGCGTGCGGAAGCGGGCCTTGAAAGCCTCCACCGCGCCGGCAAAGGCCATCATCGCGGCAGTGGCCGACGTGCCGTCCGTCGCCGAGAGCCTGACCTCGAAGGGTTGCAGGAAGGGTGCATCCTCCGACAGCAGCCGGTCCCGTTCCAGTTCGTCGACGTCGAGCAGGACGAACGTGCCGAAGCGCCGTCTCAGCGCATCGGCAAGCGGCGGAACGATCGCCACCGCATCCTCGACGCGTCCGACAAGCAGATAGGACGCATGCGCCGCCGCGATCTCGCGGGCGACCGTGTGGGTATCGGCGTCCCCCACATGCAGGCAGATGAAGGGCAAGGGCCGGTCGATATGCAGCCGGCCGCCGGGAAATTCCTGGCGCACGGACTTGCCGGCTTCCAGAGCCGCGAGCGCCTCTTCCAGCGCAAACTCCTGCCGTGCCGGCCGTTCCTCGGGCTCCGTCTTCGCCGCGTTCATGAAACCTCCCGCAGCGCCCTTTCCAGCGCCGGCACCGACGCATCGACCAGATCGCGCAGCGCTGCGACGGCGCGCGGGTCGGGCTGCCCGGTCCACTCGTCCATGAAGATCTTCTTGAATTCCACCGCCAGCGCGCAACCGTTCTCTGGAAAGTGTTCATGGACGAAACGGGTCTGCTCGCCGCGCCCCTCGAACGCCACGTTCTCCCGCACGTCCAGTTTCCTGCCGGGATAATCGAAACGGCGCGCGGCATCGACGAAGGCGTCGACGACGGGCGCCCAGCGCTCCCGGTCCATCGAATGGGTGCCGATGTTGATGTCCGGCGCCTTCTCCGGGTCCGTCGGTTCTTCAGCGGGGCCGGCGCGGCGGTGGTTGTAGCTGTGGATGTCGAGCACGACGAAACGCCCGTGCTGCTCCTCGATGTCGCGAAGATAGGCTTGGAGCATGGCGTAGTAGGCATCGTGGATCGCGAGGCTTTCGGCCACCATGGCCTCCGACGGCTGCTCGCGCCAGACATCGATGCCCCATGCCTGCTCCGGCCGGAGGTAGACGGCGCCGTCGCGCGGCCGGTTCAGGTCGATCTCGAAGCGGGACTGGTGAAAGACGATCCGGTTCGACAGGCCGGCGATCGTCTGGCCCGTGAACGGATCTTCCTCGCGCAGCCGCTCGTCCTCCGAAATCCGCATCGTCCGCAGGATATCGGGCCGCATCGCGTGACCGTCGTGTATGGCGGTGCCGACGACCGGCGACGTGCCGCCCCGATGCGTCGTCCACCGGGGGGGCACGTTCACATGGTCGGCATGCTTTGCATCTTCCTGCATCTGGATCGTCGTTCCCTCGCAAACCTCGGAAGGAAATGCCCAGGGGCGTCTTTCGTTCCGTGCCGCGGACAGGGAACGCCGACGATGCGCTTCAGATGCCGCGCATCGTCAGGCCCGTTCGTCCGGCGCTGCGGGCCGCGAGGCTGCAAGGATGAAACGCCGATAAAACAGCGTTCGCAGCCTGTTGCGAAGATCGGCCGTCCGGCGCTGGGCAGCGGCGATCGGGCGATGCGACGCCAGGCGGATATCGCCGAAGCCGGCAGCCTCCACGAGCGGCACGAGCCTTTCGGCCGTCAGCCCCTCCCCGAACGGCAGGCGGTCCATGATCGACTGGTGGCGTTCGCTCATCGCCCCGTCATAGTGCGGATCGTGGCCGACGAAGCGCTCGAGCGCGCTCACCGCAAGCAGGGCCAGCCGCCCGATCGGCGTCGGCCTCGCCCAGTTCCCGTCGAACACGAGCAGCCTGCCACCTGGCTTCAACACCCGGAACCAATCGGCAAGCGCCTGTTCCGGCTCTGTCAGGGTCCAGACGAGATGGCGGCAGACGACGGCGTCGTAGCGATCGTCCGGCTCCATCGTCCGCTCCGCATCGGCAAGGATGAAGCGGACCCGTTCGTTTCCCGCATGCTTGTCCCGCGCGACCTTCAGCATCGCCTCGGAGAAATCGAGGGCGACCACCTCATGACCGAGCGAGAGCAGGACATTGGTCACCTCCCCGGTTCCGCAGGCAAGCTCCAAAACCCTGCACGGCGCCTCCCCCAGGACACCGCGGATCGCCCCCGCCCAGGCGTCGTGTTCCGGCCCCGGCGGGATCCGGTGACCGAAGGCAAGGTCGAACGTCTCCGACCGCTTCGACCAGTATTCGCGGATGTCTTCCTTCAGATGATGGTTGCGCGCATCCATCGGCATCAGGTTCCCGTTGTCGCAAGGGCTACGACGGGAGCGGCACGCCGCCCCGGCGACGTTCGCCCGGGACGGAAGCGGATGTGGCAGCCGCCGTCCGGCTCGTGCTCGATTGCGACATCGACGCCGAAGACGTCGCGGATGCGCTCCACGGTCAGGACATCCCGCGGTCGCCCCAACGCGACGAGCCGGCCTGCCTGCATCACGGCGATCCGGTCGCAGAACATGGCGGCGTGATTGAGGTCGTGCAACGCCGCCACCACCGTCAGGTCCTGGCGCTGCACCAGATCGAGCAGGCTGATCTGATGGCCGATATCGAGGTGATTGGTGGGCTCGTCCAGCAGCAGGATCCGGGGCTGCTGGGCCAGCGCGCGGGCGATGTGCAGCCGCTGGCGTTCGCCCCCCGACAGCGTATGCCAGCTCCTGCCTGAAAGGTGGGCCATGTCGACATTGTCCAGCGCCGCGTCGACGATCCGGTCGTCGTCAGGCGACCAGGGCGAGAGCGGCCCGAGATAGGGCGTGCGGCCGAGCTCGACGGCCTGGCGCGCGGTGATACGCTCGCCGGTCTCCGCCTGCTGTTCGACCAGCGCCAGCCGCTGCGCCACCGTGCGCCGACCGAGCGCGCCGATCGGCACCCCGTCCAGCAGCACCTGTCCCGACCGGGGCTTGCGGATGCCGGAAAGCAGCGACATCAGGCTCGTCTTGCCCGAACCGTTCGGCCCGATGATGCCGAGAAATTCGCCGGTCTCGACCGCAAGGGAGACATCCTTGAGAATGTCGGCGCCGCCGGCCGACCATGAAACGCTTCTGGCGGTCAGCCTCATGCGCGCGCCCTCCCCTTCGCGAGGATCAGGGCGAAGGCCGGCGCACCGATCAGCGCGGTGATCACGCCGATCGGCAGGACCTGGCCGGGAATGATGGTGCGCGACAGGATGTCGGCGAGGATCATGAACACTGCCCCGGTCAGGGCCGCGGCCGGCAGCAGCACGCCATGGCGCACGCCGACCAGGAGCCGCGCCGCATGCGGAATGACGAGGCCGACGAAACCGATGGAGCCGACGATCGAGACCATCACCGCGGTCATCATCGCCGACACACCGACGAGTGCAAGATAAGTGCGTCGCACCGAGATCCCGAGCGAGGCGGCCGATTCCGCGCCGAAGGTGAAGGCGTCGAGCGAGCGCGCATGCCACAGGCAGACGACGAGCCCCACAAGTGCTGCCGGAACGGCCAGCCAGGCATCCGCCCAGCGCACGCCCGACAGGTTTCCGAGCAGCCAGAACATGATGCCGCGCGCCTGCTCCGCCGTCGCCGCCTTGGTGACGATGAAGGAGGTGAGCGCGTTGAAGAGTTGCGAGCCGGCGACGCCGGCGAGGATGATCGCCGCCGTGCCGCGCCCGGCCTTCACCGCCAGCACGCTGACCAGGACGAAGGCTGTGATCGCGCCGAGGAAGGCCCCGAGCGGCAGGGTCAGCACGCCCGCTCCGATGCCCAGGATCGCGACGCCGACCGCGCCCGTCGAGGCGCCCGCGGAAATTCCGAGGATATAGGGATCGGCGAGCGGGTTGCGCAGCAGCGACTGGAGGACCGCGCCGGAGAGCGCCAGCGCCGCTCCGCAGGACGCCGCCACGACGGCCCGGCTCAGCCGGTAGCTCCAGATGATGCCCTCATCGATCGGCTCCAGCGGGTAGCCGGCATTCCACAGCCGGTTCGCCACCGTCTGGGCGACCGTGGCGAGCGGGATCGCCGTCTCGCCGATCGCTGCCCCCATCCACAGCGCCAGCAAGAGGATGACGAGCGCGGCGATGGCCGCACCCGTCCGTCCGCCCGATGTCAGCGTCCGGTTCACTTGGCGAGGCCGGCGTTGGCGATGGCGTCCGCCAGGGCTTCAATGCCCTCGATCGTCCGGATCGTCGGGTTCATCGCCTGGGCGTCCATGTCGAAGACATGACCGTTCTTCACCGCCGGCATCAGGCTGGCGACCGGATCGGCCTTCAGGAATTCGAGCTTGGCCTCGAGGCTGTCCAGCGGATAGCGCCGCCGCTCCATGGAGCCGGCGACGATGATCGCCGGATCGGCCTTGGCGATCGTTTCCCAGCCGACCGTCGGCCACTCGTCATCGGTCTTGATGATGTTCTCGATGCCGAGCGCCGACATGATGTAGCCGGGCGCGCCGTTCTTGCCGGCGACATAGGGATCGGCGTCGGCGGCGCTGGAGAACCAGAAGACGGCCGACAGCCTGCCCTGTGCGGAGGCGACCTTGGCGCGGGCGGCCTCCTCGCGCTTCTTCAGGTCGGCGACGACAGCCTCGCCCTTTTCCTGGACATTGTAGATCTGCGCAAGCTCGCGGATCTCCTGATAGACCAGGTCCATGGTGAAGACCTGATGGCGCACGCCGTCGCTCGCGGCGGAATTGTCCTTGCCGACACAATCGGACGGCGAGGTGTAGACCGGGATGCCGAGCTCCTCGAACTGTTCCGGCCTTCCGACCACGCCTTCCGGCCCGACCTGCCACTGGAACTGCACGGCGACGATGTCCGGCTTCCTGGCCAGAACGCTCTCGAAGCTCGGCTCGTTGTCGGCGAGCCGGTCTATCCGCGCGTTCACCTCCTCATAGCCCTTCAGCACCGGCCCGACCCAGAGCGCGGTACCGACCACCTTGTCGGCAAGCCCCAGCAGATAGAGGATCTCGGTGCTGCTCTGGCCGATCGAGACCGTGCGCGACGGCGCACTTTCGAAGGTCACCGGGCGACCGCAATTCTGCAGCGTCAGCGGATAGCTGGTCTCGGCAGCACTCGCCTGGCCATGGAAGGACGATGCGGCGAGGCACAGGGCGACGAAGCCCGCGCGAAGCGGTTGTTTCAAATGAATTTTCATGGAATTTCCCCGAAATAGCTGGGACGCCCGCAAGGGCGCCGTTGAAAAGGCGGAAAAGCCGTCAGGCCGTCCGGTCGCTCGAAGGATCGCCAGGTCTCGGGAAAGGCAGCGCGAAGACGCACAGCAAGGCGCCGATGGTCGTCATGATAGGCTCCTGTTCCGGGCTTCCCCGCCCGTGACGTTGGATCGATGGCTGACGGCAGGTCTCCTGGCTCGCGGACATGCGCCGTTCATCTGCCTTCCCGCGCGTTGCGCAGTGGCATGGCGCCGAGGCGCCACGAGGATGAACGGCAATCCGCTTACAGTTGCGGGGGCAGCCACGGTTTTGGTCCCGACTTGGGTCGTCCGCACCGTGTTCCCTATTAATCCCCTCCGCTTCGTGGGCGGGGAACCGTCGTCTTCCAGATAGACGTTTGCGCGCCGCGCCGTCAAGCAAGCCTGACCGGCAACTTTGCGTTCTGCACGCAATAGGCGCGGCCGGACTGGCACCCGTGCCGGCGCATCCGATGCGGGGCAAGGCTTTTCGGCACGGTCTGGAACGGTCATCGAACTTCCCTCGGGATCTGACCGGGCCTGATTAGTGTAATAGTATTACATGAGTCAATCGACTTGTTATTTTATAACGTCACATTCAAGCGCAAATGCGGCCGCCGTCCCGCGCCGAACGCGCGGGGCCCATCACGACCCGGAGATTTCAGGAGGATCTGCGACCGTCCGCAGCGGTCCGGACGGTTGAAGCGATGAATAGCGATAAGTCGTCCCGGAACGGCGTCACGGACCTGTGGCCGGATCAGCGGTTGTAGAGCGCTCTCGATCGTTCGAGATGCTTCAGCATCGCCGCTTCCGCGCCTTCGGCATCCCTGCTCCTGAGCTGGTCCAGGATTTCCTCGTGCTCCACCAGCGTGAGCTTTTCCTTGCCGGTCCAGATCAGCATGTCCGTGTGGTATTCCTTCAGCCAGGCCAGCATGGCCTCGCTGACGGCAACATAGATCGGGTTGCCCGAAATCTGGGCGATCCGGCTGTGAAACTGCATGTCGGCGGCGATGAAAGCTTCCGCGTCCCCGAGCGAGCGTCGCTGGCGCTCGATGATGGCCCCCAGATCGTCGATATCGCCGCTCCGGGCGCGTTGCGCCGCCTCGCGGGCCATGCCGCGCTCGAAGAAGATGCGGGCGCTCTTGAGATGTTCGAGCGTATCGGTCGACTGCGACAGCATGATCTTCGCCGTCAGGTCGACCTGACGGAAGATCGATTGCGCGGTCAGTTGCAGCACCTTCGCCCGCTCGCCGTGGGAAATGCTGAGCAGGCCCTTGTTGGCGAGCGACTGCATCGCCTCGCGGATGGCGGGACGGCCGACGCCGAAGCGCTCCATCAGCACGCGCTCCGAAGGCATCTCGTCGCCCGGCTTCAATTCTCCCGACGTGATCATCCGCTCCAGCCGGTCGAAGACCTCGTCCGACAGCTTGCGCCTGACGATCGGCTCGATGGTTTGGGGCATGGCGTCTCTCTGGCTCATTCTCCCTCCCTTAACATTTCTGCATCTTGCGACAAGCCAGGACGGCCGGAATCGGTTTTCTGAAAATTTCCGTTGCAGAAATTGGAATACTTATTATACCAGATCATGAGTTGACGCCACGACAAAGTGACGTGGCGAGGAGGAGCAACGGCTTTCATGCTGATCACCCTGACCTACCGCATCGAGACGCCCGGCAGCGTCGAGGCGATGGCGAACAAGATCGCCAGCGACCAGTCCACGGGCACCTTCGTCGCGGTGCCGGGCGAGACGGAGGAGCTGAAGGCACGGGTCGCAGCGCGCGTACTCGCCATCCGTCCGCTCGAGGACACCTTCTCCCCCACCTGGCCGGAGGCCGAGACGGGGCAGCGGCTCAACCGCGCCGACGTTGACATCGCCTTTCCGCTCGATGCCATTGGCACCGACCTTTCCGCGCTGATGACGATCGCGATCGGCGGCGTCTTCTCCATCAGGGGCATGACCGGCATCCGCATCGTCGACATGAAGCTGCCGGAGGCGTTCAAGGGCGCCCATCCGGGCCCGCAGTTCGGCATCGACGGCAGCCGCCGGCTGACCGGCGTCGAGGGCCGTCCGATCATCGGCACGATCGTCAAGCCGGCGCTCGGCCTGCGCCCGCACGAGACGGCCGAACTGGTCGGCGAACTGATCGAGTCCGGCGTCGATTTCATCAAGGACGACGAGAAACTGATGAGCCCGGCCTACTCGCCGCTGAAGGAGAGGGTTGCGGCGATCATGCCGCGCATCCTCGACCACGAGCAGAAGACCGGCAAGAAGGTGATGTACGCCTTCGGCATCTCGCATGCCGATCCGGACGAGATGATGCGCAACCACGACCTCGTGCTCAAGGCCGGCGGCAACTGCGCGGTCGTCAACATCAATTCCGTCGGCTTCGGCGGCATGAGCTTCCTGCGCAAGCGCTCGGGTCTCGTGCTGCATGCGCATCGCAACGGCTGGGACGTGCTAACCCGCGACCCCGGCGCCGGCATGGATTTCAAGGTCTACCAGCAGTTCTGGCGCCTGCTCGGCGTCGACCAGTTCCAGATCAACGGCATCCGGATCAAGTACTGGGAGCCGGACGAGAGCTTCGTCCAGTCCTTCAAGGCCGTCAGCACGCCGCTGTTCGACCCTTCCGACCGGCCGCTTCCCGTCGCGGGGTCCGGTCAGTGGGGCGGCCAGGCGCCGGACACCTACCGGCGGACGGGGCGGACGACCGACCTTCTCTATCTCTGTGGCGGCGGCATCGTCAGCCATCCGGGCGGCCCGGCGGCCGGCGTCCGCGCCGTCCAGCAGGCCTGGCAGGCCGCAGTCGCCGACATCCCGCTTGGCGACTACGCCAAGGACCATCCCGAACTTGCGGCCTCGCTCGCGAAATTCGGTGACGGCAAGGAGTAAGCATTCATGTCAGACCTGCTCGTCAGCTACTACGGTGACGATTTCACCGGCTCGACCGACGTGATGGAATCACTTGCGGCAAGCGGCATTCCGACCGTCCTGTTCCTGGGCGTGCCGCAGCCCGAAATGCTGCAGCGGTTCGCCGATTGCCGCGCCATCGGCATCGCCGGCACGAGCCGCAGCGAAACGCCGGAATGGATGCAGGAGAACCTCGTTCCCGCATTTCAGTGGCTGAGGAGCCTTGGCGCTTCGGTCTGCCACTACAAGGTCTGCTCGACCTTCGATTCCGCACCCCAGGTCGGCAATATAGGCAAGGCGATCGAGATCGGCCGCGACGTGTTCGGCCAGGCCGGCGTGCCGGTCATCGTCGGCGCGCCGCAACTGAAGCGCTACACCGCCTTCGGCCACCTCTTTGCCGCCTATCAGGGCCAGGTCTACCGCATCGACCGCCACCCGGTGATGAGCCGCCACCCGGTGACGCCGATGGCGGAGGCCGATCTCGCCATCCATCTCGGCCGGCAGGCCGATCTGCCCGTGGCGCTGGCCGACCTCGTCACGCTCACCGCGCCGGATGCGGATGCGCGCCTTTCAGCCCTTGCCGGCACGCCCGGCATCCTGCTGATGGACGTCGAATCCGCCGAGAGCCAGGCCGCGGCCGGCCGGCAATTGTGGCGGCTCAGGACCGAGGGCGGTTTCTTCGTCGCCGGCTCGTCCGGCGTCGAATATGCTCTCCTCGAAGCCTGGCGACAGCAGGGCCTGATCGGCGGAAAGGTCGAGTTCGCCGAACCCGGCAAGGTCGACCGCCTCGCGGTCGTCTCCGGCAGCGTCTCGCCCACCACCGAACGCCAGATCCGCACGGCGTTTTCCCAGGGCTTCAAGGGCATCGACCTCGACCCGCTGTCGCTCGTCGGCGAAAGCGGCGACCGGGCGATCGAGGCCGCCATCGCCTCCGGGATCGCGGCGCTGAAGGAGGGCAACAGCGTGCTGCTGCATACGGCCCTCGGCCCGTCGGCCGATCGGGGTAGCGAGATCGACCGCGTCGAAGGCGCGCGACACCGGCTAGGCCGGGCGCTCGGAGCGATCCTGCGCCGCCTCGTCGAGAGTGAAGCCCTGCCCCGCGCCGTCATCGCCGGCGGCGACACCTCCAGCCACGCGCTGCAGGAATTGCGCGTCGAGGCGCTGACGACGCTCCTGCCCCTGCCGCAGACGCCGGGCTCGCCGCTCTGCACCGCGCATGGCAGCTACGCCCCGACCGACGGCCTGCAGATCGCGCTGAAGGGCGGCCAGATCGGCACCGACGGCTACTTCGCGCAGATCCGCGACGGCAGCCGCGCCTGACAGGGCCGGAATCGGAATTCACGCCAGTTGAGCGATCGAAAGGAAGAAACATGAAAATCGTCATTGGAGCCGACAGCGCCGGCAAGCCGCTGCTCGACGTCATCGCCACCCATCTCGCGGGCCGGGCGGACATCGACGTCCACGACCTGAGCCAGTCCGGTTTCTATGCCGACCTGTCGCAGAAGGTTGGCCAGTCGATCGTCGACGGCGACCACGAACGCGGCATCCTGTTCTGCGGCACCGGCATCGGTGTCTGCATCTCCGCCAACAAGGTTCCCGGCATCCGCGCCGCCCTGACGCACGATACCTATTCGGCGGAACGCGCGGCCAAGTCCAACAACGCGCAGATCATCACCATGGGCGCCCGGGTCATCGGCCCGGAACTCGCCAAGGCGATCGTGGACACGTGGCTGGCCTCCAGCTTCGACCCCGAAGGTCCGTCGGCCGGGAACGTCCAGGCGATCGACCGTCTCGACGAAGGCAAGAAAGCCTGATCGTTGCCACAATAATGATGGGATTGTGATTGACTCATCATACCAGTTATTATGCCAATCCAACCCTGAGGTGAGGAAACATGACAGCAATTGCTCTCTTTGGCGCCGGTGGCAAAATGGGATACCGGCTCGCCAAGAACCTGAAGGGCTCGCGTTTTGACGTGCGCCACGTCGAGGTCAGCGACGCCGGCAAGGCGCGACTGAAGGACGATCTCGGCATTTCATGCGTGTCTGCCGACGAAGGCCTGAACGGCGCCGAGGTGGTTATCCTCGCCGTTCCGGATACCGCGATCGGCAAGGTCGCCGCCGGCATCATCGACAAGCTGAAGCCTGGCACCATGGTCGTGGTGCTCGATGCCGCCGCCCCCTTCGCAGGCCACCTGCCGGAACGCGCGGACCTGACCTATTTCGTCACGCACCCCTGCCATCCGCCGATCTTCAACGACGAGACCGACCCGGCCGCCAAGCGCGACTTCTTCGGCGGCGTCGCCGCCAAGCAGCACATCGTCTCTGCCCTGATGCAGGGCCCGGAAGAGGCATATGCGCTGGGCGAAGAGATCGCCAAGGTCATCTGGGCCCCGGTCATGCGCTCGCACCGCGTCACCGTCGAGCAGATGGCGATGCTCGAGCCGGGCCTTTCGGAAACCGTCTGCGCCTCGCTGCTGGTCGTCATGCGCCAGGCCATGGACGAGTGCGTCCGCCGTGGCGTCGACAAGGAAGCGGCTCGCGACTTCCTGCTCGGTCACATGACCGTGCTTGGCGCGGTCATCTTCGAAGAGACGCCGGGCGTCTTCTCCGATGCCTGCAACAAGGCCATCGAATTCGGCATTCCCGCGCTGATGCGCGACGACTGGAAGAAGGTTTTCGAACCTCAGGAGATCGCCGAAAGCATCCGGCGCATCACCTGATGCCCTCGGGAGGGGCCAAGGCCCCTCCCTTTTCGCCCCGCTGAGGATGGGGCCTATCGTTTTACTTTGGGAGGAAAAACATGAAACTGACTCGCAGACTTACGCTTGCGGCCTTCGCCGGCGCACTCGCCCTCGGCACCGCAATGCCGGCCTTCGCGGCCGACCTGATCGCCATCATCACCCCGTCTCATGACAACCCGTTCTTCAAGGCCGAAGCCGTCGGCGCGGAAGCGCGCGCGAAGGAGCTCGGCTACGAGACGCTGGTCCTCGTCCATGACGACGACGCCAACAAGCAGTCCCAGCTGATCGACACGGCCATCGGCCGCGGCGCCAAGGCGATCATCCTCGACAATGCCGGCTCGGAAGCCTCGATCGCCGCCGTCCAGAAGGCCAAGGACGCGGGTGTGCCCTCGTTCCTGATCGACCGCGAGATCAACGCCACCGGCATCGCCGTCTCGCAGATCGTCTCGAACAACTACCAGGGCGCGCAGCTCGGCGCCGAAGAGTTCGTCCGCCTGATGGGCGAGAAGGGCAACTACGTCGAACTGCTCGGCCGCGAAGCCGACCTCAACGCCGGCATCCGCTCCAAGGGCTATCACGACATCATCGACGAATATCCGGATATGAAGATGGTTGCCCAGCAGTCGGCCAACTGGAGCCAGACGGAAGGCTACTCCAAGATGGAGACCATCCTGCAGGCCAACCCTGACATCCAGGGCGTCATCGCCGGCAACGACACGATGGCGATGGGCGCAATCGCAGCGCTCCAGGCCGCCGGCCGCAAGGACGTCATCGTCGTCGGCTTCGACGGCTCCAACGACGTCCGCGACTCGATCAAGGCGGGCGGCATCAAGGCGACCGTCCTGCAGCCGGCCTATGCGCAGGCCCAGATGGCCGTCGACCAGGCCGACACCTACATCAAGACCGGCAAAGGCCCGGCCGAGGAAAAGCAGCTGATGGACTGCGTGCTGATCAATGCCGACAACGCAGATCAGCTCGAGACTTTCGCGCTGAAGGACTAAATCCTCCCAGGACGAGCTTGCGAGGCGGAGCGATCCGCCTCGCAAGTCGCATATCGACATGACGGAGTGCGTTCCATGGCATTTGTCCGGACTGCGACGCTGACGGCGGCCGCGCTGGCGCTGGCTTTGTCCGGCTGCAAGATCATCAAGACACCGACCGCCGAAGAGGCGGCCGAAGCGGCCAGCGGCGGCTTCAACCCGGAGCGGCAGGCAGCCGAGCTATGGGACGAGAAGGTGATCCCGTTCCTCGACCAGCGCGCAGGCCCCTTCCAGGAGGTCGCGGCACTGGCAGGCAGCGACCCCGATGCGGCCGGCGCCAAATACGGCCACAAGGAAGAACAGGGCAGCGCGCCCTGGACCTATGCGGCGAAGGTCTCCGGCACCGTCGTCAAGGCCGAGACCAAGTCGCGCGCCGCCTATCTCGATACCGACATCGACGGCGACGGCAAGGCCGACGTGCGCATCCAGATCGGCCCGGTCATCCGCGGCACGGCGATCCGCGACAGCCTCGACTTCGTCAACTTCAACGAATTCAAGAACCAGATCCAGTGGGCCGAGTTCGGCAAGGCCTTCAACAACCACCTCAATGCGGTGACGCTGGATAAGCTGCCGCGGGAGGCGCTGGAGGGCCAGAAGGTCGAGGCCGTCGGCGCCTATCCGCTTCCCTCCAAGGGACAGCTGCCGCTTCTGACCCCTGCAACGATCACGATCGGTGGCTGAGATGGCCGAGATCGACGAAGGCGACATCATCCTCAGGCTGGACGACGTGACGAAGGTCTATTCGGGCATCGTCGCCGTCAAGCACGCCAACCTGGCGCTGCGGCGGGGCGCGGTGAACGTGCTCGTCGGCGAAAACGGCGCCGGCAAGTCGACGCTGATGCGCATGATCGCCGGCGTCGAGAAGCCGTCGCTCGGCCGCATCCTGCTCGACGGCAAGGAAGTGGAGTTCAATTCGCCGGCCGATGCGCAGAAGCACGGCATCGGCATGGTGTTCCAGGAGCTGAACCTGTTCGGCAACCTCTCGGTCGCCGAAAACATCTTTGCCACCCGTGAAATCATCCGCGGTATCCGCGGGATCGACCACAAGGCACAGGTGGAGAAGGCCAACCATTTTCTCGACAAGCTGGATGCCGGCATCAGTGCCGAGACCATGGTAGAAGACCTGCCGATCGGCCAGCAGCAACTCGTCGAGATCGCCAAGGCGATCTCGCTTGACACCCGCATCCTGATCCTCGACGAGCCGACCTCGGCACTGTCGGCTGCCGAGGTCGACATCCTGTTCAAGGTGATCGGCGAGCTGAAGGCGCAAGGGGTGGCGATCGTCTACATTTCGCACCGGCTGGAAGAGCTGATGCGGATCGGCGACTATATTACGGTCCTGCGCGACGGCCAGATCACCGGGCAGGCCATGGTCAAGGACATCGACACCAAGTGGATCGTCCGCTCGATGATCGGCTCGGACGCCAAGGACTTCGCCAAATCGGTCGATCACAAGCTGGGCGACGAGGCCTTCCGCGCCGAGGAAATCAGCCTGCCGCGCAAGACCGGAGGGCTCGCCGTCGACCACCTGTCGATCTCGGTCCGCGCCGGCGAGGTGCTCGGCATCTACGGGCTGATGGGCGCCGGACGCAGCGAATTCTTCGAATGCGTCATAGGCCAGCATCCGCACTCGACCGGCAAGGTCTTCGTCGCCGGCAAGGAGGTCGTCGAGCGCGACACGCCGGCGCGCATCAAGCGCGGTCTGGCGTTGATCCCGGAGGACCGGCAGCGCGAAGGCCTTGTCCAGGTGCTTTCTATTGCGGCAAACCTGACCCTCGCCAGCCTCGAGAAACTGACGCGCTTCGGCTTCCACATTCGCGGCGACCGCGAGCAAAGCGCGATCCGCGATGCAATCCGCGATCTTTCCATCAAGGCGCCGAACCCGGATTTCGACGTCACCTCGATGTCCGGCGGCAACCAGCAGAAAGTGGTCATTGGCAAGGCGCTGATGACCAATCCGAAAGTGCTCCTGATGGACGAGCCGAGCCGTGGCATCGATGTCGGCGCCAAGGCTGACGTGTTTCGCACTATGCGCCGGCTCGCCGGCGAAGGCCTCGCCATCCTGTTTTCGACCTCCGATCTCGAAGAGGTCATGGCGCTGTCCGACCGGATCGCCGTCATGAGCAACGGCAGGATCACCAAGATATTCGACCGGGCGGACGCGACCGAGGAACTCATCGTCAAGGCCGCATCCGAGGGACACAAATCCACAAGGGAAGTCGCGTGATGAGCACCGTAACCACGACCCAGAACACCCAGGCCGGCGACGGCGGCTCGATGCTCCTGACCCTGATGAAGCTTCGCACCTTCATCGCGCTCTTCGCCGTGATCGCCTTCTTCTCGGTCTTCGCGCCGAACTTCCTGTCGACCGCGAACCTCATCCTGATGTCGAAGCACGTGGCGCTCAACGCGTTCCTCGCGATGGGCATGACCTTCGTCATCATCACCGGCGGCATCGACCTTTCCGTCGGCTCGATCGTCGGCCTCTGCGGCATGGTCGCCGGCGGGCTGATCCTGTACGGCATCGACCTGCAGATCGGCTACACGATGTACTTCAACATCTTTGAGGTCGCCGCCATCACCCTGCTCGTCGGGATCGCGATCGGCGCAGTCAACGGCCTGCTGATCACCAAGCTCAACGTGGCGCCGTTCATCGCGACGCTCGGCACGCTCTACGTCGCCCGCGGCCTGGCACTCCTGTCCTCCGGCGGACAGACCTTCCCGAACCTCCAGGGCAACCCGGATCTCGGCACCACCGGCTTTGCCTTCCTCGGCTCGGGCCGGATCCTCGGCCTGCCCGTCTCGGTGTGGATTCTGGTGATCGTGGCGCTGGCTGCGGCCTATATCGCGAAATACACGCCGATCGGCCGCCAGATCTTCGCCGTCGGCGGCAACGAGCGCGCCGCGCGCATGTCGGGTATCAAGGTCGACCGCGTGAAGATGTTCGTCTACATGTTCTCCGGCTTCTGCGCCGCCATCGTCGGCATCGTCATCTCGTCGGAGCTGATGGCTGCGCATCCGGCGACCGGCAACTCCTTCGAGCTCAACGCCATTGCGGCGGCCGTCCTCGGCGGCACCTCGATGTCCGGCGGCCGCGGCACGATCGGCGGAACCATCATCGGCGCCTTCGTCATCGGCATCCTGTCGGACGGCCTCGTCATGATGGGCGTTTCCTCCTTCTGGCAGATGGTCATCAAGGGTATCGTGATCATCGTGGCAGTGGTCGTGGACCAGGCCCAGCGGCGCCTGCAGCAGCGGGTCGCCCTGATGCAGCTCGCCAAGAAGGACTGACGGCATGCAAGAACTTCGTGGTGCCCTGATCGGCTGCGGCTTCTTCGCCGTCAACCAGATGCACGCCTGGAACGATGTCGAGGGTGCCGGGATCGTCGCCATCTGCGACCGCGACCCGGAGCGGCTCGCAATCGTCGGCGACCAGTTCGGCATCGCGCGCCGCTATACGGACGCAGCACAGATGTTTGCCGATGGCGGCTTCGACTTCGTCGATATCGCCACCACCGTCCAGAGCCATCGGGCGCTCGTCGAGCTGGCTGCCCAGCACAAGGTGCCGGCGATCTGCCAGAAGCCTTTCGCCAGGACCCTGTCGGACGCAAAGGCCATGGTCGCCGCCTGCCGCGCCGCCGGCATTCCGCTGATGGTGCACGAGAACTTCCGCTGGCAGACGCCGATCCAGGCGGTCCGCAAGGCGCTCGACGCGGGCGCGATCGGCGAGCCCTTCTGGGGTCGCTTCTCCTTCCGCTCGGGCTACGACGTCTTCTCCGGCCAGCCCTATCTCGCCGAGGGCGAGCGCTTCATCATCGAGGATCTCGGCATCCATACGCTCGACATCGCCCGCTATATCCTCGGCGACGTGAAGAGCCTGACGGCGCGGACCAGGCGCGTCAACCCTGACATCAAGGGCGAGGACGTGGCGACGATCCTGCTCGACCATGAGGCCGGCGCGACGTCCATCGTCGACGTCAGCTATGCGACGAAACTTGGCACGGAGCCCTTCCCCGAGACCCTGATCGAACTCGACGGTACCAAAGGCACGATCCGCCTGTCACAAGGCTACCGCCTCGAGATCAGCAACGCGGCCGGCACCACCATCACCGATGTCTCGCCGAAGCTTCTCTCCTGGGCCTCGCGGCCCTGGCACAACATCCAGGAAAGCGTCTTTGCGATCCAGAAGCACTGGGCCGAACGACTGCGGGACGGCGGCGAACCGTCCACCTCGGGCGCGGACAACCTGAAGACCTTCGCGCTGGTCGAGGCAGCCTATGAGAGCGCGGCCTCCGGCCGTCCGGTGGACATCGGGGCGCTGTTGAAATGAGCACGGCGCCGTTTCTGCTCTATGGCACGCATGAAGCCGAGGGGGCGCCGGTCCGGCTGGTCGCAGGCCGGCTTTCGGCGGACCTCGCAGACGGCAATCTCCGCACCATCACCTATGACGGCGTCGAGGTCCTTCGCGCCATCTCCTATCTCGTTCGCGATCGCGACTGGGGCACCTACAGCCCCAGGATCGAAGACCTGGAGATACAACAGCGCGACGAGGCCTTCATCGTCTCCTATCGCGCCCATTGCGAGGGACCGGGCGGAAGCGTGCTTGCGATCGACGTGCGCATCGCCGCATCGGAAGGGCGCCTGACCTTCGAATCGAAGGCGCAGTCGGCGACCGGTTTCGAGACCAACCGCTGCGGCTTCTGCATTCTCCACCCGATCGACGGCATAGCCGGCGAGCCGGCCATGGTCGAGCACGTGGACGGCCACCGTGACGAAACCGTCTTTCCGGACCTGATCGAGCCGTGGCAGCCGTTCAAGGACATGCGCGCCATCACCCACACCGTCGCCGACGGTGTCGTGGCCGAATGCCGGATGGAAGGCGATACCTTCGAGATGGAGGACCAGCGCAACTGGTCTGACGCCTCCTACAAGACCTATGTCCGTCCGCTGGCACTCCCCTGGCCCTACAAGATCCAGGCCGGAGAACCCGTGCAGCAGCAGATCGTCCTCTCCATTCGGGACCGCCGCGAGGCCAAGGCCACGAGGACAAACGGCGGCCATGAGCCGGTGACCATTCACCTGGGACAGCACCGGGGCCGGATGCCCGCGATCGGTCTCGTCATAACGCCGGAGGAAGCGAAGGCGACACTCGCCGCCCGCGCGCTGATGGCCGAGATCGGTCCCCAGGAGCTTCTCTTCCACTTCGACCCGGGTGCCGGGCACGGGCTGGAGGCGCTGAGGGACTTCGCGGAACTTGCAGCGCTGCATCCCGGCCGCACGACGCTGGAAATCGCCCTGCCCTGCCGCGAGGCGCCGGCGGAGGAGACGCTGGAGATCGCCCGGCAGATGCATTCCGCCGGGTTTGCTCCCGATGCGATCGTCATCTCCCCGTCCGTCGATCGCCAGTCGACGCCGCCCGGCAGCAAATGGCCGGAATGCCCGCCCCTCGATGAGGTTTATGCTGCCGCCCATGCGGCCTTCCCGGGCATCCGGATCGGCGGCGGCATGCTCAGCTATTTCACCGAGCTGAACCGCAAGCGCGTGCCTCCCGAGAGGCTTTCCCTCATTTCGCATTGCACGAACCCGATCGTCCATGCCGCCGACGACCTCAGCATCATGCAGACACTCGAGGCCCTGCCCTTCATCACCCGGTCGGTGCGGGCGATCTATGGCGACATGCCCTACCGCATCGGCCCGTCCACCATTCCGATGCGGCAGAACCCCTATGGCAGCCGGACGATGGACAATCCCGGCCTCGGCCGCATCCCGATGGCCAACCGCGATCCGCGCCACAACGGGCTCTTCGCCGAAGCGTTCGCGCTCGGCTATGCCATCCGGGTGCTCGAGGCGGGTCTCGAATGCCTGACGCTGTCCGCCCTGAGCGGCCCGTTCGGCCTGGTCGCCGGCCGCGACGAACCGACCCCGGAAGGCAGCGAGCGGCCGCTTTCGCGGACCGTCAGGACATTGGCCGGGCTCGCCGGCGCGCCGTGGCAGTCCTGCGTCTCCTCCGCACCCTCGCAAGTGCTCGCCTTCGTCGCCGAAGCCGCCGATGGCCCGACCCTGCATCTCGTCAACCTGACGCCGGCAGTCAAGACCGTCGATCTCCGCGGTTTGCAACCGGCAGATCATCCAGCCCGGACCGACGCTGAGCTTTCCCCTTACGCGACCCTGACAGTGGCGCTTGCTCGGTGACGGTGGCGCCCTATGCGCCGGATCGCGCGATCCGAGCCTGATCGGGCAAGCGCGCTCTTGTGCGAGCTGAATCGGCTTCAGCCCGCCTTGTCCATAAGTTCGTCGACAAGAAGGGCTTGCGAGACCTCGCGCAAAAGCAGGGCCATGTCCTTCAGGAAGTCGCCCAGCGCCGAACTCCTGCGCCAGCACAGCGCGATCTGGCGGCTCGGGGCCGCGTTCTGGAAGCGCAGGATCCGGATATGGTCCGAGGCGGGGGACCGCGTGGCGAGCTCCGGCAGGAGCGTCATGCCGACATCGGCGCCGACCATCTGCCGCAGCGTCTCCAGGCTCGTGGCCCGGAACGAGCCGCGCTCGGCCGCGCCCGAGGCACGGCAGACGTCGAGGGCCTGGTCGCGCAGGCAATGCCCCTCTTCCAGAAGCATCAGGTCGTAGCCGGAGAGTTCGTCGAGCGCGAGGCAACTGCGCCTTGCCAGATCGTGCGTCGCCGGCACGGCGAGCAGGAACGGCTCCTCGAACAGAAATTCCGCCTGCAGCCGCTCGTCGTCGACCGGAAGCGCCAGCAACACGGCGTCGAGCTTGCCCTCGCGCAGTCGCGCCATCAGGCTCTCGCTCTTCTCCTCGAACAGCAGCAGTTCCAGCTTCGGATAGCGCGCGCGGATGCGGGGCACGACGTGCGGGAGGAGATAGGGGCCGAGCGTGGGGAAAATGCCGAGCCGCAGCGAGCCCGTCTCCGGATTGCGGCAGCTCATCGCCGAGCGGCGCATCTCGCCGACCTCGGTCATGATCCGCCGCGCACGCGCCACGACGTCGCGTCCGAACGGCGTCAGCATGACGGACCTCGGCGACCGCTCGATCAGCGGTGCGCCAAGGTCTTCCTCCAGCTTGCGGATCTGCATGGACAGCGTCGGCTGGCTGACATGGCAAGCCTCGGCGGCCCGGCCGAAATGCCGGTGGTCGGCGAGGGCGATCAGGTATTCCAGCTCGCGCAGCGTCATGAAGGATTCGATCCGTATGCGGCCCGCAGGTCTCGCGACGGGTCCCCGCGGCGCCGCTTCAGGGCCATCTTGAAGGTACGCCGCGCCTTACCGACGCGGCCTGGAGCAGCATCAGGCTGCCTTGGCGGAATCCGTCTCGGGGGCGGACGTCCGCATCAGATGGTCGAACGCCGCGAGCGAGGCCTTGGCCCCCTCGCCGACCGCGATCACGATCTGCTTGTAAGGGACGGTCGTGCAGTCGCCGGCGGCGAACACGCCGGGTACCGAAGTCTGCCCGTGGTGGTCGACGACGATCTCGCCGCGCGAGGACAGCTCCACCGTGCCCTTCAGCCACTCCGTGTTCGGCAGCAGGCCGATCTGGACGAAGATGCCTTCGAGGGCGAGCGTGTGGCGCTGGCCGGCGATGCGGTTCTCGTAGGTGAGACCCGTCACCTTCTGGCCGTCGCCCAGAACCTCGGTCGTCTTCGCCGAGAGCAGGATGTCGACGTTCGGCAGGCTGCGCAGCTTGCGCTGCAGCACGTCGTCGGCGCGCAGCTTGTTGTCGAACTCGATCAGCGTCACGTGGCTGACGATATTGGCGAGGTCGATCGCTGCCTCCACGCCGGAATTGCCGCCGCCGATGACCGCCACGCGCTTGCCCTTGAACAACGGGCCGTCGCAATGCGGGCAATAGGCGACGCCCTTGTTGCGATAGTGATCCTCGCCGGGCACGCCCATCTGCCGCCAGCGGGCGCCGGTGGAGAGGATGACGGTCTTCGAACGCAACGTCGCACCGTTGGCGAGCTCGACCGCGATCTCGCCGTCGCCGGGGATCAGCTTCTCGGCCCGCTGCAGGTTCATGATGTCGACGTCGTACTCGCGCACGTGCTCTTCGAGCGAGGCGGCAAGCTGCGGGCCCTCGGTGTGGCGGACGGAGATGAAGTTCTCGATCGACATGGTGTCGAGCACCTGGCCACCGAAGCGCTCGGCGGCGATGCCGGTGCGGATGCCCTTGCGCGCGGCATAGATCGCAGCCGCCGCCCCTGCGGGTCCGCCGCCGATCACGAGGACCTCGTAGGCGTCACGGGTGTTGAGCTTCTCGGCGGCACGGGCGGCCGAATTGGTATCGAGCCGGGCGACGATTTCCTCGATCTCCATCCGGCCTTGACCAAACAGCGCGCCGTTCAGGTAGACGGTCGGAACCGACATGACCTGCCGGCTTTCGACTTCCGAGGGGAACACGCCGCCGTCGATCGCCACATGCCTGATGCGCGGGTTCAGCACCGCCATCAGGTTCAACGCCTGCACCACGTCGGGGCAGTTCTGGCAGGAGAGCGAGAAATAGCTCTCGAAGGTCAGTTCGCCGTCGAGATCGCGGATCTGGTCGATGATGGCCTGCTCGGTGCGCGGCGGATGGCCGCCGACCTGCAGCAGCGCCAGCACCAGCGAGGTGAACTCGTGGCCCATCGGGATGCCGGCGAAACGCAGGCTGATGTCGTGCCCGGGGCTGTTCAGCGCGAACGACGGCGCCCGCTCGCCGTCGTCGCGGCGCTCGGTCACGGTGATCTTGTCGCAGAGGCCGACCAGGGCGTTCAGGAGCTCCATCATTTCCTTCGACTTCGCCCCGTCGTTGACGGAGGCGACGATCTCGATCGGGCGAACGACCTTTTCGAGATAGGCCTTGAGTTGGGATTTCAGGGTTTCGTCGAGCATCGGGCACTCCACTCTAAGCGTATAGACTGCAGCCACGGCCCCTTGGGGAATATGGCGGGATAAGACCACCCCTCCGAACCGGCCGGAGGGGCAGCCGTCATTCGAAATCAGATCTTGCCAACGAGGTGCAGCGAGGGAGCGAGCGTCTTTTCGCCCTCTTCCCACTTGGCCGGGCAGACTTCGCCCGGATGCGCGCGCACGTACTGCGCCGCCTTGATCTTGCGCAACAGGTCGGCGGCGTTGCGGCCGATGCCTTCGGCGGTGATCTCCATCGCCTGGATGATGCCATCGGGATCGACGATGAAGGTGCCGCGGTCGGCGAGGCCTTCGCCTTCGCGCATGACGTCGAAGTTGCGGGTGATCGTGCCGGTCGGGTCACCGATCATCGCATACTGGATCTTGCCGATGGTCTCGGAGCTGTCATGCCAGGCCTTGTGGGTGAAGTGCGTGTCGGTGGAAACCGAGAAGACCTCGACGCCGAGACGCTGCAGTTCGGCATAGTGGTCGGCGACGTCACCGAGCTCGGTCGGGCAGACGAAGGTGAAATCGGCGGGATAGAAGAAGAAGACGGCCCACTTGCCCTGGATGTCGGCTTCGGTCACTTCGATGAACTTGCCCTGCTTGAAGGCCTGTGCCTTGAACGGCTTGATGGGGGTGTTGATGAGGGCCATGGGAACTCCTGTCAGAAATTGCTGCAAAGCGAAATGTCGCCTTCGCGGCGCAACATAGACAGGTTGTCTCGATAAATGAAATAGATAAATCCTCGATTTTCGATAGGTGCGAACTATCGTCGCGGCACAGCAGCAGAAGACGGGGACGAGCGGAGATACACCGTCCACATCGCGTTGCGTGTTCAGAAAACAGTCAGGCGAACAGGACGCAGACGGGGCTGCCGGTCTCGAACGTCTCCCCGACCGGCGTCAGGGAGCCGTCCTCCCGATCGATCGAGAACACCGACAGGCAATGGCCGTCCTGGTTGGCAGCGACCAGATAGCGGCCGCCGGGATCGATCGCGAAGTCGCGCGGCACCGCGCCCCTGGTGGGATACCAGCCGATCCGCCTCAGCGAACCGTGCACGGGATCGACCTCGAAGGCGGCGATCGTGTCGTGGCCCCGGTTGGAGGCATAGACGAAGCGGCCACCGGGATGGACGCGGATCGCGGCGCATGCCGAATCGCCTTCGAAGTCGTCCGGCAGGGTGGAAACCTCGTCGAGCAGCCTGATCTCCGTCTGCGAATAGGCATAGCAGCCGACCGTGCAGCCGAGTTCGTGGACGACGAAGACCTTCGTCCCATCGGTCGAGAACGCCAGATGCCGCGGCATGTGGCCGCCCTTCGTCTTCACCACGAGGTCCGGTTGCGGATCGATCAGCGATCTCCCGATCGCATGCCGGGCGATCTCGTCGGTCCCCGCGTCGCAGACGAGAACGCTGCTGCCGTCCGGCGTGACCGTCGCCTGATGGACATGCGGCCCCTCCTGCCGGCTTTCATTGGGCCCGGTGCCGTGGCGTTGCAGGTTCGTCGCAATGCCGGTCGGCATGCCGGCCGCGTCGAGCGCAAAGGTGAGCAGGTTGCCGCTCCCGTAGTTGGAGACGAAGAGCCGTCTGGCCTCCCGATCGAGCGAAACATGGCACGGGCAATCGCCCGCAACACCCACGCGGTCAAGAAGCGTCATGTCCCCGGTGCGCACATCGAGGCTCAGCGCCACGGCCGCCGCCCCGTCCCTCTCCGGCATCTCCTCCACCGCGTAGAGCATGCGGTGACCATCGGACAGCGCCAGATAGGTCGGGTTGTGCAGGGCCGTGAAGCACGACACCGGCGTGATGCGGCCCGTATCGGCGGAAAGTCGCAGCACGCTGATCCCCTGTCCGCGTGCCGCCACATGCGGCAGGGAATGGGTGTAGCTGCCGACAATGAGCGTGAAGTCGTCCGGCGGGCATGCCTGTTCTGCGATCGTCAAGGCGTCCTCCACCAAGCGGGTCCGGCGGCCCCCCGCGATCGTCCGGCACCTTGTCGTCTTGGCCGGAAGGTCAAAGCGTCATGAGAACAGGGTACCCTGTTCAATCGTTGCCGGTCCCATGGCCTGAGCACGGCTCTCACATCGGCGGAGATTGCTGCCAGAGGGCACTCCCCTCGACGGTCTCGCCGAAGAAAAGCCGGGCCTGAGCCGTGCGGATGTGGAATTGCATCCGCTCGCGCGCCGCAACGGCGTCACCCCTCCGGATGGCTTCAAGCACCAGGCTGTGTTCGCGCTGCACCGCTTCGATGTTCTTTGCAGGGCGCCCCTGGAGGAGCGTTCGGGCCAGTTGCACGATGAATTGCATGTCCGGCGCGATCCTGTCGAGCACCTCGACGAAAAAGGCGTTGCCGGTCGCGAGCGCCACGGCGCGGTGGAAGACGATGTCCTCGTTGGTGCCGTCAGAGGCGCTGTGCATCGTGGAGGCGAGATCCGCGGCCGCCTTGGCGATGGCCTCCAGTTGCTCGTCCGTCCGGTTCTGTGCGGCAAGGAACGCTGCCTCTCCTTCCAGCGACACTCGGAACTGATAGAGCTTCTGAACGTCGGAAATGCTGGAGACCGTACGCGCGGCGGCGCTGCCGTTTACGCCGTCCCGCCTCTCGGCAGCGGCGACATAGCTGCCCGAGCCCTTCTTCGAGCGGATGATCCCCTCCTCCCGGAGGCGGCCGAGCGCTTCGCGAACGATCGGACGGGAAACGCCGAACTGGGCACTGAAATCGGCCTCGGAAGGAAGGCGCGTTCCCGCGCCATACTTTCCGGAGTGGATTTCCTGCAGCAGGTCCGCATAGAGGACATCGCTCAACCTAGGACGCTGGCCCGCTTTCGACACTCCGGATCGTCTCCCCTAACCTTTGCAATCAACCTAACCTGTTAGGACAACTTCAGCAATCTGACAACTCAGCGTGGTTCACCGCCCCGACCGGGGATCGGCCCGCTGCAGGAGTTCGACAAGAAGGCCGTTCGGATCGCGAAGATAGACGCCCGTCAATCCCGTCGCTGCACCCTCCGTGATGGTGGTGACTTTCCCGGCCGGTTTCGCCCCCGCGGCCACGCAGCGCCGAAGCGCTTCGGCCGGATCATCGACCCTGAGGCAGACATGGCCGACACAGCTGGCATTGGCCGGCGCGGGCTGCTCCGGCGTGGCGCCGCCGCGGATGAACTCCAGGAACTCCAGATGCACGCCCTCGCCGAAGAGATGGACGATCCGGAGCGCTGCGTTCGGAACGCCCGTGAAGGCACTGATCCACGCACCCGTGCGCTCGACGATAGGACTTGCCGTCAGGCCGACAACCCGGGTCCAGAACTCCACCGTGCCCTCGATATCGCGCGTGACGAAGCCGGTATGGTCAAATGTATTGTCGATTGCAGTCGCCATCAGTCCATCAACCCCATGAGACGCGGCAGGAAGAGCACGAAGCCGGGCGCGAAGGTGATGACCATCAGCACGACCGCGTTGATTGCCAGGAACGGAAGGACCGCCCGCGTGACCGCTTCGAAACGAACCTTGGCGATTTGGGCGGTGATGAACAGCAGCAGCCCGACAGGCGGCGTCAGCATGCCTTGAATGATGTTGAAGCAGACGACGACGCCGAAATGGACCGGATCGACGCCCATTTGCTGGGAGACCGGGAAGAGGACGGGCACGCAGATGATGAGCGCCGGCAGCGTATCCATGAAGGTGCCGAGCACCAGAAGCAGGATATTGACGAGCAACAGGAAGACCAGCGGGTTCTCGCTGATGGCGAGGATCAGTTGCGCCGCCTTCGCCGGCATCTGCTCGGCGGCCAGAACCCAGCCGAAGAGGTAGCCCGTCGCGGCGATGAGAAGCAGGCCGCCCGTGCTGACTGCCGTCTTGATCAGCACTTCGCGCAGCTTGCCGAGCGTCAGCGTGCGATAGACGAAGGCGCCGACGACGATCGCGTAGAGGACGGCTGCGCCCGCAGCCTCCGTCGTCGTGAAGATGCCGCCGAAAATGCCACCGAGAATGATGACCGGCATCATGAAGGCAAGCGTCGCGTCCTTGAAGCCGGCATGGATGTCCTTGAAGCTCGAGCGCGCTTTCGGCGCCGGGAGCCGCCCGGTGCGGGCGTAGTAGTAGACGAGCCCCATCTGGGCGAGGCCGAGCAGCATGCCCGGGAGGATGCCGGCCGCAAAGATCGCGGCGACCGACACGTTGGCGAAGACCGCATAGAGGATCATCACCATGCTCGGCGGGATGATCGGCGCAATCGTCGCGGAGGCGGCCTGAAGGGCGGCCGCGAATTCCGGCCTGTAGCCTTCCCTCTTCATGGCCGGAATCATGACGCCGCCGACGGCTGCCGCATCTGAGGTCGCGGTGCCGGAAATGGCGGAAAAGAACATGCCCGCAATGACGTTGACCTGCGCGAGCGCCCCGCGAACATGTCCCATCAGGATGACGAAGAAGCCGATCATGCGCTGCGTGATGCCGGTCGTGTTCATCAGCTCGCCGGCAAGCAGGTAGAAGGGGATGGCGAGCAGGATGAAGTTGTCCGTTCCCTGATAGAGCTTCTGCGGCATGACCATCAACGTGTTCAGGTTGCCGGTCGAGAGGATATAGACAAGAGAGCTTGCGCCGAGCACGAAGGCGATCGGCATGCCCATGAGCATGAAAATGGTGAAGCTGACGGCAAGCGCAATCATGTATCGGGTACCTGTCTGAAGCCGGGTGATCGCTCAGGCGATCTCGTCGACGTGGAATTCCTGACGAAGCGGCACGCGACCGGCAATGAGGCCGCGGATCCTGACGACGAGGTGCAGGATCATGAGGACGCAGGAGACGGGGATCGCGGAATAGGCAATCCAGAGTGGATAGCCCGTGACCGGATAGGTCTGGCGGGAGGTGAGCGAGATCAGCCGCCAACTGGCATAAATCACCAGGACGAGGAAGATCATGACAAAGATATCCGTCACGACTCGGGTCGCGAGCACCTTCCTGTCCGACCAGCCGTCGCGCACCGATTCCATGGCGACCAGCTCATTTGCCCTCACCGCACTCGAGGCGCCGAGAAAGACCATCCATGTCAGGATCGCGCGCGCGAGTTCCTCCGACCAGGGGAAGGAGCTGTTGAACACGTAGCGCGCGACGACGGCCGTGATGATGATCACCGTCTCGATGGCCGCGAACAGGAACAGGAGGTTGCGGACCACCTGGTCGATGCCGGAACTGATCTTCTCCATGCCTTGCCCCGATCAGTTCTGCGCAGCCGTCTTCATGGCGTTGACCTGCTCGACGAATGTGCGCGTCACCTCGGATTTCTCCTGGAACTGCGTATAGACCGGCAAGGTCTCCATGCGCAGCGCCTCGATGTCTACCGTGTGGAAGACGACGCCCGCATCCTTCAGCTTCTGGGTATATTCCTCGACCTGCGCGACACTCTGCTCGTAGCTGCGCGTGCCCGCATCGTCAGCCGCCTTCTGCACGACTGCCTGCAACTCGGGCTCCAGCCCGTCCCAGGCCGCCTGGTTCATCGAGATCAGCGGCACGTTGTTGAAGTGGCCCGACGTGGTGACGTGCTTGGCGACTTCGTGGAACTTGCCGGAATACATGCCCACCACATCCGTCTCGAAGCCGTCGACGACACCCGTCTGGAGCGCACCATAGACTTCCGGAAACGGGATCGGCGTGGGATTGGTGCCGATCGCCGCGAAGGTCGCGACATTGAGCGCGCTCTGCATCGTCCGCAGCTTCAGCCCGCGCAACACGTCATTGCCGGTAATCGGCCTGGTCGTGACGAAATCCCGGAAGGGCGAGTAGATGAAGGAGAGCGTTTTGGTACCCGTGTCCTCGTCGACAGCCTTGCGGATCGTTTCGCCCGGGGCCGCCTGAAGCGCCTCGTGCATGAGCTTGAGGTCGCCATCGAAGAGCCAGGGCAACGAGAGACCGTCCAGCGAATCGGTGAAGGCGGACATCGGCGCCGGCGAGATGAAACCGATATGCTGCGTTCCGATCACGATCGCCTCGAACATTTCCCGGTCGCCGCCAAGCTGGCCGCCGGGGAAAAGATCGATCTGGATGGCGCATTTCGAATTAGCCTCGACCTGCTCCTTGAAATGGACGGCGGCGGCGTAGGACGGATGGCCGGGATCCGGCGCCTGGACGAGACCGAGCGAGAAGGTATGATCCGGCGCTTCGCAGGCGGACACGACCTGATGAGACGCCGCCATGAAAAAGGCGGCAAGCGCTGTCGTTGCAGCAAGTTTGCCGAGAACGCGTTGCGGCTTGGGCATGGTGATCTCCTCCAAAGACAGACTGGCTGCGCTGACCCTCCCGCAACCTTTGTCCGGACCATGCGGATTTATGACATATCTGTCAATATGTAAATTAAGGCTTTTAGGACGGATATTGGCCGTTGGCCCGCACGGTCGATCAAGGACCCTCGCAGACACAGAGGCTGGAGAAGCCTGAGAAACAGGGAAATTTCAGACGCAAGCGCACTTTCAATTTCGCAATCCCTGCCACTCGGCAGCACGATCGCCATATCCGCGGAGGAACGGCAAGAAAAAATTACATCTTGACCTATCCTGTAAAGAAACCTAGGGATGACGCAATTCCGAAGGATGAGGAGACACGCGGGACATGCGGCTTGGAGGCGTGGCGGTCGGACCGCAAACGATAGCGGACGTCGGCGAATTCTGCGAGAAAGCCGACCGGCACGGCATTTCCGCCATCGTCGCCCCGAAAGCGATCGCCACCATGACCACCGAGGAAGCCCGTGCTTTCGGTGAAGCCGCGACGGCGGCCGGCCTCGTCATCGGCGAAACGGGCTTCTGGGAAAATCTCATCACCGAAGACCGCGACCTCCGGCAGGACCGGCTGGCGCGCCTCAGGATCGTGCTTGCAAATGCCGAGGCCATGGGCTGTCGTTCCGTGGCGATCCTTTCGGGCACGCGGCATCCCTCCGACAAGGCCTTTGCCGCCCATCCCTACATGTTCACCGACGCCTGCCGCAACGAGGTGCGCGAGGTGGTGCTCGCAGCGCTCGACGGGCTCGACCTTGGCAAGACCCGGCTCGGCCTCGAGCCCTATGCCCACAGTTTCTTCTACGGACCGGAGGCGGTTCGCGACTTCATCGATTGCGTCGATCATCCCCGCTTCGGCGTCCATCTCGACCAGGCGAACATGATCGCCCCCGGTGATTTCTTCGCGACCGGTCCGCTGATCGAAAAGACCTTCGCACTCCTCAAGCCCTACATCGTCAGTGTTCATCTGAAGGATCTCGCCTGGCCCGTCTCGCCGCTCGGGCTGAGATGGGAGGAGGTCGATCTTGGCGAGGGCAACATGGATTTCGACGCTTATTTTCGCCATGCCGCGACGCTCGATCCGGATATGACCTGCTTCTGCGAGCATTTTGCAAGCGAAGGGGATTACGCCCGCAATTTCGCCCACGCGCACAGGCTTGCCGCCCGTTCCGGACACACGTTCAGGCGGCGGCGCGAAACCACGACCGCCTGACCGCAGGCTGCCGCGACACAATCTCATCGGAGGAAATCATGACTGTTCGACTGGGTCTCATCGGCTGCGGCCGCATCTCGCATGCCCATGGCATAGCCGTCGGCCGGATCGGCGCGGACAAGGTCCGTTTCGTCGCCTGCAGCGACGTGCGCCAGGAGGCGGCCGACGCCTTCGCCAGGGCCTATGGCTGCGACAAGGCCTATGACGATGCCGCGCAGATGCTGGCTGAGGAAAAGCTTGACGCCGTCGTGCTCGCGACCTGGCCGGCGCAGCATCTCGAACAGGTCAAGATGTGCCTCGAGGCCGGCCACAGATTCATCCTGTGCGAAAAGGCGCTCGCCACGAGCGGCGAGGATGCCGTCAGGATTTGGGATCTGGCAAAGGCGCACGGCGCGACGATCGTCGAAGGCTTCATGTACCTGCATCACCCGATGATCGCGAAGCTGAACGACCTCGTCGAGAACGGCGAGATCGGCGAGATCGACTGGATCCGCAGTTGCTCGTCCTATTATTTTCCGGAGGTGGCGGCCGGCGATGATGCCACGCGAAGCTGGCGCTTCAAGAAGGAGACGGGCGGCGGCGTTCCATGGGATCTCGCCTGCTATACGGTCAATGCCGTCTCGACCTATGCCGGCCGGCTTCCGGAAAAGGTCTCCGCCATGGGCACGTTCAGCCCGAACTACGGCACCGTCAACCGCATCTTCGGCTCGATTGCCTATGAGGGCGGGCGGACAGGCGTTATCGAAAGCAGCGCAGGCGCCACCTTCAACCAGGCGCTCGAAATCCACGCCACCAAGCGCACGCTTCATCTCGAAACCGTTTTCACGCCGCCCGGCGACACGATCGTGCGGGAACTGACGACGCTGAAGCCGTCCCATATCCATGTGAAGGAACATGAAGTCGCAAGCCCGCTGCCGCTTCAGGACGACCTCCCCGCCTTCTATTGCTACCAGGCGCAGATGGAGAGCTTTTTCAAGGTGATTGCGGGTGCCGCGAAGCCGCTCCCCGCGCTCTCCCATTCGGTTGTGAACGTCATCACGATCGAGACGATGATCCGCAGCATGATCGAAGAGAAGACACTTGCCGTCGAGATCCCGGATCGCATCCGCGCCGCCTGGACAGCCGAACTGGCCTGACCGTGACGACGAGCATCGTCGCCGTCACGGCCCTGCCTGCGAATGGCGACGATGAAGACGCCCCACGGGATCGTCATCACCGGGTGAATCAGCGCCAAGGAGGCGATCCGTTTCGCCGGCATCGTCACGCAAGCCGGGTGTCAGTGGCAGGCGCGTAGAGCACACGGGATGACAGACCCCCGTGTCAGCTACAGGCGTCGTCGTGCCCCGCATCACCACCCATGCGGTGTGGCCGTTCAGGCCGGCAAGCCCCTGCCTTCGGGATGCCGTCCCGGTTTGGAATGCATGCCAGTGGGTCTCGCATCGACAGACCGAGGCAGGCCACCGCCCGCGAAATAGATGTGGTGAACGGCGTCGGCGCGGCCGCTGATCAGGCTGACGTCATCGCGACGCCATCGCCAGGGCAGTGCGTCCAGCCGATCCTCGAATTCGGCAGACACCGTTGCGGACCAGAAGGCGGCGATGCCGTCCGGCGCAAGGCGGCGATGGACGGCCTCAAGTCCGCTCTCGTCGTAGATCGCCTCATTGGTTTCCCGCACGGTGAAATCGGGGCCGTTGTCGGTATCCATGAGGATTACGTCATAGTCGCTGCCATTCCACTCCAGAAGGCGCTGCACGTCGACGATGCGAAGATCGACCCGACGGTCCCGCAACGGATGGCCAGCCAGATGGCCGATATGTTGCCGGTTCCAGTCGACGATTTCCGGCACGAGCTCGCAAACGGTCACTTCGGTATTTTCGCCGATCCAGTCGAGCGTCGCGCGCAGCGTGAAGCCCATGCCGAGGCCTCCGATCAGGACGCGGCGGACCGGACGTCCATGAAGCCGAAGGCTTCGCTCCGCCAGCATGGTTTCCGATCGGAAATTGATGTTGGACATCAGTTCCAGTCCGTTGAAACGGATTTCGTAGAGATCGCCCTTTCTGCGCAGGTTGATCTCGTCGCCGGCGGGGGTCGAGGCGCGAGCGAGTTCCGTCCATAAAGTCATGTCGTTTCCTTGCATTCTTGCTTGCCGGCGCACGCATTCGCGCGACGACCGGCGGTCCACAGTCGACTGGTCTTCCGGGCTGCCGCTGCTTTACGGGCGCGGCAACCCATAGACATGGCCGGCCGTGCGAACGAGAAGGGGCGCGGAGGACCGAAGAACGCAACTGCGGGCATGGAAAAGGCTACGAATGCGGCCGGGCGCGCCTGTCCCCCGCACCGCCTCAAGGACAGCGGGGTCGGAGAGAATCCGATTGGCCAGCAGGGAGAACCGGACGAAATCGCCGACCCTGTTCTGAGGCCATATCAGAGCCAGAACCACATCGACGCTGCGATGGTCCGGGGCATCGAAGTCGACGGGAGATGCCAGGCTGACGAGCGAGAGGGCGGGGCGAGGGCAGGTCCGCGATACGGCATGCGGCATGGCGATCCCCTTGCCGAGGGCGGTGGAGCCCAGGGCTTCGCTATGGGCGAGCGCATCCTTGACGTCCCCATAAGCCATGCCGGTCGTCTCCGCGAGCCTGTCGGCGGCAAGGGCGATTGCTGCCTCCTTGTGCGGCACGATGGCGGCCAGGGATATGTCCATGGCGAGAAACAGGTCATGATTGTCCAAAATGCTCTCCAGCGGGCGTCGGATAAGCGCCGGTCTGGTCCTGCAAACGAGCGTACGCTCACGCCGTTGAAGGCATGGCGAGGCCGATTTGCAAGGGGCAGGAGGACAGGCGCATGGATATCTTCCCTGGACGACCTCCCGCAAGGGAGGCGTCCAGGGTCAGAGGCCCGTGAGCAGACGAAGCTTGGGCTCGTGGTGGGTGCGCGGCATGTCCATGTGCAGGTTATCGTCCATTCGCACGGGGAAGTCAAATAATTGAAAAAAAAGAAAAATCACAGATTTCCGATTTTGCATGCCAGTGATCTCACATTTCCATCGGCTCCGCACTGAAATCGGTCACGACCGGGACGGGCCCGACGAAGCCGATCGCCGTCAGGAGGATGAAGTCGGCAACGCGCATGTCGCGCTTCCCGGCCCCTATCGACCAGATGCCTGCCGGGCCATTGCGATCAGTGCCATCGGATGACGCCCCCGCTTTCCCGCGAGCCGTTTGACCTGGCAGCGGCAGGAGAAGCCTGTCGCATAGACCGCGTCTTCGGCCTCGACGGGCTTGCGCCAGGACATGTCGAACAGTTGCCGCGACCAGTCCTGATGGCGCGCCTCATGGCCGAACAGGCCCGACATGCCGCAACAGCCGGTATCGGGCACATTTGCCGCAATGCCGAACCGGGCAAGCGCCTCGATCCAGTCACGGCCAGAGCGCGGCCGGATCGACTTTTCCGTGCAGTGCAGGAAGACCGTCGCTTGTGTGACGGGTTGCGCAGATGCCGCAGGCGGGGCGTGCCGGAGAAGGAATTCCTCAAGTGCAAGCACCTCCGGCAACGCGCCGAGACCGAGCTTCGCAATCTCGCTTCGAAACATGTAGACGAGGGCCGGGTCGGTCCCGACCACCGGCAGCCCCTGCGCCGCCTCGCGTCCTGCGACGTCCACGACGGCCCTCGCCTGTCGCACGAAACGGCGCCGATCGCCTTTCACATGCGCCGCTTTGCCCGATGGCGTCAGCGGCAAGGCGACCGGTCGAAAGCCGAGCGCGCGGAGGCCATCGGCGATGTCCTTGATGGCCGCCATGTCGAAGAGGGTCGAAAAGGGATCGAGAAGAAGAAAGACATCCCTCTCCCTCGCATGCTCGGGCGGAAGGAGAGCGAGCCCGGCAGATTGAAGGCGCTGGCCACTCGGCTCCGGCGCATCGACTATGCCGAGGCGGCGCGTTACCGGGCCATAGAACGGCAGCCGCGCCAACAGGCCCAGCAGGGGGGCGAACCGCAGAAGGTACGGCGAAAGCGCTTCCAGCCAGATGGCGGCATGGTCGGCAAGTCGACGCGGCACGCGCTTGTGGTAGTCCTCGAGAAAACGCGACTTCATCTCCGGAATGTCGACATGCGTCGGGCAGGCGCCGGCGCAGGACTTGCAGCCGAGGCACCCGTCAAGCGCGGCGTGGAGATCCGCTTCCAGCCCATGATCTTCACGGCCACCGGCTTTCAGTTCCCGCCAGGCCCGCAGCGCTTCGGCCCGCCCCTTCGGCGAATGGCGAAGCTCCGCGCTCACCTTGAAGGAAGGACACATCGGCGTCCTGGCCGCATAGTTCAGGCAGAGCGCATTGCCGTTGCAGGCATAGGCATCGCGAAAGCCGTCTTCCGCCATTGTTCTCGTCGCGCGAAAGGGCGTCGTCTCGATGCCATAGAGAGGCACGTCCAGTGAAACCAGCTTGCCGGGATTGAAGCGGCCCGCCGGATCGAAGGCGCGCTTGACGCGCTGGAACGCCTTGAACGCCTCCTCCCCGACAAAATCCCTCAGATAGGCACCGCGAATGCCTTTGCCGTGTTCGCCCCAAAAGATCCCTCCGTGGCGCTTGGCCGCCCGATACACCGCGTCGGAGACCTGCTTGTAGAGACTGCGATCCCCTGGTTCGGCGACATCCAGCGCCGGGCGTGTATGGAGGCACCCGACATCGGCATGGCCATATATGCCGTAGCGCAAGCCATGGCCTTCGAGGATTGCAGTAAAATCCGCAACGAAGGCCGAAAGGTTCTCCGGCGGCACCACGCAATCCTCGACGAAGGAAATGGGCTTTCGATCCCCGGCAATGGCGCCGAGCAGCCCGACGCTTGCCGCACGCACCGACCAGAGTTCAGCCATTTCCGCCGCGTCGGATGCTCGATGCGCACCTCGATAGCCCGGAATGCCCTGTGCGATGGCGACGCACAAATCAGCTTTCGCCTCAACCCCGGCCAGATCGTCGCCGGCAAATTCCACGAAGGCATAGACAGGGCGGCTGCCGCCGTCCCCTCTCAGCGCCGACGGCAGCTTGTCGAGCAGACCGGCCGCGTCGGCGAGCCCCTGCACCCACTCATCCATGACCTCGATCGCGATCGGATCGGTGACGAGAAGTGCATGGGTGGCATCCAGCACCCGGGCGAAGCTGTCGAAACCCACGACGAGCAGAACGCTCTGCTTGGCCCGTGGCACGAGCCGGAGCCGGACGCGGGTGACAAGTCCCAGAATACCCTCGGCGCCGATCGGCAGCCGCCACCATTCGAGCGTCTGGGGCGTCGGGCGCGCCCGCTCGAGGTCGAGCCCGGAAAAGCGGCGGGAGAGCCTCGGCACATGGTCGAGAAGTGGTTGCCGCCCGCTGTCGCAGGCCGAGGCGACCTCCGCCAGCATTGTGGCGGCCCAGGCAGGCGGCGGGTCCGCGCTTGCAAGGAGCCGGCCTCCTGCGAGGGCGAGATCGAGGCCGCGCACATTGTCGCCGGTCTTGCCATGGATCCGCGAGCCCTTGCCGGACGCGTCCGTCGCCACCATGCCGCCGATCGTGCAGCGGTTCGCAGTCGATGTGGTGGGCGCGAAGAACAGGCCGCTCGCAGCGATCTGTTCGTTGAGATCGTCGAGCACGATGCCCGGCTCCACCTCGACCCACCCCTCCTCGAGATTGAGATCGAGCACGCGATGCATATGCCGGCGGAAATCGACGATGATGCCGTGGTTGAGCGATTGGCCGTTCGTACCCGTCCCGCCACCGCGCGCGGTGATGGCCAGGTGTCCGAACGGCGTTTCGTCGAGCACCTTCAGGAGCAGGCAGACATCTGCCGCATCGCGCGGCGCGATGATTGCGCCAGGCATGATCTGATAGACGCTGTTGTCCGTGGAGGCCGCCGCGCGCGAGGCCGCATCGATCGCGATGTCACCGCGAAATCCTGCTGCGAGCAGCCGGCGCCTGAGCGATTCCAGCAACAGGCGAGGCGCGTCGGTCGGTGTGGGCATCGGACGCGATCCGCCGATTTCAGGGCGCATGGCAAGCCTCGAACGGTTGGAAAGCCGCGCCCCTTCCTTTGAGGGGCGCGGCCGAAGGGCCTTGGGAGGCGGGTTGCTTTCGATGCCGCCGGATCGTTTACGGCAGCACGATCTCCTTGAACCGCGTCGTCACATCTCTGACGGCGGGCTCGACGGGAATGCGCTCGATACTGGAGGCCCCGACGAAGCCGACGGCGCCGGTCTTCGCCGCGATCTGCGCCGCGTCGTCCGGCGTGATGATCGGCCCGCCATGGGAAAGCAGCACGGTCTTGTCGTTGACCGAGCGGATCGCATCGAACATCGCCTGCAGGTCCGCAGCAGCCGCATCGATGCCGATCGCCTGCGTCGCGCCGACATCGCCGCCCGCCGTCAGTCCGACATGGCCTGCGATCATGTCGACGCCCGCCTTCGCCATCATCGCCGCCTCGTGCGGGGTATAGACATAGGCGACGGTATACATGTCGTTGTCGATTGCGCGGGACATCAGATCCACCTCGCGCTGGAACGATATGCCGACGGATTCGAGGTCCCGACGATAGGTTCCGTCGATACGGCCGATCGTTGGCACGTTGATGATGCCGGAGCAGCCGGCGGCCTTGACCTGGTTGATCGAGGTCTGGTGGTCGCGCGTCGGATCATGCGCATAGATGCCGCCGATGAGCGGCACCTTCTTCACGACGGGAACGATCTGCCGAGCGAGGTCGAGCACGGTGTCATTGGCATTGCCGACGGGAAGCGTGCCATAGATGCTCGCCCAGCCATTCATGCGGTAGAAACCGGTATTGTAGACGGCGATCAGGTCGACGCCCGCCTTTTCGACGAGACGCGCGATGAGCCCGATGCCTGCTCCCTGCATCAACACGAAACGCTTCGCGTCGATCTCGGTCTGGATGCGGGCGATAACCTCGCCCCGCGTATACTGCATTGCCATGTCTGGTCCTCGTTATTCGGCATCCGCGAGATAGGCCAGCATGCGGTCTGCCGCCTGCCTCACGAAGCGTGGATCGTTGATGTGAAGGTCGAGTTCGACGACGTCGATCTCCGGCCGCGACGCGACGACCTTTTTCAGGCCGGTCGCAAAGGCGTCGCTCGCCTTCGGGTCGTGGAAGGCGGAGCCGGGCCGATCGTAGGAGGAGAAGCCGCCCATCGGCAGGAAAACCGAAATGGGGCCGCGCGCATGGACGAGCTTGCCGCCGATCCAGTCGCCGACGCGCCGTGCCTCGTCCGCATTGACCCGCAGCAGCGTGCTCGCCGGCGTATGGGTGATGAGCTGGCGATGACGATAGCGTTCCGGCACGGTCTCGAGCCCGCCGAAATTGACGAGATCGACCGCGCCGGGCACGACGACCTGCGGGATACCCGCCTTGCCCGCCGCGTCGAGACGTCCGGGACCGGCGCTGCGCAGGCCGCCCAGCACCTCGTCGGACACCTCGGTGGTTGCGAGGTCGAAGGAGGCGGCAATGCGCCCCTGCGCGATCAGGTCCTCGAGCGCTATGCCGCCGGGTCCGCGCGCATGGAACACGTAGGTGCCGAAGCCTTGGGACTTGAAATGGTCGTCGGCCGCTTCCGCCGCCTCGGTCGTGGCGCCCACGGCCGTCATGCCGATGATGCGCCGCCCGTCATCCTCCCGCCAGAAGACGATGGGTAGCATCGCGGCCATGGCCGCCGCCGCCCGCTCCAGGCTGGCCTCAAGCGGCGCGTTGAGGCCGATGAAGTCGACGACCGTATGGACGAGGACGACGTCGCTGCCCTCGACGAAGGGCTTGGTGTCGCCGGAGGCCGCCGTCGAGACGAGGATCTTCGGCACCCCGTAGCGTAGAACCCGGAAAGCCCGACCGGCAAGGGCCGCGTTGGTGCCACCGCCGAGTCCGATGAAGCCCCGAAGCAGGCCCCTCGATTGAAGCTCGCCGACGCAGCGCTCCAGTCCGTTCAGCATCTGCACGAGGGCCGGCGCCCGTTCCGGCCAGCTGCGCACCGTCGCCATGTCGGTTCCCGCGAATTCCGCAATGGTCTCCGCCGCTATATCGATGCGGTGGATGCCGGCCGGGCGTATGCCGCAATCGACAACGATGACGGCGGTGCCGCGCCCCTCCAGTTGGGCTCTCAGGAAATCGACCTGCTCACCCTTGGTGTCCATCGTCGCCGCGATGACGACCCCGGGCTTCAGCCCGGCAAACGGCGAGCGGCCGGTCGAGGCGACATCCCCTGCCCCCGCCTTTCCGGATACGGCGTCCGTCTTGGATGCAAATGTCTGGTCGCCGTAACTCAATGGAAACTCCTGCTGTCACTGTCGGCATGCACGTGTCTGCACGGTAGCATGATTTGCAGATCTGTAAATTTAAAATTACAGGATTTGCGAACTTGATAATTCGTTCAGGCCGCCCGGCCGAGCGTCGTCACCTCCAGGCGCCGTCCGCTCGTCGCGTCGAAAAGATGGATGCGGTCCAGCCTGGGGGTCAGCGAAAGCGTCTCCCCCGGCACGACTGCAGGCCCTTCCCGGAGGGCAACGACGATCGGCTGGCCGCCGAGCTTGCCGAAGATTTGCGTTTCCGGCCCTGTCGGCTCGACGACGTGGACATCGATCGCAACGCCCACGTCATCGACAGTCAAATGCTCCGGCCGGATGCCATAGACGATCTTGCCCGAAAGCGTCTGGTGCCCCTCCGGTAGCGGCAGCACGGTCCCGTCCGTTGTTACAAACTGCCCGCCTTTCGCCTCGCCCTCGAAGAAGTTCATGCCAGGCGAACCGATGAAGCCGGCGACGAAGAGATTGGCCGGCCGGTCGTAGAGGTCGAGCGGCGTGCCGATCTGCTCGATCCCGCCCTCCTTCATCACGACGATGCGGTCGGCCATGGTCATGGCCTCGATCTGGTCGTGCGTGACGTAGATCGTCGTGGTCTTCAGCCGCTGGTGCAGTTCCTTGATCTCGGTGCGCATCTGGACGCGGAGCTTGGCATCAAGGTTGGAGAGCGGCTCGTCGAAGAGAAAGACCTGTGGATCGCGCACGATGGCGCGGCCCATGGCGACGCGCTGGCGCTGGCCGCCGGAGAGCTGCTTCGGGTAGCGGTCGAGCAGCGCGCCGAGGCTCAGGATCTCCGCCGCACGATCGACCCGGCGCGCGATCTCGGCCTTGTCGGTCCGGTTCAGCGTCAGGGCGAAGGCCATGTTTTCGCGCACGGTCATGTGCGGGTAGAGCGCGTAGTTCTGGAAGACCATCGCGATGTTGCGCGCCTTGGGCTCGATGTCGTTGACGACCGTGGCGCCGATCAGCACATCGCCATCGGTAATGTCCTCAAGGCCGGCGATCATGCGCAGCAGCGTCGACTTCCCGCAGCCCGAGGGGCCCACGAGGATGACGAATTCGCCATCGGCGATCTCGATGTCGACGCCCTTCATGACGGAGAGCGCGCCGTAGGATTTCTGTACGTTGCGGATGGTAACGGAAGCCATGGGGAAAGTCCTTCTGACGACAGGCCGGGCTCAGCCCTTGACGGCGCCGGCGGCCATGCCGCGAACGAGGTGGCGCTGCATGAACAGCATGAAGATGAGGATCGGCAGCATGATGCCGATGGCAGCGGCGGCCGAGAGCGACCAGTAGGTGATGTCTTCCGCGCCATATTCGGCGATCGCGACAGGCATGGTCTTGGTGCCCTGCCGTGTGAGCACGAGCGCCAGCAGGAACTCGTTATAGGCGAGCAGCAGCGAGAAGAGCACGGTGACCCAGAGGCCCGGCTTGACGATAGGCAGCGCTACGCGGCGGAAGGTCTGCCACGGCGTGCAGCCGTCCATGACGGCGGAATCGTAGAGTTCGCCTGGCACTTCCGCGAAGAAGCTGCGCATCAGCCAGATCGTGAAGGGCTGGTTCAGCGCCACGATCGCCATGACCATTGCGGGATAGGTGTCGATCATATCGAGCGCCTGGGCGATGACGAAGAAGGGGATGGCGAGCAGGATATGCGGAAACGTGCGCATGGCGAGCAGGCTGAAAAGCAGCCCGTTCGCCGCCTTCGACTGGAGGCGCGAGAGGGCATAGGCTGCCATCGAACCGATCGACACCGAGATGGTGACGGCGAAGATCGAGACGATCGCCGTGTTGATCAGGAAGCGCCAGAACCCCTTGTCGACCCAGATTTCCCAGTGGAACTGAAAGGTCGGCTCAAAGATCAGCTTGGGCGGCACCGCGAAGGCATCGACGGGCTGGCGGATCGAGGTGAGAAAACCCCAGGCGACCGGCGTCAGGTTCACGATACAGAAGAGCAGGAGCACGATGAAGAGCGGCACTTGCTTCATGAGCGACGGTCTCATTACAGATCTCCTTTGCGGCGGAACACCGCCCAGAGCATGCCGGCGGTGATGCAGGCGACGAAAAGAAGCGTGATGACGCCGAGTGCCGAGGCCTTGCCCACATCGAAGAAGCGGAAGGCGAGCGCATAGGTGTACATGGTCAGCGTCTCGGTCGCCGTTCCCGGACCGCCCGCCGTCAATACGTAGATCGTGTCGAAGAACCGGAACGCATCCATGAAGCGGATCGCCAGCACGAAGACGATGAGGAATTTCAGCGCGGGCAGCATGATCCGGAAGAGGATCGTCAGCGGGCCGGCCCCGTCCATTTTCGCCGCCTCGATCGTGCTGGTATCGACCGTGTTGAGGCCGGCATAAAGCGTCAGCACCATGAACGGCGTGAACTGCCAGGCATCCGCGAGAACGACCGTGAACTGCGCCCAGCCGGCGCTGCCGAGAAAATCCGGCGGATAGAAGCCGAGGCCCATGATCGTGCCGCTGATCAGCCCGAACCGGCCCATCAGCATCCAGCGCAGGAAGAGCGCAGCCACCGTCGGCGTGATGACATAGGGTATGAAGACGAGCATCAGCAGCGATTTCGCACCGAAGGTCAGCTTGTAGAGGCCATAGGCAATCGCCAGCCCGAGACAAAATTCGAGCCCGACGGCGGATGTCACGATGAAGACCGTGCGGATGAGCGAGGACCAGAACCGCTCCTCGCCGAACAGCGCCTGATAGTTGGCGAGACCGACGAATTCCGTCGTCGGCGCCGTCAGGTTGAAATTGGTGAAGCTCAGATAGACGGCATAGCCGAGTGGCACGAGCAGCACGCAGGATATGACGAGAAGGCTCGGCACGAGAAAGACCCAGAGCGCACCCTCCCGGGTCCGGCGGCTTCGCCGGCGCGGGACGGGGCTGGCCGCGCCGCCGCCCTTGCTTTCGATTTTCTGCATCATGTTCATGACCTGCCGACCCTGATCCGTGGCATCCGCCGACCGGGGACGGCGAGCCGAAGCCCGCCTCCCTGGTCGCCGGGCGTTACTTGTAGTAGCCCGCCTGGGCGAGGTGGTTGCGCGTCTCTTCGGCAGCCGTGTTCAGAGCCGCCGCGACCTCCATCTCGCCGGCGACCGCCTGCAGGATGCGGCGGCGGATGAACTCGCCGACGGCGAAGAATTCCGGGATCTTCGGGAAGGGAACCGCAGTGCTGATCGCCTCCATGCCGGCCGGGTAGTGGCGGTACTTCTTCTGCACCTCCGGATCGGCGAGGATCGAGACGCGCGGCACCATGGTGAAGCCGGTGGCGCCCCGCATGCTCTGGTCGCTCGCAGCCTGGCAGACCATGCGGAAGAGCGTGTCGGGATCCTGCGTGGAGAAGGCGGAGATCGCATAGCCGTCGAGCGCGAGGCGGCCGTGGCCCTGCGGCGGGGCGACGAAATCGACCTTGCCGACGACGGCCGACTTTTCCGGATTGTCCATGGCGGTGGCGCGCGTCGTCCAGGAGAGGCCCATCGTGGCGATGTCCTGCTGCATGGCGATCGTGCACTCGTCGTTGTGAGCGTTCATGAAGCCTTGCTGCGCATATTGCGTGGCCTCCTTGAGACGCGTGATCGCGTGGATGCCCTTCTCGTTGTTGAAGACGGGCTCCCACTTGTCGTCGAACCAACCGTCGCCCAATGCATTGATGTACCAGTGTGATTCCCCGAGCGCGCTGTCCCCGCGCAGGCAGCTGATCGTGCCCGAGCGCATCGGCGAGTTCAGCTCGGAGGCAAGCCCGATATAGTCGTCGATCGTCTTCGGCGGCTGCTTGCCCGCCTCGTCCAGCACATCCTTGCGGTAGAAGAACAGGTGCGAGATCGAGGTCAGCGGCATGCCGTAGATCTTGCCCTCATAGGTGAAATGCTTGAGGACGTCCGGATTGATGTCCTTGAGATTGAACTCGTCGGAGTATTTTTCCCAGAGATCGTTCAGCGGACGCAGCCAGCCGCTCCGCATGAAGCCGGTCATGCTCTCGTTCACGTACATGACGTCGATGCTGTTCGACTTCGACGACAGCGCAATGTTCATCAGCTCGAAGGCCTTGTCGAAAGGCATGAGCTGCTGGTTGACATTGCCCTCCGGTGCGGCGGCCGAGAACTGCTGCGCATAATATTCGAGCGCTGGATAGCGGTGGCTGACCAGCTGGATCGGTGCTGCAGCCTGCGCCGTGCGCCAGAGCGCCGGTGTCGCCAGCGATGCAACGGCGGCACCCGTGCCGGCCGCCACGAAAGAACGTCTTGTGAGTTTCATGCCCTGCTCCTCCCATTGGACAAAGACTGTCCGTTCGCATCCCCGACCGTCGGCGATGCGCTCATGAATGCCGATGCTGTCTTCTTTTTCAGACCCGCGCCGGATCCGGCACGGCCTTGCCGTGCTTGTGGTTCCAGAGATGGCCGATGCGCTTTTCGCCCGTCACCGTGGTCTCGAGATAGACCGCCTTGAAGGGCGCATGGACGATCGGAATATCGTGGTGGTGCCCCTTGCCGGTCGCGACGCAATCGCCCCGGCGGACCACGAATTCCTTGTCGCCGATCCGGACCACGCCGGAGCCTTCCAGCACGATCCAGTATTCGTCATAGTCGTGGTAATGGCTGTCGATCCCCGTCAGCTTCGGATAGCTGACGGGATCGCCGACATTCTTCGGCCCGTCACCGGGATTGACCCGGAAAACGCCGCAGCCGCCGATGTCCTTGCCCCAGGTGCCGGAAAGCCGCATGAAGCTCGCCGGACGGCCATGAGCCCGCAACGTATAGGTTTCCGCATCCGCCGGAATGGCGAGGAACTGCCCTTCGGCAAGCGCCATGGAGCCGGCGCTGCTTTCGACCTGCCCGGTACCATAGACGGCAATCACGATTTCCCGGCACGTCCCACGCGTGACCGAGACCGTGTCGCCCGCGCCGAGCTCGGTGAGATCGAACTCCCGAAGTTCGCACCAGGCGGGGACCGCATCTTCCCTGCGATAGACTGGCATCGGCCCCTCCTCAAGTGATGGCGAGACCGCCGTTGGGGCTGACAACCTGACCCGTCATGTAGTCGGAATCGGGCGATGCGAGGAAGACGATGACGCCCGCCATGTCCTCCGCCGTGCCCCAGCGGGCAAGCGGAATGTCCTTGGCGCGTTCGGTGAAATACTCCGGCGCGAGGCGGTTGGTCGTCATCGGCGTGATGGTCGGCCCGGGCGCGATCGCATTGACGAGGATGCCGTGCTTGGCGAGTTCCTTCGCCCAGCCCTTCGTCATCGCGGCGATTGCGCCCTTGGCGGCATTGTAGGTCGTCGCCATCGGATTGCCGACCGTGCCGGAGATCGAGGAGACATTGACGATCTTGCCGCCGCCGCGCGTCTTCATGCCGGGGACGACAGCCTGGGTCGCGAAAAGCGTGCCCTTGGCATGGGTCATGATCGACTTCTCGAACATGTCCTCCGTCACGTCCTCCAGTGAACAGAAATCGCTCGTGATGCCGGCATTATTGACAAGTATGTCAATCGGACCGAGGACTTGTTCGGCCTTCGCGATGGCACTCTGCGTGGCCGCCACGTCCGAAACATCGCTGATGAAGACATCGGCAACACCGCCTGCCGCCGCAATCGCCTCGACCGTGTCGCGCGCCGCCGATTCCGACCGGTCATGCACCGCAACCTTCGCGCCCTCAGCCGCCAGCCGTAGCGCCGTTGCGCGCCCGATACCCGATCCCGCGCCCGTAATGAACGCCACCTTCCCTGCAAATCTCAAGTCGCTCTCCACCCATGTCACGCCCGCTTGCAGACGTCATTACAAGATGAGCGAAAGATATCCAGAATTACAGATGTGTCAACTTGAAATTACAGTTCTGTAAATTCCATTTCAGCATGACCCGAGGGACCGACCGTCCGCCGCTGAGACGTCCAACACGACAAGTGGACATAAGCGTCCTTGCCGGCAAGGCCGGAACCAGCCCCGAAGCAGATCTGTCCTGCCTAGAAATCCCAGCCTTCATCAGGGGCGTTGTGGCCCAGAGCCCTTCGCCCCGTTTACGGGGAGAAGGGCCGGCAGGCGGATAAGAGGCAATCGCGGGCTCCGGGCTCAAACCAAAGCGCACGACACGCAGCCCTGCACTTCCGTGCCGGAAAGCGCCATCTGGCGAAGGCGGATGGCGTAGGTGGTCTTGGATTCAACCCGCTCCTGGCGCAATCAAATCGTCCTGCCTTGTCGCTGGCGACGCGATGGGTTCTGCAACGATAATGTCGGCCGAGCGGCGGGATCACACGACTAGCTTTCCCAAACGGACTTGAGCAATCGGAGCCAGTTTCCTCCCATGACCTTCTCGATGCGGCTTGATGTCCAGCCGCGACGAAGCATGCATTGGGTCAGGGACGGCGTCTCTCCGATCGTACGGATGCCCAGCGGGTTCGAGATCGTGCCGAAGTCGGTCAGGCGGCGGGCGTAGCCCTTGTCGTGGGTGATCCAGTCGAAGAATTCCTGGCTGTGTCCCTGCGTGAAGTCCGTACCGTAGCCGACATTATCCTCTCCGCAGATGTTGATGACGTATTCCATCGCCTCGACATAGTCTTCGACGGTGGCATCGACGCCGCGCTTGAGGAACGGCGTGAACATCGTCACGCCAACGAACCCGCCGCGCTCGACGATGAAGCGAAGCTCCTCGTCGGTCTTGTTGCGCGGATGGGGCTTCAGTCCCGCCGGCAGGCAATGCGAATAGGCGACCGGCTGGCTGGAGGCCATGATGATATCGCGGCTGCTTTGCGAGCCCACATGCGACAGGTCGCACAGGATGCCGAGCCTGTTCATCTCGGCGACCACCTCGCGGCCGAAATCCGACAGCCCGCCGTCCCTTTCCTCGTAGCATCCCGTCGCGACGAGGTTCTGCGTGTTGTAGGCCATCTGGATGATGCCGACGCCCAGCTCCTTGAAGAGCGAGAGGTAGCCGATCTGGTCTTCGATGCCGGATATGTTCTGCCAGCCGAGAATGATGCCGGTCTTTCCTTCCGCCTTCGCGCGGCGGATGTCGTCAGTGGTATAGACCTGCGTGATGAGGTCGGAATGCTCGTGCAGCCAGCTCTTCCAGCGCATGACATTGCGCATCGTCTCGGTGAAGTTTTCCCAGATGCAGCAGGTGCAGTTGACGGCGGTGAGCCCGCCACGCCGCATGTCCTCGAAGATGTCGCGCCCGAAGTCGGACACGATCAGGCCGTCGATGACCGTCAGGTTCCGGTGGAGCGCCTGGGCGTCAGGCATGGTCGTCAGATGTTCCATTGCTTTTTCCAGTGTCGGTTATGCGTGATCAGACTTCGGGAACGAGGACGCCGGATGCATACGGCCAGAACAGCCGGACCTCGGTTCCGATCGGGATGGCATCCGGTCCACCGAGCCCGGGAGCGGCCGTCCGCGCCGTGAGGAACGTCGAGGTGCCGAGGCGCACCCGGTATTCGAGAGAGGCGCCGTGATACGTCACGATCTCGACGGTGCCGGGCAGGCTGTTGAAGGCGCCGACCGGAGCGTCCTTGCCGATCCCGATCGATTCCGGGCGCAGCGCCAGTACGCACAATCCGTGGTATCTCTTCTGGCCGTCGAGATGGACGGTCGTTCCGTCCTCGAGTTCGAACCGTCCGGGACCGTTCATCCTGCCGGGCAGGAGGTTGGGGATGCCCATGAATTCTGCCGCGAACCTGGATGCCGGCTGGTCGTAGATCTCGTCGGGTGCGCCGACCTGTTCCACGCGCCCCTGACGCATCAGCACCATCCTGTCGGCGGTGCTCATGGCCTCGTCCTGGTCGTGGGTCACGAAGATCGTCGTCAGGCCGAGGGACTGCTGCAACTGGCGAATCTCGATCTTCATTTCCTGGCGCAGCGTGGCGTCCAGATTGGAAAGGGGTTCATCGAGGAGAAGCACGTCCGGCTCGATCACCAGCGCCCGCGCAAGCGCGACGCGCTGCTGCTGGCCGCCGGAAAGCTGCTTCGGAAGGCGGTCGGCGAAGCTGGAGAGACGCACGCGCGCGAGCGCCTGTGCGACCTTGCCGCTGATGTCCGATTTGGAGAGCTTCCGCATTTCCAGACCGAACGCCACGTTCTCCGCAACGGTCATGTGCGGAAAGAGCGCGTAGTTCTGGAACACGAAGCCCATATTGCGCCGATTGGGCGGCAGGGCCGTGACGTCACGGCCGCCGACGGAAATCCGCCCGGAAGTGATGTCGACGAAACCTCCGATCATCCTGAGCGTCGTCGTCTTGCCGCAGCCCGAAGGCCCGAGCAGCGCCACCAGTTCGCCAGGACTGATGTGCATGGACATGTTCTCGACCGCGACGCTCGAACCGTAGTGCTTGGCGACGTCTTGAAGGATCACTTCGGGCATGGTTCGGTTCCTCTCGCTTAGAAAGCGCGGTTGAGCTTGGCGTACCGGTCGGTGACCAGCAGGAGCACTGTGATCAGCACGATCTGAACGGTCGCGACCGCGCCGATCGTCGAATCCAGGTTCCATTCGAGGTAGTTGATCAAGGCGATCTGCAGGGTCGTCTTGCCGGGGCCGACCAGGAAGATCGATTTCTCGAGGTCGATGAAGGACACGACGAAGGAGAACAGGGCGCCCGCGATGATGCCCGGCTTGATGATCGGCAAGGTGATACGGAAGAAGACGGTCATCGCCGAAGCGCCGAGACTATAGGCGGCCTCCTCGACGGAACGGTTCATGCCGATGAGGGAGGTCGACACCAGGCGCACCGTCCATGGCAGGGCGATCAAGGCATGGGCGATGATGAGACCCGGCGCGGTTCCGGCGATCTGCACGCCCGTCAGCATCTCGATCTCAAGGAAGAAGACGAAGAGCGCGCTGCCGCCCACGATGCCCGGAACGATCATCGGCGACATCAGGATGTTGGTGATGATCTCGCGACCCGGAAAATTGTAGCGCACCAGCGCGAGGCTCGCCGGGACGCCGAGGACGAGGCTCGTCGCCATCGCGATCAGGCTCGTCTCAAAACTGACGATGAAGCCTTCGCGAAACTCCTGCGCCGCAAACGCCCGGGCATACCAGTCGAAGGTGTAACCCTGCGGCGGGAAGGCGAGAATCTTGTTGGAAAAGAAGCTCATCCAGATCACGCCGACAAGCGGCAGGACGATGAAGCCGAGGATGACGGCGCTCATGGCGCCATAGGCAAAGCGGATGCCGGTCGACGTGTTGGTGGTCATGCCTCTCTCCTACTCGGCCCAGCGGCGATAGCGCCGTTGCACGATGCTGCTGGCGCCGACGGTGAGCGCCAGCGTCACCGCCATGAGGATGAAGGCGAGCGCCGAGCCAAAGGGCCAGTTCATTGCCTTTGAGACCTGCTGGTAGACCGTGGGTGCCATCATGTGGAATTTCGGGCCGCCGATCAGCACCGGCGTCGCATAGGCATTCATCGAGAGGATGAAGCAGAGCAGGGTGCCGGCGAGGATGCCGGGAAGGGCAAGGGGCAACACGATCCGCCGCAGCGCCGTCAGATGTCCGGCACCAAGGCTTGCCGCTGCGTCTTCAAGGTTGCGGTCGATGGATTCGAGCACGCTGTGCAAGGTGATGACCATGAACGGCAGCAGGACCGACACAAGGCCGATGACCACACCGGTTGTCGAATACATCAACCCGAGAGAGCCCGTATACCCGGACATCCTGAGGAACGCGGCCAGCATTCCCTGGTCGTTCAGGATGAGCATCCACGCGGCCGTCCGGACCGCATTGCCGATCAGAAGCGGCACGATGATCAGGATCAGCAGCTTCGACTTGAGCCGATCGGATGCCTGACGGACGAGAAAATAGGCAAGCGGAAAGCCTGCAATGAGACAGATCAGTGTCGACAGCGCGGAAATCCACACCGTGCGAAAAAGCACTTCCTGGTAGAATTCGTCCTGGAAGAAGCGTGCATAGTTTTCCAGTGTGAATGCGCTGACCATGAGTTCGCGCGGGTCGTATCTGTTGAAACTGTTCCTGAACATCAGGGCCAGCGGGGCAAGGAGGCCCAGGACGACGAAGATGGTTGCGGGGCCGAGCAGCGTCGGCGCTGTCATGTTCGGCCGCGGTTTAGGCTGCTCGTTCATGGGGGAAGTATCGATTGCCACAGCTTGCGAGGTCATGCTTCAAGTCCCGGTTAGTGCCGGCGCTCCTTTCCACGCGAAAAAGGGCGCCGGCGTCCGATGGAGATTTGCCGAAGCCGGACACATGCAATCCGCGTGCCCGATCGGCAAAGCGGCTGGCGGTCCGGACTGCATCTCCGGCGGTGACCTTGACTAGCTGCGGGCGACGTTCTTGTTCCACCACTCGAGCCACTCGGCCGTGTGATCCGCAACGTAGGCGTAATCCAGGAAACGCAACGTCGCCTTCTCGCTGTCGCTGAAGTCGATCTTTTCCCGCAGTTCGGGCGAGAGGGTCGCCTTGGAATTGGCCGGTGCATAGAAACTCGCCTCCGCGAGCCCCGCCATTGCCTTCGGATCGAGCATGGCGTCGGCATAGGCATAGGCTCCCTCGGCGTTCGGGGCGTTCTGCGGTATGCAGGCACCGAAGGTCACCGCAATCGCCCCTTCCTCGGGATACTGGATGGCGAGCGGCAGGCCGTCATTCGCCCATTGCAGGCCGCGGGCCTTGTAGTTCACGGCGATGTCGACTTCACCGTTGGCGAGACCGGCCGCCAACTGCTGGTGGGCTGCGTAGAGCTTCGGCTGGATCGTCTCCGCCAGTTCCACGAGCGCGTCCTGCCCGGCGGACACTTCGGTCATCTTGCCGGTCTTAATCAGGCCGGCCATCATCATGTAGTTGAAGTAGAGCTGGTTGGTGAAGCCGATGCGCCCAGCCCATTTCGGATCCCACAGCTCAGCGTAGGATTTCGGCGGCTCCTTGACCTTGTCGCGGTTGTAGATGATCACGACACCGCTGTAGAGCCACGGGACGAAGTAGTCGGCCTTCAGTTCCGGGACGACGTCGGCGTAGTTCGGAATCTTCGCCACGTCCAGGTCGATGACGGCATCCTGCTGGCGCAGCTCGAATGCATCGGAACTGTTCAGGTGGATCACGTCCACCGAACTGCGGCGGATTCGTTTCTCGGCGATGAGCTTGGCCTTGCGCTCCGGTTCCATGCCCAGGTCGCGGACGATCGAATAGCCCTTGTCCTCCAGCAGCGGTTTTTCGACGAACTTGACGGTACGGTCGTTCCAGTCACCGCCCCAGTTCGAGACGACGATCGAGCCGGCGGCCGATGCCAGTCTCGGCAGGCCGAGCGATAGAGCGGCCGCCCCGCCTGCCAGACCCTGAAGAACGCGGCGGCGCGATACGCCTGGAATGCAAAGCGAGTTTTTTGTCATGTGGTATCCCCTGCGGCTTCGTTTTTCCGACCCGATTGGCTCCGCGCCATCAGGCTTTGCGGAAAATCTGACTCGCAAACCGTCATTTGTGAAATATTAATTTTGCCATTATTAATGCAAAAATTGTTATCAATTGAGGTGCGCCATGAGCTTCGATCTTCGCCATCTGCGGGCCTTCTCGGCCGTTGCGGAGGAGTTGCATTTCGGAAAGGCAGCGGAGAGCCTGCACATGGCCCAGCCTGCCCTGACGCGGCTGATCCAGCAGCTCGAGGCGGATGTGGGAGTGGTGCTGCTCGATCGCACGACGCGCCGGGTCGCACTCACCGAGGCCGGGAAGACGTTCCTCGCCGAGATCCAGCTGGCCCAGGTTCATATCGAGCAGGCCGTCACTAGGGCGCGACACGTCGCCAACGGAATGCGTGGCGAACTGCGCATCGCCTACACCGACTTCGCCATCAACGGGCGCCTGCCGCAGTTCCTGAACGCCTTCGCCAACCGCCACCCCGACATCCGGATGAACCTCGTCTTCATGCCGACGACGGTCCAGCAGATGGCCCTGCTCGAGCAGAAGATCGACATCGGCTTCATGATCGGCAGCTTCGAACACGAGACGATGGACAGCTACCAGTTCGACGAGGACCGCTATGTCGCGCTGCTGCCGGTTGCCCATCCGCTGTGTGGCGAGGATCGTCTGACGCTTGCGCACCTTGCCAACGAAAACTTTGTTCTCGGAAATGGCGAGAACTGGACGGCATTCCGCAATCGCCTGTTCGCGCTTTGCCGGGCGCGGAATTTCTTTCCGCGCATCGTCCAGGAAGCTTCGAGCAGCGAAGGGATTTTCGGGCTGGTGGTCGCCGGCGCAGGGGTGACGGTCTATTCGAGTTGCGTCAGCAACCTGCAGCGCAAGGGAGTTGCGATCCGGACACTCGAGGACGTCGGCGCAACGCTTCCCGTCACCGCCGTCTGGGAGCGCCGCAACCGCTCGCCGGGCTTTCAGACTTTTCGGAACTTTCTCATGGCCGTCTGGGGACAGCGCCACCAGGCTCAGGACGCGACATCAATCGCTTAGACGGAAAACCTGCAACACCGTCATTATGCGGCATGCGCATCGATACTTGATCCTGGCGCATCGGATGGTCGCCTCAATTGCGCTGCAGCCCGGACCTCTTGGCGATCTCGACGAAATGGCCGACCGCCTTTGTGCGGTTCGTCCGCTTCCAGACGAGGATCGTCTCGATCCGGAATTCCGCATTGTCGATCGGACGAACGGCGACGTTGGGCCCGAGGTAACCGACGAGGCTTTGCGGGCAGATCGTAATCCCCAGCCCGGCGCCGACGAGACCGGCCAGCGCCAGGGTGTTGGACGCCTCCAGGCCGATCCGGAGGTTCACGCCTTCCCCCGCCAATAGCCGATCCACCTGCCAACGGTAGGCCTCCCACTCGTTCAGGTCCCCGAGGATCATCTCCTCCCCGTCGAGCTCCGATGGGGCGATCGCCTCGGCATGCGCCAGCCGATGGTCGCGCGGCGTGACCACGAACAGCGGATCGGAACGCAGCACGACCGAATGATACTCGCTGTGCTCGAACGGGCCGATCATGTAGCCCACGTCGATCTCGTCGCGGGCGAGCGCCAGCTTCTGCCCCTGCGTCCGGATATAGCTGAGGCCGACATCGATATGCGGGTAACGGGCCCTGTACTGCGCGACGGCGCGCGGCATCAGGTCCGGTGCGGCGAAGGTCATGTAGGCGACGCGCAGGCTGCCCGTCTTGCCCTCGGCCACGAGCCGCGCGGCGGAAACCGAACGCAGGAACGTGTGTAGCAGCGTTGTGTTCTCCTGATAGAAGGTCCGCCCCGCAGGCGTCAGCGACACCTCGCGCGTCGTGCGCTCGAAAAGGGCGAAGCCGAGGATGGCCTCCAGTTTCTGGATGCGGCGGGTGAGCGCGGACTGATCGACGTTCAGACGTTCCGCGCTACGCCGGAAGTTCAATTCCTCCGCCACCACGAGAAAGGATTCGGTCAGTTCCAGTCCATCGAGCGGATTCATCACGCCTCCTCGGCAGTTCGGTCACACGGAAAGATTGATGCCCATTCTGCAATAATAATTGGAAAATCACCATTTCCGCTAGCTCCCGTCATCCGCAATTCTGTCCGTGGTCAAAAGACGGCCGGGCACCGGATGTCTTCGCCAGGCTGTTCCGGACGAGAACTGAAAGGACGAAACGTGAGCACCATTGACAACAAAGAACTGGATCGGATGCTGCAGCAGGCTTTCGAGGCCTCGACGAAGATCTATCAGGAGCGCGGCTTCCAGCGGCGCATCGGCTTCGGCAAGCGCCCGGCTGTCATCAGTGTCGACCTCGCCAATGCCTGGACGCGACCGGGCAATCCGTTCACCTGCGACCAGGACGCGATGGACAACGAGATCATCCCGGGCATGCAGCGTCTGCTGGCTGCCTGCAGGGCCAACGGGCATCCCGTGATCCATGTCACGACGGCCTATGAGATCACCGATCGCAATGCGCCCTTCACCGACATGGGCCTCTGGCACTGCAAGATCCCGGTCGACGTCGTCAATCTGGAGAACAAGGACCTGTGGGCGATCGACTCCCGCATCGCACCGATCGAGGGCGAGTACACGCTGCTGAAGAAGCGCGCCAGCGCGTTCCATGGCACCGGTCTCGGCGGCCTGCTGCGGGCGAACGGCGTGGATACGATCCTGGTCACGGGCGTCACGGCGACGGCTTGTGTCCGCACGACGATCTGCGACGGCCTCGCGGACGGCTTCCGCACGATCGCCGTTCGCGAATGCATCGGCGATCGCGTCCCCGGCGCAGTCGCGTGGAACCTCTACGACATCGACGCGAAGTTCGCAGATGTCCACAGCGTCGATGAGTGCGTTGCCTACCTCGAATCGGTCAACGGTACGGCAGCGGCTGCCGAGTAGGATCGAAGCGCCGGATCATGGCACAGCGCGGCGGCTTGACTGAACCTCGATAGACGCAGACTTCCGGGCACTTGCCGTGCCCGGAAGTCTTGGGCGGACGGCGGGGGCATCGGCGTCTACGTCGGCCGCACCTCTTCGGCGTTAACGTTGCCGTGCCTGCCGGTGAGCCGCTGCACGGTCACGAACAGCAGCGGGACGAAGAACACGCCGAGGATGGTTGCGAAGATCATGCCGCCCATCACGCCGATGCCGATCGCGTTCTGGGCCGCCGAGCCCGCCCCGGTGGCGCGTGCCAGCGGCAGCACGCCGAGGATGAAGGCAAGCGAGGTCATGACGATGGGTCGCAGCCGGAGGCGGGCCGCCTCCGTCACCGCCTCGACCGCCGTCTTGCCGCGCGCCATCAGGTCCTTTGCGAACTCCACGATGAGAATGGCGTTCTTCGCCGTCAATCCGATGGTCGTCAGCAATCCCACCTTGAAGTAGACGTCGTTCGACTGGTCGAACACGACTGCAAACAGCAGGGCCCCGAAGACGCCGACCGGCACGGCGAGGATGATCGAGAAGGGAATGGACCAGCTCTCGTAGAGGGCGGCGAGGCAGAGGAAGACCACCACCAGCGAGACCGCATACAACAGTGCCTCCTGCGAGCCCGCCAGCCGCTCCTGGTAGGACAGGCCGGACCACGACGCCGAATAGCCGCCATCCAGCGCGCCGACGAGCCTCTCGGCCTCCGTCATCGCATCGCCGGAACTCGAGCCCGGCGCCGCGGACCCGTTCATGGCAATCGCCGCAGTGCCGTTGAACCGGGCAAGGGAGGGCGATCCCTGCACCCATTCCGTGGTGGCAAAGGCGGTAAAGGGCACCATGTCGCCGTCGCCGTTGCGCACCGACCATCGGTTGATGTCGTCGGGTTGCATGCGGAAGGGCGCGTCCGCCTGCACATAGACCGGCTTGATCTCGCCCTTGTAGACGAAGTCGTTGACGTTCGAGCCGGAGAAGGCGGTGGTGATGAGGCTGTTTAGGTCGCTGAGGCTGATGCCGAGCGCGCTCGCCTTTTCCTGGTCGATGTCGATCTTGAGCTGCGCCTCCAGCGTCCGGGTATTGCCGCGAATGTCGGCGACGACGGCGTTCGACTGCGCGCTGTCGGCCAGCCGGTTGCTGGCCTCGATCAGGGCATCGCGCCCCTTGTTTCCGGTATCCTCGAGGTACATTGAAAAGCCGCTGCTCTGGCCGAGGCCCTGGATTGCCGGCGGCGCCAGGACGAAGACCTCGGCGTCGCGGATCTTGCGGAAATGCGCCGAAGCGCGCTGCTGCACCGCGGCCGCCGAAAGCCGCGCGTCGCTGCGCTGGTCGAAATCCTTCAGCCGCACGAACCCCATCGCCGCGTTCTCGCCGCTGCCGCCGAAGCCGAAGCCGAGCGTCATGAAGACGCTCTGCACGGCGTCCTTCTCCTCGTTGAGGTAGTAGTCCCGGACCATGTCGATGACGGCCTGCGTGCGGGCGGCGTTGGCGCCGGACGGCAGCGTGATCTGCGTCATCAGCACGCCCTGGTCCTCCTCCGGCAGGAACGAGGTGGGCAGCCTGGTATAGAGCCCGTAGGCAGCGGCCAGGAGAACGGCGAACACGGCGAACATGCGAAGCGGCCGCCCCACCAGCCAGCCGACCGCGCCGGCATAGCGGTTGGTGGCACGGTCGAAACCCCTGTCGAACCAGCCGAGCCAGCGGGCGATCGGGCCGCCATGGGTGGGCCTCAGGATCATCGCGCACAGCGCCGGCGTCAGGATGATGGCGACGAGCACCGAAAGCAGCATGGCGCTGGCGATCGTGACCGAGAACTGCCGGTAGATGACGCCGACCGAGCCCGAGAAGAAGGCCATCGGAATGAACACGGCCGTCAGCACCAGGGCGATGCCGATCAGCGCGCCTGTGATCTCGCCCATCGACCTTTCCGTGGCCTCGCGGGCGGAGACCTTTTCCTCGCGCATGACGCGCTCGACGTTCTCCACCACGACGATCGCATCGTCGACCAGAAGGCCGATCGCGAGCACCATGGCGAACATCGTCAGCATGTTGATCGAATAGCCGAGGGCTGCCAGCACGCCGAAGGTGCCCAGCAGCACGACCGGGACGGCGATCATCGGGATGATGGTCGCGCGCAGGTTCTGCAGGAACAGCAGCAGCACCACGAAGACGAGCACGATGGCCTCGATCAGCGTATGCACCACCTTCTCGATCGAGAGTTCGACAAAGGGCGTGGTCTCGTAGGAATAGGCGATCTCCACGCCTTCCGGGAGCGACCCCGCCAGGCTGTCGAGCTCCGCATGCACGAGGTCGGCGGTGGAAATGGCGTTGGCGCCGGAGGCCAGCTGGACGCCGAAACCCGCCGCCGGCATGCCGTTGTAGGTCGAGCTCTGGCCGTAGGTCTCGAGCCCGATCTCCACGCGTGCGACATCGGCGAGACGCACCACCGCGCCGTCGGAGGCCGTCTTGAGGATGATCCGCTCGAACTGGTCCACCGAGGTCATCTGGGTGCGCGCGATGATGCTGGCCTTCAGCTGCTGTCCCTTGACGACCGGCGTCGCTCCAATCGAGCCGGCCGCGACCTGGACGTTCTGCGCGCCGATCGCGGCGGTGACGTCGCCTGGCACGATCTGGTACTTCTCCATCAGCGCCGGATCGAGCCAGATGCGCATGGCATAGCCCGAACCGAACGACTGCACCGAGCCGACGCCGTCCAGCCGCTCGATACGGTCCTCGATCTGGCTGGCCATGATGTCGGAAAGCTGGTCGGAGGTGTAGCGGCCGTCGCGGGAGACGATGTTGCCGATCATCAGGATGCCGGAAGGCGAACGGCTGACGCGAACGCCCTGGTCCTGGACGGATTCCGGCAATTGCGATTCCACCCGCGACAGCTTGTTCTGCACCTCCACCTGCGCGAGCTCCGGATCGGTGCCGTTCGAAAAGGTGAGCGAGATCGATGCCGAACCGGTGCTGGAGGTGGATTCCATGTAGAGCAGGCCGTCGAGCCCCGTCATCACGCTCTCGATCTTCTTCGTCACCGAGTTCTCCACCGCCTCGGCGGTCGCGCCCTGGTAGGTCGCGCTGATCCGCACCGTGACCGGCGCGATGTCGGGATACTGTGAGATGGAGAGGGAGTAGATGCCCATCACCCCGGCCAGCATCGTTGCGATCGCCAGCACGATGGCAAAGACCGGACGGGCGATGAAGAAGCTGGCGATCGCATTGCGCGGCGCAGTGATGCTCATCGGCCCGCCTCCTTGCCGGCGCCCGAAGCCTTCGGCTCGAGGTCCTGGCGGACCACACCGTCATCGTCGATGCTGGCCTCGACCGGCTCGACCTCGCTTCCATCCGAAATCTTCTGGAAGCCGTCGACGATCAGCCTGTCACCCTCCTTCACGCCGTCCGTGACGACCCAGTCGTTGCCGACGGAGCCACTGGTCGTGATCACATGCTGTTGGGCCCGCCCCTCCGCCGACACCAGATAGACGGTCGCCTTGCCGTCATCGCCGCGCGTCACCGCCCGCTGGGGAACGAGGAACGCGTTCGCCATCGTCCCGAGGTCGACGGTTGCGGAGACGAACATGCCCGGTATCAGCATCCGCTCGGCATTGGGGAACGTCGCCCGGACGGTGAAGGTCCCCGTCGACTGGCCGACCACCATGTCGATCAGCGAAATCTGCCCCTCGGTATCGTAGGCGGTGCCGTTCTCCAGGGTCAGCTTCACGGGGATCGGCGATCCCGGCTTCCTGCCGATCCGGCCCGATCGCACCTCCTCGCGGATCCGCAGGAAGTTGGCGCTGGAATCCAGGAGGTCGACATGGATGGGATCGACCTGCCGGATGGTCGCAAGCGCGTCCGTCTGGTTCTCCGTCACCAGCGCCCCGACGCTGACGGTGGAGACGCCGATGACGCCGCCGATCGGGGCACGGATCGTGGCGTAGTCCAGATTGATGCGCGCGGTTTCCAGATCGGCCTTGGCCGCTTCCTCGTCCGCCTGGGCCTGCAGCAGGGAAGACTGCGAATCGTCGAGCGTCTGGGTGCTGACCGCGCGCGTCTCAAGCAGGGTCCGGTTGCGGTCATACGTGGTCTGCGCGCCCGCCGTTACCGCTTCCGCCTTCTTCAGGACCGCCTGGGCCGCCTCGAAGGCCGCCTTGAACTTCGCGTCGTCGATCTCGTAAAGCACGTCGCCCGCCTTGACCTCGCGCCCCTCGGCAAAGGCGATCTTGCGGATGATGCCGTTCACCTGCGGGCGAACCTCCGCCGTTGCGTAGGCCACGACGCGCCCACGCAAATCGATGGTCCGCGGCACGGATTGCGGCTTCAGCGTGACGAAGCCGACGTCCGCCTTGACGGGAGGCGGCCCTTCGCGGCCCTCCTGCGGGCTGCAGGCCGCCAGGATGGAAAACATGCCCAGAAGGCCCAGTTTGGTCGCCAGTCTCATGCCGCAGATCGCCTCGTTTTGCACCGGTTCCGCTCGCGCCGTCGTCCCCTGTAATGGGAGACGGCCGGCGCGGCGATGTTTACAGTAATGCCAATTACGATTATTGTGAGGCTGATCGGATGTCAATTCGCGGACGGTGAGAATGAGCGCAGAGCCGGGACAGAAACCCACGCGCGGTCGGCGTGGTCGGCCGAAGGTCGCCTCGGACGACACCCACAGGCAGGCCGTAACCAGGGCCGCGTGGAGCTGCTTTCTCGAACACGGCTACGGCCGAACCACGATGGGGGACGTGGCTGCGGCCGCCCGCATGTCGCTCAGCACGATCTACCGGTTCTTTCCCAGCAAGACGGATCTCTTTTCCGCCGTCGTTGCCCTGCACCGGCAAAGCATGCTGGCCCTGCCGGGCGCCTATGACGATCTTCCCCTGGAGGTGGCCCTCGGCCGTATCTTCCAGATCGATCTCGATGACGAGGCCCGAAGGCAGCGCGAGGCATTGATGACGATGCTTCTGGTCGAATCGCGCCAGTTTCCGGAACTGGCGACGCTGCTCCACGAGCAGGGGCCCCTGCACGCGCAACGCCTGCTGGCCGAATGGCTGGAGCGCCAGCAAAGCTTGAACCGCCTCGCCGTGCCCGATGCCGCCATCGCCGCCAGGATGCTGATGGACGTGGTCTTCGGCGCCTCGTCGATGAAGCCCCCCGACGCCCCGCACTGGCCGGGCGGCGACGACCGCCCGGCCTATCTCCGGCTCTGCTTCTCCATGATCGCCGAAGGGCTGAAACCGCGCGGTGCGGCCTGACCGGTCCACCGGCCGGCCGGCCGAAGACGGCCCCGTCGAATTCGGGGCCGCCGTGATCGCTATCCGGGCTAGGCCCGCACGAAGGCCAGGATGTCGGCGTTAAGGACGTCGGCGTTGACCGTCAGCATGCCGTGTCCGAAGCCCGGATAGGTTTTCAGTGTACCGTTCTTCAGCAGCCTGGCCGACTTTGGCGCTGCGGCGACGATCGGCACGATCTGATCGTCTTCGCCGTGCAGGACCAGGGTCGGGACGGTGATCGCCGTCAGGTCATCGGTCTGGTCGGTCTCCGAGAAGGCCTTGATGCCGTCGTAATGCGCCTTGGCGCCGCCCATCATGCCCTGACGCCACCAGTTCTGGATCACGCCTTCCTGCGCCACGGCGCCCTCACGGTTGAAACCGTAGAAGGGACCCGCCGGCACGTCTCGGAAGAACTGCGCGCGGTTTGCCGCAAGGGCTGCCCTGAAGCCGTCGAAGACCTCGACCGGCAGGCCTTCCGGGTTGTTCTCGGTCTTCAGCATCAGCGGCGGGACGGCGGACACGAGCACCGCCTTGGCGACACGGCCGGCCGGCTGGCCATGCTTGGCGACATAGCGGGCGACCTCGCCGCCGCCGGTGGAGTGGCCGATATGGACGGCGTTCTTCAGGTCCAGCGCTTCGACGACCGCGAAGGCATCGGCAGCGTAGTGGTCCATGTCGTGACCCTCGGCGACCTGCGCCGAACGGCCGTGGCCCCGGCGGTCATGGGCGACGACGCGATAGCCCTGCTGCAGGAAGAACAGCATCTGCCCGTCCCAGTCGTCCGATGAAAGCGGCCAGCCATGGTGGAAGACGATCGGCTGCGCATCCTTCGGCCCCCAGTCCTTGTAGAAGATTTCAACGCCGTCCCCGGTGGTCACGTAAGCCATTGTCCTGATCCTTTCAGCGAGATGAAGTTGGTGAGCGTCTGCTCGCGCCCAAATGGATTGAGTTTGCTTCCGGTCGTCGGCGCCGTTCTTCGGTGCCTTGCTGACGGAGCGATACTGGCTGAAGAAATTAACACCAGCAATTGCGCCAATTGTTTCGATTCAATTGCATTTTCAGAAACAATGGAAAGGGGGCAATCGCCCCCTCCCCGTGTCTATGCCCTGCCCTGGCGGTTGATCGTCAGGACGTGTCGGACGACGGGCCGCCCGGGGCCGGCATGGTAGGTTATCACCTTTTGCTGAAGATCTGCGTCGGCGTTGGAGACGCGACCGTGCCGGCGACGGTGCACGGCCCGGGATTCACCATTCGACGATCGTCTCCGGATCGACCGAACCTCGGTCCCCGGCCATAAGCGCCGCCGCTTCCGGGAAAGCTCGTCGAGCGCATGCAGGAAGGTGGTGGGGTGTTGAATTCGAGGAGCAGTTATCCGCTCACATGGTCATGCTGGGCTGGCGATCTGCCATGCAACGGCCGCCCGGTCCTGTAAAGGCCGGGCGGCCCCGGTCTCACGCCAGCGTATAGGCGGTCTTGACGGTGGTGTAGAACTCGTTGGCGTACTTGCCCTGTTCGCGCGGACCGTAGGAGGAGCCCTTGCGGCCGCCGAAGGGGACGTGGAAGTCGACGCCCGCCGTCGGCAGGTTGACCATCACCATGCCGGCCTCGGCATTGCGCTTGAAGTGCGTCGCATGCTTCAGGCTCGTCGTGGCAATCCCCGAGGACAGGCCGAACGGCGTGTCGTTGGCGATCGCCAGCGCCTCGTCATAGTCCTTCACCCGGATGACGGAGACGACCGGGCCGAAGATCTCCTCGCGGCTGATCCGCATGGCGTTCGTCGCCTCGGTGAACAGCGTCGGCTGCAGGTAGAAGCCCGGATTGTCGCGCTTGACGAGATCGCCGCCGAAGGCGAGTTTGGCGCCCTCTCCCTTGCCGATCTCGATATAGTCGGTGTCCTGCTTCAGCTGGCCGGCGTCGACCACCGGGCCGATATGGGTGCCGGCCTTCAGCGCGTCGTCGACGACCAGCGTCTTCAGCTTCTCCGTCAGCGCGGCGACGAACCTGTCGTGGATGCCCTCGGTGACGATCAGCCGCGACGAGGCCGTGCAGCGCTGGCCGGTGGAGAAGAAGCCCGAATTGGCGGCGGCTTCGACGGCGACGGTGAGGTCGGCGTCGTCGAGGACGACGAACGGGTTCTTGCCGCCCATCTCCAGCTGGAACTTGCGGTTATGCTCGATCGAGGCTGCCGCCACCCGCTTGCCCGTGCCGGTCGAGCCGGTAAAGGTGATGGCGGCGACGTCCGGGCTTTCCAGCATCGCCTGGCCGACGACCGAGCCCTTGCCCATGACGAGGTTGAGCACGCCCTTCGGCAGGCCGGCGCGCACGAGGATGTCGACGATCGCCCAGGCGCAGCCGGGCACAAGCTCGGCCGGCTTGAAGACGACGGTATTGCCATAGGCCAGCGCCGGCGCGATCTTCCAGGCGGGAATGGCGATGGGGAAGTTCCACGGCGTGATGATGCCGACGACGCCGACCGCTTCGCGGGTGATCTCGACGCCGATGTTCGGCCGCACCGAGGGGATGACCTCGCCGGCAAGCCGCAGCGTCTCGCCGGCGAAGAATTCGAAGATCTGCGCCGCGCGGATCGTCTCGCCGATCGCCTCCGGCAGCGTCTTGCCCTCCTCGCGCGCCAGAAGCGTGCCGAGCTCGTCCTTGCGCGCCAGGATCTCGTCCGCGGTCTTCTTCAGGATCGCATGGCGCTCGAGGATGCCGGAACGCGACCAGCCCGGAAAGGCGGCCTTGGCGGCGGCGATCGCGGCCTTGGCATCGTCGGCGGACGCACGGGCGTATTCGCCGACCACGTCGTTGGTGTTCGACGGGTTGATGTTCTCAATGGTATCCTCGCCCGCGGTCCACTCGCCGGCGATCAGGTTCCTGTGCATGATGACGTCCTCTTGAATGCGTTACTCCCGAGCCGCGCAGGCGGCCGTCGGTCCGTGGTTATCGCCTTGCGAAATGTTCGAGCAGCGCTTCAAACATCCGGTCGCCCATCTGCTGCCGGGTCTCGCGCGTACCACTTCCCATATGCGGTGACAGCACGACACGGGGATCGTTTCTCAGCGCCTCCGGCACATGCGGCTCCTTGTCGAACACATCGAGACCGGCTCCGGCGATGCCGTCGCGCGAAAGCGATGCGACGAGCGCCGCCTCGTCGACGATGGTGCCGCGGGCGATATTGACCAGAAAACCGTCCGGACCGAGCGCATCGAGCACGTCCCGGTCGACGAGGCCGATCGTTTCCGGCGTGGCCGGGCAGGTGACGACCACCAGGTCCGCCCAAGCTGCGAGCTCCAACGCGGTTTCAAAATAGGCGAGATCCACCGGCTTCCTGCGCGGTCCCTGATAGGCGACCGTCGCCCCCATGACCTGCAGGCGTCTCGCGATGGCGGAGCCGATGTGACCGAGCCCGATGATCCCGGTCTTCAGGGATCGCAACGAGCGGCCGAGCGGAAACGCGCCGCCCTGCTCCCAGCGTCCGTCGCGCACGAAATCATGGCCGCGAACCGTGCCGCGGGTCACGGATATCGCAAGCGCGACGGCGAGATCGGCGACGTCTTCGGCGAGGATCTTCGAGGTGTTGTGCACCTCGATCCCGCGGGCGCGTGCGGCCTCCACGTCGATGCCGTCCAGGCCGGCGCTGTAGCTGGAAATGATCTCCAGCGCCGGCATGGTGTCGAGCATCGCCTTGTCGATATGGGCGTGGCGCACCGCAATGCCGCGGATCTTGGCTCCGTGTTCGGCAAGCATCCGCATGCCTTCGTCATGATCCTTCGGTAAGCGGATGATGTCGAACGTTTCCTGCAGCTCCCGTTCGGTCTTTTCCGGAAGGTGTGCCGCCTGAAGAATGGTGATGTCCTTGTGCATGTGATCCGCCCAGGGCTCGAGGGATTTTGGGGACGGCGCTTACCGTCCCTTGGCCTGGCGCCATGCGGCAAAGTCGACCTTCGTCTGTTCCTGGGTCGGCGGGTAGAGCCCGATGATCGAGCGTCCCTTCAACACTTCCTCGGTGACGAAATCCTCAAACGCGGTCATCTCCACCGCCTCGTCGGCGATTTCGTCGGCGATGCCCGCAGGCACGATGATCACGCCCTCGCGATCCCCCACGACGACGTCGCCCGGCCAGACGGCCACGTCTCCGCAACCGATCGGCACGTTGATGTCCAGCGCCTGGTGCAGGGTCAGGTTGGTCGGCGCCGAGGGACGGCTGTGATAGGCCGCAATCTCCAGTTCGCCGATCTCGGGACTGTCGCGAAAACCGCCATCGGTGACGACGCCGGCGACGCCGCGCACCATCAGCCGCGAGACGAGGATCGAGCCGGCAGATGCCGCGCGCGCATCCTTGCGGCTATCCATGACGAGCACGGCACCCGGCGGGCACTGTTCGACGGCGGCGCGCTGCGGGTGCTCGGGGTTCTGGAAGACGGAGATCTGGTTCAGGTCCTCGCGGGCCGGAATGTAGCGCAGCGTGAAGGCCTGGCCGACCATGTTCTTCGCCTTCGGGGCGACAGGGCGGACATCCTGGATGAACTGGTTGCGCAGGCCGCGCTTGAACAGGGCCGTGCACAGCGTCGCGGTGCTGACGGTTTGGTATTTTTTGCGCGTTGCGTCGGAAAGGGTGTAAGCGGTCAATGGTTCCTCCACTCAGAAATAGCCGGCCAGAACTGCTGGCGATCAGAAAATGTCAGGCTCGCCGGCGGACTTGCCGAATTCCGTTTTCAGGAAGTCGAAGTCGCAGCCTTCGTCGGCCTGGGTGATATGTCTGGAGAACATCCAGCCGTAGCCACGCTCGAACTTGTCGGCCGGCGCCACCCATTCGGCGCGGCGTCTTGCCAGCGTTTCCGCGTCTACCAGCATGTCGATCGAACGGTTCGGCACATCGACGCGAATGATGTCCCCGGTGCGCACCAGCGCGAGCGGGCCGCCGACGTGAGCTTCGGGCGCGACATGCAGGATGCAGGCGCCGTAGCTCGTGCCGCTCATGCGCGAGTCCGAGATGCGCAGCATGTCGCGCACGCCCTGCTTGATCAGCTTCTTCGGGATCGGCAGCATGCCCCATTCGGGCATGCCGGGCCCGCCCTTGGGGCCGGCATTGCGCAGCACCATGATGTGATCCGCCGTGACATCCAGGCTTTCGTCCTCCACGGCCTTCTTCATCTCCGGGTAGCTGTCGAAAACGAGCGCCGGACCTTCATGCACACGCAGGCGCTCCTCGCAGGCCGAGGGCTTGATGACGCAGCCGTCGGGCGCAAGGTTGCCGCGCAGGACCGCAAGCGACCCTTCGTGATAGATCGGGTTCGAGAGCGGCCGGATGACGTCGTCGTTATAGACTTCGGCGCCCTCCAGTGTCTCGCCGAGCTTGAAGCCGCTGACGGTCATGACGCCGAGATCGAGCTTGTCCTTCATCTGCGCCATCAGCGCGCGCAGGCCGCCGGCATAGTAGAAATCCTCCATCAGGTACTGCTTGCCGGATGGCCGGATATTGGCGATGACAGGCGTCCTGCGGCCGGCGTCGTCGAGTTCGTCGAGCGTTAGCGGCACGCCGGCGCGCCGCGCCATGGCGATCAGGTGCACGACGGCATTGGTGGAACAGCCGGTGGCCATGGCGACGGTCACGGCATTGTCGACGGATTGCCGGTTGATGATCTTGTCCGGGGTCAGATCCTCGAACACCATCTCGACGATGCGGCGGCCGCAACGGGTGGACATGCGGATGTGGTTGGCATCGGCCGCGGGAATGGAGCTGGCGCCGGGGAGCGTCAGCCCCATGGATTCGGCGATCGCCGTCATCGTGCTGGCCGTGCCGAAAGTCATGCAATGGCCGTAGGAGCGGGCAATTCCCTCCTCGACACCGGTCCATTGCTCGTCGGTGATCGTTCCGGCGCGACGCTCGTCCCAATATTTCCAGGCATCGGAGCCGGAGCCCAGATACTCGCCCTTGTAGTTGCCACGCAGCATCGGCCCGGCCGGAAGGAAGATCATGGGGAAGCCGGCGCTGATGGCGCCCATGACGAGCGCCGGCGTGGTCTTGTCGCAGCCGCCCATCAGCACGACGCCGTCGACTGGGTGCCCCCGCAGCAGTTCCTCCGCCTCCATGGCAAGGAAGTTGCGGTAGAGCATGGTCGTCGGCTTCAGCGACGTCTCCGACAGCGACTGCACCGGAAGTTCGACGGGAAAGCCGCCGGCCTGCAGGACGCCGCGCTTCACATCCTCGACACGGTGCTTGAAATGCGCATGGCAGGGATTGAGATCCGACCAGGTGTTGAGAATGGCGATGATGGGCCTCTGGCCCCAGTCCTTCTCGTCATAGCCCATCTGCATCAGGCGCGAGCGATGGCCTGAAGACCTGAGATCGTCGGGGGCGAACCATCGCGCGCTGCGCAGCGCACTCGCTGTCTTGGACATTGGTGTTTCCTGTCGGTGTTCTTGTCTTCCTTCGGGAGTAGCACAGGCCGAACCGAACGGCAATACACTAATGCATTAGCGTCGCAGCAAGCGTATGGCCCGCGCCAGGAGCGACGCGCACGGCCGGGATGGCGGCAATAGGTCGACTGCGGCAGCGGCGCCGGGAGTACCGGGAAGGCGCCGCGTGGCAGCCAGGCTAGTCGTACTGGACGAAATCCGGATACTTCTCGACGATGCTGGCGACCATCGAAAGCGTGCCGGACAGATGGACCTTCATCGCCTCTTCGGCTCCGGCGGCATCGCCCTTGGCCAGCCCGTCGATGATGGCGTCATGGTTGTCGACCACGCGCGCCTTGCCGACATTCGGCAGGTTGAGCCGGCGCAACCGGTCGATATGGCCGCTGTGGCGCCGGACCACCGGCCAGATGTCCTGCAGCCCCGCCTCCTCGTAGAGAATTTGATGGAAGGCCCGGTCATGACGGAGGAAGTCGCCGTATTCGTCGGACGAAACCAATGCCTTCAGCGTCGCATTGGCGACTGTCAGACGGTCGACGAATCGCCGATCCGACTTGGTGGCCAGCTCATGCACGATCTCCTGCTCGATGGCACGCCGCATGAAATGCGTTTGCCTGGCAAGATTGATGTCGATCTTGGACACCAGGGTGGCGTATTGTGGGTAAACGGTGACGAGCCCCTCCTCTTCCAGCCTCATCAGGGCGTCGCGAACCGGCGTCTGGCTGAGGCCGAACTGGTTTTGCAGTTCGACGCGCGACAGGGGCGTACCGGGTGCGAGCTCGAGCTCGAGGATTTTTTCGCGGAGATATTCCACGATCTGGGGGGCGACCTGGCGCGTGCGGTCCAGGCCGATGCGATGCTTGGCTAAGGGCAGATCCGAAGTCACGGACGTCTTCCTCTTCAAATCGTCTTTGACTGTCTTAAAGCATTAATGCTTTAGTGAGAAGCAGCCCGCTTGATTTGTAAACCGCCGGTAGAAAGTTTCACGCCCGTGGCCGAAAACGCAAACCCTGTCGCAGACCTACCCGAACTGAAACCGTCCAGCTATGCCGACCAGGTCTATGGCCATGTTCTGCAGGACATCCTGAAGGGCACGTTTCCGCCGGGCAGCCGGTTGCCGTCCGAAAGCGATCTCTGCGATCGGTTCGGCGTTTCCCGCCCCGTCATCCGCGACGCCCTGGCGCGCCTGCGCCTGGATGGCCTCGTCGAGGCACGCCGCGGCAGCGGCACCTATGTCCTGACCACGCCTTCCCGCAGCCTGCCGGATCTCGCCAACCTCACCGACATCTCCCGCTTCCTGCGCTACCAGGAATTGCGGCTGTGCGTCGAAGGCAACGCGGCTGCGCTGGCGGCGGAGCGGCGCACGGACAAGGCGCTCGCCGAAATCGTCGAGGCGCACGAACAGTTCTCCAGCCAGGTCGCCCGCGGCCTGTTCCTGCCGGAAAGCGATCGCCGCTTTCATCTCTCCATCGCCGAGGCCACGGGCAACGAGTTTTTCAGCCTGGCGCTCGAAGGTCCCGACGTGTCGCTCAGCGGTTTCATGAACGTCTCGCTGTCGCTCACGCGTTCGGGATCGCCGGCACGCGCCCGCAAGGTGATCGGCGAACATGCCGACATCGTCGAGGCGATCCGCAACAAGGATCCCGTCTGGGCGCGCGTCGCGATGGAAAGCCATATTCTTCAGGCACGTCGGCGCATGACGAACGGCGCATTGGACCCCTGACACCAATATATGTAATTTATCTTTACAACTTTTCGAAAATTCAGTAAGGATAGTTGACTTCAGGAGGGTCAACTATGCAAACAGCACTTGCCCCGGCCGACTACGCATCATCCGTGGTCGCCGTGCCTCCCATCGCGCTCAACGCCGACTATTCGGTCAATGCGGGCGCGAACGAGGCTATCATCAAGCATATCGAAGCCGGCGGGGTGGATATCCTGCTCTATGGCGGCAACGCCAATCTCTATCATTTCGGGCTGGACGACTTCCGGGCAGCCATGGAAGCGCTCAAGGCTTCGGTCGCGCCGACCACGCATCTCATCACCTCGATCGGTCCGGACTTCGGCAAGGCGATGGCGCAGGTGCCGATCGTCCGCGATCTTGGCCTGAAGAACGTCATGGTGCTGCCGACCAATTTCCCGGCAGACCCGGCGGGCGTCGCCAACGGCGTGCGCAGGCTTGCCGCCGCCTTTGGAAGCGGTCTCGTCCTCTATCTCAAGCGCGAGAACTATGTCGATCCGGACGAACTGGCCAAGCTGATTGCGGAAAAGGCCGTCAGCTTCGTCAAATATGCCGTCGAGAAGCCGGATGCCGCCAAGGACCCCTATCTCGACGCGGTCCTCTCGGCGATCGGTACGGAACATCTGGCAAGCGGCATGGGCGAGACGCCCATCCACGATCACCTCGGCGCACGCAAGGTGACCACCTACACGTCCGGCGCCGTCTGCATCGCGCCGGCTGCAGCCTCCGAACTTCTGGCACTCTACAAGGCCGGCCGTGCGGCGGAAGCCTTTGAACTCAGCAAGCCGTTCCTGGCATTCGAGAAGGTTCGCCTGGAACTCGGTGGCCTTCAGGTTCTCCATGACGGCATTCGCCTGTCGGGTATCGCAGATACCGGCCCGTTGATGCCGATGATCTCGAACCTTCCGGCCGGCAAGCTGCCTCCGGTCGAGGCTGCGGTTGCCGCTCTCAAGATCGCCGAGAACCAGGCACTTTCGCGAGCGTCGGAACCGCGGAAAAGCGCAGCCGGTGTTTAGTTGACAGTTGTCTATATCTACACTAATACATTAGTGTTCTAGCGTGGTTCGGCAGCGTGGAGGCGCTGCCACCTGCCTTGCGCATCGGGCGCCAGGCAGGCCGACATTCAATGTCGCGGTCTTTAATGAGGAGGAGAAATGACAATGACCATGAAGCTCTCGCAAGGTGTGTCGGCTGCGCTGATATCGATCCTGCTCTCCGGTGTCGCTTACGCGGCCGAGGGAGAGGTCAAGATCGTGCTGCCCGAACAGCCCGCCAATCTCGAGCCCTGTCGCTCGATCCGCTCCGACATCGGACGCGTGATCAACTCGAACATCACCGAAACGCTGACCAACATCGAGCCGGAGAAAGGCACCGTCGCCCCCTGGCTCGCCGAAAGCTGGGAGCAGGTCAACGACCTCACCTGGCGCATCCATCTGAAATCCGGCGTCAAGTTCCAGGACGGCGCGGAGTTCAATGCCGAAGCCGTCGCCAAGTCGATCGACCGGCTCATGAATCCCAAGCTCACCTGTGACAGCCGCTCGAAGTTCGGCGACGTCAAGCTGACGCCGAAGGCCATCGACGCCACGACGCTCGAGATCACCTCCGACAGCCCGGTCCCGATCATGCCCACCCTGCTCGGCACGGTTCAGATCGTTTCCCCGAACATGCCCTTCGATGCCGAGACCAATGCGCCTGTCGGCACTGGCCCCTATACGCTGGAAAGTGCCACCAACGAGGAGATCGTTCTCGTCCGCAGCGACAGCTACTGGGGCGACAAGCCCGAAGTGGCCAAGGCGACCTATGTCTGGCGCAGCGAATCCGCCATCCGCGCCGCCATGGTGGAATCCGGCGAAGCCGACATGACGCCGTCGCTCGCCGTGCAGGACGCCACCAACACCGACACCGACTTCGCCTATCTGAATTCCGAGACGACCCGCATGCGCATCGATGCGGAGATTCCGCCGCTCAACGACGTCCGGGTCCGCAAGGCGCTCAACCTCGCCATCGACTGGGACGGCATGGGCGAAGCGCTGTTCGGCAAGGACGTGCTCAGGGCATCGCAGATGGTGGTTCCGGGCGTACTGGGTCACAACCCCGACATCAAGCCCTGGCCCTATGATCCCGACCAGGCTAGGAAGCTGATCGAGGAAGCCAAGGCAGACGGCGTTCCGGTCGACACCGAGATCGTCCTCATCGGCCGCAACGGCTTCTTCCCTAATTCCGCCGAGTCGCTGGAAGCGATGATGGCCATGTGGCAGGAAATCGGCCTCAACGTCTCGCTGCGCCAGCTCGAAGCCGCAGACTGGGTCCGCTATCTCGACAAGCCCTTCCCCGAGGGCCGCGGTCCGACGCTGTTCCAGCAGCAGCACGACAACAACACCGGCGATGCGGGCTTCACCGCACCGGTCATGTTCCTGAGCGAGGGGCAATATTCGACGATCGCCGTTCCGGAACTCGACGTCATCCTGAAGAAGGCGATGGCTGCGACCGGCACCGAGCGTGAAAAGCTCTTCCAGGAAGCCTTCCTCAAGGTTCATGACGAGATCGTCGCCGACGTCCCGATGTACCACATGATCGGTTACGTCCGCGTCGGCTCCCGCCTCGACTGGAAGCCTGACCTGAAGACGAACAGCGAAATCGCGCTGTCTCAGATCAAGCTGAAGGACTAATCTCGTCCAGGGCACGGCGGTCGTACCGCCGTGCCTTCTTCGTTATCGCTGTGGAAGGAAATGGCTGTGTTTGGCTTTATCCTGAGACGTTCGGCCCAGAGCCTGATCGCGGTGATCGGCCTGCTCGTCCTCGTCTTCTTCTTGTCGCGCCTGACCGGCGATCCGGCCTATCTCTATCTGCCGCTGGATTCCTCCGAGGCGCAGCGGCAGGCCTTCTCCGAAGCCAACGGCTTCAACGATCCGATCTACGTCCAGTTCGGTCGCTATCTGCTCGGCGTCGCCAATCTCGACTTCGGTACGGCGCTGAGCCGCAACCGGCCGGCGATGGAAGTGGCGCTGGAAGCCTTTCCGCAGACGCTGAAGCTTGCCGCCATCGCCATGTCGCTGGCGCTGACGCTCGCGATCGTCGTCGGCTCGCTGGCAGCGGCAAAGCCCGACAGCCTGTTCGACCGTCTCGCCAGCACGGCATCGCTCGCCGGCGCCAGCGCACCGGATTTCTGGGTCGCGATCGTCGCCATCCTCGTCTTCTCCGTTGGCCTTGGCCTCCTGCCGACCTCGGGCACCGGCACGCCGCTGCACTGGATCATGCCGATCTTCGTGCTGACGTTACGCCCCTTCGGCCTGCTGGTGCAGGTGGTGCGCGGCACGATGATCAGCGCGCTGGCGTCGCCTTACGTGAAGACGGCGCGCGCCAAGGGCGTGCAGCGCTCGCGGATCATCTTTCGTCATGCGCTCCGGAACTCGCTGCTGCCGGTCATCACCGTCGCCGGCGATCTCGCCGCCAGCCTCGTCAACGGCGCCGTCGTGGTCGAATCCATCTTCGGATGGCCGGGCATCGGCAAGCTGATGATCGACGCGATCATCCGACGTGACTTTGCCCTGATCCAGGCGACCGTGCTGATCACCGCCATTGCGATCTTCGTCCTCAACATCCTGATCGACCTCCTCTATGCAAGGCTCGATCCGCGCATCAGGTTTCAAGCGAAATGAGTATGCCAGCGATGACCATCCCCGCAGACACCAAACCGAAGGCCGCCGGGCGTTTCCAGGTCCTCCGGCTGATTGCCCGCAACAAGCTGGCGCTGGCCGCCGTGATGTTTCTGGCGCTCGTCGTCCTCTGTGCCGTCTTTGGCCCCTGGCTGATGGGCAACCTGATCGACAAGCCGAACTTCCGCGCCCGCAACATGGCGCCGTTCAGCCTGGACCAGGGCTGGGCCTATGTGCTTGGCGCCGACACGCTCGGGCGCAGCCTCCTGGCCCGCCTGATCGTCGGCGCGCAGAACACGCTGGGCATCGCCCTGTTCGCGGTGTTCTTCTCGATGCTGATCGGCGGGTTCCTGGGCCTGATCGCGGGCTATTCCCGCGGGCTGTTGAGCAGCGTCATCCTGCGCGTCGCCGACATCGTCATGAGCTTCCCCTCGCTGCTCCTGGCCCTGATCGTGCTCTTCAGCCTCGGCCCGTCGGTCACCAACCTCATCATCGTCCTGGCCGTGACCCGGATCCCGATCTATCTGCGAACGACACGCGCCGAGGTTCTTGAAGTGCGCGAGCGCATGTTCGTCAGCGCGGCGATGGCCTTGGGAGCCGGGCATATGCGGATCGTCTTCCGCCATATCGCCCCGATCGTCCTGCCGACGCTGGTGACGATCGGCGCCATCGATTTTGCCACCGTGGTTCTGGCCGAATCCTCGCTGAGCTTCCTCGGTCTCGGCATCCAGGCGCCGGAATTCACCTGGGGCGCCATGGTGGCGACCGGCCGCGGCTATCTCGCAAATGCCTGGTGGATCGCATTCTGGCCGGGCCTCGCCATCCTGCTCACGACGCTGTCGCTCAATATTCTCTCCAACTGGTGGCGCACCTATGCCGATCCGCAGCAGCGCTGGCGCATCGAGCTTGCCCGCTCGAAAAAGGCAATTCCGGAGAAACGCACATGACCGCCCCCCACCTGCCGGCTGCGCATCTGCTCGAGGTGAAGGACCTCACCGTCGATTTCCTGTCGCTCGGCGGCGCCTTCAGGGCCACCAATGGCGTCAGCTTCCATGTCGATGCCGGCGAGACGCTGGTGATCCTGGGCGAATCCGGTTCCGGCAAATCGGTGAGCGCCAGCGCCATCATGGGCCTGATCGATACGCCGCCCGGCGAAATCTGTTCAGGCACCATCACCTATCGCGGCAAGAACCTCGATGACTGCGGTGTCGAGGAACGGCGCGACCTGAACGGCAAGAAGATCGCCATGATCTTTCAGGATCCGCTATCGCATCTCAATCCCGTCTACCCGATCGGCTGGCAGATGGCGGAGGTCTTCTCCGCTCATGGCGTGGCGACCGGCGCGGATGCGCGCGTCAGGGCGATCGACATTCTCGGTCGCGTCGGCATTCCCGAGCCGGAAAAGCGCATCGACCAGTATCCGCACCAGTTCTCCGGCGGCCAGCGCCAGCGCATCATGATCGGCATGGCGATCGCGCTGCGTCCGGAGGTCCTGATCGCCGACGAGCCGACGACCGCGCTCGACGTCAGCGTGCAGGCACAGATCCTCGATCTCCTGAAGAAGCTGCAGGCCGAGGACGGGCTGGCGATCATCATGATCACCCACGACCTCGAAGTCGCAGCCTCGATGGCCGACCGCGTCATCGTCATGAACTCCGGCCGGATCGTCGAGGAAGGTGAGGCCCGCGCCGTCTTTGAAAATCCGCAGCACAGCTACACCCGTACCCTCATCAACGCCCTTCCGCACGACACGGCTGGCGGCACAGGCCGCCGGTCGACCGCCGAGAAAGGCAAGCCGATCCTGGAGGTGAAAGACCTCAACAAGTTCTACGGCCTCCCCGGGGGCTTCCTCGCCAGGCATGCGCAACTGCATGCGGTGAAAGACCTGAGCTTCACCGTCGCAAAGGGCGAGACCGTCGGCATCGTCGGCGAAAGCGGCTCCGGCAAATCCACGGTGGCGCGCGTGCTGCTGCGCCTGAACGAGGTTTCGAGCGGCGAGGCGCTGTTTCACGGCCGCGACATCTTCAAGATGGACGCGAAGGAACTGCTGATGTTCCGCCGCAAGGTGCAGATGGTGTTCCAGGACCCCTACAGCTCGATGAACCCGCGCATGACGATCTTCGACATCGTCTCCGAGCCGTGGCGCATCCACAAGGACATCCTCGACAAGCCGCGATGGCGTGACCGCGTCGTCGAACTGCTCGGCCTCGTCGGGCTGAAGCCGGAACATGCCGACCGCTACCCGCACCAGTTTTCCGGCGGCCAGCGCCAGCGCATCGCGATCGCCCGGGCGCTCGCCTGCGAGCCGGAACTGATCGTCTGCGACGAAGCGGTCTCGGCCCTCGACGTCTCCGTGCAGGTCCAGGTCATCGATCTCCTGGCGCAACTGCGCGACCGTCTCGGGCTTGCCTACATCTTCATCACGCATGACCTGCCGATCGTGCGCCACTTCGCCGACCGCATCATCGTCATGAAGAGCGGGGCGATCGTGGAGCACGCAAGGACCGAGGACATCTTCCGCAATCCGCAGCATGCCTACACACGGCAGCTGATGAATGCGACGCCGCGCCCGAAATGGGAGACCGCGCAGGCGGCCGTGTCGTTGCCCGCATGAGATCCCATGCCATGCCCGCCATCCTCGCGGGCGCGCTGTTCATGGCCGGCAACTCCCTTGTCGCGGCCATGGACGGCGTGATCGTGCGACTGATCGCGGGCGAGATCCACCCTCTCGGGATCGTCTTCTTCCGCAACCTGTTCAGCCTTGTTGCGCTCTACGCGATCTTTCCCCGCGGCAGGCTGCACGGCGATCCGAACATGTCCTTCTGGGTGCATGCCATCCGCGCGGTCATCAAGCTCCTGGCGCTTTTCGCCGGCTTCATGGCGGTCACGCAGATGCCGCTTGCCTCCGCCACGGCGATCGCCTTCACCATGCCGCTCTTCGTGATGCTCGGCTCGGTCCTGTTTCTCGGAGAGGCGTTCTTCGCCGCCCGTGTCGCAGCCCTCGTCCTCGGCTTCGCCGGCGTGCTGATCGTGCTGCAACCCGGATCCGGTACGCTCGACACGGGCGCGCTCTGGGCTCTCGCCGGCGCGATCGGGCTTGCGGCCGTGGCGCTGCTGATGAAGGTCTCGGCCAATCGCGAGGATCCGCTGCGCATTGCCTGGCTCAATCTCGTCATCACCGTCCCGGTCGCGCTTCTGATCGCAATTCCGGTCTGGAAGACCCCTTCCCTCCCTGTGCTGGGACTGATGGCGCTGCAGGGCGTCGGCGGCCTTTTGGCCCAGCTTGCCTTCGCCCGGGCGATGAAGCTCGCCGACGCATCGCTCCTCGTCGTCGTCGACTTCGTCCGGCTGCCGGCCGCCCTGTTCTTCGGCCTCGTCCTCTTCGGCGAACCGATCAGGATGGACGTGGTCGTCGGCGCCACCATCATCCTTTGCGCCATCCTGATGCTCTTCCACCGCGAAAACGGGCGGCGGGCATAGCCGCCGGTCAGGCACGTCGCTTCAATCAGGTGCTGGCTTCGAGACGCGCTTCCTCGAAGCGCTCGATCATGGCGGAGATCGATCCGGCGTCAGGCATCAGGCAGGCGGCCGTGGCCAGCGCGTCGGCAATGGCCGCGGAGGGGGCGGAGATCGAGACTGCGCGCCAGCGAGAAGGTCCCGGCATGCCGGTGGCGGGGTCGAGGATATGGCCGTCCTTTCCGCTCTGGTCGAACGTCGTGCCGAGGGGGGCGGACGTGGCGAGCGCCCGCTGGCGCAGCACCAGGCGTTCGCCCGTCTCCAGGCGCACCGGCCATCCCTCCCCCGGGTTGCTCTCCGGCCTGCCGCCGAGCGCGCGGAACTCTCCGGTATCGATCAGGATGTCGGTCAAGCCTTCGGATTCCAGGAGCGTGGCGACCCGGTCGGCGACATAGCCCTGGCCGATGCCGTTCAGTGTCAGGGCCATGCCGGGCCGCAGGACGATCGCCGCGGTGTCGAGCTCCACCTTGTCCCAGCCGGTCCTGCGCCGCACCTCTTCGATCGCCGCCGCATCGGGTCGCCGCCCGTCGGCGGCGGATTGCGCCCAGAGCGCCCAGAGCGGCTGCACGGTCGGATCGAACCGTCCGCCGCTGGCCCGATGCACCGCACCCGCCAGCGACAGGCACTCCAGCAGTTCGAATGGCGGGGCCGAGAGATTCCCCTCGCGGTTCAGCCGCGAGAGCGCGCTGTCCGGGCGGTAGAGGCTGAGAATGTCTTCCAGCCGGTCGATCTCGGCCATGACCCGGGCGGCGATGGCCTCGCCATCGGGATGGTCGAGGCGGATCGAGGCGCGCGCACCGAGCGCCTGTCCGGTCCAGAGGCGGGCGGTCCCCCGATCGGCACGGGCGACGGCGGGCAGGATGGCGAGAACCGCGGAGATCGCAATCAGGCGGCGGCGGGTGATCGTCATGGTTCAGCCTCCGGCTGGATGGGACAGGATTTGCAGGCGGTCGCGGTAGTCTTCGTCGCCGGCCTCGCGGTCTTCACCGGTCTCGACCGGCACAAGCACCATGTCGTCGGTGATATCGGTCAGCGCCAGCACACGGCCGCCCTCGGTCCGGGCGAAGGCCTCGGCCCGCTCCCGGCTGGAGAAGGGCACGGTTTCCGGCGCCCCCATGCCGCCCTCCCGCGCCGAGCCGACCACATAGAAGGCCGCATCAGCGGCGATCCAGTTGCCCTCGCCCGGCTGGTCCCATGTCGCCCCCGCCGCACCCATGTCGTTGACGTAGACGGCGAGGATCGGCGCGACCTGTTCGGGTGCGCGGGCATAGGCGATGACGTCGCGCACCTGGCTGAAGAACAGCGGGGCGGGATAGCCATCCAGAAAGACCTGCGCCTTGGGGCCGGGATGCTCCAGAAGGTTCATCTGGCAGTAGTGGCCAAGCGTGTCGGGCGTCATGTCCTGCGGCGTGAGGTTGCGGCTCACTTCCTCCTTGCAGGCGGAGATCAGCGCCAGCGCGGCAAGGAGCAGGGCGTGGCGAAGGCGTTTCCTCATGGAGTGACTCTCCGGAAAGCGGCGACGGCAAGCGCGATGGCGGCGAGCGGCCAGACGAGAAGCGAGGCGGCCGATTGCCAGAGCGGGATCGCCCCGGCCGCCCCGCCGATGCCGCCGGCCGCAGCGACCGCCTCGGCCGCCGAGAGATTGAAGACGCGGAAGGCATCGGCCGGATTGGCAAGCAGGGCCAGGGGCAGCGCCTGCGTGGTGAAGGTCCCGCCGCCATCGGAGACGATCAGCGCCAGCAAGGCGAGATCGTAGAGAACCACCGCCACCAACCAGAGGGCTATGGCGAGCCCTGCCGCCCCGGAGGGCCGCCGCGCCAGCGAGGAGAGCGCGTAGCCGGCACCGAGGAAGGTCGCACCCAGCAGGACCGAGGACCAGATCAGGCGCCAGAGCGAGCCCAGGCCCTGAAGCGCGCCGGGATCGGACCAGACAGCGACGAGCGCTGCCGCGCCATAGCCGAGGGCGGCCGCAAGGCCGAGGATGGCGAGATGCGCAACGAGCTTGCCGAGCAGGATCTGCAGCCGCGAGACCGGATAGGTCAGCAGCAACGGCAGCGTGCCGCGCTCCACCTCGCCGGCCACCGCGTCGAAGCTCATCAGGAGTGCCAGGAGCGGCACCAGATAGACCGCGAGCGAGGTGAGCGAGGCGACGGTCACCGACAGCCGGTCCACGCTGACATCGCCGGTCGGCGCGGAACCGGCGGCGGCCAGCACCAGCGCGAAGAGCACCATCATGCCGGTGGCGATGGAGACCCAGCGGTTGCGGAGCGCGATGCGGAACTCGCAGATCGCCGTGGCGAGAACGCCGCTCATTGCCCGTCCCTCCGGCTGAAATGGCTGTAGATATCCTCAAGGCTCGGCGGGATCACGTCGAGGTCGGCGACCGCGGTCCCGAGCGTGGCGATGCGGGCGAGGAGCGGCAGCTTTTCGGCCTGCGTGCAGGCAAGGCGCAGGAGACCGTCCCCGTCCTGCGAGCCTTCGGGAAAGGCCATCGCCAGCCGTGCCGCATGCCCGGGCGCGGGGCGGACGAGAAGGCTGACGGGGAGTGCGGCGCGGGCGCGAAGTTCGGCGAGCGTGCCTTCCGCCACCAGTGCGCCGCCGGAAAGAATGAGGATGCGGTCGGTTCGCGCCTCCACCTCGGTCAGCACGTGGGAGGAAAGCAGGATGGCGGTTCCCTCGGCGGCAAGCCCGTCGAGCAGATCGTAGAAGTCGCGCCGCGACACTGGATCGAGGCCGGAGGTCGGCTCGTCCAGCACCAGGAGGCGGGGGCGGCCGATCAGTGTCTGGGCGAGACCCACCCGCTGGCGCATGCCCTTGGAATAGGTGCCGATCCGCCGCCGCGCGGCAGACGCAAGACCCACGCGCGCCAGGATCTCCATCGCCTGGCGCGGATCTTCGCCCCGCAGCGAAAGATAGTGGCGGACCTGCTCCTCGCCGGTGAGCGCCGGGTGGAAGGCGACGTTTTCCGGCAGGTAGGCGACGCTCGTCCGGGCGGCGGGCGAGCCGGGGCGCGCGCCGCAGACCGAAACCTCGCCGCTGTCGAACGGGATGAGTCCGAGGACGATTTTCATCATCGTCGATTTGCCTGCGCCGTTATGGCCGAGCAGGGCCGCGCGCTTTCCCGCCTCCAGCGTCAGCGAGACCTGCTTCAGCGCCTCTACGGCCTGAATGCGCTGCCTTCGTGCCTTTCCGAACGGAAAGCCGGCTTCGGCCCTCCCCGGAAAGGCCTTAGTGAGTCGAGAGATCGTCAGGGTCGGTGTCATCGTCATTTCCTTCGGTCCAGCGGCCGGCGGCCTCTGCCTCATGGGCGAGGATTTCGGGCGGGACGGAGATGGTCAGGGGGCGCATCAGCGGCGCGCTGTCGCGCACGCCTCCGGGCAGGGTGGCGGGAAAGTCCCGCTGGCTCCAGCGCACGAGCTGCACGGCGGGCGAGCCGATGAGCAGGCTTGCGGCCGGTTGCGACCAGAGGATCTGGTCCATCAGGTCGTTGGGTCGGTAGAAGCTGTCGGCGATGCCGTCGCCGTTGAGGTCGAAGGCCGGGTGGTCGGACCAGAAATTGCCCTTCCCCTCATGGCTCCACTCCATGTTGCGGGTGCCGACATATCTCACCTGCTCGCGATTGGCGATGAAGGCGTTGCCGGTCAGCACGTTCTTCTCCGAGCCGGCGGTGAAATGAATGCCGATGCCGCAACCCTCGAAACGGTTGTCCCAGATGAGGTTCTTGTGGGCGTTGTAGATAAACAGGCATTTCTTCGTGCCCCCGCGCACCAGATTGCCGGTGACGTCGGCATTGTTGGCATAGTTCAGCATCAGCCCGTGCTCGCGGTCGCCGAGGCTGAGATTGTTGAGGATCTTCGCCCGGTTGGAGAACATGATGGCGAAGCCGAGATGATTCCCGACCGAGACATTGCCGGAGACCTCGGTGTTGCGGGTGTACATGAAGTGCACGCCGAAACGCAGGTCGCGCATGATGTTGCCGCGATAGACGCTGTCGGCGCTGGCGTTGGAAAAGATGCCGTCGCGGCCGTAGCGGATGACGTTGCCCTCCAGCAGCGTGCCGGGGCTGTTCCAGACATAGATGCCGTTGCCGCGTTCGTTCATGTGCCGGCTGTTCAGGCCGACGATCTCGTTTTCCCTGACGATGGCGTCACGGCCGCCATGCACGTCGATGCCGTGCATGTTGCCGGTGACGAGCAGCCTCTCGATGCGGGCGCGGTCGGCGCCCTGGAGGATCTTCACCCCTGCGTCGAGGTCCTGGTTCACGCGGCCCGACCCGGTGACGGCAAAGCCCGTGAGGGTCACGTCCGGCGCGGAGATCGTCACTACGCTGCCCTGGCCCTGCCCGTCCACCACCGCCCCGCGCGGGCCGGCGATGGTGAGCGGCCGGTCGATGGTGACGGGGCCGGCATAGGTCCCGTCACCCAGTTTCAGCACATCGCCGGGCAGAGCCCCGGCGATGGCAGCCGCAAGGCTGCCCTCTCCCGGCATGACCTCGCGCTCCGCCGCGGCAAGCGGCGAGGCGAGAAGAAGGCCGATCAAAAGGGCGAGCAGGCGCATCGATCAGGCTTCCTTCGGTTCCACGAACATGCGGCCGCGCATTTCCATGTGCAGGGCATGGCAGAACCACTGGCAATAGTACCAGTAGACGCCGGGGTTGGCCGCAACGAAGGTGACCGAGCTCGTCTGCTGCGGCCCGATCTCCATCGCCACGCCATGGTTGCCCATGGTGAAGCCATGCGTCAGGTCGTCGATCTCGTCGAGGTTGGTGACGATCACCGTGACCTCGTCGCCTTCCTTCACCGTGAAGCTCTCAAGGCTGAAACTCGGCGCGACCGAGGTCATGTAGACGCGCACCTTGTTGCCGTCGCGGATCACGGCATCGGCCCATTCGTCGATATTGACGCCATCGGCGTCGGCCTGCTTGCGGGTTTCGGCCCAGAGCGGGTCGTTCCGGTCCCAGACCGAGCGGATGTTCGGCAGGATCGAAGGCGCGACGGCGATCGCGTCATGCGGCTCGGCGAAATTCGGGCCGTCATGCACCAGCACCATCTTGTCGCCCGAGATATCGATGAGCTGGTCGTTCTCCGGCTTCAGCGGACCGACGTTCAGGAACCGGTCCTTGGAGAACTTGCAAAGGCACACCAGCCAGTCGTTGGCGGCATCCAGCGTCTCGCCCATGACCGTCTTCAGGTGGCCCGGCTGGTACTGGACGTCGAGCTTGTCCTTGATCGGGTCGATCTTCTCGCCGGCATAGGCGCGGATGGCCTCCTCGATGTTCCACTTCACCACCTGGCTGTCGAGGAAGAGCGACGTATAGGCGTTGCCGCGCCCGTCGAAGGCGGTGTGCAACGGTCCGAGGCCCAGTTCCGGCTCCGCCACCACCGCGCTGCGCGGTTCGGCATTGTCGTAGAACAGCGCGTCGAACTTCGTCACGTCCAGCACGGTGACGGTGGGCGAGAGCTTGCCGGCAACGCACAGGTGCTTCTTGTCCGGCGCCATGTTGCAGCCGTGCGGGTTGTTCGCGATCGGGATATAGCGGGTGAAGAGCGACTTGGCCTCCTTGCGGCCGTCCAGCACCTTGACGCCGTTGATCTCCTCGTACTGGCCCGCTGCGATGGCCTTCTCGATCTCGGCGAGGTTGAAGACGACGACATGATCCATCTCGGACTTCGTCATCTCCTCCAGCGTCATCCCCATTTCCGAGTTGTAGCTGGTCGAAAACGCCCACTTGCCCTCGTAGTCGGCTTCGCAATTGTCGAGGTTGCCCGAAACCTTCACCTGCCAGGCCACATCCCATTTGTCGGCATCGACGGCGGTGAAGATGTTCACGTAGGTCGAGACGTCCGTCATGGTCGAGCCGTCATTGACGAGCGGCGCCTCGTCCTCGCCGTTGCAGAACACGTAGTTCGAACGCGGCCATTTCTGCGGGCGCATGCCGTGAATCCCCTTGGCATTGGGAATTTCCAGGATGGCGTCGGTCTTCATCACATCGCAGCGCACGCGCGCCACACGGGTGTTGGCCTTGTCGTTCATGAACAGGAAGCGACCGTCGTACTTGCCCTCGGTGAAGGACATGTGGACATGGTGCAGATCGCCGTTGTCGTGGATCTGCTTGCCGTTGGCGGCGAGCTGCTTCTTCGTCTTCTCCGACATCGTGCGCTGGTGGATGCGGATCGATTCGTTGGTCTGCCCCCAGCCGGTGGCCGAGCAACGGTTGAACACCGGCACCCGCATCAACTCACGCATCGAGGGGATGCCGAGAATGCGCATCTCGCCGGTCTGGCCCGAGGACCAGAAGCCGTAGTAGTCGTCCAGCTTGCCGGGCGCGACCGAACCGTCGGCCCCGGCGGCACGGGCAGGCGTGGCCAGGCCCGCAGCTCCGAGGCCGAGCGCCGCCGGGCCCATCGTGCCCGCCAGAACGGCAGTGCCTGCCGTGGCGCTGAAGAGAGCACGGCGGCTCAGCCCCTTGTTGTCCTTCGATTCCATGATCGGCTTTCCTTCCTTTGTTAAACCTTGGCTGCAGGTTGGTGGATCGGAGCGCCACCAGGGCTCGCCGCTAGCTTGGCCCGCGATTTCATCTTCTTGATCACGACGGGGCAGACGGTTTCGGACTGGTAGAGCACCTGGCAGTGCAGACAGTTGATGCACTCGTTCGGGTTGATCTCGCCGGTGCGGTGGATCGCCTGCACCGGGCACTGGTTGGAGCAGGTCTGGCAGGGGTTTCCGCATTCGTGGTAGCGCTTGAGCCAGTCGAACATGCGGATCCGTGCGGGGATCGCGAGCGCGGCACCCAGCGGGCAGAGGTAGCGGCAATAGAACCGCTCGACGAAGAGCCCGGCGACCAGCAGGGCTGCGGCATAGGCGACGAATGGCCAGGCGCGGATGAACTTCAGGATGATCGCCGTCTTGAACGGCTCGATCTCGGCCAGATGCTCGGCCTGCTCGACGCTGATCAGGGACACCCCGAAGAGGCCGAGGAAGATCATGTACTTGATCGGCCAGAGGCGCTCGTGCAGACCCCAGGGCAGCGTCCATTGCGGGATGCGCAGCTTGCGCGCGATCTGGTTGGTCAGTTCCTGCAGGGCGCCGAAGGGGCAGAGCCAGCCGCAATAGGCGCCCCGCCCCCAGAACAGCAGCGCGGCGGCGACGGCGAACCACAGGATGAAGGTCAGCGGGTCGAGCAGGAAGGCCTGCCAGCTGAAGCCGTTCACGAGGCTGCCGAACAACGCCATCAGGTTGACGACGGAGAGCTGCGCATTGGCGTACCAGCCGAGGAAGACCAGCGTCGCCGTCAGGAAGGTCATGCGGAAGATGTAGAAGCCGCGGGCGCTCCGAACCGCATAGGTCTGGAAGAAGAACACGCCCGTAAGCACGACGAGCATCGACGCCAGAACCCCGATCTTCAGCTTCGAATCCTGCCAGATGCGCCTCCACAGGTCTGTCTGCGCACTCCCCTCGTCACGATCGGCGACGGCAGCGACTTCCTTTACCGGCGGGGCGACGGCGCGCAGGTATTTCTGCGGCAGTTGGTAGGCGAGATCGAACGTATGGAAGACCTTCTCGATCGGCCCGACCTCGCGATGCGCCAGGAGCTGGATGCGAAAGGGCTTTGCCGGATCAAAGCCGACATTGGCGGGGATGCGAAACAGGTCCATCTCGGAGAATTCCGGCGCGCCCGCAAGGGCGATGCCTCCGAGGCGGCGATGGTCACGGTCGCGGAAGCGTACGGAGATATCGTCCTGGATCAGCACGATGCGGTCGAAGATGCCGCCGCGCACGTAGCCGGACCCCTTCAAGGAATAGAGCCCGCGTCCGAACAGGGCGACGGCGTTCTCTCCCGCGCCCAGCCAGCCGCGCAGGTTGGCTTCCTCGGCCTTGCCGAGCAGGGCCGCGCCGATGGAGGGCACCGAGACCAGCGCCGCCTGCATGTCGATGAAGGTGGTTTGCGGTGCTTCCGCAATCGCCCGCTCGCGGCTGCGCTCGTCGGGATGGTCGGCGAAAGCGGCATTGACCTGTGCCACGTCCAGCGACAGCCGGCGCAGCGTCCCGTCACCTTCGGCCTCGACCCAGTCGGTCGGCGGGGCGGCTTCGGGATCGATCTCGAAGCGCGGGCCGGCATTGGCCGCTTCCGGGGCGAGCCCGCCAAGGCCGAGCGCCCGCGCAACCTTCAGCCCGGACCGGACGATCGAATCGTCGATCACCATCACCGTCACCGTCGCGCCCGAGATGATGTCCACCTCGTGTGCCGTGCCACCGGATTTCGCCTCGGCGAGGAGATCAAGGCCGGCATAGCCTTCGACCAGCGCCTTGACCTTCGCCTCCGGGATGCCTATCAGGACGATCGGCTCGGAGTGCTTGACCAGACGGACGCCGACGATCTTCGCATCCTGGCCCACGGCCACGAGCGTATGGATCGGCTTGCCGGAATAGCCCGTCGTTCCCACGAAATCCGAGGTGACGAAGACCCAGGCCGCCGTCTTTCCGTCCTTCAGCACCGGCGCCACCGCCAGGTCTTCGCGCACCGGCCCGAAGCCTTCGGCGCCCGGCACGATATCGGCAGCCGTCACGGTGGGCAGATACTCCTGCAGCACGGATCGCGCGCTGGCGGAGGCCGTGAAGCACAGGCTTGCGCAGAGCAGAAGAAGGAGACGGACGAGCTTCATTGCAGGACGTTCCTGCAAATCGCGGTCGCACTGTCGGCGCGCTTGCGCGACGGGCAGGGCGCCGACAGGAAAGGATGCCCAGTCCTGAACAGCATCGCTGCGCCGCGAACGGAATAGGCGCCGCGCAACGGCTCCGGTCCGCTGTCCCTTCCAGGATGCCGAAAGAACTCCCTACCCTTCATAGCCCCGCTGTCCCTTTCCAATGTCCCGACCAATTCGTGGCCGGAACTTAGCGGGGCGAAGCCGGAAGGGTTTGCGCGAGATCAAGGACCGGGACGGTTCATGGCGCGCATCGCCGACGCAAGAAACGATTACGGATCTGTTCTGGACCGCAACGTGGCTGCATCGGCCGGGCTTTGAGCGTTGTTCTCGATCTCAATTGACGTTTGACAAGACCTGCGACATTTGCGCCCAGGCCACGCTTGCGGAACCGGGCGTGGCCACGGGAACGTCGATCTCGATCATCCTGGCCGTCAGGTCATGGCTGCACCTCGATGGCTTCCTGCAGCCGCAGGAGTTCGAAGTCGCCGACCAGAACGTCGATCCGCACCTGCCATTGACCGGCCAGGGGGATGACGACATCCCGGGCCTTCCACGTACCGTCCGTCTGCAATTGGGCTTTCCTGCGCATCGGCTCGACGCCTGCCTGCGCGTTCGAAAGAACGAAGGTGACCTCCTTGGCATTGAGCGGGTTGAAGTCGGCGCCAAGGAGCACAGCCGAAATCTCGACCGGCCCGGCACGCCCCGGAGCGACCGTCACCTCCACCATCGCCTTGTCGGAATGGATATGGACGGTGGCCGGTTGGGCGGCCGCGACGGCAAGCGCGCGCGGCGGCGGCGTGAACCGCCAGGTCGCGGCGACCGCGAAGATCGCAACGACGATCAGGGTCTCGACGACGACGGCCCGGAAAAGCCGGCGCACGGCCTTGCGCCCCCCCCGCGCCGCAGGCCCGGTGAGCATCCAGCGATTGACGGCGACGAGGCCGAACAGAACCGCCAGCAATCCGGTCTTCGCCAGGAGCACGTTGCCATAGGCTGTGGAAAGGAGTGCAGCGGGCTCGCGGACCTGGATCACGGCCAGCAGCAGGCCCGCCAGAACGAGAAGGGCGACACAGAACGGGATCAGCCGGGAGAACCGGCCGAGCGCCCGCCGGCCGGCATCCTTGTCGCGTCGCAGGGCGGACGCCAGCGGCAGAAGCGCGCCGACCCAGATCGCGATCGTCAACGCATGGACGAACACCGCCGGTCGCGTCAGCCATTGTGGAGCGGCCGCGCTCGCATGTCCGCTCAAGGCCAGCGCAACGCACCCGGCAACGAGCGCGGCAAGGGACGCCGTCCGGTTCAGCACCGCCGATCCGGATCGCCCCGCCACGACGGCGAGGCAGAAGGCCACCGACAGGACCGCGACGGTCGCGCCGAAGCTCGTTGCGAAGCCGGCCTTCCACACGGCCGGATCAAGGAGGCCGGCAAGCGGCGCACCGAGGGCATCGAGGCCCTGCAGACCGAGGGAGAGGACGGTCGCGCCGAGACCGGTCCACGTCGCCGCTCCGACAAGCCGGGGGCCGCCGCCCTCATTGACGATCAGCCAGCGCGCGGCGAAGACGCCGCCGATGCCGAAGCAAAGGCCGGCATACGTCACGACCTTGGCCAGCCACAGCGCGGAGCGCACCGGCCAATCGATCGCTTCTGCTGCCGCCTGCGGCGCGGTGCCCGGCGCGCCGATCGAAAAGATCGTCGACCCCGCGACCGGATGCCCGTCCTCTGACACGACGCGCCAGGTCAGCACATGGGTCCCCGGCCCGAGATCGTCGGGCGCGGCGATCTCCAGCGTTGTGTCGCGAAGGACGAACCCGTCGAGTGCCCTCGCCTGCCCGTCGGGCAGGATGAGCTTCAGCACCAGCGGCGAAACCGGCTCGCTGAAGGACAGCGAGAGCGTTTTCGGTGGTGCCCCCACGACCGCCCCGTCCGGCGGGACCGCCGCCGTCAGCGACGCATGCGCCAGCGCCATGCCGGCCAGGCAGCACCAGAGGATGCCGGCCAGGAATGCCACGATGCCGGGCCGACCAAGGCTGCGGTTGGGAATGAGCACGAACAATCTCCGCGTGACGGGAATGGCCGGCGCCCGAGAGGCGCCGGCCGACTGGATGTTAATGGCCGCCAGCCGCCTCGAGCAGCTTTACGCCCGGCGCGGGAAGTTCGAGATCGTCTGCCGACTGGCCTTCGGCCGGGATCTCGATCCAGCGTTCGGCCATGCCGTCCGGGCACTCCTGCACGACCGGGAAATAAAGCGTTTCGCCGGCCTTCAGATCCTTCGTCAGATAGGCCCGGACGACGAACTCGTCATATTCGTCGTCGGCGAGGTTACCGCCGCTCCAGACGACCTCCTTCACCCCTTCGCTGGTCGGCGTGCCATAGTAATCGTAGGAATTCGCATAGGCGCCCTTGACCTTCTCCAGCGTCCAGCCGGCCTTCGGCTGCGGCTTGACCGCGATCACGCCCTCGGGGATCTGCACGCGCACCGTGAGCGTCGGCTTGCCTTCGCAGCCGTGCGGCACCTGGAAGATCGCCCGGTAGGTCGAGCCGACCGGCGCCTCCTTCAGTTGCAGCGAAACATGGGCGAAGGCAGTTCCCGCACCGAGCGCGAGGACGGCAGCGGTGGCAAGTGTTCTCTTGAACATGGTCAGTCTCCAATAGAGCCGGTCATCCTGCCGGCAAGGTTCGGAAAGGAAAAAGGAAACGATAGCGGGATCGCGGGGGGGGGGGGGGGGGGCCGGGGGGCGCGACCGATGACAGGTCAGATGGCGTCTGCTGCCGGAGGAAGCCCTGCGGCGCCCCCCTCCCCGACCGCAGGCGCGCGGGGTTCATCGTGTCATGTCGGTCTTGTCAGGTACCGGCCCGCGATCAGGCAGCCGCAGGGGGCCCGCGAGGATGGCCGGGAAGATCGTCATAGGCCGGACCGATGGGCTCGGAGGTGCCATAGAACATCCGCTGCGAAGGCTGCGCGAGCGGATTGAAGAGGACCGCAACGGCGCGGTCGGTCGGAACAAAGCCTGTCGCCACACCACAGGCAAGCGTGCAGCAGTCCGGCGCAAGCGACCGGTCCGTGCCCGGCGCGGACGCCGGCTGCTGTTCTTCGGTGTGGGTGATGCAGAGCGGGTTGCCGAACGCATCGACCATCGACGGGCCGGCGCCGGCTGCAAAAGCGAACGTGCCGAGAAGGGCCTGCAACGAAAACAGCACGACGGCGGCCAAGGCCACCATTCCGCTCCTGCGCTGTTGCATCCGTCTCTTCATCGATCCCTCTCGAGGCGAGCCTTACCAAGCACGCCCCGGCATGACCAGCCTCCCCGCCACGCCTAATTGTCGCATGTTTGCGTTTCAGCAATCAGGAAAGCGAGAAATGGGCGGGCACCGTAAATGGCTCGAATCGTCGTACGGAGGCCATCAGGCAATGTACGGAGGCCGCCATCGGCCCATCACACGAACACCAACGACAAGGGGTCGCTCGAAAGCGAAATCGGCCGGGGGCAAGAGCGTCCCCGACCGCCAGCGTTCCTGAAGTCAGGCAGCGGTTTGGGTGCGTTGCCTGAACCAGGTCTTGACGTCCAGCTTGCCGAGTTTTGCCGGCCCGAGCGGAACCAGGGACTGGTCGTCGACGAGGGAGCCGAAATACCGCGCGTCCTTGTCGATGACGACGGTGCGCGCATCATGGGTGGCGGCAAGATAGCCCGAGAGGAATTCGCTCATCGGCTTCTTCTCGGGACCGGCGATTTCGATAGTCCGGTTCAAGGGGGCCGAGACTGCAGCTTCGGCCACGAAGGCCGCGACGTCGTCGGCGGCGATCGGCTGGAACGCGCCGGGCGAAGCGTGAACGGTCTGGCCGGTCGTCGCGCCATCGACGATGCCGCTCATGAATTCCATGAACTGGGTCGACCGGATGATGGTGTAGGGAACACCGCCCCTCTTCACGACAGCTTCCTGCGCAACCTTGCCCGGGAAATAGCCGTTGTCGGGCGACCGCTCGATACCCACGATGGAGAGGGCCACGTGATGGGGAACGGCAGCAGCCTTTTCCGCCTCGATCAGGTTCGACGTCGCCTGCTCGAAGAACGAAAGAACGGCACTCGGCTCGAACGATGGCGAGTTGGCGAGATCAACGACCACCTCGGCGCCCTTGAGCGCGCCGGCCAGGCCTTCGCCCGTCAGCGCGTTCACGCCCGTCGCAGGCGACGCCTGCAGGACGTCGTGCCCTTCCCGCCTCAGAAGTGCGGCAACCTTGGTTCCGATCAGGCCGGTGCCTCCGATGATGACGACGCGCATGGCTAAGCTCCTTCTTTGAGAGAATTCTACCGGCAGGACAGTCCTGCTCCTGGGGAAAGGTGATGACGGCGATCATTCCGCCGTCGGTCGCATCGACTTTCTCAATCGTCGAAAGTCGTCAGTTCCGTTTCGTCCGTGTCGACCACGAAGACCGCCAGCAGCTTTGCCGGCTCCGTTTCGCTGGCGTTCGCGCTCACCCGGTGGTGGTCGCCGGGCACCTCGATCCAGTTCTCGCCGGTCTCGTAGACCTTGACCGGTCCATCGTTGATCTGGCTCTTGATGCTGCCTTCGATCACCGTCGCGCTGATGAACGCGCTCTTCGGATGGGTATGCGATGGGTTGTGGCCTCCCGGTCCGTATTCGACCAGGACGCCGCGTACGCTCTTGCCGGGCACATTCGGAAGCGCGTGGTCGAATACCAGCGTGACCTTGGCATTATAGGGCTCTTCTGCCGCCGCCGCGGGAAGCGCGAGCATCGCCAGCCCGAGCAAGCCATTCGCCAGCATTCGCATGGCATCTCTCCTTCTTTACCTGTTGGATGAGGCCTCGATGCTATACGGCGCCTGCGGGACGGGCATAGGTATACGTAGGTTTCGCGACCGCGCCGCGCCTCCGTTGCGAAGCGGCAGGCGACGCGTAATACCAACCTGCACTGATATTGACCGATTGCGTGGGACCGCCTGCGGTCATCCGGCAAGGAGCATACCGCAGAGCGATGCCTGGGCATCGGTCGAGGATTGCGACGCTGCCGGTGGCCGACAGGCGGCCCACCCGGAGGGCCGGGCGCTTTTGGACTGCGGACGGCGTCGAAAATCCTCGCCGGACCGACAGGTCCGACTGCGGTTTTCTCCTGGTCGCAGACCAAAATCGCTCCGGCGCAATCGGTCAATATCAGTGCAGGTTGGTATAACCCTGCCGCCGGCAAACCTTAGTTTGCATTGACGCCAGCACCGCCGAAGGCCGACAATTGCGTTGTCTTCAACATGCGGGGAAAGGTATCTCTGCCGGAAGTCCAGCCTTTCGCCTCACCACCGTGTCGCCGATGGGCACCGGTGCAACCGGGAAGAGAAGCTCATCACCGACCTCACATGGAAATGCATCCGATGCTGATTGCCATAATTGATGACGACGAGGCGGTTCGGGTGTCACTGCTCGATCTGGTGGAGATGTTCGGATACGCCGTCGAGACCTTTGCATCCGCACCGGAATTTCTGAGTTCGCCGCGGATCGCGGAGACGCGATGTCTCCTCCTGGACATCTCGATGCCGGGAATGACCGGGATCGATCTCTACAGGGAGCTGACACGCCGGGACGTCAGAATACCTGTCGTGTTCATGACGGGTCACGCCCAGGATGCGCTGGTTCGCGAAGCGAAGCAGGCCGGCACGTGCCTGTTCAAGCCATTTGCCGGCGGCGAGTTGCGTACGGCCATCGAGAAGGCGATCCGAACGGCCCCTGTCTGAGCCTCGGGTGGCGGCATCGCCCGGCAGCCTGCCGCACCGGCCTCGACGCAGAGGCGTCTCAAGCCCCGCATGCTCAGTTCTTTCGGAGCTTTTCGACCTTTCGCACGAGGTCGGCAAGGGATCGGCTGTGCATCTTGCGCATGACGCTCATCCGATGCAGCTTCACCGTCATCTCGCTGATCCCGAGTTCATAGGCGACCTGCTTGTTCATCAACCCGCTGACCACACCGAACATCACCTGCTGTTCTCTCGGCGTCAACGTGTGTGCGAGGGCTTCGACATGATCGCGCTCGGCTTCCAGCTTCCGCCTCTCGCCGTCCATCCGGATGGCGTTTTCGACGGCGGCCAGCAGATCATGGGCAACGAACGGCTTGGTCAGGAAATCGCACGCGCCGGCCTTCATCGCCCTGACACTGGCGGCAACGTCCGCATGTGCTGTGAGGAAGATGACGGGCATCCGGCTTCCTGTCGAAATCAGCCGGCTCTGCACGTCCAGGCCGGTCTCGCCCGGCATCCGGAGATCGATCACGATGCAGCCGGGGCCCGTCGTGTCGACGGCGGCGAGGAACTCGGATCCGCTCGCATAGGCCGAAGCCTGCCGATGCGTGACCAGGAAAAGATCAAGCAAGGCGTCCCGCATGTGCTTGTCGTCATCGATGACGTAGACCACCGGCTCCGCCACTCGCTCAATCTCCGTCTCAAGGCTTTCCATGGCTGATCCTCCGCGCGATCCGGCCCTGCGTGCAGTCCGGGGAATGTGGCGGGCGAACCTCGCGGATGGACTGCGGCGGCCGCGGAAGAAATCTATCACGGGTCCCCGGCGCTGGGACGGTAGACCTTGGTTTACACCGCAGGGGTCGGCGGGTCTTGCATGGCCAATACGCCGACCGGCCTGGCAAGCCGAGGCCGCCGGTAGACCTCACAGAACGCCACGGTGGACCTCGTCGAAGATGCGCACGACATCGGCGACGGATCGGGCGTCCAGCTTCTTCATCATGCGGCCCCTGTGGAGCTTGACCATGATCTCGCTGATCTTCATCTCATGCGCGATCTGCTTGTTCATCAAGCCCTTGGAGACGTATCCGAACACCTCCCTCTCGCGCGGAGTGAGCCTCTCCACCAGGGTCTTCACCTGCAGGTTCGCCGCATCCCTGGCGCGAAGTTCGGCGTTGCGTTCGACCGCCTGCTTCGTCGCCTGCATCAGGCTTTCCGGGCTGAACGGCTTCACCAGATAGTCAAGCGCGCCCGCTTTCATCGCGGATACACTGCTCGCCACGCTGGCGTTTCCCGTCATGAAAATGATCGGCAGCGGATATCCGAGCCCGATCAGCTTCGCCTGCAGTTCGAGCCCGGTCATGCCCGGCATCCTGATGTCGAGGAGGATACAGCCGGGCTGCGAGAGATCGGCATGCTCAAGGAATGCACCGGCACTTTCGAAGCCTGCCGCCTGCATCCCGGCGGATTCGAAGAAATCGACAAGCGAGGTCCGCAGGTCGGTATCATCGTCGATGATATGGATCGTCGGGACGGACTGCTGTGGGTCTGCGGCCTCAGGCATTCGGCGTTCTCGGTTCTACAGGGAAACATTACCACGAGGTGATCGACCGGTCGTCGTCGCGAGACGGACACCTGCCGGTCGCGTGCGATCAGTGTCGCGATCGTGCCGCCTCCCCATGGCTTCGATTCAGTCGAAACATCGATCGTATCCGCTTCAGAAGGTCCGACGCCCTGCCATCTTCCATGTTGGCCGGATCCGGACGCCTTTCGCCAAGACGGTTCCGGGAGGCCAAATTCGCCGCCAGATCTTCGGCAAGCTCGGGGCGCTCGATGAGCAACGGCGCGAACGCATCCTTGTCGATCTCGCAGACGACGACACGCGTGACGGCCTGCAGCGTGTGCGTCTCCTCTACGCCGGCAAGCAGACCCTGCTCGCCGAAGAAGTCCCCCGGAGCCAGTCTCGCGAGTTCGTCATTGTGCGTCCTGATGGCGACGATACCTGACCGGACGATCATGAGGCTCGTCAGCGCTTCGCCGGCGCGAACGATTTCCGCCCCGGCTGGGAACGTCCGTTGCGTTGCAAGGCTCGCAAGAGAGATGCGCTCTTCCCTGCTGAGGATGGCAAACGTCGATACCGCCTCGACAAGCCCCAGCGCCTCCGACGTCGCGCGCTCGGCGATCTGGACGTTATCCTTGGAAACGAGCACGGCACCCGGCGGCATCGCCAGCTCCAGACCGCTGGCCTTGCAGTGGCGATAGACAAGATCGATGACCTCGTTGCGCGCCTCGCCCCGCTGTGCGGGACTGGTGACACGGAACTGCAGTTCCACGGTGACCGCGCTCGCGTCGATGCCTGTCAGGACGACATAGGGGCTCGGTTGCTTGACGATGACGTTGCTGCTGTCGAGCACGTCGCGCATGACGTCGACGATCGTGCGGGGCATGCGTGTGGGAGCCACCCGGACGGGAAGCGTGAGCTGATGGTTCTCGTCCGGCTGGCTCACGTTCGTCAGCCCGAGCTTTGCCAGGACGCTGTTGGGCAGAACCACGACGTTGTGGGCGGCGGTCAGAAGATGTGTCGAGCGCCAGTTGCTCGCCACGACCCTTCCCTCCGTGCCGTCAGACAAGGAGATCCAGTCCCCGATGACGAAGGGACGTCCCAGGGTCAGCGCGATGCCGGAGAACATGTCGCTCAGCGTGTTCTGGAGCGCCAGGCCGAGGATGATCGCAATGACACCGGATGTGGCCATCAGCGTGCCGATGGGAACGCCGAAAACGAAGGCCATGATCGACAGCGCCACGCCGAGATAGACCGTCGCGACGATCAGGTCCTGGATCAGCCTCGCCTCTCTCGGCCGATGGTCGAGAACGATGTAGATGCGAACGAAGCCGATCAGGGCCCAGGCCAGATGGGTCCACCAGAGGACCTTCGCCAGAAGGAGCAACGCGCTCGCGCCGTCGAGGCTGCTCGGATCGTAGCGGATGGGCGAGGCCCGGGCATAGCCCAGCACCGCCGTCATTGCCGCAAAGAACGCGATCTGGACAATCAGCCGGACGGTGGGCCGCGACCGGCCTTGCAGGTGCCATACGACGATTCCGGCGATCCCGAGCAGGCTGATGGTCAGCGGCAGAAGGGGGACGTCATGACCCATGTCAAACCTCACGGGGAGCAGGAGCTCGCGCATTTGAGCCGGATGGCGGCGGGAAGATACGGCGCTGCCGTTTCGCTACGGCAACCCAATCGGGCGGTTGCAGGCTCCGGTGCAGCCGCGCATGGACGAAGGATAGTCAACAAAAGCGTTGCAAACCATCATACGAAGGTTTGCCCTTCCCCTGCCGATCAGGTACCCGGGCGGATGGGAAGCGACACGACGAAGCGAGCCCCCTCGCCTTCCGTATTATAGACATGGATGGTTCCTTCATGCTCGGCCACGATCGACCGGCATATGGCCAGGCCGATCCCGATTCCGTCCGCCTTCGTCGAGAAGAATCCGTCGAAGATCCGTCCCAGGTGTTCGGGTGCGATCCCTCCTCCCGTGTCGTGCACGCTGAGCGAGATCGTGTCGCCGGCGCCGTATGATGTCCCGACCGCGATTTCCCGCCTCTCCGCGCCGGCGGCCGCAATGGCCTGGATGCTGTTCAACAACAGGTTCACGACGACCTGCTGAAGCTGGATGCGGTCACCCATGACGGCCGGCAACCCCTCCTGCAACTGCTGGGAAAGGACGACTGCATGGAGACGGGCTTCGGTCGAAATGAACGCGATCGTCTCATCGACGATCGCGTTGAGATCCACCGGCGCTCGCACCGGATCGCGTTTGGCCGTCATGTCCTGGATGCGGCCGATCACTCTGCTGGCACGGTGCGCGTTCTCCGCAAGCCTGGTCATGAGTTCTCTCGCCTTGGGCAGGTTTGGTTCCGTCCGGTCCAGCCATCGCGTTGCGGTGTCCGCATCGGTCGCGATCACCGAGAGCGGCTGCCGCACCTCGTGTGCGATGGTGGCGACAAGCTCGCCAAGGGCCGAAAGGCGCGACGCATGGGCAAGGTCTGCCTGGACCTTCTGAAGCTGCTGTTCGGTTTTCCGTTGCACGGTCACGTCGACCATCATGATCAGGGCGAGATCGGCGCAGTCGGGCGTTTGCGGAAATGTCGCAAAGAGCAGGACATCGAGAAGCTGGCCATCGAAGGCGCGGAGCTTCATTTCCTCGACGTGATTGCGCCGCTCCGCAAAGCGAGCCTCCACGATGCGCGCGGCAGTATCCGGACTGGCTGCAAACAGGTACCCGACAGGTCCCAGAAGGTCTTCACTGTTCGCCGCGCGCAGGAGTTCGGTAGCACTCTCATTGACGCCGGTCACGACCACCGAACCGTTGACGAGTGCGAGAAGGTCCGATGTGCGCCCGCAGCCGCCCCCGGAGCCGCCGGCGAAAAGCCCCTGTTCGTCGACAAGCCTTGTCATGCTTCGGGCATCGACCTGCCAGAGCGGCAACGGCACGTTGTCGATGAGGTTGCGATAGCGCGCTTCGCTCGCCTTCAGTTCCCGGTAAACCCGGGGGGCGGCCGGGGCAGCGGTGCTGCTTTCGCTGTCCGCTGCGGGCGTTTGGCTGTTGCGGCGACGAGCGCTCTTCATGATAGTTCTCGAACTGACTGTCTAGAACAACGCCGAGGCTGGTATTGGCGTTCTTCGTCCGTCGTTGCGGCAGAGGCCGGGCTCACTCGAGGCGACGCCGGAAGAGCCAGGAGGCGGCCGAAAGCGTGACGATCGCGATGATCAACAGCGGTACCGTCTGCCTCAGGACCTCGGATGCAGGAATGTCCTTGAGGAAGATGCCTTTCACGACGACGAGAAAATACCGCAGCGGATTGACGGCGGTGATGGGTTGCAGCCAGGAGGGCATGTTTTCGATCGGCGTCGCGAAGCCGGACAGGAGCGTCGCGGGGACAAGAAAGAGGAACGCGCCGAGGATCGCCTGCTGCTGCGTCATCGACAGCGCCGAGATGAACAGTCCCACGCCCGCAATCGAGGCGAGATAGAAGAGCGAACTCGCATAGAGCAGGACGAGAGACCCCCGCAAGGGAACGGCGAAGACGAAGACCGCCGCGAGCACGTAGACAGTCATGTGGAACAGGCCGATCAGCATCGGCGGCGTGAGCTTGCCGATCACGATCTCATGCGTGCGGAGCGGCGACACCATCAACTGGTCGAACGTGCCGAGCTCGCGCTCCCGGGCGATCGACAGCGCGGTCACGATGAGCCCGATCAGAAGCGCAATGTTCGCGATCAGGTTCGGCACCATGAACCACTGGTAGATCAGGTTGGGGTTGAACCAGTAGCGCGGGACGACTTCGATCGCCGTCGTCACGTTCCGCCTGCCCGCCGGCGTCTCGACGCCCAATCCCCTGACGATCTGGGAAATATAGCCGGAGACGATCTGGGCCGCGTTCGACCGACGCCCATCCAGCAGGATCTGCAGGTCCGCCGGCTTGCCGGCCTCGATGTTGCGGGAGAAGTCCGGGCCGATCGTGATCGCGGCGGTCACCCGCTGGCGGTCGATCGCCGCACGTGCCTCCTGCGGATTGTCCGTGAGGCTGACATGCCGGAACCGAGGCGAGCCATCGATGCGTGCGACGAGTTCCTCCCCCCAGTGCCCCGCATCCCGGTTGAGCAGCATGATGTCGACGTTGCGGACTTCGAGCGTTGCGGCATACGAGAAGACCACAAGCTGCACGATCGGCGGGCCGATCAGGATGGTCCGCCCCTTCGGATCACGAAGCACCGTCAGCAGTTCCTTCAGCACGAGGGCCAGCAATCTCGACCACCACATCTCAGGCAATCCTTTTGCGCGTGCTGCGGGCGGCGAGCATGAAGAAGACGAAGCCGATCAGGAACATCGCTGCGATGGAGCGCAGGAACATCGGCCAGATGTCGCCAGCGAGGAAGACGCTCTGCAGGCAGGGGATCAGGTAGCGCGTCGGCACGACGAAGGTGATCCATTGGATGACCTCCGGCATCGAATTGATCTCGAACAGAAATCCGGACAGCAGAAAGGACGGAAGAAAGGCCGTGATCAGCGCCATCTGCGAGGCCAGGAACTGGTTCTTGGTCGCCGCCGAGATCAGCAGCCCCTGGCCGAGCGCCGGAACGAGGAAGACGGCGGAGAGCACGTAGAGCGCTGCCACCGAACCGCGGAACGGGACGCCGAACACGAAGACGGCGAGCAGCACGCAGAGCGTCATAGAGGCGAGCGCGAGGATGAAATAGGGAAGGACCTTGCCGGCGAGAAGCTCGATGGCCGTGACCGGCGTCGCCATGATCGCCTCCATCGTGCCGCGCTCCCACTCGCGGGCGACGACCAGCGACGTCAGCAGTGTCCCGACGAGCGTCATGATGATCGCGATCGACCCGGGAACGAGGAAGGAACGGCTCGTCAGCTCCGGATTGAACCAGAAGCGCTGTTCGACCCGGATCGGCGCTCCCGTCGCGGCCGTCTCCGACTGCCGGAGCTGCTGCCACGTCGCCACCGCGCCCTGGACATAGCCCTGCACGAAGTTCGCTGTGTTGGGATCGGACCCGTCGACGATCACCTGCACCTGGGGGTGGTTTCCGGACGTGTATCTGTCCATGAAATCCGCGGGGATGACGATGATGCCGCGAATATTCGCAAGGACCAGGTCCTCCTCGAATTCGCGACGGTCCCGTCCGGTCGTGACCGAGAAATAGCGCGAGGCCTGAAAGCTCGCCGCGAGGTCGCTGGTGACGGGGGTCACATCCTCGATGACGACGCCGACGCGGGTTTCCTTCGTGTCCAGCGAAATGCCGTAGCCGAACAGGAAGAGCAGGATCAGCGGCAGCACGAAGGCGATCAGGATGCTGCTGGGATCGCGGGCGACCTGAAGGCTCTCCTTGCGAACGAGCGCCAGAAACCGAACGCCGCGGCCGCCCATTCTTGTGCTGTTCCCGGGATCCGTCATCTGGCACCCTCCTGGTCCGAGCCCTGGACGAGCGCGATGAAGGCGTCCTCCATCGTCGGATCGGGGTTCTCCTCCGTGACGACGCTGGCCTTGAGCTCGTCGGGAGAGCCGAGCGCGATCGATTTGCCGCGATAGATCAGCGAGATGCGATCGCAGTATTCGGCCTCGTCCATGAAATGCGTCGTGACGAGCACGGTCACGCCCTTCTCCACCAGCCCGTTGATATGCGTCCAGAATTCGCGCCTCGTGATCGGATCGACGCCGGAGGTGGGCTCGTCGAGAAACAATGCCTGCGGCTCGTGCATGACAGCGCAGGCGAGCGCCAGCCGCTGCTTCAGGCCGAGCGGGAGATCCTTGGCCGACATCGACAGCCGCGGCCCGAAATCGAAGATCGACGTCATCAGCTCGATGCGCTCGCGCTTCCTGCTGCCCGTGAGACCGTAGACCCCGGCGAAGAACTGCAGGTTCTGCCGGACGCTCAGGTCGCCGTAGAGCGAGAACTTCTGCGCCATGTAGCCGAGCCGGTTGCGTGCCTCGGCGGCATCCCGGCGAAGATCGAAGCCCGCCACGCGCCCCTCGCCTTCCGTCGGCTTCAGCAGGCCGCAGAGCATCTTGAACGTCGTCGACTTGCCGGCGCCGTTCGGCCCGAGCAGCCCGAAGATCTCGCCGCCGGGAATATCGAAGGTGATGTTGTCGGCAGCGGTGAAATCGCCGAAGCGCTTGACCAGCCCTTTCGCCTCGATGACGGGGCCTTCCTGTCTGGACGCCATGGACGCCTGCGCCTCCGCCAGCCTGGAGCGTCCGCCCGGCCCTCCGCCCAGCATGTCCACGAAGGCATCCTCGAAGCGCGGATCGGTGGCACTCACCTTCGCTTCGCCGCTCGCCGCAAACCGTGCCTCGCGGCCCGGCGTCGTCACCAGCCTGATCGCCTCCCCCTGGATCCCGCCGTCGACGATGCCGTCTTCATCGAGAAGCTTTGCCAATGTCGAGCGCCTTCGCCCGGCGACACCGGTCACCCGGTACACACGTTCCTTCACCCGGTCGGTCAGTTCCTGCGGCCTGCCCGAGAACATGAGCTTGCCCTCGTTCAGCAGGAGAACGCGATCGCAGGCCTCGGCCTCATCGAGATAGGCAGTCGACCAGACGACGCCGATGCCCTCCTTGATCAGCACTTCGACCATCTTCCAGAGATCGCGCCGGGAGATGGGATCGACGCCGACGCCGGGTTCGTCGAGAAGCAGCAACCGCGGCTTCTTCAGAAGCGCGCAGGCAAGGCCGAGCTTCTGCTTCATGCCCCCGGACAGCTTTCCGGAAAGGCGGGCCGAAAAGCGCTTCAGATCGGTGAAGGTGAGGAGCTCGTCGAAGATCCCCGCCCTGTCGGGCTTCGGAAGTCCCCGCAGGTCCGCATAGAGCTCGAGGTTCTCCAGCACGGACAGGTCCTCGTAGAGACCGAAGCGCTGCGGCATGTAGCCGATGGCTGCCTGGATATCGGCAGACCGGTCGCGGGTGCTGAAGCCAAGGACGTCGACCCTGCCCCCATCGGGGGACATCAGCCCGGTCATCAGGCGGATCAGTGTCGTCTTGCCGGCGCCGTCAGGCCCGACAAGTCCGGTGATCTCGCCGCCACGGATGATGCCCGAGACCTGGTCCAGCGCCGGTTTTCCCGGCCCGAAGCGCTTGGTCACGTCGTCCAGGCGGACGAAGTCGGCTGTCGCGACGTGTTCGGCTGCGACAGTCATTTCCCTGCCGCCTCTATGTCCGGAAAGCGCAATGTCACCGGCATTCCCTGGCGGAGATCCTGGCCCGGAGCGCCGATGACGACGCGAATCCGATAGACGAGATCGGTGCGAAGCTCGGGCGTTTCGACGGATTTCGGCGTGAACTCCGCAACCGGCGATATGAAGCCGATCGTTCCATCATAGCTTTTGCCGGGATGCGTATCGGATGCGACCTTGACCTTCATTCCGGGATAGATCCGTCCGAGATCGACCTCGCCGATATAGCTGCGAACCCATACGGGAGCCGTCAGCGACAGGACGTAAACAGGATCGGAGGACGACACGATTGCGCCAGGCTCCTTGATCCGGGAAAGGATCACGCCATCGTTCGGCGCACGCAGCTCGGTGTCGGACAGGGAGGTGCGTGCGGTCAGCAGCGCCGCCTCTGCCGCCTTCACCTGTGCAGCCGCCGTCGCGATGTCTTCCGAACGGCTTCCCTCCTCCAGAAATGCAAGCGCCTCCTTCGTCATGTCCGAGCGTGCCGCAGCCATGGCCCTAGCTGCGGTCGCCTCGTCCACGCCGGCCTCGGAAATCGTTCCCCGCGCCCGCAACAGATATGCCCTGTCATAGGCAAGCCGGGCTTTCTCGAGGTCGGCGACGCTGGCTTCATGCGTCGCCCTCGCCTGCGCGATCTCGGTCTGCCGTGGACCGGCGACCAGCTTCTCGTGCGTTGCCCGCAGTGCCGCGACGTTCGCCTCCCCTGAAATCACGGCGTGCTCGTAGGTATCCTTGTCGAGCCGGGCCAGAAGGTCGCCTCGCTTGATCACATCGCCCTCGTCGACCATGGCTTCCATGATGCGGCCGTCGACGCGGAACGCGAGCGAGACCTGACGGATGTCGATATTGCCGTAGAGGACCATCTCCTCGCCCACGTTGCGCGCAATGCCCAGGCTCGCGAGCACGTCGTATTTCCAACCGGCAGCGCCCAGGGCCGCCAACGCGATCGCGATCGGTATTGCCTTGTTCATGTTCGTCTCCTGTGCAGGACCCCGCCGCGGCAAGGGAGAAAGCGTGTATCGCTGTCGGCAATCCGGCTTTCCGCCGCACTCAGGTCGAGAACCCGCTGTGCTCTGTCGCGCAACGCGACTTTTCCAGCCTTCGCGTCGCAAGGCCCAAAGCCCACTAAGCAACCGAACCGGCGCTGTCTGCTAGGCCAACGTTGGTATGCGTTGACGCGATCGGTGGCGAAGGACACGGATCGGTTGTCGATGAAGGGGCGAATCTCCCGAGCGACAAAATTCTGAGTTGCAGAGACGCTGATCCATCCACGCAAAGCCGAGGAGATTTCATGAAGATCGAGAGTTCCATTCTTAGCCTGATGACCCCGCGGACACGAAAGGCTCCATCGACCGCCGAAGAAGGACTTGGCGTCTTGTCGTCGCCGCCTGCGAGGACGCCCTCGGTTCGCTCTGACGCTCAACGGATCGACGACTTCTACGCCAGGATGAGCAAGCAGCAGCTTGATTGGTCGGATGCCAACAAGGACGGCAAGGTGACGAAAGACGAGTACATGGACGGCCAGAAGCGGCTGGCTGAAATGAATGATCAGGAGTTCGACAGCGCGCGCAGCAACGCGCACTGGGCGAAGCTCGATCCTGACGGCAAAGGCGCGCTTGACGCAAACGAGCTTCAAGACGGTCTGGAAAAGCTCCTGCCTGTCGGAGTGGGCCGTCTGGATGCGAACTTCGCCGAACGCCTTCGCAGACGTCAGACGTCGGATTGAGACCTCGCGATTGTTCGAATAATTGAGCGCCGCAGGCCCTGGCGACAGGCAGGCTTGCGGCGCCGCGCTGTGGCGTTCGCGAGCAGGCCGGTCAATGTGCACCGCCACCTGCCATCTGGCCGTCAGGCTTCTTCAGGAGAAGGGTTGCGAACAAGGCGACGACGAGACCGGCCCCAAGCAGAAAGAACGCATCGCTGAATGCCATGATGTCCGCCTGCTTGCGGACGCCGGACGCGATGGCCACGACGGCCTTGTGGGCAGCGACGGCCGGATCGCTCACACCCTGTTCCATGAAGTACGACGTCAGCCTGGCAATCCGGTCTCGCGTTGCCTCGTCGAAAAGGCTGATCGAATTGGTCAGGATGTTCGAATGGAACTGCTCCCGTTTCGTCAGCAGCGTCTGGAGCAGGGCAATTCCGACCGCGCCACCGAGGTTGCGCATCATGTTGAAGAGCGCGGATGCGGAGCCTGCGTTTTCCTGTTCGATCCCTGCCGTCGCGACAACCGAAAGCGGGGCGAAGACAAGGGCCTGCCCGATGGCGCGGATGACGTTGGGCCAGAAAAGCTGGTCGGCCGCATAGTCGCCGGTGATGTTGACGTTCATGAAGTTCGAGGCGGCGAACAAGGCAAAGCCCAGGGCGATGATGATGCGAACATCGACAAGTTTCATGAGCTTCGGAACAAGCGGGATGAGGACCAGTTGCGGGATGCCGGTCCAGGCAAGCACCATGCCGATCTGCTCGGAATTGTAGCCCTGGATGCGCGCCAGATAGATGGGCAGCACGAAGGCCGATCCGTATAGGGCGATCCCGAGCAATGTGTTGGCCAGAATGCCGAAGGCGAAGTTGCGTCGGGCGAGAAGCCTCAAGTTCAACAGCGGGTTCTCTATTCTGAACTCGATGACCAGGAACAGCGTCAGGGAAATCACGGCGACGATGAAGAGGTGAAGGATGTGTTCCGATCCGAACCAGTCCTCCTTGTTCCCCTCCTCCAACACCGTCTGCAGGCAGGCAAGGCCGATCGCCAGGGTGGCGATCCCGGCCCAGTCGCCTTTTGCAAGCAAGGCCAGGTTCATCGGAGCCTTGTCGAGCGAAATCCAGAGCAGCCCAACCATCAACAGGCCGGGGACCAGGTTCACGTAGAAGATGAATTCCCAGCCGTAATTCTCTGTCAGATAGCCACCAATGGTCGGCCCGATGGCGGGAGCGAACGTCGCCGAGAGCGCGAAGAGCGCCAGCCCGACCGGCTGTTTCGATTTTGGCAGCAGGGTGATGATGATCGTGAAGGCCATGGGTATGAGGACCCCGCCGGCAAAGCCCTGGATCGCACGCAGAACGATCATCTGTTCCAGGTTTGTCGCAAAGGCGCAGGCGATCGAGAACACCAGAAACAGGATGGCGTTCGCCAGCAGGTATTTTCGGACCGAGAACACCTGCGAGAGCCAGCCGCTGAGCGGAATGACCACGATTTCCGCGATGAGATAGGAGGTCGAAATCCAGCCGCCGTCGTCCTTGCCGGCACCGATCGCCCCTTGAATATCCGCGAGCGACGCGTTGACGATCTGGATGTTGAGGACCGCCATGAAAGCGCCCAGGGTCGATCCGACGACGGCGCACCACATCCGGGCGGCACCCATGCCGTTCCCCGACGCGAGCGCCTCGGCACGAGGCGGATGCTGTCCGTTGGCGGCAACGAGTTTATGAGCAATCATCATGCGTCTTCCGCAGGCGCGGAACCTTTGCTGTGCTGTCCAGGTGGTCGGGGGAAGGCGCGGATCCGCCAGATGCCGTCATTCCTGTTCCGAAATCCGGGCGATCCTCGTGTTGATTTTCGGGACGACGGACATTCCGGATCGAAGCTGCGCTGCCCGGGCTTCGTCATCGATGATGATCTTCACGGGAATGCGCTGGACGATCTTCGTGAAGTTGCCCGTCGCGTTGTCGGGAGGCAGCAGCGAGAATTCGAGGCCGCTCGCGGGTGATACGCTGTCCACGTGCCCCTTTACTTCCAGTCCCGGAAAACCGTCGACCTCGATGTTCACGGGCTGCCCCGGCCGGACGTAGGTCAGTTGCGTTTCCTTGAAATTGGCAACGACATAGACCGAATGGAGGGGGACGACCGCCATCAACTGCGTGCCGGCGGTGACATACTGCCCGACGCGGATCGAACGTGCCCCGAGTGTGCCGTCGACGGCCGCGACGATGTTGGTGTAGGAAAGGTTCAGTTCCGCCTGCTGGACTGCTGCGGCGGCTCTGTCCCGTTGAGCGGCCGCATGATCACGCTGGCTCCTGAGCACGGGCACCTTGTCTTGCGCAGCGATCAGCGCAGCCTGGTCGCGTTGAACTGCGGCGATCGCCTGATCCATGAGGGACCGGCTCTGTTCGGCACGTGACTGCGTGCCCGCCCCGGTGCTGCTCAGCTGTGTGTCCCGTTTCGCCTCTGACTTCGCAAAGACGAGGGAGGCGTTCGAGGCATCCACCGAAGCCTCCGCCTGCCCGATGACCGACTGTTGCAGCGCGATCTGTGCATCGATGTTGGTGATCGCGGCTTCCGAAGCCTTCAATTCGGCCAGCGCCTGGCTCAGGACAACCTGGAAGTCGCGATCGTCGATCCGCGCAAGCACTTGTCCCGCCTTAACGACCTCGTTGTCATCGACGAGCACGTCCTTGACGTAACCCGCAACCTTGGGCGCGACGGTCGTGTAGTCCGCCTTCACGTAGGCATTGTCGGTCGTCTCGATGAACCGGCCGACTGTCCAGTAGTGGTGGCCGAAGTGAAAGCCATACCCCGCACCGGCAACCAGCGCCAAGGACAGGACACCTTTCCCGAGGGCGGATTTCCGTCGGGGAGCGGGAGCGGGAGCCGTCGGCTCGTCGACCGCCTCCGCATCGTCTCTGTCGCCGAGGGGTTCGAATGCTTCCTTGCGCGGTAGTCCAACCATTACGATCTCCAACAGCCGGCGCATGCGGGCGTTCCTGACGCCCGAACGGCCTTACGTCGCAACCACAGAAAATTCACATCTCGCCTTGGGAGTGACCGCTCCGGCGGACATCGGCGAGAGACGCTCCTGCCCGAAGAAATCGCCACCGGCAGTGAACGCGTGGTTGTTCTGGATTTTTCCCCGGCCTCAGGACAGCTATACGAAGGTTAGAGGCGGTGAGCTCGGGAAGTGGTTCGAGACCGGATGCCTGACCGGTCGACGCACCCTGGCCAAAGCAAGGGGCCGGGCCCGCGCAAGGAGCCAGCCTGCTTCAGCCGACAGAATGATTTCACTTGGCAATGACGGCGGCTAGCGAGCCCGCGACGGTCCGCGGACGATGTTCATCTGCAGCTCGTGCCTTGACGCGTATCTTCCGAGTATCCGGATCAGGCGCTCTTCCTCGGCCCGGCATATGCCCGCCTGCCGGCAATAGTCGGCAATGTCCCATACCTGCTCCGATTTGGCATCCTCGAGCAATCTGGTGTCGCTGCAAGTCATCTTGCGCCCTTCGTGGACATATGCGCAGCCGCCGCCTCGCATGGACAAAAGCTCATCCCCCGCGAACGAATTCCAATGAAAGACTTGAAAGCCTACAGACTTGCCGCAAACGCGGAACCTATACGGGAGTTTACCTTTTGCGGCGGAGGCGGGACGGCTGCCCGGCTGGCGGTGATCCGGCCCTTGCCGTCCACCGCACTTAGCACCTACGCCGGCAGTTCTTCCGCTTCCCGGCGGGTCGGCACCTGCACCGCCTGCCTGTACGCCCAGATGGTCGCCGTGATCCCGAAGATCGCCGGAAGGCTCACGGCCGGGAAATCGCGCATGATCACGGATGGCGAGCAGATGCCGACCGCGACTTCCCACAGATGGAAGGCGCCATGCGCAATCAGCCAGAGGGTCGCTGCTCCCCACAGCTCCAACCGGCGATGCGGCTTCCAAAGTCCGATCGCAAAGGCAAGCGCGACGAACCCCTGGATGATGCCGATGTCTCGAACGAAATGCTGATTGAACATGCCGGTGTCCGTGACGCCCGGAACGAAATAGTACCAGCCCTCCGGGTCATAGAGCATGTGGAGCGAGAGCCAGGCCGCAAGCAGCACATTGAACCCGACCATTCCATGGACGATGTGTCTCGACGTCTGCATTTCGACCTCCTTCAAACAGGGCGTTCGGAAGTTACCATCGTGGATGGGCGGTTGCTCCCCAAACGAAGGTTTAGAGACGTGCAGGCCGATGGCTGTCCGTTGACCGGTCATGGCTTCGCTGGATGCGTGGGACATGGTCTCGCAGCGGCGAAAGCAGGGCAATCAAGCCAAACGACCGTTTAGGTTCAACGCAGGTACGCTTGCCCATACAGTCCTGGCGTGGCTCGTGACCACACGTCTCTACCAAGCGAAACAGGAGAGCAACATGTCACAGGCAGAAATGAGGAAGTCGTCGCCGATCAGCCAGCAGGCAGACATCAGTCCTCGGAGCATGCCAGGCGCGGGGAAACCGGCACGCGACGAGCTCGTTCCGTCGCGCTATGCGTTGCGGGTGGGCGAGATCGACGTGCTTGTCATCAGCGACGGAGTGCTGCCGCTCCCGACCGAGATGTTGGCACACAATGCCGAGCCGGCCGTACGCGCAGCATGGCTGGACGACATGTTCCTGCCGCCGGACGCCCTCGACTGGCCGCTGAATGCCGTGGTGGTTCGCAGCGGCGAACAGACCATCCTTCTCGACGCCGGCCTGGGGCTGGACCCGGACTTGAACCTGCCGCGTGCCGGGCAACTGGTCAGGCGACTGGAGGCCGCCGGCATCGACCTTGCGACCGTCACCGACGTGGTGCTGACGCACCTGCATATGGACCATATCGGCGGGCTGCTCGTCGACGGGGTGAGGGACCGGATTCGCCCGGACTTGCGGATCCACGTGGCGGCCGCCGAAGTGAAATTCTGGGAGGCCCCCGATTTCTCCCACACCGCCATGCCGCCGGGGTTCCCGGATGCGCTGCGTGCCACCGCCAAGCGCTTCACCAATGAATACCGTAGCCATCTTCGCCCCTTCGGGGAGGAGCAGGAAGTAGCGCCAGGCGTCGCCGCCCGAAGGACCGGCGGCCACACCCCCGGGCACAGCGTGGTCCGCGTGTCGTCCGGTGGAGAAGGCCTGACATTCGCCGGCGACGCCGTGTTCGCGGTCGGGTTCGACCAGCCCGACTGGCACAACGGCTTCGAACACGACCCCGAGGAAGCGGCACGAGTCCGGATCCGTCTCCTGCGGGAATTGGCGGCAAGCGGCGACCTGTTGATTGCCACCCACCTTCCCTTCCCGTCCGTCGGCCGCGTGGCCGTCGAGGGCAATGCCTTTCGCTGGGTGCCGGTGTTCTGGGACTACTGACCGCTGGTCAGCCCGATCCGATGAAGCCAATGCGTGCGACGGCACGTTGAGCCGTCGCCGCGTATTCTTGCCCTTTCGCATCTGGCCAGGCGTTGTGCATACCCGAGATCCGGGATCTCATCATCCCGTCTCTGCCCCGACAGGCAGCGTGAAGGTGAACGTCGCCCCCTCCTGCTCGTTGTTCTCAAGCCACAATCGCCCGCCATGCGATTCCACGATCGACCGGCATATCGCGAGCCCCATGCCCATGCCGTGTTCCTTTGTGGTGAAGAACGGCTCGAAGATTTTCTCGGAGAACTCGACCCCTCTGCCACGATCGCTGATCTCGATCCGGATCGCGTCCCCCGGATAGTGGGCGCGCACCCCCAGGACCCTGTCATCCGTGACGGAATCCATCGCATCCATGCCGTTGCGGATGAGATTGACGAGAACCTGCTGGACCTGGACGCGATCGAGCGAGACCGGCGGAAGGTCGCTTTCCACGTCGATCTTCATGCGAATGCGTCGCCGTGCCGCCTCCTCGGCCATGAGGTTCCGCGCACCGCCGATGACGCTCTCGATCGTCGTGCTCGTCCTCGTCTCCACCGAAGGCTTGAACAAGGCACGGATGTGGCGCACGACGTCGCTCGCCGAGTTCGCATTCTCGATGATGCGCTCCACCGTTTTCCGGGCGCGCTCGAGATTGGGAGGCGCCGCTGCGAGCCAACCCTGGCACGCGCTGGAATTGGCGACGATCGCGGCAAGCGGTTGGTTCACTTCATGGGCGATCGCCGCGGAAAGCTCGGCAAGGCTCGCGGCCTGGGTCGCTCTTGCAAGGCTCTCCCGCGCCAGATGCAGCTCTTCCTCGACACGAACCTGGTCATCGATGTCGTGCGAGAGCCCGAACCACTGAATGATGTTTCCGCCATCATCCCTCAGCGGCTCGGCGCGGCCGGACATCCAGCGATAGACACCATCCGCCCGGCGCATGCGGTAATTGAGATTGAAGCCTTCGCCGGTGATAAGCGAGTGTTTGAGCGTCTCCTCTAGCCTGCCGATGTCTTCCGGATGGAACAGGGTCTCGATGGCGGCCGACAGCCGACCGGTACCGGCACCGTCGAAGTCGCCGACGTCCCGGCCGCAGAACGCGACCAGCCGCTTGCTGAAGAAGGTCGGTTCCCCCTTCGGAGACAGTCGCCAGAGCAGGCTCGGGACCATGTCGACAAGCTGCGAGAGTTCCCGCTCCCGGTTGCGCAGTGCCTCCTGAGCATTCACCTGGTCGTCAATGTCGACACTCACCCCGTACCATTGAATGATGGCGCCGGTGTCGTCGCGTAGTGGCTCCGAGCGGCTTTCGACCCACCGATGAGGTCCGTTGGCCCGGTGCTGGCGATACCGCGCGACGATCGGCGTTCCCGTCGCAACTGCGTGTGTGAAGACCCGCTCCACCGCTTCCCGGTCATCCGGATGGATCACGGCCAGGGACCGATCTCCCTCCGGAGAAACCATATCCTTGAGCGTGAGGCCGGTAATGTCCAATGCTCGCTTGTTGAGATAACAGGGTATCCCCTCCGGGGTCATGCACCAGATGAGCGCCGGCACGGCGTCGATCATCTGCTGAAGCTGACGCTCGTTGCGCCGCAGTGCTTCCTGCGCTCGCATCTCGTCATCGATGTCGATGGATATCACGTACCATTGCACGATCGTGCCGTTTTGATCCCGCAATGGCTCGCCCCGGCCATCGACCCATCGGTACGCGCCATCGGCACGGCGCATGCGGTACCTCCAGGCGAAAGGCTCGCCGGTGGCAAAGGAATGGCGGGCCGTTGCGAGCAGTCCGGCAGCGTCGTCGGCATGAACGAACGTCTGGATGGCCGCCGCGAGCCGGCTTTCTCCCTGCTGGTCCAAATGGTTCAGGCCATCCACGCCAAAGAAGTCCAGCAGGCGCTTGTTGAAGAAGATCGGCTCCCCTTCAGCCGTCATGCGCCGGATATGAACCGGAACCATGTCCACGAGTTGCGAGAGTTCCCGCTCGCGCTCGCCCAGTGCGAGCAGCGCCTGCTGGTTCTGTCGGGATATGGCGGCCACGATAAGGGAAGAGAAGGCCGAGATCGCCAGAAAGAGCTGCAACATGACCTGCTTTTCCCGCTGGGTCGCGGGATCGCCGACAAAATGGCTGCCGCCGGAGATCGTGAGCGCCATCGTGATCAGGGCAAGGAGGGTCAGGGCGACGGCCACGCCCTTGAACTCGAAGCGCACGGCAGCCCAAAGAAGCGGCGGCATGATGATATAGGCGGAGGCCAGGTAGTCCGTACTCAGGGACAGCGCGGCAACGGCGAGAAAGACAAGCCCCAGAAGCCCGGCTTCCGTCCACCCCGCGGCAGAGAGTCGGGTCCCGCCGCGCCATTGCTGGATCACCATCAGCGACACGGGGCCGACGAGAAGAATGCCGGTGGCGTCTCCGATCCAGAAGAGCGGCCAAACTTCGGTAAACGTCTGGTCCGCGACCCCGAACCACGCAAGCGCAGCACTTCCCACCGTCGCACTAGCCAATGGCGCGACGCCCGCGCCAAGTCCAACGAATGCCAGAACGTCCCGCAGGGTCTCCATCCGGAGCGGCCGGCGGCAGGCCAGGTTCACGAGCGTCGCCCCGACTGCGGCACAGAGCGCATTGCCAACGTAGATGAGAAGACCCACGAGCGGCGGGCTATGGAACCACACGATCTGCGCGAACATCTCCGCAAGGCAGCCGGACAGTATCCACCACGGCCAAGTGTAGGGCGAAGTGAGGATCAGCGTCGCGACGAACACCCCTGCCGGCGGCCAGATGGACACCGTTATTCCGGGAACGATCGCAAGCGCATCAGCGAATCCGCAGCCGAGGACATAGGCTGCAAAAAACAGCCCGAGGTGCGAGAACCCGGGACGGTGAGACCATACGGACATCATCGGCTGCTCCTGCCGGACACGAAGGGCCTACGGCCTCCCTGCACTTGATATAGCACATGTCCTCAAGGCTTGGGCAGGCGGCCCCACTCAGCCTCGGGCGAGGCACGGTGGAATGCATGTGCTTCGATCGCGTGCGGGCAACCTGACCGGGTCGGTCACGCGCCAAAATTCAGCGCGGGCGCCATCAGCGAAAGACCGGAGAGGAGCAGCAGGACGAATGCCAACCTGCGCAATGTCTTCTGAGCCAGCGGCGGCGGCCAACGCCGCGCGAGATAGGAAGCGACAACCACGCTGGGCACGCCCGCAAGCGTCCAGATCAGGGCATCATGCTGCCAGTCGCCACTGGCAGCGACGAGACCGAGACGGAACAGCGAGTTGACGGCAAAGATCGCGACGAGCGTCTCGCGAATGACGACATGCGAAAGAGGCTGCCGGTAGAACTGGAAGACAAGCGGGGGGCCAGCCGTCGAGAAGAGCCCACCCATCAGGCCGGCCAGCGCGCCGAAGAAGGCGAAGCTTGCTCCCCGGGATGGTCGGGCGAGTGGTGCGGGGCGCTGTATGAGTTGCAGGCTGGACACGATGATGACGGCGCCCAACGTCAGGCGAAGCACCGATAGCGAGGTCGAGGCGAGCAACTCCAGCAGCGCGTAGCCGGCCACGATCATCGGCAGGGCGCTGGAAAGCGACATCAGGAAGGGCCTTGCGGCAATGTCGCGCCAGCCACGCGCGAGCACCACCATGGCATTCACCAGCGTCAGCAGGCTGGTGACGATCGCGGCATCGAGGAACGGGATCAGTCCCGTCAGCGCCACCGCTCCCATCAATAGCAGCCCGAAGGCGAAACCGGTGAGCGTCTGCACATACGCAGCTACGAAGGACAGGACGACGAAGGCGAAAAGGCCTGCACCCGTGATCATGTTGCGTCGCCGGCCCGCAGCAGCGCCGTTCTAAACGGCTCCAGCCGGCCGAGATCCGGCTCGACCCCGATGCCTGGCGCATCCGGCAAGGCGACCCGGCCTTCTGCCAAGTCTGGCCAGGCAGGCGTGATGGCGTCCCGCAAAGGGTTGGGGTTGACGTCGATTTCCAGCAGGCCGTCACCGCCCGCCGCCGCGAGGATATGGGCGGACGCGACGAGGCCAATGCCTGCGCCGAGGAAATGCGGGCAATAGCGCCGTCCCGCGCGCAGCGCCGCCCTGGCAACGGCGAGACAACCGCTCGGCCCACCCCATTTCGCGGCGTCCGGCTGGATGACCGAGAGATGTCCCGCAGCGATCGCGGCGTCGAAGGCGGCAAGCCCGATCAGGTTCTCGCCACCGGCAAGCGGGATCGCCGTCAGCCGCGCAAGTTCTGCCCAGACGGTCGGCCCCGCGTCCACGCGAACCGGTTCCTCCATCCAGCCGAGACCGAGATCTGCCACAGCCAGCAGGAACGCACCCGCCTCCTGCGGCGTAAAGCCCTGGTTGGCGTCGGCATGGAGCATCTCGCCGATGCGGAGGTTTTCTGAGAGGTTGCGGATGAGGGCGAGATCGCGGTCGAAGTCAAAGCCGACCTTCACCTTGAAGTCCCGGTATCCGACCGAGCGCGATTGCGCGATGACCGCCTCGGCGTCGAGGATATGGATGCCGCTGGCATAGGCTCGGACGCCACGGTCTGCGCCGGGAGAGAGCGCCTCGGCGAGCGGCACGCCCAAGCGGCGGGCCGTCAGATCCCAATAGGCCATGTCGAAGCCGGCGATGACCTGTGCATAGGGGCCGGTCTCGCCCGTCTGCAGGGCAAGGATCTCCGTTGCGGCCGACAGCTCTGCCCAAAGGTCGGCAGGCGCCGGGAGCGGCTTGGCCAGCACGCGCGGCGCGATGTCAGAGACGAGCAACCTTGCCCGATGTTCCGCGCCGCAGGCCGGCCAGTTGCACCAGATCTCGCCCCAACCGACATGACCGTCCGTATCCTCGAGCCTGACGAGCACGGCCGGTCGGTCGCGCATCGTCCCGAAGGATGTGGAGACGGGCTTTGCGAGCGGCACGCGAAAGACATGAGCTTCCACACTTTTGAGCGCAACCGGCAAGGAAAGATGCTCCATGGTGTTCATCTCATCAGCCCGCGAGGAAGCCGCCGTCGACGGCATAGACCGTGCCGGTGGCATAGCGCGACGCCGGCATCGCCAGGAACACGACCGATCCGGCCACCTCGTCGGGCGTCCCCCAGCGCTTCAGTGCCGTGCGTGCGGCGATACGGTCACGATGCGCGGTGTCCTTGCGCCCCTCGGCATTGATCGCGGTCTCGATGAAGCCCGGCGCCACCGCGTTGACGCGGATACCGTCCTCCGCCCAGGCGATCGCCAGCGCTTTGGTCAGCATGACGACCCCGCCCTTGCTGGCGCAATAGGCGGGGATACGCGGCAGCGCGGAATAGGCGTTCATCGAGGCGATGTTGACAATCGAGCCTCCGCTTGCCGCCAGAAGCGGACGGAACGCCATGGCAGTGCGGAACGTGCCCGTCAGGTTGACGTCGAGGACACGCTGGAAGGTTTCGATCTTGAATTCCTCGTCCCGCGCCAGAATGCCAGCGCAATTGACGAGGGTGTCGACCCGGTCGAAACGGCCGGCGAATGCGCCGACCGCCTCGTCCGAGGTCACATCCAGGATCTCGAGCGCGATTTCCGGGTAGGCGGCGAGCGACGAACGGTCGAGCGCTGCCTGATCGTGCCCCGTCGCCGTCACCTTCACGCCGCGCAAATGGAAGAGCGTAGCGATCGCGGACCCGATGCCGCCTACCCCGCCGATGACGACCGCGTGGAAGCCGGGCGGAAAGGAAAAGGGATCGTGCATTTCAGCCCCTCAGATACCGGCCACGGCCACATATTTCAGCTCGACGAAGCCTTCGATGCCGTAGGACGAACCCTCGCGGCCCATGCCGGACTGCTTGACGCCGCCGAAGGGCGCCATCTCGTTGGCGAGCATGCCCGTGTTGACACCGACCATGCCTGCCTCCAGCGCCTCGGCCACCCGCCAGACGCGGCCGAGATCGCGAGAGTAGAAATAGGAAGCAAGGCCGAATTCACTGTCGTTTGCCATGGCGATGACTTCCGCCTCGTCGCGGAAGGTGATGATCGGGGCGAGCGGTGCAAAAGTCTCCTCCCTGGCGACCTTCATCTCCTGCGTGATGCCGCTCATCACCGTCGGCTCGTAGAAGGTGGCGCCAAGTGCACTGCGCTTGCCGCCGGTCAGGACCTTGCCCCCCTTGGACAGGGCGTCGGCGACATGCTCTTCCATCTTGGCGACGGCCCGCTCATCGATCAGCGGCCCTTGGCTGATACCTGCTTCCGTGCCGCGACCGAGCTTCAGTTCCGCGACCTTCGCCAGAAGCCGGGTGGTGAATGCTTCCGCCACCGGTTCCTGAACATAGATGCGGTTGGCGCAAACGCAGGTCTGTCCGGCGTTGCGGAACTTCGAGATCATGGCGCCCTCGACCGCAGCATCGATGTCGGCGTCGTCGAAGACGATGAACGGGGCGTTGCCGCCAAGTTCCAGCGACAGGCGCTTGATGCCGTCTGCCGCTTCCTTCATCAGCCAGCGCCCGACAGCCGTCGAGCCGGTGAAGGTGATCTTGGCCACTTTGGGGTTGTGGCAGAATTCGTGTCCGATCATTCGCGCCTCGCCGGTAATGACCGAGAAGACGCCGGCCGGCACGCCGGCACGTTCCGCCAGCACGGCGAGCGCCAGGGCCGAAAGCGGCGTCTGGGCGGCGGGCTTGAGGATCAGGGTGCAGCCGGCCGCGAGTGCCGGGCCCGCCTTGCGGGTGATCATCCCGTTCGGAAAATTCCAGGGCGTAATGGCCCCGCAGACGCCGATGGGCTGCTTCAGCACCATGATGCGCTGATTGCGGCCGGGACCCGGGATGATGTCGCCGTCGAGGCGCTTGCCCTCCTCGGCGAACCATTCGAGATAGGCCGCATTGGAGATGATTTCGCCCCTGGCTTCGCCGAGCGGTTTTCCCTGCTCGGCAGTCAGGATCTGCGCGAGGTCGTCGGCGTTCTCCACGATCAGTTCATACCAGCGCTTGAGCACGGCGGCCCGCTCCTTGGCGGACCGCGTCGCCCATTCGACCTGGGCCAGTGCGGCAGCATCGATTGCCTGCCGCACGACATCCAGGCCGAGATCGGGAACATGGGCGATGACCGCACCGTCGAACGGATCGGTGACCGTGATGGTCTTGCCGTCCCCCGCCGTGATCCACCGTCCGGCCACGAATGCCTTGTCGGTCAGGAGGGACCTGTCCTTCAGTGCCGGAACCGGCCGTGTCGATCGATCGTCCATGATCTCTTTCCTTCTGTATTATGCGTGCCTCAGGCCGCGGCGTAGCTCGTCGCGAAATCGCCTTCGTTCCGGATTTCCTGGAAAGCCGGAGCAAGCGGCGTCCAGCGCTGCGCCTTGGCGGAGGTGAGTGCGCTCAAGCGCTCTACCACGGCCACGCCTTCGTCCTTCAACGCCTTGGACACGCCTGCGGTATCCGGGAAATGCGAGCGGATCGCATTGAGCCAGATGGTGCGGCCGGCCAGAAAGCCGCCAGCGCCAGCGGCATAGGCATAGTCGAGCACCCGCTCGAATTTCTCCGTTGCCGCGCCGCCCGAAAGCAGCACCCACGGAATGCCCGCGTCGGCGCAGATCTTGCCGATTGCATCGAATTCCCGCTGGGCCGCGAGGGCGGCTTCACTGCCGTCACGCACCGGCAGGCTGTTTGCAGCCAGCGGGCTTTCGAGTTTCAGGAGATCGACGCCATATTCCGGCTTTGCGAATTCGCGCACGCTCTCGATGACGAGTTCCGGCAGTTTCGTCGGGGATTCGACATAGTCCGCCGTATGCCCGGCCGTGCCGAGGAAGGGGAAGACGAGCAGTTCGAGCACGTAGGCAATGTCGTGGCGACGGCAATCCTCGCCAATCTTGCGCACGAACTCCTTCTGATGTTCGAGGACGTCGGCCGATGCGTCGGGACGGTACCACGCGAGCACCTTCACCGCATCGCCGCCGAGACGGCGGATCTTCTCGACGCTCCAGTCGGCGATGACCTTGGACTTGCGGCCGCCCTCGGTCTCTTCCGTGCGATGGTCCTCAAGCGTCACGATCAACCCGCATTCCGGCGGCAGCACGTCGATGGCTGCGGGAATGGCGTAGTTCGGGTCGAAGAGCATCGAGCTGCAATGGGGAGCGAGGTTCTCGACGAGAAGGCGCTTTGCCGTGATCATGTCGGCAAAGGGGACTTGCGACTTGTCGATGCCGCGTGCGGCGGCAAGCGCTTCGAAGAGTGGCGGGCGCTGGTCGAGCGCCACCATGCAGAAGTGGCCGTTCTTGTTGGCGAGACGGGCGAGACCGCGGGTTTTACCAAGGGAGAGCATTCAGAGTTTCCTTTCAGGCTGACTTCAATTCATCGAGGGTGGGGATCGCAGCGCGGCCACCCGGGCGTGTGCATTTGAGAGCGGCAACGGAACTGGCGAAGCCGAGCGCGTCGGCAATGCCGAGCCTGGCGCCGATCGCGAAGGCGTAGGCACCGTGGAACACATCGCCGGCGGCTGTGGTATCGACGGCGCGGACCGATGGCGCCGGCATGTCGTGCCTGCCGGAGGCGTCCTGCCAAACGACCCCGTCGCTGCCGCGGGTGACTGCGACCATCCGGCAACCGAAATCCGCCACGCGTACCAGCGCCGCCTCGACATCCTTGCCCGCAAAGCCATGCAATCCTGGTTCGGAGAAGATGGCGTGGTCAGTCAGCGGAAGCAGGCGCTCGAAGACAGCGCGCTCGGCAACGTCGCCGTCGAGAACAGTCGGTATGCCGCGCCGACGTGCTTCGATGAAGAGTGCCTCGGCGCCTTCCGGCCAGCGCGGGTCGGCCAGCACGCAGTCGGCCGCAAGATCGCCGAGCGGCAACCAGGCGGGATCGGCCGGATAGCGGCCGCGGAAATTGACGATCTGCCGCTCGCCGCTGGCGTCGACGATAATCCCGGAGACGGAGGATGCCCCGCCCTCGAAGCGGCGGAACTGGCTTGTATCCACACCCTCGGCGGCAAAATCGTCGGCCATGATGCGGCCGGCCTCGTCATCCCCTGCCCGACCCCAGAAGGCTGCCGTGCCGCCGAGCCTTGCGACCGCCACCGCGGCATTCGCCGCCATGCCGCCCGGTTCCGTCAGATGCTCGTGCGCGCGGATCTTCTCGCTGCCTCCGGAGAACGGCGTCTCCACCCGCCAGATGCGATCGAGCGCGGAGAGCCCGAGGCAGATGACCGAAGGCGAAGTTCCCTCGGGGATGCTTGCCGGGCGGATCATCGGATGGCCTTTCCATCCGCGCGGTCGAAGACATGCGCCTTGCCGGCTTGCGCCGCGAGCGTCAGCCTGTCACCGGCCTTCGGCCGGAGTTCCGGATTGACGCGGGCCACTGTGCGCACGCCTGCGAGATCGAAATGAGTCAACGTGTCAGAGCCGAGCGGCTCGACCAGATCGATCGTGACGGGCAGCACGCCGGTGCCGCCATCGACGGGAACGAGATGTTCCGGCCTGATGCCGAGTACCGCCTCCGTCCTCGCGCCGAGTGCGGCCTTCAGCGCCTCCGGCACCGGGGCGGCAAGATCCGGAGCGCCTTCGAAGACGAAGCTTTCGCCCGCTCGGCGGATATTGAAGAAGTTCATTGCCGGGGAGCCGATGAAGCCCGCGACAAACTGGTTGGCGGGTGTTTCGTAGACTTCTTCCGGTCGCCCGAACTGCTGGATCTCACCACCCTTCAGGACGACGATGCGATCGGCCATGGTCATCGCCTCCACCTGGTCGTGGGTGACGAAGATCATGGTCGTCTTCAGCTCCTGCGACAGCGCCTTGATCTCGGTGCGCACCTGGCCGCGCAGCTTTGCATCGAGGTTGGAGAGCGGTTCGTCGAACAGGAAGACCTTCGGATCGCGTACGATCGCGCGGCCCATGGCGACACGCTGGCGCTGGCCGCCGGAAAGCGCCTTCGGCTTGCGGTCGAGATAGGGCTCGATATGCAGAAGACCGGCTGCCCGGCGCACGCGCTGGTCGATTTCCGCCTTGCTCATTCCGCGCAGTTCGAGCGCAAAAGCCATGTTGTCATAGACCGTCATATGCGGATAGAGCGCGTAGTCCTGAAAGACCATGGCGATGTCGCGCTTTGCGGCCGGCACGTCGTTGACCCTGGTCTCGCCGATGAAGAGCTCACCCGAGGTGGACGGCTCGAGGCCGGCAATGATGCGCAACAGCGTGGACTTGCCGCAACCCGACGGGCCGACGAATACGACGAATTCCTCGTCGGCGACCTCCAGGTCGAGACCCGGGATGATGGTGAATTCGCCGAATTTCTTGGCGATGTTCCTGATGCTGATCGAGGCCATGATGTCACCCAAACGAAAGGACGGGCTTGATGAGCTTGCCTTCGGCGAAGCGGGCGAAATTCTCCGGCAACTCGTCGAGGCCGAAGGCGGCGTCGACGAGCCGGCGATAGCGGTCCTTGTTGGCGCGCAGCAACTCGACGTTCGGCTCGAAGTCGCCGACCGGGAAATAGAAGGTGCGGATCATGTAAAAGTCCTTGCGACGGAAGATCTTGCCTTCCTCGATGGTCCAGGGCGCCGCGTTCTCTCCGACCAGCATCAACGCGCCGCGCGGCAGCACCAGTTCGATGCCGAGATTGCGGGCCGCATGGGCGCCGGAGCATTCGAAGATCAGCTTGAAGCGCTTGTCGCGCGCGCCGACCGGATGCGGCCGGGCGCCGAAGGAGGCCGCAATCGCGAGGCGCTCCTCGTTCGGATCGCTGACATGGATGTCCGTGTAGCCGAGGCTCGAGAGCGCCAGCACCACGCCGAGCCCGACCGGGCCCGCACCGGTCACGAGAACCGGCGCAGGCCCTTCGGGAGGAACCAGGGGCATGGCGAAGCGGACCGCGTGTGCCGACGTCCCGATCGTATCGAGAAGCAGCGGCGCCAGGTCGTCCTCGATGTCGTCCGGTACGGGCAGCAGGCAGTTTTCCGGAACCGGCACATATTCGGCATATCCCCCCGGCCGGTTCCAGCCGATCAGGCTCGACACCTCGAGGCACATTTGCGTGTCGCCCGAAGCACAGGCGTCGCAGTGGCCGCAATGCACCGGGATATAGACCGCGCATCGCTGTCCGTGGCGTGGATGGCCCGGCTGTTCGACGACGCCGAAGATCTCGTGGCCGGCGGTGAACTCCGCCCCCTTGTGCCAGAGCTTGAAGTCAGAGCCGCAGAGTGCGGTGCGCAGAACCTTAACCAGAACCTCGCCTTGCCCGACGGGCGGCAGGTCCTGCGTTTCGATGGTGATCCTGCGGTCGCCGTGGAAGACGGAGGCGCGCATGCGGGCATTTCTTGTGTCAGTCATCCTGGTCATCCCTTGACGGCGCCGAGGGTCAGCCCTGCAACGAGCCAACGCTGGACAAGGATCGCGAGCGCAAGCGGCGGCAGCGCGATAAGTGTGGCGGCCGCCATCAGCGAGCCCCATTGGGTCGAGCCTTCACCGACGAAGTTGAAGGCGGCGGCAATCAGCGTCTTCGTGTCGGAGTTCGACAGGATCAGCGAGAAGAGGAAGAAATTCCACGAAAAGACGAAGGCGAGGATCGCCGCGACGGCGATGCCGGAGCCGACGAGCGGCATCGCGATACGCCAGAGAATGCGAGTCACCGAACAACCGTCCATCTGTGCCGCCTCAAAGACGCTGCGCGGAATGTTGTCGAAGAAGGGCAGCAGAACCCAGATCACGATCGGCATGGTGATGACCGCGTGGCTGAGGATCAGCGCCGTATACGAGCCGATCAGGCCGACCTCGCGGAACATGATGTACCAGGGCAGCAGGAAGAGCGTTCCGGGCGCCATGCGGGCGGCAAGCGTCAAAACGGCCGGCCAGGTGATCCGCGACCAGGAGACCGCAAAGGCTGCCGGGATGCCGAAGGCGAGGCCGAGCAGTGTCGAGCCGATCGTCACGACGAAGCTGTTGACGGCATAGGAGAGGAATGGCGTCGTCTCCCAGAGCGTCACGTAGTTTTCGAAAGTCGGCTGGAAGAACAGCGTTGGCGGATAGGCCGTTACCTCGAAGGAAGGCTTGAAGGAGGAAAGCACCATCCAGACGGTCGGCGCCAGGATGAGGATGCCGGCAATCGTCAACTGAACCGTGTTCAGCCAGTGCAGCCAGCGGCCTGAGCTTGAATGATCGTTCATCGTCGTCTCCTTACCAGGCGACCGCGTTGCGCAGGCGATTGAGCACGAGCACGGCGGCTAGAACGATGGCCGAAAGCGTGATCATGAGCGCGCTGGCATAGCCGATGTTGAAGAACTCGAAGCCGACCCGGAAACCATAGATATTGAGCGTGTTCGAGGCATTGCCCGGCCCGCCCTGGGTTGTGATGTAGATGATGTCGAAGAAGCGCAGCAGGTCGACGCTCCGCAACACCGCGGCGGTGACGATGGTCGGCAGCAGCAGCGGCAGCGTGATGCGACGAAAGATGCGGAACGGCGAGGCACCGTCGATCTGTGCGGCCTCGTAGACGCTCGGCGGCAGGGATTGCAGGCCGCCGAGCACGATCAGCGCGACATAGGGCGCCCACTGCCACGTGTCGATCAAAGCGATGGTCGGGATCACCCAGGTCGGGGACGCCAGCCACTCGGATGCCGGCAGGCCGAGGGATTCCAGAAGGTAGTTCGCCGCGCCGAGCGAGGGGTCGAGGATGACGAGCCACATCATGCCCGCGACCACAGGCGGCATCATGAAGGGCGAGATCAGAAGCGAGCGCAGCAAGCCCGACAGCCGCTTGGAATGGAACAGCAGCATGGCAAGATAGATGCCGGCAACGAGCTGCAGGATCATGGACAGGAAATAGAGCGCGAAGGTGACATAGAGCCCGTTCCAGAACTCGCCGTCGGCGACGAGCGCAGAATAGTTCTCGACGCCCGAAAAGCGCGCCTCGCCCGTCGACGAATACGAATGGAAACCGAGCCAGATCGTGTAGACCACCGGGAAGGCGATCATCGCGACGGTGAAGATGACCGCCGGTGCGGACAAGGCAGCAAGCTGCCGTCCCTGGCTATTGGTCGAGCCTGGTGTCATGATCAGGTCTTTCCAGTGGGCGAGTTCGTAGGATGCCGGGCTCTGCAGAACAGAGCCCGGCAGATGCATCACTTGCGGGCGATCAGGCCGTCGAGCGCGCTGTCGGCAGCGGCGCATGCCTCTTCGACCGACCGTTGACCGAGAAGCACGTCTTGCACGGCCTGGCCGATATAGTCGCGCGATTCCGGGTTGGCTACGATCGGGTAGCCGACCTCCGAGGAACCGTCGGACGCAAGAACACCGAGCGCTGCCTGCCAACTCCCCCGCACCGGCGCCTCGGCGATCCAGGCCTTGTACTCCTCATTGGAGGCGACCGAGGCGCGCGGCGAGGCAACGCCCTGGAGCGCCAGGCGCTTCTGCATTTCAGGGCTCGAGGCCCATTGCACGAAGTACCAGGCCGCATCCTTCTTCGCACTGTGACTGGAAATCGCCAGGCCCCATCCGATGGCCGTCGGAACGGTTCCCGCCTCGCCGGCCGGCAGCGCCAGGACCTCGGTGTCGTTCAGGCGTTCGCCGCCTTCCATGATGGTGCGCAGTTCGTTGGAGGATTCGAACGCCATGGCGGCGCGGCCGCTGCGGTAGAGCGCCGAAATCTGGTAGAAGCTGTAGTTCGCCGCACCCGGAGGACCGTATTCGCGCATCAGGTCGCCGTAGTAGGAAATCGCCTTCTGACCCGCCGGCGAGCAGAGCGCCGACTTGCCGTCCACGATATAGGTGCCGCCCATATTGTGCAGCACGTTGCTGAACGTATAGGCGATCGCGGGCTTCAAGCCGCGCGAAGCGAAGGGCGTGACGCCGGAATCGCATTCCTTGATCTTCTCGGCGGCGGCGCGCACGTCGTCAAGCGAAGCCGGCTTTGCAAGCCCGCACGCTTCGAAGATGTCGGTCCGGTAATACAGCAGCGGGCCTTCGAGATTGAGCGGAACGCTGGTCAGCTTGCCGTCGAAGGTCGCGGCCTTGACGAGAGCCGGGCTTATGCCCGCGAAATCGTATTCCGGCGCCACGGCGTCCTGCGCATAGGCAGAGAGGTCCGCATACCAGCCGGACGCGGCAAACTGCTGCCCCTCACGGGAGGCAAGCGTCATGAAGACGTCGACCTCGTCGCTGCCGGAATTCAGCACGGTGACGAGACGCTGACGCATCTGCTGCTCCTGATAGGAGTCCACCTTGAGCTTGATGCCGGTCAGCGCGGTGAATTCATCCTTGTAGGATAGAACCGCCTGCGACCAGGGATTATTGTTGGCGAGGAACGAGACGGTCTCCCCCTCATGCGCCTTCCAATCGAATGCAAAAGCCGAGGTTGCGACGCCGCACAACAGCAGCGAGGCGGCAACGGAGCGGATTGAATGTCTTATCGGCATGGCTTCCTCCACTTTGGCCGCCGGCGGCGGCATCTTCAACGCTCCTCCCGAGCGCGATCAAGATGTAACCGGTTACATATCCCATTGCACTTTTCTCTGTCAACCAGCCTGACTGAGAAAGAGCGCGCCGAAACACAAGGATTTTCCATTTGACAATTGCGTGATGAACGGCGCAAACATATGTAACGTTACATATCTGGGCCGCACTCATGGGCAACGACAAGGAAAAGACCGGCATACGGGCCGTGGCCAAGCTGTCCGGCGTTTCAACCGCGACCGTCTCGCGGGCGCTCAACAACCCGCACAGTGTCAGCGAGGAGTTGCGCGCCCGTATCCAGACCATCATAGACCAGACGGGCTACGTGCCGCACGGCATGGCCCGCGCCCTTTCCAGCAACCGCACCCGCACGATCGGCGCGATCATTCCGACGATCGACAACGCGATGTTTGCGCGCGGCATTTCCTCCCTGCAGAACTTCCTGTCCTCGCAAGGGTACATGCTCATCCTGTCGACCAACGGCTATGACATCGACGTGGAGCTGGAACAGGCGCGCAACCTGATCAGCCGCGGCGTCGACGGGCTTATCCTCCGCGGCGACTGTCATCATCAGATGCTTCGCGATCTGCTGGTCAGCCGCGACATCCCCTTCATCAATGTCGGCATCTACAATCCCAACCAGCCGCATCCGAGCATCGGCGTCGACAACGAGGCCGCAGCCCATCGCGCCATGATGCACCTCATCGAAATCGGCCATCGCCGTATCGGTGTCGTCAGCGCACTCCAGCGCAACAACGACCGCGCCAGTGCGCGTCTCCGCGGCTTTCGTCGGGCACTTGCGGAAAACGGAATGGACCTGCCGCCACAATGGCATGTCGAGGTTCGCTACACGCTCGACGACGCGCGCGAGGCGGCAAGGCAGATCTTCTCCGTCGAGGATGTGCCGACGGCGATTGCCTGCGGTAACGACGTGCTTGCCTATGGCGTCATGCTGGAGGCCGAGCGCAGAGGGCTTCATGTGCCCTCGGACCTGTCCGTCGTCGGCTTCGATGATCTCGAATGGAGCCGCCATCTGCGCCCGGCGCTGACCACGCTCCATGTGCCGACCGATCTCACATGGAAGGGCGCGGGCGAATACATCCTCGCCCGTCTCGAGGGACACAAGGTCCCGAACCACTATGAAGTGGACTATTCGCTGGTGATCCGCGAATCAACCGCACCGCGATGAATGGGACGCCGCTCATGAGGGGGCTGCTCCAGGGCGTCGAGGACGAACCCGGCATGCGCCGTCCGGCTCACCTGCCAGCTGCAATCCGGCGCGCGAAGGCGTCGAGGAAGACGCCTTACCAGGTAACCACATCGATGAAATCGCTCACCCAGTCTCCCCGCTTATGGCGAGGTGCGCTCACGCTGAGCTAGCACACTGATCAGCGCGAGAATCCCGGAACCGAGCATCAGCACCACCGACACGGCGTTGAGGACCGGTGTCGAGCCGACCTTTACCATCCGGTCGTACATGGTGACCGTCAGGGGTGCGTCCGAGCCGACCAGCATCAGCGTTGTGTTGAAGTTCTCGAAGGAAACCAGGAAGGCGACGACGAAGGCCGAAAACATCGCCGGAGCCAGAAAGGGAAGCGTGATCGTCATCAGCACGCGCAGGCCGCTGGCGCCGAGATTGAAGGCGGCTTCCTCGATGGACACGTCGAACTTCTGCAATCGCGCCGCGATCACCAGCGAGGTGATCGTCGTCAGGAAGGAAAACTGCCCCAGGAGCACGAGCGGAATACCCGGCCTCAGCCAGGTGAGGAGCAGCCCGAGTTCGCGGTCGGCGAAATTGGCGATCATCGAGGCGAAGACAAGGATGGAAATGCCCAGAATGACGCCCGGGATGACCAGGGGCACGACCATCAGGATGTAGAGGACCGACTTGAACGGGAAGTCCTTGCGCACGAACAGGAACGCGTTGCAGGTGCCGGCGATGACGGATAGCACAGCGACGATCACGCCGATAAAGACGGAATTGCCGAGCCCGCGCAGGAGCCTGTCGTCGTGGAACAGGCCGAGTTTCGGTTCGTTCGGCGAGAAGAACCAGTCGAGCGTGAAGCCCTGCCAGGGCAAGGCAGGGAAAAGCGAATCGTTGAAGGCGAATGCGCCGGCGGCGACGAGCGGCGCCACCAGATACAGGAAGAAGATCAGCACATAGGCGCGGTAGATCCACAGGAGATGGGCCGGGGTGCGCATCGGTTCATTCCTTGGCGACGGTGGTGGCGAGGCTCTGTCCGGTGAGCCGCAGGCCCGCCCAGACGACGAAGGAGGTGAAGCCCAGAAGCAGCACGCCGAAGGTTGCTCCGGCCTCCCAGTTGTAGCGTGTGATGAACTGGTTGTAGATCTGTTCGGTGAACCAGCTGGAATTCTTGCCGCCCAGCAGGATCGGCGTCAGGTAGCTGCCGGCTGCCAGCATGAAGGTGATGATGCAGCCCGAGACGATCCCCGGCATCGCATAGGGTACGACGATGCGGCGAAACACGGTGAACCGCGAGCCGCCGAGATTGTAGCCGGCCTCCAGCAACGCGTCGTCCATCCCCTGCAAGGTGGAAACCAGCGGCACGATCATGAACAGGATGACCGTGTAGACGAGGCCCATCACGACGGTGATGTCGTTGTAGAGCATTTCCACCGGCTGGGCGATGACGCCCAGGCTGACAAGCGTGGTCGAGATCACCCCGGTCTCGCGCAACAGCACGATCCACCCGTAGGCGCGCACGAGGTCGCTGACCCAGAGCGGGATGAGGCACATCAGGAACAGGGCAGCGCGGCTGCGTTGCCGGGCGACCTTGGCAATGTAGTAGGCCACCGGAAAGCCGATGATCAACGCCAGGATCGTCACCAGGATCGAGATCCAGGCTGTGCGCAGCAAGGTGTTGCGGTAGATCGGCTCGCCGAAGAAGGCGGCGTAGTTCGCAAAGCCGTATTCATATTGGTTGAAGCCGACCTTTTCGCGCAGCGAGACATAGCCGATGCCGATCTGCGGCAAGAGGATCAGCAGACCGATCCACAGGGCGAAAGGTGTCATCAGCAGAATCAGCGACAAGCGCCCCGCATCGCGCCCCGTCATGCGTGCCTCCGGGCGAAGATACGCGCGCGTTCCGGCCGCCAGGAAAGTGCCACGGCGTCGCCCTGGCTGACGGTCGAAGCCGCCAGCGGGTCGGCGATCTCGATCAGTTGGCCTCTTTCCGTCCGCACCAGGATGCGTGAACTGGCGCCATTGAACAGCAGGCTGTCGACGGTGCCGTCGAGCCTGATACTGTCGGACCCGCTTCCGATCGCCAGTGCCTCGGGCCGCAGGAAGACCTCGACGGCGTCGCCGGCCCGGCTGGCATCGAAGACGTGGCCGAGCACCGTACCGCCGCCATCGAGTTCGACGACGGCTTCCTGCCCGCGCACCTCGACGAGCTTTCCGTGCAGGCAGTTGGAATCGCCAACGAAGCCGGCGACGAAACCCGAGACAGGGGCGTCATAGAGTTCCCGCGGACTGCCGATCTGCTCAAACCGGCCGGCATTCATCACGGCGACAGCGTCCGACATCACCAGCGCCTCGGACTGGTCATGGGTGATGTAGAGAAAGGTCGTCTCGAACTGGTGCTGAAGCTGCTTCAGCTCGATCTTCATGTGTTCGCGCAGTTTCAGATCCAGCGCGCCGAGCGGTTCGTCCAGCAGCAGCACGTCCGGTTCCAGCACCATGCAGCGCGCGATGGCGATACGCTGCTTCTGGCCGCCCGACAGCTGGCTGATCTGCTTGTTTTCCACACCCGGCAGGCCGACCCGTTCGAGCACGCGAGCGACCTTGCGCGGAATGTCGGCCTTTGCGTCGCCCCGGCAACGCAGGCCATAGGCGATGTTCTCGCCGACATTCATCATCGGGAAGAGCGCCAGATGCTGGAACACCATTTTGACCGCCCGCTTGTTCGGGGCGACGTTCACAACGCTCTGGCCCTTGATCCGGATATCGCCGGATGTCGGGCTCTCGAAGCCGGCGATCATTCGCATCAACGTGGTCTTGCCGCAGCCGGACGGACCGAGAATGGAGAAGAAGGAACCGGAGGGAATGTCGAGGGAAACATCCGACACGGCGGTAAACATGCCAAACTTCTTGGTTATGCTGGCACAGCTCAGATCATACATCGCGCTCTATCCATTTGCGGGACTGGACCGGGACGACGGGACGCCCCGGTCGCTGTATCTACGGCGTGGACGCGATCAGTTCGTCGCTGCCTTGATCCGCTCGAGAGCGATGCCTTCCATGTCTTCGATGCCCGGCGGAATATTGGCGAAGAATTTCAGGTTGTCCAAGTCCGCCTGCGTGAACGCCGCCTGCACGGCCGCCTTCTTGTCGTCCGGCAAAAGGTCCGCGGCATTCGGCACGGCCGCGAGCGAACCGGTCGATGCGGACATGACCTTCACGTTTTCGGGCCTGATGACGAAGTTGATCCACTTGTAGGCGGCATCGTCGGCCTCGCCGCCGCGCGGCATGGCGAAGGTGTCGATCCAGGCGAGCGCGCCGGTTTCCGGCGGCACGAACACGATGTCCGGATTCTGGCTGTAGAGCTTGAAGGCAGTCGAATCCCAGGTTTCCGACAGCACGACTTCGCCGGACAGCATCAGCGCCGACAGGTCGTCGCCTCCGGTCCAGTAGGTCTTGAGGTTGTCCTTGCAGGCGATCAGCTTTTCGGTGACCTTGTCCAACATGTCCTTGTAGGCCGCCGTGTCGGCATAGAGGTCGAAGGGGTTCATGCCCATCGAGAAGGCGGTGCCGAGCAGGATCGTGCGGCGCAGGCGCATCGAGGTGCGTCCCTTGTATTTGGCGTCGCAGAGGTCGGCCCAGCTCTTGGCGTCCGGAGCCTCCTTCTTGTTGGCCATGATGCCCGACGTGCCCCACTGGTGCGGGACGGCGTAGACCTGGCCCTCGATCGTGGTGTTCTGCTTCACGCCGTCGACGAGATTGGGCGCCATCTGGTCGACATTGATCTTCGAAAGGTCGAGCGGCTTGTAGATGTTGTATTCAAGCTGCGCCGCGTAGATGCGGTCGTGGCTCGGCTGTGCGAGGTCGTAGCCCGTGCCGCCGGTGGCGCGCAGCTTCGCGATCATTTCCTCATTGTTCGAGAAGGTGACTTCGACCTTGATGTCGGGATTCTCGGCCTCGAACTTCTTGACGAGTTCGTCCGGCGCGTAGCTGCCCCAGGTCAGAAGTCGCAGTGTTTCCGCATGAGCGGCCGGCGCGGCGGCCAAGAGTAGAAGCGCGGTGGCGCCCAGAAGTCTGTTTCCCAGTTTTCGCATTGCTCTCTCCTCTGTACTGACAATCGTTGTTTATTTTCGTCGTTGTCATTCTTGGCAGGCTGGCCGGTGGCCAGCGAACATTGATGTGGGCCCGCTTAGATGAGGCTCCGTCACTACCGCCATTTGCGCACTGGAGACGCAAACTGGCCATCATGGAATAGCCATTCTTTCCATAGTTAAAGGCCAGTTTGCCGTTTCTGCTCTCCATCAGAGGCCGAAGCGATCCCTTAGCCGGTACACATGCACCGCGGGTGCCAGGAACCAAGGCTTGCCGAAGTAATAAGAGCGCGATGGAAACGCGGTCTCGCCATAGCCGGTGCGCCCATCGGGCTTTCCGAGGATGGCCTGACCAACGCGCATGCCCAAATAGCCGGCCATGCCGACGCCGGAACCGCAATAGCCCATCGCGTAATGAATGCCGTCCCGCTCGCCGACATGCGGCAGGGTATCGAATGTATAGCCGACATAGCCCATCCACGAATGGCTGACCCGGTAGCCGGCAAGTTGCGGAAAGAGGCGCTGCATTTCGCGGTGAAGCAGGGGGCCGCTCAGACGCGGGTCTGTCTCGGCCACGCTGACGCGGCCTCCGAACAGGATCCGGCGCCGATCGGGCGAGGCTCGGAAGTAATAGAGAACGCGCCGCGTGTCGGAAACGACACGGTTCCTTGGGATCAGTTCATCGACCAGCGTCTCGGGCAATTCCTCGGTGGCGACGATGTAGCTGCCGATCGGGATGATCCGGCGCTGATGCCAGCGCGAGAGCGGACCGGAATAGCCGTTGGTGGCGAGCACGACATTGCGCGCTTCGACGCGGCCCCGCGCGGTTTCCACCGTGAAGCCGTTTGCCGTCCGCGCTAGCCCGGTAACCTTGCAGTTTGCGGCAAGGCGCACGCCGGCTGCGCGCGCAAGCCTGACAAGGCCGGCGTGATAGCGTCCCGGGTCGAGCGAGGCATGTTTCTCGAACACCACGCCGCCATGATAGACGTCCGTGCCGAGCTCCGACCGCTGCTCGGCACGCGGCACGACATGGGCCGGAACGTCGAGCCCTTTCGGCTGGTTCTTCAGCGAAGCGGTCAAGGCGGAGAAGGATTTGCGGTCATGGGCGACGTGGAAACGGCCGACCACCTTGAAATCGCATTCGATGCCTTCGACGCGGATGAACGCCTCCGTCCATGCCAGTGATTGCCGACCGTCCGTGAAAATCCGCCGCGCAGTCGCTTCTCCGTGCGCCTTCGCCAGGGTCGCGAAGCCCGGCTTGACGCTGGTGCTGATCTGGCCGCCGTTGCGGGTGGAACACCCGAAGCCGATCTGTTCGGCGTCGCAGATGAGCACCTCGCGTCCGCCGCGGGCCAGTTCGATCGCTGCATGCAGGCCCGTATAGCCGGAGCCGACGACCAACACGTCGACCTTCGCCGGCAGTCCCGCTTCGGCAAGCGCTTGCGGCGGAGAGCGATCCCACCAGTAGGATGTCATCCTGGCATCGGCGGTGAAGACGGTCTCCATGCACTATTTTCCGATCCGTGCTGCAACGCTTTTGACGCGTGAATAGGCTTCCAGGGCGGCAAGGCCTTTTTCCCTGCCGAAGCCGGACATCCTGTTGCCGCCGAACGGCACCTCTATACCACCGGCGAAATACTCGTTGATGAAGACCTGGCCGGCATCGATGTCGCGGGCGAGGCGATGGGCTGCGGAGAAATCGCGCGTGTAGATGCCGGCGACCAGCGCATAGTCGGTTCCGTTGGCAAGCATCAACGCTTCCTCCTCCTCGTCGAAAGGTTGCACCACGAGGACCGGGCCGAAGATTTCCTGCTGGACGGCGGGATCGTTGGCGGGAGCGGTGTCGATGATCGTCGGTTCGAAGAACCACCCCTGGCCGGTTGCGGGATCCGCGATCGCGTTGCCACCGGTGATGATCGACAGGCCGCGCTTGCGGGCGCTCTCGACGTGGGCGGTGACCCGGGAAAGATGTTCGGCGGAGTTGAGCGGGCCGAACTGGGACCGCTTGAGCCCGTGCCCGATTTGCAGCGCCTCGGCCCGCTTCACCAGCCGGTCCAGGAGCTCGCCATGGATGCCGCGATCGACCACGAGACGGGAACCCGCGGAGCAGATCTGTCCCGCATTCTCGAATATGGCGCCCAGGATCCCTTCGACGGCCGCATCCAGGTCCGCATCGGCGAGCACGACGACGGGGGACTTGCCGCCGAGTTCCAGCAGCACCCGCGTCACGTTAGGGGCAGCCTCCCGCATGACGTTGACGCCGGTCTGGACCGAGCCGGTGAACGATACGTGACGGACCGCGGGGTGGCGTACGAGCGGCGCGCCTGCGTCCTGGCCGGTGCCGGTCACGACGTTGCAGACGCCGGCCGGCAGGCCCGCGCGATGAAGGATTTCGGCAAGGAGCAGCGCCGTCATCGGCGTCTGCTCGGCAGGCTTGGCAATCACCGTGCATCCTGCCGCAAGCGCCGGCGCGATGCCGCGGGCGGCGGTCGACAGCGGGTAGTTCCACGGGATGATGTGGGCCGTCAGTCCGGCCGGCTCGATGATCGAATAGCCGAGATATTCATGTCCGATCGGAAAGCTGTCACCTTGCAGCGTGTTGGCGGCGGCGGCGTAGTACTCGAAGGTGCGCGCGGCGCCAGCGACGTCACCTTCGGCCTCCTGCAGGGGCTTTCCGCTGTCGAGGCTCTCGATCACCGCGAGGCGGGGCGCCTCTTCCCGAAGAAGGGCGGCCGTGCGTGCCAGAACGGCGCCACGCGCGGCCGGGCGGGATCTGGCCCAGTCGGGGCCTGCGCGAACTGCTGCCTCGACGGCCGTCGCGACATCGTCCGCGTCGCCGGCGGAAAAAGCGTGATAGGCGCGACCAAGGCCCGGATCGAATGTTTCCATCATCCGACCATACTGCGGCGGCGACCAGCGGCCGTCGATGAAGTGGTCCCTGGGCAGGCCGCTCAGGGTTCCGGTCTGGAAGTATTCGGCTGCGAGGCGATCGGCTTCTGCGGTCATGTCAGTCAATCTCGCTGATCTCGTAGGTGGATTTCGCCAGCCATTCCGGATCGATCTCGATCCCCCAGCCGGGTGCGTCCGTGACCGTAGCCTTGCCGTCGACGATCGCATAGGGATCGTTGCGGAAGAGACCGTACTGCCAGGGATAGTAGTCCGCGCCTTCGATCGAGAATTCCAGGTAGTTGCCTGCGTTGGGGATGGCGCGAAGGAGATGCATGGTGAACAGCGTGACGAGGGAGAGGTTTGCGCAATGGGGCGTGACCGGCAGGCCCGCGGCGCCTGCCATCCGTGCGACCCGGAGCGTCCGGCTGATCCCACCGAGATAGAGGACGTCCGGCTGAACGATGTCGACCGCCCGCATCTCGATCATGCGGCGCCAGATCGTCAGGTCCCAATCCTGCTCGCCGCCGGTGACGGCAATATCGAGCGCGTCGGCCACCTGTCTGGTCTGCTCCAGTTCCCAGTAGGGGCATGGCTCCTCGTAATGGACCATGCCGTGGTCTTCCATCAATCGTCCGACCTCGATCGCCCTCGCCGGCGAATAGCAGGAATTGGCGTCGGCGAGCAGGGCGGCTTCCGCTCCAAGGGCATGTGCCACCGCCGGAATGATCTCCTCGGTCCGCCCCGGCCATTCATCCTGATTGCGCCCGACTTCGGCGCCAACGCGGAACTTGAAGGCATCGAAGCCATGCTGCTGGCGGAGACGCTTGAAGCGTTCCACCTCATCCGTCGGCGTTATGTCCCGCTTCATCGACGACGCATAGGCGCGCAGCGGGCCCGGCGTGCCGCCGAGCAGCGAAGTGACAGGCTTGCCCGCCTGCTTTCCCCTGAGGTCCCAGACGGCCGTGTCCAGCCCGCCCAGGGCGCGACACAGATAGGATCCTGGAAACTTGTGCTCCCGCTCGGTGATCAGATCAAGATGGTCGTCAAGATCGACGATATCGACGCCAAGCGTCCAGGGGGCGACCTGGCGGTGCAGAACCTGAGCAGAAATATCGGAATTGTACGTCGACAGTTGCCCCCATCCCGTCTCCCCGGCATCATTGGTGATGCGCACGAAGCCGACATAACGTGTCGAAAACGTCTCGATCGACCGCAGCTTCATCACTTGGCGCTCCAATTCGGTTTGTTGGCTGTCTCGGCAGTGGCCTCACATTGAGCTGAAACTGGTCTTTGACTAAGGTCCATTTTGGAATAGTTTTCATGCCAGATTAAAGCCAAAAAAGGCGCGCGGGGATCGGGAATGGTAAAATACGCCGGTGGGGCACTGATCCCGCCGATCCAGATCAACAGGGACGATCCAGGTTCGTTGACGGCGCAACTCGCCAGCGGCCTGCGCGAGTTGATCCTTTCCGGCCGGCTGGCGCCCGGAGAACGGCTGCCGTCGAGCCGAACGCTGGCGAAGGATCAGGGTGTTTCACGCACGACCGCGGTGACGGTTTATGAACAGTTGGTGGCGGAGGAACTGATCTATTCGCGGGTCGGAGCCGGTGCATATGTCAGCGAAACGCTGCTCTCGGAGCGTCCGGTCCAGCCGCAGACGGTGCAGGAGGCGGACAATGCCGCGCCTCCGCGGCTCGCGCGGTTGAGCATCGAGGCGTCGGAGCACTTTTTCCCCCGTCTTTCCCACCCGCAGGTGCCCCGTCCTTTCGCCACCGGAATGCCTGCCAATGACGAGTTTCCGATGGCGCTCTGGGCACGACTTTCCGCACAGTACTGGCGGCAGTCGCGTCATGCGGTGCTCGGTTATCCCGATCCTGTCGGGCTCTACGAACTACGCCGCGCGATCTCGAACCATCTCAAGGCCAATCGTGGAGTGGTTTGCGATCCCGACGAGGTGTTCGTCTTCAATGGGGCGCAGGACGCCTTCAACAGGATCGGCCAGATGCTCCTCAATCCGGGCGACAAGGTCTGGTTCGAAAATCCCGGGCCGATCGGTGCCCGCAACAGCCTCGTGTCCAGCGGGGCGAGCCTGGTGCCGGTTCCCGTGGACGACCAGGGCATAGATGTCACCGCCGGCCTGAGACTTTGTCCGGAATTCCGGATGGCTTTCGTGACGCCCGCGCGCCAGCATCCCCTTGGCGTGACCATGTCACTCGGCCGTCGCCTCGAACTGCTGAATGCCGCTGCCGGCTGCGGCGCATGGGTGATCGAGGACGATTACGACGGTGAATTCTACTATTCGGGACACCCCGCCCCGACTCTGAAAAGCGTCGATACCACCGGTCGCGTTATCTATGTGGGCACCTTTTCCAAGGTCATGTTCGCGGCCTTGCGACTGGGTTACGTCGTTGCGCCGCCCGAGGTCGCGAAGATGCTTCGCCGGGTGGCCGGAGCCACGATGCAGGGCGCGCCTTCCAGCCTGCAGTCGATCATGGCGACGTTCATGGAGCAGGGCCACTTCAACGCGCATCTCCGCCGGATGCGACGCGTCTACAACGAGCGGCAGGCTGTGCTCGTCGATGCCGCCGCGAGACACCTGGACGGATTGCTCGAGGTTCAGCCCACGACGACCGGCTTCCAGACGATCGGCCACCTGCCCGACGACCTCGACGAGAACGAAGTCACAGCCCGCGCCCTTGAGCGGGGTATCATCCTGTCGCCGCTCAGCCGCTTCTCGCTGGCGCCGGCGCAGAAGGGCCTCATTCTCGGCTTCAGCGCGGTTCCCTCGAGGGCGACCGTCGCGGCGGTTCAGGATCTGGCCGAACTCCTGCGGGCTATGCGCAAGCGACAATAGCCTTGTGCCCGTGGGCGTCAGGCCCCGCGCCAGTCCTCGAGAATGAAATCCGCACCCCGTTCGCCGACCATGATAGACGGCGCGTTGATGTTGCCGGAGGGTATCAGCGGGAAGATCGACGCATCAACGACGCGCAAACCCTCGATCCCGTGAACCCGCAGTCGCGGATCGACGACCGATCTGCTCGCCTCCGGCCCCATCGAGCAGGTGCCGCAAGCGTGAAAGACGGAGCCGCTGCGAGCGCGAATATCCGCTGCCATGTCCGCGTCGCTGTCCGTGGCTGGACCGGGGACGATCTCGCGCTTGATGAGGGTGGCGATCGGGTCCAACGCGGCGATCCGGCGCAGGATGCGGGCGCCGTCCACCAGTTCATCGAGGTCGCTCTCGTCCGACAGGTAGTTCGGGCGAATTACCGGCGGTGCGAAAGGATCGGCGGAGCCGAGCTCGATCGTGCCACGGCTCTTAGGATGGCAGTTCGAAATCCCGAGCATGAAGCCGGAGAAGAGATCGGTGCGCATCAGCGCCCGCTTGCCGGGGATCGCGCGCGTATAGCTCAGTGGCGAGAAGTAGAGTTGAATGTTGGGACGCTGCCGGTCGGGCCGGCTCCTGACGAAACCGCCGGCCTGATTGACGCTCAGCGACAAGGGGCCCTTGCGGGTCAGCACATATTGCAGGCCGACAGCCAACCGTCCCCACCACGGACGCAGAACGTCGTTCAGCGTCGGACGGGTCGATTCATAGATATAGTCGAAACCGAGATGGTCCTGCAGATTGTGGCCGACCATCGGCGCGTGGAGCACGGACGGGATACCGAGGGCGGCAAGCTTTTGGGCGTCGCCGATGCCGGACAGCATCATGATCTGCGGAGAATTGACGGCGCCGGCCGACAGGATGACCTCGCGCCGGGTCCGTACCGTGGTTTTCGCGCCGTTCGTGACGTATTCGACGCCGGTGACGCGCCCGGATTCGACGAGAAGACGGGTGACATGGGCATGCGTCCGCACCTCGAGATTGGCGCGCCGGCGCACGGGGTGCAAATAGGCGTCGGCGGATGAGCAGCGCAGGCCCTTGCGCGTCGTGACCTGGTAGATGCTGGCGCCTTCCTGCGTGTCGCCGTTGTAATCCGGGTTGAACGGTATTCCGGCCGCCTCAGCGGCTTTCAGGTAGTCGTTGGCGAGCGGATGGACGGAGCCCGCCATATTGGTGATCGTGAGCGGTCCCCCGATGCCCCGACCGCCATCGGCGCCTTCGAGGTTGTCTTCCATCCGCCTGTAGACGGCAAGCACGTCCGCCGCCGACCAGCCTGGATTGCCAAGCGCCGCCCACGCGTCGAAATCGGCCGGTTGTCCGCGCACGTAGACCATGGCGTTGATCGAGCTCGATCCGCCGATGACGCGACCGCGTGGCCAATAGGCCGGTCGTCCGCCGGTGCCGGCATCGGGTTCGGTCTGGTAGCGCCAGTTGAGTTGCGGGTGGTAGAAAGTCTTGCCGTAGCCGATCGGCATGCGGATCCAGAAATTGAAGTCGGACCCGCCCGCCTCGAGCAGAAGCACCCGTGTCGCGGGATCGGCGCTCAGCCGGTTGGCGAGAACGCAACCGGCCGAACCCGCTCCGATGACAATGAAATCAAAAACCTGATCGGATGCCATATTTCACTACCAAACCTGCTGCAGCCACCAGCGAAGGACACACTCAGCCAGCTAAGTACTGCTGCGTCCCGTGTCGCGGTCCATTTCATGCATGATGTAATGCCATTTAGAATTTTCCAGCGGTTCGGTCGCGTTTTCGTAAAGCCGAAGTCTGGAAGACAGCCGATCGCTTCGAGGGTCGTTCAAAATCGACTTCCTGGGTTCCAAAGCCCCTCTGTGGATCCGTGCAGATTCGAGGACATTTTATTCCGAGTTTTCCGCCGAATTGATCTGTAGACTGGAATTTTTTTCTCACGTTCTGGACTTTATCGCACGAGTGTGCCACAAAGTGTCCACTTTGCGACGCGCCATCTCATTTGCGACAAATTTGAGAAGGTGCGTTTTCGATCGCGCTGGTACCTTCATCAGCCAAGAACAAACAAAGGAGAGTGCCCCGCTTCCGGAGCCGGGCCCAGGACAATATGGCTTTTGCAACTGAGAGCGACCTGCCGAGCACCGAGCGGCCGGTCAAGATCAGTATCAAGAACGTCTTCAAGGTGTTTGGAGAGCGGCCTGAGAAGGCTCTCGACCTTCTCAGGGCCGGCAGAACCAAGGCGGAAATTCATGCCGCGACCGGTTGCACCATCGGCGTAAACGACGCGACCTTCGATATTCGCGCCGGCGAGATCTTCGTCATCATGGGATTGTCCGGCTCCGGCAAGTCTACCATGCTTCGCCTCATCAACCGGCTGATCGAGCCCACATCCGGATCGATCGAGATCGATGGCCGCGACGTGGCCCGGCTGGCGCGCAGCGAGTTGATCGCGCTTCGCCGGCGAGACATCAGCATGGTTTTCCAGTCCTTCGCGCTCCTTCCCAACCGCACGGTTCTCGACAATGCCGCCTTCGGGCTGGAAGTGGCTGGCATCGGCGAGGCCGACCGCAAGCAGCGCGCCCGCAATGCACTGAGGTCCGTGGGCCTTGAAGGCTACGACGACAGCAGGACGGACCAGCTCTCGGGCGGCATGAAGCAGCGTGTCGGCCTTGCCCGCGCGCTTGCCAGCGAGCCGACGGTGCTGCTGATGGATGAGGCGTTCTCCGCACTCGACCCGCTTATCCGCACGGAGATGCAAGACGAACTGGTGCGCCTGCAGGCCGAGCATAGCCGCACCATCGTCTTTGTCAGCCACGATCTGGACGAGGCGATGCGCATCGGCGATCGCATCTGCATCATGCAGAACGGCGAGGTCGTTCAGGTCGGCACGCCCGACGAGATCGTTCTCAAGCCCGCCAACGACTACGTGCGCTCCTTCTTTCGCAACGTCGATGTCTCGCAGGTCTTCCGCGCCGGCGACGTGGCGCGCAAGACGCAGGTGACGATCATCGAACGCCAGGGCGTGTCGGTCGCCGCAGCGCTGGAGCGAATGGAGCACTTCGATCGGGACGTCGCCATCATCCTCGGCCGCGACAAGACCTACCACGGCATGGTCAGCCGCAGTTCGTTGATCGAGACCGCGCGCGATGGCGCAAGCGATCCCTACCGCCGCGCCTTCCTGACGGACATCGAACCGATCCCCGCCGCGGAAAGCCTGTCCAACGTGCTCGGCAAGGTGGCCGCCAGCGCCTGGCCGGTGCCGGTGGTCGACGAAGCCAACCGCTATCTCGGCTCCATCAGCAAGTCCGCGCTTCTCGAAACGCTCGATCGCGCCGCCTGATCCCGCCAGTTCGGAGAGAATTCCATGACTTTCGATATCGGTGACGGCGTCGACAGCGCCGTCAACTACATCCTCGACAATTTCGCGCCGCTGCTCGACCTCATCGCCGCGGCCATCGGCACGGTGACGAACGGCATCCAGGCGCTGCTGCTCGCAACGCCGATGGGCCTCGGCCTTGCCATTTTCGTGTTGCTTTCGCTCTGGCGTGTCGGATTGGGCTTTGCCGTCTTTACCGGCCTTTCGCTCTGGCTCGTCGAACACATGGGCCTGTGGTCCGCCATGATGGAGACGCTGTCGCTGGTCCTGGCCTCGACGCTTGTTGCCATGGTCATCGGCCTGCCGCTCGGCATCGCCATGGCGCGCAGCGACCGGGTGGCGGCCGTCGTCCGGCCCGGGCTCGACCTCATGCAGACCATGCCGGCCTTCGTCTATCTGATCCCGGCGGCCATGTTCTTCGGGCTCGGCGCCGTCCCAGGCACGATCGCGACCGTGATCTTCGCGATGCCGCCCGTCGTGCGTCTCACCAATCTCGGCATCCGCCAAGTGCATGCCGAGTTCATCGAAGCGGGCAACGCCTTTGGCTGCACTGCCGCGCAATTGCTTTTCAAGGTGCAGCTTCCCAATGCCATGCCTTCCATCATGGCCGGCATCAACCAGACGATCATGTTGTCTCTATCGATGGTGGTGATCGCCTCGATGATCGGTGCGGGCGGCATCGGCAATACGGTGCTGACCGGTATCCAGCGCCTCGATGTCGGCACCGGATTCGAGGGCGGCATCTCCGTCGTCATCCTCGCTGTGATCCTCGACCGGATCACGCAGAGCCTTGGAAAGGGGCGCCCCGTCTTCTGGCGCAGCCTGTTCCGTCGACCGGCGCAGGAGCCGGTGGCTTCGGCCGCCACAGCCTAGCGCCAGAGAGCGGCGTCTGTGCCGCTGAATGCGAACCTTCAAAAAAGGAACAAAAATGTTCAAGACACTCGCAACGATCGGCCTCGCGGCCGGAGTTTTCGCCGGAACGTTCGGCACGGCGCTGGCGGAAGACAAGGCGGTGAAGATCGGCTGGGCCGCCTGGTCGGACGCCGAATTCGTGACCAAGCTTGCCGCGAAGCTCATCAAGGACGAACTCGGTCAGGAGGTCGAGCTGGTCCAGACCGACGTCGCTCCGCTGTACCAGGGTGTCAGCCGCGGCGACCTCGACGCCATGATGATGGCGTGGCTGCCGCAGACGCATGCGGATTACTTTGCCAAGGTGAAGGACAAGGTCACGACCCTCGGCACCGTCTATGACGGCGCAAAGCTGGGCTGGGTGGTTCCGAAATACGTGCCCGAGGATGCGATCGCCTCGATCGAGGACCTGAAGAAGGACGACGTCAAGGACCGGCTCAAGGGCCGTGTCGAGGGCATCGATCCGGGTGCGGGCCTCACGCGCCTCTCAGAACAGGCCGTCAAGGACTATGCGCTGGAAGGCTACAAGCTGCAGATTTCCAGCGAAGCCGGCATGCTGACGACGGTCGATCGAGCGATCCGCAAGGAAGAGTGGTTCGTCGCCACCTCGTGGAGCCCGCACTGGATGTTCGGCAAGTACGAGTTGCGCTACATCGACGACCCGAAGGGTTCGCTCGGCAAGGCGGAGCATGTCGATGTGCTCGCGCGGAAGGATTTCGAGAAAGACCATCCCGAGGTCGCCGCGTTCCTGTCGCGCATGAAGCTGCCGGTCGGTGATCTCGAGGCTGCGATGTTCGATGCGCAGGAGACCTCCTACGAGGCGGCCGTCGACAAGTACATTTCGGACCATCCCGACCAGATCAAGGCATGGCTGGAAAAGAACGAAGGCTGACGCAGCCAACTGGCGACCCCGCGGGACATGCCGCGGGGGCCTTTCTCGCGCACAGAAGGAACATTGCAATGCATCACGATCTCACCCTGGCACCTCGGTTCGCGGTTGAAACGACGGATGACACGATTGGCGGGCGTATTTCTCTTGCCCGCGATGCCGCCGGCCTGTCCATCGAAGAGGCATCGGCGGTTGCCGGAGTGACGGCAGAGACCTGGAAGAACTGGGAAAACGATCGGGCCGAGCCACGCGCCAACCGCCTCGACATGCTTGCGCGCATCCTTCAGGTCAGCATCACCTGGTTGCTTGACGGCCACGGCAACGGGCCCGCGGAGGGCTGAGGGGTGTCTGGAATCGAACATGCCCGGGAGGCGGTTGAGGATGGATCGGGCAACCCTACATGGCAAATCGCGTAAAATGGCGCGCTTCTATCGTTTCTGATTCCCGTCTGCCTTCTCCAGACTGGAGCTGTTGGGCGACGCGTCGCAAGTCCTGAGAACGGCTGGGTCTGCCGCTTGCTCGCCGAAGGTCTCGCAGTGAGCGCCCGCGCAGAGCGTCCAGCCCTCCCCCGTCGCACCCGACTGTGCGAACACCAGCTCACGCTGGATCGGCAATCTGGGCAAATAGACCCACCAACCACGCTTGAGCACTGCCCCGTCTGGTGGCTCCATCCCGGCCCCGGACCCCTTCACCCGCGCTTCGATGATCTCCAGGCCAGCCGGCGTGAGGCGCCAGTCCTCCTCCCATCGGGTCTTCTCGATCGAGTGCGTCCAAGACAGCGTGAAGGCGGAAGCCGCGATGACGGCGACCTTCCCGGCTGCGATGAGGCAAAGGCTCACGTCACAGCTGCCATGTTGCGCGCCCGCCACCAGTGCCAGCCGATCCACAGCGCGGCGAGCGTCCAGCCGATCTCGTCGGTCAGCGGCAGTGCCAGTACAAGAAACACGCCAGCCGCAAACGCGATGATTCGCTCCCATCTTGGCATGCCGGTGATGAAGAAGCCGACCACTGCCGTCCCCCACAACAGGATGCCAAGGCAGGCCTTGAGCACGATGTAGGCAACCTCGACCGGATAGCCGTAGGCCGCCGCCATAGGGCCGGGATCCTGCAACATCAGGGCGGGCGTGTAGACTGCCATGAACGGCACGACAAAGCCGGCGACGGCCAGCTTCGAGGCCTGGATCCCGATCTTGAGGCCGCTTTCCTTGGCCATCGGTGCGGCAGCGAAGGCCGCCAACGCCACGGGCGGCGTCAAGTCGGCCATGATGCCGAAATAGAAGACGAACATGTGGCTGACGATCAGCGGTACGCCAAGTTCCAGCAGGGCCGGACCGGCGAGTGACGATGTGATGATATAGTTGGGGATTGTCGGGATACCCATTCCGAGCACCAGGCAGGTGAGCATCGTGAGCACGAGCGACAGGAACAGGTTGTTCTCGCCAACCGAGATGATGTAGCCGATGAAGGTCGAAGCGATGCCGGTCAGCGTCAGCGTGCCGATGACGATGCCGACAATGGCGCAGGCTATACCGACCGGCAGGGCGTTCTTGGCGCCATCGGCCAGCGAGTCGACACAGATGCGCAGGGTCTCGCGCCCGCCCCTGAACAGTGCGCAGCCGATGATCAGACCGCCGATGACGACCGCCAGCAGGCTGACGCCGTACTTGACGAAGGAGGCGGCGGCAAGGCCGAGCGCAATCCAGAATACGACACGGAAGGCAAACGGACCAATTAGCGCCGCCAGTGGCGTGCCCAGGATCAGGACGATGGTCAGCGCGAGCCCCATCGTGCCGGCAAAGATCGGCGTGTAGCCGGCGAACAACAGATAGACGAGGGCGGCCAGCGGAAGAACGAGCGGCCAGTGCGTCTTGACCGCCAGCCATGGATTGGGCAGCGACGCCTTGTCCATGCCGGAAAGGCCCGCCTTCCCGGCTTCCAGATGAACCTGCCAGAAGCAGGCGCCGAAATAGAGGGTCGCGGGGATGATCGCTGCCTTGACGATGGCGGCATAGGGCACGTTCAGCGTCTCGGCCATGATGAAGGCGACCGCCCCCATCACCGGCGGCATGATCTGGCCGCCCATCGATGACGTTGCCTCGACGGCTCCGGCAAAGGCGGGGCGGAAGCCAAAGCGCTTCATCAGCGGGATGGTGAACTGGCCGCTGGCAACCACGTTGGCGACGCCGGAGCCGGAGATGGTGCCCATCAGCGCGGACGACAGCACGCAGACCTGCGCAGGCCCGCCACGCCACGAACCGACCAGGCCGAGGGCGAAGTCGTTGAACAGCGCGATCATGCCCGCCTTCTCCAGGAAGGCGGCGAAGACGACGAAGATGAAGATGTAGGCGGCGGACACATAGATCGGTGTCCCGTAGATGCCCTCGACCCCGAAGGCGAAGGTGTCGACTATCTGGGAAAAGTCGTAGCCGCGATGGATAAAGGGGGCGGGCAGATAATTGCCGACGAAGCAATAAGCGAGAAAGATGAAGGCGATGATGGTGAGCGGTATCCCCATCAGCCTGCGCGTCGCCTCGAATACCAAAAGGATCAGCATTGTGCCCACCACGAGGTCGGGCACCGTCAAGAAGCCCGATCGCATGATGAGGTCGTGGTAGAACACCCAGTGGTACACGCCGGTGAGGAAGCCGAGCAGGCCGAGGCCCCAGAACAGGATTTTGGCCGGCCTGCCCGTAGCGCGCAGGTTCGCCCAGAGGCCGAAACCGAGCAGCAGCAGGAATGCGACATGCATGGCCCTCACGACCTGGCTCGGCAGGTTGCCATAGGCGGCGCTATAGAGCTGAAAGAGAGAGAAGGCGACGGCGATCAGGAAGGCGGCCTTGCCGGCCATGCCTTCGCCGAAGCCCGGCGGCAGCCCCTCGACTTGCTCTTCGACGACCGGCATGTGAATAGTCCCGGTCTTCGCCGAAACGGTCTGGGCTGCCTCGCTCATAAACCCGCTCTTTCCTCGAAAATGCTGCATGGGTCGCTGCCGCGGACTCCGGCGGCAGCGGCTTTGTTGGCGGCTATGAGCGCGCCTACTTCAGCAGACCCTTTTCCTTGTAGTAGCGCTCTGCGCCAGGATGCAGCGGCACGGGCATGCCGTCGAGTGCCTTGGCCGGGTCGATCGCCTTGGCGGCGGCGTGGGCGGCGACAAGCTGCGGCAGGTTCTCAAACAGAAGCTTGGTCATCTGGTAGGCGGTTTCCTCCGACACGCCATCGTGGGTGATGAGGAAGTTGCCGACCGCCGCCGTCGGCACATCCTCGGTCTGGCCGTCATATGTGCCCTTCGGTATGGTAACCGGCAGGTAGGGCGAGCCGATCTTCTCGACATCGGCAGCCGGTACGGCGACCACGTTGATCGGCACCGAAGTCGCGAGGTCACGGATCGAGGCGACCCCAAGACCGGCCGACTGCAGGGTGGCATCGAGCTGGCGGTTCTTGATCAGTTCGACCGATTCGGCGAACGGGAGATACTCCACCTTGCCGAGATCCTCGTACGACATGCCGGCGGCCGCGAAGATGGCGCGCGCGTTGAGCTCGGTGCCGGATTTCGGTGCGCCGACCGACAGGCTCTTGCCCTTGAGATCGGCGAGCGACTTGATGCCGGACTCCTGGCTTGCGACGATCTGGATGTAGTTCGGATAAATTGCGGCGATGCCGCGCAGCTTGTCCAGCTTGCCCGGGAAACCGGCTTCGGTGTTGCCTTCGACGGCAAACTTCACCGAATCACCGAGGGCGAAGCCAATTTCGCCCTTGCCCTGCTGCAAGAGGTTAAGGTTTTCGACGGAAGCCTTGGTGGCCTGCACCTGGGTGCGCGCGCCCGAAATGCCCTTGGCATAGATCTCCGATAGCGCGACGCCGAGGGGATAGTAGACGCCCGATGTGCCGCCTGTCAGCACATTGACGAATTCCTGCGCCCTGCCAGGGACAGCGGCGAGGCCGGTCGTAAGCGCCACTGCGGCGGCGGCAATAAGCTTCGTCTTCAGTTTGAGCATCAATGTTCCTCCTCAACTCGCTCCCCTGTGCCCTCCCGGGCATCCGGCCGGCAGTTTAGGTGGCAGATTGCAAATGACAACCCGCAAATCGCACGGAGGCCGGTGTGCTCCCGAGACGGTCGACAACGCCATCGAGGAGCAGCAGGCCGAATGTCAGGTCAATCGCCTCGAGACTCTCAAGCGCAGAATGCACGGCCGGGCGAGCCCGGAACTGCTGAGGGCGCGAATGTTGGCCCCACCTCACCAAGGTGCGGAAGAACCCCTTTCGGTCTCAGTAGAGTGTGAAGGCTGGAACGTATGAGATGAGGACGAGGACGGTGAATGCGACGAGGTAGAAGGGCCAGAGTTCCTTGACGACGGTCCCGATGGGGACGCGGGCGATGGCG
>NZ_JAJNCZ010000005.1 GCF_021026345.1 Rhizobium sp. GN54 | reverse complement strand
ACAAGCATCCAAATAAAAAGCCTCCGATGAAACCGGAGGCTGTTGTAACCCCATCGCAGATGGGGGTCCCGTTTGGACGCCGATCACCCCATGTGCGGGGTCCTTATTCCATGCCGAAACACATGCTGGACACCTTGCCGAACGGAAATATCCGGATCAACGGCGACGACCATCTTTACTGCTCCCGAGACGCCTCCCCACAGTCATCGAATGCATCTGTCCCGGACCTGATCGAGCAGTGGACTGGGCTAAACGAGAATTGCCGTGGTGGCAGTGGCGACGATCCGCAGACGCTGAAACAGTGCGACAAGCGGGACGAGGTTTCCGAAAGCTTAGAGGCGCTTGGATATTGTTATCAGGGCGAATCCAATGCCGCATCTGAGTGGGCGCGCTGCGAGTAGTCTCGGCGTAGGTGCAACGTGGCACACAAGTTTATCCCCGAGCAACCCAAGCGCACCTGAGTTGCCTTATCAGGGTGCTTTCTTCCTGCAACGGTGCAAATCCCGCACCGGATTAAAGATTGAAAGATCGGTACATCTGCCTCGCCCCGTGTATCGCAACCAAAACGCCCGGCAACTACCCTCGAGACTGAGCCAACCCCTCGATTGTATCAGCGATCAAGGACCAGCCGCTTTCAGTCAGTTCAAAATGTGATCCATCAGCGTTCTCAATCATATAGCCTTTGTTGAGCATCGTCTTCACCACCCAGATATCCGGGTGGAACCAATGGCCATCGATCTGAAACCCTCCCTTTGCAAGCTTGCCACCTGACAGCAACGCATATGCTAACACCAACGCTCTCGTTCGAGGCGTATCCTGTGATGTCGAGTAAAGGGCATCCTGCCAGTTGTCGAACTTAGCGACGTCGGCAGGCTTGCAGTTAAAGGTCTTAGCTGACGCGGATTTTCCGTCTATCGCGATTGCAAGCGCGTCGATTATGCGAACAGCGATTTCCCTAGTGAGTAGCACGAGATTATTTCCTTGGTATCTAGCACTCCGGACGTGCATCAGCCTATTCGGCGAATGATGCGGCGTTATCCTTTCTTCTAATTCTGATCTCGATCCGCCGTCGGTTTTCTACGTTACCTGCCTGTCCGGTTGTCAGTTTATCGCCTGGCATCACGAGCTGCGCTGCAGACAGCGGCAGGATAGTCACTCCCCCCAAAGCGTTGTTGCTGCGGAGGATATTTGCTACTGACATCGCTCTGGCAAGTCCGAGACCAGCGTTGTCCGCTGGCACCATATCCGTCACCGGTTTCTTTGAGGAGAGAACGTCGATGGCGAGCTTGTCCATGTTCGAGGAAAGGCGCGACAGCGGCTGTTCGTCAGTGTGGCCGATCACCTCGACGATATCGACGCCGTAACGTTTTAGGTTGTCTGCGATCTGTGTCGATATCGAGCCGTTGAGGTCGGCTGTAAACTTTTCGGTCAGTTCCGCGCTTCCTGACCTGAAGAAGTATCCGCTTGCCTCGCTTAGGCTGATAATTGGCGGCCATTCGTGCGGCTTGGAAGTTTGCTGAGCATCGGCCAGTGCGCTTTCTGTGTCGGCGAGCAGACGTTCGAGATCATTGTTTCGATCCATGGCCTCCTTAAGAGCTGCCTCCAGCTTCGCCTGATCCTGAAGGCTTTTTTCCGCAGCAAGCAAGGCGTCGATCTTCTCTTGTAGCTTTTCTGGATCAGGCACATCGAGAAGACGCTTCAACTCCCTGACGACGTCTCGGGCTTCAACCAGTTCGCGCCAGTCTTCTTCGAGTTTGCGTTTGTCGATGAGGGAAACTTGGCCAGCGAGGGCCGTGAGTTTCGTCTCAAGGACCTCAATATCCTTCTTCTTATCCGCCAGATCGCTTTGTAGCCGGTCAACCTCCTTAAGAGCGTTGGTTGCTTTCAATCTCTCGTTTGCAATGATGGCTCCGGTCACGAGCAGAAGGCAGAACACCAAGAGCAGCATGGACTCCGCCATGGTGAACCCAAGAATGAGACCTCGATTATAGCCTTTGTGTTCGACCTTGGTTGTCGTTTCGGAGTTGCTCATCGCGTAAACCAGCTACTCTTCTTGGGCTTGTCATCTTCACCTGAGGAAAGTTGAGCCGCGTCAACGCTTTCGCCGTTTGTTACCACACCGGATGGCATCGCTGGGGACGTCGAGTTCAAGGCTCCAAGCAGGATTTCGGGGCGTTCTTGAGCAAGACGAACGCTCATCGCATCTACGGCGCTCGCGGTCTTACTCGCGGTCTCCGCAGACCGTTCCACCACACCTATCAGGTCTTCCATTCGTTTTGAATGATCGTCCACCGTGCCCGAAGCCGACGATAGCTTCACTGTCATCACTTTCAGATTGCTCGTGTTCGTCTTTACGGCGGAGATCAGATCGGACAGCTTGTCAGCGTTCTTGAGGTGTGCTTCCGTCGCTGCATTCGTGGCAGGAACGGTCTCTTGAATGCGTGTGGTCAGCGCCACCATGCTTTCGTTTGTGCTCCCTGTTGCAACAGCAATTGCACTCAATCGATCAAGCATGGAGCCGATGGCCTGGGTCGTGTGCTCCGATGCAGCATTCGTACCATCCAACTTCACTGCCAAGGCGGCGAGTGTCGCGTTGGTCTGCTTGAACGGTGCGATTGCGGACAGCACTTTCTTGACCGTCTCGCGGGTCGACATAGCATTCTCGTCTATGGCCTTGCTGTGCTCCGTGACGATGGTCTGCAGCCCTTCAATAACCGGAGTGAACTCAATCTTGAGGATTTCGTCGGGCGATCTGGATGCCTTGAACTTCTCGATCACGCCGTCGACGGCATCAGCCAATTTGTGGGTACGTTCTTCGATCTTCCCAACGGAAGCGTTGAGCTTGTCGCTCATTTCAGAGATCGTCAGGGCATTGCTCGCTGCATAGGCGATGATTTGTTCTTGGGTGCTATCCAACGTTGATGTAAGTCGTGCCGACGCTTCTTGGATCGTCTTGGTAGCTTGAAGAGACATTGCTTCAATGGACGCGCGAACAGCTTCTCCACTCTTCTCAGCCTGCCGAGCTATCTCCTCGAAGCCCTCAAGCAGCATCTGGTGGCTCGTACGCCGATAACTGGAAAATTCCATCGCGGACGTATCGAGCTCAGTTCGTACTCGGCGGGTCATCTCGGCGAGGTCATGCCGAACCGCCCGTTCAATATCGACCGGGTCACGACGCATCTGATTGAAAAGGATCCGGAGGGAGATACCGGCGATGGTCGACGAGATGGCCACGCCAAAGTTCCGAACGACGTCCTCGATCGAGGCTTGCCCTGTGAACTGATAGAGCGAAACACCGAGGCTGGTCAGTGTGAACAGGAACCCCATGTAGTAGAGGTTGTCGCCAGCCTGCTCGTTATGAAGGCTCAGGCCGGCTGCGAAGAACGAGATGAGGAAGTAGATAGCCATCATCGCCAACGGAATGACCGTTATCGTGACGGTGTCCACTCCATAGAGTTTCCCGAACCATATGATGAAGGACCCAATGAAGGTCATTATCGCGAAAAGCACGATAGGTCCGTTCCTACGGACGAAATGCCTGATGTCCAGACCAGTCGGCATCACTTCACTCCTGCCAATCGTTCGTAGCCGATCCAATCGCCACTGTTGGAACGCACCCATGCAAGCCAGAAATCGGGAAGATCGCCAAGCTCAGCGGAATTCTCTCTTTGAAACGCGAGTATCTTGACCCCGATGCCGTCCAGCGGTGTTCTGAACTTGTCTCTCGCAGTGCTCTTCTCATACCGCTGGTAGTTTGGGCCGGACTTGTAAATGGAGAACGATCCCGTGTGTTCGATCATGTCGGAAGCGACGAATAGAGTCTTTGGCTTGCCTTCCATCTTTCGATCCGAGAAGCTCTCGATTACGATCCTCTGCACCCCGGCCATGATTGGCGATTGTTTGCCTTCTTTGCCTTCACCCATCTGGTCTTCGATGTCCTTCAATGGCTTGTTGAAGGCTTTTTCCCATCGTTCCTGGATCCGCTTCGGATTTGAAGTGAGTTCATCCGCACCATCGCCGTCACCGGGATTGCATCCCCTGTAGGTACGTTGCAGCTCACCCTCAGAGTCCGTAAGCGCGTAGACCTCGATCAGTCCGCCCTTCTCCACGTCGGCCACAGCCTTCTGAAACTGACGCTTGAGATCAACCTTGGTGATCTCCGAAATCGGATCGGTGATGTCCAGAAGCACGGCCGTCACAGAGGTGGGGCCATCTGTCGGACAAAGATCGGCATCGAGAGACGCATTCAGTATGGCCTTATGCCTGAGGACAAGAAACCCTCCGACGCTGATCAGGATAAACGCCACAAGGCCGATAACCGCGATGATCCCTCCAACGGAGGCATCGCTTTTCTTCTTACGCCTGCGTCTGGCCATTCGTCATCTCCGGGAATAGATTGTCGAGTTGATGATAGGCCGTCACCGCGCTTTCGAATTCATGGCCGATCTGTCGCATCTGCTCGGCCAAATCCTCTTCCGCTGTCTTGATGCGTGCGGCGAGGTCTTTGTCATTCCAGTCGTCACCGGTTTCGATGACCGGCTGCCGTCTTTCCAACTTGTACTGCATCGCAAAGTACTTGGGTTCAGGCTTCGTCCTCGTCTGCCTGTTCGCCTCCCTGTAAATAGTGAGCAGCTTCCGCGAGACTTCCTCGAGCCGATCTTGCTGGTCGTTGAAGAGGCGGACGATGCGGGCACGATTTTCAATGATGGAAGCACACTCGCGACGTCGGATCGTCAGATCCCGGATGATCGCATCGACCTTCTCATTGTGTTCGTCGCGGATGTCTTTCAGGTTGTCTATCAGTTCGAGTTTATGGTGCACGTAGTTGTCACGGGCTGCCACATAACGCGTATGAACGCCACCGTAGCCGGGATAAATGTCACGGATGCTCAAAACATCGAAGAGAGCGACGGCAGAGGCGATAAAGCCGGTTCCGAACAGTATCCACGAGTCGATATCACGCAGGAATAACGGGTCGGTGCGCAACCGGGTCATCACCGCTGCTCCGATTTCTGTGGCTGTAGTCGCCGAAGCTTCACGGTAGTGAGCCATGGCCAGGTTCAGCCCGATAGCCAAGCAGAGCCAAAGCAAGATGCCAATCAGGCCGCCCATCTTCTTGAAGAATGAACGGTGAACTACATATGGCACAAGCTTCCACGCCAAGACGGTGGTGCCAATCACGTTGGCAAAGGCGAAACCGAATGCGATACCGACACCGCCCACAAGGCCCTGATCGCTTCCCTTGGCTAGATAGATCCCGTTGACGATCGTCTCGCCAAGCAAAAGTGCCACGATCACGAGCCATTTCAGCATCGTCGCGAACTGGCTCTTTGTCTGAGCAACGCGCTTGAGGCCGTTGTCCTTCTTGAAGTCCGCAAGTTCCTCATCGGCTTCCCTGAGGCTGCGGCGCAGGCCATAGAGCTCGTCACGACCGCCAGCGACGTCGGCCTTGAAGTCGGTCAAGCTAGAGATATTTGCCTGGCGGATACGCCCGAAATGCCCGTCGAAGTCGAGATTTCGCATCCTCGTGGCATAGGTGTGGAGCTGATCTTCGAGCACTTGGTACGAGTCATCGCGCTCGGTCTCCACTTTCGTGACGATAGCTACCTCAACATCGTCGAGGGCCTTCGACGTGGGGACGGGCTTGTTGTCCGTCCCATTATCCGCACCCTTCTTGGCAAGCTCCATCGTTTTCGCGAGCTTTTCAGAGTCCAAGGGCGGAAACGGGTCGGTCGTAATTCGAAAGTCGTGGCTCGATTCACGAACACTTTCGATGAGACGGTTCAATGCTTCAAAGCGTTTAGTCATAGCGTTCTAACAAACCGGGTCTGTCGCGGATGGAAAAATGATCGACGTTCATCGATCTCTGGATGTGATGGGGCTCTCACTTTCCCCAAAGCGGGGCACGCCACCCCGCAGAGAGGGCCTCCTCTTCGGAGCAAAACCATCTCTCGCCATTGCTAACGTTGATTTTGGTCTTGCCATAGTCTCTCGACCACGGAACGTGATAGATTCGCTCGTTCTTACGGTTGATATTACCTTTGATGGGGCACTTGCCGTCAGGGACATCAGTCAAAGAAGCATCCCACTTGTGAGCGCGAAAATCCCAAGCAGCCTCAGTCGGAGCCTGCCAAATGCCGATGCCCTGCTGCTTTGCGGTTTCCTCAAGATTAGCATAATCGACGGAATACTTTCGGAAGGCCCAGGCCATGCCTGTCTCGACCATTCGAGCATTGACCTCGACGCCATCAGCCGTACACACCGATAATGTGCGTCCATAAGCGTCCTGCCCGCGGGCGTCGCACTGAACCGTTTTGCCGTAAGTCAACTCTTCGATTTGTCGGATAGCCTCCTGACCGCAGGCCCAGTTACTGCCATCGCTTCCGGCACAAGCCTGACCAGCCTCCGGAGCGTCGATGCCGTGCAGGCGGTATCTCACACCGTCTATGTCAAGGGTGTCGCCATCAACGATGTGAACGGACGACTCTGCGCTCGCAAGAGTCGGCATCAACATTACGAAAGCAAGAAATATTGCATGAATTTTCAAGATTGCCCCCGAGTCCCCACTCAGACGCTAGTGCAACTTGCGTGCAATCTCAATAATCTAAACGTCTCGAATTCTTTGACCCCGGATAACTCCTCCCTCTGATGCTAGAGTTCGGCCGATTTTGAAGAACCGAACGTGCAGCAACTGCAGGGGCGAGCAGCAATCCCACAAAAATCTTAGATCAGCTCGCCCAACGAAAAGAGTCGGGAAACCAGAGCTGCTTAATATCAATCCAATCCGGAAATCGCCCCAGGTCAGGAACTGACCAACCAAGACCACCGGACTCCCAGAGGAGCCTGCCGCTAGACCATAAGCTTCAGAAGCTTACAGGGCACCTTGAGATAGCTGTTGGCCCCTGGGCACTACAACGCGCAACGTGACAAAGCTCGCATTTTGCATTTTCCGTATAGCGTCCAAGACGCTGTGGCTTACCCCTGCAGCAGGCGCACATTTGTTGCGCGCGGACGCCCCATAGCGTCAAGCTCCGCGTCGAACGTAACCGCACGGCCCTGTTGAAGACTTTCCCATATCCCACTTTGTACCGTATCTTTCGCGATGAAATATTCGCGCATTGATGCATCGACTAAAAAACCAAACGTTGGCTTTCTACCCTTCTCCTTCAATGTGCCCAACAAGGCGTTCTGCGATAGCCCATCGTCCGGGGTCGTAGTGCTTGAGGTCTCTTCCAATTGCCCAATCAACCGGTCCAGACACAAGAGAAGACCCGCACCGGACGAAACTCCCCTTATTTGAAGTATCGGAATAATGGCAGCACGCGCCTTGCGTAGATGCTCCAACATTTTAGTATCAATGATACGCGCATCTACTTTGCCGAGGAAATCAGCGAACCTCGCACAGGGTTCCTCTAGGTCAGCATCAATCCCAACAGTATTTTTGTGAAGTATCATTCGATGGAAATTCTGAGTCTGGAGATCCGCAAAAATGAGTTGAGTGCGCATATTCGAAAGCGGTTGAAGCATTTCACTAGAAAGAATTTTTGAGGCTCCCTCAAAATCAAAATGGTACATTTTTGCCCGAGCTAGCTCTCGCTTAACGTCAATCGACTCGGGATCCAACTCAAGGGCCTTTGTTAATTGCGCAATAGCACCCGGGCAATCACCATATGCCCTGAGGAGAAAACCACCATAGAAAAAATAAAGCTGGGGAGTGTCTGGGGACAATTCTATCGCTGACTGGTATGCCTCGGAAGCACCCGAGAAATCGTGTTGTCGATAACAAATGAATGCTTCGGCTCGAAGAACTTCAAAGTAGTCGTAGTTCGATATCTTTAGTGCATCAATAATTTCTTTAGCAGATTGAAAATCATCTCCATATGCCAATTTTGTGGCCGTCCGAAGTCTCTGCGTAGCGATAGCCTCTGATATTGATCTGACGATAAAGTTCCTTTGGTTATACTTTTCTCTACCTTCGGCGGCTCGCTCTGCCTGATAGGCGAAGCTTAGGTTACGAAATTTCCTGATGACAGCTTCCTGAGCCTCAGCGGTCAAACGCAAGATGCGCGCGATGTAAGCACGCGCAAACGGCTTTATTCGATAGTTGAGCTCATAACCACTTTGATTCTCGGTTTCGAGAATTGAAAACTTCAACAACTCGGCAACGCCAGCTTCCAGTCTACGAATGTCCACAGCCGAAACATGGTGAAGTACACCCATTGATACGGCTCTTGGCAAGATTGCCATTAGAGAAAGTGCATTACTCGCATCATCGGTCAGCGAATCAAATACATTTTCCAAACAGAATCGAAGTGCTATTTCTGGATTACTTACAATTTTACTTGCCGGCAAACCAGATAGAACACCCATACAAAACCATTTCAATAGAAGGGGACGCCTTTCCAAGCGATTTGCGTAATACCGCAGCTCCTCTGGTTTCAATCCCGCAAGCGCCTTTATGCTGTATGACTTTATCAATGCACGTAAATAAATCTCACCTTCATTATCTGAGAGAGGAGTGACGTTTACAGTAAGATCGCCACCAACTGGTATCCTAGAAGTGAGCACAACCTTACTTTGCCCCGGAATATCCGAAACAAAATCACGGATAGTGTCATCAAGTACGGTCTCAAGATTATCTATTGCTAGAAGTATCTTGTTGTTTTCCAATAGCTGCCGAACTCTTGAAATGGCATCCGCCGTGGTATTCTCGAAAACACCAACGACTTCTTCGAAGAGCCCCATCGACGTCGTTATTGCGTGCTCAATTCGTTGAATTTCGCCCACGGTAAGCTTCGAGGATTTGGCCGACACCCAGACAACAGCATCGAAGTCATGCTCACCCGAGTTAATCAGGCTGTATAGAGCTTGCAATGTCAGCGCCGTCTTTCCATTGCCGCCGTCACCCAAGACGGTAACAACAGGATGTCGGCTTAGTATTTTCTTTTTAAGTTCCTGCTCCAACTGTGGCCGCGGAACAAAGCCGGTGTCGTCATAGTCCGGCAATGGCAGATTATGGAATATCAGCCCATCACTTGGATCTTCGAGGAACGTTATAGATTTTCGAGTTATGGCCTCAGGGTCGCTGTTATATGCGGAAAGCGCCTTATGCAGGATCGGCCAAAACCCATTGCTCCGCACGAGGTCGCTTGCCAACGCAAATGCAGTAGCATGTTCCGCCACGGTCAAGGGACGGCCATGCATTACCGAGTTTCTTACTGGAACAGATGCTTGTAGGGAGCTTGCTTTCGATGAAAGATGCTTTCGCAGTCCCTGGTCGAAATGTGGCTTCAGCCTCTGAACAATCGCCAACTTGTCCCCGAGATCAAGTTGATACAATAGGTCAAAATCATCTCGTGGCGACGTACTAGGCTCCTCCGATCGGTCAGCCCGAAGGGACGCTTTTTCGCGTTCTTGCGCTGTTAGGAAACCATCGCCGACAATGCTGGAGACTGAGCGAACATGCGACACTAGGTCTTTCTCAATAGCGTCGAAGAAAATGAAGAGAGCAACGCGTTGATAGCTAGACAAATCAATATTCCCCCACTGGCCAATGCAAGCCTACGCTAGGACATTGATTCTGCGGAGTGGAGGATCCGATACCTTACCGTGGAATACACAACTTGTTGCCATTCATAATTAGCCGCCAATGACAATCGACCTGTTCAGGGCATTGAAAATGTCCCTTGCCTTGCGCGTCACAGTTGCCTGTTCGAGGTGAGCGTAGCGCATCGTCGTGCGGATATCAGTGTGGCCGAGAACTGACTTGACCTCCTGGATCGTCAACCCGTTTTGGACCAGCCGAGTTGCGTGTGTATGGCGCAGCGTATGAATTGTGCAGTCGTGGAGACCAGCACGCCGAAACGCCTTGCGGATCGCGATTGCCGAGTATCCCCTCGCATCACCGGCCTTGTTCGTGAAGACCGTCTCACCATCACGCTCGGACAAGCGACGTTGAAGGATCGAAACGACGCGATCGGTCATGAAGATCACGCTCTCGTTTTGCACCTTTGAGCGCCAGAGGCGGATCGTCCCGGTTTCAAGGTCGATGTCCTTCCAGCGGATGTTCGCGATCTCACTGTATCGAGCCCCGGTATCGATCAGCATCAGAACCAGGTCGAAATTGTCCTGCATCCATTTCTGGCGGTCAGCTCGACGCTCAGGCTCCGGTGACAAACCGTTAGTCTCGCGCGACGGATCGAGCTCGCGAAGCAATCGCCGCTCTTCCTCGACATTGAGATAGCGCACCCTGGAATTGCCAATGCGAACCGAAGGAGGTTCGACCTGCTGGCAATCGAAGCCGTCCTTCCGAGCCAGTCGGATCGCGCCCATTAGGAAATTGAGACCATGTTTGATCGTCTGAGGTCCGCATCCCTGCGATAGTCGAGCCTGCCGGAACTGTTCCAGCGTTTCCGAAGTCACTTTGACCAGCAGCACCGAGCAGTCGATTGCCGCCAGGATGATCCGCATCTGGCTGACCAGATTTCGATAGTTCGCCGTCCCAGTCTTGGTGTTCGCGAACCGTCGAAGTGCGGTCTCCAACGTGATCTGTTCCTTCTTGCCGAGGATAATTTCCGCATGGACTTCTGCTCGGATTTTCACTGCAACCTGTTCGGCTGCCTTGCGATCGGTGGTGCGCGTCGATCGGATGATCGTTCGGTGGTCGATCTGGAACTGCACGTACCAGAACTTCGAATTCTCTCGTTTTACCAGTGACATAGGAATCTCTTTCGGCGAGGCTTCCACCCGATGCCCTCGAGAGACAACATGATTGTTTTACGGATGTATAACTTCCGGGGAGTGTTCGTCCTGGACAAGGTCCAGGACAGCCTGCGGCTAACATGGATGGTTCAGTTGCAGGAGGCAGATAGGTGAAATGAAGAAAATATATAACAAACTACAAGACACCTATCCGTTCAGGGCTCAACAAGTTCCCGAGGACCGCGGATAGGTGAAATGACGAATTTTTATAAGGAACTGTAACTCACCTATCCGGCGGGACTCCGGCCGAACAGGCAAGACGTGACATCCGCGTTACTTCGAAGCTCTCCGACGTTCCTTGGTGAGGCGTCGACGGCAGTTGTACCAGTACGTCAGCGCACCCTTTTCCGTCAGCGTTGCTCCATCGACGAACGCTTTGACGATCTCGTCCTGTGCCATCCCCTCCAGCGTTTCATAGATTGCCAGTGCTGTGTCGATCTTCGACTTGCCTGCGGCGATCATTGCGCGGCCCTCCGTGACTGCCTTTGCAATTACTGTGTCGTCTGCGGGAACGGTTTCGGTGGTGTTCTTTGCCTTGCTCGCCATGCTTGTCTCTCCTTGTTCGGTGACGACAAGGGTCCCCTTGTTAAGAGGGCGAGACAACGCGGATATTGCATCAGGTTTCGCGATGGGAAGAGGGCTTTTGAGACCCCACTTGAACACAACCGCAGCAATTTTGAGATACGCTATTTAGACGTCCCACCGAAAATGGGCCTCTTGGTCGAGACCCTGTCGGCGATATGTCTAGGATGACCGCAGGTTGTTGAGCCCCATTGTCTCTCGGTATGCATATTGGATTCGCTAATGTGGTGTTCTAAGCGCAGTTCAGACGTCAATTCCATCAGTTCTGGATCACTGCGTGCCGGCTTTGTCCCATCGGCGGCCGAGAACTGCGCCTCAATCAGCCGCATCATGGAAGTGACCAGGCATCGCGATCCGCGTACGGTAGAGACCTATGTCCGTCGGGCCGATAGGTTCGAGGACCATGCTGGGGACGGATTCTTATGACTGAAGAACAAAAGCCGAAGAAGCTGGATGACTTCAAACTGATTATCGATGACGTCAGAGCGCGACAGGCGGCTCTTGTAAATTTGATAATCTTCACGGATCAGAAGGCAATGGCCGTATTCCGGCTCTATGTAACTTTGGGAATAGCAGCGGGTGTCACAGGGGCGGCCAGCTTCTTCAGGCGCGACGAGCTACTTGAATTCGCGAGATGGTCAATGGTGGCTACCGCGATCTGGTTGGCAATCGGAGCCTTGTTTTGCTTCAGAGCTATGTCCAGATCATCGATAAATCTTCCCGGTCGGGGGCCGGAGTTCTGGCAGTGGGCGCTGCACTCCGAAAACGACCAGCAGGAAGTCGCTGACGCTTACCTGAACGAACTAAAAGAGAGGCAGAAGTCGAATAGAGATCTCAATGAAAGGACTGCCGCGGCTCTCGATATTGCCGTGAAGATGGGTGTGGCAACACCCATAATAACTGCCGTAGCCGCGGCGGTTCCTTTGCTCTTTCAGCGATAGGGGTGAGGCTTTCTATCTTCGCTCTTCCGGCTATCCCAATCGCGCGGCGGCGGCGTTTTTTCACCGCTGCTGGTCGTCTCCTTCCTGTCGTCGTCCTTGTCGTCGCTCATGTCTTTCTCCTTCCATCCATCGTTTGGCCCATCGCAAGGATCAACTCAGGCATAGTCGACATTAAACGACAAGGCCTACCGCATCGCAGCGACTGAATTTTCAACAACGCTCGCGATAACCGTGTTTCTCGCTAACAGCTTGACTACTGCACTGGATGCGTCACCGGAGCATCAATACCTTCGCCATTTGAGAGAAATTGAACAAGCGCAGACAAGAGGTCTTCGGCGGCCTCACGGTCAAGCTGGACGTGGACCGTGTCGAAATCGCCTGCCGCAAGCTCGAGCGTTCCCCTAAGTGGGGCCCTCGATGACACTACTATGTCGTTGCCGTGGTACTCAGCCTCGATCGTTGACACTTCTTCGCTAATCCTGTCCTCTGTAGAAAATCCATATCGCGAAATGCGAAGTCGCCGTCGGGTGGAAAGAATTATTTTGGGTCAGTCGACGTCGCGGCTCAGTTCCTCGAGACGGCTGTAGAGTTCGGATTGCCTGTTCGCCATGTCCATGACCTCGCGTCCCGCACCCGCTATTGCTGCTGTAGAGAGTTCCGCCGCCTGCGCAAGTTCCTTGATGCGGTCGGTGATGCGGTTCAACTCGGCATAAATACGGGATGCCTCGGCATGGTGCTTTGCGGGGATCACTATTGCCTTCACTTCATCACTCCCAAGGTTGACCCATGCCAGTCCTGAAAAACGCCCGGCATGAGCGCTTCGCCCAAGCGGTTGCAAAGGGCATGTCCGCAACTGGGGCATATGCAGAGGCAGGCTACAAGGGCGACCGCACCGCAGCATCGCGGTTGTCAACAAATGTCAACGATAAGGGTGATTATCGCTACTTCTTTGTTGGCCGCCTTGTCTCAGCGTCGAACCAGGTGGCGAAACGCTCTCGGCTCATTCACGGCACTCCGCCTCGGCCTCACAGGTAGCGAGATTGCGTTCCCTGTTCAGCCAGCGTCCAGCCATCGTCGTCAGCGAATACACTGTAGATTGGCACCGACGGATCAGATCCTGATATCTGCACTGTTCGAAATGCGCCGGTTTCAAACAACACGGAAAACTGGCGCGGGCTGATCTCACCTCCGCGAGAATTTCGTTCATCAAGGCCATCAGCGTAAACGAGCAGCTCTCGCACATTGCGTTGAACCCAATCGGTGATCTTGCCTCGGCTCGCACTTTTTTCAAAATCGGAAGCGCGCAGTGCAGCGATAGCGCATTTCACCTCTTCAATCGAACTCCCGCGATCCCCGCCCAGCGCCCAAAGCTCCGACCTGCTTTCAGCGAGCGCGGACTCGAGCCGATTGATTTCCAGCGTTGCCTCATCGATTTTTGCTCGAACGAACGCCGTCGCAGCTGTAGCATCTGCAAGAAGGTCAAATGCACGGTCCCTTGTCAGCAACTGCTTGGCTAGTTCGGCCGAGGCAAGAGCGATACTTCCCTCCAACGACCGACGCTTCTCAGCTAGGGAATTTTCGGAAAGGAGCGTTGCTAGGTCGAGTTCTTCGACAAAAAGCAAAAAGGAGGTCTCAAAGTGGGCGAGAGGCCAACTGCCGGAAGAGCATTGAACGCCCCTTCTGGCGTTCTCGCAGCGAAGGTACACCCCGCCTTTCGGCCCAGAACCCTTGTCTACGACCCTCATTCTTCCCAAGCAGTAGCCGCACGCTGCTACACCCGAAAAGAGGTTGGTAAAGTTCGCACCCTTTCGGCCTGAGCCCTTAGTCCGACGCACTGCTCTGCCCGCCTGAATGCGTTCGAACTGTTCGCGCGTGACTATTGCTGGAAAATAATCGGGCACCGGTGCGCCGAACGGTGTTCGTCGGCCATCGACGTATTTGTGAGGTTGGAACTCGCCGAGCACGGCACGATTGGTAAGCACCTTTGAGATGTAGGACTCGTGCCAACCTTTCGACGTTGAAAATGTCGGCACGCCAGCAAGGTTCAACCCGCGAGCGATCTGAAAAGACCCCTTTCCAGCGTCCGCCTCGTTAAAGATCTTCTTGATCAGATCAACGCGTCCCGAGACTAACTCGAATTCCGTCCGATTATCGTTCAGCTTCAACCATATCGGAGCGACACGCGTGAGTTTCTTCGCCTGGAGGTTTCGCCTTTTCGCCTCCCACGCAGCGCCGACGCGAACACTCTTAGTGCGCGATTCTTCGTAGGCGCGGCTCATGATGACGACCGACACTATAATGTCAGTGAAATCAGAACTGCCAGCGCGATAAACGTGTCCATCGGTCAATGTGACGATATTAATTCCAGTTTGTAGAATCTGAAGGAAGAGAGTCGTTGCGGCCTGCGGGTTCTGGCGACTGATCCGATCAAGCGATTCTACGAGCAGGTATGAGCCTTTCGGAACCGAGCCGTCTTCAGCCAATGCGAGAAACTTGCCGAGAGCGCCCTGAGCGACATTCCTTCCATGGAAGGCTGAAACACCGATATCTTCAAGCTTGAAGTCCTGGATAAGCTCAAGGCCGTGGGCCTCAGCATACTTCGCTGACGCTTCAGTCTGACGCCGCAGGCTGTCGCCTTTGAGCTGGATATCGGTTGACATCCGTACATACGAATAGGCTTTCGGTTTCATGCTCGCTCCTGAAACCGAACGGATACACTAAAGAATAATCCGCCTCAACATCTGCATGCCGATCTTCCCCGGCGCCACCATCACCTGGACGTCGACGGGAACGCCGTCGATGCCATGAAACGCCACCGTGCTCACCCGTGCCACCATGACAAACCTCAAGATAGGCCGGCATCATGCCGATCGAAAACGGAGGGTAGGAGAAGTCCGCACCTTGCGACCGCTGCGGCACGCGGGCCGGAATCCGTCGCGCCGCAAAGGTTGTTTTCAACTCTCCCTCAAGTCATGGTTGCTATCCTTGCATGAGAAATGGAATATAACAAGAACAATTATCGAACAAAGAGGCGAATTGTTCCCGCATGGGATGTGGTCGGTTGTGGAGGCGGAACAAATGCGGGCGGCGTGTTTGCCGCGGCCTGTGACTTTGGGCCTCCTGGCTGCGTGTGGGAGCCATCACCGGACCGCGTCTTGAAAGGCGGCGGGAATGAACGGCGTTGCCGCCGGATGCGTGGACGGGTGCGACGGGCAAGATCTTCCGGGCGCGCGCTGCCAAGGACTGCCAGCAGTTCCGTCGGGGCGCGGCACCGACCCGATCCCGGACGACGGGCGCCATGGCCGGGCGGCGCAAAAGCCCGTATTCTGAATCGGTCGGGCTGGAATTCCCTGCGGTATTTCTTCAATTTGCTCGTTGACGGGCCTGCCAATTCCCGCTATACGCCGGCCCACAGTTTGGAAAGCCAGTTCCAAGGTTTTCCGATAGTACTCCCGAATTGCTTGGATGACAGGTCGCAGTGACCCGGCACGGCGAAGGTGGAGTTCGCGTCCGGTTTCTGAAGAGAGGCATCCATGGCCAATACGACTTCGGCGAAAAAGGCGACCCGCAAGATCGCTCGCCGCACTGAGATCAACAAGGCTCGCCGTTCGCGCGTCCGCACCTTCGTCCGCAAGGTCGAGGAGGCGCTGGCCGCCGGTGACGCCGCTGCAGCAGCGGCTGCGCTGAAGGCCGCACAGCCGGAACTGATGCGCGCTGCGACAAAGGGCGTCGTCCACGCCAATACCGCGTCCCGCAAGGTTTCGCGACTCGCACATCGCGTAAAGGCGCTTTCTGCCTGATTTACATCTGCAGCTATGCAATTTTGATGGAGCCCGGCGTTTTCGCCGGGCTTTTTCTTTGCCTTTTTGTCGCCGCTATGGTTAATGCGCAAGGCTGTCTCATGTCAGAGGCATGACAGAAAAAAGCAATAAAATTCAGTCATTTATAAGAGGATGACCGCGAAGGGACTACCTGAGGTGGGGGCAATTGCGGCGGACTGAGAGTCAAGAGAATTATTATTTTTTTCGTTTCGCGCTCTCGTTGAGCTGGCCGGTGAAACAAAGCCATTGATTCATAATGGATTCTTCTGAAGAACCCGGTTTCCGAGACAAATTGCGTCAAAGGAGTCAACGGCTGCCCGTTAATTTTGCGGAAAATTCGGCATTGATCTTGCCGTTTGATCCTGCCTAAATGCCTTCCACAGGGGGCGCACACACAAGCGTATAGGAAACGCCAAACACCGCCGTGAATGGCTGGTGCCCGGATGTTTCAACCCTGTGCGGAGTGCATAGCTCCGGTTCATCGGACACCAGAAGCAGGAGACCGGCTGCCCGTTTAGGGTTTCGCCGGAGCGGTCGGGATTTGCCGTTGGTCTGCTTCGTCCCGGTGCTGCTGCGAGGACAGTGGCGGCGGGGTCGGTGGACGGGAGAAGTGAGAGAGTGACGGTCGCGCGATCTGTACGAGGATTTCGCGCTGCCGGATGGGCGGAAGACGGGTGGCCATCGGCCGGCCCGTTCAGGCCCGAGTTTGCTGGTCGCGTTCAGGAGTGGGGCGACGTGACCGGCGAAACCGAGTCCGCGCTGCCGATTGGCTCCGGTAGAGGCGGCTGAGGATGGACCACGCGGCGCCGGCATGACATGCCGGTGCGTCGACTGAACTTGAAAGGCGGCACAATGCAAGTAAATACGGCCACGTCTGTCAGTGCATATTCGAACGGGGACGACGCACTGAAGGCAATCGCAGACGGAAGCGGGAAGCCAGACGAAAAATCCGAAACGCGGCATGACGCTCTCTTCGAACGGGTCAGCGCGCGCCTCAAGGCGCAGGTCGGCCAGGACGTCTACGCCAGCTGGTTCGGCCGGCTGAAGCTCCATTCCCACTCCAAGACCGTCGTCCGGCTCTCGGTGCCGACGACCTTTCTCAAATCCTGGATCAACAACCGCTATCTCGAGCTGATCACGACGCTTTTCCAGCAGGAAGAGCCGGAGATCCTCAAGATCGAGATCCTGGTGCGGACGGCCACCCGCGGCGTGCGCGCCGGCATCGAGGAGGCTGCGACGGCCGTCGAGGCCGCGCCGGCTTCCCAGGCACGTCGTGTCGCCGGCCCGCAGACGGTCGCGCAGGCCGCAGCCGGCATCACGGAAAAGGCGCAGCAGCGCCAGTCGGCGCCCGGCCCGCTGTTCGGCTCGCCGCTCGACCCGCGCTACACCTTCGATACCTTTGTCGAGGGCTCGTCCAACCGGGTGGCGCTCGCCGCGGCAAAGACGATCGCCGAGGCCGGCGCCAGCGCCGTGCGCTTCAATCCGCTCTTCATCCATTCCAGCGTCGGTCTGGGCAAGACGCATCTCCTGCAGGCGATCGCCAATGCCGCGCTCGCCAGTGCCCGCAGCCCGCGGGTCGTCTATCTGACGGCCGAATACTTCATGTGGCGCTTTGCCACGGCGATCCGCGACAACGATGCGCTGTCGCTGAAGGAGACGCTGCGCAACATCGATCTCCTGGTCATCGACGACATGCAGTTCCTGCAGGGCAATTCGATCCAGAACGAATTCTGCCATCTGCTCAACATGCTGCTCGATTCCGCCAAGCAGGTGGTGGTAGCTGCCGACCGCGCCCCCTGGGAGCTGGAATCCCTTGATCCGCGCGTGCGGTCCCGCCTGCAGGGCGGCGTCGCGATCGAGATGGAGGCGCCGGACTACGAGATGCGGCTTGAGATCCTCAAGCGCCGCCTGGAGGTGGCCCGCCTGGAGGATGCCTCACTGGAAATCCCGGCGGAGATTCTCAACCACGTCGCCCGCAGCATCACGGCAAGCGGCCGCGAACTGGAGGGTGCCTTCAACCAGTTGCTGTTCCGGCGCACCTTCGAGCCGAACCTCACCGTCGAGCGTGTCGACGAGCTTCTGGCGCACCTCGTCGGTGCCGGCGAGCCGCGCCGCGTGCGGATCGAGGACATCCAGCGCGTGGTGGCCAAGCACTACAACGTCTCCCGCCAGGAACTGGTCTCCAGCCGGCGCACGCGCGTCGTCGTCATGCCGCGCCAGATCGCCATGTATCTGTCGAAGACGCTGACGCCGCGTTCCTTCCCGGAGATCGGCCGCCGCTTCGGCGGTCGCGATCATACGACCGTGCTGCACGCGGTCCGCAAGATCGAGGACCTGATCGCTTCCGACACGAAGCTGAGCCACGAGATCGAACTGCTCAAGCGGCTGATCAACGAATAGTATCCTTCGCGCCTGGGGGTGCGGCCCTTGAGCCCGGGAGCGCGAGGCCCCGGGCTCTTTTTTATTTCCGGTTGCTGAGCCGGATAGGGGTGCTCAGAAAGATTGCGAATCCGGCTGTTTCGGCGCGCGCCGGCACTGTCGCTCCACGGGGAGCAGCCGGATGAAATCGCCTGCGTGGGCTGGACAGAAGCGACTTGCCCCATATTTCGCAAGGGTGCTGGGCTCCGAGAGCGAAAGGACGATGCAATGGCGAAGAACAAGATCTGCCTGTGGTACGACAAGGATGCCGAGGCCGCGGCCCGCTTCTATGCCGAGACCTTTCCCGACAGCACGGTGGGCGCCGTCATCCGGGCACCCGGGGATTATCCCTCCGGCCAGGAGGGAGACGTGCTGGTCGTCGAATTCACCGTTGCCGGCATCCCCTGCATCGGCCTGAACGGCGGCTCTGCGTTCCAGCAGAGCGAAGCCTTCTCGTTCCAGATCGCAACGGATGACCAGGAAGAAACCGACCGCTACTGGAACGCCGTTGTCGGCAACGGCGGCCGGGAAAGCGAGTGCGGTTGGTGCAAGGACAGGTGGGGCGTGTCTTGGCAGATCACCCCGCGCGTCCTGACCGAAGCGCTGGCGATCGGCGGCGCCGAGGCAAAGCGCGCCTTCGACGCGATGATGACCATGAAGAAGATCGACGTGAAGGCGATCGAGGCGGCCCGGCGCGGCTGAGGCACCGTCTCTTCTCCCTCAGATGCGGCAGGGTGGCGCTCAGCAGGCGAGGTCCGCGACAACCGCATCGAGGATCAGCATGCCGGCGGGCGTGCAGCGCAGGCGTGAATTGCCGAGGCGCTCGATGAAGCCGTGGTCGATCAGGAACTGCTCGCGGTCGGGGTCCGGGCCGCGGCCGGCGAGCGTCTGCCAGCGCACGAGGTCGACGCCCTCGGTCAGGCGCAGGCCCATCAGGAGCAGTTCGTCGGCCTGTTCGGAAAGGGCCAGAACCTCCCGGTCGACCATGCCGTGCCCTTCCGCCTCGACCCGGCCGAGCCAGGTCTCGGGATGGCGCTCCGTCGCGGTCGCGATCTTGGCATCGCCCGCAGACAGACGGCCATGGGCACCGGGGCCGATGCCGACATAGTCGCCGTAGCGCCAGTAGGTGAGGTTGTGCCGGCTCTCCGCGCCCGGCCGGGCGTGGTTGGAGACCTCGTAGGCGGGCATGCCCTCGCGGGCGGTGATCTCCTGCGTCGCCTCATAGAGGATCGCCGACTGCTCGCCATCCGGCACCACCAGCTTGCCGGCCTTGTGCAGACCGTAGAAGGGCGTTCCCTCCTCGATGGTCAACTGGTAGAGCGACAGATGATCGACGGCATAGGACACGGCCTGCTTCAGTTCCGCGTCCCACTCGGCGACCGTCTGGTTCGGCCGGGCGTAGATCAGGTCGAAGGACATGCGCGGGAAAATCTCGCGCGCCAGCCGGATCGCCTTCAGCGCGTCGTCGACGTCGTGCAACCGCCCGAGGAACTTCAGGTCGCGGTCGTTGAGCGCCTGCACGCCGAGAGAGACCCGGTTGACGCCGGCCGCCCGGTAGCCGCGGAAGCGCTCGGCCTCGACGCTGGAGGGGTTCGCCTCCATGGTGATCTCGATGCCGTCTGGCAGGTGCCAGTGGCGGCCGATACCCGAAAGGATCGCGTCCACGGTCGAAGGCTGCATCAGCGACGGCGTGCCGCCGCCCATGAAGATGCTGGTGACGGTGCGCGGGCCGGTCAGCCGCCGCATCGTCTCCATCTCCGCCAGGAAGGCAGCGACGAAACGATCCTGGTCGACCGGCTGGTGGCGGACATGGCTGTTGAAGTCGCAATAGGGGCACTTGGCGGCACAGAAGGGCCAATGCACATAGACGCCGAAGCCGGGATCCAGCGGATCGCCGGTGACCGGCTGCCTCGGTGCAAAGGGGGTGACCGCCGTCATCGGTGTGCCTTCAAGCGTCCAGGCAGGTTTCGACGAAGCGCTTGAAGGCGCGGGCCCGGTGCGACAGGGCGACCGCGTCGCCGGGCTTCCAGCCATGCTTCTCCTGCGCGCTCATCTCTCCGAAGGTCACCGCGTGGCCTTCCGGCTGGAACACCGGGTCGTAGCCGAAGCCCTGGCTGCCGCGCGGCGGCCAGACGACCGTGCCCTCGATCTCGCCGCGGAACATTTCGGTGTGTCCGTCCGGCCAGGCCAGGCAGAGCACGGAAACGAAGCGGGCGCTGCGGTCCGCCGGTGCCGTGGCGCCCTTCTGCGAGAGCGCCTCTTCCACCTTGCCCATCGCCATGGCGAAGTCGCGGCTGCCGTCTTCCTTCTCCGCCCAGTTGGCGGTGTAGACGCCGGGGGCGCCGCCGAGCGCGTCGATCACGAGCCCGGAATCGTCGGAGAGCGCGGGAAGCCCCGCAGCCTTGGCCGAGGCCAGCGCCTTGATCGCCGCATTTTCCTCGAATGTCGTGCCGGTCTCGTCCGGTTCGACGAAGTTCAGGTCGGCGGCGGATTTCGCGGTGAAGCCGAGCGGGCCGATCAGGTCGCGGATCTCGCTGATCTTGCCGGCATTGTGGCTGGCGACGACGATCGTCCGGGTATCGAGCTTGCGCATGTCTGTTCCTGTCAGGTCGTATCCCCGGGGTCTACGCCCCAGAGGCCGGGTTCGGCGCATTCGAGGCTGTTTCCGGCGGGGTCGCGGAAATATATGGAGCGGGCGCCGTTCGGCCAGCGGAAATCGGCCTCGATGGCGATCCCCGCTTCTTTGAGCTTTTCCACCCAGAAATCAAGCGCTGCGGCCGATGCGCGGAAACAGACGTGGCCTTGTCCCGTCATTCCGTGTGCCGGCACCGGGAATGCCTCCGGAGCCGGGGGCACCACCGTTTCTTCCGGGTTGAAGATCAGAAGCACGCCCTGGCCGCAGCGGTAGAAGACGTGGCGGTTCGCGTGCCGGGTGATCTTCTCCAGCCCCAGCAGCCCGCCGTAGAAGGCCTCGGCCGCATCCAGGTCCCCGGCATAGAGCGCGGTCTCGAGGATGCCACCGAGAGGATGCTGCAGGTCGGCCATCGTCTCCTCCTGTCCTTCTCCCCGTAAGCCGAAAGAAGGTGCCCGAAGGGCGGATGCGGGGCAAGGGGGCTGCCAGCCCCCGCCTCTCAGGCGATCGCCTGCTTCTGCATCTCGACGAGATCGGCGATGCCGGCCTTGGCGAGCGCCATCAGGCTTGCGAACTCCTCGTCGGTGAAGGGCTTGCCCTCGGCCGTTCCCTGGATCTCGACGATGCCTCCCGAGCCGGTCATGACGAAGTTCGCATCCGTCTCGGCGGCGGAATCCTCCAGATAGTCGAGGTCGATCACCGACTGGCCGGCGAAGATGCCGCAGGAGATCGCCGCGACATGGTCCTTCAGGACCTTCTCGACCTTGATCATGCTGCGGGTTTCCATCCATTTCAGGCAGTCGTTGAGGGCGATCCAGGCGCCGGTGATCGAAGCCGTGCGCGTACCGCCGTCGGCCTGGATGACGTCGCAGTCGATGGTGATCTGCCGCTCGCCGAGGGCCGTGAGGTCGACGACGGCGCGGAGCGACCGGCCGATCAGGCGCTGGATCTCCTGCGTGCGGCCACCCTGCTTGCCGGCGGCCGCCTCGCGCCGCATCCGCTCGCCGGTGGCGCGCGGCAGCATGCCGTATTCGGCGGTGACCCAGCCCTTGCCGCTGTTTCTCAGCCACGGCGGCGTCTTTTCCTCCAGGCTGGCGGTGCAGAGTACGTGGGTGTCGCCGAACTTCACCAGGCACGAGCCTTCCGCATGCTTGGAGAAGTTGCGCTCGAAGGAAATCTTGCGCATCTGATCGGTCTTTCTGCCTGACGGCCGCATCGTGTACTCCGTGTTCTCTTGAAATCTGCGGCTGCTTCTAGCGCATCGGCCGGAGAATCGAAATCGATTTCGATCCGGCCGATGCGTCATTCGGTCAGGCCAGTGGGAGAGGTACTGCCGGAGCGGCGCGATTTCAGGGTATTGCCGCCGGCCGCGAGCGCAATTGTCCTTGTGCGGGCCCCGGGCGCACCCCTATATTCGGGCTTGGTGACAACGTTTGTATGATCGGCATGGTACTGAGGACTCCCGTGGATACGGACATCTATGCGGCGCTTGACGAGCGGGCGGGCGAGATTTTCCGGCGGATCGTCGAGAGTTACCTGGAGCGCGGCGAGCCGCTCGGATCCCGCAACCTTTCCCGCATCCTGCCGATATCGCTTTCGCCGGCATCCGTGCGCAATGTGATGGCCGACCTCGAGGCGCTGGGGCTGATCTATTCGCCGCATGTCAGCGCCGGGCGGTTGCCGACGCAGATGGGCCTGCGCTTTTTCGTCGATGCCTTCATGCGCGTGGGCGGTGTCTCCGACGAGGACAAGGCCTCGATCGAACGCCACGTCCATCGCCCGGGCCACGGCCAGAGCGTCGAGACGATGATGACCGAGGCGAGCAGCATGCTGTCGGGCGTGTCGCGCGGCGCCGGCATCGTCATCACCACCAAGAGTGATTCCGTCCTCAAGCATGTGGAGTTCATCAGGCTGGAGCCGACCAAGGCGCTGGTCGTGCTCGTCGGCGAACACGACCAGGTCGAAAACCGCATCATCGACCTTCCGGCCGGCACCACCAATTCGCAGCTGACGGAGGCTGCCAACTTCCTCAACGCCCATCTGGCGGGCAATACCATCCTGGAGGCACGCACCAAGCTCGATCGGCTTCGCCAGACCGTCCGCCAGGAACTGGACCAACTGTCGCAGGACCTCGTCGAACGCGGCCTTGCCGTGTGGTCCGGCGGCAACGACGCGTCGAACCCGACCCGGCTGATCGTGCGCGGGCGGGCCAATCTGCTGGAGGGGTTGGCCGGCGCCGAGGATGTGGACCGGCTGCGGATGCTGTTCGACGACCTGGAGAAGAAGGACAGCCTGATCGAACTCCTGGATCTCGCCGAGACCGGCCCGGGCGTCCGCATCTTCATCGGCTCTGAGAACAAGCTGTTCTCGCTCTCGGGCTCGTCGCTGATCGTGGCGCCCTACCGGGACGGCGAGGAGCGGATCGTGGGCGCCGTCGGCGTGATCGGGCCGACGCGGCTCAACTACTCGCGCATCGTGCCGATGGTGGATTACACCGCGCAACTGATGTCCCAGCTTTCCCGTTGACGCCGGAGTGTGCCGCGCAAGGGGCGGCGATTTTACCGAGTTCGGCGAAGAGCCTTGATTTTTTCGCCACGAAGCTCGATATCCGCCTCAACTCCCTCTTGATGTCCGCACAGGTTCGAACTGTGCGGACAGTCGGGAGATGAAGGAGCGCTGCGCCGCCATGAGGGTGTGCCGGCCTGCTCCGTCCGTTCAACCCATGCGTGGCCCGGAGCATCGCGATCGATCCCGGGACATGCCGCTTTCTCAATCCGGAGAAAATCATGACCGACGATACCAGCAAGCACGCCCCCGAAGCCGCCAATGACGAGGCCGAGATTGCCGCTGTGTCGCCAGAGACCGAAGTCGCGGAGGCAGAAGCCGATCCGGTCGACCAGCTCAAGGCAGAGAACGCCGATCTGCGCGACAAGTACCTGCGCCTTGCCGCCGAGATGGACAATCTGCGCCGCCGTACCGAGCGTGACATCAAGGACACCAAGTCCTATGCGATTTCGGGCTTCGCACGAGACATGCTCGCGGTTTCCGACAATCTGCGCCGCGGCCTCGAGGCCATCCCGGCCGACGCCCGTGAAGCCGGTGACGCCGGCCTGTTGGCGCTGATCGAAGGCGTGGAGATGACCGAGCGCTCGATGCTGTCGGCGCTGGAGCGTCACGGCGTCCGCAAGCTCGAGCCGATCGGCGAGAAGTTCGACCCCAACTTCCATCAGGCCATGTTCGAGGTGCCGAACGCGGAGGTGCCGCACGGCACCGTTCTGCAGGTGGTGCAGGACGGCTACAAGATCGGCGACCGCGTCCTGCGGCCTGCCATGGTCGGTGTTTCCAAGGGTGGCCCCAAGCTCGCCGCCGGCGGAGACAAGCCCGACCAGGCCTGAGCCCGGCGAAATCGGCGATCGACATCTTCCAACCCGGCAACCTCGCGGCTGCCGGGTTTCTTCTTTTCTGGATCCGGGGGAGGGTGGCCGGGAGATCGGCCGTCAATGGATCGGCAAAAAAAGAAAACCGGCGCGCCACAAGGCCGCCGGTTTTTCCTGTCTTCCTGTCGCCGGTCAGGGCGAGAGCCGCCGACCGTCGGGCACGTTCACGCACGCAAGCACACCTTCAGGGAAGAACGCCGGCGCGCTCCCTTTTGCGTGCGTCTGTCCGGCGGCCCGATCAGGCGGCGTTGGCCTGTTCCTCGCTCAGGCAGGCGTAGATCGCCGTGGCCGAATCCGAAGACCGCAACTTCGCCACCATGGCCGGATCGCGCAGCACCCGGGCGATGCGCGAAAGGGCCTTGAGGTGATCGGCGCCCGCGCCTTCCGGCGCGAGCAGCAGGAAGACCAGGTCGACCGGCTGGTCGTCCAGGGCTTCGAAGTCCACGGGCGTCTCCAGGCGGGCGAAGAGGCCGGTGATCTGATCCAGTTCCTTGAGCTTGCCATGCGGGATGGCGATGCCGTTGCCGACCCCTGTCGAGCCGAGACGCTCGCGCTGGAGGATGACATCGAATATCTCGCGCTCCGGAAGTCCGGTGATCTTCGCCGCTTTTATTGCCAGTTCCTGAAGTAGCTGCTTCTTCGAATTGGCTTTCATAGCCGGAATTATCGCACTCTGCTGCAGCAAACCTGCCAATGCCATTCTTCTGTCCTCGTGAGCCGCAGTGAAGGATTGAAGCGGAAAGCGCCCAGCCCCCGGACGCTTTCCCCTGCCACTTTAGCCTTTGATATTGGCTGCATCTATCCAGCCAATATTTCCGTCGTTTCGTCTGTAGACGATGTTGAGTTGCTCCTGCCCGACGCTGCGGAAGAGCAGAACCGGTTCGTCCGTCATGTCGAGCGCCATGACGGCGCTCGCAACGGACATGGTCTTCAGCTTCTTCGTGCTTTCCGCAACGATCGTCGGCGCGTAGTCGGCCGGAAGTTCATCCGTGTCGTCCGGTATGGCATCCACGACGGCGTAGGCGACTTCCGCATAGGCGTCATGGCCGTTTCCGTTGTGGTGGTCCTTGAGCCTGCGCTTGTAGCGGCGGAGGCGCTTCTCGATCCGATCGGAAGCCGCGTCGAACGCGATAATCGGATCGTTCGCCTCGCCGTTTGCCTGCAGGGCGGCACCCGTGTCGAGGTGTACCTTGCAGTCGGCGCTGAATCGCGAACCGGATTTTTCCACGGTGACCTGGCTCGAATATCCTCCATCGAAATACTTGGTGACGGCCGCCCCGATCTGCTCTTCAATTCGCAGCCGGAAAGCATCGCCGATTTCCATATGTTTGCCGGATACACGCACACTCATGGAGCTTCCTCTCAGATTGTGATTTGCGTGTCACAGTCTATTCCAACCGGACCCGTCATCCAAGCACTTCACGCGAGCACCATATTTTCGCCTGTCGTACCGGGGAAAACGGGCATACCAGATCCGGCCTGTCTTCTCGCTGGAATTGGGGCGGGCATCTATCCCTTCCTTTCCCGAGAGTCAACAGCACCGGCCGGATCAGGCCGGACACATTCTCGCCATCAATGACAACGGCGCAAATGAAAATTGGATCCATCGGCCGGTGCCGATCTTTGCCGCCGCGGCAGGAGTGAGCCCGCAGGTCGCGTTAACGCCTTGGTTTACATCGACCTTCTGCGGTGCCGGCCGGCACCCGTCGCCAGCCACGAATGTGTGAGCTGACGGTGAAGGCCCTGCGCGGACCTTCACGTCGATTTGTTCGGCAGGAGGAATTATGGCGAGGTCGCCGCAGGCGTCAGAATCCGGCAGCCTTGGCCAGCGCTCGCTTCTCCCGCCGGCGCTGGACGGAGGAGGGGATGTTCATCGCTTCGCGGTATTTCGCGACCGTTCGTCGGGCGATGTCCACGCCGCCCTTCTTGAGGATATCCACGATGTCGTCGTCGGAAAGGACCTCTTCCGGCGTTTCCTGGGCGATCATCGTGCGGATCCGGTGGCGCACCGATTCCGCCGAATGCGAATCGCCGCCGCCGGAGGCGCCGATGGACACGGTGAAGAAGTATTTCAGCTCGAACAGGCCACGGGGCGTCAGCATGTACTTGTTCGACGTCACGCGGCTGACGGTCGATTCGTGCATCTTGATGGCGTCGGCGACCGTCTTCAGGTTGAGCGGCCGCAGATGGTCCACACCGTGCATCAGGAAGGCGTCCTGCAGGCGGACGATCTCGGTCGCCACCTTCATGATCGTCTTGGCCCGCTGGTCCAGGCTCCGCGTCAGCCAGTTGGCGTTCTGCAGGCATTCGTTGAGAAAGGCCTGATCGTCGCTCGCCCGGTCGGACCGGCGCGAGACGGAGGCATAGTACTCGTTGTTGACCAGGACGCGCGGCAGCGTCTCGGGATTGAGCTCGACGATCCAGCTTCCGTCCGGCGCGGTCCGCACGACGATGTCGGGAACGACGGATTCGCTGACGCCCGCCTGGAAGCGCGTCCCCGGCTTTGGATCGAGCTTGCGGATCTCGGCCAGCATGTCGATCAGGTCTTCCTCGTCGACGCCGCACAGGCGCTTCAATGCGGCGAAGTCGCGGCGGGCGAGAAGCTCGAGATTGCCGATCAGCGCGGCCATCGCCGGATCGAAGCGGTCGCGGGCGCGAAGCTGGATCGCAAGGCATTCGGCAAGCGTGCGCGCGAAGACGCCGGGAGGATCGAACTGCTGCAGCACATCGAGCACGCGCTCGACCTCCTGCAGCGGCTTTCCGAGCTTCAGTGCGGTCTCCGCGAGGTTCGAACTCAGGTAACCGGCCTCGTCCAGCTGGTCGATCAGGTGCCCGGCGATCAGCCGGTCGACGGCAGCGGTGAGCGAAAACGGAACCTGGGCCTCGAGGTGGTCGCGCAAAGTGGTGCGCCCGGCGATGAACTCGTCGAGATCGTAGCCCTCGCCGTCGCCGTCTCCCGCCCCCGGCATCGACTTCCACTGCCCGAGCAGTTCCGGCGCGTCCGCCGTCTTCGGGCCGGCATCGTCGGGGAACACGTTCTCCATGCTGGTATCGAAGGATTCCGCCATGGTTTCGGTCCGGCCCGCCGTCGCCGAATCGTAGAGGTCGCCGGCGTAGCCGTCCGCGGCTGGCTCGCTTGCAGCAGGGCGCTCCTCGTTGACGGAGTAATAATCGCTCTCGGCATGGGCGACATCGCTGCCGCGCGCGGCGTCGTCGCCCGACACGAGTTCAAGCAGGGGATTGCGCTCGACCTCGTTCTCGATGAACTGCGTCAACTCCAGATGTGTCATCTGCAGCAGCTGGATCGACTGCATCAGTTGCGGCGTCATCACCAGAGACTGGCTTTGCCGTAGAAGAAGGCTGGCTGCGAGTGCCATGCGGACGCTCATACTCCCTGACGCCGTCACATGTCGCTCGAAACTCAACAAGGACGCCGCACGCAAGCGCTCTCCTCTGCAGAAATCGATGCCGATCTCCGCAACGGACGATGCGCAGTTCACAATTCTGTTGCCGCCTCTGAGCGCCCTCCAAGGGCTGCGCGGTGCAGCATACACCCAGCCGCCCTTCCAAAACCGGTCCCGCAAGGGCCGTGCCGCGGTGTTGGTTCCGGGTCGACGGACCTCAGGTCCCACCCGGAATTTCAGGCTGGCCCAAAAATTGCTTTTTTATCGGATTTGGTCAAGCAGCCGTTGCGCGATAAGGTGAATTTCGTCGCCTCCGCGGCGGCGGAAGCGCGAAATTGTCGCGGCATGACCTGCTTTTGCGCGAGCCTTGTCGACATCACCCGTGGAAATCTGGTAGCGCGGCGAAAACCCGCGAATGCGAACCCGAAAGCCTAAAGGCTGAAATTGTCGCCCAGATAAAGGCGGCGCACGTCGGGATTGGCGACGATGTCGTTCGCGCGGCCGTGGGTCAGCACCTCGCCGGCATGAATGATGTAGGCGCGGTCGATCAGGCCCAGCGTCTCGCGGACATTGTGGTCGGTGATCAGCACGCCGATGCCGCGCGACGTCAGGTGGCGCACCAGCGCCTGGATGTCGGCGACGGAGATCGGGTCGACGCCGGCGAAGGGTTCGTCGAGCAGCATGAAGGTCGGGTCGGTGGCGAGCGCACGGGCGATCTCGAGCCGGCGGCGTTCGCCGCCCGAAAGGGCGATCGCCGCCGATTTGCGCAGGTGCGAGATCGAAAATTCGGCAAGCAGGCTATCGAGCTTGCGCTCGCGGCGCGCCCGGTCGCGGTCGTGCACCTCGAGGACGGCGCGGATGTTCTGTTCCACTGTCAGTCCGCGGAAGATCGAGGCTTCCTGCGGCAGGTAGCCGACGCCGAGACGGGCGCGGCGATACATCGGCATGGTCGTGACGTCGTTGCCGTTGAGCTCGATCGTTCCCTCGTCCACCGGCACGAGCCCGGTGATCATGTAGAAACAGGTCGTCTTGCCGGCGCCGTTGGGACCGAGCAGCCCCACCGCCTCGCCTCTCCGCACGACGAGCGACACGCCGTTGACCACGCGCCTGCCGCCATAGCTCTTCGTCAGGTTGCGGGCGATCAGGGTGCCTTCATAGCGCGACGTATCGGCCGTGCGCCGGATCAGCGGCTCGGCCTTCTTGACGCGGCGCGACATGCGGGAGAGGGAAACAAGGGACACGGGCGTCGTCAGTTCGTGGTTTTGCGGGACTTGGGATCGAGCTGTATCATGACCCTGCCGCCGCAGGCATCGAGCTTGGCTTCGCCCGTGCGCATCAGCACGGTGAGCTGGCAGCCGACGAACACGTTCTTGCCCTCCGAAAGCACCACCTTGTCGCCCTTCAGCACGAACACCTCGTCGATGAGGTTGAAGGTGCCGGTATCGGCGGTGGCTTCCTGCGTGCCCGACTGGAGGAGCACCTTGTCGGCGACTTCGATCTTCTCGATGTCGGCATCGCCGCTCGAGATCGAGCCACCGCTCTGGGCCGTGTAGTGCACCACCATGCTGCCGGCCTGCAGGGTCGTGGTGCCCTGTACGACCTTGACGTTGCCGGTGAACTGGGCGGTGTTGGATTGCTGCTGGATCTCGAGCTTGTCGCTCTGGATCTGGATTGGCTGGTCGTTGGACAGCTGAAGCCCCTTCAGCTGGCTCTTCGTTTCCTGCGCGCCGGCGGTCGTTGCGGCCAGCAGGAGACCGGCTGCGAGAAGCGGCAGGATGGCATGTCTTTGCGCGGGTTCAGAAAATGCGGACATCGTGGCCCTACTTCTCTCTGTTGCGGATAGCGGCGGGATCGACATTGACGACGACGTCTCCCTCGAAGACGACGGTTCGCCCTTTATCCGTCATTCGCAGCGACTGCGCAACAATCGAAGCTTCCTTGGACTGGATGGTGACGGGCTGCTGGGTCGACATGCGGCCGCCGTTGATGTCGAGATGGGCATCGCGGAAGGCGGCCTCGAGGCCGGTATTGAGGCGAATGGTGAAGGGCGCGGTCATGTCGAGGATATTGCGGCCGCGGTCGTAGATGCCGGTGACGGCGTCGACCTGCGCGATCATCTTCTCGTTGACCGGCATCTGCGCCTTGATGTTTTCCAGCTGGATGATGTCCGGGTTCTTCATGTCCTGCAGCGCCCGGTCGGCCTTCATCGAGTAGCTGATGCCGTCCCGGTTGCGGCCGGCGATGGCGGGATTCTTCATCACCACCTTGCCGTCCTCGATCGTGGCGCTTTCGACGTCGAGCTCGTCGGGAAGATAGGTGCTGACGATGGAGACGACGGCGAAGACCGCCGCGATGAAGAGGCCGATCACGGGCAGTGCGATCTTGAGCACGCGCACGCGCGCCGAATGACGTGCCGCCCGACGGTATGCCTCCGTCATGCGGCCCTCCGGCTGTCCAGCGTGATGCGTCTCTGCGACTGTTGTCAGCATTGGCCTTGTTCGATGTCTGCGGCCCCAAGGCCCGTGCCGGCGCAGTCGCCTGTGCCCCGAACCATAGTAACGCGCCCCATATGGCAATTATTCCAGAGGAAACAATGGATGTGTTAAATTTGATGCGAATGATTTGCCATCTGCCCGGCTAATGCCATATCGATGAGGCATTTGGCAAATGGCGCCTTCGCCGTCGGCCACGAAAAATTACCGCACGGGGAATTTGCAGATGGATCAGTCCGCCATAGCCGATCGCCGGCAATTGCGCCGCAAGCTCACTTTCTGGCGGGTCGCCGCCGTTCTGCTCGTGGCGGCCGCGGCCTTCGTGGCGGTGGCTGTCAACTGGGAAACCGGCGCCGGCCAGAGCCACATCGCCCGGGTGAAGATCAGCGGCGTCATCCAGGACGACACCGAGCTTCTGGAGCGGCTGGAGCGGATCGAGCGGAACGACCGCGTCAAGGCGCTCGTGGTATCCATCACCTCGCCGGGCGGGACGACCTATGGCGGCGAGGTCATCTTCAAGGCGCTGCGCAAGGTGGCGGAAAAGAAGCCGGTCGTTGCCGACGTGCGCACGCTTGCCGCCTCCGCCGGCTACATGATCGCCACCGCCGGCGACACGATCATCGCCGGCGAGAGCTCGATCACCGGCTCGATCGGCGTGATCTTCCAGTATCCGCAGATCAAGCCGCTGATGGACAAGCTCGGCGTCTCGCTGGACGAGGTGAAGTCGGCGCCGCTGAAGGCCGAGCCCTCTCCGTTCCATCCGGCGAGCGAGGAGGCCAGGGCGATGATCCGCCGCATGGTCGACGACAGCTTCGCCTGGTTCGTCGATGTCGTTGCCGACCGCCGCAAGCTGCCGCGCGAAGACGTGCTGCGGCTGGCCGACGGCAGCATCTATACCGGTCGACAGGCGCTGCAGGCCAAGCTCGTCGACAAGCTCGGCGGCGACGACGAGATCCGCGACTATCTCGAGACGCGCGACGTCAGCCGCCGCCTTTCCGTCGTCGACTACGAGCCGCCGCGGCGCTCGGGCCTGTTCGGCATCGGCATCGATTCCGCCGACTTGCTGAAGGGTCTGCTCGGACTCGACGTCGGCCCGTCCGAGGCAATCGAAAAGCTCGGGGGCGAAAAGTTGTTCCTTGACGGTCTTGTCTCTGTTTGGCAGGTTGGACGTGATTGAAAAGACACGCGTTTTGAGGGGACAACAGTGATCAAGTCAGAATTGGTACAGATCGTCGCCGCTCGCAATCCGCATCTCTATCACCGCGACGTGGAGAACATCGTCAACGCGGTGCTGGACGAGATTTCCGATGCGCTCGCCGCCGGCAACCGGGTCGAGCTGCGCGGCTTCGGTGCCTTTTCGGTCAAGAACCGCCCGTCGCGTTCCGGCCGCAACCCGCGCACCGGCGACAGCGTCTTCGTCGAGGAGAAGTGGGTACCCTTCTTCAAGACCGGCAAGGAACTGCGCGAGCGGCTCAACCCCAATCACGTGGACGACGACGCCGATTGATGTCGGCGTCGCGCCGCGGTCCATCGACAGTTCCGTATGCGGGAGGCGGCCCCATGGTCAGAAAAGTTGTCAACATCGTCGTGCTGGTGCCGGTCGCGATTGTGCTCGTCGTGCTCTCGGTCGCCAACCGCCAGCCGGTGCGCATGGCGCTGAACCCGTTCCGGCCGGACGATTCGGTCCTGTCGCTGACGGCGCCCTTCTTCGTCTTCCTCTTCCTGGCGCTGCTGCTCGGCATGGTCATCGGCGCCGTCGCCACCTGGATCAGCCAGCACAAGTACCGCAAGCGTGCCCGCGTCGAGGCGACCGAGGCGGTCAAGTGGCACACCGAGGCCGACAAGCAGAAGGCCCGCGCCGAAACGCTGGCGTCGCAGACACAGCCCGCCTCGCAGGCCGCGTTGGCGGCGCCAAAGTAGGAAGCTGAAGCTAACCGCAGCGTTGTGCCGCCGCCGCCCTCATCCGGCGCTGCGCGCCACCTTCTCCCCGACGGGGAGAAGAGGGAATTGTTGCTCGGCCCCGTCCGGATCACGTCCGTCACATGCGTTTTCTGCCTGGATCAGACGTCGCATGTCCGAAATCTCAGCGACTCCGCCCGGCTACGGCACAACGTCGCGTTCCCTCTTCTCCCCAGCGGGGAGAAGGTGGCGCGCAGCGCCGGATGAGGGGGTTCCGCGCACTCTGTGCCCGCCACCGCCCCTTTTCCGACGAGGCTCCTACGCGACACCGCCGTTCAGCCGGGTGCCGAGGTCGGCGAAGAACTGCGCGGCGAGCTTCTTCGAGGTGGAATCGATCAGGCGGGAGCCGAGCTGGGCCAGCTTGCCGCCGATCTCGGCGCGGACCGTATAGGCCAGCAGCGTCTCGGCGCCCTCGTCGGTCAGCTTCACATCCGCTCCACCCTTGGCGAAGCCGGCAATGCCGCCCTTGCCTTCGCCCGCGATCGTATAGCTTTCCGGCGGATTGAGGTTCGACAGCGTCACCTCGCCCTTGAAGGTCGCGGAGACCGGCCCGATCTTGATCTTGACGGTGGCCTCGAGTTCGGTCGGCGACGTCTGGGTCAGCGACTGGCATCCGGGAATGCAGGCCTTCAGCGTCTCCGGGTCGTTCAGCGCGGCCCAGACGGCCTCGCGCGGGGCGGCGATGCGCTCCTCACCTGTCAAGTCCATGGCGTTTCTCCTCCTGAACCGCTCGCTTGGTTTATCGCAGATCGGAAAGCGCTTTGCCAAGTGGGAGAGGGGTGCTATTTGGTCTCGCTTTCCCGCGGATCTGCGTCCGCTTTCCAAAAAAAGAACCAGACGGACCGCGACGTGAAGGACAGAAACCGCCGGCAGAAGAATGGCCCCGCTGCAACGGGAGCGGCGCGCGCAGGCGATCGCGTCCGGCCGGCTGCCAAGGCCGCTGCCAAGCCGGATGCGAAGGGCGGCCCGAAGCATCCGGGTGCGGCGGCGCGGTCCCCTGCAAAGCCACGCAGCGTCGCAGCCGACACGGTGCGCACCCGCCCGCAAAAGGTGGCCGAGCAACCCTCCGAGCCGCAACGCCCGGTGAGAGTGCATGCCGGCGAAAAGCCGGCCGAACGGGTTCCGGTCATCCTCGAGACGGCCGGCACCGACGACTACCGGCTGATCGACAGCGGCGCCGGCGAAAAGCTCGAGCAATACGGGCCCTACCGGATCGTTCGGCCCGAAGCGCAGGCCCTTTGGCCGCGCAGCCTGCCGGCGCATGTCTGGGACCGGGCGGATGCCGTCTTCACCGGCGATACCGACGAGGACGGCATGGGGCGCTGGCGCTTTCCCGGCGCGGCGCTTGGCGAAACATGGCCGATGCGGCTGCTGGATACCGATTTCTACGGCCGTTTCACCGCCTTCCGCCATGTCGGCGTCTTTCCCGAGCAACTGGCCCACTGGAGCTGGATGAAGGCGCGGATCGAGGCCTCCGGCCGGCCGCTGAAGGTGTTGAACCTCTTCGGCTATACCGGCGTCGCCTCGCTGGTGGCCGCCGGCGCCGGCGCCGAGGTCACCCATGTCGACGCCTCGAAGAAGGCGATCGGCTGGGCGCGCGAGAACCAGGCGCTCGGCCGCGGCGAGAAGCTGCCTATCCGCTGGATCTGCGAGGATGCGATGAAGTTCATCCTGCGCGAGGAGCGCCGCGGCAGCCGCTACGACATCATCCTCGCCGATCCGCCGAAATTCGGCCGCGGCCCGAACGGCGAGGTCTGGCAGCTGTTCGAGGGCCTGCCGCTGATGCTCGACATCTGCCGGGAGATCCTGTCGCCGAAGGATGCGGCCCTGGTGCTGACGGCCTATTCCATCCGGGCGAGCTTCTATTCGATCCACGAGCTGGTGCGCGAGACCATGCGCGGCCGCGGCGGACTGGTCGAATCCGGTGAACTGGTCATCCGCGAGGGCGGCCTCGACGGCAGCGTGCCCGGCCGCGCCCTTTCCACGTCTCTCTTCAGCCGGTGGACTTCCTGATGAGCGAGCGTCACGAACACGACAGGGGCCCGCACCGCGTGGGTCAGGTCAAGGAGGTGACGAGCCTCGCCAATCCGATCGTCAAGGACATCAAGGCGCTCGCCCAGAAGAAGACGCGCGACGAGACGAAGACGTTCATGGCCGAGGGGCTCAAGCTCGTGATCGACGCGCTCGAGCTCGGCTGGGCCATCCGCACGCTGGTCTATGCCAAGGCGGCCAAAGGCAAGCCGCAGGTGGAGCAGGTCGCTGCGAAGACGTTTGCCAGGGGCGGACTGGTGCTGGAGGTCAGCGAGAAGGTGATGTCGGCCATCACCCGGCGTGACAATCCGCAGATGGTGGTGGGCGTCTTCGAGCAGCGCTACACGCCGCTGAAGGACCTGCGCCCGGACGCCGGCGAGACCTACGTGGCGCTCGATCGCGTCCGCGACCCCGGAAACCTCGGCACCATCATCCGCACCGCCGACGCGGCCGGCGCCTCGGGCGTCATCCTCGTCGGCGACACCACCGATCCGTTCTCGCTGGAAACGGTCCGCGCGACGATGGGATCCGTCTTCGCCATGCCCGTCACCAGGGCCTCCGTGGCCGATTTCCTGCGCTGGAAGAAGGAGGCAGGCGTGAAGCTCGTCGCCACGCACCTGGCCGGCGCCGTCGACTACCGCACGATCGACTACAAGGGGCGGCCGGTCGTCCTCCTGATGGGCAACGAGCAGGCCGGCATTCCCGACGAACTGGCGCACGCAGCCGACGCGCTCGCGCGCATCCCCCAGGCCGGCCGCGCCGACAGCCTCAACCTGGCGATCGCGACCGGCATCATGCTGTTTGAGGCCCGCCGCCACCTCCTGTCCCTGGACGGCTCCGAATGAACGATCGCATCCCGCTGTTTTCCAGGCCGGTCCCGGTCGCCGTCTTCATCGTGCTTGCGGTGCTGGTTGACCAGCTCGTGAAATTCGCCGTCGAAGCCTGGCTGCCGTTTCAGCAGGCGGTGCACGTCGTGCCGATGCTGGCGCTCTATCGCACCTACAATTACGGCGTCGCGTTCTCTATGCTGTCGGGCATGGAGGACTGGTTCATCGTCGGCCTGCGCCTCGTGGTCGTTGCCTTCGTCAGCTGGCTCTGGTGGCAGACGCCGAAGGCGAGGGGCGTGGCGCATGCGGGCTATGCGCTGATCTTCGCCGGCGCGATCGGCAATCTCATTGATCGCTTCCTCTACGGATACGTGATCGACTACGTGCTGTTCTACACCTCGACTTGGTCGTTCGCCGTCTTCAACCTCGCCGACAGCTTCATCACCATCGGTGCCGGCCTCATCCTGCTGGACGAGCTGTTGCTGGTGCGACGGCGCAAGGCGCCGGCCGATCGTTAAAATGCGAGCGGTTTGCTGAAGCGGTTCTGAACGCTTGGCGTGCTATCTGCGCCTCATGAGCGAACCAGCCAAGCTCCAGGGCAGGCTCCGGGCGGAATTCGCGCACGAGCCGCACGAGGACGGGGGAGCGCCGCGCAACGAGGGCGGCGAGCCGGGGGACGGTGTGCGCGCTGCGGCCCGGTCTGCGGCCGATGCTGCCGGTCAGACGCCCTTCGACCAGGCGTTCACCTCGGCGATCGTTGCCGGCCTGACATTGCTCTCGGCCGGACTGGTCCTGGTCACCGGCATCCTCCAGGATTTCCACATCGCAGCATTCGGCCTCGGAACGATCGGGATCGCCGGCTCGATCCTGATGGTCCGGCACGGGGTGCAGAGCGCACAGCGAAACGGCCGCCACGCCGAGCATAGCCACGACCGCTACTGGGAACAGAACGAGACGGCGGCGGTGACGTCGGCGATCCACGACATTCTGCGCGATATCGTCATGGTGCGTTCGCTGGACGGCAGGATTCTCCGCGCCAATGCCGTGATCAGCGATCTCGTCGGCATCATCGATCCGAGGGGGCTGTCCTGCAGCGAGATCGGGCTGGATTTCCGCTCGCAGGCGCTGCCCTATCACTATGATGTCGAGATCGCGACGCCGGGCGGTGTGCGCATCTATGCCTGGCACGACATCACCATCCGTGACCCGGCGACTGGAGAACTGGTGATCCACAGCATCGCCCGCGACGTCACCGAGGAACGCCGGGCGGAAAACGAGCGCGAGATCGCCCGTCGCCGGGCGGAGATGGAGAGCGAGACGAAATCCCGCCTGCTCGCCACCGTCAGCCATGAAATCCGCACGCCGCTGTCGGGCATCCTCGGCATGTCGCACCTCATCGGCCAGACGCGGCTGACCGCGGAGCAGAAGAACTACCTCGCCGGCATCCGCCAGTCCGGCCATGCGCTGGTGCAACTCGTCGACGACCTGCTCGACTTCTCCACGATCGAGGCGGGCCGGTTCCAGCTTCGCCCCTGCGAGGAGCCGGTGCGACCGCTTCTGGAAAGCGTCGTCGAGATGCTGTCGCCCCGCGCCCACGAGAAGGGCATCGAGATCGGCTCCTTCGTCTCCGCCGACGTGCCCGCGGTCATGCTCTTCGACGGACCGCGGCTCAGGCAGGTGCTCTACAACGTCATCGGCAACGCGGTGAAATTCACCCCCGCAGGCGGTGTCTACCTCGAGACGACGCTCGAGGGCGACCATATCGTCGTCACCATTGCAGACACCGGTCCCGGCATGACGGCGGAGGAGCAGGCGCGCGTGTTCGAGGCCTTCGAACAGGCGGGCGGCGTCTCGCAGCGCCGCGGCGGCGCCGGGCTCGGGCTCGCGATCTCGGCGCGCATCCTGCGCGAGGCCGGCGGCGCGCTGACGCTTGCGAGCGAACTCGGCCGCGGCTCCACCTTCACCATCCGGATGCCGGCAGCACCCACGCTTGCGCCCGTCACCGGCCGCTCCGGGCCGCTGCGCGGTTCGGCCGTCTTCCTGTTCGCGCCGGAAGGACCGGTCTCGAAGGCCCTGAAGCGGACCATCGAGACGCTCGGCGGCACCTGCCGCCACGTCGCCGAGGTAAACGAGGCGCTGGAGATCACCCAGGGCGCGGTTGCCTTTCCGCTGACCGACATCATCGTCGACAACAGGCTTTCGGGTGATTTCCGGCGGGAGTTGCTGCACCTGCCGGCTTTCGCCGATCCCCGCATCCGCCGCGTCTATCTGGTCAATCCGGAGGAGCGCACCGGGCGGGCGATCGGCAACGGCGAGGGGTATGACGCCTGGCTGATCCGGCCCTTGCGCGAACGTTCGCTGGTGGAGGTCCTGCGCGGGCGCATGAAGGGCATCGAGATCCGCGACGCCATCAACGACAACCGCCCGATCCTGAGCGAGCCGCCGGCGGACGAGCTGCCTCCCGAACCGGAACGGCGAGCCGGCCGGGTGCTGCTGGCCGAGGACGACCCGATCAATGCCATGCTGGTGCGTTCGATGCTCTCGAAGGCGGGCTTCGAGGTCGAGCTCGTCGAGGATTTCCCGGCGCTGCTGGCGGCGCTCGGTGAGGGCAGGGCCCGGCCGGACATGGTCATCACCGACGTCGGCATGCCGGGGGGCGAGGGGCGCGAGGTCATCCGCGCGATCGCTTCCGGGGAGGGGGCGGTGCCGGTCATCGTGCTGACCGCCGACCGGCGTGCGGCGCTTCACCAGGAATTGATCGCCTGCGGCGCCGCCTGCGTCATGGTCAAGCCGGCAGAGCCGCCGGCGCTGCTTTCGGAGATCTCCCGGCTGACGGCCGCGCGTGTCATAAACTAATTCGCCACTGCCCCTGATTGTGGCCCGCATCTGCTTGCCCGTGGGTGTTTGCGGCCCTATGGTCCCGGTCGCGTGGATGTCACCATCCTGTTGCAGATTCGTGTTTAAAGACGCGCAAATCAACGCAGGAAGGTGGCCCATGACCGTGGAGATCGCAGAGCCCAACGTGGTGACCGAAACCGTACCGCCGACGTGCCAGCTTCCCGTGCGCAAGTCTGCCGAGGTGCTCGGCCGGATCGGCACGCTCGAGACGCGCCTGGCCCTGAAGAACAGCGAGATCGATGCCGCCCAAGCCGTCCGCTACCGCGTCTTCGTCGAGGAGATGAACGCCCAGACCGCTCCCGACGCGATGCGCCGCCGGCGCGACATCGACGCCTGGGACATGGTCTGCGACCACCTGCTCGTGCTCGATACCGCGATCGAGGGCGACCCGGAAGAGCAGATCGTCGGCACCTACCGCCTGCTGCGGCAGGAAGTGGCGAGGGGGTCGGGCGGCTTCTACTCGCAATCGGAGTTCGACGTCGAGACGATGATTGCGCGCCATCCGGACAAGCGCTTCATGGAGCTTGGCCGCTCCTGCGTCCTGCCACAATACCGCACCAAGCGCACGGTCGAACTGCTCTGGCAGGGCGCCTGGGCCTATGCGCTGAAGCATGGCGTTCAGGCCATGTTCGGCTGCGCCTCCTTCGGCGGCGTCGTCCCCGAGGAGCATGCGCTGGCACTGTCCTTCCTGCACCAGAACGCCCTTGCGGGCGGGGATTGGATGGTCAGGGCGCATCCCGACCAGTACCGCACCATGGACCTGATGCCGAGCGAGGCGGTCAATGCCCGGCGTGCGCTCGCCGCCATGCCGCCGCTGGTCAAGGGCTACCTGCGGCTCGGCGCGATGATCGGCGACGGCGCCGTCGTCGATCACGCCTTCCGCACCACCGACGTCCTGATCGTCCTGCCGATCGGCAGCATCTCGGGCCGCTACATCAATTATTACGGTGCGGACGCGGGGCGGTTCGCCAGCTGAAACGCAGTCGGGGGAGTGAAGGTCCCTCGCCCGATACGGCGAAGGACCTATGTCTCAAACCCCCGCGTTATACGCCGCCAGCGCCGCCATGTTGACGATGTCCGAGTCCTTGGCGCCCATCGAGACGATCTGCACCGACTTGTCGAGGCCGACCAGCAGCGGGCCGATCACGGTCGAGCCGCCGAGTTCCTGCAGCATCTTGGTCGAGATGGCCGCCGAGTGGAAGGCGGGCATGACCAGCACGTTGCCGGGGGCGGAGAGACGGCAGAACGGATATTGCTCCATGATCTTCGGGTTGAGCGCCACGTCGGCGGCCATTTCGCCGTCATACTCGAAGTCGACGCGCCGCTTGTCGAGGATCTTCACCGCCTCGCGCACCCGCTCGGAGCGCTCGCCGGTCGGGTTGCCGAAGGTCGAATAGGCGAGCATCGCCACGCGCGGCTCGTAGCCGAGGCGGCGGGCGAGGCCGGCGGCCTCCTCTGCGATGTCGGCCAGTTCCTCCGCATTCGGCATGTCGTGCACGGCGGTATCGGCGACGAGCACGGTGCGGCCGCGGCAGAGCGTCAGCGAGGCGCCGATCACCCGGTGACCCGGCTTGGCGTCGATGCAGCGGCGCACGTCCTCCAGCGCGGTCGAGTAGTTGCGCGTCAGGCCCGTGACCATCGCATCCGCGTCGCCGAGCGCGACCATGCAGGCGGCAAAATGGTTGCGGTCGTTGTTGATCAGGCGCTGGGCATCGCGGAACAGGTAGCCGTTACGCTGGATGCGGGCGTAGAGATAGTCGGTATAGGCGTCGTTGCGCCTGGAAATGCGGGCGTTCAGGAGTTCGATGCCGGGCCTGTCGAGATCGATGCCGGCGCGCTCGGCGGTCTCGCGCATGCGCTCCTCGCGCCCGACCAGGATGGCGGTGCCGAGCTGCTGGTTGGCATAGGAGACGGCGGCCCGCATCATCTGCTCTTCCTCGCCCTCGGCGAAGACCACCCGCTTCGGGTGCCGGCGGACCCGCGCATAGATGCTCTGCAGCGTCGAGGCGATCGGATCGCGCCGCGCCTTCAGTTCGCGCGCATAGGCGTCGAGATCGAGCAGCGGCCGCCGGGCGACGCCGGTGTCCATCGCGGCCTTGGCGACGGCGACCGGGATGGCCGAGATCAGCCGCGGGTCGAAGGGGACGGGAATGATGTACTGCGCGCCGAAGCGGGGCCGGTTGCCCTGGTAGGCAGCCGCGACGTCGTCCGGTACGTCCTCCTTGGCGAGGTTGGCGAGCGCCTCGGCGGCGGCGATCTTCATCGCGTCATTGATCGTGGTGGCGCGCACGTCGAGCGCCCCGCGGAAGATGTAGGGAAAGCCGAGAACGTTGTTGACCTGGTTCGGATAGTCCGAGCGGCCGGTGGCGACGATCGCGTCGTCACGGATGCGGGCGACTTCCTCCGGAGTGATTTCGGGGTCCGGATTGGCCATGGCGAAGATGATCGGATGCGCCGCCATCGTGCGCACCATCTCGGCCGTCAGTGCGCCCTTGGCCGAAAGGCCGAAGAACACGTCGGCGCCGTCGAGCGCGTCCTTGAGGCTGCGCCGGTCGGTCTTGACCGCATGGGCCGACTTCCACTGGTTCATGCCCTCCTCGCGCCCCTGGTAGATGACGCCCTTGGTATCGCAGAGGATGACGTTTTCCGGGTTGAAGCCCATCGACTTGATCAGCTCGATGCAGGCGATCGCCGCAGCGCCCGCGCCGTTGCAGACGAGCTTGGTCGTCTTGAAGTCCCGACCGGTCAGCGTCAGCGCGTTGATCAGTCCGGCGGCGGCGATGATGGCGGTGCCGTGCTGGTCGTCGTGGAAGACGGGGATGTCCATCAGTTCGCGCAGGCGCTGCTCGATGATGAAGCAGTCCGGCGCCTTGATGTCTTCGAGATTGATGCCGCCGAAGGAGGGGCCGAGATAGCGCACGCAGTTGATGAACTCGTCGACGTTCTCGGTGTCGACCTCGAGATCGATGCTGTCGACGTCGGCGAAGCGCTTGAAGAGCACGGCCTTGCCCTCCATCACCGGCTTGGAGGCGAGCGCGCCGAGATTGCCGAGACCGAGGATCGCGGTGCCGTTGGAGATGACGGCGACCATGTTGCCGCGGGAGGTATAGTCGTAGGCGCGGGAAGGGTCCTCCGCGATCGCCTTGACGGGGACGGCCACGCCGGGCGAATAGGCGAGCGACAGGTCGCGCTGCGTCGCCATCGGCTTTGTCGGGGTGATCTCGAGTTTTCCCGGGCGCCCTTGTGCGTGGAAATCCAGCGCTTCCTGATCGGTCACGCTTGCAACCACCCGCTTCGTCTTGCCTGTCTCCGCCATCGGTCTCCCCCCAATGCATTTCCGGTCAACCTCTTGTGGGCAGCAGGCCCTGCGTCCCCTTGAGGTGTTGTCTTCTATAGCGACAGGCGGATAGGGTGGCACCTCTTTTTTGGGATGAACAGCTTTTCCGTGAACGACCAGATCGTGCGCCCCGGCGACATATTGACGACCTCCGAACTTGCCAGCGTGGCGAGCCGCGCATCGGCGACGCCGATGATGGAACAGTATATCGAGATCAAGGCCAACAATCCCGATAGCCTGCTGTTCTATCGCATGGGCGATTTCTACGAGCTGTTCTTCCAGGACGCGGCGGACGCTTCGCGTGCGCTCGGCATCACCCTGACCAAGCGCGGCCAGCACCTGGGACAGGATATCCCGATGTGCGGCGTGCCGATCCATGCCGCCGACGATTACCTGCAGAAGCTGATCGCGCTCGGGTTCCGCGTCGCCGTCTGTGAGCAGGTCGAGGATCCTGCGGAGGCGAAGAAGCGCGGCTCGAAGTCGGTCGTCCGCCGCGACGTCGTCCGTCTCGTCACGCCGGGAACGCTGACCGAGGAAAAGCTGCTCTCGCCGTCCGACGCCAATTACCTGATGACGCTGTCGCGCATCCGCGGCGGCGCCGAGCCGGCACTGGCGCTCGCCTGGATCGACATCTCCACCGGCGTCTTCCGGCTGGCCGAGACGACCGGGCAGCGGCTGCTGGCAGATATCCTGCGCATCGAGCCACGCGAACTGATCGTGCCCGACACGCTGTTCCACGATCCCGAGTTCCGCCCCGTCGTCGACGTTCTGGGCAGGGTCGTCGTTCCCCAGCCGGCGGTGCTGTTCGACAGCGCGACGGCGGAGGGCCGGATTGCCCGCTACTTCGACGTCGGCACGCTCGACGGCTTCGGCACCTTCTCGCGCGCCGAGCTCTCGGCGGCTTCGGCCGCGATCGCCTATGTGGAGAAGACGCAGATCGCCGAGCGCCCGCCGCTCGGGCTGCCCGAGCGCGAGAGCGCGGCCTCGACCCTGTTCATCGATCCGGCGACGCGCGCCAACCTCGAACTGGTGCGCACGCTTTCCGGCGAGAAGAGCGGCACGCTGCTGAAGGCGATCGACCGGACGGTGACGGGCGGCGGCGCGCGGCTTCTGGCCGAGCGGCTGATGTCGCCGCTGACCGATCCGGAGCCGGTCAACGAGCGCCTGGATTCGATTGCCGCCCTTGCCGCCTGGCCGTCCTTCGCCTCCGATCTGCGCGATGCGCTGAAGCTTCTACCGGACATGCCGCGCGCGCTTTCCCGGTTGGCGCTCGGCCGCGGCGGCCCGCGCGATCTCGGCGCCCTGCTGCAGGGCCTGCGGGCGGCCTCGGCGGTCGCCGGCATGATGGCGGCGCAGGATCTGGAAGGCGAACTGGCCGCTGCCCGCAGGGATATCGAGGCACTGCCGGCGGACCTGGTCGAACGGCTCGCCTCGATGCTCGGCGACGAACTGCCGCTCCTGAAGCGCGACGGCGGCTTCATCCGCGAGGGTGCGGACGCCGAACTCGACGAGATGCGGGCGCTGCGCGACCAGTCGCGCCGGGTCATCGCCGGCCTGCAGCTGCAATATGCCGAGGAGACCGGCGTCAAGTCTCTGAAGATCAAGCACAACAACGTGCTCGGCTATTTCATCGAGGTCTCGGCCGGGAACGCCTCGGCGCTGACCGAGGGCGACGAGGCCAAGGCGCGCTTCATCCATCGCCAGACCATGGCGGGCGCGATGCGCTTCACCACCACCGTGCTGTCGGAGCTGGAAACGAAGATCGCCAATGCCGCCGACCGCGCGCTGGCGATCGAGCTTGCAGCGTTCGAGGTGCTGACGGAGGCGGTGGTCGCGCAGGCCGATGCGGTCAAGGCCGCCGCGCGCGCCTTGTCCGTCGTCGATGTCTCGCAGGGGCTTGCGGTCCTAGCCGAGGAACAGGCCTATTGCCGTCCGGTCGTCGACCGCTCGAAGATGTTTGCGATCGCGGGCGGCCGCCATCCGGTCGTCGAGCAGGCGCTGCGCCGGCAGGCGGGCAATCCCTTCGTCGCCAATGCCTGCGACCTCTCTCCGGTAGGCGGCAAGGGAGACGGCGCGATCTGGCTCCTGACCGGCCCGAACATGGGCGGTAAGTCGACCTTCCTGCGGCAGAACGCGCTGATCGCCATTCTGGCGCAGATGGGCTCCTATGTGCCGGCCGAGAGTGCCCATATCGGCATCGTCGATCGCCTGTTTTCGCGCGTCGGCGCCTCGGACGACCTGGCGCGGGGCCGCTCGACCTTCATGGTCGAGATGGTCGAGACGGCGGCGATCCTCAACCAGGCGACCGAGCATTCGCTGGTGATCCTGGACGAGATCGGCCGCGGGACCGCGACCTTCGACGGCCTGTCGATCGCCTGGGCGGCGGTCGAGCACCTGCACGAGGCCAATCGCTGCCGCGGCCTGTTCGCCACCCATTTCCACGAGCTCACGGTGCTTTCCGAAAAGCTCGGCCGCCTTTCCAATGCCACGATGCGGGTGAAGGAGTGGGACGGCGAGGTGATCTTCCTGCACGAGGTCGGCCCCGGTGCCGCCGACCGCTCCTACGGCATCCAGGTGGCGCGGCTCGCCGGGCTCCCTGCATCCGTCGTCGCGCGGGCAAAGGACGTGCTCGCCAAGCTGGAGGACGCCGATCGCAAGAACCCGGCAAGCCAACTGATTGATGACCTGCCGCTGTTCCAGGTGGCGGTCCGGCGCGAGGAGGCGGGTAAGGCCGCTGGCAACGCCAAGATCGACGAGATGCTGAAGGGCCTGAGCCCGGACGACATGTCGCCGCGGGAGGCGCTGGAGGCGCTCTACGCACTCAAGAAGGAAGCCGGCGATCGCTAGAAGCAGGGCTGTCGCGGCGGTCCAAAAAGGGCTATAGCCCTTCGGCACCGGGAGGTGACCACAGGCAGAAAGGCAGCAGGCGGCCGCATTCCATGGACAGCAAAGTAACGGTACCGGCCCATTCCGGCCTGCTTGACGTCGCCGCCCTGAGGGCAAAGTGCGAATTCATCGCCAGCGCCAATGCCGAACAGCGCGACCGCATGCGCCAGGCGCTGCTGGCCGAGCTCAAGAAGGCATACCAGTTGGGGTGCGAGCAGGCGCGGGAACTGCTCTTTGCCGACGGCAGCGGTCTTGCCTGCGCCGCCCGCCTCTCCTGGCTGCAGGACCAGCTGATTTCCGTCGTCCACGATTTCGCGTTGAACCATGTCTTCAGCGCGGCGATGGCCCCGGAGGCCGCCCGCATCACGGTGACTGCCGTCGGCGGCTATGGCCGCGGCACGCTGGCGCCGGGCTCCGACATCGACCTTCTGTTCCTGCTGCCGCCCAGGCCGCAGCCCTGGAGCGAGCCGGCGATCGAGTTCATGCTCTACCTGCTCTGGGACATGGGCTTCAAGGTCGGCCACGCCACCCGCAGCATCGAGGACTGCATCTCGCTGTCCAAGGATGACATGACGATCCGTACCGCGATCCTCGAGGCACGCTACGTGTGCGGTTCGCGGCCGCTGTTCGACGAGCTCTCCGTCCGCTTCGAGCGCGAGATTATGCTCGGCACGGGACCGGAATTCATCGCCGCCAAGCTCGCCGAGCGCGACGAGCGCCACCGCAAGGCCGGCGACACGCGCTATCTGGTCGAGCCGAACATCAAGGAGGGCAAGGGAGGTTTGCGCGACCTGCACACGCTCTTCTGGATCGCCAAATACTACTACAACATCCGCGATCCGGAGGATCTCGTGAAGCTCGGCGTCCTGTCGCGCCACGAGTTCAAGCTGTTCCAGAAGGCCGACGATTTCCTCTGGGCCGTTCGCTGCCACCTGCATTTCCTCACCGGCAAGGCGGAGGAGCGGCTGTCCTTCGACGTGCAGTCGGAGATCGCCGCCTGCCTCGGCTATCAGCCGCATCCGGGGCTGTCGGCCGTCGAACGCTTCATGAAGCACTATTTCCTCGTCGCCAAGGACGTCGGCGACCTGACGCGCATCTTCTGCGCCGCACTCGAGGACCAGCAGGCCAAGGAGGCGCCGGGCATCACCGCTGTGATCAGCCGCTTCACCCGCCGCAACCGCAAGATCCCGGGCTCGCTCGATTTCGTCGAGGACCGCGGCCGCATCACGATCGCGAGCCCCGACGTGTTCAAGCGCGATCCGGTGAACCTGATCCGGCTCTTCCACATCGCCGACCTCAACGGGCTGGAATTCCATCCCGACGCCCTGAAACTGGTCACCCGGTCGCTGCGCCTGATCAACAACGCGCTGCGCGAGGACGAGGAGGCCAACCGGCTGTTCCTGTCGATCCTGACCTCCCCGCGCGATCCGGCCCTGATGCTGAGGCGGATGAACGAATCCGGCGTGCTCGGCCGGTTCATCCCTGAATTCGGCAAGATCGTCGCGATGATGCAGTTCAACATGTATCATCACTACACGGTCGACGAGCACCTGATCCGCTCCGTCGGCGTCTTGTCCGGCATCGAACAGGGGCGCGAGACGGAGGCGCACCCGCTGGCCGCCATGCAGGTCATGCCCAGCATCGAGGATCGCCTGCCGCTCTATGTGGCGGTCCTGCTGCACGACGTGGCCAAGGGCCGGCCGGAGGATCATTCGGTCGCCGGCGCCCGTCTGGCGCGCAAGCTCTGCCAGCGCTTCCGCATGACCCCGAAACAGACCGAGCTCGTCGTCTGGCTGATCGAGGAGCACCTGGTCATGTCGATGGTGGCGCAGACGCGCGACCTCAACGACCGCAAGACCATCGTCGATTTTGCCGACAAGGTGCGCTCGATGGAGCGCCTGAAGATGCTGCTGGTGCTGACCGTCTGCGATATCCGCGCGGTCGGCCCGGGCGTCTGGAACGGCTGGAAGGGTCAGTTGCTGCGAACGCTCTACTACGAGACCGAACTCGTCCTGTCGGGCGGCTTCTCCGAGGTCTCGCGCAAGGAACGGGCGAAGGCCGCGCGCGAGGCGTTGTCGGAGGCGCTCGCCGACTGGAGCCAGAAGGACCGCAGGGCCTATGCCCGCCTGCACTACGATCCCTATCTGCTGACGGTCTCGCTGGAGGAGCAGGTGCGCCATGCGGACTTCATCCGCGGCGCCGACAAGGCCAGGCAGGCGCTCGCGACCATGGTGCGCACGGATAGCTTCCACGCCATCACCGAGATCACCGTCCTCTCGCCCGACCATCCGCGACTCCTGACGGTGATTGCCGGCGCCTGTGCGGCCGCCGGCGCCAACATCGTCGACGCTCAGATCCACACCACCTCCGACGGTCGCGCCCTGGATACGATCCTCGTCAATCGCGAGTTCCCGAACGATGCCGACGAGATGCGGCGCGCGGCCAATATCGGCAAGATGATCGAGGACGTGCTTTCGGGCCGCAAGCGCCTGCCGGAGGTGATCGCCAACCGGACCCGTGGCCGCAAGCGCTCCAAGACCTTCACCGTGCCGCCGGCGGTAACGATCTCCAATGCGCTGTCCAACAAGTTCACGGTGATCGAAATCGAGTGCCTCGACCGGCCCGGTCTCCTGTCCGAGGTGACGGCGGTCCTGTCGGACCTGTCGCTCGACATCGCCTCGGCCCACATCACCACCTTCGGCGAGAAGGTGATCGACACCTTCTACGTCAACGACCTGCTCGGCCAGAAGATCACCAACGAGAACCGCCAGGCCAACATCATCGCCCGGCTGAAGGCGGTGATGGCCGAGGAAGCTGACGAGGCGCGCGACCGGATGCCGTCGGGCATCGTGGCGCCCGTGGGCGCCAAACCGGGGGTCAGGGTCGCCGAATGAGCCTTGTCACGAAATTTGCTACCGTCGGCGGCGCGACGCTCGGCAGCCGTATCCTGGGCTTCGCCCGCGAAACGCTGATGGCGGCGGCACTCGGCACCGGTCCGATGGCGGATGCCTTCTATGCCGCCTTCCGCTTTCCGAACCTGTTTCGCCGCCTGTTTGCCGAGGGAGCCTTCAACGCCGCCTTCGTGCCGCTCTTCGCCAAGGAGATCGAGGCCGGCGGCGTCGACGGCGCCAAGCGTTTTTCCGAGGAGGTCTTCGGCGTCCTCTTCACCGTGCTGATGCTCATCACCATCGCCATGGAACTGGCGATGCCGCTGATCGTCGCCTGGGTCATCGCGCCGGGTTTCGTGGGCGACCCGGAGAAGTTCGACGTGACGGTCAGGCTTGCCATCGTCATGTTCCCCTACCTGATGTGCATGTCGCTGACGGCGATGCTCTCGGGCATGCTGAATTCGCTGCACCACTATTTCGCCGCCGCCGTCGCGCCGATCTTCCTCAATCTCGTGCTGATCAGCGCGCTCGTCTTCGGGCTCTACACCGGCGCCTCGCCGCTGGATACGGCCTGGTATCTCGCCTGGGGCGTGCTGGCTGCCGGCATCCTGCAGATGGTGGTCCTCTATGCGGGCGTCCTGCATGCCGGCATGCGCATCGGCTTTCGCCGGCCGAGGATGACGCCGAACGTCAAGCGGCTGCTGTGGCTGGCGCTGCCGGCCGCCGTCACCGGAGGCATCACCCAGATCAACCAGATCATCGGCCAGATGATCGCCTCGACCCGGGAGGGGGCGATCTCGGCCCTGCAATATGCCGATCGCGTCTATCAGCTGCCGCTCGGCGTCGTCGGCGTCGCCGTCGGCGTCGTGCTGCTGCCGGAACTGGCGCGCGCGCTGAAGGGCGGGCACGAGCGGGAGGCGGCCAACCTGCAGAACCGGTCGCTGGAATTCGTGCTGTTCCTGACGCTGCCGGCCGCGGCCGCCCTCTGGGTCATCTCCGACGAGATCGTCCGCGTCCTTTACGAGCGCGGCGCGTTTTCGCCCGAGACCACTTCCATCGTCGCAGGCACGCTCGCGATCTACGGCCTCGGCCTGCCGGGTTTCGTGATGATCAAGGCACTCAATCCCGGCTTCTTCGCCCGCGAGGATACGAAGACGCCGATGCGCATCACGCTGTTCTCGGTGGTGGTCAATTGCGTGCTGGCCGTCTCGCTCTTTCCCCATTTCCACGAACGCGGCATCGCCACCGCCGAGGCGACCTCGGGCTGGCTGACGGCGATCTTCCTGTTCGTCACGCTCGTCCGCCGTGGCCACTGGCCGCTGGAGAGGGCGCTGGCCTGGCGCGTGGCACGGCTGGTGATAGCCGCCCTCGTCATGGCCGCAAGCCTCGACTACGCCTCGGGGCTGATGGCGGCACGGCTCGCCTCCACCGCCTCGCTTTTGGAGCAGGTGGCCGCGCTCGGCGCCCTGATCGGCCTGTCGATGGTGATCTATTTCGGCGTCGCCTTCCTGATCGGCGGTGCCGACCTCGGCATGATCCGCCGCAACATCAGGCGCAAGGCAAAGCCGGCACCGGAGAGCGGCGAATGAAGGGGCGGATTGCGCTCGTCACGCTGGTGGTGCCGGACTACGACCGCGCGATCGCCTTCTATTGCGGGGCGCTGCGCTTCGACCTCGTCGAGGACACGCAACTGCCCGACGGCAAGCGCTGGGTAGTCGTGCGCCCCAAGGGAGGCGACAACGGCGGCGACGGCACGGGGCTGCTCCTGGCGGAGGCCGTCGGCGAGGCGCAGGTGGCTGCGATCGGCAGGCAGACGGGCGGCCGTGTCGGCTTCTTCCTCCATACCGGCGATTTCGAGCGCGACTTTTCCGCCTTCGTCGCCGCCGGCGTCCGTTTCCTGGAGCAGCCGCGCACGGAGGCCTACGGCACCGTTGCCGTCTTCGAGGATCCCTTCGGCAACAGGTGGGACTTGCTGCAGCCGGCGTCCTGATTGCCGGCGCATGGGTCCCGCCTGCGTCTCAACGCATGGCGACGACCTTCGATTTCGATCTGTTCAGCTTGGCGAGACCGCGCCCCCCGCAGTAATTCCAGCGCCGCTTCGGCCCGACGTCGACATGGACGATGCCATTGCAATAGGTGCCGATGCCGCCGATGCCGGGTGCAGTCTTTGCCGCAGCGACGATGCGACTGACCGGAACGCCGGGCACGCGGATGTCGGCCGCCATGCACTTGCGATGATAGGAACCCCGCCGGCCGCCGGATCGGTTGCCGGAGGTCACCAGCGGGCGCCTGCCGGTCTGTGCCGCAATATGGGCTAGGACGGCGTGCAGCCGCCCCGGGAAACAGCGATGCTGGACCCGTGGCGTCTGGGTCGCATAGGCGAGCGTGATCCGTCCCTTGTCCTTCTTAAAATTCAGCTTGGTCTCCTCGCCCGCCTGCGCGCCGTCGATGGCGAGAGTCGAAAGCGCGAACAGGCCGGCCAGCAGCATGCAACATGCTCTCCGCATGATACCTCTCCTGATCAGGTCGGTCAGCAAAGCTGGCCGGGATACCTCCGCCCCGGAGAGAACTGAAATCCCAAAATTGGCTTTTGTGAGGATTTTATTGCTAATGTTAGTTAATACTTAAGGAGTATTAAGGGCGTGCCGCGATTGTGCCGTCTTGACGCCACGATCGCTGCCCGCACCGCGTCGGGATCGTGCTCGCCATTGCCCGCTTGATTGTGCCCCGGCCGCCGTGCATAAGCGCGCCCGTGAACCAGTTGCGGCACCCGCTGCTTGGGCCCTCCACCAGCCTCACGAGGACATCATGACCGCTTTCAAGCCGCTCGTCTTTTCCGGCGTCCAGCCGACGGGCAATCTCCATCTCGGCAACTATCTCGGCGCCATTCGCAAGTTCGTCGCGCTGCAGGCGGACAACGACTGCATCTACTGCGTCGTCGACCTGCATTCGATCACCGCCCAGCTTGTCCACGAGGACCTGAAGGGGCAGATCCGCTCGATTGCGGCCGCCTTCATCGCGTCCGGCATCGATCCGGAAAAGCATATCGTTTTCAACCAGTCGGCCGTGCCGCAGCATGCCGAGCTGGCCTGGATCTTCAACTGCGTGGCCCGCATCGGCTGGATGAACCGGATGACCCAGTTCAAGGACAAGGCCGGCAAGGACCGCGAGAACGCCTCGCTCGGACTGCTCGCCTATCCGAGCCTGATGGCCGCCGATATCCTCGTCTACCGCGCCACTCACGTTCCGGTCGGCGACGACCAGAAGCAGCATCTGGAACTGGCCCGCGACATCGCGATGAAGTTCAATCTCGACTTCCGGGACAAGATCCGCGCTTCCGGTACCGGCGTCGACATTCTGGTCGGCGACGAGCCCGTGCACGCCTATTTCCCGATGGTCGAGCCGATGATCGAGGGTCCGGCGCCGCGCGTCATGAGCCTGCGCGACGGCACGAAGAAAATGTCGAAGTCCGACCCGTCCGATCTGTCCCGCATCAACCTTATGGATGATGCCGAGACCATCTCGAAGAAGATCCGCAAGGCCAAGACCGATCCCGAGGCGTTGCCGTCCGAGACCGAGGGACTGAAGGGCCGGCCGGAGGCGGAAAACCTCGTCGGCATCTATGCTGCCCTGTCCGACAGGTCGAAGGCGGAGGTCCTGGCGGAGTTCGGCGGCCAGCAGTTCTCCACCTTCAAGCCGGCGCTGGTCGATCTCGCCGTCAACGTTCTTTCGCCGATCACCGCCGAAATGCGCCGGCTGATGGACGATACCGCCCATATCGACGCCATCCTCCGCAATGGCGGCGAACGGGCCCGCGCCCGGGCCGAGAAGACGATCGCCGAGGTCTCCGACATCATCGGCTTCCTGCGCTGAGACATCGGCGCCGGTGCCGCAGGCCCTCTTCTTCCGAGGGGAGAAGAGGGAAGCGGAGGTGCCGCTGGCCAATTCCCATCGCCCGGATTTGGTATAAGCTGTGGCGGAATCAGGGCGAAGGTGAGTGAGACATGGTATCGACACGACAGTCACGCCTGGAGGGTCACCGGCGCAAGTTCCTGGCGATCGTCGACGAGACGCCGGAGTGCCAGCGCGCCACGCATTATGCGGCGGCGCGTGCGAAGAACTCCAATGGCGGCGTCGTGCTGCTCTATGTGATCCTGGCCGGCGACTTCCGTGAATGGCTGGGCGTGGAGGAGATCATGCGCGCCGAGGCGCGCGAGGAGGCCGAGGCCATCGTCGCCAAGGCGGCCCAGTCGGTGCGCGAAAGCCTCGGCATCGAACCGGAGATCGTCATCCGCGAGGGGAACGCGGCCGACGAGATCAATGCCCAGATCGAGGAGGACCGGGACATCGCGATCCTCGTCCTGGCGGCCGGTTCGGCCAAGGAGGGGCCGGGACCCCTGGTGTCGTCGCTCGCCGGCCGCGCCGCTTTCCCGATTCCCGTTACCGTCATTCCGGAGACCCTGACCGACGAGGAGATCGACGCGCTGAGCTGAGGTCACGATTCCTGCGGCCATGCCTTGATGCGGCGGTCGGAAAAGCCTATTTTCTTTTGAATAGTTCTAAACATTCGCCGCGGAGCCTTGAACCCGACGGCATGGAGACGAGAAGATGTTCATCCAGACCGAGACAACGCCGAACCCGGCAACCCTGAAATTCCTTCCCGGCAAGGTCGTGCTGGAAGAGGGAACGGCGGAGTTCCGCGACGAGACCGAGGCACAGGCGGCTTCGCCGCTGGCCGCCCGCCTGTTCGGCGTCCCCGGCGTCACCGGCGTCTTCTTCGGCTACGACTTCATCACCGTCACCAAGGACAATGCCGACTGGCAGCACCTGAAGCCGGCGATCCTCGGCACGATCATGGAGCACTTCATGTCCGGCCAGCCGATCATGGCCGGCGGCGCGCTCGGCGGCGACGACAGCGAGGAAGGCGAGTTCTACGACGAGGGTGACGAAGCGATCGTCGCGACGATCAAGGAACTGCTCGCGACCCGCGTCCGCCCCGCAGTCGCCCAGGACGGCGGCGATATCACCTTCAAGGGCTATCGCGACGGTCGCGTCTATCTCAACATGAAGGGCGCCTGCTCGGGATGCCCCTCGTCAACCGCCACCTTGAAGCACGGCGTTCAGAATCTGTTGCGTCATTTCGTACCGGAAGTTCAGGAAGTTGAAGCGGTTATGTAATTCCCGGCACCCCTCCCGCGGGTGCCACCGATGATCCTGCTGGCGATCGATACGTCCGGCAGCGGCTGCTTCGCGGCCATCCATGACAGCGACAGCAACGTCACGCTCGGCTTCGCCGGGGAGGATATCGGCCGCGGCCATGCCGAGCGGCTGATGGCGTTCGTCGACGCCGCCCTCGATAGCGCCGGCGTCGAATTGTCTGCGATCGACCGGATTGCCGTGACCATCGGGCCCGGCTCCTTCACCGGCATCCGTGTCGGCGTGGCGGCGGCCCGCGGGCTGTCGCTGGCGCTGGGAGTGCCGGCCGTCGGCGTCTCGACGCTGGCTGCGATCGCAGCCGGCCATCTTTCCGGCCATCCGGCAGCGCCCGTGTTCGTCGCGATCGACGCCAAGCGCGGCGAGGCCTATTGCCAGGCCTTTGCCGCCGACGGATCGGCGATCACGGCACCGCAGGTCCTGTCGCTCGAAGAGGCGCGCTCGGCGGCCGAAGCCTCCCGGGGAACCGTCATCGGCTCGGCGGCAGCGCTCGTTGCCGGGACCGCCGGCGAGATCGAGCCTTCCCGGCCGATCCCGATCGAGACGGTGGCCCGTCTCGGGGCGCTGGCCGATCCCGTTGGCGACAAGCCGAAGCCGCTCTATCTTCGCGGCCCGGACGCCAAGCCTCAGGCCGGTTTTGCCATTGCGAGGGTGTGATCCGTGTCGTTGACAGACTTCTTCCTCCGCAGGCCGCCCGAATTCGAGATCTTCCCCATCGAGCCGGAGGACCGCGGGGTGATCGCGAGCCTGCACAAGGCGCGCTTTGCCCGCGCCTGGAGCGACGGTGAGTTCCATTCGCTTTTGTCGCAGGACACCGTGTTCGGCTTCATCGCCTGGCAGACCAACGCGTCCGGCCGTCCCTCCGGCGGGTTCGTGCTGGCGCGCGCGGCGGCCGGCGAGGCGGAGATCCTGACGATCGGCGTCGATGTCAGGTTCGAGCGTGCCGGGCTCGGCTGGCGGCTGATGCAGGCGGCCCTGCGCGAGGCCCGCATGCGCGGCGCCGAGGAGATCTTCCTCGAGGTCGACGAGGGCAATCTTGCAGCGCTCAGGCTCTACGAGAAGCTCGGCTTTGCCAAGGTCGGAGAGCGCAAGGCCTATTACGAGCAGGCCGGTCGCCGGTCCACGGCGCTTGTCATGCGGCGCGATCTTCGCTAGTCCCCTTCTGGCAGGGCCGCATGTTCGGTTGCGAACCCTGGACGTGCTTGCGACGGGACCGGGACGACATGACGGAAGTGGAAAAAACGCTGGAGGAGCTTTGCGTCGAGCGCGGCATGCGCATGACCGAGCAGCGACGCGTGATCGCCCGCGTTCTGGAGAGCTCCGCCGATCACCCGGACGTGGAAGAGCTCTATCGCCGCTCCGCCGATGTCGATCCGCGCATCTCGATCTCCACGGTCTACCGCACCGTCAAGCTGTTCGAGGACGCCGGTATCATCGAGCGCCATGACTTTCGCGACGGCCGCTCGCGCTACGAGACTGTTCCGGAAGAGCATCACGATCACCTGATCGACCTGAAGACGGGCACCGTCATCGAGTTCCATTCGCCCGAGATCGAGGCGCTGCAGGAAAAGATCGCCCGCGAGCATGGCTTCCGGCTGGTCGATCACCGCCTCGAGCTCTACGGCGTGCCGCTGAAGAAGGAGGGCGAGTAGGGCGGTCGCATCATGCCATCGCCTGCTTGCAGGATCTGATTGATCGCCTGGCTCCGCATCGTCCTTGTCCTCCTCTGTCTTGCGATCGTGACGCTGGCCCTGCTGCCGGCCCAGCTTCTCTGCCTCCGCTTCGATCTGAAGCCCCGCCGCCGCATTCCGCGGCTCTGGCATCGCGCGGCTTGCGCGCTGCTCGGGCTGAAAGTGCGCGTGCACGGGGCGCTGGAGAAGCGCCGGCCGCTGATGCTCGTTGCGAACCACGCTTCCTGGCAGGACATTCTCGTGCTCGGCGCGATCGCCGACGTCGTCTACATCGCCAAGTCCGAGGTCCGCGACTGGCCGGTGTTCGGCCTGCTGGCGCGCCTGCAGGCCTCGATCTTCGTCGTGCGCGAGGAGAAGCGCAAGACCGGCGAGCAGGTGGGCGAGATCGCCCGGCGGATGGCGGACGGCGAGATCGTGGTGCTGTTTCCGGAAGGCACGACCTCGGATGGAAACCGGCTGCTGGAGGTCAAGACCTCGCTGTTCGGCGCAGCGTCCACCGCGGCGACCCAGGTGCCGGGCGGGACGGTCTTCATCCAGCCCCTCTCGATCGCCTATACCGGGATCCACGGCATGGCGATGGGGCGCTATCACCGGCCGATCGTCGCCTGGCCCGGCGACATCGAGATGCTGCCGCACCTGCTCGGCATCCTGAAGGAAGGCGCCTTCGAGATCGACGTCGATTTCGGCGAGATGATCCCCTACGATGCGGCCGGCAATCGCAAGGCGCTGAGCCGCGAGGTGGAGCGGCGCATTCGCGCGATGCTGGGCGACAGGCTGCGCGCCCGGTGAGCGGAGCCGCCGAAACCGGCCCGTTCGGCGATGCGCGATCGACAGGGCTTCAATTCCCGGGCTTTTTCGACTAAAGACCCGCCCATGACAGACCAGATTTCCGCAATCGACGAGGCCTCGCAGCCGGCACCTGTTTCACGCAACAGCCGAAAGGTGTTCGTGAAGACCTATGGCTGCCAGATGAACGTCTACGACAGCGAGCGCATGACGGACGCGCTGTCGAAGGACGGCTACGAGCCGACGACGACGCTGGAGGACGCCGACCTCGTGCTCCTCAACACCTGTCACATTCGCGAGAAGGCGGCGGAGAAGGTCTACTCCGAACTCGGGCGCCTGCGCGACATGAAGAAGGCGCGGGCCAAGGACGGTCGCGAATTCGTGATCGGCGTCACCGGCTGCGTCGCCCAGGCCGAGGGCAGCGAGATCCTGCGCCGGGCGCCGGCTGTCGACCTCGTGATCGGCCCGCAGACCTATCATCGCCTCCCCGAGGCGCTCAGGCGCGCCAAGGAGGGCGAGCGCGTCGTCGATACGGACTATGCGATCGAGGACAAGTTCGAGCATCTGCCGGCCCCGAGGAAGGCGCAGTCGCGTGCCCGCGGCGTCGCCGCGTTCCTGACCGTGCAGGAAGGCTGCGACAAGTTCTGCACCTTCTGCGTCGTGCCCTACACCCGCGGCTCCGAGGTCTCCCGGCCGCTTTCCCAGATCGTGGCGGAGGCCGAGCGTTTGGTCGATGCGGGCGTGCGCGAGATCACGCTGCTCGGCCAGAACGTCAACGCCTGGCATGGCGAAGGCGGAGACGGCGCGGAGATGGGGCTCGGTGCCCTCCTGGCCCGCCTGTCGGAGATCGAGGGGCTGGCCCGCATCCGCTACACCACCAGCCATCCGCGCGACATGGACGAGGGGCTGATCGCTGCTCACCGCGACCTGCCGAAGCTGATGCCCTACCTGCACCTGCCGGTGCAGTCCGGATCCGATCGGATCCTGAAGGCGATGAACCGGCGCCATACGGCCGCCGACTATGTCGCCCTGATCGAACGCATCCGCGCCGTCCAGCCGGATCTCGCCATTTCCGGCGACTTCATCGTCGGCTTCCCCGGCGAGACGGACGAGGACTTCGAAGACACGATGGCACTTGTCCACAAGGTCAGCTATGCGCAGGCCTTCTCCTTCAAATACTCGATCCGGCCGGGTACGCCGGGTGCGGAGATGGACGGACACGTTGCCGAGGGTGTAAAGTCCGAGCGCCTCGAGAGGCTGCAGGCGCTGCTGTTCGAGCAGCAGAGAGCTTTCGCTGCAGGATGCGTTGGCAAGGAGATCGATCTTCTGCTCGAAAAACCGGGCCGGATGCCCGGCCAGCTCGTCGGACGATCGCCTTGGCTGCACCCTGTTAATGTTGATGCAAACGGCTCCGAAATCGGTGACATTATAAGGGTACGAATCACCGGTGCCGGCCCGAACAGCCTTTTCGCCGAGGCGATTGGTTGAGGGGCGGACAGCAAGGGAGCGTTGCCGCTTGAACGGACACGAATTGATGACGACATCGCCGCGCCAGTCGAAACCGCCTGCGACAGACGCAAATCACTTCGTGCTCACCTTCGAAAACAACCGATACGCAAGCGAACTCTTCGGTCAGTTCGACCAGAACCTGAAGCTTCTGGAACAGCGGCTGCAGGTCGAGGCGCGGCCCCGCGGCAACTCGGTCTCCATTAGCGGCGACATCGTGGCGACCAACCAGGCCCGCCGCGCGCTCGACTATCTCTACGGACGGCTGCAGAGCGGCGGCTCGGTTGAGCTCTCCGACGTCGAAGGCGCGATCCGCATGGCCGTTGCCGCCGATGACCAGCTCCTGCTGCCGACCATGGAGCGCAAGGCCAAGCTGACCATGTCGCAGATCTCCACCCGCAAGAAGACGATCGTCGCCCGCACGCCGACGCAGGATGCCTATATCCGCGCAATGGAGCGCTCCGAGCTCGTCTTCGGTGTCGGGCCCGCCGGTACCGGCAAGACCTATCTCGCCGTCGCCTATGCGGCGCAACTCCTGGAGCGCGGTGCGGTCGACCGGATCGTGCTGTCGCGACCGGCGGTCGAGGCGGGCGAGCGGCTCGGCTTCCTGCCCGGCGACATGAAGGAGAAGGTCGACCCCTACCTGCGGCCGCTCTACGATGCGCTCTATGACATGATGCCGGGCGACAAGGTCGAACGCGCCATCACCGCCGGTGTCATCGAGATCGCTCCGCTCGCCTTCATGCGCGGGCGGACGCTGGCCAATGCCGCCGTCATCCTCGACGAGGCGCAGAACACGACCTCGATGCAGATGAAGATGTTCCTCACCCGCCTCGGCGAGAACGGCCGCATGATCGTCACCGGCGACCCGAGCCAGATCGATTTGCCGCGCGGCATGAAATCCGGCTTGGTCGAAGCGTTGCAGATCCTGCGCGGCGTCGAGGGCGTTTCGGTGGTGCGGTTCAAGGACGTCGACGTCGTCCGTCATCCGATGGTGGCGCGGATCGTTCGGGCCTACGAATCCCAGAGCGCCGTTCAGGACGAAAGCGAGCATATGGACCGCTGAGGCGGCCCTGCCCAAGGATCGATGAGCGAAATCGAGATACAGATCAGCGTCGAGGCGGGTCCCTGGCCCGCCGAGAAGACGCTCCTCTCCATGAGCGAGCGCGTCATCGGCGCAGCCGCGCGTCATCTCGCGCGCGAAGAGGGGCAGCCCCTGCCGGACACGCCGGCCGAACTGTCGCTGCTCTTCACCGACGACGCCTCGATCCGCGCGATCAATGCCGAATGGCGCGGGCAGGACAAGCCGACCAACGTGCTGTCCTTCCCCGCCTTTCCGGTCCAGCCGGGCGACATGCCGGGCCCGATGCTCGGCGATATCATCCTGGCGCACGAGACGCTGGTGCGCGAGGCGGCCGAAATGGGCAAGCCGTTCGAGGAGCACCTGACGCATCTTTTGGTGCATGGATTTCTGCACCTCTTCGGTTATGATCATATGGAAACCGACGAGGCCGAAGAAATGGAAGGGCTGGAGACTCGCATTTTGGGCGAGCTTGGCCTATCTGATCCGTACGGGGACGACCCGGTTTGACAGTTTGGAACGATGAGCGATTTGAGATCACAGCCGCTTTCGGCTGATACCAACGAGGCCGACGCCTCGGAACAGGACGACGGGGGCAGTACGCCCAGGCCGGAACCGCAGGCGAGTCCGGCAAGGAATTTCTGGTCACGCGCGATGCGCTTCTTCAGAAGCAGCGATGCGTCGTCGCTTCGCCACGACCTGGCCGAAGCGTTGAGGACCCCGGCCCCCGAAGGGGATGCTGCCTTCTCGCCCGAGGAACGGGCGATGCTTCACAACATTCTCCGTTTCCGCGAGGTCCGGGTCGAGGACGTGATGGTTCCGCGTGCCGACATCGAGGCGGTGGAGCAGGAGATCACCATCGGCGAGTTGATGATGATCTTCGAGGAATCCGGCCATTCGCGCATGCCGGTCTATTGCGATAGCCTCGACGATCCGCGCGGCATGGTCCACATCCGCGACCTTCTCGCCTATGTCACCAAGCAGGCGCGCAACAAGCGGCGCAACGGCGCGAAGGCCGCCGCCTCCTCCAGGGTGGCGATCAGCGGCAAATCGACAGCCGGTGCCAAGGCGACGAACGGCGTTGCCGCGGCCGTGGCGGGCGACAAGCCGGCAAAGACGCCGAAGCCTGAGTTTGACCTTGCCCGGATCGACCTGACCAAGACGGTCGTCGAGGCCGGCATCATCCGCCCCGTTCTGTTCGTGCCGCCCTCCATGCTGGCCTCCGACCTGATGGGACGGATGCAGGCGACGCGCACGCAGATGGCGCTGGTGATCGACGAATACGGCGGCACCGACGGTCTGGCTTCGCTCGAGGACATCGTCGAGATGGTCGTGGGCAACATCGAGGACGAGCACGACGACGACCAGGCGATGATCACGCGCGTTTCGGACGACGTCTTCATCGCCGATGCGCGTGCCGAACTCGAGGAGCTTGCCGAGACGGTCGGCCGCGACTTCGACATTCGCGAGCAGCTCGAGGATGCCGACACGCTGGGCGGCCTGATCTTCGGTTCGCTCGGCCGCATTCCGGTGCGCGGCGAGGTCGTGCAGGCGCTGCCGGGGTTCGAGTTCCACGTGCTCGATGCCGATCCCAGGCGCGTCAAGCGCGTGCGCATCACCCGCAAGCGCTCGTCGCCCACGCGAAGGCGTCTGGCGCGGCCGGAAGGCGAGGGGCAGCTTCCGCCGCCCCAGGAGCACGTGCTCACCGAGGACGGCAAGACTGAAGGCAACGCCTGAGGGCGGCAGGCGCCGGCCGGGTGGCCGGCGCTTTCCCGGTGCCGTTTCGACATCCCCGGCATTCACCCGACGGCGCGCGACAAGCGCTGTTTTTTTTGAAAGACTTGCCACGCTGATTCGCGATGGTTCGAGAGAGGCGGGATGACACGTCTGGCGGGGAGGGTGATGCTGTTGTCCGGTTGGAGCCGGGCGCTGACGGCATTCCTGGCGGGCCTGTTCGGCGTGTTGGCGCTGCAGCCCTTCGGCTTCTTTGCCGCCCTGTTCGTTTCCTTTCCTATCCTGGTCTGGCTGATCGACGGCGCCAGCGGTGATCCCGACGCGGGCTTCGTCCGCAGGCTCGCGCCGGCATTCCGCGTCGGCTGGTGCTTCGGCTTCGGCTATTTCCTGGGAAGCCTCTGGTGGCTCGGCAACGCGCTGCTCGTCGATGCGGAGGCGTTCGCCTGGGCACTGCCGCTGGCGGTGGTCGGCCTGCCCGCCGTCCTGGCCATCTACTACGGCCTTGCCGCCGCACTGGCGCGGATGTTCTGGTCGGACGGCGTCGGGCGCATCCTCGCGCTGGCCGCGGCCTTCGGCCTTGCCGAATGGTTGCGTTCGTTCCTGTTTACGGGTTTCCCCTGGAATGCCGTCGGTTACGGCGCCATGCCGATCCCGCTGATGATGCAGCCGGCGCGCATCATAGGCGTCGCCGGCATGAACGTGCTGGCGGTGTTCGTCTTCGCAGCCCCGGCGCTCCTGTGGACGGGACGGGGCAAGCGGATCGGACTGTCGATCGCCGGGCTGCTTCTGGCGTTGCAGGCAGGCTACGGTTTCTATGCGCTTCGGATAGTGCCCGACCCTGCCGATACCGACGTGACCGTCCGCCTCGTGCAGCCCAACATCGACCAGGCCGGCAAGTGGGACGACGCCAATCGCGTGGCGATCTTCGAAAAGCACCTGGCGCTCAGCGGCGCTCCGCCCTCGGGCGAGAAGCGGCCGGACATCATCATCTGGCCGGAGACATCCATTCCCTTCATCCTGACGGACAATCCCGATGCGCTGACGCGGATCGCCGCCGTGCTGGAGGACGATCAGGTGCTGATCGCAGGCGCCGTGCGGACCGAGGACGCGGGCGCCGGCAAGGAGCCGCGCTACTACAACTCCATCTATGCGATCGACGGGACCGGCCAGATCCTGGGCGCGACCGACAAGGTGCATCTCGTGCCCTTCGGCGAATACATGCCGTTCGAGGAACTCTTGAACTCCTGGGGCGTCACCGCCGTCGCCTCGCTGCCGGGCGGCTTTTCGGCAGCGCGCGCGCATCAGGTGCTGGCGCTGCCGTCGAACCGCTCGTTCTACCCGATGGTCTGCTACGAGGCGATCTTTCCCGACGAGATCGAGGCCGCCGCCTATTCGACCGATGCCCTGCTGAACGTCACCAACGACGCATGGTTCGGCGACACCCCGGGGCCCTACCAGCATTTCCATCAGGCGCAGGTGCGTTCGGTGGAGACGGGGCTGCCGCTGGTACGGGTGGCCAATACCGGGATTTCAGCCGTCGTGGACGCAAAAGGCACGATTGTATTAGGGCTTCCTTATAATATGGAAGGCTTTGTCGATGCAACCATACCGGGAAAACGTCCTGCAATTCATGACAGTGTGTCACGAAACCTGTGGTTTTGGTCCGCAGTTGCAATTTTTTTCGGAATAGGGGCGTTTTCTCGCATTGGTTTTATCCGGCATGCGAATTGACCAAAAACCCCTAAAATTGCATAGTGGCGAATACCGGCATTTTATAAGTATTATAAAGTCCGAAAAGGTCTCGAATACAACGTGACGTTAAGGCTTATGATAGATGCCGGGTAAATGGGGCCATTTCGTGCGTTAGGACAACAGCAATGATGGAAAACAAAAAGAAGCCGAACCCGATCGACATTCACGTCGGTAGCCGGATCCGCCTTCGCCGGACCATGCTTGGCATGAGCCAGGAAAAATTGGGCGAAAATTTGGGGATCACCTTCCAGCAGATCCAGAAATACGAAAAAGGCACCAACCGGGTCGGCGCGAGCCGCCTGCAGAACATCTCCAGCATACTCAACGTGCCGGTTTCGTTTTTCTTCGAGGATGCGCCGGGGGAAAATACCGGAAACCAGCCGGGAATGGCCGAAGCGTCCAGCTCGAACTACGTGGTCGACTTCCTCTCCTCTTCGGAGGGGCTGCAACTCAACCGGTCCTTCGTCAAGATCAGCGATCCCAAGGTGCGCCGCAAGCTCGTGGATCTCGTGAAGGCGCTCGCTGCCGAGGCGGAAGAATAGACGCTCGCCTCGACGGAAAAACTTACGCAAGAAAACGGCTCCTTCGGGAGCCGTTTTCTTTTGGTGGGCTCTCAAGAGGAATAATCGCATATAAAGATATGTTTATGTCGTTCTGCGCTTGTTTTTCGGCGCCGAACTGACTAATACGGAACCATCTTCATTGAGGGGAATCCCGTATGCGCAGCAATTATCTCTTCACCAGCGAGTCCGTGGCCGAAGGGCATCCCGACAAGGTTTGCGATCGCATTTCCGACGAGATCGTCGATCTGGTCTACCGCGAGGCCGCCAAGACCAAGTACGATCCCTGGACGGTTCGGATCGCCTGCGAGACGCTGGCGACCACCAACCGCGTCGTGATCGCCGGTGAGGTGCGCCTGCCGCCGAGCCTTCTGAAGAAGGACAAGGACGGCAACGACGTCATCAACCCCTCGAAGTTCAAGTCCGCGGCGCGCAAGGCGATCCGCGACATCGGCTACGAGCAGAGCGGCTTCCACTGGAAGAGCGCCAAGATCGACGTGCTGCTGCATGCCCAGTCTGCCGACATCGCGCAGGGCGTCGACAGCGCCGCCGACCAGCAGGGCGACGAGGGCGCGGGCGACCAGGGCATCATGTTCGGCTATGCCTGCCGCGAGACGGCGGAACTCATGCCGGCGCCGATCTACTACTCCCACCGTATCCTGCAACTGCTCGCCGACGCCCGCAAGAGCGGCAATGGCGAAGTCGCCAAGCTCGGCCCCGACGCCAAGAGCCAGGTGACGGTGAAATATGTCGACGGCAAGCCCGCCGAGGTCACCTCGATCGTGCTTTCCACCCAGCATCTCGACGGCAGCTGGGATTCCAGGAAGGTTCGCGAGGTGGTCGAGCCCTATATTCGCGAGGCGCTGGCCGACATCAAGATCGCCGGCGACTGCAACTGGTACATCAATCCCACGGGCAAGTTCGTCATCGGCGGCCCGGACGGCGATGCCGGCCTGACCGGCCGCAAGATCATCGTCGACACCTATGGCGGTGCCGCTCCCCATGGCGGCGGTGCCTTCTCGGGCAAGGACACGACCAAGGTCGACCGTTCGGCCGCCTATGCCGCACGTTACCTGGCCAAGAACGTCGTCGCGGCGAGCCTTGCCGACCGCTGCACGATCCAGCTGTCCTATGCCATCGGCGTGGCCCAGCCGCTGTCGATCTATGTCGACCTTCACGGCACCGGCAAGGTGACCGAGGACGAGGTCGAGGCCGCGATCCGCAAGGTCATGGACCTGTCGCCCTCCGGGATTCGCCGTCACCTCGACCTGAACCGACCGATCTATTCCAAGACCTCGGCCTACGGTCATTTCGGCCGCAAGGCCGGTCGCGACGGTTCGTTCTCCTGGGAGAAGCTCGATCTCGTCAAGCCGCTGAAGGAAGCGCTGAAGGCGGAGACGGCCAAGGCGGCCTGATCGGCCTTTACGGACCCTGTTCGAAGACTGTAAAGCGGGTGCCTCCCAAGGGAGACGCCCGCTTTTATCGTGAGAGACCCGCCATGACAGAACTGCCGCACCCGACCCGCGCCACGGAAGCCTTTTTCGGACGCCGCAAGGGCAAGCCGCTTCGCGAGGCCCAGGCGCGCCGGCTCGACGAGGTTCTGCCGACGCTGGCTCTCGACCTGTCGCAGCCGGCGCCGGAAAGGCTCGCCGGCCTCTTTTCCGTCGACACGCAGCGGATCCGGTTGGAGATCGGTTTCGGCGGCGGCGAGCACCTGATCCATCGTGCGCTCGAGAACCCGCAGACCGGCTTCATCGGCGTGGAGCCCTTCGTCAATTCCATGGCGAAGCTCGTGGGGCGGATCGAGGAGACCGGTGCGCGCAACATCCGCCTTTACGACAATGATGCGATGCAGGTTCTGGACTGGCTGCCGCCGGCCTCCATTGACCAGATCGACCTGCTCTATCCCGATCCGTGGCCGAAGAAGAAGCACTGGAAACGTCGCTTCGTATCGGCGACCAGCCTCGATCGTTTTGCAAGGGTGCTCAAGCCCGGCGGGCTCTTCTGCTTCGCGTCCGACATCGACACCTACGTCAACTGGACGCTGGGCCATTGCGCGGCCCACCCCGCATTCGAATGGACCGCCGACAATGCCGCCGACTGGCTGACGCCTTTCGCCGGCTGGCCGGGCACGCGCTACGAGGCCAAGGCCAGGCGCGAAGGTCGCAGCTCGGCCTATCTGACCTTCAGGCGGGCCTGAGCCCGCCAGGGTTCTCGGTCAGTGCAGGCTGACGGTGCGGAGTTCGTCCTCGGCCGCCTTGTAGAAGGTGCTGGAACGGTTGTCCGTCAGAAGAATGGGCGTGCCGTCGGCACCGAAGAGCGCCCAGAGGTCGAGGCTGGGATCGATATCCGGCGCTTCCGGGAAGCAGCGCGAAACCTCGTCGGCGCGCATCTTGCGGATATAGCCCACTTCGCCCGCGCCCAGATGGGCGAGGTCCGCCTTGGTGACTTGAGGGGTGATGGCTTTCAGTCCCATGTTTGCCTCCTGGCAATATGCCGGATTGGTTACCGGCCTGCCGGATGCCCGCTGTCGATATGACCCGTCGGTGCATCCGGAAAATATCCGTATGTGGGTGAAGCTCCGGCGGGTGTTCCCGCAGGAACGGCACTTGGCCTAGTCTGGTACGGAAATGTTAATTTTCCTTACCATGCGTTCAGGTTCGGGCCGGGCAAGGTCGATGGCGAGAAGGCCGTTGCGAAGCTCGGCGCCCAGCACCCGCATGCCGTCGGCAAGGACGAACATGCGCTGGAACTGCCGCGCGGCAATGCCCCGGTAGAGGTAGTCCCGCTCATCCGTGTCGGTCTGGCGACCGCGCACGATCAGCTGGTTCTCCTCCGTCGTCACCTCGAGCTCCTCTTCCGAAAACCCGGCCACCGCGAGTGTGATGCGGAGCCGTTCCGGGGAGCCGGAAGCGCCATCGGCGCGAATGCGTTCGATGTTGTAGGGCGGGTAGCCGTCATTGCCCTTGGCGATCCGCTCGAGGGTTTTCTCCATGGCGTCGAAGCCGAGAAGGAGTGGGCTGGCGAAAGGCGTAATCCGGCTCATGTCGTTAGTCCTTGGTTTCAAGCGACTTGTTGCGGGACCCGCATTCGGCATCCCTGCATGAGCCAATATGGGTGTTGCGCTGCACCCGTGCAAGACGCTTGCGAAGTGACGTCCGGCAAATATAGTCGCCGTTTCGCCGCGTTCTGCCGGCGCGACAACACGATTCGGAGATGTGAAGGCCCATGTCGCAACCCAGAAAGATCATCATCGACACCGACCCGGGCCAGGACGACGCCGCAGCGATCATGCTGGCCTTCGGCAGCGTCGATGAATTGGAGGTGCTGGGCATCACCACCGTCGCCGGCAACGTTCCCCTGAGCCTGACCGCGCGCAATGCCCGCATCCTCTGCGAACTCTGCGGGCGGACGGACGTCAAGGTCTTCGCGGGCGCCGACGCGCCGCTCCGCCGTCCCCTCGTCACCGCCGAACACGTCCACGGCAAGACCGGCCTCGACGGCCCGGACCTCGAAGAGCCGACCATGGTGCTGCAGGACATGCACGCGGTGGATTTCATCGTCGAGACGATCCGCAGCGAGCCGCCCGGTTCGGTGACGCTGTGCACGCTCGGCCCCCTAACCAACGTCGCGCTCGCCCTGGAGAAGGCGCCGGACCTGGCAGGCCGCATCGCCGGGATCGTCATGATGGGCGGAGGCTTCTTCGAGGGCGGCAACATCACGCCGGCCGCGGAGTTCAACGTCTATGTCGACCCGGAGGCGGCCGATGCGGTGTTCCGCTCCGGCGTCCCGATCGTCATGATGCCGCTCGATGTTACCCACAAGGTCCTCACCCATCGAAGCCGGGTGGAGAAGCTGCGCGCGATCGGCACGCCGCCCGCCCGCGCCCTCGTCGCCATGCTGGAATTCTTCGAGCGCTTCGACGTCGAGAAGTACGGTTCCGACGGCGGGCCGCTGCACGATCCGACCGTGATCGCCTATCTGCTGCGACCGGAACTGTTCGCCGGCCGCGCCTGCAATGTCGAAATCGAGACGGCATCGCCGCTGACAACGGGCATGACCGTCGTGGACTGGTGGAACGTCACCGGCCGACCTCAAAATGCGACGGTCATGCGCGAGGTTGACGCAGACGGCTTCTTCGACCTGCTGACGGAGCGCGTGGCGCGTCTCTGATACGGAAAACGGCGCCGCAGGGGCGGCGCCGTTCGCTTGTCCTATGCTCCGTTCCGGGCTCAGAACTCTTCCCAGGCGTCCTGTGCAAGGGCCGTATTGCCGGCGACCTGCGGGACCGCGCGGGAAGGAGAAGCAGGACGGTAGGCAGCCGCGCGGGGCGCCGCTGCGGCAGGTGCCGCCGCCTGTGCTTGACGTTGTGCCGGCCGCGCGACGGCCGGTTCCTGAGCCCGCCCGGTGCGGAAGCGGGCGACGAGCGACTGCAGCGTGCGCGCCTCCTCGTTCAGCGCGACGCTGGCGGCGGTCGTTTCCTCCACCATCGCCGCATTCTGCTGGGTCACCTGGTCCATCTGGTTGACGGCCGAGTTGATCTCCTTCAATCCGACCGCCTGCTCGGAGGCAGACGACGAGATCTGTCGGATCAGGTCGTTGATCTGCATGACCTGCTGGGCGATCTTCTCCAGTGCATTGCCGGTCCGGCCGACGAGATCGACGCCCTCGCGCACCTGCGTTTCCGAGGCGTTGATGAGGGTCTTGATCTCCTTGGCGGCATTCGCCGAGCGCTGTGCCAGTTCCCGCACTTCCTGGGCGACGACGGCGAAGCCCTTGCCGGCCTCGCCCGCCCGCGCCGCCTCGACGCCGGCGTTCAGCGCCAGAAGGTTGGTCTGGAAGGCGATCTCGTCGATCACGCCGATGATGTTGGAGATCTCGCCGGAGGACGTTTCGATGCCCTTCATGGCCGTGATGGCCTTTTGGACGACCTCGCCCGAACGGCCGGCGTCTTCGCTGGCCGAGGCGACCGACTGGGCGGCGACGCGGGCGTTCTCGGCGCTGGAATTGACCTGGGAGGTCAACTGGTCGAGGGCGGCTGCCGTTTCTTCCAGGCTTGCGGCCTGCTGCTCGGTGCGATGCGACAGGTCGGCGGCGCCGTTGGAGATCTCGTTGGTGCCGTTGCCGATATTGGCGACCGACGCGTTGACGGTGCCGATCGTCTCCTCGAGGCTGCCCATGGCGGAGTTGAAGTCGCTCTTGAGCTTTTCGTATTCGCCCGGAAAGTCGCCGGAGAGGCGGAAGGACAGTTCGCCGGCGGAGAGCCGCGAAAGTCCTTCGGCGAGCCGCGAGACGATGTCGCGCTGCAGGGCGCCGGAGGCCTGGCGCTCCGATTCGGCCCGGCTGCGTTCGCTCTCGGTCATCTGCCGCTGGTTCTCCGCATCCGCCTCGAGGCGTCTGGTGTCGGCGAGCTGGTGGCGGAAACCGTCGAGCGCTTTTGCCACCGCGCCGGTCTCGTCCGTGCGCTCCTGGCCACGGACGGGTTCGGCGTATTCCCCGTGGCCCAGCCTGTCGACGTCGGCAACAAGGCTGGCGAGCGGCTTCTGCACGAAGCGGCGGACGGCGAGCCACAGGCCGAGCAGGACGACGCCGAGCACGATCGCGCCGCCGAGAACCATCATGACGGTCTGGGCGCGCACCGGTGCAGCGACCGCCGAATGCGGGATGTCCACGAGGACGGCCCAGGTGGTGTTCACGCCGGGCAATTCGACCGGATAGACGACGCGATCGAACGGCTCCTGGCCGTCGAGGGACAGATTGTCGATGAAGCCCGGCTTTTGCGCACCGAGGGCCTCCTTGACGATGTCGCTGCCGGCGCCGTCATAGTCCTTCATCAGAAGGTCCGGCTGGGGCGGGACGAGCCACTTGCCCGTCTGTGTCAGGACGAGAACGCGGCCGGAGCCGAAGGGGCGCAGCGCGGAGACGCGCTCGGCCAGCGTCGAAAGGCGGACGTCGACGCCGCTGACACCGATCAGCTTGCCGTTGGACAGAACCGGATAGGCGATGGACGCCATCGAGACGTTGTCGCCGGTCGTGCTCTCGGTATAGGGCGGGCTCATGGCGCCCTTGCCGCTCTTGGCCGCGAGCGCGTACCAGCCGCCTTCGTAGTCGGACTCGAAGGTCGAGAAGGTCAGGCCGCCCTCCTTGTTCTTCGTCCAGTAGGGGTTGAAGGTGCCGTCCTTGCTGCCGGCGAAGTCCTTGTTTCCTGCATATTCGGACGCCTTGCCATCGAAGGTGTCCTTTTCCGCAGCGTACCAGCTGCCGAAGGCGAAGTCGTTCGCCTCGACACCGACCCGCAGCATGTCGATGACCGCCTTGCGGTCGAGATACTGGCCCTCGTGTCCCTTGGCGATGATGCCTGCGTTCGAGCGGGCAGCGCTTGCCAGTTCCCCGATGGCGCCGGCGACGTCCTCGGAGATGGCGCGTGCCTCGCTGTTGGCCTCGTTGAGGATCAGCGCTTCGACGCGATCCTTCGACTGCGAGATCAGGATGAAATTCGATGCAAGCAGGACGACGGCGATGGTTCCGCCGGTGACCGCGATCAGCTTCGTCGCGAGCGACTTGGGCCGTATGTTGAACATGAAATCCTCACGAGCTGAGACGTTCGCCGCGCGGGTGCGCGGCGGTGGGACGCAATCGAAATGGGGATGGCTCCATCATGGAGAACGGGACAGGCCGACCGGCTCCCGGGGGGGCGTAACTGACGTTTCGCCAGTTGTCCGTCCAAGCACTTCAAATATCTGCAAGTCATTAATGAACTTGATATGATGCGGCTCGATTTTCAGCCTAGCGCCTCCTTCCGGGAGGGCAGAAATGCCAGATGGACAGCCGTTCGAGGACCGCCCGGATGCGGGGCGAAAACTGGCCTCGTTGCTTGCCGGCGAGAGGATCGGGCAGCCGGTCGTCCTCGCCATCCCGCGTGGCGGCGTCGCCGTCGCCGCCGAGATCGCAGCCGCGCTCGGCGCGGAACTGGACCTCCTGTTCGTGCGCAAGATCGGCGCGCCGTCAAACCCCGAGGTCGCGATCGGGGCGATCGCCGGATGTGGCGAGCCGCAGGTGGTCCTGAACGAGGAATTCGTCGGCTTGAGCGGTGCCACGGTTGCCTATATCGACGCCGAGGCGGCCAGGCAGCGGGCGGAGATCGAGCGCCAGCGCCGGACGTATCGGGGCGACAGGCCGGAGGTTCCGCTTGTGGGCCGTGATGTCATCGTCGTCGACGATGGCGTTGCGACCGGCGCGACGCTGGCGGCGGCGCTGAAGGCGCTGCGGCTGCAGGCGGTTGCCTCCATCACCCTGGCCGTGCCGGTCGGTCCGCCGGAGACCCTCCGGCTGCTGGCGCGCTCGGCCGACCGTATCGCCTGTCTCAGGCAACCGGCCGACTTCCGCGCCGTCAGTTGCCACTATCGCGATTTCGAGCAGGTTTCCGACCGGGAGGTGATCGATCTCATGGCGCGGACCACGACCGATCAGCGATAGAACTACCGCCACGGAAAACGGCCCGCAACGTGCGGGCCGTTCGTCAGGTCGGGTCGACCTGGGCTTAGCGCACCCAGAGGATCTGGCGGCTGCCGCGGTCGACCAGCACCGGACGGTCTTCCACATAGATATAGCCGTAATCCGGGCTTTCCGGGACTGCGACGATGTCGACGTCCTCGGGGACGACAGTGCCGGCTGCGACCGGTCCTTCGAGAACCACCGGGCCGACCGGGTGACGCTCGATGTAGGTGATCGTCGTCTCGGGGATCGGCGGAGCGACGCTGCCGGTCTGCACTTCGTCCACATAGACCACCTGGCGGTCGTCGGTCCGTACGATCACCGGTCGGTTCTCGACATAGACGTAGGAGAAGTCAGGCTGGTCGGGGATCGGCGTCAGCACGACGTCGTCGCGCAGGCGCGTCTCGGTCGTCACCGGCCCGTCGAGCACGACAGGCTCCACCGGGTTCTCCATCACATAGACGCGGGTTTCCTCCGGAACGGCCGAAGCGGCACCGAGCGTCGCACCGGCGACCCCGCCGATCGCGGCGCCAACCGGACCGCCGACCAGCGCGCCCGTCAGGGCGCCGGCTGCACCGCCGGTTGCTGCTGCCGCGCCCGGGTTTTCCTTGCGCTCTTCCGCGTGGGCCATCGAGGCGCCGGCGATCGCGAGCGCAACGCCCGTCATCAGGATCTTGTACATGGGTATCTCCTTCCAATTACCTGGATCTGCGCGTCCCTTCGCCGAACAGAACGTGCCGCGGCGCTTACGGTTCCCGGTGACAGAAAGGAGGCCAGGTAACGAACTGTTACGCGATCACGCTGTCGCGCCGCGCGATTTCAAAGTCCTCCGTGTGGACCTGCAGGCCCTCGGGCGTCAGCACGACGATGCCGTAAGCGCCCGGTTCGTCCACCGAAAGCGAGGGGTTGGGGGTGTCGAAGGGCATGGGCTGCTGGTGCACCGGGCTCTTGAAGATGGAGAAGGGAATGCCGCGATGCGAGCCGCCGATCGTGCGGTGGACGTGCCCGGCGAAGATGTGGCGGACGTTTCCGTGGCGCAACGCCACCTCGTAGAACGCCGCCTCGTTCGTCAGGCGGATCGAGTCCATGCCGGTGAAGCCGGTACGATGCGGCGGGTGGTGCATGAAGAGCAGGACCGGCGCCCTGGATTCCGCGAGCCTCTGGTCCAGCCAGGCGAGGCGCCGGTCGCAGAGCAGTCCGGCGTGGCTGGCCGGATAGTCGTAAGGCGGGGCGAACAGCGTGTCGAGCAGCAGCACCCGGCAGTCGTCGAAGTCTATCGCCTGCTGCACGAAGCCGTCCATGTCGGGGGTGACGTGATCGAAGATGTCCAGGAAGCGCTCGCGATGGTCGTGGTTGCCGATCGTGATCGCGGCCGGCGGCACGAGCGTCGACAGGAGCGTCTTGAGCCTGTGGTAGGAGGCCGTATCGGCACGGTGGGTGAGGTCACCGGTGAAGATCACCCGGTCGGCATCCGCATGATGGCGGTTCACATGGTCGATGCCCTTGCGCAACCGTTCGAACGGGTCGAGGCCGATGATGGTCGTGCCTTCGGGCGTCATGTGCAGGTCGGTGAAGACGATGAGCTTGGTCATGAAAAGGTCCGTGAGGAAAGGTGGCGGCGAAATGTCTCCGGCGGCGATGCAGCGGTCAAGCCCTCAGGGTGACCGGGCATCGATGGGGCGATCGGGGGACTGAGCGGTGCAGGCGATGAAAGCAGTTGGATTGCGCCCCGCCGTGATGTAGCAGGATGGCGATCGACCGTGCTGCAGCGGCGGCGCGGGACAAGAGCGAGTGGAGTGGCGCGATGAGATGGAAACGCACGATCCAGCTTCTGGACGTTCATTGCGAGGGCGAGATCGGCAAGGTCGCGATCGGCGGGGTGCCGAAGATCCCCGGCAATTCGATCGCCGAACAGCTCAACCACATCAACACCGTGGACGACAGCCTGCGCCGGTTTCTCTGCCTGGAGCCGCGCGCCGCCGCGACGGGTTCGGTGAACCTGCTTCTGCCGGCCAAACGCCCCGAGGCCGATGCGGGCTTCATCATCCTCCAGGCCGACCAGGCCCATGCCTCCTCCGGCTCAAACTCGATCTGCGTCACGACGGCGCTGCTCGAGAGCGGCATCGTGGAGATGAAGGAGCCGGAAACGGTGGTCGTGCTCGACACCGCCGCCGGTCTCGTCAAGGCGACGGCGACCTGCCGCGACGGTCGCTGCGAGAAGGTCAGGCTCACCATGGTGCCGTCCTTCGTCCAGGAACTCGATGCCGAAATCGATACGCCCGACTGGGGGCGGATCCGCTTCGACATCAGCTATGGCGGCATCTTCTATGCGCTGGTCGACGTCGAGCAGATCGGCACGACGATCGAGAAGGCCAATGCGCGCAAGCTGGTCGATGCCGGCATGGCGCTGAAGGACCTGATCAACAAGGCCATGCCGGTCGTCCATCCTGAGATCCCGGAGATCAGCGGCATCGCCTATGTGATGTTCCGCGAGCGCGAGGCGGATGGGACGATCCGCACGGCGACCACGATGTGGCCCGGCCGAATCGACCGTTCCCCCTGCGGCACCGGCAATTCCGCCAATCTCGCAACGCTGCACGCGCGCGGGAAGGTCAAGGTGGGCGACACCTTCCGCTCCCGCTCCATCATCGGCTCGCAGTTCGAGGTGGGCCTGGAGGCGGAGACAGAGGTGGCCGGCCGCAAGGCCATCATCCCGACGATCACCGGCCGCGGCTGGACGTTCGGGCTGCATCAGGTGGCGCTGGACCCCACAGACCCGCTGGCGAACGGTTTCGCCATGACCGACACCTGGGGCCCGCAGGCCGGCGAGATCGGCTGACGCCGGGCGAGGGCCGCCGCCGCATGGGGGTCAACGTCCCCGTGTCACTGGCCCTTTCAATGTGCGCCGTCGGCCGGCGCGTCCGCTTGCGGGAAATCGGCGACGAGGGCGGCGATCTCGTAGCCGCCGGCGGCGGCCGCGTCGAGCCACTGGGCAGCCTTGCCCGCATCCACAGCCGTGCCGATCCCGTCGCGATAGGACATCCCCAGCGCATAGGCACCGAGCCGGTCGCCGGCCTCCGCCGATCGCCGGTAGAGTGCATGGGCTGCGGCAAGTTCGCCCTTCTTCTGCAGAAGCTGCCCGTAGCGCACCATGGCGACCGTGTGGCCGCCTTCGGCCGCTTCGCGGTAGAGGTTCTCCGCCGCAAGCCCCTGGCCGCCCTGCTCCAGTGCGCGGGCGAGCTGGAAGGCGATGCGGGTGCCGCCGCCGGCATTGTAGGCTTCGCGGCAGGCCGAGAGCGCCACGCCGATTGCGATCTGGCCGTCCTCGACCGTCGGGAAGGCCGGATTGCGGCTGCTGTCGTGCCGGCTCGCGGCGGCGGCATCGCATTGGTCTTCGATCGAGAGCCCGGATGCACCGGCAGGTACCGTCGCGATCAACGTTGTCGCGATGAAGAAAACAATCCCGGCCGTTCTCGTTCTGGTGCTACGCAAGATCCGTCTCCCTTACCTGTGCGCAGGATAAACGTCGCTTAAGCGCGAGTTTGTTCCCGAGGGGACAGGCCCATATCCTTGTCACAGGGCGAAGAGGTTCATCATGCAGGAAGTCAGGTCGGCCGGGTCGCAGTTGCTGCCGAAGATGAAATCGAGCGCTACCGCGGCCGCGCGAGCAGGGCGTCGCCGACAGATCGCGGGCCCAGGGGCGCCGCCGCTACTCGTCTTCCGGCTCGGCCACCGAAAGCAGCCTGCCGGTATGGCAGAAGATGATGCCGTCCGTGTTGCGGCGGATGGCGCCGACGTCCTCCAGCGTGAGGATCGAGCGGTTGATCTTGGGCCTGCTCGCGCCGACGATGCTGGCGATATCCGTCTGGCTGAGCGCGAGCTGGAGATTGGCGCTTTCCGGCAGCTCGTTGCCGTGGATGTTGCGCAGCATGGCGAGGAAGAAGCGCGCCACGCGCGAATCCAGGTCGTAGAGCGCGATCGTTTCCAGTTGCTCGGTCGTCTCGCGCAGCTTGGTGCAGAGATAGTGGATGATCGACTGGTAGGATTGCGCGTTGCGGGTCAGCACTTCGAGGAAATCGCGCTTGCTGATCACGTATCCCTCGGTCGCGATCATGGCCGTGGCGTCCGCCGAACGCGGCTGCCCATCGAGGATCGCCAGTTCGCCGAAGATCGAGCCGGCCTCCAGATGCCTGAGCGTCAGTTCCTTGCCCTGCGGCGTCAGAAGCGAGATCTTGATGCGGCCGGAGATGACCACGATCAGGTAGGTTCCCTCGTCGCCGCGCTGGAACAGCACGGTCCCCGCCTTCCACTTGCGATAGTTCGCAATCGTGGCGAGGTCGGCGATCGTTTCCTTGTTGAAACCTTCGAAGATCGGAAACGAACGCCAGAATGCAGTGCTTCTCGTGACCTCGTTCATGTGCGACGTCCCCGGTTGCCGGGCGAAATCCCGGTGGTCCCCCTACATTGGCGCGCAATTCTTCCCGCACTCGGCTGCTGCTTGCAACAGAAAACTCCGCAAGACAAGTCGGGTGCGGCGATCTATGGTTTCTCGCGAGCCGCGCGCCGAGTCGTTCTGAAATGTTGAACGATGTGTCCACGTTGTGGCGGTCTAGTGTAAACGCAATGATCTGGTAAGAATTCCTGCAACGAAACCCAACTGCCGGAGCCTGCCATGCCTCAGAACGTCGTCGTCCTCGTCGGACGCATTCTCCTTTCCGCCATGTTCATCCTCGCCGGTTATCCCAAGCTGCTCGACCCGTCGGGCACCGCCGGGATGATCGCCGGTGCCGGCCTGCCCGCCGCGACGGCGCTCGCCTACCTCACCGGCCTGTTCGAACTCGTTGCCGGCCTGTTCATCCTCGTCGGCTTCCAGACGAAGATCGCCGCCTATCTCCTCGCCCTCTTCTGCGTGTTCACCGCACTGGTCTTCCATAGCGGCCCGATCAATGTTCCTGATTTCCCGGAAGGCGCAAATGGCCTGCTGACCATGTTCAACGGCCTGATGATGATGAAGAACCTGACGATTGCCGGCGGTTTCCTCGTCCTCGCAGCCTTCGGCCCCGGCTCGATCTCGGTCGACGCCCGCCGCGGTGCGGCCCCCCTCGTCGCCTGAGCATCCCGGCTTTCCTGAACGAGCCTCCCCGGTCCCGCCGGGGAGGCTTTTTTGCGCCCTTCGGCGCGGTCGCCTGCCGGTTCGTCTGGCATCGCGGGCCACTAGCTGCTATGCGCTCAAAAACGCCGAAGGAGAGGTTCCATGTTTTCCAACTCGTTTCCGGATCGCGACACCATGGCGGAACTGCTGGCCCGCATGCTGTGGGAAATCAAGGCAGTCCATTTCCGGCCCGAAGAGCCCTACAAGCTGGCATCCGGCATGGCGAGCCCGGTCTATATCGATTGCCGCAAGCTCTTGTCCTACCCCCGGATCCGCTCGGCCGTGATGGACTTCGCCGCTGCAACGCTCCTGCGTGACGCCGGCTTCGAGCAGTTCGACATGATCGCCGGCGGCGAGACGGCCGGGATCCCGTTCGCAGCCCTTCTGGCCGACCGGCTCGGGCTGCCGATGATCTATGTCCGCAAGAAGCCGAAGGGCCACGGCCGCAATGCGCAGATCGAGGGCGTGATGCCCGAGGGCGCGCGCGTGCTCGTCATCGAGGACCTGACCACCGCCGGCGGTTCGATGTTCACCTTCATCGACGCCGTCCGCGAGGCCGGCGGCGTCGTCGATCACGGCATGGCGCTGTTCTACTACGGCATCTTCACCGAGGCGGAGGCGCGTTTCGCCAACGGCAAGGTCAGGCTTCACCACGTCTCGACCTGGCGCAGCGTGCTCGCCGTCGCCCGCGCGCAGAAACTCTTCGACGAGGCGACGCTCGCCTCCGTCGAGGCCTTCCTCAATGCGCCGCTCCTGTGGTCGGCCGACCACGGCGGGGTGAGCGCGCTGCCGACGTCCTGAGCCGGGCCTTCAGGACAAAAGCTGCTGGCGTTTTTCGGCGCCGTCCATTAAATCGATTGAAAAATCGTTGGAGGATGAGTTCATGATCCTGTGTTGTGGCGAAGCGCTGATCGACATGCTGCCGCGCACCTCGACGCTCGGCGAGGATGCCTACGCGCCCTATGCGGGCGGGGCGATCTTCAACACGGCGATCGCGCTCGGCCGTCTCGGCGTGCCGTCCGCCTTCTTCACCGGCCTGTCGGATGACATGCTCGGCGACGTGCTGCGCCAGGCGCTTGCCGCAAGCCATGTCGACGACAGCCCCTGTGCCATTCTCTCCCGCCCGACCACGGTCGCCTTCGTCAAGCTGGTCGATGGTCAGGCGACCTATGCCTTCTACGACGAGAACACGGCGGGGCGCATGATCGGCACGGAAAACCTGCCGGTTCTCGGCGACGATTGCGAGGCGCTGCACTTCGGCGCGATCAGCCTGATCCCCGAGCCCTGCGGCTCGACCTACGAGGCGCTGCTCATGCGCGAGCACGAAAAGCGCGTCATCTCGCTCGATCCCAACATCCGCCCCGGCTTCATCAAGGACGGGCCGGCCCACCGGGCGCGCATCGAGCGCATGGCCGCCCGCTCCGACATCATCAAGTTCTCCGACGAGGACCTGGAATGGTTCGGCATGCACGGCAGCCATGACGAACTCGCCGCGCAATGGCTGGAGCGCGGCCCCAAGGTCGTGGTCATCACCAAGGGCGCCGACGGCGCCGACGGCTATACGAAGGACTTCAAGGTTTCCGTTACAGGCGAAAGGGTCGCCGTCGTGGATACGATCGGCGCCGGCGACACCTTCGACGCCGGCGTGCTGGCGTCGCTGAAGCGCAACGATCTCCTGACGAAGGAGAAGGTCGCCTCGCTCGGTGAGGCTGGCCTGCGCGACGCCCTGACCCTGGCCGCAAAGGCGGCCGCCGTCACCGTCTCCCGCGCCGGCGCCAACCCGCCCTGGGCCCGCGAAATCGGCCTGTAATCACCAGGTTTGCGCTCGTTTCCTGCCATGCAAATGGCCCCTCACCCTCACCCTCTCCCCGCAAGCGGGGCGACGGGACTGAGACGCTGCGGCAACCACCTTCTCCCCGCTTGCGGGGAGAAGGTGCCGGCAGGCGGATGAGGGGCAGCTCTTACGCAAGCGCGGCTTACTTCGCCGCCTTCAGTAGCGCTGCGACCAGCCCGGCGGTGGACGAATCGTGACCGGCCGCACTCTCCTTGCCTTCCACTACCGGCAGCAGCCCCGTCGCCAGTTCCTTGCCGAGCTCCACGCCCCACTGGTCGAACGAGTTGATGTTGAACAGCGCCCCCTCGACGAAGACGCGGTGTTCGTAGAGGGCGATCAGGCGGCCGAGCGAAAACGGGGTGAGTTCGTCATAGACCATCGTGATCGACGGCCGGTTGCCCGAGAAGACACGGTGCGGTGCAATCCTGTCGGCCTTTACCGCGTCCATGCCCTTGGAGGTCAGCTGCGCCTTGGCTTCGTCGAGCGTGCGTCCCTTCATCAGCGCCTCCGACTGCGCCAGGCAGTTGGCGATCAGCAGTTCGTGCTGGTGGCGCAGGTTCTTCTCGTGGCCGTTGGCGGCGATCATGAACTCGGCCGGGATGACGTCCGTGCCCTGGTGGATCAGCTGGTAGAAGGCGTGCTGGCCATTGGTGCCGGGTTCGCCCCAGACCACCGGCCCGGTCTTGCCTTCGACCGGCGCGCTGTCCATCGTCACCGACTTGCCGTTCGATTCCATGTCGAGCTGCTGCAGGTAGGCCGGGAAGCGCGACAGCCGCTGGTCGTAGGGCAGGATCGCCCGCGAGGGATAGCCGAGGACGTTGCGGTTGTAGTAGCCGATCAGGCCGAGCAGCATCGGGATGTTCTGGCGGAACGGCGCCGCGCGGAAGTGGTTGTCGATCGCATGTCCGCCGGCGAGGAACTCGCCGAACTTCTCCTTGCCGATGGCGATCATCAGCGGCAGGCCGATGGCCGACCAGAGCGAATAGCGCCCGCCGACCCAGTCCCAGAAGCCGAACACCCGTTCCGCGGCGATGCCGAAGGCGGCCACCTTGTCGAGCGCGGTGGAGACGGCACAGAAGTGGTGGCCGACGGCGGCCTCGCCGAGCTTGCCGGCGATGAAGGCGCGCGCGGTTGCGGCATTGGTCATGGTCTCGATCGTGGTGAAGGTCTTCGAGGCGACGATGAAGAGCGTCGTCTCCGCCTCCAGCAGCTTCAGCGTATCGGCGATATGCGCGCCGTCGATGTTGGAGACGAAATGCAGGCGCGGCCCGTCGTGGTAGGGGGCAAGCGCCAGCGTCGCCATCACCGGTCCGAGATCGGAGCCGCCGATGCCGATATTGACGACGTCGGTGATCTTCTTGCCGGTAGCACCCGCAAGCCTGCCCGAGCGGATGCCGTCGGAAAAGGCGCCCATGGCGTCGAGCACGCCGTTCACGTCCGCCATCACGTCGCGTCCATCCACCAGCACCGGCGTGTTCGAGCGGTTGCGAAGGGCGGTGTGCAGCACCGCGCGCTCTTCCGTGATGTTGATCTTTTCGCCGGCGAACATGGCGTCGCGCTTCTTCTCCACGCCCGCTTCGTTCGCCAGCGCCTCGAGCCCGTCGAGCACGCGGGCGTTGACCGCGCATTTGGAAAAGTCGAACAGGAAGTCGTCCAGCGTCACGCTGAAACGGGCGAAGCGTTGCGGATCTGCGGCGAAGGCGGCACGGATGTCCGTGGCGTTGGTGTCCTTCGCGGTGGCTTTCAGCGTTTCGACGAGCGCGTTCATGACAGTCTCCCTGCATCGCAACATGGCTGGTGCGATACCTAGGCGGTTTGCATGACCCGAATCAAGGGCGCCAAGTCGCTTTCAGGCGAAAGCGACCGCATTTCAGGCTGGTTTTTAAATCGATTTATGTGCCGTCATCTCTGTCAGCTGCGCAGCTCGCGCCGCAGGATCTTGCCGACATTGGATTTCGGCAGTTCGTTGCGGAATTCGATGAAACGCGGGCGCTTGTAGTTGGTCAGGTTGCCGGCACAGTATGCCTTCACCGCCGCCTCGGTGAGGTCGGGGTCCCTGCGCACGACGAAGAGCTTGACCGCCTCGCCGGAATGTTCGTCCGGGATGCCGATCGCGGCGCATTCGAGGACGCCGGGCATGGTCATCGCCACCTCCTCCACCTCGTTGGGGAAGACGTTGAAGCCGGAGACGAGGATCATGTCCTTCTTGCGGTCGACGATCTTGATCAGCCCCCGCTCGTCCATGAAGCCGATGTCGCCCGTGCGGAAGAAGCCATCGGCGGTCATCACGCGGGCGGTCTCGTCGGGGCGCTGCCAGTAGCCGGCCATCACCTGCGGGCCGCGGATGCAGATCTCGCCGACGTCGCCGACCGGCAGCGAACGATCGTCGTCGTCGCGGATATCCACGTCGGTGGAGGGGATCGGCATGCCGATCGTGCCGGTGAATTCGCTCGCGTCCAGCCGGTTCGCCGTCGCCACCGGCGAGGTCTCCGAGAGGCCGTATCCTTCCGCGATCGGGCAGCCGGTCATCTTGTGCCAGCGCTCCGCCACGGGGCGCTGCACGGACATGCCGCCGCCGAAGGTCAGCGCCAGGTTCGAAAAGTCGATCTTCTGGAATTCCGGATTGTTCATCAACGCGTTGAACAGCGTGTTGAGGCCGGGAAAGACGTTGACGCGATAGGTCGCCATGTCCTTGACGAGAGCGGGGATGTCGCGCGGATTTGCGATCAGGATGTTGGTGGCGCCGGTGAGAAGCCCTGCGAGCGAATTCACCGTCAGGGCGAAGATGTGGTAGAGCGGCAGGGCGCAGAGGAAGACCAGCCGCTCCGGTCTCTGCTTGCCGAGGAAGGCGGTCTCCAGCCAGAGGCCCATCTGCTCCATGTTGGAAAGCAGGTTCGCATGCGTCAGCATCGCACCCTTGGAAACGCCCGTGGTGCCGCCGGTATATTGCAGGAAGGCGATGTCGGTGCGTGCGACCTTCGCCGCGCCGAGGGGCAGGCCGGCCGCCTTGGCCATCACCGACGAGAACGGGTGGTGACCCGGCAGCGACCAGGCCGGCACGAGCTTCTTCACCTTGCGCACGATCAGGTTGACCACGAGGCCCTTGAGGCCGAGCATGTCGCCCATGCTGCAGACGACGACGTCCTTCACCCCGGTCCTGCCGATCGCCTGCTGGACGGTGTGGGCGAAATTCTCCAGCACGAACAGCACCTTCGCGCCGGAATCGTTGAGCTGGTGCTCCAGTTCGCGCGGCGTATAGAGCGGATTGACGTTCACGACGGTGAACCCGGCGCGCAGGATGCCGTAGACCGTGACCGGATTCTGCAGGATGTTGGGCATCATCACCGCAACGCGGCCGCCCTTGGCCAGGCCGCGCGACTGCAGCCAGGCGCCGATCCGCGCCGATTGTGCCTCCAGTTCCCGGAAGCTCAGGGCCTTGCCCATGCTGATGAAGGCCGGGCGATCGGCATATAGGCGGCAATAGTGGACGAGTGCGTCGCCGATCGATTCATAAGCCAGCGGCGGGATCTCGGCAGGAGTACCGGGCGGATAGGAGGCGAGCCAGATCCTGTCCGAAGAGGGTCCGGTCCGATCCTGAACGGTTGCTGCCATGTATGCCGATCCTCCCTCGTATATCCGGTCGCGTTGCTGCCGTATAAGCGCAACCGGCAGGTCCTCCAACCTCTCGGTGCGGCAGCATGATGCCTTTGTTCCACGGCTTCAAGCACAATCGCTATATAACCTTGACGTAAACGTCAATAAGCAAACGGCCCGTCTCCGCCGCCTGCTGGCAAGCCGGTCGGTTCCGTGGGAGAATGCCGGAAAAGCCGGATGCCGGAAGGAGGCGACAGGATGGCCAGACATACCGGCCGGATGGTTTCGACGCTTCTGCTGGCCTTCCTGGCTGCCGCGCCCGCGCCTGCCATCGATGCCCTGCGCCCTCGCCACGGCCCGGTCGTGGTTGGCCAGGACCCGGTGGATGCGCTCGGGCTTCGCCGTGATCCCGTCGATCGTTTGCGCGGCGCTCCGACCTACCGTGGCCTTCGCGGCGCCTCGACCTACCGCGACGGCTACTATCGCCATCGCAACGGCTACTGGTATCCGCGATGGGCCTTCGGCACCGGCGAGATGCTCGGCGACGTCACCGTCGGGCCCGGCGCGCCGGTCTATGGGATGACCCCGCAGCAATGGTGCGCCAACCGCTACCGGAGCTACCGGGGTTCGGACAACAGCTACCAGCCCCTGAGCGGGCCGCGCCGACCCTGCCTGCCGCGCTAGATCGCGTCGCGATCTTTCAGATTTTAGTCCTTTGATTTTACGCATGTCGTCGTCGCAAAACCGCTGCACACTTTGCCCGACATGCTTTGGATCGCGGCGGGGGCAAAAAAATGTCGCACCGTCAAGGTTTTCTTTGCCGTGACATCAGACACTGGTATCACCATATGAGGCAAAGCGCCCCGAATTGCGTCACGTGCGGAGCCGCATCGAACAGGAGGAATACGGTGCACCAGCCCGAACTGCGCAACACCCGCCATGAACCGCGCCTGCTGGGAGCCGCGCGGACGAGTGGCGTCGCCCTGATCTCCTCGATCTCCGCCGCGCGGTGGCTGCTGTTCCTCGTCATCGTCGCCGGCGTCTATTTCTTCCACGGTTTCGTCGTGCCGGTCCTTGCCGCGCTGGTGATCGCCACGGCAAGCTGGCCGCTGTTCTGTCGGCTGCGGCGGGCGCTCAACGGCCAGCGCACGCTCGCGGCCGCGATCGCGATCCTGCTGATCCTCGCCTTCATCATCGTGCCGATCATGTTCGCCGTCACCTACGCTTTCCAGGAGGTGCGCGAGTGGATCGGCTGGGCCGTGGCGACCAATAAGACCGGCGCCCCGGTGCCGGAATGGATCCGCGCGCTGCCGATCGTCGGCGAATGGATGGCCAATCGCTGGACCCAGCTTCTCGACCATCCCGGCGCGATCGGCGAAGTGACGCAGATCATCAGCGGCGCCAATATCGCCAACATCTATCGCGTCGCTCTGGCTGCCGGCGGCGCCGCCTTCCATCTGCTCCTGACGATGCTGTTCATGCTGATCGCGCTCTTCTTCATCTATCGCGACGGCGAGACCTTCCTGTCGCAGGTGGACAGCATCGGCGAGCGCATCCTGCCGATGCGCTGGGAGCGGATCTCGCGCATCGTCCCCGCCACGATCAGCTCCACCGTCACCGGCATGACGCTGATCGCGATCGGCGAGGGCATCGTGCTGGGCATCGCCTACTGGGTCGCCGGTGTTCCCTCCGCCGTCACCCTCGGCGTGCTGACGGGACTGATGGCGCTCTTTCCGGGCGGTGCGCCGCTCGCCTTCACGCTGGTGTCGATATACCTCGTCGCCAGCGGATCGGCCGTCGCCGGCATCGCCCTCTTCCTCTGGGGCTCGATCGAGCTCTTCATCGTCGACAAGACGCTGCGCCCGAAGCTGGTCGGCGGGCCGATCAAGCTGCCGTTCCTGCCCACCTTCTTCGGCCTCATCGGCGGGGTGAAGACCATGGGCTTCCTCGGCCTGTTCATCGGTCCGGTGCTGATGGCGCTCCTCGTCGCCATCTGGCGCGAATGGGTCCGCGAGGTCGAGATGACCGAGGAGCCGCCGGTCATCGAGGAGGCGGCCGAGAAGACCGCGGCGGAGTAACCTGCCGGGCAGGGGGCACCTCGTGGCCGGGGCGGGCCGGAACCGTCTCATCGCGCTCCGCGCCGATGGCGCGTGCAAGAATTCTGGAATTGGGAAAAATGGTGCCGCTTACGTGAGCGCTGACCACTCATCTAAGGATTTGATTTCGCTTGCGCCGAGGTATGGGGGAGGGACGTTATGTCCCCCTTGTCTGTACTAAGTCTCATAGAGCGCTGGTCAGTACAATAGGGAATTGCCGTATAGGTATGGTGAGAGCAGGGCCAGCGGCCTGCGCTTGTGGGAACGAATAAAGAACGGGATATCGTGGGATTGGCGATTGTATGCCGCTAAACCAATTACTATTTTGGTTGCATAGTCTGCCAACCCTACAAGGAAAGAAATTGTGCCCGATTTCGAGAACTTGCCAGACGACGATGAAATAGCGTTGCTTCAGTACATCGAGGAATTCACCGAGCAGTATCAGGATGAGCTGAAAAGCTACGGGGACAACGAGGATACGCGGCAAGTCGGTATCGAGTTCATGAACAATGTTCTCTCTGCCGCCAGTGCGCTTGGAATTGTAGAGTTCAGCAATTGGAGCATCCCTGAATGGAATGACGCCTACAAAGAGATCAGCGATTTTAAGCTCTTCACTAAGGCCTACGTAATACGAGCTCAAGTCAAGCGAGCACGCACGGCCAAGGTTTACACCGTACTACTGGATGCACCAACGAAAGAACGCATCCACGGCCTCATCACCGCCATCCGTCGGGTGATTCAACAGGCCGACATTGAAGAGCGCAAGCGCAATTCGCTCTATGCCAAGCTCAATGTGTTTGAGGCTGATGTAGACCGTAGCCGCACCCGCTTTGACAATGCGATGGCTTTCATCATCGACGCAGCGGACGCCGCAAAAAAGGTAGGGGAAAGCCTCAATCCTCTCAGCGAACTCGTCAAGCGGATCAATGAGTTGCTCGGCCACGCAAAAGACCTTGAAGGCGACATCAAATTGCCCCCTCCAATCGAGCGCAAGCGCATTGAGGGCCCGAAGAAGGTTGAGCCAACATTCAGCCGCGACTTGGATGAAGACATCCCGTTTTGAGGTGAGTTGTGAGCGTTGAATTTGAAGTTGTCGCCAGTCGCTTGGCGCGGGTCGCGCTAAAGGTCCTATCCGGTTCTATAGGCGTAACCGTGGGCGTCGATCTGTACGACGCCATCGTAAAGAAAGAAGTCGGTGACGTAGATAAGCGCCTTGCAAAGATAGAGGCTGCACGGGAGAACCTGCTCGAAGCCTTGTCTGCAATTGATGACATCAAGGCGACTGCTCACGAGCATAAGCGGGAGCTGGCAAGCATACAGAAATCGGTCGTTGAGATCGGCAGGGAGCGAGACCGGCTATCGGCCGACAGAGCTCTTCTTGCGCAAATGACCGCAACGGAAAAAGACCGGCTAAGGGATATGCTCGGCATGCCGACACGTCTTCAGTCCGTCCTTATATGGATCGGCACGTTCATCTTCGGCGGCATCACTTCCTGGGTCCTCAGCTACGCATATGATGCGAAGATGAAGGGGCTGATGCAAGGGTGGATGACCTCTATCGGTGGGTGAGTACACTGACGCTGAGAGTACTCGATTCTTAAACTCACTAAATTTTTCGTAGAGCTATTTAATGATGATGAAGCCTGCAATTCCCCCCTGCCGGTCATTGACATTGATGTATGCAGATTGGGTATGGCACTTGGGAGAGAGCTCAAGGCTTGGGCTTTCGGGTAGAGCGCAAGGCTAGCTCCGGTAGGCTGCCGAGCATCGTTGTACCAATCAGTACGCTTGCTAGGTGCCTCGCCGCTATACGGAAATAAAAGCCAATCCGATGCTTTGGGTATCGGTTCCATCTATCGAAGATAGAAATCACATATATATGCCGCATAGTGTGTATAGCTGGTAGATAATAATAGTATAATATATAGTATAATACACATATTTATCACTATGTTATAGTATGGCATATATACAACTAGCCTATACAACTGATGATGCATAATATATAAAGATGCAATATATAGATATATATTAAGTCATTATATGCGCTATATATAAGCAAATATGAAAATGGTATAATACATAGAGTGTTAATTTATTGTATACATAAAATAGTACATGTAGTCTGTAATAATATACAATGAAAATGATGCATTGAGGGGCGGGGATATCATGATCTCATGCAAAGTAGTCTAAAAACCTACATCCATATATGGAATGGCTTTAATTGGGCTATTTAATGAGCCGCTACGGAAAGCGACAGCATGCTGCTGTCGTTCAATTGCAGCGTCCGATAGGGTATACCTTAGAGGATAAGGCGGCGTAGTCCATTCAGTGTGTACGTAAGGGTTGACATTAATCAACGTACAGATAGATTAGTGTACATGACCCTAACGGACATGGTATTGAATGATGGCTACGATCCTCTACGCACGTGTATCAACCCTTGATCAGACAATTGAGCATCAGGAGCAGCAGGCTCGTAAGGCCGGCTTCAGCATTGATCAGGTTATTGCGGATCATGGACAAACTGGCATTGGAGGCGCACTGAGAGAAAGGCCGGAGGGGAGGCGTCTGTATGATCTGCTTCGGCAAGGCGATACGTTGGTTGTCCGCTGGGTAGATCGATTGGGTAGAGACTACCGGGACGTTTGCGATGCCATCAGGGAGTTTATGCGGCGTGGGGTAGTTGTGCGCACCGTTATAAACGCCATGACATTTGATGGCTCTACGCGAGACCCCATCCAAGAGGCGGTACGTGACGCACTGATTGCATTCATGGCGGCGACTGCTCAGGCTCAAGCTGAGGCGACTAAGGAAGCTCAGCGGGCGGGCATTGATCATGCCATGGCGGATCGGGGGAAATACAAGGGTAGAAAGCCGACCTATGATCGCAGCCAGTATTCGTTAGTCGTCAGATTGCTGTCTGAGGGGGTTGGTGCATCAGCCATTGCCAGGATGACAAACCTCACACGGCAAACGATTTTGCGGATAAGGAACGCCCCGGAGGATGCCGAAAGAGCGTTGGCCGTCTGGAGGATGTGATGTGCTCCCGCCGATGGCGTGCAAAATCGACGCAGAAGCCTGCTGGCGACGATTGCGGATCCGTCCGGCCAAAGGGTCAGGCAAGGTGGCGAACGCTCGCCAGTGACTCTCTGTGGCCGAAACTGAAAAAGCAGCGTTCGGCGGCGGCGGTCGGGAGGCTGCGCGTCGGCCTCCCTTCGGCGCTCTGAAGCCTACTGTTTGAAGGGCGCGAAGTCGGGCGAGCTCGATGTCGGAGATTCGAACGCCAATGAAAATTCTTCGTCCAGTTGTCGCGCAGTTTTCTTGTTGGTGGCGAGGCAAAGGGTGTCCATATTGTGCTTTAAGATCATGTCTCGTAGCTTGTTTCCATTGGAGACGCCTTCTGAGGCCATCGAGATAAGTTCATCTGCCTGAGTTCTCACTTGCTCAAATGTTGGCTCTGCTCCGGCTTCTTCCTTCAGCACCTCATGGACGTATCTTTCGATCCCCGTGCGCGTTCTCGTTTTCGTGACCTCCTCTTTCAGTAGCGCTTGAGCCGAGGAAACAACGATTGCAGCATCATGTTGGGATCGAGGGCGCTTCTCTCGGTGTTCGAGGTAGTTGCCCAAGGATACAAGCAAGGACTGCTGTTCTTGGGCGCCAAGTCTCCCGGTGACGAGGCTCCTTACAGTCTGCGGCATACTGTTGTGTGGAGAATATGTTAGTTCACTCGCCACATAGTAAGAAATAAATCCCGTCACCCATTCTGGTTTTTCATCTATTCCGTTTACGACTTCATTGTGCGAGAGGCTGCCCGGAGTTGCTAAGCCAGCCAAAGTTCTAAGCCACGGGGATATTTGGGGAGTCATGCCCAGTCCATATGATTTTGCAATCATCGGTCCTTGCTTGCCGTCGAATTGCTCCGCTATTCTGGCTTTGGCTTCTAGAATTAGCGAAGTGGGCGCATTCAAGACATCGAGACGTGCAGCATTGTTGGCAGTTTCAGCATGCTCGCCCGCCTCTATGCGGCCAAGGAAGACATGCGCTCGTACTGTCTCGGCTCCCCGTTTCGTGTTGAACTTGAAGAACGTGTAGAGTCCCCATCCGATAAGTGCCAATACAATTAATGTCATGCTCCCCCCTGTGAGGCGTCGTCAGTGGCGGCTTGGGTGTGGTCCTGTCATGCTTGCATCAATGAAAGTCCAGCTTCTGTAGAGCGGAATCCAGTTGCTGCACCGTGTAGCCCTGCTTGAAATAGTTCTGCTGTGTCACGCCTTGCTGTTGGTGGCCGACGATTGCTTTCACAATTGGCTCCGGCACGTTCGCCTGCATCAGTCTTGTTACCACTGTGTGGCGTAGGCTGTGAAAGACGAGTTCTTTGCTCTTGATGTTCAGCTCGGGCAACAGCTTCTCATTGAACCATCGGCCTAGGTTGCGTCCTCGACCGTGCTCGATGGAGTTCGGAAAGTCGGGAAATAGCTTGTGCTTCCCCTGTTTGCGGAGTTCCGCTACATGCTCCAGAAGCCCTAGTTCTATCAGCCTGTGGTGAATAGGTACCAGACGCCGCGCGGCTGCTGTCTTCAACTGCTTGCCCTCGCCATCATCGTTCAGGTCAAACAACCAGACTCCATCCTGTTGGCGTATGTCGGTCAAATCGATCTGCGCAATCTCATTTAGGCGTGCACCGGTATACAAGCCGATAAGCGGTCCCCACTTTTGGTACTCTTTGCGGATTAGGCCAGCACTATTTTCGACAACCGTGTTCAAAATCGTACGGACTTGCTCATTCGTGAAAGCGGTGCGTTCAATTTGGGAACGCTTCCTGTTCTGGCGTATCGCCAAGCCTGAAAAGAGATTGGCATTTACATGGCTGTTTCGTCTGGCCCATTCGAACATGTCGTTGTAAGTCTGAAGATACTTGTTGATTGTGGGCGGCTGAATTCTTTCTACATCCTGCATTTTCAGAACGGCTTCCAGAGGCTTGCCTCTAGTCTCTCGGTTCTTCGAGCGGTTCTTTGGGTATGCCTTTAGAGTATCCTTAACCTGCTTGGTTTCTTTTGCCGTAATCGATCGTATATCTGTCTGCTCGCCAAGAATCTCTTGCAGTAGCTTTATGTGGTCGGCCTTCTCCATTTTGGTGCGGGCGACCCAATTCTCACCAAGCTCCTTTTCTTTGACGTAGCTGCTCGCAAGCTCCGCTATGGTCATCCCCTTCTCTTTTAAGCCCTGTGACGGCAGTGGACTACTGATGCCGGTACGGGGTTCCAAATTAAATCGGGCCAAGGAGTCGTCATACGCGAGGACGGCATCCAGATAGCTCAAGTACGCGCTTTTAATGTCTCTTTGCAGCCATGCGTACTGTTTGCTTCCTTCGGGGACATCGGCTGCATACTTTTCAATGAATGCCGAAAGCAACTTGTTGTCATTGCGTTCCCAGAACTGAAGGGGTTTGTCTTCCTGAAGCGCCAATTCAGCGGTGGATTTGCTTCCTGCAATCACGTCGCGGCGGAATGCGGACAGCCTGCCCTCTGCTTGTATCTCGGCCTTCTGCTGTTCGAGCAGGTTGCGAAAATGCTCTGTAAGCAAGGCTCTCAGCGCTTCATACCGCATGCAGCCAACTATTCCGTCCTGATTCAGTCTCTCGCCTATCTGAATTAGCGGACGGGATAAGCGCAATGCATTTTTCGGGTTGCGGGTCCGCAGTGACAGCTTGAGCGTGGTTGCCTTGCTAAGCGGATGAAGCTGCTTCGGTATCGGCCAGCGGAGGTAGAAAATGCCGTTCTTGGACTTGGCAAGGTAGGCAGGATTGAGCATGGAATGTCCTTGTCGGATGTCCCATCTTCGGAAACCGCTACTCAAGTCCTTGATTTGAAAGAGAATGGTGCCGCTTACGTGACTCGAACACGTGACCCCATCATTACGAATGATGTGCTCTACCGACTGAGCTAAAGCGGCCCGCTTCCGGCCTCGAAGCATCGTGGGCCGGAATGTGTGGGGCTGATAGCCGCATTGCGGCAAGATTTCAAGTCATCTGTTTCCGCACCGGCAATTTTCTCCTTGGCATCCGGAGAGAAGGGCTTCAGAGGGTGGCGAGGCGCTGGCGGGCGGTCAGGTATTCCGCCTCCAGTCGCGCCACGAAGGTCTCTGTGCTCGTGATGTCCTTGATGGCGCCGATACCCTGGCCGCAGCCCCAGATGTCCTTCCAGGCCTTGGCGCCGGTCTCGGCCTTCTCGAAATCCATCTTGGTCGGATCGGCTTCCGGCAGGTTGTCGGGGTCGAGGCCCGCAGCGCGGATCGACGAGCGCAGGTAGTTGCCGTGGATGCCGGTGAAGGCGTTGGAGTAGACGATGTCGGCCGCCTTCGCCTCGACGATGGCCGCCTTGTAGGCATCGCTGGCGCGCGCCTCGGTCGTGGCGATGAAGGGGGAGCCGATATAGGCCATGTCCGCGCCCATCGCCTGGGCGGCGAGGATGGCGCCGCCGGTGGCGATCGCGCCGGAGAGGATGAGCGGCCCCTCGAACCAGGCCCGGATCTCCTGGACGAGAGCGAAGGGAGAGAGCGTGCCGGCATGTCCGCCGGCCCCGGCCGCCACCGCGATCAGCCCGTCGGCGCCCTTTCGGATCGCCGAATTGGCGTGGCGGTTGTTGATGACGTCATGCAGGACGATGCCGCCATAGGAATGGATGGCGTCGTTGACTTCGGGAACGGCGCCGAGGGACGAGATGACGATCGGCACCTTGTATTTGACGCACAGCATGAGGTCGTGCTCGAGCCGCCGGTTCGACTTGTGGACGATCTGGTTGACGGCGAAGGGTGCGGCCGGGCGATCCGGATGCCGCGCGTCGTGGTCGCGCAGCGCCTCGGTGATCTCCGCCAGCCATTCGTCGAGCTGCGCCTCCGGCCGGGCGTTCAGCGCCGGAAAGGCGCCGACGACGCCCGCCTTGCACTGCGCCAGCGTCAGTTCGGGATGCGATATGATGAAGAGGGGAGAGGCGATGACGGGCAAACGGAGTTTGTCGCGGAGGATGGCAGGCAGGGTCATGTCGCGGTCCGGGCTATAATTACGTTTACGAAAACGTCAACGACCCTAGCAGTGTTCACCGTCGTTGCAAAGGTGGCGCAGGCTGCCACGCGATCCCGCCTTGGGGTCCGGGAGACGGGAGACCGCAGCCTTTCCGTTATCCCCGGCGGCGACTTGCCCTGCATCATCCGAGACTTGCGGAAAGTGGCTTCAACGTTTACCGAATTCTTAACAGACGACAACGAAGACGCCTTGGGCTCGTTTGCCTACGCGGCACGGGCCGTGCGCGGGCCCCCAGGGAGGCAATGTGAGCGGACTGGAACAGGCCATCAGAAGCGCTTTGGCGCGTGCCGAAAGCGGCAATCCCGAAACCCGCGCGCGGATCTATCAGTCGGCCCGCAATGCGCTTGAGGCGGGCCTGCGCAAGCAGGAGATCAACGATCCCGAAGCGATCGCCGCCCAGCGCCATCGCCTGGAGATGACGATCCGCCAGATCGAGGCCGAACAGCGCGCAGCGCTGAAGGCCGCGCGCCAGGAGCCGGTCCCCGGTGGATCGGTCGCCGGCAGCCCGGAATCCGCCCCGCGTCCGCAGCCGACAGGCGGCGTGGGTTCCCCCGCTCCGGAAATCCCCCGCAAGGCGAACGAGGCGCCGGCTGGCCCGGCGGCAGACCGCGAGCCCACGCTCGACGAAATCCGGCCGGAGCGCGGAGATGGCTTCGGGCCGGCTGCGGCAGGCCCCAGACCGGCCACACGGCAACCGGCGCCCGAAGCCGAATCCATCGTCGCCGCCTCGCCGCGCGTCGCCAAGGCGCCACGGCGCCGGGGGCGGCTCTTCTCCTTCCTGCTCGTCGTTGCGACCCTTGTCGCCGTGCTGGGGACGGCCGTCTGGTGGGTGCGGAGCAGCGGCCTGCTTCTGCCGCCGTCCGCGCGCGACGGAAGCGTCGCCAATCCGCCGCAGAGCGTGAGCGGGGAGGATTTCCCGGCAGGCCCGACGGGCGGCGAGGCGCTCGATACGCACAACAGCTTCTCTGCCGACTGGCGCGAGGTCTTCGATCCCGCCGACACCGGCGCCCTGTCGGCGGCGGCCGGTGGCCGGTTCGAGCAGGTCAGCACGGACGAGGGACCCGCGGTCCGGCTCGTCTCGACATCGGCCGACCGCGAGGGCGCCGTTGCCGTCGCCGTCGCGCCCGAGGTGCTGCAGGCCATGGCCGGAAAGACCTCGACGATCGCACTCACCGTGGAGCCGGACAGCGGCAAGCCGGTTCAGGTCTCCGTCGAATGCGATTTCGGCACGCTCGGCAATTGCGGCCGCCATCGGTTCGCCGTGGCCGACCGCACCGATCTCTTGTTCCAGGTCACCTTCGAGGGGTCGCTTTCGCCGAGTGCGGCGGGCCGCCTCCTGATCAACAGCGACGTCACCGGCGCCGGAGCGGGCGTCAACCTCTTCGCCGTCCGCATCCTGCCGGGCGAGTGACCGGGCGAGGGCGGTTCCCTATTTCAGGAATTTCGGTCCCGAGCCGATGATCTTGTCGTCGATCTCGCCGATCGCCTTCTTGTCCTTGCCGTCGTAGTCGAGGCGGTCGAGGATGCAGCGGATGGCGTTGATCCGGGCGCGGCGCTTGTCGTTGGCGCGCACGACCGTCCACGGCGCCCAGGGCTTGTGGGTCTCCTCGAGCATGCGGTCGCGCTTCTCGGTGTAGTCGTCCCACTTGGCCAGCGCCGCGATGTCCATCGGCGACAGCTTCCAGGTCTTCAGCGGGTCGTGGCGGCGGTCGTGGAAACGCTTGATCTGCATCTCGCGGCCGATGTTGAGCCAGAACTTGAAGAACACGATCCGGTCGGTGATCACCATCCGTTCGAAATCCGGCGTCTCGACTAGGAATTTCTCGTATTGCTCCGGCGTGCAGAAGGCCATGACGGGCTCGACGCCCGCCCGGTTGTACCAGGAGCGGTCGAACAGCACGAATTCGCCGGCGGTCGGAAACTGGGAGACATAGCGCTGGTAGTACCATTGGCCCTGCTCGGTCTCGGTGGGCTTGGCGAGCGCCACCACCCGTGCCGAGCGCGGGTTGAGAAAGGCGCGGGTGACGAAGATCAGTCCGCCCTTTCCGGCGGCGTCTCGCCCCTCGTAGACTGCGATCACCCGTTTGCCGGTCGCCTGCAGCCAGTACTGCGCCTTGACGAGCTCGATCTGCAGCCGCTCCAGCGTTTCCGCGTACTCGTCCTTGTCGAGTTTCTTCTCATAGGGATAGCCGCCGGAGGAGAATGCCTTGTCGTCGACCCAGGCCGGAAGTTTCGGGTCGTCGATGTCGAAGCTGCGCTTCTTGCCGCCGATCTCGAGTTCCACCGGCTTGATGTCGGGAAAAATGGCCATACTCCGGGCTCCTTCGCGCAACGGTGCGGCGAGGAGGCCACATCCGGATTGCGATTTCAAGCGCACCGTGAAAAACATGTCATGAAATCAGGGTAGGGCTGCCTGTTGACGAAGAATCACGGAGCAGGCCGATGCGGGTGAGGAAGGGAATTCTGGTGGAAGAGCGCGGGTCGACAGTCCGGTGGCTCTTGGCCCAGCTCTGGGACGAGCGCGTTCTCCTGGCTGCCGTCGTCTTCACGGGTTTTCTGATGTGGATGGGCGGTATCCCGGCCGGCTGGATCGCCTTCGTCGTCACGCTGCTGGCGCTCGCGGGCTTTGCACGCGGCGAACGCCTGGAGCGGCTGTCGCCGCCGGCGACCGCTCCGGCCCTGCGCACGGAGACGGCGACGAGCGACGGGCTCGATGCGATCGCGGCCCTGATCGACGCCCTCGACATGCCCGTTCTGATCGTCACCGCCGACGAGACGGTCCGGCTGCAGAACCGCGCCGCCACAGCGCTGTTCGGGCCCATCCCGCGCAATGCCGACCTCGCCGGGCGCATCCGCGCGCCGGGAATTCTCGACATGGCGCGCGACGTGATCGCCACGGGCCAGGCGAAGGAGATCGAACACTCCGAACGGCTGCCCTCAGAGACGGTCTACATCGTCCGCGCGGCGCCGATGCCGGCGCTCGATCATCGTCTCGGCGCCGGGCGCTATATCCTGATCACCTTCCGCGACGTCTCGCAGGCGCGCCGGATCGACCGGATGCGGTCGGACTTCGTCGCCAATGCCAGCCATGAACTGCGCACGCCGCTGGCCTCGCTCCGGGGCTTCATCGAAACCCTGCAGGGGCCGGCCAGGGACGACCGCAAGGCGCACGAGCGCTTTCTCGGCATCATGCACGACCAGACGACGCGGATGAGCCGGCTGGTCGACGATCTCCTGTCGCTTTCGCGGCTGGAGCTCAAGGCCAACATCGCGCCGGATCAGATCGTCGAACTCGGCGCCCTGCTCGGGCACGTGCGCGACAGCCTGCAGCCGTTCGCCGCCGACCTCGGGGTCGAGATTTCCCTGGATCTTCCGCCCCACCCGGTACAGGTCACAGGCGACCGCGACGAACTGATCGAGGTCTTCGAGAACCTCGTCGAGAATGCCTGCAAATACGGGCAGGAAGGCAAGCGGGTCGAGGTCCGCCTGTCCTCGTCCGAGGGCGGCAACACCGAGGTGTCCGTCACCGATTTCGGCCCGGGCATCGCACCGGAGCACGTACCGCGCATCACCGAGCGTTTCTATCGCGTCAATGTCGAGGCCAGCCGTTCGAAAAAGGGCACCGGTCTCGGCCTTGCCATCGCCAAGCATATCCTCACCCGCCACCGCGCGCGCCTCGTGGTGAGGTCCGAGATCGGCAAGGGCACGGTCTTTGTCGTCAAGTTCTGACACAAAGGACGGCCTTCCACAGTCATTCTGGGAAATAAGTAAGCGTTTCCAGCGGCTTGGCATGTCATAAATGTTTCGCGAAACTGACATAAAAGCAATGGCGATCGGGCGCTAGACAGAGGCCGCTGATCGACGGCAGGCATGAGCCGACCGCCGGCCTACCCACACAAGCCCATAACGGGAGAATTCATATGAAATCTGTTAGCCTCACCGTAGCCGCGCTGGCTGCCTCGGTTGCATTTGCTGGTGTTGCCGCTGCGCGCGACCAGGTCCAGATCGCCGGCTCCTCCACGGTTCTGCCCTATGCCAAGATCGTTGCCGAGACCTTCGGCGAGACCTTCGGCGACTTCAAGACGCCGGTCGTCGAATCCGGCGGCTCGGGCGCCGGCCTGAAGGAATTCTGCAAGGGCGTCGGCGAGGACACGATCGACATCGCCAACGCCTCGCGCGCCATCAAGGAATCCGAACTGGAGGCCTGCAAGGCCGCCGGCGTGACGGACGTCCAGGAAGTCAAGATCGGCTATGACGGCATCGTGTTCGCGACCGACGCCGGCCTGCCGGACATCGCCTTCGTCCCGGCCGACATCTACAAGGCGCTCGCCGCCGAAGTCGTCGTCGACGGCAAGCTCGTCGCCAACCCCTACAAGAAGTGGTCGGAAGTCAATTCGGCGCTTCCGGACGTCGATATCGCTGCCTACATCCCGGGCGAGAAGCACGGCACCCGCGAAGTCTTCGAAGAGAAAGTCCTCGCTGAAGGCTGCGAAGCTTCCGGCGCCACCGAAGTGATCAAGGCTGCCGTCTCCGACAAGGACGAACAGCACGCCAAGTGCGTCGCAGTCCGCAAGGACGGCGTTGCGGTCGATATCGACGGCGACTACTCCGAGACGCTCGCCCGCATCGCCGCCAACAAGACCGGCGTCGGCGTGTTCGGCCTGTCCTTCTACGAAAATAACGCCGACAAGCTGAAGGTCGCCACCGTCAGCGGCGTCACGCCTTCGGTCGAGACGATCTCGTCCGGCGAATACCCGGTCTCGCGCCCGCTGTTCTTCTACGTCAAGAAGGCACACATCGGCGTCGTTCCGGGCCTGAAGGAATATGTCGAGTTCTTCGTATCCGACCAGATGATCGGCCCCGACAGCCCGCTGGCTGAATACGGCCTCGTCTCGGCTCCCGACGCAGAGCGCGAAGAGATCCGCTCGGCTGTCGAAGGTGGCAAGACCATGTAATGAAAACGGAACCGGCGCAGACAATCCTGCGCCGGTTCCGCCTTTCCGCACTGATACCGCATGAGGCGGCTGGGACATCCGCATGAGCACGACGCTTCTATTTGCCATCCTTCTGGTCATCGCCGTGGTGGCCTTTATTCTGGGACGCATGCGGGCGGGGGCCCTTTCGCAAGGGCGGTCCTCGGCGCTTCACTCGCGACCGAACTACTACGGCGCCTTCGCGGCGCTGGTGGCTTTCCTGCCGCCGCTGATCCTCGTCGCCATCTGGCTGGCGGTCAGCCCCTTCGTCATCAATTCGGCCGTCCGCGACACCTTTCCTCAAGAAGTGAAGGGACAGTCCCAGGCCCAGCAGAGCCTCGCCTTCGGCATGGTCTCGACCATCGCGCGCGGCCTTCCATGGCTGTCGGAAGACGAGGTGCGCGCCGTCAAGCAGGACCCCTCGAGCCTGCAATCGGTCTTTGCGGGCAAGGGTGTCGCGGTCGCCGCCGAAGCGCAGCCCTACATGCTGGATTCCGCCGCCACGCTGAATGCGATGGCGCAGACGAGCCGCACGCTGCTGTCGGCGCTGGCGATTGCGCTGTCGGTCGTCGGCGCGTTCTTCGCCCTGCGCGTGGTCGCGCCCCGGTTCCGCGCCCGCAACCAGGTCGAGCGCGTCATGCTGTGGGCGCTTCTGCTCGCCTCCTCCATCGCCATCCTGACGACCGTCGGCATCGTCGCCTCCATGCTGACCGAGGCTCTGCGCTTCTTCAATGCGGTGCCGGCGCACGAGTTCTTCTTCGGCACCGTCTGGGATCCGCGCTTCGCCGGCGCCGGCGCAAGCTCCAACGGCCAGTTCGGCCTCATCCCGCTGCTCGCAGGCACCCTCTACATCGGCTTCGTCGCCATGCTCGTGGCGGTTCCGGTCGGCCTGTTCGCGGCGATCTACATGGCGGAGTATGCCAGCCCGCGCATGCGTTCCCTGGCAAAGCCGCTGCTGGAGGTGCTGGCCGGCATCCCGACGATCGTCTACGGTTTCTTCGCGCTCGTCACCGTCGGCCCGTTCCTGCGGGACATCTCCGCCCAGTTGAGCGGTCTCGTCACCGGAAACTATGCGAGCTTCATCCAGGCCCAGAGCGTGATCACCGCCGGTATCGTCATGGGCATCATGCTGATCCCCTACGTCTCGTCCCTGTCCGACGACATCATCACGGCGGTGCCGCGCGCGCTGCGTGACGGCTCGCTCGGTCTCGGCGCCACCCGGTCGGAAACGATCAAGCGCGTCATCCTGCCGGCAGCCCTGCCGGGCATCGTCGGCGCGCTGCTGATGACGGCCTCGCGCGCGATCGGCGAGACGATGATCGTCGTGCTCGCCGCCGGCGTCGCCGCCCGCATGCAGATCAACCCGTTTGAGCCGATGACGACCGTGACGGTGAAGATCGTCAACCAGCTCACCGGCGACCTCGAATTCACCTCCCCGCAGACGCTCGTGGCCTTTGCGCTCGGCATCACGCTGTTCTGCATCACGCTGGCGCTCAACATCTACGCGCTCTACATCGTCCGCAAGTATCGGGAGCAGTACGAATGACCGAGATCGTCTCACAGGCTTCCGGCCAGATCATCTCCACGGCGCCCGTGCGCCGCGACATCGGCATCCGCCGCCGCTACGCCGCCGAACGCCGCTTCCGCTTCTACGGACTGGCAGCGATCGCCTTCGGCCTGGTCTTCCTGTTCCTGCTTCTGTGGTCGGTCGTCGGCAAGGGCTATACCGCCTTCTGGCAGACCGAGCTCACCCTGCCGATCACCTTCTCGCAGGAGGTCATCGATCCCGACAACAAGCGCGAAACCGACCCCAAGGTGCTGCAGGCCGCCAACTATCCGGTTCTGGTCCGCAACGCTCTCGCCGAAAAACTCGGCGTCGCCGCGAACGACCGGACGGCGCTGCGCCAGGTATCTGGCCTGTTCTCCGACAGCGCGCGCGTGAAACTGCGCGACATGGTGATGTCCGACCCGTCGATCATCGGCAAGACCCTGCCGGTGACGATACTCGCCAGCGCCAATATCGACAGCGCCTTCAAGGGCCAGTTCGACATGACCGTCGATGAGAGCAGCCGCCGCGTCTCCGACCGGCAGGTCGCCTGGATGGACCAGCTCGTCGAGGAAGGCGTGCTCGCCTCGGGCTTCAATACGGGCCTGTTCGTCAACGGCAATTCGAGCCGCCCGGAAGCCGCCGGCCTCGGCGTGGCGCTGGTCGGCTCGCTCTACCTGATGGGCATCGTGCTGGTCCTGTCGCTGCCGATCGGCGTCGCAGCCTCCATCTATCTGGAGGAATTTGCGCCGAAGAACCGGTTGACCGACCTGATCGAGGTGAACATCAACAATCTCGCGGCCGTCCCCTCGATCGTCTACGGTCTGCTCGGTCTCGCCGTCTTCATCAACTTTGCCGGCCTGCCGCGTTCCGCGCCGCTCGTCGGCGGCCTGGTGCTGACGCTGATGACGCTGCCGACGATCATCATCGCCACCCGCGCGGCCCTTCGCGCCGTGCCGCCCTCGATCCGCGCCGCCGCCCTCGGGCTCGGCGCCTCGAAGATGCAGACGACGTTCCACCATGTCCTGCCGCTCGCCATGCCCGGCATCCTGACCGGCACGATCATCGGCCTGGCGCACGCGCTCGGCGAGACCGCGCCGCTGCTTCTGATCGGCATGGTCGCCTTCGTCGCCAACATCCCCGCCACGCCGCTCGATCCGTCGACGGCGCTGCCGGTGCAGATCTACATGTGGGCGAACGAGGCCGAGCGCGCCTTCGTGGAGCGCACCTCCGGCGCGATCATCGTGCTGCTCGTTTTCCTGATCATCATGAACCTGGGCGCCATCCTGTTAAGGCGTCGTTTCGAACGCCGCTGGTAGTGAGGTAGAGAAGATGAACATCATGACCGAAGCTGCGACCGAAGAACTTTTGGAAAAGAAGATGAACGCTGTTCCCCTGAAGATGGTCGGCAAAGACGTCTCCGTCTTTTACGGCGACAAGCGCGCCCTGTACGACGTGAACCTCAATGTCCGCGAGAACACGGTGACTGCGCTGATCGGCCCCTCGGGTTGCGGCAAGTCGACGTTCCTGCGCACGCTGAACCGCATGAACGACACGATCGACGGCTGCCGCGTCACCGGCATGATCACGCTGGACGGCGAAGACGTCTACGATCCGTCGATCGACGTGGTCGAACTGCGCGCTCGCGTCGGCATGGTGTTCCAGAAGCCGAACCCGTTCCCGAAGTCGATCTACGAGAACGTGGCCTATGGCCCGCGGATCCACGGACTGGCGAAGTCCAAGGCCGAACTCGACCAGGTGGTCGAGCAGAGCCTGCAGAAGGCGGGCCTCTGGAACGAGGTCAAGGATCGCCTGCAGGAGGGCGGCACGGGCCTGTCCGGCGGCCAGCAGCAGCGTCTGTGCATCGCCCGCGCCGTCGCCGTCAGCCCGGAAGTGATCCTGATGGACGAGCCCTGCTCGGCGCTCGACCCGATCGCCACCGCCAAAGTGGAGGAACTGATCCACGAACTGCGGACGAACTTCACGATCGTCATCGTCACCCACTCGATGCAGCAGGCCGCGCGCGTCTCGCAGCGCACCGCCATGTTCCACCTCGGCAACCTCGTCGAGGAGAACGACACCGACAAGATGTTCACCAATCCGGACGACCAGCGTACGCAGGACTACATCATGGGTCGCTTCGGCTGACGCCTGACGTCGCCGGCAAAAGACCATGGCGCCTGCGCCAGTTGAGGAACAAGAGACATGACACCGACCCATATCGTTTCGATCTACGATGAAGAGCTGAAATATCTCACCCGCCGCATCTCCGAGATGGGGGGCACGGCCGAGCAGATGGTGGGCGACAGCGTACGCGCGCTGGTCAACACCAACGTGGCGCTGGCGCAGAAGGTGATTTCAGAGGACGTCATCCTCGACACCGCCGAGCGGCAGATCAACGAGAAGGCGATCGTCACGATCGCCAAGCGCCAGCCGATGGCGGCCGATCTGCGCGAGATCATGGGGGCGATCCGCATCGCCGCCGAACTCGAGCGCGTCGGCGATCTCGGCAAGAACACGGCCAAGCGCGTCGTCTCGGTGCAGGGTTCCGGCATTCCGCGCAACCTCGCCCGCGGCCTCGAGCACCTGGCCGAGCTGGCGCTGATGCAGCTCAAGGAAGTCCTCGACGTCTATGCCTCGCGCAACATCGAGAAGGCCAAGGAGATCCGCGAGCGCGACGACGAGATCGATGCGATCTACACCTCGCTGTTCCGCGAACTTTTGACCTACATGATGGAAGATCCGCGCAACATCACGCCCTGCACGCATCTGCTCTTCTGCGCCAAGAACATCGAGCGCATCGGCGACCATGCGACCAACATCGCCGAGACGATCTTCTACATGGCGACCGGCTCGCAGCCGGAAGGCGAGCGTCCCAAGGACGACCACACCACGTCTGTGGGTGCCATCGAGGAATGACGGTCGTCGAATGCCCGCCGATCGGCGCGGCGGGCGCATGGCGGTCCGGGGTGGTCGCAGGTGGGCCCCTCGGACCAGGAATGAGCAAGGCCCAGGAGTGAGCAAGGCATGGTTCCAAAGATTACCGTGGTCGAAGACGAGGAGGCGCTGAGCGTCCTCCTGCGCTACAACCTCGAGGCCGAAGGCTTCGAGGTCGATACGATCCTGCGCGGCGACGAGGCGGAGATCCGCCTGCAGGAGCGCCAGCCCGATCTTCTGATCCTCGACTGGATGCTGCCCGGCGTCTCCGGCATCGAACTCTGCCGGCGTCTGCGCCAGCGCTCGGAGACCGAGCGGCTGCCGATCATCATGCTGACGGCGCGCGGCGAGGAGAGCGAGCGCGTCCGCGGGCTCGCCACCGGCGCGGACGACTATGTGGTCAAGCCCTTCTCGACGCCCGAACTGATGGCGCGGGTCAAGGCGATGCTGCGGCGCGCCCGGCCGGAGGTCGTCTCGACGCTCCTCAAGTGCGGCGATATCGAGCTCGACCGCGAGACCCATCGCGTCCACCGCCGCTCGCGCGAGGTGCGGCTGGGGCCGACGGAGTTCCGCCTGCTGGAGTTCCTGATGTCTTCCCCCGCCCGCGTCTTCTCCCGCTCGCAGCTTCTGGACGGTGTCTGGGGTCACGACATCTATGTCGACGAACGAACCGTCGACGTCCATGTCGGCCGCCTGCGCAAGGCGCTGAACTTCTCCAACATGAACGACGTCATCCGCACGGTGCGTGGCGCAGGCTATTCGCTGGAAGCCTGAAATCGGGCGGACGGTCATTGCGACAACGAAAAACGGGCCCGTCGAAGGCCCGTTTTTCGTTGTTCCGTATCATGGGGCAGACAAGGGCCGAAGCCCCCGCTCAGCGTGCCCGCCGGCGCTCTGCCGAGGGCTGGTAGGCGAGCCGCTGGTGGTAGGTGCAGTAGGGGGAATTGTCCGGGGACTCGTTGCCGCAGAAATGGAAGTCGTCCTTCAGCGGGTCGCCGTTCGGCCACTTGCAGGTGCGCTCGGTCAGTTGCGTCAGTTCGAGGCGGCGCGACATCGGCACGACGACGTTGGCGACGACCCGGGTGACCGGCTCTTCGTCATACTCGAAGGCGACCTCTTCCTTGGTGACGACGGCACCCGTCGGACGGGCGATCGTGCGGGTGGCGACGCGCGGAGCGAAGTTCGCAGGACGCGGCGCCGAAGCCGGGCGCTTGGCGCGGGCCGCCGTCGGCGCGCCGCCGGACTTGGCCCGGCCGGGCAGGGCGAGACGGTGGACCTTGCCGATGACCGCATTGCGGCTGACGCCGCCGAGCTGTGCCGCGATCTGGCTGGCGCTCAGTCCTTCGGACCAGAGCTTCTTCAGCTTCTCGACCCTCTCGTCCGTCCAGTTCATCTCCGTCATCTCCTCGTTTCAGCGTTCGTTGCCGAGAATCCCTCGGCGCTGCCCGGATTTCTCCGCAGCACGAAATGCTCTGATACTGTTGGTGACTAGTTCCGCCGCATGCAGTCTAGCAATTGAGTTTTAACCTACCGACAGGGGGACTCTGTGACAAGAGTCGCCGGAATCCGCCCGAATCGATTTTCCGGTTTTCCCCAACTTGCTCGCCGGGTGTGACTCACTTGCGACACTTCTCCGCGCGATCCGAAACCTCACGCAAGGGCATATCGAGGCGGATTTCGTCGCCTCGCCGTTTGTTGACAATAAGCCCTGAAATGCTGATAGTGCGCCCGCCGCCGTGAGGCGGCATTTTCGATTTTTCCGCACTGGAAAGATCCGGGATCCGTTTCCGCATCCGCTGCGAGGGAGATACGCGCCATGGCTGATGCCACGCCGCTCTACGAGACCTATCTGCGTGCGCCGCTGCGCTTCGAGCGCGGCGAGGGCGTCTGGCTGATCGCGGAAGACGGCTCGCGCTATCTCGATTTCGCAGCCGGCGTCGCGGTCAATTCGCTCGGCCATGCCCATCCGCACCTGGTCGAGAGCCTCAAGGCGCAGGCCGACAAGGTCTGGCACCTGTCCAATCTCTACGAGGTCCCCGGGCAGGAGACGCTCGGCAAGCGCCTGACTGCGGCCACCTTCGCCGACAAGGTGTTCTTCACCAATTCCGGCGCCGAGGCGCTGGAATGCGCGATCAAGACGGCGCGGCGCTACCAGTATGCCAAGGGCTATCCCGGCAAGTTCCACGTCATCACCTTCGAGGGCGCCTTCCACGGCCGCACGCTGGCCACGATCGCGGCCGGCGGCCAGGAGAAGTACCTGGAGGGCTTCGGTCCGAAGGCGCCGGGCTTCTACCAGGTTCCCTTCGGCGACATCGCCGCCGTCAAGGAGGCGATCACCGAGGAGACGGCAGCGATCCTGATCGAACCCGTGCAGGGCGAGGGCGGCATCCGCGTCGTCTCTAACGAGTTCCTGCGCGAACTGCGTTCGCTCTGTGACGAATACGGCCTCCTGCTCATCTTCGATGAAGTCCAGACCGGCGTCGGCCGGACGGGTAAGCTCTTTGCCTACGAATGGTCCGGCGTCGCCCCGGATATCATGGCGGTCGCCAAGGGCATCGGCGGCGGCTTTCCGCTGGGCGCCTGCCTTGCGACCGAGGAGGCGGCCTCCGGCATGGTCCCGGGCACGCACGGCTCCACCTATGGCGGCAACCCGCTCGCCATGGCCGTCGGCAACGCCGTGCTCGACGTCGTCCTGCAGGAAGGCTTCCTGGAGCACGTGCGCGACGTCGCCCTCGTGCTGCGCCAGGGCCTGGCCTCGCTGAAGGACCGTTTCCCCGATATCATCGAGGACGTCCGCGGCGAGGGCCTCATGCTCGGCATCAAGGCGAAGGGGCCGTCGGCGGATCTGCTGAAGGCCGTTCGCGCCGAGCATCTGTTGCTGGTCCCGGCGGGCGAGAACGTGCTGCGGCTGCTGCCGCCGCTGGTCACCACCGCGGAGGAGGCCCGCGAGGGCCTGGCGCGGATCGAGCGCGCCGCGGAGAAGCTGAGTGCAGAGAAGAAGACGGCCTGAGGCGCGAGCCGAGTGAAGGCGGCCTAGGGCGCGAGCCGGGCGATTGAGCAGGATTGAAAGAGCATGGCAGGCACCAGACATTTCCTCGACCTCTCCGCCATGACGGCCGGAGACCTCCGCACGATCATGGACGACGCGCTGGCGCGCAAGGCCGCCACCAAGGCGGGAACGGCCGACAAGCCGCTCGCCGGCAAGATGCTGGCGATGATCTTCGAGAAGCCGTCGACGCGCACCCGCGTCTCCTTCGACGTCGGCATGCGCCAGCTCGGCGGCGAGACGCTGTTCCTGTCGGGTACCGAAATGCAGCTCGGCCGCGCCGAGACGATCGGCGACACCGCAAAGGTGCTGTCGCGCTATGTCGATGCGATCATGATCCGCACCACCGACCATGCCCGTCTGCTGGAGATGGCCGAACACGCGACGGTGCCGGTGATCAACGCGCTGACGGACCTGACGCATCCCTGCCAGATCATGGCCGACATCATGACCTTCGAGGAACATCGCGGCCCGGTGAAGGGGCGCACCATCGCCTGGACCGGCGACGGCAACAACGTGCTGCATTCCTTCGTCGAGGGATCCGCCCGCTTCGGTTACCGGATGAACATGGCCGTTCCGCTCGGCTCAGAGCCGGAGGACAAGGTTCTCAACTGGGCGCGCAACAACGGCGGCGATATCATGCTCTGCCATGACGCCGACCGGGCCGTCGCCTGCGCCGACGTCGTCGTCACCGACTGCTGGGTGTCGATGAACCAGGAGCACCGGGCCCGCGGCCACAACATCTTCCAGCCGTTCCAGGTCAACGAGGCGCTGATGCAGAAGGCCGGCAAGGAAGCCCTCTTCATGCACTGCCTGCCCGCCCATCGCGGCGAGGAGGTCACCGACGAGGTCATCGACGGACCGCAGTCCGTCGTCTTCGACGAAGCCGAGAACCGCCTGCACGCGCAGAAGTCGATCCTGGCCTGGTGCCTGAACGCCATCTGAACGACCCACCCGGCAGCGGTGCCCGCGGGACCCTGCTGACGTCCGCAGCGCCTATTGAAATTGCCGGGATCGGCCACGATCTAAGGCCCAACCCGCTGTCGTCGCGGTGCCTTTGCTGGCATCGCACCGCCGGATATGGAATCATTCCGGCGGTCACGAGGCAGAATCACTGAAGAACGCAGCCCGTCGCAGGCGGATGTGACCAACGTCCGGCCGCGTCGACCTGTTGCGTCGAAGGAGCGAATGATGGCTCAGCCAACCCCGAAGCTCGGCGAACTCGATTTTGCCGGTGACGACCACGTCGTGCCCTTTCAGGTCGAAGGCCTCGATGTCCGCGGCCGCGCGGTCCAGCTCGGCCCGATGCTCGACGCGATCCTCGAGCGGCACGACTATCCGCAGCCGGTCGCACGCCTGCTGGCCGAGGCGATCGTCCTGACCGTCCTGCTCGGCACCTCGCTGAAGTTCGAAGGCAAGCTGATCCTGCAGACCAAGAGCGACGGTCCAGTCGACCTGCTGGTCGCCGATTTCTCCAGCCCGGAGAATGTGCGTGCCTATGCCCGCTACGACGCCGATGCGCTGCAGGTCGCCATCGCCGAGGGCCGCACCGCGCCGCACGAACTGCTCGGCAAGGGCATCCTCGCCTTCACGATCGACCAGGGCGCCCATACGCAGCGCTACCAGGGGATCGTCGCCCTCGACGGCCATACGCTGGAAGAGGTCGCCGGCGTCTATTTCCGTCAGTCGGAACAGATCCCGACGCGCGTCCGCCTCGGCGTGGCCGAACTCTACGTCCGCGGGGATGACGGCAAGACACGCCACCGCTGGCGGGCCGGCGGCATGGTCGCGCAGTTCCTGCCCGAGGCGCCCGATCGCATGCGCCAGGCCGACCTTCCGGGCGGCGATGGCGAGGAGGCCGGCCACATGGTGGAGGAAGACGACAAGTGGGCCGAAGCCCGCACGCTCGTCGAGACCATCGATACCGACGAACTCACCGATCCGAACGTCGGCACGGAGCGGCTGCTGTACAGGCTGTTCCACGAAAGCGGTGTCAGGGTCTATCCCTCGCAGCGGGTGCTCGACCAGTGCTCCTGCTCGCGCGACAAGCTGAAGACGGTGCTTTCCGGCCTGTCGGCGGAAGAGGTCGAGCACACGGCGACCGACGGCCATATCGAGGCGACGTGCGAGTTCTGCTCGACGACCTATCGTTTCGAGGTTTCCGAGGTCGCGCCCGCCTGAGCGCGTTTCCCGCAAGAGGCCGGCCGCAGCACTCCCGCACCACAGGGCCGCGGCGGCCTCAGTTCAAGGTGCGGGATTGCCCGGGCGTGTCGAGCGAGAAGGCGGGAATGGCGACGTCGAACGCTTCGCCGGACGGTGTCTGCATCTGGTAGTGACCGAACATCATGCCGGACGGCGTGTCGAGCGGGCAGCCGGAGGAGTATTCGTAGGTGTCGCCCGGCTCCAGGGTCGGCTGCTCGCCGACGACGCCGGGCCCGCTTACCTCGTCGACCAGGCCGTTCTGATCGGTGATGTGCCAGTAGCGGGCCATCAGCGTGACGGTGATCTCGGAATGGTTGGAGATGACGATCCGGTAGCCCCAGACATAGCGGCTGTCGTCCGGGTCGGATTGCTCCTCCAGGTAGTAGGGCTCGACCGTCACCTCGATATCGCGGGTCAGCGCTCTGTACATTCTGATGCCTTGGCTCGAACCTGTTGCTGCCGTTGCCCCCGCAGGATGCCGGGCAGGCAGGTGCGAGCGGACAGATGTGCTTTTTGAATATTCACGTCCGCTTATTGGTTGCCACGTCTGCCGCGGCCGGATCAAGTTAATTGTGCCGGTGGGGACGGCCACCTTTTGGCGGAGAGGGACACGCTGCGGACCTGCGCTGCGTGCCCCGGCCGGGCGATCAGCCCCTGACTTTTTCCAGGGCCTGGGCGAAGTCGGCCAGCAGATCCTCGCCGTCCTCGATGCCCGCCGACAGCCTGAGGGTGCCGGGCGAGATGCCGAGTTCGGTGCGGGCCTCGTCGGTCAGGTTCTTGTGCGTCGTGGTGCCCGGATGGGTGATCAGGCTCTTGGCGTCGCCGAGATTGTTGGAGATCTCGACGATCTCCAGCGCGTTCTGCAGCGCGAATGCCGCCTCCTTGCCACCCTTCAGGTGAAGGCAGACGAGCGTCGAGCCGCCCGACATCTGCTTGGCGACGATATCGGCCTGCGGATGGTCCTTGCGGCCGGGATAGATCACCTGATCGACCTTGGGGTGGCCGGCGAGGAAATCGGCGATCTTCGAGGCGTTCTCCGTCTGCTGCCTGACGCGCAGCGGCAGCGTCTCGATGCCCTTCAGAAGCGTCCAGGCGTTGAACGGCGACATGGCGGGCCCGGTGTGGCGGAAATAGTCCTGCAGGCTTTCCTCGATCCACTCCTTGTCGGAGAGCACGATGCCGCCGAGGCAGCGACCCTGGCCGTCGATGTGCTTGGTCGCCGAATAGACGACGACATGGGCGCCGAGTTCCAGCGGCTTCTGGTAGAGCGGGGTGGCGAAAACGTTGTCGACCACCACCTTGGCGCCGATCTGGTTTGCCAGCCTTGCCACGCCGGCGATGTCGACCACCTCCAGCGTCGGGTTGGTCGGGCTTTCGAGGAAGAACACCTTGGTGTTCTTGCGGATCGCCTTTTCCCAGTTGGCGAGGTTGCGACCGTCGACGAGCGTGCATTCGACGCCGTAGCGCGGCGCCAGCGTCTCGACCACCCAGCGGCAGGAACCGAACAGCGCACGCGCGGCGACGATGTGGTCACCGGCCTTGACCTGGCAGAGGATCGCGGCTGCGACGGCGGCCATGCCGGAAGCCATCGCGCGGCCTTCCTCGGCGCCTTCGAGCAGGCACATGCGGCGCTCGAACATGTCGTTGGTCGGGCTGCCGTATCGGGCATAGATGAAGCCGTCGGTCTCGCCCTTGAAGCGCGCTTCGGCGGCCTCGGAACTCTCATAGACGAAACCCTGCGTCAGGAAGATTGCTTCGGAGGTTTCGGCATGCTGCGAACGCGTGGTGCCACCGTGGACGAGTTGGGTAGCCGGGCGCCAGGACTTGCTCATCGGATCATTGCCTTCCAAACAAAAAAACCGGCCGCAATGCAGGCCGGTTTTCACCCGGCCTTTTTAGCTACTTGTTTAACGTGGCTGCAAGCCGACCGGCCAAATCACCACGGGATATCCGGTCCATACTGCGTGGCGGCGCTTGCGTCAATTGCCTGCATTTGGTTTTGTCGGCCAGCGTGAAGGATAGGCTTATGACGACTGCTACGGGAATACTGGCCGACCGCGCCATCAGCGCGCTGTTTGACGCCGGCAGGCTGAAGAGCGAGGCGGCGCTGGATGCCGACCAGGTGCAGCCTGCGAGCCTGGACCTGCGTCTCGGCTCGAAGGCCTTCCGCGTCCGTGCGAGCTTCCTTCCAGGCCCCGCCCACCTCGTCGCCGACAAACTCGACCGGCTGAAGCTGCATGTCGTCGATCTTTCCGAAGGTGCCGTGCTCGAGACGGGGTGCGTCTATATCGTTCCCCTGATGGAAAGCCTCGACCTGCCGAAGGAACTGTCCGCCTCCACCAACCCGAAAAGCTCCACCGGCCGGCTCGACATCTTCACTCGCGTCATCACCGATCGCGCCCAGGAATTTGACAAGGTCCCGGCCGGCTACTCCGGCCCGCTCTACCTGGAGATTTCGCCGAGGACCTTCCCGATCGTCGTCCGGCGCGGCTCGCGCCTGTCGCAGATCCGTTTCCGCAAGGGCAACGCGCTTCTTTCGGATGCGGAATTGCTCGCCCTGCACAAGACCGATACGTTGGTTGCGAGCGATACGCCAAACGTGTCCGGCGGCGGTATCGCCCTTTCGATCGACCTGAAGGGCACTGGCCCCGAAGGCCTCGTCGGCTATCGCGGCAAGCACCACACTGCTGTGGTCGACGTCGACAAGAAGAACCAGCACGATATCTTCGACTTCTGGGAGCCGCTGTTCAGCCGCGGTCGCAACGAATTGATCCTTGATCCGGACGAGTTCTACATCCTCGTCTCGCGCGAGGCCGTGCACGTGCCGCCCCTCTATGCCGCCGAGATGACCCCGTTCGATCCGCTCGTCGGCGAATTCCGGGTCCATTACGCCGGTTTCTTCGATCCCGGCTTCGGCCACGCGGCTGCCGGCGGCTCCGGCAGCCGCGCCGTCCTCGAAGTCCGCAGCCACGAGGTTCCCTTCATCCTCGAACACGGCCAGATCGTCGGCCGCCTCGTCTACGAGCGCATGCTCGAACTCCCCGAAAGCCTCTACGGCTCGGGACTGGGCTCGAACTACCAGGCCCAGGGGCTCAAGCTGTCGAAGCATTTCCGGCCGAGGTGAGCGGGGAGGTCGCCGGGGCCGGCGCAAGCCGGCCGGCCACGCCATGGCCGGAGGCGGTATCGGTACGTGGCCGCCGGGCTAGGCAGGCACTGCCAGTCTCACGCGGTCGATGTCGTCGATGATCGCCTTGGTCTTGCGGATGTTCTCGATGCTCGAGGCGCCGAAGACGATCGCCTCTATCTTCTCCTGGCCCGCCACGTATTCGAGTGCGTCCCTTGCCGCGATGGCGCCGGAGCCGAAGACGGACATGGCGACGGGACGGAAGCGGCGTTTGCCGACGATCCGCTCATAGGCCTCCAGGCCGCCGCACATGCGGAACCCGAGCTTGTTGATGCTGGCGCACACGATGGGGTTGTCGACACCCACCTCGTCCAGGGCATCCAGCAGGCGGGGCAGGTTCATCGTGATGAACCCCGGCTCGGCCTTGTATTTCGTCCGCACATGATCGGCGAACACCGAAAACGCCTCGTGCATGCCAAGGCCGAGGATGAGATCGGTCACCACGTTCTGGAGAAAGATGACCGGGGTCTCCAGGCCGCGAAACATCTTCATCTCGCCGTCGATCAAAAGCTCGGCCATGCCCTTCATGTCCTTTCTCGCCAGAGAAAGGCCGCCCTTCATCAGCGTTCCGACGATATTGCCGGACGGCATGAACTTGCGCATGGCATTGACGAGCCCGTGCTCGGTCACGGCGTTCGCATATTTGTGCGCATAGGGCATGCACGGATAGAACTGAAGGCCCGCATAGCGCGCGGGGTTCGACCGCACGTGATCGCAGATCTCCTCGACACGATCCTGCGTCGTGCACATGAAGACCCGTATCCCGCTGTCATAGGCACCGTCGAGAACGTCCAGGATTGCCTTCATGTCGCTGAAGCGCACGGACTGCGCGCGGGCCTTTTCCTCCGACATGTGATTGACGCCGAAGAACTGGTTGTCACCAAACAAGATGCGTTCCATCGTCACCGCTCCTATTGCCGCGACCAGTGCAGGAGCCCTGCCGAGGGTCTTTCGCCCAGTGATCTGTTGCCGAGAGGTTTGTTGCCCAGTGCTTTGCTGCCGAGCGATACGTTGCCTTTCGGCAGCGACGCGTTCTGCGTACCGTCGGCTACCATCATGCCGAGAACCCGATCGGTTTCGGCGGCACTTTCGAAAGAAGAGATATTCCGGCTGTCCCGATCCCTGACCCTTTGCACGAAGTAGTCGAGCTGCGCCGAATACTCCTCTCCGCGGAGGTAGTACCAGACATCCTCCGTCAGTTCGGTCGTGTTTCTCAAGGTCCACCCCTTCTTGAGGCCCGTGTGCGCGGGAGGGGGCGTCCGGATGAACGTCTGGATCTCCTGCCGGTCCGCCGTGACGCGGCCGTTGGTGCCCCAGACCGACACGCGCATGAACATCTTCCGATAGCTCTCGTCGCTCCAGTTGGCTTCGATCTGGCCGGTCATCCCGTTGCCGAACATCAAGGTGGAGAAGACCGCGTCCTCCACGTCGGCCGAGAAGATGCGGTTCAATGCGGTCCCTGCGACCTTTTCGGGTGCCCCGACGAGATAGTTGACGAGATCCACGGCATGGCTCGCATAGTCATAGAGGCATCCTCCGCCCTCGGCCCGCGTGCCCCGCCATGTTCCCCGTGCGGGACGCAGGACCACCCCGCCATAGGCTTCGGCCTTGATGTGATGCAACGCCCCGAGCGCGCCGGAATCGATGATCCGCTTGGCCTCCCGGAAGGTGGCGATGAAACGCGCGTGATACCCCACCTGGTTGGCGAGGCCTCGGGCTGCGGCGACCTCCGCAAGCCGCTCGCTTTCGGCGGCCTCCAGGCAGAACGGCTTCTCGCAGAAGACGCTGACGTCGCGGTCGAGCGCCAGTTGCACGATGTCGCGGTGCGAACGCGACGGGGTCGCGACGATGATGGCGTCGAGATTTTCGTCCTGAAGCATCACACGGTAGTCGCCGTAGGTTCTGAATTTCGTGAACTTGCGAATGCCGTCGATGACATAGGTGCTCGGATCGCATACCGCCGTCACCTCGGCGTCAGGGTGGGAGTTCGCGATTGCAAGATGCGAGATACCCATCTTGCCAAGTCCTACCAGGCCAAGCCTCACCATATGCATCAACTCCGGTTCGTTTGGGGTGCGGATGCACCGTTGAGCAGGACGGCGCGTATGCGCGCAACGAAAGCGTCAGGGGCTGTACGGGGCAGCAGTTGATGGGTCGCTCCGACGCTCGCCATGGCCGCGTCGATCGCTTCTGCGAGTTCGTCGTCGTTCATGGCGATGTGTATCCCGGGGCGGTTCATGAAGCGTTTGGCCGTATGCACCTGGTGATCGGTCGTATGCTCCTTCAGCGATGCAAAGCGCGGAAGGAGGACGATCGTCTTTCCGGCTTCGGCCGCACTGATGATGCTGCCCATGCCGGCATGCGCGACGATGATGGTCGATCTGGCGACCAGATCGGCAAACTCGGCCGGCGTCACGCTCCGCGCCCAGCGCATGTGACGGGGTTCGTCGCCACCGCCGATCTGGGCGAACATCTCGACATCCGGCCTGGCCGCCGCCCACCGGTCCATCGTATCTATGAGGCGGTTGAAGGGCATCATCGACCCTACGGTCACGAAGATCATAGGACGGCACCCCAGTAGTAGGGACCCTTCTGGCCTTGCAACTGCGGCCATTGGGTCAGCCAGACATCGGCGACGCGCCGCGCCTGCAGGCCCGAGGACGACAGTTGCTCGCAATTTGCGATGCTGTCGATCCATACCGTTTCGGCGCGGATCAGGTACTTGGCCAGGGCCAGGCAGACCAGACCGGGAGCGGACCCGGTGGAAATGACCGTATTCGGACGCTCGCGCAGGAGGATCCAGGCCAGCTGCCCGATGAGCACAGCAAAGCTCACCTTGTCGAAGCGATGGGCGTCGCGAACCGGGTAGAAGCGGTGCCCTGGAACGTCTGCCGCATAGTCGGGCGAAACGGAGACGAAAGCGACATCCATCCCTTCGAAAGCCGGCAGCAGCCGGCGCATCTGGATCCAGTGTCCACCACCCGAAGCGATCGCGAGTACTCTTCCCTTCATCGGCAATTGCCCCCTTCACGCGGATGGACAAGTCCGCGGTCTCGCAGCGTGATCATTTCGTGGCCGGTTCGTGCGGACGGCGCTGTGCCACCGGACACTCTCCTCGTCGGGATGACGAAGCCAGTCTTTCAAATTTCGCTTCCGCTGGGCAGTTGGCCTTTGAGCGCATCAACCGCCCCCGAATGGGGTATCTGCGGCGTGGCTATCGCCAAGAGCAAGGTCTACTCATGCGTGCGCGGCATGCGGCTTTGCAGATGACTTAAGGGGTCGATTTTGCTGGAGCGGTCGATCGAACGCACGACGAGGGCACTCAGGAACGGCCTGGAGTTTGCGAAGGGTAATTTGATAGGAGCGGAATTGGGCCCAGCCGGCTCTACGGCGGGAAATAGTTCCCACCGCTCATTGTGAAAGACAGAAAATTAAGATTTGGTGCAGTCAATCGTTTCTTACGTAAAAGCAGTCCCGCGTAAACTTCCGCTCAAGAAGAACGTCCTGCTGCTTGTATCCCTTGTGTTCCAGGAACGAGCGAACGGAATCGTCATAGGCATCCTCGGCCACTAAATACGTCGGTGCGTGAATGGAGAAATCGATACCGGAGAGAACTTCAATCTCGGCTCCTTCAACATCAAGAAGCAGAAGATCCACGCTCTTGATGTGATGCTTCTCCAAGACCTGGCTCAACGTTGCAGTCGGGACTTCAATGGCTTGCTTTTTCCGGCCGGTGAACCCTTCGCCACCTGCCAACCGCTGAAGGCGTTCATTGCCGGCGAGTGTGCTCTGCTCCGTCACGGACATCAAACCTACGTCGGTGATCTGCGTATAGGCATCCGCGAACGATGCGGAGACGCACACCGCATTCTCAACGATGGCGCAAGGGCGGCGGCACTTGGCATAGCTTCCGGGATTTGCCTCGATCAGGATGCCGCTCCAGCCCGCGGCTTCCAGCAGAACGGAGTTGCTCTGCGTCACGCCATCTAGCCGCCGATTTCCACGAATGTGCCGGTTAAGCCGCTCGGCAGACGCCGAATGATCAGCTTGTCAAGGCCGTAGCTTTCCCGATCATAGGAACATGCGATCGTCGTGGTGTCGTAATGGTCCCAAGATGATGAAGCCGTTCTTCTCGAAGCTCTTGATCGCGGCCCATATGGCGAGAGATCTGGCCATGCCATCCACGACCACGATGTCGAACGGCCAGCTTCGAACCTACGTCGGAAGTGCGTGATGCGGCTCGAGGATTTGATAGTCTCCCGAGGAAATCCGCGTCTGAAGATCCGCGATGCATGCGTCGATGTCGGCGTGATTTAGTCCCACCAGTATCGCTTCCTCGTATTGCCACCATCCAATGTCACACAGCGCTTCGATCTGTTGTGGGCTGAAGCGGTGCCGTTGGATCCTCGCTGGTGCGCCGACCACGATCGCATACGGCTCGACATCTTTCGTCACAACGGCGCTTGCGCCGACGATCGCACCATCGCCGATAGTAACGCCGGGCATGATGACGGCTCCGTCACCGATCCAGACATCGTTGCCGATGTCCACCTGAAAACGCTGCGCATAATAGGGTGTTGCATGCGGGTTCTGTGCCCGGGCAAACAAGAAAGGATGTGTCGACAGATGCGTCACGGGGTGATTACCCGCATTGATCGAAATTCGTCGCCCGATGGAGCAATAGCGGCCTATTGCGGTGTTTGGTCGAACGAGCGCGTCATTTATGTATGAGCGATATCCAATCTTGACGTTATTGATGACTCTGATGGAGTGGGGAACTTTAACGTGTTGTTCGAAAAGAGCCGACATTTCATGCCTCACGAAGATGAGCGTTCTCGTGCCATGCCAGCGTAAAGACGTCAACTCGACGTTTTCGCTAGTCGGCGATCTCTGAGGTTGTCCTGCGAGCAAAAAACTGGATGGTATTTCTGCAGTGCGGCCCCCACGGACCTTCGACGATGTCCGCTGGAATGTGCCGACCACAGCGAGACGGCGGAATTCATATTTCCGACGCAGCTATTTTTGCGGCACCGTGTCGACCTCGATTCCAGAAACCATAACTGAGCGCGGGGTGTTGTGCACTTTACATGCGGGTACGAGTAAGTCTAAATGCACCCGGCAAAAAGGGGGCCCTATGACCAGTCTGATAATTGAGCCAAATATTGCTGAAGCCGAAGTCTTTTTGCCGATGAAGCCGACTTGGTGCAAATCAGATCAGACGCTGACAGACGCTGCCACTTTGATGGCTTTCGCCCAGTATGCAAAGCCGAAGACAATGCTGGAGATTGGTAGCTCTGCAGGCGAAGGGGCCGCCGCACTTCTTTATGCGACCAGGGAACTCCATAGCCATCTGCACGGTCTCGACCTCTCACCCACCGTCTACTACGACAAGAGCAAGCCTATCGGTTCTGTTGTATTCGAGGCGTTCCCGGGTTTTGCCGAACGCTATACAGTTAAGACGGGGGTTCGTTGTGATGCTGTTCCGACGATCGATGCCAAGTTTGACCTTGTCCACATCGATGCCAACCATTCGCATCCATGGGGCGTCTATGATTTCCTTTGGGCGCTTCCTAGCCTCAACCAAGGGGCGTTGGTGGCGTTTCACGACGCAAACTACCTTGCAGCTATAAGTCAGGCTGCGTTCTATTTTGCGCGATTGATTCCGAATGGTGCGTTCGTCGGAAATCATTTCGCGTTCGTCTATGAAGGTCCCACCCAGACATTGTTCGACGCAATCATGGAGTGCCTCGAAATCAACTGGCAGTCCTCGATCCCCGCCTCCAGCTGTGCTGGCTTGCAGGTAGCGCTTTCCACCGTGTTCAGCGATGCCCAAGCCATGCAGATTGCATCGCGGGTTCTCGCTCAGAACGCGAACTACCACAAGTTCTCGAAACTTTATGAGGAAGTGCACAAGGCTTTATGGCAGAGGGAATTGCAGCGAAGAGCCTTGTTGGCCGAGCAGAAGCCTACTAACTAACTAGCAGTGAGCTTTCAGAGGGCGTTAAGTCTTTCAGTAAGCCACCTAATTTTGATCCACCTATTACCATAGTGCAGCCTCCTGGAGGCCTGTAGGGCCTTTAGCTACCTGTGTGCGCCGGTCGCTCGCGTTACTGTGCCTAGCCTTTTGGTTCCTGAGCTAGTACAGCGGAGTTGAGGTTCACGAAAAATCGAAATGCTGCTGATTCGAAAGGTAAATCGGCCTCAGATGCTAAAAGTCCACCTATTCGGCGCATATCATCACCGGCAACCGCTTGCCTATGAGCCGATTCGGAGCGCTTGCGCCTCGGAAATTCAGATCACCGAGCATTTCGAAGCGGCCGATGTCGTCATTGTGGCTCATCATAAGGACCTTGAAGCCAGTGGGGAAGTTATTCGACGTCGCCTTGCCGAAGGTCAGCGACTGGTGCATTTGTCTGAGGAGCCTTTCTGGGACACTGTCTGGGCGCCTGATTTATTGAGCAGGAACCGTATCGCGGATACGCCTGCCGGGGATTTGCCTTACACTTTTCTCAATCACGCTACGTCTTCGATATTTGATTTTGACCGAATCCCGTATTTCCTACTGACTGATACGAAATACATAGATCGCTACAAGGAATGCTTTTCTCGTAATAGAGCGATGAGCCCTTCCAGTTGGAGGAAGCAGTTTTCCGATGCGCCTATCGATATCGTTTTTCTTGCCGAACGTCGTCGCAATGAGAAATTCGATGTTGCAATTCCCGGAACGGACATACTGGGCCTATCGGCGTTGCGGACGCGTATAGCAGACGCTTGTTCGATGCAGAGTAAGGTTACAAACGCGACGGGAGTTCACAAGAATGTAAAAAGGCAGGAGTTGGAAGACTGGCATGCGGATAAATTCGATCGTTATGATGGGAGGGCGAGATTTTTCTCTGCCATCGAGAATACGCACCAAGGAAACTATGTTTCCGAAAAGTTGTTTGATGCATTCGCATTGCGCTCCGTTCCAATTTATATTGCCGGTCCCGGCCATATGGTTACGCGGCTCGCGAGCGCAGCGTCGTGGCTAAACCTCTGGAGAATGACACCTGAAGCAGCCAATCAGGCCATCCAGTCCTTTCCCTTGGACGATGAATTTCTTGATTCCTATGCAGAAGCACAGCAGGCAATGCATGATCTTTTCAGTATTCCGGAGATTTTGGAGCAGGAAAAACGACGGCTGAGCACGGAGATTATTAAAGAGCTCACTGCTCTTTGACTCTTAAATACCTAGTTTCGGTGAGATGCGCTGTTTTATTGCATGCGCAGCTCTATTTTTTACCGTGGACCTCAATGGACCTCTTAAAGAGGTCATGTGCAGAAAGTCCTTGCCCATAAACCCGCGCGGGGCGACCGTCCTGATTCTGCCGTTTAGCCGCGGCCAGTTCCTGGAAAAGGGCCTCGTAGCGCCGAGCTTGCCGCATCAGGCTCAACTCGGCAACGGCGTATTCGCGGCACGACTTTGATAGGTCAGGCCCCGACAGGACCTTCAATATGCCGCGCGCAAGGGCATCGACATTGCCGACCGCGCAGGTGACGCCAGATCGTCCTTCAACAGCCATCTCCGGAATGGCTCCCGTCTTGAAGCCGACGACCGGCACGCCGCACGAAATCGCCTCTGCCGTGGTGTTGGAGAAGGTTTCTTCGAGCGAGGGTACGACAACCACATCGGCCGCAGCATAGGCCACTGCAAGCTCATGATTATCGGCAATGTAACCCAGACGCTTCTTCTTGAAGCATATATCGTCATCCGACGCCGGACCGTTGCCAACAAGCAGCACGATGGGCTCGAAGCGCGGTTTCATTTGCTTGATTTTCCGAAACGCAGCCACGATTTCCCTATATCCTTTAACGTCGCTGCTGAACGAGGGAACGTAGGCGATGACCTTCTTGTCTTGTGGCAAGCCCAGGCGCTTTCGTGCCATGCGTTTATCGTGGGGTACAAAGACATCGGTCTCGATCGAATTGGGGATTGTCTCGATCCTGCAATCACGAAAATGAGGGCTCTTCCGGACGATTTTCCTCGTGTGCTCACTCAGCGTCACAATTGTGATGTTCGAAAAGTCATATGACATGCGTTTTGCTGCAAGGACTTTCGCTGGTATATCGTCAAATGCCGATGGAATCTGAGCGCAATTCTCGCATGTTCCCATCCATTTTTCGCAACCATGAAAGAAGTGGCATCCGCCCGTCAATGGATGCATGTCTCTTATTGTCAGCACCAGTGGTTTGTCGAGGTGAGAAAGAGTTGCCACATTCTCGACGGACAGAAATCGAGCATGCCAGTGCAGGTTGACGATATCAAATTTGTCAACCGTGTTTAGGAGTTGCTTCTCGTCGATGTTGTGCTGATCGATCGAAAAGATCGTGTTCCCGTCCTTAGGGGGGGACTGGAGGAATCTCCAATTGCCATTTCGACCGGAGGGGTGGTTGATGACAACCACGCCCTTTTCGGATTCGTGGTTTCTTACGGTCGTATAGAGCGTCGATTCGATGGAGGTTCTGGTTAGGCCTTTGTGGAGGCGATATGCGGCGTATCCTGCGCCTTGAATCGTGCTGGTGCTAAACAGCGCAACGTTCAAGCTGGGCAATGTCACCTGTTCGATAACGCGCTTGAGGGCATCTATCTGCTTTACAGGTGCGAACTTATCCAGGCGCAATCCAGCATACTCAGCATTGTCGCTAAATGCGGAACCGTCGCGATAGATATCCATCATGGCCCTACCGATGGCCTCGCCGTCGCCGTGTTTGACGATGCGAGAATGTCGGCCATTGGCGCCGACAACTTCCGGAAGGCCACCGGCATCGGTTGATATAACCGGAAGGCCGGCGGCGATTGCTTCCAGAACCGCAACTCCGAATGTCTCGGACTTGCGATATCGATCGTCGGAGTATGTCGATGCGTGAACGTAAAGGTCAAACTTGGCGAAGAAGTCGCTGTGCTTCTCAAAATCAACGAACGTCAGAACCGTCACGTGATCTGTCAAGCCCAGTTCGGCGATCTTCTCGTGAATTCTATCGGAGAATTCGCCCCCGGAACCGGATACGATCGTGAGGTGAAACGCATCCGTCGCCTCGCGCCTGAACAGATCGATGCCGTCCAGCAGATGAATATGGCCCTTCCAGTCGATAAGACGGCCGATGCTCAGAATTTCAAGCCGCCGCATTCCATCGAAGTAGTTGCTATTCTTGCGATTTTTGAAGAAGCGCGGATGAACCGTATTATGGACGAGAGTGATCTTGTCGCTATTCACGCCGGCCTCCAGAAGCTTATCCCGCAGATAGGTCGATACCGTCGTGAGGTGCGTGTCCGGTCTTTCGCAAAATTCCTCCAGAACATACTTTGAATAGCTATCGCCATCCTGAAGCCGGAATACGTCCAGGCCATGCGTCATCGCTATCGTCGGGACACGGATTCCGAGATGCTTGATGCGTTCCGCGAGCTTCCATTCGTTGAGCGCAAAATGCCCGATCACGACATGTGGATTGAGCTTTGTGAAAATGTGGCGGTAGATCGCAGCAGCCACTGGGGGCTTAAAGTCCGCCCATGGCATGTGAATTGCCTTGTCGTATGGACGTTCGGTGCGTAACTTTGAGTGCTCGAACAGGACGATGTTGTTGTATTCTCCATCCGCTTCCAGGCGCGTGAGGAGATCGTAGATGAAGGTCTCCGATGCAGCTGAGAAGACGGAAAGAAAATGAACGATGGACCTTTTCCCTGCGTCAGAAGAATCGATGATCGAATCGATATCTTTCAGTATTTCATCTAGAGCCCCCCTTTTTGTTTCTAGGTTGATGTGTTCTATATCCGCTCCTATCTCGTAAAATAGGTCGAACACACTTTGAATATAGGTCGAATCATCGTTAATCACAATCCTGAAGTTGTCTCTGCTGGAAAAGCAATATTCGACGTAATGTTTGAGCGCTTCGATAAAACGTTTGTCGCCACGGTGCCGTATTGCTATGTCTGTGAGTTCTCCCACTCGGCGTTTATTGAACCGAAAGAGATAGACAGCTTCGGCGTCCGCACCGCTTAGGCCGGAAAAATTCAATCTGTAGCTTTCCGTGGCCTCCTTTATAAACAGATTTCGTCTGGCTTCACTATTTCCTGATGAGAGTCCCCCATCGCTTAATGTAAACATCTGCTCTGGAAGAAGCGTAAATTTCTCTCCATACAGAAACGCTTTGCGAATCCATATGGCGTCTGAAACTATCTTGTAGCTCTCGTCGAACGGTCCAACGCGATTGTATGCCTCTCTTGAGGCGAGGAATGTATTGTGGCATATGTTCAGATGTCCAAGCAGAACTCCGATGTTGATTTTTTGGGCGTCGAGATGTTTTGTGTCTGCGTTATAGTTGCAGTAAACGATATCAGAGTTATTTAGTATTGAAGATTTGACTGATTTTTCGACAAAATCATTTCTGTAAAAATCGTCTGAGTTAAGCAGGCATATGTAATCCCCATGAGAAAGTTCGATGCCTTTGTTCATGGCGGAATATATTCCGGAATCCGGCTCTGATACATAGTAGTCTATAAACTCAGAGTTTTCTCTAATTATCTCCACTGTTCCATCGTCGCTGCCGCCGTCGATAACGACATATTCAATGTTTTTGTACGTCTGGTTGCGAACTGAGTCGATGCAGCGCTGGAACGTGGTGGTGTTTCTAAAGACAGAGGTGACAATTGTGACGAGCGGCTCATCGGGACGAGACGATTTGTGAATGCCGCCAAAGCGGAGGCCGCCTTCGGCGGCGCGCTTGCCTGTCTTGTCCGGATATCGATCATAGATCCCGCAAAAATACGGCTTCCGTAGGCTGGTGACTGACCTGAGCGACTTGCGCAGAAACGGCGCTCCGGCCTCAAGCTCGACGGCGCGACGATAGGCCGTGTGGGCGCCCTCCAAGTCTTCTCGCGACAGCAGCACGTCGCCCAGAAGTTTGTGATACACATAGAAATCCGGCAGCTTGCGGATAGCGTCTCTGATCAACTCGAGTGCCTGTGCCGTTTCGCCACTTGCAACAAGTCTGTTGATTTCGGGAAGAAATGGACGGGTCATCAGGGGCGTTCCGTTTATGCGTTGGCCGGTGCATGCAAAATGCTCCGTCCAAAAATCATTGAGTGATCAACTGATAGTTCAGCCTCTCGAGAAGAGAGGCAAACGATTTGGAGGTCATGGCTTCGTCCAGGAGGTCTTGACCATTCGCTTGTCGCGGGCGTGCGGAGATTGTGTTTCCGCTGCGACCGCTGTCGCCAGACAGTTTGATCGCAGAAAACACGTCTAAGAAGTCCGGATTGTAGGGGATCTGCAATACTTCACACATCTGAGCCGTTCGATCTTTCGGCTCAGCGACGAAATCCTCGTATCGGAAAAGTTCGACGTCCGAGTAGCAATCCAAGAACGCGTGATATCGGACGGCATATTCCTCCAGCGTAAACGGCGAAAAGTGCTTCCACCCATTCTTTCTTAGGCTGAGGAATGAATCCAGCGGATGACGGACCGTAACGATCGATCGCACGGGATACTGTTTCCTCACCATGTCGCGCAATGTCTGCCGGGTGGGAATGTCCGGTCCGACATTGAAATGGCTGTGCGTATGGTCTCGCAGAACGAGATACCTGCCTCTTAAGCGGCTGTCGGCGTAGAGAGCGCCCAATCCGGCCATGAAAATCTCGATCAGTACGTCAGTCGAAGGTGGCCGAGATCCAAGTTTTGCAAGCCCGATCATATCGGTTGGTACGAATGGCCGGCTGTAGGGAAGCGTGGTCAGTGGATCGACCTCGCTCAGAAGCTGCACGTTTGGTTGGCATGCCAGGCAGCGGCTGACCAGCGTGCCGCCAGTGCAGGCGAGGTGGTGGAGCATGCGAACCGGCGGCCGGCTTTGACTATCCGCTTTCGCTACCGCCTCGCGACAGCGCTCAATAAGGCTTGGCAAGGCCGACGCAACGTGTTGGGCGTCCGACGGGTGGTTGCCGACGAACGCGCCCTTGTGATCTTGAAGCAGTTCAAGTGCCTCAGATAGCGACCGGTGAAAATCGAGTTCAAGCGAACTGCTGGTCATGGTCGTTTCGACGACTTAGCGCTTGAGCGCCCGCGATTCCTGTCCGCGGCCACTTTGTCGTCGTCGGCTCCTACGAAAAACACATTTCGTCCACTCTGATCATCCGGCCAATTCACATAATCCAAAAACTGGGCGGCGTGAGTGAGGCGATGGGTAACGGCGCGCAGAAGTGCTTCCTGTTGCTCCTTCTCCTGGAGAAGGGAGGCGTACCTTCCTTGCAGTTCCTTCAGGTCAGCCTCCCGGATGGCCTGTATGCGCAATGCGAGAGAGATATCCGTTTGCTTTCCCTCTAGTTCGCCGATCTGCGCCTCTCTCTCGGCAATGGATTTTCGGAGCTGGGTGGTGAGCTCGATCTGTTGCTGAAGCTCAGCTTTGAGGCGCTGATTTTCCAGAGATAACGGCTCGATAGCGAGCATCATTTGAGGGAAATCGGGGTCGCCAAAGTCTTGCCACACGATACGATAGTCAGCCGCGGCAAGGTGGTCGATGATCTTGTCAACAGCCGCTCCGCCTTCGTACATCGGGCGCCGCGCGGCGCGCAGCGCAACGTGTTTGAAGCGGCCAATGAGCTTCTTTGTCAGCAGTTCATTGATTACGGCTGCTTCTTCGCCCGGCGCGTCGACGATCAGGACGTCGTTCATATCGGTCGTCTTGGGCAGTCGCTCTAGTATTTCCTCCATGCTGGCGGCTTCGACGTCGTAAGTCGTCACGCGATCCAGTCCCGGGAAGATTGATGTGAGGTCCGTCGCAGTTCGCGTGCTGGAATGGGACGCTAGGTTATAAAGGGTATAGTGCGTGGAGCGCACTCCCTCGTGCACGGCCAAAGGTAACACATCGATACGCTGGTCTCTGCCTGCGAGATCCAGGAGCTTCGGTATCAGGTCTCGGTTTGGTTCAACCAGGACGATGCGTTTGGCGCGGCTGTCGAGCAGTTCAGCGATGTCGTTTCCGTCGCCCGCGCCGATGTACAGAATTGTATCTATCGAACTTTGCTGGCCGCTTCTGGCTATCTCTGCCGTCCAAGTGTTAGGCATTCGACCGGCCCAGTTGCAAGAACACGTTGCGGATCTTTCTAAATGGAGCGGTCAGCCTGTAGGTTCGAGATGCGCGTATCCGTTTCAGCGAATCTTTGGCGGACGACAGCTTGGCGTCTGCGGTGGCTTTCTGGGCCTTGCTCTTTGTGAGATCGCGATTGAGCGACTGGTTCTTCTTTATCTCCTGTCCCAGGCGCTTGTTGGCGTCTTTGAGTTCGGCGCCAAGTTTCCGAACCTGGTTGTCTTTTTCCGCATTGTCCGCGTTGAGCTGTCCAGTGCTGGCTTGGAGTGATACAAGCTGATTGTTCAATGACTGGTTGTCGATCGCAAGTCGCTCCAGCATCTCCTCGCCGTATCGAACTCTGGATTGCAACGCTTCGTTCGCGTCCAGCCGTTCCTTGGCCATCGTTTCCGCCGACGCCAATGCCGTTCTTAGGTCCCGATACGTGGCATAGGCAAGTTCAACGTCGGCGAGGTTGCTGCGCCTGGACGCAGCGGAGGGAAGGGCGCTGGCCTCCAGTTCTCGTGCGACGGACAGTGCATTTGGGTCACCGCAAACCAAGGCGGTGGCGAGCACGCCCCAAAAAGGCTCGCTCACCTCGTCTGCTGGGTCTGCAGTCTGTGTCTGCGAATTCGGCGTGAGGCCCAGGCGAGCCATCAATGGCCGCCAATCCCGCGTCACGGCGCTCACATCGGCGAGAATGATGGCGCTTCTGTTGAGCCGGTAAATCGACAGCAGATGTGCTGTTGATGTGACCCAGTCGCGCAGCGCGTCCTTAAATGTTGACCCGGTTGAGATTTTCGAATGGATCGCTGAGGCAGGCGAGGCAAAAAGGATCAACAAGGTTGCAGCGCCAGATCCTTTCAGTTGGCTCTCGATCCCTTGAAGTGAGTTGATCTTGGCAACGCACTTCGGGCCAAGGAAATGCGTGAGGTTGCTCAAAAGCTCGTTCGGTTCATAGCTCGGATCGTGCCATACTAAAAGTTTGTTCGTCGAGCCGCGGTCACTCATCGCTTTCCCCTATCGCCTCCGCTGACGCATCCGCGACGGAACTTATGCATACACTTGCCGAATTAGATACTCGTTCAAGACGTTGCCGAAATCAGATGCGTACGGAACCCTTTATCCTGATGGAGGTTGGATTAGCCAGTTTCCTAAGGAATGTCATCTGAAATCTTGTGCTCGCAGACGCCGTGATCTTCAGCCATCCGATCCCGCAAAGGCCTCCAATATGGCGGGAAAGTGCGGAGTTGTAGAGTTGAAGCCGACCATGTACTCCCGGCAAATCATCTGCTGGAACGCGCATTGTGAACTGCCAATCAGGTTGCATCTTCCTGTTCGCGTCTCTTCGGCCGCACCGAAACATTGGAGGAAGTTTGCCCTGGCAATTGCGTGATCCATGCGTGCTTGCTAGTGAGGGCGCATTCACGCTCGCGAACCTGACTGTGCACAAAAGAGGATAGGCTCGGCAATGTCAAGAAAAGCTCTTATCACTGGGATTACAGGGCAAGATGGATCCTACTTGGCCGAATTCTTGCTGGAAAAGGGCTATGAGGTCCATGGCATAAAGCGCCGCGCCTCTTCCTTCAACACGCAGCGGGTCGATCATATCTATCAAGATCCGCACGCTTCAAATAGCCGTTTCAGGCTGCACTATGGGGATCTCACTGACAGCTCGAATCTGACGCGCGTGATTTCCGAAGTTGAGCCGGATGAGGTCTACAATCTTGGGGCGCAAAGTCACGTTGCCGTGAGCTTCGAGGCGCCCGAATACACGGCCGACGTCGACGGAATGGGGACGCTACGCCTGCTGGAGGCGATCCGCTTCTTGGGGCTGCAAAAGAAGACGCGCTTTTATCAGGCGTCGACCTCCGAGCTTTATGGACTGGTCCAGGAAATTCCTCAGCGCGAGACCACACCCTTCCATCCGCGGTCACCCTATGCGGTGGCGAAGCTCTATTCGTATTGGATTACAGTCAATTATCGCGAGGCATACGGGATGTATGCTTGTAATGGCATTCTGTTCAATCACGAATCCCCACGCCGCGGTGAAACGTTCGTGACTCGTAAGATTACGCGCGGCCTGTGCAATATCGCGCAGGGACTGGAGAAGTGCCTCTATATGGGCAATATCGACAGTTTGCGCGATTGGGGGCATGCGAAGGACTACGTTCGGATGCAGTGGATGATGCTCCAGCAAGACGAACCCGAAGATTTCGTCATTGCAACAGGAACTCAGTACTCCGTGCGAGAATTCATCATATGGTCTGCGAGCGAATTGGGGATCACCCTTCGCTTTGAAGGGGAAGGGATCGGCGAAACTGCGACAGTCGAGGCCGTAGCAGGTGACTTGGCTCCTGCGATCAAGCCGGGAGATGTCGTCGTTCGTATCGACCCGCAGTATTTCCGGCCCGCAGAGGTCGAAACCCTTCTTGGCGATCCGACCAAGGCGCGTGAGAAGCTAGGCTGGGAGCCTCAAATTACCGCGCGCGAGATGTGTGCGGAAATGGTTCAGGAGGATCTGAAGGCCGCCAAAAGACATGCGCTCCTGAAGCAGCACGGCCACGATGTCGCAGTGAGTGTGGAGACGCGATAATATGCGGATATATCTAGCCGGTCATCGCGGCATGGTGGGCGGCGCGATTCATCGACGACTGCTGTCCGCCGGGGTGCATGACGTAATTGTGAGGACGCATGCTGAGTTGGACCTGACAGATCAGGTGGCCGTTCGAGAGTTCATGCAGGCGGAACGGCCCGATGTGGTGATTCTTGCCGCTGCTAAGGTGGGGGGTATTCACGCCAATAACACTTATCCGGCTGAGTTTATTCACGCCAACCTGATGATTGAATGCAACACGATACACGAGGCCTTTCGCGCTGGTGTGACCCGACTGCTGCAACTCGGTTCGTCCTGCATCTATCCCAAGCAGGTGCCGCAGCCAATGTCCGAAGATGCGCTGTTGACGGGGGTGCTGGAGGCAACCAACGAGCCCTATGCGATTGCAAAGATCGCTGGCATCAAACTTTGCGAAAGTTACAACCGCCAGTATGGCGTCGATTATCGTTCCGTAATGCCGACGAACCTCTACGGCCCGGGCGACAATTTCCACGCCACGAATTCCCATGTTCTGCCGGCCCTGATTCGTCGCTTCCATGAGGCGAAGGAGCAGGGGGCAGAAGAGGTGGTGATTTGGGGTTCGGGGCGCCCGCGGCGTGAATTTTTGCACGTGGATGACATGGCCGAGGCGAGCCTCTTTGTCTTGGATTTGCCGTTCGACACCTATGCGCGCGAAACGCAGCCGATGCTCTCGCATATCAATGTCGGCACAGGCTCCGACGTCACGATTCAGGAACTGGCTGAAACGGTAGCTGACATCACCGGCTATAGTGGCCGGTTGACCTATGATACGACGAAGCCGGACGGGACGATGCGCAAACTGATGGACGTCTCGCGCCTTGCGAGGCTTGGGTGGACAGCGCGGATTTCCTTAGGCGAAGGCTTGAGGCAGACTTATGCGTGGTATCTAGCCAACCGCGACAACGTGCGACACTGAAGGCCGGAGGGGCATCTCTTTGGCGGCACATATAGGTCGTCGCGGCTTGGCTCGCTTTCGCAACTATGCGAGCCACTAGTCTCGTTTGTCATCTCAGCGATCCCCCGTCGGCTGCTGGAGCCGATCGGATTGGAAGCATAGGAGCAGCGTTGGCATCCGCCGTGGTGTCCAGTCCAAATTCCTATAACGGTCGTGATTTTTGGATGTGTCGGATCGATTATGAATTGCTCCGGATCGTTGTCCTTTGTTTTCAAGCTTGCTAGAAGCAAGTGCGATGCTTTGCTTGCGAAAACGATAGGTGTGGGGCGCTGAAGATTTCGCCCGTCTGATTGGTCGAAGGCAATCTTGCCGATGTGACGTCCCTGCCTCTTGAGTTGATCCTGGCTGAGTGTCGGCACGAATGACCATGCCCCAATTTTCTTCGGCCAAACTGCATGAGCAACGCTCCATCAAATCCGACGACTCGACCCACAGTCTTTTCAAAGGGCCGTTCCAGTGCAACGTCTGAAGGATGTCCCGAGGCCGATGTCGACGGTAGTCCTCCCTCTGATACCGTGCCAGCGAAACTTGATTCTGCGAAGCCGCGGCATCAGAACGCACGCATGAAGGATCTCCTGAGGCAGGTCCACGTTCTTTCGATTGAGCGCGACATGCTGCAAACCAAGCTGGACATGGCGAACTCGACGGGTGAGTTGCTTTCGACTGCGGCTCACGATGACATCGTCGCGCTTCGCGAAAACGCTGCCATACGCTTTAACGAGATTGCGGCCACGACGATTCGTCTAATTCAGGCCAATCAGCAGATCGAGCAGTTGAAGACGCTCAACAGCGCTCTTGTTGCACGGTCCGCAGAATTGGATGCCGCAAACCGGCAGCTTATACAGTTGCGGAGAACCAACAACGCTCTTGTTGGGCGATTGACTGAAGTGGAGGAGCGCTGGCCGAACCGTGTATGGGAGCGTATCGCCAAATTAACCCGAAGAGTTCGCAAGACGCTATGGATCATTGGCAAGCGAACGCTTGGAAGAGCATATGTAATCGCTAGGCGCCGGCGTGATGCGGAGGCGCTGGCGATAGTCCGTCATTCCGTCCTTTTTCATGAGAGTTGGTACCGTCGTCAATATTTGGATGTGAGGCGGACCGGATTGAGTCCAGTCGAGGACTATTTCTATTTCGGCGCGACGGAGGGGCGCAGTCCGGGACCTGATTTCGACTCAAGCGCCTATTATGAGGCCTACCCCTTCGTCGCGCGAACCGGCCTGAACGCCCTCATACATTATGAGACGGTGGGAAAGGCCAAGGGCCGTAGAATCTGGCCGGTGAAGAAGAGCCAATAATGAGTAAGAGACGTTTGAGCGCCCTGAGAAAGTCAGGGCTCTTTAGTTCTGAATGGTATCTTGAGGCCTATCCGGACGTTGCAATGCTGGGAATGGATTCGGCAGAGCACTATCTGCGGTTCGGTGCGGAAATGGGCCGAAACCCCAGCAGGAATTTCGACACCAACTTTTATCTCGAAACCTATCCGGATGTGCGTGAGAGCGGAATGAACCCATTGCTGCATTTTGCGCGCATCGGCCGTCATGAGGGGCGCCTTTACAAGAAGGTAAACCTCGAAGCCGACGCCAGTATTGTCAAGCCGAATCATTCCCGGCAGCGGCTAACAAACCTGGGCTTTTACGATGAGCCGGTTCGAGACCTCTATCACGCGCTGAAAGACAGCAGGAGTGCGCAAATCAGGGCCGCCGCGGCTCGGGAGCTTTCGCTTTGGTCGATGCGTCTGGGGACCCCGTCGGGTTATCGTGAGGCGCTCAAGCATGTTCGCATTGCGCGCTTTGAGGATGTCAGAGGCGGGTTGCGCAAGCAACTGGCGACAATTGAACTAATGTGCCTCTATCATCTTGGGGAGTTTGAGGAGGGTCGAAAGGTCTTTGAATCGGCCGCCGCTGCGGGAGAGTTGAGCGCAGATGGTATCCTTGCTTGGGCCAACTTCCAGCCCGATGCACCGTCACGCCTGGCCCAGATAAATTCCGCCTTAGAGCATTTCGGCATCCCTGTTGTATGCTTGAACTCTGACGAGCGGCTTTTGCCCTATGACCGGCTGACCATTGCCGCGCCTCATGAGCTGGCAACCATTTCCGATGGTCCGAAGGTGACCGTCCTCATGGCCGTCTACAATGCGGCCGACACGATAGCGACGGCAATTCGCTCGCTGTTTGAGCAGACCTGGAAAAATCTTGAGATCATCGTCATAGATGACTGTAGCACGGACGAGACCCGTGCGATCGCAGAAGATTTCGCGCGGGACGAGCCGCGAATACAGGTAATTTCCATGCCCGAAAACGGAGGGGCATACATTGCCCGCAATCGCGGCATTGAGCAGGCGACCGGCGAATATGTCACCCTACACGACGCGGATGACTGGTCGCATCCGTTGAAGATCGAGAGGCAAGTCCGCTTCCTTATGGAGAATCCGGACCGGTTCGGCTGCAACTCCCAGCAGGCGCGCTCGCTTTCCGATCTGCGGTTCCATCGCTGGGTGGGCGTTAGCGGGTTCATAATAACCAACACCTCCTCGTTCATGTTCCGACGGGAACCGATGCGCAACTGCCTCGGCTACTGGGACACCGTGCGCTTTTCGGCGGACAACGAGTTGATCCGGCGAGCGCAGCGCGTGTTCGGGGAGGAGGCCGTTCAGAAGCTCGCCACCGGCCCGCTTTCGTTCCAGCGGGACTCAGAAACCTCCATTATCGCTGATGACGTACTTGGCATGTCGGGAGGCATGTTTGGCGCTCGACGGCAGTATCGCGAGGCACAGTCGTTGTGGCATGAGAAGGCTGATGGGTTAAGATACGACGGCGACAAGAAGCGCTCCCCCTTTCCGACACCGGCGATCATGCGTAGCGGAAAGGCCGGCGCTGAGACGAGACACTATCAGGTGATAACGGTTTCGGATTTCCGTATCCCCGGCGGCAGCACGCGATCCTGCACTGAAGAGATTTGGGCGCAGGCAAACGCGGGGATGCAGACGGCTGTCTTTCCGATGTATCAGTACGAGTATCTCCCAGTCAGTGCCGCCATTCAGCCGGAAATCTGGAACGCGGCCAGATCCGATAAGGTTGACATCCTCTCCTATGGAGAGCGAGCGACATGTGATCTGTTGATTTTGCGATCGCCGGCCATTTTGCAGCATCGCCAGCGCTACTTGCCGACGATCGATGCACAGTTCATCAAGGTTATCATCGACAAATTGCCTATGAATGAGTCGGTAGCCGATGCTGCCAGTTACGATTTCGGCAGATGCTGCGAGCATATCCGCCAGCAGTTCCGTAGCGATGCGGAATGGCATCCGTCCAACCCATTGATTCGTGCTACATTGAACACGCTTCATCGCGACCAGATCGACGGTATTCGGCTCGCCGATGACGACTGGCGCGAGATCATCGATCTCGACGGCAGAGGCGAAGCTCCGGTGTTTCATGCCGATAATCTCGTAACCAGCCGCAATACAGCCGCTGACGCTGCCGACTTGTTGCCGACCGAAGCTCCGAGTATGGCAGATGTCTACGTCGATCTTTCGCGCGAGGCCGAACTCGGCTCCCGAGAGCGCACAGCCATCGAGGCCATGGCGGCGGGCATTCCCGTCATCCTGCCGGAATGCTGGCGGCCGGTCTTCGATGACGCCGCTCTCTACGCAGCCGAGGATACTGTTGCAGATGTCGTTCTCGCTCTCCGAGAAGATCGGGAACGGTATGACGCGCAAGCCGAAATCGCACGGCGCCATTTGAGGGAGAACTTCGGCCACTCCGCACATATCAGCCGCTTGGCCAAGGTCGGTGTCGTCCATTGAAACAGAAGAAGGTGCCAAGCAATAGCGGGAAGATTTCTCTGAACGACCTCAAGGACGTTCGGCAGGTCGAATATCACGGCGATACGCTGCCAGACGATGAAGCAATCGCCCTGAAGGTAAGCGAGGCCGGCTTCACGTTCGATTTCCTGTGGCGGCCGGCTCCTTCGAGGAACGCGCTGTTCGTTTTCTTCTCGGGTGACGCCATCCGCAGCAAGAACGACCCGCCGGTGTTTCAGCGGTGGAGTTGGGCACGGCACTTTCCAGGGAACTGCCTGTTCGTCTCAGACCCCAGCCTGTACTTGGACAAGGGGCTCGGGCTTGCGTGGTATGGAGGAACGAGCCGAATTGATCCGCTTGACATAATTTCACGGGTCATCAGACGTATCTGCGACCAGAAGAGGATCCCGATCGCAAATGTCTTTTCTTACGGCTCCAGCGGCGGTGGCTTTGCAGCCCTGCGCCTCCTGACCGTCATCGAGGAAATGGGGGCTATCGCGATCAACCCCCAGACGGTGGTCACGAACTACCGCAACGGCATGGTCGAGAAGTACCTGAGGGTTTGCTTCGGTGGCCTGAGCCGGCAGGAGGCACTGGATCAGTATCCGGAGCGCCTAAGCCTTCTGCACCATATTGAGGCGCTGAAGAGACGCCGCATCATCTACCTGCAGAACGTCCAGGATGAACACCACTATGACGTGCATTACTTGCCGTTCTGCAAGGCGATGGGTTGCGACCCGGAAGCCAATGAATCCGACGGCAACTTCCGGCGTCTACTGTTTGCCCATGAGGGAGGCCACGCCAAGGCCGAGACACCTGAAGTGTTTGCAAAGGCGATGCAAATCGCCTTCTCCAGTGACCCGGCTCCTTCAAATTGGACCGAATTCGGCTAGAGCGATTCGTAACCGGATGCAGGATATCGCATTTGGCTGAATTGTGGTTCGCTTCGCTCATGGAAGCGGAACCTCCATGGCTAGGCCGCATTTGATCGTATTGCATGCACGTATCGTCGCTCTTGCAGAAGAGTGAAGTACCTACAGCAGGAAATCACCCGCCTTGAGGTTCACGAAGCCGTCGATGTGGATGACGAAATCGGCTTTGCCGTTGCCGTCGACGTCCCCATAGACGTAGGTGTCAGCCTTCTCCTTCGTGTAGCGCAGTTCGCCGGCGCTCTTGGAGAACTTGTCTGCCCCGATGAAGGCAAATGCCTGGTTGCCGGATTTCGTCGATACCGCGTCGATGGCGGTCAGGTCGATCAGGTCCTTCGCTTTCTGCGAGAAGTCGCAGATCGTGTCGGTCTTGGCCTTTGAGGTCGAGAGGTCGGAGAGCGACTTGAACACGAACATGTCCTTGCCGGCGCCGCCGATCAGGGTGTCATGGCCCTTACCACCCTTCAGGATGTCGTTACCCCGGCCACCTGTGATGGTATCCGATCCGGTTCCGCCGTCGAGTGTGTCATGGCTTGCACTACCATAGATCGTGTCGTCGCCGGCCGCACCTTTGAGTACGGCAGGCCCACCGCGCCTAGCGTCAATGACATTCGCAAGGTTGTTTCCCACCAGGGTAGCGTTGTTGCCGATGAACCTCAGGTTTTCCACGTTCTCCGGCAAGAGATAGGACTTGCCTGAGAAGTTCACGCGAACGAGGTCGATCCCCTCGTCACGCCCTTCGATGATTTTATCGCTCCGATTGTCGATCTGATAAAAGTCATCTCCTGCTCCGCCCACGAGACGGTTTTTCCCGGACCCGCCCCCCAGTATGTCGTTGCCCGCCCCGCCCTTGAGTGTGTCGTTTCCGCGGCCTCCGAACAATTTGTCGTTCAGCGCACCACCGGTAAATGAGTCGTTCCCGTCACCGCCGGTAATATCTATTTTCTCGATATTCTTCAAAAACACCTCGGCATGGATCACTCTCGCTGAGGAAGAAAGTACAAATTTCAGATCCGGGTCGGGCTCTCCCGAAGCGGATACGTATCCGCCCAGATCGATTACCGCGCGATCGGTGCCGCTGCCGCCATCGAGAACAAGCGAATCCCCGAACTTGAGCGTGCCTTCGAAAACATCTCTGCCCGATCCGAGATCAATCGTGTTTTTGAGAGCTATGGGCGACACAACCCGTGGCCCACTCCCATGCTGATCCGCCAGATATGTGAAACGGCTCGATCTGACAACGTCGTTGCCGGCACCAGCGAAAATAGTGTTGGTGCCGGCGAAGTCTTCGATGAAGTCGTTACCGTTACCTGCATCTATGGTGTCGTCGTCGCGGAACTGCGACCAGTCTTCTTCTGAATACCGCCACCAATCCTTCGAGTGTGAAGGATCGGATATGATTACGTCGCTGCCCGAGCCTGCGGAAATCGTGTCGTTTCCCAAGCCCCCACCGAGGAAGTCGGCGCCTTTGCCGCCTTCTAGAATGTCATCGCCGTCCTCGCCGGAGAGGATATCGTCGGCCTTTCCTCCGACAAGCCTGTCATTGCCTCCGCCGCCCTGGAAGTCGTTGACATTGTCTCCGCCGGTAAAGGTATCATCGCCGGAACCGCTAATTATCGCAATCTGTTCGATATTCTTCATTGTGATGTCGGCGTTGCCGAATTTTGCCGAGGCTGACAGCGTGAGCGTGAGATTGGCTGTAAAATTGGAAAGGTTAAAGTAGGCGAAATCAGTGCCATCCCCGCCGTCGAGGGCGAGCGCATCGCCAGGCCTCATCCAGGCGTCAATACTGTCGTTCCCCGAACCAAGGTCCACAGTGTTGGAAACCGGTAGGGGTGAGGACTCGATGAATCTTGTCCCGACGAAGTCGTCGCCAGCGCCAGCGCGGATGATGTTTGTGCCCAAATAGTCATAGATGCGGTCGTTGCCGCTGTCGCCGTCTATGACATCGTCGTCCCGAAGGCGCGACCAGTCCTTGGCCGAATATTTCTCCCAGTCGCGATAATACACGTCCGAAGGGTAGCCATGGATCACGTCGTCGCCTGTGCCGCCATCGAGGGTATCGTTCCCAAATCCACCAAAGATACTGTCGTCTCCGCCCAGGCCTTTGATGTCATCCCCTTCAGAGCTGCCTCTCAGGGTGTTGCGGTACAAGTTTCCAACAATGATGGCCATATCCGTATTTTCCCTGCCCATGATGCTCTGCAGATGGTGTATTTGAAAAAAAACTAACTTCAAGCTGTAAGATTTTTGCGTGCCCTTATCGAGCCAAGCGGATATTCGCTCGTGGACCTAACTATAGGGACAACTATGTGCCCGAAATCTAAAATATACGGGCGGGTTCCACCGCGCCTGTTCGCATGAGTTTGCCCTGACAAGGAAATATCGCGTCTTTCTGCCTTCGATGGAATTCGCGGAATTCAAGGCTTGCGGAAAGACCGCTCTCCCTTTCTCACGTACATACCCCCACCCTTGACACGCCCCGCATTCTCGCCGATGACTTCCCCCGGCCATTCGCGGGTATGATGTAATGGTAGCCTGTCAGCTTCCCAAGCTGAACGCGCGGGTTCGATTCCCGCTACCCGCTCCAGCCTCCTTTGCAGCCTGTAGAACGTCGTGGAATGGCAAAAGCAGATAGGTGTTTCCTGCATCCGGTTCGCTCGCTACATTCCTCTGCGGTCAACCGCGAACGTTAGACACCAGCCCTACGGGGCGGGAACAGAGGTCCCGGGAGCCGCCTGTGGACCAGACGTGCTGGGCCGGTGTGCGGTCTTGTTCCAGAAGAAGGGATCGCGGCGCAGTTCGGCCACGGCGCGCCAGGCGGCAACGGACATCAGCATCCAGTAGCCGGGGACGAGAACCCAGCGCCAGCCGATCGCCCGGCGCTCCCGCGCGCGCATCGGCGCCCATCCCAGCGCGATGAAGATCGCATAGCTGCCGAAGATGTTCGCAACGTCGACGGCAAAGAGCGACAGGGCCAGCGGGCCGGCGACGAAGGGGCCGTCGGACGCCATCCTGACGATGACATGGACGACATAGGCGAGAAGGAGCGGATGGGCGAGCGCGGAGAGCAGGAGCCCGCCGATCAGGACCTGGAAGGCGGCGAACGGCAGCAGGCCCATTTCGCCCAGGAGCAGGCCGGGCCTGCGCATCAGCACAAGCCAGGTCTGCAGCCAGCCCTTGAACCAGCGGGTCCGCTGGCCGAGCCAGGCACGGACGTCTTCCGGCGCGTCCTCCAGCGTCGGCCGTCGCAACGTGGCGCACCGGTAGCCCATCCGGTGCAGCCGCATGCCGAGGTCGGCATCCTCGGTGACATTATAGGGATCCCAGCCGCCGCAGGTCCTGAGAACGTCGGTGCGGAAATGGTTCGACGTGCCGCCGAGCGGCATCGGCAGCCGCCGGGCGGCGAGAAGCGGCAGCAGGCGACGGAACAGGCCGGCATATTCCAGCGAGAACAGCGCGCTGATCCAGGATGCCCGCCCGTTGGAGATGAGAAGCGGCGCCTGCAGGCAGGCGAGGTCCGGCGGTGCCGCACGGAAGCTGGCCCAGGCTTCGGCAAGCTGTCCGGGATGCGGCCGGTCTTCGGCGTCGTAGACCGCGAGATAGGACCCGCGTGCCGCCGGCAGGGCATAGGCGAGCGCCCGCGGCTTCGTCCGGGGACGGCCGGGCGGCACTTCGACGATTTCATACTGGGCCCCGAGGTCCAGCTGTCGCAGCGCCGCGAGCGTCCCGGCGTCGTCGCACTCGCAGATCAGCTTGATGTCGAGGCGCGAGCGGGGCCAGTCGAGCCGGTCGAGATGGCTGACGAGTTGCGGGACGACCTCCGCCTCGCGGTAGAGCGCGACGAACACCGAATAGACCGGCCTGGGCCCTGCGGGCAAAGGGGCAGGGGGCGCCGTACCCTTGGCCTCCACACCGAAGAGAGCGGTGAGCCGGATGACGAGCGCTGCGACGAAGAGCATGCTGAGGACGAGGTGCAGGGCCAGGACGGCGACTTCCGGCGCCAGCATGGCGGTAAAGAGCGCAGTACAGATGGCAGCCCCGGTGTAGAACCCCTGCCGCCCCCAGAACGTCACGCGGGCGCTGAATTCCGGTGCGGTCTCGAACAGGCTTCCCGTCGTCTCGCGCACCCGTCGCACCGCGCCCGCCCGCCACACGGCCTCCCGCAGGGCCCGCGGCGTGGTCACGGCCAGCATCGCGCGCAGCGCCGGTTGCCGCGAAAGGGTTGCCTGCAATAGCTCCATCCGCCCGGCCGTCGGTACGATCGCCGTGACCGGCGGCCGGCTGCCGGAGGAAAGCCGTACCATCTGCGGCTGCAGCAGCTGGCTATCCAGCCCCGCCATGTCGACGACGCGGCCGGCGTCGATGCCGGGCAGGAACGGCAGGCCGAGCATCTCCGCAAGTGCCTCGTAGTAGATGTCGCTGCGGACCGGGCCGGAGGCAATCAGTTCGGCCTCCAGGCTCGTGCCGTTCACCATCGCCTTGAGCAGGAGCTCCGAAATCAGTGGTTTGCCGAAGCCGAGCCGGCGCAGGAGCCTCGCCTCGTCGAGAAGCTCGGGACGGAGCGTCGGCCTCTCGGAACACGTCGCGCCGGCGTCCACGGCAACAGGGATTGCGGTGGAAATGGTTCTTTGATCGGGATAATCTGCCAGTCGCATGCGGCCAGCGCCGCAACGTCATGTAGCGGCGTCCCCTCTAAACCCCAAGTTGATATTTATGCGGCAACCTAGAAAATCTGCAAGCGAAATTTTCGTTGCACTCGCGTTATGCGTGTCGATGGGGTGTGCGGCCGCCACCGCCGCCGAACCGGACGCGCGTGGCGGCCTGCCGACGAGCTTCGACAGCCGGGAGCGGATTGCCAGGCCGGACCTGTCCGGCGTGCCGCGGCTGCGGTTCCTGACGGCGGTCGATTTCCCGCCGTTCAACTTCATCGACCAGACGGGAAAGCTGGCCGGCTTCAACGTCGATCTCGTCCGTGAAATCTGCCACGAGCTGGAACTGGCGGCGAAGTGCCAGATACAGGCGCTGCCCTTCGCCGAATTGCGCGAAAACCTCGAAAAGGACGCCGGCGAGGCGGTGGTGGCGGGGGTTGCGGTCACGGCCGGCCTGCGCCGCGAGTTCGTTTTCTCCCGCCCCTACCTGCGCCTGCCCGCGCGTTTCATGACCCGCTCCGACGGTCAGGTGGGGACCGTTGCGGCGCTCGACGGCCGGGCCGTCGGCGTCGTACGCGGCAGCGTGCACGAGGCCATGCGCGCGGCCTATTTTCCCGCGCAGCGCCCGGTGCCGTTCGAGACCCAGGCCGCAGCGATGCTCGCCCTGAAGGAGGGCAAGGTCGAGGCTGTGTTCGGCGACGGGCTGCAGTCCGCCTTCTGGACGATCGGCCCGCAGGCGGCAAGCTGCTGCAGGCTGCTGCCGGGCGCCTATGTCTCGGAAGCCTTCCTCGGGGAGGGGCTGACGATCATGACCCGCAAGGACGAACCCGCGATCGGCGGGGCGATCGACCATGCCCTGCTGTCGCTCGCCCGAAGCGGGCGGCTGGGGGAAATCTACCTGCGCTACTTCCCGGTCGACATCTACTGAACGGGGCGGTCAGAGCCGGCGGAACCGTGCGATGGCTGCGCGTTCGATCGCAGCGCAGGTCAGCTTGTCCAGTCCCAACCGATCGCGCAGCAGTTGCAACAGGCGGATCTCCTCGTTGCGGATCCGGTGATCGGCGGCGGCGATCTCGACGGCCAGCGCATAGGCCGTATCGGCAAACTGCGCCGGGAGGCGGTCGCGGATGACCTCGAGCGCGACGTCGAGCCCTTCGGGCGCCGAAAGCATCGCCGCGCATTCCTGAGCGAGCAGGATGATGAGCGAATCGTCGAAGCCGTCGAACACCGGCAGCGACCGCGCCAGCCGGCCGATGCGCGCCAGTTCCGCATCCGTCATCGCATTGTCGACGGCCGACATCATCACCATCACGTGGACAAGGGCTTCCTGCGGCTCGTGGGGACCGGTCATGGCGCTCTTTCTTCAGGGTTGTTGGAGGGCGGGCTGGTCGGCCGGGGCGGGCGCCGGCCTGGCGCGCGGTCGTGTCGCGTTTCCGCGCGGGTTCGGGCTGTTGAGGCCGAGCCCGGCCTGCCTTGCGGCCTTTGCCGCCTCTTCGAACGGAGATCCGGGCGCGGTCTCCGCCCAGCCGTTCTCGGCCAGCCATTGCGAAAGGTCCTTGCCCGCCACCGTGCAGCGGGCCGTCACCGTGCCGCTCCATTGCTTGGCGGGCACGGCGCAGTCGATCGTCCGTCCGCGCACGAGATTGGCGAAGGCGGTGCGCGCCATCCGTCCGCACGGCCAGCCTTCGCCGACGCTGTCCTGGCACTGGCGGTTGACCGGGACGGGAACGATGCCCTCGAGCTCCAGCACCTTTCCGGCGATGCTGAAGCGCCCGGCGGCGAGCACGATCGGGCGGGCGAAGGAAACCGGCGGCTCGGCCACGGTCACGGTTTCGGCGTTGAACCGCGGCGTCGGCTGTGCGGGCTGTGTCTCGGGCGCCGGCGCCGGCCCGGCTTCGCCTCCCGCACCGGTTCCGGTCGCGCCGCCGCCCTGTTCGGGGGGCGCTGCCTGCGCGATGGCCGCATCGCCCGTAGGTGCCTCGTCGCCGGAGGAGGCCGGCATGGGAATATCGTCCTGACTTCCTTCCGCCGGAAACAGGCTGGCGTCGGGAACCTCGAGGGTGAAGTCCTGCCCGCCTGCGGCCTCGCGGCCGCGAATCTGGCCCGCGCCGATCGCAACGAGGAGCGCCGTCAGCGCGACACAGCCGATGCCGCCGAAGAGGGCGCGGTTCGCAGACGCTGTCGCAAAGGTGTTCACGAGGAAATCTCCCGCTTCACTGGCTCGCCCAGATGATCCGGGCGATCCAGTCGATCTCTTGGATGTCGAAGGTGCGGTTGGGATGTTCTGGATTGAGCGACAGGAGCTCGATCGAGCGCGGCGTCAGCCGGTGCAGCACCTTTGCCATCACCTCGCCCCCGTTCGTTCTGACGACGACGCGGTCGCCGCGGCGCACCTGGGCGCCCGGCTCGACGATGAGCATGTCGCCGTCGCGATAGAGCGGCATCATGCTGTCGCCCTGGACCTCGAGCGCGTAGACGCCCTGCTTTCGATCGGGCGAAGTCGGAAATTCGACGACGTCCCAGCCCTGGCCGGCCGGGAAGCCGCCGTCGTCGAAGAAGCCGCCGGCGCCGGCCTGGGCGAAGCCCAGCAGCGGGATCGACCCCGGCTGCGGCGGAAAGGCGCCGTGCGGCAGCCCGCCGGCGTGGCCGTTGGTCTGCAGGCCGATGAACTCGTCGATCGTCGTTCCCGTTGCGTCCAGCACCTTGGCGATCGATTCCGTCGAGGGCCAGCGCAGGCGCCCGTCGGTGCCCAGCCGCTTGGACTTGTTGAACGAGGTCGGATCGAGCCCGGCCCGGCGGGCGAGCCCCGAAGGGGAAAGCCGGTGGCGTTCCGCCAAGGCGTCGATCGCCGCCCAGATCCTGTCGTGGGAAAACATCTCTTTAGTTCCTGGTCCGCGGTCCGGCTGTGTTTGCCCGGATGCCGAGAGCATAGCGAAACGGCCGGCGTCCGTAAAGAAAAAAGGAATATAATCCTTTCTACGATGATGCGTCCGTCGTCCCCGCCTTGCGTCGTGCGACGACGCTTTCGCGCCAGATCGTGAAAATGCCGGCGCCGACGACGATCAGGGAGCCGACCAGCATGTTCAGCGTCAGTTGCTCGTCGAAGAGGGTGGTGCCGATCAGGGCTGCAAGCACGAGCTGGAGGTAGGTCAGGGGCTGGACGGCGGCCGCGTCGAGCAGGTCGTAGGCGCGGATGAGGAAATAGTGGCTGGAGATGCCGGTCGCGCACAGGAGCGCCATCCATATCCAGTCGACGGGTTCGAGCGATGTCCAGTAGAAGGGCGCGGTGAAGGACAGCACCGCCGCACCGGCCACGCCGGTGTAGAAGAAGCTCGTCGATGCGGAATCGTCGTGGCTGACAAGGCGGGTGGCGATCACGTAGAAGGCAAAGAGTACCGAACCTGCGAGCGGCACGATCAATATGGGGTCGATGCCGTCCGCGCCGGGGTCGAGAATGATGATCACGCCGCAAAGCCCGAACAGGATCGCGCTCCACCGGCGCCAGCCCACCTTTTCGCCGAGAAGCGGAACGGACAGAAGCGCCACCAGCAGTGGTGTCGAGGCGAAGATGGCCTGGCTGTGGGCGAGCCCCACCATCGTGAAGGAATTGATGACGACGATGATCTGCACGGCGAGTAGCGCGCCGCGCCCGATCTGCAGGATCGGTCGCTTCGTCGCTGCGGCTGCGCGCAGGCCGCCCCTGGATCGCGACGCCGCCATCAGGACGGCGAAGGCACCGAATGCCCAGAAGCGGACCATCGTGATGAAGGCGGGCGGGTAGAGCCCGCCGAGATGCTTCGATATTCCGTCCTGGACCGCGAAGATGACGATGGCCAGGAGCGTGAAGATGTATCCGGTGCGTTTGGAGTCCATGTCTGCCAATACCAGCCTTGCGCTGATATCGACCGATGGCATGGGATCGTCTGCGGTCATCCGGCGAGGCGCCGCCTGTTCTTATACCGCGGCGGTTCGATATGCATGCACAATTGTGCATTGCAGCCTTGCGACCGGGCGGGGTGAGCGCCTGGGCCCGCTCAGCCGCGACGGTATTCCAGCACGTCGATGCGCATGTTGATGGCGTCGATCACCTGCCGGTGGAGGTGCTTCCGGTTGACGCTCATCTTGCCCATGCGCAGCTCGCCCGTCGACGCCTCCGGCAGGAATTCGCAACGCGCGATATTGGCGCCGTCCCGGCCGAAGCGGATGATGCGCGTGTTCGCATCCGGGCTCTCGGCAAACCTCATGTTCACAGCGCCCGGCGCCAGCCGCTTGACGGCATCGGCGCAATAGGCCTCGCGGCGGATTTCCGTCAGGCTCACCTTGCCGTCGGCGACGCGGTCGCCGAACGCGCCCGGATGGGCCGAAAGTATGGTGAAGCCGCCGCTGACCGTGACGATCGCGGCAAGCAGGAGCCCGCTGACAAGCGCTGCCCTTGCGTCCTTTCTGGTTTCGTACGTCATGTCCGTTCTCCTGCCGCCATTTACGTGCGTGTCGCGCAGGAGCACGGCACTGGCGGACTATCCTTGTTCTTCGATCATGAATTCCCGCATTCGCGTGACGTCCCCTCGGGGAGGTGCGCGTTTCATTCGTCTCGCATCTGGCGCGAAGATCTGCGGCTGCCAGGCAGCGCGCATGTGCCTTCAACGTCGCTGCCCCGATATTTATTCGCGTTTTCTAATTTTAATGAAGAAATATTTTCAGATTCCGTCGACCGCCGCTGTATCCTGCGTAACAACCTCTTCAGGGCGTCGCTCGGGGGGAGCGGCCGCATCCGTGGAGATCATCGCTCGGCCCCCCCTTTCGCGACGACACGGCTGGCGCTATCAGTGGTGCGGGTGCAACTCCTGCGCCCGGAGTCCCCGGCCGTGCAAACCCGTACCCTCATCGGCATTCTGCTGACGACGTTCTCGTTCTTCCTGTTCTCGCTCCAGGATGCCTCCGTCAAATGGCTGGTCGCGGCCCTGCCGGTGTGCCAGGTGCTGTTCATCCGCAGCCTGACCATCGTTGCGATCTGTGTCGCGATCGGCCGCGGGCCCGCCCTGCGCCGGGCCTCAGGCTCGCCCGTTCTCAGGCCGATGCTGCTGCGAACGCTGCTTCTGCTTGCAGCCTGGCTCTCCTACTACACGGCGGCGCGCGATCTCGGCCTGGCGCAGCTCACGACCCTCTATTATGCGGCGCCGATCGTCGTCACGGTGCTGGCCATGCCGGTTCTCGGAGAGGTGGTGACACCAGGCCGGTGGATCGCGGTGCTGACGGGCTTCGTCGGCGTGCTGATCGCCTGCGATGTCTTCGGCCAGGGGCTCAACATCTCGCTGCCGGTCTATCTCGCTTTGCAGGCGGCCTTCTTCTGGGGGATCGCCACCATCCTGCTGCGCAAGACGGCGCTGGAGGAAAGCACGCTGGTGCAGATGCTGATCTCCAGCGCCTTCCTGATGCTCTTCACCGGCATCACCTTGCCTTTCCTCTGGACGCCGCTGGGCCTTGCCGAGCTTGGGCTGATCGTCGGCACGGGCGTGCTTGCGGGCGTCGGGCAGTTTGCGCTGTTCGAGGGCATGCGACGGGCAGAAGTGTCGCTGCTGGCGCCCTTCGAATATTCCTCACTGATCTGGGGATTTCTGCTCGGCTTCCTGATCTGGCACGAGGTGCCGTCGGCCAACGTCTTCGTCGGCGCCGCCCTGATCATCGGCGCAGGCGTCGTGGTCATCGGCGCGGAGCGTTTCGGCCGCCGCGCCGTTCAATCCTGATCGTCGAAGGCCGGGTCGGGGTCAGGAATCCGTTCGCCGGAACGGAACGGTTCCGCCGGTGCGGAGCCGTGTATTCCCGACCTGCTATTGCAGGGCTCCGTCGCCGCTGCGGTCGGCCGCCGCGAAGTCGGCCATCACCCGGTTCATGAACTCGGCCTGGCTGATGCTGCCGTTATTGTCGCCGTCGGTCGCCGAAAACTGGTCCGCGGTCAGGACCGTTCCGACCTCCGACTTGCTCAGGCTGCCGTTCTTGTTCTTGTCGAGGTTCGTAAAGGCCGTCGCCATGAACGCCTGGTATTCACTGCGCTGGACGGTTCCGTCCTTGTTGGTGTCAAGCTGGTCCTTGTGACCCTGATGGATCGCAGCCGTCTGCGCCTGGGCAAACGACAGAGTGCACTGGCAAGCCACGAGAGCCGCCACCAGAAAAGCCTTTTTCATCAACCTGTCCCTTTCCGCCTACCTGCATGCCAGGCGATTGCCGAGGAGGCCGCCGACGCCGATACCACCGCCGATCGCGGCGATCTGGCCGGTTCCGGCACCGATCGTGCTGCCGACCAGGCCGCCGACAATCGCCCCGCCGACCGTTCCCGCCACGCAGCCGAATTCGGCATTGCGGTCGACGACGCTCTGGGAAACCGGTTGCGACTGGCAGGCTGACAAGGCGAGCGCGGCACAAATTACGACAGTTACGGTACGCTTCTTCATTTTAACCTCCAAGTGTACTTCTACGCTTCTCACGTGGAGCCATGGCGGTGCCGCACACGAAAAAGAATGAGATTGTGTCGACCTCGTATTCCCCTTCAGCAACGGCTGGATTTGATCGTATGCTGGCCGCGAGAGCTGGCCGTGAGACCACTGAAATACATAGAGCGAACGCGGTGAGCGCCGCTTCCCAGTCTGGATCCACACCGGAACGGGTGTGGAAGCGGCATCCTACAGTCGGCCACTGACGATGGCAACTCCCACAGGAGGCTGAGCCGGTTACCCCCTATGCGCTGCGATGGGCGACCTCCTCCGGCCATCCGGGAGAGGTCGCCCCTGTCAGAAGATCGTCGCGACCGGCAGTCCCAGTGCCATCGCGCCCGCATACTGCGCCTGCGGCCCGGGCTGCAGCGGGTGGAATCGGGCGCCCTGTATGTCGCGGAAGCGCCGCTCCAGGCCGGCCGCGCGGTAGAAGCCGCTGCCGCCGGAGAGCTCCATCGCCAGCTCGACGGTCTCGATCGCATGCCGCGCAACGAGCGAGCGTCCGATCATCACCTCGTCGACCGTCTCCTCCGACGGGGCGTTGCGCTCGACGGTCTCGATCATCCACCGGTGCGCAAGTTGGGCCGCTCGCAGCGACGTCTCCATCCGCCCGGCGATGTCGAGCAGCCCCGGTCCCGCATGCTTGCGGCGGGCAAGGTCGAGCGCGATGTCGCGGGCGCTTTCGGCAACGCCGAGATAGACCGCATAGATCAGCGGCATGGCCGTGGTGGCGATGACCAGGAACACCGGGTGCCATTCCCCGGCGCGGCGGCTGAAGGAGACGCCGGCGTCGGGTATGAAGAGGTCGTCGATGACAACGTCGTTGGATCCGGTGCCGCGCATGCCGAGCGCGCGCCAGGTCTCGACGATGCTGACTTCCGGCGCCTTCATCGGCACGGCGAAATGGATGACCGCATCCGGACCCTCGCCGGTTGCGAGAACCGCCCCGGTCATCAGCAGGTCGCCGGCCCCGGCCCCGGAGGTGAAGCTCTTGCGCGCGTTGATCCGGTAGCCTCCCTCCACTTTCGAAGCCTTGCCGGAGCCGCCGATCCAGTCCGAGCCGCCGCTGGAGAGCAGGATCAGCCGCTCGGCCGCCACGCGCTTCAGCAGCGGCTCCACGGCGGTCACCTGCTGGTGGCGCCAGCGCCAGGCCGGGATTGCCACCTGGTGGGTGTGCATCGAAAAGGCGAGTGCGGTCGACGAGCAGGCATGCGCCATGACCCGCAGCATCTCGGCCAGCGTGCGCACGTCCGCGTCCCCGCCGCCGAGCGGTCCCGGAACGCCCGCCTCCACCAGGCCCGATTGCTTCAGGAGCTCGTAGTTCTCCGCGACAAAACTGTCCTCCTCGTCGAAGCGTGCGGCGCGCTCGGCCAGGATTGGTGAAATCGACCGGGCGATTTCCACCGGATCGACCGGCGTGGCGGGTCGATCCTTGCCCTCGTTCGACGATGCGTTCAATGCAGTACTCATGAGGCCCTCCTCGAAAGAATGGAGACAGGGTCCTACCAAAGCGCAATTCCGTCCAGTTCAGGATCTGTACTACCACGACCCCGTGGTCGCTCTCCCGCGTTTGCACTATGATGCGGCCTGAACGCCGCTGCCGGATGACGATCATGAATGAGCATGGAAGTTACGGCCAGTTCTGTCCCGTATCGATGGCCGCCGAAATCCTCTGCACCCGCTGGACGGTGCTGGTCCTGCGCGAGCTGCTCTGCGGGACGACCCGCTTCAACGACCTGCGCCGGGGCGTGCCGCGCATGTCGCCGGCGCTTCTGTCCAAGCGGCTGAAGGAACTGGAGCGCGCCGGCGTCGTCCTCGCCGGGCCGGGCGAGCGGGGCGTGATCGAGTATCGCCTCTCGCCGGCCGGCAGGGACCTTGAGCCGATCGTCATGGGGCTCGGCCTATGGGGGCAACGCTGGGTGGAATCGCAGCTCTCGCTGAAGAAGCTCGATCCCATGCTGCTCATGTGGGACATGCGGCGCAATCTGAACCCGCAGCCGCTGCCGAGGCGCCGCTGCACCATCCAGTTCCTCTACCCGGAGCTGCCGGAAAGCCGGCAGAACTGGTGGCTGGTTGTCGACGGCGGGGCGGTCGACCTGTGCGGCTTCGATCCCGGCTTCGAGATCGACCTTCTGGTGACGAGCTCGCTGCGCAGCATGACGGCAATCTGGATGGGTCTGTCGATGATCGGCCGGGAGGTCGATGCCGGCAATCTCGAACTCGACGGCGATCCGGAGATTGCCAACGCCATGCAGCAATGGCTGGGGCTCAGCAAGTTTGCCGGAGCGTCGCGCAACGTGGCCTGAAGCCGGCGGTGCAAGGCCGTGCTGCCGCAAGGGAGCCAAGGCACATTTGCGGCCACAAAAATGTGACCGCACCTTAAACTCGGTTTCCTGTAACGCTATATGCAACGCCATGTGCGCCTTTCTGGCGCGGGAAGAGATGACGGGAAGAGTTGAAATGCAGCGTTTTGGACGAATTTTCGCGATGATGGGCGTCGCCCTGATGGTCATGGTTACCGCGGTCGATGTCGCTGAGGCCCGCCGGGCCGGTGGCGGATTCGGCAGCCGCGGCACCCGCACGTTCGCGCCGCCGCCGGTGACGCGCACGGCGCCCACGCAGTCGGCGCCGATCGACCGGTCCATGACGCAGCGCCCGGCCGGCCAGCAGACGACGCAGCCGCAGGCGGGCCAGCAGGCCAACCGGCCGTTCGGTCAGCGCCCCGGCGGATTGTTCGGCGGCTTCGGCGGCGCGCTTCTCGGCGGCCTGGCTCTGGGCGGCCTGGTCGGCATGCTGATGGGCAACGGCATCGGCGGAGCAATGGGCTTCCTCGGCCTGCTCTTCCAGGCGGCCCTGATCTTCGGTGCGATCACGCTTGCCATGCGCTTCTTCCGCCGCTCCCCCCAGCCCGCCTATGGCGGCGGTGCCGGCAACATGGCCAATCGCCAGTCCGAGACCGGCGCGCCGTCCTTCAAGATCCCCAGCATCGGCGGCGGTGCGCGAGGCGGCCTCGGTGGCCTTGCCGGCGGCCTCGGTGGCGGTCTTGCGGGCGGCCTGGGGCGTGGCCCCGGCGCGGGTGGTTCCGCCGCCCAGTCGGCCGACGAGATCGGTGTCGGGCCGCAGGATCTCGACCAGTTCGAGACGATGCTGAAGGACGTCCAGGCTGCCTATGGCGCGGAAGACTATGCCACCCTTCGCAGCCTCACCACGCCCGAAGCGATGTCCTGGCTTGCCGAGGAACTGAGCGAGAACGCCACGAGCGGCGTCAGGAACGAGGTTCGCGACGTCCATCTGGTTCAGGGCGACGTGGCCGAAGCCTGGCGCGAGGACGACGGTACCGAATACGCGACCGTCGCGATGCGCTACGAGAGCATCGACGTCATGCGCGACCGCGCCACCGGTCAGGTCGTCAGCGGCGATCCGGACCAGGTGAGCGAGGCCGTCGAGGTCTGGACCTTCCAGCGCAAGCCCCGTGGCCCCTGGCAGGTCTCGGCCATCCAGGGCGTCGAGGCGGCCTGACCGCCGATTGCGCGGCCGGCCACGGATCGTGGCCGGTAATCCGGACAAGGAACTCCGGACAAGGAGACTTCGCACGCACCCGGCCCTTGCCTTATACGGCGAACTGGCCTCTTCTGCGTGCCGGCGGGGTTGTCGCCGGTGGCGCGTCTCAAGAGAGGCGCGCTTCCTGATTGTTGATCTTCATTCGGAGAAATTGATGCCGTTCAAATCCATCTTCGCCGCTGCGATCGTGTGCATGACGCTGGCGGGCTGCACGACGAGTGCCGCCAACAACACCACCTACGCTCTTCCCGCCGATACCGGCGGCGGCGTTCGCATCCCGATCAACTGATCCTTTTTTCCGAATGGCTGCCGGGCGTCACGCACGGCGGCCGCCTCTCGACGGAGCAGCCCTTCGCGCCTCCCTTCGTCACCTGACCGCCAGCGCCTCCCGCCTTTCCTCCCGCCGATCCCGCCCGAATGCAGCTTCGCCCGAAAGCGGAGGGATGAACTTTGCCGGCCGTGCCGGCTTGGCAAGCGGCGCGCTCTCTGTCACCTTTCCGGGAATCTCCCGTCGAAACATCCACAGGTGGTGGCATGGCAGATGCAATACGGCTGATCCTGACCAACATGCCGACGATCCTGTTCGTGGCGGCGCTCGCGATTGCCACGCTCCGGCGTGACGGACCGCCTGCCCGGCGCTATCTGTCCTGGCTCCTGTTGCTCTCGGTCGGCGCGGAAATGATCTGGGGCGGCTTCTTCCACGTCTTCCTGCCGCAGGTGGCCGCAGCCCAGATCGGCTGGCAGGTGAGCCCGTTCCAGTTCGAGATCGGTGTCGCCGATCTCTCTATCGGCGTTGTCGCCGTCCTGTCGTTCTGGCGAAACCTTTCGTTCAAGGCCGCAGTCGTCCTCTATCTCGTGCTGTTCAATATCGGCGTGGCCATCGGCCACATTCGCGAGGCCGTCGTCAACGCGAACTTCTCGCCGGACAATTTCGGCCTGCTGCTGCTGTTGACGATCGTCAAGGTTCCGCTGCTCGCCTGGCTGCTCTGGAAGGCTTACCGGGAAGAGACGGAACTGAAGGTGCGCTGAGAGATATGCGTGGAGACGGCTTACGCCGCCTCCCTCTTCGCATACGGGTCGAAGCGGCCGTAGAAGGTCTCGCCCTTCGCCGCCATGTCGAGCAGGAGCGGCGTCGGCTTGAAGTGGTCGCCGTATTTCGAGGCGAGCTTCTCGCAGAGCGCCACGAAGGTCGAAACCCCCATGCCGTCGATGTAGGACAGCGTGCCGCCGGTATAGGGGGCGAAGCCGAAGCCGAGGATCGAGCCGACATCGGCCTCGCGCGGATCGGTGACGATGCCTTCCTCGACCGTGCGCGCGGCCTCCAGCGCGATCGTCACCAGAAGACGCTCCTTCAGCACCTTCACGTCGACATCATCGGGCTTCTGCTGCGGATAGAGATCCCTCAGGCCGGGCCACAGCCGCTTCTTCTGCGGCTTCGGCGGATAGTCGTAGAAGCCCTTGCCCGCCTTCCGGCCGAGGCGGCCGGCTTCGACAAGCTGGGTGACCAGTTCCATGTGGCGCGGGTCGACGGCCTGCGGGCCGATATCCGCGATCGCCGCCTTGAAGATCTTGTAGGAGAGATCGACAGCGACCTCGTCGTTGAGCGACAGCGGCCCTACGGGCATGCCGGCCATTTTCGCTGCATTCTCGATCATCGCCGCCGGCACGCCCTCGATCAGCATGTCGTAGGCCTCGCCGATATAGCGGAAGACGCAGCGGTTGACGTAGAAGCCGCGGGTGTCGTTGACGACGATCGGCGTCTTCCTGATCGCGGCGACGTAGTCCAATGCCACGGCCAGCGCCTTGTCGCCCGTCTCCTTGCCGAGGATCACTTCCGTCAGCATCATCTTCTCGACCGGCGAGAAGAAGTGGATGCCGATGAACTGGTCCGGGCGCGTCGTGTTCTTCGCAAGCCCGGTGATCGGCAGGGTGGAGGTGTTGGAGGCGAAGATTGCCCCTTCCGGCAGCACCGCCTCGATCTTTTCGGCGACGGCCTTCTTCACGTCGCGGTCCTCGAACACGGCCTCGATGACGAGGTCGGCGTCGGAGAGCGCTGCGTAGTCCGCAGTCGGCGTGATCAGCGACAGCAGCTTCTCGCCTTCCTCCTTGCTCATCCGGCCCTTGGCGACGCTGCCGGACGTCAGGCCCTCGCAGACGGACTTGCCTTTGTCGGCCGCCTCCTGGTCGCGGTCGATCAGCACCACCGGGATGCCGGCGGCTGCGGTGACGTAGCCGATCGAGGCGCCCATGAAACCGGCGCCGACGATGCCGACCTTCCTGAACTCGGTCTTCACTACGCCCGCCGGGCGGCGTGCGCCCTTGCCCAGCTCCTGCATGGAGATGAACAGCGAGCGGATCATCGAGAAGGCCTCGGTGGTCTGCAGGATATGGGTGAAGTAGCGCTGCTCGATCTTCAGCGCCGTATCGAACGGCACCTGCAGCCCCTCGTAGACGCATTTGAGGATCGCGAGCGCGCCGGGATAGTTGCCGGCGGTCTCGCGCCGCAGGATCGCAGGCGCTGCCGGCCAGAGTTGGGCGGAGGCCGGCGTCCAGATGCCGCCGCCCGGCACCTTGAAGCCCTTCTCGTCCCAGGGGGCGATCGGCTTCAGCCCGTCCTTGATCATCTGCTTTGCGGCCGGGATCAGGTCCTCGGGGGCGACTACCTGGTGCACGAGGTTCATCGCCTTGGCGCGTGCGCCGGTCAGGGACGAGCCGAGTGTCATCATCTGCAAGGCGTCCTGCGCGTTTGCGAGCCGTGGCACGCGCTGGGTGCCGCCGGCGCCGGGGAAGATGCCGACCTTGACCTCGGGCAGCGCGATCTTCAGCGATTTCGCATTCGAGGCGACACGGCCGTGGCAGGCGAGCGACAGCTCGAAGGCACCGCCCATGCAGGTGCCGTTGATCGCAGACACCCAGGGCTTGCCGCAGGTCTCGAGCTTGCGGTAGAGGCCGCTCATCCGCCCGGTCAGGGCAAACAGCTTCTCGACCGCCTGCGCCGGGTCCTTCGCCTTTTCCTCGGCCTGGAGGGCAAACATCGACTTGATCATCGAAAGGTCTGCACCGCCGGAGAAGGACGACTTGCCGGACGTGAAGACCACGCCCTTGACGGCGGCATCCGCGACGGTTGCGTCGATGATGGCGTCAAGCTCGTCCATCACCTCGGCGGTGATGACGTTCATCGACTTGCCCGGCATGTCCCAGGTGGCGAGCGCAATGCCGTCCGCGTCGGTGTCGATGGTGAAGTTCTTGTAGGTCATTGCGGGATTCCTCTTCCCTTGAATTCGTCCAGTTGGCCTCGCAGCCCCTCACCCCGCCTCCGCTTCGCTCGGCGACCCTCTCCCCGTAAACGGGGCGAGGGGACCGGAGACTTTCGCGGCATGTCCCTTCTCCCCGCTTGCGGGGAGAAGGTGGCGGCAGCCGGATGAGGGGCGATCCGCCTCAAACCCGCTCGATCACCGTCGCCGTGCCCATGCCGGCGCCGATGCAGAGCGTCACCAGCGCGGTGTTGAGGTCGCGGCGCTCCAGTTCGTCCAGCACGGTTCCGAGGATCATGGCGCCGGTGGCGCCGAGCGGATGGCCCATGGCGATGGCGCCGCCGTTGACGTTGATCCTGTCGTGGCCGATCTCGAAAGCTTGGCAGTAGCGCAGGACGACGGCGGCGAAGGCCTCGTTCAATTCGAACAGGTCGATATCGGCAAGCGTCATGCCGGTGCGCTTCAGGAGCTTCTCGGTCACGTCGACCGGTCCCGTCAGCATCAGCGCCGGATCGGAGCCGATATTGGCGAAGGCCCTGATGCGGGCGCGCGGCTTCCGGCCGAGGATCGCGCCGCCTTCCTTCGAACCGAGCAGGACGGCACCGGAGCCGTCGACGATGCCGGAGGAATTGCCGGCATGGTGGACGTAGTTGATCGCCTCGATCTCGGGGTGGGCCTGGATCGCGACCGCCTCGAAGCCGCCCATCTCGCCGGGCATCTGGAAGGAAGGGTTGAGCTGCGCCAGCGCCTGCATGTCGGTTCCGGGGCGCATGTGCTCGTCGCGGTCGAGGATGGTCAGCCCGTTGATGTCCTTCACCGGGATCACGGCGTTCTTGAAATAGCCCTTCTCCCAGGCATGGGCCGCCCGCTTCTGGCTTTCCACCGCATAGGCGTCGACGTCGTCGCGCGTGAAGCCGTATTTGGTGGCGATCAGGTCGGCCGAGACCCCCTGCGGCATGAAATAGGCCGGGAAGTTGACCGAGGGATCCATGAACCAGGCACCACCGGACATGCCGAGGCCGACCCGCGACATGCTCTCCACACCGCCGGCGATCACGATGTCGTCGGCCCCTTGCGCGATCTTGCCGGCGCCGAAGTTCACCGCATCGAGACCGGAGGCGCAGAAGCGCGAGATCTGCATGCCCGGCGCCTTCGTCGAATAACCGGCCTCGAAGGCGGCCGCCTTGGGGATCACGGCGCCAGCGTCCATCACCGGGTCGACGCAGCCCATGATGATGTCGTCGACCTTCTCCGTGTCCAGCCCGTTGCGGTCGCGGATCGCTTCCAGCACCTTTGCGGCGAGGCGGACGGAGGGCACCTCGTGCAGCGCCCCGTCCTTCTTGCCGCGTCCGCGCGGGGTGCGCACGTGATCGTAGATGAAGACGTCGGTCATGCTTTTCTCTCCCTGGGCGACGCAGAAGCGTCGTCAATCATCTGTCTGCCAATCTCTTGGCGCGTCGGCCTGCCCCTCATCCGCCTGCCGGCACCTTCTCCCCGCTTGCGGGGCGAAGGGGCGATGCCGCGGCGACTGTACTCCCTCTGCCCGTTTGCGGGGAGAGGGTAGGGGTGAGGGGGCGTGTGTGCGACGTGCAAGGCGCGGACGGCTCTCAGAACGCATCCGCCGCCATCGCCATCATCGTCTCGGCGCCGCTCTCGATCCGTGCCTTGCGCAGCGCCGTCTCCGGCATGATCCGCTCCATGAAGAAGCGGCCGGTGATCAGCTTGTTGCGCAGGAATTCCTCGCGCTCGCCGGCTCCTGCCGCAAGCCCGGCCTGGGCCGTCTTGGCCATACGCGCCCACATGTAGCCGACCACGACAAGGCCGAACAGGTGCATGTAGTCGGTCGAGCCGGCGCCGGCATTGTCGGGCTTGGCCATCGCATGCTGCATGAACCACATGGTCGATGCCTGCAGGTCGCCCAGCCCCTTCTTGAGGTGCTTGGTGAAGAAGGACAGGCTCTCGTCGCCGCGGTTTTCCTCGCAGAAATCGCCGATCTCCTTGAACAGCGCCATCACCGCGCGACCGCCGTTCATGCCGAGCTTGCGGCCGACGAGGTCGAGCGCCTGGATACCGTTCGCGCCTTCGTAGATCATGGCGATGCGGGCGTCGCGCACGAACTGGCTCATGCCGTGCTCTTCGATATAGCCGTGCCCGCCATAGACCTGCTGCGCCATCACCGCATGGTCGAAGCCCTTGTCGGTGAGCACGCCCTTCAGGATAGGCGTTGCCAGTCCGAGCAGGTCGTCCGCCGCCTGGCGCTCTTTCTCGTCGCTTGCACGGTGGGCGATGTCGGATTGCAGCGCCGTCCACAGCAGGAAGGCGCGCCCGCCCTCGTTCCAGGCCCTGATGGTCAGGAGCGCCCGGCGGATGTCGGGATGGACGATGATCGGGTCGGCACGCTGCTCGGGCGCCTTCGGCCCGGAAAGCGACCGTCCCTGGATGCGCTCGCGCGCATAGTTGGCGGCGTTCTGGTAGGCGGCTTCGGCAACGGCGAGCCCCTGCAGGCCGACGCCGAGGCGCGCCTCGTTCATCATCACGAACATGGCGGCGAGACCCTTGTTCTCCGCACCGATGAGAAAGCCGGTCGCCTCGTCGTAGTTCATCACGCAGGTGGCGTTGCCGTGGATGCCCATCTTGTGCTCGATCGCGCCGCAGGAAACGCCGTTTCGCGCGCCCGCCTCGCCGTCCGCATCCGGCAGGAACTTCGGCACGATGAAGAGCGAGATGCCCTTGGTGCCTTCCGGCGCGCCCTCGATCCGGGCAAGCACCAGGTGGACGATGTTCTCTGCCATGTCGTGTTCGCCGGCGGAGATGAAGATCTTCTGGCCGGAAATCCTGTAGCTGCCGTCCGCCTGCGGCACCGCCTTGGTGCGCAGCAGGCCGAGGTCGGTGCCGCAATGCGGTTCGGTCAGGTTCATCGTGCCGGTCCAGGTGCCGGCCACCATTTTCGGCAGATAGGCCCGCTTCTGCGCGTCCGAGCCGTGCACCAGGATCGCCGCGATCGCGCCCTGGGTGAGCCCCGGATACATCATCAGCGACATGTTGGCCGACGACATGTATTCGCCGACAGCGGTGTGCAGCACGTAGGGAAGCCCCTGGCCGCCGAATTCCTCCGGTACGGCGAGCCCCAGCCAGCCGCCCGCGCGATAGAGGTCGAAGGCCTGCTTGAAGCCCTTCGGCACGCTGACCGAGCCGTCCTCGCCGCGCCTGCAGCCTTCCTGGTCTCCGGAAAGATTGACAGGAAAGAGCGCCTCCTCCGACAGTTTCGCCGCCTCGCCGGCGATTGCCTCGACCATGTCCTGCGTCGCATCGGCAAAGCCCGGCAGGTTGTTGTAGCGCTCCAGTCCGAGCACGTCGTTCAGCACGAACAGGGTTTCGTTCACGGGGGCCTTGTAGATGGGCATAGTCTCGAGTTCCTCGCCTTCTCGATGGACGACCGTCCAAGTCATTGGCATGGATACTATGAAGTTTTGACGTTTGCGTAAACGTCAAAAGTGTCGCGTGCGTTATTTTCACAAGCGCGCCGGCCAGTCTTGCACGGATGGGTGACAGCGGAGCCTTGAGACTCCCCCGCGGGACGGCGAACGCCAGTCTCGCACCCGCTTCGCCGCTATATGAGCAATTCGTTAAAAAATTTCCGGTCGGTTAACGGCTTGTTTACCATGTTCCATGAATTGTGGCGCCTGAGGGCAGTTCACGAAATAGTCTCATCTTTCCACTTTTCGCCTGCCATTCGTTTCGTCAGGGCCGGAGGAGATGCGCCGCGTCGGCGCGCCCCCGGTCTGCACGTGGATATCGAACATGCCGGCGTGCGTCTTGCCGGTTCAAAGCAGTAACAGGGCGTCGCGCCGCATGAACGGCAGGCGTGGTGCGGGTTCTCCCGGCGAGCCGACGGGCTCCCAAGCGAGGCGAAGAACATGAGCGGATCGCGAGCAAATCCTCCCCGTTTTGGCGACAGGTCGTCGTTCGATGCACTCAACCGCACGATCGAGGGTCTCGAGGCCCGGATCGAAGGCCTGATGGGCAGCCGTGAACGCGGCCGCGACGGCGCGCACGGGCGAGCGGAGGCGCCGCACCCCGATATCACCCGCACCGGTGCCCTGCGCGACGATCCTGTCGGCGAGATCATGCAGCGCCAGCGCGCGATCGAGACGGTGCGCGAGCGCTCCGCAGCTCGCAGCGAGCGCCGCCCCCACGCCTTCGACACTGCTGCCCCCGCGCATCCGTCCGCCCCGCGCGGCGCGCCGGAGCATGCCGCGCCGGAATTCGCCGCCCGGGAGATCGCCCAGGCGCTTGTCGGCCTGCGGCAGGATCTCAAGCGCGACATCGCCGAAGGTCTCGGCCGCGAGATGGACGTGCTGCGCGACGAGATGCGGGCCATCCGCCAGGCCGCCGAGGTTCGCGGCCACGACGACGACATCCGCGGCGACCTGCAGCGGCTGGCGCAAGGCATCAGCCAGCTCGGCCACCAGTCGGACCGCTCGGACACCGACGGTCTTCGCGTCGAGTTCGACGAATTGCGCTCGGTCCTCGACGGCCTTGCCCGCGAGGATTCCGTGCGCCGCATGGAAACCCGCTGGAACGGCGTGGAGCAGAAGCTCGCCGCCGCCGACCAGAGCCGCGACGACGAACTGCTGGCCCTTGCCTATCGGCTCGACGAACTGAAGACGCAGATCCAGTCCGTCAGCCCCACGCCTGCGCTGCGCGACCTGGAAGACAAGCTGCACGCGATGGGCCAGGCCGTGGAAGCCCTCGGTCGCAGCGTCATGCCGGACGATCGCCGCTACGCCAGCCAGTTCGAGGGCCTCGACCTGCGCCTGGACGAGATCAGCCGCGCGATTGCGGCAGGCGCACGCGCCCCGGGATCCGTCGCCGACACCGCCATGCTCCAGCGCCTGGAAGGCCGGATCGCCGACCTTGCCGGCCAGCTCGACACGATCTCGCACCGCCCTTCGCCCGAACAGGGGCTCGGCCAGCGGCTGGAAGCACTGGCCTACCGCATCGAGGAGATGGCCAACGAGAAGGCCGCCATCCGCCTGGAAGAGCGCCTCGACCAACTGTCCTTCATGATCGAGCAGAGCCAGCGCGCTCCGGCGGCGGGTGCCGATCTTGCCGGCTATCTCACCGACATTTCCCGCAAGATCGACGCGCTCGACCAGGGGGCGGTCAACGACGTTCTGGCCGAACGCCTCGATCTGCTCGCCCGCCGCATCGAGGATCTCGACGTTCCCTCCGCCGCGCCGCTGTCTGGCGAGCGCTTCTCCTCGATCGAGGGCCGGCTGCAGGCGATCGCCGACCGGCTGGACCGCACCAGTGCCGCACCGGTGGGCGACAGTGCCGCCCTGCAGAGCCTCGAGGCGCAGATCGCGCATCTGTCGACCCTGATCAGCGCGCCGCAGGCGACGTCGGCCGCAGCCCTTCCCGCCGACTTCGACAACCGCATGGCGACGATCGAAGACTACATGGCGACAAACGACGAATACATCATCGAGGCGGCCCGCCAGGCGGCCGAGGCGGTGATGCAGGCCTACCAGCACGCCGAGACGGGCGGTGCGTCCTCCTCCGACATGGCCGCGATCTCGGCACTGGCCGAAGACCTCCGCACGCTGGAAGACATGATGCGCTCCAGCGAGGAGCGTACCGCGCGCACCTTCGATGCCCTGCACGACACGCTGGTCCAGATCGCCGGCCGCCTGGAGCAGCTCGATGCGCCGCGGCCTGACGACCGAGCCGAGGAGCGACAGCCGTCGCCCGCGACGCCTCGTGTGGCTGCGATGGCCTTCCACGACGACGAATATCCCTTCGTCGACGACGGCTTTGACGCCGGGCCAGAGGGCCATGAACAGCGCACGATCACGGCCGACGCCGGGACTTCGGATTTTGCCGACGAGGCTCCGGTCGAAGGCGAGGAGGGCTCCCGGCCTGTCGTGGCGGAAGCCGCGGCGGCCGCGACCACCGGGAAGAAGGCAAGGGGCGGACTGATCTCGGGTCTCGCGCGCCGCTTCGCGCCGGCCCGGAAGGAGGCGCCTGCCGTTCCCGCCGTGCGCCAGCACATCGATCCGGCGCCGTCGCTCGATCCGGGCGACGAGATTGCGCCTGAGGTGGCCAACCAGTTGCTCGAACCGGGCTCGGGCGCGCCGGACGTGCGCAAGATCCTGGAGCGCGTACGGGCAAGCCAGGCCGCGGAAGGCCGCGGCAAGCCGAGCGATGCCGGCAAGGCCGACTTCATCGCCGCCGCCCGCCGAGCGGCGCGCATGGCGGCGGAAGAATCCGATACGATCTCCCGTCTCGCACCGGAAAAGAAGGCGACCGGTTCGGGCGCCGCCGCTTCGGCTTTCAGCCGCCATCGCCGGCCGATCCTGATGGCCGTCGGCGCGATCCTGCTCGCGATCATGTCCTATCCGCTCGTCAACACGCTCGTGCGTGGAGATGAGGTGCCTGCGACCGCGCCCGTCGAGCAGGCCAGCATGGCGCCTCCTGCCGGCGGCAACGAGGCCGTTGCCCCTGCGCCCGTCGAAAGCGCCCCGGCTGCGGCTCCGATCGAAAGCGCCCAGGTGGAGGTGATCGAGGGCGACGAGCCCTTGCCCGACGGCGTCACCGCGCCCGCCGACGATATCCCCACACCGACCGTCGAGGACACCGGCATGGACACGGGCGATCCCGTGCTGGCGATCACCGGTGCGCAGCAGTTGACGCGTCCGGCCGATGCCGCAGCCGAGACTGGTGGCTTCGAGCCGATCGTGACCAACGTGCCCACGGAAGGCATCAAGGACGTTCCGGTCACCGATGAAGGCACGACGGAATCGGTCATCGGCGCCGGCGATCCCCGCCAGGACGTCACCGAAGCGATTACCGTTCCGACCGCGATCGAGCCGGCGTCGCTGGCGAAGTCCGCCGGCGAGGGCGACAGCCTGGCGCTGTTCGAGCTCGGCGCGCGCTTCACCGAAGGCCGCGGCGTCGCGATCGACATGGCGGAAGCGGCGAACTGGTACCGGCTGTCAGCCAACCGTGGCTTCGCGCCGGCGCAGTACCGTCTCGGCAGCCTCTACGAGAAGGGACAGGGCGTCGAGCGCGATCTCGACAAGGCGCGCGCGCTCTACGAGCAGGCCGCCCGGCAGGGCAACGCCAGCGCCAGCCACAATCTCGCGGTCCTGCTCGCCACCGGCGGCGGCAAGGCGCCGGACTATGCGGCCGCTGCCGAATGGTTCAAGAAGGCAGCCGAGCTCGGCGTCCGCGACAGCCAGTTCAATCTCGCCATTCTCTATGCCCGCGGCAACGGCGTGAAGCAGGACCTCGAGGAGTCCTACAAGTGGTTTGCGATCGCCGCCCGCGACGGCGACAGGGATGCCGCCGAGAAGCGCGATGAGGTCGCCAACGCCATGAAGCCGGAGCAGCTTGCCGACGCCAAGGCCAGGCTCGATCTGTGGAAGCAGCAGCCGCTGGACGACAAGGCGAACTCGACCGACCTGCCGGACGAATGGGTCGGCAAGGGCACGAAGACCGCCTCCGTCGACATGAAGAAGGCGATCCGCAACATCCAGGCGATCCTGAACAACAACGGCTTCAATGCCGGCAGCCCGGACGGCACGATGGGCCCGAAGACGGTGGACGCCATCAAGGCCTTCCAGAAGTCCATCGGACAGTCTGAAACCGGCAAGGTCGACGACAAGCTGATCAACGAGTTGCTGAAGCGCAACAAGCAGCAGGGATGATCCCCGGTGCGCCCCGCCGCACCGCATAAAGCCCAGCGCCGATCCGTTCGTCTGTTGACGGGTGCCATGCATAAGGGCATGACACACCTTGAAAAAACCACAAGCCGCTCAGAATGATACGGGAGCGGCGGGTCGCGGCAATCCGGCTCCGACCGGTTCGTCCGGCCCGATACCGCGGCGCTTCCCGGGGTCGTCCTGCGATGGCCCGGGCGGACGCCGGTGACGTGCTGAGGGACTGTCGAACCGGGCATGCGTTCCGCCTGCCTGGCGCTTACCCGTATGCCGAGCCTGTAACTACCGGATCTGGCGGGCCAGCTCCGGTCGCGAAATTGCTGTAAGGCGGCGACAGGGGTGCCGCGCGTTCCGGGCCTGCGGCCCATCGGGGTAATGCTGTGACGGTCTATCTGCCCATCGCCGAGATTTCGGTGAACATCTTCATCATCCTGGGGATGGGCGCGGCCGTCGGCTTTCTGTCGGGCATGTTCGGCGTCGGCGGTGGCTTCCTGATCACGCCGCTCCTGATCTTCTACAACATTCCCCCGATCGTCGCGGTCGCGACCGGTGCCAACCAGGTCGTCGCCTCGTCGATTTCCGGCGCCATCACTCATTTCCGCCGCGGCTCGCTCGACATCAAGCTGGGCACGGTCCTTCTGGTCGGCGGTCTCCTCGGCGCGACGGCGGGCATATGGCTGTTCGCGTTGCTGCGCCGCGTCGGCCAGCTCGATCTCGTCATCTCGCTGCTCTATGTGGTCCTGCTCGGCGTGGTCGGCGTGCTGATGCTGTTCGAAAGCGTCAAGGCGCTCCGGCGCGCGGCCAACAACCAGCCGGTCAGCCTGCGCAAGCCCGGCCACCACAACTGGGTGCACGGGCTGCCGCTGAAGATGCGGTTCAAGAAGTCCAAGATCTATCTCAGCGTCATCCCGGTCGTCGTGCTCGGCTTCTCCATCGGCGTCCTGACCTCGATCATGGGTGTCGGCGGCGGCTTCATCATGGTGCCGGCGATGATCTACCTGCTGCGCATCCCCACCAACGTCGTCGTCGGAACCTCGCTGTTCCAGATCATCTTCGTCACCGCCTACACCACCGTCATGCAGGCGACGACCAACAATTCCGTCGATATCGTGCTGGCCTTCATCCTCATGGTGGCCGGCGTCATCGGCGCGCAATACGGCGTTCGTGTCGGCCAGCGCCTGCGCGGCGAGCAGTTGCGTGCGCTGCTGGCGCTGCTCGTGCTGGCGGTCGGCATGCGTCTTGCCGTGGACCTGGTGCTGACGCCGGACGAGATCTACTCCATCGTCAGCGAGGGCGTGCGGCGATGAGAACCCTCCTGCAGACGATCCTCATCGCCTTCGTCCTGGCGACCGCAGCACCGGCGCTGGCCCAGGAAGACCGGCGGCCCGAAATCGGCGAGCGACTCGAGATCGGCATGTCCACCGACGAGATCGCCATCGCATCCGATTTCCGCGGCGCCGACCTGACTATCTTCGGCGCCATCGAAGGCTACGATCCGCGCCTGTTGGCCCAGGCCAAGTACGACATCGTCGTGGCGCTGGAAGGGCCGAAGGACAACCAGACTGTCCGGCGCAAGGAGCGCGTGCTCGGCATCTGGGTCAACCGCCGCTCCATGACCTTCGAACTCGCTCCGGAATCCTACTCGCTCTCGAGCACGCGCGACGTCGACGACATCGCGCCGGCGGCGGTTCTCAACAGCATCGGCGTCGGCCTGCAGCACATCCGGCTCGATCCCGTCGGCTTCTTCGGCGACGGCAGCAACGTCTCCGAGTTCCGCGATGCTTTCCGCCGGCTGAAGGAAACCGGCGGCTTTTACCAGCGCGATCCGGGCGGTGTGCAGTTCATCAGCGCCAGCCTGTTCAAGGCGACCGTGCGGTTGCCGGCAAACGTTCCGAACGGCACCCATGTCGTGCGCGCCCAGCTCTTCCGCGAGGGCGTCTTCATCAGCGAGAAGGCGATGCCGCTGCGGGTGGTCAAGACCGGCCTCGAGCAGATGATCTCGAACGCCGCCTTCAACAACCCGGTCTCCTACGGCATCCTGTCCGTCATCCTGGCCGTCCTTACCGGCTGGATCGCGAGCGTGGTTTTCCGGAAGGACTGACGCGGGTCTCGCTGCCCGCCTGTCCCGGCGGCGTCGCCTGCTTGCGCGCGACCACGGCCTCGTAGGCGGCGCGAAGCTCGCCGAAGACGGAGCGGGCCGGCATCGGCGTGCCGAGGTGGATGGCGCGCAGTTCCTCCATGAAGGCGTCCCACAGGGGCGGGCCGCCGTCCTCGAGCAGTTCGGCGCGGATGCTCAGCTCCTCCGTCACCGGCAGGTGGCGCCGTCCCCAGGCGCCCATATGGGCGAACAGCGGCACCAGCCCGATCGCCATCTCCGTCAGGCTGTAGAGCCCTTTCTGCTTGTGGCTCGGATCGTCGCTCCGGGTGATGAGGCCCCGCTCCATCAGCTTCTTCAGCCTGTCGGCCAGGATGTTGGAGGCGATGCCTTCCTCGGACTGGGTCAGCAATTCGCGGAAATGGCGGCGGTTGCCGAACATCATGTCGCGGATGACGATCAGGCTCCAGCGATCGCCGAGGATCTCGAGCGTCAGGTTGATCGGGCAGCCCGAGCGGTGGTCTTCCTTCATTGCGGTCTCCGGAGAATCTGCTTGCACTTTGCCATCGGTATGCGTAGCCTTCAACCAATTTCGATTTGCAACTGGTTTGTCGGCTGCCATGGGATGGAGGATGGAATGAGCAAGGTGATCGTCTGGAATCTGGTCAGCCTCGATGGCTTCTTCGAGGGGGCGGAAAAATGGGACCTCGCGTTTCACGGCGACGCGTGGGGCGAGGACCTGGAGAAGATGAGCGAGGATTTCGGCGATCGTGCCCGGATGCTCGTCTTCGGCCGCGTGACCTACGAGGGCATGAAGTCCTACTGGACCACGGCGCAGGGCGAGACCAAGGTCAAGGGCTTCATGAACGCGCTGCCGAAACTGGTCGCCTCGCGCACGCTCGAAGGCTCGGACTGGAACAACACGACGGTGACCGCCGATATCGCCGGCGACCTGCGTCGGCTCAAGCGGGGACCGGACAAGGACATCTTCGTCTTCGGAAGCGCCGAACTGACCGACGCGCTGCTCGCAGAAAGCCTGGTCGACGAGATGATGCTCGGCCTGGTGCCGACCAGGCTCGGCAAGGGCACGCCGTTCTTCAAGCCCGGCGACGCACCGCAGCGTTTCGACCTGATCGAGGCGCGGCCGCTCTCGAACGGCACGATCATCCTGCGCTACGCCCCCAAGGCGGCCTGAGCGCGGCCTGATCCGCATGCTGCGCTTCAGGCCAGCAGATTGGCGAAGCGCACCGAATAGACGCGGTCGCGGCCGAGCAGGTGCGCCACCAGCGTCTCGCGTTCGAACAGTCCCGCCATCGCGCGGTGGCGCAGGTCGAGCCCGCCCGTGGTGACGCCGAAGGCCGGCATCAGCAGCCGTCTTCCGTCCGTGGCGAAGCAGGGCCGGCGCACCGACTTGTCCCGCCGGCGCACCGTTGCGGAAGGGTGCAGGTGCCCGGCGATTTCGCGGGCGCCCTCCTTGTCCGAGGGCTCGTGGCGGAAGGCGAGACCGGCATAGTGGAGTTCGTCGGCCGACTGGCCCGGCAGGCCGGTAGTGCCGTCCGGGTCGTGGTTGCCGTTGATCCAGATCCAGTCGCGCCCCCGCGCCATCTGCCCGATCCGGGCACGGAAAGTCTCCGGCAGGTGCGCCGAGCCAACGCGGTCGTGGAAGTTGTCGCCGAGGCTGACGACGATGGCCGGATCGTGCCGCGCAATGACGGCTTCGAGGATCTTCAGCGTCGCCAGCGTGTCATAGGGCGGTAGCAGCATGCCGCGGCGCGCGAAGGCCGCGCCCTTTTCAAGATGCAGGTCGGAAACGACGAGGAGCCGCGTCGCCGGCAGGTAGAGCGCGCCGAACGGATCGCACACGGCCTCGACACCGGCGACGACCGTGCGGGCCGACAGCGCGCCGAAATCCTCGATCTCCATCGCGGCAAGCGCGAGCCTGTTCATCGGCACTCCATTGTCATTCCTGTCGGCGGCCGATCTCGTGCCGGCTTGTTTCGGCCTCGCGCATCGCCGCCTCGCCCATGGCCTCGGCGATCAGGTCCTCCGCCGCCTCGGCCAGGACCTGGTCGTGCGCCTCGCCGGTGACCGGCTCCTTGCCGATCTCCAGCATGACCGGGACTGCGAGCGGCGAGATCCGGTCGAGCGCCCGGTGGGTGATGTGCCCCCTGATTCGGCTCAGCATAGCGCCGAGCCGGGCGATGTCCAAAAGCCCTGATGCCGCATCTTGTCGCGTCGCCTGCAGGAGGATGTGGTCCGGCTCGTGGCTGCGCAGCACGTCATAGATCAGGTCGGCCGAGACCGTCACCTGTCGGCCGGTCTTTTCCCGGCCCGGGTGACGCTGGTCGATCAACCCTGCGATCACGGCGCAATTGCGGAAGGTGCGCTTCAGCATCCAGCTTTCGTCGAGCCAGGCCTCCAGGTCGTCGCCAAGCATGTCTTCGTCGAAGAGGTCCGAAAGTGACGGCCGGCCGGCCCTGAACGCCGCCCCCAGGTCGTCCAGCGCCCAGACGGCCAGCGAATAGTCCGTGGCGACGAAACCGAGCGGTTTCAGGCCCGCCCGCTCCAGCCGGCGCGTCAGCAGCATGCCGAGCGTCTGGTGCGCCAGCCGCCCTTCGAAGGCGTAGGCGACCATGTAGTGGCGGCTGCCGCGCGGGAAGGTCTCGATCAGCAGTTCGTCGCGCCGCGGCAGCATCGAGACGTCGTCCTGGATCGCCAGCCAGTCGCGAACCTGCGGCGGCAGCGCCCGCCAGCGCTCCGGATCGGCCAGCATCGCCCGCACCTGCTCGGCCAGATAGGTCGACAGCGGAAACTTGCCGCCGGCATAGACCGGCACCTTCGGATCCATCGAGAACGCCTGGCTGACCAGGCATTCGTTTTCGCGGATCGCCTCGAAGCGCAGCACCTTGCCGGCAAAGAGAAAGGTATCGCCGGGTGTCATCGTCTCCAGGAAGTATTCCTCGACCTTGCCGAGGCTCGCGCCGCCCCGGCCGAGCGAGCCGCGCGCATTGCGCCGCACGAGCCGCAGGTTCAGCATCGGCATCTCCACGATCGTGCCGAGGTTCATCCGGTACTGCTGCGCGACCTGCGGGTTGGAGACGCGCCACAGCCCGTCCTTCGTCCTGCGGATCCGCGCATAGCGCTCGTAGGTGCGCAGCGCATAGCCGCCGGTGGCGACGAAATCGACGACGCGGGCGAACGTCTCGCGCGGCAGTGCCGCATACGGTGCTGCCGAGATAACCTCGGCAAACAGCGCATCCTCGTCGAAGGGGGCCGCGCAGGCCATGCCGAGCACGTGCTGGGCGAGCACGTCGAGCGCGCCCTCGGTCATCGGCGGCGTATCCTGCGCGCCAATATAGTTGGCGTCGAGCGCTGCCTGGCACTCCATCACCTCGAAGCGGTTGGCCGGCACCAGGATCGCCCGGCTCGGCTCGTCCATGCGGTGGTTGGCCCGGCCGATGCGCTGGGCGAGCCGCGAGGCCCCCTTCGGCGCGCCGACATGGATGACAAGGTCGACGTCGCCCCAGTCGATGCCGAGATCGAGCGTCGAGGTGGCGACCACCGCCCGCAACCGGTTCTCGGCCATCGCCGCCTCGACCTTGCGGCGCTGGCCGACGTCGAGCGAGCCATGATGCAGCGCGATCGGCAGCGTCTCCTCGTTGATGTTCCAGAGTTCCTGGAACAGTATCTCCGCCTGGCTGCGGGTGTTGACGAAGAGAAGGGCGGTGCGGTGCTCGCGGATCGCCTGGTAGACTTCCGGCATGGCGTAGCGCGCCGAATGGCCGGACCAGGGGATGCGCTCCACGCTCTTCAGGATGGTGATGATCGGCCGCGCCCCTTCGGGCCCGAGCACCAGGCCGGCATGGTGGCCGGCATCGGGCGCCTGCTCGACCAGCCAGCGGCGCAGGTCCATCGGTTCTGCGACGGTCGCCGAAAGCCCGATGGTGCGCAGGCCGGGCGCGAGCCGGCGCAGCCGCGCCAGCCCCAGCGACAGCAAATGGCCGCGCTTGGAAGTCACGAGCGAGTGCAACTCGTCGAAGACGACGAACTTCAGGTCCTTGAAGAAACGCTCCGCCTCGCCGTTGGCGATCAGCAGTGCCAGTTGTTCCGGCGTGGTCAGCAGAATGTCCGGCGGGTTCAGCCGCTGCCGCTGGCGCTTCGATTGCGGCGTATCGCCCGTCCGCGTCTCGATCGTCACCGGCAGGCCCATCTCTTCCACCGGCGTCGTGAGGTTGCGCTCGATGTCGACGGCCAGCGCCTTGAGGGGCGAGATGTAGAGGGTGTGGATGCCGGTGAAGCCCGATCCCGGCGGGATCCGCCCGCGGGCGAAAAGATCGGTCAGCGACGGCAGGAAGCCGGCCAATGTCTTGCCGGCGCCAGTCGGCGCGATCAGAAGCAGGCTCTCGCCCGACCGCGAGCGCGCAAGCAGCTCCAACTGATGCGCGCGCGGCGCCCATCCCCGCGCCGAAAACCACGCGGCAAAGGGGCGGGGCAGGAGGGCGTCATACTCGGGATCGGTGGAATGGGTCGCGCTCACGGGGCGAAGCTAACGCATATCACGAAGCGACGATATCGAATTTCGGTTTGCAACACCGGTGAATTCAACACGTTACGCCGACGTGAGCCGCAGCGCCGTTGCCTCTTCGCGGAAGCTGCTTGACTCGGCGCATTATCATGGATAAAAAACATCCACGATTTAGGAGGCAATCTTGAAGCTCGGCGACGGCGTTGAACAGGCGATCCACAGTGTTGGGATGCTGGCAGGACTTTCCGGCGACGGCGTGCTGTCGGCGGCGGCGCTTGCGGAGTTCCACGGAGCTTCGACGAGCTACCTGCTGAAGCATCTGCAGGCGCTGTCGGGAGCGGGGATCCTGCAGACCGTTCCCGGACCGCGCGGCGGTTACCGGCTGGCGCGCAGGACCGACGAGATCACGCTTCTCGATATCGTTCTTGCTGTCGAAGGCCCCGCGCCGGCGTTCCGCTGCAAGGAGATCCGCCAGCGCGGCCCGAACCCGCTGCCGCAAACGTCCTTCACGCGCCCGTGCGGGATCAATGCGGTGATGCTGCGGGCCGAGCGGGCCTATCGCGCCGAACTGGCCAAGACCACCATCGCCGACATCCTCGGAGATCTCGCAATGACAGACGAGGACGGCGCCATCGCCGCGCGCGGATGCGCCTTCCTCGAACAGCATGAGCGCCGCTCGCACTGACGCCGCCAACCGAGCCCCAACCCGAAAGGAAGACATGATGCAACCGCGTTTCAATTTCTTCAAAGCCTCCCCCGAATCCTACAAGGCCGTCGTGGCGCTGGAGGAATTCGTGCAGAGTTCCGGCCTCGAGCGTCGCTTCATCCATCTGATCAAGCTGCGCGCCTCGATCATCAATGGCTGTGCCTACTGCGTCGACATGCATGTGAAGGAATCCCGTCATGACGGGCTTTCCGAACAATGGATCAACCTGATGTCGGTCTGGCGGGAATCGCCGGTCTATGACGCCCGCGAACGGGCCCTGCTCGGCTGGGTGGATGCGGTCACCAACATCGCCCAGACCGGCATTCCGGACGCGGCCTACGAGGAGTTGAAGGCGCATTTCTCCGAGGCGGAGATGACGAAGATCACGGTGGCGATCGGCGCCATCAACGTCTGGAACCGGCTCGCCGTCGGCTTCCGCTCCCAGCACCCGCTCGACAAGCCCGCCCAGGCGGCCTGACGCGCCATCTGGCAAGGGAAATAGCCAGCAAGGGGCGGCCGCGTGCCGCCTCTTTCCGTGCGGCGACCTCTCATACGGCGACGTAGCGGTCGGAGCGATGGTTGATCGTCAGAAACAGGTTCAGAACCAGCGCGCCGATCACCGAGCAGAGTACGATGTACGGGGCCGCGACTGCGAAAGCCGCGGCCAGCACCACCGCGTCGAAAGCGAGCTGCACCAGGCCCGCCCGCCAGCCGAACCGGTCCTGCAGGTAGACTGCGAGAATGCCGAGCCCGCCGAGGCTTGCCCGGTGGCGATAGAGCGCCAGCAGCCCGAAGCCGAGCAGGACGCCTGCGAGAAGCGACGTCCAGACGGGATCGAGCGTCTCTATCTTCAGGTAGTGCGGCTGGATTTCCGTGATCAGCGATGTCAGGCCGACGGCGATGAAGGTCTTGATCGTGAAGGCCCTGCCGAGCCGGCTGAGCGACAGCAGGTAGAACGGCAGGTTCAGTGCCGTGTAGTAGAGGCCGAAGCCGTAACCGGTCAGGTATTGCAGGATGAAGGCCACGCCGGCGATACCGCTGGTCACCAGCCCCGCACTGCCGATCAGCGACAGCCCGAGGGCGGCGATCATGCTGCCGGTGAAGATGCCCTGCGCGTCCTCCAGCAGCGAATGGCGCGTAGGCGCAGGATTCCAGAATCCAAATCGACGCTTGTAGCCGCTCATCGACGTCTCCGCTGCAGAAGGTTCTTCGTTCATATATTGCGCTGCAGCAAATGCAAGACGGAGGGAGCAACGTCAGTCGGCGGAAGCGCTCGGCCCCGGTTCGCCGCATCTGGCGAGGTAGAGCCTTCCGGAAACCGGGGTGCCGGCATCCATGCGGATGACGGTTTGCCGGCTCTGGAGCACGGTGAATCCGGCTTTCTCCGCGCAGGTGCGCACATAGCCTTCGCCATGGGCATAGCGCATCGACGGGCGCAGGACATAGGTCTCCTCCGCCCCGGCATCCTCGACCGAGAAGGCAAAGTGGCCGCCGGCCGCGACGAGCTTCTCTGCAATGGCGAAGACCGGTGAAAGATCGCCGAGATAAATCAGGACGTCGGCCGCGCTGGCGAGATCGGCGCGGCGGGCGGGCAGATCGGTATCGAAGACGCCGCTTTCGTCCGGGGGCAGCGAAAGGTCCGCCCGGGCGAGCCGGTCGTAGACCGCTTTCTCCCGGGCCTTGGCCAGCATCCTGGCCGAAAGGTCGAAGCCTTCGAGGAATGTCGCGCGATCGCGGACCCGCTCGCCGAAGAGCCCGGTGCCGCAGCCGAGATCGGTCACATGGGCGAAATGCCGGGTCGCGATGCCCTCGTCGACAAGGGCTGCGAGCTTCTGGGGCACGCTGTAGCCGAGCCTGTCGACCAGCGACTTGTCGAAGCGTTGGGCATAGTCGTCGAACAGTTGTTGGACGTAGTGGCTCGGCGGTGCGGCGGGAACATCGGCGGCGCCGAGAACGGCAAGCCGCAGCGTCGCGCCGAAGGGGTCATTCGGCGCGAGTGCGAGCACCCGGCCAAGGGCCGCCGCAGCCGCCTTCCTGTCCGCAGCCTTCTCCGCATATTCGGCCAGGCGGTACCAGCCGGCCGCCCAATCCGGGGAAATCTCCAGCGCCTGTCCCATGAGTTCGGCAGCGCCCGAAAAATCGCCACCTTCGGCGAGCATGCGGGCATAGTCGGCGCGGCGATGGGCGAGGGCGTCGCCGGAGGCATGCTGCGAGGCGAGAGGCATGGTTGCGTCTTTTTGCGTGAGGTGGCATCGCTATTCGGCAAGCGCGGCCAAAACGCAAGCAGATTCGGCGCCCGCGTTGCGGTTTTTGCCGGCGCGCCTTATGAGAGGGCGCCCATGAGGGGACGAGAAGAAGGAGCAGGCAGCATGTCGGACGGCGTCAACAGGTTCCTCGGCGATACACCGCTTCGGATCGTCGTGAAGCTCCTGATCCTGTCGGTGGCGCTCGGCTTCGTGATGTCGGTGCTGGGCCTCTACCCGGACGATATCCTGCGTGCCGTCCGCGATTTCATCGTCAATCTCTGGGAAACCGGCTTCCAGGCGCTCGGCCGCGTCGGAGACTATCTCGTGCTCGGCGCGGTGATCGTGATCCCGGTCTTCATTCTCATCCGCATCCTGAGCTACAGACGCTGACATGACGACGAAGACGACGAACCCGATCCGCCGCAGGGCTCTTCTGGCGACCGCACTCGGCGCGACTGCGACGGCGATCTCGAGCTGCACCACCACTGGCCTGATCGATACCGCGTCCGATTCCAGCGACCAGACAGACGCCACCCTTGTCATGATCAACAAGCTCAGGGGCGAGCGCGGGCTGGAGCCTCTGTCGCGCCAGCCGGCCACCGCCAATGCGGCACGCGACCAGGCGCGCCGGATGGCGGCTGCGGGCAAGATGCAGCACAACATCGGCATCGGTGCGGATTTCGGCAAGCGGATGAAGGGCATGGACGTGCCCCTTCCGGCGGCCGAGAACATCGCCGTGGGGCAGGACGACGCGGCGCGGGCGTTCCAGGCCTGGGTCGATTCGCCCAAGCACCTCGCCAACATGCTGGGTTCCGGCTATCGCGGCCTCGGCGTCGCCGAAGCCAGGAGCCCGAAATCCGGAAACCGGCCCTACTGGGCCATGGTGCTCTCGAGCTGAGCGGGACCGGCCGGCCCATCGGCCGGATCCGGGTGCCGGACCGTCAGATGCTCCGGTCGGCCCAGTGGTCGGTGCGCGTTCCGCGGATGTCGCGGATCGAGGCGAGCCGTTCGCGGTCGCAGACGTGCGAAAGTCCCCTGACGATCGTGGCCGGAAGGCCCGGCCCCGCATAGATCATGCAGGAATAGAGCTGCACCAGGTCGGCGCCCGCGCGGATCTTTTCCGCTGCCGTCTCCGCCGAGTTGACGCCGCCGACGCCGATGATCGGCAGCGCCGCACCCACCCGCCTGCGCATCTTCGCCAGCACCGTCGTCGACTTGGCAAATAGCGGCTTGCCCGAAAGCCCGCCCGCCTCGTTCGCATGTGTCCGCTCGGTGAGGCCGTCGCGTGACAGCGTCGTGTTGGAGACGATCAGGCCGTCGAGATCATGGGCGAGCGCCACCTCGGCGATGTCGTCCAGCCCTTCCTCGGTGAGGTCGGGGGCGATCTTGAGGAAGACGGGCACGCGCCGGCCGGCACGTATCGCTTGCTCGTCCCGTGCCGCGAGCACGGCAGACAGCAGGGCGGACAGGCTCTCGCGCGCCTGCAGGTCGCGCAGGCCCGGCGTATTGGGGGATGAGATGTTGGCGGTGAAATAGCGCGCCACGTCGTAGAAGGTGCCGATCCCTTCGACATAGTCGGCGATCCGGTCCTCGCTGTCCTTGTTGGCGCCGATGTTGACGCCGATCAGCGACTGGCGCGAGCAGGCCTTGAGACGCCGAAGTGCGGCGGCATGGCCCTCGTTGTTGAAGCCCAGCCGGTTGATGACCGCTTCGTCGGCCGTCAGCCGGAAGATGCGGGGCTTCGGGTTGCCGTCCTGCGGCCGGGGGGTCACCGTGCCGATCTCGGCGAAGCCGAAACCGAGCCGGATCAGCGCCTCGGGCACCTCCGCGTTCTTGTCGTAGCCGGCCGCCATGCCGAGCGGATTTGCGAAGTCGAGGCCGGCGATCGTCTGGCGCAGGCGCGGGTCGGCGCGCAGGCCGCAGGCCGGCACGAGCCCGCTCTTCAGTGCGGCGATCGACAGGCCGTGCGCGGTTTCCGGATCGAACAGGAACAGGCCTTTGCGGGCGAGGTCGGTGAACGCCATCTCAGATCATCTCCGGAAAGAGGTGCGTCCCGTCGGCGCCGAGCGGCAGCGTCTTCTCCCACAGCACGGCATCGAGCGGAAGGGCGCCGTAGAGATGGGGAAAGAGCTGGCCGCCGCGGGACGGCTCGTAGACCAGCGCCTCTCCGAGCGCCGCACCGTCGATCGCGACCAGAAGCAGATCCGTCTGTCCGGCAAAGTGCTTCGCCGCCGTCTCCTTCGCCTGGGCGGCGGTGGAGAAGTGGATGAAGCCGTCGGCAAGGTCCACCGGCGCGCCGTCGAAGCTTCCCTTGCTGCGGGCGGATTGCCACAGACTTGCCGGAACGATCTTGTATATTATCTCGGACATGGTGTGCTTTCCTCTGCGCGGCGGCGGATGCCTCGATCCTAGCGCTTGCCGCATCGCCGCGGGAAAGTCCACGGGCAAAATCGATTGCCATTGCCGTTTCAAGGAGGAAGTCGCATGCGCAAAGTGATCGTCGGCCTGGCCTTCGTGTCGCCGCTGCTGCTGTCCGGGCCGGGCCTTGCCGAAGGCGAGGGACGCTATCAGATGGAGCGTACGGACGAAGGTTTCGTTCGGCTCGATACCGTCACCGGCGAGGTTTCGCTGTGCCGGGAGACCTCCGGCCAGATGGCCTGCCGCATGGCCGCCGACGAGCGGGCCGCCTTCGAAGAGGAGCTCGATTCGCTGACCAGACGTGTGGAAGCATTGGAAAAGGCGGAGAAATCGGCGCTTTCCAGTGATAAACCGCGCCTGCCGACCGATGAGGAGATTGACCGGACCATGGGCATCATGGAAAGAATGATGCAGCGCCTGATGGCTATCGTGAAGAATCTGGAGGGTGAGGAGGAGAAGATCGCCCCCCAGCAGCCGGTGCCGGAAAAGACCTGAGCGCCGATGTGCCCACGTCGAACCGCGTGCCATCATGACCGTGCTCTTGGGAGGGAGCCCGCATGACCACAGGATTGACGATCATCATTGCAGATGACCACCCGCTCTTCCGCGGCGCGCTGAGGCAGGCGCTGCTCGGAAGCGGCGACGAGGCCACGATCGTCGAGGCCGGGGACTTCGACGCCGCCCGCGCCTCGGCCAGCCGGTGTCCCGATGCCGACCTCATGCTTCTCGATCTCTCGATGCCCGGCGCCAGCGGCCTGTCCGGCCTGATCACGTTGCGGGCGGAACATCCGGGCCTGCCGGTGATCGTGGTCTCGGCCCGCGACGATGCCGCCACCATCCGCCGCGCATTGGATCTCGGCGCCTCCGGCTTCATTTCCAAGTCCGCCTCGATCGAGGAGATCCGCGAGGGTATCGCGGCCGTCCTCGACGGCAACATCTATACGCCGAGCGACTATCAGCGCGGCCCCGAACAGGATGCGGAGGTCGGCGACCTGATCAACCGGCTGCGCACGCTGACACCACAGCAGTCGCGCGTGCTGTCGATGCTGGCCGAAGGGCTGCTCAACAAGCAGATCGCCTACGAGCTCGGCGTATCCGAGGCGACGATCAAGGCGCATGTGTCGGCGATCCTGCTGAAGCTGAACGTGGACAGCCGCACCCAGGCCGTCATCCAGCTCGGCAAGATCGGGTCCACCTCCGCGGCCGCCGCCTGAACGCGCCCGGCCGGCGTCATCGACGCTTCACCCGGCATTGGCATGGCGCGCCATATGCGCCCTATTCCGCCGCCGCCTTTTCCAGGTTCACCAGACGCGTCAGCCAGGCCCGCATCGAGGCGGGGCGGACGGGCTTGTTCTGCACGACGATGTCCTTGCCGTCGGCCAGCGCCCTGACCTCGGCGGACCGGTCGGCGGTGACAAGCAGGCCAGGCAGTTCCGCGCCGAGCGCGGCCCGCACCCGGTCGATCGCCTCGATGCCGGTACCGTCGCCAAGATGGTAGTCGGCGATGACCGCGTGGAAGGCGGGCGGTGCGGCTGTCAGGAGCGCGTCCACGGCGGCGATCGAATCCGCCGTGGCGACCTCGCAGCCCCAGCCCGTCAAAAGCAGCCGCATGCCCTCGAGGATCTTCGGCTCGTTGTCGATGCAAAGCACCCTCAGTCCGCGCATCGGCTCGGCGGCCGGGGCGGCAGGCGCCGACGTCGCCCCCTTCCGGCCGGCGGCGGTGGTGTCGATCGGCACCCGGACCTTGAAGCCCGTGCCTCCGCCGGGCGTCGATTGTAGCTCGACAGGGTAGCTGAGCACCTTTGCGATACGGTCGACGATGGAAAGCCCGAGCCCCAGTCCCGGCGCCGTCCGCGCACCCTCGTCGAGCCGGGCGAACTCCTTGAAGACGGTGCGGAACTTCGATGACGGGATGCCGATGCCGGTGTCGAAGACCTGTATCGAGGCGTCGCCTGCCTGCCTGCGCACGCCGACCAGCACCTTGCCGCTGTTGGTGTACTTGATCGCGTTGGAGACGAGGTTCTGCACGAGCCGGCGAAGCAGATTGGGATCGCTGCGCACCGCAATCGATGTCGGCATGACCTTGAGCGTCAGGTTCTTGGCCAGCGCCATCGGCGCGAAATCCGTCTCGATCCGCCGCAGGAGATCATCGAGTTGCACCACCTGCAGCCGGGGCTTCATCGCGCCGGTATCCAGCCGCGATATGTCGAGCACCGCCCCCAGGATGGCCTCGACCGACTCCAGCGAGGAGTCGATATTGTGCACCATCGCGCCGTTGTCGGAGGCGCCCAGCCGCTCGACGAGCGAGGAGGAATAGAGCCGCGCTGCGTTCAGCGGCTGCAGGATGTCGTGACCGACAGCGGCGAAGAAGCGCGTCTTGCCGAGATTGGCCTCTTCCGCAGCCGCCCGCGCCTCGCCCAGTTCCTGGTTGACCCGGGTCAATTCCGCGGTACGTTCCGCCACGCGCATTTCCAGCGTCTCGTTGGCGAGCTTCAGAGCCCGGTCGGCCTCGACCCGCTCGGTGATGTCGGTGAAGGTCGCGACGAAGCCGCGCTCGGGCATGGCGTTGGAATGAACCTCGACGATGCGCCTGCCGCCGGAGAGCACCAGCTGGAACGGCTGGTCGAAGTTCAGGGCGCCGTCGAGGATCGCCTGCTTCTCGCTCGTGGCGATGCGGCCCTCGGCAACGAGGATGTCGATCATGTCCTTCAGCGCGAAACCCACCTGGCCGACCTGCTCGGGCAGGTCCAGCAACTCGCGGAAGCGGCGGTTCCAGACGGTGAGGTTGCCCGAGCTGTCGAAGACGGCGATCCCCTGGTCCATCTGCCCGAGCGCGGTCTGGAGCATGCCCTGATTGTATTGCAGTGCCTCACTCGCCTGGTCGAGCAGCCAGCTCGTATCGGCCGTGGTCTCGTCGATTCGCTGCAGCGTGAGCGACAGGACGAGGCGGGCGGAGGAGGAACCGATGGCGCTGCCGAGAACCTGCTCGGAGAAATGCACGAGCGCGACATCCGCCGGCGCATGGTCCTCCAGCCAGCGGCCGGCCTGTCGCTCGTAGCTGTGGAAGGAGCGCTCGGTCCGCTCCTCGCCGAGATAGGTCGCCACCGTGTTCTTCAGGTCGCGCACGGTCACCTTGGTCCTGCTGCCGCGGAAGGCGCGCTCCAGTTGCGGCCGCGAGCGGATGAAGATGTTGGCCTGCAGGCGCTCGATGTTGGTGGTGCTGCGCGACAGCGAGCCGATGACGAAGGCCGCGACGTTGACCAGCAGCGACAGTACGGATGCGGCGACCAGCGGATCGGCCTGCGGCCCGGAGAGCACGCTGGCGCCCGGCAGCAGGAAGCCGAGGACGGCAGACGCGATCCCGGAATTGTCGCTGACGCCGAGGCTGGGAAGAAACAGCAGATAGGCCCAGACGACGAGACCGGAGACCATGCCGGCGATCGCGCCGCGCGCATTGGCATGGCGCCAGAGGAGGCCGCCGATGAGGGCAGGGGCGACCTGCGCGACGGCCGCGAATGCCAGAAGACCGATCGAGGCGAGCCCGGCGTTCGAGGTCGAGAACCGGTAGTACGCGTATCCCAGAAGCAGCACGAAGAAGATCGCCAGCCGCCGGATGCGCAGCAGCGTCTGCGTCAGGTCCTCCTGCGGCTCGCCGCGTCCGATCAGGTTGCGGCGGAGCACGACGGGGATGACGATGTCGTTGGAGATCATGATCGACAGCGCCACGCATTCGACGATGACCATGGCGGTGGCCGCCGAAAAGCCGCCGATGAAGGAGACGAGCGTCAGCGTCGGCTGGCCCTGTGCCAGCGGCAGCGCCAGCACGTAGAGGTCGGCGTCGCCGAGCCCTTGGAAGACGATGACGCCACCGATCGCGACCGGCAGCACGAAGAGGTTGATGGCGATCAGATAGAGCGGAAACAGCACGCCCGCGGTGCGCAACTCGCCCGCGGTCCGGTTCTCGACCACGGTGACGTGGAACTGCCGTGGAAGGATGACGATGGCAAAGGCCGAAAGCACGATCAGGAGCAGCCATCGGGCGATCGGCGTATCGTGTGCCAGCGCTGCGGTCACGCGCTCGCTCTCGGCGGCGCGCAGCCACAGGTCGCCGAGCCCGTCGAACATGAAGTAGACGACATAGATGCCGACGGTGGCGAAGGCGAAGAGCTTGACCACCGATTCCATCGAGATAGCCAGGATCAGGCCGTCCTGGTGCTCCGTCGCGTCCGTGTGCCGCGTGCCGAAGACGACGGCGAAGCAGGCCAGGAACAGGGACACGATCAGCGGCAGGTCGAGGAAGGTCTGGCTCTCGTCGAAGCCGTAGTCGTAGAAATCGACCACCACCTTCACCGAGCTCGAGACCGCCTTGAGCTGCAGGGCGATGTAGGGGATCGCGCCGATGAGGGCGATCAGCGCCACGATCGCGGCAACCCCCGGGCTCTTGCCGTAGCGGGCACCGACGAAATCGGCGATCGAGGTCAGGCGCTCGGACTTTGCAAGGTCCACGATCCGCCGGATCAGCGGCAGCCCGAGCGTGAACATCAGGATCGGGCCGATATAGATGCCGAGGAATTCCAGGCCCTGCACGCTCGCAAGCCCGACGCCTCCGAAATAGGTCCACGACGTGCAGTAGATGGCGAGGCTCAACGCATAGACGAGCGGCCGGCCGCGATGCGGGGCATCCGGATCGCGCGACTTGCGGTCGCCGTAGGTCGCCACCGCAAACAGCAGCAGGAGATAGGCGAAGGCCGCGGCGAAGATGGTCCAGCCAGGCAGCATGCGTCCTCCGGTCGTCGACGGACCCCTCCCGTCCGCCGAGGGCACCATAGGACATTAAAACGGCAAAGAAAATCGGGGCGGGCCTTGACTTAAGTCCCATAGCGGAAAGGTGGTTGCAGTGTGGTGGAGGAATGCGTCCGGACGGTTCCCTCTGCGGAGAATCTAAATTACGCTGCCACTGTCATGCAGCAAGAGGAGAAGGGAATGCTCAACGAGTTCAAGGAGTTTATCGCCCGCGGCAATGTGATGGACCTCGCCGTCGGCGTGATCATCGGCGCGGCCTTCAGCAAGATTGTCGATTCGGTCGTCAACGACCTCGTGATGCCGATCGTCGGCGCCCTGACGGGTGGCGGCTTTGATTTCTCGAACTACTTCCTGCCGCTTTCCTCAAACGTGACGGCAAGCTCGCTTGCTGCTGCGCGCGAGCAGGGTGCGGTCTTCGCCTATGGCAGCTTCATCACGGTGCTGATCAACTTCCTCATTCTGGCCTGGATCATTTTCCTGATGATCAAGGCGGTCAACCGCGTGCGCGCCAGCGTCGAAAAGAAGAAGGCCGCCGAGGCTGCGCCGCCGCCGGCCGACGTGGCGCTGCTGACGGAAATCCGCGACCTCCTGAAGTCGCGGCCGGCGGTCTGAGCTGCTCCGGGCCCCGGCGATCGCCGTCGGGGCCGCTCTCTTTCCATCACCGAAATCGATCGGACCGTCAGAGAAACTGGCGTGATCGGGCAATCGAATCCCGCTAAGGATTGCCCGCCTGGATGCCGCGCGTTGTGGCATGACCAGGTTCTGATGGAGACACGATGGATATTCTCGGCCAACTGAGCCCGCGCGCGCTGAACGCGCCGGAGAGCGGCATCGTCGAACTGGTCAACTATGCGCGCCACAGGGACGGGCTGATCCCGCTCTGGGTCGGCGAGGGCGATCTGCCGACGCCGCAGTTCATCTCCGATGCGGCCATGGCGGCCCTGAAGGCTGGCGAGACCTTCTACACCTGGCAGCGCGGCATACCGGAACTGCGGCAGGCGCTGGCGCGCTACTACGCCCGCCATTTCGGCCATGCGCTGTCGCCAGAGCATTTCTACGTCGTCGGTTCCGGCATGCAGGCGATCCAGCTCGCGCTGCAGGCGCTGACCGGGCCGGGCGATGACATCGTCTACCTGACGCCGGCCTGGCCGAACCTGGCCGCCGCAGCCGAGATTGCCGGCGTGCGCCCGCTCGCCGTACCGCTGCAGTTTGCCGACGGTCGCTGGCGGCTGGAACTCGATCGCCTCGAAGCCACGATCACGCCGCTGACCCGGGTGCTCTTCGTCAACACGCCGTCCAATCCCACCGGCTGGACGGCGACGCGGGAGGACCTGCAGGCCCTGCTGGAGGTCGCCCGCCGGCGCGGCCTGTGGATCATGGCCGACGAGATCTATGCGCGCTACTTCTATGCCGGCGGCCGGGCACCCTCCTTCCTCGACGTGATGGAGGACGGCGACCGCGTCGTCTTCGTCAATTCCTTCTCGAAGAACTGGTCGATGACGGGCTGGCGCGTCGGCTGGATCGTGGCGCCGCCGCAGATGGGCCAGGTGCTCGAGAACCTGGTGCAGTACTCGACTTCGGGCGTCGCCCAGTTCATGCAGAAGGGCGCGGTTGCCGCCCTCGACGAGGGCGACGCCTTCGTCCAGGCCAATATCGATAAGGCGGCGTGCAACCGCGACCTGCTCTGCGATGCACTGATCGCCACGAATCGGGTGGAGACCCTGAAGCCGGACGGCGCCCTCTACACCTTTCTCAAGATCGACGGCGTCACCGACGCGCGGCAGGCAGCACTCGACATCGTCGACAAGACGGGCGTGGGCCTCGCCCCCGGCACGGCCTTCGGCGAGGGCGGGTCGCTCTTCCTCAGGGCCTGCTTCCTGCGCGATACTGCGCAGGTGGAGGATGCGGCCGGAAGGCTGTCGCGCTACATCGCCGCCCTCTGATCGCCATATTTACATCTTCGTTACGATCGCGCTCTATTCGGCGCGTGAAACAGGATCGGAGAAGACGGGATGGCGGTATTGGTGACGGGCGGAGCGGGCTATATCGGCTCGCACATGGTCTGGGCGCTTCATGATGCCGGGGAGGAGGTCGTCGTCGTCGATCGCCTGTCCACCGGCTTTCGCTGGGCGATTGCGCCGGAGGCCCGCTTCTACGAGGGCGATATTGCCGACCGCGAACTGCTGAGACGGATCTTCGCCGAGAACTCCATCGACGCGATCATCCACTTCGCCGGATCGATCGTCGTGCCGGAATCGGTTTCCGATCCCCTTGGTTACTACGAGAACAACACGGTCAAGTCGCGTGCGCTGATCGCGGCCGCCGTCGAGGCCGGTGTACCGCATTTCGTATTCTCCTCGACCGCCGCCGTCTACGGCACGCCGCAGACGGCCGACCCGGTCGAGGAAACTGCTCCGCTGAGCCCGGAATCGCCCTATGGCTCGTCGAAGCTGATGACGGAGATTATGCTGCGGGACACCGCGCTCGCCCATGACCTTGCCTATACCGCCCTTCGCTACTTCAACGTCGCAGGCGCCGATCCGCGCGGCCGCACAGGCCAGTCGACCAAGGGGGCGACGCACCTGATCAAGGTCGCTTCGGAAGCGGCCCTTGGAAAGCGGCAGGGCATGGACGTCTACGGCACCGACTATGCGACGCCGGACGGCACCTGCGTGCGCGACTATATCCACGTCTCCGACCTCGCCAATGCGCATCTGAAGGCGCTCGAGCGCATGCGCGCCGGCGGCGGTTCGATCGTCGCCAATTGCGGCTACGGCCGGGGCTTCTCCGTGCTGGAGGTGCTGAACCGCGTCAAGGAGGTTTCCGGCGTCGATTTCCCGGTGCGCATCGCCGGGCGCCGGCCGGGCGATGCCGTCTCGATCGTCGCCAACCCGTCGGTGGCGATGAAGGAACTGAACTGGAAGCCGCAACACGACGATCTCGCCTTCATCGTGCGCACAGCGCTCGACTGGGAGAACCACCTCGGTCGCCGCAACCAGATCTGACGGGTAGATGGCGGCGGGCGCGTCCCGCCGCCCGCCTTGCGCCCGCCGGCAGCGCTACCTGCCGAGCGTCTTTTCCTCATGCTCGATCGAGTGGCGGATGAGTTGTGCCCAGAGGCCGTCGTAGAAATCGCCGTCGAGGCCGCGTGCCAGCGCGTTTTCGCGGGCATTGTTGCGAACCTCGTCGACGCGTGCGGGAATGTCTGCCTTCAGGCCAAGTTCGGCCTTGATCTCGGCGGCGCGGCCGATGAAGGTCCAGCGTTCCGCAAAGAGATCCATCAGCGCCCGGTCGATCCGGTCGATGTTGTCGCGAATTTCCGCCATGGTCCGGCAATCGGCTGCTTTTTCGGACATTCCCGTCTCCGCTTCTATGCAAACGTCGGTCCGCCGCCGCGGACATTGCGGTTGGCTGTAACAAAGCAGAGGCGGGGAGGAAAGGCGAAAGCGCGCCGGGCGGCGCTGTGCCACATACGGGCCGCGCGAAATTCAGGGAGGGTGCGGTCCTGTTCCTGTCTTCCGGCGGTCCCGTATGCTGGCAAGGACAGTTCTAGACGATGAAGCTTGAGCGAGACTTAAATTAATATTCTCTAATAGGTTGCGGTCGGTTGAAGAGGCTTACCCAGGGTGAGGCACATGGCGCAGCAACCCGCTCGCCGGCCGCCGCAAGGCCGCGGAGATTCGGAACAGGCCGCCGCCGACGTGCGGCTATTTCTGCGCCTCCGGAAGACGGCATCGCCTGTCGGTTGGCGCAACAGTTCGGCACGCACTCGGCCTGGCTTGCATCCGTGCTGCGGGTTCGAACACACCGGCATCTGGCCATTGGTCGACCCGGACGAAATGGGGCAGGCCGAAACTGGCCGGGAATGCGATCGCCGTCGTGGCCGACACGGCCAGGATGGCAGCGGAAAAGACAAGTGCTCTCATGTCGAGATCCTCGGATCAAAGGAAGTCCCACGCGATCCTCAAGCCCAGCGCCATATATGGGGGCGATCTCTTTATTTTAATAGTTGCTAATATAAAAATACGGCGACCGCCATCTCCTGCCCCGAACGTGTGGCGCAAGACGCACCAAGACGCACTGGGAGCACCGCCGATATCGGTCGCCATCCGCGACCTTGGCGCGCTGTTGCTCCGGATGTGCTTTCGGGAGATAGGACGCTCCCCGCCTGACCGCCCGCCGCATGGGCGGTCAATTGGGGGGATCGATGCTTCGGGCTAGTCCTTGCGGATGCCCTCTTCGGTCGGCCTGGCGGATGGGTCGACGCAACGCCGAACCGTCTTGACGCCGAACTTGCAGACTTGTGGCTCGACGGAACCGGTGACGGTCTGGTCGATCATGCTCTCATTGGACGCAACGATCGGGTCGCCGAACCTTGCGCGATCGAAATTTCCGAGGGCTGCGAATGCACTAGAGGCCGCAAAGGCCATGACAGCGATCGATACAACGAATGTCTTCATCTTGAGGTCCTCTGATTGCGGGTAACATCGGACATCCTCGTGCATGCGAAAATATCATATGGGGCGCGGGGCCTGTGTGTTAAGTGGCCCCTGCCGAAAAAACGTCACATTATGTTAATGGCTCGCTGCTACGGCGCGAACGGTGATTCGCTTCAGGCCGGCTTCAGGTAGCTTTCGGCCACTTCCGTCCAGAAGGCGGCGCCCACCGGCAGCAGATCGTCGTTGAAATTGTAACCCGGATGGTGGAGCGGCGGGTCACTTTCGGAGGTCTTCGCGCCGAGGAAGAAGTAGCTGCCGGGGCGCTCCTTCAGCATATAGGCGAAATCCTCGCTGCCCATGAAGGGGCGGGGGAGGTCCATGACCTTGTCGGCACCCGCAAATCGAATGGCGATGTCCCGCAGAAGGTCAGTCTCACGCTTATGGTTGATGGTGGCGTCGTAGCTGCGCAGGTAATCCACGGTGGCGGTCGTCGCGTAGCTTTCCGCCTGGCGTTCGGCAATCAGGCGTATGCGCCGTTCCAGCTCATCGCGCACGCCGGGATCGAACGAGCGGATGCCGACGACGATCTCGGCGCGCCCCGGAATGATGTTGCTGGCCGTGCCGCCATGGAACGAGCCGACGGTGACGACGGTCGGATCGAGCGGATGGATGTTGCGGGAGACGATCGTCTGCAGGGCCATCACGATCGAGGCGCCGGCGACGATCGGGTCCGCCGTCTCCTGCGGCTCGGCGCCGTGGCCGCCGCGGCCGCTGACCGTGATGGTCGCCTCGTCGACGGCGGCCATGATCGCGCCTTCGCGGAAATAGAACTGGCCGAAGGGCAGCGCCGGCTCGTTGTGGAGCGCGAAGACGGCGTCGCAGGGGAAGCGGTCGAACAGTCCCTCCTCGACCATGATCCGGGCGCCGCCGAAATTCTCCTCGGCCGGCTGGAAGATCAGGTGGACGGTGCCGTCGAAGTTACGCCGCTCGGCGATGGCGCGCGCAGCCCCGAGCAGCATCGTCGTGTGCCCGTCATGGCCGCAGGCGTGCATCAGCCCCGGTGTCCTGCTGGCATAGGGCAGGCCGGTCTCCTCCAGGATCGGCAGGGCGTCGATGTCGGCGCGGATGCCGACGGAACGCCGGCCGGTGCCGTTCGTCAGCGTCGCGACCAGGCCCGTCTTCGCAAGTCCGCGCGTCACCTTGTAGCCGTAGCTCTCGAGATGGCGGGCGATCAGCTCCGACGTGCGCACCTCCTCGAGCCCGAGCTCCGGATGGGCGTGCAGGTCCTGGCGGATCGCGGTCAGTTCCGGCATCGCATTGGTGAGGGCAGCGCGTATGTTCATGTCAGGCACCACGGGTTGGAATCTTGTTTTCGAGCGTGCGGAACGCCACGACGAGGATGGCGGTCAGGCAGAGGTAGATGAGCGCCAGGAACAGCAGCGGTTCGTAGGTGAGGTAGGTCGTCTGCCGGATCTTGGAGATGACGGCGTAGGCGTCGACAACGGTGATCGTCGCCACCAGCGGCGTCGACTTCAACTGCAGCACGGTCTCGCCGTTCAGCGTCGGCAATGCGCGATGGACGGCGCGCGGCAGCCAGATGCGCCGGAACACCTTCCACCGGCTCATGCCGTAGGCCCGGGCGGCCTCGAGCTCGCCGGCCGGAACGCCGGCGAAGGCGCCGCGCATCACCTCGCCTTCGTAGGCGGCAAAGGAGATCGTCAGCGCTGCGACGCCATAGGGCCAGGCCTCGCGCAGATAGGGCCAGAGGAAGGAGTCCCGAATGGCGGGAAACTGCGGAAAGAGCGATCCCAGCCCGTAGTACAGCAGCCACAGCTGCAGGAGCAGCGGCGTGCCGCGGATGATGGTGCAGAAGGTCCTGGCCAGCATCTTCAGCGGCCAGGGGCCGGTGACCTGTACGAGCCCGAGAGGGACGGCGAAGAGGAAGCCGAGAATGCAGGTGCTGAAGAGCATCAGCAGGGTGACGCCGCCCCCCTGGGCAAGCCGTCCGGCATAGTCCGGTATCCAGTCCCAGCGCATGAACCAGGCCATGCAGAAGATCGCGATCACGGCTATGGCGAGCAGGATGATCCGGTGCGGCTTCAGGAAGGCCCTCCCGCCCGGAAGCTCGGTCAGGGCAGTGGCCTCGACTGTGCTTGTCTCGACGGTCATGCCGGGGCCACCATGCCGCGCCGGGCGCGGGTTTCGATGATGCGGATGACGATATTCGAGACGAGCGTCAGCGCCAGGTACAGCGCGCCGGCAGCGCAGAAGAACAGGAGATAGGCCTTGGTGCTGCCCGCCGCCTGCCGCGTCACCAGCGTCAGTTCGCTGAAGCCGACGACGGCCAGAAGGGCCGTGTCCTTCGTGGCGATCAGCCAGAGGTTGGAAAGGCCGGGAATGGCGTGCGGCAGCATGGCGGGAAGCGTGATGCGGCGCATGATCTGGGTCGGCGCCATGCCGTAGGCGCGGGCAGCCTCGATCTGTCCGGCCGGCACGGCCTTGATCGCCCCGCGCAGCACCTCGGTCGAATAGGCGCCCTGCACGACGCCGATGACGAAGATGCCGGCGGCGAGCCCGCTGATGTCGACGGGGCCGTAGCCCATCGCCGCCGTCAGCTGGTTGAGAAGATCCGTTCCCGCATAGTAGAGCAGCAGGATGAGCACGAGCTCGGGAATGGCGCGGACGAGGGTGGTATAGACCTCGAGCAGATCCTTCAGCACGGGTCCGCCATAAAGCTTGCCGAAGGCGCCGCCGGTTCCGAGCAGCAGGCCGAGCGCATAGCCGCCGAGCGCGATCTTGATCGAATTCAGGAGGCCGCCCAGGAGCACGCCGCCCCAGCCCGGCGGTTCGAGCGCCAGAAGGCCCCAGTTGATCAGGGTCGCGGGATCAGCAGCCATGTCACTCTCGTCTTCAAGGGAGCCTGGCCGGCGGCGTCGCCGCCGGCCGCCCGAGCATTACCGGCCGAAGCGGGATCGCTTCGGCGTTGGACAATGCGGTGAGCCGGATTCCTCCGGAGTTACTCCGGACGTCGATCAGCCGCCGTAGATGTCGAAGTCGAAGTATTTCTTGGAGAAGGTGTCATAGGTGCCGTTGGCGCGGATCGCCTTGATCGCGGCGTTGACCTTGTCCTTCAGCTCCGTCTCGCCCTTGCGCAGGCCGACGCCCACGCCGGCCCCGAGGATTTCCGGATCGTCCTTGACGTTGCCCTTGTGCTCGCAGCAGTCCTTGCCCTGGTCGGACTTCAGGAAGGCGTCGAGTGCGATCGCATCCGCCTGCACGGCGTCGATGCGCCCGGCCGCCAGGTCGTTGTTGGCCTCGTCCTGGGTCTGGTATTCCTTGATCGTCGCGCCGGCCCCGCCGAAGTACTTGTCGGCATAGGACTGGTGGATGGTGGCGACCTGGACGCCGATGGTCTTGCCGGCGAGGCTCTCCGGCGTCGCGTCGAAGGCAGCGCCCTTGGGGCCGATGACGCCCGTCGGGGTGTTGTAGTACTTGTCGGAGAAGTCGATCGTCTTGAGGCGCTCCCCGGTGATCGACATGGAGCCGACGATCATGTCGATCTTGTTCGTGGTCAGCGCCGGAATGATGCCGTCCCACGCGACCGGGGTGATGACACAGTCGAGCTTGGCCTCGTCGCAGATCGCCTTCATGAATTCGACTTCCCAGCCTTCCCAGTTGCCCGAGGCGTCGGGGGAGGCGAACGGCGGATAGGGCTCGGCGGCGAAGCCGACCTTGATCTGCTGGGCCATGGCGCCGCTGATGCCGGCAAAGCCGATGACGGCGGCAAGTGCGATCGTCTTCAATGCGGTCTTCATGCTTGTTTTCCCTCTGTTGGTTATTGGTATTCTCAATGGATGGAACTGATGAATTTCTTCAGCCGCTCCGATTTCGGGGCACCGAAGATCTCTTCCGGCGGGCCCTGTTCCTCGATGACGCCATTGGCCAGGAACACGATGTGGTTGGCGACGTTGCGGGCGAACTTCATCTCGTGGGTGACCAGGATCATCGTCCGCTTCTCCTTCGCCAGGTCGCCGATCACGGTGAGGACCTCGCCCACCAGCTCCGGGTCGAGCGCGGACGTCGGTTCGTCGAAGAGCATGACATGCGGCTGGACGGCGAGCGCTCTCGCGATTGCAGCGCGCTGCTGCTGGCCGCCGGACAGGAAGGCGGGATAGGCGTCGCGCTTCTCGAACAGGCCGACGCGCCGGAGGATCGTCTCGGCCCGCTCGATGGCTTCTGCCTTTGCGATCCCGAGCACATGGACAGGCGCTTCGATGACGTTCTGCAGGATCGTCATGTGCTGCCACAGATTGAAGTTCTGGAACACCATTCCGAGACGGGAGCGGATCCGCTGCACCTGCTTGCGATCGGCGGGCACGAGGCCGCCATGGCCATCCTTCTTCATGGCGATCTCTTCGCCATGGATCGTGACCGATCCGGCGCTGGGCAGTTCCAGCATGTTGATGCAGCGAAGGAAGGTGGACTTGCCCGATCCGGAGCCGCCGATGATGGCGATGACATCGCCTTCCCGGGCCGTGAGGGAAACGCCCTTGAGGACCTCGAGCGGTCCGAAGCGCTTGTGCAGGTTTTCGACTGCGATTGCCTCGGCGCGATCCGTCATCGGATGAACTGCTCCGATGCGCGGCACGAATGAGCTTGGCTCATGCCAAATCTTCCCCTGTTCGTCTTTTGCAACCCGCTCTTGCGGCAGGCTGTCCTGTTCGGCGCGGTCATCTTCGTGCCCGTCGCTTCCTTCCATTGACACCATCGTTGCACTTGTGGCGTAGTTGTTCAAGCGTATAATAATCGCGCCGCCGGCTTTTTGTCCGGTCTCGCCAAAACACTGTTTGCAATCAAAGGAGTAGCGGATGCCCGCTTTCGGTTCCCAGGAAATGTCGGCTTCCCTGCTGCGCGTTCTGATGCGTCGTCCCGGCCCCAGCCTCGTCTCGGCCGATCCGGCGAAGTGGCACTACGGACCGACGTTCGACGGGCAAAGGGCGGTGCGTCAGTATGCGGAATTCGCCCGGCTTGTGGAAAAGTCCGGAACCGAGATCATCTGGCTCGAGGACGAGGGCGACGGTCTTGCCGACGCCATGTTCACCCACGATCCCTCGCTGATGTCCGATCACGGCGCGATCCTGCTGCGCATGGGAAAGCCGCTGCGCGTGAACGAGACGGAACTGCACGAGAAGGCCTATGCGGATCGCCAGATTCCGATCCTCGGCCGCATCGAAGCACCCGGCACGGTGGAAGGCGGCGATTGCATCTGGCTCGATGCGAAGACGCTCGTCGTCGGCCGCGGCGTCCGGACCAACCAGGAGGGCATCGACCAGCTTTCGACGATGCTCTCCCCGCACGGCGTCTCCGTGCTCGCCTACGACCTGCCGCTGTGGCAGGGCGAAGAGGCCTGCCTGCATCTGATGAGCGTCATGAGCCCGCTTGCCGGCGACCTCGCGCTCGTCTTCGCGCCGCTCCTGCCGGCTGCCTTCTACCAGTTGCTGAAGGCGCGCGGCATCCGCCTGATCGAGGCGCCGGCGGACGAGTTCCACGCCAGCAACGGCCTGAGCCTGAACGTGCTGCCGGTCCACCCGAACGAGGTGATCATGGTGGCGGGCTTCCCGAAGACCAGGGCAGCGATGGAGGCTGCCGGCTGCGTGGTCGAGACCTTCGAGGCCGACGCGCTCTGCATTGCCTGCGAAGGCGGCCCGACCTGCCTCACCCGGCCCGTCCTGCGGCGGGCGGCATGAGCCGCCGGTCCTTCCATCGCGCCCCGGAAGCGGAGCGCCGCCATGATCTCATCGAGGCGACGCTGGACTGCATCGCCGAGGGCGGGCTGCAGGGCGCGACGGTCCGCCAGATCGCGATCAAGGCGGGCGTGACGGCGGGTCTGATCCGGCACTATTTCGTCTCGAAGGAACAGATTCTCCAGGAGGCCTATCGCGTGGTGATCGCGCGGTTGACGGAAAAGGCCGAACGCGTGGCGGGCACGCCGGACGAGCGCCTGCGCGCGTTCATCGTCATCAACCTGACCGAGCCCGTCGCAAACAGCCGCAGCCTGTCGCTCTGGGCGTCGTTCATCAGCCGCGTTAGCGTCGATCCCGCGCTCGCGGCCATTCATCGCGAGGGCTATCTCGGCTTCCGCAACGCGCTGGAAGGGCTGCTTGCCGAGTTCCTGGCGTCCAGTGGGCTCGACGCCGGTCCCGCGCGCTGCCGGACGCTGGCGATCGCGATCAACGGCCTGCTCGACGGGCTGTGGCTGGAGGGATGCCTTGCAGGCGAGCTCTTCGAGGAACGCGAGCTGGTCTCGACCGCGCTGTCCTCCATCGAGGCCCTGATCGGCCAGCCGATCGCTCCGCCGGCATCAACAGAATAAGATAGGGAGAACGCAATGCGCTACGCATCCATCACCGAGAGGCTGGCGAGCCTGGGTTCCGAGAAATGGGCGGTTCACGTCGAGGCACGCCGGCGCAAGGACCGGGGCGAGCCGATCATCGAGCTCACCATCGGTGAGCCCGACCTGCCGCCGCACCGGAGCCTGCTCGAGGAAGCGACGCGTGCGATGAATGCCGGCCGCTATCGCTATTCGAACGGCCGGGGCGAGCCGCCGGTGGTGGACGCGCTGGTGCGCAAATACGCAAGGCGCCGTCCGGACGTGACGAGTGCCAATGTGCTCTGCTTTCCCGGCACGCAGACGGCCCTCTTCGCCGTCATGCTCGGCCTCGTGGAAAAGGGCGATGCCGTTCTGGTCGGCGACCCGCTCTATGCCACCTACGAAGGCGTGATCCGCGCCACCGGCGCCGAGCAGGTGACGGTTCCGCTCCGCCCGGAGCATGGTTTTCACATGCAGGCGGACGATCTCGAACGCGCGATCACGCCGCAGTGCCGCGTGCTGCTGCTGAATACGCCGCACAATCCCACCGGGGCCGTGCTGACCGCGGAAGAAATCTCAGCGATCGGCGCCGTCTGCCGCAGGCACGACCTGTGGATCGTCTGCGACGAGGTCTATGAGGAACTGGTATTCTCCGGCTCCTTCGCGTCCCCCTTCGACGATCCCGAACTCGCCGAGCGCACGATCGTCTGCTCCTCGATCTCCAAGTCGCATGCCGCCCCGGGCTTCCGCAGCGGCTGGGCGATCGGGCCTGCGGAATTCGCCGGCCGGCTGCTCGCGGTCTCCGAGACGATGCTGTTCGGCGTGCAGCCCTTCATCGCCGACATGACGGCCTATGCCCTGGACAATCCGATCGACACTTCGGCCAGGATGCGCCAGTCCTACAGCCACCGCGCCGCCCGGGTCGTCGCCGGTCTCGCGGACGCCCCCGGCCTGATGCCGGTCGCACCCGAGGCCGGCATGTTCATCGTCGTCGACGTCTCCGCAACCGGCATGGACAGCGAAGCCTTCGCCTGGGCGCTTCTGGACGAGGAGCGGGTCGCCGTCATGCCGGGATCGGCCTTCGGCAGCGGCGGCGACGATTTCATCCGTATCAGCCTGACTGTGCCGGACGACATGATCGACGAAGCCTGCAGACGAATTTCCGCCCTGGCCAAGCGCTCGGGCTTCAGGAAGGAATTGCGAGCATGAGCACGACGAAGACGGTCGGGGAGGCGATGGTCGATCTTCTCGAGGCAAACGGCGTGGAGGTGGTGTTCGGCATTCCGGGCGTCCACACCGTCGAACTCTATCGCGGCCTTGCGGCCTCGAAGATCCGCCACATCACCCCGCGCCACGAACAGGGCGCAGGCTTCATGGCCGACGGCTATGCGCGCGTCACCGGCAAGCCCGGCGTGGCGCTGGTGATCACCGGCCCGGGCCTGACCAACACCATCACGGCGATGGCACAGGCGCGGCAGGATTCCGTGCCGATGCTGGTGATCTCCGGCGTCAATCGCCGCAATTCGCTCGGCCACGGCCGCGGTCTGCTGCATGAATTGCCGGACCAGGCGGCGATGATGAAGAGCTTCGCCCTCTATTCGCACACGCTGGTCGATCCGGCCGACCTGCCCTCGGTGATCGCCCAGGCCTTCTCCGTCATGGGCTCGGCCCGACCGGGCCCGGTGCATATCGAGATCCCGACCGACGTGATGCCGCTGCCGGCAGGCGAGATCGCGCTGAAAGCGACGCGCGCATCGCGCCCGAGCCCGGATCCGGCGACGCTGGCCGAGCTTGCCGAACTCTGCGAGCGCTCCGGCCGCATCGTCTTGATGTGCGGTGGCGGCGCTGCCACCGCCGACAGGTCGGTGACGGCTCTTGCCGAAAGGCTGGACGCGCCGGTGGTCCTGACCACCAATGCCCGCGGCATGCTCGCCGGCCATGCGCTCCGGGTGCCGGCGAGCCCGAGCCTGGACGCGACCCGCGCGCTGATCGCCGATGCGGATCTCGTCATCGGTTTCGGCACCGAGATGGGGCAGACCGACTACGACATGTATGCGACGGGCACGCTTCCCGCGATGCGCAGCTTCGTGCGCGTCGACATCGACGCACAGCAGCTCGCCCGCGAGCCGCGCGCCGATCTTCCCGTGCTCTCGACGGTCGAGGCGGCAGCCGCGTCCCTCCTGCCGCTGGTCAAGGCCAGGAGCGGGGACGGCGCGGAGCGGGCGGGACGGGCGCGGGCTGCCGCCTTCGGCGAGCTGACGCCGAAGATCCGCACCGAGATCGGCGTGATCGGCAGGGTCTACGAGGCGCTGCCGGATGCGATCGTCGTCGGCGATTCCACCCAGGCGGTCTATGCCGGCAACCTCTATCTCGATGTCGCCCGCCCGCAGACCTGGTTCAATGCCGCAACCGGCTTCGGCGCGCTGGGCTACGGCCCGCCGGCGGCCATCGGCGCTGCGATCGGCGCCCCCGATCGCCCGGTCGTCTGCCTGACCGGCGACGGCGGCTTCCAGTTCTCGCTGGCCGAGATCGGCTCGGCGGCCGATGCCGGCGCCCGCGTCGTCTTCCTCGTCTGGAACAACGACGGCTATCAGGAGATCGAGAACTATATGGTCGAGTGCGGGATCGAGCCGGAAGGCGTCAAGCCGTCCGCGCCGGATTTCCTCGACATCGCCAAGGCCTACGGCCTGCCTGCCGTCCGCCTTGCCGATGTCGACGAGCTCGCCGAAGCCCTTCGGGTCGCCGCCAGGCGCAACGGCCCGAGCCTGATCGAGATCCACCAGACCCGCACCCGGGGCGCGACGGCCTGACATCGATCCTCTGCCGGCGGCGGCGGTTGCCGCCCGGTCAGCCCGCGCTGTAATCTGCCGCACGGTTCTGAGCGTGCCGCGGGCTGTGCCCGGCACGGCATTTGATGGAGATCGCCGCCGATGGGACGGAACGGATCGGCTGCACGCACCAGGACGGAAACCTGCGCCGTCTGCGGAAAGCCTTTTCCGGCGGCCCGGCTCTATCACGCCTCCTCCATCCGACCGGGCATTTTAGAACTGATCCGCCGGGACGTGGGCGGCTGGAGCCTGGACAGCCGCATCTGCGGCGCCGACCTCTCACGCTATCGCCGCCGCTACGTGGCGGATCTTCTGGAACAGGAGCGGGGGGAACTCTCCGATCTCGACCGGCAGGTGCTGGAAAGTTTCGAGAGAGGCGTCTCCTCGGTCCATGCCAGTGCCCTCGGCCTGCAGAAGGAACTGGAGGGCGAAACCTTCGGCCAGCGTGCTGCAGACCGCGTGGCAGCCTTCGGCGGCTCCTGGGGGTTCATCATCGCCTTTGTCCTCGTCCTCCTCTGCTGGATGACGATCAACATCATCGGCATCCTCGGCGGTGGCTTCGACCCCTATCCCTTCATCCTGCTCAATCTCGTCCTCTCCTGCATCGCAGCGCTCCAGGCGCCGGTGATCATGATGAGCCAGCGGCGGCAGGAGGAGAAGGACCGGATTCGCGCGGAGAACGACTACATGGTCAACCTGCGTGCCGAGCTCGAGATCCGCCAGTTGCACGATATGATCGAGCACCAGATGGCGCACCAGTGGGAGCGTCTGGCCGAATTGCAGCAGATCCAGATCGAGCTTCTCGAGGGCCGCCAGCCGCCGCCCCAGCCGCCGAAGAACGGCTCGTAGGGCGAAGAGGGGAGGGGGCCGGGCAACGGCGCTACGAAGGGGTCGAGCCTCTCCTGGTGGGCTTGGAACCCCGCCCGGCGATGGGCGTTCTCCACCCCATCCGGCCGCCAATAGCGTCGAACGACCGGGCTTTCGGGCCGTATCCCGGTGTGATTTTCGGGCGCTTGGCATAAAAAAGCCGGCGGGCGGACCCGCCGGAATTGGCTCGGTCTCCAATCCGAGCAGGTGCAGTGACAAGCACCTTTCGATAAGACGTTCAAGAACCGCTTTTTGTTCCGCAGGGGACTGCCGCGAAGGCTCACATGTGCGTGACGGTCCAACTGAGCCGTGTCGCGGGCCGCATTGCCGACGGCCCGCAGCGGGGGACCCGGTCCGGCTTCAGAGAATGAAGTCGGACTTGTTCAGCGTCAGCGACAGGTCCAGCTTGATCGCGAAGTCCGCCTTGGCATCGCCGTTGACGTCGCCATAGATGAACGTGTCACCACCGTCCTTTTCAAAGCGCAGTTCGCCTGCCTTCTTGTGGAATTTCTCCTTGCCGATGAACTTGAACGCCTGGTCCCCGCTGGACTTCGTGTTCGCGTCGATCGCTTTGAGGTCGATCGTGTCGTCCTGCTTGCGGGAGAAGTCGTAGATCGTGTCGCGGCCCGAACCCGAGACGGTGCTGTCCTTGATCGACTTGAAGACAAAGGTGTCGGCGCCCGATCCGCCGTAGAGCTTGTCGGCGCCCTTGCCGCCGATCAGGGTGTCGGCGCCCGACTTGCCCTTGAGCGTGTCGTTTCCGCTGCCGCCGCTCAGGGTGTTCTTGCCGGAATTGCCGGTGATCGCGTTGGCGAGGCCGTTGCCGGTGCCGTTGAGGCTTGCCGATCCGGTCAGGATCAGCTTTTCGACATTGTCAGTCAGTTTGTAGCTGATGGAAGCCTTGACGAAATCGGTGCCCTCGCCGGCCTTCTCGATCACCTTGTCGCCCTTGTTGTCGACGATGTAGGTATCGTTGCCCTTGCCGCCATACATGCGGTCCGCGCCCTTGCCGCCGTCGAGCACATCCGCTCCGCCTTCCCCTTCGAGACGGTCCTTGCCGGCGTCGCCGTAAAGAAAATCGTCGCCGCCGCGGCCGTACAGAAGGTCGGCGCCCTTGTTGCCGAACAGCCAGTCCTGGCCCTTGGTGCCGGTCAGCTTATATCCGCCGTCGTCGGGGTCGGAAAACTGGCGGCTGGCAGCCCCCATGAACTCGCCGAGGCTGTCGACCTTACTCATCGTGACGAGCTTTCCGGTCTTTGGATCGACCGAGTAGAAGGTGTTGTTGGCGAAGCCGTAGAGCGTGGAGCCGCTCTGCTCCAGGCCGTACATCCTGTCGACGGAGATCGAGACCGTGCTCAACGCCTTTCCGGTTTCGGGATCGAGGCTGAGGATCTTCTTGTTCGACGTGGTCAGGTACAACTTGCCGTCATAGAAGGCGAGGTCCCCGGACGATGCCATGCTCGAGGAATAGTTGCCGATCAGCGCCGTGCCGCCGCTCTTGAGGTCCACGCTGTAGAGCCCGCCATCGGTGTTCGAGGCGATGTAGGCTTTGCCGTCCGCACCGATTTCGAAGGCGTTCGCGCTGTAGATGCCGAGGCGGTGAGCTTCGAGCGTCGCGCCAGTCTCGCGGTCAAGGCGATAGAGGGTGTCGAACGAAATTGCGTAGAGTTCTCCGTCCGGTGCGAAAGCCACGTCGGTCATCACGACGCCGGTGTCTCCCACCTCGCGCGCCTTGAGTGTCTGGGTGTTGATTGCGATCAGCTTTCTGGCTGACGTTACGACGTAGACTTCGGCTGCCATGGTCATTCCCTTCTCCTGGCCATCGTCGCAGGCCGAAGCAGGGCCCGCACGGTGCGGGACTGTAGGCACGCAACCGACCATCTGCAACCCTTAAGGGTGCGTGATTGCAGGCCGAAAAGTGAGTGCCCGCGTTGACCGATACGCGCTGGAATTTCGGGCGGATGGTCGATGCAGATGATGGGAGAAAGAGCCTGAAAATGGTGCCCGGAGGCGGATTTGAACCACCGACACGCGGATTTTCAATCCCGTGCCATTTGTGGTTGTTCAATAGCTTCTGACGGAAATTCTGTCAAACCCGCACCAGAAAAACAAATACTTACGCCGGTTTTGTCAAATCGCGATGGACCACCTGAAACGCAAACGACCGCCCCGAGTGGCATCGGGAGCGGTCGCAAAACGGGATACCATTGTGGCGATATCGAGTATCTGAATACCACACATACGTCGCGCCTGGCAAGGATCGGCGGTGCGATATGATGCACGAGCGTCAATGGATCAACTGGCACTCGGTTCCGCAGCTTGGTGCAAAGCCTAGGAAGGTCCCGACCGATGCCCGCACGGGCAATCCGATCGATCATTTAAAGCCAGCGAATTGGCTGACGCATGACGAAGCTGCAGCAACTGGACTGCCTGTCGGCTTCGTGCTGACGGCGGATGACCCTTATTTTGTGATTGACGTTGACGGCGTTCGTGATCCGGTCACGGGGGCGTGGGATCAAAGAGCACTCGAACTGCTCGCGATGTTTCCTGGCGCGTTTGCTGAGGTCAGCGTGAGCGGCAATGGTATCCACATATGGGGCCGCTGCGGTGCCATCGGCCCGCGCAGGAAGAAGTTCGAACTCAACAACGGTCTCAAAATCGAGTTCTACACGAGCGGCAGATTCATTGCGCTTGGTACGTCGAACAACGGCGGCGGCATGGACCTCGATTGGACCGATACCCTAGCGGCAATCGTGCCTGTGGGTGACCCGGCCGAGATTGTGGCTCTCTCCGATACGGTCGATCCGGCTTGGAACGGCCCGACTGATGACGACGAGCTTTTGGCCTTGGCGATGAAGTCCAAGGGCGGCGCTGCCGCGCGTTTCGGTGACGCTGCATCGTTTGCTGATCTATTCACCGCTAATGTGGCCGTTCTCTCGCGCTGCTACCCGTCAGTATCCGGGGGCGACTTCGATCACTCCAGCGCCGACCAGGCGCTAGCGAATGCGCTGGCGTTCTGGACCGGCAAAAACGCAGTACGTATGGCCCGGCTTTTCCGTCGTTCCGGGCTTATGCGCGCGAAGTGGGAACGTGCCGACTATCGAGCATCCACCATATCTAAGGCGGTTAGCTCCACTCGCAACGTCTATAATCGTCCAACGCTCCCTGCCGGTGTGACCGCGCCGCGCGCGCGGGCGTTTGACAACATCATGAACGATGCGCGCAACCTTGCGGCTGACGATGTGACGGCAATCAAGCGGCTATGTAGCGAAGCCGCCACCCTTGGCCCGGTCGAAAAAGCCGCAGTATTGCGCCAGATTCGTATGAATACCGACGTACCAATGGCCGACCTCAAGAAACAGGCTGACGGAAAGGACGGCGAGCCGGATCATCTAGAGCTTGCTCGCAAGGCGGTGGCGTCCATTGGTGCCGAGAACATCATCCATGCCGGACAGTTCACGTGGAAGTTTGACGCCAGGGGCGTGTGGAAGCAATGCGACGACCGGGAGTTGAAGCAGCGCGTGCAGTTGACATTGGCGGCAGAGCACTACGCGGTAACGGCTGCACGAGTTAGCGGCGTTACCGACGTGCTGAAGAACGATATCCATAAGCCAGCCCACGAATTTAACCTGGGAAAGCCGGAAAGCGTCAACTGCTTGAATGGAGAATTGGAACTTATAGACGGGCGGTGGGTGCTTCATCCACATCGACGTGACCAGTATCGCACGACGCAGATTCCGGTTTCTTACGATCCGGATGCGACCGCACCACTATTCGAGAGATTCTTACTCGATATTTTCCGCGATGACCCTGACCGCGACGACAAGATTAGGGTCGTCTTGGAAATGATGGGCTATTCTCTCATGGGCCACGCGAACCGCGAAAAGTTTGTGCTGCTGATCGGCGCGGGCGCTAATGGCAAATCCGTGCTCTTGGCGACGTTGGAGGCCCTGCTAGGCAAACAGAACGTGGCAGGCGTTCAGCCAGCGAGCTTCGACAATAAATTCCAGCGCGGCCATCTGGATCAAAAGCTTGCAAATATTATTACCGAGCTAAAGCAGGGCGAAACGATCGCGGACGCCGAATTGAAGGCGATCACGAGTGGTGAGCCGGCCACCGTGGAACACAAGAACAAAGATCCTTTTGTAATTCGACCGTTCGCGACGTGCTGGTTTGGCACCAATCACATGCCCCACACCCGAGACTATTCGGACGCCTTTTTTCGCCGTGCCCTGGTCATAACGTTCAATCGTGTATTCGAGCCGCACGAGCAGGATTCCGGTCTGAAAGATAAGCTGAAAGCAGAGTTGCCCGGCATATTAAACCATGCACTCAATGCTTATGCGGGCGTCGTCAGCCGTAATGCCTTCACCGTTCCGGCATCGTCTGTCTCCGCGCAAAGGAAATGGCAGGTCGAAGCGGATCAGGTGGCGCAATTCGTGGAAGAGCGGTGCGAGACCCGCACAGGTGGCACGGTGTCGATTAGTTTCTTGTACTCAACCTATCAAGGATGGGCGCAGGCTATGGGTATTCGCAACATGCTCGGCCAGCTTCAGTTCGGCAATCGGTTGGAACAACTAGGCTACAGGCGTACTAGGACGCGCGCAGAGCGCATGTTTACCGGCATCGTCATGCAAGGAATGCCATGACAGAACACCGACGAACGTAGTTACCGGGGATGGCTCGACCACGAGGGCTTTACGCCCTCAAAGCTTCTCGACCAAGTCCTTCCAGACGGGGGAGAGGGAAACCCTCGCATACGCTTCCGGAATCCCGGCAAGAAGCGCTACGTCTTCGACACTTATCTTGCCGGCGTGGTGCGCGGGGATGATCACGTCAAGCGCATCACGTGGGAGTAGAACCATTAGTGCCCTCAGACCACCATTGTGGTCCGAAGCCAAGGACGCCGTCATGCCGGAGGACGGCGGAACAACTATTCCTTCAATGAGATGATCCACCGCAGACATGGACTTTGCTGTCTGCTTCTCGCTGTCGTAAGCGTGAAGGAGCTCTTTGCAGCAGACCAATCGCTTGAGCGCAGCGTGACGCTCCTCGTCAAGTATTGAGTTGTAATAAACCTGAAGGGTGACCTTTGTAACACCACCGACGTTCTTGGAAAACATCCTGTGTATGCCTAGCAGGACACTAGCATCCATCTGAACGGGTATGAAGAGGATTTCTGCAAACTCGCAGTCCTCCTTGACTTGCTCTTTGACCCAATCAATTTTGATCGGCAGAACAGTGTAACCGGCAAATTTTTCGTAGAGATTCATGTCCATTTCCCGGAATTATCCAACCCCGGGAAAAAAGTCTAGATGCAAAAACCGTCATTCACGTCTTACGCGAACATTTCTTTCACGTTAAATGAAGTACGATCAGCATCGCCAAATTCAGTCGAGGTCACAGCGATTCCGCTTTCAAACTGAAAGAAGGCGGAATTGGCTTCCCGGCACAAATCTTCCGTGGAAATCTCGTCTGAAAAGCCACGGAAAAATTTGATGTTGAGATGTGACTGATCAGCTGTTTCAAACAGCGTCTTAAGCAGCCTGTCCTTCTCACTCATCTTGTTTCTCCTGTTTTGGTAAGGCACTATTACCCTACAAATGCAATAAGCCCGCAAGTCCTAGGTCTGGAGACAAGAAACTGCCTCTTTCGACCTTAGTTCCATCAGGCTTAAGTGAAATCATATATAGGACGGAGCGTCTGCACCGCAAGCGCGCCTCTACATATGTTCGCCCCAAATGTCAACGCAGTTTGACACCGAGTTGTTGAGATCACCTTAACAACTTTTGAGTCGTTGTGAAGGCCGTGGATTATTAAATTTTCTTTATCTGTTGCCTCTTGCGTCCAGGCTTTGGCTTTTCAGCCACACCATTGCGTCACCGTCGTTGTCAGTGCGGTTTCTCATAGCGTCACCAACTGGTGACGAGTTGGTGACGAGTTGGTGACGAGTTGAGAAGGTAAGTCGTCACGGCTAATACGCTGTCTTCATTAGATTATTCGTTATGCGTGACGAGAGTGACGACTTTTTCCAACGCTTATGCGATGGGAAAAGCAAATCATATTGGTGGTGGTGAACCGGTATGAAAGTATGTGAGCGGAACGCGTCACTCGCGTCACGTCATTGATTTCAAATGGATTTCTCCGTTGCAACTCGTCACCAACTCGTCACCAAGTCGTCACGCACCACTGTGGGCAATAAGCGACCCGATATTGATCGTGCTGTGTAACCCGCCCTCCGGCTCTCTACAGCGCAATGTGGAAGCGCGTTCGCCTACGGGCTAGCCGTCGCGTCGTGGAGCGCTGTCGGTGCGGTTGGATGACGAGCGACACGCCATGGGCCGAGAACGCGCGTCCTGGGGCAACGTCGTGGCGAGGGGCATCAGACATCGATTGATCATGGATCGGGGTGCTAGGAAATCGCTCAGGGCTGAAACGCTGCGGACCGGCCCCCAAAGCACTTTTCCGCAGATGCATCGTCGGGGCAAATTCACCGGTTGCGAAACGCAATTGGTTTCGAGTCCGTAACAATTATTCTCGATAAAAATGCAATGACCCGCAGTTTTATGCGGCGCTCAGGATTTGTCGCGAAGACGTACGCCGGCACCGGCACCGTTCTGGTCAATGAAGATGACCCCTGCGGTTTCCAGGGCGGTCTTAATGGCCGCGACTGCCTCAACGGAAACCTTTCGCCTTTGCTTCTCAAAATCAACAATCGTTGACAGACCAAATCCGGCCATTTCGGCCAGATGAGGTTGCGTGATTTCGAGTAGTGACCGCGCGGCGCGGCATTGAGCGGGCGATATCGACATTCTATGTTGACGCTTTTGCGCTTGGGGCTTACCAATATTTTCTGTTGATACACGAACCGCGAAAGGACCGCCACCGTGAATGACATGAGTTACGAGCCGCTGACGGCCGACTTTATCGAGTTCATGAGAAATTGCGTCGGCGGAACGCTGCGCATTGACGAGATGCGGATTTGCCGGGACGCGTTCATGGCGGGTGCCGCGTCGGCCTTGGGCCGCGTCCGCCGCGTTCCAAGCTCGGAAGATACCATGCTCAACGAGCTTGAAGACTTCATAGATGAGCGCAAGGCTCAAGGCGGCGCTTGACTGGCGGCTTTTGCCGCCGCGAGGCGCGCTGTGCGATCTTCTCTAAATGCAAGTTCGCCTCCAGGCGTTCGAACCACGGCCACGCATTCGCCGTTAGGGTGCGTCTCGATGATGCCTGCAAGATCAGCCATCGCCTTGCGTATCTGCTGAACCGTGGCTGTCATGGTGTGGCGCTCCGCTCCGTTCTAAACAGCACTTAAATTGCGGTTCTGCCGATTATCCACATGTGCGTTCACAGTGACGCTCATTCCATATTGCAAAACGCGATATGGCGCTGTATATTGCAAAATACAATATGGACGAAGTAGGTGCAAAGATGACCGATCCGATAGAAGTGACCACAGACGTGGCATGCCGCATCGTGGGAATGAACCCCCTCCGACTCAATGAGCACGTAGCGGCAGGGCGGTTTCCGTGCATGCCGGGCACGATCCGGGGACGGTATCGTGTGTTTGGCATAGACGATTTACTCGCACTTTGGCTTTTCCGCACCTTTTTGGAGCGAGGTTTCAAAGTCAAAGACGCCGGTTATTTCGCGTGCGACGTCGCGGGGAAAGCTCGCAGCAATCCCGACGAACCTGCAATTTCGGTTGTTGAGTATGTGAACGGAGCCAAATCCGTGCATGTCGCTGCGTCGGTGCCTGAGTTCTCCGAATGGGACAAAGTGATGTTCTCAGGTTCGTTCATTTTCGGCGTCACGACCTACAATGTGAAATTTCTTCGTGAATTCATTTCCTCTCAGGTCGAAAACGAGGCCGGAAAATGACGACGATTGAAAAAGAACTATCGGAAGCCACCAAGTATGTGACGGGTGGAAACCTTGATAATCTGCCGCTGGACAAGCTTTATTACTTCGCGACTGTCACGCGCGGGATGGCTGAACTTGCGGAAAACGAAATGAAGCGGCGAGGCGCATATCCTCTCCCTACATTTCATCGCGCTACCTGAACAAGCGCTAAGTCATCCGAAACATCCGTGCCGGTCACCTTCCCCACCGGCACGGCGAAGCAAAAAGGAGGTAGATTTATTTAACCCCGGAAGGACCAAACCACATGAAAACCAGTGATCTGATCGAACAGCGGGCGGCAATCGTGACCCGCATGAATGAGGCCCACCAGGCCGACAAGAACGATGACTTCGTGGCGGCAGAAACCGAACTTCGTGCCGTCGATAACAAGTTGGAACGTGCGCGCAAAATCGATGCTGCCGACCGGGCCGAAACAGGCAAGCCGATCAACGGCGATGTGAAGCTGGACACGGAAATCCGTTCCCGTTTCCGCGTCACCCGCGCTATCGCGGCCGCTGCCGGCCTGGGTGTGGATGCCGGCTTTGAACGTGAAGTGCAGGCAGAGCTTTCCAAGCGTGCCGGCCGTTCCGCTGAAGGCATCTACATCCCGACCGAAGTTTTCGAGACGCGTGTTCTCACGACTTCGACGGGTGGAGAACTGGTCCCGACCGACCACCGGCCCGACCAGTACATTTCCGCTCTCACGGCATCTTCCGTCGTTCGCGGCCTTGGTGCTCGTGTGCTCAATGGCCTTACGGGCAATCTCAGCATTCCGCGCGAGACGGATAGCCCCACTGTGGGATGGGTTGCCGAGAATGCGGCGCTGTCGTCTGACGATGCCGACTTCGACGCCGTGACCCTCAGCCCCAAGCATGCCGGCGCGCTTTCGGAGTTTTCCCGCAATATGCTTCTCCAGGCATCGCCCGATGTGGAAATGCTGCTTCGTCAGATGCTGGCGCGCAATCTCGCGCTTGCCATCGACCGTGCGGCCATCCAGGGCGGCGGCAGCAACCAGCCGAAGGGCGTTCTTGCGACCACCGGCATCGCCACGCAGGCGTACACGACCGACCTTTTTACCACGACGGCGGAAATGATCGCCAAGGCAGACATTGCCAACGTCGCCACCGCGCGGCGCAGCTTCCTGACGACCAATCTCATCAAGAAGATTTGCTCGTTGGGCCTCGACGCCAACCGGCTGCCGGTGGGTGTTGCTCCGATCTTCCACCAAGAGCCCGTGACGTTCTCTAACCAGGTGCCGACGACCCTTGGCAGCGGCGACGAGCATGGCCTGATCTATGGCGACTGGTCCGAGATGCTTATCGGCATTTGGTCTGAAATCGACATTCTCGTGAACCCGTTCGAAAGCACGGCCTATTCCAAGGGCAACGTGTCCATTCGTGCCATGGCGACCGTTGATTGCGCAGTGCGCCATCCGCTGGCGTTTGTGTCGGCCACGGGCGTCGAAACGACCAGCGTGGCGATTGCCGCGCCTGTGGAGTAAGCGCGATGAAGGCCGGGGGCGACATCGAACGGCGATCGTTCATTGAAATCCGCAGCACTGGACGGCGTATCGAAGGGTATGCCGCCACCTTCAACAGTGAAGCGTGGACGGGCGGTTTCGTTGAAACGATCGCCCCCGGCGCATTTCGCGAGGCATTGGCGGGGGATATCCTCGCCTTGCTCGATCACGACCTTTCACGCGTGCTTGGCCGCACCAAGAGCGGTACGCTGCGGCTCACGGAAGATGGCCGGGGCTTGGCCTTCTCGCTCGACCTTCCCGACACAAGCGCCGGCCGTGACGTGCTCGCCCTTGCCGAGCGCGGCGACCTGGGCGGAATGTCTTTCGGTTTCACGGTGCCGAAGGGCGGCGAATCTTGGCAGGGCGACCGGCGTACGCTGCGAACTGTGGCCCTCAAAGAAATCTCTGTCGTCTCAGCGTGGCCGGCATATCCCGACACTGAAATTGCGCTTCGGGCGCTGCGCAACGGTTCCAATGCCGAGCGCCGCCGTCGCGCCCTCATTCTTGCGGAGGCCAACAAATGGGCCTGATCGAACGAATTGCCGGCTTGGCCGGCTATGAGAAGCGCGCGGCCGGGGAAACCCTCGCACCGTCATCCTGGTCAGCGCTCGCGCCTGGCATTGGCAATTTTGCCGGTATGTCAGCGCGTGCAGCCGAGAATCTTAGTACGGTTCTCGGCTGCACCAATGCAATCGCCACGGCGCTCGCCTATGTGCCCGTCGTGGTTTACCGCCGCGACAATGACGGCAACCGGATCGAGACAACCACGCATCCGCTCTGCCGGATCGCGCGGGCCGGTGTCAGTCCGCAAATGTCTTGGCCGGATTTCCTTGAGCATATCGTCGCGTCAACGCTTCTAACCGGCAACGGCCTGGCTGTGATCGATCGCAGCGGCAACGGGCAGCTTTCGGGCTTCCGTTACGTTCCGTGGGGCATGGTGACGGTATCCGAACTGTCGAGCGGGCGGCTCGCCTATGACGTCTCGGACGGACGCGGCATTACCCGTCGTTATCTTGAGGGCGAGGTGCTGCACCTGCGTGATAGGACGGATGACGGCAAGATTGGCCGTAGCCGCCTGTCGCGTGCCGCTGATACCGTCAATGGCGTCCAAGCGGCGAACGAACATGCGCGGGCGTTCCTGAACAACGGCGCGTCACCTTCCGGTGTGCTCGAAACGGACAACAAACTATCAAGCGAGGCATTCGACCGTCTTCGAACGTCGTGGAAGACGGACCATTCGGGTGCGGGCAAAGCCGGTTCCACACCTATTCTAGAAGATGGCCTCAAGTGGAAGGCGGCGCAGATCAACCCGGAAGATGCCGAATTGCTGGAAACGCGTAAGTTCGGCGTGATCGAGATATGCCGGCTGTTTCAGGTGCCGCCGCCAATCGTACAATCGTACGAAAACAACACCTTCACAAATGCTGCACAGGCCGGCTTGTGGTTCGCGACGTTCTGCTTGGCACCGTGGGCGCGGAAGATCGAAGCGGAATTTATTCGATCCGTTTTCCCGACGTCCGGTCCCTATGAAATGGAACTTGATCTGTCGGGTTTCCTTCGCGGCGACCCCGAGACGCGCTGGAATGCGCACAAAATCGCAATCGAAACGGGTGTGCTTGATCCTGACGAGGTTCGGCAGGTTGAAGGCTGGAACCCGCGCGCAATTATGAGCGACCAGCTATAGCCGCTCTTTCCCACAACTGTGCATCAAATCCATATTGCAAAACACGATATGGCGCTCTATATTGCAAAACACAATATGTTCGAGATTCGAGGCGTTATAGCGATGGCAAGCGCTACCCTTAATTTGAGATTGGCACCGCGCCGCATGCTGACTTTGCGCGAGGCGGGCGAGTACGTGGGTATCCCCGCTAAGCGCTTCCCCGGTGCCTGCTCCGTTCGACCGGTGGCGATGCCCAACGGCTCCCAATTGTACGACATGCACGATCTGGACGCCTGGCTTGACAGTCTGAAAGCCGGCTCACCTGATAGTGATGATGAAATTCTTGGAAGGCTCGGATGAAAACGGACCGGGAAAAGCGCCAGAATAAGTACAAGGGATGGCAGATTTTCCGAGATAAAAAGCCGCCGTTCGAATGGCGCGCCTATCATCGGAAGAGCCGGGAGAAAATCGACTGCACGAAATTCGAACCGTTCACGCTTGCTTTCGATATGGAAGTGCATCGGATCAACGAACTGCACAAGGTGAAGGAAGCGAAACCCGGCACGCTTGGCATGCTGATCAAGAAATATCGTGCCAGCCCAAAATTCCAGAAGCGTGCGGCGCGCACACAGAGCGATTATCAGAAGGTTTTTGACTGGCTCAAGCCAATCGAGGATACGCCGCTAGAGCGGTTCACGCGAAGCTTTGTTGCCAAGATTCGCGACAAGGCTGAAATGCAACGCGGGTTCCGATTCGCGAACTATGTCCGCTCGGTCATATCGTTGGTTTTCAATTGGGGCCTTGAGTACGATTATACGAAGGGAAATCCGGCTGAAGAGGTCAGCCTAGCGGAACGCCCCAAGGATTTGCCGGACGCGAACCGACCGTGGACAGACGCTGAGCGGGAAACCGTACTCGCTGCATTGCCGGCACACATGGCTTTGCCGATCAGTATTATGATGTTCTATGCGCTCGATCCGCAGGACGCGCTTGCTCTGCCGAAAACGGCGATCTCTGCAGCCGGGATTGACACCCGTCGTCACAAGACGGGTCAGCCCGTTTACCTGCCGCTTTTTGAGCCGGTTGCGAATGCTCTTGCTCAGGCACCGAAGCACGACGCTATCACCCTGTGCGCGAACTCTCGCGGCAAACCGTGGACCTATAACGGCTTCAGCACCAATTGGAACAAGCTGAAGAAAAAGCTCGAAGAAAGCGGCGCGGTGCAGCCTGGTCTAACGCTCAAGGGTCTTCGCCACACTGTGGGAACGATTCTAGCCGAAATGGGCAAGGATCACGGAACTATCGCGCTCGTGCTTGGTCATGCGACCGAGGCGATGGCTAAACACTATTCCAGGCGTGCCGATCGTTCACGTCAAGCAAGTGCCGCCGTGGCCGATTTCGAGGCCGAACTGAACAAACGAAAAACGAAAGTTGTCAAACCCGGCGAATAAATCTGTCAAACTCAGATTCATTAGGATTGATGCGGATATGGAAAAAGGCAAACATAATAGGGACTTAGAATGGTGCCCGGAGGCGGATTTGAACCACCGACACGCGGATTTTCAATCCGCTGCTCTACCAACTGAGCTATCCGGGCATCCGGCTGGGTTTCGTTGCAAAACCCGTGGGGCGTTTGGTTTCGCCCCGGAAGCGAGCGGGGTTATAGCATCTTGCTCGATCGTGTCCAGCCCCCATGGCAGATTTTCGACGTGAAAAAGCGCGAGATCTCAAGTATCGGAAAAGGTTCGGCTTTTCGGATCGTCGCACGTGGCTGCGCAATTGTTGGTGACAGGATGCAGCCTGCTTCCGGCCGCCCGCGCCGGGACCGGGCGCCGCTGGATGGCGGTGGCGGCAGGAGGGAGAGGCCGGCTCGGGGATGTGTGCTGACGGGCCGTCAGCGTCAATCGTTCTCGCCTGCCTTCGCCTCGTCGTCGCTGACGGGGATGGCGTAGGAGCCCGAGAGCCACCGGTTCAGGTCGAGGCTGCGGCAGCGCTCCGAGCAGAACGGGTAGTGGTCGCGCACCGACTGGCGGCCGCATTCGGGGCAGGGGTGCGCCTTGCGCAGGGGTTCGACCTTTGCCGTCGGCTTGTCCGTACCGTTGCTCACAGCCTCAGCCCTCCGACCAGCGGCGGTGGACGTCGTATCCTTCGCCGGAGAGCAGGGAGGTCGTCTCCTGCAGCGGCAGGCCGACCACGTTCGTATAGGAACCCACCAGCTTGACGACGAAGCCGCCGGCGATCCCCTGGATCGCATAGCCGCCGGCCTTGCCGCGCCACTGGCCGGAGGCGAGATAGCTCTCGATGTCGAGGCCGGACAGCCGCTTGAAGCGGACCTTGGTATCGACGATGCGCTGGCGCACCTTCCTGTCCGGGGTGATCAGGCAGATGCCGGTGAAGACGCGGTGGCTGCGGCCGGAAAGCAGATGCAGGGCGCTTGCGGCCTCGTCGACCATGTCGCATTTCGGCACGATGCGTCGCCCGACCGCGACTACGGTGTCGGCGGCGAGGATGTAGCTGCCCGCGGCGGCCGGATCGCCCTTGATCGCGGCAAGGGCGGCCTCCGCCTTGCCGGTGCAAAGCCGTCGTGCCAGCGAACGCGGATGCTCCGATTTCTTCGGCGTCTCGTCGATGTCCATCGGCATCAGCCGGTCGGGCTCGATGCCCACCTGCGCCAGAAGCTCGACGCGGCGCGGCGAGCCGGATGCCAGGATGAGCTTGTGGGCGAATTCCATGGAACCTCGAGGGAGCCGAGCGCGCCCGGTGGAGCGCCGGAAGGACAGGCTTATTTGAAGCGGTAGGTGATGCGACCCTTGGTCAGGTCGTAGGGCGTCATCTCGACGAGCACCTTGTCGCCGGCGAGCACGCGGATGCGGTTCTTGCGCATGCGGCCGGCCGTGTGCGCGATGATCTCGTGCTCGTTCTCGAGCTTGACGCGGAAGGTGGCGTTCGGCAGCAGTTCCGTAACGACACCCGGGAATTCAAGGACTTCTTCTTTTGCCATATTGCGGTGGTGATCCTTCGTTGGCGGGAGGCAGGATGCCGCCGGCCGAAATTTTGCCGGAAACTACACAATAGAGGGTGTTTTGTGAACACCAATGATCCGGCTTTCTTCACATGCCCGTATGAGGGCCCGGGTTTATTCAAGAAGAAACGGATATGCCGGGGCCGAGCCGCCGCTCGATCAGCGTCGCCAGGTGGTTGCGGACCTCGCGATAGGCCGAAAGGATCTGCTCGCGCGTGCCCGCGGCGACAGTCGGATCGGGGGTCGGCCAGTAGACCACCTCGACCGCGCTCGACCGGGTCAGTTCGAGGGCTGCGTGGTGCGCTTCCGGGGCGAGCGTCACGATCAGGTCGAAATAGTCGTCCTCCAGTTCCTCCAGCGACCGCGGCAGATGGCGCTCGATCGACAGCCCCACCTCCTCCAGCACCGCCTGGACGAAGGGATCGCGCTCGCCGGGGCGGATGCCGGCGGAGGCTACGTAGGTGCCGGCCGGCAGCACGCTCCGGGCGATCGCCTCGGCCATGGGCGAGCGCACCGCATTCATCCGGCACATGAATAGCACCGAGCCGGGGCTTCGCGTCGTTGTCTGCCCCATGTCGGTCGCCAGCGCGCTCATGCCGCTCACCCGCGCCAGTAGAGCACGCAGACCAGCGTGAAGAGCCGCCGCGCGGTGTCGAAATCGAGCCTGATCTTGCCGGAGAGCCGGTCCATCAGCGTCTGCGAACCGTCATTGTGGATGCCGCGCCGGCCCATGTCGATCGCCTCGATCTGGCTGGGCGTGGCCGAGCGGATCGCCTGATAGTAGCTTTCGCAGATCAGGAAATAGTCCTTCACGATCCGCCGGAAAGGCGTCAGCGACAGGATGTGGGTGGCGACCGCGCCGCCGTCCTCGGTGCTGATGGCGAAGATCAGCTTCGAATCCATCAGCGACAGGTTGAGCCGGTAGGGGCCGCCGGTGTGGCCGACCGGCTCGAAGGAATTCTCCTCGATCAGGTCGAAGATCGCCACCGCCCGCTCATGCTCGACGTCCGGCGTGGCGCGGCCGATCGTCTCGTCCAGCACCACGTCGCATAGGCGGAAGGCGGGCATCCTCGTCATCCCTCCATCATCCTCCGGCGTTGAGGCGGATGGAAACGGAGCGCGCATGCGCGCCGAGCCCCTCGGCCTCGGCAAGCGTGACCGCCGCAGGACCGAGCTTGCGCAGCTGCTCGAGGCCGAGCCGCAGGATCGAGGTGCGCTTCATGTAGTCGAGCACCGATAGGCCGGAGGAGAAGCGGGCCGAGCGGGCGGTCGGCAGCACGTGGTTGGAACCGCCGACATAGTCGCCGATCACCTCCGGGGTATGGCGGCCGACGAAGATCGCCCCGGCATTGCGGATCTTCGGCAGCAAGGCGTCGGGGTCGGAGGTGGCGATTTCCAGATGCTCGGCGGCAATGCGGTTGGCGAGCGGCACGGAATCTTCGAGGTCCGGCACCAGGATGATCGCGCCGAAGTCGCGCCAGCTGGCCGCCGCCGTCTCCGCGCGTTCCAGCGTCTTCAACTGGCGGGCCACTGCCGCTTCGACGGCATCGGCGAGTTCGGCGCTGTCGGTGACCAGGATCGCCTGCGCGCCGCGGTCGTGCTCGGCCTGGGCCAGAAGATCGGCGGCCAGCCAGTCCGGATCGTTCCCTTCGTCGGCGATCACCAGCACCTCGGAAGGTCCCGCGATCATATCGATGCCCACCGTCCCGAACACCTGGCGCTTGGCGGCCGCGACGAAGGCGTTGCCGGGGCCGGTGATCTTGGCGACGGGCGCGATCGTCCCGGTGCCGTAGGCGAGCGCGGCGACGGCCTGCGCGCCGCCGATGCGGTAGATCTCGTCGACGCCGGCGATCCTGGCCGCCGCCAGCACCGCCGGGTTGATCGCGCCGTCCTTGGCCGGCACCACCATGACGATGCGCGGCACGCCGGCGACCTTGGCCGGAACGGCGTTCATCAGTACCGAGCTCGGATAGCTGGCGGTGCCGCCCGGCACATAGAGCCCGACCGCGTCGATCGCCGTCCAGCGCGATCCGAGCCCCACGCCGATGTCGTCCTCGTAGAGGTCGTCCTTCGGCAACTGGCGGGCGTGGTGCTTCTCGATGCGCCGGGCGGCCAGCTCGAGCGCGGCGACGACCTCCGCCGGCGTATCCCGATAGGCCGCCTCGATCTCGTCCGCGCCGACGCGCATCGGCACGGTGCCGAAATCCAGCCCGTCGAAGCGCAGCGTATAGGCGGCAAGCGCCCGGTCGCCGTGCTCGCGCACGTCGTCGATGATGGCGCGGACCGTGGCGTTCACGTCCTCCGACACCTCGCGCTTGGTGGTGAGGAAGGCGGCGAACCGCGTTTCGAAGTCGCCGTCGCGAAAATCAAGCCTGATCGCCACTGTTCAATCGTCCTGTCGTGCGGCGGGAAGGCTCCGCCCTGCCTGGATGGTGCGGGTGCAGGAAACCCGGCGACCCGTCGATGCGTCCCGTCGCGCGGCATTGCGGGCCGGCGGACGATGCCTCACTGCTCTAGCTTGCCGGATGCTGCGGTTTCAAGCTCGTTTCCCATGCACCGCCGACATCGGCGAGCTGGCTTTCGATGCATTCGACGTCGAGCGCGAACTGGGCGTCGCCCGACATGACCAGCTCCACCGTGCCGTCCGGCCCTTCGCCCGCAGGCGAGAACCGGATCGCCAACAGGGAGAGGACCGCCTCGCGGTCGCTCCGATCGATGCCGATCGCGCGCACTGCGCGCACGCGCTTGAAGGCGATCATGGCGCGCCGGCGCTCGAAGGCCTTGCCGCGCGCGCCTGCCGTCTCCCAGACAAAGCGGTTGACGGCGAGCGAGAACACGCCGTGGCGGGCATCCCAGCTGACGTCGCCGGTCTTGAAGACGGCGTCCTGCAGATGCGCGGAAACGACCGAGAGATCGTCTCCGTCGAGGGCCAGCAGCCTCAGATTGTCCATGATGCTCCTTTTCGGCAGCCTTGCGGCCGCCCCTGATTGCCGACATCGCGCGCCGCGCCGGTTGGCTGGCCGCCCATTTGCGTTCAATTCAGGAAATAGGACGGGAAACGGGCGAGCGCAACTGCGCGCGAGGTGCAGCCGGCAGCGATCCTGCCGGGCCACCGGAGAAGGCGAGGGGTCTGTCGCAGATCTGGGCCCATGCGATGGCGCAATCATCGAATGCCCGGCACATTCATCGCCGGGCATGGTCCAGCCGGTCCGTCAGTCGCTGACGCGTTCCACCGAGGCGCCGCAGCGGTTCAGCTTCTCTTCCAGCCGCTCGAAGCCGCGGTCGAGATGGTAGACGCGCGAGACCATCGTTTCGCCTTCGGCGGCAAGGCCGGCGATGACGAGTGAGACGGAGGCGCGCAGGTCGGTCGCCATGACCGGTGCGCCGCGCAACCGCTCGACGCCCTCGATCTTGGCCGTCTGGCCGGAGAGCGAGATCTTCGCGCCGAGCCGGGCGAGCTCCTGCACGTGCATGAAGCGGTTTTCGAAGATCGTCTCGGTGATGTGGGAGACGCCGGAGGAGCGCGTCATCAGCCCCATGAACTGCGCCTGCAGGTCGGTCGGGAACCCGGGATAGGGATCGGTGACGATATCGACCGGCTTGATGCCGGCGCCGTTGCGGACGACGCGGATCCCGCTATCGGTCGTCGTGATCTCGGCGCCGGCGCGGCGGATGGCTTCCAACGCGGTGTCGAGCAGGTGCGTTTCGGTGCCCTCGAGCACCACGTCGCCGCCGGTCATCGCCACCGCCATGGCATAGGTGCCGGTCTCGATCCGGTCGGGCAGCACGCGGTGGCGCGCGCCGGAAAGCGAGGCGACGCCTTCGATCGTGATCGTACCCGTCCCCGCGCCGGTGATCTTCGCGCCCATGGCGTTCAGGCACTTGGCGAGATCCTGCACTTCCGGCTCGCGTGCCGCATTGCCGATGACGGTCGTGCCGCGGGCGAGCGTCGCGGCCATCATCATGACGTGCGTGGCGCCGACCGAAACCTTGGGGAAGGTGTAGCGGACGCCGATCAGGCCGCCCTCGGGCGCCTTCGCGTCGATGTAGCCGCCGTCGATCTCGATCTGCGCGCCGAGCGCCGTCAGCCCCTCGATGAAGAGGTCGACCGGGCGCGTGCCGATCGCGCAGCCGCCCGGCAGCGACACGCGCGCCTTGCCCTCGCGTGCGAGCAGCGGGCCGATCACCCAGAAGCTCGCCCGCATCTTCGAGACCAGCTCGTAGGGCGCGGTCGTGTCGACGATGTTGCGCGAGGTGAAGTGGATCGTGCGGGAATATCCCTCGCTCTGGCGTTCGCGGCGGCCGTTGACGGAGATGTCGGCGCCATGGTTGCCGAGGATGCGGATGAGCTGCTCGACGTCGGCGAGATGCGGCACGTTTTCCAGCGTCAGCGTATCGTCGGTCAGAAGCGAGGCGATCATCAGCGGCAGCGCCGCGTTCTTGGCGCCGGAGATGGGAATGACGCCCTTGAGCGCGTTGCCGCCTACAATCCTGATACGATCCATGTGTGCCTACGGGCCTGCGCCCGCCTTTCTCAATCTACCGGCTCCCGGAGGAAGGCGCCTCCATAGAGCATCGCGGCATAAAAATGAAGCCTCCCGCAGGAGACCGCCCCGGCGCGAATGCCGGAAACTGTGTATTGACCGTCCGGAAGAGGGGGATAGGTCACCGGGATGCCGGATCCCGTCGTCGCCGACGCTTGGCCGGCGCAGGCCAGCGTGCCGATAGCCGACCGTTTCGGCCGCGCCATCTGGTTGTCCCCTCGCGCCGGAAACGGCGTTCTCGACACTCTATGACTGTGATTCGTCCGAATTTGCGGCAGGCAGCCCCTCGGTCTCGTCGGCTGCGCCCGCACGCCGCGCCCGCGCCTGCTGCTTGCGGCGGGAAAGGTTGTCGCGCAACGTCTTCGCCAGGCGCGCCTTGCGCTCTTCGGCGCGGGCGCGCACCGCGTCGCTCTCCGGCATCTGCGTCTTCGCCGGAGGCCTGCCGCGTCCATCCGCGCCGCCGCCCGTCTTTCCGTCCTTCTCCATACCCCACCGATAGCGCGAAACACGCCTTCGCAAAAGTGCCGCGGGCTTTTGCCGAATTTGTTGTCCCCATGATGCGTTTGCGGCTTGCATAGGGGGTAAGACTATGGCAATAGGCGCCTCGCTCGACGCGAACGCAGGCAATCTGCTTCGCCGGATGCTGCTATAGCTCAGGGGTAGAGCACTCCCTTGGTAAGGGAGAGGCCGAGAGTTCAAATCTCTCTAGCAGCACCATTTTTTTCCCTTGGTATATAAATCCACGCGAACCGGCTTGCGCCGAAGCGTGCGGCTGCAGCCGTCGCGCAATCTCTGCGGACGTTGCCGAGGCGACCCTTGCCGGTCGCCTGGTCCGCGGCTGATCTCGGCCATCCCGCTCGGCGTCGGCTCGCGGGCGACCGTGGCGACGGCCTGCCCGGGCCGGCCTGAGACGCCACGACGACAGCTGAACATTGGCGGTTGTGATAAGGTGGGCCGGGTATCCCGCAGTTCCGGCCCTTTCTGCTGCGGCGCAGCGACGATTGTCCCTTGATATGTTGAGTGATTTGCGTATCACTAAACAGATTGCTCAACATGGCAGAGTGAGGGCCGTGCCGGGCATGTTCATGCAGGGAGTTTTCCGAAGGGTGGCGTGGGGCTTCCTTTCGAATCTGGGAGGATTTCATGAAAACGATGTGCAGACCCCTTCTCGGGGCAACGATGGCGCTTGGCCTTTCGACGGCTTTGCCGACGCTCGCGCAGGCCGACGAACTGACGCTCTGCTGGGCCGCCTGGGACCCGGCCAACGCGCTGGTCGAGCTTTCCAAGGACTTCACCGCGCAGAGCGGCACGCAGATGAAGTTCGAGTTCGTGCCCTGGCCGAATTTCGCCGATCGCATCCTCAATGAGCTGAATTCCGGGGGCAAGCTCTGCGATCTCCTGATCGGCGACAGCCAGTGGATCGGCGGCTCGGCGGAGAACGGCTACTACGTCAAGCTGAACGACTTCTTCGACAAGGAAGGTATCAAGATGAGCGACTTCGCCGAAGCCGCCGTCAATGCCTATTCGACCTGGCCGAAGGGCACGCCGAATTACTGGGCGCTGCCGGCCATGGGCGATGCCAATGCCTGGTTCTACCGCAAGGACTGGTTCAGCAAGCCGGAGATCCAGGCCGAATTCAAGGCCGCCACGGGGCGCGACCTCGCACCGCCGACCACCTGGGACGAACTGCTGGAGACGGCCAAGTTCTTCAACGGCAAGGAGATCGACGGCAAGAAGGTCTATGGCGCGGCGATCTTCACCGAGCGGGCCTCGGAAGGCATCACCATGGGCGCGACGCAGGCGCTCTACCCCTATGGCTTCAAATACGAGAACACCACCGGCAAGTATGACATGGACGGTGCCGTGAACTCCGAGGGCGCCGTCAAGGGACTGGAGGCCTACAAGGAACTCTACAAGTGCTGCACGCCGCCGGGCTATACCGACGCCTACATGGGCGAGACGCTGGACGCGTTCAAATCCGGCCAGGCGGCGATGGCGATGAACTGGTTCGCCTTCTTCCCCGGCCTCGCCAAGGATGAGAACGTCGGCGGCGACCGGATCGGCTTCTTCGTCAACCCGAAGGAGGCGACGGCCGCCTCGACGCTCGGCGGCCAGGGCATCTCGGTCGTGGCGAATACCGACAACATGGACGGCGCGCTCGCCTACATCAAATGGTTCGCCCAGCCCGACGTGCAGAAGAAGTGGTGGCAGCTCGGCGGCTATGCCGTGCACAACGACGTGCTGAACGATCCCTCCTTCAAGGATAGCCAGCCTTTCGCGGCCGACTTCCTCGTGGCCATGAACCAGGTGCAGGACTTCTGGCAGGAGCCGTCCTACGCTATCCTGCTGCAGGCCGCGCAGAAGCGGTTCCACGACTATGTGGTGGCCGACCAGGGCACCGCCAAGGAGGCGCTCGACGGGCTGGTCAAGGACTGGACCGAGATCTTCGAGGACGAAGGGAAACTCTGATTTCCTCCCGGCGGGTCGTCCGGCGCCTGTCCGGGCGGCCCGCCGCAAGCACGTTCCTCCAAGCCTCAAGGTAATGTCCGTGATCAATTCTGATACGACCATACTGGAAAAGGAGCCGGAACGGGCCGCGACCTCGAGGCCTGCTTCGCTCGCCCGGCGCATCGGCGGCCTCTCCGACCGCGCGATCGCCTGGCTCTTCATCACGCCGACGATCGCGCTGCTTCTCGCCATCAACATCTTCCCGCTGATCTGGGCGGTGCGGCTCTCCTTCACCAACTATCGCGCGAACCGGCCGAATGCGGTGGTGGAAAGCGTCGGGTTGCAGAACTACCAGCGCGTGCTGACGGACAGCGACATCTGGATCGCCATGCAGACGACCGCGCATTTCGTCTTCTGGACGATTGTGCTCCAGACGCTGATCGGCTTTTCGCTCGCCTACCTGATCGACCGCAAGTTCCGCGGCCATGCCTTCTGGACGACCGTCATCCTGATTCCGATGATGCTGTCGCCGGCGGTGGTCGGCAATTTCTGGCGGTTCCTCTACCAGCCGCAGATCGGCCTGTTCAATTATATCGTCTCCTACGTCACCGGCGTGCCGCCTTCCTCTTTCGAGATGCTGGGTTCGGTTTCGCTGGCGCCGTGGTCGATCATCATCGTCGATACCTGGATGTGGACGCCCTATGTGATGCTGATCTGCCTCGCTGGCCTTCGCTCCATTCCCGACTACATCTATGAGGCGGCGGAGGTGGATCGTGCCTCGGCCTGGCGACAGTTCTGGTCGATCACCATCCCGATGGCGCTGCCCTTCATCATGCTGGCCGTACTCTTCCGCGGCATCGAGAACTTCAAGATGTTCGACATGGTGATGCTGCTCACCGGCGGCGGACCGGGATCGACCACCGAGGTCGCCTCCATCACGCTCAAGCGTGAGGCGTTCGAAAGCTGGCGGACGGGGCGGGCGTCGGCCTTCGCCATCATCCTCTTCGTCGCCGTCTTCGGGCTCGCCAACATCTACGTCAAGGCCTTGAACAGGGTGAAGCAGAGATGAGCAACGCCACCTCCGCCCATTCCGTCGTCGAGCCGAGTGCCACGACAAAGCGCATCGCCGGCATCATCGTCGTGCTCTATGCGATCGTCACCATGGTGCCGCTCGCCTGGATCTTCATGACCAGCTTCAAGTCGCCGCCGGATTCGATCAGCTATCCGCCGAAGCTCGTCTTTACGCCGACGCTGGAAGGCTATTGCAACCTCTTCACCACCCGCACCCGGCAGACGCCGGAATATATCCAGTCGCTCGGGCCGCCGCAGTCGACCTGCGACGAGATCACTCGCAGCCGCAACATGGTGATCGCCGGCCCCTCCAACTACTGGCCGCGCTTCACCAATTCCATGGTGATCGCCTTCGGCTCGACCTTCCTGGCCGTCTTCCTCGGCACGCTCGCGGCCTACGGCTTCTCCCGCTTCCGGGTGCCGCTCGCCGACGATCTCCTGTTCTTCATCCTGTCGACGCGGATGATGCCGCCGATCGCGGTCGCGATCCCGATCTATCTGATGTACCGCGAGCTCGGCCTGTCGGACACCGCGCTCGGCATGATCCTGCTCTATACGGCGGTCAACGTCTCGCTCGCCGTCTGGCTCTTGAAGGGCTTCATCGACGAGATCCCGCGCGAATACGAGGAAGCCGCGATGATCGACGGCTACACCCGCCTGCAGGCCTTCCGCAAGGTCGTTCTGCCGCAGGCGACGACGGGGATCGCGGCGACCGCCATCTTCTGCCTGATCTTCGCCTGGAACGAGTATGCCTTCGCGGTGCTCTTGACCTCGGGCTCGGCCCAGACCGCGCCGCCCTTCATCCCGACGATCATCGGCGAGGGCGGCATGGACTGGCCGGCGGTTGCGGCGGGAACGACGATTTTCCTCGTGCCGATCCTCGTCTTCACCATCCTGCTTCGCAAACAGCTGCTGCGCGGCATCACCTTCGGAGCGGTGCGCAAATGATCGGGCCTGTTTCTCCTTGCGGCGTCCCCCTCACCCGGCCTCCGCTGCGCTCGGCCACCCTCTCCCCGTGGGGGAGAGGACAACCATACGCGCCGCGTTACCCTGGAAAGACGAGCAGGAACGAAAGCGTCCATGCTCTATCGAGACCGGATCGCCGGCACCAATGGACCTCCTCTCCCCAGCGGGGAGAGGGTGGCCGAGCGCAGCGGAGGCCGGGTGAGGGGGCGGCACCCCGAAACATCGAGGAAGGCAACAAGCGATGACCGTCCAGTCCGAACCCATCAAGCGCAAGCGCCGTCCCTTCTTCCTCCGTCGCGGCCCGATGGAAAACATCGCCACCGCCTTGATCGCACTCGGCTTCCTCATGCTGTTCCAGCCGTTTGCGCTGGTCTTCTACACCTGGTCGCTGGTGACGCTGCTCGCCGGCACCGTCATGTTCATCGTCGTCTCGAAGTTTCCGGAGTAGCCATGGCGGAGATCAGGGTTGAAAACCTGCGCAAGCAGTTCGGCGATTTCGCCGCGGTCGAAGACTCCACCTTCACCGTGAACGACGGCGAGTTCCTGGCGCTGCTCGGGCCGTCCGGTTGCGGCAAGACGACGACGCTCAGGATGATCGCAGGACTCGAGCTGCCGACCAGCGGCCGGATCCTGCTCGGTGGCGAGGACGTCACCTTCAACCGGGCGAGCGCCCGCGACATCGCCTTCGTCTTCCAGCTCTTTGCGCTCTATCCGCACATGAACGTCCGCAGGAACATCGGCTTTCCGCTCCTGTCGCAGGGCGTGCCGAAGGCGGAGATCAAGACGCGCGTGGAGGAAACGGCGCGGCTCCTGCAGATCGGCCATATCCTCGACCGCTCCGTCTCGGGCCTTGCCGGCGGCGACCGCCAGCGCGTGGCGCTCGGCCGCGCCATCGTGCGCCGGCCGAAATGCTTCCTGATGGACGAGCCGCTCGGCACGCTGGATGCGGAATTCCGCGAGGTGATGGTCCACGAACTGCGCGAACTGCACAACCGCATCCACGCCACCACCGTCTACGTCACCCATGACCAGCACGAGGCGATGGCGATGGCCGACAAAATCGCCGTGATGAACCACGGCGTGATCGAGCAGTACGGCACGCCGCAGGAGATCTATGCCCGCCCGGCCTCGATGTATGTCGCCGATTTCATCGGTTCGCCGCCGATGAATTTCCTGCGCTTCCACTCGGGCCTCGAAACCGGCGCGACCAGCGTCACCGTCGGCGAGGTCGCAGTCCGCGTGCCGCAGGTGCACGCGGTGCGCGAGCCCGGCGAACTGGCGCTCGGCGTCCGCCCCGAGCATGTCCGCTTCAGCGACGCCGCGCCCTTGCGCGGTTCCGTCTATGGCAGCGAATATCTCGGCACCAACCAGATTGTCTCGGTCGAGACGGCCCAGGGCCTGGTCAAGGCGCGCGTGCCGGCGGAACAGAGCTTTGCGATCGGCGAGAATGTCGGGCTCGAACTCGACCATGACCGGCTGTCGCTGTTCGATTGCGCATCCGGCAAGGCCGTTCCCTCGTCTCTCACTGCGGAGGCCCGTCATGGCTGAAGTCACGCTTGCCGGCATCAGCAAGGCTTTCGGCGAAACGCAGGCCGTCAGCAATGTCAGCCTGACCGTCCGCGACGGGGACTTCGTCGTCCTGCTCGGCCCCACAGGCTCCGGCAAGACCACGACGCTGCGGCTGATTGCGGGCCTGGAGAAACCCGATTCCGGCCGCGTGGCCATCGCCGGCCGTGATGTCGCCGGCGAGGCGCCGGCCAGTCGCGACGTCGCTTTCGTCTTCCAGCAGTATTCGCTCTATCCGCACCTGACCGTCTACGAGAACCTCGCCTTTCCGCTGCGCTCGCCGGCGCGTCGCCTGCCGGCGGGCGAGATCGACGCCCGCGTGCGCGAGGTGGCGAAGATGGTGCGTATCGACCACAAGCTGGAAAACCGGTCTACCCGCCTTTCCGGGGGCGAGATGCAGCGCGTGGCGATCGGCCGGGCGCTGGTGCGCAAGCCCGCGATCTACCTGATGGACGAGCCGCTCTCCTCCCTCGATGCCAAGCTGCGCGCTGAGTTGCGGCTGGAGCTGAAACGCATCCAGAACGAGATCGGCTCGACGCTGCTCTACGTCACCCACGACCAGGTCGAGGCAATGACGATGGCCGACCGGATCGGCATCCTGGCGGAGGGAAGGCTGGCGCAGATCGGCACGCCCCGCGAGATCTACAGCAATCCCGCCAATCTCCACGTCGCCGCCCGGCTCGGCCAGCCGCACATCAACCTGATCCCGGAAGGGCTGCTTCCCGGCGGCAGCGCGCCTAGGGGCACGAAGACGATCGGCGCCCGCACCGAGCATCTGGAGATCGTCCGCTCCGGCCAGGGCAATGCCGAGATCGACTGGATCGAACACCTGGGCGACCAGAACCACCTGCACATCAAGGTCGGCCAGCACAAGCTGGTGACGCTTGCCGATCCCTACCTCGCCGTCGGCCGGGGCGACCGGATCGACTTGAAGCTGCGCAACCCGCTCTATTTCGATGCCGGAGGGCAGAGGTTGACGTGACGGCGTGGGCACGGCGCGGCCCGCGAATGAATTTGAACTTTCGCCGCGCCTCGTTCGGGCTGGGCAGGAAACGACAGGACGGGATGGTCAGGATGAAGCATTTCTTCAACCGCAGGGAAGACATCGTCACCGAGGCGCTCGACGGCCTGCTTCTCTCGACCCCGCAGGGTCAACTGGCGCGGCTCGATACCTATCCGGCGATCAAGGTGATCGTGCGCGCCGACTGGGACAAGTTGAAGGTCGCCGTCATTTCCGGCGGCGGTGCCGGCCACGAACCCTCGCACGCCGGCTTCGTCGGCAAGGGCATGCTGACGGCAGCCGTCTCCGGCGAGATCTTCGCCTCGCCAAGCGTCGACGCGGTGCTGACCGCGATCCGCGCGGTGACGGGCGCGCCGGGCTGCCTGCTGGTGGTGAAGAACTATACCGGCGACCGGCTGAATTTCGGCCTGGCGGCCGAGAAGGCCCGCGCCGAGGGCTACAAGGTGGAGATGGCGATCGTCGCCGACGACATCGCCCTTCCCGACCTTCCCCAGCCGCGCGGCGTCGCCGGCACCCTCTTTGTCCACAAGATCGCCGGCCATCTCGCCGAAGCCGGGCAAGGCCTCGAAGCGGTCGCGGCGGCTGCGCGCGCGGCGGCGGCCGACATCGTCTCGCTCGGCATGTCGCTGTCGACCTGCTCCATTCCCGGTCAGGCGCACGAGGACCGGCTGGGCCCCGGCGAGGGCGAACTCGGCCTCGGCATCCATGGCGAGCCTGGTGCGGAGCGCATTGCTCTGCAGGAGGCGGCCGCGATCGTGGCGACCATGGCCGAGCGGCTTTCGGCGACGCTGAAACCCGGCGGCGACCATGCGCTCCTGATCAACAATCTCGGCTCCGTGCCGCCGCTGGAGATGGGGCTGATCGCCCGGGCCGTCCTGACGTCGCCGCTCGCCGAACGGATCAGGCTCGTCATCGGCCCGGCGCCCTTGATGACGGCGCTGAACATGAACGGCTTCTCGCTGTCGCTGTTGCGGCTTGACGCGGAGAGGGCCGCAGCCCTGGCTTCCGGCGTCGCCCCGCGCGCCTGGATCGCTCCCGTCGAACGTCATCCGCTCTCCGTCGTCCCCGCACCGCAGGCCGCCACAGCTCCGGGCGCCGGATCGGCCGGCGCGGGACGGCCGGCCGATCCGGCCGCGGCCGGCGCCCTGCTCGACGCCATCTGCAATCGTCTCGTGGCGATGGAGGACGAGTTGAACCGGCTCGACGCGCGCACCGGCGACGGCGACACCGGCTCGACGGTCGCCACCGGAGCCAGAAGCGTGCTGGCGCTGAAGCCGAAGCTCCCGCTGGCAGACGCCGCAGCGACGATGGCGGCGATCGGCGAGGCGCTGGGGACCAGCATGGGCGGCTCCAGCGGCGTTCTGTTGTCGATCTTCTTCACCGCCGCGGCACAGAACCACGGCGCCGGCGGCGATCTTCCCGCAGCGCTCGCAGCCGGCCTCGAGCGGATGACCTTCTATGGAGGCGCGGCCCCCGGCGACCGGACCATGGTCGACGCGCTCGCACCGGCACTTTCGGCGCTGGAGAAGGAGGGGATCGCCGCCGCTGCGAAGGCGGCGCGCGCCGGCGCTGTCGCGACCGGCGCCATGACGCGGGCCAAGGCCGGCCGTTCGTCCTATCTCGGCGCGCGCGATCTCGAAGGCGTTCCCGATCCAGGCGCCGAAGCCGTTGCGGCAGTCTTCGAGACCGCTGCCGCGGCGATGGGTTGAACGGGAGAACGGGGAGCGGGAACGTGGAAGCCGGCCAATCCTTCCTTCCGGGCCTGATCGAGGCGTGTAGCGCGGCCATTGCGCACAATGCCGATCATCTCTGCCTGTTGGACCAGGAGATCGGCGACGGCGACCACGGCACCAACATGCGGCGGGGCTGCGAGGCGGTGTTCGAGGAGCGGCACATGCTGGCGGGCCTGCCGCTGCCGCAGGCGCTGGAACGGATCGGCATGACGCTTGTGATGTCGGTCGGCGGCGCATCCGGCCCGCTCTACGGAACCCTGCTGGTGGAACTCGGAAGGGGGCTGGCGGGTGAGGAGCCCGGCGTACAGAAGGGCTTTTCGTCCGCTCTGTCGCGGGCCGTCGACGCCGTCGCCCGGCGCGGCCGGTCGGGCGCAGGCGAAAAAACCTTGCTGGACGTGCTTTACCCGGTGCAGTCGGAAGTGCGAATGCAGTCCACGCTCGACAACATCGCAATCGAGGCGCAGGCCGCGGCCGAACGCACCGTTGCGATGAAGGCCGAGCGCGGGCGGGCGTCCTTTCTCGGCGACCGTTCGATCGGACATATGGATCCGGGCGCCTGCAGTTGCGCCCTGCTGACGGGCGCGATCTGTCGCTATCTTGGGGAGACGGAAGGAGCATGAAGGCCAATGGCGCAAATGTCGGGATCGTCATCGTGTCGCATTCGCCCCTGATCGCCCGCGGCACCGCCGACATGGTCCGCCAGATGGTCGGCGACAGCGTGCCGCTCTCCTGGTGCGGCGGCAACGCCGAGGGCGGCCTCGGCACCAGCGCCAGCGACATCCTGGCCGCGATCGCCGCCGCCTGGTCGGAGGCGGGCGTGGCGGTCTTCGTGGACCTCGGCGGGGCGGAGACCAACAGCGAGATGGCGATCGAAATGCTCGAACCTGCGCGCGCGCGCCGCGTCGCCATCTGCAATGCCCCGGTCGTCGAAGGCGCCGTGATCGCGGCCGCCGAGGCATCCGGTGGCGCGACCCTGTCGAAGGTGGTGGCAACGGCGGAGGAGCTTTCCCCGTGAACGATCAGCGTCCCATGGCCGACCGGCCGCACGATGCGGCCTCAGCCATCGCCTTCGCGACGGTCGAGGTCACGCACGACATCGGGCTGCATGCCCGGCCGTCGGTGGTCTTCACCCGGCTCGCCAAGTCCTTCCCCTGCGCGATCGGCGTGGAGGTGAATGGCGACGGCGTCTGGCTGAACGGCAAGAGCATCGTCAAGATCATGGGCGCACGCATCAGAAAGGGCTTCGTTCTCTCGATCCGCGCCGAAGGTGCGGCGGCGCCGGAGGCCGTCGCCGCGCTTCGCACCCTGGTCGAGCGGAACTTCGACGAAGAGAAGAGCCATGCCCGAAGCGCTTAGGCTGAAAGGGCAGGGGGCTTCTCCGGGAATGGCCCGCGGACCGGCCTATGTGATGGCGCCGGAGGATGGCCGCGCCCGGGGTGTCCGCGCAAACGGCAGCGATGCCGCCCGGCTCGCCGAAGCGGTCGACCGCGCGGTCGAGGCTCTGCGGGAGCTTGCCGGGCGCTCGGATCTGGAAAGCGCTGCGATCCTGGAATTCCAGATCGAGATGCTGCGCGATCCGGCCCTGCTCGAGCCGAGCCTGGAGCGGATACAGCGCGGAGCCGAGGCGGGCGCCGCCTGGGCGGCCACCATGGACGCCTATGTCGCCTCCTTCGAGGACGCCGAAGACGAGCATATCCGCGCCCGCGGCGCAGACATGCGCGATATCCGCCAACAGGTGCTCCGGGCGTTGCATGGCGAGCGTCCGCCGGATTTCCCGCAAGGCTCGATCCTCGTCGGCCGCGACATCGCCCCCAGCCTGTTTCTGTCGCACGACTGGTCGCGGGGCGGCGGCATTGCGCTTTTCGGGGGCAGCGTCGCGAGCCATGTGGCCACACTCGCTCGCAGCCGCGGCGTACCGATGGTGGTGGCCATGTCCGGCGCCGAAATCGAAACGGGGATGGAACTTGTTGTCGATGGCGACGACGGCGTGGTCGCGGGCGGTCGCGCGGCTTGTGCGTCGGAGCTCGTCGACGACCGGGCTTCAAGCCTGCCGGTGCCCGACGGCCGGCAGGCCGACGAAATCCCCCTGCACACAGCCGACGGCATCAGGCTGACCCTGCAGGCCAACATCGATCATCCTTCGGAACTCCGCCATCTTTCGCCTTCCGGTATCGACGGAATCGGGCTGTTCAGGACCGAATATCTGATGGGCGCGCCGGCCGATCTGGCCGACGAAGAGCGGCAGGTCGAAATCTATGCCGAAACGCTCGCCTGGGCCGGCGACCGGCCGGTGACGATCCGCCTTCTCGACTTCGGCGCCGACAAGCCGCCGCCCGGCGAGGCGACCGATCCCTCCTCCTTCCTCGGCTTGCGCGGCATCCGGTTGCTGCTGGCACGCCCCGGCATGCTGCGCACCCAGGTGCGCGCCCTCCTGCGTGCGGCCCCCGTCGGGAGGCTGCGGGTGCTGCTGCCGATGGTGACGGCGCCGTCGGAAGTCGAGCAGACGCGTGCCGTCTTTGCCGAGGAGGCGGCGCGGCTTTCCGCCCGTGGCGTAACGCACGCCATGCCGCCGCTCGGCCTCATGGTCGAGGTGCCGGCCGCAGCCCTGATGCCGGAGACCTTTAAGGCCGAGTTCTTCTCCTTCGGCACCAACGATCTCGCCCAGTATCTGTCCGCCAGCGCCCGCGATAACGCGGCCGTGTCGCCGCTCTACCCGGCCGCGCGCGCTGCCGTCCTGCGGTTTCTGGAGATGACGATGCCGCTGGTCGCGGCAACCGGCAGGCCCGTCGGCATCTGCGGCGACCTCGCAGGCGATCCCGCGGCCCTTCCCGCACTGCTGTCCTGCGGTTTTCGAGACTTTTCCATGGCGCCGAGGCGAATGACGCTTGCGCGCGCGGCCCTTTCGCGCTTGAACGCCGACGGCAGCGAGGCAAGAGGCTGAAATGGCACGCGAGGCAGGCGAAGAGGCGACGGTCGCCTACAAGACGATCCTTGCGGATATCATCGACAACCGGCCGTCGGGGACGCGACAGCGCCTCGCCACGGCACTCGGCAAGCACCGCAGCTTCGTCACCCAGATCACCAGCCCCACCTATGCGACCCCGCTGCCGTCGCGCCACCTCGCGACGATCTTCCGCGTGTGCCACATGAGCGCGATGGAGCAGGAGCGCTTCCTGAGCGCCTACGAGAAGGCCCATCCCGGCAAGCTGCCGGACCTGGCCCCGACCGACGGCCAGCGGGCGCTGACCTTGAACGTTCCCGATTTCGGCGACGAGCTGAAGAACCGCCAGTTCGACGAGGCCGTCTCGGAGTTCGTGGCAAAGCTGTCGGCGCTGCTCTGACACTCCGCACCGGCAAGCCGGGCAAGACGAACGAAGTGGAACGGACTTGAGGGATGTTCCCGGCATGAACTAGGATCGTGCCGGGCGGAGGAGGAGCATGAAGAAATTCATGAACAGGGCGGATCGGATCGTCGCCGAAAGCCTCGAAGGCTTCGTTCGGGCGCACGAGGGATCCGTCGTGTTCGGAACCGGTGGCCGCAATATCCGCCGCCGGGAGTTGCGACCGGGAAAGGTGGCGATCATTTCCGGCGGCGGCGCCGGGCACGAGCCGATGCATATCGGCTTCGTCGGTCCCGGCATGCTCGACGCCGCCTGCGTCGGCCACATCTTCACCTCGGCCACGCCCGACCAGATTCATGCCGCGATCGTCGAATGCGACACCGGCGCCGGCGTTCTGCTGGTCGTCAAGAACTATGACGGCGACGTCATGAACTTCGAGATGGCCGCGGAGATGGCGGTCGCGTCGGGCCACAGGGTCGAGACGGTGATCGTCAACGACGATATCGCCACCCATGCGGCTCCGCGCAGTTCCGGCCGGCGCGGCGTCGCCGGCACGCTGGTGGTGGAGAAGATCGTCGGTGCCGCGGCCGAGGCCGGCATGGTGCTCGCCGGGCTCAAGGCCCTGGGCGAGCGGACGGTCGCGGCCACCCGCAGCATGGGCGTCGCCGTCCACGGCGCCACCGTGCCTGCCTCCGGCCGCGCCGCCTTCACGCTGTCGCCGGAGGAAATGGAGGTCGGCGTCGGCATTCACGGCGAACCCGGGCGCACGCGCGCGGCCTTCGAGCCGGCCGACAGGATCGCGGACCTGCTGTGCACGGAGATCCTCGCCGATCTGGCAGCGCCCGCCGACGCGCCGGTGCTGCTCTTCGTCAACGGCTTCGGCGGTACGCCGGCCTCAGAACTCTATCTGATGTACGGCCTTGCGCGGGCGCGGATGGAACAGGGCGGGCTCCGTGTAGCCCGCTCGCTCGTCGGCACCTATGTGACCTCGCTCGACATGGCCGGGCTCTCGATCACCGTCTCGCTGCTCGACGAGCAGCGCCTGCTCCTCTGGGATGCCCAGGTCGCCACGGTGGCGCTGCGCTGGGGCGCCTGAGCGCAGGGCATTTCCCGATCGTGCAAGGACGGCGGTCGATTTCGGCCGCCGTCCGCTGGAATCTGCAAGGCGGCGCTGCCGCGTTTCAGGCCCGTTTGATCACCTTGATCAGCAATAGCAGGATGATCGCCCCGATCGTGGCGTGGATGATCGCCCAGAGGATGCCACCGCCGACGCCTATCCCGAGCCGGGGCAGAAGGAAGCCGGCGATGAAGGCGCCGACGATGCCGATGACGATGTTGCCGAGCAGGCCGAATCCGTAACCGGATACGATCAGGCCCGCGAGCCATCCTGCAATTGCGCCGACGATAAGAAAGATAATGATGCTCTCAATACCCATGTGCACGCCTCCCGAGCGCGGGTTGGAAACACCTGCGAGCATCGATTGAAGGCGAAGAGATTACAAGACCTTATCTTCGCCCCTGCGCGGATTGCGCGCACTGTTCCCCAGCCGGCGTGTCTTGCGGCCGGGCGGGGGGCGTGCGATGAGTGCGACGGACCCGGGAGCGCAACCGCCGGCACCATCCCGATCCTCGAATTTTCGGCCGGCGGGCAGAGCAGTGCAGCGAGGTGGGAGAGATGACCAAGACGGATATTGCCCGTCGCGTATACGACAATGCCTGGAAGCTCGACCCGATCGTGCGCAGCCTGCTGGATACGGACTTCTACAAGCTCCTGATGCTGCAGATGATCTGGAAGCTCTATCCGGACGTCGATGCCACCTTCTCGCTGATCAACCGCACGAAGACCGTGCGCCTCGCCGACGAGATCGACGAGCAGGAACTGCGCGACCAGCTGGATTTCGCTCGCACGCTGCGCTTCACCAAGAAGGAGATGATCTGGCTGGCCGGCAACAGTTTCTACGGCCGCAAGCAGATCTTCTCGCCCGAGTTCCTCGCCTGGCTGGCCGAGTTCCAGCTGCCGGAATATCATCTGGCGCGCAAGGAAGGTCAGTACGAGCTGACCTTCGAGGGGCGCTGGTCGCAAACCACGATGTGGGAAATTCCGGCACTTGCCATCGTCAACGAACTGCGCTCGCGCACCGCGATGAAGGACATGGGGCCGTTTGCGCTCGATGTGCTCTATGCCCGCGCCAAGGCGAAGATGTGGTCGAAGGTGGAGCAGTTGCGCCAGCACCCGGAACTGCGCATCTCCGATTTCGGCACCCGCCGCAGGCATTCCTTCCTGTGGCAGCGCTGGTGCGTGGAGGCGCTGAAGGAGGGGATCGGCCATTCGTTTTCAGGCACCAGCAACGTGCTGCTCGCCATGGACACGGATCTCGAGGCGCTCGGCACCAATGCCCATGAACTGCCGATGGTGGCGGCGGCGCTGGCGCGAAATGACGCCGAACTGGCCGACGCGCCCTACAAGGTGCTGCAGGACTGGAACCAGCTCTATGGTGGCAACCTGCTGATCGTGCTTCCCGATGCCTTCGGCACCGCGGCGTTCCTGAAAAACGCGCCGGACTGGGTGGCCGACTGGACCGGCTTCCGCCCCGACAGCGCGCCGCCGATCGAGGGCGGCGAGAAGATCCTCGCCTGGTGGAAGAAGATGGGGCGCGATCCGCGCGAGAAGCTCCTGATCTTCTCCGACGGTCTCGACGTCGACACCATCATCAGGACCTACGAGCATTTCAAGGGCCGGGTGCGCATGAGCTTCGGCTGGGGTACCAACCTCACCAACGACTTCGTCGGCTGCGCACCGCAGCCTTTCCGCGGGCTGGACCCGATCTCGGTGGTCTGCAAGGTCACTGACGCCGGCGGCCGCCCGGCCGTGAAACTCTCCGACAACCCCCGCAAGGCGACCGGCGATCCGGCGGAGGTCGAACGCTACCTGAAGTTCTTCGGAACGGAGGATTTCGTCGAACAGGCGGTGAAGGTGTAGGATTTTGGTGATGGAGGGCGGGAGATGCCCCTCATCCGCCTGCCGGCACCTTCTCCCCGCAAGCGGGGAGAAGGACGAGTGCCGCGAAGTTTCCGGTCCCCTCTCCCCGCTTGCGGGGAGAGGGTAGGGTGAGGGGCAATATTCAGTTCTGTAACTTTGTCAGGGCCGCTGACGTCAGCCTCGGGCGTGCTGTCGCCTCGCGTTGTTTCACACGATCCCGCCGCCACCTCCGGCTACCGCCGGCCGCTCGGCCGCGACTTTCGCCCGGTACCCCGCGGCACGATAGCAGCTGACCGGGTCGATCGCGCCGCCGCTCTCGGTGCGCGCCATCGCCAGGATCGGCTCGACGTCGGTGCGGAACGCGGCCTTCAGCGTCTCGGATGCCATCAGCGCGTCGTTCTCCTCCTGGTAGCCCGACAGCGCCGCCCGGTCGACGAGCAGCCCCTGCGCATAGGCGCGGCAGACTTCCGTTGCGCTGCGCATCAGGCTCTCGATCGGATCGGTGACGTTGTGGCTCTGGTCGAGCATGTGCGCCGGCGCGAAGCCTTCCGCCTTGCGCTCCTCGGCATTCACCAGTTCATTGAAGACGAGGAACAGCCGGTAGGGGTCGATCGAGCCGGTATCGAGGTCGTCGTCGCCATATTTGGAATCGTTGAAGTGGAAACCGCCGAGCTTGCCGAACTGGATCAACCGGGCGACGATCATCTCGATGTTGACGTTCGGTGCATGATGGCCGAGGTCGACGAGGCAAAAGGCCTTGTCGCCCAGTTCCTTGGCGATCAGGTAGTTGGTGCCCCAGTCCTGCACGACGGTGGAGTAGAAGGCCGGCTCGTACATCTTGTGCTCGGAGAAGATGCGCCAGTCGTCGGGCAGATGCTTGTAGATCGCCTTCATCGCCTCGAGATAGCGCTCGAAGCTCCGCGTGAAATCGGCCTGGCCGGGGAAGTTCGTGCCGTCGCCGATCCACACCGTCAGCGCTTTTGAGCCGAGCTTGCGGCCGATCTCGATGCACTCGATGTTATGCTCGATAGACTGCCGGCGCGTCGCCGCGTCCGCGTGCGAGAGCGAGCCGTACTTGTAGGAATGCTCCTGCTGCGGCGCGTCGGAGAAGGTGTTGGAGTTCATCGCATCGAAGCCGAGGCCCAGTGCGGCGCCCTTTTCCTTCAGCGCCGAAAGATCGGAGACCTTGTCCCAGGGGATGTGCAGCGAAACGGTCGGGGTGGCGCGCGTCAGTTCGTGGATGACGGCGCAGTCCTCGAGCTTGTCGAAGATGTTACGCGGCTCGCCCCGGCCTGGAAAGCGGGCAAAGCGCGTGCCGCCGGTGCCCACGCCCCAGGAGGGAACGGCGACGGCGTAGTCCGCGACCTTGCGCTTGACGGTGTCGATGTCGACGCCGCGCCGCGCCAGCTGCTCGCCGAGATGGGCGTAGTCGCTTGCAAGTGCTGACGCCTGTTTCGCGTTCTCGGCCGCGATCAGGTCCTTTGAAATGATGCTCATGCTTCGTCCTCCCAGACCGGGCCGTTTGCTTATCGCGTGAACGACTGGGCGTTGCCGGCGTCGACGTTGATGATGTTGCCGGTCGACTTGGCCGACATGTCGGAGGCGAGGAAGTAGATCGCCTCGGCGATGTCCTCCGGAAAGACGCTGCGCTTCAGCATGGAGCGCTCGCGGTAGTGTGCCTCCAGGTCGTCGGTCTTGTAGGTCGCCGCCCGCTGTTCCTTCCATTCGCCGGTCCAGATCTTCGAGCCGCGCAGCACCGCATCCGGATTGACGACGTTGACGCGGATCTGCTCGGAAGCGCCCTCAAGCGCCAGGCAGCGGGCGAGATGGATCTCTGCCGCCTTCGCGGTGCAGTAGGCGGCAGCACCCGGAGACGCGGCCAGGCCGTTCTTGGAGGCGACGAAGACGACATTGCCGCCGGCCTTCTGCCGGCGGAAGATCCGGAACGCCTCGCGCGAGACGAGGAAATAGCCAGTGGCGAGAATGTCGATGTTCTTGTTCCAGAGCGAAAGCGTGGTCTCCTCGATCGGCGCGGAGGAGGCGAGCCCGGCATTGGAAACGAGAATGTCGAGGCCGCCGAAATCGACGAGCGTGTCGGCGAAGCTCTTTTCCACGAGCGCCTCGTCGGTGACGTTCATGGCGACCGAGCGGACGAAGTCTTTGCCGTAGCGGGCGGCGAGCTCCGACTGGGCGATGGCCAGCGCCTCCGCATCGATGTCGGCGAGCACGACGCAGGCGCCCTCGGCCATCAGCCGGTTGGCGGTTGCCTTGCCGATCCCGCCGGCGCCGCCGGTGACGAGCGCGATGCGTCCGGCGAGGCTCTTGGGCTTCGGCATGCGCTGCAGCTTCGCCTCCTCCAGAAGCCAGTATTCGATGTCGAAGGCCTCCTGCTCCGGCAGGCCGACATAGGTGGAAACGCCTGCGGCGCCGCGCATGACGTTGATGGCGTTGACGTAGAACTCGGCCGAGATGCGCGCGGTTGCCTTGTCCTTGGCAAAGGTGATCATGCCGACACCGGGAACGAGGTAGACGACGGCGTTCGGATCGCGCATCGCCGGGCTGTTGTCGTGCTTGCAGCGCTCGTAGTAGGCGGCATAGTCCGCCCGGTAGGCTGCGACGGCATCGGCAAGGCCCGCAAGCGTGGCGTCCACGTCGGGATTTGCCGGATCGAAATCGACCACCAGCGGGCGGATCTTGGTGCGCAGGAAATGGTCCGGGCAACTGGTGCCGAGCGCTGCGAGCGGCGCCAGGTTCTTCGAGGTCACGAAGTCGAGAACGGCCTCGCTGTCGTCGAAATGGCCGACCTTGCTCTCGTCCGCACCGATCAGGCCGCGGATGACTGGCATCAGCGTCTGCGCGACCGCCCGGCGCTCATCGGCGGCCAGCACAGGCTTGACCGCGCCGCCGAAGGCGGGGGCCGTATTGTTCGCCTCGAACCAGGCGATCGCCTTGTTGATGATCTCGATCGTCGTCTCGTAGCATTCCTTCGCCGTGTCCGCCCAGGTGAACAGGCCGTGGCTCTCCAGAACAACGCCGCGCGCGTCAGGGTTTTCCTTGCAGAACTTTTCCAGCCACAGGCCGAGTTCGTAGCCGGGACGCTTCCACGGCAGCCAGCCGATGTCGTCGCCGAAGATTTGCTGCGTCAGCTCGCGGCTGTTCTCGGAAGCGGCGATGGCAATGATCGCGTCGGGATGCATGTGGTCGACATGGATGCGCGGCACGTAGGCATGCAGTGGCGTGTCGATGGAGGCGGCGCGCGGATTGAGGTTGAAGGTGCAGTGGGGGAGGTAGCCCACCATCTCGTCCTCATGCTCGAGCCCCCGGTAGAGGCCCTTCAGCGCCTGCAGCTTCTCCATATAGAGGGTGGCGAAGCCGTCCATCCTGATCGTGCCGACGTCGCCGCCCGATCCCTTCACCCAGAGCACCTCGACCGTGCCGCCGCCGAGCGGATCGTTCTCCTTCACCTTGGCAGAGGTGTTGCCGCCGCCGTAATTGGTGATGCGCTTGTCCGAGCCGAGAAGGTTCGAGCGATAGAGCAGGCGTTCCGGCTCGCTCATCGCGGCCGCCTTCGCCTCGTCCCAGAGATTGGCAAGGCGTGCGCCTTGCTGCCCATTCACCTGTTTGTCCAGCATCGGCATTTCCTCCCGGTCTTCCATGTCGCGACCCTCGGACGATATCGGGGCCGCACCTCCAGTTCGGGGATTCAAATCTCACGGATGCGGCAAGCGTGTCAATCACAAACGATCAAAATCAGTCATACTGCGCTGCACAATGAAAAAACATGACCGATCATGATTGACATTGCGCGATCGTGATGGAAGCATGCAAACCATTGGGAGGAGCCATGCACGAGAAGGAAAGACATCGGATCATTCTGTCGGCCGTCCAGGAAAAGCCCGTCGCCACGGTGCAGGAACTGGTGGATCTGACCGACAGTTCCGAAGCGACGATCCGTCGGGATATCGCCGCCCTGCACGTGCAGAAGCGCCTGCGCCGCGTGCGCGGCGGCGCCGAGGCGATCAATCCGCCACAGTTCGTCGGCCTTGCCGGCCGTCCCTTCAGCGTCAACGAGGCGCTCAATGCCAGGCAAAAGCAGGCGATCGCGAAGGAAGCGGTGGCGCTCTGTCAGGATGGCGAGCCGATCATCATCAACGGCGGCACGACGACCTTCCAGATGGTGCACTTCCTGGCGAACCGTCGCATGCAGGTCTTCACCAATTCCTTTCCGATCGCCGAGCACCTGCTGAAGCATTCGAAGAACACGGTGATGCTCTCCGGCGGCACGATCTACCGCGAGCAGAACATCATCCTCAGCCCGTTCGAGAACGACGTCACGCGCAACTTCTATGCGCGGCGCATGTTCATGGGCGCCCAGGGGCTCGGGCCGCTCGGCCTGATGGAGGCCGATCCGCTTCTGATCCAGGCCGAGCAGAAGCTGATCGACCAGGCCGACGATCTGGTCGTGCTGGTCGACTCCTCGAAATTCAGGAAGCGCTCCAGCCTCATCCTGTGCGGGTTGAAGCGCATCGCAACGGTCATCACCGATACGGGCATCGAGGACAGGGAAGCCTCGATGCTGGAGAATGCCGGCGTCAGCCTGATCGTCGCGGACGTTCGGGCGGCGGCTCCGGTGGAGAATGCTCCCTCGCAGGCATAGGGCCGGTCGGGGAGGGGAACGTACCAGTCAGGGAGGACTAGGACATGAAGATCTGGAAGGCATTGCTCGTCGCAGCCGCTGTCTCGACGGCGCTCGTCGGAAACGTCGCCAATGCGGCGGACAAGAAGATCGCGCTGGTGGTGAAGGCGCTCGGCATCGGCTTCTTCGAGGCCGCCAACAAGGGCGCGCAGGAGGCGGCGAAGGAACTCGGCAACGTCGAGGTGATCTATACCGGCCCGACGACGACCACCGCCGAAGGGCAGATCGAGGTGATCAACTCGCTGATCGCCCAGAAGGTCGATGCGATCGCCGTCTCGGCCAACGACACCGATGCGCTGGTGCCGGCCCTGAAGAAGGCGATGGACCGCGGCATCAAGGTGATCTCCTGGGATTCCGGCGTGGCGCCGGAAGGCCGCTCGATGCACCTGAACCCGTCGTCCAGCGCGCTGATCGGCAATATGTGCGTGAAGATGGCTGCCGACAACCTGCCGGACGGCAAGGGCGACGTGGCGATCCTGTCGGCAACGGCAACCTCGACCAACCAGAACGTCTGGATCGAGGAGATGAAGAAGGTGTTGCCGAACTATCCGGGCGTCAACATCGTCACCACCGTCTATGGCGACGACCTGGCCGACAAGTCCTACCGCGAGACGCAGGGGCTCATCCAGTCCTATCCGGACCTGAAGGCGATCATCGCGCCGACCTCCGTCGGCATCGTCGCCGCCGCCCAGGCCGTCTCGGATGCTGGCAAGGCCGGCCAGATCAACGTCACCGGCCTCGGCCTTCCCTCCGAAATGGCGGGCCACGTGAAGTCCGGTGCGTCCAAGTCGTTCGCGATCTGGAACCCGATCGACCTCGGCTATTCCGCCACCATGATCGCCAATGACCTGATCGAGGGTGCGGAAGCCAAGCCCGGCGCGGAGCTCAACATGGGCCGTATGGGCAAGGTCAAGCTGGACGACAAGAACGAAGGCGCCATGGCCGACCCGTTCGTCTACGACGCCTCGAATGTCGAGGAATTCGCCAAGATCTTCTGATCCTTGGTGGGCGGCGCGGCGGTAGTATGGCCGGGCCGCAGTGAAGCAAGTGCATTGCCCCTCATCCGGCCTGCCGGCCACCTTCTCCCCGTGAACGGGGAGAAGGAAATGCCTGGCAACGTCTCGCCTGCCATCGAAGCGGCGAAACGGCATCGTCCCCTCTCCCCGCTTGCGGGGAGAGGGCTAGGGTGAGGGGCAATTTTCAAGCATGGCCAGGCTGAACACGGCCTGACGACACCGTACCCGAACTGACGGACGAACCCTTGTTGCAGGACACGACCACATCGCGGATGAAGCCGGCGATCGCGCTTCAGGGGATCTCCAAGTCCTTCCCGGGCGTCCACGCGCTTTCCGACGTCTCGCTGTCGCTCTATCCGGGCTCCGTGACCGCTCTGGTCGGCGAGAACGGCGCCGGCAAGTCGACGCTGGTGAAGATCCTCACCGGCATCTACCAGCCCGATGGCGGCACGATCCGCGTCGACGGCGAGGAGATGCACTTTCCTTCCGCAAGCGCTGCCGCGAGGGCCGGCGTCACCGCCATCCACCAGGAGACGGTGCTCTTCGACGAGCTTTCCGTCGCCGAGAACATCTTCCTCGGCCATGCCCCGCGCACCCCCTTCGGCCTGATCGACTGGCAGAGGATGAACACCGATGCGCGCATGCTGCTGGAGCGGGTCGGCGCGAGCCTCGATCCCTCGATCCGCCTGCGCGACCTCGGCATCGCCAGCAAGCATCTGGTAGCGATCGCGCGCGCGCTGTCGATCGACGCCCGCGTCGTCATCATGGACGAGCCGACCGCTGCCCTCTCCTATAAGGAGATCCACGAACTCTATGAACTGATCGACCGGCTCAAGGCAGACGGCAAGGCGATCCTCTTCATCAGCCACAAGTTCGACGAGATCTTCCGCATCGCCGACCGCTATACCGTTTTCCGCGACGGCCGCATGGTCGGCGAGGGGCTGATCGCGGGGACGACGCAGGATGATCTCGTGCGCATGATGGTTGGCCGCGACGTCGGCCAGGTCTTCCCCAAGCAGGAGGTGGCGATCGGCGAACCGGTGCTGACCGTTTCCGGCTACCGCCACCCGACCGAATTCGAGGACATCAATTTCGAGCTGCGCCGCGGCGAGATCCTGGGCTTCTATGGCCTTGTCGGGGCAGGCCGCTCCGAGTTCATGCAGTCGCTGATCGGCATCACCAGACCGTCGGCCGGCGCCGTCCGGCTGGACGACAGGGTTCTCGTCATCCGTTCGCCGGCCGAGGCGATCGAGGCCGGCATCGTCTATGTGCCGGAAGAGCGCGGCCGGCAGGGCGCGATCATCGGCATGCCGATCTTCCAGAACGTCACGCTGCCCTCGCTGACCCGCACCTCGCGTTCCGGCTTCCTGCGCATGGCCGAGGAATTCCGGCTGGCGCGCGAATACACCTCAAGGCTCGACCTGCGCGCTGCCTCCCTCGACCAGGACGTCGGCACGCTGTCGGGCGGCAACCAGCAGAAGGTCGTCATCGCCAAGTGGCTGGCGACGAAGCCGAAGGTGATCATCCTGGACGAGCCGACCAAGGGCATCGACATCGGCTCCAAGGCCGCCGTCCACGCCTTCATGAGCGAACTGGCTGCGCAGGGTCTCAGCGTCATTATGGTCTCCTCGGAAATCCCCGAGATCATGGGCATGTCGGACCGCGTCATCGTCATGCGCGAGGGCAGGATGGTCGGCCGGTTCGAGCGCGCCGAACTCTCGGCGGAGAAACTGGTTCGCGCCGCCGCAGGCATTTCGGAGACCGCGCCATGAACATGCTTCTGAAGAACCGCGAGGCGCTGCTGGTCGTGGCGATCCTGGCGCTGGTGGCGCTGGTCACGCTGCGCTTCCCCGGCTTCGTCCAGCCGGCCAATCTCGGTCGGGTCTACAACGACACCTCGATCCTGATCATCCTGGCGCTCGGGCAGATGGCGGTGATCCTCACCCGCTGCATCGATCTCTCGATGGCGGCGAACCTTGCGCTTTGCGGCATGGTCGCCGGCCTCATCAACGTCGCCTGGCCCGGCCTGCCGATCCCGCTGGTGATCGCAGCCGTCGTGGCGCTGGGTGCGGCCCTCGGCTCGATCAACGGCCTGCTCGTCTGGAAGCTGAACATCCCGCCGATCGTGGTGACGCTCGGGACGTTGACGATCTTCCGCGGCACGATCTTCCTGCTCACCGGCGGCCAGTGGATCAATGCCCACCAGATGAGCGAGGCCTTCAAGGGACTGCCGCGGGCCGATCTCTTCGGCATCCCCGCGCTCTCCTGGTTCTCCGTCCTCATCGTCGCGCTCATGTTCGTCGTGATGACCCGCACGGCGACGGGCCGGGCCTTCTTCGCCGTCGGCGGCAACCCGCACGCGGCGGTCTATACCGGCATCGACGTCGGCCGTACCCGATTCCTGGCCTATTGCCTTTCCGGCGCGCTTGCCGGCTTTGCCGGCTATCTCTGGGTGTCCCGCTACGCCGTCGCCTATGTCGACATCGCGCTCGGCTTCGAACTCGACATCATCGCCGCCTGCGTGATCGGTGGCATCTCGATCGCCGGCGGCATCGGCTCGGTGCCGGGGGCGGTCCTCGGCGCGCTGTTCCTCGGCATCATCAAGAACGCGCTGCCGGTCATCAACATTTCTCCCTTCGCCCAGATGGCCATCTCCGGCATGGTCATCATCATCGCCGTCGCCGTCAATGCGCGCGCCGAGCGGCGCAAGGGCAGGGTCATTCTCAAGAAGGCGGAGGCACACTGATGGCCGAGGCACAGGTCCAGACCCGTCATATTCCCGACCGCCTGCAGAGCCGGGGATCCCGCCTGCTGAAGAGCTGGGAGAGCCTGCTGGTGGTGGTGGCGATCCTGATCTTCGTCGCCAATTCGCTGGCCTCCCCCTACTTCCTCGACCCGTGGAACCTGTCCGACGCGACCTTCAACTTCACCGAGAAGGCGATGATCGCCTTCGCTATGGCGCTCGTGGTTATCTCGGGCGAGATCGACCTGTCGGTCGCCTCTATCGTGGCGCTGACGTCGACGGCCATGGGCTATGCCGCGACGCAGGGTTTCGACACGCCGGCGCTGGTGGTTGTCGGCCTGGCGGTGGGCCTTGCCTGCGGCGCCGTCAACGGTCTGCTCGTGACCCGGCTGGGGCTGCCCTCGATCGTGGTCACGATCGGCACCATGAGCCTGTTCCGCGGCATCGCCTTCATCATTCTCGGCGACCAGGCCTTCACCGAATATCCGGCAGGCTTCTCCTGGTTCGGGCAGGGCTATGTCTGGTGGGTGTTCTCGTTCGAGTTCTGCTTGTTTCTGGGCTTTGCGCTTCTCTATGCGGTGATCCTGCACATGACGAACTTCGGCCGCGCGGTCTATGCGATCGGCAACAACCAGACGGCCGCCCTCTTCTCCGGCGTGCGGGTGGCGCGCGTGAAGTTCACCCTGTTCCTGCTCACCGGCCTGATGTCGGCGATCGCCTCGATCTGCCTGACCTCGCGCCTCGGCTCGACCCGGCCCTCGATCGCGCTCGGCTGGGAGCTGGAAGTGGTGACGATGGTGGTGCTCGGCGGCGTCAGCATCCTCGGCGGCTCCGGCACGATCGGCGGCGTGGTGCTGGCGGCCTTCATCATGGGCATGGTCACCTTCGGCTTCGGCCTGCTCAACGTGCCCGGCATCGTCATGTCGATCTTCATCGGCCTGCTGCTGATTTCGGTGATCGCGCTGCCGATCCTCTACACGCGGCTCAGGCGCCGCATGGGACACTGAGGGGAACGATGGAGAAATTTGCCTTCCGCATGCGCCTCAACCCCGGCATGGCCGAGGAATACAAGGCACGGCACGACGCGATCTGGCCGGAACTTGCGGCACTGCTGAAGGCGGCCGGCGTCTCCGACTATTCCATCCATCTGGACGAGGAGACCGGTCTTCTCTTCGGCGTCCTCTGGCGGCGCGACGACCACACGATGGACAGTCTTCCGGACCACCCGGTGATGAAGCGCTGGTGGGCGCATATGGCCGACATCATGGAGACGAAGCCCGACAACGAGCCGGTCGCCGTTCCGCTCCGCACCGTCTTTCACATGGAATGAGCAGCAGCCCATGGCCCGCACGATCGCCGTCATCGATATCGGCAAGACGAATGCCAAGGTGGCACTCGTCGATGGCGAGAGCTTCGGCGAGATCGCCGTGCGCACCACCCCCAACGGCGTGGTGGACGCGCCGCCCTATCCGCATTTCGACACCGAACGTTTGTGGGCCTTCATTCTCGACAGTCTCAAGGTGCTGAACGTCGAGCGCCGGATCGATCGCATCTCGGTGACGACGCACGGCGCCACGGCCGCACTCGTCGACGGCGACGGCGTTCTGGTCCTGCCGGTGCTGGACTATGAGCATGCGGGTCCGCAGGAGCTGCTCGCGGAGTACGAGGCCGTTCGACCGTCCTTTTCCGAGACGGGTACGCCGAAGCTGCCCGTCGGCCTGAACGCGGGCATGCAGCTCTACTGGCAGTCGCGCCGCTTCCCCGAGGCGTTCGGGCGGGTGTCAGCTATCCTGATGTACGCGCAGTACTGGTCGTACCGGCTGACCGGGGTGCTGGCCGGCGAGGTCACCTCGCTCGGTTGCCACGCCGACCTGTGGGAGCCGGTGAACCGCCGATATTCGACGCTGGTGACCGGGCAGGGCTGGAGCCGGCTGATGCCGCCCCTGCGCAAGGCTTCCGACGTGCTCGGGCCGATCCTGCCGGAGCTTGCCGCTGCCACCGGGCTGGATGCGCAGACGCCCGTCCACTGCGGCATCCACGATTCCAACGCCTCGCTCCTGCCCCATGTGCTGACGACGCCTTCGCCCTACGCGGTCGTCTCGACCGGCACCTGGGTCGTCTGCATGGCGATGGGCGCCCGGCACTGCGAACTGGACGAGCGGCGCGATACGCTGGTCAACGTCAATGCGCTGGGTGACCCGGTCCCCTCCGCCCGCTTCATGGGCGGCCGCGCCTTCTCGCTCCTCGGCGGCAGGAACGCGCCCGTCGGCGATGATGCCGTCGCCTCCGTTCTGGCCCGGCAGGCGATGATCCTGCCGTCCATCCCCGACGATTCCGGGCCCTTTCCGGGCCGCCAGGCCCGCTGGACGATCGATCGCGGGCAACTGACGGAAGAGGAGGCCCAGGTCGCGGTCGCGTTCTATCTCGCCCTCATGAGTGCGACCTGCCTGTCGCTGATCGGCGCGGACGGGCCTGTCATCGTCGAGGGGCCGTTCTCGGGCAACGGTCGATATCTGGCGATGCTGGCGGCGGCAACCGGCAGGCGCGTGCTCGTGGGCGAAAGTGCCACGGGCACCAGTGTCGGTGCGGCCTGCCTGGCTGTGAAAGGGGTACCGAGGCCGCGCCTGCGGCCGGTGGAGCCGTCGCTGCCCGGGGCTGCGACGGCCTATGTCGAAAGATGGCGCAGCCTCGCTTCCGGTTGAGGCGCCGAGGGCACCCCGATCCGTGGCCGGCCGGAAGTTTCGGATCAGAAAATCGCCGGCGCCCGGACGGGCTGGCGGCCATCGATACCGATCAGCGTTGCGACCGCTGCAAGCGTTGCGGCAGTCAAGATCAATGCACTCAACCAAAGAACAATCATTGCTCATTCCCAAGGACATCATCGTCTGGAAAGCACTACTAGCATCCGAAACTTGCTTTTGCCTTGCCAAATATTGGCCAAGACGCCATCCGGCCTAGCGAATTCTAGGGATATGGCGATCGCCAAGCAGCCGAAAGGCACGCAAACGCGCGGGCGGCCGGGCCCCCGGTGCCGTGAAAGTACAGCCATGCCGCAGCGCATTAACCTTCAGGCAAGGAATTAACCATAAACATGGTCTCACGCGTCGGAATGGGGAATTTCACCATTTCCCACTCAGGCATGATGCCGTACCGCCCGTACCGGTTTCGACCCGGTATCAAGCTTTCACCGAAATTGACCATGGACAGGCGAACGGCGAAACCGGCCCGACGCGCTCGACGCCGTGCGGATCGTTGAGACCGCAGGACGTTGCCTCCCCCATGGACGAATTCACCGGCTTGGCCAGCGATGGCCGGGAAACTGCATTGTGCATGGGGTTGAGAAGTGCAGGAGACGCCAGCAGAACAGACTCAGACGGGGCAGGCGGCAAGCCTTCGCGACCGGCTGAGATTTGCTGGCCTGGAGCCTGCCCACGGCGACATCCTCCGCGACCATCGCCAGACCCTCGAGCGCCATGTCGAAGGCGCCCTTCGCGATCTCTTCCAGCGCTTCCAGACCTTTCCCGACGCCGCCCGGCAGTTCCAGAGCGAACGCGCCATCGATCGCCTGCATGATCTCCACGCCTCCCACTGGAGCGTCCTGACCGATGCGCGCTTCGACAGTCTCTATGCGGAGCGGGTGAAGGTTCTGGCCGACGCCGAAAGCCAGATGGGCCTCGATCCCCGCTGGCGCCTGTCCGGCCACACCATCGTCCTCGAACACGTCGTCGACGGACTGCTGGAGGAATACTGGCCGAAATCCATCCTGCCGGGTTCGAGGAACGCCCGCCGCAAGGAACTGTCCGAACTTCTCACCGCCTTCGTCCGCGTCGCCATGGTCGATGCGGAGATCGGCGTCTCGCTGCGGTTCAACGAGCTTCGCCACAGCCATCACCGGGCGTTGGGAGAACAGCGCAAGGCCGATCACGACGCGTTCGAGATCGCCTTCGGCGAGGTGATCGGAAGCCTTGCCAATCTCGACTTCACCCACAGGACCGGGGCGCAGATGCCGGAGGGCTGGCGAGCGCTGGCCGGCACGCTCGATACCGCGCTGGAAGAGGTCGAGCGCCATCTCGGCTCCGCCCTCGAGCGCGGCGAGGCTTCGGGCGCGATGGTGCAAACCCTGTCCGCCCAGGCCGGCCGTCTTGCCGAGCGCTCGAAGGCGCAGTCCTGCGAACTCGCGGACACGGCCGCGACCCTGGCCGGGATCGCCGACAGCCTGAAGCTGAACCTTGCCGAGACGCGCAAGGCCGAGGCGGCCGCGCAGTCGACCCGCCAGTCGGCCGAAAACAGCGGCCGGATCGTCGGCGAGGCAAAGTCGGCGATGGCCGACATCGAGGCATCCGCCGAAAAGATCGGCCAGATCATCGGCGTCATCGACGAGATCGCGTTCCAGACCAACCTGCTGGCGCTGAACGCCGGCATCGAGGCCGCCCGCGCCGGCGACAGCGGCCGCGGCTTTGCGGTGGTCGCGCAGGAAGTGCGCGCGCTGGCGCAGCGTTCGGCCGATGCGGCGCGCGAGATCAAGCAACTCGTCAGCGGCACCAAGGCGCAGGTCGAGGCCGGCGTCGATCACGTCAACCGCACCCAGGATGCGATCGGCAGCATCGTCCTGCAGGTCACCGGCATCAACGATTCGATCGCCGGCATCGCGCGCGCCAGCGACGAAGGCGTCGGTAGGCTCGACGCCTTGGGCGGCGATCTCGGCCGCATCGGCGCCCAGGCCCGCGCCGATGTCGATCTGGCCGAAGGCGTCGATCGCGCAGGCGGTGACCTCCACGCCGTCATCCTCGAGCTCGGACAGACGATCCGCCAGTTTCACGTCCGCCAGCCGCAGCCTTCGGCCGCGCGCCAGGCCGACGTGGCCCGGCAGGTCTCCCATGCGCCCATGCCGGCCCCGTCGCCGGTTCGCGCGGTCGGACACGGGGGCTGACGGTGCGACAGGAGCGGCCCTGCCACGAATTCTCATCGCGACGCAGCCGGCGCGAAGGCGCCGGCTGGTTTGCGCCCGAACCGACCTTTCGGACAATCAACGCTGACACAAGCAGACAAGGAACGCAGTGATGGCGAGCAAGAAGGCCGCTCAGAAAAGCCTGAGCCTGGCACCCGTGCTGGATCTCAACGAGGCGACAGCGCTTCGCGACAAGCTGCTGGCGCTCAAGGGCAGCGACCTGGCGATCGACGCGTCTGCCGTCGAGCGCGTCGGCGCCCTGTGCGCGCAGGTCCTCATGGCGGCCGCCAAGACCTGGGAAGCCGACAAGCGCAGCTACACGTTCGCCAAGGCATCGGAGCCGTTCCTCAAGACGATGCAACTCATCGGCGTCAACATTGAACACCTGCTGGCCAAGGAGATTCAGCGATGAAAAAGAAGGTGCTTACCGTGGATGATTCACGGACGATCCGGAACATGCTTCTGGTGACACTGAACAATGCCGGGTTCGAGACGATCCAGGCGGAGGACGGGGTCGAGGGGCTGGAAGTTCTGGAAGAAGCCAATCCCGACGTCATCGTCACCGACATCAACATGCCCCGCCTCGACGGCTTCGGCTTCATCGAGGGCGTGCGCCGCAACGAGAAGTACCGCGCGATCCCCATCCTCGTCCTGACGACGGAGAGCGATGCCGAGAAAAAGAACCGGGCCCGTCAGGCCGGCGCGACCGGCTGGATCGTCAAGCCGTTCGACCCCACCAAACTCATCGATGCAATCGAGCGCGTGACCGCCTAAATCGAGGTTCCTCCCGATGGATATGAACGAAATCAAGGAGATCTTCTTCCAGGAATGCGAGGAGCAGCTCGCCGAACTGGAATCCGGTCTCTTGAAGCTGAACGATGGCGATCGCGATCCGGAAACCGTCAACGCGGTCTTCCGTGCGGTGCACTCGATCAAGGGCGGGGCCGGCGCCTTCGGCCTCGACGATCTGGTGTCCTTCGCCCACGTCTTCGAGACCACGCTTGATTGCGTTCGATCCAACAAGCTCGAGCCGAACCAGGACGTCCTGAAGGTGATGCTCAAGTCGGCCGACGTCCTGGCCGACCTGACGAATGCCGCCCGCGATGGCGGCAGCGTCGACGAGGCGCGCAGCAAGCAGCTGATCCGCGAACTCGAGGCGCTCGCCAACGGCGAGGTGCCGGCGGCGAGCGAAGCGCCTGCGTCAAAGCCGGCTCTGGCGTCACAGGCGGCGGCACCCGCACCCGCTGCCGCGCCGGCTGTCAACGACGAAGGCTTCCAGCCGATCCCGTTCTCCTTCGACGATTTCGGCGACGAGGAGAAGCCGGTCGCGCCCTTTGCGCCTACCTGCGAGATCCTGTTCCATCCCAAGCGCGAGCTCTATTCCAAGGGCAACGAGGCCGCGCTGTTGCTGCGCGATCTCTCCCGCATCGGCGAGATGAGCATCCGTTGCGATATGGACAGCCTGCCGCTGCTTGAGGACATGAACCCCGAGGAAGCCTATTTCTCGTGGAAGATCTCCCTCGTCACGGAGAAGGGCGAGGATGCCGTCCGCTCCGTCTTCGAGTTCGCCGAATGGGATTGCGACCTCGAGGTCCGCACCGTCGAGGAAGACGTGGAAGCGGATGCGGGCGACGACGAACTGCCGATGCAGCCGGTCCCGTTCGACCTCTCGATCCTTGACGACGGCGACGCCGGCGCAACCGCCGAGGCCGACGAGCCCGCAGAAAAGGAGCCGGTTGCCGCCACTGAAAACAACGTCGTGCCGATGGCCGCAGCCGCCCGCGCTGAAGCGCCCAAGACTGAGACCCGGTCCGCCCCGGCCGCACAGCAGGCCGCCGCCGCACCTGCCGCAGCCGCGGCCTCGGCAGCACAGGCCGCTGCCGCCGCACCGACCATCCGTGTCGATCTCGATCGCGTCGACCGCCTGATCAACCTCGTGGGCGAGCTTGTCATCAACCAGGCGATGCTCTCCCAGAGCGTCATCGAGAACGACAACAACGGCGTCTCCTCGATCAACATGGGCCTCGAGGAGCTGCAGCAGCTGACCCGCGAGATCCAGGACTCGGTCATGGCGATCCGCGCGCAGCCGGTGAAGCCCGTGTTCCAGCGCATGTCGCGCATCGTCCGCGAAATCGCCGACGTCACCGGCAAGTCGGTCCGCCTCGTCACCGAGGGCGAGAACACCGAAGTCGACAAGACGGTCATCGACAAGCTGGCCGAGCCGCTCACCCACATGATCCGCAACGCCGTCGACCACGGCCTGGAATCGCCTGAGAAGCGCGAGGCCGCCGGCAAGAATCCGGAAGGCACGGTCCGGCTGACGGCGAAGCATCGCTCCGGCCGCATCGTCATCGAGCTTGCCGACGACGGCGGCGGCATCAATCGCGAGAAGGTCCGCCAGAAGGCGATCGACAACGACCTGATCGCCGCCGATGCCAACCTGTCGGACGAGGAAATCGACAACCTGATCTTCCACGCCGGCTTCTCCACCGCCGACAAGATCTCCGACATTTCCGGCCGCGGCGTCGGCATGGACGTGGTCAAGCGCTCGATCCAGGCGCTCGGCGGCCGCATCACCATCTCGTCGAAGCCCGGCCAGGGCTCGGTCTTCACCATGAGCCTGCCGCTGACGCTCGCTGTCCTCGACGGCATGGTGGTCACGGTCGCCGGCCAGACGCTCGTCGTGCCGCTCACCGCCATCGTCGAGACGTTGCAGCCGGAAGCATCCGCGATCCATTCCTTCGGCGCCAGCCAGCGGCTGATCTCGATCCGCAACTCCTTCTGCCCCCTCGTGGATGTGGGCCGGATCCTGAATTTCCGCTCCACCCAGGCCAACCCGGTCGACGGCGTCGCCCTCCTGGTCGAATCCGAAGGTGGCGGGCAGCGCGCCCTGATGGTCGATGCGATCCAGGGCCAGCGCCAGGTCGTCATCAAGAGCCTCGAGGCCAACTACACCCACGTGCCGGGCATCGCCGCGGCGACGATCCTCGGTGACGGGCGCGTGGCGCTCATCCTCGACGTCGACGCCGTCGTCGCCGCCTCGCGCGGCCAGTCCCTGAAGCAAGAAATCTCGCTCGCAGCAACCGGTTGATAAAATGACGTACGCAGCCAAATCACTGACGCAGGGCCGGGAGCTCATCGCCTTCCGGATCGGGGATCAGGAATTCTGTGTGAACATCATGTCGGTGCGGGAAATCCGTGGATGGACCCCCGCAACGCCGATGCCGCATGCGCCGCACTACGTGCTCGGCGTCATCAACCTGCGCGGCGCGGTCCTGCCGATCATCGACATGTCCCTGCGCCTCGGCATGAAGCCGGCGGAGCCGACGGTCAGGCACGTCATCATCGTGGCGCAGGTCGGCCAGAAGGCTGTCGGCCTCCTCGTCGATGCGGTCTCCGACATCCTGACCGTGACCGACGACAACGTGCAGCCGACGCCTGACATCGCCAACGAGATGACGAAGAACTACGCCCGCGGCATACTGGCCATCGAGGGCCGGATGATCTGCATGATCGAGCTCGAGGCGCTGTTCCCCCATATCGAAAGCGAAGCCGCATGATGTCGACCGCCTTCGAGCCCAGACTGTCACCGGACGAATGCCTGGCAACGGGAGAATATCCGCTGACCCGCCGCGACCTCTCCGAGATCGCAGCGATGATCTATGCCGATGCCGGCATTCATCTGAACGAGTCCAAGGCCTCGCTGGTCTATTCGCGGCTGTCCAAGCACATCCGCAATCTCGGCCTGAAGGGATTTCGCGAATATTGCGCCCTCGTCTCCTCGCCCGAAGGCGCGCCGGCCCGCCGGGAGATGCTGTCGCATCTGACGACGAACTTCACGCGCTTCTTCCGCGAGAACCATCACTTCGAGCACATGAAGCACGAGGTCCTGCCGGAGCTGATCGCCCGCGCCAAGGCAGGCGGCCGCGTCCGCATCTGGTCCGCCGCCTCCTCCGATGGCCAGGAGCCCTACTCGATCGCGCTCACGCTCCTGTCGATGCTGCCGAATGCGTCGGATTACGATATCCGCATTCTGGCCACCGACATCGATCCGAAGATCCTGGCGCTCGCCCGCGCGGGCGCCTATGACGCGACCGCCCTGGAAACGGTCAGCCCGGCGATGCGCAAGCAGTATTTCCGCGAGGTGGACATCGACGGCCGCCGCAAGTGGCAGATCGACGACCGCGTCAAGAAGCTGATCACCTACAACGAGCTGAACCTGATGGCCCAGTGGCCGTTCAAGGGCCCCTTCGACGTCATCTTCTGCCGCAACGTCGTCATCTATTTCGACGAGCCGACGCAGATGAAGATCTGGACGCGCTTCACCGGCATGCTGGCCGAAGGCGGCCACCTCTATATCGGCCACTCCGAGCGGGTGTCGGGCGAATCCAAGGCGCTGTTCGACAATATCGGCATCACCACCTATCGCTACACCGGGAGGGGAAGACGCGCATGACAGCACCAGCTCGCGTTCTCGTTGTCGACGATTCGCCGACCATGCGCGGCCTGATCACGGCCGTGCTCCGCGCCGATCCCGATGTCGACGTCATCGGCCAGGCCAGCGATGCGATGGAGGCCCGCAACGCCATCAAGCAGCTCAATCCGGACGTCGTCACGCTCGACATCGAGATGCCGAACATGAACGGGCTGGAGTTTCTCGACAAGATCATGCGGCTTCGCCCGATGCCGGTGATCATGGTGTCCACGCTGACCCATCGCGGTGCCGAGGCGACGCTCGCGGCACTCGAGATCGGCGCCTTCGATTGCGTCGGCAAGCCCCAGCCGGGCGACGCCCGTCCCTTTGGCGACCTGGCCGAGAAGGTCAAGGCGGCCGCCCGTTCGCAGCGCCGAGACATCCGCTCCGAGCCGGTCGTGCCGGTGCAGCCTCCGGCCAATGCCAACGCTGCCGAGACCTACCGCAACGGCCGCAAGATCGTCGCGATCGGTGCCTCGACCGGCGGCGTCGAGGCGCTGATCACCGTCCTCCAGAAGTTTCCGGTCAATTGTCCGCCGACCGTGATCACCCAGCACATGCCGTCGAGCTTCACCAAGAGCTTCGCCGAACGCCTCAACCGCATCTGCGCGCCGCGCGTGGAGGAGGCGACGGACGGGGCGAGGCTTGAGATCGGCAAGATCTACCTGGCCCCGGGAGGCGACCGCCACCTGCAGGTCACCAGCACGTCGGCGCCGAGTTGCCGCCTGCTGGACCGTGACCCGGTCAACGGTCATCGGCCCTCGGTCGACGTACTGTTCGATTCGGTGGCCGAGCTTGCCGGCCGCAATGCCGTCGGCGTCATCCTCACCGGGATGGGGCGGGACGGAGCGGCCGGATTACTGAAAATGCGCCACGCCGGTGCCCGCACGATCGGCCAGAACGAAAAGACTTGCATCGTATATGGGATGCCGCGTGTGGCCTACGAACTTGGGGCGGTGGAACATCAGCTTCCGCTCGCATCCATCGGGGAGGAAATCCTGAAGCTTACTGCGGCCCGCAAAGAAGGGAGCGACTAATGTCTATCGCTGAAAAAATCAAAGTACTCATCGTCGACGATCAGGTGACCAGCCGATTGCTGTTGGGAGACGCGCTGCAACAGCTCGGCTTCAAGCAGATCACTGCGGCCGGCGATGGGGAGCAGGGTCTGAAGATCATGACCCAGCAGCCCCATCACCTCGTGATTTCCGACTTCAACATGCCCAAGATGGATGGGCTGGTCTTCCTTCAGCACGTTCGCGCCAATCCGGCGACGAAGAAGGCGGCCTTCATCATCCTGACGGCCCAGGGCGACCGCGCGCTGGTGCAGAAGGCGGCGGCCCTCGGGGCCAACAACGTGCTCGCCAAGCCCTTCACCATCGACAAGATGAAAGCGGCGATCGAGGCCGTATTCGGGGCCTTGAAATGATCACGGAGGCAGGGACGCGCCGCGTCCACCTGATACAGGGCGAGTACAAGGTGATGAGCGATCCGGACGTCGTGCTGACGACGATTCTCGGATCCTGCGTCGCCGCGTGCTTGCGCGATCCGGTCGTGGGCGTCGGTGGAATGAACCACTTCCTGCTGCCCGGCTCGATGGAGGCCATGTCGGCAGGTGGCGACGCCACGCGCTATGGCGTGCATCTGATGGAGCTTCTGATCAACGGTCTGCTGAAGCAGGGCGCACGCCGGGACCGGCTCGAGGCCAAGATCTTCGGCGGGGCGAAGACGATTGCGACCTTCTCCAATGTCGGCGAGCAGAATGCACGCTTCGCCCGGCAGTTCCTGACCGACGAAGGCATCAGGATCGTCGGCGAGAGCACCGGCGGCGAGCACGGGCGCAAGCTCGAATACTGGCCGACATCCGGGCGCGCCCGGCAGCATGCCCTGACCGGCGTGGAGGCGCAGCGCACCGTGGCACTGGAGCAGCGGCCGATACTGCCGCCGAAGCCTGCGGAAAGCTCGATCGAATTCTTCTGAGCCGGATGCGGCCTCGGGGCATGAGGGATATGGCCGCATGCGCAGGTCTGTGGACGGGCGGCGCGACGGTGGAAACGGAGATACCATGAAAGCCGACTACATGAACGACGTGACCGACATGGAGGAATCCGTACCCGCCGTCCTGATGCGTGTCGTCTCGGAACTGCACGACGTCGCCTATCTGATCGAACGCATCGAACCGCAACTCGCCGAGCTTCACCCGGAGGCGGGCGAGAACACAGCGCAGCGCATGATGGTCCTGCAGGGCATCGATCTCGCCGTGCAGAAGGCCCGCGGCCTTGCGGATTTTCTCGGCCAGGTCACCGCCGACATGCCGGAGGCCTGGGCCGTGGACGTGACGACGGCGCTGAACCTCGTGAAGCTGAGCGACATGAAGACGGCGCTCGGCAACGGTACCGTGCGGACCTTCGGCGCCCAGCCGCTGTCCAAGGCGTCCGGCGATTTCGAGGCCTTCTGATTCGCGAAGTCGCCGCGGAGCCTTGCGCCGACGCAAGGCGTCCATGAACGCGGACAATCGGTCCAATCTTGGAATCGACGGCCGCTATCGTATTGAATTTAAATTCTAATTTTTAGATGCAATGCCCGTGGAACCTCTCCTCGTGGCGCCGTGCTGCACCGCATTCCAGCGAAACGCTCGCGCAAGTTTCACCGTCTAGTTTTGCCTCCGGGTCGATTAGGCCTGCGTAGTCCTGGGCATGGGGGCACCGTTGGCAGCGGCGCCTTTCCGGGGGTGGGCAATTTAAACTGAGCGGATCTGCCATTCTTTGGCCTGAGGCGGATCCGGCAAAGTTGGTGCGGGAACAGAATGAATCTGTTGGAACAGCTTAAGAGTATGGGCAAGAACTTGGCGTCGCTCGGGCAACCGAAGCTGGCGCTGCTGGCCGGGGCCGGGGTCGTGACGCTCGGCCTGGTGCTTGCCGCCGCCCTCTTTGTCAACAAGCCCTCTTACGAGACGCTCTATGTCGGTCTGGAAAGCACCGACATGAACCAGATCAGCGTCGCGCTGGCCGAGGCGAACATCGACTTCCAGACGGGAAGCGATGGCGCCAGCCTGCAGGTTCCCGTCGGCCAGACCGGCAAGGCACGCCTCTATCTCGCCGAGCGCGGCCTGCCGAGCAGTTCCAATTCGGGCTACGAACTCTTCGACAATGTCGGTTCCCTCGGCCTGACCTCCTTCATGCAGGAAGTCACCCGCGTTCGCGCCCTGGAAGGCGAGATCGCCCGGACCATCCAGCAGATCAACGGCATCGCCGCCGCACGCGTCCACATCGTCATGCCGGACCGCGGGAACTTCCGCCGGGCGGAGCAGCCGCCGACGGCGTCGGTGATGATCCGCGCCGGCAGCGCCGCAGGCCGCAAGGCCGCCGCCTCCATCCGCCAGCTTGTCGCTGCCTCCGTTCCGGGGCTGGAAGCCGAGCACGTGACGATCCTCGACTCCGCCGGCCAGTTGCTGGCCTCCGGCGACGATTCGGACGGCAACACGCTGAGCCGTTCGCTCAACATCGTCCAGTCGGTCCAGGAAGACGTGGAGCGCAACATCGAGAAGGCGCTGGCGCCGTTCCTCGGCATGGACAACTTCCGCGCCAGCGTCATGGCGGCGCTGAACACCGATTCCCAGCAGACGCAGGAAACCGTCTTCGACCCGGAATCCCGCGTCGAGCGGTCGGTCCGCGTCACCAAGGAAAGCCAGCAGTCCAGCCAGAGCGAACTGCAGCGCCCGGCAACAGTCGAGCAGAACATCCCGCAGGGCGGACCCGAGGCCGGCACCGGCCCGCAGTCGAGCGACCAGGCCGACAAGAAGGAAGAGCAGACCAACTACGAGATCAACAGCAAGACGATCGCGACGGTTCGCAACAGCTACCAGATCGAGCGCCTGTCGGTCGCCGTGGTCGTCAACCAGGGCAGGCTCGCTTCGCTGGTCGGCGAACCCGCCGATCAGGCGAAGATCGATGCCTTCCTCGCCGAGATGCAGAAGATCGTGTCGTCCGCTGCGGGCCTGAACAGCGAACGCGGCGACGTCGTCACCCTGACCGCCATGAACTTCCTCGACAACGTCCTGCTGGACGAGGGCGTACCCGGCCCCGGCGTGATGGAGACGCTGACGCGCAACCTCTCCACCATCATCAACGCACTCGCCTTCGTCGCGGTCGCCTTCCTGGTGGTCTGGTTCGGCTTCCGCCCGGTCGTCCGCTCCGTCTCCGGTGGCGCCGGTGCGACCGCCCTGGAAAGCGAAGCGGCCGGCCTCGAGTTGCCCGACTTCTCTCCGGGCGTGGGTGTCGGCGCAGGTCCCGGCGCGCTGATGGACGGTTTCGGCTCCGACTTCGGCTTCGACAGCACCGACGACCTCCTCAGCGCCGGCGACGACGAGGGTGTGTTCAACCGCCGCGTCAAGGAAGGCCCCGAGCGTCGTCTGTCCCGCATGGTGGAGATCAGCGAGGAGCGCGCCGCGAAGATCCTGCGCAAATGGGCCGAAGACCAGGCGGCCTGACCGGACCGGAAGAAGCAACGCGAAATCCCGCCCTCGAGGCGGGATTTCTGCGTCTGTGGTGTCGGCACGCGAACCTCAATGCGCATGCGGAGGCGATCCGGTCCCGCGGTACCGTGGAGAGGGCGCCATGGACAGCGCCGCTGTCAGTGACCTCTTGGGTGCCACCGCATCCTGCAGGCGTCCCGCAGCGCAGGCCGTAGACCCTGGATCGTCGATCCGGCCTGTGGTCGATCTTCCCGCGACGTTCGATGGCATGACCCAGCTTTGTCCCCGGACGGCCCTATCACCTCCTCCGGCCTCGATGGAACGCCAATCTTCGGCAGCGCCGGGCCCCGGGCGGGCGACGTTTCGCGCAGGAGTGTGACTCAAAAGCGACGATATTGGCGGCCTGCGGGGCGCCCTTCCGCTACGTCAGGCAACAAACCTGACTCTGCCGGGGCGATCACGAAAATTTTGTTTGGTGTTGAAAGCCCGTTCGCACCCCTGAATTCAATCCTGCCGACCGTCGTAAATCTGTCATCGTCTCACGGTTGCATTTGGCGCCAGTGAAAAAATGTGATGATTAACAAAAGTTTAATTCTGTCGGCCCAGGGATGGGGTCGGCGGCCGCTGCGCCGGCGCGAATCGATTCATGAAAACTTGCGAATGTAAATCCCCAGTTGGGCCCCGTGGCATTTGATTCGCGTCGTTGTAGACTTTAGTTACTGATTCGTTTGGTGAATCCCGTCCATGCGGCTTGATCGCAAGCGGTGCCGAGTTCCGGCGCTGGTGCGAGGGGGAACGGGATGACCCGGCCGAGTTTGGCAACGGGGGCTATTATGGAAACGATGAGAGCGGATGTATCGCTCCGGGAATCCTATGGATTCTCTGCGGTGGCATGTGAACGAAAGAGCGCACGCGAGCAGCTGGTCCACCAGTTGGGGCGCTGTGCGGACCGCGCCGGACTCACGGCAGGGTTGAAAGCGCTGACCCGGTATGTCAGCGCGTCCCACTATCTCCTTGTCCGCCACGACATGTCCTTCAGCGCCGACATCGGCTTCGTCGTCGCGTCCGACTGGCCGTTCGACATGGTCCGCAGCCTGGCCGCCGTACTCGGCAGCACGAACGGCCGCATGAGCGATCTCGACCGGTCCAGCTGCCTGATGCAGCCGGTGTTCTCGCGGTTCTGCGACGACGTCGCGGCGCCGTCCGGGGTCAGCCGGGAATATTGCACCATCACCTTCAACGTCGGGCGCGTGCGCATGACGCTGATGCTGCTCTTCCCGGAGCACTACATCCTGTCGCAGAGCAACCTGCGGGACGTGGGCCTGCTGACCGGCTATCTTGCAAGCGTCTGCTGCAAGCCGACAGGCCGCCAGGACCGCGAATCCGAATTGACGGATCGCGAGGTCGAGTGCCTCTACTGGATCGCCGAGGGCAAGACCAGCGAGGATATCGCCGTGATCCTCGGCATATCCCGGAACACGATCAACAACTACATCACCAGCGTCATGCGCAAGACGGCGACCAAGACCCGTTCCGAGGCGATCGCCTGGGCTGTGCGAAACAATCTCGTCTGAGGTGAAAGCGATGGAACATCCGTTCTCCCAGCCGAAGGACGAGGGGCCCGAGATCCGGATCTCGAAGCTGTCCCGGCCCAAGCGCACGACGGATGTGGTGGCGACACTCCAGCAGATGCAGAAGATCGCCGGCGCGAAGAACTTTGCCGTGTTCCGCATCCTCGGCCAGGGATTGCCGTCGACGCGCCGTCTCGCCTGCACGCTCAGCAACTGGACGGCAGAGGCGACGGCGCGCGCACTGGTGGAGACTCATGGCGAGGCGCTCATGGCGCATCTGGAAGCCTCGATGCTGCCGGTCGTCTGGGAAGGCGCCGACGCGAACAGCTTCATCGCCGAAGAGCTCGCCTCCTTCGCCCTGCGCTTTCCGGCAAGCCAGCTGCCCTATGCCGGCATCGCCTTTCCCGTCCGGCTGGGATCGAGCGGCAACGGCTTCGTCGTCCTGACCGGCGATTTCCTCAGGATCGACACCGACCTCGTGCTCGACATGCACATGCGCGCCGGCCAGATCATGGTCGACCTGCAGGCGGCGGACGAAAAGCGGATGCAGCCGGCCGAGGCGCTCAACGACCGCGAGATCGCCTGCCTGCAGATGGCGGGCGACGGCTGCATCAGCGAAGCCATCGCCGAGAAGCTCGGGCTTTCGGTGCATACGGTCAATGCCTATCTGGGCACGGCGACGACCAAACTGGACGCGGTCAACCGCGTCCAGGCGATCGCGAAGGCGATACGCCTGGGCTATATCCGCTAAAGGCGCGACGACGGCACGCGATTCCGAAGGATCGCGATGTCCCGTGACGTCGGCTATGGTCGCTTAGTGAGCCTGCAGCTGCAATGAGGCCGAGCGTCTGAACTGCGCATCCCGCAGGCTCGCCGCGAGCAGGTCGGTATTGTCGTCCGGGTCGACCGCGGGATCCTCGAAGGCGACGTGGGTCACCTCGATGCCGGCGCGTTCGTTGCCGAGCTGGAGCCGCGCATAGACGGTGCACCCGCGCGGACGCAGTTCCAGATCGAGCGTCACCTCGGGCTCACCGCCCCAGTCGAGCTTGTAATCACCGCCGGCGCCGAAAACCACGGTGCCGGGGAGGAAATACAGCTCGGCTGCAGATGAAACCAGGTCGGACAGGTTTCCGTAGCACTCGAACCGCAGCAGGGATACCAGGTCGGCCGCGTCAAGCAGCCGCAATTCCGATGCAACCGGGCCGATCGCTTCGGCCACGATCCTCTCGCGCTGGGCAGAATAGGAGCTTTTTCTCATCGGATCTCTTTTACCGTCTCATCTGGGGCGAAGCTGCGTAGACCCGGTGAATCAGTTCCGCCACTGCTTTGTAGAACACCGGTGGAATGACACTATCCACCGAGACTTGCGCAAACATGGAGCGCGCGAGCGGCGGATCCTCGAAGACGGGGATGCCGTTCTCCTCCGCGAGCTCGCGAATCCTGAGCGCGACCAGGTCCTGGCCCTTGGCGACGACGACCGGGGCGTCCTGTTCCTCGCGGACATAGCGCAGCGCCACGGCAAAGTGCGTCGGGTTGGCGATGACGAGCGTGGCGCGGGGAACGGCGGCGATCATCCGCTTGCGGGCGCGGTCGCGCTGGATGGAGCGGAGGCGGCTCTTGACGATCGGGTCGCCCTGCGCCTGCTTGTGTTCCTCCTTGACCTCCTGCTTGGTCATCCGCAGTTCGGAATACCAGTGATGGCGCGTCCAGGCGAAATCGATCGCGGCGATCACGGCGGTTGCGAACAGGATGATCACCATGATCGTGTTCGCTTCCTTCGCGAGGGTCTGGAAGATCACCGCCGGATCGGAGAACATCGCGTCCAGCGTCGCGAAATAGTCGTCCCACAGGACCAGGACGACGACCACGGATACCGCGCCGACCTTGATCAGCGACTTGCCGAATTCCACGAGCCCGGGCTTGCCGAAGATCCGGGTAAATCCCTTGATCGGCGACAGGCGCGACATCTGCGGGCGTACGCGCTCCAAGACCGGGCTCGGCATGTTCTGCAGGATCGATGCGGCCAGCCCGAACAGCATCATCATCAGAAGCGCCGGCATCAGTAGCGCGCCGGCCTCCCAGCCGAGGTGGCGGAAGAGGGCGACGACGTCGCCGCTGTTCTCCAGATCCCAGGCGTCCGGCTGCCCGAACAGGTCGCGCAGCGTCTCGGCGACGCGCAGGAAACCGCCGGGCAAAAAGAACACGAGAAAGAGATAGATCGCCACGGTGGACGCGAAGACCGGAACCTCGCGCGCGAACGGCGTATTGCCCTTCTCCGCAGCGTCGCGGATCTTCTTCTCTGACGGGGCTTCTGTTTTGCTTTCCTTGTCCTCGTCGTCGGCCATGGAAAGGTCCTTCCGGAATGCGCTCTGCGGCAAGGGGGCGGCAGGCCCGTCGACCCGTGGCCCGCTCTACCGACACATAAAAAGGGACCCGAGCCTTTTCAGATTCGGGTCCCCGGAACGGTCGGTCTTTGAAAGGGGCGAGTCAAGCCGGCTCAGGCGGCGGCCGCGGCCTCGTCCTTCTCTTTCAACTGAATCTGTCCGGCGGCCGCCAGCCTGATCGCCTCCTGGGTGATCGAGCGCCTGGCGATCGCCACCTCGCGCGGATTGCCCACGTCGCCAGCTGCGAGATCCGATTCGATCATGCGACGCTGGCGCGCGCCGATCGACGACAGCACGGCCTCGCGCAGGTCCATCGACGTTCCGCGGAGCGCGGCGGTGATGATGTCGCCGGCAACGTCGTTGAACAGCGATACGCGGCTCTTCTGCGGCATGATGAGCAGGTCTTCGAACAGGAAGATCTTCGGCCGGACCTTCCGGACCGAGGCGGTGCTGATCGTCTCCAGCGAGGCCAGCAGCTCGTCGACCTGGTTCTTCTCCATCTCGTTCATCATCTCGGCGACCTTGTTCGAGCCGGGCGAGTTCCGTTCCGCCTCGAAGGCGTCCATCATCTCCCGCACGCGCCCCTCGATGATCGCGGCCGCCTTCGGGCTGACGTCCTTCAGGTTGACGGTACGGTTGATGATGTCGGCGCGGCGCTCTTCCGGCACCTCGAGCAGCACCTTGGCGCCGAAGGCCGAAGGCATCATCGACAGGATGTAGGAGATGGTCTGCGGATGTTCCTTCAGCAGGAACTGGCTGATGAAGATCGCGTCCGCGTCCTGCAGGCGATCCCAGATGGTGGTCTCGTAGGCTTGGAAGGCGGTGCGGCGGCCGAGCAGGCCGTCCACCTCGTCCGGCGTCAGCCCCTCTTCGAGGATCCCTTCCATCATCTTCGCGTTGTCCATCAGGCCCGCGCCCTCGGTGAAGAGGTCCTCGAACTCGTTGACGAGTTCGAGCAGTTCCTGCGGGGGAATGGGGCGAAGGTTCTGCGCCGCGGCGATGATGCCCTGCAGCTCGCCCTGAGTGAAGAACTTCAGGAGCTTGCCGGCCACCGGCTTGCCCATCGCCAGAAGAACGGCGGCTGCCTTGTCGACGGGCTTGAGCGGCGCACCGACTGCAGTGCTGCCGAAATTGTCGAAATCCATCATGGATGCCTCCTGAAACCTTTCACCGGTATCAGCTCATTTCAGTTGTGGGATGTGCTCTTGACCTCGATGAGCTTGACCCCGAAACGGGTGTCGTCGTTCTCGAGCACGGTAATTTCGCCGCGGCCGATCACCCGGCCGTTGACCATCACGTCGACCGGCTCGCCGATGCGCCGGTCGAGCGCGATCGTGGCGCCCTCCGTCAGGCCCATCAGTCCGGAGACCAGCATCTGCGAGGTTCCAAGGACGATCTGCAGGTCGATCGGGATGTCCATGATGAGGCCGAGATTGGCCTCCATGGCGCTTCCCGGACGCGCAGGCATCTCGCCGAGGCCGGTGCCGCCGAAGTCCTCTCCGCCAAGGTCGGCGCTGCCGAACCCGGCATCGCCGAAGGCTGTCGTGTCGGTGCTGCCGAAGTCTCCGCCGAAGCCTGCTGCGGCCGTATCGGAGCCAAAGTCGCCGCCGAATGCCGCAAGGGCGTCGCCGCTGTCGCCGGTGGGGAAGTCCATGCCGAAGTCCGTGGCGGGAGCGCTTGACGCATCCTGCTGCAGGACGCCGCGGAGGTCGTCGATTGCCTGTTCGAGCTCGGCGTCGTTTGCGGTGACGGGCGAGGCGAGATCGTCTGCAAGAGGTGCTTTTTTCGGTGCCATGTGATCACTATTCCATTTGAAACTTGCCCGAGGCGTGCTGCCGGGCCTGATCCTATCCGACGATGTGCTGCAGCAGCTCGTCTTCCGAGCCGTAGGTGTCCTTCACGCGAACCGTGTAGCGCGCGCCCGAACGCCCGAACTCGCAGACGTAGAGCTTGTTTCCGTTTGCGCTGACGTCGACGCGGACGTCGGCGGCATCGTGGAAGGGAATGATGTCGCCCGCCTGCAGGCGGCTGATCGTGTCGAGCGTCTGGCTCTCGAGCTTGATGCGCGCCTGGAGGGTGACCTTCGAGCGGCGGACCTGCTCGCTCAGCTGCTCGCTCCACTCCTTGCGCGTCCTGGCCGAATTCGCCGCCCTCGGCGGGGCGATCGTCGATTTCAGCAGCGCGCTTTGCGGAACGACCACGAAGAAGCTCGACAGCACCGGGCCGATCCCGACGGACATCTTCACCGTGGCGGCAAAGGTCTCTTCCGAGCCGTCGGCCGGCGCCTTCCGGCCTTCCACGTTGTAGGCGGGGCCGATGATCGGCTCGTAGCCGTTATGGTCGCCTATGGCGGTCTTGAGCACGCCGCTGATCCTGTCGAACACCATGGCGGCGATGTCGAGCTCGATCGGCGACAGTGTGCGGGGTTCCGGCTCCTCGATCGAATCGCGGGACGCGCCCAGCATGTTCTCGATCAGGGTGATGATGAAGGGGCTGTCGCAGATAACGGCGTAGTGGTCGCTCCAGTTGCGAAGCGAGCAGTCCGACAGCGCCATCGCCCCGCCGAGCCCCGAGACCAGCTGGCCGAAGCGACCGATCTCGTATCCGGCATAGGTCACGGCCACGTCGAAGCCGAGTTCGCTTTCGAAGACGTCGGGCAGGAACTCCGAGAAGACCTCCCCGAGTGCTGCGCAGCGCCGGGAGATGGTCTCGCGGTCGCCCAGCTGGCCGGTAAGGCGGGCGAGAACGATCGGGTCCTGTTTCGACTTTGCTGAGGCTGTCATCTTGTTCCCGCTCATTTAGGCCGCCCTTGCGTCGTTGCTGCCGCCGGGGTTCATCATTTCCTGCTCGACTGCGTCGATCGAGGGACGCTCGTAGGCGGAGATCGTCTTGCGGCCGTATTCCAGCGCGACCTGCGGCACGGAGCCGTTCATGTAGGCAAGCAGCGTCTGCTTGACGATGACGTAGAGCCGGTTCTGCTTGGTGCGCACCGACTTGATGTTGGCAATGACCGGCGACACGATCGAATAGGAAAGGAACACGCCGAGAAGGGTGCCGACGAGGGCGGCGGCGATCTTGCCGCCGAGGATCTCGGGCGATTCGTTGATTGCGCCCATCGCCTTGATGACGCCGAGCACGGCCGCCACGATGCCGATGGCCGGGAAGGCGTCGCCCATCGTGCTGAGCGCGTGGTAGGGCTTCATCTTGTCGTGGGTGATGGTCTGGATTTCCTCGTCCATCAGCGCCTCGATCTCGTGGGCGCGGGCGTTGCCGATGATGATGAGGCGCACGTAGTCGCAGATGAAGGCGGTGAGCTCCTTGTTCTGCAGCACCGTGGGCGCGGCCTGGAAGATCGAGGAATCGTCCGGATTGTCGATATGGGCTTCGATCTCGTTGCGCGACTTGGTGCGCAGGTCCCGCATCAGGCTGTAGAGCACGCCGAGCGTATCGAGATAGTGCCGCTCCTTGGGAACCTTGTGCTTGAAGGCCTCGCCGAGCGCCTTGCCGGTATCCTTCACGACCTTCATGGTGTTCGCCACGATGAAGCCCCCGATGCCGGCGCCGCCGATGATGACGAGCTCGAACGGCTGGGCGAGGACTTCGAGATGCCCGCCCATGGCCATGTAGCCGCCAAGGACACAACCGAAAGTTACGATCAGACCGATGATGATGTTCATTGCTAGCCCACACGCCTCGACATATTTCTGACGAGACCTGAATAGGCGTCCAGCCTTGTGTGAGGCTGTACCTTCCACTTCGTTAAGATCGGCGGCAGCAAATACTGAGTACAGGTCGCTCTTACAGGTTCGCGCAAGCAAAGTGGCGCAGGTTGTCTCGCGAGAGGGGCACCGTGCCCCGCAACACCGGAAAGCGCGGCCGCATCGTGACCACGACCTATACCAGCTACAAACTGATCACCGCCGATCTGTCGACGTCGCTGGAGCGCGTCGCCGAGCAGCCGGACGTCAAGCGCGAGAGCGCCTACTATCTGGACAGGATCGGCTCCATCAAGACGATCGACGAGTTCTTTGCCGACAGCCGCCTGTACAACTATGCGATGAAGGCGCACGGCCTCGAGGACATGGCCTATGCCAAGGCCTTCATCCGCAAGGTCCTGGCTGAGGGCACCGACGCCGACGACGCCTTCGCCAACAAGCTTTCCGACAGCCGCTACAAGGACCTGGTGGTCTCGCTGAACTTCGCCCGCCATGGCGAGACGGCCACGAGCTTCGACCGCGCCCAGAAGGGCGTCGTGGAGAAGTACAACCGCCAGACCCTGGAGATGAACGCGGGCAGCGAGAATTCCGGCGTGCGGCTCGCCCTCTATTTCGAACGCATGGCGCCTGCGATCACCAGCGGCTATTCGATCATCGCCGATGCGGCGCTCTCCCAGGTCATCCGCACGGTCCTGCAACTGCCCGACGCATTCATGGCGACCGACGTCGACCGCCAGTCCGCCTATTATGAAGACGTCCTCGACCTTGCCGATTTCCAGGATCCGGCGAAGGTCGGCACCCTTCTCGAACGTTTCACCGCCCTGTGGGAGATCGACCATCCTTCCACGCCGGGTGGCCAGCTGTCCGCTTTCCAGACGGGTGGCCTGATCGGGATTTCCACCGATCTCCTCATCTCCATCGCCAATCTCAAACTCGGAGGCCGCTAATGGAAACCGGGCTTTACGTCTCGCTTTCGTCCCAGATCGCACTCGATCGCCGCATGACCACGCTCGCCGACAACGTCGCCAACGCCAATACCGTCGGCTTCCGCGCGACCGAGATCAAGTTCAACGACGTCGTCGCCGACAACGGCAAGGCCAAGGTCGCCTTCGTGGACCAGGGCAACGAATACCTGTCGACACGCCACGGCGGCATGACGGAAACCAACGGGATGCTCGATTTCGCCATCCGCGGCGATGCCTGGTTTGCCGTCGAGACCCCGGCCGGGCAGACACTGACGCGCGACGGTCGCTTCACCCTGACCGAGAACGGCGATCTCGTCACGCTCAACGGCTATCCGGTGCTCGACGCCGGCGGTGCGCCGATCCAGATCGACGGCAATGCCGGTCCGGTGAAGATCAGTGCCGACGGCCAGTTGAACCAGAACGGCGTGCCGATTGCAGCGCTCGGGCTGTTCGAAGCGGATCTCTCCGCCGGCTTCGTGCGCGCCGGCAACAGCGGCGTCATCCCCGCACTCGCGCCCGAGCCGGTCGTCGACCGGATCGATGCCGGTGTGGCGCAAGGATATGTCGAGGAATCCAACGTCAACGCGATCGCCGAGATGACGCAGCTCATCACCGTGACCCGCGCCTTCGAGAGCATCAACGCGCTGCTGCAGCAGAGCGAATCCTCGATCGACAGCGCCATCAAGACCTTCGGCGGCAGCCAGTAACAAAGCATGATGATGACGGATACGACCACGAGCGATCAGCCGGCCAGCGACGGTGCACGCAAGCTCAGTGCGCTGGCTGGACTTGTGAAACGCTACTCCAACCCGGAGTTCTCGGTCGCTCATGGCGGCCACGTGCAGACGATCGCGGCCGGCAACTACACCGTCACCGGCCTGTCGCGTCACGTCAGGCTCGGCGAGTTCGTCGCCCACCGCAGCCCCACCGGCATCCATCTTGGCGAGGTCGTGCGGGTCGAGCCCGACAGCGTCGTCGTGTGCCCGATCGAGCCGGGGGAACCGATCGGCATCCACGACACGGTGATCCGCAAGGGCGCCTTCCGCGTCGCGCCGGCGGCGGCATGGTGCGGCCGCACCATCAATGCGCTCGGCGAACCGATCGACGGACGGGGCGCCCTGCCGCAAGGCGATGTCCGCCGCTCGATCTCCAACACCGCCCCGCCGTCGATGACGCGCAGCCGCGTCGAGAAAGGCTTTGCCACCGGCGTCCGCGCGATCGATATCTTCGCGCCCCTCTGCCTCGGCCAGCGTCTCGGCATCTTCGCCGGCTCCGGCGTTGGCAAGTCGACGCTCCTGTCGATGCTCGCCCGCGCGGACGCATTCGACAAGGTAGTGATCGCGCTGGTGGGCGAACGTGGCCGCGAAGTGCGCGAATTCATTGAGGACACGCTGGGCGACAACCTGTCGAAATCGGTGGCGGTGGTCGCAACCAGCGACGAAAGCCCGATGCTGCGCAAGATGGCGCCGCTGACGGCGGTCACCATCGCCGAGCATTTCCGCGACCAGGGCGACAATGTCCTCCTCATCATCGACAGCGTCACCCGCTTCGCCCATGCGATCCGCGAAGTCGCCACCGCCTCCGGCGAACCGCCGATCGCGCGCGGCTACCCGGCTTCGGTGTTTACGGAACTGCCGCGGCTGCTCGAGCGGGCAGGGCCGGGAGCCGAGGGGACGGGAACGATCACCGCGATCATCTCCATCCTCGTCGACGGCGACAACCATAACGACCCGATCGCCGATTCGACCCGCGGCATTCTCGACGGTCACATCGTGCTGGAGCGCAGCCTTGCCGACGAGGGGCGCTACCCGCCGATCAATCCGCTCTCGTCGATCTCCCGTCTCGCCCGCAAGGCCTGGACGGCCGATCAGGAGAAGCTGGTGGCGCGGCTCAAGTCGCTTGTCCACCGCTACGAGGAGACGCGCGACCTGCGCCTGATCGGCGGCTATCGCGCCGGCAGCGATCCGGACCTCGACATGGCGATCAAGCAGGTTCCCATCATCTACGACGTGTTGCGCCAGACGCCGGGCGAGAAGCCCGCCGCCGATTCCTTCGCGGACCTGGCGATGGCGCTGCGCAATGCGCCGGCCAACCAGGCGAATGCCGGCAATGCGAGGGCAAGGGGATAGACCATGACCGATTTCGACGCCGACAAGGCAGTGCCGCCGCTGCGGCGACCCGACCAGGACGTCACGAGCATCGCCGACCGGCTGCTCATCACCGCCGGCATCAGCCTTGCGGCCATGGCGGCCTTCTTTCCCTGGTACGTGTTCCTCAATCCGCAGGAATTCTCCGTTCCCCCGCTCTGGCAGGGTGACCGGCGCGACCTGCCGGAAACGTCGGCCCGCGAGGTCGTGAGCGTTTCCCCGGCGGCGATGACGGATGACGACGACGCGGTCCCCCCGCGCGAGCTCGATCCGGTCAGGACCGCGACCGTGCCCAATCTCGGCCGCGAGAGCGGGTCCGGCGCGCCGGCAGAATCGCTCGAACAGCCGCTGCCTGCCCCGACCGGCTTTCGCCTGATGCACGTCGCCAACGGTCGCGCGCTGATCGAGGACGCCTCGGGCATGTACATCGTGCGCGTGGGGTCGATCCTGCCCGACAACAGCCGGCTGGCCACGCTCGAGCAGCGCGACGGCGAATGGGTGATCATCACCTCCAACGGCGACGTCTTCAAGCGCAACTGATTCGCCAGGCGCCCGTCCGGGCCTTCGACAAGCCGCCGCTCGCCCGGCGGCTTTTCTGCGTCGAAAGGGCCATTTTCCCTGATGATCCGGCCTGTCGCGCACCGCAGCAAATCCGGCAAGTCCCACGCAAGTTTAGGTCCCTAGGTTCGGGACAACAAAGTGGAGTTCGCCGTGACGCAACCAATCCAATTCTTCGAACTGGCATCCAAGCAGGCAGAGTGGCTCTCCGTGCGCCAGTCTGTGGTTGCCGGCAACATCGCCAACGCCAATACGCCCGGCTACAAGGCCAAGGACGTGACGCCGTTCCAGTCGGTACTGGAGAACACCGGCATCCGTATGGCCGCGACCAGCCCGATGCACTTCACCGAAGGGTCGCTGGCCAGCGAGATCGCCGACGTCGAAGCGACCGACGACGTCGGCATCCAGATTTCCGGCAACTCCGTCGGGCTCGCCGAAGAACTGATGAAGCAGGGCCAGGTCAAGCGCGAGTACGAGCTCAGCGCCGGCCTGGTGAAGGCGTTTCATCGCATGATGCTGATGACTGTCAGGACTTGAAAATGGATCCGCTTATTGCATCGATGAAGGTTGCAGCCTCCGGCCTGGAGGCGCAGTCCACCCGTATCCGCATCGTCTCGGAGAACCTGGCCAACGCCCGTTCGACCGGCGACGTGCCCGGCGCCGATCCCTACCGGCGCAAGACCATCACCTTCGTCGCCGAACTCGACCGCAGCGTCGGCGCCTCGCTGGTGGAAGTCGACCGGCTGGCCGAGGACGAAAGCGAATTCTCCGCCGAGTTCGATCCCGGCAATCCCGCCGCCGACGAGAAGGGCATGGTCAAGATCCCGAACGTCAACATGCTGGTCGAGATGGCCGACATGCGGGAAGCCAACCGGTCCTACGAGGCCAATCTGCAAAGCATCCGCCAGTCGCGCGACCTCATCAGTGCGACGATCGATCTCCTGAGGGCATCGCAATGATTGAATCGCTGACGAGCGTAAAGACGCTCTCCTCTTCCTCGCCCCTCTCCGGCACCCTGACGGAGAACAGCGTCTCCTCCTCCAGCATCATGCAGCCCTCGGCTGCCGTGAACGCTGCCCAGCCCATGAGCTTCTCCCAGGTCCTGGGCGACATGGCGACCGAAACGGTCGGCAGCCTGCGGGCGAGCGAGACGAAGTCCTTCGAGAGCATCCAGGGCAAGGCCAACACCCGCGAAGTGGTTGATGCGGTCATGTCCGCCGAGCAGACGCTCCAGACCGCGATCGCGATCCGCGACAAGGTGGTCACCGCCTATCTCGAAGTCGCCCGGATGCAGATCTGAAGGAACGTGCCATGAAAGCTCTTGCAATCGCCGCCACCGGCATGAACGCGCAGCAGACCAATCTCGAGGTCATCGCGAACAACATCGCCAACATCAACACGACCGGCTACAAGCGCGCCCGCGCCGAGTTCTCGGACCTGCTCTACCAGACCGAACGCGCCCAGGGCGTGCCGAACCGCGGCAACGAGGCGATCGTGCCGGAAGGCGCCATCATCGGCCTCGGCGTGAAGACGGCCGCCGTCAGAAACCTGCACCTGCAGGGCCAGCTCACCCAGACCGGCAACTCTTTCGACCTGGCTCTGGTCGGCCGCGGCTGGTTTCAGATCGAGGCGCCGGACGGCACGGTCCTCTACACCCGCTCCGGCGCGTTCAACACCAATGCCGACGGCCAGCTCGTGACGCTCGACGGCTACGCCGTGACGCCGGGCATCGTGGTGCCGCAGGATGCCACCGAGATCACCGTCAACCGCTCCGGCCAGGTCTTCGCCACCGTGGACGGCGAGCAGCAGGAGCTCGGCCAGCTGACGCTTGCGACCTTCGTCAACGAGGCCGGCCTCGAGCCGCTCGGCGAGAACCTCTTCCGCGAGACGGAAGCCTCCGGCGACGCGACGATCGGCGTCCCGGACGAGGCGGGCGTCGGCTACATCCAGCAGAACTACCTGGAAGCCTCGAACGTCGATCCGGTCAAGGAAATCACCGACCTGATCTCGGCCCAGCGCGCCTATGAAATGAACTCGAAGATCATCCAGGCGGCGGACGAGATGGCCCGGGTCGTCAGCCAGAACCTCCGCTAGCGGCGTGAGATGAAGGGAGACATGATGTTTCGCCCGAGAAAGAACCCTGCACGAAAGCGCGCCACCGGCCGGGCCGGGGCGTTCCTGGCTCTCGCCGCGATCGCCATCGGGGCAACGCTGGCGGTGCCGGCCGTGCCCGCCCTGGCCGATGGACGCTTCGCCGTCATCCCCAAGCGCACCATCTATCCCGGCGAACAGCTCGATGCGACCGTGCTGGAGGAAGTTGCAGTCACCAACCCGAACATCGCTCCCGGCTATGCCGAGCGGATCGAGGCCGTCGACGGCCTGGTGACGCGGCGGACGCTCGTGGCCGGGCGCATCATCCTCGTCTCGTCGCTGCGCGAGCCCTTCGCCGTCTCGCGCGGCAAGGCGGTCCGGCTGGTCTTCCAGAACGGCCCGCTGATGATCACGGCTTCCGGCTCGCCGCTGGACGATGCCGCGGTCGGCGATCTCATCAAGGTCCGCAACCTCGATTCCGGCGTGATCGTGACCGGCACCGTCATGGAGGACCGGACAGTGCACGTGGTGGCAAAATGACAAGAGCGTTCCTCACCCGTATCCTGGGCGCCCTCGTCGGGCTGGCGCTGTCGATCGCGCCGGCGCATTCGGCCGCGCGCATCAAGGACGTGGCGTCGCTGCAGGCGGGCCGCGACAACCAGTTGATCGGCTACGGCCTCGTCGTCGGCCTGCAGGGCACGGGCGACACCCTGCGCTCGTCTCCGTTCACCGAGCAGTCGCTGCAATCGATGCTGCAGAACCTCGGCATCAATACCCAGGGTGAGCGCTCGCGTGCGAGAAACGTGGCGGCCGTGCTGGTCACGGCGACGCTGCCGCCGTTTGCAAGCCCCGGCAGCCGCGTCGACGTGACCATCGGCTCGCTCGGCGACGCCACCTCGCTGCGTGGCGGCTCGCTCGTCATGACATCCCTTACCGGCGCCGACGGCCAGATCTATGCCGTGGCGCAGGGCTCGGTCGTGGTCACCGGCTTCAACGTGCAAGGCGAGGCCGCCACCCTCCAGCAGGGCGTGACCACCGCCGGCCGCGTGCCGAACGGCGCGATCATCGAGCGCGAACTGCCGGCCCGCTTCAAGGACGCCTCCGATCTGGTGCTGCAGCTGCGCAATCCTGATTTTTCTACCGCCGTCGGAATGGCCGATGCGATCAACCGCTATGCCACGACCCGCTACGGCGGCCGTATTGCCGATGCCCGTGATTCGCAGTCCGTCTACGTCCAGAAGCCGAAGCGCGCCGATCTCGCCCGCCTGATGGCGGAAGTCGAGAACCTGGTGATCGAGACGGACGTGCCTGCGCGCGTCGTCATCAACGAGCGCACCGGCACCATCGTGATCGGGCAGGACGTTCGCATCTCGCAGGTTGCGGTGAGCTACGGCACGCTGACGGTACAGGTCACCGAGATGCCGCAGGTCGTCCAGCCGGCACCCTTCTCCGACGGCGTGACCGCGGTGGAACCGAACACCGACATCGTCGCCCAGCAGGACGGCGGTACGGTCGCCATCCTGAACGGCTCGAATCTCCGGACCCTTGTCTCCGGGCTCAACAGCATCGGCGTGAAGCCTGACGGGATCATCTCGATCCTGCAGGGGATCAAGTCGGCCGGTGCGCTCCAGGCAGAATTGGTGCTGCAATGACGAACAGGATCGAACAGTTCCCCATCCTCCGGAACCTGCGCAGCCTGTTGCTGCCGGCAGCCGGCGCGCTCATGCTCGCCATTCCCGGCGCGCTGGCCGAGGAGCGGCCCGTCATCGTCACCAGCGCGGCCACGGCCGACGAGGTCCGCGAGTTCTGCACCAACATCTCCGACAAGGCGCGTGACCAGCGTTACCTGCTGCAGAAGCAGGAACTGGAAAAGCTGCAGCAGGACGTGGACAGCCGCATCGCCACGCTCGAGGAGCGTCGTGCCGAATACGAGGACTGGCTGAAGCGCCGCAACGATTTCCTCCAGGTGGCGGAAGCCGGCCTGATCGAGATCTACAAGAAGATGCCGGCGGATGCCGCCGCCGCCCAGCTCGAAAAGATCAATCCCGAGATCGCCTCGGCGATCGTCATGAAACTCAATCCGCGCATGTCCGGCCTGATCCTGAGTGAGATGACGGCCGACAAGGCCGCGCGGCTCGCCAGCATCATCGCTGCCGCATCCGACCCGAATACCTCCAAGGACCCGTCATGAAGAAGCTAGCCCTCGCCATGATGGCCACCTCGCTCCTGTCCGGCTGCGCCAACCAGGCGCTGAAGGAAATCGGCCAGGCGCCGGCCATGAGCCCGATCGGCAGCGGCCTGCAGTATTCGCAGACGCCGCAGATGGCCATGTACCCGAAGCAGCCGCACGCCCGGATGTCCGGTTTCTCCATCTGGAGCGATTCCCAGTCGAACCTGTTCAAGGATTCGCGCGCCATCAATGTCGGCGACCTCCTGACGGTGACGATTCGCCTGAACGACGAGGCGACCTTCGACAACAAGACCGATCGCAGCCGCACGAACAAGAGCGGGATGAACTTCTCGGTCGCCGGCGACGGCGACAACTTTTCGCTCAGCACCGACGGCGACCTGACCTACGGCTCATCCACCAGCACCAAGGGTGACGGCAAGACCGAGCGGTCCGAAAAGCTGAGCCTGCTCGTCGCAGCCGTCGTCACCAGCGTCCTGGAGAACGGCAACCTGCTGATCAGCGGCTCGCAGGAAGTGCGCGTGAACCACGAACTGCGCATCCTCAACGTCGCCGGCATCGTCCGGCCGCAGGATGTCGATTCGAACAACCGCATCTCCTACGACAAGATCGCCGAGGCCCGCATCTCCTATGGCGGCCGTGGCCGCCTGACCGAGGTACAGCAGCCGCCATGGGGCCAGCAGCTCGTCGACCTGTTCTCGCCGATCTGATCGGCCCCTTCAAAAGATAGAGACGGAATGCTGACATGGCGAACCAGGACCCGGACGACGAAGGCACGAAGAAGTCGCCGCTCGTCATGACCATCGCGATCGTCGCCGGCCTCAGTGTCGTGGCCGGCGGTGGTGGCTGGCTGGTGGGCAACATGCTCGCCCCGCCGCCGGCGGAGCCCACTGCAGCGGCTGCGGCACCCGGCACGCAGGCCGGTTCGTCGGAGGAGGGCGGAATTGCGCGCCTGGCCACCGAAGCCAACGGCATCGTGGCGCTCGAGCCCTTCACCAGCAATCTCGCCTATCCCGCAGACAACCTCGTGCGCATGGAGATTGCGCTCGCCTTCAATGGCCAGCCGGACCTCGTTATCGCCGAAGAGATCCATCAGGACATCATGGCCTATATGCGCACCGTGTCGCTGCAGCAGATCCAGGGGCCGCGCGGGTTTCAATATCTCCGGGACGACTTGAAAGAGCGGGTTGACCTGCGCTCGGAAGGACGCGTAACCAACCTCATGTTCCGGACTTTTGTGATCGAATGATTCGATTTTTCACGACAACCTTCGTTGCCATGATGGCAATGACCAGCGTGGCGCTTGCCCAGCAGACGCCGGCGCAGTTGCTCAACACCCCGATCGACGGATCGGTCGCGTCCTGGATCATCCGCACCTTCGGGCTCCTGACCGTCCTTTCGGTCGCGCCGGGCATTCTGATCATGGTGACGAGCTTCCCGCGCTTCGTGATCGCCTTTGCGATCCTGCGCTCCGGCATGGGGCTCGCGACGACCCCCTCCAACATGATCCTGGTCAGTCTTGCCCTGTTCATGACCTTCTACGTCATGGCGCCGACCTTCGATCGCGCCTGGGAGATGGGCATCCAGCCGCTGCTCGCCAACCAGATCGACGAGGCCGAGGCGGCGCGGCGGGTCGCCGAGCCTTTCCGCGAGTTCATGACCGCGAACACACGCGACGCGGACATGCAACTGTTCATCACGCTTGCCCAGGAGCGCGGCCAGACGGTGCTGGAGGACGGCAAGGTCGATCTGCGCGCCGTGATCCCGGCCTTCATGATCTCGGAAATCCGCCGCGGATTCGAAATCGGCTTCCTCGTCGTGCTGCCCTTCCTCGTCATCGACCTGATCGTCGCAACGATCACCATGGCGATGGGCATGATGATGCTGCCGCCCACCTCGATCTCGCTTCCCTTCAAGATCCTCTTCTTCGTCCTGATCGACGGCTGGAACCTGCTCGTCGGCAGCCTGGTCCGCTCGTTCCAGTAGCATCATCCCGGATTGTTTGGTTAATGCCCGCTTGCAACCTGCAGGCGGGCTTTTGCTGTTCCGCGGAAAAACGCCATGGAATCAATGGCGCCAAGTAGTCTTGGTTAATGCTGTTGGTTTATATTTGTATAATCGTTCCCGTTTGTTAACCACAACTCTGCGGCGTGCTGCCGGTGGGGCTGAAATTAAGAACCTGGCAAGAAACGGCGCCTAATTTTGTCGCCATGCAACAGGTTTGGTTTGGGATTATTTTTAAAGAAACCAAGTGGCATGATGCCGATCTGTAGTAACCGGTAGGAATTTCCGAGCCCGGTATGTCCCCATCAATGTATTTCGTAATAAGGGACAAAATTCATGTCTAGCATCATGACCAACGCTTCCGCGATGTCTGCTCTCCAGACGCTGCGTTCGATCAACAACAACCTGGCCGACACGCAGGACCGCATCTCGACCGGCTACCGCGTCAGCGCCGCCAAGGACAACGCTGCCTACTGGTCGATCGCCACGACCATGCGTTCGGACAACCAGGCCATTTCCGCCGTGCAGGACGCACTCGGCATGGGCGCCGCCAAGGTTGACGTTGCCAGCGCCGGCATCGAAGCCGCGATCGACGTCGTCACCGAAATCAAGGCCAAGTACGTCGCCGCATCCGAACAGGGCGTCGACAAGACCAAGATCCAGGAAGAAATCACCCAGCTGAAGGAACAGCTCGTCTCGATCGCAAAGGGCGCATCGTTCAACGGCGAAAACTGGCTGATGAACGACCTGACCGAAGCCGACAAGACCGTCGTTTCCGGTTTTGTTCGCAACACGGACGGTACCGTTGTCGTGACCACGAACGACATCACGCTCTCTGCCACGAACGTGCTGTTCGAAGGTGAAGGCACCGGCGGTCTCCTCGGCGATCTCTATGCCCTCGCCGATCTGGACGCGACGACCGATGCCGCTGCTCTCACGACGGCGCTCGACACCACCGAACTTGCACTGAAGGGCATGACGGCTGCTGCCGCCCAGTTCGGCTCGATCTCCTCGCGCATCGACATGCAGGAAGACTTCGCTGCCAAGCTGAGCGACGCTCTCGAGCGGGGCGTTGGCCGTCTCGTCGACGCCGACATGAACGAAGAGTCCACCCGCCTTGCCGCTCTGCAGACGCAGCAGCAGCTCGGTATCCAGGCTCTCTCGATCGCCAACTCCAACTCGCAGAGCATCCTGTCGCTCTTCCGCTAAGACAATGGCGGCTCCCGGAAACGGGAGCAGCTTCTTCTACCCCGGCGTGGCGGTGACTTGCCGCCGTGCCGGCCGTGTAAGGAACGATGGATCGATGCCGGGGAGGCTGACCCCCGCCACAGATCGTCTGGAAGCCGCATCCGGAAACGGGTGCGGCTTTATCGTTTTCTTAAGCAAGTTCTGACACGCGCATGCGCGCGCAAAGGTTGCAAAAAATTTATGCAGCCCTCATCTTTCCTGTTGTTCTTAGCCCTTCTTTAACCATCCTGCGATTATCTAGGGCCATCGAAACGACGGGTTAACCCTAAGGATAATAAAGGGTTAACAAGCATGACGTTGACCGTCGTTCGCCGGTAGAACCGGAATGTCCCTTCCTAGTCAGCCATTAAGGGGCAACAATTATGACGAGCATTCTCACCAACGTCGCAGCCATGTCCGCACTCCAGACGCTGCGTTCGATCAATTCCAGCATGGAGGAAACCCAGGGCCGCGTATCGTCCGGCCTGCGCGTCGGCGAAGCTTCCGACAACGCCGCCTACTGGTCGATCGCGACCACCATGCGTTCGGACAACATGGCGATCTCTGCCGTCCAGGACGCCCTCGGCCTCGGCGCCGCCAAGATCGATACCGCTTATTCCGGTATGGAAAGCTCCATCGACGTCGTCAAGGAGATCAAGGCCAAGGTCGTAGCCGCCACCGAACAGGGCGTCGACAAGGCCAAGGTTCAGGAAGAAATCAAGCAGCTGCAGCAGCAGCTGGTCGCGGTCGCTTCCGGCGCATCCTTCAACGGCCAGAACTGGCTGGTCTTCGACAGCACCGATGCCGATGCCGTTGCCGACAAGACCGTCGTTTCCGGCTTTATCCGTAACGCCGACGGTACGGTACTGACCAATTCGACGACCTATACGCTCAATGAACTGGCGGCAAGCGGCGACTTGAACGTCCTGTTCGGATCGATCGACTCGGCCGACTACTCGGCCAGCGCAGGCGGCATCCTCGGTTCGGTCGCAGCTGACCTTGGCGTAACGCCTGCCTCCGCAGACTGGGATGCAGCGACGACAATCGTCAACATGGACATCACCGACTACACTGATGCTGACATGGCTGATGCCCTGTCCCTCGTGGAAGCCGGCATCCAGGCGATGACCAAGGCTGCCTCGCAGCTTGGTTCGATCTCCATGCGCATCGACCTGCAGGAAGACTTCGCCAGCAAGCTGTCCGACGCCATCGACAGCGGCATCGGCCGCCTGGTGGACGCCGACATGAACGAGGAATCGACCCGCCTCAGTGCCCTGCAGACGCAGCAGCAGCTCGGCATCCAGGCGCTCTCGATCGCCAACTCCTCGTCGGAAAACATCCTGTCGCTCTTCCGTTAATCCGAATACGGATCGACCATCGAACATCGGAAGGCCGCGCCTCGAAAGGGGCGCGGCTCTTCGTATTCTCGAGCCGGAAGTTCGCCGGTGCCTCGCCAGGATCGGTAAGGTCTGTTTAACTTTCGTTAACCATGTTCGCATTATCTGGTGCCATCGAAACGATGGGTTAACCAAGACGAAGAAGCGGTTAACGGGCATCAGGCCATTCCGTCGTTCCCGGCAGTCCCGGGATGTCCCTTTTCAAAATCAGCCACTGAAGGGGCAATTTCCAATGACGAGCATTTTGACGAACAACGCCGCCATGGCGGCCCTGCAAACCCTGCGCTCGCTCAACGCGAGCATGGAAGAAACCCAGTCGCGCGTTTCCTCGGGCCTTCGCGTCGCCGAAGCATCCGACAACGCCGCCTACTGGTCGATCGCCACGACGATGCGCTCAGACAATATGGCGATTTCGGCGGTTCAGGATGCGATCGGTCTCGGCGGAGCCAAGGTCGACACGGCCTATGCGGCCATGGACAGCGCTATCGAGGTGGTCAAGGAGATCAAGGCGAAGGTCGTCGCTGCCACGGAACAGGGCGTCGACAGGGCCAAGATCCAGGAAGAAATCAAGCAGTTGCAGGAGCAGCTCGTCTCGATCGCCGAAGCTGCGTCCTTCAGTGGCGAGAACTGGGTTGCCGGCGGCGACGACACTGAAAACACGCCACTCGCATCCATGGTCGTCTCCGGTTTCGTTCGCAGCGCCGGCGGCACCGTTTCCGTGACGACGACAAACTATACGCTCGATGCAACCACAGTCGGATCCATGACGCTCCTTTTCGGCGGTGTCGCGGCTACCGGCGCACTCAGCCTCACCACGGGCATCCTCGGCACGGTAACGGGAGACCTCGATGGCGTGGTCGACTGGGACAATGACGGCACGCTGAGCGAAGCGGCCACCCAGATTGCCGGCAAGTCGGTCGCAACGCTCGATGTCAGCGACGCCGCCTTCACCGACGTCGCTGTCGCCATGCAGGAGGCGTTGGCCCTGGTGGAATACGGCCTCCAGGCCATGACCAGCGCCGCGGCCGCGCTCGGCTCCATCTCGATGCGAATCGATCTGCAGGAAGACTTTGTCTCGAAGCTGTCTGATTCGATCGACAGCGGCATCGGCCGCCTGGTCGATGCCGACATGAACGAGGAATCGACCCGCCTCAGCGCCCTGCAGACGCAGCAGCAACTCGGCATCCAGTCGCTCTCGATCGCCAATTCCAATTCGGAGAACATCCTGTCGCTCTTCCGTCAGTAAGCGGCGCCCCGGCTGGGGGCGGCTTCGTCCCGCGCTGAAGGACAAACCCGCGGTTCCGAAAGGAGCCGCGGGTTTTGCCGTTGCGGCCGGAAGTGTCGCGGGGCTCCCCTCATGCCGGAACCGGGGCGACCCCGGGCATGCCTTGCGCCAGGCTTGCGCGATTGTCGAATGTTTACGCTTTCTCAACGAAGCTTACCCGCGTGCCGATGCTGTTAACCTTTTGTTAACCATTCGGCCGTTAAGCCTTCGTTAAGAATGATGGACTGTCGCCCAGGGCAAACGGTTGGCGACAGCGCGCATGACGCGGATCCACCGTTGCCGGTGCTTCCACTCCGGCCTGCAATCTCTCTCCGAGACAGGGCATAGACGATGGCCAGCATATTGACCAACGCGGCCGCCATGGCGGCGCTGCAAACCCTCCGTTCGATCGACCGCAACATGGAGACCACCCAGGCGCGTGTCTCCTCCGGCCTCCGGGTGGAAACCGCCGCCGACAATGCCGCCTACTGGTCGATCGCGACCACGATGCGCTCCGACAACCGCGCGCTCTCGACCGTCCAGGACGCGCTCGGCCTCGGCGCCGCCAAGGTCGATACCGCCTATGCGGCCATGGACAAGGCCATCGAGGTCGTCCAGGAAATCAAGGCGAAGCTGGTCGCGGCCTATGGCGTCGGCGCCGACCGCTCCAAGATCCAGGAAGAGATCAACCAGCTCCAGGACCAGCTGAAGAGCATCTCCGAATCGGCCTCGTTCTCCGGCGAGAACTGGCTGCAGGAGGACATCAGCGACGGTGCCGTTCCCCCGACGCCGGTGACGGTCACAAAGCAGGTCGTGGCCTCCTTCATCCGCAATGCTTCGGGCACCGTCGGCGTCACCACCGTCGACTATCCCCTCAACGAGGACACCGTGCTGTTCGACACCAGCGGCGGCAACCTCGGCATTCTCGACAAGCTGGCGACGAGCGGCGCGACGTCGCTCGGCTTCTCTGTCGTCACTCTCGACATCACCGACCTCGACACTGTTGCAGCCCAGCTCGACATTGCCGACCCGCCGGGACCGCATGACGATGTCGACGCGCTCGACGCGATGACCCAGTTCGTCGACGGCCAGCTCGAGGCCATGACCAGCGCCGCCTCGAGCCTCGGCTCGATCCAGAGCCGCATCGACATGCAGGAGGATTTCGTAGCAACGCTGATCGACACCATCGATACCGGCGTCGGACGTCTCGTGGACGCGGACATGAACGAGGAATCGACACGACTGCAGGCGCTGCAGACCCAGCAGCAACTCGCCATCCAGTCGCTCTCGATCGCCAACACCAACTCGCAGAACATTCTCCAGCTGTTCCAGCAGTAGGCAGGCAGCTCGCGTGCGGCTCGTGTCTCGGGGCCTCTTCGGTCCCGGCGATCGCACGCATCCAGACCGGGCGCCGAGGTCAACGGCGCTTCGGGATGCTTGGGCCGCGCGACTTGCCCTGGCGCGGCCCAAGACCTTCCGACAGACCCTTCATCCTCGCACAAGTTTGACCGTCTAGCTTCGCAACCTGCAATCAGGAAGATTGTGCGCCGGCAGTCGTATCCGGCCGGCGCGAAGTCCAAGGAGACATGGCGGCTGTGTGGAAGCGTGGGAATGAAACGGGGCAGGGGGCAGGGCCGGGTTGCGAAAAGCGCGCCGCCTCGCCCGTGCTGCTGACGGGCGCGTCGAAGGAAGTGCGATGAGCCTGCAGCTTGCAAGATACCTGAAGGATTTCAGCGAGCCGCGGCGGCCGCAGTCGCCGTTCCTGCATGACGGGGCATTTGCCGGATCCGCAAGTCTCTCCGAGGAGCCCGCGTTCGATTTGTCCGCGCCCGAACCCCGGATCGACGTCGAGGCCGAGCGAGAGCAGGCATTCGCCGCCGGCCGCGCCGAGGCGGAAGCCGAACTCGGCGCCCGCCATCTGGCGGAGGTCGAAGACCTGCGCAAGGCCCATGCGGCGGAAATCGAAGCGCTGCGCGATCACCTCGAGCGGCACGCGGCAGCGATGATCGCCGAGAGGTTCACGACGATGACCGCCTGGCTCGCCGATCGCGTGGCGAGCCAGGCGGCAAACGTCCTGGCGCCGGTGCTGGACGAGGTGCTCGCCCGACAGGCAGTCGAAAACCTGGCGGCGATGATCCGTGCCGGCCTTCCGGAAGGAGACGGCATAGTCGTGACGGTCAAGGGGCCGTCCAATCTGTTTGAACAACTGAAGCTGCAATTCGAGGAAGGCGCCCCGATGGTGCTCAAGCATCTGGAGGCGGACGATCTCGATCTTGCGGCGGAGTTCGGGGACACGGTCCTGGTGACGCGGATGGCGGCCTGGGCTGATACCGTACGCAGGGTGCTGGCATGAGCGAAGGCGAAAATCACCACAACGGCAAGAACGAGATCATCATCGTCAAGCGGCATAGCGATCACGACGAGGGAGCTCACAACTCCGCCTGGAAGATCGCCTATGCGGACTTCATGACCGCAATGATGGCGTTCTTCCTCGTCATGTGGCTGATCAATGCGGCGAACGAGGAGACCAAGGCCTCGGTCGCCTCCTACTTCAATCCGATCAAGCTGACCGACGACAAGCCGGCGGACAAGTCCCTCAAGAAGCCTGGCAAGCAGGCCGAGGGTGAGGACACGCAAGACAAGTCGAACAGCGAGGGCGAGAAGCTGTCGCAGTCCCAGGGCGCCGAACAGGGCAGGCAGCAGAGCACGACCGCCGGCGAGGAAAGCCAGTATTCACAGGCCGATTTCTTCCAGAACCCCTATTCCGTCCTCTCCGAGATCGCCCAGGAAGTCGGGCAGCAGGCCAATGTCAGCGCCAGGGGTGACGGCGGCGCTTCCGATGCCGGACCGGCGACCGGCGCTGCCGGCGGCGAGGCCTATCGCGATCCCTTCGATCCGGACTTCTGGACCCAGCAGGTGGAAATCAGCCAGGCGACCAGCGCCGGCAGCGAAAACGTGTCGAAGCCAGCGCAGGTCGCCGCTGCCGATGCGGCTGAAAACCCCGACGAAGCGGCCGGCACGGACGCTGCCGACGCCGCAAGGGAGGCCGATGCCAAGGAGTTGCAGCAGGAAATCGCGCAGAACATCGGCGCGCTCGGCAAGCTCGCCGAGGGCCTGACGGTGACGCCTTCGGAAGGCGGCCTTCTCGTCAGCCTGATGGACCAGTCGGATTCGGCGATGTTCACAGTTGGATCGGCCCTGCCGAACAGGGACATGGTGATCGCAATGGAGAAGATCGGCAAGATCCTCTCCGAGCGGAAGGGTGCGATCGCGATCCGCGGCCATACCGACGCCCGTCCGTTCCGCGGCAACGGCGACAACTGGCAGCTTTCCTCGGCGCGTGCCCAGAGCGCCTATTACATGCTGATCCGCGGCGGGCTCGACGAGAACCGCGTCAGCCAGGTCAGCGGCTTTGCCGACCGCCGCCCGAAAGTGCCGGAAGATCCGATGGCGGATGCCAACCGCCGCATCGAGATCCTCATCCAGGCAGACGAGGGCTAGCGCGATGAGGCCGCCAAGGGGGCTTGCGACATTCGCTCTGGTGCTGGCTGCGGGCCTCGGGCTCGCAGCATCGGCACATGCCCAGGACATGGAGGATCTCGCGCCCTACAAGATGATCCGCTCGCTGCAATATGTGCAGGACACCGTGGTGATGGGCGATCACTCCGCCATGGAGATGCAGCGCTTCATGCTGTCGACCATCGACGAGCGCCTGCGCACGGCCGATCCCGCGATCTTTGCCGATCCGCGCAACGTCGATGCCGCGCTGGTCTATGCCATGAGCGGCGGCAATCCCCAGACGCTTGAGCTTCTGGCGAAGAACGACGTGTCCGGCCATTTCGACCAGCGCATCACCGAGGCTGTGCGCAACTATGTGAGCGGACGCGGCGCGGCGAGCACGCGGACGGTCGCCGAGATCTTCCCGGAATACAGGAACCTCGAGATCGCGCCCTATCTGGCGCTCGTCTCGGCCAATTCGGTGCTTCGCAAGGACCCCCGGCAGGCCCTGGCCTATTTCGACTGGGCGCGCCTGATCGCTCCCGGCACGATCGTAGAGGAGGCGGCGCTGCGCCGGTCGATCTACGTTGCCGAACAGAACGGTATGGTCGACAAGGGCGTCGCCTATGCCAGCCGCTACGCCCGCAGGTTCCTGCACTCGCCCTATGCGAGCCAGTTCGCTGATCTCTTCGTCAGGCTCGCCGTGGAGAACTTCGAGAAGATCGGCGAGGAGACGATCCAGGAAATCCTGTCCTTCATGGACGCGCCGCGTCAGCGGGAAGTCTATCTGCGGATGGCGCGCCTGTCGGCGATCTCCGGGAAAAGCCGGCTTGCGGTCGTCGCCGCCGAAAGGGCGCAAGCGCTCACCGGCGACGGTGACGAGGGTCCGAGGACGCTGGCCGATCTTTATTCCGGCCTTGCCTCCATCTCGTCCTCCGATGTCACCCAGGCCATCGAGCAACTGTCGGCGATCCCCGACGAGGACCTGTCGGCGAAGGACCGCGCCCTGAAGGAGGCCGCGCGCCGGATCGCCGAGGAAGTCCTGCGTCCGCCGGAGCTCGCCGTCGGTGTGCAGGCCGCGGAACCGGCAGACTTGACGATCGGCCAGGATGCGCAAGCCCCGGCTGAAAATGTAAGCGAAGACGAACGCATGAGCCCGACCGCCGTTGCGGTCGAACCGGCGATGCAGGAGCCGGAACCGGCCACCTCTGCTCCGCAGTCGCCGGAAGAAGCAGCCAATGGGGCGCCGCAGCAGACGGCCGATCCCGCATTCGACGGCTTCGTCGCGACGGGCCGATCGAAACTCGACGAGATCGACAAACTCCTGGAGGGAGAGGGAAGTTGAACAGCATCGACACGAGCACTTTGAGCCAGGTGGAGGCCAGGACGAGCCGTGGCGCGGGCAAGGCGAAGGCGGACGGCGACACCGGTGGGCAGTTTTCCGAAACCTTCGACCGCGTCTCGTCGAGAGGTTCGGGCGCGGCGTCGCAGGGCCGAAAGAGCCTCGCGGATGACGGATTGGAGCGGGACGGGGAGACCTCGCTCTCCCTGAAGGCGCAGGCGGCGATGGGCGACGCAGAACAGGCGCCCGTCTCGCTGCTGCAGCGCATCCCGGCGGAACTTCTGGACAAGACACGCCCGGCGACGGCGATCCCCGGCGAGGAAGTACCGGGCGCTGTTGCCATTCCTGCCGAAGGTGCGGAACTGCCGGCATCACCGGAGACGACCCCCGTGCCGCCCGTCATCGCCGCCGACGAGGCCGGACAGCCGGTTGGCGCCGGCACCGACGAGGGCGACAATGGCGATGCCGGCGAGGATGGCAACGGCGCTGACGCGATGGACAGCCTGCTCTCGATGCTGACGCGGGAACCGGCGAGCCAGCCGGCAGCAGCGACGCCGCCCACGGTGATCGCTGCGGTAGCCGGTCAGGCGCAGGCCATGCAAATTGACAAGACGGGGCAGATGCAGGCCGAGGGCGATACTGCCGAGGCCGTGCTCGGCCTCCCGGCCGCCCGGCCGGGTTCCGCAGTTGCGCTGCCTGCCGGCACACCGCAGGGTGAAGCCGGAGCAGGAACGCAGGCGGCCGGTCCGGACGGCGGCGAGACCGACCAGATCTTCCGGCTGGTGCGCACGGACGGAAAGGCGGCCTCTCTCGATATCGCGATCGGCGGCAAGGGCGAGGTCTCGGCAGCCTCCGAGCAGACGAGGCTGCCGGGCATCGAGTCTGTTGCGGTGCTGGATTCGCGCCGGTATCTGGGCCTGGCCCAGCAGGGCAACATTTCGGCCGTGACCGCCGCCATCGCGCAGGATCCCTCGTGGGCAGCCGCATTGGCCGAGCAACTCGACAGCGCGCCGGACGTGACTGGCAAGGTTGTCAACACGCTCAAGATCCAGCTTCAGCCGATCGACCTCGGTACGGTCACGGCCTCGCTGAGGCTGCAGGGCGACACGCTGGTCGTCGATCTCAAGGTCGAGACGGGCAAGGCCTTCCGCAACCTCAGCGACGACCACGACGCGATCGTCAAGGCGCTGCGCGGCCACGGCTTCAGCATCGACCAGGTCAGCGTCCAGATGGCGCCGTCACCCGATCGCGGCGGCAGCGCCACGGGGCAGGGGGATTCGCAGGCGCAGTTCGCCGGGCAACAGCAGGCGCGCGAAGGCGGCGGACGGCAGCAGGGCGGCGAGCCCCGTCACAATACGGTATTCGATGAAGGACCGGGGCATGAATACGGCCAGGTGGATAGCCTCACTAGCAATGACCAGCGCCGTGGCTCTGGTGGCGGGGTCTTTCTCTGAGGCGAAGGCAGCCGCGGGCAGTTGCGAGCGCGAAATCCTTTCGGCGGCCTCGAAGTACGGTATCCCGGCGGGCATTCTCTATTCGGTCGGCCTCGCCGAGACCGGCCGGAAGGGATCGCTGCAGCCCTATGCACTGAACATCGAGGGCAAAGCCTATTTCGCCAATAGCGAACGTGAGGCGTTGCAGCGGTTCAACGAGGCGCGGGCTGGCGGCGCGAAGCTGATCGACCTCGGCTGCATGCAGATCAACCATCACTTCCACGGCTCCGAATTCTCCTCGCCGGCGGCGATGCTGAACCCGCGCCGCAATGTCGAGTATGCCGCGCGCTTCCTGTCCGAGCTGCATGCCCGGCACGAGACCTGGACCATGGCGGTTGCCCGCTACCATGCCGGTCCGAACAACGATCCGGCACAGAAGCGCTATGTCTGCCGCGTGATCGCGAACCTGGTCGCGACGGGCTATGGCAGCTGGACGCAGAACGCCCGCACCTTCTGCCATTGATTCAATCGTAAATAGAAAAAGGCGCCTCTGCCTAAATGTGGCGGCAATGGGTGCGCTTTATGGCTGGCAAGAATTGAATCCGGCCTTCGTTAACTTTTCCACGGCAAAATAGTCGTAGTTTTCGCATGACCTACTAGATGTAGATCAAATCGCCGCAAGACGGTTAATCAATTATTAAAAAAGTCAGATGATTTTATCTAATTGCGGCAGAATCCGCCGATTCGTACCACTCTCTTAACGAAGCACCACACTGATTCGGAGGCGGACGAATGATCGTAGTGGTTGATGAGCGCGAGCTCGTTAAGGACGGCTATACCTCACTCTTTGGTCGCGAGGGCGTGCCCTCGACAGGCTTTGATCCGAAGGAATTCGGAGAATGGGTCAACTCGGCCGCGGACAGCGACCTGGAGGCCGTCGAGGCGTTCCTGATCGGCCAGGGCCAGCAGACGATGGAGCTGCCGCGGGCGATCCGTGATCGCTCCCAGGCGCCGGTGATCGCCGTCAGCGACACCCCGTCGCTGGAAACGACGCTCGCCTTCTTCGATAGCGGCGTCGACGACGTCGTGCGCAAGCCGGTACATCCGCGCGAGATCCTGGCACGGGCCGCGGCGATCCGCCGGCGGCTGAAGGCGCTGGCCAACTTCACCGACATCGGGCCGATACGGGTCTTCTCCGACGGCCGCGATCCCGAGATCGAGGGATCGGTCTTCCCCCTGCCGCGGCGCGAACGTCGCATCCTCGAATACCTGGTCGCAAACCGCGGCCGTCGCCTGTCGAAGACGCAGATCTTCAACGCGATCTACGGGATCTTCGATGAGGACGTCGAGGAGAACGTGGTCGAAAGCCACATCAGCAAGCTTCGCAAGAAGCTCCGCAAGAAGCTCGGCTTCGATCCGATCGATTCGAAGCGTTTCCTCGGCTACTGCATCGACTGGAGCTGATTGCCGTGCGGGCCGCCTTTGCGGCCTGCGCACAGAGCGCCGCGGTGGCGCAAGGTCACCCGCATACAGCCTCACGCAAGGCACACCTCATACTCTCGTCCCATATTTGAATAGCGAGGAATCAAAGCATGAGCCTCTACGGAACCATGAGAACCGGCGTTTCGGGCATGAATGCCCAGTCAAACCGTCTGAGCGCGGTCGCCGACAACATCGCGAACGCCAACACCACGGGCTACAAGAAGGCCTCGACCCAGTTTTCCTCGCTGATCCTGCCGACGACAGGCGGGGCCTACAATTCCGGCGGCGTCACCACCGACGTCCGCTACTCGATCTCCGCACAGGGCACGTTCACCTACACGACCTCGGCGACGGACCTTGCCATCAACGGCAACGGCTTCTTCATCGTCCAGGGTACCGATGGCGTCGAATACCTGACCCGCGCCGGCGCCTTCACGCCGATGTCCGACGGCTCGCTGCGCAACACCGCCGGCTACAAGCTGATGGGCTACGAGTACTCCTCGACCGCCGACCCGACGATCGTTATCAACGGCTACGACGGTCTCTCCGAGATCAACCTCTCCGACGGGGCGCTCACGGCAACGCCGTCGACGGCAGGCGAACTCGCCGTGAACCTGCCCTCCAACGAGGCGCACCCCTACAGCAAGACGACCTCGCTGGTCGCCTATGACAGCCTGGGCAACACCCGCAAGCTGGACTTCACCTACGAGACGACCGCGACGGCCGGCGAGTGGGCGCTGACGGTGAGCTACACCGATCCCGACACCGGAGCGGTTACGGCACTCGCGAACGAGACCCTGGAATTCGACTCCTCGGGCAATCTGGTCACGCCCGCCGACGGCATGCTCTCCACCACCGACCTGACTTTCGGGGTCGGCCCCGGTGCGCCGATCCTCAATGCGCTCGATATCAATCTGGCCGGAACGACGCAGCTTGCAAAGGAGTTCGGTGCGGACGGCGACGTCAACGGCAGCGGCCCCAGCGAAGTGTCGGGCTACGAGATCAGCGCCGACGGCGTCCTGTCGGTGAAGTACGACAACGGCGACCTGATTCCCAAGTTCCGCATCGCCATGGCCAACGTCCAGAGCCCGGACAAGCTGTCGCCGCTCGCCGGCAACGTCTACTCGCAGAGCACCGACTCCGGCGTCGTCGTCATGGGCTATGCCGGCAACAGCGGCTACGGAACGATCCTCTCGGGCGCGCTGGAAGATTCCAACGTCGATATCGCCGAGGAACTGACCAGCATGATCGAATCCCAGCGCAACTACACGGCCAACTCGAAGGTCTTCCAGACCGGCTCCGAACTGATGGACGTTCTCGTCAACCTCGTACGCTGACGGCAACGGCAACTGCAATAGAACGGTAGGTTGAATACGATGTCGCTTTCAACGGCAATCAAGATTGCACAGTCAAGCTTTTCGAACACGGCGCTGCAGACGGCGGTCGCGTCGAACAACATTGCCAATGCGAGCAACACCGCATACAACCGCCGTTCCGCCGTTCTGGCATCCGCTGCCAGCGGTGCCACCGTCGTCCACACCGCCCGCGCCCAGAACGACGCCTTGCAGAAGCAGAACCTGCTCAGCATCTCCAAGTCCGTTGCGCAGGACACCACCCTTGCCGGCCTGGCGCGGATCAGAAGCACGCTCGGCGGCGACGACTACGAGCTCTCCGTCTCGAACTACCTGGCGACGCTGCGCGACAACCTCCAGACCTTTGCCGACAGGCCGAGCGAGCAGTCGCTTGCCGAGACGGTGGTCGCGAATGCCGTTGACGTGGCAAACGCGCTGAACTCTTCGTCGGCGGACATCCAGCAGTTGCGCGCCGAGGCCGACGCCGACATCGCGCTTGCGGTCGGCGAACTCAACGGGCTGCTCAAGGATTTCAAGACCTATAACGACCAGGTCAAGGCCGGGACGGCGGCCGGCACCGACGTCAACGATGCCCTCGACCAGCGCGACAAGCTGCTGAGCCAGATCTCGGAGATCATCGGCCTCACCACGGTGACGCGTGCGAACAACGACATGGCGCTCTACACGAGCGACGGCACCGTGCTGTTCGAGACCCTGCCGCGCGAGGTCACCTTCGCGCCGACGACGACCTATACTGCAGGCGCCGTCGGAAACGAGATCTACATAGACGGCGTCGCGGTGGAAGCGGGCATCGGTGGAAACACCAGCGCCCAGGGAAGCATCCCCGCACTCCTCCAGCTTCGCGACGACATCGCGCCCACCTACCAGACCCAGCTCGACGAGATGGCGCGCGCCGTCATCACGATGTTCCAGGACGACAACCTGCCCGGGCTCTTCACCTGGATGGACGGTCCGCTCGAATCGAACGTCGTCCCGGCAACGCTGACCGCTGGCCTCGCCGCCAGCATCATCGTCAATCCGGACCTGATCACGGCTGCGGGCGGCAACCCGATGCTGCTTCGCGACGGTGTCAACCTGAACCAGAACACCGACAACAATGCGAGCTACTCGACCCTGCTCGACAGCTATGCCGCAGCGTTCGCCACGGACATGACCTTCGATGTCGGAACCGGCATCGACACCAATACCAGCATCCTCAATTTTTCGACGAATTCCATCGGCTGGGTCGAGCAGTTGCGCAGTGCCGCAGTGACGGCGAGCGACGACAAGGCGGCCCTTCTCTCCCGCACGCAGTCGTCGCTTCAGAACGTCACCGCAGTCAGCCTCGACGAGGAGCTCTCGCTGCTCCTCGATCTCGAGCAGTCCTACAAGGCATCGGCCAAGCTCGTGGCGACCGTCGACGAGATGATGACCGCTCTCCTCCAGGCAGCAGGGTAAGGCAATGAAAACGTCCTTCGTGTCCAACATCACCATGCAGACCACGCTGCTGCGGACGATCTCCGAAGCGCAGTCTGAGCTTATGGACCGGCAGAAGGAGATCGTCACGCTCCGCCACGCCGATCTGGGGGCGGAACTCGGCGCGAAGACGGCACGCACGCTCAACCTGCACCGCGACCTGCAGCGGCTGCAGTCGTTACAGAGCACCAATTCGCTGACGACCCAGCGCCTGGCAGCTTCGCAGGAAGCGCTGGGCCAGGTCTCCGAGGCGGCGAACACCGTCATGGAAACCCTCGTCGCGCTCACCGGCACGGAATCGAAGGACCAGCTCGACCGCACGAAGGAAGGCTTCGGCGCCGCCATCGCGCTCTTCACCAGCGCTTCGAACACCTCCTTCAGCGGCGAGTATCTCTTTGCCGGCATCGACACCGACGTCATGCCGATGAACAGCTACCTCGACCCGGCCTCTCCGGCCAAGGCGACCTTCGACCTGGCGTTCCAGACCTATTTCACCTTCGCCCAGGACGACGCCCAGGTCGCCGACATCACGCCGGCGGAAATGGAAGGCTTCATCCTCGAGCTCGAGACCATGTTCATGGACACGAGCGCCGCGGGCACGTGGGCGACCGACTGGTCGAACGCCTCCGACCAGAACATGACGAGCCGCATCAGCAATTCCGAAGTGGTACAGAGCTCGACCAACGCGAACACCGACGGCATGCGCAAGTTCGCGCTCGGAGCGGTCATCGGTTACGAACTTCTTAATCTCAATATCGGAACGGAAACGCGCAAGCTGGTCAGCGACAAGTCGCTCGAATACATTGGCTCGGCAATCACCGGCGTGGATTCCGAACGCTCGCTGCTCGGTGTTTCCGAGGCGCGCGTCGAGCAGGCGAACATTTCGCTGGGCGCGCAGTCCAGCATCCTGACGACCAGCATCAACGGTCTCGAGATGATCGACGAAAACGAGATCGCGACCCGCATCACCACACTCCAGACGCAGCTCGAACTTGCATACACGTTGACCGCCCAGCTCCAGAACATGAGCCTGGTCAACTATCTCTGATGATCAGAGACGCATGGCAAACATGAAGGGTGTCTAAATGTACCAGTTCTCATATGTCGAGATCATGGAGGATGGCGTCGAGACCGCCAGAAGCCGCGAGCGGCAGGTTCTCGACCGTTCCATCGAGCTTCTGCGCAAGGCGCAGGCGGCCGCCTCCTACGGTAGGGACACCATCGAAGCCGTCTATTTCACGCGGCGCGTCTGGATCCGTTTCGTCGAGGATCTCGGCAGCCCCGAAAACCAGCTCGACAAGGAGCTGCGCGCCAATCTCATTTCAATCGCCCTCTGGATATTGGGGGAAGTCGACCGCATCCGAAAACGCGAATCGACCAATTTCCAGGGCATCATCGACATAACAACCATCATCAGGGATGGAATAAAATGAAAAGCACCTTGCGGATCTCACTGAAATCGGGTGAGCGCATCTTCGTGAACGGCGCGGTACTGCGGGTCGACCGGAAGGTCGCGCTCGAATTCCTGAACGACGTCACGTTCCTGCTCGAGAACCACGTTCTCCAGCCCGAACAGGCGACGACGCCGTTGCGTCAGCTTTACTTCATCGCCCAGATGATCCTGATCAACCCGGATGGCGCCGAGCAGTCGACGGCGATCTTCCGCAAGTCCGTCATCATGCTGCTCTCCTGCTTCCGCAACGAGGAAGTGCTCGCCGAGCTCAAGCGCATCGACGGGCTGGTGACGCAGGGGCGCGCCTTCGAGGCGTTGAAGGCGATCCGCGCGCTCTACCCGATCGAGGACAAGATCCTCAACAGTCACGAGATCACGCCGGCCACGGTCGAACATATCCGCAAGGAGATCGCCATATGGTAACGCCCGTCGCCGCAGCCGGCTACACGCCCAATACGTCCGCGACCCAGTCGTCGAACGATTCCAAGACCGCGACGCTGAACTACGAGAGCTTCCTGAAGCTCTTCGTCGAGCAATTGAAGAACCAGGACCCGACCGAGCCGATGGATGCGTCGGCGCAGATGGCGCAGCTCGCGACCTTCTCGCAGGTCGAGCAGACGATCAAGACCAACACCAATCTGGAAAGCCTGCTGCAGCGCACCTCGCTACAGGAAGCCAATTCCGTGATCGGCCGCACGGTGACGAGCGAAGACGGCAAGATTTCGGGTGTGGTCAAGGAAGTTACCCTGTATACCGACGGCATCGTTGCAACGCTTGATTCGGGCGACAAACTCGTCATCGGACCCGGCGTAAAGGTGAAGCAAACCTCTGATGAATGAGGCAGACGCCCTCGACATTGCCCAGGCCGCCATCTGGACCGTCATCGTTGCGGCCGGTCCGGCGGTCTTGGCGGCGATGATCGTCGGCGTCGTCATCGCCTTCATCCAGGCGCTGACCCAGGTCCAGGAAGTCACCCTGACTTTCGTTCCGAAGATCCTTGCCGTGCTCGTCACGGTCGCGATCTCCGCGCCCTTCATCGGGGCGCAGATTTCCATTTTCAGCGACGTCATCTTCTCCCGGATCGAATCCGGCTTCTAAAGCAGATGGGCCGCGCAAGGTGCGCGGCGGCGGCATGCCCTGTTCAAAGACCTGAAACGCGCCGTGTTTCAGGTCCTGGCCCGCTCATTCGTCTGGACTGCCACCCTCGCGCAAGTTTCGCCCGCTACACGTTCCGGCAGCATTGCGGTCCTCAAAGGGCCGCGCCTCTCATGACGAGACGGGACGAAAATGGCACAGGTACCTTCACTCTCCATCCCCAAGGTTTCTCCGAGCGGCCGGGACATCGCCTTTGCGATGGGCATCGTCGCCATCCTCTCGATCCTGTTCCTGCCCATTCCACCATTCCTGATCGACATGGGACTGGCGTTTTCGATCGCCTTCTCCGTGCTCATCCTGATGGTGTCGCTCTGGATCCAGAAGCCGCTCGATTTCTCGTCCTTCCCGACTATCCTGCTGATCGCCACGATGATCCGCCTGGCGCTGAACATCGCCACGACCCGCGTCATCCTTTCGCACGGCCATCAGGGGCACGATGCGGCCGGCAGCGTGATCGCCGGGTTCTCGAGCCTCGTCATGTCCGGCGACTTCGTCATCGGCCTGATCGTCTTCCTGATCCTGATCACGGTGAACTTCATCGTCATCACCAAGGGTGCGACGCGTATCGCCGAAGTGGGCGCCCGCTTCACCCTCGACGCCATCCCCGGCAAGCAGATGTCGATCGACGCCGACCTCTCCGCCGGCCTGATCGACGAGAAGGAGGCCCAGCGCCGCCGGCGCGAACTGGAGGACGAAAGCTCGTTCTTCGGCTCGATGGACGGTGCCTCGAAATTCGTCCGCGGCGACGCGATCGCCGGTCTCCTCATCACCGCGATCAACATCTTCGGCGGCATCATCATCGGCTACTTCCGCCACGGCATGGAAATCGGCGAGGCGGCCGACGTCTTCGTCAAGCTCTCCGTCGGCGACGGCGTCGTCTCGCAGATCCCCGCTTTGATCGTGTCGCTGGCAGCCGGCCTGCTCGTCTCGCGCGGCAGTTCGCCGGGCTCGACCGACCAGGCCGTCGTCAACCAGCTGAGCGGCTATCCGCGGGCGCTGATGGTCGCATCCGGCCTGATGGTGCTTCTCGCCATCATGCCGGGCCTGCCCTTCCTGCCCTTCATGGTGCTCGGCGGCATCATGGCCTTCGGCGGCTGGGTGATCCCGCGCCAGCAGGAACAGGAGCTGAAGCAGCGCCGCGAACAGGAGGCGAAGAACGCCCAGCAGACGAAGGAAGCCGACAAGGATTCGGTCAAGTCGGCGCTCAAGACCGCCGAGATCGAACTTTTGCTCGGCAAGCAGGTGTCGACCCGCCTTCTCGGCGCCCACCAGGAACTGGCCTTCCGCGTCGGCAAGATGCGCAAGAAATTCGCCACGCAGTACGGCTTCGTGGTGCCGGAGATCAAGGTCTCCGACGACATCTCGATTGCCGACAAGGCCTACCATATCCGCATCCACGGCACGACCGTCGCCTCGAACGTCGTTCGCGTCGGCGAGGTCCTGGTGGTCACCGGCGGCGGCCGCAAGCCGAGCGTGCCGGGCGACGAGATCCGCGAGCCCGCCTTCGGCATGCCGGCCGTTTCGATCCTGGAGACCTTTGCCGAGGACGTCCGCCGCGAGGGCTTCCACCCGATCGACAACGTCTCGGTGGTGCTGACCCATCTCTCCGAAGTCATCCGCAACAACCTGCCGCAGCTTCTCTCCTACAAGGACGTGAAGATCCTGATCGAGCGGCTGGATCCGGAATACCGCAAACTCGCCGACGAGATCTGCTCGTCGCACATGTCCTATTCCGGCCTGCAGGCGGTGCTGAAGCTTTTGCTCGCCGAGCGCGTCTCCATTCGCAATCTGCACCTCATCCTCGAAGCGGTCGCCGAACTCGCACCGCACGTCCGCAAGACCGAGCAGATCGTCGAGCACGTGCGCATCCGCATGGCCCAGCAGATCTGCGGCGACCTAGCCGAAAACGGCGTTCTGCCGGTGCTGCGCCTTGGCAACCGCTGGGACATGGTCTTCCACCAGGCGCTGAAGCGCGACGCCAAGGGCGAGGTCGTGGAATTCGACATCGATCCGCGGCAACTGGAAGAGTTCAGCGAGCAGGCGACCAAAGTTATCCGTGAATTCCTCGACCGCGGGACGCCTTTCGTGCTGGTCACCTCGCCCGAATCCCGTACTTATGTGCGCATGATCATCGAGCGCCTCTTTGCCACCCTGCCGGTCCTGTCGCATGTCGAGCTTGCGAAGGGCATCGAGATCAAGATTCTCGGCTCGATCTCATGATCACCGATCCGCAGGGCATGGTGCTGGCGCTGTTCGCGGCCTTCTGCCGTGTCGGCGGCTGCTTCATGCTCCTGCCGGGCTTCGCCTCGGCGCGGCTTCCCATGCAGATCAGGCTGTTCGTCGCCGTCGCGATCTCGATCGCCGTCCTGCCGATCCTGTGGGATACGATCTATCCGAAGACGCAAGGCACAGCGCTCACCTATATCCAGCTCATCCTGTTCGAGACGCTGACCGGGGCGGTGATCGGGCTGATCACTCGCTACTATGTGCTCGGCCTGCAGTTCGCCGGTACGGCGCTGACGATGATGATCGGCTTCAACGCGCCCCCCTCGCAGGACGTGCTCGAGGACACGGCGGAAAACCAGCTGACGAACCTGATCAGCTTCGCCGGCCTCATGGCACTGTTCATGCTGGATTTCCATCATGTCGTCGTTCGCGCGCTGGTGGATTCGTATACCGCCATTCCCATGGGCGGGTTCAATCCGCAAAGCGCGCTGATCACGCTCACCGACACGCTGGTGCAGACCTTCAGCATCATGTTGCGGCTCGCCAGCCCCTTCATCATCTACGGGCTCCTGTTCAACGTTGCCGTCGGCCTGATCAACAAGCTGGCGCCGCAGATGCCGATCTATTTCATCTCGCTGCCCTTCATCATCACGGGCGGTTTGTTTCTGCTCTACTTCGGGGTCTCGTCCCTGCTGGAGATCTTTGCCAACGGCTTCGTTCCGGTGTTCGAGGGGCGTTGAGGGTTTTCGATGGTCAAGCGTTCCGACAAGCTGAAGCGTCTCGTGGCCGTCCAGCGGCATCTGGAGCAGATGGCCGAAATGGATCTCGCGCTGGCGACGCAGCAACGGCAGGAAGTGGCCGAGACGATGGATGCGGTCGCCGCCGCCATCGTCTCCCTCAACCCGGTCCACCGCGGTTTCTCCGACATCTATGCCGCCCAGATCGGCAAGCTCAGGCAGAAGGACATCATGCTGGCCGGCGTTCAGCAGATGCACGAGATGCGAATCGTGCGCGAACGCACCAAGGCCGATCGGCTGGCCGAGCAGATGCACGACGCACGGGACCTGGAAGACCGCGAGGACGCGGACAACGCGGTCTATGATCTCATCGACCAGCATGTCGCCTATGGAAAGGATCGCGGCGGCTGAAGAGGCGACCGCAATCGGACTGATACTTTATATATTTGATATTGCTTATTTTTATGGATTTCCGCTGTCATCCTTTCCCGGAAGAACAGCGCTTGTCCTGTTTTGGGGATCACGTCCGAGTGATCAGCCTCCCGTAAGGTTGAGCGCCCATAATCCGAACCAAGACGAGGGATGAACCCCTGCCGGAAAGCCGAGCGCCCGATGGAGCAGACCGCTCCGCAGAGCCGGCGGTGCGGGGTCTTCGCGATGAACAGGCTGGCGTTCCGTCATGAGGGCGGCCGCAGCCGCGTGATACCCGAGAGGCAACTGACCGTGGCAATTTCTCCCCCCAGCGATCTCGTGCTCGATGTCGTCCGCGCCGCCGATCCGTCGGCGGTCCACGAGGCGCAGACCAGGCTCAAGTCGCAGCGCGCGAGCTTCGAGGCGACCAGTCTCGCCGATGCCGGAAACGGGTTCGGCGCCGCCGTCGGCATCCTCAACCGCGATTCGGCCCTGACCACCACGGCTTCTGCGGCAGGCGCCGCCGCATCCGACAAGGTTCCCGCCACCTACCGCAAGTTCGAGGCCATGGTGCTGCAGAACTTCGTCAAGTCGATGCTGCCTTCGGACAGCGAGGAAGTCTACGGCAAGGGCACGACCGGCGAGATCTGGCGCGGGATGATGGCCGAGCAGATCGGCGACGTGATCGCCCAGGGCGGCGGTATCGGTATTGCGGCCAGCCTCATGAAGGATCACGAGAAGAAGAACGTGGCCGGCGACATCGCCAGGATCGATCCCAACGACCAGCGCGTGGCGACGGCCATGGTCCAGCAACTCCAGCGCGACACGTTCGGCGAGGTGAGTGGCGCCGGTGACAACGGCAACAAAGACAACGACAACAAGACAGCCTGATCGGAGGAACTATAAATGGACATGACAACGAACGATCTCCGCATCCGTACCGTACTGAACCGGCTTGAAACCATCGTCGACGCCGAGAATGCCGGCATCGGCGCCGATCCGAACTTCGATCTGCAGACGTCGAACGCGCACAAGAGCCGTTGCCTCTACGAGCTTTCCATGCTGTCGCGCGACGTGCCGGCCGAGGAGATGCCGAGAGCCTTCGCCCCGCAGCTGAAGAAGCTGCGCGAGAAGCTGGCCGTCAATGCCCAGCGCATCTCCGCGCACCTCGAAGCCGTTCGCTCGGTGGTGGAGCTCCTGAAGGACGCCATGCGCGAGCAGGAGGCTGACGGCACTTATTCGCAAGAGCAGTTCCGTCTGGGGTACCAGCCGTGATCAAGCTCATCCTGGTCGGTGCCTGGATCTGCGTTCTCACCCTCGGTTCCGTCTACTTCTCTATGCAGATGGCGGCAGCTCCGAGGGTCGACGAGGAGGCGGCCGCGCGTGCGGCCGCCCTCGATCTCGTCAGGGGCAGCCAGGCGACGATCCCGGTGATCTCGGACGGCGCCGTCAAGGGCTACTTCCTCACCCGGCTGTCCTATACGGCCAACAGGGAACTTGCGGCCAGGCAGCCGGTTCCGCTCAGCGAGGTGATCACCGACGAACTCTATACCCTGCTCGTCGGGCAGCGGCTGATCGATGTCGAGAAGCTCGACAGCTTCGACGTCGAGGCCTTCCGGGGCAGGGTCAAGGACGGGCTCAACAAGCGCTTCGGCGAGGCGGTCATCGAAGACATCCTGATCGAGCAGATCGACTACATCGCCAAGCTCGAAGTGGGCAAGGAGCCGCCGCGGCGCGGGACCGCCATCGTTCGCACCCGGGAAACGCCGGATGCGCCCGCGAACCTGACCGCCAACTGAGACAATCGCCCGCACCGGCCTTGCCCCGGCGAACCGGTGGCATCGTCGTCGACGGGCCGACGAAGGGCGCCGCGATTCAGGGCTTCGCGGTGCCCTTTCTCTTGCCGGCCGTCTTCATCCGCGGCGGCCGAAGACGCTTGCCAGCTTGTAGCGCGCGACATGCAGCAGAAACAGCGGGTTGCCGACGATGTAGCGATGCCAGAGCCGCCGCGGCTCGAGGACGAACCGGAACAGCCATTCCAGACGCATGCGGCGCATGCGCGACGGCGCACGCGGAACCCGCCCGGCGACGAAATCGAAGAGCGCGCCGACGCTGATCACGAGCCGCGCATGGCCGGGCGTGACGTGCTGGTCGATCCATTTCTCCTGGATCGGCGTTCCCATGGCGACCAGCAGGATATCGGGCGCCAGGTCGCGGATCTTGTCCATCACTGCCTGGGACTCGCTTTCCTTGAAATAGCCGTCCGCGATGGCATGGAACTCGTGCCAGGGCGCGTGCTCGCGGAATTTCTCGGCCGCGATCAGGAGCACGTCCTTCCGCGCCCCGATCAGGGCCACCCGCTTCGGCTTCTCCATATAGGTCAGCAGGCCCGGGACGAAGTCGGTCCCGTTGAGGTTGGCCGGGAACGGCTGGCCGTGGAAGATCTGCGATGCGATATCCACGCCATGCCCGTCCGGCAGCACGATCTGCCGCTGCAGCGCCTTGCGGTATTCCGCATCGCGCATCATCAGGTTGGCGTTGTTGGCATTGAGAAAGGCGACCGTCGTCGTGCCGATCGGCATGTCGGCGATCCCGGAGACGAAGTCGAACGCCCCGGCCCAGTCGAGGTCGCAGACCGGCAGGCCCAGTATGTCGCGCTGCGACGCCTGGAGCGTCGTTCCCGATTGCACGTTCATCCCCGGCCTCCGCAGCGCGCGTCGCGCCCGGCCGGACGAGGCGACGTCCGGCCCGTGGAAATGAGATGGCTGCATGCGGTGCGAACGGTCATCGCGGCGAAGCTCCTGGATACTCCGCCAGCGTGTATCATTTCGCGCTCAAGCTTAGCTTAAGTTGTCCGCTAAAGTCCGATCCGTCGGCTTGAGGATTTCTTTACCATGCCTGGTTCCGGCACCATTGCCGGGGGTCGTCCTCCTGCTTTTCCGGCCGCGGGCGAGGGAAGGTGGCGTCCCATGCGGAAGCCCTGCGCCACTCCGTCGCCCGACCGGGGGCTTGCAAAGTACGATTTTGGACAGCATAGGGCGCTGGGAGGCCATTGCGGTCCTATGGCCCGCACTAGATTCCGCGTTACGCGCGAGGAGAAGAACGTGACCACCATTATCGACGGGAAGCAGGTTGCCGCCACCGTGATCGAGGCCGTCAAGGCTGCGGCCGGGAAACTGGAGCAGGACGCAGGCGTTAAGACGGGTCTGGCGGTCGTCATCGTCGGCGACGATCCTGCGAGCCACGCCTATGTCTCGTCCAAGAGCCGCATGGCGAAGGAATGCGGCTTCACCTCGATCCAGCATACGCTGCCCGAGGAGACGACGCAGGAAGCACTCGCCGCGCTCGTCCGCAAGCTGAATGCCGACGACACGATCCACGGCATCCTCGTGCAGCTGCCGCTGCCGAAGCACCTGCAGTCCGAGCCGATCATCCAATCGATCCTGCCCGAGAAGGACGTGGACGGCCTGCACGTCGTCAATGCCGGGAAGGTCGCCACCGGCGACCTCGAGGGCGGCCTGATCTCCTGCACGCCCGCCGGCGCCATGGTGCTGGTGCGCGGCATCCGCGGCGACGATCTTTCCGGGTTGAACGCCGTCGTCATCGGACGGTCCAACCTGTTCGGCAAGCCGATGGCCGCACTGCTCCTCAATGCCAACGCCACGGTGACCTCGGCCCACTCCCGCACCAGGGATCTCGCAGCGGTCTGCCGCAACGCCGATATCCTCGTTGCCGCGGTCGGCCGGCCGCAGATGGTCCGGGCGGACTGGGTCAAGCCCGGCGCGACAGTGATCGATGTCGGCATCAACCGCGTGCCCGCCCCGGAGAAGGGGGAGGGCAAGTCGCACCTCGTCGGCGACGTCGCCTTCGACGAATGCGCCGAGGTGGCGGGCGCGATCACGCCGGTTCCCGGCGGCGTCGGGCCAATGACGATTGCCATGCTCATGGCCAACACCGTGATCGCCGCCTATCGCCGCGCCGGTCTCGAGCCGCCACGCTTCTGAAAGACAGATCCGGCCAAAGAGCCGGAGCTGCCTCTGTCTTACCCCGGCGAACGCCTGTTCGCCCGGCCGGCCGGCTGTGGCGCCGGTCCGGTGGAGGCGCGCACGATCAGCTCCGCCGTCCACAGTTCCTGCTCGGGCAGGGTCTCCAGGTTGAGAATGCGGGCGATCAGCCGCTTGGCGATCCGCGAACCGGCACTGCGCAGCGACGAACGCGTCGTCGTCAGCGGCACGCTGAAATTCTCCGGCTTCAGCATCGGCAGCACGTCGTCGTGGGCGATCAGCGACACGTCTGAGCCGAGCTTCAACCCGGCCTGGTTCAGCGCCCGCACGGCCCCGAGCGCCAGCACCGTGCTGGAGCAAAGGATCGCGGTCGGTCGTTCGGGCAGGTCGAGAAACCGCTTCATGCCGGAAAAACCGTGTTCGTCCGTCATCGGCGAGTGCTGCACGCAGGCCTCGTCGAGCCTCAGCCCGCTTTCCGCGAGCGCCGCCTCCAGGCCCTTCTTCCGGCGGATCGCAAAGGCGAAATGGGCCGGCCCGTTCAAAAGCGCGATCCGCCGGTGCCCGAGCTGCACCAGCAGTTTCGTCGCATCGTGGAACGCGGCGGTGTTGTCGATGTCGAGATAGGGATAGTCGGTCGGGATCCCGATCGAGCGTCCGTGCACGATGAAGGGGATCGACAGCGATTTCAGCAGCGCGACGCGAGGATCCTTCTCGCGCATGTAGGCGATGAAGAGCGCGTCGATATTGCCGCTGGCAACCAGCCGCTTGCAGGTCGCCTCCTCGTCGTCGGGATGGCTCGGATTGATGACGAAGTGAAAGTCGTGGCGCACCGCCTCGTCGCCCAGCCCCGCCAGGAACTCGCCGAAATGCACGTCGGAGGGATATCCATGTGCCGTCGGCATCACCAGCCCGATCGAGCCTGCGCGCCCGGTGGCAAGCCTCTGTGCCGCGCGGTTCGGCCGGTAACCCGTCCTGCGCACCGCGTCGAGAACGCGCTCGCGCGTCTCGGCATTGACCTCCGGATACCCGTTGAGGGCTCTGCTAACCGTCGTCTGCGAAAGACCGAGGAGCTGCGACAGCTGTTTGAGGTTCACGTTGCTTGCCTTCGCGATTCGAAGCGCTTTGAAATCCTCCCGCCCAAGCGCCACCCTCATGTAGCATCAGCGATTTCGCCTTTGAAAGCGAAATCGCTTGTTTGCGTTGCAAAACCCTTGCTGCGACGCAGGAAGCGCAGGCCTCGATGCGGGCGCCAGCGGAAGAGGCTTGACGCGGTGGCGACGATAGGGAATTCTTTCGTCCAAAGCGCTTTGAGAGACTTGGGGGAAGTCAGGGCGAATTCTCGGGGCGAATTTGGAGAAGCCGGCGTTCCGATGCGGGCACATCGTGGGAGGAAATCACGTGAAGAAGCGTTTCTTGATGACGGCAGCTTTGGCGTCGCTGCTCGTGGGTGGTGCGGGTGCGGCCGAACTGAAGTTCGCGCCCGGCGAGGACGGCAAGTTCAACTGGGCGAGCTTCGAGGAATTCAGGAACGGCCATGACCTGAAGGGCCAGACGCTGACGATCTTCGGCCCCTGGCGCGGCGAGGACGAGGTGCTGTTCAGAAGCGTCTTCGCCTATTTCGAGGAAGCGACGGGCGTCGAGATCAAGTATTCGTCGTCGGAGAATTACGAACAGCAGATCGTCATCGACACGCAGGCCGGCAGTCCGCCGGATGTCGCGATCCTGCCGCAGCCCGGCCTCATCGCCGACCTCGCCTCCAAGGGCTACCTGACGCCGCTCGGCGACGAGACGAAAGAGTGGCTGCTCGACAACTATGCCGCCGGCCAGTCCTGGGTCGACCTCTCGACCTACAAGGACAAGGACGGCAACGCGCAGCTCTTCGGCTTTCCCTACAAGATCGACGTGAAGTCGCTGGTCTGGTACGTGCCGGAGAACTTCGAGGATGCCGGCTACGAGGTTCCGAAGACCATGGAGGAGCTGAAGGCGCTGACGGAGCAGATCGTCGCCGACGGCGAGACGCCCTGGTGCATCGGGCTCGGCTCGGGCGGCGCCACCGGCTGGCCGGCCACCGACTGGGTCGAGGACCTGATGCTGCGCACCCAGACGCCGGAGACCTATGACAAGTGGGTCACCAACGCGATTGCCTTCGACGATCCTGCCGTCACCGGCGCCATCGACGAGTTCGGCTGGTTCGCCAAGACCGACAAGTTTGCGGCCGGCGGACCCGCGGCGGTGGCCTCGACCGACTTCCGCGACAGCCCGAAGGGCCTCTTCGCCTCGCCGCCGAAGTGCTACCTGCACCATCAGGCGTCCTTCATCCCCTCATTCTTCCCCGAGGGCACGGTCGTGGGCGAGGATGCGGACTTCTTCTACATGCCGCCCTATGCCTCGAAGCCGGAGCTCGGCAATCCCGTTCTCGGCGCCGGCACGCTGGCAATGATCACCAAGGACACCCCGGCGGCGCGTGCCTTCCTGGATTTCCTCAAGACCCCGATCGCCCATGAGCTGTGGATGGCGCAGTCAAGCTTCCTGACGCCCTTCAAGAGCGCCAACCAGGAAGCCTATGCCAACGCGCCGATGAAGAAGCAGGGCGAGATCCTGCTGAATTCCACCACCTTCCGCTTCGACGGCTCCGACCTGATGCCCGGCAAGATCGGTGCCGGCGCCTTCTGGACCGGCATGGTCAACTATGTCGGCGGCAAGTCCTCGGCCGATGTCGCAGCCGGCATCCAGAAGGCCTGGGACGCGATCAAGTAGCGGCCACCCATCGGGCGCCGGGCAAAGGTCCGGCGCCCGATGGGACGGCATCGGCATGGTGCCGGTGTCGCCGCCGGGCCGAAGGATCGGCCGCGACGCGCCCGGTGTCCGGAAGGAGGGGATCATGCAGCAACTCGTGTTTGCCATAGGAACGATGATCGCGGGCGTGCTCGCCTGCGCCTTCTACTTCTTCGCCACCAACTGGCTTCTGGATCGGGTCTTCCCGTCCAAGGGCCTGTCGGGCGCGAAGGCGTCACGGAACCTGAGGACCACCAACGCCATCCGCCCCTGGCTGTTCATGCTGCCGGCGCTTGTGGCGCTTGCGGTCTACCTCGTCTATCCGGTGTTTGAATCCGTCCGGCTGAGCCTGCACGACCGGACGGGGCAGACCTTCGTCGGACCGGGCAATTTCGTCTGGATGCTCGGCGACGGCGAATTCCGCCAGTCGATCTTCAATAATTTCCTCTGGTTGCTGGTCGTCCCGGCGCTCTCGACCTTCTTCGGCCTGGTCATCGCGGCACTCACCGATCGCATCTGGTGGGGCAACATTGCCAAGACGCTGATCTTCATGCCGATGGCGATCTCCTTCGTCGGCGCCGCGGTGATCTGGAAATTCGTCTACGACTATCGCGCCGAGGGCAGCGAGCAGATCGGCATCCTGAACGCGATCGTCACCTGGTTCGGCGGCTCGCCGGAGGCCTGGATCACGCTGCCGTTCTGGAACAACTTCTTCCTGATGGTGATCCTGATCTGGATCCAGACCGGCTTTGCCATGGTGATCCTGTCGGCGGCGCTCAGGGGCATTCCCGAGGAGACGCTGGAGGCGGCCGTCATCGACGGCGCCAACGGGCTGCAGATCTTCTTCAAGATCATGATCCCGCAGATCTGGGGCACGATCGCCGTCGTCTGGACCACGATCACCATCCTCGTCCTCAAGGTCTTCGACATCGTTCTCGCGATGACCAACGGCCAATGGCAGACGCAGGTGCTGGCCAACCTCATGTTCGACTGGATGTTCCGCGGCGGCGGCGATTTCGGCCGGGGCGCGGCGATCGCCGTCGTCATCATGGTCCTCGTCATCCCGATCATGATCTGGAATATCCGCAACGCCACGCGCGAAACCGGAGGTCACTGAGATGCCCGGCGCCACCCGTTCGCCCCTGACCTTCGTCGTCCACCTCTCCGTGCTCCTGCTCGTGGCCCTCTGGACGCTGCCGACGGCGGGCCTTCTGATCTCCTCCCTGCGCGACAAGGACCAGCTTGCCGTCTCCGGCTGGTGGACGGCGCTGTTGACCTCGACGCAGAACGTCGTCTTCCGCGCCCCGTCGCCGGAAACGCAGACCGAGCGGGACGGCAGGTTCGTGCTCTCCGGCAATCTTCTCGAAGGCCAGAAGGGCGAGGTTTCCGCCTTCGGCTTCAATAGCCGCGATCCGGCCGCCTTCCAGCCGGGGCAGACGGCGGAGCTGAACGATGGCGAGAAGCTGACGGTCCAGGCGGATGGCAGCTTCGAGATCGTCTCCGACACCCGCATGGAAGGCTCGCGCGGCCAGCGCATCTTCTTTACCGCCGCCGTGCCGCCCCGCTTCACGCTGGACAACTACCGCGAGGTCCTCAGTGCCGAGGGCATCGGTCAGTCCTTCATCAATTCGCTGACGGTCGCCATTCCCGCCACCATCATCCCGATCCTGGTTGCCGCCTTCTGCGCCTATGCGCTGGCCTGGATGAAATTTCCCGGCCGGGCGATCCTGATCGCCGTCGTCGTCGGCCTGCTCGTCGTGCCGCTGCAGATGTCGCTGATCCCGCTCCTGAAGCTCTACAACGGCGTCGGCGCCTTCTTCGGCGTTCCCGCCAAGACCTATGTCGGCATCTGGCTGGCGCATATGGGCTTCGGCCTGCCGCTGGCGATCTACCTGCTGCGCAACTACATGGCCGGCCTGCCCAAGGAGATCATGGAATCCGCGCGCGTCGACGGCGCCAGCGACTTCGACATCTTCGTCAAGATCATCCTGCCGCTGTCGTTTCCCGCGCTCGCCTCCTTTGCGATCTTCCAGTTCCTCTGGACCTGGAACGACCTCTTGGTCGCGATCGTGTTCCTCGGCACCGGCAACGACGAACTGGTGCTGACCGGACGCCTGGTGAACCTGCTCGGATCGCGCGGCGGCAACTGGGAGATCCTCACGGCTTCGGCCTTCATCACCATCATCGTTCCCCTGATCGTCTTCTTCGCCCTGCAGCGCTATCTCGTACGCGGTCTGTTGGCGGGATCGGTCAAGGGCGGCTGAAGACAGCGCAAAGAGACAGGACCGGAAATGACGACGACGAATGCACCCCTGCCGGCCGTTGACAAGGACTGGTGGCGCGGCGCGGTGATCTACCAGATCTATCCGCGCTCCTACCAGGACACCAACGGCGACGGCATCGGCGACATGAAGGGCATCGCCCAGCGCCTGCCGCATGTCGCCTCACTGGGCGTGGATGCCATCTGGATCTCCCCCTTCTTTACTTCGCCGATGCGCGACTTCGGCTACGACGTCTCCAACTACGAGGATGTCGACCCGATCTTCGGGACGCTGGAGGATTTCGACGCTGTGGTCGCCGAGGCGCATCGGCTCGGCATCCGGGTGATGATCGACCTGGTATTGTCGCACACTTCCGACAGGCATCCCTGGTTCGTCGAGAGCCGTTCCAGCCGCGCGAACCCCAGGGCGGACTGGTATGTCTGGGCCGATTCCAGGCCGGACGGCACCCCGCCCAACAACTGGCTGTCGATCTTCGGCGGCTCGGCCTGGCAGTGGGACCCGACCCGGCTGCAATACTACATGCACAATTTCCTGACCTCGCAGCCGGACCTGAACCTGCACAATCCGGAAGTTCAGGATGCGCTGCTGTCGGTCGCCCGCTTCTGGCTGACCCGCGGCGTCGACGGCTTCCGGCTGGATACGATCAACTTCTACTTCCACGACAAGGAACTGCGCGACAACCCGCCGCTTGCGCCGGAGCGCCGCAACGCGCAGACCGCACCCGCCGTGAACCCCTACAACTACCAGGAACACCTCTACGACAAGAACCGGCCGGAGAACCTGGCGTTCCTCAAGCGTTTCCGCGCGGTGATGGACGAGTTCCCGGCGATCGCCGCCGTCGGCGAGGTGGGCGACAGCCAGCGCGGGCTGGAGATCGCCGGCCAGTACACGTCCGGCGGCGACAAGATGCAGATGTGCTACGCCTTCGAGTTCCTGGCGCCGGACGTCCCGACGCCGGGGTCGGTCGCTGAGGTCCAGCATGCGCTCGACAAGGCGGCCCCGGACGGCTGGGTCTGCTGGGCGTTTTCCAACCACGACGTCATGCGCCATGTCAGCCGCTGGGACGCCGGCGTTGCCGATCACGCTGCCCATGCCAAGTTGCTGGCATCGCTCCTGATGTCGTTGCGCGGCTCCGTCTGCATCTATCAGGGCGAGGAACTGGCGCTCCCCGAGGCCGAGCTCGCCTATGAGGACCTGCAGGACCCCTACGGGATCCAGTTCTGGCCGGACTTCAAGGGGCGCGACGGCTGCCGCACGCCGATGCCATGGGATTCCTCGGCGATCAACGGCGGCTTCAGCCCGGCGCGGCCCTGGCTTCCCGTGCCGGCCATCCATCTCGGTGCCGCCGTCTCGATCCAGGAGGATGACCCGGGGTCGGTCCTTAATCACTATCGCGGTTTCATCGCCTTCCGCCGCCAGCATCCCGCACTGGTGAAGGGCGAGATCGCGTTCGGCCCGGCGAGCGACGGGGTCCTGTCCTTCGTCCGCAGCCACGGCAACGAGCGCATCCTCTGCCTGTTCAACATGGGCGGCGAGGCTTGCGAGGTCGAGCGTCCGGCTGCGGCGATCGAGGCTCTGGCAGGGCACGGATTTGACGGCAGGCTGAACGAAAAGAAGATCGCGCTACCGGCATGGGGCGCATTCTTCGCCCGCTACGCGTGACGAGCAGGAAAAGGGGAGGCAGCATGACGGGCCTGGTATTGAAGGATATTCGCAAGTCCTATGGCGCGGTCGACGTGATCCACGGCATCGATCTCGACATCAAGCAGGGCGAGTTCATCGTCTTCGTCGGACCGTCCGGCTGCGGAAAGTCGACGCTCCTGCGGATGATCGCCGGGCTTGAGGAGATCACCGCCGGTGACATGATGATCGACGGCGAGCGCGTCAACGACGTGCCGCCGTCCAAGCGCGGCATCGCCATGGTCTTCCAGTCCTATGCGCTCTATCCGCACATGACCGTCTACGAGAACATGGCCTTCGGCATGCGCATCGCCAAGGAAGGCAAGGACGAGATCGACCGGCGCGTCCGGTCGGCCGCCGAAATGCTGCAGCTCACCAACTATCTCGATCGCTTGCCGAAGGCGCTTTCCGGCGGCCAGCGCCAGCGCGTGGCGATCGGCCGGGCCATCTGCCGCAATCCCAAGGTCTTCCTCTTCGACGAGCCGCTCTCCAATCTCGACGCCGCCCTGCGCGTCGCCACCCGCATCGAGATCGCCAGGCTCTCCGAGCGCATGGCCGATACGACGATGATCTACGTCACCCACGACCAGGTCGAGGCGATGACGCTCGCCGACCGCATCGTCGTGCTCTCCGCCGGACATATCGAGCAGGTGGGCGCACCGCTGGAACTCTACGAGCGGCCGGCCAACCTGTTCGTCGCCCGCTTCATCGGTTCGCCCGCGATGAACGTCCTGCCGGCGAAGGTGGTCATGGCGGGCCAGACGACGACGGTCGAGCTGAAGAGCGGCACGGCAGCGACCCTCGACATCGCGACGCCGGAGGCTGAGCACGACAAGGATGTGAGCTTCGGCGTCCGGCCGGAGGACCTGCAGGTCACGACCGGCCCGGACTTCCTGTTCGAGGGCACCGTCGCCATCGTCGAGGCGCTTGGCGAGGTCACGCTTCTCTATATCGAAGGGCTCGTCGAGGGCGAGCCGATCATCGCCAAGATCCCCGGCATCCAGGCCGTCCGGCGCGGCGACAAGGTGCGCCTTTCGGCCGACCGCAGCAAGCTGCACCTCTTCGACAAGGACGGCATCAGCTACCGGGCCCTGTAGCGAACCGGAACAGGGTGGTGCCTTTTGATAAGGGCGTTGAACGCCATCTTAAGGTTTTCCGACCTAGCTTTCCTGCCGGAAATTGAGCAGGAATACCGGGATTGGGCATGCAGTTGTCGCAGCGTTCGAACTACCTGAACAAGGAAGAATCCTTCATGTACGATCGGGAAAAGCACTTCCCGATGGAGGACACCTGCAACGAGGCGCGCATCGAGTTCACCGAGACCGGTGGTATCGTCAATCTCGCCTCCCGCCGCTGCCAGATCGTCAAGCTGTCGCGCAGCGGCGCCGTCCTCAGGATGTCGACCAAGTTCAACCTGCCGAACAATTTCTATCTCGACATCGTCAGCGCCCGCATCCCGATGATCGGTTGCCTGGCGCTGCGCGTCTACGCCAACGACCTCGTCGAGGCCCGGTTCCTGCGCCTGCTCGCCGAAACGGACATGAATCGCGTCTTCGTCTATTCGACCCACCCGAACCATCGCAACCGGACGCTCGACATCTACGGTGGCTGAGGCGGCATCGAGGCCGGGCGGAGAGGGCGCTTGCGTCGCAGGCCCCGGCCCGCCCAGTGGCCCTCAAAGCCGATCGCCCCTCATCAGGCTGCCGCCACCTTCTTCCCGCAGGCGGGGAGAAGGACGGGTGCCGCGGCCGTTCTGCTCAAATCACGACGGCATCATCGCCACTTTGAAACTCACCGGTTGCCGGATAGCGAGGCGTCGCCACGCATCTCCTTTGCCCCGCTTGCGGGGAGAAGGTGGCCGGCAGGCCGGATGAGGGGCTGTCTGCGCCAGTCCCCTCCCGCCGCCTACGCGAACAGCACGCTCGCACCGTGATCCGCCGGGCCGGCGATGGCGCGGAAGGGGGCGAAGAGTTCGCGGCCCATGCCGAATTCGTTCTCGGCGAGGTCGGCGGTCGCCGGCGCGCGGGCGGAAAACGTCACCGCATCCTCCAGCACCTCGATCGTGCCGCTGACGGCGTCGAGCCGGATCATGTCGCCCTCCCGGATGCGGGCGATCGGGCCGCCGTCGACGGCTTCCGGCGTGACGTGGATTGCCGCCGGCACCTTGCCGGAGGCGCCGGACATGCGCCCGTCGGTGAGCAGCGCCACCTTCTGGCCGCGGTCCTGCAGGATGCCGAGCACGGTCGTCAGCTTGTGCAGTTCCGGCATGCCGTTGGCCTTCGGGCCCTGGAAGCGGACCACCGCGACGAAATCGCCCTCCAGTTGGCCGGCCTTGAATGCCGCGTTCAACGCCGCCTGGTCGTGGAACACCTTCGCCGGCGCCTCGATCACATGGCGGTCGGGCTTGACGGCGGAGGTCTTGATGACGGCGCTGCCGATATTGCCGGTCAGCATCTTCAGGCCGCCCGTATGCTGGAAGGGATGCTCGACATTGGCGAGGATCTTCGGATCGTGGCTGACGATCGGCGCCGGCTCGCGTCGGACGTTGCCGTCCTCGCCGAGCTTCGGATCGATCGCATAGGCATGCAGCCCCTGTCCGTAGACGGTGCGCACGTCGTCATGCAGGTAGCCGGCCTTGAGCAGTTCCTTGATCAGGAAGCCCATGCCGCCGGCGGCGTGGAAATGGTTCACGTCGGCAAGCCCGTTCGGATAGACGCGGGCCAGCAGCGGCACGATGTCGGAAAGCTCCGAAATATCCTTCCAGGTGAGCACGATGCCGGCTGCGCGCGCGATGGCGACGAGATGCAGGGTGTGGTTGGTCGAGCCGCCGGTGGCGTGCAGGCCGACCACGCCGTTGACGATCGAGCGTTCGTCGATCATCTCGCCGGCGGGCGTGAACTCGTTGCCCTGGGCGGTGATCGCGAGCGCCCGCCGGGTCGCTTCCTTCGTCAGCGCGTCGCGCAGCGGCGTGCCGGGATTGATGAAGGATGCGCCGGGCATGTGCAGGCCCATGATCTCCATCAGCATCTGGTTGGAGTTCGCGGTGCCGTAGAACGTACAGGTGCCCGGGCCGTGATAGGACCTGGATTCGGCGTCGAGCAGTTCGTCGCGCCCGACCTTGCCTTCCGCGAACAGCTGGCGCACCCGGGCCTTCTCGTCGTTCGGCAGGCCGGAGGTCATCGGACCGGCGGGAACGAAGATCGCCGGCAGGTGGCCGAAGGTCAGGGCGGCGATCGCAAGCCCGGGGACGATCTTGTCGCAGACGCCGAGATAGACGACCGTGTCGAACATGTTGTGCGACAGCCCGACGCCGGCGGCCATGGCGATCAGGTCGCGCGAGAACAACGACAGTTCCATGCCGGGCTGTCCCTGGGTGACGCCGTCGCACATGGCGGGCACGCCGCCGGCCACCTGCGCCACGCCGCCGGCCTCGTGGGCGGCCTGCCGGATCAGCGCCGGATAGGTCTCGAACGGCTGGTGGGCGGAAAGCATGTCGTTGTAGGAGGTGATGATGCCGAGATTGGCCACGCGGTCGCCCGCCAGCGCCACTTTCTCGGCGGGGGAACAGACGGCAAAGCCGTGCGCGAGGTTGCCGCAGCCGAGCACGGAGCGGTGTACCCCCTTCGAGACGGCGGACTTCAGGCGATCGAGGTAGCGCTCGCGCAGGGGCTTCGATCGCTCCACGATCCTGGCGGTGATGGCTTCAATTCGGGAATCGGCGGACATGGCTGCTATCCTGATTTCTCTCGATTGCAATGTTCTGCGGCCCCGGCCGAGCACGCGCGGTCGGGTCGTCACGGCAAAGGTCCGGTTTCGCATCGCGGACGGTTCGCCGCCGCTCATTCTCTCGCGGGCGCAGCGGCTCCGGCCGCCGCGCCGGGGGCGCTATGGCGCCCAGTAGATGTCGACCGGCGTTTTCGCCCGGTTCAGCACCGCCCGCACCGGCATCTCGCTCTCCGTGCCGGCGGCCAGCGCCTTGTCCAGCGTATCCTTCTTGGCCTGCCCCTCGATATGCAGCACGAGCAAGCGGGCATCCTGCAGGCTCGAGAAGGTGAGCGTCAGGCGCGGTTCGCCCGCTCCTTCCGCTTCCATCGTGATCACGCCACGCGGGGTCTGGAGCGACAGGGCTTCCGAAAGCCGGTCACCGCCCGGGAAGAAGGAGGCCGTGTGCCCGTCATTGCCCATGCCGAGGATGACCACGTCGAACGGAACCGCAACGGCGGCAATGTCGGTGCTCGCCAGATGTGCGGCCTCTCCGATCGTCGCCGTCTCGCGATAGAGCGGCAGGAAGCGGGCCGTGGCCGCTTCCCCCTGCAACAGGTTCTCGGCCACCAGCAGGTGGTTCGAGCGCGCATTGTCGGCAGGGACGAACCGCTCGTCGACCAGCGTCACCGTCACCTTCGGCCAGTCCAGTTTCCGGGACGACAGCGCCTTGAAGAACTGCTTGGGCGTCGAGCCGCCGGAGACGGCGATCGATGCCGCCCCGCGCTCGGTGATCGCCACCTTCAAAACCGAGGCGACGGCGTCGGCGAGGTTTTCCGCAAGGGCGGCCGTGTCCTTGAATTCATGCAGTTTGTTGGTCATCGCCAGACCCTCAGCTCTCGTGCCAGGTGCGGCCGTCGCGCTCGATCAGCGCGATCGCCTGGCTCGGCCCCCAGGTGCCGGCGGTATAGCCCTGCGGCTGCTGGCCGGTGGCGTCCCAGGCCTTGAGGATCGGATCGACCCAGTGCCAGGCGGCTTCCACCTCGTCGCGACGCATGAACAGCGTCTGGTTCGAGCGCACCACGTCCAGCAGCAGCCGTTCGTAGGCGTCGGCGTTGCGCGTCTCGAACGCCTGCGCGAAGGTCATGTCGAGCGAGACGTTGCGCAGCCGCATGCCGCCGGGGCCGGGATCCTTGATCATCAGCCACTGCTTGACGCCTTCGTCCGGCTGCAGCCGGATGATCAGCTGGTTGGCCTCGATGCGGCCGGCGGCCGGCTCGAAGATCGAGTGCGGGATCGGCTTGAAGGTGATCACGATTTCCGAGACGCGGCTTGCCATGCGCTTGCCGGTGCGGATGTAGAAGGGCACGCCGGCCCAGCGCCAGTTGCCGATCTCGGCCTTGATGGCGACGAAGGTCTCGGTGTTGGAGACACCGCCTTCCAGTTCTTCCAGATAGCCCTTGACCGGCCCGCCCGCAGAGGCGCCGGCCCGGTACTGGCCGCGCACCGTCAGCCGCTCGACATTGTACTCGTCGATCGGCTTCAGCGCGCGCAGCACCTTGAGCTTCTCGTCGCGGACGGCTTCGGCATCCATCGACGAGGGCACTTCCATCGCCACGAGGCAGAGAAGCTGCAGGATGTGGTTCTGCACCATGTCGCGCAGCGCGCCGGCCTTGTCGTAGTAGCCGGCGCGGCTTTCCAGCCCGACCGACTCGGCGACCGTGATCTGCACGTGGTCGATATGGGCGGAGTTCCACAGCGGCTCGTAGAGCGCATTGGCGAAGCGCAGCGCCATCAGGTTCTGCACCGTCTCCTTGCCGAGATAGTGGTCGATCCGGTAGATCTGGTCTTCGCGGAACACCCGGCCGATCGTGTCGTTCAGCTCGGTGGCGGACGCGAGGTCGCGGCCGATCGGCTTCTCGACGACGATGCGGGTCTGCTTGGTGATCAGCTTGTGGTCGCGGATCTTCTCGGCGATCTCGCCGAAGATCGCCGGCGCCACGGCGAGATAGAAGGCGCGGACGCGTTCCTTGCCCTCGTCGAGGATCTTTTTCAGCTCGTCCCAGCCCTGCTCGGACTTGGCGTCGACCGAGACGTAGAACAGCCGGTCGGTGAAGATCTTCACTTCCTTCTCGTCGAACTCACCGGGCTTCAGGAATTCCTTCAGCGCCTTGGTGGCGAATTCGCGATAGGCTTCATGCGTCATGGCCGCGCGCGAGGCGCCGATGATACGCGTCGGGTCGGTGAACTGGCCGGCGATCTGCCGGTGATAGAGCGCCGGCAGGAGCTTGCGTTCGGCGAGGTCACCGGTGCCGCCGAAGACGACGTAGTCGAACGGCTCGACGGGGATGATTTGACTGCTCATTGCAATTCTCGATCTGGTTCGCGTTGTCGGCGTTTATAATCTAATCGATTTAAAATGGCCAGCGTGCGGCGCAACAAAATCGCCCCTACCTGTATCACAACTTGTCGCGGAAGGCGTACCACGTCATCGCCAGGATCAGCAGCGGCGTGCGCAGCGAAAGCCCGCCGGGAAAGGCGTTTATCTTCAGCGACTTCAGCATGTCGAGCTCCGCACTGCCGCCGGCCACCTCCTCGGCGAAGAGCTTGCCGCAGTAGTTGGACAGCATCACGCCGTGGCCGGAATAGCCGCCGATCGAGGTAATTCCCGGCATGACCTCGCGCACATAGGGCTGCCGCGGCATGGTGATGCCGACCGATCCGCCCCAGGCATGGGCGATCTCGATATCGGCAAGTGCTGGATAGATCTCGGCGATCTGGCGGCGGATGTGCTCGGTCATGTCGCGCGGGTTGTCGGCCGTATAGGCCTCGCGGCCGCCGAACAACAGCCGCCCGTCGCGGCTCTTGCGGAAATAGCGCACGACGAAGCGGGAATCGGCGACGGCCTCGCCGCCGGGCAGCACCTTCGGGAAGGCGTCGAGCACCGGCGTCGCGCCGATGAAGGAGCGGATCGGCATCACGTGTGCCGCCGTCTTCGGTTCGAGGTTGCCGATATAGGCGTTGCAGGCGATCAGCGCCCGGTCGGCGGTGATGGTTCCCTTAGGCGTCGTGATCACGGCCTTGCCGCCGCTGCGCTCGATCTTCGTCGCGGCCGTCTTCTCGTGCAGGACGGCGCCGGCCTCGGACGCCGCCCGTGCGACGCCGACGAGCAGCTTCATCGGGTGGATATGGCCGGTGCCGGTGTCGCGCACGCCGAAGAGATAGAAGCGCGAGCCGAGCCGCTCCTGCGTCTCCTCCCGGTCCATGAAGGTCGCATGCGCATAGCCGTAGCGGCTGGCGGCGATCTCCGGATTGGCGCGATAGTCCTTCTCCAGCCCCTTCTTGTGCGAGACGTTCATCTGTCCCGGCACATACTCGATGTCGAGGCCGCGGCTTGCGGCAAAGTCCAGCAGGTAGCGCTTGGCATGTTCGGCAAGGTCGAACAGCCCCTTCGAGCGCTCGTAGCCGACCTCGTCTTCCAGTTCCTCCGGCCAGGCGCGCTGGCCGGTGCCGAGCTGGCCGCCGTTTCGTCCCGAGGCCCCGTCGCCAAAGCGGTTGGCGTCGATCAGCACGACGCGCACGCCCTTCGACGCCAGCTGATAGGCAGCCTGCAGGCCGGTGAAGCCGCCGCCGACGATCGCGACGTCCGTTTCGCCGGAGCCTGCCATCGGCGGGTATTCGGGACGTTCGCCGACGGTCGCTTCGTACCAGGAGATGCCGGGTGAGATGGGGCTTTGCCAGGACATGGGAATGCTTCCGGAATTGAAACGGTGCGCCCGCCCCGACTTGCCGGGAGCAGGCGCGACGGCCACGCGGGCCTGTCAGACGTTGAGCAGCAGGAATTCGCGCTCCCAGGGGCTGATGACCTGCATGAAGGTTTCGAACTCGCCGCGCTTGACGCCGGCATAGAGGCCGATGAAGTCGGGGTTCAGCGCATCGGTCAGCGCCGGATCGGATTCCAGCAGCGAGACGGCTTCAAGCAGGCCGCGCGGCAGGTCGATAGAGCCCTCGTTGGCCGTATCGTCGGTCGGCGAAGTTGGATCGATGGCGTTCATGATGCCGAGCAGGCCGCAGGCGAGCGAGGCTGCGAGCGCGAGATAGGGGTTCGCATCCGAGCCGGGTAGGCGGTTCTCCACCCGTCTTGCGCCGGCGTCGGAGACGGGGATGCGGAAGGCCGTCGTCCGGTTGTCATAGCCCCAGGCGACGTTGACCGGTGCCGACATGTCGGGCGTCAGCCGGCGATAGGAGTTGACGTAGGGCGCCATCATCACCAGCGTCTTCGGCACGTAGCGCTGCATGCCGCCGATGAAATGGAAGAACTCCCTGGACGGCGAGCCGTCCGGGTTGGAAAAGACGTTCTTGCCGGTCTTGATGTCCACCACCGACTGGTGGATGTGCATGGCCGAACCCGGCTGGCCCTGCATCGGCTTGGCCATGAAGGTCGCGTAGATGCCATGCTTCAACGCCGCCTCGCGGATCGTCCGCTTGAACATGAAGACCTGGTCGGCAAGCTCGATCGGATCGCCGTGGCGCAGGTTGATCTCGAGCTGCGCCGGCCCCTCCTCGTGGATGAGGGTGTCGATCTCCAGGCCCTGCTTTTCCGAGAAATGGTAGATGTCGTCGATCAGCTCGTCGAATTCGTTGATGCCGGCGATCGAATAGCCCTGTCCGCCGAGGATCGAGCGGCCGGAGCGGCCCTTCGGCGGATGCAGCGGATAGTCCGGGTCGTCGTTGAGCGCGACCAGGTAGAACTCGATCTCCGGCGCCACGACCGGCCGCCAGCCGCGGTCCTCGTAGAGCCGCAGCACGTTCTTGAGCACGTTGCGTGGCGTGTAGGCGACGTCCTCGCCGTTGGAGCCGACGATGTCGCAGATGACCTGCGCGGTCGGATCGGTCTCCCAGGGCACGATCGACAGCGTCGAAAGGTCCGGCAGGAGCTTCAGGTCGCTGTCGCGCGGCTCGTAACGGAAATTGCCGGTCTCCTCCGGATACTCGCCCGAAATCGTGTGCCGGTAGAGCGCCGAGGGCAGGGCGAGCGAGGTGTTGGAGGTGAATTTCGACGACGGCATCATCTTGCCGCGCGGCACGCCGGCAAGGTCCGGCGTAATGCACTCAATGTCTTCGATGCCCCGGATCTTCAGCCAGTCGCTTGCTTCCTTCCAGTTGCTGACGCCGCGCAGGGCGGAAAGGGCAGGGGGGATCTGCGAGGACTTGCTGGCTTTCTGGATGGTCGAGGCAACGGTCTTTTTTGAGGGCATGACACACCGTGGGTGGTTTCGGTTGCGCCATCATATCCGGAGTTTGGGCATTGGCTAGGGGGCGAAAGGCGGAATGCGGCAAGCTGTCCGGACGGGACGAGGCGGTTGACATTGACGCGAAGGAACGGGAAGGGAAGGCGAAACGGGGACGAAGCGGCGTGGCGGACAGGAAGGACGTGGTCATCATCGGTGCCGGCGCTGCCGGCATGATGTGTGCAATCGAGGCGGGCAGGCGCGGACGGCGCGTGCTGGTGATCGACCATGCGAAGGCGCCCGGCGAGAAGATCCGCATTTCCGGTGGCGGCCGCTGCAACTTCACCAACATCCATGCCGGCCCGAAGAACTTCCTGTCGCAGAACCCCCATTTCTGCAAGTCGGCGCTGGCGCGCTACACGCCCCGCGACTTCCTCGACCTCGTCGAGCGCCATGGCATCGCCTGGCACGAGAAGACGCTCGGCCAGCTCTTCTGCGATCATTCGGCGAAGGACATCATCGCCATGCTCCTGAAGGAGATGCGCGAGGCCGGGGTGGAGCTGCGGCTTTCGACCGAGGTGGCCGCGATCGAGCGCACAGTGGGCGGCTTTCGTGTCGCCACCGGCAATGGCGGCTGCGAGGCGGCCTCGCTCGTGATCGCGACGGGCGGCAAGTCGATCCCGAAGATGGGCGCCACCGGCTTCGCCTATCGCATTGCGGAGCAGTTCGGCCTGCGCCTGGTCGAGACCCGCCCGGCGCTGGTACCGCTGACGCTTGATCCGCAGGCTCTGGGGCTGCATGAGGGCATGCCGGGCGTTTCGGTGGAGGCCGTCGTCGGCCACGGCAAGGCGGAGTTCCGCGAGGCCATGCTCTTCACCCATCGCGGGCTGAGCGGCCCGGCGATCCTGCAGATCTCGTCCTTCTGGCGGGAGGGCGACGACATCACCGTTCACCTGCAGCCCGACCTCGACGTCGTAGCCGTGCTTGCGGCCGCGCGCGCGACCAACGGCCGGCAGGCGGTGCAGACGGTCCTGGCCGAGCACATGCCGCGCAAGCTGGCGCAACTCGTGGTCCGCCAGACCGGCATCGACGGTCCGGTCGCGGCCATTCCGGGCTACAGGTTCGCCGCACTCGCCGACCATATCCGCCGCTGGCGGGTCCGTCCGGCAGGCTCGGAGGGTTACCGGACGGCCGAGGTCACGCTCGGCGGCATCGACACCGACGAGCTCGATTCCCGTGACATGGGGGCGAAATCCGTCCCCGGCCTGCATTTCATTGGCGAGGCTGTCGACGTCACCGGCTGGCTCGGCGGCTACAATTTCCAATGGGCGTGGGCGTCCGGCCATGCGGCCGGCCAGTCGGTCTGACGAGGGCCGCGGAAAGCCCGTATTAGCTATGCGAAAGTAGGGCTCGCGCAACGGCGCGACAGGCTTTACCCTTCATTAAGAGGTACGGGACGATCCTGCCTGCAAGCCGGCATTTTGCCGTCCGCCGAGCCGATGTTCCGGCTTAGGCGGAGCGGTCGAAACAACATGATGTGGGCCGGCTGGCCGGATCAACCGGGATTCCCGTAGCTCGTAACCGGAGTCTTGCCATGCCCGCAGTTCACCGTCGCCCCGCCGCCCGCGCCATCGCCATCGCCGCCGCCGAGGAAGGCCGCCGCCGCGCGGTCGCCATCGCCGCCCATTGCGCCGTCGCCTCCTTGCTCCTGGCGGGGATCGCTGCTTTTCTGGCAAGCCTCTCCTGAAGCATCGCCAACCCCCGTCGCCTGCGAAAAAAAAGGTGATCGAGTATTAGGAATTGGTGAGAAAGTTCGAAGTTTCTTAAAGCTTCCTGTTGAAGATCACGGGATATTGGCCCGGACCGTGTGCACGACAGATCGTGCCGCGGTCATGCAATGACTGCGCCCGGGGCCACACGGCGAAAATCCGTATCAATCCACTACAGTTTCGGCGGACCGGCCCTTGGGAGACTCACGGCAAGTGGGCAGGGAGGCGGTCGCCCGCACGGAGTGCTGCCCCGATGTTAATCGACCGGGTTCTTGCCCGCTTCAAGATCCAGACGAAAGTCGTTCTGTTCATCCTCCCCTTTGTCGTCAGCATCAGCGCCGTCGGCCTGACCGGGCTCTATGCCTCGGGCCTGCTGCAGGGCAGGATGGAGATCTCCAACAGCGTCCTGCAATCGCTGAGCGGCTTCAAGGACGTCTATGCGGGGATGAACGCCTTTCTCCAGAACACCTCGGAGGAAACGCGCGGCGCCGTCGTCGAGAAGATCGCGACACAGCAGGACGTGCTTGCGGATACGCTGTCCCAGGTTACCGACGAGGAGGGGCGCAGCCAGCTCCAGCAGGCCATCGACGGCAGCGCCAGGATCGGCGAGCGGGTCGGCCAGCTCTGGACGCTCTATGAGAACGAAGTCTCGTTGCGCCAGTCGATGCAGAAGGGCCTGCGCAGCCTGTTCGGCGAGCAGATGCGGATCCTCGACGCGACCAGCACCATGGATCTCGCCGTACGCTCCGACGAGGACGCCGCCAAGATGCTGCTGCGCGAGGCCGAGCGTCTGAAGATTGCAAGCGACGAACTGAACGCTTTCGGTTCGGCCTTCTCCAAGGCGCCCACGCCCGAGGCCAAGGTCAAGCTGGCGGCCGACAAGCACGACGATCTGAAGACGCTGAAGAACAGCATCGCCATGAGCCTGCCGGACAACCAGAAGGCCGTCATCGACACCTTCGAGAAGACGATCACGGAGATCGGCACGCTGGCTGCGAATGGGAACGTCAGCGAGGAAAATGCCACAGCGATCGGCCGCCTCATCTCGCGCTTCCGCCAGACGAGCATCCAGCTTCAGGCCGCGGCCAGCGCGAAGATGCGCGATGCGACGATGACCTTCTCCAGGCTTGACGAGGCGCTTCTGAAGTCGACCGCGGTTCTTGCGAGCACGCGCGAACTGGTCAATGCCATCTATTCGATCCGCATCTCCGCCGCCGGCTTCCTGGAAAATTCCAACAAGCAGGGCCAGGCCCAGATCGCCCAGCAGTTCAAGATGCTGCGGCAGCACATCGAGGGCCTGAGCGTCACCGCCGGCGACATGGACTTCTTCGCCAAGCTCAATGCCACGCTCAGGCCGATCATCGACGGGATGGATGCCGACAGCGCAGCACTCGTCGACATCAGCCATCAGCGCGAGTCCGAGTTCACCGCCGCCGCCGCCGAGATCGACAGCATCTGGAACCAGTTGACCGCCTTCGCCGAAAACCAGAAGGCCCATGCTTCCGTCGAGCGCGACCAGGCCAACCAGATATCGGTGCTGACGACGATCGGCGGTATTGTGATCGCGGTTCTTGCCGGCGGTGCTCTGGTCCTGACGCTGAAGGGTCCCATCGGCCAGATCACCGCAGCAATGCGCCGGCTGGCCGATGGTGTGCTCGACACCGCCATCGACGGCGGTGCCCGCCGCGACGAGATCGGCGACATGGCCCGTGCGCTCGGCGTCTTCAAGGAGAACGCTCTGTCGAAGATCCGCATCGAGACGGAGAGCGAGGAGCAGCGCACCGCCGCCGAGACCGAGCGCGCCCGGAACGATGCCGAAAAGCGCGAGCTGGATCGCCAGATCAACTTTGCCGTCGATGCGCTCGCTGCCGGTCTCGGCCGGCTTGCGCAGGGGGACCTGTCGCGACAGATCGAGACGCCCTTCACCGGCCGCCTCGAGCAGTTGCGCCAGGATTTCAACGCCTCTCTCGCCCGCCTTCAGGACACGCTCGGGCAGATCCGCCACAATGCGCTGTCGATCCAGCAGAACGGGGCGGAACTGCGCTCTTCGGCCGACCAGCTCTCCAAGCGCACCGAGGCCCAGGCCGCGTCGCTCGAAGAGACGGCGGCTGCCGTCGACGAGATCACGGTCACGGTCAGGTCTTCCGCCGAGCGGGCGACCGAGGCGAACGCGGTCGTGGTCGACACCAAGCGCAGCGCCGACAGCTCCGCCGCCGTAGTCGGTAGCGCCATCGACGCCATGGGCCGGATCGAGGCCGCCTCGCGCCAGATCGAGCAGATCATCGAGGTGATCGACGACATCGCCTTCCAGACCAACCTGCTGGCGCTCAACGCCGGCATCGAGGCCGCCCGTGCCGGCGAGGCGGGCAAGGGCTTCGCGGTCGTCGCCCAGGAAGTGCGCGAACTGGCCCAGCGCTCCGCCGAAGCCGCCCGCGAGATCAAGGGGCTCATCAACAAGTCGACGCAGGAAGTCAGCGACGGCGCCCGCCTGGTACAGGAGACCGGGGCCGTACTGGCCTCGATCAGCCAGCAGATCGTCACCGTCAGCCACCATGTCGACATGATGGCGACGGCCAGCCGCGACCAGGCGACCGCGCTGAACGAGGTCAACGGCTCCGTCAACCAGATGGACCAGATGACCCAGCAGAACGCCGCGATGGTGGAGACCACGACCGTCGCCTGCCGTCAGCTCGCCAGCGAGGCCGACACGCTGACCATGCTGGTCCAGCAGTTCCGCCTGGAGGCTTCCGCAGCCGACGAAAGCGATCGCTACGAGGCCGCCTGAGCGCAGGCCTCATACTGCGGGCCCGGCAGAACGGGCTCGCAGCCGTCCGAGTGACGGACAAAAATTGCGATTTATCAGACAAATCGCCCAAGTTTCAGATTTTATTATCAAGTCAATTCTAAACTGGCCTCCTGAACTACAGGAGACGCCAATGTTTCGCATGCTCAAGACCTCCATTGCCGCCCAGTATGTGGCGATGACGATCGCACTGATCTTTCTGAGCGGTGCAGTGATCGTCGGCGTGATGGACTACAATCTTCGCCAGTACGTGCTGCAGGAGGCCGGCAACAATGCCCGCGACGCAAGCCGCAGCATGGCGGTGCTCTACGCCGGGGTGATGGACGGTTCCCGGATCGACGTGAAGGACAACCGGCTCGTCTCGGCGACCGCAGAATCCGTCCCCGATTTCACCGATCATGCGCTGGTCGACCGCACCGCCCAGTCGATCGCCGGTGTCGCGACCATCTTCCGCAAGGAGGGGGCGGACTATGTCCGCGTCTCGACGAACGTGAAGAAGGAGGACGGCAGCCGCGCCGTCGGCACCAAGCTCGCCGCCGACCATCCCGCCCAGGCGGTCCTCGCAAGCGGCGAGGCGTTCTACGGTGCTGCGGAGCTCTTTGGCCGCCAGTTCATGACCGGCTATTTCCCGATCAAGTCCGCAACCGGCGCCAATGTCGGCCTGATGTTCATCGGCATCCCGATGGAGGTCTATTACGCGAAGATCCATGAGCTGCAGATCATGGCCGTGATCGCCGGCCTCGTCGCACTCGCAATCTTCGGCACGCTGTCCTATGTCGCCGTCCGCTTCTCGGTCCGCCCGCTGAAGTCGCTGATTGCCGCTGTCCACGACATCGCCAACGGCCGTCTCGAGGCAGAGGTTCCCTGTCGCGACCGCGCCAACGAATTCGGGCAGATCGGCCGCGCGCTCGAGGTGTTCCGCGACAATGCCCTGCGCAAGATCGCCGTCGAGCGCGCGGCGTCCGAACAGCAGCAGGAAGCTGCCCGCGAGCGCGCGCAGTCCGACAGCGAGAAGCAGGAGACGGACCGGCAGATCGCCTTCGCCGTCGATGCGCTCGCCGAAGGCCTCGGGCGCCTGGCGCAGGGAGACCTGTCGCGGCAGATCGATACCCCGTTCGGCGGCAGGCTGGACGACCTTCGCCGCGACTTCAACACCTCGCTCGTGCGCCTGCAGGACACGCTTCTGCAGATCCGCGCCAATGCGCAGTCGATCCAGCGCAGCGGCGGCGAGATGCTGCAATCGGCCGATTCGCTGTCCAGGCGAACCGAAACCCAGGCCTCTTCCCTGGAAGAGACCGCGGCCGCCGTCGAGGAGATCACCGTGACCGTCCGCTCCTCCGCCGAACGGGCGCAGGAAGCCAGCCAGAAGGCCGGCGAGACCCGCAAGAGCGCCGACAACTCCAGCACCGTCGTCACCAACGCCATTTCCGCCATGGGCCGGATCGAGGACGCCTCGCGTCAGATCGAGCAGATCATCGAGGTCATCGACGACATCGCCTTCCAGACCAACCTGCTCGCCCTGAACGCTGGCATCGAGGCGGCGCGCGCCGGCGAGGCGGGCAAGGGCTTCGCGGTCGTGGCGCAGGAGGTTCGCGAACTGGCGCAACGCTCCGCCGATGCCGCCCGCGAGATCAAGTCGCTGATCGAGAAATCGACGCAGGAAGTCGGCGCCGGCTCGCGGCTCGTGCAGGAGACGGGGGCGGTGCTGGCCACGATCAGCTCCCAGGTCGCCGCCATGAGCCAGCACGTGGAATCGATCGCCACGGCGAGCCGCGACCAGTCGGCCGCACTCCAGGAGGTCAATACGTCGGTCAACCAGATGGACCAGACGACCCAGCAGAATGCCGCCATGGTGGAAGAGACGACAGAGGCGAGCCGCCAGCTCGCAACCGAGGCCGACGCCCTAATGGCGCTGGTCGATCGCTTCCGCCTCGGTGCCGAGACCGAACGGTTCCGCCAGGCCGCCTGAAGCATCGGCCGGAACTGCGAGCCATCATGCAATTGAAGAAGCCCGGCCGTCCCGCCGGGCTTTTTTTCACCGCAGCAGGCGCGCCACCAGCGAGGCCTGCGAACTGACCTCCATCTTGCCGTAGATGTTCTTGACGTGCGAGCGGACGGTCTCGTAGCTGACGCCGTCGTTGTCGGCGATTTCCCGCAGCGAAAGGCCGGACGCGATCGCAGCGGCGATCCGCGCCTCCTTCGGCGTCAGCCTGTAATTCGCCTGGAGGCGCTCGCTGCGCGGCTCGTCGACACCCGCTATCGGCTCGATGATGACCGCCACGGTCGGGCCGTTCAGGAATTCGGTCATGGGGTCGGACGTCAGGCGAACCAGCGTCAGCCGGTGGGCGCTGCCGTCGGCGCCCGTCAGGGTCGCAAGATAAGGCTCCACCTGCACGCCCTGCCGCGACAGCAGGAATTGCAGGGTTTCCGCCGCCCGCGGGTCGGTGATCGCAATCCGGCCGCTCATTGCCAGGCGCACGGGTTCGCCGTGCTCGATCATCCGCCGCGCCCGGTCGTTCATCGAGCGGATGCGCCCCGTCTCCGAGACATGGATCAGGCCGGCTCCGATGGCGTCGAACAGCGCCTGTCCGGTCTGCCTTTCGCCCGTCGCGAACTCGCCCCTGCGAATGAAATCGACGGCCCGCCGGAGATGCGGCGAAAGCTGCGTGTAGAGTTCCGCCGCCTCGTGGTTGAGCACAGGGTCTGTCGACGAGGTGCAGGTGGAGAGAATGAAGGTCCGGCTCGAATCCCGCAGGATGGTGACGCCGATGGCCGTCTCGCAGCCTGTCTGCCGCTTCAGCCAGTCGTTATAGAACTCCGTCTTGGCCAGTTCCTCGCGCGGGAAGATGCTTTCCCCGGTCATGCCGCGGCCCACGGGAACGAGCATCGTGCGCGGTATCCAGGGGTTCACGGCGGCGTAGTGATTGTGGAACTGCTCGACTTCATCGCTGCCGAAGCCGGAGACGAGACCGACCTGCGCCAGGGGAGAGGTCAGGTCCTGGTAGTGGAACGACGACTTGCCGTTCGGCATGGTCGTTGCGAGCCGGTCCATGAAGTGCTGCCAGCTGCATTCGCCGAACAGGCTTCCGTAGACGAGGTCCGTCAGTTCCGATCGACCGGCAGTTCCGTCTTGCACCGCGAGCACCCCACTCCATGGCACAACTGCATTTAAGTGCCATCTAACGCATTGCGCAATCGGAAAGTGCAGGATCGGAACGCTTTGTCAATGAACCGCTGATTGCGTGGTCGCCGCGGGGAGAAGGTGCACCCCCTCCCGCATGTCTTGCAGCGCACGCAGGAGAGGCCGGTGTCGCCACCGGCCCCCACCAGCGGCGCCGGGGCGGACACCCGGCGACCGCCCGCGTCGCTCTACGCTCTGCCCTGGGTGACGATGACCGGGATGAGCAGGTCACCCCAGTTCCCATCGCCGCCGTGGTGGCGTGCGGAGCGGACGAGCTCGACCGAGACGCCGGCCTCGACAGCCTTCATGACGGCATGGTTCAGGCGGTGGAGGTCGTTCGCCACCATGCGGATCATGGCCTGCTGTTCGGGTGTCATCGCCGACGACTGTTCTTCTGCTCTTTCCTTGACGCGGGTCTGGACGGTCATGGCATTTCTCCTCTTCACGGGGTTCTTGACGAAAATTCCCTGGCCTGCCCCTCATCCGGCTGCCGCCACCTTCTCCCCGCAGGCGGGGAGAAGGACGATCGCGGCCCGCGCTCGACCGGCATTGCCGGCCGAGCTTCTGACCGGCCGAATTTCGGGGCATGTCCCCTCTCCCCGTTTGCGGGGAGAGGGCTAGGGTGAGGGGCCTCTGCCCGATGTCTCAGGCTACTCCGCCGCCGGGCGGAACTGGTCGTGCTCGGTCGATTCCTTCATCGCCGTCGTGGACGACTGGCCGCCGGTGATCGCCAGCGACACCGCGTCGAAATAGCCGGTGCCGACCTCGCGCTGGTGCTTGGTGGCCGTGTAGCCATTGGCCTCGGCGGCGAATTCGGCCTCCTGCAGCTCCGAATAGGCGGCCATCTGGCGGTCCTTGTAGCCGCGCGCCAGCTCGAACATGCCGAAATTGAGCTGGTGGAAGCCGGCGAGCGTGATGAACTGGAACTTGTAGCCCATCGCCCCGAGTTCCCGCTGGAACTTCGCGATCGTCGCGTCGTCCAGGTTCTTCTTCCAGTTGAAGGACGGCGAGCAGTTATAGGCGAGCAGCTTGCCCGGATGAGCCTTGTGCACGCCCTCGGCGAACCGGCGCGCCTGCTCCAGGTCCGGTTTCGAGGTCTCGCACCAGATCAGGTCGCAATGCGGCGCATAGGCGACGGCGCGGGCGATGCAGGGGTCGATCCCGTTCCGCACCTGGTAGAAGCCCTCGACCGTGCGACCGGCGTCATAGTCGACGAACGGCTGGTCGCGCTCATCGATGTCCGACGTCAGGAGCTTCGCGGCCTCCGCATCGGTGCGGGCGATCACCAGCGTCGGCGTGCCCATGACGTCGGCGGCAAGACGCGCGGCGTTGAGGTTGCGGATATGCGCGGCCGTCGGGATCAGCACCTTGCCGCCGAGGTGGCCGCACTTCTTTTCGGACGCGAGTTGGTCCTCGTAGTGCACGCCGGCGGCACCCGCTTCGATGAACGCCTTCATGATCTCGAAGGCGTTGAGCGGCCCGCCGAAGCCGGCTTCCGCATCGGCGACGATCGGCGCGAACCAGGTGTCGACCGACAGGCCCTTGCCTTCGGAGGTCTCGATCTGGTCGGCGCGCTGCAAAGTGCGGTTGATCCGCTTGGCGAGTTCCGGCGCCGCATTGGCCGGATAGAGCGACTGGTCCGGATACATGGCGGACGCCGTGTTGGCGTCGGCTGCGACCTGCCAGCCGGAGAGGTAGATCGCCTTCAGCCCGGCGCGGACCATCTGCATGGCCTGGTTGCCCGAGAGCGCGCCCAGCGCATTGACGAAATCCTCCTCGTGGATCAGCTGCCACAACCGGTTCGCCCCCATCTCCGCCAGCGAATGCCGGATCTGGACGGAGCCGCGCAGGCGCTTGACGTCCTCTGCCGTATACGGCCGGCTGACACCGTCGAAGCGGCCCTCGGGCGCGCTGGGAACGAGATTGTAAAAATCAGTCATGCTTTCTGTCCTCCATCCGATCTGTCAAAGGCGGTGCCATGTCTGTGACTGAGTGTCCCGCCGCTGTGATGTCTGAATATTTACATTGCAGCGCAGTAAGGAGCGAGGACTTTTGATAACTCAAGTGTCGGAAACGGGTTATGCTGTGAGGTACTTGACAAGTCGGGCCTGTTAATTTGTAAATTGTGTAAATGACCTGTCGACGGCATCACGGTCGAAGCGTGTCAAAGGATTGACAGTTGGCTGAGAACAAGATCTTCGCCGGTCCCAGGGTCCGGCGCATCCGCAACGGTCTCGGCCTGACCCAGACCGCCATGGCTGAGGCGCTGTCGATCTCCCCCTCCTATCTCAACCTGATCGAGCGCAACCAGCGTCCGCTGACGGTGCAGCTCCTGTTGCGGCTCGCCTCCGTCTACAAGGTCGACATGGAGGACCTGCAGGGTGAGGCCGGCGGCAGCGTCGCCCAGCTGAAGGAAGTGTTCGCCGACCCCCTGCTGTCCGGCGAATTGCCCGGCGATCTGGAACTGGTCGAGGTGGCGGATGCCGCCCCCAATGTCGCCGGCGGCATCGTCAAGCTCTACCGCGCCTATCGCGAGCAGGCCTCGCGTCTTTCCGATCTTGCCGAAGTGCTGTCGCGCGAGGGCAGGGCGACGTCGCTGGCCGGTGCGCGCCTGCCGATCGACGAGGTGCGCGAGAAGCTGGAGCAGCGGCCCAACTATTTCGAGGCGATCGACGTTGCGGCCGAAGCCTTTCATGCGGCGCTCGCCCCGGGCGACGACCTTGCGGGTTCCCTGAAGACCTGGTTGAAGAAGGAGCACGGCGTCGTGGTGCGCCTGCTGCCCGTCCACGCCATGCCGACGCTGCGCCGCCGCTTCGACCGCCACTCCATGCGGCTGTTCCTGTCGGAGCGCCTGTCGGCGCACGACCAGTTGCGCGAGATCGCCATGGAGGCGGTGCAGCTGGCTCTGCGCGACGAGATCTGGACCGAGCTCGACCGGCTGGCGCTCTCGGGCAACGAGGCGCGCCGCATCGCCCGCTTCGAACTGGCGCGCTACGCGGCGCATGCGCTGATGATGCCCTATGATGCCTTCCTGGCCGCCGCCCAGCGCGCGCGCTTCGATGTCGATCTCCTGCGCACGCGCTTTGCCGTTTCCTTCGAGCAGGCGGCGATGCGGCTGACCATGCTGCAGCGCCCCGGACAGGCGGCACCGCCCTTCTTCCTGCTGGAGCTCGACGCGGCCGGCCATCGCTTGCGCCGCGCCGGCGCGCAGGGCTTCCCGCAGGCGCGTTTCGGCGGCGGCTGCCCGAAGCTCAACGTGCATGCGGCGTTCGCCCAGCCCGGACAGGTCCTGGCCGAGCGGGTCGAGATGCCGGACGGTGCCGCCTTTCTCACCGTGTCGCGCACGCTGGACGGGCCGCATTCGGCCTTCGGCGAGCGGGTGCGGCGGACGGCGCTGCTTCTCGGCTGCGATGCCGCAGCGGCAGCCGACACCGCCTATGGCGAGGCGGCGCAGGCACAGCCTCCCGTTACCGTCGGCGCCGCCTGTCGGCTGTGCGAGCGGCAGGGCTGTCTCGCCCGCGCCGAGCCGCCGGTGACGCGCCCGCTGGGACTGGACGAGATGGTGGCCGGACTGTCTCTTTTCGACTTCCAGTGATTTTCCGCTTGCTTTGCCGTGCGAAAGCGATTTCAAATATGATAGGAATGGCGGAAATGTGATACCAATAGGCGTTCATCGGGCAAAAGATGCCGCTTGTCGCGCCTTGAAAAAGAACGATAATCACAAATCGACCGCCTCCGGGAACGGCTAAACTTTGAAACTGGGAGCCAATTGATGAAAAGACGCAACCTTGTGGCGACTGTCGCCATCGCTGCCCTCACAGCCTTCGCCGGCGTGCAGGCCATGGCGCAGGAGAAGGTGGTGAATGTCTATAACTGGTCGGACTATATCGACGAGTCCATCCTGGCCGACTTCACCAAGGAAACGGGCATCAAGGTCGTCTACGACGTCTTCGATTCCAACGAGACGCTCGAAACCAAGCTGCTCGCCGGCGGCACCGGCTATGACGTGGTTGTCCCGACCGGCAACTTCCTGCAGCGGCAGATCCAGGCCGGCGTCTTCCAGAAGCTCGACAAGTCGAAGCTGCCGAACCTCTCCAACATGTGGGACGAGGTCACGCAGCGCGTCGCCGCCTACGATCCGGGCAACGAATACGCGGTCGACTACATGTGGGGCACGACGGGCCTCGGCTACAACGTGGCCAAGGCCAAGGAGATCCTCGGTTCCGACGCGGCCCCAGGCTGGGACGCGCTCTTCAATCCGGAGATCGCGAAGAAATTCAGCGATTGCGGCATCTATGTGCTGGATACGGCCGACGAGGTGATCCCCGCGGCGCTGAACTTCCTCGGCCTCGACCCGAATTCAAAGGATTCCGGTGACCTGGAGAAGGCCGGCGAACTGCTGGCCTCGATCCGGCCGTATATCCGCAAGTTCCATTCCTCCGAATACATCAACGCGCTCGCAAACGGCGACATCTGCCTGGCGCTCGGCTGGTCCGGCGACGTGCTGCAGGCGCGCGACCGTGCGGCCGAAGCCGGTGCGGGCGTGGAGGTCAACTATACCATCCCCGCCGGTGGTGCGCTGATGTGGTTCGACATGATGGCCATCCCCTCCGATGCGCCCCATGTCGAGGAGGCGCATGCCTTCATCAACTACATCATGAAGCCCGAGGTGGCCGCCAAGGCGTCGGACTACGTCTTCTACGCCAACGGCAACAAGGCGGCCCAGGAGCTGATCTCCAAGGAGGTCTTCGACGATCCGGCGATCTACCCGCCGGCGGACGCGATGGCCAAGCTCTATACCAAGCTGCCCTACGACCCGAAGACGCAGCGGGTCGTGACCCGCATCTGGACCAAGGTCGTCACCGGCCAGTAAGAAAAGAAATGCAGATTGCCCGGAACCGCTTCCGGGCAATCTGCTGTTGCGGCCAAGAAACCATCGGGGACAGCCAATGAAGTCACTGGGCAATATCCGCCGCTCCTTTGCGCCGTGGGCGGATCCGGACTCCAAGCCTTTCATATCCTTCAAGAACATCACGAAGAAGTTTGGCGACTTCACGGCCGTCGATAACCTGACCCTCGATATCTACCACCGCGAGTTCTTCGCCCTTCTCGGCGCCTCGGGTTGTGGCAAGTCGACCCTGCTTCGCATGCTGGCCGGCTTCGAGCGGCCGACCTCGGGCGAGATCATCCTCGATGGCCAGGACATCGCCGGCATCCCGCCCTACCGGCGGCCGGTCAACATGATGTTCCAGTCCTATGCGCTGTTCCCGCACATGACGGTGGAGAGCAATATCGGCTTCGGCCTCAGGCAGGACGGCATGCCGAAGGCGGAGATCGCCGAGCGCGTCCGGCAGATGCTCAAGCTCGTCAAGCTCGAGCAGTTCGCCAGGCGCAAGCCGCAGCAGCTCTCTGGCGGCCAGCGCCAGCGCGTGGCGCTTGCCCGTTCGCTGGCCAAGCGGCCGAAGGTGCTCCTGCTCGACGAACCGCTCGGCGCGCTGGACAAGAAGCTGCGCGAGGAAACCCAGTTCGAGCTGATGGATCTGCAGCAGGAACTGGGCCTGACCTTCGTCGTCGTCACCCACGACCAGGAAGAGGCCATGACCATGGCCGACCGCATCGCCGTGATGAGCCACGGCAACGTCATCCAGGTGGCGACCCCGGCCGAGATCTACGAGGCGCCGAACTCCCGCTTCGTCGCGGACTTCATCGGCGACGTGAACATCCTGGAAGGCAAGGTGAAGGCTGCCGGAAACGGCCGCATCGAGATCGCCGGCGACGACTTCACCGTGCGCACCGTCGGCGACGCCGCACCGGCCATCGGGACAGGGGCCGCCTTCGCGATCCGGCCGGAAAAACTCAAGGTCAGCCGGGCCGCACCCGCGGATGCCGCGATCAACGCCTCCGAGGGCGAGATATGGGACATCGCCTATCTCGGCGACATGACCGTCTTTCACGTCAGGCTGCCGAGCGGCAAGGTCGTCAAGACATCGATGCTGAACGCGCAGCGCGAGGTGGAGAACCCGATCGGCTACGACGAGAAGGTTTGGGTCTCCTTCGCCGAGACCGCCGGCGTCGTGTTGAAGGATTGAGGCCATGACCAAGCTCGGCTCCCGCATCTTCAGCCGCCTGGTCATCATCGTTCCCTATGCCTGGCTGGTCTTCTTCTTCCTCGTCCCCTTCGTCATCGTCTTCCGCATCTCGCTGTCCACCACCGCGATCGCGCAGCCGCCCTATGAGCCTGTCTTCCGGCTCGCCGACGGCATTTCCGGCATCATCGACAACATCCGCCAGTTGAGCTTCGACAACTTCGTCTGGCTGACCGAGGATGCGCTCTACATCAACGCCTACCTGTCGAGCATCAAGATCGCCGGGATCTCCACGATCCTGACGCTGCTGATCGCCTATCCGATCGCCTACGGCATGGCGCAGGCGCCGCGCACCTGGCGGCCGACGCTGCTGATGCTGGTGATCCTGCCGTTCTGGACGAGCTTCCTGATCCGCGTCTATGCCTGGATCGCGATCCTGAAGCCTGAGGGGCTGCTCAACCAGCTGCTTCTGTCGACGGGCCTCATCAACGAACCGCTGATCATCCTCAACACCAACTGGGCGATCTATATCGGCATCGTCTATTCCTACCTTCCCTTCATGATCCTGCCGATCTACTCGGCGCTGGAGAAGATGGACCATTCGCTGATCGAGGCCGCGCAGGACCTCGGCTGCCCGCCGATCTCGGCCTTCTGGAAGGTCACCTTCCCGCTGTCGCTGGCTGGCGTGGTCGCCGGCTGCATGCTGGTGTTCATCCCGGCCGTCGGCGAGTTCGTCATCCCCGACCTGCTCGGCGGCTCGCAGACCCTGATGATCGGCAAGACGCTGTGGACGGAATTCAACTCCAACCGCGACTGGCCGGTCTCCGCCGCGGTGGCGACGGTGCTGCTCCTCATCCTCGTGGTGCCGATCGTGTTCTTCCAGAACATGCAGGCGAAAGCCGAAGAGCGGGGGAAATAGCATGACGAAATGGTCCCGCTTCAACGTCGCCTCGGTCGCGCTCGGCTTCGCCTTCCTCTATCTGCCGATCGTGCTCCTGGTCGTCTTCTCCTTCAACGAATCCCGCCTCGTCACCGTCTGGGCCGGCTTTTCGACCAAATGGTACGTCTCGCTGTTCAACAACCAGGGCCTGATGGATGCGGCCTGGGTGACGATCCGCGTCGCACTCCTGTCGGCGACGATCGCAACCGTGCTCGGCACCATGGCGGCGCTGTCGCTGGTGCGCTTCACCCGCTTCCGCGGCCGCATGCTGTTTTCCGGCATGGTCTATGCGCCGCTGGTCATGCCCGAGGTCATCACCGGCCTGTCGCTGCTGCTCCTGTTCGTGGCGATCGGCTTCGACCGCGGCTTCTGGACGGTGACGCTCGCCCATATCACGCTGACCATGTGCTTCGTCGCCGTTGTCGTGCAGTCGCGGCTGTTGTCCTTCGACCGCTCGGTCGAGGAGGCGGCCCTCGATCTCGGCGCCACGCCGCTTCGCACCTTCTTCGAGGTGACGCTGCCGATCATCGCGCCCGCCGTGTTCTCCGGCTGGGTCCTCGCCTTCACGCTGTCGCTGGACGACCTCGTCATTGCGAGCTTCACCTCTGGCCCCGGGGCCACGACCCTGCCGATGAAGATCTACAGTCAGGTCCGGCTCGGCGTCACGCCGGAGATCAACGCCGCCTGTACGCTTCTCATCGCGCTGGTGACGGTCGGCGTGGTCATCGCCTCTATCGTGACCAAGCGGCGGGAAGTGCAGCGCCAGCGCGACGAGCACGCCGCCTTCGCGGGCGGATAGGACTGGGCCGCGTCCGCCTCTCAGCCCCGCCTCAGTTGGCGGGGACGTCCATCAGGATCGCCATCGGCGAGATGACCGGGGCAGGCCAGGCGCCGCCGACGAGGAAGTTGATGGCCGGTTCGGTTGCGCCGGTGCCGTCCGGCTTGCGCGCCGCGAGCGACCCCGCCAGCGCGACGTTGCCGTTCCGGAACGGGATCGTGCCGGCGATCGAGAGCGTCTTCTCGGCTCCCTCGAACGTCGCGCGGCTGATCTCGGCAAGACCCCGGTCGAAGCGCCCATCGACCGCCGCGCTCGCAAAGTCGAACGCGCCGTCTGCGGCCTCCGTCATGCTGAACACGCTTTCGCCGCGCGCCTGCCTTTCGAATTCCGGACGGTCGAACGCGGCGAGGCTGCCCTGGTCGAAGCGCAGCCGGAAGGTTCCGACGAGGCCGGTGCTGTCGAGGCGCGCAAGCGGCTGATCGGTGAAGAGGTCGAGGTCGGCCGAGCCGCGGCCGTTCGGCAGCGGTCCCGACAGATCGGCAAGAGCGATCAGCGCGCCGAGGTCGACGTCCCGCAGGGACAGCTGCAGTTCTCCGCCGGGCCGGCGGTTCTGGTCGCTCGCCGTGACCTGTCCGCTCACGCTGCCGCCAAGTACGGTTCCGTCGCCGATATCGAGCGTCGTCTGGCCGTCGGACGTGCGAATGCCCGCGGCGAATTCGGTCAGCACCAGCGGCTCGAAGAACGCCTCGCGGGCGGAGAACCGCAGGTCCAGGTCGAGCCCGTCCATCGTCAGTGCGCGCGCGGGAGGGGGTGTGTCGCCCTCGTTCGGCACGGGCACGTAGGCGCCGATCATGGCGGCGAGGTCGGCCGTGTCGAAGGCCAGCGTTCCCTCGAGTTTCGGCGTACCCTTCGGCGGCAGGCTGATGTCCAGTATGCCGGTCGCCCGCGAATCCTGGATGTCGAGAGCGAGCTTGTCGATCCGCGCGGTATGATCGCTGGTGGTGACGTTGCCCTCCAGCGTCACCGCGCCCAGCCTGCCGGCCGGCGTGAAGCGCGTTCCGGTCCAGTCCAGCAGGTGCGAGAAGGAGGGCACGGTCAACTCGATCCGGCCGGTTGCAAAGGCCTCGCTCGACAGGTTTGCGGTTCCGTCGAAATCGAGCTTCACCGGATCGGACTGCACGGAAAGGCGAATGTCGGCGTCCTGGCCGTTCAGCAGGCGGACGGGCTCGTCGGCCGCGAACCGGACCTCGGCCACCTCGCCGTCGATCACGCCCCTGAGCGAGACGTCGAGGTCCGACGAAGGCTTCGGCCACGCGATCTTCCCGGCCACGTCGGCGATACGATAGTGCTGGCCCCGCCTGCGGTCGTCGACGACGATCGTGCCTTCGCGAACGAGCAGCGTTCCGAACTGCGGCAACGGGGCCGTCGCCGGGTCTTCGGGAGCACTGGAGAACGCCTGTTCGATCCCTTCGCTGCCGCGCCAGTTGAGCCGGCCGCCTTCGTCGCGACGGATGTGGAAGAGCGGCCGGACGAGTTCGACGTCGCCGAGATCCGGCGCGCCCAGGAGCGAGCCGAGCAGGCTGAAGTCGACCGCGATCCGCTCGGCCGTCAGAAGCTCGCCGCCGTCGCCTGCCGTCGCGCCCGGATAGCGCAGCCGCACGTCCTCGAACGCCATGTGCGGCGCGGGCCAGAAGCTGAAGCGCGGCGTACCGCTGAATTCCAGTTCCGCACCGGTCCAGGCCGACAGATTGGCTTCGATTTCGGTGCGGATCCTGTCGGAGGAAACGAGCGTGGGCCCGGCAAGGCGCAGGGCCAATGCCAGAACGACCATTGCCGCCAGCAGCCGCAACAGCAGCTTCGGACGAAGGTATCGAAGAGGACCCATTGCGTTGCCTGCCCATTGCCCGGCGGCTGTGCGTTCCGCCTCCGTCAGGGGATAGGCCGTCGCGCCGAAGAAATCAAATCCGCCACGCGCAAAAATGGCGCATATGACATCCCGGCGCCGGCCGTGCGGCCTTTATACTGCGGCGCACCATGCTATAGAAAAGGCGTTGGAGTGGAGGAAAACATGATCCAGGAAAAGCCGCTTTGGGAACCGTCCCATGAAGTGCTGGCCAGGAGCCCGATGGCGCTCTTCATGAATGCCTGTGGAAAAGAGGCCGGCCGGACGTTCGATGGCTACGATGCGTTCCATGCGTGGTCGGTGGAGGACCGCCCCGCATTCTGGTCGGCCGTCTGGGAGGATTGCCGGGTCATCGGCGATCGGGGCGAGCGCGTGCTTGTCGAGGGCGACAGCATGCTGGATGCCCGTTTCTTTCCGGATGCGGCGCTGAATTTTGCGGAGAACCTGCTGCGCGGGCGCGGGGATGGCGACGCGCTGATCTTCCGCGGCGAGGACAAGGTCTCCTATCGCTGGACCTGGTCGCACCTGCATGCGATGGTCTCGCGCCTGCAGCAGGCTTTTCAGGCGATGGGCATCGGTCAGGGCGACCGGATCGCCGCGATGATGCCGAACTTGCCGGAGACCGTCGCCTGCATGCTGGCCGCAGCCTCGATCGGCGCCATCTGGTCCTCCTGTTCCCCCGATTTCGGCGAGCAGGGCGTTTTCGACCGCTTTGGCCAGATCGAGCCGAAGCTGTTCATTGCCTGCGACGGCTACTGGTATAACGGCAAGCTGCAGGACGTCGGCGCCAAGGTGAAGGCGGTTGCCGACAGGCTCGGCGTGCCCGTGCTCGTCGTCCCCTATGCCGGCGATGCGCCCGCCGTCGCGGCGGCCGTGCGCGACGGCAGGACACTGGCCGACATGATCGCGCCCTATGAGGCGAAGGACGTGACCTTCCTGCGGCTGCCGTTCAGCCACCCCCTCTATATCCTGTTTTCGTCGGGAACGACGGGCGTGCCCAAATGCATCGTCCATTCCGCCGGCGGTACACTTCTGCAGCACCTCAAGGAGCACCGCTATCATTGCGGTCTGACGGAGGGCGAGCGGCTGTTCTATTTCACCACCTGCGGCTGGATGATGTGGAACTGGCTGGCCTCCGGGCTCGCGGTGGGCGCCACGCTCTGCCTCTACGACGGTTCCCCCTTCCATCCCGATGGCAACATCCTGTTCGACTATGCCGCCGAGGAAGGCTTCGCCGTGTTCGGCACGTCGGCGAAATACATCGACGCCGTGCGCAAGGGCGGGCTGACGCCGCGCACCAGCCACGACCTGTCGAAGCTCCGGCTCATGACCTCCACCGGATCGCCGCTGTCGCCGGAAGGCTTCAGCTTCGTCTACGAGGGCATCAAGCCGGACGTGCAACTGGCCTCGATCTCCGGCGGCACCGATATCGTCTCGTGCTTCGTCCTCGGCGTGCCGCTGAAGCCGGTCTGGCGCGGCGAGATCCAGGGCCCGGGTCTCGGCCTTGCGATCGACGTGTGGAACGAGGAGGGGAGGCCGGTACGCGAGGAAAAGGGCGAACTGGTCTGCACGAAGGCCTTTCCGTCGATGCCGGTGATGTTCTGGAACGACCCGGATGGGGCGAAGTACCGGGCCGCCTATTTCGACCGCTTCGACAACGTCTGGTGCCATGGCGACTTCGCCGAGTGGACGCTCCACGGCGGTATCGTCATTCACGGCCGCTCGGACGCCACCCTCAATCCGGGCGGCGTGCGCATCGGTACGGCGGAGATCTACAATCAGGTCGAGCAGATGGAAGAGGTGGCCGAGGCGCTTTGCATCGGGCAGGACTGGGACGACGACGTCCGCGTGGTCCTGTTCGTTCGCCTGGCGCCCGGCCTCGTGCTCGACGAGGCCCTGGAGAAAGCCATCCGCACGCGTATCCGCACCGGCGCCTCTCCGCGCCACGTGCCGGCGAAGATCATAGCCGTCGCCGACATCCCGCGCACCAAGTCCGGCAAGATCGTCGAGCTTGCCGTGCGCGAGGTGGTCCACGGGCGCCCGGTGAAGAACAAGGAGGCGCTCGCCAATCCCGAGGCGCTAGCGCTCTACGCCGATCTGCCGCAACTGAAGGACTGATCAAGCAGGGCCTAAATAAGCCACTGGCTGCGTTAACGAATTTGGGCCGGTCGAATTAACCAAACTCAAGGAGATGTGAACGGTTGCGGCCGTTCGGGCATCGTCGGGTAAGGATTTGTTAAGGTGGAAACGGCCATGGTCGGTTCGACTTGAGCGCGTCCAATGCGAGGACGGTTCGGCGGCCCGGCCGCCTTGATGGCATGACGTCTTACTCTGACGCTTTAGTTGGACAGCATCGAACTTTCTTGAGGGCGGCCGAAAGGTCGCCCCTTTTTTATCGCCCGCCGTTGGTCGCGTTCAGCGAGCGCGACACGAGGAAGACCGGGACGAGCCCTGCCGCCACGATGATGATCGCGGCGACCGAGGCATCCTCCACCTTGGCCCGCGAGGCATCCTCGTAGACGAGCGTCGCCAGCGTGTTGAAGTTGAAGGGCCGCAGCATGATCGTCGCCGAAAGCTCCTTCATCGCCTCGATGAAGACCATCAGCGCCGCCGTCAGCGTGGCCGGTCGCATCATCGGCAGCAGCACGCTGCGCAGCGTCTGCGCGCTCGTCCGCCCGAGGGTGCGGGCGGCCATGTCGAGATGCGGCGAAAGCTTGTGGAAGCCGGCATCGATCGTGCCTTCGGCCATGGTCAGGAAGCGCACGGTGCACGCGTAGACGATCGCAACGCCGCTGCCGGTCAGAAGCAGTCCCGTCGAGAAGCCGAACCACTCGCGCGTGAAGGATGCGACCGTGTTGTCGAGCCGGGCGAGCGGGATCAGCACGCCTATCGCAAGCACGGTGCCGGGCACGCCGTAGCCGAACGAGGCGAGCCGCCCGGCAAGGGCTGCCACCGGCGAGCGGGTCGTGCGCGCCGCATAGGCGAGCAGGAAGGCGAGAAGCACGGCGACGCAGGCGGTGGAGAACGAGATCAGGACGCTGTTCCAGAGCGCCGAGAGAAGACGCAGTGAGGCGAACTGGTCGAGACGGCGCAGCGCATAGGAGCCCAGCACCAGAACGGGTATGGCAAAGCCGAGCGCCGGCGGAAGCAGGCAGGCGGCAACGGCGGCCCAGCGCTTCCAGCCCTTCAGTTGCAGCCGCACCGAATCGGCCACGGCCGCCGTCGTCTTGTTGCTGGTGAAGCGCTGTCGGCGGCGTGCGGCGCGCTCGATCGTCAGCAGCACGGCGACGAAGACGAGCATGACGCAGGCGATCTGTGCCGCACCCGCAAGGCTGCCCCGGTTCAGCCAGGTGTCGAAGATCGAAAAGGTCAGCGTCTGCACGCCGAGATACTCGACCGCACCGATGTCGTTCAGGGTTTCCATGGCCACGAGAGTCAGCCCGACCATGATCGCCGGGCGCGCCATCGGGATCTGCACCCTGGCGAAGACGGTCAGGGGCCCGGCGCCGAGCGTGCGCGCCACGTCGGCCGCCGCCCGTCCCTGCATCAGGAACATCGCCCGTGCCGCCAGGTAGACGTAGGGATAGAGGACGCTGCCCATGACCAGGACGGCGCCTCCGGTGGTGCGCACCTCGGGGAACCAGTAGTCCCGGCGCGTGGCGAAGCCGAAGGCCGCGCGCAGGGTCGTCTGCACCGGGCCGGTATAGTCCAGGAACTGCCCGAAGGCATAGGCGGAGAGATAGGACGGGATCGCCAGCGGCAGCACCAGCAGCACGGTCAGCAGCCGGCGCAACGGAAAGTCGCAGCTTGCCGTCAGCCAGGCGGTGATCACGCCCGTCACCGCGGTCATAGCCGCCACGCCGAAAAGCAGCCCGAAGGTCCGCGCCGTGGCGCGGGGCAGGACGTTGTCGATCAGGTGCGGCCAGTCGCCGGCCGATCCGCTGGCCGCGATGGTGACGATGGCGATCAGCGGCATCAGTACGATCAGCGCGGTGAAGAGGGCGGTGCCGATGAGCGTGCGGTGTCCGTTCACGCTCGGCCCGCGCGCAGCCTTCGTCTGGGCCTGGCTGGAAAGTGCCTGCAATGCCGTCGTCCTCTTGTCCGCCCGGTCCCGCGACGACCCGTCCTCTTAAGATGCTGCAGCGATCTGGCCGGAGGAGGCTGTCACCATGTCCATGCGATGCGATCGGACCGCGCCGTTTTGCACTAGCGCAATCGCCTCACACTGCCAAGACGCGCGGGGAGGGAAAGGTGACTTCCACCAGCGTGCCCTCGTTGGGGCTGGAACTGATGGCGAAGTGCGCCCGGTTGGCATCGACCATCGCCTTGGTCAGCGGCAGCCCGAGCCCGGTGCCGTCGCCGCGCTTGCGCGCGCCCGTCGTAACCTGCCGGAACGGCTTCATCGCCTGCTCCAGTTCGCTGCGCGTCATGCCGACGCCGGTGTCGCGGATGCGCAGCACGACGCTGCCGTTGTTCTCGTAGGAGGTCGACACGACGATCTGGCCGCCGGACGGCGTGAAGCGGATCGCGTTGGCGAGGATGTTGAGCGCGATCTGCTTGACCGAGCGCAGGTCCGCCACCACCGGCGGCACGGAGGTCGACAGCGACGTGCGGATGATGACCCGTTGGCCGTTCGCCTGCGGCTGGACCAGCGACACGGCCTCCGACACGGTCTCGTTCAGCCCGACGGCGGTGAAGTCGAGCTCCATCTCGCCGGCCTCGATCTTGGAAATGTCGAGGAGGTCGTTGACGATATCGAGCACGTGCCGCCCCGAGCGGCCGATGTCGTTGGCATATTCGACATAGCGTGGATGGCCGATCGGTCCGAAGCGTTCGCCGGCCATCATGTCCGAGAAGCCGATGATCGCGTTGAGCGGCGTGCGGATCTCGTGGCTGACGCGGGCGAGGAACTCGCTCTTGTGGGCGTTCGCCGTTTCCGCGGCACGCTTGGCGTTGCGCAACTCTTCCTCCGTGCGCTTCCACTGCGTGATATCGCGGATGACGGCGCAGTAGCCGCTGGAGGACGAAAGGCGCCCCATCGTCATGAACAGCGGAATGAACCCGCCCGAAGCCTCCCGGCCGATCACCTCGCGGCCGTCGTTCAGGACGCTCGCCACCCCGTGGCCCGCAAGGCCGGCGAGATAATCGATGACCGCCTTCTGGCTCTCGTGGGCGAAGAGGACGGCAAAGGGCTTTCCGCGGATCTCGTCCTCGTCATAGTTGAAAAGCGCACTCGCCGAGCGGTTGATCGAGCGGATCTCGCCTTCCTGGTCGACGACCACGACGCCGTCCGTGGCGGTCTCCAGGATCGAGCGCAACTCGTTCGCCTCGTCGCGCAGCGTCTCGAGCGTCTCGTCCTCGTCGTCCTCCGGCGCCGTGTCGCCAGCCCTTGCCTCCGGGCCGGCCTGGATGGCGGCTGCGTCCACCGGCGAAGGGGCGGGCGACGGCACCGGCGGGCCGACCGGCGAAAGCGCCAGCATCAGCGCGGTGCCGCTCTCCCAACGGATCGACTGGAGCCGCGCGTTGACGGCGAGCGGGTTGGTCTTCTCCGCATGCCGCAGCAGCATCGTCCCCTCGGGGGCTTCGTCTTCCGCCGCGGGCCGGTCGAGCAGGACGGCGAGACCGCCGGCACCTTCCAGCGCGTCCAGCGAGGCAAAGCCGGTCAGCTCCAGGAATTCCGGGTTGGCATGGATCAGAATGTCGCCGGCGTGGATCAGGAGCGCGACGGGCAGGGCATCGACGACCGACGCGGTGAGCCCGTAGTCCATGGCCGTCCGCGGCCCGGTGATCGAAGCGCTCTTGGCGGGAACGTCGTCCGCATGTTCGCCGACCTCGAGGCCCGGAATCTCGTCCCGGTCTTCCGGCAGCGCGTCGACCGGTGCCGATGCCGCGGTCTTCCCGTCGTCGACGCCGTTCCGCGCCTCGGGCGAATGCGCGGCGTCGCCAGTATCCCCTTCGGCCGGGGCCGTGGAAATTTCGCCGGATCTGCGCTTGCCGAACGTCTCGCCGAGCTGGCGGGCGATCTCGCGGAAGGCGGCCTGCTCGCCGGTCGTCAGCGCGCCGGTGCGGCCGCGGCGGTTGTCCAGCTGGACGACCTTCTCGGATTGGCGCCGCGCCGGGGTGTCGACCAGGCGCAATGCCGGCCGCTCGCCGCGGAAGTCGTCGTCCGGATGAATGTCGGTTCCGGTTTCGTCGCGCAGGGGATCGTCCCCCGCGGCGCTGTCCGGTGCATCATCCTCCGGAAGATCGTCGGCCTCAGCCTCGTTGGCGATCTCGGCGGCTGCCGTCGCATCGTCGTCGGCCAGCCGTTCTTCCCCGGCTTCCTCCGCCAGGAGTTCATCGAGGACGGAGGGGGCAGGGGTCGAAAGCGGAGCCTCGGCGTCGTCGTGCTCCGCAGCGAGCCCCGCTTCCGCATCCACCGTGCCTGCGATCGCAAGCCCGAGTGCGTTCTCGTCGTCGATAGCGTCGGCGGTCCGGACGATGCCGAAGCCGCGAAAGCCGTCGAATTCGCGGCTCCGCGAATAGGTGGGCAGGGCGGCGAGATCGACCGGCACGCGCAGGCGCGTGCCCTCGACGGGCCAATGAATCGTCTTGCCGGACCAGGTGTCGCGCCGGCGCAGGAGCTCGGCGATCGTGCCGTCCCTGTCGAAATCGAAGCGCTGCGCGACCTCGGCGAACGGCAGGCCGATGACGTCGGCCGCATGCGGTCCGACCACCTCGGAGAATTCGCTGGAAAGCTCGCTGAAATGCCCCTCCGCATCGATCTTCCAGACGAAGCGGACGGGGCGCGACGCCCGCTCGAAGGAAATGGCCGGATCGGCCGCCGCAACAGGCGCCGCCGACTTGGCCGAGGCGTTCGCATCCGCCGGGGCGCTGTCGTCCTCCGCCGGGGCGGCCGCCTCGACCGGCAGGGCGGCGGACAGATCGCCGGCCCCTTCGTCTTCCGGCGCGGCCGAAGCGGTCACGTCGCCGTTCGCTCGTTCCGCTGCGGCATGCTCTTCCGCCTCGTCGTCGGCTGCGTTGCCGGGCTCGTCCGGCTCGTCCTGTTCGCTCGTCGAAACTGTGGCGGCGGCATCGGGGGAGATCGTCTCGCCCGCAAGCGCGGGCGGCTCGATCCCGGCTGCGGCCGGCGCGTCGTGTTCAGGATCCATGTGGCCGAGGATGGTCTCGACGGCAAAGAGCAGGTTGAGGGCGGGATCGGCCGAAATCCGGCCGAGCGCTGCCGGCAGCAGGCCCTTGCCGGTCGGGATCGGGCGCTTCACCAGCCCGTCGCTCTCCCGCCGCGCTGCCGCAACCATCCGCAGCCGCGCGTCATCGCTGATGCCGAGGGCGGCAAAGCCGGGGGATGCTGCAAGAATGCCGCCCTCGCCGTCGAGCACGGCCATGTGCGTGTCGGGATCGTCGAAGCCGGTGAGCAGCGAAGCCGCGCGCAAGGACATCGGCTCGCTTTTGCCGGCAGCCGGCGTGCTGAACAGGACGGCATCCTGCCCCGGCGCCAGCGAGATGCGCTCCACATGAGCGCTCACCGGCAGGCCGCGGTAGCCGGTGCCGATGCGCAGCAGCAGGTTGCGACCAAGTCCGCTCTGCCCGAGCTGCCGCGCCGCGGTCTGGAGCTGGCGGAAAACCACGTCGCCTTCCGGCACCGGCGCATCGAGGAAATCGTAGATCGAGCCGTGGCCGAACAGCCCCGCCCCGCGGCCGTTGCTCCACAGCACCTGCCGCATGTCGATCGAAAACAGCACCACGGCCTCGCCGCGGGCAAACGGCAGGCGCACGCGCTCGTGAACGGCGACATCGATAAAGGGGTACTGATGAGCGGACATCGGCAGCCTGACATGGGTTGACGGCGGCCACCGCCGCACGCTTAACGCTTTATTAATAGCGGCGCACCCGCGCAGGGTCCAGCTTTGCGCCCGGAGCGCTCCCCGTCTTTCCGGCGGCAGGGTTAACATTGTGCGCCGCACAATTATGTTGCAATGCACAATAGGATCGTATATAAGCAGTTCATCAGTATCGAACGGCGCTCACGACGAGGGCCGAACCAAGGACGATCGAAATGGCAACCAAGAAGACTGACGACGTATTTTCCCTTGCCGCATTCGACCCGGCAAAGGTCTCCGAGAGCTTCCGCGACTTCGCCGAAAAGGGCGCAGCCCAGACGAAGGAAGCCTATGCCAAGCTGAAGACCGCCACCGAGGACGCGACCAAGGTGGTCGAGTCCACCTTCGAAAGCGCCCAGGCCGGTACGGTCGAGCTCGGCCTGACGGCGATCGACGCGCTTCGCACCAATGCCGAAAACTCGCTGTCGCACATGGAAGCGCTGCTCGGCGTGAAGTCCGTGTCCGAACTGTTCGAACTGCAGACCGCCTTCCTGCGCAAGCAGGCCGAAGTCGTGGTCGAGCAGGCCAAGACCATGCAGGAAGCCACCCGCAAGGTCGCCGAGAAGGTTGCCGAACCCGGCAAGTCTGCCGCCGAAAAGGCGCTGAAGACCTTCAAGGCCGCCTGATGGCGCGGACCTGACCCGGCCGCGCGCGACGCAGGCACGGCAGGGGAAATACCGGAAAGGGCTGGACGCATCGTCCGGCCCTTTTTAGTATGCAAAGGGTCAACAAGGGGCTTGCAATATCGGCATCGTCCTCGTATGTGAGCCCCAAGCGCGGTCAGCGCTCGTGTGCGGTTGTAGCTCAGTTGGTTAGAGCGCAGGTTTGTGGCACCTGAGGTCGTAGGTTCGATTCCCACCAACCGTACCATTTTCTTCTGAAATCCGTTTCTTCGTCCCGTGCGTGACTCCGCGCGGGGATCGCATGTTCCCGCCCCACTGCTGCGGCGGGCGGACTGCCTTTCCGGTCGGTTTACCATGCCGGTCCACCGGGCGTTAAGGAGCCGGCGGCATATTAGACGGGCTGCATGAGGCAGCGTCAACGACAACAAGGCAATGATATGCTTGATCTCTCCGTGCTGACCCCGCTCGTCATCGTATCCGTCGCAGTCTACCTGTTCTTCCGCTGGGTGGTCTTCGACATGAACGGGCGATCCTGATCCCGGCAGGCCGCTCCCCGCAGGATCGCAAAACGCTTCCCTCGTTACCAGCTAGACGAAGATCGACTGCTCGCTCTCGACAAGTTCCTGCACGAACGCCGTGACGGTGCGCACCCGCGCGAGGTCTCGGGCGCTTTCGTGGAAGGTCGTCCAGTAGGCGCGGCGGATCGTCGTCCCGGGCAGGATCCGGACCAGATCGTCATCCTGCCGGGCGATATAGTTGTGCAGGATGCCGATGCCGGCGCCCGATCGCACGGCCTCCGTCTGGCCGGTCGCGCTCGAGATTTCGAAGGCGGCGTTCCAGTTGCGCATCACTTCGCCGGTAAAGTCCAGCGAGGCGGTGAACAGCAGGTCCTCCACATAGCCGATCCGGCGATGGTCCTTGAGCGCCTCGATATCCTTCGGCGCGCCACGCTCGGTGAGATAGCCGCGGCTCGCATAGAGGCCGAGCGTATAGTCCGTCAGCTTGGAGGAGACGAGGCGGCCCTGCTCCGGCCGCTCCAGTGTGATCGCGATGTCCGCCTCGCGCTGCGACAGCGAGAAGGAGCGAGGCACGGGCACGAGCTGGATCTTCAGTTCGGGATGGCGTGCCGTCAGCCGGCCGAGCCGGGGTGCCAGAAACGAGACGCCGAAGCCGTCCGGGGCGCCGATGCGCACGGTGCCGGCGACGGCGGCATCGATCCGTCCGATCTTCTCCTGCGCCGACAGCATCTCGGTCTCCATGCGCTCGGCCGCATGCAGGAACACCTCTCCTTCCGCCGTCAGGTCGCAGCCGTTCGTTCGCCGGACCAGGAGCCGCGTCTTCATCTCCTTCTCCAGGGCGGTGACGCGGCGGCTGAGGGTGGCATGGTTGACGCCGAGACGACGGGAAGCGGCGAGCAATTGCCCGGTGCGGGCCACCGCCAGGAACATGCGCACGTCGTCCCAGTTCATCGCTTCGCCTTCTCCGGTCCCGCGGGCTATAATTCTTGCACAACGGTTGCTTACAGCAGGCGATTGAATTGAGCAATTTGTAGTGCGATCATCTCTCCATAAACAGTGGAGGATATCCCATGCGCGAGATCGGACATTTCATCGGCGGCAAGCACGTTGCCGGCAGGAGCGGCCGTACGGCCGACGTCTTCAACCCGGCGACCGGAGAGGTCCAGGCCAAGGTCGCGCTTGCGAGCGACGCCGAGCTTGCCGCCGCCGTCGAGGTGGCCAAGGCCGCCCAGCCCGCCTGGGCCGCGACCAACCCGCAGCGCCGCGCCCGCGTCTTCATGAAGTTCGTCCAACTCCTGAACGACAACATGAACGAACTGGCCGAACTGCTGTCGAAGGAACATGGCAAGACGGTCGAGGACTCCAAGGGCGACATCGTCCGCGGCCTCGAGGTCTGCGAGTTCGTCATCGGTATCCCGCACCTCGCCAAGAGCGAATTCACCGAAGGCGCCGGCCCGAACATCGACATGTACTCGATCCGCCAGGCCGTCGGCGTCGGCGCCGGCATCACCCCGTTCAACTTCCCGGCCATGATCCCGATGTGGATGTTCGCGCCCGCGATCGCCTGCGGCAACGCCTTCATCCTGAAGCCGTCCGAGCGTGATCCGTCGGTGCCGCTGCGGCTTGCCGAACTGATGATCGAGGCCGGCCTGCCGGCGGGCATTCTCAACGTCGTCAACGGCGACAAGGCTGCCGTCGATGCGATCCTCACCCATCCGGACATCGCGGCCGTGTCCTTCGTCGGCTCGACGCCGATCGCCCGCTACGTCTACGGAACGGCTGCGATGAACGGCAAGCGCGCCCAGTGCTTCGGCGGTGCCAAGAACCACATGATCATCATGCCGGATGCCGACCTCGACCAGGCCGCAAATGCCCTGATGGGCGCGGGCTACGGTTCGGCCGGCGAGCGCTGCATGGCGATCTCGGTGGCAGTCCCGGTCGGCGAGGAAACCGCCAACCGCCTGATCGACAAGCTCGTGCCGATGGTCGAGAGCCTGCGCATCGGCCCCTACACCGACGAGAAGGCCGATCTCGGCCCGGTCGTCACCAAGGAGGCGCAGGCGCGTATCCGCGGTCTGATCGACCGCGGCGTCGAGGAAGGCGCCAAGCTCGTCGTCGACGGCCGCGACTTCAAGCTGCAGGGCTATGAGGACGGCTATTTCGTCGGCGGTTGCCTGTTCGACCACGTCACCCCGGAGATGGACATCTACAAGACCGAGATCTTCGGGCCGGTCCTGTCGGTCGTCCGTGCGAAGAACTACGAGGAAGCCCTGTCGTTGCCGATGAAGCACGAATACGGCAACGGTGTCGCCATCTACACCCGCGACGGCGACGCGGCCCGCGACTTCGCCAGCCGCATCAACATCGGCATGGTCGGCGTCAACGTACCGATCCCGGTGCCGCTCGCCTATCATTCCTTCGGCGGCTGGAAGTCCTCTTCCTTCGGCGACCTGAACCAGCACGGCACGGATTCGATCAAGTTCTGGACCCGCACCAAGACGGTCACGAGCCGCTGGCCCTCGGGCATCAAGGACGGTGCCGAATTCGTCATGCCGACGATGAAGTGAGGCAAGCGGCATTTGCCGCTTGCTTCTCTGAGGTGACTGAAACGCAGAACGGCGGCCCAAGGGCCGCCGTTCCTGTTTCTGGACTGTGTCGCCAGACTTACATTTCTGGCCCTTCGTTGTAGCCGACCTTGTCGACCAGTTCGGAGGCCTTCTTGCGGTTGGCGGCGATGTCGGCGAGCGGCAGCGTATCCGCCTTGATGGTGCCGAACGACTTGACGATGTCGGACGGTTCCTTGCCCGGCATGACCGGATATTCGTAGACCTGCTCGGCGTAGATCTCCTGTGCCTCGCCGGACGCGAGGAAGTCGATCAGCTTCTGTGCGTTCTCCTTGTTCGGCGCATTCTTGGCCATTGCCACGCCGGAGACGTTCACATGCGTGCCGCGGTCGTTGACGTTGGGGAACATGACCTTGATCGCGTTGGCCCAGTCCTTCTGTTCCGGCTCCTTCTCGTTGGTCATCATCAGACCGACATAGTAGGAATTGCCGAGCGCGATATCGCATTCGCCGGCGAAGATCGCCTTGGCCTGGTCGCGGTCGCCGCCATCCGGCTTGCGGGCGAGGTTGTTCTTCAGCCCGGTCAGCCACGTCTCGGCCTCGGCTTCGCCGTGCGCGGCGATCATCGAGGCGATCAGGCCGATGTTGTAGGAATGCTGTCCGTCGCGGGTGCAGATCTTGCCCTTCCACTTCGGATCGGCCAGTTCCTCATAGGTGATGGTTTCCTGCGTCACCCGGTCCTTGGAGGCGTAGACCACGCGGCCACGCGTCGTCAGGCCAACCCACGCGCCGTCCGGATCGCGGTACTGGGCCGGAATGTCGCTGTCGACCACGGCGCTCTTGATCGGCTGGGTCACGCCGGCGTCCTTGGCCTCGGTGAGGCGGCTGATGTCTACGGTCAGGATGACGTCGGCCGGCGAGTTCTCGCCCTCGGCCTGGATCCGCTCGACCAGGCCCTTGTCGAGGAAGAGCACGTTCGTCGCAACGCCGGTCTCTTCCGTGAAGCGGTCGAGCAGCGGCTTGATCAGGTCCGGCTGCCGGTAGGAGTAGATATTGACTTCGCCGTCGGCCAACGCAGGCAGGGCCGTGCCTGTGGTGAGCGCAAGAGCCAGCGCGTATCGTCTCAAGTTGGTCACGGGTATCCTCCTGTTTTTTCTGGACTGGAGCAGTCACCTTTAATCCGGTACCTTGTCAAGTCAACATGCATGCCTCCCCGCTAACATGAATTTGATTTTCCGCTTTTTTGAATTGTTCCAAACTACGATCCATCCTATATGTAGATTCAACCGAACGGATTTGGAGCCGGTAATGCGCCTGACGAAGCAGACGAACTACGCTGTGCGGATGTTGATGTACTGTGCGGCGAACGAAGGCAAGCTGAGCCGGATCCCCGAAATCGCCAGGGCCTATGGCGTATCGGAGCTGTTCCTGTTCAAGATCCTGCAGCCGCTGACCCGTGCCGGACTGATCGAGACGGTGCGCGGCCGCAACGGCGGTGTCCGCCTGCCGAAGGCGGCCAGCGAGATCACCCTTTTCGACGTCGTCCGGGTGACCGAGGATTCCTTTGCCATGGCCGAATGTTTCGAGGCCGGCGAGGTCGAGTGCCCGCTGGTCGACAGTTGCGGGCTGAATGCGGCGCTGCGCAAGGCGCTGAATGCCTTCTTCGACGTCCTGCAGCAGTACACGATCGACGATCTCGTCAAGGCCCGCCCCCAGATCGGCTTCCTGTTGGGCCTCGAGGAGACGGCAGCCCAGCGCCAGCCGGCCGCCTGAGCACGCTCCGCAACGAGCAGATAAATGAAGGCCCGCTCCGGATGCTCCGGGGCGGGCCTTTTTCGTTGGGCCGATGGGCCGGCTACTGCGCCGCGCGCGTATCCTTGCCGACGAATTCCTGGATGATGAAGCCGATGGCGGTCGGGTCCAGTTCCGCCTTGTCGATCCGGAAATCGACGCCGTAGTCGTCGATGCTCTGGAAATAGGCGTCGGTGATGGACGACGAGATCACGCCGATCGGCCCGATGTAGCCGTTCTGCCGAAGCTCCGGCACGGTTTCGCGGAAATCGGCCTGCGGCTGGAGGCGGTTGTCCATCAGGATCAGGTCGAGCTGCGGATCGGCGCTGCGGATGAAGGCGAGCGCGGCCTCCACCGTTTCGACGTAGTGCAGCTTGATCGCCACGTTGGCGACCTTGCGCATCAGCGCCCGCATGATCACGTTCTCCGCGGGATCGTCGTCAACGAGCAGAATGTTTACTGGCGCAGTCATGTTGAACTCGGGTTGATCTGGTGCCGGATGCTGCTGCCAGGGCGGAACCGGCGGCGGCACGAAGTAACGGTTGATCGAACTGTCGGCGTTTTCTTCTTCCCGCTCCATGCTACTTTGGTTCAACGAAGGAAACGTCACAACCCTCGGCCTTGTATTTACCGCTCCGGCGCAGCGTTACCCAAGGGATATTAGGCTATCAGAGTATGATCTGCTCACGGATCGCCTTTGCGACCATCTGGGTGCGGTTGACGACGTCGAGCTTCTTCAGGATCGTTGCCGTGTGCGAGTTGACGGTGTGCTCCGAGACGGAGACGATCAGGGCGATCTCGCTGGCGGTCTTTCCATAGGAGATCCAGCGCAGGATCTCGGTCTCGCGCGGTGTGAGGCCCATGCCTCTCCGCACCGACAGGACGACGCGGTGGAAATAGTCGAACACGCAGTTCGCCTCGTAGCAGAGCTCGACATGCTGCTGGCGCGCGATGTCGCCGTCGCCGCCGAGAAAAACGACCGCGTAGCGCGCCCCGGATGTCGCCTGCAACGGTACGACGATCGCGAGGTCGAAACCGAGCTGGGCGAGAAGATGGTGCTCCGCATCGTCGCCCGCGATGTGCTGGTCCCGGGCGCGCCAGACCGTCGGGATGACCGAACGCCGCAGGCTCCTGTAGATGTCTGATTCGCTGAAGCGGTGCTGCTTGTCGTAGGCCTCGGCGAGACCGGCGGGCAGATCGTGCAGGACGAGTTTGCTGGAAAAATTGCTGGCCTCCATCTCGGCTGCAACCTGGAGCACGCAGAAGTGCTCGAATCCGTAACGTAAGGCGATGCCATGGAACAATCGGAAGAAGTCCACGCGATTGAGAGCCTTGTCCAAATCGCCTGCGAAGTCATACCGTCGATGATGCTGCGAGAGTGCGACCACGCGGTTCCCCGGATTTCTGCCGGTGAGTCTAGCGTCGCTGACGGTCGGGGCAAGAGATTTCACGCCGTATTTACCGTCTGCCAACGCATTTTCGCCGATTTTCGGGATAATCGGCGGGCAAGGGGCTTCCCGGGTGTCGAACGGCGCCGCCGCGGATCGTGTGTCGTGGCGCCCCGCGGGTCAATTCCGCTAAATTTGACGCCGAAAAACCTGTGTTAGAGGGTTTTTCGCTACTGTTTTACATATGGATAAATTTATTAGCGGGCTTATTGCAATCCTGCGACAAATATCGTTCCATCCGCGCAAGGCCGGGGCCCCGCGGCTTCCGCGACCGAAAACACGTGAAATAAGAAGCAAAATCTGGGAAGCACGCTATGAAAAAGCTGACAACTCTCCTTGCTGCGACCGCGCTCGCCTCCGTGATGGGCACGGCAGCCTGGTCCAAAACGCTGGTCTACTGCTCGGAAGGCTCGCCGGAAGGCTTCGACCCCGGCATGTACACCGCCGGCACGACCTTCGATGCGTCCTCGCGCACGGTCTACAACCGTCTCGTCGAATTCAAGCACGGCAGCACCGAAATCGAGCCGGGCCTGGCCGAAAGCTGGACCGTTTCCGACGATGGCACGGAATACACCTTCAAGCTGCGTCCGGGCGTCAAGTTCCAGACCACCGAATATTTCACGCCGACGCGCGAGTTCAATGCCGACGACGTGATCTTCTCCTTCGAGCGTCAGTACAAGGAAGACAACAAGTGGAACAAGTACGTCGCAGGCGCGTCCTGGGAGTACTTCGCCGGCATGGGCTTTCCGGAACTGATCAAGTCGATCGAGAAGGTTGACGACCTGACGGTCAAGTTCACCCTGACCCGTCCGGAAGCGCCGTTCATCGCCAACCTCGGCATGGACTTCGCCTCGATCCTGTCCAAGGAATATGCCGACAAGCTGGAGGCCGACGGCAAGATGGAACTGATGAACCAGCAGCCGCTGGGCACCGGTCCCTACACCTTCGTCGCCTACCAGGCCGACGCCGCCATCCGCTACAAGGCAAACCCGGACTACTGGGGTGGCGCGCAGAAGATCGACGACCTCGTCTTCGCCATCACCACCGACGCCGCCGTTCGCGCCCAGAAGCTGAAGGCCGGCGAATGCCACATCATGCCTTATCCGAACGCTGCTGACGTGGCCGGCCTGAAGGAAGATCCGAACCTGACGGTCGTCGAGCAGGAAGGCCTGAACGTCTCCTACCTCGCCTACAACACGCTGGTTGCTCCCTTCGACAAGGTCGAAGTGCGCAAGGCGCTGAACATGGCCGTCAACAAGCAGGCCATCGTCGACGCCGTGTTCCAGGGTGCGGCAACGGTCGCCAAGAACCCGATCCCGCCGACGATGTGGTCCTATAACGACGCCATCGAGGACGACAAGTACGATCCGGAAGCGGCCAAGAAGATGCTCGACGAAGCCGGCGTCTCCGGCCTCAAGATGAAGGTCTGGGCGATGCCGGTCGCTCGTCCCTACATGCTGAACGCCCGCCGCGCCGCCGAACTCATCCAGGCGGACCTCGCCAAGGTCGGCGTCGAGGTCGAGATCGTCTCCTACGAGTGGGCCGAATACCTCAAGCTGTCCTCTGACAAGGACCGCGACGGTGCCGTCATCCTCGGCTGGACCGGCGACAACGGCGACCCGGACAACTTCCTCGACACGCTGCTCGGCTGCGATGCCGTCGGTGGCAACAACCGCGCCCAGTGGTGCAACAAGGAGTTCGACGACCTGATGACGAAGGCGAAGACCACCGCCGACGTCGCAGAGCGCACGAAGTACTACGAAGAAGCCCAGGTGATCTTCAAGAAGGAGGCTCCCTGGAACACCCTCGACCACTCGCTCGTCTCCATCCCGATGAGCAAGAAGGTCTCGGGCTTCGTCATGGATCCGCTCGGCATCCACCGCTTTGACGGTGTGGACATCGCCGAGTAAAATACCAACAAGACAAGCACGCCAATCAAGAGTGTGCATGACCGGCGGCCCGATAGCACTCGGGCCGCCGGTTTTTCCAACAGGGATATGGCTCCCATGCTACGCTTCATTCTCGGACGGCTCGCCGTCCTGATACCCACGTTCATCGGGGTATCGATCATCGCCTTCTCGTTCATCCGCCTTCTTCCCGGCGACCCGGTCATGCTGATGTCCGGCGAGCGGGTGATGTCGCCCGAACGCCACGCCGAACTGATGAACCAGCTCGGCCTCGACCGCCCGATGTACATCCAGTACCTGGATTATCTCGGCGGGCTCGTCACCGGCGATTTCGGCAGTTCGATCGTCACCAAGCGGCCGGTGCTGGACGACTTCCTGCAATTGTTCCCGGCGACGCTGGAACTCTCGCTCTGCGCCATCCTCGTCGCCGTGTGCCTCGGCATTCCGGCGGGCGTACTGGCGGCGGTGAAGCGGGGCTCCTGGCTCGACCAGACCGTCATGGGCGCGGCCCTCGTCGGCTATTCCATGCCGATCTTCTGGTGGGGCCTGCTGCTGATCATCTTCTTCTCGGGCTATCTCGGCTGGACCCCGGTCTCGGGGCGCATCTCGCTGATGTACTTCTTCCCGCAGGTCACCGGCTTCATGCTGATCGACAGCCTCCTGTCGGGACAGGCCGGCGCCTTCAAGTCGGCGGTCACCTACCTGATCCTGCCGACGGTGGTGCTGGCGACGATCCCGCTCGCCGTCATCGCGCGGCAGACGCGGTCGGCCATGCTCGAGGTTCTGGGCGAAGACTATGTCCGCACCGCCCGGTCGAAGGGGCTGGCGCCGCTGCGCGTCGTCGGCGTCCATGCGCTGCGCAATGCCATGATCCCGGTCATCACCACGATCGGCCTGCAGGTCGGCGTGCTGCTCGCCGGCGCGATCCTGACCGAGACGATCTTCTCCTGGCCGGGCATCGGCAAGTGGATGGTGGATTCGGTGTTCAAGCGCGACTACGCGGTCGTCCAGGGTGGGCTGATGTTGATCGCCGGCGTCATCATGCTGGTCAATCTCATCGTCGATCTGCTCTACGGGTTCATCAACCCGCGGATCCGGCACTAGGAGGTGGCTCAAATGACTGCAATCGATACCAAGGCCACCGATCCGAAGGTCGCCGGGGGCACAACGCCGCCGTCCGGCCTGTCCGAGTTCTGGTTCTACTTCTCCCGCAACAAGGGCGCCGTGATCGGCCTGGTGATCTTCCTGATCATCCTGTTCGTGGCGGTCTTCGCGCCGTTCGTCGCCCCGCACAGCCCCAGCATCCAGAACCGCGAGATGCTGCTCATGCCGCCGGTCTGGCAGCAGGGCGGCAGCTGGGGCCATATCCTCGGCACCGACGCCGTCGGTCGCGACATCCTTTCGCGCCTGATCTACGGTGCGCGCTTCTCGCTCTTCATCGGTCTCGTCGTCGTGACGCTGTCGGTGGTCTCGGGCGTGCTGATCGGCCTCGTCGCCGGCTATTTCCGCGGCCGGATCGACACCTTCATCATGCGCATCATGGATATCATCCTGGCGTTCCCGTCGCTGCTGCTGGCGCTCGTCCTGGTCGCCGTGCTCGGCCCGGGCCTGCTCAACGCCATGATCGCGATCTCGCTCGTCAACCAGCCGCATTTCGTGCGCCTGACGCGCGCCGCCGTCATGACGGAGCGCACCAAGGACTATGTCGTCGGCTCCAAGGTCGCCGGCGCCGGCACGCTGCGGCTGATGTTCCTGACGATCCTGCCGAACTGCCTGGCGCCGCTGATCGTCCAGGCGACGCTCGCCTTCTCGGCTGCGATCCTCGATGCGGCCGCGCTCGGCTTCCTCGGCATGGGCGCCCAGCCGCCGACGCCGGAATGGGGAACGATGCTCGCCGAGGCGCGCGAGTTCATCCAGCGCGCCTGGTGGGTCGTCACCTTCCCCGGCCTTGCCATCCTCATCACCGTGCTCGCCATCAACCTGATGGGCGACGGCCTGCGCGATGCCCTTGATCCGAAGTTGAAGAGGTCGTGATGTCGCTCCTCGAAATCGAAAACCTGGTCGTCGAGTTCCAGACGGCCTCTGGCCCCTTCCGGGCCGTGGACGGCGTCTCGCTCAAGGTCGACGAAGGCGAAGTTCTCGCCATCGTCGGCGAGTCCGGCTCGGGCAAGTCCGTCTCCATGCTCGCCGCGATGGGGCTCCTGCCCTGGACGGCGAAAGTCACCGCCGACAAGCTGCTGTTCAACGGCCGCGACATGCAGAAGATGAGCGATGCCGACCGGCGCAAGATTATCGGCCGGGAGATATCGATGATCTTCCAGGAGCCGGTCGCCAGCCTCAATCCCTGCTTCACCGTCGGCTACCAGATCGAGGAGGTGCTGCGCGTGCACACCGACCTGAACCGCAAGGCGCGCCGGGACCGGGCGATCGAGCTGTTCCAGCTGGTCGGCATCCCCAATCCCGAGGAGCGCCTCGGCCACTTCCCCCACCAGATGTCGGGCGGACAGTGCCAGCGGGTGATGATCGCCACGGCACTCGCCTGCAATCCTAAGCTCCTGATCGCCGACGAGCCGACCACGGCGCTGGACGTGACGATCCAGAAGCAGATCCTTGACCTCCTGATGAAGCTGCAGGCCGAGCACGGCATGGGCCTGATCATGATCACCCACGACATGGGCGTGGTCGCCGAGACGGCCGACCGTGTCGTCGTGCAGTACAAGGGCCGGAAGATCGAGGAGGCCGACGTGCTCTCGCTCTTCCAGAATCCGAAGAGCGTCTACACCAAGGCGCTGCTTTCGGCCTTGCCGGAGAACGCCGTCGGCGGCCGGCTGCCGACGATCACGGAAAACCTCACCGACCAGCAGATTTTCGAGGGAGCCGTTCGATGACCCCCGTTCTCGAAGCGCGCAATCTCGTGCGCGACTACCACATCCCCGGCAGCCTGCTGAAGAAGGGCAAGACCGTGCATGCGGTCAAGGGCGTCAGCTTCAAGGTTGAGGAGGGCAAGACGCTCGCAATCGTCGGCGAGAGCGGCTGCGGCAAGTCCACGCTCGCCCGCATGGTCACGATGATCGATCCCGTCACCGAAGGCGAGATGCTGATTGACGGCACGAAGGTCGACATCGCCAGCGAGCCGCTGTCCTCGGACATGCGCAGCAAGGTGCAGATCGTCTTCCAGAACCCCTACGGTTCGCTGAACCCGCGCAAGAAGATCGGCGACATCCTCACCGAACCGCTGGTCATCAACACGAAGATCCCGGCCGGCGAGCGTCGCGACCGGGCGATGGCGATGCTGAAGAAGGTGGGGCTGGAGGAGAAGCACTACGCGCGCTATCCGCACATGTTCTCCGGCGGCCAGCGCCAGCGCGTGGCGATCGCCCGCGCCCTGATGCTCAATCCGCGCTTGTTGGTGCTGGACGAGCCGGTCTCCGCGCTCGACCTGTCCGTGCAGGCGCAGGTGCTGAACCTCCTGGCCGACCTGCAGGACGAATTCCATCTGACCTACGTCTTCATCAGCCACGACCTCTCGGTCGTGCGCCACATCGCCGACGACGTGATGGTGATGTACTTCGGCGAGGCGGTCGAATACGGCAGCCGCGACCAGGTCTTCGACGATCCGCAGCACAGTTACACCAAGACGCTGTTCGCCGCGACGCCGCGCGTCGACGTGGATGCGATCCGCGCCCGCCTCGAGCGGCGCCGGCGCGCCTGAGATGCCGCAAAGTCTCCCGGCGCTCTTTGCCTGAGGCCCGCCGAACGCCGCTGGCAGCGGTGCATGACAATGGCTCCGGCAAGCGGACCACAATGGCTCTGGCAAAGCGGACCGCGCGATCGTATAGACCACTCGCCGCCTGGAAACCCGTCGGCGGGTGGCTGCCGCGATCTTCAAGGTGCGCAGCCACAGGGCTAGACCAAGAAAGACAGGAACGAACCGATGACCATTACTCGCTTTGAAACCGGCGCGCGCATGAGCCAGGCTGTCGTCCACAACGGCGTCGTCTATCTGGCCGGCCAGGTCGGCGAACCCGGAGCAGACGTCGCAACCCAGACGAAGCAGGTGCTGGCCTCGATCGACCGCCTGCTGGCGCTTGCCGGCTCGGACAAGACGAAGATCCTGTCGGCCCAGATCTGGATGGCCGACATGGGCGAATTCCAGAAGATGAATGCCGTCTGGGATGCTTGGGTCGCCCCGGGTCACGCCCCCGCGCGCGCAACCGGTGAATCCAAGCTCGCCGGCCCGGAATATCTCGTCGAGATCATCGTCACCGCCGTTCAGGGCTGAGCCGGCGCGGATAAAGGCGAGGGGCGGACCGGTTTTCGACCGGTCCGCCCCTCTTTACGTCTCAGGAGGCTGTCTCAGGCGCTCTTGGCGAGCCGTGCGTGCTCGTCGAAGAACAGCGCCTGGCTGATCAGCGCCTTGACCATTTCCGGATTGAACGGCTTGGTGACGAGGAAGGCCGGTTCGGGCCGCTCGCCGGTCAGCAGCCGTTCCGGGAACGCGGTGATGAAGATCACCGGGATGGTGCTGGTCTTGAGGATGTCGTTGACGGCGTCGATGCCCGAGCTGCCGTCGGCGAGCTGAATGTCGGCCAGTACCATGCCGGGCTTCTTGCGGTTGTAGAGCTCGATCGCCTCGGAATGCGTGCGGGCGATGCCGGTGACGCGGTGGCCGAGCGCGGTGACCATGTCCTCGATGTCCATCGCGATCAGCGGCTCGTCCTCGATGATCATCACGTCGGTCGCGACCTGCTGGGAAATCTCGCGCGAAGCCTGGTTCAGCGCTTCCCTCACCGCATCCTCGGAAACGTCGAGAATGTCGGCGCACTCCGAAATCTCGAAGCCTTCGACGGCGACCAGCAGGAAGGCCTTGCGGGCTGCAGGCGTGACATGGGCGAGATTGGCTGCGGCCTGCCGCTCCCAGCCGAAGGGAGATACGGCGTTCTGCGGGATACTCACCTGGACCTTGTCGAAAAGCGTGCAGTAGAGACGAAAAACGCTGACGCGGTCATTCGATCGCTCCGGGTAAATCGTTATGTCCTCGACGAGTGCTTCGAGCATCGCTGCCACATATGCATCTCCGGAGGTCTGGGATCCCGTGACGGCACGCGAAAATCGCCGCAATAAGGGCAGATGAGGTGCGATACGGGTGGATAGCGACATTTACTTCTCCCTGAATTTGTTTCGAAACCGGCGCGTTTCCTGTAAATTCATCTCACGGAAACGAATTTGGTGCGAAATGAAACCCGGTTCGATACGGGTGCTTTGGGGCCAAACGAAGATGGTTGAGCGAGGATCAAGGAGCACACGGTGATGCGTAAGCCCGCGACAGGCGGACGAAAGCCGGGCAGTTCGTTGGATTCCCTCGATCCAAACAGCGTCGTCGGCCGCAAGTTGAAGTCCTTCTACGAATCAATAGAGACGGAGCCATTGCCGGACCAGTTGCTCGATCTTCTCGAGAAGCTGGACGAGGCCGAGCGCAAGGCCCGAACCACCTAGCATATAGCGTGTCGCTGTCCGACACACGCAAAGAAACGGGCCATTGGCCCGTTTCCTGTTTCCGTCACTCGTTGATTAGCGGCAGGGTGCCTCATAGCGGCGTCCGTAACGGTCGCGGTAGATGCAGCGACCGGGCTCGTTGGCATTGCCGATCAGGGCGCCGATCGCGCCGCCGGCCACGGCTCCGACAGCGGCGCCGCCGACTTTACCCGTGGCAGCCCCACCGATGATCGCGCCGGAAGCGGCACCGATCGTGGCGCCCTTCTCGGTCTGCGTGCAGGACGTGACCGCCAGTGCGGAAAGGGCGATGGCGCCGGCGACGATAAATTTCCTCATTGCTCTGTCTTCCTTTCTAGAAATGGCGTGCGCGTCAGATGCGTCCCATCAGGACGAGAATAAGCAGAATGACGACGATGAGTCCAAGCCCGCCGGAAGGTCCGTATCCCCAGCCGCGGCTATAGCCCCAGTTCGGCAGCGCGCCGATCAGAAGCAGTATAAGGATGATGAGTAGTACCGTACCAAGCATCAGGCGTCTCCCCACAGGATAGGCGGTTCTGTTTCGATGGCCGGTAAATGCGCGGCAAACGGGTTTGTTCCCAAGCGAAATAGAGATTCGAAAACGATGTCCGGGCGTTAGGCTTTCATGCTTTCATCGGAACGATCGCGGGGGCCATGCGTTTTCTGTCCCGTAACCAATCCGAAAGGAGATGCACATGAACTGGGATATCATCGAAGGCAAGTGGACCGAGTACAAGGGCAAGGCCCAGGCACAGTGGGGCAAGCTGACGGACGACGATCTGGACGTCATCAAGGGTCGCCGCGTCGAACTCGCCGGCAAGATCCAGCAGCGCTACGGCATCGCCAAGGAAGAGGCCGAGCGCCAGATCGACGAATGGCAGCGCCGCCACTGATCCTTCACGGAAGGTCTTCGAGAACCGCCGCGACCGTCGTCGCGGCGGTTTCTGTTTGTGGGATCGAAAGAGTCCCGGGCGCCCGCCGGATTGCAGTCGACAGATCGTGCGAATAGTCGCTGGAACTTTTGACCCGCTTCCCCGTTCTTCTCCCCGACAATGAAAAGAGGAGTTCCCGGTATGCTTTACTATGCTGTTGTCTTCCTGGTCATCGCGATCATCGCCGGCGTTCTCGGCTTCGGTGGTATTGCCGGCGCATCCGCAGGCATCGCGCAGATCCTGTTCTTCGTCTTCCTGGTTCTGCTGGTCGTATCCCTGCTGTTCGGCTGGTCCCGTCGGGTCTGACCGGCGGATGAAATGACTTAAAGACGAAAAGGCGGTGCCTGCGGGCGCCGCCTTTTCTCTTTCCGCTTTTCAGGTTTCCACGAAGAACTTGACCCGGTCCGCGGCAAAGCGCGACCGGGAATATTGTATGGGGCTGCCGCCGGTGTCGGCGTTGATCGCCGTCGTGACGAGCAGGATGGCCCCGGGAGAAAGCTTCAGCAGCCGGACATCGGCTCCTTCGGCATGGACCGCCGAGATCTCCGTCGAGCGGCGCACGTAGTCGTCGACGCCGAGCGCGGCCAGTGCCTTGGTGATGGAGCCCGTGCGCTGGTAGGCCGCGTCGATTCCGGCGAAGCGCTCGGCCGGAAAGTAGCTCGTCGCAGACGAGATCGGCTTTCCGTCGGCGACGCCGAGCGTATCCAGCCGGATGCAGTCGGTTCCCGGCGCAATCCCGAGTGCGGTCGCGATGACCGGCGATGCGCGTTCGACGGACTGTTCGACCAGCTTGCTCTGCAGTTCCCGCGCCTGGTCGCCGAGGCCCTGCGAGAAGCGCGTCCGGCGCGAGATCGGAAAGGTCAGCCGGTCACGCCGCTCGATCAGCGTGCCGACGCCCTGGACCGCCCGCACCATGCCTTCGTCCGCCAGCGCCGCCAGCGCGCTCCTGACCGTGTGCCGGTTGACGCCGAACTTTTCCGCCAGCGTCGCCTCCGACGGCATCATGGCGGTCTCGTCATAGTCGCCATTGTTGATGGCAAGGCGCATCCGGTCGGCGATCTGCCGCCACAGCGCCACGCCCGATCGGCGCTCGATCATTCCTGCCCCCGCATTCATCTGGCCTCTCTTCGTCACAAGCCTGTCATCTTGGCTCGGTATGACAGGACCATATGATGTATGGTTGTCTAGATCAATAGACAACTGATGGGACGCAGTTGGAGAATTGGCGATGGCACCTGGCGTGAACCGGAACCCCTCGGACATGGCGCCGGAAAGGCGAAGAGAGGCCATGGGACTGCTTGCGAAGGCGACGCGGCGCGAGCTGGAGCAGGCCTGGGCGGGGCTGGCCGGCCGGCCGGAAGCCGAGTTGGTCCGCGGCCCGGAGACCGGGCTCGTCATGGTGCGCGGCCGCATCGGCGGTGGCGGCCAGCCGTTCAATCTCGGGGAGGTGACGGCGGCGCGGGCCAGCGTCCGGATCGAAGGCGTCGTCGGCCACGGCCAGGCGCTCGGCACCGACGGCGAGAAGGCCCGGCTGGCGGCCGTGTTCGACGCTCTGCTGCAATTGCCCGGGCACGCCCCGGCGGTCGAGCGCCTGCTCGCCGCGATCGCCGCGCGCATCGAGGCCGAGGACGCACGCAAGGCCCGCGAAACCGCCGCCACCCGCGTCGATTTCTTCACCATGGTCCGGGGAGACGACTGATGGCCGACACGCAGATCTTTTCCGGCGCCTTCGCCGAGCCGGTCCTCGCTGCCCAGTCCGTATTCCGCGCCGTCATGGACTGCATGGCCCGCCCGGGCACGATCGGCACGATCGCGGCCACGGCACGGCCGCCGCAGCCGCTCGGTGCTGCCGCCGGTGCGCTCGCCCTGATGCTGTGCGACCACGACACGCCCGTCTGGCTGACGCCGCGGTTGGCAAGATCGAAGCTGCCCGGCTGGCTGTCGTTCCACACCGGCGCTGCCGTCACCGGGGAGAAGCATGAAGCCCGTTTCGCCTTCGTCGAGAAGGGGGCGGTGGTGCCCGGTTTCGGCCTGTTCTCGCCGGGCACCCAGGAGTACCCGGATCGCTCGGCAACGCTGGTGGTCGAGATCGACGGCTTCGAGGGCGGGCGACCGCTGGTGCTGTCGGGCCCGGGCATCCGCGACGAGGCGATGATCGCCCCGCAAGGGCTGCCGGACACTTTCGTGGCGCTCTCCGAGGCCAACCGGGCGATGTTTCCGCGCGGGGTCGACCTGATCCTGGTCGCAGGCGACAGCATTCTCTGCCTGCCGCGCACCACCGTCATCAACAACCGGGAGGCTTGAGCCATGTATGTTGCCGTCAAGGGTGGTGAGGCCGCCATTGCCAACGCCCATCGCCTGCTCGCCGACCGGCGCCGCGGCGATCGTTCGCTGCCGTCGATCACCATCGAACAGATCGTCGCCCAGCTGGGGCTCGCCGTTGACCGGGTGATGGCCGAGGCCTCGCTCTACGACCGCGCCATTGCCGCACTCGCCATCCGCCAGTCGCGCGGCGACATGATCGAGGCGATCTTCATCTTGCGCGCCTACCGCACCACGCTGCCGCGCTTCGGCTATTCGGTGCCGGTCGAGACCTCGCGGATGCTGGTCGAGCGACGGGTTTCCGCCACCTACAAGGACTTGCCGGGCGGCCAGTTGCTCGGCCCGACCTTCGATTATACCCACCGCCTGCTCGATCCTTCCCTCCTTCGCGACGAACCGGTCGAAGAGGCCTTGCAGCGTGACGGCGAGCAGGAGCCCGTCATGCGCGTGTCCGACATCCTCTCGGGCGAGGGGCTGGTCGAGGGTGACGGCGACCTGCCGGCGGGCCACGTTCCCGGCGACCTGACGCGCGAGCCGCTCGAGTTCCCGATGGCGCGCGACTTGCGCCTGCAGGCGCTGGCGCGCGGCGACGAGGGCTTCCTGCTGTCGCTCGGCTATTCCACCCAGCGCGGCTACGGCAACAACCATCCCTTCGTCGGCGAGGTCCGTATGGGTGAGGTCGAAGTCGAGCTGGATCTGCCGGAGCTCGGCTTCGCCGTCTCGCTCGGCCGCATCCAGGTCACCGAATGCCAGATGATCACCCAGTTCAAGGGCTCGGCCAAGAGCCCGCCGCAGTTCACCCGCGGCTATGGCCTCGTCTTCGGCCAGAACGAGCGCAAGGCGATGTCCATGTCGCTGGTCGATCGCGCCTTGCGCGCCGATGAGTTCGAGGAGGACGTCGTCTCGCCGGCGCAGGACGAGGAATTCGTCATCTCCCATTCCGACAACGTCCAGGCGACCGGTTTTGTCGAGCACCTGAAGCTGCCGCACTACGTCGACTTCCAGGCCGAACTCGATCTCATGCGGCGCATGCGCCGGGACTATGACGAGCGCAGCCGCAAGGAACCCGGCAACGACACCCTGGAGGCCGCCCAATGAACGCCGTTCCGTCCGAACTTGCCACCTACAACTTCGCCTATCTCGACGAGCAGACCAAACGCATGATCCGCCGGGCGATCCTCAAGGCGATCGCGATCCCCGGCTACCAGGTTCCCTTCGCCAGCCGCGAGATGCCGATGCCCTATGGCTGGGGCACCGGCGGCGTGCAGGTGACGGCGGCGATCCTGGGGCCGCAGGACGTGCTCAAGGTCATCGACCAGGGCGCCGACGACACCACCAACGCCGTCTCTATCCGCGCCTTCTTCCAGAAGGTCGCCAATGTGGCGGTAACGACGAAGACCCGGGAGGCGACGATCATCCAGACCCGCCACCGCATCCCCGAGGAGAAACTGGCGGCCGGCCAGACGCTGGTCTACCAGGTGCCGATCCCCGAGCCGTTGCGCTTCCTCGAGCCGCGCGAGACCGAGACCCGCAAGATGCACGCGCTCGAGGAGTACGGGCTGATGCACGTCAAGCTTTACGAGGACATCGCCAGGAACGGCCACATCGCCACGACCTATTCCTATCCGGTGAGGGTCGAGGGCCGCTACGTGATGAGCCCGTCGCCGACGCCGAAGTTCGACAATCCGAAGATGCACATGTCGGAGGCGCTGCAGTTGTTCGGCGCCGGCCGCGAGAAGCGCATCTACGCCGTGCCGCCCTTCACAGACGTCGTCAGCCTCGATTTCGAGGACCATCCCTTCGAAGTGCAGAAATTCGATCGGCCCTGCGCGCTGTGCGGCGCCGAGAACGTCTACCTCGACGAAGTGGTGCTCGACGATCGCGGCGGGCGGATGTTCGTCTGCTCCGACACCGACCATTGCGAGGACCGACGCGACCACGGCCACTGCGGCACGATGCTGGCCTACGGCAAGGCGGCTGCCGAATGAGCGGGCGGACGGACTACCGCCCTCTGTCCTGCCGGACATTTCCCCCTCAAGGGGGGAGAGCGGCTGGGGTAACGTCTCAGCCCGCTCCCTCTTCTCCCCAACGGGGAGAAGGTGGCCCGAAGGGCCGGATGAGGGGGGCTTCTGTCACCGATCAGCAAGACCACCACGCGTCGCCCCCCTCATCGCCTCGCTGCGCTCGGCACTTCTCCCCGGTGGGGAGAAGAGGGCGCAAGACGCAAACGACGGAGTTCCAGCAATGACCGACGCGCCGCTTCTCAAGGTCCGCGACATCTCGAAATTCTACGGCGCCCGCATCGGCTGCCGCGCCGTTTCCTTCGACCTCTGGCCGGGCGAGGTGCTGGCGATCGTCGGCGAATCCGGCTCCGGCAAGACGACGCTGCTGAATTGTCTCGCCACCCGCCTGATGCCGACCTCCGGCACCATCGAGTACCGGATGCGCGACGGCCAGATGCGCGATCTCGCCCGCATGGGCGAGGCCGAGCGGCGCTTCCTGATGCGCACCGACTGGGGCTTCGTCCACCAGAACCCCGCCGACGGCCTGCGCATGACGGTCTCGGCCGGCGCCAATGTCGGCGAGCGGCTGATGGCGGTCGGCGAGCGCCACTACGGCAACATCCGCGAGACCGCCGGCGATTGGCTCCGCCGCGTCGAGATCGGCCTCGACCGCATCGACGACCAGCCCCGAGCCTTTTCCGGCGGCATGCGCCAGCGCCTTCAGATCGCCCGCAACCTCGTGACCGCGCCCCGCCTCGTCTTCATGGACGAGCCGACCGGCGGCCTCGACGTCTCGGTGCAGGCGCGCCTGCTCGATCTCGTCCGCGGCCTCGTCCACGACCTCGGGCTTTCGGCGATCGTCGTCACTCACGATCTCGCCGTCGCCCGCCTGCTGTCGCACCGGATGATGGTGATGAAGGACGGCCACGTGATCGAGCAGGGGCTGACCGACCGCGTCCTCGACGATCCGCGCGAGGCTTATACCCAGCTTCTCGTCTCCTCCATCCTGCAGGTTTGAGCCACAGGCTCGAACCGCCGCCCGGCCCGCGTTTTCAGCACAAAGGACACCGAACATGGCGACCCCACTCGTCGTATCCGAAGTCGCAAAAAGCTTTACCATGCACCTCAGGGACGGCATCCGCCTGCCGGTCGTCGAAAACGTCGGCTTCTCCGTCAAGGCCGGCGAATGCGTGGTCCTCGGCGGCCCCTCCGGCATCGGCAAGAGCTCGCTCCTGAAGATGGTCTACGGCAACTACGGCGTCGATGCCGGCCAGATCCTGGTCGAGCACGAAGGTCAGTTCGTCGATCTCGCTAGCGCCGATCCGCGCACCGTGCTGGCCGTCCGCCGGGTCACGCTCGGCTATGTCAGTCAGTTCCTCCGGGTCGTGCCGCGGGTCGCAGCCGTCGACGTCGTGGCCGAGCCGCTGGTGGAAGGCGGAGAGATTCCGGCCATCGCCCGTGAGAAGGCGGAAGCGATTCTGGCCCGCCTGAACCTGCCGCGCGAACTCTGGCAACTGCCGCCGGCCACCTTTTCCGGCGGCGAGCAGCAGCGCGTCAACATCGCCCGCGGCTTCATCACCGGGCACCGCATCCTGCTGCTCGACGAGCCGACCGCCTCGCTCGACGCAAAAAACCGCGAGGTGGTCGTCGGCATGATCGAGGAGAAGAAGCGGGCAGGGGTGGCGCTGCTCGGCATCTTCCACGATGACGACGTTCGCGCCAAGGTCGCCGACAGCATCGTCGACGTCTCCGCCTTTTCGCCCCGGAAGGCCGCGGCATGACCAGGCTGTCCGAACACACCCCGCTCGTGCACGAAACGGCCTCCGTCACCGATTGCACGCTCGGCCGCTTCGTCGAGATCTCCGAGCGCTGCCGCATCAGCGAGACCGAACTCGGCGACTATTCCTACATCATGGAGGACGGCTCGGTCTGGTGCGCGACGATCGGCAGGTTCGCCAACATCGCCTCGTCGGTCCGCATCAACGCCACCAATCACCCGATGTGGCGGGCGACCCTGCACCACTTCACCTATCGCGCCGCCGACTACTGGCCGGATGCCGACAGGGAGGAGGACTTCTTCACATGGCGGCGGGCGCACCGCGTCACGATCGGCCACGACGTCTGGATCGGCCATGGCTCGACGATCCTGCCGGGCGTCACGGTCGGCAACGGCGCCATCATCGGTTCCGGCGCGGTGGTGACGAAGGACGTCGCCCCCTACACGATCGTCGGCGGCGTGCCGGCGAAGCTGATCCGCGAACGCTTCGGCGGCGATATTGCCGAGCGTTTCGAGAGGCTTGCCTGGTGGGACTGGGATCACGCCCGCCTGCGCGGTGCCCTCGATGACTTTCGCGCGCTCGACGCCGAAGCCTTCCTTGTCAAATACGGTGCCTGAATTCCGCAAAAGCCCTGGAAATCCGGGCTGTGTGGATTGTTATCAAACGGACACGAAACTGACATTCGGCCTTCATTGACCGCCTTTAAAGCCGCTGCAGTGTCAATGAACAAGCCTTGAAGGGTAAGCCATGTTCCGCCTGAAGAACGTCACGCGCCGGTTCGGCGGCAAAGCCGCGGTCAGCGCCGTCAGCGTCGACATTCCCCAGGGCCAGATGGTCGGCGTCATCGGCCGCTCGGGCGCCGGCAAGTCGACCATGCTGCGCATGATCAACCGGCTCGTCGATCCGACCGAGGGCTCCATTCACTTCGGCGACGTCGAGGTTTCCGCGCTCCGCGGGGCCGCGCTTCGCAACTGGCAGCGCGACTGCGCCATGATCTTCCAGCAGTTCAACCTCGTGCCGCGCCTGGATGTGCTCACCAACGTCCTGCTCGGCCGCCTCAACCATCGCTCCACCGCGCTCAGCATGCTCAACATGTTCTCCCGCGAAGAGCGCATCATGGCGATCGCGGCACTGGAGCGCCTCGGCATCGAGCAGACGGCGCTGCAAAAGGCGGGCACGCTGTCGGGCGGCCAACAGCAGCGCGTGGCCATTGCGCGGGCGCTCATGCAGCAGCCGAAGATGATCCTGGCCGACGAGCCGATCGCCTCGCTCGACCCGCTGAACGCCAAGGTGGTGATGGATGCCCTGCGCGACATCAACGAGCGCGAGGGCATCACCGTCATCACCAACCTGCACACGCTCGACACCGCTCGCAACTATTGCGAACGCATCATCGGCATGTCGGCCGGCAAGGTCGTCTTCGACGGCGCGCCACGCGATCTCGACGCCGATGCCGTCCGCGCGATCTACGGCACCGGCGCGGACGGCGCCGAGATCGACGAGAGCATGACGTCCACCAGCATTCGCGGCGCCGGGGCGCCCGTGCAGGACAACATCAAGGAATCCGCCGGCGTCAAGCCGCTGGCACTGGCAGGGATCTGACGCCCGCCAGGATCGAGGGCCCGCGTCAAGGGCAGACCATACACGCTTTGAAGCGATCGCCGGCTGGGGGCCGGCAACAAGGAGAACGACATGTTGAAGAAAGCTCTGCTCGCCGCTGTCGCGATGGCCGTCGTGACCGGGTCCGCCCTGGCCCAGGACGTCAAGGTTCTGCGCATCGGCCTCGACGGTTCGGAGAACGAAGCCGACCAGATCCGCAACACCCAGTGCGTCGCCGACGGCCTGAAGGCCGCGACCGGCGTTGGCGAAGTCCAGATCTTCCCGTCGCCGGACTATAACGGCGTCATCCAGGGCCTGCTCGGCGGCACGATCGACATCGCCTCGATGGGCGCTTCCTCCTATGCCGCGATCTACCTGCAGGCCCCGAACGCGGTCGACCCGATCCTGACCTACACCCAGTCGGACGGCTCCAGCGGCTATTACTCGATCATGGTCGCCCGCAAGGATTCCGGCATCAAGACGCTCGCCGACGCCAAGGGCAAGAAGATCGGCTTCGCCGATCCCGACTCGACCTCGGGTTATCTCGTTCCGAACGTTGCTCTCCCGAAGGAAATCGGCGCACCGGTCAAGGAATACTTCTCTGAAAGCGGCTTCGGCGGCGGCCACGAGAACCTCGTCCTCGCCGTTCTCGACGGCAAGTTCGACGTCGGCACCACCTTCGGTTCGGGCGTCGGCAACTGGGATGAGGGCTACACCGGCGGCAACCTCTACCAGATGGTCAACAAGGGCAACCTCGACATGGACGACCTCGTCGAGGTCTGGAAGTCGCCGCTGATCCCGAACGGCCCGCTGATGGTCTCCAACAAGCTGCCGGAAGACATGCGCGCCAAGGTCGAGCAGTACTTCTTCGAACTGCCGCAGAAGGACCTCGCCTGCTTCCACGCCTACACGCAGGGCTCCAACAAGGACTACATCAAGGTCGACCAGTCGTTCTACCAGACGATCATCGACGCCCGTAAGTCCGTCATCGGCGGCTGATCGGCCACGGAAGACAGCGCGCGGCACCCCTCCGGGTGCCGCCCGTTTTTTTGCAAGGAGAGAATGGCATGGCCAATACGACGGCCGGAAATGCGATCGGCGGCCTCGGTCCTGCAGCCGCCTCGGTCATGCAACACTACCAGCAGCAACTGCGGACACGGCGTATCTATTCGCTGATTGCCATCGCGGTCTTCCTGGTGGCGCTCTGGGCCTCGCTCGACTTTGCCAATGCCGCCAATTCGGGCAAGTTCTTCGAACGGCTTCCCTACGTGTTCGATTTCATCCGGAATTTCGTTCCGGACAGCCCCATGGAGATCGTGCGCGCCATGTTCGACCTGCCGTCGCCCTATGACGACGGCTCGCTGAAATACGACTACACGTCCGAGCGCGTCTATGTGACGGAAAACTTCTACATTCCGCACTTCATCTACCAGCTCATCATCACCGTGAATATCGCGCTGATCGCGACCATTCTGGGCTCGGCCATCGCCTTCGTGCTCTGCTTCTTCGCCTCCACCAATCTTGTCGGTGCCGGTGCCACCCGCTGGGTCGTGCGTCGCATCATGGAGGTGATGCGCGCCTTTCCCGAGATCGTCATCGCCGGGCTTTTGACCGCGATCCTGTCGATCGGCCCGATCGCAGCCATCGTCGCGATCACGGTCCACACCATCGGTGCGCTCGGCAAGCTGTTCTTCGAGGTCGTGGAGAATGCCGACATGCGGCCGGATGAAGGGTTGCGCGCGGCGGGCGCCAGCTGGGTGGAACGCGTCCGTTTCGCCATCGTGCCGCAGGTTCTGCCGAACTTCGTGTCCTACGCGCTGCTGCGTGCGGAGATCAACATCAGGGCGTCCACCATCATCGGCGCCGTCGGCGGCGGCGGCATCGGCGAGGTCTTCCGGCTGGCGATCGGCCGCGACCACGCCGCAAAGACCTATGCCATCGTCATCCTGCTGTTCGTCACCATCATCGCCGTCGACCAGTTTTCCGCCTGGCTGCGCCGCCGTCTGATCGGCAACCAGTCCTTCGAATTCGGACGGGGAGCCGCCTGATGTCGCCGACCACGCTCAACACCGCCGAACGCGAGCGCCTGCTTTCCGCCTATCCCGAGGTCTTCCACCGCAGCTTCTGGCAGCGCTGGGGGCTTGCGATCTGCGCCGGGGTCACGCTCGTCTATCTTGCCGTCTGCTTCGTCGCCTTCAACGTCGGCCCGGCGTTCGTCAACGGCCGCTGGGATCGCGCGTCGATCTATGTCCAGGACTGGTATTCCTGGCGCGCGCAGCCGCGCCTGCGCTTCGTCGACGGCGTCGTCGAGCCGCAATGGTCGAGCCGGCGCCAGTATCCGGAAGGCGCCGACATCGCCTGGCTTCGCCCGCTGCCGGACGGCGGCTACAGCGTCATCTATGACGGGGAGGAAAACCGCCTCGACGTTCGTGCCCAACGCGTCGACGTCTATGTCGACGGCGTCGCCTATGCGGTCGAAATCTCGCCGGAAACGGCCATCCTGCCGCAAGGTGCGCCCGGCGCACTCGTGCAGGACGGCAGCAAGGTCAACGTCGATTTCGGCTTCGAGGGCAGTGCCGAAATCCGCACCTCGCAGGTCTATGTACAGCGCCGGTTCCTCGGCTGGGCCAATTTCTTCTTCGACATCAACTCGCCGTTCTGGGGCAAGTCGTTCTCCGAGCTCGCCTGGCTTGCCGTCGCCGGCGAACGCGTCGATCCGGCCCGCTCGAACATCGCCGCGATGGTCGACGATTTTCTCGCAAACGGCACCTGGCAGCATGCTGACGTCCTGTCGAAGCTGATGCAGACGCTGGTCATGGCGTTCGTCGGAACGCTGCTCGGGACGCTGGTCGCCCTGCCGCTCGCCTTCGTCGCGGCGCGCAACATCACCCAGAGCCGCCTCGCCAACTGGGGCATGAAGCGCCTGTTCGATTTCCTGCGCTCGATCGATATGCTGATCTGGGCGCTGTTCTTCACCCGCGGCTTCGGCCCCGGCCCGATCCCCGGCATCGCCGCGATCTTCTTCACCGACACCGGCGCGCTCGGCAAGGTCTACGCCGAAGCGCTGGAGAACGTAGACGACAAGCAGCGCGAGGGCGTGAAATCGGTCGGCGCATCGCCGGTGATCGTCAACCGTTTCGGCGTTCTGCCGCAGGTGCTGCCCGTCTTCGTGTCGCAGTCGCTCTATTTCTGGGAATCGAACATGCGATCGGCGACGATCATCGGCGCCGTCGGCGCGGGCGGTATCGGCCTCAAGCTGCTGGAAGCCATGGGCACCAATGCAGATTGGGACAAGGTCGCCTATATGGTGGTGCTGATCCTGATCGTCGTCTTCATCTTCGACGGGATCTCGAATGCGCTGCGCTCGCGGCTGATCGGGCGCACCCACCATTGAGTGGAATGGAATTCGCAGCCGGCAATGGCATGATGCTGCCACACGAATCTCCTCTATGGCGCTGACGGCGCGCCCAGGGAGCGCCAGGAACGGAAAACAGGACGTCTGATTGTGCGATATGCCCTCTATTTCACCCCGGCCGCGAGCGACGGCCTGACGCTCGCCGCCGCCCGCTGGCTCGGTCGCAACGCCTTCAACGGCGCAGCGCTCGAGCAGCCAGCCGCGGCCGGCTTCGAACCGCCGGCCTTGAGCGCGCTGACGGCGGATCCGCGCCGCTACGGCTTCCATGCGACCCTGAAGGCGCCGTTCGAACTCGCCGAGGGCCGCAGCGAGGGCGAACTCGTGGCCGAAGTCGCCCGCTTCGCCGCCGCCATGGAAGGCTTCGACATTCCGGAAGTCGTCGTCGGAAGGCTCGGTTCCTTCTTCGCGCTTGTCCCGTCGGAGGAATGCGCACCGCTGCAGGCCTTTGCCGCCGAGGTCGTGCGCCGCTTCGAGGATTTCCGTGAGCCGCTGTCTTCTGCCGACATTGCCCGCCGCAAGCCGGACGAGCTTTCCGCCGACGAGCGCCAGAACCTCGTGCAGTGGGGCTACCCCTATGTCTTCGACACCTTCCGCTTCCACATGACGCTGACGGGCAGGGTGCCCGCCGAACACGCGCCGGCCATGGAAGCGGCGCTGCTGCGGCATTTCGCCGAGTTCCATGGAAGCCCGCTTGCCATCTCCGGCATCGCCCTTTTCCGCGAACCGTCCCGCGGCGCCGATTTCACCGTGCATTCGCTGTTCCCCCTCAACAGCGCTGCCGCCAACAGAAAGATTGCCTGACATGCCGACCGAACTGACCCTCACCAATGCCAGGATCGTGCTGGAGGACGATATCGTCCACGGCGCGGTCGTGATCCGCGACGGTCTGATCGCCGAGATTTCCGACACGCCGACGGTGGCCGGCGAGGATATGGGCGGCGACTATCTCCTGCCGGGGCTCGTCGAACTGCATACCGACCATCTCGAGGCCCACTACTCGCCGCGTCCCGGCGTGCGCTGGAACACCACCGCCGCGATCCAGGCCCATGACGCCCAGGTCGCCTCTTCCGGCATCACCACCGTCTTCGACTGCCTGCGCATGGGCTCGGACGCGGACGGCGGCTTCGAGAAGGGCGAGATGCGGGCGATGGCCGATGCGCTCGAAGAAGCGGGCAGGCAGGACCGGCTGCGGGCCGATCACCTGATCCACCTGCGCTGCGAGGTGTCCACCGACAACGTGCTCGATCATTTCGAGGAATTCGAGAACGACCCGCAGGTGCGGCTCGTCTCGCTGATGGACCACGCGCCGGGCCAGCGCCAGTTCCAGACGATGGAGCAGTACACGCTCTACTACAAGACCAAGCGCGGCCTGTCGGATGCAGCCTTCGCGGAGTTCTGCAACCGTCAGCAGGCGCTTTCCGCCCGCTACGCCAAGCCGCACCGCGACGCGATCGCCGCCCATTGCGCCGCCCGCGGCATCGCGGTGGCAAGCCATGACGACGCGACGCTGGAGCACGTCGAGGAAGCGATCGGCTACGGCATCCGCCTTGCCGAGTTCCCGACCAGCGTCGAGGCGGCAAGGGCCTCGCACGGCGCCGGCATGAGCGTGCTGATGGGCGCGCCCAACATCGTCCGCGGAAAGTCGCACTCTGGCAACATCGCCGCACGCGACCTCGCGACGATGGGCGTGCTCGACGTGCTCTCCTCCGACTACGTGCCGCTCAGCCTGATCCAGGCGCCTTTCATGCTCGCAGACGAGAACGAGGCGATCAGCCTGCCGAAGGCGATCGCCATGGTCTCTTCGACGCCGGCGCGCACCGTCGGTCTCGACGATCGCGGCCGCATCGCCGTCGGCCTGCGCGCCGATCTCGTCCGCGTGCGTCGCCCCGAAGGCGTCCCGGTCGTCCGTTCCGTCTGGCGCCAGGGCACGCGCGTGGCATGACGGGCAGGGCAGGGATGGCGGCCGGGGATGTGACGATGCGCGCAGCCGGCGGGCAGGCGGGCACGGCCGTCGTCGTCGTCGGGCCGAGCGGCGCCGGCAAGGACAGCGTGATGGGCTATGCCGCCCGGCATTTTTCGGGCGACGCCCGCTTCGTCTTCGCAAGGCGGGTGATCACCCGCCCGTCGGATGCCGGCGGCGAAGCGCATGTCGGCGTCGATGCCGCAACCTTCGCCCGGATGCAGGACGAGGGCGGCTTCTGCGTCTCCTGGGAAGCACACGGCCTCAGCTACGGTGTTCCGGTGGAGATGAAGGCGTTGGTCGGAGAGGGGCGGGTGGTCGTGGTCAACGGCAGCCGCCAGGCCCTGTCCGTATTCGCCGCGGTCTTCCCGCGCCTCAAGGTGGTCACGGTGACGGCCAGTGCCGAGGTCCTTGCCCAGCGCCTTCGTGGGCGCGGGCGCGAAAGCGGCGCCGACATTGCCGGCCGTCTCGAACGCAGGCCAGGGGACTGCGCTGCCGGGCTCGACCATGTGATCATCGACAACAGCGGCCCGCTCGACGTGGCGGGGCAAAGCTTCGTCGGTATCCTGGTGCAATCCCTTGAGGGGTGAGCATGAGGGGTGAGCCTTACCGGGCTTGTCGGCTCCACAGCCAGTGATTAACTAGGGCGCATTCTTTTGGCGACATAGACGGAGCACTCCATGAAGTCCCTCGAAATCCTGGTCGAACGGATCATCCTCTCCAGCCGGTGGATTCTGGTCGCCTTCTATCTGGGACTCGTCGCGGCACTCGGCGTCTACGCCATCTCCTTCGCCTACAAGCTCTACAAGGTCGCCAGCAACGTCTTCGTCTTCGACGAGGCCGAGATGATCCTCGCCATGCTGGGCCTGATCGATGCGGCGCTGGTGGCGAGCCTGGTGCTGATGGTCATGATCTCCGGCTACGAGAATTTCGTCAGCCGCTTCGACAACGCCGACGCCGACGTCTCCTTCCTCGGCAAGCTCGATTCCGGCAGCCTGAAGATCAAGGTCGCCTCGTCGATCGTGGCGATCTCCTCCATCCATCTGCTGCAGATCTTCCTCAACGCCCAGAGGTACACCGACAACCAGCTGATGTGGCTGACCTTCATGCATCTCGCCTTCGTCGCCTCCGCCGTGCTGCTCGGCTATCTCGAGAAGATCATGACGCAGCTGAAGATCAAGGCCTGACCGCCGGGCTTGCGGATCGGCCTTGTGAGGTCGACGGGAATTTGAAGGCGCCGCGGGAAACCGTCGGCGCCTTTTCCGTGTCAAGCGGGTCGGTTGCCGTTGTCCCCGCAATTCGACCAATGAACCGTGCGCCGGCAGTGATTCCCTGATCGAACTCTAAAATGAACTTTCTGCGACAATTTTGAAAATCCCTGTTGACTTGTTTTGTATGTGGTCTTAGAAACCGGCTCACCAACGAGGGCGGCGGCGCTGCTGGCGACCGACGAACTCGCTCTGAGGTTTCCGCAGGACGCTGATGGGTTTTGAC
>NZ_JAJNCZ010000004.1 GCF_021026345.1 Rhizobium sp. GN54 | reverse complement strand
CGCGCCCGCAGGCCCCTGCGCTAAATGGAGAGCTCCGGGCCTACGCGCGCTGACCCGATGCAACCAGAGGCAGGGGTCCCTTTTGGGAGCCGATAGGGGGGCCCGTTTCGATGCCGATTGACACCTGGAGTTTCAGCCATTCGCCATCGACGGCGTTCATGAACAGGTGGAAGTGGCGAAGATCGTCGCCGTGGATTTGGTGATCACGCGCATACTGGCTGAGGGCGAGGTAGCTGATTGGCCCCTCGCCCCCGAACGCCCCATAGAAGCGGTCGTATTGAAGCGCGTCGAAGGCCCGGAAATACAGTTCGTGCCAAAGCTCCGGCTCGAACTCCTCGTCGTCTCCCTCCGGCTGCAACCATTCCTCGTCGGGAAACGCTGCAGCCAGTTCGTCGAGCCAGTCGTAGAAGGCAACCGCCCCCGCCCGCTTTATGCGGTTGCGGAAGGCTTTGCGGAGTTTCCCACTTCGTCCTCGACGAACTCGATATCCGTCTCGGACACCCTGCCGGCGCAGTATTCGACGGCGGCGACCACGTTGCGGTATTCGGGGTCGGTCATGATCTCCAGCGCCATGTCCATCGAATAGGCGACGTCCAGACCGCGCCAGCCGTGCAGGATGTGCTTGGCATAGAGTTTGCCGAGTTCCGTCGTCATGACCGCAGACGGGATCCCCGCCTTCTTGTACTGCCGCGACAGACGCTTGAAGAGGATATCACGGGCGATCTGGTAGGCCGGCAGGTGGAGCGACGAGACATTGAATTCGACGCCCGGCCAGTCGGGAAACTCGATCCAGTCACCCTTTTCTTCGCGCGCCAGATTGGCCTTGAGTGAGGCAAGCTTTACGACCATCAGAGATCACCTTCGGGGATAGAGACGAGGCCTTTGTCACGCATCAGTTGCGCGAACCCGGCCGGGACCGGGACGCTTTCCACCCCGGCGATGAACTGGACCGGCGTTTTCCCATCCGGGTAGCCGGTGAAGGAAACCGCCGGAACAAAGGTTTCGGCAGTCGTCGAGGACGGAAGTTCACGCTTTCTGGTCATGCCGGCGTCCGCGTGATCGTGATGGAGGCGCCCGACGTGCTGTCGTAGCGCGCCTGGAACGGCACTTCGAGCAGCACAGCCCGGCCGTTGCCGCCTACGGTGGGCCCGCCGTCGAGAAGCTTCACCTTCGGCAGGGCGATGGCGTAGGAATTGCCGAGTTCGTCGGTGAGCGTCGTGGAGAGCGCCACGTCGTCATGATCGAGGATGGCCTTGTAGGTATCCATGTTCTCGAACAGCGTCGTCAGGGAGCCGGTCACCTCGAAGCGACCGAGACCGTGCGAATAGGGCTCGTAGGAGCCGATGACGTCGTTCGCATAGATGTTGTTGCGGATGCTGACGTTCATCGCCTGCACCTTCGGCGCATTGGCGATCCCGGTGAAGGACATGGCGGAGACGTTGAGGCCAGCATTCATGACCGGCGTATCGGTCGCAGCCGTATACGTGGCCCCAGACAGGATCGCGCTCGTCGGAGCGGGCGAGCGGAGGCCCATGATGCCCCAGTTCGCGCCGATCGACTGCCTCGAAGAAAGGCGAAGGTCCAACGTGTTCCAGCGGCAGCCAACGTAGCGAATGAACGTGTCCGTCGCGCCCTGCTCGAACATCTTTTCCAGCGTGCCCGCCTGGTGCAGAACGCCGTTCTTCAGGACGTTGGTCGCCCAAGTGGCGCAGAGCAGCCGTTCAAACCATGTGTCGTAGGTTCCGTAGGACAGCAGCGTGTTGATGGTGCCCTGAACCATCCGGCCGACGTCGACGATCGAGGCGACGTTGCGGTCGGCGCGGATCTCGTCGGGAATGTCCGTCTGCTTGGAAATGCGGATGTCCGACGACACATAGCGCATGGTCTGGAACGTGGGAGTGGCCGGCGTGGTGCCGATGACGGCTTCCGTCACGTCGGCAAGGCGGACCTGTGAGCCGTCAGCTACGGTCATGGTAAGCTCCTGTGGTTGAGAGTGCCGCGTTACGGCGTGGGAAGGCTGGTGATGTCGCGGCGATACCAGCGGATGGTCGCAGCGATGGAGAAGTAGCCGGGGAAGTCCTCCCCGGGTTCCCCCGCTCCGATCGACATTTCCGGCATGAACAGCGAGCCGATCGGCTGCTCGCGAAATAGGTTGAGGAGGTCATTCGCCCAGACGCGTGCCTGGCGGCTGCCTTCGCCCGATTTGGTCATGACATGCAGGTAGGTCACGCCCTCTTCGAGGAACTGGTTCGCCTGCGGTGCTCCGAATGTCTCCTGCGCGTAGCTGTCTCCGTAGATCTCGACGAAGACGAACGGCGCGCCGGCATCGAGCAGGTGTTGCGCGAACTCGTTTTCGAAGACGAGCGCGGTTGCCGCCCAAGCCGTCTTCAAACGATTCTCGAAGGCGTCGAACGTTGCGGGGCTTGCCATGTGTCAGACCTGATTGATGACGACGGCGGGATAGGTGATCGGCATGCCGGCTTGCCTGTCCCTACGCGGGGCGAGCGTGGTGCGGCCGGCCCGGAAGGCGCTGGATCGGTTGTTCGTCTTCGCGGCGACGCCTGCCCCGCTTCCCTTCAGGATGTACGGCATGGCCGGATGAAGGCCCGACCCCATTTCCAGCCAGCGCGTCTCGAAGCTGAACGCCGATGAATTGCGCCCCTCGTTGCCGAAGGCTCTTGCCAACGCCCGCTTCGTGCCGTCGAAGATGGCAAAGCGTTTCGTGCTGAGGACGCCGCCTTCTGCCTTGCGGATGTACGGCTGGAAGTTCGTGATGATCACTTCGTGCTCAGGCCCGATGCCGTCGAAATTCGTGACGATCGCCCGGTTCACGATGACGATGAAGGAATTCCGGAACCGCCCGCTTTTGACGGGTGACCGCTTGCGCAGTTCCTCGAGCGCAAAGGTGATGATCGGCTCCCAGAGCGAAAACTCGTAGACGATCGGGCCGGGAAGCTGCACCGCCTCCTCAGGCAGGCCGCGCCGGCTGTTCACGTACCGCTCAAAGCGAGGGCTCGCCCTTCCCGATGCGATGATCTCGGAGACGCTGCGTTTGGCAAACGCGGCGAGCGCGACGCGGATGGCCTCCGGTTCCAGTCCCTCGGTCGCCATCCGCAGCTCCCGGTCGAAAGCCTCGAACCCAGCCATCAGCCGGCCACGATCATATCGGTTCGAACCCAGACGTTCGCCATCAGGATCGCCTTGGAGGCCCTCACCTGGCGCTCGCGGCCCTGAATGACGACCTTGTCGGTGGTTCTCGGTACCCGCGGATCAACTGCGCTGCCAGACACAATGTTGTCGTCCTGCCCCGGCCAGCCAGCAGCGGCGATCTCTGTTGGCGACAGCGTGACGTTGAGGTCGTTTTGCGTGATGGTGCCTGCTATCTGATCGGCGGACACAGCTCGCACAAGTGCCCGACACGCTACCTCGACCTTGACGCTCGCCGCGCTGCGCTTCACTTGGCGGCTGATAACAATGTCCTCGCCGCGACGCGAGAGCGCAGCGTCCAGGCGGGCAATGGAGCCGGCCGGAGTGTCGGAAAGCTGAAGCATCAGGCCACCGGATTGAAGAAGCGACCCAGGCGGGCCATGAATTCGGGCGGCAGGCCAGCAGTATCAGCGCCCGGCGTGGAGCCGACCCACCGGTCTGTTTGGACGGTCTCGACATCGACGATCTCGACCCTCGTCGACTTCACAAGAGGATCGATCGAGGCTTGCGAGAGCCGGAGGCGGACAAGGTCCACGACTACGCCGGCCAGGCTGAACGGCACCGTTTCAAAGCCGGCCTCGTACTCGACGACAATTTCGCGCGCGCTCCAGAACGACTGATGCCCATCGACCCACCGATAGAGAAGGCCGGGCTCGGAACGCAGCGCCCGCGCATCCAGCGTGACCGGCCGACCATCTTCCGTGATGGTGACAATTTTCACGTTGTGGCGGCGCGCAAGGACCAGAACGTCGCGACCGGAGCCGCAAAACGTCTCCTTGACCGTCTCGCGCCGCAATGTCGGTTCGGCGCCCTCTTCCTCCTCCGTTTCCCCGACCGAAATCCGGCAGGCCTCGACAATCTCGGCAGACACGCGTTTGCCAAGCTCCGTCAGCTCCGCGTCCCGGCTCGTGTCATTGGCGGCGAGGCCGGCGGCGGAGCGAAGGGCCTCGATCGGCGCAAGCAACAGATCCTCTGCCGGCGTGCTGATCTGGAGGAAGGAGGTAGCCATCAGCCGCGTTTCTCGTTCGCACGCGGCTTCACGGCGCGCTCAGTCGGCTTTTCGTCGACGGGAACGGCATAGCCTGCCTCGACAAGACGCGACGCCTCCTTGCTGTCGAAGCGATCGGTCTCCTCGTTCGGAGAAAGCGCGAAGTTGATGCCGGCCAGGCCGACAAGCATCCTGATTTTCATGATCGCCTCCATGGGAGATGGGCGAGCGGCCCGAAAGCCGCCCGCTTCTGTTTCGCCGCTTACGAGGCAGCCGTGATGAGGTGCTTGATGGCGGCGGTATCACCGAGCTCGCCGTCGAAGCGGATCAGGCCGGCGATGCCGAGATCCGGCCAGAAGCGTTCGCGAAGAACGCCGATGACCGGAGACCCGACCTTGCGGACGAAGTACTTGGAGAAGTCGCCGAACAGCATGACCTTCTTGGCCGCTGCCAGCGCGTCCATGTCGTCGTTGATGCTGTAGGCGTAGCCGAGCAGCGTGCCCGGCTGCGACGTCTTCACGTCACCCATCTGCCAGAGGTAGTTGCCCTGGCCGTCCTTCAGCTTGCGGATGGCGGCGAGCGTGGTATCGGCGAACATGAACCGAGCCTTCGGCGAACGGCGGTATGCCGAATTGACCGAGTGCAGCAGATCGATGATCTCGTCGGCAGTGATCGCACCCGTTGCGGCTGCAGTTCGGCCGAGCGAGGACGCCGTCGCAACGCCGTTCGGATCACCGGTGCCGTCGCCGACGGTCAGTTCCTTGTTGGCGATCCGGGCGAGACGTTCGCCGAGGAGCGAGCCGAGCAGGCTTTCCATGTTGAAGACGGAATCCTGTGCAAGCTCCATCGAGAACTTCACGAACTCGGTGTCGTACACGTAGGCATCGAGGCGCTTCTGCGCGAAGGTCGCATCCTTGCCGCCGTCGTCGGTCAGCGCAGTGCCTTCCGTGTGCTTTTCCGCGGTGACGGCGGTGTCATCGACGGTCGGAAGGTTGATCTGGTTGCCGGATGCCGTGTTGAGGACGGTGCAGATGTCCTCGTCGTACATCGGGCCCCAGTCCTTCATCGTCTTGATGATCTGGTCGGCGAGTTCCACCGGCACGGTATAGCCGCCGGGGCCGCCGCTGGTCGTGACCTGCGTGCGGAACTCCTCCTTGGCGACGACACCGGCCTTCAGAACGGCGCGTTCCTCGCTGGTGAGTTCCATGGGATCGGCGCCGCAGGCAAGGAACTTGTGGAAGACATGCCGGTATTCCAGCTTGTCGCCCTCGTCCTGGCCACGGCCCTCACCGTCATTGGTGGAGACGGGACGCTTTTTCGCCCGCTCCTCCTCCGAGCGCTTTTCGAGGCGGGCAAGGTTTTCCTCGCGCTCGATCTGCTTTTCGAGGCGGTCGTGTTCGGCCATGGCCGCGTCATGCGCCGTTTCCAGTTCCTTCGCGCGCGCCTCATCGGTCGCCGCATTGATCTGGTCGAGACGTTCGCGAGCTTCGGTGACGATGGTCGCCTGTTTCTCGCGCAGTTCCTTGATCCGATTGCTCATCGGTTCATCCTTTCAACGATGTGTTGTGGGATTGGGCTTCGGCGCGAGGCCTAGGCTTTACTCCTCGCCCGCATTTGCAGGTCGAGGGAAACTTTCATGCCGACGCGATGGGCGGCGGCGTTGAAATTCTGCTGGCGCTTTTCCTTGCGCGCCGCATCCAGGGAGCGCATCGCTACGCTCGTGCCTTCATAGGCGGGCTCGGAAACGATGCTGACCTCGCCGATTTCGACTTCGAGCAGGGTGCGGAGCGGCTTTTCGCCGGATTCGTCCCACATCTCCCTGACAACATTGAACCGGAACGACATTCCCGAGACGTCGCCGCGCTCGATCAGCGTGCGGACGTCGCGGCCGTCAGAGGTGTCCGGAAGGTCGATCTCAACGGCGAGGCCCTTGGCATCTTCCTTCACCCGCAGCGTACCCGCCGACACTCGGCCGAGGACGCGCCCCCGGTCGTGGTTGAAATAGGCGCGCACATCGGCAGTTTTCAGCGAGTTCGTGAAGGCACCGCGTGCGATGACCTCGTCGAAGTATCCCGCAATGTCGGCGACCTCACCGAAGATCACGGCGTAGCCGGTAGCTGTCGTCTTTTCACCATCGGCGCGATGCTCGACCGGTGAGACGAGCGACCGGACTTCGGTCTCAGGCATTGTCATCGTTCTTGTCTCCGTCGATGTCGTCGGCTGATTTGGCAGGGGCCGCCGGCTGCTGGCCGAGCACGACCGTTGCGCCCTGCACCAGAAGCTCGTCCGCGGACGGGTTCTTGTGCTTCGGACGGTTCTCCAGCGCACGCGCCTCGTTCGGCGTAAGCTGTCCAGTCTGGATGCCGCGTGCGATGCCCTCGATTCGGCTCTTGAAGTCCCCGCGCATCAGGCCGTCCAGATTGTGTTCCACGTACTGGCGGCCACTGAACCGCCCGAACAGCTTCAGGTTCATTTCGCCCTCGTAGGCCGACACCCATTGGCCGATCAGATGCTTGACGAGATGCAAATCCTGCTGCTCGGCATTGTTCAGTGTCGCCCGGGTAAGATCCTGCAGGAACACGGGCGGCAACTGCCAGCTGCGGGCGATTTCCTCGACCTGAAACCGGCGCGCGTCCGTCATCTGGCCTTTTTCCGGGTCGATCCCGACCGCATTCAACTCGTGCCCGGGCGGAACTGGGAAGATCGGTTTGCTGCTCTTCTTGGCCTCCTGGATGGCGTCGTGGACGTCGGCAAGTGCACGCTGCACGTTCTTACCAGTGGCGCCGGCCCCGGTGAGTGCCAACGGCGGGACGCCGCCGCCTGCAAAGAAGGTGCTGCCATAGTCGTTCATGGCGATGGCAAGCTGGATCGCCTTCGTTGCCATGGCGATCGGGCCGCGGTGCGAAATCTGGTCTTCCTTAAGCATGAACGGGACGTCGATCACGTCCTCGGCCGAGTATTCCTTGTTCTCGTACTTGTAGACCAGCGAGAAACCGGAGCGCCGGATCGTCGTCTTTCGCGGGTTCATCGGCCAGAGTGCTTCGATCTGGTTGCCGTTCCGCTCGATCCAGGCCAGCCCGCGGCCGCCGGTAAACACCTGCTGCCAGAACCACTGGTCAAACTTGAACTTGTCCATCAACGGGTTCGGGTTCTCGTGGAGAACCATGGCCGTCCGGCCGATCATCCGCTCGGCACCGTCCTTCGTCCGCCGATAGGCGTGGCGGGGGATCGCCGCCATGGTGCGCGACAGGAAGGTAACCGCAGCCAGCACGGCCGGCACCGTCAAGGCGGATTCGATCGTGACGCTCGGAAGATTGACCGACTGGAGACCGAAGAACGCGAGGAAGTTGCTGTCACTCACCGGAACGGACGGGTTTTCCGGCGAGTTCGCAGAGCGGGTTTCCCTGCTGATGTTGAAGCCTAGGAGTTTCATCGTGCCACCAGTGAGAAGTTAGGATCATCCCAGGGCGACACAGGCGCCTGATACGTCTCCACGACCTCGCTGGCGCCGGCGAGCATCGCCAGCACCACAAGGCCGTCAATTCTGCCGCGCTGCGCCTTCTTGACGAAGAAGCGGTTGTTCTGCGGGTCCGCCTGAATGGCCGCGTTGCCGGAACACCATTTTGTCACCGGGCTTTCGTCAATCGCGATCTGCTTCGTCAGGATCATGTCTTCGAGCTGCTGGAGGCTGCGCGGCATCCAGAGTGCCTTTTTCGACTGCATGCCCATCCGGCCTTGGCCATGGATCATGATCTTGAGACCGGAGCCGTACTCCTCTTCAGGCGACCACACCCAGGTTTCGAGGCCGATACGGTCGCACGCCTGGCGGAAATCCGTCAGGAATGCGGGGTCCACGACCATGACCTCGACGTCGAAGTCATTGACCAGTTTCTGCACCTCGGCCGCCACGAAATCGTACTCGATCGAACGGCCGGGGACGGCATTGATCAGCTTTGCCGCTGCCCACTCGACATATTGGGCGTGATCCTCTTTGGCCCGCTCGGCGAGCTTGTATTCGGGCTTCCAGTATCGGACGCTGGCATGAAGCACCTCGTCATCGTCCCGGAAGCCGATGCCAAGCGCGGTAAGGTCGTTCTTTTTCGACAGATCGAGCGAGAGGAACACCGTCCGGTGCTTCGCCTGCCTCATGTCGACTTTCTGCTGAACCCCTTCCCAAGCATCCAGATCAATCCAGTATTCCGACGAGCCGACCGGCACGCCGAAGTAGAGCTTTTCCGTCTGCAGCCGCGTCCCCACCGAATGCCGAGAGGAGTTGACCTCAATCCGGACGTTCTCGATCGGGAACGTGATGCCGAGGCACGGCATGGACTTCGGCCAGCAGCTTTCGTCCTCGAACGGCTTATCCTTCGCGTCCACCCTGGCGATGAATGCAAAGGCGGAATCGTCATCGGCTTCACCGCGCAAGATGCGCTGATGCGTCTCGCTCCATTCGGTGGCGATGACCTGGTCGGCGGCCGGCGTGTTCGTGCTCATCCAGAGCAGGAAGTCGCCCGGCATCTTCGCGCCTGCAGAGCGCCAGGTCTTCAACGGGCCGTCCGACTTCCATTCATGGATCTCGTCCGCGGCGACATACGAGGGGCGCGGGCCGTTCACCCGCTCATCGCCTGCCAGCGCCCGAAACTTGGACCCGCTGGCCGGATGCTCCAGCATCCATGTCATGTCGCCAGTGCCGCGCGGCAGGACGTCGCCGCGGCCAACGAGGGATTCGCCATCATAGGCCGCGTCTGGCATTTCGGCGTTCGCCATCGCGACGGCATCACCGAACAGGACGTTCGCCTGGTTGCGGTCCTTCGCGATCGCGTAGCATTCGGCGCGCGGGATACCGCGATAAGCCAGCGTGTAAAGGCCGATGGCGGCAGCTACCGGCGATTTGATCTGCCCCTTGCCTGCCTCGACCCACGCGGTGCGGAAGCGCAGCCGGCCACTCTCTCGGTACCAGCCGAACAAAGATCCGACGACAAAGGTCGTGTAGCTCGGCAGGTTGAACGGCTCGCCAGCCTTGGCGCCGGCCGTCACGGTCAGCATCGCCGGGAAGAAGCCAAGCGCATGGGCTGCCTTCTCCGGACGCCACACCAGGCCGCGCTTGTGGCCGTTCTCCAGATCGTCGAGGTGGCGCCGGCAAGCGCGTACCGCAAACTCGCCAGCAACAATCCGCCCTTCCACGACATCGCGTGCCCAGGCGGTCGTCGGATCAGCCGGCGCGGCTGGTGTAGGCATCTGCTGCCCTCGGCTTGGCCTTCTTCCGTTTGACGGGGACCAGTTTGCCGCGCCGCGTCGGTGTAAGCCCCAGTTCTCCCTCCGCAGTGGCGATGATCTCAGCGCTCTGCCGGAGGACCGTCCAATAGGCGGAATGCGACGGCACCTTTGTCTTCCTTGCCGGAACGACGGCCCCCTGTTCGGCGACAGTATCTGCCGTGCGATCGTAGATGATGCGGAACACAACAAGCCTTTTGATCGCATGGCCATTGGCAACGGTCAGCGCCTCGGCCTCCTTGAGTTCCGTGACAATCGCTGTCCATTCCTCATGCGCGCGGACAACCTCGGCAGCATCCGAGAATGTCAGGGACCAATCCGGCTCGGGGGGCGTCCCTGCCCCACCATCGATAGCGGTCAGAATGCTCATGGGGCGAAACTCCCCCTTTCCAAATTTCTTGCCACTGCAAACGATGGCCCCGGATGGTCGGGCCCCCTAGCCGCCCTTGAAGGCGACCCTCCCCCTCCCCGATGTTTCACGCGGAGCGTTTCACGGGGTCCGCATCAGGTCCGGTGCCAGGGGTGGTTCGGGTCGAGCGGCGTCCCGTCCGATCGGGCACCCTTCACGATCAGTCTGCCGTCCTGCCTGCGCTTCCCTGTCGCCGTCTCCTTCACGAGGGCGTCGTGGTAGCCGCAGAGCGTGCGGGTGTTGCTCAGCACGTCATAGGCGGTCGGGTGATCGACGTTCGGGCGGCGCTTGATGTGGTCGCAGGTGAGACGGTGTGTCGGTGTCTGGCAGCCAGGTACGATGCAGCGCCATCCGTCCCGCTCGTGGGTCGCCTTCTTCAGCGCTCGCCAGTGGGTGGAGCGGTAGTAGGTGTTACGTGCCACAGTGCTTCCGATACGGCTTGCGGTATTGCGTCACTTCTGCTGATCTGCTCGCATGCCGGGTGTTTTCAGGACTGGCATGGGTCAACCTTGGGAGGATGGAATGGATCAAGAATACGCAGAAGATCTGATCGCCGAACTGGCATCACTGAATACACTAGCCCTCACGGCCTTAGCCGCAATCGCGAAAGTTAAGGCGGACCCAAGCGGGTATCTACAGGCGGTTTTGGAAGACGGCTGCGCCGCCATGGAAAGAACCAACTACTACTCGATCCCGAAAGACCGCCAGGCCGTTGTGATCGAGAAGGCGAAGGCTCGATTCACCGACGCGATCACCAGCATCAAGCTCTAGCGCTCTGTTTTTTCAAGGTGCGCGTCTATCGGCTTCTCCACCTGCATCCGGGTTTCCGGCTTCACCTGCTCTACTGCCGCCAAGGCTTGGGAGGATATGAGGGCAGCGAGGAAGACCATGACGAACACCACGACCGTCCATTCTGTCGTGGTTGCGGGCTCACGAAGGCGCTGGAAGACACGACCGATCAGCGTCTTTGCTTTCGGCTCTGACCAGCCCCTTCCGTAACCCGTGAGTTTGCTCATCGTCTGGCTTCCATGAGGGCGGCGAGGAGAGCGAGGCGGGTCATGCGCGAGGCCGCGCCAGCCGATCGGCGGCAAATTCTGCTGCCTGGGCGATCCGAACATCAACGAGGGCGGCAATCGCGTCGATAACCCTCTGCACCTCCGCAGAAGATGCACCGAGCAATGCTTCATCCAATGCACGACCGAGTTCATTCACGGCCTCGCTCTCGTCAGCATCCTCGACGTTTGGCATCACTCTCTCCGTGAATGCAGAAAACCCGCCCTGCGTGACAGGACGGGCTCTGGCGCTACCCTTGGGTGGCGTTGAAATCTTTGGCCTTTTCGGCTTAAGGTAACTGGCGGTTACCTTTTCTCGGCAAGGTCAGTTCGTGCATATTTTGCACATACTCGCCTGCCTACAGGCTTACGGATAGATCAGGACGGGCCGGGCGCTTTACGCCGTTTCTACGTTTCCAGCGGGGGCGGCGTCGGCAACCACCCCACTCCCATTTCGAGAATTCCGACAATCTCGCCGTCCTGAAGGGTTCCGGGAGGCTGGGCATTGCGCGCCGGTCACTGGCTTCCCAGCTTCCGCTCCTATCAGACGCGGTGCTCCCGAACTGAATCAAAAAGGGCGACTTTCGCCGCCCGTCGCATCGTCCGCATCGGCAAGAGGGCGACCAGAGTGACCCGTAGAGGTTGCTAGACTATCGAATGCGATCAGTTAGGTTTCGTCTTCATCTTCATATCAATGCACATTCTGATTCGCCTGATGCGCCTTCCCCAGAAACAGTTGTCAGTTGCAAGCCACGCTGCGCGGGGCGGAGTATCTGAGGTAGCACTGACGATTCTGGCGGAGCTGTACGGCGCGCGCGCACATGGCGTGTTCGACGAAATTGAAGGCGTATTGACTGATCGGTTCAGCAGCGCACCAGAGATAGTCGAAGAAGTTTTGGACATCCTGACCCATGCGCGGTGTTCCATTTCATCGCCATAAGACGCCAGAAGATCCGAAACTCCGTAGCTTTTCACTAGGACGGTGCCGAACTGCTTACGATTAACACGCCAAACGTGCAGGAAACAAAAAAGGCCGGGGCGTAGACGCACCGACCTTCCTCACCAATCGCTATTCCTCCAGTGCCAGTACATCCGTGGTCAAAGTCAGACTGCGATTGCGGCATTCGCGAGCGGCAGATGCATCCAGCGCTCTTAGCGATACCGATAGTGGTCATATAGAAGACCATTGTGCTTGAAACAAGTCCGGCTCGCATAAATGCGGCCTTCATTGAGACGCAATTGTTTTCTTGCTAATCAACTCACTTGCGCGCACTGTTCGGTCTTCAGCAGCCAATTCCCAGGGCGCTGCTGCTTAAGGGCCCTCACACCCTAGCCCCCCACGCGAAAGGAGGACTTCATGTCTTCCAACGTGCAGCATGTCGAGTTCGCGACAAGCGACCTTCGAATTCTTCAACGAATGCTCAAACACGCCTCTTATCTCACGGCCAACCTGCGACCTTTGGAAGGGCCGCTGTTTTTCCGGTCGAGCAAAGTTCTTAGGCGCTTCCTGACGACGGTTGTCCAGGTTCCTGCTGAATGAGGGCCCCGATGACCAAGACCAATTATGAGTCTCGACAGGAGTCCAACGGAACATGGAGCGTATTCGACCTCCGGTCGGGCATGCCCGCAACCCAGTCACTTCTGCCCGTTTGCGATCTCACAGAGCTCAAGGCCAACGATATCGCGTTGGCGATGAACCGAGCTCCTTCGGTCTCACCGTCACGCTTGCACCGCTACGCGATCCAAGGACTGCCGCCACAACTCATGCCTTCAGATCAAAGCCGCGGCCGAGTGTCCTAACCGGGATGCGGTTTTGGGGGGCAGGAGCAGTGTGTGGTGAAAGCCCACACTCTGTTCGCGGATCAAACCGCCGTGTTGGCGAGGTACCCGACGCCAGCATGCTGCCCGAAGAATGATGCTACTCCGCCATCGTGCTTATGAACGGCCGCGCCCGGGCACGCCGGGGTTCGATTACTCGTAGCGATGCAAGAGCAGGGTCGACTTGCGGCCTTGCGTCCGAAGCGCGCCAGGCTGTGACGCAATTTCCGGACGTTACCGTTGTTGATGCGATATCTGGCTGAATTTCGGACACGAGGCAATCCGGGGTCAGAAGCCGAATTTGGCATTCTTGGTTCAGCCTGTCCGCAATCCGCTGGCAGATAGCGGTTACAGAGCGGCGCAGCGTTCTTTCGTTCAGGTCATTTTCCGCGGCGAAGGCGGCGATCTTCATGCCTTTTCGCACCTTCACCCACGACCAGGCGTAGATCAGCTTGCGGTCGGCCTCGCTCGGCAAGGCGTTCACCCATGACCAGACCTGCTCCATTCGCCCCAGCGCGCCCGCTGACGCGGTTTCACGATATCGGGCGACCACGGAGCCATACGCCTCGCTGTGGCGCTGCACGGCCTCAGGCAAGGACGAGCCGAACGCCTGGGGTCCTTTGACCGCCGGAGACATGCGCAGCGTGTCCGCCATCTCGAGGATCCGGTCTTCAACTGCCTTTGCCGTCCAGTCGGTGAAATTCATGCTGCTTCTCCTGTCGTTTCGATTTGGCCCTCAGCGGGCTTGAACTTGACCGACAGCAGAACAAGTAACGCATCGCTCGTCGGCACTCCGCATTTCATGGATCGGACCTGTCGGCGCAGCCGGCCGAGGTCAATGGCGTTGAAGTCGTCGACCAGAGACGGCCGGCGGATGAGGTCGGGATGATTGACTAGTAGCCGGGAGACCGCCTTGATCATGTCGGCGTAGAGCTCCCGCGCGTTCTGGCGGGTGCCCGTCATCAGCATGAAGACGAGGCGGAGGTGGCCGGCACCATAGCGCTGACCGATGTCGCGGACCGTTGGCTTGCAGTAGCACTCGAACGGCCGACGGCTCGCGGGACTGTGCTCGCGAGCCTCGATAAGCCTGACGCCGCATTCCCGGGCGATCTGGTAGATGTTGACCCTGTGGACCGTCACGCCGCCCCCATAACGCGCTTGTACTGAGCGGTGAGGTAGTCGACGACGACAGGTTCGGCTTCGATGCCGGCGCCATCCATAGCCTGTTGCCGGCCCATCAGAGACAGCTCGTCGGCGCGCTCGTTGCCGAGGGTGCCGTTGTGGCCCTTCACCCACTGGATGGTCAGAGCGCTGCAGGCGTTGAGAGCGGCATCGATTTCCTTCCAGAGGTCGAGGTTGGCAATGACGCCGGTTTCCGGCTTCGTCGCGTTCGGTCCCTTGCGGCTCCAGCCGTTGCGCTTCCATTTGTGGCGCCAGTCGTTGCAGCCGTTGACCACGTACATGCTGTCGCACCAGATCGTGACCGGCTCGCCCTTGAGGAAGTGCTGACGGACCCAATCGATGGCTTGGAGCATGCCGGTCAGTTCCATGGCGTTGTTCGTGGTCTCGACGAGGCCGCCGCAGATCTGGCCGACCTCGACGCCGTCGCGATAGATCGCCACTCCCCAGCCGCCGGCGCCGGGGTTGGGCTCGCAGGCGCCATCGCAGAAGAGGTGATAGCCGGCCGACACCAGCGACATGTCGAAGGGCGCATGCTTCTTGGCGGGGCGAAAACCGTTCTTGTAGGGCCGATAGTTCATCGGGTGGATTCCTTTCGAAGGAGGAAGATGCGGGCGAGGAAGCGCGCGCGGAGCTTGATGATGTCGAGGAGGATCATGCTGCGGCTCCTTGAGGTGGGAGGGACCAGCGGTTACCCCTGCCGCGGATGCTTATCTCCGCCTGCCAGGATGCAAGCTTGCCGGCGCGGTCGAGCCGAGCGAGAGAACGCGAGACGGACGCGAACGTGGCCTTATTGCGGGGAAGCCCGAGGGCATCGACGATGTCGCCGGTGGTCGGCAGGTGGCCGATTTTGCAGCCCGTGGGAGCCGGAAAGGCCCTCATCACCGAAAGTATGTTCACCTGCATCTCTGATAACCGGTTATCAACCTTCCGTTCTGGAACGTTGATAACCGATGCTCCGGCGCCCATGCGTGCGCGGTCACCGGGGAGGATGAATTCGGGCTCGATGGTCATGCGCCCTCCTGCACTGCCGCCGCTTGGCGGGCCCGCTTCGCGAAGGCGGCCTGGATCGTTGTCGTCAGGTCGTCGAAGGTTTTCTCGCCAGAAATGATCGATGCCGCGTGTTCGGGGCATAGCTCGTCCAAGGCTCTGGCCCGTAAAATGGCGCCGGCACTCACATGAACGCCTTCCGCTACGGCTTGGAGCCGCTGGATCGTCCCGTTTCGCTTTGCCCTTACCCGGCAAGCCCCGCTGCAGGTGAGCGCATCGCTGCGTCCGGTCTCGAATAGGCAACCGCATGCCGCGCAAGCGTGGATGTAACATTTCGTCGGAAGTGTTACCGGCGTCATGCGTCCCTCCCGAAGATATGCGGCAAGCAGGCATGCACCATCCGTACCGCCTTCGCTTCCTCCCGGGCGGCGAACTTCTCGATCCGACGGTACATCTCGGCTTCGATCTTGTCGGAGGCCGCCACGCCAATGGCGAAAAACTTGTCGCGTAGCGCAATGGCCGCCGCCTCGGACTGGCATGCGGCGATGACGTGGGATCGGGGCAGACGCTCGCCCTCGTCGATGAGCCGGACGGCGCCGATCGCCACAAAGGTCTTCGGCATCACCTTCTGAACCTGCAGGACGAAGAAGATGTCTTCCTTGCGGTCGCTATCCCATCCGCCGCCGCGGTGCGCGAACATCTCCAGATGCTCCGGCATGGGGCGCAGATAGGGTCCGTAGGGCTGGTGAAAAGCGAGCACCCACTGGCCGGCCTCGATGGGCACGAGTGCTGTCATGGTCGAGGTCTTCATTCTGTACCTCCGTACTTTTTCTCGAGACGATGCCACCATGCGGCTTGTTTTGGCGTGAGGCGGAGAGGTCTGGTCCTGCTGGCTCTGTTCTTCATGCCGAGCGCAAATTCGCGCTCCTTCACGGAACTGGACGCATGCTCCAGGATGATCGGAACGACCCTGAGAACGTCCATCGCCGCCACAGATTGATCCGATCGCTTGTGGCGGGAAACCAGTCTGGGCTCTTTTGGATTTTCAGGCTCCGTGGCGTGGTCGGGCCGGTGGGCGTCGATCCAGCTCCACGCTTCTCGCGCTGAGATGAACGGGCCAGCCAGCCTCCAGTTGCCATTGTCTGCGACGTAGTACGACCCGTCTTTGTGCGCCTTCACAATCATGCTGCACCGTCCGGGGAACGGCCCTTGTCAATAACGATGTAGTCGCGCCGCAGGTACTCCTGCTGGACGGCGGCGCGGAACAGGTGGATCTCTCGGCGCACCTGCTCGTCGGGCAGACCCAACCCTTCGAGCTTTTCCCGGAAGTGCCCCACCGTCTTCCGCCAGTATGCGTCTCTGCTGGCCTGGTTGGCCGACGTCTGCAGGACTTCTGCGCACCGACGCACCTTCCCTACCCGCGCCGCAAGCGGAAACGGGATCATCTGGCAATCTGTCACGATACCCTCCTGTCGGTCGCACGCGCGCGCGCAGAGTCATACTCAGTGCCCTCCGGGCGGGCCAAAGCCTGCGGCCTTGGAACGCATGCGACGGCTGCGCCGCCGCCGTAACCATGCTGATCGGTTTCGTCGTGTTGAGACGTCAGCGATGAACGAGAAGGCGTGCTGATTTTTTCTTGGGAAGAAGGGGGGGCCGGATCGGCAAGCGCTGTGGCGATATTGATCGCGGATTTCTCGTCCGGGTTAATATCTATAGTCATGTCTGTAGTGGGACTTCCGGTCCATGCCAATTCTGGTGCGGAAGTGGAACTTCCGGTCCATGACGGGGCAGCGTTCATAAATTGCCAGTCGTCGTGAACCGGATTTGACGGCAGGACAGGGTCCGGCACACTCAGTCCCGGAGCGTATCGACGCCGGCGATCGTTCGCCTTCCGTCTGCCCTTCTCCCTGTCGCTTTCAGAAATCGGGATGGCGGTAGCGGCGTTCGAAGAATCCGAACATGCCGGTACGCCCTCAAGCACCTGATGCGCCCATTCCTCGCAGAGGTAGTAGGCCTTCGCGTTCGCCAGGGCTTTGTTCGGCGTCAGGCTTCTGATGGTCGCCTGCTGCTTCTTGGGGAGATCAGAAACCTTGACGGGGAAAATGGCACCGAGCTTTTCGAGATACACGAGCAGGTCATGCACGTTGCGGACCGAGCAGTTCAGCACCTCGGCCATTTCCGGCTGGCTCGGCCAGCACACCCGCATGGCCTGATGAGCTTTGAAGGTGAGGAAGGACAGGAGATCGCGGTGGATCTTGTGGGTGCGGAGTTCCTGGCTCGCGAATATCCCGGCTTGGAACGTTGTTTTCCAATTTCGCTTGCTCATCGTCCGCCCTCCCTGTTCGATTTTTCCACAGGCTCGCCGTCAATGGTACGTCGCGCCTTCTCGATCATTTCTTGGGCCTTGGGCTGGTAGATGCCGATCACGGCGCCGTAGAGCTTGCTTGCGAGGTGGTCATAGTCGAACGGGCCATCCGACCAGCCGCCGGTCCACATCGGGACCATGCCCTTTGCTCGGTTGGCGGCCGTCTCCTCGATGAACCGTTCCAGATCACCCGGGCCGGCTGTCTTCATCGAGGTGACATGCCACACCGGCTGGACATCGCGCGACTTCCACATCGCCGAGCTGTGGCGCGCCTGGCAGATGTCGCGCCGGACTTCGCCTCTGAAAGAGTTGTTCCACTGGATGACGTAGATGTCACCGACGCGGGGTGTTGTGTCGGTCGTGTCGACCACGACGCATTCACCCGGGCGGATAAAGGGCATAGAGTATTCGTCCTCGACGAGGAACGGGACGCAGCCGGGCGGTAGCTCACGGTAGACGTTGAGGGTGTTGTGCTGCTGTGGGCGGGAGGCGATGGCTTTCATAGATTGAGCCCCCCAATCTTGCGGCCGATGAAGGTGCGCAGGCACGTCTCCGTTTGGACACGTCGGTCCATCGCGGATTTCAGGTCGAAGGTGCGTTGACCGTCGATGATGTCAGCGCGAAGGCGGACTTCGTACCTGCTCCAAACACCGGTGGCAGAAGGCCGGCCGGATTCGTAGACACCGTCGCCCTCGTACTGGCCGGTGCGCCGGCGGGCGGTGATCGCAACGGATCGGTTATCGTCGTCGTCGTGCGGGCGGTCGACGAACCACGTCTCGATCATCGGGTCGAGTTCCTCGGCTGCCTTCTTGAGCTCGGCGAGGTGATATTCGAACCGCTCCTGCGGCGAGGTTGTGACCGCTGCGACGGCAACGGCCGCGGTCGGCGGAATGGTGGCGCCGGCGAAAAGACCGAGCGACTGACGGCGGGTAATTCCTCCGGTCATCGGCTTGCCTCCTGATTTACGGGATGGCCCACGACCAGTACGTAGCGATACTCATAGCTGATGTCGGTCCGGTACCAGTGGAGCGGATCTCTCTCGTTCATGGCTTCCGCCAGGCGTGCGGCGTGGTAGTTGATGACGGCGTTGAGATCGGCGGTATCAAGCCAGTGCTGCAGGTCGAACGGCTTTTCCGCCGGCTGTGCCGATGCGACGGCTACGACCGTCGCTGGCGGGACGGAAACAGCGGCAAGGAGGCCGAGGGATTGACGTCTGGTGAGATTGGTCACGACCGCACCTCCCGCTCATAGGCCGCAGTCTGCGAGAGCATGACGGCATAGCCGGCCTGATCGGACGGATAGATCCGAGCCTGGAAGCGGCCGCCCTGATAGTCGTTCAGCGCCTCAGCCAGTTCCCACGCGAGGCGGTTCACGCGGTCGACCGGCGCTTCATCTGGGTCCATGGGATATGCGGCTGCGCCGCTGACGACCATCGGTTCCGGCGGCATCACCTGGGCGAACCACCTGCCGTCGTTGCAGGTGCCGAGCGCTGTCGACAAAGCCTTGGTGAGTCGGCGAACCGTCTCCCACGGGTGCTCATTCTTGACGGGATGGTCGAGCGTTGCCGGTTGGCCGGCAGGTGTGGTATTACGTGCCTCGTTCATTTTCATATCCTTCTGGGGATTGATGGAACCACGGTCCGGAAGCGCGCCAACGCTTGCCGGGCCATTTGCTTTTATGGTGGTCTGTTTCGTCACGATGCCACCTCATGCGATGCATGGGGTATGTCGAGGGCGTAAGCTTCCTGCCAGACGTCAGCGTGGTAGGCCTTCACCGTCCCATAGTTCGCATCGAAGACGTCGATCGGCGGAATGCCCATCTCGCTCGAAACGTGCTTGAGCATGCGCCACTCGAACTCCTGACCGTGGTGGAGCATCGACATCCGCTTGACGGTGGCATAGTTGCGCGACCGATCGAGCTCGATCTCGAGGCGGGTTGCCTTCTTCGTTGCCTGACTGGCGGTGTTCATCGCCGTGGCTTCGCGACGCGAGCCGATCTCTGCTTTCGTTCGTTCAGCCGCAACCCGAGCCTCGTATTCAGCGGCCCAAGCTCTGGCGGCCGCACCAGGGTCGGCGAAATTGGGGAGTGAGATACGCCCTTCACCGATGGCGAAGTAGCGCTCGAGCATTTCCTCGAAGACTTCCCAGGCCGTGTCGTCGCCAAGGGTCTTGGCGATCTTGAGGTATCCCCGCTTGGTGATGAGGATGACGCTTTCCGGTGTGCCACCCTGGGGGCGGGCAATACCAAGCGTCCGAATTTCGGACGGTTGGCTAATCGTGAAGAAGTCCACCGCGTCCACAAACCGGCCCTTGTTGTCGTTGAACCGCTTGCGGGCAGTATCCTTCGGCCGCCGATGCACCTGGTCGATCATGGCGAAGGTGACGACCTGCTGGCCGCGGTATTCGATTTTGCGAAGCTCGGCGCCGCCGATGGAGACGAGCGCGCTCATGCGGCCTTCTCCGAAGTGGAGCGAACCGGCTTGGACAGGCGCTCTGCCGCCCAGGCATCCAGATCGTCCGGCCTATAGAGCGGGATGCGACCAGCGTACTGCATGGCCGGCCCCCCGCCCGTGGATGCCAGCTTGTTGAGGGTGGCGAGCGCTACGGGGATGCCGTGCTTCTGCATCATGTAAGCCGGGACGTCCGAGCGCCGCAGCCGAGGGGTTTCGGAATTCATCATTGCTTAACCGTCTCCGCAAATCGTCATAGCATAAGTGCTATGATTGGATTAGGAGGGAAAAATGTGGTTAAGTCAAGCGCGACATAGCACGCGTGATATGATTTTTGAAAACTGTTTGGGGATGGCGGTGAAAAAGACCAAGGTCAAGGACTATGATCAGTTCCAATTGCGCCTGCCCCCAGGGATGCGCGAGCGCATCAAAGCCAAGGCCGATCGAGCGGGGATGTCGATGAACGAAGCAATCGTCTGGTGCTTAGAGGAATATTTCCCTGCACCGGCCACCCTAGAAGATCGGGTGAATGCACTGGCAATTTCGGTTGCAGCGCTCAAGCGAGGGAACGATCTCGAAGCGCAGATGGACGAAATCGTCGACTTAATCGACAAGACATTGCGCGAAGTCGCAGACGGCAAGATATCCACCAGTCCGGACTTTAGGCATAAGGTCAATCAGCGAGTGGAAGAATGGGATATGGACGAGATCGAGGCCGCGCAGAGTCGCCCATTTGACGACGAGAACTGGGGTTCAGACTACAGCATCGACTTCGCCGACCCTTTCCCCGATCCTGTGCCCCCGGAGAAAAAAGACTAAGCCCGGCGCGGCAGCTCGACCACCTTCGCGCCCTGCCCCGTCATCATCCGGTGAACCTCGCCTGAGACCTTGTTCGCGGCGGCAATCAACACGCTGTCGAGGTGATGGACATACCGCTGCGTCACGTTGCCAGCGGCATGGCCCAGCAGCGCCGAGATTGTGATTTCGGTGAAGCCGAGATCGCCGGCCACGCTGGCGTAGGAGTGGCGCAGAGTGTGCGAGGTGACGCCTTCCAGCCCTGCCAGCTTCGTGATCCTGCCGATAGCCTCGTCGAGCGACGTGTAATGCCCCTTCTCGCTACGCGGGCCTGGAAGCACGTAGGGGTGCCCTGCCTCCCGCGGCACCCTTGCCAGCACGTCGAAGACGGTCCGGCCCACCGGGCGCACCGACGCATCCTCCTTCGAATCGTCCAGCCGGAAGCAGCTGCCGCGCTCGTCGACCTCCGACCACATAAGACCGGCAATCTCGCTCAGGCGGAAGCCGGTTAGGAGGAATAGCCTGATACCGACGATGCCCTGCCACAGCTCGCCCTCAGCAGCGTCTAGGGCCTTGCCCAGCGCCCGATACTCTTTCGCGTCCAGGCGCCGTGTACGCTTCCCTACAGCTGGTTTCTTGATGCCGCGGGCAACGTTATGCTGCACGATGCCTTCGGACGCTGCATAGGTCAGAATGGCGCTCAGGAGCGTCACCGCTTGCGAGGCGGTCCCTGCCCCGCCCTCGACGATAGCGCGGCCACGAAGCTTGCCGGTGCTCTCCGACATCGCCGTCTTGCCCACCGTGACATCGCGCATCATCTTCACGACGTCGGCCGTGGTGAGATCCTGCACCAGCTTTGCGCCGAGCAACGGGATGATGTGCCTCTTCGCCCTGCCCTGGTCGACGTAGAGCGTCGATGCCTTCTTAGGCTTCCCGCGCTTGCCGAAGATCAGCCCCTTGTCGGCAGCCTCGAAATAGCCCTCGCATAGGTCTTTGACGGTAAGCGACTTCCGACGGGTAGCGCGATCGAGCTGAGGATCTTCGCCGCGGGCAACATCGCCGAGGACGGCCTTCGCCTCCTTGCGCGCCTCCTCGACCGTCAGCGGGCCATGTACACCGACTTTGAAGCGGCGCGTCTGCTTCCCAGCACGGTACTGTGCGACATAGGTCTTACGGCCGGTGGGCCAGACACGGACTCCGAAGCCGGGCAGCTCGTCGTCCCATTCGAAGTAGTCTTTCTCGCGCGCCTCGAGGCTATCGATCATCCGTTTGGTCAGCTTTGCCACGGGGCATCCTCGCCGCTACAGGAAGCATATAGGAAGCAGCAGGAAGCAAATTGCGGTAAACTGGCTCCCAACCGTTGTAATCGCAGAAAGCGCTTACCGGTTGAGATTGAACACAAAATCGAATTGGAGTAAACAGCAGGAAGCAGCGGAAAACGGGTTAGGCCTGCATTCCGATTCCAAAGGTCACAGGTTCGAATCCTGTCGGGTGCGCCAAAGCTCCACAGGTTCATCCCAGAAACATAGGCAACAACACTTTCGGACCGAACGGGTTCGGCAAAGGTACGAACCTGCATATACTCGACGGCATGCTCCGTCGTAGGCCCAGTGTACCGCTCCTGGCGCCCCAACCTAATGCGTACCCGCCAGATGCTTCTTCAGGCGTCGGAAGTTGCGCATTACGAGCGGTGGAGCGAGTTCCATCGCCATTTCGTTGACCTTCGTTCGCCAGTCCACGCGGTCCTGCGTGCCGGGGCGGACGCGGAACTGGGTTGTTGCGTCCCGCTTCGTGTCATCCCAGGTCGAGGTGTAGTAGTAGAGCGCGATCGAGCGCCGCGGGGTGCCCTGGGGGTGATTGATCGGCTGCGGATTGCCGTGCATGCTCTCTTGCGTGGTGTTGAATATGACGCATCGGTTGAAGCTTGGAACGACCGATTGGGCGCAGCGGGTCATCTCCTGGTTCCACAGTTCGAGCTGTCCGCCGTAGTCCGCTTGCCAGTCCTTGTTGAGATAGATCAGCATGTTGACGCGGCGTTCCAGGTTCATCGGCTTGTGATGGTTGAAGTCCGCATGGATCGACAGGTGCCCGCCCTGATGAATCCGGTGGAGACCGGCGCCGGCAAAGTACGGGTCGGGGATGAGCCCCTTGATGCCGGTGATGTTCTCGATCACCCGGATAAACGGCCGTGAGTTGAACGAATAGAAGATCTGCCGCGTGGACGGAGGCAGGATGTCCGGGTTGAAGCTTTCCTTCAGGCGCTCCTGATGCCGGTCGAATTTCTGTTCGGCCGCGTCGGAACCGGCCGGAAAATCCTTCAGGCAGGTTTCAAGCACGTTCGGCGGCAGGAAGTCCTCTATCACGATGTGCGGGAACGGATCGGCCTGCTGGTAGCTCTGGTGAAGTTCTGCGCCTTTTTCCCGATCGATATTGCTGGAAACAAGCCCGAATTTTTCTTCCATTTCATGCAGATAAACCATGATCTGTCCCCAAGAGTATCTGACGGTACCGTTGTTCTGGCCCAATGAGAGTCTACATGACCGGCCTGGCGTCGCAATTGACGGGAAACCAACTTATGTGCCATGCGGGTTTACTCAATTCGAAGCAGCCGGCTTTACTCTCGCGTGTCAGGCCGCAAGGACACGACGGAAGGCGGCCTCGACGGCTGCTCCGGCATTGTCCCAAGAGACCGAAGCGACACTTTCGGAGGCGCGCCTGGAGACGGCCTCGAAGTCGGGAATGTTCACCACCGCTTCCAGCGCGGCCGCGAGCGAGTGCGGCGTGGCGGGCGCATACCGAACGTGAGGGTTGTCGAGCACCATGCGGTTATGCTCCGCATCGTTGACGACCGGGATGCAGCCTGCGGCAAGCATCTCGTAGGGCACGAGCGACACGTTGGTCAGCGAAAGGTTCAGTCCGGCGAAGCACTGGTTGTAGATATCGTTCAGTTCAGCCGGCCCGACCTGCCCGTGATTGATGGATTTGAACGGAAGTCCCCCGACCTTCTCCCCGAAAATGTGCAGTTCGAGCTGCGGAAGCCGTTTTGCCAGTATTTCGAGCGCCAGGAACCCGAGCTCGGTCCCGCGCCTCGGCGTGCTCGACCGGGCGTAGAAGGCGACACCCGTTCGCTTCTTTCCACCCGGCTTCAAGCCATAGCGGGATGTGTCGCAACCGAACGGAAAATAGTCGGCGTCCATGTCGAACTCGCTCGACAGTTTCTGCGCCAGCCACTTGCCGGCGGTGATGGCGTGAAAACCCATTCGATAGGTGTTTTCCGCCAGCACGCTCTGGGAGCCGACAGGATCGAAGTAGGGCTCGTAGTCCTGGACGAAATAGAAGCGTTTTCCGCTGCAGCGGGAATTGAAGACGGCGTAGGCGGTCGGCCATGCTGTGGCGACGACCGCATGTGCGTCCACCATTCCCTCGCTGACGTCGGCGATCGGGCAGGTCAGGCCATAGTAATCTCTGGCGATTCCTTCGAAATATTTGAGATCCGCGCCATAGGTGTTGTAGAGATAGACACGGTTCTTGTATCCGAGCCTGTCGAAGTATTTGACCATTCGATAGCACGTCGTATGCCCGCCCGATCCGGGCCCCGCGGGTTGCTCCACCCAGTTGATGATAAGCGGTTCGTCCGGAGCGACTTTCGGAATTTTGGGCTTGAAGGGCTGGCTCAGATCGGCCGCCACGACATCATGGGGAAAAACCTCCCACATCGAGTTCCGTGGCCGGACCCAGTCTGACGCCATGAACCGCGCACGATCGACAATCCCCTTGTACCCGTCTTTCGCAAGGATCGCGCCAACCTGGCGACTGCGCCGGCCAAACTGGCGGCGCGCAGAACTCAGAATCGAAGTCGGCATCGTTTGAAGGATCTCCACTGCCGGTTGCCCGCCTCCGTTCAGAGCAGATCAAGCTGTCCGGCACCGATCGGGACGTATGGCCCAAACTGTGGCTCCGGCGGCACCTGCGCTGCAATGCCTCATTTCGGTCGAGGGCATACCCATGACCGCGGGCATTCCGCCATATGAACGGTCATTTCCCTGCAACAGCGCTACGTCTTTTGATGCTTCCCGCTACAACGTCTTCGTTCCCGGAGGGACGGGTTGTGCTACCTATCTGAGGTTTCATGGACAAAGGTTGGGATGACACCCGCCGTCCCCGCGAGACAACGGGCATTTGCAGGCGAGGCGCCATCGCTGTAACCCTTCGGTCCCGTTGATGACGAGGGAGGCGAAGATGGATCGGTTTTCCGGCGGCTGCCTGTGCGGCAATGTCCGGTTTGTTGCGTCGGGCACCCCGTATCGGGTCGGCATCTGCCACTGCCTGGACTGCCGCAAACATCACGGCGCGCTCTTTCACGCCTCGGCGATCTTCCCGCAGGATGCGGTGACGGTTGAGGGCGAGACGCGCGACTATGCTGGGCGGTTCTTCTGTCCCCGCTGCGGCTCGCCGGTCTTCGCCCGCACCGCGGACGAGATCGAGATAAACCTCGGATCGCTCGATGCGCCCGACCAGTTCCAGCCGACCTACGAACTCTGGACCATCCGCCGCGAAGCCTGGCTGCCGCCGTTTCCGCTCGCCAGACGATACGACCGGGATCGCGACGGCACGGGTCGCACAGAAAAATAGGCCGGCCGAACGCCGAATGCACCGGACAGTGGCCCCGCGCGCTTCAATGCGGGTGGCTGATGCGGGCGACCTGGGCGTCCTTCATCAGGCTGAGGAAATTGGGCCCGGTGACGTGGACCAGCGTCCGGTGGTCGCCCCCCTCGAAATAGACGTCGCTGACCCGTCCCAAGCTTTCGTCGAGGATGACCGGGATGTCATAGGCCATGCCGACCGGCGGGGCGGCACCTTCGTCGCAATCCGAAAAGAGCGTGCAGACCTCCTCCTCCGACGCCAGCCCGAGCCTGCGGTCGATCACGTCCTGCAGGGTGGAGAGTTCGATGCGGTGGGTGCTGGGGACGACGGCGAGCACATAGCCCATCTCGTGGTGGACGACCACGGTCTTGGCGAGCCTGCTGCCGGGGATATGAGCTGCCTGGGCCGACTGGCTGGTCGTGGCGGTGCGATGATGCGGGACGGTGTCATAGGCGATCCCCTCCCGTTCGATATAGTCCTGAAGCCTTCTGGCGATGGTCATGGTAGGCGTCCCTTCCTGTCTGCTGGCGACGCGTAACAGGGCCATTGTCCTCCCATCATCGGCGAAGTCAACGAAGAACCGAAACAGGCGGATCGCCGCCTCGGAGGCGGCATGTGTTGCCCGGCAGGCGGGCGCGGTGCATGCTTTACACGGGATTCGCGCGGCCCCGCCGTGCCAGATCGAGGAGGAAGAGATGACTGTCCGGATCAAGCGGGTCTACGATACGCCGGAACCTTCCGACGGAATGCGCATCCTCGTCGATCGGCTGTGGCCGCGCGGCGTCGCGAAAGAGAAGGCGCGGGTCGATCTCTGGCTGAAGGACATTTCCCCCAGCGACGACCTGCGCCGGCGCTTCCACGCCCGGCCCGAAAGCTGGGACGAGTTCCGCCAGCACTACGCCGCGGAACTGGAAGGCGAAGCCGAACAGGCGGCCGCGGCGGAGCTCCGCCGCCATATCGCGCAGGGCCCGGTGACGCTCCTCTACGCCGCCCGCGACGAACGCCACAACAACGCGGCCGCGCTGGCGTTGTGGCTGGAAGAAAAGACGCGGTAGCCCGCCGGGGACGGCCGACAAGCCCGGCAAACGCTCCCGATCAGGGCCGGCATCGTCCGAGGCGGCTGCCTTGGCGCAAGGCAGAGTCCTGGGCGGCCCTCTCCCTAGACCGCGAGTTCGCGCCTCGCCTTCTCCGCCTCGATCGCAAGGTCGAGGACCTTCTGCAGGTTTGCCGCATGGCGGAAGCCGGGCTCGACCTGCCGCCTTTCGCGCACTGCCGCAGCGAACCGCTCGTAATTGGTCGGCACCGCACCGCCGTCGATGTCCCGCCAGCGCGCGGTTTCCACGTCCTCGCCGAGGCAGCCCCGCAGGCTCGAACCCTCCGGCGTATGGATCACCTCCAGCGCGCCCCGGTCGCCGTGCATGCGCAGGCGCAGTTCGTTGAGATGGCCGGTGGCCCAGCGGCTGGCATGGATCACCCCCAGCGCGCCGTTGGAGAATTCCGCCGTCATCGCAAAGCTGTCGTTCGCGTCGAGGTCGTATTCGCCGATGCGGTTGCCCGGCGCCTTGTCGAAGGCCTTCATGCGGGCATAGATCGCTTCCACCTCGCTGCCGCTGCCATAGGCGGCAAAATCCAGGATATGGATGCCGACGTCACCAAGAACGCCGTTCGAGCCGTGCCGCGTCGACAGCCGCCACAGCCACTGGCTCTCGGTCGTCCAGTCGCCCCAGGCCCGCGAGACCAGCCAGCTCTGCAGGTAGGACGCCTCGATGTGGCGGACCGTGCCGAGCGTACCGGACAGCACCAGTTCGCGCGCCTTCTGCAAGGGGGCGACATTGCGATAGGTCAGGTTGACCATGGTCACGAGACCCGAGCGCTCGGCCACCTGCGCCATCTCGTCCGCCTTGGCGAAGGTCTCCGCCAGCGGCTTCTCGCACAGGACGTGCTTGCCCGTCGCAAGCAGGGCGAGCGTGGTCGGATGATGGACCCGATCCGGCGTGACGTTGGCGGCCGCGTCGAAATCGCCCCAGTCGAGCGCCTGCTGCAGGTCCGCAAAGGTGCGGGCGATCCCGAAGCGCCCGGCGAATGCCGCCGCCCGCGCCGGGTCGACATCCACGGCGCCGACCAGTTCGACGCCGGGAATGGCGGAAAAGTGTTCGGCATGCGTGTTGGCCATGCCGCCGGTGCCGAGAATAAGGAGACGCATGGGACCCCTCACCGGTAACCGGCTTCGCCGGCCTGGTGCAGGCGCGGGCCGCGCTCGACGATCGGTTCCAAAGCGCTTTCAACCGGCACGTTCGGGGCATCGTGGACGGCGAGATACGGTGCCAGCGGGTTGTAGGCCCACTTCACCGCGTTGCGCAGCACCTGCTGCACGGTTCCGTCGTGATAGGTCGGATAGGTCTCGTGACCCGGTCGGAAGTAGAAGACGTTCCCTGCCCCGCGCCGCCAGGTCATTCCCGAGCGGAATACTTCGCCGCCGGCAAACCAGGAGATGAACACGGTCTCGAGCGGCTCGGGCACCGAGAATGCCTCGCCATACATCTCCTCGTTCTCCAGCACGAAATGCTCCGGCAGGCCGGCTGTGATCGGATGGGCCGGATTGATCGCCCACAGCCGCTCGCGCTCGCCCGCCTCGCGCCATTTCAGCGCGCAGGGCGTCCCCATCAACCGTTTGAAAATCTTGGAGAAATGTCCGGAATGCAGGACGATGAGCCCCATTCCCTCCCAGACCCGCTTCGCCACCCGCTCGACGACCGCGTCGGAAACCGCGCCATGGTCCTTGTGGCCCCACCATAAAAGCACGTCCGTCTCGGCGAGCCGCGCCGAAGGCAGGCCATGCTCCTCCTCCTGCAGCGTCGCCGTCGACGCCGTGATCGCAGGATCGGCGTTCAGCGCTGCAGCGATCACCGCATGCATGCCGTCGGGGTAGATCGAACGCACGACCTCGTTGGTCTGCTCATGGATGTTCTCGCCCCAAACGATGGTCCGTATCGTCATAAAGACAGCCTCCCGGTCTGCGTCCACGTCAATCCAAAGCGGTTTGAATTGAAGTTTTACAGCCATGGCTGCCGAAGGCAAGCCCCAACCGGCGACCCGGTCGTCACCGGCCGTCAATGGAACGTGGATTTCGAGAACAGGTTCAGGACGAGAACGCCGGCGATGATGAGCCCGAGCCCGATCACGGCGGCGAGGTCGAGCGTCTGGCCGAAGACGAGATAGCCGATCAGCGAAATGAGCACGATGCCGAGCCCGCTCCAGATGGCATAGGCGATGCCGACCGGAACATAGCTGAGGCTCCACGACAGGAAATAGAAGGCGACCGCATAGGAGGCCACCATGACGAGCGTCGGCCCGAGCCGGGTGAAGTGCTGGGCGGCCTGCATGGCCGAGGTGCCGATCACCTCGAAGATGATCGCGACCACCAGGACGGAATAGACGAGGGCGAGGTTCATGGCAGGCTCCGCAGAGGGGATGGAGGTTCGGGGGTGCAGGCGTTCAGCCGCGGGAGAGATCGAAGAGACGTTCTTTCATTCGCTCCGCCTGAGCGGCATCCATTGGATGGCTTTCGAGGACGGAGGCGAGCCACAGCCCATCGAGGGCAAAGCGCGCAAGCGTGCAGTCGAGCGAGGCATCGGTGCCGGCATGCCGTTCGGCCTGCAGCGCGATCCAGTCCCGCCAGCGCGCGCGCAGGTCCGGCTCGGCCAGGAGCGGTATGGTCATCGCCTTCCAGCGCGCCTCCTCCGCCATGGCCCCGGTGCCGAAGGTGACGCCGACATAGGCTCGGGTAAACCGGCCGTGCGGCTCCGGATCCGCCCGCATCGCCGCGGCGATTGCCGCATCCATCCGCGCGATCAGGTCGTCCAGCAGCCCGAACAGCAGATCGGCCTTGCTCGGAAAATGATGCAGCAGGCCGCCCTTGCTGACGCCGGCGGCCGCCGCGACGGCATCGAGCGTCAGGCCGGCGGCCCCTTTCTCCACGCACAGGTCGGCCGCGACCTCCAGCAACTGCTGGCGGACGGCTTGCGGATCTTTCTTGCGCTTGTGGGCGGTGCTCATGAGATAAACATACCGTCTGGACGGTTTTATTGCAAGAGGTCATCAGCATCGACGGCAGAAGATTTCCGCACAAGGACGAGCCGGAAGGCCAATCGCCGTTGCCCGCCCGACGCACGCACGCGCCCGCGGCCGCGATCCGATGTCACAGGTCGCGCAATGCCGTTGTCCCCTCCCCGGTCGTGAACTATCTGTGGCACAGGCGAAATTCGGGCGAGGCTTGCGGGTGCAGGACAGGCAGAAACAGGACGGGCAGGCAAATGGAACGATCACCCTCTACGAGGCCGTCGGCGGCGAGGCGGGCGTCCGCGCGCTGACGCGGCGCTTCTATGCGCTGATGGATACGCTGCCGGAGGCGGTCGCCTGCCGCGCGATCCACCCCGCGGACCTGTCGGACAGCGAGGAGAAGCTGTTCGAATATCTGTCCGGCTGGCTCGGCGGTCCGCCGCTCTACACCGACAAACGCGGCCATCCGATGCTGCGCCGGCGCCACTTCGCAGCCGCGATCGGGACTGCCGAGCGCGACGGCTGGCTCCTCTGCTTCACGCAGGCGCTGGAGGAAACGGTTCCGAGCAGGCAATTGCGGGACATCGTGCTGGCGCCGGTGACCCGGCTCGCCGAGCACATGGTCAACCAGGAACAGGAGGGGGATCGATGACCGTCTCGACCGCACGCCGGGCAACGCTCCTTGTCGCCGGCCTGTTCGGCTTCGCCGGCGTCGTCAGCGCCGCCATCGCCTCGCATGCGAGCGGCGACCCGCGGCTGATGGGCGGCGCCTCGGCCATGTGCCTTGCGCATGCGCCCGCCCTGCTCGCGCTCTATGCCGCCTGGCCGAACCTGCGCACCGCCCCGCTCGCCGCGGTCCTTCTCATCGCCGGTACGCTGCTCTTTGCCGGCGACCTGACGATGCGCCACGCGCTGGGCCACGGCCTGTTCCCCATGTCCGCCCCCACCGGAGGCACGTTGATGATGGCCGGCTGGCTCGCAATCGCCCTCGGCAGCCTGCTGCAGCCGCGCAATATCTGAACGAGCGAGTTGAAAAGCGGGGCAAGCCGCGCGGTGCACGGCCCGCAACAGCCGAGCGTGCGTGCCCCCGGAGAACATGACGGCAATGGCTCGTCCCCATTTGCAGGACGAACCGCGGACGCCACCATGCCGGATCAGGCATGGCGTGCCCCGCTCTTCAGATGCGCACTTTCAGGCTGAATCTTTCCGCCGATCCACCGGCGCGATGCGCTGCGGGAAGGCGACGACGTTGTCGGCGGCCGCGACCGGCGCATCGTCGGTCTGTTCGAACGGCACGGCGCGCGCAGGCGGGCGCGCCTCCCACACCGGAAAGACGGAGACGTTCGGGTTCTCTGCCTGCATGCGCGCTTCGCGCGTCAGAAGGGCATGGAGTTCGGGGATGAGGCCATCCCCGTTCTGCGCGGCCAGCTTGTGCAGGCCGATCATCATGAAGCCGTCAGGCCTGTCGCTGCTCATTGTATCGGAGTTCCTTCGCTGAGGCTCTGCAGGGCCCGCTCGAAGCTGGATTTGCTGCCGTTGCGCAGCGGCACGAAGGCCTTTTCCCACTTCTTGCAGCCCGTCTTCACCCTGAGACACGCATCATGGCTGATGCAGTCGATCGGGCAGAACACACAGTCGACCGAAGGAAGAACGTTGTCGATCCGCGAGACCGCCTCGCGAAGGCCGCCATCGTGATGGATCAGGTTGGCGCCGAACGAACTTGCGATCTGGCGCAGGTGCGCAACCTGGCAGTCGCGTCCGCCGACATAGAGAAAGTTGCGGCCCTCGAGCGCAGCCTTGGCCGAGGCATCGCCGTCGCCGTCCGCACCACCCGCCTGCTGGCCCTGCCTGTCGGCAGCCGCCCTGCGGTCGATCTCGATCGTCCGCCGCTTCACCCGCGTCACCTCGACGGTCCGCTGCTGGCGCGGATCCGGAGCCGCTGGACGCGCCGGCTGCGCCTTGCCCTCGCCGGCATTGGCCGATGCGGCAGAAAGGCGGGCCTTCAATGCGGCGACCTCTTTTTCCAGCGAAGCGATCCGTGCGTCACGCGCCGTCACCATCGCCCTCAGCATTGCCTCGCGCTGGCCGTCCTTGCCTGCCTGCATGCGTCATTCCTCGCGCTCTGGGCCTCGCAGCCCGTTTCGATTGGCGCGACCCTACAAAACATGAGTTATGGAGTAAAGTATAAACATGATAAATTTCATCATCTTTTTTGATCAACCGCAAATCGCACCGAAATACCCGCGCGACTGCCACGACCCTGACGGGCCGGGCGGCCGGAATTCCGGAACGAAAGGAGGACCTGGCCCGAGGGGCTATCGCTTGAAGACGATCGGAACGTTGAAGGGCCAGGAAGACCGGCCCGCGCCTGCCGGTATCTCCGGGAAGGGTGCGGCGCGGCGGACGGCATCGAGGGCCGCCTGGTCGACATCCGGCTCACCGGAACTCTTGGCGACACGAATGCTCGTGGCCTGACCGGAGGCCGAGACGGTGAAGGCGACCGTCACGACGCCGGCGCCCCGCACGCGCCGCTTGGCGCGATTGATTTTGCTGCGGACCTTGCCCGGATAATTGCTGACGGCGGCGTTTCCGGCCGTGGCGCTGCCCTTCTTCTGGCCGCCGGGCGCAGACAGGGTGACGCCGTCGGAGCCATTGACCTCGCCGCGCTTTGCCGCCCGCGGGCTGTTGCCCTTGTCGCCGGATTTCTTCGCCCGCTTCTTCTCGGGCTTCTTCTCCGCCGGCTTCTCGACCTTCTTTTCCAGCGGCTGGATCGCCTCCGGCGGCTTCTCCACGATCTCCGGCCTGATGTCGGGAACGGGAATGGCGGCGATCTCGACCTCGGCGCCCTCGATCTCGACGGCCTCGCTCATCTCGGGAACGAATTCCTCCGCATCCGGCGTCGGCGCGACCTCGCTCGGGGTGATCTCGTCCGGAACGATCTCCTGCGGCTCGATCTCGGCCACCGGCTGGGCAACCGGCTCGATCGTCTCCGGCTCCATCTCCTCGGTCGGCTGGATCTCGTCCGGCGCACCGGATTCGATCGCGTCGAAGGCGTTGTTTCCGAGCATCGCCACCTCGGCGACGACCGCGCCGCCGGCGACCTGCGCCACGTCCGCTTCCGGCTCGGGCGAAAGCGTCAGGATCGCTGCCGCACCCGCGTGCGTGATCAGCGACAGGACGATCGCCGCGCTCCAGATTGTCTTGCTGCCGGCCATGGCTACACCTTCATTCTCTACTCGATCCGGTCGCGCCGCCGCGCCCCCGGATTATCCTTCGAAACCGACCTGCGTGTTGCTGCGGGTCACGATGCCGCTCATGCACGCGCCGGCCGCAATGCCCTCGCCCTCGCATACGGGGGAATCGTTGATCAGGATCCGCTTGACGTTGTCGCATTGCGTGCCGGGCAGGTCGAACTGCCGCACCTTCGTCTTGCCCTGCGGCAGGTCGCGGAAATCGAGCACGATCATGCGCTCGACCGTTCCCGTGCCGTTGAAGAGCACGAATTCGAATTTGGCGCTCGCGACGCTCTTCTCCAGCTGGTTGCCGATGACGAAGGTGAAGACGCAACCGCGCTCGGACGGCGCCACCGCATTGAGCTCCACCTGCAGGCCCTTGCCCGGCTGGGCGTCCTGCGCCCATGCGTTTGCGGCAGGCAGGGCCGTCGTCAGGGCCAGAGCCATCACGGACAGGGCTGCATTTCGGATCATCGGGACGCCTCGACTGTTGGACACGAACAGGACCCGGACACGCCACCCCGCAATGAAGCGATTGCGGATTGCATCGCGCATTTCAACCAGCGGCCGATCCGGTATTGCGTCCATAAATAAATATGACTATGAAAGTCAAGAAAGTTTAACGGAAACGACGTTCAATCCCCTGTGAAAGCTCGCAAATTTGTTGCGGGACGATGTGCCTGAAGCCGCGATCGCGAGGTGTCTCGCAGTCCGGCGCTCCACAGTGACGCGACACAGGGGCGCGACGATATTTGAACAGATGAACGTGAGCAGGCAGACACCATGACGGAAAAGCAGCGCCCCACCCCTTCCGAGATCCGTGCCTATCGAGCGGAAAACCCCAAACTGCGCGAGCGCGACGTTGCCATGCAGCTCGGGATCTCCGAAGCCGCGCTCATTGCCGCCGAGGTCGGGCTGACGGCGGTGCGCATCGACGGCAGCGCCAACCGCCTGCTGGAAAGGGCGCCTTCGCTCGGAGAGGTCATGGTGCTGACCCGCAACGACAGCGCCGTGCACGAGAAGATCGGCGTCTACGAGAAGATCACCGCCGGCCAGCATGCCTCGATCGTGCTCGGCGAAAACGTCGACCTGCGCATCTTCCCGCAAGCGTGGAAGCACGGATTTGCGGTGAGCAAGAAGGGCGAAGGCGACGACGTCCGCCGCAGCCTGCAATATTTCGATGCGGCCGGAAACGCCGTGCAGAAGATCCACCTGCGTCCGGCCTCCAATCTCGACGCCTATCTGGCAATCGTCGACGAATTCCGGCTGGATGACCAGTCGCAGGACTTCACCGAGGTGAAGCCCGCCGCCTCCGATGCGGACGAGACCGGCCCCGTCGACGTTCCGGTCCTGCGCCAGAACTGGAGCGAGATGACCGACACGCACCAGTTCTTCGGCATGCTGAAGAAACTCAAGATCGGTCGCCGGGAGGCCGTTCGCAGCGTCGGCGAGGATTATGCCTGGCAGGTCGCCTCCAATGCCGCCGAACTCATGCTGCGGGCCGCAGCCGAAAAGGCCACCGACATCATGTGCTTCGTCGGCAACAACGGCACGATCCAGATCCACACCGGCCCGGTCAGCAAGGTCGAGCCGATGGGGCCGTGGATCAACGTGATGGATCCGACTTTCCATCTCCATCTGCGCCAGGATCACATTTCCGAATGCTGGGTCGTGCGCAAGCCGACCAAGAACGGCCACGTCACCTCGCTGGAAGCCTATGACGCCAAGGGCGAGATGATCATCCAGTTCTTCGGCAAGCGGAAGGAAGGAAACGTCGAGCTTGCGGCCTGGCGCGACATCCTCGACGGCCTGCCGCGCGCCGACGCCAGCGTCGCAGCCTGAGGATCCGAAGATGAAGCGCTCCTTTTTCCAGACAGCGCGCCGCACGGCGCTCGCATTGTCGGCCCTGACGCTCGCAACACCCTTTCTCCTGCCCGCGAGCGCTGTCGTGTCCCCCGCCGCTGCGCAGGAGACACAGAAGGCCGATACCTCGCGCATCGTCGTGATCGGCGGCGCCTTGACCGAGATCGTCTATGCACTCGGCGAGCAGGACCGGCTGATCGCCCGCGATACCACCAGCACCTTTCCCGAGGCCGCAATGAGCCTGCCTGATGTCGGCTACATGCGCGCGCTGTCGCCGGAAGGCGTGCTCGGGGTCAATCCGAGCGCCATCCTCGCCATCGAGGGAAGCGGCCCGCCGGATGCGCTGGCGGTCCTGAAGAATGCGGGCGTGTCGTTCACGACCGTCCCCGAGGGCTACGACCGCGCCGCCATCCTCGACAAGATTGCCAAGGTCGGCGATTTCCTCGGCGTTCCGGACAAGACGAAGACGCTTGCAGACGAGGTCGGCGCCGATCTCGACACAGCCATCGCCGACGCGGCGAAGCGCCCCGAGAGCGAGCGCAAGCGCGTGCTCTTCATCCTGAGTTTCCAGGATGGAAAGATCATGGCCGCAGGCGCCCATACCGCCGCCGACGGCATCCTCAAGCTCGCCGGCGCCGTCAACGCCACCGACGCGGCCTTCCCCGGATACAAGGCGATGGCCGACGAGGCGATCGCCGACGCCAGGCCCGACGCGATCATGGTCATGTCGCGCGGCGGCCATGACAGCAGCGACGAGCAACTGCTGGCCCATCCGGCCATCGCGCTGACGCCTGCGGCCGCCTCCAAGACGATCATTCGCATGAACAGCCTTGAACTCCTGGGTTTCGGCCCGCGCACCGCAACGGCGATCCGCGACCTGAATGAACGGCTGTACGGCAAGGCCAATGTCTCTCAGTGATGCCGCAAAGACCGGAATGCAGGGCATGACGGCGCACCGCCTGCGCCTTGCCGCCGGGGGCGACCGGACCGCCCTTGCGCGGCTCGTCATCGCCGCGCTCGCCGTCCTGACGGTCGTCGTCCTGTTGCTGTCGACGGCGACGGGCGCCTCGGACGCCTCGGTGGTCGATGTCGCCCTGTCGCTCGTCAGCGGCGAACCGTCCTCGGTTCTCAGCCAGCGCGACCGCATCATCGTCATCGACATCCGCCTGCCCCGCGCCCTGCTCGGGCTCCTGATCGGCGCAGCACTGGCAGTCTCGGGCGCGGTGATGCAGGGCTTGTTCCGCAACCCGCTGGCCGATCCCGGCCTGATCGGCATTTCCTCCGGCGCCGCACTCGGCGCGGTGCTGATGATCGTGCTCGGCGGGGCGCTGCCGGCGGCCCTTCTCGGCCTTGTCGGCGCCTTCGCCCTGCCGCTTGCAGCCTTCGTCGGCGGCCTGCTCGCAACGCTCTTTCTCTACCGCATCGCCACCCTGCACGGCCAGACTTCGGTCGCCACCATGCTGTTGGCCGGTCTGGCGATCGCGGCACTCGCCAGCGCCGTCACGGGCGTGTTGATCTACGTCGCCGACGACCGCCAGCTTCGCGACGTCACCTTCTGGAGCCTCGGCTCGCTCGCCGGCTCGACCTGGCCGAAGGTGCTGACCGCCGGCCCGGTGATCCTGCTCTCGCTCGCGGTTCTGCCGTTTCTCGCCCGCGGGCTGAACGCGATCACGCTCGGCGAGGCCACCGCCTTCCACATGGGCGTCAAGGTCCAGAAGCTGAAGAACATCGCCATCGTCAGCGTGGCCGCGGCGATCGGCGCCTCGGTGGCCGTCAGCGGCGGCATCGCCTTCGTCGGCATTGTCGTTCCGCATATCCTGCGCATGGTCATCGGCCCCGACCACCGCTACCTGCTGCCCGCCGCAGCCCTTCTCGGTGGCATCCTGCTTCTGGCCGCGGACATGTTCGCCCGCACCATAGTGGCACCTGCCGAGCTGCCGATCGGCATCGTCACCGCGCTCGCGGGCGCGCCGTTCTTCCTCTGGGTGCTGCTGCGGCACCGCACGTCCACCGGCCTGTGACGGCGGCGGGCGACCAAACGCATTCGGGACCGACATGATCTGCGCCAAGAACCTCTCCGTCCGGCTTTCCGGAAAGCTGATCGTCGATACGCTATCGCTCACGGCAAAGGCCGGTCAGGTGACGGCGATCGTCGGCCCGAACGGCAGCGGCAAGACCACGACGATGAAGGCCATCTCCGGCGAGATCGCCAGCACCGGCGAACTGACCATCAACGGCGACGACGTCCGCGCGCTCGAGCCCTGGCAGCTCGCCACCCGGCGGGCCGTGCTGCCGCAGGCGACCACGATCGCCTTTCCCTTCACCGTTCGCGAGATCGTGCGCATGGGATTGTCGACCGGGCTGAACAACGACGCGGCCCACGCGCAGGCGATCGCCGCCAAGGCGCTTGCCGCCGTCGACCTGGAGGGTTTCGAGGGCCGCTTCTACCAGGAGCTCTCCGGCGGCGAGCAGCAGCGCGTCCAGCTTGCCCGCGTGCTGACGCAGATCTGGGACCCGGTCCTGAACGGCATGCCCTGCTTCCTGATGCTCGACGAGCCCGTCTCCAGCCTCGACATCCGCCACCAGCTGACCATCATGCAGCTCGCCAGGGACTACTGCACGCGCGGCGGCGGGGTGATCGCCGTGATGCACGACCTCAACCTGACGGCGATGTATGCCGATCACATGGTGATGATGAAGCGGGGAAAGGTCGCCGCCGCGGGGGCGCCGGCGGAGGTGCTCACCGACGCGGCGATGGAGGAGGTCTTCGGCTGCCGCATGCGCGTCAGTGGCTTGCCTGCCGCGGGAACTCCGTTCATTCTGCCGCAGACGGCTGTTCTGTAGGACCCCCTCTCACCGCGTTGGAGCGGAACCTTTCCAGCCCGTCGACGTTGTTGTGCCGGCACAACTTTAGTTTTGCGTTCGAACAGGCAAAGGAGGGTGTAATGGCATCCGGAATGTTCTCCCGCGGCAAGGACCGCACGGTTTCCGAGGCAGCAGAAACGATCGAGGACCAGATCGCCGAACTGCGCGACCAGATTTCCACGCTGGCCAAGCTCGTCGCTCAGGACGTGGCCGACGGGGCGGAAGACGCCCGCGACCGCTTCTCGATGTTCCGCAGCAAGGCCCGCGAGAACGCGAGGCACGCCCGCGCGGAGGCGACCGACGGCCTCGACGAACTGATCGCCAACGGCGAGGACATCCTGGCCGAACTGACGGCGCGCTACAGGGACACCGGCCGCGAGGTGCGCCGCACCGTCAAGGAGCATCCCTTCGCCACCCTCGGCGCCGCCGCCGTCGCCGGCTTCGTCATCGCCGCCATCCTGCGGCGCTGACATCCGCCTTTGGGGACCTTGCCTGACGCGCGCATGCGGCCATCGCCGCCCTGAAACGCAAGCCGCGGCCCTGATCGCGGCGGCTCGCACAGGACGGCTACCACATGCGTCGCCGGCAGGCCGGGCAAGGCGCGACGTAATCACATCCAGGAGCGGGAATTCATGTTGTCGATCGTAACCGCCCTCGCCCAGAACATGGTCTTCCGGGTCGAGGACAGGATAGAGGAAACCCTGCAGCGCTCGAAGCGCAATGCCATCTTCGCCGGCATTGCCGGCCTGCTCCTGCTGACCGCCTATGTGCTGGCAGTCGCGGCCCTTTCGGTCAGCCTCGCCGAGCGCTACGGCACGGTTCCCGCTTTGCTCGGGCTCGCCGGCGGGGTTGCCACCCTGGCGCTCGTCCTGATCGCGGTGCTCCTCTATCTGAACAACCGCGACGCCAGGCTTCGCCGCAGGCGGCGCGAGCAGATGCGCGCGCGCACGCAGCTTGCGGCGATCGCGGCCGGCAGTGCGGCCCGCAATCCGCTTGCGACCGCAGCCCTCGGCGTCGCGCTGGCGCTGTTCCTACGCCCGGGTCGCCGCCGGCGCGACGACGACTGATTTTTCCGGGAAAACTTGAAACACCCGGACAGACCGGCCGGCCCGCCATCGCGGGTCGGCCGGTCTGTCCGTTGAAGCCTTGAAGCGTGAAGCCATTGAGGCGCCAGCGACGCCTCTCACACCTGGTCGAGCGGAAGCCTGATGATCGCGGTCAACCCGCTCGGCAGGAATTCGAGGTGCACGTCGCTGCCGAGCACCTTGTCGAGGCTTCGCTCGATCAGGATGAGCCCGAAGCCCTTGGCCTTCGGCGGCTCGACATGCGGCCCGCCCATTTCGTGCCACGTCATGTGCAGCACCGACTGGCCGTCTTCCTGCATGACGCGTGCGGTGATCACCAGCCTGCCGCCCGGGACGGACAGCGCGCCGTATCTGCGCGCATTGCTGGCGAGTTCGTGCAGGACGAGCCCCAGTCCGATCGACTGGTCGGGACCGAGCCGGACCTCGTCCTTGTGGATCTCGACCTGCCTCTGGAAATCGTCGACGAAGGGGCGGATCTGCGCCTGCAGCAGGGCGGTCAGCGAGATCATGCCCCACTCCTGGTCGCTGAGAAGCCCGTGCGCCTCGGAAATCGATTGCAACCGCCCGGCGAAAGCCGCCATGAAGGCCTCCGGATCCTTGGTCTGCCGCAGCGTCTGCCGCGCCAGCGACTGCAGCATGGCGAGCGTGTTCTTGACCCGGTGGTTGAGCTCGCGCAGCAACAGCCGCATCCGCTCCGAGGCGAGCTGGCCCTCGGTCACGTCCAGCGTGATGCCGAGGAACATGGAAGGCGTTCCGTCCGGGTCCCATTCATGCACGCGCCCGCGGCCCAGCAGCCAGCGTCCGGTCGAGCCCGCCCGGAACATGCCGTCATATTCGCCGCCGGTTTCCAGCGCGTTGCGGAGCTTGCCGATGGCGGCGGCCCTGTCGGCGGCGTGGATCGCCGAGAAGATCTGGCGCGCCGTCAGGTTCTCGCCGCGCTTGAGGTCCAGCATGCGCAGGAGCGGTGCATTGCCGATCACCGTCCCGGCCTTGACGTCCCACAGCCAGCTCCCGACATTGGCGGCGTTGAGAGCTGCGGCATGCCGCTGTTCCTCGCGCGCGATCGCCGCATTGGCCAGCGCCCTGCGCCGCGCCTCCTCCTTGAGGAGCAGCAGCGAGCCCGCAAGCTTGGCAAGCTGTTGCAGATGCAGCAGCGCGTCGTCGCTGGCGCCGGCGCGGGCCTCGACGTCCAGCACGCAGACGCTGCCGATCGGCTGGCCGGCATGGAGGATCGGGGCCCCGGCATAAAAGCGCACATGCGGCGCGCCGGTGACGCTCGGCAGGTCGGAGAACCGGCTGTCGGCCCGCGCGTCGGGAACGATGATGGGGGCGCCTCCCTCCGTAAGAAGGCGGGCACAGAAGGTATCGGCCGCGCTGGAACTGACCTCGCCCAGACCCTTGCGGGCGAGATACCATTGGGTCGTGTCGCCGATCAGGGTGACGAGCGCGATCGGCGCGGAAAAAAGGCCCGCCGCAAGATCGGCGATATCCGTGAAGTCCGCATCCGGCCCGGCATAGGCAGGCAACGTTGCCCGCACTGCCTCCAGCCGCGCCGGGGCGGTCAGGGCAGTGGCAACGGCCACCGGCACGGACGACGGCCGGCGGTTCATCGCGAACCTGCCGGCCACGCAGACGGTGCCCTTGCGTGCCTTTGCGTCATGCTGAGAACCTGCATGATTGTTCTCCGAAACCTGCCCCTCGCCTGCCGGCCCAGGACAGGCGCGGTCGTCCCCTTATGTCATGAAGGCTCGCGACGTCAGCGGTGCCGACACCGCATCCGGACCGAACTCGCCTTCATTCGTGATCTGCAGGATCTCCTGCAGTTTCTGCCTTGCACGGTTGACGCGGCTCTTGATCGTCCCAAGGGCACAACCGCTGATTTCGGCGGCCTCTTCATAGGAGAAACCGGACGCACCCACAAGGATAATCGCCTCCCTTTGCTCATCCGGGAGTTGTTCCAGCGCGCGCTGGAAATCCTGCATGTCGAGCTTGCCGTACTGCGCGGGATGCTGGGCGAGATTGGCCGTCAGCAGGCCGTCGCTGTCCTGCACTTCGCGGCCGCGCTTGCGCAGCTTGCTGTAGAGTTCGTTGCGAAGGATCGTGAACAGCCACGCCTTCATATTCGTGCCCATCTCGAACTGGTCCTGCTTGGCCCAGGCCTTCATGATGGTGTCCTGCACCAGATCGTCGGCCTCGTGATGGCGACCGACGAGCGAAATGGCGAAGGCCCTCAGGCTGGGAAGGATCGAGAGCAGTTCGCGCTTGAAAGTGTTTGCCGGTTCCTGTGCGCTCACCGATCTTGGCTCCCCAGCTGCATGTCTCCGTCCTGCTCGGTCGTACTCTTCCCCCGCTGCTCCGCAAGGTCGAGCTTTTCGAGGAGTTCGAGGAATTTCTCCGGGATCGGCTCTTCCTGGACGGAGAGATAGAACGAGCGAAGCCTGTGGGCGATCTGCCCGTCAACCCCCTCTGTCGTCATTGGATATTCTTGTCTTTGCTGTTGTTTCACATCTCTGACTTTCGACTGCTTCCATCGTCCCCCTCAAGGGAATTCGACACAGGAATGCGCCCGTCCGAAAAAGGTTCCGGGGCGCGGAACCAAAATTCATCATGTTCGTTTTCCCGTTGACCGACAATGCAGCCGTCCGCATCACAGGGGAGCTTACGATGCCGATTTCCGACCGCCTAACGCCTCATCTGCCCTACCTGCGCCGCTATGCCCGCGCGCTTACGGGCACGCAGGCCTCGGGTGACGCCTATGTCGCCGCCACGCTCGAAGCGATCCTGATGGATCCCGCCGCATTCGCCGAGGGCGACGACGACCGCGTGCGCCTTTTCCGGCTGCTGTCGCGGATGATCGCGTCGCTGCCCATTTCCGTCAGCGACACCGTCTCGCTGCGCCCCGGCGCCCCGTCGCCGGTCGATCTCGGCGCGGTTCCGCCCCGCGTCCGCCAGGCCCTCCTGCTGGTGACGATGGAGAATTTCCCGACCGCGCATGTGGCCGAGATCCTCGAGACCGACGAGGCCGAGGTCCGCGCCCTGCTCGACACGGCCTTCCGCGAGATTGCCGCGCAAACCGAGGTCGGCATCATGATCATCGAGGACGAGCCGCTGATCGCCATGGACCTGGCCGACATGGTCAGCGACATGGGCCATCGCGTGACCGGCATCGCATGCACGCAGGCCGAAGCCGAGAAGCTGTGGCTCGAGACCAGGCCCGGCCTCATCCTCGCCGACGTCAAGCTTGCCGACGGCAGCTCCGGCATCGACGCCGTCACGGCCATCCTCGCCCGCACCGAACTGCCCGTCATCTTCATCACCGCCTATCCGGAAAAGCTCTTGACCGGCGAACGCCCCGAACCGGCCTACCTGGTCAGCAAGCCCTTCCATCCGGACACCGTCAAGGTCCTCATCAACCAGGCGCTGATGACCAGCCCGGTTCACGCCGTCGCCGCCTGAACGTTTCACCGGATCCAGTTTCTGCACCACCTGGGGACGAGGCCTGCGCCTCGTCCTTTTTTTCGTCTCCGATTGTCATCATGGGACCCGCCGGCGGCAAAAATAAAGCAGCCAGCGCGGGGGGGCGCTGGCTGCCTGAATTCCCGCTGGCCGGAGGGGACACGGCGAGCGGCTGTGTTCACCGGCTTCGAGGGCCTCGCACTGGGGGAATGCGCTGGCCGGTGACAGTGTAGAAACACCGACGCAGCAAATAGGTTCCGCCGCGTTCAAAATTTTTTTGGGCACCTCAGAGGATTTTTTCCAGCTCGTCACGGTGGCGGTAGAGCGCCAGGAAACGGCGATATTCACGATCGTAAAGCGCGCGCCTGCCCGGATCGGAAGGAAGCTCCTCCCCGCCCGGATGCATGGCCTTGCCGGCTGTGGCGATATCCGGATGGAGGCCGCCTGCGACCGATGCCGCCATCGCCGTTCCGAGCAGTACTGAATCGCTCGTCTTCGGCACCACGACCCGGTAGCCGGTCACGTCGCGGTAGAGTTCCATCAGCAGCGGATTGTGGAGATGGCCGCCGGTCACGTGCAGGGTCTCCAGCGCATAGCCGCATTCGCCGAGCGTGTCGATGACGCGACGGATGCCGAGCACGACGGCGACGCAGGTCTTCCAGTAGAGCCGGCACAGGCTGTCGAAGGTCGCATCCAGCGACAGGCCGCTGATGACGCCGAGCCCGTGCGGATCGGCGAGCGGCGAGCGATTGCCGTGGAAGTCCGGCAGGACGTGCAGCCGTGCGGCGAAGTCGTCGCCCTCCATGGCCCGCAGTTCGTAGATGCGCCTGACGATCCGCTGGTGGGTGGTCGGCACCGGATCGCCGCCGGCGCTGTGGAGCCTGACGATATGGTCGAGCAGCCCGCCGGTCACCGACTGGCCGCCCTCCACCAGCCAGTGCCCCGGCAGGACGGCCTCGTAGTAGGGACCCCACATGCCGAAACCGAATTTCTTCTCGCGCGAAAAGGCGACGATGCAGCTGGAGGTGCCGCCGATCAACGCCAGCTGGCGCTCGAGCGCACGCGGTTCGCCGGCAAACTGGCCGAGCACCCCGAGCGCCCCGGCATAGGCGTCGATCATGCCGGCACCGACGATGCATTCCATGTCGAGCCCAAGTTCGGTCGCGGCCCGTTCGCTCAACCGTCCGATCGGTGCGCCGACCGGTATCGTCTCGTCCGGCAGCGTCCCGCGCCTGCGCAGGTCCGCCAGCCCGATCCGGTCCAGGAAGTCCTCCCGCCAGCCCTCCCGCTCATGCGCCAGGTAGTTCCATTTCGAGGTGATGGTGCAGCGCGAGCGCCCGGTCGAACCGGTCGCCTTCCAGGTCATGAAGTCGGCGAGGTCGAAGAAATAGCCGGCGCGGGCCCACTGTTCCGGCTGGTGGCGCTTCAGCCACATCAGTTTCGGCATCTGCATTTCCGGCGACATGACCTTGCCGGAATGGTCGAGCACCGGATGCTGCGTTTCCGTGCAGACATCAGCCTCTTTTAGCGCGCGGTGATCGAGCCAGACGATCGTGTCCCAGCGCGGGTCCTTGCCGCCCGAGACCGCGAGCTGGCCGCCCTCACCGTCACGCACGACGAGCGAGCAGGTCGCGTCGAAGCCGAGGGCCGCCACACGTCCGGCAGCCGCACCCGCCGCCGCGCAGGCCGCCCGCACTGCCCCGCAGACCGCGCTCCAGATATCTTCCGAATCGTGCTCGGCGACGTTTTCCCGCGGCCGGTTCATCGCGATCGGCCGCTCGGCGCGCGCGAGCAGGGTGCCCGCCCGATCGAAGACGCCGGCACGGGCGCTTCCGGTCCCGATGTCGACCGCAACGATCAGATCGCGCATGAAATCATGTTCCCGTCGGCTGTGCGTTGCCGACAAACTGGAGCAATTCCCGCATGTCGTCAAACAGCACGTCGGGCTTCAGGACGGAGAGGGCTGCACGATGCCGGCCGGTTCGCGCATGCGAGCCTCCGGCAAACGCGCAGACCCGCATGCCGGCGGCCTGCGCCGCCATCACCCCGGCGGGGCTGTCCTCGATCACGACGCAGGCATCGGGCGAGACGCCCATGACCTCGCTCGCATGCAGGAACAGGTCCGGCGCCGGCTTTCCGTTGCGCACCATGCTGGCGGAAAAGATGTTCGGCTCGAAACAGTCGATCAGCCCCGTCACCGACAGCGACAAGCGGATGCGCTCCGGCTGGCTGGAGGAGGCGACGCAGCACGAGACCGGCAGCGCCTCGACCACCTGGCGGATGTTCTCGATCGGCTGCAATTCCTCGCGGAAGCGGGCATAGAGCGTCTTGCGCATGCCTTCGAGAAAGTGATCGTCGATCGCCAGGCCGTATTCGTCGTGCAGGATCTCCGACATGGTCTTCAGGCTCTTGCCGAGGAAGCGCTCCGCCGCCTCGTCGGCGCCCATGCTGACGCCGGCCACGTCGAGCGCGTCGACGAGAACGGCGAGCGAGATCGGTTCGCTGTCGACGAGTACGCCGTCGCAATCGAAGATCACCAGTTCGATCGGACCTGCCGCCATCGCCTCACATACCCAGTTCCGGCCGCGGATGCGGCGTGCCGTTGCGCTTGCGCGGCCTCAGTCCGCGAGCTTGTCGTCGAGATAGAGCCGCAGCGTCTGGCGCGTCCCCTTCTCCCACAGGCTCGAAAGCGCCCTGGCGAATCGCCGCCGGAACAGTTCCGAGGCCGCAACCTCGCCGAAGATGTCGGACAGCGCAAGGAAGGCGGCCGGGTCGTCCTTGGCCTTCAACGCCGCCGCCTGCAGCCGCTCGGCATTTGCATCGTTGAAGACGATCGCCTTGCCGCTGTCCGACGTGCCGGCGAAATAGCGGCACCATAGCGCCGAGACCAGCGACAGGCCGATGACGTCCTCGCCGCGCTGCAGCCGGTCGGCTGTCGAGGGAAGGATGAATTTCGGCTGGCGGTTGGAGCCGTCCTGCGCGAGCCGCGGAATGGTGTCGCCGATCTTCGGGTTGGAGAAGCGCTTCTCGATCAGCTTGAAGTAATCGCCGAGATCGGTGTCCGGCACCGGCGGGATCACCGGGATGATCTCCTCCTTCTCCAGCTTGGCGAGGAAGGCGCGGATGTCGTCGTCCTCCATCGCCTCGTGGACGAAGTGGATGTCGAGCAGGGCCGCTGGATAGGCGATCGCCGCATGGCCGCCATTGAGAATGCGGATCTTCATGTGCTCGTAGGGCGCGACGTCGGGCACGAACTGCACGCCCACCGTTTCCAGCGCCGGCCGTCCCTGCGGGAACTTGTCCTCCAGCACCCACTGCTTGAATTCCTCGCAGAACACCGGCCACTGGTCGTCGATGCCGTATTCGTCGGCGACGATCCCGATCTCGCGCGGCCCGGTCGCCGGCGTGATCCGGTCCACCATTCCATTCGGAAAAGCCACATTGGCGTCGATCCAGTCTGCGAAGTCCAGATCGGAGAGCCGCGCGAGGCCGGAAACGGCGGCGTGGGTGACCTCGCCGTTGCCGGGAATGTTGTCGCAGGACATGATGGTGAAGGGAGCGATGCCCTTGTCCCGGCGCGCCTTCAGCCCAGCGAGGATGAGGCCGAACACGGTCTTGGGATCGTCCGGCTTCTCGCCGTCGGCGGCGATCGCCGGATGGGCGGGGTTGAAGACCCCCGAGGCCGGATCGATGAAGTAGCCGCCTTCGGTGATCGTCAGCGAGACGATGCGGATGGCGGGATCGGAAAGCTGGGCGACGACGGCTGCGACGTCGCCGGGCTTGAGGTAGTCGATCATCGCCCCGGTCACATGCGCGCCGGTGCGGTTGTTGTCCTGTTCGACCACCGTCGTCAGGAAGTCCTGGCCTTCGAGCTTGGCCCGCATCGCCTCGTCGGAGGGAAGCACGCCGGCGCCGATGATGGCCCAGTCATGATCGCGGCCGGCATTGAACAGGTCGTCGAGATAGACCGCCTGGTGCGCACGGTGGAAGTTGCCGACACCGAAGTGGACGATGCCCGCCTTCAGGGCCGAGCGCGGATAGGAGGGCACGCCCGCGGTGTTCTTCACCGTTTCGAGATTGTCCAGCGAGAGTTTGGTGGTCATGGTCGTTTCCTTCCGGTCACGCGCGGGCCCGGCCCGCATCCGGGGCACTGGGCGCAAGCCTGTCTCCGCCGGTGCCCGCCATCCGCGGCCGCCGGCTCTCATCGATCACGTCGCCAGCCGCGGCAAAGGCGGCACGGCCTTGTCAGCTCATCCAGTTGCCGCCGTCCACATTGTAGGTCTGCGCAACGACGTAGTCGCTCTCGGGCGAAGCCAGGAAGACGGCCATGCCGGTCAGGTCCGCCGCCGTCCCCATCCGACCGAACGGCACGGCCTCGCCGACCAGCTTCTTCTTCTCGCCGCGTGGCCGGTTCTCATACTTGGCGAAGAGCGCGTCGACGCCGTCCCAGTGCTCACCGTCGACGACGCCGGGGGCGATCGCATTGACGTTGATGCCGTGCGAGATCAGGTTCAGGCCGGCCGACTGGGTCAGGCTGATGACGGCCGCCTTGGTGGCGCAGTAGACGGCAACGAGCGCCTCGCCGCGCCGGCCGGCCTGGCTCGCCATGTTGATGATCTTGCCGCCCCGCCCCTGCGCGATCATCTGCTTGGCGACCGCCTGCATGGTGAACAGCGTGCCGGAGACGTTGATCGAGAATAGCCGGTCGTAGCTCTCGCGGCTGATCTCGACGATCGGCGCCAGGTCGAACAGCGCCGCGTTGTTGACCAGGATGTCGATGCCGCCGGCCTCGCTCACGCAGGCGCCGACCGCATCGTCGATCGACTGCTGGCTGGTGACGTCCATCTGCACGGCATAGGCAGCGGCGCCGATCTCGCTTGCGGTCTGCCGTGCCCGCTCGATATTGATGTCGGCGATCGCCACCCGCGCGCCCTCGCGCACATAGGCCTCGGCGAAAGCGCGGCCGATCCCGCGCGCCGAACCGGTGATCAGCGCGCTCTTTCCTTCCAGTCTCTTCATCGAAATTCCCGTCATCGGATCGCCATTCCCTTGTCGTCGAAGCGGTGGATCCGGCCTTCCTGCGGGGTGAGATAGACCTGGTCGCCGTGCCGGACGGGCAGGTCGCCGCCGACACGCGCGGTCAGCGTGCCGATGCCGTCGGCGGTCACGTGCAGGAAGGTATCGGAGCCGAGGTGTTCGGCGACGCCCACCGTGCCGCGCCAGGCGCCGGCGGAGGTCGAAAGGTCGATATGCTCCGGCCGGACGCCGATCGTATGCGCGCCGTGGCCCTTGGCGATCTCGCCCTTGATCAGGTTCATCCGCGGCGAACCGATGAAGCCCGCGACGAAGAGATTGCGCGGCGAGCGGTAGAGGTCGAGCGGCGAGCCGACCTGCTCGATGTTGCCGCGGTTGAGCACGACGATCTTGTCGGCCATGGTCATCGCCTCGACCTGGTCGTGGGTGACGTAGATCATCGTCGTCTTCAGCGTGTTGTGCAGTTCGCTGATCTCCAGCCGCATCGTGCCGCGCAGGGCCGCGTCGAGGTTGGAGAGCGGTTCGTCGAACAGGAAGGCCGACGGTTCGCGCACGATCGCCCGGCCGATGGCCACGCGCTGGCGCTGGCCGCCGGACAACTGCGACGGCCGACGCTCGAGATAGTCGGTCAGGTTCAACACCCTTGCCGCATCCTCGACCTTCCGGTCGATCGCCGCCTTGTCGAGCTTGGCCATCTTCAGCGGGAAGGCGATGTTGTTCCGGACGCTCATGTGCGGATAGAGCGCATAGGACTGGAACACCATGGCGAGCCCGCGCTCGGCCGGGGCGTTGCCGGTGACGTCCTTGCCGTCGATCAGGATCTGGCCGCCCGACACGTCCTCCAGCCCCGCGATCAGGCGGAGCAGCGTGGACTTGCCGCAGCCCGACGGGCCGACGAAGACGACGAACTCGCCGTCGTTGATCTCCAGGTCGATGGAGGGGATGACCTTGGCTTCGCCGAAGGTCTTCGACACTTTGCTGAGGGTAATGCTGCCCATGGATCGTGCCCTTACTTAACCGCGCCGAAGGTGAGGCCGCGAACGAGTTGCTTCTGGCTGAACCAGCCGAGGATGAGGATCGGCGCGATCGCCATGGTGGAGGCGGCCGAAAGCTTTGCCCAGAACAGTCCCTGCGGCGAGGAGAAGGAGGCGATGAAGGCCGTGAGCGGCGCCGCGTTGGTGGTCGTCAGCTGGATCGTCCAGAACGCCTCGTTCCAGGCGAGGATGATGTTCAAGAGCAGCGTCGAGGCAATGCCCGGCACCGCCATCGGCGTCAGCACGTAGACGATTTCCTTCCACAGCGAGGCGCCGTCCATCCGGGCCGCCTCGAGGATCTCGCCGGGGATCTCGCGGAAATAGGTGTAGAGCATCCACACGACGATCGGCAGGTTGATCAGCGTCAGCATCACGGTCAGGCCGATACGAGTATCGAGCAGGCCGAAATTGCGGAACAGGATGAAGATCGGGATCAGCACCGCCACCGCCGGCATCATCTTGGTCGACAGCATCCACATGAGGATGTCCTTCGTCCGCTTGGTCGGCGAGAACGCCATCGACCAGGCCGCAGGGATGGCGAACAACAATGCCAGGATGGTCGAGCCGATCGACAGCACCACCGAGTTCATGAACGGCTTGAAATAGTCCCGCTGCGTCTGCACCGTGACGTAGTTCTCGAAGGTGCCGGACGGGATCAGGCTGAAGCCGGCAATCGCCTCCGGCTCCGTCTTCAGGCTGGTGATGAAGGCATAGAGGATCGGAAAGAAGATCAGCAGCGCCACGAGCCAGGCGGCGATGGTCCAGCCGATCTTGCTTCCTCTGGAAACGGTACGGGCCATGATCTTCTCCTATCGGTCCAGGTTTCTGCCGACGGCACGCATCAGGAAGATGGCGACGAAATTGGCGAGAACGACCGCGATGATGCCGCCGGCCGCGCCCCCGCCGACGTCATAGCCGAGACGCGCGGTGCGGTAGATCAGGAAGGTGAGGTTGGTCGACGCGTAGCCCGGGCCGCCATTGGTGGTGACCAGGATCTCCGCATAGATGCCGAGCAGGAAGATCGTCTGGATCAGGATGACGACGGTGATCGCGCGCGAAAGATGCGGCAGCGTCAGGTAGATGAAGCGGTTGAACGCATTCGCCCCGTCCATCTCGGCCGCCTCCTTCTGCTCGCTGTCCAGCGACTGCAGCGCGGTCAGCAGGATCAGCGTGGCGAATGGCAGCCATTGCCAGGCGACGATGATGATGATCGAAAACAGCGGGAACTGCGCAAACCAGTCGATCGGCTGGAAGCCGAGGAAGCGCGCGAGATCCGCCAGCACCCCGTAGCCCGGGTGCATGATCATGTTCTTCCAGATGAGTGCTGCCACCGGCGGCATGACGAAGAAGGGCGAGATGACGAGAATGCGCACGATCCCCTGGCCGAAGATCGGCTGGTCGATCAGGAGCGCAATCGCGATCCCGCCGACCACGGTGATCAGCAGCACGCCGAGCACAAGCACGAGCGTGTTCCAGATCGACTGAAAGAAGGCCGGATCGGTATAGAAATAGATGTAGTTGAAGAAGCCTGCGAAGCTGACGTTCTGCGGCGTCAAAAGGTTGTAGTTCTGGAAAGAGTACCACAGCGTCATCGCCAGCGGCACGACCATCCACACCAGGAGAACGATGACGGCAGGCGCCATCATCAGGCGCGCCAACGTCTTGGTGTTCTGCGTTGCCATCTCGAACGACCCTCCCTGGAGCCCGCATGGCCGGCGCACCGCTTCGAGGCGGGGACGACTGCGTGGCAGTTCGCGTTTCTTGTTGTTGTAGGACGCCCGTCGGGCAATGGCAGGCCGGATGGGCCGCTTCGCCCGTCGGGCGGGCCGCCCGGTCACAAGACCGGACAGCCCGTGCTCTCGGGAGGAACCCTACTTGATGTAGCCGGCACGCGTCATGTCGCGCGTTGCGGTGGCCTGTGCTGCCGTGAGCGCGTCGTCGACCGAGGACTGGCCGGCGATGACAGCCGAGAACAGCTGGCCGACCGTGGTGCCGAGAGCCTGGAATTCCGGGATCGCGACGAACTGGCCGCCCGTATAGGGCACCGGCTTGATGGTCGGCTTGGTGATATCGGCGGCGTCCATCGCAGCAAGGGTGGGTACTGCGAAGGCGGCGGCCTTCTTGTATTCCTCGTTGTTGTAGAGCGAGGTGCGCGTGCCCGGAGGAACGTTGGCCCAGCCTTCCTTGGAAGCGACGAGGTCGGTGTATTCCTTGCTGGTCGCCCAGGCGATGAATTTCTGCGCGGCCTCGGCCTTCTGCGAGCTTGCCGGGATGGCGAGGTTCCACGACCACAGCCAGTTGCCGTGGTTGGCGACGCCTTCCTTGCTCGGGAAGAGCGCGAAGCCGACCTTGTCGGCGACCGTCGAGTCCTTCGGGTTGGAGACGAAGGAGGCAGCCACCGTGGCGTCGATCCACATCCCGCACTTGCCCTGCTGGAACAGCGTCAGGTTCTCGTTGAAGCCGTTGGAGGAGGCGCCGGACGGACCGGCATCCTTCATCAGGTCGGCGTAGAACTGCAGCGATTCCTTCCATTCCGGCTGGTCGAACTGCGGCGCCCAGTTCTCGTCGAACCAGCGGCCGCCGAACGAGTTGGTCAGCGCCGAGACGAAGGCCATGTTCTCGCCCCAGCCGGCCTTGCCGCGCAGGCAGATGCCGGAAATGTCGGCGTTGCGGTCGGTGATCTTGCGTGCGGCCTCGCCGATGAATTCCCAGGTCGGGCTGTCCGGCATCGTCAGGCCGGCCTTCTCGAACAGGTCCTTGCGGTACATGATCATCGCCGATTCACCGTAGAACGGCGCGGCATAGAGCTTGCCGTCGACCGAAAGGCCGCCGCGGATCGCCGGCAGCAGGTCGTCGATGTCATAGGCTTCGCCGAGACCGTCGAGCGGCAGCAGCCACTGCTGCTTGGCCCAGATCGGAACCTCGTAGTTGCCGATCGTGACGATGTCGTACTGGCCGCCGCTGGCGGCGATATCGGTGGTGACGCGTTCACGCAGGACGTTCTCTTCCAGCGTGACCCACTCGACTTGGATGTCGGGGTTGGCCTTGGTGAACTCCGACGTCAGCCCCTGCATGCGGATCATGTCGCCGTTGTTGACGGTGGCGATCGTCAGGGTCTCCGCATTCGCAAATCCGCACAGGGCTACAGCCGAGCAGGCGCCCAGCAGAAATGTCTTCAAATTCATGACTTCCTCCCAGAAGGGTTATGAGCATTTGCTTCGCTCGTGGGCAATTACTCAACTTATTGCCCAAAATGTCAACGGCCATTTTACGCTGCGCCGCCGAAAGTCGTGGTCATGCGATTGATATATAGCGCTGTTTCCAGTCGAAAAGACCGCTGGGGAAATATGCACGCCGCCCAGGAATCAGGCACTTGGCCCGCCGGAATGCAGCCGAACGGATTGATCCGCGCATGACGGCTGGTGTACCCCGACAGCAAGCCGCGGCAACGACCGCGGCTATCGGCGACGGAGCGCGATCGGCCATGGGCAAGGACACACCAGATCGGGACACCCCGGAGATGCGCGCCCTGGTCAAGGCGGTCGCCGAGAGCCCGCGGCGAGACAACAGCGCCTACCACCAGGCGATCGCCGAGGCCCGGCAGGCCTTCGAGGCCGCAGAGGCCGCGCTTGGCGGCCCCGTCAGGCTCAAGACGAAGACCCGGATGAAGGGCGACGGCGAATACGTCGTCAAATGGACCTTCAAGCGGGCGAAGTGACGGCGCCTGCCGAACGCCTGCCCGGGCCTATCCGAGCGAGACGGCGAGGCTGATCGGAACCGCCGCCAGCGCCTTCGAGACCGGGCAACCGGCCTTCGCCTTGTTGGCGAGTTCGGTAAAGGTCGCCTCGTCGGCGCCCGGCACCACGCCGCGCAGCTTCAGGTCGATCGCGGTGATGGCGAAGCCGTCTGCGACCTTCTCCAGCGTGACGTCCGCCCGGGTATCGAGGCTGTCGGCGGTCAGCCCGGCCTCGCCGAGGATCAGCGACAGCGCCATGGTGAAGCAGGCGGCATGCGCCGTACCGATCAGTTCCTCCGGATTGCTGCCGGGAACGCCCTCGAACCGCGCGGCAAAGCCGTAAGGATAGTCCTTCAACGCGCCGCTCTGCGTGGAAATCTGGCCTTTTCCGTCCTTGAGCCCGCCGCTCCAGTGGGCCGATCCGTTCTTCTGGATTTTCATCTGGTTCTCCCTTGCCGGCAGCGTCCGCGCCGGTCCGTCGTGGTTGCACCTCGATGGGTTTGCGCCCTATCAACTATGGCGACGGAGGGTGAGGACAAGGCGGTGGTCGGGCATTTTCCGCCCGCAGCTTACGCCTGCAGCAGATATTTCGCCGTCGCCTCGTCGGTGATCAGCCCGTTGATCATCCGCCCCTTCAGCGCCGAGAGGATCGCCAGATGCTTGCGGCTGCCCTTGGCGAGCCCGATGACCGCGGCATTGTCTCGGGAGGGAAGCGGAACGGAGGCGACGCGCTCGTTGATGCTGCCGGACAAAAGCTTCCCCTCGCGGTCGAACATCCAGCCGCAGATCTCGCCCGCAGCACCCTCGGCCATCAGTTGCGCCATTTCCTCCCGGTCGAGGAAACCGTCGACGCACAGCGGCGCGTCCGGGCCGAGTTCGCCGACGCCGACGAAGGCGACGTCGGCCTCCTGCGCCAGTTTCAGGGTGGACTGCACCAGGCTCTGCTCGTGCAGGAGATCGCGCTCCTTCGCCGAGGAGACGAGCACCGGCAGCGGCATCGGAAAATGCCGCGCCTTGACCGCGTCCGCCATGCTGAAGATGACGTTGTAGTAGGCGGCCGAACCGTCCGGGCCGATATTGCCCGTCAACGACATGATGCGGTGCTGCGGGCATTCCATCGCCGGCAACTGGTCGATCGCCGCCTTGAGCGTACGCCCCGTGCCGACCGCAAGCACGATCGGCTCCGCCCGCTTGAGCCAGCGTTCGATCTCCGCCGCCCCAGCCTCGGCGATGCCGACCGTGGTCGAGGTCGAGGTCGGGTCGGTCGGCACCACGTCCACGTGGACGAGAGCGAATCGCTCCTTGAGGCGCTGCGCCAGTTCGAGGCATTCGGCGATCGGATGATCGAGCCGGACCTTGATCAGTCGCTCGGCGACCGCGAGCGAGACGAGCCGCTGGGCCGACTGGCGCGAAATGCCCATGGCCGAGGCGATCTCGTCCTGGGTGCGACCGGCGACATAGTAGAGCCACCCGGCCCGCGCCGCGTCGTCCAGTCTGCCCCCCGTTTCGGATCTCCTTGCCATCGCTTTCAGACCTCTAACCTGCTCTTGGGATTTGCTGCCATCATTTCCCCCGTCCTGTCAAACCCGTCCTGCGGGCGGCGGGAGGAAACGGAAAACCACCCGTTTCGGCAGCCCAAAACACAACCGTAGCACTCAAGTTTTAGACCCTTCCAGGCCCTGGAAATCCGGCATTTCCGCCCGAACTTTTACCGTTTGATAAAAAAATAAACCGTGTTACCGTTTCTCCAGTCAAAAGCCCACACAATGGGAGACAATAATGGGAACGTGTATCTCCGGAATCCGGGAGGGCAGGCTTTCGCCGGCCGACTACGAGAAGAATTTCACCGACCTGCATCCGCCGCTGGACCGGCACCAGGCTCTTGTCGCCTCTGACCGCTGCTACTTCTGCTACGACGCGCCCTGCATGACGGCCTGTCCGACCGCGATCGACATCCCGATGTTCATCCGCCAGATCTCGACCGGCAATGCCGTCGGCGCGGCCAAGACGATCTTCGACCAGAACATCCTCGGCGGCATGTGTGCGCGCGTCTGTCCCACCGAAACGCTGTGCGAGCAGGCCTGCGTGCGCAACACCGCCGAAGACCGCCCGGTCGAAATCGGCCTGCTGCAGCGCCACGCGACCGACACGGCGATGGAGCGCGGCATCCAGTTCTACACCCGGCCGGAGCGGACCCACCGCCGCATCGCCGTGGTCGGCGCCGGCCCCGCCGGCCTTGCCTGCGCCCACCGCCTCGCCATGAGCGGCCACGACGTCATCGTCTTCGACGCGCGGGTCAAGCCGGGCGGCCTCAACGAGTACGGCATAGCCACCTACAAGACGACGGACGACTTCGCCCAGCGCGAGGTGGACTACCTGCTGGCGATCGGCGGCATCGAGATCCGCAACGGCCAGAAGCTCGGCCGCGACTTCACGCTCGGCGAACTGGCGGAGAACTTCGACGCGGTCTTCCTCGGCATCGGCCTTGCCGGCGTCAACGCACTGCGGGTCGAAGGCGAGCAGCTTACCGGCGTCGAGGACGCCGTCGATTTCATCGCCGCCCTGCGCCAGGTGGACAACAAGGCCGACATCGCGATCGGCCGGCGCGTCGTCGTCATCGGCGGCGGCATGACGGCGATCGACGCCGCCGTGCAGGCCAAGCTTCTCGGCGCCGAGGAGGTCACGATCTGCTATCGCCGCGGCAAGGAGGACATGAACGCCTCGGAATTCGAGCAGGAGCTTGCGACCTCCAAGGGCGTGATGATCCGCCACTGGCTGCAGCCGAAGCGCGTCATCGGCAAGGACGGCCGCGTGGCCGGCATCGAGGTCGAATACACCGGAATGCAGGACGGCAAGCTGGCAGGCACCGGAGAGACCGGCATCCTCGCCGCCGACCAGATCTTCAAGGCGATCGGCCAGACCTTCGATCCGGCGAGCGTGCCCAACCTGCGGCTGGACGGCGGGCGCATCGCCGTCGACGCGGAAGGCAAGACCTCGATGGCCCGGGTCTGGGCCGGCGGCGACTGCATCAGGTCCGGCGAGGACCTGACGGTCACCTCGGTCGCGCAAGGCCGCGACGCCGCCGATTCCATCAACCGGGCGCTGGCCGCTGCGGCCGATCCCGCCGTTGCCGTCGCCTGAAGGGAGAAATAGACATGGCTGATCTCCGCAACTCCTTCGTCGGCATCAAGTCCCCGAACCCCTTCTGGCTGGCATCCGCGCCGCCGACGGACAAGGCCTACAACGTCGAGCGCGCCTTCAAGGCGGGCTGGGGCGGCGTGGTCTGGAAGACGCTCGGCGAGGAAGGCCCGCCCATCGTCAACGTCAACGGCCCGCGCTACGGCGCCGTCTGGGGCGCCGACCGGCGTCTGCTCGGGCTGAACAATATCGAGCTGATCACCGACCGTCCGCTGCAGGTCAACCTGCAGGAGATGAAGCAGGTGAAGATGAACTGGCCGGACCGGGCGCTGGTCGCCTCGATCATGGTGCCCTGCGAGGAGAACGCCTGGAAATCCATCCTGCCGCTCGTCGAGGAGACGGGCGCCGACGGCATCGAGCTCAACTTCGGCTGTCCGCACGGCATGTCCGAGCGCGGCATGGGTTCGGCGGTCGGCCAGGTGCCGGAGTACATCGAGATGGTGGTGCGCTGGTGCAAGCAGTACACCCGCATGCCTGTCATCACCAAGCTGACGCCGAACATCACCGACATCCGCAAGCCGGCACGGGCCGCCAAGGCCGGCGGCACCGACGCGGTCTCGCTGATCAACACGATCAATTCGATCGTCTCCGTCGATCTCGACAGTTTCGCCCCCAACCCGACGGTCGGCGGCAAGGGCTCGCATGGCGGCTATTGCGGCCCCGCGGTCAAGCCGATCGCGCTCAACATGGTGGCCGAGATCGCCCGCGATCAGGAGACCTACGGGCTGCCCATCTCCGGCATCGGCGGCATCACCACCTGGCGCGACGCGGCCGAGTTCCTGGCGCTCGGCGCCGGCAACGTGCAGGTCTGTACGGCGGCGATGACCTATGGCTTCAAGATCGTGCAGGAGATGATCACCGGCCTGTCCGACTGGATGGACGAGAAGGGCCACCGCTCGCTGGACGACATCATCGCCCGCGCCGTGCCGAACACGACGGACTGGCAGTACCTGAACCTGAACTACATCGCCAAGGCGCATATCGACCAGGACGCCTGCATCAAGTGCGGCCGCTGTCACATCGCCTGCGAGGACACCTCGCACCAGGCGATCACCGCGTTCGTCGACGGCGTGCGCCATTTCGAGGTTCTGGAAGAGGAATGCGTCGGCTGCAACCTCTGCGTCAACGTCTGCCCGGTCGAGAACTGCATCACCATGGATGCGCTGCCCGCCGGCGCCACGGACCGCCGCACCGGCAAGCCGGTCGACCCCGACTACGCCAACTGGACCACGCATCCGAACAACCCGATGGCGCGTCAGGCCGCCGAATAGCCGGCGGGAGGCCGCCGGCACTGCCGGTGGCCTCCTCGGACACCCGATAGGGACCTGAATTGCGAGCGATGCTCGCATCTGTGCCACACGCCCCTGCCCGCATCCCCGTATTTCCAGCCGCGTCCAACAATAATGCTTGCCTGGACCACCGTCTCCATGCTTTCGAGGCGGCGCCCCGATCCCGAGCGCGCAACGGCGCGCGTTCGGCAACGGCTCGTTGCAGCGGGGCATCCGGGAAGGCCGTCTTCGGCGGTCAGGGCGAGCGAGGGGCGAAGATGGCCGATCAGGTCCGGCACGAAGCAGGTACGCTGCCGGGGGCGCAGGCCATGCGCCTGCCGGCCGACATGCTCCTGGTCGCCTCGGTGATCTTCTGCGCAGCGCTCTTCGGCATCATGACCCGCCCGGTCGGATTCCTGGCGGCCTTCTGGCCGGCCAACGCCGTCCTGCTCGGCCTGATGATCCGGGAACCCCGGCTGGCCTCCTTCGGCGGCTGGATCGCTGCCTTCGCCGGCTATGTCGCGGCCGACCTCGTGACCGGCGGCACGCTGCGCATGACCCTCTGGCTCACCGCGGCCAACCTGACCGAGGCCTTGACCGGATACGTCCTGTTCCGCGCGCTGGCCGAGGACCACCGGCGCATGCGCTGGCCGCAGTCGATCGTGGTCCTCTTTGCCGTCTGCTGCTGCGCCGCAGCCATGAGCGCCTTCGTCGGCGCCGGGGTCTCGACAGCCTATTTCGGCCGCGACTTCGCGACCAGCCTCGAACTCTGGTTCAGCACCGAACTGGCGAACACCACCGTGATGCTGCCGGTGATGCTGGCGGCGCCGCGGCTTGCCGATATCCGCCTGCCGAGGCGGATCGATCTCTCCGCGCAGGGCCTGCGACGGGCAACCCCGGCCATCGCACTTGCGGCCTCCATCCTTCTGGGCAGCCTGATCGGGGGTCCCGGCTCCTTCGCCTTCCCCGTGCCCGCCCTTCTGTGGTGCGCGGTGAGCTATTCCCTGTTCGCCACCGCAAGCCTGACGCTCTGCTTCACCATCTGGGGCATGGTCATCATCACCGGCGCCTTCGCCGACCTGCCTGCCGACACCGACCTCGTGGCCTGGGGCAAGTCGATCCGGTTGGCACTCGCGCTCATCGCCCTTGCGCCGCTCGCGGTCGCCAGCATCAACGCGAACCGGAACCAGTTGCTGAAGCGGCTGAAGGACATGGTCGAGCACGACGAGATGACCGGCGCGCTGACCCGCGCGACCTTCCTGGAGCGCAGCGAACGCCATCTTTCACAGGACGGCACCGCCGCAGTGCTGATGCTCGATATCGACCGCTTCAAGTCGGTCAACGATCGCCATGGCCACGCCGCAGGCGACGTCGCCCTCGTCGCCTTCGCAGCCGCCGTGCGCGCGGCCCTTCGGCCGGGCGACCTGTTCGGGCGCCTCGGCGGCGAGGAATTTGCGGTCTTTCTTCCCCGGGCAACGCAGGCCGAGGCGCAGGCCCTAGCCGGGCGCATTCGCCGCGCCGTGGAAGAACGCCCGGTCGATATCGGCGACGGATCCCGCCTGACGATCACGGTCAGCATCGGCCTTGCGCTCCAGGCCACCATCGCCCGGCCCTCGCTGGATGCCCTGTTGGCAACGGCCGACGCGGCCCTCTACCAGGCGAAGGCCGGCGGCCGGAACCGCGTCGAGACGGCGGCCTGACACAACGCCCCGTCAAGGGGTCGTCCAAGGGGCCTTCACGGGGCCGCGTCGCGCACCTCCAGGCCATTGATGAAAAGCTGTTCCAGGAAGCGCGCCGCGTCCTCGAAGCGCCCGTCGCCCGCCTTTTCCTGTCCGAGCACCGCCCGTACCTGCACGTCGAAGTCCGCATAATGCTGCGTCGTCGACCAGATGGAGAAGATCAGGTGGTAGGGGTCGCACCTGGCGATCTTGCCCGCTTTCGCCCAGGCGCGGATCACCGCCGCCTTTTCGTCCACCAGCGATTTCAGCGGCCCTTTCAGTTCGTCCTCGATATTGGTTGCCCCCTGCAGCATTTCGTTGGCGAACAGACGGCTTTCGCGCGGGAAGTCGCGCGCCATCTCCAGCTTGCGGCGAATGTAGCTGCGGATCTCGGACACCGGATTTCCCGCCGCATCGAATTCGCGCAGGGGATCCAGCCACGTATCGAGCACCCGCGTGATCAACGCCCGGTGCATCGCCTCCTTGGTCCGGAAATAGTACAGGAGGTTCGGCTTCGACATGCCGGCCACCTCGGCGATCTGGTCGACCGTGGCGCCGCGGAAACCGTGCAGCGAAAACACCTCCAGCGCCGCTTCGAGGATCCGCTCCTCCTTCTCCTCCTGGATGCGCGTGCGCCGTTGGGTCCTGGCTGCCCTCGGTAGTACCATCTGCTTCCTAGCCTTCGCACGGACGGGAAAGTGCCGTCAAAATCACCAGTTTAACTCTCTGCCATTCCTGTGGGCGAGGCCCGTGGCTTTTCGCTTTTTCGACTTGAGTGCCGCACCGGAAGCTGTAATGTTTACCAACCGGTCAAATTATCAGCCAGTTGCGAAACAAAGGCAACTGCTGTTCGGTAGGCGCAGAAAAACGACAAACGCGCCCGGTGACCGGCGGGAACAGATGACGGCTTTCACGAGGAGCCGAAAAAGAGGGAGCTAGCGATATGGCCGCACCCGGCGAGAACATGCGCGTCAATGCCGACCGCCTGTGGGACAGCCTCATGGACATGGCCAGGATCGGTCCGGGCGTCGCCGGCGGCAACAACCGCCAGACGCTGACCGATGCCGACGCCGAAGGCCGCAGCCTGTTCAGGCGCTGGTGCGAGGCGGCCGGCATGAGCGTCTCCGTCGACAGGATGGGCACGATGTTCGCCACCCGTCCCGGCACCGACCCCGAGCTCCTTCCCGTCTACATCGGTTCGCACCTCGACACCCAGCCGACCGGCGGCAAGTATGACGGCGTGCTCGGCGTCCTCTCGGGCCTCGAAGTCATCCGCTCGATGAACGACCTCGGCATCAGGACGAAGCACCCGGTCGTCGTCACCAACTGGACCAACGAGGAAGGCGCGCGCTTTGCGCCTGCCATGCTCGCCTCCGGCGTCTTCGCCGGCGCCATCGACCTCGACTACGCCTATTCCCGCAAGGACCCGGACGGCAAGACCTTCGGCGACGAACTCAAGCGCATCGGCTGGGTCGGCGACGAGGAGGTCGGCGCGCGCAAGATGCACGCCTATTTCGAGTACCACATCGAGCAGGGCCCGATCCTCGAGGCGGAGGAGAAGCAGATCGGCGTCGTCACGCACTGCCAGGGCCTGTGGTGGCTCGAATTCACCCTGACCGGCCGCGAGGCGCACACCGGCTCGACGCCGATGAACATGCGCGTCAACGCCGGGCTTGCCATGTCGCGCATCATCGAGATGGTGCAGACGGTGGCGATCGAGAACCAGCCGGGCTGCGTTGGCGGCGTCGGCCAGGTGAAGTTCTCCCCCAATTCCCGCAACGTTCTGCCCGGAACGGTGATCTTCACCGTCGACATCCGCTCGCCGGACCAGAAAAAGCTCGACGGCATGCGGGCCAGGATCGAGGCGGAAGCGGCGACGATCTGCGAGGCGCTCGGCGTCGGCTGTTCCGTCGAGGCGGTCGGCCACTTCGACCCCGTCACCTTCGACCCGACCCTTGTGTCCGCTGTGCGCAAGGCGGCCGAGGACCTGGGCTACAGCCACATGAACATCATCTCCGGCGCCGGCCACGACGCCTGCTGGGCCGCCAAGGTGGCGCCCGCCACCATGATCATGTGCCCCTGCGTCGGCGGCCTTTCGCACAACGAGGCCGAGGACATCTCCAAGGACTGGGCCAGCGCCGGCGCGGACGTGCTGTTCCATGCGGTGATAGAGACGGCGGGGATTGTGGAGTAGGCTGGTGGTTCTGAAGCAAAAGCCCCCCTCATCCGGCCCTTCGGGCCACCTTCTCCCCGCGGGGGAGAAGAGGGAGGTCTTGGCGACCGCCAACGACATGCCGGTACCAACGAAGAATGCAGCATCTGCTAGCGCTGGCGGGAAGAGCGCCGCGCGTCCCCTCTTCTCCCCGGCGGGGAGAAGGTGGCCCGAAGGGTCGGATGAGGGGGGCCGCACAAGGCAGGATGGACGGGGCCGCGCCATGTCGGACGAAGACATCAGAAAAAGGCGCCCCGGCAAGACCGTGCAGGCACGTCGCCTCCGCCGTAGCGAGACGGAAGAGGAGTTCCGCCTCTGGAGCGAACTGCGCAACCGCCACCTGAACGGCCACAAGTTCGCGCGTCAGGTACCGCTTGGACCCTACATCGTTGATTTTCTCTGTCGCGAGGAACGGCTCATTGTCGAGATCGATGGTTTCCACCACGCCGGCAGCGAACCCGACCTGACCCGCACGCGATGGCTTAACCGCAACGGCTACGCAGTCCTGCGTTTCTGGAACCACGAGGTAACCCGCGAGCGCCGCGCCGTGCTGGAAACCATCCTGGCGGCACTGTCTGGCTGCTTGAACCAACATTGTCACGCCACGCGCTTCTATCCGTCCCTCACCATAGGTCTCGAATCGACAGGGGAATAAAATGACCACCACAGTCATCAAGGGCGGCACCGTCGTCACCGCCGACCTCACCTACAAGGCGGACGTCCGGGTCGAGGGCGGCAGGATCGTCGAGATCGGCCCGAATCTCTCTGGCGACACAGTGCTGGACGCGGCCGGCTGCTATGTCATGCCGGGCGGCATCGACCCGCACACCCATCTCGAAATGCCCTTCATGGGCACCTATTCCTCCGACGACTTCGAGAGCGGCACGCGCGCGGCCCTTTCCGGCGGCACCACCATGGTGGTCGACTTCGCCCTGCCCTCGCCGGGGCAGTCGCTGCTGGAAGCGCTGACCATGTGGGACAACAAGTCCACCCGCGCCAATTGCGACTATTCCTTCCACATGGCCATCACCTGGTGGAGCGAACAGGTCTTCGACGAGATGAAGACGGTGGTGCAGGACAAGGGCATCAACACCTTCAAGCACTTCATGGCCTATAAGGGCGCCCTGATGGTGGACGACGACGAGATGTTCGCCTCCTTCCAGCGTTGCGCCGAGCTCGGCGCCCTGCCGCTGGTCCATGCCGAGAACGGCGACGTCGTCGCCTCGCTGTCGGCGAAGCTTTTGGCCGAAGGCAACAACGGCCCCGAGGCCCACGCCTATTCGCGCCCCGCCGAGGTCGAGGGCGAGGCGACGAACCGGGCGATCATGATCGCCGACATGGCCGGCTGCCCGGTCTACATCGTCCACACTTCCTGCGAGCAGGCGCACGAGGCGATCCGCCGTGCCCGCCAGAAGGGGATGCGCGTCTACGGCGAACCGCTGATCCAGCATCTGACGCTGGACGAGAGCGAGTATTTCGACAAGGACTGGGACCATGCCGCCCGTCGCGTCATGTCGCCACCCTTCCGCAACAAGCAGCATCAGGACAGTCTCTGGGCGGGGCTGGCCTCCGGATCGCTGCAGGTCGTCGCCACCGACCACTGCGCCTTCACCACCAAGCAGAAGCGCTTCGGCGTCGGTGATTTCACCAAGATCCCGAACGGCACCGGCGGGCTGGAGGACCGCATGCCGATGCTGTGGACCCACGGCGTCAACACCGGCCGCCTGACGATGAACGAATTCGTCGCCGTCACCTCCACCAACATCGCCAAGATCCTCAACGTCTACCCGAGGAAGGGCGCGATCCTCGTCGGCGCCGATGCCGACATCGTCGTCTGGGACCCGAAGCGGAAAAAGACGATCTCTGCCGGGGCCCAGCAGTCGGCGATCGACTACAACGTCTTCGAGGGCAAGGAGGTGACAGGCCTGCCGCGCTTCACGCTGACCCGTGGTGTCGTCGCGATCGAGGAGAACACGATCCGCACGCAGGAAGGCCACGGCCAGTTCGTCAGGCGCGAGCCGGTGACGGCCGTCAGCAAGGCACTGTCCACCTGGAAGGAGATCACCGCCCCGCGCAAGGTCGAGCGGTCAGGCATTCCGGCGACGGGGGTGTGATGGCGATGCCGCATTCGGCAGCCACCCCCCTCTGTCCTGCCGGACATCTCCCCCTCAAGGGGGGAGATCGGGCAGGAGGCACCGCAGGCAGACACAGACACCTCGATGCGGATGCCTGCGACCTGAATTCACGTCTTCAAGTGCAATCCGCTGGACATGCTCCCCGCCGCCTGTCGGCCCAAAAGACGCACCGATCCTCGACCGAACCTTGGCATCGGCACCGCGTCGCACCGATCTCCCCCCTTGAGGGGGAGATGTCGCGAAGCGACAGAGGGGGGTATCCCGCTAAGCCGGTGACGCACCGCCGCTTATCCCACCAACCCGTCCAGTTCCGGCAAGAGCACCACGCTCTCCTGCTCGTTCGGATCCGTCCTCGCGATCACCGCCGAGCAGGGCGCGTCGGAGAGATTGGCCGGCAAATGCGGCACGCCGGCGGGGATGTAGAACATCTCGCCGGCCCTGACGACGACATGCTCCTGCAGCCGATCGCCGTACCAGGTATGCGCCTCGCCGCTGAGCACGTAGATCGCCGTCTCGTGGCTCTCGTGCAGATGGGCTTTCGCCCGCGCACCCGGCGGCATCGTCAGAAGGTGCATGCAGAGGCCGGTCGAGCCCACTGTCTCGCGGGCGATACCCTCGAAATAGGAGAGCCCCTGCTTGCCGTCATAGGCGCTGCCCGGCCGGATGACGCGGCAGGTCGCCTTTTCATCCCCATTCATTGCCCTTCCTCCAACATTTCCGTGTGAGCAATTCCGTGTCCGATCTGACCATGAAGACAATGCCGATTGCAATGCGCCCGACAGGCATGCAGTCTGGTTCCGCCAGTGCCATCGAGGGCATGAAAATGGACAGCGCCTCCGTCGTTTGCGCGCAAAATCTCGGCCTGACCTTCGGAACGGCCGACGGGCCGGTCGTGGCCCTTTCGAATGTCGACCTGACGGTCGACAAGGGCGATTTCGTCTCCTTCATCGGCCCGTCCGGCTGCGGCAAGACCACTTTCCTGCGCGTCATCGCCGACCTGGAGAAGGTGACCTCGGGCACAATCACCGTCAACGGCATGACGCCGGAGGAAGCGCGCCACAAGCGCGCCTACGGCTATGTCTTCCAGGCCGCCGCCCTCTATCCCTGGCGCACCATCGAAAAGAACATCGCCCTGCCGCTGGAGATCATGGGCTATTCCGGCGCCGAGCAGAAGGAACGGATCGCCCGCACCCTCGAACTGGTCAATCTCGAGGGCTTCGGCAAGAAATATCCCTGGCAGCTTTCCGGCGGCATGCAGCAGCGCGCCTCGATCGCCCGCGCGCTCGCCTTCGATGCCGACCTGCTGCTGATGGACGAACCCTTCGGCGCATTGGACGAGATCGTCCGCGACCACCTGAACGAACAGCTCCTGAAGCTCTGGGCGCGGACCAACAAGACGATCTGTTTCGTCACCCACTCGATCCCCGAGGCCGTCTACCTGTCCACGAAGATCGTCGTCATGAGCCCCCGCCCCGGCCGCGTCACCGACATCATCGAATCGACCCTGCCGAGGGAGCGCCCGCTCGACATCCGCGAATCCCCGGAATTCCTCGAAATCGCCCATCGCGTCCGTGAGGGTTTGCGCGCGGGGCATAGCTATGAGGTGTGACCCTGTGTCGAAAGGCATGCTTTTGCCCCTCACCCCAACCCTCTCCCCGCAAGCGGGGAGAGGGGGTAGGCAACGTTGGCGCCATGGTCCTTCTCCCCGCCTGCGGGGAGAAGGTGCCGGCAGGCTGATGAGGGGCAACGCCACGGAGCCCCGCCCATGAACCTCCCCTTCATCCTCTGGCTCGCCGGTTCCATGGCCGTGTTCCTCTCCGCGGCGACGGCGTCGCGGGCGTATGTCTCCAGCAACAACCTCGCCCTGCTGCTCTTTTCGCTCTTCCTCTATTGCGTCGGCAACCTGATGATGGTGCGGCTGATGCGCGAGGGCGGGCTGGGGCTTGCGATCTCGGCCTCGGCCATCGCGCAACTGCTGTTCATCAACGTCATCGCCTTTGCCGTCTTCGGCGAGCGGCTGTCCGGCACCCAGCTTGCCGGCGTCGGCCTCGGCGTGGTCGCCATGGGGCTGATGCTGCTGCCCATGGGGGAGAGGAGCTGACGATGGACAGGGAGAATTTCGTTCTCGATCGCCTCCTGCCCGTGGCAACCGTCGTGCTCGCGCTCGTGGCGATCTGGTACGTCGCCGCCGTCTTCCTCAACGCACCCTTCGAGCGCGACACGGCGGCGAGAGCTGGCACGACGATCACCTTCACCGAGATCCTGCCGAAGACCATGGCGCAGGAGCGCCCGGTGCTGCCGGCGCCCCATCAGGTGATGGCCGAACTCTGGGACACCACCGTCAACAAGGCCGTCACCTCCAAGCGCAGCCTCGTCTACCATGCCTGGGTGACGCTCTCGGCCACCCTGCTCGGCTTCGCCATGGGCACCGTGCTCGGCATCCTGCTTGCCATCGGCATCGTCCACAACAAGGCGATGGACCGCTCGCTGATGCCCTGGGTGATCGCCAGCCAGACGATCCCGATCCTCGCGATCGCGCCGATGATCATCGTCGTGCTCAATGCCGTCGGTCTCTCCGGCCTGCTGCCGAAGGCGCTGATCTCAACCTATCTCAGCTTCTTCCCCGTCGTCGTCGGCATGGTGAAGGGCCTGCGCAGCCCCGAACAGATCCAGCTGGACCTGATGCACACCTACAACGCGTCCTCGGCGCAGACGTTCTGGAAGCTGCGCTGGCCGTCCTCCATGCCCTATCTCTTCACCTCGCTGAAGGTGGCCGTGGCGATCTCGCTGGTCGGGGCGATCGTCGGCGAACTGCCGACGGGGGCGGTGGCCGGGCTCGGCGCCCGCCTGCTCGCCGGCTCCTATTACGGCCAGACGGTGCAGATCTGGGCGGCGCTGTTCATGGCGGCGGCCGTCGCCGCCCTGCTGGTGATCATCGTCGGCATCGCCCATTCGGCCGTGCTCAGGCGGATGGGGGCGCGCGCATGAGCACGGCCCCGCTCCTCTCCGCCGTCGTCTTCTGGCTCACCGCATGGGCCTTCAACGAATGGCTCGTGCGCCAGCATTTCCGCAGCCACGCCTTCCAGCGCATCGCCCGCGCGGTCGTGCCGTTGCTCTTCGGCGTCACCCTGCTGGTGCTGTGGGAAGGCATCGTGCGCGGCTTCAACGTTCCCTCCGTGCTTTTGCCGCCGCCGAGCGCGATCTGGCAGCGGCTCGTCACCTCGCTGCCGACGCTCTGGGCGGATTTCCGCCAGACCTTCCTCAAGTCGGTGATCACCGGCTATATCCTCGGCTGCGGGCTGGGATTCGTCGTGGCGATCCTGATCGACCGCTCGCCCTTCCTGCAGAAGGGCCTGCTGCCGCTCGGCAATTTCGTCTCGGCGCTGCCGGTGATCGGCGTGGCCCCGATCATGGTCATGTGGTTCGGCTTCGACTGGCAGTCCAAGGTCGCCGTCGTCGTCATCATGACCTTCTTCCCGATGCTGGTGAACACGGTGGCGGGCCTTGCCGCGGCGAGCCACATGGAGCGCGACCTGATGCGGACCTATGCCGCGAACTGGTGGCAGACGCTGGTGAAGCTGCGCCTGCCGGCCGCCTGGCCCTTCATCTTCAATGCGCTCAAGATCAACTCGACGCTGGCGCTGATCGGCGCCATCGTCGCCGAATTCTTCGGGACGCCCATCGTCGGCATGGGGTTCCGGATCTCCACCGAGGTGGGCCGCATGAATGTCGACATGGTCTGGGCCGAGATCGCGGTCGCCGCGCTCGCCGGATCGATCTTCTACGGGGTGGTGGCGCTTGCCGAGCGCGCCGTCACGTTCTGGCATCCGTCTGTCCGCGGTGGGCAGGCGTAACAATGCGCAAAAATGAGGGAACAGCTATGAAAAAGACTATCGCATCACTTCTCATGGCAAGCGCCTTTTCGCTTGCCGCCTTCCAGGCCGGGGCGGCCGACAAGGTCACGCTGCAGCTGAAATGGGTCACCCAGGCCCAGTTTGCCGGCTACTACGTCGCCAAGGACAAGGGCTTCTACGAAGAGGAAGGCCTCGACGTCGAGATCAAGCCGGGCGGCCCGGACATCGCCCCTGCCCAGGTGATCGCCGGCGGCGGCGCCGATGTCGTCGTCGACTGGATGCCGTCCGCGCTCGCCACCCGCGAGAAGGGCGTGCCGCTCGTCAACATCGCCCAGCCGTTCAAGTCCTCGGGCATGATGCTGACCTGTCTGAAGGAAAGCGGCGTCAAGGGACCGGAGGACTTCAAGGGCAAGACGCTCGGCGTCTGGTTCTTCGGCAACGAATATCCGTTCCTGTCCTGGATGGCGCACCTGAAGATCCCGACCGACGGCGGCCCCGAAGGCGTCACCGTGCTGAAGCAGGGCTTCAACGTCGATCCGCTGATCCAGAAGCAGGCCGCCTGCATCTCGACGATGACCTACAACGAGTACTGGCAGGTGATCGACGCCGGCATCAAGCCGGAGGACCTCGTCACCTTCAAGTACGAGGACCAGGGCGTGGCGACGCTCGAGGACGGCCTCTACGTGCTCGAGGACAAGCTGAAGGATCCGGACTTCAAGGCCAAGATGATCAAGTTCGTCCGCGCTTCGATGAAGGGCTGGAAATATGCCGAGGAGAACCCGGACGAGGCGGCCGACATCGTTTTGGAGAACGACAGCACCGGCGCGCAGACCGAAGCCCACCAGAAGCGCATGATGGGCGAGGTCGCCAAGCTCACGGCTGGCTCCAACGGAACGCTCGACGAGGCCGACTACAAGCGCACCGTCGCCTCGCTGCTGGCCGGCGGCTCCGACCCGGTCATCTCCAGGGAACCGGAGGGCGCCTGGACGCACGAGATCACCGACTCGGCCCTCAAGTAGGGCCAGAGCCGGCATCTGCAGAAACCGGGCGCGCGGGGACCTCTCCGCGCGCTCTTTCGCTTCGGGGGTCCGCTGTCCGGCCCTTGCGCGTCATGATGGCACGGGCCCGGCCTGTTGCACGCCAACAACGCTCAATGTAAATAGTGAGGCACCATTTTGGTTGCCGCTTGTAAGCATGAAGGCGCCTCATTACATAAAACGCGCGGTTCGGACCGGCCCGACAGGCCGAAAGCGAGCGTCGAGGCGACCTTTTCGACCGCACCCGGAGGAAATGCGGCAGCACGGCAAAGTTCGCCGTCCTACGCACTGTAAATTCATTCGCATCTTGAAGGTTCGTCCATGGCGCCTGGATTGAAGTACGCACTCTGCCTGTCGGTTGCCATGTCGACGGCGACAGGCCTGGTGCCTCTCGCCGTGTCTGTCGCCCATGGCGCCGATGCAGCACCCGTGGCCGATCAGGCGCAGAACCTCCCGGCAATCGTCGTCACCGCCGTGGAAGAGCGCGCCATCGTCGATCGCGTGATCGCCACCGGCACGATCCAGCCGGTCGAGGAGGTCTATGTCGCCCCGCTCGTCGACGGCCTTTCCATCCGTTCCCTCGGCGCCGACGTGGCCGACCGGGTCAAGGAAGGCGACACGCTGGCGACCCTGAACGACGACGCGCTGGTCTTGGAAAACAGCCGGCTGGCGGCGATGCGGGCGAAGGCGGAAGCCTCCGTCGCGCAGATGCAGGCGCAACTGGTCGAGGCGAAGGCCAATGCCGAGGAAGCCGACAAGGCGCGCATCCGTGCCGAGACGCTGGTGAAGACCGGCGCGACGTCGCAGGCGACCTTCGATCAGGCGACGGCTGCGGCCCGCGCCGCGGTTTCGCGCGTCACCTCCGCCGAGCAGGCGATCTCGGTGTCGCAGGCGGAAATCCGGGTGATGGACGCCCAGATCGCCGACATCGACCTGAAGCTTGCGCGCACCTCGGTGAAGGCGCCGGTGGCCGGCGTCGTCTCGGCGCGCACGGCCAAGATCGGCGCCATCGCCATGGGCGGCGGCACGCAGCCGCTGTTCTCCATCATCCGCAACGGCGAGATCGAACTGAAGGCGGACGTGTCCGAGGCGAATATCCTGAAGCTCCAGGTCGGGCAGGAAGCGACGATCTCGCTTGCGGGCGGCAGCGACCGGCTGACCGGCCGCATCCGCCTGGTCGAGCCGACGCTCAGCAACGACACGCGCCTCGGCCGGGTCTACATCAAGCTCGACGAACCGGAGAAGGCTCGCGTCGGCATGTTTGCCAGCGCCGAGATCACCGCGGAGGAGAAGAACGGCCTCGTCCTGCCGCTTTCGGCCGTTACCACCTCGCGCGAGGGCACCATGGCCCGCAAGGTCGAGGATGGCGTCGTCACCCTGGTCAAGGTCGTGACCGGCATCCAGGACGGGCAGATGATCGAGATCGAAAGCGGCCTTGCCGCCGGCGACGAGGTGGTCGCCAAGGCCGGCGCCTATGTTCGCGACGGGGACAGGATCAGGCCGGTGCGGGCCGCCCAGTCCCAGGCTGCGAACTGAACGAGGCCCCGGACGGACAAACCAGGCCCCGCCCCGGTCTCCGCGATGGATTTCGCAAGGCAGGATGCGTGGTCAAATATCGCCCGGGACAACCGCCCGTGCGACGACAAGAATGGGAACGCCGGCACCATCAGGTGCGGAATGACGCGCGACGATCGAGCCGGCCGGGTGCGATGGCCGCTATGCGCCGTGCCATGAGGACAACTGGAACATGAACTTTTCTGCTTGGTCCATTCGCAACCCGATTGCGCCGCTGCTTGCCTTCTTCCTCTTGATGGTCGTCGGCATGCAGTCGTTCTATTCGCTGCCGATCACCCGCTTTCCGAACATCGACGTGCCCCTCATCTCGGTGAGCGTGACCCAGAGCGGCGCAGCGCCGGCCGAACTCGAACTGCAGGTGACCAAGGAGATCGAGGATTCGGTCGCCGGTATCGCCGGCGTCGACCACATCATGTCGACGGTGACCGACGGCAGCTCCGTCACCAGCGTCATCTTCGAGATCGAGGTGCCGACGAACCAGGCGCTGCAGGACGTCAAGGACGCGGTCGACCGCATCCGCAACGATCTTCCCGCTTCCGTCGAGGAGCCGATCGTCACCAAGATCGACGTCGAGGGCCAGGCGATCCAGACCTTTGCCGTCTCCTCCCCCAACATGACGCTCGAGGAACTGTCCTGGTTCGTCGACGACACCGTCAAGCGCGCCCTGCAGGGCCGGCCGGGCGTCGGCAAGGTCGACCGCTTCGGCGGCGCCGACCGGGAGGTCCACGTCGACCTCAACGCCGACAAGCTGGAATCCTTCGGCATCTCCGCCGCTGACGTGAACCAGCAGCTGCGCAGCATCAACGCCGACGTCGGCTCCGGCCGCGGCCAGATCGCCGGCGCCGAGCAGGCGATCCGCGTGCTCGGCGACGCGCGTTCGGTGGAAAAGCTCGCCGCCACCGTGATCGCGCTGCCGAACGGCCGCTTCGTCCGCCTGTCCGAACTCGGCCGCATCTCCGACACCTACGAGGAGCCGCGCTCCTTCTCCCGCTTCAACGGCACCCCTGTGGTGACCTTCGCCGTTTTCCGCTCCAAGGGCGCGAGCGAGGTGACGGTGGCGGAATCGGTCGAAAAGGCGCTTGCGACCGTTCGCGAGAAGAACCCGGACGTCGCGATCAGCCTGGTCGACGATTCCGTCTACTTCACCTACGGCAACTACGAGGCCGCCCTCCACACCCTCTTCGAGGGCGCGATCCTGGCGGTCATCGTCGTCCTCCTGTTCCTGCGCAACTGGCGGGCGACGCTGATTTCCGCCGTCGCCCTGCCGCTCTCGGCGATCCCGACCTTCTACGTCATGGACCTGCTCGGCTTCTCCCTGAACCTCGTCAGCTTCCTGGCGATGACGCTCGCGACCGGTATCCTCGTCGACGACGCGATCGTGGAGATCGAGAACATCGCCCGCCATATCAAGATGGGCAAGACGCCGTACAGGGCGGCGATCGAGGCCGCCGACGAAATCGGCCTGGCGGTGATCGCCACCACCTTCACCATCATCGCCGTCTTCGTGCCGGTCTCCTTCATGCCCGGCATTCCGGGCCAGTACTTCATCCAGTTCGGCCTGACGGTCGCCGTCGCCGTGTTCTTCTCGCTGGCGGTGGCGCGCCTCATCACGCCGGTGATGGCCGCCTACCTGATGCGGGCCAGCGACGCCGACGGCCACGACGAGGAGAAGGACGGCGCCTTCATGCGCGGCTACACCGCGATCGTCCGCACCACGACGAGCCACTGGTACAGCCGCTACGCCACCCTCGTCGCCGCGATCGCCTTCCTCGCCGGTTCGCTGTGGCTGCTGGCGCAGGTGCCGGGCAGCTTCATGCCGCCGGAAGACGCCTCGCGCGTCATCCTCTCGATCGAGCTGCCGCCGGATGCCATGCTCGAGGATACCGACCATACGACGGCCCAGATCTACGACCGACTCAAGGACATCGATGGCGTCAGCGACATCTTCATCCTCGGCGGTTCCTCGCCCAAGGGCGATCTCGAACTCCGGCGCGCGGGCATCACCGTCATGCTGGACAAGCGTGACCATTCGCTCGTCAACAGGGTCGTCAACGACGTGATCGGCGGCCTGCCGGTGATCGGCCAGTACCTGCCGAAGCTGCCGCCCGCCGGCCGCACCGTGCCGCAGTGGGACATCGAGCGCGAGATCTTCGCCGCCCTTCGCGACATCCCCGATGTCCGCATCATCAAGCTGAACGACCGCTACGAGCGCGACCTGTCCTTCAACCTGCTCTCCAACAACGAGGCCGACCTGGACAGGACCGTCGCCGTGCTCGAGGCGAGGCTGCGCGCCGACCCCGTGCTCGCCAATGTCAGCCCGGACGGCTCGCTGCCGCGCCCCGAGCTGCAGATCCGGCCGCGTGACGACCAGATGGCCCGCCTCGGCATCACCACCGCCCAGATCTCCGAGGTCATCCGCGTCGCCACGATCGGCGACATCGACGCCCAGCTCAGCAAGATGTCGCTCGACGATCGGCTGATTCCGATCCGCGTCCAGCTCGACCGCGACTTCCGCGGCGATCTCGGCGCGATCCGCAACCTGAAGATCAGGACCGCCAAGGGCGAGTTCGTGCCGCTGTCCTCCGTCGCCGACATCGACTATTCGGAGGGTCCGAGCTCGATCAAGCGCTACGACCGCAACCGGGTGGTCGCGATCGGCTCGGACCTGCAGCCGGGCGTGGCGCTCGATACGGCGACGGCGCGCTTCAAGGAGATCGCCGAGAGCGTCGACATGCCCGACACCGTCCAGTTCCTGGAGAGCGGCGACGCCGAGGTACAGGCGGAGATGCTGCAGGGCTTCGGCAATGCCATGCTGCTCGGGTTGTTGCTGGTGCTGACGGTGCTGATCCTGCTCTTCAAGGACGTGATCCAGCCCTTCACCATCCTGTTCTCGCTGCCGCTCGCGATCGGCGGCGTGGCCGCCGGCCTGATCCTGACGCAAAATTCGCTTTCGATGCCGGTGCTGATCGGCATCCTCATGCTGATGGGCATCGTGACGAAGAACGCGATCCTGCTCGTCGATTTCGCCATCGAGATGATGCACCGGGGCATGGAGCGCACGCAGGCGATGGTGGAAGCCGGCCGCAAGCGCGCCCGCCCGATCGTCATGACCTCGATCGCCATGTCGGCGGGCATGCTGCCCTCTGCGCTCGGCGTCGGCGAAGGCGGCACGTTCCGCGCGCCGATGGCGATCGCCGTGATCGGCGGCATCATCGTCTCCACCGTGCTGTCGCTCGTCGTCGTGCCCTCCTTCTTCCTGATCATGGACGACCTGTCGCGCCTGCTGGCCCGCATCTTCGGCCGCATGGTCGGCAAAAAGGACGAAGAGCCGCCGCCGCTCGACAACGAGGCGCTGACAGAAGCCGCGAACGAGGCCGCCCGCAACGTCGAGGCCCTCGACGACCGGGTCTCCGCCCTGGAGAAGCGCGAACGCGGAAAGAAACCGCTCAGCGTCGTGCACCACTCCGCCCTCGCCGCGGAATAGACGGCAAGAGAAACGCACTGCGGAAGCCGGGGCGACACCCCGGCTTCTTCGTTTCATGAGACAGGAAAGGCGCGGCACCGCAATTTGACCGAAATCAACGTGCGCCGCCTGTTTTCGCTCTAGTCTTTCGTCACATGCCGGACTTGCCATCCCTGTCTTCCGGGGAGGCTCATTCGTCCGGAACGATGTCGGGAAGGAATGGGCGCAAGAGCCATGAACAGGATGATGAGACCCAACGCCTGGGAACGTGAAACCCTGATGTCCCTGCCGCTGTTGTCCGCGCTCGGGCTGGAGAGCCTGTCGGCCATGCTGGATCTCGCGACCGTGCGGACCGTCGGCCCGCGGCAGACCCTGTTCCGCGAGGGCGAGCCGGCCGATACGCTCTACTGCGTGCTCGGCGGCTATGTGCGGACGTTCCACCTGTCGCCGCAGGGTCGCGAGGTCGATCTTCTCATCCACGAGCCCGGCGACCTCGTCGGCGCCAGCGTCTGCCTGCACGGGCAGAACTATTGCGCCAGCGCCCAGGCCACGGACGCCGTCAAGATCGCCCTCTTTCCGCTGCAGCGCGTGCGCGAGCTTGCAGCCACCAGGCCGGACCTGGCCCTGGCGCTCGCCAATGTCCTGGCCGGACAGTTCGCCGGCAGCCTGTCCACGATCGCCGACGACCGCCTGCACACCGCGCCACAGCGGGTTGCCCAGTATCTGAAGAAGCAATGCCCGAGCGGCGCGCGCAACGTCAGCTTCCGCCTGCCCTACCAGAAGAACCTGCTGGCCGGGCAATTGGGGCTGGCGCCCGAGGCGCTGTCGCGCGCCTTCTCGTACCTGCGCCGCCACGGCGTCAGCGTGCGCGGCCGGCTGGTGCAGGTGAACGATCCGGAAGAGCTTCAGTCGGTCTGAGATCGGATCCGGCGGGAGGTACGCCCGCGCTGCGTGGCATCACGTGCGGCGCAGGATTGTCAGCACATCGGTTTTGCGTGCTTGTCAAAGGCATAGACGGCGCGCGTGCTGGCCGTATCGCGGGCGTTCGTGAGCGCCCGGCGCGCCGCGTCCATCGTCACCGTGGCCGGCACGTTCGGCGCAATCCGGGCGACACCTGCAGACAGCGCCACTGCAACAGCCCCCGAACGGGTCGCCACCGACCGCGTTGCGACCGACCGGCGCACGTCCTCCACCAGCAGGATGCAATCGTCCGGGCTCTGGCTTGCCAGCATGACGACGAACTCGCCGTCCGCCGATCGCCCGACCTGATGGGGCGCGTGGAAGGTGCGCGAGAGTTCCTCGGCCACCATCTGCAGAATGAGGTTGGCGGTATCCGACCCATGGCGGCTTGCGAGGAAGGCGAAATGCGCCACGCCGAACAGGATCACGAAGCCGGGTACGGCGGCGGCGTCCAGCGTTTCCGTGATCGCCTCCGGTTTCATGACGCCGGAGAGCGGATCGGCGAGACCGGCGCGATCGATCCTGGCGCGCAGGTGCTGGAGCGCGCCGAGGCCGAGGCCCCCGAGGGCGGCCAGCAAGGCCGCCACGCTCGCGGCCATCAGGACGGACGACGCCACCCCTTGCGCGGCGGGTCCGGGCTCGGGCAACGGCAGGAGCCGGATCGGCGCATGCAGGGCGGCCAGCATCAGGTGCAGGCCGGTCGCCAGCGCCGCCGCAATCAGGAAGCCATACGGCAGGATCGTCGCGAGCTCGGCCTTTGCCAGTGCGTGATGACCGCTCCGCAAGCCTCCCGATGAAGAACCGTCCCGAAACATTACATTCTCCGCATTCGCATGCGGCGAACATAATGGGGTGAATTTCACATCCGGCTAATCCGATCGATAAAAGTCGATGCAACTCATACCAACCTGTAGTGATATCGACCGGCTATGCCGGAGCGGCACCCGCGCCCCGATCCTGCGGCCGTCCGGTCAATAGGCGCGCGGCGGCACGAACAGGCAGATCGTGCGCCCGCTCTCGCCGCCCGCGACCGAGCACCAGTGGAATTCGCCGTCGGGCGACGGGCGGACGCGCGCGTCCCGGTATGGCACGACCTCGCCGGTGACATTGATGACGAAACCCTCCGGCCGCTCGCTGATCGCCTTGGTGGCGACCGGGCGACAATCGTTCATCGAGCAGCAGGCATAGGGGTAGCTCCAGCCGCTCGGCGCGTCGTGGCCACTTGCCGGCAGGGCGAACCCCGACCAGAGCGCGACCTGAAGGGCCGCGCCGAGGACCGGAAGCGAACGGCGCCGGACTGCGCCGGCGCTGCGGGCGTGAAGATGCGGTTTACCGTCATGCAATGAAGGATGGGGCATACTTGTCTCCAGTTCGGGAAAAGCTGTCGCCTTACCCGCCTCGGAGCGTTCTTCCCTGTTCGGCGCGCGCCAAGCCCTCGACGCGGAGCGATGCCGGCATGAAGGGCCGGCACCGGTTCAAGTGCCGCCATGTCCGGCCCCTATCGACCCGCGGACATGCCGACCTGCCTTGTATCGAGGATGGTGTCGCGATTCCGGCGGCCGCGCAAGATTGGGCGCGCCCTCCCGCCGGCTGCGCCCGCCAGATCCGGAAGGGGTGCTGCATTTCTGCCATGGTCCGGCACGGCAACCGGAAACGGGGGACCAGCCTTCGATTGACGATCCGGGAGGCACGCGCCGGGCCTGCCTCAGGCCACCCGGTCCGGCGGCTCGCGCCCCTCGAAGAAGGCGGTGATGTTGTCGACGACCTTCATCCCCATGGCGATCCGCGTTTCTGCCGTCGCGCTTCCGAGATGCGGCAGCAGCACCACGTTCTCCATCTGCCGCAGCGCCTCCGGCACATGCGGCTCGGCCGCGTAGACGTCGAGGCCGGCGCCGGCGATGCGGCCCTCGGCAAGCGCGCTGGCGAGCGCCGCCTCGTCGACGATATCGCCGCGGGCGGTGTTGATGAGCAAGGCCGACGGCTTCATCGCCTGAAGCCGGCGGGCGTCGATCAGCCCCGTGTTTTCGCCGCCACCCGGGCAATGCAACGAGACGAAGTCGGCTGCGGCCAGCACCTCCTCCACCGTATCGAGCTGCCGTGCGCCATGGCGGGCAGCCTCCGCCGGATCGACCCGCGAGCGATTGTAAAAGACGACGTCCATGTCGAAGCCGAAGTGGCAGCGTCTGGCCATCGCCTTGCCGATCCGCCCGAAGCCGATGATGCCGAGCGTCTTTCCTGTCACCTTCGTGCCGATCATGTGGGTCGGCCGCCAGCCCGTCCAAACGCCGGCCCTGACCTCCCTTTCGCCCTCGCCGGCACGGCGCGCCACCGAAAGCAGCAGGGTCATCGCGATGTCGGCCGTGCAGTCGGTCAGGACGCCCGGCGTGTTCGTCACCGCGATGCCCCGCGCCGAGGCGGCGGCAATGTCGATATGGTTGTAGCCGACGCCGTAGTTGCCGATGATCCTGGCGGCAAGCGCCCCCTGCCCGAACAGCGCCGCCGGCAACCGGTCGGAGACGGTCGGCAGCACCGCGTCGAAGCGTGCCAGCGCATCCGCCAGCATCGCCTGGTCCATCGGCCGGTCGCTGGTGTTGAACTCCGCGTCGAACCGCTCTGCCAGAACGGCCTCCACGGCCTGGGGCCACCGCCGCGTGACCAGGATGCGTGCCTTCTTCATTCTTTCCTCCATTCCATGTGCCGCCCAGCAGACATGAAAAGAGCCCGGACGCAAGCGCCGGGCTCCAGTTTTCAGCCGGTTTCGAGCGGTCTTGGCGCCGCCCTTTCCGCCGGAACGATTATTCGTTCTCGAAGTAGCTGTACTTGCCGTCTTCACCCTTCTTCCAGGTGTACATGACGTAGTCCGGACGGGTGATGTCGCCCTTCTCGTCGAAGCCGAGCTCGCCGATGGCGGTCGCGAACGGACCCTTGGCCTTGATGGCTTCGGCAACGGCCTGCGAATCGGTGCCGCCAGCAGCCTTGATGCCATCAGCGATGACCTGAACGGCCGCATAGGCGTAGAGCGTGTAGGCTTCCGGTTCGAAGCCGGCAGCGCGGAACTTCTCGACGAGGTCCTTTGCGGCCGGGTTCTTGCGCGGATCCGGCGCAAACGTCATCAGCGTACCGTCGACGGCGTCGCCGGCGATCGAGGCCAGTTCGTTCGAGACGATACCGTCGCCCGACATCAGCGTCGCCTGAAGGCCCTGGTCCTTCATCTGGCGCATGATGAGGCCGGCTTCGGTGTGCAGGCCGCCGTAGTAGACGATCGAGACGCCGGCTTCCTTCATCTTGGCGATGAGCGCCGAGAAGTCCTTGTCGCCGGTGTTGATGCCTTCGTAGAGGGCCTCGGTGACGCCGGCTTCGTTCATGGCCTTCTTGGTTTCGTCAGCAAGACCCTGACCGTACGGGGTCTTGTCATGGATGACGGCGACCTTGGCGTCCTTGAAGTTGGCGGCGATGAAGGAACCGGCTACGATACCCTGCTGGTCGTCGCGGCCGCAGGTGCGGAACGTGTTCCACAGCCCGCGCTCGGTGTAGGTCGGGTTCGTCGAGGCCGGGGAGATCTGCAGGATGCCGTTTTCGGCGTAGATTTCCGAGGTCGGGATCGAGACGCCCGAGTTGAAGTGACCGACAACGAACTTCACGCCGTCAGCGACGAACTTGTTGGCGACCGAAACGCCCTGCTTCGGATCGGACACGTCGTCGCCGAGCACGATCTTGACCTGCTCGCCGTTGATGCCGCCGGCTGCGTTGAGATCGGCTGCGGCCTGTTCTGCACCCTTCTGCAACTGTGCGCCGAAGGCAGCGTTCGGGCCGGTCATCGGGCCGCCGACGCCGATCAGGATATCGGCCCAGGCGTTGCCACTGAACGCGACCATTGCGGCCAGCGCAACAGCAGACAAGAGAGACTTCTTCATTTTGTTACTCCCAAGTTTAAGGCAGGTCAGTTTTTAACCGGTCGCAATACCCACCACCATTGCGCCGATGTCTTTGTTCCAAGACCGGCGCCAGCACGCCGGGCCTGGGGTTCCCTCTTATTTGGCTTTCCAGGAGAAGGGCGAGGCCTTCTCGTAGAGCCAATAGTAGATATTGGTCATCTGCCTCGTGCGGTAGAAGCGATAACCGGCCGTAGCAAACAACAAAAGAACCACGGTGTCCACGAAATAGTACTGCAAAGTCAGCATGCTACCGTTGAACAGCGCGTGGTGGATGAAGCGGATCGCAACCCCGAGAAGCAGCACGTATAGGACGAGCGTCCGATAGTTATGCCAGTTTTCCGCGACGCTCTTGCCCGTCCTCCAGGCGGTCCAGCCACCCATGATGACGGTGACGAAAAGGAACTGCAGAAACGACGGCTCCTCGTAGAGAATTCCCTGCATGTCACATACTCCTTCTACGGCGCCGCGCATCGTCCAGGACGCGCAAGGGTCGCCGTAACGCTTTCGTTCTGCGCCCGGTCGCAAACGACCATGCGCCGGCCGTCCTCAATGCCGGCCGCCTTCGAGATAGGCGGCGCGCACTTCCGGGTTTGCCAGCAGCTCCTTGCCCGAACCGCTCATCGTCACCCGGCCGTTGACCATGACGTAGGCGCGGTCGGAGAGCTTGAGGGCGGCAAAGGCGTTCTGCTCGACGAGGAACACGGTCAGCCCCTGCTCCTTGTTCAGCACCTTGATGGCATCGAAGATCTGCTTGACGATCAAGGGCGCGAGGCCGAGCGACGGCTCGTCGAGAAGAAGCAGCTTCGGCCGTGCCATCAGCGCACGCCCGATCGACAGCATCTGCTGCTCGCCGCCCGAAAGCGTGCCGCCGCGCTGCGCCTGGCGTTCCTTCAGGCGCGGAAACAGCGTGAAGATCTTCTCCACGTCCTCGTCGAAGTACTTCAGCTTGTCGAGGCTCGCCCCCATCTGGAGGTTCTCGTAGACGGTCATCCGCGGGAAGATGCGGCGACCTTCCGGCGACTGGGCCACGCGCAGGCGCGCGATCTCGTGCGTCGGCAGCCGGGTGATGTCCTGGCCGTCGAAGACGACGGTGCCGGTGCGGGCCTGCGGGCTGCCGCAGATGGTCATCATCAGGGTCGACTTGCCGGCGCCGTTGGCGCCGATCAGGCTGACGATCTCGCCGCGCCTGACCTCGACGTCGACGCCGGCCAGCGCCCGGATGTTGCCGTAGTAGGTCTCGACGCCGTGGACCTTGAGAAGGGTCTCGCTCATCAGTGCTTGCCCCCCTGCTCTCCGTCGCTCTCCTGGATCTCCTCGATCTCTTCGATCACCTCTTCGACCTCTTCGTCCTCGACGCCCAGATAGGCCGCGATGACCTTCGGATCGTTCTTCACCTCGTCCGGCGTGCCGTCGGAAATCTTCTGGCCGTATTCCAGCACGATGACGTGGTCGGAGATTTCCATGACCACCGACATGTCGTGCTCGATGAGCAGGATCGACGTTCCGGTGTCGTTTCTGATCGAGCGCAGGAGCTCGTTGAGCGCCAGCGACTCGCGCGGATTGAGGCCGGCCGCCGGCTCGTCCAGGCACAGGAACTCCGGCCCCGTGCACATGGCACGCGCGATCTCCAGACGACGTTGGGCGCCGTAGGGAAGGTCGCCGGCCGGATCGTCGGCACGCTCGATCAGGTCCGCCTTTTCCAGCCAGTGCTTGGCGATCTCGATCGACTGCTCCTTCGCGCGCCGGTAGCCGGCGAAGCCGAGGAGACCGAGAATCGTGTAGCCCGACGCCCGCATCAGCATGTTGTGCTGCGCGACCAGCAGGTTTTCCAGCACCGTCAGGCCCGAGAACATGCGGATGTTCTGGAAGGTGCGGGCCACCTTGGCGTCGCGGGTGATCTCGAAATCCGGCATGCGTTCCAGCAGGAACGTCTTGCCCGACTGCTGGGTCATCGAGATCATGCCCATGGTCGGCTTGTAGAAGCCGGTGACGCAGTTGAAGACGGTCGTCTTGCCGGCGCCGTTCGGGCCGATCAGGGCGGTGATGTCGCCGCGGCGTGCCTCGAAGGACAGGTCGTTGATCGCCATCAGGCCGCCGAAGCGCATCGACAGATGCTCGACTTTGAGGATCGGGTCTTGGTTCATCGCGTTCGTCTCGAGGGCGGACATCAGCCGTGTCCCTCCTTGGTAAAGCTGCCGGACACGGCCTTGCGCTCGTGCAGGAAGGCGGTCGGTTCACGGCTGCCGACGAAACCGCGCGGCTTCCAGACCATGACCACGACCATGGCGAGGCCGAAGATCAGCATGCGGTAGAGTTCCGGCGTGAAGTCCGGGCCGAACACCGCCTTGAGGAAGGTCATCTCGCGCAGGAGCTCGGTGCCGCCGACCATGACGGTGGCAGCGACGGCGATGCCGACGAGCGAGCCCATGCCGCCGAGAACGACGATGGCAAGGATGATGGCCGATTCGAGGAAGACGAAGGATTCCGGCGAGACGAAGCCCTGCCGCACCGCGAAGAACGATCCGGCGAAACCGCCGAACATCGCGCCCGTCGCAAAGGCCGTGAGCTTGGTCGTGACCGTGTTGATGCCCAGCGAACGGCAGGCGATCTCGTCTTCGCGCAGGGCCTCCCAGGCACGGCCGATCGGCATGCGGCGCAGCCGGATCGTCACGTAGGCCGTCAGCAGCGCCAGCGCCAGGATCACGTAGAACAGGAAGATCTTGTAATAGGCCGACGACATCGGCAGGTCGAAAACCTTGGCGAAATTGTTCGGAGCCCCCACGTCGAACGACCAGATGCCGAAGACGCTCGCCTTCGGGATGCTGGAAATGCCGAACGTGCCCCTGGTGACCTCGGTCCAGTTGATCAGGACGAGGCGGATGATCTCGCCGAAGGCAAGCGTCACGATCGCCAGGTAGTCGCCTTTCAGGCGCAGCACCGGGAAGCCCAGGATCATGCCCCAGAAGGCGGCGAGGATGCCGGCGAGCGGAAGCAGGATCCAGAACGAGAAGCCGAAGTGCTGGGACAGGAGCGCATAGGAATAGGCGCCGACCGCGTAGAAGGCGACATAGCCGAGGTCGAGCAGGCCGGCGAGGCCGACGACGATGTTCAGCCCCCAGGCCAGCATCACATAGATGAGGATCTGGATGCCGAAGTTGTCGACCCACTTCAGCGACCCCTGCACGCCGAAGAGCGCGACCGCGATGGGCGGCATCAGCGCGACGACGAGGATGGCGATCTTGCTGAAATTGCGAGCGAGGAAGGTCTCCGGCGCCGCCTTGTCCACGGCCGCAGCCCGCGCCGCCTTGCGCCCGGCAATCCACGGCTGGACGAACAGGACGCCGAGGAAGCGCCCGACGGCTGCGACGGCGACGAAGACCGCCAGCAGGCCCCAGCGCTGGTTGAGAACAAGCTCGTTGCGGATGTTCTGGGTGGTCTCCAGGCCGACGAACAGGAAGAACAGGCCGAAGGCGACGAGACCGGCATAGAAGCCCTCGCGCAGAGCCCGCGCCGTCAGGTTCCCGGCGGCGCTCTCGTTGGAGTAGGTAGTCGTTGCCATTGGGTTATACCTTCTCGACTTCCGGTCGTCCGAGGATGCCGGACGGCTTGAAGATCAGCACGATGGCCAGGATCGAGAACGTCGCGACGTCCTTGTAGTCGATCGTGAAATAGGCCGACCAGAGCGATTCGATGAGGCCGATCAGGAGACCGCCGAGCACCGCACCCGGCAGCGAGCCGATGCCGCCCAGAACCGCCGCGGTGAAGGCCTTGACGCCCGGCACGAAGCCGTCGGTGAAGACGATCACGCCATAGTACATCAGATACATCGTGCCGGCGACGGCAGCGAGGGCAGCACCCATGATGAAGGTGATCGAGATCGTGCGGTCGACGTCGATGCCGAGCAGCGCGGCCATCTTGCGGTCCTGCTCGGTGGCGCGCTGGGCGCGGCCGAGCGAGGTCTTGTTGACGATGTACCAGAAGATCGCCAGCAGCGAGACCGTCAGGATCATGATCATCACCTGCTTCAGCGAGATCGAGATGCCGAAGACGTTGTAGACCGAGGAGACCAGCGGCGGGATCGGCTTGTTGCGCGGGCCCTGCGTCACCTGGACGAAGTTCGACAGCGTGATCGACATGCCGATCGCGGTGATCAGCGGCGCCAGGCGGAACGAGCCGCGCAGCGGCCGGTAGGCGACCTTTTCGATCGTCCAGTTCCACAACGACGCCGTTAGCATGGCCGCGGCCATCATGACGAGCAGCAGGATCACGACCGGCAGGCCGACGAAAACGCTGGTAAGGATGAGAAAAACGATGAGGGCAGCGAAGCCGCCGAGCATGAAGATATCGCCATGGGCGAAGTTGATCATGCCGATGATGCCGTAGACCATCGTGTAGCCGATGGCGATCAGCCCATAGATCGAGCCGAGAGTCAGCCCGTTGATGAGCTGCTGGACAAAATATTCCATTGCCTATCCCCTGGATGCAATCCAGTCGGTTGCATCTCTTGTTATTGAGCCCCCTAGGCAAGCTCATGAATAGGGGGATTCCATACTGCTTTCCATCCAAAAGGGAAGCGTAAAATGTCCATGCCTCGCAATTCGTCGGGTCTTTGGTGAGTTTGACGACAAAACGGGCAGGAAAACTGAAAAAACAGCCGCTCACATGGGGAAAAAGGCAGCAACACCGCGGAATCCACCGTTCCACGGTCACGACAACGTGTTCTCCGCACCGCCACTCCACACGCAAGACTGGCGGCCGACAATTTTGCCGTTCAGCCCCGCATGCGCGCACCGCCCGGGTCGTGGAGCGGCGCGCGCTGGAGCCTCGCCGGCAGCTGTACCCCGAGCAGTTCGACCGACCACCCCTCCTCCACGTCTGCGACCTCCTTCGGAACATAGCCGATCGCGACCGAGACACCGGCGGCATGAGCATAGCCGCCCGAGGTGACCCAGCCGCGCACGGCACCGTCCAGATAGATCGGCTCGTCGCCGATCACGTCGGCGTCCGTCGCCTCGAGGATGAAGGTCCTGAGCCTCAGGCTGCCGCCTTCCGCCTTCTCCTTCAGGGCCGCGGCCTTGCCGACGAACGCCGCCTCCTTCCCGACGGCGACGAAACGATCGAGCCCGGCCTCGACCGGTCCGTAGAGCGGCCGGTACTCGCGCGCCCAGCTGCCGTAGGATTTCTCGAGGCGAAGCGCATTGAGCGCCCGCAGGCCGAACAGCCGGATCCCGAATTCCGCGCCCGCCTCCATCAGGAGGTCGAAGAGATAGCGCTGGTATTCAGGCTTCATCCAGATCTCGTAGCCGATCTCGCCGGTATAGCTGACACGCCCGACGATGGCCGGCGCCATGCCGAGATCCAGGCGGCGGATGGTCATGAACGGGAACGCCGCGTCGGAGAGATCGTGATGCGTGAGCTTTTGCATCACCGCGCGCGCATTCGGGCCGGCGATCGCAAGCCCCGTCAGCGACAGCCCGAGGGCCGCGAGTTCGACAGAGCCATCCTTCGGCAGGTGCCTTTCGAACCAGCGCATGTGATAGCCCTCGGCGATGCCGGAGCCGATCAGGAGGAAATCGCCCTCGCCGAGCTTGCCGAGGATGAAGTCGCCGATCAACTTGCCATCTTCCTTCAGCATCGGCGCCAGCGTCATGCGCCCGGCCGCCGGCATGCGCGGCGTCAGCATCCGGTCGAGCCACGCCTCCGCGCCGCTGCCCCTGATCGCATATTTGGCAAAGCCGGAGGTCTCCATCAGCCCGACGCTGGCCCGCACCGCCTTCGCCTCCGCGCCGACGGTGTCGAAATCGGTGGACCGGCGCCAGGAGAAGCGGTCCTCCGTGCCTTCCGGCGCGAACCACAGCGGCTGCTCCAGCCCGTACGACGCGCCGAAGACGGCGCCGGCCGCCTTCAGCCTGTCGTAGATCGGCGTCGTCAGCAGCGGCCGGGCCGCCGGCAGTTCCTCGTTCGGATAGCGGATCGAGAAGCGGCGCGAATAGTTCTCGCGGACCTTCGCATTTGTGTAGCCGAGCGTCGCGTAGTCGCCGTAGCGCGACACGTCCATGGCGAAGACATCGAAGCCCGGATCACCGTGGATCATCCAGTTGGCGAGCGCCAGCCCGACGCCGCCGCCTTGGCTGAAACCGGCCATCACCGCGCAGGCGGACCAGAAGTTGGTCATGCCGCGGACCGGGCCGACGAGCGGGTTGCCGTCCGGCGAGAAGGTGAAGGGCCCGTTGATGATCTTGCGGATGCCGACCGAGTTGAAGGCCGGGAAATGGCGGAAGCCGACCTCCAGCTCGGGCGTAATGCGTTCGAGGTCTTCCGCCAGAAGTTCGTGGCCAAAATCCCAGGGCGTCGACAGCGGCGACCACGGCCGGCAGGCCTTCTCATAGGTGCCCATCAGCATGCCGTTGCGCTCCTGGCGGATATAGATCTCGCCGTCGAAATCGACGCAGTGCATTAGTTCCCGGCCCTGCGTGCGGTTGAACTCGATGACTTCAGGCATGTCCTCGGTGATGAGATACATATGCTCCATGGCGAGCACGGGAAGCTCCAGCCCGACCATGCGGCCGATCTCGCGCGCCCACAGCCCGCCGCAGTTGACCACGTGTTCGGCGACGATCTCGCCCTTGTTCGTGATCACCCGCCAGGTGCCGTCGGGCAGTTGCACGAGATCCTCCACCTTCGTATGCAGGTAGATCTCGGCACCGTTCTTCTTCGCCGACTTCGCATAGGCATGCGTGGTGCCGTAGGGATCGAGATGCCCCTCCACGGGGTCGTAAACCGCGCCCACGAACTGGTCGGGATCGAGCAGCGGCATCAGCGCGTGCGCTTCCTTCGGCGTCAGGAGCTCGGCCTCCAGGCCCATGTAGCGCCCTTTCGCCAGGATCGACTTCATCCAGTCGAACCTGTCCTTCGTGGCCGCCAGCATCATGCCCGAGGTCATGTGCAGGCCGATGTCTTGGCCGGAATAGGCTTCGATCTCCTTGTAGAGCTCGACGGTGTACTTCTGCAGCCTGGCGACGTTGGGATCGCCGTTGATCGTGTGCATGCCGCCGGCCGCATGCCAGGTCGAGCCCGAGGTGAGTTCGGAGCGCTCGACCAGGACCGCGTCGCTCCAGCCGAATTTCGTCAGGTGATACAGCACCGAGCATCCGACCACCCCGCCCCCGATGACGACGACCCTGGCATGGCTCTTCATGGGCGATCTCCACTCCCGGTTCACCGGCCCGCCCGCCCCGACCGGTGCCGCGGCTGGAGCCGAACCTCGCTCTCTCCGCTGCAACGACAGGCTGCAATCGGCCGGAACGGATCGTAGGGGCAAAGTCGGGCCCGTCAAAGCCGCCGGAGCGAACAGCACTGGCCGATTTCCGCCATCGCACGGCCAAAACGAGGTGCCGCCGTTGCCATGCGAATGCCGCTTTTTAGTTGCTTTGGAAACACGCAGCCGCACTTTTGCAGAGAATGGTGTGCGAATTTTGCCGGCAGCATTGCAGCTTTGGTGCAAAGCCGGGTACATGGCTGTAACGAACAGCCGCCAGTCATAGCACTGCAAGCGCTGGCAACAGGCCATTGCCGTCGGTCTATCGGGACGGCAAGCGGAACAGGGAACATGTCGCTTACACATCTTCAGCGCCTCGAGGCCGAAGCCATCCATATCTTTCGCGAGGTCGCCGCGACCTCGTCCCGGCCCGTGATGCTCTATTCGATCGGCAAGGATTCGTCGGTCATGCTGCATCTGGCCCGCAAGGCCTTCTACCCGGCCAAGCCGCCCTTCCCGCTCCTGCACGTCGACACGACCTGGAAGTTCCGCGAGATGATCGCCTTCCGCGACCGGACCGTATCGGACCTCGGGCTGGAACTGATCGTTCACGTCAACCTGGATGGGCTGGAGCAGAACATCGGCCCCTTCAGCCACGGTTCCAGCATCCACACGCACGTGATGAAGACGCTCGGGCTCAGGCAGGCGCTCGACAAGTACGGCTTCGACGCGGCGTTCGGCGGCGCAAGGCGCGACGAGGAAAAGTCGCGCGCCAAGGAGCGCATCTTCTCCTTCCGCAATGCCCAGCATGCGTGGGACCCGAAGAACCAGCGCCCGGAAATGTGGAAGACCTACAACACCCGCGTCGCCTCCGGAGAATCGATCCGCGTCTTCCCCCTGTCGAACTGGACGGAGCTGGACATCTGGCAGTACATCCTGAAGGAGGACATCCCGATCGTGCCGCTCTACTTCGCCGACAAGCGGCCGATCGTCGAGCGCGACGGCATGATGATCATGGTCGACGACGAGCGCATGCAGATCGCACAGGGCGAAAAGGTCGAGGACCGCCTCGTGCGCTTCCGCACGCTCGGATGCTATCCGCTGACAGGCGCGATCGAATCGGACGCCACCACCGTTCCCGATATCGTCCGCGAGATGCTGACCGCAAGGACGTCCGAGCGGCAGGGTCGCCTGATCGACAAGGATGAAGCGGGCTCGATGGAAAAGAAGAAGCGCGAGGGGTATTTCTGATGGCGGTACTGGCCTCGTCCATCGCAACGGACACATTGCAGGACTATCTCGCGGAACAGGAAGAAAAGCCGCTGCTGCGCTTCATCACCTGCGGCTCGGTGGACGACGGCAAGTCGACGCTGATCGGCCGCCTGCTCTACGACACCAAGCTGATCTTCGACGACCAGCTGGCGACGCTGGAGCGTGACAGCGCACGGCACGGCACGGCGGGCGAAACGATCGATTTCGCCCTGCTGCTGGACGGGCTGGAGGCCGAGCGCGAACAGGGCATCACCATCGACGTGGCCTATCGCTACTTCGCCACCGGGGAGCGCCGCTTCATCGTCGCGGATTCTCCCGGCCACGAGGAATATACGCGCAACATGGCGACCGGCGCCTCCACGGCCGACCTCGCGGTGCTGCTCGTCGATGCGCGCCAGGGCATCCTGCGCCAGACGCGCCGCCACGCCTTCATCGCCTCACTGCTCGGCATTCGCAACATCGTGCTTGCGGTTAACAAGATCGACCTCGTCGGCTACGATGAGGCAGTCTTCGGCAAGATCGCCGAGGAATTTCGTGCCTTCGCAGGCGGACTGGGCTTTGCGACCATCGCGCCCATTCCGATTTCCGCGCGCCACGGCGACAACGTCACGGCGAACTCGGCGCACATGCCGTGGTATGCCGGTCCGACATTGCTGGGCCATCTGGAGACCGTTCCGCTCGCCGGCCAGGACCTCGGCAGGCCGTTCCGGCTGCCGGTCCAGCTCGTCACCCGCCCCGACCAGGATTTTCGCGGCTTTGCCGGCCAGGTCGCCTCCGGCCGCATCGCTGTCGGGAACGACATCGTCGTGGCCAAGTCCGGCCGCACCTCAAAGGTCAAGGCGATCGTGACGGCGGACGGCGACCTTCAGGCTGCGTCCGAAGGCCAGGCCGTCACGATCGTGCTCGAAGACGAGATCGACATCTCCCGCGGCGACATGCTGGCCGCCCCGGGCGATCGCCCGCAGCTTGCGGACCAGTTCATGGCGCATCTGGTGTGGTTCTCCGCCGAGCCGATGATGCCGGGGCGCAGCTACATCCTGCGCACCGAGACCGACAGCATGAGCGCCACGGTCACGGCCCTCAAGTACCAGATCGACATCAACAGCTTCTCGCACGAGGCGGCCAAGTCGCTGCACATGAACGAGATCGGCGTCTGCAACATCGCCACGCAGTCGCCGGTCGCCTTCGACAGCTACAAGGACAATCGCACGACCGGCAACTTCGTGCTGATCGACCGTTTGACCAACGCCACCGTCGGCGCCGGCATGATCGACCATCCGCTGCGCCGCGCCACCAACGTTCAGTGGCAGGCGCTGGATATCGACCAGAACGCGCGGGCCGGGCTGAAGCACCAGAAGCCCGCCGTGCTCTGGCTGACGGGCTATTCCGGCGCCGGCAAGTCGACCATCGCCAACATGCTGGAAAAGCTTCTGCATGCGAGCGGCCGCCACACCTATGTGCTCGACGGCGACAACGTGCGCCATGGGCTGAACCGCGATCTCGGCTTCACGCCGGAGGACCGGGTGGAGAACATTCGCCGGATCGCCGAAGTCGCGCGCCTGATGACACAGGCGGGACTGATCGTGATCGTATCGGCGATCTCTCCGTTCCGTTCGGAGCGGCGTATGGCCCGCGACCTGTTCGCCGACGGTGAATTCATCGAGGTCTTCGTCGACACGTCGCTGGAGGAATGCGCAAGGCGCGATCCTAAAGGCCTCTATAGGAAGGCCATGGCGGGCGAACTGGAAAACTTCACCGGCATCAGCTCGCCCTACGAGCAGCCGGAAGAGCCCGAGATCCATCTGAAGACGGCCGGGCACGATCCGGGCGAACTGGCCACGCAGATCGCCGAATACCTCGGAAAACGCTAGAACCAGACCCCTCTCTCCGTTGCCGGACCGTTCGCGGTCCGGCAACGGCAATACGAGAACCACAGCAGGACCGCTCAATGACACTACCGGCAAACCTCGCAGCGACACTGGCCAAGGCGGCGATCGATGCCGGCCGGGAAATCCTGGCCGTCTACAGGGCGGGGCCCACCGTCTCGATCAAGAGCGACTGCACCCCGGTGACCGAGGCCGACCAGCGCGCCGAGGCGATCATTCTCCGTGCGCTTTCGGACGCCTTTCCCGATATTCCTGTCGTGGCCGAGGAAGCCGTCGCGGCGGGGAATATCCCCGAGGTCGGCGGCCGGCGTTTCTTCCTCGTCGATCCTCTGGACGGCACCCGCGAATTCATCAACCGTCGAGACGAGTTCACCGTGAACATCGCCCTGATTGAGGCCGGCGTGCCCGTCGCCGGCATCGTCTACGCGCCGGCACTGAAGATCGCCTATTGGGGCGCAGAGGGGCATGCGGAAAAGTTCGAGGTCGCCGACGATTTCACCATCGTCAACCGCCGCCCGATCGGCTGCCGTTCCAGGGGCAGCAGCCTGACGGCCGTGGTCAGCCGGACGCACGGCGACCCGGAGACCGACGCGTTCCTGCAGGAGACCGGCATCTGCGACCACACCACGGTCGGCTCCTCACTGAAATTCTGCCTCCTCGCCGAGGGCCTGGCCGATGTCTATCCGCGCTTCGGCCGGACGATGGAGTGGGATACGGCGGCGGGCGACGCGGTCCTGCGCGCCGCCGGCGGACGCGTGACGCGCCCCGACGGAAGCCCCTTCCTGTACGGAAAGACGAACCAGCAGACTGATTCGGATTTCGCCAATCCGGCCTTCATCGGCTGGGGCCGCGCTGCCTGAACCCGGCCGGGGTGCCAGTAACCCGCGGCCGCGATGTCATAAAAATACCGGATTGGCGTACGAAACGGTGCCCGATCCTGGATCAATGCTTCCAGGTCGGTCCGAAGCGAAAGCACCTCCCCTGCGGACAATATGGGGAGCGCTCATCTTGTAACACGACTGCAGATCGAATAAACTGCCGCTTCCTCAGGCAGTTAGTAAATATTTGCAAGTCAGAGACGAGAGTATTGACGTGAAGAAAGATACTGCGCCCGCGGCGCCGGCACTGGAAGCAGAGACCCGAGAACAGCCGCAGGCCAGCAATCTTCTGGACATGGCGAAGGCTCGTATCGTCCGGCGCGCGGAACGGCAGAAGCGCCGCCTGATCCGGGAGGCTTCGATTGGCGCCGGCGCAAAGGTCAATCGCGACCCCTTCGATGACGACGACGAGGATCTCGCACCCGCCAAGACCGACCGTGACAAGAAATTCTCCACCAAGTCGATCTTCGAGATGCCGGTGCTGCCCAAGAAGCAGCGCAAGGTCCAGTGGACCAGCATTTCCTTCGTCCTGGCGGTGATCCTGCCGACGATCCTGACCGGGCTCTACTATGCCTTCTGGGCCAGCCCTCAATACGAGGTAGAGACACAGTTCGCCGTTCGCGGTTCCAGCCAGGGATCGCTGAACGCTCTGGGCCTCGGCAGCCTGATGGGCACGACGGCGGAGGCGGGCGATTCCTATATCGTCGCCGACTACATCCATTCGCAGCAGGTGTTGCAGGACATCAAGCAACAGGCAGACCTGGACGTGCGTACGCTCTACGCGCACGACGATATCGACTTCGTCTACAAGACCGATCCTGTTACGCCGCTCGACGAATTCGTCAGCTACTGGCGCGACATGGTCAATGTGGGCTTCAATTCGACGACCGGCAACGTCACGCTGCAGGTCTATGCCTTCACGCCCGAAGACGCCAAGCAAATCACGGATGCCATTCTTCTCGTCTCGGAAAACCTGGTGAACCGGCTGTCCGAGGAGTCGCGCATCCAGTACACCGAGGTCGTCAACAAGCAGGTCGAGCGTGCGGAGCAGCGGTTGAGCGCCGTTCGCCGGCAATTGTCGGACCTGCGCCAGACGCAGCAGGCGCTCGATCCGCAGGCCCTCGCGTCGATGGAATCGTCAATCATCGGCTCGATCGAGCAGGAGCTCGCCTCTGTCCGGACGCGCTACAAGGCGTTGGTCACGGCCGCGAGCCGGGAAGCTCCGTCCGCCAAGGTCATGGAGCGGCGAATTGTCGCACTCGAAGCTCAGCTGGCCGAACAGAAGGCACGCGTCGGAACCGGCACGGTGCAGAAGACCGGCCGCAATCCGGACGCCGACAGCAGCACGCTCTCCGACGTGATGGACACGTTCTCGCAGCTTTCTCTAGAGGAAGAGTTTGCCGTCAAGGCCTACTCGACATCACTTGTGGGTCTCGAGACCGCGATGGTCGAGGCACAGAAGCAGGAGCGCTTCTTCGCCACCTATGTGACGCCGCGGACACCCGATATCGCCATCTATCCGAAGCGCGTCCTGAACACGATGCTCGGCTTCCTCGTCTTTTTTGCCGCGTGGATGATCGGCTTCTTCGTTTACAAATCGGTCAAGGATCACGCGATTTGACCTTTGGCCAGAGCGGCGCATAGGGGCGCACCGCCATGTATCTGATGGACAAAAGCTTCAGCTATGCGCTCAAGGAGAATGCGCGCGTCATCGGCGCGCTCGTCGTGCGTAGCGGCGTCACGCGCTTCGGCGAGAGCCGCATCGGCTATCTCTGGACGCTCGCCGAGCCGTCGATCTATGTCTGCCTGTTTCTGTTCATGCACAGCTTCGTGCGCACCTCCCTGCCGTTCGGCGACAGCGCCATGCTGTTCTTCCTGACTGGCATCATCGGCTTTCGGATGACGAACCTGATTGCGCGTAAGGCCGCCAACGGGCTGTCGCACAACCAGCCGATGCTGGGCTACCCACTGGTGAAGCCGCTGGACACAATCGTCGCGGCGTTCCTGCTGGAGGCGATCATCTGGATGATCATCTGTTCGCTGTTCATCTTCTTCATGTTTGCCATTCTGGACCGTCACATCATCGTCTACCCTCTGGAGTTCGCGGGCGCGCTCCTGGCTATCTTCTACTTTGCCTTCTCCTTTGCCGTCTTCAACGCAACGTTCGGAACCCTCGTGCCGCTCTGGGCCAAGATCCTGAGCTTCAGCAACATGATCCTCATGCTGACATCCGGCCTGTTGTTCGTGCCGTCGTCCCTGCCGCCATCCGCCCTGGCGATCGTCTGGTGGAGCCCGTTCCTGCACTGCGTCGAATGGTTCCGTTCCGCAACCTATCTCGACTATGTCAGCGTGCTGAGCAAGACCTACCTCCTGTCCGTTGCGACCGGCTTTCTCGTGACCGGCCTTGCCCTCGAACGCATCTATCGAAACAGGATCATAAGCAGCGAATGATCGTCTTCGACAACGTCAGCAAGGTTTTCAAGAACCCGCGCGGTGGCGGCAAGAAGGTCGTCCTGGACAACTTCACGGCAACGTTCCGTCCGGGCCTCAACATCGGCATTCTCGGCAGGAACGGCGCCGGCAAGTCGACGTTGATGAACCTCATCTCCGGCATCGATACGCCGACTGGCGGTCGCATCTACCGAGAGGGGAAGATTTCCTGGCCGCTCGGTTTCAAGGGCGGCGTGCATGCCCGTCTGACGGGCGCCCAGAACACCCGCTTCATTGCCGACATCTATGGCAAGGACCGCGAGGAAGTCCTAGATTTCGTCAAGGACTTCTCCGAACTCGGGTCCTATCTCGATATGCCGGTGAGGACTTATTCGGCGGGCATGCGGGCACGTCTTGCCTTCGGCATCTGCATGGCGATCGAATTTGAATACTATTTGATCGACGAGGTCATAGCCGTCGGCGACACGACCTTCAAGAAGAAGAGCAAGAAGGTATTCGACGAGCGTCGAGAGAACGCAACCCTGCTGCTCGTCTCCCACTCGTCGTCACTACTGCGTGCCTTCTGTCACATCGGCGGCGTCATGAAGGACGGCAAGATCACCTTCTACGACGATATCGAGGAAGCGATCGCCGTTCACGAGGACAATCTCGCGCGGGGAAAATGATGGATCGGCCGGGGACGGCCGCGGCCGGCACGACAAGCATCACGCTCGACGGAACACATGCCCCGATGATCATCGCCGGCAGCGCTCGCTCTGGCTGAATTGCTCTTTATCCCAAGAGGTTAAGGCCGATCGCCACGCGTGACCTCTTTTCCGGTCACCCCATCCGGTCGCCACGACAAAGCCCCCATCTCCGCCGCCTGGCATCCTCGTCTGCCGCATGCAGGCTACTCTCAACTCAAGCAACCGCCACGGCCACCTCGGCTCGCCGGCTTGCGAGACTGGCGCGGCACAGGAGAGAGACATGCAGGACCAGACAGCGCGGCTCGGCCTTCCCTACATTCTGCCCTCACAGGCACAGAAGCATGTGTCCCACAACGAGGGGCTGGACGCGCTCGACATGATGGTCCAGCTGGTGCTTGCGGACATCGCCGACGCACCGCCACCGGCGCCGGCGGACGGCACCTGCTACGGGGTCGCAGCGGCGCCGGCGGGCGCATGGAGCGGGATGGCCGGCCGGGTCGCCCAATGGCGCGATGGCGGCTGGCATTTCCTGCAGCCGAAGGCGGGCTGGCTTGCCTGGTGCGCCCTTCGACAGCGCCTCCACGTCCATGACGGCACCGGCTGGCAGCCGTTCACCCAGATCGGCGATCTGCCGACCCTCGGCATCAATTCCGCAGCGGACGAGACGAACAGGCTGGCGCTGTCGGCGCCGGCCAGCCTCTTTTCCCACCAGGGCAACGATCACCGGCTGAAGATCAACAAGGCCGGACCGGACGACACCGCAAGCCTGATCTTCCAGAGAAACTGGAACGGCCTTGCCGAAATGGGCCTTGCCGGGAACGACGACTTCGCGATCAAGGTCGCCGACGGTTCGGGCGGCTGGCGGACGGCGCTCGGCATCGATCCGTCAGGCCATGTCGCAACGCCAAACCGGCCGGCGGCGCGCGCCTGGCTGTCAAATCCCTCGCTGAGCCCAGCAGTCGGCAGTCTCACGGGGTTCACTGAAACCGGGTTTGCCACTGGCGGCTTCACGCTCGGCGCTCCCGTTCCTGGCGGCAACGGCAACCGTCTCGTCGCCCCCGCCTCGGCGCTCTACCTGATGTGTCTTTCGGCCGTTCCCGTCACTCAAGGGCCGCTCCAGGTCGAGGTCGTGCTCAACGGTGCCACGCCCGTGCTCGGAACCGGCCTGCACTCAGGCGCACCCATCGGACGAAAGATCTGCGCATGCGGGATCGTCTCGATCACCCGGGACGAATGGATCGCCCTCCAGCATCAGGGATCCGCCGCCCTGGAATTCGGGTTCAACGGCACGGAGCTATCGATCGTCGCTTTGACATAGATACCCGGCACCTGCCGGCCGGCCTGAATCTTCAGCCCTGTGCTGCGTCCGGCAGCTTGCCGCCGAAGTGCCCGGTCACGACTTCGCTCTGCCGGCCCTCGCCAGTGGCGCGCGCGCCCTCGGCAACGGCCGCCATCAGCCTGTCGCGCAGCGCATGGATCGCCACCTCCACGCCCTCATAGGCGTAGAAATCGCCCGGCTGCAGACATTGTTCGTGCAGCCACGAAAGATAGCGCGTGCGCATCTCGCCGGGCGCCACCTTGTTCCACGTCCAGAAGCCGTCGAGATCGATGCCCTTGTTGACGCAGAAGGCAAGGTCGGGGTGCCGGTAGATCGCCTGCCCCATGACCGCGAGCGGAATCCCGTGAAGGAGCGCGAAGAGACCGGACGTGCTGTTGATCGTGATCATCCCGGCCGCGTGGCGCGTCAGAAGCCCCAGCGAACCGCCGTCGATGATGTGCACACGGTCGGCCACGTCGTTCAACTGGCTGACCTGCCGGATGAACTGCCGGTCGCGGCTGTGTCCCCGCTCCATCGGATGGATCTTGAACACCAGCTGGTGCGTCGCCGGCGCATTGCGGGCGAAGGAAACGATCGACTTGAGGATCAACTTCTGATTGTTCCAGCTGCCGGCGGCGCGCCCGAGCTGGCTGTCGTCATGCACCTGCAGCGGGATCAGGTAGTACTTGTGGTCGTAGTACTCCAGGAGCCGTTCGACGCAGCGGTAGTTCGCGCTGAGATTGCGGAACTTCCGATAATAGTTCTTGAACCAGTAGAAAGCCTCCGACGCCAGCATGCGCTTCTGCTTGTGAAACAGCTTGCGCTCGCCGGCGGTGGAAAACAGGTTCCGCAGCGAGAAATAGAGGAACGCATAGGACGCCATCGCGCCGAAGGACGACGCATAGGACACGCCCTTGCGCCGGTCCGAATAGCGGCCCGAATAGTCTTCCGGCGGCAGCTTTCCGGCGATCGGCGACCGCCAGTTGTTGCCGCCGAACTCAAGCGTGATGTTGCCGGGGCGCAGATAGCCCTCCTCCAGGCAGATCACCGGAATACCGAGCTTCTCGCAGCAGGCGATCGCAACCCTGTGGATCTCGCGTTCGCAGCCGAACAGCACGACGAAATCGAAGCCGTGCGCACCGAGCATTTCGGAAAGCCAGATACTCCAGGCATCGGCGCTGCCGTTGAAGTTCAGCGTCTTCTCACGCCTTGCAAACAGCCGGTCACCGATGTTGAAGCAAACGCGCCAGGCGTCGAAGCCGCTCTCGTTCAGGAGGGTCTGCGCCTTGCGGAAGAACGGCCCGACCGGCCCCTGGAGAAGAAGCACCCGCGGAACGCTCTTGGAGGGAAACGGGTTCGATGGCCGACGGCGCAGATTGAGATAGACGAGCCGCGACGAACCACGGCCTGCTGGGCCCTGATCGCGTACGCCATTCTTCTCCGTCCGATCCCTCGAATCGCGCTCGCTTGGCATGATGCTCCGGCTTTACATAGGGTATGCGCAATGATTGCTTGGTCATTGCATAGACGGCTGGATTTATCAACGGAAGCAGGGTCAATTATTCTTACTGCCCTGACATTTTTCGCCAGTGTGTCACCATTTCGGGGAGTGATTCGCGTCTCGCCGGCCGAGGCGGGCGGGCGTCATCCCAGCCGGCGGTCACGCAACCGGACGGCGATCCTGTTTGCCGCGCGCGCAACGCCCGCGATCGCGCGATCGGTGATCGAGACGTCCGCAATCTTTCCCTCGGCGATTTCCCGGACCAGATCCTCTGGCCGGCAGGGCATGCCGCTCAGCGGATGGACGTAGAAGGGATAGAGCACGAGCGTGGCCGCCACCAGCATGTCGAGGTCGATCCGCCGGGTCCGCCGCGCAATCGGGTTCCGGTCGTCGGTCAGCCCCCAGCCGGCATAGAAGGGCATGCCGTGGACGCCGACCGGCTTGTCGCGAATGAGCGCCTCGAAACCGGCAAGCGAGGTCATCGTCTCGATCCTGTCGGCCCAGCCGATCCAGTGCATGATGTCGCCGTCCTTGACGATCCGGTCCGCAGCATCCGGTTCGCGGCCGCCGGAGCGCATTCCCGACACGACGTCCGGGTGCTCCTTGTAGGCGATGCAGGCATCGGGATAGAGCCGCCGGACGGCTGCGACCAGATCCGCGTTCGACCGGACCACCGGCGAACCGAACCGGATCGAGGCATCCTTTTCCACCTGTCCGGGAACCAGGATCTTCAGACGCCCCGGCTCGACGATGGGCAGGGCGGCCGCAGTGCCGACATTGTATTTCGAGACGCCGCGCGCAAGCAGCAGGCCGCGCAGGGCGTTGGCGCGCGAAAGAAGCTCTGGCGAGAACGTCGCGGTGGCGATCAGCCGTTCCAGACCGCTCGGCTGCCGGGCGTCGTAATAGACCGTGTCACCGTCCAGCGCGATCGACGACGGCATCACCAGCGAGACGCCCAGCCCCCGGGACCGGATGAACCCGTCCTCGATCCTGATCGCCTCGATCCCTTCCGGCAGCGGCCGGTCGGATCCCCAGACGGCGACGCTGCCGCCGACCTCGCCGGCCCGGCGGACCGCGATCTCCAGTCCGCGGGCATGCAGGACCGGCCCGGCCCGGCCTTTCAGGAACGGCGCGAGCGCCCGCCGCTTCCACGGCGACATTCCGGCCGTCACGATCCGCTTCGGCAGCCGCGCCCGCTGGTCGCGCACCACGCCCGCCTGCTCGATCGCCCGCTCGATGGTGCAATCGGACCGGTCGTGCAGATCGAGGTAGCGCGAATAGCGGATATAGGCAGCCTCGAACACCTGCTCCACGGATGCGGGCTTGCGCGGCACCGGCGCCGGCAGATGATCCTCCGTCATCCCGCGCCCCGAGAAGAAGGCGACGCCGAAGCAATGAACGGGCCTTTCCGCCATCAGCGCCTCGAAGCCCAACTGGCTGGAAACGGTATAGACCGCATCGGCCTCTTCCAGCAGCGGCCATGGATTCATCGGCGCAGGCACGACGATCTCGACGCCGAAGCGTTGCGCCGCCTGGCGCAGCAGGCTCCTGTCGCCGGCCGCCGGATGCGTGCGCACCACGATCGCCTTGCCGGGATGATGGGCCACCGCATGCTCCATCATGCGCGCAAAGGCATCGTCTCCCGCCAGCGCGCCGGCGATCGACGCGTCGCCTGCGACCTGGTCGACCAGCAACACAAAGGGGCGTCCATAGGGCACGCCGGCCTCGCGCAGGCCGATCATCGGCCCGTTGTTGTATTTTGAAAGCTGCGCCCGCCGGATGGTGTCGATCAGGGCACGGGCACGACCGAGCGCGCCGGCATCCGTCGCCGGCTCGTCCAGAAGCCGCTGCAGCCGCGACGGTCCGCCCGCGTCGAAATAGATGCCTTCGTCATCGATGACGAAGGAATGCGCCGGCTCTTCCGGGCCCGGCGCGTAGCCCTTGATGAAGCCGTCCTCGAGGATGAGGCAGGGCTTGCCGGAGCGGGCGGACAAGGCCTTGGCCTTGAAGCCGGACGGGCGCCAGCCCCAGCCGACATAGCCGTCCATGCCGCCGACCCGACCCAGCGGCCAGGAGACGATCTCCGCGTCCAGCAGGCGGGAGATGTCGGCCCGGATCCGCCACAGGCCGGCGGAGGTGACGGCATAGGTCTTGCGCTTTCGGTCAGCCACGACGCCTTCGTTCCTGCGGGTCCGCCCTGAAAACCACAAAGGGCGCCGGCCAGGCCGACGCCCCGTTCAAACGTTGAACTTATACCGCCGCGCGGCGATCAGAAAGTCCGGTTGGTGGTATTCACCGCCGACACGGTCCCCGTGATCATCTGGACGAACCGTCCGAAATCGGTGGCCGGATGACGCGACAGGTAGATCACGTCGCGATTGCGCACCGGGAAGGACTGGGCGACGATGTAGCTCTGCGGCCTGCCCAGGTCGAGACGATAGATGATCGGGTAGCGGCCCTGCCCGTCCGAGGTCATGCCCTTTGCGAGCAGGTCGCGGAAGCGGTCGTCGCCGACGACGTTGCGATAGACGCTCTCGTTCTCGTAGCGGAAGATGAAATAGCCCTTCGGGTCGGCCGTCGTCATGTTGCCGCCGCCGGCGAGCGCTGCCGCCTCGATGAGGCTCAGGCTGCTGGCATCGAACCGCACCTTGCCGGATTTCGACGTCTGGCCGAGCGCCGAGAAGGTCTGCGGGTCGTAGGTGACGTAGATCCGGTCCTCGGGACGGACGATGATGTCTTCCTTCGGATTGTCGACGATGGTCTGGAGCAGCACGGTTCCGGAGCGTCCGCCGCGCTTGAGCGTCACATAGGTGTCGTAGGGCGCCTTGGTGGCGCCGCCCGCCCTTGCCAGCACTTCGCTCAGGTGCTCAGCGTTGAGGCCCAGAGGTATCATCGCGGCGTCGTTGACGTCGCCCTGGACCGACACGGCCCGCGATTCGTTTCCGGCGATCGATACCAGTACGTCCGGCTCCACCGCCTTCGCCTTCAACGCGTCGACGATCGTCGAGCGGGCGGTGTCAATGGTCATGCCGGCAAAGCGGACCGAGCCGACATAGGGAATCTGGCCGCGGCCGTCCGGCTGCACGACGACGGGAATAGTGGTGGACTTGCGCTCGGTCGTCGAGAACAGGCCGTCGGGACCCGCCTCGAAAATGGTCACGTCAAGCTTGTCGCCGACGCCGATCACGGGGGTGCCGCCGGCGCCGCCGAATCCGAACGTCCGCGCCAGGCTCGGCGTGCCGAGCGTGGTCACGCTGTTGGCCACGCGCTGGTCGATCTCGACCACGTCGAAGACCATCTTGGTCTGCGGGATCTTGTAGGAACTGCCGCCGGCCGCTCCCGATTCGATCACTTCCCGTGTCAGCGGCCCGTCGCTCGGGACGATACAACCGGAAAGCGTCACCAACGCTGCGCCTGCCAGAAGGCGCGTAAAAGACCGTGCAACCCTTGCCCCCGGGGTGCCGATACCTTCATTCTTGCTCATCACACTGCAATTCCCTTCGGTCGCGCCCCGACGAGGCACGACGCAGAAACCGGACCGAGGTCCGCTCCATCAAATCCAACGATGGAAATAGTCAATGTCCCACCATGATCTGTCCCAGAGACCGTCCATGGGCCTCCGCGTCACCTTGGAGCAAATCCCTTGCACATTCGTTACGCCAAGAAAAGTCGTTTCCTCGGCAACCGGCTAAATGACGGCTTTTCCAGTAGGTTTTCCAAAGGAGTGAGGAAAATAGGTAACATTCTAGCGATCTCTCGTGCCCCTCCGCGCCACCGTCGCGCCGCAAAATCTGCGGAATCGCGGGCGCAGGACGGGGCCGGGCCGCCTCAGCTGCGCAGCCGCCTGCCCTCCGGATCGTGCAGGGGTTCCAGGTGCGGCGTGCAGGGGAAGCGTTCACCGCCAACGCCCAGTTCGTAGCGGCCGGAGAGCGCATAGGCGCGGTCGACACCGTCGGGATTGCGAACGTAGCCGAGGCCGATCGGACGGCCGATCGTGTGGCCGAAGCCGCCGCTCGTCAGCCAGCCGGCCCTTTCGCCGTTGCGGTAGATCGTCTCGCGGCCGAGCAGAATCACCGCCGGATCCTCCGGGACGAAGCAGACGAGCATCTTGCTGACGCCTTCCCGCCTCTGCCGCTCGATCGCCGCCTGCCCGCGGAAATCGACCGACCCGCCCCGCCTCACCGCAAAGCCGAGGCCGGCCTCGATCGGCGTATGATCGGGCCCGACGTCGACGCCCCAGTACCGGTATCCCTTTTCCAGCCGGCAGGTTTCCAGCGCCCGGTAGCCGGCGTTCGCAAGTCCGTCCGCCCGGCCCGCCGCCATCAGCGCGTCGTAAACGGCCGGCGCGTCGCTCATCGCCAGGTGCAGTTCATAGCCAAGCTCCCCGGTATAGCTGACCCGGATGGCGCACACCGGGCGGCCGGCCACCGTGATCGAGCGCACGGTGGAAAAAGGAAAGGCCGCGTTGGAAAGATCGTCGTCGCAGACCTTCTGCAGGACGGTGCGCGAGGCCGGCCCCGTCAGGACCAGCACCGAGAGTGTCTCCGTCACGTCCTCCAGCCGCGCATCGAGGCCGGCGGGGATGCTGCGGGCGATCCAGTCGAAATCATGCGTGGCAAAGCCGGTGCCCGTCACGATGTAATACGCGTCCTCGGCGAGCCTTGCGACCGTCAGGTCGCATTCGATGCCGCCATGGTCGTTGAGCATCTGGGTGTAGGCGACGGAGCCGGGCGCCTTGGCCACATCGTTGGCGGCGATCCACGACAGCGCCCGCTCGGCGTCCCTCCCCTTCAGCGAGAACTTGGCAAACGAGGTCTGGTCGAAGACGGCGGCCGCCTCCCGCACGGCCCGGTGCTCGCGGGCGACGGCGGAAAACCAGTTCGGCCGCCCATAGGTATAGACGTCGCGCGGCGCTTCGCCGGCTTCGAGATCGGCAAACCAGTTCGGCCGCTCCCATCCAAGTTTCTCGCCGAAGCAGGCGCCCTGCGCCTTGAGCCGCTCGTAGAGCGGCGAGGTGCGAAAGGGCCTGGCGCTAGAATGCTCCTCCGACGGCCAGGCCATCGTGTAGTGCTTGCCGTAGGCCTCGACGGTGCGCCGCCTGATCCAGTCGCCGTCGAAATGCGGCCGGCCGAAGCGCCTGACATCGACGGGCCAGAGATCGAAGGGCGGTTCGCCCTCGGCCACCCATTGTGCAAGCGCCATGCCAGCGCCGCCGGCCGAGGCGATGCCGAAGGCGTTGAAGCCGGCGCCGACGAAGAAATTGCGCAGCGCCGGCGCCTCGCCGAGGATGAAGTTTCCGTCCGGCGTGAAGCTCTCGGGCCCGTTCAGCATTTGCTTCACGCCGGCCGTCCGCAGAGCCGGCACCCGCCCGAGCGCCAGTTCCATGATCTGCTCGAACCGCTCGAGATCCGGATTGAGCAGGCTGAAATGAAAGCCCTCCGGTATGCCGTTCACCGCCCAGGGCGCGGGGTTGGGCTCGTAGCCGCCCATCACCAGCCCGCCGACCTCTTCTTTATAATAGGTCAGCCGGTCGGGATCGCGCAGCGTCGGCAGGTCGGAGGGTACGCCGAAGGCTTCGGTGACGAGATACTGGTGCTCCATCGGCACCAGCGGCACGTTGACGCCGAAACGGGCGGCGAAGGCGCGCGTCCACTGCCCCGCGCAGACGACCACCCGCTCGCATGCGATCCGCCCGCGGGCGGTGACGACCGCCCGGATCCGCCCGTCATCGATCTCGAGATCCGTCACCTCCGTGTCCTCGAAGATCGACACTCCAGCCAAGGTGGCGCCCCGCGCCAGCGCCTGGGTGATGTCCGTGGGGTTGGCCTGCCCGTCCGTCGGCAGGAAAGCGGCACCGACCAGGTCGTCGATCGCCATCAGCGGCCAGAGGTCCTGCGCCTCCTTCGGCGTCAGCAACTGCATCTCCAGGCCGAAGGACCGCGCTGTCGTCGCCTGACGCCGCACCTCCGCCCACCGCTCCTCGTTGCAGGCGAGCCGCAGCCCGCCGTTCATCTTCCAGCCGCTCGCCAGCCCGGTTTCGGCCTCGAGATTGCGATAGAGTTCCACCGAGTATCCGAGCAACTGCGTGATGTTCGCGCTCGTGCGCAACTGGCCCACCAGGCCCGCCGCATGGAAGGTGGTGCCGGAGGTCAGCTTGTGGCGCTCCAGCAGAACGGTATCCGTCCAGCCGAGCTTGGCCAGATGATAGGCTGTCGAACATCCGATGATACCGCCGCCGATGACGACGGCCCGTGCGCTCCCCGGGAGCTCCTCCATGGTCTCCCGCTCCCCTACGGTCTTGCCTTCATGAAGAACGCGAACGCCCGGAAGAACCGGTCGAGGTTGTCCATGCTATAGGCGGCATAATCGAAATCGATGGTCGAGTGCAGCTCCGACACCATGCTCCACAGCGTCTCGCGCAGCAGCGACGCGCACTTCATCGCCTGGTAGCGTCGCCAGAGGTCGTCGGTGAGCGGCTGCTCGAAATAGGTCTCCAGCAGCCACTTCTCCTGCTCTTCGCCAAGGTCGTTGTTGGAGGCGAGGCCGCCGAGGTCGAACAGTGGCGTGTTGTATCCGGCATAGTCCCAGTCGATCAGCCAGAGCCTCTCGCCGTCGTCGATGACGTTCGACGCCAAAAGGTCGTTGTGGCCGAAGACGATATCATAGGGCCCGGCGCTCGCTTCCAGCAGGCGGGACATCGCCAGCAGTTCCTCCAGCCTCGCGACGTGAGGGCTGGAGGCGCCGGCGAGCGTTGCGGCATAGTCCTCGATGACGTGGAAGGCCCAGAAGATCATCGCCGGCCCGCGATAGTGGCGCCCGGTCTCACGGTGGCACCGTCGCAGCAATGGGACGATGCGCTCCAGACAGGCCTGCGAGCGGATGTCCTCGGGCTCGAGCGTCCTGCCGGGCACATAGTCGAGCACGAGGACGCCGGGCTGGTGATGGATGACTGCGGGAGAAACGCCCGCCGCATGCGCCGCCCGGCTGGCGGAGACCTCGTTCTGCCGGCTGATCTGATGGACCGGGATATCGTCGCCGAGCCGGACGACATAGGCGCGGCCGCCGTCGACGACCTTGTAGTTCGTATTGGTGATGCCGCCCTTGAGAACGGCAATTTCGGGCTGCCCGTTCCAAAACGGCAGCGAGCGGATCATCTCCTGCGCGGCTGGGTCCATCTGCCATCGTTCCCCGGCGCCCATTCGGCACGCCTGTCTTTTCCGCAGACGTTCCCGCACTCGCGGAAAACTGTCAAGAATTTTCCACAAAAACGAACATCGTCATGGCTTTTTGTCGTAAGATATGATCCATGATGGCCAATGCTGCGTGGTTTCTTTGGGTTTTCTGCCCGAAATACGGATAACCGGCGACATTCACATTTATGATGGTTCACCGGATCCGCGTCAGGCATGGCCTCCGTCGGCATGCCGGCACAAGGAAGAGCATGGACACGACGCCCGCCACCCCGACCCTTTCCAATCATCGCGAGCGCGAGATCCTGGACGAACTGCGCCTTGCCGGCGGCTCCAGCCGCATCCAGTTTCTGGCCGACCGCCTGGGCGTGTCCGAAGAGACCATCCGCCGCAACATCCGCACGCTCGAGGCAAACGGCCTGGTGACCAAGGTGCATGGCGGCGTGCACATCACCGACAGCGCAACCGAGCAGCCGCTGCACTTCCGCATGAACGTGAACCCCGAGCCGAAGCGCCTGATCGCGGCGAAGGTCGCGACGATGGTCAAGAACGGCGACAGCCTGTTCCTCGACATCGGCTCGACGACCGCCTTCATCGCCGTCGCCCTGCAGAAGCACCACGATCTCTTCATCGTGACCAATTCGCTCTCCGTCGCCCATACGCTCGCCACTCGCAACAACAACCGGGTCTATTTCGCCGGCGGCGAACTGCGCGCCCATGATGCCGGCACCTTCGGCGTCGAGGCGCTGGGCTATATCGAGCGCTTCAACCTGCAGCATGCCATCCTGTCGGTCACCGCGATCAACGCCCGTTCCGGCTTCATGCTGCAGGACATGCAGGAGGCCGACGTCTCCCGCATCGCCGCGCGGCAGGCGCAGAACCGGATCATTGTCGCCGATGCGCAGAAGTTCGGCCGCTCGGCCCCGATCACGATCGCCCCGCCCGATACCTACGACATGCTGGTGACCGACGAGGAGCCGCCGTCCGACATCCGCCGCATGCTCGACCAGAACAACGTCAGGCTGGTCCTGGCCGGCGGCCGCGACGATTGATCCTGTCCCGCCGGGGGATTTGCAGACAGATTGTGGCCGGTGGTGGTGGCGGAAACAAAAATGCCGCCGCCAGGGCGGGAGCCTTTCTGGCTCTCTCTGCGCTGGACGACGGCATTCCCGGAGCAGTCTTCTAGGACGCTTCTCTTCGGCGGTCCCCTCTGGACCTGCCATAGGGAAAGCAGGATTCGTGCCAAAGGCAATCAGGCGTCGTTCGGCCATCAAAACCGGGCCCTGCCGCGCAGATTGCAGAAGCCCGCGCCTATTTTCACGGCAAAGCTGCGCCCTCCGATTTTGCGATGCACAAAAACGACGCATGGCAACGGAAGATTTACCACGGCCGGCGCCGGCGCGCCCGAGATCGCAGACCGGCTGCGTTCAGCAATAGAGAACGGAGCGTTCTCCGTCCGTCCACTTCAAGGAAACGCCGGTCGGGGCGATATTGGGCTCACCGCCGCACCTTGAGAGCGGCCTTCCCCAATGGCAGGAGCACCCCATGACCATGCAACTGACCGGCATCCATCACCTGACCGCAATCACCGCGAACGCGTCCGAGAACCTGCACTTCTATACGCAGACGCTCGGCCTGCGCCTGGTGAAGAAGACCGTCAATCAGGACGACACCAGCGCCTACCATCTCTTCTATGCCGACGGCCTTGCCTCGCCGGGCACCGACCTGACCTTCTTCGACTGGCCGGTCGGGCGCGAACGCCGCGGCACCCACAGCATCAGCCGCACCGGCCTGCGCGTCGGCAGCGCTGAAAGCCTGCGCTGGTGGAAGGCGCGGTTCGACGACCTGAAGGTGAAGTCCGGTGAGATCCGCGACGTCGCCGGCCGCCAGACACTCGACTTCGAGGACCAGGAGGGCCAGCGCTTCCGCCTCACCGTGGACGACAGCGGCGCGCCCTCGCATCCCTGGGACCGAAGCCCGGTTCCCGCCGAGCATCAGATCAAGGGTCTCGGCCCGATCACGATCAGCGTGCCGGACATCCGCAACACCGAGACCGTGCTGGTGCAGGTGATGAACATGAGGCAGACGTCGACCTATCCCTCGCCGGACGGCACCGGCGACGTCCATGTCTTTTCGATGGGCGAAGGCGGGCCGGCGGCCGAACTGCACGTCGCCGTCGAACCCGACCTGCCGGCGGCCCATCAGGGTGCGGGCGCCGTCCATCACGTCGCCTTCCGCGTTCCCGACATCGAGGCGCTGCATGCCTGGACCGAGCGGGTTCGCGGTTTCCGCGTGCCCTCCAGTGGCGAGGTCGAGCGATACTACTTCCGCTCGCTCTATTTCCGCGAGCCGAACGGCGTGCTGTTCGAACTCGCCACCGACGGGCCGGGATTCGCCGTCGACGAACCGCTGGAGACGCTCGGCGAAAGCCTCTCGCTGCCGCCCTTCCTCGAGCCGCGCCGCGAGCAGATCGAGGCCCGCCTGAAACCGCTCGTCATCGTCTAGGCTGAACCGGGGCGACCGCGGCACCGGACATGGAAAACCCCGGCAGGAACATTGCCTTCCTGCCGGGGTTTTCGTTTGATCGCCGGGCGATGATTCATCCGCGGGAAGCGGCCCGGCCCCTATATGAGGAGAGACAATGATGACCAAGCTCGTGGCGATTTCAGGCAGCCTGCGCAAGGCGTCCTACAACACCGCCCTGATGCGCGCCGCGATCGCGATGGCGCCCGAGGGGGTCACGATCGTCGAAGGCACGATCCGCGGCATCCCGCTCTATGACGGCGACGAGGAGACGGCGCACGGCGTGCCGGCCGCCGCGACGGTGCTGAAGGAACTGGTGGCGGAGGCGGACGGGGTCATGCTGTTCACGCCCGAATACAACAACGCCATCCCCGGCGTGTTCAAGAACGCGCTCGACTGGATGACGCGGCCCTCGTCCGACATCCCCCGCATCTTTGCCGGCAAGCCCTTCGCCACTACCGGCGCCTCGCCCGGCAATTTCGGGACACTTCTGTCCCAGGAAGCCTGGCTGCCGATCATGCGCACGCTCGGCACCCGCCCCTGGTTCGGGACCAAGCTGATGGTGTCCAAAGCCGGATCGGTCTTCGACGAGCACGGAAAGATCATCGACGAGGCGACCGAAAAGCGCCTTCGTACCTTCGTCGAGGGTTTTGCAGCTTTCGTGCGGGAGGCCCGGAGTTAAGGCCGACGGCCCGGCCGGCGAACGGCCGCCTGTATCTCGAACGGAAACACCCTCTTCCCGGCGGGGAAAGAGGGTGTTTCTCCATTCACAGGCCCGTTGGCAGCCCTGAGGCTATTTCGTCACCTTCTCCATGAACGCCCGTGCCAGTTCGACGTCGGGCAGGCCGATATCGTGCCCGGCGGGCAGGACGCGGTTCTCGACGCTGGCGCCGGCCTCCGAAAGGCGTTTCTCGATCTCCTGGGCATGCGGGCCGTAGGGATCGGACTGCCCCGTTACCATCAGCACGTTCGTTCCGGTCAGATCCGCATCCTGCGGCGCTTCCAGTGCGTTCATGCCCCGCAGCAGCACCGCGTTGCGGATGACGCCGGGATGCAACTGCATGATCGCCCCCAGCATGTTGGCGCCGTTGGAATAGCCGAGGAAGACGGTGCGGGCCGGATCGAGCCCGTAGGCCGCGTTCGCCTCGGCGATGAAGGCGACCAGCGCTTCGGCCTCGGAAGCGATCTCCGCCTGGTCGAACGTCGTCATGGTCAGCCGCCGGAAGAATCGCGGATACCCCTCGTCGTTGCTGCGTCCGCGCAGGCTGACGAGCGTTGCATTGGGCGCGACGCGCGCGCCGAAGGGAAGGAGCGTGGTTTCGTTACCGCCGGTGCCGTGCAGCAGCACCAGCGTGCTGCCGTCCCCCTTCTCGGGGCGGTGGACGCGATGGATGAAAGGCAGGTCCCGTTCGGTCATTCTTTCTTCTCCTGGAAGGGAAAACTGGGGCAGCCGCGCCCGGACGTCGGCCGGATCGGCATGGAGATGCGCGGGCACGAACAGCCTGGTGCCGAGTGTCTCCGGCGGCTCGTCGACGAACATGCCCGGCCCGTCCGAGGCATATTCGATCAGCGCCCCGCCGGGTTCGCGCACATAGAGCGAATAGAAATAGGTGCGGTCATGCATGTTGATGTCGCCGGCGCCTTCGGCCTGCAGCACGGTCCCGGCACGCTCGACCGTGTCCCGGTCGACCGCCCGCAAGGCGATATGGTCGATCGTGCCGGTGCCGGGCGCCGAGGTCCAGAAGCCGGCGGCATCGCGAATGTCGAGGATGTCGGCGACATCGCTTGCCAGCCGGCGGATGCCGTTGGCAGCCGCAACCGGCCGGAAGCCGAAGTGGCGGGTGAGAAACGCCGCCGTATCCTCCGGCTTCTCGCTGAAGATCGTGGCGCCGCGGATGCGCAGGATCGCATCCGCCGCGGCAATGCCGGACGCCGGCCAGGGATCGACCGGCTGAACGTCCGCCTCGCCGACGAGCTTGACGATGATCCCGTCCGGATCCTTCAGCCGCAGCACCGGCTCGCCGAACTCCTGTGCCGGTCCGGTCGTCTGGATATTGTACGTCAGCGCCCGCGTCAGCCAGAAGCCGATCGATTCGGGCGCTATCGAAAGCGCGATCTCTGCCGCCTGCCCCGTGCCGACGCGGCCGGGCGAACCGTCCTCCCAGGAGAGAAACGTCAAGAGCGTGCCGGGCGCCCCGGTGCCGCCGCCATAGATGAGATGCAACTGGTCCGCATCCTCGAAGCCGGCCGTCCGCTTGACGAGCCGCAACCCGAGGAAGCCGACGTAGAAATCGACGTTCGCCTGGATCTTTCGCGTGATCGCGGTGATGTGGTGTATGCCGCTGGTCATGGCCGTCCTCCGTTCAGCCACAGACAATCAGGTTTCACGCCGCCGCGACAGCCCGATGCCGGTGACAGCACCGTTCACCATTTGCGAACGAAGATCGCGTGCTCGTCACTTCCTCTCGATCCAGGCCTTGAAGGCCGGGCCGAATTCCGGATGCCAGCGCGACAGCGGCGGCCGGTTCTCGACGATATCGCCGGCAGCCCAGAGGATGCGTTTCTCGTCGGTCGACCGGGCCACTTCGTTGTCCGGGCAGAGGATGTAGAAGTCGCCGCGGGCCAGGCTCTCCATCATGAACTCGAGCGTCTGCTCGGGCGTCCAGGCGCCTTCGGGCTTCTCGGTCCTGCCGTTCGACGTCATCCCTGAGAAGACGAAGCCGGGAATGAAGAGGTGAGCGCTGACCTTGCAGCCGCCACGGTTCCGCAGGTCGTGCTGGAGCGCCTCGGTAAAGACCTTCACGCCGGCCTTGGAAACGTTGTAGGCGGGATCGCCGGGCGGGGTGGTGATCCCCTGCTTGGAGCCGGTGTTGATGACGACCGCGGCATCGCCGTGCTCCAGCATGCCCGGTACGAACGCCTGGCAGCCGTTGATCACGCCCCACAGATTGACGCCCAGCACCTTTTCCCAATTCTCGCGCGGCCCCATAATTGTGCTGCCGGGCTGGACGCCGGCATTGTTCATCAGCACGTGAACCCGGCCGAAACGCGCCCGCGCGGTCTCCTGCAGCCCCTCCACCGAGGCGGGATCGGAAACATCCGCAGCCACCGCCAGCACGTCCTTCTCCCCGCCGGCAGCATCGCGGGCGACGATGGCGGTTGCCGCATCGAGGCGCGGCCCGCCGAGGTCGGCGAGCACGACACGCATGCCGAGCCCGGCAAACCGTTTCGCCGCCGCCAGCCCGATGCCGGAGGCGGCACCGGTGACGACGGCGACATTCGAGGGAGTGAAGGCGGGATGTGGCATGGCAGGTATCCATCCGTCGGGTCTGTTGAAGGAGAACGCCACCCTATTCCGAAGGGGCGGCGGTCGATAGGACGGATGTAGGGACGACGCTGGCGATGTCCACGCCAGATCGAAGCTTTGGGGAGAGTGTCAGGCGGCGGTGAGGCCGCCAGTGGTGCGAGGGCCGGCGGCGGCCGGATCGCTCATCAGCTTGCGGATCGCGTCACGGACTTCGTCTGCGGAATTGAACCGCTTCGAATCCAGATCCCACACATGATACTTGACGGCGACGAACTTCAACCTGTCCTGGTCCGGAACGACGACCCCGACGGCTTCCCCGCCGATCTCGATAACTTGCTTTTCCATAGTAACTCCTGCCATGCGCAAGCACAGCGAACATCATTCTTGCGTATCGTTCGAAGTAGAGAACGTTACATTCGGCGGAGGGCCGAAAGTTTCATTCCGAATTTCGTTCCGCGACAGGAGAAAATATCACCAGCGGAAGCGGTGTTGGCATTGCGATGCATATTCACACTCCCTTGGTTGGGCCACACGCCATGGTGGCGGCGTGGAGAGGTTGGACAGCTCTATAGGGATAGCCCCTCGGCTACGTTCGATGAGATAGGCGATACAACTCGCCTTGTCAACTCGACCCCTCGTTTTTTGGGAAATTTTTGCGCCGAAATCATATGACAATTGGTTTGGCGGAAAATTCTTCGCACATGCAGCACGACAGAGAAATGAGCTTGCATTCCACATATTTTGGGCATTCGCTCTTTTTCTGGGCGGAACCACCATCCGGAAGCCGCAAAATTTTCACGCAAAAGACGTATTCGCCACAGTTGCAAATCGATCCTAAGGCGTATCTGTGACACCAAAACCGGGACCAAAACGCAACATATGGCGTGAATTACTCGCGATTCCGGATGAACGACGGACGAAAACCCATTGGCAAGGTTTTTTGCGTAGTTATGTTGTGCTCGATGATTCTGGGCGGAGCCGGCCATGGCGTCGCCCCGTTGAAAGTGCGTTAACCATGACACGTGGATGATGCGCGAATCGCCAATTGGACTCGAGATTGTGAGCCGCGGTGTTGAGCGGTTCGGGGAAAAACATGAAGATTGTAAAATCCCTACTGCCGCTGACGATGTTGCTGCTCAGCGGATGCGTCGTGGGGCCGGACTACCAGGCGCCCGATACCGCCCTGCCGGGCAAGTTCTCGGAAGCCGCCGGGAAATCGGCAGGCGACACCACGCTGGATCCATGGTGGGAAAACTTCCGCGACAAGCGCCTCAATGAGCTTGTTTCCCGCGGGATGAACGAAAACCTCGACGTCCTGCAATCGCTGGAGCGCATCTCCGAGGCGCAGGCGAACGTGATCCTCGCCGGCGCCGGCGGGCTGCCGCAGATCAATGCCGGCGGCAACGCCACCGCATCGGGACAGGACGGTTCGCTGCTCCAGAGGCAGTCCGGCGTATGGCATACGCAGTCGAAGGACCTGGCCGGCAGCGCCGGCGCCTCCTGGCTGCTCGACTTCTTCGGACAATACCGCCGGGCGCGCGAATCCGCCAACGCCTCGCTCGATGCCGCCTACGACAACGTCAACGTCGCCCGGCTCGCCTATCTCAACGAGCTGACGACCACCTATATCAGCGCCCGCTTCTTCCAGGAGGCGCTGGCGCTGAACCGGCTGAACCTGCAGTCGCGCCGGGAAACGCTGAAGCTGACGCAGGACATCCGCGCCGCGGGTGCCGCCTCCAGCCTCGACGTCGTGCAGGCCGAGGGCCTCGTCAACCAGACGCTGGCGGAAATCCCGCCGCTGGAGACGGGCTTCTACCAGTCCGCCAACCGCGCGGCGACGTTGCTCGGCGTGCCGGCCGCGACCATCACGCCGCAGCTCATCAAGGCCGGCCCCCAGCCGACGCCTCGCCATTCGACCCGCGTCGGCGTTCCCGCCGACCTCATCCGCAACCGCCCGGACATCCGCGCGGCCGAACGGAACCTGGCCGCGGCCACGGCCCAGATCGGCGTTGCCGAATCGCAGCTCTATCCGAGCCTGACGCTCGACGGCACCATCGGCGCCGCGCGCACGATCAGCGCGATCACGGGCAACGTCACCTCATGGTCGTTCGGCCCGACGCTGACCGTGCCGATCTTCAACGGCGGCGCCCTGCGTGCGCAAGTCGACATCGCCGATTCGGTCGCCAAGCAGCAGTATTTCGCCTGGAAGCAGACCGTGCTGAACGCCGTGGAAGAGGTGGAGAACGCGCAGACCGCGCTTATCCGCGACTACCAGACCGTTGCCGCACTTCGCAGGCTCGTGGCCTCGAACGAGGAGGCCCTGTCGCTCGCGCGTGAAAGCTATCGCGGCGGCGCCAGCACGATCCTCGACGTCCTCGACGCCGAGCGCAACGTCGCAAACAGCCGCCTGACACTGGCCTCGTCCATTCGCTCGCTTGCCAACGACTACGTCTCGCTCAACGTGGCGATCGGCGGCGGCTCGGCGATCGAGACGCCCGTGCCGACGCCGGCCCCCGGCCGCAAGGTCGCAGCCACGCAGTAACGAGCGCAAGGCCGCCAAACCAGAATGCCCCGGAACCATGCGGTTGCCGGGGCATTTTCGTTCCGGCATGCAGGCACGGTCGCGACGGCGCCGGTAGCCGATCTCATGCCAGGCAGGACGATGCCCGGGCATCGCTCGCGGATTGCGGCGCTGCCGGTGGCCGGCAGCCGGTCCCGCGCAATCGCCTCGATATCGGTGCAGGCTGGCTTCAGGCGTTCCTGCCGTCGAAGAAGGCCTCCAGGGCGTCGGCCGTGCCCTGGTAGTGCGCATGCAGGGCGGCGACCGCCCCTGCCCCGTCGCGCGCGAGCGCAAGGTCCATCAACTGCCTGTGTTCGGCATCCGCGTCGCGTCGCCTGCCCGACAGGCTGACCGACACGCGCCGGTACCGGCCGGCATGGCCGAAGAGGCGCAGGCATGTGTCGAGCAGGATCGGCGAACCGCAGGCGGAGATCAGCGCCCGGTGGAAGGCGGCATGGCGCTCGTCCCAGTCGTCACGGATGACCGAGGGCATGTCGTCGCGCCCCTGCGGTACCCGCGCCAGCAGGTGATGCGCGGCAACGAGGCGCGCCTCCCACTGGCCATCCCCCCTCTCGATCGACAGCCGCAGCGCCTCGCCCTCGCAAAGCTTGCGATTGGCGGTGATGTCGCGCAGTTCGGACAAGGACAGTGGCGCGACGCTGAAGCCGCGGTGATCGTCCAGCACCGTGAACCCTTCTGCCGTCAGTCGCGCCAGCGCCTCGCGCACCGGCGTCACGCTCATCGTGCACAGGGCCTGCAGGTCAGAAAAGCGCATCCTGTCGCCGGGGCGCAGGCGGCCGTCCTGGATCGCCCCGCGGATGCGCTCATAGGCTTCGCCGGCAAGGGTCTTTCCAGTCGGCCTGTCTGCGGCCATCCGCGTCGTCCTTCATTTTTTTGCCAAATGGCACGGATTTTCGAAAATCATTGACACCTTGTAAGACTCATGGAAGTTGGAGCGCAACAGAATTCGAACCGAGCGTCCCTCGCAGAGCGGCGCCGCACCTGATGGAGGTTGTCACATGAAACTGGTTCGCTATGGAAAGCCGGGAGCGGAGAAGCCTGGTCTTCTCGACGCCGAGGGCAAGGTGCGCGATCTCTCGGCCGTCGTCCCCGACATTGCCGGCGAGGTGCTCGGCCGCGAAAGCCTGAAGCGGCTGCGGTCGCTGGACCCGGCAAGCCTCCCGCTCGCCCCCGCAGGCGAACGCTTCGGCGCCTGCGTCGGCCGCGTCGGCAACTTCATCGCCGTCGGCCTGAACTATGCCGACCACGCCGCCGAGAGCGGCATGGCCGTCCCGCCCGAGCCGGTGCTGTTCAACAAGGCCCCGTCCTGCGTCGTCGGTCCCGACGACACGATCCTCATCCCCCGCGGTTCGGAGAAGACCGACTGGGAAGTCGAACTCGCGATCGTCATCGGCGAGCGCGCCTCCTACGTCTCGGAGGCCGAGGCGCTCGACTACGTTGCCGGCTACTGCATCTGCAACGACATCTCCGAGCGCGCCTACCAGACCGAGCGCAGCGGCCAGTGGATGAAGGGCAAGGGCTGCCCGACCTTCGGCCCGATCGGCCCCTGGCTCGTCACCGCCGACGAGGTCGATACCGCCGACCTTTCCATGAAGCTCAGCGTCAACGGCGAGACGGTACAGGACGGCTCCACCGCCACGATGGTCTACAAGGTGCCCTTCCTCGTCCACTACATCTCGCAGTTCATGATCCTCGAACCGGGCGACGTGATCACCACCGGCACGCCGCCGGGCGTCGGCATGGGCATGAAGCCGCCGCGCTATCTGAAACCCGGCGACCGCATGGAAGTCACCATCGCAGGCCTCGGCCTCCAGCGCCAGACGGTCGCCCAAGGGTAACAGGCCAACCTGACGGGATGGCTGCAGGGCCGACACACAGCCCTTGCCAACCCTGACGCCCAGGTCATCGCACCACCCGTGACCATGAAAAACAAAAGCCGCGCCCGGTTCACCCCGGCCGCGGCTTTTCTGCGTCCGCCTCCAAGCGAAAATCAGAAGTTGCACAATCCCGGCAATCCACAGATGTGCATTTTGCCCGGGGAATGCGCCCGCCCGTGTGCTGCAAAAGCAGCCGCCAGCACTTCACGACGACTTGCGTCTGCGGAAGGCGTCGAATATTCACCGAACGGTATTTTACGTCAGGATTCAAGGAGTTCCATTTATGTCATCAATTCCCGGAAACACCACGACGACCGCTACCATTGCACAAGGGCAGATCGTCAATGGTGAACTGACCACCTCCGGAGACAGCGATTGGTATCGCGCCACGTTCTCGTCGGGCCTTAGTTACGGCTTCCGTGTATCCGGCGATGGATCAGGCACCTCCCTGCCGGACCCAGACCTCTATCTCTACGACGCCACCGGCAACAGGATCGCAGGCAGCACCAACTACAGCAACAGCAGCACGAGCCTCAATTACTCCGCAGCCACCGGCGGCACCTTCTACGTGGGCGTCTCCGACACCATCGACCTTGGAAAATATGTCCTCACCTGGCTTGGAAACGATACGATCCGGCGCGACATTTCTACCACCGCGACGCTTTCGCAGGGGGGGACCGTCAGCAGCGCCATCGACGTGTCGGGTGATTCCGACTGGTTCAAGGTGAGCCTGAAGGCCGGCCTCGACTACGGCTTTGCCGTCAGCGGCGACGGGACGACGACGTCCTTGCCGGACCCCGACATCCATCTGCGCGATGCCAATGGCACCAGGATTGTCACCAACACCAACTACAGCAACAGCAGCACATCGATCGCGCACGCCGCCAGCCAGTCGGGCACCTACTTCGTAGAGGTCACCGACACGGTTGACACCGGAAACTACAAGCTGACCTGGCTTGGAAACGACACCATCCTGCGCAACACAGCCACCACCGCCGTTCTCGGGCAAGGCAAGACGATCGCCAGCAGCATTGACGTGAGGGGCGACGCCGACTGGTTCAAGGTCACACTGCAGGCGGGCATCAGTTATGCCTTCAAGGTGGCCGGAACGGGCGCGTCGAAGTTGCCGGACGGCGACATCCACCTTCGCGACTCCAACGGGAACGTCATCGCGGGAGAAACGAACTACTCCTCCCCGGTCGGGCTGGTCACCTTCACCGCAAAGAATAGCGGCACCTATTTCGTCTCGGTCACGGACAGTTCGGATATCGGAGGCTACGTGATATCGAACAACGGCTTCGATACGGTCGTCAACAATGCCGGCACCGATCGCAGCCTCGCTGTCGGAACGAGTCTCACAGGCCAGATCGACGTCGAGCGCGACAGCGACTGGTATGCCTTTTCCGTCAAGTCCGGCGTCACCTATCAGTTTTCCGCCAGCGGCACCGGAAGCGCCGGCGCGGACGGAATTCTCCTGAACCTTCGTGACGCGAACGGCAATCGCATCGCCTACGATTCCGACAGCAAGGCGCTCATCGAGTTCAAGGCCACAAGCAGCGGCACGGTCTATCTCGACGTCGCCGGGCAGTATTCCACGACGACAGGAAAATTCGTCCTGTCGGCCGTTTCGGATCAGTCGGTCCTCAAAGGCACGTCGGGTGCCGACGTTCTTACCGGGGGGAGCACCAAGACGACGATTTACGGTTATGCCGGCAACGACCACCTGAAGGGCGGGGCGGGCAACGACATCCTGATCGGCGGCAAGGGCGGCGACCGGCTGGACGGCGGTGCCGGCAAGGATACGGCCTCCTATCAGGATGCGACGAAGGGCATCACCGCCAGCCTCGCCAAGGCTTCGAGCAACAAGGGCGACGCGAAGGGCGACGTCTACGTCTCGATCGAGAACCTGACCGGCTCACGCTATGCCGACAAGCTGACCGGTGACGGCAAGGCCAACGTTCTGACCGGCGGCGCCGGCAAGGACGTGCTGACCGGCGGAAAGGGAGCGGACGACCTCTACGGCGGCAAGGGAGCCGACACCTTCGTGTTCAAGTCCGTCTCGGAACTGTCCAAGTCGAAAGGCAAGACCGACACGATCTTCGACTTCTCGCGCAAGGAGAAGGATCATATCGATTTTTCCGGCATTGACGCCAACACCGGCAAGAAGGGCAACCAGGCGTTCGACTTCGTCGGCACCGACAAGTTCTCCAAGACCGACGGCGAACTGCGTTATGTCAAGGAAAAGAAGGACACCTACATCTATGGCGACGTCAATGGCGACGGCAAGGCTGACTTCGTTCTTCACCTAGACAGTCTGGTGAGCCTGAAGGCCGGGGACTTCATTCTCTAAGGCATCGCACCGCCCGTGATCATGAGAAACGAAAGCCGCGCCCGGCTCATCCCGGCCGCGGCTTTTCTCATCCGGCAAGCACCCGTCCTTCGCCTTGAAGGCGCGGGGCCGGAAAAATCATCCGCAGATCGCACGCCATGGAACAGCACCGATCGGATGACGCGAAGCGGGCCTGCCCTCCTCAGGCCGCCAGCCGTTCGGTGGAGGACATGTGCGTATGGACCGCGCCCTGGAGTTGGCCGAGGGTCGCGAACCGGCGCTGGTCCAGGTCGAAGACATGGAACTTGACGGCGACGAAACGCAGCGCGCCCTCTTCCGGGATGGCGATGCCGACGGGCACGCCCGCATATTCGATGACTTGCTTGCTCATGACGTTGCTCTTCAAAATGCTTTGCGGAAACCGCCCTCGAAGGCGGCTAGAAACGGAACCCGGTACAAAGCAACGCACAACAACACGATCGGCCCGCACGGGGCATCAAACCGGAATAGTCCATCCGTCCGCCTCTTTCGGTTGCGCCTCGATAATCCATAATATTTATATACTATTTTCCCGCGACAGGCTCAACGGAAAACCGCGATGGGACAGAAGAAAAATCTAATCATCCTCGAGAACGGTCAATTATTGGGAAATTTCATCCCGTGGCGCGCGACAATGCGGATTTTTCTACTGGCGCAAACGCCAGCTTCCTCGACAGCAAGCCAGCAACCGGCGGCCGCCCTGCAAGAAAGGTAGCGCTGTACCGGGCACCTGGGTGACACGGTCGACCTCCCGCTGGCAGCAGCGGGCTGAGCGCCTCAACGTGACCAAGGACCAGCGACGACCACATTTGGCGCGCAGGCTTCATGCACTGTGATCTGGGATACATCGACCTGGAACAGAGAACCCTGCAGATCATCGACAACCCGTTCGGCACGAGGTTGTCGCCGATGTCTTAGGTACGTTCCGTTACCTATGTCTCCGGGCCGGACAAGAAGATAAATGGTAGCGAAGATCCGTTCTGGCCGTCTCCCCCAACTCCTAACAAGGTTGGAGGGAGAGATGGTAGCGGAGGAGGGATTCGAACCCCCGACACAAGGATTATGATTCCTCTGCTCTAACCTACTGAGCTACTCCGCCGCCGGGCGAAACGGGAAACTTTGCTTGTGTTTTCCGTTCGGGACGGGCGGCTTATAGGGTGCCTGTCCCCAGAGTGTCAAGCACCGTTTCCGGCAAAAGTGCGCGACCGTGCAACGGCTTGTGAATTGGCCGTCTCAGGCCGCGACGGGGCTGGACAGGATGCGCTTCAACGCGGCTTCCGCCGACGATTCACGCTCCGAACGGGCGATGAACCCGCCACCGTAGACGCGCGCGTCCTCGCCCTCGCCCGAATAGAGCGCGCAGGCCTGGCCCGGGGCGACGCCGGCCTCGCCCTCCGCCAGCTCCACATAGAGGCCCTCTTCGTCGCGGTGCAGCACCGCCGGGCGCGGCGGGCGGGTCGAGCGCACCTTGGCAAAGCAGGAGAAGCCCCCGGTTGCGACGGCCATCAGTTCGCCGTCGCCGAGCCAGTTGACGTCGCGCAGATAGAGCCGGCGCGTGTCCAGCGCCTCCTTCGGGCCGACGATCACCCGGCGCGAGCGCGCGTCGAGATAGACGACGTAGAGCGGCTCGCCGGTCGCAATGCCGATGCCGCGCCGCTGGCCGATCGTATAGTGCAGGATGCCCTCGTGCCGGCCGAGCACGCGCCCGTCGATATGGACGATGTCGCCGGAAAGCGCCGCATTCGGCTTCAGCTTGGCGACGATGTCGGAATACTTGCCCTGCGGCACGAAGCAGATGTCCTGACTGTCGGCCTTCTTGGCGACGACGAGGCCCATTTCCTCGGCGAGCGCACGCGTCTCCGCCTTGGACAGGTGCCCGAGCGGGAAGCGCAGGTAGTCGATCTGCTCCTGGGTGGTGGCGAAGAGGAAATAGCTCTGGTCGCGCTCGGCATCCACGGGGCGGTAGAGCGCCCGGCGCGCCGGGTCGTCCGGCGCAGGGTTCGGCCGCGAGCGGATATAGTGGCCGGTCGCCAGCGCATCGGCGCCGAGCTCCCGCGCGGTCGCCAGCAGATCGGCGAACTTGACCGTCTGATTGCAGGCGACGCAGGGGATCGGCGTCTCGCCGGCGATATAGCTCTCGGCAAACGGATTGATCACCGTCTCGCGGAACCGCTTCTCGTAGTCGAGCACGTAGTGGGGAATGCCGAGCGTCTCGCAGACACGGCGCGCATCATCGATGTCCTGGCCGGCGCAGCACGAGCCGGCGCGGTGAACGGCCGCGCCGTGGTCGTAGAGCTGCAGCGTGATGCCGAGAACGTCATAGCCCTCCCGCTTGAGCAGGCCGGCGACGACGGACGAATCCACCCCGCCCGACATGGCGACGACGACGCGCGTATCTTCTGGCTTCCTGTCGAAATCGAGACTGTTCACGCTGTCCATCCGGAATTGTCCAAGGGGTCGTGCCGGGATGCTGAAAATGGCGATCGCTTGCGGCCTTCCCTGCCCGCCTGCGGGCACTTGTCGCGACATATAGAAACTTGCGCCGCCGGGGGCAAGAGAAGGCTCGATTTCGACCGGCCCGGCACGCCGCGGCAGAGTGATGCGGGCCCGGCAGCGGGCCGTCGCGCCAACTGGCTGCCGCCGCCACGGATCGCGTCGGATCAGATCAGCTTCATCCGCATCGCCGAGGCGATCGCCTGCATCCGGTTGACCGCGCCCAGCTTCTTTGCCGCCGATTTGAAGTAGCTCGAGACGGTGTAGGCGGAGATGCCGAGGATGATGGCGATCTCGTCGCTGCTCTTGCCCGCCGCCGCCCAGCGCAGGCATTCGATCTCGCGGCCCGACAGCTTGTCCTTCACGACCGGATTGCGGACGAACGTCTGCTCCAGACAGGCGAACAGTTGCACGGCGGCAAAGTAGAGCTGCGCCAGTTCGTCCCCGGCGCGCGGCGGTTCGCTGCCGGAAAAGACCATGGCGAAGGGCTCGCCGGCCGTGGTGTGCAGCAGGAACGCCAGCGACACGGCAAGCTCATGCCGCTCGGCGAGCGCGGCTGCGGCGTCCGCCGCCGGGCCCGGATCCTTCGGCGCCAGCAGCGAGCCATCGCCGAGAAAGGGACGCTTGGTCTGCGCCACCTCGGTCGCCAGCCGGCTCTCGTGATAGATGTCGAGATCGTCATAGCCGCGCACCAGCTCGGTCGGCCAGCTGCTGATCACGAGGCGCTCCGAAAACTGCCGGCGGTCGCCGACGGGCAGGCGCGCCACCAGGAAATGGCCGAACCCGAAATGGCTGGCGCAGCGCCGCAGGAGCTGCAGGACCTCGTATTCGGTCCTGACCTCCTCCAGCCGCGCCCCTGCGAGGAAGGCGGGCGACCAGTGCGGAAATGTTGTTACCTCGTCAGGCTGTCTCATCTCGTGCTTCCAATTGCCGCCGCGGTCACAAAGCCGTCTCGACCGCTGCCCGGCTTGCGCCGATGCGTGCGCGGTATCGGTGTCATATGCATGGAAGATTGTGCATTCCCGGGGACGAAAACACGGATCGACACGACGCATGCATATTGCAGGAGCTCTGCGGTTGGATCGAACGGATACCACCCCTGACTTGTGCGGGGTCTACCAGAAGCGATGGAAAAATGAAAATGGTCAATTCTCATGGCGTCCCGAATCCGGATGCCGGCGGCTGCGACGCGGGCCTGTCCCGAGCCCGCGTCCGAAGCAGTTACGCGCCGTAACCCCTCCAATTCTTAGCAAATTGTTACAATGTGCTTAGGCAAATTTTAAATGTGGCGAACTACAGTCGGCCCATATGGTCTTGTGTGTAGTAGAGAGTCCTATGACCGAATTGATACGACCCCGCGTAAAGTATGTCATCGGCCCCGATGGCAGCCCTTTGACGATCGCCGACCTGCCGCCTGCGAACACGCGGCGCTGGGTGATCCGCCGGAAGGCTGAAGTCGTCGCCGCTGTCCGCGGGGGCCTGCTCAGCCTCGAGGAAGCCTGCGAGCGCTATACGCTGACGGTCGAGGAATTCCTGTCCTGGCAGTCCTCGATCAACGACCACGGCCTCGCAGGCCTGCGCACCACGCGCATCCAGCAGTACAGACACTGATCCGCCCTCACCGGCAAAGAAATTACCCCCGCGGCCGCACTCAATGCGGCCGCAGCCGCATCTGCAGAATTCCCGTCAGTATCGCCGAGCCTGCATAGAACCAGAGCCCCGGCTGCGTGAAGGCCGCGGCCATGCCGCTGGTCTTGGCCGAGAAGATCACCAGCGCCACCAGTACGACATCCATCATCGACCAGCGCGAGAGAAGCGGCAGCAGGCGGGCGAGCAACCGGTCGCGCACCGCGTTCCCCGGCGGCGTCGTCGCCTCGAAGGCGACCCCGATCAGCTTGACCACCGGAAAGACCACCGACAGCAGGCCGACGAGCACGGCAAGCATCCGGTTCTCCTGCAGCCAGAGCGAGGCGATAATGCCGAGCAGCGAGGGCGCTTCGGTGAAGAAATAGAGCTTCTCGAACAGCACGAGCGGCAGGACCATGCCGAATCCGAGCGATAGCGCGGAAAGGACAAGGAGTGCGGGAACGACCAGTGCAGCCATGCGTTGCCTCGTTTCGGTTCACGCATCCATAGCATCGCCCGTTCGTCCGCACAGCCTCCGCCGGCGGATGCCCTCGGATGAGGCACGGCGCTCCAACAGTTTTTTCGCACGAAAGGCTTTGAGCGGCGGCGGACAAACCCTATGTCCTTCTCCGTCCGGCCGCATCGCAGGCACGGCCGAAGAAGGAACGGAGATCGCAGACATGGACATTCTGGGCGAAGAGAACGGCTCGCACGGGCGCTACTCCGTCACCGTCGACGGCCACCAGTCGGAGATGACCTATTCCCGCGCCTCGCCGCATCTCGTCATCGTCGACCACACCGCCGTTCCCGACGCGCTGCGGGGACGTGGGGTCGGCCAGGCGCTCGCCCTTCACGCCGTGGAGCAGGCGCGGGCCGGCGGCTGGAAGATCATTCCGCTCTGCCCGTTCATGCGCGCCCAGTCCCTGCGGCACCCGGACTGGAACGACGTCGTCAACGTCTGACCGCGCGCATTCCAGGGCGTATACGCAAAAGAAGAGCCCTCATGACCGGCCAGCATCGCGGTCATGAGGGCTCTTCCTGCAAGCGGCATCGCCGGCGCCCGAGGCGCATCGGCGTCCATCCTTTGCTTCGGCGTCCTTGCTCCCGACGCCCGTCAGGCGCGGATGCGGATCGCGTTGTCGCGCTCTTCCAGGGCGGCGGCCTTGGCGAATTCGGCCTCCGCTTCCTCCAAGGTGAGCTCGGCTGCGTCCTGCTGCACCTTCAGCTCGCGAATGGAGACCAGAAGGTTGTCGGCACGCTGCCGCGCGGCCTTGGCGAAGGTCGGATAGGCAAAATGGTTGGGGTCGGAGATGCCCGACTTCTTTTCTTCGATGGCGATCTGGCTTTCCAGTTCCTTCGACATCCGTTCGAATTCGGACATCATCATCTGTAACTGGCTCAGCTGCCGCCTCTTTTCCTTCACCTGAAATTCCTTCAGACGAACAAGGCTCTCACGTGACTTCATACGCAATACTCCCGTGGATAGCGAGACCCCGGCATCAGGCGGGCGGCACACGACATGCGCGACGCCCGACCACACAAGCTAAAGGCATGCTTCGCGTGATACTGATCCGCGAAGCAGGCCGACATTTTTGCCCCGAACCGGCCGAACGAACCGGCCTTCTCGAAAAAATTTCTGCGATATTAACGAATTCCTACCGCTGGTAACCTTTCGTTTACGGGCATCGTTAATCATAGGCGTCATGATTTAAGGGTCGGTAAATGCAAAACCCAAAATGCCGTAGGCCTTGTAATCACGAGTCGAAAGAGTCGCTTAGCGCGATTTCCTCACAATGAACGTGAGGAGCGCGCTTTGAAATTTCCATATGAATTCAGGGAGCTGCTAAAATTATTTAACAACTTCGATCCATCTTGCCAGAGTGAATCAGAATTTGTTAACCATTCGGTGGCAGCCTCCAAATCAGGCAACGACTGGATCCGTATCGCGTAGAGGGGCCAGGATACCTTGAGCGGCGGAAAAGGGGACGGAAATGCGCGTACTACTCATTGAAGACGACAGCGCCACGGCGCAGAGCATCGAGTTGATGCTCAAATCCGAAAGTTTCAATGTCTATACGACTGATCTGGGCGAAGAGGGTGTCGATCTCGGCAAGCTCTACGACTACGACATCATCCTGCTCGACCTGAACCTTCCGGACATGTCGGGCTATGAAGTGCTGCGCACGCTGCGTCTGGCCAAGGTGAAGACGCCGATCCTGATCCTCTCCGGCATGGCCGGCATCGAGGACAAGGTGCGCGGCCTCGGCTTCGGCGCAGACGACTACATGACCAAGCCCTTCCACAAGGACGAACTCGTGGCCCGCATCCACGCCATCGTCCGCCGCTCCAAGGGCCATGCGCAATCGGTCATCACCACCGGCGAGCTGATCGTCAACCTGGATGCCAAGACCGTCGAGGTCGGCGGCCAGCGGGTGCACCTGACCGGCAAGGAATACCAGATGCTCGAGCTGCTCTCGCTGCGCAAGGGCACGACGCTGACGAAGGAAATGTTCCTCAACCACCTCTATGGCGGCATGGACGAACCGGAGCTGAAGATCATCGACGTCTTCATCTGCAAGCTGCGCAAGAAGCTTGCGAACGCCGCCGGCGGCGCCAACTACATCGAGACGGTCTGGGGCCGCGGCTACGTGCTGCGCGAGCCCGATGGCGGCGAATACGCCGAAATCGCCTGATACGGCCTGCCTTCCACCGCTCCATCGACGAACCCGCCCTTACCGGCGGGTTTTTCTTTGCCTGCGGTTGTGGAGCTATGAGAAGCGGCACGGATGAAAAACGCGACAGCGAAGGCTGCCGCGTCGTGGGTCTGGAAGGGTCCTCCGCCAGGCGTGCGCCGGCGCGTCAGGCGGCGATCGAGAGATTGGCGAACACGCTGGTGAGGATCTTGCGGTCGAAGGGCTTCAGCAGGAAGTCGTCCGCCCCTGCCCGCTTGCCCATCATCATCTTCCTGAGGTCGGCCTCGACCACGCAATAGAAGATGCGGACGGTGTCGCCCTTGGGCAGCATGCGGATGTTGCCGATGAGTTCGAGTGCGCCGTCCATCGTCGAATCCACGATCACGACGTTCGGAAGGTCGGCCTCGCAGCGGACGAGGGCTTCGAGCGAGTTGGAGGCTTCGAGCACGAGATAGTCGAGGCCCGAAAGGATCCTCTTTCCGACCTTGCGGACGACATCCGAGCCATCCGCAATCATGATGCGACGCATGACCTGCTCCAGTTCCCCGCTCACACGAACGGCCGATTATGAAGCAAGTGTAGCCTTACCTGGCAAATAAATGGTTACCGACCGGCGGCCGACGTCTCGCATTCGCTCAGGCGGCGGCCATCCTGGCGACGAAGGTGATTTCCTCCGGCGAGGCGATCACGTCCAGCTTCATCCCCGCTTCGTCGGCGAGCAGCACGGTGTAGTAGGGCTGGATGGAGTGGGCGTCGACGGCTTCCTCGAGCTGGCCGGAGAGCATTTCGGTGAACTTCGGCGGCACGCGCAGCATACGGCCCTTCGCCGTCAGCCGGAACTCCGCGTCGAGGTCCGGACGCTCCAGCGTGACGTCGACCGAGCCGCCGCGCGGGATCGCGCCATAGGCGACGAGAAAGAGGTTCAGGAGCAGCTTCACGCGGTTCTTGGCGACGATCGCCCGCGGTCCCGACCAGGTGACCTCGGTCTTCTTCTCTGCCGCGGCGAAATCGCGGGCGGCCTTCTCGGCCTCGCCGGTGTCGATCGACGCCCCCACCGAGCCCGAGGCGCCGAAGGCGAGCCGGGCGAATTTCAGCCTGACCGAGGCGTTCTGCGCGCTGGTGCGGATCAGGTCCATCGCGTCCTCGTCGGCGCCCCCCTCGTCCAGCAGTTCCAGCCCGTTGTTGATCGCACCGACCGGGGAAATGACATCGTGGCAGACCCGGCTGCAGAGAAGCGCCGCAAGGTCGGGGCCGCTCAGGGTGAGGTTCGGATTCTTCGTCATAAAGTTCTCCAAGGACCGCAACCGCCGGCAGCCCGTTTGCGACCGGCAGGGCGCGCATGTTTTCAATTGCCACTTAGCACGCGTAGGTTGCGCGGAGCAGTTTGAATTAGAAGTCAGCCATAAAGACACCACATTTGGTAAACCGATTGTTAACACGATCCGGTCAAATTGAAATCCATGACAGCGTCCCGAACCATGACGAGGGAAGAGACATGCGTGTTTCGAATTTGACCAGGAGGACGGTCCTGCGCGGTGCATTTGGCGGCCTCGTTCTCGCCCATCCTGCGCTCTCCTATGCGGCCCAGCCGGCCGGCGGCTCCACCTACTCTGCCCTGGAGATCGTCGATGCCGGCCACGGCTTCTTCGGCTCGACTACCGGCGGCCTCGCCAAGGTGGTGGAGCGGGCCTTCGAATCCTACGGCCTGCCGAACGGCTACATCCTCGGCCAGGAGGGCTCAGGCGCCTTCGTCGCCGGCCTGACCTATGGCGAAGGCGAGATGAACACCAAGAACGCTGGCAGCCATGCCGTCTTCTGGCAGGGCCCGTCGCTCGGCCTCGACTGGGGCGGCCAGGGCAGCCGCACGATGATGCTCGTCTACAACCTGCCTGACGTGAACGCCCTCTACACCCGCTTTGCCGGCGTTTCCGGCGCGGCCTATGTGGTGGCCGGCGTCGGCATGACGGTGCTGACCGAGCAGAACATGGTAATCGTGCCGATCCGGACCGGCGTCGGCGCGCGCCTCGGCATCAATGCCGGCTATCTCAAGCTCACCCGCAACCCCACCTGGAATCCGTTCTGAGCGGACAAGGCGCACCATCGGCGCACCGCCTGTGCGCGACCGCGAATTTGTGCGAGGCCCCTGTGCAACGGGGCCTCGTCGGCTATAGTGACGCAGGATGATGGGGATGACGGAAGAACGGGACAGGCGTCGTCGTGATTGAATATGCGCTGCTATTCGCCCTCGGCTTTCTTGCGGCCACGCTCGTCGGGCTGATCGTCGCCCCTGCGATCCAGCGTCGCATCGTCGCCTATACGGAAAACCGCATGAAGGCGACCACGCCGCTCAGCCCGCAGGAGGTGCGCGCGCAGACCGACATGGCGCGCGCCGCCTTTGCCGCCGAGAACGCGCGCATGTCGCAGACCCTGGTGCGTGAGCGCGAGAAGGGCACGACGCTCGCGGTGCAGAACGAGGCGCTCAGGCAGGACATCGGCCGCCTTGCCTCCGACAATGCCGACCTCAGGACGCAGATCGACGAGATGAACGTCAACGCCGGCGACCTGCGCTCGGCCATGCGCCATGACGACGAGAAGCATCTTCGGCTCAAGGCGCAACTGGACGCCGCCGAACGGGAGATCCTGCACAAGAAGCGTGAGATCGAGATCCTCAACGCCAATCGAGACCTGATCCAGTCCGATCTCAACGACGGCATGATTTCGCTGGCGGCGCGCGAGACCGAAATCGAGAACCTGAACAGCCACGTCCAGACCCTGCGCCGCGAGCGCGAGAAGCTGCTCGCCGGCCTGCAGGCCGCGCAGGCGACCCTCAAGGAAACGACGCAGCGGCTTGCCCGCGAGGAGGACCGCACCCGCCAGTTGGAACAGGAGCTTGCGCGCGGGCAGGACCAGAACGCCGGCAAGCCTGAAGCGCTCGAGCGTCGCCTCGTCGGGATCGCCCGGTCGCGCGAAAAGGCGAAGGGCGCCCCCACCGGCACGCCGACGCCCGCGCAGAACGGCCAGGCGGCCGAGATGATGCCGCTGCTGGCCTCCCCGCCCGAGACGCCGCTGCTCGCACACGCCAACGGCCATGCGCCGGCACCGGCCGGGCGCGACATCGACATTCATGCGATCGAGGCGGACGTGCGCGACCGGAGCGCTGCGATCACGCAGCGCCTGTCGGATGTGCCCACCCCGGAAACGGACGCGGCACTGCGCGAGGAAATGGCGGACGTCGCCGCAAGAATGATCGTTCTGACCGATGCCCGCGAAGGTGTCGCCTCGCCGATCCGCAGCCTGCTGGACCAGGCGCCTCCCGCCTCCGATCCCCGCCGGCTCAGCCTCGCGCAGCGCGCCAAGGACCTGTTGCCGCCGCAGGAATGAGAACGCGCCGGCGCTGCCGCGCCGCACTGCGACAGATCAGCCGATCCGTCCCTTGGCGAGCGCCATCTGGTAGAGCGCCACGCCGCTTGCGGTGGCGACGTTGAGGCTGTCGAGCCCCGGCTTCTGCGGTATGCGCGCGGTGTGGAACCGTGACAGGATCGCCGCCGGCAGGCCCTCGCCTTCGGTGCCCGCCACCAGCGCCAGCCGCCGGGCCGGCACGATGCTGCCGATCGCCGCCTCGCCCCGCGGCGACAGTGCCCAGATGTCGAAACCTGCGCCGGCGAGCGCTTCCAGCATGTTCTGCGCGCTTCCCTCCCGTGTGAAGGGAACGCTGAGGACGGCGCCGACCGAGACCCGGATCGCCTTGCGGTAGAGCGGGTCGCAGCAGGTCTCGTCAAGCAGGATCGCATCCACGCCGAAGGCTGCCGCATTGCGGAAGAGCGAGCCCATGTTGTCATGGTTGGAGATGCCGCAGGCGGCCAATACGAGGCTGTCTGCGGGCAGCGAGGCGATCAGCGCGCCGGCGGCCGGCACCGCCTCGCGCCGTCCGATCGCGACGACGCCCCGGTGCATGTCGAAGCCCGCGATGGCGTTGAACACCGCCCGGTCGGCCACATGCACGGGAACGTCCGCGGGAAGGCTGTCGAGAATGGCGGCTATGCCCGCAAGACGGTTTTCAAGGACCAGCACGGTCTCTGCCCGAAACCGCCCACCCGCCGCATGCGAGGCCGCCAGCATCCGCAGCACCACCGTTCCCTCGGCGACGAAGCGCCCTTCCCGTCCCACCAGGTCGCGCTCCCGGATAGCACGGAACGCGGCGATCCGCGGGTCGTCGGCATCGGCAATCCGGATCGGCGCGCCGGCCATCGGGCTGTCAGCGGCCGTTGACGTCGATGTCGGCCACGATGCGGCCGGCCGCGATATCGAACAGGATCGCCTTGCGCGCACCGTCGGCGAGCACGCCGTAGAACAGGATCTGGCCGCCGGACTGCGAGACGGAGGAGACAACGAAGCCGTCCGGCAGCGTCACCGCACCGGTGAGCGGCGCATCGCTCGGGACCGGAAGGCCGGCCGACAGCGTGCTTTCGGGCTTGCCATCGGTCCGCGTCACCTTATAGACAATGGCCGCAAGCACCGCCATGAACATGACGAGCATGATGCCACCGGAGACGAGCTGCAGGCGAACCATCTTGCGCCGGACGTTCTCCATCGCGGGGTCGAGCGGCTTGTCTTCCAGTTCATCTGCATCGAATTTCGACATGGGCGGTAGCGTCTCCGACAGTCAGGACAATCTTTGAATGAGCGCCCCCTTTAAACAAGCAGACGACACAAGGAAAGTCCTGACCGCCGGCGAGGACGCGGAGGGCCGGCTGGACGCCTGGCTGGCGGACGCGCTTGGCGGCGAACATTCGCGCAGCCGCATCAAGGCGCTGATCGAGCAGGGCGCCGTCAGCCTCAACGGCACGGCCGTTACCGAGCCGAAGAAGAAGGTGCATCCCGGCGACGAGATCGTCATCGAACTGCCGCAGCCGGAGGACCCGGAGCCGAAGGGCGAGGACATCCCGCTCGAGGTCCTGCACGAGGACGAGGACCTGATCGTCATCCTCAAGCCGGCCGGCCTCGTCGTCCATCCGGGCGCCGGCAACTGGACGGGCACGCTCGTCAACGCCCTGATCCACCATTGCGGCACGAGCCTTTCGGGGATCGGCGGGGTGAAGCGCCCCGGCATCGTCCACCGCCTCGACAAGGAGACGAGCGGCGTCATGGTCGCCGCCAAGAACGACGCCGCCCACCGGCATCTCTCCGCCCAGTTTGCCGACCATGGCCGCAGCGGCCCGCTGGAACGCGCCTACCAGGCCGTCGTCTGGGGCCGCCCGCGGCAGTTGCGCGGCACGATCGACGCTCCGCTCGGCCGCGCCGGCGACCGCACCAAGCGGGCGGTGAAGCGCGAGGAGAGCGACGATGCCCGCGAGGCGATTACGCATTACGAGGTGGTCGAGCGCTACGGCGAGAAGCCGGACGCGACCTGCCTCGCCTCCCTGGTCGAATGCCAGCTGGAAACCGGGCGGACCCACCAGATCCGCGTGCACATGGCCCATATCGGCCATCCCCTGATCGGCGACCCCGAATATGGCGCGGCCTTCCGCACCAAGGCCAATCTCCTGCCCGAGCACGCCCGCGCGGTGGTCAACGCGTTCCACCGCCAGGCGCTGCACGCCCATCTGCTCGCCTTCGAGCACCCGCGCACCGGCGAGGTGATGGAGTTCGAGGCGCCGATGCCGGCCGACATGCAGCAACTGGTCGAAGCGCTGCGCAAATAGGCACCCCTCAGGGGTGACGCCGCGCCCGCCGGCAGGCCAGCCGGGTATACGTCGCTGCGCATCCTTTCGGAGCCGGCCACACCTCGGAAGTAATGTTCCCGCGCACCCTCCGTGACACGGCGGCATGTTCGGCAACGCACGCATCAGAGAAACTCAGCCTGTAGAACTTTCAGAAATATTCCGTATTGAATCAAATGAATAGAAGAATAGACCTATTCAGGATTGCAGTTGCATTCGGCAACCAAGAAGAGAGACAAACTTTTGCTTTATTTGTCGATCTTTTTGCACTGCAAAATACAATGGTCGAAATCAGGATGAGAGGTGTTCTCGAGCACCTTTTTTGACGACGCTCCAGAGAACCTGTCGTCTGCACCTGAACGCCGCAACGGATACGGGTGCCCGGCAAGAAATGAACGCGCAACTCCGCAAATTCATTTTCAACGATCTGCAGACAGTCGAAGGTTATATCGACCCGCCCGACGCGCTTGTCTTTCTCTCCCTGCTGCAGGCGCAGACGAAGGCCGGCATGGGCGGCGGCATTGCTGAGATCGGCGTGTTCTACGGCCGCTCCTATTACCTGATGAAGAAGATCGTCGGCGACGCCGGCAGGATCCTCGCCATCGATCTCTTCGACCTCGGCGGGGATGGCGCCGGCGCACCGACGCAGTACCAGCGCTTCCTCGACTACGGCAGGCGGCTGGGGCTCGCGGTCGACGAGGACCTGATCATCAGGGGCGACAGCACCGGGCTCAGGCCGTCCGACATCACCGACAGGATCGGCCGGACGCGCTTCTTCAGCATCGACGGCGGCCATATGCTGGAACACGTCGTCTCCGACACGGCCCTTGCGACCGACACGCTCGAGGCGCACGGCATCATCGCCTTCGACGACACCTTCAACCCCGCCTGGCCGGAGGTGACGGTGGGCGTCGCCGATTTCCTGCGCGAGCGGAAGGACACGTTTACCGCCTTCTGCATGACCAAGTACAAGACCTATGTCTGCCGCCGGGACTATCACGACTTCTACTACCGAGCGATCAGCGAGGCCCCGGACCTTGCCGCCTTCCGCCACCTCGATACCCAGTTCCTCGGGTCGAAGACGGTGCGATTGCACAATCCGATGGGCCGGCGCATGGTCTATGAGCTGATGGTGCATGCCGGTATGCGCGGTCTTTCCGAACGCGTCTACCGCTGATCGGACCTGTTCTTTCATTACGCATTTGTAATGTTGTAACGCCTTCGTGATGCCTTGAATCACCCTTTCGCCGCACTTATCTGGTACGTGGGCTGGTGCGGGGTCGGAGAAGGCCCGCGCCATTTCGGCTTGCCTTTCAGCAGGCTTCGCAAGATCCTCAGAGGGAGCCGATCAAGATCGGAAAGGGGTGCTCTATGGCCCGCAATACATTGCCGTCTATTACCGCCGGAGAAGGCGGTCTCAATCGATATCTCGACGAAATCCGCAAGTTTCCCATGCTTGAGCCGCAGCAGGAATACATGCTCGCCAAGCGCTACCAGGAACATGACGACCGCGGCGCCGCGCACCAGCTGGTGACGAGCCATCTGCGCCTCGTGGCCAAGATCGCCATGGGCTATCGCGGCTACGGCCTGCCGATCGGCGAAGTCATCTCCGAGGGCAATGTCGGCCTGATGCAGGCCGTCAAGAAGTTCGACCCCGAGCGCGGCTTCCGGCTGGCCACCTATGCGATGTGGTGGATCAAGGCTGCGATCCAGGAATATATCCTGCGGTCCTGGTCGCTGGTGAAGATGGGCACGACCGCAAACCAGAAGCGGCTGTTCTTCAACCTGCGCCGCATGAAGGGCAAGATCCAGGCCATCGAGGACGGCGACCTGCGGCCTGACCAGGTGGCCGAGATCGCCACCAAGCTGCAGGTGTCCGAAGAGGAAGTCGTGTCGATGAACCGGCGGCTGTCCGGCGACGCCTCGCTGAACGCGCCGATCAAGGCCAGCGAAGGCGATTCCGGCCAGTGGCAGGACTGGCTCGTCGACGACCGCGACAGCCAGGAAGAAACGCTGATCGAGCAGGACGAGCTGGATACCCGCCGCGCCATGCTGTCGCGCGCCATGGGCGTCCTGAACGACCGCGAACGGCGCATCTTCGAGGCCCGGCGACTGTCCGAGGATCCGGTCACGCTGGAAGAACTCTCCACCGAGTTCGACATCAGCCGCGAGCGCGTCCGCCAGATCGAGGTCCGCGCCTTCGAAAAGGTGCAGGAAGCCGTAGTCAAGCTCGCCGCCGAGCAGGCCAACGCCGTTCGGGTGATCGAGCAGGCCTGACAGGGCCGCGACCGACGCCGCATGATTTCCGGCCCGCCCGATCCCGCATCGGGCGGGCCGATCCGTTCCCGGGGATGACACCCCTTTTCCGTTCCGGGCGTCCGTTTTCGATCAAGCTGCCCAAGGGGCCCGGAAGACGGATGAAGGGGGCGATCCCGGCATGAACGGGCCGCCAACAAGCCGAAGGCCCCGCACGCCGTGCGAGGCCTTTCTTCATGCGCACCGGAAAAACCTGCGTTACTGGCTGTCGGCCGCCGGTCCGAGCGCGGCCCAGGCGTTCATCACGTTGTTGAACACTTCCGCGCCCGAGGCGCCCTTTTCCAGCGTGATCAGCGCGCGCCGGCCGTTGCGATAGGTGATCGGAATATCGATCCAGTCGCGCGTCTTGAGCAACTCGGTGTTCCGCGTGATCGCGTCCGGGAAATCGTTGAGCGCGATCATGTGGAAGTCTTCGGTGATCTTCGCCGGTACGGCGATCAGCGGATCGCCGCGATCCTGCTCCGTCCGCTTCATCGCCACGCGCTGCACGCTGTCGATGTTGCCGCCCTCGAAGGTCGGCGGCAGGGCGAAGACGATTTCCACCAGATGGCTCGCCGGCAGCGAGCGGTCCGCGTTGCGGCGGATCGTCACCTGCGCGGTCAGGCCGTTCGAAGGTGCGTTCAGCTGCGCGCGGATGACCGGTTCCGCCTTGGCGTCGCCGCCCGGGCTGTCCTCGTCCTGCGACCAGACGACGGTGCCGTCGATCGCCGTCGGCGCCGACTGGCCGAGGCGCTCCTCATAGATGAACATCTTCTGCGTGACACCGATCGGCGCCTGCTCGGCGGCAGCCCCCGGTGCCGTCGCCGGCGTACCGGCGGCCGGCGGCGTCGTGCCTGCGGCGCCCCCCGTTTCCTGAGCAACGTCGCCCGGCGACGTGCCGGGCGTGGCCGCCCCGTCGCTCGTCCCGCCGGCGCTTGGTGCGCTCACCGGATCGGTGGAGGCGACCTCGGTCGACTGCTCGGCCACCGACTTGCCCTCCTCGTTCGCGGCCTGGCCCACGACGGGCGCGGGCCCGTCGTCGGACTCGGTGCCGTCGGGCAAGAGGCGCTGGGTAAACTTGGTGCTGCCGGCGTCTGTGGATGCGACCTCCGTCTCCGGCGTCGCTGCCTGACCGTTCACGCCGGTCGCAGCATTATCGGCATTGCCTCCGGCAGGGGTCGCAGCCCCCGGTGCAGGCGCGGCCGGCGCGGTCAGGTCGGCGACCATCCCGTCGACCGCATCCTTGTTCAGCCAGTAAGCGGCGCCCGCCCCCCCGATCACGGCAAGGGCAGCGACGACGGCGGCGATCCTGCCGGCGCTGATGCGACGCTTGCGCGGCTCCGCCCGGAACGACCGCTGGCCGCTGCGAACGGCGGCCGGCGCCGGATCAGTGGCGGCAGCGCCCTCGTCGACCGGCTGCGGCGCGGGCTCGGCCGCTTCATCGGCCTTCGGCTGGTAACCGATCAGGTCTTCCAGGTCGCCCCAGGCGCTGTCTGCGGGCTTCTTCTGATCGCGGGCAGGCTCTGCGTCCGGCGCCGGCGCGCGGGCATCCTCCGGCCATGTCCATTCCGGCGATAGCTCGGCGGAAACGTCGGGCGTTGCCGCCTGCGTCGGCTCGCCGAGGTCGGTCTCGGTCTGGAGACCGTCCTTCGGCTCGGGCGGGATCTCTGCGTCCGACCATTCCCACTCGGGCGACGTGGCCGGCATGCCGAGCGAGGCCTCGACCGGCGCAGGGACGGCCCCGTCCATGTGCTCCGGCTGCCAGGCGCCGTCGTCCTCCGGCGCCGGCGGCTGCGCGTGCTCGACGAAGGCCGTGTGGTCGTAGGCGGGATCGTCGACCGGCTCCAGGCCGATGTAAGGGGGATTGTCGTCCGGAACCGGCTCGTCGGCAGCGTCAGGATGGACGCTCTCGTCGCTCGAAGCCGACACCGGCGACGGCTCGACCTCCGCCTGCTGCGGCGACCACGCATGCTCGGGTTCCGCCTCGGGCTCGACCGACGGGAGGCCGGGCTCGGCTTCGTCCCGGTAATAGTCGGATTCCGCCGTGATCGGCTCGGGCGCCTCATGGACAAAGCCGGGTTCGTCTGCCGGCTGCGCGGCCACCGGCTCTTCCGCAACGGCCTCCTCGACCGGCGGCTCCGGGGCCGTCTCCTGCGGCTCGGGCTCGGGCTCGGGCTCGGGCTCGGGCTCGGGTTCGGGTTCGGGCTCGTGAACGGGAGCCGCAGCCTCGATCGGTTCCTCGACCGGCATGTCCTCGGCCAGCGGCTCCTCTGCCGGCAGCGCTTCGGCATGCTCGCCCTCGACTGCCGAAATCGCGGCCTCGAGCTTGTCGAGCTGGCGCTGGACGAGGTCGTCCGACGGACGCGGATTCATCGCCTCGAGTTGCCTGCGGACGGCGCCGCGGGCCTTCTCGTAGACCTTGACCCGCATGTCCGGGGAATTGTCCGTGAGGCCATCAACGGCCCTACGAATGACTGCTACAAAATCCGCCATAAGAACTTTCTCGTGATCTCCGGCCTTTCGTGGTCGCGAATCCAGTCCGGAACAGTGTCAAATCGAATCTTAGTCCTCGAAGGGGTCGGTCACAAGTATGGTATCGTCACGCTCGGGGCTCGTGGAAAGCAGCGCCACCGGTGCACCGATCAGCTCTTCGACCTGGCGGACATACTTGATCGCCTGCGCCGGCAGATCGGCCCACTTGCGCGCGCCGACGGTCGATTCCTTCCACCCTTCCAGGGTGATGTACTTGGCCACGACCCGCGCCTGCTGGCCCTGGCTCGCCGGCAGGTGGTCGATATCCTCGCCGTCCAATGTGTAGCCGACGCAGATCTTCAGCTCATCCAGCCCGTCGAGGACGTCGAGCTTGGTGAGCGCGATCCCGGTGATGCCGTTCGTGGCGACCGACTGGCGCACGAGTGCCGCGTCGAACCAGCCGCAGCGGCGCTTGCGGCCCGTCACCGTGCCGAACTCATGGCCGCGCTCGCCGAGGAACTGGCCGATCTCGTCGTTGAGTTCGGTCGGGAACGGCCCCTCGCCGACGCGGGTCGTATAGGCCTTGGTGATGCCCAGCACGTAGCCGAGCGCACCCGGGCCCATGCCCGAACCTGCGGCTGCCTGGCCGGCGACTGTGTTGGACGAGGTGACGAAGGGATAGGTGCCGTGGTCGATGTCGAGCAGCGAGCCCTGCGCACCCTCGAACAGGATGCGGGCGCCGCGGCGGCGCTCCTTGTCGAGCATCAGCCAGACGGTGTCGCGGAACGGCAGCACGCGATCGGCGACCGACGTCAGTTCCGTCATGATCGCCTCATGGCTGACCTCGGCCTCGCCGAGCCCGCGGCGCAGCGCGTTGTGGTGCGTCAAGAGCCGGTCGACCTTGGCCGACAGCGTCTCCAGGTCGGCGAGGTCCATGACGCGGATCGCGCGGCGGCCGACCTTGTCCTCGTAGGCCGGCCCGATGCCGCGCCGCGTCGTGCCGATCTTCACGCCGCCGTTCGACTTGCCCGCCGCATCCTCGCGAATGCCGTCGAGCTCGCGGTGCAGCGACAGGATCAGCGTGGCGTTGTCGGCGATGCGCAGGTTCTCCGGGGTGACCTTGACGCCCTGGGCCGCCAGCCGGTCGATCTCGGCGCAAAGCGCATGCGGATCGACGACGACGCCGTTGCCGATCACGGCCATCTTGCCCGGACGGACGACGCCCGAGGGCAGCAGCGACAGCTTGTAGCTGGTCCCGTCGATGACGAGCGTATGCCCGGCATTGTGACCGCCCTGAAAGCGGACTACGACGTCGGCGCGCTCCGAGAGCCAGTCGACAATCTTGCCCTTGCCTTCGTCACCCCATTGGGACCCGATCACCACGACATTGGTCATTTCGCTCAATCCTGCTTCTTGCGCACTTTTCGGGCGCGCACTCTGAAAACCCGCGCATCTATACTGTGTAGTTTTCGTGAAAGCGACCCTGTTGTACCGGCGCAACCTGCTTTTTGCATGGCGGAATCGGCAAATAGCCCCTATTTCTCCGCTCGCCCCTATCGAAGCGGGGAACGAGGGATCCCCGATGACGGCAGTGAACCGGAAGGCCTATTTCTATCTCTGCGTGACCACGTTCCTCTGGGGCGGCAATTCGGTCGCCGGCAAGCTCGCCATCGGCCATGTCAGCCCGATGATGCTGACGACGCTGCGCTGGCTGATCGCATCCGCCATCGTCATCGCCTTCATGACCCCGCAGATCAGGCGCGACTGGGCGCAGATCAAAGCCCATTGGCTGCTCCTCTTCCTCTATGGCGCCGCCGGCTTCACCCTGTTCAACGCCCTGCTCTACACCGCTGTAGGCCATACCAGCGTCATCAATGTGGTGCTCGAGCAGGCCGGCATCCCGATGCTGATCTTCCTCATGAATTTCGCCCTGTTCCGCACGCCCGCCTCGCCCGCCCAGCTCGTGGGCTTCAGCGTGACGCTGCTGGGCGTGCTGGTGACCTCGGCGCATGGCGACCTGACCTCGTTGCTGGAACTCGAGTTCAACTTCGGCGACATGCTGATGCTGCTGGCCTGTCTCGTCTATGCGGCCTACACCGTCTCCCTGCGCTGGAAGCCGGTGATGCACTGGCAGAGCTTCATCGCCGCCCCCGCCATCGGCGCGCTGGTCAGCTCGCTGCCGCTCCTGTGGTGGGAGGCGTCTGCCGGGCGGACGATCGTGCCCGATGCCACCGGCTGGGCCATCGTTCTCTATGCGGCGATCTTCCCCTCGCTGATGTCGCAGGTGCTGTGGGTGCGCGGCGTCGAACTGATCGGCCCGAACCGCGCCGGCCTCTTCATCAACGCCATCCCCGTCTTCGGCATGCTGCTGTCGATTGTCCTGATCGGCGAAACCTTCCAGCCGTTCCACTTCGTCGCGATCGGCCTCGTCATTTGCGGCATCGCAATTGCGGAATGGGGCCGGCCGAAGCCGGTCTGAACGCTCCCCGCTTCACTCCGGCAATCGACCTCAGGGCCGGCCGGCATCGGCCCGCTCCAGGCTCGCCGGGATCGTCTCGGTGAGCCAGCGCTCCAGCGCCAGCGTATCCGGCCGGGTTGCGACGTGCGGCGAGATCCACAGCACCAGCCGCCGCGGCCCCTTGGCAAAGCCGAAGGGCGCCACGAGCCTTCCCGAGGCGAGGTCGTCGAGGACCAGCATCTTGGGAACGACGGCAAAGCCGAGCCCGAACCCCGCCGCCTGGATCAGCAGATAGAAATGATCGAAGCTGCCGCGGGTCGGCGCCGCCTTCAGCGGAACGCCCGAGGCCGCAATCCAGTCCTGCCAGGCCTCCGGCCGCGTGTTGGTCGCAAGCAGCGCCGCCTCCGCCAGATCGGCCGGCGCGCCGACGGGATTGGCCGAAAGATAGGCCGGCGAACAGACCGGCCCGATCCATTCCGCCGCAAGATCGCGCATCAGCGCATCCGGCGGCGGCGCGATCGTGCTGCTGCGGATCGCCACGCTGATCTTGTCGCGCATGAAGTCGATGCGGTCGTAGTTCATGTTGAACTGCAGCTCGATCTCCGGATGCAGCTCGTGGAACTGCGAGATGTGCGGGATGATCCAGCGCATCATGATCGACGACGAGCAGGACAGCGTCAGCGGCCGCGGCTTCACCCTCTCGATGCTGGTCTGGATCAGGCGGAACGCCGTGCCCAGCCCCTCGGCAAGCTGGATCCCCTCGGGCGTCGGATCAGTCGACTTGGCGTTCCGGTTCAGGAGCAGCACGCCGAGCAGCGTCTCGAGCCCCTTGATGTGCCGGCTCACCGCCCCGTGCGTGACGAACAACTCCTCGGCGGCAAGCGTCATGCTCCTGTGGCGCACGGTCGCCTCGAAGGCCTTGAGCGCCGTCAGCGACGGCAGGGGCTGGCTCACTTTCCTGTCCTCCGAACCTCGCATTCGTTGTGATCTGAAGTCACAACGCCGCGGACAATAAATCGATTGCGGAGTTTGTCCAGCGGCCAATATTATCGCCCGAGGAGCTGCCGGGCAGGCAGGGCCGGGCGGAGCACATATTCTTCCGGACATAGCAAGAGGCGACCAGAGTGAGTTTTAGACAACTCATCGCTGCAGCCTGCAACGCAAAGTTCGCTCCACCGGACTGCCCGTCCGTGCGGGCTCGAAATCCGTTTCATCGTCTGTCCTGGTGAGCGGGGCATTGTAACAGCACAGGGGAGGACGCCTTGCACGCAACAAATCCAGTCGCCCAGGCCGATCGGGTGGAGCAATCCGCCATCAGCAAGATCTCGTGGCGGCTCGTACCCTTCATCGCCTTGATGTTCTTCATCAACTTCCTTGACCGCACGGCGATCTCGTTTGCCGGCCCGAACGGGATGACGCAAGACCTCGGGCTCACGGCCGCGCAGTTCGGCTTTGCCGCCGGCATCTTCTTCTTCGGCTACATCGTGCTCGAAATCCCGAGCAACCTCGCCCTGCACAAGTTCGGCGCGCGCAAGTGGCTGGCCCGCATCATGGTCAGCTGGGGCATCGTGTCGCTGCTGTTCACCTGGGTGAGCAGCGCCACCGAACTCTACATCCTGCGCTTCCTGCTCGGCATCGCCGAGGCCGGCTTCTTCCCGGGCGCGATCCTGTTCCTCAGCATGTGGGTCCCCTCGCGCCACCGCGCCAAGATCCTGGCGCTGTTCTACCTCGCCCAGCCGCTGACCACCGTCATTGGCGCGCCGATCGCCTCGGCCCTCATCCAAGTCCACGGTGCCTTCGGCCTCGAAGGCTGGCGGATCATGTTCTTCGGCGTCTCCGTTCCCGCCATCCTGGTCGGCATCGCCACCTGGTTCTACCTGCCTGACCGGCCGAACGACGCCGGGTGGCTGACCCAGGACGAGAAGGACTGGCTGAACGGTGAACTGGCGAAAGAAGACAAGGTCAAGGCAGGCGGCGGTCACGGCCGCATGACCGGCGCCGCGCTCAAGGACGGCCGCGTCTGGCTGCTGTCGGCGATCTACTTCGGCCTGATCTACGGCCTCTATGCGCTCGCCTTCTTCCTGCCGACGATCATCGGCGGCTTCGAGGAAAAATTCGGCACCAAGTTCGACGTGTTCGACAAGGGCCTGATCACGGCGATCCCCTACCTGCCGGGCCGCCATCGCGCTGTTCTTCTGGAGCCGCGACGCCAGCAAGCGCGGTGTCCGCGTCTGGCACATCGGCATCCCGGCGCTGGTCGGCGCGCTCAGCATTCCGCTGGCGCTGTCGATGAACTCGCCCGAGGCGACGATTGCCGTCATCACCGTCACGGCGTGCTCGATCTTCTCGGCGCTGCCGAACTTCTGGTCGATCCCCGGCCGCTTCCTCTCGGGTGCAGGTGCTGCAGCCGGCATCGCGCTGATCAACACGATCGGCAACCTCGCAGGCTTTGCCGCCCCATACATCACCGGCGCGGTACGGGATGCGACGGGTCTTTTCGAGATGCCGATGTACATCGTCGGCGGCCTGATGCTGGTCTCCGCCATCCTGTCGTTCTCGATCGGCGGCAAGATCAGGGAACCTGTCCCGACCGCTTGACGATGCGAGGTTTCCGCGCCGGCACCCACCGGCGCGGAGACGCTTCCCGAATGCTCCTGCCCGGCCTGTCGGGCGCCTCCCCCGAACGTCCGCACCGGCTGATTTTCTCCCCTGCGACGAAAGTCATTTTCGCGCCGCGCCGGCTGCCTTTGCCTCTCCTGCCACGCTATGGTGACGCGAAACACAGGAGACAGACATGACCAGCTACCGCGAAACGATCACCCTCAGCCACAAGGGCGCCATGAACCTGCTTGCCGCAGCCGTGGCCCATGCCGAGCAGATGGGCGTGCCGCAGTGCGTCTTCGTCGTCGATGCCAGCGGCGAGACGATCGCCAGCTTCCGCATGGACGGCGCCAAGTATCTCAGCATGCACACCGCCCGCGCGAAGGCCCGCACCGCCGCCTCGATCAACAATGCCACCGGCGCCATGCCCGCGGAGTTCGGCGTCGCCGCCGGCATCGCCTCGCAGGGCGGCGTCACCCACCTTCCCGGCGGCCTGCCGGTCCGCTTCGCAGGCAAGCTCGCCGGCGCCATCGGCGTCGGCTCCGGCACCGGCGACCAGGACTTCGAGGTCGCTCGCGCGGCGTTGAAGGCGGTCGGCGCGGACGCGGTGTAACCTCGCCTCAGACGGGCGGCGGTAGCCGATAGTCCCGGAACTGCAGCTCTCTCCTCACCTGACCTCAACATTCGCAGATGCCCCTCACCCCGACCCTCTCCCCGCAAGCGGGGAGAAGGGGGATCGAGAGGTTGCGGCAGTCGTCCTTCTCCCCGCGCGCGGGGAGAAGGTGCCGGCAGGCGGATGAGGGGCAATCGCGGTTCAACTTACGCCTCATGAACAAAAAGGCCCGCCCCGGATCGCTCCGGCGCGGGCCTCCTTGCTCGTCCTGGGAGGAGACGAAATCAGTCGACGTTGAACACCAGCGGCTTGGCCTGGCGGATCGCCGCATTGGCGCGCAGCTTGTCGAGAACTTCCTCGGACACCGGGCCGTCGACATAGAGCAGCGCGATCGCGTCGCCGGCTTCCTTCTCGCGGCCGAGTTGGAAGTTGGCGATGTTGACGTTTGCCGCACCGAGCGTCGTGCCGATGAAGCCGATCATGCCGGGAACGTCGGTGTTGGTGATGTAGACCATGTGATTGCCGACATCGGCGTCGAGGTTGATGCCCTTGATCTGGATGAAGCGGGGCTTGCCGTCGGAGAAGACGGTGCCGGCGACCGAGCGGGTCTGGTTGGCGGTCTTGACCGTCAGCTTGATGTAGCCGTCGAAGACGCCCGACTTGTCGCGCTTGACCTCGGAGAGGATGATGCCCTTCTCCTTGATCATGATCGGGGCGGAGACCATGTTGACGTCTGCCACCTGCGGACGGATCAGGCCGGCGAGCACCGCACTCGTCAGTGCCTTGGTGTTCATCGTCGCCGTCTGGCCGTCATAGAGGATCTCGATCTCCTTGATCGCGCTTTCGGTGACCTGGCCGACGAAGGCGCCGAGCACGTCGGCAAGCCGGATGAACGGCTTCAGGATCGGCGCTTCTTCGGCGGTGATCGAGGGCATGTTGATCGCGTTTGAGACGGCACCCTTGACCAGGTAGTCCGACATCTGCTCGGCGACCTGCAGGGCGACGTTCTCCTGCGCTTCCGTGGTCGACGCGCCGAGATGCGGCGTGCAGACGACGTTCGGCAGGCCGAACAGCGGGCTTTCGGTGGCAGGCTCGACCTCGAACACGTCGAAGCCGGCGCCGGCGACATGGCCGGACTTCAGCGCGTCCGCCAGTGCCTTCTCGTCGACGAGACCGCCGCGGGCGCAGTTGATGATCCGCACGCCCTTCTTGGTCTTGGCCAGCGCTGCGGCGTTCAGGATGCCGCGGGTCTTGTCGGTCATCGGCACATGCAGGGTGATGAAGTCGGCCTGGGCCAAGAGCTCGTCGAGTTCGACCTTGGTCACGCCCATCTCCTCGGCGCGCTCCTTCGACAGGAACGGATCGTAGGCGAGCACATGCATGCCGAGCCCGATCGCCTTCTTGCAGACGATGCCGCCGATATTGCCGGCGCCGATGACGCCGAGCGTCTTGCCGGTGATCTCGACGCCCATAAACTTCGACTTCTCCCACTTGCCGGCCTGGGTGGAGCTGTCGGCGGCGGGAAGCTGGCGGGCGACGGCGAACATCAGCGCGATCGCGTGTTCGGCCGTGGTGATCGAGTTGCCGAACGGCGTGTTCATGACGATGATGCCGCGGCGAGAGGCGGCCGGGATGTCGACATTGTCGACGCCGATGCCGGCGCGGCCGATCACCTTGAGGTTGGTCGCCGCCGCGATCAGCTTTTCCGTCGCCTTGGTGGCGGAGCGGATGGCGAGGCCGTCGTAGTTGCCGATGATCTCGGCAAGCTTTTCCTTGTCCTTACCGAGCTGCGGCTGGAAATCGACGTCGACGCCACGGTCACGGAAGATCTGGACGGCGGTTTCCGACAGTTCGTCGGATACGAGTACGCGAGGTGCCATTTTAGGCCTCCTTGGGAAGATCAAATCTGAACAGGAATGCGGGTTACGGCCCCGCCGGGATGGCGGCGAGGCAAGTCACGCAAGGGATCAGGCCGCAGCCTTGGAAAGCGTCGCCTTCTGGGTCTCGAAGGCCCAGGTCAGCCAGGGCATCAGCGCCTGCATGTCGGCGGTGTCGATCGTCGCACCGGCCCAGATGCGAAGGCCGGACGGCGCGTCGCGATAGGCGCCGATGTCATAGGCGACGCCTTCCTTCTCCAGCAGCGCCACGACACCCTTGGCAAAGGCGGCCTGGGCGTCGGCGTCGAGCGCCAGCACGTCCCTGTCTGCGATCGTCAGGCAGACGGAGGTGTTGGAACGGGTCTCTGCGACCTTGGCGAGATTGGCGATCCAGTCGTTCTTCTCGACGAAATCGAAGATCACCTTGGCGTTGGCATCGGCCCGCGCCATCAGGCCCTTCAGGCCGCCGACCGACTTCGCCCACAGAAGCGCGTCGATATAGTCCTCGACGCAGAGCATCGAGGGCGTGTTGATCGTCTCGCCGGTGAAGATGCCCTCGATCAGCTTGCCGCCCGAGGTCATGCGGAAGATCTTCGGCAGCGGCCAGGCCGGCTGGTAGGACAGAAGCCGCTCGACGGCGCGCGGGCTGAGGATGATGACGCCGTGCGCACCCTCGCCGCCAAGCACCTTCTGCCAGGAGAAGGTGACGACGTCGAGCTTGGCAAAGTCGAGGTTCTGCGCGAACGCAGCAGACGTCGCATCGCAGATCGTCAGGCCCTTGCGGTCGGCGGGGATGAAATCGGCGTTCGGGACACGGACGCCCGAGGTGGTGCCGTTCCAGGTGAAGACCACGTCGTGGTCGAAATCGATGGCGGAAAGGTCCGGCAGCTCGCCGTAAGGCGCCTCGATCTTGCGCGCGTCCTTGAGCTTCAGCTGCTTGACGACGTCGGTGACCCAGCCGGCGCCGAAGCTCTCCCAGGCGACCATGTCGACCGGGCGCTCGCCGAGCAGCGACCACAGCGCCATCTCGACGGCGCCGGTGTCGGAAGCGGGCACGATGCCGATGCGATAATTGGCCGGCACTTCCAGGATTTCGCGGGTGAGATCGATGGCCTGCTTGAGCTTGGCTTTGCCGACCTTGGCGCGGTGCGAGCGACCGAGCGAGGCATCGGCGAGGGCTTCGAGCGACCAACCGGGGCGCTTCGAGCAAGGGCCAGAAGAGAAATGGGTATTGTTCGGACGCACGTCCGGCGCGGTGACGGTCTTCGTCATGATGGCTATCCTTCCAGATAGAAAGCCCTTCGTTGGGGAAGGGTGTCCCGCCGCCGGAAATATGAGAGGAGCCGAACCGAGTCAAGCCGAATATGTCGCCCCGGGGAAAATATTGGGCGCAGTGGGGATGGTTGCGGCGCAGTTTGCACACGGCGTTCTGGCGAGCGAGTGGCTGGCGGTGGTGGTCGCAACTACACTTCCCCGTCACACCGGCCCCCGAGCCGGTGTCCAACGGCGGCGCGGCCGCGGCGCGGAAAGTGCTTTATCGCGCAAGGACTTGCGCAACTGGATGCCGGCTCAAGGCCGGCAAGACGGTGTTGATGGCTACCGGTCGAGGGACAGAGGAAAACTTTGGAGCCTGCGTTAGCGGTCCGACGTCGCAATCCGCCGGCTGCCGCTCGCCATCCCGCCAGCCGGTCCTACCAGGTCGTGACGCGGATACCGGCGCGGATCTCGTGGCGCTGGAAGCCGTCGTCGCTGGCCTTGGTGCCGGAAGCGCCGAGCGCCTTTTCGGCGTCGCTGTAGCCGAACATCTTGCCGCCGTCGATGTCGGAGTAGCGGTAGCCCACGTCGAGCTTCACGCGGTTGGTCAGGTCGTAGGAGGCACCGGCCATCAGCGCATAGGTGAAGCGCCAGCTTTCCTCGCCGGGACTGCGGACCGGATCGCCCTGCGAGGTGCTGCCGCAGACGCTGGTGCCGTCGACGCAGGTCGCGCGCGTCTTCAGGTCGTCCCACTGGACGTTCGTCGCCCCGACGCCTGCGCCGATATAGGGCGTGAAGCCCGCATAGGTGCCGAGGTCGACATAGCCGTTGGCCATGACGCTGATGGCGTTGTAGCCGCTGTCATGGGTGAAGTCGCACCCCGTCCCGGCGTTTTCGCCCGGGCAGGCGCGGCCGATCGACGAATCCGCGTCGAAGCTCGAATTGAAGAAGTCTGTCGTGAGATCGGTGCGCAGGAAATTGTTGAACTGATAGCCCATGCCGAAGCCGTAGGAGAACGGCTTGGAGAAGCGCGCGTCGTCGAACCGCTCGCGGCTCTCGTCCGCGCCGCCCTCGCCGATATAGTTGTAGTCGATGTCGCCGCCCTTGATCGAGGCGGCATAGCCGATGTCGCCGCGGATGTACCAGCCCTGCGCGACCGCGACCGTCGACATGTCGACTTCCGGCGCCTCGACCACCGGGTAGATCTCGCCGCCGGCAAGCGCCGTGCCCGCCGAAAGGCCGGCGAAGATGGCGGCACCGAAAATTGTCTTTCGCACGATCATGTCTCGCCCCCGAAACGACGGCCAAGATGGCGGCCGGTTAACTGGAAGCCAGTATTTCAGGGAGAGGTTAAGGGCCGGTTAAGCATGTTTGTTAACCACGCCGGCGCGCCATACGGCCAGCTTTGAAAACACGAAAACGGAAAAGCCGCCCGGCGGACACCGGACGGCTTTTGACCTAAAAACAGGCGACGTCTTACTTGTAGACGATCGGCTCTGCCGGCGGCACGTAGGGCACTTCGCAATTGTTGAAGCTGTAGCGCAGGCCGACGCGGGCCTCGTGGACGAAGAAGCCGTCATCTTCGCCCGGCCCGCCGTTCATCGCATAGCCGAACATGTCGCCACCGGCGATCTGGCGGAAACGGTAGCCGGCATCGGCCTTCCAGTTGCAGGTCAGGTCGACCGAGGCGCCGGCCATCAGCGCATAGGTGAAGCGCCAGCTGTCCTTGCCGCTGTGGGAGACGGTGTCGTCGCAATTGCCGGGATCGTCGACGGAGCACGAGGTGTTATGCAGCTTGCCCCAGTTGACCCGGGTGGCGCCGATACCGGCGCCGACATAGGGCGTTACGCCGTAGTAGGTGCCGAGATCGACATAGGCGTTGGCGAGCAGGCTGAGCGCCGACCAGGAGGCCCGGTCGGAAGAGACGCAATTGTCGGACACGCCGCAGCTGCCGCTGGTCGAGCCGTTGAAGTCGCCGTCGAAGAGGTAGTCGAGCGTCACGTCGGTGCGGAAATAGTCGTTCCACTGGTAGCCGACGCCGCCGCCGAGGACGACGCCGCCGTCGAGATCGGTGTCGTCGAAGTCCGTCTTGGTGCCGTCCGGACCGCCCTGATAGTAGCTGGCGCCGCGCATGTGGGTCCAGCCGTAGCCGACGTCGCCGCGCAGGTACCAGCCGCCGGTCGACAGCGCGACCGCCTCCACCGGCATTGGCTGCACCGGCTCCGGTTGAAAGGCGTCCGCCGCAAAGGCGGATGAGCTCACGACCAGAGCTGCTACGGCGCTACCAAGATACTTCATCATGCCCCGACTCCATGGACCTGTGCGCGGGGCAGCGGGGTCCGCGGCACCGACGTTCATCGATTTGGAAGGGATAATGGAGTGCAAAGGTTAAGTTGTAATTAACTACGACACTTAACTCTGGTTGTTAACCTCCAGGTAAGCTTTATGCCGGCAGGGCATGAAAAAAGACCGGGGCGCATGGCGTGAGATTTCGCTCACACGATGCGCCCCGGCCTGCCAGCATGCCCCACTGAAACTTGAAATGCCCCGCCGGTTCAGGCGGCGTGGCGGACTGAACCGATGACCCCCACCAGCTCGTCGACGATCCGCTCGACCATCGCATGGTCGTCGCCTTCCGCCATGACGCGGATCAGCGGCTCGGTGCCCGAGGGCCGGATCAAAAGCCGCCCGCTCTTGGCGAGCGCGTTCTCGGCCTCGGCGATCGCGGCGATCACCTGCGTATCCTCCAGCGGCTTGCCGCCCGAGTAGCGCACGTTCTTCAGCACCTGCGGCACCGGCTCGAAGCGATGGCAGATCTCGCTGACCGGGCGACCGCTGCGCTTGACGCAGGCAAGCACCTGCAGGGCCGCGACGAGGCCGTCGCCGGTGGTGCCGAAATCGGACAGCACGATGTGCCCCGACTGTTCGCCGCCGACGTTGAAATCGTGCTGGCGCATGTGCTCGACGACGTAACGGTCACCGACCTGGGTGCGCTCCAGCCCGAGCTTCTTGCTCTTCAGGAAGCGCTCCAGCCCGAGATTGGACATGACGGTGGCGACAAGACCGCCGCCCTTCAGCATGCCGTCGGCCGCCCAGGTCTCGGCGATGACAGCCATCAGCTGGTCGCCGTCGATCAGCCGGCCGTTCTCGTCGACGATCTGCACCCGGTCGGCGTCGCCGTCGAGCGCGATGCCGATATCGGCCCGCACCTCGTCGACCTTGCGCTTCAGCGCCTCGGGGTGGGTCGAGCCGCATTCGAGGTTGATGTTGGTGCCGTTCGGGTCCGCCCCGATCGTCACCACGTCGGCGCCGAGCTCCCACAGCGCCGCGGGTGCGACGCGATAGGCGGCCCCGTTGGCGCAGTCGACCACGACCCTCAGGCCATGCAGCGTCACGTCGCGCGGCAGCGTGCGCTTGGCATGCTCGATGTAGCGATCATGCACGCCGTCGATGCGCTTGGCCCGGCCGATCTCGCCGGCCTTGGCGAGCTGCGGCACGATGTCATCGTCCAGCATCGCCTCGATCTGCGCCTCGAGCTCGTCGGAAAGCTTGTAGCCGTCCGGCCCGAACAGCTTGATGCCGTTGTCCTGGAAGGGGTTATGGGAGGCCGAGATCATCACGCCGATATCGGCGCGCAGCGAACGCGTCAGCATCGCGACGGCCGGCGTCGGGATCGGGCCGAGGACGAAGGCGTCCACGCCGGCGGCAGTGAAGCCCGCGACCATGGCGTTCTCCAGCATGTAGCCGGAAAGCCGCGTGTCCTTGCCGATGACCACGCGGTTGCGATGGGTGCCGCGGCGGAAGATGGTGCCGACCGCGATGCCCACCCGCATGGCGAGGTCGGGCGTCATGGGAAAGACATTGGACTGGCCCCGGATACCATCGGTGCCGAAATAGCGACGCTTCATCTGCGCTCCTGAAATCGTTGGATCGGACCTAGGTGCCGGCGGACACCGTCCTGTGTCGCTGCCGCATCGCCCGTCCGCTTCTGTGCCCTCTTTGCCATAGAACGGAATGGAGAGCATCTGAAATTCGGTTCTCTCCCGTTACAGCCCGTTACCATGGCGAACGAAAAAGGCCGGCCGCGAGAACGGCCGGCCCTGTCGATTTTTACGAAGACCTGGCTATTGGGGCTGCGGCTCGAGACCGCCTTCCGCCTCTCCGCCCTTCTTCTGCCCTGCCTTCGGCACGGCGGAGCCGCGATGCGGCGGGCTGTCGTCGCCGAGATCGCGGGCCGGCTTCTCGCCGCGGATCAGCGCCTTGATCTCGTCGCCCGTCAGCGTCTCGTATTCGAGCAGGCCCTCGGCCAGCGCCACGAACTCGTGATGCTTCTCGGTGATGATGCGCTTGGCCTCGGAATAGGCCTCGTCGATCAGCCGGCGGATCTCGTTGTCGATCTTCTGGGCGGTCGATTCGGAGACGTTCTTCGACTGCGCGACGGAATGGCCGAGGAAGACCTCCTGCTGGTTCTCGCCATAGGCGACCTGGCCGAGCTGGTCGGAGAAGCCCCACTGGGTGACCATGGCGCGGGCGAGCTTGGTCGCCTGCTCGATATCGGAGGAAGCGCCCGAGGTGATGTTCTCCTTGCCGAAGGTGATCTCCTCGGCGACGCGGCCGCCCATCATGATGGCAAGGCGGGAAACCATCCACTTGTAGCTCATCGAATAACGGTCGCCTTCCGGCAACTGCATGACCATGCCGAGCGCACGGCCGCGCGGGATGATCGTCGCCTTGTGCAGCGGATCGGCCATCGGCACGTTCAGCGCCAGGATCGCGTGACCCGCCTCGTGATAGGCCGTCAGCTTCTTCTCCGCCTCGGTCATCGCGGACGAGCGGCGTTCTGCGCCCATCATGATCTTGTCCTTGGCGTCCTCGAACTCCTGCATGGTGACGAGGCGCTTGTTGCGCCGCGCCGCCATCAGGGCAGCCTCGTTGACGAGGTTCATCAGGTCGGCACCGGAGAAGCCGGGCGTGCCGCGGGCCAGCACCTTGAGGTCGACGTTCGGCGCCAGCGGCACGTTGCGGACATGCACCTTGAGGATGCGCTCGCGGCCGACGATATCAGGGTTCGGCACCACGACCTGGCGGTCGAAGCGGCCCGGACGCAGGAGCGCCGGGTCCAGAACATCGGGACGGTTGGTGGCGGCGATCAGGATGATGCCCTCGTTCGCCTCGAAGCCGTCCATCTCGACCAGCAACTGGTTCAGCGTCTGCTCGCGCTCGTCGTTGCCCCCACCGAGACCGGCGCCGCGATGGCGGCCGACGGCGTCGATTTCGTCGATGAAGATGATGCAGGGCGCGTTCTTCTTCGCCTGCTCGAACATATCGCGGACGCGCGAGGCACCGACGCCGACGAACATTTCGACGAAGTCGGAACCGGAAATGGTGAAGAAGGGCACGTTCGCTTCGCCGGCGACCGAGCGGGCGAGCAGCGTCTTGCCCGTACCCGGAGGACCGACGAGCAGCACGCCGCGCGGAATGCGGCCACCGAGGCGCTGGAACTTCTGCGGATCACGCAGGAATTCGACGATCTCTTCCAGGTCCTGCTTGGCTTCGTCCACGCCGGCGACGTCGGCGAAGGTGACGCGGCCATGCGCCTCGGTCAGAAGCTTGGCCTTGGACTTGCCGAAGCCCATGGCGCCGCGCGATCCGCCCTGCATCTGGCGCATGAAGAAGAGCCAGACGCCGAGGATCAGGAGCATCGGCAGGAGTGTTCCGACATAGCTGAGGAAGCTGTTGGAGCCATCAGTCTCCGGGCGGGCGTTGATGACGACGTTCTTGGCTTCCAGCCGCTCCGTCAGCGCGTCGTCGATCGAGGGCGCATAGGTCTGGAACGTCGTCCCGGTCTCCACATAGCTGCCGACGATCTTGTTGCCCGTGATCACGACTTCCTTGACCCGGCTGCCGTCCACCTCTTTCAGGAACTGCGAATAGGGAATGTCCCGCGAACCGGTCTGGGCCGGGCTCGTCTGGAACATGCTGAAAAGAGCGATCAGCAGCAGCGCTATGATGGCCCACAGGGCGACATTGCGGAAGTTTGGGTTCATCAGTTTTCCGGGCACTTTCTCGGCTACAGGGGTTGCGCCGTCTCATTCACGCCTAACATAGGGTCGTGGCGTCGCCTTGCCAAGGCAAACCGAACGCCCCCGGACCTTTTCTCCGATCATCGTTGACGCATATGGCCGTTTTGGGGTGCGCACGGTTGCCGGCCGCGCCGGCAGGCTGCCCCGCGCGCCTTTCAGGCCGGCTCTTTTTCCGTGGCGAGCGGCAGCTTCGGCCGTCGCGGCAGCCCGAGCAGACCGGCGATCGCGTCTGCGAGCGGCAGGCCGAAGACCGGCAGGTAACGGTCATAGGGAGCGAGCACCGGCTCGATCGCATGGGACGCGTCCTCCGCCCTCGCCTCGCCGGCGAGGACGACCGGCCGGGCCCGGCCGGCCCGCCGCGCAACCCCTGCCGGAACGTCCGGCGGGAGAAACAGGCTGCCGTCGTCCGCAGCACCACAGGACTGGACGAGAAGCGGCGCCTTGCCGAGATTCCTCACCCGAAAGCGGCCGTCCCAGACGGCAACCTCCCCCGGTCCGATCCGGAGGCTGCCGATGCCGCGCTGCTCGCGATAGAGGAACAGCCCCTCGCGGCGGCGGTCGAAGACCACCCGGCCGGCCGTGAACCGGGACAGCGCGCCGCTTTCGAGAAAAGCCGCGAGACGGCCTGCCGCAGCTCGCTCCAACCGGTGCTCGCGCCCGCCGAGGACGGCGCAGAGGGCGAGCAGCGCCTGAAACGCGGCGCCGGAGGACTGCACGGTCGCAATCGCCGGCACCGGCAGAACGGCAAGCGCCGCATCGAGGACGCGCACGCTGCCGCCAAGGAATTCGCCCCCCTCCTTCGCGGCCAGATGTCGCGCGCGCGCGGCCTCGGTCCGGCCGGCCTCTTCAGCGTCGGAGGCCGTCCGTGCTGCCTCTGGCCCGGCCGTGGCATCGAGCCGCACGCGCACGCGTTCGAACGTTCTGTTGGCATTGCTGGGGTCTTCCAGCCAGTCCTGCCCGCGATGCCGCAGCGCGTTGCGGATCGCCTCGCGCGGCACGCCGAGCAGCGGCCGCAGCAGCCAGACGGTGTTGTGGAGCAGGGTTGCCGGCGCGATCCCGGCGAGGCCGGCGCCGGTGTCGCTGCGCGCGCCGCGCATCGCCACCGTTTCGCGCTGGTCGTCGCGATTGTGGGCGGTGAGGATCGCGTCGGCCCCCGCATCGCGGGCGGCCTGCAGCAAAAGCGCATGACGCGCCTCGCGCGCCGCGGCCTGCACGCCTCCCTGCGGCTTCGGCCCGCGCCAGATCAGCGTCGCATGGGCGATGCCGCGGCCGGCGCACAGCGCCGCCATCCAGCGGGCCTCCGCGTCCGAGCCGGGCCGCAGGCCATGGTCGATCGTGCAGGCGCACAGGGAAAATCCGGGATAGCGGCCGGATCGCAGCGCTTCGTCGAGCGCGATCAGCAGGCCGACGGAATCGCCGCCGCCGGAAACGGCAACGAGCAGGCGGGCGGGCTTGAAAAAACTGTTCAGAAATTGGGCGACGGCTGCGTCGACGGGCTCGGCTTCGGCGCGCATCGCGGCCTCGCTCCGAAAAAGGCTCAGCAGGAAAGCCGGCCCTGTTCGCTGGTGACCTTGGTCTTCACCGCCTTGGAGGCGTTCGGATAGCGCTTGCCCACTTCGCGCAGCGTCGCGCAGGCGGTTTCGCGGTTGTCGAGCGCGGCAAGCGACATGCCGAGCTTCAGGAGCATTTCCGGCGCCTTCTTGGAGGTGCCGTAGGTCTGGTGCGCGTTCAGGAACGTCTTGGCCGCGTCGTTGAAATTGCCCTGCGAATATTGCGCCTCGCCCAGCCAGAAGCTGGCGTCGGCGGCCTTCTCGCCTTCCGGGAAGACCTCGAGATAGTCGCGGAACTCCTTCTCGGCGAGCTGGTAGTCGCCCGACAGCACGTGGCCATAGGCGGCGTTGTAGATGTCATCAGGCTTGTCGAGCGCGGCCGTCGACTGGCTGTCGACGGGCGGAAGCCCCGCTTCGAGGTCCGGCAGCGCGCCGCTGCCGATCGAGGCGCTCTCGCTCATGTCGGTGCCGATGGGATTGCCCTTGTCGTCGAAACGGATGCTGCCGAGCGTCTGCGGCGGCTTGGCCGTCGAGCCGGCTGAAGCGGTGTCGCCGTTACCCGCGGCGGAGGGATCCGCCGGGGGTTCGGTTGCGTCCGTCTGGCTGTTCGTCTGCGGATCGCTGCCCGCCGGCCGCTCCAGCGCACCGCTCTTGCCGGTGCCGCCCTTGCCGCTCTCCAGGTCCTGGAAGCGATACTCGTTGTCTTCCTGGGTCTTGCGCAGCTGTTCCTGCATCTGCAGGAGCTGGAAGCTCATTTCCTCGATCCGGCCGTTCAGCGAACGGATCTGTTCCTCGAGCTGGCCGATGCGCATCAGCGAGTCGTCCGACTGCGCCAGCACGACCTGATTGTCCGCCCTGCCGCCCCCCGGCAAGAAGCGGTTCGCCAGCGCCTGGAGCGGAGAAGCGTGCAACGCCTCCACCGGCCCTGCGAAGGCTGCCAGGCCGATAAGGCCTGCCGCGACGATCTTCTTCATATTGTGCGTGTCCTGTTGGTCCGAATTCGCGCATTCCCGCGCAGCCGCAGGTTTTTCCAAATGCTGTCAAAAAGCAACGGAGTTCGGCCAAAGTGTGTTAAAAAACTCCGCCCCGCGGGCCATGGCTTCATTTCTGCGTGTGCCGTGTCGCAAACGCAAAGGCCCGCCATCGCTGGCGGGCCTTTTCCGGACGGTGCTTTCGCACCGGTCCGTCGATTACATGCCGGCGCCACCGAGCACGGTGACGGCGCGGCGGTTCTGCGACCAGCACGAGATGTCGTCGCAGACGGCCACCGGCTTTTCCTTGCCGTAGGAGATCGTCTTCATCCGGTTGGCCGGAACGCCGCGGCTTGCGAGGTACTGCTTGGTGGCGGCAGCGCGGCGTGCGCCGAGCGCCAGGTTGTATTCGCGCGTGCCGCGCTCGTCGGCATGGCCTTCGATCGTGATCGCGTAGTTCGAATAGCGCTGCAGCCACTGGGCCTGCTTGTCGAGCGTCGCAGCCGCATCGGCGCGGATCGAGGTCGAATCGGTATCGAAGAAGATGCGGTCGCCGACATTGACGGTGAAGTCCTGGGTCGAGCCCGGGGTCGCATTGTTCAGGCCGAGTTCGCCGGCGCTGTTGGGCATATTCTTCTTGTTGGCGCAGCCGGCAAGGGCCAGGCCCATGAACAGGGCGAGGATTGCGGGGTTGCGGGCGAGGGTCTGCATGCGGCCAGCGGCCGGGACTTCAGTGCGGCTCATGAGCCGGTCTCCTTAGCATCAGTTCAACAGGGCTTGGGTTTCAATCAGGGTTGCCAGACTGTAACCGCACGCGGTTAATCGGCATTCAACGATTATGGTTAACAATCGATTACGCAAATACTCCCCGGCATTCGTCCAAGAACGACGAACGCCGCCGAATCCCTCGCCTTTGAAGCCCTTGGTTTAGCGGACTTTGAGGCGAGAAAGCGGCGGCGTCGTCACGATTGGTTGCAGCTGTTTACACAGGCTGCCGCAATTCACTCCAGGAGCGGCGACCAGGCCGGGTCGGAGGCATAGCCGGCCGTCTGCACCTGCTGCTCGTTGTAGCCGGTCAGGTCGATCGAGTAGAGCTGCGGCCCGCCGGAGCCGGCCGGCTGGCGGAAGAACATCAGCACGCGCCCGTTCGGCGCCCAGGTCGGCCCCTCGTTGTGGAAGCCCGTCGTCAGGATGCGCTCGCCCGAGCCGTCCGGCTTCATCACGCCGATCGAGAACTTGCCGCCCGACTGCTTGGTGAACGCGATCAGGTCGCCGCGCGGCGACCACACCGGCGTCGAATAGGAGCCGTCGCCGAAGGAGATGCGGTTCTGGCCGGAACCGTCCGCGCCCATGACATAGAGCTGCTGGCGCCCGCCACGATCGCTCTCGAAGACGATCTGGCTGCCATCCGGCGAATAGGAAGGGCCGGTGTCGATCGCCGCCGTCGAGGTCAGCCGCGTGGTCGTGCGCGAGCGCAGGTCCATCGTGTAGATATTGGCGTTTCCGTCCTGCTGCAGGCTCATGATGACCCGCTGGCCGTCCGGCGAGAAGCGCGGCGCGAACGTCATGCCGGGGAAGTTGCCGACCACCTCGCGCTGCCCGGTTTCCAACTGCAGCAGGTAGACCCGCGGCTGCTGGCCCTCGAACGACATGTAGGTGATTTCCTGCCGGCTCGGCGAGAAGCGCGGCGTCAGCACGATCTCGTTGGAATTGGTCAGGGCCCGCGCATTGGCCCCGTCCTGGTCCATGATGGCGAGCTGGCGCTTGCGCGCGTTCTTCGGGCCGCTCTCGGCCACATAGACGACGCGGGTGTCGAAATAGCCCTTCTCGCCGGTGATGCGCTCATAGATCGCGTCCGCGATGATATGGGCGACGCGGCGCCAGTTTTCCGGCTGGGTGTAGAACTGCTGGCCGGTCATCTGCTGGTTGGCGAAGGTGTCCCACAGGCGGAACTCGGCACGCAGGCGACCGTCGCCTTCCTGCGTGACGCGGCCGGTGACGAGTGCCTGCGCGTTGATCACCTTCCAGTCCTCGAAGCGCGGCGGCTGGTCGGGATTGGAGATCTTCTCGATGAAAGCCTGCTTGCTGACTGGCGCGAACAGGCCGGACCGCTTGAGGTCGGCCGCGATCACGTCGGTGATCTTCACGCCGAGATCGCCGCTGGAGACGAAGTCGGTCACCGCGATCGGCAGCGGTTCGACGTTGCCCTTGTTGATGTTGATCTCGACGACCGCCCAGGCCGGCGTGGCGGCGGCGGCAAGACCGGTCAACCCGGCTGCGGAATGGAGAAAAGTGCGTCTCAGCATGCGATCTAGGCCTTCCTAGTTACTGTGCCAGTGTTCGTGCCTGTCGGCATCACATCATCTCGCTGGGGTCGAAGTTCACCACGACTTCGCTCCAGGCATCATACTTGTCCTTCGGCAGCTTATCGAACGGCGCCGACTTCAGGATCGCCCGGCGCGCACCGCCGGCAAGCGCCCGGCGCGCGGCGTCCGAGCCACCGGTGGCGACCACGCTCGGTTCACCGACGATGTTGCCGTCGGGGTCGAGCTGCATCGTCACCTTGATGCGCACCTCGGTCGCGTCCGCCATGCCGGGGATGATCGACCAGTTGTTCTGGATGATCCCGCGCAGCGCGTCCATCTCGCTCATCGACAGCTTCGAGCCGCCGGTCGTCTTCTTGCCGCCGAGCGAGGCGGTCTCCGTCGAGCGCTTGGCGCCGCCGCCCTTGGCCTCAGTCTTGTTCAGGAGGGCTGCCACCTCGTCGGCGTTGAAGTCGCTCTCCTTGGCGGAGGCGGCCTTCTTCTGCTCCTGCTTCTTTTCCTCGTTCTTGCGGTCCGGGGTCTTGGCCGTCTGCGGCTGTGGCGGCTGCGGCCTGATCTCGGGCACAGGAACGTTGTCCGGCATGGCTTCCGCCTCGGCGACCTCGGCCGGCGCTTCTTCCGCCGGCTTTTCCTCCGGTGTCGCCTCGGGCGTCACCTCCTGCTTCGGCGCCGCCTCGGCAGCCACTTCCGTCGCCGGCGTCGAGGCCGGCTCGCTCGGCTGCACCTGCTCTGCCGGTTCCGGTGTCGGCTCCGGCGTGGGCATGGTCTGCTCGGCCTTCGGCGGCGCTGCGGCCGTCTCCGTCTTCTGCGGCTTGTCGTTCGGCGTCGGCGGCGTCTTCAGGTCGATGTCGTTGTCGCCGGAATTCTCGGCGTTCTCCACCGGGTCCTGGCGCTTGGTCGGGACCGGCGCGGACTTTTCCGCCATCGGCGCCTTCTTGTCGCCCTGCTGGATCTGGGTCAGTTCCTCGATCGGCACGATGTCGACCGGCATCGCTTCGACATCGGCGACGTCGAAGCTCTCCGGACTGCCGATCGACACCAGCGCCCATGTGAGCACCAGAGCATGCAATGCGGCGGATGTGGCGAGACTGGCCTTCATCGCTGTCTTCAGTTGTCCGGTTTCTGCTCGGTCACGAGGCCGATATTGGTGAAGCCCGCCTGCTGGATGCGCGACATGACGTCGGCAATGACGCCATAGGGGGCCGCACCGTCACCGCGCACGAAGATCCGCTCGGTGTAGCCCGTCGTCGCGACGGCCTCGAGCTTGGCTGCGATCTCGTCTGCCGGGATCGCGGTCTCCTGCAGGAACACCGCGCCATCGGCCTTCACCGATACGGTGATCGGCTGCGTCTCGGCATTGAGCGCCTTGGCGGAGGTCTTCGGCAGGTCAAGCGGCACGCCGACCGTCATCATCGGGGCTGCCACCATGAAGATGATCAGGAGCACCAGCATGACGTCGACGAACGGCGTCACGTTGATCTCGCTCATGACGGCCTTGCGGCCACCGCGCCTGCGGCGCCCGCCGCCGCCCTTGCTCCCACCGACTGACATGCCCATGGCTTCGTCTCCTGCTTGGCGACCGCGGCGTTACTGCGCCGCCTGGCGCGGCTGCAGCTTCTCGTCGATCTGGCGCGAAAGGATGGCCGAGAATTCGTCGGCAAACCCCTCCATGCGGGCCGTGATCTTGCCGGCATCGGCGGTGAACTTGTTGTAGGCGATGACGGCGGGAATGGCGGCCAGAAGGCCGATCGCGGTCGCAAGAAGCGCCTCCGCGATACCCGGTGCCACGACGGCGAGGTTGGTCGACTTCGAGCCGGCGATCGCCTGGAACGACGTCATGATGCCGACGACGGTGCCGAACAGGCCGATGAACGGGCCGGCCGAACCAATGGTCGCAAGCGAGCCGAGACGGGCTTCCAGCGCTTCGGATTCGCGCGCCAGCGTCACGTCCATCGCCCGGTCGATGCGCATCTGCAGCCCGATCGGCGAGCGCGCACCGCGCTCGAAGCTCTTCTTCCATTCGCGCATGGCGGCGACGAACATGGCGCTCATGCCGCTGGTCTGCCGGTCGGACAGGGTGCGGTAGAGTTCCTCGAGCGATTGCCCGGACCAGAACACCTGCTCGAAGCTGTCGAGCTGCCGGCGGGCCTTGTTGAAGGCCAGCGTCTTGTCGACGACGATCGCCCAGGTCCAGATCGACGCCGCGATCAGCCCCACCATGACCAGCTTCACCACCAGGCCCGCCTGCATGAAGAGCGACCAGAGGCTCACATCGGCCGTTGCTGCCAAACCTACCTGTTCCATAGACTTCCGTCCCCGAATCCAAACACCCGGCACGGGCTTTCGGCCATCGCACCGGGTCTTCATCCCTTTGCCGGACCGGCATCCGAACGAACTCGGAAATGCCAGCGCCGGCTTTTCGCAAACTTCAGGGAAACCGCGGCCTGAATTCGTCCGCAGCCGTCCCGCCTGTTCGTCAAGATGTCCGGTTGATGTTGCCGGCCGCCACGCCGATCAAACGCTTTCAACTGCCTTCTTGCCGTCAATTTTGGTTAAAGGATGACGTGCAGCGCACAAAATCCAGTGCTTTGAGTAAGACATCATTATGGTTAAGGGAGTATTACCGCGACCGTGATTAATCCAGGGCCCGGGCCTTGGGACCTGCCAGCGCCGGTCGGAAAGGTGCGAATCGCCGTCCGCTGAAGATCAGCCAGCCGCCGCACTCAGGAATTGCGCCGCCAGCCCGTCCGGCAGGCGCCGCGGCCGGCCCTTTGCATTGATCACCGCGATGACGACCCTTGCGGAGATGAGAATCTGCTCGCCGCGCCGGACCTCCTGCTGCAGGACCATCTTCGCCCCGCCGGCCTTCTGCGTATGCGTCAGGATCGTCAGGACGTCGTCCATCCGTGCGGGCGCCTTGAAATCGATCTCCATGCGATGGACCACGAACATCAGGCCCTCGGTGTCGCCCTCGATCGACAGCGCCCCCTGCTCCACGCCGAGACAGCGCAGATAGTCCGTCCGGCCGCGCTCCATGAAATGCAGGTAGCGCGCGTGATAGACGAAGCCGGAGAAGTCGGTGTCCTCATAATAGACGCGCTGCACGAGACGATGCCCGTCTGCCGTCAGTTCGCCCGAAAGCGCATGATTCTCGTTGGTCATATCCGGCTCCGCCGTGGGGAGATCGACGCCTCTGTGGAGGAAATGTGGAACAAAATCAAGGATTGCACTCTTGTCACATTCGGTCACTATGCAGGGGACAGGCAAACGCAAGGGAGTGTCCGATGGTATCGGCGATGAAGATTGCAGTCCTGGGTGGAGATGGTTTCGTAGGCTGGCCCACCGCTCTGCATCTCTCGAACGCCGGTCATGAAGTTCACATCCTGGACAACCTCTCGCGCCGCTGGATCGATACCGAACTGGGCGTCCAATCGCTGACGCCGATGGATTCGATCCAGGAACGCACCCGCGTCTGGCACGCGGAGACTGGTCGCCGCATCCACTTCCACCTGCTCGACCTCGCCACCGACTACGAGCGTCTCAAGAACTGGCTTCGCGAGGAGCGACCGGACGCCGTCATCCACTTCGCCGAGCAGCGCGCCGCCCCCTATTCGATGAAGAGCGACCGGCACAAGAACTACACGGTCAACAACAACGTCAATGCGACGCACAACCTCCTGAACGCGCTCGTCGAAACCGGCGTCGATGCCCACCTCGTCCATCTGGGCACCATGGGCGTCTACGGCTACTCGACCGTGGGCGCGGCGATCCCCGAAGGCTACCTTCCGGTCGGGATCGAGACCATGGACGGCGCGACTGCCAGCCAGGAGATCCTCTATCCGGCCAATCCCGGCTCGATCTACCACATGACCAAGTGCCTGGACCAGTTGCTGTTCCAGTTCTACGCCAAGAACGACTGCCTGCGCATCACCGACCTGCACCAGGGCATCGTCTGGGGCACGCATACGCGCGAGACCCGACTGCATCCGCAGCTCGTCAACCGCTTCGACTATGACGGCGACTACGGCACCGTGCTGAACCGCTTCCTGATCCAGGCGGCGATCGGCTATCCGCTCACCGTGCACGGCACCGGCGGCCAGACCCGCGCCTTCATCCATATCCAGGATTCGGTGCGCTGCATCGAGATCGCGCTGGAAAATCCCCCCGCCCGCGGCGCGCGCGTGGAGATCTTCAACCAGATGACCGAGACCCATCGCGTGCGCGACCTCGCAAAGCTCATCGCCGGGCTGACGGGAAGCGAGATCGCCTGGCTGCCGAACCCGCGCAAGGAAGCGGGCGAAAACGACCTCGTCGTGAAGAACGAGAAGTTCCGCGAACTGGGTCTCGACCCGACCACGCTGGCCGACGGCCTGCTTTCGGAGATCGTCGACGTCGCCAGGAAATTCGCCTACCGCGTCGATCGCAGCCGTGTCCCGGCCGTCTCGGCCTGGACGCGCGACATCGCCGCCACCCTCAACCACGACCCCGAAGGCCGGAGACTGAAATCGGTATCATGACGGCAAGCCTGAACGTCGAGGCAGGGATCCGCCGCCATGCACCGGCGGCAGGCCGCCATGCCTATGTGACGCTGGTGACGAACGACGACTATGCCCGCGGCGCGACGGCGCTCGTCCATTCGCTCCGCCACAGCGGCACGCAAGCCGATGTCGTCGTCCTCCATACGCCGGCGCTGGGCGAGGCCGGCCGGCAAGCGCTCGCGGCACTCGACTGCCGGCTGGTCGAAGCCGACCTGCTGCCGCTGTCGGATGCCTTCAACGCCCGCCATGCGCGCCGCGCCCTGCATGGCGCCGCCCCCTTCACCAAGGGGCGCAAGCCGGATTTCCATACGCCGCTCGACAATTTCGTCAAGCTGCGGCTGTGGCAACTGGCCGAGTACGAGGCCTGCATCTTCATCGATGCCGACGCGATCGTGCTGAAGAACATCGACCGCCTCTTCGCCTATCCCGAGTTCTCGGCCGCACCCAACGTCTATGAGAGCCTGCGCGACTTCCAGCGGCTGAATTCCGGCGTCTTCGTCGCCCGTCCGGCACTGACGACGTTTGCGGCGATGCTGGAGCGGCTGGACACGACCGACGCCTTCTGGCCACGCACGGACCAGACCTTCCTGCAGGCCTTCTTCCCGCAATGGCACGGCCTGCCGGTCTATTTCAACATGCTGCAGTACGTCTGGTTCACCATGCCCGAGCTTTGGGATTGGAAGAGCATCCACGTGCTCCATTATCAATACGAGAAGCCCTGGGAAACGAACCACCCGAAAGCGGAGGTGCTGATGCCCCTGATCGCGCTCTGGCAGGCCTTTCACGACGGCGGACCGGTCCCCGACATCGACGCGCTCCCCGGTCCTTCGGGCCCGGCCGTCGCTCTTTCCCTTTCGCCTTCGGCCGGCGCATGACACGTGTGCTCGTCTCCGGCGGCACCGGCACTGTCGGGCGCTTCATCGTCGAGCATCTTCTCGGACATGGCTACAAGGTGACGGTCGGCGGACGTGAGCCACCGGCGGCGGGCTTCTTCTCCAAAGACTTCGCCTACGTGCCGCTTCACCTCGATCCCGACCTCGACCAGATCGACGCCTTCCAGAACATCTACTATTTCGTCCACGCCGCCTTCGCCCATGTGCCTGGCAAATACCGGGGCGGCGAGGGCGACGATCCGGAGGGCTTCCGCCGCGCCAATCTGCACGGCTCGGTGCGCCTGTTCGAGGCGGCCCGCGATGCCGGCGTGCGCCGCTGCGTCTTCCTCTCCAGCCGCGCCGTCTATGGACCGCAGTCGGCGGGCACCGTGCTGTCCGAGGAAGCGCTCCCGAAGCCTGACACACTCTACGGCCGGGTGAAGCTCGATGCCGAGCGCAGCCTGCAGGCGCTCTGCGCCCATGATTTCATTGCCGCCAGCCTGCGCGTCACCGGCGTTTACGGCGCGGCCGGCCCGGACCGGGACCACAAATGGCAGGGCCTGTTCGACGACTACCGCGCCGGCCGGCCGATATCACCCCGGGCCGGCACCGAGGTCCATGGCGACGACGTCGCCACGGCCGTTCGGCTGATGCTTGAGGCAGATCCGATGCGCATCAACGGCGAGGTCTTCAACGTCTCCGACGTCCTCGTCGACAGCCGCGCGATCCTCTCCGTCGTCCGGGATGCCACCGCCTGTCCGCATCCGCTGCCGGAGCCGGCCGGAACCGATGCCTTCAACCCGATGTCGACCGACCGGATCCGCATGCTCGGCTGGCGGCCGGGCGGCATGGAGCGGCTGAGGGCAACGGTCGCGGAACTCGCGACGGGCGCATAATCACGCCGTCCCGGCTAACCGCCGAACGCATGGCATCCACCGCAGCCGGTCCTCAATCGTCTTCCGAGAACAGCCGGAACTGCGACGCCTCGAGATCCTTCGGCGGCTGCAGGCCGAGGTGCTTCCAGGCGTTCGCCGTCAAGACGCGCCCGCGCGGCGTGCGCTGGATGAAGCCCTGCTGGATCATGTAGGGCTCGATGATGTCCTCGATCGCATCGCGCGGCTCCGACAGCCCCGCCGCGATCGTCTCGATCCCCACCGGCCCTCCGCCGAAATTATGCGCGATCATCGAGAGGTAGCGACGGTCGAGCTGGTCGAGCCCCATATTGTCGACGAGCAGCCGCGTCAGCGCCTCGTCGGCGATCTCGCTGGTGACGGCATCGGCGCGGGCGACTTCGGCGAAATCGCGCACGCGCCGCAAGAGCCGGCCCGCGATGCGCGGCGTGCCGCGGGCGCGGCGGGCGATCTCGCGCGCGCCGTCGTCGGTCATGCCGAGCCCCATCAGCCGCGCACCGCGCCGCACGATCGATTCCAGTTCCTCCACCGTGTAGAAATTCAGCCGCACCGGGATGCCGAAACGGTCGCGCAGCGGCGTGGTCAGCAGGCCGAGGCGGGTCGTCGCCGCGACGAGGGTGAATTTCGACAGGTCGATCTTGACCGAGCGTGCCGCGGGCCCCTCGCCGATGATCAGGTCGAGCTGGAAATCCTCCATCGCCGGATAGAGGATTTCCTCGACCGCCGGATTGAGCCGGTGGATCTCGTCGATGAACAGCACGTCGCGCTCTTCCAGATTGGTGAGGAGCGCTGCGAGATCGCCGGCCTTGGCGATCACCGGGCCGGACGTGGAGCGGAAATTGACCCCCAGTTCCTTGGCCATGATCTGTGCCAGCGTCGTCTTGCCGAGGCCGGGCGGGCCGACGAACAGGACGTGATCCAGCGCCTCGCCGCGGTTCTTCGCCGCTTCGATGAAGATCTTCAGGTTGGCGCGCGCCTCCGCCTGGCCGGTAAAGTCGTCCAGCGTCTGCGGCCGCAGCGTCGTGTCCACGTCCTCGCCGCGCTTGTCCGGGGTGATCAGTCGGGCGGCATCGGTCATGAGAGAAGTTCCATTCCGGGGATCGCCCTTGCTGCTTTGCGATCAAACGTTACCACTTTGCTGCAGCCTGCCTTGAGCGCCGCCCATGCGACGAGACAATCGGCTAGGTCGGAAATCGTCGCCTCCGTCTCAAGCAACGTCACCTCCAACTCCCCGGCGTACTCGACGACCACTTCGACGGACACGAGAAGCTGGCGCAGCATCTCCGTAATTTGCCTCTGTGAGTAGCCCAGTCTCCGCCGCAGCACCCACACTGTCTCAGCCAGGACGACTGCGCTCAGATAGACAGGGTCGTCTTCGGTGCGCTCCGCCATGAACCGTCGCGCCCTGTCGTTCTGCGCCACGTCGTCATCGACGAGAAAACGCAACAGCACGTTCGTGTCTATACCGATCATTTTGAACCGTCGTGCCATTCACGGACAATGCGCGCGTCGTCCTCTGCCACCGCATCCATAATCGCGTCATCGATTTCGTCGATGGACAAACTGGCGCCATTCGGCGGTTTCCCCAACGCCCCGGCCAGATCGGCCAGTCGAACATTCTTCACCCGCAGATAGACCCTGTCGCCGCTGACGACGTAGCGGATCTTGTCGCCCGGCTTGAGGTTCAGCGCCTCGCGGATCTCGGCCGGAATGGTCGTCTGCCCCTTCGAGGTCAAGGTACTGTCATAGACACCCATGATGCGCACTCCTTACAAATAGCATCATAGTAAGGAATGGCACTGGAAACAAGGAATCATCGCGCCAGCTCCTTCAACCCCAGCCGGATGAGCTTTGCGCTGTCGGCGCCCTCGCCGCCGTTCTTCAGCGCCGCGGCGACGGCATTGGCCGCCTGGTCGCGCGAATAGCCGAGATTGGTCAGCGCCGAGACGGCATCGGCCACCGGCGCCGACGCCACGCCCTCACCGATCTCCTGTTTCAGCCCGATCGCAGCTCCCGCATCGCCGGCAAAGGCAGGCGCCTTGTTCTTCAATTCGGTGACGATGCGCACCGCGACCTTCGGGCCGACACCCGGCGCCCGCGAGACCGAGGTCTTGTCCTGCAGCGCAATCGCATTGGCAAGCTCCCCCGGCGTCAGCGTCGACAGCACCGCCAGCGCCACCTTCGAACCGACCCCCTGCACGCTCTGCAGCAGCCGGAACCATTCGCGCTCCAGCCCCGTCAGGAAGCCGAACAGCCTCAACTGGTCCTCGCGCACATAGGTCTCGATGAACAGCACCGCCGCCTCGCCCGCCGAGCCGAGCTTCGACAGCGTCCGCGCCGAGCAGAAGGCGACGTAGCCAACGCCGTGCACGTCGAGCACGACATGATCCTCGCCGATCTCGTCAATGGTGCCTTTGAGTTTGCCGATCATGAAAGGATCCGTCAGGGATGAGTTTCGGGTGAGATGATGTCGAGTGTCGGGAAATAGGTGCGGTAGCGCGCCGCGTCACGGGTCAGCAGGCGGTGCGAGCGCAAGGCCGCATGAGCGCCGATCAGGAAATCTGGCAGGGTCCGCTCGCGTTGCCCGCCCGCTCTGCGATAGCGCAGTTGTGCCATGCCCGCCTGGTATGCAGCGGAAAAAGGCAAGGCTTCGCGAACCGGGCCGAGGCGCGCCAGCGTTTGCGCAAGCGCGTCCTCGCTCGACATCAGGCCGGCAAGCTCCGCCCATACGATCGGCGACAGAATGAGTTGCGCGTCCCGCTTCAGTGTGATGATCGCCTGCGATGACCATTCCTTGAATGGTGTTTCCGGTCCGAACACATCGATGATGATATTCGTGTCAATCAGAACCGAAGTCATCACGCGGTCCCCGAAGCCACTCCATATACTCGTCCGCCGTCATGCCGCCGGTATCGAACGTGCCGGATCGGCTTTTGATCCAGGCTTCAAAATCGTCAGGCTCAGCCGCCTTGCCGCCGGAGACGACGATCAACCGTGCCCCTTTGTCGTCGGTGACAAAATCCACCTCCGATCCGGGACCGATGTTCAAACGGTCGCGGATATTCTTCGGGATCGTCACCTGGCCTTTTTCCGTTACGCGCACAGTAATACCTCCAAGGTATTACCTATCGCCTCTCCCGGAACAAGTCAAGAACAAACTACCCCGCCAGCGCCGCCAGCCGACCGGCCAGGCTCTGGCGGTTGTGGGCGTGGCAGATGGCGATCGCCAGCGCGTCGGCCGCGTCGTTGCCCTTGAACTCGGCCTTCGGCATCAGCACCTTCAGCATCATGTGGATCTGCTGCTTCTCGCCGTGGCCGACGCCGATCACCGCCTTCTTCACCGCGTTCGGCGCATACTCGGCGACCCGCAGGCCCGCCCGCGCCGGCACCAGCATGGCGATGCCGCGCGCCTGTCCGAGTTTCAGCGTCGCCGTCGCATCCTTGTTGACGAAGGTCTGCTCCACCGCCGCCTCGTCCGGCCGGTAGGAATGAACGACCTCCGCCAGACCGTCATGGAGCTGGCAGAGGCGCGAGGCGAGATCCATCTCGCCATCCGACGTCACCGTCCCCGAGGCCACGAACCGCAGCGAATTTCCGAGCGTCTCGATGATGCCCCAGCCGGTGCGGCGAAGCCCCGGATCGATGCCGATGATGCGAATCGTGCCCTGCATGGTCGAACCCTATTCCCGATGCAGCGACCCTGCCAGCGAAATGTGAACAAAACAAAAACATCCACAAGGCCGCCCGGCATCGCCGGCGGCCCGTCTTGGATTTCAGGAAATTGAACCTACATGCAGGGGCATTCAAATCCATTCATGCAGAGGTCCGCCATGGTGCCCTTTTCGATCCTCGATCTCTCTCCGGTCGTCGAAGGCGGCACCGTCGCCCAGTCGCTCGCCAATTCCAGGCGCCTGGCACAGGAGGCCGAACGGGAGGGCTACCGCCGCTTCTGGCTGGCCGAACACCACGGCATGCGCGGCATCGCCAGTGCAGCGACCTCTCTCGTCATCCAGCACGTCGCGGCGGGGACGGAGACGATCCGCGTCGGCTCCGGCGGCATAATGCTGCCGAACCATTCGCCGCTCGTAATCGCCGAGCAGTTCGGCACGCTGGAGGCGCTCTTCCCCGGCCGCATCGACCTGGGTCTCGGCCGTGCGCCGGGCACCGACATGAACACCGCCCGCGCCCTTCGCCGCAATCTCGAGACCTCCGCCAACAACTTCCCCCAGGACGTGGTCGACCTGATGGCGCTGATGGGGCCGCTGCAGCCGAACCAGCAGATCGTCGCCGTGCCCGGTGCGGACAGCAACGTGCCCGTATGGCTGCTGGGCTCCAGCCACTATTCCGCCCATCTCGCCGGCATGCTCGGCCTGCCCTTCGCCTTCGCCTCGCATTTCGCGCCCGACATGCTGCTGTCGGCGCTCGAGATCTATCGGGAGCGCTTCACCCCGTCGCAATATTTGGAAAAGCCGCATGTGATGGTGGGCGCCATGGGCGTGGCGGCCGATACCGACGCCGAGGCCGCCCGCCTCTTCACCTCCATGCAGCAATCCTTCGTCTCGCTGCGCCGCGGCGCCCCGACCGTCTTCCCGCCACCGGTCGAAAGCATGGACGCCTTCTGGAGCGAGCATGAGAAGATCATGGTCGAGCACACGCTGCAATATGCGGTGGTCGGCGGGCCGCAGACCGTCAGGGACAGGATTGCCGCCTTCCTCGAGCAGACCGGGGCGGACGAGTTCATCGTCTCGATGCCCGTCTACGACATGGAGGCCCGGCTCAAATCCGTGCGCCTCTTTGCCGAGGCGCAGCGGGCGCTGTCGGCCTAGGCTCGGCGGCCAATGGGGCCAAGTGTGGCCCTGACGTCCACATGAAAATGGGCCCGTGCCGTCAAGGCACGGGCCCTTTACCATTCCGGATGACCTTCGGCGATCAGGCCGAGAGCTTCGCCATCACCTCGTCGGAAACTTCGAAGTTCGAGTAGACGTTCTGCACGTCGTCGTCGTCTTCCAACGTGTCGATGAGCTTCATCAGCGACTGCGCCTTCTCCTCGTCGACCGGCACCGTGTTCTGTGCCTTCCAGATCGCCTTGACGGTCTCGGCTTCGCCAAGCGTCGATTCCAGCGCCTTGGAGACCTCGCCGATGTTCTCGAAGGCACAATAGATGGTGTGGACCTCGTCGTCGGTCTCGACGTCGTCGGCACCCGCCTCGATCGCAGCGTCCATCACCGCGTCGGCGTCACCGGCCGCAAGCTTGTAGGTGATCTCCCCGACCCGGTCGAAGGAGAAGGAGACCGAGCCGGTCTCGCCCAGCGCGCCGCCGGCCTTGGTGAAGGTCGAGCGGACGGAGGATGCGGTGCGGTTGCGGTTGTCGGTCAGCGCCTCGACGATGACGGCGACGCCGCCCGGGCCGTAGCCCTCGTAGCGGATTTCCTCGTAGTTCTCCGCGTCTCCGCCGGAAGCTTTCTTGACGGCGCGGTCGATATTGTCCTTCGGCATGGACTGCGCCTTGGCGTTCTGGATCGCCAGGCGCAGGCGCGGGTTCATCGCCGGGTCGGGCATGCCGGCCTTGGCGGCGACGGTGATTTCGCGTGCGAGCTTGGAGAACATTTTCGACCGCACGGCATCCTGGCGGCCCTTGCGATGCATGATGTTCTTGAACTGTGAATGGCCTGCCATGGCACCCCTTAAGCTGTTGGGCGCGACGGCAATGTCTCATCCGTTGGGAACGGCCGCGCGCTGTCTTCGGTTCGGGAGCGAACCCGTCCGCGTCCAGTCCGGCCAGGCGAGCTCCGATTTTGGAAATTGGGCGCGTTATAGTTTTATTGTCGCCCTGCGTCCAGCAGGGGCGGCAAAATCTGCATCGCACGATGGTGCAACGGAGCAATGGCTCCGAAGAGCACAGCTCACACGCCCTTGAGAACGAGGATCGTCGGTTGTCGCGGCAGCGAGCGGATCGACACTTCGACGCTTTCCGTATCGGCGAAGGATACCGCGAAATCCTCGTCGAACATCAACAGGAAACGGTCGATCGGCGGACCGCGCCGGTGCATGGGCAGGATCAGTGCGGAGCGAAGCCGCTCGACCACGCGGCTCATGCTCTCCGCCCCCATCGTCAGCCCGCCGTCGACCGGCACCATCAGGATATCCAGCCGGCCGATCTCGGCATACTGCTTTTCCGTCAGTTCATGGTGCAGATGACCGAGATGACCGATGCAGAGCCCCGCGATCTCGAAGATAAAGATCGAGTTGCCGTTCTGCTCCATCGCCCCGCCCCAACTGCGGATATCCGTCGGCACGTTGCGGATGTAGGCGTCGCCGGCGACGACGTCGTGGTCGGCCGGCGCGCCATCGTCCCGCCAGCCGTGCAGCACATGCTCGATGCCGGGCTCGGGCGAAAGCGTATAGTGGCTGGAATGCGCCTTGTTCATCGTCACCACCGTCGGCAGAGACGGCGGCTTGTACCAGCCATTGTAGTCCGTCGCGATCCTGATGCCGCCCGGCGTCTCGATGAAGAAGGTCGAGTGCCCGATATAGGTGATCCTGACCGTTCCGTCGGCCTGCGCCTGTGCCAGTTCCAAAGCCGGCGATGCAAGGCTCGCAAGGATGGCCCCGGGCAGGGCCTGCGCGATCATCTGGCACTGGCTGGCCGGTTTTGCCGTCTCCTGCGCCTGCGCCGGCGACAATCCCGGCAGGAGCAGAACGAGCGGCAGGACGAGAAGCGAGAACCGAATGGACTGCATGGGCGGCGGCTCCGTTCGATGAACGCCGGAACTATGCCAACGCGGCCTCACACGGTCGAGAGCAACCTCGCCTGCCGCATTCACAATCCCGTCAGCCCCGTGCCGGAACAACCGTCGGGGCGAGACGTTTGGCCTGCATGGACCGATACGAGAAAGGACGACAGCCATGGCAAATCTGGCGGAAGCCCGAATACACCCCAAGGATCAGCTCTACGACGAGATCGACCGGATCCAGGCCGGCATGCTTGGACTGGAAAACGACCGCATGCACATGCAGCCGATGGCCCCGCATCTCGACCGGCGGGCGGCGACGATCTGGTTCTTCACCAAGACCGAAACCGATCTGGTGGAAGCGATCGGCCAGGGCGCAAGGGCCCATTTCTGCGTCGTCGGCAAGGATCACGACTATCACGCCTGCCTCGTCGGCCGCATCACCGTGGAGAAGAATCCGGCGAAGATCGATGAATACTGGAACTCGATCGTCGAGGCCTGGTACGACCACGGCAAGCACGATCCGATGTTGACCATGCTGGCGCTGCGGCTGGACGATGCGGCGATCTGGGCCTCGACCGGCAACAGCCTCAAGTTCGGCTGGGAGATCGCCAAGGCCAACTTCAATCCCGACGAGGAGCCGCATGTCGGCGTGCGCACCCACGTCGTGTTCGGCGACACACCGGACGAAATCCGCCGCCAGTGGGCGAGCTGACGCGACACGCTCTTTTGTCGCTAGACCTTGGCGCGCTTCAGCACCTCGTTGATGCGCGCCTGCCAGCCTTTCCCGGTCGCCTTGAACTTCTCGATGACCTCCGGATCGAGGCGCAGCGAGACCTGCTGCTTCGGCCGCGGCACGGCCGGCCGGCCGCGCGATCGCCGGATGCTCTCCGCCAGTTCGGGGAAAACCTCGGCGAAAGGCCGGGCGTTCGCCAGTTCCTCCTCCGTCGCCTCCGGATTGTCGGGGTCGGAGGCAATCTGGCGTTGGATCTCGGCTTCTTCCTCGTCGGTCAGAGGCGGAATGTGCAGTCTAGGCGTAGCCATGGGCGCTCCTTTCCTTCCGGCTCGCGGGGCGCATGGAGATGATTGAAAGCCCCTGTGTACCCAACGTTACGAAAACGACGGCAATAACCCCGCGGTGCAACACCCCGATCGCCATCAGGCGCCCACGTTGTACCGGCACGATCGTCGAACGCGCAAAGAAGTCGGGCGTCAGGTCCGCGAAGTCATATCCGTGCTTTTCGATGTTCGACCGGCGTTTGCGCTCATCATAGACGATCTGCATGATTTCTGTATCACTTTAAATCGCAATACCAAAATCATGCCGAAGCTGTAGATCAACGCAAAAACAATCCTTGCGGGAAATCGGTCATCCCCAGAAGCTGGGGATGGTCTCCTGCAGGCGCGGTCCGAGCCGCAGCGGCGCGATCTTTTCCGCCAGCCCCGTCCTGTCGGAAATCTCCACGCCCAGCCCGCAGATCGTCGCAGGCCCGCTCGCCGCTTCGAAGCGGCCCTTGGGCATCTTGGAGATGAAGCGGTTGAGCGGCTCCTCCTTGTCCATGCCGAGCGAACTGTCGTAGTCGCCGCACATGCCGGCATCCGACATGTAGCCGGTACCGCCATTCAGGATCTGGCAATCGGCGGTGGGCACATGCGTATGCGTGCCGACGACGAGGCTGGCGCGGCCGTCGACGAAATGGCCGAAGCACTGCTTCTCGCTGGTGGCCTCGGCATGGAAGTCGAAGATGATCGCATCCGCCTGCTCGCCGAGCGGGCAGGAGGCGAGGATCGCCTCGCCGGTGGTGAAGGGATCGTCCAGTTCGGGATGCATGAAGACCCGTCCCATGATGTTGGCCACCAGAACGCGCGCGCCGTTGCGGGCAAAGAACAGGTTCGACCCGCGCCCCGGCGTGCCGGCCGGATAGTTCGCCGGTCGCAGGAACTGGTCGTGCCGGCCGGCGAAGGTCACCGCCTCCTTCTGGTCCCAGACGTGGTTGCCCGTGGTCACGACGTCGGCGCCGGCGTTGATCGTCTCCTGGAAGATCTCCTCGGTGATGCCGAACCCGCCGGCGGCGTTCTCGCCGTTGACCACGACGAAATCGAGCTTGAGGTCGGAAATCAGCCCCGGCAGCCGTTCCCAGACAGCGGTCCGCCCGCTCTTGCCCACCATGTCACCGAGAAAGAGAAACCGCATCAGCCCTGTCCACCTTGTTCCTTGAATATGCGAAAGCCGGTCTCGGTCAAAATCGCATCGAGCGCCACGTCGTGCGCCTCCGCCGGCACGGCCGATACCTCCTGGCAATCGAAGGCGATGCCGATCAGTCGCGGCGTCAATCCCTTGGCGCGCAACCGGCCGATCGCGCGGTCGTAATGCCCTGCGCCATAGCCGATGCGGTGGCCGCCGGCATCGAAGGCCGAAAGCGGAACCAGCAGGATTTCCGGGTCGAGCTCTTCCGCCTCCGGCCCCGGTCCCGTCGTGCCGAAGCCCGTCTTGACCAGCGGCGCGCCGCGCAGGAGTTCGCGGAAGATGATCCGCTCGCGGTCGAGCACGACCGGCAGGCACAGCCGCGCGCCGCGCTCGGCAAGCCGCGCCATCAGCGGCCGGATGTCGGCCTCCGACCGGATCGGCGAGAAGCCGGAAATGACGGCGCCCGGCTCGAAGGCGATGATGTCGCCGGCATGCTCCGCCATTGCGAGGCTCGCCTCGATCCGTTCCTGCACGGGCATCGCATCCCGCAATGCCAGCTTCCGGTTTCGAAGCTCGGCCTTCTGTTCCTTCGGCGTCACGCGTCCCATCCCCGGCTGATCCTGCCCTTCCCATACTGCCATAGGCCGCCTGCCTGCAACCTCCACCGGGAAATGGCGTTTGCCCGGGCGATCGGCCCGACGCAACGACCTCAGGAACGGCGGCGCCTGCGACTGTATCGATATGCGACACCATCCCCAAAGGCAGCGGAAGGCGCCCGAAGCCCCGCAATCCCGGAGCACACGGTCGGCGACGGCTGCAACCGCGCGGCATGTGCATAAGGTTTAATAAAGCATTTCAGAGAGTTCGGCTGGGCTCGGGGCTGCCGGCTCTCTATCAAGCCCGCCATGTCATCAGCCGATTCCCAGTTCCGTCACCGGCACAGCGGTGCCGCACCCGACCTCTCCGCCATCGAGGTGCGTTGCCTTGCGCTTGCCGCCGAAGGCAGGACGCCGGGCCAGATCGTGCTGGAAACGGACCTGCCCCTGCCCCGCGTCGCCGAAGCGCTTTCCAGCGCCATGGAGAAGCTCGAGGCGCGCAACATCACCGGCGCGGTCTCGCGCGCGGCCCTGCTGAACCTCATCTGACGGCGGTCAGGCCGCCTGCGCCTCGGCCAGTCGCAACAGGGAAGCCGCAGCCCCCTCGTCGGTGATCAGCGTGTTGCAGCCGACGCGCCGGATCGTCGCGCGAATGGCGGGCGCCCGATGCGCGCCACCGGAAACAAGCACGATATGGTTCGCCTTCTTCACCGTGTCGAGATCGATCGACATCACCCGGTCGCGGATCGGATGGTCGATCGTCCGCCCCTCGGCGTCGAGGAAATTGCACATGGTGTCGCAGACGCAGCCCGCAGCCACCAGTTCCTTCAACACCTCCGGCGGCAGGAAGCCGCGTGAAAGCGAGGTGGAATCCGGCCCGATGTCACCGCAGCTGACGACGGCGATGTCCATGTTTTCCGCCAGCTCGAACAGCGGCTTCAGGCCGCATTTCTCGATCAGGCGGCGCTTGGTCTCGCCGCTGTCCACGATCAGCGGCGCAAGGAAGAGATAGCATTCCGCGCCGAGCTGGCTGGCGATCCGCCAGCTGTATTCGATCGGGTTGATGTGATGCGCCTCGACCACCCCGCCGAGCAGCGAGACCACCTTCACCCGTTCCCGCCGCGCGGGGCGAAAACTGGCGAGCGATGCGGTCAGCGTCCGACCCCAGCCGACGCCCACCGTACAGTCGTCGGGTATGACTTCAGTCAGGAACTGGCCGAGCGCGAGCCCGACCCCCTTGGCCGTCCCCTCCGCCGTCTCCGCCGCGGGCACCACGATCGCCTCGTCGAGCCCGTAGGCCCGCTCCAGCCGGGTCGCCAGTTCCACGCAGTCGCCGACCCCCTCGTCGATCCAGATCTGCACCTCGCCCCGCTTCAGCGCCTCGTCCAGCAGGCGGATCACCGTGGTGCGGCCGATGCCGAGCTTCTCGGCGACGTCCTTCTGCGTCATGCGCTGGTTGTAGTAGAGCCAGGCGGCCCGCAGGCGCAACGAGGCGCTCTCGGAATAGGCCGTGTGCGTTCCGCGCCTGAGTTTCGCCAAATTCCCGTCCCCGTTTCTGCGGCCGGAGCCGCGGCCATGCTGTCCGTCCTTCCTAGCACGAAACGGAGATGATGCGACATATGTTTATCTGATTGTGCAAAAGTGCTTGACATTGGACCCATGCGCCACCGATATTCGCCACGCACCCTCGGCGCGACAAAGTGCCGGCGGAGTGCTAGTGTGCGGTCACGGCGAAGCGGTTCCAGGAAGCCCGCGACGCTGTGCCGGCACTTCAAAAATTGCGCAGCCTGCGCTTGCTGCGGACGGACGGCGCCTTGCTTGACACCACGGAACGGGATCTCGAACATGACCTCCAAGCTTGAACAACTGCGTGCGATGACGACTGTTGTGGCGGATACCGGCGACATCGAAGCCGTGGCCCGGCTGAAGCCCGTCGACTGCACCACCAATCCGACGATCGTCCTGAAGGCGCTGGGCACGCCGATGTTCGCCGACACCGTCGCCGAGGCGCTGCGCTGGGGCCAGTCGCAGGGTGGAAGCCGCGAGGGCGTGATCGCCGCGGTCGCCGATCGCCTGGCGATCTCCGTCGGCGCAGCCCTTGCCGGCCTCGTCCCCGGCCGCGTCTCGACCGAGGTCGACGCCGACCTTTCCTTCGACACCGAAGCCTCGATCGAAAAGGGCCGTGCCATCATCAAGGCCTATGAGGCGCGCGGCATCGGCCGCGAGCGCATCCTCATCAAGCTGGCCTCGACCTGGGAAGGCATCCGCGCCGCCGAAGTGCTGCAGAAGAACGGCATCGACTGCAACCTGACTCTGCTTTTCAACAAGGCCCAGGCGATCGCCTGCGCCGATGCCGGCGCCTTCCTGATCTCGCCCTTCGTCGGCCGCATCCTCGACTGGCACGTCAAGGCCTCCGGCAAGACGTTCACCGCCGAGGACGATCCGGGCGTCCTTTCGGTCCGCGCGATCTATGATTACTACAAGTCCAACGGCATCAAGACGATCGTCATGGGCGCCTCGTTCCGCAATATTGGCGAGATCGAGGCCCTGGCCGGCTGCGACCGCCTGACGATCAGCCCGCAACTGCTGGAAGAGCTCGACAAGGCCGAAGGCACGCTGGAGCGCAAGCTTTCGCCCGAGACGGTCAACCGCGCCGCCCCGATCAAGGTCGACGAGAAGACCTTCCGCTGGATGCTGAACGAGGACGCGATGGCGACCGAGAAGCTCTCCGAAGGCATCCGCGCCTTTGCCAAGGACCTCGGCGCCCTGCGCGCGATGATCGACAAGGAAATGAAGGCCGCCGCCTGATCGCCAAGCGCCTTCGTTGAACGTGACAATGCCGAACCGCCCGCAACAACCGCGTTGCGGGCGGTTCTCGTTTCCGTGGATATCGTCAGGTCGCGCCGGCCCTCGCGGGCGAGCCGCCGGCTCTCGTCAGGGCGAGCCACTTTCCCGGCGTAATTCCGAACGCGCTCTTGAAATGGCGAGTGAAGTGGCTCTGATCGGCGAAGCCGCTCGCTATGGCGGCATCGGCGAGGCTTGACCCCGCCACCATCAGGCAGCGGCCCTTTTCGAGACGCCGCATGACGAGATACCGATGCGGGCTCGTTCCGAGCAGGGCCCGGAAATGGCGGGTGAGCGAATACCTGTCCAGACCGGTTATCTTTTCAAGCTCGTCCGATGTGACGGACCGGTCGCTGTTGTCATGCAGAAATTCCCGACACCTCGCCACCGCGCCGTGAGCGACGAACCGCAGGGTCGCGCCGTCCGCATCCGCATGCTTCCATAGCCGCTCCGCGAACCGGGCAAGGAGATCGTCCCACACCAGCTCGGACGGCTCGCCCTGCAGATCGCCCAGCCCCTCCAGCAGACCTTGCCGAAGCTCGTCGTCCCGGAGAATGGGGGTTCCGACGAAGGGCAGGCGCCGCCGGCCGCCGGCCGCCTCGATCACACGCTCGGGCGGGAGGTAGAGCATCCGGTATCGCAGGCCGGTCTCCGTCCCCGCGCCGCCGTCGTGCAGTTCGTCGGGATGCAGGACGATGACATTGCCCGGCAGGCTGAAGCGCGCCTCGCCCCGGTAGCGAAACGTCTGCACGCCCGAAAGCGTCACCCCGAGTGCGTAGGTATCGTGGCGGTGCAGGGAAAACCCGTTGCCCCTGAACCGGGCCTCGATGCGCTCGATGCCCCGCGTGGCGGGCGCGTGCACGATGCCGTCGAACCTGCACGAACCTTCAAGACCCGCAGTGTCGTTCGAGGCTACAAGCGAGCCATCTGTCAAACAGCTGCTGGATGCCTTCTGCATGTTCGATACCAAGATCACGATTGTGCTGCGCGACGATCTCGCCGCCTGGCAGAAACTGAACGTCACCGCCTTCCTGAGCTGCGGCCTTGCCGCCCAGTTTCCCGAGATTATCGGCGAAGCGTACCGCGACTCCGCCGGCAATGTCTACAACGCGCTCTCCATTCAGCCGATGGTGGTCATGTCGGCGGATCAGGAGACGCTGCGGAAGATCCATGTGCGCTCGCTTGAACGCGAGATCACCACCTCGCTCTATATCGAGGAGATGTTCGCCACCGGGCACGACGCGGCGAACCGGGCGGTGTTCGCCAATTTCGACCCGTCGACCGCAAAGGTGGTGGGCATAGCCGTCCGCGCCGACAAGAGGATCGTCGACAAGATCGCCAAGGGGGCGAAGCTTCACAACTGAGCGAGGCGGGATCCTTCCATCGCCGCGCAGGCGAGAAAGGCGCGGCCTATTCGGCCGCGTCCCCTGCCACGCGGGTATTGCCGCGCATGTCCGCCAGTTCGTCCTCGATCCGGGCGGCGACCTCGTCCCAGGACAGGATGCCCTCGCGCCATGCCCGATCGTGCGGCAGCGCAACAGCCTTCTCGACCTTGCCGGCCCAGTCCGGCTCGCCTGCCGGCGCATAGCCGACGAGATTGCCGCGTCCGGCGCCCAGGATCTCCGGCACGAGCACCGGCAGCAGGCAATAGGCGTATTGCTGGAGCTTGAGGCTGGATTCGGCGAGGTAGCGCTCGCGCTCGGTCAGCCGGTAGGGTGCGATGCCGAAATCTGCGAACCTGATATAGGGCACGATGTCCGCGAACGCCCGCTCGCCGTAGAGACGCACATTCGGCGGAAACGGGCCCGAAATTCCTGCGCCGAACAGATGCAGGAAGACGTCCGGCTTCGCCGTCGCCATCGCCCGCACCGCATCCGCGTCGAACAGCATGTTGCCGACGGAGACGCCGTTGCGCGATCCGGCCGCATAGGGCGACGTCGTGCAGGCGTCGAACGCGACCTTGTCGATGCCCTGCGGGACGGCGACGATGCGGCTCTCCTGCGGCAGCCCTTCCGCCATGGCCGCCGACGGCACGATCACCCGGTCGAACAGCGGCGCGATGCGGCGCTCCAGTTGCTGCAGGTGCGTGGCGGCGCCGACGGTATCGAGCCGGTCGCGCTTGAAATAGAGCGTGCGGGCGGCGGGATTGATGCGGCGGACCGCATCGAAGAAGGTGATCGCCGTCCCGGATTCGACCGCCACCACGTCCGCAGCCCGGATCGCCGCCTTCATGAAGGCGGGCGGCAGGTTGCCATAGAGCGGGAAGAACAGCGCGTTGATCCCGTTGAGGACGCCATTTTTCGAACTGAACGGATGCAGCGGGGGCAGGTAGCAGGCGGAGCGGCGGCGCGGTGCGGTCTGCACGAAGCGGTTTCTCTGCTCTGCCGAAAGCTGCGCATGGAGTTCCGGCCGCTTGAGCGCGGTCAGGGCGCTGAAGCCGACGCTGATCGTATCGACCTCGTGGCCGCGGGCGGCAAGCGCCTCGGTCACGAAATGCACGCTCGCCTTGCGCGTGGTCGGCAGGAAGGCGTGCGTCGATAGAAATAGGAATCGCATCTCGTTCCGGTCCGTCGCCGCCGGCGGGCCTGTCGCCGCCGGCCTGTCTGTCCTCAGCGCAGCGCCTGCACCAGCTCCTGCTTCCACATCGCCCCGAGCATCTCGTCGAACTGGTCCGGCACGCAGCCCGTGAAACCGCCGCCCGGATAGAGCGTCAGTTCGCCGACATAGATGCGCCCGCCGCAGCGGTAGAGATCGACGCGCATGAAATCGCTGTCGCCGGCGATCTTGCGCACGACCTCCAGCATCTCGTCCAGATCGTCCGGCCGCGGCAAATCGCCCGGATAGGGTTCGTAGTAGAAGCTCTCGTGCTTCATCGGCTGCCAGTCCGGCGTGAAGTTGCGCTCATAGCCGACGCCGTCGCGCCGAAGCCGCATCTCGATATGGGAGACACGGCCCGAAAAGACGAAGAACCGGTAGTCGTCGGGCGCGTCGCCATTGTCCACCAGCATCTCTTCAACGATGATCAGCGGCTCGAATTCGCCATAGGCCCATTCGCGGTTGATGCGGTGATGCTTGAGCTTCAGCCATTCCGGCCCCGGATCGGCAGCCAGCAGTTCGTCGATGTCGCGCCGCTCGCGCAGGAACGCGCCGCAGCCGGAGGCATGCGTCGGCTTGACCACCGCCGGCAACGGGATTTCCGCCCAGTCGACCGCCTTGAGGTTGCGCCCGACCCAATAGGTCGGAATGACGTACTGCTCGCCGGCGCGCTGCGCGATCAGCGCCTTGGCCCCGTGCTTGTCGACCATCTGCGCATAGATCGGCCGCCGGTCGTAGAGCTTGCGCGCCTGCACCTTCTCGCTGAACAGCCGCGGCCGGTCGAGGTCGGGGAAGCGCCCTGCCATGGAATAATACTTCCAGCGCAGGTATGGCCGGTCGGGAAGGACCGCGATGAGGCGCCAGAAGAGGTGCTGCAGCTTCTGCTTCAGCCGGCTTTCATGGCGCGCGGAAAGCGAGATATCCGGCATGGACTACACCTCAGGATGGAAGATTCGCTGGTTCTGCCCTAAACCAGTTTTGTTAAGCCGGGGTTAGCGAAAAGCCCGGAAGTCCGGCTTTTCTATCGCCGGATACCGAATCTTAAGCCGGCTGTTCTAGGGGTCAGGGATAGTTTTTCGGCCTCCCGCCCGGCGGGCGGCAGAACGAAGACGGTCGCCACGATGCAATCCATGCTCGGCTCATCCCTGCTCAACGCCGCCGCCGGCCTGCTCTCGCTCGTGGCCGGCTTCGGCAGCAGCGTCATCGTGGCGCGGACCCTCGGCGTGGAGGGCGCGGGCATCGTCGCCTATGCGCTCTGGATCATGACGGTGGCGACGCTACTCTCCGATTTCGGCATGCCGCAGGCGGTGCTGCGCTTCGTCGGGCAGGCGGACGGCGGAGACGGTGCCCGCCCGGGCCTGGTCCTCCTGCTGACCCGGCGCTTCGTGCTGACGACGGGCACGCTCGCAGCCGCCATCGTCGGCTACGCACTCTGGCTGGACTATGCGGGCAAGGCGACCGCCACCCTGATCTGGATCGCGACGGCGGCCCTGTTCCTCTCCTATGCCTATTCGACGATGTCGCTCGGCGCGGCGCAGGGGCTCGGCCGGTTCCGCGAAAGCAGCCTCAACACGGCGATCGGCTGCCTGGTACAGCCCTTTCTCGTCGCCCTCGGCGCCGTCCTGCTGGGACCGGCGGGCGCGATCTTCGGCCATGTCTTCCGCCATCTTCCGCAGGCGCTCTCGCTGCCGAAATACCTGAAGCCGGCCGCAAGGGGCATCGAACCGGTGACGCCGCCGATGAAGGCCTATGCCCGCAACGCCTGGCTCTCCGGCGGCCTGACGGCGCTGCTGGGCTCGCGGGTGGAACTCGCCGTCATCGGCCTGTTCTTCAACCTGGTCGCCGTCGGGCATTATGCGATCGCCTCGACCATGGCCGGCATGGTCGTGCAGCTCTCCTATTTCCTGGTGGCGCCGCTGGTGCCGCTGTTCTCCCACCACAGCGACCGCGGCGACCATGCCGCGCTGACGAAATCCTACCGGCGCAGCCTGCTCGGCCTGTTGCTGGTGATCGCGCCGGTCAGCCTCGGCGGCGCCGCCATATCGCCGGTGTTGATCCCGCTTCTGTTCGGCGAGGACTTCCGCTCCTCGGTGGCGCTGTCCGTCGTCCTGCTCGGCTTCACCGTCTTCTCCGCCCTCATCACTGTGCCCTATCGCCTGATGCTGGCGCGCGAAAAAAGCGGTACGGTGCTGCGGCTCTCACTCTTGGAAGGCCTTGCCTGCATCGGCCTGCTCTTTGCGACCGTCCCCCTCTTCGGCACGATGGCCGCCGCCGTCGTCAAGGGCCTGACGCTGACGGCAAGCTGCATCTTCTGCCTCTGGTACTGCCACCGCCGCCTCGGCATCGCCTGCGATCTCCTGGCGCTGGCGAAGGTGCTGCTGGCCGCGGCCCTCTGCGCTGCGGCAGCGGGCGGATGCATCTGGTGGATGCCGAATCTCGCGGGCATGGCCATCGGCATCCTCACCGGCGCGATCGCCTACGCCCTCGGTCTCGCTCTCCTGGGCGCGGTCCCCGCCGAGGAACGGCGGATGGTCGCCGATCTGGCCAAGGCCAGGCTCCCCGCGCCCCTCGCCGGCATGCTCAGCCGCGCCATCCTCGCCGGCCGCGGCTGACGCCGGCCGTCAGGCCGTAGCGAAAGCAGGCCGAACTTCGGGAATTGATGGGAAGGATACGCGGCCCGCAACAGCATTGTCGCTGCTTGCCTGCGTTGGAGAATGGAAGAAGCGCGATCCGTGGCGACCGATGGCGTTTGACGATCCCGGGTGCCTACAAAGTAGGTGGGCGCCGTGTGTCCGGACCCACGGGTCCGGCCAGGGACAGCTCCCTTGAGATCGTGTATGGCCCCGGGGAATGTTGTTGCCTGTCGGGAAGCACAGATCGCTTCGTAGATATAGGATGAAAGCGGCCGGTCCGCCAGTGGCTATCTCGCCTCAGTTCGCAGCCGGTCTGCCGGAAAGCTTCGCCGTCATGCCCTGGATCTGGCTCGTCAGTTCGCCGATCGCGGTCGCGATCGCCTCTTCTTCGCGCGAGACCTCGGCGACCGCGCTGTCGCGTCCCTTGCGCAGATCCTCCGCCTCGGTCTCGAGCGCCGCCAGCCGGCGGGTCATCTCGCTCAGCTCGTCCATGATCATGATGCCGGCCATCACCGTCAGGCGCAGATCACCGATCTCGCCGAACTGGCCCTTGAGGTGGCCGACATAGCGGTCGAAGCCGGCGGCGAGGTCGGTCAGGTGCTGTTCCTGCCCTTCCTCGCAGGCCATACGGTAGGCCTTGCCATCGATCAGAACCGTTACTTGCGCCATCGAAAACTCCCGCCCTGTCTCAAGTGATATCGGCGCGCATCGTCAGCGGTCGAGGACCGCCCTGATCGTTTCCATGGCCGTGACCAGCCGGCGGGAGACCTCGCGGTTGACCTCCTCGAGCCGGTTCGCCCGGAATTCAGCCTGGTCGAGTTCCTGGGCCAGCCGCGAGCGGTCCACGTTGACGCGGCGCACCTCGCCGTCGATCTCGCCGTGCTCGCGCTCACGGTCGAAACGCATGTCGAGCGCATTGTCGAGGCTCGTCAAAGCCTTGCTCAACTCCTCGACCGCCGCCCTGATTGTTTCTCCTGCCGCCATGACGCCTTCACCGGCATATCAGTCACGGACGAATCGCCGTGTGAGCTGTTTGCTTCAAGATCTTGACAGTATTCAACATCGAACTCCAGCGTCAACCGCCCGTCCGGACTGCGGCCGCATCCGCTGTGGATGATGTTTTTGCACTGCGAAGACGTCGGTTTCCGGCGGCGAAAATGCGATGCCGTTTATGACGGCAAATCGCCGCAAATCGCGGCAAAACCCGTCCAATTCGTTGACTTGCGCACTGCACCTGCTATGTGTCAGCCGCTTCCTAACCGGTGACCCCGACAGGCATCGGCCCTGACACCCCGATTATTTGGAACAGTCATGATCTCTCGCGAAAAACACGACCGGATGGCGAATGCTATTCGCTTTCTTTCCATGGATGCCGTGGAGAAAGCAAATTCCGGCCATCCCGGTCTTCCGATGGGTGCCGCGGACATCGCAACGGTCCTTTTCACCCGCTTCATGACCTTCGACCCGAAGGCTCCGTCCTGGCCGAACCGCGACCGCTTCGTGCTGTCGGCCGGCCATGGCTCGATGCTGCTCTACTCTCTCCTCTACCTGACCGGTTATGAGGACATCACGATCGACGAGATCAAGAACTTCCGCCAGCTCGGCGCGAAGACCGCCGGCCACCCGGAATACGGCCACGCCGCCGGGATCGAGACGACCACCGGCCCGCTCGGCCAGGGCATCGCCAATGCCGTCGGCATGGCGATCGCCGAGCGCAAGCTGCGCGACGAGTTCGGCTCCGACCTGATGGAGCACTACACCTACGTGCTCGCCGGCGACGGCTGCCTGATGGAAGGCATCAGCCAGGAAGCCATCGCACTTGCCGGCCACCTGAAGCTCAACAAGCTGATCGTCTTCTGGGACGACAACAACATCTCGATCGACGGCCCGATCTCGATCGCCGACTCGACTGACCAGCACGCCCGCTTCCGCGCCAGCCAGTGGAACACGATCGCCGTCGACGGCCATGACCCGGACGCGATCGCCGCCGCGATCGAACAGGCGCAGAAGTCCGACAAGCCGACCATGATCGCCTGCAAGACGATCATCGGCTTCGGCGCGCCGAACAAGGCCGGCACCCACAAGGTCCACGGCTCCCCGCTCGGTGCGGACGAAATCGCCGCCACTCGCAAGGCGCTGAACTGGGACGGCGAAGCCTTCTCCGTTCCCTCCGACGTGCTCGACGCCTGGCGCCTCGCCGGCCTGCGCTCCACCAAGGCGCACAGGGAATGGCAGGAACGCCTGGAGAAGGCCGATCCGGAGAAGAAGGCGCAGTTCGTCCGCCGCTTCGCCGGCGACCTCGAAAGCGGCCTCGATTCGGCGATCTCCGCCTACAAGAAGAAGCTGGCCGAGACCAAGCCGAACCCGGCGACCCGCAAGGCCTCCGAAGACGCGCTGGAGGTCATCAACGGCGTGCTGCAGGAAACGATCGGCGGCTCTGCCGACCTGACCGGCTCCAACAACACCAAGACCAGCCAGACCAAGTCGATCACGCCTGACGACTTCTCCGGCCGCTACCTCCACTACGGCGTGCGCGAGCACGGCATGGCGGCGGCGATGAACGGCATGGCGCTGCACGGCGGCCTCATCCCCTACTCCGGCGGCTTCCTGATCTTCTCGGACTATTGCCGTCCGTCGATCCGTCTCGCGGCCCTCATGGGCATCCGCGTCATCCACGTCCTGACCCATGATTCCATCGGTCTCGGCGAGGACGGCCCGACGCACCAGCCGGTCGAGCAGATGGCGGCGCTGCGCGCCATCCCGAACCTCCTGATGTTCCGCCCCGCCGACGCCACCGAGACGGCCGAGTGCTGGCAGCTGGCGCTTCAGAACAAGCATCGCCCCTCCGGCCTGGCGCTGACCCGCCAGAACCTGATGCCGGTTCGCACGGAGTTCGAGGAACAGAACCTCTGCGCCAAGGGCGCCTACGACCTGATCTCCGCATCCGACGCCAAGGTGACGATCTTCGCCACCGGCTCCGAAGTCGAGATCGCGGTCAAGGCCTGCGAGGCCCTGACGGCCAAGGGCATTTCCACCCGCGTCGTCTCCGTTCCCTGCGTCGAGCTGTTCTACGAACAGCCGGAAGCCTACCAGAAGGCGATCATCGGCAACTCGCCGGTCAAGATCGCCGTCGAGGCCGGCATCCGCCAGGGCTGGGATCACATCATCGGCTCGGACGGCACCTTCATCGGCATGTCGTCCTTTGGCGCATCGGGCCCCTACAAGGACCTCTACAAGCACTTCGGCATCACGCCGGAGGCCGTCGTCGCCGCCGCTGAAAAGAACCTCGGCTGATCCGTTCCGGCGTGCGGCCCCGCCGCGCGCCCTTCCACATACCATGTTGACAGGGAGAGACCCGAAATGACCGTGAAAGTTGCCATCAACGGATTTGGCCGCATCGGCCGCAACGTCCTGCGCGCGATCGTCGAATCCGGCCGCACCGATATCGAAGTCGTGGCGATCAACGACCTGGGTCCGGTCGAGACCAATGCCCACCTGCTGCGCTACGATTCGATCCACGGCAAGTTCCCGGCCGAGGTGAAGGTCGAGGGCGACACCATCACCGTCGGCGGCGGCAAGCCGATCAAGGTCACCGCGATCAAGGATCCGGCCACCCTTCCCCACAAGGAACTGGGCGTCGACATCGCCCTGGAATGCACCGGCATCTTCACGGCACGCGACAAGGCTGCCCTGCACCTGCAGGCCGGCGCCAAGCGCGTCATCGTCTCGGCTCCGGCCGACGGCGCCGACCTGACCGTCGTCTTCGGCGTCAACCACGACAAGCTGACCAAGGAGCACCTGGTCATCTCCAACGCCTCGTGCACGACGAACTGCCTGGTTCCGGTGGTCAAGGTTCTCGACGACCTGGTCGGCATCGACCACGGCTTCATGACCACGATCCACTCCTACACCGGCGACCAGCCGACGCTGGACACGATGCACAAGGACCTCTACCGCGCCCGCGCGGCAGCGCTCTCGATGATCCCGACCTCGACGGGTGCCGCCAAGGCCGTCGGCCTCGTGCTGCCGCACCTCAAGGGCAAGCTCGACGGCACCTCGATCCGCGTGCCGACCCCGAACGTCTCGGTCGTCGACTTCAAGTTCGTCGCCAAGCGCGAGACCACGGTCCAGGAAGTCAACGACGCCATCAAGGCCGCCTCCAACGGCGCCCTGAAGGGCATCCTCGGCTACACGGAAGAGCCGCTGGTCTCGCGCGACTTCAACCACGACAGTCATTCGTCGATCCTCGCGATCGACCAGACCAAGGTCATGGAAGGCAAGTTCGTCCGTATCCTCTCCTGGTACGACAACGAGTGGGGCTTCTCCAACCGCATGGCCGACACCGCCGTCGCCTTTGCCAAGCTGATCTGATTGCAATCGAAGGCACCCGGGCAGCAATGTCCGGGTGCCGACGTTCGAGGCTATCGTGACCGGGATTCTCCCAGCACTGCCGTCACCCCGGACTTGATCCGGGGGCCAGCAGCGCCGCGTCGGCGGCGCAAAAAGTGCTTGTTGCGCTCAAGGACTTGAGCGCGCTGGATGCCGGATCAAGTCCGGCATGACGGATACGGGAGCGTTGACGTCCGGGTGCCCGGAATTCCCCTGCCTTCCGCCGTGAAGGCGGATAAATAAAGTATGCAAATCGCCAGCGCGGATACATACGTTCGTTCAAGCGCGCGGCGCTTCAGGCCCAGAATACGAGGAGCGGTGCCCATGACCTTCAAGACCCTGGACGACCTCACAGACATCGCCGGCAAGCGCGTCCTTGTCCGCGTCGACCTCAACGTCCCCGTCAAGGACGGCAAGGTGACGGATGCGACCCGCATCGAGCGCGTCGCGCCCACCATCCTCGAACTGTCGAAGAAGGGCGCGAAGGTCATCCTGCTCGCCCATTTCGGCCGCCCGAAGGGTGAGCCGGTCGCCGACCAGTCGCTCGGCCTGATCGTGCCGGCCGTCAAGGACGTACTCGGCCAGCCCGTCGCCTTCGCCGAGGACTGCATCGGCGACAAGGCGAAGGCCGCCGTCGATGCGCTCAAGAACGGCGACATCCTGCTTCTGGAGAATACCCGCTTCCACAAGGGCGAGGAAAAGAACGACGCCGACTTCGCCCGGGCGCTGGCCGCAAACGGCGACGTCTACGTCAATGACGCCTTCTCAGCCGCCCATCGCGCCCACGCCTCGACGGAGGGCCTCGCCCATCTGCTGCCCGCCTATGCCGGCCGCACCATGCAGGCCGAGCTCGAAGCGCTCGAAAAGGGTCTCGGCAATCCGAAGCGTCCGGTGGTCGCGATCGTCGGCGGCGCCAAGGTTTCCACCAAGATCGATCTCCTGACGAACCTGGTGAAGAAGGTCGATGCGCTGGTCATCGGCGGTGGCATGGCCAACACCTTCCTCGCCGCCCGCGGCACGAATGTCGGAAAGTCTCTCTGCGAGCACGACCTCGCCGACACCGCCAAGCAGATCATGATCGAGGCCGCCGGTGCCGGCTGCGCGATCATCCTTCCCGAGGACGGCGTCGTCGCCCGCGAGTTCAAGGCCGGTGCCGACAACGAGGTGGTGGCGATCGACAGCATCCCCGCCGATGCCATGGTGCTGGACGTCGGCCCGAAATCGGTCGAGGCGGTCAACGCCTGGATCACGCGCGCCGAAACGCTGGTCTGGAACGGCCCGCTCGGCGCCTTCGAGATCGCTCCCTTCGACAAGGCGACCGTCGCTGCGGCAAAGCATGCGGCCGCGCGCACGAAGGAAGGCGCGCTGGTCTCGGTTGCCGGTGGCGGCGACACGGTCGCAGCCCTCAACCATGCCGGTGTCGCCGACGACTTCACCTACGTCTCCACCGCCGGCGGTGCCTTCCTCGAATGGATGGAAGGAAAGCCGCTGCCGGGCGTCGAGATCCTGCAGCAGAAATAGCTCGGCCGGCATCGCTGAACTGACCGATGGCCCTCTCCAGTCGCTGGCGAGGGCCATTTTCGTTGACGCGCCGGATGCCGCGGTCGAAGATGCCGCCAGAACGGCCGGCAGATCATCGTCGAAGACCGGCAGCGGGAAACGGAAACAGACCCAGGACAAGGAGAAGCGCATGAGCGAACGACTGGAAGACATCGCCGCCCGCATGATGACGGCCGGCAAGGGATTGCTCGCCGCCGACGAATCCACGGGCACCATCAAGAAGCGCTTCGATACGATCGGCCTGGAATCGACGGAGACATCGCGCCGCGACTATCGCCAGATGCTGGTCACCGCCGACGAGGCGATGCGCGATTCCATATCCGGCGTCATCCTCTACGAGGAGACGCTGTTCCAGACGGCCTCCGACGGCAGGCCGCTTGCCGAGATCATCGCCGCGGCCGGCGCCGTGCCGGGCATCAAGGTCGATACCGGCGCCAAGCCGATGGCGCTATTCCCCGGCGAGACCGTCACGGAGGGCCTCGACGGTCTGCGCGACCGCCTTGCCAAATACCATGCGGCAGGCGCGCGCTTTGCCAAGTGGCGCGCAGCACTTGCGGTGTCCGACACGCTTCCGAGCTTCGGGGCAATCAAGGCCAACGCCCAGGCGCTCGCCCGCTATGCCGCGCTCTGCCAGGAGGCCGGCATCGTGCCGATCGTCGAGCCCGAGGTGCTGATGGACGGCGAACCGGGCAACCACACGATCGGGCGTTCCGAAGCGGTGACGGAAGAAACGCTGCGCATCACCTTCAAGGAACTGGCCGACCAGCGCGTCTCGCTCGAGGGCATGATCCTCAAGCCCTCCATGGTCATCGACGGCAAGAAGGCGCGCAAGGCATCGGTGCAGGAAGTGGCCGAACGGACGCTGCGCGTGCTCAGGCGCACCGTGCCAGCCGCCGTCCCCGGCATCGCCTTCCTCTCCGGCGGCCAGACGACCGAGGAGGCGACCGCGCATCTCTCGGCGATGAACGCCATGGGGCCGCTGCCCTGGGCGCTGACCTTCTCCTACGGCCGTGCCCTGCAGACCGAGGCACTGGAAGCCTGGCGCGGAAAGCCGGAAAACGTCGCCGCCGGCAAGCGCGCCTTCAGCCACCGCGCGCGGATGTGCAGCCTTGCCGCGCGGGGGGAATGGCGGAAGGAACTGGAGAACGCGGCCTGAGGTTCGCCCGCCCACGACGGCAATAGCGGAAGAAAGCCCTTGCATGACCGCTGCAAGCACCTACATTGCTCTTATCGTCAACGTACAGAAAGGAAGGTGATCCAATGTCTAATGAGATTTCGGTCTTCGTGACGGCAATGGGAAATGCGGTGGCAGCAGCGAGGCAGCCCTCGTTCTGACCCAACCTTCCTCGGCCCAACGGCCGCGGCCTGTCACGGGCCAAACCTCATGGAGGGCCGCTCAATGCGGCCCTTTTTGATTCCACCGACAGCCGGACGGCACGCCCCGGCTCGCCATGCACGCCGCCACCCGCGTGAGGCACCTTGTTTACGAAACCTGCAAGGAGAGGTTGCTCGGTCGCCGGCGAGAGGCTAGTGATCGCGCCGTCCGCAGCGCCGTGCCGCCGAAGAGGCATCCCCGGCGCGCAATCCCCATCGCCAGAGCCGGAAGGTGGCAGCGCATGCCCACTGTCAGCCGCCGAACGATCGCCGCGATGGCACGCCCGCTCCTCTGGAGCGCGGCAATCGCGATCCTGCTTTCGGCAACGCTGGTCGTGGTCACCGCGCGGACGTTCTGGCTCGCCGATCTCGCCACCTTCGCCTGGCCCTTGCTCGTCCTGCCGGCGGTCGTCGTGTTCCTGTCCGCGATCCTCGCCCGCCGCCCTGCCCTCTTCGCAGTCTCGGCGACCGGCCTCGGCATCGCGCTTCTGCCGTCGTTCGCACTCCCCACCGCCCCGCCGGCAACGGGCCAGCCGGGCCTGAGGGTCATCACCGCCAACCTGTTCGTGGAGAACGAGCGCACGCCCGCCGAGTTCATCGCCTTCCTCCGCCGGGAAAACCCGGACGTCGTCGTGCTGCAGGAGATCCGCGAGCATTGGCAGGAGGCGCTGGTCCAGTCCGGGCTGCTCCCCTACCAGAGTAGCGGCGACATCCTGTCGAGAGACAGGATGAAGGTGTTCTCGAAACTCCCGATCCTGTCCGAAATGCCGCTGGTGCCGCATTTCGGCGGCGAGAAGGTCCACAAGCGGCCCGTCCGCCTGGTCCTCGACAATGGCGGCCGTCCGCTGGTGCTCTATGCGATCCACCCCGAGACGCCGCGACGGCCATGGAAGTGGCGCGACCGCAACAACTACCTGGCACTGACCGCACAGGCCGCACACGGGGACCTGCCATCCTCGGACGTCATCGTCGCCGGCGACTGGAACACGCCGCTCTGGTCTCCCTTCTTCGCGGACTTCCTTCGCAGCAGCGGGCTGCAGGCGGCAATTGTCGACCTCCTGCCGACGATGACCCGCTTCAGTCTCAAGGTCGCCGATCTCCTCGGCATCCATGCCGGATCGCAAATCGACCACGTCGCGGTCTCTCCGGGGATCTCGGTCGGCGGATGGCGCGCCGGCCCGGACTACGGCTCGAACCACCTCCCCGTGATCGTCGACCTCGCTTTGCCGCAATAGCCGCATCCGGGAACGCTGCTACGGCCGCAGCAGCACCGTCACCATCATCATCGCGATCGCGCCGACGGCGATCTTCCAGAAATCCCGCCGCTGCCGCAGGCCCGGAAGACCGAGCGGGCGGATGATGTGCAGCACCATCGCAATCAGCATCAGGGCCGGAAGGACTTTCGACATGGCTGTTCCTCTTTCCTTCCGTTCCTGTCACAACGCCGACACTTTTCCAAGTCGAGGTCCCCAATGGATGGCACGATTCTCCCATCGCCGAAATTCGGCTATGGAAATCAGGCGCTTGCCGCCCTATACCAAGTCTCGATGATAGGCAGGGATCACCGATGCGAAATAATCTCGTCTCCGTCTTCGCGCTTCTGCTCGGCACCCTGTTCCTGTTCCTCGGCAACGGCCTGCACGGCCTGTTGCTTCCTGTCCGCGGCGCCTTCGAGGGCTACCCGACCACCCTGCTCGGCCTGATCGGCACCTCCTGGGCTTCCGGTTTCGTGCTCGGCTGCCTGCTGGCGCCGAAGGTGGTCAAGCGCATCGGCCATGTGCGCGCCTTTTCCGGCTTCGCCTCGCTGATCGCGATCATCGCACTCCTGACCGGCATCCTCGTCGATCCGCTCTGGTGGGTGGCGCTGCGCGCCGTCACCGGCTTCTCCATCGCCGGCACCTCGATGATCATCGAAAGCTGGCTGAACGAGCGGGCGAGCAACGAGAGCCGCGGCGTCATCTTCTCGCTCTACATCGCCATCACGCTCTTCGGCGTCGTCGGCGGCCAGATGATGGTGACCCTCGGCGATATCGAAACGCCGATCCTGTTCATGGTCGCAGGCATCCTCTATTGCCTCGCCATGCTGCCGACGACGCTGTCGACCGCGGCCTCCCCGCAGCCGCTGAAACAGGTCAGCCTCGATATCCCCACCCTCTTCCGGACCTCGCCGGTGGCCTGCGTCGGCATCGTGCTGATCGGGATCTCCAACGGCGCCTTCGGCACGCTGGGCGCCGTCTTCGGCGCCGAGGCCGGGCTGGCCTCGAGCACGATCGCGATGATGATGAGCGTCACGATCTTCGCCGGCGCCGTCATGCAACTGCCCGCCGGCCGCCTCTCCGACCGCATCGACCGGCGCTATGTGCTGGCGGCCCTGTCGGCCGTGGCGGCCTTTGCCGGCCTGCTGATGTTCGTGCTGCAGCCGGTCTCGGTCATTTCGCTGCTGATCGTCGTCGCCACCTACGGCGCTGCGGCCAACGCGCTCTATCCGATCGCCGTCTCGCACGCGAACGACTTCGCAAGCCCGGAGGATTTCGTGAAGGTGTCCGGCGGCCTGCTCCTGCTCTATGGCATCGGCACCATCATCGGCCCGACGCTCGGCGGCCCGGTCATGACTTCGGTCGGCCCCTACGCGCTGTTCGTCGTCACCTTCGTCTCCCACCTCCTGATCACCGCCTATGCGATGTTCCGCAGCAGGCGCCGCGCCGCCCTTCCCGCCAGCGAGCGCGAAAACTACACCACCATCAATCCCGGCACGCTGACGACACCGGAAAGCCTGCACATGTCGCCACGCGCCAGCCAGACCGCGAGCGCACCGGAGGCCGGCCCGCAAGTCGGTCCCCAAGCCGGTTCCCAGGGCGGCCCCCAAGCCGGTCCCCAGGCCACGACGGAGGAAGAGCGATGAGCATCAACGACGAAGACCGCCCCGCCCGCAAGGTGGCTCACGAGATCGGCTGCGACCTGTCGCTGCTTTCGGCGGACGAACTAGCCCAGCGCATCGACCTCCTGAAGGCGGAGATCGCGAGGCTGGAGGAGGAGAAGGCCCGCAAGGGCGCGAGCCGCTCGGCCGCGGAAAAGTTCTTCCGCTGACCGGCGGCGCCCGCCGCCAGGAAAAGACGACACGGCGAAGACCGGACGGGCATCAAAGTTAACCGGGCGTTAAGCTTCATCAGCTATTAATCGCATGTCCGGACCCGTCCGGACTCAGACATTTTCGCCGCTTGGGGAATGGGTCTGATTTTCTCCCTGTTTTACCTTGAGAGCCGCTTTCCCGCGGCTCTTTTTTTGTGCTCTTCCCACCTGTCCCAAGCCGTTGTAAAGAATTGTGGAGATTAACCCTTTCTTAAGATCGTGCTTGCGCGAAATGGGCTATGCCTCCATCGTACCTGCATGAAAACCCGACCTGTGGAACCCTTTTCCACCGATGCGGGTTACCTGAATTGTGATGCGTCAACGGGAAATGGGGCCATGTCCGAAAGAGGATTGAATACCGTCAGCTTCGCTGGTCACGTCGCCACCTCGTCGCAGTTCAAGAACCTCTATGCCGAGGGCATGGGTCTGGTCGAGGAAACGGCAACCTATCTCGACGGCCCCGGCCGCCAGGCCGCCAAGGTGCTGCCGCGCATGGCGTCGGTCCTCTACGCCGCCGAATCCATGCGACTTACCACCCGCCTGATGCAGATGGCGTCCTGGCTGCTGTTGCAGCGCGCCGTCAACAACGGCGAGATGACCCGCGACCAGGTCCTTTCGGAAAAGAGCAAGGTCCGCCTCGACGGCTTCAACGTCGATCGTGCAGCACCCGGCTGGCACGACCTGCCGGAATCCTTCCGCGATCTCGTCGAGCGCTCGCTGCGCCTGCAGAACCGCGTCGCCCTGCTCGATCGCGAGATGTACCGCCCGCAGGAAGCCCAGGCCTTCGTGCCGGACAACCAGAACAGCGTCCAGGCCCAGCTCAGCCTGCTGCAGACCGCCTTCAGCAACACTTGATCGGCGGGAAAGCCATTGGCGACATCCGAACCCGGCCTTGGCCGGGTTTTTTGTTGCCGGCTTGATGATCCTGCAAACGCAAAAAGCCCGGGCGGGCCCGGGCTTCGTCAGAATCGCAATCGGCGAAAGGCTTAGAGGCCGAGGCCTTCGAAGCGCTTCTTGAACTTGGAGACGCGGCCGCCGCGGTCCATGAGCTGCTGGTTGCCGCCCGTCCATGCCGGATGGGACTTCGGGTCGATTTCGAGGTTCATGACCGCGCCTTCGGAACCCCAGGTCGAACGGGTCTCGTACTCGGTGCCGTCGGTCATGACGACCTTGATGGTGTGGTATTGGGGATGGATATCAGCCTTCATGACAATCTTCCTGCATGTTCCGGAGACCTTTTGTCGCAATCGGTTGCGGCAGCCGGGTCAAAGACGTAAATGAAGCCGCGACCCATCAGGCCAGCGGCTTCCCAATTCGATGGCGAGCCTATACATGAAGGCCGGCGGGATAACAAGAGCCGAAAGAGATTTCGGCCCCGGGGTCCCGGCAACGGACGAGGTGGACGTGAGCACAGAGACACAAGCCGGCCCCGATGCCGGAACTGCAGCCGGCCCTGCCCGCAAGGGCGAGCGCAAATCCCTGAAGCCGCTTGCGACGCTTTTGCCCTACCTCGCCCGCTACCGCGGCCTCGTCGCCGGCGCCGGCATCGCGCTCGTCGCCGCCGCCGTTACCACGCTCGCGCTGCCGACCGCCGTGCGCCGGATGATCGACCACGGCTTCTCCGGGGCCGACGCCGGCTTCATCGACACCTATTTCATGATGCTGTTCGCGCTGGCGATCGTGCTCGCGCTGGCGAGCGCCTTCCGCTACTATTTCGTCATTACCCTCGGCGAGCGGATCGTCTCCGACCTGCGCCGCGAGGTCTTCGATCACGTCACCAAGCTGTCGCCCGCCTTCTTCGACCGGAACCAGTCCGGCGAGATCGTCTCGCGGCTGACGGCCGACACGACGCAGATCAAGTCCGCCGTCGGCGCGACCGCATCGGTGGCCCTGCGCAACCTGATCCTCTGTTTCGGCGCCATCGCCATGATGATCGTCACGAGCCCGAAGCTCTCCAGCCTCGTGCTCGCCGCCATCCCGATCATCGTCTTCCCGCTCGTCGCGTTCGGCCGCTCCGTGCGCCGCCGCTCGCGGCAGGCGCAGGACACGCTCGCCTCGGCGTCGGCCTATGCCGGCGAGGTGATCGGCGCGGCGCGCACCGTGCAGGCCTTCAACGCCGAGCCCGCCGCCCGCTCCCGCTTCGGCGCGGCGGTGGAGAACGCCTTCGGGGCGGCGCGCTCGGCCGTTCTCGCCCGCGCCTTCCTGACCGGATTTGCCATCGCCATGATCTTCGGCAGCGTCGTCGCCGTGCTCTGGTTCGGCGCGCAGGACGTGCTCTCCGGCAACATCACCGCGGGCACGCTCGGGCAGTTCCTGCTCTATTCCGTCTTCGCCGCCGGCAGCCTCGGCTCGCTGTCGGAGGTCTGGGGCGAACTTTCGCAAGCCTCCGGCGCTGCAGAGCGACTGACGGAACTCCTCCACGAGAAGCCCGCCATCACCGCGCCTGCCGATCCCGTCGCCCTGCCCGCTCCCGGTCGCGGCGCGCTGGAATTCGCGGACGTGCATTTCTCCTACCCCTCGCGCCCCGGCTACCGCAGCCTGAACGGCCTGTCGTTTGCCATCAGGCCCGGCGAGACGGTGGCCGTCGTCGGCCCCTCGGGCGCCGGCAAGAGCACGATCCTGTCGCTCGTGCTGCGCTACTACGACCCGACCAGCGGCACCGTGCGGATGGACGGCGTCGACCTGCGCACGGCCGATCCGCAAGAGGTCCGCAGCCGCATGGCGGTGGTGCCGCAGGACGTGACGATCTTCGCTTCCACGGTCGCCGACAACATCGCCTTCGGCATGCCCGGCGTCTCGCGCGAGCGCGTGGTCGCAGCCGCCAGGGCCGCGCAGGCGGAAGAATTCATCAACCGGCTCGAGGACGGCTTCGATACCATGGTCGGCGAGCGCGGCATCACCCTGTCCGGTGGCCAGCGGCAGCGCATCGCGATTGCGCGCGCGATCCTGAAGGACGCGCCGCTGCTTCTGCTCGACGAGGCGACCTCCGCACTCGATGCCGAGAGCGAGACGCTGGTGCAGAAGGCGCTGGACGAACTGATGGGGCAGCGCACGACGATCGTCATCGCCCACAGGCTCGCAACCGTGCTCAAGGCGGACCGGATCCTCGTCATGGAACATGGCCGTATCGTCGAGGAAGGCACGCACCAGTCGCTCGTCCGCCAGGGCGGCCTCTACGCCAGGCTGGCCCGGCTGCAATTCGACCATGGCGCAGAGGAACGGGCAGCCGCCGCTCTCTGAGTTGGCAGGCTGCCGTCAACCTTCCTCAAGGGCGGACCTGAATCAGGCGCAGACGCTGCGCCCCGCGACGCGACCGGAAAAGAGGCAGCCGCCGAGGAACGTCCCCTCCAGCGCATTGTACCCATGCACGCCGCCGCCGCCGAAACCGGCCACCTCGCCGGCCGCATAGAGCCCCGGAACGGGCGCGCCCGACAATTCCAGCACCCGGCCCGACAGGTCGGTCTGCAGCCCGCCGAGCGTCTTGCGCGTCAGCAGGTGGAGGCGCACCGCGATCAGCGGTCCCGCCTTCGGATCGAGGATGCGATGCGGCCGCGCCGTGCGCATCAGTCGATCGCCCAGATAGCCGCGCGCGCCGCGGATCGCCGTCACCTGCGCGTCCTTGGAAAACGCATTGGCCACTTCCCGGTCGCGTGCCTCGACCTGGGCGCGGATATGGACGGGATCGAGCCGTGCGGCACCGGCGAGCCTGTTCATCCCCTCGACGAGATCTTCCAGGGTGTCGCGGACGATGAAATCCTCGCCCTTGTCCATGAAGGCCTGCACGGGACCCGGTGGCTTCGGGCCCAGCCGCTTCAAAAGCAGGCGAATATCCTTGCCGGTCAGGTCCGGGTTCTGCTCCGAACCGGACAACGCGAACTCCTTCTTGATGATCGCCCTGGTCAGGATGAACCAGCTGTAGTCGTGGCCGGAAGCCCTGATCGCCTTCAGCGTTCCCAGCGTATCGTAGCCCGGCATGGCGGGCGCGGCGAAACGGTTGCCGTCCGCGTCGAACCAGAGCGACGACGGCCCAGGGAGGATGCGGATGCCGTGGTTCGGCCAGACGGGATCCCAGTTACGCAAACCCTCGGTATAGTGCCACATCCGGTCGCTGTTGATGACGGAGCCGCCGGCGTCCTGCGAGATCGCCAGCATCCGCCCGTCGACATGATGCGGCACGCCGCTGACCATCGTTTCAGGCGGCGCGCCGAGGCGACCGACCGGCCAGTTCCGGCGCACCAGCTCGTGGTTGCCGCCGATGCCGCCGGAAGCGACGATGACCGCATCCGCCGAGATCGAGAACGCCCCGATCGCCTCGCGCGAACTCGTCCTGCCGCGCCCGGCGCCGTCGTCCTTGAGGACCGTGCCCGCCGCGCCGCGGACCGCGCCGTCGGTGACGATCAGCCGGTCGACCTGATGGCGGAAGCACAACGACAGCCGCCCCTTGGCCTCCGCCTCCCGCACCCGCCGCACGAACGGCGCCAGCACGCCCGGCCCCGTCCCCCAGGTCACATGGAAGCGCGGCACGGAATTGCCGTGGCCCGAAGCGAGGCTGCCGCCGCGTTCGGCCCAGCCGACGACCGGAAACCAGCGCATGCCCTGCGCATGCAGCCAGGCGCGCTTCTCGCCGGCGGCGAAATCGAGATAGGCGTCCGCCCACAGCCGCGGCCAGTGATCCTCCGGACGATCGAACTGGGCCGAGCCGAGCCAGTCCTGCCGTGCGAGGTCGCGGCTGTCGCGGATGCGCATGCGCCGCTGCTCGGGACTGTCGACGAAGAAGAGCCCGCCGAGCGACCAGAACGCCTGGCCGCCGAGGTTCTGCTCCCCCTCCTGATCGACGATGGTGACCCGCAGCCCCCGGTCGACGGCTTCGCTCGCCGCGACGAGACTCGCAAGCCCCGCACCGATCACCAGCACATCGCAATCCATGCACACCCTCCCAAGCTGTCCCCGGCGGGAAGTTACGCACACGTCAGCGTAAGGGCAATGCGGAAATCACGGCGGCAGGAGAGTGGGACCCAATGGCGAAGATGCGGATTGCGTCCTGTCGGTCGACGATCCGGCCTGCGTTGCGGCCGCGGCAGCCCCCTCATCCGGCCCTTCGGGCCACCTTCTCCCCGATGGGGAGAAGAGGGAGAGCGCGGCCGTCAGCCAGTCCAAAGGTCACGCCGGATCTGCGGCGAGCGCAAAACCGGCCATAGCCCGACTCCGCTGCCCTTGCCTCTTCTCCCCACCGGGGAGAAGTGCCGGCGCGCAGCGAGGCGATGAGGGCGATTCCGGAGCGCAGGGCAACAAGATCCGCAAACACGGCCGTCGTCGCGCCTACTTCTCCGTCAGCTTCAGTTCGATGCGACGGTTGGTGGCGCGCGCCTCCGGGCTTTCGCCCGGGGCCAGCGGCTGGTATTCGCCGAAGCCGGCGGCGACGAGGCGGTCTGCCGGGACGCCGTTGGCGACCAGGAACTTCACCACCGAGGTCGCGCGCGCCGAGGAAAGCTCCCAGTTGTCGACGTAGCGCCCCGTTCCCGAAAGCGGGACGTTGTCGGTATGCCCGTCGACGCGCAACACCCAGTTGATCTCCGGCGGAATCTCCTTGGCGAGGTCGAGGAGCGCCGCAGCCAGCTTCTGCATCTCGGCCTGCCCTTCCGGGTTCAGGTTGCTGCCGCCCGATGGAAACAGCACTTCCGACTGGAACACGAAGCGGTCGCCGACGATGCGGATGTTCTCCCGGTCGGACAGGATCTCGCGCAGCCGACCGAAGAAGTCGGAACGATACCGGTTCAGCTCCTGCACCCGCTGTGCGAGCGCGACGTTGAGCCGGCGGCCGAGGTCGGCGATCTTGGCCTGCGAGGACGCGTCCTTCGCCTCGGACGCCTGGAGCGCGCCCTCGACCGCTGCGATCTGGCTGCGCAAGGCGGCGATCTGCTGGTTGAGCAGTTCGATCTGGCTCATCGCCCGCGCTGACACCTGCCGTTCGCTGTCGACCGTCTCGTTCAGCTCCGAAATCCTGGCATTGGCGGCATCCGATGCGCCGGCCCCCTGGTTGAGGATCTGCTGCAGGCGCGAGCGCTCGCCTTCCGATTCGGCGAGCGATGCCTGCAGGTTGACGAGCGAATCCTCCAGGTCCTGCTTGCCGCTCTTCTCGAGCGCCAGAAGCTGGGTCAGTTCGTTCACCTGGCTCGTCAGCCGGTCGAGCACCTCGTCCTTGCCGGTGATCTCGCGGCTGAGGAAGAACTGGGCGAGCACGAACACGCAGAGCAGGAACATGATGGCGAGCAGCAGCGTCGACAGCGCATCGACGAAGCCGGGCCAGTAGTCGACGGTGCGGTGCGAGCGGCGGGCGCGGGCAAGAGCCATCGGCTATTCGCCCCCTGCCGGATCGCGAAGCCGTTCGCGGCTCCGCTCCGACCCGCGTTCGCCGTTGAGGTCTCCCGAGCGCGCCGCCAGCCGGTCGAGCGTGCGCCGCAGCGCCTTTGCCTCCTCCTGCTGCGCCTCGATCCAGTCGCGCAGCATCTGCTGCTCGTTGCGCATGTTCTTCACCAGTCCCTGGATGCCTTCGGCAAGGCTCGCCATGGCGGCGGTCGAGCGGCTGTGCCCGCCCTCCTGCGAAAGCTTCAGAATCTGCTCGGCCAGCGCCTTGACGTCCGCGGCCTCGCCGTTTGCGGCAAGCGCCGGCGAAACCTCGGAAGAGACGTCGGTGACCGACGACAGCCAGTTTTCCAGTTCCATGTAGAAGCGGTTCTGCGCCCGCCCCGCCTGCAGGTCGAGAAAGCCGAGGATGAGCGAGCCGGAAAGACCGAACAGCGAGGTCGAGAACGCCGTGCCCATGCCCGAAAGCGGCGCCGACAGGCCTTCCTTGAGCGCCGACAGCACGTCGTTTGCCGTGCCCGCGCCCGCATCGAGCGACTGGATCACCGTGTTGATCGAGCCGATCGTGCCGAGCAGGCCCCAGAAGGTGCCGAGCAGCCCGAGAAAGACGAGCAGGCCGATCAGGTAGCGCGAGGTGTCGCGCGATTCGTCGAGCCGCGTCGCGATCGAATCGAGGATGGAGCGAAGGGCCGTGGTCGAAATCGCGATCGAATGATGCTTGCCGATCAGGGCGCGCATCGGCGCCAGCAGCACCGGGTTTCGCCCGACCTTTTCAGCGCTGCCGGCAGCCCGGAAGGAATTGAACCACCGAACCTCGGGCCGCAGCGACAGCACATGGCTGAACACCAGCAGGATGCCGATGACGAGCACGCCGATGATCAGGCCGTTCAGGCCGGGATTGCTGTTGAAGGCCGCATGCGCCTGGCGAAACAGGATGGCGCCCACGAAACCGACGATGATCAGGAAGATCACCATCGTCCAGAAGAAGGGCATGGGACTCGACAGCTTGTGGGGATATTCCTCCCCGTCCCCGGCCGGCTCCTCCCACTCCGACAGCGCCAGCTTTGCCATGGTCTCCGCATCTCCTGCTCTCAACTAAGAGCGGAGCCTAGAGGAAGATTGCGCCGAATTGAAGGGCCGAATTTCGGTGTACGTCCATTGACTTGCGGCAATCCGGCCACCGCTCGGCAGCCTCGCGCCGGGGCTGCGGCCGGCTGCCGCGAGAAGGTCCGCAAGCCTCAGCGGGCGGGGACCGGACGATGGACGACGTCGGCCAGCGCCTTGCGGATATATTCGTTGCCGGCCACGAGCGTTCCCGTCTCCAGCATCGCGTTGCCGCCGTCGATGTCGGTGACGAAGCCGCCGGCCTCGCGGATCAGGAGAATGCCCGCCGCGATGTCCCAGGCCGACAGGTCGCGCTCCCACATGCCGTCGAAGCGGCCGGCGGCGACATAGGCGAGATCGAGCGAGGCCGCGCCCATCCGGCGGACGCCGGCGACTTCGCCCATCACATGGCGCAGTTCCAGCAGGAACTTGCCGTGGTTGCCCCGGCCAAGATGGGGAACGCCGCAGCTGACGACGCTGTCGGACAGTTCCTTGCGGGCGGCCACGCGCAGCCGGCGGTCGTTCAGGAACGCCCCGCCACCCTTCTCCGCCGTGTAGAGCTCGTCCGTCGCCGGATTGAGCACGACGGCGGCGACGATCTCGCCATTGCGCTCGAGCGCGATGGAAGAGGCGAAGCAGGGAATGCCGTGCAGGAAGTTGGTGGTGCCGTCGAGCGGATCGACGATCCAGCGATGCGCGCCGTCGGTGCCCTTGATCTCCTCGCTTTCCTCGCCGAGGAAGCCGTAGGTCGGCCGCGCCTTGAGCAGTTCCTCGCGGATCAGCTTCTCGGCCTTGCGGTCGGCCTGCGAGACGTAGTCGCCCGGTCCCTTGAGCGAGACCTGCAGGTTCTGCACCTCGCCGAAATCGCGCGAGAGCGACTTGCCGGCCTTGAAGGCGGCCTGGACCATCACGTTGAGAAGAGCTGAGCGAGCCATCGGGGCCTGTCCTTGTCAGTTGTCCGGCGGGCGATCACGGTCGGTGCCACGGCCGGCGGATCTATATCCTATCAGTCGGCGCGGCGAAGATAGGTGATTTCGTTGGTGTCGACGAGAATGCGCTCGCCGGCTTCGATGAACGGAGGCACGAGCACGCGCACGCCGTTCTCCAGGATCGCCGGCTTGTAGGACGAAGCGGCCGTCTGCCCCTTGACCACCGGGTCAGCCTCGGCGATGGCGAGAACGACCTGGTCAGGCAGCGAGATGCCGATCGGCTTGTCGTCGTAGAGCTGGACCGTCACCATCATGCCGTCCTGCAGGAAGGCGGCGCGGTCGCCGACGAATTCCTTCTGCAACTCGAGCTGGTCGTAGCTGTCGACATCCATGAACACGAGGCCCTCGCCCTGCTCGAACAGGAACTGGAAGTCCTTCTTCTCGAGTTCGATGCGCTCGACCGTTTCCGACGAGCGGAAGCGCTCGTTGAGCTTGGTACCGTCCACCAGATTCTTCAGTTCGACCTGGTTGAAGGCGCCGCCCTTGCCCGGCTTCACCGCGTTGCACTTCACTGCCGCCCAAATGCCGCCGTTGTGCTCGATGAGATTGCCCGGCTTGATTTCACTGCCGCTGATTTTCATGAGAATTTCCGTAGAGATCTTGGCGGTTCCGCGCGATCGGAGCGATCGGGAACCCGTCTTGCGGCCTCAAGACCACAATTCCCTTCAAAGTTCAAGCCTCCGGCGCGGAACGCAGCCATTCACCCGGTGCAAGGGTCAGGGCATGAGGTCGCTATCGGATCCGGAACTTGTTGGCGGCCGAGATCGCCGCCTTCTGCTGTTCGTCGGTCAGGCCCAGGTAGAAGTCCTCGAGCCCCGCATCGTTCAGCCCGGCCCGCCGCGACAGGACGAACCACTTGCCGGCCTCGATCGGGTCCGGCTTCGTTCCGAGCGCGTTGATGTAGAGATAGGCGACACGGTTCTGCGCCACGACGTTGCCGCCGTCGGCCGCCCGCTTCAGCCACTTGAACCCGGCCTCGTAGTCCCGCTCGCCGGCCACGCCGTTGACGAGCCAGATGCCGAGATCGAGCTGTGCGGTGTCGAAGCCGGCGCGGGCGGCGCGGACCAGCCACTCGCGGGCGCGGTCGGTCTTCTCCGGCGGCAGCCCGGTGAGATTGGTATAGAGCTGGGACAGGGCATATTGCGCGTCCGCGATACCCTGCTCGGCCGATTTCTCATAATAGGGCAGCGCGGCGCGCAGCCCCTTGTCGGCGGCACCGTCGGCGACCAGCATCTGGGCATAGTTGAACTGCGCGGAAGGATTGCCGGCATCGGCGGCCTTGCGCATGAACTCGTCGGCCTTCTTACGGTCGCGCTCGACCTGCCGCCCCTCCATCAGGAGCAGCGCGTACTTGAACATGCCGGCCGGATCGCCGCCTTCCGCCGCCTGCTTGTACCAGAACGCCGCCTGCTTGCGATCGCGCTTGACGCCGAGCCCCTGTTCGAACAGCAGGCCGACCAGCGTCTGCGCGGCGGCCTCGCCGTTCTGTGCCCGCGGCAGGGCGTTGTCCATCGCCGTCAGATAGAAGCCGCGCTGGTAGGCGCCATAGGCCTCGTCCACCTTGCCGGTGAACGCCTTTTCCGCCGGCAGGTCCGGCAACGGCGCCCCCATGCGGTCGAGCACGCCGAGGCCGGCGGAAGGCGCGGGCTGGGCTGCCCCGGCACCGTTCGGCGAAAGCCTTCCAGCCGCACCGTCATTGGCGGGATCGAGCAGGCGCGAACCGCGTTCGTCCGGAGCCGGCCCGTCGAGCGCCGAAGCATTGGCTTCGCCGTCCTCCGCCGCAGCACCGGGGAATTCGGCGCCGCCGGCGGCAGCGCCTGCAGGCGCCCCCGGCACGCCGGGAAGCGTCACGCCCGGCGCAGCACCAGGCGCCGGAGCAGCGTCGGGCGTGGCCGCCGGAGCCGCAGCGTCTCCGCCTTCGACCTTGGGCGCCGTCTCCGCACCGGGCAACCCCTGGCCGAATGCCGGCGCCGCCATGGCGAGCGCGCAGCAAAACAGCGTGGTCAGCCGCAACGGCCGGCGATCGAAAGCCCTCTTCATCCGCACGGCATTAATCCTCGAACCGTGGCGCTTTTTCGTCAAGGAGCGCATTGACCGATGCGACCACCTGCGCGGCGTTGGCGGGCTCGGCGAACACGGCCTGGCAGAGTGCCACGAATTCGGCGCCCGTCTCGGCGACGGCAAGTGCCGAGGCCGGATCGGTGCCGCCCATCACGACGCAGGGAACCTCGACCATCGAGGCCCACCATTCGGCCAGCGCCAGGTTCTTCGGATGCGCCTCCGGCTTGATGTCGCCGCCGATCTTGCCGAACAGGATGTAGTCCGGTCCGACTTCGCCGATCTCCAGCGCCTGGTGCCGGTCCTTGGCGTTGCCGCCACCGACGATCAGCTTCGGGGAATGCTTTTCCATGGCGTCGGCAAGTGCCTCCGCCCCGCCGGCGACATGGATGCCGTCGGCCCGGGCGCGACCGGCGACGCGCGTGTCGCCGGCAACAAGCGCCGCCGCGCCGGCAGCCTGGATCACCGGCACCAGCGCTTCCGCATGCTTCTGGAACGCGCCGTCGTCGAGCCCGTATTGCGGCACGATCACCGATGCGACGTCGCCGCCGCGCAGCGCATCCTCAAGCATCGTCTTTCGTGCGGCGGCGTCATCGCCTTCCGGCATGACCAGGACGAGGCGGCAGCGATCTTCGATTGCAGTCATCGGGCTTCCATTTCTTCCGCATTCGGGAGCGGGCCATCTGCCCCCTCGCAATATCGTTGCAAAGCCGATAGACCGCTTGCTCCAAAGGATCAATCGCCCCGCATGTCCATCGACCCCAGCATATACCTCGCCGCCATCCCCGCCGTCCTGCTCGTGGGCCTGACCAAGGGCGGCATGGGCGAGGCCCTGGCGCTGATGGGCGTCCCCATCCTTGCCATGGTGGTTTCGCCGGTGCAAGCCGCAGCGATCCTGCTGCCGATCCTGATCGTCAGCGACATCGTCTCGCTCTGGATCTGGCGCCACCACAACGACCGCCGCACGCTGGTCTACCTCCTGCCCGGCGGCATCTTCGGCATCGCGCTCGGCTGGGCGACCTCGGCCTATGTCCCGCGCGACGCGCTGCGGCTGATCATCGGCCTGATCACCGTCTTTTTCGCCGCCCGCTATTTCTACAACCAGTGGCGCATCCGCAAGGGCATCGTGATCGCGGCAAAGCCGCAGCGCGTCGGCCCCGCGGCCTTCTTCGGCACCCTTTCGGGCTATGGCAGCTTCGTCGCCCATGCCGGTGGCGCGCCCTTCCAGGTCTATGCGCTGCCGCTGAAGCTCACCCCGCGCGACTATACCGGTGCCGCCGTCCGCTTCTTCGCCACCATGAACGCGCTGAAGCTCATTCCCTATTTCGCGCTCGGCCAGCTCGACACCACGAACCTGACCATTTCGGCGACCTTGATGCCGCTCGCCATGGCGATGACCGCGCTCGGCGGCTACCTCGTCAAGCGCATGAAGCCGGACGTCTTCTATCCCTTCATGTACGGCATGGCACTGGCGGCGGGGCTGAAACTCGTCACCGACGGCCTCGCCGCGCTCACCTGAACGACGGGTCGCCAGGGCCGCGGTTTTTCGGGGTCCGGGGGGCGATGCGGCAGTGCACAAAAAGCTTGCCGTTCACGCTGCGATGCCATAGCTTTTCCGCATGGTGACGCCGGACCCCTTCGCCTCTATTGCCGACCCGAACCGCCGGTTCCTGCTGGAGGAGTTGCGGCGCGCGCCGAAGACGGTCAACGAGCTGTCGCAGGGCCTGCCGATCAGCCGCCCGGCCGTTTCCCAGCACCTTAAGGCGCTGCTCGACTGCAATCTCGTCAGCGTCACCGCCAGCGGCACCCGCCGCATCTATGCGATCAATTCGGCCGGCTTCAACCGCCTCAATTTCTGGCTCGACCAGTTCTGGAGCTGAGCGCCGGAGAAAAAAGTCCCGGCTGCCTTGGACAACCGGGACCGTGCAATTCGTGAATGGAATTAAGCCTTTCGGCCCGTTTCTGCCATCGCTTGCGATGACGGGGCGGCCCCCTTTTTCGTTCCTCCTTGGAACCTATCGTTTCGATCAGTTCGCAGACGAGCGAATCTTTTCGATCTCGTCCTTGATGCGCAACTTCCGCCGCTTGATCTCGGCAATGGCTTCATCCTCGTAGGACGGACGCGTCATTGCATCGTGAAGCTCTTCCTCGAGGGCGAAGTGCTTCTTTTCAAGCGTGGCAAGATGAGCCTCAATCGACATGTGACAGTTCCTTCCTTTAGTTCGCAGCCGGACGCCGGCGCGCCCGGAGGGCAAGGTTGCAACAGACAAAGTCTGCCATGCTATTTTTCATTTGTCGAAGGCGAAATCGTGGCCGAGGATAACTTCCCGACAGGTTGCCTTTTGTGATAGGAGCAGCGTTCTTGCTGCATACGAATGGCAGGCGCAGACCGCCATCGGTAAGGGACGGGGAATGAGAATGCCAGACCAGGACCAGGCGGAATTGCGGTTGGCGATCGCCAGATTGCGACAGGAACACGAGGACTACGACGCCGCCATCAACGCCATGATCCAGGTCGGCTGCGACGCCCTCCGGGTCCAGCGGATGAAGAAGAAGAAGCTCGTGATCAAGGACCGGATCTCCAAGATCGAGGACCAGATCATCCCCGACATCATCGCCTGAAACGGAAAGCACGTTGAAGACACCTCAAACGCCACCCGTCGCCATCGTCATGGGCAGCCAGTCCGACTGGGAGACGATGAAGAACGCCGCCGATACCCTCGACGCGCTTGAGGTCGACTACGAGGCGCGGATCGTCTCCGCCCACCGGACCCCGGAACGGCTCTACGAATTTGCCAAGACCGCGCGGACGGAAGGCTTCAAGATCATCATCGCCGGCGCCGGCGGCGCGGCGCACCTACCCGGCATGATCGCGGCCCTGACTTCGCTGCCGGTCTTCGGCGTCCCCGTCCAGTCCAGGGCGCTGTCCGGCCAGGACAGCCTGCTGTCGATCGTGCAGATGCCGGCCGGCATCCCGGTGGGCACGCTGGCGATCGGCAAGGCCGGCGCCGTCAACGCCGCCCTGCTCGCCTCCGCCGTGCTGGCGCTCTCCGATCCGGAGCTGGCGCTGCGGCTCGACGAATGGCGCGAGAACCAGAGCGCCTCGGTCGCCGATTACCCGGTGGACGGCCCGCTATGATGGCCACGACCATCGGTATCATCGGCGGCGGCCAGCTCGGCCGCATGCTCGCCATGGCCGCGGCACGCCTCGGCCTGCGCACGATCATCCTCGAACCGCAGCCCGATTGCCCGGCAGCCCAGGTCGCCAACGCCCAGATCGTCGCAGCCTATGACGATCCGGACGCGCTCGCCGAACTCGCGCAGCGCTGCGGCGTCGTCACCTACGAATTCGAGAACGTCCCCGTCTCCGCTGCCGAGCTGCTGGTGCGATCGGTGCCGGTGTTCCCGCCGCCGAAGGCCCTGGAAGTGTCACAGGACCGGCTGGTCGAGAAGCGCTTCATCAACGACTGCGGCATCCCGACCGCCCCCTTCGAGGCCGTCGACAGCCAGGCCGATCTCGACGCCGCACTCGATGCGTTCGGCGGCATCGGCGTGCTGAAAACCCGCCGTCTCGGCTATGACGGCAAGGGGCAGCGGATGTTCCGCTCGCCCGCCGAACGCCGCGAGGACGCCTTCGCCGAGCTCGGCTCGGTGCCGCTGATCCTGGAAGGGCTGATCGCCTTCGAGCGGGAAATCTCGATCATCGCCGCGCGCGCGCAGGACGGCACCATCGTCTGCTACGACCCGGCGGAGAACATCCACCGCAACGGCATTCTCCACACCTCGACCGTACCGGCCGCAATCAGCGAGGCGACCGCCGACCAGGCGCGGCGCGCCGCCCGCGCCATCCTCGACCGGCTGGACTATGTCGGCGTCGTCGGCGTCGAGTTCTTCGTGCTGGGCGACGGCCAGCTGGTCGCCAACGAAATGGCGCCGCGCGTGCACAATTCCGGCCACTGGACGGAAGCCGCATGCGTCATCTCGCAGTTCGAACAGCACATGCGCGCCGTCGCCGGCCTCGGCCTCGGCGATCCGCGCCGCCATTCGGATTGCGTGATGCAGAACCTGATCGGCGACGACATCGAGGCTGTCCCCGCCTGGCTCAATACCCCGGACGTGCTTGTCCATCTCTACGGCAAGGAAGAATCGCGCCCCAGCCGCAAGATGGGCCACGTCACCGAACTGCGGTGAGAAACAGCGTCGCCGGCCGTGGAAATCCCCGCGGCCGGACACCAAAAGCCCCGCAAAACCGCCCCAAAACCCGCTCAAAATCCCTGCCCGGCGGTTGACAGGGTCCGGATGAACGGGTACACGAACGCCAACCTGAGAGCGCGCCCGAAACGGCGCGTTTTTAATTGACAAGATTTCGGGCGGATAAGTTTCCTCCCCAGCATCGCGGATCAGAAACATGAAGATCAAGAATTCGCTCAAGTCTCTCAAGACCCGCCACCGCGAAAACCGTCTGGTTCGCCGCAAGGGCCGCGTCTACATCATCAACAAGTCGAACCCGCGCTTCAAGGCCCGCCAGGGCTGAGGCCGCGCGCAAGCGCCGTCGACTTGCTGTAGCAAGATAGTGATTTGCTTTGAAGCGCATGCGGTCTAGCATAACCGCATGCGCTTCAAATCTGTTTTCGCCACCCTCCTCGTTTTCGCCGCGCCCTTTCCCGGCGCCCTGGCCCAGACCTCCGACACGGCTGCCGTTAGCCGGAGCGTTCCGGCCGATATCAGCCCGGCCGCGCGGCTCGACGCCCTCTTCGACGAACTGAAGCATCAGGGCGACCAGGAGAAGGCCAAGGCGATTTCCGAGAACATTCGGCTGACCTGGCGCGATTCGGGCAGCGCCACCGTCAATCTGCTGATGCAGCAGGCCGACAAGGCGATCGCCGAGGGCAAGGACACCGCCGCCTTCGACTATCTCGACGAAGTCATCCAGCTTGCCCCCACCTATGTCGAGGGCTGGAACCAGCGCGCCACGCTGCACTTCAAGGCCGGCAACTACCGCAAATCGATGTCCGACATCAATCGCGTGCTGGCGCTCGAGCCGCGCCATTTCGGCGCCATCGCCGGCATGGCGGCGATCCTCACGAGCTACGGCCGGGACGAACCCGCCATGGAGGCCTGGCAGCGCTTCCTCGACATCTACCCGGCCGAACGCCGCGCCCAGAAATCGCTCGGCGACCTCGCCGACAAGATCGCGGGCAGCCGGGCCTGAGCCCTCATGAGCATCGATGCGTGTGGAATGCAGCGGACATTCGCCTGTGATCGCCAATCCCCGGCACGAGGCCGGGGACGCGATGGCGAAATAGTATGAAGCCGGGTGGCCCGGCTCGTCGCGGTTACAGGCCGCTGGCGCCGTCCGAACCGATATAGGCGATGCGCAGCATGTTGGTCGCGCCGGGCGTGCCGAGCGGCACGCCGGCCGAGATGATGATGCGGTCGCCCGGCTTGCCGAAGCCTTCGCTGACGGTGATGCGGCAGGCGCGGTTGACCATGTCGTCGAGGTCCTCGGCATCGCCGGTGACGACACAGTGCAGGCCCCAGACGACCGAGAGCCGGCGGGCGGTCTCGATGATCGGCGACAGCGCCAGGATCGGCACTTCCGGCCGCTCGCGCGCTGCACGCAGGCCGGTGGTGCCCGACGAGGTATAGGTGACGATGGCCGACAGGTTCAGCGTCTCGGCGATCTGGCGGGCGGCCAGCGAGATGGCGTCGGCCCCCGTCGCTTCCGGCGGCGTACGCTGGGCGTAGATGATGCCCGGATAGTGCGGGTCGCGCTCGACTTTGCTGGCGATCGAGGCCATGGTGGAGACAGCTTCGACCGGATATTCGCCGGAAGCCGATTCGGCCGAAAGCATGATCGCGTCGGCGCCCTCGAACACGGCGGTGGCGACGTCGGAGACCTCCGCGCGGGTCGGAACCGGCGCCGAAATCATCGATTCCAGCATCTGGGTGGCGACGACGACCGGCTTGCCGGCGCGGCGGCAGGCGCGGATCAGTTGCTTCTGCAGGCCGGGAACGGCTTCCAGCGGCATCTCGACGCCGAGGTCGCCGCGGGCGACCATCAAGGCGTCCGAAAGCTCGATGATCTCGTCGATGCGCTCGATCGCCTGGGGCTTCTCGATCTTCGACATCAGGCCGACGCGGCCGCGCGAGACCTTGCGCACTTCCGCGAGATCTTCCGGGCGCTGGATGAAGGACAGGGCCACCCAGTCGACGCTGCCGGTGGCGAGCACCGCGTCGAGGTCGGCGCGATCCTTCTCCGTCAGGGCGCCGACGCCGAGCAGCGTGTCGGGCAGGCTGACGCCCTTGCGGTCGGAAATCTTGGTGCCGGCGATCACCGTGCAAACGATCTTCGTCCCGTCGGCCTGATCGGCGCGCAGATGCAGCTTGCCGTCGTCGATCAGCAGGCGATGGCCCGCCTTGACCGCCTCGAGGATCTCGGGATGCGGCAGGAAGACGCGCGTGGCGTCGCCGGGCTCGTCGCGGTTGTCGAGCGTGAAGGTCTGGCCTGGAACGAGATCGACCTTGCCATCCTTGAACTTGCCGACGCGCAGCTTCGGGCCCTGCAGGTCGGCCAGAATGCCGATCGGTCGGCCGCAGCGCGCCTCGACGGCGCGGATGCGGCTGATCAGCGTGCGCATCACCTCATGGCTGGCATGGCTCATGTTGATGCGGAAAAGATCGGCCCCCGCCTCATGCAACTTCTGGATCATCTCCTCTTCGGCCGAAGCCGGGCCGAGCGTGGCGAGGATCTTTACTCTTCTGTTCCGCTTCATCAATTCTGGCTTTCCTGGGGACCGGGCGTATCGGAGAGCTGGACCATCCAGCTGCCCTGGCGCCCGGTGTCATATTCCTTGAATCCCATCTTCTGGAAACCGCGTGCGAAGCAGTCCTGGACGCCGGTGATCTTGAACTCGTTCTCGGCGACGCACATGTTGACTTCGCCGGTCCAGCGGCCGCCGCGGGCGGCATCCTCGGCGTAGAGGTAGTAGTAGCGCGACTGCAGCTCGCCTTCGATCAGCGTGGCGCAGGTCGTGGCCGGGATCTGCCACCAGCCTTCCGTCACCCAGCCTTCGGTGGCGCGGTAGCCGATCGCGACGCCGACCAGGTTCTGCGTTCCGTTGCAGACGCGGAAGTCGGCACGCGCAGCCCCGGGGGCCGCGAGGGTGAAGAATGCGGCGGCAGCCAACAGACCGAGGCAGGAAAGGCCGGGCGCCGAACGGAGGGTGCGTGAGTGCGAATGATCTGGCACGGCTTCCAATGGGAACTCCGTTGATTTGGTCACGCGCTTTCTTGCGACGGCAAGCTGAGAATGTCAACGCAACTCTAATCGATTATATTGTGATCGCACCCCCGCACGCTGCCCCAATTCGCCCCGAATCGACGACACCGCCGCGACTTGCGGTTACCGTTTGCCCATGCCATCAAGCCTTGGACGTCCATGACGAAGAGATCGCATGAAAACCCTGCAAACGGATGACAGCCCCTACGAGATTCTGGGCGGCGACATGAGCCGTGGCCTCGTCCTGCTCGCCGACCACGCCACCAACCGCGTGCCGGCCGCCTATGGCCGGCTCGGCCTGCCCGACAGCGCCTTCGAACGCCACATCGCCTATGACATCGGCATCGAGGGACTGACGCGGGCGCTGTCGGCGCAACTCGGCGTGCCGGCGGTCATGAGCCGCTTCTCCCGCCTCCTGATCGATCCGAACCGCGGCGAGGACGATCCGACCCTGATCATGCGGATCTCCGACGGCGCGATCGTGCCCGGCAACCATCCGATCACCGCCGAGGAGTGGCGCCATCGGCTCGAGACCTACCACCGGCCCTATCACGGCGCCGTGTCGGAGACGATCGGCCAAGTGGCCGAGGCAAGCGGCAGGGCACCGCTGGTGATCTCGCTGCATTCCTTCACCCCCTTCTGGAAGGGCGCTCCGCGGCCCTGGCATATCACCGTCCTGTGGGACAGCGACCATCGCGCCGTCGACCCGCTGCTGGCCGAACTGGCGGCGCTCCCCGGCGTCGTGACCGCGAGCAACGAACCCTATGACGGCGCCTTGCGCGGCGACACCATGTTCCGCCACTGCATGAAGGCGGGCATCCCCCATGCGCTGATCGAGGTCCGCCAGGACGAGATCGGCGACGAGGCCGGCATCGCGCGATGGACGGAACGCCTGGCGCCCGTGCTCGCCCGCTTGAATGCCGACGAGGCGCTTCACACCTATCAGACATTCCCCTCCCGCACCGGCCCCTACTGACCGGAACGCGCGAGGATCGAAAGCGGGCAATAGGACGAGCGCCCGCTCACCGGAGGACCGACATGGACGACCTGAGCGAAGAACAACGCATGGCCTTTGAGGCCGCCGCCTTCCGGCGGCTCGTGTCGCACCTGCGCGAACGCACCGACGTGCAGAACATCGACCTGATGAACCTTGCCGGCTTCTGCCGCAACTGCCTGTCGAACTGGTATCGCGAGGCGGCCAATGCCGCGGGCGTGGCGATGGACAAGGAGGAATCCCGCGAGATCATCTACGGAATGCCCTACGACGCCTGGCGCGACCTGCATCAGAAGGAGGCAAGCGCCGGGCAAAAGGCCGCATTCGAGATCAACCGCCCGCAGGAATGACGGGCCGTGGCTGCCCGCGGTCGCCGGGCGCGGATAGCGTGGGTAACTTGTATAAGCTGCGAAAATTCCGGCCGCCTTGCGGATAGGCCTTGATCTCGCCGGAACTTCGCGGCAGATCACGCCATCACGTCCATTCATTTTCCCCAGTCAAGGAGAAGACCATGTCCGATGCTCACGGCGTCGCCCGCGACCAGCTTCGTGCTTTCATCGAGCGGATCGAGCGCCTGGAAGAAGAAAAGAAGACGATCGCCGACGACATCAAGGATGTCTACGGCGAGGCCAAGGGCGTCGGCTTCGACACCAAGATCCTGCGCAAGGTGATCCAGATCCGCAAGCAGGACAAGGACGAGCGCATGGAGCAGGAGGCGATCCTGGATACCTACCTGCAGGCGCTCGGCATGGTCGAACTGCCGCCGGAAGAATGACAGGCTGTTGACCGGAAGGTCGCAAAAAGCCCGCCGAACCAGGTTCGGCGGGCTTTTTCGTGTCTGTCTGCAACGATGGAGGTCAGTCGGTTTCGGAGAACTTCTGGACTTCCATGAAATTGACGGCCGTACCGCTGAACCGGCCCGCGTCGATCCCGGCCGTCTCCGGCTGGAAGCCGGCCTTGTAGACGGTGGTCGGGGCCTGGCGCATGCTCCGGCTGACGAAACGTGGCGCCTTTACCGGCTTCGACAGCGTCGCCACCCGATCCTGCGTCAGCGCCCATTGCGAGATGATCTTCTGGGTCAGCTTCGGTTCGGTGCGGATAGCACCACGAGCTGCGGCCTCCGCATCCTGCTTCTTCGGACGGCCACCCTTGGCCGGAACCTCGTTCATGGGAACGTCGAAGGCGGTCAGCGCTTCACGCGCGGCACCCGAGGGGCGCGGCACGAAGGCTGCGAGCTCGACCGGCGCCTCGCCCGCGATCTCGTTGCTCGGCACGGCAAGTGCGACACGCGTCGCAGCCTCTGCCGAGATTCCGCCATCCGGCCTCGCCTCGGCGACGGCGGCGACATCCGTCGCAGCAGCGGCCTGGCTCGGGATGCCGACGTCGGCTTCCGCCACGGCAAGCCATGCCGCGTCGTCGCCCGGGGGCGAGCCCGGAACGGGGATCAGGGCCGCCGCCATCGTGCCCTGCTCCGCCTCGCCCGGAAGCGTGCGCGGGCCAAGCAGTTCGGGGACCGGCACCTTGTAAGCGCCGAGGTCGGCGAATTCCGCCTGCGGCAATGCCGCCACCGGCGGCGTCGGCGAAGCGGCGTCGAGCGCTGCTGCGGCCGTGTTGGCCGCCGGCGGCACCAGCGCCAGTTCGGAAGCTGCCGGCACCGGGGCGGCGGCGGGAGCGGCGTTGTCGCGGAAGGCCGGGCGAACGAGCGGAATGGGTGCGTTCAGCTCGGCGATCTCGGTTTCGGTGACGGTCGGCGCAGCCGTGGGGACGACATCTGCCGGCGCGGATCCGCCGACGCCCGGAAGCGCTTCGGCAGCGGCCGGCGCCGAGGCGGACCGTGCCGCGGGCCTGGCCTCCAGCGGCTCGGCGCTGGCGATTGCAGTGGGTTCTTCGTCTTCATCCCCGCCGCCGCCGAAGAGGGCTGCGAAGAAATTCTTGCGCTTGGCCGATTTCTCGTCCGCCGATCCGCCGCCTGCGACCTGGACCGCATCGGCGCCGACGCGGCGCTTGTAGTCGGCCACCGCCTGCTGATAGCCGGGCAGCGGCTTGCCGTCGGAGGGGACGTGCATCGTCTTGCCGTCGGGGAAGAGCGATACGAGTTCCTGCCGGTTCATCCGCGGCCAGGCGCGGACGCTGCCGACGTCCATGTGGACGAAGGGCGAGCCGGAGGTGGGATAGTAGCCGACGCCGCCGACCTGGAACTTCATACCGATCTCGCGCAGCTTCTTCAGCTTCACGTCGGGAATGTAGAAGTCCATCGCCTTGCCGAGCATGTGCTGGCTCTTCTTGGCGACGCCCTTGGAGCGCGAACGCAGCATCGAATTGGTGGCGGGCGAGCGATAGGCGGAAACGACGTGGATATAACCGCGCGATCCGCTCTTCTGGTAGACTTCCCAGACGAGGTCGAAGAGACGCGGGTCCATCTTCGTCGGCTCGTTGCGGCGCCAGTCGCGCAGGAAGCGGTTGAGTTGCTGCAATCCCTTCTGGTCGTAGCGCCCGTTGCGCTTGAAGGTGATCTCGGCCTTCTCATTGGTATGGACGAAATAGACCTTCAGCGTGCGCGTGCCGGAGGCGGCATCGGTCGCCGAAGGGACCAGGGCCGGAACGACGAGCGAAACGGCCATGGCAGCGATGGTCAGAGCCTTCGGCGTCTTCGTGAGCGCCGCTTTGCACATGGCTAGCGCGCTGGCGCCCCGGAGCGTCATCGATCCGATAATATTTGCCAACTCTATCCCCGTCCTGCGGACAATGGTCATCCCTGATTGTTCAGATGACGACCAATTGCGGTAACAGCATGGCAAATCCGCCACAGTTGCCAATACAGTACCCTTATAGTGAACGATCCACTAACAAGGCATGAACGGCAACCGGAAAAGCACGAGGCGATTGAGAAATCAACTGAATTCAGGCTACTTCCCTGACCGGATTGTCTGGATCTATGCCATAATCCTTCAATTTTCGATAAAGGGTAGACCTGCCGATGCCCAATTTGCGGGCAACCTGGCTCATCTGTCCATGATAGAACTTCAGGGCAAACCGGATCAGTTCCTCTTCTACATCCGCCAGGCGACGCACCTGCCCGCCGCCGTCGAGGCTCGGGATGGCGTTCTCGTTGCTGGCCGGCGCACGTGATTCGGTCTGTTCCTCGCTGCGGAACTCCGGATAGACGGACGGCAGGCGGGCCGGTGCCATCCGCGGCACGGGCGGCGCGCTGGCGACGTCCCACGACACAGTCCCCTCGGCCGAGATCGCATGCCCCGGTACCTGGGTGGCGATCTGGGGGAAATCGGAGGTGTGCAGTTCGGAGCCCTGGGCGAGCACGACGGCGCGGAAGATCGCGTTCTCCAGCTGGCGGATATTGCCCGGCCAGTCGAAGGCGGTCAGCAGCGCCAGGGCGGCCGCGGAAACCGTCAGCGGCGTCGACAGCTTCTGCTCGCCGGCAAAGCGCTCGACGAACGAGCGCACCAGCACCGGGATATCCTCCTTGCGCCGGCGCAGCGCCGGGATCGTGATCGGGAAGACATTGAGGCGGTAGTAGAGGTCCTCGCGGAAGCGTCCCTCCTTCACCTCGGTGATCAGGTCCTTGTTGGTGGCCGAGATCAGCCGGACGTTGACCTTCTGCGGCGAACGCGCGCCGACCGTCTCGATTTCGCCCTGCTGGACCGCACGCAGAAGCTTCACCTGGACCTCGAGCGGCAGGTCGCCGATCTCGTCGAGGAAGATCGTGCCGCCGTCCGCCTCGGCGAACTTGCCGATATGCCGCTCGGTAGCGCCGGTGAAAGCCCCCTTCTCGTGGCCGAACAGGATGCTTTCGACGAGGTTATGCGGGATGGCGCCGCAATTGACGGTGACGAACGGCTTGTTGGCCCGGTCGCTCGCCGACTGGATGGCGCGGGCGATCATCTCCTTGCCGACGCCGGATTCACCCTCGATCACCACGGGAATGTTCGACTGCGCGGCACGGCGTGCCAATTCGATCACCCGCAGCATCTCCGGGCTCGCCGAGACGATGTCGTCGAACTGCACCGCTTCGCTGCGGCCGCGGCGGCTGGTGCGGCCGCGATAGTCGCGCTGCTCGAGTTTCAACGCGTTTTCGATGGCGACGCCGAGGCGTTCTGGCGACACCGGCTTGACCACGAAATCGAAGGCGCCGGCGCGCATCGCCATCACCACGGTCTCGAGCCCGCCCTGCCCGGTCTGGACGACGACGGGAATGCCGATTTCGCGCTCGGCGAGCGCCTCGAGGAAGGCGCTGCCGTTCATCTCCGGCATCATCAGGTCGAGCAGGATGACGCTGATGAGACCGCCCTTGCGGTCGAGAACCTCCAGGCCCTGGCGGCCGTTTTCTGCCATGTGCGCGACATGGCCATTGCGTTCGATCATGTTCTTGAGAAGCCTGCGCTGGACAGGATCATCGTCGATGACAAGAATGTGGGCCGTCATTGGTACATCTCCTTGCCCTCCACACATCATGCGCGGAGTTGGCACAACAATACCGCCGGACCTTGGCACGAAGGGTTGAACATGCCGTTTTGAGAAAGGCTTGCATTTTAACCAATGACGACGCAAGCAAACGCCAATCGCATCAGACACGAGGCCAACCGATGCCCATCTTCAAGAACCAGCCCGCCATCCACCGTGCGACAGCAACTGCCGGCGCCTTTTCCGGCGATCTCGGCGACCTGCCGCACTGGAACCTCGGCGACCTCTACGCCTCGCCCAAGGCGCCGGAATTTGCGGCCGACCTGAAGCGCGGCGAGGCGGATGCGCTGGCCTTCGAGGCCCGATGGAAGGGCCGGCTCGACGAGGCCGCCGGCCGGACCGGCAAGGACGGCATCGGCCAGGCGGTGAAGGAGTTCGAGGCGCTCGACGACCTGCTCGGCCGCATCGCCTCCTTCGCCGGGCTGACCTATTTCTCCGACACCACCGATCCGGCCAACGGCAAGCTCTATGGCGACGTCCAGTCGAAGATCACCGACATCTCGGCGCACCTTCTGTTTTTCGCCTTGGAATTGAACAGGATAGATGACGCCCGCCTCCAGGCCTGCCTGGAGAAGGACGAGGTCGCCGGCCACTACCGCCCGTGGATCGAGGACCTGCGCAAGGAAAAGCCGCACCAGCTCGACGACCGGACGGAGCAGCTGTTCCTGGAGAAATCCATGACCGGCGCGGCCGCCTGGAGCCGCCTGTTCGACGAGACGATGGCCTCTCTGCGCTACGAGATCGACGGCGAGGAGGTGCCGCTGGAGGTCGCCCTGAACCTGCTGCAGGATGTGAGCGGCGAGACGCGCCGCAAGGCCGCGATGGCGCTGGCGAAGACCTTCCGGGACAACATCCGCACCTTCACCCTCATCACCAACACACTCGCCAAGGACAAGGAAATCTCCGACCGCTGGCGCGGCTTCGACGACATCGCCGACAGCCGGCATCTGGCCAACCGCGTCGAGCGCGAGGTGGTCGACGCGCTGGCCGCCGCCGTGCGCGACGCCTATCCGCGGCTGTCGCATCGCTACTACGCGATGAAGGCGAAGTGGCTCGGAATGGAACAGCTGGAGTTCTGGGACCGCAATGCGCCGTTGCCGGAGACGCCCGACACGCTGATCCCCTGGAGCGACGCGAAGGAGACCGTGCTTTCGGCCTATGGCGCCTTCGCGCCCGAGATGGCCGCGATCGCCGGCCGCTTCTTCGACGAGAACTGGATCGACGCGCCGGTGCGCCCCGGAAAGGCGCCCGGCGCCTTCGCCCATCCGACCGTGCCCTCGGCGCACCCCTACGTGCTCGTCAACTATATGGGCAAGCCGCGCGACGTGATGACGCTGGCACACGAACTCGGCCACGGCGTCCACCAGGTGCTCGCCGCCGGCCAGGGGGCGCTGATGGCCTCGACTCCGCTGACGCTCGCCGAGACCGCCTCGGTGTTCGGCGAGATGCTGACTTTCCGCTCGCTGCTCGATCGGACGAAGGACAGGCGCGAGCGCAAGGCGATGCTCGCCCAGAAGGTCGAGGACATGATCAACACGGTCGTGCGCCAGATCGCCTTCTACGAATTCGAGCGCAAGGTCCACACGGCCCGCAAGGAGGGCGAACTGACCGCCGAGCAGATCGGCGAATTGTGGCTCTCCGTCCAGGCCGACAGCCTCGGCCCGGCGATCCGGATCTCCGAGGGCTACGAGACCTACTGGGCCTATATCCCCCACTTCATCCATTCGCCCTTCTACGTCTATGCCTATGCGTTCGGGGATTGCCTGGTGAACTCGCTCTATGCGGTCTACCAGCAGGCCGAGAGCGGCTTCCAGGAGAAGTATTTCGAGATGCTCAAGGCCGGCGGCACCCGCCATCACTCCGACCTGCTGCGCCCCTTCGGCCTCAATGCCGCCGACCCGTCGTTCTGGAGCAAGGGCCTGTCGATGATCGAAGGGCTCATCGACGAGTTGGAGGCGCTTGATAAGGCCGCCTGATACGGATCGGCCGCGCCGCCCCCAAGCGGGGCCGGCGCGACAGGAGGCGCGCGACAAGAGGGATGGATTGCCGGAATTGCATGAGATGACCGATCGCCAACGCTTTGTGCTCCTGCGCGACGACAGCGCGGACAGGACGACGGTCTTTGCCGATCCCCTGCGCATGGTGACGGTGCGCCGGCGCGCCGATTTCGAACCCGCCTTCCGCGCACTGCAGGCGGCCCATGACGAAGGCCGGTGGATCGTCGGCTTCATGAGCTACGAGGCCGGGCACCTGTTCGAGGACAAGCTTGCCCCCTTCGCGGTCGAGGGACGCGAGACGCCGCTCCTGAGCTTCGGCATCTTCGACGCGCCGGCCACGGACCATCCGCTCGCAGTGCCGAGGCAGCGGACCGAGAACGAGCCCTTCATCACCGAGCCAAAAGCCGGGTGGGATCTTCCGGCCTACCGCCAGCGCTTCGACCGGCTGCACCGGCACCTGCGCGAGGGCGACTGCTACCAGGCCAACCTGACCATGCCGATCCGCGCCCGCTGGAACGGCGATCCCGTCGCCGCCTTCTGGTCGCTGATCGAGCGCCAGCCGGTCAGATACGGCGCGCTCGTCTCGCTCGACGGACCGATCCTGCTCTCGCGCTCGCCGGAGCTCTTCTTCCGCGTCGACGAAGACGGCTGGATCGAGACGCATCCGATGAAGGGAACTGCCCCTCGCGGGACGAACGCTTCCGAGGACGACGCGATCGTCGCCGCCATGCTCGCCGACCCGAAGTCGCAGGCCGAGAACCGGATGATCGTCGACCTGCTCCGCAACGACATCTCCCGGATCTCCGAGGTCGGCACACTGGAAGTGCCGAAGCTCTTTGCGATCGAGACCTATCCGACCGTCCACCAGATGGTCAGCCACGTCCGCGCGCGGCTCGTGCCGGAGACGTCGATCCGCGACATCTTCGCCGCCCTCTTCCCCTGCGGCTCCATCACCGGCGCGCCGAAGATGCGCTCGATGGAGATCCTGCACGACCTCGAGACCGGCCCGCGCGACGCCTATTGTGGCGCGATCGGCGTGATCGCCCCCGACGGCACCATGCAGTTCAACGTCGCGATCCGCACGATCTCGCTCTTTCCCGGCGGCGACGCCGTCTTCAACGTCGGCGGCGGCATCGTCTTCGATTCGACCGCCGAGGCCGAGTACGAGGAATGCCTGCTGAAGGCGCGCTTCGCCGTGGGGGACCAATGGATCTCTCGCTGATCGAGACCCTGCGCTGGGACCCGGAAGGCGGTTTCGTCCGGCTGGAACGGCATCTTGCGCGGCTGGCGCGCTCGGCCGCGACCCTCGGGCTGCCCCGTCCCGAAGGTGCGCAAGCGGCGCTGACGGAGGCGGTCGAGGCGGCTTTGGGACACTCGGCAATTGCGCCCCGCGGACCGGCTGCGATCCAGCCCTCCCCTGCACCACCGAGCCCCCTCCGCATCCGCCTCGAACTCTTCGGCGACGGACGGATCGAGGTGAAGTCCGCAGCCTTCGTGCCGTTGCCCGCCGACACCGTCTGGACCGTCGCGATCGCCGCGACGAGGCTCCGGTCGGACGATCCGCTGCTCCGCCACAAGACGTCCCGCCGCGCGGCCTATGAAGCCGCTCGCGCCGAGTTTCCCGCAGGCACAGCCGACGAGGTCGTCCTCCTCAACGAGCGCGGCGAGGTTTGCGAAGGCACCATCACCACGGTCTTCCTCGACGACGGCACCGGCATCCTCAGGACGCCGCCGCTCGCCTGCGGCCTCTTGGCCGGCGTGCTGCGCGAGGAGATGATCGACAACGGCCGGGCGCAGAAGGCGGTGATGCACGTGGACGACCTTGCCGCGGGCAGGCTGTATGTGGGCAATTCCCTGCGCGAGCTGATCCCGGCAAGGCTGAGCCCTTGAGGAAATGGACGGCGAGGGCCTTGACACGCTCAGTCGCCCGGATCCGCCCCCAGATCCGCGCGCGGTGCTCTTTGCCGGCCGTCGAAGACTTCGAGGATTTCAATGGCTCCCTCCTCCACACGGTAGGGAAGAGAATAGACGGTTCCGGGGACGATGAGACGCCGGACGTCGGTGCGATGCGTGGGAAGGCCGAGACGGGGTTGCTGTTGCAGCAGCTCGACGGCATGCAGGATGCGCCGGGCGACACCGTTGGCGGCCTCCGGATTGTGCTCGCCGATATAGGCGCGGATCGCGACGAGGTCGGCAATGGCCAGGCGCGACCATAGGACCTTCATCGCGCGCGCTTCGCCGCCCCGCCGGCAACAGGCGGCTGCTTCTCGTGCTCGGTGCCCCAGCTGACAAGCCAGTCTGCCACGGCCTCATGCGAGGCAAACTGCCCGTCCCCGGCCGCCACGACCGCCTCATCGATGGCCGCGATTTGCCAGCCGTGCCTGTCGAGGTACTCTGCGAGCGCTTCCTGTGCCAGGAAGGATCGCGGTCGCCGCGTGGCCGCTGCAAGCTGGTCCAGGCGGTCCTTCATCTCGTCCGACACCCGCAGAGAAATGACGTTCTGTGACATGGCGCCTACTCTTGATTACGATGTATACAGATTAACACGATATCGCGCTCCTTCACAATCGGATGGGCGCCACAGCAAGCGAACGCGCCGCAGATGACCCTCCCCGCCTATACGCCCTATGACGGCTCCGCCCGCCTTTTCACGATCGGCCTCGGCCAGCTCGACCCGGATCGCTGGATCGAGCCGGACGACGAGCTCGAACGCTATCTGGCAGAGAAGGAACGCGTGCTGGCACAGCACCGTGACCAGGTCTTCGTCGAGGAGGAAGGCACGCGCGATGCCCAGGCCGAGGTCCTTGCCCTGGTCGCCGATTTCGTCACGCAGCGCCATCCCGGCCGCTACCGGCGCGACGGCGATGCGATCGACATTGCGCACGGGACTGCCACACGCCGTGTCCGGCTCGCCGATCCGCAGATGCCGCCGCTCCTGACCGCGGGCGCCCTGGTCCAGGACGATCTCGTGATCATGCGCCGGCGCGAGACCGGCTGGCACCTCGTCGCGGGCTACGTCTCCTTCCCCTCCTCCTGGTCGCTGCCCGAAAAGTTCGGCCGGCGGATGGAGGATATCCATGCGCCGGTTCCGGATTTCGGCGACGGCACCCGCAACGCCGGCCTCATCAACCGCATGTTCGACAACCTGCAGGTGGAAAGGCCGGTCTTCCGCTTCAACTGGTCGATCAATCCCGACGCCGACCTCTACTATCCGGCCTCGAAGGCGCATGGGGCGCTGCCCTCCGGCCACGACCTGGCGCTGGAGCGCACCTTCGCGCGGGTCGAGCGCCAGACGCTGCGCCGCCTGCCGCTTTCGGGCGACATCCTCTTCACGATCCGCATCTACAACGACCCGCTGGCCGCCATCCGCAGCCTGCCGAACGCCGCCGCGGTCGCCTCGACCTTTGCCGCCCAGCTCGAGGAACTGACCGACCCGCAGGCCGCCTACAAGGGCCTGGTCGACCGGCGCGCCACGCTGGCACGGCTGCTGCGCTCGCAGATATCCGGCTAACAATGCCGGCGCGAGCCGTTTTGCCCACTTTATTGTGACGGAATTCTATGCTCTAGGCTGTTTCCGGATTGAAAAAGGGGCCAGCGGCCCTCTTTTTGCGAGATCGGGCGGCGCCCCGTCAGGAGAACGAGAGAATGGCAGAGAAGAGCTATCCGGTTTACGGCGAGATCACGGGCCCGATCATCATGATCGGCTTCGGTTCCATCGGTCGCGGCACCCTGCCGCTGATCGAGCGTCACTTCAAGTACGACAAGAACCGCCTGATCGTCATCGAGCCGCGCAAGGATGCTGCCGACGACGAGATCTTCGCCCGCCATGGCGCGCGCCACGTCACCGAATTCGTGACGAAGGAGAACTACAAGGAACTGCTGAAGCCGCTTCTCACCGAAGGCGGCGGCCAGGCCTTCGTCGTCAACCTCTCCGTGGACACCGGCTCCGTTGACCTGATGAAGCTCTGCCGCAAGCACGACGCGCTCTATATCGACACGGTCATCGAGCCCTGGCTCGGCTTCTATTTCGACAAGAACATGAAGAATGCCGACCGCACGAACTACGCCCTGCGCGAGACCCTGCGCAAGGAGAAGGCAAAGCGCCCCGGCGGGACGACTGCCGTCTCCACCTGCGGCGCCAATCCGGGCATGGTCTCCTGGTTCGTCAAGGAAGCGCTCGTCAACCTGGCAAACGACCTCGGCGTCAAGCACGACATTCCCGCGCAGGACGACCGCGAGGGCTGGGCCAAGCTGATGAAGAAGGTCGGCGTGAAGGGCATCCACATCGCCGAGCGCGACACCCAGCGCACCAAGAAGCCGAAGCCGCTCGACACCTTCTGGAACACCTGGTCGGTCGAAGGCTTCATCTCCGAGGGCCTGCAGCCGGCCGAGCTCGGCTGGGGCACCCACGAGAACTGGATCCCGAAGAACGCCAAGAAGCACAAGAAGGGCTGCAAGGCGGCAATCTACCTGGAACAACCCGGCGCCAACACCCGCGTGCGCACCTGGTGCCCGACGCCCGGCCCGCAATACGGCTTTCTCGTCACCCACAACGAGTCGATCTCGATCGCCGACTTCTTCACCGTCCGCGACAAGGACGGCGAGGTGACCTACCGCCCGACCTGCCACTACGCCTACCATCCGGCCAATGACGCGGTGCTATCGCTGCATGAAATGTTCGGCAATGGCGGCAACGCCCAGCCGATCCACCACGTCCTCGACGAGAACGAACTGGTCGACGGCGTCGACGAGCTCGGCGTGCTGCTCTATGGCCACGACAAAAACGCCTACTGGTACGGCTCGCGCCTGTCGCTGGAACAGACCCGCAAGCTCGCCCCCTACCAGAACGCCACCGGCCTGCAGGTGACCTCCGCCGTCCTCGCCGGCATGGTCTGGGCGCTGGAAAACCCGAAGGCCGGTATCGTCGAGGCCGACGAAATGGACTACCGCCGCTGCCTCGAGGTCCAGCGCCCCTATCTCGGCCCGGTCGAGGGTCACTACACCGACTGGACCCCGCTCGACGGCCGTCCGGGCCTGTTCCCGGAAGACCTCGACACCAAGGATCCGTGGCAGTTTCGCAACATCCTCTTCCGATAAGCGCGGTTTGAGCAGATTCGCGCCGCAGACCAGGGAACGCCCGCCACCGTGCGGGCGTTTGCCTTCGCGGCGGATAACACCTCCCTTTCGGGGGCGTCTCTTGCTTTCACCGTCCGATCGCGGCATGGTCGGACCGACTTTTTGAAACCCGTATCCGGGTAAGTCCACGGAGTCCCTGATGAAACCCTTGATCGCCGTTTCCCTGCTGACCGCCGCTGCGGCGCTCGCTTCCTGCCAGAGTTCGGAGCGTGCGAACACCTATGCCCCGGTCGCCCAGGCGCCGCAGGGCGTGGACGGATCATGGGTGGATGCGAACGGCCTGGTCTCGACCTTCAATGGCGGCCAGTTCGCCACCCGGACGACCGACACCAACACGACCATGGCGACCGGCACCTATATCCAACAGCCGGGCGGCCTGATCGAGATCAGCCTCTTCTCCAACATTTCCAAGTCGGCATCCAAGGCCAACTGCTCGCTCATCGGCCAGCGCCAGCTGAACTGCACCTCGAGCTCCGGCGCCCAGTTCACGCTGAACCGCCAGGGCTGAGGCTGACATCCATAGGGCCGGCGGCGGCGCCGGGGAGGCCATTTTGGACATCCAGCGCATCGCGGCCTTCTCCGAAGGCGAGACCGGCGGGAACCCGGCGGGCGTCCTGATCGCCGACGCCCTACCCTCGCCTGCGGAAATGCAGCGGATCGCCGCGGAGATCGGATTTTCCGAGACGGCCTTTGCCGCGCCGCAGGGCGACGGCTGGCGCGTGCGCTATTTTTCGCCGCGGATCGAGGTTCCGTTCTGCGGGCATGCGACGATCGCGCTCGGCGCGGCCCTTGCGCTGAAATTCGGCGACGGCACCTTTCCGCTGACGCTGAACGACGCCGGGATCTCCGTCCAGGCGGCGAAGGCGGGCGGTACCGTTTCCGCTGCCCTGCAATCGCCGCCGACACGCAGCCGGCCGGCTCCGCCCGAACTGGCGGCGGAGATCTTGGCGCTTTTCGGCTACGGCAGGGATGACCTCGACCCGGCGATCCCGCCCGCCCTGATCCATGGCGGCGCCGACCATTTCGTGCTGGCGCTGAAGTCCCGCCGGCACCTCGCCGCGATGGCCTACGATTTCGAGGCGACGCGGGCCGTGATGCTGCGCGAGGGCTGGGCGACGATCCTGCTCGCCTTTGCCGAAACGCCGCGCCTGTTCCACACCCGCAACCCCTTCGCCTCCGGCGGCGTCTACGAGGATCCGGCGACGGGGGCGGCGACCGCAGCCTTTGCCGGATACCTGCGCGATCTCGGCTGGCCGCACGAAGGATCGATCGAGATCGTCCAGGGCGAGGACATGGGCATGCGCTCGCGCCTCCATGCCGACATTCCGCCGCAACCGGGCAGCGCGATCCGCGTCAGCGGCACCGCGCGGATCATGCAGGACTGAGGCGGCGCGTCGGCCGCGCGCTCAACCCTCTTCCACAAGGGCTATCGCCCCTTTCCGTTTTCCTCTTGAAGTTGCGCCTGCGCGGTGAAACCATCGGCCCCATTCGGGGACCAGGGCCGACCGGCCCCTGCCTGAGAAGCGGCCTTCCCGCGGGAAACAGGAGAACCTGCCCATGATTTGCCTTCGCATCGGCCTCTTGGCCACGTCCCTGCTGGCCCTGTCCGGCGGCACCGCTTTCGCCGACTACGAACTGAACATCCTCCACATCAACGACCTGCACTCGCGCATCGAGCCGATCAACAAGTACGATTCCACCTGCTCGGCCGAAGACGAAGGCAAGAACGCGTGCTTCGGCGGCATCGCCCGCGTCAAGGCTGCGATCGATGCCCGCCGCAAGGCGCTGACCGATGCCGGCGCGAACGTGCTGGTGCTGGATGCCGGCGATCAGTTCCAGGGCTCGCTGTTCTACACCGCCTACAAGAGCGCGGCGGTCGCCGATTTCATGAACGGCATCGGCTTCGACGCCATGGCCGTCGGTAACCACGAGTTCGACAACGGCCCGGAGGAACTGGCGAAGTTCCTCGACAAGGCGAAGTTCCCGATTATCTCCGGCAACACCGTCGCTGGCGCCGACACGCCGATCGCCAACCGCATTCCGGGCTATGTGGTCAAGGATATCGGCGGCCAGAAGGTGGCGATCGTCTCCGTGCTCGCGACCGACACCGGCGAGACGTCCTCTCCCGGCAAGAGCGTCTTCTTCGAAGACGAGATCGCCTATCTCAAGGGCATCATTCCGACGATCCAGGCCGAGGGCGTCAACAAGATCGTGCTTCTGTCCCACGTCGGCTATTGGCGCGACCAGGAGATCGCCCGCGCCGTGGACGGCATCGACGTCATCGTCGGCGGCCACAGCCACACGCTTCTGTCCAACACCGACGAGAAGGCCATCGGCCCCTATCCGACCTTCGTCAGGAACCCCGCCGGCGTCGACGTTCCGATCGTGCAGGCCTATGCCTATTCGAAATATCTCGGCGATCTGAAGGTCGTCTTCGACGATGCCGGCAACGTCAAATCGACGAGCGGCGCACCGATCCTCCTCGATTCGACCTTCGCGCCGGATGCCGGCTTCACGGCAAAGGTCAAGGAGCTTGCCGGGCCGCTCGAGGAGATGAAGTCGAAGATCGTCGCCGAGACCGCCGCCCCGATCGACGGAAGGGGTGAAAGCTGCCGGGCCGGCGAGTGCGAGATGGGCAATCTCCTCGCCGATGCCCTGCTCGACCGGACCAGGGGACAGGGTGTCACCGCCGTGATCACCAATGGTGGCGGACTGCGCGCCTCGATCGACGCCGGTCCCGTCTCCATGGGCGAGGTCATCACCGTGCTGCCCTTCCAGAACACCGTCTCGACCTTCGGGCTGAAGGGCTCCGACATCGTCGTAGCGCTCGAGAACGGCCTGAGCGAGATCGAGGGCGGCGCGGGCCGGTTCCCGCAGGTCGCCGGCATGAAGTTCACCTTCGACACGTCGAAGCCCGCAGGTCACCGCGTCGTCTCCGTCGAGATGCAGGAGGGCGACGCCTTCGTCCCGCTCGACCCCGACAAGGTCTATACGCTCGCCTCGAACAACTACATGCGCGCCGGCGGCGACGGCTACGATATCTTCGCCACCGCGGCGACGAACGCCTACGACTACGGCCCGACGCTCGACGAGGTGCTCGCCGACTACCTGGCCGCCCACCAGCCCTACAAGCCCTACCTCGATGGCCGCATCGCCACCGCCACCACAACGACCGCCGCACCTTCGGCTACGCCCGCGCCATCGGGCACTGCGACCGCCACTCCGGCGGCAGCCGCCTCGAAGCACATCGTCGTGCGCGGCGACACGCTGTGGGAACTCGCCGAGGACGCCTATGGCGACGGGTTCCAGTGGCGAAGGATCTCCGAGGCGAACGACAATCCTAAGCCCCGTGCGCTCGCGATCGGCTCGGAGCTCGAGGTCCCGGCCAAATAAAAGGACAATTTGTCTCCACATTTTGCACCGGCCCGGGCTTTCCCGGACCGGCTTTTCTTTTTAGAACGATTACAGAGAATTTTCGGCGGTCACCGCCGCCGCCAGACTGAATGCACAGGACCCAATATGAGCAATGCCGCCCCGAAGCCCGCAGACCATCCTTCCGTCAAGCACGGCCGGGTCGGCGTCCTGCTCGTCAATCTCGGCACCCCTGATGGCACCGACTATGCCTCGATGCGGCGTTACCTCAAGGAATTCCTCACCGACAAGCGGGTGATCGAATGGCCGAGGATCGCCTGGTATCCGATCCTGTTCGGCATCGTGCTCAACACCCGGCCGGGCAAGGTGGGCAAGGCCTATGAACTGATCTGGAACAAGGAGAAGAACGAGAGCTTCCTGCGCACCTACACGCGCAACCAGGCGGAACTGATGTCGGTGGCGCTTGCCGGCCATCCCGAGGTCGTCGTCGACTGGGCGATGCGCTACGGCCAGCCCTCGATCGCCTCGCGGCTGGAGCACCTGCAGCAGCAGGGCTGCGAGCGGATCCTTCTCTTTCCGCTCTACCCGCAATACGCCGCAGCGACCACGGCAACGGTCAACGACAAGGCCTTCGAGGCGCTCCTGAAGATGCGCTGGCAGCCGGCTCTGCGGACGGTGCCGCCCTATCACGACGACCCGGCCTATATCGAGGCGCTCGCCAACTCCATCACCGGCCATCTTTCGACGCTCGACTGGGAGCCGGAGGTGGTGCTCGCCTCGTTCCACGGCATTCCCAAGTCCTATTTCGACAAGGGCGATCCCTATTACTGTCAGTGCCAGAAGACGGCCCGCCTGCTGCGCGACAGGCTCGGCTGGTCGAGCGAGAAGCTGCAGGTCACCTTCCAGTCGCGCTTCGGCCCGGAAGAATGGCTGCAGCCCTATACCGACAAGACGGTGGAAAGGCTGGCGCAGGAAGGCGTCAGGCGCATCGCCGTGTTCAATCCCGGCTTCGTCTCCGACTGCCTCGAGACGCTGGAGGAGATCGCCGGCCAGGCGGCCGAGAGCTTCCACCACAACGGCGGCGAGAAGTTCGCCCATATCCCCTGCCTGAACGACAGCCCCGACGGCATGGCCGTGCTGGAAAAGGTCGTCCGCCGCGAACTCGGCGGCTGGATCTGACCGCCCGAAGCCGTCCCGATCCTTCATCGACGACGGCGGCGGCTGGCGCGAATTTGCGCTGGCCTTGGGGCGAAGATTGCGTAGAGTGTCGCAGATAACGCGTTGAATCTGCGCACAATCCTGCCCGCGGGACCCGCCTGCGGAGGAGCGCCGTGCGTAAAGCCGAGGGGTCGGGGCATGTCTTTGGACGGTTTGGATATTTTTGTCGTGGCACTGGTCGTTCTGGTCCTGTGGCTGCTGTTTGCCGGGATCAAGACCGTGCCGCAGGGCTACCAGTACACCGTCGAGCGATTCGGCCGCTACACCCGCACCCTGCAGCCCGGTCTCAACCTCATCATCCCCTTCTTCGACAAGATCGGCGCGCGGATGAACGTCATGGAGCAGGTGCTGGAAGTGCCGACCCAGGAGGTCATCACCCGCGACAACGCCAGCGTCGCCGCCGACGCCGTCGCCTTCTTCCAGGTCCTGAACGCCGCGCAGGCCGCCTATCAGGTCTCCAATCTCGAGCATGCGGTCATGAACCTGACCATGACCAACATCCGCTCGGTCATGGGCTCGATGGATCTCGACGAACTGCTCTCCAACCGCGACGCGATCAACGAACGGCTCCTGCACGTCGTCGACGACGCGGCCACGCCGTGGGGCCTGAAGATCACCCGCGTCGAGATCAAGGACATCGCGCCGCCGAAGGACCTCGTCGACGCCATGGCCCGGCAGATGAAGGCCGAGCGCGAGAAGCGCGCGCAGGTGCTGGAAGCCGAAGGTGCGCGCAACGCCCAGATCCTGCGGGCCGAGGGCGCCAAGCAGTCGGCCATCCTCCAGGCCGAGGGCCAGCGCGAGGCAGCCTTCCGCGACGCCGAGGCCCGTGAGCGCCTGGCCGAGGCCGAAGCCAAGGCGACGAAGATGGTGTCGGAGGCGATCGCCGCCGGCGACGTGCAGGCGATCAACTACTTCGTGGCGCAGAAATACACGGAAGCACTGGCCACCGTCGGCGCGGCGCCGAATTCCAAGATCGTGCTGATGCCGATGGAAGCCTCGGCGCTGATCGGCTCGCTCGGCGGCATCGGCGCGATCGCCCGCGAGGTCTTCGGCGACGGCCCGCAGCCAGCTTCGCCGCGCCCGCGTGGCGCGACGCCTGCGACCGGCACGGCCGTGCGCAACCCCTTCGACACCACCCAGAGGGAAAGCTGAGCCATGGTCGCCAAGATCGCAGCCGAGCTTGGCCCTTGGGCCTGGTGGGTGCTGGGCGTCGTGCTTCTGACGCTGGAAGTGCTGATGCCCGGCGTCTTCCTCGTCTGGATCGGCATCGCGGCCGTTCTCACCGGCGCCCTGTCGCTGCTCCTGTGGGAAACTGGCTGGTGGGTCTGGCAGGTGCAATGGCTCGTCTTCGCCGCCCTCTCCATCATAGCCGTCCTCGTGGGGCGCCGCCTTGTCGCCCGCAACGAGAAGCGCACCGACGAACCCTTCCTGAACCAGCGCGGCCAAAGCCTCGTCGGCCGCACCGCCACGCTCGACCAGCCGATCACCGAAGGCCGCGGCCGCATCCGGCTGGACGACACCATGTGGAACGTGCAGGGCCCGGACCTGCCGGTCGGCGCGCGCGTGCGCGTCGTGGCAAGCTCGGGACGGGATTTGACGGTGGAGCCGGTCTAGGATCGAAATGCTAGCTGATGGCAGCCGGGAAAATGTGCTCGACGAACAATTTCCCTTTTTTCGTAAGCACCACACGAGCAGGAGCGTTACGCGACGCGTCAGTGCTCCAAGTATGCACGGGGCCAATTTCAAGCCTAGTTGTAACCAGGCCCATGTTTATCAAATCATGAAGAATTAGCTCATTGAGAGTTATCTGCTGCGCAATGATAGTTGCGTCACTCGCACGGCGCATTTCCACGGTGATTCCGACTTGCGTGACATCGATTTCGTATGGAGGAAGCTTACCTGGCAGACCGCCGCTGGCGATAAAATGAAGCAAGACCAGATGCCCCTCTGTCACACGGTCCAACAAGGAAAACACCAGCACGGAGAGATCAAATGGATAGCTGCGTTCAAATATCCCTTGAACAGCGGCATTTCTCAGTGCCTCAAGCTTCTTCTCCCCAATTGATCTCGCGGCAGTTTCAAACGCGCTTAGTAGCAACGGCTGAGTTTCAGGTTTCTGCAACGCGTCACCAATGTCTAGTGATGACGTTTGCTCCAGCTCGCGAAGGCGTTTCGCCAACGCAATGGCAAAATGCCGGTATGCAGCACAACGTGGATCGTCCCAAAGCTTTCCCGCAAGCAACTGCCAAAGGCTACCAAAAGGTAGAGCGCCGACGAGCGCCATGGCGAGATCTCTAACCGGCCCAGTCGGCGGCTCATTAAAAATGTCTGGCGATGCCATCCGAGTTCGCTCCTATCTCGATCGAGAAAAGCGATATCAGGAGGCCCAAGCTTTCTCTAGTTCACTTACAAAGGTTACTGGATGTGAATGCCCCATTTCGCGCTACGCCGTCGTTTAGGCGACGCCGATGCGCAATAGGTCGTGGAAGTGCACGATGCCGACCGGCCGCACGGTCTCGTCGGTGACGATCAGCGCCGAGATGTTGTGCTGGTTCAAAAGCCCCAGCGCCGCCGTCGCGAGCGTCGCCGGGCGGACGGTCTTCGGCGTGCGCGTCATGATGTCGTCGACGTCGAGCGCCGCCAGGTTGCGCGACAGATTGCGGGCGATGTCGCCGTCGGTGACGATGCCGGCCAACCTGCCTTCGTCGTCGATGACCCCGACGCAGCCATAGTGCTTCTGCGACAGGAGCAGCACGGCGGCCGGCATCGACGTGCCGAGCGGCACGAGCGGCAGGTTCTCGCCGCTGTGCATGATGTCGCCGACATGGGTCAGGCTCGCGCCCAGCTTGCCGCCTGGATGGAAGGTCTTGAAATCGGTGGCGGTGAAGCCGCGCGCCTCGAGCAGGGCCACGACCAGCGCGTCGCCGAGCGAAAGCTGCATCAGCGTGGAGGTGGTCGGCGCCAGCCCGTGCGGGCAGGCTTCCTGCGCCTTCGGCAAGAGCAGCACGATGTCGGACTCGCGCGCCAGTGCCGAGCGCTCGCCGGAGGTGATCGCGATCAGCGGGATCGAAAAGCGCCGGGAATAGGAGACGATCCCCTGCAACTCCGAGGTCTCGCCGCTCCAGGACATGGCGAGGATGACGTCGTCCGGTCCGATCATCCCGAGATCGCCATGGTTGGCCTCGACGGGATGGACGAAGAAGGCCGGCGTGCCGGTCGAGGCAAGCGAAGCGGCGATCTTGGTGCCGATATGGCCGGACTTGCCGATGCCGGTGACGATGACCCGCCCCCGGATGTCGCCGATCGTGCGCACCGCCTCGCAGAAGGCGTCGTAGAGGGAGCCGTTCAGCGCGTCGGCCAGGGCTTCGAGGCCGGCACGCTCGGTTTCGACGGTACGGATCGCTGAAGCGATCGCGCCGCTGCTTTCGACGAGAGCTTGTCTTTTGATCATCGCTGCCTGTTAGCGCTTTTGCCCGGCGATGTCCATCTGGCGCCGCCTTCGGCGCGGTCACACAGCGTAAGCTACGGAAACCGAACGTTAACCGTGTTGCTTTACCTGTGGTTAGGAATTTCAGAAATCATTGCGAACATCATGGCATACCGGCACGACAGACCAGACAGGGTGCGACCGACCGCGCCGCCGCACCGCACGGCTGCCGGCGCGCTCGTCGTCGCCGCGCTGCTCGGCGTTTCCCCGGTGCAGGCGCAGGAAGCAGCTCCGTCCGCACTCGGCACCGTCGAGCCCATCGGCTCGGACGCTTCGCTGCAAGCATTGGGCGCCCCCGCTGCGGCCGGCCCCCAGGGCGCCTCGTTCCAGACGCCCGCCCCGGCCGCGCCGGCCGCCCCGGATGCGATCGAGACCGGAGCCGTCGAGACGGCGCCGGATGCCGGCCGCCAGAACCTGCCGACCGGCTCCGTCGAAGGCTTCCGCAACGGCGCCATTCCCTATTCCGAGGATCCGCCGGGCATCGCCGTCGGCACCTTCACGCTGCGGCCCACACTTGAGCAGGGCATCGGCTACGAGCGCACCAAGACCGGCGACCAGACCGATACCCGCAGCTTCTCCACGACCACGCTGCGGGGCTCGCTCGTCTCCGACTGGTCCCGCCACCAGCTCACGATCGACGGCGCGGGCACCTACGAACGCAACTTCACCAGCAGCGACAACACCGAACCCGAAGTCGATATCGGCGCCGACCTGCGGCTCGACCTCTCCGGTGAGACGACGGCCAACCTCACCGCCGGCTACAGCCTGGAGCGGGAGGACATGGCCGATCCGAACGCCATCTCGGGCGCCGCGGTGCAGTCGGCGGTGCAGACGTTCAGCGGCGGCGCGCGGATCCAGCGCGACTTCGGCCTGATTCGCGGCACGCTGGGCGGAACGGTCGACCGCGAAACCTATGGCGACGTGGAACTGTCGGACGGCTCCGAACTGTCGCAGAAGGATCGCAACACCGTCACCGGCATTCTCACCGCCAGGATCGGCTACGAGATCTCGCCGGCACTGATCCCCTTCATCGAGGCCTCGGGCGGACGCGTCCGCTATGACGAGGAGCGCGATTCGTCGGGCTACGCCCGCTCCGGCGATCTCTATGCCGGCCGTGCCGGCCTGGAGTTCGATCTCGGCGAGAAGCTGCGGGGCGAACTGGGCATCGGCTTCGACCGCCAGACCTACGACGACGACCGCCTGAAGGCCATCAACGCCTTCGCCGCCGACGGCGCGGTCGACTGGTCGCCCCAGCGCGGCACGAACGTCAACCTGGGCCTCAGGACCTCGATCGAACCCTCCACCGCGCCCGGCGAGAGCGGCTACGTCTCCTACCTCGCAAGCAGCGAGATCACCCAGGATGTGCGCAGCAATCTTGTCGCCCGGCTGACCGGATCCTACGAATGGCGCGATTTCCAGACCGCTTCGGCATCCGACCAGAACGTCTACATCGTCGGCACCGGGCTCGCCTGGAATTTCAACCGTTACCTGGCGCTGAGCGGCGACGTCTCCTACGAACTGACGACGCAGAAGAACACTGAGGACACCGGCGTCACCCGCGCCGGGCTGGGGCTTGTCCTGCGCCGTTGAGCCCTGGATTTTGCGGAAAAGAGAGGCCGAGCCGGCTCGCACGGGCTCGGCGAAGGTTCCGCGCCGGAAAACGGCGCGGAACGGCAGGCGGCTTAGTTCAAGCCCTTGAGCAGCGACGCCAGCGGGCCTTCGACCGCGGGGCGGATGTCGGCGCGCGCCAGCGCGAAGGCGACGTTGGCGAGGATGAAACCGTCCTTGGCGCCGCAGTCATAGGTCTCGCCCTTGAAGTGATAGGCGGCGAACGGCTGGTCCTTCAGGAGCTTCAGCATGGCGTCGGTCAGCTGGATCTCATTGCCCGCGCCGCGCTCCTGGGTGGCCAGGATCGAGAAGATCTCCGGCTGCAGGATGTAGCGACCGTTGATGAAGAAGTTCGAAGGTGCCGTGCCCGGTGCCGGCTTTTCCACCATCGCGGTGATCCGGCGGCCTTCGCCGACCGTCTCGCCGACGCCGACGATGCCGTATTTGTGCGCCTGGTCCGGTGCGCATTCCTCCACGGCGATGACGTTGCCGCCGTCGTGGTCATAGAGCTCGACCATGCCCGACAGGCAGCCCTTCGGCGCCTTCATGATCATGTCCGGCAGAAGCAGCGCGAAGGGCTCGTTGCCGACGAGATCGCGCGCGCACCAGACGGCATGGCCGAGACCCAGCGGCTCCTGCTGGCGGGTGAAGCTGGTCGAACCCGCGACCGGCAGGATGCTGTCCAGAAGCGTCAGCTCCGCCGTCTTGTTGCGCTGGCGCAGCGTCTGCTCCAGCTCAACCTGGATGTCGAAATAGTCCTCGATGACCGCCTTCGAGCGACCGGTGACGAAGATCAGGTGCTCGATGCCCGCCTCCAGCGCCTCGTCGACGACATACTGGATCACCGGCTTGTCGACGACGGTCAGCATCTCCTTCGGAACCGCCTTGGTGGCGGGGAGGAACCGCGTTCCCAGTCCCGCAACCGGGAACACTGCTTTTCGTACCTTGCGCTTTTCGGCCATCATCAACCTCGTTTTGTACCACCACTCATCGGTGGGATGCTGTGTGCTGCATTAGCTTCAATTTGCTATCATTTTGCAAAGAGAGACGTGCTGGGGAATCCATGGTAAAGAATTTGTTGACTTCATGTCTGTAGGCTGAGCTTTCCACCGGAAGCTTACCGCTCCGCCCTGTCGAAATTTCGAAAGACGGAAACCAACGACCGATGCATCAGCTTAGCAACTCCAGGCTCCTTCGCTCCGCACGCGCCCTTGTCGTCTCCGCAGCTCTCCTGGTTCCCGCCACGGCCGCACACGCCGACGCCGGCTTCCAGAAATGGATCGCCAACTTCTACACGACAGCAGCCAAGAGCGGCATCTCGAAATCGACCTACCAGCAGGCCTTCAAGGGCGTCAAGACGCCGGATCCGGATGTGCTCGAGAAGGCGGCCTACCAGCCGGAGTTCAAGCACAAGATCTGGGACTACCTCGATTCGCGCGTGAACCCCTACACCGTCAAGATCGGCCAGGAGATGGCCGCCAAGTATGGCCGCACGCTTGCCGCCGTCGAGAAGCGCTATGGCGTCGATCGCAACATCCTGCTCGCCATCTGGTCGATGGAATCGAACTACGGCGCGGTGCTTTCGAAGGAGGACCGCCTCCACTACGTGCCGCGCGCGCTCGCGACGCTGGCCTATGCCGACCCGAAACGGGCCAAGTTCGCCCGCACCCAGCTGATCTCCGCCCTCAAGATCATCCAGAACGGCGACATCCGCGCTTCCGAAATGACCGGTTCCTGGGCCGGCGCGATGGGCCATACCCAGTTCATCCCGTCGAGCTACCTGCTCTACGCGGTCGACGCGGACGGCAACGGCCATCGCGACATCTGGAATTCGGTGCCGGACGCGCTGGCGACGGCGGCAAACCTGCTGCACAAGAACGGTTGGCAACCGGGCAAGACCTGGGGCTACGAGGTGGTGACACCCCGCGGCGGCGGTGCCTACGAAGGCCAGACGAAGACGCTGGCGCAATGGCAGAAACTCGGCTTCAAGCGCCCAAGCGGCAGCGGCTTCAGGAATGGCGGCGATCGCGCCGAACTGCTGATGCCGGCCGGCGCGGACGGCCCGGCCTTCCTGATGACCCGCAACTTCTTCGTCATCAAGCGCTACAACGCCTCCAACTCCTATGCCATGGGCGTCGGCATGCTGGCCGACCAGCTTGCCGGCTACGGCGGCGTGAAGCAGCGCTGGCCGCGCCCGGACGGCGCCCTCGACATTTCCGAGAAGTTCGAGCTGCAGACGCGGCTGAAGGAGCTCGGCTACTATGACGGAGAAGTCGACGGCAATCTCGGCTCCGGCTCCAAGGCCGCCATCGAGGCCGTCCAGAGCCGTCTCGGTCTGACGGCCGACGGCCAGCCGAGCACGCGCCTCCTGCAGGCCCTGCGGAAATAGCGCCAGCCTCGTCGCAGACTGCATGACGGGCGCCATTGGCGCCCGTATTCGTCGGCGCCGCAGGCATGGAGCACCCGTCATGGGCATTGGCGCTTTCCCGATCCCGCGCAATTTGCGATGATCGCCTGAAACGGATGCCGGGTGCCCGGCTCCGACAGCAACGAGGACCCCGCCGCGCATGGGACGCATCCACCGCCTGCTGGTGCTTCTGGCCTGCCTTGCGATCGCCGTGCCGCCGGCCGCGATCTATTCGGACGCCGTTGCGCAGGAACGGGTGCAGCGCCGCACCGTGCTCGATTTCCTCTTCGGCGGGTTCCGCCGCCGGCCCCGCGTGGAGGCGCAGCCGCGCATGCAACAGCGGGTGCAGCCTCGCCGCAACCAGGCGCGGAGCCAGAAGCCGAAGACCCGCACGAAGGCGCCGCAGGTGGCCGCACCCGCAGCACCCGTCGTGGTCGAGAAACTGGCCGACGCCCGCCGGGTTCTCATCGTCGGCGATTTCGTCGCAAGCGGCATCGCCGACGGCCTGACCGAGGCCTTCCTGCAGATGCCGGGGGTGGCGATCGAGGCGCGCACCAACGGTTCGTCCGGCCTCGTACGCCAGGACTACTACAACTGGGACCAGGAGCTTCCGAGGCTGATCGACGAGACGAAGCCGGCGGTCGTCGTCCTGAGCCTCGGCGCCAACGACCGCCAGATGATGACGATCGGCAGCGTCAAGGAAAAGTTCCGTAGCGAGGCCTGGACGGCGGAATATGCGCGCCGCGTGGCGAAGCTCGCAACCGACATCCGCGCCAGGGACGTACCGCTTCTCTGGGTCGGCATGCCGGCCTTCCCGACGGCGTCGATGACCGCCGATATGTCCGCGTTCAACACCGTCTATCGCGGCGCGGTAGAAAAGGCCGGCGGCACCTTCATCGATATCTGGGACGGCTTCGTCGACGAGGACGGCAAGTTCGTCATCACCGGCTCCGACATCAACGGCCAGCAGGTGCGCCTGCGCGGCTCCGACGGCATCTCGATGACCAAGGCGGGCAAGCGCAAGCTGGCCTTCTATGTCGAGAAGGACATCCGCCGACTGCTGGGCGACGCCATGACGACGGATGGGCAGACACCGGGCGGCGAGGCGGTATCCGACATGCTGGTCACCGCCCCCGCCGATCCGGCCGATATCCTCAGGACCCAGCCGATCAGCCTGACCGACCCCACGCTCGACGGCGGCCTGGTCCTCCTGGGCGGCAACGCGCCCGACAAGGCGAGCGGCCGCAGCCCGCGGGACCGGATGATCGAAAAGGGCGATTTCGCCGAAGCCCCCGCCGGCCGGGTGGACGACTTCCGCATGGACAAGCTCCGCCCGGCGATCAATGCCGCGGCGGGAAATTGATGCAGTCCCACGGTCCACAGCCTTTTACTCGTTGGGTTTATTGACGGACCAAGCATGAGCACCACCAAGCCGCCAAATTTCTTGATCGATGAAGTGCGCGGTGTAGATCTCACTCCGTGGACGGACATTTTACCCAAGAACTATACGATCTTAGGCGCAAGTCTCTGCCTCGATCTGTTTTTGGCTGATGAATCCGGTGCGGTATACATGTTGGAGATTTCGGCAGGGTCGATTTCTCAGATAGCATCGTCTGAAGACGAATTCCGGAAGAGCTGTATTCTCGACGATGAAGGCTGGCTGTTACGCCCGCTTGTCGAAGCATGCTGGGAAGCTGGAATGAGACCTAACCCTTCGCAATGCTACGCGTTCACGACCCTTCCGCTATTCGGAGGTGAGTACTCGGTCAGCAATATGTGGCTTTGCTCTTGGCTGGAATGGATATCTTTCTGCGGTGATATCTACAATCAGACCAAGCATTTGCCAGACGGAACGACTATCAACCTAGATTTCGTGGGCTGAGACAAGCGCGCGACGGTCAACATCGATCAAACGCCCAGGAGACGTGTATGGCACTTCCAACTCCAGACGGCATTTCCACCAACCGCTCGACCTTCCTCGCCGTCGAACCGCAGCTCTACGTCACCGCCATCGAAGCCGCCTGCGACTACTACGGCGAACGGCTCGGCTTCACCGTCGCCTTCGTCTACGGCGATCCGCCCTACTATGCGCAGGTCTACCGTGACGGCGTGCAGTTGAACCTACGCCAGGTGCACCAGCTACCGTTCGCCGCCGATTTCCGCGCCCGTGAAGACGATGCGCTGAGCGCAACCATCATCGTCGAGGACGCGGCAGCACTCGCGGCCGAGTTCGAGGCCGCAGGCGCGACCTTCCATCAGGCCCTGCGCACCGAGGAATGGGGAACGAAGACGATCATCGTCGCCGACCCCGACGGCAACCTGATCGCATTTGCCAGTTCCGCCTGACGCGCCCGCCGGCCGGCCACTGGAGGCCTCTCCGGGACACACATTCGAAAACGGAAAACCCCGCAGGCCGTTTTGGCTTGCGGGGTTTCGATTGCTCAGGCTGGGCTATGCCTGCCCGCTCAGCGCGGCAGCGTCGTCGAGCCCATCAGCACCTCGTCGATCGCGCGCGCGGCCTGGCGGCCTTCGCGGATCGCCCAGACGACCAGAGACTGGCCGCGGCGGACATCGCCGGCGGTCCAGAGCTTGTCGACCGAGGTCTTGTAGTCACGGTCGTTGGCGACGACGTTGGAGGAGCCGCGCTTGTCGGTGTGGATCGTCAGCCGCTCGCCGAGGTCACCCAGAACGCTGTCGGTGAAGGGGCCGCGGAAGCCGATGGCGATGAAGGCAAGGTCGGCCTTGATGATGAACTCCGTGCCGGCGATCGGCTTGCGGCGATCGTCCACCTGGCAGCACTTCACGCCGGTGAGCACACCGTCCTCGTCGCCGACGAATTCGAGCGTGCCGACCTGGAACTCGCGCACGGCCCCCTCGGCCTGCGAGGACGAGGTCCGCATCTTCGTGGCCCAGAACGGCCAGATGGCCAGCTTGTCTTCCTTTTCCGGCGGCTGCGGGCGGATGTCGAGCTGGGTCACCTTGACGGCGCCCTGGCGGAAGGCGGTGCCGACGCAGTCGGACGCCGTGTCGCCGCCGCCCACGACGACGACATGCTTGCCGCCGGCGAGGATCGGATCGGAAGGCCAGCCGACGCTGTCGATGTTCTCGCGACCGACGCGGCGGTTCTGCTGGACGAGGTAGGGCATCGCGTCGTGGACACCGGCGAAGTCGACGCCCGGGATGCCGGCGTCGCGCGGCGTTTCCGAGCCGCCGCAATAGAGCACCGCGTCGAACTCGGCGAGCAGTTCGTCCATCTTCTTGTCGACGCCGACATTGACGCCGCAATGGAAGGTGACGCCCTCGCCGCGCATCTGGTCGACGCGGCGATCGATGAAGTTCTTCTCCATCTTGAAGTCGGGAATGCCGTAGCGCAGGAGGCCGCCGGCCTTGGTCTCGCGCTCGAACACATGCACTTCGTGGCCGGCGCGGGCGAGCTGCTGCGCCGCCGCCATGCCGGCGGGTCCGGAGCCGATCACGGCGGCCTTCTTGCCCGTCTTCACGGTCGCCGGCTGCGGCACGATATAGCCCATCTCGTAGGCCTTGTCGGCGATCGCCTGCTCGACGGTCTTGATCGCCACCGGCATGTCCTCGAGGTTCAGCGTGCAGGCTTCCTCGCAAGGGGCGGGGCAGACGCGGCCGGTGAACTCCGGGAAATTGTTGGTCGAATGCAGGTTGCGGATCGCCAGTTCCCAGTTGCCGCTATAGACGAGGTCGTTCCAGTCCGGGATCTGGTTGTGAACAGGACAACCCGTCGGGCCGTGGCAATAGGGAATGCCGCAATCCATGCAGCGCGCGGCCTGCTTCTGGACCTCCTGGTCCGACATGGGGATGGTGAATTCGCGGAAGTGGCGGATGCGATCCGACGCCGGCTGATACTTCGCAACCTGACGATCGATCTCCAAGAAACCTGTAACCTTACCCACGAGTGTATTCCTCACTTCAAAGCGGGGGAACCGAAGGTCCCCAGTACCAGTAGGCAAATCCGATTGCCGCGCCCAGTACGATGAATTCCAAACCGATTTCGCCGTTCATCCAGAAGACGGCCGCCGGGACGGCGACCGCGATGCCGACTGAAATCACCCGATGAATGATGGCCGCCCGGCCGCTCACTCCGCTGCTTCGGCCATGTTCATGCGCTCCATCTCCTCGAGCGCGCGCCGGTACTCGACCGGCATGACCTTGCGGAACTTCGGACGGTAGTCCGCCCAATTGTCCAGGATGTCCTTGGCGCGTTTCGAGCCCGTGTAGTGCAGGTGGTTGGAAATGAGCTGGTACAGCCGCTCCTCGTCGTGGCGGGTCATGTCGCCGGACACGTCGACCCTGCCCTTGTGCATCAGGTCGCCGCCGTGGTGATGCAGCTTCTCCAGCATGTCGTCCTCTTCCGGCACCGGCTGCAGCTCGACCATCGCCATGTTGCAGCGGCGCGCGAAATCGCCCTCCTCGTCCAGCACATAGGCGACGCCGCCCGACATGCCGGCCGCGAAGTTGCGGCCGGTCTGGCCGATGACGACGACGACGCCGCCGGTCATGTATTCGCAGCCATGGTCGCCCACGCCCTCGACGACCGCCACGGCACCCGAATTGCGCACGGCGAAGCGTTCGCCGGCGACCCCGTTGAAGTAGCACTCGCCGTCGATCGCACCGTAGAGCACGGTGTTGCCGACGATGATGGAGTCTTCCGCGACCGTCTTCGAGGTCTCCGGCGGACGGACGATGATCTTGCCGCCCGACAAGCCCTTGGCGACGTAGTCGTTGCCGGCGCCGACGAGGTCGAAGGTGACGCCGCGCGCCAGGAAGGCAGCAAACGACTGGCCGGCCGTGCCGTTCAGGCGCACGGTGATCGTGTCGTCCTTCAGCCCCTTGTGGCCGTAGCGCTTGGCGACTTCGCCCGACAGCATCGCGCCGGCCGAGCGGTCGACGTTCTTGATGTCGACCTCGAAGGCGGTCGGCGTCTTGCTCTCGAGCGCGGGCCTGGCCTTCTCGATCAGCGTACGGTCGAGAATGTCCTGGATCGGGTGGTTCTGCCGCTCGGTCCAGTAGGTTGCCTCCTTCGGCGCATCGACCTTGTGGAAGATGCGGTTGAAGTCGAGGCCCTGCGCCTTCCAGTGCGAGATCAGCGCTTCCTTCTCCAGCAGTTCGGAGGCGCCGATGATCTCGTCGAGCTTGCGCACGCCGAGCGACGCCAGGATCTCGCGGACCTCCTCGGCGACGAAGAAGAAGTAGTTGACCACATGCTCCGGCGCGCCCTTGAAGCGCTTGCGCAGCACCGGATCCTGCGTGGCGACGCCGACCGGACAGGTGTTGAGATGGCACTTGCGCATCATGATGCAGCCTGCCGCGATCAGGGGTGCCGTGGCAAAGCCGAACTCGTCGGCGCCGAGAAGCGCGCCGACGACGACGTCGCGGCCGGTCTTCAAGCCCCCATCGACCTGAAGCGCGATGCGCGAGCGCAAGCCGTTTAGCACCAGCGTCTGGTGGGTTTCGGCAAGGCCGATCTCCCAGGGCGAGCCCGCATGCTTCAGCGAGGTCAGCGGCGAGGCGCCGGTGCCGCCGTCGAAGCCGGCAACGGTGATGTGGTCGGCACGGGCCTTGGCGACGCCGGCGGCAACCGTGCCGACACCGACTTCGGAGACGAGCTTGACCGAGACGTCCGCCGCAGGATTGACGTTCTTCAGGTCGTAGATCAGCTGCGCCAGATCCTCGATCGAGTAGATGTCATGGTGCGGCGGCGGCGAGATCAGGCCGACGCCTGGCGTCGAGTGGCGGGTCTTGGCGATCGTCGCATCGACCTTGTGGCCGGGCAACTGGCCGCCCTCGCCGGGCTTGGCGCCCTGCGCCACCTTGATCTGCAGCATGTCGGCATTGACCAGGTACTCGGTGGTGACGCCGAAGCGGCCGGACGCGATCTGCTTGATCGCCGAGCGTTCCGGGTTCGTGGAGCCGTCAGGCAGCGGCAGGTAGCGGTCGGCTTCCTCGCCGCCCTCGCCGGTGTTCGACTTGCCGCCGATCCGGTTCATGGCGATCGCCAGCGTCGTGTGCGCCTCTCTGGAGATCGAGCCGAAGGACATTGCACCGGTCGAGAAGCGCTTGACGATCTCGGAAGCCGGCTCGACCTCGTCGATCGATACGGGCTCGCGGCCCCAGGCGCTCGCGCCCTTGATGGAGAACAGGCCGCGGATCGTGTTCATGCGCAGCGACGAGGCGTTCACCATCTCGGCGAACTCCTGGTAGCGGTCCTGCGCATTGCCGCGCACGGCATGCTGCAGCGAGGCGACCGCGTCCGGCGTCCAGGCATGCTCCTCGCCGCGCATACGGAAGGCATATTCGCCGCCGATGTCGAGCGTGTTGGCCAGGATCGGGTCGCGGCCGAAGGCGGCCTTGTGGCGGGCGACCGTCTCGCGGGCGATCTCCTCCAGCCCGACGCCCTCGATGGTCGTCGCCGTGCCGAAGAAGTACTTGTCGACCAGCGCCGACGACAGGCCGATCGCATCGAAGATCTGCGCGCCGCAATAGGACTGGTAGGTCGAGATGCCCATCTTGGACATGACCTTCAGGATGCCCTTGCCCACCGCCTTGATGTAGCGGTAGACGACTTCGCTCTCGTCCACTTCCTTCGGGAACTCGCCGCGCTTGTGCATGTCGGTGAGCGTATCGAAGGCGAGGTAGGGGTTGATCGCCTCCGCGCCGTAACCGGCGAGCAGGCAGAAATGGTGCACCTCGCGCGGCTCGCCCGTCTCCACCACAAGGCCGACCGAGGTGCGAAGCCCCTTGCGGATCAGGTGATGGTGCACGGCGGCCGTCGCCAGGAGCGCCGGGATCGCCACACGATCCGGCCCGATCTGGCGGTCGGAGAGCACGATGATGTTGTAGCCGCCCTTCACCGCCGCTTCCGCGCGTTCGCACAGGCGGTCGAGCATCTCCGGCATGGCATCGGCGCCGCGCGAGATGTCGTAGGTGAAGTCGAGCGTCTTGGTGTCGAAGCGGTCTTCCGTGTGCCCGATCGAGCGGATCTTCTCCAGATCGCCGTTGGTCAGGATCGGCTGGCGCACTTCCATGCGCTTGGCATGCGCGGCCCCCTCATGGTCGAGGATGTTCGGCCGCGGCCCGATGAAGGAAACGAGGCTCATCACCAGTTCCTCGCGGATCGGATCGATCGGCGGGTTGGTGACCTGGGCGAAGTTCTGCTTGAAATAGGTATAGAGCAGCTTGCCCTTGCTCGACATCGCCGAGATCGGCGTGTCGGTGCCCATCGAGCCGATCGCCTCCTGCCCCGTCGTCGCCATCGGCGACATCAGGAGCTTGGTGTCCTCCAGCGTGTAGCCGAACGCCTGCTGGCGATCGAGCAGCGACACGTCGCGGCGCAGCGCCCGCGGCTCGACCGGCCGCAGGTCCTCCAGGATCAGCTGGGTGTTGTCCAGCCAGGTGCGGTAGGGGTGCTTGCCGGCGAGGTCGGACTTCACCTCCTCGTCGGAGACAATGCGGCCCTTCTCCATGTCGATCAGCAGCATCTTGCCCGGCTGCAGGCGCCACTTCCTGACGATGTTCTCGTCCTTGACCGGCAGCGTGCCTGCCTCGGAGGCGAGGATCACGCGGTCGTCGTCGGTGACGATGTAGCGGGCCGGACGCAGGCCGTTGCGGTCGAGCGTCGCGCCGATCTGCTTGCCGTCGGTGAAGGCGACCGCGGCCGGGCCGTCCCACGGCTCCATCAGCGCGGCGTGATATTCGTAGAAGGCCTTCCGCTCGGGCGACATCAGCTGGTTGCCGGCCCAGGCTTCCGGGATCAGCATCATCACAGCATGCGCCATCGAATAGCCGCCGCGGATCAAAAATTCGAGCGCGTTATCGAAACAGGCGGTATCGGACTGGCCCTCGTAGGAGATCGGCCAGAGCTTGGTGATGTCGTCGCCGAACAGCGGCGAGGACACCGACGCCTGACGGGCAGCCATCCAGTTGACGTTGCCGCGCAGCGTGTTGATCTCGCCGTTGTGGGCGACCATGCGGTAGGGATGCGCCAGCTTCCACGACGGGAAGGTGTTGGTCGAGAAACGCTGGTGGACGAGTGCGACAGCACTCTCGAAGCGCGGATCGGCCAGGTCCTTGTAGTAGGCGCCGACCTGGTAGGCCAGGAACATGCCCTTGTAGACGATGGTCGAGGACGACAGCGACACCGGGTAGAAGCCGCTCTCCTCGCCCTGGTACTCGTCATAGATACGGTTGGAGATCACCTTGCGCAGCGTGAACAGGCGGCGCTCGAACTCGGCGGTCGAGGCGGCGTCGCGCCCGGCACCGACGAAGATCTGCACGTGCTTCGGTTCGGTGGCGGCGATCTCGGGCGCCTTGGACAGCGAGGAATTGTCGACCGGCACGTCGCGGAAGCCGAGCAGCACCTGGCCTTCCTCGGCGACGACGTCCTCGATCACCTTCATGAAGTGCGCGACAAGCGTCTCGTCCTGCGGCATGAAGATGTGGCCGACGGCATATTCGCCGGCCTTCGGCAGGGTGACGCCCTGCCTGGCCATCTCCTCGCGGAAGAAGCGGTCCGGAATCTGGACGAGGATGCCGGCACCGTCGCCCATCAGCGGGTCGGCGCCGACGGCGCCGCGATGCGTCAGGTTCTCGAGCATGAACAGCCCGTCCTTGACGATCTGGTGCGACTTCTGGCCCTTCAGGTGCGCGACGAAACCGACGCCGCAGGCGTCATGCTCGTTGCGCGGGTCGTACAGCCCTTGTTTTTTCGGAAGCCCGACGCGTCGCGCCGTCGTTTTGGCGTCCGTCGCAGTCGTCTGCGCGCGGTTCAAACCAAAACTCTTCGACGCGAATTCCGCCATCGTCTTTCCTCCTGTGGCCCGGGCAATGCGGGCAGGCTTTTGCCCGCGTGCCGACCGTCTGCGTCTTGCAGTCCGGCCCCACGGGCATCATCGTTGCATGAACCGTACCGGGCGGCAAACTGAAGTCGGCCCGGCGAGGCATAAACGTCAGAAACCGTCGCAATCTGCATGGCATTCGCGATCGACTTGCGATCCGCGGCACTTGCATCACGGCCGAACACCCGCAAGAAGCGAGAGATCGGACATCGTTTCGGTCCCCCTGACCGAAATAGGACAGCAAGACTGTCCTATTTCGTAGGCTCTATGCCAGAAACGACCCGGCGCCGCAAGGGCATCTGGCCAAAATTTTAACATCAAATGACGAAAAATTGCGACTTGCACACCTCTTTTGAAACTTAATTACGAGTGCGCGACCGAAGGTTTCAGTTAATTCCAAAATCGCGTCCCGTCACCGTTTTGCCACCGTTTCGCCGCCGGATCCCGTTGATCGGTGCCCGTGCTCGTCTATGGTCGCACCGATCGATGACACTGGAGCCGGCCGAGCCGGAAGAACCGCATGTATTTCGCCTCCGACAACTGGGCCGGCGCCCATCCCGAGATTGCCCGCAGCCTCAGCGACGCCGCGGGCGGTTTCGCCAGGGCCTATGGCGCAAGCGACCTCGACAGGAAGGTGGAGCACACCTTCAGCGAGATCTTCGAGCACGACGTCGCCGTCTTCTTCGTCGGCACCGGAACGGCCGCCAATTCGCTGGCACTTGCAAGCTACAACCGTCCGGGCGGCCAGGTGTTCTGCCACGCCGAGGCCCATGTGAACGTCGACGAGTGCAACGCGCCGGAGTTTTTCGCGACCGGCGCCAAGCTCGTCTCCGTCGCAGGGAAAGAGGGGCGGATGGCGCCCGACGCGCTGGCGGCCGCGATCGGCCGCTTCCCGCCCGATTTCGTCCATGGCGGCCAGCCGATGGCCGTTACCATGACACAGGCGACCGAGGCCGGCACGGTCTATGCGCTGGACGAGATCGCCGCGATCGGCAGGATCGCCCACGATGCGAAGCTGCCCCTGCACATGGACGGCGCCCGCTTTGCCAATGCGCTGGTGACGCTCGACACCACGCCGGCGGACATGACCTGGAAGCGCGGCGTCGACATTCTTTCCTTCGGCGGAACCAAGAACGGCTGCTGGTGCGCCGAGGCGCTGGTGCTTTTCGATCCCGCCCACGCCCGCCAGATGCACTACCTGCGCAAGCGCTCCGCCCAGCTCTTCTCCAAGTCCCGCTTCATAGCCGCCCAGTTCGACGCCTATTTCAGAGATGGGCTGTGGCTCGCGCTCGCGCGCCATTCGAACGCCATGGCGTCGCGACTGGCAGACGGCTTCGCCGCGGCGAATTCCGCCCGCCTCGCCTGGCCGACCGGCTCCAACGAGGTCTTCGCCATCCTGAAGAACGCGACCCTGCAGGCGCTGCGGGACGAGGGCGCCGTCTTCTACGACTGGCCGGCGCCGGCCGGGATCCGCGAGACCATGGCCGGCGACGAGACGATGATCCGCCTTGTCACCAGCTTTGCCACGACCGAAGACGAGGTCGACCGCTTCCTGTCCGTCTGCACGCGCTGAGCGCGCATCAGTCCGCCCCGTGCGGCAGGATGCGGGCGACGATGAGGCTGGACAGCGCCTCCGTCAGCGCCGCATCGGCCCCGCGGCGCGGGATCAGCATGAACTCGACGTCCTCGAGCTGCGGCAGGCGGTCGGCGGGAATCTCCTTCAGCCCCGGAGGCACCATGCTGCGCGGCTGTACCAGCACCCCCATGCCGGCGCGCGCCGCCGCCGTCAGCCCGCTGAGGCTGCCGCAGGTGCAGACGATCCGCCAGGCGATCCTCGCCCGGTCGAGCGCCTCCTGCGCCGCCCTGCGGGTGATGCTGGGCGCCGGAAAGGCGATCAGCGGCAGGGCGCCGCCGCGCGACAGCACCAGGTCCGGATCGCGCGCCAGCCAGACCAGCGGTTCGCGATAGAGAAGCCGCCCCTGCGTCTCGCCGGCGTGCCGCTTGGCAAGCACCAGGTCGAGGTCACCGGCCTCCTGCATCTGGTAGAGCACTGCGCTCAGCGCCACGGTCAGCTCCAGGTCGACGAATGGATGCAGCCGGATGAAATCCTCCAGGATCGCCGTCAGCCGGTTCGCCACCACGTCCTCCGAGACGCCGAGCCGCAGTCGCCCGCGCAGGCGGCTCTCGGAAAAGAGCGACGTCACCTTGCCGTTGAGGTCCAGCATGCTGCGGGCGTGGCCGAGCAGCGCCTCCCCCTCGCCGGTCAGCCTGACATGATGGGTATCGCGAAAGACGAGCTGGCGGCCGAGCGCCTTCTCCAGCCGCTGGATATGTTGCGTCATGGTCGACTGGCCGATGCCGAGCCGCTCGGCAGCCGCTGTAAAGCTGCCGGTCTGCTCCAGCATGACGAAGCTGTTGAGATAGGTCAGGTTCAGCATGGTTATCCTAAAATGCGATAACTGTTAGTGTTTGCATCCTGCTTCATGATGAGCGAGGGGTAAAGCCGAAACCAAGGGACTCCGACAGCCAAAGGGAATACCAGAGCATGAGCCGCTTCCTGCCCGACCGCTTCACGATCATGCTGGTCTGCACCGTCATCCTCGCCTCGCTGCTGCCGGTGAGCGGCGTTGCGGCCGACTATTTCTCGATCGCCACCAATCTCGCCATCGCGCTTCTGTTCTTCCTGCATGGCGCCCGCCTGTCCCGCGACGTCGTGGTCGCCGGCATGCTCCACTGGCGCCTCCACCTTGTCATCATGCTGACGACCTTTGCGGTCTTCCCGCTGCTCGGCCTTGCGATCGGCTTTCTGCCCGAATCGATTCTGCCCGGGCCGCTCTATCTCGGCATCCTCTTCCTCTGCGTCCTGCCCTCGACCGTCCAGTCCTCGATCGCATTTACCTCCATGGCCGGCGGAAACGTGCCGGCGGCGATCTGTTCGGCATCGGCCTCCAACATCGTCGGCATGTTCCTGACACCGCTTCTCGTCGGCCTGCTGTTTTCGATCGGCGGCCACGGCGGCTTTTCCTGGGATGCCCTGCAGAAGATCCTGCTGCAACTGCTGGCGCCCTTCGTGCTCGGCCAGTTGCTCGAGCCCTGGATCGGCGACTGGATCCGCAGCAAGAAGAAGATCCTCAGCCCCGTCGACCGCGGCTCGATCCTGATGGTCGTCTACCTCGCCTTCTCGGAAGCCGTGATCCAGGGCATCTGGCGCACCTTTTCGGCCGGCGACATCGCCACGCTTGTTGTCATCGACATCGTCCTGCTTGCCGCCGTGCTGCTGATCACCTTCTACGGCAGCCGCCTGCTCGGTTTCTCCCGGCAGGATGAGATCACCATCGTCTTCTGCGGATCGAAGAAGTCGCTTGCGAGCGGCGTTCCGATGGCCAATGCGATCTTCGCCGGCCAGCCGGTCGGCGCGATCCTGCTGCCGGTCATGCTGTTCCACCAGATCCAGTTGATGGCCTGCGCGGTGATCGCGCAGAAATATGCCGAGCGCCAGCGGGCGAAGGAACAGGAGGCGCTGGCCGCCGCAGCCGCGGCCTGAGGAACGACTGATCCCCCAACGCAAAACGGCGCCTTTTCGGGCGCCGTTCGCATGTCCGGATCAGGAAAGTTCGTCAGGCGGACTGGGCCTCGATCTGCTTGGGCTCGCGGCTGGCCGCGGCAATCTCGATCTTGCGCGGCTTGGCGGCTTCCGGGATCTCGCGGACGAGATCGACGTGGAGCAGGCCGTTCTTCAGCTGCGCGCCGCGGATCTCGACATGGTCGGCGAGCTGGAAGCGACGCTCGAAGGCGCGCTTGGCGATGCCACGATAGAGGAACTGCGGCTGGTCGCCGTTTTCCTCGGCCTTCTCACCCTTGACGGTGAGTACATGCTCGCGGGCCTCGATCGAAAGCTCGCTTTCATCGAAACCGGCAACCGCCATGGTGATGCGGTAGGCGTTTTCGCCGGTGCGCTCGATATTGTAGGGCGGGTAGCTCTGGCCCTGGTCCGGCTGGCCGAGGCTGTCGAGCATCGTGAACAGGCGGTCGAAGCCGACGGTGGAGCGGTAGAGGGGGGAGAAATCGAAGTGACGCATGGTGTCCTCCATTTGAGCAACGTGTTTGCGATCGAAACCGACACCTGATTTCAAGGGTGCCGGTCGGTTCCAAGGGCTCACCCCGATTGGCAGTGATTGCCCGTCAGCAGGCCCTTTCCGGCGCCCGCAGGGTTGAGATGGTGATACCCGCCGGGCAGTTCAAGCCCCCTGCCCGCGCCGTTCGGAACCGGGCCACGGATCCCCTCCGTACCGTCTGAACGGCCGATGAACGCGGTCTTCCGGCTCCGTTCACCTGCCGCCGGATACACCGTCACCATCGGAAGCGCGATCTTCCGCCGCCGGAGTGAAACGTCCCTTCCACCCCGGTCACTCTAGCCGGCTTGCGCAGACGCCCCCCGCGTCCCGCATGGCCGGCTTTTTTCTTTGACGCGAACCGGACGAGCCCCTACCCTCGTGTGCAATCGCTTCCCGAGCCCGGCCCGGACATGGACGAACTCCTTTTCGCAACACCCGACAATCCCGTTCCCGACAATCACTTCACCGGCTTCTTCGAAGGCAGGGGCGGCGTGAAGATCCGCTATGCCGTCTTCCGCTCGGCCGCACGCGAGGCGAAGGGAACGGTCGTGCTGCTCCAGGGGCGCAGCGAACAGATCGAGAAATACTTCGAGACCATCAACGATCTGACGGCGCGCGGGCTCTGGGTCGCGACCTTCGACTGGCGTGGACAGGGCGGATCCGGCCGCATGCTCGGCGATCCGCTGCGCGGCCATGTCGTCCGCTTTTCCGACTACGAGGCCGACCTGAACCATTTCCTCGAACAGGTCGTCCTTCCCGACACGCGCCTGCCGTTCTTCATCGTCGCCCATTCCATGGGCGCGCTCGTCGCCCTGTCGCGGGCGCCCGAACTGGAGAGCCGGATAGACCGCATGGTACTGGCCGCGCCCTTCCTGGCGCTGGCCGGCCAGGTGATGAGCCAGCGCTCGATCACCATGATCGCCAATACGGCGAGCTTCTTCCAGCTCGGCGGTCGCACCTTCCGCAAGCATCCGCCGGCGCCGCCGTTCGAGGGCAATGCCTTGACCGGCGACCGCCGCCGCTTCGAGCGCAACATGGCGATCTGCAACGCATTTCCGGACCTGACCCTCGGCCAGCCGACCGCCCGCTGGCTTAAGGAATCGCTGTCCGCCATCGCCCGCGTCTCGCGCCAGGAACACCTGACCCGCATCCGCATCCCCACGCTTGTGCTCTGCCCGACGCTGGACCCGATTGTGCCGCGCTCGACGCTGAACGCCTTCGCCAGGAAGTTTCGCGCCGGCCGCCTGATCGAGATCGACGGCGCCCGCCACGAACTCTTCAGCGAGGCAGACCGCTACCGCGCCCAGGCGATGGCGGCAATCGAGGCCTTCATCCCCGGAAGCCAGGCGGAGCAGACGGCACTCGGCGCGTAAGCCGGGATTTCGACCGGGCTCCGGTCAGCTGCGAAGGATCGCCATCGCCTCGTCGTAGACGGCGCGGCTGCCGGCCGCGATCACCCGGCCGCCCATCTCCGCGCGCCCGCCGTCCCAGTCGGTGATGATCCCGCCCGCCTGCTCGATGACCGGGATGAGACCGCCGACGTCATAGGCCTTCAGCGACGTCTCGATGACGAGATCGACATGGCCGGCGGCCAGCAGCGCATAGGCGTAGCAATCGACGCCGTAGCGAAACAGCCGCACCTTGTCCTGCACCGCCTCGTAGCGCTGGCGGTCGCCGTCGACGAAGATGTGCGGCGACGTCGTGAACATGACAGCATCCGACAGGCCCGCGCAGGCGCGGGTTTTCAGGACGCGTTCGCCTTCCGGGCCACTGTAGAACGACTGGCTGCCGTCGGAGAAATAGCGCTCCCCGGTGAACGGCTGGTCGACGAGCCCCATCACCGCCCGGCCGTTCCTGTAGAGGCCGATCAGCGTTCCCCAGACGGGCACCCCTGAAATGAACGCGCGCGTGCCGTCGATCGGATCGATGACCCAGACATACTCCCGGTCGAGCCCCACCGAACCGTGCTCCTCGCCGAGAATGCCGTGCTCGGGAAAACGCTCGGTGATCACGGCACGGATCGCAGCCTCCGCGGCACGGTCGCCCTCCGTCACCGGATCGAAGCCCTCCTCCTCCTTGTTCACCACATGGGCGCCGACGCGGAAGCGCGGCAGCGTCTCGGCCTTGGCGGCATCGGCGAGGAGGTCGAAGAAGGCGCGATCGGGAAGCATGGTAATCTCACATTTGGCGAAGGTCGATCGTCCTTAGAGCAAGACGGGGCAAAACGGAACCGTTCCGGAGGTGCATCGCCCGGACGAGGCCTGCCGTCGGGACCGGGCGATGCGGGCCTATTGCCGAAAAATTGGTCCCTGTCTGGAAATGCTTGACAATTGTGCAGCGCAATATTATGGTTCGGCTACAGTCACTCGTGACTGTAATACCCTCCTTGGGTGTTTCCTCCCTAGACTTAACCGCGCCCACAGCGCGGTTTTTTTTGACGGGAATGTTTCAAGGCAAGGGGCGTTCAGCACGCTCGGGCGTGCGCCCGGCCCTCACTCTGCCGCAAGGGCGCTGTCGGAGGCATATTTCTCGACATAACCGGACAGTTCGGCGAGCGCCCAGGCGATCCCCGCCCGGACCGCCTCGAATTCCGGCTTCTTCCGCAACGTCGTCTCGTCCACGTAGAGCGCCCGGTTGACCTCGATCTGGATGGCATGCAGCCCCTTGGCGGGCCGCCCGTAGTGCTCGGTGATGAAGCCGCCGGCATAGGGCTTGTTGCGGGCGACGACGAAGCCCATGTCCTCGAACAGGCGGACGACGGCGCGGGACAGGTCGCCGGCGGCACTGGTGCCATAGCGGTCGCCGATGATGAAATCCGGCTTTTCGCCGCCGGCGATGCGGATGTTGCCGGGCATGGAATGGCAGTCCACCAGGACGGCGAAGCCGAATTTCAGGTGCGTGCGCACGATCAGGCTGCGAAGGCAGGCATGATAGGGCTTGTAGATCGTCTCGATCCGCTCCAGCGCCTCGCTGACCGGCATGCGGCGCTGGTAGATCTCCATGTTCTCGGCCACCACCCGCGGCACCGTGCCGAGCCCGCCGGCGACCCGCATCGAAGAGACATTGGCATAGGGCGGAAGCGAGCCTTCGAACATGCGCGGGTCGAGCTCGTACGGCTCGCGGTTGACGTCGAGGAAGGCACGCGGGAAGTGGGCTAGGAGCATCGGCGCACCGAGTTCGGTCGCTGCGCCGAAAAGCTCGTCCACATAGTGATCCTCCGACCGGCGGATCGAAAGCGCATCCAGCCGCGAATCACGGATAAATCCCTGTGGATAGGCGCGCCCGCTATGGGGAGAATTGAACACCAGTGGAAGCGTCTGCGAGGCCGGCTCCAGGACCTCGAAGAGGCCTTTCTCGCTGAATTCCGGAGCCATTTCGGTCCTTTACCATATGACAAGATCGCGATGTCCTGTATGTTGCCAGCCGCAGCCACCCGTGTCCATAGTCGCCACGACGCAACGAGGCCGCGATTCGTCCGTTCATCGGATTTTTACCGGAATCGTTATTTCGTACCTGAACCGCCGCACCGGCAGAACAACCAGCAGTAACGGCCCCCACGTACATGAGTTTCAAGATCCTCCTCGCCGAAGACGACAACGACATGCGCCGCTTTCTCGTGAAGGCTCTCGAGCGCGCCGGCTACAAGGTCACTTCCTACGACAACGGAGCGAGCGCCTATGACCGGCTTCGCGAGGAGCCGTTCTCGCTGCTTCTGACCGACATCGTCATGCCGGAGATGGACGGCATCGAGCTTGCCCGCCGCGCCACCGAGCTGGATCCGGATCTCAAGGTCATGTTCATCACCGGCTTCGCAGCCGTTGCGCTGAACCCGGACTCCAAGGCCCCGAAGGACGCCAAGGTCCTCTCCAAGCCGTTCCACCTGCGCGACCTCGTCGACGAGGTCAACAAGATGCTGGCCGCCTGAGCGCCGCTCCTGTTGCAGGAAAATCTGTCTCTTTGAGTGCCGCGGCCCGGACGGGTGCGCGGCATATTTCTATTGCCGCAGGAGCAGCAGCGCCACATAGGCGATCACGGTCAGAAGCAGACCGCGGAAGGCGAAGCGCACCATGCGGTACTTGTCCAGCGCAAGCTTCGCCATCGCATCGGCGTTCTCCACGTACTGCCCGAAGAGATAGCCCATGTCGCCCGCCGCACTGGCGGCGAGCAGGCGGCCGCGCTGCTCCTTCCATGCGCCCCAGAACAGCGAGGTACAGTGCTCGGCCCGGCGCGGCAGCACGACGAGGATGGCGCAGACGATGGTAAGGACGACGGATGCGGCAAGGATGGCGGACGCCACCGCCCACAGATGCGCACTGCCGGTGTATCGCGACAATTGGAAGACGCCCTGACCTTCGGCAGACCACATCAGGAACGCCAGCATGAAGGTAAAGATATAGGCCGCCTTCTGGTCCGCCGACCTGAGCTGGTCGTAGAAGACGTCGTTCACCTTCTTGATGTGGTTGAAATGTTCGATGGAAATCGAACCCTCATCCGTCTCTACAGGGATACTGCCGTCCTTCAAGCTATTTCCGATGCCCGTCATGAACTTGTCGCCCCGTTTTCAGCCCGTTTTCAAGTGTTTCCCTGTTAATACAGCAATGAATAAAAGCAAGTGGAAGACCCCAGCATGCTTGACATTTGCGCCGGCACCGGCCGTTCTTCGCCCATGGGACTGAGGACGGGCTGGAAGGCGATAGCGGCGCTGCCGCTTCTATTCGCATGTGGGCATTCGGCTGCCCTCGGCGAGCCGGTTCCGCGCGCCGCCCCGGCGGCCGGTTCCGTCATCGCCCGCAAGACGGGCGAGGAGGTCCGCTTCTTCGACGTTTCCGCCTGGAACCACGTCGACCTCAACCAGGACCTGCTGATCGGCGACGAACTGCGCACCAACGCGGTCGGCCAGCTGGCGATCCTGTTTTCCGACGACACCCAGATCCGCCTCGGCCGCAACTCCTCGCTGCTCGTCCGCCAGATGGGGGCGACCGGCGACACCGTGCTGGATCTCAACAGCGGCAGCATCTGGGCGCGCGCCCAGCGTGGCGGGCGCGGCCTGAAGGTGGAGACCCCCGCCGCCGCCGCCGCCATCCGCGGCACCGACTGGTCGCTGACGGTCGACGGCGACAAGACCTCGCTGGCCGTGCTCGAAGGCACGGTCGAGCTCACCAACGCCCAGGGCAGCGTCCAGGTCCGCCAGGGCGAGGCCGCCGTCGCCCGCATCGGTCAGGCGCCGCAGAAGGTCATCGTCGTCAACTCCGACGACCGCGAGCAGATGCTGTTCTACCTGCCGCTGCGCGACGCCTTCGTCTACATGCAGGCCTCGCCGCTGACGGCGCAGGAGATGCGCGAGGCGATCGACCGCATAGAGCAAATCCCGGAACAGGCTCGCAGCGCCGAAGACTGGCTGACGCTTGCCGAGGCGCAGTTCACGCTGGATGGCCGGCAGAAGTCGGTCGCCTCGCTGGACAGGGCGCGCGCCATGTCGCTTTCCACCGCGGGGCGCGCCCGCCTCGACCTGATGGACGCCATGGTCGCCGGCGCCGAACGCCGCTTTTCCGATGCCGCCGGGCTCTTCGCCCGCGCCGCGCCGGGCCTCGATCCGAAGCGCGCCAGCGTGGCCGATTTCGGCGGCTACTTCGCCCGCGCGCTGGCCTATCCCGATCGTCTCGAAAAGCAGCCGCGTCATGTCACCGGCCCGAACGGCGCCTTCGGGCAGGCCTATGCCGCAGGTTTCCTCGACAGCATCCGGGCAAGCCTGGAGGTGCTGAAGGGGGCCGAGAAGAAGTATCCCGACGACCCGCGGCTGCCGGGCTACCGCTCCGCCTTCGCCTTCATCATCAACGACCGCGAACAGGTGAAGGAAGCGATGGGCCGCGCGCTGGCGCTGGATCCGAACCAACCCTACGGGCTATGGTCGCTCGCGCGCTATCAGGGCGGCATCGAAGGCGATGTCGACGCCGCGATCGCCACGCTCGAAAAGGCGGTGAAGGTCGCCCCCGGCTGGAGCACGCTGTGGAACGACCTGGGCAACGCCCAGGACGCTCGCGGCGACTGGCAATCGGCCGAAAAAGCACTGAAGCGCGCGATCGAACTCGACCCCGAGGATGCGCTGGCCCGATCGAACCTGGCTATCGTCTATCTGCAGCAGGACCGGGTACGGGAGGCCAAGCGCGAGATCGATCGTGCCATGGCCAGCGACCCCGGCTTCGATCTCGCGCTGGTCGCGCGCGGCCGTTACCATCTATCGACCGGCGAACTGGAGAAGGCGACAGAGGACCTGCTGGCCGGCACCGTCGCCAATCCGGCCTATGCACAAGGACAGCTTGCACTGGCCATTGCGCAGCAGGAGCAGGGCAATCGTATCGCTGCCCAGCAGGCGCTGGACAACGCCGACAGGCTCGATCCGAACGATCCCGTCGTCCCGTCGCTCAGGGCCAGCATCGCGATGGACGAATACGATTCCGACGGTGCCATTGCAGCGGCGCAGGAATACATGCGCCGGCTGCGCGCCATCGGTGCGGATCATGCCGCCATCAGCTTCAACCACGACGCCGGTTCAACCCTCAACAACGCTTTCCGCCTGCAGGGCCTCAACGCCTGGGGCCAGTACTACGGCGACATCACCTTCGACCCGTTCACCGGCTCCTCCTATGTCGACCAGACGCTGCGCGGCAGCGTCAATCCGTTCCTGAACAACTACCTCTACGGTGGCGACGGCATCGAACCGAGCCAGAACAAATCGACTTTCTCGTCCTTCATGCAAGGCCTTCTGTACGACCCCCATATGCTCGCAGGCCCGTCAGCACGCCCCTACTACATCCGCCACCCCTTTTCGGAAGTGGAGCTCGGCTACGGCATCTCAACCTACAACGGGGATTCGCGGCCGATCTACCAGGGCAGTTGGAGCAGCTTCGCCAACTGGCCTTTCCCGGTCAGCAGCTACGTCAATCTCGAATGGGCCAAGACGCCGCTCACGGGCAATATCGCGTTCCCTCACTCACGCTTTGACGGCGAGTCCGAACTCGTAAGCGGCACCGGCTACTTCACGGCGACACCGACGCCTGGCAACAGAGTCGTAGTCTATGCACAACACGGAGACGGAACGCTTGATCTCCCCTACTCTTTTCTCGAAGCACCCATAACCTTCGCTCGAAACGACGACTTCAAGACCACCGAATTGGGCGTCGGCTGGAGCCATACGATCAGCTTCGAAAACGTCATCAACACAGCGTTCTTCTACAGCGACACTGACCAGAACCAGCAGGTTTCGATAACAGCCGGCGGTGACACGCTCGTAGTCAACCAGCGGGCGTCGCAGACCTCGTACATAGGCGCCCTCAACCACACGGTTTCGACGGGCAACCTGACATGGCGATACGGCGTCGAGGGTGGCGTCATAGATTTCGACTATGCATCGGACATAACGGACGTACCGGATTCGCAATCGACCTCGCGAGTGGACTACGGCCGAATCTATTTGGACGTGCTGCATGACATCAACCGGCAGGTCAAAGCCGAGTACGGGGTGTTCGGCACCTACGCAAACGGCGACCTCGCCGATACAAGGCGGCTCGAACCACGCATCGGGCTCGCCTACGCCCCCGCCGACGGGCAATGGCTCCGCGGCGCGTTCATCCGGCAGAGCTACGACTACGGCGCCAACACGCTTGCGCCGGTCAGCATCGTCGGCATCCAGCCGAACCAGACCGGTCTCGCAATCGACGGCTACGCGGATACCGTCGCATTCAAGTGGGACGCCGAATGGACGGACTGGTTCTTCACGGCGCTCGACTACCAGCATCAGGACATGAACAGTCTTGCCATCGGCTATCCCACGATCTGGCCGTCCACGTTCTTTCCCAACTCGGTGGAGCTTTCCGAAGGCCGTATCGATCGCACCAGCCTGACGTCGAATGTCCTCATCGGCAATGGCTTCGGCGTTTCCGGTACGGTTGCCTACACCGACTCCAAGAACAAGGATCCCTCCAGTTTCGACTATGGCGATACTTTGCCCTTCGTGCCGACGTGGTCGGGGCAGATAGCCCTGACCTGGGTGAATGAGGCCAACGTCAAGGCGACCGTCGCCGGCAACTACATCGGCACACGCGCCGGAAGCCTGACATCTTTGGACGGTAGCCTTCCCGTCGCCCGCATGGACCTCGCCGCCTTCTGGACCCTCGATGCCAGCGTCACCTGGGAGCCTTTCGACAAGCGCGTCGAGATGAGCCTCGCCGCCTTCAACCTGCTCGACGAGGACTTCGAGGTCGCGACCGGCATTCCGGGCTGGGGACGGAGCTTCAAGGGCACCCTCAAAGTGCGGTTCTGATGCCCCGGGCCTGGCCGTTCCGCTCCGGTGCCGTCCTGGACGCCGGGCCCCGACCGAGCCGCAGGCTGCGGCTCGTGCTCCTGACGCTGGCCGCCTTCCTCATCGTCTCCGCGCTCACCCGCTTCCCATTCTGGACGTTGCAGGAGCTGCGCAGCTTCGACTATCTCTCGACGCTCCACGACCCCGCCCCTCCGGACGACAGCCCGATCGTGGTGGCGATCGACGAGCCGTCGCTGGCCGAGATCAACGTGCAATGGCCCTGGCCGCGCGACATTCATGCGCGGCTGATCGAGGCGCTGCGGGCGGCCGGCGCGAAGGCCATCGGGCTCGACATCATCTTTGCCGAGCCCTCTGCGCCGGAGGCGGATGCGGCACTCGCAGCGAGTCTCGGCCCGGACGTCGTGCTCGCCGGCGACGAGAGCGTGATCGTCACCCCGCAGGCCGAACAACTGGTGCGCACCACGCCGCTGCCGGCCTTTTCCGAGGCGGGCGCGGTCACCGGGCTCGCGTCCATCTCGCTCAGCGGCGACGGCATCTTCCGCGACCTGCCCCGCTACGAGGACGGCTTCGCCCGCCAGATCGCCCGCATCGCCGGCCGGCCGGCCGAGTTGCCGGCGGGGGAATGGATGATCCAGTCCTACGGCCCCGCCCGCAGCTATCCGACTGTCTCCTACTACCAGGCGCTCGACCCGCAGGCCTTCCTGCCGGAGGGCTTCTTCCGCGACCGCGTCGTCATCGTCGGCCTGAGCCTGCAGAACGCGCCGGAGATCAACCACGGCGGCGCCGACGCCTTCGCCACGCCCTACACGGTCCACACCGGGCGCCTGGTGGCGGGCGTGGAGATCCAGGCGACCATCTTCGACAACATCGTCAACGCCAGCGCCATCCGCCGGGCCGGGGCGCCCGTCGTCCTCGCCGGCATCGCGCTCGCCGCGATCCTGGCCGCCGGCACCGTGTGGCGCTCGACGCGCTGGCAGACGGCCGTGATCGCGCTGGGAGCGGCCCTCGGCTTTGCGGCCATCAGCTTCCTGCTGATCCGCCATGCGGGGCTGTTCGTCTCGCCGCTCGGCCCGGCGCTCGCCTTTGCCTCCGTCGCCGTCGGGCAGGCGGCCTTCGACTATGCCGACGAGCGTCGCAACCGCAAGCAGATCACCCGCGCCTTCTCGCAATATCTCTCGCCGGCGCTGGTCGAGCGGCTCGTCCGCGATCCGTCGCAACTGCGCCTCGGCGGCGAGCGGCGCACGCTCTCCATCCTCTTTTGCGACGTGCGCGGCTTCACCACCATCGCCGAGACGATGAAGGACGATCCCGAGCAACTGACGACGCTGATCAATCGCCTGCTGACGCCGCTCTCCGACATCGTGCTCGGCCACGGCGGCACGATCGACAAGTACATCGGCGACTGCCTGATGGCCTTCTGGAACGCGCCGCTGGACGACGAGGACCATGCCAACCATGCCGTGGCCGCCGCGATCGATATGCTGGCCCGCATGGAGACGCTGAACGACGAGTTGAAGCGCGAGGCCGCCGAGCGCGGCAGCGTCCACCACCCGCTGAAGATCGGCATCGGCATCAACACCGGCGAATGCGTCGTCGGCAACATGGGGTCCTCGCAGCGCTTCGACTATTCGGTGCTGGGCGACGCGGTCAACCTCGCCTCTCGCCTGGAAGGCGCGTCGAAGAACTACGGCGTGCCGCTACTGATCGGCGAAGCCACCGCCATGCTGGCCGACCGGTTCGGCGTGTTCGAACTCGACCGCATCACGGTCAAGGGGCGCACGACCGCCTCGCCCGTCTTCACCGCCCTTGCCGGCGTGCCTGAGGAAGCGCTTCTGCAGCACCGACGCCTCGTGGCCGCCCGCGAGGCGAAGACGCTCTCGGCGGCCGACCCGCTCTTCGACCGGTTGTCTACCGCGCTGCCAGCCCTCTCGCCTTACTATACGATCGTGCGGGCCGAACGGGCCGCCGGTACCGGCTGAGCGGTCTCGCGCGGCGATGAAACCCGCAGCCTGAGCCGTCCTAGAGTTTGTCAGGGAAAAGTGGAATCCGGTTTTCCCGATAAGACAAACGACAACAAGGAAGGCGAGAGTCTGACTGCTTCAGCATGAAGCTGAAAGACACTCGTCGTTGGAGTGCCAATTCACCCCGCCACGCCCCTTCGGTTGACATCGCGTTGCTAAGCTTCGACAGTGACCGGGGGCTGAATTTTCTTGGAGGACAAGGGTTTATGCGTGCGTTCATCGGTTTCCTCTGCGCCCTCCTGTTCACCCTCGCGCCAGGCCTTCACCCCGGACATGCAGCCGAAACGCGGCGCACCGTCGTCACGACTGACAATGCCGACTATTTCGGCTTCGACCTGCGCACCGTCCAGAACGTCACGCTCGACCAGTGCAAGGCCCAGTGCATCGACGACCTCTCCTGCCGCGCCTTCACCTACAATCCCAAGGTCAAGTGGTGCTTCCTCAAGTCCGATTTCAGCCAGTTGAACGGCTTTGCCGGCACGGTCGCCGGCAAGATCGCGCTCACCGACGGCGAAGCCGATATCGGTGCGGCACCGTCGCTCACCTTCATCTCCGACAATCTGCAGCAGGAAGCGCGCGCGCTGCGGTCCAGCCTGTCGCTGCTGAGCGCGCAGGACGGGCAAGGGGTCGAGAGCCTGGCCGCTCTCGGCCGGATCGAAGCCTCGTCCAGCCGTTATTCCGAAGCGCTCGACGCCTACAAGGGCGCCCTGTCGCTTTCTCCCGACGACCGTTTCCTCTGGACCGAGATGGCGCAGACGGCGTCGCAGACGACCGACAACAGCTACCTCACGGGCCAGGGCCCGCTGGCCGCGCTCAACGCCTACTGGTTGACGCGGACCACCTCTGCGCGGGCGGAAGCGCTCGCCGTCCTTGCGCTCGCCCTGGACAAGTCCGGCAACTACCGCGCCGGCATCGATGCCTACAAGGAAAGCCTCGCGCTCGCGGACGATGCGATCGTGCGCGCTGCCTATCTCGATCTCAAGGCGCGCCAGGGCTTCCGCCTCGTCCAGCATACGATCGACAACGACAGCGTCAGCCCGCGCGCCTGCGTGCAGTTCTCCGAGCCGCTGATGAAGGTCGGCACCGACTATGCGGGCTTCGTCACCCTCGACGGGGCAGCACCCAAGGGCGTCGAGGCCAAGGACAACCAGATCTGCATCGAGGGCCTGAACCATGGCCAGCGCTATCGTCTCGCCTTCCGCCCGGGCCTGCCGTCTTCGGTCGACGAGAGCCTGGAGGCTCCCGTCGAGCTCGACATCTACGTCCAGGACCGTAGCGCCAGCGTGCGCTTCACCGGCGACAGCTTCGTCCTGCCGAGCACGGCCCGGCGCGGCATCCCGATCGTCTCCGTCAACACCGACAGCGCCGACCTGAAGCTCTACCGCGTCGGCGACCGCAGCATCGCCGCCCTTCTCACCGGCTCGCAGTTCCTGACCCAGCTCGACGGCTACGGCGCCAGCCGCATCGAAAGCGAACTCGGCGAGCTCGTCTGGCAGGGCCAGATCGACATGCAGCGGGACCTGAACAAGGACGTCGTCACCTCCTTCCCCGTCGACGAGGCGCTGCCGGAACGCAAGCCCGGCATCTATGTGCTGACGGCCGCGGCCTCGAACGGGCCGAAGCGCGACTGGGATGCGAAGGCGACGCAGTGGTTCCTCGTCTCCGACATCGGGCTTTCCACCTTCGCCGGCACCGACGGGCTGCACGTCTTCGCCCGCGCGCTCGGCAGTGCTGCGCCGATGGCCGGCGTGGAGCTGCAACTGCTCGCCAAGAACAACGAGGTCCTCGGCACAGCGACCACCGACGCGGACGGCCGCGCCACCTTCACCGCCGGCCTGATCCGCGGCACGGCGGCGACGATGCCGGCCGTGCTCACCGCCCGCAACGGCAGCGCGGACTACGTGTTCCTCGACATGACCCGCGCCGGCTTCGACCTTTCGGACCGCGGCGTCACCGGCCGCGCGGCACCCGGCGCGATCGACATCTTCGCCTGGACCGAGCGCGGCATCTACCGCGCCGGCGAGACTGTCCACGCCGCGGCCCTTGCCCGCGACGTCGAGGCGAACGCCGTGGAGGGCCTGCCGCTCACCTTCGTCTTCACCCGCCCGGACGGCGTGGAGGACCGCCGTGTCGTCAGCAACGACAGCCGGATCGGCGGCCACGCGATCGACTTCCCCGTCCAGCCGAACGCCATGCGCGGTACCTGGACGATGCAGATCTTCGCCGATCCCAAGGCGCCGTCGATCGGCGAGAAGACCTTTCTCGTCGACGACTTCGTGCCCGACCGTACCGAGTTCGACCTGACCAGCGAGGCAACCGAGATCATCGGCGGCACGCCGGTGGCGATCGACGTCGACGGGCGCTATCTCTACGGCGCCCCCGCCGCCGGCCTCGAGATCGAGGGCGACGTGGCGCTGAAGCCGACACGGACGAGCGAGGCCTTCAAGGGCTATGTCTTCGGCCTCGCCGACGAGGAGGCGATGGAGGAGAACCGCATGCCGATCGAGGGGCTGGAGCCGCTCGACGAGGACGGCAAGGCGCGCTTCGAGGTCGATATCGCCGAGCGCCCGGCGACGACGCAGCTTCTCAACGCCGACATCACCCTGCGCATGAGCGAGGCCGGTGGCCGCGCCGTCGAGCGCGCGCTGACACTGCCGGTGCGCCCCGAGGGACCGATGATCGGCATCCGGCCGGCTTCGGACGGTGGCGTTGCCGAGAATTCGACCGCCCGCTTCCACGTCATCGTGGCGAGCCCCGACGGCCGCAGGCAGGAGGTGTCGGGCCTGCCCTGGAAGCTTCTCAGCGTCGAGCGGAACTATCAGTGGTATCGCGAAGGCTCGTCCTGGCGCTACGAGCCGATCCTTTCGACCAAACAGGTCGAGGCCGGCGTGATCGACGTCGGCCCGGACGGCGCCGACATCGCAGTCCCCGTCGGCTGGGGCCGCTATCGGCTGGAGGTCGAGACCGCGGCGACGGACGGCCCGACGACCAGCATCGAGTTCGATGCTGGCTGGTATGTCGAGGCGACTTCGACGGAGACGCCCGACGCGCTCGAGATCGCCCTCGACAAGGAGAGCTATGCGGTCGGCGAGACGGCGAAGCTCAAGGTGTCCTCGCGCTATGCCGGCGAACTTCTGGTGACCAGCGGCACCGAGACCCTGATCTCCGTCAGCACGGCCGAAATCGGCGACAGCGGCGGCGAGGTCGAGATTCCCGTCACCGCCGACTGGGGCGCCGGCGCCTATGTCACCGCTACGCTCTATCGCCCCGGCGACGCCCGGGAGAGCCGCATGCCAATGCGGGCCATCGGCGTCAAATGGCTGAAGGTCGACCCGGCCGGGCGCAAGCTCGCCGTCACCCTCGATGCCCCGGAAAAGACCCTGCCGCGCCAGCCGCTCGACATTTCCGTCTCGGTTGCCGGAGCCGGCGCGAACGAGGACGCCTATGTCACGGTCGCAGCCGTCGATGTCGGCATCCTCAACCTCACCCGCTACGAGGCACCCGATCCGGACGGTTGGTATTTCGGCCAGCGCCGCCTCGGGCTGGAGATCCGCGACCTCTACGGCCGCCTGATCGACGGCTCGCTCGGCGCCACGGGCAGGCTGCGCACCGGCGGCGACGGCGGGCAGACGGCGGTGGAGGGCAACCCACCGACGCAGAAACTGGTCGCCTTCTTCTCCGGGCCGGTAAAGCTCGACGGCGAAGGCAAGGCCAGGGTCTCCTTCGACATCCCCCAGTTCAACGGCACCGCCCGCGTCATGGCCGTCGCCTGGTCGAAGGAGGGGATCGGTCACGCCGAGCGCGACGTCATCGTCCGCGACCCGGTCGTCGTCACGGCGAGCCTGCCGAAATTCCTGGCGCCGGGAGACCGCGCCAGCCTCCGGCTCGACATCGCCAACACCGACGCGCCGGCCGGCGACTACCGACTGGCCGTCACCCACAACGCCGCCGTGATGATCGAACAGACCGGTGCAGAACAGACCGTGCGGCTGGAGGCGGGCGGCAAGACCGACCTGACCCTGCCGCTGATCGGCGGCGAGGTGGGCGCAGGAACCGTCACCGTCGCGCTTTCCGACGGCAGCGGCCAAAGCTGGGAGCAATCGCTCGACATTCCCGTCCGCCCCGCCACCCTGCCGGTCACCACCCGGCGGGTGCTGGAGCTTGCCGCCGGCAGCAGCCTCACGATCGACGACCAGTTGCTGGCCGACAGCCTGCTCGGCAGCGCCTCCGCAGCGCTCAACGTCTCGCGCGCCTCCGCCTTCGACGTCCCTGCCCTGCTGATGGCGCTCGACCGCTACCCCTATGGCTGCGCCGAGCAGACCACCAGCCGCGCCTTGCCGCTGCTCTATCTCAGCGAACTGTCGAAGGAGAGCGGCCTGCCCGACGACGTGGAGACGGGCAAGCGGGTGCAGGACGCGATCTACCGCGTGCTCTCCTACCAGTCCTCCTCCGGTAGCTTCGGCCTCTGGGGCCCGGGCTACGGCGACCTCTGGCTCGATGCCTACGTCACCGACTTCTTGACCCGCGCCCGCGAGCAGAAGTTCGAAGTGCCGGAACAGGCGATGGTGCAGGCGCTCGACAATCTCCAGAACGCGCTGTCCTACGACAACAACGTCAAGGAGCGCGGCAACGAGATCGCCTATGCGCTCTACGTGCTGGCCCGCAACCGCAAGGCCGCGATCAGCGACCTGCGCTACTATGCGGATACGCGGTTGTCGGAATTCCCGACCCCGCTCGCCAAGGCGCACATCGCAGCCGCCCTCGGCCTCTATGGCGATGCGCAGCGCTCCGGCCAGATCTTCGGGCAATCGCTGCGCATGGCGGGCGACGTGACCAATGTCAGCCTGGTCCGGTCCGACTACGGCTCGGCGCTCCGCGACGGCGCGGCCGTCCTCGCACTCGCCACCGAGGCGCGCCCGGCGCCGGCGATCGTCCCCGAACTGGCCCGGATCGTCGAGCACGAATGGGAGCGCAGGGCCTATACCAGCACCCAGGAGCAGAGCTGGATGCTGCTCGCCGCCCGCGCCATCCGGGGGCAGGACAATTCTCTCAAGCTCGAGGTGAACGGCGCCGGTCATGACGGCCGCTACGCCGCCCGCATGAGCGGCGAGGACTTGCTGAAGAAGCCGGTGACGGTGGTCAACCGTGGCGGCGAGCCCGTCTCGGCCGTGCTGACCACGATTGCGGCCCCCGTCCAGCCGCTGCCGGCCGGCGGCGACGGCTTTGTCATCGAGCGCAACTACTACACGCTCGACGGCGAGCCGACCACCATCTCCGAGGCCCGCCAGAACGAGCGCTACGTCGTCGTGCTGAAGGTGCACGAGGACAACACCTGGCCGTCGCGTGTGCTGATCACCGACCTGCTCCCGGCAGGGCTCGAGATCGACAATCCGAGCCTGGTCAACAGCGCCAGCCTCGCCAATTTCGACTGGATCGGCGAGGTCGAGGCCGCCCATACCGAGTTCCGCAGCGACCGCTTCGTCGCCGCCTTCGACCGCTCGGGCTCGAGCAATGACGACATCACGCTCGCCTATGTCGTGCGCGCAGTGACGCCGGGCACCTACGACCACCCGGCGGCGAGCGTCGAGGACATGTACCGCCCGCAGTTCGCCGCCCGGACCGCGACCGGCCGCATGCAGGTACTGGCGGAATAGGAGACGGCCCGTGTCCCTCTTCCGCTTCGGGATACTGGCTCTTCTCGGCAATGCGGTGCTCGGCACGGCATTGCTGCAAGGGCTGAACCGCGCCGACGAGGCCTTTCCGCCGCCGATCGAACGGGCGATGGAAACCTCCCGCGAAGTGGTGGATGCCGACGGGCGCCTGCTCAGGGCCTTCGCGACCTCCGAAGGCCTCTGGCGGCTGCGGACGACGTCTGATGACGTCGATCCGCAGTTCGTCCGGATGTTGCTCGCCTATGAGGACCAGCGCTTCCACGCGCACAGCGGCGTCGATCCGCTGGCACTCCTGCGCGCCGCCGGCCAGTTCGTCGGCAACGGCCGCATCGTCTCCGGCGCCTCGACGCTGTCGATGCAGGTCGCCCGCCTCATCGAGCCGCGCGACGGCCGCTCGCTCCTGGCCAAGGCCCGGCAGATGGCGCGCGCGATCCAGCTCGAACGGCGGCTGACCAAGACGGAGATCCTCGACCTCTACCTGACCCACGCTCCCTATGGCGGCAATCTGGAGGGCGTGCGTGCGGCGAGCCTCTCCTATTTCGGCAAGGAGCCGGAGCGGCTCTCGGTCGCCGAGGCAGCCCTGCTCGTCGCCCTGCCGCAATTGCCCGAACGGCGCCGGCCGGATCGCTTCCCGAAGATGGCCGAAGCGGCGCGCGAACGCGTGCTCACCCGCATGGCCGTCTCGACCGTGATCGGTGAGGGCGAGGCCGAGCGGGCGGGCAGCGAAGCCGTCCCGATCCGCCGCCTGCAACTCCCGGCCCTTGCGCCGCATCTTTCCGAACTTGCGCTGCGCAAGGACCCGGCCCGCCAGCGCCACGAGACGACGATCCGCCGCGGCGTGCAGCAGGCGCTGGAAGCGGTTGCCCGCAGCGCCGCCGAGCGGCTCGGGCCGAAGCTCTCCGTTGCCATGGTCATGGCCGACGCCCGCACCGGCGAGATCATAGGCGAGGTCGGCTCGGCCGGCTATTTCGACGCCTCCCGCTCCGGCTGGATCGACATGACGCGCCAGATCCGCTCGCCCGGCTCGGCGCTGAAACCCTTCATCTACGGCCTCGCCTTCGAGGAGGGGCTGGTGGCGCAGGAGACGATCGTCGAGGATCGCCCGGCCGACTTCTTCGGCTACCGGCCGCGCAATTTCGACATGAGCTATCAGGGCGACGTGAGCGTACGCCAGGCGCTGCAACTGTCCCTCAATGTGCCCGCGGTGCGGCTGCTCGACGCCGTCGGGCCGACGCGGCTCATGGTGCGGCTGCGCCGGGCCGACGTCCGCCTGGCGCTGCCCGCCGCCGAAGCGCCGGGGCTTGCCATCGCGCTCGGCGGCGCCGGCATCACCTTGCGCGATCTGGTCCAACTCTATGCGGCGCTTGCCAACCAGGGCAAGGTGGTTCGCCTCGGCAACGGCATAGAGCACCCGCCCGAAGTCGTCGTCGGCGATCCACTGGTCGAACCGGCCGCCGCCTGGAACGTCAGCGACACGCTTTCCGCCGTTCTGCCGCCGCGCGGCAGCCGCAGGCTCGGCATCGCCTACAAGACCGGCACGAGCTACGGCTACCGCGATGCCTGGTCGGTCGGCTATGACGGCCGGCATGTGCTCGGCGTCTGGGTCGGCCGCGCCGACAACGCCGCCGTCCCCGGCCTGACCGGCTACGAAGCAGCCGCCCCGATCCTGTTCGAGGCCTTCTCGAAATCCGGCATCGCCGTCACCCCGATACCGGGGGCGCCGGCGGGCGCCCTGCGCATCGCCCAGTCGGAACTGCCGATCGGCCTGCGCCGTTTCGCCCGCACCGCATCCGGCCTCGTCGCCGCGACCGCCCGGGAGCCCGCACCCCAGATCGTCTACCCGCCCGAGGGCGCCCACGTCGAACTCGGCGCCCGCACCGGCGGCGACATCGCCCCGCTGGCGCTCAAGCTGCAGGGCGGCCGCGCCCCCTTCCGCTGGCTCGCCAACGGCCGCATGCTCCCCGAAAGCTCCCGCCGCCGCACCACCCAATGGACCCCCGACGGCGCCGGCTACTCGACCCTGACGGTGATCGACGCCGTCGGCCGGGCCGCAAGCGTGCGGGTGTTTGTGGAATAGCGCCGCAGGATCCGGCTTCAGCCCGATGGTACGCCGGCTTCCAGAGCCGTTGCAAAGCCCCCGCAAGCGGGGAGAGGGGGCCGAGACGTCGCGGCATCCCTCCTTCTCCCCGCCTGCGGGGAGAAGGTGCCGGCAGGCGGATGAGGGGCGGCCGTGCCCCAAGCCGTTTCTTCTACCACCTCCCGCGCCACTGCCGGTGAAGGTCCGCCCCGCCAAGGCGGCCAGCAAAAGCCCCTCACCCCGGCCCTCTCCCCGCAAGCGGGGAGAGGGGGACCGAGGCGTCGCGGCATCCCTCTTCTCCCCGATGGGGAGAAGAGGCAATCGCGGTATCCTTACTCCGGCTCCTCCTCCACCAGTCGTAGGAGCACCGCGCCCTCGCCGACCTGGTCGCCGGCCGCCACCGCCACCGTCTCGACCGTGCCGTCGCGCGGGGCGGCCAGTACCAGTTCCATCTTCATCGCCTCCATGGTCACCAGCGGGTCGCCCCGTTCGACGGCTGCCCCCGCAGTCACCTGGACGAGACGCACGAGCCCCGGCATCGGCGCGACGAGCACGTCGCCGCCGGCTTCATCCTCGCCATGCAGGCCGGCCGCTTCCTCGGCGTGGAAGACATGGCTTTCGCCCTCGGCAAAATGCGTGATCTGCAGCCCGTCGCGCACGACGGTCGCCCCGACGCTGCGATCGCCGAAATCGGCCAATACGCTCCCCCCGGCACCGTTCCGGATCGTAAGCGAGAGCCGGAGATTGCCCACGGCGACGTCGAAGCGGTGGCCGCCTGCGGCCGCGACACGGACCTCCAGCGCCTGGCCCTCCTGCTCGATGAAGACCGATTGCCACGAAGCGCCCCACAGCCGGAAGCCGCGCAGGCGCTGCCAGGGATCGTCCTCGCCCGGAGGATCCAGCAGGCCGAGTGCCGCGATCGCGGCCAGCGCCTGCACGCGCGCACTGGGGAAGGGGTTCGGCAGCAGCGTCGCCGCCTCCCGCTCGATCAGCCCCGTATCGACATCGCCGGCCGCAAAATGCGGCTCCCGGCAGAGCCGGCCGAGAAAGCCGGCATTGGTCGTGACGCCTGCGATCCGGCACTGCGAAAGCGCGCCCGAGAGCCGGCCGAGCGCCTCGGCGCGGTCTTTGCCGTGGACGATCACCTTGGCGATCATCGGATCGTAGAACGCGGCGATCTCATCGCCGGCGCGCACGCCGGAATCGACGCGGACGCCGCCCGGAACGTCGAACAGTGCCAGCCGGCCGGTGGAGGGCAGGAAGTCGCGCGCCGCATTTTCGGCATAGAGGCGCGCCTCGAACGCCCAGCCGTCGATCGCAAGCTCCGCCTGCGCCTTCGGCAGCGGTTCGCCCGCGGCCACGCGCAATTGCCACTCGACCAGGTCGAGACCGGTGATCGCTTCCGTCACCGGATGCTCGACCTGCAGCCGCGTGTTCATCTCCATGAAGAAGAAGCGGTCGGCCCGAAGCCCATCGGAGACGTCGGCGATGAACTCGACCGTGCCCGCGCCGCTGTAGGAGATCGCCTGCGCGGCGCGCACCGCAGCCGTCCCCATCGCCTCGCGCATCTCCGCCGTCATCCCCGGCGCCGGCGCCTCCTCGATCACCTTCTGGTGCCGCCGCTGCGCCGAGCAGTCGCGCTCGAACAGATGGACGACGTTGCCGTGGCTGTCGCCGAACACCTGCACCTCGATGTGCCGCGGCTTGGCCATGTATTTCTCGACCAGCACGCGGCCGTCGCCGAACGAGGCCTCGGCCTCGCGTCGGGCGCTGGCGAGCGCCGCCGCGAAGGCGGCCGGCCTGTCCACCCGCCGCATGCCCTTGCCACCGCCGCCGGCCCGCGCCTTGATCAGCACAGGATAACCGATGGCCTCGGCCTGTGCGGAAAGGAACCCGGCTTCCTGGTTTTCCCCGTGATAGCCGGGCACGACGGGTACGCCCGCCTGCTCCATCAGCGCCTTGGCCGCATCCTTCAGCCCCATCGCCCGGATCGCCTGCGCCGACGGACCGATGAAGACGAGCCCGGCCGCTGCCACCGCCTCGACAAAGTCGGGGTTCTCGGAGAGGAACCCGTAACCCGGGTGCACCGCCTCGGCGCCGCTTTGCCGGCAGGCGTCTAGGATCGCGCCGCTGTCGAGATAGCTCCGCGCCGCCTCTGCAGGCCCGATGCGGAAGGCCTCGTCGGCCATCTGCACGTGCAACGCCGCGCGGTCGGCGTCCGAATAGACCGCAACGGTGGCGATGCCGAGCTTGCGGGCCGTCCGGATGATCCGGCAAGCGATCTCGCCGCGGTTGGCAATGAGGATCTTCTTGAACATCGTCTCTCCCGGACAGGCCCGGTTGCAGGTGCCGTCATGTCGCCCGGCCCCCGGCGAACCCGGGACCGGACCATTGCCTTGCCGTCACACCGCACTCACTGGGCTGCGACCGCCTCGACCTCCAGCATCCACCGTTCGTCGAAGATGCCGCAGATCACCACCGTCATCGCCGGCGCGACGGCGCCGAGATATTCGCTGCGAAGTTCCCGGTTGGCGGTGGCGTGCTGCCGGTCGGCAAGATAGGTCGTCAGCTTGACGAGATTGGACTTGTCCATGCCTGCAGCCTTGAGCTGCGCGTCGACGTTGCGCCAGACCTGGCGCGCCTGCGCCTCGAAGCCGTCGGGCACCTTGTCGTCGGAGTCCGCCGGAATCTGGCCGCTGACGAGGAGCAGCCGGTCATACGCCTCGAGCTTCACCGCTTGCGAATACCCCCCGTGCGGGTTCGGTGCATTCTTCGCGTTGATGTTCTCCCGTTTCATGGTCGTCCTCCAGTTGGATCTACATGCGGAACAGGCCGAAGCGCGTGGGCTCGATTGAGGCATTGAGCGCGGCGGACAGGGACAGGCCAAGGACATCGCGAGCCTTGCGCGGATCGACGATGCCGTCATCCCAGAGCCGCGCCGAGGCATAGAGCGGATGGCTCTGGCGTTCGAACATCTCGATCGTCGGACGCTTGAACTCCGTCTCCTCCTCGGCCGACCATGCGGCCCCCGAACGCTCGATCCCCTCGCGGCGCACGGTGGCGAGCACGCCGGCCGCCTGCTCGCCGCCCATCACGGCGATGCGGCTGTTCGGCCAGGTCCAGAGAAAGCGCGGCGAATAGGCCCGCCCGCACATGCCGTAGTTGCCCGCACCATAGGAGCCGCCGATCAGCATGGTGATCTTCGGCACGCCGACGGTGGCGACCGCCGTGACCAGCTTGGCGCCGTGCTTGGCGATACCGTCCGCCTCGTATTTCCGCCCGACCATGAAGCCGGTGATGTTCTGCAGGAAGATGAGCGGCACGGAGCGCTGCCCGCAGAGCTCGATGAAATGGGCGCCCTTCAGCGCGGCTTCGGAGAACAGCACGCCGTTGTTGGCGACGATCCCGACCGGCATGCCGCAGATCGCCGCGAAGCCGCAGACGAGCGTGGTGCCGAAGCGCGCCTTGAACTCGTCGAAGCGCGAGCCGTCGACCATGCGCGCGATCACCTCGCGCACGTCGTAGGGCACCTTGGTGTCGGAGGGCACGATGCCGAGGATCTCGTCCGGATCGTAGAGCGGCGCCTCGCCCTCGCCCTTCCTCGGCAAGGGCTGCTTGCGGCCGTTGAGATTGCCGGCGATCCGCCGCGCCAGCGCCAGCGCATGCCGGTCGTCGCGCGCCAGATGGTCGGCGACGCCGGAGAGCCGCGTGTGCACGTCGCCGCCGCCGAGGTCTTCGGCGCTGACCACTTCGCCGGTGGCAGCCTTCACCAGCGGCGGCCCGGCGAGGAAGATCGTGCCCTGGTTCTGCACGATCACCGTCTCGTCGCTCATCGCCGGCACATAGGCGCCGCCCGCCGTACAACTGCCCATGACGACGGCGATCTGGGCGATGCCCTTCGAAGACATCTGCGCCTGGTTGTAGAAGATGCGGCCGAAATGGTCGCGGTCGGGAAACACCTCGTCCTGGTTCGGCAGGTTGGCGCCGCCGGAATCGACGAGGTAGATGCAGGGCAGCCGGTTCTGCTCGGCGATCTCCTGGGCACGCAGGTGCTTCTTCACTGTGATCGGATAGTAGGTGCCGCCCTTCACCGTCGCATCGTTGCATACGATCATGCATTCGAGCCCCGAGACGCGGCCGATGCCGGCGATCATGCCGCCACCCGGCGAGGCACCACCGTAGAGGCCGTGCCCGGCCACGATCCCGATCTCCAGGAAGGGCGATCCGGGATCGAGCAATTGCGCCACGCGGTCGCGCGGCAGGAGCTTGCCGCGCCCGAGATGGCGTTCGCGCGCCTTCGCCCCGCCGCCCTCGAACGACTGCGCGGCCGCTGCCTCCGCCGTCGCGATCGCCTCCAGCATCGCCGCCCGGTTGGCGGCAAATGCTTCGCTGCGCGGGGAAATGCCGGACCGCAGCACCGCCATCACGCAGTCTCCTGGAAGATCTCTCGTCCCATCAGCATGCGACGGATCTCGGAGGTGCCGGCGCCGATCTCGTAGAGCTTGGCGTCGCGCAGGAGGCGCCCGGTCGGGTAGTCGTTGATGTAGCCGTTGCCGCCGAGCGCCTGGATCGCCTGCAGCGCAGCCTGCGTCGCCTGTTCGGCCGCATAGAGGATGCAGCCGGCGGCGTCCTTGCGCGCGGTCTCCCCCCGGTCGCAGGCGGCGGCCACCGCATAGACATAGGCGCGGGCGGAATTGAGCGCGACATACATGTCGGCGACCTTGCCCTGCATCAGCTGGAATTCGCCGACCGGCCGCTCGAACTGCTTGCGCTCGTGCACATAGGGCACGACGACGTCGAGGCAGGCGGCCATGATGCCGAGCGGGCCGCCGGAGAGGACCACGCGCTCATAGTCGAGGCCCGACATCAGGACGTTGACGCCGCGCCCCTCCCCGCCCATCACGTTTTCCGCCGGTACATCGCAGTCGGAGAACACCAGTTCGCAGGTGTTGGAGCCGCGCATGCCGAGCTTGTCGAGCTTCTGCGCGGTCGAAAATCCCTTGAACCCCTTCTCGACCAGGAACGCGGTAATGCCCCGCGGCCCGGCATCGGGATCGGTCTTGGCATAGACCACGAGCACATCCGCATCGGGTCCGTTGGTGATCCACATCTTGCTGCCGTTCAGCACGAAGCGGTCGCCGCGCTTCTCCGCCCTGAGCTTCATCGACACCACATCCGAACCGGCGCCCGGCTCGGACATGGCGAGCGCCCCGACATGCTCGCCGGAAACGAGCTTCGGCAGATAGGCCGCCCGCTGCGCGTCCGAGCCGTTGCGCATGATCTGGTTGACGCAGAGGTTGGAGTGCGCGCCGTAGGACAGGCCGATGGAGGCCGAGGCCCGGCTGATTTCCTCCATCGCCACGCAATGGGCCAGATAGCCCATGCCCGCCCCGCCATAATCCTCCGAGGCGGTGATGCCGAGCAGGCCGATATCGCCGAGTTCCCGCCATAGCGGCATCGGGAAGGCGTTGCTGCGGTCGACCTCCGCGGCGATCGGCGCGATCTTCTCCGCGGCGAACCGGCGGACGGTGTCGCGCAGCGCCTCGACGTCCTCGCCGAGCCCGAAATTCATTCCGGCCGTATACATCCTCACATCCTCCCGCAGCGATCGCCCGGCACGGCTGCCGGGCCTTGCCGGACTGCCGGAAGGCTATGCCCGGCGACAGCGCCCGACACAGCGTCGCGCCCCGTCGCCGGCCCGCCTCCCGCAGAACCGCCAGCGTTCCTCCCGAACGCCAACTCCTGACATAGGGTGCCATTTTCTCGCGGGGAGAGCGATCCCCATTTTATCCCCAGCCCAATTCGGCGGCCCCGATCGCGGTGAAATCGCGGCCCCGAAAGCGGCACCGAAAAACGGTGAAAAAAGCTTCACGGGGCCTATTGACGCCGCTCGGGCTTTTGTGGTCTATGCGGCCACATCGGATGGGCGTGTAGCTCAGCGGGAGAGCACTACGTTGACATCGTAGGGGTCACAGGTTCAATCCCTGTCACGCCCACCATTCGAATTCGGAAAGGCCTTTCGGGAAACCGGAAGGCCTTTTGCATTCCTCCCGTATGCGAGAACGCCTGCCTCTGCCGGCGATTGCGGCGGGCACCGAAGTCGACTATCCAGACGGGCGAACACGAGGGGCAGATCCCCTCCGCGGGCCTTTCGAACAAGACGGCTGTGCACTACGGGAGACGACACCTTGAAGCCTGGCGCGCGAAGCAACCACCCTCAGGAACAGTTTCACCTCGCCATGCTGGCGCTCTACGACACCTGCGCCGGTCTCGGCTTCCGCCCCGTGCTGTTCCGGCGCTACGTCATCCTCAACGGCGGCGTGGCGGCGGCGAAGGAACTCGTCTTCAAGCCCGGCACCACCGGCCTCGAGCGCCTGATCGATCTCGGCAGGAGCGAGGTCTCCATGGAAGCCACGATGCTGCGGAGCGAATTCCAGCCGCTGTTCACGGCCGGCGAACTGAAGGAAGCGCGCGAGCGGCTGGCAAGCGCGAACCGCACCCGTTCGCGCGGGCGCCTGACGGCGCAACCGACGGAGCGCCGCAGCTGACGAATGTCGCGCAAAAGCGCGTAGCGGCCTTGCGACGACATGCGGCAGGTTCGGTTGCATGGCGTCGACACATGAGACGCAATACCCTTCGATCGCGTCACGCCATGAGACTTATAGGAGACGATGAACAGACTTCATGCGGGTGTCCGAAAAGCCCCTGCGGGATCCCCGATCCTGCTTGGCCCGGTGACCGGTCACAGGGCGGGCAGACGGCACCTGGCCTCAGGCGTGCAGGCGGCGTCGTGCGATGGTCGGGGCCTGCAGATCGAGCAGGGCGTCGTCGCGCCCCTGCATGCGGGCTTCGGCAACGATGACGGCAATGGTTTCGGTAATGATGCGCGAGCAATCCGGCGACATCGCCGGAAGCATGAACCGGGCATCACTGGCCTGCATCTTCGCTAGGGTACTGCCAAGCAGCGCCCCCCATTCCTCCGGCGTTCGAGCCATGGAATTCCCCTTTGAAGCGTGATGATTTTGGCTGGTCTTTTAATTTGTGAGTATATAAACACAACCATACACATATTTCCACAAAAATGTGGGAACTTACCGAGAATAAATCACGGACGTCGGACGTTTCTCCCTGCAAGTCGATCTGGACGGCAGCGCCCCTGCGCCGCCGCGATTTCACGCGCCCCGATTGCAGACGACCGAGTTGCCCTCTGCGCGCACCGTAACTTTAAAATTATTGTATAAAAACAATAAATAGACAGCTCTCCTAAGGACCTGCCGCAGGCGTACCAACACTTTACGCTCCTCCGTGACGAGGAAGGCAAGCTATCTCACATAAACGAGGGTTTAGGTGGATTTCTCATTCCACGCGAGGGAAGTCGTGTGGTTTTGTGATGCGCCCGCTACTGTGCCGGTTGTGGAGCCGGCCGTGGGGCCGGTTGTGTCGCCAGCCGCGAGGATTCCTGCGCCTGATCCTCGAACACCAGCGCCGGATCCACCTTGCCGGCGAGCCTTTCCTCCGACGGCGACATGGTCAGAAGATCGATCGGCGTCGCGACCGTGGTGGCCGCCACGCGGCCGATGCCCCCCGCCGTGCCGGCGACGATGGCGGTGATGCCTTCGCCGAGCGAGACGTCCGAATCCGTCAGCGTCTGGCCGTTGACCAGCCGTTCGCCGATCAGTTGCACGATCTGCGGGCTTTCGGCGAACTTGCCGTGGGCCAGCCGGTCGCCCGTCTTCACATCGGTCAGGTCGACCACCGTGATTCCTGCTTTCTCGAACTGGCTGCGATAGGGTTCGTCGGCGGGGTTGATCTGTCCAAGGCGCTGCACGTCGCCGGAGATGAAGCGGGAAAGCGCCAGCGCCTTGTCGTCCTGCGAGACGAAGATGGTGAAGGTCGGCCTGTCGACGCCGAGTTCCGACCACTGGCGGGCAAACACGTCGATATCGAGGTCCGGCGAGGCGAGGACGACGTTTTCGATCTTCGAAGCGACCCGACCGTCGCGGATCGCCATCTGGCGCAACGCCTCCATCGCCAGCCAGGTCCCCATCGAATGGGCGAGGATGGTGATGTCGGTGACGCCCTTTTCATTCTGCAGCGCCTTCAGCAGCCGCTCCAGGCCGCTGCGGGAATAGTTGGTGCTTTCCTTGTCGTAGTTGTAGTCGAAGACCTTGGCGCGCGACGGCCAGGTGAACAGCACTGGCGTTACCTGCGCGTCCGAATCGTGAATGATCTGGGCAAAGCGGAACACCGCGTCTTCATAGCGGTTGTTGAAGCCGTGCACGAAGACCATCACGTGGCCGTTCCTGTTGTGCACCTGGAACCATTCCTGGCCGCCCTCGATCGAGGCCAGTTGCTCGACGCGCAGGACCGCGAAATCCGTCTCCGGATTGGGCGGCAGCTTCTTCGGCCACTGCACGCTGCCGGGCTTGCGGTTCTTGTCCGGCGGGATCGAAACGGCGATGTCGGTCAGGTAGGGATGCGCGCTGCGTTCGCCGGAGAAGAGCGTGTTCGGATCGCCGGACGGCGTGCGCGTCGTGGCCACCAGCATGTCGACGGTCGAGGCACCCGGGACCGCCGCCGTTTCGGTGATCGGCGCCATGTAGCCCTTCTTGCCGCCGCATGCCGCAAGCGCCACCGAAAGCGACAGGACAATCGCGATACGCCACACACTTCGCATCCCGTCACACCCTATATTGACCAAGCCGCGCGACGCGCGCTCCCCATATCTTAAGCATTGTTTAATGAGCAATGCGAAGGCAGGCAATCGGTTATCGCTCGCGAGCGTGGACCGGAGAAGGAAAGGCTGCGGGCCTGCGGCGCATCGGCCACAATGCCGGCGGGAAGACCCTGAGATGAGCCGGGCCCGGCCTGCTCAGGCCCCGTCGGCATCCTGCCGGCGGCCGCGCAGAGCAGGTGCGAGGTCGCGGACGGCCGTGTCCAGCATCCGGTGCGAGGCGGCGCGCGCCGCCGCCTTGTCGCGCAGCCGCAGGGCCTCGACGAGATCCCTGTGGATTGCGAGCGCCTCGTCGCGATGGTCGATCACCTCGTTGGAGCGGTGCAGCGAATACATCAGCCCGGCATGGATGATGGAGGAAAGCTGGCGGAAGACCTGGTTGTGGCTCGCCTTCAGCAGGATCTCGTGGAACTGCACGTCGGCGCGGGTAAAGGCTTCGGTATCGGTGCCAGCGTCGCGCATCCTCGTCCACGCCGCCTCGAGATCGGCGATCTCCTGCACGCTCGCCCGTTCTGCGGCGAATTCGGCCGCGACGGGCTCGACGGTACGGCGCGTCTCGAGAATGCAGCCGAGCAGGTCGAGATCCTGGATGCGCGGCCCCATCCATTCGAGGATCTGCGCATCGAGCAGGTTCCATTCCGCCTTGTCGCAAACCACGGTGCCGACGCGCGGACGGCTGTGGAGCAGCCCCTTGGTGGCGAGGATCTTCAGCGATTCCCGCACCACGGTCCGGCTCACGCCGTACATTTCGCAAAGATCGCTTTCCCTGGGAAGCACGCTGCCGACCGGGTAGCGCTCGGAGCAGATGTCGAGACCGAGAGCGGTCGTCACGTTCTTCTGCACCCGCGGCCTGCGGGCCTGCGGCGCATCCTTGCCGCCAACATCGGGCAAGCCCGTGCGATCAGCCTCATGTCCAGTCGCAGGCCCTGTCACAGGCCCCGCCTCCAACCCAGTATCCACGTCCAAATCAACTCCCCCGACGCAGCTTCGCGCCCCGCCTCACCATCGATCCCGCATGGCTTCGGTGTCAATAGGTTTTTGTCGGACTTAATTCAAAAATAGTATGACGAATACAGGAGGGGTGCTGCGGAACAGCCATTCGCCGATGAAAGAGTCAACCGTATCACACAGCCGCTTCGCATCAATTGACTTTTGCAGACATTGTGCATAACTGCACGGACCCATTGCCGCAGGAGCCTGCCATGCTTGCCGAGATCCCCGCAGTCCTCGTCCTCAACCCCCGGGATAATGTCGGCGTCGTTCCGGCCAACCTCGATGCCGGGCGTGCGCTGCCGAACGGCGTCGTCACCGCCGAGCGCATCCCGCGCGGCCACAAGGTGGCGATCGCCCCGATCGCCGAGGGCACGCCGGTTCTGAAATACGGCCAGATCATCGGCTATGCGACCCGGGCGATCCGGCCGGGCGAGCATGTCCACCTGCAGAATCTGGCGATCCTCGACGTCGCCCTGAAGCACGAGTTCTGTGTCGACAACGCGCCGCCGGTGATGGTGCCGGAGGCCGAAAGGCGCACCTTCGACGGCTATGACCGCGGCAACGGCCGCATCGGCACCCGCAACTATATCGGCATCCTCTCCACCGTGAACTGTTCCGCCACGGTCTCGCGCTACGTTGCCGAGCACTATGCGAGAAAGTTCCGCGAGGCCGGCCACGACAACATCGACGGCGTCGTGGCGCTCACCTATGGCGGTGGCTGTGCGCTGAACCTCAAATCCGAGGGCGGCCGCATCCTCACCCGCACCTTCAAGGGCTATGCGCGGAACCCCAATTTCGGCGGCATCCTGATGATCGGGCTCGGCTGCGAGACCTTCCAGTACGGCCCTCTCGTCGAAGAGGCAGGGTTGGAGGAGGGCAAGACCTTCCGCACCATGATGATCCAGAACCAGGGCGGCACCCGCAAGACCATCGAAGCCGCCTGCGAGATGATCGACGACATGCTGCCGGACGTGGGCGCGATCCGCCGCACGCCGCAGCCGCTCTCCGGCATCAGGCTGGCGCTCGAATGCGGCGGTTCGGACGGCTATTCCGGCATTTCCGCCAACCCCGCCCTCGGCGTCGCCTCGGACCTTCTGGTCAAGGAGGGGGCGACGACCGTTCTCTCCGAGACCCCCGAGATCTACGGCGCCGAGCACCTGCTCACCCGCCGTGCCGCTCGCCCGGACGTGGCCGAGAAACTCCTGTCGCGCATCGACTGGTGGCGCGACTACACGGCGAAGAACGACGCCGAACTGAACAACAACCCCTCGCACGGCAACAAGGCCGGCGGACTGACGACGATCCTGGAAAAATCGCTCGGCGCCGTCGCCAAGGGCGGCTCGATGCCGCTGAATGCGGTCTACGAATATGCCGAGGAGGTCAAGGAAAGCGGCTTCGTCTTCATGGACACGCCCGGCTACGACCCCGCCGCCGTCACCGGCCAGATCGCCGGCGGCTGCAACCTCGTGGCCTTCACCACCGGCCGCGGCTCCGTCTCCGGCTACAAGCCCGCGCCCTGCATCAAGATCGCCACCAACACGCCGATGTACGAGCACATCAAGGACGACATGGACATCAATTGCGGCACCATCGTCGACGGCACCGAAACCATCGAACAGGCCGGCCGCCGCATCTTCGACTTCGTCGTCGAGACGGCCTCCGGCCGGAAGACCGCGAGCGAGGCGTTCGACTACGGCGACAACGAGTTCGTGCCGTGGCAGGTGGGAGCGATTACGTAAGCGACGTCCCGTCGGAACGGGCCTCGCACAATTTTCATCGGTGAAAATCGGATGCCGTGTCGGATCGGCATGATCCCGTTCGTCCTCAGGCCGTCTATTCCGACGTTTCAAAAGGATCACGACCATGCCGAACACGATAAATCTGCACCGCGTCCTCGCCACCACCCCGGAAAAGGTCTATCGCGCGTTCATCGAGGCGGACGCGCTTGCCAAGTGGCTTCCTCCGAACGGCTTCATGTGCACGGTGCACCACCTGGAACCCAAGACCGGCGGCACGTTCAGGATGTCGTTCCGGAACTTCACGACCGGCAAGAGCCACGCCTTCGGCGGCGAATTTCTCGAACTCGTTCCCGGCGAGCGCCTGCGCTACACGGACAGGTTCGACGATCCCAACCTGCCCGGCGAAATCGAAGTCACGGTGACGCTGAAGAAAGTATCGGTCGGAACCGAGCTGGCGATTACGCAGGCCGGCGTGCCGGACGTGATCCCGCCCGAAGCCTGCTATCTCGGCTGGCAGGACTCGCTGCGAAACCTGGCGAGGCTCGTGGAGCCCGAGATCGACGAATAGCGCATTGCAATCGACCGTGTCGGCGCCTCAATGACCGATGTCGCCGACATAAACTGAAACCTCCGGCCGGTGCGCCGCGCGAAACTCGGTGACGCGCCCGATCACCTTGGGCAGCGAGATCGCGATGTGGTGGCGGAGCGCCTCGGCCGCCGCCTCCACATCCCCCGCTTCCAGCGCGGCAAACACCACCAGATGCTCGGAGATGAACGGCTCGTCCTGCGGCATCTCGTGCGAGACCCCCATGATGTGTTTCGAGACGTTGAGCATGAACCTTGCCCGGCGCAGCGCGATCAGGATCTCGCGATTGGGGCAGTGACCGAGGAGGGTGATGTGCAGGTCGGTCTCCATTCCGTCCATCTCCGCAAGCGAGAGGTCGGGATAGTCGGCGAGCGCGCGTTTCAGCCGCGCCGTCATCGCGGCGCGCTCGTCCTCCGGCATGAGCGGAAACGCCTGTCTCAGCGCCACCGGCTCCAGCGCCACGCGGATGTCGTGCAGGTCGCGCATGCGCGTTTCGTCGAGCGGCACGATGGTCCAGCGCATGCGCTCGTCCTTCTCGACGATGCCAAGGCTTTCCAGCCGGGTCAGCGCATCGCGCGCCACCTGCCGGCCGACGCCCTTGGCGCGCGCCAGCTCCACCTCGTTGATGCGATGTCGGCCGAAGACGGAGAGGTGCACCATCTCGCGCTCCAGCGCCTCGTAGATCGCCTCCCAGGCCGGCACCTTGCGCAGCGCCTGCGCCTCGCAGCCGTCGCCGAACATCTCTGCGGTCAGGGCGATCCGGCGCGGCGCTTCCCGGCCCGGGCCGACGATGAAGCCGCGCCCCTCGAAGCGGCGGATCGCGCCGGCGGCTTCCAGCAGCGCAAACGCCTGGCGCACCGGCGTCCGGGTCGAGGAAAAGATGCCGGCCACGTGCCCCTCGAGCAGGAGCGCACCCTTCGGCAGCCGTCCGGCGGCAATGGCCCCGGCGAGCGCATCGCGGATGCGCAGGTAGAGCGGCCCCGTCTCCGCCGCCTCCGTCCTGTCGGCCCCTATGCTGCCGGCCTGATCCTTCGCCATCGCCCTTCCCATGCCTTCCGAAGGCGGACAGTCTCACAAATGCCTCCTGCCGACAACGGTCATTACTGCGGGTCCGCGCGACAGGAAATTCCAAGTTTCGGCACGAAAAATGACATTCATTTCGTGACGCGGCGGGGGATTTGCGCTAGGGAACCGGGGACAACGGCTTGCGGGAGGGGCCTTTCGACCCACTTTTTTCCCGCTATGCCATGCCTGACCGGACCTTGAGGAATACGTCGATGCCAGCCTATCGCTCCCGAACCACCACCCACGGCCGCAACATGGCCGGTGCCCGCGGCCTCTGGCGCGCGACCGGCATGAAGGATGCTGACTTCGGCAAGCCGATCATCGCCGTGGTCAACTCGTTCACACAGTTCGTGCCCGGCCACGTGCACCTGAAGGACCTCGGCCAGCTCGTCGCCCGCGAGATCGAGGCCGCCGGCGGCGTCGCCAAGGAATTCAACACGATCGCCGTCGACGACGGCATCGCCATGGGCCATGACGGCATGCTCTATTCGCTGCCGAGCCGCGAGATCATCGCCGACAGCGTCGAATACATGGTCAACGCCCACTGCGCCGACGCCATGGTCTGCATCTCCAACTGCGACAAGATCACGCCCGGCATGCTGAACGCCGCCATGCGCCTGAACATCCCCGCAGTCTTCGTCTCCGGCGGGCCAATGGAGGCCGGCAAGGTCGTCATGCACGGCAAGAAGCACGCGCTGGATCTGGTCGACGCCATGGTTGCCGCCGCCGACGACAGCATTTCCGACGAGGACGTCAAGACCATCGAGCGCTCCGCCTGCCCGACCTGCGGCTCCTGCTCGGGCATGTTCACCGCCAACTCGATGAACTGTCTGACGGAAGCGCTCGGCCTGTCTCTGCCCGGCAACGGCTCGACGCTCGCCACCCATGGCGACCGCAAGCGCCTGTTCGTCGAGGCCGGCCACCTGATCGTCGACCTCGCCCGCCGCTACTACGAGCAGGAAGACGAGAGCGTGCTGCCGCGCAACGTCGCCAATAAGAGGGCGTTCGAGAACGCCATGTCGCTGGATATCGCCATGGGCGGCTCGACCAATACGGTGTTGCACATCCTGGCCGCCGCCTACGAGGGCGGGATCGACTTCAATCTCGACGACATCGACAAGCTTTCCAGGAAGGTCCCGTGCCTGTCGAAGGTCGCCCCGGCGAAGAACGACGTGCACATGGAAGACGTCCACCGCGCCGGCGGCATCATGCGCATCCTCGGCGAACTCGACCGCGGCGGCCTGATCCACCGCGACAGCCCGACCGTGCACGCCGCGACGCTGGGCGACGCCATCGACCGCTGGGACATCACCCGCACCACCTCGGAGACGGTCCGCACCTTCTTCCGTGCCGCACCCGGCGGCATCCCGACCCAGGTCGCCTTCTCCCAGGAAGCGCGCTGGGACGATCTCGACACCGACGGCGAAAAGGGCGTCATCCGCTCCGTCGAGCATCCGTTCTCGAAGGACGGCGGCCTTGCGGTCCTGAAGGGCAACATCGCGCTCGACGGCTGCATCGTGAAGACCGCCGGCGTCGATGAATCGATCCTGAAGTTTACCGGCCCGGCCGTCGTCTTCGAAAGCCAGGACGCAGCCGTAAAGGGCATCCTCGGTGGCGAGGTCAAGGCCGGCGACGTCGTCGTCATCCGCTACGAGGGCCCGAAGGGCGGCCCCGGCATGCAGGAAATGCTCTATCCGACGAGCTACCTGAAATCGAAGGGCCTCGGAAAGGCCTGCGCGCTGATCACCGACGGTCGCTTCTCCGGTGGCACCTCGGGGCTCTCGATCGGCCACGCCTCGCCGGAAGCGGCCAACGGCGGCGCGATCGGCCTCGTCCGCCAGGGCGACACGATCGAGATCGACATCCCCAACCGCACGATCAATCTGGTGGTCACCGAGGCCGAGCTGGAAAGCCGCCGTGCGGAGCAGGACAAGCTCGGCTGGAAGCCTGCCCAGCCGCGCAAGCGCAACGTCACCACAGCACTCAAGGCCTATGCCGCCTTTGCAAGCTCCGCCGATCTCGGCGCGGTGCGCATCCTGCCGGAATAGGCCTTTACGCGATATCCGGGACGACGAGAGGCTGGCCGTTGCGCCAGCCTTTTTCGTCTCCGCCAGGCGGCCGGCAGCGCGGGAGGATGGCGGTCAGAGCGGCCTGCTGATGTTCTTGTAGGCCTCGTCCAGTTGCTGCATGCGCCGGTCATAGGCGGACTGGATGCAAGCGACGTCGGCGCCGCAGGCCTGCCGCTCCTTCAGCCACGCCGTCTGCTGGTCCTGCATCTCGCCGCGCGCGCCCATGGCGATGAGGCCCGACAGGATGTCGAAGGTCGTGACCATCCGCACGTCCGCATCGTTCAGCGCCCGGTTGTCGCAGATCGCCTTCTCGTCGGGGGCGAGGTCGCTCCTTTCGCAGTCGAAGCTGGCCGCAACGGCCGGCTGAGCCATGGTCAGGAAGCAGGCAGCCGCGAAAACCGGGGCGAGAATGCCGCGGGTGGGGCGATAGGCAGACAGTATTTCCATGGTCGAACTCCTCGTGAGCGGCGTTAGATATCGCTTGCACCTTTTTTGACAAGGGAATGTCGGATTGGGCGGTCATGCTCCGTCCTTGAGGTAACCGGCCCTCGAACGCCGGCAACTTTGACAGGCACGGTAAACGTTGATATCAACGCAACCAGTCGAACTGTTCCGTGAAAGAGGAGTTACGAGCATGAGACAGCATCATGAAATCGTGTCCCGCGAGGAATGGCTGAAGGCGCGCCAGGCGCTTCTCACCATGGAGAAGGAGGAGACGCGCCTACGCGACAAGGTGCGCGCAGAGCGGCTGGCGCTGCCGTGGGTCAGGGTGGACAAGACCTACACCTTCGACACGCCGGCCGGACGGAAGACGCTGGCCGATCTCTTCGATGGCCGCAGCCAGTTGATGGTCTATCACTTCATGTTCGGCCCCGACTGGGAGGCAGGCTGCCCCGGCTGCTCGTTCGTCGCCGACCATGTCGACGGCATGCTGCCGCATCTGAACCACCACGACGTCACCTTCGTCTGCGTCTCCCGCGCCCCGCTGGAAAAGATCGAAGCCTACAAGAAGCGGATGGGCTGGAAATTCCCGTGGTTCTCGTCCTTCGGCAGCGACTTCAATTTCGACTACCACGTCTCCTTCACCAAGGAGGAGCTGGCCCGCGGCAAGGTCTTCTACAACTACCGCGACACGCCCTCCGAGGATGCCCATGACGAACTGCCCGGCATGAGCGCCTTCTTCCGCGACGACGACGGCGCCGTCTATCATACTTACTCGGAATATTCCCGCGGCGGCGAGGAGCTGCTCGGCACGCTGATGACGCTCGACCGCGCACCGAAGGGCCGCAACGAGACGGGCACGCTGAGCTTCGTCAAGCGCAAGGACGAATACGAGGATACCCCCAAGGCGCAGTCCTGCTGCAGCTGACGTAAAAAGTGCACATGTCGACTGCAGACTGCCGGTGGCAGGATGCGGTCGACGGCACCCGACCTCATCCACTTCGCAACGATTGCACCACTCTGGAGGAACCCATGTCCAGCAACCAAGGAAAGTTCGTCTGGTACGAGCTGATGACAGGCGATACCGACGCGGCCGAGGCCTTCTACAATTCCGTCGTCGGCTGGACGACCAAGGACACCAGCATTCCGGGCATGAAATACACGACCTTTTCGGCCGGGGATCGCATGATCGCCGGCCTGATGCAGACGCCGGAAGAGGCCGAGGGCATGCCGCCGGCCTGGATCGGTTACATCTGCGCCGACGACGTCGATGCGACCGCCAGGGAAATCATGGCAAAGGGCGGAAAGGTCTATCGCCAGCCGGACGACATTCCCGGCATCGGCCGCTTCGCCGTCGTCGGCGACCCGCACGGCGCCGCCTTCTGCCTGTTCAGCGCCAATGACGAAGGTCAGCCGGCCGGCGACCAGATGGCGCCCGGCAATGTCGGCTGGCACGAACTGATGGCCGGCGATCTCGACGGCGCCTGGAATTTCTATTCGTCCATGTTCGGCTGGGAAAAGGACGAGGCCCTCGACATGGGCGAGATGGGAACCTACCAGCTCTTCAAGATCCGCGGCCAGACGGCGGGCGGCATGATGACGAAGCCGGTCGACCTGCCGGCCCCGCCGCATTGGGGTTTCTACTTCGTCGTCGGCAACATCGACGAGGCCATCGGGCGCGTCGATGCGGCCGGCGGCAAGGTGGTGATGGGGCCGATGGAAGTGCCCGGCGGCGCCTGGATCATCCAGGGCATCGACCCGACCGGCGCCCATTTCGCCCTCGTCGGCTCGCGGTGACAGACCGATCCCGGTCCGACTGGACGGCTTCCCGGCGCATCCCCGCGCCGGGGCCACACCGGAAATGTCGATGCGATTGTCGCCCGCGGCCGATCCGTGAATTCAAATCACAGATACTGTTCCCGCCTGTCGGCTAGTGGCAGGAAATATTCGCGTCCATCTTGCTGGCCAACGGCGTCCTGCGCCGCAACGACAGGAGATGGACTATGGAATACAGACGATTGGGGACATCCGGCCTGATGGTGCCGGCCTTGAGCTTCGGAACCGGCACCTTCGGCGGCGAGGGTCCGCTGTTCGGCGCCTGGGGCAACACGAACGAAGCGGAGGCGCGTCGACTGGTGGACATCTGCCTGGAGGCAGGCGTCAATCTGTTCGACACGGCCGACGTCTATTCTAACGGCGCTTCCGAAACCGTGCTGGGAGCCGCCCTGAAGGGGCGCCGGCACGAGGCCCTGATCTCCACCAAGATGGGCCTGCCAACGGGTAACGGGCCGAACGATGCCGGAACGTCGCGTTCGCGGATCATCCGGGCCGTCGATGCGGCGCTGAGACGGCTCGGCACCGACTACATCGACCTCCTGCAGTTGCATGCCTTCGATGCCGGCACGCCCGTCGAAGAGGTTGTGGCGACCCTTTCCAGCCTCGTCGATGCCGGCAAGCTGCGCTATGTCGGCGTCTCCAATTTTGCCGGCTGGCAACTGATGAAGGCGCTGGCGGCAGCCGACAAGCACGGCTATCCACGCTACGTCGCCCACCAGGTCTATTATTCGCTGGTCGGCCGCGATTACGAGTGGGAATTGATGCCGCTTGCCCGCGACCAGGGCGTCGGCGCGCTCGTCTGGAGTCCGCTCGGATGGGGGCGGCTGACCGGCAAGATCCGGCGCGGCGCCCCGCTGCCGGCTGAAAGCCGGCTGCATGCGACAGCGGATTTCGGCCCGCCGGTCGACGAGGCCCGTCTCTACGACATCGTCGACGTGCTGGATGCCATAGCCGAGGAAACCGGAAAGACCGTGCCGCAGGTTGCGATCGCCTGGCTGCTGGCGCGGCCGACCGTCTCCAGCGTCATCATCGGCGCGCGCAACGAGGAGCAGCTTCGCCAGAACCTCGGCGCCGTCGGCTGGTCGCTTTCGGACGACCAGATCGGGCGGCTTTCCGCGGCGAGCAGCGCGCCCGCCCCCTACCCTTACTTCCCCTACTATCGCCAGGACGGATTTGCCCGGCTCAACCCGCCGATCCGCTAAGCCCGGGCCTTGCGCAGAATGACGTAGGCGCTGCGGCCATTGCCGCTTGCAATCCGCCTTCGCATTGCACAAACTTCCCCTCGATGACGGCAAAGACCGTCACGAGGGGAAAAGCGAGCCTATGTCGATCAAGGCCAGTATCTACCACCTGACCCACTACAGGTACGACAATCCGGTCCGCCTCGGGCCGCAGATCATCCGCCTGAAGCCCGCCGCGCATTCCAAGACCAAGGTCATCAGCCACACGCTGCGGGTCTCGCCGTCGGCCCACTTCGTCAACCTGCAGCAGGACCCGTACGGCAACTATCTCGCCCGCTACGTCTTCCCCGACCCGGTGAGCGAGTTCAAGATCGAGGTCGACCTCGTCGCCGACATGACGGTCTACAATCCGTTCGACTTCTTCGTCGAGGAACAGGCGGAGCACTGGCCTTTCGACTATCCGGAAGACCTGCGCGAAGACCTGCGCATCTACCGCGATCCGGAACCGTTGACGCCCGCGCTTTCGGCCTTTCTCGACACTGTCGACCGCACCCGCCAGCGCACCGTCGACATGGTCGTCGGCCTCAACGCGCACCTGCAACAGCAGATAGGCTACGTCATCCGCATGGAACCCGGCGTGCAGACGCCGGAGGAGACGCTGTTGACCGCACGCGGCTCGTGCCGCGATTCCAGCTGGCTGCTGGTGCAGATCCTGCGCAATCTCGGCTTTGCCGCGCGCTTCGTCTCCGGCTACCTGATCCAACTGACGCCCGACCTGAAGGCGCTGGACGGTCCCTCCGGCACCGACCACGACTTCACCGACCTGCACGCCTGGTGCGAGGTCTACCTGCCCGGCGCCGGCTGGATCGGCCTCGACCCGACCTCCGGCCTCCTGACCGGCGAAAGCCATATCCCGCTGGCCGCGACGCCGCACTTCCGCAATGCCGCGCCGATCACCGGCGGCTATTTCGGCGAGGCGAATACCAGCTTCGACTTCGACATGAAGGTCACCCGCGTCGCCGAGCACCCGCGAATCACCAAGCCCTTCTCCGACGAATCCTGGGAGGCGCTGAACGCGCTCGGACAGGATGTCGACCGGGTGCTGACGCAGAACGACGTGCGGCTGACGATGGGCGGCGAGCCGACCTTCGTCTCGATCGACGACTTCGAATCGGAGGAATGGAACACCGGCGCCGTCGGCCCGACGAAACGCGAGAAGGCCGACACCCTGATCCGCCGCCTGCGCGAACGCTTCGCACCCGGCGGCTTCCTGCATTATGGCCAGGGCAAATGGTACCCCGGCGAGAGCCTGCCGCGCTGGACCTTCTCGCTCTACTGGCGCCGCGACGGCAGGCCGATCTGGTCCGATCCCGGCCTGATCGCCGAGGAAGGCGCCGACCATCCCGTCTCCGGCGACGACGCCGAACGCCTGCTGACGACGATCGCGGCAGAACTCGGCATCGAGACGGACATGGTCCTGCCGGCCTTCGAGGACCCGGGAGAATGGCTCCTGAAGGAGGCGAACCTTCCCGACAACGTCGATCCGTCGAATTCCAGGCTGGAGGATCCGGAAGCGCGCAGCCGCATCGCCCGCGTCTTCGAGCGCGGCCTGACGAAGCCGAGCGGCTACGTGCTGCCGGTGCAGGCGTGGAACGCGCGCGCCGCCGGCCAGCGATGGATCAGCGAGAAGTGGCAGACCCGCCGCGGTCGCCTGTTCCTCGTCCCCGGCGACAGCCCGGTCGGCTACCGCCTGCCGCTCGGCTCGCTGCCGTGGCTGTCCCCCTCGTCCTATCCCTACATCAATCCCGTCGACCCCACGGTCGAGCGCGGCGAACTGCCGGAATTTGCCGCGCCGCACCGCCAGATCGCGATGGACTTCCACGCCGCGGAGGGCCAGCAGGAGCAGGTCGAACAGGTCGTCTCCGACATCGTCGGCAAAGTGCGAACGGCGATCAGCGTCGAAGCGCGCGACGGCCGCCTGTGCGTCTTCATGCCGCCGACCGAAGGCGTCGAGGAATATCTCGAACTGATCGCCACCGCCGAGCGCGCGGCGAGCGCCCTCGGCCTTCCCGTGCATATCGAGGGCTACGCACCGCCGCACGACGAGCGGCTGAACGTGATCCGGGTCGCCCCCGATCCGGGCGTCGTCGAGGTCAACATCCATCCCGCCTACAGTTGGGGGGATTGCGTCGACATCACCACTGCCGTCTACGAGGAGGCGCGCGAGAGCCGGCTCGGCGCCGACAAGTTCATGATCGACGGCCGCCACACGGGCACCGGCGGCGGCAACCACGTGGTCGTCGGCGGCAAGAATCCGAACGACAGCCCCTTCCTGCGCCGGCCGGACCTCTTGAAGAGCCTGGTGCTGCACTGGCAGCGCCACCCCTCGCTCTCCTACCTCTTCTCCGGCCTCTTCATCGGCCCGACGAGCCAGGCGCCGCGCATCGACGAGGCCCGCCACGACGGCCTCTACGAACTCGAGATCGCGCTGTCGCAGGTGCCGGCTCCCGGCGAGGGCACGCCGCCGCTGCCCTGGCTGGTCGACCGGCTGTTCCGCAACCTGCTCGTCGACGTCACCGGCAACACCCACCGCTCCGAGATCTGCATCGACAAGCTGTTCTCGCCCGACGGCCCGACCGGCCGGCTCGGCCTCGTCGAGTTCCGCGGCTTCGAAATGCCGCCGAATGCGCGCATGAGCCTCGCCCAGCAGCTCCTGATCCGCGCCCTGATCGCGCGCTTCTGGCTGAAGCCCGCCGCAGGCTCCTTCGTGCGCTGGGGCACGACGCTGCACGACCGCTTCATGCTGCCGACCCATGTCTGGCAGGATTTCCTCGAAGTGCTGGCGGATCTGCGCGAAAACGGCTTCGACATGCGTCCGGAGTGGTTCGAGGCGCAGCTGGAATTCCGCTTCCCCTTCTGCGGCGAGGTCGAGTACGAGGGCGCGAGGCTGGAACTGCGCCAGGCGCTCGAGCCCTGGCACGTGATGGGCGAGCAGGGCGCGATCGGCGGCACCGTTCGCTACGTCGACAGCTCGGTGGAGCGGCTGCAGGTGAAGCTGCAGACCGCGAACCCGGAGCGCTATGTCGTCACCTGCAACCGCAGGCGCCTGCCGCTTAAAGCAACCGGGGAAAGCGGCGTCGCCGTCGCGGGCGTCCGCTACAAGGCGTGGCAGCCCTCCTCCGGCCTGCACCCGGCCCTGCCCGTCAACACGCCGCTGACCTTCGACATTTATGATACATGGTCGCGCCGAGCGGTGGGCGGTTGCATTTACCACGTTGCCCATCCCGGCGGACGAAACTATGACACCTTCCCTGTGAACGGAAACGAGGCGGAAGCCAGACGGCTGGCCCGCTTCGAACCCTGGGGACACAACCCGGGCAGCTACGGGGTGCACGAGGAGACGATCGCGCGGGAATTCCCGCTGACGCTCGATCTTCGGCGCCCGCCAGGAGTGTAGGACTTGACATCGAAGGCGGCCGAAGCGGAGCGTATCGCGGGGAACCCGCTGCTGGAGGGGCTCATGACCTATGCGCCCTTGCCGGGCATTGCCGACGAGATGGTCTCGCCCGACGGTTCGATCCGTCCGGCGTGGCAGAAGCTTCTGTCCGCGCTCGGCCGGATGGACGAGACGGAGCTTGCCAACCGCTTCGCCCGCGCCGACCGCTATCTCCGCGATGCCGGCGTGTTCTACCGCGCCTACGGCAAGGACACCGGCGGCGAGCGCGCCTGGCCGCTGTCCCATATTCCCGTCGTGATCGATCAGGCCGAGTGGGAGAACCTGTCGCGCGGGCTGATCCAGCGCGTCGAGCTTCTGGAGATGATCGCGGCCGACATCTACGGCCCCGCCCGGCTGGTATCGGAAGGTCTCCTGCCAGCGCAACTGATCGGCACCAATCCGGAATACCTCCGCCCCGTGGTGGGCGTGCCCCCGGCCGGCGGGCATTTCCTGCATTTCTGTTCGTTCGAGGTCGGCCGCGGGCCGGACGGAAACTGGTGGGTGCTCTCCGATCGTACCGAGGCCCCCTCCGGCGCGGGCTTCGCGTTGGAAAACCGCGTCGCCACCGCCCGCGCCTTCTCCGACGTCTACGCCGAAACCCATGTGCACCGGCTCGCCGGCTTCTTCGGCGCCTTTCGCGACGCGCTGCTGGCCGGCCGCCAGTTCGAGGACGACCGCATTGCCGTCCTCTCGCCCGGTCCCGCCAACGAGACCTATTTCGAGCACGCCTACATTGCCCGCTATCTCGGCTTCATGCTCCTGGAGGGCGAGGACCTCACCGTGGTCAACGGGCGCGTCATGGTGCGCACCGTCGCCGGCCTGAAGCACGTCAGCGTGCTCTGGCGGCGGCTCGACGCCAGTTTCGCCGATCCGCTGGAGCTGAACCACCAGTCGCAGCTCGGCACGCCCGGCATCGTCGAGGCGCTGCGGGCGGGATCCGTGCGGATCGTCAACGCGCTGGGCACCGGCATTCTCGAGACCCGCGCGCTGCTCGCCTTCATGCCGACGATCAGCCGGCACCTGACCGGCGAGGACCTGCTACTGCCGAGCATCGCCACCTGGTGGTGCGGCCAGCAGGCCGAGCGCGACCATGTCGCCGCCAACATCGAGAACATGGTGATCGGCCCGGCCTATTCGACGCGGCCCTTCTTCGACGACAACGGCCGCTCCGTGCTCGGCTCGACCCTGTGCAAGAACGCGACCCTGCCGGTCGCCGACTGGCTCGCGGGGGACGGCGCCCGCCTCGTCGGCCAGGAGGCCGTCACGCTGTCGACGACGCCGGCCTATGTCGACGGCAGGCTCGTGCCGCGGCCGATGAGCCTGCGCGTCTTCGCCGCCCGCACCCGGGACGGCTGGCAGATCATGCCCGGCGGCTTCGCCCGCATCTCTTCCGGCAGCGACGTTTCGGCGATCACCATGCAGGAGGGCGGCTCCGCCGCCGACGTCTGGATCGTCAGCGACCGGCCGGTCGACCGCACCTCGCTTCTGCCCGCCGACGAGAGCTTCGCCCGCAACCTGCCCGGCAGCCTGCCGAGCCGGGCCGCCGACAACCTCTTCTGGCTCGGCCGCTATATCGAGCGGGCCGAAGGGGCGCTGCGCATCCTGCGCGCCTGGCACGGCCGCTTCGCCGAATATGCCGACCCGGACCAGCCGCTCCTGAAAGACGTCTCCGACTACCTGAAGCAACTCGACATCGACACCGCCGAGCCGGTGCCCACCAGCCTGCTCGCCAGCATCGACAGCGCCGTCTTCTCCGCCAGCAACATCCGCGACCGTTTCTCCCCGGACGGCTGGCTGGCGCTGGCGGACCTCGCCAAGACCGCGCGCCGCTTCCACGATTCGATCCAGCCCGGAGACGACGCCACCCGCGCCATGACCGTGCTCCTGCGCAAGCTCGCGGGCTTCGCCGGCCTCGTTCACGAGAACATGTACCGCTTCACCGGCTGGCGCTTCCTGTCGATCGGCCGCTACCTGGAGCGCGGCCTGCACATGACGCGGCTTTTGCGCCATCTCTCCGGCGAGGACGCGCCCGACGGCGCGCTCGACATGCTGCTGGAGATCGGCGACAGCGTGATGACCCATCGCCGCCGCTACAACGTCGCGACCGCCAGGCTGACCGTCACCGACCTCCTGGCGCTCGACCCGCTCAATCCGCGCTCGGTGCTCTACCAGTTGAACGAAATCAAGACCGAGATCGAGCAACTGCCGAACGCCTATTCGAACGGCCAGATGTCGCCTTTCTACCGCGAGGCGATGCGGCTGCATGCCGGCCTTGCGGTGATGACGCCGGAGGGGATGACGCCGGAGGCCTACCGGCACTTCGAGACCGAACTGGAAAAGCTCTCCGACATTCTCGGCGAGACCTATCTGAGCTGAGACGGGTCCCCATGCTCTATGACATCAACCTGCGCATCGAGTACGACTACGACTTCCCCGTATCGGGCGGCCGCCACATGGTGCGCGTCCTGCCGCGCTCGATTGCGGGCCGGCAGCGCCTGATCGCCGGATCGGTCGGCATCAGGCCCCAGCCGGCCGAACGCACCGGCGTGATCGATTTCTTCGAGAACCAGGCGGCGCTGATCCTCTTCCGCAACGCCCACGACCGGCTCGAGATCGACATGCAGGCGCGGGTGCAGGTCGACGCGGCCAACGCCCAGCCCGATTTCTCTCCGCCGATCGGCGAGCTTTCGCGCGCGATCGCTGCCTGCTGGTCGCTCGCCCCCGCCTCGCCGCACCATTTCACCGGCCACAGCCCGCGCCTGCCCGATTGTCCGGAAATCTCCGACTACGCCCGGTCGGTCGCAGCGGCGGGCATGACCGTGCGCGAGGTCGCCTCCTCCCTGTGCGCGCGCATCCACAAGGATTTCACCTACGACGTCGAAGCCACGACCGTGGACACCCCCCCCCTGGAGGCCTTCCGGCTGAAGCGGGGGGTCTGCCAGGACTTCGTCCACGTCATGATCGTGGCGCTCCGCAGCCTCGGCATTCCGGCCGGCTATGTCAGCGGCTTCCTGCGCACCATTCCTCCCCCTGGCAAGGAGCGGCTGGAAGGGGCGGACGCCATGCACGCCTGGGTCAGGCTCTGGTGCGGCCCGACCAACGGCTGGGTCGAGCTGGACCCGACCAACAACATGCAGGCCGGAACCGACCACATCGTCGTCGGCTACGGACGCGACTACGCCGACGTGGCGCCGGTGATCGGCATCGTCAAGAGCTACGGCCAGCAGCAGACGAAACAGGCCGTGGACGTCGTGCCGGTGCGCCAGACCGCCTAGGAGACGGGACACCTGCCGGTGTCGCAAGCCGGGGCAGCGAGTCCCGATTGGAGACAGCCCGTCCCGGCCTTAAACACCTGCTTTCAGGGGCTTTCTGCGGGTTCGATCGTATTTTAGCGATCGCGGAAACCGGCTGCTCATTTATCATCGCTAATGTCCGCCCAACATTATGACGATGGGGTGGCGCAAAATGAAATCGGCAACGGAAAAACAGGGTGTCCTTTCCCGCCTTCTAAAGGACCGTCTTGGAAATTTCGGCATGATGACCGCATTGCTGCTGCCGGTGCTGCTGGGCGCCGGCGGTATTTCCATCGACCTGACCAAGATGATGATGACCAAGAACCGGCTGCAGGACGCCTCCGATTCGGCGGCGCTCGCAGCCGCATCCGCACTCGCAAACGACAACATGAGCATCGAGGATGCGAAGCTCCTCGCACTGGAGTTCATCAAGACCCAGATGCAGAGCGGCGGCGCCTCGCCCGGCGACCCCGACAGCGCCGACACCGGCGGCCAGCAGGAGGAGGAGACCAACGCCTATGCCTCCAGCCTGGTCCAGATCGACGAGACCTCCACGGTCGGGACCGGGAAGTCCTGGGTCATCAACGTCTCGGCCAATTACGAGATGCCGCTGAACCCGCTGACCCGCCTTCTGGTCAAGGACAAGACGACCATCAGCGCCAGCACGACGGCGGAAAGCGCCACGGAATCGAAGAGCGCGCTCTCCATGTTCCTCGTGCTCGACCGGTCCGGTTCGATGTCGTTCAAGACGGACGACATCGCCAGCAGGAAAGTGCCGTGCAAGAACTGGACGGAAAAGAACTGGCAGAAACCCGAAGTCACCGCAGAAACGCCTTGCTACGTCCGCAAGATCGCCGCGCTCAAGTCGGCCGTCGCCAACCTGACGACGCAGTTGAACACGGCCGATCCCGAGATGGAACTCGTCCGCACCGCTGCTGTGTCCTACAACGACCGGATGCAGCCGGAGACCCAGCTGGCGTGGGGGACGGCAGGCGCCTCGGCCTACGTCAACGCGCTGCCGACCGAGCCCACCGGCGGCACGGATTCGCACGCCGCGTTCGCCAAGGCGCTGGACAAGCTGGTGCCGGCGGACGCCTCCGACGAGACCGAGAACCCGGCGCACAAGGACAAGAACGGCCAGGTTCCGACCAAGTACATCATCTTCATGACGGACGGCGAGAACACGGCCTATGACGGCAAATCGACCGATGCGAACGGCAGGAAGTCCGATACCGAGACGAAGGCCTCCTGCGACAAGGCGCGCACCGCCAAGGTCGAGGTCTTCACGGTGGCCTTCATGGCGCCGACCCGCGGCCAGACGCTTCTGAAGTATTGCGCCACCACGCAGGCCAACTATTTCGAAGCGGACGACATGACCCAGCTGGTGGCTGCGTTCAAGGCGATCGGCGAGAAGGCCGTCGCGGCCGTCGCCCGCCTGACCCACTGAGCCGCGGCAAATCCGACAAAACCGCAAGCCCGCTGCCGCCCTGCGCGTTGGCGGGCTTTGTCCATTCTGAAGGCATCCGCCCTGCGCCAGCTGCATGGCTCCTTTCTTGCCGGGCCGTATTGCAAGCGCTTCGGATAGATGCAAAATTGCCCCGAGAGGCCGTGCCTCGATAGCATCGGAATACAGCGAAGGGGTTCGTGATCGCTCATGATGAACAGGGTCTCCTCCAGCGAAATTCCAGCTCCCGCACTCCGATCGACGGAACCGTCGCAACTGGCGACCGAACTGCTCGAACGCCTCAAATACCGTATCGGCAAGGATCCCAAGGTCGCAAAGCCGCATGACTGGCTGACCGCCGCGATCCTGGTGGCGCGCGACCGCATCACCGACAAGTGGATGGATTCGACCCGGCGCACCTACGCCACCGGCTCCAAGCGCGTCTACTATCTGTCGCTGGAATTCCTGATCGGCCGCATGATGCGCGACGCCATGACCAATATCGGCATCATGGACGAGATGCGCGAGGCGCTGACGTCGCTCGGCGTCGACACCGACATCATCGCGGAACTCGAGCCCGACGCAGCGCTCGGCAATGGCGGCCTCGGCCGGCTTGCGGCCTGTTTCATCGAATCCATGGCGACGACGGACGTGCCGGCCTATGGCTATGGCATCCGCTACGTGCACGGCCTGTTCCGCCAGGAGATCGCCGACGGCTGGCAGGTCGAGCTGCCGGAGACCTGGCTGGCGCACGGGAACCCCTGGGAATTCGAGCGCCGGGAGAGCTCCTACGAAATCGGCTTCGGCGGCGGCGTGGAGACGCTCGATCTCGGCGAAGGCCGGCAGCGCATCGTCTGGAAGCCGGCGGAGCGGGTGATTGCCACCGCCTACGACACGCCGGCGGTCGGCTGGCGGGCGAAGCGGGTCAATACGCTGCGCCTGTGGTCCGCCTATCCGATCGACCCGCTCCTGCTGGACGCCTTCAACGCCGGCGACCATATCGGCGCACTGCGGGAGAGCAACAAGGCCGAAAGCCTCACCCGCGTCCTCTATCCGGCCGACGCCACCCCGGCCGGCCAGGAACTGCGGCTGCGCCAGGAGTTCTTCTTCTCCTCCGCCTCGCTGCAGGACATCCTCCGCCGCCATCTGCAGCAGTATCCGGATTTCACCTCCCTGCCCGATGCCGTCGCGATTCATCTGAACGACACGCATCCTGCCGTTTCCGTCGCCGAACTGGTGCGCCTTTTGACCGACGTCCACGGGCTGGATTTCGATGCCGCCTGGAACATCGCCCGCGACACGTTCGCCTATACGAACCACACGCTCCTGCCCGAGGCTCTGGAGACCTGGCCGGTGCCGCTGTTCGAGCGCCTGCTGCCGCGGCACATGCAGATCGTCTATGCGATCAACGCCAAGATCCTCCTGGAGGCACGCAAGGAGCACGGCTACGACGACCAGCAGATCCGCAACATCTCGCTGATCGAGGAAGGCGGCGAGCGGCGCGTGCGCATGGGCAACCTCGCCTTTGTCGGCTCGCACTCGGTCAACGGCGTCTCCGCACTCCACACCGAGCTGATGAAGGAGACGGTCTTTGCCGATCTCCATCGCCTCTATCCCGCCCGCATCAACAACAAGACCAACGGCATCACCCCGCGCCGCTGGCTGATGCAGTGCAATCCCGGCCTGTTCAACCTGATCCGCGAGGCGATCGGGCCGGAGTTCGAGGACGATGCCGAGAAGCTGAAGGCGCTCGACGCCTTTGCCGACGACAGCGCCTTCCAGACGCGCTTTGCCGCGATCAAGCGCGAAAACAAGCTCAGGCTCGCAAACCTGGTGCAGGCCCGCATCGGCGTGCGCATCGATCCCGACGCGATGTTCGACATCCAGATCAAGCGCATCCACGAATACAAGCGCCAGCTTCTCAACATCGTCGAGGCGGTGGCGCTCTACGACCAGATCCGCTCGCGGCCGGAACTCGACTGGGTGCCGCGCGTCAAGCTGTTCGCCGGCAAGGCGGCACCGAGCTACCACAATGCCAAGCTGATCATAAAGCTCGCAAACGACGTCGCCCGCGTCATCAACAACGACCCGGCGGTGCGCGGCCTGCTGAAGGTGGTCTTCGTGCCGAACTACAACGTCTCGCTTGCCGAGATCATGGTTCCCGCCGCCGACCTCTCGGAGCAGATCTCAACGGCCGGCATGGAAGCGTCGGGCACCGGCAACATGAAATTCGCCCTGAACGGGGCGCTCACCATCGGCACGCTGGACGGCGCCAATGTCGAGATGCGCGACCATGTCGGCGAGGACAACATCATCATCTTCGGCATGACGGCCGACGAAGTGGCGCGCGTGCGCGCCGAGGGCCACGATCCCCGCGCCATCATCGAGGGTTCGCCCGAGCTTTCCCAGGCACTCTCCGCCATCTCCTCCGGCGTCTTCTCTCCCGACGACCGCAGCCGCTTCGCCGGCCTGATCGACGGCCTCTACAACCACGACTGGTTCATGGTCGCGGCCGATTTCGATTCCTATGCCAGGGCCCAGCGTGACGTCGATGCGCTCTGGAACGACAAGACCCGGTGGAACACCAAGGCGATCCACAACACCGCCCGCATGGGCTGGTTCTCGTCCGACCGCACCATCCGCCAGTACGCAACCGAGATCTGGGGCGTCTGATGGCGAAGAAGGACCCGCTGGAGAAACCATCGACGGGTCTGGCGGATGCCGACATCGGGGCCATCCTGGGAAGCCGCCATCCGGATCCCTTCGCCGTCCTCGGCGTCCATCAGGCCGGCGACGGGTTTGTGGCGCGCTGCTTCATCCCGCACGCGACGGCCGTCACCGCGGAAACCATCGCCGGAAAGGCGGTCGGCGAACTCGACTGCCTCGATCCCGCCGGCATCTTCGCCGGCGCGGTCTCCGTCCGCAAGCTCCAGCCGGTCCGCTACCGCGCCCGCAACGAGGGCGGCGAGTGGATCGTCGTCGACCCCTATTCCTTCGGCCCGGTCCTCGGCCCGATGGACGACTACTATATCCGCGAGGGCTCGCATCTCAGGCTATTCGAGCGCATGGGCGCGCACCCGCTGACGCTCGAGGGCGTCGACGGCTTTCATTTCGCCGTCTGGGCGCCGAACGCGCAGCGTGTCTCCGTCGTCGGCGACTTCAACGAATGGGACGGCCGCCGCCATGTGATGCGGCGGCGCGCCGATACCGGCCTCTGGGAGATCTTCCTGCCCGGCGTCGTCGCCGGCCACGCCTACAAGTACGAGATCGTCGGCAAGAACGGCGAAGTGCTGCCGTTGAAGGCCGACCCCTTCGCCCGCCGTTCGGAACTGCGCCCGCGCACCGCCTCGATGACCACGGGCGAGATCGACCAGGTCTGGGAGGACGAGGCCCACCGCGACCACTGGTCGAAGATCGATCCGCGCCGGCAGCCGATCTCCATCTACGAGGTACACGCCGCCTCCTGGCAGCGGCGCGACAACGGCGAGATGCTCTCCTGGGACGAACTCGCCGACCGGCTGATCCCCTACTGCGTCGAGATGGGCTTCACCCACATCGAGTTCCTGCCGATCTCCGAATACCCCTTCGACCCCTCCTGGGGCTACCAGACGACCGGGCTCTACGCGCCGACGGCGCGCTTCGGCGAGCCGGAAGGCTTTGCCCGTTTCGTCAACGGCGCCCACAAGGTCGGCATCGGCGTCATCCTCGACTGGGTGCCCGCCCATTTCCCGACCGACGAGCACGGCCTGCGCTGGTTCGACGGCACCGCCCTCTATGAGCACGAGGACCCGCGCCAGGGCTTCCACCCCGACTGGAACACGGCGATCTACAATTTCGGCCGCCAGGAAGTCCTCGCCTTCCTGATCAACAACGCCCTCTACTGGGCCGAGAAGTTCCATGTCGACGGCCTGCGCGTCGACGCGGTCGCCTCGATGCTCTACCTCGACTATTCGCGCAAGCACGGCGAATGGGTGCCGAACGAATATGGCGGCAACGAAAACCTCGAAGCCGTCCGCTTCCTGCAGACGATGAATGCGCGCTTCTACGGCACCCGGCCGGGCGTGATCACCATCGCCGAGGAATCGACCTCCTGGCCGAAGGTCTCCCACCCCGTTCACGAGGGCGGGCTCGGCTTCGGCTTCAAGTGGAACATGGGCTTCATGCACGACACGCTGCAATACATGTCGCGCGAGGCCGTGCACCGCAAGTTCCACCACAACGACATGACCTTCGGCCTGCTCTACGCCTTCACCGAGAATTTCGTCCTGCCGCTGTCCCACGACGAGGTGGTGCACGGCAAGGGCTCGCTGATCGCCAAGATGGCCGGCGACGACTGGCAGAAATTCGCCAACCTGCGCGCCTATTACGGTTTCATGTGGGGCTATCCCGGCAAGAAGCTCCTGTTCATGGGCCAGGAATTCGCCCAGTGGCGCGAATGGAGCGAGGATCGCGCGCTCGACTGGAACCTGCTCGAATATCCCATGCACGAGGGCATGCGCCGGCTGGTGCGCGACCTGAACGGCACCTACAGGCGCAAGGTCGCCCTGCACGGGCGCGACTGCGAGGGCGAGGGCTTCGAATGGCTGCTCGCCGACGACCGGGACAATTCCGTCTTCGCCTGGCTGCGCAAGGCCCCGGGCGAAAAGACGATCGCCGTCGTCACCAACTTCACGCCCGTCTATCGTGAAGGCTACCGCATCCCGCTTCCCGTCGAGGGGCGCTGGAAGGAGATCCTGAACACCGACGCCGAGATCTATGGCGGCTCCGGAAAGGGCAATGGCGGGGCCGTGCAGGCACAGAGAGACAAGAACGGGAGCGTTTCGGCCGTGATAACATTGCCGCCGCTGGCGACGCTGCTGCTGGAACAGGATGCATGAGATAGTGGTCGGGGAGGACACGATGGAGCAGAAACGCAATCAGCCACTTGCGCGTGACGCGATGGCCTATGTTCTGGCAGGCGGAAGGGGGAGCCGCCTGAAGGAATTGACCGACCGCCGCGCCAAGCCGGCGGTCTATTTCGGCGGAAAGGCCCGCATCATCGATTTCGCGCTTTCGAATGCGCTCAATTCCGGCATCCGCCGCATCGGCGTCGCCACCCAGTACAAGGCCCATTCGCTGATCCGCCACCTGCAGCGCGGCTGGAACTTCTTCCGGCCGGAGCGCAACGAGAGCTTCGACATCCTGCCCGCCAGCCAGCGCGTCTCCGAGACGCAATGGTACGAGGGCACCGCCGACGCGGTCTACCAGAACATCGACATCATCGAGGACTACGGCGTCGAGTACATGGTCATTCTCGCCGGCGACCATGTCTACAAGATGGACTACGAACTGATGCTGCAGCAGCACGTCGATTCCGGCGCCCAGGTGACGATCGGCTGCCTGGAGGTGCCGCGCATGGAAGCCACCGGCTTCGGCGTCATGCACGTCAACGAGAAGGACGAGATCATCGCCTTCGTGGAGAAGCCCGTCGATCCGCCGGGCATCCCCGGCAATCCGGAGATGGCGCTGGCCTCGATGGGCATCTACGTCTTCCACACGAAGTTCCTGATGGACCTCTTGCGCCGCGACGCCGCCGACGAGAACTCCTCGCGCGACTTCGGCAAGGACATCATCCCCTACATCGTCGAACACGGTAAGGCCGTCGCCCACCGCTTCACCTCCTCCTGCGTCCGCTCCGACTTCGAGCGCGAGGCCTACTGGCGCGACGTCGGCACCGTCGACGCCTATTGGCAGGCCAATATCGACCTGACCGACATCACCCCCGAACTCGACATCTACGACAGCACCTGGCCGATCTGGACCTTCGCGGAGATCAAGCCCCCCGCCAAGTTCGTCCATGACGACGAGGACCGCCGCGGATCGGCGATCTCCTCTCTGGTGTCCGGCGACTGCATCATCTCCGGCTCCGCCCTGCACCGCAGCCTGCTCTTCACCGGCGTCCGGGCGAACTCCTATTCCCGCCTCGAGGGTGCGGTCGTCCTGCCGAACGTCACGGTCGGCCGCCATGCGCAACTGCGCAACGTCGTCATCGACCGCGGCGTCGTCATCCCGGAAGGGCTGATCGTCGGCGAGGACCCGGATCTCGACGCGAAGCGGTTCCGCCGGTCCGAAAACGGCATCTGCCTGATCACCCAGGCGATGATCGACAAGCTGGACCTCTAGGCCATGAATGTCCTGTCCGTCGCATCGGAAGTGTTCCCGCTGATCAAGACCGGCGGGCTTGCCGACGTGGCGGGCGCGCTTCCGCTCGCGCTCGAGGGCCAGGGGGTGCGGATGCGCACCCTCCTGCCCGGCTATCCGGCGGTCATGCAGCAACTGACGCGACCCCACAGGATCGCCTCGATGACCAGCACCTTCGGCGACGAGATGCGGATCCTCGCCGCGCAGCAGGCCGGGCTGGACCTGCTGATTCTCGACGCACCCGCCTATTTCGACCGCAGCGGCGGACCCTACCTGGACGTGACGGGCCTGGACTATCCCGACAACTGGAAGCGCTTCGCCGCCCTCTCGCACGCAGCCTGCGAGATCGCCCGCGGCCTTCTGCCGGACTGGCGGCCCGATATCGTCCATGCCCATGACTGGCAGGCGGCGATGACGCCGGTCTACATGCGCTATACCGGCCTGGAGCAGGTACCGAACATCATCACCGTCCACAACATCGCCTTCCAGGGCCAGTTCGGCCCGGAGATCTTCCCCGGGCTCGGCCTGCCGCAGGACGCTTTCAGCGTCGAAGGGCTGGAATATTACGGCCACGTCAGCTTCCTCAAGGGCGGCCTGCGCACGGCCTGGGAAGTGACCACCGTCAGCCCGACCTATGCGCAGGAGATCACCACGCCGGACTTCGGCATGGGGCTCGACGGGCTGATCAACGCCCGCGCCCACCAACTCATGGGCATCGTCAACGGGATCGACACCACGGTCTGGGACCCAGCCACCGATCCGCACATCGCCGCCCGCTACGGCGTCGGCTCGCTGCGCCAGCGCGGCGAGAACAGGAAGGCGCTGATGGAGCGCTTCGGCCTCGACGACGGGACCGGTCCGCTGTTCTGCGTCGTGTCGCGGCTGACCTGGCAGAAGGGCATCGACCTGATCGCCGAAGTCGCCGACTGGATCGTTTCGGAAGGCGGCAGGCTTGCCGTCCTGGGTGCGGGCGATGCCGCCCTCGAAGGTGCGCTGCTTTCTGCGGCCGCGCGCCATCCCGGCCGCATCGGCGTCGTCATCGGCTACAACGAACCGCTGTCGCACCTGATGCAGGCCGGCGCCGATGCGATCCTGATCCCCTCGCGCTTCGAGCCCTGCGGCCTGACCCAGCTCTACGGCCTGCGCTACGGCTGCGTGCCGATCGTCGCCCGCACCGGCGGCCTTGCCGATACCGTGATCGACGCCAACGAGGCCGCGCTCACCGCCCGCGTCGCCACCGGCTTCCAGTTCGCCCCCATCACCGCGGACGGATTTCGACAGGCGCTCCGCCGTGCTTTCACCGCATTTGCAGAACCTAAGGTCTGGGCCCGGTTGCAGAACCAGGGCATGAAGTGCGACGTTTCCTGGGAACGAAGCGCAGAGCGCTACAGCCAACTCTATTCCAGCCTCCTTGCGAGAGTCTAAGTGATGATCAAGACCGTATCCACCACGCCCTACAGCGACCAGAAGCCCGGGACCTCGGGCCTTCGAAAGAAGGTTCCCGTCTTCCAGCAGCAGAACTATGCGGAGAACTTCATTCAGTCGATCTTCGATTCGCTGGAGGGTTTTGCCGGCCAGACGCTCGTGATCGGCGGCGACGGCCGCTACTACAACCGCGAAGTCATCCAGATCGCGATCAAGATGGCGGCAGCGAACGGTTTCGGCCAGGTTCTCGTCGGCCGCGGCGGCATCCTGTCGACGCCGGCCGCCTCCAACGTCATCCGCAAGCACAAGGCTTTCGGTGGCATCATCCTGTCTGCGAGCCACAACCCCGGCGGACCGACCGAGGACTTCGGCATCAAGTACAACATCGGCAATGGCGGCCCGGCGCCGGAGAAGATCACCGACGCGATCTTCGCCCGCACCAAGGCGATCGACAGCTACAAGATCGCCGATGCCGCCGACGTCAATCTCGACCTCGAAGGCACACAGACAGTCGAGGGCATGACCGTGACGGTCATCGACCCGGTCGCGGACTATGCCGAACTGATGGAGCAGCTCTTCGACTTCGCCGCCATCCGCAAGATGTTCGACGGCGGTTTCCGCGTCGTGTTCGACGCCATGAGCGCCGTCACCGGGCCGTATGCGAAGGAGATCATCGAGAACCGCCTCGGCGCGCCCAAGGGCTCGGTGCTGAACTTCATGCCGCTGCCCGATTTCGGCGGCCACCACCCGGATCCCAACCTCGTCCACGCGCGCGCCCTCTACGAGACGATGATGGCGGACGACGCGCCTGATTTCGGGGCCGCCTCCGACGGCGACGGCGACCGCAACCTCGTCATCGGCCGTGGCATCTTTGTCACCCCCTCCGACAGTCTCGCCATGCTCGCAGCCAATGCGCACCTGGCGCCCGGTTACGCCAAGGGGCTTTCCGGCATCGCCCGTTCGATGCCGACGAGCGGGGCCGCCGACCGCGTCGCCGAAAAGCTCGGCATCGGCATGTACGAGACGCCGACGGGCTGGAAGTTCTTCGGCAACCTGCTCGATGCCGGCAGGGTGACGATCTGCGGCGAGGAAAGTGCGGGCACCGGCTCCAACCACGTGCGCGAGAAGGACGGGCTCTGGGCGGTGCTGCTCTGGCTCAACGTGCTCGCCGTACGCAAGGAAAGCGTCATCGACATCGTGCGGGAGCACTGGGCGACCTACGGCCGCAACTACTATTCCCGCCACGACTACGAGGAAGTGGATTCGGCGGCCGCCAACGGACTGATGGCCGACCTGCGCGCAAAGCTCGCGGACCTGCCCGGCAAGAGCTTCGGCGGCCTGACGGTCGAGACGGCGGACGACTTCGCCTATCACGACCCGATCGACAAGTCGGTCAGCGAGCACCAGGGCGTGCGCATCCTCTTTTCCGGCGGCTCGCGCATCGTCTTCCGCCTCTCCGGCACCGGCACCTCAGGCGCGACGCTGCGCGTCTATATCGAGCGCTTCGAGCCGGATGCCGCCCGCCACGACATCGAGACCCAGACGGCGCTTGCCGATCTCATCACGATCGCCGACGAAATCGCCGGCATCAAGTCCCGCACCGGCCGCGACGCGCCCAGCGTGATCACCTGATCGCACGCCGTGGCCCGCGCGGCCACGGCCCTCTTCCGGTCCTTCGGACCGCCCTCTCCCCGAAAGGCGAGAAGGGACACTCCATCCGCCGGAGGCTCGTCCAAGCGATGCCAGAACCGCTCGACGCGACATTGGGGGCCACGGCACGGGACGGCGGCGTCGCCTTCGCCGTCCGGTCGCAGGATGCCGCCCGGATCGACCTTTGCCTCTTCGACGACGAGGGGCGGCAGGAGACCCGCCGGATCCCGATGCGGCGCACCGGCGATCTCCACCAGGCCTTCGTCGAGGGCATCGGCCCCGGCAGCCGCTACGGCCTGCGGGCAGACGGCGTCTATTCTCCCGACGACGGCCTCTGGTTCGATCCGGCGAAACTCCTGGTCGATCCCTATGCCAGAGAGCTGGACCGCCGCTTCGTCCACGATGTCCGCCTTACGCAATATGGCGTGGACACGGCCGGTCTCGTGCCGAAGGCGATCGTCACCGCAGACCGGCCGGTGGAAATCACTCCCCCGCGCTTCCGCCGCGGCGGCGTCATCTACGAGGTCGCCGTCCGCGGCTTCACCATGCTTCATCCCGATATCCCGGAGCCTCTGCGCGGCACGATCGCAGCGCTTGCCCACCCTGCGGTGATCGCCCATCTGAAGCGCATCGGCGTCGACGCCGTCGAGCTGATGCCGATCGTCGCCTGGATCGACGAACGCCACCTCCCCCCGCTCGGGCTGCACAACAGCTGGGGCTATAACCCGATCGCGATGATGGCGCTGGATCCGCGGCTTGCGCCGGGCGGAATGGCCGACCTCGCCTCAACCGTGGCCAAGCTGCACGCCGAGGGCATCGGCGTCATCCTCGACCTGGTCTTCAACCATTCCGGCGAGAGCGACCGCTTCGGCGCAACGCTGTCCATGCGCGGCCTCGACAACCGGACCTACCACCGCCACAACGCCGGCAATCCGGCCGTCCTTGTCAACGACACCGGCTGCGGCAACACGATCGCCTGCGACCATCCTGTCGTCCGCCGCCTGATCCTCGACAGCATGCGCCACTTCGTCGCCCATGCCGGCATCGACGGCTTCCGTTTCGACCTGGCCCCGATCCTTGGGCGAACGGCCGAAGGCTTCGATCCGAAGGCCGTCCTGTTCGAGGAGATGCGGGCCGACCCGGTCCTGGCCGACCGGATCCTGGTCGCCGAGCCCTGGGATATCGGCCCCGGCGGCTACCAGCTCGGCAACTTCCCCAACACCTTTCTCGAATGGAACGACCGCTTCCGCGACGATACCCGCCTGTTCTGGCGCGGCGATCCCGGGCGGATGGGCGCCTTTGCCACCGCACTCTGCGGTTCCTCCGATATCTTCGGCCGCAACGGCGCGACGTACACCCGTAGCGTCAACTTCGTCGCCGCCCATGACGGTTTCACCCTGGCGGACCTCGTCTCCTATCGCGACAAGCACAATGAGGCGAACGGCGAGGACAATCGCGACGGCCACAACGACAACCACGCCTGGAACAACGGCGTCGAGGGCGAGACGGACGATCCGGACATCCGCGCCGCGCGCCGCCGCGATGTGAAAGCGCTGCTGGCAAGCCTGTTCGTGTCGAAGGGAACGGTGCTTCTCACCGCCGGCGACGAGGGCGGGCGCAGCCAGAACGGCAACAACAACGCCTATTGCCAGGACAATGCCATCACCTGGCTCGACTGGGCGAGCCTCGACGCGGGACTGATCGCCCATGCCGCCGCCCTTGCCGCGATCCGCCGCCGCTTCGCCGTGTTCACGGATCCCGCGTTCTTCGGCAACGATGGCGAGGTCGTCTGGCTTCGTCCCGACGGTGCGCCGATGCAGGTTTCCGACTGGGAGGCACCTGACGCCGGCGCCCTGGTCATGTTGCTCGAAAGCGACGACGAGTCCGGGCGCAAGGTCCGGCTGGCCCTCTGCATCAACCGGCGCGCCGAGCCTGTGGCGCTTGCCCTCGATGCCATCGGCAGGTCATGGCGAAGCCTCCTGGCCGAGAGCGACGCCCCGCCGGATACGATCGCCCCGCGCAGCATCGACATTCTTCTCGCCTCATCGTGACCCCGCAGGCGTCGGGACGGAAAATCGCAGTGAAACCAGTTATCAACCGGCTCTGCATAGGCTAAAGATCGCGCAGCGGAATACGCATATCTTGCCGGGCGAAAGGATCGAGAATGCCTCGCGAAATTCACCTCGCCGACGTCAGAAGCCTCGTCGGGCAGGAGATTGGCGTGTCCCGCTGGTTCACCGTCGACCAGACCATGATCGACCGCTTCGCCGAGGCGACCGAGGACCATCAGTTCATCCACACCGATCCGGTCCGCGCCGCCGCCGAAACCCCGTTCGGCGGCACCATCGCCCACGGGTTCCTGTCGCTGTCGCTCCTGTCGGCGATGAACTACGATTGCCTGCCGCGGGTGATCGAGCAGACGATGGGGATCAACTACGGCTTCGAGAAGGTCCGCTTCATGACGCCGGTGAAATCCGGCGCGCGCGTCCGCGGCCGCTTCACCATGGCCGACGCCCGCTTCCGCGGCGGCGGCATGCTGATGGTCACCTACGACGTCACCGTCGAGATCGAAAACGAACGAAAGCCCGCGCTGACCGCCAACTGGATGACCATCATCCAGTTCGATCCGAACGACCGGCCGGAGGATGCCTGAGCCTATTCATCGAACAGGTCGGAATGCGTGCCGGTCCTCGCAAGATGGACTTCATCTTCGGTGACCCGATAGAGAAGCAGCCAGTCCGGTTCGATATGCAGATCGCGATAGCCGCGCCAGCGGCCCTTCAAGGGGTGATCGCGATAGGAGCCGGGAATCGGGCGGGCCTCGATGAGAAGGAGCAAAATCTCCTTGAGCTTGGCCATGTCGCAGCCTCGCTTTTCCGCCCGCCGAACGTCCTGCTTGAACTTGGCGGAGCGGACCGGGACACGCGTTCAGAGGCCGAGATCCTTGAACAGCGCATCCGCACTGTCGAAACGCTTGCCCTTGCCGATTTCCAGTTGTTCCATGGCCCGGACAGATTTCGAGTTCGGGACCTTCACCTCAAAAGGCAGCCTGCGCTCGTCGGCGATGCGCATCATCAGCAATCTGATGGCATCGGATACGGAGAGGCCCATCGCCTCGAGAGCGGCGGCGGCCTTCAACTTCGTTTCACTATCGATTCTTGCGCGAACAACGGTGTCGCTAGCCATTGGAGCCTCCATGGAGTGGCTCCAATGTAGCTACAAATTCATGCGCTTTCAAGTGTGTGCGAGGGTCACAGCCCTGCGTCTTCCGCCCCCTCCGCGAGCAGCGCGAAGGCGTATGGCGCGAAGGAGCGCCAGCATTCCACGCGGTACTCCTGCTCGCCGGTGCGGAAGATCACCACTTCGATCTTGCCGAGCACCGTGCGCGCGCAGGCCCCCACCGGGAAGACCTTCGGCGACAGGTCGTGCGGGCTGCCGCTCGCAATCGCCTCGGCCGCCCTTTCGCCGGCGACGAGCACAGCGGTGTTGCGGTGCGAGACGTCGACCGCCGAATGCAGCACATCTGCCTTCGCGGCAAGGGCCGCGAGATCCGCACTGCTCTCGTCGATCAGAAGCCACTCGTCCGGACCGAGCCACAACGCATGGCGGCCGTTCGCCGATGCCGACGTCTTCGGCTTCTGTGGCAGGGTGAGCCCGAGCGCCTTCGACAGCGCGGGAACGGCGTCGGCCCCGGCCCGCAGCGACAGGCGCGTGGCAGGGCCTGCAGCAGTGACATGGGCTGCGGCGGAGCCGCCGTGGAAGCCGCCGAGCGGCGCCTTGCGAAGTGCTTGTTCAGCCATTGAGGCGAACTCCTTCCTTGTCGATGAACACCATGTCCGTCACCTCGACCGCAATCGTGCGGTCCGGCATCGGCACGTAGAGCGTCTGCCCCATGCGCGTCTGCCCGCCCTCGACGAGGGCGAAGGCGATCGACTGGCCGCAGTTTTCCGACCAGTAGGCCGAGGTGACGTGACCGATCATCTTCATCGGCATCGGCTGGTTCGGATCGGCGACGATCTGCGCGCCCTCCTCCAGCACCACCTTCGGGTCCTTCGTCTTCAGGCCGACGAGTTGCTTGCGTCCTTCCTTGACGAGATCCGGCCGCTTCAGGCCACGGATGCCGACGAAGTCGGACTTCTTCTTCGACACCGCCCAGGCAAGGCCGGCATCAAAGGGCGTCACCGTGCCATCCGTGTCCTGGCCGACGATGATATAGCCCTTCTCGGCGCGCAGCACGTGCATGGCCTCGGTGCCGTAGGCGCAGGCGCCGAGCGCCTCCGCCCGGGCCCAGATCGCCTCCCACACCGCCTGGCCGTAATCGGCGGGAACGTTGACCTCGTAGCCGGCCTCGCCGGTGAACGACATGCGGAACAGCCGGGTCGGCACGCCGCAGATCCTGCCCTCGCGCACGCTCATATGCGGAAACGCTTCGTTGGAAACGTCGATGCCTTCCACGAGCGGCGCGATTATCTCGCGCGCCTTCGGCCCCTGGACCGCGATCACCGCCCATTGCTCTGTGGTGGACGTCAGCCACACCTTCAGGTGCGGGAACTCCGTCTGGAGATAGTCCTCCATGTGGTTCATCACCCGCGGCGCGCCGCCGGTCGTGGTGGTGACGTGGAAGCGATCCTCGGCGATGCGGCCGACGACGCCGTCGTCATAGACGAAGCCGTCCTCGCGCAACATGATGCCGTAGCGGCAGCGGCCGGGCTTCAGCGTGTCCCAGGCGTTGGTGTACATCAGATTGAGGAACTCGGCCGCATCCGGGCCGACGACCTCGATCTTGCCGAGCGTCGAGGCGTCGAATACGCCGGCGACCTCGCGCACGGTCTTGCACTCGCGGTCGACCGCCTCGTGCATGGTCTCGCCGGCGCGCGGATAGTACCAGGCACGCTTCCAGTTGCCGACATCCTCGAAGATGGCGCCGTGCGCCTCCTCCCAGGCATGCATCGGCGTCTTGCGGGCCGGGTCGAACAGGTCGCCGCGCGAATGGTTGATGATCGTGCCGAAGGTCACCGGCGTATAGGGCGCGCGGAAGGTGGTGAGCCCCACCTTGGGGATTTCGCGCCCCAGCGTCTCGGCTGCGATCGCCAGCCCGTGCAGGTTGGAGAGCTTGCCCTGGTCGGTTGCCATGCCATTCGTCGTGAAGCGCTTGATGTGCTCGATCGAGTGCATGCCCTCGCGCACGGCGAGGCGGATATCCTTGGCGCAGACGTCGTTCTGGAAGTCGATGAACGCCTTGACGTTGGTATCGGCACCCGCGCCCTCCGCTGCACCGGCCATGCCGCCGGTCCATTCGAAGGCGTTCTCCGCCTGCAACTGGACCTTCGCGCCGCCCTCGTTGCCGGTCGCCCGCGCCATCAGTTCGCCCGCCGCCAGCGCCTCCTCGATCGTCGCCTGCAGGCTTCCCGTGCCGTTGCAGGCCCCGATGGACAGGCAGTCCTGCGCGTAGGTACCGGGCAGGAACTGGCCGGTCTCGGCATTGTAGGCGACCTTGCCGCGCGACTGCGAGAACAGGTGCACCGACGGCGTCCACCCGGCCGAGGTCAGAAGCGCATCGACGGCGATCGTGCGCTTGCCGCCACCGCCGTTGCGGCAGACGACGATGGAGGACACACGGCGGTGGCCCTTGGTGTCGATCACCGAATGGCCGGTCAGCACCTCGATGCCGTGGCTGCGGGCCTCGTTCAGCACCGCATCGCCCGGCTTGGCGCGGCTGTCGACGATTGCGGCGATCTGCACGCCTGCGCGCTTCAGGTCGAAGGCCGCCTCGTAGGCCGAATCGTTCGCCGTATAGACGGCGACCTTCTTGCCGACGGCGACACCGAAATGGTTGAGATAGGTGCGGGCGGCAGACGCCAGCATGATGCCCGGCCGGTCATTGTTGCCGAAGACCATGTGGCGTTCGATCGCGCCGGTGGCGAGGATGACGCGCTTGGCGCGCACCTGCCACAGCCGCTCGCGCGGGGCCTTCTTGTCCGGACGGGCGACGTGATCGGTGACCCGCTCGACGAGACCGACGAAGTTGTGATTGTAGTAGCCGAACGCGGTCGTGCGCGTCAGCACGGTGACGTTCTCCATCGCCGCGAGCCCTGCGGCGGCGGCCTGCGCCCAGGCGAAGCCATCCTTACCGTCGACGGTGACGGACCGGTCGTAGTGCAGTGCCCCGCCCACTTCAGGCTGCTCGTCGCAGAGGATGACGCGCGCGCCGGTGGCGGCAGCCGAGAGCGCTGCGGAAAGGCCCGCGACGCCGGCGCCGACGACGAGCACGTCGCAGGTGGCGTAGCGGTTGGCATAATGGTCCGGATCGTCTTCCGTCGGCGCCGTGCCGAGACCGGCGGCGCGGCGGATGAAGGGTTCGTAGACCTTCTCCCAGGCGGCCTTCGGCCACATGAAGGTCTTGTAGTAGAAGCCCGCGGCGAAGAAGGGCGACAGCAGGTTGTTGAACCCGCCGACATCGAAGGACAGCGACGGCCATCGGTTCTGCGAGGTGGCCTTCATGCCGTCGAACACTTCCTGCACCGTCGCACGCACGTTTGGCTGGCGGCGGGCGGCGTCGCGGGCGACGTCGATCAGCGCGTTCGGCTCCTCAGGGCCGGCGGAGACGATACCCCGCGGGCGGTGATACTTGAAAGAACGGCCGACGAGATGGACACCGTTGGCGATGAGCGCCGAGGCGACGGTGTCGCCCTCCAGCGCCTCGTAGCTCTTTCCGTCAAAGGAAAAACGCGCAGTCCTGGCAGGCGTCAGGCGGCCCTGACCGGCAATGCGATTGGCGCCGCTCATTTCGCAGTCCCTTCCGTGGCTTCGTAGGTTTCGACCGTCTTCTCCGTGGCGGGTGAGACGCCGGGAATGTCGGGTTTCGGCTCGCCGGCCTTGTAGCTGGCGAAGAACTTGTCGCTGACAGTGTCGCGTGCGGCGTTGAAGAAGCGGCCGCAGCCGTGGACGTGGCGCCAGCGCTCGAAGATGAGGCCCTTCGGGTTGTCGCGCAGGAAGAAGAACGCCTCGAATTCTTCATCCGAGATATCGGCAATGTTGGTCGGCCGCGCGATATGCGCGTCGCCGCCGTGGCGGAACTCGAGCTCGGAGCGCTCTTCCTCGCAATAGGGGCAATGGATCAGTAGCATGCGGTCTCTCCTGTCCCGCGCCGGCTGCCGCGATCGGGCCGCCGGACGCGCGGGGAAAATGGGTTCAGTGCGCCACCGCGGCGGCGGCGGCCTCGTCGATCAGGCGTCCGGTGCGGAAGCGGTCCAGCGTCAGGCCGGCGGCGAGCCTGTGCGGCTCGCCCTTGGCGATCAAATGGGCGAACAGGTTCGCCGAGCCCGGCGTCGCCTTGAAGCCGCCGGTGCCCCAGCCGCAGTTGACGAACAGGTTCTTGACAGGCGTGACGCCCTGGATCGCCGAGCGGTCCGGCGTGTTGTCGGTGATGCCGCCCCACTGGCGCATCATCTTCACTCGCCGGAACATCGGGAAGAGCTCGCAGATGGCGTCCAGCGTATGCGTGATGATCTGCAGCCCGCCGGTCTGGGAGTAGGAATTGTACTGGTCGGTGCCTGCGCCGATGACGAGTTCGCCCTTGTCGGACTGCGAGATATAGGCATGCACCGTGTTCGACATGACGACGCAGGGGAAGATCGGCTTCATCGGCTCGGACACGAGCGCCTGTAGCGGCACCGAATGCAGCGGCACGCGAACGTCCGCCATCGACATGATCACCGAATTGTGGCCCGAAGCCGAGACGGCGATCTTCCTGGCGCCGATGAAGCCGCGCGACGTTTCCACGCCGGTGACCTCGCCGCCCGGTCCGCGGCGGATGCCCTTGACCTCGCAGTTCTGGATGATGTGGACGCCCCGGTCGGAGGCGGCGCGGGCATAGCCCCAGGCGACCGCGTCGTGGCGCGCCGTGCCGCCGCGGCGCTGCAGGGCCGCGCCGTTGATCGGGTAGCGGGCGGTGGCGGCGATATCGAGCGGCGGGCAGAACTCCTTCGCCTGCTCCGGCGTCAGCCACTCGTTGTCGATGCCGTGCAGGCGATTGGCATGGATGTGGCGCTTGAAAGATTGCCGGTCGTGGACGTTGTGCGACAGCATCATCACGCCGCGCGGCGAGTACATGACGTTGTAGTTGAGCTCCTGGCTCAGCCCCTCCCAGAGCTTCAGCGAGTGCTCGTAGATGTCCATGCTCTCGTCGTAGAGATAGTTGGAGCGGATGATGGTGGTGTTGCGGCCGGTGTTGCCGCCGCCGAGCCAGCCCTTCTCGATCACCGCGACATTGGTGATGCCGTGCTCCTTGGCGAGGTAGTAGGCGGCACCCAGTCCGTGGCCGCCGCCGCCGACGATGATGACGTCGTATTCCTGGCGCGGCTCGGGCGAAACCCACTGGGGCTCCCATCCCTTGTGGCCGCGCAACGCCTCGCGTGCGACGGCGAAGACCGAATATTTGCGCATCCGCCTTACTCCGTATGTCCGGGTCATTTCCGTGTCGTCGATAGAAAGCAAATCTGGCCGGGTTACAACGTTTTCTTTGCGACGCATTCCGCCGCCCCATGTGACGCTTGCGACATCCCGCCAGAAGCCCCGTTGTCGCGATTGCGCTGCCTCGGGCGGCTCCGTTAATTTTGCACCGGTTTCAGCCGAACCGTCTGGACTTGGCCGCGATGATCTGGTATCCGAGCATCCAATCGCACGCCGTCCGGCCTGCGAAACGATATATGTATTGCCTCGTTGACCTGATGCCCCGAGGCGTTCAACACAAACCAAGGAACGGGATACTCGTGCAGGTACTAGTCCGCGATAACAACGTCGATCAGGCGCTCCGCGCTCTCAAGAAGAAGATGCAGCGCGAAGGTATCTTCCGCGAAATGAAGATGCGGGACTACTACGAGAAGCCGTCGCAGAAGCGCGCTCGCGAGAAGGCTGAAGCCGTTCGCCGCGTTCGCAAGCTGGCCCGCAAGCGCGCCCAGCGCGAGGGCCTGGTCAGCGGCGGCCGCACGGCTCGTTGATCCGTCGTTTTTTCGACGTTTTCGAATGCAAGGTCTGGCGGTGGCGAAGCGATTGCCACCGCCTTTTTTGATGCGCCGGGGACAGCAAGGCACATCGAGCGGGACGGCTGGATAAGCTTGCCCTGGACGTCGGGAAGGCTGGGCGGCGGGGATGCGACCGATGGCGCACCCCGCACGAAGAGCCCGGGCATTGCCCGTCGGACAGCCACGACGTGGCGAGGAGCATCCCGGCGGATGCAGGATCGGCGCATGAAGCGCCTTGTTGAGGGACGTCTATCTTGAAAATGGCAGCAACCACGGGACAATCGCCTTTCTCCCTGAAACGCCTTGTTCCCGCTTCGGATCTCCGCAGGCCCACGGCCGCAGCTCTCTTCTCCATCATTGCCGCCGCATCGCTCAGCGCCTGCCAGAGCGCCAGTATGAGCACCGATGTCATCCGCGTCGAGCGTGCCCAGGGCTCCACGGAGAACATCGCCTCGCTCTCGAGCGTGATCGCGGCGAACCCGCAGGATCCGGAAGGCTACAACGTCCGCGGATCGGCCTATGGCCGCGCCGGCGACTATCGCAAGGCGATCGATGATTTCGACCGGGCGATCGAGCTCAACCCGCGCTTCTACCAGGCCTATGCCAACCGCGCGCTCGTCCAGCGCAGTCTCGGACGGCAGGGCGATGCAGCCTCCGACTACAACAGAGCGCTGCAGATCAACCCAAGCTACGACGTCGCCTATATCGGCCGTGGCAATCTCTACCGCCAGGCGGGCCGGGTCGACGAAGCCTTCAACGACTTCAACAAGGCGATCAGCCTCGACACCACCGATCCCCGCGCCTATCACAACCGCGGCCTGATCTACCAGCGCCGCGGCCAGCATGGCCCGGCGATCGAGGACTTCTCCAAGGCGATCTCGCTCTCTCCGAGCTCGGCCGAGCCCTACAACGGCCGCGGCCTCTCCTATGCCGCCCAGGGCGACGACGACAACGCTTTTGCCGACTTCAACACCGCGATCGGCCTCGACGGCAAGAACGCCGAATCCTGGACCAACCAGGCGCTGATCTACGAGCGCCGCGGCGACATGGCGAAGGCCGCGAAATCCTATTCGCACGCATTGCGCCTCGACCCGAAGTACCAGCCGGCCAAGGACGGTGTCTCCCGCACCCGCGGCGGCGCGGCGTAAGCCTCACCCGTATTTCGCGAACGATATATTAAACCCGGGGAGCCGCCGCTCTCCGGGTTCTTCTTTTCGCGATGGCATGGGGTCCGCGCCGGCTCGCAGGGCCGATACGAGAATGCCCGCCGAATCGACGGGCATTTTCAGGTAGTGCAGATCCGTGACGCCCTTGCGACGCCTCAGTGGTTCATCGCCTTGACGATGTCTTCCGTCATCTTCTTGGCGTCGCCGAGCAGCATCATCGTGCCGTCCTTGTAGAACAGCGTATTGTCGATGCCGGCATAGCCGGAGCCCAGCGAGCGCTTGACGAACAGGCAGGTCTTGGCCTTGTCGACGTCGAGGATCGGCATGCCGTAGATCGGCGAGGTCTTGTCGTCGCGGGCGGCCGGATTGGTCACGTCGTTGGCGCCGATGACATAGGCGACATCGGCCTGGGCGAACTCGGAATTGATGTCCTCCAGCTCGAACACCTCGTCATAGGGCACGTTGGCCTCGGCGAGCAGCACGTTCATGTGGCCGGGCATGCGGCCGGCGACGGGATGGATCGCATATTTCACCTCGACGCCGTTCGCCTTCAGCTTGTCGGCGAGTTCCCGCAGCGCATGCTGCGCCTGCGCCACCGCCATGCCGTAGCCGGGCACGATGATGACCTTGGACGCGTTCGCCATCAGGAAGGCGGCGTCGTCGGCCGAGCCCTGCTTGACCGTGCGCTGGACACCGTCGTCGGCCGCAGCCGCCGTCTCGCCGCCGAAGCCGCCGAGGATGACCGAGACGAAGGAACGGTTCATCCCCTTGCACATGATGTAGGAGAGGATCGCGCCCGAGGAACCGACCAGCGCACCGGTGATGATCAGCGCCAGGTTGCCGAGCGTGAAGCCGATGCCGGCGGCAGCCCAGCCCGAATAGGAGTTGAGCATCGACACGACCACGGGCATGTCGGCCCCGCCGATCGGCACGATGATCAGCACGCCGAGGACCAGCGCCAGCACCACGATCGCCCAGAAGTCGAAATGGCTCTCGCTGACCGCGAGGCCGAAGATGAAGAAGACGATCAGCGCCAGCAGCGCGGCATTGATCAGGTGCCGGTAGGGCAGCAGGATCGGCTTGCCGGACATGCGCCCGTCGAGCTTCAGGAAGGCGATGATCGAGCCGGTAAAGGTGATCGCGCCGATCGCGACGCCGAGCGCCATCTCGACCAGCGCCTGGGCGTGAATGGAGCCGACATCGCCGATGCCGAAGGCGGCCGGCGAATAGAGCGCGGCGGACGCCACCAGCACGGCCGCCAGGCCGACCAGCGAATGGAAGCCGGCGACGAGCTGCGGCATCGAGGTCATCGGGATCGAGCGGGCGATATAGGCCCCTGCCCCGCCGCCGATGGCAAGCCCGAGCACGATCAGTACGAGCCCGCCGAAGGACGGCGTGGCCAGCAGCAGCGTGGTGACGATGGCGATCCCCATGCCGGCCATGCCGAGCATGTTGCCGCGCCGGCTGGTGGTTGGATGCGACAGGCCGCGCAGCGCCATGATGAACAGCACGCCGGAGACGAGATAGAGGAAGGCAGCAATATTCGGGGACATCAGTGCGACCTCACTTCTCTTTCTTCTTGTACATCGCCAGCATGCGCTGCGTGACGAGGAAGCCGCCGAAGATGTTCACGGAAGCGAGGACGAGGGCGATGAAGCCGAAGCCGGTGGCGACACCGGAAAGCGAGATGCCGACGGCCAGAAGCGCGCCGACGACGATGACCGACGAGATCGCGTTCGTCACCGCCATCAGCGGCGTGTGCAGCGCCGGCGTCACCGACCAGACGACATAGTAGCCGACGAAGATCGACAGCACGAAGATCGCGAGGCGGAACACGAAGGGATCGATAGCCCCGCCGGAAACGCCGTGGGCGGCAGCGCCCGCAGCGTCGGGAACGTATTCCGCCGCCGTGCGGACCGCTTCGACCGCGCGCTCGAGATCGGCGATTGCCTTGTCCAGAAGTTCGTTTGCCATCATGCGCCTCCCTTGCTGTCGGCCGCCGCGAAGTTCGGATGGACCACAGCCCCCGCCTGCGTCAGCATGGTCGCCTTGACCAGCTCGTCCTCCGGGTTGACGGCAAGCGCCTTGGTATCCTTGCCGACCAGGGTCTCCAGGAAGGTGACGAGATTCTTGGCATAGAGCAGCGAGGCGGAGGCGGCGATGCGGCCGGGCACGTTGAGATAGCCGATGACCTTGACGCCCTCGACGTCGACGACCTTGCCCGGCTCGGATCCCTCGATGTTGCCGCCGCGCTCGACGGCGAGGTCGACGGCGATCGAGCCCGATTTCATGTTCCGCAGCATGTCGCGCGTGACGAGCTTCGGCGCCGGACGGCCGGGGATCAGCGCGGTGGTGATGACGATGTCCTGCTTGGCGATGTGATCGGCCACCAGTGCTGCCTGCTTGGCCTGGTACTCCTTCGACATCTCCTTGGCATAGCCGCCGGCGGTCTCCGCCGCCTTGAATTCCTCGTCCTCGATCGCGATGAACTTGGCCCCGAGCGAGGCGACCTGCTCCTTGGCGGCGGGACGCACGTCGGTTGCGGTGACGGCGGCGCCCAGCCGCCGTGCAGTGGCGATCGCCTGCAGGCCGGCGACGCCCGCCCCCATGACGAACACCTTGGCCGCCGGAACGGTGCCCGCGGCCGTCATCATCATCGGCATGGCGCGGTCGAACCCGGCCGCAGCGTCGATCACCGCCTGGTAGCCGGCGAGGTTTGCCTGCGATGAAAGGACGTCCATCGACTGGGCGCGGGTGATGCGCGGCATCAGTTCCATGGCGAACGTCGTCAGGCCGGCCTTGGCCAGCGCCGCCAGCGCCTTCTCGTTGCCGTACGGATCCATGATCGCGATCACGATCGCGCCGGACTTGTAGGACTTGATTTCCGCCGTGCTCGGCCGGCGCACCTTCAGAACCACGTCGGCGCCTTTGGCATCCGCCGCGGTCCCGACCGTGGCGCCCGCCGCGGCGAAATCGTCGTCGGAAATGCGCGATGCCGCCCCGGCACCGGCCTCGACGACGACGTCGAAGCCCAGGGCCTTCATCTTCTTGACTGTTTCGACCGATGCCGCGACGCGGCTTTCCGCGGGATCCGTTTCCCGCGACACGAACACTACCTCACCCACGCCAATCCTCCCCCGAGTTGGTCGCGCCAATTTCTCCCGGCGCCCGGCAAGGGGCGCCGCGTCAGCCGGTCCGGAAGGGAACCGCTAGCGGAGGATGACGAAGCCGAGAACGTTGAGGACGATCAGCAGGATCAGCGCGGAGAAGAAGCCCGCACCGGTGAAGAAGCCGGCAGCCATGGCGATCAGGAGCGTCACGCAGAACATCGTGCCGTATTTCGTCGCGGCGATGAAGAACTCGTAGGTCTTCTCGTGCTCGGAATAATCCATCGGAGCACCCGTCTCGACCGGCCCGGAGTGATGTTCTGCCATGCTATCGTCTCCTGTCTGCATGCGTTCGACGCCGAACCGTCGATCCGCCTCCTCGTTGCGAAGGTGCCGGCCGCCGCAACGCCGCGCCTTGCACAATCTCCACCGTCTCTGGCCTTACACAAAGGCTGGCAAAAGCGCAACGCGCAACCGCGCATTTTCCGATGGACCGGGCCGATGCGGAGCCCAGGAAAAATCGGAGGTTAGCCGATGATGTTCGCCGGGTTGATCTGGATGCGGCTGGTGCCGAAATGGGCGAGCCGCGCCGTCGGCCGGACCGTCAGAGGGTCGCCGCTCCGGTCGAACATCATCCGCCGCTCGAAGGGCTCCGACTTGAAGAAGGGGAAGCGCTCGTAGAGCTTCGGCAGAACCTCCTTCACCCGCGTCGCCATCAGCATCAGGTCGATGATGAACTTGCCCTGGTTGCTCTTCGGCGAGGCCACGAAGTCGGCATCGAACACGCGCTTGTAGAAGGCGGAATGGGCCGGCTTGACCATCTGCAGGCAGCGGTCGGTCTGGAAATAGTCGGTCGCCATCGTGGCGAGCCTGAGCGTAAGATAGGGAATGGCCGGCATCTCGCTCCAGATCTCCGGATCGGCGGCCAGGCGGACGGGATCGATCAGCGTCATGCCGGCGTCGAGGAAGGCGGTGATCTCGTCGGGAAACACCTTGCCGGACGAGGTGACGCGATGCTCGGGCGTCACATGGTGCAGGCGCACGGTCGAGATCAGCCGTTCCTCGTAGTAGATGCCGAAGACATAGGCATGGCTGTCGAAGTCGACCTCGTCGATCAGAAGCGGCGAATCGTCGCCCAGATGCATCACGGCGCCGGCCTTGTAGGCCTTGTAGCGGATGCGGGCGACCTCCTCCATGTCCTCCCCGGTCTCGACCCGGCGATATTCTACCTGATCCAGAAGTTGCATGAGCTTGTCTGAAAACCGATTGGTCGCCGATTGCACGCTGGCCATGAAACACAAACCCCCGATTGAAATGACCGCGGCTGCCCCACCGCCGGGATACACTCAATCATTTCGGTCAATTTGTGTAAATTACCAATTATTAACGTTAACAGTAATTAACCATCCTGTTGAAAATCAGTATTTTAGCGATAACTACAATGCTGAGAGGGAGGGATCAGGCGACGTGCCGGCCGCTCTTGGCGCGGCTGTCGGCGGCCTTGCGGGCGAGCGCCTGGGTCAGGTCGATGATGGCGCTGTTCGACATCGGCGCGGCGAAGACGTAGCCCTGGATCAGGTCGGCGCAGTTGTATTTGTTGATCAGCGCCAGCTGCTCGCGGGTCTCCACGCCTTCCACGACGATCTTGAGGCCGAGCTCCCGCGACAGGTTGACCGTGCCGCGCAGGAGCTTGAAGCGGCGCGCATCCTCGCTGATGTTGCGGACGAAGGACCGGTCGATCTTGATCAGGTCAAGCGGCAGGGCGTCGAGATAGCTGAGGCTGGAGTAGCCCGTGCCGAAGTCGTCGATCGCGATCGTGATGCCGCGCGCGCGCAGTTCCTGCAGCACCGCCTGCACCTTGACCGGCTCTTCCATCAGGCAGCTTTCGGTGACTTCCAGGTGAAGCCGCGACGGCTTCAGCCCCGCCTTCAGGAGCGCATCCGTCACGACGCCGACAATCTCGGAATTGCGCAGGTCCTGGACCGACAGGTTGATCGAAACACCCATGTGCTCCGGCCAGCCGAAGCAATCCGCACAGGCCCGCTCGATGATCCGGCGGGTGATGTCGGAAACGATCCCCATCTCCTCGGCGATCTGGATGAAGACGGTGGGCGGGATCGGTCCGCGCTCGGGATGCGTCCAGCGCGCCAGGGCCTCGCAGCATGCGATCTTTGAGCCGTCCGGCAGGAACATCGGCTGGTAGGCGACCGACAGCTCGTTGTTGGCAACCGCCTCGCGCAGGTCCTGCTTGAGCTTCTGCCGCTCCAGGTAGCGCGCGTCCATCTCGTCCTCGAACACGGTAAAGCCGCCCTTGACCCGCGACTTGCTCTCGAACAGGGCGAGGTCGGCCTTGATCTGCATGTCCTCCATGCGGAACTCGTCGCTCTCGCAGAGGACGGCGCCGGCGCTGAGCGAGATACGGAACGTCGTGCCGGCGAGTTCGTAGCTTCCCTGCACCTGCTGGTGCAGCCGGCGCATGCGTTCCTCGAGGTCCTTGCGATTGCTCTCGTTGGGGAAGAACAGGATGAACTCGTCCCCCATCAGGTGGCCCACTACCGCGCGTTCGCCCGCGACCCTGCGGATGCGCTCGGCGAGCATGCAGAGCAGCCGGTCGCCGGTCACGTGTCCCTTGACGTCGTTGACGTGCTTGAACTCGTCGACGTCGAGCACCAGGAAACCGACCGTTCCCGGGCGCTTGCGCTCCGAAAGCGCGTGCTGGACGAGGTCGCCGAAATAGGTCCGGTTCGGCAGCCCCGTCAGGCTGTTGTAGCGGATCATGTGCAGGATCTTGTTTTCGGCGCGCATGCGGGCCGTCACGTCCTCAAAGATCAGCACCGCGCCGCCATTCTCGCGCTGGCTGGCGGTGAATTCCAGGTAGAAGTCGTCCGTCACCTGCACGAGGGCGCGCGATCGCTGCCCCCGCAAAAGCTCGTCCAGCTTCTGCAGCATGGCCTTGCTCTGCTCGGCATTGAGGAAGGTGCTGCGCACGCCATAGCGCAGCACCACGTCGAGGTGGCAGTCCTTCAGGCGCTCCTTGTCTCCGAGCTGGAGAAGCTCGCAGGCGCGCCGGTTGGCGACCAGGATGCGGTGATCGGCGTCCAGCATCAGCAGGCCGTGCGGCATGTTGTTGAGCGCCGCATCGAACCGGTCGGCGATCGTCGTGATTTCCCGGGTGGCAAGCGCAGCCTTCTCCAGGAAGCTGCGCACACCGTTGGCCATCATCCGCGTCGTCAGGCTGAACGGCAGGATGAGCAGCGCCAGCACGGCGTGGTAGAAATCCTGCAGCCCGAGGAAGCCCACCACCATCGGGAAGCAGGCGCAGAAGGTCATGTAGTCGACCGCCCGGCGCGAGCCGCAGTTGCGCCCGACGACCGAGACCATGGTGGCGAGCGTCACAGAGATCGTCGCAAGCTCGGCAAAACTGTCGCGGCTGATCAGGAGGCTGTAGCCGCTCGCTATGCCCAGCACCAGCGTCGTGCCCACGGCACCGGTGTTGTACCAGTTCTCCCAGTAGCGGATGCCGTCATTGTCGAGCCTGGACTGGTCGACCCGGTCGAAGCGGCGCATGCCGGCAGCGCGCAGCGACCAGATCAGGACGATCGCGCCGGCGCAGGCGAGGAAGAAGGAATCGGCCGTTTTCGCGTACACGAACGCGAACGTCACCACATGGGAGATCATGCCGACGAACAGCGTTTGACGGTTTCCGTAAAGCGAGCTGACGAACGACAGGTACACATCTGTCGGCAGCGTGCTTTGACCTCGATCCTTCATGGACTCGGCGCTCCCATTGACGGGCGAGGGTTACCGGCGAAATTTTAATGAATGATTTCGCGAGATTATTCTATTCAGCGGGGGAATGCACAGCATTTCCGCAATCGCGCCAATGCCTCTCGAAATAAACTCAACTTTAAATTGCTTTGCGCCTCCGCCAGTTGCGCCGACGCAACCCTGCATAGACGAGCAATGCAAAATGGCGTCGCCGTCCGGAGACGGTGCGTGCCGATTGCATCACGCTCAATTCAACACGGCCGACGGATTTCGCGAATCAGGGTTAGCCGGAGCCTAATGCGGGGCGGCAAGATTTCGCCCCCGCGCAGGAAGGCGGCCTCTCTCGGGCCGCCACGGGGGAATTGACGGGAGCGCATTTTCCCGGCAAATCCTTGGAAGCGGGAAGCAGCGGCGCATGTGAGCAGGCGGCCGCGCTCCGGCAGGCGATCGGGCATCGTGCAGCCGGTGCCTGCCGCGCCCAACATCGGAGTTCCTTCGTCATGCCGAAACCTGTCGTCGCCATCCCTGCGGACATCCGCGAAATCGAAGGCAACGTCTGGCAGGCTACGCCCAATCAATACGTACGCGCCGCCGTCAAGGGTGCGGGCGTCATCCCGCTGCTGGTCCCCGCTCTGGAAACAGGCCACGATTTCGACGAGATCCTCGACCGCGTCGACGGGGTGCTGGTCAGCGGCTCGCGCACCAATGTCCATCCCTCGCACTACGGCCGCGAGGCGACCGAGGCCGACGGCCCCTTCGATCCCGCGCGGGATGCGACCTCGCTGCCGCTCATCAAGCGCGCGCTGGAGCGCGGGGTTCCGCTGCTCGCCATCTGCCGCGGGCTGCAGGAACTCAATGTCGCCCTCGGGGGAACGCTCGCCAACGAGATCCAGGATATTCCCGGCAACTGGGACCATCGCAAGCCCGACACCGCCGATCTCGACGTTGCCTATGGCATCCGCCAGGACGTCATCGTCAAGGAGGGAACCTGTCTCGCCTCGGTGGTGGGCACCGGTACCGTCCGCGTCAACTCGCTGCACCGCCAGGCGATTTCGGCAACGGCGCCGCGGCTCGCCGTCGAGGCGGTTGCCGAGGACGGAACGGTCGAAGCGGTGTCCGTGATCGGCTCGAAGGCCTTCGCCGTCGGCGTTCAGTGGCATCCGGAATACTGGGTGGGCTCGGACGAGCCGTCGAACAATCTCTTCAAGGCATTCGGCGAGGCCGTCCGCGACTACGCCGCAGCGAAACTGTCCCCGGCGAAACACCAGGCCGCCGGCTGATCCGCCCGCGCTACTCCGCCGCGCGCAAGGTGATGATCGCGCCGGACGGATCGATCACCTCGTAGAGGCCATCGGTTTCCGCCAGCGTGAGGATCGCATCCCCCGCAGCGTCCGTGAGAACGACCGTGCCGTCCCCCGCTTCCGTCCAGCTGGAGGCATGCGACAGCCCCGACCAGACCGCGTCGCATGCGTCGGATGCGGTCATGCGCATGCTGTGATGGGTCATCCGCTCGCCGCGGGTGAGCACGCAATCCGCCTTGGTCTCGATGTTGGCAACGGAGAATGCCTTCCCGGCGACAGACCCCGCATCGCGGGGGATCGACCCGGAAATGACCGGATCGACATCCGGCGGCGTTGTCCCGCCGATTGACCAGACACCGGCAAGAACGAGGGCAGCACCCAGGGCCGGCATGATCAGCTTTCGCATGGCTTTCTCCGAATTCGTGCGATTCGCCAGAAAGCATGCCACTGCAAACTTGCCGATTGGTTAACGAGCGGTTACCGCCTCGGGCGAGAACCCGCAGGCCGTCACCTCACCGGCGTCTCCGGCACGGGCATCAGCGGCCTGCCGGACCTGAACCAGGTCAGGAGATTACCGGCGACGAGATCGGCCATCGCGTCGCGGGTGGCGACCGAGGCGGATGCCACATGCGGCAGGAGGCTGGTATTGGGGGCTGCCAGCAGGGCTCCGGGAACATGCGGCTCGTCCTGGAAGACGTCGAGACCGGCGGCGGCGATCGTGCCGGAGACGAGAGCCGCTGTCAGAGCGTCCTCGTCCACGGTCCAGCCGCGCCCGACATTGATCAGGACGCCGTTCGGGCCGAGTGCGGCGAGCACGTCCGCATTGATCGTCTTGTAGGTCTCGGGCGTCTTCGGAACGATCGCGATCAGCGTATCCACCGCCTCGGCCATGCCGATCAGCGTCGGATGGTAGTCGTAGGGAGCCTCCGCGCGCCGGCTGCGGGTGTGATAGGAAATCGAAACGCCGAAACCCTCGAGCCGCCGGGCGATCGCGAGGCCGATCCGGCCGAGGCCGTAGATGCCAACCGAGCGCCCGCGCAGGGACAGCTTCGAAAGCGGGAAGGCGCCGGTGCGCTCCCACCGCCCTTCCCGGAGCCACGCCTCGGCTTCGGGAAAACGGCGAACGGTGTTGAGAAGCAGCGCGATCGCCGTGTCGGCCACCTCGTCGTTGAGCACGTCGGGCGTATTGGTCACGACGATCCCCCGGGCGGCAGCGGCACCGACGTCGACGCCGTCATAGCCCACGCCGAAACTGGCGATGATCTGCAGATTGGGCAGGCAGCCGATGGCGTCCGCGTCGAAACTGCCGGATACCGCAACGCCCTGGATGCCTTCTGCAATCCCCGGCGCAAGCTTGCCGGGCGCAAGCGCTGTGGGGCAGCGCACCAGCTCGACCGCTCCCTCCAGTTGCTCGGCGACGCGTTCGCGCACCTTCCCGACGATGAGAACCTTCGGCTTTTCCTGCATGGTCTTCCTGCCTTGATGATCGTTCGAAATTCAGTGATCGTGGCCGTTGTGGCGGAGCGGCCCCGTCGACTGGCGGATGCGCATTTCCGGCTTGATCAGGTGGATGCCGTCAGGCTCGTGGCTGCCTGACAGTTTATCGAGCAGCGCGCGGGCGGCGCTGCGGCCGACCTCGGACTGGCCGTTCCAGACGGTCGTGAGCGAGGGCGTCGCGATCGACGCCTCCTCCAGGTCGTCATAGCCGGTCACCGAGACGTCGCGGCCCGGCACCAGGCCGGCGCGGGCGATGCCGTTCATCAGCCCGATGGCGACGAGATCGTTCCAGCAGACCGCCGCCGTCGGCTTCTGCGGCAGCGACAGGAAATTGACGGCAGCCTCGAAGCCACCCTGCTTGGACCGGGGGCCGGGAATGCGAAGCGCCGGATCGACCTCGATATTGGCCTTGCGCAGCGCGTTGACGTAGCCCTGGTAGCGGTCGCGCCCGGTCGAGGTCTGGTCGGTGCCCCCGACCATGGCGATGACGCGGTGGCCGAGGCCGATCAGGTGATTGGTCGCAAGCGAAATGCCGTAGGTGTCGTCGCCGCGGAAGATCGGCACGTCGAGGCCGTCTATCGAGCGGGCGATCAGGATGGCCGGCATGCCGTTGTCCTCGGCCAGCAGGATGTCTTCCGGCGGCGTGCCGATCGCCGGCGACATGATGACCCCATCGCCGCCCAGTTGCAGCAGCGTCTCGATGAAGTTGCGCTGCTTCTCCACCGAATCGTAGTGGTTGGAAAGGATGAACGTCTGGCGGTCGCGGTCGAGTTCGCTCTCGATCGACTTCAGGATCTCGCCGTAGAACGGGTTCATGATGTCGTGCACGACGACGCCGATGATGCCGGACCTGGAGGTGCGGAGGCTGGCGGCGCGGCGATTGTAGATGTAGCCGAGCGCGCGCGCCTGTTCCTTGATCCTGTCCCGCGTCGAAAGCGCCACCAGCGGGCTGTCTCTCAGGGCCAGCGAGACCGTGGCGGTGGATACCCCGAGCGTTTCCGCAATCGTGGACAATTTGACCTTTTGCGCCATGCCCCTCCCCATGTTCGTGTCGCAGGTCGTTTAAATCGTTTATTTAAACTATTTAAAAATCCTCCGCAACAGCCTTGTCGCCATCCTGCAGCACGACGCCCCGCAGGTTGCCGTCCACGGTCCGCAGGAGCTTCAGCAGGGTGCGAACCTCCTTGTCGCTCAGGCCTTCGAGAGCCTGCCGCTCGCTGAGTTCGCAGGCCTTGCCGATCTTCTCCAGCGAGTCCCGGCCGGCCCTGGTCAGATCGACGACGGTCAGGCGGCCATCGGTCGTGTCCGGCCGGCGCTCGACGAAGCCCTGCGCCTCCAGCCTGCCGATGGTCCGGGTCATCGTCGGCGCCTTCACGCCGAGGCGTGCGGCCAGTGCGCCGGCGGTCATTCCGCCTGCCTCGGCCAAAGCCAGCATGACGCCGTCCTGCCCGGCATAGAGCCCGATCGACAGAAGATTACGGGAAAGCACCGTGCGGACGGAGCGTGCCGCCTGGACGACGGCGCCGGAAACGTCGGCCGGCCCGATCGCGGCATGCTCCTTCTTCCTGGCCTTCTCCTTCTTCTCTTCCTTCTTTTTCTTGCCCATCAAGCCTCCCGATCTTGTTTCGCCGCTGCCACCTTGTATGACAGAGGCGACCCGTTGACGACAAGACCATGCGCAAGACATCAAACGACGAGCTCTGAAATGGCGCGTTCCCTGACGCTGCGACCCGCACGACGCTGGCAGGACAACGATCCGGCCCTTCCGGCCTCTGCCCGCGGGCACTGGATCGCGGTCCTTCCGCTCGGCGCCCACGAGGGGCATGGGCCGCACCTGCCCTTCGAGACCGACTGGCTGATCGCCGACGCGATCGTCAACCGCCTTTCCGCAGCCCTTCCCATGGATCTGCCCGTAACCTTCCTTCCGACCGAGAAGATCGGCTATTCCCCCGAACACCTGGACGTGCCGGGCACGCAGTCGCTCGGCTGGGACGAGGCCGTACGGCGCTGGCTCGGCATCGCCGCCAGTCTGTCCGAGCAGGGTATCCGCAAGTTCCTCATGCTGAACGCCCATGGCGGCAATTCGCCGCTGATGACGATCGTGGCGACCGAGGCGCGGGTGCGCCACCACATGCTGGCGGTCGCGACAAGCTGGACCCGCTTCGGCCAACCGGACGGCTGGATCGCGCCGGAGGATAAGGCGATCGATATTCATGGCGGCGACATCGAGACCTCGGTGATGTTGGCGATCCACCCCGAACTGGTCCGTCTCGACAAGGCCGAGTGGTTTTCCTCCCGACAATCCGATTTCGCCAGGAGCTACCGGCATCTGCGCGCCTACGGCCCGCACGCCTTCGGTTGGAAGATGTCCGACCTCAACGAAAAAGGTGCGACCGGCGACGCGACGAAGGCTTCGGCCGAACGCGGCGAACAGCTTCTCGCCCACGCCACCGCCGGCCTCGTCGAACTGCTGGAAGACGTGCACGCCTTCGACGCATCGGCCCTGCGCTGACGGCAGCCGTTCTTCCGGCGCAATCGTGTCGGGGGAGCGCACCATGTATTGCGGCGACGGCACCCTGCGCCCTATATGAGGGCTGAAACTTTCAGGGATCCTGACATGACCGACACCGCCACGCAAAAACCCGTCCCCGTCACCGTGCTCACCGGCTATCTCGGTGCGGGCAAGACGACGCTGTTGAACCGCATCCTCACGGAGAACCACGGCCGGAAGTATGCCGTCATCGTCAACGAGTTCGGCGAGATCGGCATCGACAACGACCTCATCGTCGAATCCGACGAAGAGATCTACGAGATGAACAACGGCTGCATCTGCTGCACCGTCCGCGGCGACCTGATCCGCGTCGTCGAGGGCCTGATGCGCCGCCCCGGCCGGTTCGACGCGATCATCGTCGAGACCACCGGCCTCGCCGATCCCGTGCCGGTTGCGCAGACCTTCTTCATGGACGACGACGTGCGCTCCAAGACCGAACTCGACGCCGTCGTCGCGCTGGCCGACGCCAAGCACCTGCCGCTGCGGCTGAAGGACAGCCGCGAGGCCGAGGACCAGATCGCCTTTGCCGACGTCGTGCTGGTCAACAAAACCGACCTTGTCACGCCGGAAGAACTGGCCGTTGTCGAGGCGACCGTCCGGGCCATCAATCCGTCGGCTCGCATCTACCGCACCAGCCGCTCGGACATCGACCTCGCCAAGGTCCTCGACCAGGGCGCCTTCAACCTCGAGCGCGCGCTGGAAAACGATCCGCACTTCCTCGAACACGATCATCCCGACCACGTCTGCGGCCCCGATTGCGGCCACGACCACAGCCATGATCATCATGGGCATGATCACGATCATCACCACCATGACCATGACCATGATCACGGCCATCACCACCACGACCACGGCCCCTCGCCGATCCACGACGTCACGGTCCAGTCGATCTCGTTGCGCGGCGGCGAGATGAACCCCGACCGCTTCTTCCCCTGGATCCAGAAGATCACCCAGACGGACGGTCCGAACATCCTGCGCCTGAAGGGCATCATCGCCTTTGCCGGCGACGAGGAGCGCTATGTCGTGCAGGGCGTGCACATGATCGTCGAGGGCGACCACCAGCGCGCCTGGAAGGACGGCGAGAAGCGCGAAAGCCGCCTCGTCTTCATCGGCCGCGACCTCGACCGCGAGAAGATCGAGCGCAGCTTCAAGGCCTGTGAGGCCGCAGCAAACTGATGCCGACCGTCGCTCCTCTCGATCTCGACGGCCACGTCGTCGCCGCGGCCTTCCTCGGCGACGTCCCGTTCTTTGCGTCCGCCACCGGCGAGATCCATCGTCTCGACCATGGCCACAAGGTGAGCCAGGCCAATGACGGCCTGCTCGCCTGCGTCCGCGACGAGGCGAACAACACGCTCGTCACCGGCGGCGAGGACGGCAAGGTCTTCCGTATCGCCGCCGATGGAACCGCCACGCTTCTGGCCGAGGTGCCACGCAAGTGGATCTCGGTCGTTGCCGCAGGCCCGCAGGGCGCGGTCGCCTTCGCCGAGGGGCGGACGACCCGCGTCCGCCTTGCCGACGGCACCGTCAAGGAATTCGCCGAAAGCCGCACCGTCGAAGGCGTCGCCTTCGCGCCGAAGGGCCTGCGCATCGCCGTCGCCCGCTACAACGGCGCGACTTTGCACTGGGTCGCGACGGCCGGCCAGCCGGTCGACCTGGAGTGGAAGGGCGCGCATACCGGCGTCACCTTCTCGCCCGACGGCCGCTTCCTCGTCACCAGCATGCAGGAGAACGCCCTGCACGGCTGGAAGCTCGACAGCAAGCCCGGTGCCGAGACGCGCCACATGCGGATGACCGGCTACCCCGCCAAGGTGAAATCCATGTCCTGGTCGCCCAAGGGCAAGTGGCTCGCCTCGTCAGGCGCGCCGGCGGCGATCGTCTGGCCCTTCGCCTCCAAGGACGGCCCGATGGGCAAGGCGCCGCTGGAACTCGGCACCCGCGGCGACGTGATGGTCACCGCGGTCGCCTGCCATCCGGCGGAAGACGTCGTCGCGATCGGCTATTCGGACGGCATGGTGCTTGCGGCCCGCTTCTCGGACAATCGCGAGGTCCTGCTGCGCCGGCCCGGCAAGGGCGCGATCTCCGCGATCGCCTGGAGCGGCAGCGGCAAGCTGCTTGCCTTCGCCAGCGAGGCGGGAGACTGTGGCGTGGTCGACATCGCCGGCTGACGGCGGGCGGAGACAATTCCGGCACGAACGCCCGACAGGAAACGGGACAAAACGGCTCTTCGGACGAAGGGCGGAACGGGTATCAGGGGAATTCCATGCAAGGAAAGCTGCAAGGCGTCGCACAGGACGTTCGGGACGCTCGGGACGCTCGGGACGTTCAGTACCGGGGTTTGCCCGACACGGGCAGCCCCGTCTGGGAGGCGATCCGCACTGAAGCCATGGCTTTGGCGGAGCGTGAGCCGATGCTGCGCTCGCTCGTCCAGCCGGTCCTGATCTCCACATCCGGCACGCAGATGCTCGTCCGGGTCCTGGCGGCCCGGCTGTCCGCAGGCGGCTTCGACCGTGGCACGCTCGAGCAGGTGATGACGGCTGCGGCCGATGGCGACCTGCTGCGCGCTGCCGAGGCCGACATCGAAGCCGTCGCCACCCGCGATCCCGCCTGCCCCGGTCCCTGCCATGTCCTCGTCAACCTGAAGGGCTTCCAGGCGCTGCAGGTCCATCGTTTCGCCCATCGGCTCTGGCGCGCCGGAAAGCGCGAAAGCGCGCGCTTCCTCGCCACCCAGGCCGCGCTCGCCTTCGACGTCGACATCCACCCCGCCGCCCGCATCGGCTCCGGCGTCATGCTCGACCACGGCTCCGGTATCGTCATCGGCGAGACCGCCGTCATCGAGGACGATGTCTCGATCCTGCAGGACGTCACTCTCGGCGGCACCGGGCGGGAGACGGGCGACCGCCATCCGAAGGTCCGCCGCGGCGTCATGATCGGCGCCGGCGCCAAGATCCTCGGCAATTTCGAGGTCGGCGAATGCAGCAGGGTCGCGGCCGGCAGCGTCGTCCTCAAGCCCGTGGCGGCCAAGACGACCGTCGCCGGCGTGCCGGCCGTGCTCGTTCGCGTCCACGAACGGGCCGAGGTCCCGGCAGAAGAGATGTCACAGGACATCCTGTAGACCTGCCGCGGCAGGACAAACCCAACGAAACCTGAAGTGAGGTAAGCGGCCCGGATCGAGTTCCGGACCGTTCCCCTACCATTCCAGCTCCAGATGCGGCCGGCCGTCGGAGGTTCTTGCGGCCGTCCTGCCCGTCTCGTCGACCGTGCAGTTCACGCGCTGCCGGAAGGCGGAGAAGCTCTCGAAGGTGACCACGTCGACAGGCTCGTCGAAATGCAGCGTCAGCCGGTAGTGCCCCGGTTGCGCCGTCAGCGCCTGCACGCCCAGCACCTTCGCATCGAAGGGCTGGCCGAGATAATGGCCGCGCACGCGCGAGCCGAGCCGCCACGGATCGAATGGCGGCCGGTTGCCGACGGCGGCATGGAGGGTGTTCCAGTCGCGAAAGCCGTATTGCGCGGCGACGAGTTCGAGCGCGCGGGAATGGCCGATCGGCTGGCCGTCGGCCTCGAAGCGGGCCCGAAGGCGCCTGGCCTGATCCTTCAGGCCGTCAAGGGAAGGGAGTGGCGTCGACAGACGCATGGGTTTCTCCAGTGTCTGCATGCGTTCGTTCGGAGGGGTCCGCATTGCCGCCGGTTCGCATGCCTTGAAAGCTGGAAAACCGTGTGCCTGTACGAGAGACTTCACCAAAGCTTGCGCTTGCGGACGGCAGGGGCTCTCACCCTGCGCGATGGGGTACACGTCTGGACCGCGCCTGTCAAATTCTGCCGCCCGGCGTCAGCTCTCCGCCGTGCCGATGATCTTCGCCAGCAGTGCGTGCAGGTCGTCGCGGTATCCGTTGCGCGCGGAAGGCCCGCTCTCGTCCGAGGTCATCGCCACCGTCAGCCCGAGGTCCGGCACGATATAGAGCATCTGCCCGCCATAACCCCAGGCGAAATGCACCGTCCTGCCGCCGATCACGCGCTCGAACCAGCCGTAACCATAGCCGTCGTTGGAGAAACGCGAACGGGTGCGCGACTGCCAGGATTGCCGGATCCAGTCCTCCGGGACCAGTTGCGCGCCCTCCGGCGTCCGTCCGCCGTTGCGATAGAGCTCGCCGAAGGCAAGCAGCGAACGCGCGCTCATCGCCATCTGGTTGCCACCGAGATAGATGCCCTGCGGGTCACGCTCCCACGCGCCGATGCGGAAGCCCTCGAGCGGCCCCAGCCAGTCATGCGCCAGCACCAGCGTCGGCTTGCCACCGACCTTCGTCAGGATCGCCGAGAGCAGGTGGGTGGAGGCGGTGGAGTAGAGCATCCCGCCGCCGGGTTCGTCGACGAACGGCGCGGCGAGCGCGGCCCGCACCCAGTTCCGGCTTGACACCCAGCGTCCGTAATTGCCACCCGACATCCGCTCCAGCCCGGCCTGCATGGAAAGGAGATGGCCGATCGTGACCCGCGCCAGCCGCGGATCCGGTTCCGCCGGCAGGTCGCCCCTGAGGATCGGTGCGATCGGCTGGTCGACACCCTGAAGCAGCCCCTTGTCGATGGCGATCCCGACCAGGGCCGAAATGATGCTCTTCGAGGCCGACTTGATATTGGTGCTCTCGCCGGTCGTGTGGCCGCGATAACCCCGCTCCGCCGCCACTGCACCGTTGCGGGCAACGATGACCGTCCGCAGCGCCGGCAGCGAACGCGCGTCGTCGAGGATGCGGGTCAGGTCGGCCGGAGCATTCGCAGCGGCTGTAGACGACGGCGTCTGGGCGCGGACGGAAAAGGGCGCCGTGGTCAGGGTGAGGGAAAGGGCAGCAAGCAGGGTGCGTCTGTTCATAGGACACGAGGTAGGTCGCAGCTTCGCCGAATTCGTGGCCGCAGGCGCGATATCACGCGCTTTTGAAAGGCGGTGAGGCCGGCGCGACCTCGTTTCGCGCCGGCCCGGCGGCCGCAATCGCGACCGCGGCTCTTCCGTGCCCCCGCCGGAAGAGCGTCTTCAGAAGCGGTAGGTGATACCCGTGCCGATCAGCCAGGGATCGAGCTTGGCCTTGCCCGACAACGGCGCGCCGTCGAGCTTGACCTTCCATTCCGGCTCGAGGAACAGCTTCTTGACGTCGAAGTTCACGCCCCAGTGCTCGTCGATCATGTAGTCGAAGCCGACCTGCAGGGCCGCGCCGAACTCGTTCTTGACGTCGAGGTCCGAGAACGCGCCCTTACCGGACTGGTTGTAGAACAACGTGTAGTTCACGCCCGCGCCGACATAGGGCTTGAACGCGCCGAAATCGGTGAAATGGTACTGCAGCGTCAGCGTTGGCGGCAGCAGCCAGGTCTTGCCGACCCTGCCGAGCGCATCGATCGAGCCGGCGGCGTCGATATTGGCATAGGTCGTGCCCAGGATCAGTTCGGCCGCGATGTTGTCGGTGAAGTAATAGGAGATGTCGAGCTCCGGAACGATCGTGTCGCTGTAGGAGAGATCCGAACCGTCGATGCCGCTCACACGGCCGGAATTGTTGGTGATCACGCCCAGCGCGCGCAGGCGGATCTGCCAGGGGCCGAGTGCCCGGATATCCGCCGCTTCCGCCGCTGCCGCCGCCGGTGACATCAGGTCCGCCGCCGCGGCAGCCTGCCCGATCGCCGCGAGGGCTACGGCCGCAACAAGGCTCAAGGGGCGGGTCAGGGTGTTCGACATCTCTTCTCTCCTTCGTCGATCATTGACAGCGGCACGAAGCGCTGCACCGCAGCCAATATCCTGCGCGGCCGAGAGACGGAGTTGAGATGGATCAATACTTTAGCACTGTCTGCCCGCGACATTGCCGCGCGCATGACGACCGTGGCGGAAATGCTACGCCCCCTCTGCCTGCCGGGCGGGCGGACGTTCGTCGCAACCGAAAGAGGTACTTCGCAGGGATAAGTTGACTTTTGCTTTATAAGCGATCGATCATATTCACTTGTTTTGCGTGGAGGCTGTCATGGCAACAGCATTTGCGGTGCCCCTCAAAGTCTCACTTCTGGTATTCGGTCTGGTCCTTGTCGGCGCCCTGGTTGCAAGCGGAAGCGTGCAGGCCCAAAGCCCGTGCAATCCAAGCATCAGCCAGTGCACATAAGCGACAATGGCAACCGTTCCGGCACAGGACCAGGTCGCTGGCTTTCTCAGCGAGCAGAGTTCCTTTGCGTTGTCGCTTGCGGTGGGCGCGATCGTGATCGCGCTCTATGCGAGGAAACGCATAGAGGAGTTCACGCGGCCGCCGAAGGGCGAGGAGTTTGATTTCACCAAGATGCTGACGATGGGCGACATCGTCGGGCGATCGATCTTCAACCGCTCCTTCGTGCTCTACCTGATCTTCCTGGAATTCCTGTATCTGTTCATGTGCACGGCCAAGCCCGTCGTGCTGCTGATCGCCAACGATCCGACCGGCGCACAGGCGCCCTTCCAGGGCATGGCATGGCCCTTCGGCGCGGCCCTGATCGTGGTCGGCATCCTGCCCTCGGTGCCGATGGTCGCCCAGATCGAGGCGATGCTGCGCGGGCTTGCCCAGCGCGTCGCCAGTATTCCCGGCGAGTTCTATGCCCGCGTGCAGCGCCTGTCGCGCAACGACATCGAGACGCTGGTGGCGGATGCGCCGGACTACCGGCGGGACATGCGTAAGTTCTGGCGCATCCGCAATCTCCTGCTCGGCCTCGGCTTCAACGAGGACCAGGCGACGCTGATGGGGCGCAACTGCATCGCGTTGCGGCTGTTCGCGACGCTCACGATCCGCGGCGAACGCATCTGGTCGAAGGAGGAGTACGAGAAATACCGGGAGATCATCCAGGTCCTGCGGCCAAAGTCCGACATGCTCGAAAACGAGATCGAGACGCTCGTCTCAGCGACGTTGAAATCGCCGCAGGTCAGGGAGATTCTGGCGAAATCGAACATCGAGGATCCCGCGCAGGATCTCTCCCGGGAAACCGGCGAGAAGCTGAACCGTGACGCGGAGGCGCTGGTGCGCGCCCTCAACGATTCCGTCGACGAAAAGGACCTGAAGGCCGTCAGGAACTACGAGGAACTGGTGAAGCGCTGGTCGCTGCTGGCCAGCGAATGCGAAACCGGCGCGAAGCGGCTCTCCGCCCTCTTTGCGATCCTCGCCCGCAACGATCGCGAGACGGCGCTGACGATCAAGAGAGGCGCCGCCCCGGGCATGCTTCCGGCGGCGAAGAAGCCAGACGCCGTTCTGGCGACCCTGTTCAGGCTGGTCAACGACAGTGTCCCGACCTATCCGTGGAGCAACGCGGCGCTGCTTGCGATCGGCATCGGCTTCGTCGGCTGCGTCGTTCCGCTCTGCCTCTACCTCTACGTCACGGAAGTCCTGACGCAGGCCGCAAAACCTGAGGTCGACTGGGGTCAGGCCATTGCCCGGACCGATGCCACGACGATCATCAAGAGCGGGCTGATCACCGCGCTCACGGTGGGCGCCATGTTCGCCCTCACCAGCCTGATCGCCCTGTTCCTGCGTTCGCTGCGGATCGAGGAGGAGAATTGGGAAAGGTTCACCAGCATCTGGAACTTCCCGTTCGCGAATTATCTGGCGATCGTCTCGTGGAGCAGCCTTGCGGCCTTCATGCCGCTCCTGGTCTCGTTCATCATCTACTACTACATCGGCCCCGGCGTAAAAGACCTCGACAAGATGACGCCGGAGATCATCGCCAGCGACATGTTCTTCCGCTACATCCTCGGGTTCGTCGCGGTCGCCTATGGCGTGAGCACATGCATCATCGCCGATTTCATCGACGAAGGCCGAACCGAGAGCGCCAGATATATCGTCTATCCGCTGATCTTCATTCTCGCGGTGGAGGTCCTGTGCCTGCTCGTCAATCCGAGCTATGCCGAGCAGCCCCGCGCCTTCTGGCACAATTTCGTGGCGGTGGCCTGCTACAGCCTCGTGGCGCTGAAGGTGTTCCAGCGAAGCTTCAGCGAGATCGTCGCGCGGTCCGGCGGCCGCGAACCGCGCGAGGCAACGTCACGGGACGCATCGCTCGTCTATGGCGGGCCGGTGATCTGATCCGGCCCGTCCATTGCGTGGCGGCCCTCAGGCCGCCTTCGGAAGCTCGCCCCGCCCGAGCCGGCTACCGGAAGCAACGAGCATGCCGGCGGCGCCCTCCAGCCAGCCTTCCTTCAACTCCAGCGCCAGGAAACGGTGACGCTCGAAGGGACCGGGCATGACGAGATGGGCGGCCTTTCCGGCAAAGAAGCCGAAGCGCTCGTAATAGGGCGCATCGCCGACGAGCAGCACGGCGCCGTGCCCGCGCTGGGCGGCCTCGGTGATCGCCGCGCGCATCAGCGCCGACCCGATACCCGTGCCTTCGTAGTTCGGATCGACGGCGAGCGGGCCGAGCAGCAGCGCCGGCACCGGATTGCCGGACGCATCCACGCCGGCCTCGACGTTCCACAGCCGCACCGTGCCGATCACGTGGCCGTCGCCATCGCGGGCGACAAGCGCCAGGCCTTCGGCCGGCACCCGGCCCCGGCGCAGCTTCTCCGACGACTTGCGGAAGCGTCCCTCGCCCATGGCGCGGTCGAGCAGGCGCTCGCGCGCCAGAACGTCGCCGGCATTCTCCCGGTCGATCGCGAATGCGGATGGCGCGAAAAACGCGCGGACAGAACCAAGAACAGTGGCCATCCCGGCCTCCCGAACTTCAAATTGCCGCCACCAGCGGACATCGGAAATCATTGTGAGTGGCGCTCCCGCTTACCGCGGGAGCTGCCTCGACCGGTTCAGATCACGTAGGCCTTGAGCGGCTCGAAGCCGTTGAAGGCGACGGCCGAATAGGTCGTCGTATAGGCGCCGGTGCCCTCGATCAGCACCTCGTCGCCGATCGAAAGGGTGATCGGCAGCGGGTACATGTTCTTCTCGTAGAGCACGTCGGCCGAATCGCAGGTCGGGCCGGCGATCACGCAGGGCTCCATCGCATCGCCGTCGCGCGTGGTGCGGATCGGGTAGCGGATCGCCTCGTCCATCGTCTCGGCCAGACCGCCGAACTTGCCGATGTCGAGGAACACCCAGCGATGCGCGTCATTGTCCGACTTCTTCGACACCAGCACGACCTCGGCCTTGATCACGCCGGCATTGCCGACCATGCCTCGGCCCGGCTCGATGATCGTCTCCGGGATGTGGTTGCCGAAGTGCTTTTTCAGCGCGCCAAAGATCGCCTGGCCGTATTCTTCGGCCGCCGGCACGTCGCGCAGATACTTCGTCGGGAAGCCGCCGCCCATGTTGACCATCTTCAGCTCGATGCCCTGCTTGGCAAGCTGGACGAAGACGCGCTTGGCATCGGCGAGCGCCGCATCCCAGGCGTCGACCTTCGTCATCTGCGAACCGACATGGAACGAGACGCCGTAGGAGACGAGGCCGAGTTGGTGGGCGTAGACGAGCACGTCGACGGCCATCTGCGGCACGCAACCGAACTTGCGCGACAGCGGCCACTCGGCGCCCTCGCCGTCCGTCAGGACGCGGCAGAACACGCGTGCACCGGGAGCGGCGCGGGAGATCTTCTCCACTTCCTCGTGGCAATCGACGGCGAAGAGGCTGATCCCGAGCGCATGCGCACGGGCGATATCACGCTCCTTCTTGATCGTGTTGCCGAACGAGATCCGGTTCGCCGTTGCACCCGCATCGAGCGCCATTTCGATTTCGGCGACGGACGCGCAATCGAAGTTGGAGCCCATGCTGGCCAGAAGGCGCAGCACTTCCGGCGCCGGGTTGGCCTTGACGGCATAATAGATGGCACTGTCGGGCAGCGCGTGGCGGAACGCCTTGAAGTTGTCGCGCACGACATCGAGGTCGACCACGAGGCACGGACCGTCGGGACGTCGGGTGTTCAGGAAGTCGATAATGCGTGCAGTCGCCATTTCAGTATTCCCATGATCCAGCGCTCCGGAAAAACCGGAGGACAAAGGGCATACGCGTTCATGCGATGGAACCAGCCGGTGGAGACCCCGGAACCAAGCATGCGCGGTATGCGCGAACGGTGAACCTGAGCCCGCCTAGGCTCGGATTCGGCTTTGTCTGCCATGGATTGGAGGGAATGGTCCCAACCGCACTTCCGGCAATGAAGGTGTGCCTCTTCAGTAACCCCGGCTGATGGAAAGCCGGCAGACACCAGAAAGGCCCGCACCGTCGTTGCTTCAAGATGTCCTCGCATTTCCCGGTTGGCCGGAATAGCGACTGGAGCGGTTAGTTCCAGGTACCTTACCGAGATCCTCACCAAATCGAGGGTCGGCGGACACCCACAGGCACGTGCGACTTTGGGCAAGGGCGGAGATAAGAAGATTCCCTGTCGCAATCAAGAGTTTTTTGGCCCCGCTATTGAAAAAAATCGCCCCGCCCACGACATTCCGGTTCCCGCATCCGATACGGCATCGCAGCAAGGACAATTGCATGGATACGCTGACCCGCATTCGCGCCTACATAGACGTCGTGGATGCAGAAGGGTTTTCCGCAGCGTCCCGCAAGGTCGGAAAGTCCAAGGCGCTTCTGTCCAAATATGTGCGCGAACTGGAAGACGAGCTCGGCGCGCTGCTTTTGAACCGCACCACCCGGCAGTTCTCGATGACGGAAGCGGGCCACACCTACTACCGCACGGCCTCGGAGATCCTGAAGGAGATCGACAACCTCGCCGATCTCGTACGCGAGAAGAACACCGACCTGAAGGGCAAGCTGAAGATCTCCGCCCCGCGCACCTTCGTGGACGCCGAGATCGGCCAGTCTCTCATCGATTTCGGCCGCGAGCATCCCGAACTGTCGCTCGAGATCGTCTCCGACGACCGCTTCGTCGATCTGGTCGAGGAAGGCTTCGACGTCGCGATCCGCATCACCCGGCTGGAAGATTCCACCCTGATCGCGCGCAAGCTCGGCGACTTCTACCTGAAGATCTGCGCCGCACCGGACTTTCTGGAGAAGACCGGCCCGATCACCCACCCCTCCGACCTCTCCCGCCTGCCCTGCGTGATCGACACGAACGGCAAGTCGCACAGCAACTGGCGCTTCATCGACGCAAAGGGCACGGGCTTCAGCGTGCCCGTCAGCGGACATATCGAGGTCAACAGCCCGACATCCGCCGTGCGCGCCGCCCAGAGCGGCCTCGGCATCGCGCAGGTACCCGAATTCATCGCGCGCAGCCGCATCGAATCGGGCGCGGTCGTCTCCATCCTCGAAGACTACCTGCCCGCCGACCGCGGCATCTACGCGATCTATCCGCATCGCCGCTACCTGCCGGCGAAGGTGCGCACCTTCGTGGATTTCCTGCACAACTGGTTCAGGAAGAACGGCGACGGCGCCTGAATGCGCCGGGCGCGACAATTCGCGCTCGGCCGAAGTCCCAATTCCGGCCCAATTGCGGTACATTCGGTAGCGAATCCCCAAAGCCGGACGAGAGGTTACCCTCGCGCATGAAGCACGCTCCCCTCCTGATCGCAGGTGCCGCCTGGCTGTTGCCGGCCGCCGCCCTGGCGCATCCGCACATCTTCGCCGAGGCGCGGCTCGAGGTCGTCGCCGGCGAGGACGGCACGGTATCGGAACTGCGCAACGTCTGGCGGTTCGACGAAATGTTCTCCTCGAGCGTCGTTCTCGACTTCGACAAGAACTCAAATCTCAAGCTCGACCCGGACGAACTGGCCGAAGTGGGCCAGACCGTCCTCGAGTCGCTGGAGGAGTTCAGCTACTACACGACGATCACCGAAGACGGGAAGACCGTGAAGGTCGGCAAGCCGGACGCGATCAACGTCGATTTCCAGGACGGCCAGCTTCTGATGTTCTTTACGCTCAAGCCCGGCCAGGCCATGCCGCTGAAGGGCAAGCTGACCTTCGGCGTCTACGATCCGACGATGTACGCCTCGATGGATTTCCCAACCGACGACAACATGGTGGTGGTCGGCGACAGGTTCTCCGCCTGCAAGCACCAGGTGGTGCGGCCGGACCCGGACGAGGTGCTTGCGCAGAACGAAGGCACGCTGACCGATGCCTTCTGGAACGACCCGACCGGCACCGACATGTCGCGGCTGTTTGCGACGAGACTGGAAGTGACATGCTGAGACCTCGACATGGAAAGCGCGCCGCAGCCCTTGCCCTTCTCGCCCTGCTGGCCGGCGCCGGAGTGGCGCTGGCGCAGTCGCCGCTCGGCATCGGCAGCGCTGAACCGGGCTTCGGCACGTCCGGCGGCATGTTCGGCAGCCTTTTCGCCTGGATCAACGCCCATCAGCAGGCCTTCTATCACGCGCTCACCGGTGCGCTGAAGAACATGCGCGAGAACCCGTGGGCCGCCTCCACCCTCGTCGGACTGTCCTTTGCCTACGGCGTCTTTCACGCCGCCGGCCCCGGCCACGGCAAGGCGGTCATCTCCTCCTACATGCTGGCGAACGAGATCGAGCTGAAGCGGGGCGTGGCGCTGTCGTTCATCTCGTCGATGCTGCAGGGGATCGTCGCCATCCTGCTCGTCGGTGCTGCCTATCTCGTGCTGCGCGGAACCGCCATCTCGATGACGGATGCCACCCGGGCGCTGGAGACGACGAGCTACGCACTGATCGCAGCCTTCGGCGCCTGGCTGCTCTATCGCAAGCTCTGGCGGAGCCGGTCCCGCCGCACGGCGCCGGTCGAAGCCTATGCCATGGCGCTTGCCGACACCGCCGGCCACGGCCACCACCTGCATGCCCATGATGCCCATGATGCCCACGGCGCGCCCGCGCACAGCCATGCCCATCATCACCATGGCCATGATCACGGCCATTCGCATGCGGCGGGCGAGGTCTGCGCCACCTGCGGCCATGCCCATGCGCCGGATCCCGAGCTTCTGAAAGGCGACCGTTTCGCGCTCAGCGAAGCTTGGTCGGCGATCGTCGCCGTCGGGCTGCGTCCGTGCTCGGGCGCGCTGATCGTGCTCTCGTTTGCGCTTTTGAACGGGCTCTATGTCGGCGGCCTGCTCTCCGTCATCGCCATGTCGATTGGCACTGCCATCACCGTTTCGGCTCTCGCCACGCTGGCGGTCACCGCCAAGGGCGTCGCCATGCGGCTTGCGGGCGGCGACAGCGCCGCCCTCCGCGTCGGCAACGCCATCGAGATTCTCGGTGCGCTCCTGGTGATGGTGCTGGGCCTGGTGCTGCTCGGGGCCTCGCTGCAGGGCTGAGCCGGAACGCCTACTTGCCCCGGCGCCTCTGGTGGCGGGCCCTCAGCCAGAACAGCAGGAAGAAGGCGAGCACGAGCGCGGTGCCCAACGCCGCCGAAAGCCAGGGCGAGACACTGCCGAGCGAGATCATGACGCCCGGCAGGAAGTAGAAGGCAAGCCCGGTGACGAGCAGGATGACGGCGGCCGCGATCGCCGAGGATCGATTTCCCTTTTCGTCCCCGCTCACGGCGCACCCGCCTGCTTCAGGTCCGCGCGGATGTCTTCCAGCCGCCGCTTCTGGTTTCCCTGCGCGTCGAAATTGTCGGGCGACAGCCATGCCTCGAAGGCCTTCGCGGTGACCGGCCATTCGCTGTCGATGATGGAGAACCATGCGGTGTCGCGGTTCTGCCCCTTGGATAGCATGTGCTGGCGGAAGACGCCCTCGAAGCTGAAGCCGAGCCGCTGCGCCGTGCGCTTGCTCGCTTCGTTGAGGTTGTGACACTTCCATTCGTAGCGGCGATAGCCGAGATCCTCGAAGGCATGCCGGGCGAGCAGGTACTGGCCTTCCGTCGACAGCGGCGAACGCGCCATCGCCGGACCATGGGCGATGCCGCCGATCTCCACCACGCCGTTGGCCGGATCAGGCCGCATGTAGTTCGCCATGCCCACGACCTTGCCGCTCGCCTTGTCGCGGAAGACCTCCGTCACCCAGCCGCCCTTGCCGACAGAGGCGAGCCACGCATCGAAATCCGCGATGCCGGAAAAATCGTCCTGGGTGAAATATTTCAGCAGCGGATTGATCGCCAGCCCGCCGAAGCAGTCCCACAGGGCTTCGAGATGCGTTGCGCGATCATAGGGCTCGACGCGGACGTAGCGTCCTTCCAGCGTCACGGGGGCCGGCGCCGGCCGGGCCGTCCAGTGCTTCAGATCGTGCATTCCTTCTCCCCCGCTTCCCGGTTCGTCGCTGCGTCACGCTCCCAAGGAGGCATAGGGCAGCAACGGCCGGGAAACAAATGCAAAGTGCTGATGCGACGATCAGGCCCAGGGATTGGAGGTGGGACTGGAGGCGGGACCGGCCGGAACCTTCGCCGAGGACACCGTGGCCTCGATGTGATCGACGAGCGCGTCCGGCAGCCCGAGGCGGCCGGCGAGCAGGTCGAGATAGCCGCGCTCGGCCCGGCTGTCGGGCTCGATCGTCAGCCGCGAGGCCGTATAGAGCTCGACGCGCTGCTCCTCGGTCCTGGCGGCTGCGACGATGCCGTCGAGATCGGTCGGATCGGCGAGTTCCTTCTCCAGGAAGGCGGCGGCATCGCCGCTGAGGCCGGAGACCTTGAGCCTGTCCATGATATGCGCACGCTCGGCAGCGTCGATGTGGCCGTCGGCGCGGGACGCGGCGATCATCGCGCGTATCAGCGTCAGCGCGAAATCGTCGCTGACGGCCTGCGTGGCAAAACCGGAATCCGACGGCGGCGGCAGCAGTTCCGGCTGCCGCTCGACATCCGGCGCCGGTGCTGCGGGAGCCTGGCCGGCCTTGTAGTTCTTGTAGGCCTGGTAACCGAGGCCGGCGATCGCCGCCAGCCCGCCGAGCTTCAGGGCAGTGCCCGCGACCTGGCGGCCGCCGCTCGTGCCGAGGAGAACGCCGGCGATGGCGCCTGCTGCGAGTGGATTGTCCTTGGCTGCCTGCGTCACCTGTCCTGCGCGCTCGCGCACGGTGCCGCCCGCGCCCGGGATCTGCGATCCGAGGAACTGATCCAGCAACTTTTTCGCATCGAACATCGGGGTCTCTCCCTTCACGTGTGAGCCGGAGTGAGAGATAGGGATGCGAGGCCGGATTACAAACCGTGGTTTTCAAGAATCGTGATCGTCGCACGCGAGAGCCGCACGACGACCGCAGGCGCAGGGCTGTCGGCGCCCCGCGCTCAGCCCTTCAGCTGCGCTGCCTCGGCGGCGAGCCTGGTGATGCCGGCCCAGTCGCCCTTCGCAACCAGATCCTTCGGCGCGACCCAGGAACCGCCGACGCAGATGACGTTCGGCAGCGACAGGTAGTCCTTCGCGTTTGCCAGCGAAATCCCGCCTGTCGGGCAGAACAGCGTGCCGGCAAGCGGCGAGGACAGCGCCTTGAGGTAGGAGGCGCCGCCGGCCTGCTCGGCGGGGAAGAATTTCAGTACCTCGTAGCCCTCTTCGCGCAGCGCCATGACCTCGCTGGCGGTGGCCGCCCCCGGCAGGAGCGGCACCGGCGATTGCGAGGCAGCATCCAGCAGCTCCTGGGTGGTGCCGGGGCTGACGATGAACTGCGAGCCGGCCTCGACCGCCTCGTCGAACTGCGCCGCGTTCAGGATCGTTCCGGCGCCGGCGACGGCACCCTCGACTTCGCCTGCGACGCGGCGGATCGCTTCCAGCGCGGCCGGCGTGCGAAGCGTGATCTCGATCGCCTTGAGACCGCCTGCGACCAATGCACGCGCCAGCGGCACCGCCGTTGCCGCGTCGTCGACGATCAGGACAGGGACGACCGGCTGCAGCTTCAGCACGGACAGGAGCTTTTCGGTTTTCTCGGCCATCGGCGCATTCCCTGAAACGATTGAATCTGGCCGTGAGATACCTTTTCGGGACGCGCGTGTCGAGAAAAAAGGCCCGCTGCAAAGCGGCGCGGAACCGGATCTCGGCAAGGGTCGTTGCAGGCATCGCAACAGAGACCGGCAGGCGTCGGGATCTTTCGCGCCTTGCCATGACAGGCTCATCGTGTACAGTTTGTTCAACCGACTACCACAATGCGAAAGCGAGTGGCATGGCCAAAGAAATCGAGAGAAAGTTTCTGGTTTCCGGCAAGCGGTGGCGTCTTTCGGCCGATGCCGGCGTACCCATCAAGCAGGGCTATCTCGCCACGATGGACGACCGGTCGCTGCGCGTCCGCGCCTATGGCGACGGGCGTGCCTGCCTGACACTCAAGATCGGCCAGGCAGCCCTTTCCCGCGACGAGTACGAGTTCGAGATCGACCCGGCCGTCGCCGAGGAGATGCTGGGCCAGGCGGTCGGCACGGTGATCGAGAAGGTGCGCCACGAAGTCGCGTACAAGGGCTTTACCTGGGAAGTCGACGTCTACGGCGGACGCTACAGCGGCCTCGTCGTGGCGGAGGTGGAACTGCGCAACGAGACCGACAGGCCGGAAATCCCCGACTGGATTGGGCGGGAGGTGACCGGCGACTATCGCTATTCCAACCAGGCAATGGCCCTGTCCGAAGGAGCGCTCCGGTCCTCTCATGAGCCTCAGTCTCAAAGCGGATAAATCTCTTCAAAGCGAAGTCCGTCGCGTTGCGTCCCGATATCTCTCGCGGGCGCTCGACGCACTGGAGAAGCAGCCCGAAGGACCGCACGAGGCCATACACACCGCCCGCAAGCAGTTCAAGCGCATCCGCAGCCTCTACCGGCTGGTGGCGTCTGCCGACAAGGGCTTCCAGAAGCGGGAGAACGAGCGGATCGGCACGCTGGGCCGCAGCCTCGCGGCGAGCCGCGACGCCACCTCGCTGGTGGAGACGGCGCACCGTCTGGGCGAGGCCGCCTCGACCGCCGAGGAACGCATGGCGCTGGAACGCATCCACGGGAAGCTGGTGGCCCGCCGCGACACGATGGTCGATACCGCCGTAACGAAGGAACGGATGGACGAGGCCGTATCCACCTGCAAGGAGGCCCTTGCGGCTGCGGAACGCCTGCGCATCGACGGGGGCCACAAGCGCGCCGCCGAAGTTCTCGGCCACGGCTGGCGGTCGACCGGCCGCAAGGCCGCCGAAGCGCTCCGGCTGGCCAGGGAGACCGGCGAGCCAGACTGCTTCCATACGCTGCGCAAGCGCACGCAGGACCGCTGGGTGCATTGCCGCTTCCTGGCCGAGGCCTGGCCGGCGGCCTTGAACGGCACGCGCAAACAGGCGCGGGTGCTCGTCACGCTGCTCGGAGAAAACCAGGACATCGCCCTGCTGACGAGCTTCGCCGACGCCCATCCGGGCGAGATCGGCACGCCGAAGGACCTGACGCACCTGCTCGCCGTGATGATCGCCGAGGGCGGCCGCCTGCGCGCCGAGGCGCTGCCGCTGGCCGAACTGCTCTTCCCCGAAGATCCCCGCGAGGACGCCGGCCGCATCGAGCTCCTGTGGCGGCATGCCGCCTGAGCGCGGCGGTGTTGCGGCAACGGGGCCGATTGCACCGCAACGCGCAAAGCTGTATTCCAGCGGCCATGACCGAGATTGACACCGACACGGCGCCGCGGACGGAAGCATCCTTCCTCGTCGCGGCCCTCTATCACTTCGTATCCGTGCCGCACTTTGCCGCGTTGCGCGCGCCGCTGCAGGCCCTGTGCGAGGAAAACGGCGTGCGCGGCACCCTGCTGCTCGCCCACGAGGGCATCAACGGCACGATCGCCGGCCCATCAGGGGGCATCCGCACCGTCCTCGCCTTCCTGCGCGCCCAGCCCGAATTCGCCACGCTGGAGCACAAGGAAAGCCACGCCGCGGAGATGCCGTTCCTGCGCATGAAGGTGCGGCTGAAAAAGGAGATCGTCACCATGGGCGTCGAGGACATCGACCCCAACCGGGTGGTCGGCACCTATGTCGAGCCCGGGGACTGGAACGCGCTGATCTCCGATCCCGACACGATCGTCATCGACACCCGCAACGACTACGAGACCGCGATCGGCATCTTCAGGGGAGCGGTCGATCCGCAGACCAAATCCTTCCGCGAGTTTCCCGACTGGGTGCGTAACCATACGGGCCTGCACAACAAGCCGAAGATCGCCATGTACTGCACCGGCGGCATCCGCTGCGAGAAGGCGACCGCCTTCATGAAGGAGCAGGGTTTCGACGAGGTCTACCACCTCAAGGGCGGCATCCTGAAGTACCTGGAAGAAGTGCCGGCGGACGAGAGCCTGTGGGAGGGCGCCTGCTTCGTCTTCGACGAGCGCGTCTCGGTCACCCATGGCCTTCAGGAGGGCGAACACACGCTCTGCCGCGCCTGCCGCCATCCCCTGACCGCCGAGGAGATCAAGGCCGCCACCTTCGAGCCTGGCGTCTCCTGCCCGCATTGCTTCGATAGCCGCAGCGACGAGGACCGCGCCCGTTTCCGCCAGCGCCAGCTGCAGATGGATCTCGCCCGCAAGCGCGGCGAACGGCACCTCGGCAAGTAGGCCGAAGACCGCACGCTCATCCTTCCGGAGAGGACCCTATTCGGGCATGCCTTCGAATTCGGGAAGGTTGCCCGCCATGTGATCCCATGGCTGGCGGCTGCGCGTCATGATCGCGTCCTGCGGGGCGAATTCCGACGGATCGTCCAGCGTGCCGGCATAGATCGTCCAGCGATCGTCGCCGTCCGCCCCGGACCCGAGCACGATGGTGCCGCAGGTCGGGCAGAAGTGCCGGAGGGACGGCTGGCCGCTTTCGGCGGTCACCGCATAGGACCGCACGTCGCCGCTCCAGGAGAAGTCCGAGCGGCCGAAGATCATGTAGCAGCTGTGCCCTGTGCCGGTCGCCTTCTGGCAGTCGCGACAATGACAGAACCCGGAATATAGCGGCGCGGCCACGGTCTCGTACCGGACCGAACCGCAAAGGCATCCACCCTTCATCACCTGCTCCTCCCTGTTGCAGAAATGCAGCCTCTGGCGGCGACGTTCGCCTTGCAACGTCGCAGCAAGCTCTACGGAAGACAAGTCAAACCTGCGCATGCCTCGTTTCGGACCGGGCATTTCGACATGCCGGCAAGTGTGCTAGGGATTCGCCTTCACGGAGCAACAACAAGGAGTTACCCGCGATGAAGATCAGTGCGCGCAATCGGCTGAAGGGCAAGGTGGTGGATGTGACGCTGGGGGCGACGACTGCGCATGTGCGGATCGACATCGGCGGATCCGTCATCACCGCCTCGATCACCAACGAAGCGGTCACCGAACTGGGGCTTTCGGCGGGCAAGGAGGCCTACGCTGTCGTGAAGGCCTCCGACGTCATGGTCGCTGTGGACGACTGACGGGTCTCCCGTCTCAGTCCTGCGGAGCGCCGCCGATACGGGCGGGCGCGCATGTGAGATGCGCGCTTCCCTCGATCTTGCCGACGACGACGTCGACCCCGAAGACGGAGCGAAGCGCCGCGGGCGTCAGCACCTGCTGCGGTTCGCCCACGTCCACGATGGAACCGCCCGCCATCAGCGCGGCCCGGTCGGCGACGAAGAAGGCGTGATCCGGATTGTGCGTGGACAGCAGAATTCCCTTTCCGCCTGCGGCCAGCAGCCGAATCTGCTCGAGAACCTGGAACTGGTGTCCGTAGTCCAGGTTTGCCGTCGGCTCGTCGAGAACGAGAAAGCTGGCCTCCTGCGCCAGGGCCCGGGCGATCAGGACCAGTTGCCGCTCGCCGCCGCTGATCTCGGTATAGGGCCGGTGCGCCAGCGACTGGATGCCAAGCCGCGCCATCGCTTCGAACGCCAGGTCGCGATCCCTGCGTCCCGGCTGCTGGAAGGCGGTGAGCCTCGATGCCCGCCCCATGACCACGATGTCCAGCGCCCGGAACGGAAACAGCGTGCCGTGCGCCTGCGGCACATAGGCGATCTTCGACGCGATCTCGCTGCGCGAACACTGCGCCAGGTCCGTCCCGTCGACGAGGACGCGGCCGGCAAGCGGCCGCTGAAGACCGAGGATCGTCCTGAACAGCGTCGTCTTGCCGACGCCGTTGGGCCCGAGGACGGCCAGCACCTCGCCGGCATGGACCGACAGGCTCATCTTCGAGCCGATCGCAACCCGGCCATGGCCGAAAGCCAGTTCGTCCAGCCGGATCATCACGACCAGCCCGTGCGGCCGGTCGCCAGCAGTGCGAGGAAGAAGGGCGCGCCAATCACCGCGGTGAGGATACCGAGCGGCACTTCCACCGTGGAGACCGTGCGCGCGACCGTATCGATGACGACGAGGAAGGCCGCGCCGAGAAAGAGGGATGCGGGCAACAGGACCCGGAAGTCCGGCCCCACCAGCATGCGCGCCATGTGCGGGATGACGAGGCCGATCCAGCCGATCACGCCGCTGATCGAGACGGAGGCCGACGTGATCAGGGTGGCAGCGACGATCAGCGCCGGCCGGAGCAACCGCGTCTCCACGCCGAGCGCGCGCGCCTCGTCGTCGCCGAGCGACAGGAGGTTGATCCGCCAGCGCAGGAGATGAAGGACGGCAACGCCGAGGACGAGGCTGGGGACGACCAGCAGCAGATCCCCGTTCGTGACGCTGGCGAGGCTACCGAGCAGCCAGTAGGTGATCGCGGGCAACTGGTCGTAAGGGTCCGCCAGGATCTTCAGCAACGAAATCCCCGCCGCCAGCAGCGCTGCGATGGCCATTCCCGCGAGCACGAGCGTCAGGACAGGATCGCGCCCGCGAACCGCCAGCCCGACCGCGTAGACCACCCCCAGCGCGAAGAGCCCGCCGATGAAACCGAGCCCCTGGATCGCCAGCACCGGCAGCGACAGGAATATCCCGAGGACCGCCCCGAGGCTGGCGCCGGCCGAAACGCCGAGAATGTCCGGCGACACCAGCGGATTGCGGAAGACGCCCTGATAGCTCGCCCCCGCAGCCGCCAGCACCGCGCCGACGCAGAGCCCCGCCATCACCCGCGGCAGGCGGACATTCCAGATCACGTTGCCGAGCGTCGGGTCCAGGTCCTTCGCCGTTCCTGCAATCCCGTTCCAGAGGATCGCGAATGTCGTTCCCGGGCTCACCGGGAACTTGCCGACCGACAGGGCGACGAGAACGACGATGGTCAGGAGCGCCGCCGCCAGACCGTACGCGGCGGCCGCTCGCATCCTCGCCGGCCGATCCGCGGCGCCAGTCTCGCCCATTTGGATCAATTTCCGCTCCCGGCGTCCGCGACGAAGCCGTCGAGATCGGCCTCGGTCAGTTCGACGTGATAGAACAGCTTGAAGAAATCCCGCACCTCCGCACGCAGATCGACCTTGCCGGCATCCGGATAGAGGACGGATTCGAGCCATGTAAGGCCGATCAGCCGGTTGATCCCCGGCGGGGAATCGAACCACCCGAACGGGACGTCGGGGGCCTTGTACACCCGGCCGGAGCGCACGGCCGGGATGGTCGACCAGAGCGGATCGGACCCGACCGTTTCGGCGAAGCGGGCGTCGCTTGCAAGGATCACGTCGGGCTTCCAGGCAAGGACCTGCTCGAGCGACACCTCCGACAGGCCGCCCTCGCCCGCGGCGGCGGCGACGTTTGCGGCACCCACGACCTCGAGGACTTCCATGTTGATCGAGCCTGCGAGCCCGGTTTCAAGTCCCTTGGGACCACGCCCGTAATAGACCCTGGGGCGCTCGCTCTCGGGAATGTCCCGCAACAGCGACTGAACCCCGGCCAGACGCTCTTCGGCATAGCGGGCGAGCTCTTCGGCGCGGGCGCCCACGCCCAGAAGGGCGCCCGCCCGGCGGAGCGTCCCGGGCGTGTCGCGGAACCGCCCGCCGATCAGGACGTAAGGAATCCCCGTCTGCTTCTGCACGCGGTCGGCCAGCGAGATATAGGTGTCGTTGACCGTTCCGACATCGATAATCACATCCGGCCTGGAGGCGAGGACGGCCTCGATATTGGCCGTGCCGCCCCTGCCCGTCAGCCACCCGGTGGTGGGAAGCGCGCGGGCTTCGGGGAGAAGATATTTCCTGGTCTTCTCGCCGGGCTCGCGCACCCATCCCGCAAGCTTGTCCGGAGCGAGCACATAGACGAGGACCGATGCCGGCGGCCCGGCCACGAACACCTTGTCGATCCTGTCCGGAACCTCGACCACCCGCCCGGCAGCGTCGACGAACGATGCCGCCTGCGCCACCGGGTTTCCTGCGAGAAGAAGGGTGGCTGCAAAGACCAGTGCCCTGATGAACATGCCAGGTCCCCAACATGGAAACGGAATCGTTATATTTTTCCGTATGTCACGATAGTTCCATTCGGTCCGCCGGAAAAGACGGGCGACCCGCCCGGTGTTCGACCGGGCCGGCAGCAGGGCGCGAATTGTGAGGAGAAGTACGCCGGGGAGGAAGAGTTCCCCGCCCGGCACGTTCCGGACACGCGACGGCGGTCAGACCTTGACCCAGGCCCCGTTCTTCTTCGACGACTGCACGCAGGCATCGACGAAGAGCATGCCCTTCACGCCGTCGTCGACGGTCGGGTAGATCACGGCCGGATCGACCTCTTCGCCCTTGCGCCGTGCGAAGATCGCCCGTGCGGCCTCGGTATAGATGTTGGCGAAACCTTCCAAGTAGCCCTCCGGGTGGCCCGAGGGGATGCGGGAGACCCGCGCGGCGGCGGCATCGGAACCGGCGCCGCCCCGGGTGAGCAGGCGCTTCGGCTCGCCGAACGGCGTGTACCAGAGATAGTTGGGGTCGGCCTGCACCCACTCGATGCCGCCCTTGGTGCCGTAGACGCGCACCTTCAGTCCGTTCTCGTGGCCCGGCGCCACCTGGCTGCACCAGAGCATGCCCTTGGCACGTGCGCCGTCCTTCTCCTTGAAACGCATCATCACATGCGCGTTGTCGTCGAGCTTGCGGCCGGGAACGAAGCTGTCGAGATCGGCGGAAAGCTCCTCCAGTTCGAGGCCGGAGACGAAGCAGCCGAGATTGTAGGCATGGGTGCCGATGTCGCCGGTCGAGCCGCCGGCGCCGGAGCGGGCGGGATCGGTGCGCCATTCGGCCTGCTTCGACCCGCTCTGCTCGACCGCCTCGGTCAGCCAGTCCTGCGGATACTCCATCTGCACCAGCCGGATCGTCCCGAGATCGCCGTTCATCACCATCTGGCGCGCCTGGCGCACCATCGGATAGCCGGTGTAGTTGTGGGTGAGCACGAACAGCGCCTCGCTCTCGCCGGCGAGCTTCTTCAGCTTCTTCGCGTCCCCCAGGGTCGAGGTCAGCGGCTTGTCGCAGATGACGTGGATGCCGCGCTTGAGGAACTCCTTCGCCGCCTCGTAGTGGACGTGGTTCGGCGTGACGATGGCCACCGCCTCGATGCCATTCTTCAGCTTCGCCTCGCGAATCGCCATCTCCTTGAACGAGCCGTAGCAGCGGGAGGGATCGAGCCCGAGCTCCCGCCCCGAGGCAACGGATTTTTCCGGCGTCGAGGACAGCGCGCCGGCAACGAGTTCGAAATGATCGTCGAGACGTGCGGCAATGCGGTGCACCGCCCCGATGAAGGCGCCGGCACCCCCGCCCACCATGCCGAGCCTGATCCGCGGCTGCCGCGCTTCCGTCGTGCTTCCTTCGATGGCCATGTGTTTCTCCTGAAAAATCTATGCCTGATTTCGCCCCTCATCCGCCTGCCGGCACCTTCTCCCCGCAGGCGGGGAGAAGGACCACAATCGCAATGCTCGCCACGAACGCAACCTCTGAGCAGGCCACGCCCCCTCTCCCCGCTTGCGGGGAGAGGGCTAGGGTGAGGGGCAAGGGTGACGGGTCCTACATTGCTTGCCGAGACTAGATCCCCAGCATGCGCCGGTTGGCTGCCTCGTCGGTGCCGGCGCCGGCGAAGTCGTCGAAGGCCTTCTCGGTGACGCGGATGATGTGGTGCTTGACGAAGTCCGCCCCCTCGCGGGCGCCGTCCTCGGGATGCTTCAGCGCGCATTCCCACTCGACCACGGCCCAGCCGGCAAAGTCGTTGGCCGCCATCTTGGAGAACACCGCGCCGAAATCGACTTGGCCGTCGCCGAGCGAGCGGAAGCGACCGGCGCGGTTCACCCAGCTCTGGTAGCCGCCATAGACGCCCTGCCGGCCGGTCGGATTGAACTCCGCGTCCTTGACGTGGAACATCCGGATGCGGTCCTTGTAGATGTCGATGTTGTCGAGATAGTCGAGGCATTGCAGCACGTAGTGCGAGGGATCGTAGAGCATGCAGGCGCGGGCGTGGTTGCCGGTGCGCTCCAGGAACATCTCGTAGGTGATGCCGTCGTGCAGGTCCTCGCCGGGATGGATCTCGTAGCAGACGTCGACCCCGCAATCCTCGGCATGGTCGAGGATCGGCTTCCAGCGGCGGGCGAGCTCGTCAAAGGCGGTCTCGACGAGGCCGGCCGGGCGCTGCGGCCAGGGATAGACGAAGGGCCAGGCGAGCGCGCCGGAGAAGCTCGCCATCGCATCCAGTCCGAAATTCTTCGAGGCCGTCAGCGCCAGCTTCACCTGCTCCACCGCCCATGCCTGCCGCGCCTTCGGATTGCCGCGCACCTCCGGTGCCGCAAAGCCGTCGAAGGCCTCGTCATAGGCCGGATGCACGGCGACGAGCTGGCCCTGCAGATGGGTGGAGAGCTCGGTGATCTCGACGCCGTTGTCGCGCGCCTTGCCCGCGAACTCGTCGCAATAGGCCTTCGATTCCGCAGCCTTCCTGAGGTCGATCAGCCGGCTGTCCCAGGTTGGCACCTGCACGCCCTTGTAGCCGATGTCGGCGGCCCACTTGGTGATCGAATCCCAGGAGTTGAAGGGCGCCGCATCGCCGGCAAACTGCGCCAGGAACAGACCCGGCCCCTTGATCGTCTTCATCCAGTGTTCCTCCCGTCGCGTCCCGCTCTGCGGTCGCGTCTCTCACAAATGGTATGACACAGGCACTTTTCGGCGCGAACGGCGCCACCTGCAACGTTGCCGCGAACGAAACTAGCGTCGATTGCCGCATCCGGCAATGACAGTCGCCCGGCGATGAACAGACAAGTCGACGACGCCCGGACCTGAGCAGCCCGGGCGTCGTATCAGCGGATCAGAACGGAGAATCGGGGAAGTAGTAGCCTTCCGCATTCTCGGGCGTGATCAGAGTGGCGTCCAGCGTGTAGGTGCCATGCACCGGAACCTGATCGTAGAGGGCAGCCGCCGTCAGTTCCATGGCGGTGGCAACCATTGACGGCGGATAGAGGACGTTGACCGGGAACATCTTGTCGCCGTCGATCACCTTCTTGATCATGTCCTTGGAGCCGGCACCGCCGATGACATACTTGATGTCGGTGCGGCCGGACTGCTCGATCGCCTGCAGCACGCCGACGGCCATGTCGTCGTCCTGGCACCAGACCACGTCGATCTTGGAGTGCTTGGTCAGGTAGTCCTGCATGACCTTGAAGGCGTCGTCGCGGTTCCAGTTGCCGAACTGGCGGTCGAGCACCTTGACGTTGGAGCCGGCGATGCCCTTGTCGAAGCCGTCCTGGCGCTCCTGGTCGATCGGGATCGGCAGGCCACGGATGACGACCACTTCGGCATCCGGCGTGTTTTCGGCGATGTACTTGCCGGCGACTTCACCGAGAGCCGAGTTGTTGCCGGCGACATAGAGGTCGCGCACCGAATTGTCGTTGGTCGACGGCGCGCGGTCGACGATCGACACGAACGTGCCCTTGCCCTTGACTTCCTTGATCGCGTTGACGAGCGGATCGGGATCGGTCGGCAGGATGACGAGCGCGTCGATGCCCTGGACCTCGAGGTCCTGCAGGGCGTTGGCCTGGGTCGCCGGATCGGGCGAGGTCTTCACCACCACCTTCAGGCCCGGGTGCTCCTTCATCAGGAGCTCGGCGACGCGGTTGGCATGGTAGACGACACCGGCGGTCCAGCCGTGGTCGGCGGCGGGAATGGAGACGCCGATCGTCTTCTCTTCCTGGGCATAGGCGGTGCCGAACGCCATCGTCGCAGCGACGGCAAGGCCCATCATTCTCTTGTGCATGTGGTTCCTCCCAAAATACAGGGGCCTGTCAGCTAGGACCGGGCGCCCCCATAAGCCCGGCCGGTTCACGATTTGCGCGTCAGCGAGCGCTGGACGAGCATCGCAATGATGATGATCGAGCCCTGGATGGCGCCGATCAGATATTCGCTGATGAAGTTGGAGAGCAGCATGATGTTGCCGACCAGTTCCAGGATGAAGGCGCCGCAGATCGTGCCCCAGACGCGCCCCGCCCCGCCCTTCAGCGCCGTACCGCCGACGACGACGGCCGTGATCGCCTGCAGCTCCCACAGGATGCCTGTCGTGGCCGAGGTCGAGCCGAGCCGCGGCACATAGAGCAGCACGGCGACGGCGACGCACAGGCCCTGGATGACGAAGGCGATGGTGCGCACGCGATCCACATGGATGCCGGAATAGCGCGCCACCTCGCGGCTGGAGCCGACGGCGACCACGTGGCGGCCGTAGCGCGTACGGTAGAGCACGAAGGCGGCGATCGCGGTGACGACGAGGATGACGACGATCGGCACCGGCACGCCGAGCACGTTGCCGAAATAGGCCGGCCGGTAGAGCGACTGCAGTTCGGACGACTGCAGCGTGATCGCGCCCCCCTGCGACAGCCAGGTGGTCAGCCCGCGATAGATCCCCATGGTGCCGAGCGTAGCGATGAAGGGCTCGATGCGGCCAAGCGTGGTGATCAGCCCGTTCAGAAGCCCGCAGGCACTGCCGATCACGACCGCCAGCACCATGGCGGCGACCAGCATCAGCGAGGGATCGGCGATCGCGCCGGAATTCATGAACAGGATCATCAAGCTGGCGACGAAGGCGACCATCGAGCCGACCGAAAGGTCGAGGTCGCCCGACGAGATCACGAAGGTCGCACCGACGGCGATGATGGCGATGAAGGCGCTGCGGGTTGCGACATTGGCGAGGTTGGTGAGCCCGATGAAGTTCGGGTTGACCAGCGCGCCGATGATGAGCAGCAGGATGAGAGCGGCGAAGGGCGCGACCGCCCTGAGATCGATGTCCCGCCAGGTACGCCGCCGCGGCACGCGCTCCTCGATGTCGCTGTTGGTGCTCATGTCCAAGTTCAACCTCCCGATGGCGCCCGGCGCCGAAAATCCCGTCGTCTTCTTTGTGCGCTCAGCCCACGGCCTTCCGCCGCAGGCCGGCCGCATAGCGCATGATCATCTGCTCGGAGATTTCCTCTCCCTCGAGCATGCCGACCAGATGCCCCTCGCGCATCACCGCCACCCGCGTGCAGAGCCCGATCACCTCGGGCATCTCCGAGGAGACGACGATGATCGAGCGCCCCTCGCGGGCAAGTGCCGCGATGAAATGATAGATCTGCTGCTTGGTGCCGACGTCGATGCCGCGCGTCGGCTCGTCGATGATGATGACCTGCGGCTCGGTCTCCATGACCTTGGCGAGCAGGAGCTTCTGCTGGTTTCCGCCCGACATGCGCCCGACGCGCACCCGGTCGTCGCGCACGCGGATGTCGAAGCGCCGCCTGGCGCGCGCCATCGCCTTCGCCTCGCTTCCCGGATCGAGATAGCCGTGGGTGACGTGCTGGCCGAGCGACTGCAGGGTCAGGTTGGTCGTCATCCCCTCGTCGAGTAGCAGCCCCATGCCCTTGCGGTCCTTGGTCATGTAGGCGAGGCCGCGGCGGTTCGCCTCGCGGAAGTCGCCGGCGACGAGCGGCTCGCCATGCAGGAGCACCTCGCCGGCAAGGCGCGGACGCAGGCCGGCGATCGCCTCCATCAGTTCCGAGCGGCCCGAGCCGATCAGCCCGGAGAAGCCGAGCACCTCGCCCTTGCGCAATTCGAAGTTCGCATCCTGCACATAGCCCGTGGTCAGGCCGCGGACGGACAGGACGATCGTCTCGTCGACGTCCGGCTCGTGCTTGGTGGGATAGAGGCTGGAGAGTTCGCGGCCGACCATCAGCTGGGCGATCGCCTCGCCGTCGAGCATCGAGGTCGGGGCCGTCTTGATCCACTGGCCATCGCGCAGCACGGTGACGCGGTCGCTGATCTCCATCACCTCGTCAAGCTTGTGCGAGACGAAGACGAAGCTCGTGCCCTTGGCCTTGAGCTTGCGAACCTGGTCGAACAGGACGCCCGCCTCCTCGCGCGAAAGCACCGCCGTCGGCTCGTCCATGAAGATCACCCGCGCATCGCGGCTGATCGCCTTGGCGATCTCGACCATCTGCTTGTCGGCGACGGCGAGCGAGCTGATCAGCGCGTTCTCGTCGATCCGCGATCCGAGCATGTCGAGCACCCGGCGCGTCTCGGCCCGCATGGCCTTGCGGTCGAGCACGCCGAAGCGGGCGACCTCGCGGCCGAGGAACAGGCTCTCAGTCACCGTCAGGTGCTCAGCAAGATTGAATTCCTGGTGGATGAGGATGATGCCGAGCGCCTCGGCGGCGCTGTTGGCCGGCAGCGTCACCGGCTCGCCGTCGAGCAGGATGCGGCCCGACGAAGGCGGCTGGAAACCCGAAAGGATCTTGATGAAGGTGGACTTGCCCGCGCCGTTCTCGCCGACCAGCGCATGGACCTCGCCCGGAAGGATGTCCATGTCGACGCTGAAGAGAACCTGCACCTCGCCGAACGTCTTCGATATCCGCTCGGCCGCAAGCACCGGCACGGATGCGATCGCCCCATCGTTGGCCATGTTCCCTCCCTGTGGCTCCCCACCACTTGGGATCACTGTGTAAACCTTTACATGGCGCATGTAAAGGTTTACATCATGTGCACCAGTGGGAATTCCACACCCAAACCGCTTTCAAACGGCGGCGCTTTGGTTCTAGGGTGCAGGGCCCATCCACCCGCAAGGACATCAGGCCAACGTGTCGACCCAGAACCCTGCCACGATCGAGGACGTCGCCCGCCTGGCGGAAGTGTCGATCGCCACCGTCAGCAGGGCAATTCACAATCCCGAGAAGGTCGCCAAATCCACGCGCCAGCGGGTCAACCAGGCGATCGCGATCACCGGATACACGACCAATGCCATGGCGCGATCCCTGCGCATGGGCCGGTCGAACATGATCCTGGTGCTGGCGCCTGATATCGGCGACCCGAACTTCTCTTCCATCCTGATCGGGCTCGAGAACGAGGCGCGCGCACACGGCTACGGCGTCCTCATCGGCCACACCCAGAACGATCCGGAACGCGGGCTCGAATACCTGAAATTCCTGAACTCGAACCAGGCGGCGGGCCTGTTGCTGTTCACCGGCCATGCGCCGTTCGGCCACCAGGAGATGACCCAGCGCCTGCCGCCGTCCGTCGCCGTCTTCGAGCCGGTGTTCGGCAGCACCATCCCCTATGTCGGCGTCGACGACACCGCCGGCGCCCGCAAGGCCGCCGAATACCTGCTGTCCGCCGGCCACCGCCGCATTGCCTTCATCGGCGACAGCAAGACCCGGCTCGGCCATCTCAGGCGCCGCAGGGGCTATGATCTCGCCCTCGACGCCGCCCGCATCGCGCCGGAGCAGCGCATGGTCATCGACGGCGAGGGCACGATCGAAAGCGGCCGGCTCGCCGTCGAACAGCTCTTCATGCGCGACACGCTGCCGACCGCCTTCATGTGCGTCAACGACGCGACCGCCGTCGGCGTCATGAACGGGCTGTCCGCCCGCGGCTACGACCTGCCGCAGGACTTCTCCGTGATCGGCTTCGACGACGTCCCCCAGGCGACCTACCTGAACCCGGCGCTGACGACGATCCGCCAGCCCCGCTCGGCGATCGGCCGCCAGGCGATGGCGCTGTTGCTGGAAAACCTGTCGGAGCCGCTGTCCGAAAGCTGCGAGGTGCTGATCATGCCCGATCTCGTGGTGCGCGGATCGGTGACCTCACCGGCAAGGCGCTGACGCGAGCGAGGTCGCCGTGGCAATCGTTTCTGCCCCGCCTCGTCCGCCCGCCGTCATGGCCGGTAGCCGACCCATCCCCTGAAGGTGAATCCGGCATAGAAAAGCTGCACGTCGGCAAAACCGGCCTCCCGCAGCAGGGCCTCGTCCTCGTCCGGCGACAGCAGCGGCAGCCGAGCCCCGATGGCCTCGGCCGCATTCTGCGCATGGGCGGCCGAAACGCCGGAAGCGGCGGCGAAGGCCGCGTAACGTTCGAGCCAGAGCGCCTTTTCCGGATCGGTCTGCGGGAAACTGTGGTGGGCGACGACGAACGGCGCGCCCGGCCGCAGGCGCCGGAAGATCTCGCCCAGCATCCGCAAGCGTTCCTCGCGCGGCACGAAATGCATGACGAGAATGCAGGTGGCGCCGTCGAACGGTCCCTCGGGTGCGGTCTCGACATAGCCCTCGTGCAGGCGGATGCGCGACATCAGCGGGCCAAGCGTCTGCTTCGCCAGATCCAGCATCTCGGCCGACGGATCGACGCCGTCGAAGGTCCAAAGCGGCTGCAACTCGGCAAAGACCTTCAGATCGAGGCCGCCGCCGGCGCCGACGACCAGGAGACGGCCATCCTCCCGGATGCGCTCGCCGAGCAAAAGTGCCGCCATGCGCTGCAGGGCGTGGAGGCCGGGCACGAGCCGGGCCGGGCCTTCGGCATAGCGGGAGACCGCTTCGGGATCGGAAAAGGACGACACGGGATGGTTCCTGACGCTTTGGCGGACGCTCGGTCGTTGCGGGGGATCAGCGTCGAGAGATAGGGGGTGTGGCACACGGAAGCAATCCTTCCGCGGTTCACCACGTGACTGCAGCGGCCGGGCACCGTCGAGCGCCCGGCAGCGCATGCCCTAGCGCTTCATCGCCCTTGCCACGGCAATCAGGATGCAGGCGCCGATGAAGCCGGCGATCAGATATCCGAGCCAGCCGCCCAGCGTTACGCCGACGAGGCTGAGAATGAGATTGGCGACGAACGCGCCGACGATCCCCAGTATGATGTTCATGAACACGCCCATGTCAGACTTCATGAACCTTTCGGCGAGCCAACCGGCAAGCCCGCCGATGATGATGGCTGCGATCCAGCCGATACCTGCGTCTTCCATTCCATCCTCCTGGGTTGCACGCTCGGGATGAGACTAGGGCGCACCGCCCGCGCTTCAACCGGCAACCTGCGGAAAGGTCTCGCAGGGGATAAAGGCGGGGCCCCGCACACGGGGCCCCGACCACCTCAGACGTAGCGGTTGACGACGTTTTCCAGGTATTCCTGGCGGCCGGATTTCGGTTCGGGAATGACATTGTCCCGCTCCACCCTGGCCGCAATCTCCTCCAGCGAATAGCCGCCGGAGAGCATCTTCTTCGCCTCCGCCCCGTTCCAGCCCGCATAGCGCTCGTCGAGCGGCTTCGACAAGGCCTTGTCCTCGATCATCTTCGCCGCAGCCTTGAGGCCGCGGGCGCAGCAATCCATGCCGCCGATATGGCCGATCAGCAGGTCTTCCGGATCGATCGACTGGCGGCGCAGCTTGGCATCGAAATTGGTGCCGCCGGTGGTGAAGCCGCCGCCGGCGAGAACCTGGTAGTAGGCCAGCGCCATTTCCGGCACGTTGTTCGGGAACTGGTCGGTATCCCAGCCGGACTGGTAGTCGTTGCGGTTCATGTCGATCGAGCCAAAGACGCCGAGCGCATTCGCGAGCGCCAGCTCGTGCTCGAAGGAATGGCCGGCGAGGATGGCGTGGCCCTGCTCGATGTTGAGCTTCACCTCGTTTTCCAGCCCGTACCGCTTGAGGAAACCGTAGACGGTTGCGACGTCGTAGTCGTACTGGTGCTTGGTGGGTTCCTGCGGCTTCGGCTCGATCAGGATCGCGCCCTTGAAGCCTATCTTGTGCTTGTATTCGACGACGAGGTTGACGAAGCGGCCAAGCTGGTCGAGCTCGCGGCCGATATCGGTGTTCAGCAGCGTCTCATAGCCTTCGCGCCCGCCCCAGAGCACGTAGTTCTGCCCGCCGAGGCGCTGGGTGGCGTCGATGCAGGTCTTCACGGTCGCGGCAGCGAAGGCGAAGACGTCCGGATCCGGATTGGTGGCAGCCCCGCCCATGTAGCGGCGGTTGGAGAACAGGTTGGCCGTGCCCCAGAGAAGCTTGACGCCGGTCTCGGCCTGCTTCTTTTCGAAGTGGTCGACGATCTCGTTGAGGTTCTTCGTGTTCTCCGCGAAGTTCTGGCCTTCCGGACGCACGTCGGCGTCGTGGAAGCAGTAGAACGGAACGCCGAGCAGTTCGAACAGTTCGAAGGCCACATCCGCTTTCAGTTTGGCCGCCTTCATCGTGTCCTCGAACCAGGGCCGCTGGAAGGTCTGCCCGCCGAACGGGTCGCCGCCCGGCCAGACGAAGGTGTGCCAGTAGGCGACGGCAAAGCGCAGGTGGTCCTCCATCCGCTTGCCGAGCACCACCTCGTCCTTGTCATAGTGACGGAAGGCGAGCGGATTGGTGCTCTGCGGTCCCTCGTATCTGATCTTGGCGATATCGCCGAAAAAGCCTGTGCTCATGGGATTCCTCCTTGGATGGACGTTCGAATTCATTGTCTCATGGTCGGTGTACGATGAGCTCCCCCTCATCCGCCTACCGGCACCTTCTCCCCGGTGGGGAGAAGAGGGATACGGCAGCGCCGCGGCATGCTCCCCCTCTCCCCTCGGGGAGAGGGCAGGGTGAGGGGGGCTTGCCTCAGCCCATCACCGCATCGCGGATCGCCGGGTAGAGCCGCCGGTAGCGCCCGTAGGCCTCCTCGTAGGCAGACGCGAGCGAGGTGTCCGGATCGATCGTCTCGGCCGTCGCGGGCGCCTGGCAGATGGCCACCGGGTCGCTGCCCGTTGCCGCGATCAGCCCCAGCCGGGCCGCTCCGAAGGCGGCGCCGAAGTCGCCGTCGGCCGGCACGTCCACCGGCAGCGACAGCGCCGTCGCGATCGACTTCAGCCAGTAGCGCGAGCGCGAGCCGCCGCCGATCGCCGTGACGCGCGAAAGGCTGGTGCCGGCCAGGCGCAGCGCCTCGAGGCTGTCGCGGATGGCAAACGACACTCCCTCCAGCACCGCCTGCGTCAGCGCCACGCGGTCGCTCTCATGGCCGAGGCCGGCAAAGGCACCGCGGATCGAGGCATCGTTATGCGGCGTGCGCTCGCCGGAGAGATAGGGCAGGAAGGTGACGCCGGAGGGCGCCTTCAGCGTCTCGCCGAGCTCGGCGGTGAGATCGGCCGCCGAGGCGCCGGTGATGCGCGAATGCCAGTTGAGCGCGTCCGTCGCCGACAGGATCACGCCCATCTGGTGCCAGGTGTCCGGCAGCGCATGGCAGAAGGCGTGGACGGCGCTTGCCGGGTTCGGCAGGTAGCTGCCATTGGCGGCAAAAAGCACGCCCGAGGTGCCGAGCGAGACGAAGGCCGCTCCGTCCCTGACCGTGCCCATGCCGCAGGCGGAGGCCGCATTGTCCCCTGCCCCGCCGGCCACGACGACGCCTGAGCCGAGCCCCCAGCGCGCCGCGAGTTCGGGGCGCAGCGTGCCCGCACTGTCGGTGCCTTCCACGAGGTTCGGCATCTGCCGCTCCTCCAGTTCGGTCGCCGTCAGAAGGTCCGCGGACCAGCGGCGCGCACCCGTGTCCAGCCAGGACGTTCCAGCCGAATCCGACATTTCCGACATATGCTCGCCGGTCAGCCACAGGCGCAGATAGTCCTTGGGCAAGAGTACCCAGCGCACCTGCACAAAGACGTCCGGCTCGTTGTTCTTCACCCAGGCGAGCTTGGGTGCGGTGAAGCCGGGGAAGACGATGTTGCCGGTGATCGCCCGGAAGCGCGGATCGGCATCCAGCGCCGCCGCCTCCGCATGGCTGCGCGTGTCGTTCCACAGGATGCAGGGGCGCAACACCCGATCCTGCCGGTCGAGCAGCGTCGCCCCGTGCATCTGGCCCGACAGCCCGATGCCGCGCACGGCGGCGAGCGCCGCCGGATGGGCGGCCCTGAGTGCGTCGAGTGCGTCTTCGGTGGCGCTGATCCAGTCGGCCGGCGCCTGCTCCGACCAGCCCGGATGCGGCCGCGACACGGTGAGCGCGCTGTTCGCCGAGCCTATGATCTGCTGGCCGTCGTCGATCAGCATCGCCTTCACGCCCGATGTGCCGAGGTCGATTCCGAGATACATGGGCTGGTCCTCCTATGCCTCTGCCGCCTGCGCCGTCCCGGTCTCGTCGAGCGGCTGCAACAGGTTTTCCTTGATGAAGATGTCGATGCGGATGCGCTCCTGGGCGGCGATCACCGGCAGCCCGTCGGCCTTGGCCCGCAGCACGCGGACGGCGCTGCGAACCTCGTGGCCGGCATCCTGGTTCAGCACGGCGTCGATGATACCGTGTTCGAGACCCCGGCGCGTCGGTTCCGTGATCTCGTGAGCGATGACGCAGACGTCGCCCCGTCCCGCAGCCTCCAGCGCTGCGACCAGGCCCGCATTGCCCGCCCCGAGGCTGTAGATCCCGGCAAGTTCCGGATGGGCCGCAAGGCACGCCCCGACGAGCGCGCGCGCCCGCTCCGGCTCGTCCTGGCCTTCCAGAACGTCCAGCACCCGCCGCCCGCCGAAGGCCTCAGCCATCACCGCGGCAAAGCCCTCCAGGCGCTCCCGGTGGTCCCGCACCAGCATCGAGCCGGCCAGCACCGCGACCGCACCCGGGCGGGCGCCGAGGAACCGCGCCATCAGGCTGCCCGCCGTACGGCCCGCAGCCACGTTGTCGACGCCGCAGAAATGGTCACGCGCGGACGCGGCGAGATCGGAAACGAGCGTGACGAAAGCGACACCGGCCGCCCGCGCCCGCCCGATCGCCTCTGCCACCTCCGGCGCATCGACGGCGACGGCGGCGATGCCGGCCACGCCCTCGGCGACCGCCGCATCGATCGCCTGCACCAGCGCCGGCGCGTCGAAGGGGGGAACGTGGACCGCGGCGATACGGGTCCGCTCGAAGGACGAACGGGTGGCGGCCAGTTTCACCTCCGCCTCCAGCCCGCGCATGAACGGGTTTTCGCCTTCCGGAATGATGAAGACCAGCGGATAGACCCGCCCCTTGGCAAGGTTGGCGGCCGCGACGTCTCGCACGTAGCCGAGCTTTTCGATCGCGTCTTCGACCCTCGCCCGGGTCACCGCGCGCACGCCGGGGCGGCCGTTCAGGACCCGGTCCACGGTCGCGAGGCTGACGCCTGCCTTGGCAGCGATGTCGTGGACGGTCGGTCGCATGATGTCCTCCGCGGCGACCATTAGCGAAATTTCTGATGTACGTAAATCAGAAATTTCGCAAGGCCTTCCGGGATGCCTTTGCGATCCGCTTGAAGACAGCTAGGGCGCAGGCCGGAGAGGCTTGCTGAAGGCGTTGGTGAAGACCACGTCGCCGCGGTCGCCATAGGCGCGCGCCAGCACGACGTCGAGGGCGTCGTCGGTGACCCGTGCGACCACGAAACCGCCCATGTAGGAGGCGACCGGCTTGAACAGGTCGTGCCCCTCGGCTTGGTAGATCATCGGGGTCGGATGCTCGTGGCCGTGGAAAATGCCGATGACGTTGGTGTCCCTGATCGCGTCCAGCAGCGCCTGCCGATCCTCCTCCGACCACCAGTGCGCCGCCCCCGCACCATGGTCGTCGAACGTCCGGGCGGCCGGATCCCAGCGCTCCAGCGAGAACGGATCCCAGCCATAATGCTGGAACAGCACCACCGGGCGACCGTCGCCGGCATAGCTGGCGAGGTCCTGCCTCAGCCAGTCGAGGCCGCTGACAGCGCCCTTGGAACGATCGCCGCCGAAGCGCTGCAACTGGACGAGATGCAGCCCGCCCCAGTCCCAGGAATAGCTGTCGGAGGGGACGTCAAAGTTGGTCACCGGCACCGGCGGCTTGTAGAACACCGACGTGCGATGATTGAGCTCGACATAGTCGCGCAGTTCGCGGCGATAGAAATTAACGTGCGGCGGCACGCCGTCCTGGTCGAGATCGTGGTTACCGAGCCCGGCATAGACGGGAAAATGCAGCTGGTCGAGCCCCGTGCCCTGGCGGTAGCGGTTGGCGAACTGCTGCAGCTGCCAGCCCTCCCCCGGAACCTTCAGCTGTCCGCCGCCGTCGTCGGTCATGTCGCCGCCGATGACGACCCCGGCCGGTCGGCCGATCGGGGTGCCGGCGCTTTTGAGCCCCGTCGCCACCCCGTCGATCATGCGCGGCCAGTCCCTTTTCCCGATCTCGTTGATCGCCCGCACATGGCGCACGAGGTTGGCGTCCGTCTTGCCCTCCGCCTCGCAGTTCGGGCTGAGCCCGTCGGCGGTCACGAGGCACGCATGGATGTCGGCGGCGAAGACAAAGGTCACGTCGGTCTTCGGCCACGGGTTCTGCGCACGCGCCGGACGGCCCGACAGAACGCCTGCCGTGGCGGCACAGGCCGCGCCTGCGAGAAGGATACGCCGCGAGAGAAATGCCATGCTGTCACCGGGTTGATGCCGAAGAACGGCATCCTAGAGCGGAACCGGTGACGCCGTACAGCCCCCCGCGGGCGGGCTCGGCGCCTGGATCGGGCATCAGGACCAAGCGTCAGGACCGGGCGTCAGTGCCCGCCGCCGCCCCCGCCGGTGCGGGGCTGGGGCTTGCGGATCATCGTCACGCACAGGAGCATGCCGGCGAACAACGCCGTCAGCAGCATGAACACGTCGCTGAAGGCCACGACCATCGCCTGCCGCTCCACGAGATTAACCATCTGCCTGATGGCCGCGGTCGCCCCGTCCAGCCCGTGCGCGGTGAAGTTGGCCGCCATGTTGTTCAACTGCTCGACCGCCTGCGGGCTGCCCCAGTCGACATGCTCGCGCAACTGCATGTAGTGCACGTCCTGCCGCGTCGTCAGCACCGTGTTGATGATGGCGAGCCCCACCGCCCCGCCGAGATTGCGGGTCAGGTTGTAGAGGCCGGATGCATTGCGGATGCGGGCCGGCGGCAGCGTGCCGAGGGCGACGTTGTTGATCGGCACCATGCACATCATCAGCCCGAAGCCGCGCAGGATCTGCGGAATGAACAGCTCGTAGAAATCCCAGTCGGCGGTGATGCCCGTCATGATGTAGGTGCCGGCGCCGAAGGAGATGAAGCCGATCGACATCATCACCCGCGAATCGAGCTTGTTCGACAGGATGCCCGCCACGGGCGCGGTAAAGAACATCGCCAGCCCCGAGACGAACATCGTCTGGCCGATCATCAGGGAATCGTAGCCGCGGATGTGCCCGAGATAGACCGGGTAGATGTAGGTCAGGCCATAAAGGCCGATGCCCATGATGAACGAGAACATCGAGCCGAAGGCGAAGTTCCGGTCGGAGAAGGCCTTGAGATCCACCACCGGGAATTCGACGTTGAAGGCACGCCAGAAGAACACCAGCGCGCCCGTGGCCGATGCGACCGCCCCGATGACGATGTGGTCGTCGTTGAACCAGTCGTTGGCGTTGCCCTCTTCCAGCACATATTCCAGCGCGCCGAGGAAGACGGCCATGGAAGCGAGGCCCCACCAGTCGAACTTCTTGATCAGCGACCACTCGGGCTTGTCGAAATCGATGAAGTTCCAGGCGACGATGGTGACGATGACGCCGGGCACCAGATTGATCAAAAACAGCCAGTGCCAGGAGAACGCGTGGCTCAGATAGCCGCCGACCGTGGGGCCGATGGTCGGCGCCAGCGTTGCGATCAGGCCGATCAGCGGATTGACGACGCTGCGCTTGGACGGCGGGAAGATCGTGAAGGCGGCCGCGAAGACCGAGGGAATCATGCCGCCGCCGATGAAGCCCTGCAGCGCGCGGTAGACGATCATCTGCTCGATATTGGTCGCCGTCGCGCAGAGCACGCTGGCGAGCGTGAAGCCCGCGGCGGAAATAGTGAAGAGGTAGCGCGTCGAGACGATCCGGGCGAGCGTGCCCGACAGCGGGATCATGATCACTTCGGCGATCAGGTAGGCGGTCTGCACCCAGGCGATCTCGTCGGTGCCGGCACTCAGGCCCGCCTGGATCTCCGACAGCGAGGCGGAGACGACCTGGATGTCGAGGATCGCCATGAACATGCCGAGCACCATGGCCAGGAAGGCGATCAGTCGCTTCGGATCCATGGTCTCGGTCGCAGGTGCTGCGGGTGCTATGCCCTTGCCCAGTATGGCAGTGGTGGCAGACATGCTCGGCTCCGGTGGCGCACATCCCGCCGGATTGGAACCGGAGGGGCATGGCGCCGTCATTGGGTCCAGCTGCCGGCCGCAATCGACGGGGACGGGCAGCTTCGGTTCATGCTGGCGCGACAAGGCGCCAGGCATCGGAAGAAGGCTTACCGGCCCGACCGGTCAGGCACCCGGATGCGGATGCGTGACGGCGAAGGCCATGAAATGCTGCGCGCCCGTCATGGGCGCGCAACACTCACTTTCCCGCAACGGTGCCTGCCTCTGGAGCCGTGCGGGTATCGACATCGACGACCACGCTGAGGCCGGCCCGCAGGCGACCGCTGTCGAGCGCCTCCTGCGGCAGCGCGATGCGAACGGGCACGCGCTGGATGATCTTGGTGAAATTGCCGGTCGCGTTTTCGGGCGGCAGCAGCGAGAAGACCGAGCCGGAGGCCGGCGCGATCGACTGAACCGTCCCCGTGATCGGATCGTCGTCATAGGCGTCGACGTAGACGGTCACCTTCGAGCCGGGCACGAGATGGCGGATCTGCGTCTCCTTGAAGTTCGCATCGATATAGAGCTCGCGGGACGGAACCAACGCCATCAGCCTCTGGCCGGGCGAGACGAGGTCGCCGACCTGGACGGACCGGTTGCCGACGACGCCGTCATAGGGCGCCTTCAGCACCGTGAAGCTCAGGTCGCGCGCAGCCTTGTCGCGCTGCAGTTCGAGCGTGCGGATCGAGCCCTCGGTCTCCTTGCGCTGCGCTTCCAGCAAGGTGACGTTGGCCGTTGCCGACACGATGGTCGCCTCGCCGCCGGCGAGGTTCGCACGCGCCTGGTCGAGCGCGACATTGGCGGTATCGAGGTCGGCGGTGGTGCCGACGGCCTTCGACTGCAGGTCGCTGGCGCGCGTCTGGTTGATCTCGGCGCCGCGCACGGCCGCCTCGAGCGCCGCCTTCTGCGCCTGCGCCTGGGCGAGCGAGGCCCGCGCGCCGTCGATCTGCGCGTCGATGCGGTGCAGCGAGAGCCGGGCGGTCTCGATCTGGGCATTGGCCTGGTCGAGCGCATTGCGGTAGTCGCCGTCGTCCAGCGTCACCAGCACGTCGCCGGCCTTGACCTGCTGGTTGGCGACGACGTCGACCTTGGCGACATAGCCGGTGACCTTGGGCGAGATGGTTGCGATATCGCCCTCGACATAGGCGTCGTCGGTGGACACCATGAAGCGGCCGGTCGTCCACCAGTCGTAGCCGTACCAGGCGCCGCCGGCGAGCGCGGCCAGGACGAGGATGGGCAGCAGGCGGCGCTTGCCGCCGGACTTCGCAGCCGGAGCAGCCGGAACGGGGGGAGCCTGCTCTCCGGTCGCCGGCGCGGCGGGCTGCGGTGCCTGCGGGGCTTCCGCCACGGGCTGCGCCTCCGCGGTCTCCGCGAGGAAGTCGTCGTCGACGGGGCGAACCTTGGCCTTGCTCGTGCTCTTTGGGACGGACATCTGCTTACCCGGAATATGTCAGGAGATCGTGAAATACATTGAACTGAACCGTTCAGTTCGATTTGACATAGTCCCAAAACTGATCCATATCAAGAGCAAATCGAACCGCGCGGTTCGAAAAATGGATCAGGCAGGAGGTTTTGCGGAACACGATGGCGATGGAGCTGACAAAAGACTCCCGCGAGGACAGCGCGACACCGCAAGGCGGGCGGCGCGCCGCAGGCGAGGATCCGGTCAAGCGCGAACAGATCCTCGACGGCGCCAAGCGCGTTTTCATGGAGCAGGGCTTCGACGCCGCCAGCATGAACGACATCACCCGGGCTGCCGGGGTGTCGAAGGGGACGATCTACGTCTACTTCCAGAACAAGGAAGACCTGTTCGGCGAACTCATCCAGCGCGAGCGCCTCCGCATCACCGAATCCGCCCGCCACGCATTGAACCCCGACCTCACCGTCGCGGAAGCCCTGCACGATTTCGGCGTGCTGTTCGCCCGCCACATATCGGCCGAATACACCATCAAGGCCATGCGCATGGTGCTCGCCGTCAACCAGCGCATGCCGACGCTCGCCTGCGGCTTCCTCTCTGCCAGCCCGATGAACCCAGTTTCCGTTCTGAGGGATTATCTCGACCGGCAGGTCGCCCGCGGGCGACTCGCCATCGACGATACCGAGCTCGGAGCCCGCCAGTTCCTCGAACTTGCAACCGTGGGCATCTTCAAGCATCGCCTGTTCGGCACCATGCCGTCCCCGCCGCCCGATGCCGAGATCGAGCGCATCGTCGCAAGCGGCATCCGGGTCTTCCTCGCCGCCTACGCCGCCTCGCAGCCCTGACGGCGGCTGCCATCGCCCGGATCACGCGCATGTGATCCGTATTGTGCTCGCGCGGCAAGGATTCAGGCTCCTTGGCGGGCGTGATTGCGCCCGCATGCACAGTTGCGTCTTGCAACTTCCCGCAGTCACCATACATACCTGCCTCACCGAAACCTGAACCCGGAGAGGAAGACATCGGATGGAAAGCATCCTGGCCCTGATGCAGAGCCCAGAAGCGTGGATCGCATTGATAACGCTGATCGTTATGGAGGTGGTTCTCGGCATCGACAACCTGATCTTCATTTCCATCCTCACCAACAAGCTTCCCCCCGACCAGCGCGAATCCGCACGGCGCATCGGCATCGGCCTCGCGCTCGTCATGCGCCTCGCCCTGCTCGGCACGATCGCCTGGATCGTCAAGCTCACGACGCCGGTGTTCGAACTCTTCGGTCACGGATTTTCCTGGAAGGACATGATCCTAATCGCCGGCGGTCTCTTCCTCGTCTGGAAGGCGACCAAGGAGATCCACCACAACGTCGATCCCGACGATCACAACGAGGATTTCATCGCCTCGACGGCCAATGCCTCCTTCAGCGCCGCCATCGGCCAGATCCTGCTGCTCGACCTCGTCTTCTCGGTGGACAGCATCATCACCGCCGTCGGCATGACGCCGCATCTGCCGATCATGGTCGTGGCCGTCGTCGTCGCCGTCACCGTGATGTTGCTGGCCGCAACCCCGCTTGCCAACTTCATCGAGAAGAACCCGACCATCGTCATGCTGGCGCTGGCCTTCCTGCTGATGATCGGCACCACGCTGATCGCCGAAGGCATGGGCTTCCACGTTCCCAAGGGCTACGTCTACGCCGCCATGGCCTTCTCGGCCCTGGTCGAGGTCCTGAACATGCTGTCGCGCAACGGGCGGCTGAAGAAGAAGGCGAGCAGCCAGAAACTGCATTGAGACATGCGGTAAGAAAAGGGCCGGCGAGTGTTCACTCGCCGGCCTTGAGTTGTCTGGGAAGAGAGGGCGCGGGCCGGGCGGGTCAAGGAGCTCGACTGCCGTTTCGTTGGCCGCAGGAAGAAACCGGAAAAATCCCTGCGTTCTCCATCTCCGCCATGTCCGGTTGGCACGGCCGCGCCTCCCATGCGAATAATGATGCCGGAGCGATATGGTTCCGACCCTGCCCGAAAATCGCCGGGCCTTGACGCGCCGGATCGAATGTGGTCTCACCCGGGCCCAAACGGAAAGCTCCGGATCCGCCGCCTTTTTCGGCGACAGATCGGGCCTTCCCTCCCTTAAATGCATGAGCCGATCACGCGGAAATCCTCCGGCGGACGGCTTCACCGCAGTTCGACCGGGCCTTGAGAAAAATGAGCACTTCCGACACGAACGCCCCCGTACGCGTCCGCATCGCCCCCTCCCCCACCGGCGAGCCGCATGTCGGCACCGCCTATATCGCGCTGTTCAACTATCTTTTCGCCAGAAAGCACAACGGCACCTTCATCCTGCGCATCGAGGATACGGACGCGACCCGTTCGACCCCGGAGTTCGAGACGAAGGTGCTGGACGCGCTGAAATGGTGCGGGCTGGAATGGTCGGAAGGCCCGGACATCGGCGGCCCCTACGGCCCCTACCGCCAGTCCGACCGCAAGGACATGTACCAGCCCTACGCGCAGGAACTGCTCGACAAGGGCCACGCCTTCCGCTGTTTCTGCACGCCCGAGCGGCTGGAACAGATGCGCGAGGCCCAGCGCGCTAGCGGCAAGCCGCCGAAATACGACGGGCTCTGCCTGCATCTGAAGGCGGAAGAAGTCACGTCGAAGATGGCCGCCGGCGAAAGCTCGGTTATCCGCATGAAGATCCCGACCGAGGGTTCCTGCGACTTCACCGATGGCGTCTATGGCGACGTCTCGATCCCGTGGGATTCGGTCGATATGCAGGTGCTCATCAAGGGCGATGGCATGCCCACCTATCACATGGCCAACGTCATCGACGACCACCTGATGAAGATCACCCACGTCGCCCGCGGCGAGGAGTGGCTGGCATCGGTGCCGAAGCACATCCTTCTCTACCGTTATTTCGGCTGGGACCAGCCGACCTTCATGCACCTCTCCCTGATGCGCAACGCCGACAAGTCGAAGCTGTCCAAGCGCAAGAACCCGACCTCGATCTCCTACTATTCGGCGCTCGGCTATGTGCCGGAAGCGCTGATGAACTTCCTCGGCCTGTTCTTCATGCAGATCGCCGAGGGCGAGGAACTGATGACGATGGCGGAACTGGCGGAAAAATTCGATCCCGAGAACCTGTCGAAGTCCGGCGCCATCTTCGACATCCAGAAGCTCGACTGGCTGAACGGCCGCTGGCTGCGCGAGAAGTTCTCCGAGGAGGAATTCACCGCCCGCGTGCTCACCTGGGCGATGGAGAACGATCGGCTGAAGGAAGGCCTGAGGCTTTCGCAGTCGCGCATCACCAAGCTCGGCGAACTGCCCGACCTTGCAGGCTTCCTGCTGAAGTCCGACCTCGGCCTGGAGCCCGCCGCCTTCGCCAAGGTGAAGTCCTCGCCGGAAGAGATCCTGGAGATCCTCAACACAGTCCAGCCGGACCTGGAGAAGATCTTCGAATGGAACGTCGAGAGCATCGAGGCGGAACTGCGCGCCATCGCCGAACGCATGGACAAGAAGCTGAAGGTGGTGCTCGCCCCGCTCTTCGTTGCCGTCTCCGGTTCCTCGCGCTCGCTGCCGCTGTTCGACAGTATGGCCATCCTCGGCCGCTCCGTCGTGCGCCAACGCCTGAAAGTCGCCGCCAAGGTGGTGGCCTCGATGGCGGGCAGCGGGAAGTAAGTTTGAGATAGGCCCCTCATCCGCCTGCCGGCACCTTCTCCCCGTAAACGGAGAGAAGGGCGCAAGAGGCGCCGCAGCCAGTCCCCTCGCCCCGCTTGCGGGGAGAGGGCTAGGGTGAGGGGCAAGTACACGGCACAAGGCCAAGAGCCGCCACAGGAACTAGACCATGACCGACACCAAGACCGAAACCGCCCTCTCCTCCGACGCCACCGAAGTGCGCCGCCAGAAGCTCGACCTTCTGCGCGAGCAGATCGGCGACGTCTATCCGGCGCATTTCCACCGCACGCTGACCAATGCGGAACTGGCGGAGAAATACGCAGGCCTGGAGCCCGACACCGAGAGCGGCGACGTCGTGACGGTTGCCGGCCGCGTCTATTCCTCGCGCAATTCCGGCATGTTCATGGACATCCATGACGCCTCGGGCAAGATCCAGATCTTCTCCCACAAGGACACGACGCCGGAAGAGGCCCGCGGCCTGCTGCCGATGATCGACATCGGCGACATCATCGGCGTCACCGGGATCGTCCGCCGCACCAAGCGCGGCGAACTGACGATCAATGCGCAAGAGATCACCATGCTGACGAAGTCGTTGCTGCCGATGCCGGAGAAGTGGCACGGCGTCGCCGACGTCGAGATCCGCTACCGCAAACGCCACCTCGACATCATGACCAACGAGGAATCGAAGCTCCGCTTCCAGCAGCGCTCCAAGATCGTCTCCGGCATCCGCCGCTTCATGGAGAACGACGGCTTCATGGAAGTCGAGACGCCGATGCTGCATTCGGTCTATGGCGGCGCCACGGCCGACCCGTTCAAGACCCACCACAACACGCTGAAGCAGGACATGTACCTGCGTATCGCCCCGGAGCTGTTCCTGAAGCGCACGCTGGTTTCGGGGCTGACCGACAAGGTCTTCGAGATCAACCGCAACTTCCGCAACGAAGGCGTCTCCACGCGGCACAATCCCGAATTCACGATGATGGAGTGCTACTGGGCCTATGCGGACTACGAGGACATCATGGACCTCGTCGAACGCATGTTCGCCGAACTGGCCATCAAGATCCACGGCTCGACCGAGTTCGCCTATGGCGACAAGGAAATCTCCTTCAAGGGCCCGTTCAAGCGCGTGCCGATGCCTGACGCCGTCAAGGAAGCCACCGGTATCGATTTCCTCGCGATCAGGACCGACGAGGAAGCTCGCGCCGCGGCGAAAGCTGCCGGCTTCGAGGTCGAGAAGGACTGGACCTGGGGCGAATGCCTGGCCTTCATCTTCGAGGAGAAGGTCGAGCCGACGCTGATCCAGCCGTCGCATGTGACCCATTTCCCGAAGGACATCTCGCCGTTTGCCAAGGAAGTCCCCGGCGAGCCGCGTCTGGTCGAGCGCTTCGAGACCTATTGCAACACCTGGGAACTGGGCAACGCGTTCTCCGAGCTGAACGACCCGGTCGAACAGCGCGCCCGCATGGTCGAGCAGCTTGAGCAGGCACATGCCCGCGGCGAGAAGGCCAAGCAACTGGACGACGAGTTCCTCGACGCGATCGACCAGGGCATGCCGCCCGCCGGCGGCCTCGGCATCGGCGTCGATCGCCTGATCATGCTCCTGACCAATGCGCCGTCGATCCGCGACGTCATCCTGTTTCCGGCGCGGCGGGCGAAGGCGGACTGAGCCGGCCGTCGCCCATCGCCTGCATACCGGCGACGGGACCGGGCTTACAGAAAGTCGAAGATCGGGGAAGCGGTGCTGCATATCTTTCCCCTCCCCGCCAGCGGGAGAAGGTGCCGGCAGGCGCGCATGAGGCAGCCCGACGGTTCGGTGTCCCTCGCCCGCCGAATGCGGCTGATCGCTGTCATTTGATGAAGGAACGTGGGAGCTCGTCCGGCGCAGCGCCGGAAGCCCCACTTCAGTGCGAGACGGCTGCGTGTTCCTGCGGCGCGGCGATTGCCTCGCCGTTGCCGGATGCGTCCGCATGGTCTTCGCCGGTCCGGTCATCGGCAATGGCTGCGGTCGCGTTCTCGCCGGTGGCATCCGGGTCCAGACAGTCCGTCCGGTCGGCCATGGCAGTGACGATCCCCTTGATCTCGTCCAGCTTCAGCGTCTTGCGTTTGCCATAGAACTCGCCGTTCTCCGCAGCCGGACCTTCCACGTAGCGTGCCTGGAACGGCGCCGTCAGGCCGGCGATCTTGCCGGGATCGCGCGAGAACAGGACCTCCGCGCCGATCGCCCGGCCGCGCATGCCCGCCCGCACGTCCGGGCCCGCCTCATCGAGCAGGACGACCTGGTAGAGATCGGCGTGTTCCCGGTTGGACAGCGCGCCGGCCACTCGCAGGGCCGTCTTGATGCGCATGTCGCCGTCCTCGGCATCGGCACGGATGTAGTGGCGCAGCCAGTCCTGGCCGTCACGGCTCTGCCGCACGGTCATGACGGTAGTGCAGGCGACCCCTGAGATCCGTTCCGCCGGTGGGCCGAGGATGGCATCGCGGCCGACGAAGACGGCCACCGCTCCCGAGGCGCCGGTGAGCACGAACACGCCGGAAAGCAGGATCAGCACCTTCCTCGGCAGCCATAATTTCGACGGGAGAAGCTTCAACGGGACGCACCGGTTTTGAAATGAAAAGGTTGCCCCAGGGAGGCGCAGGATCGAATTTACGGTATTTCCCGGGATGTTTCTGAAACCTTAAGGGCCGGCGCTACGGGCATCCGCAAGCCATTTCCTGCTTGCGATGGTTAACAGGCGGTCGCCATCTCCTCCGCGATAAAGAGGGTTATTGCGAATGATTTGCAATTGCATTGACATGCGGCGTGCGTCGCCTATACTTGATTGCAACTCATTTGCAAAAGCGCTTAGGAAATTTTGATGCTCATCGATCTGGCCCGGTCCGCCCTCCTCGCAACAGCTTTGATCCTGGGCGGGGCGCCGATCGCAGCGGCGCAGGAAAAGCCCAAGGTCGTCACGACCTTCACCGTCATCGCCGACATGGCCCGCAACGTGGCAGGCGACGCGGCGATCGTGGAATCGATCACCAAGCCGGGCGCCGAGATCCACAATTACCAGCCGACCCCGCGCGACATCCTCAAGGCGCAGGATGCGTCGCTGGTTCTGTGGAACGGCCTCAACCTCGAACTCTGGTTCGAGAAGTTCCTCGCCAATCTCAACGACGTGCCGAGCGCGGTCGTCAGCGACGGCGTCCAGCCGATGGGGATCAACGAAGGCCCCTATACCGGCAAGCCCAATCCGCACGCCTGGATGTCGCCTGAGAACGCGCTGATCTACGTCGAGAACATCAGGAAGGCGCTGGCCTCGGTCGATCCGGACAACGCCGCTGTCTACGACGCCAACGCGAAGGCCTATGGCGAAAAGATCAAGGCGCTGTCGGCCGAGATCAAGGCCGAGCTCGACAGGCTCCCGGAGGACAAGCGCTGGCTCGTCACCAGCGAAGGCGCGTTCAGCTACCTCACCCGCGATTTCGGGCTGAAGGAGCTCTTCCTCTGGCCGATCAACGCCGACCAGCAGGGCACGCCGAAGCAGGTGAAGGCAGTGATCGACGCGGTGCGCGAGCACAATATCCACGTCGTGTTCTCCGAGAGCACCGTCTCCGACAAGCCCGCCCGGCAGGTCGCCGCCGAAACCGGTGCCGCCTATGGCGGCGTCCTCTACGTCGACAGCCTCAGCGAAGAGGGCGGCCCCGTACCGACCTATCTCGATCTCCTGCGCGTGACCTCCGAGACCATCGTGAAGGGCCTGTCGCAATGATCATGGGCGGACGCAGCAGGCCCGTGGACGGCATCGTCGCAGACGACGTCACGGTCACCTACCGGACGGGCGTCACCGCCCTGAAGCATGCCAGCTTCTCCGTGCCCCGCGGCACGATCACGGCGCTGGTCGGCGTCAACGGCAGCGGCAAGTCCACCCTCTTCAAGGCGATCATGGGCTTCGTGCCGCTGGCCGGCGGCACCGTGACGATCCTGGGCATGACGGTGCGCCAGGCGCTGAAGAAGAACCTCGTCGCCTACGTGCCGCAGGCCGAAGAAGTCGACTGGACCTTTCCCGTCCTCGTCGAGGACGTGGTGATGATGGGCCGTTACGGCCACATGAACTGGCTGCGCATTCCCACGAGGCGCGATCACGAGATGGTGTCGGAAGCGCTGGCCCGGGTGAACATGAGCGACTTCCGCAAACGCCAGATCGGCGAGCTTTCCGGCGGCCAGCGCAAGCGCGTCTTCCTGGCGCGCGCGCTGGCGCAGGAGGGCCAGGTGATCCTGCTGGACGAACCCTTCACCGGCGTCGACGTCACCACCGAGGAGCAGATCGTCGAGCTCCTGCGCACGCTGCGCGACGAGGGCCGGGTGATGCTCGTCTCCACCCACAATCTCGGCAGCGTGCCGGATTTCTGCGACCGTACCGTCTTCGTCAAGGGCACCGTGATCGCCTCCGGGCCGACCGCCGAGACGTTCAACGAGGCAAACCTGGAGCGTGCCTTCGGCGGCGTGCTGCGCCATTTCATCCTCTCCGGGCAGGACCTGCACGACGACGAGGATCCCCGCCAGGTCAAGGTCATCTCCGACGACGAGCGGCCCTTCGTCATCTACGGCGAGAAGAAGAAGGATACGGCCGAGGCGGAGAAGGCCGCAAAGTGACCACGCTCCTCGAACCCTTCGGCTACGGCTACATGGTCAACGCCATGTGGGTCAGCGCGCTGGTCGGCTGCGTCTGCGGCTTCCTCTCCGCCTATCTGATGCTGAAAGGCTGGTCGCTGATCGGCGACGCGCTCTCGCATTCGATCGTGCCCGGCGTCGCCGGCGCCTACATGCTGGGCCTGCCGTTTTCCGCCGGTGCTTTCCTCTCCGGTGGGCTTGCCGCCGGCGCCATGCTCTTCCTCAACCACCGCACCCGGCTGAAGGAGGACGCGATCATCGGCATGATCTTCACCTCCTTCTTCGGCGTCGGCCTGTTCATGGTCTCGCTCTCGCCGACCTCGGTGAACATCCAGACGATCGTGCTCGGCAACATTTTGGCGATCACGCCTTCCGATACGCTGCAGCTCGCCATCATCGGCGGCGTGACCCTGCTGGTCCTGCTCCTGAAATGGAAGGACCTGATGGTGACCTTCTTCGACGAGAACCATGCCCGCTCGATCGGCCTGAAACCGCTGGCATTGAAGCTGCTGTTCTTCACGCTGCTGTCGGCCTCGACGGTCGCCGCGATGCAGACGGTCGGCGCCTTCCTCGTCGTCGCCATGGTCGTCACCCCCGGCGCTACGGCCTATCTCCTGACCGACCGCTTCCAGCGGCTGATCGTCATCGCCGCCCTGCTTGGTGCCGGCACCAGCCTCGTCGGCGCCTATGCCTCCTATTTCCTCGACGGCGCCACCGGCGGCATCATCGTCGTCCTGCAGACGCTGATCTTCCTCACGGCCTTCGTCTTCGCCCCGAAGCACGGGCTGATCGCGATCCGCCGCAAGGGCCGGCTGGCGCTCGAGCAGAAGGGAGGCGCGGCATGAGCGAAACGCTCGAACTGGCGCTGCTGCCCTTCCGCCTCGGCTTCATGCAATATGCCTTTGCGGTGACCCTGATGATCGCCGTGCCGATGGCGCTCCTGTCCTGCTATCTCGTGCTCAAGGGCTGGTCGCTGATGGGTGACGCGGTCTCGCATGCGGTGCTGCCCGGCGTCGTCATCGCCTATGTCGTCGGCCTGCCCTTTGCCATAGGCGCCTTCACAGCCGGCCTCTTCTGCGCGCTGGCGGCGGGCTACATCCGCAACAACAGCCGCGTGAAGGAGGACACGGTGCTCGGCATCGTCTTCTCCGGCATGTTCGGCCTCGGTATCGTGCTCTATGTGGCGGTCGAATCCGACGTCCACCTCGACCACATCCTGTTCGGCGACATGCTGGGCATCGCCACCGCCGATCTGGTCGAGACCGGGCTGATCGCGCTTGCCTGCACCGCCTTCATCCTGCTCTTCCGCAAGGACCTGCTGGTGCAGGCCTTCGACCGCCAGCACGCCGCCGCGATCGGTCTGCCCGTCCGCCTGCTGCACTATGGTCTCCTCGCCGTTCTCTCGCTGGTCGTCGTCGGCGCGCTGAAGGCGGTCGGCATCATCCTGTCGGTGGCGCTGCTGGTGGCGCCGGGCGCAATTGCAGCCCTCGTCACGCGACGGTTCGGCTCGATGCTCGCGGTGGCTGTCCTCGTCGCCGTCGGCGCCTCGCTTGCGGGCATCTACCTGAGCTTCTTCCTCGACAGCGCCCCCGCCTCCACCATCGTCGTCCTCATGACGATCCTGTTCGTCTGCGCCTTCCTCTGGCAGGCCGTTCGTGTCCGCGCGAGCGCGCAGCGAGCGAACGGCCCGACCCTGCCCCGATAGCCGCACGCGGGCCGGCAGAGGCCACCCCAACCGGAAATTGAGACTGCCGCCGCGTGCGGTCGACAGGCTTTTCTTTTCCGTCTATCGTCCGGCCCGATCAGGAAAGGGCGCCGCGGTGCGCCTTTCGGCGGACCAAAAGCAGGACAGGCATGGCACATATCGGCATCGTCGGCGGCGGCATCATCGGCTGCGCCACGGCACTTCACCTTCTCGACCGCGGCCACCAGGTGACCCTCGTCGAACGCGATGCCGGCGGCCTGCCGGCCTCGGTGGGCAATGCCGGCATTCTGGCCATTCCCGAGATCGACCCGATCGCCCGGCCCGGCATGCTGCTGTCCGCACCGCGCTGGCTGCTCGATCCGCTGGGGCCGCTGGCGCTTCGCTGGGGCGACGTGCCCTCGCTTCTGCCCTGGCTCTTGCGCCTTCTCGCCGCCTCCCGGCCGGCGCAGGTGGAGCGTTCCCGCCAAGCCCTGACATTCCTGATGAAGACGGCCGCGGCCGACCATGCCGCCATGGCACGGATGATCGCGATCACCGGCCATATCCGCCAGACGGGTGCACTTGCGATCTTCGACACCGAAGCCGCGCGCGACAAGGCCTTTGCCCATGAGGTGAATAACGCCCGCATCCTCGGCGGCTTCGAGGTGGAGAAGCTCGATGCCGCCGAGACGCGCCGCCGGGTGCCGGCGCTCACCGGCGCGTTCGCCGGCGCCATCTACAATGCCGGCTACCAGACCTTCGAATATCCCCTGACCTTCCTGCGCCGCCTGCAGGCGGCAATCCGGGAGCGCGCGTCGTTCATCGATGCCGCCGCCGCCTCGCTCGCCTGGAGCAACGAGGGCATTTCGGTCCGCACCGAAGCGCAGAACACCCACCTGTTCGACAAGGTCGTCGTCTCCGCCGGCGTCTGGTCGAAACCGCTCGTCGAGCAGCTCGGCCTCCACGTCCAGCTCGAGACGGAGCGCGGCTACAACACCACCTTCGTCAATCCGCCGGTCACGCTGGAAATGCCGGTGTTCTTCTCCGAACACGGCTTCGTCGCCACCCCCTTCGAGAACATGCTGCGCGTCGGTGGCGCCGTCGAGCTGGCGCGGCCGGAGACGGCAGCCAACTACGCCCGCGCGAGCGCCATGCGCAAGAAGATGCGCCGCTATGTGCCGGACCTGCCTGACGAGGGCGGCACGGAATGGATGGGCCGCCGCCCCTCGACGCCGGATTCGGTCCCCGTCATCGGCCTTCATCCGGGCGATCCACGCATTGCCTTTGCCTTCGGCCACGGCCATCTCGGCCTGACGCTCGCAGCCACCACCGGCCGCCACGTTGCCGATCTTCTAGCCGGCGGGGCGGATCCGGAACTCGACGCCTTCTCGATCCGCCGCTTCCAGTAGCCGGCCCCAGAACCGAAAGATCCGCCTTCATGCACAAGGTCATATTCGACACCGATCCCGGCATCGACGACGCCATGGCGCTGCTGTTTTTGCACCAGCATCCCGAGATCGACCTGATCGGCATCACCACCGTCTTCGGCAACGCCTCCGTCGAGACGACGACGCGCAACGCGCTGTTTCTGAAGCGCGAATGGAATATCGCGGCACCCGTTGCCAAGGGCGACGGCAAGGCGTTCGACCCGATGCGCAACCCGGTCGACTGGCCGGTGATGATCCACGGCCATGACGGCCTCGGCAATATCGACGTGCCCGAGACGATCGACCTTCCCGTCGATCCGCGCCCCGCCCATCGCTTCATCATCGAGACCGTGCGGGAGAACCCCGGCGAGGTGACGCTGATCGCTGTCGGCCGCATGTCGAACCTCGCATTTGCGCTGAAGGAAGACCCGCAGATCGCAGCGCTCGTCAAGCAGGTGATCGTCATGGGCGGCGCCTTCGACGTTCCCGGCAACATCACGCCGGCGGCCGAAGCCAACATCCACGGCGACCCGGAGGCGGCCGACGTCGTGATGACGGCGCCGTGGAAGGTGGTCGTCGTCGGCCTCGACGTGACGATGAAGACGGTGATGACGCGCACGCTGCTGAACGAGATCGTCGCCAAGGGCGGCGCGCGGCCGAAACTGCTCTCCGACATCTCCCAGCTCTACATCGATTTCTACGGCCGGCACGTGAAGGACGGCATGGTCGTGCACGACAGCTGCGCCTGCATCTATCTCGTCGCCCCGCACCTCTTCACCACCCGCAGCGGCGCGATCCGCGTCGTCGCAGGCGGCATCGCCGACGGCCAGACGATCCAGAAGCCCGACGGCCGGGCCTTCCCGCCCGGCAACTGGGACGAACTGCCGAGCCAGCAGGCCTGCACCGGCATCGACGCCGAGGCCGCCCTGCGCCTGCTTGCCGAGACGCTGTCGCGCGCAGCCTGACGCTAGCCGTAGCCGAATAAGTCAGCGGCGAGCTCATTCTTCTCTCCAGCGGGAAGTGCCGAGCAAAGCGAAGCGCTGAGGGGGGCACTCCTCTGCTTGTTTGAGATACTGCAACTGAAATTTGCGGGCCTCTCCTGCCAAGACGCCCCTCATCCGCCTGCCGGCACCTTCTCCCCGCGAGCAGGGAGAAGGACGATTGCCACAGCGTCTCCGTCCCCCTCTCCCCGCTTGCGGGGAGAGGGTCGGGGTGAGGGGCAGGCTTCCCCGGGAAGAATAGGTCAGGCCCTGCCGGCTACTCCACCCGTTCGGGCAGCGCCCAGTCGACCGGCGGGCGGCCGTGGCCTTGCAGGAAGGCGTTTGCCTTTGAGAAATGGCGGCAGCCGAAGAAACCGTTATGCGCCGACAGCGGCGAAGGATGCGGCGCGCGCAGCACCAGATGCTTCCTCTGGTCGACGAAAGCGGCCTTCTTCTGCGCGTACGAACCCCACAGCATGAAGACGACCGGCCGGTCGTTCTCGTTGACGGCGCGGATCACCGCATCGGTGAAGCGCTCCCAACCCTGCCCCTGATGCGAGGCCGCCTGGCCCATCTCCACCGTCAGGACGCTGTTGAGCAGAAGCACGCCCTGCCGCGCCCAATGCTCCAGAAATCCGTGCCGCACCGGTGCGATCCCGAGGTCGGACGCGATCTCCTTGTAGATGTTGACGAGAGACGGCGGGATGCGCACGCCCGGACGCACACTGAAACAGAGGCCATGCGCCTGGCCCTCGCCGTGATAGGGATCCTGCCCGAGGATCACCACCTTGACGTCCTCGAGCGGCGTCAGGTCGAGCGCCCGGAAATACTCCGCGCCCTTGGGAAAAATCCGCTTTCCCGTTTCCTTCTCGCGCAGCAGGAAGCCCTTCAGCGCCGCCATGTAGGGACTGTCGAACTCCGCCGCGAGCGGCCGGCGCCAGCTCTCCCCGATCCGCACGTCCGCTGCCGTCATGCCACCCTCCGTTCTTCCTCCGTACTCGATAGCGCAGCCACGGCAAAATCGGAACCCGTCTCAGCGGATCAGGATCGCCCGGAAGTCGTTGACGTTGGTGCCCGTTGGCCCGGTCGTGAAGATGTCGCCGGCGGCGTCGAAGGCGGTATAGGCGTCGTGGCCGAGCAGGCGCGCGCGTGGGTCCTCCCCGGCAGCGCGCATGCGCCCGATCGAGCCGCCATCGGCAAAGGCGCCGGCATTGTGCTCCGATCCGTCGCGGCCGTCGGTATCGGCGGCAAGCGCATGGACGTCATCCAGCCCGTCGATCGCGATGGCGAAGGACAGCAGGAACTCACTGTTGCGCCCGCCCCTGCCGTAGCCCTCCCCGCCGATCGTCACGGTCGTCTCTCCGCCGGAGAGGACCAGCACCGGGGCGGCAAAGGGACGGTCGTGCGTGCGCACCTCGCGAGCGATCGCCGCATGCATCAGGCCGATGTCGCGTGCCTCGCCCTCGATGGAATCCGACAGGATCACCGTCTCGATCCCGGCGGCACGCGCCTTGGCTGCAGCAGCCTCCAACGAAACGCGAGCCGAGGCGATGACATGATGCTCGTGGCCGGCGAAGGCGGCATCCTCGGGACCGGGGGCGGCTGCGGCCTCCGACCTGAGATGCGCCATCACCCGTTCCGGCAGGGTCATGCGGTACTGGCGGACGATCTCGATCGCATCCTGTGCCGTCGAGCCGTCCGGCACGGTCGGGCCGGAGGCGACATGGGCGGGATTGTCGCCGGGAATGTCCGAGACGATCAGGCTGATCACGCGCGCCGGTGCGGCGGCATGCGCGAGCCGCCCGCCCTTGATGCGCGAGACGTGCTTGCGCACCACGTTCATCGCCGAGATCGGCGCCCCCGAGGCGAGCAGCGCGCGGTTGACGGCGATCTCGTCTTCGAGCGTCAGCCCCACTGCCGGCGCCGGCAGCAGCGAGGAGCCGCCGCCGGAGATCAGCGCGATCACGAGGTCGTCCGCCGAAAGCCCCCGGACCGTCTCCAGAAGCCGCGCTGCGGCCTGAAGCCCCGCCTCGTCCGGCACGGGATGGGCGGCCTGCAGCACGAGGATCCTCTCGCAAGTCTCGACCGGGCCATGCTGGGCGACGACCACGCCCTCGACCGGTCCGTCCCACAGGCTCTCGAAAGCCCTTGCCATCTGGCTCGCCGCCTTGCCGGCGCCGACGACGATGGTGCGCCCCTTCGGGCGCTCCGGCAGGTGGGCGCGAAGGGCTGCGAGCGGATCGGCGGCCTTGACCGCTTCATCGAACAGGGCGGCGAGAAAGGCGCGGGGTTCGTCTGTCATGCCCGATCAATCCTCCGTTTCGAGATCGAACACAAGGATGCCTTTCACCCCGTCGAGCGCGGCCGCCACGAGCTTGGCGGCTACCTTTTTGTGTTCCTCGTCCTCCAGATAGGCGTCCCGGGCGAAGCTGTCGTCGAAATCGACGATGAAGCCGTCGGAAAACCCCTTGTCCATGCCCGTCTCCGGACTAACGTTGGTGCCCGGATGAACCGCCAGAAGGCCGGGAATGCGGCCCTTCAGGGCGGCGATCTCGTCGAAGATCTCGGTCTTGGCCGCAGCGCCGATCGTCGGCTTGAAGCGGATGAACACACAATGGCGGATCATGCGGTGCTCCTATCGGATGTCGGCCCGGGCGCGCGCACGGGTATCGTTGCGCTCGTGGGCGAAGATCTGCCGCGGCAGCGGCGGCAGGTCGCGAATGATGTCGGCACCCTTCTCGCCCACCATGATCGTCGGCGCATTGGTGTTGCAGGAGGGTACGCGCGGCATGACGGAACTGTCGCAGACGCGCAACCCCTCGAGGCCATGCACCTTCAGGTCGAGCCCGACGACGGCATCCGCGCCCGTGCCCATCTTGCAGGTCCCTACCGGATGGTGGTCGGTCTTGGCATTGGCGCAACCGTAGTCGAACAACTCGTCATCGGTGACGTATTTGGGACCGGGCAGCCGTTCGGCAAGGACGAAGGGCTTCAGCGCCGCCTGTTGCATGATCTCGCGGGCGACCTTCAGCCCCTCGATCGACATCCTGCGGTCGTGCGGGTCGGCCCAGTAGTTGGGGTCGATCAGCGGGGCTGCGGCGGGATCGGCCGAGGACAGGCGCACCGTTCCGCGCGAGCGCGGATGCAGATAGGCCGAGTTCAGCGTGACGCCGGCGTTCTTCAGCCGCTCCACGCCGGCCTCGATGCCCGAGCCGAGGCCGAGGTGGAACTGGATGTCGGGCGAGCGCGCCTCGGGATCGGCGTACCAGAAGCCGCCGGTCTCGAACAGCGAGGACGCGACCGGGCCGGAACGGAACAGCACATATTGCAGGCCGGCCCAGAGCGTGCGGTGCAGCTTGGCGACGTTGTCATAGGTGTGATCGCCGGTGCACTCGCAGATGACGAACAGGTCGAGATGGTCCTGCAGGTTGGAGCCGACGCCGGGCAGGTCGTGCTTCACGGTCACGCCGGCCGATCGCAGATGGTCGGCCGGGCCGATCCCCGATTGCAGCAGGAGCTTCGGCGAACCGATCGCGCCGGAGGTGACCAGAACCTCGCGCTCCGCCCGGATCGTCTCGGTCCCTCGCGCGGTGACGACTTCGACGCCGACGGCGCGGCTGCCTTCCAGCAGGATGCGGGCGACGCGGGCGCCGGTGCGGACCGTCAGGTTGCTGCGATCCTTGACCGGCGAGAGATAGGCAAGCGAGGCCGACGAGCGGCGGCGGTCGCGCTGGGTCAGCTGGTAGAAGCCGAGGCCCGCCTGCTGGCGGCCATTGAAGTCGTGGTTGTAGGGGATGCCGAGCTCCTGGCCGGCCCGGATATAGGCGTCGCAGATCGGCAGGCCCGAGACGGGCATCGAGACGCCCAGCGGCCCTCCATAGGAATGATAGTCGTCGGCGAAGCGCTGGTTGTCCTCGGCGCGCTTGAAATAGGGCAGGACCGATCGGTAGTCCCAGCCCTCGCAACCGTCCTCGGCCGCCCACATGTCGTAGTCGGCGGCGTTGCCGCGAGTATAGAGCTGGGCATTGATGGACGAACCGCCGCCGATCACCTTGGCCTGGGTGTAGCGCAGCACTCGACCCTTCATGTGCTTCTGCGGCACCGTCTCCCAGCCCCAGCTGGCGACGCCCTTCGTCATCTTGGCAAAGCCCGCCGGCATGTGGAACAGCGGGTTCCAGTCCCCGCCGCCCGCCTCCAGCAGCAGGACGCGCACCGTCGGATCTTCAGAAAGACGATTGGCCAGCACGCATCCCGCAGGTCCGGCGCCGGTGATGATGTAGTCGTAGGTCATGCACGTTTCCTCAAGTGTTCATCACCCTCCCCTTGAGGGGGAGGGTCGGACCGTAGGTCCAGGGTGGGGTGACTTCCTTGTCGCCGGTCACCCCCACCCGCCGCTTTGCGGCGACCTCCCCCCTCAAGGGGGAGGTGAATGCTCACAACCGCCCGATCGACAGCCCCCCGTCGAGGTCGAGCACCGAGCCCGTGGCGAAGGCGAAGCGGCCGGAGGCGAGCGCTGCGACGGCGGTGCCGATGTCGTCCGGCTCGCCCCAGCGCTTCATCGGCACCAGCCCGTCCGCGATCAGGGCGTCGTATTTCGCGGAGACGCCGGCGGTCATCTCGGAGCGGATGATGCCGGGGCGGATTTCGAAGACGGAGATGCCGGTATCGGCCAGCCGCAACGCCAGCCCCTGGCTGAACGCGGCAAGCCCCGCCTTGGTCATGCAGTAGTCCAGCCGCTCTGGCGAAGACAGCGAGGCCGAGACGGAGGTGATGTTGACGATCGACCGCGGACGGGTGGCCGGAGCCGCGAGCATGGCGCGCAGGACGGCCTGCGTGAAGAACACCGTACCGCGCAGGTTGGTGGCGACGATCGTGTCGAAGTTCTCGGGCTGCAGGTCGAGAAAGTCGCCGCGCACCACAGACGCAATGCCGGCGTTGTTGACGAGGCAATCGATGCGGCCGAAAGCCTCCACGATCGCCTCCACCGTGTCCCCGTGCCCCTCGACTGCGGCGAGATCGGCCTGGAAATAGGCCGCTTTCGCCCGGGCTTCGCCGAACCCGGCGAGCACCGCGTCGGTGGCCTCGTCGGGTGCGCCGATGCCGGTGATGGCGATGTCGAACCCGTCTGCGGCCAGCGCCCGGGCGATACCGAGCCCGATGCCGCGCCGGCCGCCGGTGACGATGGCAAGCGGGCGGGATTTCCGGTGGCGGAGCGAGCGAAAGGATGTCATTGCGCCACAAGCTCCCTTGATCGGATGTGGTCGGCCACCCGCAGCGCCTGGGCTGCGACCGTCAGCGCCGGGTTGACCGCCGCCGAGGTCGGCAGGAAGGACGCATCGACGACGAAGAGGTTCGGGTGGTCGAAGGCGCGGCAGTAGACGTCGAGCGGCGCGGTGGCCGGGTCATTGCCGATCCTGACCGTGCCGCACTGGTGCGAGGGCGTGCGCTTGTCGAAGGCGCGCGACAGCACGATCGGGAAGCCCGTCTTTTTCAGCACCGCCTTCAGCTTCGCCACCAGTTCCAGATGGGCGTCCCAGTTGGTGCGGGTCCATTTCAGCACGATCCGGTCCCCGTCCACCGTGATCCGGCTTTCGGGATGCGGCAGGTCCTCGCTCATGGCATAGAAATCGATCGCATGCCGGGAGACCCGGTCCAGCAGCCATTCCGGCACCGCAGGCATGTTCGCCTTGAGGATCCTGCCCGAGACCCGCCCAAGCAGTTGGACGTTCCCGAGCGGCGGTCCGCCGGCGCCGTCGGAGAGGTAGAAATCGTTGAAGCCGAAGGTCTTCTGATAGATCGAGGTATTGCGATAGGACGGCGAGAGCGCGATCACCGCGCTCGAGTTGTGGTTCATGAAATTGCGGCCGACCTGGTCGGACGAATTGGCGAGCCCGCGCGGATTGGCCTCGTCCGCCGAACGCAGCAGGAGTGCCGCGGATTGAACCGCACCTGCCGACAGGATGACGAGCCTCGGCGACAGCGTCTCCTCCACCCCGGCCCGGACATAGCGGACCGCCGTGATCGAGCGTCCGTCCGGCCCGGTCACGAGCCGGGTGACGCGGCTGCCGGTCTGCAGCCTGACATTGTCATGCTTCAGCGCCTCGGCAAGAGCGGTGCTCTCGGCATCCATCTTGCCGTCGTTCGCGTTCGGATGGGCGTCCCACGGCGTCTTCGCCTTCTTCAGCCAACGGTCGATGTCGATGCCGAGCGGCAGCGAATAGGGATGCAGGCCGGCCGCCATCAGCCGCTTGCGCACCAGGGCGATCGCCGCTTCGTCGGGAACGGGCGGAAAGGGATAGGGTAGAGTATGCTGTGGCTCGGTCGGATCCTCGCCGAGCGTGCCGCGCACCTGGTAGAGCCGTTCGGCGGCCGAATACCAGGGCTCCAGTTCCTCGTAAGGATAGGGCCACGCCGGCGAGACACCCTCGCGGTGGCGCATCTCCAGGAAATCCTCGCGTCGGTAGCGCACGAGAACCGCGCCGTAGAATTTCGAATTGCCGCCGACATTGTAGTAGTTGCCGGGATTGAAGCCTTCGCCGCCGGCCTCGTACCAAGTCTCCTTTGGGCGGAAATGGCCGCGCTGGAAGATCGCGCGCTGGTCGCGGTTCTCCGGCCGGTCCTCGATATGGCCACCGGCCTCGAGGATGAGGATGCTGGCGCCGCTCGGCGCAAGGCCGGCCGCAACCGTTGCCCCGCCGATGCCGGAGCCGATGATGACGATGTCGGGCTGGATGCTCATCGGATGTCTCAGGCGATGCGCCGCTGGCTGTCGGGGTCGAAGAACACCGCCTTGTCGAGGTTGAAGGCGAGCCGCGCCTTCTGCCCGGCGGCGATGCGCGCGTCGGCGCGCAGCCGGGCGACGATCTCCTTGCCGCCGAGATGCGTCACCGCGAAGGTGTCGGCGCCGGCAGGCTCGACCACCTCGATCAGGCAATCACCCTGCGCGATCGTGCGGGCGTTGTGGTCGGCGCCCTCCGGATCGGTCAGCGCCTCCGGCCGGATGCCGAAAATCACTTCCCTGCCGCGATAGGCCCCGAGCCCGGTCGGCGCGTTGTCGACGACGAGCCGGAGCGGCTCGGCCTCGGGCCGGGCGAGCGAGACGGCGAGCGCACCGCCGTCGCCCTCGACCTTGGCCTTCAGGAGGTTCATCGCCGGCGAGCCCATGAAGTCGGCGACGAAGATGTTGGCCGGATTGTTGTAGATCTCGGCCGGCGTGCCGAACTGCTGCAGCACGCCGTCCTTCAAGACGGCGATCTTGGTCGCCAGCGTCATCGCCTCGATCTGGTCGTGGGTGACGTAGACGATCGTCGTCTTCATCCGCTGGTGCAGCCGCTTGATCTCGGTGCGCATGTCGACGCGCAGCTTGGCGTCAAGGTTCGACAGCGGCTCGTCGAACAGGAAGAGCTTGGGATCGCGCACCAGCGCCCGCCCCATGGCGACGCGCTGGCGCTGGCCGCCGGAAAGCTGGCCGGGCTTGCGGTCGAGCAGGTGGCCGATCTGCAGCATCTCGGCGACCTGCTTGATCGCCTTGTCGCGCTGGTCCTTCGGCACGCCGCGGATCTCCATGCCGAAGGCGATGTTTCCGGCAACAGTCATGTTCGGATAGAGCGCGTAGGACTGGAACACCATCGCGATGTCGCGCTTGGAGGGGTGCAGGCCCGCGACCGAGCGGCCGTCGATGGCGATGTCGCCTGACGTGATCGGCTCGAGCCCGGCGATGGTGTTGAGCAGCGTGGACTTGCCGCAGCCGGACGGCCCGACGAGCACGAGAAAGCCCCCCTGCTCGATCTCCAGGTTGATGTCTTTCAGGATTTCCAGCGCGCCGTAGGACTTGTGAAGATGGCTGATCTTGAGAAACGACATGGCGGTCATCCTTTCACGGCGCCGGACATCAGGCCGCGCACGAAGTAGCGGCCGGAGACGATGTAGACGATGAGGGTGGGAAGGGCTGCGAGGATCGCGCCCGCGAAGTGGACATTGTATTCCTTCACGCCGGTCGACGAGGAGACGAGGTTGTTCAACGCCACGGTCATCGGCGTCGAATAGGGGCCGGAGAAGGACGCGCCGAACAGGAAGTCGTTCCAGATGTTGGTGAACTGCCAGATGACGGAGACGACGATGATCGGCCCGGACGACGGCAGGAGGATGCGACGGAAGATCTGGAAGAAGCTCGCCCCGTCGATCTGGGCGGCGCGCACCAGCTCGGTCGGGAAGTTTTCGTAGTAGTTGCGGAAATAGAGTGTGGTGAAGCCGATGCCGTAGATCACGTGCACCATGATCAGCCCCCAGATCGAGCCGGCGATGCCGAAGATGCCGAGCATGCGCGCCATCGGGATCAGCACGATCTGGAACGGGATGAAGCACGACAGAAGCAGCAGCCCGAAGAAGATGTTGGAGCCGCGGAAGGGCCATTTCGTCAGCACATAGCCATTCAGCGCGCCGATGATGGTGGAGATGGCGACCGCCGGCACGACCATCAGGATCGAGTTGATGAAGAACGGCCGAAGGCCGGTCGGCTGCACGCCGATCTGCGCCGTCGACCAGGCTGACAGCCAGGGTTCGATGGTCCACACCTGCGGCAGGTTCAGCATGCCGCCCTGCCGGATTTCCTCCAGCGGCTTGAACGAGTTGACCAGCATCACATAGAGCGGCAGCAGGTAATAGACCGCGAAGATGATCAGCGCCGTATAGATGAGGACGCGCGTGAGCCGGTCGTGGCTGATGACGTTGTCGGAGCTTGCAGCGCTCATCGGCCCTTGCCTCCACGGATTTCGGAATAGAGATAGGGGACGATGATCGAGAAGATCATGATCAGCATGATGATCGCAGACGACGCGCCGATGCCCATCTGGTTGCGGGTGAAGGTGTAGGAATACATGAAGGTCGCCGGCAGTTCGGTCGCCTGTCCGGGGCCGCCGCCGGTCAGCGCGATCACGAGGTCGTAGGCCTTGATCGCAAGATGGGCGAGGACGACGAAGGCGGAGAGGAAGATCGGGCGCATCAGCGGGATGATGATGCGGCGGTAGACCGTCATGGTGGAGGCGCCGTCGATCTGCGCCGCCTTGATGATCTCGTTGTCGACGCCGCGGAGACCGGCGAGGAACATCGCCATGACGAAGCCGGACGACTGCCAGACGGCGGCGATGACGACGCAGTAGATGGCGTAGTTGCGGTCCTTGATCCAGTTGAACGAGAAGCTCTCCCAGCCCCACAGGTGCATGGTGTTCTCGAGCCCGATGCCCGGATCGAGGAACCATTTCCAGGCAGTGCCGGTGACGATGAAGGACAGCGCCATCGGATAGAGATAGATCGGCCGGAGCAGGCCCTCGATGCGGATCCGCTGGTCGAGCAGGATCGCAAGCCCGAGGCCGAGCACGCTGCAGATGACGATGTAGAGCGAGGCGAAGATCGCGAGATTGCTGATCGCCCGCCACCAGTGCGGCAGCGCCCAGAGCCGGACATAGTTCTGCAGGCCGACGAAGTTGTAGGACGGCAGCATCTTGCTGTCGGTCAGCGACAGCAGCCCCGTATAGGCGATGAAGCCGTAGACGAAGACGAGCACGATGAGAAAGCTGGGGGCGAGCACGAGCTTGGGAAGAAGCTCCTGCAGGCGCGAGCGGCTGTCCATGGGCGTTACCACCGTTAGCGTGAAATACAGATGCGAGCAGACTGTCAGAAGCGGATGTTGCAGGGCACCTCTGCCCCTCATCCGCCTGCCGGCACCTTCTCCCCGCAGGCGGGGAGAAGGACACTGGTCGCGGCGTCTGCGTCCCCTCTCCCCGCTTGCGGGGAGAGGGTCAGGGTGAGGGGCAATCCGGCACCAGGCCGCCTACTTCGCACCCTCGACGGCGGCGACCAGTTCGGTGACGGCTTCCTCGGAGGAAAGCTCGCCGTTGAACTGGCGCGTGACGACGTCGTAGATCGCGTTCTTCACCGCGGCCGGATTGGCGTGGCCGTGGGCCATGGAGCCATAGAGCGTACCGCTGGTGTTGGCATCGGCCAGGTCCTTGATGGCCTTCTTGCCGCAATCGTCGAAGTCGGTGTCCGGAACGTCGGTACGCGCAGGAGCCGAGCCCTTGACCACGTTGAAGGCCGACTGGAACGTCGGGCTTTCGATCGCCGAGGCCATGGCGAGCTGTGCCGGAACCTTGTCGTCGGCGACCTTGAACATGGCGAACTGGTCGGAGTTGAAGGTGACCGAGCCCTGCGTGCCGGGGAAGCGCATGCAGACGAAATCCGTGCCCGGCTTCTTGCCGGCCTTCAGGAACTCGCCCTTGGCCCAATCGCCCATGAACTGCAAGCCGGCCTTGTCCTCGATGACCATCGCCGAAGCGAGGTTCCAGTCGCGGCCGGAGAAGTTGTCGTCCACGTAGGAGCGCAGCTTCGTCATGCGGTCGAAGGCTTCCTTCATCTGCGGTCCGCCGAGCGTTTCGGCGTCGAGGTCGATGAAGGCCTTCTTGTAGAAGTCGTTGCCGAGCGAGAGCACGACGGCGTCGAAGATGGTCGCGTCCTGCCACGGCTGACCGCCATGGGCGACGGGCGTGATGCCCTGCTCCTTGAAGTTGTCGAGCAGTGCTACGAGTTCGTCCCAGTTGGCCGGCTCCTTGCCGCCCGCCTTGTCGAGGGCCGCCTTGTTGATCCACATCCAGTTGGTGGAGTGGACGTTGACAGGCGCGGCGATCCAGTGGCCGTCATACTTGGAGAACTGCTGCAGCGCGGTCGGGATCACCTTGTCCCAGCCTTCCTTGGCCGCAACGTCGTCGAGGTTGCCGAGCGCGCCTTCCTTGGCCCAGTCCAGAATGTCGAAGCCGAGCATCTGCACGGCCGTCGGCGCGTTGCCGGCGGTGACGCGGGCGCGCAGCACGGTCATGGCCTCGGTGCCGCCCCCGCCCGCGACCGGCATGTCGGTCCAGGTGATGCCCTTGGATTCGAGGTCCTTCTTGAGGACGTCGAGCGCCGCAGCCTCGCCGCCGGACGTCCACCAGTGAAGCACCTCCACGTTTTCTGCGGCCTGCGCCGCGCCTGCCATCAGTGCCAGTGACATTGCAGTCGTCGTCAGAAACTTGCGCATCGTTTTCCTCCCAGCTAGCAAGTTGTATGGCGGAAGCCCTTCCGCCTCAGGGTGTACCCCAATCCGTGTCTGCCGTTTGTCTGTTGCGCGGCCTCCTCGCCGCGCTCCCAATTAAGATGTGACTGTCGCGCGCGCGTCAAGCGCCACTTCCGCATTCCTTAAATCGATTAACACTCGCCTTTTGCTCCTTGCGGCATCCACCGGTTGGTGCGCGCGCCGATGTGCATGTTGAGCGTCTTCGTCTCGGTATAGTCCTCCACCGCATGGCGGCCGAGCTCGCGTCCGAGGCCCGACTGGCGATAGCCGCCGAAGGGCAGTTCGGAGGCGCCGTCCATGAAGGTGTTCATCCAGACCGTGCCGGCGCGGACGCGGCGGCCGATCGTCAGGCAGGTGTCGAAGTCGCGGCTCCAGACGCCGGCGGAAAGGCCATAGTCGATGGCGTTGGCGATCCGGATCGCCTCCTCGGTCGTCTCGAAGGTGAGGACGGAGAGCACGGGGCCGAACACTTCCTCGCGCGCCACCGCCATGTCCGGCTTGACGCCGGAGAGGATGGTCGGCGCCATGAACTGGCCGAGGCCGAGATCGAGGCTCTCGCCGCCGAGCGCCACGCCGGCACCCGCCTGCCGCGCGCCCGAAACATAGCCCGCGATCTTCTCCAGGTGCTGCGGCGTGATGATCGCGCCAACCTGCGTGGTCGGATCGAGCGGATCGCCGACGCGCACCTTCTTCGACAGTTCGGCGATGCGGGCCGTCACCGCGTCGGCAATGTCGCGATGCAGGATGAGGCGGGAGCCGGCATTGCAGCATTCGCCGGCGTTGAAGTAGGCGCCGAACACCGCCGCATCGATGAAGTCGTCGAGATTGGCGTCCGGAAAGACGATCTGCGGGTTCTTGCCGCCAAGCTCGAGCGAGACCTTCTTCAGCGTCTGCGCAGCATTCGCCATGGTCAGCCTCCCGACGCCGGTGGAACCGGTGAACGAGACCATGTCGACGTCGGGATGCATCGTCATCGGCGCGCCGACCTCCGGTCCCGTGCCGGTCACGATGTTGACCACGCCCACCGGCACCCCGGCCTCGGCGAGGATCTCGCCGAGCACCAGTGTCGAACCGGACGTCAGTTCCGACGGCTTGACCACCGTCGTGCAACCGGCGGCCAGCGCGAAGGGAAGCTTCTGGCTGACGATCAGGAAGGGGAAGTTCCACGGCGTGATGATCGAGACGACGCCGATCGCCTCGCGCAGCACGACGCCGAGCGTGCCGTCGCCGAGCGTGTTGTAGCTCTCGCCGTGCAGGTCGCGGGCGAGCGCTGCCGCATAGCGCCAGATATCGACGGCGCCGCCGAGTTCGCCCCTCGCCTGGCTGATCGGCTTGCCGCTCTCGATCGCATCGAGGAAGGCCAGTTCCTCGGCGCGGGCGGCGATCAGGTCCGCCGCCTTCAGCAGGATGTTGGAGCGCTCTGCCCCGGTCATGCGCGGCCAGAAGCCGTCGTCGAAGCTACGGCGGGCGGCGGCGATGGCACGTTCGGCATCCACTTTCGTGCCGGCCTGATAGCGGCTGACCGTGACGCCGTGGCCGGGCGCGACGCGCTCCAGCATCTTGCCGCCCTCGGTCTCCACCCACGCCCCGGAAATCAGCATGCGGAAGTCGCGCACCTTGTGGTTTTCCAGCGCCTTCGGCTTCACGATTGCAGTCATCACCATTCTCCCTTGAATTCCGCCGGGCGCTTGCCGGTGAAGGCGGCGACGCCTTCCTTCAGGTCGCCGGTCTTGGCGACGAGGATCGAGCCGAGGGCCTCCACCGCGCTGCCATTGTCCTCGCCGTTGGCCACGGCGATCATCAGTTTCGAGATTTCCGTCGCCGCCGGGCCGCGCGCGGCGATGCGGGCCGCATAGTCCTTCGCCGCCGCGACCGATTGCCCGGTCTCCACCACCTTGTCGATGATTCCGAGATCCGCGGCCTCCGCGGCCGTCAGCACCTCGCCGCCGAGTAGCATCCGGCGCACGGCCTGCGCGCCGAAACGCCGGACCAGCCGCTGCGTCCCCGACCAGCCGGGCACCATGCCAAGGCCCGCCTCCGGCAGGCCGATCTTCACCTGGGCCTCGGCGATGCGGACATCGGCCGCCGCCGCAAGCTCCAGCCCGCCGCCCAGGGCATGGCCGTTGACGGCCGCGATCAGCGGCATCCGCAGCGTCGCCAGCCGTTCGAACACGCGATGGCCGAAGCGCACCCAGGCATGGCCGAACTCGTTCGGCTCCATGCCGCCCCAGGCCCTGATATCGCCACCGGCCGAAAAGGCCTTGCCTTCGCCGGTCAGGATCGCGACCCGAACGGCGGCGTTCGCCTCGACGGTATCACAGGCGTCGGACAGTTCCTTCAGCATGCCGATATCGAAGGCGTTCAGCTTCTCCGGCCGGACCACGGTGATGGTGGCGACGGCGCCCTCGACGGCGACCCTGATGCGCGGCTCAGACATGGCCAGCTCCCGGCATACGCTGCACCTTGCGCGGCAAGGTCAGGCCGAGCGGCGCATCGGCAAAGAGCGCGCCATCCATGACCTTCAGATTTTCGGAGACGATCAGCGGAAACTCCGACTGGTCGAGGACATGCGCCTGCAGGTCGACGCCGGGCGCGATCTCGGTGAGCACGATGCCGTCAGGCGTCAGCCTCATCACGCAGCGCTCGGTGACATAGGTGATGTCCTGCCCCTGCTCGATGGCGCGGCGGCCGGAGAAGGTCACGTGCTCGACTTCGTTGACCAGCTTCTTCAGCTTGCCCTCCTTCTCGATCACGAGCTTTCCGCCCTCGATGCCGAGCTTCGCGCCGGCGTTGAACATGCCGGAAAAGACGATCTTCCTCGCCCGCGCGGTGATGTCGACGAAGCCGCCTGCGCCTGCCGTGACGTGCGGGCGGAAGGAGAGCTTGGAGACGTTGACCGAGCCGTCGCGGCCGATCTCGAGGAAGGACAGCAGCGAGGCGTCGAAGCCGCCGCCCTGGAAGTAGGTGAACTGGTAGGGCGAGGGCATGTAGGCATCGGCGTTCGACGCGCAGCCGAAGGCGAAATCGAGCAGCGGCACGCCGCCGACCGCCCCCTGTTCGATCACCCAGGTGACGTCGCCGTGCAGCCCCTCCTCCAGGAGGATGCGCGGCACGTTGGCGGAGATGCCGAAACCGAGGTTGACGCAGCTTCCGGCTTCCAGTTCCTGCGCGACGCGGCGGGCGATCACCTTCTGGATGTTGAATTCCGGCACGCGGAAGCTGCCGAGCGGCCGCATGATCTCGCCGGAGATGGCGGGATCGTAGAGCGTCTGCGTCGTCTGCTTCTGGTCCGGATCGACGACGACATAGTCGACCAGCATGCCGGGCACGCGCACGTCATGCGGCTTCAGCGCGCCCTCCTTGGTGAGGCGCTTGACCTGCGCGATGACGATCCCGCCATTGTTGCGGGCGGCGAGCGCCTGGTCGAGACCGCCCAGATAGGCGCCCTCGTGTTCATAGGTGAGGTTGCCGCGCTCGTCGGCTGTGGTGGCGCGGATGATCGCGACCTGCGGCACGATCGCCGGGAAATAGAGCCACTCCTCGCCCTCGAAGGTGACCTTCTTCACGACGGGCTCGCCGGCGGCCTTCTCGTTCATCGCGCAGCCCTGACGAGCCGGATCGACGAAGGTATCGAGGCCGACCTTGGTGAGCACGCCCGGCCGCTTGGCCGCCGCCTCGCGGTGCATGTCGAACAGGATGCCGGAGGGGATGTTGTAGGCGGGGATCTCGTTGCCGGTGACCATCTGCCAGATCAGCGGCGGTTCCGCCGAAGACGGGCCGGACGGATAGGAACCGCCGATGATCCGCGCCAGCAGTCCCTTGCGGGCGATATGGTCCACGCCCCGGATGCCGCTCATGTCGCCGGCGGCGATCGGGTGCAGGGTGGTGATGTTCTTCGGATGGCCGGTCGCCTCGAAGCGATCGCCGATCGCCTTCAGCATCAGGTCCGGGCAGCCGAGGCCGGACGAGGAGGAGACCGAGACGACCGCGCCGTCGGGGATGAGGCCTGCCGCTTCCGCTGGCGAGATGTGCTTGCTCATGTTGCTGCTCATAGTCCCGGTTCGATCTTGACGGCCATGCCGCTCTGCGCGGCCTTGACGACCGCGAGCCCCGCGGTCAGCGACCAGACGCCGTCCTCGCCGGTGGCGGACGGCTGGCCCTTACCGGCGATCGCCGTATGGAAGGCGGCAAGACCGGTCTCGTAGAGATTGCGATGGTCGAGCGGCAGGTCGCGTTCGCCCTCCGCATCGCGCAGCGTCACCGTGCCCACGGCCCGCTGGGTCATGACGTTGCGCCCGATCAGTGATCCCTCGCTGCCATGCACCTCCAGCCCCGTCTCGGCGAATTTCGTGGTGAAGCCGTCATGGAACTGGGCGATGACGCCGGAACGAAACCGCAGCACGCCCATCACTGCATCCTCGAGCCCCGCCTTCGCCATGCCGCTCTGCTGGCTGAAGGCGACGGCCTCGATCGGATCGTCGCCGAGCACGAAGCGCAAGGTGTCGGTATCATGCACCGTGATGTCGAGGATGACGCCGCCGCCGGCCTCCGGCCGGTCGAGGCGCCAGCCCTGCAGGTGCGGCGGCAGGTAGACGGCGTGAAAGACCCGGGCAGCGAGCGGCCGGCCGATGCGACCCGCCGCGATCGCGTCACGCATGGCGCGATGGGTGGCGGCGTTGCGCAGGTGATGGTTCGTCGCAAGGACCACGCCCGCATCCCTTGCCGCCTTCACCATGGCGCGCGCGTCCTCCAGCGAGGTGGCCAGCGGCTTCTCGCAGAGAACATGCTTGCCGGCGCGGGCCGCGGCGATCGCGTGGTCGCGGTGCAACTCGTTGGTGGTGGAAATGTAGACGGCATCGACCTCGTCGTCGCCGAGCAGGTCCTCCAGCCGCGTGACCGACTTCGCAATGCCCTGCTCGGATGCATAGGCGCGGCCGCGCTCGGCGCTGGTGCTCATGACGGAAACGACCTCGCCGCCGGTGGCGCGGATCGCTCCGATCACCCATTCACGCGCGATCGTGCTGGCGCCGATCAGTCCCCACCGTGTCTGAGCTTCTGTCGCCCGGGGCTGTGTCATGCGAGGTTCCTCCGTCCCAAGTCGTCGTCTTCGCGCCGCAGCTCTGGCGCACCACCAGCCGAACCGAGGCGACCGTCGCCTCCGCCTCCACCCGGCCGGAATTGATCTGTTTCAGCAGCATCTGCGCCGCACGCCGCCCCATGCCCTGCGGATCGACGGATACCGTCGTCAGCGCCGGCACCGCCGTCTGCGCCTCGATCACGTCGTCGAAGCCGACGACGCCGAAATCGCGGCCGGGCTCGAGCCCGCGGGCGCGCAGCCCGTCGCAGACGCCGAAGGCGACCGCATCGTTGAAGCAGAGCGCCGCAGTCGGCCGCCCGGAAATCAGCATGGCGCGCTCGATCGCGGTCACGCCGCCGGCGCGCGACGGCGCGGAATTGACGACGAGCGACCCGTCCGCTTCGAGCCCGGCTGCCGACAGCGCCTCACGATAGCCCTGCATGCGTTCGCCGGAGACGGCGGTATCGGCAAAGCCGCCGAGAAAGGCGATGCGGCGGTGACCGAGCGAGATCAGATGCTCCGTCGCCTCGCGCGCGCCGGCGCGGTTGTCGGACAGCAGCGAGGACACCTTGGCGCCGGCGACGTTGCGCACGACGACGACGACGGGCACCCCGCTCGCCGTCAGCGGCTTGAAGTCCGCAGCCTCGGTCCCGCGCGCCGGCGAGATGATCAGGCCGGAAATGCCGTGCTCGCGCATCGAGGCAATCACCTCTCGCTGGCGGTCGAGGCTCTCGCCGGTATTGGCGAGGAACTGCACGAAGCCGGCCGACTGCATGACCATGTCCATGCCGACCGCAAGTTCGGCGAAGAACGAATTGGTGAGGTCGTTGACGACGATGCCGACGATCTTCGAGGACGCCGTCTGGCGCAGGTTCGCCGCGCCGCGATTATAGACATAGCCGAGTTCGCGGATCGCGGCATTGACCCTGGCGCGGGTCTGCTCGTTGACCAGCGGGCTCGCCTGCAGCACGAGCGACACGGTCGATTTCGACACGCCGGCGGCGCGCGCAATATCGACGACTGTCACCCTGCTCCTGTTCACGCCATCCTCCCGTGCGGCCCTCTTCCGTCCGCTTCGAGACAAGGATTTATTGGATCGTTCCAAAATAGTCAAGCATCATTTGCAACAGCATCCGCGGAACGAGACCCGTCAACCGAGCCTCGCCTTTCTGTGCATCGTGCGCGGCAGGACCTCGGCCCGGCCCGTGCGCCACACCCCGGCACCATCCTTCTTCTTATCCTGAGGATCCGCCAGCCCGTCCTCGATGCTCCCATAAACAAATAAAATAAAAGGGTTTTTCGGTGGACTCGACCCCTGACAGGCCTGAGGCTGACGCCAGCAAGGAAAGCCGCCCGCGCGTAGCGGGACCCCGGCACGTACATCCGACCATCCAGAGCCCGCATCCCGCCTGTCCGCCGCGTCCGGCCGCATCCGTCTTTCACCCCTGCTCTTGCAATTTGGATCGATCTAAATTAACAAGCCTCCAAACCGTGGAGGAGGTACTCATGTCGACAATCCATCTGCCGGGAGCGGACGGCACGATCGAACGCTATGTGCTTTCGGGCGCCCCGACCGAAAGGCCGGCGGATCCGCCCGTCTTCAACCGCATCGCCTATGCCGCCGCCCACGTCGTATCCGATCCCGTCCGCGACGCGCGCCCCTGGGAGGCGCCGGCGATCGATTGGGATGCCACGCTCGCCTTCCGGCATCACCTGTGGTCGCTCGGCTTCCGCATCGCCGAGGCGATGGACACCGCCCAGCGCGGGATGGGGCTCGACTGGGCCGGCGCGCAGGAACTCATTCGCCGAACTCTGGCCGAAGCCCGCACCGTTCCCGGCGCCGATCTTGCCTGCGGGGCGGGAACCGACCAGCTCGCGCCCGGCGACGCGAAGACGCTCGACGACGTCATCGCCGCCTACGAGGAACAGATCGGCTTCGTCGAGAAACACGGCGGCCGCGCCATCATGATGGCGAGCCGGGCGCTGGCCCGGGTCGCCCGGTCGCCCGACGACTACCGCGAGGTCTATGGCCGCCTCCTCGGCCAGGCGAAGGACAAGGTCGTGCTGCACTGGCTGGGCGCCATGTTCGACCCGCACCTGAAGGGCTACTGGGGCAGCGAGGATTTCAAAGGCGCGCTCTCGACCGTGCTGTCGATCATCGCCGACAACCGCGACAAGGTCGAAGGCATCAAGATCTCGCTGCTCGACAATGCCAGTGAAGTGGCGCTCCGCGAGCAACTGCCAGAGGGCGTGCTCTGCTTCACCGGCGACGACTTCAACTATGCGGAACTGATCGAGGGCGACGGACAGAGATATAGCCACGCCCTGCTCGGCATCTTCGATGCGGTCGCCCCGCAGGCCTCGAAGGCGCTGTCAGCCCTCGCTTCCGGCGACGTCGCCACCTTCCGCGCGGTGATCGAGCCGACCGTGCCGCTGTCGCGCAAGATCTTCGAGGCGCCGACGCAGTATTACAAGGCCGGCGTCGTCTTCCTCGCCTGGCTGAACGGCCACCAGTCGCATTTCACCATGCCGGCCGGCCTGCAATCGGCCCGCGGCATCGTCCACTATGCCGACATTTTCCGCCTTGCCGACAGTGCCCGCGTGCTGGACCGGCCGGATCTGGCGACAGAGCGGATGAAAAGCCTCCTGGCCGTGCACGGCATCGAGAGCTGACGGGACGGGGCCGTCAGCCTGCGCTATGTCCCTTGGCCGGGCGCTTCTCTTCCGCCCCGGCCACTGCCGGCCGAAGCCCGGCGCCCTCCCGCAGCGACCGGATCTCTTCGTCGCCCAGGAAACGCACAGCGCCCTTGGCAAGGTCGCCGAGAAGAACAGCGCCGATGGAAACCCGGACGAGCCGCAGGCACTCCATTCCGAGCGCCTCGAGCATGCGCCGGATCTGCCGGTTCTTGCCCTCGGTGAGTTCCACCTCGAGCCAGGCGTTCTTCTCCCCTGCCCGCAGCAGGCGCACGGCCGCCGCCGTCAGCACCCGATCGTCCGCGACGATCCCGGCCCTCATCCGCGCGAGCTCCGCCTCGCCCGGCGTGCCGGTCACCTGGACATGGTAGACCTTACGGACATCCTTGTCGGGATCGAGCAGGCGCTGCGCCAGTTGCGTGTCGTTGGTGAACAGCAGCAGTCCCTCGCTCGCCTTGTCGAGCCGGCCGATCGGGGCGACGAAGGGCAGATCAAGCCCCTCCAGGCAATCGAAGACGGTCTTGCGGCCCTCCGGATCATCGCGCGTGGTGACAAGGCCGCGCGGCTTGTTCAGCGCGAGATAGACCTTTTCCCGCGCCGCCAGCGGCCTGCCGTCGAGTTCGATCCGGTCGGAATTCATGTCGACCCAGGTATCGACCGCCGCAGTCACCTTCCCGTTGACCCGCACCCGCCCTTCCACGATGAAGGCCTCCGCCTGCTTTCGCGAGCAGATGCCGAGCTTGGAGAAGGCCCGCTGCAGCGTCACCTGGTCGACCTTGTCCGCTCCGGGTCCTCCGGAGGGTGGCTTTCGGGCGGGCGCCTTCCCGAGCACGGCTTTTCCAGAGACGGGCTTCCCCGACACGATTTTCCCGGCCGCCTTTTTGCCCGAGAGGGGCTTTCGCGGCTGGGCCTTTCTGGGCAGGGCTTTTCTGGGCAAGGCGACGCTCCGGGGCGTAGCTGTCGATCTTTGCGGGCCACAGCTGAGCGGGGCCGGCGTCTCGCTCGTCAGATAACATTCCGCTGCGATTTCGCAAGACCGGGATCGCGTCCCGTCCGGCAACGCACCGGCAGCCCCGTCCGCCTTGACTTCCCTGGCCGTGAAGCTAGATAGGCGCCATGCTGTCTTTGCTCTCTCGAACCAGTCTGGAGTTGTCGCGCCTCGGCGCGCGATTGTAGCCCGACCGTCACATTTGCGCGGTACACGGTCGGGACAGATCGTTCACCAGGCTCGCAGATGCCGAGAGACCACGATACCGCCCTCATTCCGACAGTCGGCCTTCCGGATCGATGATGACAATTCCCTGACACGGCGACCGCAAAGCCGTCCGTGCCGCGGACATGACGATGGTCCCGAAGTCCGAAGCCGGCTGCGCCCGCCGGCAGGCCGGACGCGCCGCTTCACCCACGAAAGACCCGACCCGCATGATCGAGACGCCCTACTACCTGATCGACAAGTCCAGCCTGCTCCGCAACATGGAGAAGATCGCGACCCTGCGCGAGCTGTCCGGTGCCAAGGCGCTGCTGGCGCTGAAATGCTTCGCCACCTGGTCGGTCTTCGACTTCATGCGCGACTACATGGATGGCACAACGTCGTCGTCGCTGAACGAGGTCCGCCTCGGCCACGAGCGCTTCGGCAAGGAAACCCATGCCTATTCGGTCGCCTATGCCGATTACGAGATCGAAGAGGTCGTCTCCCATGCGGACAAGATCATCTTCAATTCGATCGGCCAGCTCGAACGGTTTTCGGACAAGGCATCCGGCATCGTCCGCGGCCTGCGCCTCAATCCGCAGGTGAGTTCCTCCACCTTCGACCTGGCCGATCCCGCCCGCCCCTTCTCCCGGCTCGGCGAATGGGACGTGGCGAAGGTGGAGCGCGTCATGGACCGGGTCTCCGGCTTCATGATCCACAACAACTGCGAGAACGGCGATTTCGCCCTGTTCGACCGCATGCTGGGCACGATCGAGGAGCGGTTCGCGCCGCTCCTGAAGAAGGCCGAATGGGTCAGCCTCGGCGGCGGCATCCACTTCACCGGCGACAACTACCCGCTGGAGACGTTCGCCGAGCGACTGAAGCGCTTCTCCGGCGAATATGGCGTCCAGGTCTACCTGGAACCCGGCGAGGCCTCGATCACCCGCTCGACCACGCTGGAAGTCACCGTGCTCGACAAGCTTTACAACGGCAAGGACCTTGTCGTGGTGGACAGTTCCATCGAAGCGCACATGCTGGATCTTCTGATCTATCGTGAAAGCGCGAAGGTTCACCCCAACCAGGGACCGCATCGTTACATGGTCTGCGGCAAGTCCTGCCTGGCCGGCGACATCTTCGGCGAGTTCGATTTTCCGGACGAACTGAACGTCGGCGACCGCATCTCGATCCAGGACGCCGCCGGCTATACGATGGTCAAGAAAAACTGGTTTAACGGCGTGAAGATGCCGGCAATCGCCATCCGCGAACTGGATGGCAGCCTCAGGACGGTCCGTGAGTTCGACTACACGGACTACGAACAGAGCCTTTCCTGACACCCTCAGGAAGACTTTCTGACGATTGGACGCAAGGAGTTGGTCCCCAAATGAAGAAGAACGTACTCATCGTCGGCGCCGGCGGCGTCGCGCAGGTGGTCGCGCACAAATGCGCCCAGAACAACGACGTGCTCGGCGACATCCATATCGCCTCGCGCACCAAGGCGAAGTGCGATGCCATCATCGCCTCCGTCCGCGAGAAGAAGGCGATGAAAAAGGACGGCGTGCTCGAAGGTCACGCGCTCGATGCGCTCGACATCGAGGCCACCAAGGCGCTCATCCGCAAGACCGGTAGCCAGATCGTCATCAACGTCGGCACCGCCTTCCTCAACATGTCGGTGCTGCGCGCCTGCATGGATACCGGCGTCGCCTATATCGACACCGCCATCCACGAAGAGCCGAACAAGATCTGCGAGACCCCGCCGTGGTACGGAAACTATGAGTGGAAGCGCGCCGACGAGTGCAAGGAAAAGGGCATCACCGCGATTCTCGGCGCCGGCTTCGACCCCGGCGTCGTCAACGCCTATGCGCGTCTCGCCAAGGACGATTATCTCGACAAGGTCACCGACGTCGATATCGTCGACATCAATGCCGGCAGCCACGGCAAGTATTTTGCCACCAACTTCGACCCAGAAATCAACTTCCGCGAATTCACCGGCGTCGTCTATTCGTGGCAGGGCGGCGAATGGAACGTCAACAAGATGTTCGAGATCGGCAAGGACTACGACCTCCCGGTCGTCGGCACCCGCCGCGCCTATCTCTGCGGCCATGACGAAGTGCATTCGCTGGCAAAGAACATGGACGGCGCCGACGTGCGCTTCTGGATGGGCTTCGGCGATCACTACATCAACGTCTTCACCGTCCTGAAGAACATCGGCCTTCTCTCCGAGCAGCCGGTCAAGCTCGCCGACGGTTCCGAAGTCGTGCCGCTCAAGGTGGTCAAGGCCTGCCTGCCCGACCCGGCTTCGCTCGCCCCGGAATATGAGGGCAAGACCTGCATCGGCGACTTCGTCAAGGGCATCAAGGACGGCAAGGAGCGCGAGGTCTTCATCTATAACGTCGCCGACCACAAGGAAGCCTTTAACGAGGTCGGTTCGCAGGGCATCTCCTACACCGCCGGCGTCCCCCCGGTCGCCGCCGCCATGCTGGTCGCCACCGGCGAATGGGACGTGAAGCAGATGGCCAACGTCGAGGAACTGCCGCCCAAGCCCTTCCTCTCTGTCCTCGCCAGGATCGGCCTGTCCACCTGGATCCGCGAAAACGGCCAGGAACGCCCGCTGTTCGAATAGGGAGCGGCCACAGCCCTGCCGTCCATCGACCGGAAAACGACCCGCTATCCTGTGGCGGGTCGTCGTCCGCTGAACGCCCTGTCGCGCGCTTTCGCTTGCAGATTATGGCGAACGCGCTGCATGAAGCCTTGACGTTTCGCACGACGGGCACAGGTGTTTTGCACCGATCTCGGCCACGACAACCGGCGAGGCACGAACGATCCGGCAGACTTCAGATACCCATGCTTCAGAAAAAGCAATGAAATCAAAGGCGGCACAGACAGCGGGACGACACATTCCTTTTACTGGATGGACCGGCTTTTTGATGCGAATTGATCTTCAGACGTTTACTACCCTGAACGGGCACTCGAGTGGAATTTATTGGAATGATTGAAACTACCAAGGATAAACCCATCGCCCTGATCGTCATGGGGCCCTCCAGCATCGGCAAAACCACGACGGCCGAACTCCTGTCACAGAAGCTCGGATGGGAATGTGCGGAAGGAGACACCTTCCACCCGCCCGAAAACATCGAGAAGATGTCGGCGGGCATTCCCCTTGACGACGCCGATCGCCAGCCCTGGCTCAAGAAGATCCGGGACTGGATCAGCGAGAAGGCGGATGCAGGCAGCAATGTCGTCCTGACATGTTCGGCTTTGAAACGCAGCTATCGTGAGATCTTGAACGGTGCGCGGGCGGACGTGCGCTTCGTCGAACTCGTCGCAGACAAGAAGCTCGTGGCAGAGCGGATGGCCCGGCGAAAAGGCCATTTCATGCCGCCGTCCCTTCTTGATTCGCAGTTCGCCACGCTCGAGGACCTGCAGGAGGACGAAAATGGCGTCAAGATCACCGTCGACGCGCCTCCCGAGACGGTGGTCGATCGCGCCCTCACCGGGCTGAACCTGAATTCTCATATCAAACAATAGATTTAGAGGACGCGTTTTCCGGAACGATCGGAATCGGGGACGCGTGCAAGGAGTAGTTAAGTGCCAGAATTCGAACAGACACTGGGCGCAGGAGCGCTTATATCCATAGCGGTCGGCGCCGTTGCGCTGCTGCTGTTGCTGATCATCCAGTTTCGCATCCATGCCTTTGTCGCTCTCATCGTTGTCAGCGTCCTGACGGCGATCGTGGCCGGCATTCCGGCAGGCAATATCCTGACGACCCTCACCTCATCCTTCGGGTCGACGCTGGGCGGGGTCGCCCTCCTGGTCGGTCTCGGCGCGATGCTCGGGCGCATGCTCGAAGTGTCGGGCGGTGCACAGGCGCTTGCGGACGATCTCGTGAGACGCTTTGGCGAGAAGCGGGCTCCGATGGCGCTGGGCATCGCATCCCTGATCTTCGGATTCCCGATCTTCTTCGATGCCGGACTCGTGGTGATGCTGCCCGTGGTCTTCACGGTTGCGCGCCGCCTGGGCGGCAGCCTCCTGCTCTACGGTATCCCGGTCGCCACGGCGTTTTCCGTCATGCACGTCTTCGTGCCGCCGCATCCGGGGCCTGTTGCCGCGGCCGAGCTTCTGGGGGCCGATGCGGGCCTCCTGATCCTGGTCGGCCTCATGGTCGCCATACCGACCTGGGTCGTGGCGGGCCATCTGTTCGGCGCATGGATCGGCAAGCGCATCCTGCTGCCGGTGCCGGACATTCTTGCGACCGACAAATCCGCAGGTGAAGACGCTAATCCGCCGGCTCCGGGCCTGGTGGTTGCCCTCCTGCTGCTGCCGCTGTTTCTCATCTTCATCAATACGGGTCTCGACTTCGCCCGCGCACAGGGATGGGTCGACAGCAATGCCACCTGGTTCCAGCTTGCACGCACGATCGGCGCTACGCCCATCGCCCTTCTGATTTCGGTCCTTGTCGCCGGCTATGTGCTGGGCCCAAGGCGCGGAAGGGACGCCGTCAAGGTCGAGCGCATCCTCGATTCGGCTCTCGGACCCGTTTGCTCCATCATCCTGATCACCGGCGCCGGCGGCATGTTCGGGGGCGTCCTGCGCGCCTCCGGCATCGGAAACGCGCTGTCGGATGCGCTTTCGGATATCGGCCTGCCCGTGTTCGTTGCAGGCTTCCTCATCGCGACCGCGCTGAGGGTCGCGCAAGGCTCGGCGACAGTGGCGCTCATAACCGCCGCCGGGCTCGTGCAACCCGCCGTGCAGGCTGCAGGCTACGAAGGGTTCCAGCTTTCGGCCGTCGTGCTGGCGCTGGCCGCAGGGTCGGTGATGTTGTCCCACGTCAACGACTCCGGCTTCTGGCTGGTCGGCCGCTTCTTCAACATGGACGTCAAGACCACGTTCAAGACTTGGACCGTCATGCAGACGCTGGTCGGCCTCGTGGGCTTCGCGCTGTCGGGCCTTATCTTCTGGCTTGCCTAGTTCCCCGGTTGGTCCCGCCTTCAACTGGCGGCCCGTTCCGGGGAGATCGTGGCGCCCGAACCTGACGAGAGATCAGATCCAGGTCGCCACTCTGATACGCTTCTGCGTCGACAGCCTTAGGCTGTCGACGCACCCTGCCGTAGCAAGCCGATGACGGACAGGCCATTGCAGGAAGGACGGCGCCGGCATCGAACTGTTGAATTAGAGCGCCAGCGCGTCCTTGAGCGTCAGCCCTTCCTTCGTCCGCAAGTCCAGGTCAGCCTCGATGTGATCGATGTGGCGGAGCATCAGAGCCTGGGCGCGCGGCACGTCACGGGTTTCGACGGCGACGAGCAGATCGGCATGGTCGTTGTGCCCGCAACTGGACGCGCCCGAACGGCCGTAGAGAGAAATCACCAGCGACGAGCGGGCGACGAGTTCGTCCATGAACTTCTGCAGGATCGCGTTGCCTGCTACGGCGGCGAGCATCAGATGAAAGTCGCCGGACGCCTTGATCTCGGCCCGCCGGGCGGCAGCGCCTCGCTCCTGCTTGTGGCGCGTTTCCTCATCGAGATGCGCACGGAAGGCCCTGATATCGGCCGGCGTCACCCGTTCGATCACCGCTGCGATGATGCCCGGCTCGATCAGGCGGCGCGAGGCGAAGACCTGCAGAGCCTCCTCCGGCGTCGGGTCGGAGACGAAGGCGCCACGGTTGCGCTCGACCTTCACTAGCCCCTCGAAGGCCAGCATCTGCAGCGCGGCGCGGGCTACCGTCCGGCTGACGTCGAACAGCGTGCCGACCTCTGCCTCGGAAAGCTTGGTGCCCGGCGCAAGCCGCCGGTCGACGATGGCGTCCCTCAGCGAATCGCGGATGGATTGCGCCCGGTCCTCCGGGTTCGGATCGAACGGCGCGCGTCCCTCGGCAATCGGCAGTGACTTGTCCATGCCTCTTTCTAACGCCGTCGCTGCTGCGAGTGAATAGCCGCGTGCCGGATTTCAGAAATGTTTTGCATCCAATCCAGCTTCAGGATTGAACGCAATATCTGTTTTTTGTGCATACATCGTTGCGATGCGGCACAAACGTTCGGCAGCCGAAAATAAAATTGCACGATTCCAAAGCCTTGGCCGGGCACGCAAAAAATTGGCACGCCTCCTGCATCGGCAAGATCGACTCAGAGGAGCTGCCGCGTGACCAAAGCCGCCGAAATCGACATCGCCTCCGTCTCCAAGATCTATGGCCAGGCGACTGCCGTCCATGCGATCAGCCTGAAGATCCCCGCCGGGACCTATTGCTGCCTGCTCGGGCCTTCCGGTTGCGGCAAGACCTCGACCCTGCGCATGATCGCCGGCCATGAAACCGTCTCCGACGGCGATATCAGGCTCGGCAACACGGTCATTACCAACCTGCCTGCGGCAAGGCGCGGCACGGCGATGATGTTCCAGTCCTACGCGCTCTTTCCCCACCTCGACCTCATCGACAACGTCGCCTTCAGCCTGAAGATGAAGGGCGTGGACAAGGACGAGCGGCGCCGGAAGGCGCTCGACATGCTGCGGCTGATGCAGCTCGAGGCCTATGCGACGCGCCGTCCCGCCCAGCTTTCCGGCGGCCAGCAGCAACGGGTGGCGCTTGCCCGCGCGCTGATCACCGATCCCGAAGCGCTGCTCCTCGATGAGCCGCTGTCGGCCCTCGACCCCTTCCTGAAGATCCGCATGCGCGCGGAACTGAAGCGCCTGCAGACCTCGCTCGGCATCACCTTCGTGCATGTTACCCATAGCCAGGAAGAAGCGATGGCGCTCGCCGACCTGATCGTCGTGATGAACGACGGGCGGATTGAGCAGGCGGCGGCGCCCCGCGTGGTGTTCGAGCGGCCGGCCACCGCCTTCGTGGCGCGCTTCATGGGCGACCACAACGTGATCTCCGGGCGGGCGGCAACAGCCGCGAACGGCATCGTCACACTGGATGTCGTCAATGGCGGGCAGTTCACGGCCCAGGGCGCCCCGGTCGCGGCGGGCCAGCCGGTCGACATCGCCGTGCGGACAGACCGCGTCCGCATCGCGCCGACCGACGTCCCCGGCCTCGGCTTCACCGGCATCGTCTCCAACATCGAATACCGCGGCTCGACGGTGAAGCTCAGCATCGACGGTGCCGGCGTCGAGGATTTCACCGTCATCCTCGACGACACGGCCTTCTTCGAACGGACGACCAAGGTCGGCGATGCCGTGCCGCTTTCCTGGGGGGCAGCGGACGCGACCGTGCTCGGACGCATCCCGAAATGACCGCCGGCCACCCGGCGGACCCGACAATCACAAAGCAAAAATAGGAGAACAGCCAATGACCAAGACGACTTCCGCAAAGACGGGCATCAACCGCCGCTCACTCCTGAAGACGGGAGCCGCCGCCGCCGGCCTCGTCGCCGGCTCCGGCGCCATCACGGGCTTTCCGACCATCTGGGCGCAGAACCCGATCACGCTGCGACAGTTCGGAACCGGCGTGTCGAACATCAATGCGGTTGCAGAAAAGTGCAAGGAAGACCTGGGCATCACGCTGGAGATGACGGCCATGGACTCCGACGCCGCCGCCCAGCGCGCGGTCACCCAGCCGAATTCCTACGACATCGCCGACATCGAATACTGGATCCTCAAGAAGGTCTATCCGAGCGGCGTGATCCAGCCGATGGAGACGTCGAAGCTGAAATTCTACGACAAGGTCGTGCCGCTGTTCAAAAACGGCAAACTCCTGCCCGACAGCGTGATCGCGCAAGGCACCGCACCCCACACCGTCGGCTATGTCGACAGCAAGGACGCCAAGACGTTCTCCACGAGCGAGACCGAATTCTTCACGATGATGCCGACCATCTACAATGCCGACACGCTCGGCATCCGCCCAGACCTCGTCGGCCGCGAGATCACCACCTGGGCCGACATCATGGACCCGGCCTTCAAGGGCAAGACCTCGATCCTCAACATCCCCTCCATCGGCATCATGGATGCGGCAATGATCATGGAGGCGCTCGGCAACATCAAATATACCGACAAGGGCAACATGACCAAGGAAGAGATCGACGCCACGATCGACTTCCTCATCAAGGCCAAGCAGGACGGCCAGTTTCGCGCCTTCTGGAAGTCCTTCGACGAGTCGGTCAACCTGATGGCGTCCGGCGAAGTCGTCATCCAGTCCATGTGGTCGCCGGCCGTCGCTGCCGTGCGTTCGCGCGGGATCTCCTGCAAGTACCAGCCGCTGAAGGAAGGATACCGCTCCTGGGGCGGCGGCCTCGGCCTCGCCTCGCACCTTTCCGGCGCCCAGCTCGATGCGGCCTACGAATACATCAACTGGTACACCTCCGGTTGGGTCGGCGGCTACCTGAACCGCCAGGGCTACTACTCGGCCTGCATGGAAACCGCCAAGGAATACATGTCCGCCGACGAATGGGGTTACTGGATCGAGGGCAAGCCGGCGCAGGGCGACATCCTCTCGCCGGAAGGCAAGGTGATGGAGAAGGCCGGCGCCGTCCGCGACGGCGGCTCGTTCGAGGAGCGCATGGGCAGGGTCGCCTGCTGGAACTCGGTCATGGACGAGGACCGCTACATGGTCCGCCGCTGGAACGAATTCATCGCGGCCTGAGGGTCGGCAAGTGCCGCTGCCCCTCGTGAACGGCGAGCGGGACGTGCCCGGCCGGAGACGTTGGGCGGTCGGCGGTTGCCACGCATTTCCTTCTCCCCGTTTGCGGGGAGAAGGTGCCCGGCAGGGCGGATGAGGGCCAACCAGGGAAGCGACAATGGCTACCATGACATCCACCGAAACGGACAAGCCACAGAGAGCAAGGAGCGAGGGCTTCCGCTTTCCACCGACATTTGCCGCCTACCTGCAGGCGTTGCCGCTCTTTCTGATCCTCGGCGCCTTCCTGCTGCTGCCGTTGCTGCTCATCGCCGTCGTCAGCTTCTGGGACTACGACTTCGCGGCCATGTACCCCGATTTCGTCACCTTCAATTATACCGAGACGCTCGGATCCTGGGTGACGTGGCAGACCTATCTCAACACGCTCAAGTTCGCCGTCATCGTCTGGCTGATCACGCTCTTCGTCGGCTTCTGGGTCGCCTATTTTCTGGCGTTCCACGTCCGCACCTCCTCCATGCAGATGGTGCTGTTCCTCATTTGCACCGTTCCGTTCCTGACGTCGAACATCATCCGCATGATCTCGTGGATCCCGGTTCTCGGACGCAACGGCCTGGTCAACTCGGCACTGGTCGAGGCCGGCCTGGTCTCCGCGCCGGTCGAATGGCTGCTCTATTCCGACTTCGCCGTCGTTCTCGCCATGGTGCATCTCTACACGCTGTTCATGGTCACGCCGATCTTCAACACGCTGATGCGCATCGACCGCGCGCTGGTGGAAGCCGCCCGCGATGCCGGCGCGTCAAGCTTCCAGGTGCTGATCAACGTCATCCTGCCGCTCGCCAAGCCCGGCATGGCCATCGGCACCATCTTCGTGGTCACGCTGGTGATGGCCGACTTCTCGACCGTACAGGTCATGTCGGGCGGCCAGAGCGCCTCGGTGGCGCTGATGATGAAGAACCAGATGTCGCTTCTGCAGTATCCGGCAGCCGCCGCCAATGCGGTCGTGTTGCTCGTCCTCGTCCTGATGATGGTGGCGGGCATCCTGCGCATCGTCGATATCCGCAAGGAGCTCTGACATGCACAGGGAACCCCGCAGCCGCGAGTTCTACGTCCTGGCCATCTTCTTCGCGCTCTTCGTCGTCTTCCTCTACGGGCCGCTGTCGGCTATCATCATCCTGTCCTTCCAGGGGCCGAACGGTGGCCTGACCTTCCCGCTCAACGGCGTGTCGCTACACTGGTTCGCCAATCTGATGCAGACACAGGCCGTCGGCGATTTCGGCGGCAGCTTCCGCCGCTCGCTGGCGCTCGGGCTGTCGGTAATGGTGGTTACCGTGCTGGTGTCGCTGCTCGCGGGCCTCGCCTTCCGCCGCAGGTTCCTCGGCGCCACCCCGCTCTTCTATCTCTCCGTCGCAAGTCTCGTCGTTCCCTCCATCATCGTCTCGCTCGGCATCGGTGTCCTGTTCCAGCAACTCGGCATCCAGCCGGCGTGGTACTCGTCCGCCTTCGGCGCCCAACTGACCTGGACGCTACCCTTCGGTGTGCTGATCATGTTCGCCGTGTTCAACCGCTTCTCGCCGGCCTACGAGGAGGCGGCGCGCGATCTCGGCGCCAGTTCGTGGCAGACCTTCCTGCATGTCGTCCTGCCGATGATCGCCCCCAGCCTGATCGGCGTCGGCCTGTTCGGCTTCTCGCTCTCCTATGACGAGTTCGCCCGCACGCTGATGACGGCCGGCACCTACAACACGCTGCCGCTCGAGATCTACGCCATGACCACTAACGTCACGACGCCGGTGCTCTATGCGCTCGGCACGGTGACGACGCTGTTTTCGTTCCTCGTGATCGCCGTCACCGTCGGCGCGATCTTCTATCTGAACCGGCGCCGCACGCGCGCTTGAGGCTTTTTCGAAATGCGCATTGCAGTCATCAATCCCAACACCACCCCGTCGATGACGGAGACGATCGCCGACGCGGCCCGGCGCGCGGCCGCCTCGGGCACCGAGATCGTGGCCGTGACCTCTTCGATGGGACCGGCGTCGATCGAGGGCTACTACGACGAGGCGCTGGCCGTGCCCGGCCTGCTCCTGGAACTGGCAAGGGCTGAGCGCGAAGGCGCGGATGCCGCGATCATCGCCTGTTTCGACGACACCGGGCTGGACGCCTGCCGCGCGCTCGCTGCCATTCCCGTGCTCGGCATCTGCGAGGCGGCGCTTGCCGCGACCTCCTTCATCGCCCGCCGCTTCACCATCGTCACGACCATGGAACGTTCGCGCCTGCCGGTGGCCGATCTCGTTCATCGCTACGGCATGGCCGCGCGTTGCAACGTCCGCGCCGCCGACATCCCGGTCCTGTCGCTAGAGAACCCGCAATCGAACGCCCGCGATCGCCTGCGCAGCGAGATCGACGCAGCGCTGCGCGAAGACCGGACGGAGGCGATCGTGTTGGGTTGCGCCGGCATGGCCGACCTGACGGCGGCGCTCAGGGCCGAGTTCGGCGTCCCGGTCGTCGACGGCGTCGCAGCCGCGGTCAAGCAGGCCGAGGCGCTGGTGGCGCTCGGCCTGCGTACCGCCAAGCGCGGCCCCTACGCCACGCCGGTCGCCAAGCCCCATCGCGGCGCCCTTGAAATCTTCTCCCCGCAGGCCATCCTGTCGGCATGAACGACGATGCATCCAAAATCCGGACGCTGACGCCGGCCGAAACCGGAATGTTGCTCGGCTGGGCCGCCGGCGAAGGCTGGAACCCGGGCATTGCCGACGCGCCTGCCTTCCACGCCACGGACCCGGCAGGCTTCATCGGCGCTTTTGTCGACGGCGCCATGGTCGCCGGTATCTCGGCCGTTGCCTATGGCGAAGACTTTGGCTTCATCGGCCTCTATATCTGCCGTCCGGATTGCCGAGGCCGCGGCTATGGAAGACTGGTGTGGAACGCGGGCATGCGCCGTCTCGAAGGCCGCACGATCGGCCTCGACGGCGTGCCCGAGCAGCAGGCGAACTATACGAGGATGGGCTTTTGCTCCCTCTACCGGACCTGGCGCTGGAGCGGCCGCCCCGGCCCGGTACAAGCGACGAGATGGGCAACGACATCGGGCGGAAACGTCCGCGACATAGTCCCGCCGCAGCCTGAACTCGCCCCGGCGATCGAAACCTTCGACCGTCGCTTCTTCCCCGCTCCTCGCCCCGCCTTCCTGGCCCGCTGGCTGGAGAGCCCGCGGATCGCCCGCGTGCTTGTGCGCGACGGTATCGTGCGCGGCTACGGCGTCGCGCGGCGTTGCGGCGACGGCTTCAAGATCGGGCCGCTCTTCGCCGAAGACGCGCAGGGGGCAAGCACGCTCCTGTCGGCCCTCACCGCCGAATGCGGCGACGCGACGATCCATCTCGACGTTCCGGAAACGGCCGAGCACTTCTCCGGCATGCTCGCCGACGGCGGCCTGCAAAGGGGCTTCGTCACGGCCCGCATGTACCGCGGCACACCTCCCGCGGTGGAGACCTCCGGCGTCTTCGCCGTCACCACGCTTGAGCTGGGTTGAACGCGGGTGGAGTGCGCCTCGATCAAGGCAGGCGCGTTATATGAGAAAGCGCTTGTACAACAACCTCCGCAATCTATGATGGCATCCTGCGCAAACCGGGGGATACCGATGTACCTGCTGATGCTCTTGGCCCTGATGGTCGTCCTTCCGATCGCCTCGATCCTGATCGAGCAACTGTCCGGCACAGACGCCAGCCTGTTGTTTCTGATCGGCAAATGGTTCGTGTTCTGGATCGTCGGCGTCCGGCTCCTCCTCGCCGGCGTTCGGCAGGTGATGCAGCCCTCGTTCACGGCGACGACGATCTTCCGGATCAAAGACCCGGAAGCCGAGAAGCTCGTGACCGAGATCGGCTTCGGCAATCTCGCCATGGGACTGGTCGGGGTGCTGACGCTTCTGGAGCCGGCCTGGGTCGTTCCTGCGGGCATCACCGGCGGGCTCTACCTGGGGCTCGCCGGCATCAAGCACGCCATGAATACGGGCCGCAGCAGGGCGGAGAACATCGCCATGCTCACCGACTTCTTCGCCGCCGCCGTCATCGCCCTCGGCGTGATTGCGCGCCTGGCCTGATCGCCACAGCGGCCACCCCGTCCGTTCAGTAGGTCGCCCGTCCGCCCGAAAGGTCGAACACGGCGGCCGTGGTGAAGCTGTTCTCCTTCGACACCAGCCAGGCCACCATCGAGGCGGCCTCCTCGACCTCGAGGAACCGTCCGCGCGGAATGCGCGAACGCATGTATTCGATGAACTCCGGCGTCAGTTGCTCGAGGATGCGCGTCTCGGCCGTGGCCGGCGTGATGCAGTTGACGGCAATGTCGTAGGAGGCCAGTTCCTTGCCGAGCGACTTGGTCAGCCCGATCACGCCCGCCTTCGAAGCCGAATAGGCGGACGCATTCGGATTGCCCTCCTTGCCGGCGATCGAGGCGATGTTGACGATCCGCCCGTAGTTGCGCGCCTTCATGCCCGGCACGATCGCCCGGCAGACGTGGAAGGTGCCGTGCAGGTTGACGTCGACGATCTTCTTCCAGGTCGCGACGTCGTAGACGTCGAGCGCTGCCGCCGGACCGGCGATGCCGGCCGAATTGACGACGATCGAAATCGGCCTGCCGCCCGAGGCCGTTTCTGCCGCCGCCGCCTCGACCGCATTCCAGTCCGTCACGTCGACGCGAACCGCACGCGCCTGTTCACCGAGCGCCGCCGCCGCCTTTTCCAGAAGCGGAGCGTCCATGTCCCAGAGCGTCACCTTCGCCCCCGAGGCCACCATGCGCCGGGCCATGGCGAAACCCAGCCCTTGCGCGCCACCGGTGATGACGGCGTGCTGGCCTGCAAGATCAATCCGGTTCATCGGCAAATCCATCCTTGAAAAGAAGCGCTGAAAGACACGCGGGCTATTCCTTCACCGCGCCCGTCATCGACGACACGTAGTAGTCGACGAAGAAGGAATAGAGGATCACGACGGGCAGCGAGCCGAACAGAGCGCCGGCCATCAGTGATCCCCATTCGAACACGTCGCCGCGCACGAGCTCCGTCAGTACGCCGACGGGCACCGTCTTGTTCTCCGACGACTGGATGAAGGTGAGCGCATAGATGAATTCGTTCCAGGACAGGGTGAAGGCGAAGATGCCGGCCGAGATCAATCCGGGCACGGCGAGCGGCAGGATGATCTTCACCAGGATCTGCCAGCGCGATGCGCCGTCGACCAGCGCGCTTTCCTCCAGCTCGAACGGGATCGAGCGAAAGTAGCCCATCAGGAGCCAGGTGCAGAAGGGGATGAGGAACGTCGGGTAGGTGAAGATCAGCGCCAGCTTCGTATCGTACATGCCGAGCTTGAAGACGATGAAGGCGAGCGGGATGAACAGGATCGACGGCGGCACCAGATAGGCGAGGAAGATCATCAGCCCGACCGGCCGCGCACCGGTGAAGCGCACGCGCTCGATCGCATAGGCACCGAAGACCGAGGCCGCCAGCGACAGGAAGGTCGAGCAGACCGCGACCAGCATCGTGTTCCACAGCCAGCCCGGATAGGAGGTTTCGAACAGGAGGTACTTGATGTGGTCCAGCGTCGGCCCCACCACCCAGAACGGGCTGTAGTTGTTGTAGTCGGTCAGCTGCGCGTTCGGCTTTATTGCCGTGATCGCCATCCAGTAGAACGGAAACAGCAGCACGAAGACGAAGACGGCCATCGGCAGGTAGAGCGTGACGACCCGCCGCGGCAGGCGGTTGAGGTAGCTCATCCCCTCGGCATTGTCGGTCAGGACGTCGGGCTGGATCTTGGTGGTGGTCGTGTTCATCGTCTCTCTCCCCTCAATCCTGGCCGCCCTGCTGCCATTTGCGGCGCTGCAGACCGAAGAAGCTGAACATGATGGCGGCAAGCAGGAACGGGATCATGGCGACCGCGATCGCAGCCCCCTCGCCGAGTTGCCCGCCGGGGATGCCGCGTTGGAAGGACAGCGTCGCCATCAGATGCGTCGCATTTACCGGCCCGCCCTTGGTCAGCACGTAGATGAGCTGGAAGTCCGTGAAGGTGAACAGTACCGAGAACGTCATCACGACGGCGATGATCGGCGTCAGCATCGGCAGCGTCACATAGCGGAAGCGCTGCCAGTTGGTGGCGCCGTCGAGCGAGGCCGCCTCCTGCAGCGAGGCGGGGATCGTCTGCAGGCCGGCGAGCAGCGAGATCGCCACGAAGGGGATGCCGCGCCAGACATTTGCCGCGATCACCGACATGCGCGCATTGGTCGGGTCGCCCAGGAAGTTGATCGGCCCGTCGATCAGCCCGAGCCGCATCAGCGACCACGACAGGATCGAGAACTGGCTGTCGAAGATCCACCAGAACGCCAGCGCCGAAAGCACCGTCGGCACCACCCAGGGCAGAAGCACGATGGCGCGGAAGAACGACTTCATCGGCAGGTTCTCGTTCAAAAGCAGCGCCAGCCACAGCCCGAGCGCGAACTTCAGGATCGAGGCGACCAGCGTGTAGAGCAGCGTGTTGAAGACGGCGAGCCAGAACACCTTGTCCTGTGAGAGGAACACGTAGTTTTCCAGCCCGATGAACACGCCGTCGCGGCCGATGCGGGTATCGGTGAAGCCGAGCCAGACGCCGAGACCCAGTGGATAGGTCAGAAAGCAGACGAGAAAGACGGCGGCCGGCAGCATGAAGAAGAAGCCGAGCAGGTTGTTGTTCTGCAGCCAGGGCGCCGACGTCGCTTTCGGCTGGGTCGTGGATACGGTCGTCATCGGGCGTCTCCGGCGATGCGGTTGCACGGAATTTCACTGCGGCGCCGGTGGCGCCGCGCGGGCGTTCCGGGAAGGCGCGGGGGAGAGTCCGCGCCTTCCCTTGGCGAGGCTGCGGGGGCTTAGACGCGATAGTAGCGGTTGGCCCGGCGCTCGGCCTCGACCATGGCCTCTTCCGGCGTCATCTGCCCGGTCACGGCTGCGGCGAACATGTCGACCAGCACGTAGTCGGCCATCGTGCCGGCGGATGCATAGCCGAGAGGTCCGGCATAGCCGTTCGGACGAAGCGTCTCGGACGCCTTGGCATAGGGAGCCAGGATCGGCGAGGAGGTCCAGACCGGGTTCTCGGCGAACGCCTTGAGCGGCTGGCAGCAATAGCCGCTCGCCGAAGAGATCCACGAGTTCATCTGGTCGGCCTCCATCATGAACTTGATGTAGGCCTTGGCCGCTTCCGGATACTTGGTGTGGCTGAACAAGAGCAGCGAGCTGGTCTGGTGCAGTTCCACGCTCTGGCCGATCGGGCCGATCGGGAAGTTGGTCGAGCGGATGTCGGCGGCGATCTCCGCCAGCGCCGGGTCGTTCTGCGCCGCATAATAGACCGAGACGCCGTTGGCGATCAGCGACACCTGGCCGGCCAGGAAGGCGCGGTTGTTGTTGATGTCCTGCCAGCTCTCCGTGCCGGGGATGAAGGTCTCGTAGAGCGCCTTGGCATAGTTGATCGCCTTCAGCGTCTCCGGGCTGTTGATGGTGACGGCGCCGCTCTCGTCCACCATCTTGCCGCCATGGCTCCAGAGCAGCCAGTGCGCATAGTTGTTGCCGTCGCCGACGGCCTTGCCGTGTGGGAAGCCTGCGGGCGTGCCCTTGGCCTTCATCGCCTTGCAGAGTTCGAGGAAGCCGTCGGTGTCGTTCGGGAACTCGTTGAAGCCGGCGGCCTTCATGTGGCTGTCGCGATAGACCACCGCGTTGCCGATCGCCGTCAGCGGGATGGCGATGAACTTGTCGTCACGGGCGGCATAGCCCTTCATGCCGTCGTACCAGCCGCCATACTTGCCGCCGAGATAGTTGGCGAGCTCGGTCATGTCGACGAGCTTGTCGGGATACTGGTGCGCATCGTCAAACCAGCACATCACCATGTCCGGGCCGGAGCCGACATTGGCGGCAACCGCAGCCTTCGGGCGGATGTCCTCCCAGCTCTCCTTGTCGATGCGGACCTCGACGCCGGTCGCCTCGGTGAACTTCGCGGTGTTGGCGAGCCAGGCGTCCTCGTCGCCCTTGACGAAGGGCGTCCAGCGCAGGAGCCTGAGGCTTGCGCCTTCCTCGGGCTTGTAGACCGGCTCGGCGGCCTGCGCGAAGGACGGCCGGATGCCGAGGCCGGCAATGCCGGCGGCAGCGGCGGATGCTGCAAGAAAATCACGTCTCTTGAAAGTCATGAAAGTTCCTCCTCGAAAAATACGGGAACGTCACATTCCGGCACCCGCCGTCCCGTTTGGCGGATGCATCGGCATCGGCTCCCGGCAGCGCCGGAAACGTCCGTCCCGGAAGCGGCATGGCGGGGCTCCTCTCCCCGGCATGCACGCATCCGCGACAGTATCAGTCGAACAGCCTGCCGCCGCTCTCGACATCGAAGAGATGCACGTGCTCGGCATCGATCTTCAGGTGGATGGTTTCGCCGGGCCGGACGTCGACCCGCTCGCGGAACACGCAGGTGACATCCGTACCGCCGAGGCGGACGATCATCTGCGTCTCGTAGCCGGTCGGCTCGATCACCACGACCTCGGCCGGCTGCCCCTCGCCCGCCAGCGCCATGTATTCGGGGCGCAGGCCGTAGACGAGGTCGCGGCCCTTTGCGGCGGCAGGCGGCCGGTGCACCGGCAGCGCGGTCCCGTCGGTCGCGACGAAGCGGGTCGGATCGGCCGGGTCGAGGCGGCCCTTGATCATGTTCATCGCCGGCGAGCCGATGAAGCCCGCGACGAAAAGGTTGGCCGGGCGGTCGTAGAGTTCGAGCGGCGCGCCGACCTGCTCGACGACGCCGTCATGCATCACGACGATCTTGTCGGCCATGGTCATGGCCTCGATCTGGTCGTGGGTGACATAGACCGTCGTGGTCTTCAGCCGCTGGTGCAGTTCCTTGATCTCGGCGCGCATGGCCACGCGCAGCTTGGCGTCGAGGTTCGACAGCGGCTCGTCGAAGAGAAACACCTGCGGATCGCGCACGATCGCACGGCCCATGGCCACGCGCTGGCGCTGGCCGCCGGAAAGCTGGCGGGGAAAGCGGTCGAGCAGCTTGGTCAGGCCGAGGATCTCGGCCGCCTCATTCACCCGCTTGTCGATCTCCGCCTTCGGCGAGCCGTTCAGCATCAGCGAGAACGCCATGTTGTCGGAAACCGTCATGTGCGGATAGAGCGCGTAGTTCTGGAACACCATGGCGATGTCGCGATCCTTCGGCGGCAGCGCGTTGACGGTGCGCCCGCCGATGCGGATCTCGCCGGCGGTGATGTTCTCCAGCCCCGCAAGCATCCTGAGCAGCGTCGATTTCCCGCAGCCGGACGGCCCGACCAGGATGACGAACTCGCCGTCCTCGATCTGGATGTCGACACCCTTGATCACCGGAAAGGCACCGAACGATTTTCTCACATCGACGAAGTCGACACCTGCCATCTGCGTTCCTCCCAGAACGTTGTTCCTCTTCCCCGGCCGCGTGCGGCGGGCCTCCCCAGGCCGTCTGCCGCCGCGCCGGGACGCATCCTCCTGCCGGCTGCCGCTACCCGCGGCCGACCAGCGGCATCTTGGTCGCCATCACCGTCATGGTCAGCACGTTCGCTTCCAGCGGCAGGCTTGCCATGTAGACGACGGCATCGGCGATATGCTCGACGGCGATCGTAGGCTCCGTCGCGATCTCGCCGTTCGCCTGGATTACGCCCGAGCTCATCCTCGACGTCATGTTCGTCGCTGCGTTGCCGATGTCGATCTGGCCGCAGGCGATGTCGAAGGGCCGCCCGTCGAGCGCGGTGGATTTCGTCAGCCCCGTGATCGCGTGCTTGGTCGCGGTATAGGGTGCCGAATGCGGGCGCGGCGTCGTGGCGGAAATCGACCCGTTGTTGATGATGCGCCCGCCGCGCGGCTCCTGTGCCTTCATGATCTTAAGCGCCTGCTGCGTGCAGAGGAAGGCGCCGGTGAGATTGGCGGAAACGACCTTGTTCCAGTGCTCGAAGGTCAGCTCTTCCATCGGGATCGTCGGCGCGCCGCTGCCGGCATTGTTGACCAGCAGATCCAGCCGGCCGAATTCGGAACGGACGGCGTCGAACAGGCGGGCGACCTGCTCGGAATCACCGATGTCGCAGGCAATCGCCCTGACTTTCGCCTCGCTCGCGCTGGCAATCTCCGCCGCCGCCTGTTCCAGCACATCCAGGCGCCGGCCGGTGATGACAACGGCATAGCCCTCGGCGGCCAGCGCTTCGGCGATGCCGCGCCCGACGCCCGTGCCGCCGCCGGTGACGACCGCGATCCGCCCCTTGCCCGTCTGCTCCCTGCGCGCCATCAGATCTTTCCTCCGAGTTCGTCCTCGATGTGGATGCGGATGATCTCGTCGAAGGTCGTCTCCGCCTTGAACCCGAGCGCGCTGGCGCGCCTGGCGTCGAAATCGGTCGCCCAGCCGGAGACGATCCGGCGGATGACCGGGTCGGGCTCGCGGCGGATCAGCTTGACTGCCTGTTCGCCGGCGACCCGCCTGAGCGCCTCGATCTCCTCGCCGACCAGCGCCGAGAGGCCCGGCATCGTCAGGTTGCGCCGGGGGCCGATCGCGGACGTGCCCATCCGCGCGGCATGAAGGAAGAAGCCGACCGCCGACCGCGGGCTGGCGAACCAGTGCCGCACGCTCTCGTCGACCGGAAGCACCGCCTCCTTGCCGGACAGGGGTTCGCGCAGGATGTTGGAAAAGAAGCCCGAGGCCGCCTTGTTCGGCGTGCCGGGACGGATGCAGATGGTCGGCAGGCGGATGCCGACGCCGTCGAAGATGCCGCGGCGCGTATAGTCCGCCAGCAGCAGCTCGCAGATCGCCTTCTGCGTGCCGTAGCTCGTCAGCGGCGTGGTGAAGAACTCGTCGCCGATCTTCTCCGGAAACGGCTCGCCGAAGACGGCGATCGACGAAGCGAAGATCACCTTCGGAGCGTAGGGCTCGCGCTGGCCCTCGTGCCGGATCGCCTCGAACAGCGCACGCGTGCCGTCGAGATTGACCCTGTAGCCCTTGTCGAAATCAGCCTCCGCCTCGCCGGACACGATCGCGGCAAGATGGAACACCAGATCGGGGCGCATCTCGACGAGCCGCCCGGCCTCGCCCGGCTGCGACAGGTCCACGGCCAGCGCCTTGCCGACCGAAGCCAGCGCCGGCGGAACGGCGGGCGCGATCACGTCGACGAGGGTCAGCCTGTCGACCTCCGCCCCGACCGCCGCCGGATCGGCCGCGATCGCTTCCACCAGTTTGCGGCCGATCATGCCGGCCGCGCCTATCACCATCACATGCATTCGCGGCCAACCCTCCCAGTTGTGCCGTCCGGAAGGTCCGGATCAGCGTGCCGTTTCGATCTTCGTCTCCTCCGAGCCCTGGCCGACCTCGGCCAGAAGCTCGCGTGTCGTCTCGTATATGCGTGTCAGGTGGTGCCGGAAGGCCGCGACGACGGCGTCGCGATCCCGCCGCCGCAGGGCGGCGACGATCTCGGCATGGTCTTCATAGCTGGCATCGATCGCGCCGGGACGCGACATGGCGATGCGCCGGTGGTTCATCATGTAGGTATAGAGGTCGGTGACGAAATCCGACAGAAGCGCGTTGCCGCAGGTACGATAGATCGCCAGGTGAAATTCCCGGTCGCAGATCAAAAACCGCATCGAATCGCTGCCGCCCAGCCTCTGCGCCTCCAGCAGGCTTTCCAGCTTGCCCAGCGTCTCGGCGTCGATCCGTTCCGCCGCATCGCCCACGACCTTCAGTTCGATATGCAGCCGTGCCGCATGGACCGCTTCGAGGTCGTAGGCGTCGATGGCGTTGGGCGTGGCGATCGTCACGGTCAGGTTGCCGAGATCGACGTTTGCGACCCGTGTCCTGCTGCCCTGGGAGACCTCCACGATCCCCCGCGCCGCCAGCGACTGGATCGCGCCGCGCACCGTCTCCCGGCTCACATGCAGCACCTGCGCCAGCTCCCGCTCGCCGGGAATCTCGTCGCCCGGATGCAGCATGTTGGTGGCGATCAGCACCATCAGCTTCTCGGCGATCACGTCACGCGCGGTGCGACGGTCGAGGCTGTGCCCGACTTTCGGCATCTGCGTGAGGATCGGACGTCCGCCCATGCACCGTACCCGCTGATAACTGACTACTGGTTGGTCCACCAGATCAGTTGCGATTGAACGGTCAAAAGTATGACTAGTCAATCCAACTTCGTCGCGGCGACGCACCAAATAACGCCGGCTTGATTGTGCGTCGCGATAGCGGGTGCTGCGCGCGTGACCGGCCGTTGCCGGCGGCCGGGCAATCGAAGGCACAGTCCGCCTCACTTCCGCGCCAGCGCGTCGCGCTGCTCGGCCGTCAGCGGCCGGATGCGCTCGCCCCGCAGCATCAGAAAAAGCTTGGCAGTCTCCTCCAGTTCTTCGGTGGCATATTGCGCCTCGCGCAGCGTCGCGCCGGCCACCACGGGGCCGTGGTTGGCAAGCAGCACCGCATGGCTCTCGCGCGCCTTCTCCGCCACTGCCCCGGCAAGCGCGGCATCGCCCGGGGGATAGTAGGGAACGAGCGGCAGCCGGCCCACGCGCATGGCGTAGTAGGCCGTCAGCGGCGGAAGCAGGTCGGCCTCGTCCAGCCCCTCGATGATGCTGACGGCGACCGCATGCGTGGAATGCAGGTGCACGACGGCGCCGGCCTCCCCCCGCTCGCAGTACATGCACTGATGCAGGAACGCCTCCTTGGTCGGCTTGTCGCCCGACAGGTGGACGCCCTCCGCCGAGAACTTCGAAAGCCGCCCCGGATCGAGCGTGCCCAGCGAGGCATTCGTCGGCGTCATCAGCACCTCGCCGCTCGAAAGCCGTGCGCTGATGTTGCCGGTCGAGCCGAAGGTGAACAGCCGGTCGAACAGCGACCTGCCGACCGTCGCGATCTCGTCGCGCAGGCGCGTCTCCTCCGACAGGATCGCCGTCATGCCAGCACCTTCCAGGCCTTCGAGAAGAAATCGACGCCGCCGAAATTGCCCGACTTCAGAGCCAGCGCCACCGGCCTTTCGTCGCCGAGGCTGTGGGTCCACGGCACGCCGGGATCGATCTCCGGGCCGATCAGAAGCGCGGAAACACCAAGCGCGCCGACGACGGCGCCAGACGTCTCGCCGCCGGCGACGAGGAAGCGGGAAAACCCGCGGTCGCGCAGAGCGACGGCGACGTCTGCGAGAAAATGCTCCACCACGTCACCGGCGCGCTCGCGTCCGAGCCTTGCCTGCGCGGCGCGGACGCGGTCCGGCTCGGCGCTGGAATAGACGAGCGGCACACGGTCGGTTTCCGCTACCAGCCGGTCTACGATCTCCTGCGGCGATACGCTGCCGTCGGCGATCGCAAGCGGATCGATCCTGAACGATGGCGTGCCTGCCGCGATGGCAGCCTCGATCTGGCCGCGCGTCGCAGCCGAGCAGGAGCCGGCCAGCATGACCGCGCGACCGCCCGGCGCCTCGAACCGGCGGGAGCCGGCACCGTGATCGAGCAGACCGCCGCGGCGGAAGTTCTCCGGCAGGCCGAGCGCGATGCCCGAGCCGCCGGTGATGAGCTTCAGGTCCGCTGCCGCCTCGCCGATCACGCGCAGATCGTCGTCGGCGATCGCATCGACCACGACCACGGCCTGGCCGTCTGACCGCGCCCTGGCGAAGGCGTCCCGCACCGCCGCCGGCCCCTTGGCCACCGTGTCGCGCGTCACAAGGCCGACGGCGAGGCGCGTCTGCGCCTGCATCAGCCGGACGACGCTGGAATCGGTCATCGGCGTGAGCGGGTGGTCCTTCATCGGGCTCTCCGACAGGAGCTGGTCGCCCACGAACAGATGCCCGCGATAGATCGTGCGTCCGTTCGTCGGAAAGGCCGGGCAGACGATCGTCAGATCCTCGCCGAGCGCTTCGACCAGCGCCTCCGTCACCGGCCCGATATTGCCGGCAGGCGTCGAATCGAAGGTCGAGCAATATTTGAAGATGATCTGGCGGGCGCCGGCGCCGACGAGGCATGAAAGGGCCTCGAGCGAGAGCGTGACCGCATCCGCGGCCGGAATGGTTCGGGATTTCAGCGCCACGACCACGGCGTCGATGCCCGTGAAGTCGAAGCCCTCCGGCGGCACGCCAACCGTCTGGACCGTCCGCATCCCCTCGCGCGCAAGCGTCAGGGCGAGGTCGGTCGCCCCCGTCAGATCATCGGCTATCGCCCCTAGAAGCATGGTATTCCTCCTGAAAATTCGTTCATGCCGTCGCACCGTCGACGATCTCGAAACCGGTATCGATGATCTGCGGCTCCGTCGGTCGCTCCCGCGCCTCCAGCAGCTTCTCCACGGCCGTCCGCCCGATCAGAAACCGGTTGGAGCGGATCGTCGACAGCGGCCGCGGCAGCGCCTGGCCGATGTCGAGCCCGTTGAAGCCGAAGAGCGCCAGCCGTTCGGGGATCGCCAGCCCGGCGCCGAGGCAGTGCATGAAGCCGCCGACCGCCATGTCGTCGTTCGAGAACACCACGGCATCGACGCCATGGCCGCCCCCGAGCAGCTGCGCCAGCGCCTCGCGTCCCGCCATCGTCGAGCTCGCGCCCTCGAAACGGAACTCGGCGGCAAGCGACAATCCGGCCTCCTGCAAACCCTGCCGCAAGCCCTCGTAGCGAAAATGGGCCCGCCGGTCGGCGCTCCAGTCATGGCCGACATAGCCGATGCGCCGATAGCCGCGACCGACGAGATGGCGCGCACTCTCCCGACCCGCGCGGCGATGGGAAAGCCCGACGGCGATGTCGATCGGCCGGTCGTCGATGTCCATCAGTTCAGCGATCCGGATCCCGCTCTGCTCAAGCATTCTTCGGCTCGTGTCCGTATGGTCGAAGCCGGTGGTGACGATCGCTGCAGGCTGCCAGGCGAGCAGCGAACTCAAGAGCTTCTGCTCCTGCAGGAGGTCATAATCCGTCACGCCGATCATCGCCTGGTAGGACGTGTCCGCAAGGGCCGCATGTATGCCGTGCAGCACCTCGGGAAACACGATGTTCGACAGCGACGGCAGAAGCACGCCGATGATGAGCGAGGACGACGAGGCCAGCGAGCCGGCGGCGCGGTTCGGCACATAGCCGAGGCTGTCGATCGCCGCGATGACCCGCTTTCGCGTCTCCTCGGCAATCGGCCCCTTGTTGCGGATGACGCGCGAGACGGTGTTCTCGCTCACCGCCGCCAGCCGCGCCACATGCGCCAGAGTGGGCGCCTCCCGTTGCATCGTCGGACCATCCTCCTCGAAATTATCTCAGCGCTAACATAAACTCTTGAACCTGGCTAGAGGATATGGTTTGTAAAAGTGTTAGCGCTGAGATTTATCCAGAGGGAGGGAAATCCATGTCCAGTCGCCGCGCCGCCGTTGCCGTGATCGGCCTGGGCTCGATGGGGCTTGGAATGGCCCGCTCCCTCCTGCGCGGCGGCCATGAGGTGCACGGCTTCGACGTCAGTTCCGCCGCACTCGCAGCCCTCCGGGACGCCGGCGGCAAGGCCTGCGCCAGTCCGGCCGATGCTGCCGCCTCGGCGGACATTGCCGTGGTCGTGGTGGTCAACGCCGCCCAGACCGAAACCGTCCTGTTCGGCGACGGCGGCATCGTCGATGCGCTGAAACCCGGATCGGCGATCATATCCTGCGCCACCATCGCACCGGCCGAGGCGAAGGACTTCGCAAGGCGTGCGGGCGAACGCGGCCTCCACTATGTCGATGGCCCGATCAGCGGGGGCTCGGTCAAGGCCAATAGCGGCGAACTCACCTTCATGGCCTCCGGCGCGCCCGAAGCCTTCGCCGCCGCAAGACCGGCGCTCGATGCCATGGCCGCCACCGTCTACGAGCTGGGGGACCAGCCGGGCATCGGCTCGTCCTTCAAGATCGTCAACCAGTTGCTCGCCGGCGTCCATATCGCCGCCGCCTGCGAGGCGATCACCTTCGCAAGCAGCCTCGATCTCGACATTTCCCGCGTCTTCGAAGTGATCACGAAATCGGCCGGCAACAGCTGGATGTTCGAAAACCGCATTCCGCACGTACTTGCCGGCGACTACACGCCCCACAGCGCCGTATCCATCTTCACCAAGGATCTCGGCATCGTCTCCGATATCGGCCGTCGGCAGAAGTTCCCGCTGCCGATCGCAAGTGCGGCGCTCCAGCTCTTCATCATGACCGAGGCCGCCGGCATGGGGCGCGACGACGACAGCTCCGTCGCGCGCCTTCTCGCAAGGATCGCCGGCGTCGACCTGCCGGGCACCGGTCAGGATCCCGGGACGGACACAGGACAGGACACCTGACATGCCGCGTTTCGCCGCCAACCTCACCATGATGTTCAACGAGCATGCCTTCCTGGACCGCTTCCAGGCAGCAGCCGATGCCGGCTTCAAGGCCGTGGAATACCTGTTCCCCTATGACGATCCGGCGGACACCGTGGCCGGACGGCTGGAGGCTGCCGGGCTGGAACAGGCGCTCTTCAACATGCCGCCCGGCAACTGGTCGGACGGCGACCGCGGGCTGGCCGCCCTGCCGGACCGCGCCCAGGAATTCCGCGCCTCGGTCGATACCGCCATCCGCTATGCCAGGGTCATCGGCACACCGCTGCTGCACATGATGGCAGGGCTCGCCGATGCCCGCGATCCGCAAGCGATCCGGTGCTATCGCAATTCGCTGCGATACGCCGCGGACCGGACCGGGGAAGCGGGCGTCGGGCTCGTGATCGAGCCCATCAACGGCCGCGACATGCCGGGCTATTTCCTCAACGACTTCGACCGTGCGCTCGGTTTCGTCCGCGAACTCGACCTGCCCCATGTCCGGCTGCAGTTCGATATCTACCATCGCCAGATCCTGCATGGCGACCTGACCATGGCGCTGCGCGCGATGATGCCGCATATCGGCCATATCCAGACCGCGGCCGTGCCGTTGCGCAACGAGCCGGGCACCGGCGAACTGGACGACGCCCGGATCTTTGCCGAGATCGACGCGCTCGGCTATGCCGGCTTTGTCGGCTGCGAATATCGCCCGAAGGCGGCCACGGTGGACGGTCTCGGCTGGCTGAAGGCCCTCGGCGGGGGCAGCAGCTGAGCGGGATCTACTCCGCCGCCGCGGGCAGGTATTCGACGTTCGCCGGCGCTTCCTCGGCCTCGATCCTGCGCCCGAACACGGAATAGACCATCGGCACGACGAAGAGCGTGAGCAGCGTGCCGAACGACATGCCGCCGACGATGACCCAACCGATCTGCTGGCGGCTCTCCGCACCGGCGCCCGCAGCGAGCGCCAGCGGCACCGCGCCCAGCACCATCGCACCGGTCGTCATCAGGATCGGCCGCAGGCGGAGCACGGCGGAATCGATGACGGCCGCCAGCCGCCCCTCTCCCGCCTCCTGCTGCTGGTTGGCGAACTCGACGATCAGGATGCCGTGCTTGGTGATCAGGCCCACTAGCGTCACCAGGCCGATCTGCGAATAGACGTTCAGCGAACCGCCCGTGAAGTAGAGCGCCGCCAGCGCCCCGGTCATCGACAGCGGCACCGAGATCATGATGATCAGCGGATCGCGGAAGCTCTCGAACTGGGCGGCGAGAACGAGATAGATGAAGCCGAGCGCCAGGACGAAGACGACCGCAAGGCTCTGGCCGGAAGCGAGGAATTCGCGGCTCGGGCCGGAGACGTCCGTCTGGACGTTCTCGGGCAGGACCTGGTCGGCGATGCTGTTCATCCGGGCGAGCACCTCGCCGGTCGAATAGCCCGGCGCGAGATTGGCCGAGACCGTCACCGAACGCATCTGGTTGAAGCGCTTGAGTTCCTGCGGCGCCACCGTCTCGGTCACCTTCACGACGTTCGCCAGCTGCACCATCTCGCCGCTGGCGGACCGCAGGAAGATCGTCGACAGCGTCGACGGCGAGGCGCGGTCGGCCGCGGCCAGCTGCACGTAGACGTCATACTGCTCGCCGTCGATCTCGAAGCGGGTGACCTGCCGGCTGCCGAGCAGCGTCTCCAGCGTCCGGCCGACGACGGCGACATCGATGCCCATGTCGGAGGCCTTGTCGCGATCGATCTCGATCGTCATCTCGGGCTTGTTCAGCTTCAGGTCGGTATCGACGTTGGTGACGCCGGGATAGTCGGACAGTTGCTCGAGGAAGGACTTGCTCAGCCGGTCGAGCTCTTCATAAGTGCCTGAGCTCTGCAGCACGAATTCGATCGGACGCGCATTGTTCGAGGTGCCGAGCGACGGCGGATTGCTGGCAAAGGCGTTCACGCCGGCGATGCGGCGAAGCTTGGGCAGCAACTCGGCGACCAGTTCCTGCTGCGAGCGGCCGCGCTCGTCCCAGGCCTTCAACCGTCCCATGACCAGGAAGCGGTTGACCTCCGGCATGCCGTTGATGGTCTGGATGCTGCCGACTTCGCTGATCGGCTTGAGCAACTCCTCGACCTGCCGGGAATAGCGCTCGGTATAGGCGAGCGTCGAGCCTTCGGGCGCCGTGCCCATGACCCGGATCACGCCGCGGTCCTCTACCGGCGCCAGTTCCTGGGGCAGCTGCAGGTAGAAGTAGACGCTGCCGAACGCGACGACGGCCGCCAGCACGGCAACGACAGGCCGGATCCGCAGCGACGCCGACAGCAGGCGGCGGTACCCGCTTTCGAGCCCGGTCAGGCCGCGCTCGATGAAGGCCGAGACGCGCCCCGGCTTCTCCTGGTGCCTGAGCAGCTTCGAGCACATCATCGGCGTCAGCGTCAGGGCCACGAAGCCCGACACCAGGACCGCGCCGGCCAGCGTCAGCGAGAATTCGAGGAACAACCGCCCGGTGCGTCCGGCGGCGAAGGCGACCGGCGCATAGACGGCAGCCAGCGTCAGCGTCATGGCGATGACGGCGAAGCCGATCTCGCGCGTTCCCTTGATCGCCGCCGGCACGGGTTTCATGCCGTTCTCGATGTGCCGGAAGATGTTCTCCAGCACGACGATGGCGTCGTCCACGACGAGGCCGATCGCCAGCACCATGGCCAGCAGCGTCAGCGTGTTCACGCTGAAGCCGAGCGCATACATGATGGCGCAGGTCGCGATCAGCGAGATCGGGATGGTGACGATCGGGATGATCGACGCGCGGGCGGATCTGAGGAAGAGCACGATCACGATCAGCACCAGCACGATCGCTTCGACGATCGTGTGGTAGACGGCGCTGATCGCCTCGTCGATGAACACCGAATTGTCGTTGCCGACGGCGCCGGTCATGCCCTCTGGAAGATTGGCGTTGATGTCGGGCAGGATCGCCTGCACGCCGGCCGAGACGTCGAGCGGGTTCGCCACCGCCTGCTTGATGACGCCGACGACGATGGCGCTCTCGCCGTTGAAGCGACCGGCCCGCCGCTCGTCTGCCGCGCCGAGCTCGACGCGCGCCACTTCGCCGAGCCGCACCAGCACGCCCTCACCGCGCTTGACGACGATCCTCTCGAACTGCTCGACATTGCTGAGCGAGGTCTTGGACAGCACCGTGAACTCGCGATCCGCACTTTCCAGCCGCCCGGCCGGGATCTCGACGTTCTGCGCCTCGAGCGCGTCCTCCACGTCCTGCACGGTCAGCCCGAGCGAGGCGAGGCGCTCCCGGTCGATCCAGATGCGCATGGCATAGCGGCGCTCGCCATAGATCTGCACGTCGGCGACGCCGTTCACGTTCTTGAATCGGTCGACGATGTTGCGGTCGACATAGTCCGTCAGGTCCAGCGGGCTCAGCCGGTCGCTGCGGAAGACGACGAACACCACGGGCTGCGCGTCGGCCTCCACCTTCGAGATGACCGGCTCGGTGATCTCGTCCGGCAACTGCCGGCGCACGCGGCTCACCCGGTCGCGCACGTCGCTGGCGGCCACGTCCGGATCGACCTCGAGGCGGAAGCGGACGGTGATGCGGCTCGATTCGGCCCGGCTCGTCGATTCCAGCACGTCGATGCCGGCGATGCCGGCGATCGATCCTTCCAGGACCTGCGTCACCTGGCTTTCGATGATGCTCGCCGAGGCGCCGGGATAGGAGGTGACGACTGAAACGACGGGCTCGTCGATGCTCGGATATTCGCGAACCGCCAGGCGCTCATAGGAGACGACCCCGATCAGCAGCATCAGGAGGCTGAGGACGGTGGCGAAGACCGGCCGCCGGATGCAGAGTTCGGAAATGCCCATCCTGCGCCCCCTTAGCCCTGGACCTGCGCGGTCTCGTTGCCGACGATTTCGACGCTCGCGCCGTCGCGCAGGCGCGCATGCCCCGCCGTGACCACGACCGTGCCGGCGGTCAGCCCTTCCACTTCCGCGAACCCGATCTTGCGCCCGCCGACGGTGACGCGGTTTTCCTGCGCCTTGCCGTCGACGACGCTCCACACGAAGCGTTCCTGGCCGCGCGCCACGATGGCGGATTCCGGAACGGTGACCACCTTGCGCTCCTCCAGCCCCCGGACGGTGATGCGCGCGAACAGGCCGGGTCGCAGCGCCAGGTCCGCATTCGGCAGGCGCGCGCGGATGCTGATGGCGCGGCCGTTGACGTCGAGCATCGGATCGATCGCATAGACCGTGCCCGGGAACGTCCGGCCGGGAAGGGCATCGACGGTGACCTCGAGGGTCTGGCCGATCTTCACCTTCTGCAGGTTTGCCTCGGGGATCTTGAAGTCGACCTTCAGGACGTCAATCTTCTCGAGATTGACCAGCGCGGTGCCGATGCCGACATAGCTTCCGGTCGAGACGCTGCGCAGGCCGACGACGCCGTCGAAGGGAGCGACGATGTCGTGCTTGGAAAGCTGCACGCGTTGCGAATTGAGAAGGGCGGTCGCTGTGTTGCGCTCGGCGATGGCCGAATCGAGATCCCGCGTCGTGCCCGTGCCGTTTGCAGACATGCGCTGGGCGCGCTCGTAGTTGGTGTTGGCGAGGTCGAGGCGAACCCTGACCTCCTCCTCCTCCGCCTTGGCCAGCGCATTGTCGAGGCTGACCAGCACCGCACCCGCCTTGACCGGCTGGCCCTCGTCGAAGCGGATCGCCTCGATCCGGCCGGCGACTTCCGGCGCCAGTTGTACCGATTCGTCGGATTGCAGCGTGCCGATGGCGCTGATGTCGGCCGTCGTCGACATTTCCTCGGCGTCGGCGACCTCGACGGGGAAGCTCGAAGGGCCGGAGCGCTGCCGCGCCGGCTCGCTTGCCGGCGCGGCAGCGACCTGCGAGAGCGCATCGAGATCGATCCACCGCCACTGGACCGCCGCCGCCCCCGCCGCACCGGCAAAGACAACGGCCAGGATCACCGCCAACACCCGCATGAAATTCCTCGTTTTTGCTGCATCGCACCAAACAGCATCATTGCGGAACGCCGCGCGGAACAAAAATGAAAAATCTGTAATGTCGGTCACCAGCCCTCACATTATCGTTATCCGCAACGCCCTGCGGATCAGGGCTTTGGGCATCGCGTGGCGGATTTTCGCGGCCCTTGCGCCGCAGCCGCCCCTGCTTCGGGGCCGAAGGCACGAAAACCCGTCGACATGGTGGCGGCAGCGACGAAAGTTCCGGATATGTTCGCAAACTGCTATGGTCGCCTCGAATCGCACGCAAGATGGAATCCGGCATGACCGCCACCGCCTATCTCGAAAAACTCAACGACCGGCAGAGACTGGCGGTGGAGCACGGGGTCGGGCCGGCGGGTTGTGGCCTGGGCGGGCCGCTCCTGATCATCGCCGGCGCCGGCTCGGGCAAGACCAACACGCTGGCCCACCGGGTCGCCCACCTGATCGTCAACGGCGCCGACCCGCGCCGTATCCTGCTGATGACGTTCTCGCGCCGCGCCGCCTCAGAAATGTCGCGGCGCGTCGAGCGCATCTGCCGCACCGTGCTGGGCGCCAACGCCGCGCTGATGACCGATGCGCTCACCTGGGCCGGAACCTTCCACGGCATCGGCGCGCGGCTCCTGCGCATCTATGCCGAACAGATCGGCCTCAACGTCGATTTCACCATCCACGACCGCGAGGATTCCGCCGACCTGATGAACCTCGTCCGCCACGAACTGGGCTTCTCGAAGACCGAGAGCCGGTTTCCGACCAAGGGCACCTGCCTTTCGATCTATTCGCGCGCGGTCAATTCCGAGACGCCGCTGCACGAGGTGCTGCGCAACTGGTATCCCTGGGTCGGCGGCTGGGAGGAGCAACTGAAGGAACTCTTCGCCGGCTATGTCGAGGCGAAGCAGGCGCAGAACGTCCTCGATTACGACGACCTGCTTCTCTACTGGGCACAGATGATCGACGATCCGGACCTCGCCGAAGACATCGGCAACCGCTTCGACCATGTGCTCGTCGACGAATACCAGGACACCAACAAGCTGCAGTCATCGGTGCTAATGGCGCTGAGGCCCGGCGGTCGCGGATTGACCGTGGTCGGCGACGACGCGCAGTCGATCTATTCCTTCCGGGCGGCGACGGTGCGCAACATCCTCGATTTTCCCCGGCAGTTCACACCGCAAGCCGACATCGTCACCCTGGACCGCAACTATCGCTCGACCCAGCCGATCCTGGCCGCCGCCAATGCGGTGATCGACCTCGCCCGCGAACGCTTCACCAAGAACCTGTGGACCGAGCGCGAGAGCGCCGAGCGTCCGAGGCTCGTGACGGTGAAGGACGAAAACGACCAGGCGAACTGCATCGTCGACCAGGTGCTGGCCAACCGCGAAGCGGGCATGACGCTGAAGCAGCAGGCCGTGCTGTTCCGCACCTCCAGCCACAGCGGCCCGCTGGAAGTGGAACTCACCCGGCGCAACATTCCGTTCGTGAAGTTCGGCGGCCTGAAATTCCTCGACGCGGCCCACGTCAAGGACATGCTGGCCGTGCTCCGGTTCGCGCAGAACCCGCTCGACCGGGTCGCCGGCTTCCGGCTGCTGCAGATGCTGCCCGGCATCGGCCCCCAGACCGCAGGCAGGATGCTGGACACGATCGCGGCCGATCCGGAACCGCTGGTCGCCCTGGCCGAAATCCCGCCGCCGCCCAAGACCGGCGAGGCGTGGACAGCCTTCATCGAGCTCATGGTCGGACTCAAACGGTCGGGCGGCGACTGGCCCTCGGACCTCGCCCAGGCCCGCACCTGGTACGAGCCGCATCTCGAGCGCGTCCACGAGGACGCGGAGACGCGAAAGGCGGACCTCCTGCAACTGGAGCAGATCGCCTCGGGCTATCCGAGCCGCGAGCGCTTCCTGACCGAGCTAACGCTCGACCCGCCCGACGCGACCAGCGACCAGGCGGGCGTGCCGCTGCTCGACGAGGACTATCTCATCCTGTCGACGATCCATTCCGCCAAGGGCCAGGAGTGGCGCGCGGTGTTCATGCTCAACGTCGTCGACGGCTGCATTCCCTCCGATCTCGGCGTCGGCACCACGCACGAGATCGAGGAGGAGCGCCGTCTGCTCTATGTCGGCATGACGCGGGCCAGGGACAACCTGACGCTGGTCACGCCCCAGCGTTTCTTCACCGGCGGCCAGCATGCCCAGGGCGACCGCCACGTCTATGCCGCGCGCACGCGCTTCATCCCGGCCACGCTGCTGCAGTTCTTCGAGACGGCCACCTGGCCGATTGTCGCCCATGCCGCAGGCGAACGAAGCGCGAGGGCGGTCCGCATCGACGTCGGCGCCCGCATGCGCTCCATGTGGAAGTAGCTGCCGGGGCGCCTACCGCGGCACGGCCATCGGCGCGCCGGTGACGGGATCGGGCATGACCAGGGCCGAGAGGTCGAAGGCCGTCTTCAGGTTATCCTCCGTCAGAACCTCCCGCGGCGTCCCGGTCGAAACCAGCCCGGCGGGCCCGAGCAGAACCAGATGATCGGAGAAGCGCGCGGCGAGATTGAGGTCGTGCAGGACCGTGACCACGGTGGCGCCGTGCCGGCGGTTACGCTCCCGCAAAAGGCTCAGCACCTCGATCTGGTGGCTCAGGTCCAGCCATGTCGTCGGCTCGTCGAGGAGCAGGCAGGGTGTGTTCTGGGCGAGCACCAGCGCGATCCAGGCCCGCTGGCGCTGCCCCCCGGAAAGCTCGTCCAGCGGCCGCTCCGTCTGATCCGTGAGGCCGACGGCCTCGAGCGCCATCGCGCACGCGTCGGCATCGGCCTTGCTCCACGGAGCGAGCAGTCCGCGCCACGGTGTGCGGCCGCGCCTGACCAGGTCGGCGACCGTGATCCCTTCCGGCGCGCGCGGGGCCTGCGGCAGGATCGCCAGCCGGCGCGCCAGTGCCCGCGTGTCCGTTGCGAAGATATCCTCGCCGCCGAGCGTCACGCTGCCCTTCTGCGGCCGCACCAGCCGCGCCAGCGCTCGCAGCAGGGTGGACTTGCCGCAACCGTTCGGCCCGAGGATGGTCGTCATCCGCCCTTCGGAAAAGACGAGCGAGAGGTCGCGGATGACGATGCGCTCGCCGTAGCCGAGCGTCAGCGCCTCCGTCTTGAGTTCGATGCCGGTCAAAGCTCTCCAGCCTCCATTTCACGTGCCAGCAGCCACAGCAGGTAGGGGGCGCCGAAGATGCCCGTCATGACGCCGACGGGGAGTTGCAGCCCGGGGATGAGCGAGCGTGCGGCGAGGTCCGCCAGCACCGTGATCGCCGCACCCGCGGCGGCGGCGGCAAGGATGCGCGCCGTCGGGCTCCGCGCGCCGGTCAGCCGGGCGCCGAGCGGCGCTGCCATCAGGGCGACGAAGGGTACCGGCCCGGCCACGGCGACGCCGGCTGCGGCAAACAGCACCCCGGTGGCCGCCAGCCGCCGCCTCGCCCGGTCGACCCGGAGGCCGAGCCCGGCTGCAAGCTCGTCGCCCAATTCCAGAAGCGCCAGGTTCCTGACCTGCAGCGCCAGCGCGAGCGACAGCAGCGCGCCGAGCCCGAGGACCTGCGCGGCATGGCCCCAGTTGCGGGCGGCGAGCGAACCGGTCAGCCAGCGCTGTGCCTCTGCCGCCTGCTCCGGCGGCAGTCGCGTCATCAGGAAGCTGCCGGCGGCGGAGGCAAAGAAGGCCACGCCGATGCCGACCAGGATGAGCGTGAGCGTCGCCAGCGATCCGTCCCGACGCATCGAGAGCGCCGCGACGATGACCGCCGCGGCAAGGCCGCCCGCCGCCGAAAGGAGCGGCATCGGCACCGTGAGGCCCGCGGTGACGCCGACGAGCACCGCCAGCCCGGCGCTGGAGGTGAACCCCATCACGTCGGGCGCGGCCAGCGGGTTGCGCAGGAGGATCTGGAAAATGGCGCCGGATATGCCGAGCACGGCGCCGAGCCCGAGCGCGGTCAGCGTGCTCGGGCCGCGCAGCACGCGCATCGTCAGCGCGCCCGGTCCCGTTCCGCCCCACAGCCCCGCCCAGAGATCGGCGGGCGTCAGCATCACCTGGCCGACCATGAGCGAAAGGAGGACGGCAGACACCAGCACGACGCCGAGAACGAGATTCCCCCCTCTCATGCCGAAGCTCCCGCCCGCAGGCGGCGCGCGATCAGGACGAACACCGGCGCGCCAATCAGGGCGGTCATGATGCCGACGCGGATCTCCGCCGGCGCCAGCACGATCCGTCCCGCCGTGTCCGCGAGAAGCAGCAGCGTCGCGCCGAGCAGGGCGGACAGCAGCAACTCCACCCGCAGCACATGGCCGCCGATGCGGCGCGCGATCGGCGGCACGATCAGGCCGACGAACACGATCGGCCCCGCCACCGCCACCGCCGCCCCCGTCATCAGCGTCACGGCGACGAGGGAGCCGAACTGCACCCGGCCGAGACGCGTCCCCAGCCCGCGGGCAAGCGCTGCCCCGAGCGAGAGCGCCTCCAGCCGCGGCGCCAGCGCCATCGCCAGCGCCGTGCCGAGGATCACGGTCAGGCCCATGGCCGCCAGCGGCCGGGCCCCGGCCTGGGACAGCGAGCCGACGACCCAGAACCGCAGGATCTCCAGCGTTTCCCCGCGGACGAGCACGATCGCCGAGACCAGCGACAGCAGCAGCGCGTTGATGGCCGTGCCCGATAGCGTCAGGCGGACGGGGCCGGCGTCTCCCCGCAGGCCGCCGCCGAGCGCGAAGACGGCCATGGCGGCGAGTGCTGCGCCCGGAAAGGCCAGCGCCGCCATCAGCCCCGCATCCGAACGGCCGAAGAGCAAGGCCCCGAACACGATCGCAAAGGCAGCGCCGGAATTGACGCCGAGCAGCCCCGGATCGGCAAGCGGATTGCGCGTCAGCGCCTGCATCACCGTGCCGGCCATGCCGAGGCCCGCCCCGGCGATGATGCCGGCCAGGAGCCGCGGCAGCCGGATCGATCCGACGGCGACATGGACCGGATCGGACGGATCGAAGGCGGTCAGCGCTTGCCAGATCTCGGTGAACGTGGCGGGGCGCACGCCGACGCCGAGCGTCAGGGCCCCTGCCGCCACGAGCAGCAGAACGACGCCGGCGACCGCTCTCACGGCGCAAGCCCTGCCGCTGCGGCCGACGTCACCACCGTCGCCGGATCTGCATCGAGCGCCAGCGCGATGTCGGCTTCGAGCTGTTCCAGCGCGAACGGCAGCGACAGCACGCTGCCGAAGGACAGGGCGCCGGCGACAAGCGCCCCGGCCAGCACCTCGCGCCCCTCCTTGTGCGCCCGCAGCGTGCGCCGCATCGGCAGCGCAACGATATCGGAAACGACGTCCGAGGACGAAATCCAGACCAGCAGGTCCGCATCGAGCGGCGACAGGTCCTCGGGGGAGAGCGGCGTATAGAAGACGTTCGGGTCCGCGAGCTCGATGAGCGAAGGCGGCGGACGGAAGCCGAGTTCGGCAAGGAAGCTCGCGCGCGTGTCGAAGCCGGTGAACGCCCCGGTCTTGCCGCCGTAGTTGTAGGCGCAGACGGCGGTCTGCCCGGCCCAGCCGGGATGGCGCGCCCGCGCATCGGCAAACACCCGCCGGGAGGCGGCGATCGCCTCCTCCGCGCGCGCGCTCCGGCCCACGGCGCGACCGAGCAATCGCGTCAGTTCGTCCCACGCCATGCCATAGGCCGGCAGGCCGACCGGCTGCATCAGCACCGGTGCGATCTGCGACAGCACCGCATACTCCGCCTCCGAGATGCCCGAGCCGATGCCGACGATCAGGTCGGGCGCGAGGGCCGCGACGACCTCCATCGAGACCTCGCCGGAGATCATCGTGGGCTGTGCATCCCCCAGTAGTGGTTGCGCCCACGGCCAGACACCGTGGGGAAAACTGCCGAACCACCGCCGGATCGCGACCGGGCGCACGCCAAGCGCCAGCAACGGATCCTGCGTCGTATAGCCGAGCGAAACGACCCTCTCTGCCGGTTTCGGCAGCGTGGTCTCGCCGAAGGCGTGAACAAAATGCAGCTCCTCGCCGGCGGCAAGGGCCCGTGCGCCGCCGGTTCCCGAAAGGAACGCGCCCGCGGCCATGCCGACCAGGAACCGGCGACGCGGGAGACCCGTCAGATCACCGGACCGGCCCTGTTCGCTATCGGCTGCATCTTCCATCTCGTATCCTTCGTCGCGGCGGCCCGCGTCTGCCGGTCCGCCGAATGCATCTGCCGGCCCCGAGGGCCGGCAGGATCGATATCCGGTAGAGCAGACGCGCAGGCCTGCCCCGGTCAAGGCTTCCCTTACCACGTATAGCGCAGCGTCGCCGTCACCGTGCGGCGATCGCCATACCAGGCGCTGTTGCTCCATGTGTCGACATGGGTGACGTATTCCTTGTCGAACAGGTTGGTCGCGTTGACCTGGAGCGACGCGTTCTCCGTCACCTTGTAGTTGAGCGCCGCGTCGAAGACCGTGCGAGACGCCAGTTCGGTCGTGTTGGCGATGTCGCCATAGGTCTTGCCGACGAAACGCGCGCCGAGGCCGAGGGTCACGTCGCCGATCGTGCCGTTGCCAGGGATCGTGTAGTCGGCCCAGATCGAGGCGAGATGGTTGGGCACGCGCTCCGGCTGATTGCCGACCAGTGCCGGGTTGAGGTCCTTCTCGATCTTCGGATCCCAGTAGGAATAGGCGAGCGTCAGGTTGGTTCTGTCTGTCACCGCGACCTTGCCCTCCAGCTCGACGCCGCGGACGTTGACCTGGCCGATCTGGATCTGCTCGGTATAGGTGGCGTTCCACTGCGCGACGTTGTTCTGGGTGAGATCGAAGAAGGCGAGCGTGAACAGAGCGTCGACGGCCGTCGGCGCATACTTCACGCCGACCTCGTACTGTTCGCCTTCCTGCGGCTGCGGCGGGCTGGTGAAGGAGGTGCGGTTGGCGCCGACGGGCTCGAAGGATTCGGAGTAGTTGGCATAGAGCGAGATTTCGCTCGTTGCCTTGTAGGTAAGGCCGACGCGCTTGGTGAAGGCCTCGTCCGTGGCGCTGTAGGAGCCGGCGCTCGACCCGGTGGACGAATCCACGTGGTCGTAGCGACCACCGAGCGTCAGGATCCAGCGGTCGTCGAAGGTCAGTTCCTCCTGAAGATAGACCGACTTCGTGGTCATCCCGAAGTCGGAATTGGAGACCGATGCCCAGGTAATGCATTCGACGCCGCAGAAGCTGGGATTGTAGATGTCGATGCCGTCGGCAGTGCCGTCGTACCGCGTCTCGTCCGTTGTCGTTCGCGTATATTCCAGACCGAGCAGCGTGCGGCTGTCGAACCGGCCGAAGCTGGCATCGTATTGCAGCTGGTTGTCGATCGCGAAACTTTCGAGTTCGCCGTAAACGGCAAAGGCGGTACGCCGCGCGCTCGGATCGGCGGACGCGCCGTAGACCGTCTCGTAATCCAGGTCGAGATTGGTATGGCGGGCCACCTGGCGGAACTGCAGGCCGTTGCCGAAGTCATGTTCGAACGAGTAGCCGATATTCCGCTCGATCGTGTCCATGTTGTTGAAATCGGGCTCGCCCAGGAAGGTCTTCGTGTCCAGGCCCGACCCCAGCGGGATCGAGGTTCCGGGGCTTCCGTCGCGCTTGTTGTAGTCGGTCAGGATCGTGAAGGTGGTGGCATCCGTCGGATTCCAGGTCAGCGCGGGCGCGATGTAGAGGCGGTCGTCGTCGGTGAAGTCGGCGCCGTTGTTGCCGTCCTGCCATTTCGCGGTCAGGCGATAGCTCCAGTCGCCGTTCTCGTCGAGCACGCCGCCGAAGTCGGTGCCGGTCTCGACATGGTCGTCGCCGAGCGTCGTGTAGACTTCGCCGAACGTACCGGCCTGCGGCCGCTTGGTGATCGCGTTGACGATGCCGCCGGGGCCGTTCAGGCCGAACAGGGACGAGGTGGATCCCTTCAGCACCTCAATCCGCTGCATGCCATAGGGCTCCAGTCGGCTGGTGGTGAAGTTCTGGGTGCGGATCGGCAGGCCGTCGCGATACTTGCTGCCGCCGCTGTAGAAGCCGCGGATCAGGTAGAAGTCGTAGCGATCGTCGGAGCCGTAGATATCGGTGGAAACGCCCGCCGTGTAGGAAAGGGCCTGATCGAGCGTCTGGACGCCCCGTTCGCGCATTTCCTGTTCGGTCACGACGGATACCGAACCCGGCAGGTCCAGAAGCGGCGTATCGGTCTTGCTACCCGTCGAGGTGTCCTTGGCCACGATCGAAGTATCGGGCCCGATGGCGGTCTGCCCGCCACCCTCGACCGTGATCGTCTCAAGCGTGGTGCTGGAGCCGGCATCACCGGCGGATTGCGCGATGGCCGGAAGCGGTGCCAGAAGCGCTGAACTCGACAGCAGCGCAACCCAGATATGCCGTTTTCCGCCTGGCTTTCGCTTCGATGCGCCTTTGTCCGGAGAGACAGGAGTGGTCGATCGAAGCACCATGGCGCAATTCCTTTCATTCACGGATATGAGCAATCAATTCCCTGCTAAAATACTGATATGTATAGCATTTTCTGGCAGGAAAAGATTGATGACAATTTTTCTCAGGTATTAGGCATAACAAAGTTTCAAGTCAATCATCCGACATAATTTTCCCTGCGACACATCGCCCTGACCGGCAGGAAAGGTTGTGGACGGTTGCGTCGCCGAACGTCGGAGCACGGCCTCACCGCGCAAGAAAAGGCGGCATGCAGTGGAACCCGGGCGACCACACCTGCGTTGCAGACGTTCTTTGCAACCGCCCTTCCGGCCCTGGGAAAGCAATATGTGGGAAACACTCTCCGAACAGATCTTGCGGCAAAACAGGCTCATCTTCGACAAGATGGCCGGCCACCGCTTCATTGCCGACGTCAAGGCGGACTGTCTGCCGAAGCCTGTCTTCGAGCGTTACCTCGTCTTCGAGCGCGCCTTCGCCGACACGACGATCTCGATCTGTTCCTTTGCCACCGCCCGAGCCGAGACGATCGTGCAGAAGCGATGGCTGATCGGCGTGCTCGATGCTCTCGCCAACCGGAAAATGGCCTATTTCGAAAAAGCGTTTGCGGCCCGCGGCATCGACCCGGACGCCTACGACACCGACATTCACGAAGTGGGCGATTTCCGCGACGGCCTGCTCGCAATCGCCCGCGACGGGGGCTATCACGGCACGATCGCCGCCATGTTCGCAACCGACTGGATGTGCTGGACCTGGTCGAAGGCGGCGGCGGCAGGAACGATCAGCGATCCGCTGCTGAAGGAATGGGTCGGCCTGCACGCGAGCGACGAATTCGCCGCCCGGGCCTACTGGCTGAAGGGGGAACTGGATCGCCTGGGCAAGATTCTCGACGCCCCCGAACGGAAGCGTCTGAGCGCGATCTTCGGCACGACGCAGGCGCTCGCGATCGCCTATCACGACGCACCCTATCTCTGTCCCGAGAGATCGGCCATGCGGCTGGTCGGCGGTCGCGACATCCGGCAACTGGCCTGACACGGGAACGCTGGCAAGGAGAGCCGGCCTCATTGGCGAGGGAGCGCTCTGGTCCCTGTCGCGCGCGGGACGCATGGCGAGAGCGGCAATCGCCGGCATGAAGGATGCAAGGACCGGTCCGGCGCGTCTTGCGAAACGGACGGGGAGGCTTCGGAAGCTACTTGCGCCGGCCCTTCTTGGGGGCAACCGGGGCCTCGGAGGCGGACTGCGCCAGACGAAGCGCCCGCAGCTTTTCGGTCTTCTTTTCCCGCGCGACGGTTTCCGCCGCAAGGATCTCTCTCGCGGTCGCATTGGTCTGGTCGGCCTTTGCCTGCGCCGACATCTTCTGCCCGGGCTTGAAGAGGTCTTCCTTGGTGACGGTCATACCGTTCTCCTCGACAAAAAAGAATGCAGCCACGAGGGCTGCATTGTGTTCGGCCGCTAGCGGGTACGGGCGACCTTTTTCTTCGGAGCGGGCAGAAGACCTTCGCGCTGTGCCTTCTTGCGCGCCAGCTTGCGGGACCGGCGGATCGCATCGGCCTTCTCGCGCGCGCGCTTTTCCGAGGGCTTCTCATAGGCGCTGCGTGTCCGCATTTCCCTGAAGAGGCCTTCGCGCTGCATCTTCTTCTTCAGTACGCGAAGCGCCTGCTCGACGTTGTTGTCCCTGACGAGTACCTGCAAAGTATCTCCTTACGCAGCCAGTGCTGCCGTTTCCTGATCCTGATTGCGGACGGATTGCCCCGGGAGGATCGTTCCGCAGGGGCGACCGGTGGCCGTTTTCGCGGCCAGGAGACGAACCCTCCCGCGACATCGGCTGGCAGAACCTGCGCGATCAGGCATGTCTGGACATGCCGCACCGGAGACGGCGCCTCATGATGATCGAAAAACAAAAGGTCGGGACTGCTCCCGACCTTCCTTAGCATTGCCGCCGGCGTGCCAGTACATCCGTGGTCACGGGGGCAATGAAGCGCGTTAGGCGGCCTGCAGGTTGTCGGCCGAGCTCTTGCCCGAACGCTTGTCCTGCACGATGTCGTAGCTGATCTTCTGACCTTCGGTCAGGCCACGCATGCCGGCACGCTCGACGGCGGAAATGTGCACGAAGACGTCCTGGCTGCCGTTATCCGGCTGGATGAAGCCAAAACCCTTGGTGCTGTTGAACCACTTTACGGTTCCAGTGTTCATAACGATTCCTTTCAATCGCTTGTGGGCCCGGTCACGATGACCGATCTGAATTATCGACGATGAAGGGATATCTGAAAGCGCCGTTCGGCCGCGGACAAGAGTCGCTAGCAAGGTTCGATAAACATAAGATAGCGGAATACCAGTTCAAAACAAGGGCGGAAACGTTTTATTTTCCCGCCGCTTGTCCCGGACACTCGATGTCGACTGCGCAGATCCGGACCCATGCAACCGAGAATATTCTCGCGCCGGGCAGAAGATCTTGCGAAGACGTTCGCCTGTTCGAACAGTACCCGCCAATATAAAAAAGGTCGGGGCGAAACCGCACCGACCTTCCTATGGTCGCCTATCTTCCAGTGCCAGTACATCCGTGGTCAAAGGCAGGCGGCGACTACGGCAATTGCGAGCGACAGATGCATTCCAGCGCTCATCAGCAATGCCGATGACAGGCATATAGGTGGCCATTGTGTTCAAAACAAGTCCGCCGGTTCGACGGTGGCGGAATAGCCCCTCGCCTGCCTCGCATTGACCTTAATTGTTCGCTTGCCAAGGGGGGCGCGTGGGCGCACTGTTGCGCCCTCAGCAACAAGGATTTCGGGCGTCGCTGCGGAAACGCGGTGTTTCCCCCCATTTGAAAGGGAGGGCGCAATGTCTTCCAATGTCCATCACATCGAGTTCCGCACGGGCGACAAGCCCGTTCCCGGCGAGATCAGCGCACGCGTCCTGAAGGACATGCTTCACAACGCCGGCTACACGACGGCCAACCTGAAGCCGCTCGCCGGTCCCCTGCACGACGCGTCCCGTTCCGTCCTCCGCCGCTTCCTGACCCTGACCATGCCGGAACAACCCAAATGACCGCCGTGGCGCGGCCCACGCCTCACGGGCAAAGGCGCGAGCCGGACGGACCATGGACCGTGTTCGACACCAGCACTGACCGCGCCGAGCGGCAGAGATCGCCGGTTGCCATGAAGACGCCCGGGCCGGACGCCGGCAATCCGGCACCGGCCTTGGGCAGGGACACCGCCGCAAGCCCGTCGCGCCTGCACCGCTATGCGATCCAGGGCCTGCCCGGCAAGCACTGAACGCGTTGCCGGGATGGGGCACTGTCCCGGTCAGCCGATGCTCTTGCCATAGCGCGCAAAACTCTCTTCCAGCACGGTCGTGCTTGCGCCGGGCTTCTCGGGCCGCCGGTAGACGCCGTCGCGAACGTCGATCGGCTCCTCGAAGTGGTCCTTGATCCACGGAATGTATTCCAGGATCGTCGCGGCGGGATGCCAGTAGCTCAGGTGCACATGCACCTGGCTCATCTCGCCCGCATGCGGCACCACCGGCAGCCGGTGCGCATGGGCGAGGTCGGCGACCTGGATATATTCCGTCACCCCTCCGAGCCGCGTAACGTCGGGCTGCACATAGGCCACCGCCCCGGCCGAGATGAACGCACTGAAGGCATCCACCGTATAGAGCTGTTCGCCGAGCGCGATCGGAATGGCCGTGCTGCGCGCAAGAGCGGCATGGCCGGCCACGTCGTCGTACCAGAGCGGCTCTTCGAACCAGTAGATGTCGAGGTCGCGCGCCTGCATGCAGAAGCGCTGGCAGGTCGGCAGGTCCCATTTGCCGTTGCCGTCGATGGCGATCCGCACGGACGATCCGACCCGCTTGCGCACGGCCGCAAGCCGGGCGATGTCCGTGTTCGGATCGTCGTGCCCCACCTTGATCTTCAGGCGAGTGAACCCGTCCACCTCGACCGCCTTCGCCGCACCGGCAAGCAGGGTCTCCATCCGGAACGACAGCCAGCCGATATCGGTGTTGTAGGCCTCCAGGCTGTTCGTTCGCGCGCCGCCGAGATAGGCCCAGAGCGGCTGCCCGGCCTTCTTCGCCCTGAGATCCCACAGCGCGACATCGACCGCGGCCAGGGCCAGATGCGTGATGCCGGCGCGGCCCACCCATTGCAGGGCGGGATAGCGCGCAAGCTTGGTCCACAGCCGCGCATGGTCGTTTGCGTCCTCGCCGACCAGAAGCGGCGCATAGCAGTCGCGGATGCAGGCCGTGATCAGCCGATCGGACGGCAGGTGGGCATGGGTGCCGGTGAAGCCGTAGCCCACCAGCCCGTCGGTGGTCACGACCTTCGTGCCGACGACGCCCCAATGCGTGATGCTGTGCGTCGAATCCGAAATCGACTCCGACGTCAGCGGCAGATGCAGAATGAACGGCTCGACTGACGCGATCTTCATCGGGCTTCTCCTCTCCTCTTCCTCGGCAAGAGTCCTAGCGCAAGGCGAGCGAGTCGAAAAATAAAAAATTTTTTATTTATTTACTTGCCTGTCGGATACGGCTGGCGGATTCTCCGGCCATGACCATGATCAGGACCACCCTGGCCGAGCAGGCCTACCAGGAACTTCGCGCGCGCATCGTCAGCGGGCGGCTACCCGGCGGCCGGCGGCTGCTGCCGAACGAACTCGCCGCCGATCTCGGGATCAGCCCGACGCCGGTGAAAGAAGCCTGCCTGAGGCTCGAGGCCGATGGACTCGTGGCGACATCGACGCGACGCGGCATGGTCGTCCGCAGCTACAGCGAAGAGGATGTCGAGGAACTGTACGCGGCCCGCATCCTGATCGAGAAAGGCGCCGTCGAAGCCGCCTTCGACACCGGCCGGATGACCGATACGCTGTGTCGCGACCTGTCCCGGAGCCTGGACAGGCATCGGCAGTTTGCCGCAGGCACCTCGCTCGACGATCTCGCACAGGCACTGGTCCACGACCGAGCGTTCCATAGCACCCTCGTGGAAGCCGCCGGCATCCGCACGATCTCGGAAGCGCATGCGCGCATCCTCGGGCAGACCCATACGCTGTTCGTGTCCGTGCCCGGGGACTATGAAAGGTCCGTCGACGAGCACGGGGCCGTCCTCGACGCGATCACCGCAGGGGACAGGCAGCAGACCGTGCAGGCTCTGGTCCATCACCTGGCGCGAAGCCGCGAGAATACGCTGCGGCAGGTGCGCATCCTGGCGGAGCAGGCGCCGCGCTCGTGAAAGCCATCCTCAATCGAGGCGTTCGAGATAGGGCAGTGGCTCCGGCGAGATGACCTGCGCCACCGCCTGGATGCGCCGCATCGCCCGCTCGCGCGATATCTGCAGATGGCGAACCAACGCCTCCTTCGCCCCGCCGATGTCGCCGGCGAGAAGCCGGTCGATGACGTCCAGGTGCTCCGGCAGGAAGGGCTCGGTGTCGAACAGCTCCGATGTCCACCGGTAGAGGAAATGGTGGGCGACCAGCAGCGCCTGCGGCAGGCTGATCGCCCGCATCAGCGAATCGTTGCCGCAATGGCCCAGAAGCTCGACGTGAAGCTCCTGCTCCAGCGCATCGAGCATCTCCGCCTCGGTCGGGGACGCGGAGGCGATGGCGGCCTCGACATTATGCCGAAGGCGCAACAGCAGGCCTTCCGGCAGCAGGGGGAAAGCTTTCTCCAGCGCGAGCGGTTCGAGCACCCAGCGCAACTCATAGAGTTCGTCGATGTGCTTTGCCGTCAGCGCCGGGGCATACCAGCGTCCGCGGTCGTCCTTACGGACGATGCCGCGCTGCTGGAGGCGCGCCACGACGTCGCGCGCGACCGTCCGGCTGACGCCGTGATGCTTGGCGAGCATCGCCTCGTTGATCCGCCAGCTGGCAAGCGAGGTTCGCGAAACGATCTCGATCTCGATCTGCGGGTAGAGCAGTTCCCAGCTCGAGAGGAAATGGATCCGCGGATCCGCCGCCGGTTGCGGCTCGACCCCGCCGGTATCCGGTTCGGCTCGCGACGGGCGATCTCCGGCAACCACCTCGTATCCCCTCGCCCCCGCCTTGTGCACCAGGCCGAGACGCTCCAGTTCGGCAAGCGCGTGGCGCGCCGGCGCCCGGCTGATCCCGAAGCGCCCGGCCACGCCGCTTTCGGTCAGGCGCATGCCTGCGGAAAGCGCGCCGCCTGTGATCTCGGATGCCAGCGCGTCGCGGGCGCGCTGGTAGAGCCTGGGGGCGATCCCGGATGTGCTGCTTCCCATTTCGCCGATCGCTCCTGCTTGCGGTCCTGTCGACGGCACCCGGACGTCGCCCTGCGGCAGCCCCGCCTGCGCAATGCCAGGCGCCCTTCGTGCAAGAGGGGATTGCATGGGACCAGACGCTTGTCTAGTGTGCACATAGTACATTGCATACCCCGGAGAGGTTTTCATGTTGCATGCCGATGCGCAGGCCCGCGTTTCGCTCGCCGCGCTGGACCGCTTCTGCCGCGACATATTGAAAGGTGCGGGCGCCGACGAGGCGACGGCCGATGCGGCCACCCGCGCCATGCTGCACGGCACCCGCCACGGCGTCGACAGCCATGGTGTCCGCCTGCTGGCCCACTATGTCGCCGGTCTTTCCGGCGGGCGGATCAACAGGACGCCGCAGGTGCGCACGCTCGGCGGCTTCGGCGCCGTGGAAACGCTGGACGCGGACGACGGGCACGGCGCGCTCGCCGCCTACCGGGCGATGGAACGCGCGGTCGATCTGGCCGGCCGCTTCGGCATCGGCGCCGTCGCCATCCGCAACACCTCGCACTTCGGACCCGCCGGCGCCTATGCGCTGGAGGCGGCGCGGCAGGGCTTCATCGGCCTTGCCGTCTGCAATTCCGACAGCATCGTGCGCTTGCACGACGGCGCCACGCGCTTCCACGGAACGAACCCCATGTCCGTCGCCGTCCCGGCTCCGGGCCAGGATCCCTGGCTGCTCGACATGGCCACCAGCGCCGTCCCCTTCAACCGGGTCCTGCTCTATCGCAGCCTCGGCACGCCGCTGCCGGACGCCGTCGCCTCCGACCTGAACGGCATCGACACGCCCGACGCGGCAAAGGCGGAGATGCTGGCACCGCTCGGCGGCGAATTCGGCTTCAAGGGCGCCGGGCTGGCGGGGCTCGTCGAAATCCTGAGCGCGGTCCTGACCGGCATGAGGCTGAGCGTCGACATCGCATCCATGCAGGGACCGGACTTCTCGACCCCGCGCGGCATGGGCGCCTTTGTGCTTGCGCTCAAGCCGGAGGCCTTCGTCCCGCGCGACACCTTCGAGGCGGGCATGGCACGCTACCTGGAGGTGCTGCGCGGATCGGCGGTGCGGGAACAGTGCACGGTCATGGCGCCGGGCGACAGGGAGTGGCGGGAGGCAGCAAACCGCGAAGCCAACGGGGTCAGTCTCGATCCGGCGACACTTGCGGCGTTTGCCGAACTTGCGGACCGATACGGCGTGGACCTGCCTGATGCGGGAGAAGGCCGGTTGACTTCGCCCGACAATGCTATCTAATGGGAGAAATTGGTAAGGCCACCTTACCAGATGCGTGCGCGGGAGGATGAGCACGCGGGGAGGACCAGGATGTTCATGGCATTGGAGCCGCGCCGCCTCTACAGGCAGGTCGCGGACCAGATCCGTACGCTCATCGGAACCGGCGAACTCGTCGTCGGCGAACGGCTGCCGGCCGAACGCGAGCTTGCGGAACGCTTCGGCATTTCGCGTCCGACCGTGCGCGAGGCCCTGATCGTCCTCGAACTGGAGGGTCTGATCCAGATCCGCATGGGTTCCGGCGTCTACATCATGCGCCAGCCGGCCGCCGGCCCTGCCGCGCTGCCGGCCGATGACAAGGACGGCCCGTTCGAGATCCTGCAGGCCCGCTGCATCGTCGAGAGCGCCATCGCCGAGGAAGCCGCCCGGTGCGCCGGCCCGCAAAGCATTGCAGCGCTCGACGCAAACCTGAGGCTGATGCAGGATGCGCTCGGCGATCCGGAGCGTGCCATCACCCTGGATTGCGCCTTTCACGGCGCCATCATCGACATCATCGGAAACGCGGCGCTGAAGCGCTTCACCGGTCTCGTCTACGACCGGCGCTCGTCGCCCTACTTCGCAAAGCTCGCGAGCTATTTCGAAGGTCCGCACACGTGGAAACTGGCGCTGGAGGAGCACCAGGTCGTCCGCGACGCCATCGCCGCAGCCGATCCGTCCGCCGCGCGCGAAGCCATGCGAACGCATCTGACGCTGGCGCAGAAGAGATTCTCTGAGAGCTTCGGGGAGGAGCAGGCAAGGGAAGACTGATCCTGCCGCACGGGATGCGCAGGAGAGGGAAAGAGGAAACTGAACTCAATTCGGGAGGAAAGAATGACATTCAGTTTGAAAGCAGTCCTGGGCGCCACCGCCCTCGTCATGGTGTCCGCCTTCGCGGCCCAGGCAGAGACCGTCCTGAAATGGGCGCATGTCTACGAGACGTCCGAGCCGTTCCACACCGAATCCGTCTGGGCTGCCGAGGAGATCGCCAAGCGGACTGACGGCCGCTACAAGATCGAGGTGTACCCCGCCTCGCAGCTCGGCAAGGAAGCCGATATCAACCAGGGCTTGAAGCTCGGCACCGTCGACATCATCATCTCCGGCTCGAGCTTCGCCGCGCGTGACTTCAAGCCGATCGGGGTCACCTATTTCCCCTATATCTTCCGCGATCCGAGCCATCTGATCGCCTACACCAAGAGCGACGTCTTCAAGCGCCTCGCCAAGGGCTACGAGGACAAGACCGGAAACATCATCACCGCCGTCAGCTATTACGGCACGCGCCAGACGACCTCGAACACGGCGGTCGAGAAATGCGCCGACCTGGCGGGCGTGAAGATGCGCGTTCCGGACGTGCCGGCCTATCTGGCCATGCCGCGCGCCTGCGGAGCCAACACCGCGCCGATCGCCTTCGCGGAAGTGTACCTCGCCCTGCAGAACGGCACCGTGGACGCACAGGAAAACCCGCTGACCACCATCGAGGCCAAGAAGTTCTTCGAAGTGCAGAAGAACATCATCCTGACCGGCCACATCGTCGATCACCTCAACACCCTGATCTCCAAGAGCCGCTGGGAGAGCCTTTCGGAAGAAGACCGGAAGATCTTCGTCGAGGTCATGCAGGAAGCCGCGGCCCGCACGACGAAGATCATCGAGGAGCGTGAGGTGGCTCTCGTCGAGGACTTCAAGAAGCGCGGCCTCAACGTCGTCGAGGTCGATAAGGCCGACTTCGAGAAGACCGTGCTCGAAAAGGTGACCTTCGAGGAGTTCGGCTACGACAAGGCCGACTGGGAAGCCATCCGCGCCATCAAGTGATTTCGGCAACGGCGCGGCCCGGAAGGGTCGCGCCGTCCACACTTTCGAGACGGGATATTCTCTATGTCTGCGACGCAGGAAATTCACACTCAGGTCACGCCTGAGGAACTTGCCCATACCTTCGACGAAGCACCCGTGGACGTGGACCTGAAGGTCTATTCCTTCGAGGACTGGGTCACGCTGGCGCTCTTCTGGCTGATGACGGGCTGCGTATTCCTCCAGTTCTTTACGCGGTATGTGCTGAACAACAGCTATGCCTGGACGGAGGAGATCGCGGTCAACTGCCTGATCGGCGTGGTCTTCCTCGGATCGGTGATGTGCGTGCGCATGTCGCGCCATATCCAGGTGGACGTTCTCTACCACTATCTTCCGAAAAGGGTGACTCGCGTCCTCGCGACGATCGTCGACCTCGTGAGGATCGGTTTCTTCGCCTACGGCACCTGGCTGATGTGGCGCTACATGGAGATCGTCGCCGACGAGGAGATGGTGACCGTGGCCCTGCCGCGCAATATCGTCTTCTACACCGTGCTCGCAGCCTTCGCCCTGATGTTCCTGCGTTCCATCCAGGTCTTCATCGCCAACATGCGCCGCGGCTACTCCGTGCTCGAGCGGCCGGAAGCATTCCAGAACGCGGAGGATTGATGACATGCTGGTTCTGATTGGCTCCTTTCTTCTGCTGATGCTCATCGGCCTTCCCGTCGCAATCTCGATGGCCGTCTCGTCCGTGCTCTACATCGTCCTCTATGGCGTTGCGCCCGACATCATCGCAGCGCAGCGGATGATCGCCGGCGTCGAGAGCTTCCCGCTGCTCGCCGTTCCCTTCTTCATCCTCGCCGGCAACCTGATGAACGTCGCGGGCGTCACCGGCCGCATCTATTCCTTCGCGGTCGCGCTGGTCGGCTGGATGAAGGGCGGGCTGGCGCAGGTGAACATCATCGGCTCGGTGGTCTTCTCCGGCATGTCCGGCACGGCCCTTGCCGATGCGGCGGGCATCGGCACCATCGAGATCAAGGCGATGAAGGATCACGGCTACCCGGTCGAGGCCGCCGTCGGCGTCACCGCGGCGTCTGCCACGCTCGGCCCGATCTTCCCCCCGTCCCTGCCTTTCGTCATCTACGGCATGATGGCGAACGTCTCGATCGGCGCCCTTTTCATGGCCGGCATCGTTCCCGGCGTCGTCATGACGGTCCTGATGATGGTGACGGTCGCGATCTTCGCCTACATCAAGAGCTGGGGTTCGGACACGCCTTTCAGCCTGCGCATGATCTTCGGCGCATCGCTGGAAGTCCTCGTGGTCATGATGGTGCCGATCGGCATCTATCTGCTGACCCTCATCGGCCTTCCGCTCAATGGCGCCATCCTGGTCGCGCTCGCCGTCCTGCTCGTCTGCGACTGGTACTTCGACTTCTCCGCCGTCATGGCGCTGATGACGCCGGTGATCCTGATCGGCGGCATGACGATGGGCTGGTTCACACCCACTGAGGCCGCCGTCGCAGCGGTGCTCTGGTCGCTGTTCCTCGGCCTCGTGCGCTATCGCACGATGACCTTCCGCACGCTCGCCAAGGCGACCATGGACACGATCGAAACGACCGCCTCGGTGCTCTTCATCGTGGCTGCCGCCTCGGTCTTCGCCTGGCTGCTCACCGTCAGCCAGACGGCGCAACTGCTCTCGACGGCCATTACCGGCCTGACGGACAGCAAATGGGTGTTCCTCATCCTGGTCAACCTGCTGATGCTCTTCGTCGGCTGCTTCCTCGACACGATCGCGGCGATCACCATTCTCGTCCCGATCCTGTTGCCGCTGGTGCTGCAGTTCGACATCGACCCGGTGCACTTCGGCCTGATCATGACGCTGAACCTGATGATCGGCCTGCTGCACCCACCGCTCGGCATGGTGCTCTTCGTGCTCTCGCGCGTCGCCAAACTCTCGGTCGAGCGGACCACGATGGCGATCGTCCCCTGGCTGGTGCCGCTGTTCATCGCGCTGATCATCATCACCTTCGTCCCGGCCGTCACGCTGTGGCTGCCGACCGAGATGGGCCTGATCCGCTGACGCAGCCTGGCCCGCGCCGGACGATCCGGCGCGGGCCTCGTCCCCAACCAAGACCAAGGAAGAAGCGGCATGCTGACACGGGTGGCACGTCTTCACGGAACACGCGACCTGCGGGTCGAGACCCAGGAGGTCCGCCAGCCCGACCCCGGCGAGGTGCTGCTGCGCATGGCCGCCGGCGGCATCTGCGGCTCCGACCTCCATTACTATCAGGACGGCGGCTTCGGACCCGTCCGGGTGCGCGAGCCGATCATTTCCGGGCATGAGGCATCGGGATACGTCGAGGCGATCGGCGACGGCACGACCCCTCTGAAGGTCGGCATGCTCGTCGCCGTCAACCCGTCGCAGCCCTGCGGCAAATGCCGTTACTGCACCATCGACCAGCCCATCCACTGCCTCGAAATGCGCTTCATGGGCAGCGCCATGCGCCTGCCGCACGAACAGGGCATGTTCCGCGACCGGCTGCTCGTGCCGGCCATCCAATGCCATGCCGTAGCCGAAGAGCTGTCACCCGGGGAAGCCGCCTGCGCCGAGCCGCTCGCCGTCTGCCTGCATGCGGTCGCCCAGGCGGGTGACCTTGAAGGAGCAAGGGTGCTTGTGACGGGTGCCGGCCCGATCGGTCTCCTGACGACGGCTGCGGCACGTTACGCCGGCGCCGGCGAGATCGTCGTCACCGACCTGACCGACGCGGCCCTTTTGCGCGCGCCGGCGATGGGGGCGACCACCACCGTCAATGTCGCGCAGAACCCCGAGGGATTGGCACCCTGGCAGAAGGACAAGGGAACCTTCGACGTCGTCTTCGACTGTTCGGCCGCCGGACCGGCGCTGCGCACAGCCTTCGCCGCCGTCAGGCCGCGCGGCACCGTCGTCCAGGTCGGCGTCACCGGCGACATCACCATTCCGCTCAACGCGCTGGTCGGCAAGGAAATCGTCTGGCGCGGCTCGCAGCGCTTCCATCACGAGTTCGCGCAGTCGGTCGATCTCCTGTCGCGCCGCGCCATCGACGTGCGGCCGATCATTTCCCACGCATTTCCGCTCGAAAGGGCGGTCGAGGCCTTCGAACAGGCCGGCGACCGCACGGTCGCCTGCAAGGTGCAACTCACCTTCGGCGGCTAAGTCCACACTCCGCGGGCCGCTCCCCCTCAGCGGCCGGGCGCCGGAGCGCCGTTTCTCGGATATTCGACATTATCGGAGATCGTCGGGCTGGAGCTATCGACGGAATAATATCCGTAGCCACCCATCTCCAGGTGGTTGTTGGTGATCGTGACGCCGGTGATCGGTCCGCCATTGGCGCGGCCGTCGACATAGATCGGATAGCCGCTGTCGCCGAGCAGCAGGTTGCCGGTCACCTTGACGTTGGCGATCGGGCCGAAGTCGTTTTTGATGAAGACGTCGGAGGTGTCGCGGCCGATGACGGTGTTGCCTTCGATCAGCACGCCGTTCTGGCCGCCCTGCACCGAGATGCCGTCATAGTGCGGATCGGAACCGGCCGCCTCGAGGTCGTGGATGTAGTTGCCCTTCACCGTGCTGGCGCCGCCCTGCAGGACGATGCCGTTCTCGGACCTGGAGATGTCGTTGCCGCTGAAGTTGCCGCTGCCGAGGATGGCGGCATTGGCGGTGCCGGAATAGCCCGGACCGGTGATGTCGTTGTTCTGGATGGTGACGTTCTTGGCGCCCTCGGCGTCGATACCCCAGGTGCCGGTGTACTTGATGACGCTGTTCTTGATCACGACGTTGTCGGCGGTGATGCGCAGCGAGCCGTTGATGATCGCGTTCTCGATCACCGTGCCGTCCTCCGATATCTCCATCGGACCGCTATAGGCCTCGAGCGTGGTGCCCGGCGGAACGCCGGCGCTCGCGGCATCCGGGAAGCCGGATGCGGCAGCGGCGTCCACCAGGACGATCCCGCTGCGCGCGCCTCCCGCCTGTGCGAGCGAAAGCCAGGGCTCCGCATGCGGCGGCAATTGGCGGCTGCCGGCAGGGCCGGGCGTCGCAACGATCAGGGCCACCGCCCCCACGGTCCCCAGGGATTTCACGAGGCGCATCGCGGCAAGGCTGCACGACATGGGCATGATCTTCCCCTTCCCCCGAAAGCCGAATTGTGTCGCATCTCGGCCCCGAAAGAAAGTTCGGAATACGCACCGCCGGTTGTTGTGCGCCGGACCGGTCAGCCGGCGAGCCAGCCGGTCACCCGTTCCAGCGTCCTGCGTTCCTGATCAGCCTCCATCGCGAACACGGGGCGAATGTCGGCCCGCTGGGCGAGCAGGCCGACGACCTCGAGGCTGTCTCCCAATCCATAGCCGCCATGGGTGACGAACGGATGGACGACCTTGCCGGAAAGGTCGTGCGCCCGCAGGAAGGACCGGATGACGGGTGGCGCCGTCATGCCCCAGATGGGGAAGCCGAGATAGATCGTGTCGTACCGGCGAACGTCCGCCACGAAGTGGGCGAGGCCCGGCAAGGTGCCGGTCGCGGTCTCCCGCCGGGCCTGCGCCACGGTCTCTTCGTAGTCCTCCGGATAGGGCGTGGCGGCTTCGATCTCGAAGGGGCTCGCCGCCCTTGCCCTGCCGATCTGACGGGCAACGACTCGCGTGTTCCCGGTGCGCGAGAAGCAGGCGACCAGCGTCCGGCCGGAATCGGCCCCGTTCCCGGATGCCGCCTCGCCTGCCACGGCCATCAGGCCGGCCGCAGCAAGGGGCACGGCCTTCAGGAGATCGCGCCTTGCAATGCCGCCCTGCATTCGGCGGCTTTCCCGGGTTCTGCCGGACATCTCGATCGACACGTCAGTCGGCCTCGACACCCTGATTGTAGTCCTCGTCGGTCACCTTCTCCATCCAGGTCACCACGCTGCCGTCCAGTGCCTCGGCGACGGCGAAATGCGTCATCGGTTCATCGGCAGATGCCCCATGCCAGTGCTTCACATGCGGAGGGATCCAGACGACGTCTCCCGGACCGACCTTCTCGACCGGCCCGCCCTCCTTCTGGATCCAGCCGCGGCCGGAGATGATGAAGAGCGTCTGCCCCAGCGGGTGCGTGTGCCAGGCCGTGCGCGCGCCTGCCGAAAACGACACCGTCGCCCCGCCGATCCGGGCGGGCGCATCGCCGCGATAGAAGCCGGAGGTCTCGACCCGGCCGGTGAAATACTGCTCCGGGGCGCTTGCCCGCCCCTCGTCGGCGCGGATGACCTTCAGATCGCCCGCGGCCGGTTGCGCCGCTGCCGGGGTCGCGCGGGCCTCGAAAACGCGCTGCAGCACCGGCACCGCGGACATCGCCCGCGGCCATCCCGCATAGAAGGCGACATGGGTGACGACCTCGGATGCTTCCGCCTGGCCGAGGCCGTTGTCCATCGCCCGGTTGGCATGGAAGGGCAGTTGCTCCGGCTGGCCGATGGCGATCAGCGCCGACATGGTCACGAGGCTGCGGTCGCGGGCACTGAGATCGGGGCGCTGCCAGAGGTCACCGAACAGGACGCGGTTGGTGAGGTCCGCAAGCGCCGGAGCCGTCGGCGCCACCACCGTCTCGACTGTTGCCGAACGCGCCGCCTCCGCCGCAGCCTCGAGCGCGACCCGTGCCGCCTCGCTGTCCGCCACCGCGGCAATGCCGCGCTCGTCGAATACCTTCTTCGCCTCGCCCACCGCCGAGATGGCGTTCGGCCAGCCCGAATAGAAGGCGAGCTGGGTGATCAGTTCGCCGATCTCCGCCGGTTGGACGCCGTTGTCGAGCGCCCTGCGGACATGGCCGCCGATCTGCGCCGTCTTGCCGGTGGAGACGATGGCTGCGACCGTGACGAGGCTGCGGTCGCGCGGGGCGAGTTCCGCCCGCTCCCACACCTCCCCGAAGAGGACGTCGTCGGTGAAATGACCGAGCCCTGGGGCGACGTCGTAGACGGCCGGCGGGGCCACACGCGTCCGACGGTCCTCCGCTTCCGCCATCGTCGCAGCGAGCGCGGAGATGGCGATGCCGGCGGCAATCTTCTTCATGGGACTTTCCTCTTTTGCTGGATGAATTGTCGCGTGGCAGGCCTCGATCGGGGAAGGCGTCTTGCCGAAGGGCATAAGGTGGGCATTGCGGTTCGCCGGATTAGATGGCGAAATCCGCATGGGCCTATCTTTCCGGCTCATGAAAACGCGCGCGGCCGGAGCCACGCCAGCGCACCTGAATGTGCCATCCCGCGCGCCGTCGCGCAGGATGGCTCCCGTCGTCGTCAGACGCGCAGCAGCGTCTTGATCGCGCGCCGCTCGTCCATTGCCCGGTAGCCTTCCGCCACATCGGCCAGCGGAAGTTCGAGGTCGAAGACCTTGCCGGGATTGATGGTGCGGTCGAGCACGAGATCCATCAGGTAGGGCAGGAAGCGGCGAACCGGTGCCGGGCCGCCAAGCAGGCTCTTCTGCTGGAAGAACAGGCTCTGGCCGTCGAACTGGACGCCGTGCGGCACGCCGACGAAGCCGATCTTGCCGCCGGGACGGGCGCAATTGATCGCCTGCATCATCGATTCCTGCGTACCGACGCATTCGAGTACGGATTCGGCGCCGACACCGCCGGTCAGGTCCTTGATGCGGGCCACGCCTTCGTCGCCGCGTTCGGAGATGATGTCGGTCGCCCCGAATTCGAGCGCGAGGTCCTGCCGCGTCTTGTGGCGGCTCATGGCGATGATCCGCGCGGCCCCCATCTGTTTGGCCGCCAGAACCCCCATCAGGCCGACTGCGCCGTCACCGACGACGACGGCGGTCGAGCCTTCCTGCACGCCGGCCGCATCGGCCGCGTACCAGCCCGTGCCGAGAACGTCCGACGTCGCCAGCAGGCTGGGGATCAGGTCGTCGGACGGAGTTTCGGCCGTGGCGACGAGCGTGCCGTCGGCGAGCGGAACGCGCGCGAACGGCGCCTGCGCCCCGACCATGAACTCGCGCTGCTCGCAGGAGGACTGGAAACCGAAGCGGCAGTGCGGGCAGGTGTTGTCGGAAAGGCAGAACGAGCCGACGACGAACTGCCCGGGGCGCACGGTCCTGACTGCGCTGCCGACCTCCATGACGACGCCGCAATATTCGTGGCCCATCGCCATCGGCGCCGTCACTTCGTTCGCGCCGCGGAACGGCCACAGGTCGGAGCCGCAGATGCAGGTGGCCGACAGCCGGATGATCGCATCGGTCGGTTTCAGGATCTTCGGTTCGTCGACCTCTTCGCATCGGACGTCGCCCGGACCGTAAAGCATGGTGCCTAGCATGGACGTTTCCCTTTCATGTCTGGACGTGGAGCCGCAAGGCGGCGGATGTCATGCCCGTGGGCGCGGCCGGCGTTCAAAGACCCGTGGTCTTCAGCAGTTGCTCGGGATAGCGCTCGCCCTCGATCCGGATCTCCGCCGCCGCCCGCTCGATGTCGGCAAGGTCGGCGGCGGTGAGCTCGACCTCGACCGCGCCAAGGTTTTCCTCCAGCCGATGCAGTTTGGTCGTGCCGGGGATAGGCACGATCCATGGCTTTTGCGCCAGGAGCCAGGCGAGCGCGATCTGGGCGGGCGTGGCCTGCCTCTCGCCGGCGATGCGCTTGAGGAGGTCGACGAGCGCCTGGTTCTTCTCCATCGCTTCGGGGGTGAAGCGCGGCAGGATGCTGCGGAAGTCGTTCTCGCCGATCTTCGTATCCTTGCCGAAAGTGCCGGTCAGGAACCCCTTGCCGAGCGGGCTGTAGGGGACGAGCCCGATGCCGAGTTCCTCGCAGGCGGCGATGATGCCGTTGGTCTCCGGGCCGCGGGTCCATAGCGAATATTCGTTCTGGAGCGCGCTGACGGGCTGCACCGTATGGGCGCGGCGAACGGTCTGCGCGCCCGGCTCCGAGAGCCCGAAATGCCGGACCTTGCCTTCGGCGATCAGGTCCTTGACCGCACCGGCCACATCCTCGATCGGCACGTTCGGGTCGACGCGGTGCTGGTAGAAGAGATCGATGACCTCGACGCCGAGCCGCTTGAGGGAGGCGTCGCAGACTTCGCGGATATGATCCGGACGGCTGTCCTGCCCCGCCGATTTGCCGTCCTCGATCCGGAAGCCGAATTTGGTGGCGATCACCACCTGGTCGCGAACCGGGGCCAGCGCCGCACCGACGATCTCCTCGTTGGTGAAGGGGCCATAGACCTCCGCCGTATCGAAGAAGGTCACGCCGCGATCGACGGCCGCCCGGATGAGGTTGATACTTTCGACCTTGCCGAGCGCCTGACCGTAGCCGAAGTTCAGCCCCATGCAGCCGAATCCGAGCGCCGAGACTTCCAGGCCGCTCTTTCCAAGTGTGCGCTTTTGCATGTCAATTCTCCATCTTCGCTTGACGGTTGCGACAATCCGGATCCGCCAGGGCAGCAGGCGACAGGCTGGCTTGCGTGCCGGACGGAACTTAACGCTGGCGAAGACCGTCTTTTAGATGCTAAATTGCGCATGGACATATCTTATGGATTCATGAATGAAGCGAGATGAACTCGGCGACCTCGTCGCCTTCCTGGCGGTCGCAGACGAGCGCAGCTTCACCCGCGCAGCGGCACAGCTCGGCACGTCGCAGTCGGCGCTCAGTCACACCGTCCGCCGGCTCGAGGAGCGCATGGGCGTCCGGCTGCTGACCAGGACGACGCGCAACGTCGTTCCGACGGAAGCCGGGGAGCAGCTGGCCGAGACCCTGCGTCCGGCCTTCAACGACATTCGAGGCCGGATCGACGCCCTGAGCGCCATGCGCCAGCGGCCGGGCGGCACGATCCGCATCACCTCCAGCCGCCACGCCGCCGAAACGATCCTGATGCCCGCGGTCAAGGCGCTGATGGTGGAGTACCCGGAGATCAATGTCGAGGTCTCGATCGAGCAAAGGCTTGTCGATCTTGTCGCCGAGCGCTTCGACGCGGGCGTGCGGTTGGGCGAGCGCGTCGAAAAGGACATGATCGCCGTCAGGATCGGCCCCGAACTGCGCATGGTCGTCGCCGGCTCCCCGGCCTATTTCGAGCGGCATCCGAAACCGGTCACCCCGCACGACCTGACGCAACACCGCTGCATCAACCTGCGCATGCCGACGCTAGGCGGTCTCTATGCCTGGGAATTCGAGCGTGACGGCCGCCCGCTGAACGTGCGCGTCGAAGGGCAGTTCGTCTGCAACGACGTCCCGATGATCATCGACGCGGCCGTCGACGGACTGGGCCTGACCTGCCTGCCAGACGATCATCTCCAGCCGCTTCTGGACGAGGGCAAGCTGATCCCGGTCCTTCAGGACTGGTCACCGCCCTTTCCCGGCTATCACCTCTATTACCCCAGCCGAAGACTGGCATCACCGGCATTCGCGCTGCTGGTAGACGCCCTGCGCTATCGCTAGGATCGCGGCCGCCGAGCGCGACCGGTCAACGTTCCGGCCGATAGAGCGACGCCCCGTTCCCCGGGCGTCGCATCGTCAGGGTATGGAATTGGCTAGAGGGCCGCGACCAGATGCGGCCACACCTCGATCGAGCCGCGGTAGATCATGTGCAGGGCGACGTAGAGGATGAGCGCCAGGCCGATATAGGCGATCCAGTGGTAGCGGTTGAGGAGGCGCGCAATGAAGTTTGCCGCAATGCCCATCATCGCGATCGAAAGGGCCAGTCCGATGACGAGAACGGTCGGATGTTCGCGGGCCGCACCGGCAACCGCCAGCACGTTGTCGAGCGACATCGATACGTCCGCGATGACGATCTGGGTCGCCGCCTGGAGAAACGTCTTCTTGTGCGCAACGACGCCGTTGCCTTCCTGCTGGTCCATGCCTGCGGCAGCACGAAGCTCGCGCCACATCTTCCAGCAGACCCAAAGCAGCAGAATGCCGCCGGCCAGAAGCAGGCCGATGATATCGAGCAACTGAACGGTGACGCTGGCGAGCGCGATGCGCAGGACGGTCGCCGCAAGGATACCGACGAGAATGGCCTTCCTTCGCTGCTCGAGCGGCAATCCGGCAGCCGCCAGGCCGATGACCACCGCGTTGTCGCCGGCGAGCACCAGATCGATCATGATGACCTGCAGGAGGGCCAGGAAACCGGCCGATGTGAAAATTTCCATGATTTGCGCCTCGTGGTGAAATACCGGCCGGGAGCAATAGGCGCGCCGCCGAACCCACGCAAGTGAGCTTCTGCCACACTCTCGGCCAATATGAGCGGCGCGACCGGGCGGCCACTGCGATTTCCCGCGGCACCGGAAGAAGCGCATCGCGCGCCCGCAGTAGCTCGGGATGAACCGGCGATGCCTGGCAATTCACCTAGGAGAATGGGCTGCCTTGGCGTGACGGCCGATGAACAGCCTCCAAGCCGGAGGCTGCAGGCGTCCGCCCGAAAACCGGATGCACCGGATCGCAGTCCCGCAAGGACGGCGATCCGGTGCTCTATGGACCGGTCAACTGCCGGAGGTGAGGTCGAAATCCGCCAGCGGCAGGTTCCTGATCCGCTTTCCCGTCGCGGCAAAGACGGCGTTCAGCACCGCCGGCCCGGCAACCGCGATCGTCGGCTCGCCGACGCCGCCCCAGAAGCCGCCGGACGGCATCGGGATCACCTCGACGACGGGCATGTCTTCGAGCCGCATGACGTTGTAGGTGTCGAAGTTGGTTTGCTCGATCCGCCCGTTGGCGACGGTGCAGGCGCCATAAAGCACCGCCGACAGCCCGTAGGCGAACGAACCGGAGACCTGCGCCTCGACCTGCTGCGGATTGACAACGTGGCCGGGATCGGTCGCCGCGACGATCCGATGTACCCTCAGCCGCCCTTCGGTGACCGAAACCTCCGCGGCGGCGGCGACATAGCTGCCGAAGCCCATGATCTGGGCGATGCCGCGGTGAATGCCTTCCGGCGGCGCGGTTTCCCAGCCGATCCAGCTCGCCGCTGCCTCGAGAACGGCCAGATGCTTCGGATTGCTCGCCATCAGCTTGCGGCGAAACGCCAGCGGATCCTGCCCGGCGGCATGGGCCATCTCGTCGATGAAGCATTCCATGTAGACCGCGTTCTGGTTGAGGTTCACCCCCCGCCAGTATCCCGGCCTGATATGCGGATTGCGCATCGCGAAATCGATCAGCAAGTTGGGGAAGCTGTAGGCCAGCGTTCCCTCGGTTCCCTCGGCAACGAGCCCCTGGAAGATGACGGGGTCGCCGTTCTCGGTCATCGCCGCAGGGCGGACGGAGGCCGTGATCGACTGGCCGGCGATTCGCATGTGCAGCGCCTCGACGTTTCCGTCGTCGTCAAGCGCTGCGCGCAGCCGGCAATGGGTGACGGGGTGGAAGCGCCCCTGCGCCATGTCCTCTTCGCGGGTCCACATCATCTTCACCGGCGTCCCCGGCACCTGCCTGGCGATATTGACCGCCATGCGAATGTAGTCCGTCTGCAGGCGCCGACCGAAGCTGCCGCCGATGCGCATCGTGTGGATCTCGCAGTTCTCCGGCGCCAGACCGGCCGCGTCGGCGACGGCGCTCAGCGCCGCCTCCGCCACCTGCGTCGGCCCCCAGACGTCGCACCGCTCCGGCGACCAGCGGACGGTCGCGCAGAGAACCTCCATCGGCGCATGGTTCTGGAAGGGAAAGCTGTAGTCGGCTTCGACCACCCGGCCCGACGCCGCCAGCACGGCTGCGGCGTCTCCGGCCCGGTTTCCGACGAAGCCGGTCTCGGCCGAAAGCCCTTCGCGGATGTACGCCGAAATGCTCGCGGAAGAGACCTGGGCGTTCTCTCCCTCGTCCCACACGACCGGCAGGCTCTCCAGAGCGGTCTTCGCCCGCCAGAATGTGTCGGCGACGACGGCGACCGTCTCGTCGTCGACGCGCAGCACATGCTTCACGCCGCGCATGCCGTTCACCGCCGCGGCATCGAAACTGACGAGCTTGCCGCCATGCACCGGACAGGCCATGGGAACGGCCACCAGCATGTCCGGCATCGTGTAGTCCATGCCGTAGACAAGGGAGCCGTCGAGCTTGTCCATCGTATCGAGACGCTTCACCGGCTGGCCGGCGATCGTCCAGTCCTTCGGGTCCTTCAACGCGATTTCGGTGGGCGCGGTCTGGCGCGCGGCCGCCTCCGCCATCGCACCATAGGTGGTCGAGCGGCCGCTTGCCGCGTGCGTGATCGTACCCTTGCTGACGCTGCATTCCGATGCAGGCACACCCCAGATGTCGGCCGCCGCCTGAACAAGCATCATCCGGGCGGCAGCACCCCCCATGCGCACATAGTCGTGCGAGCCGCGGATGGCGCGGGATCCGCCGGTGGACATGTCCTGCCACACCCGGTCCCGGCGCTGGTTTTCGCCGGGCTTCACCAGTTCGAAGCGGACGCGGTCCCAGTCGCATTCCAGTTCCTCGGCGACGAGCTGCGCAAGGCCGGTGAGCGACCCCTGCCCCATCTCCGCCCGCGCAATGCGGATGATGACGGTCTCGTCCGGTTGGATCACGACCCAGGCATTCACTTCCGGGGTCGCGCTCTGGGCAAAGGCCTCGCCGGCTTCCGGCACGGTGAAGCCGAGCGTGAAGGCGCCCGCAGTCGCCGCCGCCGAGACGAGAAAGCCGCGTCGGGAGAGCGCGAGGCTGCCGCGGGCCGAAGGGATGTCTTGATGATGCTGCATCGTCGGCCTCCTCAACCGCGGTCTGTGGACATGCGTTCGGCCGCCAGCTTCACGCCGGCGAGAACGCGCGGATAGGTGCCGCAACGACAGATGTTGGTGATCTCGGCCCTGATGTCGTCGTCGCTCGGATCGGGATTCTGCGCCAGCAGCGATGCGGCGGTCATGATCATGCCCACCTGGCAATAGCCGCATTGCGCCACATCCAGCTCCGCCCAGGCCTGCTGGACGGGATGCGGCTTCTCCGTGCCCAAAGCCTCGATCGTCACGATCTTCTGGTCGGGCGTCATTGCGTTGACGGGCATGGCGCAGGACCGCGTCGCCACGCCGTCGATATGCACCGTACACGCGCCGCATTGCGCCACGCCGCAGCCGTACTTCGTTCCGGTCAGGCCGAGATGCTCGCGGATCACCCACAGAAGCGGTGTATCCTCTTCGACGTCGACATCGACGTCCGCCCCGTTGACGTTCAGCTTCGCCATGATGAATCTCCCGTACTGGTCAATTTCCAAATACAGGATGAATAATCGAAGATATCCTCAAATTTATGTGAGAATATATTACTTGACGATCGTCATAATTGACTAATACCCTCAAGTATCACTTGCCAAAATCGCCACGATAAGCAAAGGATTTCAAATAAATATTAGACTATACTGAAGATGCATACCTAAATCCTTGCCGCATCCAGACATTCGCAAGGGGAATTGTACAGGATCAGGTTATCACCGAGGCAGCGGCGCGATTACCCCCGTCAGATCGAATGGCTTTATGCGCGACGTTCATGAATGGCCCGGAGCGATGGCGATGATGTGGCTGTCACGGCCACGACAGGGACGGCTGGTTATGAACGACGCGCATAGGCCTATCCGGTTTCACGGTCCTTATCGGCGCGCCTCGTCCGAACTATCTCCTGACGACCTGTTCCTCACCGGTAGCCAGGCCGCTGCCGCGCATTCCTGTCCCATCATCATCGGAGAAATTCATGCACTGTCTACGCGTTGCCCTGCTTTCCGCAGCAATTGCCGCTCCCGTCCTGATATCCGGGGGCGCACAGGCACAGGATGCCACCGCCGGCGAACGCCTCTTTCGCCAGCGGTGCGGCTCCTGTCATTCGGTCCAGGAGGGGCAGAACCGGGTCGGCCCCCATCTCTTCGGCGTCATCGGCAGGCCGGCTGCAAGCGTCGAGGGCGCCCGCTACTCCCCGGCCCTTCGCGACTCCGGGCTGACATGGGACGCAGCGCAGATCGAGACGTACATCACCAACCCGCGCAAACTGGTGCCGAGAACCACCATGTCGGTCTCGGTGCCGAATGCGTCGGACCGCGCCGGCATCGTCGCCTATCTGCAGAGCCTGACGGCATCCGATTGAACCGACGGCGTCGAGCGTCCGCGACGCGGGCGCTCGAACCTGCGGCAGCGAGCCGAATGCAGGCGACCCGTCATTCCGGCGGCCTGGCTCTCGGGCGGGCGATGTCGTTGGAGCCTTCGGCCTCCGGCCCGTGGCCGTAGCTCATGCGCTTCATCTGCGCGATCACCCGCTCCATCTCGTCGTCCGGCAGGATTGGCGGCTCGCCGAGGGTCAGCGCCTGCACATACATGCGCGACAGCGTCTCCACCTCGATCGCAAGCCACAATGCATGCTCCAGCGTCTTGCCGAGCGAGATCTGGCCGTGCTGGCCGAGCAGGCAGGCAAGCCGGCCGTCCAGCGCCTTCAGCGCCGCATCCGAAAGTGCTTGCGTGCCGAACGTGGCATAGTCGGCGCAGCGGATCGTCGTGCCGCCGGCAACCCCGGTCATGTAGTGGAAGCTCGGGATCGTCCGATGATGGCAGGCGAGCGTCGTCGCATAGATGGAATGGCAGTGCAGCACGACGTCGATATCGGTCCGGTTCTTCAGGATATCGCGGTGGAAGCGCCATTCCGACGAGGGGCGGTGGCCGGCATAGGTGCCGTCGAAATCCATCTCCACCAGATCCTCCGGCGTCATCGTGTCGTAGGGCATGGAGGAGGGCGTGATGAGGAAGCCGGTGCCGGTGCGCACGGAAAGATTGCCGGCTGTGCCCTGGTTGATGCCGCTCGAATTCATCCGGCGGCAGGTTTCCAGCATCTGGCGACGCAGGGTGGCGATATCGGTGGTGTCGGTCATGTCCATGCCTTTCGGGACGATACGGAAGTGGAATAATGGCGGTGGGCCGCTTCGCGCCAGCGCGCGCGATAGGCGTCGAGCAGGGCCGCAGCACCGGGAAGCGGATCGGGACGCTGCAGCGCCAGGCTGTCGCGCGCCCGGCTCGTGCCATGGGAAGCAAGCAGCGCGGTGCCGGTCGCAACGCCGTAGGCGTCGAGGTTGAAGAGCGTCTCGCCGCCAGCCCGGAACGCGGCGACCAGCCGCGCGTAGAGCGGCTCGCGCAGATAGCTGCCGTCGAGCACGGCGCGGTCCTTCGCCTGGAGCGCGTCGAGGCATTCCACGGTCAGGAGCGCCATGTAGAGGGTCGCGAGCGCCTTGCGCTCGGCTGCCGTTTCCGGCGGTGGCCCGACGATCTCGCCGCGTCCGGCGCTGCCCGGAAAGAAGCCGTCGTCGGCGCCGAAGGTCGGCAGCGCCATGGTGCCGCGCTCGACGAGGCGAAGCGCCAGGGCGGGGTCGACTGCTGCGCTGTCCGTCTCGCCGGCCACATGGGTAAATTCCCGCCCGCCCATCGTCAGCGCGCCGGCGACGGGGTTGCCGAAGACGTCGCTGTTGATCGTCATGCCGCTTTCCTCCCGCACGCTGTCGAGCGGGGTTGCGGCGCTCATGCCGACGATCCAGGTGCCGGTGGAAACCACTGCCGCATCGGCAAGGCCCGCGGCCTGGTAGCGGTAGAAATTGGCGCTGCTGTCGTGGATGCCGGTCAGAACCCGCAAGCCGGTCGGCAGGCCGAAACGGGCGGCAAGCGCGGGGCGCACCGTGCCGAGGCTCGCCCAGGCAGGAACGAACCTGGGCATCAGCCGCTGCCAGCCGCGCACGGTGACGATCGGCGCCGGGCAAGAATCCGGCGTATTCCAGAGATGGGATTGCGCACCGAGGCTCGTCGCTTCCGCCGCGGCAACACCCGTCAGCCTGAAGGCCCAGTATTGCGGCGAGCAGAGAAGCCAGCGGGCGCCGGCAAAGCGCTCCGGCTCGGCGATCTCCATCCACAGCAACTGCCGGGCCTGATGGGTCGCCCCGTGCATGATCGTGCTGCCGCGGTCGCGGAAGGAGCCGGCCAGCGGCCGATAGGCACGGCCGATCGCCTCGGGCAGCGGCTGTTCGTAGTCGATCATCGGCAACGCCACGCCGCCCCCGTCGTCCGGATCCGGCCCGACGAGCACCGCGCCGGAGCCATGGCCGGTGGCCACGAAGGTATCGATCGGATGGCGGCGGGAAAGGGTCGCAAGGCCGTCGAGGACCCAGTCGCCGGTCCCTGCGAGATCGTGGTGACGCCAGGGCGGGCCAGACAGCACGGCATTGGTGACAGAGAGCGTCTCCGCGACCACGCCGTCTCGCGTGACGGCACTGAGCTTGATATTGGTCTTGCCGATATCGAGCACGGCAACGCTCGCGGCGGACGCATCAGCGGACACGGTACACTCCCCTCCTGCGCCGCATTCCCGACCCCGGGAATGCGGGCTTTCGACAACCTGATCAGATCAGACCGTACTGCTCGGCCTTGTTGCGCAGGAAGGGCAGGCCGTTGCCCATCACCTCCTCCATGTCGCGGGCGACGGGACGCCAGACGGCAAGGCCGTAGGCCACTTCCGGCGGCATGTTGATGAAGCTCTCCATCGCAAGCCCGCCCTTGAAGCCGATCGCGGCCAGCGCCGCATAGATCGCATCCCAGGGAATGTTGCCATAGCCCGGCGTGCCGCGGTCGCTCTCGGAGAGGTGGATGTATTTCAGGTGATCGCGGGCGACCAGGATGCCGTTGGCAGCACCCTTTTCCTCGATGTTCATGTGGTAGGTGTCGAGGTGGACGAAGATATTGTCGGCACCGACGCGCTCCACCATGTCGACCGCCTGCTGGGCCGAATTGATCAGGTGGTTCTCGTAGCGGTTCACGGCCTCGACGCCGAGCTCGATATTGTACTGCCTGGCATGCTTCGAGGCCGCCTCGAGCACTTTAGCGATGTTGTCGTATTCGCCCTGCGTCGGCGGAACTCCGGTGCGCTCGCCGATGCCGCCGAAGATGACGCCGGACAGCGCCTCCGCCCCCATTTCCGCGGTCTTGTCGATCGCGACCTTCAGGTGCTCGATCGCCGCATCCGGGCGGACGGAGGCCCAGGCGTGTTCGGGCAGCCCGAGCGAGCAGACGGCGCGCAGCCTGTTCTTCTCCAGCAGGTCGCGCGTGTGCTTCGTATCGACGGCGGGTGCGTTCAAAAGCGCGATCTCGATGAAGTCCATCTTGTAATGCACAGCCCCGGCAATCGCCTTCTCGGCGCCTGCCCGGTCCCAGTTCATGGTCCACATGCTGGTGTGAACGCCGAAACCTTCCATGGTCGTTTCTCCTATTTCACGATTTTGACGAACGTTGCCGAGAACCACCGGAGCACCATCACGACGATGAGCAGGATGCCCCAGACGGCGGTGGTCAGATGCTGGTTGGCGCCGAGCAGGTTGAGCCCCGAGGACAGAAGCTGCAGCACGACGAGCGCCACGAAGACGGGCAGGACACGACCGAAGCCGCCGAACGGATTGATGCCGCCGAGGAAGCAGGCGAGCACGGTGATCAGCAGATAGGATTCGCCGTGTCCGACACGCACCGAGTTGAAACGGGCGAGCATGATGATGCCGGCAATCGCCGCCATCACGCCCGACAGCACATAGACCAGCACCAGCACCTTGCGCGTGTTGATGCCGGAATAGCGGGCGGATTCGATGTTGGAGCCGATCATGTAGGTGGAAAAACCAAGCTTCGAGCGTGACAGCAGGATATGGCAGACGATCACGCAGGCGATCAGGATCAGAAGCGGCACTGGGATACCGAAGATGCTGCCGTGGCCGATCGGAGAAACGAAGGCTGGAAAGCCCGAGATATCGCCGCCACGCGTCAGGAATTCGCCGAGGCCGCGCAGGAAGATCATCATCGACAGCGACACGAGGATCGGATGCGCCCGGGTAAAGGCGATCACGAGGCCCATCACGAGGCCGCTGGCGCCGCCGACCGCCAACGCCAGAACCGAGCCGAGCAGGAAGGCGGCGGGCCCGGCATCGGCGCCGCCATTGGTCTGCAGCGTCCAGGCGAGCGTCAGGCCGGCGATGTTGGCGGTAAACGTGATCGCGAGATTGAGGCCGCCGGTCAGGATCGGCAGCAGCATCGCGAGCGTCAGGATGCCGAGCTCGGGCAGCTGGAACGCCACCGACCCGAAGGTCGCGCCCGTCAGGAACTGCGGCGAGGCGAAGCCGAAGAAGATCAGCACGGCGGCGAGCGCCGCGAAGGGACCGGCCATGTCGGCCCCGAAGATGGCGTTGAAGCGGGCGGCGAGCGCATTCATCGGCTCTCTCCCCTTGCTGCGGCTTCGCCATCCGCCGGTTTGCGGGGAGCAAGTATCGGCACGAGCTTTTCGATGCGGGCGCTCGAAAGCGTGATCGCGGCGAGGATGATGGCGCCGACGATCATCTTGAAGGCGAAGGGCGAGACGCCCATCAGGTTCAGCCCGTTCTGGGTGATGGAGACGAGCAGCACGCCGAGCACGCAGCCGAGCACCGAGCCCTTGCCGCCGCCAAGCCGGGCGCCGCCGAGCACCACGGCGGCGAGCACGTCGAGCTCACGGCCATAGAGCGCGTTCGGCACGACCTCCTGGGCGTAATGCGCCTGCATCAGGCCGGCGATGCCCGCCATCAGACCGAGCCAGCCGAAGGCGATGAACTGCATGGCGCCGATGTTGATGCCGAAGCGGCGTGCACCTTCCGGGTTGTCGCCGAAGGCATAGAGCTGGCGGCCGGTCGTCGTGCGGCTGATGAACAGCCAGGTAGCAAGCACGCAGATGGCCATGACGACGACCGGAAGGGTGATCTCGGCCCAGCTGCCATCGGCCATCTCGCGTTCGTAGACGATGACGCGCGTCGTCAGCCAGTCGGGCAGGTTGTAGATTGACACCCCCTTGGTGAAGAACATCAGGAGGCCGAAATAGATGTTGAAGGTGGCGATCGTCACGACGATCGAGATGATGCGGAAACGGTGGATCAGGAAGGCGTTGATCGCGCCGAGAAAAATGCCCGCGCTGCCGGCGATGAGAAGGCCCGAGACCCAGCCGCCTCCACCGATGCGCTCCAGCGCCAGCGCGGTGACGTATTGCACCACCGAGGCTGCGACCGCAAACGAGATGTCGATGCCGCCGGCGATCAGCACCACCAGCAGACCGACGGCAAAGATGATGTTGACGGCGCTGATATTGAGAAGGTCGAAGGCATTGCCGAGCGTCAGGAAGCGATCGGTGGCGAACCCGAGGAAGACGCTCATCGCCACGATGACGCCGATCAGCACGAATTCGGTCGTGTGGGACAGGAATAGCTTACGCATAGACCGAAGCCTCCAGGTCCTTCAGCGTGCTGGCGCGCGGATCGTACACACCGGCGATACGGCCCTTTTCCATGTGGATGACCCGGTCCGCGTTGAAATAGACCTCCGGCACCTCGTCCGAGATCAGGATGATCGAAAGCCCCGCCTCGGCCAGCCGCGCGACGATCTCGAAGATGCCGGCCCGGGCGCCGACGTCGACGCCGACGGTGGGGGAATCGAGGATCAGCACCTTCGGATCAGTGGCGAGCCATTTGGCGATCGCCACCCGCTGCTGGTTGCCGCCCGAAAGGGTCGAGATCGCATCGTCCTGCCGGCCGATCTTGACGCCGAGGTCGGCGATCCAGCGCGAGACGAGCGAGCGCTTCTTTTCCGTCGAGATCAGCCGGCCGCTCAGGATACGGTTGAGCGAGGCCATGACCAGATTGTCGGCGATGGACTGCGGCTGGTTGAGGCCGAGCGACAGCCGGTCCTCCGAGAGATAGGCCACCCCGGCTGCGATTGCCTCGCGGTTGGAGGCAAAGCGCACCGGCCTGCCGGATAGCGTGACAGTGCCGGAGGCGGGCCGGCGCATACCGAACAGCGTCAGCGCCAGCTCGGTGCGCCCCGAGCCGAGCAGCCCGGTGATCCCAAGCGTTTCGCCGCGGTGCAGGTCGAAAGAGATGTCGCTGAATTCGCCGGGGCGGGAGAGATTGCTGGCCGACAGCACGACGGAACTGCCTGAGACATCGCGGGCGCGGGTATTCTGGTCGAAGGTGCGGCCGGTCATCAGTTCGGTGATCTTCGACTGCGTCATGCCTTCCACGGGATAGACGCCGACCAGCGCACCGTCGCGAAGCACGGTGATGCGCGAGGAGATTTCCAGCACCTCGGCGAGGCGATGGCTGACGAAGACCACCGCGACGCCGGAGGCCGAGAGATTGCGAACGATCGCCAGCAGGTGGTCGGTCTCCGATTGGGTCAGCGAGGCCGTCGGCTCGTCCATGAAGACGACGCGCGCCTCCCCGACCAGTGCCCGGGCGATCGCCACGATCTGGCGCTGGGCGATGGCATAGTCCTTGAGCGGCCTGTCGACGTCGAGGCTGACGCCGAGCCGGGCCAGCGCTTCCTCGGCAACGCTGCGGATGGTGGCATAGTTGACGGGACGCGGGCGCGCGCCCGACAGGGTCTGGAAGGCGATATTCTCGGCGACGCTCATTTCCGGAAACAGCGCGAGGTCCTGCCAGATGATCTGGATACCGCGCGCCTGCGCCATGCCGGGCGTCATGTGCGGTATGCTCTCGCCGTCGAAGACGATCTCGGCGCCGGCCGCCGGCGTGTAGACACCTGATATCACCTTGATCAGCGTGCTCTTTCCGCTGCCGTTCTCGCCGGCCAGGCAATGGACCTCGCCGGGCATCACCTCGAAGGACACGTTCTTCAGAGCTCTGACCCCGCCGAATGTCATGTTGATGCCGCGGAGCGAAAGGAGCGGCCGGGCGTTTGCGCCCTCATCCGTTGCGGTGCTCATGTCGGTTGCCTGCCAGTCCGAAATTGCGGCCAAGGTTACGGGACGTCATTGGCTCCGGCCTCGGCCGGAAACCTCCGGTTCGCGAGTGGCAGGCCGGTCGCAAGGACCGGCCCGTCACCCGGGAGGGGGCCTCTCAGAGGCCCATGGCGGCCAGTTCGTCGACCGTATCCTTGTTGATGGGGAGAAGCTGGTCGACGATGATGTCGTTGCCGACCGGCTTGATCACGCCAAGACCCACGATGTCGTCGCCTTCCTTGATGCTCTCGCCCTTCATCATGCGATCGGCGAGGGTGACGAAGACTTCACCGGCCTGCTTCGGATTCCACATGAAGCCGCCGGAAATCGCATCCGACTTGATGAGCTTCTGGCCCTGTCCGGGCGAGAACGGGCCGAGCACGAAGATCTCGCCGGTCTTGCGACGCTCCTCCACGGCGCGGCCGGCGCCGATCGGACCCTGGCTGCCGAAGGCGAGGAAGCCCTTGAGGTCCGGATGGGCGGCGATCAGGTCGAGTGCCGTGGAGCGGCTCTTGTCCACGTCCTCGGCAACGCCGTAGCGCTCGCCGACCAGTTTCATGTCCGGATGGTTCGCCTTGAGATATTCGATGGCGGCATCGGCCCAGGCATTGTGCAGCGGCACCGTCAGCGAACCGACGAAGACGGCATATTCGCCCTTGCCACCCGTCTTTTCGGCCAGAAGCTTGGCATGGGCTTCGCCGAAGCCGGTGGACGAGGCGAGTTCGAAATTCCAGTCGGCGCCCTTCTGGGCGGGCGATTCATGGGTGATGACCTTGATGCCGGCGGCCTGGGCCTTGGAGAGCACCGGTTCGAGCACCTTGGCGTCGTTCGGGACCACGCCGATGACCTTGACGCCCTGGGCGATCAGGTCCTCGATGGCGCGCACCTGCAGCGCCGGATCGGCGCTGGTCGGACCGATCATGAAGGCGTCGACGCCGATCTTCTGGCCCTGTTCCTTGATGCCGGCCTCCATCGCATTGAACCACGGGATGCCGCCGATCTTCACGACCACACCGACCTTCCCGGTATCCTGGGCAAACGCAACCACCGCACCGGCGAGCGACAGCGATGCGGCAAGCGCCACGACAACAAGCTTCCTCATGTTCACTCCTCCTCCAAGCTCGCATCGGCGAGCGACCGGCCGCGCAGCGGCAGGTTCTACTGGTTGCTCCTTGGCCAGGGGTATCCCTTGCCTCCCGTTCCGCCTCCTCCGGCGAACCATCCTGCACAATCGGTCTTTCTTTTTTGCACAATCGATGGTGCAATGACTATCGACCAAGCCGGGGCTTTTCGTCAAGGGGGATTTGTCCCTAAGGAAGCACCGATCGAAGGGGCGGAAATGACAGAGGTTGGAAAGAAGAAGGCGACGATCTACGATCTGTCGGTTTTATCCGGCAGTTCGCCATCCACCGTCAGCGCCGTCCTGAACGGAAGCTGGCGCAAGCGGCGCATCAAGGAGGCGACGGCCAAGCTGATCCAGGACCTTGCCGACCAGCACGGCTATACGGCAAACCTGCAGGCGCGAGGCCTGCGTTCCTCGCGTTCCGGCCTCGTCGGCCTGCTCCTGCCGGTCTATGACAACCGCTATTTCTCATCGATGGCGCAGACCTTCGAGGCCCTGGTGCGAAGCCGTGGCCAGTGCCCCGTCGTCGTCAGCGCCTGCCGCGATCCCGAGGAGGAGCGCCAGGTCGTCGAGACCCTGATCTCCTATTCGATCGACGAGCTCTTCATTGCCGGCGCGACCGACCCGGACGGCGTGCACGCGGTCTGCGAGAAGGCCGGGCTCCGGCATGTGAACATCGATCTTCCCGGCACGAAGGCGCCGTCGGTCATCAGCGACAATTTCGAAGGTGCGCGCATGCTGACGGAGGCGATCATCGAGCATGCACGGAAGGACGGCCCGGTCGCGCCGGAGGAGATCTACCTCTTCGGCGGCCGCAACGATCACGCCAGCCGCGAACGCATCCGCGGATTTCGCGCGGTGAAGCGATCGATGCTGGGCGCGGATCCGGAGGCCTGCATCCAGCCGACCGGCTATTCACCCGCCATGACCGCCCGCGCCTTCGAGGCCTTCTACCAGGCCCATGGAAAGCTGCCGCGCGCCTTCTTCGTCAATTCCTCGATCAACCTCGAGGGCCTGCTGCGCTTTCTGGCGCAACACCCGCACGAGACCTTCGCCGACATCATCGTCGGCTGCTACGACTACGATCCCTTCGGCTCCTTCCTGCCGTTCCCGGTCTTCATGATCCGGCAGGACAGCGAGGCGATGATTGCGAAAGGCCTTGCCATCCTGGAGGCAAAGCGCGAGCCCGCGGCGACGCATCTCGTCCAACCCATGCTGGTGCCGCCGCGCACCGCGCTCAGCGGCCCGCTGGACACCCTGAAGGACGTGGACGACGGCTGAACCGTCAGCCGACGTGATAGCCGCCGTCCACCGGCAGGGTCACGCCCGTGACGAAGGCTGCGGCGGGCGAGCACAAAAACAGGATGGGACCGACCAGATCCTCGGTCGTACCCCAGCGCTTCAGCGCGGAACGCTCCGCGATCTTCTGTTCGCTCTCGTGCACCGACCAGAGCGGCTTCGTCATCTCGGTCCGGTGATAGCCGGGAGCGACCGCGTTCACGCGCACCCCGTCGCGTCCGTACTTGTGTGCAAGGGCCCGCGTCAGCCCGACGATGCCAGTCTTGCTCGCGGTGTAGGACGGAACGCTCTCGTCGGCGAGATAGCTGAGCATCGAGGCGAAGTTGACGATACTGCCGCCGCTCTCCTTGAGCAGCGGGAATGCGGCGCGCGACAGACGCATGGCGCTGTTGAGATTGACGTCCATGACATCGAGGAACACGTCCTCCTGCCACTCGCGGTCCGGCCGCGCGATGCCCTGGCAGTTGACCAGCACATCGAGCCGATCGAGCGAGCCGAAGAAGCTCTCCACGGCCGCACCGTCGCGGACGTCGAGACGCTCGAAGCGCAGCCCCTCGCGGGCGGCCTCCGACCGTGCGGCTTCAAGCCTGCTTTCGGAACTCCCCGTCGCGATCACCGTCGCGCCGGCCGCGGCAAAGCCCTCCGCCACGCTGAGGCCGATGCCGCTCGTTCCGCCCGAAATGACGACCGTCCTGCCGTGAAAGGCCGCATCGAACATGCTTCTGTCCATTTTTTCTCCTCCCGGTCCTCAGATAAGCGCCTTCAGGGCTGCGACGACCATCTCTTCCGTGACGCGCATGGGCTCGTTGTGAATGATCTCGCCGGGCCGGCAGGCGCGCCGGGCGACGGTCGCAAGCTTCGCCTCGGTCGCATCGACGATGCCGATGTCGGCAAGCCTGGTGGGCAGGCGAACGGAGGCGCAGAAGGCGCGGACCTTGTCGAATTCCGCCTCCGCGCCGTGGAGCTTGAGCCCGGCCAGAACGCCGATCGCGACCTTTTCGCCATGCAGGTGATGATGGACGTCGTCGAGTTCGCAGAGCCCGTGATGGATCGCATGCGCCGCAGCCACGCCCCCGGACTCGAAGCCGATGCCGGAGAGCAGGATGTTGGCCTCGACGACACGCTCGAGCGCGGGGCCGGCGTGTTTGGCGTCGCACTCGGCAAGTGCCGCGATACCGAATTCGAAAATCGTGTCGCGGCAGCTGCGCGCAATCTCGAAGGCGAGGCTCACGCCCGGCATCTTCATGCAGTTGAAGGCGCCGCTGCGCCGGCAGGACTCCGCCTCGTACCAGGTGGCGAGCGCGTCTCCGATGCCGGCGGCAAGGAACCGCGCCGGCGCGCTGGCGATCAGCGCAGTATCGACCAGCACGAGATCCGGGTTCCGCGGCAGGAACGTGTCATAGGCGACGGTGCCGTCATCATTGTAGACGACGGCAAGCGCGCTGCACGGCGCATCGGAAGCCGCGATCGTCGGGAAGACGATGACCGGCTTGCCGAGGTCGCGCGCGGCAGCCTTTGCCGTGTCGAGCGCCTTGCCGCCACCGACGCCGACAATCACGTCCGCTTCTGCGGCCTGCGCCGCCGCCACAAGCGCGGCGATCTGGCTTTCCGAGCATTCGCCGCCATGACGGATCAGTTCCGCATCGGCATGGCCGGAGAAAGCGGCGACGAGGTCGTTCTCGACGAGATCGAAGATCCCGCGGTCGACGAGGACAGCCGACCGCCGACCGAAGCCGGCCGCTTCGACACCGAGCGACTGGATGGCGCCGGCCTGCTGGATGTAGCGGCCGGGGAAGCGCGCGCCCCGGGCTGTGCCATTCTCGCCCCTCACCAGCATACGTAGCCCCCGTCGGCGAGAACGATCGACCCCGTCATCAGGCTGGAAGCCTCGCTTGCGAGGAACAGAATGACCGAGGCCACCTCGTCGGTGCGGCCGAGCCGGTTCATCGGCGTGCCGCCGACCCAGTGGCGATACATCTCCTCGTCCTCGTAGACGTATTTGTTCATTTCGGTATCGATGTAGGTCGGCGCCACCGAATTGACGCGAACGCCGCGCGCTCCCCATTCGGCCGCAAGCGATTTCGTCAGGTGATGCACCGCGGCCTTGGAGGCGTTGTAGTTCGCCTGTTCCTGCGGCCGGTTGACGATGAAGCCGGACATGGAGCCGACATTGACGATGCTGCCGGCGCCACGTTCCAGCATGGTCTTGCCGAAGGCGCGGCAGCACCAGAAGACGCCGTTGAGATTGACGTCGATCACCTTGTTCCAGACCTCGTCCGCCATGGTCTCGGCCGGATGGTTGCTGATCGCGATTCCGGCATTGTTGACGAGCACGTCGACCGTGCCGTGCCTTGCCACGATCGCATCGTGCACGGCCTGCACCCTTTCGGCATCGGTCACGTCCAGCACCTCGCTGTCGACCTTGTAGCCCTTTGCGCTCAGGTCCCTGACGGCCCCGGCCAGAAGATCGGCGTTCATGTCCGTCAGGACGACCGTCGCCCCGGCCTCCGCCAGCGCTTCGACGGCCGCGTAGCCGATGCCGCGCGCCGCCCCCGTCACGACGGCGATCTTGTCGGTGAGCTTGAACCTATCGAGATACATGAAGCGTTTCCTTTGCAAAGCGTCTCCGCAATCCGCCAAGACAATCGGATAGCGTCGTCAGAAGGTCGTGCGGATCGGCGAGAATGGTGCCGGCGGGAAAGACCAGATCGTTTCGGTGCGGCTCCGGCCAGCCGATCACCGTCATGCCCGCCGCAAGTCCGGCGATCGCGCCGGGCACGCTGTCCCGACGACGATGCAGTCGGAGGGCGCCAGCCCGAGCAGGTAGGCCGCCCGGAGATAGGGTTCGGCCTCCGGCTTGCCGTCGCGCACGTCGTTGCGTGAAACCGAGACGAGCCCCGGCCGCTGCAGCCCGACGGCCCTGAGATTGGCGTCGACCAGCATGCGGTCCGAGTTCGACACGATGGCCCAGGGGATCGCCCCATCCTGCAAGGCGTCGAGCGCGGCCTGCGCCCCCGGCCGCATCGCCAGTTCGGATGCCGCCGCCAGGTAGAACCCGTACTTGTCGCGGACATAGTCCTCGAACGAGGGCTTGAAGCCGGAAAGCCGTCCGAGCAGCGCGTGGCAGTCGGCGCCGGTCATGCCGGTGACCATGCCGGCAAGCCCTTCTGGCACGGCATGGCCGTGCAGGCGCAGCACCTCGGCCATCGCCTCGAAATGCGCAGGCTCGCTGTCCACCAGCGTACCGTCCATGTCGAAAAGCACGGCGACGCGGGTCATTGCGGCAACCTGTCGAGGTCGTCATAGAGCGCCTGGCTATGGGCATAGAGCCGTTCGAAGAAGACCTGCATCGGCCGGTAGATGTCGGCCCAGTGCGGATCCGGACTGATCTCCTCGTCGTAGGAGACATAGCAATCGGCGCCCTCCTCCACGCTGCCGAAGCGCCCGGTCGCCGTCGCCGCCATGATGGCGCAACCGACCAGGCCGCATTCCGGCTCGCTCGGCACCAGGATCGGAATGTCGTAGACGCTCGCCTTGATCTTCATCCAGAGCTTTGTCCTGGCGCCGCCGCCGGATGCGATGACGCGCTCCAGCGGCGCGCCGGAAATGCCGTCGAGAATGTTGATGTGGCGCTTGACGGCGAAGGCGACGCCTTCGAGCACGGCGCGGTGCATATGCGTCAGGCCGTGACCGGCGCCGATGCCGAAATACTGCGCGCGCGCATTGCGATGATCGCCGAGCCGCTCGCCCGCGAGATAGGGCATGAAGAACAGCCGCTCCGAGCCCGCCGGCGCTTCGGCCGCCTTGGCGACGATCTCCTCGTAGGAAAACTGCTTCTCGTGGAAGGCGCGCCGGGCCCAGCGCATCGCGTCGCCGCCGGATTCCAGCAGCATGAAGGCGCCCCAGTTGCCTTCGACCGTGCCGACATTGCAGACGGCGGGATCGAGCAGCGGCCGGCGCGCGATCGCCGTGATGATCGCCGAGGTTCCCATGACCTCCGACCCGACGCCGGGCCGGCAGACGCCGGATCCGAGCAACGCCACCGGATAGTCCGCTCCACCGACCAGAACCGGCGTACCCTCGCGCAAGCCGGTTTCCAGTGCTGCCTTCGTCGTGACGTGGCCCAGGATCTCGACGGGATTGCGCAGCGGGGCGAGCTTGCTTGCATCGAGCGCCAGAAGCCCCACCATCTTTTCGGACCACTGGCCGGTGCCGGGGTCCATCAGGAAGCTTGCGCCGCCGTCGTTGCGGTCCATCGCCACTTCGCCGGTCAGCCGCAGGTTGATGTAATCCTTCGGCATCAGCACCGCGGCGGCGGCCCGGTAGGCGACGGCATCGTTGTCGCGCAGCCATTGCAGCTTGAAGCCCGGCCAGGCCGGCGTCGGCGGATTGGCGCAATCGCCGAGATAGGACTGCGGCGGGTGGGCCGCCTCGAAGGCCGTCACATAGTCGACGGTGCGCTTGTCGTTCCACAAGGGCGCGGTCTCCCGCACCAGTTCGCCGCGATCGTCGACCAGCACGGTCCCGTGCATCTGGCCGCAGGCCGCAACGGCCGCCACGCGGCCCGCAGCTTGCGGCACCTGATCCAGCACCGCGCGGGTAGCGGCGACGACACCGTCCCACCAGTCACGGGGACGCTGCTCGGACCATCCGAATTGCGGCACGATCTGCTCGTGCTCCCGGCTCGCCACGGCGAGGATCTTGCCCCGGGTGTCCAGCAGCGCCGCGCGGACACTGCCCGTCCCGACATCGATTGCGAGAAAAAGCTCTTGTGACATGTCGATCGGTTCTGAATGGCCCGCCGCTTACCTGCGGAACCAGTTGGAGGCATATTGCAACAGCATGGCGCCGATGATGATGCAGCCCATGAACACCTGCTGGTGGTAGCCGGGGACGCGGGCCAGGTTCATCATATTGGCAATGATGCCGAGCACAATGACCCCGATGAACGTGTTGACCACGCCGCCGCGACCGCCCATCAGGCTGGCGCCGCCGATGACGACGGCGGCGATCGCGTCCAGTTCCGCACCGACGCCGATATTGGCCGAGCCAATGCCGGTGCGGCTGGTGGAGACGATGCCCGCCGCAGCGGCAAGGACGCCCGAAATCACATAGACGGAGGTCGTGTAGAAGGCGACGGGGATGCCCGAGAGGCGCACGGCCTCGATGTTCGAGCCGATCGCCTTCACCAGGCGGCCGAAGCGTGTGAACGTCAGCACGATACCGGCGATGACGAAGACGACGGCCATCAGCCAGACCGGATAGGGGATGCCGGCAAACGAGAGCGACCCGAAATCGACGATCAGCTTGCCCGCGTCACCCATCTGGATGGGCTGCCCGGCGGACACGATCAGCGACAGGCCGCGGGCGACCGTCATCATCGCCAGCGTCGTCACGAACGGGGGCAGCTTCAGGAAGGCAATGAGAACGCCGGAAACCAGCCCGCACGCGCCGCCTGCCACAAGCGCCGCGCCGATGGAGATACCGGTGCCGTATTGCTGGATCAGGATCGCGCAGACGATGCTTCCGAGCGCCGCGATCGATCCGACGGACAGGTCGATCCCGCGCGTCAGGATGACGAACAGCATGCCGACCGCCATCAGGCTGGTGCCGGCGCTCTGGCGCAGGACGTTGATGAGATTGCGCTCCGTCAGGAAGACATCCGACATCGACGTCGCCACGATCAGCAGCGCGACCAGGATCGCCACGGTGCCGTATCGGTGCATGATATTGCCGATGTTGAACTGGCTGGAGCGGGGGGCGGTTTCGGTGATGTCTGCCATGGCGTTACCCGTTCAATGAGCTTCGGCGGCGGTGGCGGAATTGACCATCGCGAGCCGCAGCAACTTCTCTTCGGTATAGTCGGCGGGCTCGAGCGATCCCGTCAGCTGGCCTTCGCGCATCACGAGGATGCGGTCGCAAAGGCCGAAAAGTTCGATATGTTCGGACGAGATCACCAGCACCGCCCGCCCCTCGGCGGCGAGAGACTTGATCAGCGAATAGATTTCCGTCTTGGCGCCGACGTCGACGCCGCGGGTGGGCTCGTCGAAGATCAGCAGGTCTCCGTCGGCATGAAACCATTTCGCCAGCACGACCTTCTGCTGGTTGCCTCCCGAGAGGCTTGAGGCCGGATCGTTGAGGCTGCCGGCCTTGAGCCGCAGCCGGGTGGCCAGTGTCTCGACGGCCGACATCTCCCTGGAACGACGCACGAATCCGAACGCGTTGACGAGCGGGGACAGCCGCGCCATCGTCGCGTTGACCCGGATCGGGAAGTCGAGCACGAGCCCCTGTTCCTTGCGGCTTTCGGGCACGAGGCCGACACCGGCTTTGACGGCATCGCGAGGGCTTCTGATCTTCACCTCGCGGCCGCGAAGGAAGATCTTCCCCGACAGCGCCCGCTCGGCGCCGAAGATCATGCGGACGAGTTCGGTGCGGCCGGCGCCGACAAGGCCGCCGAGCCCCACGATCTCGCCGGCCCGGATGCTGAGCGACGCGCCCTTGATGCGCGCGCCGTCGGACAGGTTCTCGATCCGCAGCACTTCTTCGCCCGCCTTGCGCTCGACGTCCTCGCCGAACAGCGCCTTCAGCGACCGGCCGACCATCATGCGGATGACGTCGTCGATCTCGACGTCCTTGCGTTCGACGGTTGCGACGGACGATCCGTCCTTCATCACGGTGATGCGATCGGCGATGCGGAAGACCTCGTCGAGCCGGTGCGAGATGTAGATGATGCCGACGCCGCGCTCGCGCAGCGTGGCGATGATGTCCAGCAGCCGCTCGGCATCGCGGGCCGAGAGCACGGCGGTCGGCTCGTCGAACACCATGACGGCGGCATTGCGCGACAACGCCTTGGCGATCTCGACGACCTGCTGGTGCGCGACCGACAGATCGCCCACGGTCGCCGAAGGCGAAATGGCGAAGCCGAGGCTGGAAATCAGCTCTTTCGCCTTTCGATTGAGTTCGCTCCAGGAGATGAGAGAGGGAATCCGGGCGAGAAAGATATTCTCGGCGACGGTGAGATCGGTGGCGAGCGCCATTTCCTGGTGAATGATCGCAATGCCCTTTTCGAGCGCGTCCATCGGACCGCGGAAATGCTGCTGCTCGCCCGAAACCGTCACCGTTCCGGCGTCGGGAACGTATTCGCCGCCCAGAACCCGCATCAGCGTCGACTTGCCCGCACCGTTCTCTCCGAGCAAAGCGTGAACCTCGCCGGGACGAAGCGCGAAATCCACCCCCTGCAGGGCCCGGACGCCGCCGAACGATTTGCGAATGCCGCTCAGTTCTACCAGGTTTTCCATAGCCGAATTCTGATCGTTGCCTGCCGATCGACGTAAGCCGGCAGGGTCGCGGCAGGCTTCACCCGTCGCTTCATTGCAAGGATGCAGCCGACGCTTGTCCGCGCCGGCTGCCCGGGAGGATGCCAGCCTAGAATACGGCGTCCTTCTTGAGGTAGGTGTCGACGTTCTCCTTGGTGATCGCCGTCGGCGTCGTGTAGGTGATCTTGGAGATGCCTGCGGGAAGCTCGCCGTCGATCGCCTTCTTGGCCAGTTCGACAGCTGTCGACGCGACGATGGCCGGATCGTTCAGGCCGGTGGCGCCGTACGTGCCGTCCTTGATCGCCTGAAGCGCTTCCTTCTGGCCGTCCGCGGCCGCCAGGAGCATGACGTCCGAGGAACCGCCGAGCGCCTTCTGCGCACCCAGAACCATCGAATCGTTCTCGCCGAGCACGACGTTGACGTCTGGATTGGCCGTCAGCAGGTCTTCCATGGCCTTGAGGCCGCCTTCGTTGGTCCAGCCGCCCCAACCCTGGCCGACGACTTCGAAGCGGGCGCGACCCTCGTTGCGGAGCTGGCCTTCCAGCAGGCCGGCGAGCACGCCGAGACGGCGCTCCTGGCCGACTTCGTTGCCCTTGTCGCCGGAGATCAGCGCGATCTTCAGGTCCTTGCCCTTGGTGTTGTCGGCCAGCCACTGGCCCACGAGCAGGCCGTTCTGGCTGTTGGACGACTGGACGAGCGTCACGAAATTGGCCTGCGGATCGATCGTAGAATCGATCACGAACACCTGAACACCGGCCGCGGTCGCGGCATTGACGGCGGGAACCAGGCCCTTGCTGTCGCGCGGGTTGATGATCAGCGCGCCGATCCCCTGGGCGACCATGTCCTCGACGTCGGCCACCTGCTTGTTCAGGTCGTTCTGGCCATCGACGGAGATCACCTCGCAGCCCAGTTCCTCGGCCTTCTTCTTCGCCGACACTTCCTGTGCCGCGAAATAGGGCGCGTCCAGCGTCTTCATCGAGATGCCGATCTTGCAATCGGCAGCCTGGGCAGCGGACATCGCCACGAGCGACGTGGCGGCAGCCAAGGCGAGTTGCATGGCGGCAGTTCTGACAGTCTTCATGATTTTCCTCCTCCAACAGTCGATTCTCGAGCTTCCGCAGCCCCGCCAAGGGGTCTGCATATCCATCGATAAAATGTAGCGTAATTACAAAAATTATTCTCGTCAATCACAGCAAGGCCAGAAAACCGCACAAATCGATGCTGCATTGCAGCGCATATTGGGGCTTGCGCGTCTCAGTCGATCATTTTATGTATTTTTACTACCGAATGGAGGAATGCATATGTTACGAGAACCTGTCGCCAGCGTTGTCGATCCGCGCGCAGGCGCATTGAGCGGAAATACCGGCCGCTATGAGAAACGGCTGAGCGACCTGGCGGGACTTTATGCCGATGCCGAGGCGCATGCCGCTCTGGTGGCCTCGCTCGACGATCCGGTCGTCTATGCCGTGGAAGACTTCCGGCCGGGCTCCCATTCCGGCGACCTGATCTACGGAGTCACGCACATGAGCCCGGGACGCGTCGGCCGCGAATATTTCCTGACCCGCGGCCATATCCACGCGAAGGCGGACCGCCCGGAAATCTACTACGGCCAGCAGGGCTACGGCCTGATGCAACTGGAATCGCCGGACGGCGAGACGCGCATCGTCGAGGTCCGGCCGCAGACGATCTGCTACGTCCCGCCCTTCTGGATCCACCGCTCGATCAATGTCGGCAACGAGGATCTCGTCATGGTCTTCGCCTACCCCTCCGACAGCGGACAGGACTACGGCATCATCGAAAGCTCGAACGGCATGCGCCATCGCGTCCTTGCGACCGGCGATGGCGGCTGGGAGCTCGTCGAGAATTCGGCCTACGCGCCAAGGAGCAGCGAGACGGTCCGGCAACTGATGAAGACTTATGCTTGAAGCGCCAGCAGCGAGGAACTCACCATGAACAATCCGATCGACATCATTGCGGGACTAGGCGTGGTTCCGGTCATCGCCATCGAGCGGGCCGGCGACGCTGTCGCCCTTGCCGATGCGCTTCTCGAGGGCGGCCTTCCCGTCGCCGAGATCACCTTCCGCACCGAGGCGGCCGCCGAAGTCCTTGCCATCATGCGCGACGCCCGGCCGGAACTGTGCATCGGCGCCGGCACGATCCTGGACAGGCCGAGCCTGGAGCGGGCGGTCGCCGCCGGCGCCCGCTTCGGCCTGGCGCCGGGCTATGACCCCGACATCGTCGATGCTGCGAAGGCTGCGGATCTGCCGTTCTGCCCCGGCATCATGACGCCCACCGACCTGACGCTCGCGGCAGCGCGCGGCGTGCGGCTGGCCAAGTTCTTTCCCGCCGGCGTCGCCGGCGGCCCGAAGGCGCTCTCCGGCATCTCCGCCCCCTTCGCCCATCTCGGCATCCGCTTCATCCCGACCGGCGGCGTGACGGAGGCGACGATCGGGGACTGGCTCGCCATCCGGCAGGTCATTGCGGTGGGCGGCACGTGGATCGCCAAGACGGAGGATATCCGCGAGGGTCGCTTCGCCGACATCGCGAAGAACGCCAGGGCCGCAGGCGCCGTCGCCAAGGAAGCACTGGAGAGACGCCGGTGAGCTACCAGCCCGCAACGCAGCCCACACTCTATTTCATCGGCGTGACCACGACCAAAAGCTCGATCATGAAGGTCTTTCCCGCCTGGGCCGAATATCTCGGCCTGCAGGACGCGGTCATCAAGGGCATCGACTTCAAGCTGCACGACGACCCTGCCGCCTACCGGGCAGCCGTGGAATTCATCCGCGACGACCCGCTCTCGCTCGGTGCGCTGGTCACCACCCACAAGATCGATCTCTTCCATGCCTGCCGCGACCTGTTCGACACCGTCGACGAGCACGCGCTCCTGATGGACGAGACGAGTTGCATTTCGAAGCGAGACGGCAGGCTGGTCTGCCACGCGAAGGACCCGATCTCGTCGGGACTGGCGATCGACGGCTTTCTCGGGGAGGACTACTTCGCAAGGACCGGCGCCGATCTTTTTTCGATGGGCGCGGGCGGCTCCACCATCGCCCTGACCTGGCACCTGATGCGCAGGAGCCGCGGCGGCAACGTCCCGGCCCGGATCATCGTCACCAACCGCAGCCAGCACCGGCTGGACGAGATCAGGCGCATCCATCGGCAGGTCGCAAGCAACGTGCCGGTCGAGTACCTGCTGGCGGAGACCCCGGAAGCGAACGACGCCGTCCTGAAGACGCTGAAGCCCGGCTCGCTGGTGATCAACGCCACCGGCCTCGGCAAGGACGCGCCCGGCTCGCCGCTGACCGATGCGGCCGATTTCCCGCAGAGTGCCGTCGCCTGGGACCTCAACTACCGGGGCGATCTCGTCTTCCTCGACCAGGCGCGACGCCAGCAGGCCGAAAAGTCCCTTCGGATCGAGGACGGTTGGACCTATTTCCTCCATGGCTGGACGCAGGTCATCGCCGAAGTCTTCGATGTCACGATCCCGACCTCCGGTCCGTCCTTCGACGAGATCTCCAGGATCGCGATCCAGGCGGCGGGGCGATGAGCATGGGCCAGAGAATCCTCGTCACCCCGCGTTCGTTGACGGCCGAGCCGCATCCCGAGGTCGAGCGGCTGAGAGACCTCGGCTTCGACATCGTCTATTCGACCGCCGGCGCCATGCCGACCGAGCAGGAGCTCATCGCGCTTGTGCCGGACTGCGTCGGCTGGCTGGCCGGCGTCGAGCCGGTCACGCCCCGGATCATCGCAGCCGCCGACAAGTTGAAGGTCATCAGCCGCAACGGCGTCGGCGTCGACAACCTGCCGGTCGAGACGCTCAAGGAGCGCGGCGTCCAGGTGATGATCGCCGAGGGCGCCAATGCGATGGGCGTGGCCGAGCTGACCATCGGCCTGATGTTCAGCGCGCTCCGCTCCATCCCGCTCGCCGATGCCGGCATCAAGGCCGGCGGCTGGCCGCGCGTGCGCGGTCTGGAAATCCGGGGGCGCACGATCGGCATCGTCGGCTGCGGCGCCATCGGCCGTGAGGTCGCCCGCATGGTCATAGCACTCGGCGCCAAGGTACTCGCCTTCGACCCCATGCGCCCGAACCTCGACCTGCCATCCGCCTCCTTCGCCTATGCGGAGGTGGACGAGATCATGGCCGCGGCGGATGTGCTGACCCTCCACTGCCCCCTGCCCCGCGACGGTTCAGCGTTGCTGACGGCGGAAAGGCTGGCGAACAGCAGGCCGGGCCAGGTCATCGTCAACACTGCCAGATCGAAACTGATCGAGGAGACGGCCCTGCTCGATGCCCTCGATGACGGCCGGATCTCGACCTACGCCACCGACGTATTCGACGAGGAACCGCCGGCCTCGCTGGCGCTCGCCGCGCATCCCAGGGTGATCGCGACCAGCCATATCGGCGGCTTCACGGCCGAGAGCGTCGAACGGGCGACGAGGATCGCCGCGGACAACCTTCTTTCCGCGCTGAGGGCATGACGATGGCCGGCCGTCTGGTCGAAAGGAAGCTCGGGGATACACTTTCCGCCGCAATGTCGTCGCCGCCCGCCGAGGGCATCCGCTTCTACTGGCTCGGCCAGGCGGGGTTCATCCTGGAAATGGCCGGCCGCCGGCTCGTTATCGACCCGTACCTGTCGAACTCGCTTTTCGAAAAGTACCGGGATACGCCGCGCCCGCATGTGCGGATGATGCCTCCTCCGATCGGGCCGGGCGAATGCGGATCGGTCGACCTCGTCCTCGCCACCCATGCCCATACGGACCATATGGATCCCGGCACGCTGCCGGCGATCTTCGCGGCCAACCCGGCTGCCGTCTTCGTCGCGCCCCGCGCCGTGCGCCAGCAGGCGTTGGACCGGTCCGGCCTCTCCCCCGACCGGATGGCGCTTGTCGATGCCGGCGAGGTCGTCCGCCCCTTCCCGGGACTGGCGATCACCGCCACACGCGCCGCCCACGAGACTTTGGAGACGGACGAAGCCGGCAACCATCGCTTTCTCGGCTACATCCTCGAAGCCGGCGGAATGCGCATCTGGCATTCGGGCGATTGCGTTCCGTTCGAGGGGCTGCGCGAGGAAATCGAACCCCGGGCTCCCGGCATCGTCCTTATCCCGGTCAACGGCCGCCGGCCGGACCTCAGCGACAACGGCGTGCCGGGCAATTTCACCCTTGGCGAGGCGATCGAAACCGCACGCGGCGTCGGCGCCCGCCACCTGCTGGCGCATCACTACGGATTGTTCGACTTCAACACCGAGGACCCCGCCGTGATCGATCAGGCTGCGGCGTCATCGCGAGACCTGGACATCCGGCGTGCGCGAACCGGCATCTGCTACGAATGGCGGGAAGACTAGACGCGCCTCCGGTTTCATTTTCCCGACGCCGGAACTAACATATGAGCGGGCCGGCAGAAAAAGGCAAAGTGGTCGATGGATTCAGAAGTCAGAAGCAATAGCGGCCGCAACATGATCGAGATCATCAGGACGATGCGCCCGGACCTGCGCAAGTCGGACCGCAAGGTTGCCGACATCGTTCTTGAAGATCCCCACCGCATCATGAATGCCACAGTGGGCGAGACCGCGCAACTGGCCGACGTCAGCCAGCCGACGGTCCTTCGCTTTGCGACCGCGATCGGCTGCAGCGGCTTCCAGGATTTCAAGATCAAGCTTGCCCAGAGCCTCGCCTTCGGCACGCCGGCGACGCATTCGGTCCTACTCGACACCGACACGCCGGAAGCCGTCACCGAGAAGATCTTCGACTACACGATGACGAGCCTCGACTGGGCCCGTTCCAAGCTGGACAAGGCGGCCCTGCACAAGGCGATCGATGTCCTCGCCGCGGCCCGATCCATCGTGTTCTTTGGCTTCGGCGCATCGGGCATCGTCGCTCGCGACGCGCAGCAGAAGTTCCCGCTCTTCGGCGTGCCCTGCGTCGCGGAGCTCGATTCCCACCAGCAGCTGATGGTCGCCTCGATGATGAAGCCGGGCGACGTGGCCTTCGTCATTTCCAACACGGGAACGACCCGTTCGATTATCGAGATCGCCCGCATCGCCCGGGAGAACGGCGCGACCGTCATCTGTCTCACCGGATCGGATTCGCCGCTGGCGCACTATTGCGACGTCGTCCTGATCGTCGAGACGCTCGAAAACACCAACATGTACACGCCGACGATCTCCCGCATCGCGGCCCTGGTCGTCATCGACATCCTTTCGACCAGCGTCGCAATGCGCCGCCCCGCCGACGACCAGGCGCGGATCCACCAGATGAAGCGGCAATTGAGCGACATGCGGAAGATGCAGCCGATCTAGCGGATGTTGCGCGCCAGTGCCTGCAGCCTTGTGAAGGCGTCGTATCGCTTGGCGTGGAGAGCGGCGGTGGCGCCGTCGGCCGGCTGGTAGCTGCGGTCGGTCGCCGACATCGCCGCCATCGCCGAGCCGACGTCGGGGAAGGCTCCGGCGGCGACGCTGCCGAGAATGGCGGCGCCGAGCAGGACGGGCTCTTCCGCCTGCGTTGCCATCAGTTGCTTGCCTGTCGCATCGGCAAGCAACTGCCGCACCAGATCCAGTTGGCCGGCGCCGCCGCTGATGACGATCCTGTCGACCGGCGCCCCGGCCGCCGCCTGCGTTTCGATGATCTGGCGCAGGCCGTAGCCGATGCCGCAGAGACCGGCGATGTAGAGCGCGACGAGATTGTCGAGGTCCTGCTCCATGCCGAGGCCGACGATGGCCGCCCGCGCATGCGGATCGGCGAAGGGCGCACGATTGCCGAGGAATTCCGGCACGACATGCAGGCCGTCAGCCAACCTCGCCACCTCGGAGAGCGCCTTCGCCTTTTCCGCAGCCAAGTCCGCCAACAGCACCGGCAGGGAGAGGCCGCGCTCCTTCGCCAGCGCCGCCGCCGCGCCGGCAGCAGGATGGAAGGACAGAAGCTGATCGATCGCGGCACCCGCCGCCGACTGGCCGCCCTCGTTCAGCCACATGCCCGGTACCATGGCCGAGAAATACGGACCCCAGACGCCGGGCACGAAAACCGGCTCGCGGGTCGAGGTCATCGTGCAGGACGACGTGCCGAAGACATAGCCGAGGTTTGTTTCCGGAGAGCCTTCGACGCCCACCGTTCCGATCCCGCCGGCATGCGCATCGATCATCCCGGCTGCGACCGGCGTACCGACGACAAGACCGAGGTCTCCAGCGGCGTTTTCCGTCAGGCCGCTGCCGAGCGGCGTGCCGGGCTCGACCACGCGCTGGCCGATGCGGGCGAAATCCTCGTCCGCCAGCGTGCCGAGGCCGATCTCGTGGAAATAGCTCGGATCCCAGCGCTTCTCATGCGCCAGGTAGGTCCATTTGCAGGTGACGGTGCAGGTGGAGCGCGCAAGATCGCCGGTCGCCCGCCAGGTGAGGAAATCGGCGAGATCGAAGAACTGCCACGCCGCGTCGAAGACCTGCGGCCGGTTCTCCCTGAGCCACAGAAGCTTGGGCGTCTCCATCTCCGGGGAGATGCGGCCGCCGACATAGCGCAGCACCTCGTGCCCCAGCGCATTGATGCGCTCCACCTGGTCCACTGCGCGATGGTCCATCCAGACGATGATGTCGCGCTCGGGATCCTCGGACGGCCCGACAGGCAGTGGCGCGCCGTCCTCGCCGAGCACGACCAGCGAGCAGGTGGCGTCGAAGCCGATGCCGGCGACCTTCTCGGGCGAAACACCGGCCTTCTCGACGGCCTCGCGCACGGAAGCGCAGACGGCCGTCCAGATTTCCGTGCTCGACTGCTCGACCATAGCGCCCGGCTCGCGAAACAGGGAAATGTCGCGTTTGCCGGAAGCGAGCATCCGGCCGGTGAGGTCGAAGAGGCCGGCTCTGGCGCTTCCGGTGCCGACGTCGACGCCGATCAGGTAGCGTTCGCCGCCCGCGGGGCGTGCGGAGGAAGGAGTGCTCATAAGGTTACCGCCTGCAAATCGGGAACTTTCCTGGCGAGCGGCCTCATGCCGCCCGCAGCTCGCTTAGAGATCGACGCTGTTCGGCAGGATCACCAGGTCGCGGATCGTGACGTTGCGCGGCCGCGTCAGCATGAAGAGCACGGCATCGGCCACTTCCTTCGGCTGCATCAGGCTGCCATTGGCCAGCGCCTCGTCCATCTTCTCCTTCGGCCAATCATCAAGCAGCGCCGTCACCACCGGCCCCGGCAGCACCGCGCCGACCCGTACGCCATGCTGCGCCACCTGGCGGCGCGTCGAATGCACGAAGGCCTGCACCGCAAATTTCGAGGCCGTGTAGATCGGCTCCCAGACGACGGGCACCATGCCGGCGATCGAGGAGGTGAACAGGATATCGCCCGTCTTCTTCCCGATCATATAGGGCAGCACCGCATGGACCGAGCGGAAGGCGGCGTTGATGTTGAGGTTCAGCATGCGGTCCCAGGCATCGGGATCGCCTTCCGCGACCGGTCCGCCGATATAGGCGCCAGCATTGGCGTGGAAGACGTCCAGCCCGCCGGCGATATCGAGGATGCGCGGCAGCATGCCGGAGACGTCGGCGGGGTTCAGGAGATCGACCACGAGCGGCAGAGCGTTCGGTCCCATCTCCTTGCAGAGCTGTTCCAGCTTGTCCCCGGCGCGGTCGACGAGCACCACTTTCGCGCCTTCGGCAACAAGCGTGCGGGCGCATTCGAGACCGATGCCGGATGCGGCACCGGTGATGGCGGCAATCTTGCCCTTCATGAGATCAGCCATGATCGAGAACTCCATTCCAGTATTGTTACGCGCGGCCGTGGCTGACACGGGAGCGACGGGCGAGCGAATCGACGATGACCGCGATGGCAAGGACGCCGCCGGTGATCATATAGCGCAGCGAGGACGAAAGGTTGAGCAGCGTCAGGCCGTTCGAGATCGCCTGGATGACGATGATGCCGAGCAGGGCCGAATAGGCGCTGCCGCGTCCGCCGAAGAGGCTGGTGCCGCCGATGACGGCGGCAGCGATGGCGTTGAGATTGACGTCGCCCGTGCCGGCCTGCTGGCTGGAGGAGGCAAGACGCGAGGCCGAAAGGATGCCGCCGAGCGCTGCGAGCGTCGAGCACAGCATGAAGGCGCTCATGTAGATCCGGCGGACATTGATGCCCGAGCGGCGCGCCGCCTCCTTGTTGCCGCCGACGGCGAACATCGAGCGACCCCACTTGGTGCGCGTCAGCGCATAGTTGAGGATCACGGCAAGCGCCACGAACAGCGCGAACATCCACGGAATGCCGCGGCCGAGATTGAGATAGAAGACTGCGGCTTCCAGCGCGACCGTGAGCACGACGGCCTTGAGGATCAGCGCCCGCATCGGCTGGGCGGAGAGGTTCGCCGCAAGCCGCTGGCCCCGGGTGCGCAGCCCCCGGCCGATCATCACGAGGCCCGGCACGAGCGCCAGCGCATAGGACAGCCAGTCGGGCATGATCAGGATCTGGCCGAAGCGCACCAGCGGCGAGGCATAGGGCAGGTTGATCGAGCCGGTGGGCCCGAGGATGTAGAGCTGCATGCCGAGCAGCGCGAGCAGGCCGGCGAGCGTTGCCACGAAACTAGGCATGCCGAGGCGATTGTAGAGCGTGGCGTAGAGCAGTCCGACACCCGCGCCGACCACCAGAGCGGCGACGATCGCGCCTGCGATCGGCCAGCCCTGGTTGACCCAGAGCACCCCGACCATGGCCGAGGCAAGCCCGCTCATCGAGCCGACGGAGAGATCGATTTCGCCCAGCACCAGCACGCAGACGATGCCGAGCGAGATGACCCCGACCGTGGCGCAGTCGAACAGCAGGTTCACCAGGTTGTTCGGCGCGAGGAAGATGGGATTGAGGGCCGAGAAGACGACGGAGATGACGACGAGGCCGACGGCGACCGGCAGCATGCCGAGGTCGCCGGAGCGGACACGGTCGATGAACCCCTTTGCCATCGCGGCAAGGCTGTCGTCGTGGCGCACGCGCTCGTCGCTGCGGTCCAGCATCGGCTTGGTATTGTCGGAAGGGGTCTGGCTCATGCGGTTCCCTCGGTGCTTTCCTGGACGTGGCCGGCCTTGCGGTCGATGCGACGCGACACGGAATTGTCCGTCGCGCCCGTGATGGCGGAGACGAGTTCCTGGTTGGAGGAGTCGGGCGTGAAGACGCCGTTGTTGCGGCCGAGCCGGAGCACGACGATACGATCGGCGACGGCGCGCACGTCCTCCATGTTGTGGCTGATGATGATGACGCCGAGACCGCGGTCGCGCACGCGCTCGATGAGGTTCAGCACCTCGGCCGTCTGCGCGACGCCGAGCGCCGCCGTCGGCTCGTCCAGCATGATGAGCTTCGGGTTGAGCAGCAGCGAGCGCGCGATGGCCACGGTCTGCCGCTGGCCGCCGGAGAGCGATGCGATCGGCTCGCGGACGGAGGGGATGCGCGCTGCGAGTTCGCGCAGGAGCGTCCAGGCGCGGACCTCCATCGCGACCTCGTCCAGAGCCCAGGGCGACATCTCGTGCCCCAGGAACAGGTTCGCAACGACGTCGAGATTTTCGCAAAGCGCGAGGTCCTGGAACACGGTGGCAATGCCGAGGTCGAGCGCTTTGGCCGGGCTGTCGAGCGTTACCTGCTGGCCGCAGAATTCGATCGTGCCGGAAGACGGCTGGTGCACGCCGGCGAGCACCTTGACCAGCGTCGACTTGCCGGCGCCGTTGTCGCCGACGAGGGCGACGACTTCGCCGGCCTTCACCTCCAGCGCGATATCCGTCAGCGCGGACACCGCCCCGAAATTCTTGGAGACGCCGCTGAGGCGCAGCACCGGCTCCCCCTTGGCGGGAACATTTGCAAGCGTGGCTGTCATGGCCCCTGAAACCTTTGGACTGACTTTTCGGTCGACAAGGATGTCCGGCCGCGCGAGGCGGCCGGACACGACGGCGATGTTACTGGATGATGCCGAGCTTGCGGCAACCTTCGACATACTCGCCGGTGCAGATCTCCTCCGGCTTGTTGATGCCCTTGTCGAAGATCTCCGCCTTGATGTTCTCCGCCGTCACCACGGCCGGCACGAAGAGCTGCGAGGGCGTCTCGTAGAGCTTGTGGGTCGCTTCCGGCGTTTCGCCCTTCAGGAGCTTGACGGCGACGTTCGCCGCTGCCGCGGCCACGATTTCGGAGGGCTTCGAGATCGTGTTGTACTGGTCGCCCGAGATGATGAGCTGCAGCGCCGCGATCGTCGCGTCGTTGCCGGTGACCGGCGGCATTTCCTTCACGCCGGCAGCCTTCAGCGCTGCGATCGCGCCACCGCCCGTGCCGTCGTTGGCAGCCACGATGCCCTTGATCTCGTCGCCGAAGCGGGTGATCTGGCCGGCGGCCCATTCCTGCGCCTTCGGCGGCGCCCAGTCCGGCGTGTCGAATTCGGCGAGCGTCTTGTAGGGCGAAGCGTCGAGCGCGGAATCGATACCGTCGCGGATGAGGCCGGCGGCCGCATCGGTCGGCGAGCCGTTGATCTGCAGAACGCCGGCACCGTCGGGAACGCCCTTGGCCTTCAGGTGGTCGACCAGTGATTGCGCGATGGCCTGGCCGATGCCCTGGTTATCGAAGGAGACGTAATAGTCGGCCGGCTTGTCCGGGATCGGGCGGTCATAGGCGATGACCTTGACGTCCTGCGACTGGGCGATCTCGACGAGGGCAGCAGCGGCCGCGGAATCGACCGGGTCGAGCACGACGACCTTGGCGCCCTGCGCGATTACTGAGTTGAACTGCTGCTGCTGCAGCACCACGTCGGCATTGGCGTTCTGGTAGATCACCGTGCAGCTCGGGCACAGCTTCTCCATCTCGGCCTTGAAGCCGGGATAGTCGTGCTGCTCGTAACGGGTCGAGGCCTGGTCGGGCATCAGGAAGGCGACGGTCGCGTTTTCCTGGGCATAGGCGGCGCTGCCGAGCGACAGGACGATGCCGGTCGATGCGAGCAGATGGGAAAGCGTCTTCATTGGGTTCCTCCACGGTTGATTTTCCGCTCGTCTTCGCTGGCGACCTCAAGCCTCCAGAGAGACAGTCCCGACGTCTCCCGCGCCCCGATCGGCGCGCAGGAACCCCTCGCCGCGGCTTGCGCCACGACGTCCGGCTCATCGGTGCCCTGTCTGACTCCTCCCTTGGGTCAGCCTTGCTGTTCAAGCGACTTCATCGATTGAGCATGCGTGCTCAATCGATGAAGCAAGAATTGTCACCAAACCACATTGGTGTCAAGGTGGCGTCGAAACGGAGATGAAATGTGACCCGGACGACGCAGACGAAAAGGACGACCATCTACGACCTGGCGGAGCTGGCAGGCACGTCTGCCAGTGCCGTCAGCGCTGTCCTGAACGGCAACTGGAAGAAGCGCCGCATCAGCGCAAGGCTCGCCGAAAAGATCACCAGGCTCGCCGAGGAACAGGGCTACGCGCTCAACATGCAGGCGAGCGTGCTGCGCCGGGACCGCTCGAAGATCATCGGCATGATCGTTCCGAAATACGACAACCGCTATTTCGGCTCGATCGTCGAACAGTTCGAGGCGCTGGCGCGCGAACGCGGCCTGTTTCCGATCATCACCTGCACGATGCGCGATCCGGCGCTGGAGCTGGACGCCGCGCGCGCGATGCTCTCCTATCAGGTCGACTGCCTGATCGCGACCGGGGCCACCGATCCGGATCGCGTCATGGAACTGTGCGCCGCCGCCGGTGTCAGGACCGTCAATCTCGACCTGCCCGGCGCCCGGGCGCCCTCCGTCATCTCCGACAACCATGGCGGCGCGCTGGAACTGACGCGTCGCGTTCTCGCCAATTGCGAGAAGGAATACGGCGAGAAGACCCCGCTGCTTTTCGTCGGCGGCCGCGGCACGGACCACAACACGCTGGAGCGCGTGCGAGGGTTTCGCGACGCCCATGCCGAGGCCGGCGTGACCGTCGACGAGACGCTGGTGCTCACCTGCGGCTACGCCCCCGAAAAGGCGGAAAGCGCCATGAGGCAACTGGCGGAGCGCACAGGCGATCTGCCGCGCGGCATGTTCGTCAACTCGACGATTTCCCTGGAAGGCGTGATGCGCTGGATCCGCCGTTCCGGCCACTACGCCGACCGCGTGCCCCAGCTCGGATGCTTCGACTGGGACCCCTTCGTCGCCATGCTCGGCGACCATATCGAGATGGTCCGCCAGGACGTACCCAGGATGCTGGAGGCCGTCTTCGCCATCATCGAATCCGGCGCAACCGGGCCAACAGTCGTCCAGATCCCGCCGATCGTGGAGAAGACCGGCTGAGCCTTGAGCCGGATCCGACGCAGCCCGCGGCTCTATCCCGCACCGTTGATCGCCACATAGCGGCGGGCGCAGTAGAAGAGGGCGGCATCGCTATCGGTGGCGCGGATATCGATGACGCGGCCGAACAGGACGCGGTGCGTGCCCTCGTCGAAGGCATGCGACAGTTCGCATTCGAAGCTTACCAAAGCGTCCGCCAGCACCGGCGCGCCGGTCCTGCCGTCGATCCAGCGGCCGGCGGAGAAGCGTTCCGCCATCGCGGTCTTGCCGCCGAACAGGTTGGAGAGCGCCTCATGCCCCGGCGCCAGCGTGTTGACGCAAAAGAAACGCGCATCTTCGAAGGCGGGAAAACAGGAACTCTTCCGATTGATGCAGGCAAGCAGCGTCGGCGGCGTATCGCTGACGCTGCAGACGGCCGAGGCCGTAAACCCGAACGGGCCTTCCGCCGATCGTGTCGTCACGATGTTGACCGCCGCCCCGAGGCGCGACATGCCGTTGCGGAAATCCGCCGTTTCGATCGTGTCGAAGCTGTAGCTCATGATACCCACGTCTCCACCCCCTCAGCCGCGTTCCGGCCGTGCGAAGCCCATGCGGTCGCGCAACGTCGTTCCTTCGTACTCCGTGCGGTAGAGCCCGCGCTCCTGCAGGATCGGCACGACCATGTCGACAAAATCGGTCAGCCCGTCCGGGAAATGCGAAGGCATGACGTTGAAGCCGTCGGCCGCCCCGGTGGTGAACCAGGTTTCCAGCGTGTCGGCGACATAGTCCGGCGTGCCACACAGCACCCAGTGCCCGCGGGCGGCCGCCATCAGGTTGTAGACGTCGCGCAGGCGCATGTTGTCGCGCTTCGCCTTTTCCAGCATCACTCGGGCAAAGGCGTGGTAGCTGTCGGAGGGAACGAGGTCGGGTGGAATGGGACCGTCGAGATCGTGGACGCTCATGTCGATACCAAAGCGGTCGGAAAGCAACGACAGCGCATTGGTCTCGCTGACGAAGCCCTGCAACCGGGCCAGCTTGTCGTGCGCCTCGCGCTCGGTGCGGCCGACGATCGGCATCACGCCGGGCAGGATGACCATCGAATCTTCTGATCGCCCGTATCCCGCCAGCCGGTCCTTGACCGAGCGGTAGAAGACGCGCGCGTCGTCGAGATCCTGCGTCACCGAGAAGACGACGTCGGCGGACTTGGCGGCTAGTTCCTGGCCGGGACCGGAGCCGCCCGCCTGCAGGATGACGGGTTGCCCCTGCGGCGAACGCCCGATGTTCAGCGGTCCCTTGACCTTGAAGTGTGCCCCCTCGTGATCGAGCGGGCGGACCCTGGCCGGATCGATGTAGAGGCCCGTCTCGCGATCGGCGACGATCGCATCGTCCGCCCAGCAATCCCACAGCCCGCGCACGACGGTCAGGAATTCCTCGGCGATCTCGTATCGCTTCGAGTGGTCGGGATGAAGGGTGCCGAAGTTGGCGGCGGCCGTCGGATTGGCGGTCGTCACCGCGTTCCACGCCGCGCGCCCGCCGCTCAGATGGTCGAGCGACGCGAACAGGCGCGCGACCGTGAAGGGATCGCTATAGGTCGTCGAAACGGTGGCGCCGAGGCCGATGTGCGTGGTTGCGCCGGCCACCGCCGAGAGCAGCGTCAGCGGCTCGAGGCGCGCGGTATAGGACGGGTGGGCGGCCGGATCGGCATGAAGATTGTCGCCCATGAAGATCAGGTCGAACAGGCCCCGCTCGGCCTCGATCGCGATCTTCTTGACCATCCCGATGTCCTGGAAGCTGTCCATCGCACCCGGCACCCGCCAGCCTGCGACGTGGCTGCCAGTGCCCAGCAGGAAGAGGCCGAGGTGAATCTTGCGTGTCATGCTTTTGTCTATCTCCAGAACACGTAGCGCCGCTCGATGAAGCTGATGGCGCCGAAGAAGGTGAGGCTGATGGACGATGCAACGATGATCGCGGCCCAGACCTTCACGAAATCGATCTGCAGCACGGCCTGGTAGATGATCCAGCCGAGCCCGTCATAGGCGCCCAGCATCTCGGTTACGATGGCGACGATGACGCTGCGAACGGTGGAAACGCGCATGCCGGCAATGATCAGCGGCAGCGCGGTCGGCAGGCGCAGGCGCCAGAGCACCGCAAGCCGGCCGGCCCCGAAGGAGCGGATCAGGTCGACGGATTTGCGGTCGACGCGGTCGAGCCCGGCGATCGTGCTGAGAAAGATCGTGAAGCTGACGGCGACCGCCACCATCACGATCTTCGAGGCCATGCCCATGCCGAACCACAGGAGCACCAGCGGCGAATAGGCGACGACCGGCACCGAATTGATCGCGGTCGCCAGCGGCAGCACCACAGAGCGGGCAGCCGGGATCATGGTGACGAGTACGGCCGCGGCCATGCCGACCAGGCAGCCGATGACGTAGCCGGCAAAGGATTCCGCCGCCGTGTAGCGGGCGGCCTTGGCCAGGCTTGCGGCATCGTTCACCAGACCGCCCAGAATGCTGGTGACGGAAGGCAGCACGTAGGCCGGCAGGTTCAGCCCGCGCGCGGACAATTCCCAGATTGCGGCGACCAGGAGAGCACCGGCAAGACCGCGTCCGATCTGGCGCGCGCTGTCTGACTGCATGTAGGCACTCATTGCTCGCCTCCCCAGAATACGATCTTCCGCTCGGCAAGGGAGACGAGGGAATAAAGACCCATGCCCAGACAGGCGGAAACGACGATGGTCGCCCAGATGCCGACGACATTCTCGTTGTACATGGCCTGCAGGAGCAGCACGCCGAGACCCGTGGTATCGCCGAACCATTCGCCGACGATCGCGCCGACGAGAGCCAGCGAGGAGGCGAGCTTCAGCGCCACGAAAAGCTGCGGCAACGCGGCCGGCAGGTAGAGCCGGCGCAGAATCTGGACGTCGTTCGCGCCGAAACTGCGCATCAGCTGTACCTGACGTGGATCGACCGAGGAGAAACCGAGCAGCGTGTTCACGGTGACCGGCAGGAAGCTGATGTAGAAGGAGATGACGGCCTTGGCGAACAGCGTGTTGCCGAACCAGAGGACGACGACGGCGCCGAAGGCGATCACCGGAATGGTCTGCGACACCACGAAGAGGGGAAAGAACAGCTCCCTCAACGTCACCCAGCGATGGAAGATCACCGCCATCAGCACGCCGAACAGGCTGCCGGCGACGAAGCCGAGCGCGGTTTCCAGGAAGGTGCGCCAAAGCCCGGCCAGATAGGCGCCGGGCGTCGCCATGATGTTGGCGGCAATCGCGCTCGGCCGCGGCAGGTAGTAGGGGCGGATCTCGAGGGCCATGACGAGAACCTCGATCGCCAGCAGGCCCAGCGCCAGCCAGAGGACGGGTTTCACGGCCGCGTGGACCCTGCCCGTCGATGCGACGGGCAGGGTTGCGGCGGATGTGCTGACGCCGGTCACAGGCGCCTTTCCTCGGCCGGAATCGTGTCGATGAAGCTGGCGTTGAACGCGGCATCGAGATCGACCGGCTTGGAGATCACTCCATACTGGGCCAGCAGGTCGTTGGCGGAGCCGACAGCGGTCTTGTCGATGGTGAACAGGCCATCGGTCGAAGCCTTGCCCGCGGTCATCAGCGTCTTGACCTCGGTCAGCATGAACTCCTGCTGCGCGCGATCGAGCGTCGGCGAGATCTTCATGATGATGTCGATCGCTTCCTTCTCGTTGGCGAAGGCATCCTTCCAGCCCTTGACGCTGGCGCGCAGGAATTTCTCGATCAGTTCCGGCTTCTCCGCCGCAGTCTGCTCGGAGACGATCAGCGTGTCGCGCGGGAAGGAGACGCCGCTGTCTTCCGGCACGAACAGATCCAGCTTGTCCTTGCCGACGCGCTGGTTGATCACATAGAGCTCGTTGTAGCGGGTGGCGGTGACGACATCGACCTGGCGGTCGACAAAGGGCGTGACGGAGACCTGCTGCGGCTGGATATCGGCCTCCTTCGGATCGACGCCGACCTTGGACAGCATGGCCGACAGCACATGGTTGGCGCCGGTGAACCAGGTGGTGATCTTCTTGCCCTTGAAGTCGGCGACGGTCTGGACCGGGCCATCCTTGTGGGAGACGAAGACGAACGGCGTGACCTGATGCGAAACGCCGATGCAGACGATCGGCATGCCCTTGTCGCGGGCTGCGAACACGCTGTCGGTGCCGCCCGAGAGACCGAAGGTATCGGCGCCGGTCGCCACGAGGTTTTCCGTCAGGAGGTTCGGTCCACCTGGATTGATGGTGAGGTTGATGCCCTCTTCCTTGTAGTAGCCCTTTTCGAGGGCGACGTAGAAGCCGGCGAACTGGGCCTGGGTCAGCCACTTGAGGCGCAGGCTGGCATCGACCATGTCCTGGGCCGCGGCGGGAGCGGCGCCCATGCCGATACCCTGGAGACCGATGGCGGCGGCCGCGAATGCGGCGAGTACGTTACGTCTGTTAAGCATGGAACCTCTCTGTTGGTTTTATGTTTGTCGTTGACCTCCACCCAGCTTATTGCCGGTAGTCGGATCCCTCCCTGTCGAGCTGACGCAGGAAGGCCGGCCACTCCCGTTCGCCGGCAATGAGAATGTCGCCCTTGCTCTCCCAGAACTGGTGGGCCGCCTTCTCGCAAACCTCGTGCGGCGGCACGACCAGCTTCGCGCCGGACGCCGCGGCTGCCTGCAGGTCGAGCTGGATGCGGGCTGCGCGTTCGAAATAGTAGAGCAGCATGAAGGCTTCGCCCGGCGTACGGCCCACCGTCAGGATGCCGTGATTGCGCATCAGCATCACCTTGTTGCCCCCGAGATGACGGATCAGCCGCTCCTGTTCGTCGAGGTCGATCGCGACGCCCTCATAGCCGTGGAAGGCCTGGCGCTGGTAGAAGCGCATGGCGAACTGGCTGAGCGGCAGCAGGCCCTGTTCCTGGCAGGACACGGCCACGCTGGCGTCCGAATGGGTATGCAGCACGCATGCCGCGTCGTGGCTCGACTTGTGGATCGCGCCGTGGATGACGAAGGCGGCCTTGTTCACCGTGTAGGGCGTGTCGTCGAGCTTGTTGCCCTGCGTGTCGATCCGAACGAGGCTGGACGCGGTGATCTCTTCGAACAGGAAGCCGTAGGGGTTCAGCAGGAACTGGTCCTCATGCCCGGGCACGCGCATCGAGATGTGATTGTAGATCAGGTCGTCCATGCCGAGCCGGGCCACCATCCGGTAGCAGGCGGCGAGATCGACACGCGCCTTCCACTCGGCTTCGGGAATATGGTCGGGACGGCCGGAATAATGGTCGCTCATCGTTCGATCCTCGTCGTTCGTGTCAGTGTCCGGAAACCTGGAAGGATTTCATGCTTTCCTCCTCGATCGCCTCGAGCAGGGTCTTCTTGAGCGCGATGAATTCCGGAGAGGTCACGATGTCAGCCTTGCGCGGACGCGGCAGGTCGACGACCTGCTCGAGCTTTATGCGGCCGGGTCGGGCCGTCATCACCAGCACCCGGTCACCAAGGAAGATCGCCTCGTCGACGTCATGGGTGATGAAGAGCACCGTGCGCTTGTGTTTCTGCCAGACGTCCAGCAGCCAGCGCTGCATCATCGTGCGGGTCAGCGCATCGAGCGCACCGAACGGCTCGTCGAGCAGCATCAGGTCCCGCTTGAACAGGAAGGTGCGCATCAGCGCCACGCGCTGCCGCATGCCGCCGGAAAGCTGGTTCGGATACTGTGCCTCGAAACCGGCAAGGCCGAATTCGGGCAGCATTTCCATGGCCTGCCTGCGCGCCTCTGAGCGCGGCATGCCCTCGATTTCGAGCGCGAGGATGGCATTGTCGATGACGTTGCGCCACGGCAGCAGCAGGTCGCGCTGGGGCATGAACGAGACCTTGCCGAGCAGATCGGAAGCGGTCGAACTCACGCCCTTCAGCCGCAGGACATTGCCGGGATCCGGCTCCTCCAGCCCGGCCAGTATGTTGAAGAGGGTGCTCTTGCCACAGCCGGACGGCCCGACCACCGTCACCAGTTCCCCCGGACGGATGGAGACCTCGAGATCGCTGAGCGCCTTGACTGCGCCGAACGTCTTGGAGACATTCCGCAGTTCGATCAGCGGCTTTTCGCCCTCCCCCGTCACGGCAGGCTCAACGGCCTCGAGCTTGACATTCGTCGACATGGTCACCTTTCCACTTGAAAACCCGAGACGATCGATCAATCCCGTCGCATCGGCGGCGGCTCCGCGGGAACCTTCGTCTGACAGTGCCATCGTTCCTTGGGTCATTCTCTTCTCCTGCGCGTATGCAGTTCCGCATTGAAAGAATACAAGCAAGCCTCATGCCAGACCGTAACCGAAACAGACTTCCATGCAAGTGCCGGATATTCTGTCCGCGTGACGAATTCTATGGTCGAAAATCCCCGTTGTGAGCATGCCACCTCATAAAATTATACGTACGCTCGATAATTGCATGCAATTACATAATTGGTGCACGCAAAATATCCCATTTATTGTGCAGGCGATGATCGAAATAGAGGCACGTCAATTCGGCACCGCTGCGACGCGATGCTCACGACAGGGCCTGCTTCATCATGCGAAAGAAGCCGTCATTCGAAGCCTGCTCGACCACACGGGCATTGACCTTGTATTCCGGCCAGCGACTGCCGAGCACCGGCGGATGCACCGCCGAAAAGCCGCGGGTGATTTCGCCTGCGGTTTCGATCCGCACCACCGCGTCCCGGGCGGCCTCGATCAGCCCCGGATTGAGCGCCATGGCGCAGGTCAGCGAATCCGGATGCGTGCTCATCGGCCGACCATAACGCACCTCGGCCGTCTGCCGCGGCACGGCTGAAACCTTGCGGTAGAACTCCGAAAGCGGCGTGTTCATCGCGAAGATCTCGTTCAACTGCTCCGCCTCGAACAGGCTGGAGCGCATGGTCAGCGTCCAGGTCGACAGCGTGATCCTGAAGCCGGCTTCGAACACGATCTTCGCGGCCTCCGGATCGATGAAGAAATTGTATTCGGCACAAGGGGTTATGTTGCCGACGGAGTTGTCGGTGCCGCCCATGATCCAGAGGTGACGCACCGCCTTGGCGATCCGTGGCTCCTTCATCACCGCCAGCGCGATGTTGGTCAGCGGTGCCTGGGCGAGGATGTCGATCTCGCCCGGCTCGGCCATCACCTTCTCGATGATGGCGTCGACGGCATGCATCGTTTCCGGCCGCTGGCGGGCGATCGGCAGGTTGGCTCCGCTCATTCCGTCGTCGCCATGCATGGTCGAGGCCTCCCACGGCTTCACCATCGGGCGGCGCGCGCCGCAATAGACCGGCACCTTGCCGGAAAAGCCCGCCGCCTCGATGGTCGCAAGCGCGTTTCCGACCTGCTGATCGAAGGGGACGTTGCCGACGCAGACGCTGACCGCCTCCAGCGTCGAGCCGGGCGTCCGCATCGCCAGGAGCAGCGAATAGGTGTCGTCGCCCGCCGTATCGGTGTCGATGATCAGCCGCATCAGTAGAACTCGAAGCCCATCGTGCGGGCGTGATAATAGAAGCCGCCGTCCTGGACGATCAGGAACTCGGCCCGCGTCTTGCCATCGTTGTGATGGCTGTGCTTGGCGGCCGCCGGCGTGACGAGCGTGGCCCAGGGCGACCAGTCGCACTGCTGGTCCGCCACCATCGAATAGGCCGGATCGCCGGAAACGACGAGCGTGATGGCAGCCGAATTGTGCTTGTGCGGCGGCTGGAAGCTCTTCGGCTTCAGCGTGTTGAGCGAAAGCGTCATCGTCGGCGTGATGTTGCGGGCGGCCTCGGTCTTAGCCGCCGAGAAGATCAGCGCGTGGCCGGAAGTGCTGGCATTGGCGTTGGCGCTGTAGACCACGTCCAGTTGATGGGCGATCTCGCCCGCGGGATAGTGCACGAACGCGACGGCGGCTTCGGCACCGGTCACCGGCACGGAGGTATCGAACTTCAGTTGCGGGTCGTTGCCGACGGCCCAGAACACGCAGTCCACCTCGGCGGTGATCGCCGATGCGACGCCGCCCGGCAGAAGGAACACATCACCCTTGCCAAGGGCGGCCTTTTCCGCGCCGACCACGAGCCCGGCCTTGCCGGTGATCACATACCAGATCGAAGCCGTGTTGGTGAGTGTGGTGTCGAGCGTCTCGCCGGCCTTCACCACCGCGTAGCGTGCCAGCATCAGCGGCGTCGTCGCCGGGAAGCCGCATTGCATCTGGTCGGACTGGTCGCAATCGATGAAACCGGTCTTCTCCATCGCCATCGCCTTCGCCGGTTCGTCTACGAAGATATGGCCCGGCACCGGAGGAAGCTTGATGTTGAAGGCATTGCCGGAATTGAAGTAGCGGCTGCGCGCCTCGGCTTCGTTAGCCGGATTGCGCGGCAGTTGGACCGGCATTTCAGCCATGTCGTCGGCAGTGCTCATCATGCATCTCCTTGATTGTACGGAACGCCCGCTTCCTGGAGGAGCAGGTCGAGAAGAACGGCGGCGCCGGCGGCGACATGGGCGGGCTCCGCCCATTCGTCGGGATGGTGGCTGATGCCGCCTCGGCACGGGATGAAGATCATGGCGCTGCGGGTCAGCGGCGCCATCTGCCGGGCATCGTGACCGGCCGCCGAAAGCACGTCGAGCGAGCGCAAGCCGTGGCGATCGGCCGAAGCCCGGATCGCCGCCCTGAGCCCTTCGTCGAAGCCGTTCGACGGCGCATCGACCAGTCGGCGGATTTCAACCGCGCAAGCGCCGGCCTCGGCCAGCGCGATCGCCTCCAATTGCGCGCCGAAAGCACCAAGCGCGGCATTGTCGGGGTGCCGCAGATCGATGCGGAAGGTAACCCTGGCGGGCACGACCGATGGCGCGTTGGGCTCGACCACGACGCGGCCGATCGTGAATTTGACGCGGTCGTCACCGGCCATCGCCTCATGCATGCGCGTCGCCATCCGGGCGAAGGCCTGTACGGCATCCTGCCGCCGCTCCATCGGTTCGGTGCCCGCATGCGCCTCGCGGCCGGCCACCGACACTTCATAGGTCTTCTTGCCCTGGATCCCGGAAACGACGCCTATCACGGCGCCTGCTGTTTCCAGAACGTCTGCCTGCTCGATATGCGGCTCGATGTAGGAATGGATCGGGAAGCCGAGCGGCCGGCGCCCAATTTCCGGAAAGCAGTCGTGAACGCGCTTCAGCGCCTCGCCGACGCCGATGCCGTCCGCATCGCGAACCACCATCACGTCCTCGAGCGCACGCAGGCCGGCGAAGAGCTCCGAACCCATCATGCCGGGCGCGAAACGGCTGCCCTCCTCGTTCATCCAGCCGACGACGACGATCGATCGCTCCGGCACGAGCCCGGCCTCCGCGATGACCGTCGCCGCCTCGAGTGCGGCCAGCGTTCCGAACGCCCCGTCAAAAAGACCGCCCGTCGGCTGGCTGTCGATGTGAGAGCCGGCGACGACGGGCGCCAGGTGGGGAACGGAACCTTCAAGTGTCAGGAACAGATTGCCGGCTGCATCCGTGGAGGGCACGAGACCGGCCTCGCTTGCCCAGCCGATGATGCGCCGCCACGCCAGGATTTCCTCCTCCGACAGCGCCTGGCGGTTGACGCCGCCCCCCGGCAATGCGCCGTCTTCGCCGAGCGCCATCAGGCGCGCCCAGAGCCGGTCGGCGGAAATCCCGGGCCTTGCCATCGCCGTTACTCCGTCCGCATGACCTGGCCGGGATCGGCGCGGGGATCACGGACCTTCCATGCCCCCTGATCGACCTGGGCGATGAAGTCGGAGACGAGCGCGTTGAACAGCGCCGGCTCCTCGAGGTTCAGCGTGTGGCCGGTCTTCGGCAGGATGGCGAGCCCGCAGGCGGGCAGCATTTTCTTCAGGTAGATCGACGGCTGCAGGCAATGATCGTCCTCGTCGCCGGTCATCACCAGCGCCGGCACCGTCATCCGCTTCAACTCGTCCTCGAGATCCCAGAAGGACGGGCGGCGGCACTGCACGCCGCGCATGGTGTTGGCGGCGCCGATCGCCGAATGCCGCGACAGCCGGTCGGCGAAGGCGGCCCAGCCGCGCGGGTCCTTGTTCTGGAACTGCACCCGGCTCGCGCCGAGAGAATAGATCTTCGAGAAACCGGCCGGATCCTTCTCGAAGTTTTCCGCCACCTTCAGCGAGGTGTTGCGGAAATAGTCGGCGGTCTCCCGCTCCGTGCCGTAGCCGGCGCCGGCGATGGTCAGCGACAGCGCACGCTCCGGGAAGCGAAGGCCGAAATGCAGAGTGGCGAAGCCACCCATCGAGAGGCCGACGACATGCGCCTTCTCGATGCCGAGATGATCGAGCACGGCCACAGCGTCCTCGGCGGCGATCGCCTGCGAATACATCTCGACATCCGTCGGAATGTCGGACGGGGCGTAGCCGCGCGCCGCATAGGTGATGCAGCGGTGGCGACGCGCAAAGAAGCTCAGTTGCGGCTCCCAGGCATCGTAGTTTCCACCGAACTCGTGGATGAACAGGATCGGCGCACCGTCCGCTCCCGCCGTCTCGTAGTAGAGCCTCGTTCCATCCCTGGCGGTCGCATACATATGAAAGCCTCTTCGCGTGTCGAAGGAATAGCCGGCCCTAGAACAGGGCCGGTACGTCGTTGAGCGTGCGCGCGGTTTCGATATAGCGCGGCAGGCCTTCGCAGAAGCGCTCCGCCCAGGCACCCGGCACCGAGGTCGAGACCTTGATGAAGCGATCGCCGAAAGCGGCCGTATGATAGCGCCCCTGGCGGATCATCACGCCTTCGCGACGCGCAGCCTCGACGATCGCCTCCGGCGACACGCCGGTCGATGCCGTCTCCAGCACCAGGAAGTTGCCGTGCGAGACGGGGATCGGAACCGCGAGTCCCGCCGCCTTCGCCGCCTCGACGATGATCGCCTTGTTGGCGCGGTCGAGGCTGCGGACCTCCTGCATCCATTCTGCCTTGACGGCGAGGCCGGCCATCGCCGCGCGCTGGGCAACCACCGAGGCGCCGAGAACCGAGGTCGAGGCAGCGCCGAACTCGTCCACCAGTTTCGGCTCGGCGACGAGCGCGCCGATGCGCATACCGGCGAGCCCCAGCCACTTGGAGAAACTGAGCGACACCACGGTGCCCTCCGGCGCCACCTGCAGCACGGGCGTATGGCCATCGGCGAAATCGCGATAGGTGCAGTCGTGGATCATCAGCGCGCCAACCGAACGGGCGATCGCGGCGAAAGCCTCGATCTCCTCGCGATCGTAGCGGATGCCGAGCGGATTGTTCGGATCGACGATATAGATGATCGCGCAGCGCTCATCGACGGCGGCGCGCAGGGCGTCGGGCGTCAGCTTGTAGTTCACCGCCGGATCATAGATGGGGATCTGGATGACCTCGGCACCGGCCTGTTCGGCGAACAGGCACGGCCATTTCCAGGTGGGATCGGTGGTCACCAGCGTCGTGCCCGGCCGGGCGCGCGCCTTGCAGATCATCGCAAGCGCGTTGACGCCGCCCTCGGTCACCAGCGCTTCGGCCGCGCCGGCGCCCAGATCGGCGACGATGGCGCTGCGCAGCGCCTCGAACCCCATGGGGGGCGCATAGGCGTTGAACTCGCCGGCCTCCACCGAACGGACCATGGCTTCGGTGACCGCCGGATGGGCGGGCACGTGATTGGTGTTCTGCCCCATCCACGCCAGATCCGGCGTGGAGAACAGGTCGTCGAAATAGCGGTTGCGGGTGCGAGCGTCGGCCATGGCGGATCAGATCACCGAACCGCGCGCGGCTATACCGCCATCGATCGTCACGACCGTTCCACTGATGTAGCCGGCCTTGGGCGAAGCGAGGAAGGCGCAGAGATCGGCGACCTCCTCGGCCGTTGCCGGACGCTTGCCCGGATACTTCTCGTAGAGCTCCTCCCAGCGGGATTCGTCGCCCAGCATGTCGATGGCCTTGCGTTTCATGATCTTGAACATGCGCGGCGTGTCGACCGGGCCCGGGTTGACACCGACGACGCGGATGCCCTCGTCCATGCTGCGGCCGCCGAGCGCCTTGGTGAAGCTCATCAGCGCCGCGTTGCCCGTCGAGCCGGCAAAATAGGCGGCATCCCAGTTCTCGCCGGAATTGCCGATGACGTTGATGATGACGCCGCCCTTGCCCTTGCGCCGCTTCCAGAACTCGCGGGCGAGCGTGATGTAGCCGAAGACCTTGAGGTCGAAGCCGCGACGGATCGATTCGTCGGTCACGTCCTCGATCGAGCCAGCCGGGATGTCGCCGGCGTTGTTCATGAGGATGTCGTAGTCGCCGCATGCCCTGTCGAGTGCGACCATGGCCTCGGTGGTGCCGAGATCAGCCTCGTGCACCTTCACGTCGACCGGATACCGGGCCAACTCCCTCTTCAGTTCCTCCATCGCCGCGCCGTTCCGGGCGGCGAGGTGAAGGTGGCATCCTTCGGCCGCCAGCACTTTTGCGATCGCATGCCCGATGCCCTGAGACGCGCCGGTAATCAGCGCGGTCTTTCCAGCAAGACTAAGTTCCACCAGCATCTCCTATCTGAATACATATTTCAACATATTGCATACGATAAATTTTGAAGCTGTCCATGACTTTTTGGCGAACTGAGGAAATTTTTATCCACAAACCAGTCAGAAATAGGAATTTGCCTACTGCTTAGTCAAAGACTACAGGCAATCCGCCTCAAAAATTTGCACATCATCAATTTTCGCAAGAAATCGATATTTTGTATACGCATACGTATTGCGTGAATACGAAAATGCCATCACTGTCGCGAATAGCCCGACAGGGCGGAACCCAAAGGACAGCCGGAAAGATCCCATGGCAGACGTGTCCCTCAAGAATGTGGGCAAGACCTATGAAAGCGCCTCGACCAACACGATCGAGGATCTCAACCTGGACATTCATAGCGGCGAATTTGTCGTTCTCGTCGGCCCGTCGGGCTGCGGAAAATCGACGACGCTGCGGATGATCGCCGGCCTGGAGGAGCTCTCCGACGGCCAGATCTGGATCGGCGGCCGCCGGGTCGACGAACGGGAGCCGCGCGAGCGCGACATCGCCATGGTGTTCCAGAACTACGCGCTTTATCCGCACATGACGGTGGCGCAGAACATGAGCTTCGGCCTGCGCCTCGCAGGCATGGACAAGGCGGAAATCCGCCGCCGCGTCGAGGACGCAGCCCAAGTACTCGACATTTCGGCCCTTCTCGAGCGACGCCCCAAGCAACTGTCCGGCGGCCAGCGCCAGCGCGTCGCCATGGGTCGCGCCATGGTACGCGATCCCGCCGTCTTCCTGTTCGACGAACCATTGTCGAACCTCGACGCAAAACTGCGTGGTCAGATGCGCGCCGAAATCCGCAGGCTGCACAAGCGGCTGAGCGCCACCACCATCTACGTCACCCACGACCAGATCGAGGCCATGACGCTGGCCGACCGCGTCGTCGTGTTGAACAAGGGCAGGATCGAGCAGCAGGGGACGCCGCAGGAACTCTACGAACGGCCGGCTACCCGGTTCGTCGCCGGCTTCATCGGCAGCCCGACCATGAACTTCCTGCCGGCGACCGTCATGCGGACAGACGCCGGCGTGTCCCTCCAGATCGGCGACGTCGCGATCCCCGTTCCGACGGCCAGGGCGGAAGCGCTTCGGCGACACGTCGGCAAGGGCATCGAGATCGGCATCAGGCCGGAACATTTCCTCGCCGATGGCGCCGCAGCCTTCATCACGACTGTCGACATGGCTGAACTGCTCGGCCCCACGACGCTCGTCCACTTCACGCTCGCAGGCGTGGCCTGTTCCGCGATGCTGCCGCCCGAACTGGCCGTGCGCGAAGGCGGGGAGCAGGCGCTACGCGTCGCCCTCGACCGCATCTCGCTCTTCGATCCGGATACCGGCCGCGCCCTTTGAGACCGGAGCCCTCTACGCTCGCAGACTTCGATAACCAGGAGAACAGCCGATGAATGCTCGCAACCTATTCCTTGCCGGCCTGCTCAGCGCGACGGCGCTCGGTGGCACCGGGGCATATGCGCAGGACGCCGCCGCTGCCTGCGCCGGCGAGGAGGTAACGCTGCGCATCCTGCGCACGCCCGGCAACTATCCCTATCCGGCGCCGATGGAGGCCTGGCAGAAGGAAAACCCTTGCGTCAATTTCGAGATCAACGAAATTCCCTTCGCTCAGCTCGCCGACACCATTTCCGTCCAGGCCGCCAGTTCCAACCCGCCGGACATCCTCGTCTATGACGGTCCGAACACACGGTCCTACGCCGCCGCCGGCATCCTCCTGCCGATCACCAAATACCTGCCGGAAGGCTGGGACGAGGACATCCTGCCCGCCACCAAGGCAGAGCACAGCTACGAGGGCGAGGTCTATTCGCCGGGTATCGAGCAGACCACCGTCGCCATGTACTACAACAAGATGCTGGTCGAGGCCGCCGGCATCAAGCCGCCCCAGACCCTTGACGAGGCCTGGACCTGGCCGCAGGCGCTGGAAGCCTTCAAGGCCTGCCAGCAGGGACCGGCCGGCGCGCCGACCGTCTGGGGCCTCGGCCCGACCCGCTTCGGCAATGGCCAGCCGGGTCTCGTCTATCAGGATCTCATCTACCAGCGCTCTGCCGGCGATCCGAAGGCAGATCCGGATAGCAGCGCCTACAAGACCTTCTGGGCACTGTCCCCGGATGGCAACTCGGTCGAGGGCTACCTGAACACCCCGGAAGCCATCGAGGCGCTGACGTTCTACCAGTCGCTTTTCAACGCCGAGGGCGTGGCGCCGAAGGTCGGCATCCCCAACGCCTTCTTCGACGGCAAGGCCTGTTTCTACATCGACACGCCGGCCGCCGGCAGCGCTCTTTTGAAGGATCCGAAGATCGAGTGGGGCATCACGCCGATCCCCTATTTCAAGACCCCCGTCGTCCACACCGGCTCGACGACAATCGGCGCCACCGCCCGCTCCAAGCATCCTGAGATCGCCGCCAAGTTCGTGGTCGACATGTCCTGGGGCGAATATGCCTACATGAACGTCAGCCAGCGCGGCAACCTGCCGACGCTGAAGAGCCTGTTCCCCCGCTTCGAGGTCTACGGCAACTATCCGATGAAGGTCTTCATCGACCAGTTGCAGGAATGGGGCCAGCCGCGCCCGCCGGGCCCGAAGTTCGCCCAGTATGACAAGCTGGTCACCGACGCGCTCCGCGCCGTGGCCTTCGGTGGCGATCCGGCCGAGCTGATGGCCGACGCCGAGAAGAAGGTTCAGCGGGTCCTCGACCGCTAACAGCAATGGATACAGGCATGCCGGCTTCGAATACCCTCTCCGCGGCCTCGGCCACAGGCTCGATCCAGCCGAAAACCGGGACGCGCAAACCTGCAACCAGGCGGCAGAAGCGCGACTGGATGTTCGCCGCCGGCTTCCTTGCGCCCTTCATGATCCTGCTGCTGGTCTTCCAGTACCTGCCGCTCCTGGTGATGGCCCGCAACAGCGTCTACGACTACAGCCTGCTCAACCCGGCGGCGGCAAAGTTCGTCGGGTTGCGCAACTTCACCGACATGATCGAATACGAGGATGCCGCGATTTCCTTCGGCGTCACCTTCCTCTTCGCCCTTGGCGTCGTGCTGCTCGTCATCCCGGTCGCCTTTGCACTCGCCCTGTTCCTGAACTCGAAACTCCCCGCCCGAGGTCTCGTCCGCACCGTGATCATGCTGCCGGTCGTCACCTCATCGGTGGTGGTCGCAATCATGTGGTCCTTCCTGCTCGACCCCTCCAACGGCCTCATCAACGGCGTTCTGAACATCGCAGGCATCGGCAACCAGCCCTTCCTCACCTCGACGGACCAGGCGCTTCCAGCCCTTGTCGCCATGACCCTCTGGCAGCAGGTCGGCTTCGGCGCCATCCTGTTCCTCGCGGGCCTCCAGGGCCTGCCCGTGGAGTTGACTGAAGCGGCCCGCATCGACGGCGCGACGCGTCGCCAGGTGCTATGGAACGTCACCATTCCACTTCTGTCGCGCACCACCCTCTTCGTCGTGGTCATCATGACCGTGTTCTCGCTGCAGGCCTTCGCACCCGCCTTCCTGATGACGCAGGGCGGCCCGCAGGAAAGCACGAACCTGATCGTCTACCACATCTACAACTCCGCCTTCATCATGCAGCAGGCCGGTTATGCCTCCGCGCTCTCCGTCGTTCTGCTGCTGGTGGTGCTGGCCATCTCCATGGCCCAGATGGCTCTCTTGCGCTCCCGCTGGAACTACTGACATGAAGAGTACCCCTCTCCGGCGCGGCCTCTTCGTCGCCCTCGTCATCGTCCTGATCCTGTGCTGTTTCCTTGCGCCCTACGCCTGGATCGTCGCCTCCTCGTTCAAGAACCAGCTCACGCTGTTCAACGACGTCACACCCCTGTCGTGGAAGGCCTTCTTCCCGGTCGGCGGCACGTTCGAGAACTACCGGACCCTGTTCGAGCGCACGAACGTGCTGACTGCGCTGCTCAATACCGCCATCGTCTCCGGCGGCCAGGTGGCGCTGACGCTGCTGCTCTGCGCCATGGCGGCCTATTCGCTGACCCGGATCAAATTTCCGGGCGCCAGGATCGTCTTCGTCCTGATCCTGCTCACCTTCCTCCTGCCGATCGAGGCGATGATGGTGCCGCTTTACCAGGTCGTCTCCGGCCTCGGCCTGTCGAATACGCTCGCTGGCGTCATGATCCCGTGGATCGCCAGCCCCTTCGGCCTGTTCCTGCTGAAACAGGCCTTCGAGGAACTGCCGGTGGAACTGGAAGATGCCGCCCGCATCGACGGCGCCGGCCATGTGCGCATCTTCTTCTCGATCGTGCTGCCCAACGTGAAGGTGCCGATGCTCACTCTCGGCCTCATCACCTTCCTGTTCTCGTGGAACAGCTTCCTCTGGCCGCTGGTCATCGTGCAGGATCCGGCCAACCAGGTCATCCAGGTGGCGATCGCCCAGCAGGGATCACCCACCCAGCTTCCCAACTGGGGCGAAACCTTCGCCGGCGCCACCGTCGCCACCCTGCCGCTGATCCTGCTGTTCCTGGCCCTGCAGAAGTATTTCACGCAAGGCATGACCACCAGCGGCATCAAGGGCTGACCCATGACCGGAGCCGTCGAACTCATCCCCCTCGACGCCCCGATGGGCGGACAGATCGGCTATCGAACCTTCGGCAGGGAGGGCGACTGGCTGGTGCTGATCCACGGCTGGTGCGGCAGCGTCGGGCACTGGGACATCATCGCGCCGGAGCTGGCCCGCAGGCACCGCGTCCTCGCAGTCTCCCATCCGGGCTTCGGCGGCATGGCGCCGCCGCCCCGTTCCGGCCAGACGATCCGCGCCATGGGGGCAGCCGTCGCCCGCGTGCTGGATCACCTGGACATCGGCGGCGCCGTTCTCGTCGGCCATTCCATGGGCGGCCCGATCATGACGGAGGTGGCGATCGCCGTCCCCTCACGGATCAGGGCCCTGATCGGCCTCGACACCCTGACCGATCGGGACTACTACGGCCGCCTTTCCGACCGGGAGATCCGCCGGCGTCACGAGGCGTTCGCGATCGACTATGCCGGCTGCATGCGCGCCATGGTGGACGCCATCGTGCACCCGTCCACGGCCGAGGCCCTCCGGCAGTCGATCACCGACGGCATGATCGCCGCTGCCCAGGCGGATTTCGCGCTCGACGTCAAGGACGACCTCTTCGCCTGGAACGTCGAGGATCGCTGGCCGCTGGTGAGGCGTCCGGCACTGATGCTCAACTCGCGCTGGGTCGCGCGGCTCGCCCATCCCGATCCGTTGCCCTGCTTCCGGGATACCGAAGTCGTCACCTACGACTCCGGCCACTTCCCGATGGTCGAGGCGCCCGCGATGATTGTGGAAAAGATCGAAACTTGTATCGCGCGCCTGGTATACCGGGAATCCGTACGTTGAATGCATGAGTGAAAGAAAAGTATAAATGGCGCCAGAGAAGTTCCGATTGTCCGCTCCGCGGAACGTGAGAGGAGTACTGGATTTGGATCAGGATGAGACGCGCTTGCCCGAGGCGGCAAACAGCTCGCGCGCACCGACCCGCTCGGGCGAGTTGCGCGAGCAGCTCGAACTGATGATCCTCGACGGCCGCCTCGCCCCCGGCGAGCGGTTGGACGAAATGGACCTTGCCCGCCGCTTCGGCCTGTCGCGGACCCCGGTTCGGGAGGCCATCAAGGCCCTGCTCGCCATCGGTCTCGTCGAGACGCGCGGCCGCCAGGGCACCCACGTCGCCGTTCTGTCCATCCCGGCCCTCATCGAGATGTTCGATGTCATGTCGGCGCTCGAAGGTCTCTGTGCGCGCTTTGCCGCGCGCCGCGCGACAAAGGCCGAACGCGCGGCCATGCGCAAGGTGCACGAGGACCTGGTCAAGGCCTACGAGACCGGCGACCCGCTGGCCTTCTACAATGTCAACCAGCAATTCCATGACCTCCTCTATGAGGCCGCACACACCCATTTCATCGCCGACCAGGCCATACAGCTTCGCCGTCGCATCGGTGCCTACCGCATGCGCGCGACCTATCAGCCCGGCCGCATGCTGAGCACGCTGAGCGAGCACGTGCGCATCATGGACGCGATCGATGCCGGCGATCCGGAAGCGGCCCACAAGGCCGCGAGCGAACACGTCCAGCTCCTGGGCGACCAGTTAACCGACTTCATCTCCTCGCTTCCCGCCAATATGAGCCGGGCAAAATAAGCAGGACGACCGCAAACCAGATGTCACGAGCGGCCGCACCGGCAAGGCTCGCACGTCGGAGGAACAGCCATGCACACGGCGAGGAAACCCGTCATCGTCAACCACCTGGGCGCGGATTTCGGGCGACGTATCGCACAACACCCGTCCGCGCCCGTGGTCATCGACGATCCGTTCCCCGCAGAACCCTGGCGCATAGCGGCCGAGGCCGAGATTCTCGCGACGGGCAGCTTCACGGCATGGCGGCTGACGCCGCAGGACTGGCGGTTCGCCGCAACGCTGAAGTGGGTCCAGACCCAGTCGACCGGCGTCGAGAATTTTCCGCCGGTGCTGCTGAAGGATCGTGTCATGACGTGCGGGCGCGGCGTGAATGCCGTCCCCATCGCCGAATTCGTCTTCGCCGCGATGCTCCGCATCGAAAAGCGGCTGGAGGACACGCGCGCCCGCGCGGAGGCAGACTGGACGCCGCACGATATCGGCCGCCTCTACGGCAGGACGCTCGGCCTTATAGGCTATGGTTCGATCGGCCAGGCGATCGCGCGGCGCGCCCGCGCCTTCGACATGAAGGTCCTCGTCAGCCGCCGCTCGCCGTGGCAGGGCGAGGACGGCATCATCGCCTGCGGCAGCGTCGCAGACGTCTTCGCCGCTGCGGATCATCTCGTCGTCGCCGCTCCGCTGACGCCCGAGACAGCCGGCATGATCGACGAAGCCCTGTTCCGCGCGGCAAAGCCGGGCCTGCATTTCATCAACGTTTCCCGCGGCGGCCTCGTGGACCAGGACGCGCTGATCCGCGCACTCGAGGCCGGCACCATCGGACAGGCGACCCTCGACGTGACCACGCCCGAGCCCCTGCCGGACGGGCATCCGCTCTACGCGATGCCGAACGTCGTCATCAGCCCGCACATCTCCTGGGCCGGCGGCGACCAGGATGAGGCCATTCGCGAACGCTTTCTCGCCAATCTCGACGCCTATCTGGCGGGACGCCCGCTTTCATCCGTCGTCGACCCGACATCCGGTTACTGAGCGCGGGGATCAGGTGTCTCGCCAGAGCACCCTGACCGCCATCGTCGCGGCCGAGGTTCGCTTCTCCACGACAAGCTTGTTGAATATCTGCTCCAGATGCTTGTTCACCGTGCGCGGCGACATTTCAAGGATGTCCGCGATCTCCTTGTTGGCCTTGCCGTGCGCGATCCAGAGCAGCACCTCCGCCTCGCGCAGCGTCAGCCCGAAGGCTTTGGCGAGTTGCTCCTCGTCGGTGCCGCGGTGCCGGTCGACGAGGCGCAGCAGCACCTCCTCTCCGTCGCCGGAGAGGACACGGAACTCCAGGTCCTGGCCATTGCGCGAATAGCGAAACGCCTCCTGCAGGACCGCAGATGCCGCCGGCTCGCCGCTGGCGCCTAGCCATTCCACCACCTCCCAGGGCAAATAGGCGCGCTGGTCGGAGCGGATTCCCGCCCGCTGCATCAGGTCGGCAGCCTGCTGCGTCGACCAGAAGATCCGGCCGTTGCGGTCACAGGCGACGATCCAGCGTCCGGTGGAATCGAGCGCGCGCCGCGCGGAGCGCGCCCGTCGCGCATTTCCGAGATGGACGCGCATGCGCGCGAACAGCTCGTTCAGCTCGATCGGCTTGCTGACGAAGTCGACCCCTCCGGCTGCCAGCGCCCGCACCACGTGCTCGCTCTCGTTGAATCCGGTCATGAAGATGATCGGAATGTCCTCGAAGCCGCGCTCGGCCTTCAGGATCTGGCAAGTCTCGAAGCCGTCGAGGCCGGGCATGACCGCATCCATCAGCACGATGTCGGGCGAGCTCGAATTGGCGAGCGAGATCGCCTGCCGGCCGCTGTTGCAGGTGAGCACGTCCATACCCTCCAGCTTCAGCGCGTCGGAGAGCATGAACAGAGCATCGGGCGAATCGTCGACGACGAGCACGCGGCTGGTATCCGCAACGTCAGGCATTCTTCACCTCCTCGATCACGGCCAGGAAGTCGCGAAGCCGGTGGTTGGCAACGAGAAGCCGCATGTGGGAACAGAACCGCGCCGTCGCCGGCGAGGATGTCTCGATATCGTTCAGCATCGCCTCGATCGAACGGACGAAGCCGGTTTCGCCCAGCGTGCGGAGCTGCTTGAGTTTATGCGGCTCGGGCAGTTCCTCGGCGATAAAGTTCTGCTGCAGCTCGGCCTCGATCGCCCCCTCGCCCGCATGCACCCACGTCAAAGGGACAAGCGTGGCAAACCAGTCGAACAGCTCGTCGAAACCGAACGGCTTGATCAGGTAGGCGTCGCAGAGGCCGGCATAGTCCGGCTTCGTCCGTTCGTTGCCGGCGTCGGCCGACAGCATGATGATCGGCAACTCGCGGCCGATCCGCTTGCGCACCTGCCGCGCCACGTCCCAGCCGGACATTCCGGGCATGGCGATGTCGAGGACGAGGATGTCCGGCCGGTAGAGCGACAGCGCCGAAAGGCACGCCTGTCCGTCGGCGGCAGTTATGACGATGAAGCCGAGCGGCCGCAGCACGTCCTCCAGAAGCGCCCGCTGGTTCCCGTCGTCGTCGGCGACGAGCACGGTACGGCGGGCTCCCTCGTAGCCGCTGATGCGCGACACCATAGCCGGCGCGTCTTCCAGGCCGGCCGCGGCGGAGAGATGCAGTCGCACGCAAACATAGGTGCCGGCTCCGGGCATGCTGCGCACCACGAGCTCGCCGCCCATGATCTCGACCAGAAGCTTGGTGATCGTCAGCCCGAGCCCGGTCCCCGGCGGCCGGTTGGCGTCGCCCGCCTGCTCGCCGCGCTCGAATGGCAGGAACACCCGTTCGATGTCAGCCTCGGGGATGCCGACGCCGGTGTCCTCGATCTCGAAAGTCGCCACCTGGCCGCGATAGGTCACGGTCAGGCTGACCTTGCCGTGGTCGGTGAACTTGATCGCGTTGGACAGGAGATTGATCAGCACCTGCCGCAGCCGCTTCTCGTCGGTGACGACGTAATCCGGCATCGAGGAGCTGGCGCGGAATTCAAAGTCGATCCCCTTCGCCTGCGCCTGCAACGTCAGCATGTCGACGATCTGGTCGAGGAAGGGCCGGAGCGCGATCTTGTGGCGGAAGATTTCCAGCCGCCCCGCTTCGATCTTGGAGATATCCAGCAGCCCCTCGATCATGTCCGCCAGGTGCTCGCCGCTGCGCTTGATCGTGCGGGCCGCGTTGTTGATGTAGACGGGCATTCCCTTCTGCCGCTCCAGCAGTTGCGCATAGCCGAGGATGGCGCTGAGCGGCGTGCGCAGTTCGTGGCTGAGCCCGACGACATACTTGCTTTTCGCGATATTGGCCTGCTCGGCCACCTCCTTCGCCTTCTGCAGCTGCCGGTCGGTTTCCTCGTGCGCCTGGATCTCGTCCATCAGCAGCCTTGTATGCTTGCGCGCCTCGTCCTCGGCGAAGTTGCGGCTCTCCTGCGCCAGCACGAACAGCCAGACGATGATGCCGGCAATGATGAAGACGATGATGAAGAGCTTCCAGAGAACCGTGGCGATCTGGGTGGACGGCAGGGTCTTGTCGAGGCTGCTCTGGAAATAGATCAGCCAGAACACCAGCCCGATCAGCGCCGTCACCACGGTGAGCACGGCGAGATAGCGGGCGAGCCGGCTTTCGAGGAAGGCCGAGAAACGCCCGGGCAGGAAGGCGACCGCGAAGCCGCGCAGCTGCTGCATGAAGCGCGCGTCGGTCTTGCAGGCATCGACGCAGCGCGCATCGAGCGAGCAGCACAGCGAGCAGATCGGCCCGGAATAGATCGGGCAGCGCGCCATGTCCTCGCTGTCGAAATGATGCTCGCAGATGCAGCACTCGATCGCCTGGCCGCTCCTCCAGTCCGCCGAAGACTGCCGTGCGATGTAGTAGCGCCCGCGCGTCGCAAACGCGAGCGCCGGCGCCAGCACGAAGGCCGAGACGAGGGCTACGTAGATGTAAATCGCTGCAAGTGTCGGCCCGAACACGCCGAAATAGGCGATCAAGCCCGCAAGGGCCGAGATCGACATTGCTCCGAAGCCGACCGGATTGATGTCGTAGAGATGCGCCCGCTTGAACTCGATCGAGCGCGGCGACAGCCCCAGCGGCTTGTTGATGACGAGGTCGGCGACGATCGCGCCCATCCAGGAGACGGCGAGGATCGAATAGAGCCCCAGCGTCTGCTCCAGCGCCTTGTAGACGCCGAACTCCATCAGGAGCAGGCCGAGCATGACGTTGAAGACCAGCCAGACGACGCGGCCGGGATGGCTGTTGGTGACATTGATCTTCAACTGGCAGATGACGACGAAGATGCCGGCGACGCCCAGCGCCAGCTCCGGCGAGCCGAGCATCTCGCGAAAGACGCTGAGATACATCTGCGTCGGATCGGAGGCATCCTTGAAGTCGACGCCATGCTGGAAGGCGTAGTAGGCGAGGAAGGAGCCCGCCAGGATCTTCAGCCCCCCGATCACCATCCAGCCCGGCCCCGCCACCAGCAGCGCCGCCAACCAGCGGAAGCGGTTCGCATGGCTGCGCCGCGGCAGGAAGCGCAGGAAATCCACCTGCTCGCCGATCTGCGCCACCAGCGAGAAGATGACGGCGGAGGCGGCGCCGAAATGCACGAGGTCGATGCGGCCGTCCGGATGGCCCCACAGCCCCGAATAGCCCGTCCACTGCCGCACCGACGGGTGGCTCTGCGAGGCGATGAAGACGAAAGGGGCGAGCTGGAGCACCACCCAGAACGGCTGCGTCCACGCCTGGAATTTGCTGATGAAGGTGACGCCGTGGGTGACGAGCGGGATGATCACCAGCGCGCTGACGATATAGCCGATCGGCAGCGGCAGGCCGGTGCAAAGCTCCAGCGCGGTCGCGATGATCGCCGCCTCGATGGCGAAGAAGATGAAGGTGAAGGTCGCATAGATCAGCGAGGTCACCGTCGAGCCGATGTAGCCGAAGCCGGCGCCGCGGGTCAGAAGGTCGATGTCGACGCCGTACTTCACTGCGTAATAGGCGATGGGGATGCCCATCAGGATGATGATGGCGCAGGATACGGCGATGGCGGCCAAAGCATTGGAAAAGCCATAGTTCAGCGTGATCGCGCCGCCGATCGCCTCCAGTGCCAGAAACGAGATCGCCCCGATCGCGGTGTTGGCGATGCGCCAGTTCGAGAAGCGCCGCACCTTGTAGGCGGTGAAGCGCAGCGCGTAGTCCTCCAGCGTCTGGTTCGCCACCCACTTGTTGTAAGTGCGCCGGTTTCTCGGAATGCGCTGCGCCGTGTTCAAGCCTGATGCCCTCTCATGCTCCGCCCGGCATTTTTCGCACCGCAACACAGCCCTCACCCGCCTGAGTGGAAGCAAGTTGCATTCCAGTTCCCCACAGATGCTCAGGCGGGAAAATGACGGAGGCGAAAAGGCCAGCCGGGAAATTCGACCCTCGGGATGTTCCCCCTTTTTATTCAACGAAATAGATGCATTCCTTCGGATCGATGCCTGCATGCTACGGGCAAAACGTATGGGGGCAAATACGTTAAATGCTCCATTGTTGCATCGCACCAATCCTGTCGAAGTTCGGGCAGCTGGCGGTTGATCGACCAGTGAAAGTTCAAAAAACGAGCGACATGATGAGGGTTTGCTATGAGGGATGATGTTCCGGGAAATACCCTGTCCGTAAGCCGGCGGACGCTATTGGCTGGCATTGCCAGCCTGCCCGTACTTGCGATGATGGGCCAACCGCTGCTGGCGTCGGACTACCCGACCGCCACCGTCAACACCACGGGCCTTGCGGTCACAGACGACACCGTCAAGGTCGGCATCCTGCATTCCGTCACCGGTACCATGGCGATCAGCGAGACCGGTTCGGTGCAGGCCGAGAAGCTGGCAATCGAGCAGATCAACGCCGCAGGCGGCGTTCTCGGCCGCAAGATCGAGTTCATCCAGGAAGACGGCGCCTCCGACTGGCCGACTTTCGCCGAGAAGGCCAAGAAGCTGCTCGTGCAGGACAAGGCCGCCGCCGTCTTCGGCTGCTGGACCTCGGCCTCGCGCAAGGCCGTCCTCCCGGTCTTCGAGCAGTATAACGGCATGCTCTACTACCCGACCTTCTACGAAGGCCTGGAAGAGAGCCCGAACGTCATCTACACCGGCCAGGAAGCGACCCAGCAGATCCTCGCCGGCATCGACTGGGTGGTGAAGGAGAAGGGCGCGAAGAGTTTCTACCTGCTCGGCTCCGACTACATCTGGCCGCGCACGTCCAACAAGATCGCCCGCAAGCACATCGAAAAGCTCGGCCTCGAGGTCGTCGGCGAGGAGTACTATCCGCTCGGCCACACCCAGTTCAACTCGGTCATCAACAAGATCAAGCTGCGCAAGCCCGACGTGATCTATGCAATCGTCGTCGGCGGCTCCAACGTCGCCTTCTACAAGCAGCTGAAGGCCGCCGGCATCGATCTCGCCAAGGAGAAGCCGCTGCTGCTCACCATCTCGGTGACGGAAGACGAGATTCTCGGCATCGGCGGCGAGAACATGGCCGGCGCCTACGCGATGATGAAGTACTTCCAGAGCCTCGACAACGACAACAACAAGGCCTTCGTCGAAGCCTTCAAGAAGATGTGGGGCGACAACATCGTCATCGGCGACGTCACCCAGGCAGCCTATCTAGGCCCCTGGCTGTGGAAGGCCGCGGTCGAGAAGGCCGGCTCCTTCGACATCGACAAGGTCAAGGCCGCCTCTCCGGGCATCGAGCTGACGACGGCGCCGGAAGGCTACGTCAAGATCCACGACAACCACCACCTCTGGTCCAAGGCCCGCGTCGGTCGCGCCAAGCTCGATGGCCAGTACGAGGTCGTCTACGAGACATCAGACCTGATGGAGCCGGATCCGTTCCCGGAAGGCTACCAGTAAGCCCTGAGCGGCGCCACCTGCCGCTTGCCCCTCACCCGGCTGCCGCCACCCTCTCCCCGCAAGCGGGGAGAAGATCCCGGCAGGGGGATGAGGGGCAGGTAGCGGGTGGTGCTTTCCTCGCCCCCTTACCCAAGATCCGCTTCCAACGCGCGAGGCCACGATGATCGGCGACTATACCTTTGGCGAATTCACCTCGATCCTGGCCATGCAGGGTTTCGCAGGTCTCATCCTGTTTTCGGTCTTCGTGCTGATGGCGCTGGGCCTTGCGATCATCTTCGGCCAGATGGGCGTCATCAACATGGCCCACGGCGAGTTCATGATCCTCGGCGCCTACGTCACCTATATCTGCTCGCACATCGTCACCGAGTACGTGCCGGGCCTGTTCCCGGTCTACTTCTTCATCGCCATGGCGCTGGCTTTCGTCGCCGCCTTTGCGCTGGGCGTCCTGGTCGAATGGGGGATGATCCGCTTCCTCTACCGCCGGCCGCTCGACACGCTGCTCGCCACCTGGGGCCTGTCGCTGATCCTGCAGCAGGTCTACCGCTCGGTCTTCGGCGCCCGCGAGGTCGGCGTGACCCTGCCCGACTGGATGATGGGCTCGATCGCGCTGACCGACATGATCGAGATCCCGATCAACGGCCTGTTCGTGATGGCGCTGACCCTCATCGTCTCGTTCGCGGTCTACTTCATCCTGTTCCGCTCCGCCTGGGGCAAGCAGGTGCGCGCGGTGCTGCAGAACCGCGTCATGGCGGGCGCGGTCGGCATCAACACCAAGCGCGTCGACGCGCTGACCTTCGGGCTCGGCTGCGGCATTGCCGGCATCGCCGGCTCCGCCTTCACCATGATCGGCTCGACAGGTCCCACCGCCGGCCAGCTCTATATCGTCGACACCTTCCTGGTGGTCGTCTTCGGCGGCGCCGGCAGCCTCATCGGCACCATCGCATCCGCCTTCACCATCTCGCAGGCGCAATCGACCATGGAGTTCTTCATGAGCGGGTCGATGGCCAAGGTGCTCACCCTGCTCACCGTCGTCGGCATCCTGATGCTGCGCCCGCAGGGCCTGTTCACGCTCAACATCCGCCGCTGAGGAGCCCCGTCATGCAATCCCCCATGCACTCCGACTCCACCTTCTTCTCCCGGCAAGGATGGCTCTCCTTCGTCGTCCTCGCCGCCATCCTGCTTCTCGTCCTGCCGGCCGCCTTCGACATTTTCCGCCTGAACCTGATCGGCAAGTACCTGACCTATGCCTTCGTCGCCCTCGGGCTGGTGCTCTGCTGGGGCATGGGCGGCATCCTCTCGCTCGGCCAGGGCATCTTCTTCGGGCTCGGCGGCTACTGCATGGCGATGTTCCTCAAGCTCGAGGCCTCGACGCCGGAAGCGACCAAGATCCAGTCCACCCCCGGCATCCCCGACTTCATGGACTGGAACCAGCTGACAGAACTGCCCGTCTGGTGGCAGCCGTTCCACTCCTTCGGCTTCACCCTGGTCGCGATCATCGCCGTCCCCGCCCTCTTCGCTTTCGTCATCGGTGCCGCGATGTTCAAGCGCCGCGTGGGCGGGGTCTACTTCGCCATCATCACCCAGGCGGTCGCCGCGATCATGACCATCCTGATCATCGGCCAGCAGGGCTATACCGGTGGCGTCAACGGCATCACCGACCTGCGCACCCTGCTCGGCTGGGACATCCGCACCGACGACGCCAAGCTGATCCTCTACTTCGTCTGCGCCGCCCTGCTGCTCGGCTGCGTGCTGTTGGCGCAGGCCATCAATATCTCCAAGTTCGGCCGCCTGCTCGTCGCCATGCGCGACCGCGAGGACCGCGTGCGCTTCTCCGGCTACGACGTCTCCAACTTCAAGATCTTCATCTTCTGCCTCGCCGCCGCCTTCTCGGCGATCGGCGGCGCCATGTTCACCCTGCAGGTCGGCTTCATGTCGCCCTCCTTCGTCGGCATCGTCCCCTCGATCGAAATGGTGATCTTCTGCGCGGTCGGTGGCCGGCTGTCGCTGTTCGGCGCAGTCTATGGCGCGCTCATCGTCAACGCCGCCAAGACCTCATTCTCCGAGAGCTTCCCGGAGCTCTGGCTGTTCGCCATGGGCGGCCTGTTCATCGCCGTCGTCATGGCCTTCCCCAACGGACTTGCCGGCCTCTACCGCGAGCATGCCGAGCCCTGGCTGCGGCGCCTTCTGAAGCGCTCCGTCGCCCGCCCCGCCGTCGCCGCCGCCGCCAACACCGCAAACTGAGAGGACCGCGCCATGCATGTCAGCGATACCGAGCAGAAGGACTTCCTGCTTGCGGTCGAGGGGCTCACCGTTTCCTTCGACGGGTTCAAGGCTGTGAACGACCTCTCCCTCTATGTCGACGAGAACGAGATCCGCGTCATCATCGGCCCGAACGGTGCCGGCAAGACCACCGTGCTCGACCTGATCTGCGGCCGGACCCGACCGACCGACGGCTCGATCCGCTTTTCCGGCCAGGAGCTGACCGGCATGCGCGAGCATGAGATCGTCCATGCCGGCGTCGGCCGCAAGTTCCAGAACCCGTCGATCTACGAGGATCTGACGGTGTTCGAGAACCTGGAGCTGTCCTTCCCGCGCGGCCGCAACGTCTTCGGCGCCCTGTTCTTCCGCCGCGATGCCGAGGTGCGCGACAGGGTCGAGGAAGTGGCCGAGCTGATCTTCCTCAAGGACCATCTCGACACGGAAGCCGCGATCCTCAGCCACGGGCAGAAGCAGTGGCTCGAGATCGGCATGCTTCTGATCCAGAGCCCGAAGCTCCTGATGCTCGACGAGCCGGTCGCCGGCATGAGCGTCGGCGAGCGCATCAAGACGGCCGAACTCCTCAACACCATCATCCGCAACCAGTCGGTGATCGTGATCGAGCACGACATGAAATTCGTCGAGGACATCGCCCACCGCGTCACCGTGCTGCACCAGGGCAAGGTGCTGTCGGAGGGCTCGATGGAGCGGGTCAAGCACGATCCCAAGGTCATCGAAGTCTATCTCGGCCACTAGGAGAAAAACGATGCTCGCAGTCGAGAACCTTCACGTCGCCTACGGCCAGAGCGAGGTGATCCACGGCATGAACTTCGCCCTTCAGCCGGGCGAGATCGTCGCCATCATGGGCCGCAACGGCATGGGCAAGACCACGCTGATGAAGTCGCTGATGGGCATCGTCCCGTCGACGGCCGGCGTGGTCCGCATCGGCGGCACGCAGGTCGAGGCGATGGAGAGCTATCGCCGCGTCGGCGCCGGCCTCGCCTACGTGCCGCAAGGACGGATGATCTTCTCGGCGATGACGGTGAAGGAGAACATCGAGACCGGGCTGACCGTCACCGGCGAGCGCAACGTCCCCGACCACATCTACGAGCTCTTCCCTGTCCTGCTCGAGATGAAGGGTCGGCGCGGCGGCAATCTCTCCGGCGGCCAGCAGCAGCAACTCGCGATCGCCCGCGCGCTCGCCTCCAAGCCGAAGGTGCTGCTGCTCGACGAGCCGACCGAGGGCATCCAGCCCTCGATCATCAAGGAGATGGCGCGCACGCTCTGCCGCATCCGCGACGAGATGGGGCTTTCGATCCTCGTCTCCGAGCAGGTCCTGAGCTTCGCCCTCGACATGGCCGACCGCGTCCTCGTCATCGAGAAGGGCGACATCGTCCACGAGAGCCCGCGCGCCGGCATCGACGAGGCGAAGGTCTCGGCCTTCCTCTCCGTCTGACGCCCCGTTTCACACCCCGCTTTCACCAGGAAGGAGCAAAAAATGCCCGAAACACTGATCAAGGTCGATCTCGACGAGTCGCCCTTCACCAATGAGAAGATTCATAACCGCTGGCACCCGGACATCCCGATGGCCTGCTGGGTCGAGCCCGGCGACGACTTCCGCGTCGAGACCTACGACTGGACCGGCGGCCAAATCAAGAACGACGACGACGCTGCCGATGTGCGCGACGTCGATCTCAACCAGGTCCATTTCCTTTCCGGCCCGATCGGGGTCAAGGGCGCGGAGCCCGGCGACCTGCTGGTAGTCGACATCCTCGACATCGGCGCCTTCGACAACAGCCTCTGGGGCTTCAACGGTTTCTTCTCGCTCAACAATGGCGGCGGCTTTCTCGACCAGCATTTCCCGAGCGCGCAGAAGTCGATCTGGGATTTCAAGGGCATGTTCACACAGTCGCGCCATGTGCCCGGCGTCAAATATGCCGGCCTGATCCATCCCGGTCTGATCGGGTGCCTGCCCGACCACAAGATGCTGGAGATGTGGAACACGCGCGAGAAGAAGCTCAACGACACCGATCCCAACCGCGTGCCGTCCCTCGCCAAGCTCCCCGAAACCGCCGCCGCCCATATGGGCGCTCTCAAGGGCGACGCCCGCGATGCCGCCGCTGCCACCGGCGCCCGCACCGTGCCGCCGCGCGAACATGGCGGCAATTGCGACATCAAGGACCTGTCGCGCGGCTCGAAGATCTATTTCCCTGTCTATGTCGATGGCGCCGGCCTTTCGATGGGCGACCTGCACTTCTCCCAGGGCGACGGCGAGATCACCTTCTGCGGCGCCATCGAAATGGCCGGCTGGCTGCATATCAAGGTGAGCCTGCTCAAGGGCGGCATGGCCAAGTATGGTATCAAGAACCCGATCTTCCGCCCCTCGCCGATGGCGCCGAAATATGACGACTACCTGATCTTCGAGGGCATCTCCGTCGACGAGAGCGGCACCCAGCATTATCTCGACGTCACCACCGCCTATCGCCAGGCCTGCCTCAACGCCATCGAGTACCTGAAGAAGTTCGGCTATTCCGGCGCCCAGGCCTATTCCATCCTCGGCACCGCGCCGGTGCAGGGGCATGTCTCTGGCGTGGTCGACATTCCCAATGCCTGCGCCACGCTGTGGCTGCCGACCGACATCTTCGAGTTCGACCTGATGCCCGGCAATGACGGGCCGAAGAAATATCTCGACGGCTCGATCGACATGCCGATCGCGCACGATCTCTGATGGCGTGACGTCTGGCGGATGGCGCGCCATGCGCCGTCCGTCCATCGCCGCCGCCGGCACTGTCGCCGGCGACGTGACAACCCAAGACGAGGCGGGACCAACACATGCCCTACTACGATTACAACTGCGCCGACTGCGGCCCCTTCACTGAGATGCGCCCGATGGCCGTCTCGGCCGAGCCCTGCGACTGCCCCTCCTGCGGCACGCAGGCCCCGCGCGCCTTCTTCACCACGCCGTTCTTCTCCGGCATGGACACCGGCACCCGCACCGCGATCGCCACCAACGAGCGCGCCCAGCACGAGCCGAAGCGCTCCAAGTCGCTCGGCCACGGCCCCGGCTGCGGCTGCTGCGGCAGCAAGAAACCGTCGAAGTCGGTCTACCGCGCCGACGGCTCCAAGACTTTCCCCTCCGCCCGGCCCTGGATGATCAGTCACTAGAAACCTGACGGCATTTCCAGCCGGACGGTCAGCCCTTTGGGGCTGCGATCGAGAAACCGCAGCTTGCCGTTGTGGGCCTGGACGATCTCGGCGACGATCGAGAGGCCAAGGCCGAAGCCGGCATCGGCGTCTCCGCGCGCCGCATCGACCTTGAAGAAGGGCTCCAGAACGCGGCTTCGATATTCCTCGGGGATACCGGGCCCGTCGTCCATGACGTCGATGATCGCCTTGCCGTTATCCGTGCGGAGCTCGACCTCGACAATGGTGCCGAACTTGATCGCGTTTTCGCACAGATTGGTCACCGCCCGCGTCAGCGCCAAAGGCTTGAAGCTCGCAACCAAGCGTGCAGGCCCGCGATAGCGGACATCATGCCCCATGTCGGCAAACTCGTCGCAGACCGTCTGCAGGACCGAGGCCAGATCGACGCGCTGCCGCGCTTCGCGCTGATGGTTGTCGCGAAGATAGACGAGGCTTTCCTTGAGCAGGCGGTCGATTCGCTCGATATCCGTCAGCAGGGCGTCGCGAACCTCGTCTTCGCCGACACGCTCGGCCCGAAGCCGCAATCGTGTCAGCGGCGTCCGCAAGTCGTGACTGATGCCGCGCAGCATCCGGGTCCGGGCCTCGACCATGGTCGAGATACGACGCTGCATGCCGTTCAGCGCCCGCGCAAGGGTTACGATCTCGACGCTGCCGCGCTCCTCGAAGAGCGCCGGGCCGACCGAGATATCGGCCTTCATCGCCGCCGATGCGATGCCGCGCAGCGGCCGCGTGATCGCCCAGACGGCGAAGACGGAAAACAGGATGACAAGCGTGACCGTCGCCACCAGATAGTTCGAGCCGAACCTCAGCGCGTCGTTGCGCAGAAAGCTTTCGGGCAGCAGTTCCATGACCAGCAGCGTGTCGTCGTCCACCTTCGCGGCCAGGACGCGCTTGCCGTCGACGAAGGTCCGCCATCCTCCGACCGGGACCGGGCGGTCTTCCGGCGGAAGGAGGCGATCGATCGCGACCTGGATGAACGGCTCGTCCGGAGACGATGTGGTGAACCGGTCGGAATAGGAGAACGGTCGCAGGACGAGGCGGTAGTCGCCGCGGTTGGCTGCCGCAAGGATCGTGCTCCTCTCCACGGGCGTCGCCGTCGAGAGGACCGAAGCGATCGTCGAGACACGGCTCGACATGCCCTCCAGGTCCGGCATGCTGTAGTCGTCGCTCACCCAGCTTTCCAGCGTCGAGCCAATGATGAAGGCGATGACCAGGCAGGCGAAAATGACGGCGGTGATCTGGCTGTGAATGGTCGAGATCAACCGGGGTACCCGAAATTTCAAGACGCCTCCCCGGGGCTCTCGCCCCCTGCATGAAAAGAACCGGCAAGAACGGGTCACTCCCCAGCTCACTGCCGGCGACGATAACGATGTTCGCCGAAATTGGACATTAAGTTTTGTGTCTGCCCTGCGGAACCCGCCAGCCGAAACAACCGCGGAAGGCGCCCCCGCAACAAAGCGCAACACAAAGACATGCAGCGCCGGTGCCGTTCGTGACAGGACGGATGTGTTGCAAACACGGCTCGCTTTCTGCCTGCGACGTCCGTGTCAAATCACTGGAGCACTCATGTCTTTTATCCAACGGACCGACCGGCGACTTCCCGCAAGCGCCCTATACGTCACGCTCGTGCTGGCCGGCACGGGCACGAGCACGCTTGCCGCCGATGCGGGCCTGTCAGGACAGGCCCCCGAGGCGCCCTTCGACCAGGAGCGGTTCAACGGCGAAGAGCCCCGGCGCAACTGGAGCCTGGTCCTTGGCGCCGGCGCGATCTACGAGCCGGAATACGAAGGCGGCGACGAGTTCAAGGTGCAGCCTATACCGGTCGTGATCTTCACCTATGGAGAATGGCTGGAGATCGACCCCAGGGGCGTGATGATCACCCCCTTCCGGCACAACGGCTTCGCGCTGGCCGCCAAGATTGGCTATGAAGGCGGGCGAGACGAGGACGATGCAGACCGCCTGAAGGGGCTGGGGGACATCGATTTCGCCGCGACCGTCGGCGCCAGGGCGTCCTATGACTGGAACGGTCTCGAACTCTATGCCAGCATCGACCAGACGATCGACGGCAGCGAGAGCCTGATCGGCACTTTCGGCGCCGAGTATCAGGCGCCGGTGACGGAACGGCTGATCCTTGGCGCCGGCGTCGAGGCAGTGGTCGCCAACGACAAGCATATGGAAGCCTATTTCGGTGTCGATGCCAAACAGTCGGCCCGGTCCGGCCTGGACGAATACAAGGCGGAGGCCGGCCTGAAGCGCGTCAACGCCTCGGCATCGGCCACCTACCTGCTGAGCGAGAACTGGCTGGTACGCGGCGAAGCGAGCCTCGGCATCCTGACCGGGGACGCGGCCGACAGCCCGATCGTGGAAGAGAAGCTGCAGCCTTCGGCGTCGCTGTTCGTCGGCTACAAGTTCTGAGCCAGCCGCCAGGAAGAGAGCAGACAGGAAAGGCCGGGCCATCGCCCGGCCTTTCTGTTTCGAGGATCAGGCCTGCTCGACGCTGGCGGTAAACATGTAGCCGCCGAGCCGGACCGTCTGCAAAAGGACTGGGTTCTTGGGATCGGCCTCGATCTTCTGGCGCAGGCGGCTGATATGCACGTCGACGCTGCGCTCGATCGGACCTGCGAGACCCGTATGGGTGAGCGACAGAAGCTCCTCGCGGGTGATGACCCGGCCGGGATTACGGCAGAAGGCGAGCAGCAGGTCGAATTCCGTCGTCGTCACGGCGATGCGGGCGCTGCTCGGATCGTGGAGCTGCCGTCGCAGCGGATCGATCTGCCAGCCTTCGAAACGCAGTTTCCGCTGCACCGTCGTATTCGCAAGGCCATAGGATGCCCGCCGCAGCAGGCTGCGGATGCGGGCCACGACTTCGCGCGGGCTGAACGGCTTGGTCACGTAATCGTCGGCGCCGACCTCCAGCCCGACGATGCGATCGACCTCTTCTCCCAGTGCCGTCAAGAGAATGATCGGCGTCGTCTTTTCCGAGCGGATGCGCCGGCAGATGCTCAGGCCGTCCTCGCCGGGCAGCATCACGTCCAGGATGATCAGGTCGAACTCGTTGTTGCGCAGAAGCGCGTTCATCACATGCCCGTCTTCGGCGACGGTCGGGATCATGCCGTTTTCCTGCACCGCAAGCGCCAGCAGCTTGCCGATTTCGGGATCGTCCTCGACGATCAGGATCTTCGCATTGGCGGAGTTCGGTTGCACTACGGCCTTCCTCAAACAAAACTCGACGCGCGCAAGGCGATACAGCAGGACCGCGACGCGCCCGAATGCAGGCATGTCGCACGCTGTCCGGATCGCAGATGTTTCGCTTTATTAAGTTTTGTTGCGAGGCTTGGGAAGGCCGCAGTCGTCAGACCGGCAGGGTCCAGAGAACCGGCAGGAGGCCGGCTGCCTGCCCCAGCCTGACGAGCTCGACGACGACCCAGGCGCCGAGAAAGACGATCCCGTCCCTGAGGCTGCCGATCGCACGTGCTGAACGGAGCGGCACGTCTTCGCACTCCCGCCACAGGGAAAGATCCGGCCAGAGCCGCGGGACAGTATCGCGATACGTCTCGAAGCCCCGCCCGTAGCGGCTGCCGAGATAGGCTTCTTCGCCGCGCATCGCCATGTCGAAGGCGAGATAGGCGGCCAGCACGAGCAACGTCATCGACAGCAGGCTGCCCGTCTGCGCGCCGACGCCGGCGATACCGATTAGGCTGAAGAGATAGAGCGGGTTGCGGGTGATCGAATAGGGGCCCGTCGTCACCAGCTCGGCGTTCTTGCGCCCGCCGATATAGAACAGCGACCAGCCACGCCCGGCAATGGCGACGAAGATCGCGATCATCCCCATGGCCTCGAAGACGACGTCGAACAAGGGAAACGGCGGCGGCGGCGCGGTGACGACGAGCAGGCCGAAGGCAAGGCCGCCAAGTGCCCGAAGCGCGTTGATGCGGTAGATCTGCAGGAAGGGAACCCGGATATCGTTCATGGTGCTTTCAAAGCCTCGTGGGGAAGGAAACTCGATGGTTCTTCCCATGCCGGGTGCGGCTTCGGCTTAATGATATGTTGCCGTCTGTTAAGAGCTGCAGGGAAAGATGACGGGGCCGGCCGGCGGTCGGACCGGCCCCGTCCTTGCGCGCCGTTCGGGGCACGGACGCGCTATTTCCGAATCCCACCGGGACCCGCTTCGGCCGACTGGAGGAAAGGCCGTAAGGCGTGGCTCAGGCGATCGCCGATGCCCGACAGGATGAGATGGAAGGAAGGGATCACGATCAGCGACAGGATAGTGGAGACCAGCAGGCCGCCGATCACCGCGATCGCCATCGGCGCCCGGAACTCGCCGCCGTCACCCAAGCCGAAGGCCGACGGCAGCATCCCGCCGACCATGGCGAGCGTCGTCATCACGATCGGCCGCACACGCTCCAGGCAGGCCTCGACGACGGCTTCCGGTCGCGAAAGACCGTGCGCCTCCCTCTCGATGGCGAAATCGACCAGCATGATGGCGTTCTTCGTGACGATACCCATCAGCATCAGGATGCCGATGACGACGGGCAGCGAGATCGTGTGCCCGCTCACGAGCAGGGCCACGGCGACGCCACCGATCGACAGCGGCAGCGATGCCAGGATCGTCCACGGCGAAAGCATGCTCCTGAACAACAGGATCAGGACGATGAGCACGAGCATGATGCCCGCCCCCATGGCGACGGCAAAGCTCTGGAAAATCTCCCCTTCGGTGTCGGAATCGCCGGTGGCCTGGACCCGTACGCCCTCCGGCAGGGTCCTGACGCTGTCGAGCAGGAACAGGCGCTCCAGCCCCTGCCCCGAGGTCAGGCCGGCAGCCATGTCCGCGCCGATCTCGATCCGGCGCTGCCGGTCGAAACGATCGATCGAGGCGACGGTCTCGTCGAAGCTGTGCGCGGCCACGGCCGACAGCGGCACCTGTCCTCCCGCCGAAGTCGGTACGCTGAGGGTTTCAAAGATCGGCAGGCGGCCTCTGGCGGTTCGGTCGAGCACGACGCGGATCGGGATCTGGCGGGAGCCTTCGACGAAGCTCGCGAGCCGCGAATCCACGTCGCCGATCGTGGAGATGCGCAGGGTGCTGGCGATGGCCGCAGTCGAGACCCCCAGCGTCGCTGCCTTGTCGGCATCCACCGTCACCTTCAGTTCCGGGCGCATGGCGACAGCGTCGCTCGCCGGGCCGACGAAACTCCCCTCTGTGGCCATCTCGCGCAGGATCCGATCGGCCGCCTGCTCGACGGCGTCGCCGTCGCTGCCCAGCACGGAGAAGGATACGTCGCGGCCACCGCGATCGTTGAGAAAACGCAGCCGCACGTCCGGAATGCCGGCGAGCCTCTCGTTGAGTTCCGCCTCGATCGCAAAGGAGGACCGGTCGCGCTCGGTCTTGTGCCTGAGCTCGATCGAGACGACGGCATAGCGCACGTCCTGCTGGCCGGTCATGCTCGCCCCCGCGCGCACCAGCACGCCTTCGACCTCGCCGAGCTGTCCGACCTCTGCCGAGATCGCGTCCGTCACCTTTCGCGTTTCCTCGAGCGTAGCGCCGGGCGGCAACTCGACGGTGAGGGTCAATCGCCCGGTGTCCTCCTCCGGCAGGAAGGTGGTCGGCACCGACATCAGCGAGACGATCGATAGGCCGAAGAGGCCGACAGCGGATGCGACCGTCGCCCATTTCCGGTGTAACGTCGCGCGCAGCAAGGCCTCGTAAGCGACGGACAACCGGCCTCTATGTCCTTCGGACGGCGGAGCGCTCGTCATGACATAGGCCGCCATGATCGGCGTGATCAGCCGCGCCACCAGCAAGGAGAAGAATACCGCGATCGCCACCGTCAGGCCGAACTCGCGAAAATAGAGGCCGACGACACCGCTCATCAGCCCGACCGGCGCGAAGACCGCGATGATGGTTGCGGAAATCGCGATGACGGCGAGCCCGATCTCGTCGGACGCATCCAGCGCCGCGCGGTAGGCGGATTTGCCCATATTGCGGTGGCGCACGACGTTTTCGATCTCGACGATCGCATCGTCGACCAGGATGCCTGTTACCAGCGTGATCGCCAGAAGACTGAGAATATTGAGAGAAAATCCGAGCAGATCGAGCGCGAAGAAGGTCGGAATGATCGACAGCGGCAGCGCCACGGCGGCCACCAGCGTCGCGCGCCAGTCGCGCAGAAACAGGAAGACGACGACGATCGAGAGCGCCGCACCCTCCAGCAGCGTGTTCATCGCCGAATGATAGTTTCCGGCCGTATAGGAGACATTGTCGTTGACGAGACGGAAACGCAGGTCCGGATGGGCCTCGCCCAGTGTCTCCACGGCATCGGCGACAGCAGCGGCCACGGTCACGTCGCTCGCCCCTTGCGAGCGGTAGATGGCAAAGCCGACGATATCGGCGCCGTTCAGGCTCGCAAAGGCCCGAGGCTCGGCGACGGTATCGCGAACCGTAGCGACATCCGCCAGCCGCACGGAATTTCCGCCTGAGAGCGAAAGGCGCTTCTCGGCAAGATCCGCCACCGTTCCGGCGGCTCCCGTGGTCGTCAGGACCTGCTCGCCGCCCTCCATCTCGCTGCGCCCGCCGGAGCGGTCGAGCTGGCCCTCGACGATCGCCTCGTTGACCGAACTGACCGACAGCGCAAGCGCCTGCAGCCTGTCGGCATCGAGCTCGACATGGATCTCCCGCTCTGCGCCGCCGATCCGTTCGACGCGCCCGACGCCGGACAGGCCCTGCAGTTCGCGGGTCACGGTGTCGTCGACGAACCAGGAGAGCTCCGCCACCGTCATGTCCTGGCTGGAAACCGCATAGGTGACGACGGATTGCGTCTCCTCCTCGATCCGCTCGATCACCGGCTCGTCGATCGTGTCCGGCAGGTCGCCGCGGATCCGGGATACGGCATCGCGCACGTCCGCCATTGCCCGGTCGGGAGAAACAGGGCCGAGCTCGAATTCGACGGTCGTCACCGACCGCCCTTCGCCGATCGTCGATGACAGCTCCTTGATCGCCGGCAGCGAGGCGATGGCGTTTTCGACAAGCCGCGTCACCTCCGTCTCGAGCTCCACCGGCGTGGAGCCGGGCTGCTCGACGGTGACCTTGACCGTCGGCGTGATGATCGTCGGGAAATAGGTGACCGGCAGCTTGGCGAAGCTGTAGAGCCCGACGACGGTGAGGACGACGAAAAGAAGGATGGACGGGAGCGGATTGCGGATCGCCCAGGCCGAGACGTTGCCGTTCATCGCGCCGCCTCCACCTTCCCGATCGCAAGGGATGCGGCCAGATGATCCGTGGAGGGACGCGCTGAGGCGGCGATGACCGGCCGGACCTTCTCCTCGGCCTTCAGGAAGCCGCCGGATTTCAGAACGACCATCTCGCCGTCGCGCAGCCCGTCGAGGATCTCGACGAAACCGTCCTGCCGGACGCCCACGGTCACCTGGCGGAGGTCCACCACGCCGTCCTCGACGACGAAGACGTTGCTCGCGCCGCCGGCGGTCTTCACCGCACTGCCCGGCAGGACGATATTGCGCCGGGCCAGGGCATTGATGCTGCCGCGGGCGAAGACGCCGGGCCTCAGGCCAGCCACGTCGTCGAGTTCGACGCGCACTTCGCCGCTGCGCGTTGCCGGATCGAGTTCGGCCGCATTGAGCCTCACAGTGCCACCGAGCGGGCCTTCATATCCCGGCAGGGTGATGGTTGCGTGCATGCCTTCGGCCAGCCGCACGAAGCTCGTCTCCGTCACCTGGGCGACGAATTCGATGGCCGCGTCCTTCGCCAGGACGAAGAGCGGGCCGCCGGAGCCGGACACTATCATGCCGACGCGAGCCGTTCTTCTGAGGACCAGTCCGCCCTCCGGCGCCCTGACGGTGCTGCGCTCGATCGCAAGTTCGATCTCGTCGCGCTCGCGGGCAACGATTTGCGCGTCGGCTTCGGCCAGCTTCAGCGACTGCAGCGCCAGCCCCAGTTCGGCCACCGCGCGGGCATGGGCGTTCTCGTGCTCGTCCAGAACCTGTTGCGAGACGGCCCCCTTCGGCTGCAGCGTCCTGCTGCGCTCCAGGACCTTGCGGGCCTCGGCCTCGCTCACCTTCGCGACATCGAGCCTGCTCTCCTCCACCCTGACGGCGGCCTCCGCGCGCAGGATGCCGACCGCGTTCCTGTCGAGCGACAGGCGGGCATCGGTCGTGTCCAGCAGCGCGAGCGGCTGGCCCTTGTCGACGGTCTGCCCGACCTCCACAAGGATATGCTCGATCGCCCGCCCCTGGACGAGCGGGTGTACCTGAACCTCTTCCCTTGCAGCGAGCGACCCGACCACGGGAACCGTCTCGGTCACGGCACCCTGGCGGGCGACGACAACCGTAACCGGCATCTGTTCCTCGGCCGCCTGGGAGGTGGAAATGAAGGCAAGCCAGAGAAGCACCACGCCCACCAGAAACCTCGGGGCCGGATGCGCCTGCGACAAGAATGATCGGGATATCCCACCCATGAAACGCCCTTCCGTTTGATCCGCAGACAGTTGCGGATAATCCGGAAGTGACCCTAGCGATCAGGGCACCGACGGGTGTGTCATCGCGTTAAGAAACGTTGCACCGGGGGCGATCTGACGGCTTGAGAAGAGTTGACGTTCTCCACGTTCCTGGGCAGGCGAGGCCGGGAAAGGCTCCCCCTTTCGCAGCCCTTCGAAAACGCCCGAACCTCACATTTCGACGACCAGCCGGATAACCTCGCCCCTGTGCAGGCGGTCGAAGCCTTCGTTGATGTCGTCCAGGCGGATCGATCCGCTGAGAAGCCTGTTCACCGGAAGGCGCCCCGATTTGTAGAGCGCGACATAGCGCGGAATATCGCGAACCGGGACGCAGGTGCCGATATAGCTGCCCTTGAGCGTGCGTTCCTCGGCCACGAGGCTGACGATGTTGACCGGCAAGGCGGCTGTCGGCGCCGGCAGTCCGGCCGTGACTGTCGTGCCGCCGCGGCGCGTCATCTTGTAAGCGCTTTCCAGCGCCTTTTCCGAGCCTGCGAATTCGAAAGCGAAATCTGCGCCGCCATTGGTGAGCTGCCGGACCTTTTCGACCGCATCCGCATCGCGCGCATTCACCGTCGCCGTCGCCCCCAGTTGACGGGCGATCTCAAGCTTCTCATCGGAAAGATCCACGGCAATCACCTGTGCGGCACCGGCGGAGATCGCGCCGAGCAGCGCCGCCAGCCCGACGCCGCCGAGGCCGATGACCACGGTCGTCTGGCCCGCCTGCACCTTTGCCGTATTGACCACTGCGCCGACACCCGTCAGCACGGCGCAGCCGAACAGCGCCGCCTCGTTGAACGGCAGATCCTTGTCCACCTTCACGATCGAGCGGCGCGACACGACTGCATGTTCGGCAAAGGCCGAGCAGCCGATGTGGTGATGCACCGGTTCTCCCTGGTATTTCAGCCGGATGCTGCCGGTGAGCAATGTGCCCTTGCCGTTTGCCGCAGCGCCCGGCTCGCAAAGCGCCGGTCGCCCTTCCGAGCAGGGCAGGCAATGGCCGCAGCTTGGCACGAAGGCAAGCACGACGTGATCACCGACTTCGAGATCATCGACGCCTTCGCCGAGTTCGACCACCTCGCCCGCCGCCTCATGCCCGATCGCCATCGGCAGCGGACGCGGCCTGCTGCCGTTGATGACGGAGAGATCCGAATGGCAGAGCCCGGCTGCGCGGATACGCACCAGAACTTCCCCCTGCCGCGGGCGCTCCAGATCAAGCTCGGCGATGTCCAGCGGCTTGCTCTCGGCATAAGGCATGCTCGCGCCCATCTGGCGAAGCGTTGCGGCTCTGATCTTCATGTCTCTCTCCCTGAATTCAACCTGTTGCCGGCGAAGCTAGCATTCCGAGCAGCGTACGCGAAAACATTCGCCCGCGGTTTCGATATGAGCCGCATGCGGCGCCAGAAAATGCCCGGTCATCAGCATCGTCTCCGTATCTGCAATGCCAGCCAGCAACGCGCTTCGGGTTCGCACTGATTGAGCCGGATCCTCGCAACCCATGCAGCTCAGTTGCGGATAGGCGAGCTGGATCGGGTGATGAATGATGTCGCCCGAAAATACGCATTCTCGACCGTTGGAATGCAGCCAGATGGCGACATGGCCGGGCGTGTGGCCGGGCGCCGGCTTGAACGTCAGGCAGCCGTCCAGCTCATATCCGTCGTCCACCAGCACCACTTGCCCAGTCTCCACGACCGGCAACACGCTGTCGCTATAGGCTGCGAGATGATGGCTGCCCGGATCGGAGCCGTATTTCTCCGCCCAGTAATCATATTCCTTCCGCCCGAAGATATATCTGGCGTTCGGGAATGTCGGCACCCAGCGTCCGTCGATGAGCCTCGTATTCCAGCCGACATGATCGGCGTGGAGATGGGTGCAGCAGACATAGTCTATCGCTTCGGGCTCGACGCCCGCCGCACGCAGGCGTTCGAGGAAGGGCGTGTTCAGATCCGACCACTGCTTGCGGGCGTGTCGCTGCTTGTCATTGCCGACACAGGTATCGACGAGAATCTTGTGCCGGCCGGTATCGATCAGCCAGGCATGGATGCTGAGCTTGATCTGGTCGGTATCGGGATCATGATAAGTCGGCGTGAGCCAGGTCTGCTCCCGCGCCAGCATCTCTTCCGTGACGAGCGGAAAGAAGGACTTCATCCGGAAGGACGTGTCCTCCATCTCCCATATGGCAGAGACCGTAATGTCTCCGATAGCAAATCGGGTCATGACACTCTCCAATATCCGGGTCTGATCAAGCCGATGCAAGCGCCGCCGGCTGGCGGACCGGCGGCCAGCCGTTGTCCCGCGATGTCGCAAGCCGATTGAGAAGCTGTTTCAACACCCAGACCTCGTTCTCGTCGAGGAGGGCGAGACTCTCGGCTTCCGCCGCCTTCAGCATGGCGACGATCTCGATCATCGCCTGGCGTCCCTCGCCGGTCAGATGCGCCCGTCGCGGCATCGCTTCCCCGACCTTGATCAGCCCGATGGACGTGAGCTTGTCGATCGTCTCGTCTGTGATCTCGTCTCCACGTGAACGGCCGATCTCGCGAATATCGTCCAATGTTCTGCCATCCTCATGGCCGAGCAGGGTGAGTACGGCATAGTCCGCGCCGCTCCAGCCGCGCCGGCGCCGTTCCGCCATCGCGTCGCTGCGGATCTGATAGAAGACGCGCGAGATCTGGTAGATGAAGTCGTCCGGCGAAAGGCTGCTGTCCTTCTTCTCGAAGGACGTGCCCTCGCCGGCATGGCGGATAAGCCGGCCGTACTGGCCGCCATGAAAGACCAGCGGCGGCGTGCTGGAATGCTCGAAACCGGTGACCTCGCCGACGAAGATAATGTGGTCGCCACCCTCATACTGATAGGTGGTCCGGCATTCGAAACGGGCCGCGCAGCTCTTCAGGAGCGGGATGTCGCCCTCCCCCCGCTCGACCGTCAGCCCCTCGAACTTGTCTTCCTTCTTGCTCGCGAACAGGCCGGATATGTCGCTCTGATCCGCCGAGAGTATATGTACGGCGAAATGCTCCGCCTGCCGGAAGTCCTCGAAGCTCGAGGATGTCTTCGAAAGGCTCCAGAGGATCATAGGTGGATCGAGCGAGACAGAGCTGAAGCTGTTGGCGGTGCGGCCGATATCCTTGCCGTCGGCAGCACGGGTGGTGACGACGGTGACGCCTGTTGCGAAGGATCCAAGGGCGTTGCGGAGAATGCGTTGGTCATTGGACATGGCGATTGGGCCAGAGGCTCCCTGTTTCACGGATACTGGTGGGCGGGGCGCGTCGAAGACACCGGTTCGCGCCGGTCTTCGCTCCGCTCGCCTTCGAGATCGGCACCGGCCGCCTCGCGGAGCGGAATGATCGTCAGGACCGACAGGCAGGCGGCGGCGCCGATATAGCAGGCAAGCGGTATCCAGCTTCCCGACCAGGCCCAGAGCGATGCGGCGATCATCGGCGTCGGCCCGCTCCAGAGCACGGTGGCGAACTGGTAGGCGACGGAGACACCGCTGTAGCGCACCGACGCACCATACTGCTCGGCAAAGAGGCTGGGTTGCGTGGATTGCGTCGTCGCCTGTCCGAACACGATCGAGAGCGTCATCGCCGCCGTGATCCAGAACACGCTGGCCGTATCTAGGAACAGGAAGAACGGCACGATGAAGAGGCCGTTGAAGATCATCCCGCCCATGAAGACGCGCTTGCGGCCGATGCGATCGGACAGCCCGGCAAACAGCGGCTGGGCGGCGAAGCAGAACACGGCCGCGATCATCAGGGCGTTCAAGGCGGTGGCGCGATCGATGCCGACCACAGTGGTGAGATAGACCAGAGAATAGACGGCCACGACGTAGAAACTCGTGTTCTCCGCCGCCTGGCAGGCGACGAGAAGTGCGGTCTTCCTGCCGTGCTTGCCGAGCACTTCGGCGATGGGCAGGCGCTCCTGCTCACCCTCGGACTTCATTTTCCGGAAGCTCGGCGATTCCGCCAGGCGTCGGCGCAGATAGATGCCGAAGACAAGCAGAACACCGCTGAACAGGAACGGGATACGCCATCCCCAGGCCATGAACTGTTCCGGCGTCGTCAGCCCACCGACGAGCGCCATCATGCCGGATGACAAAAGAAGAGCCGCCGGAATGCCCATCTGCGGCCAGCTGCCGAAGAAGCCGCGCGTCTTGTTGGGCGCATGCTCGACCACCATCAGCGTCGCACCGCCCCATTCGCCACCGACGGCAAAGCCCTGCAGGAAGCGGAGCAAGGTCAGAAGGATCGGCGCACCGACACCGAGCACCGCATAGGTCGGAAGTAGGCCGATGAGGAAGGTTATGCCACCCATCATCGTCAGGCTGAGCACCAGCATGGCCTTGCGGCCGATCCGGTCACCATAGTGACCTAACACGATGCCGCCCAGCGGGCGAGCGATGAACCCGACGGCAAAGGTCGCGAAAGCCGCGATCATGCCGGTCACCGGATCAAATGCGGGAAAGAACAGCTTGTTGAAGACGAGTGCCGTGGCGGTACCGAAGATGAAGAAATCGTACCATTCCAGGGTCGATCCGATGAAGCTCGCCAATGCGACCTTGCGGATGTCGGATGTTTCTGTGGCCATAAGCTCCTCCCCGAGCTGAATTGGCGACCGCCTGGATCTTCCCGCCTCCCCGGCAGAAGGACCCAGGCATAGTGAACGTTATTTTTCGAGCGGAATGTCGACGTCCAGCAGCGGCGCATGCTGTTGCGCCCCATAGACGTCGGTATCGCCGATATCGCCGGCCGGAATGGCGCGGGGAAACGTCGCCTTGAAGGCAGCCGCCGTGTCATAGGGCGTGAACAGCACGTCCTCTTCCTTCACGCCGTAGAGCTTCGTAAACAGCGCGGCGTTCAAAACCCCCGTGTCCTTCACCTTGTGATAGACCGCGTGGTCCTCGAACAGCACGTCGATCGTCACGTTGAACGGACCGGCGTTCTTGCTCTTGCAGATCTGGGCAATGTCTCTGATGAGGGCCATGGTCAAACCTTCTCGTATTCGATGGGGAAGAGGGCGCAAGGATCGCTGACCTCGACCGTATGGAAGATGCTGAAGCGGTACATCGGCCCCATGTCGATATCCGACGGGCTGAACGGGAAGGCCATGTTGCCTTCCTTGCAGAGGCGCCCCGGGAAGTCCGCATGCAGCATCGAGGTGCGCGCCATGGCGATCACCGCATTGGCGACATCCGCCGTCTTGCCGACCACTTCGATGACGAAGCCAAGTTCATGGCTGGTGATCTGCTTGACCGGCTCCCAGCCGCCCATGACGCCATCCTTGCCGTAGCAGTGGACGATCATCTGGTAGTCCTCGCGCTGCACGCCGAAGGACGCGGCCTTCACCGCCACCTTCTCGCGATGGGTGGCGAGATAGTCGTCGATCTGCGAGATCAGGATCGGGTCGCGCGTGCCGCAGATGGCAATCGCACGGTAACCGGCCATCTCGACGCCCTCGAGCTTCACCGTGTAGCGCTCCGCCGGCGTCCAGGTCATGCCGTCGATCTTGACTGCACGATCGCTGATCGCCTCGAAGCGGCAATTGGCCGTATCGAGCAACCCGCCCGGCTCGACATGGTGGATCGGGCTCGAATTCTCGTGCAGGGCAAAATTCGCGACCGCAAGCGGCGTCGAGCGGCGGATCGGGTTCGGCGGTTCGCAGACGACGTGGTCGTCGCGGACGCGCAGGAAGATGCAGTCCGGCTCCTTCGGCACGGTCGGCTCGGCGCCGCATTCCAGCATCTTGCCGGCATACCAGGATGGAGCCGGCGCCATGCCGGCGCGGATGGCGGGGGCCGCCCATTGCGCCGGGTCGCTGCTGCGGCCGGCGAGGATGACCTGCGCACCCTCGTCGAGCGCCCTGGCAAACGGCTCCGGTCCCATCATGCCGACGACGCGGGTGGCGTTGTCGATCATGCCGCGATCGAGCGGCCTCATCTTGGCAAGCGGCCTGGTCAGCCCGCTTTCGGCCCATTTCGCAAGATCGCTCTTGCTCTGTTCCGAATGGATCAGCGCCATCTTGAAGGACAGCTTTTCTTCCCGCGCGATCTCACGCACCAGTGCCGCCGTATCCTGCAGATGCGGCTCGCCGCCGGCGCCGCCGGACGTGCCGATGATGCAGGGAATACCTGCCGCAATGCTCGCCTGCAGCATCAGCCGCAGGTCGCGCTTCACCGAAAGACGCGAGCAGAAGGATTTGCCGGCACCGAGATAATAGGGGCCCGGATCGGTGCTGCCGCCATCGCAACCGATGACATGCGGCTCCCAGGACATTCCGATCTTGAGCGATTCCTCCGCATAGCCATAGCCGAGGATACCGCTCGTCGAGAGCATTCTGAACTCTTTCATCAATCTTCTCCGACTGCTGCTTATTCGGCCGCCTGGCGCTGGGCAGGATGGGTGGGCATGGAAATGCCGAGGTTTTCGCGAAGCGTCGTGCCTGCATAGTCCTTCTGGTAGACGCCGCGGCGCTGCAGTTCCGGCACGACATAACGGACGAAGTCCTCGTAGGCGCCGGGCGTATGGGTGGCGGCCAGCACGAAGCCGTCGCAGGCCCCGGACGTGAACCACTCTTCCATCTGGTCGGCGACCATGGTGGGCGTGCCGCAGAAGATCGGGAATTCGCCGATCGTGCCGCGCCCGGAATAGTGCACGAAATCACGCACGGTCGGGTTGGGCTTGCCGCTCAGCGTGATCACCCGCTCCTTGAAACCGGACCAGGACAGCTTCTGCAACTCCTCGTCGGTGAACTCGCTGTCCATCGGCTTGCTGGCGAAATCGAAGTTCAGCGCTTCGGAAAGAAGCACGACGGCATCGATCGGCTTGGCGAGCGCGCGGATATATTCGCGCTTCTCCTCGGCGATCTCCAGGCTTTCGCCGACGCAGACATAGCAGGCCGGGCAGATTGCCACCTCGTCCGGATCGCGGCCGGCGGCGGCGACCTCCTCCTTCACGGCGGCATACTGCTTCTGGCCAGTCTCGATCGTCGGATAGACGACGAAAATCAGATCGCCCCACTTGCCCGCGAACTGGCGGCCGCGGCCGCTCTGGCCCGCCTGGATGAGCACCGGACGGCCCTGAGCCGACGGCGGCACCGGCAGCGGACCGCGCGAGCTGAAATACTTGCCCTTGTGATCGAGCCTGTGAACCTTCTTCGGATCGGCGAACTGGCCGGTCTCCTTGTCGACGATCAGCGCGTCGGGCTCCCAGCTGTTCCACAGCCCGGTCACGACCTCCATGAATTCGTCGGCCCGCTCATAGCGCAGGTCGTGAGCGAGGTGTTCGGTGCGGCCGAAATTGGCAGCCTCCGAATTGTTGAGCGAGGTCACCACGTTCCAGGCGGCGCGGCCCTTGGTCATCAGGTCGAGCGTGCCGAACAGGCGCGCGACGTGAAAGGGCTCGTAATAAGTCGTGGAATAGGTGATGCCGAGGCCGATGCGGCTGGTGGCCATGCCGATCGCCGTGATGATCGAGACCGGATCCATCTTGACGACGCGCACGCCGTTTTCGACCGCCTCCCTGTGATCGTCTCCGTAGATGTCCGGCATCGCCAGACGATCGTCGAAGAAGGCAAGATGGAACTTTCCTTCCTCGAGAATGCGACCGATGCGCTGGAAGTACTCGGCGGACAGAAAATCGGTGGCACCGGCCGGATGCCGCCAGGAGCCCGGCGCGATGGAGCAGTTCTGCGCCTGCAGGAAGCCCACCATTTTCATCTGGCGTTTTGAAGCGGACATCGTTCCTCCCATACCTTCATAAAATGCAATTTTTTGCGCAAACGTTTGCGCAATCCAATCCAACCGGTTTGCGTGCGGAATGTCAAGTTGGGACGGAAATTTTTGTCCCGCGCGGGGTATCGTCGCCTGCCCGGGAAAGATGCGGACCGACGCGACAGGCCGCCAACGTTTTGTTATGAAGCGACATGAGCTCGATCCTGACCCCATCGACACCGCGCAGGGCGACGGTCGTCACCCTGTCGGAACTGGCGGGTGTGGCACCGTCGACGGTGACGCGCGCGCTGAAGGGCGACACCCGCATCTCGCAGAAGACGCGCGATCTCATTCTGGGGCTGGCGAAAGAGCACGGCTACATGCCGAATGCGCTGGCGCGCACGCTCTCCTCCGGCAAGAGCGGATTGTACGGCCTGGTGCTGGGCCCCGCCGAGAACCCCTTCTATACGGAGCTTCTGCATGAGGCGACGCGCCAGGCGGAGAAACTCGGCTTCCGCCTGCTCATCATCCATGCGGGCGCCGGCCCGATCGAGGATACGACCGCCCAGGCACTGATCCAGTATCAGGTCGACGGCTGCATCATCTCGTCGGCCATCCTGTCATCGAAGGCCGCCGACATCTGCGCCCAGAACAACGTGCCGCTCGTCATGGTCAACCGCGTCGCGCTCTCGCATGGCTGCTTCGTCACCTGCGACAACAGGGCCGGCGGCGCCGAGATCGCCCGTCTTCTGATCGCGCGCGGCCGCCGGCGCTTCGGCCTCGTCTATACGACGTCGACCAGTTCCACGTCCCGCGAACGGGAAGAGGGTTTCGTCGCCGAGCTGGAGCAGGCCGGCTTCACGCTTTCGCATCGGTTCGACGGTCACTCCAACTACGACGGAGGCTTCGAAGCGGGCAGGGAAATAGCCGGACTGCCGGCCGACCAGCGGCCGGATTCTGTGTTCGCACTGAGCGACATCATGGCCATGGGCGTCCTCGACGCCCTGCGGCTGGCCTCTGTCGACGTGCCCGGCGAGATCCTGGTGGCCGGCTTCGACGGCGTGGCGGCATCCGCCAGGCCGATCTATGACCTGACGACCATCCAGCAGCCTCTGTCCCTGATGATCCAGCGCGCCTTCGAACTGCTGCAGGCACGCACGCTGGACCCGAACCTCCCCGACGAACTGATCGCCATGCGCGGAAAGCTGGTCGTCCGCGGTTCCACCGGCCGCGCGTAGCAGAGGGCGCCGTCGCGCCCCCTGCCGAAGCGATGCACCTATCCGCCACCGAAGGGGATATAGGTGACGATCGCCGGGAAGAAGTAGATCGCAAGCACGGTCCCCAGCATGATGAAGACATAGGGCAAGGCCCCGTACATCACCTCCTTCAGGCTCGATTTGGCCACGGACTGGATGACGAAGAGGTTCATCCCCACCGGCGGCGTAATCAGCGCGATCTCGATCATCAGAACGAAGTAGATGCCGAACCAGACCGGATCGATGCCGTGGACGCCGAGCGATGGCAGCAGCACCGGCAGCACGATCAGAATCATCGCGATCCCCTCGAGGAACAGCCCCAGCAGCAGCAGCACTGCCGTCACGGTCAGCATGAAGAGACCGGCCGATTCGATGTTGGCGGCGATCCACTCCGAGATCTCGTAGGGAATGCGATAGAGCATGATCGCCTTGCCGAAGACATTTGCCCCGGCGATGATCAGCAGCAGGTTGGCGGTGGTGAGACCGGCGCCGAAGACGGCGTCGCGGAAGTCCGCGAAGGATAGTCCGCGTCGGATCCCGAACACGTAGACGAGCGTCATCACCAGCCCGACCGCAGCCGATTCCGTCGGCGTGAAGACGCCGGCATAGATGCCGATGATCATCGTCAGCGCGATGACGATGGTCGGCAGGGCGCGGATGCTGGCCGCCATGCGCCCGCCCGGTTCCGAGGCGCCGGCTTCGACTTCCGGGGCGGCTCCCATGAACGACTTGGCGACGCAATAGATGAGGAATGCCCCGATCAGGAAGAGACCCGGCCCGACGCCGGCCAGGAACATCGACGCCGTGGACTGCTCGGCGACCGCCGAATAGATGATGAGCGGAATGGACGGCGGAATGAGAATGCCGAGCGTAGCGCCTGCCGCCAGCGTGCCCATGACGAAGCGACGATCATAGCCGCGCCCGGTCATCTCGGGGATGGCCACGGTTCCGATCATCGCCGCAACAGCCACCGAAGATCCTGAAATCGCTGAGAAAATTCCGCAGGAAATGATCGTCGCAATCGCGACCCCTCCCCTGATGCCGCCGACCCACCGCTGCACGGCGTCGAAGAGGTCTTTTGCGACGCCCGCCTTCAGGAGGATGTTCGAGGTCAGGAGGAAGACCGGCACGGCGAGAAGGATGAAATTGTTCACCGAGCCGAGGAACTCCATCGACACGCTGGCAAGCGGCACGCCCTTCAGCATCAACAGGCCGATGCCCGTTGTTGTCAGCGCGATCCCGACCGGGAGCCCAGCAAAGAGAAACACGAAAAGCGCGATGAGAACGAGCATGCTTTCCATCTCAGATTTCCTCGTGCGTCAGTTCGAGTTTGCGCCGCTGGCCGGTGACCAGAAGCAGGACCAGTTCGAGTGCGGCCTGGAGAAAGAACAGGAAAAAGCCGAGCGCGACGGGAAGATAGAAGAGCCAGTAGGGGATACGCAGAACGCTCGCCGTGGCCCGACCCACCATCGCCGCGTCGATCGCGGCCTCTGCCGCATGCCAGGTCACCAGCGCACAGGCCACACAGATGACGGCGAAGCTGATCGCCTCGAGCGCCGCCTTGCCGCGATCGCCGAGCGCATCGGAAAGGAGCGTGATCGAGATCAACTGGCGCCGGCTCATGCAGGCCGGAAAGATCAGGAACGTTGCCCAGACCATGCCGAGCCGCGAGGTCTCCTCGACCCAGTCGGTCGGGCTGTTGAAGAGGTAGCGGAGCGCCACCTCATAGGCGACGATGATGCCGATGAGGAGGTAGATCCACGAACTGAGCTCGCCGATCTTCATGACGGTCGCCTCTGTCGCGGCGACCCATTTCTTTTCTTCCGTGGACATGAAGCGGTCCTCCCGAATATTCACACCTGATCCCGGTGCTTGCGCCGGAGCGCAGTTGACCTTCGCGGTGGCTACCGCCACCGCCTATCGTTTTGATTTGACTGCATGATCCTGCCGGCCGGGCAAATGGGCCGGAGCGCGGCAGCGCCTACTGGATCTTCTGGGCTTCCCTGAACACCGCGCGGGCAAGTTCGTCGCCGTTCTCGTAGAACGTCTTTGCCACCGGCGCGGTCTTCTCCTTCCAGGCGGCCACTTCCTCCGGGGTGAGATCGACGATCGTCATCTTCGTCGAAAGGACGTCCCGGGTGTGCTTCGTCGCATCGAAGATGCGGTCCATCAGCACGGTCTCCAGCTTTGCCGCCTCCTCGCGAAAGATGTCTCGGAGTTCGGTCGGCATGTCGTCGAGGGTCTTTTCGCTCATCAGCGCGAAATGCGTCTCGTACATGTGGTCGGTCGCGATCACATAGCGGGAGACCTCGAAAAGCCGGCGCTCCTCGACCGATGGCCAGCCGGTGAGCCCGCCATCGACGATGCCGCGCTGAAGCGCCAGGAACTGTTCGCCGCCGCTGGTGACGACGGGCGCCGCATCGAGAGCCTCGACGAATTCGCTCACCGTCGAGCCGAAGGTCCGGATCTTGAGCCCGCCCATGTCGGCAGGCGTATGCACTTCCTTGTCACGCGTGATCATCGTGATGAAACCATAGGGGATCCAGAACAGCGCCCGCGATCCCGTCTCGTTGATCCGCTCGTCGAGCATGGCGCGGATCGGCATTCCCGGCAGAACGGACCGGTCGAGCTTTTCGCGCTTGTCGAAGTAGAAGGGGACGGCGAAGACGTTGAGCGCCGGCACCGTACCGGCGAGGATGGAGGCCGAGGCGATCCCGATGTCGATCGTGCCGTTCGCCACGGCCTCGTCCATGTGCTGGTCGCTGACGAGAGAACCGGAATCGTAGAACTCGAAGGCAAGCTCGCCATTCGTCCGCTTCGAGACGTTGGCCGCAAATTCCTTGATGACCCTGGTGAGATAGTGATTGTGCGGGACGCTCGTTGCCACACGCAGCGTGCGCTCGGCGGCATTGCCCGGCGCGACCGCAATGGAAAGAACCGCCGTCAACAGCACGGCAAACACTTTGAGTTTCATCTATTCCTCCCGTCCCAATTTTCGCATCCCTGGCTGCAGGCACGACCTCCTTCGTGCCTACTGATGGTGCGCAAACGTGTGCACAAACCATGGCGAATTTACCCGGCCAGTCAAGTTCTATTTGTCTTCCGTCAAATTTTCACACGGGGGAATGAGAAGGCCCGGCGCCTAGGCACTGCCTCTTATCATCAGCTTTCCGGGCAGGATGCTCGTGGTCGTTTCGTCGACCGGAACGTGCGCGCCGTCGTGAATCAGGCTCACGACTTCGCTGACCATGCGCGTGACCGGCTGGCGGATCGTCGTCAGGCGATAGGACGTCCAGCCGGCCATGGGAATGTCGTCGAACCCGATGATGGAGAGATCGGCAGGGACCGAAAGCCCGCGTTCGCGCGCAGCATCGATCGCCGCCAGCGCCATGATGTCGTTGCAGCAGAAGAGCGCGTCGGGGCGGTCCTTCCTTGACAGCATCGACTGCACCGCGACGTAGCTGCCGCGGTAGGTATAGTCGCCTGTCGCCTCCGCAAGGATGGACTGTCCTCCCTCCTGCAGGACTTCGCGGAAGCCCTGCACCCGCTCGCGATGGGTCGAAGTATCGGCAATGCCGCCGATGAGCCCGATGCGACGCCGCCCGCGCGCCATCAGAAAGGTCGCGGCGTCCCGCCCGCCCGCATGGTTGTCGCAGGCGACCGCATTGACGCGGACATCGCGCTGGATCCGGTTCAGGAGCACCACCTTGATGCCATGCTGCCGGCAGGCCTGGGCCATGCCGGAGGTCAGCCTCGCCGACGTCACCACGAGCGCGTTGGGGCGGGCCGCAAGGATCTGCGGCGTCAACTGGTCCATGTCCGTCTGCGGCGGGATCGCATAGACGAGCAATTGTCGCCCGACCGCCTGAAGCGCCTTGGCGAGCGTGTCGAGCACGAGGGGATAGAACGGATTGGCAAGGTCGCCGGCAACGAGCGTGACGGTTCCGGCGGAGATCACCTCCGCGGTTCGCCGCGCCGGGCTCGTATAGCCCAGTTGCACGGCAACCTGCAGGATGCGCTGCCTTTTGTCGGCATCGATCGACGATCCCGGTGAGAATGCACGCGATACGGCCGAGATCGAAACCCCCGCCTCATGGGCGACCTGCTTGGCTGTCGGCTTCAAACCCGCCTCCGTGAAAATTTTTCAAACGCCGATGAAAACTTGCAATCGTCATCGCTAGCACATTAGCTCTGTCGCCAAAAGGGAGGTACCCGTCATGGCCATTCGATATCTGAAGCAGGGCAAGCCCGCAGCCGAACGCGCGGACGACGACGCGAAAGTGAGGTCGTTCGTCGAGACGACGCTCAAGGACATCGAGACACGCGGCGATGCCGCGGTGCGCGATCTGTCGGCGAAGTTCGACAACTTCTCGCCCGCGTCCTTCAGGCTGGCCCCGTCGGAGGTCGAAGCCGCGATGAACAGGGTCTCCGACCGGGACATGGCCGACATCCGCTTCGCGCAGGCGCAGATCCGCCGTTTCGCCGAGGCCCAGAAGGCCTCGATGACCGATATCGAGGTCGAAACGATGCCGGGCGTCATCCTCGGCCACCGCAACATCCCGGTGCAGTCCGTGGGCTGCTATGTTCCGGGCGGCAAGTTCCCGATGGTGGCTTCGGCGCATATGTCGGTGCTGACCGCCTCGGTCGCCGGCGTGCCGCGCATCGCCGCCGCCGCGCCGGCGCAGAAGGGCATGCCCCACCCGGCGATCGTCGCCGCGATGCATCTTGGCGGCGCCCACGAGATCTACGTGCTCGGCGGCATCCAGGCGATCGGCGCGATGGCGCTCGGGACGGAGACGATCCGCCCGGTCGACATGCTCGTCGGCCCCGGCAACGCCTTCGTCGCCGAAGCCAAGCGCCAGCTTTACGGCCGCGTCGGCATCGATCTCTTCGCCGGCCCCACCGAGACGATGGTCATCGCCGACGACACGGTCGATGCCGAGATCTGCGCGACCGACCTCCTGGGGCAGGCCGAGCACGGCTACAATTCGCCCGCCGTTCTCGTCACCAACTCCGAGAAGCTCGCGACGGCGACGCTTGCGGAGATCGAACGCATCCTCAAGATCCTGCCGACGGCGGAGACCGCATCCGCCTCCTGGCGCGACTATGGCGAGGTGATCGTCTGCGACAGCTACGAGGAGATGCTGGATGTCGCCAACGAGATCGCCTCCGAGCACGTGCAGGTGATGACAGACCGCGACGACTGGTTCCTGGAACACATGCATTCCTACGGCGCGCTCTTCCTCGGACCGCGCACCAATGTCGCCAACGGCGACAAGGTCATCGGCACCAATCACACGCTGCCGACCAGGAAGGCCGGGCGTTATACCGGCGGCCTGTGGGTCGGTAAGTTCCTGAAGACCCATTCCTACCAGAGGGTCACGACCGACGCCGCTGCCGCCGAGATCGGCGCCTATTGTTCGCGGCTCTGCATGCTCGAGGGCTTCGTCGGCCACGCCGAGCAGGCCAATCTCCGCGTCCGCCGCTATGGCGGCCAGAACGTCGCCTATGGCGAAGCCGCCGAATGAGCGGCCTCTTCGATCTCACCGGCAAGCGCGCGCTGGTCACCGGCGCCGGCCGCGGCATCGGCCGGGCGATTGCCGAAGGCCTTGCCGAGGCGGGCGCGCAGGTCACGCTCTGCGCCCGGTCGCGCGACGAGATAGAAACCGCCTGCGCCGAGCTCGCCGCCCGAGGGCTCAGGGCCACCCCGCTGGTCTGCGATGTCACCGATATTCCCGGTTTTCGGGACCGGATCGAGGCGCAGCCCGCCTTCGACGTGTTCGTCAACAATGCCGGGACGAACCGGCCAAAGCCGCTCTCGGAGGTGACGGAGGAAGACTATGACGCCGTCTTCGGGCTGAACACCAAGGCGGCCATCTTCGCGGCGAAAGCGGTGACGGCCGTCATGGCGGCCGGCGCGGTTCGGGGTTCGGTCATCAACATGTCGTCGCAGATGGGGCATGTCGGCGGCGCCAATAGAACGCTCTATTGCGGCTCGAAATGGGCGATCGAGGGCTTCACCAGAGCCCTGGCGGTGGAGCTCGGCCCGGTCGGCATCCGGATCAACACCATCTGCCCGACCTTCATCGAAACGCCGATGACCGCACCCTTCCTGGACAATGAGGAGTTTCGCCGGCAGACACTGTCGAAGATCAAGCTCGGCCGCCTGGGGCAGCCGTCCGATCTCGTCGGCGCCGCCGTCTTTCTCGCCTCAGACGCGTCTTCCCTGATGACGGGGGCGTCTCTCCTGATCGATGGCGGATGGACGGCCGACTGATACCAACCTGCACTGATATTGACCGATTGCGTGGGACCGCCCGCCGCCACCGCGTCTCATCCGCGCTTCGCCCTGACCATCCGCATCAGCATGTCGTCGCGCCAGGATCGCCGGTCCTCGAGCGCGCCGGCCGGCAGCACCCGGCGCCGCTCGGCGTCGGCGCGCACTACGGCTTCCGGCACCCAGTCCCGGTTCGCCTTGCGCTGTTCGGCAAAGCCGGAATACATCGGCCCAAGACGCTCCGCATAGTCGGCCAGCCCTTTTGGCGCATTGAGATCGATGGTCTCGAAAGGCCCCATGAATGCCCACCGCAGGCCAAGCCCGTCGCGCACCGTGCGGTCTATATCGTCGGCTGTCGCATAGCCTTCGGCAAAGAGCGCGAAGGCCTCGTCCAGAAGCGCGCCCTGCAGCCTGTTCAGGATGAAGCCCGGCACTTCGCGCGAGAGCGAGACAGCGGATTGCCCGACCTGTTCCATCAGCTCGCGTGCCCGTGCGGCCACCTCGGGTGCGGTCCAGGGTGTCGGCACGATTTCGACCAGGGGTACGAGATGCGGCGGATTGACCGGATGCACGACCATCATGCGCGCGCGGTTCCCGCAATCCGCATAGAAATCGGAGCCCGGAAAGCCCGAGGTGGAGCTGCCGACGAAGGCATGGGCGGGAAGCGCAGCATCGATGGCCCGGCTGACATCAACCTTGACATCGATCCGCTCGAAGGCCGACTCCTGGACGTAGTCGCAGCTTGCGACCGCGTCCTGAAGGCTGGTAGCAAACCGGATGCGCGACAGGAGCGAAGCCGGATCATCGCAAAGGCCGCCTGCCGCCAGATCGCCGACCGCCTTCTCGATCTGCGCACCGATGACGGCTTCGGCCTTCTCGCGTGCGTCGAAGATAGCGACGTCCATGCCGGCGCGCGCGAAGACGATTGCCCAGCCCTGCCCCACCAGACCGGCACCGACGACGGCAACTGTCCTGATCGCATTCATTCCTGTCTCCTTACTCATTGGCAAACAGCCATGGCTGGCGTGATCGATGACCCGCCTCGAAGGAAGCGATATGCTCCCGTTCGCGGTTCAGGATCACGTCGATCTCTTCCCAGCCCTCGATGAAGGCCTCCGCCATGGCATCGCTGAGATCGAGGCGACAGACCTCCTCGTTGTCGACCGTGAACCTGCGTGCGGGCACATCGACCGAGAAGATCGCGCCGCGCTCCGCTTTCGCTGCGAGCGCTGCCGTGCGCCCGGCATCCATGCGGATAAGCAGAAGCCCGTTCTTGGCGGCATTGCCGGAAAAGATGTCGCCGAAATCCGGCGCGATCACGACGCGGATGCCCCAATCGGTCAGCGCCCATACCGCCTGCTCGCGCGACGAACCGCAGCCGAAGCCGGGACCGGCCACAAGGAATTGCGCCGTTTGCCGGTCCGGCCGGTTGAACGGAAATGCCTCCTGCAGGACGCCATCGGCGTCGAAGCGACGGTCGTGGAACAGACAGTCGGCCATGCCGTCACGGTCGATTTTCAAGAGAAACCGCGCCGGAAAGATGATGTCCGTATCGACGTTCGGGTCGGGCAGCGAGATCGCCTGCGAAGCGATGCGGACTAGCGGTTCACTCACGACATGGCCTCCAGCTTGCGGATGTCGGTCAGCGTCCCGGTTATGGCCGCGGCCGCCGCCATCGCCGGCGAGAGAAGATGCGTGCGCCCGCCCCGTCCCTGCCTGCCTTCGAAATTGCGGTTGGAGGTCGAGGCACAGCGCTGGCCGGGCTTCAGCCGGTCCTCGTTCATCGCCACGCACATCGAGCATCCCGCTTCGCGCCATTCGAAGCCGGCTTCGATAAAGATACGATCCAGCCCCTTCTCTTCGGCGGCCCTCTTCACGAGGCCCGATCCGGGCACGACCAGCGCCTGCACATGGGGCGCAACCCTGCGTCCCCTTACGACATCGGCCGCCGCCTCGAGATCCACCAGCCGCCCGTTGGTGCAGGACCCGATGAACACCATGTCGACCGGCGTTCCCTCGATCGGCTTTCCGGGCTCCAGGTCCATATAGGCGAGCGCCCGCTGCAGTCGGCCCCGGCGCTGCTCGTCCATGACCGCTGCCGGATCGGGCACCGGCTGGTCGATCGCGATCGTGTCTTCGGGTGATGTGCCCCAGGTGACATGCGGCGCAATCTCGCCGGCATCGAGCGTGACTTCCCGGTCGAAGGCAGCATTCTCGTCGCTGGGCAGGCTGCGCCAACAGGACACCGCCTGTTCCCAAAGATCGCCCTGCGGCGCCATGGGGCGGCCCTTGAGCCAGTCGAAGGTGACGTCGTCGGGCGCCACCAGCGCCACGCGCGCGCCTGCCTCGATCGCCATGTTGCAGAGCGTCATGCGCGCTTCCATCGAGAAACCGCGCACGACCGGCCCCATGTATTCGATGGCATGGCCGACAGCGCCGTTGACGCCCACCCTGGCGATGAAGGCCAGCGCCACGTCCTTCGCCCCGACGCCGGGCGGCAGCGAGCCTTCGATCCGCACCGCCATGGTGCGCGCCTTGCGCTGCACCAGCGCCTGCGCGGCCATGACGATCCCGCATTCGGAGGCGCCGACGCCGAAGGCGAGCGTGCCGAAGGCCCCATGCGTCGTGGTATGGCTGTCGCCGCATGCGAGCGTCATGCCCGGCAGTGTGAAGCCCTGCTCCGGACCCATCACGTGCACGATGCCCTGCCGGATATCGTCCAGCGGAATGAAGGGAATGCCGTACCGCTCGACATTCTCGACCAGCCGCGCCGCCTGCGCCCTCGCCTGCGGATCGGCGATCGGGCGGTCGCGATGACGTGTGGGCACCGAATGGTCGGGAACCGCCAGATTGGCGGCCGGCCGATGGACGCCGCAGCCGCGCTTGTCGAGCGCGACGAAGGATTGCGGCGTCGACACCTCATGCAGCAGGTGGCGATCGACATAGAGCAGCGCAGTATCGTCCGACATCGGACGGACGACATGGCTGTCCCACAGTTTCTCATAGAGGGTGCGTGGCGCGTTCATCCCGAGGCATCCGATCCTAGACGGCTTCCGCCCATTCCTTCTCGAACGACCAGATGTCCTCGAAACCGAGGAGCTTGTTCATTTCGGCGAAGGAATAGAGATCGATGTCGCTGCTCGTGATGCCCTTGGCGAGCAGGTCGCCATAGGCCTTTTCCAGCGCACGCGTGACGGCCAGGAACCCGACCGCGGGATGGATGGCGATGGCGTATCCCATCTCTTTCAGCCGATCGGCCGACAGGAGCGGCGTGCGCCCGCCATTGACCATGTTGGCGAACATCGGCGCCTTGATGGCGTTGGCGGCGTCGATCATTTCCTGTTCGCTTTCCGGCGATTCGACGAAGACGACATCCGCTCCGGCCTCGGCATAGGCCTGGCCACGCCGGATCGCCTCCTCGATGCCGAGCGAGGTGCGGCTGTCGGTCCGCGCGATGATCAAGAAATCGTCGGACTTGCGCGCCTTGGCCGCGACCTCGATCTTGCGCTGCATGTCGGCGGTCGGGATGACCCGCCGGAAGGGCGTATGGCCGCATTTCTTGGGAAATTCCTGGTCCTCGATCTGGATCGCGGTGACGCCCGCGGCCTCATATCCCTCCACCGTCGTGCGGACGTTCAGAAGCCCGCCATAGCCCGTATCCGCATCGGCGATGATCGGCTTTTCGGTGCGCTTGCAGATCTGCGCGATCCGCTCGAGCATGTCGCGATAGGTGGCGATGCCGGCATCCGGCACGCCGAGATAGGATGCGACCGTGCCGTAACCCGTCACATAGAGCGCCTTGAAGTCCATCGAATTGGCCATCAGCGCGGAAATGAGGTCGAACACGCCGGGAGCGACAACGAATTCGCCGGTGGCGATCGCCTGTTTGAGCCGTGGGTCGGACATGGGCTTCTCCTTCAGAAATGGGAATTGAAACGTGGGGTTAGGCATCCCGGCCGGCGAGTTCTTCGCCCGGCAGCAGGGAGGAACGATCCTGCCGGCGCTTCCATGAGCCGTAGAGGGCCGCGCCGACGGAGATGATGATCAGGGCCAGCATGGCAATCGAGATCGGACGCTCGATCAGGGGCCAAAGGCTTCCGCCGCCAAGCTGCCAGGTGCGGACGAGGTTGCCCTCCATCATCAGGCCGAGCAGAAGGCCGATCACCATGGCGACGACGGAATAGCCGTAGCGCTTCATCAAGACGCCCAGGATCGAAAAGACCAGAAGCGTCACCGGGCCGCTGATACTGGTCGTCAGCGCATAGGAACCGAGCGCCGTGCAGATGACGATCGGCGGCAGAAGGTAGGCCAACGGCACGCGAACGATGTAGACGACGAAGCGGATGAAAACGACACCGATCACGGCGAGGATGATGGCCTGGATCAGGTTGCCCGCAATAATCGCGTATACGACGTCCTTCTGGTCGGATATGAAGCGCGGCCCCCCGGTGATGTTGTGCACCGAAAACGCGCTGAGCATGATGGCGGTCGCAGCGCTCGAAGGAATGCCGAGCGCCAGAAGCCCGACCATTGATCCGCCCTCCGAGGAGGAATTGGCGGATTCGGCAGCAACCACGCCGTCGGGGTTGCCCTTGCCGAAACTGTCCGGATTTTTCGAGAACCGCTTCGTCACACTGTAGGATACGAGATTGGCGATCGAGGATCCGAGGCCCGGGATGACGCCCAGCCCCGCGCCGAGTACGGAACCGCGCAGCAGGGTCACCGAATTGCCGCCGATGGCGAAGAAGCCGCTGATGATCTCGCGGGTGCTGACCCGACGGCTCTCCTGGTCCTTGACGAGATAGTCGCTCTTGACGAGAAGGAAGAGTTCGGACGCCGCGAAAAGGCCGATCATGGCCGCGTTCGTGTCGACGCCGTCCAGGAGATAGAGCGAGCCGAACGTACCGCGCTCCGTACCCGCCGAACTCATGCCGATGAGCGCGAGGAGGACGCCAAGCGCGCCCGCCGCGATCGCCCGCCAGAAGCGCCCGTCCGTCATCAGCCCGATCAGCAGCAGGCCGATGACTGCGACGAGAAACAGTTCGGCGGGGCCGAGCTTCAGGACGACATGCGATAGCGGCTCGAGAATGACGAGCAGCATGAGGTAGCCGAATGCCGTGCCGACGGTGGAAGCACTGAGCGCAAGCCCGAGCGCCCGGTTGTGCTGCCCCTTCTTCGCCATCGGATAGCCGTCAAAACACGTCGCGATGGCCGCAGACGTCCCGGGGACGTTCATCAGGATTGCAGGTATCGAACCGCCGAAACCGCCGCCGGTGAAGATCGCCGTCAGGAAAAGAATGGACTCCAGGAAGTCCATATACAGCGTCATCGGCAGGAAAATCGCCATCGCGATCGGAACGGAGAGGCCCGGAATGGCTCCGAAGACGAGGCCGATGAAGATACCGAGCGGAACGACGACCCATGCCATGGGCATGGAGAACAATAAGGTGAAGGCGTCCAGAATGGCTTGGAAATCGAGCATCCCACTACTCCAGGATCAGGGAATGAACCGGAACCCCCATCGGGTGCTGCAGGATCCAGACAGGACCGAAACCGACGAGGAAGGAATAGAGAACGATGACAAGCAGGTTGCGCTTGCCCATCAGCACCATCGTTGCGGCACAGAATAGAACCCCTGCAATGTCGTAGCCGATCGTCTCAAGGCTGAGGACATAGAGCGCCAGCGCGAGACAGCCGATAGGAACGCCAAACCGCTGGCGCAACGAACCGTCGCCTTCGTCCTCCGGACCGTTGGCATCCCGCTCCGGATGCAGGACAAGTCCCGCCGCAATCGCGACGATGAGACACAGGGCCAGCAATGCCGTCGGCGCGATCAGCAGCATGTTGATCGTCGTCGGACTGGCGACCCAGGCATTGTGGGTGAACCAGATGACGAATGCGGCGAAGATCACGAGCAGGCCGAAATGGCCCGCTCTGTTGATGGTGATGTTCATGGCTCCGATCCTGTCGCTACGTCAGAGCTGCGGAAGATACTGCTCGAAGATCTCGTAGCTCTTCTTCAGGGAGGCCGCCGTTGCTTCCGGCCCCATCCAGTCGCCGCCGATCTCTCCCTTGGCGATGAAATCGCGGAAATCCTGTCGCTCGAGCATGCGCCGGTAGGCGGCCACGAGTTGCTCGTAGACGTCCGGGTGGCGTTCGACGAATGTCTTCTGGACCGAGAGGCAACGAAGGTCGGCCGCCAGCACCGGCACCTCGACATTGAGCGGTTTCAGCGCCTCGTTGATCGTGGGGGCCGGCCAACGGGCATCGTCGCGCTCGTCGCGATAGACCGCAAGGGGACGAACCTGATCGGCGATGACGTTGCTGCCGAGGGCGGAGATGAAGGTCATCGTTGCCTGGTCGCCCGCGATCGCGGTGCGCATCGGCCCGCCGCCGTCATAGGTGATCCAGTTGACGTTTTCCTTCGGGATGCCGAGCCGGTCCAGCATGATGACCGCGGAAAGATGGCCGCCGTCGCCCGGGATGACCGCACAGCTGACCTTGCCCGGGTTTTCGCGGATATCCTTGAGCAGGCTCTCCATCGTCTCGTAGGGCTGCGCTTTGTTGACCAGGACGACGTAGTAATCCTGCCACTGGCCATTGATGTGGTGGAAGTCGTCCCATTTCAGGTTGCCCTGGCCGCGCAACACCGCGGAGATGAGATAGGGATTGATCGGCGCCACCATGGCGACCGAACCATCATCCTTCTGCCGGGAAAACCAGGTGAAGCCGAGCGCGCCCGACCCGCCGGAGCGATTGACGACCGTCACCGGCGTCTCGCCGAGCTCGGACGGCAGGAACTGGGCGATGGCACGGGCGAGCCGGTCGGCGGAACCGCCTGCATCGAAGGGCACGAGCAGGGTCAATTTGCTGTGGGGATAGGCTTCCGACGCGTGGACCGGCAACGCGCCCAGCCCGGCGGCGATCGGCGTCGCGCCTGCGATCTTCAGGAATGTACGGCGACTGAATTGCATGTGTTCCTCCCTTCACGCAACTGCTGTCATCGGCGACGCTCCCACATCGCCGAATTGAAAAGAGCAGGATTGTATGCATTGCGTCAACCATCTAACATCTCGTTGAAAATTTTTCATTGAAACGATCGAAGCCGATAATGGGGGAAAAGTGAGCAAAAATAACGACAAGGCATCATCCTCCAGAACAGGAATCAGCTTGACCGCCATGCAGCGCGCCTATGACCATGTACGAGATTGCATACTATCAGGCCGTTTTTCTCCCAGCGAACGCCTTGGCGAAGTCACCATCGCAACCGAGCTTGGCGTAAGCCGGACGCCGGTCCGGGAGGCACTGCGCAATCTAGCAGCCGACGGCTTCCTCGAACTGCGCCCTCATGTCGGCGCGATCGTCAGGCCCTGGAATTTCGAGGAACTGTATTCCAGTTTCGTCATCCGCGCCGACATCGAAGCCCAGGCGGCGGCCCATGCGGCAAGGCGCATCACGAAAGAGGAGATCGAGGAGCTTGCCGCCCTTTGCGACCTGATGGAGCGTGAAAGCGATCATGACGAAAGCCCCGCGCCGCAGTCCAGAAGCACCCTCAACCGCCAGCTTCATCTCCGCATCCTGCAGATCTCCGGCCTCCCCCATGCGGAGCGAACCGCGACGCAACTGATGGATCTGGCCGTGCTGACGATGACTTTCAACCAGTTCGACGAGGAGGAGGTCCATCGCAGCAACAGCGATCACCGCATCCTGCTGCACGCCTTCCGGCTGAAGGACGATCTTCTGGCGCATTCCGTCATGCGCACCCACATCCTCACCGCCGCGGCGATCCTGCGGGCGGGCGAGGAAACGCCGCAGTGATCTCTGCCACCGCAGCAATGAAGGCCGCCCTGGCGACCGCCTTGCCAGCTATGTAGACGATATCGCCTGCCTCGGTGACAGCGTCCGCCATGGCACCGGGGAGCGTCATCCCTCTCCGTTGAGAAGGGCGCGCATACGCAGGACGGCCGCATCGGGGGCCGACAGGACCGGCACGTCGACGACCGCCCGCACGGCCTCGGCCGCCCGCGAGGTCGAAAAGTGCGCCAGCATGATGGCGTCATGCCTTGCGAGTTCCGGCGCGCGGGCTGCGACCAGACGGTTATGCGCCGCCGCATCGCCCTTGCGCAGCAGATCGATGGCGTCGGCGACGACGATCGTGTCGAGCGTCGCGGCGGCGCCGGTGTCCGCGGCGAACTGGCTAAACTCTTCCGTCATCGTCGAGACGGCAGGAGCGAAGGTCGCCAGCATGCCGATGCGCCCGCCGGCTGCGATCGCATCGCGGAACATGGCCTCGTTCGGCTTCAGCACCGGAACGGGCAGTTCGTCGGCCATTTTCTCGATCGCCGGACCGAAGGCGGAGCAGGTCACCAGAATACCGTCGGCGCCGATCCGGTGCGCGTAGCGGCCAAAATCGAGGAAGCGCCCGGTGAGTTCGTCGGAGAGTTCCGACCCCTCCTTCGCCCGGTCGATGGTCAAGCCGTCGTCGAGCAGGTTGACGGCTTCGGCCTCGGGCCACAGCCGCGCCATGGAAGATATCACCGGTTCCATCGCAACCGGCGTCGCATGATAGAGGACGATCCGCGGTCTCGATTTCATGGTTCTGCCCCCTGTACGCCCGACGCTTCCCGCGCCAGCTCGATGTCGGCACGCATCGCCGCATGCGCGAGCATCCTCAATCCGCTGGCGAGCGCCAGTTCCGGCGTCTCGCCCTGCGGCGTCTTCATCTCGACGGTGATGATCGGCATCGTCGTCGGCAGCGCCCGCGCGCCGTAGCCATTGCGGACGAGCGCCTTGAGAAAGCGCACGACGTCGGCAAGGACGACAGCGCCGCCTGCCGCGCCGAAGCGGCAATGCGAATCGCCGAAGGTCGCGGCAACGGCGCGATCGAGCCCGCAATTGGCGACATGGGCGTGGATCAGAAGGTCGCCTGCGACCGCGACCGCCTCCTCGATATCCTCGCCGAGCTGGACGACGTGGCTGAGGTCGACGGTCATGCCGACATTGGCGTGGCGCTTGCGCACCTCCCGCAGCAGTGCTGCCGCCTCGGCGGTCGGGCCGAGCAGCCGCTTCTGGTCGAGTTCGCGGTCGAAATGCTCCACCGTGATCCACATCGGACGCTCCGGCCGGATCGCCCTGGCATGGGCGCAGAGCGCCTCGACCGCCGCGCCGAAATGGCCGATCGCCTCGGCCCTCCGCTCCGGCCCCGGATCGGCTCCGGAGCACAGGAGCATCATCGTCGCGCCATAAAAGCTGGCAGTCTCCACCAGCGCCTTCAGCGCGTCCAGCGCCTTTGCCCGCGCCTCCGCCGTCGCCGCGCCCGGGTCTATGCCCTGGCGGCGCATGAAGCCGCCGACGACGTAGACGACGTCGCAGCCCGACCAGGAGAGGTGGTCGCGCAAGCGGGCCGCCGCCTCCCCGTCCAGTTGCCAGGCGCCCTCGACGCACTGGACCGCGGGATCGAGCAGGAAGCGTTCCGTCGTCGCCAACTGGTCGTGGTCATGGCCGGCATAGGCCGCGCCATGAACGACGCCCGCTCCGAAGGCGTGGGGGCCGATGCGCAGCATCGCTCAGTGCGCCCTGACGCTCTTGGCCGCGGCGATGATCGACAGCTCCATGTTGGTGGAGCCGGCGATGCCCTTGCCGGCGATGTCGAAGGCGGTGCCGTGCGAGACCGTGAAGACCGGGATCGGTAGGCCGCCGATGAAGTTCACCAGATGGCCGAACTCGAGGATCTTGATGCCCGAATTGCCGTGGTCGTGATACATCGACAGCACGATGTCGAGGCCGAGCTTGTCGATGTCGACGAATACCGTGTCGGCCGGGATCGGGCCGATGACGCGGAGGCCCTCGGCGCGGGCGTCGTCGCAGGCCGGGCCGATATCGGTCATCTCCTCGGTGCCCATCAGCCCGTGCTCGCCATTGTGCGGATTGAGGCCGGAGACGCCGATGACGGGGTCGTTCAAGCCGACCATCGCCAGGCTGTCCTTCAGCACCTTGATCTGGCCGAACACCCGCTCGCGGGTGCAGATGTCGGCCACCTGTCGCAGCGGAACGTGGTTGGTGACGCGCGCGAGGTTGTATTTGCGGCCCATCAAGATCTGAATGGAGCGCTTGGCACCGGTATAGTGACGGGCGATCTCCTCGAAGCCGGTATGCTCGTGGCCGCCATTCTTCATCGCGCGCTTGTTGTTCGGCGAAACGACCACCGAGTGAACCGTTCCCGCCATGCCGAGCTCGATGGCTTTCGCAATGCTGAAACCGCTGTAGCGGCCGGCTTCGGCCGAGACCTCGCCGCGCGGGCACTGCGAGAGATCGAGCCTGTCGAAGGGCAGGATCTCGACGGTACCGGCGTCGCCGGTGGCGTCCGAGGCCTTTTCGAGCAGGCGGATCTTCAGCGGCGCGCCGGCAAGCGCCAGGTCGCGCTCGAACACTTCCGGGCTGCCGACGACGATCGGTGCCGCGACATCGCGCACCTCCGCCTTCGTCATCGCCTTCAGCGTGATCTCGGGGCCGATGCCCGACGGATCGCCATTGGAGATCGCGACGATGGGTTTACCGGACTGGGTATACATGGGAACCTCTTTGATTGGCTTGCAACTCGGGGATTTGTGTTCAGTCGTCGTCCCAGTCCATCTGCAGCCACGCCACCTGCTCCGGCATGGTGCGCAACAGGCGGTTTCGGCCGGCGAGACTGTGATCGCGCAGCACCTGCGCGATCCGTGAAGGATTGCCGTTTCTGAGTACGTCCAGGATCAGCCCGTGCTCGGCCGACGAGGCCCGCACGTTACCGTCGAGGATGAGCGCGCGTTTGCGCCAGATGTGAAGCTCGCGATCGAGACCTTCGTAGATGTCAGCCAGATGGTTGTTCTTGGTGAACGCCATGATGCGGGAATGGAAGCGCCGGTTCAGCGTATAGAAAAGATCCGCCTCCCCCGCCTCGACCGCCGTCTCCATCTCCTCGTGCAGCGCGGTTAGTTCGGCGAGCTGGTCGCCGGTGATCCGCCGCGCGAGAATCCGACCCGCATGGGCGAACAGCGCCGCCCGGACGTCGTAAATCTCCAACACGTCGCGAAGATCGAGGACGCGGACGAAGAAGCCGCGATTAACCTTGAACTCGACCAGTCCGGCCTCTTCCAGCCGACGGCAGGCCTCGCGGATCGGCCCGCGGCTGATGCCCCGCTGGTCGGCGAACGACTTCTCGTTGATACGATCGCCCGGCGCCAGCGCGCCTTCGATGATCATCGTCTCGAGCTCGCGATAGATGCCGGTCGCGATCGACTGCGCCGCACCGGATTCCGGCGAGGGATAGAGTTCGGTTGTCGTCATGAACAGGCCTCCTGAGGCTTGAACATAGCTCGACGCCGATAAGTGTCAACATTTTTTCAAAAGTGTCGGCAATTTTTACCCTCAGCACCCTCCATCATCAGGGTGGAGAATTAGTTCGATAAATTTCTCTCAGCATTTTATTGATCAATAACAATAAGATAATGATCTATGGCCCTTATCGATGCGAGGTATTTGCCGAAAAAACAGGAACATTATTGTTGACAATACTGGCGCAAAAGCGTTCTCTGCCTATCGAAAGCCGCACCGCCGAGGGAGAGCATAGCGGTCGCATGCTGGCTTTTCGGACTATTTTGCCATACACGACTTTTGGGAGGAGCCTTAAATGTCGACAATAATTTCCCATTCTTTCAGCCTTCATGGCGTTCGCACGCTGGCGCTCACGGCCGGTCTTCTGGCCGCCGGCGCGGCGCATGCGTTCGCGCCGGAACGCGACGTCACCGTCGTCGTCACCAGTTCGGCGGGCGGCGGCAGCGACACCATCACCCGTATCCTCACCGACACCATCTCCAAGATGGACCTGACCGAATCGAACTTTGTCGTCGAGAACCGCACGGGCGGCAGCGGCGCCGTCGGCTACAGCTATGCCGCCAAGCGCGCCGAGGACCCCTATCTGTGGGCCAACATCGGCGTCAGCTTCTTCACCACGCCTCTGCTCGGCGAATCCCCGGTCACCTACAAGGACTTCAAGCCGCTCGCGGCGGTCTCCGAAGACCCCTACATCATGGTGGTCGCCAAGGATTCCCCGATCAAAAGCCTCCAGGACATCAAGGCGGCCGGCAGGATGATCTCCGGCACCACCGGCATCGTCGCCGATCCCGCACTTCTGGCGCAGCGGCTGGAAACGGCGATGGGCATCGAGGCCGACGTCGTTCCCTTCGGCGGTGACGGCGAGGTGGTGGCGGCGCTGCTGGGCGGGCACATCGAGGTGCAGTTCGGCAATCCGAGCGAGGTGCTGCCGCTGATCCAGTCCGGCGACGTGCGCCCGATCGCCGTCAGCTCCGAAGAGCGGCTGCCGGCCTTCCCGGACGTGCCGACGATCAAGGAAAGCGGATACGACGTGGTGCTGACCCAGCTTCGCGGCTTTGTCATGCCCGCCAACGCCCCCGACGATGCCGTGGCCTACTGGGCCGACATCATCAAGAAGGCGCTGGAAAGCGAGAACTGGAAGACGCAGTATCTCGACCGCTTCAAGGTCGTGCCGAAATACATGGCCGGTGCCGAGTTCGCCGCGGAGATGGACAAGCGCAACGCCGACTACACCGCGCTGATGACGACCCTCGGCCTCATCAAGTAACGATCACGCTGCGCCGGGCAACCGGCGCAGCCGCATGTCTTTAGGCATATCCGGGAGGATTTCATGAAGATCGCCCTTCTCGACCGCATGTTCACGATCGCAGCGCTCGTGCTCGGCCTTTACGTCACGATCAGCGGCTGGAACTACGGCCTCTATCGCAATGCCGTGCCCGGTCCCGGCTTCTTCCCGGCGATCGCCGGTCTTCTCATGACCGTTCTCGCCGCCGCCATCCTCCTGCGCGACCTTGCCGGACACGAACGGCTCAAGGGCGAGATCGCCCGGCCCGTCCTGCTCGGCATCGCCGGCGTCACCGCCGCCGTTGTCGGGTTCGTCTTCGCCGCGCCCTTCATCGGCATGGCCGCCGCGGCCGCGATCGCCATGATCGTCATCGGCTACCTCACCGAGGAGCCGCACCGCAAGGGCGGCAATTTCCGCTGGAAGCTCATAGGGCTCAGCATCGGCACCGTCATCGCCTGCCACATCCTCTTCGGCATGATCATCCGCGTGCCGCTCGTCACCGGCCCGCTCGGCTTCTGAGCCACCGGCACGCAAACCTCCACTGACGCGGGTCCCCGCGACCCCGGAGACTGTTATGGAAACGCTTACTCTGTTGGGACACGGCATCGCGACGGCCGCGACCGATCCCGGAATGCTCCTCGCCATCTTCGTCGGCGCCCTCGTCGGGCTCCTGATCGGTGCCCTGCCCGGCCTCGGGCCGACCGCCGGCGTCGCCATCATGCTGCCGGTGGCCGTCGGCTTCGAGCCGACCGTGGCGCTCGCCATGCTCGCCGGTGTCTATTACGGCGCGATGTTCGGCGGCGCAGTCACCTCGATCCTGCTCGGCATCCCCGGCGACGCGCCTTCCGTCATGACCGTGATGGACGGATATCCGCTGGCCAAGATGGGACAGGCCGGCCGCGCCCTCGGGCTCGCCACCTACGCCTCCTTCATCGGCGGTCTGATCGGTCTCATCGGCCTGACGCTGATGGCCAACGTCGTCTCACGATACGCGCTGATGTTCGGTCCGACCGAGATGACCGCACTGATGGTGCTGTCACTCTCGCTCGTCGCGGTGCTCGGCACCGACGATCACCTGAAGAGCTTCCTGGCGCTCGGCATCGGCCTCTGGCTCGGCATGATCGGCCTCGACCAGATCATGGGCGGCCCGCGCTTCACCTTCGGCAGCATGGCGCTGCTCGAAGGCATCGAATTCTCGCTGATCGCCGTCGGCATGTTCGGCCTCGGCCAGATGTTCATGGCGCTGGAGGAGGAGACGCCTGACAAGGTTGATGCGGCCACCTACAGCTACCGCTCGATGCTGCCGCGGCTTGCCGACCTGGTGGCGACGAAGACCACACTCGTCGTAGGCTCGCTGATCGGCTTCCTGGTCGGCGTGCTGCCGGGCGCCGGCGCCACGGCATCCACGATGATGGCGTACGGCGCGGCCAAGAAGATGTCGAAGGAGCCCGAGACCTTCGGCAAGGGCGCACTCGACGGCGTCGCCGCCCCCGAAGCCGCCAACAACAGCGCCTCCTACGGGGCGATGGTCACCCTGTTCACGCTCGGCATTCCCGGCTCGGCCACGACCGCGGTCCTGCTCGCCGGCCTGCTGATGGTCGGCCTGCAGCCCGGGCCGCGCCTGTTCCAGGAGCAGGGCGAGTTCGTCTGGACCCTATTCGGCACCTTCTACATCGGCAATCTGGCGCTGGTGTTCATCACCATCCTTTTGACCCCGATCCTCGCGGCCGCGATCTTCGTCTCGCGCGGGTTGCTGTTTTCGATTGTGATGGGCATCGTCATCTACGGCATCTACAGCATCGACCTCAGCCTGGAGGCGCTGCTGATCATGGCCGTCTTCGGCGTGCTCGGTTATGTGATGGCGAAGCTGAAGTATCCCGCCGTGCCGCTGATCATGGGCGTGGTGCTCGGCCCGCTGCTGGAGCTCGGCGTGCGCCGGACACTGATCGCCTCGCGCGGCGACCTCAGCGTCTTCTACTCGCATCCGATCTCGCTGACGATCTTCATCGCCACGGCGCTGGTCATCCTGATGCCCTGGATCAACCGCCTCTATCAGCGCACCATGAAGCCCTCCCAGGCTTGACGCGGCAGGGAGTGGCGGCACGAAACCGGCCACTCCCTGCCCCCACAGTGACCTGCCGTGCCCTTGCGCGGCGACCGCCGCATCACGACGAAGGCGTCAGGAAGTCGTCGCGGCGCGGCGTAAAGGTATCGATCAACAGACCGTCCGTCAGCGCCACCACCCCATGGACGAGATCAGGCGCAACGATGAAGCTGCTTCCGGCACCGAGGCGGGTCGTGACGCCATCCACGGTGACGTCGAAGCTTCCCTCTGCGACATAGCTTACCTGCGTGTGCGGGTGCGCGTGCAGCGCGCCGACGGCGCCCTTGTCGAAACGGAAGGCAACCAGCATCAGTTCCGGACGCTCGCTCAGGACTGCGCGGCGGTTGCCCGGCGCAACTTCAGTCCAGACGATATTTTCAGGCAACGAATAATAAGGCATTTCGGTTCTCTCATCGGGCGAGCCAGCCGCCGTCGACCGGCAGGATGGCGCCATGGACATAATCGGATGCGGGAGCCGCAAGGAAGACCGCGGCGCCGACCATATCGTCCGCCCGCGCCCAGCGCCCGGCCGGTATGCGTTTCAGGATGTCGGCGTTGCGCTCCGGATCGGCACGCAGCGCCTCGGTATTGTTGGTCTCGACATAGCCCGGCGCAATGGCGTTGACGTTGATGCCCCTGGCCGCCCATTCGTTTGCCATCAGCTTGGTGAGCCCCGCAAGCCCGCTTTTGGCCGCGGTATAGGACGGCACACGGATTCCGCCCTGGAAGGAGAGCAGCGAGGCGATGTTGATGATCTTCGCCGGCCGCTCCGCCGCGATCGCCGCCTTCGCGAAGGCCTGGCAGAGAAAGAAGACGGACTTCAGGTTGGTGTCGAGCACCGCATCCCAATCCTCCTCCGTGAACGCGATGGCGTCGGCGCGGCGGATGATGCCGGCATTGTTGACGAGGATGTCCGGCGTCGCACCGGCCGCAAGTGCTTCTGCGAGGACTTGCGCACCGATGCCCGCCCCGGACAGGTCGGCCATGACGGAAACGAACCGTCGTCCGGTGGACGCGACATCGGCCGCGGTCTCCGTCATCGGCGAGCGACCGACGCCGACGATATCGGCACCGGCCTGCGCAAGACCGGTCGCGATCGCCCGGCCGATACCGGTATTGGCCCCGGTGACGATCGCCCAGCGGCCGGCGAGATCGAACATGCTCATCGCAGCGCTTCCATCGGCACCTTGTCCATGTCGGTGAAGCTCATATTGTCGCCGGCCATCGCCCAGATGAAGGCATAGCGGCCGGTGCCGGCGCCGGAGTGGATCGACCACCCCGGCGACAGCACCGCCTCATGGTTCTTGAGCACGACGTGCCTCGTCTCACCCGGCTCGCCCATGAAGTGAAAGATCCGCGTAGTCTCCTGCATGCCGAAATAGAGATAGACCTCCATGCGCCGGTCATGCACATGCGCCGGCATGGTGTTCCAGACCGATCCCGGCTCGAACATCGTCAGGCCGACGAGCAACTGGCAGCTCTCGCAGACGTCCGGATGCACATACTGGTTGATCGTGCGGGCATTGGATTCCTCCGCCGAGCCGAGGCTGACCTTCTTCGCCATGTCTCGCGTGATCAGCACGGTCGGGCAGGGTCGGTGCGCCGGCGCGCTCAGCAGGTAGAAGAGCGCCGGCGTGCCGGCATCCTCGCTAGCAAACTCCAGCGCCCCCGCGCCCAACCCGACATAGAGCGCCTCGCGGGTATCGAGGACATGCTTCGTGCCGCCGACGCTTACCGTTCCGCGACCGCCGATATTGACGATGGCCGCCTCGCGGCGATCGAGGAAATGCTCGGTCCCGGTCTCGGCGACATGATCGAGCGTCAGCCATCCGGAAACCGGTGACGCGCCGCCGACGATCATCCGGTCGAGGTGGCTGTAGGTCAGGCAGATTTCGCCCGGCCGGAACACGTCCTCGATCACGAAGCCGTCGCGCAGTCCCTGCGTGTCGCGCCGTGCGGCGTCTTCCGGCCCGACGGCCTGGCGTGTCTTCACGGTAATGGTCACAATACTTGCCTCTTGTCTTCAGGAGTGGCGTCAGGTCAGCACGACATATTCGGTCAGCTGGCTGATCGTGGTGTCGGCCTTCTGCACGTCGAACACCTTGGTGCCGTGGCTCATGATCACGAATCGGTCGCACACCTGGTAGGCGTGGTAGAGGTTGTGGGTGACGAGCACGCTGGACACGTTCTCGCCCTTGAGCTTCAGGACCTGGTTCAGGAGCGCCTCGGTTTCGCGCACCGAGAGCGCGGAGGTCGGCTCGTCGAGAAGCAGCACGCGCTTCTTGAAATAGACCGCGCGGGCGATGGCGACGGCCTGCTTCTGGCCGCCCGAGAGGTTGCCGACGAGGGTATCCGGGCTGTCGATGCCCGAGATATGGACGGCGTTCTGCAGCACCTCCATGGCGATCTCGCGCATTTCCCGCTGCCGCAGGAAGCCGAAGCGGTCCGTCAGTTCGCGTCCCATGAAGATGTTGCGGGTGATGGACAGGGAATCCACCAGTGCGGTGTGCTGGTAGATCGTCTCGATGCCGGCCTCGGCGGAATCCGACCGGCAGGTGAAGGTGGTCTTACGCCCGTCGACGCTCAGATGGCCGCTCGTGGGCTTGTGAATGCCGGAGATCAGGTTGACCGTGGTCGACTTGCCGGCGCCGTTGTCGCCGAGCAGGCCCACCACTTCGCCTTCCTCGACGTGGAAGCTGAGATTTCTCAGCGCCGTCAGCGCGCCGAAGCTTTTCGAGATGTTGTGCAGTTCGAGGAGATTGGCCCTGGACATCACGCAAGCCCCCGCCGCTCGATGAGATGGTTGAAGATGGCGGCCAGCACGATCAGCGTCGCGATGAACATGTCGAGATAGAAGCCCGGCGCACGCAACAGCAGGAGCACGTCGGTAATGGTGTGGATCAGCAGCACGCCGAGGAAGATGCCGATGATCGAGCCGCGCCCGCCCCGAAGCGACAGGCCGCCGATGACGCAGGCGGCGATCGCCTGGAGCTCGAGGCCCGCCCCCTGCCCCGGCTGCACGCTGCCGACCCGGGCGGTCGCGAGAATGCCCGCCATCGCTGCCATGCCGCCGGCGATGGCGAAGGCGACAAGCTTGACCCGGCCCGTATTGATGCCGATCGCCTCGGCCGCGGCGCGGTTGCCGCCGGTGGCGAAGACGTGGTTGCCGAAACGGTGACGATGCAGCAGGAAATGAAAGCCGACGACGAAGAGGATGATCCAGATGAAGGCGGCGTTGATGCCGAACAGGCTGCCGGCGAACAGGCTGGAGAAGGCGGGCTCCGGATCGAAGCGCACTTGGACCGCGCCGTTATAGAGCAGCACCGCGCCGCGCCAGAACAACAGGCCGCCCAGGGTGACGATGAAGGACGGCAGGCCGAAGCGCAGGGTGATCTGCCCGTTCAGCATGCCGATCATCAGGCCGGCCAGGATGCCGAGGGGGGCTGCGATGAAGGCGCTCAGCCCGGCCTCGACGAGCGAGGCCATCAGGATGGCGGTGAAGGTGTAGACGGAACCGATGGACAGGTCGAATTCGCCGGCGATCATCAGGACACCTGCGCCGAGCGCAAGGCATCCGAGCACCGGGATGGCCTTCATCAGGATCGTCAGGTTCTGCGGCGAGAGATACCGGAATTCGTCCGGATAGAGCAGCGCGCCGACGATGCAGACGATCTGCAGGCTGGCGAAGACGAGAAAGATCGCCCCCGCCGGCATGGCGACGATCTGCCCGAGGAACGATTGTCTCCGGGTCCGCGAACGTGGCGCGGCACTTTCTGCGAGAATGGGTGTCACGGTCTGGCACTCGATCGTTTGAGAACGGGGAGCCGGCCGGACTGGCGGACGGCCCCCCTTCGAAGGTGGCTAGCGGAAGCTGCCGATCAGCGGCTTCACCGAACCGATGCGCGACTTGTCGAGGAAGGCGCCCTGCCCGGTGTCGACATCGGTCGGGGTCAGCCCGTATTTCTTCGCAAGCGCGATCTGGGCGATCGGGTAGTAGCCCTGCAGGTAGGGCTGCTGGTCCATGGTCGCGAACATCGCCCCGGACTCGACCGCATTGACGATCTCGACGGCGAGGTCGAATCCGCCGAAGGGAATGTCGACGCCGGCGTCCTTGATGGCGTTGGCGCCGACGGTCGAGGTGACCGAGCCGGTCCCGAACAGGGCCTTGACGCCCGGATTGGCGACCAGGAACTGGGCGATGATATTCTGGGCTTCCGCCGGGTCGAGCCCGGCCCGCACCGTTTCCACCTTGATGCCGTTCTCGGTCATGGCCTTCTCGATGCCGCCGCCGCGGGCGACCGCGAAGCTCGCCTCGGGGATCTCGCGCGGATTGAACACCACGTCGCCTTCCTTCAGGCCGAATTCCTTGATCATGCGGTTGCCGAGTTCATAGCCCGAGGCGAACTCGTCCATACCGACATAGGCCTGGCGGCAGTTGCCCTTGGCACCTTCCAGATCGTCATTGTTGAAACCGATGACGATGATGCCGGCCTCGACCGCAGAGCAGATGCTCTGGTCGAAGGCGTCCGAACTGGAGATGGCGACGGCGATGCCGTCAACGCCGGCGGCGGTCGCGCTCTCGATCAGATCGTTCTGCCGGACCGGATCGTTGTTGGCGTACTGCACGTCGAGATCGACGCCGAACTGGGCGGCGGCGTCTTGTGCACCCTTCACCACCGGATTAAAGAACTGGACACTCGGATCGAGGTAGATGATCATCGTGGCCTTGACGTCCGCGGCCAGCGCCGTGGATGCCAGCATGACGGTAAGGCCCGCGGCGAGCGCCGCGGTTCTCAACCTGGTCAGTTTCATTTGCGTATCCTCCCTTTGGATGTGCAATGCAGGGTCGCAAGACCCAAGTCTCGGCTGGCGGGCTCCGACCAAAGATCACGCCAGCCGAGATTTTCCTCCCGGACCTCCGCCTTCCTCCAAAGGCGGACATCCTGAACTTTCGCTGTCAGGCGGTTCCGAACCAGGGCGCAGGGCGCCCGAGGGTCACGTGGATTCCCTTGAACTGCGAGTATTCGTCGAAGCCGTAGCGGCCGAGTTCGCGGCCGAGGCCGCTCTTCTTGTAGCCGCCGATCGGCAGTTCCGGCGTGCCGTCGATAACGCTGTTGACCCAGCAGCGGCCGGCGCGGATGCGGCGGATGCTCTGCAGCGCGTTTTCGAGATTGGTGGACCAGACGCAGGCGGACAGGCCGAACTCCGAAGCATTTGCGAGCGCCACCGCCTCGTCCGCAGTCCTGAAGGTCAGCGTCGACAAGACCGGCCCGAAGATCTCCTCCCTGGCGATCGCCATGTCCGGGGTCACGCCGGCAAACACCGTCGGCGCGTAGTACAGCCCGGTATCGCGACCGACCCGCTCGCCGCCGAGCAGCAGCCGCGCGCCCGCCTCCAGCCCCGCCTCCACATAGGAATGCACCTTTTCGGTATGGGCCTCGGAAATCATCGCACCGATCTTCGTGCGCTCGTTCAGCGGATCGCCGAAGGTGACCTTTCTGGAGATCTCCAGCACGCGCTCCATCAGCGCATCGCGGATGCCCTCCTCGACCAGCAGCCGGCTGCCGGAAATGCAGCACTGGCCGGCATTGTGATAGACCCCGTAGGCAATGCCGTCCGCCGCCGCGTCGAGATCGGCATCGGCGAAGACGATCTGCGGCCCCTTGCCGCCGAGTTCCAGGCCGACGCGCTTGACGGTGCGGGCCGCGATCTCGCCGAGCCTGGTGCCGACGCGGACGGAACCGGTGAAGGCCACCATGTCGGTGCCGGGATCCTCCGCCAGCACCTGGCCGGCTGGATCGCCGTAGCCGGTGACGACGTTGAAGACGCCATCGGGGATACCCGCCTCGCGCGCCAGTTCCGCCATGCGGATCGAGGTGCCGGAGGTGAATTCCGAGGGCTTCAGCACGACCGTGCAGCCGGCGCCGATCGCCCACGGCACGCGCTCCGAGGCGATGATGAAGGGAAAGTTCCAAGGCGTTATGATGCCGACGACGCCGACCGGCTCGCGCAGGACGAGACCGATCCTGTCGTCGCCGATATTGTTGTGGCTCTGGCCCTCCAGCGCACGGGCCTGTCCCGCCGCATAGGCCCAGAGATCGGCGCAGAATCCGATCTCGCCGCGGGCCTGCGCGATCGGCTTGCCGACCTCGAGGCTCTCGATCAGGGCCAGTTCGTCCTGCCGTTCGAGGATGAGATCGGCGACCTTGAACATCAGGCGGGAGCGCTCGGCGCCCGACATGCGCGGCCACGGGCCGGTGTCGAAGGCACGGCGGGCCGCGGCGATCGCCTTCCTCACATCATCGGCGGAAGCATCCGGCCATGTGCCGACGACCACGCCGGCGTGACCGGGGCTGACGCGGTCGATCGTCTTGCCCGATGCCGCATCGACGGACTTGCCATCGACAAGCATCTGATAGCGCGCTTTAGTATTGAGCCGCGGATCACGGGTATCGGGTGCAATGAAATTCGTCAGCAATATCTCTCCCAGGCCGGGCGCAATGCGCCGACCCCTCCTCGTTCGTCCGGTCTTCGAGGGACCGGATTTATGTTGCACTTGAGTTGTATGGTACTGTATGGTGGTTTGAAATGGATGTCAACGCATGGCGGCAGCGAAAGATATGAACCTCGAATCCCTGAAGATGGAAACCGGCGGGACGGCAGCCGCGCAGGTGGAGCGCGACCTGCGCGAGATGATCATCCGGCTCGAGCTCGCCCCGGGCACCCGCCTCTCCGAGCAGGAGATCGCGACACGGATGGGCGTCTCGCGCCAGCCGGTGCGAGAGGCGCTGATCGCGCTCGGCAAGTCCAGGCTGGTCGAGATCCGCCCGAACCGGGGAACGGTCGTGGTCCGCATCTCGGCGCGGCACATGATGGAAGCCCGCTTCGTGCGCGAGGCGCTCGAGGTCGCAGTCGCGCGCCGGGCCAGCGAGAATTTCGATGCATGGACGCGGCGTCGGATCGACACGATCCTTGCCCGGCAGAAACTGGCGATGGAAGCCGACGACCACAATGCCTTCCGCCGCGAGGACGAGCAGTTCCACATTGCGATCGCCGCGGGCGCCGGCTGCAGCCTCGCCTGGAACGCCGTCGCCGACATCAAGGCGCACATGGACCGGGTCTGCAATCTTCAGCTACGCCACCCGGATTCGATGATGCGGCTGATCGGGGAGCACGAGGCCATCATCGCCGCCATCGATGCGAAGGATGGCGACGGATCGGCCCGCGCCATGCGAAGCCACCTGAACGGCATTCTGGCCGACCTGCCGCAGATAGAGGCGGACAATCCGGATCTGTTCGAATAGACGAGATCGGTCGCACCTCCCCCTCCTGAGCACGCACGATCAGGCGGTCGGCGAGCCATTCCTGCAATGCGCGCTGATCGCTGGCGTGTCGTCGCCGCGCCTTGCTGCCGGACGGAGGTCCAGGGATACGCCAACACTTGCATACTAGTCTACTAAGTGTTAGCTCTGGCATGTTTCAAGCGGCCTAAAAGGGGAATGATATGCGCCAGACGTGGCGGTGGTTTGGTCCGAAGGACCTCGTCTCGATCGACGACATGCTGCAGGCGGGCGTCGAGGGGGTCGTCTCCGCGCTCCACCACGTGCCCACCGGTTCGGCCTGGGCACCCGGGGAGATCGCCGAGCGCCAGCGCGTCATCGGATCGATGACGGACGGGGCGCCCTCGGGCCTTGCCTGGGAAGTGGTGGAAAGCCTTCCCGTATCGGAGGACATCAAGAAGCAGAAAGGCAACTGGAAGGCGCATATCGCCGCCTGGAAGGAAAGCATGACGAACCTCTCCCGCGCCGGGGTCGAGGTCATCTGCTACAATTTCATGCCGGTCCTCGACTGGACGCGGACCGATCTCGCCTATCGCCTGCCGTCGGGCGCCACCTGCATGCGTTTCGACGTGGTCGATTTCGCCGCCTTCGACATCCATATCCTGGCCCGGCCCGGCGCTGCGGAGAGTTTCCCCGATTTCGTCGTGGCAGAGGCAGCGCAGCGTTTCGCCGACATGGACGACGACCGCCGTCGTGAGCTTGCCGGCAATGTCGTCTTCGGCCTGCCGGGCGCGGCCGAATCCTTCACGCTTGAGGACGTGCGGGCCCACCTTGCGGAATACGATTCCATCAGCGCGGAAAGCCTTCGCACGCATCTGGTCGACTTCCTTTCCGAAGTCGCGCCGCTCGCGCAGGAACTCGGCGTGCGGCTCTGCTGCCATCCGGACGATCCGCCGTTCCCGCTCCTCGGCCTGCCGCGCGTCATGTCGACCGAGGCGGATTATCGCCGCGTCATGGAGGCGGTCGACCTGCCGGCAAATGGGATCACGCTTTGTACCGGTTCGCTCGGCACGCGCCGTGACAACGACCTGCCCGGCATGATGAAGCGGCTGGGCAGCCGCGTGCACTTCCTGCACCTACGCAATGTCCACCTCGAAACCCCGCATTTCGGCGGATCGTTCTATGAGGCCGGCCATCTGGAAGGCGGTACGGACATGGTGGCGATGATCGACGCGATCCTCGCCGAGGAGCGCGCGCGCAAGGCCGCAGGCCGGGCCGACTGGCAGATTCCGATGCGTCCCGACCACGGGCAGGACATCCTCGACGACCTGAAGCGGAAGGCGCAACCCGGCTACCCGGCCATCGGGCGCCTGAAAGGGCTGGCCGAACTTCGCGGAATCATGACCGCCCTCGACCATCCGCTCGTGCACGGTGCGGGCAAGTGAGGCTCTCGGCGGCAGCGAGGCCCATGCCGGACCATCCGGCGCACTGGCCCGGCTATCGGCCCGAAGACACGGGAACGGGCATCGTCCATCTCGGGCTCGGCGCCTTCGCGCGCGCCCACATCGCCGCCTATACCGACGGTGCGATCGCGGCTGACGGCGGCGACTGGCGGATCATCGGGGTATCGCTCCGCGGCGCGGACGTGGCGAATGTGCTGAACCCGCAGGACGGCCGCTACACGCTGATCGAACGGGGGGAGAAGCCACAGGCGCGCGTCATCGCATCGATTGCAGGCGTCATCGCCGGAAACGGCCTGAGTGACCGCGTGCTCACAGCCATCTCCGACCCCGGCTGCCGCATCGTCAGCACCACCGTGACCGAGAAGGGCTACGGCCTCCTGCGGAGCGGCGGATGCGATATCGGCCATCCGGCCGTTGCCGCCGATCTGCTGAATCCGTCGTCCCCCCGGGGCGTGCTGGGCCTGATCGCCCAGGGCCTTGCCCTGCGCTTTGCCAACGGTCTTGCTCCGTTCGCCGTGCTGTGTTGCGACAATCTGCCGGAGAACGGCCCGCTGCTGCGGGCAGCGGTGGTCGATTTCGCCCGCCGCGCGCACGGTCCCGCCCTTGCCGACCGGATCGCGGCCGAGGTGTCGTTTCCGGCGACGATGGTCGACCGCATCACCCCCGCGTCGACCGCGCGAACGCTTGCGGATGCCGAAGCGCTGACCGGCTACAAGGACCGGGCGGCCGTCGAGACGGAACCCTTCAGCCAATGGGTGATCGAGGACGATTTCCCGTCCGGCCGCCCGTCTTGGGAAAAGGCCGGCGCGCTTTTCGTGCCGGATGTCGCCCCCTATGAGAAGATGAAGCTGCGGATGCTGAACGGCAGCCATTCGATGCTGGCCTATGCGGGCTTTCTGAGCGGCAAGACCTATGTCTGCGACGTGATGGCGGATGCCGCACTGAACAGCCTCGTCCGCCGCCACATGACGGCCGCGCGGGCGACCTTGCCGACGGTCGCCATGGACCTCGACGCCTATGCCGCATCGCTTTGCGCGCGCTTTGCCAATCCGGCCATCGCCCACGAGACCCGGCAGATCGCCATGGACGGCACGCAGAAGCTGCCGCAGCGCATATTCGCGCCCGCCCTCGAAATGCTCGCGCACGGCGGAGATGTCGCTCCTTTCGCCTTCGCCACCGCCGGCTGGATGCGCTACGCGCTCGGCCGCGACGACGGGGGGAGTTCCTATCCGTTGAACGATCCGCGCGAGGCGGAACTGCAGGCAGCCCTCGCGGGCAGCGGGACGGAAAGCCCCGCGGCCGTCTTTTCCGCACTGGCGGCGATGCCCGATCTTCTGCCCGAGGCGCTCGCCGAAGGGACATTCGCGGATGAGACGATCCGGCGGCTGGAGCGGATGCTTTCGCTCGGCATGGAAAAGGCGATCGCCGCGGAAGCCGAATGACGTTTCCCCTCACCGTGCGGGGACGGGGGAAGACCGGCGTCAGATGTCGTTGACGATGAGATCCGGATAGCGGGCGGAAAGCTGTTCCGTCACCTTCAGCACCTCCGAAAGATGGTCGCGGACCGCCTTCTCCGCAGCGTCCGGATCCCGGGCGCGGACGGTTGCGATCATCCGCTCGTGCTGGGCAATCAGGACGGCGACAGGCGTCACGTTCGGAAGGCTGAGGAAGCGCAACCGGTCGAACTGTGCCTTCTCGCGTTCAAGCACGGACCAGATGTCGCCCACGGCGATCGCCTCGGCGAAGGCCCGGTGGAAGGCGTCGTCTGCATCGGTAAAGAGGATGGAATCTTCGCGGGCCTCATGCTGGCGCGTCATGATGGCATCGAGTTTCGCCGGCACCTCGGCAGACAGGCCGTCCGTCGCAGCCCTGCGGAACACGGCGACCTCGATGGCCTCGCGTACGAAGCGCGCGCGCCGCACGGCACGCAGCGAAATCGGGGTTATCAGCGTGCCGCGTTGCGGCCAGGCCTTGACCAGTCCTTCGTCCACGAGCCGCAGGAGCGCCTCGCGAACCGGCGTGCGGCTCGTATGAAAGCGACGCGCCAGCTCGTTCTCGGAAACCTTGACGCCGGGCATCAGCCCCAGGGTGATGATCTCGTTGCGAATGATACCGTGTATGTCGTCGACGCTCGCCGGCATCCCGGCGACCTCGCCTGCGATCCTGCCAGGTTGGCCCTGTGCCAATCGGTCCTGTGCCGGCATCCCGCTCATCCGTCCCAACCGAGATGGCTGAGGAAGTCGCGGGTACGGGTGGTCTTCGGGGCGTCGAAGATCTGCTCCGGCGGCCCCTGCTCCACGATCTGCCCGTTCGCGAAGACGACCACGTGGTCGGCGACCCGCCGGGCAAAGGTCATCTCGTGCGTCACCACCACCATCGTCATGCCGTCATCCGCCAGCCGCTTCATCACGTTCAGCACCTCGCCGATCGTTTCCGGGTCGAGCGCCGAAGTCGGCTCATCAAAGAGCATGACTTCGGGCTCCATGGCAAGGGCACGGGCAATGGCGACACGCTGCTGCTGGCCGCCCGAAAGGTTGGCGGGATAGTTGCCCGCCTTGTCGGAAAGGCCGACCTTGGCGAGCAGTGCTTCGGCCCGCGTCCGCGCCTGTTCTTCGCTGAGGCCGAGCACCGTCATCGGACCCATCATGATGTTGCCGAGAGCCGTCTTGTGCGGGAACAGTTCGAAGTTCTGGAACACCATGCCCATGCGCTGTCGGATGAGCCGGGTCTTGCGCGGATCCTTCGACAGCGGCATGCCGTCGAAATAGACTTCGCCCGAAGTCATGGTCTCAAGGCCGTTGGTGCAGCGCAAAAGCGTGGATTTTCCCGATCCGGACGGGCCGATCAGACAGACGACCTGGCCACGGCGGACCTCGAGATTGACCCCGGCGAGCGCGACGAACTCGCCATATTGCTTGCGGACGTCGCGGTATTCGATCACGACCTCCGGAAGCGCAAAGCCCTGCGGGAGTTTGACAAGCGTGTCAGTCATTCGGTGACCCCGTATTTGCGGTGGATCCAGTCCACGATCTTGGCCTGCGGATAACCGAGCAGCCAGTAGATGGCAGCCATCGCGGTGAGCATTTCGATGACCCGGAAGGACTGCGAGCGGATCTGCAGCGCGGTATGCGCCAGGTCCCCGACGGCAATCACGGAAACCAGCGAGGTGTCCTTGAAGAGCGTGACCCAGGTGGTCGCCAGGATCGGCAGCACCCGGCGCCAGGCCTGCGGCAGGACGATCTTGCGGAAGGCCTCGCCCTCGCTCATGCCGAGCGCCAGCCCCGCTTCCGTCTGGCCCTTGCGGATCGAGCGGATGCCCGAGCGGAAGGTCTCCGAATTATAGGCGGTATTGTTGAGGACGAGCGCCACCAGACCGGTGAGGAACGGCGAGAAGCCGACGCCGGTAAGGATGGGCAGTACGTAGAAGGCCCAGTAGACGACGAGGATGATGGGAACGTTCCGCATCAGTTCGACATAGGCCGTCGCTAGCGCGGAGACTGGCTTCAGCCGGGAATCCCGCAAGAGCGCGACGACGATCCCGAGGGGAACGGCGAGCACCATCGTCAGGACGGTCAATCCGATGGTGACGAGCGCGCCCTGCCAGAGGGCCCCCATGCTTTGCCAGATGATGGACCAATCGAATGTCATGACCGCCCCAGGAAGGAAATGCGGCGATAGATCATGTCAATGCCTCGGGTGAGCGGGAAGATGACGATGAAATAGAGGATCATCACCGTGGTGAAGACCTCGACCGGCGCATAGGTCTGGCCGGCCACCGCATCGGCCCGGCGCATGAGCTCCGGCACGGCGATGACGGTCGCAATAGCCGTGTCCTTCACTGCAAGCGACAGCAGCGAACCGAAGGCCGGCAGCATTCTGACGACCGCCTGCGGCAGGACGATCTTGCGGAGGATCTGCGCGCGGGTCATGCCGAGCGCCATGCCTGCGCGCACCTGGCCGGGGCGGACCGACTGGATGCCGGCCCGCACGACCTCGGCCACATAGGCGGCAAGGTGGGCGGAAAGCGACAGAAGTGCTGACCAGAAGGGCGGAAGGTTGAGACCCGTCGCGATCGGCAGGGCGAAATAGACCCAGACGAGTACCACCAGGACCGGGATGGCCCGCATCGAGTCGATATAGAACACGATGACGGCACTCAGCCAGCGCGGCCCGTAGAGCCGCCCGAGAGCGAGCAGCGTGCCGGAAAACAGGCTGAGCACGGTCACGCCGGCGGCAAGCAGGAGCGTGACCCCGAGCCCGCTGAGAAGAAACCGCCAGCTGTCCAGCACGGCGGAAAGGTTCAGTTCCATGATCTTTCTCCGAAAGGAGCGCGGCCGGCGGGATCACCGGCCGCAATCCGCCGTCGCCTACATCTTGGCGACTTCGGCTTCCTCTTGCGCCTGCAGTTCGGGGAGCATCTTCTCGGCGACCGCGCGCAGCCATTCGACATATTCCGGCTGGTTCTTGTCGACGGCCAGGCCGATCTCGTTGACCGCCTCGGTGCTGTCCTGGCAGCTGTTTTCGCGCGGCAGGGCCTCGAGGCCCTTCACCTTGCGCGCCAGCGCGACGTAGGGGATGCGGTTGATCGGCGCGACGTCGGCGCGGCCGGCCATGATCTCCTCCACCGGAGCGGCCGTGCCGGCGCTGGTCACGCCGCGCAGGGTGGCCTTCGGGAAGCGCTCCTTCACCCAGTTCTCTTCGCCGCCCCCCGTGAAGTAGGCGATGGTGACGTCGGGGCTGTCAAAATCGTCAACCGACTTGGCGTTGGCGACCTTTGGGTTGGAAGCCTTGCCGAAGACGCAGAGCGAGGTGCGCGAATAGGTGACGAAGTCCACGACTTCCATGCGCTTCTTCGTCATCGACAGCGGCGAGATCGTCATGTCGACCTGGTTGGCCGCCAGGACCGGCACCTTGGTCTCGTGGGAGACGGCCACGGGAACGAGCGTCACGCCCAGCTTTTCCGCATAGGCGACCGCAAGGGTCCATGCCGGGCCGCGCCAGGGCTCGCCTGCGCCGGTCGTGTCTTCCACGAGCCATGGCGGGTTGGCCAGCACGCCGACGCGCAACTGGCCCGCCGACTTGATCGCATCGATGCGCGCGCTTGCGCCGGCGGCGGGAACCTCCTGCGCAAAGGCCGCGGATGCCGAGAACGCCAGGCCGGCGGCGACGCCAACGGCGATGCAAAGCTTGCTGAACTGTACCATATTCCTCTCCCTATGCGGCCTGTCGGATCCTCCCCAGGCGTCAGATGTTTTCTAGTATACAAGATAAAATGCAAAGGCAAGCCACGCGGGAAAGATTCCATCGCGGTCATCCCTGCCTGCCGCAGCATGCTGCCGTTACAAGGCGGCTGACCAGGTCGATGCCGTTGACGAAGCGGCCGCCTGTTCCGCTGCCCGTGACCTCATCGTGGCTGCAGCGCATCTTGTGGAGCTCAAGCAAGCTCATCAGTTTGAGAAACCGCGTACGTTCCGCCAGTCCGCCCCGCGCCCATCGGCAGCGCCGTTTGTTCAGCTATCGACGCCCGCCACCCTTGCCCGTCAACTTTTACGCGATATCTTGAACCTGGCCTGCTGAAAGGCAGGAGGCACAGCAGTGGCATCCCGGAATCGAGTACACCTGAACTGACGACGCGCAGGAGAGGGAATCCAATGGGCAGTCGCGACGACATCGAGGCGCTCGGCAAGCGCATGGGCCGGTCGATCATCGGCCAGGAGGCCATGATCGAACGCCTGCTGCTCGGGCTTCTGGCCAATGGCCATCTGCTCGTCGAGGGCTTGCCGGGGCTGGCCAAGACACGGGCGATCAAGAGCCTGGCGAAGAACCTCGACGCGACCCTCTCGCGCATCCAGTTCACCCCGGACCTGCTGCCCTCCGACATTACCGGGTCCGAGGTCTATTTCAGCGAGGCGGGCAAGGGCGAATTCCAGTTCCAGCAGGGGCCCGTCTTCGCAAACCTCATTCTGGCCGACGAGATCAACCGGGCGCCGGCGAAGGTGCAATCCGCGCTTCTGGAAGCCATGGAGGAACGGCAAGTGACGGTCGGCGGCAAGAGCCATGGGTTGCCGGAACTCTTTCTTGTCATGGCGACGCAGAACCCGATCGAGCAGGAAGGCACCTATCCGCTGCCGGAAGCCCAGCTCGACCGCTTCCTGATGCACATCCGCGTCGACTATCCGGATGCCAAGTCGGAAGCGGCGATCATGGAACTGGTGCGATCGGAGGAAAAGGAAGCCCACGGCAAGGCCGGGGACGATCCCGAGAAGCTGGCCGCGGACGTCGTGCTCGCATCGCGCCGCGAAATCTCCGACATCACCGTTTCCAAGGCGGTGGAGGACTATATCGTCGCTCTCGTCATGGCGACACGCTATCCCGACAAGATCGATGCCGATCTTGCGAAATGGATCCAGGTCGGCGTCAGCCCGCGCGGCGTGATCGGGCTGGACAAGGTTTCGCGTTCCTATGCGTGGCTGCACGGGCGCGACTACGTGACCCCGGACGATGTCCAGGCCATTGTCCACGACGTCTTCCGCCACAGGCTCGTGCTCTCCTACGAGGCCCATGCCGGCGGGATCGTCGCAGACCAGGCGGTCGATCGCATCGTCGAGAAGGTCGCGACGGCCTGACCAGGAGGAACTTGCATTGGCATTTTCCCTGCCCGCCTTCGGAAGAACGAAAGGCATCGCGCGGCCGGCCGCGCATGGCACCGACGGCGTCTATGTCTCCGTCGACGACCTTGCGGCCCTGGAGCCGGTCGCCTGCGACCTGACGTTCCTGCGAAAGGCGCCGGTCCGCAGGTTGCTCGCCGGCCGCCACGAATCGCGCATGCGCGGTCGCGGCCTGAGCTTCGAGGAACTGCGCACCTACCAGCCCGGCGACGATATCCGCACGATCGACTGGCGCGTCACCGCCCGCACCGGGCAGCCCTTTGTGCGCGTCTACGACGAGGAGAAGGACCGTCCGGCGCTCGTCGTCGTCGACCAGCGGGTCAACATGTTCTTCGGCAGCAGGCGTTCGATGAAGTCGGTCGCGGCGGCCGAAGCCGCAGCGCTTTGCGCCTGGCGCGTCATGGCGCTCGGCGACCGCGTCGGCGGCGTCGTATTCGACGACGCGCAACAGGAAGCCGTGCGGCCGCATCGCAGCCGCGAGGCTGTCATCCGCTTTGCCGAGGCGATCTCGGTCAAGAACAAGGCGCTCAACGCCACCTCGGAGGCGAAACGGACGCCGGAACAACTCGATGCCGTTCTGACAAGAATTGCCGCCGTCGCCCGGCACGATCACCTGATCATCGTCGTCAGCGATTTCGACGGCCACGGGCCCGCGACGCGCGACCTCCTGCTGAAGATGTCGGTGGCCAACGATGTGATTGCCATCCTCGTCTACGATCCGTTTCTGCTGGAACTGCCCCGCACCGGCGAGATGGTGATCAGCGGCGGGGCGCTGCAGGCCGAATTGCAGTTCGGCCGCAGCAGCGTGCGCGATGCCGTGGACAGCTTCGCCCGCAACCGGGGCCGCGAACTGCTTTCCTGGCAGAAGGAAATGGGCCTGCCGATGTTGCCGCTCTCGGCGGCCGAAGAGGTCGCGCCGCAATTGCGCACGCTGCTCGGCCAGCTTGCCTGGCGGCAGAGGAGGCGCTGAATGGAGCCCGATGTCGCAAGCCCGCCGACCGATCCCATGCTGGCTGCGACCTTGCGGCAAATGGCCGACATCGCGCTCCCGCCCCCTGTCTCGATGATGCCGGCGACCTGGGGCTGGGCGGCGCTGGCCGCCGCCATCGCGCTCGCGCTTGCCTTTGTCCTCTGGCGCTGGTTGCGGCACCGCGCACAGAACCGCTACCGGCGCGAAGCGCTGGCGGAGCTTGCCCTGCTGGAGACAGGTATCGACCGGCCGGACGGCCGTATGCAGGCCCTTTTGAGCCTGCCGTCACTTGTGAAGCGGACGGCGCTCGCAGCCTGGCCACGCGAGACCGTCGCCGCTCTGAGCGGTCCCGACTGGTCGGATTTTCTCAAGGCCCATGCTGGAAAGGCGAGGATCGAAGACGACACCTATCGCTTCTTTGCCGAGACCGAGTACCGCCTGCCCGCGGCATCCCTTGCGGACGAGGCGGCTGCGAAACGCACGCTTTCCGCGGCGCGCCAATGGATCGAGGGGCACGATGTACACCCTTGACCATCCCTGGCTCCTGCTGCTGTTGCCGCTTCCGCTCCTCGTCTGGTGGCTGCTGCCGCCCTACCGCGAGCAGACGCCGGCGGTGCGCATTCCCTTCTTCGAGGACATCACGAAAGCGGCCGGCATCGGTGCAACCGAGGGCGCCGTCGTCCCCCGCGCCAACCTGCTGCAGAAGATCATCGGGCCGATCTGCTGGCTGCTAGTGCTCCTGGCGGTGGCACGACCGCAATATGTCGAGCCACCGCTCGAGAAGACCGAGCCGCAGCGCGACCTGATGCTGGCGCTCGACCTGTCGCAGTCGATGGACACCCGCGACTTCCGCACGCCGCAGGGCAACCTCGAAATGCGGGTCGATGCGGTGAAATCGGTCGTGGCCGACTTCATCGACCGCCGGCCGGGCGATCGCCTCGGCCTGATCGCCTTCGGCGATGCACCCTACCCGCTCGTTCCCTTCACCATGGACCACGGAACCGTGCGGACCATGCTCAACGACACGCTGCCCGGCATGGCCGGACCGCGAACGGCGATGGGCGATGCGATCGGCCTGTCCATCAAGCTGTTCCAGGAGAGCCCGGCGCCCGACAAGATCCTGATCGTGCTCACTGACGGCAACGACACCGCAAGCAAGATGCCGCCGGACAAGGCAGCCGGGATCGCAAGGGACAACCAGATCCGCATCCACACCATCGGCATCGGCGACCCGAATGCACAAGGCGAGGAGAAGCTCGACGCAGCCATGCTGGAAACGATCGCCACCACCACGGGCGGCCGTTACTTCTTCGGACAGGACCAGGCCGCACTGGCAAAGATCTATGCGCTGCTCGACGAGATCACGCCGGCAAACCAGAAAACGCTGAGCTGGCGGCCGCGCATCGAGCTGTTCCACTATCCGCTCGGCGCGGCCGTGTTGCTGGTGCTCGCCTATCATGTCGTGATGTGGCTGGTCTCCATCCATGCGTCCGGCAGGCGCGACAGGGAGGCGGGGGCATGATCTCCGAATTCCACTTCCTGCGCCCGTGGTGGCTGCTGGCGATCGCAGCCGCCTTGCTTCTCGTCTGGCTGCTCGGCCGGCAGTCGAACATGCGGGCGCGCTGGCAGAACCTGATCGCGCCGAACCTGCTCGACCACCTCCTGATCGAACGCGGGCGGTCGGGCGGGCTCCGCCCGGTCCACCTCATTGCCGGGCTGATCGCGCTTTCCGGGATCGCCGCTGCCGGCCCGACCTGGGAACGGGAACGCCCTCCCTTCGTCGAGGACACGGCACCGCTCGCGATCGCGATCGACCTCGGCCCCACGATGAATGCGACGGATATCACCCCGACCCGCCTCGAGCGGGCCAAACTCAAGGTGCAGGACATCATGGCCCGGCGCAAGGGCGCCCGCACCGCGCTGTTCGCCTATGCCGGCTCGGCCCATATGGTGCTGCCGCTCACCGACGACGCCGCGCTCGTCGCCACCTATCTCGCAGCCCTTTCGCCGGCGCTGATGCCGGTACCGGGCAAGGACACGGCCAAGGCGCTGGAGACGGTCGAGACAGCACTTGCCGACGAGACGGCGCCGGGAACGATCCTCTTTCTGACGGACGGTGTCGAGCGCGCTGCCTTTGCCGCCTTCTCGGACTACAAGGGCCGCAACGACCTGATGGTGCTCGGCATCGGCACGCCGGAAGGCGGGTCGGTCAGGACCGGGTCCGGCGAATACCTGACCGACAGCTCCGGTGCACGTGTGCAGGCGAGGCTCGACGTGGACGGCCTGAAGGCGCTGCAGTCCTCCTCATCGGCGCAGGTCGCGACCGTCACGCTCGACGACGGCGACGTCGACTGGATCGTCCGGCGCATCCAGACGTCGTTCACGCAGAAATCTGAAGAGGGGCTGACGCGCTGGCGCGATTTCGGCTGGTACCTGACCCTTCCGATCGCGATCCTCTGCACGCTGACCTTCCGCCGGGGAAGCAAGATCCACTGGCTGGGTGCCGCAGTGCTCGCGGTCGTTGTCGGCGGTCCGATCCGTGCCGAGGCGGCCGATCTCGGCAATCCGTGGCACACACCGGATCAGCAGGGTCAGCGCGCCTTCACACAGGGCGATTTTACGGCGGCGGCCGAGCACTTCTCCGATCCTGCCTGGCGCGGCGCCGCGCTCTATCGAACGGGCCGCTACCAGGACGCGATCGATGCCTTTGCCCGGTCCACCACGGCCGAGAGCTACTACAATCAGGCGAACGCCCTGATGCATCTCGACAAGCCGGAAGAGGCCATCACCGCCTATCAGCAGGCGCTGAAGCAGAAACCCGACTGGGCCGAGGCGAAGGCGAACCTCGAACTGGCACAACGGCGGAAAAAGGAAAACGACGAGAAGGAACAGGAGCAGCAGCAGGAACAGGCCGGTCTCGATCCCGACCAGATCCAGTTCGACGACAAGGGCAAGCGCGGCAAGGAGGGCCAGGTTCCGGCCGGCGCGCAGACCGCGGACATGTGGATGCGCAACATCCAGGTGTCGCCCGCCGATCTCCTGGCACGAAAATTCGCGATCGAAGCACGGGGGCACCAATGATGATCCGGCGAGCCATCCGATCGTTGTTCCCGGCCGTCGCCCTCCTGTGGTGGCTTCTGTCCGTGGCTTTCGCGCAAGGAGCCGACCCGCTGGCCCGGGCGGCGCTGCAATCGAAGGGGACGCTTTATGTCGGTCAGCAGATCCTCATCGACGTCGACGTCCTCGTGCCGAACTATTTCCTGCAGCCGCCGCAATTCCCGCCCGTCGATCTCTCCGGCGCGATCGTCACCTTGCAGGACGGGCCGGCGCTGAACCTCAACGAGACGATCGACGGCACCGCCTATTCCGGCATCCGTCGCACCTATGTCGTCACCCCGCAGCAGGCGGGAGACTTCGCCCTTCCGCTCGCCGAAATCACGTTCGGCTATGCGGCGGTGCCGGGGCATACGACGCAGGGCAAGGTAGCGTTGCCACCGCTGACCTTTGCCGTGCAGGCTGCCCCGGGGGCGGCGGCGGGAAGCAGCGGGGTCGTGGCTGCAAAGGTCGAGGTAACCCAGGATCTGGACCGCGACCCGACGACCCTGAAGGCCGGCGACACGCTGGTGCGCACGATCACGGTGCGGGCGGAGGGGATGCGGGCGATGATGATCCCCGAACCCGAACTTTCCGCCCCTGAAGGAGTGCGGCTTTATCGAAAGGACCCGGTCCTCTCCGACGAAGCCGACCGAACCGGCCAGCCGGTTGCCGGCGTGCGCAGGGACGAGGCAAGCTACCTGTTCGCGGATGCGGGTACCTATGTCCTGCCCGCCGTGACCGTCAATTGGTTCGATCCCGCGACGGCAAAATCCCAGTCCGCGACTGCGCCCGCCACCACCGTCACCGTGGCCGCGGCTCCATCGCCGCCATCGACTGCGATCGCCCCGCCGGGCGAACGGCAGGCCGCACCGTTCGACTGGCTCCTGGCAGCGGGGATGGCAGCGCTGGCGATGCTGGCCGGCCTTGCCATCGCTCTCCTCGCCTTGGCCCTGTCGCGGCTGCAGGTGTGGTACGGCAGGCGGCAATCGCAATATCGCCAGTCGGAGGCGGCGCATTTCCGGCGCGTCGAGGACGCTTGCCGGGACGGGGCGGCGGCGGAGATCGCGCGCGAACTCGACGCCTGGTCGCGCACGGCAGGCATCGCGCCTCTGCAGTCCTGGCTCGAGCGATACGCCGATGCATCGACGCAGGAGGCGTATCGCCGCCACCAGAGGGCTCTTTATGGATCAGCCGGAACGGATGAAAAGAGCCCGCCGCGCATGTTTCCGTCCGGGTTGCGGGCGGCGCGAAAGCTCTGGTTGGAAAAGGAAGGCGACCAACGCGCGACGCCGGCGACGTCCGCCCTGCCTCCGCTCAATCCCGCGATGGCAGGAACGGATATCGACTGACTGCGAAAGGCAGCCGGAGATGGCGGGGCCTTGCCCGCCATCTCGTTGATCGGCCAGAAGCGTGTCGCGATCCTTCGGATTCGCTCCGCACGCTTTAGGTCCATGTTTTCGCCCATGTCGTTGTCGCAAAACCGCTGCACGGTTCTACGCGACATGCTTTAGCGCGGCGCCAGGCGCTCCAGTTCGTTCAGCCTCTGCATCGCCGCCTGCTGCTGCAGCCAGCCATAGTTGATGCCGCTGGCGTTCAGCGTGCTGCCGGTCTGGTACGGATACTGGTTGAAGTCGGCGAAGAACTCTTTCATCTTTGCCTGGACCGGCACCAGCAGCCACATGTTCCGCGCGATGAAATCCATCGCATTGCCGCCTTCCTTGGCGCCCCTTTCATAAGGGTCCATGCGCAGGTTGGTGATATTGGCCCAGCTCGGCACCTCACGCGTGGCCGTGGCGATATTGCCTTCGCTGTTGACGGCAAAGCTCAGCTTCCAGTCGTTCCAGCGGATGGCGTTCAGGTTGCCGCCCTGGTCGAAGTAGTACATGGCGTCGCGCGGCGGCGTCTCGGCGGTGCCCTTCAGGAGCTCCGTCAGGTCGTAGCCGTCGAGGTGGACCTTGAAGCTCTTGTCGCCTGACTGGAAGCCCTGCGTCATCTGCTGCTTCAGGTCGGGAATGCCGGCGGCCGTGGCAAAGGTCGGCATCCAGTCCATCAGCGTGACGATCTCGTTGATCTGCGTGCCCGGCTTCACCACGCCCGGCCAGCGCACCATCATCGGGATGCGCATGCCGCCTTCCCAGGTCGTGCCCTTCTCGCCGTGGAACATGGTCATCGCCCCGTCCGGCCACAGCGCGATCTCCGCGCCGTTGTCGGTCGTGTAGAGCACGATCGTGTTCTCGGCGATGCCGAGGTCGTCGAGCTGCTGCAGCAACTGGCCGACATGGCCGTCGTGCTCGGCCATGCCGTCGGCATGGATGCCCTTGCCGGTCTTGCCAAGCGAATCCGGCTTCAGGTGGGTGAAGACATGCATGCGGGTGGAGTTGAACCAGACGAAGAACGGCTTGTCCGCCTTGGCCTGCCGGTCGATGAAGTCCTTGGCGGCAGCGAGGAACTCCTCGTCGACCGTCTCCATGCGCTTGGTGTTCAGCGCCCCGGTATCCTCGATCTTGCCGTCGGCGCTCGACTTGATGACGCCACGCGGCCCGAATTCCTTACGGAACTCCGGATCCTTCGGGTAGAAATAGCCTTCCGGCTCCTCCTCGGCGTTGAGATGGTAGAGGTTGCCGAAGAACTCGTCGAAACCGTGCTTGGTCGGCAGGTGCTCGTCGCGGTCGCCGAGATGGTTCTTGCCGAACTGGCCCGTCGCATAGCCCTTGGTCTTCATCACATCGGCGATCGTCGGCATCCAGTCCTGGATGCCGTGCGGATCGCCGGGCATGCCGATCGTCAGCAGGCCGGTGCGGAACGGCTCCTGCCCGAGAATGAAGGAGGCGCGCCCGGCCGTGCAGCTCTGCTGGCCGTAGCTGTCGGTGAAGATCGCCCCTTCGGCCGCGATGCGGTCGATGTTGGGCGTGCGATAGCCCATCAGCCCCATGGTATAGGCGCTGATCTGCGGAATGCCGATGTCGTCTCCGAAGATGACGAGGATGTTCGGCGGCTTGCCGGAAGGTGCTGCGGTCTGCTCCTGCCCCTGCGTCTGGGCCTGCGCCCTGTCGGCCGAAGCTGCAGATCCCACGATCCCCGCAGCCGCCAGCACCGTCCCCCCCAAAAGCAGGCTGCGGCGATCCACGCTTATCGGCAATGTGTCGGTGTCGATCTTGGTGTCCGGAACGTCGTTTCGAAAGATGCTCATCGTCTGCTCCTGCATGGCAATTGCAATTTTCGGATGCATGTAGATGAAGTTCGTCGGACTTCGGAACGCGCCGGCCGCCATTTGGGCCCCGGTCAAGTCCGCCTGAACATTCTGGCGGCCACGACGGCAACGTCAAGTAGAAGCTTGAAATTTAATCTTGGGCTAGGAGGGCTACGGAAAGCGGCCGCCCGTTGCCGCCAATTCGTACATTGCATCGCTCCCGCTTTCGGTGGTGTGTGTGAGCATGGTTTCATTTCCTCGGCCCCACTGCAGGCGAGCAGGCCAGCGGCGGAGAAACCTGCGGGTTACCGGGTCGGCCCGTATCCGTTTCATGGCAACGCCTCGGAAGATCGCGCCGGCAGGTTGACAATCTTTAACTCGCTGAACATGTTAGCAATCTTTTTGCGGGAGGTAATTATGAGCATTTCGATCACTCGTCGCGCCTTTTCCATCGGGGCCGCCGTCGCGGGATTTGCGGCAGCCGGGCTTACGCCGGCGCGTGCGCAGCAGGCATTCTTTCGTATCGGAACGGGCGGCACCTCGGGTACCTACTATCCCGTCGGCGGCCTGATCGCCAACGCGATCTCGGCAACGGGGCCGGCAGGCGTCGAAGGCCTCGTCTCCACCGCGGTGTCCTCGAACGGCTCGGTTGCCAATATCAGCGCCATCCAGTCGGGCGCTTCTGAATCCGGCTTCACGCAGTCCGACGTCGCCTACTGGGCCCATTCGGGAACGGGCCTTTACGAGGGCAAGCCCAAGGTCGAAGATCTGCGGCTGATCGCAACGCTCTATCCCGAGACCATCCATCTCGTCGCCCGCGCCGATGCAGGTATCAAGTCGGTTGCAGACCTGAAGGGCAAGCGTGTCTCCCTCGACGAGCCCGGATCCGGCACGATCGTCGATGCGCGGCTCGTGCTCGGGGCCTACGGGCTGACGGAAAAGGATATCGAACCGGAATATCTCAAGCCCGGCCCGTCCGGCGAGCGCCTGCAGGACGGCGCGCTCGACGCCTATTTCTTCGTCGGCGGCTATCCGACCGGCGCCATCGTGGAGCTTGCCAGCACCAACAACATTACGCTCGTGCCGATTTCCGGCCCGGAAGCCGACAAGCTCCTGTCCGAGCAGAAGTTCTTTTCCACCGACACGGTCCCGGACGGCACCTACAAGAACGTCGGCGAGACCAAGACCATCTCCGTCGCCGCCCAGTGGGTGACCAGCGCCAAGCAGTCCGACGATCTCGTCTACAACATCGTCAAATCGCTCTACAGCGACGAGACCCAGAAAGCGCTGCAGGCCGGCCACGCCAAGGGCAAGCTCATCACGCTCGAAAACGCGGTTACCAGCGCCGGCATCCCGTTCCATCCGGGCGCGGAGAAGTTCTACAAGGAAGTCGGCGCCCTGAAATAGCCCCCTGAAACAGGCTGACAACGATGGGGCGGAAGGCTGGTCTTCCGCCCCCTTTTGTCTGAAGGGTCAAGAAAGGAACCGGGCATGAGCGACGGCGACAGCGACAAGATCAAACTTTCCGGCATGGAATTCGACGAGGAGAAGGCGCGGGAGCTGGAGGAGAAGTTCGATTCCGAAATCCGCTTCCGGCCGCTGACGCCTGCTGCCGGCTGGCTGGTCGGCTTCCTGCTGGTCGCGCTGTCGCTGTTTCACTACTACACCGCCGGCTTCGGTCTCTTGCAGGAGATGATGCACCGGGGCATCCACCTGTCGATGGTGCTGGGACTGGTCTTTCTCGTCTTTCCCCTGGTGAAGACGGGCTATGACGTGCCCGCGCGGTCCAGCCTGCTGCGTCCGCTCGGCATATCGATCCTCGACTGGCTGCTGGCGATCGCCGCCGTCGTGGCCGTCATGCATGTGCCGTTGATCCCGCTGGACGACCTTGCCTTCCGCGTCGGCAATCCGACGCGGCTGGACGTGATCCTCGGCCTGGTCCTGATCGTGCTCCTGCTCGAGGCGACGCGGCGCTCCGTCGGCATTCCGCTTCCCATCATCGCCGTGATCTTCATGGCCTATGCCCTGTTCGGCCCCTACATGCCGAGCATCCTCGTCCATCCCGGCGCGTCCGTCTCCCAGCTCGTGGACCATCTCTACCTGACGACGCAGGGCATCTACGGCATCGCCCTCGGCGTCGTCGCCACCTACGTCTTCCACTTCGTCCTGTTCGGCGTGTTCGCCACCCGCATCGGCCTCGGCCAGCTCTTCCTCGATTGCGCGGCATGGGTCGCCGGCCGCTATGCGGGCGGCCCGGCCAAGGTGTCGATCTTCGGTTCGGCGCTGTTCGGCATGATCTCCGGTTCGTCGGTCGCCAACACCGTCACGGTCGGTTCCCTGACCATCCCGGCGATGATCCGGCTCGGCTACAAGAAGCATTTCGCCGCGGCGGTGGAGGCGGCCTCCTCCACGGGCGGACAGGTGACGCCGCCGATCATGGGCGCGGCCGCCTTCCTGATGATCGAGTTCCTGGAACTGCCCTATACGACCATCATCCTGGCGGCCATCGTGCCGGCCTTCATGCATTTCTTCGGCGTGTTCATGCAGGTGCATTTCGAGGCCAAGCGCACCGGCCTCAGGGGCCTGCGGTCGGACGAGATGCCGGACGTGGTCGAGGCGCTGAAGCGGGATTGGCCGACGATCATTCCGCTCGTCGTTCTCATCGCCGTCCTGCTCTCGGGCTATACACCTTATCTCGCCGCCTTCTGGGGCATCACCCTGTGCGTCGTCGTGGGCCTGCTCAATCCGCGGCGGCGCATGTCCGTCGCCGAGATCGTGGTCTGCCTGCGCGACGGGGCCAAATATGCGCTTGCCGTGGGCGCGGCCGCCGCCACCGTCGGCATCGTCGTCGGCATCGTGACGCTGACGGGCGTCGGCTTCAAGCTGTCCTATATCGTCACCTCGACGGCGGGGCAGCTTTCGGCGCTGTTCAGCACCTTCGTTCCCGAGATGATCTTCTCGACCCAGGGCCTGACGCTGCTGTTCACCCTGCTGATGACCGGCGTGGTGTGCATCCTCATGGGCTGCGGCATTCCGACGACCGCCAACTACATCATCATGGTGACCATCGCAGCGCCGGCGCTGGTCATGCTCGGGGTCGAGCCGATCGTCGCCCACTTCTTCGTCTTCTACTATGGGCTTTTGGCGGACATCACGCCGCCGGTGGCGCTCGCCGCCTATGCCGCGGCGGGCATGGCCGGATCGGACCCGTTCAAGACCGGCAACACGGCCTTCCGGCTTGGTCTCGGCAAGGCACTGGTGCCCTTCGTCTTCGTCTTCTCCCCGTCCCTGCTTCTGGTGACGAAGGACTTCAACTGGCCGGACTTCTTCGTGGCGTTCCTCGGCTGCATCATAGGCATCACCTGCCTTGGCGCCGCGCTGTCGCGCTACCTGCTGGTGCGCACGCGCCCGTGGGAGAACGTGCTGCTGCTGCTGGCCGCACTGTTGCTCGTCGCGCCCGAACTCTATTCCTCACTGCTCGGCCTTGCCCTCATCGTCCCCGTCCTGCTGCGCCATTGGCAGGCGCGGCATTCCGACGAAGCGCATCCCGCCTGAGCCACGGTGTCGCCACAGAAGCCGGCGTCGGTGACGGCGTCGGCAAAAGATACGGCAACCGGCGTCAGGCTACTTTGCCAGCAAGGGTATGTTCTCGCGGAAGATGATCTCCATGCTCAGCGGAGGGCATGCAAGGCCGGTCGCGGTCATCGGCGGAAAAACCGCAAACTGTTCGAGCGCCCGGGCAATCAGTTGATCCGGATCGGAATTGATGACGGCGTCCATCGTCCCCTCGATCAGGAAGCGGCGCGTGTCGGCGGTCAATCCATGTCCGATGAAGACAACGCCCTCGCCCTTGCCGCGTTCGCGCAGGGCACGCGCAATCCCGTCCGAGGAGCCACCGACATTGTAGATGCCGACGAGATCGGGGTTCTGATCGATCAGCGACAAGGTGTGCCGATAGTTCTCGTTGCGGTCGTCGTGGCCTTCGCGCATCCCCACCACGCGCAAGCGGGGATAGGTCTCTTCCAGAAGGCCGAGAAAACCGAGCTCGCGTTCGGAGTGGGTGCGATATGTGCGGCTGCCGGCGACAAGCGCCACGCTGCCCTCGCGCGCGCCGCAGAAGCGGCCGAGCAGATAGGCCGCCGTGCGGCCGGCCGCATGGTTGTCCAGCCCGACATAGGCCTCGCGGGCCGGATGGATCATGTCCGAGACGATGGTGACCAGGCGGGTTCCCGCCGCGCTGACCTCCTCGGCCGCCTCGCGCACCAGCGGATGGTCGATCGCCATGAAGGCGATGCCGTCGGCCCATTTGGAATGGAGGCGCAGCGCCGCCGCAATCGCCGCGGCATTGAAGCTCTCGATGAAGAAGCAGCGCACCGGGCTGGCGTCGCGGCGGCCGGTCTCCGCCACGCCCCGGACTTTCTCCCCCAGGAGCTTGAGATAGGGATTGCCGCCCATCGGCAGCAGGAACGCGATCTGGGCGGGGCGCGGGGCGGACAGCAGGTCCCTCTGCTCTTCGCTGAGATAGCCGAGTTTCACCGCCGCGGTCAGAACACGTTCCACCGTGCGCGCCGTCACACCCTTGCGGCGGTTCATGACGCGGTCGACTGTCGCCAACGAAACCCGCGCGGCGGCCGCGACATCGTTCAGGGACGGATTTCCCGGCTTAACCAGATTCACCTCAAATAACCTCAATTTTTGCTGTTTGACCTGAGGCTTTCCGTTTCTTACCGTAATGTCAAGAGGAGCGAATTATCACCACGTCTGCGCAAGCATTCGGGAGATGATCACATCAATTTCACTCAGGGAGGATCTCATGAACCGCAAGTCATTCGAATTTTCACGCCGCGGCGTGATGGGTCTCGGCCTTGGCGCCGGCGCGGCGCTGTTTGCGCCGGCGATCGTGCGCGCAGAACAGGTTTCGCTGCGCTACGGCCATAACAACGAGCCGGCGAGCGTCGCCGGCGCGCAAGCGGACTGGTTCGCGGAGGCGGTCGGCAAGCATTCGAATGGCGACATCAAGGTCGAGGTCTTCCCGTCCTCACAACTCGGCAAGCTCCAGGAACTGGCGGAGGCGGTTTCGCTCGGCACCATAGCCTTCTCGCACAACACCGCCGGCGGCATCGGCTCGCTCTACGAGCCTTTCGCCGCGCTGGACACACCCTACCTCTATCGCGACATCGACCACCTGATGAAGGTGATGGACATCAATTCGCCGGTCATGCAGGAGCTCAACCAGGGCCTGATCCAGGCCGCGAACTGCCGCGTCATCTACGCTCACTATTTCGGCCGCCGCAACCTGACCTGCAACAAGGAGGTCAAGACGCCCGCCGACCTCGCGGGCATGAAGATCCGCGCCGTACCGTTCCCGATCTACCAGGCCGCCGTCGAGGGGATGGGCGCCGCACCCGTTCCGGTCGATTGGTCGGAGGTGCCGACCGCGCTTGCCACCGGCGTCGTCAACGGCCAGGAAAACCCGGTCAACGTCATCCTCAACGTCAAGCTCTACGAAGTGCAGTCGCATCTCATGCTGACGGGCCACATGTCGAACGCCGAGGTGGTCGTGATGAACGAGGACGCCTGGCAGGGCCTGTCGGACGCCCAGAAGGAAGCCGTCGCGAAGGCCTCCCTCGAGATCCGCGACCGCGCCACCAAGGCGATCGAGGACAATGAGGACAAGGATACCCAGGCGCTGCGCGACAAGGGCATGAAGGTCATCGGCCCGGCCGAAGGTCTCGATATCGACGCCTTCAGTGCCTCGGTCGGCAAGGTCGTCGAGGAGCGCTTTGGCGAGAAGTTCGGCGCGCTCTACGAGAAGATCAAGGCGATAGCCTGATCTTCAGCCGGTCGGAGAGGACAATCAGATGGTGAACGAAACGGCACGGGTGCCGGGCGGCAGGATACTGGCGACAATGTCCAGGGCCTGCCTCAATCTCGGCATCCTCCTGCTCGCCCTGATGAGCATACTCATCGTCGCGCAGGTCCTGGGCCGAAACCTCTTCGATCTCGGCATGCCCTGGGCGGACGAGCTTTCGCGCTTCTGCGGCGTGGCGCTCGTCTTCCTCGGCGTGCCGCTGCTGGCCCTGCGCGGCAGCCATGTCGCCGTCGACATGGTCCCGGCGATGCTGCCGCCGGCCGGCCGGCATGTCTGCGCCCTGATCGTCGAGATCATGGTCCTGGCCTTCGGCGCGGTCGGCGTGTGGTCGATCTACGCCTTCCTGTCGCGCGCCTGGAAGTTCGCCACCCCCACCCTCGGTATTCCGAACTGGGTCTACTATGCGCCGGCAGCCGTCGCGCTGACGCTGCTCACGATCATCACCGTCGCCCGGATCGCAGCCCTGCTGCGCGGCGCCGACCTCTCCCACGACGAGCCCGGGGTCCCGCCGTCATGAGCCTGCTCCTTATCGCCCTTTTCGCCGCCGCCCTTCTCGCGGGCGCGCCGATCGCGGTCGCACTCGGCCTGTCGTCGGCGGTCACGATCCTGGCCTACGGCCTGCCGATCCACGTGCTGGCGCAACGCGGCGTCAACGCACTGGATTCGACGCCGCTGCTGGCTGTGCCGCTGTTCATCCTGGCCGCCAGCCTGTTGAGCTCGATCGGCGTCACACAGCACATCTTCGACCTGATCCGCATGCTGGTCGGGCGCATCCGCGGCTCCTTCGCCCAGGTGTCGATCCTTGTCAGCCTGATCTTCTCCGGTGTTTCCGGCGCGGCGCTGGCCGATATCGGCGCACTGGGCAGGATCCAGATCGACGAGATGGTCAGGCAGGGCTACAAGAAGAACTTCGCGGCGGGCCTGACGATCGCCGCGGCGACGATCGGTCCGATCTTTCCGCCGTCCATCCCCATCATCATCTATGCCAGCGTCACCAACGTATCTGCGGTTCAGCTGCTCGTCGCCGGCATCGTGCCCGCGATCCTGATCACGCTGTTCCTCATGCTGCAGGTCGCCGTGATGGCGCGTCTTTATGACCTGCCCCGCGATACCGTGAAGCCGACGGTGCGCGAGGTTGCCGCAAAGGCCGTGATTTCCTTCCCCGCGCTGCTGGCCCCGCTCATCCTGATCGGCGGCCTGCTCAGCGGCTATTTCGGTCCGACGGAGGTTGCCGGCGTGACGGTTGCCTATGCCCTGCTGATCGGCGCCTTCATCTACCGCTCGCTCACGCTGAAAGCGGTCATGGATGGCCTGCGGGAGACCGTCGAGGCGACCGCCAGCATCCTGTTCATCGTCTCGACGGCTGCGGTGTTCGCCTGGGTGCTGACCCTCGACCAGGTGCCCGCCAAGGCCGGCGCCCTGCTGCTCGGCCTTTCCGACAACCCCTTCGTGCTGCTGTTGCTGGTCAATCTGCTGTTGCTGATCGTCGGAATGTTCCTCGAGTCGATCGCTGCGATCCTGATCATCGCGCCGATCGTCGCCCCCGCTCTGCATGCGGCCGGCGTCGATCCGCTCCAACTCGGCATCGTCTTCGTGCTCAACCTGATGATCGGCCTGCTGACGCCGCCGGTGGGCATGAGCCTCTACATGGTGTCGATCATCGCCAAGATGCCGGTTCATTCGGTCGTACGCGGCGTATTGCCTTTCTTCATTCCCCTGATCCTGTCGCTGCTGGTGGTTACCATGGTGCCCGCCGTATCGACCTGGCTGCCGCACCTCATTTCTCAATAGGACAAATCCATGAGCAAGTTTCTCGGGCCAATCCGCCAGCTCGGCTATGTCGTCGACGACATCGAAGCGGCGATGAAGCACTGGTACGACGTGATGGGCGTCGGCCCCTGGTACTACAATCCGCGCGTGCCGATCGAGGATTACCGCTATGACGGCAAATCCTATGACGTGCACAATTCGGTGGCGCTGGCCAATAGCGGCTACGTCCAGGTCGAGCTGATCCAGTGCCGCAACGATGCACCGTCGATGTATCGCGACTTCAGGCAGGCGGGCCATCGCGGGCTTCAGCATGTCGCCTACTGGACGCAGCAATACGACGCAGACCTCGCGGCGATGGAAGCCGAGGGCTTCAAGGTCAAGATGAGCGGCAAGGTCGGGGAGAACGGCCGTTTCTGCTATTTCGATCGCGAGGCCCATCCGGGTACGGTGATCGAACTTTCCGAGGTCATGGGGCCGAAGGGCCGCATGTTCGATCTCATCCGCGCGGCATCGGAAGGTTGGGACGGCAACGACCCCGTCAGGCCCTTCCCCGACCTGTCGGTGATCTGACCATGGCCGCCGAACGCATAGAGGCGTCCTACCTGATCGAGACGCCGCTCGATCCGCGCAAGATCGCCGACATCATGGCCGGCGAACAGTCGAGCGGCACCTTCGTGCGCGTCGCCAACGAGACCGACGAATTGCGTGAGCGCGCCGCCGCAGAAGTCCTTTCCGTCGAGGAACTGGAGCCCGCCGGAGCGCCCAGCCTCGCAAGCGCCTATCTGGAGCGCAAGGCCATCGGCGGGCCCTGGCGGCGCGCGCATGTGCGTGTCGCCTTCCCCGTGGCGAATATCGGCGCCAACCTGCCGACGCTCGCGGCGACCGCTTCCGGCAACCTCTACGATCTCGGCGAGGTCACCGGCCTGAAGCTGGTCGACGTCGCGCTGCCGCAGGCCTATCGCAACCGCTTCGAACAGCCCGCCATGGGCGTTGCCGGGACGCGCAGCGCAACCGATGTCCATAACCGGCCGCTGTTCGGCACGATCATCAAGCCCAATGTCGGCATGCGCCCGCATGAGATCGCGGATATCGTTGAGCTTCTGTGCGAGGCGGGCATCGACTTCATCAAGGACGACGAGGTCTGCGCCAATCCAGACCATGCCCCGATTGCCGAGCGCGTGCCGGCCGTGATGGCGAAGGTCCGGGCGCACCGGGACAGGACCGGCAAGCATGTGATGGTCGCCTTCAACATCACCGACGAGACCGACGCCATGCGCCGCCATGCCGAGCTGGTCGAGCGCGAAGGCGGTTCCTGCGTCATGGCGAGCCTCAACTGGTGCGGCCTGTCCGGGGTGCAGACCTTGCGCCGCGCGACAGGGCTGGCCGTCCACGGCCATCGCAACGGCTACGGAGCCCTCTCCCGCCACCCGGCGCTCGGCATCGGCTTTGACGCCTATCAGGCGCTGTATCGGCTCGCCGGCGTCGACCACATGCATGTCCACGGCATCGGCGGAAAATTCTCCGACGCAGCCGACGAGGTGAAAGCCGCCGCGCGGCGCTGCCTTCGGCCGCTCGCGGCGGATGCTGCGGATGACGGCGACATCGTCATGCCGGCGTTTTCATCGGGCCAGTGGGCCGGCACCCTGCCGGTGACGCTCGACGCGGCGGGCTCTGCCGATTTCATGTTCATGGCGGGCGGCGGCATCCTCGCCCATCCCGGCGGCGCGGCGGCCGGCATCCGCAGCCTGCGCCAGGCCTGGGAGGCCCTCTGCCTCGGCCAACCCCTGGAAAGCGCCGCATCCTCGCAGAGCGAACTTGCGGCGGCGCTACGGTTCTTCGGTTCCTAGAATGACCCGGATCATGTTCATCGGCGACGATTTCACGGGTGCGTCGGACACGCTGGCGACGCTTTCCGAGCGCGGCGCCAGGGCACGCCTTTTTCTCGATCCGCCAAAGGTCGAGGAAACCGCAAGCCTCGACGCCGTGGGCATAGCCACGGATTTCAGGGCCCGGCCGTCCGAGGACATCGCCGCGCGGCTGGGCGCCCTTGCGCCTGCTCTCCGCGCGCTGTCACCACAATTCGTCCATTACAAGGTCTGCTCCACCTTCGATTCGTCACCGCAGATCGGCAGCATCGGCGCCGCCGTAAAGACGCTCGAAGCGGTGCTCGCGCCGTCCCGAACGATCGTGGTCGGCGGCCAGCCGAGCCTCGGACGCTACTGCCTCTTCGGAACGCTGTTCGCCCGCGCGCCGGACGGCGAGATATACCGGATCGATCGGCACCCCGTCATGAGCCGCCACCCCGTCACGCCTATGGACGAGGCCGATCTGCGGGTTCACCTGGCAAGGCAGGGCCTCGAAGGCCTTTCCCTGACGGACCGCAAAACGCTGGAGGCCGCCCTGAAGACGGACCGGACCCTGGTCGACGCGATCGAACAGCCGGACATCGACCGCCTGGGCAGGCGGCTTGCGGAAATCGACGACCGGGAGGCTCCCCTGCTCCTTGTCGGCGCCAGCAGCGTGGCCGAAGCGCTCGTTCCCGCGGTACCGCCGGCTGAGCCGGACACGGTGCCGGTCGCATGGGAACCTGGCCCGATCCTCGCCGTCGCCGGCAGCCGGTCATCGGCGACGGCTGCTCAGGTGGCGGCCGCCGACAGCTATGAACGTTTCGCGCTCCAGCGCGACGACCTCGGCCATCCCGAAGATCTTGCAGGCCGATGCGCCAGCCGGATCGAGGCCGGTGCGAATGTGATGGTCCATCTGCAGCCGGATCTGGACTATGGCGCGCCGCCGGCCGCGCTGTCCGATCGGCTGGCGTACCTCACCGGGGCGATCCTGAGCCGATGCCGTGTCGCGGGCATCGCTGTGGCCGGCGGCGATACCTCCAGCGTGCTCGTGAACCAGCTCGGATTCCGTAGCCTATCATTCATCGAACGTGCCGGCCCGGGCGTCGCCATCTGCCGGGGCCAAGCGGCCGGAAGCCCACTCGACGGAACCGTCCTCCTGCTGAAAGGCGGACAGGTCGGCGCGGCCGACCTGTTCGAACGCTTCGCGGCGCGGTTCCCACGGTAGCTCCCGTCTCCGAGAGGCCTCCGCAGCTTCGACGGCCCTAACAATGGCGACCATCGGCGTTACCCAAGCTGGATCCCTGCCGCATCCCGAAATCGGCCCGACCAGGACCGCATGCCACGAACAGCGCGACTGTGGACCCGATGGCGGCAACGCAGCCGTATTCGCCGCGAAAATAGCTACGGAAAATCGGGCCGCTTGAGGCCAGATGGAGTACCATAGACACTCCCGGAGGCTGGAGGGAACCAGGGGCCCAGGTCACTATCTCGCGCGGATTGAGACCGG
>NZ_JAJNCZ010000003.1 GCF_021026345.1 Rhizobium sp. GN54 | reverse complement strand
ACACCGGTCAAAACCCATCAGCGTCCTGCGGAAACCTCAGAGCGAGTTCGTCGGTCGCCAGCAGCGCCGCCGCCCTCGTTGGTGAGCCGGTTTCTAAGACCACATACAAAACAAGTCAACAGGCGATTTCAGAAAAGCCGATATTTCTTACATCGATATGATTTTACATCATTATTTCCACATTTTCGCTTTTTCGGTGGCTTTTTCACCACCTCAGATTGGTGCCGTTCGCAATGTCGCAGAAACTTCATCTTCAGCGTGCGTCGGACACGGAGCTTGAGGCCGAACCCGTCCCGAACGGATCGAATGCCGCTTTCGCGGCTCCCTTGCGCGCGCTAAGGACATGCCACCGATCAGAGAACTCGGAGACCGCCATGCTCGTCCTCTCAGAACAACAGACCCGAGACGCCCTGCCCTTTGCCGACCTCATCGACGCGCTTGCAGAGATGTTCGCCGGCGACTGCGTCATGCCGGTCCGCCACCATCACGACGTCGTCGTGCCGGGGGAGGAGAACGCGACGCTGCTGCTGATGCCCGCCTGGCAGCCCGGCGCCTATATCGGGGTCAAGCTCGTCTCCGTGTTTCCGGGCAATACGCGACGCGGCCTGCCGGCCATCTTCGGCAGCTATCTGCTCTCATCCGGCAAGACCGGCGAGTTGCTTGCGATCGTCGACGGCGGCGAACTCACGGCCCGGCGCACGGCGGCTGCGTCCGCCCTTGCCGCCCGCCATCTTGCGCGCGCGGATGCGAGGCGCCTCCTCGTCGTCGGGGCCGGACGACTGTCGCTGAACCTCGTCGCTGCCCATTCGGCCGTCCGGCCGATCGAGGAGATCGCCATCTGGGGACGGGACGCGGCCAAAGCCGAGGCGGCCGCCGGCGAGGCGTGTGCTGCGGGCTTCAACGCCGGCGCCGTCACCGACCTCGAACGGACCGCGCGCGAGGCCGACATCATCTCCTGCTGCACGCTTTCCGAGACGCCGCTCGTGCACGGGGCGTGGCTCAGGCCCGGAACGCACCTGGACCTGATCGGCGCCTTCAAGCCCTCCATGCGCGAGACCGACGACGAGGCGGTGACACGCGCGACGCTGTTCGTCGATACCCGCGACGGTGTGTTCAGCGAGGGTGGCGATCTCGTCCAGCCGATCAGGGCGGGCATCATCGGCCCGGAGGCGATCAGGGCCGACCTCGCAGAACTCGTAACCAGGCGGGATCAGGGCCGGCGCTCGCCCGAGGAGATCACGCTCTTCAAGTCGGTGGGCGCAGCCCTCGAGGATCTCGCCGGTGCGATCCTCGCCTACCGCAACCACGGAGCCTGACCGGCCATGCCCAAGGATGGCGGGCCCGAGCGCGCACACGCCCCTGCCGTACTGCCGCAACTGCCGGTCAACGCGGTGCTGCCGGCATTGTCGCAGGCGCTGAGCGCAGGCACGCGGGCAGTGCTCGCCGCCCCGCCCGGCGCCGGCAAGACGACGATCGTACCGCTACACCTGCTCGACGCCTCTTGGCGTGGCGATGGGCGCATCATCCTGCTCGAGCCGCGCCGGCTGGCGGCGCGGGCTGCGGCGGGGCGGATGGCGGAACTTCTCGGCGAGCGCGTCGGCGATACCGTCGGCTACCGGATGCGGCTCGAAAGCCGGATTTCCGCGCGGACCCGGATCGAGGTCGTGACCGAAGGCGTGTTCGCCCGGATGATCATCGACGATCCGGAGCTTTCCGGTATCGCCGCCGTGCTGTTCGACGAGTTTCACGAGCGTTCGCTGGACGCCGATCTTGGCCTGGCGCTGGCGCTCGACGCACAGTCGGCGCTACGGGAGGATCTGCGCATCCTTGTCATGTCGGCGACCCTCGATACCGACCGGGTCGCCCGGCTGATGGACGGCGCGGCAGTCATCGAGAGCGCCGGGCGCAGCTTTCCCATCGAGCTCCGGCATGCCGACCGGCCGCCCGGCGAGCGGATCGAGGAGACGATGGCGCGCGCGATCCGCGACGCCCACGCGGCAGAGAGCGCATCGATCCTGGCCTTCCTGCCGGGGCAGGCGGAGATCCGCCGGACGATGGAGCGGCTGGAGGGCCGTTTCGGCGAGGAGACGATGCTGGTCCCGCTCTACGGCAACCTGACGCAGCAGGAACAGGACGCGGCGATCCGCCCGCCGCCGGACGGCATGCGCAAGATCGTGCTTGCCACCTCGATCGCCGAGACGTCGATCACCATCGACGGGGTGCGCGTCGTCATCGACAGCGGCCTGCAGCGGCTGCCCGTCTTCGAGGCGGCAACCGGGATCACACGGCTGGAGACGGTGCGTGTGTCGCGCGCTTCGGCCGACCAGCGGGCCGGCCGGGCGGGGCGCACCGGCCCCGGCATCGCCGTCCGGCTCTGGCATGCCGGCCAGACCGCGGCGTTGCCGGCCTTCACGCCGCCGCAGATCCTTGCCAGCGATCTCTCCGGCTTCGTGCTGGACCTCGCGCAATGGGGCGTCATCGATCCGGCGAGCCTTCCGCTGATCGACCAGCCGCCGGCCGCGAGCCTGGAGGAGGCGCGCAGCCTGCTGCGGCTTTTGGGCGCGATCGATGCCGGCGGCGGCCTGACGCCGGTCGGCCGGAAGATGCGGACCCTCTCCCTGCCGCCGCGGCTTGCCGCCATGGTCATCCATGCGGCCGGCGAAGGCATGGCGACGGAGGCGGCGCTGCTTGCCGTGCTTCTGACCGAGCAGGGGCTCGGTGGACCTTCGCTCGACCTGGAAGAACGCCTGCGGCGCTTCAAGGCCGAACGGGGCGAGCGGGCCCAATCCTCCCGGCGGCTGGCAGCCCGCATCGCGGAAGCGGCCGGCGCAAGGGGCGCTGCCCTTCCCGTCCACCCCGGTGCGCTGCTGATGCATGCCTTCCCGGACCGGATCGCGCTGCAAAGAGGCGGGCGGGGGCGCTTCGTCATGGCCAACGGCCGCGGCGCGGAGCTCGCCGAGACCGAAGGGCTCGCGGCAAGCGCGATGCTGGTGATCGCAGATTTGACAGGCCAGGCCGGGCGGCAGCGCATCCTCGCCGCCGCCACGATCAGCCGCGCGGACGTCGAGGCCGAGATGGCAGCGAGCTTCGTTCGCGAGGAGCAATGCGTGTTCGACCCGGCAAGCAGTCAGGTCCGGGCGAGGAAGGTGACGCGGCTCGGCGCCATCGTGTTCGAGGAGACACCGCTGCCACGGCCGACGGGGCCGGCCGCCGCAAGGGCGCTCGCCGACGGGGTTCGCCAACTCGGGCTGCAGGCCCTGCCGTTCTCGAAATCCGGCGGACAGTTGCGCGAGCGGATCGGCTTCCTCCACCGGAGCCTCGGCGAACCCTGGCCAGACACCGGCGACGAGGCGCTGCTTGCGCGGCTCGACGAATGGTTCACGCCCTTCCAGGAGCTGACGCGCGGCCTCGACGACGTCACGCCGGCCAGCCTTTCGGACGGACTTATGGCGCTCGTGCCACAGGGCGTCCAGCGCGATCTCGAGCGTCTCGTGCCCACCCATTTCGAGGCGCCGACCGGGCAGCGGCATCCGATCCGCTACGACGGCAGCGAGCCGACCTTGCCGATCCGCGTGCAGGAACTGTTCGGTCTGCGCCAGCATCCCGCTGTGGCGGGCGGGCGCCTGCCGCTCCTGCTCGAACTGCTGTCGCCGGCCCACCGGCCGATCCAGACGACCCGCGACCTTCCCGGGTTCTGGGCCGGGTCCTGGAAGGACGTGCGGGCGGAGATGCGGGGACGCTACCCACGCCACCCCTGGCCGGAAGATCCCGCCGGCGCGATGCCGACGACACGGGCCAAGCCGCGTCGTACATGAGGCCGCGCAGCTTTCCGAGGCGGTTCGGAAGCGCCAGAAGGAATGAAAAGCAGGGAAGACCATGTCGATCTACAACGACAGTGCCGACGACAGCCAGCGCCAGCGCATGAGGCTCGAAACCCTTATCCGGCTAAGATGGCTCGCGGTGGCTGGCCAGTCCGTGACCGTGATCGTCGTTGCCTTCTGGCTGGGCTTCCCACTTCCGCTCCTGGCCTGCTCGGTGCTGATCGCCCTGCTTGCCGCCGTCAACTTCTATCTCACCGCGCGCTATTCGCCGGCGCACCGGCTGGCCCCCGGCTCCGCGCTGGCGCTGCTGGCCTTCGATCTCTCGCAGCTGACAGCACTGCTCTTCATGACCGGCGGCCTTGCTAACCCCTTTGCGCTGCTCGTCTGCGTTCCGGTGATCATCTCTTCCTCGGCGCAGCCGATCCGCCATAGCCTGGCGCTCGGCATCCTGGCTGCGGCCGGGATCACGGCGTTGGCCTTCACGCCGTTTCCCCTGCCGTGGTTTCCGGGGACCCTCCTCGTCATTCCGCCGATCCTGACGGCCGGCTTCTGGGTCGCCATCGCGTCGACGACCGCATTCGCCGCCTTTTATTCTTACCGCGTCTCGCTGGAAGCGGCCGAACTCTCCGACGCGCTGGCAGCGACCGAGCTCGTGCTTCAACGCGAAAAGCACTTGTCGCAACTGGACGGGCTCGCCGCCGCGGCGGCTCACGAACTTGGCACGCCGCTCGCGACGATCAGCGTCGTTGCGAAGGAGATGGAACGCGAGTTGGGCGAGGATCCGCGCTTCGGCGAGGACGTGCACCTGTTGCGAAGCCAGAGCGAGCGCTGCCGGGATATCCTGCGGCGGCTGACGACGCTGTCGGCGGACGACGAGGAGCACATGCGCCACCTGCCGCTGTCCTCGCTCCTCGAAGAGGTGATGGCACCGCATCGCGAATTCGGCATCCGTCTGCGGCTCGTGGAAGAGGGCACGCGCGCCGAGGAACCCGTCGGCCATCGCAACGCCGGCATTCTCTACGGGCTGGGCAATCTCCTGGAGAATGCCGTCGATCACGCGCGAAACGAAGTGGTCGTGACCGCGGGCCACACGCCGGACCGGGTCAGGCTGGTGATCGAGGACGATGGCGAGGGCTATGCCCCGGACATCCTGCTGCGGATCGGCGAGCCCTATGTCACCAAGCGACAGCGCGACGAGCGGGCCGGCGGGCTCGGGCTGGGCCTCTTCATCGCCAAGACACTGCTAGAGCGCTCCGGCGCCAAACTCACCTTCGGCAACCGGCAGGACGGCATCCCCGGCGCACGGGTAGAAGTCGAATGGCCACGCAACCGGATGGACGTCAAGCTGGCGAAATGACTTTACCCCTTGCGCCGAACCCGTCATAAGAAACAACGGAAAAGCAGCAAAATCAGCGCGGAACTGCGAAGATGGCAGACAAGATCGACACTCTCCCACCGGCGCCGGGCGCAGAAGACGCCGACTATATCGGCGCCGACCGCTCGCTCCTCATCGTCGACGACGACGGCCCTTTCCTGCGGCGCCTGGCGCGCGCGATGGAGACCCGCGGCTTCGACGTCGAGATGGCCGAGTCCGTGGCCGAGGGCATCGCCAAGGCGAAAGGCGCGCCGCCGAAATATGCGGTGGTCGACCTGCGGCTCAGCGACGGCAGCGGCCTCGACGTGATCGCCGCCATCCGCCAGCGCCGCGACGATACGCGGATCATCATGCTGACCGGCTACGGCAATATCGCAACGGCGGTGAATGCGGTGAAACTCGGCGCGGTCGATTACCTGGCGAAACCGGCCGATGCCGACGAGATCTTCTCGGCGCTGACGCAGAAGCCCGGCGAGAAGGCGGAACTTCCGGAAAATCCGATGTCAGCCGACAGGGTGCGCTGGGAACACATCCAGCGCGTCTACGAGATGTGCGATCGCAACGTGTCGGAAACGGCGCGCCGGCTGAACATGCATCGCCGCACCCTCCAGCGCATTCTCGCCAAACGGGCGCCGAAGTAGCCAGGACGGGCGATCAATCGCGGTCGCCGTTCACGACCGCGGCCATTTCCGATCCCTCGGCCGTCTTGTCGGTCAGAAGCTCGGCCTGCAGCAGCCGGCCGGCGGCGATCCGGGCGAAGGCGAAGGTGACGGACTTCCGTGTCGGCGGGGCGAGCTTGTGCTCCGGTGCCTCGCGCAGGATATGGGCGCCGTAGCCGTCGGATACGATCAGGCCGCAATCTTCGGGAAAGATATCGAGCGGCACGCCCCGGTGCGTGGCGAAGAAGAGCCGGTCGCAATGCATCCGGTAGTCCGGCCATTTCCTGTCGACGCGAAAGTCCTCGATCGATGTCTTGATCTCGACGATCCAGATCTCGCCCTTCGGGGCCAGACTGATGAGATCGGCGCGCCGGCCACTGGCAAGCGTCATCTCCGCCAGGACCGCATGGCTGAGATCGGCAAACAGGCGCTGCACGCCGCGGCGCACCATCATGGCGCGCTCGGACTGGCGCCCGTCGACCAGCGGATTGTCCTTGTGAAGCGATACGAGCGTCATGTTTTCAAACCTTCGGCGGAAGCAGTCGCGCCATCCTAGCAGAACCTGCCGGACAATGCCGCAACCACCTCACGTCAGGGGAATGTTGCAAAAAAGCCATCCGCTCTCTTTTGTGCTCCCGCACAACGGCGGAGAGCAGGCAGCGCACTTGCAAAAGCTCCTGAATCACAAATAAACCTTGATTGCACAGACGTGCGGGAACACCGCCACGCCACACCCCATAATTGAAGAGACTTAGATGCGCTTCCGCACTGCCCTGCTCCTTTGTGGCCTTGCAGCGTCCGTGACGCTTGCCGGGTGTTCATCCGTACCGTCATCCACGCCGATCATCGGCGAGAAGGTCGCGACCAACGAAATCTTCACCTCCGGATACGGCCCGGTCGAAGACCATGGCTACGCCCTGCCGGCCATCCCGATCCAGCGCGTGGACCCGAAGTATCACCGGCAGATCGTCGACTATAAGACCAGCGAGAAGCCGGGCACGATCGTGGTGAACACCCCGACCCGCTTCCTCTATTTCGTGCTGCCCGGCGGCAAGGCGGTGCGCTACGGAATCGGTGTCGGCAAGCAGGGCTTTGCGTGGGAAGGCGAGGCTTATGTCGCCTGGAAGCAGGAATGGCCGATGTGGCATCCGCCGGAAGAGATGGCCGTCCGCCGTCCGGAGATCGCCAAGTACGTCAAGGAGGGCATGAAGCCCGGGCTGACGAACCCGCTCGGTGCACGCGCGCTCTACCTCTTCAACAACAAGGGCCAGGACACGCTGTTCCGCCTGCACGGCACGCCGGAATGGGGCTCCATCGGCACCGCAGCCTCTTCGGGCTGCATCCGCCTGATGAACCAGGACATCATCGACCTCTACGCGCGGGTCCGCCCGGGCAAGGGCGCCCGCGTCGTCGTCCAGCAGTAACCGGCGAAAACGCGCCAACGACACAAAAAAAGCCGCCGGCGATCCCGGCGGCTTTTTTTGGTTCCTGCCCGATCTCGCCCCTCAGAGACCGCGGGCGGCCTTGAGCTCACGGCGGCGGCGATGCAGCACCGGCTCGGTATAGCCGTTCGGCTGGGCGCGCCCCTCCAGCACAAGTTCGCAGGCAGCCTGGAAGGCGATCGAGCCGTCGAAGTCCGGCGCCATCGGCGTGTAATCCGGATCGCCGGCGTTCTGCCCGTCGACGACCACCGCCATGCGCCGCATCGTCTCGACGATCTGGGCCTCGCTGACGATGCCGTGATGCAGCCAATTGGCCATGTGCTGGGCGGAAATGCGCAAGGTGGCGCGGTCTTCCATCAGGCCGACGTCGTTGATGTCGGGCACCTTCGAGCAGCCGACGCCCTGGTCGACCCAGCGCACGACATAGCCGAGGATGCCCTGCGCATTGTTGTCGAGCTCGCGCTGGATCTCTTCCGGCGTCCAGTTAGGCCGGGACGCGACGGGCACGGACAGGATGTCGGAGAGCTTGGCGCGCGGCCTGTCCTTCAGCCCGTCCTGCATCGATGCGACGTTGACCTTGTGATAGTGGGTGGCGTGCAGCGTTGCCGCCGTCGGCGACGGCACCCAGGCGGTGCTGGCGCCGGCCCTGGGCTGGCCGATCTTCTGTTCCAGCATCGCCGCCATCATGTCGGGCATGGCCCACATGCCCTTGCCGATCTGGGCATGCCCCGGCAGGCCGCACTCAAGGCCGATGTCGACGTTGGAATTCTCGTATGCGCCGATCCATAACGACTGCTTCATGTCGCCCTTGCGGATCATCGGGCCCGCTTCCATGGAGGTGTGGATCTCGTCGCCGGTACGATCAAGGAAGCCGGTATTGATGAAGAAGACCCGCTCGCTCGCGGCCCGGATCGCCTCCTTGAGATTGACGGTCGTCCGCCGCTCCTCGTCCATGATCCCCATCTTGATGGTGTTGGGCGCCAGGCCGAGCGCCTCTTCCACGCGGGCGAAGATCTTCACGGCGAAGGCAACTTCCTCGGGCCCATGCATCTTCGGCTTGACGATGTAGATCGAACCGGCGCGCGAGTTCATGCGGCGGCCGTTGCGGCCGACGTCGTGCAGCGCGATCAGTGCGGTAACCATGGCGTCCATGATACCCTCCGGCACCTCGCGGCCCTCGCCATCGAGGATTGCCGGGTTGGTCATCAGATGACCGACGTTGCGCACCAGCATCAGCGACCGGCAGGCGAGGGTGAAGGTCGAGCCATCGGGCCCGTTGTAGTCGAGGTCCGGATTGAGCCTGCGGGTAAAGGTCCTGCCACCCTTTGCGACCTCCTCGGCAAGGTCGCCCTTCATCAGGCCGAGCCAGTTGCGATAGGCGACGACCTTGTCGGCCGCATCGACGGCCGCGACCGAATCCTCGCAATCCATGATCGTCGTCAGCGCCGCTTCCAGCCAGACGTCCGAGATATGGGCAGGATCGGCCTTTCCGATCGCCGTGGTCGCATCGACCAGGATCTCGATGTGAAGGCCGTTGTTGACGAGCAGGAACTGGGCGGGCGCGTTGGCCTCGCCGAGATAGCCGGCGAACTTTTCCGGCGCCTTCAGGCCCACGACCTCGCCGTCCAGCAGCGTTACCTGCAGCGCCCCGGCCTTGACCGCAAATGCCCGGGCCTCGGTCCAGCTTGCCCCGGCGAGCGGAACGCTGCCGTCGAGGAAGGAGCGCACCCAGGCGATGACCTTCTCGCCGCGCTTGGGATTGTAGTCCTTGCCGCGGGTCGCACCGTCGTCTTCGGAAATCGCGTCGGTGCCGTAGAGTGCGTCGTAGAGCGAGCCCCAACGGGCGTTTGCCGCGTTCAGCGCATAGCGAGCGTTCATGACGGGGACGACGAGCTGCGGTCCGGCGACCTGTGAGATCTCCGGATCCACGTTCGCCGTGGTCACGGCGAAGTCGGTGCCTTCCGGGACGATGTAGCCGATCTGGCGAAGGAAGGCCTCGTAGGCGCCGAGGTCGGAAGGCGCGCCATGGGCCTTGTACCAAGCGTCGATCTTCTCCTGCATCCGGTCACGCTTTTCAAGCAGCGCACGGTTTTCCGGCGCCAGGTCCGCGACCAGCGCCGAGAAGGCCTGGAAGTAGGCGGCCGGATCGATGTCCGTGCCCGGAAGCGCCTCCTTCTCCAGGAATTCCAGCAGTTCGCTGTCGAAGGAAAGGCCGTGTTTCTCGCTATAGCTCATCGGACGCTCCGGAAAATGCAGGGCGGGTCGTGGACCCCGTGGATGCTGCCACTTTCCCGACCTTTCATTCATAGTCAATTCAGCAATAGTTCAAAGAATTTATTCCGCAATGGAACAAATCGCAGGCTATTGATCGTTTGCTATCCGTGGGCGACCCGAAGCGGTCGCGGTAAAACGGCCTTCCACCAGCTTGCGCGAGCCCTCGATCTCCGGTGCGTCGACGATTTCCGCGACAGTGACAGCCGGTTCGTCGGCGCCGCTCAGGCGGGCGGCATGAAGCGCGGCAGCGATCGCGCGTTCGCGGGCCAGCGAGAACGCCGCCTCCTCGTCGACCAGGCGCACGCTCGCGCCGGCGCCACCGACGATGAAGACACCCTCCTCCGGCGTGGTCACGAACACGGTGACGCTGGCCCGCACCTGCCCGACGACGGCGCCCACCGCATTCGCCACGTCGGCGTCCCGGGGGATGGCGGACTGCGTGTCGAGCATACCGGCGATGGCCGGATAGTAGACCGGCGCCGAGGCGCCGAGGCCGACCAGCGGCCGGTCGAGGCTGACGCGGAACTGCACGATACCGTTCGCGCGGCGCAGCGCGCGATCGACGGGAAGCGATTCGGCCGGATCGATGACGCCGGTGCCGTCCTCCGCCAGGCAGGCGGCCATGATGACGTCGCAGGACTGTCGCGTCAGCCGATCGACGATCAGGCGCGCCAGGCTCTCGGCCGATTGGGCGATGGGCCGGCCGGAACCGTCCCGGGCGCGGGCGGCGAGCGCAAGGCCGAGCCGTGCCGCTTCCCGATCCCACTGCCCCTGCCGGCCGAGCACATGCATCGCGTCGGAGGGCGTGATCGCACTGATGTGCACGAGCCCGCGGCCGACGAGGCGATCGAGCGTCGCCTTCTGCAGCGTGCTCGCCAGCAACTGGTCGAGCGCGACCGGCACGTCGCCGATCCGCTCGTAGAGTGCTGCCTCCTGCGGCTGAAGTCCGCTTGCCAGATGCCCCGGAACGCCGGTGCGGACGGCGAAGCGGCCGTCATGGCGCCCTCCGTGCTGTGCCCGCAACTGCCGTTCCAGCACGGCATGGATCACGTCTCCATGGAGCTCCGCTGCAAGGCTCAACGGCAGGAAGCGCCGGGGACCGAGATCCAGCCGGGCAGCGAGGCCGCGATCGTTGATGCGGATCTCGGAATCGCCACCGAGCCCGTAGGTGCGCATGGCGACGGCCTCGACCATCGTCCGGTAGCCGCCGACGACGGCCCCTTCCGCGTCCAGGCGGGGGCGGCCCTGATCCAGCACGGCGACGTCGGTGGTCGTGCCGCCGATGTCGGAGACGACGGCATCTTCCAGGCCGGTCAGGTGGCGCGCACCGACGAGGCTGGCGGCAGGCCCCGACAGGATGGTCTCGATCGGTCGCAGCCGCGCCTCGGCGGCGGAAATCAGGGCGCCGTCGCCGCGGACGACCATCATCGGCACATGGATCCCGCGCCGTTCCAGATAACGCTCGCAGGCACCGATCAGCCGGTCGATCATCGATACCAGCCTGGCATTCAGGAGCGTCGTCAGCGCCCGGCGCGGCCCGCCGAGCTTCGAGGAGAGCTCGTGGCTGCAGGTGACCGGAAGGTGGGAAATCTCGCGGATGCGATCCCGCACACGCTGTTCGTGCGCCGGGTTGCGCACGGCAAAATAGCCGGCGACCGCAAAGGAGGTAACGCTTTGCGCCAGTTCCGGCAGGGCAGCGTCCAGCGCCGTCATGTCGAGCGGGGTCTCGTGGCCGTGCACGTTGTGTCCGCCGGGCAGGAAGAGAACGGGATCGTCCCCGAGCGCTTCGGCGAGGCCGTCGCGCTTCAGATCCTCCGGCCCGAAACCGATCATGACCAGCCCGGCGCGGCCGCCCTGCCCCTCGACAAGCGCGTTGGTGGCAAGCGTCGTCGACAGGGACACGAGACTGATGGCCGAGACCTGCGCTTGCGCCTGCTCCAACACCGCCTCGACGGCGCCGGAAATGCCGACGGCGAGATCGTGCCGCGTCGTCAGTGCCTTGGCCTTTGCCACGACGCCGCTCTCCTCGCTGAAGAGAACGGCATCCGTATAGGTTCCGCCGGTATCGATGCCGAGTAACAGATGGTCCGCCACGTGGTCCTTCCGGATAGCTGCGCTCCGCAGGGCAGGCCCGGCAGAATGGTCGATCGTCCCTTGCATCTAGCGCAAAAGAGCGCGGACCGGTATCGATTTTGCGACCCGGCATCCGACCGCACCGGCCATGGATGGACAGTCAGCGGCCCGGCGAAACGGTCGACCGCGGCATCACCCGCATCGGCAGCCCGTTTGCCGGCTGCGTGGTCAGGCGCTGCACCGGCCAGGGGCGCGTCTCGGCCGTCATCTCGAAGCGGAAGCGGTGCATCAGGACAGCCAGCGCGATCACCGCCTCCTGCAGGGCAAAGGTGGCGCCGATGCAGATGCGCGGCCCCGCCCCGAAGGGCAGGAACTGGAAACGGTCGATCCGGTCCCGGTTTTCCGGCAGAAAGCGCTCGGGAATGAAGGCGCGGGGCCTGTCCCAGTAGAGCGCGTGGCGATGCAGCGTCCAGGGCATGATCAGCACGGTGATCCCCTGCGGTATCTCGACCACCTCGCCTGCCGGGCTGGTCCAGCGGTCCGAAGCGATCGCCGCCCGGTTGATCGAGGGAGCCGGCGGATAGAGCCGCAACGCCTCCTCGAAGGCCGCCCGGGTCCAGGGCATCCGCTCCAGCCATTCGACCGGCTCGGCACCGCTTGCGAGAACGCGGTCGATCTCGTCTTCCATCGCCTCGCGGGCATGAGGCGTGTTGGCGACACAATAGAGCGTCCAGGCGAGCGCGCGGGCGGTGGTCTCGTGGCCGGCGCCGATGAAGGTGAGGATATTGTCTTCGATCTCCTCGTTCGTCAGCCCGTCCGGCCCCGCCTGCAGAAGGAGCAGCGTCAGGAAATCCCCCGGCACCGCGTCCGGCTCGGCCTGCATGCGCGAAAGCCTCAGGTCCATGGTGTTGCGGACGATGGCGCGAAACTTGTCGAGCACCTTCTGGCCGCCGATGCGGGTCAGCCGCGGCACCCAGGCCGGCGCCTTCAGCAGGTCGAACGGATCGACGCGGCCCATGCGATGGAGCAGGGCGTTGACGTCGTCGGCAAAATTGCCGGACGACGAGACGATCTCGCCGGAAAAGAGGGTGTCGGCGAGGATCGCGAAGGTCAGTTCGGTCATGTCGTTGGCGATGTCGAAGACGGCTCCGCCGTCGGAGGCCATCTCGTACTTGCCCGCATAGATCTCGGATTGCCGGAGCATCTGGCCGGCGAACCCTTTGGCATGGCGCGGGGTGAAGATCGGGGCGACGGCCTTGCGGGAGCGCTTCCAGACCGCGCCCTCGGCAGTCAATAATCCGTCGCGCAGGATCGGCCGCAGCACGAGCTGGCGCACGTCGGCCATCCGGTAATTCTGTGCATTGTCGACCAGCACGTGCCGGATCAGGCCCGGGTCGTTGACGATCAGCGTGTGCTCGCGGAAGAAGCGCGTCTCGATCCAGGGAAGCGTATAGGACGGCTCGCCCCACAGCTCGAGCGGATTGCGCAGGATCGTGCGGATGATCTCCAGCCGCGACGGCGGCACCGTCCGCGGCTGCGGTGCAGGGGGTTCGAAGGGCTCTGGACGCATGTCCATGGATATACCTCGCGCATCTTGCGGCTCGCGGCCAAGTCCGCGTCGACCACCAGGGCAACGAAGAGGAAAGTCTAGAGCAGCCCCTGAAGTTCCGCCAGCTTGTCGTTGACGAGCCAGCCGTAGTAGTTCTCCTCCGGCCACTCAGAGGTTCCGGCCGCACGGCGGCGGGCGAAGTTCGCGGCCCGCGCGTCGGGGTTTCCGACATTGTAGAGCGTGGCGGTGATGCCGGGATTAACGGAAATGTCGACGCCGGCGACCTTCCTGTAGGCATCGATGGAATGGCGGAGCGATGCCGCCATGTAGGCCAGCGAGATATCCGGGTCCATGATCGCCTTGTAGACGCCGGCCGCATCGTTCTCGTCCAGCCGCTCGTAGCCCGAAATGCGCGCGACGGTGTCGGTCAGCATCAGCGCCGTCAGCGGATTGATCTGGCCAAGGCCGAAGGTCTGTCCGGCGTAGAAGGGCTGGAAGAACACCGCGCTGAAGCGGTTGTTCGGATAGGAGACGCCGCCGACGGCCTTGCCCCTGAACGTCTTCTCCCACACCGCTTCCCGGCACGACCAGAGGGCATAGGATCCCTTCCTTGCCTTGCAGGTAGAGAATTCCGGGCGGTCGACGAATTCGTCGATGCTCTGGCCATCGTAGGCGAAGCGGAAGCGATCGCCGGCATAGGAGGCTGCCTTGATGTAATAGCTCTGCAGCCGGTCATAGGCATCGACGTTGTAGGTGTGCTCGCCGACGATGGCGCCGACCATGTGGATCGGCGCAATACCGTACTGGGAGGCGATGGACTTGAGCTTGCCGGTCAGTTCACGGTCGGTCGCGAGCAGGTCGCGCACCTTCTCGTATTTGGCATCGAAGCTCGTCTTGCCGGCCTTGGTGCGGCGGACGGAGGCGCCCGGCACGGAGGGCTGTTTGGCATGGCGATTGCCGGGCGGTACGACGTCCATGGCCCCGGTGGCGGCGGCGCCGCCCGCAAGCAGGGTGGTGGCAATGGCAAGCATTGTCAGCAGATGTCGCACGATGCGGTTTCCCCGAAGTTCGGAATTGGTGTCGGCATGCCCCGAGTGTCAGCCCAGCCACGAAGCGGTTTCGCGGCACCCCATGCAGCCCAATCGTGTCGGAATGATGCCGTGCCTGAACGCGAAAACGCGCCGCGGTTCTAGATCGAAGCGCAGCGCGTGTCGAGGTGATCGCGATCAAAATCGCGGTACCGGCGGCCCGGGCCGCCGGCGGTCGCTACAGGATATATCGGGATAGGTCGGTGTTCGACGCCAGCGCGCCAACGTGCTTGCGCACATACTCGGCATCGATCGTCACCTGGTTGCCGGCCTTGTCCGGCGCCTCGAACGAGATCTCGTCGAGCACCCGCTCCATGACCGTCTGCAGGCGCCGCGCACCGATGTTCTCGACATTGGCATTCAGCTGGACGGCGACGTCGGCGAGGGCGTCGATCGCGTCCTCGGTGAACTCGAGCGAGACCTGCTCGGTCTCCATCAGCGCCTTGTATTGCCGGATCAGGCTCGCCTCCGTCTCCGTGAGGATCCGGCGGAAGTCCTCCTTCGTCAGCGCGCGAAGCTCGACGCGGATCGGCAGGCGGCCCTGGAGTTCGGGCAGGAGGTCCGACGGCTTGGCGACGTGGAAGGCGCCCGAGGCGATGAACAGGACATGATCCGTCTTGACCGGCCCGTACTTCGTCGCGACCGTCGTGCCCTCGACCAGCGGCAGCAGGTCGCGCTGCACGCCTTCGCGCGATACGCCGGCACCGATGCCGCCCTCGCGTGTGGCGATCTTGTCGATCTCGTCGAGGAAGACGATGCCGTCGTTCTCGACCGAGCGGACGGCCTCGCGTTGGATTTGCTCGTTGTCGATCAGCTTGTCGGACTCGTCCTCGATCAGCACCTTGTAGGAATCCTTGACCGTCGTCTTGACCTTCTTCGTGCGGCCGCCCAACGCCTTGCCGAACATTTCCGACAGGTTCAGCACGCCGACATTGGCGCCCGGCATGCCGGGGATCTCGAAGCCGGGCATGCCGGATCCGGTGTCGGCGACGTCGACCTCGATCTCCTTGTCGTCCAGCTCGTTGTTGCGCAGCTTCTTGCGGAAGCTGTCGCGCGTCGCCGGCGAGGCGGTGGCGCCGACCAGGGCATCGAGCACGCGCTCCTCGGCGTTCATGTGCGCCTTGGCGACGACTTCGGCGCGCTTCTTCTCGCGCACCAGCGAAATGCCGACCTCGACGAGGTCGCGGACGATCTGCTCGACGTCACGGCCGACATAGCCGACCTCGGTGAACTTGGTCGCCTCAACCTTGACGAAGGGCGCACCGGCAAGCTTGGCCAGTCGGCGGGAAATCTCCGTCTTGCCGACGCCGGTCGGGCCAATCATCAGGATGTTCTTCGGCATGACCTCGTCGCGCAGGTCGTCGCCGAGCTGCTGGCGGCGCCAGCGATTGCGCAGCGCGATCGCGACGGCGCGCTTGGCGTCCTTCTGGCCGATGATGTAGCGGTCCAGTTCCGAGACGATCTCTCTGGGGGAAAAGTTGCTCATGATATCTCGTTCGCTTTCGGGTCGAATTGCATGATCAGCACGTCATTGCCGGTGCGGCCTTCGAGCTCGGGCACGGGCCGGAAACCGGCCTTGGCATAGGCACGAACCGCCCGGACATTGGCGGGATCGGGGTCGATGATGATGGTCTCGTGGCCAAGGCCATGAAGATCGGCGACGAAGGCGGCAAGCGCTGCGGAACCGATGCCGGCGGAAAGCTTGTCAGCGTGGCCGATCGATAGATCGACGCCGACGGCCTCCTGCGGCAGTTCCAGCAGCCAGGGATTGTCCTTCGTCCAGTCCTCATTCTGGTGGTGGCCCAAAAACCAGTACTGAATGTAGCCGACCGGCTCTCCGTCGAGCTCGATGAGGAAGGGGCGGGTCGTGTCCCTGCCCTCCACCATGTCGCGGATGAAGCCGAACTCCTCTTCCGGATTGCCCCACCACTCCCGCATGTGCGGCTCGTTCAGCCATGCGAGAAGCAGTGGGTAGTGCCTCTCCCCCACGGGGGAAAAGCCGATCCGGGCGGGGTCAATCGGCATCCAGCGTCTCCACCACGATCGAGTGGTTGGTATAGACGCAGATGTCGCCGGCGATCTGCATGGCGCGGCGGGCGACCTCCTCGGCAGACTTGTCGCTGTCCATCAGCGCGCGGGCAGCGGCAAAGGCGTAGTTGCCTCCCGAGCCGATCGCGAGCGTGCCGTGCTCGGGCTCCAGTACGTCGCCGTTACCGGTGATCGCGAGCGTGATGTTCCTGTCGGCGACCAGCATCATCGCCTCGAGATTGCGCAAGTACTTGTTGGTGCGCCAGTCCTTGGCAAGCTCGACGGCCGCGCGCATCAACTGGTCGGGATATTGCTCGAGCTTTTCCTCGAGCCGTTCGAGCAGGGTGAAGGCGTCCGCCGTCGCCCCCGCGAAGCCGGCGATCACATCGCCCTTGCCGAGCCTGCGCACCTTGCGCGCATTGCCCTTCATCACCGTCTGCCCCAGGCTGACCTGGCCATCGCCCGCCATGACCACCTTTCCGTCCTTGCGGACCGTGATGATGGTGGTGGCGTGCATCGTTCCGTAGGGATCGTGTTCACTCATAGATACACCCGAAGATCTCGCGCCCGCCGAAGCCGGGCGCGCGCCGCCCGAAATGGGCCGGCTCTATCGATCCCTATGTAGGCGGTGAAACGACGATTGCAATCGGCGGCGGGAGCGCCGGCGCGTCGATGTCGCAATGCTGGCTTTTTGCCCTTTCGCCTGATATGGGACGGCGAAGACCATCGCCGTCGATCCAGGATCCCCACGTCCCATGAGCCGCAAAGCCAGCATCTCCCGCAAGACCAACGAAACGGCCGTGTCTGTGACGGTCGACATCGACGGCACGGGCACCTCGAAGATCTCCACCGGCATCGGCTTCTTCGACCACATGCTGGACCAGTTGTCGCGTCATTCCCTGATCGACATGGAGATCGAGACGAAGGGCGACCTGCACGTCGACGACCACCATGCCGTCGAGGACACCGGGATCGCGATCGGCCAGGCGATCGCCAAGGCGCTCGGCGACCGGCGCGGCATCACCCGCTACGCCTCGCTCGACCTTGCCATGGACGAGACGATGACGCGGGCTGCGGTCGACGTCTCCGGCCGGCCCTTCCTCGTCTGGAACGTTGCCTTCTCCGCACCGAAGATCGGTACCTTCGACACCGAACTGGTGCGGGAGTTCTTCCAGGCGCTGGCGCAGAATGCCGGCATCACCCTGCATATCCAGAACATCTACGGCGCCAACAACCATCACATCGCCGAAACCTGCTTCAAATCCGTCGCCCGGGTGCTGCGCGCGGCAACCGAAATCGATCCCCGCCAGCAAGGCCGCATCCCTTCGACGAAGGGTTCGCTGGCCTGACCGGCAGACCGGCAGGACAATTCCGTTGACCACCGCGAGCTATCTGATCCTGACACCGCCCGGCGAACCGGCCGCGGCCGAGAAGGCGGCTTTCATCCGCGACGGCTTCCGCTGGACCGCGTTCTTCTTTCCAGCCATCTGGCTGCTGGTCCATCGGCTCTGGTTCTGGGGCATCCTCGCCCTTATCGCGCAGTTTGCTGCGACGGCGCTGTCGGCCTCGACGGAGCTCGGCATAGCCGGCTGGGTGCTGTCGCTGTCTATCTCGGTTCTGACGGCGCTTGAGGGGCCGCAGGCGCTCGTGCGTGCCCGCGAGGCGCGCGACTGGACGCTGCGTTCCGTGGTGACCGCACCGGACCTGGAGACGGCGGAGCTGATCTACCTCGGCGCACATGAAACGCCGGACAAGACGACGGCTGCGGTTCTGCCCGCGGATACCTCGACCAAGGCCACGCGCCCGCCTGCGCTCGGCCTTCTCGGCTATGACGGAGACTGACTGATGCGCGTGGCCATCATCGACTACGGTTCGGGCAACCTGCGTTCCGCCACCAAGGCCTTCGAGCGGGCGGCGCACGAGGCCGGCATCGAGGCCGAGATCGACCTGACCGACCGGCCCGAGCGCGTCGCCTCGGCCGACCGGGTCGTGCTTCCCGGAGTGGGTGCCTATGCCGACTGCCGGCGCGGGCTCGATGCCGCCAGCGGTATGACCGAAGCTCTGCGCGAAGCCGTCGAACTCGGCGGCCGCCCCTTCCTCGGCATCTGCGTCGGCATGCAGCTGATGTCCTCGCGCGGGCTGGAGAAGACGATCACCGAGGGGCTCGGCTGGATTCCCGGCGACGTCGTGCTGATGGAGCCCGACGATCTGGCGCTGAAGATCCCGCAGATCGGCTGGAATACGCTCACACTGCGCTCCGGGCATCCGCTGTTTTCCGGCATTGCGACGGGTGACGGCGGCCTGCACGCCTACTTCGTCCATTCCTACCATCTGCAGGCGGCCAATCCGGACGACGTAGTCGCGACCGTCGATTATGGCGGGCCGATGACCGCCTTCGTCGCCCGTGACAACAGGGCGGGCGCACAGTTCCATCCGGAAAAGAGCCAGGCGCTCGGCCTGGCGCTCATCACCAATTTCCTGCGCTGGAAGCCTTGAGAGCCCGCGCCGATCGAACGGACGACAGATACGATGATCCTCTTTCCCGCAATCGACCTCAAGGATGGCCAGTGCGTCCGCCTCAAGCTCGGCGACATGGAGCAGGCGACGGTCTACAACCCCGATCCGGGAGCGCAGGCGCGCGCCTTCGAGGAGCAGGGGTTCGAGTGGCTGCATGTCGTTGACCTCAACGGCGCCTTCGCCGGCGAGACGGTGAACGGAGCGGCCGTCGACGCGATCCTGAAGGCCACGAAGAACCCGGTGCAGCTCGGCGGCGGGATCCGCACGCTCGATCACATCGAGAACTGGCTGTCCCGCGGTCTGGCCCGCGTGATCCTCGGCACCGTCGCCGTGCGCGATCCGGCGCTGGTGATCGAGGCGTGCAGGCGTTTCCCCGGCAAGGTTGCCGTCGGCATCGACGCCAAGGGTGGCAAGGTCGCAGTCGAAGGCTGGGCCGAGGCGTCCGAACTCGGCGTGATCGAGCTTGCGAAGAAATTCGAGGGCGCTGGCGTAGCGGCGATCATCTACACGGACATCGACCGCGACGGCATCCTGACCGGCATCAACTGGGCTTCCACGCTCGAGCTCGCCGATGCCGTCTCCATCCCCGTAATCGCCTCGGGCGGCCTCGCTTCGATGGACGACATCCGCCGGATGCTCGAGCCGGACGCCGCCAAACTCGAAGGTGCGATCTCCGGCCGCGCGCTCTATGATGGGCGGATCGATCCGCAGGAGGCGCTGTCGCTGATCCGCGGCTCGAAAGGAGCATCGGCATGACCCTGAAGGCCCGCGTGATCCCCTGCCTCGATGTGAAGGACGGCCGCGTCGTCAAGGGCGTCAGCTTCGTCAACCTCGTGGATGCCGGCGATCCGGTGGAATCGGCCAAGGCCTATGACGCCGCCGGTGCCGACGAGTTGTGCTTCCTCGACATCACCGCCTCCTCAGACAACCGCGACACGATCTTCGACGTCGTGGCGCGCACAGCCGAGCACTGCTTCATGCCGCTGACGGTCGGCGGCGGCGTGCGCGCCATCGCCGATATCCGCAAGCTGCTTTTGGCCGGCGCCGACAAGGTCTCGATCAACTCGGCGGCGGTCAAGGACCCGGATTTCGTCGCCGAGGCGGCCGACAAGTTCGGCAACCAGTGCATCGTCGTCTCGATCGATTCGAAGAAGGTGTCGAAGGAGGGCGAGGCAGATCGCTGGGAGATCTTCACCCATGGCGGTCGGCAGGCGACCGGCATCGACGCCGTCGCCTTTGCCGAGAAGATGGTGGAGCGCGGCGCGGGCGAACTGCTTCTGACCTCGATGGACCGCGACGGCCAGAAGGGCGGCTACGACATCGCGCTGACGCGCACGATCGCCGATCGGGTGCCGGTGCCGGTGATCGCGTCCGGCGGCGTCGGCAATCTCGATCACCTCGTGGAAGGGATCCGCGACGGGCATGCGACCGCGGTGCTCGCCGCCTCCATCTTCCACTTCGGCACCTATACGGTTGGCGAGGCCAAGCGCTACATGGCCGATCACGGCATCGCCATGCGGCTCGACTGAGGAGACGACCTACGATGAGCGATTTCACCCTTGCCGATCTGGAGCGGATCGTCGCGAAGCGGGCGTCGGCCTCCGCAGAGGAGTCCTGGACGGCAAAGCTCGTCGCCGCCGGCCAGCCGAAGGCGGCCAAGAAGCTCGGCGAGGAGGCGGTGGAAACCGTGATCGCGGCGATCGAGGGCGAGCACAAGGCACTCGTCAGCGAGAGCGCGGACCTGCTCTATCATCTCCTCGTGGTCCTGAAGATCGGCGGCGTCAACGTTGCCGAGGTAATGGCGGAACTCGAGCGGCGGACCGGCCAATCCGGGATCGCCGAGAAGGTGAGCCGGACCACATGATTGCGCAACCCCCGCATGGCCACAGCCGGGCCGACATTCCCGACGACTACGGCAACCACCACTATTCGCCCTATCGTTTCTTCTCCGCCGAGGAATGGTCGCAGTTCCGCGCCGACACGCCGCTGACGCTTTCGGCGGACGAAGTGCAGCGGTTGCGCTCGCTGAACGACCCGATCGACCTCGACGAAGTGCGCCGCATCTACCTGTCGCTGTCGCGGCTGCTGTCGGCCCACGTGGAATCGTCGCAACTGCTGTTCCAGCAGCGCAAGCGCTTCCTGAGCCTGTCGGACGAATCGAAGACGCCCTTCGTCATCGGCATCGCCGGCTCGGTGGCGGTCGGCAAGTCGACGACCGCGCGCATTCTCGCCGAGCTTCTGTCGCGCTGGCCGTCGAGCCCCAAGGTGGATCTCGTCACGACCGACGGCTTCCTCCATCCGAACGCCGTGCTGAAGCGCGAGAACATGATGGACCGGAAGGGCTTTCCCGAAAGCTACGACATGGGCTCGCTGTTGCGCTTCCTGTCGGCGATCAAGGCGGGCCAGCCCAACGTCAAGGCACCGACCTATTCGCACCTGACCTATGACGTGCTGCCTGATCAGTTCCAGGTGATCCACCGGCCGGACATCCTGATCTTCGAGGGCATCAACGTGCTGCAGTCGCGCAGCCTGCCGGCGGACGGCAAGGTGGTGCCGATGGTCTCCGACTTCTTCGACTTCTCGATCTACATCGATGCCGACGAGGCGCTGATCCACAACTGGTATGTGGAACGCTTCATGCGCCTGCGCGAGACCGCGTTCAAGAACCCGGATTCCTACTTCAACCGCTACTCGCTGGTCAGCGAGGAGGAGGCCCTGTCGATCGCCGAGGGGCTGTGGCGGAACACCAACCTGAAGAACCTGCGCCAGAACATCCTGCCGAGCCGGCCCCGCGCGGACCTGATCTTGCAAAAGGGCGAGAACCATCTGGTCGAGACGGTGGGGCTGCGGAAAATCTGACAGCCCGCGCCGCCGCCTCAGGGATCGACGCGCCGCAGCGTCAGGTTGAGCCGTCCGCCATCCTTCAGAAGCGTCGAGGTGCCGGGATAGACGCGGTCGACGCCATGGAAGCTGAGCCGGCTTTCGCCACCGAGCACCACCACGTCACCGCTCGAAAGCCGCAGCGAGCGCGTCGGATCGCGGCGCGACGTCCCGCCGATGCGGAACAGGCACTGGTCGCCCAGCGACACCGAGACGACCGGGGCTTCGAGGTCCCGTTCGTCACGGTCCTGGTGCAGGCCCATCCTCGCCGCACTGTCATAGAAATTGACCAGGCAGGCCTGCGGCGGCTTCGGATAAAGGGAAACCACCTCCCACAGACGCAGCAAGGCCGCCGGAATGGGCGGCCAAGGCTCCCCGCTGACGGGATGGCGGTCCTGGTAGCGATATCCGCCATCCCGGTCCGTCACCCAGCCGAGCGAACCGCAATTGGTCATGCGGACGGACATCGGCTGGCCGGCCTTCGGCATCACCGGAACGTAGAGCGGGGCGGCAGCGGCAACGGCCCTGATCTCCGCGACCAGGGCCTCCTGCTCGAAGCGCGAGAAATGGCCGGGCAGATAGCGAAAGCCCGGGAGGAACTCATGCCCCGTCATTCAACTGCCCGCCTCCTGCCCTATCAGCCTTCGTTGAGGTCCGGAATCCGGAGCACCTGGCCGGGGTAGATCTTGTCCGGGTCGCTCAGCATCGGCCGGTTGGCTTCGAAGATCACCTTGTGCTTGGCACCCTTGCCCTTGCCATAGGCGGCCTCAGCGATCTTCCAGAGATTGTCGCCCTTCTTAACCGTATGAAAGACAGGCTCCTTAGCCGGAGTCGCCGCCTGCACCAGCGCCGTCATATCGGCGTCTGCGAGCTTCAGGCCGGATTCGGGGGCAACGACCTTAAGGTCGGCCGCCTCGACCTTGGAGATGCCGAGCGTGTTGCCGACGGCAACGACGGCTTTTTCGAAGATGCTCTGGTCGGCCACCACGCCCTTGAGGACACATTTGTCGCCGTCCATCGAGACCTCGACCTTGTCCGTGCCGAGCCCGAAGGAATCCAGTTCCTTCTTGACGGCTTCCGCTTCCGGCGGCTCGTCGTCGCCAATGCCGAGCTTCTTTCCTGCGTTCTTGATAAAGCTGAAGAGACCCATCGTTTTCTCCCGTTCCCGGACCTGCGCGAGGCCGACCGAAGCCATTGTCCTGCAAGAGCAAACTAGGTCAGGCGCCGGCGTCGTCAACCCGAAACCGGCGGCGAGGCATTCAATCCTTGTCGGGCTTGGCCCGCATGCGCTTGACGTCGGAGCGACCGGCCTTTTCCTTCAGGCGCCGCTCCACCGCGCCCCTGGAGGGACGGGTCTTCTTGCGCGGTGGCGGCGGCGGCTCGGCCGCCTCAAGGATCAGCGCCTTCAGGCGCTCGCGCGCGTCCTCCCGGTTGCGCTCCTGGCTGCGGAACCGGTTCGCCTCGATCATCAGGACGCCGTCCTTCGATAGCCGCCGTCCCGCCAGCCGGGCCGCATTGGCCTTGACCCGCTCGTTCAGCGCCGGCGAGTTCATGAGATCGAAGAAGAGCTGGACGGCGGTCGAGACCTTGTTGACGTTCTGGCCGCCGGGACCGCCGGCGAGCACGAACTGCTCGACCAGTTCCCAACCAGCGATGACGATGGAACCTTTGATGGGAAGCGGATCGCTGGCCATGGACCTTTCCTTCAGGAGACGGTCCTGCATAGCGCATGCCCGGCAAAAAGCGAATGCCGTCCTTCAGGCAGCAAAAGGCCACGACGCGAAAAACCCGGCCGGGGCCGGGTTTCACGTGAATCACCGCTTGGACGGCGATGCTATTCGGCTGCGATCCGCAGGCCCGGCGCAGCGTCGCGGACGCTGCCGTCGACATGATCCTCGAACTTCGAGAAGTTGGTGATGAACATGTCCACGAGCCTGCGGGCCTGGCCGTCATAGGCCTGCCCATCCGCCCAGGTCGAGCGCGGGTCGAGGATCTTGGTGTCGACGCCCGGCACACAGATCGGAACCTCGAAACCGAAATTGTCGTCGCGGCGGAACAGCGCACCGTTCAGCGAACCGTCGAGCGCTGCCGACAGCAGAGCACGAGTGGCCTTGATCGGCATGCGGCGACCCTCGCCGTAGGCGCCGCCGGTCCAGCCGGTGTTGACCAGCCAGCAGGTGACGCCGTGCTCGGCGATCAGCGTCTTCAGGAGGTTGCCGTACTCGGTCGGGTGACGCGGCATGAAGGGGGCGCCGAAGCACGTGGAGAAGGTGGCCTCCGGTTCGGTGACGCCGCGCTCGGTGCCGGCGACCTTCGCCGTATAGCCCGACAGGAAGTGATACATTGCCTGGTCCGGCGTCAGCCGTGCGATCGGCGGCATGACACCGAAGGCATCGGCCGTCAGCATGATGATCGTCTTGGGGTGGCCGGCCCTGCCCGTCTCGCTGGCATTCGGGATGAAGTGCAGCGGATAGGCGCAGCGCGTGTTCTCGGTCAACGAACCGTCGTTGAAGTCCGGCACGCCGTTGGCGTCGAGCACGACGTTCTCCAGAACGGTACCGAAGCGTTGCGTCGTGGCGTAGATCTCCGGCTCGGCCTCGGCGGAGAGACGGATGGTCTTGGCGTAGCAGCCGCCCTCGAAGTTGAAGATGCCGTTCTCGCCCCAGCCATGCTCGTCGTCGCCGATCAGCGTCCGGTTCGGGTCGGCCGACAGCGTCGTCTTGCCCGTACCCGACAGGCCGAAGAAGATCGCCGCGTCGCCGGCGGGGCCGACATTGGCGGAGCAGTGCATCGGCATGACATCCTTCGCCGGCAGGATGTAGTTCAGCGCGGTGAAGACCGACTTCTTCATCTCGCCCGCATAGTAGGTGCCGGCGATCAGGATGATGCCGTTGGTGAGGTCGCAGGCGATCATCGTCTCGCTGCGCGCACCGTGGCGCTCGGTATCAGCCTTGAAGGTCGGCAGGTCGATAATGGTCAGTTTCGGCACGAAGCCTTCCAGGGCCTCCTGCGCCGGGCGGATCAGCAGGTTGCGGATGAACAGCGAATGCCAGGCAAGCTCGGTCACGACGCGGGTCGGCAAGGCGTACTCGCCGTCAGCGCCGCCGATCAGGTCCTGGACGAACAGGTCCTTTCCAGCCGCATGCGCCAGCATGTCCTGCCTCAACGCCTCGAAATGCTCGGGCGACAGTTCCTTGTTGTTGTCCCACCAGATCTGGTCTGTGGTGTTGCCGTCGCGGACGACGAACTTGTCCTTCGGCGAACGGCCGGTGTGCTGGCCGGTCAGAGCACGCAGTGCGCCGTGGGCCGTCTTGACCGCTTCGCCACGCCCCAGCGCCTCGTCGTAGAGATCTGCTTCGGTGAAATTGTAGCGGACCGTTCCCGTGTCCTTGAAGCCGATCGATTCGAGACCGCAAGAGGGATTGCGAATGCCCAGTTCCGTCATGGCCCAGTATTCCTTCGCGTTTAAGGGAAAGGGTGAATTTTCTCGGAAACTAGCTTCTGTCAGCGCACATGACAAGCGGACTTTCAAAAAAAGACCAATAATATCAGTATATTAATCGATTTAATAAATAGTCTGACTTTTTAAATCGTTTAGAAAATCGATTTAAATGAGGGTTTGCCGAGAGGCGCCGACGGCCCTCGATCGGCTCGCTGTAAGGCTTGCCACAATTTGTTCCACCTTTACCCCCAAAGGAAGCGCACCATATCGATGGCCGGGAAGACGTATCCGGCAAGTCAGTGAGGCGCACATGACCATGGAGACGAGCAGGATGCAGACAATCGCGCTGGTGGACGACGACAGGAACATCCTGACGTCCGTTTCGATCGCGCTGGAAGCCGAAGGATACCGTGTGGAAACCTACACGGACGGCGCATCCGCCCTCGACGGCCTTCTCGCCCGCCCGCCGCAGCTGGCGATCTTCGACATCAAGATGCCGCGCATGGACGGCATGGAGCTTCTGCGCCGCCTGCGGCAGAAGTCGGACATCCCGGTGATCTTCCTGACCTCCAAGGACGAAGAGATCGACGAACTGTTCGGCCTGAAGATGGGCGCGGACGACTTCATCACCAAGCCGTTCTCGCAGCGCCTGCTGGTCGAACGCGTCAAGGCGGTGCTGCGCCGGGCCTCCAACAGGGAAGCGGCGGCAGCGGGCACCGTCTTGCCGGCGAAGCCGGGCGACGCGCAGGCCCGCTCGCTCGAGCGCGGACAACTGGCGATGGACCAGGAGCGGCACACCTGCACCTGGAAGAACGAACCGGTCACGCTCACGGTCACCGAATTTTTGATCCTGCATGCGCTGGCGCAGCGGCCTGGCGTCGTCAAGAGCCGCGATTCCCTGATGGACGCCGCCTATGACGAGCAGGTCTATGTCGACGACCGCACCATCGACAGCCACATCAAGCGGCTGCGCAAGAAGTTCAAGATGGTCGATGCCGACTTCGACATGATCGAGACGCTCTACGGCGTCGGCTACCGGTTCCGCGAGAGCGGCTGAACGCCGGCCGGATGGACCGAAGCGGCTGAAAGCCGCCGCCCGGATGCGATTTTGCTTGCATATCGCTAGGCGGCGGTGGCATCCCAGCCGGGACGGAGGCGGCCAGAAGCCGTTCAGGACCATTGACTGCTGTACCGCAAAACACGCTGGACAAGGAGTTGGACGACCTTGAGGGTCGCCCCGCCCCCCGGCATGGGCGCTCGTACTGGACCTATCCCTTCAAGCTGATCCGCCGGATCTTCGGCAACGCCGTCTTTTCCAGCCTGACGCGCCGGATCCTGTTCTTCAATCTCGTCGCGCTCGTCGTTCTCGTCGCCGGCATCCTCTACCTCAACCAGTTCCGCGAGGGGCTGATCGACGCGCGGGTGGAGAGCCTGCTGACCCAGGGCGAAATCATCGCCGGCGCGATCTCGGCCTCGGCCTCGGTCGACACCAACTCGATCACCATCGACCCCGAGAAACTGCTCGAACTGCAGGCCGGCCAGAGCATCACTCCGCTTCCGAACGACGAAGACCTCGATTTTCCGATCAATCCGGAGCGGGTGGCGCCCGTCCTGAGGCGCCTGATCTCGCCGACCAGGACACGCGCGCGCATCTATGACACCGATGCGAACCTGCTGCTCGATTCCCGTCACCTCTATACCCAGGGCCAGGTGCTGCGCTTCGACCTTCCGCCGGTGGAGCCCGAGGAGACGTCGTTTTTCGACACATTCAACGCCTGGTTCAACCGTATCCTGCAACCGGGCAATCTGCCCGAGTACAAGGAAGCCCCCGGCGGCGACGGCTCGATCTATCCCGAGGTCATGAACGCGCTGACGGGCGTTCGCGGCGCGGTGGTGCGCGTCACGGACAAGGGCGAACTGATCGTCTCGGTCGCAGTTCCGGTCCAGCGCTTCCGCGCCGTCCTCGGGGTGCTGCTGCTTTCGACGCAGGCCGGCGACATCGACAAGATCGTCCATGCGGAACGGCTCGCGATCATGCGCGTCTTCGGCGTCGCCGCACTGGGCAACGTGTTTTTGTCGCTGCTTTTGTCCAGCACGATCGCCAATCCGCTTCGCCGGCTCGCGGCGGCCGCCATCCGGGTCCGCCGTGGCGGCGCGAAGGAGCGCGAGGAAATTCCCGACTTTTCCTCGCGCCAGGACGAGATCGGCAACCTGTCGGTGGCGATCCGCGAGATGACGACGGCGCTCTACGACCGCATCGATGCGATCGAAAGCTTCGCCGCCGACGTCAGCCACGAACTCAAGAACCCGCTGACGTCGCTGCGAAGTGCTGTGGAGACCCTGCCGCTTGCGCGCACCGATGAATCGAAGAAGCGGCTGATGGACATCATCCAGCACGACGTCCGCCGGCTCGACCGCCTGATCAGTGACATTTCCGACGCCTCGCGGCTCGACGCCGAGCTCGCCCGCAGCGACGCCCGGACCGTCGACCTCGAGAAGGTCCTGGGCGACCTCGTCGACATCTCGCGGCAGATCCGCAGCAACAAGAAGCCGGTGATCCTGGACTTCGTCGTCGACCGCAACGACAATCCGAAGGCGCGCTTCGACATCAGCGGGCACGAGTTGCGCATCGGCCAGATCATCACCAACCTGATCGAGAACGCTCGTTCCTTCGTTCCCGAACAGGGCGGTCGCATCGTCGTGCGGCTGTCGAACGGGCGAAACGGCCGGCGGATCGTCAAGATCGAGGACAACGGTCCCGGTATCCAGGCGGAAGACATCGACCGCATCTTCGAGCGTTTCTATACCGACCGGCCAGACAGTGAGGACTTCGGGCAGAATTCCGGCCTCGGGCTGTCGATCTCGCGGCAGATCGCCGAAGCTCACGGCGGCACGCTGAAGGCCGAGAACATCATCGACCGCAGCACCGGCGAGATCAAGGGCGCGCGCTTCCTCCTGTCCCTTCCGGCGGCGGGTCGCCGGCAATGAGCCGGGGTACCAACGTCCATGGCACGGCCATCGTCGTAGGCACCACCGGCCTGCTGTTCATCGGCCCGTCAGGCGCCGGCAAGACCGCGGCAGCGTTGCACTGCATCGGCCGGGCGCGCCGGCGCGGCCTGTTCTCGGCACTGGTCGCCGACGACCAGGTGCTGCTCGACGTCGCCGGCGGACGCATCGTCGCGCGCGCGCCTGCGTCGATCGCGGGACTGGCGGAGATCCGCGGTTCCGGTATCGTCTCCGTGGAGACGATCGGTTGCGCAATCCTGGGGCAGATCGTCCAGCCGATCCGGCCGCCGTTCGACGAGCGCATCGCGCCCGACGGCGAGGACTGCGAAATCCTTCCCGGCCATCGCTTGCCATTGACCCGCCTGCCCGTCGCGGACGGCTTCTGCTGTTTCGAAAGGCTCGTGCAGTTGCTGCCGTTTCTGGTCCGGAATTGATGCGCAGGCGCCGTGAAATGCCCGCTATCTGGCATTTTTAACTTGCGCTTGGCCTTTTCATCGACATGATGACCTCCCCAACGGTGGACGTCTTTTTCGCAGTGCGGTATTAGCGTCGCCTAAATGTTGGGCAATTGGAGCAGTGCTTATGATCGGACTGGTGCTTGTCACCCACGGCAGGCTGGCGGAGGAGTTCCGTCTCGCACTGGAGCACGTCGTGGGTCCGCAAGAGGCGATCGAGACCGTCTGCATCGGCCCGGAAGATGACATGGACCAGCGCCGCCACGACGTGCTGGAGGCCGCGCAGCGCGCCGAGCGCGGCCAGGGTGTCATCATCCTGACCGACATGTTCGGGGGCACGCCTTCCAATCTTGCGATTTCCGTCATGAACAGCGGCTCGGTCGAGGTCATCGCCGGGGTGAACCTGCCGATGCTGATCAAGCTCGCAGGCGTCCGCAACGACGGCGACATGGAGCGTTCGCTCGTCGAGGCCTCTGAAGCGGGGCGCAAGTACATCAATGTCGCCAGCCGCGTCCTCAGCGGCAAGTGAAATGGAAGCGCCCCAGGCCATGCACGGCTCCGCCCCCCTCTCAAAGGATCTCCTGATCATCAACAAGCGCGGCCTGCATGCCCGCGCGTCGGCCAAGTTCGTGCAGACGGTCGACGGCTTCGATGCCGAGGTGACGGTCTCCAAGGACGGCATGACCGTCGGCGGAACCTCGATCATGGGCCTGATGATGCTGGCCGCCAGCCCGGGCTGTTCGGTGCACGTCACGGCCGCCGGAGCGCAGGCCCACGAGGTGCTGGCCGCGCTCGAGGCGCTTGTCGCCAATCGCTTCGGCGAAGACATGTGATACCGGCATCAATATAAAGATATAAAGACTTCTTTATATCCGTGTTGCCACCCCCGATGTTTCCTGCTAAGCGTGCGCCAGACCGCGGACGGGCGGAGCGCCGGCGTTCGGTCCGGCTCGCGCCGCCTGCGCCGCACCGGGGCACGGCCCAATTCAGTCTGGAGACATGCATGAGCAACACCAAGGACTATCACGTCGCCGACATCGGCCTTGCCGACTTCGGCCGCAAGGAAATCGCGATCGCGGAAACGGAAATGCCGGGCCTGATGGCCTGCCGCGACGAGTTCGGGGCCGCGAAGCCGCTCAAGGGTGCGCGGATCACCGGATCCCTGCACATGACCATCCAGACCGCCGTTCTCATCGAAACCCTCGTGGCGCTCGGCGCCGAGGTTCGCTGGGCTTCGTGCAACATCTTCTCCACCCAGGACCACGCCGCCGCCGCCATCGCAGCCGCCGGCATCCCGGTCTTCGCGGTCAAGGGCGAGACGCTCGAGGAGTACTGGACCTATACCGACCAGATCTTCCAGTGGGCCGATGGCGGCGTCTCCAACATGATCCTCGACGACGGCGGCGATGCGACCATGTACATCCTGCTCGGCGCCCGCGCCGAGGCCGGTGAGGACGTGCTCTCCAATCCGGGTTCGGAAGAGGAAGAGGTCCTGTTCGCCCAGATCAAGAAGCGCCTGAAGGCTTCGCCCGGCTGGTTCACCAAGCAGCGCGACGCCATCAAGGGCGTGACCGAGGAGACGACCACCGGCGTCAACCGGCTTTACCAGCTTCAGCAGAAGGGCCTGCTGCCCTTCCCGGCGATCAACGTCAACGACAGCGTCACCAAGTCGAAGTTCGACAACAAGTACGGCTGCAAGGAATCGCTCGTCGACGGCATCCGCCGCGGCACCGACGTGATGATGGCCGGCAAGGTCGCCGTCGTCTGCGGCTATGGTGACGTCGGCAAGGGTTCGGCTGCCTCGCTGCAGGGGGCCGGCGCCCGCGTGAAGGTGACCGAGATCGACCCGATCTGCGCCCTGCAGGCCGCCATGGACGGCTTCGAGGTCGTCCAGCTCGAGGACGTCGTCGGCTCGGCCGACATCTTCATCACGACCACCGGCAACAAGGACGTCATCCGCATCGAGCACATGCGCGAGATGAAGGACATGGCGATCGTCGGCAACATCGGCCATTTCGACAACGAGATCCAGGTCGCCAGCCTGCGCAATCTCAAGTGGACGAATATCAAGCCGCAGGTCGACATGATCGAGTTCCCCAAGGGCAACCGGATGATCCTTCTCTCCGAAGGCCGTCTGCTGAACCTCGGCAACGCCACCGGGCACCCGTCCTTCGTCATGTCCGCCTCGTTCTCGAACCAGGTGCTGGCTCAGATCGAGCTCTACAAGAACAACGGCAAGTACCAGAACGAGGTTTATGTCCTGCCGAAGCACCTCGACGAGAAGGTGGCTCGCCTGCATCTTTCCAAGCTGGGCGCGAAGCTGACCGAGCTTTCGCAGGAGCAGGCATCCTATATCGGCGTCACGACCACGGGTCCGTTCAAGGCAGAACACTACCGGTACTGATCCTTACCCGACTTATCCACAATATGTGGTTAGCCGCAGCCTTGACAGGGCTGCGGCTTCTTTTTTGCCCGCGCGCCTTCCCGACGATTCGGGATGGAAGTATGGTTATGTTGTTGATTCGACGCCGTGATGGGGACTTCGGATGTGGCACGTCGCAAGTGACGTGTGCGCGGCTCCGCAACCTCATCGCTGCCGGCTTCCGCCGTATCCGGCGGGCCGCGGCGGCGCCGGATCTGGGATGTCTTGTCGATCAGGCGGCAAACAGACGGAGACATACCGGGGATGATGTCGGAACTGAAAAAGGGCCTCTCTGGCCCGGGCGCTGGCGCGCCCATGACGATCGCCACGCGGATCAGGACGATCCGCGAAACCAGCCTGAAGGCAATGTTTCATCACAGAGGGTGGCTGCGGTTCCTGGCGGCCGGCTCGGCCCTGTCCGTGGCCGCGACACCGGCGCTGGCACAGCAGGCCGCCGGCGCCACGCGCCTTCTCGGGTCGTCGGAGGTCATCACCTTTTCCGTCCTGCTCGGCGTCGTCTCCGCGGCGCTGTTCTCGGCCGTCTGGATGATCCGGCAGCGCGGACGGCTGGAAGACGAGATCGGCGCACTGCGCGCCACCGTCGCCGACGCCAGGCACCGCAATGCCCGGCTCCAGGCACTGATCAGCGACAAGAACCGGCGCATCATCGTCTGGGACGGCCTTTCGCAGCGCCCCGAGGTGCTGGGACAACTGCCGCCGGAGACAGGTGCTCCTGCCGCCGATGCCGATTTCCAGGCGCTGGGACGATGGCTGAAACCGGCTTCGGCAGGCGAGGCCGAGCGGGCGATCGAGACGCTGCGCTCGCAGGCCCAGAGCTTCGACCTCGTGGTCGAGACGATCCGCAACGAGATCGTCGAGGTGCAGGGACGCGTGTCCGGCGGACAGGCCTTCGTGCGCTTCGTCGCACTGAACAATCTCCGTCGCGAGGCGGCGGAACTGCAGCTCGAACGCGACCGCCTGGAGCAGTCGCTGACCGTGTTCCAGCATCTGCTCGATTCGCTCGACCTGCCTGTCTGGCAGCGATCGAAGGAGGGAGCGCTGGTGTGGGCGAATGCCGCCTACGGCGAGGCGGTCGAGGCCCGCGATGCGCAGGAAGCCGTGCGCGAAGGCCGCGAGCTCCTGCCAGCGGTTGCCCGCGAGCGGATCCGCGCCACCAGCACGTTCGACACGCCCTTCCGCGATCGGGTCTCCACCGTGGTCCAGGGCAAGCGGAACTTCTTCGAGGTCGTCGATGCCCGTTGCGCCGCAGGCTCCGCCGGCATCGGGCTCGACATATCCGAGGCGGAAGCGATCCGGGAAGAGCTCCAGCGCACCCTGAAGAGCCACGCCGAGACCCTCGACCACCTGGCGACGCCTGTCGCCATCTTCGACGGCAGCCAGCGCCTGCAGTTCTACAACCAGGCCTTCCAGAGCCTCTGGAACCTCGACACCGCCTTCCTCGAGCGGCGGCCGGACCATGGCGAGATGCTGGACCGCCTGCGGGCAGCCTCGAAGTTGCCGGAGCAGCTCAACTGGCGGCAGTGGAAGGAAAAGGTTCTCTCGGTCTACCGGGCGATCGATACGCAGACGGAGCTCTGGCACCTGCCGAACGGGCAGACGCTGCGCGTCTTCGCCACCGCACGGCCGCAGGGCGGCGCAACCTGGGTGTTCGAGAACCTGACCGAGAAGGTCGACCTGGAAACGCGCTACAACACGCTGGTGCAAGTCCAGGACGACACGATCGACCATTTGTCCGAGGGCGTGGCGGTGTTCGGTCCCGATGGCCGCATCCGCCTTTCCAACCCCGCCTTCCGCGCGCTCTGGGGCGTCACCGAGGCGCAGACGCAGCCGGGAACGCATATCCGCGCGATCGAACAGGCCTGTGCACCCTCCTATGACGGTGCCGACGGATGGAAGCGCTTCGGCCGCATCATCACCAGCTTCGACGACGAACGTCCGTCCTGCCGGGGCGTCCTGGAACTGCATACCGGCCTGGTGCTCGATTTCGCGGTGATCCCGCTATCCAACGCGCAGACCATGCTGACCTTCGTCAACATCACCGACAGCGTGCGGGTCGAGCGGGCGCTGACGGAGAAAAACGACGCGCTGCGCAAGGCGGACGCGCTGAAGAACGACTTCGTGCAGCACGTTTCCTATGAGCTACGCTCGCCGCTGACGAACATCATCGGCTTTGCCGATCTCCTGAAGACGCCGACGATGGGGGCGTTGACCGATCGGCAGGCCGAGTATGTCGATCACATCGCCACGTCGTCGGCGATCCTGCTGACGATCGTCAACGACATCCTCGACCTTGCGACCGTCGATGCCGGCATCATGGAGCTCGAGCTCTCCGATATCGAGCTGTCCGACCTGCTCGAGGACGTCGCCATGGAGTTCTCCGACCGGCTGCAGGAGAATCACGTGTCGCTCGACATCGTCGCCTCGGAAAAGCTGGGCGGCATCGTCGCCGACCACCAGCGGCTCAAGCAGATCCTGATCAAGCTGCTCGCCAACGCCGCGAATTTCGCGGCCGAGGGCACGGCGATCGAGTTGAAATGCTGGCGCGACGGCGAGGATTTCGTCTTCAGCGTCTCCGACAACGGCCCCGGCATCCCGCAGGACGTTCTGCGCACGGTCTTCAACCGCTTCGAAAGCCACGGTCGTCGCGGCGGCGCCGGACTGGGGCTTTCCATCGTCGAGAGCTTCGTCAGCCTGCATCACGGCACCGTCACCATCGACAGCCGCGAGGGCGAAGGCACCTGCGTCACCTGCCGGATCCCGCCCGGATCGCTGCCGTCGGTCGTGGCGGCGGAATAGACCATGTACACCGCGACGATCCAACTTGCCGACGAAGCCGAGACCATACGCTTCGGCGAGGATCTGGCGCGCGCCGTCCGACCCGGCGACCTCATTGCGCTGTCCGGCGATCTCGGCGCCGGCAAATCGACCTTCGCCCGGGCGCTGATACGCGCCGTCGCCGACGACGAATTCCTCGAGGTGCCGAGCCCGACGTTCACGCTCGTGCAGAGCTACGCGCTACGCATCCCGATCGCCCATTTCGACCTCTACCGCATTGCCGATGCCGCCGAACTCGATGAACTGGGCCTCGACGAGGCGCTGGAGGACGGCGTCTGCCTGGTGGAGTGGCCGGAACGGGCGACCGAAGCCCTGCCCGCCGCCCGCCTGACCTTGCGCTTCCAGCACGAGGGCTCGGGACGGCGCGTCGAGATCGAGGGGCCGGACGAAATCGGCGCGCGCGTCGGCCGCACGCTCGACATCCGCGCTTTCCTTTCGAAGGCCGGACTGGCCGTGGCCCGCCGCCGCCACCTGACGGGCGATGCCTCGATCCGGGCCTACGAGCATGTCTATGCGGACGGGCAGCGGCTCGTGCTGATGGATTCGCCCCGCCACACGCCGGGCCCGATCCTTGCGGACGGCAAGTACTACCAGCAGATCGCCCACATCGCCGAGGACGTCCGCCCGTTCGTGGCGATCGCCGCCCATCTCGGCGCCCGCGGCCTTGCGGCACCTGCGGTCTACCAGCGCGACCTCGACCGCGGCATCCTGCTGATCGAGGACCTGGGCCAGGAAGGCGTGCTCGACGACGAAGGCCGACCCGTTGCCGAACGCTACCTCGAAAGCGCCGGCGTGCTTGCGACCCTGCACGCCCAGCCGATGCAGCGCATCCTCCCGGTCGGAGACGGTACGGACTACCGGATTGCCGACTTCGACCACGACGCCATGCAGATCGAGGTCAGCCTGCTGACCGACTGGTACCTGCCCTGGCGGACGGGCGCGCCGGCGACGGACGCGCTGCGCGCGGAATACCGGGCAATCTGGAGCGATCTGGTGGCCACGCTGGCAGGCGCGGAGAAGAACCTGCTGCTGCGCGACTTCCATTCGCCGAACATCATCTGGCGGCCGCAGGCTGCGGGCATCGACCGCGTCGGCATCATCGATTTCCAGGACGCGATGATCGGGCCGACGGCCTATGACGTCGCCTCGCTGGTGCAGGATGCGCGCGTCGACATTTCGAAAGAGCTCACTGGCCGGATCCTCGACCACTATCTCACGCTCAGGGAAGGATCCGGCGCCTTCGACCGCGACGCCTTCCTGGAGGCGTGGCACATCATGGCGGCGCAACGGAACTGCAAGCTGATCGGCATCTGGGTCCGGCTGATGCAGCGCGACGGCAAGCCCTCCTATATGAAGCACATGCCGCGAACCCTGGATAACCTCCGCACGGCCCTGGTACATCCGCGCCTCGCCCCCTTGCACGACTGGTGCAGAAAGGCTGGAATCCTGTCCGACGAATCATAGGGACGGATGCCGCAATGAAGATCGAAAATGCCGTGGTACTGGCGGCCGGGCTCGGAACGCGGCTGCGGCCCGTGACGAACACCATGCCGAAGCCGCTGGTGCCGATCGCCGGCAAGCCGATGATCGACTACGGCCTCGACGCGCTGGAGGCAGCCGGCGTTGCGCGGGCGGTCGTCAATGTCCATCATTTCGCCGGCCAGATGATCGACCATCTGTCGCGCCGCACCCGCCCCGAAATCCTGATCTCCGACGAGACCGACGCGCTGATGAATTCCGGCGGCGGGCTTGCCAAGGGGCTGAGGCTGCTTGGCCGCGAGCCGGTCTTCGTCCTCAATGCCGATCTGTTCTGGGTCGGGGAGCGCGCCGGCGAGAAGACCAACCTGCGGCGGCTCGCCTCCTTCTTTGATCCCGACCGCATGGATATGGCGATGCTGTGCGTGCGGCTGGAGGACACGACGGGGCATAACGGGCGCAACGACTTCTCGATGGATACCGAAGGCCGGCTGACCCGCTTCAGGGACGGCGACGGCGAACCCGTCGTCTATGCCGGCGCGATCGCCATGATGCCGGCGCTGCTCGACGATGCGCCGGACGAGGCCTTCAACCTCAACATCTACTTCGACCGGGCGATCGCGGGCGGCCGTCTCTACGGCCTCATCCTCGAAGGGCACTGGATCACGGTCGGCACCCCGGAGGCGATCGCCGAGGCAGAGGCGGTCGTCGGCCGGCAGGCGGGTGCGGCGTGAACAGGCGGCGGGACAGCGCCGGAAACGTGTTCTCGATACATCCGGGCCTGCCGTTCCTGAAGACGCTGGCGCAGCGGATCTGCGACGGCACGATCATCCCCGGCTTCCGCCACGACGATAGCGATCCGCTGTCGCTGGCGGACATGACGATCTACGTTCCGACCCGGCGCTCGGCGCGAACGTTGCGGTCCGAGTTCGTCGATCTCCTCGGCGGGCGCTCCGCCATCCTGCCCGTCATCCGCCCGCTCGGCGAGGCCGACGACGATAGCGGCTTCTTCGACGAAGTGGCCCCGGCCGCCCTCGACATGGCAGAGCCGCTTTCCGGCCCGGCCCGCCTGCTGGAGCTCGCGCAGCTCGTCCTCGCCTGGCGCAACAGCCTGCCGGCGGCCATCACCGCGGTGCATGCCGAAAGCCCGCTGGTCGCGCCGGCAAGTCCCGCCGACGCGATCTGGCTCGCCCGCGAACTTGCCGAGCTGATCGACGCGATGGAGACCGAGGAGTGCGACTGGGACGCGCTCAAGACCATCGAGGCCGCCGACCACGCGCAATGGTGGCAGCTGACGCTGGCCTTCCTGAAGATCGCCAGCGAATACTGGCCGGCGCGGCTCGACGAGCTCAACCGCTCCTCTCCGTCGATCCGTCGCAACGCAACGCTGCATGCGGAGGCCGATCGCTATCGCGATGCGCCGCCGTCCGGGCCGGTGGTCATCGCGGGCTCCACCGGCTCCATTCCCGCCACCGCACGCTTGATCGAGGCTGTTGCCGGGATGTCGAACGGTGCCGTCGTGCTGCCCGGGCTCGATTTCTCGATGTCGGACGAGGATTGGCGGCTGGTCACGCACGATCCGCTATCCGGCGAACCGTCGCGCGAGGCGTCGAACCGCAGCCATCCGCAATACGGTCTCAGCCGGCTGCTGCAGCGGTTGGGACTTGAACGTTCGATGGTCGTTCCGCTCGGCACGCCGGAAGCGGCGCTGGCGACACGCGCGAAACTGCTGTCCCGGGCGCTGCTGCCGGTTCATGCCACCGCCGGCTGGGAACAACAGCGTCACGCGACGCAAGGTGGCCAGGCACTGGTCGCATTCGACGGCGCCTGCCTGGTCGAGGCGGCGAACGAGCGCGAGGAAGCAACCGCGATCGCGATCGCGTTGCGGCTGGCGCTCGAAGAGGGTGAAGATAGCCAGGCCGCCCTGATCACGCCGGACAGGAAGCTTGCCCGGCGCGTCGCGGCGGAACTCGCCCGCTTCGGCATCGAGGCCGACGATTCTGCCGGCACCTCGCTGCTTGCCAGCCCCCAGGGCACGCTCACCCGGCTTTTGCTGGAGGCCACGCTCCGGCCGGGCGATCCGGTTGCGCTCGTCGCCCTCCTGAAGCATCCGCTGGCTCGCTTCGGCCTTTCGGCGGAAAGAATGCGTGCCGGCGCGACCGCGCTGGAGCTGCTGGCGCTTCGCGGCGGCACGGCCGAAGTCGACATCTCCGCCCTGGAGCCGCTCCTCGACGCCGCCCTGCGGCGGCAGGCGACCGACCGGAAGCCACCGGAATGGCGCACGGCCATCCCCGAGACCTCGGTGCTGGAAGCGTGCGAACTCGCCCGGCGGATCGCGACCGCGGTCGAGCCTTTGGCCGGCGTCCTGGTGCGCCATGGCCGCACGGGGCGACGCTTCACGACAGCGCTCCCGATCTCCGAATGGGCCGAACGAACCGGCCGGGCGCTGGAGGCGGTCACCATCGACGAACACGGCAATCTGGCCGGCCTCTGGTCCGGCGAAGCCGGCGACGGGCTGGCGTCGCTCCTCAAGGGCGTGATCGAGGCCGAGGGTCAGCTCGAGGCGGACGGCCCGCAATGGTGCGATGCTCTGGAGGCGATCAGCGCCAGCGAAACGGTGAAGCCGCGCTCGATGCGCCACCCACGCGTCTTCATCTTCGGCGCGCTCGAATCGCGCCTGCAGAGCGTCGATACGATCGTCATCGGCGGGCTGAACGAAGGCACCTGGCCGGGACAGACGACGAATGACGCATTCCTGTCGCGCGCCATGAAGGCAGGCATCGGGCTCGAGCCGCCCGAGCGGCGTATCGGCCAGCTGGCGCACGACTTCCAGATGGCCTGCGCGGCGAGAAAGCTGGTTCTCACACGGGCGATGCGCAGCGGCACCTCGCCGACGGTCGCCTCGCGCTGGCTGCAGCGTCTGCTCGCGGTCGGCGGTCCTTCGCTGGCTCAGGACCTGAGGAGAAAGGGTGCGGACCTCCTGCGCTGGACGGCCCTGCTGGATCGACGCCAGAGGCAGCCGGCGGCCAAGCGGCCCGAGCCGAGACCGCCGGCCGAACTGCAACCGAAGACCTATTCCTTCAGCGAAGTCGGGCGGTTGCGCCGCGATCCTTATGCGATCTATGCGCGGCGGATCTTGCGCCTTCATCCGATCGCCCCGTTCAACGTCGATCCCGGTGCCGCCGAACGCGGCACGCTGTACCACCGCATCGTCGATCGCTACGTGCGCGAGCATGGTGGCGGGCACGCGGACGGGGAACTGATGAGCCGGATCACGACGGAGGAATTCGACCGCATGGCGCTGCCGCTGCATATTGATGCGGTCTGGCGTCCACGCTTTCGGGCCGTCGCGAACGCCTTTCTCGCCTGGGACGGCAAGCGAAGGCAGGTGCTCGAAAAGTCGCTGACGGAGGTGTCCGCCTCGCTCGATCTCGGAATTGCCGGCATGCGGCTGACCGGTGTCGCCGACCGGATCGATCTGCGCTCCGATGGCCGCGGCGACCTGATCGATTACAAGACCGGCAGTTCGCCCTCGCTGAAGATCGCCCGCGCGCTCCTCGATCCGCAGCTGCCGCTGGAGGCCGCGGCCCTCAAGCGCGGCGCCTTCAGGGACCTGCCGTCGATGCCGCCCGGCGACCTGACCTATGTCCGCCTCAAGCCCGGCGACCGCTTCAACCACGAGGTTGTCAACTACGAACACGCCCGGCCGACGAAGGATCGGCCGCCGAAATCCGCCGAGGATCTTGCCGACGATGCGCTTCTCCAGCTGGAGAAGCTTTTGGCACAGTTGCTCTCCGGTCACTATGGCTTCGCCTCGCGCGTCATCCCGGAAGCGGAACGGGAATTCGGCGGCGAATACGACCATCTGGCCCGCGTGGCCGAGTGGTCGACGGCGGAAGGTTCCGAGGGAGACGAGGATGTTTGAGGCAGAGCGCCCGCCCGCCGACGATCCCGGCGCCTGGCTCGGCTGGACGAGCCGCATGCAGGCGGCCGCGTCCGACCCCTCCGGTTCGGCATGGGTCTCCGCCAATGCCGGCTCTGGCAAGACACACGTGCTCACCCTGCGCGTGATCCGTCTCCTGCTCGCCGGGTGCCGACCGTCCGCCATCCTGTGCCTGACCTACACCAAGGCGGCGGCATCGGAGATGTCGAACCGCGTGTTCGAGCGCCTGGCCGAATGGGCGGTGCTGCCGGACGACGAGCTTGCCCGGCGCGTCGAACAGATCGAGGGGACCGTCCCCGACCGGTTGAAGCTCGCGGAGGCGCGCCGCCTGTTCGCACGCGCATTGGAGACGCCGGGCGGGCTGAAGATCCAGACGATCCACGCCTTCTGCGAGGCGCTGCTGCACCAGTTCCCGCTGGAGGCGAACGTCGCCGGCCACTTCGCCGTTCTCGACGACCGGGCCGCGGCGGTGCTGCTAGCCGACGCCCGCCGCTCGCTCCTGACCGCGACCTCGGCGGAGGACGATGCCGCGCTCGCCGGAGCGTTTTCGACCGTGCTCGAGATCGCCGACGACACCGGCCTCGACCGGCTGATCGAGGACATCATTGCCAGCCGCAGCGCCATCCGCGCCTTCATTGACGAGGCGGCCGCCCATGGCGGTGCCACCGCCCTGCTGCGCGAGCGGCTCGGGTTCGGGCCGCAGGACGATGCCGCCAGCCTGATCGACGCCTTCTGGCCGCCGCCCGGCTTCGACATGGCCGTCTTCCGCCGCTATCTCGACACCGCGCTCGAACTCGGCTCCGACACCGTCAAGGCGAGTGCCGCCGATCTGGCCGCCCTGCCCGAACTGCCGACGGCAGCCGGACGCCGGCAGGCGCTCTGCGATCTCTTCTTCAACGGTGGCGGAAAGCCGGCCAGCATCGACCGCGCCTTCCTGTCCAAGAAGGTGAAGGATCGCGATCCGGAGTTCGAACCGTTCTTCGTCGACCTGCAGGCGCATGTGATCGCCTGCGACGATCGTCTGCGACGTTTCCGCATGTTCGAGGCGACCCGCGCCGCGCTTGTGATCGCGGCGCGGCTGATCGGCGACTATGAGGACCTCAAGCGCGGGCGCAGCCTGCTCGATTTCGACGACCTGATCGAGCGTGCTGCCACGCTCCTGACCCGTAGCGACGTCGGCGCCTGGATCCACTACAAGCTCGACCAGGGGATCGACCACGTCCTCGTCGATGAGGCGCAGGACACCAGCCCGCGGCAATGGGAGATCATCGGCGCGCTGACCGGAGAATTCTTCGCCGGCGCCTCGGCGCACCCGGCGATCCGCACCGTCTTCGCCGTCGGCGACGAGAAGCAGTCGATCTATTCCTTCCAGGGCGCGCGCCCCGAGCGCTTCGCCGAGGAGGGCCGCAAGGCAGGGCGGCGCGCCGGCGAGGCCGACGCCCTCTTCCGGTCGATCCGGCTGCTGCTCTCGTTCCGCTCCACCCGCGACGTGCTTTCTGCCGTCGACCGGGTTTTCGCGGTCGCCGACCATGCGCGCGGGCTCTCCCCCGACGGCGACGCCGTCATCCATGCCTCCAACCGCGGCCAGGAGCCCGGGGCCGTCGACCTGTGGGAGGTGATCGCGCCGGCCGAGACCATCGACGAGGAGGACTGGACCGCGCCGTTCGACGCCGTGCCGGAGAAGGCGCCGGTGAACGTCCTGGCGCGGCGCATCGCCGATACGCTCGCGGGCTGGATCGGGCGGGAGACGGTGACCGAGAAGGGCACGACGCGGCCCATGCGTCCCGGCGACGTCATCGTACTGGTGCGCAAGCGCGACGCCTTCGTCAACGCGCTGACCCGCGCCCTGAAGCAGTCGCACAACATTCCCGTCGGCGGCGCCGACCGGCTGGTGCTGAGCGGCCACATCGCCGTGCAGGACCTGCTCGCGCTCGGGCGGTTCGCGCTCCTGCCGGAGGACGACCTGTCGCTTGCAGCCCTGCTGAAAAGTCCCCTCCTCGGACATTCCGAAGAAACGCTGATGGAGCTTGCGGCACGGCGGCCGGAGGCGACCAGCCTGTGGCGGCACCTGCAGGCACAGGCACCGCAAGACCTGTTCCTCGGTGCCGTGGTCCGTCAACTGGAGGCCTTCATTACGATCGCGCGGGAGCTCCCCGCCCATGATTTCTACGCGAGGGTCATCGGTGTCCTCGGCGGGCGGGCCGCGTTCCTGGCGCGACTAGGGCAGGAGGCCGGCGAGATCATCGACGAGTTCCTGTCCTTCGCTCTCGACCAGGAGGAAAACGGCCTTCCCGGCCTGCAGGCCTTCATCTCGACGCTGGAGCTCGAGGCCCCAACCGTCAAGCGCGAGCAGGACAAGGGGCGAAACGAGGTCCGGATCATGACGGTGCATGCCGCCAAGGGACTGGAGGCGCCCGTCGTCTTCCTCGTCGACAGCGGCGGGGCGCCCTTCACCCACGCCCACATGCCGAAGCTCAGGTTTCTCGCCGCCGGCGAGGGCGGCACCCTGCCAGCATGGCTGCCGGTGAAGGACCTCGGAAACGACCTGACCGACCTCGACGCGCAGCGCATCCGCGCGCAGGCGGAGGAAGAATACCGGAGGCTTCTCTATGTGGCGATGACGCGTGCGGCCGACCGTCTCGTCGTCTGTGGCTATCGCGGCAAGCGGCCGATCAGCGGCACCTGGCACGAGATGGTCACCGCCGGGCTTTCCGGAGACGAACGCTGCAGCGCAGCGGAGTTTTCCGCCGGACCGGATACGTGGGGCGGTGCGGTCTGGCGCGAGGCATCTCCGCAGGCCGGCACGCCCGGCGAAGCCATTGCCGATACGGACGAGACGGAAGCGCCGCTGCCGGAGGCGCTGGGGCGTCCATTGCCGCCACAACGCCACCTGCCACGTCCGTTGAGCCCGTCGGGCGCCGCAACAGTCATCGACACCGGCGAGGCCGACCTGAGGGTCGGATCCGCCCTTTTCGCCACCCATGCGCCTTCCGGTGCCGGCCGGGCGCTGGAGCGCGGCCGGATCCTGCACCGGCTTCTGCAGGTCCTGCCCGGCCTGCCGGAAACGGATCGCCCGGCTGCGGCGGAGCGCTATCTGGAACGGGCAGTGCGGCACTGGCCGGATCGCGACCGGGCCCGCCTCAGCGCCGACGTCGCCGCGATCATGCAGGATCGGTCGCTTGCGGCGATCTTCTCGCCCCGCAGCCGCGCGGAAGTCGAAATCATGGGAACGCTCGGCTTGGGACGCACTGACTATGCAGTCTCCGGCCGGATCGACCGGATGGTGGTGACGGAGGATGGCGTCGAGATCGTCGATTTCAAGACCAACAGGCAGCCGCCGGCAAGCCCGGCGGACATCCCTTTCGAGCATCTGGCGCAGCTTTCAATCTACCGCTCCCTGCTTGCTCCCCTCTATCCCGGCCAGGCGATCCGCTGCGGGCTCGTCTATACCGAGGCACCGGCGGTCTACTGGCTCGAGGACGAGGCGATGACGCGAAGCCTTGCCGAGCTTGCGACAAAGTGAGATACCATCCATTGAAATGCCCGCCGCCGCGCATCACATGACATGCAACTTCAATTCGCCAAGGAGCAGCCCCTCATGGCTACCGTGAAAGTCGACAATTCCAATTTCCAGGCCGAAGTGCTCAACTCCGCCGAGCCGGTGGTCGTTGATTTCTGGGCCGAATGGTGCGGCCCGTGCAAGATGATCGCGCCTGCGCTGGAGGAGATCTCCGCGGAACTCGCCGGCAAGGTGAAGGTCGCCAAGCTCAACATTGACGAGAACCCCGAGCTCGCAGCCCAGTTCGGCGTCCGCTCGATCCCGACGCTCGCCGTGTTCAAGGGCGGCGAAGTGGCCGACATCAAGGTCGGCGCTGCGCCGAAGACGGCACTGTCGTCCTGGATCTCGACTGCGGCCGCCTGAGCCTCACGCGAGACATCGACATTCAAGGCCCGGCTCGTCCGGGCCTTTTTCGTTTCTCTCTTGGAAAACTGCCGGAAGACGGCGGATCAGACCGGCGGCGTGCCGTTGTCGGCAAGCACGTCGCCGATGAGATAGAGCGAGCCGCCGATCAGGATCCGCGGCGCGACCGCATCTTCCTCGACGATGCGACCGATCGCATGCAGCGCCTCGGCGACCGAAGAAACCGGCTCCGCTTCGAGGCCGGCATCGGCAGCATCACTTGCAAGCACGACCGGGTCGATGCCGGCGTCCGATCCGCGGATCGGCACGGTGAAGACGCGTTCGGCGATGCCGCGGAAGGCATCGAAATAGCCGACCGGGTCCTTGGTGTTGATCATGCCCGTGACCAGAAACAGCGGGCGCGGGTCGCGCTCCTCGAAGGTGGCCATGGTTTCGGCGATCACGACGCCGGCACCGGGATTATGGCCGCCGTCGACCCAGATCTCGGAGGATTCCGGCGCGGCCTTGACAAGCGCTCCGGCATGGAGCCGCTGCAGGCGCCCGGGCCATTCGACTGCGACAAGGCCACGTTCGAACGCATGCTCGGCGACCGGCAGGCCCGTCGCCTTGACGGCGCGTATCGCAGCCGCCGCATTGGCATACTGGTGCCGGCCGGGAAGCCTCGGCGGCGGCAGATCCATCAGACCGAACTCGTCCTGATACACCATCCGGCCGAACTCGCCATAGGCCAGGAAATCCTGCCCGTAGACCGTGTAGGGGCAGGAGAGCCGTTCCGCGGTCGCGATCAGCACGTTGCGTGCGGCTTCCTCCTCTTGATGGCCTATGACGACGGGCGAGCCCTTCTTCATGATGCCCGCCTTCTCCGCCGCGATCAGTTCCACCCGGTCGCCCAGATAGGCCTGGTGGTCGAGCGAGATCGGCATGATCACCGATACCGCCGGCTTCTCGATGACGTTCGTCGCGTCGTAGCGGCCGCCGAGGCCGACCTCGATGATCGCAACGTCGGCCGGATGCTCGGAGAAAAGCAGGAAGGTGACTGCCGTCAGGATCTCGAACACCGTGATCTTCTGGCCGTCATTGGCCTCTGCCACCCGCCGGACGGCATCGGCCAGGACCGGATCGGAAACGTAGGCGCCGCGCCCGTCCTTGCGGCCGAGGCGATAGCGCTCGTGCCAGTCGACGAGATGAGGAGAGGTGTGGACGTGAACCGAAAGGCCGGACGCCTCGAGGATGGCGCGGCTGAAGGCCGTCACCGAACCCTTGCCGTTGGTGCCGGCGACATGGATGACCGGCGGAAGGCGCTTGTGCGGATCACCGAGCGCGGACAGCAGCCGCGTGATGCGGTCCAGCGAAAGATCGTAACCCTTCGGATGCAGCGAAAGGAGCTTTTCGATCTCCCGCCCCGCCTCTGAGGTACCGGCCGCCTCCACCACGCCGCCCCGCCTGCGCGCGGTTCAGGCGCTGGCGGCGATGGCGACGACGCCAGCCGCCTTGGTGGTTTCGGTCACCGGCTTCTTAGTGAGGATCCGCAGCAGCCGTGCCAGCGTGCCGGGAATGTCGTGGCGCTTGACGACCATGTCGACCATGCCGTGCTCAAGAAGGTATTCGGAGGTCTGGAAGCCCTCGGGCAGTTTCTCGCGGATCGTCTGCTCGATGACGCGCTTGCCGGCAAAGCAGATTTCGGCGCCCGGTTCTGCCAGATGGATGTCACCCAGCATGGCATAGGAGGCCGTCACGCCGCCGGTCGTCGGATTGGTCAGGACGACGACATAGGGCTGGCCCGCTTCCTTCAGCATCTCGACGGCGACGGTGGTGCGCGGAAGCTGCATCAGCGACAGGATGCCTTCCTGCATGCGGGCGCCGCCGGAGGCCGGGAACATGACCAGCGGGCACTTGTCGGAGATGGCGCGCTCGAAAGCCTTGACGATCGCCTCGCCGGCGGCGATGCCGAGCGACCCGCCCATGAAGCCGAATTCGTGCACGACCGCGACGAGCTTGACGCCGCGCACCTTGCCGACGCCGGCGAGGATCGTGTCCTCCTGCTCGGTCTTGATGCGGCTGTCCTTCAGGCGGTCGATATACTTCTTGGAATCCCGGAACTTCAGCGGGTCCTGCGCGACCTTGGGCTGCGGCAGCGCCTCGAAGGCGCCGTCGTCGAACAGGTCCTTGAGCCGGGCCTTCGCCGGCATCTTCATGTGATAGCCGGAGGCCGGAATGACCCACTTGTTTTCTTCCAGGTCGCGGTGGAAGACCATCTCGCCCGTCTCAGGGCACTTGATCCAGAGGTTCTCGGGAACCTCCCTGCGGCCCAGCATCGAATTGATCTTCGGCCGAACGTAGTTTGTGATCCAGTTCACTGAAGCTACTCCTGAATTTTTCGCCCCTATGTGGGGATTTATTCCGCTGCCGCAACCCGGGCGCCGCGAACGCCGAGCGCAAGGCTGCGTACCAGCGCCTCGACGCCGGCCACGGTCGCCTCCGTGGCGGCGCCGTCTGCCGTCAGGCTGGAAGCGATCTGGTTGACGATGGCGCTGCCGACGACCACGCCGTCCGCGGACGCGCCGATGGCACGCGCCTGCTCCGCCGTCTTGACGCCGAAGCCGACGCAGACCGGAAGCGCCGTATGGTCCTTGATGCGCCGGACGGCGCCGCCGATCAAGGACGGATCCGGCAGGGCAGAACCGGTGATGCCGTTCATCGAGACGTAGTAGACGAAGCCGGAGGTATTCTCCAGCACGGCCGGCAGCCGCTTGGCGTCCGTCGTCGGCGTCGCCAGGCGGATGAAGTTGATGCCGCGGCTCAGTGCCGGAATGCAGAGCTCGTCATCCATCTCGGGCGGCAGGTCGACGACGATCAGGCCGTCGATGCCCGCCTCCAGCGCATCCTCGATAAAACGGTCGACGCCGTAGATGTAGATCGGGTTGTAATAGCCCATCAGCACGATCGGCGTGTCTGCGTCCTCGAGCCGGAAGTCGCGCGCCATCTGGATGGTCTTGGACAGCGTCTGGCCGCCCTTGAGCGACCGCTGCCCGGCCACCTGGATGGCCGGTCCGTCGGCCATCGGATCGGAAAACGGCATGCCGAGTTCGATGATGTCGGAGCCGGCCTTCGGCAGCGCCTTCATGATGGCGAGCGAGGAGGCATAGTCCGGATCGCCACCCATGAAATAGGTGACGAGGGCCGGGCGTCCTTCGGCTGCGAGAGCGGCGAAACGTCTGTCCATGCGGGCGGTCATCTTAGAGCTCCATGCCGAGGATCTTGCCGACGGTGAAGATATCCTTGTCGCCGCGGCCGGAGAGGTTCATCAGGATGATTTCCTCCTTGCCCATCGTTGGCGCGCGCTTGATCACCTCGGCCAGCGCGTGGCTGGGCTCCAGGGCGGGAATGATGCCCTCGATGCGGGTGAGAAGCTGGAACGCCTCCAGCGCCTCGTGATCCATGATCGGAACATATTCCGCACGGCCGATGTCGTTCAGCCAGGAATGCTCCGGGCCGATGCCGGGATAGTCCAGGCCCGCCGAGATCGAGTGGCCTTCCTTGATCTGTCCGTCGCCGTCCTGAAGCAGGTAGGTGCGGTTGCCGTGAAGCACGCCCGGCGAGCCTGCGGTGATCGAGGCACAGTGCTCGTCGCCGTCCAAGCCCTTGCCCCCGGCCTCGACACCGACGATCCTGACATCCTTGTCGTCAAGGAACGGATGGAAGATACCGATCGCGTTCGACCCTCCGCCGACCGCGGCGATGACGACGTCGGGCAGCCGGCCTTCCGCCTTGAGGATCTGCTCGCGGGCCTCGCGGCCGATCACCGCCTGGAAGTCGCGAACCATTTCCGGATAGGGGTGCGGGCCGGCGGCGGTGCCGATCAGGTAATAGGTGTCCTCGACATTCGTCACCCAGTCGCGCAACGCCTCGTTCATTGCGTCCTTCAGCGTGCCGTGGCCGGCGGTCACCGGCTTCACCTCGGCGCCGAGCAGCTTCATCCGGAAGACGTTCGGTGCCTGCCGTTCGACGTCGGTGGCGCCCATGTAGACGACGCAGGGCAGGCCGAAGCGTGCGGCGACCGTGGCCGAGGCCACGCCATGCTGGCCGGCGCCGGTTTCGGCGATGATGCGCGTCTTGCCCATCCGCTTGGCAAGCAGGATCTGGCCGATGCAGTTGTTGATCTTGTGGGAACCGGTGTGGTTCAACTCCTCGCGCTTGAAGTAGATCTTCGCGCCACCGAGATGCTCCGTCAGGCGCTCGGCGAAATAGAGCGGCGAGGGCCGGCCGATATAGTGCGTGCCGAGATCGGCCAGTTCCTTCTGGAATTCCGGATCGGTCTTCGCTTCGTTCCACTTGTCCTGCAGTTCCAGGATCAGCGGCATCAGCGTCTCGGCGACGAAGCGGCCGCCATAGATCCCGAAACGGCCGTCCTCGTCGGGACCGCCGCGAAACGAATTCAGAAAGGGTGACTGGTTCACATCCTGCTCCTTGCGGCAACGGCCCGACCGGTCGCCCGCCGCAACGCCTCGAAAAACTCTTCCATCCTGCCGAGGTCCTTGACGCCCGGTGCGCTTTCCACGCCGGACGACACATCGACGCCGGGCGCCCGCGTCGCCGTGACCGCCTCTTCGACATTGTCCTTGTTCAAACCACCGGAAAGCATGTAATCGACGCTGCCGTCAAGCGCATCCATCAGCGACCAGTCGAAGGAAACGCCGTTGCCGCCGGGCAATTGCGAGCCGGCAGGCGGCTTGGCGTCGAACAGGAAGCGGTCGGCGATGCCGATATAGGCATCGACCTTGTCGAGGTCCGCAACCTCCCGGACCGAGAAGGCCTTGATCACCGGCAGGCCATAGACCGCCTTGATCGTCAGCACGCGCTCGGGGCTTTCCTTGCCGTGAAGCTGGAGCATGTCGGGACGCAGAAGCGAAACGATCTCGTCCAGTTCGTCATTGTCGGCATCGACGGTGACGGCGACGATCTTCGCCCGGCCCCTGGCGAGATCCGCGAGCCCGGCGGCATCGGCCGGCTCGATGTTGCGCGGGCTCTTTTCAAAGAAGATGAAGCCCACATGCGTGGCGCCGAGATCGACGGCGCGCAGCACGGCTTCCGGCGTCTTCAGGCCGCAGATCTTGATATCGATGCTGTTGGTGGCAGTACTTTCCATGAGCCACGGAACTCGCATGAAACGGCCGCAGAGTCGAGGACATTTGCGCGCCCGCGGCGGAACGTCAGTCGAAGTCGAGGGCGTGTAGCATCGTGCCATTCCGCTTCAACCAGCGCTTGGCCTCTTCCACCCTCGGGCACAACTCGCGGCAGAGGCTCCAGAAGTCCGGGCCGTGGTTCATCTCGCGCAGATGCGCGACCTCGTGGACTACCAGATAGTCTAGCACGAAGGGCGGCGCCATGACGATGCGCCACGAGAAGCTGAGCGCGCCATCGGCCGAGCACGACCCCCAGCGGCTGCGGGTATCGCGCAGCGTCATCGAGCGAACCTTGCGGCCGACTTTGGGGGCGTGGAAAGCGACACGATCCTGAAGATCCTTGCGGGCCTCCTTCTTCAGATAGTCGCGGATGCGGCGCGGCACATGCTCGCTCTCGCCGCTGACGCGCAGGACCGCCTCGCCGTCGACCGTCGCCGCCTCCGTCAGCCCACGCAGCATGCCGGTTTCCTCTATGCGGTGGGCGACGCCGCGGATGAAGATGTGATGGCCATCGGCCAGGGCGCTGCGGCTGGAGAAGCGCGCGAGCTTGGTCATCAGCCAGGCATGGTGGCGATCGAGGAAGTCCCGGATCTCGCGCTCGGGCAGGCCGGTGGGAACCGTCATCTTCAGCGCCCGGCCACCGGGCTCGATCCGCAGGGTCAGCCGTGTCGCCTGCGCATTTCGGCGGATCGTCAGGGGGACGGACCGGCCGTTCACCTCCACCGCCCGCAGTTCCGGCGGCGGGGTGCGCAATGCACGACGGGGCTTCAGGATCGAGGAGAACATCGCGCTCCTTCATAACCGATTCGCGCGGCCTTTGAACCAAGCAAAACCGGCGCCACAGGGGCGCCGGCCATGACATTCACGACATTCAAGCCACTCAGACCGCCGGGAAACCCGGCACCGTGCCGCCATTGCCGGAACGGCGCTCGCGTATGAAGCGATCGAACTCCTCCTTATCCTTCGCCTTGCGCAGTTCGCGCATATAGGCGTCGAACTCGTCGCGCATCTCGTCGAGCTTGCGGCGCTCTTCCTCGATGCGGCTCAGTTCGGATTCGCGCCATTCGTCGAAAGCGACGTTGCCCGTTCCGAAGCCCGGACCGCGGAAACCGCGGCGGCGCCCGCGGCAGGCGGCGAAGAATCCGTCCGCCGTGTCGTTTGCGTCCTTCTTGAAGGTCTTGAGGCGCTCACCGAAAACGATGTAGGCGAGCATGGCCAGGCCGAGGGGCCAGAAGACCATAAACCCCAGCACCATCAGCGCGACGGTCGCAGGCGTCCAATCCGGACGCAGCAATGCAGACTGGTTCATTTGCAATCTTCCTCACATTCGCCGGACCGCCACCGTGGCGACCGATGATTTCGATGTGGTAAGACCATGAACACGCTTCAAGGCGATGCCCGGCAGAATCGGGCAAGCCCATGAAAGCCCCACAGGAATTCGAACGACTGACTACCTGCCGCCGACCTTGCCGCCCTTGATGACGCGCGGCACCGGCCGCTTTTCCCGCCGGTTCGCCTCGATGAAGGAAACGATGCGGGGCGCGATCTCGCGCCGGAAGCGCGAGCCGTTGAAGACGCCGTAGTGGCCGACGTCGGGCTGCATGTAATGCAGGCGGCGGTCGTCTGGGATGTTGGGACAGATCGTCTGTGCCGCCTTCGTCTGGCCGACGCCGGAAATATCGTCGTTTTCGCCTTCGACCGTTAGCAACGCCACGTTGCGGATCGCACCCGTGTCGACGCGGCGCGAGCGGTGCATCATCTCCCCCTTCGGAAGGGCGTGCCTCATGAACACGGTCTCGACCGTCTGCAGGTAGAACTCGGCCGTCATGTCCATCACGGCGAGGTATTCGTCATAGAAGTCGCGGTGTTTCTCGGCCGCGTCACCATCGTTCTTGACGAGATGTTCGAAGAACTCCTTGTGGGCGATCAGATGGCGATCGAGGTTCATAGACATGAAGCCGGACAATTGCAGGAAGCCGGGATAGACCAGGCGCATGAAGCCCGGCTGCGGCCACGGCACCGGCATGATGACATTGTCGCGGAACCATTCGATCGGCCGCTCCTCGGCCAGCCTGTTGACCGCCGTCGGATTGACGCGCGTATCGATCGGCCCGCCCATCAGCGTCATCGAAGCCGGCGCTAGGGGATCGCCGTCCTCCTCCATCACCGCGACGGCGGCAAGCACGGGCACCGACGGCTGGCAGACCGCGATCACATGGGTATCGGGCCCGAGCGCGTGCAGCATTTCGATGACATAGTCGATGAAGTCGTCGAGATCGAACGAACCGTCGGAGAGCGGCACCATGCGGGCGTCGATCCAGTCGGTGATGTAGATCTCGGCATGCGGCAGGAGGGTCTCGACGGTTCCGCGCAGGAGCGTCGCGTAGTGGCCCGACATCGGCGCCACCATCAGGATCTTCGGATCGGCCCGATGCCCGCCGGGCAGCATGCGCTCGAAATGGACGAGGTTGCAGAACGGGCGCTGCCAGACGACCTTTTCGCGCACCGACACGGGCTGGCCGTCGACGGTGGTGGTGTCGAGACCAAACGCCGGCTTGCCGTAGCGCCGCGTCACGCGCTCCAGCACTTCCAGCCCGGCCGCCATGGTCCGGCCGAAGCAGGTATGCGAAAGCGGATTGAGGGGGTTGCTGTAGGCGAGCCGCATGTGATCGGCGACGGCGCGCCAGGGCGCCATCATGGCATGGTTCAGTTCATAGAGCTGATAATACATGGGAAGAATTCCCTGTCGTTCCCTGAGCACATCCAGGCCCGGGTGACATCCTGCCCTTCATGCAATTGCGAACAAGGTATCACGTTTTCGTTGCGGTGCAACGGAGCAGGCTCCCACCGATCCGATCCGCAGGAGCGCGAGACCGCCCGATTCTCAAGCGGTCCACCCCCCATCGACTACATAGGCCTGGCCGGTCGTATAGGTCGCGCCGGCCAGATAGACGGCGAGTTCGGCGATTTCCTCCGGCGTTCCGAGCCGTCCCATCGGCTGCCGCGCGATGAAGGCGGCCCGTGCCGCCTCGTAGTCGCCGCCGGCGCGCATGCGCTCCTGCAGCGACGGGCTTTCCACCGTGCCCGGGCAGATCGCGTTGCAGCGCACACCCTGGGCGACGTAGTCGGCGGCGATCGATTTCGTCAAGCCGATCACGGCCGCCTTGGTGACCGAATAGGCGAAGCGGTTCGGAACGCCCTTCACGCTGCTTGCGACCGAGGCCATGTTGACGATCGCGCCGCCGCCGCGCGCGAGCATGCCGGGCAGGAAGGCGCGGGCGGTGCGCACCATCGCGCGGACGTTGAGGTCCCAGGCGAACGCCAGGTCCTCGTCGCTCGTCTCCAGGACGGTGCCGCCATGCACGACGCCTGCGCAATTGAACAGGATGTCGACCGGACCGATCCCGGCTGCGGCGTCCTTCACCGCCTGGTCGGAAAGGACGTCGAGAAGGCGGGTTTCGATCCCCTCGGCGGCGAGCGCCTCGAGCGCCGGCGCGTTGATGTCGGTGGCGATCACCCTGGCGCCGGCTCGCCTGTAGGCGAGCGCCGAGGCGCGGCCTATCCCCTGTCCCGCCGCCGTCACCAGCGCTGTCTTTCCACCCAGATCCTGGCTCATTGTCTTTTCCTCGTCACTTGATCGATACAGGCCGAACGATGATGGATGCGCAAGGCGTCAGCGCGCAACCCTCACCACGGCCTTTATAAGTCCGTCCTTCGTCGTCGCCCAGCGTGCGAGGTCCGCCGGAACGGCCTCGAGCGTGGTGCGATGCGTCACCAGCGCCTCGACCGGAACATCACCCGCCTCGATAGAGGCCACCACATGGCGGAAGTCCTCTGCGGTGGCGTTGCGGCTGCCGACCAGCGTCATCTCCCGCTTGTGGAATTCGGGATCGGCGAAGCGGATGTCGTCCTTCACGACGCTGACATAGACGAGCGTGCCGCCGTGGGCAACATAGGCGAAGGCCGCCTCCATCGACCTGGCATAGCCTGTCGCATCGAACACGACGTCGAAACCCTCAGCATCGGTGATCTCTGCAAGGGCCGAGGCCATGTTTGCGTCAGCCACGACACCGCGGTCGAAGCCGAGCCTGTCGCGCGCCATGGCAAGCCGCTCGGCGGAGGTGTCGAGCAAGGTGACGTCGTGGCCGGCAATGCGGGAGAAGAGTGCCGTTCCGAGCCCGATCGGACCGGCACCGATCACCAGCGACCGCGATCCCTTCGGCGTTTGCGCCCGGCGGACGGCATGGGCGCCGATGGCAAGAAACTCGACGGTGGCGGCCGCCTCCAGCGACAGGTTTCCGGCCGGGTAGAGGTTGGTGGCCGGTACTGCGATCTCGTCGCAGAAGGCACCATCGGTGTGCACGCCCAGCACCTTGATCGCCACGCAGCAGTTGGGCTTGCCCTTACGGCAGGCCACGCAGGAGCCGCAGGAGATGTAGGGGTTGACGATCACCGGCTGGCCGGCCGCCAGGCCGGATCCTGCGGGCGCCTCCAGGACGGTGGCGGAGACCTCGTGGCCCATGACGCGCGGATATTCCAGGAAGGGGTGCTTACCCTCGAAGATATGATAGTCGGTGCCGCAGATCCCGACATGGCTGACGGCGATACGGACCCAGCCTTCGGGGATGGCGGAGGGGGACGGTCGATCCACGAGTTCGAGCCGCCCCGGCTCCTGGCAGATGATGGTGCGCATTTCGCATTCTCCCGGCCGTCAGCGGCTTCCGCGGCGGCGAAGCTGGTCGAAATAGACGATGACGATGATCAGCAGGCCGGTGATGATACGCTGCCAGAACGAATTGACGTTCAAAAGGTTCGCGCCGTTGTTGATCGTCGCCAGGATGAAGGCGCCGATCAGGGGACCATGGACCGAGCCGACGGCGCCGAAGAGGCTGGTGCCGCCGATCACCGAGGAGGCGATCGCCTGCAGTTCCCAGCCTTCGGCCTGGGTGGCGTTGCCGATGCCGATGCGCGAGGCGAGCAGCACGCCGACGAAGGCGGCGCATGTGGCCGACAGAATGTAGGCCATGTAGATCGTGCGATTGACGTTGACGCCCGACAGGCGGGCCGCCTCGCTGTTGGAGCCGACGGCAAAGAGATAGCGGCCCCAGCGGCTGAGGTGAAGGAACACGTAGGCCGGCACCGCGACCAGGATCACCATCCAGAACAGGCTCGGGATGCCGAGGAAATCGGCGCGGGCGAAGTTGGTGAAGCCCTCGTTGTTGATCGAGATCGTCGAACCGTTGGTGATCAGCAGGCCGACCCCACGCAGGGACGTCAACGTCGCCAGCGTTATGATGAACGGCGGCAGCCCCATGCGGACGATGCCGAAGCCATGGAAGGCGCCGATGGCAACGCCCATCAGGAGCGTGATCACGATCGCGATCCAGAGCGGTACGCCGGCCTGCAGGAGCCAGGCCAGAATGACGGTAGAGAAGCCGACGATCGCGCCGACGGAGAGATCGATGCCGGCGGTGATGATGACGAAGGTCTGGCCGACGGCGAGGATCGCCGTCATCGCGCCCTGCCGCAACAGGTTGGAAATGTTCAGCGGTGTCCAGAAGCTGACAGTGACGATGCCGAGTGCGATCCAGAGCGCGAGCAGGAGGCCGATCAGCGTCAGACTGAAGAGGATGTTCATCCCGCGCCGCGGGGCGGCCGCCGGGCTCTCCGTTGTGGTGATGGTCATGCTTGCTTCTCCCGCTTCAATCTCAATTCTGGCTCAGACGCCTATGGCCTCGCCGAGCACGTCCTCATGGGTCGCGGCATGGAAATCATGGCTGCCGACAAGCCTGCCGCCCCGGAACACGTGCAGCCTGTCGGCAAGTTCGTAGACTTCCGGCAGGTAGGAGGAGATGAGGATGATGCCGGCCCCCTCCTTCAGGAGCTTTGCAAAGAGCCGGTAGATCTCCGCCTTGGTGCCGACGTCGACGCCGACGGTCGGCTCGTCGAAGATGAACAGCTTGGCGCCGTGGCTCAGCCATTTGCCGATGACGATCTTCTGCTGGTTTCCGCCGGACATCGACGACGCCGGCACGCGCCGGCTCGGCGTCTTGATGGCGAGGTCGCGGATCTGCCGGTCGGCGTTCGCCGCCTCCTCGGCCCGGCCGATCACGGGGCCGCGGCTCAGCCGCCCGAAGACCGGCAGGTTGATGTTGAGGCCGATCGGCAGGTTGAGGCAAAGGCCCTGGTCGCGCCGGCTTTCCGGAGCGAGCGCGATACCGAGCTCCATCGCGTCGCGCTCGTTGCGGATCTTCACCTTGCGGCCCATCCAGTGCACTTCGCCCGCCGACAAGGGCTGGCGCCCGTAGAGACCAAGCGCGAACTCGCTGCGGCCAGCGCCGATCAGCCCGTAGAGGCCGACGATCTCGCCGGCCCGCACGGTCAGCGAGATGTCCTCGAAGCCCGGCCCGGTCAGCCCGCGCGCCTCCAGGATCGGTGCGCCGATCGCAATGTCTTCCTTGTGGTAGATCTGTTCGATCGAGCGATTGATCATCAGCGCGATCAGTTCGTTTTCGTTGGTCTCGCCGATCGCCCGCGTGCCGACATGGGTTCCGTCGCGCAGGACCGAGACGCGGTCGGCGAGCTCGAAGACCTCCTCCATCCGATGGCTGATGTAGACGATCGTCACGCCCTCGCTCTGCAGGCGGCGGATCAGCTTGAACAGCTGGGCGGATTCCTGTCGCGTCAGGTAGGCGGTCGGCTCATCGAAGATGAGGAACTGCGTGCCGCGCATCGCCGCGCGCGCGGTGGCGACGAGCTGCTGCTGGCCGATGGTCAGCGACCCGAGTTCGGCTGCCGCCGGGAGGTAGAAGCCGAGATCGTCGAGGACGGATTGCGCCATCTTCTCCATCTGCCTCTTGCGCATCAGCCCGTGCCGCTCGACTTCGTCGCCGAGGAAGAGATTGGCCGCAACCGACAAATGCGGGCAGAGGACCACCTCCTGATGCACGGCGTTGATGCCGCGCGCGATCGCCTCGTTGGGGGTGGAAAGGGCGACCGGGTGGCCGCACCAGAGCACCTCGCCGGCTGTCCGCGTGATGACGCCGGTCAGAAGCTTGATGAGGGTCGACTTGCCGGCGCCGTTTTCACCGACGATGGCGTGAATCTCGCCCGCCAGAAAGGTGATCGTCGCCGGCTTCAACGCCTGCACGTAGCCGTAGTTCTTCTGAAGGCCCTTCAATTCCAGGATCGGCGCGCCTGCCGGCACGCGGCTGCCTTCCGTCAGAAGGGCGCTGGCCTCGTCGTGGCGATGCGCAATATCCTCCAGCCGGGTCATGGTGCTCTCCTCCTGCTTGCGGCCTTCCGGATCGCCCGGCGAAAGCGCCGGACAGATCCGCGATCAAAGTTGCAGGCCGCGCCGGCGGAAGACCGGCGCGGCCGTCCTCGGGTCAGTTGACCTTCGGGTTGATGAGCGCGTCGATCTTGGGCTCGCTCATGTTGGCCTTCGTCACCAGGTTGGCCCCGGTGTCGACGTTTGCCTCGACCTTCTCGCCCTTGGAGACCGCCAATGCCGTCTTCACGCCGTCGTAACCCATGCGATAGGGATCCTGCACGACGAGGCCGGCAAGCGCGCCGTCCTTGAGGAAGCCGATGGTCTTGTCGTCGCTGTCGAAGCCGATCACCTTGATCTTGTCGCCGAGCTTGTTCTCCGAGATCGCCTGGCCGACGCCCTGCGCCATGATCAGGTTGGAGGCGAAGACGCCGACGAGGTTCGGATTGGCGGTGATGAGGTCGGTCATCATGTTGAGGCCGGTCGTGGCCTGGCCGTCGGCATACTTGTCGGCGATGACCTTCAGGCCCGGATACTTGGTCTTCACCTGGTCGAGGAAGCCCTCGCGGCGCTGCTCGAGCGAGCCGGCGCCGGGCAGGCTGGTGATGATCGCGACTTCGCCCTCTTCCTTGCCGGTGGCCTCCTTGATGGCGGCGGCCAGACCGTCGGCGGCAATGCGGCCGCCCTGGACGTTGTCCGTCGTCAGGAACGAAGAAAAGGCCTTCGAGTCGGCGCCGGAATCGATGCCGATGACCGGAACGGACTTGGCGGCCTCGTCGATCGGCTTGCCGAGCGCCTTGAATTCGGTCGGCGAGATGACGACGGCGGCCGGCTTGCCGGCGACGGCGTTCTCGAGAATGCTGATCTGGCCGTTGACGTCGGCCTCGGACTGGGCGCCGAGTTCCGGCACGTTCACGCCGAGATCCTTGCCGGCGGCGCGGGCACCGGCCAGAACGATCTGCCAGTAGAACGAAGTGGTGTCCTTCACGACGATCGGGATGGTGACGTCCTGCGCGAACGAGGCGGCGGGCGCCATCGTGGCAAACACGGCTGCACCGGCCAGCGCGGTGAATGCGCGTCGCGACAGAAGCTGCTTGGCAATGCTCATCGGGGTTCTCCTCTCAGGGTGCGTTCTCCTCCAGTGAAACCGAACCGCTGAACGCAAGCGGACGATTTTTATCGATAAAGTACATTTTTGCCCGCAGCGAACATGGAAAACCAGGCTGCAAGCGCCCTTCCTCACGAGCCCTCGCGCTGTTGCACAAGGGCCCGGTCCGGGTCTGCTATCGATTCTTCCTCCCTTGCGCCGTCACCGGCCTCCACGGTGGCATGCGGCATCGACATTCAGGCGATGCTCAATTGAACCAATAATTCCGCAATACTGTCAACATGGAATATTCATTCCATTTACCGTTCCGGCCGCTGCCGCTCACACCGTGTGGACTTCGTGTGGATGGAGCACGCCCTTCTTGAGAATGATGTTGCCATAGAGCCTGAACTCGGTCGTGGCGATGATGTAGGCCGCCTTTCGCGTCATCTCGTAGAAGGCGAAGCGTTCGACCGAGCGGACGGTGAAATCGCCGGCCAGGCGGTTGACGATGTTCTGGAATTCGACGCAGACCGGCGGCACCGCATCCGGATCGCCGACGACCTGCATTCGCCAGGCGACGTCCGGTACGAAGGTATCGAGCGGCATGTGGGCGAGCACGGCCTCGGTCATGGCGAGCGCGTCGACGCCGTCGGCGCGGATGACCTTCGGTCCCATCGAATGGGCCGGGAAGTTCGCGTCCACGATGGCGATGTCGTCCCCGTGCCCCATCGACTGCAGCGCATGCAGGAGATCGGGGCCGAGCAGGGGGTGAATGCCTTTCAACATGCGTATGCTCCTGAATGTCTTTCAATCTTCCGGCAAACCTATTGCCGCACCGCCTCGGTTCCGAGCGGCGGAGCGACAAGAGTATGGGCCTCGGCTTCCATGTAAAGGGCTTGCGGAACCGTGATCCGGGTAAGTTCGGCATTCCGGTGCAGGCTCGACGGCTTGGCCGTGCCCAGAAGCACCGAGGCGACCGCCGGATGCCGCAACGGAAACTGCATGGCGGCTGCAGCAAGCGGCACGCCGTTGAGGCTCGCCAGTTCCTCCAGGGCGCGCACGCGCGCCACGACCTCGTCATTGGCGGGCATATAGTCGAAATGCGCGCCCGGGATGGCGCCGGTCGCCAGAATGCCGGAGTTGAACACGCCGCCGACCACCAGCGACGTCTTCCGTTCCTGGCAGAGCGGGAGAAGTTCCTCGACCGCGGAACGATCCAGCAGCGTGTACCGTCCGGCCAGCAGGATGCAGTCGATCGGCGCGCGCTTCATGACTTCGAGGCAGACGGGCACCTCGTTCACGCCGAGGCCGTAGGCCCTGATGGTGCCGGATGCCTTCAGTTCCTCGAGCGCCTTCAGGCCGGAATCCATCAACGCCTTGAAATGCACCGCATTGCGCTCGGCGCCGTGGGTATAGACGCCGATGTCGTGGACGTAGAGGATGTCGATGCGGTTCAGGCCGAGCCGCGTATAGCTCAGTTCCAGCGAACGCATGATACCGTCGTAGCTGTAGTCGTAGCGCACGTCGAAGGGCAGAGGATCGACGTAGCCGTAGTCCGTCGGCACCTTGTTGTCGTCCACCGGAAACATGATCCGGCCGACCTTCGTGGAGAGTACCCACTCGCCCTTAGGCCTTCCGCGGAGGAAATCGCCCGTCGCGCGTTCGGCGAGGCCGAAGCCATACCAGGGCGCCGTATCGAAATAGCGCATGCCCTCGGCCCACGCCGCTTCCAGGGTTGCGATCGCGGTGTCGCGCGGGCAGGGACGGTAGAGACCGCCGAGTGCGGCCGTTCCGAAGCTGTACTCGCCCACGGCGAGGCCCGTCGTCCCGATGGTTCGTGTCCGCATCGCTTCCTCCCGCCGCGCGCTTCCCCTCACTCCCAGGTTGCACGCAGAACAATCTGACTTCTGTCTTTTATCTACAATAGACAGATCAAGGTCAATGGCTATTATGGGTAACGGGAGGATCACATTGCAGGGACCGGCTTCGGCATGGCCGGAGGACGAACGCTGCACGACCGTCCAAGCGCTGGAAAATCCAGTCGCCACCGCCTAAACGAGCAGATATCAATCCGATCGATCGACGAGAGCCATGGCCAAGCAGAATACCGTCTTCAAGGATGCCTTCAACCGTTGCCTCGTACTCCTCGAGACGAGCAGCGCGCTTGCGTCCGAACCGGAGCTCGGCAACACGCTGGGGGTCAGCCGCACGACGGTCCGGGCGATCCTGACGCGTCTGGAGGAGATCGGGTTGATCGAATGGTCGAAGCGCCGCAAGGTCGTGCTTCGCAAGCCCGTTGCCGCCGACTACTTCCCGACCGAGGAAACCGATTCGCTGTCGGAGATCATCGAGCGGAGCTTCATGCGCCGGATTCTTGCCGGCGGCGCCGAGCCGGGCATGCAGATCAACGAGCTGGAGCTTGCCCGCGAGATCGGCACCGGCACCACGAGCGTGCGGGAATTCCTCATCCGGTTCAGCCGTTTCGGGCTGATCGAGAAACGCCCGAACAGCCACTGGGTTCTCAAGGGGTTCACGCCGGAATTCGCGCTGGAGCTGACCGAGGTGCGCGAAATGTTCGAGCTGCGCTCGGCCGCCGCATTCGCCCACCTGCAGGACGACCATCCCGCATGGGCGGAACTGGACTCGATCGCAGCCCTCCACCGCGAGATTCTGGCCGATGTCGACAACCGATACCGGGAGTTCTCCGAACTGGACGAGCGGTTTCACCTGCTCGTGCACCGGGCCTCGCGCAACCGCTTCATCATCGATTTCTACGACATCATCGCCATCGTCTTTCACTATCACTACCAATGGAACAAGACGAACGCGCGCCAGCGGAATGCGCGGGCGATGGAGGAGCACCTGGTCTATATCGAAGCGCTCAAGTCCCGCGATCCCGCGCGGATCGAGGATGCCTGCCGGCGACACCTGAAATCGGCCCGCGAGACCCTGCTTCAATCCACCAACTGAGCCGAGAGGCCCTCGAGCGAAGAGCCCCTCAGTAACCGCCACCCTTCTGGTCCGTCGTACCCGGCAGGCCGAGGAAAGTGCGGCGCAGGCCGTCGATCGACCTCACCAGGCAGTTGACGTCGGTACCGATCGCCATGAAGTCGGCCCCCATCGCCCGGTACTCGTGCGCCTGGTCGACCGCCACCGTCATGATCCCGCGCGCCTTACCGTGCCGGTGGATGCGCTGGAAGGCGTCGCGGATCGCCTCCTGCACGGCCGCGGCAGACGGCTGGCCGAGATAGCCCATGTCCGCCGCCAGGTCGGAGGGGCCGATGAAGACGCCGTCGACACCCTCGACGGCCGCGATATCGTCGAGCGCCTCGAGACCGGCACGGCTTTCCACTTGCACGATCAGGCAGATCTCTTCGTCGGCCGTAGCGAGGTAGTCGGGTATCCGGTTGAAATCGCTGGCGCGCCCAAGCCCGGCGCCGACGCCGCGCATGCCGCGGGGCGGATAGCGCACGGCCCTGACCAGCGCCGCCGCCTGCTCGGCGGTCTCGACCATGGGGACCAGGAAGGTCTGCGCGCCGAGGTCAAGCAGTTGCTTCAGCAACCACGCCTCGCCCATCGGTGGCCGGACGATCGGGTGGCTCGCGCTGCCGCGCAGGGCACCGAGCTGCGCGCCGATCAGCGGCATGTCGCTCGGTCCGTGCTCGCCGTCGATCAGCAGCCAGTCATAGCCGCTGCCGGCGGCGATCTCCGCGGCGTAGGCGCTGCCCAGCGCCACCCACAGGCCGAGCTGGAACCGCCCCTCGCGAAGCGCAGCCTTGAACGGATTGACGGGAGCGGGCATGGCGCAGATCCTCTTCGAATGCAACGAGATCAATAACCATCGGCCGACGACGGTCCGGCCGATGAGGCGTTCATCGTCAACCGATGCCGCCGAGGCAGACGTACTTCATCTCGGTAAATTCCTCGATGCCGTACTTCGAGCCTTCCCGGCCGAGGCCCGACAGCTTGACGCCGCCGAACGGCGCTTCCGCCGTCGAGATCAGCCCGGTGTTGACGCCGACCATGCCGTATTCCAGCGCTTCGGCGACGCGGAAGACGCGCGCCAGATCCTTGGCGTAGAAATAGGAGGCGAGCCCGAATTCGGTATCGTTCGCCTGGGCTATGACGTCCTCCTCGTCCCTGAAGCGGAAGACGGGCGCTACCGGCCCGAACGTCTCCTCGCGCGCCACCGCCATCTCGGAGGTCACTCCGGTGATGACGGTCGCCTCGTAGAAGGTGCCGCCGAGTGCGTGGCGCTTGCCGCCCTGGACAACGCGTCCGCCCTTGCTGAGCGCATCGGACACATGCTCCTCGACCTTGGCGAGCGCCGCCTCGTCGATTAGCGGGCCGAGAATTACGCCCTCGTCGAAACCGTTTCCGGTCTTGAGCTTTGCAACCGCAGCCGCCAGCTTTTCGGAGAAGGCCTCATAGACACCCTCCTGCGCGTAGATGCGATTGGCGCAGACGCAGGTCTGGCCGTTGTTGCGGAACTTGGCGATCAGTGCGCCCTCGACCGCCGCGTCAAGGTTGGCGTCGTCGAAGACGATGAAGGGTGCGTTACCGCCGAGCTCGAGCCCCAGTTTCTTGATCGTCGGCGCGCTCTGCCTGTAGAGCTCGGCACCGACCTCGGTCGAGCCGGTGAAGGTGAGCTTGCGAACCGTCGGGTTTGCCGTCATCTCGGCGCCGATCTCCCTGGCGGATCCGGTGATGACGCTGAACAGCCCCGGCGGCAGGCCGGCGCGCTCGGCAAGGACGGCGATCGCGATGGCGGAGAACGGCGTTTGCGAAGCCGGCTTCAGAACCATGGCGCAGCCGGCGGCGAAGGCCGGACCGGCCTTGCGGGTGATCATGGCATTGGGGAAGTTCCACGGGGTGATCGCGGCAACCACGCCGATCGGCTGCTTCATCACCAGGATGCGCTTGTCCTTCTGGTGACCGGGCACGATGTCGCCGTAGAGGCGACGTGCTTCCTCGGCGAACCATTCGATGAAGCTTGCGCCATAGGCGATTTCGCCCTTGGCCTCGGCCAGCGGCTTGCCCTGCTCCATGGTGAGGATGCGGCCGAGGTCGTCCTGATTGGCCATCATCAGTTCGAACCACTTGCGCAGGATCGCGGAGCGCTCCTTGGCCGTCTGCGCGGCCCATTCCTTCTGCGCCTTCCCGGCTGCGGCGATCGCCTCCTTCGTTTCCGCCGTCCCCAGCTTCGGCACGTAGCCGATGCGCTCGCCGGTCGCCGGATTGTTCACGGCAATCCCGGTCGCCGGGTCGGCCTCGATCCAGCGCGTGCCGACGAGCGCCGCCTGGCGCAGGAGGGTTGGATCTTTGAGGCTCATGGCGTTGTCTCCCTGTTCACGGCATCGAGATTCCTTGGGCGTGGTTATAGGCTCTTTTCCGCCCTCTCCACAATGCGGCAAAGCCTGCTGCGGCGACCGCGCCCGGTCGACATCGCGCGCGCGGCGGTGCATCCTGAGGCGGTCAATGACCGCAACACTGGTGGTGGAATTCATGCATGAGATCAACGGCCGCACGGCCGATCACGACATTCATCCGGTTTTTCTCGAGCGATGGTCGCCGCGCGCCTTCACCGGCGAGGCGATGCCGCAGGAGAACCTTCTGCGGCTGTTCGAGGCCGCGCGATGGACGCCATCGGCGAGCAACCGCCAGCCCTGGCGCTTCGTCTATGCCCATCGCGGCACCGAAGCCTTCAAGGCCATCCTGACGACGCTGGACGACGGCAACCGGCGCTGGACGCCCAATGCCTCGGTTCTGGTCGTGATCGTCTCCAAGACCCACAACCGCACCGCTTCCGGGGAGATCCGCCCCGCCTATACGCATGCCTTCGACACGGGAGCGGCCTGGAGCGCGCTGGCGTTGCAGGCGACGTTTTCCGGCTACCACGTCCATGCCATGGCCGGGATCGATCGCGACAAGGCGATGGCGGCCGCCGGTGTCCCCGAGGGCTACCGGGTCGAGGCGGGGCTCGCCATCGGCAAGATCGCGCCGAGGGAAACGCTGCCCGACGACCTGAAGGCCCGCGAGGTTCCCAGCCAGCGCCATCCGGTCGAGGCCTTCGCCTTCGAGGGCAGCTTCAGGCCGGACTGAGGGCGCGGCCGGGGCTCAGAACAACATTTCCTGCGCCGGCCCGACAGGCACGATACCGGTCGGGTTCAGCGAGGCGATCGAGTAGTAACCGCGCTTGATGTGGTCGAGGCTGACGGTCTCGGCCACGCCCGGCCAGTCGTACAGGCGCCGGACGAAGCGGCGCAGGCGGGGATAGTCGGCCAGCCGGCGCAGGTTGCACTTGAACAGGCCGTGATAGGCGGCATCGAAGCGGACGAGGGTGACGAACAGCCGGATATCGGCCTCGGTGGGATGGTCAGCAAAGAGGAAGTCCCGCTCGCCGAGTTCGCCGTCGACCCAGTCCAGCGTCGCGAAGACCTCAAGGAAGGCCTCCTCGTAGGCAAGCTGCGTGGTGGCGAAGCCGGCGCGATAGACGCCATTGTTCAGGCCGGGATAGATGCGGGCGTTGAACGCATCGATCGCCTCGCGGCGGGCCAGCGGATAGAGATCGATCGTCCCGGTGGCGAGCGATCCGAAGCCATCGTTCATCATGCGCAGGATGTCGGCCGATTCGTTGTTGACGATGGTGCCCCGCTTCCTGTCCCAGAGAACGGGAACCGTGGCGCGGCCGGTGTAGTGCGGGTCGGCGCGGGTGTAGATCTCGTGCATGAATCTTGCGCCGTTGACCGTGTCCGCGGTCGCACCGGGATAGTCGCCGAAGCGCCAGCCTTCCCTCGTCAAAGCCGGCTCAACGACCGAGACGCCGATCGTCTCCTTCAGCCCCTTGAGGCTGCGGCCGATCAGCGTGCGGGATGCCCAGGGGCAGATATAGGCGACGTAGAGATGGTAGCGTCCGGGTTCGGCGGCAAAGCCGCCCTCGCCGGTCGGCCCGGGTGCGCCGTCGGGCGTCACCCAGTTGCGAAAACCGGAGACCTGGCGGACGAAGCCGCCCTTTTCGTCCTTTGCCTGCACCGGATGCCAGTCGGCCGTCCATTTTCCATCCACCAGCATGACGTGCTCCTGTCTCCTATATTCAAGACTGCGCTGCAATCCGGCCCCCGTATGCTCGCGTCTCATACGCTGCCGTTTCGGCGCATATTGACCCGTCCCGACGACTTCCGCCATCGAAAAACCCCGCGCCGGAAGGCACGGGGTTCGCTTTCTTATCCGGATTCTCGGCCCGCCTTCACGCGCGTAGACAAGGCGTCAGATGTCGAGATTGGCCACGCTGAGTGCGTTATCCTGGATGAACTCCCGGCGCGGCTCGACCTCGTCGCCCATCAGGCGCGAAAACAGCCCGTCGGCGTCGGTGGCATCCGAGACGCGAACCTGCAGGAGCGAGCGGACGTTCGGATCGAGCGTCGTCTCCCAGAGCTGTTCGGCGTTCATTTCGCCCAGGCCCTTGTAGCGCTGCAACGACAGGCCCTTGCGGCCGGACGCGAACACCGCGTCGAGCAGGGCGCGCGGGCCGCTGATCTCGATCTCCAGATCCTTGCGCTTCAGCTTCGGCGGGACGGCGTAGATATCCTTCAGCCGCATGGTCAGCTGATCGATATGGCGAGCGTCTGACGAGCCGATCAGCGCCATGTCGAGATGGGCGAATTCCTTCACGCCGCGCACGGTACGTTCGAACTTCAGTCCGCCGTCGGCCGCAACCGCACCGGTCCAGCCGCGCTCGGTCTCCTCGGCGATCAGGTCGAGCCGGCGCGCGACCTCCTCGGCCATCTCGGCATAGGCCTCGCGGTTGTGGCTGAGCTCGAGGTTGAGCGCACCGCAGATCGCTGCCTGCTCGACGATGGCACGGCTGTAGCGCGAATGCAGGCCATCCAGCAGCGAGCGCAGGCGCAGTGCGTCCTGGATCACCTCGCGCATGTCCTGTCCGGCGCGGACCTCGCCGGAGCCGAGCTCCAGCGTCGCCTCGTCGAGGCCGGCGTTGATCAGGTAGTCGTCAAGCGCCTTCTCATCCTTGAGATACTGTCCCGACTTGCCGCGTGCGACCTTATAGAGCGGCGGTTGGGCGATGTAGAGGTGGCCACGCTCGATCAGTTCCGGCATCTGGCGGAAGAAGAAGGTCAGAAGCAGCGTGCGAATGTGGGCGCCGTCGACGTCGGCGTCCGTCATGATGATGATCTTGTGGTAGCGCAGCTTCTCGGGATTGAACTCGTCCTTGCCGATCGAGGTGCCGAGTGCGGTGATCAACGTGCCGATCTCCTGGCTCGACAGCATCTTGTCGAAACGGGCCCGTTCGACGTTGAGGATCTTGCCGCGCAACGGCAGGATCGCCTGGTTCTCGCGCGAACGGCCCTGCTTGGCCGATCCGCCGGCCGAGTCGCCCTCGACCAGGAACAACTCGGACTTGGCCGGATCGCGCTCGGAGCAGTCGGCCAGCTTGCCGGGCAGCGACGAGATATCGAGCGCGCCCTTGCGACGAGTGAGCTCGCGCGCCTTGCGGGCCGCTTCGCGCGCCGCTGCCGCTTCGACCACCTTGCCGACCAGCACCTTGGCATCGGAGGGATGCTCCTCGAGCCAGTGGCTCAGCGCCTCGTTGACGAGGCTTTCGACCACAGGCCGAACCTCGGACGATACGAGCTTGTCCTTGGTCTGCGAGGAGAATTTCGGATCGGGCACCTTCACCGAGAGAACGGCGGTCAGGCCCTCACGGCAGTCGTCGCCGGTGAGCGACACTTTTTCCTTTTTCAGGATACCGGAACTCTCCGCATAGGAGACGACCTGGCGGGTCAGCGCGCCGCGGAAGCCGGCGAGGTGCGTGCCGCCGTCGCGCTGGGGGATGTTGTTGGTGAAGCAGAGGACGTTCTCGTGGTAGCTGTCGTTCCACCACATCGCCACCTCGACCGTGATGCCGTCGCGTTCGCCCCGAATGGACACCGGCTTGGCGACGAGCGGCTTCTTGGCGCGGTCGAGATAGGTGACGAAGGCCTCGAGGCCGCCGTCATACATCATCTCGTCCTGCTTGACGTCGGAATGGCGGCGGTCGGTCAAGAGGATGCGGACGCCCGAATTCAGGAAGGCGAGCTCGCGCAGGCGATGTTCGAGCGTCGCGTAGACGAACTCGATATTGGTGAAGGTCTCCGGGCTCGGCAGGAACGTCACTTCGGTGCCGGTCTCGCTGCCGCATTCGCCGGTAACGGTCAACGGACCGTCAGCAACGCCATGGGTGAAGGTCATCTCGTGGATGTGCCCGCCCCGGCGGATCTTCAGCTTGAGCATCACCGACAGCGCGTTGACGACCGAAACGCCGACACCGTGGAGGCCGCCGGAAACCTTGTAGGAATTCTGGTCGAACTTACCGCCGGCGTGCAACTGGGTCATGATGACCTCAGCGGCGGAAACGCCTTCCTCCTTGTGGATGTCGGTCGGAATGCCGCGGCCGTTGTCGGTCACGGTCACCGAGCCGTCGGCATTGAGCGTGACGGTGACGATATCCGCGTGCCCGGCCAGCGCCTCGTCGATGGCGTTGTCCACGACCTCGTAGATCATGTGGTGCAGACCCGAGCCGTCATCGGTGTCACCGATATACATGCCCGGGCGCTTGCGCACCGCATCAAGGCCCTTGAGCACCTTGATGGAATCTGCGCCATACTCGGCCGGGCCGTTTTCGGTCTCGGGTGTATCAGTCATGGGGGATGTCTTTCCAGCGTACCTGAGGACATGGGAAACGGCGAATCACCGACCTTCCAGACCCATGAATATAGGGATTCAGGCCCGGTTTTCCAAACGATGTGGCCGCCAATAGCGGCAGAAATCGGGGGATCACGTCGATTTAGCCCGCGAATTGCAAGCCTTTTCCAGAATGCCCGCCAGGCGCCTGATCGTTGCCGGCGGCAGATTGCGAATCTCGACGGAAAGCCGGTTGGCGAAAGCGGTATATTCGGGCGGCAGGCCGGCGGTATCGACGGTGATGCGGGGGTCGGAAATCCGCGCGATCCGGAACAGCTCCTCCGCCTCGTCCCAGATGATGTTGAAGTAGCCCGCAACCCTCTGCAGGAAGTCGAAACTCGGCGTGCCGCGCCGGCCGTGCTCCAAAGCCGAGAGATAAGCTGGCGAGACGCCCAAGGCCGCCGCCATCTCCTTTTGCGAAACGCCCTTCCTCGACCGAAGGTGGCGTACCGCCATGCCGAAGGGTGTGGTCATTCGCGCTCTCCCTTCACCCGCGCCAGCCGCACATAGAGCGCGCCTTCGCCACCGTGGTTGCGGGCAGCCGTCTCGTAGGACGAGATCAGCGGACGAAATTCCGGCAGCGAGAACCACAGCGGCACCGCCCGCTTCAGAGCGCCGTCGCTGCCGATGGAGGCACCCTTTCCGGTAATCACCAGCACATGGCGCAGGCCGCGCATGTGCGCCTGCATCAGGAAACTCAACAGGAACCCGTGCGCCTCGCTCTGGATCATACCGTGCAGGTCAACGCGTGCCTCGAGCGCCAGGTGCCCCTTTGCCAGCTTGCGCTTGACCGGCCGTTCGAGGGGATAGTGCCTCTTCTCGCTCTCACGGGCGTTCGTTATCCGGATTCCCGCCTCCTCGGCCAGAGCCTTCCTCGAGGCCGGCCGTTCGCCAGCCGGCGAAGCCGTGTCCAGAGCGGGCAGGAAGGTCGCCTCCAGCATTTCGAGATCCCGCATGCGGCCGGGAAGCGGTTTCGCGCTCCTGGCGACCTTGCCCCAGAGGATCCGGTCCTCGCTGCTGAGAGGCTTATCCTTCGCCATGGCCAAATCTCGCGGCGATCGACCTGGGAACGAAAATGTAGAAATCCGCCGCGTTGCGGACATTGCCGGCAAGCGAGCCGGCGACATCGCCCGAACCGGTGAAGATGTCGCCGCGCGCGGGGCCGACGATCGCCGACCCGGTGTCGAGCGCCAGCATGGTCCGGGCGAGCGGCCTGCCGCCGTCCAGATGCGTCAGGCTTTCGCTGCGGATGAAGAACGGCGTGGCGAAGGTGTGGATTAGACGGTCGACCGCCAGCGAACGCCCGGCGACGATCGGCACCTTGGCGGCGGCAACCGGGCCGAAATGCAGGTCCTCGACCGGCGCATCGCGGAAGAAGATGAAGGAGCGGTTGTGCCAGAGCACATCGTCCACCTGCTCCGGGTGCCGGGCGAGCCAGTCCCTGATCGAGGCCATGGACACGGTCGCCGCATCGATTTCGCCACGCTCGATCAGAAGCTTGCCGATCGGCGAGAAGCGGTGCCCGGTCTTGGCCGCATAGGTGATGCGCCGGCTCGTTCCGTCCGGATAGAGCAGGCGGGCTGCGCCTTGCACGTGAATGAAAAAGACATCCACCCTGGAGCGCGCATAGGCGATCTCGAGCCCGCGACCTTCGAGCAGGCCCTGCTCGATCGCCTTGCGATCCGGATATTCCTCGACCCTCCCCTCCCGCAGGCGCGCAAAGGCGAAATAGGGATCGAGCCCGGGCGGGCGATTGCCGTCGTCGACCTCGACGAGGTCATCCGGGCGCAGATAGAAGGGAAACCGGAACGCCTCGTCCGGCTCGGCCTGCACCTCGACCTCCGGCTCGTAGTAGGCGGTGACGAAGCCCTGCTGGCCGTCCGTCCTCTCGATCAGGAACGGCTGGAACCACTGCTCGAAATAGGCACGCGCCTGCCCGGCGTCCGCCGGGGCCGCCTCGGCCGCTGCCGCGAGCGCCGGCAACAGCTCCGCCGCAGCGATACCCAGCGAACCGGTGCGATAGGGCTTTTTTCCCGCGATATGGTCGCGACAGCTCGCCATTGCCCCGAGAATCGCCGTCGGGTCGTCTTCCGTCCATCCGGGCAGGGCAGAGAAGGCGACCGGTTTCAGACGGAATTCCATGGCTCAGCCGATCAGCCTTCGGATTCGGTGGCGATCAGCTTCCAGTTCGGATCGCGCGAGCGGATGTCTCGGGCGAAGGTCCAGAGGTCGTTGACCTCGGCGACCGTGTCCGCATCGCCATCGGTCAGCTTGCCCGCCTTGTCGTAGGTCGCCGAGATCAGCTGGCTGATGATGCGCACCGTGACATTGACCTCGTTGTCCTTGACTTCGGCTGATACGATGTCCGCCTTCTCGATGCCGACGAAATTGGATTTGACGACCTCGCCCTTGGCCTCGCGATCGGCGATGGCAGCGTCGAAGCCTTCATAGACCTCGCGGGAGAGGAGGTTCTTCAGTGTCTTGCGGTCGCCATCGGCAAAGGCCACGACGATCATCTCGTAAGCGAGCTTGGCGCCGTTGATGAATTCCTTCGGGTTGAAGGACGGATCTCCGTCCACCACGCGGCGAAGCGATTCGTTGAGAGGCGTTCCGGCGGCGGCGAAGGCATCGACGCTGGCATAGGTTCCCTCTTCGCCTTCGGTTCCATCCCGGCGCGGCAGCGTGACCACCTTGCCGCGCTCGGGAGCGGCGGCGGGGTCGGCAGAATCGCGGCGTGAGTAGGGATCGAACGGCGGTTTTTCATTCCCCGTACGCCGGCCGAGTACATTGCGCAGTTGCAGGAATATCACCACCGCCGCCACGAGGAAGAAAATTGTCACAAAGTCGAATGAGCCCATATCGATCCGGAACCGCCGTTCATCTTTTCTGAGTTGACCCCCATATAATCCGCAAAAGCTCATTCTTCAAATCGAAGCGAACGGCGATTGTACGAATAAGCATCACTTAACCTTGACCGCGACCTGCCGTACGGGGACAAAGGCTGCCGAATATCCCCGACGCAGGAGACCAGGCCAGAGAAGATGACCCGATCGATCATAGCCATCCTGCTGCTTTTGCTTCCACTTCTCGAGATTGCGGGCTTCGTCTTCGTCGGGCGGCATATCGGCATCGGCTATACGCTGCTGCTGGTCGTCGCTTCCATGGTCGTCGGCATGATCGTGCTGCGCCGGCAGGGGTTCAAGGCACTCAGCAGGCTCAGACGGCGCGATCTGCCACGCGACATGCCCGCCGAACGCTTCTTCGGGACCGCCCTGGTCCTGCTCGCAGGGTTGCTTCTCATCATTCCCGGGTTCGTTACCGACGTGATCGGCCTCTTCCTGCTGGTACCGTTCTGCCGCCGCCTCATCGCCGGGCACCTCGCCTCCCGCGTCGTCGTCGTCAACGTGGATGGCGCCGCGCAGCCGCACGACCCTGGACCAGAACCACGGCCCGCAAAACCGAGAACGATCGACCTCGATTCGGATGACTACAGGCGCGACGAGCCGCATTGAGCCCTTCGGCGGCGCTCGGGCCGCAGGGTTGTGCGCCCCCCGGCGAAATGCTAGATGGCTGCCACGATTTTATGTCCCCGAGGAAAGACCCATGGCAACCGACAATGCATCCGCCAACAGCGCGGCCAGCCCGTCCATCAATATCCTGGCGCAGTATGTGAAGGACCTTTCCTTTGAAAACCCGGGCGCTCCGCGCTCGCTGCAGGCGCGCGACAAGGCTCCCTCGATCAACATCAACGTCAATGTGAACGCGAACCCCCTGTCGGAGACCGAGTTCGACGTGGTGCTGTCGCTCACCGCCGAAGCCAAGGACGACAGCAAGGTCCTGTTCAACGCCGAACTCGCCTATGGCGGCGTGTTCCGGATCGTGGGCTTCCCGCAGGAGCACATGCTGCCGGTCCTCTTCATCGAGTGCCCGCGCCTGCTGTTCCCCTTCGCCCGCCAGATCATTGCCGATGCCACCCGCAATGGCGGTTTCCCGCCGCTGATGATCGACCCGATCGATTTTGCGCAGATGTTCCAGCAGCGCATGGCCGAAGAACAGCTCAAGGCCAAGGTCGCAAGCAACACGAACTGATCGATCCGTTCGATCCAGTCGAGAACGCCCGGCATCGCCGGGCGTTTTGCGTTCGGGGTTATTCCTCGTCGCCCGAAGGCTTCGGGTATTTCAGCCAGATCGCCTTGTCGCCCATCTTTTCCACCATCGCCGCATGCGCCGCCAGATCGACGTCGCTCAGGCGGCTAGGCAGAGGACGCGGACGTTCGGCGATCGGCAGGACGATCTCTTCGCCGTCCGCCTGGTCCAGCCGCTCCCGCCGTTCGGCCACCGCAAGGCCGAGCGCGGCCTGGCGGCCGCCGATCATCTCGATATAGACCTCGGCGAGAAGCTCGGAGTCGAGAAGCGCGCCGTGCTTGGAGCGATGGGAATTGTCGATGCCGTAGCGCCGGCAGAGCGCGTCCAGCGAGTTCGGCCCCATCGGATGCTTGCGACGCGCCAAAGCCAGCGTGTCGGTCACGCGATCGCCCGGCACCGGCGGAATGCCGAGGCGCTCGAACTCGGCATTGATGAAGCCCATGTCGAAGGTCGCATTGTGCGCGACCCAGCGGGCATCGCCGAAGAAGTCCTGCAATTCCGCGACGATGCCGGAGAAGAGCGGCTTGTCCTTCAGGAAATCGTCGGTGATACCGTGGATCGCGAGCGCGTCCGGGTGGACCTTTCTGTCGCCCGGATTGACATAGACATGGAAGGTCCGGCCGGTGGGAAAGTGATTGTCGAGTTCGACGCCGCCGATTTCGATGATCCGATCGGCGCGGTTGTCCAGGCCGGTCGTTTCCGTATCGAAGATGATTTCACGCATGGGCGCCGCTTTCCCCCTTCAGGATGTCGACGATGAGTTTCACCTGTTTGCGTGCGTCTTCAAGACCGTTGTCGGTCTTGACCACAAAATCCGCACGCTGCCGCTTCTGCACGTCCGGCATCTGCCTTGCCATCAGCATCGCGAACTTCTCCTCCGTCATCCCTGGCCGGGCGAGTACGCGCCGGCGCTGCGTTTCCGGTTCGCAGGTCACGACCAGCACCTTGTCGACACGCTCGTCGGCGCCGGTTTCGAACAGCAACGGGATATCGAGTACGACAAGGAGCGCCCCGGCCGTCCTCTGCTTTAGGAGGAATTCCGCTTCCTTGAGGCGAACCAGTGGGTGAATGATGGCCTCCAGCCGGGAAAAGCCGTCCGGCCGGGCCGCAAGCTCTGCCGCGAGGGCCTTTCGGTCTACGACGCCGTCGCTGACGACGGCCGGGAACGCCTCGCCGACGGGGCCGACGGCCTCGCCCCCATAGAGCGCATGGACCGTCGCATCGGAATCATGCACCGGCACGCCGAGTTCGCGGAACATGCCGGCGGTCGTCGACTTTCCGGTTCCGATCGAGCCGGTAAGGCCGAGGATGATCATTCATGCGCCTCCATATCGGCGATGATGCGATTGCGAAGGTCTTCATCGACCTTGGGCCACGCGCCGAACCATTTTTCGAAACCGGGTGCGGCCTGATGCAGAAGCATGCCGAGCCCGTCGACCGTCTTCAGGCCATGGCGTTCCGCCTGCGCCAGGAAGGGCGTCTTCAGCGGGACATAGACGATGTCGGTCACAATCGCGCCGTTCGCCAGGCGATCGAAGGCGAGCTCCGGTGCCGGCATTCCGTCCATTCCGAGCGAGGTCGTGTTGACGAAGAGCGCGGCTCCGCTCATCACTTCGTCGAGGGCCTCGCCGGGATGGGCATGCACCCTGTCGCCGAACCGATCGGCCAGTTCGCGGGCACGGCCGACGGTGCGATTGACGACATGGATCTCCTCGATGCCGCGCTCGCGCAACGCCTGGAGCACGGCCCGGCTCGCACCGCCCGCGCCCAGCACCACGGCACGATCGATGCGATCCCAACCGGGTGCGCGTTCGTCGAGATTGGCGACGAAGCCATAGCCGTCGGTGTTAGTGGCATGGACCAGGCCGTCTTCCAGCCATACGGTGTTGCAGGCGCCGAGTTCCCGGCTGCGCTCGTCCGGCCGATCCGCCAGGCGAAAGGCCGTCTCCTTGTGCGGGATCGTCACGTTGCCGCCGACGAAGCGGCCATTCTTCAGGTCCGAGAAGAATGCGGCGAATGCCTCCGGAGCGACGTCGAGCCGCGTGTAGCTCCCGGCAATGCCGAGCTTGTCCAGCCAGTATCCGTGGATCAGCGGCGAGCGCGAATGGTTGATCGGATGGCCGACGACGAAGGCGCTGTTAACCAATGTTTCACGTGAATCACGCATCGACCGCTCCCATCGCTCTCAGTTGCGCGAGGAGCGGCAGCATCGGCAGGCCGATGATCGTGAAATAGTCGCCGTCGATCGCTTCGAACAACTGGATCCCCTCGCCTTCCAGCTGATAGGCGCCGACGCTTCCCAGCACCCTGTCACCGACACGCGCCAGATGCCGGTCCATGAAGGCTTCGCTGAGGGGTCGCATGGTCAGTCGCGCCGTGGACACATGCCGCCATTTGACCTCGCCGTCCGCGACGATCACCACGCCGCTGTTCAGCGCATGCGTCTTGCCCGAAAGGGCTGTGAGATGTTCCTTTGCGCCCGCGAGGTCGGCGGGCTTGTGAAATACCCGGTCTCCCAGAGACAGGGTCTGGTCGGATCCGATGACGAGGCAGTCTGGATTGGTCGCACCGACCGCCATGGCCTTCGCCTCGGCAAGATGAAGCGCGACATCGGATGGGGACGGCGACAGCCGTTCCAGTTCGGCCTCGATCGCGCGCTCGTCGATCTCTGCGGCAATGGCCTTGAAGGCGAGGCCGGCGTTCTCCATCAACGCGCGACGGAACGGGCTTTGGGATGCGAGAATCAGAGGCTGGGTCATGGGCTCATTGTCGGCTCGATCACGGGCGGTCCCGGCTTTCACTCTGCGGAACTAGCGAAGTCTGGGCCTGAGAGCAACAATTGCCGCAGCCGTCTCCTCGATCGACCGACGCGTGACATCGATCAGCGGCCAGTTGTTGCGGGCACAGAGCGAGCGGGCATACTTCAACTCTTCGGCAATCTGGGCCCGGTCGGTATAGTCCTCTCCCTTGAAATCCCTGGCTGATCCGAGCACCCGGTTCTGTCTGACCTGGGCGACGCGATCGGTCGTGGCGATCAGCCCCACCACGAGCGGCCTGTCGACCTGCGACAATCGCTCCGGCAGCGGCACGCCGAGCACGATCGGAATGTTGGCCGTCTTGATGCCGCGATTGGCGAGATAGATGCTCGTCGGCGTCTTCGACGTGCGGCTGATGCCGACGAGGATGACGTCCGCCTCCTCGAGGTCGGCGGGCAGCTGTCCGTCATCATGGTCCATGGTGAAGTTGAGTGCCTCGATGCGGGCGAAATATTCCGCATCCATCACATGCTGGGCACCGACGCGCCGACGCGAAGTCGCGCCGAGGTAGGACTGGAACACATCGATGATGGGTTCCAGCACGGAGACGCAAGGCAGGCCCATTTCGCGACAGCGCTGGTCGATGATGGCCGAGAGCTCGCTGTCGACAATCGTATAGAGGACGATGCCGGGGGCGGCATCGATCGCGTCGAGCACCGGCGTCAGCTGCTTCCGGTTGCGAACGAGCGGATAGACATGCTCCAGCGCCTGTGAAGCCTGAAACTGAGCCGCAGCGGCACGCCCGGCCGCAATCAGCGTTTCGCCGGTCGAATCGGAGATCAGGTGAAGGTGAAAGTAGTTTTTCGGGTTCTCCACATGATCCTCCGTGGGCTGTTGACAGACCGGGACACGAGCGCCGGTTCGGCGGCCTCGGGCGGCGCCTCGTGGAAAACTGCCGACTTTTCCACAAAACGGATTTCGCCGGAAACCGGATCGGACCCGGTGTGGACAAATCGCGGCGAGTGACATTGTGTCACGCGACTGCCGATCCTGTCCACAGGATGTTCCGGCAACGCATCTCATTAAGGCACTGAATCCTTGACCTTTTCTTGGCTGTCCCTTTTGGCCATGATTTGGCGCAAGATCTTTCCGGATCCAAAGTTGACCGGGGAAATTCCATGGTTTCGTGTGGAGGGGATTTAATCCTTGATAGTCACCGACTCTAAGAAATAGAAACCTCTTCAATATAGATTTCTTTGTTTAGAGGGAGCGCGCAAAGGCCATGACCGGAACGCGAAAAATCGTCGAAGTCCTGAACGGGAAAACGATCTTTCCTCCTCCCGTGTGGCTGATGAGGCAGGCAGGACGCTATCTGCCGGAATACAGACAAACGCGGGCGAAGGCCGGAAGTTTCCTCGATCTCTGTTATTCGCCGGATCATGCTGTGGAGGTCACACTGCAACCGATCCGGCGCTACGCTTTCGATGCGGCAATCCTGTTTTCCGACATCCTGGTCATTCCCGATGCGCTGAAGCGCGAGGTCCGCTTCGAAGAAGGCTCCGGACCGCGCCTGAGGCCGCTGGAGATCGACGAGATTCGTCCGCTGGCGTCGATGCCGGTGATGGAGCACCTTTCTCCGGTGATTGAGATCGTCGGCCGTCTGCGCAGCGAGCTTCCGCACGAGACGGCGCTGCTCGGCTTCTGCGGCGCGCCGTGGACTGTGGCGACCTACATGATCGCCGGGCACGGGACGCCGGACCAGGCGCCGACGCGGCTTTTCGCCTACAGGGAACCGAAGGCCTTTGCCGCCCTGCTCGACATCCTGGCCGAGAAATCCGCGGAATATCTGGTCGCCCAGCTCGACGCCGGCGCGGATGCCGTGCAGATCTTCGATTCCTGGGCGGGCGTTCTCGGCGAGGCCGAGTTTGCCGCCTATGCGGTGAAGCCGGTCCGGCGCATCGTCGATCTCGTGCGGGCGCAGCGACCGCAGGCGAAGATCATCGCCTTTGCCAAGGGAGCGGGGCTGTTTCAGAAGGACTATCGCCAGGGCACCGGGGCAGATGCGATCGGGCTCGACTGGACGATCCCGCTGTCACTGGCAGCCGAACTCCAGAAGGACGGTCCGGTGCAGGGTAACCTCGATCCGCAGCGGGTGGTTGCCGGCGGCGCTGCGCTGACCGAAGGCATTGACGCCATCCTGGAGGTCCTCGGCAACGGCCCGCTGATCTTCAATCTCGGCCATGGCATAACGCCGCAGGCGGACCCAGAACATGTGACGGAACTGGTCCGGCGGGTGCGGGGTCAGGTCTGATGGGCGAGCGGCAGACGGGCCCGTTGGTCGGCCGACATGCCCGGATCCGCGCGGCGGTCGTTATGGTCCTGTTCGTGCTCGGGATTGCGGCGCTTGTTCTGCATCCGCCCGAAAATCTCTATCTCTGGCTGAAGGCGCTGCACATCGTTGCGGTGATCTCCTGGATGGCGGGGCTGCTCTACCTGCCACGCCTGTTCATCTATCACAGCGATGTCGCCCGCGGTTCTGAGGCCTCCGAGACGTTCAAGGTGATGGAACGACGGCTCTACCGGGTCATCATGAACCCGGCGATGATGCTGACCTGGCTGCTGGGCCTCTTTCTCGCCTGGTCGATCTACGGCTTCCACGGCGGCTGGCTGCACGCAAAGCTGACGCTTGTGCTGCTCCTGACCGGTGTGCACGTCTTTTTCGGCCGGTCGGTGAAGGCTTTTGCGCGGGACGAAAACCGGATCACCGCGCGGCAATGGCGGTTCCTCAACGAAATGCCGGCGCTTCTGATGATTGCGATCGTGATCCTCGCTGTGGTAAAGCCGTTCTAACGGCACGGGACGATCGGCTCGGGTGCATCCTCGGGAAAATTTACGAGGCCCTTGCAGGCTATGCCCTGAATCGCTATTTTCGCTTCATCTCATCTTTCGTGGCATGTGTTTCCCGCATCGTGAACTGCCTCCCTGCAGCTCAGTCTTGACCCGCACGCCAATCCCCAATCCTGAAATCACGCATGGTCCCCCTGCATGGCTGAAATGAAGCTACAAGAACTGAAAAACAAGACGCCGACCGATCTCCTGGCGTTTGCGGAGTCGCTCGAGGTCGAGAACGCCAGCACGATGCGCAAGCAGGAGCTGATGTTTGCGATCCTCAAGATGCTGGCGGCGCAGGACACGGAGATCATCGGCGAAGGCGTGGTCGAAGTTCTCCAGGACGGGTTCGGCTTTCTGCGTTCGGCGAATGCGAACTATCTCCCCGGTCCCGACGACATTTACATATCCCCCTCGCAGATCCGTCGCTTTTCGCTGAAGACCGGCGATACGGTCGAAGGGCCGATCCGCGGGCCGAAGGAAGGCGAGCGTTACTTCGCGCTCCTGAAGGTCAACACGATCAACTTCGACGACCCCGAGAAGATCCGCCACAAGGTCCATTTCGACAACCTGACGCCGCTCTATCCCAATGAGCGCTTCAAGATGGAGCTGGACGTCCCGACGTCCAAGGATCTTTCCCCGCGCGTGATCGATCTCGTCGCCCCGCTCGGCAAAGGCCAGCGCGGGCTGATCGTCGCGCCGCCGCGCACCGGTAAGACCGTTCTCCTCCAGAACATCGCGCATTCGATCACCGCCAATCATCCCGAGTGCTATCTGATCGTTCTTCTGATCGACGAACGGCCGGAAGAAGTGACCGACATGCAGCGCTCGGTGAAGGGCGAAGTCGTCTCGTCGACATTCGATGAGCCGGCGACGCGCCACGTGCAGGTTGCCGAGATGGTAATCGAAAAGGCCAAGCGCCTGGTCGAGCATGGCCGCGACGTGGTCATCCTGCTTGATTCGATCACCCGCCTCGGACGCGCCTACAACACGGTCGTTCCGTCTTCCGGAAAGGTCCTGACCGGTGGTGTCGACGCCAACGCACTGCAGCGGCCGAAGCGGTTCTTCGGTGCGGCCCGCAATATCGAGGAAGGTGGCTCGCTGACGATCATCGCAACGGCGCTGATCGATACCGGAAGCCGCATGGACGAGGTGATCTTCGAAGAGTTCAAGGGTACGGGCAATTCCGAAATCGTGCTCGACCGCAAGGTCGCGGACAAGCGCATCTTCCCGGCCATGGATATCCTCAAGTCCGGCACCCGCAAGGAGGATCTGCTGGTACCGCGTCAGGACCTGCAGAAGATCTTCGTGCTTCGCCGCATCCTGGCCCCGATGGGAACGACCGATGCCATCGAGTTCCTGATCGACAAGCTCAAGCAGACGAAGAACAACGGCGACTTCTTCGATTCCATGAACACTTAAATAGTAAGCCGGATTCTTCTCCGGATTCTGCAATTGAGAGGCGGGACCTTCCAAGGTTCCGCCTCTTTGACGTGTCAGGTCGCTACACACGACCACGCTTCCATGCTGGACGCCGCGACTGCATTCGTGTATTGCGTGCGCGAACTGGTCGATCGCCTAGTGAGAGCGTGATCGAGACCAAAATTCTCCGTATCCCCGGGTGACACATGGTCGGCAACGACACCATCTTCGCGCTTTCGAGCGGCGGACTCCCTTCGGGCGTTGCCGTCATCCGCGTCAGCGGCCCGGAGAGTGCAGCCGTCGTCTGCGTGATGACCGGATCGTTGCCAGCCCCCAGACAGGCGGCACTGCGGTCGATTCGATCCCGGAACAATATCTTTCTGGACAAGGGCCTTGTCATTTACTTCCCAGGCCCGGCTTCCTTCACCGGAGAGGATTCGGCCGAACTGCATGTTCACGGCGGTCGTGCCACCGTCCGAGCCGTCCTCGACGCCCTCCGGGAGTTTCCGGGACTCAGGGCTGCGGATGCCGGGGAGTTCAGTCGTCGTGCCTTCCACAATGGCAAGCTCGATCTTGTCGAGATCGAGGGACTTGCGGATATCGTCGCGGCACAAACCGAGATGCAACGCCGGCTGGCACTGGAGCACGCATCCGGAGGCGTTTCCCGTCTCTATGACGACTGGGCCCGGCGGCTCACCCACGCACGCGCGATGATCGAGGCGGAGCTCGACTTCGCCGATGAGGAGGACGTCCCTGGCGCGGTCGGACAAACGGTTCGTGACGATCTTGTCGCGCTCGGTGCCGAGGTCCGCACCCACCTGGCGGGCAGCCGTACCGGTGAGATCATTCGCGATGGATTGACGGTAGTGATAGCCGGCCCCCCCAATGTCGGCAAATCGAGCCTCATCAACTATCTGGCGAAGCGCGACGTGGCCATCGTCACCGACATTCCGGGGACAACACGCGATATCGTTTCGGTCGATCTCGACCTCGACGGTTTCGCGGTCCGCCTGCTGGACACGGCGGGAATACGGGAAACCGACGAAGTGGTCGAACGGGAGGGTATTCGCCGCGCCAGGTCCGCGATGGCGCAGGCTGACCTGATCCTCCGGCTCCTCGACGAGGATGAGGTGCCCAGCGATCAGGACGCGGTGGAGACCGTCGCCACGATCTATGTCGCGTCTAAGGCCGACATTCATCCGCGAGCCGATGTCGCTCCATCCGTCATTGCAGTGTCGACTCGGACCGGTGGCGGCATCGATGTCTTGTTGGAGCGGATCCGCGGACACCTGCCGCAACTGGGGCAGGCAGGCGCCTTCGCCGTTCCCTCGCGTGATCGCCACAACGAGGCATTGAGGCTGACGCTTCAGGCGCTGGAGGAAGCACTGGCGGCACCGTCGAACGAGCTCGAACTTCAGGCGGAGTATCTCCGCCTGGCCGCAAACGAGATCGGGCGGATCACCGGTCGCGTGGATGTCGAGAATTTGCTAGATGTGATCTTTGCGGAATTCTGCATTGGCAAATGATTCACGTGAAACACGGCTACACCCTATACGAGTCCGATCTCGTGTTTCACGTGAAACGGGACCGGTAAACCTGAGGATATCATTGTGAATTATGATGTCATTGTCATTGGCGGCGGACACGCCGGCTGCGAAGCTGCCTCGGCGGCCGCGCGCGCCGGGGCCCGCACGGCCCTACTGACCCATTCCCGGGACACGATCGGCATCATGTCCTGCAATCCTGCCATCGGTGGATTGGGCAAGGGGCACCTGGTTCGTGAGGTCGACGCTCTCGATGGCCTGATGGGCCGTGTGGCAGATAGGGCCGGCATTCAGTTCCGCTTGCTCAATCGCCGCAAGGGCCCCGCCGTCCGTGGTCCGCGCACGCAGGCAGATCGTCGGCTCTATCGCGAGGCAATGCAGGCGGAAATCGTGGAGATCGAAAATCTCGACGTGATAGAAGGCGACGCCTTCGACATCGAATTGTCCGGCAATCAGCAGATCGCTGCAGTCTTCACGGGCGACGGGCGTCGCCTGGGCTGCGGTGCCGCGGTGCTCACGACAGGAACGTTTCTTCGCGGCCTGATTCATCTTGGCTCCGAAACGACTCCGGCCGGTCGCATGGGCGAGCGGCCCTCGCTTGGCCTCTCCGCAACGTTGGCGCGCTTCGGCCTGCGCCTTGGTCGCCTGAAGACGGGGACGCCAGCCCGGTTGTCGGGGAAGACCATCGCCTGGGACCAGGTCGGCCGGCAGGCGGCCGATAGCGATCCGGTCCCCTTCTCGTTCATGACGGATGCCATCACCAATCCGCAAGTGGAGTGCGGCGTGACGCGGACGACAGCGGCCACGCACCGGATCATCGAGGACAATATCGGCCAGTCGGCCATGTATTCGGGTCAGATCAAAGGCGTGGGGCCGCGCTACTGCCCGTCGATCGAGGACAAGATCGTTCGTTTCGGTGAACGTGACGGGCATCAGATATTCCTGGAGCCCGAGGGTCTGGACGACGACACGGTCTATCCGAATGGCATCTCTACGTCGCTGCCGGCTGCCGTGCAGGCTGCGTTCATCCGGACCATTCCAGGTCTGGAGCGTGTCGACATCCTGCAGCCCGGTTACGCAATCGAGTATGATCATGTCGATCCGCGTGAACTCACGCCGGGACTGGAAGTGGTGAAGCTTCCCGGATTGTTTCTGGCGGGGCAGATCAACGGCACGACCGGCTATGAGGAGGCGGCAGCCCAGGGGCTGGTCGCCGGGCTCAATGCGGCTCGCAAAGTCGGTGGGCTGCCGCCGCACCATTTCAGCCGTACGGACAGCTATATCGGGGTGATGATCGACGACCTGACTTCGCGCGGCGTCGCCGAGCCTTATCGGATGTTTACCTCGCGCGCTGAGTATCGTTTGTCGCTCCGTGCCGACAATGCCGATCTCAGGCTGACGCCTGTGGCAATCGAGCTGGGCATTGCGGGTCACGCACGTCGTCAGCGTTTCCTGACATGGCGGGCAGAGCTCGATCGGTGTCGCGACTATGTAAAGTCGATACAACTGACGCCCAATCAGGCGTTGAATTGTGGCATACGGATCAATCAGGACGGTCAGAGACGAAGCGCCTACGAGCTACTGTCCTATAGCGAGCACTCGATCCAGTCACTGGCGCGGGTGTGGCCGGAGTTGCAAGGGATGGACCCGCGGACAAGGGAGGCGCTCGAGATAGAGGCGGCCTACGCGGTATACATGGACCGGCAGGCAGCGGATATTGCCGATGTGCGCCGAGAGGAAGAACGTACGATCCCCTCTGATTTCAGCTTTGACGATCTACCCGGTCTATCGAACGAATTGCGGCTGAAACTGACGCGCGACCGACCGGCGAATGTCGCGCAGGCGGCCCGTATCGACGGGATGACACCGGCCGCGATTTCATTGTTGCTGACCGCTCTCCGCCGCAGCGGCGGCGAGGCCGATTCCCGGAGCCTTGCGGGATGAAAGCTGAGGATATCTCCCTTTCGGACTTGAATGTTTCACGTGAAACGGAACAGCGCCTTCGCAAGTTCATTGCGCTTTTCGACAAGTGGGCCAGGACCATCAACCTGGTCGCGCCTTCCACTCTGGACGACTTTGGTGCTCGGCATATTCGAGACAGCGCCCAGATCTATTCGCTCTGCCCCACCCCGCTGACCTGGATCGATCTCGGGAGTGGTGGGGGGTTCCCCGGGATCATCACCGCGATCCTGCTCCACGAGGCAGCCGGTGGATGGGTTCACCTGGTCGAAAGCAACAACAAGAAGGCGGCCTTTCTCCGGCAGGCGATCGCGGAAACCGGTGCACGGGCGAGCGTCCACCCGGTCCGGATCGAGGTAGCATCGGGAATCATCCCGGATTGCGACGCCATATCGGCGCGTGCGCTGGCTGAGCTGCCTCTGCTGATGAACTTCATCGAGCCGTGGATGAGCAGAAATGCAGATTGCCGGGCGTTCTTTCACAAAGGGCGGGATTATCGAGCCGAAGTCGACAAAGCGCGTGGTCGTTGGCATTTCGATCTGATAAAACACGAAAGCGTCGTTGAGCATGATTCTGTCGTGCTGGAGATAACGGGGCTCTCGCGCATCAGTCAGTGACGGCGGATCCAACATGGCAAGCCTATCGAACCGCATTATCACCATAGCGAACCAGAAGGGCGGCGTGGGCAAGACCACGACGGCGATCAATCTGGCGACAGCGCTGGCTGCGATCGGCGAGCGCGTGCTGATTGTTGACCTGGACCCCCAGGGCAATGCCAGTACGGGCCTGGGAATCGATCGACGTGATCGCAAGCTCTCCTCCTACGACCTCTTGATGGGAACCCACGGGATCGCTGAGATTGCCCAGCAGACGGCCGTGCCGAACCTGTCAATCTTGCCTTCGACGATGGATCTTCTCGGGATCGAAATGGAGATTGCGGGCGCGAGCGATCGGGTATTCCGGCTGCGGCGCGCGCTGTTCGCAGACGATGCGGCGGAGTATTCCTATATCCTCGTCGATTGCCCGCCGTCCTTCAACTTGCTGACGATGAATGCGATGACGGCCGCCCATTCGGTGCTGGTTCCGTTGCAATGCGAGTTCTTCGCGCTGGAGGGGCTCAGCCAGTTGCTGGAGACGGTCGATCAGATCCGGCGGACGGTGAACCCCTCCCTCGATATTCAGGGCATCGTGCTTACCATGTATGATGCGCGCAACAATCTTGCGCTGCAGGTGGTGAACGATGTTCGCACCCATCTCGGCGAGAAGGTGTATCATACGCTCATTCCCCGAAATGTTCGGGTATCTGAGGCTCCATCCTATGGTAAGCCGGCGATCCTTTATGACCTGAAATGTGCCGGCAGCCAGGCCTATCTTCAGCTTGCCTCGGAAGTTATCCAGCGGGAACGGCAGCGGAAGGCCGCCTAAACTCTATCGGAAGTAGTGCATATGAGCGACGACAACTCAAAGCGGAGACTGGGCCGCGGCCTTGCCGCCCTGATCGGGGAAATGGACCAGCCGGTGGCGATGGGAACGACGCAGTCGGCGCCCGTCAACCCGGACCGTCTGGTGCCGATCGAGTTTGTTGGGCGCAACCCCCGTAACCCGCGCCGTTACTTCGATGAGGCCGAGTTGCAGGATCTCGCGGCGTCGATCCGGCAGCACGGCATCGTCCAGCCCGTGGTGGCCCGTACGATCGCCCCGGAGCGCTACGAAATCATCGCCGGTGAACGGCGTTGGCGGGCGGCCCAGCTTGCCGGTTTCGTGGAGATCCCGGTCATCGTCCGTGACGTCGATGATCGGACTGCGCTCGAGATCGCCATTGTCGAAAACGTCCAGCGTTCCGACCTGAACCCGCTGGAAGAGGCGCTGGGCTATGACCAGCTGATCGCCGAGCATGGCTATACGCAGAACGATCTCGGTGAGATCATCGGCAAGAGCCGGAGCCATGTCGCCAACAGCCTGCGTCTCCTGAAGCTGCCCGATCCGGTTCGCGACATGCTGGCGTCCGGTGCCCTCTCTGCGGGCCATGCGCGCGCGCTGGTGCCGACGTCCGATCCTGTTGCCCTGGCCAAGACGATCGTTGCCAAGGGGATGTCGGTACGCGATGCCGAGAGGCTCGCCCAGAACGACATCAAGGCGCAGTCCGATCCCGATCATGGCCGCAAGGATGTGGCTAGGGACGAGAAGGACGCCGATACGCTGGCGCTGGAGCGGACCCTTTCCGACAGCCTCGGACTGGATGTGACCGTCAGCCACAAGGCGAACGGTGGCTATCTACGAATCAATTACAAGACCCTCGAACAGCTCGAAGAAATCTGCAGGCTGCTCGAGCGGCGCTGAGGCTCAACACGCATCAGCCTTCCGGTAGCTACGGGCTCGGTACCACCCTCTGTGAAGGACGGATTGCGTCACTCTCCCGCGCGAAGGGTCGACGCAAACACTTCTGCCGACAATACGCGGCTCCACGCCGATTTAGTTTCGAGCCGATTGAAGCACTGTGGAGAGCAATGTCTGCAAGGCGATCGTGCCCTCGAGGGACGAGCGCTGGCGCGATTGCAGGATGGCGGATTGCAGGCGGCCGGCCTCGCGGCGTATGGCCGGCAGAGACCATTTCTTCAGTGCCTGTTCGACGACCGGCTTGCGGCGAAAGTGAAGCTGCCGGCCCATCGTGGCGATGACCTGCGAAGCGTTGGTCCGCTTCTCATCCATCTCGGCACGCATCAGTTCGAGCAACTGGAACTGCCGGAGGCAGGCCTGCAGGACGAGGAAGACCGGCGTCTTCGATGACATGATCTTCTGCATGGCGTTGAGAAAAGCGCCGTTGTCGCCCTTCAGGATGGCGTCGACGGCGTCATCGACGGAGATGGCGCTGGCGTCGCCGATCGCAGCCATTACGTCCTCTTCCTCAACGACGTTGCGGTCGTGACAATAGAGGGCGAGCTTGCGCACCTCGTTGCGCGAGGCAAGCCGGTCGCCGCCGATCGATTCCATGAGCCGCTGCCGGGCCGCGGGAACGATGCGAAGGCCAGCGGCCTCCAGCTCCGTGTCTATGAGCGTGCTGAGCGCACGGGTGTCGTCGGCATAGCACGGTATGGCAATGGCGGATCTCGATCCCTCGACCGCCTTTCGCAGGCCTGCCCCCTTCTTCAGGTCGCCGGCCTCGATGACCAGGCTGCAGCCCCGGGGTGGTTCCTTGTCGAGAATGCCGATCGCTTCGATGAGCGGCTTCTCGTTACCGGCGTCCTTCAGCCAGACGAGCCGGTCCCCACCGAACAGTCCGATCGCATTCATCTCATCGAGCAGGCGTCCGGGTTGGCCGACAAGGTCCGAGGCGGTTATGCGAAGCACGGAGAAGGCGTCGTCGAGCGACACGCCGGTGAGCCGCGCCAGTTGGCCGGCGCGCTCGGAAACAAGGCCGCGGTCGGGGCCGTAGATCAGAAATATCCCGCCGGATCGCGGTGCCCGCTGCAGAAAGCCTTCGAATTCGTGAGACTTGATCTCCGACATAGCGGGCTATCGCTTGGCAAGGGCCGCCGAAAGATCTGCGCGAATCAACTCAGCCATTTCCCGTGATGCCCGGTTCTCGGCGTCACGAACGGCCCGAAGCTTGGCGAACTCCTGGACCGGAAAATCGACAAGCGCAACGACCTGCCGACGCCCGGAGCGAATTGTTTCGCCGGATTCAACAAGCGTCAGATTGTAGTCCGCCGTCAGTACGAGCCGGCCGGCCCGCGCGACATCGTCGTCCTGTGACAGGAGAACGCCGACATCGCGGGAGTTGACGCTCATCTCGAGATGATAGGTCGGATTGGCGGGCTCGCCCTTCCCGCCTGCGAGAAGGAAGATCAGCTCGTTGCGGACGCGTTGTTCGACACGGTCTTCCGCTTCGGAAATGGAAATCGACGCCGCCGACTGGGCAACGGTCGATCCGTTCGAATAGAGCGGCTTGACCTGGCAACCGGACAACAGGACAAGTCCGATCAGGCCGGCCGCGGATGCAAGCAGCCCTCTCCTGCGTGACGCCTCAGACAACAACATTCACGATCCTCTGCGGAACCACGATTATCTTCTTGGGTGTCTTGCCGCCGAGCGCGGCCTGAACCGATTCGAGGGCCAGAACGGCCGATTCAATGGCCATCTGATCCGCATCGCGGGCAATTGTCAAATCATCCCGCTTCTTGCCGTTGATCTGCACCGGCAGCGTGATTTCATTCTCGGCGACGAGCGCCTCGTCGTAAGCCGGCCACTCGGTCCGTGCGACGAGGTCGTGGCCGCCGATGGCTTTCCAGCATTCTTCCGCGAGGTGCGGCATCATCGGCGCGATGATGGCGATGAGGATCTCCACCGCATTGCGCAGCGCCGCGTTCATCTCTGCATCGGAACGGCCTTCAGCCGCCGTAGCCAGCGGCGGCGAGAGCGCGTTGGCAAACTCGTAGATCCGGGCGACCGCCTTGTTGAAGGCAAGCTTGTCATAGTCCGCCTGCACCGCTTTCAAGGTCTTGTGTGCGGTTTTCGACAGCGCCAGCGCATCACCGGCGCCTCCAGCTCTGGAGGGGGCAGCGGAGAGCGCGGCTGATGCTTCGGAGACCAGCCGCCAGAGGCGCTGGACGAACCGGTGGGCGCCTTCGACGCCGGCCTCGGACCAGATCACATCACGATCCGGCGGCGAATCGGAGAGGACGAAGAAGCGCGCGGTATCGGCGCCATAGGAGGCGATGATGTCGTCGGGGTCGACGACGTTCTTCTTCGACTTCGACATCTTCTCGATGGAGCCGATCGCGATCGCTTCGCCGGATTCGACGTGTACGGCGCGGCGGGCACCGTCGAGTTCCTCGATGCGGACCTCCGCGGGCGTCACCCATTCGCGCCTGGCGCCCTCGCCGCGGCTATAGGTCTCGTGAACGACCATGCCTTGTGTGAAGAGGCCCTTGAAGGGCTCCTTCAGGTCCACATGACCGGCCACCTGCATGGCGCGCGTGAAGAAGCGGGAATAGAGAAGGTGCAGGATCGCATGCTCGATACCGCCGATATACTGGTCGACCGGCAGCCAGGCGTCGGCGGCGGCAGGATCGGTCGGTCGGCTTTCCCACGGGGCGGTGAAGCGGGTGAAATACCAGGACGAATCGACGAAGGTGTCCATGGTGTCGGTCTCGCGGCGGGCGTCCTTGCCGCAATGCGGGCAGGCGACGTGGCGCCAGGTCGGATGCCGGTCCAGCGGATTACCGGGGCTGTCGAAGGTGACGTCTTCCGGCAGCTTCACCGGCAAGTACTTCTTCGGCACCGGCACGACGCCGCAATCCTCGCAATGGATGATTGGGATCGGGCAGCCCCAGTAGCGCTGGCGCGAGATGCCCCAGTCGCGCAGACGGAAGTTTACCTTGCGCTCGCCTTGCGGCGCATTGCCGATCGTGGTCGTCGCCAGCCTGTCGGCGACACTTTCGAAGGCGGCCTCGGTGGACAAGCCGTCGAGGAAGCGGGAATTGATCATCACGCCATCGCCGACATAGGCCTCGTCACCGATGGAGAAGGTTGCCGCGTCACCGCCTTGCGGCATGACGACGGGAACGACGGGCAGGTCGTACTTGCGGGCGAAATCGAGATCGCGCTGGTCGCCGGAGGGGCAACCGAAGATCGCGCCGGTGCCATAGTCCATCAGCACGAAATTCGCCACGTAGACCGGCAGCTCCCAGCCCGCGTCGAAGGGATGGCGGACACGGATGCCGGTGTCCATGCCCTTCTTCTCGGCGGACTCGAGCGCGGCCAGCGAGGTGCCGGCGCGGCGGCACTCCTCGCAGAAAGCGGCGATGTCGGCATTGTGGGCGGCGGCATCCCTGGCCAGCGGATGGTCAGCCGAAATCGCGATGAAGGACGCGCCGAAGAGCGTATCGGGGCGCGTCGTATAGACCGTGACCTCGTTTTCGTCCGTCAGTCCGGCGCGTTCGCTGATCTCCCAGCGGATCGAGAGACCCTCGGAGCGGCCGATCCAGTTCTTCTGCATCAGCCGGACCTTCTCCGGCCATTGGTCCAGATGTTCCAGGGAGTCCAGCAGGTCCTCGGAGAAGTCAGTGATCTTGAAGAACCACTGGGTCAGCTCACGCTGTTCCACCAGCGCGCCCGAACGCCAGCCGCGCCCGTCGATCACCTGCTCGTTGGCAAGGACGGTGTTGTCGACCGGGTCCCAGTTGACCTTGGACTGCTTGCGGTAGACGAGGCCCTTGTCCAGGAAATCGAGGAACAGGTGCTGCTGGTGCTGGTAGTATTCGACGTCGCAGGTGGCGAACTCGCGCGACCAGTCCAGCGAAAGGCCCATCGCCTTCAACTGTGCCTTCATGGAGGCGATGTTCTGGTAGGTCCAGGAGGCCGGATGGACGCCGCGCTCCATCGCCGCGTTCTCGGCCGGCATGCCGAAGGCGTCCCAGCCCATCGGATGCAGCACGTTGAAACCGCGGGCGCGCTTGTAGCGGGCGACGACATCACCCATCGCGTAGTTGCGCACATGGCCCATGTGGATGCGCCCGGACGGATAGGGGAACATCTCGAGGACGTAGTACTTTTCCCGCGGATCCTCGTTCTTCGTCAGGAAGACGTTCTCGTCGTTCCATTTTGCCTGCCAGCGGGGCTCGGCGTCGCGCGGGTTGTAACGTTCGGTGGCCATGTCGTCGAAATTCCGGAAAGATTGAAGGGCAAAGCCCATGCGAATATGTGGCGAGACCTTCACCATGAAACCGCCGTAGCGTCAAGTTTTCACGGCCTTCCCGGCGCCGAGACCGGGGTGTCCGGCCCGGGTATCCGGACTTGGCAAGAGGAGGCGATTTGGTTAGGTGCGGGGCATAGATAGGTATCGGAGGCAAAAATGGAACTGGAAGAGCGCCTGGACGAGGTTCGCGATCGCATCCGCAAGGCCTCTGCGAGTGCTGGGCGCGCCCCGGGCGCGGTCACGCTGGTGGCGGTATCGAAGACGTTCGACGCGGACGCTGTCCGTCCCGTAATCGCGGCCGGCCAGCGCGTCTTCGGCGAGAACCGGGTGCAGGAGGCGCACGGCAAGTGGCCGGCCCTGCGCGCCGAGACGACCGGGATCGAGCTGCATCTGATCGGACCCTTGCAATCCAACAAAGCCGCCGAAGCGGTGGCGCTCTTCGACGTGATCGAAACGGTCGATCGTGAAAAGATCGCGCGGGCCATCGCATCCGAAATGAACCGGCAGTCCCGGAGCGTGCGTCTCTACGTTCAGGTCAATACCGGTCTCGAGCCGCAAAAGGCTGGGATCGCGCCGGACGAGGTGGTCGCCTTCGTCACCTTCTGTCGCGACGAACTCGGACTCGCGATCGAAGGGCTGATGTGTATTCCGCCGGCGGATGAAAATCCGGGACCGCATTTTGCGTTGCTTGCCAAGCTCGCGCACAAGGCCGGCGTTAAGCGGCTGTCGATGGGAATGTCCGGAGACTACGAGACGGCGATCGCCTTCGGCGCGACGAGCGTGCGGGTGGGTTCGGCGATCTTCGGCACGCGCTGAGGCGCCGCCAGGGGCTGGCGGCCGAGCCGGCCGTGTGATTGCGCGACAAAAGCCTTAGCCCTTTGGTCTGGCTTCCCGCTCGCCGTCCTGTCTCCTATTCTCTTTCCCGGAGGTGCCGTCATCGATGGCGGCGAGACTACGGGAGGAGATGACCATGGCGAGCAGCTATGCAGCCACTTATGCGCAATGGAAGGGCGACCCTTCGGGCTTCTGGGCAGAGGCCGCGGGCGGGATCGACTGGTCCGTCACGCCTTCAGTCGCGTTCGACGGGAACCGCGGCGTCTACGGTCACTGGTTCCCCGACGGGGAGACAAATGCCTGCTACAATTGCGTCGATCGGCACGTCGAGGCCGGGCGCGGGGAGCAGGCGGCGCTGATCTACGACAGCCCGGTCACCGGACAGGTCGGATCGTTCACCTATCGCGACATGCTGGCGGAGGTTCAGGCGATCGCGGCGGTGCTGACGAAGCTCGGCGTTTCACGCGGCGACCGCGTCATCCTCTACATGCCGATGGTGCCGGAGGCGGTGTTCAGCATGCTGGCCTGCGCACGCATCGGCGCCGTTCATTCGGTCGTCTTCGGTGGCTTTGCGGCAAACGAGCTTGCGACCCGCATCGACGACTGCAGGGCCAGGGTGGTAATCTCCGCCAGTTGCGGTATCGAACCCGGGCGCGTGGTCGCCTACAAGCCGTTGCTCGACGTGGCGATCGAGATCGCCAGCCACAAGCCGGACCATTGTCTCATCCTGCAGCGGCCGGAGCTGACGGCGTCGATGGTGGCGGGGCGTGACGTCGATTTCACGTCTGAGGTCGGCGCGGCGAAAGCCGATGGCGCGGTGGTGCCATGCGTTTCACTGCGCGCCACCGATCCGCTCTATATCCTCTACACGTCGGGGACGACCGGCCAGCCGAAGGGCGTGCTGCGCGACAACGGCGGTTATCTGGTCGCGCTGGCGTGGAGCATGAAGTATTTCTATGGGACTGAGGCCGGGGAGGTCTTCTGGGCCGCATCCGACATCGGCTGGGTGGTGGGGCATTCCTATATCGTCTACGGCCCGCTCCTGATCGGCGGCACGACGGTGCTCTACGAGGGCAAGCCGATCGGCACCCCCAACGCCGGCGCCTACTGGCGGGTGATCGAGGAGCATGGGGTCCGGACTTTGTTCACGGCGCCGACAGCCTTTCGCGCCATTCGCAAGGAGGATCCCGAGGGGCGGCTCATCGCCGGCTACGACCTGTCGTCGCTGCGGGCGCTGTTTCTCGCAGGCGAGCGGGCGGATCCCGATACGCTCCAATGGGCGGAGCGGGTGTTGCAGGTTCCGGTGATCGATCACTGGTGGCAGACGGAGACGGGCTGGCCGATGGCGGGCAATCCCCTGGGGCTCGGGCTGCTTCCCGTGAAACACGGGTCGCCCACGGTCCCCCTGCCCGGCTACGAGATCGAGGTGCTGGACGATGCCGGCCATCCGGTCGCGGCCGGCACGCTGGGCAACATCGTCGTCAGACTGCCATTGCCCCCGGGGTGCCTGCCCACCTTCTGGAACGCTGACGCGCGCTTCCATGCGGCGTGCCTTTCCGAGTTTCCGGGATACTACAAGACCTCCGACGCCGGCTATCTCGACGAGGACGGCTATGTCTTCATCATGTCGCGGACCGACGACATCATCAACGTCGCGGGCCATCGCCTGTCGACCGGCGCGATGGAGGAGATCTGCGCCTGCCATCCGGACGTGGCGGAGTGCGCGGTGATCGGCGTTGCCGATCCGGTGAAGGGGCAGGTTCCGGCCGGCTTCCTGGTCCTCAACAGCGGTGTTTCACGTGAATCATCGACGATCGAGACGGAGGTCGTGGCGCTGGTGCGCGAGCGCATCGGTCCCGTCGCCGCCTTCAAGATGGCGATCTGCGTGAAGCGCCTGCCGAAGACGCGGTCCGGCAAGATCCTGCGAGGCACGATGCAGAAGATCGCCGACCGGGAGGCGTGGAAGATGCCGGCGACGATCGACGATCCGGCAATCCTCGACGAGATCGCCGCCGCCCTGGCAGCACGGCACATCGGCGCCTGAGCCGAGCGGGCTGTCACCTGCCGGCACAAAAAAACCGGCCGTCTTTGGCGGCCGGTTTCAGCATATACCCGATGGTGGCCTAGAAGCGGTTGTCGTCTTCCTCGTCCTCGTTGTCGGACGACTTGAGCGACTTGAGCTTGGCGAAGACGGCGTCGGCGTCGATCTCCTTCTCCTCTTCGCGGTCGCTGCCGCCATAGGGGAGCTTCTCCGTCTCGCGGGCCGATTCGAGCGTGGCGCCGAGTTCGGCGGCGGTCGGCAGGGGGCGACCCTTGGAGGCACGTTCGACCTCGAGGTCGAGATCGATCTGCGAGCAGAGGCCGAGGGTAACCGGATCCATCGGCGCCAGGTTGGCCGAGTTCCAGTGGGTCCGTTCGCGGATCTGCTCGATGGTCGACTTGGTGGTGCCGACGAGGCGCGAGATCTGCGCGTCTTTCAGTTCGGGATGGTTGCGCACCAGCCAGAGAATGGCGTTCGGGCGATCCTGGCGCTTGGACACCGGCGTATAACGCGGGCCCTTGCGCTTGGATTCGGGCACGCGAACTTTCGGCTCGGAGAGCTTCAGCTTGTGATTCGGATTTGCCTCGGCGCGGGCGATCTCCTCGCGGGACAACTGGCCCGTCGCGATCGGATCGAGACCCTTGATGCCCTGCGCGGACTCGCCATCGGCAATCGCCTTCACTTCGAGTGGGTGCAGCTTGCAGAACTGGGCAATCTGGTCAAACGACAGTGCCGTATTGTCAACGAGCCATACCGCGGTCGCCTTGGGCATGAGCAGCTGTTGAGCCATGGATACAATCCTTCTGTCCGTCCGCGCCGGTGTCGCGGGCCGTGGGGGTAAACCACTGATTTCCGGGAATTGGGCACCTCTATAACGCCACTGTCGCAGAAATGCAATTCTTCAAGAGACAAATGACCTTTGTCTAATTGCCGGAAGACTTTGACCTGATATGAATGGCTCAGACCGTTCGGGCCGGAGGAGCATGGCCCGCCATGCGCATGAGGAGGAATGCATGTCTACCAAGACCTATCCGGTGCTGAAGTCCGCCAAGAGCCGCGCACTGATCGACAACGACACCTATCAGAAATGGTATCGCGAGAGCGTCGAGAATCCGGAGCGCTTCTGGGACAAGCACGGCATGCGGATCGACTGGTTCAAGCCCTACACGAAGGTGAAGAACACCTCGTTTACGGGCAAGGTCTCGATCAAATGGTACGAGGACGGGATCACCAACGTCTCCTACAACTGCATCGACCGGCACCTGAAGACGCATGGCGACCAGGTGGCGATCATCTGGGAAGGCGACAATCCCTATATCGACAAGAAGATCACCTATAACGAACTGCACGAGCACGTCTGCCGGCTTGCTAATGTGATGAAGAAGCACGGCGTCAAGAAGGGCGACCGGGTGACCATCTACATGCCGATGATCCCGGAGGCGACCTATGCGATGCTCGCCTGCGCCCGCATCGGGGCGATCCATTCCGTCGTCTTTGGCGGCTTCTCGCCGGATGCTCTGGCGGGTCGCATCGTCGATTGCGAATCGACCTTCGTGATTACCTGCGACGAGGGCGTGCGCGGCGGCAAGCCGATCCCGCTGAAGGAAAACACCGATACGGCGATCGACATCGCCGCCAAGCAGCACGTGATCGTCAACAAGGTGCTCGTCGTGCGCCGCACCGGCGGCAAGACCGGCTGGGCGCCGGGCCGCGATCTCTGGTATCACCAGGAAGCAGCCAGCGTCCCGCGCGACTGCCCGCCCGCCCGGATGAAGGCGGAAGATCCCCTCTTCATCCTCTATACGTCGGGGTCTACCGGCAAGCCGAAGGGCGTGCTGCACACGACCGGCGGCTATCTCGTCTATGCGTCGATGACGCATAAATACGTGTTCGACTATCACGAGGGTGACATCTACTGGTGCACGGCCGATGTCGGCTGGGTCACCGGGCACTCCTATATCGTCTACGGGCCGCTTGCGAACCGGGCGACCACGCTGATGTTCGAGGGCGTTCCCAATTTCCCCGATGCCGGCCGCTTCTGGGAGGTGATCGACAAGCACAAGGTCAACATCTTCTACACGGCGCCGACGGCGATCCGCGCGCTGATGGGCGCCGGCGATGCCTTCGTCAAGCGCTCCTCGCGTTCCTCGCTGCGCCTTCTCGGCTCGGTCGGCGAGCCGATCAACCCGGAAGCCTGGGAATGGTACTACCATGTCGTCGGGGAGGATCGCTGCCCGGTCGTCGATACATGGTGGCAGACGGAGACCGGCGGCATCCTGATCACCCCCCTGCCCGGCGCAACCGACCTGAAGCCCGGATCGGCGACGCGGCCCTTCTTCGGCATCAAGCCGGAGCTCGTCGACGGCGAAGGCAAGGTCCTGGAGGGCGCCGCCGATGGCAATCTCTGCATCACCGACAGTTGGCCGGGGCAGATGCGCACGGTCTATGGCGACCACCATCGCTTCGTGCAGACCTATTTTTCCACCTACAAGGGCAAGTACTTCACCGGCGACGGCTGCCGCCGCGACGAGGACGGCTATTACTGGATTACCGGCCGCGTCGATGACGTGCTGAACGTCTCCGGCCATCGTCTCGGCACCGCCGAGGTGGAATCGGCGCTGGTCTCGCACCATCTCGTCTCGGAAGCCGCGGTCGTCGGCTATCCGCACAACCTTAAAGGCCAGGGCATCTATTGCTATGTGTCGCTGATGGCCGGTGAGGACGGCACGGATACGCTGCGCCAGGACCTGATCAAGCATGTGCGCAAGGAGATCGGGCCGATCGCGACGCCGGACAAGATCCAGTTCGCCTCCGGCCTGCCAAAGACCCGCTCCGGCAAGATCATGCGCCGCATCCTGCGCAAGATCGCGGAGGACGACTTCGGATCGCTGGGGGACACCTCGACACTCGCCGATCCCGCCGTCGTCGACGACCTGATCGCCAACCGGCAGAACAAGGCCGCCGGCTGACGGGGGCGATTTCACACGTCGAAGCGGCCACAGGATTGTGGCCGCGCCTCCACAATGCAGATACCTGTTCAGCCGCCGGCATGACAACCTGCCATGGCTTTACGGCCGCCGTCGTAGGGCAGTGCCAGGCCGGCCGCGATCATTTCCTGAGCCGGATTCGATCCATCTTCGAGAAGCACGTCCGCGACGACCCGGCCAAAATACTTGTCGCCGGAGACGTTGGTCAGGAAGACCGTACCGCTTGCAGGAAGCAGTTGCGCCAGATGCGCTCTGGCCGCCCCGGCGGCTGCGCGGATGGGTGCACATCGGGCTCTGATCTCGGGCGCGTCGATCCCGCGAATACGGACCAGGACTTCCACCGTCTGTTGCGGCCAGGGTCGGGCCTGGACCAGGATCGTATCGCCATCGACGATGCGCAGGATGTCGGCGGCAACCGGCCCGGCAATGCCATGCCGATCTGATGCGAATGCCTCCGGCATGGCACAGAGTGCGAATTGGCAGATGGCGGCCAGAGTCAAAGGACGGAATCGTTCCATTCAAGGAATATATTCCGTCAACCACTGCCAATCAATAGGAAATATAGCCTAGAAGTCGATGGCGCGACCGTTGATCTCCCAGTCGCCGAAGCGGGCCGGATCGAGGCCGCCGCGTCCGCCGATCTCGGGCGGCAGGGGCACATCCTTCTCCGCCGCGCGCCGTTCCTCGGCTTCCTTCAGCGCGCGGAGTGCTGCCGGAGGAAGAACGCGGCCGCCGCCGCTGACGTTGTCATTGTCACCCTGCATCACATCGTCCTGATCGTCGGGATATTGAAAAAGATCGAACCTTCACCATCATATAGGAACATTCTCATTGGCGGCAAAGCCTTGATTCACGTGAAACATCGCGGCACCGCCTCTCATCGGGGAGACACCTCATGAATCTCGTCCGCACGGCAATGCTGCTGGCCTTCCTGACGGCCCTGTTCATGGCCGTCGGCTTTCTCATCGGCGGCAAGGGCGGCATGATGATCGCGCTCGTCGTCGCAGCTGCCACCAACCTCTTTTCCTACTGGAACGCCGACAAGATGGTGCTGTCGATGTATGGCGCCAAGGAGGTCGACGAGCGCAGTGCGCCGGAATACTACGGCATTGTCCGTGATCTGGCCGCGCGCGCGGGCCTGCCGATGCCGCGGGTCTACGTCATCAATAGCGATCAGCCGAATGCGTTCGCCACCGGCCGCAATCCGCAGAACGCCGCCGTCGCCGCTTCGACCGGCCTCCTGCATGCGCTTTCCTATGAGGAAGTCGCCGGCGTCATGGCTCACGAGCTCGCCCATGTCCAGAACCGCGACACGCTGACCATGACGATCACCGCAACGATTGCCGGTGCGATCTCGATGCTGGCGAATTTCGCCATGTTCTTCGGCGGCAACCGCGAGAACAACAACAATCCGCTCGGCTTCATCGGGGTTCTGATCGCGATGATTGTCGCGCCGTTTGCGGCGATGCTGGTGCAGATGGCGATCAGCCGTACCCGCGAGTACTCGGCGGACCGGCGCGGCGCCGAGATCTGTGGCAACCCGTTGTGGCTGTCGTCGGCGCTCCGGAAGATCGCGGTGGCGGCAGGCCGCATTCCGAACGAGGAGGCCGAACACAACCCGGCGACCGCCCATATGTTCATCATCAATCCGCTCTCGGGCGCGCGCATGGACAACCTGTTTTCGACCCATCCGGATACGGGAAACCGGATTGCGGCACTTGAAGCGATGGCCGCCGATATGCGCCAGACCGCGCAGCCCCAGCCCTCGACGCGCCCGGCCGAGGCTGCTAAGGCGGGGCGAAAATCGCGTTCCGTTCCACCGACTGGCTGGGGACGCGGTGGTTCCGAACCACCAAAGGGTCCCTGGTCTTGACATCTGACGGCAACGATTCGCATCCGAAACAGAAATCCCGACCGCGTCCGGCGTCCCGCAAGGGCAGTCCCCGGGAAGCACCGGAGAAGACCGGCATCGCGCCCCGGCAGGTCGCCGCCCGGTTGCTGGCCGCCGTCGTCGATCGGCGGGTGTCGCTGGATGGAATGCTGGACGCCGAGAACGGCAACCCGGGATACCGCGCCCTCAGGGAGGCCGACCGCGCACTGGTGCGCGCCGTCCTCAACACGTCGCTGCGCCATCTGCCGCGGATCCAGGCGATCATCGATTCGCTGGTGGAAACGCCGCTGCCGGAGGGTGCCCGCTCGCTTTATCATATTCTCGTGGTTGCCGCTGCCCAGATCCTCTATCTGGACGTGCCGGATCACTCGGCCGTCGACCTCGCCGTGGAGCAGGCTCGGTCGGATCCGCGCAGCCGCCGCTTTGCCGGTCTGGTCAATGCCGTTCTGCGCCGCCTTGCCCGCGAGAAGGCGTCGCACCTGACGGCCACCCATGCCGTTCCCGTTACGCCGCCGTGGTTTTTCGATCGGCTCTCCGAGGTTTACGGTCCCGAGCGGGCGGCGCAGATTTCCGATTCGCAACTCGAGCCTGTCGCGATCGACCTGACCGTCAAGGGTGACCCGCAAGGCTGGGCAAGCCGGCTCGGCGGCCGCCTGCTGCCGACCGGATCGGTGCGCCTGCCGGCATTTGCCGGTCGCGTTCCGGATCTGGAAGGTTTTGCCGCCGGAGAGTGGTGGGTGCAGGACGCAGCCGCCTCGATCCCCGCCCGGCTTTTTCCCGACCTTGCCGGTTGCCGGGTCGCCGACCTCTGCGCCGCGCCCGGGGGCAAGACCGCACAGTTGGCGCAGGCCGGCGCCGTGGTGACCGCATTGGACCAGTCGACCAACAGGCTGAAGCGGCTCGAAGGCAATCTTGCCCGGTTGGGGTTGTCTGCGGAGACGACCGCGACCAACCTGCTCGAATTCAGGCCCGCGGAACCGTTCGATGCCGTGCTGCTCGACGCGCCCTGCTCGTCGACGGGGACGATCAGGCGCCATCCGGACGTCCTCTGGACGAAGGGACCAGCCGATATCGAAAAGCTCGCCCGGTTGCAGGAGCGGTTGCTGCTTCATGCGATGGGCCTTGTGCGGTCCGGCGGCCATCTGGTGTTTTCGAACTGCTCGCTCGATCCGATCGAGGGCGAGGAGATGGTCGCGCGTGTCCTGGCCGGCGCGTCGGGCTGGTCTCGGGTGCCGCTGGACCCTGCGGACTGGCCCGGGCTGGAAGAGGCCATATCGCCGCTTGGCGAATTTCGTACCACGCCCGACATGCTGAAAGGCGAAGAGGGCTTTCCGGGCGGGCTGGACGGCTTCTATGCGGTCCTGCTCCAGAGACATTGATTGCGGATCGCCGCGCCGCGCGTCGGCGCCTTCATCAACAATCGATTTCTAATGTGCGAATTGACGCATGGAATGCCTGCGCCTAGTTATGGGCGGGGGAAGAGTTAATTGGCGATGCGGCTTTCAGACCGGCAACGACTGGCATACCTCTATGGACACGAGACGTGGAGACGCTTTTCCCGGCGGCTTGCCGTCGGACGCGTGTCGGCGCTGCGCTTCGCCGGCCGCACGCCCGAGCGGCTCGTGGTGGCGCCGACCGACCTCAGGCCTGCCGATGCCTTTACCGCCGAAGAGATCATCGGCGGGCGGTTTCCGCTCGCCGGGCGCCTGCTCGATTGCGAGGGCGAATCGCCCTTCGCGCTGGAGCTGCCTTCCGAGGAATTCGCCAACCGGCTGCATGCCTTTGCCTGGCTCCGCCACATGCGGGTGGCGGAAAAGGACGCGGGCTCTTTCGTGGTCCGGCGGATCATCGACGACTGGATCGCGGGCCATGGCAGGAGCATCGCCGGGGTCGCCTGGCGGCCGGAGATCATCGCCCAGCGCATCGTCGCCTGGCTTTCGCACTCTCCGGTCGTGCTTCGCGACGCGGACTATGCCTTCTACCGCCGGTTCCTGAAAAGCCTCGCCTTCCAGGTTCGCTACCTCCGCCATATCGCCGACGCGACCCCGGACGGCGAGCCGCGGCTCAAGGTCAGGATCGCGCTCGCCATGGCGTCCATCGCGATGCCGAGTTCGGCGACGAAGATCCGCCGCGCCGCGCGCGATCTCGACCGCGAACTGGACCGCCAGATCCTCTCCGACGGCGGCCACGTCTCGCGCAATCCGCGCGTCGGGCTCGATCTGCTGTTCGACCTCCTGCCGCTGCGCCAGACCTACGTCAATCTCGGCCACGACGTGCCGCAGCAACTCATCCCCTGTATCGACCGCATCTATCCCGCCTTGCGCTTTTTCAGGCACCAGGGCGGGGAACTGGCGCTGTTCAACGGCGCCACCTATACGCTCGCGAACGAGCTTCTGTCGGTGCTGCGCTACGACGAAACCTCCGGCGCGCCGTTCAGGGGCCTGCCACAGACAGGCTACGAGCGGCTGGAAGCCGGCGAGACGACGATCATCGTCGATACGGGCAAGCCCCATTCCGTGGCGCTGTCGACGACTGCGACGGCCGGCTGCCTGTCGCTCGAGATGTCGTCCGGCAGGCATCGCTACTTCGTGAATTCGGGGCGCCCGCGCTTTGCCGGTGAAGCCATCCGGCAGCTTTCGCGGGCGACGGCGGCCCAGTCGGTCGCGACCCTGAACGACACTTCGTCAGCGCGCATTTCCGGCTCGGGCTTCCTCGGGCCGGTGATCTTCGGCGGCGTCTCCAGGATCGATGTGGCCCGCTATGACAAGGCGGACGGAGCCGACGGGCTGGTTGCCAGCCACGACGGCTACGTGGCGAATTTCGGCCTGATCTACGAACGGGACCTCTATCTCGGCCGCAACGGCACCGACATTCGCGGCCGCGAGCGCTTCTTCAAGCCGGACTGCACGGCGCCCGACGGCGGCGCCAATGTCGCCGTCGTCAGGTTCCATGTCCATCCGGCCATCCGGATCGTCGCGGTCGATCCGCACGAGGTGCGTTTGGTCGCCCATGACGGCGAGACGTGGGCGTTCTCCTGCCGCGACGTCGCTGTCTCCGAGAAGGAAGACGTCTTCTTCGCAGATCCCTCCGGCGTTCGCCCGGCGCACCAGCTGACGCTGACCATGCCGCTCGGCAGCATTCCCGAGGTGCAGTGGCACATGCGGCGCGAGCGCCGCTGAGAGCGGCGGAAAGGGAAAATTTGCCGGTTTCCTCGCGTCTGCTCGTGTGTTAACGGGGCGCATGTTTCCGCCGGCGGCCCGCCCGGACGTCGGCCCCATTTCCGGAGATTACCCCCATGGCCGTCGCTTCGAAGAAAATCCCTGCTCCCGATCGCGTCGCGGTGAAGACCGCGCTGCTGTCCGTTTCCGACAAGTCGGGGATCGTCGAGCTGGCGGAGGCGCTGTCGAAGAAGGGGATCCGCCTTCTTTCCACCGGCGGCACGCACAAGGCGCTGAGCGAGGCCGGCCTCGCGGTCACGGACGTGTCTGAGGTCACCGGCTTTCCCGAAATCATGGACGGTCGCGTCAAGACACTCCATCCGAACGTGCATGGCGGCCTGCTGGCGATCCGCGACGATGCCGAGCATGTCGAGGCGATGACGGCACACGGGATCGGCGCGATCGACCTGACCGTGATCAATCTCTATCCGTTCGAGGAGGTTCGCGCCAAGGGCGGCGACTACCCGACGACGGTGGAGAACATCGACATCGGCGGTCCGGCGATGATCCGCGCCTCGGCCAAGAACCACGCCTATGTGACGATCGTCACCGATCCGTCCGACTATGCGGCGCTGCTCGAGGAACTGGCCGACGGGACGACGTCCTATGCCTTCCGGCAGAAGCTCGCCGCCAAGGCCTATGCCCGCACGGCGGCCTATGACACGGCGATCTCGAACTGGTTTGCCGAGGCGCTGGAGATTGCGACGCCGGCCTACAGGACGATTGGCGGCGCGCTGAAGGAAGAGATGCGCTACGGCGAGAACCCGCACCAGAAGGCCGCATTCTACGTCACCGGCGAGAACCGGCCCGGCGTCGCCACGGCCACGCTGCTGCAGGGCAAGCAGCTTTCCTACAACAACATCAACGACACGGATGCCGCCTTCGAGCTCGTCGCCGAGTTCCTGCCGGAGAAGGGGCCGGCCTGCGCCATCATCAAGCATGCCAATCCCTGCGGCGTGGCGACGGGTCCCAGCCTGAAGGAAGCTTACAAGCGCGCGCTCGCCTGTGATCCGGTCTCCGCGTTCGGCGGCATCATCGCCTTGAACAGCCGGCTCGATGGTGAGACGGCCGAGGAGATCGTCAAGCTGTTCACCGAGGTCATCATCGCGCCGGATGCCGACGAGGCCGCCCGCGCGATCATTGCGACCAAGCCGAACGTGCGTCTGCTCGTCACCGGCGCTCTGCCCGACCCGCGCACGCCCGGCATCGCCGCGAAGACCGTCTCCGGCGGCCTGCTCGTGCAGAGCCGCGACAACGGCATGGTGGAAGATCTCCAGCTGAAGGTCGTGACCCGGCGGGCGCCGACAGCGCAGGAGCTCGAGGACATGAAGTTCGCCTTCAAGGTCGCCAAGCACGTCAAGTCCAATGCGGTCGTCTATGCGAAGGACGGCCAGACGGCGGGCATCGGCGCCGGCCAGATGAGCCGCGTCGATTCGGCCCGGATCGCGGCCCTGAAGGCCGAGGACGCGGCCAAGGCGAAGGGGCTTGCCGAGCCGCTGACGCGCGGCTCGGCCGTCGCTTCCGAGGCCTTCCTGCCTTTTGCGGACGGATTGCTTTCCGCCATCGCAGCCGGCGCCACCGCCGTCATCCAGCCGGGCGGCTCGATGCGTGACGCCGAGGTGATCGCGGCAGCCGACGAAGCCGGAGTCGCAATGGTCTTTACCGGGATGCGGCACTTCCGCCACTGAACCGGCTCAGGGAGACCGGGTAGGATTGCCGCGCGGGGTTACGCGCGGCCGATCCTGCTCGCGTCAATCGCACGCCGGTTGCCGTAGTCTCGCAGGTAGGAGAGCTGGCCGCGGCGTTGCTGCGATAGGTGCCTCCGTTCGGCTTCCGAGATCTGAAACGCACCATCGGCGAAGGTGCCGGTGTCGGACGCCTCGTGGCGATCGTTGCGCAGAACGTTCAGCAGGGTTGCGAGCATTGTCTGTCCTCCAGGTCGGCGCGTAAACGGCGGTCGGCCGCTTCTGTTCCCTGACTACCTGGAAAATCACAACGGAACGTTAACCATAATTTCCGTGTCGCCGGGGGTCTGCGGATTCGTGCAGGCTCGCTCCGGTCGCCGCGCAGTCATCGTCCACGGCAGGAGCATCTTCGCCGGCGTCCATGCCAGGTCCGCTGGTGCGTCTTGGCTATGCCATCAAAATGCATTCAATCGCTTGCAAGACGGCGCCGTACAGCGTCGATGAGAAAGCGGCCATATCCCGATTCAGAATGATTGTAAGTGACAGTCGCATCTCGCAACAATATACAGTCAATCAGACAGCGCGCCGGATACGGAATGATATGAAGACCTGGGACCCTGACCTCAGCCGCAGCAACGGACCCCGCTACATGGCGATCGCCGACGTGATCGAGATGGACCTGCGCAGTGGCCATCTGGTTGCAGGCGACCGTCTGCCGCCGCAGCGCGAACTCGCAAAGCGGCTCGGCATCGATTTCACCACCGTGGCGCGCGGCTATCTCGAGGCGCAGAAGCGGGGCCTCGTCGGGTCGCATGTCGGGCGCGGGACGTTCGTGACCGGCGGCACCGACAAAGAGCGCCGCGGTTTCGTATCCGATGCGACCCCGGATCTGCGCCGCGCCTCCGTCGTAGACTTCTCGATGAACATGCCGCCGGAGCCGGACGATCCGGACCTCCTCGCCCGCATGCGCGAGGGGCTCTCGGCGGTCGCCACCAACCTCGTGCCGCTGCTACGCTACCAGAGCTTCGGCGGCGCCGGCATGGACAAGGATGCCGCCTCCGCCTGGCTCGGTCGCCGTGGGCTCGTTGCCTCGCAGGAGCGCATCTTCGTCACGCCCGGCGCCCATCCGGCCCTGCTGGCGATCTTCGGCATGCTGGCGAAGCCCGGCGAGACCGTGCTTTCGGAAAACATCACCTACCCCGGGATGCGCTCGATCGCTGCCCAATTGCGGCTGACGCTCGCCGGCCTGCCCATGGACGCGGACGGCATCATACCCGCGGCATTCGCGCAAGCCTGCGAGGCCAGGAGGCCGAAGGCGCTCTATCTCAACCCGACCCTGCAGAACCCGCTGACCCTGACGATTCCGGAGCGGCGGCGGGAGGAGATCTGCGCGGTGGCGCGCCGCTATCACGTGCCGATCGTCGAGGACGACGCCTACGGTTTCATCCCGCTCCACGGCCCGCCGCCGCTGGCGGCGATGGCGCCCGACCTGACCTGGCATATCGGCGGACTTGCGAAATGCATCGGCGCGGGATTGCGGCTCGCCTATGTCGTCGCGCCGGATACCAAGGCGGCATGGCCGTTTGCGAGCGCCATGCGGGCGAACAACGTCATGGCTTCGCCCCTGACCGTGGCGCTCGCGACCCGCTGGATCGAGGACGGCACCGCCGACAGTATCCTGCGCTTCGTTCGCGAGGAGGCCGCGGCGCGACAGGCGCTCGTCGCGGACGTGCTGCCCGCCGGCAGCTATCGCAGCGATCCGATCAGCTTCAACATCTGGCTGCCGCTGACAGGCGGCTGGACGCGGTCGACGTTCGGCAGTCACATGCGTTCGGCCGGGATCGGCGTGGTGGCCAGCGATGCCTTCACCGTCGACGGGCCCGCCCCCGAGGCGGTCCGCGTCTGCATCGGCGGCCCCATTGGCCGGCAGACCCTCAAGGGCGCCCTCGAGTTCATGGGGCATGCCCTCGAAGGTTCGCCGGAAATGGCCGGCTCCTTCTTCTGATTGCATCCAGCGCGATGCCGCGCCCTATCGCCGGGAGCGGCACCTGTGCCCCGGGGAACACCGCGTAGCAGGCGGGCGGGGCATAAGTCGGCTGCGAGCCCATGGTTCGCAGCCATGGCGCCGCGATTGCGGCGCTGGCCATGCAACAGAGAACCGGAGACCCAGCATGAGCAAGTTTTCGCGCGCGGCGGTATCACCCGCCGGACACGGAACGTCGGCGATGGCGTTCGGCAGGCATGTCATCCGCATGATGGCCGCCAATACCGGCGGGACGTTCGGAATGTTCGAGGCCTTCGTCGCGCCCGGCGAAGGGCCGCCGCTTCACGTCCACGAGCGTGAGGACGAGTTCTTCCGGGTGTTGAAAGGCCACTTCGGCTTCTGGTGCGCCGGCGACTATCTCGAACTGACAGCGGGCGGATGCATCGCCCTTCCCCGCGGCATTCCCCACCGGTTCGAGAACATCGGCAGCGAGGAAGGCGCGCTGATGGTGGTCGTCACGCCGGGCGGTTTCGAGTCCTTCTTCCTGATGATCGAACTCTGCAAGCCGGAAACGCCCGAGCAGATCGCTACCGTGGCAGGCGAATTCGGTCTCACCATCATTGCCGGCGAAGGTCGGCAGGCTGCCTGAACGGGAATCGCAGCTGCCGGAGATCGGGGGCCGCCCGGCCTCCTCCAAAAAGCCCCCGGGCGCGCGCGTCGGCATGACTCGCCGCAGGTTCGGGCAATCCGGCGTGCACTATGCGTCGGCGTTGTCGACAAGGCTTGACACTCAACCTACTAGTAGGTAGGTATTGGTCATGAGCAACGTGTCCACCACCTCCGACGACATCCTGGCCTGCGCACGGTCCCTGATCGTCGCCGGCGGCTACAACGGCTTCAGCTATGCCGACATCGCCGAAGTGGTCGGAATCCGCAAGGCGAGCATCCATCACCACTTCCCCGGCAAGGTCGATCTGGTTCGAACGCTGGTAGCACGGTATCGGCAGGAGGCCGAGGCGGGATTGGCGAATCTCGAGCGTCAGGTGTCCGATCCGCTCGAACAGCTTCGCGCCTATACCGGGTACTGGCAAGCCTGTATTGCGGATGCGAGCGCACCGTTCTGCGTCTGCGCGCTGCTGGCAAGCCAGCTCCCGGTTCTGCCCGAGGAGGTCGGCCTCGAAGTCCGGGCGCATTTCCGCTCCCTGTCCGCCTGGCTCGCATCCGTGCTGGAGCGCGGCGCGCGCCATGGCCAACTCCAACTGGCGAGTACCCCTCGCGCCGAGGCGGAAGCGTTCATGGCGACGGTTCACGGGGCGATGCTCTCCGCGCGCGCCTATGGCGATCCGCAGATGTTCGGTGCCGTGACAGGCCCTCTCGTGGAGCGCCTCGCTTCGCGCGATCAAAATCGGGACGAAGGGAGGTGAACGTGAGTACACTTGGTTCAACCGATCTGGAGCGCAGGCTCCGCACAATCGAGGACAAGCTTGCGATCTACGAACTGATCGCATCGCACCCGCCGAGCGCCGATACGGGGCATGCCGCCTACACAACGTCGGTCTACTGCGAGAACGGCGTCTTCGATCGCGGTCCGGCGCTGGACGGCGCGGAGGGTGCGAAGGCCATTGCCGCGTTCATCCAGAGGCCGGAGCATGACGAGGCCATTCGCGGCGGGCTCGCTCATTTTTCCGGCCTGCCTCTCGTCGACCTGCGGGGCGACACCGCGATCGTGACCTCCTATCTGATGATCATCCACCTGGATCATGACGGCCGGCCACGCGACCTGCCAAATCACGGCGTATCGAGGGGATACCGGATACACCGCGCCGTCGTGAACCGCTGGGAGCTCGAACGGCGTGATGGCCGCTGGATGATCGCGAGACGGACCCTCCTTCCCGTCGACGGATCGCAGATACAGCAGGAACTGCTGCGTACGGGATTGAACGAGTTGCATTTTTCATAGCCAGGAAAGCCGAAATCGGCTGTGTCCGGATCCTGTGGAGCGGTCGAGGCAGGATGCCGTTCGGGGCCCGGCGCCGACGCAATACTGAAGAAAGTCGGCGGAACTTGCCTTCTCTATCTACCTACTAGTTGAGAGAATTACTCGCGGTCATCGGGATCGCAAAGGAGACGACATGTTTGGAATTTCACCGCTCGGCTGGGTGCATACGCTTGGCAGCCTGCCCGCCATTCCGCTGGCGGCCTATATGTTCGCCCGCCACGGGCGGATCGTGCCTCGCTCGGGCCCCGGCGTCGCCTATTTCGTCTCGATGCTGATCGGGGCGGCCACGGTGTTTCTCGTCGGGCATCAGCCGGTGAGCTACGTCGTCGGTGTCGTGACGATCGTGCTGCTGGTCGTGGGCTACGGCGTCGGCCGCCTTGCGGGGTTCGGACGGGCCGGGAGATACATCGAGACGGTCTGTCTGAGCCTCACCGCATTTCTCCTGATGGTGCCGACCGTCAGCGAGATCCTGCGCCGCGTTCCGGACGGCCATCCCTTCGTCACCGACCTGCATTCGCCCCTCCTTCTCGGGGCCCAGGCCGGCCTTCTCGTTCTTCTCGTCGTCGGCCTGACGGCGCAGATCCTGTACCTCCGCAGGCAGGGGAGGGTCGCGGCGCACCTGTCGATGCGATAACCGATCGCAGACGTGCACGTGGTCTCTCTGTCAGACCCTGTCCCCGGCCCCGCCAGGCCTGGGACAGGGTCGAGGGATATCGGATGGCGGAGCAGGTACCTTCCCGCAAGCATTGTATTTTTCCCTCGATCGGACGAGAGTTGGGCGGCCGGACATCTCGTCAACAGCAAATCGAGGCGCTTATGTTTCCACTTTCGCACATGATGAAGTCGTTCATACGCAAGGGTTGCCTGACTGTCATCGATGCAGAGGGAAAACGCCATGTCTTCAAGGGCACGCCCGGCCCGCAGGTGACGATGCGGCTGACCGACAGAAAGCTCTACCGGACGTTGGTGTTCAATGCCGAGCTTGCGGCCGGCGAAGCCTATATGGATGGAACGATGCGGTTCGAGGAGGGCTCGACGCTACGGGATTTCCTGACGCTCTTCTCGGTCAACCGGCTCTCGCTCGGTTCCTATCCGATCCAGAAGGTGTTGCGCGCCATCAAGATGCGCTTCCGCAAGCGCCAGCAGTCGAACCGCAAGGGGCAGGCGCAGCAGAACGTCGCCCATCACTACGATCTCGGCAACGATTTCTACAAGCTGTTCCTCGACGAGAACATGCTCTATTCCTGCGCCTATTTCCGCGAACCGGGCGAAACCCTCGAACAGGCCCAGCGCAATAAGCTCCGGCTTCTCGCCAGCAAGCTCGGACTGAAGCCCGGCATGAAGGTGCTCGATATCGGTTGTGGCTGGGGCGACCTTGCGCTCTATCTCGCGGCACTGGAGAATGTGGACGTTCTCGGCGTGACGCTTTCGAAGGAGCAACAGGCACTTGCCTCGCAGCGGGCGGAAAAAGCCGGGCTCGCCGGCCGCGTCCGGTTCGAACTGAAGGATTACCGCGACGTCGAAGGATCCTTCGACCGCATCGTCTCCGTCGGCATGTTCGAACATGTCGGCGTCCATCACTATGACGAGTTCTTCAAGAAATTGAACGCTTTGATGCCGGATGACGGCGTGGCGCTCCTGCATTCGATCGGGCACATGAGCCCGCCCGGCATGGCAAGCCCGTGGTTGCGGAAATACATCTTCCCCGGAGCCTACTCGCCGGCCCTCTCCGAGGTGTTCGAGGTTGTCGAGCAGAACAGCCTCTGGGTCACGGATCTGGAATTTCTGCGCGTCCACTACGCGACGACGCTCGCCCATTGGACAGAACGCTTCGAGGCGAACCGCGACAAGGTGATCGCGCTCTACGACGAGCGCTTCGCCCGCATGTGGGAGTTCTACCTGATCAGCGCGGAGATGATGTTCCGCACCGGCAGCCAGCTCGTCTTCCACATGCAGCTGTCGCGCTCCCGCGACGCCGCGCCGATCGTGCGCGACTACATCACCGATACGCAGCGCGACTATATCGAACGCGAGAAGACGCTCAGCCTGTCCGTGTGAAGGACGGCTCGACCTTGCAGGCATCCGGCGGGCTTGCCGAGCGACCGGCGCCGGGCTGGCCGGAAATCGTCCGTGCTGCCGTCGCCCCGTTCACCAGTTGCCGGGGTCGGCTGTGTGATCGATCACGGCATATTCGTCCGCCTTCTCTCGATCGAGCACGACCGTCGTCGTCCCTGACTGGCCCGTGACAAGGTAGTCGATCGGCACCGAGCCCCGGCTCAGTGCGCGATACATCAGGAGAGCAGCCTCCTCGGCGGTCTCTGCTTCCGTCTTGAGAGTGGTCGTGACTGTGAAGGTCGGCATGGTGCGGCCTCGCTGTGTGGACATCTCGTGCGACGGGAAATGTAGATCCTGCGACGCCTGAGGGCCAGATCCAGGTGGCCGCTGTGATCTCCGACATTTTTCGCGACAAGGCCATGGCGGTCGGGGCGCCAGGATGAAGGGTGGCTCTCGGCTGATCCGCGCCGCGAGACACCGGACGATCATTGCACCACTGCGGGTGCCGTGAACGTATAGCCGACGCCGTAGACGACCTTTATCGGCACGTGCAGGTTGGTCTGTTCGCCGATCTTGCGGCGAAGGCGGCTGACGACGGCATCGAGATGGCGGTTGTCGAAGTGGGCTCTGGGGCGAGCGATCGTTTCCGCCAGCTTCTCGCGTGCGCAGATCCCGCCGCCATCGCTGCAGAGGGCGCTTACGAGTGCGAACTCGGTCGCCGTCAGCTTGAGCGAGCGCTGGTTGGGCGCGGTGAGGGTCCAGTTCCGGCTGTCCAGGACCCATCTGTCGCCGGTGCCGTCGGCCGCCTCGGCCTGATCGCCCGTTCGCCGCAGCAGGCTGCGGATCGCGGCTTCGATCTCCCGCAAGGTACTGTGCTTGACGAGATAGATATCGGCGCCGCTTTCAAAGCCCCGGACACGGTCGTCGCTGTCGCCTAAGGCCGTGAGCATGATGATGCCGCAGCGATAGGCCTTGCGGATTTCGCTGGCCAGTTCGAATCCGTCGCCATCGGGCAGTCCGACATCGAGGACGATGACGTCCGGCGGTCCCTGTTCGCCCAGAAGCCGGCGCAGGGCTTCCGCCGTCGCAACGCCCTCGGCGGTGAAGCCGCAGAGCCCCAGGAAGTCAACCAGATCCTTGCGCAGCCGCTGCTCGTCCTCGACGATCAAAACGCGCGTCAATTGGCAATCTCCTCTAGCTGTGCCGGCTCCGCCGCCTCCCGGAGCAACGGCACGCGTGCCACGGCCGTCGTTCCCCCTCCTTCATTGGCGAGCAGGTCCAACGTGCCGCCATGGTAGGCGAGAAGCTGGCGGGACGAATAAAGGCCGAGCCCTGTTCCGTTGCGGGCCTTGGTGTTGGAAGCGCGGAAGAACCGGCGCCCGATCTTGTGCATCTCGGCCTTCGGGATGCCGATGCCGCGATCACGGACCTGGATGATCACGAGGCCGAATTCGGACCGGCCTTCAATGTGAATGAGCTGATCCTCGGGTGAATATTTGAGCGCGTTGTCGATGAGATTGATGACGACGGTCGCCAGCATATCGGGATCGGCAATCGTCGAGATCGCTTCCCCCTCCGTGCTGAAACGCAAGCGATGACCGCGCCCGGTCATCTCGAAGTGCAGTTGCACGTCGGCGATGAGCGATGCGATCTGCATCGGTTCCGGTCGAAAATGATTGTCGCCGTCATTCGTCATGAAACGTTCGATCAGGGAGAACAGCCGGTCGAGCGCCTCGCCGATGCCGGCGAGCCGTTCCCTCGTCGCGTCCCGCGATTTGTCGCCGACAAGCCCGATCATGTCGACGGCGTTGCGAATGACCGCCAGCGGAGTGCGGAACTCGTGGCCGACAATGCGCATGAAGTCGGCCTGCTCTTCACGAAGGGCGCGTTCGGCCTCGAGGCTGGCACTCAGCTGGTTTTCCAGCCTGCGGCGTTCCAGCACTTCCCGCGACAAGGCTTCGTTCTTCTCGTGCACGGCCGCGGAAAGGCGTGAACTGACCATGAAGAGCAGGCAGGCGAACAGCGCGATCAGGAACAGGGTTCCCTGCAACAGATACCAGGCATTGCGGTTGTCGAGCACCGCGATGTCCTGGGGGCTCGCCGGAAACCAGAATTCGAACGCACTGTGGACGATGCTGGCTGCGATGTACTCGGCCAGCACTGCCATCGTGATCCAGCGCAAGAGCCGGGGCTGCGTCCGGTCCCGCAGGAGCGCCACGCACATCACCGACATCATGATCACCGTAAAGAGGGTCGATGTGTGGATGCGGATGGCAAGATTGCCCGGATCGAACGTCACGGCGAGGCCCCAGGCCACGCCCTGAAAGACAAGCAGCGAGACCCCGATCCAGGTATAGCGCGGCTGGCCCAGGAAGCGTGCCAGACCTTCGGCGAGCAGGACCAGGCCGAGCTTGATGATCGTGTTGTGCAGCACGATGGACCATGCCGTGGGCTGGTCGCTTCTCAGGATCATCAGGAGAAGCCCGATCGCGATGGCGGTATATCCCGCTGCGAGAAACTTCAGTTCGTAGAGATGGCGCCAGGCCAGCCAGACGAAAATCCAGGCGACCGCCTGCAAACTGGCGGTTGCCAGATCGACGACCAGCACTGTCTTGAGGTCCAGCATCCTTCAGAAGTTGCACAGGGACATCGCGGGCGCAAGTCATCCGTTCACGACGCGCAGTCTGCAACAAGCGCGCGAGCCGCAGCCACGATGGAAAGGGCCGGCAGAATCCGGATGAATTCAAAAGAATTGGTCGGACAACGGGGCAGGGGATCCACGATCGGCACTCTTTCCCGGTGTCCTGGGGCACCCCGCGCCGGGCAGCGCCGTGCAGGTTTTCGTCAGAATTGAACAGTTTTGTTCGGTAGATTTTCCGACATCTTTTGCCCTACCGTCTGCATTGTCGTGACCTGACATTTTTTTGGTTGTTTTTTGGTTGGAGGGGAGCCCTTCGCGCGCCGATCATGCATGCGAGGAACCTGGGCCCACCTGCTTCGATATTTTAGGGACTCATCGCATGAAGCATTCATCCGTGGGCCTTGGCCAGGAAGCATTCGTTCCCAAGCGAAACGTACCGCATGCACTGATCGTCTTAGCCGTTGGCCTCGGCGGCGCCACCGTCGCCGGCGACGCCTATGCAAGCTGTAACGGGTCGGCGACGCAGACCCTCGATGCAGCTTCCTACGGCTATAGCTGGTCGCTTTGCCAAGGCGACGATGGCGTCGACAAAAGCGATGAGAAGAACGGCGCGCAGGGGGACAATATAAATTTCAATGCCATCAATGCGGGGACATATACAGGCGACACATCGCTCCCTTACGGTTCGGAAGGTGCCGACCAGAACGCTCTCATGATCGGACGCACACGCGGCGGCGACGGCGTCGACGAGGGTGCGGCGGGCGCGGGCGGCACCGTGACGATCACCAATGGCGGCGATATGACGCTGACCAGTTCCGGCGATCCAGGCTCGATCGGCAACCTGATTTCAGGATTGAGTTTCGGCGGCGATGGCGATTCGGACAACGACAACTACAAGTCCAGCGGCGGCCATGGCGGGGCCGGAAATACGGTCACGATCACCAATTCCGGGGTGCTGAACGTCGAATCGATGAACTCGAATACGGCCAGGGGCATGACCGGCATCCTCGGCTGGAGCCAGGGCGGTGTCGGCGGCGAACAGAACAGCGGCGCAGCGGGCGACCAGGTGGGTGGCAACGGCGGCAACGGCGGGGCCATCAACATCACCAACACCGGCCAGATATTTCTCGGCGGCGTGGCGGTCCCCCTGAACGGACTGGACAATGCCTGGGGCATTGCCGCCAAGTCCATCGGCGGTGCCGGCGGCAACGACAACGGCGCTGGCGGCGCTGGCGGCTTCGTCACCGTCACCAACGGTTCGAACGGCGGCGGTGCCTCGATCGGCGCGATCAGCATCTATGCGAACGACACCGACAGCGTTCGCGGCATCTATGCGCTGACCCAGGGCAGCCACGGCACGGCCTCCTTCGATTCCTCCGACAATGGCGGCAATGGTGCGGCTGGCGGGGGGATGAACATAGTCACCTACGGCGACATCACCGTCGTCAGTGGCGGCGAGGTGAGCGGCGTGTCGGGAGGCCTTGTCGGCATCGGACAAGGCGGCGATGGCGGAACCGGCTATAGTTCATCCGACGGAGGCGCCGGAGGCTCCGGGAGCGCCGATGTCCTGACCCTGACGGTCGAGGGGGGCGCCACTGTCTCGACCCAGGGCGATGATATCGCCGGCATGGTCGGACTGAGCCAGGGCGGACGCGGCGGCGACGGCGATTCGGGTGAGAAGGACAGCTCGGGCGGCAACGGCGGTACCGGCGGCCAGATCCAGATGAACAACTACGGCGTCATCAAGACGGATGGCAGCCATTCCTACGGCCTGCTGGGCCAGAGCATCGGCGGCCAGGGCGGCAACGGTGGTGACGATACGGCCCTCCTGGGCACAAGCGGTGGCGGCGGCTACGGCGGCAATGCCGGTGGCGTTGGCGCCTACATGACCGGCGGTGCCAGCATCACGACGACGGGAGATTTCTCGGCTGCGGTCACCCTGCATTCGATCGGGGGCGGGGGCGGCACCGGCGGCGACTTCACGGACGTGCTGGGCGGTGGCGCCGGCAATGGCGGCAATGGCGGCAATGGCGAGGTGGCCACCGTCAACAATGCCGGCGGGACGATCACGACCTATGGCGAGCATTCCTACGGCATCCTGGTGCAATCGATCGGCGGCAGCGGCGGCACCGGCGGCATCGCCGACGGGTTGACGCTCGAACTGGGTGGCGACGGCGGTTCCGGCGGTTCTTCCGGGACGGCCAGTGTCCAGAACGCCGGCAAGATCACCACCTCGGGCTATTCGGGACACGGTATCGTCGCGCAGTCGATCACCGGCGGCGGCGGCGCTGCCGGCACGGCCGGCGGCGTGCTGTCGATCGGCGGTTCCGGCGGTTCCGGCAACACCGCCGGCAACGCCGAGGTCCAGAACTCGGGTGTCATCAGCACGGCCGGCGACGCGGCGATCGGCATCATATCGCAATCGATCGGCGGCGGCGGCGGCACCGGCGGCGGCGCGGCAGGCATCGCAACCGTCGGCGGCCAGGGCGGTGCCGGCGGCAACGGCGCGCATGCCGACGTGCTGCTGAACGGTGGCTCGGTCACCACCCAGGGCGAGATGGCGCATGGCATCATGGCGCAATCGATCGGCGGCGGCGGCGGCAATGGCGGCAACGTGATCGACCTGTCGGTCGGCGTTCCCGCGCTCGGCGTCGGCGGCACCGCCTCTGGCGGCGGCAGCGGCGGATGGGCTTGCGTTACGAATCTGGATGCCAGCGACGATTGTTCCGCCGGCACCGGAACGCCGCAGGCCGTCAGCATCGCGACCGGAGGTTCCGGGGCGCTCGGCATCCTTGCGCAGTCGATCGGCGGCGGCGGCGGCAATGGCGGCAACGCCACGGGCGACGATGCCGGGCTCGGCAGCTTCCAGATCGGCGGCGGCGGCGGCGGCGGCGGCTACGCCAACACCGTGACCGTCGGCTTCGACGGCCTGACCCTGACGACCCAGGGCTCGCACGCTGCGGGCATCGTGGCCCAATCGATCGGCGGCGGCGGCGGCACCGGCGGATCCGCCAGTTCCTATTCCGAAGACATCGGCTTCACGGCGTCGGTAGCCGTGGGCGGCACCGGCGGTTCCGGCGGCGCGGGCGGTGCCGTTGTCGTGGACCTGACCGACAGCACCATTTACACCGGCCAGGGCGGCGGCGACGTGACCGACGCGATCGGCGTACTGGCGCAATCGATCAGCGGTGGCGGCGGCAGCGGCGGCTCCTCGATTGCCGACGCGCTCACCGTGGCGGTCCCGACCGGCGAAGACGTCTCGCTGGCGATGAGCGTTTCCACGGCCGTCGGTGGCAGCGGTGGATCGTCTCATGACGCCAACTCCGTGTCGCTGACGCTGGACGGCACCGCGGTCTCCACGAAAGGCGTCTCGTCGCACGGCCTCGTGGCGCAATCGATCGGCGGCGGCGGCGGCAATGGCGGCAGCGCGTCGTCGATGTCCGCGACCGCCGGCACGGTCGACACCATCAGCGCCGACATCGGCGTCTCCATCGGCGGTTCGGGCAGTGGCGGCGGCAATGGCAGCGCCGTCAATGTCGATCTCAAGAACGGCGCCTCGGTGACGACGGCCGACGACTATGCCAATGCGATCGTGGCGCAGTCGATCGGTGGCGGCGGCGGCAATGGCGGCATTGGCTCGGTCAACAGCAAACAGATCGGCAGCGGCTTCAATCTGGCGGCAAATGTCGGACTCGGCGGCTCCGGCAGCGGCGGCGCCAGCGGCGGGAACGCGACTGTGGATCTCGAGAGCGGCACCCTGCTGCAGACCAGCGGATCGGGGGCACGCGGTGTGATCGCCCAGTCGATCGGCGGCGGCGGCGGTACGTCACAGGGCGCCAGCGTCGGGCTGTCTGCCAGCGCGGATCTGCCCGGCGGAGAAGCCGAGGAATCCGAAGGCAGCAGCGCTTTCACCGCGTCCGTCGGCGTATCCCTTGGCCGCACCGGCGGCAGCGGCGGCACAGCCGGAACGGCTACCGTCACCAGCAGGGGCGGGATCATCACCTCCGGTGCGGATGCGGACGGAGTGCTTGCCCAGTCCATCGGCGGCGGCGGCGGCTTGGGCGGCTCGGCGGGGCAGGCCTCTTCCGACGATTCCGAGCCGCTCGACGATGAGGGCGAGAGCGATTGCTCGAGCGAGGACGGCGACGGTGAATCCGGCTACTGCTTCAATGTCAGCGTCGGCGCCACCATCGACGACGGCGGCACCGGCGGAGCCGCCGCCAATGGCAACACGGTCACGCTGACCCATGGCGGCCAGATCACCACCACGGGTGACTGGGCCGACGGTATCGTCGCGCAGTCGATCGGCGGCGGCGGCGGCGCCGGTGGCACCTCCACCGCATCCGGCAGCCAGGCGACCGCCAATATCACCGTCGGTGTCGGCGGCAGCGGCGGCGCCGGCGGCAATGGCGGCGCGATCAATGTCACCTTCGACAGCGACGACGGCACCGCCAGCATCGATACCTCCGGCTATAGCGCCTATGGCGTGCTGCTACAGTCGATCGGCGGTGGCGGCGGCCAGGGCGGCGACGGCTCCGACAAGGCGGCGGGCAAGATCACCGTCGGTGGCGGCTTCGGCGGCAGCGGCGGCGGCGGCGGCAACGGCGGCACGGTCACGGTCGCTGCGGGAAGCTGGCTCAGCCTGCAGACCAGCGGTGACGATTCGATCGGCCTCCTGGCCCAATCGATCGGCGGCGGTGGCGGCGTCGGCGGCGCCGGCAGCAGCGAGGCGGCCGAAGACGATGATAGCCATGCAATCGACCTGGTCGTCGGCGGCGCCGGCGGCAGTGGCGGCAGCGGCGGCGAAGTCGACCTGAACTATGGCGGTGGCGTGGACACCCATGGCGACCGCGCCCATGGCATCGTCGCCCAGTCGATCGGTGGCGGCGGCGGCATCGGCGGCGCGGGCGAGGCCGACAGCATCGGCTCGCTCGTCGTCGGCGGCGCGGGCGGCGGAACGGTGAACGGCAATGCCGTCACGGTCAACCTGACCAGTGACAGCTCGATCCATACGCGGGGCGTGGCCGCCCACGGCATCGTCGCGCAATCGATCGGCGGCGGCGGCGGTATCGGCGGTACCGCATCGGGCGCGCCGCTTTCCTTCAAGGGCAACAGCCCGGGCAGCTACGGCGATGGCGACGACGTCTCCGTCACCGTCAACGGCGGCATCGTCGCGGATGGCGACCATTCCTTCGGCGTGCTTGCCCAGTCGATCGGCGGCGGCGGCGGTTTCGGCGGTAACGCGACCAGCGCTTTCATCGGTTCCAACGGAAATCTCTCGTCGGACGGCAAGAGCGGCGACGTGACCGTCACCCTCGACGCAGGCAGGAACATCCAGGCGACCGGAGAAGGCTCGATCGGCATATTCGCGCAAAGCGACGCCGGGACGGACAATAACGGCACCGTCAACGTCACCGTCAATGGATCCGTCACCGGTGGCTCCGGCGACAGCGGCGCCGGCATTTGGGTGTCGGCCGGGAAAAACAACGAGGTGACCGTCAATGCCGGCGGCAGTGTCTCGGCGGCATCGGGCGTTGCAGTCCAATATACCGAGGGGGTGAACGCACCCTCGGGCAGCGCGCTGACGGTGTACAATACCGGTGTCATCAACGGCAGTGTCAAAGGGGCAGCCACCCCTGATGCCAAATTGGCGAAGACGGCCCGCATCGACCGCTACATGGCTGTCTCCGTCGTGAACAGGACGGGTGGCCTGTTGACGGATGCGGAGGTCTATGAAGCTGACGTCGTCAATCATGGCCGGCTGGTAGTCGGGGGCTCAGGCGCCGTCGACGTCGCCAGGGTCACCGGAGACCTCGCACAGGGCCGGAACGGCGTTCTGGCGATCAACGCCGATTTCGCCGGCTTCCGCATGGATCGCCTGGTCGTCGATGGCGACGCGGCACTTGCCGGCGGGTTCACGGTGAGTGCCGAAAGCGTCCTGCCCGGCATCAGCCTGCCTTTCCTCACTGCGGGGGGCAGCCTGGACCATTCGCTGATCGGCCAGTCGGCGATCTTCGACTACGCGATGACCCAGACCGGAAACAGGCTGTCGCTTTCGGCGGATGGGGCGCACTTCGCCGATCCCGGCTTTGCGCTGAGCAAGGACCAGGACAACGTCGCCGACCACCTGCAGGAGATCTGGGACGCCGGCGGCGGCCCCTACGGTACGCTGTTCGGCACCCTCGGCACCCTTGCCGACGGCGATTCCGGTGGCTACGGGGCGGCCCTGTCCGATATGTCGCCGGGCGTCGCGGGCGCGGCCGCGGCCGGCAGCATCGTCACGACGCAGCAGCATCTCGACCTGCTGCTGAGCTGCCCGATGTTTGCCGGTGACAGCGCATTCCTGACCGAGACGGAATGCGTATGGAGCCAGGCGGGTGTGCAGCGGCTCGACCAGGAGTCCAGTGGCGGCGTCTCGGGCTTCGGCACCACGACCTATTCGATGCAGGCCGGTACCCAGATCGAGGTGTCGCCCAACTGGTTCGTCGGCTTTGCCGGCGGCTATGACCGCAGCGTCATTCGCGGTGACGACGGCCGTGTCAACGCCGACGGCGACATCCTCTATGCCGGCGCTTCGTTGAAGCATGAGACCGGTCCCTGGCTTCTATCGGGCGCCGTTGCCGGCAGCTATGGCTGGTACGACAACACGCGCACGATCCGGATCCCGGGCTTTTCCGGCCAGGCGGAGGGCGATCCGGAGGTCTACAATGTCAGCGCCCGGCTGCGTGCCGCCTACACCTTTGCGCAGGACGCCTACTATGTGCGGCCGCTGGTGGATTTCGATCTGATCTATTCGCATGCGGGTGGCTATCGCGAATCGGGCGCCGGCATGCTGGATCTAGTGGTCGACGACACCGGCCAATGGAGCTTCCACGTCACCCCGGCGATCGAGGTCGGCACGCGCGTGGACCTGAACGAGACGACGGTCATGCGGGCCTTTGCGGCCACCGGGGTAAGCTTCAGCAGCGCTGACAGCTGGGAGACGTCCGCCCGGCTGGCCGGTGCGCCGTCAGGGGTCGGCGTATTCGACAGCGAGGTGCCTCTGGCCGAGGTGGTCGGCCGGCTGAATGCAGGCGTCGATATCGCCAACGACAACGGCTTCAGCCTGCGCCTCAACTACCAGGGCTCGTTCTCCGACACCTACACTAGCCACGGCGGCGCCGTGCGTGTCGGTTACAAGTTCTGAGGGAGGGGAGTGGGATAGCGGGACTGCGTGCTCACCGGCCTCCTGCCGGGCCTGTCGCATAGTGTTCCGACAGCAGTGTAGCCGTGCCGGTCACTGTCCGCCACGGTGATGTGCCGCCGGTCAGGTCTGCCCTGCCGTCAGAATATGTCGGGCTCGCCGGCCGTCGGCCCGAAACCAGCCTCGAGGTAGTCGAAGTCGCAGCCCTTGTCGGCCTGCATCACGTGCCGAGAGAACATCCAGCCATAGCCTCGCCCAAACTTCGGCGCGGGTGAAGGAAGCGAGGCACGACGCGCCTGAAGCTCCTCGTCCGGCACCAGCATGTCTAGCCGGCGGTTCGGAAGATCCATCCGCACGATGTCGCCGGATCTCAGCAGGGCAAGCGGACCGCCGACATGGCTCTCCGGCGCGACATGCAGCACGCAGGCGCCATAGGATGTGCCGGACATGCGCGCATCCGAAATGCGGAGCATGTCGCGGTGGCCTTGGTTGATGAGCACTTTCGGGATCGGCAGCATGCCCCATTCCGGCATGCCCGGCCCTCCTCTCGGGCCGGCATTGCGCAGCACGAGCACGGTGTCGGGCGTGACATCGAGCGTTTCGTCATCGATGGCCGCCTTCATCTCGGGATAGCTGTCGAAAACGAGCGCCGGACCCTGGTGCCGCCAGAATTTCGGATCGCAGGCGGCGGGCTTGATGACCGCGCCGTCCGGACAGAGATTGCCCCTGAGTACGGCGAGCGATCCTTCCGGATAGACGGGATTGGAGAGCGGCCGGATGACATCGTCGTTATAGACGGCAGCACCCTCCAGGGTTTCGCCGAGGGGTCGGCCTGTCACCGTCAGCGCGGAAAGATCGAGCCGATCCGCAAGCTGCACCATCAGCGCGCGAAGTCCACCGGCATAGAAGAAGTCTTCCATGAGGTAGTCCTTGCCGGAAGGGCGGATGTTGGCAATCAGCGGCGTCGTCCGCCCCAGTGCATCGAGATCGTCGAGCGTCAGTGAGACCCCGGCGCGTCTTGCGATCGCCAGGAGGTGGATGACGGCATTGGTGGAGCAACCTGTCGCCATCGCGACGATCGCAGCGTTACGGATCGAAGCATCGGTGACGATCCGACCCGGCCCCAGATCCTCCCACACCATCTCCACGATACGGCGCCCGCATTCCGAGGACATGCGGATGTGGCCAGAATCGGCGGCCGGGATGGAGGACGCCCCGGGGAGCGTCAGCCCCATGGCATCGGCGATCGCCGTCATGGTCGAGGCGGTGCCCATCGTCATGCAGGTACCATAGGAGCGCGCAATGCCGCCCTCGATGCCAAGCCATTCGCGATCCGAAATGTTGCCGGCCCGCCGCTCGTCCCAGTACTTCCAGGCATCCGAACCGGAGCCGAGAATCTTGCCGGCGTAGTGCCCGCGCAGCATGGGCCCGGCCGGCAGGTAGATCATCGGCAAGCCGGCCGAAAGCGCCCCCATGATCAATGCCGGCGTGGACTTGTCGCAACCACCCATCAGCACCACGCCGTCGAGCGGATGGCAGCGGATCTGCTCCTCCGTCTCCATGGCCAGCATGTTGCGATAGAGCATGGAGGTCGGCTTGGTGAAGGTTTCGTCGACCGAAAGCGCAGGCAGTTCGACGGCAAATCCGCCGCCCTGGGCGATGCCGCGTTTCACGTCCTGGACGCGGTCCCTGAAATGCGCATGGCATGGGTTGAGGTCGGACCAGGTGTTCAAAATGCCGATGATGGGCTTTCCGAGATAGTCCTCCGCGGCATAGCCCATCTGCATCATGCGCGAACGATGCCCGAAGCTGCGCAGGTCGTCCGGCCCGAACCACCTGGCGCTTCGCAACTGATCGGCTGTCCTTCTCATTGCTTTTTTCATCCTGTTCATTCCGTGAATGCTTCGTCCCGCTTCCGGCTGATGCTGGGCGAGAGCACGAGGACGAGGACGACGATGGCGCCGAGCAGCAGCGACAGACTGAGAGGGCTGCGCACGAAGATCGAAGGATCGCCCTGGCTGATCAGCATGGCGCGGCGCAGGTTCTCTTCCAGCATGGGGCCGAGGATGAAGCCGAGCAGGAGCGGCGCCGGCTCGAAACGCAGCTTGCTGAGCGCGAAGCCGATCACGCTGAATATGGCCATGATGAAGACATCGAACACACTGTTGTTGATGCTGTAGGCGCCGATGCAGCAAAAACCGATGATCGCGGGAAACAGCAGGTGATAGGGGATCGTCAGCATGCGAACCCAAAGGCCGATCAGCGGCAGGTTCAGGATCACCAGCATCAGATTGCCGGACCACATCGACACGATCATGCCCCAGAACATCGCAGGCTCGTCAGAGATGACGTTGGGGCCGGGCGTGATGCCCTGAATGATCATCGCGCCGACCATCAGTGCCATGACGGGATTGCCGGGAATTCCGAGCGTCAGCATCGGGATGAAGGAAGTCTGCGCGCCGGCATTGTTCGCCGATTCCGGTGCGGCGACCCCTTCGATCGCGCCCTTGCCGAACTCAGCGCGGTTGGGCGACATGCGCTTTTCCATGGCATAGGCGGCAAAGGATGCGAGCATGGCGCCGCCGCCCGGCAAAACGCCGAGCAGCGAACCAAGGGCCGTGCCGCGCAGGACGGGGCCGCGAATGCGCCTGAAATCATCGCGGTTCAGCATCAGGCCGGTGACCTTCTTCACCCCGACAGAGCGCTCGTGCTCGCTTTCGAGATTGCGCAGGATCTCGCAGATTCCGAATATGCCCATGCTGACGGCGACGAAGTTGAGGCCGTCATAAAGCTGCGGAACGTCGAAGACATAGCGCGGCGTCCCGCTTTCCACATCGGTTCCGATCGAACCGAGAAGCAGGCCGAAGACGATCATGGCAATGGCTTTCAGCAACGAACCGCTGGCGAGCGCCACGGAAGCCACCAGACCGAGAACCATCAGGGAGAAGTATTCGGCCGGCCCAAACTTCAGCGCGATCGCGGCCAGCGGTGGGGCGGCGGCGGCGAGCAGAACCGTGGCGACTGTGCCGGCGAAGAACGAGCCGAGCGCCGCGGTTGCCAAGGCTGCGCCGGCGCGGCCGTTTCGTGCCATCTGGTACCCGTCGATGGCGGTCACCACCGACGAACTCTCGCCCGGCAGATTGATCAGGATCGCCGTCGTCGAGCCGCCGTACTGGGCACCGTAGAAGATGCCTGCGAGCATGATCAGTGCCGATTCCGCCGGGAGGCCGAAGGTGATCGGCAGCAGCATGGCGATTGTCGCCGTCGGCCCGAGCCCCGGCAGGACGCCGATCGCGGTGCCGAGAAGGCAACCGATGAAGCAGTAGACGAGATTGATAGGCAGGAACGCGGTGGTGGCGCCAAGCCACAGATCGGACAGGAGGTCCATCACAATCCTCTTCGAGATCGCCAGTGCGGGTTAGAAAGCATGGAGGAAGGGAATCCACGATCCGAACGCACTGACGGGGAGAGACAGCAACCGCGTGAACAGCAAGACCGAGCAGACCGCCATGAAGGTGGCCAAGAGGATCGATTGGCGCCAATTGGCATACTTGCTGGCGAAGCCGACTGCGACGATCATCGCGAACATGGTCGGGGCAAGTCCCAGTCCGGAAAGGGCCAGGCCGAAGAACACCGGCGCCACGATCACAAGACCATAGGCTTTCCAGTTTGCGGGTTCCGGGTCCCCGTCCTCTGCTGCGACGAACAACGACTGGACGATGATCGACGCGCCGATCACGATCAGCAGCAGACTGAGCATCATGGGGAAATAGCCCGGCCCCATCCGGAACGAGTTTCCGACCTCGAGCCCACGGCCGAACCAGATGAACAGCAGGCTGATGGCGATCATTGCCGCGCCGCCGGCAAAGTCGCGGGCATTACGAATCTTCAACATGGCTTCAAGTCCACGGAACAAATGATGCGCCGGCCAGGCGTCCACCTGGCCGGCGGGCAGAGTTTACTGCAGCGGAAGATTCGCGGCTTTGATGACCTCGGCCCACTTCGCCGTTTCACCGTCGATGAACTGAGCGAACTCCTCGGAGGTGTTGCCCACCGGCGTTGCGCCCATGCCTTCGATCTTCGCCTTCATCGCCGGATCGTGAAGAATGGCCTGAACTTCCTTGCTCAGCTTGTCGACGATTTCCGGAGGTGTGCCGGGCGGTGCGAAAATGCCGTGCCATGAGGTGGCCTCGAACTCCGGGATGACACTGGCCATGGTCGGCACATCCGGAAGAAGCGAGGCCTGGTCGAGGCTGGTGACGGCAAGGGCGCGCAGCTTTCCGGCCTTGACCTGCTGGGCGGCCGTCGGGATGTTGTCGAACATGAAATCGACGTGGCCGGCGACGACATCCATGATCGCCTGGCTGCTGCCCTTGTAGGGCACATGGGTCATCGTCACGCCGGCCTTGTTGGCCAGAAGCTCGCCGGCAAGGTGGATCGAGGTGCCGACGCCCGAGGAAGCATAGGTATGCTTGCCCGGCTCCTTCTTGAGAAGCTCGATCAGTTCCTGAACGGAATTGACCGGCAACTTGTCGGCATTGACCACCAGTACGTTCGGCATCGTCGCGATCAGCGACAGGGGCACGAAGCCCTTTTCCTTGTCATAGGGCAGCGTCTTGTAGAGCGTCTGGTTGATCGCGTTCGAGCTGACCGTGCCCATGCCGATCGTGTAGCCATCGGGTTCGGCCCGGGCAAGATCGCCAAGCCCGATGTTGCCGCCGGCGCCCGGCTTGTTCTCAACGATGAAACGCTGGCCGAGGCGCTTGTCCAGCTCCTCCGCGACAAGCCGGCCGAGGGCGTCCGTATTGCCGCCGGCGGCAAAGGGTACGATGACGGTCACACTCTTCGAGGGATACTCGTCGGCCCGGCCCGCATGGCTCGTGGCCGCCAGGATCGAAGCGGCGAACGCCGCCAGTGTAAAGAATCGCTTCATGCGCATGAATTCCTCCTCCCTTGGCGCCTGTCGCGCCAAACTCCAATACCCAATCCGGTTCCTCCTCCGGAAATGAAAGCGCTTTCATTTTAGCGCCGAATCGTTCCGCCGCAAGCGGAAATTGAAATGCGTTAATTTGTTGAATTTCGATCATTTTACCGGAGATATTAGTTCTCTTGCAGAAATTCACTTGCACTACTTCAGAATGAAAGCGTAAATCATTTTGGAGAATTCATGATGACAAAACGCGAGAAGAATACGCAGCAGCCACCCCTCTCGGGGCCTGCCACCCTGGCCGACATCGCCAGGCTGGCCGGGGTATCACCGGTGACCGTGTCTAGGGCGATCAATACGCCCAAGCTCGTCAAGCCTCGGACGCTGGAAGCAATCGAGCGTGTCATCGCGAAGACGGGCTACGTCCCGAACCTCCTCGCAGGTGGCCTGGCATCACGCAGGACGCGCCTGATCGCAGCCATCGTACCTTCCGTCGCGAGCACGATCTTTGCCGAAACCATCGAGGGTCTCAACGCCGAACTCGTTTCCGCCGGGTACCAGCTACTCCTCGGCCTTTCCGGCTATGATCTCAACCGGGAGCTGGAGCTGACCCGGGCGATCCTCGCTCGCCGACCGGACGGTATCATTCTCACGGGCATCACGCACATGAAGGAGACGCGGGCGATGCTGACCGGCGCGGGACTGCCGATCGTCGAGATATGGGATTCGACGCCCTCGCCGCTCGATACGGCAGTCGGCTTTTCCCATTATGACGTCGGGGCACTGGTCGCCGAGTATTTGCTCGCCAAGGGCCATGAACGCTATGCGCAGATCGGTGCCAACGATCCGCGCGCGCGCCAGCGCCGGGACGGCTTTGTCAGCCGACTGGCCGGCATCACCACTGTTGAGATTCCTGCCATCGAGATGAACTCGCCATCGACGTTCCAGGACGGGCGGGAAGCACTGGGCCAACTGCTGGATCGCGGCGGTGGCTCACTTGCGGTATTCGGCAGTTCCGACGTCGTCGCGCACGGCGCCTTGACGGAGGCGATAGCGCGCGGTTGCAGGGTGCCGGAAGACGTCGCCATCGTCGGCTTCGGCGATTTCGATTTCGCGCCTCATACCTATCCGCCTCTGACAACTGTCAGAATCGACCGTCGCATGATCGGCACCCAGGCAGCCCGGTCCATTCTGAGGAAGATATCCGGCGAGGACGTCGCCTCGATGGTCGAGGTCGATTTCGAGATTGTCAGGCGGGGCTCCGCATAACGCCATCGGTCTTGAGTTCGCGGACAATCGTACGGAGAACAGGAGAATGTTCGAGGGCGGCGATGCGTTCAGGCGGACAACAGGGCTTGATCATCGAGTTCCCGCAGGAAGGACGGCATGTTGGAGCGAACGATGTCGAAGAGGAAGTCGATCACCATGCGCACCCGGGGAACCGTGCGCAGGTCATGATGGCAGATCAGCCAGTAGCTGCGTCGAAGCTCGATCTCATCGGCAAGCACGATCTCCAGTTCCGGATATTGCTTGGCGATGAAGTGCGGCAGGATGCACAGGCCGAGCTCGTTGCGGGTGGCGGTCAGCTGGGCAAAGATGCTCGAACTCTGGAAGCGCGCCTTGATCCCGGGATGCACGTCGCCGAGATAATCGAGGCCCGGCGCGAAGATCATGTCCTCGATGTAGCCGATGAAGGGATGCTGCAGCAGTTCGTCGCGGCTCAGGATCGGGCCGTGCCGTTCGAGGTAGCGGCGCGCGCCGTAGACATGCAGGCTGTAGTCGGCGATCTTCTCGCAGTAATAGGGGCCGGCCTTCGGGGGGTCGAGGGAGACCGCCAGATCCGCCTCCTTTCGCGAGAGCGACATGATCTGCTGGATCGTCACCAGTTCGAGCGCCAGGTTCGGATGGCTTGATGCGAAATCGCGCAGCCGGTGGGCGAAGAAGAAGTTGGCAAAGCCCTCCGGCGCGCTCATGCGGATGACGCCGCGCTGCGCCGTGACGCCGCCGGAGATCTCCGCCTGCAACCGGTCCGCCTCGGCCTCGATCTTCTCCGCCGTTTCGATGAAGCGCTGGCCGACGGCGGTCAGCACATAGCCGCGCGGATTGCGCTCGAACAGTTTCACCTTCAGGGCGAATTCGAGCCGGTCGATGCGGCGCGACACGGTCGCGTGGCTGGTCCTGAGCTGGCGCGCCGCGGTCGACAGCTGCCCCGTTCTGGCGACCGCCAGAAAGTACATGAGGTCGTCCCAGGTGAAATGTGGATTCGCACTCATGTCACACTCCCCTCTGTTCAAATATGAACAGACCCTGTTTGGAATTAGTTTCGGCCGGGCCTTGCGTCAATCCGGCTTTTTGGGAAACTAACCGTGGGAGGGCCGTCGTCGGGAGGACGATCGGCCAATTTTTGAACAGATCCGCATCCTGTTAGTCTCTGGGAGGAGAACTATGCGTAAGAGCCTCATTGCGTCCACGGCGATTCTCTTGGCCATGGGCACGTCCGCCTTCGCCGCCGACGTTTCCGACGGCATGGTCAAGATCGGTATCCTCAACGACCAGTCCGGCGTCTATGCCGATTTCGGTGGCAAGTGGTCTTACGAGGCCGCGAAGATGGCCGTCGAGGACTACGGCGGCAAGGCTGCCGGCGCACCGGTCGAGGTCGTCACCGCCGACCACCAGAACAAGGCCGACATCGCCTCCAACATCGCTCGCCAGTGGTACGACACCGAGCAGGTCGACAGCATCATGGAACTGACGTCGTCGTCGGTCGGTCTCGCGGTCCAGGCGCTTTCCAAGGAAAAGAAGAAAATCACCATCAACACCGGTGCGGCGACGACGGAACTGACCGGCAAGCAGTGCAGCCCCTACGGCTTCCACTGGGCCTACGACACCCATTCGCTCGCGGTCGGCACCGGCGGCGCGCTGGTAAAGCAGGGCGGCGACAGCTGGTTCTTCCTGACCGCCGACTACGCCTTCGGCTATTCGCTGGAAGAAAACACGGCCGCCTTCGTCAAGGAGAACGGTGGTACGGTCGCAGGCTCGGTTCGCCATCCGCTCGGCACGACCGACTACTCCTCGTTCCTCCTGCAGGCCCAGTCCTCCGGCGCCAAGGTGATCGGCCTTGCCAATGCCGGCCTCGACACGTCCAACGCCATCAAGCAGGCGGCTGAGTTCGGCATCGTCGCCGGCGGCCAGCGTCTGGCAGCCCTGCTCTTCACGCTCGCCGAAGTCCATGGTCTCGGCCTCGAGGCCGCCCAGGGCCTGACGCTGACCGAGGGCTTCTACTGGAACCGCGACGAGGAGTCGGCGAAGTTCGGCAAGCGCTTCTTCGAGCGCACCGGCCGCATGCCCAACATGGTCCAGGCCGGCACCTATTCGGCCGTGACCCAGTACCTGAAGGCCATCGACAAGGCCGGCACGGACGATGCCGATGCCGTGTCCAAGGCATTGCATGAAATGCCGGTCAGCGACGTCTTCGCCCAGAACGGCACGGTCGCCCCGAACGGCCGCATGATCCACGACATGTACCTGCTCGAGGTGAAGAAGCCCGGCGAAAGCGACGTCGACTGGGATTACTTCAAGGTGCTGGCGACCATTCCGGGCAAGGATGCCTTCATCGATCCGGCCAAGAGCGGCTGCGATCTGGTGAGCCAGTAAGTCTGGTCGCACATATGGCCATGTCTGAAAGACAGACGCAGCCGGATCCGCGGGTGGTGCTTTCCGCCCGCGGTCTTCGGCGCGATTTCGGCGGCTTCACTGCGGTGAAGAACGTCGACCTCGACGTGCATCATGCCCGCGTCCACGCCCTGATCGGGCCGAACGGCGCCGGCAAGACGACCGTCTTCAACCTTCTGACCAAGTTCCTGCAGCCGACGCACGGCACGATCACGCTGCTGGGCACGGACATCACCAGGACCCCACCGGACAAGGTGGCCCGGATGGGCCTGGTCCGCTCCTTCCAGATTTCCGCGGTCTTCCCACATCTGACGGTGCTCGACAACGTGCGCGTGGCGCTGCAGCGGCCGAACAATCTCGCCACCCAGTTCTGGAAGCCGATGTCGTCGCTGAACAGCCTGAACGCACGCGCCGACGAACTGATTTCCATGGTCGGGCTCGACAGGTGGCGCAACGGCATCGCCGCCGACCTGTCCTATGGCCGCAAGCGCGCGCTGGAGATCGCCACGACGCTGGCGCTCGACCCGAAGGTGCTGCTGCTCGACGAGCCGATGGCCGGCATGGGCCAGGAGGATGTCGGCGTCATTGCCAACCTCATCACCGACCTTGCCAAGGACCGCGCCATCCTGATGGTTGAGCATAACCTCAAGGTCGTGGCCAACATCTGCCACCACGTCACCGTGCTCCAGCGCGGCGAAATCCTGGCCGAGGGCGACTACGCCGCCGTCAGCCAGAACGAACAGGTCCGCGTCGCCTATATGGGCACGGAGGAGGCCTGAGATGAAACCATTGCTCCAGGTCAAGGGTCTCAACAGCTGGTACGGCGAGAGCCATGTGCTGCACGGCGTCGACATGACGGTCGGCGAAGGCGAGATGATCACCATTCTCGGCCGCAACGGCGTCGGCAAGTCGACGACGCTGCGCACGATTGTCGGCATCCTGCGCGAGCGAAAGGGCCAGATCCTGTTCGATGGCCGCGACATGATGGGCGTGCCGTTGCACAAGACGGCGCATGCCGGCATCGGCTTCGTGCCGGAGGAGCGCGGCATCTTCGCGACGCTGACGGTGGAGGAGAACCTCATGCTGCCGCCGGTCGTCGCCAGGGGCGGCATGTCGCTCGACGAGATCTACGAGCTCTTTCCGAACCTCGCCGAGCGCCGCACCAGTCCCGGCACAAAGCTCTCCGGCGGCGAGCAGCAGATGCTGGCGATGGCCCGCATCCTGCGCACCGGCGTGAAGATGCTGCTTCTGGATGAGCCGACCGAGGGTCTGGCGCCGGTCATCGTGCAGCGCATCGGCGAAGTGCTGAAGAAACTGAAGGAGCGCGGCATGACCGTGTTGCTGGTCGAGCAGAATTTCCGCTTCGCCAGCAAGATCGCCGATCGCTTCTACCTGATGGACCACGGCCAGATGGTGGCGGATTTCCCGGTAGCGGAACTGCCCGACCAGATGCCGATGCTCCACAAAGTCCTGGGGGTCTGACCGCGTCATGACCATGATTTTCGGAATACCGATGCAGGCGCTGTTCGGGCAGTTGCTGATCGGCCTGATCAACGGCTCGTTCTATGCGCTCCTGAGCCTCGGGCTCGCCGTCATCTTCGGCCTGCTTCGGGTGATCAACTTCGCCCACGGCGCGCAGTACATGCTCGGCGCCTTCGTCGCCTTCCTGCTCCTGCAGTATGCGGGTATCGGCTACTGGGCGGCGCTCATCGTCGCGCCCGTCATCGTCGGGCTGCTCGGTGCGGTCATCGAGCGCACCATGCTGAGCCGGCTCTACAATCTCGATCCGCTCTACGGCCTGCTCTTCACCTTCGGCCTGGCGCTGACGATCGAGGGAACGTTCCGCTATCTCTACGGCGCCTCCGGCCAGCCCTATGCGCCGCCGCCGCTGCTTTCGGGCGGTACCAATCTCGGCTTCATGTTCCTGCCGAACTATCGCGGCTGGGTGGTCGTCGTCTCGCTGCTCGCCTGCCTCGGCACCTGGCTCCTGATCGAGAAGACCAAGCTCGGCTCCTACCTGCGGGCGGCGACCGAGAACCCGGTGCTGGTCCAGGCCTTCGGCGTCAACGTGCCGCTGCTTTTGACCTTCACCTATGCGCTCGGCGCCGGCCTTGCCGCCTTCGCCGGCGTGCTGGCTGCACCGGTCTACCAGGTGTCGCCGCTGATGGGCACCAACCTCATCATCGTCGTTTTCGCCGTGGTCGTCGTCGGCGGCATGGGCTCGATCATGGGCGCGATCCTGACCGGCTACATGCTCGGCATCGCCGAGGGGCTGACCAAGGTCTTCTATCCGGAAGCCTCGAACATCGTTATCTTTGTAATCATGGCGATCGTACTTCTGCTGCGGCCCGCCGGCCTCTTCGGAAGGGATGCGTGACATGGCGGAGCTTTCGGAGAAAATGGCGACCAACGTTCAGACGGAACGGAATGCCTCCGCGGTCCAGATCGGCTTGCTGGTCGTGGCGGTCGGCTGCCTCGCCGCAGCGCCGCTGTTCCTCTACCCGATCTTCCTGATGAAGCTCCTGTGCTTCGCGCTGTTCGCCTGTGCCTTCAACCTGCTGCTCGGCTATACGGGGTTGCTCTCCTTCGGCCACGCCACCTTCTTCGGCGGGGCGGCCTACTTCACCGCCCATGCGGTGAAGGAGTGGGGCGTCACCCCCGAGATCGGCATCCTGATCGGCGTCGCGGGCGCATCATTGCTCGGCCTCGTGGTCGGGTTCTTCGCCATCCGCCGGCAGGGCATCTACTTTGCCATGATCACGCTGGCGCTCGGGCAGATGTTCTATTTCTTCTGCCTGCAGGCCGGGTTCACCCACGGCGAGGACGGCATCCAGTCGGTGCCGCGCGGGCATCTGTTCGGCGTGATCGACCTGAACCAGCCGACCAACATGTACTACTTCGTGCTGGCCGTCTTCCTGATCGGGATCGCGATCATCTGGCGCTTCATCAACTCGCCCTTCGGCATGATCCTGAAATCGATCCGCGAGAACGAGCAGCGCGCGATCTCGCTCGGCTACTCGGTTCGCAACTACAAGCTCGGCGCCTTCGTCATGTCGGCGGCGCTGACGGGCCTGGCCGGCGGCGTCAAGGCGCTGGTGTTCCAGTTCGCCACGCTCACCGATGTCGGCTGGCAGATGTCGGGCGAGGTGATCCTGATGACGCTGCTCGGCGGCATCGGCACGCTGATCGGTCCGATCGTCGGCGCCGGGCTGGTGGTGACGCTGCAGAACTACCTGGCGACGTCCGACTTCCCGGTCACGATCATCACCGGCATCGTCTTCATGGCCTGCGTGCTGCTCTTCCGCCGCGGTATCGTCGGCGAATTCTACGCCTCGAAGCTGGGCAAGAAGCTCGGCTTCTAGAACCATCGGGTCGCGCCTGGCACGCATCCGGGCGCGACGCAAGACCTGCGCCGGTGCCTCCGGCGCAGGACGGCAGGGTGCCGGAGGCCGGTTCCCACCACAGCAAGGAACGGAGAAACCGGCCTGCGAGCCCATGCGGCTTGCGGGAGAGGTCTCGCTCGGAGTTCGACATGGAACAGTTCGACTACATCGTCGTGGGCGCCGGCAGCGCCGGCTGCGTTCTGGCCAACCGGTTGTCGGCGGATCGCGCCAATCGCGTGTTGCTGCTGGAGGCCGGCGGAAGCGACAATTATCACTGGATCCACATCCCGGTCGGCTATCTCTACTGCATCAACAACCCGCGCACCGACTGGTGCTTTTCCACCGAGAAGGAAGCCGGGCTCAACGGCAGGGCGCTGAACTATCCGCGCGGCAAGGTGCTCGGCGGCTGCTCCTCGATCAACGGCATGATCTATATGCGCGGCCAGTCGCGCGACTACGACCTGTGGCGCCAGCTCGGCTGCACCGGCTGGGGCTGGGACGACGTGCTGCCGTTCTTCCGGAAATCGGAAGACTTCTACAAGGGGACGAGCGACCAGCACGGCGAAGGCGGCGAGTGGCGCGTGGAGAAGGCGCGCGTGCGCTGGGCCGTGCTCGACGCCTTCCAGAAGGCGGCCAGCGAGGCCGGCATTCCCGAGACCGAGGATTTCAACCGCGGCGACAACGAAGGCTCCGGCTATTTCGACGTCAACCAGCGCTCGGGCGTCCGCTGGAACACATCGAAGGCCTTCCTCAAGCCGGCGCGCAACCGACCGAACCTGACCGTGCTGACCAAGGCGCAGGCTCGCCGCCTGATCGTCGAAAACGGCGAGGTCAGAGGCGTCGAGTTCCAGCACGAGGGCGTCGCGAAGAGGGCGTATGCCGCGCGCGAGACCGTGCTTGCCGCCGGCGCGATCGGCTCCCCGCACCTGCTTGAGCTCTCCGGCATCGGCCGTGGCGACGTCCTCAAGAACGCCGGCATCGAGGTCGTCAAGGAGGTGACCGGCGTCGGCGAGAACCTGCAAGACCACCTGCAGCTTCGGCTCATCTACAAGGTCACCGGCGTGCCGACGTTGAACGAGAAGGCGAGCACGCTGTTCGGCAAGGCGTCGATCGGTCTCGAGTATCTCCTGAGGCGGTCCGGCCCGATGGCGATGGCGCCGAGCCAGCTCGGCATCTTCACCCGCTCGGGATCGGACAGGGAGACGCCGGACCTGCAGTATCACATCCAGCCGGTGTCGCTGGAAAAGTTCGGCGAGGGCGTCCATCCCTTCCCGGCGATGACCGCGAGCGTGTGCAACCTGCGTCCCGACAGCCGCGGTTCGGTGCATGTCAAGGGTCCCGACTTTGCGCTGCAGCCGCAGATCCGCCCCAACTACCTCAGCGAGCAGAGCGACCGGGACGTGGCCGTCAAGGCCATCCGCCTGACCCGTCGCATTGTCGAGCAACCCGCCTTCGCGCGCTTCAAGCCGGTGGAGTACAAGCCGGGGCCCTCCTTCGAGAGCGATGCGGACCTCGAAAAGGCCGCGGGCGACATCGGCACGACGATCTTCCATCCGACCGGCACCTGCCGGATGGGCGGCGATCCGGAAAGCGTCGTCGATCCGCAACTGAAGCTGCGAGCGCTGGGCCGGCTGCGCATCGCCGATGCCTCGGTCATGCCCCGCATCACCTCCGGCAACACCAATTCGCCGACGATCATGATCGCGGAAAAGGCCGCCGCCATGATCCTGGCGGAGCGGTAACCACAAATTCGCAGGCGGCAATGCAGGCCGGTCGCGCACCGCCTGCGCCGCAATCAGCCACATCGCATGAGGACAGTCAGCATGGCACAGGTCGCATTCATCGGATTGGGCAACATGGGCGGCCCGATGGCCGCAAATCTCGTCAAGGCGGGCCACGGGGTCGCCGGGTTCGACCTTTCGCAAGCCTCGCTCGCAGCCGCCGCACAAGCCGGCGTCGACACGTTTGCCACCCTGGCCGAGGCCGTGAACGGAGCGGAGGCCGTGATCACCATGCTGCCGAAAGGCGAGCACGTCGTTGCCGTCTGGGAAAATCTCGCAGGCCTGGTTCCCGCCGGAACGCTCCTGATCGACTGCTCGACGGTGGATGTGGAAAGCGCGCGCAAGGCACATTCCATTGCGCAGACGGTCGAGTGCGTCTCACTGGACGCTCCGGTTTCCGGCGGCACGGGCGGGGCTGCGGCCGGCACGCTCACCTTCATGGCCGGCGGCACCGACAGGGCATTCGCCCGCGCCAGACCGTTTCTGGAGACGATGGGCAAAAGGATCGTCCATTGCGGAGCAGACGGCGCCGGCCAGGCGGCGAAGATCTGCAACAACATGATCCTCGGCATCTCGATGATCGCCGTCGGCGAGGCCTTCGCGCTGGGGGAGAAGCTCGGCCTGTCGCACCAGGCGCTGTTCGACGTGGCTTCCACGTCTTCCGGCCAGTGCTGGTCGCTGACATCCTATTGCCCGGTCCCCGGCCCGGTCCCCGCCTCGCCCGCCAACAATGGCTACAAGCCCGGTTTCGCCGCGGCCCTGATGCTGAAGGACCTGAAGCTCTCGCAGGAAGCCGCCGCCGCCAGCGGCGCCTCGACCCCGCTGGGCGCCGCCGCCGCGGCGCTCTACGAGACCTTCGAGAACACGGGAAGCGGCGCGCGCGACTTTTCCGCCATCATCGAAATGCTGCGCGGATCACGCTGACCTTCATCGCTCCGGTTTGGTGTCGGTTTCAAGGTGAACCAATGGCGCCCTGCAGGGTGCATATCGAGATCCTCCTCGCCCAGGCGGTCTGGACAACGCATCTCAATAAGCGCTCTCATAGGCAGCGCAGATCTCCGCCTGGGTCTTGCCGGCCAGATAGGCGATCTCGCCTTCCTTGTGCTTTACATAGACGTCGGCGAAGCCTTCCGGGAACCACCCGCACACCGTTGCATTGTTCCTGAAGCGCTCGAGCGCCGCTTCCAGCGTCTGCGGCAGGCGGACATAGCCGCGGGCAGCAAGGGCCCTTGTGTCCAGCAGCGACAGGTCCTCCTGCGTCGCTTCCGGCACCGGCAGCCCCTCCTCGATGCCCTGCACGCCGGCATGAACGATCGCGGCGAGGGCCAGGTGCGGGTTTGCGGCGCCGTCGGCAGCGCGGAACTCGAAATTGAACTGGTCGGCACAGGCGATGTCGCTGATGTCGGAGACGGGGCAGATGCGGACCGAAGCCTCGCGATCGCGGAAGCCGAGATTGTTGAAGGCGGCGCTCCAGCGATGCGGGGTGAGACGCAGGTAGGAGACGACGCTTGGCGCGGTGACGGCGATGATCGAATCGAGGTATTTCAGGATGCCGGCGACGAATTTTCCCGCAGCGTCCGAAAGTCCATGCTGGCCGTTCGGATCGTAGGTGACGGCCTTGCCCGTCGAATCCAGCATGCTCATGTGCACGTGCACGCCATTGCCCACGCCGGCCGGATCGCGGATCGGCGTGAAGGTAGGTTCATAGCCGAGTTCGCGGGCGACGAGGCCGACGAGTTCGCGGGTGATCAGCGAATGGTCCGCAATCGTGACGCCCTTCTGCGGCCCCATCGTCACTTCGAACTGGCCGGCGCCGAATTCCTTCAGGATCGTGTCGGGCGTCACGCCCGCTTCCCGCATTGCCGCGATGATCGCCTCGCAGAAGTGCCGCTCCTCCTGGAAGCCGCCGAGCGTGAAGGCCTTGCCGACCTCGGAGACGAGGTGCTTGATCTGGAACTCGTGCTCGAACGCGCCGTAGAGCGTGACGCCCGCCACCCTTTGCAGGCGTTCAAGGGCCGCCTCGAGGATGGAGCGCGTGCAGAACTCCCATGGCCGACCGTCAGTATAGCGGATATTGCCAAGCACAAAATTCTCGTTCGGCGCTCCCTCCTCGCTTTCGATGCTGACGCGGGTCGCGGGATCGGGGATGAGCACGAGATCGCCGAGCGAGCCGAAGGGGCTTTCGGCGATATTGTCGAAGCAGGTGATCTGCACATTGGTCGGCGTCCAGCCGACGCCGCGCTTCAGGCGCTTGTCCATCTGCGTCAGCGGAAAGGCCTTGCCGCGCACCTTGCCCGAAAGGTCGCCGCAGCAGGCGACCATCATTTCCTCACGTTTCATCGGCGTCCCCGTTGATCCTGTCCTGGTCGTAGCCCGGCATCTCGAAGCGGATGCCGTCCCAATCGTTGATGCGCTTTTGCGTCGCTTCCCAATCGGCCTCGGAGACACGCACGATCAGTGCCTCGACGAGCGCCATGGCGGCGGCCACCGTATCCCAGGCCGTGCCGGCGTCGATCGGCAGCGCGACGATGTGATCGGCACTGCGGGCGGCCGGCGACATCCACTTGTCGGTCACGACGACGATCGTCGCGCCGCGCCTCTCGGCGATCGTCTCGGCAAGGCGCGCGAGGCTGAGCTGGTAGCGCCGGAAGTCGAACAGGAGCACGACATCCTTCCTGCGCATGCGCAGCACGTGCTCCGGCCAGAATTCCGGATTGTCGGCCATGTGGTAGATGCCGCTGCGGATCTGCCTCAGATGGATCGACAGAAAAGAGGCGACATTGTCGCTGACGCGTCCGCCGAGCAGGAAGATGTTACGGGCTGGATCGGCGAGGAGGTCTGCCAGGATGTCGAATTGCGCCTGTGAGACCGTCGCCGTCATTTCCTGCATGACGGCGGAAACGCGCGCCACATATTCCGACAGGAATTCGGAATGGCCGACCGGCTTCTGGCTGGACTTGAGGTCGAGCGGCGAGCGCTGGCCTTCCTTCAGTTCGGCGATCAATTGGCGCTGCAGGTCCTGGAAGCCGCCGCAGCCGATCTTGCTGACGAAACGGGTGATGGAGGGGGCGCTGACGCCGGTCTTGGCAGCCAGCTCCTGGATGTTTTCGAGGCCCGTGAAGGGATAGTCGGCCAGGATGGCGTTGGCGATCTTGCGCTCGCTGGCGGTCAGCGACGCCGCAGCCTCGCGGATCCTCGTTCGGACCGTCGCCGGTGATTTCCCATCGCTCATTGGCGTTCGTTCCCCTGGTTGACCGGATATTTGCGCCATGAAAAAAATTAGTCAAACGGAAATATCGGATTGACTATGATTGAAAAATTTCTTTGACTGATCGCCATCGAAGCCCGCGCCGCCGGCCCGCGCCGGACCGCTTGACGGATCCCTTTCATGCTCAGGTTCGCCGATCGCGAGACGACCAGATTGCTGCAGGCGGGCGACCCGGATCCCGTGGAGCGGATCAATCCCGCCGGTGCCTCCGGCATCTTCCTCACCTGCGAGCATGCCGGCCGCGCCGTGCCTGCAGCGCTTGGCGATCTGGGCGTGTCACCCGCCGATATGGACCGGCACATCGCCTATGACGTCGGCGCCGAAGGCGTCGCCCGGGGCCTTTCCGAGCGTCTCGACGCTGCGCTCGTCCTTCAGCGCTACAGTCGCCTCGTCATCGATTGCAACCGCCCGCTCGAGGCGCAGGACTGCGTTGTCCGGGAGAGCGACGGCACTGTGGTCCCGGCGAATGCGGATGTGTCCGATCGCGAGCGGCGGAGCCGGTTCGTGGAGATCCACCAGCCGCTGCACGAGGCGATCGCCGTCGCGCTCGACCAGCGGCGGGCGGCCGGCAGACCGTCCCTTCTCGTCTCGGTGCACAGCTTCACGCCGATCATGCGCGCGTCGGGTGCCGTGCGCGATTTCGAACTCGGCCTTCTCTACAACCACGACGCCCGCCTTGCCGAACGGCTGGCGGAGATGTTCCGGGCGGCCAATCCCGGTGTCGCCGTGAAGCTCAACGCGCCGTACCATGTCGACGACGTCTCCGACTTCACGATCCCGGTGCATGGCGAGCGTCGCGGCATTCCGCACGTGCTCGTGGAAGTGCGCAACGACCTTATCAACGACGCCCGCGGGCAACAGGAATGGGCGGACCGCCTCGCCGGCCCTCTCCGGCTTGCGGCAAAGAGCTTCGAAGGAAACGCCTGATGGCCGCTGACCATCTGACCACCCGCGACGTGCCGCTCGATCCGGCCGCCTCCGCCATCCTCTTCATCGACGTGCAGAATTTTTCCGTGCGCCGCGAGGGTGGGGAGTTCAAGGACGTTTCCGACGCGGAGATCGCGGGTAAGTACGGATACTACTTCAAGCGCATCCACGAGGTGGCGATCCCGAACATGCAGCGCCTGCTCGACGGCTTCCGCAAGGCCGGCATCGAGGTGCTGCACACGACGATCGAGAGCCTGACCAGGGACGGCCGCGACCGCAGCCTCGACTACAAGATCACCGGCTTCAACGTGCCGAAGGGCTCCTGGGACGGCAAGGTGATCGACGAACTGGAGCCGCTGGAAGACGAGATCGTCTTCCCGAAGAGTTCGTCCAGCGTCTTCGTCTCCACCCATATCGACTATATCCTGCGCAATCTCGGGGTAAAACAACTCGTGCTGTGTGGACTTCTGACCGACCAGTGCGTGGAATCGGCGGTGCGGGATGCCTGCGACCTCAACTATCTCGTGACGCTCGTGCCGGATGCTTGCGGCACCTATTCCGAGGAGCGGCACAACACCTCGCTCAGCGCGATCAAGGGCTATTGCCGGCAGGTCTCGACCGACGATCTCCTGAAGGAAATCGGGCAGTAGGGCTGCCCGGCACGAACCAACGGGACGGAAACAAGGAGCATTTCAAGGCGGGCCGCAGAACAAGACAAAAAGGCCGGACCGCTCATCCATCTAACGCCGAACGGCATCACTAAGGGGAACGACCATGAGAAAGACTTCCAAACTGCTTCTGGCTGCGGGCCTCGCGCTCGCCTCCTCCACGGCCTTTGCCGATGACGAGAAGATCGTGATCGGCGGCGCGCTCTCGATGACGGGCATCCAGGCCCCGCTCGACACGCCCGGCTACAACGGCGCCCAGGTTGCCGTGAAATTTCTCAACGACAATGGCGGGGTGCTCGGCAAGCAGGTCGAGTTCATCAATATCGACGGCAAGTCCGATCCGGTGACGGTCGGCAACGTCGCCGTCGAACTGATCGACAAGGGCGCACAGGTCATCGTGGCGCCCTGCGACTTCGACTTCGGCTCTCCGGCAAGCCGCGAGGCACAGTCGGCCGATATCGTCGGCATCTCGACCTGCGCTTCGGACCCGCTCTATTCCTCCTGGTCGCTCGGCGACAAGCAGTTCACGCTCTCCATGTGGAACACCACGATGGGTGCGACGGCGGCCGACTTCGCGGTGAAGGAAAAGGGCTGGAAGACGGCCTATGTCGTCACCGACCAGTTCATCGCCTACACCAAGTCGCTGTCGAAATATTTCGTCGAGCAGTTCAAGGCGGATGGCGGCGAGATCCTGCTGGAAGACACCTACACGAACGGCGACAACAACTTCTCCGCCCAGCTCGCGCGTCTCCAGGCGCTCGGCAAGAAGCCGGACGTGATCTTCGTCTCGTCCTATGGCCAGGATATCGGCATGATCATCCGCGCCCTGCGCGAGGTCGGCTACGATGCGCCCGTTCTCGGCGGCGATGCCTACGACGACCCGGCCATGCATGAGACGCTCGGCGAGAAATTTGGCAACGACGTCTATTTCGTCACGCATACCTGGATGGGTCCGGAGGCCCACCCGGACATGCCCAAATTCATCGAACTCTACACCGCCATGCACGGCAAGGCGCCTGACACGTCGTTCGTCTCGACCGGCTGGGACACGATCATGCTGATTGCCGAGGCGATCAAGGCAGCCGGCTCGACCGACGGCGCGGCCGTGGCGAAGGCGCTGGAAGACGGCCAGTTCAAGCTTCTGACCGGTGAGCTCGACTACGGCACCGCGGAAGAGGGCCATGTGCCGAACAAGGCGGCGGCCGTGATCGAACTCAAGGGCGGCAAGCCGAGCTTCGTCGGATGGCGCAAGCCGGAATCCCTTCCGAAGCCCTGATCGGGCATCTCGGGCTGACGGCGCTCATGACCCTTTGAATCGGGACCGATTTGAAGACAGGATGACGCGCGAAGCAAATGCTCCATCGCCACGTCGTTGGTGGCGATGGAGCGCCGACCTATCACCTTCGGAACAGCCATGCCTGAAACGCGTCTCGCGGTAAACGACGTATCGGTGGAATTCACCGGCATCCGCGCCCTCGACCATGTGTCGCTCTCCCTCTCGACCGGGGAAGTCGTCGGCCTCATCGGACCGAACGGCTCCGGCAAGACGACGCTCATCAACGCCATCACCGGCCAGGTGAAGCTCTCGACCGGCACGATCACTGCCGGCGATACGATGCTGTCCGGCCTCTCGCCGCGCCAGATCGCGCTGGCCGGCGTCAGCCGCTCCTTCCAGATCGTGCGCCTCTTCAACGCGATGACGGTGCTGGAGAACGTCGAGGCCGCCGCGCTGGCGAAAGGGGCGTCGCGTGCCGTGGCCACCGGGCGTGCGAAGAACCTTCTGGTCGAACTCGGTCTTTCGGCCAAGGCGGACGAACTGGGCGAAAGCCTCAGCTACGGCGATAAACGCCGTGTCGAAATCGCCCGGGCGCTCGCCGCCGAACCGCGCTTCCTGCTGCTCGACGAGCCGGCCGCCGGCATGAACGACGCGGAAACGGAAACCTTGCTGCACACGCTGTCCGAGCTGCCGAAGACGCGTGGTCTCGGCCTTCTCATCATCGACCACGACATGGGCCTCATCATGCGCCTCTGCCACCGGCTGCACGTGCTCGCCTCCGGCCGCACCATCGCGGAAGGCGACGCCGCCCATGTGCGCGGCCATCCGGCCGTCATCGAGGCCTATCTCGGCAAGGGGGCGGCGGCCCATGCTTGAGATCACCGGCCTCTCCATCAATTACGGTGCGATCCGCGCCGTGCGCGGCGTCAGCTTCTCCGTCGGCAAGGGCGAACTGGTGAGCCTGCTCGGCGCGAACGGCGCGGGCAAGTCCTCGACCATCAAGTGCATCGCCGGCGCACTGAAGGCGGCCGAAGGCTCGATCTTGCTCGAAGGCCGGGACATCACTGCGGCCAATCCCGAACAGGTCATCCGCGCCGGCCTTGCCACCGTGCCGGAAACCCGCGACGTCTTCCCGGACCTGACGGTCGCCGAAAACCTCATGCTCGGCGCCTATATCCATCGCCGCGACCAGGTCGGAAACCGGCAGAACCTCGAAAAGCTGCACACGCTCTTTCCGCGGCTTGCCGAACGTTCGAGCCAGCCGGCCGGCACGCTGTCGGGCGGCGAACAGCAGATGCTCGTCATCGCCCGCGCGCTGATGGCAAGGCCGAGCGTCCTTCTCCTCGACGAGCCCTCGCTCGGTCTTGCGCCCGCCATCGTCGAGCGCATCTTCGAGATGATCGAGACGCTGAAGAAATCCGGCCTCACCATCCTGCTCGTCGAGCAGAACGTCAACCAGGCGCTCTCCGTCGCCGACCGTGCCTATGTCATGCGGCTCGGCACGATCGTCGCCTCCGGCACGGCCGAAGAGATCCGCTCGACCAGCGATCTCAGCGCGCATTATCTGGGAGGCTGACCCCATGGCTTTCGCGATCCAGTTCGTCATCGACGTCCTCAGCCTCGGCGGCGCCTATGCGCTGATGGCGCTCGGCCTCGTCATCATCTACGGCATCCTGCGCCTCGTGAACTTCGCCTATGGCGAACTCATCATGGTCGCCGGCTACACCATGTACCTTTCCAGCGGCTCAAGCCTGCCCTGGCTCGTCATGGCCGTTCTCGCCGTCGGCATGGCAGTGCTCTTCGGCATCCTCACCGACTACGCCGCCTTCCGCCCGGTGCGCGCAAAATCGGTGACGGCGGTGCTGATCACCTCCTTCGCCTTCTCCAATCTCCTGCAGAACGCAGCTCTGCTCTTCATCTCGCCGCGCCCGCGCAACGTGCCGCTGCCGGAGATCTTCTCGCAGACCGTCTCGATCGGCGGCGCGATCACGCCGGTGCGCAACCTCATCACCATCGCCGCCTCCATCGTGCTCCTTGCCGCCGTCGCCTTTCTGATGCGCAAGACGACGCTCGGCATCGCCATGCGTGCGGCTGCGACCAACTTCACCATGGCCCGCATGCTCGGCGTGCCGGCGAACCTCATCATCTCGTCCGCCTTCGCGCTGTCGGGTTTCCTCGCCGGCGTCGTCGGCATCCTGTGGATCGGGCGCATCGGCACCGTCGTGCCGGGCATCGGCCTGGAGCCGCTGCTCGTCGCCTTCATCGCCACCGTGATCGGCGGCATGCGGAGCCTGCCCGGCGCCGTCGTCGGCGGTTTCCTGCTGGCGCTCATCGATACGACGCTCAACTACACCCTGTCGCAGGACCTCCTGAAGTTTCGCGATGCCTTCACCTTCAGCCTCGTCATCCTGATCCTGCTCTGGCGCCCGGAGGGCCTCATCAAGGGTCCGGCGAGCGGACAACGGACCTGAGGAGCGCGCCCATGAAACACGCCTATCTCACCGCCCTCATCCTCATCGCCGTCGTCGCCGCGCTCGCCGTCGGAAGCCAGTTGCTCGGCATCCGCCTCTACGACCGTATTGCCACCAATCTGCTGATCTCGCTGGTGCTCGTCGTCGGCCTGCAGACCTTCATGGGCAATTCGGGGCTGCTGTCCTTCGCCCATATCGGCTTCATGGGGCTCGGGGCCTATACATCCGCCGTATTGACCATTCCGGCGCAGATGAAGGGCATGGCGCTGCCGGACCTCTATGAGTTCATGACGGTCCTGGAGGTCTCGCCGCTTCTGGCCATGCTGGCGGCGGGCGTCGTGGCCGCGCTCGTGGCGGCCGTCGTCGCCTATCCGCTGATGCGGCTGTCGGATGCCGCAGCCGTCATCACTTCCTTCGCGCTGCTGGTCGTCCTCTATACCGTGATGAACAACTGGAGCGCCCTCACCAACGGCCCGCGCACGCTCTTCGGCCTGCCGAAGACGACGGACATGCCTATCGCAGCTGTCGTTGCGGCCATCGTGATCGTCATTGCGCTCCTCTTCAAGGAATCGCGTACCGGCAAGCTCCTGCGCGCCTCCCGCGAGGACGAAGTGGCGGCCGCGGCGCTCGGCGCGAACATCCCGCATCTGCGCTGGCGCGCCTTCATCCTCGCCGCCTTCATCGCCGGCGTCGGCGGGGCGCTGTGGGGGCATTTCATCACCTCGTTTGCGCCGAAGGCCTTCTATCTGAAGGAGACCTTCCTCATCATCACCATGCTGGTGATCGGCGGGGCGAATACGGTGACCGGCGCCGTCGCAGGCACCATCCTCGTCACCTTCGCCTATGAGGGCCTGCGCGGCACCGAAGGCGCGCTGAACGCCACCGCCATCGGCGCCGGCCAGGTCGTCGGCCTCACCGAGATCGTGCTGGCGCTCGCCATGATCGCCGTGATGATCGTCAAGCCCGGCGGTCTGTTCCCCAACCGCGAGATCGGCCACATCCTCACCCGCACCCGCCGCAAGAAGGAGATAGTTTCGTGAGCTGGAAGACCGCCTACCGTTCCTTCTACTACGCCAATGCAGAGGCGCCGGACGACATCGTCCTCGATCCGGAAACCACGGCGCTGCTCGTCATCGATATCCAGAACACCTATCTCGACCCGAAGGACACAGCAGAGGAAACCGCCCGCTGGCAGCCCTTCTACGAGCGCATGCGCAAAACGGTGATCCCGAACACGGCGCGTCTGATCGAGGAATGCCGCAAGCGCAAGGTGGAGGTCATCTTCGCCCGCATCGCCTGCCTGAAGCCGGACGGGCGCGACCGGTCGCTGAGCCAGAAGAAGCCGGGCTTCAACTACCTGCTTTTGCCGAAGGAACTGCCGGAGGGCCAGGTGGTGCCCGAGCTCGAGCCGCGCGCCGACGAGATCGTCATCACCAAGACGACCGACAGCGCCCTGACCGGGACGAACCTCCGCCTCATCCTTCACAACATGGGCATCAAGGACGTCATCTGCTGCGGCATCTTCACCGACCAGTGCGTCTCTTCCACCGTGCGCAGCCTCGCTGACGAGAGTTTCGGGGTGGTGGTGGTGGACGATTGCGGTGCGGCGGCAACGGACGAGCTGCACAGGCGGGAACTGGAGATCATCAACATGATCTATTGCCATGTCGTCCAGCTCGACGAGGTTCTGACCTTCTTCAAGTAGCGAGGATCGCCCATGTCCGGCCTTTACGCCCGCGAAAGCCTATCGGTCTCGAAAATGGCGCATCTGCGGTTCTTTCCGCAGGCGGCCGTCGGCGGCAGCGGCGCGTATCTGACCGGCGACGACGGGCGAAGGCTCCTCGATTTCGCCGCCTCCTGGGGGGCGGCGAGCCTCGGCCATTCGCATGCCGCCATCCGCGAGGCGGTGAACCGCGCGCTCTCCGACCAGGCGGGCGCCAGCTATCTCTCCTCCGCGAATGAGCCCTGCGTACTGCTTGCCGAAAAGCTGCTGTCCCTCGTGCCGGAGCGCGCCCGCGGCCGCGTCTGGTTCGGCCATTCCGGCTCGGACGCCAACGAGACCGTTGCCCGCATGGTTGTCGCCGCCACCGGCCGGCCACGCATCCTCGCCTTCCATGGCGCCTATCACGGCGGCACCGTCGGCTCCATGGCCGTCTCCGGCCATCCGGCGCAACAGGGTACGCGGGCCGCCGGCCTGACGCTCGTGCCCTATCCGAACAGCTACGCCGCCGGCAGCCCCGAGGCGGCGAAGGATGCGGCCCTCGCCGATCTGGAGAACCTCTTCGAGACGGAGGTTCCGCCGCGGGAGGTCGCCGCCTTCTTCATCGAGCCGATCCAGTCGGACGGCGGCATGCTGGTGCCGCCGGATGGGTTTTTCGAGGCAGTGGAAGCCCTCTGCCGCCAGCACGGCATCCTCATCGTCTCGGACGAGGTGAAGGTCGGCCTCGGCCGCAGCGGGCGCTTCAACGCCTTCGAGCATTGCGGCATCGAGCCTGACATCGTCGTCTTCGGCAAGGGCCTCGGCGGCGGCCTGCCGATCTCCGCGGTGGTCGGGCCGGAGGCGGTCATGAACCACGCCGTCGCCTTCTCGCTGCAAACCGTGCACGGCAACCCCGTCTGCGCGGCTGCAGCCCTCGCTGTCCTGCAGACCATCGAGCGCGACCACCTCGTCGCTAATGCAGAGAGGACCGGACACGTGCTGCGCACGGCGCTCGACCGGCTTTCGCTGCGCCATCCCCTGATCGGAAACGTGCGGGGCCGCGGCCTCGCCGTCGGTGTTGAGCTTGTGGCGGATCATTCCAGCCGCAAGCCGGCCGCCCGCCAGGCGGCCCTCACCGTCTACCGCGCCTTCCAGCTCGGCCTTGTGCTCTACTACGTCGGCATCAATTCCAACGTGCTGGAATTCACGCCGCCGCTGACATTGACGGAAAGCCAGGCCCTCGAGGGAGCCGCCATCCTCGACGAGGCCCTCGCCGATGTCGCCGGGGGACGGGTCGACGAGAGCCTGCTCGCGGACTTTGCGGGCTGGTGACGCTCGCTTTGGTCCGGCGGCCACCAATAGTCCGCCGAAGCACCCACACGCTCTTTATGCTATGAATTCGCAGCCTGCGTCACGGAGTGCCTTGTCGACCCATTCGCGGTTGACCGTACCGGCTTCCGTCTCGGCCATCTGCTTCGTTTCGGCCTCGTGTTTCTTGGCTGCTGCCTTGAAGATGCCCGCAGCATCCGCCCTCGGCACGCAGACGACGCCGTCGAGGTCGCCGAGGATCAGGTCGCCTGGTTCGATCACCGTGCCGTTGATCGCGATTGGCAGTCCGATCTCGCCAGGTCCGGTGCGATAGGGGCCGCGATGGGTCACGCCGCAGGCAAAGACCGGGACATTGCGCTCCAGGAAGGCTTCCGCGTCGCGGATGGCACCATTCATGACGAAACCGGCAACGCCACGACGGATCGCATGCGCGAGCATCAGCTCGCCCATCAGTGAATTCGTCGTTTCGCCGGCAGCGTCGATGACGATCACGTCGCCGGGTTGTGCCATGTCGATGGCCTTGTGCAGCATCAAGTTGTCGCCGGGGCGGCTTCGGACCGTCAGCGCCGGGCCGGCGAGATTGCCTGACCTGTGCATCGGCCTGAGGCCGGCGCCAAGCGCGCAAATGCGCGACATGGAATCGCTGACATTCGCGACCGGGAGGCTGCGGAAAGCCTCCACCTGCGCCGATTCGATACGATCCCAGTTCAGTCTGACACGAAATCCGTAAGTCATGGAAACCTCAGGCAGAAAGTTCGGTTGGACGGGCAATCGAGCGTTCATCCGGCGCATTGCCGTCGAGAACGCTGATGATGTGCTGAGCGGCGATGACTGCCATCGCATCAGCGGAACCGTAGGTCACACCACCGATATGTGGTGTTGCGATCAGCGTGCCGAGCGCCCAGAGCGGACTGTCGGTCGGCGGCGGCTCGGTGGAAAAGCTGTCGAGTGCGGCTCCTGCCACCGTGCCTGCGGCCAACGCTTCGGCAAGCGCCGTCTCGTTGATGATGCCGCCGCGTGCCGTGTTCACCAGCACCGCGGACTTCTTCATCAGACCAAGGCGGCGGGCATCGATCAGATCGCGGGTTGCCGACGTCAGCGGGCAATGGATACTCAGCACGTCGAGCGCGGGCAGCATGGCGTCGATGTCATCTGCCGAGGCAAAACCGTCGGCTTCTGCTGCACCGGACGCGAAAGGATCGTGGACGACGACCTCCATGCCCAGCGCTTCCGCCATGCGGGCCGTCTCCCGGCCGATCCCGCCATAGCCGACGAGGCCGATCGTGGCCCCCAGGAAGTCCTTGCCGGTGAAGGTCGGCTTCGGCCATTCGCCGCTTTTCACCGCCCGGTCGAGCGGCAGCACGTCCTTTATCAGGCTGAGCGCCAGGGCAATCGTGTGTTCGGCGACCGCGCGGGAGTTCGAGCCCATCGCCCGCAGTACCGGAATGCCGAGCCTGGCGGCGGCCGCGATATCGACATTGTCGACGCCGACGCCATGCTTGGCGATGACCTTGAGGTTGGGCGAAGCCGCGATGACCTCCTGGTTGATGCGGCCCTGGCGGACCATCAGTCCGTCGATCTTCAGGTCGGCTGCGCGTTTCGCCACGACCTCGGACGGATCGTAGGGCGGCGAGAAGAACACGTCGATGTCATGCTCGTTCAACAACCGGATCGCCTTTTCGGCAATCTTGTTGTGGCTCACGAGGATGCGGCGACCACGCGTGCCGTGCCTGGTCCCCTGGATGACGTCATGGGTCATGAAGTGACCCCTCCCTTCTCAAATCGCGCTAGTAGGTTTTGGGCGCGCGTCACGATCGGCGCATCGACGAACCTGCCGTCCAGCATGAAGGCCCCTCGTCCGGCAGCGGCTTCCTGCTCGCCAGCCGCAACAACCTTCCGCGCCCAGGAAAGCTCCTCCGGGGTCGGAGCGAAACATTCATTGAGAATCGGCACGACGGACGGATGGATGCAGGTTGCTCCGTCGAAACCGAAATCACGCGCTTCCAGAGCGGCCGCCCGAAGCGCTTCCTTGTCGGCGAAATCGACCGTGGTTCTCAGCATGCCGAAAGACAACACGCCGGCTTCCTTGGCGGCATAGTGGATCATCAGCTTGGGATAACGCAGCACCTCCGGCGTGGGCTTCGCCCCCATCGCCGTCGCCAGATCCTCGCCGCCGGATGTCAGCGCAAATACACGCGGACCATGGGCGATGGCGCGAACCTCGAACAGGCCCTTCATGTCCTCAATCAGCGGCACGAAGCCGATGGGTGCCCGATCTCTTTCATGAGGCAGCAGGCTTTCGGCCAGGCGGGCGAGAATATCCGCGCTATCGACTTTCGGGATGTAGAGCCCGTCCGCGCCGGCGATGGTCGCCGCTACGGCATCGTCGACAAGACGTTCCGACTGGTTGACGCGCACGAAAACCTGGCAGCCGCTCTGCCGGATTGCCGGCACCCATTTCGCAAGTCCCTCGCGAGCCTCGGTCTTGGCGGTTTCCGGTACGGCGTCTTCCAGATCGACGATGACGACATCGGCTCCGCGCTGTCCCGCCTTTTCCAGGAAGCGAGGCGCATTGCCCGGTACATAGAGAAGTGACGAGATCATTCGTCGCCCTCCAGGTCATCGGGCGTCAAGCCGACTTCCGCCAGGATTGCCACGGTCTGCGCGCCGACATCAGGCGCCGGATGGCGGAAGACGCCGGGCGTTGCAGAAAAGCGCGGAAAGATGTTGTGCTGGGGAATGCTGCCGAGATCGGCGTCCTCGACTTCGACGACGATTTCCCGCTCGGCAAAATGCCGGTCGGTGCTGATATCGGCGATGTCATAGACAGGGCCGACGGTCGCACCGGCAGCACGCATGGCTGAAAGGGCTTCGTCGCGGGTGCGGGTGACAAACCACGCCCCAAGCGCCGCATCAACCAGTTCGCGATGCTTGACGCGTTCGACATTGGTCGAAAACCGTGGATCGTCCTTCATGTCCGGCCGACCGACAATGTCGAAGATCCGCATCGCGATCACCTGGGTCGACCCGGAGAGCGCGACATATTTTCCGTCGCTGCAGAGATAGACATTGCGCGGCGAAACCGTGTTGGAACCGGAGCCGGACCTCTGCTTGACCTTGCCGGTGACATGATAGATCGATGCTTCCGGCCCGAGGGATGCAAAGATCGGCTCCAGCAGCGACAGGTCTATCACCTGGCCCTTGGCATCGCCGCGTTCACGGGCAAACAGTGCCATCATCACCGCATTGGCGCCGGTCAGACCCGAGATCATGTCGGCCAGCGCCAGTGGCGGCAGCACAGGTTCGCGATCCGGGAAACCGGTGCGCGAGGCAAAGCCGCTCATCGCCTCGACCAGCGTGCCGAAGCCCGGCAGCCTGGCATAAGGCCCGGTCTGGCCGAAACCGGAAATCCGCACGATGACAAGCCGCGGGTTGAGCTCCAACAGGCTGTCCGGCGAAAGGCCCATTTCCTCGAGTGTGCCCGGGCGGAAATTCTCGATGAAGACATCCGCCTTTTCGAGTAGTTTCTTCAGGGCCGCCAACGCCTTCGGCCGGCGCAGGTTCAGCGCGATCGAGCGCTTGTTTCGGCCATAGGTCTTCCAGTGCAGGGAATGGCCGTTGTCACGCCATTCCCTGAGGGCGTCGCCCTGTGGGGGCTCGACCTTGATGACATCGGCCCCGAAGTCACCGAGCTGCAGGGACAGCATGTTGCCGGCCACCACGCGGCTCAGGTCAACGACGCGGATGCCATGCAGCGGGCCTTTCTGTTCCGGTTGGAAGCGAACGGTTCTCTTCTGCTCTGCCATGGGTCTCTCAATTCGCGCCGGGCTTGTCGGGGAAGACTGCGCAGTGCTGCTGGGGAACATGCACGAGGATGCTGTCCTCCTTCAGCTCTGCCGGCGTCTGGATACGGAAATCGACTGCGCCAGAGCGCACCGCATACTGCCAGACCGAGCCGAGATAGGTGCGCTGTTCGATCTGGACCCGCAACGTGTTCGGACCTGCCTCGCCGGCGAGTTCGATCTTCTCCGGGCGAATGGCGACGACGACGCTACCATTCTTTCCGGCCGGACCTGGCGGAGTAACGATCTCGCTGCCGTCGGCAAGGCGGATACGTGCCTTGTCCGTACCGCTCTCGATCACCGTGCCGTCGAAGAAGTTGGACGAGCCGATAAAGTCGGCGACGAAACTGTCGGCCGGCTGTTCGTAGATCTCGCGCGGGGTTCCGAGCTGACGCATCCGGCCCATGCTCATCACTGCGATCCGGTCGGAGACAGCAAGTGCCTCGGCCTGGTCGTGCGTGACATAGATGGTGGTGACATTGAGCCGTTCCTGCAGCTCGCGCAGCCAGACACGGGCGCGTTCGCGCAGTTTCGCATCGAGGTTCGACAGCGGCTCGTCGAGGAGCAGGAGCGGTGGGCGATAGACAAGCGCGCGGGCGAGTGCCACGCGCTGCTGCTGGCCACCAGAAAGTTCGAACGGATAGCGATCCGCATAGGGAAGCATCTCGACGAGGCCAAGCGCTTCCTTGATGCGCTCGTCTCGCTCAGCCCGGCCGATCTTTCGAAGCGTCAACGGGAAAGCCAGGTTCTCCGCCACCGTCTTGTGCGGCCACAGCGCATAGGACTGGAAGACGAGGCCAATATTGCGCTTCTCCGGCGGCACCGTGTTGTTCGGATTGCCGTCGAACAGCACCCGGTCGCCGATGCGGATCGTGCCTGATGTGGCGTGGTTCAGGCCGGCGACCGCAAAGAGAGAGGTGGACTTGCCGCAGCCGGACGGACCGAGCAGCGTCAGGAATTCGCCCGACGCGACATGGATGTTGAGATTGTCGACGGCGGTGACGGCACCGTACTTGATCGTGAGGTTCTGAAGGACGAGATCAGCCATAGATTTTGGCTCCCATGACGCGGCGAGCGAGGATGACGAAAGCAGCGGTAATGACGACTTGGATGGTTGCGAGGGCGGAGACCGGGCCGTTGTCGCCCTGGGCGACAAGCTGCAGCATGGTGGTGCCGATGATTTCGGATCCGGGCTGGTAGAGGAAAGCCGCCGTCACGTACTCCTTGAAGAAGTGGATGAATAGCAACGCATAGCAACTGAAGAGCGCGGGCTTCAGGATCGGGACGATGATACGTGTCACCGTCGTCCACCAGTCGGCACCGGAGATGCGCGCACCGCGATCGAGCTCCTCGCCGACCTGGGCGAGCGCTGGCGCGATGGCACCGAATCCAACCGGGATGTAGCGGATCATGAAGGCAAGGATCAGCACGACGATCGTGCCGCGGATGACATCCGCCCCAGGCAGCCAGATGACCGCGTAGAAGAAACCGAGACCGGCGATGATGCCCGGCAGCGAGCGCGGGAAGAGCGCGATATATTCGAGCGCGCGGCTGTGGCGGAAGTCCGAGCGGCGGGCGACGAGCGCGATCACCAGGATGAAGAACGTGCCGATGGCGGCTCCGATCGTTGCCACCAGGACGGAATTGACGATCGAGCGGACGTAGTTGGCCGAGCCCAGCACATGCTCGAAATTGGCAGTCGTCAGCACCTTCCAGAAGGGAATGAGCGGGGTCAGGAAGCTCACCGCCGAGCGCATGAAGATGCCACCGAAGATCGAGATGATCGTCAGGAAGGCAAAGGTGAAGACGAACAGGAATGCCGGCCAGCGCCAGGCGCCGAGATCGAGCGTCGATGGACGGCTCGCCTTGCCGCGCACGGTCACGAAACGCCCTGCCCCTTTCATCAGGAAACCCTGAAGCCAGACGAGGACGGCGACGACGATCAGGAGAATGACGGCGGCGGCTCCGACAATACCGTATTCCGGCCGCACGGCGGCATTGATGCCGGCGTTGTAGAGGAAGGTCGTGACCGTCTGGATGCCGGACGGGCCGCCGAAGAGCAACGGAATGGCCAGCATCTCGATGCCGACGACGAAGTTCAGTACCGCCGAATAGATGATCGCAGGACGGATCATCGGAATGGTGACAGAGAACAGCGCCCGGAACGGACCGGCACCGGTGGACCGCGCCGCATCTTCGAGCAGCGGGTCGGCCTTGGTGACGGCGGCAAGACACATGAGGTAGGTCAGCGGCGCCTGGCTGAGGCCCGCGACGACGCCCATGCCGGTGACGCTGTAGAGGTTCCACGGTGCGCCACCGAGATAGGTTTTGGCGGCGAGTGTCATGAAGCCCGACGGGCCGTACATGGTAAACCAGCCGAAAGCGATGACGAGGTTCGAGACAAACAGCGGCCAGATGAAGATTTCGCCCAGCCACTTGCGGCCCGGCAGATTGGTGCGCCCGACGAGAACCGCCATGACGGCCCCGAAAACCTGGGCCACGACCATCGTCAGCGCGCCGAAGTAGAGCGTATTGAAGAACACGCCACCCATGCCCGGTTCGCTGAACAGGCGGCCGAAATTGCCAAGCGTGAGGACCGCGGTGTCGTCATAGAGCGGCTTGTCGAGGAAGGCCTGGAAGATGATCGGGGTGATCGGGCCGAATACGAGGATCGTCGTCAGCGCCGCAACGCCCCAGTAGATCGCACGCGATCGGTCTATCCCCCGTCCGGTCGTACCGGCGTGGCTGATATCCGTCATCGAATTTTCCTGTCAGGTTTGGTGGGAGGGCCGGCCGGAGGGGTGTCGTCCGGCCCTCGTGCTCGGCTCAACGGCCGGCGATCGCCGCGTTCCACTTCTCGACGAAGGGACCCGCCTCGGTGATCAGGCGCTGGTCGAAGCCAGCGATGATCATGTTGTCATTGCCGACGATCTCGTCGATCTTCTGGAAGGTGTAACGCACCTGGTCTTCCGGCACGTCCTCGCGGTAGGGAACGAGACCACCCTTGCCAACCTGCGTCTGGCCGTCCTGGCTCAACGCGTAGTCGACGAAAAGCTTGGCCGAATTCGGATTGGCGGCACCCTTCGGGATGCCCATGCCGCGCAGCATCATGATCGTGCCGTCGTCGGGGAAGGCGAAGCCGAGGATTTCCCCGCCCGGCTGCTCCAGGCGCGGGAAGATGGTGATGCCGGAGACGGCAATACCCATCAGATACTCGCCAGTGGCGATCTTCTCGTTCATCGGGCCGCCCGAGGTCTCGCCACGGATCATCGGACCGATCTTGCGAAGGCCATCCCAGCCCGCGTCGCCCTTCTTGTCCATATAGGCCCACCAGGCGGTCAGCCCGAAGCTGTTGCGCGCGGCATCATAGGTGGTGATCTTGCCCGTGAACGTATCCGGCTCGGCCACCGCGTCCTCTACCAGTGACGCAAAACCCGTCGGGCGCTGATCCTCCGGCAGGAGTGCCGCATTGTAGGTGATGACCAGCGGGTCGGTCGAAAGCACGTTCACGCCCGGATAGGGGTGGGCGAAGTCCGGGAGCTTTTCGGTTTCCGGGCTCTTGTAGTCCTCCATCAGGCCGTCCTTGCCGTAGGAGGCCCAGCGGTCGTTGGCGCCGGAAACCAAGATGTCGGCGGTGCGGGCGCTCGATCCCTTTTCGGCCTCCCAGCGGGAATGCACGGTGCCGGAGCCCAGGTCCACGGTCTCGACCTTCACCCAGGGATATTTGGCGTTGAAACCCGCGATTATCGGCTGCCAGTTGTTGTCGGCCATGTTCGAATAGATCATCAGGCCGTTTTCAGAGCGCGAACCTTCTATGATCTTGGAGTAGTCGGCTGGATAGCCGGCCGGTACTTCCTGAGCCTGAGCGAAACCGGCAATGCCGGCAAACAGCCCGGCAACAGCCGATAGAGTTACGAGTTTCATTTCTTACCTCCCTTTGGACAAACGACGACCGCGGCGCGCCAGCTCCTCGCTGATCGCGACGGCAGTTTCCCGGACCACTTCGGAAATGCGGTCGGAATTCGTGACGAACCGGACCTGGGGGCCGGAGATGTTGAGCGCGGCAACCGCCTTGCCGTTTGCGCCGACGATCGGAGCGGCTGCGCCTGCGGCACCTTCTACGACGCCCATGGCATTGACATAGAACCCCGACGCACGGGCACTCGCGACGGCTTCACGGAGCTTGGAATGTTCCGCCTCGGACAGAGCGGCCGATGCCGCATAGGCTTCGATTTCCGCATCGCTGCCGGCGGCCAGCAGAACCACCCCGCTCGCGACCTTGTGGGCCGGGCGTGTCGGAACGATATCGCGATCGTAGAGGATCTCGCGCTTCGGCAGCACTTTGTTGAGATAGCGGATCGACTGGCCTTCCAGCACGGCGACGAAGCCACTTTCTCCAGTCTCCTGAACAGCCTGGGAAAGGTGCGGCGATACCAAAGCGATCAGAGCGCCGTAGTTGCGGCCATCCTGGGAGATCTCGCCGGGAAGCCTGAGCATCTGGTACTCGCCGCTGCCAAGGCGATGGATGTAGCCGCGTTCGGTCAGCGACTGCAGCATCAAGAGAGCGCTCGACTTGGGCATGGCAAGCGCAGCTGCAATCTCCGAAAGGCTTGCGCCTTCCGGTGAGGCCGCAAACCACTCGATCATATCCAAGACACGCTCGACACCGCGTCCGCTCACGATTGACCCTCCCTTGCCGACTGTTCAATATACTGAACTAGTACAGAATATTGAAAATCGACAATTCGGTCAATCTTTTTCTCAGTCGCAGCTGAAACGCCTGTCGAAGTGCGATCTCAAGAGGTGGCATCCTGGGACGGGGCATCTACGCCACATCATGCAGCACTCGGACCAGGATCGTCGTCGTATGGCGTGCCGATCTGCCTTGGACGTGGGCGGAAGTTTATGACCTGGGGAGCATGATCGACCAGCTCCACTTGGTCGCCTTGGCGTTGTTTCGAACGGGCATCCGCCTCCGGCTGGAAAATGATGCTCTGGACCGTCAGCGCTTCAGGCTCTGCGCCCTCACCCAGGATCTCGATCGACTCGCCGACGCCCAATCCCAGCAGCGCCAGGCCCCGCATCGTCCGGACCGATATCGCGGCGTCCGGAAGTCCATCCGCGGGGTCGCGAAGAAGAACATGCGGCCCCGCCACGGCTCCGTTGATCGTATAGAGCACTTGCGTGTCGAGCGTGACGACATCGCCGGGGATGTCTTCCCGGAAGAAGACGTTCGAATGGTTCAGTTTCTCTCTCAGCAGCGTCGAGAAGGCGGACGGCCTTGCGTTGGCGCTTTCAAGCAAAGACATCAGGACGTTGGCGTCTCCGGCCGTCAGCTGACAAAAGGCTTCCCTGGACATTGAGTTCTCCTATCATTGCATATGAGGCCGAGGGCTGACCTGGGGCCCCGTGACGGGACTGGCGAGCAAACGCGCGACAACAAAGGGTGGATGTCGATGACGGCTGGCGGCGTTCTACAAAGCGGGAACGAGGTCCGCCCCGTGTCTAGCGAAGCCAGATTCGAATAGATCGGCGTGGAAGAACTTCTCCGCCCCGCGCCATGTTGCTTTCTATCATCGCTCGCGCGGCATCCGCCGCTGCTTCGGGCGTCGGATAGTGGGATGGAAGAACGCCATCGAATACGGAAGAGCAAACGTGCGCCATCCTGCTCAGGTGATCGTAGTGCAGCTGAACATCGAGATGACTGTCGGAAGCGCTTCTCTCGGATGCGGAAAATGTCATGGCCCTGCCTCATCTTGAAATCCGTGGTTGTTGCTTCGAGATTTCATGCGACCGAGGGGCAAGCCTTGCTGTCGCTCCCCGACCTCGACGCTGTGGACCCGAAGATGGCCCGCGATTGACGTTGAGGTTGATGAAGCACGCGTTTGAGCACGAGGGTTGTGGGTACATTCCGCAGATCAAGGGTCACGCGACTGCCTTCTCGCAGGCCGAGAAGAGACAAGCCGACATCGCTCCGCAGCGGGATCATTCCGTGAAAGGATCTCAGTGGACGGACGAGATCGACGAGGAACGCGGATATCGGCGCACCATCGCCCAGCCGAAAGGAGATCCGGCTGTTGATGGTGACGACATCGCCGGGAACTTCCGTGGCGATCGCATGGGCTTCGGTCAGCTTGCGCCGAACGATCGACCTGGTGCGGTCGGGAACCAGAGGATCGTCAAGTATCGTGTGAAGGACGCTGGCGTCTTCGGCGGCGAGTATGGCTGGTGGACGAGCGGCAAGCATCGTAGGTCTCCTGTCGGATGTTCGTCTTGGCAACAGGAACGCCCTGTGCCGACCACGACGGATGCGGCACAGGGCTACGAGCCTGCGGTGAGGCAACCTCCCCTCGGCTTTTGGCGTCTGCTCTTGAGTGCGTGCATCGGGTCCTCGGCTACGACAGGGCTGAGAGCGCAACGGCGGCCATACGATCTTCGCCAACGCGCACGACCGCGAGAGCGTTGGATCGGCCATCGCGAGAGAACCACGCGCTGCGATGCCCGGGGCGGAGCCCCAGGAGCGCCACGCCGACGGGCGTCAGCACCGAGATCCTCGCCGCATCGGCATCGACCTCATCCGGGCAGACAAGCGTGATGGTGCGGCGGCCGGCACCTTCGACATCGAAAGTGACTTCGGATCCTATCTGGACAGTGTCCGCTGACACTTGACCATCCGCCAGGACGCAGGCGTGCTGCAACTTCTCGACCAACTCGACAGCAACGTCGAAGTTCTTCGAAATCGCAGCGCCGGCAAGATCAACGAGCGTCGAATAGTCCGTCGCCCCGATAACAGACAACGGTCGCTTCGAATGGGCGATACTGTCGGGCATCGTTCGCGATACCTCCGGTACAGGCATGGAATTCCCATGCATGGGCATTGCTCTGGAAGATTGTCGCACATGTCAGCTCGCGTCACAGGCTGACCGCTTTAGCCCAGGATCCGGCGGGCGACAAAGGCCGGATCCGGGTCATTATCCTGCGATGGGGCAGACCCGGAAGGCGCTAGACGGATATATGTCGCAGTTCATCAACATGGTTGTAAGATCGCCCGCAGGTATCAGGAAGTCAAGCCATGCGACCCGGTGCCGCAGGTACGAGCGCACCTGCGGCACGCCGCCGTTAAACAAAGTTTGGATTGACCATCTTTCGATGGCGAGGCAACACTTCAGTCCACGGCGATGCGGGAGGAAGACGATGAGCGAGCCAGATCGGTGGCGTCACATGGCAAGCGCGCCGCGAGACGGTCGTCGGATCCTCGTCACGGTCCGCTCGTCCGAACAGGGGCCGGCGGAAGTCGACGTCGCCTACTGGTCGAACGGTGACCGGTTCGGCGCGGAGGGCTGGCGCGCCTCGGATTCCGCCCCGGGCTGTATCGTTGCGTATGCGGAACCGGAACTGAAGTGCTGGATGCCAATGCCTTCGGCCAATCTCAACCGCGCTTCCGCGCCCTCCCCTTGGGAAGGCGACGACGACCGCGAGCTTGACGGCTCGGGAATCTGACGATCGGTTCCACGGTGCGACCTGGGGAATATCTCCGGTCAGGGTGGTCGCTCTCCATCAGTTCGATGGATTCGTGCCGGTCGGAAAACGCCGTTTTCATGTCCTGTTCATTTCGGCTTGTCCGTCAACGATATCAATTTCTTACACCAGTCGGTTCTCGCCGTTCAAATGCCTGTCTTTGCGTGATCCGGCAGGTAAGCAGATATACGTGACGGTGCCGATTTCAGTTCGGCCTGCCTAGACCTTCGTATCACCGAACCGACACTGCCGTCGGATAGCCCCACGGGCAGCTTCGGCGCATTCTTCACCGCACTGGCTGCCTTGGCCGGACGGAGAAGACAATGCGCAACCTGATACAGCGAGCAGAAGCTCCCAATGGCGCGAACGCCGTCAAAGGCCGGTCCGCCGCGGTCGCGCCCGACACTGTCGCATGGTACGCGCCGATAGTCTCTCGTCCGGATGACGTCGCCTTCCTCATCGAAAACGCAGCGACGGCATGCCGAGCGCCGGCTACCCGATATCGAACATCAGGACCAGGATGATGACAAATCACCACCCCTTCGCCCCGGCAGGGGCATCGCGGCGCGACGTCCTGCAGGGCGCGCTGGCGGTCGCCGCCACTGCCGTCCTTTCCACGCCCGCCCGGTCGCAGGACGAGCGGGCCCTTCCCCACTCCAGCTCGAACCAGGGACAACGGACAATGAGCACGATCACCACCAAAGACGGAACCGAGATCTTCTACAAGGACTGGGGTCCGAAGGATGCCCAGCCGATCGTCTTCCATCACGGATGGCCGCTGAGCGCGGACGACTGGGATACGCAGATGCTCTTCTTCCTCGGCCAGGGCTATCGCGTCGTGGCCCACGACCGGCGGGGGCATGGCCGCTCCGCGCAGGTAAGCGACGGCCACGATATGGATCACTACGCTGACGACGTGGCCACCGTGATCGAACACCTCGACCTCAGGAACACCGTCCATGTGGGCCACTCCACCGGCGGCGGCGAAGCCGCACACTATGTCGCCCGGCATGGGAGGGAGCGCGCGGCGAAGCTTGTCCTCATCGGCGCGGTGCCGCCGATCATGGTAAAGACGCCCGCCAACCCCGGAGGGCTGCCGATCGAAGTGTTCGACGGATTGCGCAAGTCGCTCGCCGACAATCGCGCGCAGTTCTACGTCGATTTCCCCTCCGGCCCGTTCTACGGCTACAACCGACCCGGCGCGAAACCCGTTCCGGGCGTCATCCAGAACTGGTGGCGGCAGGGCATGATGGGCAGCGCCAAGGCGCACTATGATGGCATCAAGGCGTTCTCGGAGACCGACTTCACCGAGGATCTGAAGGTCATCGACGCGCCGACCCTTGTCATGCACGGCACGGACGATCAGATCGTGCCGATTGCCGATTCCGCGCCGTTGTCCGCGAAACTGCTGAAGAACGGTACGCTCAAGGTCTACGAGGGCTTCCCCCACGGCATGTGCACCACCCATGCCGACGTGGTGAACAGCGATCTGCTCGCCTTCATCAGGTCATAGGTTCTCGTCCCTCCTGCCGGGTCGGCGAACCCTCAATCTCAACACCTCACACTGGAGCTGAAACCGTGATCAGGATCGTTGCTTCGACCGCCGCCTTCGCGGTCCTTCTCGCAACCGGCGCGCTGGCCCACGACACGTCCGGCGAAAACGTCAGGCTGGTCTACGACCATCCGCTGCCAAACGTCCCCGGCAAGAGCATGCGCGCCGTGCTGGTCGAATATGCGCCCGGCGGAAACTCGCCGGCGCACACGCACCCGGAATCGGCCTTCATCTACGCCACCGTACTCGAAGGCGCGATCCGCAGCAAAGTCAACGACGGGCCGGTGACGACCTATAGCGCCGGGGAGAGTTTCTCCGAATACCCCGGTGACCGCCATGGCGTCAGCGAGAATGCCAGTTCGACAGAGCCCGCCAGGCTGCTGGCCGTTTTCGTCGTGGACACCGCCGAGACGGAACTGACGACGCCTTTCGACGAGTGAGGCAACGGCGGTCCGGCGTCCGCTCGGACACGCCATGAGACATTCGGATTGCCGCCGGTTGGCACGCCGGCAATCCGGACACGAACACGAAGATTTAGCCAGGGAGCAAGGTATTGTCGGAATTCAAACAGAAGGTCGCCCTCGTCACAGGCGCCGGTACGGGCATCGGGCGGGCGACCGCACTCGGCCTTGCCGCCCGCGGCGCCAAGGTCGTCATCACGGGACGTCGCCCGGAGCCGCTGGAACAGACGGCTGCCGGCCATGAGAACATTGTCGCCCTGGTGGCAGATGTCGCCGATCCGGATGATGCTGCACGCAGCGTCGCGAAGGCCGTCGAGAGCTTCGGTCGTCTCGATATCCTCGTCAACAACGCCGGCGCGGGCGCCCTGTTACCCTTGGCGGATGTGACAGCCGAACGAATCGAGATGATCCTGGCGGTGAACGTCGTCGGTCCGAGCCTCCTGGCCCGGGAGGCGCTTGTGCACCTTTCGCGGACGAGAGGCTCGATCATCAACGTATCGAGCACGTTCGGGCACAAGGCCGGAGCCGGGTTGTCCCACTATGCTGCCAGCAAGGCGGCGCTCGAACACCTTACGCGCTGCTGGGCGCTCGAACTCGCACCGCAAGGGATACGCGTCAATTCAGTCGCGGCAGGTCCCACCGAATCGGCAGCCCTGACCGACATGATGGGGCTCTCGCCACAACAGGCGGCCCTCGTCGAGGAGGCGGAGCGCGAGCAGATACCGCTCAAGCGCCGCGGGGTTCCCGACGACATCGCCCGGTGGATACTTCATCTTGCGGATCCGGCCTCGGACTGGGTCACTGGACAGGTCATCGCGGTCGATGGAGGCCTGGGTCTCGCATGAGCGGAACTCCGGGAGAATGGGACCAAAACCGACGCTGAAACGACCTGTGACGTTTCGCGCGGTTTCGGCGGACGCATTATGCCCGCTTGCCGGTCGCATTCTTTCGTCGGCGGTCGCCGGCCCGCCATTCGACAATAGACTGAGACAGAGACGGTCTCGAACCTTCCGAAGTCACGACTGGGCGAGCCGGGTTCCGTCTCGCCCAGTTGCAATCGAGGCCCGGTGATATGGACCGCCCGCCCCGGGCTTTACGCCGAAGCCTGAGCCGGGCGCACCATGCGGACAGGCGCCGGCAGCGTGTCCCAGGTCCGGATCAACTCGCCGATCGATGCAGCCTCCATCTTGCGCATGACGTTGCCGCGATGGAGTTTGACCGTCACTTCACTGATGCCCAGGTCGAACGCGATCTGCTTGTTGAGACGCCCGCGCGCGACCTCGTGGAGAACCTCGCGCTCGCGCGGGGTCAGCGTCTCCAGGCGCTCCATGTTGAGCTTGACGACGGCCGCTTCCGCGCGCCGGGCGGCATCCACGGCAATCCCCGCATTCACAGCGTCGAGCAACGTCTGGTCTCGCACGGGCTTTGTGAGGAAGTCGACGGCCCCGGCCTTCATCGCCTGGACGGTCATGGGGATGTCGCCATGGCCGGTCAGGAAGATGATCGGCTTGGCGTTGCCGTTCCCGGCCAGCTGGCGCTGCAGGTCGAGACCGCTCGCACCCGGCAAGCGGACGTCCAGGATCAGGCAGCCGGGGCTGTCCAGCAGGTCGGCCTCCAGCAGGTCGCGGGTGGAGGAAAAGTCGACCGGCTGAAAGCCGGCCGAACGAATGAGTTCGGACAACGCCTCGCGGACATGCGCGTCGTCGTCGACAATGATCACGAGCGGCTTGTCGACTTCGAGCGTCCGCCGCGCGGACCGGGGTGTCGATTTCCGCAAGAGCGGCAGGTCAACTGTCATGCTTACCCTCCTCTTTCCGGTTACGTAACGCCTCGCCCACCGCTGCAAGCAGCGCCTGGGCGTCGAAAGGTTTGCGGAAGAATCCGCTGATGCATTGTGCTCGATGCTGGTCGGCAATCTCGTGGCGGCCAGTGACGAGGAAGACGGGCAGATCCGGACGCGCCTTCCCGACGATGTCGCGCAGCTCGAAGCCATCGATGCCGGGCATTCCGATGTCCGTGATCAGCAGGTCCACGTCCACCAGCCCGGTTGCCAGGAGAGTGCGGGCTGAAGAGAAGCTGGCAGTGGCGTATCCGGCGGATTCCAGCAGTTCCTCGAGCGATTCGAGAAGCCTTGGGTCATCGTCCACGATCGCAACGATCGGCTTTCTGTGACCCATGGTCAGTTCCCTCCCGGATTTCTGCGAGAGTGGGTGACCGGTATCTTCAGCCTCTCGGCCATGCGCACGAGATCGGCCAGCGAGGCCGCAGCCATCTTCTGCATGATATTCCTTCTATGAACTTCGAGAGTGACCTCGCTGATGCCCAGCTCGGTTGCGGCCTGCTTGTTGAGAAGCCCGCTTACGACCAGCGTCAACACTTCGCGTTCGCGCGGTGTCAGATCGAGATAACGGCGCCTCAGCGCTCCGAGTTCGGCACGCGTCGACCTGTCCTGCCTGTCCTGATCGAGTGCGGTCTGGACTGCCGTCATGAGGTCGGCGTCGCTGAACGGCTTGGTCAGGAAGTCTACGGCCCCGTCCTTGATGGCGCGTACCGAGGACGGGACGTCGCCATGCCCGGTGATGAAGACAATCGGCGGATGCTCTCCCTCTGCGATCTGCCTCTGGAATTCGAGACCATTTATGTCCGGCAATTCCACGTCGAGGATGAGGCATGCCAGGAGATCCGGCTTGTCCGCCTCGACATAGTCGCCGGCCGATCCGAATGCGACGGAGCGCATCCCGTGCGATTCCAGCAGTTCGGCGAGCGCCTCACGGATGCGTTCGTCGTCGTCGACGATGAAGACGACACGATCATTCTTCATCATGATGCGCCTTCGTATCGACCGGGAGGACAAAGATGAACCTGGCGCCCTGCGGCTCGTTCTTCTCCGCCCATAGCCGGCCGCCATGCGACTCGATGATCGACCGGCAGATCGCCAGACCCATGCCCATGCCTTCCTGCTTGGTGGTGAAGAACGGCTCGAAAACCTTGTCCGGGTCGTCCAGACCGGGGCCTCGGTCGCTGACCTCGATCCGGATTCCCTCGTCCGCCCGGCCAGCATACAGCCCGAGAACCCTCTCCGCGGCGACGCCTTCCATGGCTTCCATCCCATTCCGTATGAGGTTGACGAGCACCTGCTGGATCTGGGTACGATCGAGCGCCAGCATCGGGAGACCGGCCTGCGCCTCGAATTCGATCCGGACACGGCGCCTCATCGCCTCCTCGGCCATGAGATCGCGGGCCTCGGCAATCACATTGCCGATCGCCGCAGTGCTTCTCGACCCGGCCGACTGCCTGAACAGCGCGCGGATGCGGCTGACCACATCCGCTGCCGCATTGGCGTCACGGATGATGCGCTCGGCGGTAATCTTGGCCCGCTCGAGATTCGGAGGTTCGGCCGACAGCCAGCGATGGCATGCGTATGAGTTGGCGACGATCGCGGCCAGTGGCTGGTTCACCTCATGCGCGATGGACGCCGAGAGTTCCGCGAGGCTTGCCGCCTGGCTTGCACGCGAAAGCCTGTCCTGGGCGAGGCGCAACGCCTCCCGCGCGCGAACCTCGCCATCGATGTCGAGGCAGATGACGTTCCACTGGACGATGGTGCCTTCGCCGTTGCGCATCGGCGCCGCGCGCGTTTCGACCCAACGGTATTCACCGTCGAAGCGGCGCAAGCGGTGCCTGCGTGCATAGGGCTCGCCGGTCGACAGGGAATGCGCGTACGACTGCTTGACGGCGTCCAGATCGTCCGGATGAACGCCGGCGTCGAGCGTGCCGCCGAGGCGCGATTTCCCGGTCCCGTCGAGGACTTCGAGGTCGTAGCCCAGGAATTCTCGCAGTTGCCGGCTGCGATAGACGGGCTCGCCGTCCGGCGCCGCGCAGTCGATCATGGCTGGCAGCGTTTCCACGAGCTGCCGGAGCCTGCGTTCCCGGTCGCGCAGCGCCTGTTGCGCACGCATCTCGTCTTCCAGGTCGATCGAGGCGATATACCATTGCACGATCGTGCCATTCTCGTCGCGCAAGGGCTGCGCACGCGCCTCTATCCAGCGATAGGCGCCTTGTCTGTCGCGCCGGCGAAACCGGTTCACGAACGGCTGGCCGGTCGCAAAGCCCTCCGATGCCCTTCGGTGCATCGTCGGAAAGTCGTCCGGATGAGCCAGATCCAGGGCCAGCGCATCGAAGTCCTCGACATGCGCCAGCGGCGAACCGACGCTCTCCAGGTAACGCCTGCTCGTGTAGGTGATCTTGCCGGAAGGATCGAAGCTCAGGATGTTGACGGGCACGGCGTCGATCATCTGCTCGAGTTGCCGCTTGCTGGTCCGCAGCGCTTCCTGGGTGTCGATGGAATCCTGTATGTCGACATTGGCCCCGTACCATCGGATGATGCGGCCGGTCTCGTCACGAAGCGGCTCCGCGCGCCCCTCCGTCCACCGATAGGCCCCGTCCGAACGACGATTGCGGAACTTCAGATCGAACGGCTCACCCGTGGTGAACGAATGGCCGAGTGCGCTGTGCAGGGAATCCCTGTCGTCGGGGTGGACGATGGTCTGGATGGCGCTCGGCAATCCGCCCTCGGCATCGAAGTCATCGAGGGCCATTCCAGTATAGTCGACCATGGTCTTGTTGATGTAGGCAGGGTCGCCGTCGGGCGTGACGCACCAGATCTGCACCGGCACCGTGTCGATGAGCTGTTGCAGTTCCAGTTCCCGACTGCGCAACGCCTCCTCCGCCTTCACCTGGTCGTCGATGTCGTGACAAAGGCCGTACCACTGAAGGACGCGCCCGTCCGCATCCAGCAACGGCTCGGCGCCGCTCGACATCCAGCGATAGACGCCGTCGGAGCGCCGCAAACGGTATCGCATGGAGAAACGCTCGCCGGTGCGAAAGCAGTGGCGGAGCGCGTCGCCGAAGGGGGCGGCATCTTCGGGATGGACGGATGTTTCGATCATCGTTGCCAGGCCGCTCTTCCCGGGTTGGACCATGTCGGCTGCGTCCATGCCGAGGAAGTCGACCATGCGCCGGTTGAAGAACACCGGCTCACCATCCGGCGTCAGTTGCCACAGATGGCTGGGCACCATGTCGACAAGCTGCGAGAACGCCCGCTCGCGATCGCGCAGCGCCGCCACGGTCTTCTTGTAGACGTCGATGTCCAGCGCGATGCCGAACCATCCGACAATATGCCCCTGGCCGTCGCGGGCCGGTCGTGCCGCGGTGCGCGCCCAGACATAGGCGCCACTCGCACGCCTGAAGCGGAACTCGACGTTGAAATGGTCGCCAGTCGCAAGGCAGTGATGCCATGTCGCGGCGATCCGGTCGTAGTCGTCGGGATGGAGCAGTCGCTTCCAGGCGGTGTGGCCCTCGTCCAGCGCGGCATTCAGGTATTCCAGTGTGACGCCGAGCGAATTCTGCGCAAACGGATGCAGGTAGATCCACCTCCCTTCGGCATCAAACGCCCAGCCATTGCCGAATATGCTCTCGACCACCCTTGCCGCGCCGATCGCCTCGGACGTCCCGGCGACCGGCAGGCGCGCCGCCGCCGGCGGGTCCTTGTCCGTGACCAGGTCATCGATGTCGACGCTCACGCTATAACCCGGCTCCGAGCGCGTCTCGATCCAGCGATAGTCACCATCAGGCTGGCGCTGCCTGTGCCGGATCACCTGCGGGACGCCCGTCCAGAAGGCCCGTGCCGCGGCATGGGCGGCCGCGGTCCGATCATCCGGATGAATGAGACCGAGCGGGCGCGGTGCATCGAGGGCCGCCTTCTCCCTGTCGGGATCGGCGACGGCGGGCAGCCGGTTCAGGAGGACAGACTGCACATCGGCGTCGATCACCGTACCGTACCATCCGGTGATCCGGCCATCGGCGTCGCGGAGCGGCTGACCCGAGCTGCGGCTCCAGCCGAAGGCGCCACTCGCGCGCAGCATCCGGTGCTCGACATCGTAGTGCTCGCCTGTCTGCAGGCAGCGGCGCCATATGGAGGCGATATCGTCATAGTCGGCCGGGTGGATGACGCTTCGCCAGCCGAAATGGCCTTGTTCGGGAACGGAATTGAGCTCGTACAGCGTGAGGCCGAGGGCCGACAGGATTGCAGGCGTCACATAGATGAAGTTTCCGGCAGGATCGGTCGCCCACCCGTTGCCGACCACGCGCTCGACCAGCCTGGCCGCAGCCTCGGCGCCAACAGGTTCCGACAGGATGGGCGCATTCGTCATTGCCTTCTCCCAAAAATCCAAAAGTACCGGGCCGCCGACGTTTCGAGCCGCACTCGAGGAATCACCAGAAGATAGCGCAACCGGCCCCCATTCGCATTCTATGGAAATCCATGAGGCCGCCGACCGCAGCAGAGCCGATCCTGTTCTTCGGTATGGGAACGCCTCGACCTTGTCAGTGACGGCAGGAGACGTCCGGGCAATGACGCTGCCGCATCCATCCCGTGCATGATCGGGAGGCGATGAGCGTCGACCACGTCAGGAGGATCGTCCGTCACCGCCGGCATCGGGCCGTCAGGGACACGCTTCGCACGGGAAGACGCGGAAAGATATCATTCGAAACAGGAGACCGACATGAACCTGCAAGACATCCCCTCCCCCGGCAGGCCGACCCCCGAGGACCTGGTTCCCTCGCGCTACGCAGTGCGGATCGGCGAAATCGACGTAATGGTGATCAGCGACGGCGTGCTGCCGCTCCCGACGAGAATGTTGGGACCCAATGCCGACGCGACGGACAGGGCCACCTGGCTGAAAGACATGTTCCTGCCGCAGGATGCTTTCGACTGGTCGCTGAACGTGGTGGTGGTTCGCAGTGGCGATCAAACCATACTCGTCGACGCCGGACTGGGTCTGGACCCGAACCTCAATTTGCCGCGGGCCGGGCAGTTGGTCCGGCGGCTGGAGGCGGCCGGTATCGATCTCGCGTCTGTCACCGACGTGATCCTCACCCACATGCACATGGATCATATCGGCGGACTCCTGGTCGACGGGGTGAAGGACAGGCTGCGCCCTGACCTGCGCATCCATGTGGCCGCTGCCGAGGTCACGTTCTGGGAAACGCCTGACTTCACCCATGTCGACATGCCGCAAGGTTTCCCCGACGCGCTTCGGGCGACCGCCAAGCGGTTTGTGAATGCGTACCGCAGCCAGTTGTGTCTGTTCGACGAGACCTACGAGGTCGCCCCGGGCGTCGTCGTCCACCGGACCGGCGGTCATACTCCCGGCCATAGCGTGGTCCGTGTGGCCTCCGGCGGCGACCGGCTGACGTTTGCCGGCGACGCCGTGTTCGCGGTCGGTTTCGACCATCCGGACTGGCACAACGGTTTCGAACACGACCCCGAGGAAGCGGCCCGTGTCCGGGTCCGTCTTCTGACGGAACTGGCGGCGACCGGCGAGCAACTGGTGGCCACTCATCTGCCGTTCCCGTCCGTCGGCCGCGTGGCGATCGACGGCAATGCCTTCCGATGGGTGCCGGTCTTCTGGGACTACTGACCGGCCGTCCGGTCAGGTCGGAACAGGGCGCCTGCCTTCGAGGCAGTCCCTGGACCGAAGCATCGTCACGATCCGCGAAACGACGAGACAACGCGGCGCACCGTGCGTGCAGCCGTGAATGGAGAGGTTCATGAAAATCGTCATCATTGGTGGAACCGGCCTGATCGGTTCAAAGACGGCCGCCCGTCTGCGCAAGCAAGGTCATGAGGTCGTTGCCGCCGCTCCGAACACCGGCGTCAACACGATCACCGGCGAGGGTATCGCCGGAGCGCTCGCGGGCGCCTCCGTGGTCATCGACCTCGCAAACTCGCCGTCCTTCGAAGACAAGGCCGTTCTCGAATTCTTCGAGACATCGGGCCGCAATCTGATGGCCGCCGAAAAAACTGCCGGCATCAAGCATCACGTCGCTCTCTCCATCATCGGCGTCGATCGCCTGCCTGACAGCGGCTACATGCGAGCCAAGGTCGCCCAGGAACGGATCATCCGGGAAGCCGGCATTCCCTATACGATCGTCCATTCGACGCAGTTCATGGAGTTCGTCGGCGGCATCGCGCAGTCCGGCACGATCGGCGACACCGTGCGTCTGTCCTCGGCCTATGTGCAGCCCATCGCCTCGGACGACGTGGCCGACAACATGGCCGCCATCGCGACGGCCGAACCGATCAATGGCGTCGTGGAGATTTCCGGGCCCGAGCGCATCCGGATGAACGAACTCGTTGCCCGTTACCTGAAGGCGGTGGGCGATGATCGCAAGGTCACGGCAGATCCGGATGCCCTCTATTTCGGTAGCCGGCTGCAGGAAGGCTCCCTTGTGTCCGACAACAACCCACGTCTCGGCCGGATCACCTTCGAGCAGTGGTTCGCAACCTCTGACCGCAAATGAACGGGCATGGGTGCGTCGCACACGCAGCGCACAGTCCATGAACAACCGAGAACAACCGATGCGGCCGGGTGCCAGATAGGGCGCCCGGCCCGCATCGCCGTATGGCATGCTCAGGGCAGCAAACATCTGCAGGGAGGATGTGCACATTCCCTTTTGTCGACGTATTGTATACCTATAATATTTTCTAGAGCGGATGCGCCATTCGATGGTCGCGTCTGAAAATAAGGAATGCGCCGATGGATGATGTCAATCTGAGCCAAAGCGACCTGAGCGGCCGCGTGATGGCCGTACTTTCCAAAGCGGGGATGAGCACGGTCCAGACGGAAGCGGTCGCCAGGGTGATCGTTGCCGGCGAACGCGATGGCTGCAAATCTCACGGCATCTACCGGCTTGAAGGCGTCTTGCGCACGATCAAGGCCGGCAAGGTGAAACCGGATGCCGTTCCCGTTCTGGATCTCAACGAGGGCTCCGCGATCGTCAAGGTCAATGCCGATGGCGGCTTTGCAAACGCTGCCTTTGAACTCGGCCTGCCTGCGCTCGCCGAACGGGCCCACAAACTCGGCATCGCCGCCCTTGTCATCAACGATTGCACGCACTTCTCCGCCCTGTGGCCGGAAGTCGAGGGCGTCACCGGCGCCGGGCTTGCCGGTCTCGTCATGTGCCCGAGCTATGCGACGGTTGCCCCCACCGGTGGCAGCAAGCCGCTTCTCGGCACCAATCCTTTCGCCTTCGGCTGGCCGCGCGCAAATGCCCTGCCCTATGTCTTCGACTTCGCGACCTCGGTCGCCGCGCGTGGCGAAATCGAACTCCACCGCCGGTCGGGAAAGCAGCTCCCGGACGGCTGGGCGATCGATGCAGACGGCAACCCGACGACCGATCCGGAAGCGGCGCTTGCCGGTGCCATGCTGCCGTTCGGCGGCCACAAGGGTGCGGCAATCGGCACGATGATCGAACTTCTGGCCGGCATCATGATCGGCGACCTGACGAGCCCGGAAGTGCTCGACTACTTGGGATCGACAGCGCTCTCGCCCTCCCACGGCGAACTCATCGTCGCGATGTCCCCACGGGCTTTTGCGGCGGGTCGCCCCGGCGATCCCTTCGCCCGTGCCGAAGTGCTGTTCGACGCCATCCTCGGCAGCGGCGCGCGCTTGCCCTCGCAGCGCCGCTACGCGGCCCGCGAAAAGTCCCTCACAGACGGCATCACGCTGACGGCGGCCGAAATCGAACATCTCGACCGTCTGGGGGAGCTGGGCCTGGACGCGGTCGCCTGACCGCGCAGGAGCCTGTGCCCGTCTGTCACGCTGGATGCGCCATCGGACAGTTGACGTCAAAAGGCCCTCCGCTCGGAGGGCCTTTCGTTCGGGTATCGAGTTTATGCCTTGTACTTCTGTACCGCGCCCGGAAGCTTGCTCCACTCGGCATACCAGGTGTCGAACAGCTTGAGTTGAGCCTCGACGTAGCCGCGCTGACTGTCGGAGAGCACGTCGGTCTCGTTGAAATGCAGGGTGTATTCCCTGTCGCCCTTCAGCACCATCATGTGCTTGAAGTAGAGAACCAGATCCGGGCCCTCGTCGAAGGAGGACAGGACGGCGAGCGCCGATTCCAGTTCCAGCGCGCGCTGGCGGGCGTCCGGGTCGCCCTTGGCGGCCGCCTGGGCAAGGTTGCACATGTGGATGACTTCCCTCGGCAAAACGCAGCCGATGCCGGTGATGGCACCGACGGCGCCGCAATCGACGAAGCCGGTGAAGACGCAGGTATCGACGCCGATCATCAGCGAGACGTCATCGTCGCGGCTGGTGATGTTTTCGGCCGCATAGCGCATGTCGGCGGCGCCGCCGAATTCCTTGAAGCCAACGAGGTTATTGTGGTCTTCGCGCAGGGCGAAGAACAGGTCGGCACGGGTGGCAAAGCCGTAGTAGGGGCTATTGTAGATGACGGCCGGCAGGTCCGGGGCCGCCGAGAGGATCGCCTTGAAGTGGTTCTTCTGGGCGGCAACGACGGAGCCGCGTGACAGGACGCGCGGGATGACCATGAGGCCCTGCGCGCCGACCTTCTGCGCGTGCGCGGCATGCGCTACGGCCGACGCGGTGTTGACGGCGCCGGTGCCGACGATGACCGGAATGCCGGCCTTCACGAGGCGCTCGACGCCCTCCATGCGCTGCGCGTCCGTCAGAAGCGGCCAGTCACCCATCGAGCCGCAATAGACGACGGCCGACATGCCCTTTTCGATCAGTTCCTTGCCCTTGCGGACCAACTGGTCGAAGTCCGGCGTGCGGTCGTCCTTGCAGGGCGTCATCAGGGCGGGAATGACGCCGGAAAAAATCTTGGCCTTCATGTCGATCTCCAGTTTCTATCCGAGGATGGCCAGCCATGTGTGGCGTGCTGCATATCCCCAAGCCAAGGAGAGAAATACCATTGAGAACACTTGTTGTCGACAAAATAAATACAGCGCTGCTAAAGGCTATGCCCACTCTATTGTAAGTGTCGAAGCCCGTTGACGACCGACCCTGGCCTGGGGATCGGACCACGGCCAGAACGAGCCACTCAACGCGTCGGTCGTTCCCGGTTGCACGAAGGCGAGCGATGCCGTGACGCCGATGACGAACCGTTGGGGAGGTGAACAAGAGACGGCACGGCGCATCTGACGGCAAAATGCAATCAGTTTCCGCGCGGATTCAACGCGTCGCTCTTCACCGGAACATTGCCAAACAACGCGTTCAGTCCCTCCGCCATGGTCGGATGGGCGAGAATGGCGTCTCGCAGCGCGGTGTAGGGAAGGCCCGCAACCATGGCCGTCTGCACGACGGCCATGACCTCGCCCGCCTCCGATCCTATCATCGTGAAGCCGAGGATTCGGTCGTCGGCATCGACAAGCGCTTTCATGAAACCGGTCGTGTCCGATGTCGTCCGCGTCCGCAAGACCGCCGTCATGGGAAGTTTCGCCACACGCGCCGGCACGCCGTCGGCCCGCGCCATTTCCTCGTTCATCCCGACCCGCGCGAGCGGCGGGTCGATGAACATGCAATAGGGCATCAGCCGTCCCGTGGTCGATCGATTGCCGCCCTTGAGATTGTCGCGGATCACGCGAAAGTCGTCGAGCGAGGCATGGGTGAACTGCGGCGTTCCCGCGCATTCGCCAATCGCCCAGGTGTTCGGAGCCGTCGTCTCCAACCGGTCATTGACACGGATGTAGCCGCGATCGGTCAGTGCGATGCCGGCATGTTCGAGGCCGATCCCGTCGGTGTTCGGTGTGCGGCCGGTCGCGACCAGGATATCGGTCCCCTCGAGCGTCCTCTCTCCATCGGGCGTGCGCACCAGCGCCCGCAGATGATCGCCGGACGTCCCTTCCACCCGTACGACCTCGGCAGACAGCAGCATCTCGATGCCTTCACGCTCCAGAATGCGTTGGACTTCCGCGGCGACGTCTGGGTCTTCGCGCCGGGCCAAGCGCGGCCCACGGTCCAGGACGGTGACCCGGCTTCCGAAACGCCTGTAGGCCTGGGCGAGCTCGAGACCGACATACCCGCCGCCGAGAACGATGAGATGGCCGGGGACCCGATCAAGTTCGAGCGCCTCGATATGGGTCAGCGGCCGGGCCTCGGCGAGGCCCGGGACCGAAGGCACGCTTGCCTGCGTGCCCAGGTTGAGAAAGAGCTTCTCGGTGACCAGCCGGCGCGTCCCGCCGTCGTTCAGCGACACCTCGACCGTCAGCGGCGCGACGATGCGAGCGGTCCCCATGATGAGCTCCGCGCCGGTGGCCTGGAACCGATCGAGGTGAAAGGCGACGAGGCTGTCGACCATGTCGCGCTTGCGCTGAAGAACCCGCTTCATGTCGACCGATACATCGCCGACATTCACGCCGAACTCTCCGGCGCGGGCGACGATCCTCGCAACACCGGCGCTCCAGATTTCGTTCTTGCTGGGAAGACAATTGATGTTCGGACAGGAGCCGCCGATCCATCGGCGTTCAATTACGGCGGTTTTCTGCCCGGCCTGAGCAAGATTCCATGCGAGGTATTTGCCGCCCTCGCCACTGCCGATGACAACGGCATCGTACTGTTCCGCTTTGGGCATCGCTGCCTCCCTTCAAAGCCAGAAACCCGGCTCGTCCGCCCGCTGGCCAGAATATGCCGGTTTGACCTGCAAAAGTCACCCGGCCATGCTCCGTGAGGCCGAAGGCACCATCGCCGTCACGCCGGGGTCTCGTAGGGTGCCGATGTTGTCGATCACGCGTAGGAGGCCCCGGGGAGGGGAGCCAAGGACTATCCCGGAGCGATCATGCTGCGGGCCGCAATGTCGCCCATTGTCGCGACAAAGTCGTGCCGGTCACTGCGCAGGGATGAAGCTGATGCAACGCGATTGCGACCGGTTACCTTGGCGAGGTAGAGGGCGCGATCGGCGCGCTCGATGGCGGGGTCAATCAGGGACCGCCCTATTTCGGCCACGCCGAAACTTGCCGTGACCTGGCTGGCAATACCCGCTGCGGACCAGTCGGACGTCGCCAGATGATGCCTGGCGCGTTCTGCCCAGTGAGCGGCGTCGTCTTCGCGCGCGCTATCGATGAAAATAACGAATTCTTCTCCGCCAAACCGGGCGATATGCATGCGGTCGTCCTGCAACTGCGAGAGCCGGTGGGTCACTTCGATGATCACACGGTCGCCCGCGGCGTGACCGAAGGTATCGTTGATCTGTTTGAAATGATCGATGTCGCAGAGAACGACAGCACCACTCAGGCCGTCGGCGTCGCCCGCGCCCTCGACGGCCGCGTTGAAACCGCGGCGGTTTAGAAGCCCGGTCAATGGATCACGTCCAGCCGAATGCCTATGCCGGTCAATCGCAGCGGCAGTCATCGCCGCAATTGCGCCCAAAGGGAAAAGCAGACACACCGTAATGGTCGTGACATGCACCGACATGTTGTAGGCCGAGTGCAGGAAGTCGGACATCGCTTCGCTGGTCCTGAAGACGAATGTGAACACGATCCCCCGGATCAGACAGTCCATGACGACAAGCGCACCGGCGGCAACGAGCGCCAGATCGGCCGCAGGCTTGGCTTTCGGCGCACACTTCCACACGGCAAAGCCCAGGAGAAAGGCAAACACCATCTCGATCAGAAACAGGTCCAGTCGAAGACTTGGTTCGACAAGGACCAGATAGGTGTGCGGCACCATGAAGCCGATGGCCACGGGTCGCCGCACCGCCCGCCACTTGTCCTCCCCGAAATGGATGAGAATCGCGCTCCCGTAACAATAGGCCGCGCCAGTATAGAAGACGCCGGAGACGAACTGGTCGAAAGTTGGTTCAACCGGGAATGACGAGAGTGCAAAGCCGCATGCGGTCTGCGCGAATCCCGCAGCCCATTGCCAGGAAGAGGAAAGTCCGAGCCGCCAAAGGAGCAGAAAGAAGAACGCAAGGATCACGAAGATCGCCGAGGGTAGATAGAAAATGATGTTCTGCGTGTCCATGAGGTCCGAGATCCGGTCGATTCCGTTCCATCACTCAGTGAGGAAAGACAAGACAATGAAAGTAAAATGAAAATCGGCGGATCATCCGCAATGCAGGCACAGGCACGCAGACTGAACACAATGGGTTAATGGACCATTGCTGACTGTAGGGCCGAGCCGGTCAGTGCCGGAGGTGTGGCGGAAGGAATATGTGCAGCGGCGAGCCGCTAAGAGGTCTGCCGCACGCTGTGTAGCCGTCACGTTGCAATCTATTGATCTGTAAGGAGTTTTTGGCGGAGAGGGGGGGATTCGAACCCCCGATAGAGTTGCCCCTATGCCGCATTTCGAGTGCGGTGCATTCAACCGCTCTGCCACCTCTCCGCATACGGTCGGCGCCCTCAGGCGCGGTCGGGTACATAGCGGCAGATTTGCAGCCTTGCAAGGGGCATGGTCGCGCCGGGGCCAACTAATTGCCGGGGCCGGGCGAAAACGGCCTTGACAGTTCCAGGATGCTCGCCTATTGCCCCACGTGCGTGGCAAAGGACCAAAGTCCGCCCGCAACTTCCGGTCTGCATCGATGTCCCTTGTGGCCGGTGATGCGGGGCCGTTTCACCGGCGGGCGCCAGCGCCCGTCATACCGACTGACAAAAAGACGGCCTCGCCTTTTTGGGCGAAGAGCCGGAACCGAACATGAAAGGACAAGAAATGTTCGCAGTCATCAAGACCGGCGGTAAGCAGTACCGCGTGGCAGCCAACGACGTCGTGACGGTTGAAAAACTCGTCGCTGTCGCTGGCGACAAGATCGAATTCACCGAAGTGCTGATGGTCGGCGAAGGCGCTGACGCAACGATCGGTGCTCCCTTCGTCGAAGGCGCGGTCGTGACCGCCGAAGTCGTCGAGCAGGGCCGCGCCAAGAAGGTCATCGCCTTCAAGAAGCGTCGCCGCCAGAACTCCAAGCGTTCGCGCGGCCATCGCCAGCACCAGACGACCGTCCGGATCGTCGACATCGCGGCAGCCGGCGGCAAGGCCAAGAAGTCTTCCAAGAAGACCGAAGCCCCCGCCGAAGCAGCAGCGAACTGAGATCAGGACAAGGTAAAGGAGAACTCCCATGGCACACAAAAAAGCTGGCGGTTCCTCGCGTAACGGTCGCGATTCGGAGTCCAAGCGCCTCGGCGTGAAGAAATTCGGCGGCGAGAACGTCATCGCAGGCAACATCATCGTGCGTCAGCGCGGTACGAAGTGGCATCCGGGCGCCAATGTCGGCCTCGGCAAGGACCACACGATTTTTGCACTTACGGCGGGCAACGTGGATTTCCGTACGAAGGCCAATGGCCGCGTGTACGTGTCCGTAATGCCGAAAGCCGAAGCAGCGGAATAAGCCGGTAGCGCTCTAAAACAGCCGGCGTCTCATCGACCCGGCTGATGCTACAGGTACCGAGCCTGCAGAAACAAAAGGGGAGATGGGGCAATCCATCTCCCCTTTGTTCATCTGGAGGATCGAACATGTTCAGCGAAATGTTGCGGGAAGACCAATCAAGGTCTCCCGAAGAGCGGCCAAGGCCGGAACGGTCGAGGACCGATTGTCCAATCTTACTGTCGCAGCGGCTCGTTCTCAGAGCCCCGCATGAAGACGACATCGACGCCCTTGCCCATCTCGCCAACAACGCCAACATCGCAACGATGGTCGCCCGCATGCCGCATCCCTACACGATCGCGGACGCCGCCGACTTCGTGCGACGCACGAAAGCCGGCGCGATTGGCAAGTGCGTCTATGCGATTACCAGGGCAGACACGGGCGCATTCCTCGGCTGCTGCGGGATCGAACCGCACGAGGATGGCCGGACGGTCGAGCTCGGCTACTGGCTGGGCGAGCCGTACTGGAACCAGGGCTATGCCACCGAGGCCGCCCAGAGCCTGACGGACATGGTCTTCCGCACCCGCGACGTCGAGCAGATCGACGCGCGCTGCCGGGTCATGAACATTGCCTCGCGGCGGGTCATCCAGAAGTGCGGCTTCCAGTTCCAGGCGACCGGCATGATCCAGAGCCTGGCTGTCGGGGGCATGGTCCCGGTCGAATGGTTCCGGCTCGACCGCAGGACCTGGGTTTCCCTGAAGAGCTGGGGGAACCTCGGATGAGCGCGCTTCGTCTGGAACGGGACGTCCCTGCCCTGGCCGACCCCGGCCCCTGCCCGGTCATTCCGACCGGGCGGCTGGTGCTGCGGCCGCACCGGCTGTCGGATGCGGAAGCGATCTCGGTCTCGCTCGGCGATTTCCGCGTCGCGCGGATGCTGGCCCGGGTGCCGGCACCCTACGACCGGCAGGACGCCGAAGAGTGGCTGTCAGGCGTCACGAGCGGTCTCCTGCCCGGCTGGGCGCTGGCGATCACCACGGGCGACGACGTCCATCTCGGGACGGTCGGCTTCGAGCAGCGCGCCGGCGGCTGGCACCTCGGCTACTGGCTCAACCGGTTCTACTGGGGCCGCGGCTACATGAGCGAGGCGGTGCACGGCGCCGTCGCCCGCTTCCTGATGCGGATGCCGGGCGTCGAACTGCACTCCGGAGTCTTCGCCGACAATCCGGCCTCGCTCCGGGTCCAGGACAGGGTCGGCTTTCGCATCACCGGGCTCGGCGAGGTCTATTCGGTGGCCCGCGGCGCCATGGTGGCGCATGTCGAGACGCGGCTTTCGCCGGGCGATTTCCGGCCGGCCGCCGTTCTGCGCTGAAAGAATGGCCCGGGCAAATCAGCCCGGGCCTTGCGACTGGGCGGCGTCGGAGCCTACAGGAGCTCGAACCAGACCGGGAGATGGTCGGAGCCGGTCGCGGTCTCGTCGATCCAGGCGTCCTTCAGGCGCCCGACAAGCCCGTGGCTGACGAAGCAGTAGTCGAGGAGCATCCGGTGGTCGTGGTCCTCCGGGTCGATCCAGCTATGGCTCCCGGTGGTCTGCCTGCCGAGGCCGGCAAGCACGTCTACGGGATGGGTGGCGCGGATCTGGCGGCCGTAGAAGCCGTCGGCCTCTCCGACCATGGCGCAGTATTCCGGCGATTCCGGCACCATGTTGAAATCGCCCATGAACACGTAGTCGTCGGGAAAGGGCGGCTGCGGCAGGCCAAACTCCCCGGCCCCGGAGATGGCGCCACCCTCGAGCGCATAGGCCTGGGCGCGCTCCTTCAGGTGGCGGATCTGTTCGATCCTCTCGCCGCGGTAGACGTGGTCGAGGTGGACGGAATAGACGCGCAGCGCGCCGCCGGGCGTGTCGATCACGGCCTCGGTCGCGCCGCGCTGGAGATTGAGCTTGTCGAGCGTGCGGGTGCGCGGCAGGGAAACGAGGCGGGTTGCGAGGATCGGATGGCGGGAGAGGACCATGTTGCCGAACTGGAAGCGGCGGCTGACGGCCCGGCCGTCCTCGACGGTCGAGCCGGCATCGATGTCGCAGGCGGGCCAGTAGGCGGAGAAGTGACCCGGCAGCAGCGCCTGCAATTCGGCCACCATGTCGATGTGGCCGTTGCGGTGGAAGCCGCGGGTGACTTCCTGCAGGGCGATGACGTCGGCACTTTCGATTTCGCCGGCGATGCGGCGAAGGTCGAGCCGGCCGTCGAGGCCGATGCCGTACTGGATGTTGTAGCTTGCGAATTTCACGATAGTCTTTGACCTCTGCGGGAACGGGCTATATCGAATGCGGCGAAACGGCCATCGGGCCGGGAAAAAAGAACGGCGAACCCATGAAGTTTCTCGATCAGGCGAAAGTCTATATCCGGTCCGGTGACGGCGGTGCAGGGGCTGTCTCGTTCCGTCGTGAAAAATTCATCGAGTTCGGCGGGCCGGACGGCGGCGACGGCGGGCGTGGCGGCGACGTCTGGGTCGAGGCGGTCAACGGGCTCAATACGCTGATCGACTTCCGTTACCAGCAGCATTTCAAGGGCGCCACCGGCCAGCACGGCATGGGCCGCAACCGCACCGGCGCCGGCGGCGCCTCGGTGACGATGAAGGTGCCGGTCGGCACGCAGGTGTTCGAAGAAGACAACGAGACCCTGATCGTCGACATCACGAAGGAGGGGCAGCGCTTCCGGCTTGCCGCCGGCGGCAATGGCGGCTTCGGCAACGCGCATTTCAAGTCCTCCACCAACCAGGCGCCGAACTGGGCCAATCCGGGCCTCGAGGGCGAGGAGAAGACGATCTGGCTGCGGCTGAAGCTGATCGCCGATGCCGGGCTCGTCGGCCTGCCCAATGCCGGCAAGTCCACCTTCCTCGCCGCCTGCACTCGGGCGCGTCCGAAGATCGCCAACTATCCGTTCACGACGCTACACCCGAACCTCGGCGTGGCGACGGTGGACGGGCGCGAATTCATCCTGGCCGACATTCCGGGCCTGATCGAGGGTGCGCATGAGGGCACCGGCATCGGCGACCGCTTCCTCGGTCACGTCGAGCGAACCCGCGTGCTGCTCCATCTCGTCTCGGCGCAGGAGGAGAAGGTCGGCAAGGCCTATAAGGTGGTCAAGCACGAGCTGGAAGCCTATGGCGGCGGGCTGACGGACAAGCCGGAGATCGTCGCGCTGTCACAGATCGACGTGCTCGACGAGGCCGACCTGAAGAAGAAGGCGAAGGAGCTGGAAAAGGCGTGCGGCCAGAAGCCGCTGCTGCTCTCCGCCGTCACCAATGTCGGGATGCTGGCGGCGCTGCGCGCCCTGCGCGACGAGATCGTGCGCTTTGGCACGGAAGAGCAGGACGAGGCATAGCATGGCCGCAATCCGCAAGGCGCTGTCGAGCCACAGGCGCATCGTCATCAAGATTGGGTCCGCCTTGCTGGTCGATCGCGGCAGCGGATTGAAGAAGGCCTGGCTCGACGCCGTCTGCGCCGACATTGCCGGGCTTCGGGCCGGCGGCACCGAGGTGCTCGTCGTCTCCTCCGGGGCGATAGCGCTCGGCCGCACTGTCCTGAACCTGCCCAAGGGGGCGCTGAAGCTGGAGGAAAGCCAGGCGGCCGCCGCCGTCGGCCAGATCGCGCTGGCGCGGGCCTGGTCGGAGAGCCTTTCCACCGAGGGCCTCGTCGCCGGGCAGATCCTGCTCACGCTTGGCGATACCGAGGAACGCCGGCGCTATCTCAATGCGCGTGCGACGCTCAACCAGCTCCTCAAGCTCCGCTCCGTCCCGATCATCAACGAGAACGACACGGTCGCGACGAGCGAGATCCGCTATGGCGACAACGACCGGCTGGCCGCCCGCGTCGCCACCATGGCCGGCGCCGACCTGCTGGTGCTGCTGTCCGACATCGACGGGCTTTACACGGCGCCGCCGCATCTCGATCCGGGCGCGCAGTTCCTCGACACGATCGCCGAGATCACGCCGGAAATCGAGGCGATGGCGGGCGGGGCGGCCTCGGAGCTGTCGCGCGGCGGCATGCGCACCAAGATCGATGCCGGCAAGATCGCGACGGCGGCCGGCTGCGCCATGATCATCGCCTCCGGCAAGAGCGACCATCCGCTGCGGGCGATCGAGGAAGGTGTGCGCTCGTCCTGGTTCGCGCCTGCAGGATCGCCGGTGACGGCGCGCAAGACCTGGATCGCCGGCCAGTTGCAGCCCGCCGGAACGCTGGTGATCGACGAGGGCGCGGAGCGGGCGCTGCGGTCGGGCAAGAGCCTGCTGCCGGCAGGCGTGCGGACGGTCGTGGGGACGTTCGCCCGCGGCGACACGATCGCCATCGCCGGATCCGGTGGTCGTGAGATCGCCCGGGGGCTCGCCGGCTACGATGCCGACGAGGCACGACAGATCGCCGGCAAGAAGTCGGCCGAGATCGCCGGCATCCTCGGCCATGCGGGGCGCGCGGCGATGGTGCATCGCGACGATTTGGTGATGACCGGCAGCGCGCGGAGCGAGGGTGGAGTGGCGCAGGAAAGGGATGCGGCCCATGCTTGACCAGGCAGAGAACAGACACGACGTCGCAGCCCTGATGGCCGCCATCGGCCGCAATGCCCGTGCCGCGGCCCGGCCGCTGGCAATGGCGACGACGGAAGTGAAGAACCGGGCGCTCGAGGCCATGGCGACGGCGATCCTGGCCGATCGCGACGCGGTCCTCGCCGCCAATGCGATCGATCTCGCCCATGCGCGCGAAAGCGGCGTCGCGGCCTCGTTCCTCGACCGGCTGACGCTGACCCCGGAACGTGTCGAGGCCATCGCCGCCGGCATCCGCGCCATTGCCGCATTCAAGGATCCGGTCGGCGACGTGATCGCGGAATGGGACAGGCCGAACGGGCTGCATATCGAACGCGTGCGCACGCCGCTCGGCGTGATCGGCGTGATCTACGAGAGTCGCCCCAACGTGACGGCGGATGCCGGCGCGCTGTGCCTGAAGGCCGGCAATGCGGTGATCCTGCGGGGCGGGTCGGACAGCCTGAATTCCTCGCAGGCCATCCATGCCTGCCTGGTGCGGGGCCTGAAGGAAGCAGGGCTTCCGGAACATGCCATCCAGATGGTGCCGGTCGCCGATCGCGCCGCCGTCGGCGCCATGCTCTCCGGTCTCGACGGGTCGATCGACGTGATCGTGCCGCGCGGCGGAAAGAGCCTCGTCGCCCGGGTCCAGAGCGAGGCGCGCGTGCCGGTCTTCGCCCACCTGGAGGGCCTCTGCCATATCTATGTCGACCGTTCGGCCGATCTCGACATGGCGCGGACCCTCGTCGTCAATTCGAAGATGCGGCGCACCGGCGTCTGCGGGGCGGCGGAAACGCTGCTGGTCGATCGTGCCGTCGCCACGACCCATCTGGCACCGCTCCTTGCCGCTCTGAAGGAGGCCGGCTGCGAGGTCCGCGCGACGGACGAGATCCGTGCGCTTGTCGCCGGCCTGGAGCCTGCGACCGAACAGGACTGGTTGACCGAATACCTCGATGCGATCATCTCGGTCGCCCTGGTGGACGGGGTCTCCGGCGCGATCGCGCACATCAACCGCTGGTCTTCGGCACACACAGAGGCCGTGATCGCCCAGGACCACGCGGTGGCGGACCGCTTCTTCGCCGAGATCGATTCGGCCATCCTGCTGCACAACGCCTCCACCCAGTTCGCCGATGGCGGCGAGTTCGGCATGGGCGGGGAGATCGGCATCGCCACCGGCAAGATGCATGCCCGTGGCCCCGTCGGCGTGGAACAACTGACGTCGTTCAAATACAGGGTTCGCGGCGCCGGACAGGTGCGGCCCTAGGTGAGACCCGACGCCATCGAACCACGCTACCTGAAGATGCCCCATGTCGAAAAGGGGATGGCGGTCGGCCTGTTCGGCGGCTCGTTCAATCCGCCGCACGAGGGGCACGTGCTGGTCGCCGACATCGCGCTGCGCCGTCTCGGCCTTGACCAGCTGTGGTGGATGGTGACGCCCGGAAATCCCCTGAAGGATCACAGCCAGCTTGCGCCGCTCAGGGAGCGGCTTGCACTGTCGGAAGCGATCACGCCGGACCCGCGCATCAAGGTCACCGCCTTTGAAAAGACGATCGGCCAGAACTATACGGCCCGCACGCTCGAGATCGTCCGGGCCCGCAATCCGGGCGTCCATTTCGTCTGGATCATGGGTGCCGACAGCCTGAAGAACTTCCATCGCTGGCAGAACTGGCAGCAGATCGCCCGCACCTTCCCGATCGCGGTGATCGACCGACCGGGATCGACGCTCGCCTTCCTCTCCTCGGTCATGGCCAAGACATTCGACCATGCGCGCATCGACGAGGAGGACGCCCGGGCACTGGCGTTCCGCCCCGCGCCGGCCTGGACCTTCATCCACGGGCCGCGTTCGCCGCTCAGTTCGAGCGCACTGCGCCAGGGCGGGGGAGCAGGGAAAGATGCGGGTAACAAGTAGTGTCTTGAAACCGGTACGTATTGATGCCTAAATCTAGTGGTGGTTCGTGGCATGCGTCGCGAATCGCTACCGTGCCGGATCTGTTAAGTGGAAAGGATTTACTCTGACAACAGTGCACGCGAAGGGAGGCGTCCGCAACGCTCTTCCCAAAAGCGCAGGACGTGGCGACGATGCCGCCGAACGCGCTCTTCACGCGGTCCTCGCCAGCCTCGAGGACTCGAGGGCAGAAGATATCGTCTCGATCGACATTGCTGGCAAATCGGCGCTGGGCGACTACATGGTGGTCGCGTCCGGACGATCCAGCCGTCACGTCGCGGCGATCTGCGACCACCTGATCACCGACCTCAAGGATGAAGGCTTCGGTTCCGCCCGCGTCGAAGGGCTGGAGACCGGTGACTGGGTGCTGATCGATACGGGCGACATCATCGTCCACGTGTTCCGTCCTGAAATCCGCGAGTTCTATAACATCGAGAAGATGTGGGCGGCTCCGGACATGGAAGAGGGCACGTTGCACTAGATCGTCGCACCGCCCGGTTCCGGGCGTCGCCTGCGGCCATGTTTCCGACACCCTTTCGGGTGGAGAGTGTCGCTGTGTGCGTCGGAGGAACCGGGTAGATGCGGATCGGACTTTTTGCGGTCGGACGGCTGAAGGCCGGGCCTGAGAAGGACCTTGCCGCGCGTTATCTCGACCGTTTTGCGAAATCCGGACCGGCCGTGGGGCTCGAGCTCGGCAAGCTTGTCGAGGTTGCCGAGAGCCGTGCTTCCAACCCGGAAACGCGCAAGCGCGAGGAAGCCGCGCTCCTGGACAAGGCAGTTCCTTCCGATGCTGTGCTCGTGCTGCTCGACGAACGCGGCAAGGCGGTCGGATCGGAGGAATTCGCCGAACTGCTCGGCCGCTGGCGGGATGCCGGCAAGCGCGACCTGATGATCGCCATCGGCGGCGCCGACGGGCTCGATCCGGAGCTGCACGAGCGGGCCGACCAGGTTCTGTGCCTCGGCAAGATGACGTGGCCGCACCAGTTGGTCCGCATCCTGATCGCCGAACAGCTCTATCGCGCCGTCACCATCCTTTCGGGGCATCCCTATCATCGCGTCTGAGCACGCCATGCGGTGCCGGCCCTACGGAAAATTGATTTCGATGTGCATCGGCAAATGCGCTAGACACAGGACAAACGGCAAGGCGCGCAGCATGACCACGTTCGCACCGTCCAGAAACGACAAGGGCATGACGTCCCCGCCGGCGCGATGGCAGCGTCCGCCCGGTGCCCTGGCTTTTGGTCTGGTCCTCGGTCTGTGGCTGACGTCTGCGCATGCCGCCCTTTCCGCCGAACCGACGCCGAGCCTCGCACCGACCGGGCGCGCAGTCGCGCAGGCGGGACCGCCGGCCGATCCCGCCGCCGGGATTGCGCTGCGCCGGGACAGCACGCGCCAGGAACTGGACGAACTGTCGAGGACGATCACGCTCTCGGACGAAAAAGTGCGCGACCTGGAAGCCAGCATCGGCAAGCTGGAAAAGGATCGCGCCACCCTGCGCGAGGCGATCGTCCAGTCGGCGCGCGCCCGCCAGGACATGGAAGCAAGGATACTGGCGGGCGAAAAGCGGCTTGAAGCCATGCGCGGCGACGAGGATGCCGCCCGCCTGTCGCTGCACGACCGTCGCGGGCTTTTGGCCGAAGTGCTCGCCGCATTGCAGCGCATGGGGCGCAATCCGCCGCCCGCCATCCTTGTCACGCCGGACGACGCGCTCGCCTCCGTCAGGAGTGCGATCCTGCTTGGCGCGGTGGTTCCGGGCATCCGTGCCGAAACGGACAAGCTCGTCGCCGACCTGCAGCGGCTGACGACGATCCGCACGGAGATCGGCAAGGAGAAGGCAGACCTCGCCGGCGCGATGGCCAGCCGGCTCGAAGAAGAGAAGCGCTCGGAGCTTTTGATCGGGCAGAACGAGGCGCTCGCTGCGGAAAACACGCGCACGCTCGAAGCCGAGCGTCGGCGCTCGGAGGAGCTTGCGGGGCGGGCCACAAGCCTCGAGGGCCTGATCGGCAGTCTCGAGGCCGAGATCACCTCGGTGCGCGAGGCGGCGGCGCTGGCGCGGCTGCAGGAGGCCGAACGGGCGCGCCAGACCGAGGAGGAGCGGGCCCGGGCGCGGGAGGCTGCGCTCTCGGCATCGCCCGACAAAAACCGCATTGCTCCCGCATACCCGTTTTCCGAGTTGCAGAAGCGTCTGGCCTATCCGGTTGCGGGTGAGCCGGTGCGGCAGTTCGGCGATGCGGATGGTACGGGCCATTCCGCCCAGGGGCTGATTCTCGCGACAAACCCGGGTGCGCTGGTGACGGCGCCTGCCGATGGGTGGGTGGTGTTTGCGGGCATGTTCCGAAGCTACGGGCGGATGGTGATCCTGAACGCCGGCGACGACTATCACCTCGTGCTTTCGGGCATGGACCAGGTGAATGTCAGGGAAGGCCAGTTCGTCGTGGCGGGAGAGCCCGTCGCGGTGATGGGGGCGAAAAGAGTGGCGAGTGTAAACGCATTGGCGCTGGAAACGGATCGGCCGACGCTTTACATTGAGTTTCGAAAGAATGGCAAACCGGTTGATCCTCGGCCGTGGTGGTCTGCTACAGTGTCTGGAAAGGTACGCAATGATTCGTAGGGCTTCCCTTGTTCTCGTCGGGGCACTGATGGGTGCCACGGCCATGAGCGCAGTCTATTCGCTGACCGTGCCGGCCGAAGCGGCCGGCGCATCGACCTATCGCGAGCTTTCGATCTTCGGCGACGTGTTCGAGCGTGTCCGCGCGCAGTATGTGACGCCGCCGAAGGAAGACCAGCTGATCGAGAACGCCATCAACGGCATGCTGTCCTCGCTCGATCCGCATTCCTCCTACATGAACTCCAAGGATGCCGAGGAAATGCGCACGCAGACGCGTGGCGAATTCGGCGGCCTCGGCATCGAAGTGACGATGGAGGAAGAGCTCGTCAAGGTCATTGCACCGATCGACGACACGCCGGCTGCACGCGCGGGCGTCCTTGCGGGCGACCTGATCTCGAAGATCGACGGCGCCGACGTGCGCGGCCTGAAGCTCGAGGAAGCCGTCGACAAGATGCGCGGCAAGGTCAATACGTCGATCAAGCTGACGATCCTGCGCAAGGGCGCCGACAAGCCGATCGAGCTGACGATCATGCGCGACATCATCGCGGTGAAGGCTGTCAAGTTCCGGGTCGAGAACGACGTCGGCTACCTGCGCGTCATCTCGTTCACCGAGAAGACCTTCGACGATCTCGAGGTGGCCATCGAGAAGATCAAGGCCGACGTTCCGGCCGACAAGCTGAAGGGCTACGTGCTCGACCTGCGCCTCAACCCGGGCGGCCTGCTCGACCAGGCGATCAACGTTTCCGACGCCTTCCTGGAGCGCGGCGAGGTGGTTTCCACCCGTGGCCGCAACGAGGACGAGACGCGCCGGTTCAACGCTTCCCCGGGCGACCTGACCGATGGCAAGCCGATGATCGTGCTCGTCAACGGCGGCTCTGCCTCCGCCTCCGAGATCGTGGCCGGGGCGCTGCAGGACCTGCGCCGTGCGACGGTCGTCGGCACGCGTTCGTTCGGCAAGGGGTCGGTGCAGACGATCATTCCGCTCGGCGACGCTGGCGCGCTGCGGCTGACGACGGCGCTCTACTACACGCCGTCCGGCAAGTCGATCCAGGGCACCGGCATCACGCCCGACATCACCGTCGAGCAGCCGCTGCCGCCCGAACTGCAGGGCAAGCTCGAGACGGCCGGTGAATCGGGCCTGCGCGGCCACATCAAGGGCCAGAGCGAGAGCGAGGAGGGTTCCGGCTCGGCAGCCTATGTGCCGCCGGAAGCCAAGGACGACCTGCAGCTCCAGTATGCGCTGGAACTCTTGCGCGGCCAGAAGACCGATCCGTCCTTTCCTGCCAATCCGGAAAAGGCAGAGCTGAAGAACTAGCGTATGCGCCCGGGCCGACCTCCGCGTCGGTCCGGGCCTGCTCCTTCAAGGTCAGGGCGGCCGTTTCTTGGGAACCGATCTCAACGCACCCCTCGGTCAGAACCGGAAGGTGTCGCCCGGCCGCAAGCGCGCGCCCCGCGTCAGCGCCGCGCGCCTCGCAGCCGCCTGTGCCGTCATCGCCGTGCTCGGTGGCTCGCTCTGGAGCCTGCTTGCCCCCCGAGGCCCGTTCAAGACACCGCAACCGCCCCAACAGCAGGCAGCGCAGGCCGATGGCCCCGCCGCAGGCAGTGCTGCGGGCGGCGCAACCGACAATCCCGGGGACAAGCCGGGAATCCGCCGCGAGAGGGGCCTGTCCGGGGCGGAGATCGAGGAAACCCGCAATCCGGACGGCAGCATCGTGCGGAAATTCACGCCGAAGGCGCGCGACGGCGCCGGGCCGCTCATCCTCGACGCCAGCCGGATCGGCCAGGATCCCCGCTCCGCCGCCTTCCCCAATGACGACCTGATCGAGAACACCGCTTTCGGCAAGCTGCCGATCGTCGGCCCGGACGGCCTGCGTCCGGTCGAGCAATATGCCCGCCCCTGGTCCGGCGCGCGCGGCACGCGCGTGGCGATCGTCGTCGGCGGACTGGGGCTCAGCCAGACAGGCACCCAGCGGGCGATCCGCGACCTGCCCGGCGAAATCACGCTGGCCTTCGCCTCCACCGGAAACAGCCTGCCCCGCTGGATGCAGGAGGCGCGCCGCGAGGGGCACGAAATCCTTTTGCAGGTGCCGCTGGAGCCGTTCGACGATGCGGACGGCGACCCCGGCGCGCGCACCCTGCGCGTCGATGCCGGGACCGAGAAAAACCTCGACGAACTTCATCGCGCCATGGCGCAGATCACCAACTACACGGGCATCATGAACTATATGGGCGGCCGGTTTCTTTCCGATGCGGACGCTGTCGAGCCGGTGATGCGCGACATCGCCGATCGCGGGCTGCTTTTCCTCGATGACGGTTCGTCGGCGCAGTCGCTGTCCGGCACGGTGGCGGGCGCGCTGGACATGCCGCATGCCTTCGCCGACATCCAGCTCGACGGGACGCTGTCGCGCGACGCCATCCTGCGCAAGCTCGACGAACTGGAACGCGTCGCGCGCCGCAACGGAGCCGCGATCGGCGTGGCCTCGGCCTTCGACGAGAGCGTCGCGGCGATCGCCGACTGGAGCCAGGAGGCGAGCCGTCGCGGGATAGAAATCGTCGGCGTCGCCGCGCTGGCCGATGCGCCTTCCAAGCAATAGGATCCAACGATGAGCAAGGACAAGAAGAAGCCGATTGCGGCGGAGGACCTCCCCTATCGCCCGTGCGTCGGCATCATGGTGCTGAACCGCGACGGGCTGGTCTGGGCGGGGCGGCGAATCGCGATCGGCAATTCGGAGTATGACGGCTCGCCGCAACTCTGGCAGATGCCGCAGGGCGGGATCGACCGCGACGAGGATCCGCTGGTGGCGGCGCGGCGCGAGCTTTACGAAGAGACCGGCATGCAGACCGTGTCGCTGCTCGCCGATGCCGGACGCTGGATCAACTACGACCTGCCGGCGCATCTGATCGGTATCGGCCTGAAGGGCAAGTACCGGGGCCAGACCCAGCGCTGGTATGCCTTCCGCTTTGAGGGAGACGAGAGCGAGATCGCGATCAATCCGCCGCCGGGTGGACATGAGGCCGAATTCGATGCCTGGGCGTGGAAGCCCATGCACACGCTGCCGGAGCTGATCGTTCCCTTCAAGCGCAAGGTCTACGAGGAGGTAGTCGCCGCCTTCACGCATCTTGCGCCCTGAGGAACAGGAATTCGCTGTGCGGCCAAGGATGGAGCCGCCCCGGTGCCGGGGCGGCTCCCTTGCGTCCGGGGCGGGCGAGATCAGATGAAGCTGAAGTCGTCGACGGTGAGCCTGTTCACACCCTGCAGGGTGGCCACGAGCTCGAGATCGGCATCTGCACCCTTGCCGTCGGCATCGAACCAGAGGCGGCCATTGTCCGATTCGAACAGGAAGGTGCCCTTGCTGCTGCTCGAGACGGGGTCGGCACCGACGACGAGCGTGACGGTCTTGTCGGCCGTCGAGATGCCGTAGGCCGACTTGGAGATCACGAGCTTGTCCTGACCGCGCGTGAAGTCGGTGATCACGTCGCCTTCGCCGTCGCGCCCGGCGCTGTCGAAGACGAACTGGTCATTACCGGAGCCTCCGGTCAGCCAGTCGTCGCCGGCGCCGCCGATGAGCTTGTCGTTGCCGGCGCGTCCGTCGAGGATGTCGTCCGAGCCGTTGCCGTAGAAGATATTGTTGGTGGCATCACCCCGGATCGAGTCGTCATTGGCGCTGCCCTGCACGACCTCGATATTCCTGACCGTCAGGCCGAGGGCGTGGCCCTTGTTGGCCGCCTGGTTCTGCAGGTCGAGGACGATCGAACGGTTGCCTTCCTTGAAGGACAGCGTGTCGGTACCGGCTCCGCCGTCGAACACGTCCTGGCCGGTAAAGTCGGTGCGGATCAGCTGGTCGTTGCCGGCATCGCCGTAGAGCAGGTCGTTTCCGGCGCCGTCCTCGAGCTTGTCCGCGCCGTCACCGCCACGCAGGGTGTCGTTGCCGGCATTGCCCTTCAGCCAGTCCGCCATCGCCCCGCCGGTGACCGTGTCCTTGCCCTTGCCGCCGTCGTAGTCCAGCGTTTCGAAGCCCTTGACGGTGGTCGTTGCATTGACCTTGACAGTCCCGGTCGTGAACTTGAAGGCAATATCCTTCGTCTGTTCGGTCATCAGCAGGTGCAGGCTGTCGGTGCCCGCGCCGCCATCGGCCGTGTCGCCGGCGCCAGCATAGACATGGTCGTTGCCTTTGCCGGCATAGATGCGGTCCCTGCCTCCGGTCGAGTTGAGGCCATCGCCATAGAGGGTATCGTTGCCGTCCCCGCCAGAAAGCGTGTCATTGCCGGAATCACCGAAGATCGTGTCGTTTCCGCCGCGGCCGCTGAGCGAGTCGTTTCCGGCGCCGCCCCGCAGATGGTCCGTCAGATTGCCGCCGGTAAACGTGTCCTTGCCGCTCCCGCCGACAAGCGAGACACGCTCGACATTCTTCACCGTCACCGGAGCATTGGCGACCGTGACGGATGATGCGACCTTGTAGGTGATGCCTTGCGTGTACTTGCTGAAGTCGATCGAGGCGAAATCCGTTCCTTTGCCGCCGTCGAGCGTCAACCTGCCCTTCGAGGCCTCGCGCGTGAACTCGTCGTTACCATCTCCGAGCTTGACCTTGTAGTGGCCGGTCGACTTCGCGCCATCGCGAACCCAGACCTTGTCCGCTCCGGTCCCTGCATCGATCGTATTGGAGCCGCCCGAATCGCGGATGTCGTCGTTGCCGGCACCACCGGTGAGCTTGTCGTTGCCTTCTCCGCCGTCCAGCAAGTCACTATAGGCCGTGCCCAGCAGCGTGTCGTTGCCGGCATTGCCGAAGAAGCTGACGCTCTTCGCCGAACCGACCGACTTGATCACATCGTTTCCCGAGCCGAACTCGACCTGGAAGTGTTCGAAGTTCTTCAGGGAGGTGCCATCCGTCAGCGATGCCTTCGAACCGCTGACGGAGAAGGTCTGGCTGGACGCCAGCGACTTCCGGTCGACATAGACCCGGTCCGTATTCGCGCCGCCATCCGCCTTGTCGGCGCCGCCGCCGCCCAGGTAGACGAGGTCATTGCCGTCGCCGGCGACAACTTTGTCCTTGCCGGTGCCGGCCCGGAGTTCATCGTTGCCGCTGCCGCCCTTGATGGTGTCGTTGCCGGCGCCGGCATCGATGATGTCATGGCCGCTGCCGGTGGTGATGACGTTGGCGCCGGATCCCGTCGCATAGATGCTGTAGTGCTCGATGCCCTTGAAGGTCGTGCCGCCGGAGAGGGTGTTTGTCTGCGTCGGGAGCTTCGCCGTGAAATTGCCGGCGAACTTGGTCACGACGAGGCGGTCGCTGCCGGAACTGTCGCTGATCGTGTCCTTGCCGTCGCCGAAGGCGTAGTTGTAGGTGTCGTTTCCGCTTCCTCCGTCGATGCTGTCGTTGCCGAGCCCGCCCGTCAGCGTATCGTCGCCGGTCCCGCCGAAGATGGTGTCGTTGCCGGCGTCGCCTGTGATGTTGTCATTGCCGGCATCGCCATAGAGCCGATCGTTGCCGTTGCCGCCGTTGATCATGTCGCCGTCGTCGCCGCCATAGACCTTGTCGTCGCCATCGTCACCGGAGAGGATATCGACGCCCTTCTCGCCGTAGAGCGTGTCGTTGCTGGCGTCGCCATTGAGGATGTCGATGCCGTAGCCGCCATAGAGCGTGTCGTCGTCCTCGCCGCCGCTCAGGATGTCGCTGCCGCGTCCGCCCTTGAGAATGTCCTTGCCGGCGCCGCCCATGAACATGTCGGAATAGTTGCCGCCAGTCATGTTGTCGGCGAAATCGGTGCCGGTGATCTGGTAGCTCTCGACATGGCTCGTCCTGAGGTTGCCGAGCAGGGTTTGCGGCGTGATCCAGTCCTTGATGACGAGGGACAGGCCGCTGGTGTGGTCGCTGTAGTCGACGATCAGCCGGTCGATGCCGGAGCCACCGTCGAGGATGTCGCCGCCGATTTCGTCGAGCGCACCGGCCATGAGCGTGTCCTTGCCGGAACCGCCGTTCAGCCGGTCGGCGCCAGGTCCGCCGATGAGAACGTCGTCGCCGCTGTCGCCGTTCAGCGTGTCGGCGCCGACATCACCCATGATGTAGTCGCCCTGGAAGGATCCGTTGAGCTGGTCGTCGCCCTCGCCCCCCATGATCGTGTCACCGCCCATGCCGCCGTCGACGATATCCGCGCCCGCGAGCGCCATGATCATATCGCCTTCGTCGAGGTCGGTGCCTTTCAGGTTGTCGGCTCCCATCGAGCCCATGATCGTACCCATCCGTCTCTCCTGATGTTCGATTTACGGAAGTTGCAATTTCCGGGCAGGGCAGCAGAGGCCGGCCCGGGGCGAGGTGGAGGTGCAGCGCGCGGGCGAACGTCGCCGCAATGCGCGCCATCTTGTTTTCACTTCACTGCACCTGATCGTTCCTCCACCGTGCCGGACAGGGTGTCCGGCATCGCGTTCGGCGCTGGATGCAACCGATCGCGTCGCCATATTGTGGAAAAAAACGGTGTCCCCTGTTCCTGCGGTAACTGACAGTTGCATGCCCTACACGCAGCGGTCGAACGGTCTGGTGGAAAAGTGCAGCTGGTGACAGGGGCCCGCAGGGCCGGTTCAGGGAGGCTTGGAGGCCGCTCCAGCTGGGAACCGGTCAGGGATTCGCGATCGATCGCAGGGCCCGGCTGTGGGATGGCTTTCAGGCAGCATGATCCGCGGGGCGGCACCTCAGGAGATGGCGACGGTATTCTGCGCTTTCAAGAATTTCGATCCACATCGCTGGGGATGACTGGCCCGGTTTAGCCGGTGGCCGCGCAGTGATCGCCGATCATGCAGGGGCACTCTCGTGCTGGACGCGGCACGATTGCGGTGGGTGCTTCCTGGCGCTTGTCCTTGCGCAGGGTGGGCGGCGTTTGCCGTTTTGTGCCACCCTGTGCCGCCGCCTGTGCGAGAAGGCGCCTCGGCCTTGGCGCACCCGGAACGCAAAAATCCCCGGCAGGCCGTGCCGGGGATCTCATGAATGCGCGACGACAAGAGCCGTGCGTTATTCCGCTTTGTTCGCCGGGGCGGCATTGAGCTGGCCGTATTTCTCGGCGCCCAGCTTGTCCAGGAGGTCGAGCTGGGTCTCGAGGAAGTCGATATGGCCCTCCTCGTCGGCGAGGAGCTCTTCGAAGAGCTTCATGGAGACATAGTCTCCGGCGTCATGACAGATGTCGCGGGATTTCTTGTAGGCCTTCCGGGCGTCGTACTCGCCGGCAAGGTCGGCCTCGAGGACTTCCTTGACGTTCTGGCCGATCCGCAGCGGCGCCAGCGTCTGCAGGTTGGGATGGCCTTCGAGGAAGATGATGCGCGCAACCAGCTTGTCGGCATGGTGCATCTCCTCGATGGACTCGGCGCGTTCCTTCTTCGCGAGGAGGGTGTAGCCCCAGTCTTCCAGCAGGCGATAGTGAACCCAGTATTGATTGACGGCGCCGAGTTCGAGGAAGAGCGCTTCGTTAAGCTGCTCGATTACTTTTTTGTCGCCTTTCAATGTCCGCTCTCCTGTTGTCTTCATGGAACTGTTTGAGGCGGATCATGAAATCAAATATCTCGGCATCCGTCGAGTGGCGCTCGGCGTGATAGCGTTCGGTGGTGCGGATGATGATGTCGACGACATTGGGGAAACAGCCGCAGCAGCGCCCGCGTTTCTCCATCGCATGGTAGACCTTGGCAGGTACGATCAGCTGCCAACGATCCTGGTCGAGGAGGTCGTTGATGACGTCCTCGATCTCTTTTTCACTGATGAAGTTACAGCTGCAAACCAGCATTTGTTCTGCCTGCCATGCGCAATAGCCTGATTTCCTGCGATTAAGCAAAAGGCGATATTTGCTGTCAAGATAAAACAGGTCAGCACTGCTGCCGCTCTCTTTACACTGGTTCTAAACTTGACAGTTTCCTTCGTCTTTTCAAAAAGTTGCGAGGCCGCCCAGCTCCAATTCCGGCATGGCTTACCCTTCCTCGCGCGCGATCACTTTTTGTTGCATCGACGCCTCTCCCCGGCCGTCGGGACAGAGCCTGGATCTGCAGCGGGGTCTCGCGGAAGACCGGTCCCGACCTCGATCCGACCGGCCGTCACTGGAAATTGCGCCCCTTCGGCATGACGTCGGCGTCCCGCCGCAGTTCTGTCTGCATGTCCCGCGTCCGGCTCGCCTCGCGTCCGGCCAGCCGCAATTGCCGCAGCGCCCGTTTTTCGCGGGCTTCCTCGTCGACCGGATGCAGGATCTCGTCGGCCCGGCTCATGGTTGCAAAGCTGCGCAACTCGCTCTTCAGCAGGCCGAGCGCCTGCGTCCAGTCCTCCATGTGCTCGGCCACCACGTGAATGACGCCGCTTTCGCGCTGCAGTCGGCCGCGCACCCGGACAAGGCGCGCGCCCATCACCACGCGGCGATATTTCTCCATCGTCTTCTTCCAGATGATGATGTTGGCGATCCCGGTCTCGTCCTCGATCGTCATGAAGATCACGCCCTTGGCGGAACCCGGTTGCTGGCGGACGAGGACGAGCCCCGCCACGGTGACGCGGTCGCCCCTTGGCGCCGTCTCCAGAGCGTCGTTGCGCGTGATGCCCTGGCGGGTGAAATCCGTGCGCATGAACGAGACCGGATGCGCCTTGAGCGACAGCGTCAGATAGCGATAGTCGTTCAGGACGTGCTCGCCCGCCGGCATCGCCGGCAGGGACACCTGCGGTTCCGGCCGCAGTTCATCCGCGCCGGCCCGCTCGAACAGCGGCAGCGCGTTCGACCCGCCGGTCTCGTCGAGCGCCTTGACGGCCCAGAGCGCGGTGCGGCGGTCGAGGTTCATGGAGCGGAAGGCATCGGCGTCGGCAAGTCGCTCGAGAGCGCCGCGCGAGAGGCCGGAGCGAAGCCATAGATCATGCACGGAGCGATAGCCCCCGCCCCTTTTCGCCACGAGGGCGGCCATGTCCTCTTTGCTCAAGCCCTTGACGAGCCGGAAGCCGAGCCGGACCGCCTTTTGCGACTTTATCACGTCGCGCAACTGGCGGTGGCGCGGGGCGATCGCGGTCCGGTCGAAGGCGGCGTCCCCTTCCAGCGTACAGTCCCAATCGGAATGGTTGACGTCGACGGCGCGGACGCAGACCCCGTGCTCGCGGGCATCGCGCACGAGCTGGGCAGGGGCATAGAATCCCATCGGCTGCGCATTGAGGATCGCGGCGCAGAAGACATCCGGATAATAGGCCTTCAGCCAGGACGAGGCATAGACGAGGAGCGCGAAGGAGGCGGCGTGGCTTTCGGGAAAGCCGTATTCGCCGAAACCCTCGATCTGGCTGAAGCAACGCTCGGCGAATTCGCGCGTGTAGCCCTTGGCGAGCATGCCGTCGACCATCTGCTGGCGGAAATTGCCGACCTGGCCGGTCCGGCGGAACGTCGCCATGGCGCGGCGGAGCTTGTCGGCCTGGGGAGCCGAAAAGCCGGCGGCGGTCATGGCGATCTGCATGGCCTGTTCCTGGAAAAGCGGAACGCCGAGCGTCCGCTCCAGCACGGCACGGATCTCCTCCTTCGGATAGACCACCTTTTCCTTGCCCTCCCGCCGCTTCAGGTAGGGGTGGACCATGTTGCCCTGGATCGGCCCGGGGCGGACGATCGCCACCTCGATGACGAGATCGTAGAATCGTCTGGGCTTCAGGCGCGGCAGCATGCTCATCTGCGCGCGGCTCTCGATCTGGAAGACGCCCAGCGTGTCGGCGCGGCAGATCATGTCGTAGACCTCGGGCCTGTCGTCGACATAGATCTCCGCCAGCGTCTTCGGCTTATCATAGTGGCTCTTCAGGAACTTGAACGCCTTGGCGATGCAGGTCAGCATGCCGAGCGCCAGCACGTCGACCTTCAGGAGCTTCAGCGTGTCGAGGTCGTCCTTGTCCCATTCGACCATGTAGCGGTCGGGCATGGCCGTCGGCATGATCGGAACGACCTCGTCGAGCCGGTCCCTGGTGATGAGGAACCCGCCGACATGCTGAGAGAGGTGCCGCGGAAACGCCAGCAGCCGGCCGGCACAGGTCAGCACCTTGTCGGTGGTCGGGTCCCCGGTGTCGAGGCCCGCAGCCTTGACCTGTTCGACCGAGAACGAAGACCGTCCCCAGCCCCAGATCGAGCCGGACAGGGCGGACTGCACGTCGTCCGAAAGCCCGAAGGCCTTGGCGACCTCGCGGCCGGCCGAACGGCCGCGATAGCTGATGACGGCCGCGGCCAGGCCCGCATGTTCCTTTCCGTAGGTCCTGTAGATGTAGTCGATGACCTCCTGCCGGCGCTCGTGCTCGAAATCGACGTCGATATCGGGCGGCTCGTCACGGTCCTCGGAGAGGAAGCGGTCGAACAGTAGCGTGAACTGGTTCGGATCGACCTCGGTAATTCCCAGGCAGTAGCAGACCGAGGAGTTGGCGGCCGAGCCGCGTCCCTGGCAGAGAATGCCTCGGCTGCGGGCGAACGAGACCAGCTTGTGGACCGTGAGGAAATAGGGCTCGTATCTCTTCCGGCCGATGAGCGCGAGTTCATAGGAAAGCCGTTCCTCCACCGCGCCGGGAATGCCGCCGGGATAGCGCCGTGCGCCCCCTTCCCGCACGAGCCGCAGCAGCGTCTCCGCCGGCGTCGATCCCTTGTCGGATTCGTCGGGATACTGGTGGCTGAGTTCCTCCAGGTCGAACGCCAGGCCGGAAAAGAAGCGCTGCGTATTGGCGATCGCCTCGGGATGATCGCGCAGAAGCCGCGCCATCTCGGCATGGCCCTTGAGGCCGCGTTCGGCATTGGCCTGACGCTGGAAACCGAGCGCGGCAATCGTCTTCTTGCGGCGGATCGCCGTCACCACGTCGGCGAGCGGCCGGCTCTCGGCCACGTCGTAAAGCGGGTCGTTGCTGGCGATCGTGCGGATGCGGGCCTGCTCCGCCAGCTGTGCGAGCACGGCAAGGTCGTGCCGGTCGAAGCCGTCGCGGCGCGGCACGAGCGCCAGATAGAGCCTGTCGCCGGCAGGCTCGCGCAGACGGGCCAGCAAGCTCTTCAGCCGATCCGCCTCGGGCCGGCCGGCGGCCGGCATAACGATGAGCTGGAGCTCGGCCTGCCATTCCAGGAGGTCGGCCAGGAAAAGGGTGCATTCTCCCTTTCGCGCCCGCAGGTTGCCAGTGCTCAGCAGGCGGCAGAGATGCGCCCAGCCCCGGCGGCTCTGCGGGTAGGCGAGGATGTCGGGCGTCCCGTCGGCAAAGACGAGGCGGGCGCCGGGCCGGAACGAGGCGTATTTCTCGAAACGGGCCTTGCTGTGCGCCCGCACGACGCCTGCCACCGTGTTGCGGTCGGCGATGCCGAGGCCGGCAAGGCCGATCTGCCGGGCGGTTTCGACCATGGCCTCGGCGGAGGCGGCCCCTTCCAGGAAGGAGAAATTGGTGCGCGCGCCGAATTCGTAGAAGGCCGGGGCGGTGCTCATGCGAAGACACCGTGGATGAACCAGCGGGGAAGGGCCGCATCGTCCCGGTAGATCCCCTCGCGGAAAAGCCAGTAGCGGCGGCCGGCGTCGTCCTCGACGCGGAAGTAGTCGCGGGACGGATGGTCCTCGCCGTCGATCCACCATTCGGCGGCGATCCGCTCCGGCCCTTCCGTCCGGGTGATCCGGTGGAAGCTGCGCCGCCAGCGGAAGGTCTTCGGCGCATCCTCGGGCACGCCGGCCACGGTCTCGACCGGTTCGGGCGGGGTGAACAGGCGAAGGGGCCGGTCGCCCAAGGAAAGGCTACTTGGGGGGCGGCCTTCGGGAGATGTGGACGCGGCCAGCGTCTCCGCCGCGGCGCCCCCGTCCTCCCAAAGGTCGCGGACGGAGACAAGGCGGGCCGCGCGCTCCGGCACATGGCTCTCGGGAAGGGTGACGGCGAGCAGGCTTTCCGGGCCGAAGCGGGCCACGACCCGCTCGGCGAAGGCCGAAAGCGAGCGGTCCGCATCCGTTCTTGCGGAAAAGCCCTCCTGCACCGTTTCGAAGACCTCGCTCCGCAGCACGCACAGGCGGACGATCTCGAAGCCGTAGCCGGCGTCCAGGTCGTCATGCACGGCCGCGAGCCGCTCGCGGAAGACAAGGGCGATGCGGTGGGGATCGCGCAAGGGGGTGGAGGTCGCCGCATGGATGCGGAAGACCCGGCCATCGACCCGAAAGAGCAGCAGCGCGAACAGGCGGCCGCCCTCGCCGCGCCGCTCGAGCCCTTCCCTGAGGGTGCCGGCGAGATGGGCGGCGAGCGCCAGGATGTCGTCCTCGGAGCGGACCGTGTCGAAAAGCCGGCGCTCGGCCGACAGCATCGGCACCGGCAGGCGCGGCGAGACCGGCTCGTCCTCCAGCCCCAGCGCCTGGTCCAGGCGCAGCAGCGGCAGCGGGCCGAAGCGGCGGGCAAGGGGCGCGCGGGGCAGGGGGAAAAGGTCGCCGACCGTCTTCAGCCCGACGCGGCCGAGCGGGCCGACCACTTCTTCGGGCAGGCGCAATGCCGCGACCGGCAGCGGCGCGAGCGTTTCCCGCGCCGCATCGGGATCGATCACGCCGCCATCGCCAAAATGGGCGGCCGCCCAGGACAGGCCGACCGAAGACGAAATCGCCCCGCGGGCCTCGATGCCGAGCGCGAAGAGCGAGGACAGAACGCCGTCGAGCAGTGCCCGTTCGCCGCCATGCAGATGGGTGCAGCCGGTGATGTCGAGGTGGAGCCCGTCGTCCCCGTCCAGCGCCACGAGCGGGGTGTAGCGGTCGCACCAGTCGGCAAGCGCCTCGAGGAGGGTCCGGTCGGCCGCTGGGTCTGCGGGAAGGACATCCAGCGACGGGCAGATGGCGCGCGCTTCCGTAACCCCCTGCCCCTTGCGCAGGCCGGTCCGCTCGGCCTCCCGGTCGAGGAAGGCGATCTGGACGGCCGTGCCGCTGCGGCCGGCGAAAGCCACGGGCGGATGGTCAGGGCGTCCCCTCGAAAGCCACGACCGCCCCCAGCGCGCCCGCGCCACCCGGTCGGCGGGAAGATAGGGAAACCAGAGGCAGAGGCTCCTGTGTTCGCCGTTCCGGGCGAGGAGCGACGGGATGGAATTCGGGGCGGGGTTGGAGGCGGTGAAAGCGGCGGTCATCGGGGTTCCACTCCAGGAGCATGCCGAGCGGGTCGGCGATCTTGCTTTTCTCCGGCGTGACGAGAAAGGCCGGGTTGCCGAGACTGCCGGGAAGCGTCGATCCGTCCGGCAGCGGCCGTTCGCCGGCAGGCGCCGGCTCGACGCGCAGGCGACAGCGCGCGCTGCTCGCCTCCTCCTCGCCCGCCTGGCGCAGCAGGAGCAGAAGCGTGCCGGCCGCCCTGGCACGCAGTTGCAGGCGGCGGCTTTCGGTCAGGCCGAAGCAGTCGGGATTGCCGCGGATCTCCAGGATCACGGCCGAAAAGGCGGAAACGCCGAGCGCGGCCTCGGCCATCCACAGCGCATCCTGAACCGTCCGCGGCCGGGCGAGAAGAAACCGTGCCGGATCGAGGCCGTGTTTTCTCAGTCCCGGCGCATAGGGCGTTCCGGCCTCCGAGAGCGCCAGGGCCTGGCTGATCCAGAGGGTTGCCCCGGTGCCTGCCTGCTCCTGCCGCATCGCGGCCAGGGCGAGCGAAAATCCGCTCGCGGCCCCCATGTCCCTCGTCTGGGAATTGCGGATCTCGACCAGGCCCCGATCCGGAAGGCCGCCCTCGAACACGACCTCCAGGGCGTCCGTTTCATCGGGGCGGTGCGCGGCCGGGGTGTCGCCCGGCGGCTGGGACGACGACTGGGACGACGACTGGCGCGGCGATTGGGGCGCATCCCACTGCCAGCGCTGCTTGCGCGGGACGAGGCCCGGCCCGTCGGCGTTCTCGATGCGCGCGATCGTTTCGCGCAGCGCAAAAAGCTGCTCGCGCGCCAGGGCAGGCATTGCCATGACGTTCATTCCCTTGTTTGTTCCTGTTATGTTCTTATGGATTCCAGAACGGAGAAAAAGAGTCAACGGCAATTTGCGCCGGCGCGATCACATCTGGCCGCAATCTTCGCGGGCGGGGGGAAGCCGGATATGCAGGCTGTTGAAATAAAAGGAAAAACCGGACGGGGCGAAAACGTCCGTCGCCGGCTGCCTTCGCCTGTCCGCATCCCGTATCTCTCTTCCGGCGTCGCGGCGGTGGCGGCGAGCCATGCCGGGTGGCGTTCCCTTCAGGCCCGGGAGCGGGATGAAACGTCGGCGCGCAAGGCGTCGAGCCGGGTCGCCGCCCGATAGATCTGCCGGACCGTGTCCGCGAACAGCCGGATATCGGGCCTGAGGCAACCGGCGGCGCGGCCGAGGACATGCAGGCCGGGAGCGGCCGCGCCCCATCGTATCAGCCTTCCGTCGTCTTCCACGTGCATGGTCGGCCCCTGTTCGGGCAGCAGGCCGTCTGCCGGCCGGGCTATGTCCTCCCTGCAGTCGATCAGCCGTCCGGGCATGACGTCCGCCCTCTGGCTGCCCCTTCGCCTGACGAGGACGCCGTCCGCCACCGTGCCGATGACGCGGGCGTCGACCAGTTCGGTCGCGGGATTGCGCAGGTCGCGCAGGAGCCTGCCGTGCAGTTCCGGCGCGATCCTCTCGGAGCGGATGCGATGCAGGGCGCGCAGATGGCGCCAGTAGCGCTTGCGCGCCTCCGGCGGAAGCGCGCGCCAGAAGGCGGGCCACTGGCAGTTCAGGCCATCGGTCACCGCCTGCCAGCTGCCGCCGGCCGCGATGTTGCGGGCGCTGTCGGTGCGCAGGTGGCGCAGCGTTTCGGCGAGGTTTGTCGCTGCCGAGACCGCCGGCGTCAGCGGATCGACGAGCGTGGCCGTATGCGGTTCGGGGAGGCGGCCGCCTTCCGAGAGGATGCGGATCTGGCCCGAATGGCCGCTTGCGCGCAGATGCAGCAGGATGGCCGTCATGCGGGGTCCGTCTCCCGCCACGAGAAGAGGCGTGCCGGCCTTGCGCTGCCGGCTCCAGAGAAGCTGTTCGGCGGTGCGCCAGGAGGCGGCCTCGCCCCCTTGCCGGCCATGTCCGGTCGACAGGAAAACCTGGTCGAAGGCCATTTCGCTTCCGTCGTCGAGCACCAGGCAGAGGCGGCCCCCCGAAGCCGGCCGAAGGGCGGCGACGGCGGCGGTGACGGTCTGGACCGTCGTGTCGCGACGGGCGGCGAACGCCTCGCCGAAACGGGCCGTCAGATAGTCGCGGAAGACCGAGCGCGGCACATAGACGTTTTCGAAGCCGCGAAGTGCCAGAACGGTGCCGCGCCCGCTGTCCAGGCCGGCCTTCAGCCAGTCGACGAAATCCAGCGGCCGGTCGGCGAGCGCGGACAGCTGGCCCGCCCGCTCGCTCATCAGCGCCTGCCCGGCGGGGCCGTTGCCGAAGCTCTGGGGAAAGTCGGCCGCGTCGATCATCCACAGGTGGAACGGCCGGCGCAGGCGGCGCAGCAGGGCGATCGCCGTCGTCATGCCGGCCGGGCCGCGTCCGACGATGGCGATGTGCGGATGGCCGTCGGCCGGCTGCATCGAAGGGTTTGCCCTGACAGCGTTGCGAGAAGACATGGCGCGTTCTCTCCCTTGTTTGCGCATCCCTCCGGCATCGGCCGGAAACGGCCGGCCCGGTATCGGGTACGGCCTCAGGGGCGCAGGGACGAGATGATAACGCAATTTTCTATAAAATCTATAGAATATAATTTTGCACTGCGGGAAGCCTTCCGCAGAGGGGAGTAGCGGAGGCCCGGAACGCCGGTTTCCTGCCGCAGGCAATGCCCGAACCTGAAGACATAGTGCTTGCGGGATACAGTCCCTGTGCGCCCGCGTGGCCATTCATCATTCAATCTGTGGGGAAATTCGTCGACCCTGCGGCCGCATCGCTCCTCGAGTCGATCCGATCCGGCAGGCCGGACCGCGATGTCGTGTCAGAGAAGGCGGGCGTCGATCGCAACACCGGGCGGTGGGTCCGGCTGAATGCCCGTCCGAGCGTCCGGCCCCGCTTCGCTCGCCGGGCAGATGCCGTCGCCGTCAATAGAAGACGTGGATCGGCCAGGCCGGCGGCCGGCGCGGTGACTTCGGTGCCTGGGAAACGGGCTTGAGGAAGTCCAGGAGCCCCTTGCGCTCCGTCTTCCGGTCGGTGACGGATGGCGCCTCTCCCGGATCGCCCGCGCCTGCTTCGGCCGGATGCGGAGAGAAATAGCCAAGCGTCATTCCGCCCATATAGAACATGCGCCCACTCCTGATCTTCCCCGGTCGTTAACGACCGTGAAGGGATCATGGCGGAAACAAGGCGAATGTCAATAGTCTATAGATTTGGTGCTCTATAGGACGGCCGGCGCCGCAGTCGTCATTGTCCGGCACGCGCCCTTTCGAGAGGCGCCAGGCCTGCAGCCTCCTGCGCTTCGATCTCGTCGTCGACGAGGCCTGCGGCACCGGGGGCGGCGACGAACTGCTCCAGCGTCATCGTGTCGAGAATGGCGGCGATTGCGTCGCGGACGTCGGTCATGGCGCGGCGAACCTGGCAGGCCTGCGGATCGGCGCAATCGTCGCAGGCCTCGTAGGCGGTGCGGCTGGCGCAGCGGATCGGCGCCAGCGGCCCATCCAGCACGCGGATGGCATGGCCGATCCTGATCGCGGATGCGGGATGCGACAGCGCATAGCCGCCGCCGGGACCCTTCTTGGAGCGCAGGATGCCGGCGTTGCGCAGTTCGAGCAGGATCGTGTCGAGGAACTTCTTCGGGATGTTGTTGCGGAGCGCGATCTCGCTGACGAAAGCCGTCTCGCCGGGCGCCAGCCGCGCCAGATCGACCAAGGCCTTCAACCCGTACTTACCCTTCTTCGTCAGCATGTCTTTACTGCTTTCCAGATGCAAAATGTTTCCGGGCGGGACGCGCACGAAGCGTGCCCGCCTGCCGGAAACCGACCGTCTATCCCGGGGGGATCGAATAGCTGTCATCCATAGGGATGATTCCGCCGCATTTTAGGCACGCAGATCCTAAAAACATATAAAAAATATATATTTCGCCGGCACAATCCGTGAACTGCGTCACATGTCTGTGCGCATGGTCATGAGCGGGCGTGGGCGGGGTGGGCGAATCAGGCCGTGCCGGCGTTTTCGCGCAGGCTGCGGGCCTCCTGCCGGCGGCGCAGTTCGGCCTGGACCTCGTCCTGGAAGTCGAGCACCTGCAGGCGCATCTCGGCCTCCTCGCAGCCGAGCGAGAGCAGTTCCTCGGCGAGCTTGCGGCATTCGGAACGCCAGTAGACCAGCGCCGGCTCGCCATGCAGGGCCTCCAGTTCGGCGGCGCAGCGGCGCACCACCTTCGTCCGCCTTGCGATCGGAAACGGAATCGGAGCCGTGCTCGTCGTCGGGCGGGCGGTTGCGGATGCGGCGCTCATGAATGCTGTCCCCTCGTATGCGATCGGTCCTGCATACGGGGCGCATGGTTAACGTCAGGTTTCCGCTTCGTTATTCCGTTTCACCGCGTGACATCCGTGAGCGCCGGGCTTGCTGCGCCACTGTCCTTGACCGCCTGCATGACGACGAAGGTCGAGGTGTTGGCGACGTTCGGCAGGCTGGAGATCTTTTCCCCCAGCACCTCGCGATATCTCCGGATATCGGAGGTGCGCACCTTCAGAAGATAGTCGAAGGAGCCCGCGATCATGTGGCACTCCTCCACCTCCTGAATGCGGCGCACGGCGCTGTTGAACGCCTCGAGCGCCTTCTCGCGCGTGTCCGACAGCTTGACCTCGGCAAAGGCGATATGGTCGAGGCCGAGCTTGCGCAGGTTGATCTCGGCGTGGAAGCCGAGGATGAAGCCCTCGTCGATCAGCCGCTTCAGCCGCGCCTGGCACGGCGTCTTTGACAATCCCACCCGCCTGGACAACTCTGTCACGGAGATCCGTCCGTCCTGGCTGAGCACGTCGAGGATGCGAATGTCGAACTGGTCCAAATCGTCGATGGTTTGCGCCTTTGCCATTCAGTTTGCCTTAAAAACGAGTTCTAATCAGATTGATCGGCCTAATCTGTCGCAAAATCAAGTCAACATGGAATTCGCATCGATGCTACCATCGCTCCGCTGCGAGAGGGCGCGCCGGGGATGACCGGCGAAGCGGCGCGGCCCGGCCGGACGGCCGGTCGAATTGCCCCATCTTTCCGAGAGCGCGCCACCATGACCAAGACCTCCTCTTCCCCGGAAGCCGCGATCCCTGCCGGTCGCCCCTTTGCCGATTTTGCCCCGCCGCTGCGCCCGCAAAATCCGCTCCGCCAGGCGATCACCGCCGCCTACCGCCGTCCCGAGGCCGAATGCCTGCAGCCGCTCCTGGAGGCGGCGACGGTTCCGCCCGGGCAGCGTGCCGCCATCGCCGCCACCGCCCGCAAGCTGATCACGGCGCTGCGCGCCAAGCACAAGGGCACCGGCGTCGAGGGGCTGGTGCATGAATATTCGCTGTCGAGCCAGGAAGGCGTGGCGCTGATGTGCCTGGCCGAAGCACTGCTGCGCATTCCCGACACGGCGACCCGCGATGCGCTCATCCGCGACAAGATCGCCGACGGAGACTGGAAGTCGCATATCGGCGGCGGTCGCTCGCTGTTCGTCAATGCCGCGACCTGGGGCCTCGTCGTCACCGGCAAGCTCACCGGCACCGTCAACGACCGCAGCCTCTCCGCCGCGCTGACCCGTCTGATCGCCCGCTGCGGCGAGCCTGTGATCCGTCGCGGCGTCGACATGGCGATGCGGATGATGGGCGAGCAGTTCGTCACCGGCGAGACGATCGACGAGGCGCTCAACCGTTCGCGGGCGCTGGAGCAGAAGGGCTTCCGTTATTCCTACGACATGCTGGGCGAGGCGGCGACGACGGCGGCCGATGCCGAGCGCTACTACCGCGACTACGAGGCCGCCATCCACGCCATCGGCAAGGCCTCTGCCGGCCGCGGCATCTATGAGGGCCCCGGCATCTCCATCAAGCTCTCCGCCCTGCATCCGCGCTATTCGCGTGCGCAGGCCGGGCGCGTCACGGGCGAACTCCTGCCGAAGGTGAAGGCGCTGGCGCTGCTGTCGAAGCGCTACGACATCGGCCTCAACATCGATGCGGAGGAGGCCGACCGGCTGGAGCTGTCGCTGGACCTCCTGGAAAGCCTCTGCACCGATCCCGATCTTGCCGGCTGGAACGGCATGGGCTTCGTCGTCCAGGCCTATGGCAAGCGTTGCCCGTTCGTGCTCGATTTCATCATCGACCTCGCCCGCCGCTCGGGCCGGCGCATCATGGTGCGCCTCGTCAAGGGGGCCTACTGGGACGCCGAGATCAAGCGCGCCCAGGTGGACGGTCTTGCCGATTTCCCCGTCTATACCCGCAAGGTCCACACCGACGTCTCCTACATCGCCTGCGCCCGCAAGCTGCTTGCGGCGACGGACGCGGTGTTCCCGCAGTTCGCCACCCACAACGCCCAGACGCTGGCGGCCATCTATCATCTCGCCGGTCCCGACTTCACCGTCGGCAAGTACGAGTTCCAGTGCCTGCACGGCATGGGCGAGCCGCTCTATGACGAGGTGGTCGGCCGCGGCCATCTAGACCGGCCCTGCCGCATCTATGCGCCTGTCGGCACGCACGAGACGCTGCTGGCCTATCTCGTCCGCCGCCTGCTGGAGAACGGCGCCAATTCCTCCTTCGTCAACCGCATCGCCGATCCGGCCGTCTCCATCGACGAACTGATCGCCGATCCCGTCGAGGTGGTCCGTTCGATGGCGGTCGTCGGCGCCCGCCACGACCAGATCGCGCTGCCGACCGATCTCTACGGCGCGCGGCCGAATTCGGCGGGCCTCGACCTTTCCAACGAGGCGACGCTGGCCGAGCTCTGCGACGCGCTGGAAGCCAGCGCCGCCATCGCCTGGAAGGCCGAACCGCAGCTTGCGAGCGGTGCGGGCGGCGGGGCGACCCGCGACGTCCTCAACCCGGGCGACCATCGCGACCTGGTCGGTACGGTCACCGAGGCATCCGAGGAGACCGCGCGGGCTGCCGTGACGCTCGCCGCCGCCGCCGCTCCGCGCTGGGCCGCCGTGCCGCCTTCCGAGCGCGCCGCCTGCCTCGTGCGCGCCGCCGATGCCATGCAGGCGCGCATGCCGACCCTTCTCGGCCTGATCGTGCGGGAGGCCGGCAAGTCGCTGCCGAACGCCATTGCCGAGGTGCGCGAGGCGATCGATTTCCTGCGCTACTATGCCGAGCAGGCCCGCCGCACGCTCGGTCCGGCGCATGCGCCGCTCGGCCCGGTCGTCTGCATCAGCCCGTGGAATTTCCCGCTGGCGATCTTCACCGGCCAGATCGCCGCCGCCCTCGTCACCGGCAATCCGGTGCTGGCCAAGCCGGCGGAGGAAACGCCGCTGATCGCCGCCGAAGGGGTCCGCCTGCTGCACGAGGCCGGCATTCCGGCCGAGGCGTTGCAGCTCCTGCCGGGCGACGGCCGCGTCGGCGCTGCGCTCGTCGCCGCCCCCGAGGTCGCCGGCGTCATGTTCACCGGCTCGACCGAGGTCGCCCGCCTGATCCAGGCGCAGCTCGCCGGCCGGCTTTCTGCCGATGGCAGGCCGATCCCACTGATCGCCGAGACCGGCGGCCAGAACGCGATGATCGTCGATTCGTCGGCGCTGGCCGAGCAGGTGGTCTTCGACGTGATCGCGTCCGCCTTCGACAGCGCCGGCCAGCGCTGCTCGGCGCTGCGCGTGCTCTGCCTGCAGGAGGACGTGGCCGAGCGCACGCTCGGCATGCTCAAGGGCGCGCTGCACGAATTGCAGATCGGCCGCACCGACAGGCTCTCCGTCGATATCGGGCCGGTCATCACCGCCGAGGCCAAGGGCATCATCGAGGGGCATGTCGAGGGCATGCGCAAGAAGGGTCGCAAGGTGGAGCAGATCGCGCTGGAGGCTGCGACAGACGCGGGCACCTTCGTGCCGCCGACGATCGTCGAGCTCGACAGCCTCTCGGAGCTCAAGCGCGAGGTCTTCGGCCCGGTCCTGCACGTCATCCGCTTCCGGCGCGACGATCTCGACCGGTTGATCGACGACATCAACGCCACCGGCTACGGCCTCACCTTCGGCCTTCACACGCGCCTCGACGAGACGATCGCGCATGTGACAAGCCGGGTGAAGGCGGGCAACCTCTACGTCAATCGCAACATCATCGGCGCCGTGGTCGGCGTCCAGCCTTTCGGCGGGCGCGGCCTCTCCGGCACGGGTCCGAAGGCCGGCGGCCCGCTCTATCTCGGCCGTCTCGTCAAGGTCGCGCCGATCCCGCCGCAGCACAGCTCGGTGCATACCGATCCGGCGCTGACGGATTTCGCCCGGTGGCTCGGCCAGCGCGGCATGAATATGCAGGCGCAGGCCGCCCGCGATACCGGCAGCGCTTCGGCCCTCGGCCTCGACATCGAGCTGCCCGGCCCTGTCGGCGAGCGCAATCTCTATGCGCTTCACCCGCGCGGGCAGGTGCTGCTGGTGCCAGGCACCGAAAACGGTCTCTACAGCCAGATCGTGGCCGTCCTTGCCACCGGCAACCGCGCCGTGATCGATGCGGCCTGCGGCCTGCAGTCCGCGCTCAGGGACCTGCCGGCAAGCGTCGCGGCCCGGATCGCCTGGTCGAACGACTGGGCCAAAAGCGGTCCCTTCGCCGGCGCGCTGGTCGAGGGCGACAGCGATCAGATCCGCGCGGCCAATGAAAGGATCGCCGCCCTGCCCGGTCCGCTGGTGCTGGTCCAGGCCGCCTCGAGCGAGGCGCTCGCGGCCACCGGTGCGGATGCCTATTGCCTGAGCTGGCTTCTGGAGGAGGTTTCGACCTCGATCAACACCACCGCCGCCGGCGGCAATGCCAGCCTGATGGCGATCGGCTGAGGCATTGATGACGGCGGGAGGCGGCCGGTGCCGCCTGTCGCCGTAGCGGCCGCCCTTTCACGGCGCTCCCGCCCGATCCGCGGCGGGAGGCGGTTCAGCCTGCGGCGATCTCGGCGCTGGCCTCGATCCGTTCCATGTCGTCGTCGGACAGGCCGAAGTGATGGCCGATCTCGTGGATCAGCACATGGGTGACGATGTCGCCCAGTGTCTCCTCGTTCTCGGCCCAGTAGTCGAGGATCGGGCGGCGGTAGAGGGTGATGCGGTTCGGCATCTCGCCGGTCTCGACGGTGAAGCGCTCCGAGATGCCGCGCCCCTCGAACAGGCCCAAAAGGTCGAAGGGCGTCTCCAGCGCCATGTCCTCGAACACGTCGTCGGTCGGAAAGTCGGAAATCTCGATGATCAGGTTGCCCGTGAGCGCGCGGAACTCCTCCGGCAGGTGACCATAGGCCTCCAGCGCCAGCGACTCGAACGTGCTGATCGTCGGGGCGTGGCGGTTGCGCCAATCTTCTGTCTGGTCGATGCGGGCCATAAGCACTCCTTTACACGTCATATAGCATTTCGCGCAGGCTTTTCGAGGGATGATTCCCTGCCGGTCGCCAGTCGCCGGTCCCTGTGCCAAGCCCCGTCACAAGCCCTCGTGGCGGGGGCAGGCGCCCCGCCTGCGGGGACGCGCACCGCGGCCGTAGCCGGAAGGGCGCGACATGGCGATCTGTCCGTTCCCGTCAAATAGCTGATAAGCCTTGACGTTTCTTCATCGCCCGGTTGGCGCCGGTTCGGCTTGCGAAAAATTGTCTCGTCCGCATGTCCCCGCCCCCCAGGCGGCATGTCAGGATCTTTCCGTTCCGCCATCGGATGCACCGCGAGACGTCGCGGCGAGGCGGGGCCGGTGCCTGGTGCCGGGAAAGGACGCACGTCCCGGCATCGGGGGTTCGCAGAAAGGCCTTCCTCTGGAGACGGCGGGTTGTCCCGAGTTTCGCTCCGGACGCGTCCGGGTGACGCACAGGGCCGCGGATGGAAGTCCGCGGAAGCAGCAGGGCCAAGTTGCGGGCAAAAACCGCCGAACGGGGCACTGAGAGGTGCTACATTTTCGATTTTCAGATGAGGCAGCTTTCAGTGCCCCGTCCGAAACTGAACCCATGCCACGGCGGCTCCCGCGCGTGATCGCGATCGCATGTCCATTTCTGAAATGCCTGCGACGGCCGTTCAGCGTTGCCGCAATGCGGTGACCTCGATCTCGATCAGCATTTCGGGCCTGATCAGGTCGCAGACGATCATGGTCGCGGCCGGGCGGATCTCGCCGAAGGCTTCGCCGAGGATCGGGAAGACGATGTCGGCGAACGAGGCGTCGGTGACATAGTAGTGGCAGCGCACCACGTCGGCGAGGGCGAAGCCCGCTTCCTCCAGGGCGCCCTGGATGGTCGAGAGGCAGTTGCGGGTCTGCGCCTCGACGCCCGCGGGCATCGTCATCGTGGCGTAGTCGTAGCCGGTCGTGCCGGAGACGAAGCACCAGTCGCCCTGCACCACCGCCCGCGAATAGCCGGCGGTGCGCTCGAAGGGCGATCCGGAGGAGATCAGGCGGCGCATGTGCCGAAGAGCGCTCAGGCCCAGGGGCGGGCTGCGGCGGTGCTCTTCTCGAAGCTGTCGATCGCGGCCGACTTCTCCAGCGTCAGGCCGATGTCGTCGAGGCCGTTCAGCAGGCAGTGGCGGCGGAAGGCGTCGATCTCGAAGCCGATCCTGCCGCCGTCGGGGCCGGAGATCTCCTGGGCCTCGAGGTCCACCGTCAGCACGGCGTTGGAGCCGCGGCTGGCGTCGTCCATCAGCTTCTCGAGGTTCTCGGGGCTGACGACGATCGGCAGGATGCCGTTCTTGAAACAGTTGTTGTAGAAGATGTCGGCGAAGGAGGTCGAGATGACGCAGCGGATGCCGAAGTCGAGGAGTGCCCAAGGCGCATGCTCGCGCGAGGAGCCGCAGCCGAAATTGTCGCCGGCGACGAGAATGCTGGCGTTCTGGTAGGCGGGCTTGTTCAGGACGAAATCCGGATTGGGCGAGCCGTCCTCGTTGTAGCGCGCTTCCGCGAAGAGACCCGTCCCCAGACCGGTGCGCTTGATGGTCTTCAGGTAGTCCTTCGGAATGATCATGTCCGTGTCGATATTGACGACGGGCAGCGGCGCGGCGACGCCGGTCAGCTTGACGAACTTGTCCATGACGTGAACCTCGATTGCGATGCGGATCGTTCCGGGCTTGCGTTTAGAGCAGTTTTGCCGGGAATTGAAGAAGAATCTTGCGGCAGGACGCAAGATCAGGGCCGCCGGCGACCGGCGGCCTACCCGGATCGGGACCGGGTCGGCAAATCAGAGGTCGATGATCGTGCCGCGGCCGTCGTTCCAGACGCGCGGCTCGCGCTGGCCGGGCTTGCCGGCGCGGGCGTAGACCTTGGCGCGGACAGGCGTCGGCTGGAGCCTGGCAGAGATCCAGCTCCCCAGCATCACCACGGAGGCGATGCCGGCGAGGGCAAGGCCGATCGAGGCGGCGAAGACGAGCGTCGCGCCGGCGATGACGATGGCTGCGGTTGCGAGGAAAATGGAGCGGATGCTTTGCATGACTGGCCCTTTCTCTGGCCATGAATGTGGGCATTGAATGTGTTCATTACAAGGCTGTGACAGCGTCGCCGGGACGCCAGAATGTCGCAGTTTGCGGTTCGTCAGTTCGGCCCCGGCCGATGTCGGCAAGGAGACTTGCTCATTTGCGGGAAGCCGGGCAAGAAGACGTCATGAACGCACCGTTCCAAAATCATCCGCTCCGCCTGCGCCGGTCGCTGCTCAGCGTCCCGGCCAGCAACGCCCGGGCGCTCGAAAAGTCGTCGTCGCTCGCCTGTGACGGCATCATCTTCGACCTCGAGGATTCCGTGGCGCCGGAGAAGAAGGCCGAGGCGCGCGCGGCGCTGAGGCAGCATTTCGCGACGCTGGGTCGCTCCGGCAGGCGGGAATGCATCGTCCGCATCAATCCCCTTGCCGAGGAGGACGGTGCCGCGGACCTTCAGGCCGTGCTCGACATCGCGCCCGACGCGGTGCTGCTGACCAAGGTTTCGGGACCGCAGGACGTGCTGGCGGCCGCGGACTGGCTAGGCGAGCAGGGTGCCGATGACAGTCCACGCCTGTGGGCGATGATCGAGACGCCGGCGGCGATCCTCAACCTCGCTGCGATCGCCGAGGTCGGGCGCACCAGCGGCGGCCGGCTCGATTGCCTCGTGATCGGTCTGAACGACCTGCGACTTGCGACCGGCATTGCCGACGTTCCCGGCCGGCCCTACCTGATGCCGCTCCTCATGCAGGCCGTCGTCGCCGCGCGGGCCTCGGGGCTCGACGTGATCGACAGCGTGCACAACGGCTTTTCCGACCTCGACGCCTTCGATGCCGAATGCGAACAGGGCCGGCAGATGGGCTTCGACGGCAAGATGCTGATCCATCCGGCCCAGATCGCCGGCGCCAACCGGCTGTTCGGCGTGTCGGAGGCCGCGGCCGCCGGGGCGCGGGCCATCGTCGAAGCCTTCGCCCTGCCGGAGAACGCCGGCAAGGGCGCGATCAACCTAGACGGCCGCATGGTCGAGCGCCTGCACCTCGACCAGGCGACCCGCCTCGTCGCCAAGGCCAAACTCATCGCAGACAAAGAGAGCAGCCCATGAAAGTCTACCGTCTCCTCACCGCCCCTGACGATTCCTCCTTCTGCCACAAGGTGACGCTCGCCCTGAACAAGGGCTGGTCGCTGCACGGCTCGCCCACCTATGCCTTCAACCCCGAGACGAAGCTGATGCAATGCGGCCAGGCGGTGGTGAAGGAGGTCGAGGGCAGGGACTACGACCCTGACATGAAGCTGTCGGAACAGTAGTCCGCCCGCGCCAGCCGGCCTGCGCTCAGCCTGTCCGGGCGAAGACGATCCGGGCCTCCAGCCCGCCCGTGCGCCCCGCAGGCGGCGAGGCGAGCTCGAGGCGGGCGTTCATCTGCGCCAGCAGCCGTTCGGCGATGGAGATCCCGAGCCCGGAACCCTTGGCGGTAGTCCGCCCGCGCCCGAACCGCTTGCGGATCATTTCCAGTTCCCAGCCGGCCAGAAGCGGTCCCTCGTTGACGATCCGCACCGTGCCGTCGCGGTCGAGGAAGACGTCCACGGGCGCTTCATCGGCGCCGTGCACCAGCGCGTTCTCGATCAGGTTGCGCAGCGCGATCGCAAACCCGTCCTCGCTCGCCGGATGCCGGAGCGTCGCGCCGTCCGCCCGGTGAAGCCGCAGCCGCCCTGTGTCCTGCGGGTCGCGCTGGAAGTCGAGCACCACGAGTTCCAGCACGCGGGCGAGGTCGACCGGCGCCTCGGCAGCGCCCAGTCCGGCCTCCGCGCGGGCGAGCTGCAGCAGCTTTTCCGCCAGATGGCTGAGCTTGGCCAGCGAGGCCTCGACCTGGCGGGCGCGCGTCCTCTTCGCCCCTGCCGGGAGTTCGTCGATCAGCACCTGGGTCTGCGCCAGCGCGCCTGCGATCGGCGTGCGCAGTTCATGGGCGCTGTTGGCGGTGAATTCCCGCTCGGCCTCGAGCGCCGATTTCAGCCGGGTGAGCAGCAGGTTGACGGAGCGGACGATCGGCAGAAGCTCGCGCGGCATTCCCTCGCGGGCGATCACGGCGAGATTGCCGCCGTCCTTGCTGGAAATCGCCTGGCGCAGTTCGTCGATGGGGGCCAGCGTCCGGCGCACGATGAACCAGACCAGCGCGATGCTGGCCGGCACCAGCAGCAGCACGGGCAGGAACAGGGCCATGGCGCCCTCGACCAGGGCCTCGCGGCGATTGGCAAGCGCATCGGCCACCTGCAGGTAGAGCCCGTCGTCGCCGTGCGTGACGGCGGTATAGAACTCGTGGGTGTCGTTGCGCCAGAAACCTCGCTTCAACGGTGCGTCGAAAGGTGTCGCGGGGGCGTCGTGCGATCGCAGCAGGACGTCGCCCCGGTCGTTGCGCAACTGGTAGGTCAGGTATTCCTCGCCGGATGCCGGCACCACGTTCTCGAGCCGGGCGTTCGACCCGGCCGCGTCGCCGCGCTCCACGTCGTCGGCGACCAGGATGAGCAGGCGCTCGGCCGTCTCCTGCAGGGCGCTGTCGAAGATCTCGGCGAACTCGTCCTGCATGACCAGGACGCCGAGGCCGGCGGCGAGCAGCCAGAAGCCGGCCAGCGCGCCGACCAGGGCCAGCGTCAATCTGCGGGTGATGCTGGGTTCCCTCATGTCGGGTTCCCTGCTGCGGAATTCCCAGATGCCGGAGCCCCGAGCCGGTAGCCGACGCCGCGCACGGTGAGGATGTGGTCGTGGCCGAGCTTCTTGCGCACGCGGCTGACATAGACCTCGACCGTGTTGCTTTCGATCTCGGAGCCGAAGGCGTAGAGCGCTTCCTCGATCTGCCCCTTGGAGACGGTGGCGCCGGGACGGGCGAGCAGCACGTCGAGAACGGCCCATTCCCGGCCGGAGAGGACGATTTCCTGGCCGTCGGAGACGATCCGCCGGTCGGCCGGGCCGATCTCCAGCGCGCCGAGGCGGATGACCGGGGAGGGGTTGCCGCCGTAGCGGCGGACCACGGCCAGCATGCGGGCGGACAGTTCGCCCAGATTGAACGGCTTGACCAGATAGTCGTCGGCGCCGCTGTTCAGCCCTTCGATCCGGTCGGAGATCTGGTCGTGCGCCGTCAGGATGATCACCGGCGTCCTGTCGCCGGCGTCGCGCAGGGCGCGCAGGAAGGCGATGCCGCTGCCGTCGGGCAGGCGCAGGTCGAGCAGGATCAGGGCGTAGTTGACCGCTTTCGTCGCGGCGCGGGCGTCGTCGAGCTCCTGCACCCAGTCGACGGCATGGCCGCCGGCGGCGACATGGTCGCGTACCGCCTCGCCCAGGATGGCGTCGTCCTCGATCAAAAGCACCCGCATGCCGCATCCTCTAGGAAGCGCGCCCGAACCGGACGCATCCGCGCTCATCGTCCAGATTTTTGCGGATGCGATCAAGCCGTCTTCGTTCCGGGCCGCCGGCATCAGCTCGAGATCGCGTGCCGGCACGCGGACAGCACGTCCAGGGACGGGTCGTAGACGCTGGTTTCCACCGACATCAGCCCCAGCACGGTGTGGAAGAGGTTGTCATGCGAGGCAGGCTCGTCGGCCCGCTGCTTGAGGCAGGTGCGGTTCACCGAGGCGCGGTCGCGGTTGCCGAGCCACAGGACGAAGGGGACCTGCGTCTGTTCCTTCGGCGCGATCACATAGGGCGCGCCATGAAGATAGAGCCCGTTCTCGCCTAGCGATTCGCCGTGGTCCGACATGTAGACCATCGAGGCATCGAAGCGATCCTCGTGGCTCTTGAGGGCGTCGATGACCGTCGCCAGTACATGGTCGGTGTAGGCGATGGAATTGTCATAGGCATTGACGATCTCCTCGCGCGTGCAGTCGGCGAATTCGGCGGTCCGGCAGTCGGGCGTGAAGCGGCGATAGGCCTCCGGATAGCGCTCGTAGTAGGAGGGACCATGGCTGCCGAGCTGGTGGATGACGAGCACGCTGTCCTTCGTCACGCCGTCGAGCCAGGGGCCGAGCCGGTCCAGCAGGATGCCGTCGTTGCATTCGCCGTCGTGACAGAAGCGGGGATCGGCGCTGTCGGGCAGGAAGCGGTAGGCGATGCGATCGGCCATGCCTTTGGCGCCGGTGTTATTGTCCCACCACTCCGCCGCAACGCCGGCATGCGACAGGACGTCGAGCAGGTTCTCGGTCGAAAGCCCCTTGCGATGGGAATAGGTCGCGCGGGTATGGATCGAGAACATGCAGGGCAGCGAGACGGCCGTCGCCGTGCCGCAACTCGTCGTGTCGGGGAAATAGGTGATGTCGCGGGCCGCAAGCTCGGGGTTGGTCGGGCGCCCGTAGCCGCCGAGCGAGAAATTCTGCGCCCGCGCCGTCTCGCCGGCCACGACGACGAGCACCTTCGGCCGGTGGCCGGCCGATGCCGCCACATGGGCATCCCGGCCGAGCGGCTCGACGACGATGTTCGCCTCGCCCCCGGTGCTTGCGGCATAGCGCACGGCGCTGACGATCGGTCCGATCGGGTTGAGGCTCGTAAGCCAGTCGTGATGGGCGCGGCTCGTGGTGATCAGGACGCGCATCTGCGTCGAGGCCGCCAGGAGGGCGACCAGCAGCAGCGGCAGGACGAAGAGGGAATTGGTCCTGGCCTTGGCAAGGAAGGGCCGGTGGCTGATGCGGACCCAGGCGACCAGCAGCGCCGGCAGAAGGCCGAAGAGCGCGATGTGCGTGACAAAGGCGGGCGTGACCAGGTTTCCCGCTTCCGCAGGGGTCGTCTCGGCGGCGTTGCGGATCATGTCGACGCCGACAACGACGCCGAAGCGGTCCATGAACCAGGCGGCACAGGCGCTGATGAGGATGAGGACGATGAACAGCGGCTTGGCGACGAACCGCATCGAAAGGGCGATGCAGACGGCCGAAAGCAGCGCGACGAGACCGAGCGCGAAGATTGCCACGGCCTGGGGCGCGTCGCCGAAATAGAGTGCCGTCTTCGCCCAGAAGGTCCGGTTTGCCGTGGCGACGAGGAACAGGACGACGAGGAAGCTCAAGGGGATGGCGCCGATCGAGGGGCGAAGGGTGCGCCGGCTCGGCACCGGGCTGTCCGTGATTGTCGCCATGGGCCGGCCTTCTCGCTCCGTTTCGTTGCAGGTCGGGGAACCCGCCGCAGGGAGCCGCCCGCGTCGAAGCGCGCGATGCGTATCCCGGCCGGGGACATGGACAGGAAAGCCCCACCGGGGCGTCCGTTCCGAATTTTCGGGAAACTGGCGGAGGATGCTGACAGCAACCTGAATGCGATCCGTCACGACGGGCGCAGGCTTGCCCGCTGCCGAACGATGATCGCCGCTACGGGGAAAAGCGCTCGTTGACGAATTTATGGGCGGCCGGCGCGCTTGACTCGTTTTTGTGCGAATCCTATGGATTTTTAAACCAAATGGTCAAAACAAGGGGAACGAAAACATGACTGGAAGCCTTCAGATTAAACGCCGGACGGTGCTTGCCGGCGGTCTCGTTCTCGGCGCCAGCGCCTTCCTGCCGCAGGCCCGCGCGCAAGCGCCGCTGAAGGTCGCGGGCATCCACGCTTCCCCGGTCGAAAACGCCTGGAACTCGCGCCTGCACGAGGCGCTGCAGGCCGCGGCGAAGGACGGCGTGATCGAATACACCTTCTCGGAAGGCGTCTCCGGCACCGACTATCCGCGGGCGATGCGGGAATATGCCGAACAGGGCAACAGGCTGATCGTCGGCGAATCCTATGCGGTCGAGCGCGAGGCGCGCCAGGTCGCGGCCGACTATCCGGACACCGCCTTCCTGATGGGCTCGAGCGGCGATGCCGCAGGCGACAATTTCGGCGTGTTCGGCACCTGGAACCATGACGGCGCCTATCTTGCCGGCATGCTGGCAGGCAAGATGACGAAGTCCAACGTCGTCGGCTCGGTGGGCGCGATCCCGATCCCCGAGGTCAACATGCTCATCAACGCGTTCGCCGCCGGCGTGAAGGAGGTCAACCCCGACGCCAAGCACCTCGTCTCCTTCATCGGCACCTTCTTCGACCCGCCGAAGGCGCGCGAGGCGGGCCTGGCGCAGATCGACGGCGGCGCCGACATCCTGTTCGGAGAGCGCATCGGCACGGCCGACGCCGCCAAGGAGCGCGGCATCAAGTCGGTCGGCTCGCTGATCGACTACACGCCGCGCTATCCCGACACCGTCTTTGCCAATGCGATGTGGTATTTCCGCCCGATCCTCGACGCGGCCGTCGCCGACGTCAATGCCGGCAAGCCGGTGGGCAAGAGCTACACCGCCTTCGGCCTGATGAAGGAAGGCGGCAGCGACATCGTCTACGTCAAGGGCGTGGCGCCGGCCGAGGCGGAAGCGGCGATGGAAGCCCGGCGCGCCGAGATCAAGGCCGGCCCCTTCGAAGTGCCGATCGTGATGGAAGAGCCGAAGTAAGCAGCCGCCGGACCGTGCCGACCAGCGTCGAAAGCGAAACGATCGGGGATGCCACGGCGATGGCCGGGGCGATCGCGACCGGCGCGCTTTCGGCCGGGGAGGCCATGGAGGCGGCCATCGCCGCTGCTTCGCGCCACGCCCACCTCGGTGCGATCTGTCACATCGACGAAGACCGCGGTCGTGCGGCGGCCGCAAGGCTCGACGGGGAGCGGCGAACCGAACCTGCGCGGTTCGCCGCGCGTCCCTTTGCCGGCGTACCGACGCTCGCCAAGGATCTCGGCGGGCCATTTGCCGGATTTGCCGTGCGCGCCGGCTCCCGCATGCTCGACGGCAGGCTTGATCCCAAGCCGGATTCCGATCTCGCCCACCGCTTCCGCGAGGCCGGCCTCGCCCTGTTCGGCCTCACCACCGCGCCCGAATTCGGGCTGTCGCTCGCAAGCGAACCGGCTGCCGGTCCGCTCTGCCGCAATCCGCTCGATTCGGCCCGCACCGCGGGCGGCTCCTCGGGCGGCGCGGCGGCTGCCGTGGCGGCCGGCATCGTGGCGATCGCGCATGCCACCGACGCCGGCGGTTCGATCCGGGTACCGGCGGCCTGCTGCGGGCTCGTCGGGCTGAAGCCGACCCGCGGCGCCATCCCCGGCGGTCCCCGCTTCGGCAACCATCTGGGCGGCATCGTCGGCGAGCTTGCCGTCTGCCGGTCGGTCCGCGACACCCGCCGGATCTTCGAGGCCGTGCAAGGTAGGGCGAGGGGGCCTTTCGCCGATCCGGCGCCATCCCCGACCGGAGGGCAGGGCCTGCGCATCGGCGTGCTGACGCAGACCGGCGCCGAGTTTCCGACGGAGCCTGCGCGCAGCGGCGCCGTGGAGGCGGCCGCGAAGACGCTGGAGGGGCAGGGACACCGGATCGTGGACCTCGACTGGGCGGCTTTCGCCGGCCTGGTGGCGGTGTCCTCGACCGTCTTTGCCGACATCGTCTCGATCAATCTCGCCAACCTCGTCGATGCGTTGTCGCTCGACCCCGGCCTTGCCGAGCCGCTGACGCGCGCCTTTGTGGACAGGGGACGGAGGATATCGGCCGGTGCCCTCTGGACATCGCTCGACGCGGCGGTGCATGTGAGCCACAAGACCTGGGCGCTGTTCGACAGCCTGGATTGCGTTCTGATGCCGATGCTTGCCACAATTCCCCCTGCGGTCGGATCCTTCCCGTCCGACCATGACGACACCGACCTGCACCTGCGGCGGATGACGGCTTTTGCGCCGCTCGCCGGGCTCGCCAATATTTCCGGCTTTCCCGCCTTGACGCTGCCCTACGGCGCGGATGCGGACGGCCTGCCGCTTCCGGTGCAGCTGATGGCGACGATGGGCGGGGAGCGGCTTCTGCTGTCGCTGGCGGCCGCTCTCGAAGCCGAGGGACGCTGGCAGCACCGCTTTCCCGTTGCGGGGCTTGCCGCATGATCGCCGATCCGACCGCCGCGCCCGTCCTCGAACTTGCGCATATCAGCAAAAGTTTCGGCCCGATCGTCGCCAATGACGACATCTCGATCGCGCTCGGCCGGGGCGAGCTTCTGGCGCTGCTCGGCGAGAACGGCGCCGGCAAGACGACGCTGATGAGCATTCTCTTCGGCCATTATACGCCCGACGAGGGCAGCGTGCGCGTCGACGGTGTGGAACTGCCGCATGGACGCCCGCGCGCGGCCATCAAGGCAGGCGTCGGCATGGTGCACCAGCACTTCTCGCTGGCGCCGAACCTGACTGTGCTCGAAAACGTCATGACCGGGACGGAGCCGCTCTGGTCGCTGCGCTCGCGCACTGGTGCGGCGCGGCGCAAGCTGCTGTCCATTGCCGAGCGCTTCGGCCTCGGCGTCGATCCGGATGCGCGGCTTGGCGACCTGTCGGTCGGCGAGCAGCAGCGCGTGGAGATCCTCAAGGCGCTCTACAATGACGCCCGCATCCTGATCCTCGACGAGCCGACGGCCGTCCTGACCAATATCGAGGCCGGGCGGCTGTTCACGACGCTGCGGGAAATGGCAAGGCAGGGCCTGTCGCTGATCTTCATCTCCCACAAGCTGGACGAGGTGATGGCGGCCGCCGACCGCATCGTGGTGCTGCGCGGCGGCAGGGTGGCGGCCGAGCGCAAGGCCGGCGAGACGAACAAGGCGGAACTCGCCGAACTGATGGTGGGCCACCGCGTGACGAGGCCGACGCGCGAGCCGGCCAGGGCGGGCGCGACCGTCTTCCAGGCATCGCGTCTGACGGTTTCTGTCGGCGGCGTGGAGCGGCTGAAGGAGATCGATTTCTTCCTGCGCGAAGGCGAGACGCTCGGCATCATCGGTGTCTCCGGCAACGGCCAGGCGGTGCTGTCGCAACTGATGGGCGGCCTTGTCGCCCCGACCGGCGGCGAGATGCAATTATTCGGCGAAGCCGTCGCGGCCCTCGACGTGCACGGCCTCGTGGAGGCCGGCATCGGCCGTATCCCGGAGGACCGGCACAGGCAGGGTGCGATCGGCGAGATGGCGATCTGGGAGAATGCCGTGCTGGAGCGCATCCGCCAGCCGCTGTTTTCGCGCCGCGGCATCGTCAACCGCTCGGCCGGCCAGGCCTTTGCGGCGACGATCATCGAGGAGTTCGACGTGCGCGGCGGAACGCCCACGAGCCGCACCCGGCTTCTGTCCGGGGGCAACATGCAGAAGCTGATCCTCGGGCGGAACCTCTACCGGCGGCCGAAGATCCTGATCGCCGCCCAGCCGACGCGCGGGCTCGACGAGGGGGCGGTGGCGGCCGTCCACGCCCGCATCCTGGAGGCGCGCCGGCAGGGCACCGCGGTGCTCCTGATTTCGGAGGACCTCGACGAGGTGATCGGCCTTGCCGACCGCATCCAGGCGATCGTCAAGGGCCGCCTTTCCGCACCGGTCGCCGCCGAAGAGGCCGATCCGCGCAGGCTCGGCCTGATGATGTCAGGGGACTGGAGCCCCGGTGACGGCATGCTCCGTGACGGGACCTCCAGTGACCGCAACCCCGGCGAAGGGACAGCCTGATGCGTCTTGAACGCCGCGAACACCGCCCGCTGCTGCTGGTCGTCCTGTCTCCTATCCTGGCAGTGGTGGCCGCGCTCGCCCTTGCCGGTCTCCTGATCGCGGCTGCCGGCGCGCCGGTGCTGGAGGCCTATGGCCGCATCCTGACCGGCGCCTTCGGTACCCGGCTGGCCGCGACCGAGACGCTGACGCGGGCGACGCCGCTGATGCTGACGGGACTTGCCGCGGCGATCGCCTTCCGCGCGCGGCTCTGGAACATCGGCGCCGAGGGGCAGTTCTATCTCGGCGCGATCATGGTGGCCGCACTCGGCTCGAGCGTGCTCTCCGGCCTGCCGGGGCCGATGCTGATCCCGCTTCTGTTCGCAGCCGGCGCGATTGCCGGCATGGCGCTGATGCTGGTGCCACTGTGGCTCAGGCTGCGCTTCTCGGTCGACGAAGTGGTGACGAGCCTGCTCCTGAACTTCGTCGCCGTGCTGTTCGTCTCGATGATGATCGACGGGCCGCTGAAGGATCCGCTCGCCTTCGGCTGGCCGCAGTCGATGCCGGTCGCCGACCAAGCGCTCCTGCCGAAGCTGATCGAGCGCTCGCGTCTGCATATCGGGCTTGCCGTGGCGATCGTCGCCGCGCTGCTCGTCTACCTGCTGCAATCGCGTACCGTCTTCGGCCTGCAGTCGCGCGCCGCCGGCCTCAACCCGGAGGGGGCCGTCTTCGCCGGCGTGCCGCTGGCGCGCACGCTCGTCAAGGTCGCCTGCCTCTCGGGCGGGCTTGCGGGCCTTGCGGGCGCGATCGAGGTGATGGGCGTTAAGGGCTACGTGACCACCGACCTTTCGCCGGGCTTCGGCTATGCCGGCATCATTGTCGCCATGCTTGCCAACCTCAATCCGCTCGGCGTGATCGCCGCCGCCCTCTTCACCGCAACGATGTTCGTCGGCGCCGACGGCATGAGCCGGGCGCTGTCGATCCCGACCTATATCGCCGACGTCACCGTGGCGTTGTCGCTGCTCACCATGCTGGTGGCGATCTTCTTCACCCAGTACAGGATCCGCCGATGAGCACGTTCCTCGACATCGTCGCCTCGGCGGGCCTTTGGGCCGCGGTGCTGCGCATCGCCACGCCGCTGGTCTTCGGCACCCTCGGCGCGCTGCTGTCCGAGCGTTCCGGCGTGCTCAATCTCGGCATCGAGGGGATCATGACCTTCGGGGCGATGATCGGCTGGCTCGCCGTCTTCAACGGTGCGGACCTGTGGACGGGCATGCTGGTGGCGGCGCTCTCGGGGGCGCTGTTCGGGCTGGTGCACGCGGCGATGACCGTTACGCTGGGCCTGTCGCAGCATGTGACCGGGCTCGGCATCACGCTGTTCGCCTCCTCGCTCAGCTACTACATCTTCCGCCTGACCGTGCCGCTGGCCTCGACGCCGCCGACGGTGACGCCGTTCCAGCCGATTTCGGTCCCCGGCCTTTCCGACCTGCCCTTCATCGGCCCGGCGCTGTTCACCCAGACGCTGCCGACCTACCTCTCGATCGTCATCGCCCTGCTGCTCGCCTATGTCGTCTATCGCACGCCGCTCGGGCTGGCGCTGCGCATGAGCGGGGAAAATCCGCATGCGGCCGAAGCGCAAGGCGTCGACCCGATCAAGGTGCGCTACGGCGCGATCATGGCGGGCAGCGCGCTGATGGCGATGGGCGGGGCGTTCCTGACGCTGTCGGCCTTCAACAGCTTCTTCCCGACGATGGTGCAGGGGCGCGGCTGGATCTGCATCGCGCTCGTCGTCTTCGCCTCCTGGCGGCCGGGCCGGGCACTGTTCGGGGCGCTGCTGTTTGCCTTCTTCGACGCCTTCCAGCTGCGTCTCCAGACGGTGCTCGACAACGTGCCCTACCAGATCTTCCTGATGATGCCCTATATCCTCTCGATCGCCGCACTCGCCGTGATGGCGCGTCGCGCCCGCGTGCCGCAGGCGCTGATGCAGCCCTACCGGCGCGGCGAGCGCTAGGTCCTGACGCCAATCTTTCTCCGTCCATTTGCACAGGTGCCCCATGTTCGACGTCGTGATCAAGAACGCCAATCTCCCCGATGGCCGCGAGGGCATCGACATCGCGATCAGGGGCGGCAGGATCGCCGAGGTGGGGCCGGGGATCGCGGCGGAAGCCGGCGAGACGATCGATGCGACGGGGCGGCTGGTGAGCCCGCCCTTCGTCGATCCGCACTTCCATATGGACGCGACGCTGTCGCTCGGGCTGCCGCGCATGAACGTCTCCGGCACGCTGCTTGAGGGCATCGCGCTCTGGGGCGAACTGCGGCCGACGCTGACGCGGGAGGCATTGGTGGAGCGGGCGCTGCGCTACTGCGATCTCGCCGTCAGCCAGGGCCTGCTCGCAATCCGCAGCCATGTCGACACCAGCGATCCGAAGCTGGTCACCGCCGAGGCGCTGATCGAGGTGCGCGAGAAGGTGGCGCCCTATATCGACCTGCAGCTCGTTGCCTTCCCGCAGGACGGCTACTACCGGGCCGAGGGCGGCGTGGAGGCGCTGAACCGGGCGCTCGACATGGGCCTCGACATCGTCGGCGGCATTCCGCATTTCGAGCGGACCATGGCCGAGGGGGCTGCTTCCGTCGCCGCGCTGTGTCGGATCGCGGCCGACCGCGGCCTGCCGGTCGACATGCACTGCGACGAGACGGACGACCCGATGTCGCGCCACATCGAGACGCTGGCGGCCGAGACGGTGCGCTTCGGGCTGAAGGGACGCGTCGCCGGTTCGCACCTGACCTCGATGCACTCGATGGACAACTACTACGTCTCCAAGCTCATTCCGCTGATGGCGGAGGCGGAGATCAACGTCATCCCCAACCCGCTGATCAACATCATGCTCCAGGGACGGCACGACAGCTATCCGAAGCGGCGCGGCATGACGCGGGTGCGTGAACTGATGGAGGCGGGCCTGAACGTCTCCTTCGGCCACGACTGCGTGATGGATCCCTGGTACTCGATGGGCTCGGGCGACATGCTGGAGGTCGGCCATATGGCGATCCATGTGGTCCAGATGGCGGGCATCGAGGACAAGAAGAAGATCTTCGATGCGCTGACCGTCAATTCGGCAAAGACCATGGGGCTCAAGGATTACGGGCTGGAAAAGGGCTGCAACGCGGACCTGGTGATCCTGCAGGCGCGCGACCCGATCGAGGCGCTGCGGCTGAAGGCCAACCGGCTTTTGGTGATGCGGCGCGGCAAGGTCGTCGCCCGTGCGGCACCCCGTGTCAGCGAACTGCGTCTCGAGGGGCGGCCGGCCGCGGTGGATGCTGCGGAATACGCTCCCTTGCGGCCGGGCAAGGCTTAGGGCGTTCCGTCCCCGCCTTGTCGCGGTCGGCCGTCAGGCGCCGGCATATTGCTCGTCGGAGACGTGTTCCAGCCAGTCGACGGCCTTGCCATCGAGGGCTTCCTGCAGCGCTATGTGGGTCATGGCCGTATCCGGGGCGGCGCCGTGCCAGTGCTTCTCGCCCGGCTCGAACCAGACGGTGTCCCCGGCCCTGAATTCGCGGATCGGGCCGCCCCAGCTCTGCGCGAGCCCCTTGCCCGCGGTGATGACCAGCGTCTGTCCGAGCGGATGGGTATGCCAGGCCGTGCGCGCGCCGGGCTCGAAGGTAACGGTCACGGCGCGCAGGCGCGCGGGCTCCGGTGCCTCGATGATCGGATCCTGGCGGACGCGACCGGTGAAATAGTCGGAGGGCGGCGTGGCGGACGGGCGGCTGCCGCAGGGCTCGATCTTCATGGTGCGTCTCCTGTCCTCGTTGACGGCTGGCGAGGAGGCATCCTGCAACGGAACGGAGCGGACGGGAAGACGCGATGCGCCATTCGGTCCCGGCTGGACCCTCGGGCGCACCCGCACTCTGTCAGCGGAAGCCCGGCGGCGGGCGGTGCCGGAAGAGAAGCGCATCGATCGCCGAGCGGATCGCGGCGAGGACGGCCTGCACATGATGATACATTTTCAGCTCCTCCGTCTGGTGCGCCGGGCCCGGTTCGGCGGCGCCGGCCGCTTGATCGCACGGAGGGAGGGCCCGCTTCTGTCTCCGGGGTGACAGCCGCTGGCTCCGGCGCAAAATTCTTTCGTTTCGACGATTTTCCTTGAACGGAAGTTGCGCTAAAAACCGCGCGACGTGAACTCCACCGAGCATTCGACAAGGACAATCCCATGACAGTGCGCAACCTTTTCCTCCTGCCCGGCGACGGCATCGGCCCGGAAGCCATGGCGGAAGTCCGCAAGATCATCGCCTACATGAACGCCGAGAAGGGCGCCGGTTTCGTCGTCGACGAGGGCCTCGTCGGCGGCTCGGCCTACGACGCCCATGGCGCGGCGATCTCGGAAGGGGACATGCAGAAGGCGCTGAACGCCGATGCGGTGCTGTTCGGCGCGGTCGGCGGACCGAAGTGGGACGCCGTTCCCTATGAAGTCCGTCCCGAGGCCGGCCTGCTGCGCCTGCGCAAGGACCTGGAGCTCTTCGCAAACCTGCGCCCGGCGATCTGCTACCCGGCGCTCGCCGCCGCATCCTCTCTGAAGCCCGAACTGGTCGAGGGCCTCGACATCCTGATCGTGCGCGAGCTGACCGGCGGCGTCTATTTCGGCGAACCGAAGGAGATCGTCGACCTCGGCAACGGCCAGAAGCGCGGTATCGACACGCAGGTCTACGACACCTACGAGATCGAGCGTATCGCCGGCGTCGCCTTCGAACTGGCGCGCACCCGCAACAACCGCGTCTGCTCGATGGAAAAGCGCAACGTCATGAAATCCGGCGTCTTGTGGAACCAGGTGGTGACCGAGACGCACAAGGCCAAATACTCCGACGTGCAGCTCGAGCACATGCTGGCCGATGCCGGCGGCATGCAGCTCGTGCGCGCGCCCAAGCAGTTCGACGTGATCGTCACCGACAACCTGTTCGGCGACATGCTCTCCGACGTCGCCGCCATGCTGACCGGTTCGCTCGGCATGCTGCCGTCGGCCTCGCTCGGCGCGCCGGATGCGAAGACCGGCAAGCGCAAGGCACTCTACGAGCCGGTGCACGGCTCGGCGCCCGACATCGCGGGCACCGGCGTCGCCAACCCGATCGCCATGATCGCCTCCTTCGCGATGTGCCTGCGCTACTCCTTCAATCTCGTTGACGAAGCCGACAGCCTCGAAAAGGCGATCGCCAACGTGCTCGACCGCGGCATCCGCACTGGCGACATCATGGCCGAGGGCTGCACGAAGGTGGGCACGAGCGAGATGGGCGAGGCGATCCTGGCCGAGTTCAAGACGCTCTCGGCCTGATCCGAAAGCACTGTTTCCGACGATCGGCGGCACCGTCACGGCAACGTGGCGGTGCCGTTTGCCGTCGCAGCGACCGCGGCCGGGACGGACAAATTTGCAGCGCTTTCATTGAAGGAACCGGTGCCAGGGCCTATGTCGCCTGCGAAGCAGGATATACGGGGCATGACAGGCAGCCGGGGCGCGATGATCGACAGGACACGGCAGAAACAGTCTTTCCGGACCGCGTTCAAGCGGCGCTACGCCGTGCGCCGCAAGCTGCACCGGCGGGTTCCCTGGAAGGGCTTTGCGCTTTCCGCGCTCAACGTGGTGGCGATCGCGTTCTTCGTCTTCGACCGGCCGCTCGGGCAGGCCGCGGAGGCCTTGTCGCCGCCGCTGGTGGCGATCGCCGGGGACCTCACCGACATCGGCAAGCTGGCCTTCATTCTCGGCGCGATCGCAATGCTGGTCGCGGTCGTCTCTCTCGTCGGGGGACAGTTGTTCAGGGTCCGGCGCAGGTTCCGGCTGACCTACCTGACGCAGATGGCGGCCTATACGGCGCTGTCGGTCGTCTCCGCCAGCATCGTCGTGCATGCGCTGAAATTCTCGATCGGCCGTGCCCGCCCGCCGCTCTACAACGAGGAGGGGATCTTCTCCTTCCAGCCCTTCGGCGGCTGGATGCACGAGAGCTTCCCTTCCGGACATTCGGCCCATATCGGCGCGCTGTTCATGGCGCTGGTGCTGCTCTTTCCCCGCTTACGGCTGTTCTTCATCGGGCTCGGACTGTGGCTTGCGGCGACACGGGTGATCATCGGCGTCCACTATCCGAGCGACGTGGCGGCGGGGCTTGCGCTCGGCTGCTGGTTCGCGTTTGCGACCTCGATCGTCTTTGCCCGTTTCGGCCTCGTCTTCACGATCGACGGCCAGGGCTGGCCGACGCCGCGGCTTAGCCGGCTGATCTGAGAAAGACAAAGGGCCCGGCGGTTTGCGCCGGGCCCATCGCAACGTTCAGGGGTCTTGCCGTCAGTTCATCGCGTGGATGTCACGGTCCTTCGTTTCCGGCAGGAACAGAAGGCCGATCACCAGCGTGATCGCCGCGAAGACGATCGGGTACCAGAGGCCGTAGTAGATGTCGCCCCTGGCTGCGCTCATGGCGAAGGCGGTTGCCGGCAGCAGGCCGCCGAACCAGCCGTTGCCGATGTGGTAGGGCAGCGACATGCCGGTGTAGCGGATGCGGGTCGGGAACAGTTCGACGAGCAGCGCTGCGATCGGGCCGTAGACCATCGTCACATAGATGACGAGGACGGTCAGCACGGCGATGATCATGGTCCAGTTGACGGCAGCCGGATCGGCGACCATCGAGAAGGCGCCGCCGTTGGCGATGGTGAAGACCGGCATGCTATCGACACCGGTGGCTTCCTCGGCCGTGAGCAGCTTGGCGTTGACGAGGTCGGCGCCGGTCATGCTCGCACTGTCGCCGGCACGGATGGCGGCCGCGTCGAGGGCGAGTTCCGGATTGGCGGCGACGAAGGCGTCGAGCCTGGCGTCCGGAACCTTGGCTGCAGCGCGCACCAGCGGGTAGCCGGCGTCGTGCAGGGCGATGTTGACCTGCTTCTCGAAGGCCGACGTCATCGCCTTTGCCTGGTCGCCGGCGGCGACGGCGTCGAAGCTGTTGATCGTCGTGTCGCCGACCTGAACCGTTGCCGGGGTGCCGGCGGCGGCCGTGGTCACGACGTCATAGGGCACCGAGTTCTTGGTCAGGAACGCGGTTGCGATGTCGCACGAGGTGGTGAACTTCGCCGTGCCCGTCGGGTTGAACTGGAACTTGCAATCGCCCGGTGCGGCGGTGACGGTCGCGCGGACGGTCGCCTGGGCCTGGGCCAGTGCCGGGTTGCCGGCCCAGGTCAGGGCCTTGAACAGCGGGAAGTAGGTCAGGATGGCGAGCAGCAGGCCGGCCATGATGATCGGCTTGCGGCCGACCTTGTCCGACAGCCAGCCGAACAGGACGAAGAAGCCGGTGCCGATCAGAAGCGAAATGGCCACCATGATGTTGGCCGACTGGCCGTCGACCTTCAGGACGCCGGTCAGGAAGAACAGGGCGTAGAACTGGCCGGAATACCAGACGACGGCCTGGCCGACGACGGCGCCGAACAGGGCGAGCAGCGCGATCTTGGCGTTCTTCCACTGGCCGAAGGCTTCGGTCAGCGGAGCCTTGGAGCCCTTGCCCTCTTCCTTCATCTTCTTGAAGGCGGGCGATTCGTTCATCTTCAGGCGGATCCAGACGGAGATGCCGAGCAGGACGACCGAGACGAGGAACGGGATGCGCCAGCCCCAGGCGGCGAAGGCTTCCTTGCCGAGCATGAACTGCACCGCGAGGATGACGACGAGCGACAGGAACAGACCGAGCGTCGCCGTGGTCTGGATCCACGACGTGTAGTAGCCGCGCCGGCCGTTGGGCGCGTGTTCGGCGACGTAGGTCGCAGCACCGCCGTATTCACCGCCGAGCGCCAGGCCCTGCAGCATGCGCAGGACGAGCAGCAGGATCGGAGCGGCGATACCGATCGAGGCGGCACCCGGCAGGATGCCGACGAGGAAGGTCGACAGACCCATGATCAGGATGGTGATGAGGAAGGTGTACTTGCGGCCGACGAGGTCGCCGAGCCGTCCGAAGACCAGCGCGCCGAAGGGGCGGACCAGGAAGCCCGCAGCAAAGGCGAGAAGGGCGAAGATGTTGCGCGTCGTTTCCGGATACTCGCTGAAGAAGGCGGCGCCGATGAAGACGGCGAGCGAGCCGTAGAGATAGAAATCGTACCATTCGAATACGGTACCCAGCGACGAGGCGAAGATGACCTTCTTCTCCTCGGCAGTCATCGGACGCGTCTTGGTGTCGTCCACCGTCGCGGCATTTGCCATTGTGAAATCCTCCAGTTCAAACAGCGGTAGAGCGCCATTCCCCTTTTGCACGCCGACCCTCCTCGGTCAGGCGCGCGCGGTGCTCCTGGCAAGAGGATGGCAGAAAAGGGGAATCCGCGCTGCGCGGCTTTCGGATTATGACTTTAGTCTAACGCGGCGCGTCGGTTCTGCGGCGGCAGGCAGCCGCGGCGGGCGCGGCAGGGCGACGCAATCGTGAGGCGAACTTGATCGCCGCGCCGCCGAGCATCCCTTGACTCGTGGGCAAAAACGCTTATTAGCAGCCTCCGGAAAAGGACAGCGCCATGCTTCGCCGCGAGCTTGAAATCGCAGACAGCAGTCGGCCGGCAGAGATTGCCGGAGCGGCACGGCGCGTGCCCGCTTCTTCCAAATTCATGGCCAAAACGACGACGAAAACCGTCTGACGTCCTTGGCCGCCGCTCTCTCCCCGGCACGGCCGGGGACAAGAGGCCCGCGTGCTCCGGCTGCCGGGCTTCCCCTCAACGAACCGAGGAGAGGCAGAGAAAGAGAGCAAGACCCATGGGCTTCAAGATTGCAGTCGCCGGCGCTACCGGCAATGTCGGGCGCGAAATGCTGAACATCCTGTCCGAGCGCGGCTTCCCGGCCGACGAGGTCGTGGCGCTGGCCTCGAGCCGTTCGGTCGGCACGGAAGTTTCCTTCGGCGACAAGACGCTGAAGGTCCACAATCTCGAAACCTATGATTTCTCCGACACCGACATCTGCCTGATGTCCGCCGGCGGCGCCGTTTCGCTGAAGTATTCGCCGAAGATCGGCGCGCAGGGCTGCGTCGTCATCGACAACTCGTCTGCCTGGCGCTACGACGCCGAAGTGCCGCTGATCGTTCCGGAGGTCAACCCGGACGCGATCGAGGGCTTCACCAAGAAGAACATCATCGCCAACCCGAATTGCTCGACGGCGCAGCTCGTCGTGGCGCTGAAGCCGCTGCACGACCGCGCCACCATCAAGCGCGTCGTCATTTCGACCTACCAGTCGGTTTCCGGCGCCGGCAAGGACGGCATGGACGAATTGTTCAACCAGACCCGCGCCGTCTTCGTCGCCGATCCGATCGAGAGCAAGAAGTTCACCAAGCGCATCGCCTTCAACGTCATTCCGCACATCGACGTGTTCATGGAAGACGGCTACACGAAGGAAGAGTGGAAGGTTCTGGCCGAGACCAAGAAGATGCTCGACCCGAAGATCAAGGTGACCTGCACGGCCGTGCGCGTCCCGGTCTTCATCGGCCACTCCGAATCGGTCAACATCGAGTTCGAAAACGAGATCACCGCCGACGAGGCGCGCGACATCCTGCGCGAGGCGCCGGGCTGCCAGGTGATCGACAAGCAGGAAAACGGCGGCTACATCACCCCTTACGAATCGGCCGGCGAGGACGCGACCTACATCTCGCGCATCCGCGAGGATGCGACCGTCGAGAACGGCCTGAACATCTGGGTCGTTTCCGACAACCTGCGCAAGGGAGCGGCGCTGAATACGATCCAGATCGCCGAGCTTCTCGTCAATCGCGGGCTGATCAAGTCCAAGAAGCAGGCCGCCTGAGGGAACTTTCCGCGGCCTGGGAAATTGAAGGTCCCGCATCCAACGTCAGACGGTGCGGGACTTTTGCCTGAAACGACGCACTGCGGCGCCAAAGCGCCCCGGGACTGCATCGAACGGCCAGGAACTGTCTGACAGGCATGGCGTGTTTGCACACGAAGCAATTCGAGAGATCACGGGGTTTAGATCAATGGGCTTGATGAAGCGGATGTTCCAGGGGCTGGCGGCGGTGGTGCTGACGGCTGCGATACCGGCCGTGGCCGCGGCCGCGCAATGCGGCAACAATGCCTCGGGCTTCGCGACCTGGGTCGACCAGTTCAAGGGAGAGGCGGCGGCCAACGGCGTCAGCCCGCGCACGCTCGACCGGGCTTTCGCCGAGGTTTCCTACAGCCGGGCGACGATCCGTGCCGATCGCGGCCAGAAGAGCTTCAAGCTGTCGCTCGACCAGTTCATGCAGAAGCGTGGCGGCCAGGCGATCATGAAGCGCGGCAAGGGGCTGAAGCGCCAGAACGCCGCCCTGTTCGCCCGGATCGAAAGCCAGTACGGCGTGCCGGCCGGCCCGCTGATCGCCATCTGGGGCATGGAGACAGGCTTTGGCGGCTTCCTCGGCAAGGAGCACACGCTTTCGGCCGTCGCCACGCTCGCCTATGACTGCCGCCGGTCGGACTATTTCACCAACCAGCTCTATGCGGCGCTGAACCTCGTCCAGAACGGCACGCTCAGCACCCAGGCGCGCGGCGCGGCCCATGGCGAGATCGGCCAGACCCAGTTCCTGCCGGTCAACGTCCTGAAGTACGGCGTCGACGGCGACGGCGATGGCCGGATCGACCTGGTCCGTTCCAAGGCGGACGCGCTTGCCTCGACGGCGAACTTCCTGCGCGGTCACGGCTGGACCCCCGGCGCCGGCTACCAGCCGGGCCAGGCGAACTTCGCCGCGATCCAGGGCTGGAATGCCGCGAACGTCTACCAGCGCGCGATCGCCATCATCGCCGCCGATATCGACGGCGACTGATCGCCGGCCACGGAAGGCAAAGATGAGAGGCCCGGTCCTGCGCCGGGCCTTTTCACGTTCCCGGCTTACATTCCCGGACGGTGGAAATCGCCGGTCTTGACATCCATGATCCACAGCTCGCCGGTGGAGATGTCGAACCAGGCGCCGTGAAGGTTGAGCTTGCCGCGCTGCTCCAGAACCTGGACGCAGGGGAAGGTGCGCAGGTTGGTGAGGGAATTGCGGATCGAGATGCGCTCGAGCGCCCGCTGGCGCTCGCCCGCGGTCATGACGTCGTTGTTCTGGATCTGCGCGGCGGCAGGCTTCAGAAGGTGCATCCAGCGACCGATGAAGTCGCCGGGGGAGAGCGGTTCGGCCTCCTGGTCGAGTGCCGCCTTGATGCCGCCGCAGCGGCCGTGGCCCATGACGACGATGTCGGACACCCGCAGCGCCTGCACGGCGAATTCGAGGGCGGCGGAGGTTGAATGATAATGTCCGTCGGGCTCGTAGGGCGGCATCAGGTTCGCCACGTTGCGCACGACGAAGAGCTCGCCCGGACCGCTGTCGAAGATCGTTTCCGGCGCGGCGCGGGAGTCGCAACAGGCGATCACCATCGTCCTGGGCTTCTGGCCGCTGTCGGCCAGCGTGCGGTAGCGCTGCTGCTGCTCGCTGAAGCGCCCTTCCATGAAGTTCTGGTAGCCGGTCAGGAGATGGTCAGGAAAGCGATGCATGTGGTCGATACCCCCGTGCGGTGACGAATGAGTAGTAGGCGCCGCGACTGCTGTAACGAGCGGGATGCCCGAGCGCAAGCGTCGAATCCGTGGTCGTTCCGACGGCTGCGGGGCGGCCGGCACGGCTGCGCAACCGGTGCGCGTCACGGACCGCGCTGCGCGCCGCCGGGATGAACGAGCCGTCGCATCTGCACCATGGCCATCGGCGTCGACAGGCTTGAGGCGTCCTGCTCCAGCGTCAGCTCGTCGGCGCCGCGCTTGGCGCTGCGCGCCACGATCTCGAAGACGCTTGCGGTGGCCAGATGCAGCGCCCGCTCCTCGGAATGGCCTTCGAGGAGGCGCGACAGGAACAGCGCCGCCATCAGGTCGCCGGTGCCGTGCGGCGGTTCGGGCACCTGCCGGTGCTCGGCGAGAAGGGCCGTCCGGCCGGACAGATAGAGATTGCCGATGCTGCCCGACATCATCGGGTAGGCCGACGTCACCAGCATGCGCGACGGCCCGAGGGAGAGGGCCGCATCCATGATCGCGGCATTGGTTTCGAGCGGCGCTCCCGCGAGCCAGGCAAGCTCGAAGCGGTTCGGCGTGGCGATCGACGCGATCGGCAGCAGCTCGTCGCGGATCGCCTCGGCCGTGGCGACCGGCACGTAGAGGCCGCCCTCGTCGCCGCAGATCGGGTCGCACAGGTAGAGGAGGTCGGGGTTTTCCGCCTTCAGGCTCCGCACCAGCCGGGCAATCGACGTCGCCTGGGCGGGATCGCCGACATAGCCGGTCAGGACACCCCTGATCTCGCCGCGCCAGGGTGACGCCAGAAGATCGTCGACGATCGCGTCGAATTCGGACGGCGCCATCGCCACCCGCGTCGAGCGGCCATGGCCCGGATGCCAGGAGAGGATGACGGTCGGCAGCGCCCAGACCGGGTGGCCGAGGGTCTCGAGCGCGAAGACCGCGGCGCGGTTTCCGACCGTGCCGCGCACGACATGGCTCGATATGACCAGGATCGCGCCCTTTTTGCTCTCGTTCATCCGATCGTTCCCCGCATTCGTCTGCCGCACAGATCCAATGAACCATGGGCGGGTGCTCTGCAAGACATTGTTGCGCTGGCTTGCCGGCAGGCCTTGCTGCGCGCGATCCTGCCCGCGCGGGACGCCGTGGCGCGATCGGCGCCCGCGCTTTCGACTGTTTTTGCTCCGGAATTCCGTAAAAATTGCGCGTGACGGGGCGGTTCGACCCGGATTTCGGAGATTTTCTGCCAAAATCGATTGAAATCCGACAACCGTCTACAAAACGGTCGCGAACCGGCTTTCTTCTGCTAGGGTCCAGGCAAAATTTCCCGGGGAGAGTGATTCATGGCGTCACGCATCAACACCAGGCGCGAGAAGCAGATCGAGGCGGTCGCAGCCGCCGTATCGAAACTGGGAGAGAAGGCGATCGATCCTTCGATCCTGTTCGGACGCGCGAGCAACGACGACCTGGAAGGCTATAGCGCCGACATGCTGGCGGCGACGGCGGCCCATGCCTATCGCGAGGTCGGCGCCTGGGACGGCGGCGAGCCGCGGGTCACCGTCGCGACGGTCGAGGCGGTCGCGCCCCAGGGCAAGCCGGTCTCGATCCTCTCCGTCACCGACCGCAACCAGCCGTTCCTCTACGATTCGGTGATGGGCGAGGTGACGAGCACGCATCGCGACATCCACCTGGCGATCCATCCGATCCTGGTGATCGAGCCGGACAGCCAGCCGAAACTGTTTTCGCCGGAGGAGGCGAGCGACCCGCGCCACCGGGTCAGCCATATCGAGATTCACCTGTCCGAACTCGCGACCTCCGAGGCCGAGGGCCTGATCGAGCGCATCCGGCGGGTGCTGGCGCAGGTGCACATGGCGGTCGGCGACTGGAAGCCGATGATGGAGACCCTGGCTGTGGCCGTCTCCGAGATGGCGGAGTTCGGCCCGGTCCGGCGCCAGGCGGAGAAGGACGAGGCCGTCGCCTTCCTGGAATGGCTGCGCGACAACAACTTCACCTTCCTCGGCATGCGCGAATACACCTACAGCCGCGACGGCGACAGCGCCTCGGTGGAGCGCAGCGCCGGTCCCGGGCTCGGCATCCTCGCCGATCCCGACGTACGCGTGCTGCGGCTCGGCAAGGACGCGGTGACGACGACGCCGGAGATCCTGGCCTTCCTCGAAGGGCCGGATTTCCTGATCGTGACGAAGGCGAACGTCCGCTCGGTCGTCCACCGCCGCGCCTATATGGACTATGTCGGGGTCAAGCGCTTCGACGCGAACGGCAAGGTCGTGGGCGAACTTAGGATCGTCGGGCTGTTCACCTCGACCGCCTATACGCATGCGGCCTCCGAGATACCGCTGCTTCGCTCGAAGGTTCAGGCGATCGTCGATCACTTCGGCTACGATCCGCACAGCCATTCCGGCAAGATGCTGATCAACACGCTGGAATCCTATCCGCGCGACGACCTCTTCCAGATCGACACGGGGGTGCTTGCGACCTTCTGCGAGCAGATCAACGAGCTTGCGGACCGGCCGCGGATCCGCGCCCTGGCGCGCATCGACCACTTCGACCGCTTCGTCTCGGTGATCGTCTACGTGCCGCGCGAGCAATATGATTCCGACGTGCGCGAGAAGATCGGCACCTACCTGAAGACCGTCTACGAGGGGCGCGTCTCGGCCTACTACCCGGCCTTCCCCGAAGGCGGGCTGGCGCGTGTACACTTCATCATCGGCCGGTCCGGCGGCAAGACGCCACGCGTCCCGCAGAAGAAGCTCGAGCTTTCGATCCGCGACATCGCCACCCGCTGGACCGACCGTTTCGAGGCGCTTTCGGGGCCCGATTCCGTCAGGCTGGTCACGCCGCAGGCCTACCAGGAGGCGTTCTCCCCGGCCGAGGCCCATGCCGACCTGCGCTTCTTCGAGACGGCGACGGAAGCGGATCCGATCCAGATCGCGTTCTACCGCAAGCCCGGCAACACCGATGCGAAGATGCTGGAGCTGAAGATCTTCCACGCGGGCGATGCCGTATCGCTCTCCCGCCGCGTGCCGCTCCTGGAGAATCTCGGCTTCAACGTCGTCAGCGAACAGACCCACGACATCACCGTCACGGGTCTCGACGGCGCGAGCCGCCTGGTGGTGCTGCACGACATGGAGCTCCGCCACCGCGACGGGCTGGACATCGACCTTTCGAAGCTTTCCGGCGTCCTGACCGAGGCCTTCCTGTCGACCTGGCGCGGGCTGACGGACGACGACACCTTCAACCGGCTGATCATGACCGCAGGGGTGGACGTACGCGAAATCATGGTGCTGCGCGCCTATGCGCGCTACCTGCGCCAGACGGGAATCGCCTATTCGCAGGGCTACATCGCCGATACGCTGAACAAGTATCCGGCGATCGCGGCGGACCTGTTCCGCCTGTTCGCCGCAAGGCTCGACCCCGGGCTTGCCGAACGCAAGCGCGTCAAGCGCGCCGAGGAATTCGCGGTGCGGATCGAAGAGGAGCTCGCGGCCGTGCCGAGCCTCGACGAGGACCGAATCCTGCGGCGCTACGTCAATGCGATCCAGTCGACGCTGAGGACCAACTACTTCCAGCGCGACGCTTCCGGCGAGCCGCTTGCCACGTTGGCCTTCAAGTTCGACCCGCAGGCCCTGGAAGGGCTGCCGGAACCGCGCCCGTTCCGCGAGATCTTCGTCTACGGCGCCGAGGTCGAGGGGGTGCACCTGCGCTTCGGCCGCGTCGCCCGCGGCGGCCTGCGCTGGTCGGACCGCGCCCAGGACTACCGCACCGAGGTGCTCGGCCTCGTCAAGGCGCAGCAGGTGAAGAACGCGGTGATCGTGCCGGTCGGCGCCAAGGGCGGCTTCTATCCGAAGCAGCTTCCGGCAGGCGGCAGCCGCGACGCCGTCTTCAATGCCGGCAAGGAAGCCTACAAGACCTTCATCCGCACGCTGCTTTCGGTGACGGACAACATCGAGGGCCAGGCGGTGGTGCCGCCGGCCGATACCGTGCGGCTCGACGGCGACGACCCCTACTTCGTCGTCGCCGCCGACAAGGGCACGGCAACCTTCTCCGACACCGCCAATGCGCTGGCGCAGGAAGCCGGATTCTGGCTCGATGATGCCTTTGCTTCCGGCGGCTCGGCGGGATACGACCACAAGAAGATGGGCATCACCGCCCGCGGCGCCTGGGAGGCGGTGAAGCGGCATTTCCGCGAGATGGACGTCGACATCCAGAAGACGCCGTTCTCCGTGGTCGGCGTCGGCGACATGTCCGGCGACGTCTTCGGAAACGGCATGCTCTTGTCGCGCAAGACCCGGCTGATCGCCGCCTTCGACCATCGCGACATCTTCATCGACCCGAACCCGGATACCGAACTTTCGTTCGCCGAACGCAAGCGCATGTTCGCCCTGCCGCGCTCGAGCTGGCAGGACTACGACCGCACAGCACTTTCCAAGGGCGCGATGATCATCTCGCGCAACGAGAAGTCGGTGACGCTGACGGCCGAAGCCATGGCGGCGATCGGCATCGACAAGCAGAAGGCGACGCCGTTCGAGATCATGACCGCGATCCTGAAGGCGCCGGTGGACCTGCTCTGGTTCGGCGGCATCGGCACCTATGTGCGATCGGCCGGCGAGACGGATGCGGAGGTCGGCGACCGTGCCAACGACGCGATCCGCGTCACCGCCGACGAGGTGCGGGCCAAGGTGATCGGCGAGGGCGCCAATCTCGGCGTCACCCAGCGCGGCCGCATTTCCTATGGGCTGAAGGGTGGGCGCTGCAATTCGGACGCGATCGACAATTCCGCCGGCGTCAATTCCTCCGACGTGGAGGTGAACATCAAGGTCGCGCTCGCCACGGCCATGCGCGACGGCCGGCTGACGCGGGAGAAGCGCAACAAGCTGCTGTCGTCGATGACCGACGAGGTCGCCCAGCTCGTGCTGCGCAACAACTACCTGCAGCCGCTGGCGATCTCGCTCTGCGAGCGCCAGGGCCAGGCGAACCGGACCGGCCTTTCCCGGCTGATGAGCCGGCTGGAGGCGGAGGGCCAGCTCAATCGCCAGGTCGAGGTGCTGCCGGGCGAGCAGGCGATGGACGAGCGCTACCGCGGCGGTATGCCGCTGACGCGGGCCGAGATCGGCGTCCTGCTCTCCTATTCGAAGATCGTGCTGTTCGAGGAGATCCTGCACAGCGAGCTGCCGGACGACCCCTACTTCGAGCCGACGCTGATCGGCTATTTCCCGGCGAAGATGCAGCGGACCCATGCCGACGACATCAGGACGCACCGGCTGCGCCGCGAGATCATCGCGACCATCCTTGCAAACGGCGTGATCAATCGTGGCGGGCCGGCCTTCGTCAGCCAGCTCACCGACGGCACCGGCTATACCAGCGCAGAGGCGGTGAAGGCGGCGATGCTGGCCTTCGAGGGCTATGAGCTGTTCCCGCTCTATGCCGCGACGGATGCGCTCGACAACCAGATGAGCGGCTCGGCCCAGAACGAGGTCTACGAGAGCCTCGGCCGGGTGTTCTCGAATGCGACGTCGCTCATCCTGACGACCGGGGCGATCGACGCGCCGATGGACGCGGCGGTGCACAAGCTGAAGCAGGCGCTGAAGCAGCTGCGCCCGCACCTGTCGACGCTGCTGCCGGACGCGGCGCGCGAGGAACTGCGCCGCAAGGCGCTCTATTTCGAGGACAAGGGCGCACCCGAGCACCTGGCCCGGGAAATCACCGACCTGCGCGCCATGAGCTTCGTCCCCGAGATCATGCTGATCTCGACCGAGACCGGCGAAAACCTGATCCGCACCGCGCAGACCTATGCCGGCGTCAGCGACATGCTCAACATCGGCGCCCTGCTCGGGGCGGCCGGGCGGGTGCCGACCACGGACCTCTACGAATCGCTGGCGCTGTCGCGCAACCTCTCCGACATTTCCAATGCGAGACGGGCGCTCACGGTCGCCATCCTCAACCGGCACAAGGGCGACAAGAACCCGCTCGCCTCCTGGCAGGCGACCGATGCCGAGAGGCTCGGAATGGTCACCGGCCGGCTGAGTGCGCTGTCGGAGGCAGGCGAAGCGACGCTTGCCAAGATCTCCGTCGCTGCCGGCGTCGTCAGCGACCTTGCGCACGGACGGGCGAGGTGACACAGTCCGGCCGGGCGCGACGAGGGTCGTGCCCGGCTTCCTGCTTCGAGTCGCCGGGGCCCGACCGCATCCGGCCCCCATCGGATGGTCGCGGATTTCCTGCCGTGCCGCCCGCCGCGATCGCGCGGCCTGCGGCGACCGGTCCGGCCTGAATGGACGGAGGTTCGAAGGCAGGCGGCACTTCCGACGGAGGGACGATGACGACAGGCAATACCAAGGCGGCGCATCCGGCGGGACGGTCGGGAATCCTGGGATGGATGTTCTTCGACTGGGCGGCACAGCCGTTCTTCACGGTCATCACCACCTTCATCTTCGGCCCCTATCTCGTCTCGCGCATGGCGGCGGATCCGGTAGCGGGACAGGCCGCGTGGAGCTATACCCTGACGATTTCCGGCATCGTCATTGCCTTGCTGTCGCCGGTGCTGGGTTCGATCGCCGACGCTTCGGGTCGACGCAAACCCTGGATCGCGGCCTTCGCGGTCGTCCAGATCGTCTCGGTCTGGATGCTCTGGTTCGCGGTCCCGGGCACGAGCCTGCTGCTGCCGCTGACCATGATGGTGCTGGCGACCGTCGCGGCCGAATTCTCCATCGTCTTCAATGATTCGATGATGCCGACACTGGTGCCGCCCGACGAGACGGGCCGCATCTCCAATCTCGCCTGGGGGCTCGGCTATGTCGGCGGCACGACGGTGCTGATCGCCGTGATCCTCTTCATCGCCGCGAACCCCGCGACCGGACTGACGGCACTCGGCATCGCGCCGGTCTTCGGCCTCGATGCGGCGATGGGGGAGGATGCGCGCGTGACGGGGCCCCTATCGGCCGTCTGGTACCTGGTGTTCATCCTGCCGATGTTCCTGTTCACGCCCGACCGGGGCAGGGGCCTTCCGCTCCGCCAGGCGGTCCGCTCCGGGCTTGCCTCGATCGGCGATACCCTCACCGAACTCAAGGAGCGGCGCGGGATCCTGCGGTTTCTGATCGCGCGCATGTTCTATCAGGATGGGCTGAATGGCCTCTTGGCGCTCGGCGGCACCTTCGCCGCCGGCATGTTCGCCTGGCAGACGATGGAACTCGGCATCTACGGCATCATCCTCAACGTGGTGGCGATCGGCGGCTGCTTCTGGGCAAGCCGGCTCGACAGCCGCCTCGGCTCCAAGAGCGTCGTGGTCGCAAGCCTCGCCTGCCTGATCGTCGCCACGCTCGGGATCGTCTCGACGGCGCCCGAGCACACGCTGTTCGGCCTGCTGCCGCTGCCGAGCGAGGATTCCGGCGGGCTGTTCGGCACGGCGGCGGAGAAGGCCTATATCGTCTACGGCCTGCTCGTCGGCATCGCCTTCGGCCCGGTGCAGGCGTCCGCCCGCTCCTACCTCGCCAGAAGCGTCGCGCCGGAAGAGGCCGGTCGCTACTTCGGCCTCTACGCGCTGACCGGCCGGGCGACCTCGTTTGCAGCCCCCCTCTCTGTCGGCATCGTCACGAGCCTCACCGGCTCGGCGGCACTCGGCATGGGGGCGCTGGTGGTGTTCCTCGTCATCGGCCTCGTCCTTCTGCTGCGGACGCCCTATCCGGCCGACAGGCCGGCGACACCTGCCGCGGTCGCGCCCGTACCATTCGGACATTGACAGCGGCCGATATTTTCGTCAGTTTCCCACCCATTCCGAGGGGGGCATCGTAACGGTGCTGAGATGGCGGTGAGCCGGACCCTTGAACCTGATCCGGGTCATACCGGCGTAGGAACGGAAAACGCCCGCAAGGTGCCTCTTTCTCTTCTCCGCTTTACCTGGATCTCCGTGAAATCGTTCGGGAGATCGACCATGACGCTTGCTGACCATCCGGCCACCGACAGGCCACGGCACCTGACACGAGACGGACGCGCCGCGGCCGCCTGACAGGACCATGCGCGCCCTTCACGCGGGGCTGGCCACGGTCACCCTTGCCGCTCTCTGGCAGGCGTCCGTCTGGCTTTTCGCTCCCCCACCCTATCTCCTGCCTTCACCTGCGGCCGTCGCTTCAGCCTTTGCGGAGCGTCCCGGCTTCTTTGCCGGCCACAGCCTGGTGACGATGACGGAGATCCTGGCCGGCCTCCTGACGGGCACCGTCTTCGGCACGGCCACGGCCTTCGGTATTGCGGCGCTGCCGCGCCTCGGCCAACTCGTCTGGCCGATGGTGCTGATCCTGCAGGCGTTTCCCGTCTTCGTGCTGGCGCCGATCCTCGTTCTCTGGCTCGGCTTCGGCATGGCCTCGAAGGTGGCGATGACGACGATCATCATCTTCTTCCCGGTCGCCTCCGCCTTTGCCGACGGGCTGCGACGGACCGACCGCACCGTGCTCGACGCCGTGTCGCTGACGCCTGCGACGCACTGGCAGGCGCTTGTTGCCGTGCGGGTGCCGCTGGCGCTGCCGGGTCTCATCTCCGGCCTCAGGGTGGCCGCTCCGCTGGCACCGCTCGGTGCCGTGGTCGGCGAATGGGTGGGGGCCTCCGCCGGCCTCGGCTTCGTCATGGTGCAGGCGAACGCCCGCATGCAGACCGCGACCGTCTTCGCCGCCATGGCGGTTCTCGCCGCACTGAGCGTGCTTTTGCGGCTTGCCGTCGACCGCCTCACCGCCGGCCTCACACCCTGGGCCGACGAAACCGAAACCCCGTCCTTCCATCCCTTGCGCAGGAGACGTCGCAAACCATGATCCGCATCCTTTCCTTCCTCCTGACATTCGCGCTTGCCGGCATTGCTGCCGGCCCCGCATCCGCTGCCGACAAGCTGACGGTCCTGCTCGAATGGTTCGTCAATCCCGACCATGCGCCGATGGTGATCGCCCGCGAACGCGGCCTCTTCGCCGAGGCCGGGCTGGAGGTCGAACTCGTGCCGCCGGCCGATCCCTCCGCCGTGCCGCGGCTGGTCTCGGCCAAGCAGGCCGATATCGGCGTGCACTACCAGCCCAATCTCTATCTCGACCATGCCGCCGGCCTGCCGCTCGTCCGGTTCGGCACGCTGGTGGAGACGCCGCTGAACACGGTCACCGTGCTGGCGGACGGCCCGATCCGGAGCCTGAAGGACCTCAAGGGCAAGAAGATCGGCTTCTCCGTCTCCGGCTTCGAGGATGCGATGCTCGGGCGCATGCTTGCCTCGGAGGGCCTTTCCAAGAGCGACGTCGAGCTCGTCAACGTCAACTTCTCGCTGTCGCCCTCGCTGATCGGCGGCAAGGTGGATGCCACGCTTGGCGGGTTTCGCAACTTCGAACTGACGCAGATGCGGCTGGAGGGCCACGAGGGCCGCTCTTTCTTCCCCGAGGAGCACGGCGTGCCGGTCTATGACGAGCTGGTCTTCGTGACCCACAAGGATCTCGTCGCCGACGATCGCCTGCCGCGCTTTCTCGCCGCCGTGGAAACGGCGGCCGTGTTCATCACCAACCATCCGGACGAAGCCTGGCAGATCTTCATCAAGGCCTATCCGGATCTCGACGACGCGCTGAACCGGCAGGCCTTCACCGACACGTTGCCGCGCTTCGCCAAGCGGCCGGCGGCACTCGACCGCGGGCGCTACGCGCGGTTCGGCGCCTTCATGCAGGAGAGCGGCCTGATTGCGGCGGCGCCGGCGGTCGATGCCGTCGCGGTCGAGCTTCGGTGAGCGCGATGGACAGCTATCCGACGCCACAGGCAGCGGCCCTTGTCCTTGCCCGCGTGCGGGAGCGAAGGCCGCGGGTCCACTGCCTGATGAACACGGTGGTGCAGAAGTTCACGGCCGACGGCATCACCGTCGTCGGCGGCATCCCGTCGATGACCTCGTCGATGGAGGAAATCGCGGACTTCGCCGCACGGGCGGATGCGCTGACGGTCAATCTCGGCACGCTCGATGCGGAGCGCCGGCGGGTGATCCTGCGCGCCGTCGAGGTCGTCAAGGCGGCCGGAAAGCCGTGGATCCTCGATCCCGTCCATTGCGACTATTCGCCCTCCCGCCTGGCCTTCGCGCAGGAGCTCATCGTGCTCGGGCCGACGATCGTGCGCGGCAATGCCGCCGAGATGGCGCTGATCGGCGACGACGGGCCGGGCCTGCGCATCCAGACCGGTGCGGTCGACCGGATCGGCAGCGGCGGCGAAGCGATCCGCGTCGAAAACGGCCACCACTGGATGGCCGAGGTGACGGGGACCGGATGCCTGACCGGCGGCGTCATCGCCGCGTTCCTGGCGGTGGAGCCGGACGCCGTTCTCGCCGCGGCGAGCGCCCTTGCGGTCACCGGCGTCGCAGCCGAACTCGCCGCCCCCCTCTCCCGCGGCCCCGGCAGTTTCGGCGCCGCCTTTCTCGATGCGCTGTCCACGGTCGGCGAACGGGAGCTTCTCACCCATGCAAGGATCCAACATGACCAGGATTGACTATCGGCTGAACGCGCTGGTGGATGCGGGGCTTGCCGACCTCGGCCCGCTTGCCGCGCTCGCTCAGGCTGCGGCCCGCAACGGCGCGACGCTGATCCAGTATCGCGACAAGACCGCTTCGACCGCAGCGATGATCGGGCAGGCAAAGGCGATCGGCGAGGCGCTCAAGGACACCGGCGTGCCGTTCGTCGTCAACGACCGTGTCGACGTGGCGCTGGCGGCCGGCGCCGACGGCGTGCATCTCGGAGCCGACGACATGGATGCGCAGACGGCGCGCCGGCTCCTGGGGCCGCGGGCGATCATCGGGCTGACGGTAAAGAACGCGACCGATGCGGACCGCGCCGGCCGGGCGCCGGTCGACTATGCCTGCATCGGCGGCGTGTTCGAGACGCTGTCGAAGACGAACCCGGACCCGCCGGTCGGGATCGACGGGCTGAGGCTGTTGCGCGAGCAGGTGCGCGCCCTCAATCCGGCCCTGCCGGTGGGCGCCATCGCCGGCATCGATCTTTCCCGCATCCCCTCCGTCATCGCTGCCGGCGCCGATGGCGTGGCCGCGATCTCCGCGATCTTCCGCAGCCGCGACATGGCCCGGGCGACGGCGGCGTTCCGGGCAGCCGTCGACGCGGCACTCGAAGGGAGGGCCGCATGACCGCCATCGCGCTCACCATCGCCGGGTCCGACAGCGGCGGCGGCGCCGGCATCCAGGCGGACATCAAGACGTTCTCGGCGCTCGGCGTCTATGGCGCGAGCGTGCTGACCGCGGTCACCGCGCAGAACACGAAGGGGGTCGCGGCGGTGGAGGATATTTCGCCGCCGATGGTGGCGGCGCAGATGGAGGCGGTGCTGACCGACCTCTCCGTGGGCGCCGTGAAGATCGGCATGGTCTCGCGGAGCGAAACGATCGCGACGATCGCGGACGGCCTGCGGCGGTTCGGCCTGCGCCCGGTGCTCGACCCGGTGATGGTGGCGACCTCCGGCGACCGGCTGCTGCGTGAGGAGGCGATCGCCGCGCTGGTCGGGGAACTCGTGCCGCTGTCGCTGATCGTGACGCCGAACCTGCCGGAAGCGGCGCTGCTGACGGATACGCCGGTTGCCGCCGACTGGGCCGCGATGACCCGCCAGGCCGAGGCGATCATGAAGGCCGGCGCGGGCGCGGTCCTCGTCAAGGGCGGCCATGGCGACGGCGCCGAGAGCGCCGACCTCTATTTCGACGGCAACGAGGTGCGCCGCCTGTCGGCCCCCCGGATCGAGACGCGGCACGACCACGGCACGGGCTGCACGCTGGCAGCGGCGATCACCGCCAACCTCGCCAGGGGACACGATCTCTTCGCGGCGGCCGCCATGGCCAGGGCCTACCTGCAGCAGGCGCTCTTGGCCGGGCGCGACCTCGTCGTCGGGGGCGGCCGGGGGCCGGTGCACCATTTCCACCGCTGGTGGCCGGCTTGAGCCGGCGGCTGCTCGCATCGATGGAGGCCGTGCTCGGCCTTCTGTGCGCGCTTATCCTTGCCGCACTCCTTGCCATCGTGCTGGCCTCCGTCGTCCTGCGCTACGTCTTTCATACCGGCGTGGTCGGCGTGGAGGAGCTGTGCATATGGCTGCATGTGGCGCTGATCGCGCTCGGCATGCCGCTGGCCCTGAACGGCGCGCTGGCGATGCGGATGGACCTGTTCTCGCGCAGTCTGCCGGCACGCTTTCGACAGTTTGGCGGCGACGTCTTCAGCGTCGTGGCGGCGCTGGTGATGGTGTCCGGCAGCCGCGAGATCATGGGCCTGCTCGGCGGCATCTCGCCGATGCTGGGGCTGCCGGAATGGGTGCGGTTCGGCTTTCTCGGCGGCGGCGGCCTGCTGCTGCTCGCAGCGCTTTTGCTGCAGCGGATGGCGGAGGGCCGGCTGGCGCCGGTGCTGTCGTCCCTTGGCGTCGGGGCGGCCGGTTACCTGGCGGTGCCGCATCTGGCGGTCGGGACCACCCTGCCGCCGAGCCTGTTCCTCGCGCTCGTCGCTGGGCTCGGCCTCATGGCCGCCGCGCCGCTGCCGCATGCCTTTCTCGCCGCCGCCTATGTGGCGATCGCCTTCGGCGCGAGCCTGCCGGAGCCGGCGATCGTCTCCTCCGCCGTCTCCGGCATGTCGCGGTTCCTGCTGCTGTCGATCCCCTTCTTCCTTCTCGCCGGCGGACTTCTGACCGTTTCGGGAGCCGCCGGGCGCCTCGTCCGGCTGGCCAAGGCGCTGGTCGGCCACCGGCGCGCAGGCCTGGCGCAGACGACGCTGCTTTCGGGGGTGTTTTTCTCGGGTGCTTCCGGCTCGTCGGTCGCCAACGCTGCCTTCGGCGCGTCGACCTTCTATCCCGAACTCGTCCGTAACGGCTATCCGCCGCCGAAGGCGGGTGCGATCATCGCCGCGACCTCGGTGCTGGACAACGTCATTCCGCCATCGATCGCCTTCCTGCTGCTGGCGGCGGCGACCAGCCTGCCGGTCGGTCCGCTGCTCGTCGGCGGCGTCTTCGCCGGTGGGCTGATGGCGGCCTGCCTTGCCGTCGCCATCCACGCCTGCGCGGACGAAGGCAGTTCGGGCCGGCCGGCATCGAGAGACGACCGGAGGACGGCCGCGGCAGCCGCGCTGCCGGCGCTCGGCCTCGGCGTGATCGTCGTTGCCGGCATCCGCCTCGGCATCGTCACCGCGACGGAGGCTGCGGCGGTCGCCGCCTTCTATACGCTCGCCCTCGGGATGGCCGCAGGAACGACGGCCGGAACGCTCTGGTCTTCCTTCCGGCGGGCCGCCGCGGAGGCGGCCGCAATCGGCCTGCTGATCGGCTCGGCCGGCCCGTTCGCCGCCCTTCTCGCCATGGACGACATCGCCGGCGCGGTGGCGCAGATCGTCTCGGGTTTCGGCGGGGGGGCGCTTGCGGTGCTGCTGCTTTCGAACGCGGTGCTGCTCCTGATGGGGCTGGTGCTCGACATCGGCGCGGCGATCCTGCTGCTCGGCCCAATCCTGCTGCCTGCCGCCGTCTCGGCAGGCATCGATCCCGTCCAGTTCGGCGTGATCGTGGTCGTCAACCTGATGATCCACGGTCTGACGCCGCCGCTCGGCATGCTCGTCTATGTCGTCGGCGGTGTCACCGGGGTGCCGGCGCCGGCGCTGTTCCGCGCCGTGCTGCCCTATCTCGCAGCCCTGCTCTTCTCCCTCTTCCTTCTCAGCGCCTATGCGCTTCTGTCGTGATCGGAGCCTTCATGACCCGCCTGACCCGCCGCCTGTTCCTCCGCTCTTCCGCAACTGCCGCGATGCTGGCCGCCCCGGCGCTCGTGCGCCCGGCGCACGCACGCGCGACGACGATCACCGTCGCCTCCCTGCTCGGCGAGGACAAGCCGGAAACGAAGATCTGGCGGCAGATCGCCGAGACGGTCGAGGCGCGACTGCCCGGCCGGTTCCGCTTCAATGTCGTCGCGAACGGGGCGCTCGGCGGCGAGAAGGAGGTGGCGGAGGGGGCCAGGCTGGGCTCGGTCCAGGCGAGTCTCGCCACCCTGTCGTCGCTGGCGGGCTGGGTGCCGGAAGCGCAGATCCTCGACCTGCCGTTCCTCTATCGGGATGCGGATCACGTGCGCCGGGTCGTCGAGGGGCCCGTCGGTGAGGACCTGAAGCTCAGGCTGCAGGCGCAGAACTTCGTCGTCGGCGGGTTCATCGACTACGGCGCCCGGCACCTCCTGACCAAGGAACCGGTCACCGATCCGGCGCAGATGCAGGGGATGAAGATGCGCGTGATCCAGAGCCCGCTTCACACGAGGCTGTGGAACGCCTACGGCGCCATTCCCGTCGGCATCCCCATCACCGAGACCTACAACGCGCTGTCGACCGGCGTGGCCGATGCGATGGACCTGACGAAGTCCGCCTATGCCGGCTTCAGGCTCTACGAGGTCGTGCCGTACCTGTCCGAGACCGCCCATATCCGCGCCTCCGGCGTGGTCTATTTCGCCGCCGGCTTCTGGAACGGGCTTCCGGAAACCGAGAGGGAAGTCCTGCGGGAGGCTTCGGCGCTGGGGGCCGACGCTTTCAACCGGCTGATCGTCGAGGACGAGGCGGCGTCCGTCCGGCAGGCGGTCGCGGGCGGCGGCGTGGTCGTCGAGGTCGATGCGCGGGAGGCGTGGGAGCGCGGCGCCGAGACCGTGTGGCGGGACCTTGCGGACGTCGTCGGCGGCTGGGACAGGATTGAGGCGGTGCAAAGGGCGTAGGCCATTTTGGCGTGGCGGCGATGCGCCCTGCGCAGCCAATAGGGCTATCCCCAAAAGACCCGCCGCGGGCAGGGTCCGATTACGCGGCCCGCGTACAGGAATAAGGGGTGTAAAGGTCAGGGTTGCTGACGGCATTGCCCGCACTGCGTGTGGCGAGGGATCCTGCCGCCGCGCCTGCCGGAGCGTGCTCAATAATTCAATTTAGATCCAAGGATTTAGCTCTCACCCGATCCCGGCGGTCGCCAAATGCGTGTGCGAGCCCGATGTGATTCCCTGCAACCTGATGACCCGGCAGCGAAAAAGGCGCGGTCGGCTGCCTTCACCCGCATCATCCGGGAGAGATATGCGCGCTACCGCGCGCTTAGCGACATGGCGTAGGGATCAATCTTCTTGTGGTCCGGATGCACACCTTATCTAAGACCAAAGGTTGTGCGTTCCGTGACGGCAATGGCCACCGTGCACCCACCTTACGACTGTGAAGGCAGCCAATATCATCATTGTTAGAAGCACTTAACTTCTGGATTCCGCCTGGGGCCCGGCTGATACTTCGACACTTTCGACGGTCAAGGCTCGAGGGTATCGCGTGGTTGAAATTCATCCGACCGCCATTTTCTTCGGTAACGGCACATTGCTCCTTCGCTGCGCGGAAGCCTTCCGCGCAGCGGGCGGAAGGCTCGCCGGCATCGTCACCACCGATCCGCAGATCGCCGCCTGGGCGGAGGCCGAAGACCTCTCCCACGGGGCGTTCGACGAGGCCGAGATCGGGCAGGAGGCGGACTATATCTTCAGTGTCGCCAACCTCACTGTCCTGTCGCCGGCGACCCTGCGCAGGGCGAGGCTCGCGGCGGTCAATTTCCACGACGGGCCGCTGCCGGCGCGGGCGGGATCGAACGTTCCGGCCTGGAGCGTCATCGAGGGGGCCGCCGAGCATGCGGTGACGTGGCACGAGATGACCGGGCACGTGGACGCCGGCCGCGTGCTGAAGCAGCGGCGCTTCCAGATCGGGCCCAACGACACGGCCTTCAGCCTCAACGCGCGATGCTACGAGGCCGGTTTCGAGAGCTTCTGCGAACTGCTGCCCGAGCTGATGGAAGGGCGGTGCGCGCCATCGCCGGTCACGGGCGAACGGGTCTGGTATGCGAAGGCGAAGCGGCCCGAGGCGCTCGGCACGCTCGATTTCGCCGCGCCGGCCGGCGCGCTCTGCCGCATGGTGCGCGGCCTGAACTTCGGCGGCTACGTGAACCCGCTCGGGCTCGCCAAGCTGTGGACGGGGACGGCGCTCCTGACGGTCGGCAGGCTCGAAATCGTCACGGACGTTGCAGGAACAGCCGGAGCCGTCGTCGCCAGCGACGGCGATATGGTCACCGTCATGGCGGCCGATGCCGGCGTGCGGCTGGGCGGGCTCGCCGATCTCTCCGGCAGGCCGGTCGATCCCGTCGCAGCCGGGCTCATGCCGGGCGTCGTGCTGCCATCGGTTCGCGACTGCCCCGCGCCGGAACCGGCGGAGACGGGCAAGGCCGAGCCGGAATGGGAAGCCGAATTGCGGCGGGCCGTCCCGGCGCTGCCGCCCTATCCGCTGTCGCACACGGCCGGCAGCGGCACGGCATTGCTCGAGACGGAACGGGCGGACGCCGACACGCTTGCGGCGGCCTGGCTCGCTTGGATCGCGGGCCTGACCGGGCAGGCGCGGGCGACGATCACCTGCCTCGAACCGGACGCCCAGGCTCCCCGGCCGTCCCGGGTCCCCTGGCTTTCGGACCGGCGCCCGGTCACGCTCGACATCACAGCCGGCATGACGCCGCACGATGCGACGGAGGCGTTGCGGCTTGCGCGGCAGGCCGCGTTCGCGCGGGCGCCGATGGCGGCGGATCTGCCGCTGCGCCTCGCCGACGCGGAAGCGAGGCAGAGGGCGCAGCAGGCGCTCGGCGTCGTGTTGGCAACGCGGGCGGAACAGGGGCCAGAGGGTGCCGCCGTGCAGCTCTGCACCGATCCGCCGTCGATCCGCACCGCCAGTGGCCGTTTCGCGCCGGCGGTGCTCGCAGCGCTTGCCGCGGACTTTTCCGTCTTTCTCGACGCGTTCGTGACGCGGGCGGGTGCGCCGCTTGCGACGCTGCCGCTCGGGCGCGAGATGGCGGCCGTGAGAAACGATGTTTCGGGCGTCGAACCGCGCACGATCCATGCGATGATTGCTGATATATGCGCCTCGACGCCGGACGCACCGGCGCTGGAAGCGGGTGCGACCCGGCTGAACTTTCGCGAGCTCGACGCCCGGGCGGCGCGGCTGGCGGGCGCGCTCGCCGAACGCGGCGCGGCCCCGGGTGTCGTTGTCGGGCTCTGCCTCGAGCGCTCCGTCGAACTGGTGGTGGCGATGCTCGCCATCCTGAAGACGGGGGCCGCCTACCTGCCGCTCGATCCCTCCTATCCAGCCGAGCGCATCGGCTTCATGCTCGAGGATTCCGGCGCGCCGATCGTCGTGGCGAGCCGTTCTGCGGCCAGCCGGCTGGCGCTCGATCCCGGCATCGTCATCCTGTCCGACGCGGTCGGGCCTGCTGTCACGGATGCGCGCGGCATGCCGGGCGACCTCGCCTATCTCATCTATACGTCCGGCTCGACCGGCCGGCCGAAGGGCGTGATGATCGCCCACCGGAACGTTGCCAACTTCTTCGCCGGCATGGACGCCACCGTGCCCCTTTCCCAAGGAGCGCGCCTGCTGGCGGTCACGTCCGTGTCCTTCGACATCTCGGTGCTGGAAATCCTCTGGACGCTCGCCCGCGGCGCGACGCTGGTGCTGCAGGCCGACGGGGCGGGCGAGGGCGCGCTTCCGGCCTTTTCCCTCTTCTACTTCGCCTCCGAGGCGGCCGGCAGCGGCCACCAGGCCTATCGGCTGCTGCTGGAAGGGGCGCGCTTTGCCGATGAGAACGGCTTCGAGGCGATCTGGACGCCGGAGCGGCATTTCCACGCCTTCGGCGGGCTCTATCCGAACCCGGCCATCAGTTCGGCAGCTCTTGCCGGGCTGACGAAGAACGTCAAGCTGCGCGCCGGATCGACCGTGATGCCGCTGCATCATCCGGTGCGCGCGGCCGAGGACTGGGCGCTGGTCGACAATCTCTCCAACGGCCGTGCCGGCCTGGCGCTGGCCTCGGGCTGGCAGCCCAACGACTTCCTGCTCCGGCCCGAGGCCTTCTCCGACCGGAAGGAGATCATGCTCGGTTCGATCGAGACGCTGCGGACGCTCTGGCGGGGCGAGGCGATGGCGTTTTCGGGGCACGACGGCGAGCCGGTCGAGATCCGGATCCATCCCCGTCCGGTGCAGCGGGACATGCCGCTGTGGCTGACCGCGGCCGGCAATCCCGAGACGTTCGAGGCCGCCGGTCGGCTGGGCTGCGGCGTGCTCACCCATCTGCTCGGCCAGACGCTGGCGGAGGTCGAAGACAAGATCCGCGCCTACCGCGTGGCGCGCGCGAAAGCCGGCCATGCCGGCCCGGGCCACGTGGTGCTGATGCTGCACACCTTCATAGGCGAGGACGAGGAAGCTGTGCTCGCGGCCGCGCGCCAGCCGATGAAGAGCTACCTGAAGAGCGCCGTCGATCTCGTGCGTCGCGCCGCCTGGACCTTCCCGACGATCGTCGAGCGGGCCGGGAAGGCGGGGATGACCCCGCAGGAGGTGTTCGAGAAAGAGGAGCTTTCCGCTTCCGAACTCGACGCGCTGCTCGACCATGCCTTCGAACGCTACTACCGGACGGCGGGCCTGTTCGGAACGCCGGAGACGGCCGGGGAGATCGTGCGCAACGTGGCGGCCATCGGCGTGGACGAGATCGCCTGCCTGATCGACTTCGGCGTCGAGGCCGAGACCGCGCTCGCCAACCTGCCGAACATCCGGCGGCTGATGGACAGGCTGCAGGCGGAAGGCGGCATTTCCCGCAAGGCTTCCGTCGCCGAGGACATCGTCGCCGGCCGCATTACCCACCTGCAGTGCACGCCGTCGATGGCGACCTATCTCGCGGGCGATCCGGCCGGGCGGCAGGCGCTCGGACGGCTCGACTGCATGATGGTGGGGGGCGAGGCCTTCCCGCCCGATCTCGCCCGCAGCCTGCGGGCAGCGTTGCCGGGGACGCTTCTCAACATGTACGGCCCGACGGAGACGACGATCTGGTCCTCGGTCGCGCGGCTGGATGCCGTTGGCGACCGCGTGCCGCTCGGCGCGCCCATCGCCAACACGGATCTGAGCGTGCGCTCGCCCGCGGGCCTGCCGCTTCCGAACCTGATCGAGGGCGAACTCTGGATCGGCGGTGCAGGGCTCGCCCGCGGCTACTGGGGCCGGCCGGAACTGACGGCCGAGCGCTTCGTGGATACGCCCGAAGGCCGCTACTACCGCACCGGGGACCTCGTCCGCCGTCATCCGGACGGAACGCTGGAGTTTCTCGGCCGGATCGACGGACAGGTGAAGATCCGCGGCCACCGGATCGAACTCGGGGAGATCGAGGCGCTGCTCGCCTCCGAAGACGGTGTCCGGCAGGCGGCCGTCAGGGCGGTGGAATACGGCCAGGGCGACGTGCGCCTCGTCGCCTATGTGACGGCCGGCAAGACGCAGCCTGTCGTCAGCGGGCTGCGTGCGCTCCTCGCGACCAAGCTGCCCGACTTCATGGTGCCGTCGCAGATCGTCGTCCTGGAGCGCATGCCGTTGACGCCGAACGGCAAGATCGACCGCAAGGCGCTGCCCGTGCCGCAGGCCCGCGCGGAACGGGGCGAGATGACGACGGCGGAGGGCGATATCGAGGCCGGCATCGTCGAAATCTGGCGCGAGGCGCTGGGGCTTGACGAGGTCTCGGTCACGGAAAACTTCTTCGACCTCGGGGGACATTCGCTGCTGGTCGTCCAGGTCCAGCGGCGGATGAGGGAGAAGCTCGGGCGCGAGGTCGCCATTACCGATCTCTTCCGCTTCCCCACCATTCGCGCGATTGCCGCGCACCTGGCAGGCGGGGCCGCCGCGACGGCCAGCGCGGCCGATCGCGGCGCCGCGCGAGCCGCCGCACGCCTTGCCCGCTTCGGGCGACGTTGAGGCGGCAGGGATCGCTCGCCGGGCAAACCGGACAAATCTCGAAGGGAAGATGGACAGCCGATGGACAGGACCCTACCCGACCAACGCATCGCAATCATCGGGCGCGCCGGGCGCTTTCCCGCCGCGCGCAATGTCGGCGAGTTCTGGTCGATGCTGTCTGCGGGACGATCGGCCGCGCAGCGGCTTACCGAGGCGGACCTGATCGCTGCCGGCGTCAGCCGCAAGGCGCTTGCCGATCCCGCCTATGTGCGTGTCGCGCACGTGCTTCCCGACATGGAATGCTTCGACGCCGGCTTCTTCGGCTTTTCGCCGCGGGAGGCGGCCATTCTTGATCCGCAGCACCGGCACTTCCTGGAATGCGGCTGGGAGGCGCTGGAGGATGCGGGCTATGTTCCGGAACGCTTCGACGGGCGGATCGGCGTCTTCGCCGGCTCGGGCATGCAGGCCTATCTTCCCTTCAATCTCCTGTCCAATCCCGAGCTCGTCGAGGAGATCGGCCTGTTCCTCCTGCGCCACAACGGCAACGACAAGGATTTCCTGCCGACGCGGCTGTCCTATCTCCTCAACCTCACCGGCCCCTCGATCGCGGTGCAGACCGCATGCTCGACATCGCTCGTGGCAATCCACACGGCGATCGGTTCGCTCCTGAACATGGAATGCGACATGGCGATCGCCGGCGGGGTGACCATCGAACTGCCGCACCGCACCGGTTATCGCTATGCGGAAGGCGAGATCCTGTCGTCGGACGGGCTCTGCCGTGCCTTTGACGACGACAGCCGGGGCACCGTATTCGGCTCCGGCGCAGCACTCGTGGTGCTTCGGCGCTACGAGGACGCGCTCGCCGACGGCGACGACATCAAGGCGGTGATCCTTTCGAGTGCGGTCAACAACGACGGTGCCGGCAAGGCGAGCTATCTCGCACCGTCCGTCGACGGACAGGCGGAAGCCGCGGCGGAAGCCCTGGCGCTCGCCGGCGTCGAGGCCGGCAGCCTTTCCTACATCGAGACGCACGGAACCGGAACGCCGATCGGCGACCCGATCGAGCTTGCGGCCCTGAAGCAGGTCTACGGTGCCGCGCCCGCAGGCAGTATCGGCATCGGATCCGTCAAGACCAATATCGGCCACCTGGATACGGCCGCGGGGGCGGCGAGCCTCATCAAGGTGGTGGAGGCGCTGCGCCACGGCCACCTGCCGGCGAGCCTCAATTTCCGCAAGCCCAACAGCCGCTTCGATTTTGCCGCAAGTCCCTTCCGGGTCGTCGCCGAGGGCCGTGAATGGCCGTCGTCGAACGGTCCGCGGCGTGCCGCCGTCAATTCGCTCGGTGTCGGCGGAACCAACGCCCACATGATCGTCGAGGAGGCGCCGCCCCGCCCGCAGGCGACCGCTGCCGCCGAATGGCGCTTCTTCCCCTTTTCCGCCCGCAACGAAGCCGCGCTCGAGCGGCTGCGCGAACGGTGGAAGTCCCACTCAGACGGGGAGGTTCCGGAGATGGCGGACATCGCATTCACGCTCAGGCAGGGGCGTCGGCATTTCGCCGAGCGCTTCGCGATCGCGGCCCGCACGGACGACGACCTGAAGGGGGCCCTGGCTGCCAAGGCGACGCCGCTCCGCCGGCACGGCAAGGCGCGCTCCAAGCCGCCGCGGATCATCTTCATGTTCCCGGGAGGTGGCGCCCAGTATCCGGGTGCGGGTGCCGGGATGATGGCGTCGTCGCCCGTCTTCGCCGCTGCGGTGGACCAGTGCTTTGCGATCTTGCCAGACACCGCGCCTTCGGACCTGCGCCAGGTCATGTTCGGTGCGCGCCTGAACGACGAGGGCGCCCGGGTCAAGCTCTCGCGCTCGAGCTACGCCATCCCGGCCCTGTTCATCCTCGAATATGCCTATTGCCGGCTCTGGGAGAGCTGGGGCATCCGTCCGGACGCCATCGTCGCCCACAGTGCCGGCGAATATGCCGGCGCGCTGGCCGCCGGCGTTCTGGGGCTTGCCGATGCGCTGAAGATCGTGACGTTGCGCGGGCGGGTGATGGAGCAGGCGCCGGCCGGCGCGATGACCTCCGTGCCGCTCGGCGAGATGCGCGTGCGCGAACTGATCGGCGAAGGGCTCGACATCGCCGCGATCAACACGGCCCATTCCACCATCGTGTCCGGCCCCGTCGCCGGCATCGAGGCGCTGGAGGCGCAGCTTGCCGGCAGCGAGCACGAGGCCCGGCGCGTCCATATCGACGTCGCCGCCCATTCGCGGCAGCTGGACGACCAGCTCGACTGCTTCCGCGACGGGCTCGAGGGCATATCCTTCCGGCAGCCGACCGTGCCGATGGTCTCGTCGCTGCGCGGCAGCTGGGCCGACGGGCAGGACTTCGTCTCGGCCGACTACTGGGTACGCCATCTGCGGCATACGGTCCGCTTCGCCGATGCGGTCGCAGCCGTGCTCGAAGCGCCCGACAGCGTCGTCATCGAGGTCGGCCCGGGGCAGACGGTCGGGCCGCTGGTGGCGGCCGCGACGACGAAAAACGCGCCGCTGGCGATCCTTCCCTCGGCGCCGCGCCCGCGCGACGGCGAGGACGAGATGGGTGTGGCCGTGGCCGCGCTCGGCGGGCTCTGGGCGAACGGCGTCGAGCTGGACGCCGACCGGCTTCCGGGCGGCAGCGGCCGGCGCGTGTCGCTGCCGACCTATCCGTTCGAGAAGGAACGGCACTGGATCGAGCCCGGTCGCGGCAAGGCTGCTGCGGAGAGCGACGCCGCACCGCCGCTCGCGCGCATCGCCGATCCGGCGGACTGGGTGGAAGTCCTCGAATGGACGGAGCGGCCGCGTTCGGGCGGTGCCGCCGACCTTGGCGGCGACTGGCTGGTGCTTGCCGGCAGCGATGCGTTTTCCGAGGCCGTGCTCGCCCGGCTCGGCGCGGCAGGTGCACAGATGACGGTGCTGCGGGCCGGCGACGGTTTTGCCGTCGCGCCGGGCGGCTTCGTGCTTCGTCCGGATGCGCCGGACGATTTCGACGCGCTGGCCGCGGCGCTGCCGGCCGTGCCCCGCCGGGTGCTCTGCCTCTGGGGCGCCGATCCTGCCCTTTCGGAACCCGCCTTCGACGCCTCCTATCTGCTCGCCCGGTTCTTGCAGCAGGCAGACCCCGAGCCGGGGACGCGGCTGGTGCTTGTCTCCTCGGGGGCGGCATCCTTGCCCGATGCCGCGCCCGGTCTTGAGGCAGAGCGGGCGGAACTCGCCGCCTTGCTCGGCGTCGTCAGGGTCGCCCCGCGTGAAATTGCCGGCCTTGGCGCTATCCTCGCCGATATCGGGCCGGATCCTGACCCGTCCGATGTGACGGCACTTCTGGCGGAAGCTTCCGGCAGCGACGAGGCCGATCACGTGGCCCTGCGCGGCAGGCGCCGCTTCGTCCGCACCCGCACGCGCGTGCCCGCGCCGGCCCCCGCGGGCCTCCCCGGCCGGCTGCGCAAGGGCGGGGTGTACCTCATCACCGGCGGCACGGGCGGCATCGGGCGCGCGCTTGCAGTGTGGCTCGCCCGCTCGGCGGGGGCCCGGCTGGCGCTACTCTCGCGTTCGGCAATCGACGACGCGGCGCTGCGCGGCGAGATCGAGGCCGAGGGCGGGGCGGTCCTGTTCCTGCAGGCGGATGTCGCCGACGAGGCTGCGATGGCGGAGGCGATCGGGACGGTGCGGTCCCGGTTCGGGGCGCTGCACGGCGTCATCCATGCGGCCGGCATCCTCGACGATGCGCCGCTGGCGACCCGGCCGCTCGAGGCGGCCAAGGCCGTGATGCGGCCGAAGCTTGCCGGCGCCATGGTGCTGAACCGGCTCCTGCCGGAGGGCAGCATCGATTTCTTTGCCGTGATCTCCTCGTCCTCCGTCGTGATCGGCGGGGCCGGACAGACCGGCTATGCGGCGGCGAACGCGGCGCTCGAGGCGCTGGCCGCCGCGCGCGGGGACGGGCTGTCGATCGCCTGGGGGGCCTGGCGCGACATCGGCATGGCGGCGCGCGCCTATGGCGCGGGCGAGGCCGTCGTCGGCGATCCGCTGCTGGGGCAGCGTCACGACGAGCCGGGCGGCAGGATCCGCTTCGAGACGGTGATCGATCCGGAAGGCGACTGGCGGGTCTCGGAGCATGTGGTCGCGGGGCAGCCGGTGTTGTGCGGGACGGCCTATGTCGAGCTCGCCCAGGCGGCGGCAGAGGCGGTGATGGGCGCCGGCCTGTTCGAGCTTTCGGCGCTTTCCTTCGCCCTGCCGATGACCTTCGACGGCATGCCGCGCCGCGTCATCATTCGCCTGCAGCCGCAGGGCAGGGGCTACGACATTTCGATCGAGAGCACGATCGGTGCGGAACGGGCGCCGGTGGAGCATGTCCGGCTCCAGGTGGTCGCGGCCGGGCCGGCCGGGACGAGCCTGCCGAGTTCGCTCGATATTCCGCTGCAAGGGGCCGGTGCGCCCGGCGGTGGGCGGGCGCCGCAACAGGACGTCATCGCCTTCGGTCCCCGCTGGAACTGCATCGAGGCGCTGCGCGCCGGCGACGGCGTCGCGGAGGGCGATTTCCGCCTGGCCCGACCGTTCGGGGAGGACCTGCGGACCCATGCCCTGCATCCGGCGCTGATGGACATGGCGATGACGGTCGGGCTCGCCGCGCTGGACCGGCGCGAGGGCCGGCTCTGGGTGCCGATGTCGATCGGGCGGATCCGCGTCTTCGGGCCGCTGCCCGCGGCGATCTCCAGCCGTGCCGTCCGGGTCGATGGCGAGCCGGGACGGTTCGTGTCGTTCGACGTCGCCGTGTTCGACCGGGAGGGCCGCCTCGTCGCGCTGCTCGAAAACCTCTCGATGCGCGAGGTCGAGCGCGACAGCTTCGGTGGTTCGGCCACGCAACCGGGCCTGACGGCGCAACTGATGGCGACCGGAATCCGCGCCTGCGAGGCACAGGACCTGTTTGCGCGCGTCTTCGCGCATCCGGGTCGACAGTTGCTCGTCTCGCCGGTGTCGCTGGATCACGTCCGCCTTGCGCTCGCCGAGGTCGCGACACCTTCGCCCGCACACACCGCCCGGCAGGGTGGCGGCGGCCGGATCAGCGATCCGGTGACCGTGCAGCTTTCGGCGATCTGGACCGAGATCCTCGGCGTTTCCAGTATCGGGCCGGACGACGATTTCTTCGCGCTCGGCGGTCATTCGCTCAATGCGGTGCGGATGTTTGCGCGCCTGCGCAAGGAATTCGGCGTCGCGATGCCGCTTGCGACCCTGTTCCAGGCGTCGAAGCTCGGCGAACTCGCAGCCCTGGTCCGTGCCGAGGTCCCGCATGCGGAGACGGCCGTCGCGGTGGCAGAAGCACCGGACGCGCCTGCACCGGACACGGCGGCCGTGCGCCGTGTCGGAATGACGGAGGGGCAGCGTGAACTCGCAACCGCGATCAGCATCAATCCGGCCGCGTCGCTGTCCTACAACCTGTCCTTCAGCCTGCACCTCGACGGCGCCATCGACAGCGCGGCGTTGCGCATCGCGCTGGACGGGATCGTCGCGCGCCACGACAGCCTGCGGGCGTCCTTCGACGTGTACGCCCAGACGATGACCATCCATCCGCACCGGGAGGCGAGCTTCGAGGAGGCGGATCTCTCCGCCCTCTGTGAGCTGAAGCAGAGAGCGCGGCGCGACGCGCTGCATGCGCAAAACGCGCGCGCGCCCTTCGACCTGGTCAACGGGCCGGTGCTGCGCGCCCTGCTGCTGCGGCTTTCGTCTTCAAGGGCGGAGCTCGTGCTGTTCGTCCACCACATCGCCTGCGACGGCTGGTCGATGGGCGTGCTTCTGGCCGATCTCTCCGCGCTCTATACGGCGGCGCTGACGGGACGGCCGGCGGGGCTTCCCGCGCCGACCGGCATTGCCGCGCTGGTCGCGGCCGAGGCGCAATGGGCGGAGGGCGCGGACGCCGCGCGTCATCGCGACTACTGGCTGAAGAAATATTCCGGGCCGCTGCCGGCGATCGACCTGCCGACCGACCGGCCCTATCCGGTCGTGCGCGGCACGCAGGCGGACCGGGTGGAGACCAGGCTCGACACCGACCTTGAGGCATCGCTGCGCGCCCGGGCCCAGGAGGCCGGCACGTCGCTTCGCAACGTCGTCCTCGCCGCCTTCCGCTACTACCTGTCGCGGCTGTCGCGGTCGACCGACGTGGTGATCGGGGTGCCCGCCTCGGGACAGCTCGCCCATCGTCTGGAAGGCGCGGTCGGGCATGGCGTCAGCCTGCTGCCGGTGCGCGGGACCATCCGCCCGGATGTGAAACTGGGCGAACTGCTGGCGCAGACCCGGCAGGAGCTTCTGGAAGCGATCGACCATCAGAGCTATTCCTACGGGGCGCTGATGCGTGATCTCCAGGTGCCCCGCGATCCGTCGCGGCTGGCGCTGGTTCCGGTCGTGGTCAACCTGGACGGCCTTGCCGACATCGGCGATCTCCGTCTCGGCGATACGCCGGCGCGAATCGAGGTCAATCCGACCGGTCACGAATATTTCGAGCTCTTCTTCAACCTGTTCGACGCGCCGGGCCGGGTCGAGTTCTCGTGGAACTATGCGACCGCGCTGTTCGACCGCGAGACCATCGCGCACCTGGCGACGAACTTCGGGCAGTTCCTCGCAGCGATCGCGTCGGCCCCGGCGGGGCTCGAGACGCCGGTCTTGGAGCTCCTGCGTGGCGACACCGGTCGGCCGGCGAGCGGCAGCCATGTCGATCCGGCGGCTGCTGGCCCGCAGACGATCGTGGAGGTGTTCCGAAGCGTCGTGGCCCGGGCGCCCGCCCAGGTCGCCGTGCGCTATCTCGACCAGACGATGGACTACGCGACGCTCAATGCACGTTCGGACGCGCTGGCGGCGCTTCTGGCATCGGAAGGGGTTTGCCATGGCGATCTCGTCGGCATTTCGTCGAGCCGATCGCTGCTCCTGCCGGTCGCAGTCCTCGGAGCGCTGAAGGCGGGTGCCGGCTATGTCCCCTTCGACGTGACGCTGCCGGCCGACCGGCTGCAGTTCATGGCGCGGGATACCGGCATCAAGGTGCTGCTCGGCGCGTGCGAGGCGGTCTCGGCGACCGGGGTCCGCACGATCGCGATGACGGACCTGCCGACCGGCCCGGCCCGGCCGCCGGAGCCCGGCATCACCGGCGAGACGATCGCCTATGTGATGTTCACCTCGGGGACGACCGGAGTGCCGAAGGGCGTGGTGCTGCCGCACCGTTCCGTCATCCGGCTGCTCAGGGATACCGACTGGCTGCGGCTCGGCCCGGAAACGGTGACACTGCATTCCTCCGCCTTTGCCTTCGACACCTCCATCATCGACATCTTCGGGGCGCTGCTGCACGGTGGAACGATGGTGGTTCCGCCGGACGGGACGCTTTCGATCTCCGAGCTTTCCGACGCGATTTCGAGCCAGGGCGTCAACACGCTATGGCTGACATCCGGATTGTTCCATGCCGTGGCCGACCTGCGGCCCTCGACGTTTGCGCGTGTCGACCAGGTCGTGGTCGGCGGCGACGTGGTGTCGCCGACGCATGTGGCGCAGGTGATGACGGCCTGCCCGGGGCTGACGGTGATCAACGGCTACGGACCGACGGAAAGCAACGTCACCAACGCCCATGCCGTGACGGCGGCCGATCTCGACCGCGGGCTGCCGCTGCCGATCGGCAAGGCCATTCCCGGAACGCAGATCTACATCGTCGACGATGCGCTGCAGCCGGTGCCGACCGGGATGATCGGCGAATTGTGCATCGCCGGCCGCGGCCTGGCGCTTGGCTACTGGAACAGGCCGGAACTGACCGACCAGAAGTTCGTGGCCGCACCCTGGAATGACAAGCTCCGGCTCTACCGTTCCGGGGATCTCGCGATGGATCCGGGCGACGGCGTTCTGCGCTTCTTCGGGCGCGCCGATACCCAGGTCAAGGTGCGCGGTTTTCGCGTCGAACTGACGGAAATCGAGGGCGCGCTCGAGAGCCATCCCGCGATCCGCCAGGCGGTCGTGGTGGCAAAGGTGCCGGAGGGACAGGCCGACAAGATCCTGGTGGCCTATTTCATCGCCGACGGAACGGCACCCACTTCCGACGCGCTTTCCGAGCACGTGGCGGGGATCCTTCCGGAATTCGCCCGTCCGGCCTTCTTCGTCGCGGTGGACGAGATCCCCCTCAACCAGAACGGCAAGATCGACCGCGGCCGCCTGCCGGAGGTGCGGATCGAGGCGCTGGCGGATCCGGCGGCGGAAATGCCGCGCGGGGAGGCCGAGACGCGGGTAGCGGCGATCTGGTGCGAGGTGCTGGGCGTCGACCGGATCGGGGCCAATGCGAACTTCTTCGCGCTCGGCGGCCACTCGCTGCTGGCGGTCAGGCTGTTCGACCGCATCCGGCGCGAATTCGGCCACGACCTGCCGATCTCGACGCTGTTCGCCAACCAGACGGTGCGGGAGCTCGCGGCACTTCTGGAGCGCGATGCCGCGTCGATAGAGGGGCCGGATGCGCCGGATGCGCCTTGGGACACGAGCACCGTCATCGATCCCGGCCCGGATGCCGGCGGCATGCCCTTCTTCGTCGTCGGCGGCGTCGGCGGCAACGTCAACAACCTCTTCGAACTCGGCACCCTGCTCGGGCGCAAGCGCCCGGCGATCGGCTTCCAGACCCGCGGGGTCCAGGGGCACGCGCCGCATTCGAGCATCGAGGAGATGGCGGCGGAGAACATCCGCTACCTGCGCCGGCACCAGCCGGAAGGGCCCTATATCCTCGCCGGCTATTCCGGCGGCGCCTATACGGCGCTGGAGATGACGCGGCAACTGGAGGCCATGGGCGCCAGGGTGGAGCGGCTGTTCGTGCTCGACACCTATGCGCCATCCTTCGCGAGGGACTTCCAGCCGCTCGTTCAGCTGACGCCGCGCCAGAGGCTGGAAAACGAGATCGCGCTCATGCGCGACGAGGGGATGCCCTATTTCTGGAGGCGGCTGTCGGTGAAGGTGCGCAAGTTTGTCCAGCGTGGCCCCGTGCTGGAGATGATCAGGCGGACGAACCTGCCGCTCTATCGCCAGCGCCAGGTCGAGCGGCTGTGGATGGCGGCGGCCCGGCAGTATGAGGGCGGCCCCATCGCCGCACCGGTCACCCTGTTCAGGACGCACCCGCTCCACCTTGTCCAGAAGCTGACGCTCGAGGCGGATCCGACGCTCGGCTGGAAGGCGTTCGTCGCGCCGGAGCGGCTGGAAACGCCCTGGGTCGCGGGCGACCACCTGACGATGCTGCGCACGGAGAACGCGCGCAGTCTCGCCGCCATGATCGAGGAGAGGCTGTCGTCGTGAGGCGGGGTGCGGGCGGCAAGGGCGACTGAGGCAAACGCGGCCGCGGGATATCGCCCGTCACTGGACGGCGAGGCGCAACTGCTCCTGGAGGAAGGTTTCGATCTCGGCAATCAGGCCGTATTCATGCAGATCGGCGTGGCCGCCGCCCGGCAGCTCGACATATTTCTTCGGTTCCGGCGCCTCCTGGAACAGGCGGCGTGCACGCTCCACCGGCAGGGCCCGATCGAGCCCGCCGTGAACCAGCAGCTTCGGCACCTTGATGTTGCGCAGGTGATCGACGATGTCGTAGCGCTCGGACCACATCAGCCGGCAAAGCGGGATGCCGAAGTAGCGGTCCTCGTAGAAGAGGCAGGTCCTGTAGGGGGCGGCCTCGAAGATCACGGCGCCGAAATCGCGCTCTTCCGCAAGCCGGCTGGCGACGCCCGCGCCCAGGCTGAAGCCGTAGAGCACCCGGCGATCGGGATGCAGGGTCTGTCCGAGAAGTGTCTCCATCTGGTCGTAGAGCGCGCGCGCGTCCCGCGCGAAATTCGCGGCGTTCGGCTTGCCCGCGGTCCCGCCCGATCCGCGATACTCCATCATCACGATGCCGTAGCCTGCCTCGATCAGGCTGCGGAGCCGTCCCATCGAGCCGCCGATGCTCGACTGGTTGCCGTAGAAGCTGAGGATCACGGGCCGCCCGTCGGCCGGGGCGGCGATCCAGGCATGGATGCGGGCCCCATCCTCCGACGTGTATCCGACGACCCTCACCGTAGAGGGCAGGCCGAACTCGGCCGGGCTGTTGGGCTCGGGGTCGAAGCGATACATGCCGTAGTTCTGGAAGACCCAGATGCCGCCGGCGACGGTGGCCGCGGCGACGGCGATCACGCCAAGGACAATCTGCACCACGCCCATGCCATCTCCCGCTGCCCGCTGCCGCCCGGATGCGACCACGACGAGAGCAAGCCGGCGCAGGTTGCCCGCGCCGCGAGCTGCCGCCACTCGCATGACGGGTAGCGTAGCGGCTGCCTCAATAGGCTGCAATCTGGCCAAAGGGGGGAGATCGGGACATTGTCCGCGCATGGACGACAGCATTTGCGTTGCTGTCGCCTACGCCTCCGCCATCGGCAGGCGTATCGAGACGCGTAGGCCCGGCCCGCCGTTTTCGAGCTGGATATCGCCGCCCACGGTGTGGATGATGCTTTCGGCTATGGCAAGGCCGAGCCCGGCACCGCCGCTGCTGGTGTCGAGCCGCTCGCCCCTTCGGAGCACGTGTGCCAGCTTTTCCTCCGGTATGCCGGGGCCGTCATCGCGGATTTCCAGCAGGATGGAACTGCCGTTCCGTGCAGCCGTGATCGAGACCTGCGAGCGCCCGTAGCGGACCGCATTTTCCGTCAGGTTGCCGAGCAGTTCGGAGAGGTCGTCCGGGTCGATGCGGGCGAACAGGCCGTCGGGAATGTCGATGTTCCACTCGATGGACGCGGCGGCCGGTGTGCGGCAGACGACGGCCACGACGCTCGATACGACGCGCGCGACCTCCGAGCGCGCCGAATGCCCCTGGCCGGCGATGCGCGCGCGCGCCATCTCGTGATCCACCAGCCGGCGCATGACGGCGATCAGGGCCTCGATCTCGTCGGCCGCTTCGGCCTCGCCGCGCTGCCTGAGCCGCAGGACGTCACCGGAAAGCGCCTGGAGGGGGGTCTTGAACGCATGCGCCAGTTCGGAGGCGCGCTCGCGCGCCTTGCGCAACTGCTCCTCGCGCGAGGCCAGCAGCGCGTCGACTTCCATCGTCAGCGGCTGGACCTCGTCGGGAAAGGCGACGCCCAGGCGCTGCGCGCCGCCGCTGCGGATCTTCGCAATCCGGGCGCGGAGATCGGCCAGGGGACGCAGGCCGATAACGATCTGGGCGAAGCTCGCGGCCATCAGCACCGCGGCCAGAAGGGCGAGGAAGGGCGCGAGATCGCGGCGAAAGGCCGCCGTCGCCCTGGAAATGTCCGAGCGGTCGATGCCGACCGCGGCCAGCACCGGCCGATCGCCGAGCTGATGCCGGGTGATGACTTCCCTTGCAAGCACCAGCAGGTCGGCGCCCGACGGTCCTTTCAGGGAGAATTCGCGGGGTGCCGAGGACGACAGTTGCGGGAGATCGAGCGCCTCGTCCCACAGCGAACGCGAGCGGCGTTCCAGGCCTTCGCCCTCGATCTGCCAGTAGAGGCCGGAAAGCGGCGTCTGGAAGCGCGGGTCGACCGGGGGGCGGACGACGTCGATCTCTCCCGAACCGTTCCGGCCGAGGCCGGCGATCGTCTGGTCGAGATGCAGCCGCAGTTCCTCGACCACGCGGCGCTCGACATGCCGCTCGAACAGGAAGGACAGGCCGAAGAAGGCGACGATCAGCGCGACGCCGATCGAGGCTGCGCCGGCCAAGGCGAGCCTGAGCCGTAGGGAGCGCCGCGAGATCACCCGTCCTCGCCCATGAGGTAGCCGAAGCCGCGCCGCGTGGCGATCATGTCGCTGCCGAGCTTCTTGCGCAGGCGGGCGATCATCGCCTCCAGCGCGTTCGCATCCCGCGAATAGTCATCGCCATAGACGTGGTCCTGCAGTTCGGATGCGGGCACGACGCGGCCGCGGTGGTGGGCGAGATAGCTGACCAGCCGGAATTCGAAGGGGGTGAGGCTGAGCGGCATGCCGTCGACGGCGACGCGCATGGTGCGGGTATCGACAACCAGGCGTCCGATCTCGATCGTGGCCGCACCGTGGCCGACCGAGCGGCGGATCAGCGCGCGGACGCGGGCGAGCAGTTCCTCGAACTGGAAGGGCTTGGGCAGGTAGTCGTCGGCGCCGGCATCGATGCCCTCCACCCGCTCGGCCCAGCTTCCGCGCGCCGTCAGGACGAGAACCGGCATGTGCCGGCCGTTCATGCGCCACTGCTTGAGGATGCTTATGCCGTCCATTCCCGGCAGTCCGAGATCGAGGACGATCAGGCCGTAGTCTTCGGTGTCGCCCTTGAACCAGGCCTCCTCGCCGTTCTGCACGAGATCGACGGCATAGCCCGCCGAGGCCAGCACCGTTCGGATGTCCTCGGCGATGCGCTTGTCGTCTTCCGCAACGAGCAGCCTCACTCGTCCTCCTCGCGCTCCAGTATCTCGGCCGTCCTGGCGTCGACTTTGACCTCGACGACCCGGCCCGACGGATTGATGATCTCGAGTTCGTACACGTAGCGCCCGTCATCGTGCTCGAACTCGATCTCGATGATATCGCCGGCGACCTCCTTGCGCACCGCCTCGATGATCTTCTCCAGCGGCAGGGCCTGCCCGAGCCTCAGTGCCTCGCGGGCCTCGTAGTGCTCGCGGGCGTCGTTTGCGTCGTCGTCGTCATCATCCTGCGCGGTTTCGCTCAATGCGACCACCGGATAGAGGACGAGACAAGCCGCCAGCACCCGAAGGCCGGCGCGTATGGTTCTTCGATTTGTGAACATGCTCTTGCATATCCGGGCGAAGCTGACAACTCACTGACAGCCGCTGTCAGGACGGCAAAAGGCGGTGTCGTCCACTGTCCGGCCATTCACCACGGCGCCGGCCGGTTTTCGGCGGTGCCTTCACCCGGAATGGAAAGGATGCTGGACATGGCCAGATTGAACGGGACGACGAAAGCCGATCTGCTAAAGGGAACAGGCAGGGACGACGACATCTCCGGACGCGACGGTAACGACACGCTCTACGGCTATGCCGGCAATGACGACCTGGAAGGCGGCGCGGGCAACGACCGGCTCGACGGTGGCTCCGGACATGACGAACTCGAGGGCGGCAGCGGCAACGACACGCTGATCGGCGGGGCCGGCAACGACGACCTCGAAGGCGGCGCCGGCAAGGACCTGTTCGTCTATCACTCCGGCCGCGACGAGATCGACGATTTCAGCGTCCGCGACGACAAGATCAGCCTGTCCAAGTCGCTTGGCATCGATTCCTTCGCCGAGCTGATGGGCAAGGCGCGCCAGGTCGATGACGGCGAGGACGTGCTGTTCAATTTCGGCGGCGGCAACACGCTGCGCCTTGAGGACGTGAAACTTTCGAGCCTGAAGGCTTCGCATTTCGGCTTCGACGCGTCCTCGACGGCCGATCCGGCACCCTCCCAGGACGGCCGGCACAAGGGTACGAGCAAGGCCGATACGATCGATGCCGGCGCCGGTAACGACGTGGTCTGGGGCTATGGCGGCAACGACACGCTGCGCGGTGGGTCCGGTCACGACGAGCTGGAAGGCGGCTCCGGCCGGGACAGGCTCTACGGCGGCACCGGCAATGACGAGCTGGAGGGCGGCAAGGGCAACGACCGGCTCTATGGCGAGGGCGGCAACGACGATCTCGAGGGCGGCTCCGGCAACGACTGGCTCGACGGCGGCAGCGGCCGCAACGAACTGCATGGCGGCAGCGGCGCCGATACCTTCGTCTTCACCCGCGGCTATACCGAGATCGAGGACTACCGTGCCGGCACCGACACGGTCCGGATCGGCAAGTCCCTCGGCGTCTCGGACTTCGACGAACTGGTGGCGCTGGCGCGTCCGGTGGACGGCGGCGACGACCTGCGCTTCGACTTCGACAACGCGCGGCTGACACTGGAAGACACCACGCTCTCCGAACTGCGCGAAGGCGACTTCCTCTTCGTCTGATCCCGCTTCCTGCCGAAGGCCTCGCCCCGCAGCAGGGGCGGGGCTGCTTACGAACCGGCATTCGCCGCCACGACGCCGCCGGTTCGCAACATTGCCCGATCCTCTCGCATGCGGAAGCGATCGGCAATTTCGCGCGACAATCGCCTGCCGATCGTGTAGGAACGGATGCACGATAGCACGGAGATGGCAGCGGTTGAATACGGTGACGGACCTCGACCTTCGCAACGAAACCGCCGGCATTCGCGGGCGGATCCTGGAGGTCCTGTCGCGGCTGCCGTGGGATGGACGCTCGTTCGAACACGGCGTGCCCGGCCTTTCCCTCTTCCGCGTCGTCGAGCCCGCGGGGCCCTTCTCCACCGTCTACGAGCCGTCCCTGTCGGTGATCGTCAAGGGAAGCAAGCGCGTGCATGTGGGCGGGGAGACCTTCGTCTACGACGAGCGGTGCTTCTTCCTGACGGCGATCGGCCTGCCGATGAAGGGGCAGATCTGCGAGGCGAGCGAAGGGGAGCCCTACGTTGCGGCATCGCTGCGGCTCGATCTGGAGAAGCTGCGGCGGCTGATCGCCGACTTCGATCTCAACGGCGCGGAGACGAACGGCCGCGATCTCGACGTTGCGGTCGGGGTGGCGACGCCGGAGCTGTTCGATGCCTTCTACCGATTGATTTCCCTTGCGAATTCGCCGCAGGATATCCCGTTCATGGCGGGCCACGTCCATGGCGAGATCCTCTACCGGCTGCTGACGGGCGAGCAGGGGGCGCGGCTGAGGCGGATCGCGCTCAGCGGCACCAGCAGCAATCGCGTGGCAAAGGCGGTCGCCTGGCTGAAGGAGAACTATACGCGGCCGCTGCGGGTCGAGGAGCTCGCCGAGGTCGCCAACATGGGCGTTTCCACCCTGCATCATCATTTTCGCGCCATGACGGCCATGAGCCCGCTGCAATTCCAGAAGCAGCTTCGGCTCCATCACGCGCGCGATCTCATGCTTGCCGAACCGCTGGATGCGGCCACCGTGGCGCTCAGGGTCGGCTACGAGAGCCCGACCCAGTTCAGCCGCGAATATCGCAGGATGTTCGGCCATCCGCCGGTCCGGGACATCAAGGTGATCCTCAATTCGGACGATTCCACGCGCCGGGGTTCGGTGGGCTAGGACGCCTTCTCGCCCTGCCGGGTCGCGGAAATGTTACCGGTCGATCGGCAACGACTGGCCCTTCCGACAGGATCGGGCAATAATCCGGCAGGATCGTTTCTATCCCCTGCAGCCACCTTCTCCTATCGTGCATCCGCTCGCATGGCTCGCTGCCGTGGCGGCTCCCCCCGGCATTCACATGTCGTCCGCCCCAGCTTCATGCCTCAACGCAAGGAGACAATCATGGTGACTGTAACCATCAACGGCACCGAACACAGCGTGGACGCCGAGCCGGACATGCCCCTTCTCTGGGTCATCCGCGATCTCGTCGGTCTCACGGGGACGAAGTTCGGATGCGGCATGGCCCAGTGTGGCGCCTGCACGGTTCATGTCGACGGCGTCCCGGTCCGGTCCTGCCAGACCTTCGTCGGCGACATCGAGGGCGCGCAGGTGACGACGATCGAAGGCATCAACGGCAAGGTCGCCGAAACGGTGCAGGCGGTCTGGGCCGATCTCGACGTGCCGCAATGCGGATACTGTCAGTCCGGTCAGATCATGTCGGCGACCGACCTTCTGACCAACAATCCGAAGCCGACCGACGACGACATCGACGCCGCCATGTCCGGAAACCTCTGTCGGTGCGCCACCTATCACCGCATCCGGGCCGGTATCCACGAAGCAGCAAAACGTCTGGAGGCCTGAGCGATGTTGCCTAAAATGATGCAATTGATTCCCCTGCCGATGGCGCAGCCCCAGGCGTCCCGCCGCCAGTTCCTGCTGGGCGCGCTCGCCGTCGGCGGCGGCCTTGCGGTCGGCTTCAACGTCGTCACCGCGGCGCCGGCGCTCGCGAGCGAGACGGCCGGTGACGGGCAGCACAGCTTCTCTCCCTATGTCGTCATCGACGGCGAGGGCAAGGTGACGGTCCTGTCGTCGCAGTTCGAGATGGGGCAGGGCTCCTATAACGGCCTCGCGACACTGGTGGCCGAGGAACTCGGCGCCGACTGGGCGACGATCGACGTGGTCGGCGCGGCCGGAAACGTCAAGGTCTACGGCAACCTCGCCTTCGGCGGGGCGATCCAGGGGACTGGCGGCTCCACCTCGATGACGACCTCGTGGGAGCGTTACCGCAAGGCGGGTGCCGCCGCCCGCGCCATGCTGGTCGCGGCAGGTGCCGCCGAGTGGGGCGTGAACGCAGCGGAGATCACCGTCGAGAACGGCGTGCTGTCGCATCCGTCCGGAAAGAGCGGGCACTTCGGGGTCTTCGCCGCCAAGGCCGCGGCCCTGCCGGCTCCGGCCGAGGTGACGCTGAAGCAGCCGGCCGAGTGGACGCTGATCGGCAACGAGAAGCTGAAGCGCTTCGACAGCGCCAGAAAGGCCAACGGAACGCAGCAGTACACGATCGACGTGAAACTGCCGGGTCTGCTGACGGCCGTGATGATCCATCCGCCGCTCTTCGGCGCGACGGTGAAGTCGTTCGACGCCGCGGAGGCGAAGAAGGTCAAGGGCGTGGTCGACGTCGTCGAGACGCCCCGCGGCGTCGCCGTGGTCGGCGACACCATGTGGGCCGCGATCAAGGGCCGCGATGCGGTGACCGTCGAATGGGATGACACCGCTGCCGAAAAACGCAGCACGACCGACCTGATGGCGACCTATCGCGATCTCGCCGGCAAGCCGCCCGTCGCCACGGCCCGCAACGACGGCAACGTCGAGACGGGCTTTCAATCGGCCGCCAAGGTGCTCGAGGCAAGCTTCGAGTTCCCCTATCTGGCGCATGCGCCGATGGAACCGCTCAACGCGGTGGCGCGGATGAACGAGGACGGTACGCTGGAGGTCTGGGGCGGACTGCAGTTCCCGGACGTCCAGCAGCAGATCGCCAGCCAGATCGCCGGCGTTGCCGTGGACAAGGTGCACCTCCACGTCATGAAGGCGGGCGGCAGCTTCGGCCGCCGGGCCACGTTCGACGGCGACATCGTGGCCGAGGCCGTGCATGTGGCCAAGGCGATCGGCTTCCGGGCGCCGGTGAAGGTGCAGTGGACCCGCGAGGACGACATGCGCGCCGGGCGCTACCGGCCGGCCTATGTCCACCGCGTCAAGGCCGGTCTCGATGCGGACGGCAAGCTCGTCGCCTGGGAGAACCATGTAGTCGGCCAGTCGATCATGTCGAAGACCGCCTTCGAGGGCTCGATCCAGAACGGCGTCGATCCGACCTCGGTGGAGGGGGCAAGCAACCTGCCCTATGCCATTCCCAACCAGAAGGTGGGCCTGACGACGACCGAGGTCGGCGTTCCAGTTCTGTGGTGGCGTTCGGTGGGTTCGACCCACACCGCATTCGCGGCCGAGGTGTTCCTCGACGAGGTGGCCGAGGCGGCGGGGCGTGATCCAGTCGAGTTCCGGCTATCGATGCTGGAGCCGGATTCGCGCCATGCGGTGGTGCTCAAGCTCGTGGCCGAGAAGGCCGGCTGGGACCAGCCGCTGCCTGAGGGCCGCTTCCGTGGGGTCTCCGTGGCCGAGAGCTTCGGCTCGGTGGTGGCGCAGGTGGCCGAGGTTACGGCGGACGGCAGCGGCGGGATCAAGGTCGAGCGCATCGTCGCCGCGGTGGACTGCGGCCTGGCGGTCAATCCCGACCAGGTCCGTTCCCAGGTCGAGGGCGGCATCGGCTTCGGCCTCGGCTCGATCCTCGGCGAGGAGATCACCCTGACCGGGGGCGAGGTCGACCAGGGCAACTTCGACACCTACACGCCGCTCAGGATCGATGCGATGCCGACGGTGGAGGTCCATATCCTGGCCTCCGCCAATCCTCCGTCCGGCATCGGCGAGCCCGGCGTTCCGCCGACCGGCCCGGCGGTGGCGAATGCCGCCTACCGCGCGCTCGGCAAAAGGATCCGCGTCATGCCCTTCGCCAAGGCGCTGAACGTCTGATCGACGAATGCCCGGCCGGCCGCCGTTGCCGGCCGGGCTTCATGATGTTCGACGGCCCCGCCCGACCCGTCGGGCCAGCCGGATCCGCTTCGCCCGCCTGTCCCGATGGACAGCCCAGCGCAAGCCTCGCTTCCTATCTCCCCTCGATACGGTCCTGCCGCGATTGCGTCGTCGATGACGCGTCCCGATGCAGGCCAGGCATTGAAATGACCCGCGACCGTCCTAGGTGCCGCGGGAAGAGGGGAGAACGACATGACGTCGGACGACGGACACGGCAACGGAGAGATCAGCGAGGAGACGATTGCGCGGTTTCTCGAAGGCGGCAACGGTGAGGTCCTGACCGACATGCTCGTCAGCGCGCTGCGCGAAGCCCATCGCTTCCTCGGCGAGCAGATGCCGGCCGAGACCCGGCACTGATTGCAGGGCCCGTGACCCGATGGGGTTCGTCCCACCGGGCCGGATCCGTCATTTGCCCTCGAAATTCGGGCTCCGCTTCTCGACGAAGGCTGCCATGCCTTCCTTCTGGTCGGCGGTGGCGAACAGCGAGTGAAACAGCCGGCGCTCGAACAGGATGCCTTCGCGCAGGCCCAGCTCCAGCGCCCGGTCGACCGCTTCGCGGGCCGCCGTCGTCGCGGCCTTTCCATAGCCGGCTATGGTTTCGGCTGCCTGAAGCGCCTCCGCCATCAGCCGTTCGGCGGGAACGACGCGGGCGACCAGGCCGCAGCGTTCGGCCTCGGTCGCGTCCATCATCCGGCCGGTGAGGATCAGGTCCATGGCCTTGGCCTTGCCGACGAGCCTGGTCAGGCGCTGCGAGCCGCCCATGCCGGGGATGACGCCCAGCTTGATCTCGGGCTGGCCGAACACGGCCGTTTCGGCGGCGAAGATCATGTCGCACATCATCGCGAGCTCGCAGCCGCCGCCGAGCGCGTAGCCGGAGACGGCGGCGATCTTCGGCGTGCGCAGGGCGGCAAAACGCTCCCAGCCGGCGAAGAAATCGTCGTTGTACATTTCCGAGAACGACTTCTCCGCCATCTCCTTGATATCGGCCCCGGCGGCAAACGCCTTGTCCGAGCCGGTGATGACGAAGCAGCCGACGCCAGGATCGCGGTCGAGCGGGGCAAGCTCGCCGCCGAGCGCCAGCATGATCTCGGAATTGAGCGCGTTGCGCGCGGCCGGCCGGTTCAGCGTGACGACGACGACGCGGCCCTGACGTTCGACGATGATCGGCTTTTCCAAAGGCGTTCTCCTGTTTCCCTAGTCGCGCCAGTCAGGCGCCCGGCGCGGACTTATCGCGCAACATGTTGATGATGCCAGAGAAATCCTTCTCCGCGAAACCCTCGTCGGCGAAGAGCTGGTAGAGGCGCGCGGCCTTGGCGCCGAGCGGGGTCATGGCACCGGTGTCCTCGGCTGCGGCCTGCGACAGCTTCAGGTCCTTCAGCATCAGCGCCGCGGCGAAGCCGGGCTCGTAGCCGCGGTTTGCGGGCGATGCCGGCACCGGGCCGGGCACCGGGCAATAGGTCGTCAGCGACCAGCACTGTCCGGAGGAGACGGAGGCGACGTCGTAGAGCGCCTGATGGGTGAGGCCCAGTTTTTCGCCGAGCACGAACGCCTCGCCGACGGCGATCATGCTGATGCCGAGGATCATGTTGTTGCAGATCTTCGCCGCCTGGCCGGCCGTGGCGGCGCCGCAGTGGATGATCCTGCTGCCCATCGCCTTGAAGAGGGGTTCCGCGTCGGCAAAGACCTCGGCCGCGCCGCCGACCATGAAGGTGAGCGTGCCCGCCGTGGCCCCGCCGGTGCCGCCCGAGACCGGGGCATCGAGCGCCGGGCAGCCTTTCGCGGCCGCAAGCGCATGGGCCTTTCCGGCGCTGTCGATGTCGATCGTCGAGCAGTCGATGAGGCGCGTGCCGGTTGGCACCGTCTCTACGAGTTCCTGCCAGACCGAGAGGACATGCTTGCCGGCCGGGAGCATGGTGATGACCGTGCCGGCCCCGGAGACCGTCTCGGCAAGGGAGGGGAAGGTGGCGATGCCGTTCTGCCGGGCGAGTTCCAGCGAAGGGGCCGAAAGGTCGAAGCCGCGGACGTCGTGGCCCGCCTTCGCCAGGTTCGCGGCCATGGGCCCGCCCATGTGGCCGAGGCCGATGAATGCGACGGAGGTCATGCGCGCTCTCCTTTCCCGGATGCGTCCGGAAACAGCGGGTCGACCGGGGGCTTGAAGAACGCGGCGACGTCCGCGTCGGTAACGTCGGCGAGCCGTGCCGGGCGCCATTGCGGATTGCGATCCTTGTCGATCACGGCGGCGCGCACGCCCTCGTAGAAATCATGGCTCTTCAGGACGGCCGCGGTGGCGGCGAACTCGTTTTCGAGGCAGGCCTCCAGCGACGGTGCCGCGCGACCGAGACGCAACAGACGCAGCGTGACCTTCAGGCTCAGCGGCGACCTCGCCTGCAGGGCGGCAAGCGTCTCCATCGCAAAAGGCGTGCCGTCTTGCTGCAAGGCCCGGATGATGTCCTCCATCGTGTCGAAGGCGAAGAGCCGGTCGATGGCCGGCTTCTGTCGTGCGACGGCGGCATCCGGCGGAGGCACGGCGAGGGCGGCAATGGCCGCCGACGCGTTTGCCCGCGAGGCCTGGGCCAGAAGGCTCGCCAGCGCGTCCACCAGCGCCGGAAGCCCGGCGGCGGGAAGGCAATGGTCGGCAAGGCCGAAGGCGATCGCGTCGCCGGCTAAGAGCTGTGTCCCGGTCAGGGCCGCATAGGTGCCGAGTTCGCCTTTCCTGCGCGTCAGGAACCACGAGGCGCCGACATCGGGAAAGAAGCCGATGCCGGTCTCAGGCATGGCGAGCCGGGTCCGCTCGGTGACGATGCGGTGGCTGCCGTGGACCGAGACGCCGGCGCCGCCGCCCATGACGATCCCGTCCATGAAGGCCACATAGGGCTTGCGCAGACGCGCGAGCCGGGCGTTCATGCGGTATTCCTCGCGCCAGAAGGTCACTGGTGCGTCCGAGCCGGCCTTGCCGCCTTCGTAGATCATGCGGATGTCGCCGCCGGCGCAGAGCCCGCGCTCGCCCTCGCCGGTGACCAGCACGGCTGCGATCTTCGGGTCGTCCTCGAAGTCGTCCAGCGCGCGCTCGATGTCGCGCACCATCGCCAGCGTCAGGCTGTTCAGCGCCTTCGGCCTGTTGAGCCGGATTCGACCGAGCGCGCCGGTCCGCTCGACCAGCGTCTGGATCTCCGCCGCAGCCGCGGCCGTGGTTGCGGGGTCAGATGTGGAGGGCATGGCCAAGCGCCTTCAATGCGGCTTCCTGCAAGCCTTCGCTGCGGGTCGGGTGGGCGTGGATGGTGCCGGCGATATCCTCAAGCCGGGCGCCCATCTCGAGCGCCAGCGAAAACGTGCTGGAGAGCTCGGAGATGCCGGCGCCGACGGCCTGCAGGCCGAGCACCAGGTTGGTATCGGCGCGGGCGACGACGCGCACGAAACCGTCCTCCGACTGGGTGGTCATGGCGCGGCCGTTGGCGCTGAAGGGAAACTGGCCGATGCGCACCTCGTAGCCCTGGGCGCGGGCCTCGTCCGGCGACAGGCCGGCCGTGACGATTTCCGGATCGGTGAAGCAGACGGCGGGGATCGAGCGCTTGTCCCACGCGCGCTTGCGGCCGGCGACGATCTCGGCGACCATCTCGCCCTGCGCCATCGCCCGATGGGCGAGCATCGGTTCGCCGGTGACGTCGCCGATCGCATGGATGCCTCGCATGGAGGTGCGGCAGCGGTCGTCGATGCGGATGAAGCGTCCGGAGCGTTCAAGGTCGAGTTCCTCGAGCCCCCAGCCCTCGGTGCGCGGCCTGCGGCCGACGGTGACGAGGATCCTGTCGGCGGGCAGCGCCTGTTCCTTGCCGTCGGCGGTCTCGATCAGGAGACCGTCGCCCTGGCTGGAGAGCCCTTTCGCCTTCGTGTCGGTCAGGACCTGCACGCCGAGCTCGGCAAGACGCCTTGCCACCGGCTTGACCAGCTCGGCGTCGTATTGCGGCAGGATCTGCGGCGTCGCCTCGACCACGGTCACTTCGCTGCCCATCTTGGCGAAGGCGGTGCCGAGCTCCAGGCCGATATAGCCGCCGCCGACGACTACGAGCCGCTTCGGCACGGAGGCCAGCGACAGGGCCTCGGTGGACGAGATCACCGGCCCGCCGAAGGGCAGGAACGGCAGTTCGACCGGTTCGGAGCCGGTGGCGATGACGACGGTCTCGGCGCGGATGACCTGCGTGCCGGTTTCCGTCTCGACCTCGACCGTCTTGCCGTCGCGGAAGCGCGCGGGGCCGTGCACGATCTTGACCCTGGCCTTGCGCAGCAGCCCCAGCACGCCGCTGTTCAAGCGGCCGACAATGCCGTCCTTCCAGCGCACCGTCTGGGCGAGGTCGAGCCTCGGCTGTTCGACGGAAATGCCCAGCGCGTCCGAGGCCGAGCTCATGTGGCGAACCCTGTCGAATTCCTCGGCGGCATGGATCAGCGCCTTGGAGGGGATGCAGCCGATATTGAGGCAGGTGCCGCCGGCCTTGACGGCCTCGACGATGACGGTGTCGACACCGAGCTGGCCGGCGCGGATGGCGCAAATATAGCCGCCGGGGCCGGCGCCGATGACGAGAAGCTTGCAGACGATCTCTTTCATTCGATCAGCCTTCGATGAAGATCAGGGCGGGGGTTTCGAGCAGCGTCTTGATCCGCTGGACGAAGATCGCCGCGTTCCATCCGTCGACGATCCGGTGGTCGAAGCTGGACGAGAGGTTCATGATCTTGCGCGGAACGAATTGCGTTCCGTCCCAGACGGGCCGGACGGCGATCTTGTTGACGCCGACGATCGCCACTTCCGGATGGTTGATGATCGGCGTGGTGACGATGCCGCCGAGCGCGCCGAGCGAGGTTATGGTGATGGTCGAGCCGGACAGTTCCTCACGCGCGGCCGTGCCGTTGCGGGCCGCCTCGGCGAGCCGCGTCAGTTCAATGGCGCTGTCCCAGATCGAACGCGCCTCGGCATGGCGCACGACCGGGACGATGAGGCCCGCCGGCGTCTGGGTGGCGATGCCGATGTGGACGGCACCGTAGCGGGTGACGATGCCGGCGTCGTCGTCGAAGGTGGCGTTGACGTCCGGCTGCTCGGCGAGCGTCCGGACCATCGCCCGCATCAGGAAGGGCAGGATCGTCAGCTTGGGCTGGTCGGGCTTGCGGGCCTCGTTCATCGTCGCCCGCAGGTCCTCCAGGTCGGTGACGTCCACCTCCTCGACATAGGTGATGTGGGGGATGCGCGAGGCGGAGAGCCGCATCTTCTCGGCGATCCGGCGGCGCATGCCGGTGACCTTGATCTCCTCGGTCGCCGTCTTCCGGGCAAGGCCGGCCGGGGCTATGGCGGGCTGGGCGCCGCGGGCGAGGAACTGGTCGAGGTCGTCGTGGCCGATGCGGCCTGCGGGCCCGGTGCCCGTCACCTGGCGCAGGTCGATGCCGGCCTCCTGGGCGCGGAGCCGGACGGCGGGCGAGGCCAGCGGCCGTTCCGCGGGCTCGCGCGGGACGGGACGCTCGGTGGGCTTGCGCGCTTCCGGCGCCATGGTCTCCGTGGGGGCCGCACTGGCCGGTGCAACTGCTGCCGGCTGTTGCTTGATGGGCTCGGCGCTCGCCCGCTCCCTCGCCTCGGCCTTCGGGGCAGGTTCGGTCGCTGCCGGGACTTCCGCCGCCACCGGTTCGCCCTCGCCGGCGATCTCGATCCGCAGCAACGGCGCCTTGACGGCGACGGTGTCGCCGACTTCGGCGCCGAGCCAGAGCACGGTGCCTTCGACCGGCGAGGGGATCTCGACGGTGGCCTTGTCGGTCATGACGGCGGCGAGCACCATGTCCTCGCGCACCGGGTCGCCCGGCTTGACGTGCCATTCCACCAGCTCGGCCTCGGCGACGCCTTCGCCCACGTCCGGCATCTTGATGATGAATTCACCCATCCCTCAGCCCTCCATCACTTCTTTCAGCGCGCGACCGACGCGGGCGGGGCCGGGGAAATAGTCCCATTCCTGCGCATGCGGATAGGGCGTGTCCCAGCCGGTGACGCGCACGACGGGTGCCTCGAGATTGTAGAAGCAGTGTTCCTGGACCAGCGCTGCCACCTCGCCACCGAAGCCGGAGGTCAGCGTCGCCTCGTGGACGACGACGCAGCGGCCTGTCTTCTTGACCGACTGGACGATCGTGTCGAGGTCGAGCGGCAGGAGGCTGCGCAGGTCGATCACCTCGGCGTCGATTCCGGTCTCCTCGGCCGCGGCGAGCGCGACGTGGACCATGGTGCCGTAGGCGATCACGGTGACGGCCTCGCCCGGCCTGCGCACCTCGGCTTTGCCGATCGGAATGGTGTAATGGCCGTCGGGAACCTCGCCGAGGTCGTGCTTCGACCACGGGGTGACGGGCCTTTCGTGATGGCCGTCGAAGGGGCCGTTATAGAGCCGCTTCGGTTCCAGGAACATCACCGGGTCTGGATCCTCGATCGCGGCGATGAGCAGGCCCTTGGCGTCGTAGGGATTGGAGGGGACGATCACCTTCAGGCCGCAGACATGGGTGAACAGCGCCTCGGGGCTCTGGCTGTGCGTCTGGCCGCCGAAGATGCCGCCGCCGGTCGGCATGCGCACGACGATCGGGCAGGTGAAGTCGCCATTGGAGCGATAGCGGATGCGGGCGGCCTCCTGGGTGATCTGGTCGTAGGCCGGGTACATGTAGTCGGCGAACTGGATCTCGATGCAGGGCTTCAGGCCGTAAGCCGCCATGCCGATCGCCGTTCCGAGGATGCCGGATTCGTTGATCGGCGCGTCGAAGCAGCGGGTCTTGCCGTATTTCGCCTGCAGGCCCTGGGTGCAGCGGAAGACGCCGCCGAAATAGCCGACGTCCTCGCCGAAGACGACGACGTTGTCGTCGCGCCCCATCGATACGTCCATCGCGCTGCGGACGGCCTCGATCATCGTCATTCTTGCCATGTCAGTACCCTGCCTTCTGCCGCTGGCGGCGGATATGGGCGGGCATTTCCGCATAGACGCCCTCGAAGATGTCGCGCACGGACGGCTTGCCGCCCGCATGCAGCGTGCCGTGGCTCTCGGCCTCCTTCTGCGCCTGGATCACCTCGTCGAGGATCTCGGCCTCGCTCTGGGCATGGCGCTCCTCCGACCAGACGCCGCGGACGATCAGGTGCTTCTTCAGCCGCAGGACCGGGTCGCCCAGCGGCCAGGCTTCCGATTCGGTCTTGGGACGGTAGGCGCTCGGATCGTCCGAGGTGGAATGCGCGCCGACGCGATAGGTGACGTATTCGATCAGCGTCGGGCCGAGGTTCTGCCGCGCGCGCTCGGCCGCCCATCTGGCCACCGCGTAGACGGCGAGGTAGTCGTTGCCGTCGACGCGCAGGGCGGGGATGCCGAAGCCGAGGCCGCGGGCGGCGAACGTGCCCGAGCCACCGCGGGCGATGCCCTGGAAGGTGGAGATGGCCCACTGGTTGTTGACGATATTGAGGATGACAGGCGCCTTGTAGGTGGAGGCGAAGACTAGCGCCGAATGGAAATCGGATTCGGCGGTCGAGCCGTCGCCGATCCAGGCGGCGGCGATCTTCGTATCGTTCCTGATGGCCGACGCCATCGCCCATCCGACGGCCTGCACATATTGTGTGGCGAGGTTGCCGGAGATGGTGAAGAAGCCGTGCTCCTTCGACGAATACATGATCGGCAACTGCCGGCCGCGCAGCGGATCGGCCTCGTTCGAGTAGATCTGGTTCATCATCTCGACCATCGGATAGTCGTCGGCGATCAGGAGCCCTGCCTGCCGGTAGGTCGGAAAGTTCATGTCGCCCTTGGCGAGCGCCTTGCGGAAGGCGCAACTGACGGCCTCCTCGCCGAGGTGCTGCATGTAGAACGAGGTTTTGCCCTGCCGCTGCGCCATCAGCATGCGGGCGTCGAAGGCGCGCAGCTTCATCATGTTGCGCAGGCCGGCCAGAAGCTCCTCGTCGGAGAGCAGCCCGGCCCAGGGCCCGACCGCCTCGCCGTCACGGTTCAGCACGCGAATGATGGAGTAAGCAAGGTCACGGATCTCTTCCGGCGCCACATCGACGGGAGGCCGCGGCACGGAGCCCGCCTTCGCTATCTTGACGGTGGAAAAGTCCGGTTGGCCGCCCGGCCGGACGGCGGGTTCGGGCACATGCAGGCTCAGGGGATGGATGTCAGTCATGCGTGCTCCCGTAGGTTGGCGAAAGCCCCCTCATCCGCCCTTCGGGCACCTTCTCCCCGCGGGGGAGAAGAGGGAGCATGCGGCTGGCACTGCGTTTCCAAGCCACTGTCACAGAGCTTCGGCTCTTTGTCCGGATAGATCGAAAGGTGCCGAAAATGTCCTCTTCTCCCCAGCGGGGAGAAGGTGCCCGAAGGGCGGATGAGGGGGGCGTCGAGGCGCTTCAACACAGTCAACAAGCGGTGTTCCTTACAGGTTCCGGGCAATGACGATGCGCTGGACGTCGCTGGTTCCCTCGTAGATCTGGCAGATCCGGACGTCGCGGTAGATGCGCTCGACCGGATAGTCGGCCATGTAGCCGTAGCCGCCGTGGATCTGGATCGCGTCCGAGCAGACCTTCTCGGCCATTTCGGAGGCGAAGAGCTTCGCCATCGAGGCCTCGGTGAGGCAGGGTTGCCCCGCTTCCTTCAGTTGCGCCGCGTGCAGGACCATCTGGCGGGCGACCTCGATCCGGGTCGCCATGTCGGCGAGGCGGAAGGCGACGGCCTGGTGCTCGACGATCGGCGTGCCGAAGGCCGTGCGCTCGCGGGCATAGTCGCGTGCCGCCTCGAAGGCCGAGCGCGCCATGCCGACGGCCTGCGCGGCAATGCCGATGCGCCCGCCCTCCAGGTTCGACAGTGCGATCCGGTAGCCTTCGCCCTCGCCGCCGAGGCGGAGATCGGCGGGGATGCGCATCGCGTTGAAGGCGATCTGGCAGGTGTCGGAGGAATGGAGCCCGAGCTTCTGTTCCACCCGCACGACCTCGTAGCCGGGCGTGTCGGTGGAGACGATGAAGGCGGAGATGCCCTTCTTGCCGGCATCCGGATCGGTGACGGCGAAGACGATGACGACGTTGCCGTTCTTGCCCGAGGTGATGAATTGCTTGGCGCCGTCGATGACGTAGTGCTCGCCGTCGCGGCGGGCGCGGGTCTTCAGGTTCGAGGCGTCGGAGCCGGCCTGCGGCTCGGTCAGCGCGAAGCCGCCGATCCATTCGCCGGATGCCAGCTTCGGCAGGAAGCGCTGCTTCTGCTCCTCCGTGCCGTATCTGAGGACCGGCACGCAGCCGACCGAGCTGTGCACGCTCATGATGGTCGAGCAGGGTCCGTCGCCGGCGGCGATCTCCTCCAGCGCCACGGCATAGGCGACCGTTCCGGTCTCCGACCCGCCATAGGTCTCCGGCACCAGCATGCCGAGGAAGCCGAGTTCGCCCATCTCGCGCAGTTCCTCGCGGGGAAAGCGGCTCTCGGCGTCGCGTTCGGCCGCCCCCGGCACGAGCCGCTCGCGGGCGAAGTCGCGCGCCATGTCGCGGATCTGGATCTGCTCTTCGTTCAGGATCATGCGCCGGTCTCCTCCCCGAAACCGTTGAAGCCGCTCAGTGCATTTCGACTGCGAGCGCGGTCGCCTCGCCGCCGCCGATGCACAGCGTCGCCATGCCGCGCTTCATGCCGTAGCGCTCGAGCGCCGAGAGCAGGGTGACGATGACGCGGGCGCCGGATGCGCCGATCGGGTGGCCGAGCGCGCAGGCGCCGCCGTGGACGTTGACCTTGTCGTGCGGCAGGTCGAGGTCGCGCATCGCCGCCATGGCGACGACGGCGAAGGCCTCGTTGACCTCGAACAGGTCGACGTCCTTCAGCTCCCAGCCCGTCCGGTCCGAAAGCTTGCGCAGCGCGCCGATCGGGGCCGTGGCGAAGAGGTTCGGCGCCTGCGAATGGGTGGCGTGGCCGATGATGGTCGCCAGTGGATCGATGCCTTCCCGCTCGGCCTGCGAGCGCCGCATCAGCACCAGCGCCGCGGCGCCGTCCGAGATGGACGAGGAATTGGCAGCCGTCACCGTCCCGTTTTCGCGGAAGGCCGGCTTCAGCGTCGGGATCTTCTCCAGTCTCGCCTTGCCCGGCTGCTCGTCGCGGCCGACCACCTGCTCGCTCTTGCCGTCCCGCACCGTGACCGGCGCGATCTCTGCGTCGAAGGCGCCCTTCTCGATCGCAGCTTGCGCGCGGGTCAGCGAGGTGACGGCGTAGTCGTCCTGCGCGGGGCGGGTGAACTGGTAGGCCTCGGCGCAGTCTTCGGCAAACGTTCCCATCAGGCGGCCCCTGTCATAGGCATCCTCCAGCCCGTCGAGGAACATGTGGTCGACGACCCGGCCGTGTCCCAGGCGGTAGCCGCCGCGGGCACGATCCAGCAGATAGGGCGCATTCGTCATGCTTTCCATGCCGCCGGCGACGGCGACTGCGGCGCTGCCCGCGGCGATCAGGTCATGGGCGAGCATCACCGCCTTCATGCCGGAGCCGCACATCTTGTTGACGGTCGTGGCACCCGTGCCGAAGGGCAGGCCGGCGCCAAGGGCTGCCTGACGGGCGGGCGCCTGGCCCTGGCCGGCCGGCAGCACGCAGCCGAACAGCACCTCGTCGACCGTTTCGGGGTTCACGCCGCTGCGGTCGAGCGCTGCGCGGATCGCGGTCGCCCCGAGTTGCGGCGCCGTGGCGCCCTTCAGGTCGCCCTGAAAGCCGCCCATGGGGGTCCGCGCCATGCCGACGACGACAACCGGATCTTCCATCGTCATTTCATTTCCTCCCGGGCCTGGTTTGGCCGACATGGTTCAGCGCGGCGGCAAGCGCAGCGCACCGTCGAGGCGGATGACCTCGCCGTTGAGCATCACATTCTCGCAGATGTGGCGAGCGAGTGCGGCAAACTCCGGCGGCCGGCCGAGGCGCGGAGGGAAGGGCACGCTCTTTCCCAGCGCATCCTGCACCTCCTGCGGCATTCCCGCCATCATCGGCGTCTCGAAGATGCCGGGCGCGATGGTGACGACGCGGATGCCGTGGCGGGCGAGTTCGCGGGCGATCGGCAGGGTCATGGCCGCCACGCCGCCCTTGGATGCCGCATAGGCCGCCTGGCCGATCTGGCCGTCGAAGGCTGCGACGGAGGCCGTGCTGACGATGACGCCGCGCTCGCCGTCCTGCTCCGGCGCCTCGTTTGCGATCGCCGCGGCGGCGACCCGGATCATGTTGAAGGTGCCGATGAGGTTGATGGCGAGCGTGCGGGCGAAGCTGTCCAGCCGGTGCGGGCCGTCGCGGCCGATCACCTTCTCGCCCGGTGCGACGCCGGCGCAGTTGACCAGGCCGTGCAGGTGGCCGAAGCGGGCGATCGCCGTGTCGACGGCCGCCTGCGCGTCCTGTTCCTGCGTTACGTCGGTGCGGAGAAAGACGGCGGCATCGCCGAGCTCGGCCGCGATCCGTGTGCCGGCCTCTGCGTTGACGTCGGCGATGACGACATTGGCGCCCTCGGCCGCCAGCATGCGGGCGACCGCAGCGCCGAGGCCGGAGCCGCCGCCGGTGACGATGAATGACTTGCCGCCGATCAGCATGGCTTCGCTCCCACGAGGCCGACGAGATCCGCGAGGCGATCGCGATATGCCATGCAGTCCTCCCAGCGCTGCATTGCCGCCGGGCGCATACCCGACGTTTTCCGGATTCTATTCCGGCGGAATATTGCAAGCGATGACCGAAGCATCTCGATTTTTCGGCCGATTTTACCATATGCTTGCGCCCATGACGATGACGGAAACCGGGCGGCGGATGATATCGCCCTCCTTCGTGGAGGAGGCGCTCGATTGCCTGCGCCGGGCCGGGCGTCCGGTGGAGCCGTTGCTGGCGGCGATCGGCCTGCCGGCCGTGATCGACGCGCCCGTCTCGGCGGAAAGCTACGGCGCGCTCTGGCTTGCGATTGCGGCCGAGGTGGACGACGAATTCTTCGGCATGGGCGGGCGGCCGATGCGGCGCGGCAGCTTCACCCTGCTCTGCCATTGCGTGCTGCATGCCGGCACGCTGGAGCAGGCCCTGCGGCGGGCGCTGCGCTTCCTCGACGTGGTGCTGGAGGATCCGGCTGGACGGCTGGATGTTGCCGACGGGCTGGCGCAGGTCACGCTTTCGGATCGCGACGGGCCGCGTTCGGCTTTCGCCTACCGGACCTACTGGATCCTGCTGCACGGGATTGCCTGCTGGCTGGTGGGGCGCCGCATCCCGATCCGCTCCGTCGATTTCCGCTGCCCCGAGCCGCGGCAGGCGGCGGACTACCGGCTGTTCTTCGGTGCGCCGGTGCGCTTCTCCCAGCCTGCGAGCCGGCTTTCGTTCGACGCCAGCGTGCTGAAGCTGCCGGTCGCCCGCAGCGAGCAGGCGCTGAAGCAGTTCCTGCGCGGCGCCCCGGCCAATATCCTCGTTCGCTATCGCTACGACGCCGGGCTTGCCGCGGGCGTGCGCAGGCGCCTGCGGCAGGTGCCGCCGGCGTCGTGGACGGGTTTCGAAGCACTTGCCGCGCAGATGCGCATCGCGCCCTCGACGTTGCGGCACAGGCTGCAGGCGGAGGGGCAGAGCTATGGCGGCATCAAGGACGAGATCCGCCGGGAGATGGCGATCGAGATGCTGCAGACGAGCGCGCTCGGGATCGGGGAGATCGCGGTGCAGCTCGGCTTTTCCGAGCCCAGCGCCTTCCACCGCGCCTTCCGCAAGTGGACCTCGAAAAGTCCGGCCGCCTATCGCCGCGAAACGACACCCGGCCGGCCCTAGATCTCTGCAAGGCGACCGCCGGTTCAGGCGTCGAACGCGACGGTCGCCCTGCCGGCCGTGATATCGACCAGCATGCGGGTGATCGTGTCCGCCGACTTTTCCGGAAGCGCCACGGCGAGTTCCGCGCCGGTATCGATGAACCTCTCATTGTCGATGCGCACGCCGGGTGCGGAGGCGAGGCGGGCCTTGACGAGCGCGAGATCGGAGAAGACGCAGGTGACGCGTGCCTCGACGCGGACGACGAGCTCGATCTTGTCCATCGTGCGCAGGCATGCCGCCGCGGTGCCGCCATAGGCGCGCACCAGGCCGCCGCTGCCGAGCAGGATGCCGCCGAACCAGCGCGTCACCACCACGGCGACGCCGTCGAGCGCCTGGCCGTCGATCGCCTGGAGGATCGGCTTGCCGCCGGTGCCGGAGGGCTCGCCGTCGTCGCTGAAGCGATAGACCTGGCCGATGCGCCAGGCAAAGCAGTTGTGGTTCGCCGCGGGGTCGGAATGGGCTGCGGCAAAGTCCCTTGCCGCCTGCTCGCCGGCAATCGGGCCGGCCACGGCGCGGAACCGGCTCTTCTTGATGTCCTGTTCGAAGGTGGCGGTGGCATGCAGGGTGAACACGGGTCTTGACCGTTCTCGGGCGGAATGTTGCGTCCCCGGACGTGCGCGAGGCTGCGGCATGCGGACTTGTCGCAGAAGCTGGGCGTTCTTGCCAGCCCTTGCCTCTTTCCTGCCACTGGATGTCGCGAACCGATGCGCCCGCATCGCCGGGCCGACTTAGCTTGCGCTCCCATGCGGGCCTTGCCAAATCCGCCGGCGATTGAGATATCGTCAACCGCCGAACGGCGGAGGCCCGGCCGGAGCGAGCGTATCGACAGCGAGAGTGGAACCGATGAAGAGCTATGTACTGACCGTATCTTGCGTCTCAACCCGCGGCATCGTGGCCGCCGTGACCGGCTACCTCGCCGACAAAGGTTGCAACATCGTCGATTCGTCGCAGTTCGACGACCTCGAGACCGACATGTTCTTCATGCGGCTGACCTTCATCAGCCAGGAAGGCGCCACCGAGGCCGACATCAGGGAGGGCTTCGAGCCGGTTGCCAAGACATTCGGCATGACATGGCAGATGCACGACAGCGAAGCGCGGATGAAGGTGCTTCTGATGGTCTCGCGCTTCGGCCACTGCCTGAACGACCTGCTCTACCGCTGGAAGATCGGCGCGCTGCCGATCGACATCGTCGGCGTCGTCTCCAATCACTTCGATTACCAGAAGGTCATCGTCAACCACGACATCCCCTTCCACCACATCAAGGTGACGAAGGAGAACAAGCCGCAGGCCGAGGCGCGGCTGATGGAGATCGTCGAGCAGTCGGATGCCGACCTGATCGTGCTGGCCCGCTACATGCAGGTTCTCTCCGATGCGGTCTGCAAGAAGATGTCCGGCCGGATCATCAACATCCACCATTCGTTCCTGCCGTCGTTCAAGGGCGCCAACCCCTACAAGCAGGCGTTCGAGCGCGGCGTGAAGCTGATCGGCGCCACCGCGCACTACGTCACCGAGGATCTCGACGAGGGTCCGATCATCGAGCAGGACGTCGCGCGCATCACCCATGCGCAGTCGGCCGACGACTACGTCTCGATCGGCCGCGACGTGGAGAGCCAGGTTCTCGCCCGCGCCGTGCACGCCCATATCCATCACCGCGCGTTCATGAACGGCAACAAGACGATCGTCTTCCCCGCGAGCCCGGGCTCCTACAAGTCCGAGCGGATGGGCTGAGGACTGCGAGATATGGAACAGACAGAAGGCCGGCGGAGGATCTCCGCCGGCCTTCTGTTTTTGCCCGATGCGCGGGCGCCGTGGCTTCCGGACTCAGAGGCCGAAGGCATCCTTGAACTGGTACCACCAGGAGCCGATGGTCGAGTACTGGGCGCGGAAGGTGCGGCCGCCGGGGAAGGGGATCCAGGGCAGCCTCTCGAACTGGCTGTATCGGCTGACATCGCCGTGGATCGCCTCGCTCAGGATCTTGCCGAAGAGGTGTGATCCGGTGACGCCGTGGCCGCTGTAGCCGTGGGCGAAATAGGTATCCTTGCCGATCTTGCCCATCTGCGGCACACGCGAGAAGGACAGCGCGAAGTTGCCGCTCCAGGCATAGTCGATCGCAACACCCTTCAGCGACGGGAACACCTTTTCCAGATTGGGCTTCAGCTTGGCGCGGACGTCGGCCGGGTCGATGCCGCCATAGACGGTGCCGCCGCCGAAGATCATGCGCTTGTCCGCCGACAGGCGGAAATAGTCGAGAATGTAGCGCACGTCCTCGACGCACATGTCGCTCGGGATCAGCGCGTCGGCGCGCTCGGCCCCGAGGGGCTCGGTGGCGATCATCTGGGTGGAGACCGGCATGACGCGGGAGACGAGCTTCGGCACCACATTGCCGAGATAGGCGTTGCCGCAGAGGACGGCGACATTCGCCGTCACCCGGCCCTTGGCGGTGTGGATCACCGGCCGCTCGGCCTCGTGCTCGACCCTCGTCACCGGGGACTGTTCGTAGACCGTGCCGCCGAGCGTCTCCAGTGCGGCGGCCTCGCCGAGGACGAGGTTGAGCGGATGCATATGGCCGCCGGTGCGGTCGAGCATGCCGCCGACATAGGCGTCGGTGTTCACGAGCTTGCGGATGGCCTGGCGGTCGAGAAGCTCGTGGTCGTCCATGCCGTAGCGCTGCCACAGCGCCTTCTTGTGCTCCAGTTCCTTCATATGGGCGCTGGTATAGGCCGCATAGATATTGCCGTCCTTCAGGTCGCATTCGATACCGTACTGGCTGACGATGCGGCGGATGATGCGGCCGCCCTCCTGCACGAGCGAGCCGACGAAGGCGCCGGCTTCCTCGCCGTAGCGGCGCCGGATCGTGTCGAGGCTGGCGTTCAGGCCGTTGACGACCTGGCCGCCGTTGCGCCCGGAAGCCCCCCAGCCGACCCCGGCCCCCTCGACGACGACGACCTTGTAGCCCTTCTCGGCGAGGTGGATGGCCGTCGACAGGCCGGAATAGCCGGCGCCGAGCACGGCGACGTCCGCCTCCACATCGCCCTCGAGCACCTTCGGCGTGCGGATGATGTTGCGGGAGGCGGCATAGTAGCTGCCGGGATAGCTGCCGTCGCCGGCGTAGGATCGTGCGGACTTGGAGACAGTGTCGAGCATCAGACGATTTCCAGATAGGCGCTGAATTCGAAGTCGGTCACCTGTTCGGCGAAGCCGGCGATCTCCTGCCGCTTGCAGGCGATCAGCATGGAGCGGAAATCGGGATCGAAGATTTCAGAGACGATCGGGCCGTTCTCGAAGGCGGTCACCGCCGAGCCCCATTCGCTGGGGATGCGCGTGGCCTTGGCCTGGTAGGCGCGGCCGGTGACGGGCGCCGGCGGATCCCACTTGTTGCGGATGCCGGTCAGCGCCGCACCCAGGATGCCCGCCATGACGAGGTAGGGGTTGGCGTCGGCGCCGGCGACGCGATGCTCGATGCGGCGCGCGGCGGTGTTGCCGCCGGGAATGCGGATGGCTGCCGTGCGGTTCTCGTAGCCCCAGGTGATCGAGGTGGGGGCGTGCGTGTCCGGCCGCAGGCGGCGGTAGGAGTTGTAGTGGGGGGCGAAGAGCAGCGTCGTCTCGGCCATGCCGCGGGTGAGCCCGGCGACCGCATGGCGCATGATGTCGGAGCCGAGTTCGGTGCCGTCGTCGAAGACGTTGCGGCCGTCCTCGTCGACCAGGCTGAAATGGACGTGCATGCCGCTGCCGGAGCGCAGGCCATAGGGCTTGGCCATGAAGGTGGCGGCAAAGCCGTGCTTGCGCGCCACGCCCTTGATGATGCGCTTGAAGAACAGCGCGTCGTCGGCCGCCTTGAGCGGATCGTCGGTGTGCATCAGGTTGATCTCGAACTGGCCGATGCCGTTTTCGGCGACGGCCGAATCCGCCGGCACGTTCTGGCGCTCGCACTCGGCATAGACGTCGGAGAAGAACTGGCCGAAGTCGTCGAGTTCGTCGATCGACAGGATCGCGTCGGAATCGAGCCGCTTGCCGGTATAGGGCGAGATCGGCGGCTCGGCGTGGTCCGGCTCGGAATCGATCAGGTAGAATTCCATCTCGGAGGCGACGACCGGCCTGAGCCCGAGCTCGTGGTACTGGCGGACGATGTGGGCGAGCGCCTGGCGCGGATCGGCCAGGAAGGGCTCGCCCGTCTCCTTGAACAGCCACAGCGGCACGACTGCGCTGGGTTTGAGTGTCCAGTTGACCGGCAGGGCGCCGCGCCCGGTCGGGCTGCAGATGCCGTCCATGTCGCCGCTGGCGAAGACCTGCGACGAGCCGACGATGTCCTCGCCCCAGACGTCGACGCCGACGATGGACAGCGGCATGCGGATGCCGCCCTCGAGCACCTTCTTGGCCTGCCCGATCGGCACGCGCTTGCCACGAAGGATGCCGTTCAGATCGCAGACGACGGCCTGGATGCTCTCGACGGAATCGGCGTTCGCAAGCCAGTCCTGCGACTCGAAATCAGACATGAACCCCTCGCATTCTTCTGTCTTTTTACAATATCACATATTGATTTTTGTGATCACATTTTGAAAATATGCACACTTTCTTGTTTCCGGTCAAGCTGGTAAGAGCGGAACGGAGCGGGGACTCGAATCGGCACCGGGCGTGTCCTGGCCGGCCAGGAGGGGACTTTGGCAGTTTTGAAACTGGAGCCGCTCGACCGGCCCGAAGGCATGACGACCCACGAATACGCGCACCGCCGGCTGCGGCAGGCGATCATGGTGGGCTCCATCCGCCCCGGGGAGTCGCTGACCATCCGCGGTATCGCCGAGGCGATGGAGAGCAGCCCGACGCCGGTGCGCGAGGCGCTGCGCCGGCTCTCTTCCGAGGGCGCGCTGAAGGTGCTGGACAACCGGCGCATCATGGTGCCGAGGATGACCGCCGAGCGGTTCGGCGAATTGATCGCGCTCCGCGCCACGCTGGAGCAGCATGCCGCGCGCCGAGCCGTCGGGCACATCACCGAGAAGCAGATCGACCGGCTGGTGGCGATCGACAAGGCGCAGGACGAGGCGATCGCACAGAACGACAACGCGACCGCGCTGCTTTTGAACCAGGAATTCCACCGCACGCTCTACACCGCCAATCCCGACCAGATCGTCATGCCGATGGTGGAAAGCGTGTGGCTGCAGCTCGGCCCTTTCCTCGGCATCGCCATGGCGCATGTGGCGCAGCTCTATTTCGTCGACCGGCACCAGGAGGCCATCGCAGCACTCCGCAAGCGCGACGAGGAGGCGGTGGCGTCGGCGATCAATGCCGACATTTGTGAAGGGATCGGCGGCTTCGAGCGAGCGGCGATCGAAAACCTGCTCCGGCTGGCCGGACAGTAGGGCCGACGGGATCGGCCGGAACGCATCGGGAGGACTGAACGGCATGGCATTTCCATTGTTTGATCTTTCGGGTCGGCGGGCGCTGGTGACGGGCTCGGGGCAGGGCATCGGCTTTGCGATCGCCGAGGGCCTTGCAGCCCATGGCGCGAGCGTGCTCGTCAACGGCCGCTCGGCGGAGAAGCTCGCAGGTGCCGTGCGGGTGCTGCGCGACAAGGGCTACGGCGCCCAGGCCGCTCCCTTCGACGTCACCGACGGTGCCGCCGCCGCACAGATGGTCGCCGTCATCGAGGCGGAAACGGGGCCGATCGACATCCTGGTCAACAATGCCGGCATGCAGTTCCGCGCGCCGCTCGAGGATTTTCCGGCCGAAAAGTGGGACGAACTCCTGAGGACCAACGTTTCCAGCGTCTTCCATGTCTCCCGCGCCGTCGCCCGTCCGATGATCGCGCGCGGGCGCGGCAAGATCATCAACATCGCCTCGGTGCAGAGCGAGCTCGCCCGCACCGGGATCGCGCCCTACACGGCGACGAAGGGAGCGGTCCGCAACCTCACGCGCGGCATGAGCGCCGACTGGGCGAAATACGGGCTGCAGATCAACGCGATCGCGCCCGGCTATTTCAAGACGCCGCTGAACAAGGCACTGGTGGAGGACCCGGACTTCACCGCCTGGCTGGAAAAGCGAACGCCGGCCGGCCGCTGGGGCGAGGTCGGCGAACTCGTCGGGGCCGCCGTCTTCCTCGCCAGCGACGCCTCCTCCTTCGTCAACGGCCACACGCTCTATGTCGACGGCGGCATGAGCACGTCCGTCTGACGATGCGAAGGCTGCGCCTTGCCTCGGGGCGCACGGCATGCATTGATCGCGGCAATGCAATCGTGAATTCGGGGCCTTTTCCATGAAAACGGATGTCATCGTTCTGGGCGCGGGCGTCGTCGGCATCTCGACGGCGATCCATCTGGCGCGGCGGGGAAAGTCGGTCGTTCTTGTCGACCGCCGCGGGCCGGCCGAGGAAACGTCCTACGGCAATGCCGGGCTGATCCAGCGCGAAGGCGTCTTTCCCTACGGCTTCCCGCACGATTTCGGGGCGCTGTTCCGCTATGCGCTGAACAACACGATCGATGCGCACTACCACCTGTCGGCGCTTCCGGGGCTGGTTCCGTTCCTTCTGCGCTACTGGTGGCATTCGGGGTTCACGCAGCACCAGCGCATCGCCCATCTCTATGCGCCCCTGATCGAGAACTCGGTCACCGAGCACGCCGACCTGATCAAGGCCTCGGGCGCGGAGGCGCTGATCCGCAAGGACGGCTGGATGAAGGTGTTCCGCACGGAGAAGGCCCGGGACGCGGCCTATGCGGAGGCCGAGCAGCTTTCGGCGAAGTTCGGCGTCAACCACCAGAAGTTCACCACCGAAGAGATGAAGCGGCTGGAGCCGCATATCCGCGCCGAGCTGACGGGCGGCCTGCGCTGGACCGATCCCTGGTCGATCCTCGATCCCGGCGGGCTGCTGAAGGCCTATGTGCAGTATTTCCAGTCGCTGGGCGGGACGCTGATGGCCGGCGACGCGGCGACGATCGAGCACGTGCTGGAAGGCGAGGGCTGGCGGATTGCGACGCCAGAGGGGTCGCTGGCGGCGACAGACGTCGTCGTCGCGCTCGGGCCCTGGGCGGATACGGTGACGCGCAAGTTCGGCTATCACTTTCCGCTCGCGGTCAAGCGCGGCTACCACATGCACTATGGCGCGGCAGAGGGCGCGCGGCTCAACAACTGGGTGCTCGACGCCGAACGCGGCTACTTTCTGGCGCCGATGAACCGCGGCATCCGCCTGACGACGGGTGCGGAATTCGCCAAGCGCGACGCGCGCAAGACGCCGGTGCAGCTTCGCCGGGCGGAGCGGGTGGCACGCGAGTTCTTTCCCCTCGCCGAGCGGCGCGACGAGGAGCCGTGGATGGGGGCGCGACCCTGCACGCCGGACATGATGCCGGTCATCGGCAAGGCGCCGCGCCATGCCGGACTGTGGTTCGCCTTCGGTCATGCCCACCACGGCATGACGCTCGGGCCGGTGACGGGGCGGGCCTTGGCGGAAAGCATGCTCGGCGAGAAGACGATCGTCGACCTCGCCCCTTACCGTGCGGACCGGTTCCTGGCGTAGCGCCGGTTGCGCCGTCTTCTCCCGATCCCGGCTAACGGCTGATGCGCGTGGACAGGATGATGGACGAGAGGGTGCGCTCGACGCCGTCGATTTCCCCGATCCGGTCGATCAGGTGGTCGAGTTCGGCGATCGAGGCTGCGGCAACGATCGCGATCAGGTCGAACGATCCCGAGACCGAATGCAGGGCGCGCACCTCGGCGATCGCGTGAAGCTCGCCGGTGATGCGCGAAAGCGTCTTCGGCGCGATGGTGATGAGGACGTGCGCCTTCACCATGCCGCCCTCGTATTCGTCCGACACCCGCACGCCGTAGCCGGTGATCACGCCGTCGCGTTCCAGCCGCTCGATCCTGGCCTGCACCGTCGTGCGCGACAGGCCAAGGCGGCGGGCGATCGCCGAGGTCTGTTCCCGGGCGTTCTCGCTGAGGATGGCGAGCAGTTCGCGATCCTTGGGACTGAGCGTCGTTGTGACCATCTTACTCGTCATTCTGCCGATATCGATGATGCATTATGCCCTATCCGCAGCTGTGAATCGACAGGGAACGAGCGCAGAATCAAGGAGAAATTACAGCCTGCGGGGAAAACAAAATGAAAGAAATCGTCGTCATCGGCGCGGGAAAAATCGGCTCCACCATTGCGCGCCTGCTGGCGCACAGCGGTGACTACCGGGTCACGGTGGTAGACCGTTCCGCCGAGCAGCTCCTGTCGATCGAAGAGCACAAGGCGGTCACCACCGCCGTGGTCGACATCGCCGATGCAAAGGCGCTGGTCACATTGCTGGAAGGCCGCTTCGCGGTGCTCAGCGCTGCGCCCTACCACCTGACGGTCGCGATCGCCGAAGCCGCGGCTGCGGCCGGCGTCCACTATCTCGACCTGACCGAAGACGTCGAATCGACCCGGCAGGTCAAGCGCATCGCCGAGACGGCAAAGACCGCCTTCATCCCGCAATGCGGACTGGCGCCCGGCTTCATCTCGATCGTCGCCAACGATCTCGCCAGCCATTTCGACACGCTGGAGAGCGTGCGCATGCGCGTCGGCGCCCTGCCGCAATATCCCTCCAACGCGCTGAACTACAATCTCACCTGGAGCACGGACGGCGTCATCAACGAGTACATCGAGCCGTGCGAGGCGATCGTCGAGGGCGCGCTCGTCGAGGTGCCGGCGCTGGAGGAGCGCGAGGAATTCTCGCTCGACGGCGTCACCTACGAGGCCTTCAACACCTCGGGCGGCCTTGGAACGCTCTGCGAGACGCTGAAGGGCAAGGTGCGCACGCTCAACTACCGGACGATCCGCTATCCCGGGCATGCGGCGATCATGAAGGCGCTGCTCAACGACCTCGGCCTGCGCCACCGCCGCGAGGTGCTGAAGGATATCTTCGAGAACGCCCTGCCGGCGACGACCCAGGACGTCGTCATCGTCTTCGTCACCGTCTCCGGCCGCAAGGACGGGCGCCTGATCCAGGAAACCTACGCCAACAAGATCTACAGCGCCGTCATCGCCGGCCGCATGCATTCGGCGATCCAGATCACCACGGCCGGCTCGATCTGCGCCGTGCTCGACATGCTGGCCGACGGCTCGTTGCGGGCAAAGGGTTTCGTCAAGCAGGAAGAGATCTCGCTCGACACGTTCCTGGCCAACCGCTTCGGTCACTATTATGCGCAGGAGCATCACGGCACGCGCGCGGCGGGATAACGTCGCCTCAATGTCCGGATGAAGCAGGACGCCCCGGGGAAACCCCTGGGGCGCTTTCTCTTTGCGTGCCCACCGTCGTGACACGCGCCAACAAAGACTGCCCCTCACCCTGACCCTCTCCCCGCAGGCGGGGAGAGGGAATGGAGACGGCGCGGCGTTCGTCCTTCTCCCCGTTCACGGGGAGAAGGTGGCGGCAGCCGGATGAGGGGTGAAACACTGCGGCTGCAACGGATGCAGCCGCGCAGGCTCGTCAGCCAAGCCTTGCGCACGCTTCCGCAATCCGCCTCAACGCTTCCTTCAGTTCCGTCTCCGACGTGGCATAGGAAATGCGGAAGTAGGGTGAGAGGCCGAAGGCGGAGCCGGGGACGACGGCGACGTGGGCGACGTCCAGAAGGTAGTCGGTGAAATCGGCGTCGGTTTCGATCGTCCTGCCTGCCGGCGTCTTCCGGCCGATCAGGCCGGCACACCCGGCAAATGTGTAGAAGGCGCCTTCGGGCGTGCGGCAGTCGATGCCGGGGATGGCGTTCAGGGCTGTGACGACGAGGTCGCGGCGCTGCCGGAAGCTCTCCTGCCGCTCCTTGAGAAAGCCCTGCGGCCCGTTCAGCGCCTCGACGGAGGCTGCTTGGCTGACGGAGGAGGGGCAGGAGGTCGCCTGGCTCTGGATCACCGCCATCGCCTTGATCAGCGCCCTGGGGCCGCCTGCATAGCCGATCCGCCAGCCGGTCATGGCATAGGCCTTCGACACGCCGTTGATCGTCAGCGTGCGATCCTTCAGTCGCGGCTCGATCGCGGCTGGGGTGACAAAGCGGAAGTCGTCATAGACGATGTGCTCGTACATGTCGTCGACCATCAGCCAGACATGCGGGTGGCGCAGCAACACCTCCAGCAGCGGGCGGTAGTCGGCCTCGCCATAGGCTGCGCCGGACGGGTTCGAAGGCGAGTTCAGGAGCACCCAGCGCGTCCGCGGCGTGATCGCGCCTTCCAGCTGCTCCGCCTTCAGCCGGAAGCCGGCGGACGCGTCGCAGGGGATCAGCACCGGCACGCCGCCGCAGATCTCGACGATGTCGGAATAGGAGGTCCAGTAGGGCGTCGGGATGTTCACCTCGTCGCCCGGATCGATGCTCGCCATGAAGGCGTTGAACAGGATCTGCTTGGCGCCGGTGGCGACGGTGATCTCGTCTGGCGCATAGTCGACGCCGTTCTCGCGGCGGAATTTTTCCGCGATCGCCTTCTTCAGTTCCGGCGTGCCGTCGAGGGCGGTGTACTTCGTCTCGCCGCGGTCGATCGCGGCCTTGGCCGCTTGCTTGACGTTGTCCGGCGTGTCGAAATCCGGCTCGCCGGCGCCGAGGATGATGACGGGATGGCCCTCGCGCTTCATCTGATTGGCGCGGGCGCCGATCTGCAGGATCTTCGAGACGCCGATCGCGGCGATCCGCGAGGCGGGCCTGAAGCCCGCCTCCTCGATCTTGGTTGCCATGGTCATGGACGCTTCCTTCGCTGCCTATTCGATGTCGAAGGAGACGCCCTGGGCCAGCGGCAGGGCCTTGGAGTAGTTCACCGTGTTGGTGGCGCGGCGCATGTAGGCCTTCCAGGCGTCCGAGCCGGATTCGCGGCCGCCGCCGGTTTCCTTCTCGCCGCCGAACGCGCCGCCGATCTCCGCACCGGAGGTGCCGATGTTGACGTTGGCGATGCCGCAATCGGAACCGTCGGCGGACAGGAAACGCTCGGATTCCTGCATGTCCAGCGTGAAGATCGACGAGGAGAGGCCGGCTGCGACGGCGTTGTGGTCGTCCAGCGCCTTGTCGAAGTCGGAATACTTCATGACGTAGAGGATCGGCGCGAACGTCTCTTCGAGCACGGGGCCTGCCTGCTTCGGCATTTCGACGATCGCCGGCTTGACGTAGTAGGCGGTGTCCTTGCCGGCGTCGGTGACGCGATGGCCGCCGGTAACCTTGCCGCCTTCGGCTTTTGCAGCCTCCAGCGCCTTCTGCATGTTGTCGAAGGCCTGCCTGTCGACCAGCGGGCCGACAAGGGCGGAGGTTTCCAGCGGGTTGCCGACGGAAACGCTCTCATAGGCCTTCTTCAGGCGCGGGACGAGCTGGTCGTAGACGCTGTCGTGGACGAACAGGCGGCGGAGCGTGGTGCAGCGCTGGCCGGCGGTGCCCATGGCGCCGAAGGCGATGGCCCTGAGCGCCATGTCGAGGTCGGCGGTGGGGCAGACGATGCCGGCATTGTTGCCGCCAAGCTCGAGGATCGAGCGGGCGAAGCGTTTTGCCAGGCGCGGGCCGACTTCCTTGCCCATGCGGGTGGAGCCGGTGGCGGAGACGAGCGCGACCTTCGGATTGTCGACGAGGGCCTCGCCGGTGGCGCGGTCGCCGATCAGCACCTGCGAGAGGTTCTTCGGCGCATCGCCGAAGCGGGCGATGGCGCGCTCGAGGATCGCCTGGCTGGCAAGGGCGGTGAGCGGGGTCTTCTCGGACGGCTTCCAGACGACCGGGTTGCCGCAGACGAGCGCAAGTGCCGCGTTCCACGACCAGACGGCGACGGGGAAGTTGAAGGCGGAGATGATGCCGACGACGCCGAGCGGATGCCAGGTTTCCATCATGCGGTGGCCGGGGCGCTCGGTGGCGATCGTCAGGCCGTAGAGCTGGCGGGACAGGCCGACGGCGAAATCGCAGATGTCGATCATTTCCTGCACTTCGCCGAGGCCTTCGGAGGTGATCTTGCCGGCCTCGATGGAGACGATGCGGCCGAGATCGGCCTTGGCGGCGCGCAGTTCCTCGCCGAGCAGGCGGACGAGTTCGCCGCGCTTGGGCGCCGGCACGAGGCGCCAGGCCCTGAAGGCTTCGTGAGCGGCGTCGATCGCCTTGGCGGCGTCGGCTGCGGAATGGGTCTTGAGCCTGGCGATCTCTTCGCCCGAAACCGGGCTGAAGGAGGCCATGTCGCCGTTCTGCCAGGCGGACGCCGGCACGCCGAGCTTGTCGAGAAGCTTCGCGGTTTCCTGTTTTACATCGACCTTGGTCATCGTCCTGTTCTCCGTTTTCACTGTGTCTTGCAGGCGGCGGGCCGCCGTTTCTCTCAGAAGGTGACGCTGCCGAGCGGGCCGGGCGAGGTGAGCGCCTTCAGCCCCGCAGCCAGCCGGCGGATCTCGCCCGGCGTATATCGGTCGTAGAAGACCCGGTTCTTGCGGCCGATCGCATGTTCGGCACTGTAGCTTCCGCCAAAATCCTCGACGGCGACCTTGAACACCCATTCGCGCAACGCCGCCTCGAAGCCGGGACCGGCAAGGCGCTGGTCGTCGGCGGGGACGACGAGGTTGAAGTGCACACCGCCGTCGCCGATATGGCCGAAGTCGCAGATCGTGACGCCGTCGAACCGCGCCGGCATCTCCGCCTTCATATGGGCGAGGAAGCGCATGATATCACCCCGGCGGAAGGAAAGATCGAAGGCGATCAATCGCCCGCTATGCTTCACGCCTTCCGACAGCGCATGGCGCAGCGCCCACATCTCGTGCGGCGGGCCGACGAAGGCATCGGCGAGCGGCGCGTCCTCGCGCTCCCAGATGCCGGCCAGCACGTCTTCGAGCACGGCGTCGAGCGGCTGCTCGCCCTCGCGCGGTGGCGAGGTACGGGAGATCTCGGCCAGAATGACGAAGTCCGGGACGAGGCCGCCCTGGAAGGGGTTGCGCAGCGCGGGCACATGGGCGAGCGCGGCGGACACGGCGTTTTTCGACATGCCCTCGAAGGCGGAGAGGTAGCTGCCGAGCGCGTCTTCCATGGCCACCAGCAGATCCGGCACGCGGTCCGGCGCGGACGGTACGAGGAAGGCGGTGGCGGTCTGGCGCGGCAGGGGCTCGAGGTTCAGCACGCATTCGGTGACGATGCCGAAGGCGCCTGAGGTGCCGATGAAGAGCTGCTTCCAGTCGACGCCGGTATTGTTTTTGCGCAGGCCGGAGCCGAGTTCGAGCACGGTGCCGGCCGCGTCGGCGAGAACCACCGTCAGCCCCAGCACGTTGCGACGAACGTCGCCGTAGCGCAGGAAGCGCGAGCCGCCGGTATTGGTTGCGATCATGCCGCCGAGGCGGGGATCGGCGCCGAGGTCGATCGAAAAGAACAGGCCGGCCTCTTCCAGGCGCCGGTTGACCTCGGAAAGGCGAAGGCCCGCTCCGGCCGAAACCGTCCGGTTGATCCGGTCGAGATCGAAGGGAGCGGCCAGGCGATCGAGGCTGAGGATGCCCTGGCTGCCGGTTGCGTCGGGGGTCGAGCCGGAGACGAGGCCGGTGTTGCCGGACTGCGGCACCAGCGCGATGCCGTTCTTCACGCAATAGGAAACGACGGCGGAGGTCTCGGCGGTCGAGGCAGGACGGGCGACGAAGGCGGCGCTGCCCTTGTCGTAGCGCGCGCCGGTCTCGTAGGCGGCCATGTCGGCGGGGCCGGTGAGAAGTCCCTTCCCGCCGAGCATCTGCCCCAGCGCCTCGATATGCTTGCTTTCGATCATCGGCCGACCGTCACTCCGCGGCGTCCGCCATGCTGGCCATGCCGAGGCACTCTTCCATAGAGGCCTTTTCGATGCCCGCATAGTGGGCGAATTCGTCGAGCACGGCCACACCGAGGTCGCGCTCGAACATCACCTGGTTGGGGCTGGCGGCGAATTCCTGCGCGGCGTCGTCGCCGAGGTTGGACTGGAAGATGCCGGCGGCGGAGACGGGCAGGAAGTCCTCGTAGACGATCGGATCGAACTGGACATGGCCGGAAGCGATCAGCGCCTCGATGTCCCCGCCGGGGTGCCGGCCGGAGGCCTTGGCGGTGCGCCCTTTCTCCGTCAGCGAATAGGCGAAGTAGCCGAGGCCGGCCTTGCGGATCTCGTTCCAGTCGTCGGGGAAGGCGGCGAAGACTTCTGTGAGCGCTGCCTCGTATTCAGCGGCGTTGGAGCCGTCGGCGGCGGGGCGGGCGATGGCACGGGTGTCGCCCAGGAGCCTGTCGTAGAGGGCGCGGCCCTTCGGCGTCAGCGCGATGCCGCGCTGCTCGATCTCGCCGAAGCGGGCGGTGTGCGATCCGGTCTTCCACGCGCCGTCCTCGCCGATGAAGGAGACCGGTTCCTCCAACGCCTTGAACGAGGTCTGGCGCAGGAGGATCGCGCACTTGCGGGTCGGCGGACCCTCGACGACGGCCTTGGGCGCGATGCCTTCTTCCGGCATCAGCGCCTGCACCCGGTCGATGTCGAGCGTGCGCGGCGTCAGGTGATTGATGTGCGGGCCCCTGAAAGAGACGACGTCGGCGATCAGGCGGTGGGCGTCGTGCAGGCGCCGGTACATGCCGGCGCCGACGATCGCCCGGTCGTGCCAGCGGAAGGTTTCCAGCACCTCGCCGACGAAGGCCTTCGCATCGGCGGCGTCGAGGCCGCCGTCGCGCTCCGCCTTGTCGACCAGCTCGATGGCGCGGTCGGTGAAGATTTTCCGGGCCGCCAGGACCTTTGCGGCTTCGTTGCGCAACGCCACGTCGGCGACCAGGTCGAGGCGGAGCAGCGAGGTGAAGACACGGAAGGGGTTGCGCTTCAGGGCCGCGTCGCCGACCGGCCGGAAGGCGGTGGAATGGACCGGAACGCCTGCGGTCGACAGATCGTAGTAGCCGACCGGATACATGCCCATCACCGAAAAGACGCGGCGCATCATCGAGAGTTCTTCCGCCGTCCCGAGACGGATCGCGCCGTGGCGCTCCTGCGAGATGCGCTCCAGCGAATCGGTGGCTTCCAGCCGGCCTCGAAGCTGCGGGTCGGCTGCGAGCGTCTCGCCGTTGACGCGGGCCACGAGCGCCATCAGCGTGCCGTAGGCCGGCACCTCGTCGCGATACATGGCCGACATGGCGGCGGAGAAATCCGAGCGGATCGCGTCGGCGGATACGTGGGATCGATCTTTCATGGGCGGCCTGTCCCGTCTTGATAACGCGCTATCCCCGGCGGAAAACCGCTTCACACTTTTCCCGGAATTGCTCTACAAGGGGCAAGGGCCCCGATCATTCTCAAAACGGATCATAACGGATCGGAATGCCGATTGATCGCGCGTGTTCTGAACAGGTTGATGCGAGAGCCGAATGAAGTTGAGCCGCAGGCTGATCCCCGACGTGACCACGCTGCAGGCGTTCGAATGCGCTGCGCGCCATGGCAGCTTCACCCAGGCCGCCAACGAGCTGAACCTCACCCAGAGCGCCGTCAGCCGCCAGATCAAGGATCTCGAGGAGCAACTTGGCGTGCTTCTGTTCGAGCGCGTGCGTCAGCGCGTCGTGCTTTCGGAGGACGGCCGCCGGTTCCTGCCGGAGGTGCGCAAGCTCCTGCACCAGACGGAAGAGACCATGCTGCGCGCCATGTCGGCGGCGCGCTCCGACCACAGCCTGACGATCGCCACGCTGCCGACCTTCGGCAGCCGCTGGCTGACGCCGCGCCTGCCGGCCTTCCTGGACCGATATCCGGGCACGGTGATCAACGTCGCCTCGCGCTCCGCCCCCTTCGATTTCGACGAGGAGAGCTTCGATCTCGCCATCCACTACGGCCAGCCGGTATGGGCGCGCGCCAGTTGCTCCTATCTCTGCAGCGAGGTGATCCTGCCGGCGGCGAGCCCCGAGCTTCTGCGGCAGTGGCAACTCGATGAGCCCAAGGATCTGGAGCGCGCGCCGCTGATGCACCTGGCGACCCGGCCGAAGCTCTGGGCGCAATGGTTCGAGATCAATGGCGGGGCAACCGAGACGGCCTATCGCGGCCACCGCTTCGACCAGTTCTCGATGGTAATCGAGGCGGCGGTCGCAGGTCTCGGCTTCGCGCTGCTGCCGCGCTACCTGATCGAGCAGGAGCTGGCCAGCGGGCGTCTTGCCGTCGTCTTCGACCGGCCGATGCAGACCGACAACAGCTATTATCTCGTCGTGCCGGAAGGGAAGCTGGAAAACTCGCTGAGCCAGGCCTTCCGGGCCTGGATCGGGACGCAGGTCAATTGAGGCGTCGGCCGTGGCCGGCTCATTCGCGTCGAGAATGACCCGGTGCCGAAACAGCACTTTCCTCCTTGCAGGCGATGGCGGAATGTGGCGCCATCCGGACATGGCTTTCACGCAGACTGAAGAAGAAACCCGATGCAGAACGATCCCCGCTCCCACGGCCTCTGGGAGCTGACCGCCCCGCCCGCACCTGAGACCCAAGCCCTTGCCGGCCCGGCCGAGGCTGACGTGGTGGTCGTCGGCGGCGGCTTCACCGGCTTTTCCGCAGCGCTGCATCTGGCCGAGCGCGGAAGCCGCGTGGTGCTGCTGGAAGGCAAGGAGATCGGCTTCGGCGGGTCGGGTCGCAATGTCGGCCTTGTCAATGCCGGCATGTGGACCATGCCGGACGAGTTGCCGGGTGTGCTGGGACAGCTCTACGGCGACCGCCTGCTCGACCTGCTCGGCAATGCGCCGAAGCTCGTCTTCGAGCTGGTCGAAAAGCATGCGATCGATTGCGAGATCAATCCGGCCGGCACGCTGCATTGCGCGGTCGGCAGGTCCGGGCTGGAGGAACTCGAAACGCGCGCCGAGCAATGGGGGCGCCGTGGCGCGCCGGTGACGCTGCTCGATGCCGCCGAGACGGCGCGGCGGGTCGGCACCGACGCCTATGCCGGCGCCCTGCTCGACAGGCGCGCCGGCACGATCCAGCCGCTCGCCTATGTGCGCGGACTGGCGAAGGCGGCGATCGCCGCGGGCGTGCAGGTCCATACCGCGAGCCCCGTCGTCGGCGCCGAGCGGACGGGCAAGCAGTGGACGGTCAGGACCGAGCGGGGCTCGGTGTCGGCGGACTGGGTGGTCGTCGCCACCAATGCCTATACGGTTGCGCCCTGGGCAGAGGTGCGCGCCGAACTCGTCCACCTGCCCTATTTCAATTTCGCCACGAAGCCGCTGTCGCCGGACCTGCAGAAGAAAATCCTGCCCGGTCGGGAGGGGGCGTGGGACACGGCGGAAATCCTGTCCTCGTTCCGCTTCGACAGGCGCGGCCGCCTCGTCTTCGGCAGCGTCGGCGCGCTGCGCGGGACCGGGGCCGCGATCCACAGGGCCTGGGCCCGGCGATCGCTGAAGAAGCTGTTTCCCGAGATTGGCGGCGTCGAGTTCGAGGCCGAATGGTACGGGATGATCGGAATGACGGTCGACAACCTGCCGCGCTTCCACCGGCTGGCGGACAACGTTATCGGCTTTTCCGGTTATAACGGCCGCGGCATTGCGCCCGGAACGGTGTTCGGCAAGGTGCTGGCGCGCCATATCGCCGGCGAGATCGTCGAGGGCGACCTGCCGTTGCCGGTCACCGAGCCGATGGCGCAGTCCTTCCGACCGATCCGCGAAGGCTATTACGAGGTCGGGGCACAGCTCGCGCATCTGGTGCAGGCGCGCATCTGAGCGGGCGATCCCGCTCCGGACGAAAAGGCCCGCGTGTCCTTCGACCGCGGGCCATTTCCGTTCAGGGTTTTCCCGTCCTCAACGCGTCGGGATGCGCGGCAGGAAGACGGTGAGGATGCCGAGCAGCGGCAGGTAGGAGCAGATCCGGTAGACGAATGCGATGCCGTGGCTGTCGGCGAAGACGCCGAGGGCTGCGGCCCCCAGGCCGCCGGCGCCGAAGGCGAAGCCGAAGAAGACCCCGGCGATCAGGCCGACGCGACCGGGAACGAGTTCCTGCGCGAACACGACGATGGCGGAGAAGGCCGACGAGAAGATCAGGCCGATGACGACGGTCAGCACGCCGGTCCAGAACAGGTTCGCATAGGGCAGCAACATGGCGAACGGGATGACGCCGAGGATCGAGAACCAGATGACGAAGCGGGCGCCGAAGCGGTCGCCGATCGGTCCGCCGAGGAAGACGCCGGCGGCCGACGCTCCGAGGAAGAGGAACAGCATCAGCTGCGCTTCCTGCACCGACAGGCTGAAGCGCTCGATGGTGTAGAAGGTGAAATAACTGCTGATCGAGGACATGTAGACGTTCTTCGTCGTGGTCAGCAGCACCAGGATGAACAGGGCCCAGGCGACACGGCCGCCCGGCAGGGGCAGGGTGCGGCTGGCGGGGCCGTGATGGGCCGTACGGATGCGTTCGCCGGCATACCAGCGGCCGACCCAGGTCAGGATCACCATGCCGAGCAGGGCGACCACCGTGAACCAGGCGATGCTCGACTGTCCGAAAGGCAGGACGATGAAGGCGGCGAGCAGCGGGCCGATGGCCGTTCCGGTATTGCCGCCGACCTGGAACAGCGACTGCGCCAGGCCGTGGCGGCCGCCGGAAGCGGCGCGTGCGACGCGCGAGGATTCCGGATGGAATACCGCCGAGCCGAAGCCGATCAGGCAGGCGCCCAGCACGAGGACCGGGAAGGAATGGGCATAGGCGAGGAAGAACAGCCCGAAGAAGGTGCTGCCCATGCCGAGCGGCAGCGAGAACGGCATCGGCCAGCGGTCGGTCACCAGGCCCACGACCGGCTGCAGCAGCGAGGCGGTGACCTGGAAGGCCATGGTCAGAAGGCCGATCTGGACGAAATCCAGGGCATAGTTGTCCTTCAGGAGCGGATAGAGCGACGTCAGCAGCGACTGCATGATGTCGTTCAGCATGTGACAGACGCTGACCGCGACGATGATGGAAAAGCTGGTCTGTGCGGCGCGCGCCGGCGCGGTGGGAACTGCCGTCGACATACGACCTCGATCGAAACTGGTGTTGAGTGGATTGTTGCGTGTTTGCTCAAGCGTCCCATAGCGCGGTTGTGTTCTGCCTGCTTTTGTGCTGTGGTCCATTTCTTTCGCGAGTGGGCCAAAGATGCAGAAGCTCGATCCTGCGGTGCTGTCCGTCCTGGACGAGGCGCACATCCGCAATCTCCAGTCGATGGAACAGTCCAACGCGGACGTGCTGGTGCATAGCAGCGAGGTTCCGAGCGGCTATGTCGTGCCGCCCCACAGCCACCGGCGCACGCAGGTCCTGTGCGTCTTTGCCGGCGTCGTGGTGGTTTCGACCAAGCGGGGGCGCTGGATGATCCCGCCGGGCCATGCGCTCCTGATCCCGCGGGGGCTCGAGCATTCTGTGGAGATGTACAGCGACGTCAGCATGCGCTCGATCTACGTGCTTTCGCCCGTCGGCCGGGCCGCGGCTGCAGCGCCGACGGTGCTGGAGGTCTCCGCGCTCGCCCACCATCTGCTGGCGGAGGCGATCCGGCTGAAGGGGCAGGAGGACGACGGCCGCCGGGAGGATCTGGTGATGGCGCTGCTGGTTGACGAGATCGGCCGGCTGCCGGAGCAGCCGCTGGGCCTGCCGTTCCCGGCCAGTGACCGGCTGGCCGCGCTCTGCCGCGAATTTCTCGACCGCCCGATTCCCGGCGCCAAGATCGACGACTGGGCGGGACGGCTGAACATGAGCCGGCGTTCGTTCACCCGCCTGTTTCGCGAGGAGACCGGGGTCAGCTTCGCCACCTGGCGGCAACAGGCCTGCATCTTCGCCTGCATGCCGCGGCTTGCGCGCGGCGAGCCGGTGACGACGGTGGCGCTCGATGCCGGCTATGAGAGCGTTGCGGCCTTCATCACCATGTTCAAGCGCATGCTCGGCGCCTCGCCGCGCACCTATTTCACCGCCCGCCAGGCGGCTGCCTGAGACGATGCGTCTCAAAAAGACCGGCCGACGCCGCCGCTAGGGCACTGTTCCTCGCGCCGCTTTGGGATTAGGAAGGATCTGCGGGACCCAAATCGGGACGCAACCGGGAGCGCTGGCCGCACGGGGAGTGGACGTGTCGAGGACAATTCTGATCATCGGGATAGGCGCTGGCAATCCCGAGCACATGACCGTTCAGGCGATCAACGCGCTGAACCGCGCAGACGTGCTTTTGATCCCGACCAAGGGGGAGGAGAAGGCCTTCCTCGCCGACATGCGCCGCGACATCTGCGAACGCTACCTCACCAGTTCCGATACCCGCATCCATGAATACGCGGTGCCGAGGCGGCGCACGGACGGTCCCTACGGCGACGGCGTCGACGACTGGCACCATGCGATCGCGCGGATCTACGAGGACCTGATCCTCGAACGATCCGGCCCGGAGGACACGATCGGCCTGCTCGTCTGGGGCGACCCGATGCTCTACGACAGCACGATCCGCATCGTCGACCATGTGCGCGCCGGCCGCCGCGTGGCCTTCGACCTCGAGGTGATCCCCGGCATCACCAGCATCCAGGCGCTGTGCGCCAGCCGCAAGATCGCGTTGAACCGCATCGGCCGCCCGGTGGAGATCACCACCGGGCGCCGGCTCTCGCAGGGCTGGCCTGATGGTGCGGACGATGTCGTCGTCATGCTCGACGGCGTCGAGGCGTTTCGCTCGGTGGCCGATCCCGAGGCGGAGATCCACTGGGGCGCCTATCTCGGCACGCCGCTGGAGATCACGGTTTCCGGCCGGCTCGGCGATGTGACCGAGACGATCTCCGACATGCGCGGCCGGGCACGCGCGGAGCACGGCTGGATCATGGACACCTACCTGATCCGCCGGTCGCCGGGAGAGGCCGGGGAGGGCGAGGTATGACGACGCCATCGTCCCTCCCGTCGGAAAATGGCCTGCCGTCTGCGGCACAGCCGACTCCTTCCCTGCGCCGCGGCGCCTGCCCGTCGCTTGCGACCCCGATGCAGACGGGCGACGGGCTTTTGGTGCGGTTGCGCCCGGCGCGCCCGAGTCTTGCCCCTGCCGACTATATTGCGATTGCGCGACTGGCCGCGGACCATGGCAACGGCCTGCTGGAGGTCACCGCCCGCGGCAACCTGCAGCTTCGTGGCCTGAAGGATGATACGGTCCAGCCGCTTGCGGCAGGGCTCGCCGATGCCGGCATCGATTTTCATCGCGGTGTCGCGGTCGAGACGCCGGCCCTGTCCGGGCTCGATCCGGACGAGGCTGCCGATGCGACGCCGCTTGCGGCTGCGATCCGGCAGACGATCGCCGGGCCGTTGTCGCGGCTGCGGCTGGCGCCGAAGCTCTCGATCGTCGTCGACGGCGGCGGGCGGCTGAGCCTTGCCGACATGGTGGGAGACATCCGGCTTGACGCCGTTCGTCGGGGCGGGGACCTGTTCTGGCGGCTTTCGGTCGGTGGCGACGTGCGCTCGGCGCGGCCGGTGGCCGCCGTGGCGGACAGGGATGCGCTTGCGGCACTTGCCACTGTGCTCCGGGCGCTCGACGGGACGGGGCCGGCGGCGCGTGGCCGCGACCTGGATGCCGGGGCCTTGCGGGGCGCGCTTGGCACCATCGCCGTCGATGCGGACTTTCCGGTCCTGCCGGCGTTTCCGCCGTCGCCGGTCGGCCGTCATGTGGTCGGGACGCGATCGGTGCTGGGCATCGGCCTGCCCTACGGCGCGACGGATGCCGCCACGCTCGAAGGCCTGATGCGCGGACTTGCCAGTCTCGGCGCGACCGGGATCAGGCTGTCGCCGCACCGGGCGCTGCTGATCCTCGGCCTGTCCGCCGCGAGGATGGATGCCGCGGCTGCGCTGGCCGGGGAGGCGGGCTTCTGGACGCGGGCGGATGCGCCCGGCAACGCGATCGCCGTCTGCGCCGGTGCCGCCGGCTGCGCCTCCGGGACGTTCGACACGAAGGCCGTTGCCGACCAACTGGTCTTGCGCGCGCCGGACCTCTTGGATGGGGCGATGACCGTCCACGTTTCCGGATGCGCGAAGGGCTGCGCGCATCCGGCGCCGGCCGTGCTCGCGCTGTGCGGGCGGGCGGACGGGATCGGGATGGTGTTCGACGGCCGGAGCGGGGACAGGGAACTGGCGACGCTTTCGGCTGAAGAGATCGGCAGGACCATGGAAAGGCTCGCGGCGCTCGTCCGCGAGCGGAGATTGAAGGGAGAGACGGTGCGGCAGGCGATCGAACGGCTCGGAGCCGGGGCGATCGCCGACATCGTTCGGCAAGGCAGGCAATGACAGACTACAATTACATCAAGGACGGCAACGCCATCTACGAGAAATCCTTCGCGATCATCCGCGCCGAGGCCGACCTCGCCCGGTTTTCGGAGGACGAGACGGACGTGGCGGTGCGGATGATCCACGCCTGTGGGCTGGTCGAGGCCGCAGCGCATATCGCGTTTTCGACCGATTTCGTCGCGGCGGGTCGAGCAGCGTTGCGCGACGGCGCGCCGATCTTCTGCGATGCGGAGATGGTTGCCCGCGGGGTGACGGCGGCACGGCTGCCGGCGGGCAACGCGGTGATCTGCACGCTGCGCGACCCGCGTACGCCCGGGATCGCCGGCGAGATCGGCAATTCGCGCTCCGCCGCCGCCATCCGGCTGTGGCTGGAGCGGCTGGCCGGTTCCGTCGTCGCCATCGGCAATGCCCCGACGGCGCTGTTCTACCTGCTCGAACTCTTGCGCGACGGCGCGCCGAAGCCGGCTGCGATCCTCGGCATGCCGGTCGGCTTCGTCGGCGCGGCCGAATCGAAGGCGGCGCTGGCGGAGAACTCCTACGGGGTGCCCTACGCCATCGTCCGCGGCCGCATGGGCGGCAGCGCGATGACGGCGGCGGCGCTCAATTCGCTTGCGAGGGCAGGGCTGTGAGCCGGCTTGCGACAGGACGCCTCTATGGCGTGGGAACGGGGCCGGGCGACCCGGAGCTGCTGACGCTGAAGGCCGTGCGCGCGATCGGCGAGGCCGACGTGCTCGCCTACTTCGCCAAGGCCGGCCGGTCCGGCAACGGCCGGGCGATTGTCGAAGGGCTGTTGAAGCCCGGCATGATCGAGCTTCCGCTCTACTATCCGGTGACCGTCGAGATCGACAAGGAGCACGACGACTACAAGAACCAGATCACCGCCTTCTACGACGCCTCCGCCGCGGCGGTCGCCGAGCATCTTTCGGCCGGCCGCACGGTCGCCATTCTCTCGGAGGGCGATCCGATGTTCTACGGCTCCTACATGCACCTGCATGTGCGTCTTTCGGATCGCTTTCCGACCGAAGTGATCCCCGGGATCACCGCGATGTCGGGTTGCTGGTCGCTCTCGGGCCTGCCGATCGTGCAGGGCGACGACGTGCTTTCGGTGCTGCCAGGGACCCTGGGCGAAGGCGAGATGTCGCGCCGGCTGGCGGACACGCAGGCGGCCGTCATCATGAAGGTCGGGCGCAACCTGCCGAAGATCCGCCGCGCGCTCACTGCCTCGGGACGGCTGGTCGAGGCGATTTATGTCGAGCGCGGCACCATGCCGGAAAGCCGGGCGGTGCGGCTGTCGGAGAAGCTGGACGACAGCGCCCCCTATTTCTCGCTGGTGCTCGTCCCCGGCTGGAGCGGCAGGTCATGAGCGGCACGCTCCACGTGATCGGCACCGGACCCGGCAATCCGGACCAGATGACGCCGGAGGCGGCGCGGGCGGTCGCAGCCTCGAGCGAGTTCTTCGGCTATTTCCCCTATATCGATCGGCTGTCGCTGCGGCCGGACCAGAAGAAGGTCGCCTCCGACAATCGCGAGGAACTGAACCGGGCGCAGGCCGCCCTGCAGCGGGCGGCGGAGGGCGTGAACGTCTGCGTCGTTTCCGGCGGCGATCCCGGTGTCTTCGCCATGGCGGCGGCGGTCTGCGAGGCGATCGATGCGGGACCCGCCGGATGGCGCGAAGTCGATCTCGTCGTCGTCCCCGGGGTGACCGCGATGCTGGCCGTCGCCGCCCGGATCGGCGCGCCGCTCGGCCATGATTTCTGCGCGATCTCGCTGTCGGACAACCTCAAGCCCTGGGCGGTGATCGAGACGCGGCTGCGCCTCGTGGCCGAGGCCGGGCTGGTGACGGCGCTCTACAACCCGATCAGCAAGGCCCGTCCCTGGCAGCTCGGCAAGGCGTTCGAGATCCTGCGTATGGTGCTGCCGGCGGAAACGCCGGTGGTGTTCGGCCGCGCCGCCGGCCGGCCGGACGAGCAGATGCTGGTGATGCCGCTCGGCGAGGCGGATGCCGGGAGGGCGGACATGGCCACCTGCGTCATCATCGGATCGGCGCAGACGCGGGTGATCGCCCGCGCGGGCCGGCCCGATCTCGTCTATACGCCGCGCTTCCTGCCGCCGGAGGCGACATGATCGATCAGCGACAGGATCCCGTCTATCGTTTCCGCCGTGGCGACACCGCGGCTCGCGGTGCGCTCGACCATGACCACCGGCAGACCCAGCACACGAGCAGCGGCGATCTTCGCATAGGTCGCCGCGCCGCCGCTGTTCTTGGAGACGAGCGCGTCGATGCGATGATCGCGCAGCAGCGCGATCTCGTCGTCGACCGTGAAGGGGCCGCGGGCAAGCAGATAAGTGGCATGCGGCACGGTCAGCGGCGGCTCGACGGGATCGACGCTGCGGACGAGATAGGCATGCTGGGGGGCGGCGTTGACGTGATGCGTCTCCTGCCGGCCGATCGCGAGGAAGACCCGCATCGGCGCCTCGCCGAGTGCTGCGACCGCGTCCTGAAGCGTCGCCACGCACGTCCAGCGGTCCCCCTCGACCTTTTGCCAGCCGGGGCGCTGCAGGCGGAGGATCGGCGTTTCCACAAGCTCGGCTGCGCGTTCCGCATTGGCCGAGATCTGCCGCGCGAACGGATGGGTCGCGTCCACCAGGAGATCGATCTGCTGTGCGGCCAGATAGCCGGCCAGCCCGTCTGCGCCGCCGAAGCCGCCGGTGCGGACGGGGACTGGCTGCGGCGCGGGGTCGAGGGTGCGGCCGGCAAGCGACAGCGTCACCTCGAGATCGCCACGCGCGGCCAGCCGGCCGGCAAGTTCGCGGGCCTCGGCGGTGCCGCCCAGAATGAGGATGCGTTTCTTGTCCACGGCTGATCCGTCCACCTTGCCTGCCGCAGCCCCCTGGCTCACCATCGTCGGGATCGGCGAGGATGGTCTAGCCGGTCTTTCCGACGCGGCCAAGGCGACAATCGCAAAGGCGGAAATCGTCTTCGGCGGTGCGCGGCACCTGGAGCTCGCATCGCCGGCGATCGCCGGGGATCGCCGGGGATGGTTGAGCCCGTTCGAGCGCTCCGTCGAGGCGGTGCTGGCCGTGCGGAACCGGCCGGTCGTGGTGCTGGCATCGGGCGATCCTTATTTCTTCGGCGTGGGCGTCACGCTGTCGCGCGCGATTCCGCGCGCGGAGATGACGGTGCTGCCGGCGCCCTCCTCCTTCAGCCTCGCCGCCTCGCGCATGGGCTGGGCGCTGCAGGATACGGTCTGCTTGTCGCTGCACGGCCGGCCGGTCGACCTGATCCGGCCGCATCTGCATCCCGGCGCCCGCATCCTGGCCCTGACCTCCGACAGCGACGGGCCGAAGGCGCTTGCGAGGTTGGTTTCCGAAGTCGGATTCGGCCGGTCGGCCTTGACGGTGCTCGAGGCGCTCGGCGGCCCGCGCGAACGGGTGCGTACGCAACGGGCGGACGGCGCGGCGCTCGACGGCATCGACATGCTCAACGTCTGCGCGGTGGAGGTGGTCGCCGATGCGGAAGCCCGTATCCTGCCTTTCACGGCGGGGCTCGACGACGGGCTGTTCGAGCACGACGGCCAGATCACCAAGCGCGAGGTGCGGGCGCTGACGCTTTCGGCGCTGGCGCCGCGGCGCGGCGAGTTGTTGTGGGACATCGGCGCGGGCTCCGGCTCGATCGGCATCGAATGGATGCTGGCCGATCCGTCGTTGCGGGCGGCTGCGATCGAGGCCGTGCCCGAGCGGGCGGCGCGGATCGCCCGGAATGCGGGCTGGTTCGGCGTGCCCGGCCTGACGGTGGTCGAAGGGGTCGCACCCGCGGCGCTGGCCGGCCTGCCGGAGCCCGACGCGGTCTTCATCGGTGGCGGCGGCAGCGAGGACGGGGTGTTCGAGGCTGCGGTCGCGGCATTGAAGCCGGGCGGCCGGCTGGTCGCCAATGCGGTGACGACGGAGATGGAGGCGGTGCTCCTGTCCGCCCATTCCCGGCTCGGCGGCTCGCTGACGAGGATCGACGTTGCGCGCGCCGCTCCCGTCGGACAGATGACCGGCTGGCGGCCGGCGATGCCGGTGACGCAATGGAGCTGGACGAAGCCGGCGAAGGCATAATCGACGACGGCCGGGGGCCGGCCGTTTGAACAAGGCTGCGCGCGATCCGGCCGGATCGGCATGGTAGAGGGATCGAGGAAACAGAATGACCGTCCATTTCATCGGCGCCGGGCCGGGCGCCGCCGACCTGATCACCGTCCGCGGGCGCGACCTGATCGGCCGCTGCCCGGTCTGTCTCTTTGCCGGCTCGATCGTGTCGCCGGAGCTTCTGCAATATTGCCCGCCGGGCGCGCGTATTGTCGATACCGCGCCGATGTCGCTCGACGAGATCGAGGCGGAATATGCGCGCGCGGCCGCGGCGGGCGAGGACGTGGCGCGACTGCATTCGGGCGATCTCTCCGTCTGGAGCGCGGTTGCCGAACAGATCCGCCGGCTGGAGAAGCTCGGCATCGACTATACGCTGACGCCCGGCGTGCCGTCGTTTGCAGCGGCGGCGGCGGCGTTGAAACGCGAACTGACGATCCCCGCGGTGGCGCAGAGCCTGGTGCTGACCCGCGTCTCCGGCCGCGCCTCGCCGATGCCGAACCGGGAGACGCTACAGGGCTTCGGGGCAACCGGGGCGACGCTCGCGATCCATCTGGCCATCCATGCGCTGGATGAGGTGGTTTCGGACCTGACGCCGCTCTATGGCGGCGATTGCCCCGTGGCGATCGTGGTCAAGGCGTCCTGGCCGGACGAGCGGATCGTGCGCGGCACGCTTGCGGACATCGCCGCCAGGGTCGCCGAGGAACCGATCGAGCGCACGGCGCTGATCTTCGTCGGGCGGACGCTCGCGGCCGAGGACTTCCGCGAAAGCTCGCTTTACGATCCGGCCTACCAGCGGCGTTTTCGCGGGCGGGGCGATTGAGGCGCTGACGTAAGGCCGGTCAGCGCTCTGGCGCGGTCGCCATGTCCTCGAAGGCGAGAGAGGCCTTCGAGCGGTGGCGCTCGCGATGGCGCAGCATCAGGAACTGGCGCTCCGGCAGGGTGAAGTCGAGCTTCACGAGCCGGCCCGCGTCGATGTCCGCCTGCACGATCAGTTCCGACAGGGCCCCGAGAAACGGGCCCGCCTGCACGGCGGCGCGGACTGCTTCATTCGAGGGAAGCGTCAGTTCCACCGCCAGTTGGCCCGGTTTGGCGTCCAGGGCAGAGGTCAGGACGGAGCGGGTGCCCGAACCCGCCTCGCGCAGCACCCAGCGCGCGGCAAGAAGGTCGTCGCGCTCGACACCGCGGCGTTGTGCCAGCGGATGCTCCGGCAGGGCGACGACGACAAGGCGATCGCGGGCGATGACCCGCTGCGCCAGGAGCGGGCTATCAACCGCACCTTCCACGAGACCGATTTCTGCCGCGCCGTCGATGACGGCCGCGGCGACGAGTTCGGTGTTGGCGGCGCTGACGCGCAGGTCGACACCCGGATATCGTTGGTGCAGCCGCATCACCACCGGCGGCAGCCAATAGCTGGCGATGGTCTGGCTGGCAGCCAGCGTCAGCGAACCCCGCCGCAGATCGCCGACCTCCGCCAGGAACAGCTCCGCTTCCCGTGCGCGCGCGACCGTCGCCTTTGCTTCGGTCAGGAAGGCGCGCCCTGTTTCGGTCAGTTCGATCCGGCGCCCGGTCCGATGAAAGAGGGCAACCGAGTAGCGTTCCTCGAGCGTGCGGATGGCGGAGCTGACGGCCGATGGGGTCAGGTGCAGCGACAGCGCCGCCTGGGTGAGGTGCTCGCGTTCGGCGACGGCGATGAAGATGCGGAGCTGTTCCAGTGTCATGGCGATCATTCAATAAAATCGAACGAAACGTACCCTATTTACCGATGGATTGCACAATAAATTTCCATCATTGACTGTGTATGAGCAAAGCCATTCCATTTCGTGCCCATGCCCCCGGTGTCTTTCTCTCGCTGGCCATCGCCGGTCTTGCGCTTCTGGGCGATCTCGCCGAGCGGCAGCTTGCAGGTGAGGCCTGGCTCGAGGCGCTCGTACTGGCGATCCTCCTCGGTGCGGTTGCCCGCCTCCTGCTCAGGCGCCCTCATCTCTTCGACCCCGGCATCGATTTCACCGCCAAGTACTTTCTGGAGATCGCCATCGTCCTGCTGGGTTCCGGGATCAGCGCGGCGGTGCTGGCCTCGATCGGGCCGGCAATGCTCGGCGGCATCGCACTCGTCGTGTTCTGCATGCTGGCGGTCAGCTATGGCATCGGCCGCTTTCTCGGCCTGCCGAAGCGGCTGGCCGTGCTCGTCGCCTGCGGCAATTCGATCTGCGGCAATTCGGCGATCGCCGCGACCGCGCCGGTCATCCGGGCGCGGCCCGACGATGTGACCTGCTCGATCGCCTTCACCGCCGTGCTCGGCGTGCTGACGGTGCTGCTATTGCCGTTGCTGGCGCCCGTCCTGCAGCTTTCGGGCGTGGATTACGGCATCCTTGCCGGCATGACCGTCTATGCCGTTCCGCAGGTCTTCGCGGCGACGGCCCCGGTCTCGGCCGTCAGCGTGCAGATGGGCATGCTGGTCAAGCTCGTGCGCGTGATGATGCTCGGGCCGGTCGTGCTGCTGCTGTCGCTGGTGTCGGCGATCCGGGCCGGCGGTGATCGCCGCCGGCCGCCGCTGCACCGACTCGTCCCGTGGTTCATCGTCGGGTTCCTGCTGATGCTGGCGGCCCGCTCCTTCGGCCTGATCGGCGAGACGGCGGCCACCGCCATGAACACGGCATCCGGTGCCCTGACCGTGATCGCCATGGCCGCCCTCGGGCTTAGCGTGGACATCCGCAAGGTGATGCAGGCCGGGATGCGGGTGAGCGCCACCGTGCTCCTGTCGCTCCTGGCGCTGCTTGCGGCGAGCTACGCGATGATCCTGCTGCTACAGGTCAGCCCGGCCTGACGGGTTTACTCGGCGGCGGCTGCGAGCGGTGCCGGGACATAGTTCAACACCGGCCCCAGCCAACGCTCGACCTCGGCAACGGGCATGCCCTTGCGTCGGGCATAGTCCTCGACCTGGTCGCGCTCGACCTTGGCGACGCCGAAATAATAGCTCTCGGGGGAGGCGACGTAGAGGCCGGAGACGGAGGAGCCGGGCCACATGGCCATGCTCTCCGTCAGCTGGACGCCGATCTCTCTCTCCGCGTCGAGCAGGCGGAACAGCGTCGTCTTCTCGGTGTGGTCGGGCTGGGCCGGATAGCCGGGCGCGGGCCGGATGCCGGCATAGGGTTCGGCGACGAGTTCCTGGGGCGAGAAGGTTTCCCCCGCGGCATAGCCCCAGAGTTCCTTGCGGACGAATTCGTGCATGCGCTCGGCGAAGGCCTCGGCGAAGCGGTCGGCCAGCGCCTTGACCAGGATCGACGAATAGTCGTCGTTGGCGCGCTCGAAGCGCTCGGCGATCGCGATCTCGCCGATGCCGGCGGTGACGACGAAGCCGCCGACATAGTCGGCAATGCCGCTCTCCGCCGGCGCGACGAAGTCCGAGAGCGCCAGGTTGGGACGGCCGTCGCGCTTGGAAAGCTGCTGGCGCAGGGTGAAGAGCGTCGCGAGCTCCCGGCTGCGGCTGTCGTCCTGAAAGAGCCGGATATCGTCGCCGATGGCGTTGGCCGGCCAGAAGCCGACCACGGCCTTCGGGGTAAACCATTTCTCGGCGATGATCTTCTCCAGCATGGCCTGCGCATCGGCAAAGAGCTGGCGGGCGGCCGCGCCCTGCTTCTCGTCGTCGAGGATCTTCGGATAGACGCCCTTCAGTTCCCAGGTCTGGAAGAACGGCGTCCAGTCGATGTAGCGGGCAAGCTCGGCCAGATCCCAGTCCTGCCACACGCGGGTGCCGAGGAAGGAAGGCGTCTTCGGGCGGTAGGCGGACCAATCCGGCCTGAAGGCGTTGTCGCGGGCCCTGGCCAGCGGCAGTCGCTGCTTTTCCGCCTCGGCCCGCCTATGGGCGTCGGCCACCTTGCGATACTCCGCCTGCAACGTCTCGACATAGCCCTGCCGCGCGTCCGGCGACAGGAGGCTGGAGACGACGCCGACGGCGCGGCTGGCATCGGTGACATAGACCGCCTGGCCGCGGTCGTAGCGCGGGTGGATCTTCACGGCGGTGTGGACGCGGCTCGTCGTCGCGCCGCCGATCAGCAGCGGGATGTCGAAGCCCTCGCGCTCCATCTCGTTTGCCACATGCACCATCTCGTCGAGCGAGGGGGTGATGAGGCCGGAAAGCCCGATGATGTCGACGTTCTCGGCTTTCGCGGTCTCCAGGATCTTTGCTGCCGGCACCATCACGCCGAGGTCGACGATCTCGTAGTTGTTGCAGGCCAGAACGACGCCGACGATGTTCTTGCCGATGTCGTGCACGTCGCCCTTGACCGTGGCCATCAGGATCTTGCCGGCGCTCTCGCGCACAGCACCGCCGTTTGCGCGCTTTTCCTCTTCCATGTAGGGCAGCAGCACGGCGACTGCCTGCTTCATCACGCGGGCGGACTTCACCACCTGCGGCAGGAACATCTTGCCTGCGCCGAACAGGTCGCCGACGACGTTCATGCCGGCCATCAGCGGGCCTTCGATGACATGCAGCGGGCGGGCGGCGGCGCGGCGCGCCTCTTCGGTGTCCGCCTCGATGAATTCGGTGATGCCGTTGACGAGGGCGTGCTCCAGGCGCTTTTCGACCGGCCATTCGCGCCAGGCGAGATCCTTCTCCTTCGCTTCCTTGCCGCCCGCGCCCTTGAAGCGCTCGGCAATCTCAAGCAGCCGCTCGGTCGCGGTGCCGCCACCCTTGGGGGCCCGGTTCAGCACCACGTCCTCGCAGGCCTCGCGCAGATCCGCATCGATCGTGTCGTAGACGGCGAGCTGGCCGGCATTGACGATGCCCATGTCCATGCCGGCCTGGATGGCGTGGTAGAGGAAGACGGCGTGCATCGCCTCGCGCACGGGCTCGTTGCCGCGGAAGGAGAAGGAGAGGTTGGAGACGCCGCCGGAGACATGCGCATGCGGCAACGTCCCGACGATCTGCCGCGTCGCCTCGATGAAATCGACGCCGTAGTTGTCGTGCTCCTCGATGCCGGTGGCGACGGCGAAGATGTTGGGGTCGAAGACGATGTCCTCCGGAGCGAGGCCGGCGACCTCGGTGAGCAGCCGGTAGGCGCGCGAGCAGATCTCGATCTTGCGCTGCTGCGTGTCGGCCTGGCCGGTCTCGTCGAAGGCCATGACAACGACGGCAGCGCCATAGGCGCGCACGAGCCGGGCATGGTGCAGGAAGGCTTCCTCGCCTTCCTTCAGCGAGATCGAATTGACCAGCGGCTTGCCCTGGGTGCATTTCAGGCCCGCCTCGATGACTTCCCATTTCGAGCTGTCGATCATCACCGGCACGCGGGCGATGTCCGGCTCGGCGGCGACGAGGTTCAGGAACTCCGTCATCGCCTTTTCCGAATCGATCAGGCCCTCGTCCATGTTGATGTCGATCACCTGCGCGCCGTTCGCCACCTGGTCGCGGGCGACGTCGAGGGCGGCCGCATAGTCGCCGGCGGTGATGAGCTTGCGGAATTTCGCCGAACCGGTGACGTTGGTGCGCTCGCCGACATTGACGAAGGGGATGTCCTTGGTGAGCGTGAAGGGTTCCAGCCCGGACAGCCGCATGTGGCGGGGAATGTCCGGGATCGCACGCGGCGCGTGACGGGCCGCGGCCCTGGCGATCGCCTCGATATGGGCCGGCGTCGAACCGCAGCAGCCGCCGACGATGTTGACGAGGCCGTCGCGCATGAAGCCTTCGATCTGGGCGGCCATCTGCTCCGGCGTCTCGTCGTAGCGGCCGAAGGCGTTCGGCAGGCCGGCGTTCGGATAGGCGCAGACGAAGGTGTCGGCGACGGACGAGATCTCGTCCAGATGGGCGCGCATGGCATTGGCGCCGAGGGCGCAGTTCAGCCCGATCGAGAAGGGGTCGGCGTGGCGGACCGAATTCCAGAAGGCTTCCGGGGTCTGGCCGGACAGCGTGCGGCCGGAGAGATCGGTGATCGTGCCGGAGATCATGACCGGCAGCTCGATGCCCTTTTCGGCGAAGACCTCGCGGGTGGCGAAGATCGCCGCCTTGGCATTCAGCGTGTCGAAGATCGTCTCGATCAGGATGATGTCGGCGCCGCCGTCGATGAGGCCGCGGAGCTGGTCGGCATAGGCGAGCTTGAGGTCGTCGAAGGTGACGGCGCGGTAGCCCGGGTTGTTGACGTCCGGCGAGATCGAGGCGGTGCGGTTGGTCGGGCCCAGCGCGCCGGCGACGAAACGGCGACGGCCGTCCTTCTCCTGCGCGCGCAGGCCGGCGCGGCGGGCGAGGCGGGCACCGTCGCGGTTGAGCTCGTAGACCATGTCCTCCATGCCGTAGTCGGCCTGGGCGATCGTGGTGGAGGAAAAGGTGTTGGTCTCGAGGATATCGGCGCCGGCAAGCGCATAGCGATAGTGGATGTCCTCGATCGCGGCCGGCTGGGTCAGCGTCAGGAGGTCGTTGTTGCCCTGCTGATGGCAGGCGCACTCGCCGAAGCGGCTGCCGCGGAAATCGTCCTCGACGAGGCCGAGCGTCTGGATCTCGGTGCCCATGGCGCCGTCGAGAACGAGGATGCGCTCGCGCGCGGCGGCGCGTAGCGCATCGGCGATGTCCTTGCCATTGCGGGGTGGTAGTTCGGGACCAAAAAGGTCGTCGAGGTCGGCCGATGCCATGGCGAAGCCCTCCGATGCAGCATGTCTGCATCGGAGATCACATAAAGATATGTTTATGTCAATATGTCTTTATGCGGAATCAGTGCGGCCGGCCTGATCGTCCCGCGAGCCGCTCGAACAGCGAACGGAGCCGGACGATGTCCGGATCGCGGTCCCTGTAGGGTGCGAGCTTGACGAGTTCCTTCAGGGCCTCTGCCGGAAGATCGGCGCCGCGCGGCTGCCAGAGGAGCCACGAGATGAAGACGGATTCCGGCTTTCCGGAGCCCGAGGTGTTCTGTTCGATGGTGACATGCATGACTTTCCCCAATCTGGAATTGGGGGATGACCGGACGCACGCAAGCTGGAGATCCGCCTTGACGCGGAGCAAGCGCACCCGTGGGACACCCCGCCCATGGACGTTATGAGTTCATCAGGGCAGGTCTCCTGGCTTGCGGGTCGTTGCTTCTGTCCGGCCTTCCCGGCACGAAACGTGCCAGTGGCATGGGGGACAGCAGCTCGCCGCCTACAGTTGCGGGGGCAGCGCCGGAATGGATGGCTACCCATCGCACCGGCTTCCCTCTTCGCTTCCTCGTCGCGAACGATTCGGAAGAACCCTGATGGCCGCAAGGTGGCCCGAAGGCGACGGCGATGTCAACGCAGGCGGGCGGGTTATCGACGGAATTGGATACGGGCATGGAACCCTTGCCGGATGCGCCGCGTTCAGGTCCCGTTCACCGCTGGTCACGTAGGCCAAGGGTGGTATCTCATGGCCTTGATATTGTTGGAGTCGCCTTGCCCCTGCCTTCCAGTTCTGTTGCAACAGCCTGCCATTGCGGCTAAAGAAAGCCGTTTTCATGCGCCACGCAGAAGCGGGAGAAGACCCTGCCGCCCGTTACATGCCGCCCGTCGATCGAGGGCGCATTTTCGTGCGCATGGAATCCGCTGACGGGGTCGTACGGAGGAACGCATGACGCCGTCCTGTTGCACAAGTCCGCTCGGATGATCCCTGCCTGCCGAACGTAAGTCCGGCCGCGGCCGGATCCACCAACCCTGCTCGAAAAACAGAAAAAAGCTGATGTCCCTTCACAACCGACCACAGACCTCGTCGCGCGAGACGGAATCCAAGCAGATCGACTACAATGATTCGATCCGGGATACCTATTTCACCCTCGAGGAGCTGAGTGCCTGCGGTGAGGATCTGGCGCGGAACGGCGCGAATTCGCTGCCGGGCTTCACGCCGTTCGACTTCCGCGCCCGCCACCGGGAAAACGAGAAGGAAATCCTCCGGGTCTACCAGACAACGGCCCGCGACGTCGAAGCCGGCGCGACGATCACGCCGGCGGCGGAATGGCTGCTCGACAACTACTACGTCGTCGAGGAGGCGATCCAGGAAGTGCGCCGCGACTTCCCGCGCCGTTTCTACCGTCAGCTGCCGACGATGAAGGTCGGCGAGGTCGAGATCCCGCGGACGCTCGCGCTCGGCTGGCTCTACGTCGCCCATACCCAGAGCAGCGTCTCGCGCGAGAGCCTGACGGCGATCGTGGAAGGGTTCCAGAAGGCCGAGGCCTTCAAGATCGGCGAACTCTGGGCGCTGCCGTCGATTGTCCGCTTTATCCTGATCGAAAACCTGCGGCGCATTTCCAGCCGTGTCGAGCGTTCGCGCGGGATGCGCCGCAAGGCGAATGAGGTGGCCGACGAGCTGATCCGCCAGAACGACCCGGAAAAGAGCATCGTGATCCTGCGCGAGATCGAGCATCTCGTCGCCGACAACACCTTCGTCGCCCAGCTGCTCTATCGTCTGCGTGACGGGCTGCAGGCATCGGGCGCGGCGATCCAGTGGCTGGAAAAACAGATCGAGGCGCGCGGGACCGACCTGGAAGAGGTCCTCGTCGCCGAGCAGAACCGGCTTTCCTCCGGCAATGTCACGATGAGCAACCTGATCAAGGGGCTGCGCACGATCGACGATACGGAATGGCCGGTCTGGGTCGAAAGCGTCAGCCGCCTCGATGCGGCGCTGCGCGAGGGCTCGGACTATACCGAGCTCGATTTCGGCTCGCGCAACGCTTACCGCGATACGATCGAGAAGATGGCCCGCCGCTCCGGCAAGACGGAGCTGGAGGTGACGCAGCTGGCGCTCGCCATGACCGCCGAGGACATGGCGGCGGGTAACGTCGCCGGTGCGCATGAGGCCAATGTCGGCAGCTACCTGGTCGGCAAGAAGCGCGACATCCTGGAAAAGCGGATCGGCTACCGCCCCTCCATCCTGCAGCGCATCGTGCGCTTCAGCCGCTCGCTCGACTGGTTCGCCATCGCCGGGCCTGTGATCCTGCTGACGCTGCTGGCCATGGTCGGGGTCTACTACTTCCTCGACCAGATGGACATTCCGAACGGCGCCTGGCTGATCATGCTGGTCCTGTTCGCCGTGCCCGCCTCGGAGGGCGCCGTCGGGCTCTACAACACGCTCGTCACCCTCTGCGTGAAGCCGACGCGGCTGGTGGGCTACGAGCTGCGCGAGGGGATTCCGGAGGAGGCACGCACGCTCGTCGCGGTCCCCTGCCTGATCTCCAAGCGCGACCATGTCGACGAACTGGTGCGTAACCTCGAGGTTCACTACCTCGCCAATCCGCGTGGCGAGATCTATTTCTCGCTCGTCAGCGACTGGGTCGACAGCAAGGCCGAGGAGACGCCGGAGGATCTCGAGGTCCTCGAATACGCCAAGCGCGAGATCGCGCTGCTTTCGGCACGCTATGCCTATGACGGCCGCACGCGCTTCTACCTGCTGCACCGCCGGCGCCAGTTCAATCCGCAGGAAGGCGTGTGGATGGGCTGGGAGCGCAAGCGCGGCAAGCTGCACGAGCTGAACCTGCTCCTGCGCGGCGACGGCGACACCAGTTTCCTGCCCGGCGCCAACGCCGTCCCGGAAAACGTCCAGTACGTCCTGACGCTTGATTCCGACACGCGCCTGATGCGCGACGCGGCCACCAATCTCGTCGGCAAGCTCCACCACCCGATCAACCGCCCGCTGATCGATCCGCAAACCCAGCGGGTCGTCGCCGGCTACAGCATCCTGCAGCCGCGCGTCACCCCGTCGCTGACGACGGGCGACGAGGCCTCGACGTTCCAGCGCATCTTTTCGGCGAACCGGGGCGTCGACCCCTATGTCTTCACCGTCTCCGACGTCTACCAGGACCTCACCGACGAGGGCACGTTTACCGGCAAGGGCCTCTATCACGTCGATGCCTTCGAGGCGGCGCTGAAGGGCCGCATCGAGGAAAACTCCATCCTCTCGCACGACCTTCTGGAAGGCTCCTATGCGCGCTGCGCGCTCGTCACCGACGTGGAATTCGTCGAGGATTTCCCGATCCGCTACGAGGTCGAGAACTCGCGCCAGCATCGCTGGGCGCGCGGCGACTGGCAGTTGCTGCCCTATATCTTCAAGCCGTCCAGCGGGGTTTCCATGCTCGGCCGGTGGAAGATGTACGATAACCTCCGCCGCTGCCTGATCCCGATCTGCTGGCTCGTGGCCTCCGTCATGGGCTGGTACTACATGGAGCCGCGCCAGGCGCTGATCTGGCAGCTCGTGCTGATCTTCCTCTTGTTCGTCGCGCCCACGCTGTCGCTGTTCACCGGCGCCGTGCCGCGCCGTAGCGACATCGTCGCCCGCGCCCACCTGCAGACGATCCTCTCCGACATCCGCGCGGCCAATGCGCAGGTGGCGCTGCGCATCGTCTTCATCGCCCACCAGGCGGCGATGATGGCGGACGCCACGATCCGCTCGCTCTACCGCATGTTCTTCAGCCGCAAACACATGCTCGAATGGCGGACGGCCGCCCAGGTGCACAGCTCGTCCGGCGGCGGCATCTGGTCATACTACCGCGACATGTGGCAGGCGCCGGCACTGGCCCTGGTTGCCGTCGGCCTGGCGCTGTTCTCCAAGACCGGCCTGCCCTTCATCGCCGTCCCCTTTGCGGCGATCTGGATCCTTTCGCCGGCGATCGCCTGGTACGTCAGCCAGTCGGCGGAGACCGAGGACCAACTGGTCGTGCCCGAGGGCGTCGTGACCGAGCTTCGCAAGATCGCAAGGCGCACCTGGCGCTACTTCGAGGAATTCGTCACCGCCGAGCAGCATTTCCTGCCGCCCGACAATTTCCAGGAAACGCCGCAGCCGATGCTCGCCGAGCGTACCTCGCCGACGAACATCGGCGTCTACCTGCTGTCGGTGGTTTCCGCGCGCGACTTCGGCTGGATCGGCTTCGAGGAGACGGTGCGCCGCCTCGAGGAGACGGTCTCGACGATCGACAGCATGCCGAAGTTCCGCGGCCACCTCTACAACTGGTATCGCACCAACACGCTGGAGACGCTCGGGCCGCGCTATGTCTCGGCGGTGGACAGCGGCAATCTCGCGGGTCACCTGATCGCCGTCTCTTCGGTCTGCCGGGAATGGGCGGAGGCGCCGTCGGCGCATCTGCGCGGCAGCCTCGACGGTATCGGCGACGCAGCCTCGATCCTGTCGGAAGTGCTGGCCGAACTGCCCGACGACCGCAAGACCGTGCGCCCGCTGCGCCGGCTTCTCGAGGAGCAGATCGCCGGTTTTCATAATGCGCTCGCCGCGGTTAAGCGCGAGCACGAGTTCGCCTCGATCCGCGTGATCAATCTCGGCGTGCTGGCCCGCGACATCGGCAAGCTGATCGCCAACCTCGACCATGAGATCAAGAGCGCGCAGAGCGCGGAAGTGGTGAAGTGGGCGAATGCGCTGGTGGCCAGCTGCGAAGGGCACATCGCCGACAGCATGTTCGACCTCGGCAGCATCGAGGCCTTGCGCCAGCGGCTCGTCGTGCTGCGCGACCGCACCCGCGACATCGCGTTCTCGATGGATTTCGGCTTCCTGTTCCGGCCCGAACGGCGGCTGCTGTCGATCGGCTACCGGGTCGAGACCAACGAGCTCGACGAGGCCTGCTACGATCTGCTCGCCTCCGAGGCGCGCCTGACCAGCCTGTTTGCGATCGCCAAGGGCGACCTGCCGACGGAGCACTGGCACAAGCTCGGCCGCCCGGTCGTGCCGATCGGTTCGCGCGGCGCGCTCGTCTCCTGGTCCGGCTCGATGTTCGAGTACCTGATGCCGCCGCTGGTCATGCAGGAGCCGCAGGGCGGCATCCTGAACCAGACCAACAACCTGATCGTCAAGGAACAGCAGAACCACGGCCGGCGCCTCGGCACGCCGTGGGGCATCTCGGAAGCGGCGTTCAACGCCCGCGACCACGACATGAACTACCAGTACACCAACTTCGGCGTGCCCACGCTGGGCCTGAAGCGCGGCCTCGGCCAGAATGCCGTGATCGCGCCCTATGCCTCGCTGCTGGCGACGCAATATGCGCCGAAGGCCGCCCTCGACAACCTGAACGAGCTGCGCAAGCTCGGCGCGCTCGGCATCTACGGCTTCCACGACGCGGTCGACTTCACGCCGACGCGCGTGCCCGAGGGCAAGCGCTGCGCGGTCGTGCACAACTACATGGCCCACCACCACGGCATGTCGATCGCAGCCGTCGCCAACGTCGCCTTCAACGGCGCGCTCAGGGCGCGCTTCCATGCCGACCCGGTGATCGAGGCGGCCGAGCTGCTGCTGCAGGAGAAGGCGCCGCGCGAGATCCCGATCATCAACACCAAGCGCGAGCCGGAAACGGTCGGCAGCACGCAGGCCGACCTGCTGCGCCCCGAAGTCCGCGTCATCAAGGATCCGGTGTCGGAAGACCGGGAGGCGGCTTTCCTCTCCAACGGCCACTATTCGGTGATGCTGACGGCGACCGGCTCCGGCTACGCGCACTGGAACGGCCAGTCGGTGACCCGCTTCAAGCCCGATCCGGCGGAAGACCGCTGGGGCACCTTCGTCTTCCTGCGCGACACGGCCACGAACGAATGGTGGTCGACGACGGTCGAGCCCAAGCGCGCCGAGGGTGAGGAGGCGAAGACCCAGTTCAGCGACGACAAGGCGGAATTCATCAAGACCGTCGGGACGCTTTCGAGCGAACTGGAGTGCATCGTCGCCACCGAGCACGACGCCGAAGGGCGGCGGCTGACGCTGCTGAACACTGGCGCCGAGGACCGCTTCATCGAAGTGACCTCCTACATGGAGCCGGTGGTCACGACGGACGATACCGACACGGCGCATCCGCTGTTTGCGCGCATGTTCCTCAAGACCGAGATCGGCCGCCGCGGTGACGTCGTGCGCATCTTGCGCAACAAGCGCAGCCCGGGCGATCCGGATATGTGCGTGGCGCACCTGATCGTCGACAACGCCGGCTCGCGCCGGACGGAGGTCGAGACCGACCGGCGGAACTTCATCGGCCGCGGCCGCAGCCTCACCACTGCCGCAGCCTTCGAGCCGGGGGCGCAGCTTTCAGGCACGGACGGCTTCACGCTCGATCCGATCGTGTCGCTGCGCCGCGTCGTGCGCGTGCCGGCCGGCAAGAAGGTGAAGGTGATCTTCTGGACGATCGCCGCCCCCAGCCGGGAAGAGCTGGACCGGGCGATCGACCGCTACCGGCACCCGGAGGCGTTCAACAACGAACTCATCCACGCATGGACGCGTTCGCAGGTCCATCTGCGCCATATCGGCGTCACCTCGCAGGAGGCGGCGAGCTTCCAGGCGCTCGGCCGCTATCTCGTCTATCCCGACATGCACCTGCGCGCGGATGCTGCCACCGTCCAGGCGGGCCTTGCCTCGCAGTCGGCGCTGTGGCCGCTGGCGATCTCGGGCGATTTCCCGATCTACGTTCTGCGCATCAACGACGATGCCGACCTGGAGATCGCCCGCGAGGCGCTGCGGGCGCAGGAATACCTGCGCCATCGCGGCGTGCTGGCGGATCTCGTGATCCTCAACGAGAAGGCGTCGTCCTACGCACAGGACATGCAGCACACGCTCGAGCAGCTGTGCGAGAACCTCAGGATGCGCGGCCAGTCGGACGGCATCCGGCAGCACATTTTCTCGGTCCGCCGCGACCTGATGGACGTGTCCACCTGGCAGGCGCTGCTGGCGACCGCACGTGCCGTCTTCCACGCGCGCAACGGATCGCTGTCCGACCAGATCGAGCGTGCCATCTCTATCTTCGCCACACCGGCCGTTGCCGCAGCGGAAGAGGCGCGGCATGCCGCGCCCGCCCCCGCTGCAGGGCCCAAGGGGCAACCCGCGGCGATCGACGGCGGCGACCTGGCCTTCTGGAACGGCTATGGCGGCTTCGACGCGGCGCGGCGCGAATATGTCGTCAAGGTCCGCGGCGGCGAGGGAACCCCGCATCCGTGGATCAACGTGATCGCCAACGAGCACTTCGGCTTCCACGTCGCAGCCGAAGGCGGGGCCTTCACCTGGAGCCGCAATTCGCGCGACTACCAGGTCACCCAGTGGACCAACGACCCGGTCATCAACCGCCCGGGCGAGGCCTTCTACGTCAAGGACCGCGACAGCGGGGCGGTGCACGTTCCCTTCGCCGGCCTGTCGCGTGATCCGTCCGTCCTGTTCGAGGCCTGGCATGGCCTCGGCTATTCCGCCTTCCGGTCCGCATCGGGCGGGCTGGAGCTGGATCTCGTGCAGACGGTCGATTCCGAGCGTCCGGTGAAGTATTCGCGCCTGATCGTGCGCAACACCGGCAAGTCGGCGCGCAACCTGTCGGCCTATGGCTATGTCGAATGGGTGCTCGGCAACAATCCGGCCAAGACGGCACCGTTCGTCCTGTGCAGCCAGGACGAGGCGAGCGGGGCGATCCTTGCGACGAACCCCTACAGCCTCGACTATACGGGCCGTGTCGCCTTCTTCGCCACGAACGGCAAGCTCGCCGGCGTCACGGCGAGCCGGCGCGAGTTCATCGGCCGACAGGGAGACATCGTCATGCCGGCGGTGCTTTCGTCCGGTGCCGGCCTGTCTGCCACGATGGAAAGCAACGGGGCGCCGTGCGCGGCGCTCGCGACGGACTTCAAGCTGCAGCCCGGCGAGGAAAAGGAGATCCTGTTCGTGCTCGGCGACTGCGACAACGCCGAGGCAGCGAGCGCGCTGGCCGGCGAGGCCGTCTCGGCATCGATCGATGCGGCTCTTGCGAAGATGCGCGGTTTCTGGGGCGAGTTCACCGGCACACTGCAGGTCGAGACGCCCGATCCGGCGCTGAACCTGATGGTCAATACGTGGCTTCCCTACCAGAGTCTCGGCTGCCGGGTGCTGGCCCGGGCCGCCTTCTACCAGGCGAGCGGGGCCTTCGGCTTCCGCGACCAGTTGCAGGACACGCTGGCTTTCCTGACGCATCGGCCGGAACTTGCCCGCAAGCAGATCCTGAACGCGGCATCGCGGCAGTTCCAGGAGGGCGACGTCCAGCACTGGTGGCTGCAGGAAACGGGAGCGGGCGTACGGACGATGATTTCGGACGACGTCGTCTGGCTGGCCTATGCGGTCACCCAGTACTGCGGGTCGACCGGCGACCATGCGATCCTCAGCGAGAAGCTGACCTTCATCGAAGGGCCGCCGCTTGCGGAGGGGCAGCACGATTCGTTCTTCAAGCCCGGCCGTTCGGCGGAAGAGGCGGAGCTCTACGAGCATTGCGCCCGCGCGCTCGACCTCGCCATCCGGCGGACGGGCGAAAACGGCCTGCCGCTGATCCTCGCCGGCGACTGGAACGACGGCATGAACCGCGTCGGCGAGGCCGGCAAGGGCACGAGCGTCTGGCTCGGCTGGTTCCTGGCCGGCACGCTGCGTGCTTTCGCGCCGATTGCACGCGAGCGCGGCGACAACCATCGCGCCCGCGTCTGGCTCGAGCATCTGGAGACGCTCAAGGCGGCGCTGGAATCGGCCGGCTGGGACGGCGCCCACTATCGGCGCGGCTATTTCGACGACGGCAGTCCGCTCGGTTCACAGGGCAACGCCGAGTGCCGCATCGATTCGATCGCGCAGTCGTGGAGCGTTCTTTCCGGCGAAGGCGACGAGGAGCGGGCACGGCTCGCCATGGACGCGGTGCTGGCCGAGCTCGCCGACAGCGAGACGGGGATCATCAAGCTGTTCACGCCGCCCTTCGCAGACAGCCAGCAGGATCCGGGCTACATCAAGGCCTATCCGCCGGGCGTGCGCGAGAACGGCGGCCAGTACACGCATGCCGCTGCCTGGGTGGTGATGGCGCTGGCGGTGCAGGGCCGGGCGGACGACGCCTGGAACTGCCTGAACATGCTGAACCCGATCAAGCACGGGCAATCTCCGGAGGCGATCGAGACTTACCGCGTCGAGCCCTACGTGGTCGCGGCCGACGTCTATGGCGAGGGCGAGCGCAAGGGCAGGGGCGGCTGGACCTGGTATACGGGATCGGCCGGCTGGCTTTATCGGGCTGCCGTCGAGGGCGTGCTCGGCATCCGCAAGGAGAACGGCCGTCTCGTGGTCGAACCGGTGATCCCCTCGCACTGGTCCGGTTTTTCCGCGACGGTCACGCTTGACGGCGTCAAGCACGAAATTCGTGCGGAACGCAAAGCCGACGGCAAAATCGACGTGAAGATAAATGAAACTGTCATAAAGAGCCCACAAGAAGAGTATTCGCTCTAGGCTCGGATTTCAGACATTGGGGCATGTCGGTTCCAGCGGGTGACGCGGGGGCCGCCGTGCCCCTTTTCACGTCGACTGTTCGGGAAGGCAGGCATTGGTGCGGAATGACAAAACCATGAGCGTGGCGGAGATGCCGGTGGCAAGGCCGGCGCGTGACACGCGGATCGACGTGCTGCGCGCGCTGGCGCTGATCGCGATCTTCATCAACCACGTTCCGGGCAACCTGCTCGAACACCTGACGCACAAGAACTTCGGCTTTTCCGATTCGGCCGAGGCCTTCGTGCTGATCTCGGGCATTTCGGCAGGTCTGGCCTTCGGGGCGACGTTCGTTCCGGGCAAGCGCCTCGCCGTCAGCGTGCGGGTCCTGCGGCGTTCCTTCAGCCTCTATGTCGCCCACGTGATGACGAGCCTGGTCACGTTTGCAATCTTTGCCGGCGGGGCGCTCTGGTTCTCGCGGCCCGACCTCCTGTCCGAGATCAACCTGCGCGCGGTGGTCGACCGGACCGAGGAGGGGCTGCTCGGCATGGTGCTGCTGGGCCACCAGTTTGGCTACAACAACATCCTGTCGATGTATGCGGTCATCCTGCTGATGCTGCCCGGCATGCTGTGGCTGCATGCGCGCAATCCTGCCCTGATGCTGGCGCTGTCCGGGTTGCTGTGGCTTGCCGCAGGCCTCTGGAACATCGCGCCGTCCAATCTCCTGGACGACGGCTACTGGTTCCTCAATCCCTTCTCCTGGCAGTTCCTGTTCGCGATCGGCCTTGCCGCCAGCAGCCGCGCCCGGCAGGGCGCGTTGCCCGAGGCGAACAGGGCGGTGATCGCCCTGTGCTGCGCCTATCTCGCGGTCTCCTTCGTCTGGGTCGTGCTGTCGCTCTGGTGGATCGATACGTCGTTCGGCCTGCCGGCGGTGATCACCGGTTTCGACAAGACCTTCCTGTCGGCGCCGCGGCTCCTGCACGTGCTCGCGCTCGCCTATCTCGTGGCGATGGTCCCCGCACTGTCCGGCTGGCTGGCCCTGCCTGAGGCCCATTCGCTGACGGCGGTCGGCCGCCATGGCCTGGCGATCTTCATCTTCGGGACGATCCTGGCGATGGTCGGCCAGGTGCTGGTGTTCATCTCGGGCAAGAGTGTTCTTGTCGGCACGGTCTACGTGACGGTTGGGATCGGGCTCCTGTTCGCCTATGCGCGCTACCTGGACTGGCTGGCGGGACTGTCGAGGCCGATCGCCGCCAAGGCCGGCAAGCAACCGGCCTGACGCGGCCAAAACCCGGCAGCGGGTTCGCCCTTCTTCCGAATGCGTGAGAGATGCCCGGGCCGATTGCCGGCGCTTGCAAAGCGAAACGCCGCACTCGAAACCGAATGCGGCGCTTGATCGTTGGACGGCTAGGCGCCTCAGGCGGCGGTATGGCTCTTGCGGACGTCCTCGTCGGTGAGGATGCCGCTTGCCCGCAGCAGCGCTGCGAAACGGCCGTTGCTCTGGCTGAGCTCGTGGAAGGTGCCCATCTCGGCGATACGGCCATGGTCGAGGAACAGCACCTTGTCCGCCTCGCGCACCGTCGACAGGCGGTGGGCGATGATGAAGGTGGTGCGGTTCTTGCGCAGGTTGTCGATCGCCGCCTTAACGCGGGCCTCGGTCTCGACGTCGAGGGCGCTCGTCGCCTCGTCGAGCACGAGGATCGGGGCATCCTTGAGGATGGCACGGGCGATCGCGATGCGCTGGCGCTCGCCGCCGGAGAGGCGATTGCCGCGCTCGCCGACACGGGTGTCGTAGCCTTCCTGGCGCGACTGGATGAAGTCGTCGGCCGCCGCGGCCTCGGCCGCATCCATGATCTCGACATCCGTGGCGCCCTCGCGGCCGAGGCGGATATTGTCGGAGATCGAGCGGTTGAGCAGGCCTGCGTCCTGGAAGACGGTGGCGATCGAGCGGCGCAACGACTTGCGGGTTACCGTGGAGATGTCGACGCCGTCGATGAGGATCTGGCCGCTCTTGGGGTCGTAGACGCGCTGCAGCAGGTTGACGAGCGTGGTCTTGCCGGCGCCCGTGGGGCCGACGATCGCGACCGTCTGGCCGGCCTCGGCGGTGAACGAGATGTCGCGGACACCCTGCGTCGCATTGGCGAAGTCGAAGTTGACGTCGCGAAACTCGACCTTGCCGCGGACATCGCTCAGCTCGCCGGCATCGGCCGGCTCCTCGCGGTCCTTGACGGAATCCTCCAGGACGAAGAAGTCCTCGAGCTTGGCGCGCGCCTCGAAGATCTGCTCGGCAAACTGCTTCATCTGGTCCAGGCGACCGATGAGAAGGCCTGCGAAGCCGATAAAGGCGATGACGTCGCCGACGCGCAGCTCGCCGCGCTGGACGAGGACCGTGCCGATCACGAGGATCGTCATCATCGAGATCGTCGAGGCGATGCGGTTCAGCGCGCTTGCGAGCGCCCACCAGTCGAGCACCGGATACTGGGCGTTGATGAGCTGCTGGGCGAACTGCTTCAGCTGCTTCGTCTCGGCCTCGATGCGGTTGTAGCTGTGCACCACCGAGACGTTGCTGATGGAGTCCGACACGTGCGAGAAGACGGTGTGATAGTGGCCCTCGACCGAGGCCTGGCCGTCGCGGGTCTTGTTCATCACCACCTTGCCGATGATGACATAGGCGACACCGAGAACGACGAGCACCAGCGACAGCCGGTAGTCCATGACGAAGGCGGTCGGCACCAGCAGGACAAGCGCGATCGCGGTCGCCAGATGGGTGCGCATGAATTCGAGCCAGAGGCCGAACATGGTCTCGCAGGCGCGCAGCAGCGTGTGCAGCGCGTTGGAGGTGCCGCGCTGGCTGTGCCAGGAGAGCGGCATGGAGATGATCCGTCCGAAGGCTTCCGTGATCAGGCTGGCGCGGCGGCCATGGGCCAGCCGGTCGGCCTCGCGGGCCACCAGGACGAAGGCGATCGTGTTGAACACGCCGAAGCCGGCCCACATCAAAAGCATGGGCGTGACGGCACCCTTCGACGAGATGGCGTCGATGATCTTGCCGAAAAGCACCGGCTCGGCGATGGTGATGACCGCCAGCACGACGTTTGCGACGACGATTGACGACACGCGGAACCGGTATACCGATAGATAGCTTAGCGCCCGCGTGTAAACCTGAAACAACGACACTTCGAAACCCTTTCGCGGTCCTGTATTGTGCACTGCGACAGCCCCTCGGGACGGATGCATGCACACGGTCTGCGGCCGGTCCTCCCCGGGAGGCTCTGTCTGTCGGCCGCATCTTCAGCGATGGCTGAATGCTATTTGCTTGTCGATGAATGGACGCTGAACGGTACGTTGCCAAATCGGCGCAACTTGATAAACGGATCGGCGGCGGGTGTTTTTCCCGCGTCGTGCCCGTTTTGCGAGCAGGGCGCTCGAGTGACAAAATGTATTGGAGGGGCCGCGTGTCCGGTCGATTTTATTATGAACATCAATCTTCTGGCCCAGTTTACGGGCCTGCTCGATGAACTAACGGCACCCGGCGAACTCCTGCCGGAGTTCGAGCGGCTGCTCGACCGATACGGCTTCGACTACTACGTCGTCACGCGCCAGCCGAAGCCTCACGAGGATGTGATGGCCCTGGTGCTGGCGGGGCGCTGGCCTGAGGGATGGCCGGATATCTACGCCCGGAAGAAATACATCGTCATCGATCCGACGGTCCAATATCTCAACCATGCCCATGCCGCCTTCCGCTGGCGCGATTCCCTGACGGCGCTGCATGCCAATCCCCATCGCAAGCGGATGGAGCGGATGATGGTCGATGCGCGTAACAACGGCCTGGAGGACGGCTACACGTTCCCGGTCCACGGACGCCGCGGCCTGCTTGGAAACATCACCGTCGGCGGCAAGCCGGTGGACCTGCATCCGGCCGAGATCGGGCTGTTCGAGAACGTCACCAAGAAGCTCTTCTGGAAGCTGCTGCAGCATGCCGATCCGCAGAAGTCGGCGGCGCTGTCGGCGGAGATCAACCTACACCTGACGCGCCGCGAAATGGAGGCGCTGAACTATCTCGCCGACGGCATGACCTCCCACGAGATCGCCCGCGTGCTGAAGATCTCCAACCACACCGTCGACTGGTACATGAACGGCATCCAGGAGAAACTGAAGGCCAAGAACCGGCACCACGTGGTCGCCCTGTCGTTCCGGCTGGGGCTGATTTCCTGACGGTGCAAATCGTCTGCGTCGGCATAAGGCGGAAATTGAACTTCCGTTTGGGACTCGCTAATGTTTCTTTTCGCGGGTGCAGCATTCCCGCGCCCAAGTCAATGAGGAGTCCGACTTGCCCATATCCAAGATCCTTGTCGCCAACCGTTCCGAGATCGCCATCCGCGTGTTCCGCGCGGCCAATGAGCTCGGGCTGAAAACAGTCGCGATCTGGGCCGAAGAGGACAAACTTGCGCTGCACCGCTTCAAGGCGGACGAGAGCTACCAGGTCGGACGCGGACCGCATCTTGCCCGCGATCTCGGGCCGATCGAGAGCTATCTCTCGATCGAGGAGGTGATTCGCGTCGCCAAGCTTTCCGGGGCGGACGCCATCCATCCGGGCTACGGCCTTCTGTCGGAAAGCCCCGAATTCGCCGAGGCCTGTGCGGCAGCCGGCATCACTTTCATCGGCCCGAGGCCGGAGACGATGCGCCAGCTCGGCAACAAGGTGGCCGCGCGCAATCTGGCGATCTCGATCGGCGTGCCGGTCGTGCCCGCGACCGATCCGCTGCCGGACGACATGGCGGAAGTCGCCCGCATGGCAGAGGAGATTGGCTATCCGGTGATGCTCAAGGCCTCATGGGGCGGCGGCGGCCGCGGCATGCGGGCGATCCGCGACCCCAGGGACCTCGCCCGCGAGGTTACGGAGGCCAAGCGCGAGGCGAAGGCGGCCTTCGGCAAGGACGAGGTCTATCTCGAAAAGCTGGTCGAGCGGGCCCGCCACGTCGAAAGCCAGGTCCTCGGCGATACGCATGGCAATGCCGTGCATCTCTTCGAGCGCGACTGCTCGATCCAGCGGCGCAACCAGAAGGTCGTCGAACGCGCGCCGGCACCTTACCTGAGCGAGGCGCAGCGGCAGGAGCTTGCGGACTATTCGCTGAAGATCGCCCGGGCCACCAACTATGTCGGCGCCGGCACGGTCGAGTACCTGATGGACGCCGATACCGGCAATTTCTACTTCATCGAAGTCAATCCACGCATCCAGGTCGAGCACACCGTCACCGAGGAGGTGACCGGCATCGACATCGTCAAGGCGCAGATCCACATCCTCGACGGCTTTGCCATCGGCACGCCGGAATCCGGCGTGCCCGCGCAGGCGGACATCCGCCTCAACGGCAACGCGCTGCAGTGCCGCATCACCACCGAGGATCCGGAGCAGAATTTCATTCCAGACTACGGGCGCATCACCGCCTATCGCGGCGCCACCGGCTTTGGCATCCGCCTCGATGGCGGTACGGCCTATTCGGGCGCGGTGATCACGCGCTACTACGACCCGCTCCTGGAAAAGGTGACCGCCTGGGCGCCGACGCCGGAGGAAGCGATCCAGCGCATGGACCGGGCGCTGCGCGAGTTCCGTATCCGCGGCGTCGCCACGAACCTGACCTTCCTGGAAGCGATCATCGGCCACCCGAAGTTCCGCGACAACAGCTACACGACGCGCTTCATCGATTCGACGCCGGAGCTGTTCGCGCAGGTGAAGCGCCAGGACCGCGCGACCAAGCTTCTGACCTACCTGGCCGACGTCAGCGTCAACGGACATCCCGAGGCGAAGGGCCGGCCGATGCCGTCCGACGACATCGCCGCACCGGTCGTGCCCTATTCGGAAGGCAATATCGCAGCCGGCTCCAAGCAGAAGCTCGACGAACTCGGCCCGCAGAAGTTCGCCGAATGGGTTCGCGCGCAGAAGCAGGTGCTTCTCACCGACACGACCATGCGCGACGGGCACCAGTCGCTGCTGGCCACCCGGATGCGCACCTACGACATCGCCCGCATCGCCGAGACCTATGCGCGCACGCTGCCGCAGCTGTTCTCGCTCGAGTGCTGGGGCGGGGCGACCTTCGACGTCTCCATGCGCTTCCTCACCGAGGATCCGTGGGAGCGCCTCGCCATGGTTCGCGAGGGCGCGCCGAACCTGCTGCTGCAGATGCTCCTGCGCGGGGCGAACGGCGTCGGCTACAAGAACTATCCGGACAACGTGGTGAAGTATTTCGTCCGCCAGGCGGCGAAGGGCGGCATCGACGTGTTCCGCGTGTTCGACTGCCTGAACTGGGTGGAGAACATGCGCGTCTCGATGGACGCGGTGGTGGAGGAGAACAGGATCTGCGAGGCGGCGATCTGCTACACCGGTGACATCCTGACCTCGGCCCGGCCGAAATACGACCTGAAATACTACACTGCCCTTGCCGCCGAACTGGAGAGGGCCGGTGCCCACATCATCGCGCTGAAGGACATGGCGGGCCTGCTGAAGCCGGCGGCCGCGCGCGTGCTGTTCAAGGCGCTGCGGGAGGCGACCGACCTGCCGATCCACTTCCATACGCACGACACCTCGGGGATCGCGGCTGCGACGGTGCTCGCCGCCGTCGAGACCGGCGTCGACGTGGTGGATGCGGCGATGGACGCGCTTTCGGGCAACACCTCGCAGCCCTGCCTCGGCTCGATCGTCGAGGCGCTGCGCGGTTCGGAGCGCGATCCGGGGCTCGACCCGGAATGGATCCGCCGCATCTCGTTCTACTGGGAGGCGGTTCGTCACCAGTATGCGGCGTTCGAAAGCGATCTCAAGGGGCCCGCCTCGGAGGTCTATCTGCACGAGATGCCGGGCGGCCAGTTCACCAACCTGAAGGAGCAGGCGCGTTCGCTGGGGCTGGAGACGCGCTGGCACGAGGTGGCGCAGGCCTATGCCGACGCCAACCGCATGTTCGGCGATATCGTCAAGGTGACGCCGTCCTCCAAGGTCGTCGGCGACATGGCGCTGATGATGGTCAGCCAGGACCTGACGGTGGCCGATGTCGAGGATCCCGTCAAGGACGTCTCCTTCCCCGAATCGGTCGTCTCGATGCTCAAGGGCGATCTTGGCCAGCCGCCGGGCGGATGGCCGAAGGCGCTGCAGGAGAAGGTGTTGAAAGGCGAGGCGGCCTATACGGACCGGCCGGGCTCGCTCTTGCCGGATGCCGATCTCGACGCCGAGCGCAAGGCGATCGAGACCAAGCTGGAGCGGAAGGTCAGCGACTACGAGTTCGCCTCCTACCTGATGTATCCGAAGGTGTTCACCGACTACGCGCAGGCGGCCGAGACCTACGGGCCGGTCAGCGTGCTGCCGACGCATGCCTATTTCTACGGGATCGCCTCGGGCGAGGAGCTCTTCGCCGAAATCGAGAAGGGCAAGACGCTCGTCGTCCTCAACCAGACACAGGGCGATGTCGACGAGAAGGGCATGGTCAAGGTGTTCTTCGAGCTGAACGGCCAGCCGCGCCCGATCAAGGTCCCCGATCGCAACCGCGGGGCTTCCGGCGCCATCCGCCGCAAGGCCGAAGCCGGCAACACTGGCCAGCTCGGCGCGCCGATGCCGGGCGTCGTCTCGACGGTGGCCGTCGCGGCCGGCCAGTCCATCAAGGCCGGCGACGTGCTGCTTTCGATCGAGGCCATGAAGATGGAGACGGCCCTGCATGCCGAGAAGGACGGCACCATTGCCGAGGTCCTCGTGCGCGCCGGCGACCAGATCGATGCCAAGGACCTGCTGATCGTATTCGGCTGATCGCGGAACTCGCCGGGCGTCCCGAAGGGCGCCCGGCAGCTTCCGGGTGGGGAGATCGCTTGCAGGCCCGGACGTGCGCGGTCATGCGGTGACGATCCGGTTCTCGGGGTTGTCCAAGCGTTGAATGCCGTGCGCGCCGGGCGACTGCTGCGGCGGTCCGGCCATCTTCATCAAGCCAGTGGTTGCCATCGATGACGTTCACCATTCGCAGCGCCGCAGAAGGCGACCTTACCGAGATCGCCGGCATCTATCGCGAATCCGTCCTCAACGGCGTCGCCTCCTACGAGATCGAGCCGCCCACGCTGGACGAGATGCGCGCCCGCTTTTCCGCCATCACGGCGGCGCGCTATCCCTATATCGCCGCCACGGACGCGGACGGGGCAATTCTCGGCTATGCCTATGCCTCCGCCTTCCGCACGCGGCCGGCCTACCGGTGGCTGGTGGAGGACTCGATCTATCTTGCGCCGGACGCGCGCGGGCGCGGCGTCGGCAAGGCGCTGCTGGTGGAACTCGTGGAACGTTGCACGACGCTCGGTTTCAGGCAGATGATCGCCGTGATCGGCGGCGCACACCCCGCCTCGGTCGCGGTGCACCGCGCGGTCGGTTTCGAGCATGGCGGGCTGATGAAGGCGACCGGTTTCAAACACGGCCGGTGGCTCGATACGGTGATCATGCAGCGCGCGCTCGGCGAGGGCGCCTCGAGCGATCCGGCGTCTGACACTTTCCCGGGAAACAGGGACGCCTGACGCGCCCGTCTATTTCTCGACCAGCTTCAGGGCCTTGTCGAAGACCTTCAGCACCTGCTGCAGGTCGCGTCCCCGCTTGAGGATCACGCCGTGGGTGTTGACGACGCTGTAGGCGCCCTGCTTCGACGCCAGCTTCGGGTTCTTCTCGACCCGGAACAGCGGCATCTCGCCGGAGCGCTTGAAAATCGAGAACACCGCCTTCTCATGGGTATGGTCGATCGCATAATCGCGCCACTCTCCCTCTCCGACCATGCGGCCGTAGATCCGGAGGATGGAGTCGAGTTCCTTGCGATGGAAGGTGACCGGAAGCGGGTCTTTGCGGTTGCGGTATTCCCCCAGGTCGACGACGACGCTCGACCCTTGGGACACGGCTTCTCCCGGCGACAAATCCGGTTGATCAGTCATCAGTTCTCCGCACTTCGACAATGACGGTTGGATGACAGTGTGCCTCACCTGAAGGGAATTGCAAGCGCCGGAGGCCGGCGCGCGGTGCCGATATTGCCCAGCGAGCCTGCATCGGCACGAAAAACAGGCAGAAATTTCGCCGGCACCGACAGGTCTCATTTGCGCGGTTGCGGGCCGAATTCGAGACAGCCGGAGGCCCGGAAATGCGGTCTTGTGGCCGGATTTCCACAGAAACGCTCATCGATTTGCACGCGCATATGTCGCCCAAACGCCTGAAAATGCGGGGGAGTTGTCCCGATCCGGGACGTCCGTTAACCAGTACGGCACGGCAAAATGCGCGCTTGCCCCATTTCAGACAAATCCGCGCCCAAATTTTCTAGGAAAGTCACGACGCTGCCCTGCAGCCGAACCGCTTTGCATGTGCGGGAAATCGGTCGGCCACAGGGGCACGCGTCGAAGCTCATCCTGTATTCCGTTGCCGGAAGCTTCGTCAAGGTCCGGCCCGGCGTGTCTTCGAACCCTCAAGCCCCAGCCCCTCGAAGATCCCGGTCCGGACCCCCCCCTTTTTCTTCTCACATCATCGAACTGCCGGAAGGCAGGTTCTACTGCCGGCGTGCCGTCTGCGGCAGCGTCGGCCTGATGACCGTCGCGCCGATAATGGCGCCGGGCGTGTCGCCCGTCTTCATGCGCTGCACGAGGATGGCGCAACCGCCCGTGCCCTTCTGGCTCAGGATGCTGGCCGGCAGGACGAGGGTGGTCTCCTGTCCCTCCCACATGCCGATCGTCTCCATGTCGCGCACCGCATGCCAGTAGGTGACCCTCCGACCGCGGTTCTCGCCTTCCATGATGTCCACGTCCTGCTGATCGTCGAAATAGGCGGCGAAGACGTTCGCCTTGCCGTGGCCGTTGCCGATGCGAATGCGGATCTCGTCCTGGACGATCTCCGCGGAAACCTCGACCGAGAGACCGCGGCCCTGTGCGTTGAGCGTTTCGATCTGGCTGCGGATCTGCCCCAGTTCCCCACCGTTGACATGTGCCCGGCCGTTGATGACGGCCTGCGGGGTGTAGACGCTGCCGCGTCCGAACATGCGGGCATAGTCATACTGGCGTTCGGTGTTCTCCTTGGTCGACAGCGTATCCGTCCAGCCGAGGTAGTTCCAGTAGTCGACATGATAGGCGAGTGCCACCACCCTGCCTTCGCGGATCAGGGTCTCCAGCGCCTTGTCGGCCTTCGGGCAGGACGAGCATCCCTGGCTGGTGAACAGTTCGACAACGCCGATCGGTTGCTGCGTGGCCGCTTCCTGCGCACGCGCGCCGCCGACTGCCGGAAGGATGGCCAGCAGGCTCGCAATGCAACCAATGATAAGCGGTCTGGACATACGGAATTCCGGAGAAAATGCAGGCGAGGTGCCATCGTCGGCGACCGTCATACCCGCTTGCACAGTCAACAGGAAGTCACGATGGAGTGAGACTTCCCTTGCGGGAACTATGCCCCAAAAACAAATGCCGGGGCAATCGCCCCGGCATCGTATCGACTGGAATTCCGGTCGGGATCAGGCGGCGAGGTCGCGCAGAACCGTCTGCAGGATGCCGCCGTTGTTCATGTAGGTGACCTCGTCGAGCGTATCGATGCGGCAGAGGAGCGGAACCTCCTTCACCGAGCCGTCGCCATAGGTGATCCTGGCGATCTTGCGCTCGCGCGGCTTGATTTCGCCCTCGAGGCCGTCGATTTCGACGATTTCGTCGCCCTTCAGGTCCAGACTTGCCCAGGTCGTGCCTTCCTCGAAGACGAAGGGAACGACGCCCATGCCGACGAGGTTGGAGCGGTGGATGCGCTCGAAGGACTGGGCGATCACTGCCTTGACGCCGAGAAGGTTCGTGCCCTTGGCCGCCCAGTCGCGCGAGGAACCGTTGCCGTATTCGACGCCGGCGAAGATGACGAGCGGGACGCCTTCTTCCTTGTACTTCATGGCGGCGTCGTAGATCGACATCTCTTCCTTGGACGGATAGTGGATGGTGTAGCCACCTTCCTTGCCGTTCGGACCGAGCATGTGGTTGCGGATGCGGATGTTGGCAAAGGTGCCGCGCATCATCACCTCATGGTTGCCGCGGCGCGTGCCGTACTGGTTGAAGTCGGCGACGCCGACGCCATTCTCGATCAGGTAGGCACCGGCCGGCGAAGCGGCCTTGATCGAGCCTGCCGGCGAGATGTGGTCGGTGGTGATCTTGTCGCCGAACAGGCCGAGCACGCGGGCGCCCTTGATGTTCTTGATGCCCGCGCCCTTCTTGCCCATGCCGACGAAGTAGGGCGGGTTCTGCACGTAGGTCGACTTGTCGTCCCAGGCATAGGTCTGCCCTGCCGGAACCTGCACGGCCTGCCAGTTTTCGTCGCCCTTGAAGACGTCGGCATACTTGGTGGCGTAGAGTTCGCGGGTGACGTACTTCATGATGAAGTCCTGGATCTCCTTCGACGAGGGCCAGATGTCCTTCAGGTAGACCGGCTTGCCGTCCTTGTCCTCGCCGATCGGCTCCTTGGTCAGGTCCTTCTGGACCGTGCCGGCCAGCGCATAGGCGACGACCAGCGGCGGCGAGGCCAGGTAGTTGGCCTGGACGTCCGGCGAGATGCGGCCTTCGAAGTTACGGTTGCCCGAGAGCACGCCGGCGGCGATCAGGCCCTTGTCGTTGATCGTCTTGGAGATCGGCGCCGGCAGCGGACCGGAGTTGCCGATGCAGGTGGTGCAGCCGAAGCCGACGAGGTTGAAGCCGAGCGCGTCGAGGTCCTTCTGCAGGCCGGACTTGGCGAGGTATTCGCCGACCACCTGCGATCCCGGCGCGAGCGAGGTCTTCACCCAGGGCTTGGTCTTCAGGCCCTTCGCGACGGCGTTGCGGGCCAGCAGGCCGGCGGCGATCAGCACGCTCGGGTTGGAGGTGTTGGTGCAGGACGTGATGGCGGCGATCGCCACGTCGCCATGGCCGATGTCGTAGTCCGTGCCTTCGACGGCATAGCGGTTCGAAAGCTGGCCCGGCTTCTTGTAGTCGTCTTCGAGCGCGGTGGCGAAGTTCGGCGCGATCGTCTCGAGCGGCAGGCGGCCTTCGGGGCGCTTCGGGCCGGCCATCGAGGGCACGACGTCGCCGAGGTCCAGTTCCAGCGTGTCGGTGAAGACGAGGTCGGAGCCGTCGCCGTCACGCCACATGCCTTGTGCTTTCGAATAGGCTTCGACGAGGGCGATCCGCTGCTCTTCGCGGCCGGACATGGTGAGGTAGTTGATCGTTTCGGCGTCGACCGGGAAGAAGCCGCAGGTGGCGCCGTATTCCGGGCCCATGTTGCCGATGGTGGCGCGGTCGGCCAGCGTCATGTTGTCGAGGCCGGGGCCGAAGAATTCGACGAACTTGGAGACGACGCCCTTCTTGCGCAGCATCTGCACGACTGTCAGTACGAGGTCGGTGGCGGTGACGCCTTCCTTCAACTTGCCGGTCAGCTTGAAGCCGATCACTTCGGGCAGGAGCATGGAGACCGGCTGGCCGAGCATGGCCGCTTCCGCCTCGATGCCGCCCACACCCCAGCCGAGAACGCCGAGGCCGTTGATCATCGTGGTGTGGCTGTCGGTGCCGACGCAGGTGTCGGGATAGGCGATCGTCTCGCCGTCCTCTTCCTTGGTCCAGACGGTCTGGCCGAGATATTCGAGGTTGACCTGGTGGCAGATGCCGGTGCCGGGGGGAACGACGCGGAAATTCTTGAACGCCTGCTGGCCCCACTTGAGGAAGCGGTAGCGCTCGCCGTTGCGCTCGTATTCGAGCTCGACGTTGCGGGCGAAGGCGGTTGCGGTGCCGAATTCGTCGACGATGACGGAGTGGTCAATGACGAGGTCGACGGGCACGAGCGGGTTAATCTTCTCCGGATCGCCGCCGAGCGCCTTGATGCCGTCACGCATGGCGGCGAGGTCGACGACGGCGGGAACGCCGGTGAAGTCCTGCATCAGCACGCGGGCCGGGCGGTAGGCGATCTCGCTCTCGACCAGGCCCTTGTTCGAAAGCCAGGCGGCGACGCTCTCGATGTCCTTCTTCGTGACCGAACGGCCGTCTTCGTTGCGCAGCAGGTTCTCGAGCAGAACCTTCATCGAATAGGGAAGCTTCGAGACGCCGGCAAGGCCGTTCGCTTCTGCCTTCGGCAGGCTGTAGTAAACATAGTCGACGCCGTCGACCGTGAGGGTCGAACGACAGTTGAAGCTGTCTAGGGACTTGGACATTTATACCCCGTCTCGTCTGATCGCCAAAAGCTGACGTACGAACGCCCGTGCGCTTGAGAAGCGCGAAATGGGATGCGGGTGCGGTCATTTCCGCTGTCCGTACGCGGAAATCATTCCGGGTTCGGCGCAAGGATGATATTCACGCCGACCGCTGGCGTGTTGCGGGCCTTATAGATAATTTCTAAGGAACGATCCAGAGGACCGGTGTAAGGATCGGAAGAATTTTTTGCAGTGCGGCCAAGGTCGCAGAGGGAAAGTGGACAGATGCGCCTCGTTGCCGAGCGCCTGAGTGCAAGACGGGGCGAAGACCTGATCTTCCGGGACATCTCCTTCGACATCGGCGCCGGCGAGGCGCTGGTGGTGAAAGGTCCGAACGGGTCGGGCAAATCAACATTGCTGCGCGTCGTGGCCGGCCTGCTACCGCGGGAAACCGGCAAGGTCAGGCTTGTCGGCGAGGGTGACCACGCGTTCGAGACGGTCGCATCCGCCTGCCACTATCTCGGCCACCGCAACGCGATGAAGCGCGAACTGACGGTGGAGGAGAACCTGCGCTTCTGGAAGGACTTCGCCGGTGATTCGGCCGGCGACTCCGGCATCGGCATCGACGCGGCGGCCGACGCCGTCGGCCTCGGTGGCATCGTGCACCTGCCCTTCGGCTATCTCTCGGCCGGCCAGCAGCGACGGATGGCGATGGCGAAGCTGCTCGTCGCCTGGCGGCCGGTCTGGATCCTCGACGAACCGACGGCGGCGCTCGATGCGGCTGCCGAGACGATGTTTGCCGGCCTCGTGAAGGCGCATCTCTCTCGCGGCGGGCTGGCGATCGCCGCGACGCACCAGCCGCTCGGACTTGGAGCGGTGAAGGAGTTGCACATGGCGGGGTTTGCCGAGGCTTCTGCGGAGGCATGGGCGTGAGGATGGCGATATCCGTAACCCCCCTCTGCCCTGCCGGGCATCTCCCCCTCAAGGGGGGAGATCGGATAGCCGCCACGCTCTGCCCTCAAGCAGCCGATCCGTTTGGCGCAACGACGAGGCAACGGATTTTGACAGCAAGACGCAGCAATCGTTTCGGCCAACGGTGGTACTCCTTGCCGATCTCCCCCCTTGAGGGGGAGATGCCCGGCAGGGCAGAGGGGGGGACGCTCCCTGCGCCAATCCGGGCAGTGCGGCGCGACAATCGGTTGCCCGAACGGAACATGCACCCATGACCGCGCTTCTCGTCCGCGACCTCAAGCTTGCCGTGCGCGCCGGGGGCGGGGCGATGATCGGGGTCCTGTTCTTCATGACCGTGGTCGCCGTCATTCCCTTCGGCGTCGGGCCGGACCTGAACCTGCTTGCCCGCATCGGCCCCGCGATCCTGTGGATCGGGGCGCTGCTGGCCGCTCTGCTCGGTCTCGACAGGCTGTTCCAGGCCGAACGCGAGGACGGTTCGCTCGACCTCATCCTGATGCAGGAGACGCCGCTGGTGCTGACGGTGCTGGTCAAGTGCCTGGCGCACTGGATCGCGACCGGGCTGCCGCTGGTGATCGCCTCGCCGCTCCTGGCGCTGTTCATGAACATGGACGCGCCGGCGATGGCGGCGACCATGCTGACGCTTCTCGTCGGAACGCCGGCGATCACCTTCATCGGGGCTGCGGGTGCGGCCGTCGCCGTGGCGCTGCCGCGCGGCGGGCTGCTCGTCTCCATCCTCGTGCTGCCGCTTGCCATCCCGGTGCTGATCTTCGGCGTCAGCGCCGTCTATGCCGCCGTGCAGGAGCCCGCGCCATTCCTGCCGCCGTTCCTGTTCCTGACCGCGCTGACGCTCGTCTTTGCCGTCATCGGCCCGGTCGCCGCCGCCGCGGCACTTCGCGCATCGACGGATTGACGCAAATGTGATTGATGGCGGTCAATTGCAGCGATGGGGCGAAAGCGGTAGATAGAGCCCATGAGCGAACAGAGCCTGGCCATCCGCAAGTTTTCCGATCTCGCCAACCCGACCCGGTTCCTGGCGTTGAGCGCGATCGTCTGGCCATGGATGGCGGCGGCGACGGCGCTGTTTTTCGCCATCGGCCTCTATCTCTGTTTTTCGACCGTCGGCGACTACCAGCAGGGCGAGACGGTGCGGATCATGTACATCCACGTCCCCGCCGCCTGGCTGTCGATGATGTGCTACTCGGTGATGGCGCTCTCGGCGCTCGGAACCCTCGTCTGGCGGCATCCGCTCGCCGACGTCTCGGCGAAGATGGCCGCGCCGATCGGCGCCTGTTTCACCTTCATCGCGCTCATCACCGGTTCGCTGTGGGGCAAGCCGATGTGGGGCACCTGGTGGGTGTGGGACGCGCGGCTGACCTCGGTGTTCGTGCTCTTTCTGATGTATCTCGGCCTGATCGCGCTGAACCGCGCGGTCGACGATCCGACGCGGGCGGCCAGGGTGAGCGCCATCCTGATCCTCGTCGGTTTCGTGAACATCCCGATCATCAAGTTCTCGGTCGACTGGTGGAACACGCTGCACCAGCCGGCCAGCGTCATCCGCCTCGACGGACCGACGATCGACCCGGAATTCCTGCGCCCGCTCGTTGTCATGGCGATCGCCTTCACGCTGCTGTTCTTCACGCTGCACATCCTTGCGATGCGCAACGAGATCCTGCGCCGGCGCGTGGCGACCCTGCGGCGGCTGGCCGCGCGCGCCGCCGGGCATGGCGCGGCTGCCCGCGAGGAGACGCTGCGATGAACCATGCCACCTATGTCGCCGCCGCCTATGCGGCCGCCTTCCTGACAGTTGCCGCCCTCATCCTCTGGGTCTGGCTCGACGGCCGCGCGCGCCGGCGCGAACTGGCGGCGCTGGAGGCCGCCGGCATCCGCCGCCGCTCTGCCGGAGAGGCGAGATGAGCGTGCCGGCAGACGAAAAGGCGGCGCAAGCAAGGCCGTCCGGATCGCGCACGCGCGTGCTGCTGGCGCTGTTGCCGCTGGCGATCTTCGTGGCGCTGGCGGCGATCTTCTTCTTCCAGCTGCGCTCGGGGCGCGATATCTCGGAGATCCCGTCGGCGCTGATCGGCACGAAGGCGCCGTTCCGCGATCTGGAACCCCTGGCGGGGGCGATGCGCGACGGCGTTGCGATCCCGGCGCTGGGCACCGAGACGACGAAGGGCAAGCTGACCCTCGTCAATTTCTGGGCGTCCTGGTGCGTACCCTGCCGGCAGGAGCATCCGGCGATCATGGCGCTGTCGCAGGATCCGCGCCTGACCGTCGTCGGCGTCAACTACAAGGACGGCAACGAGAACGCGCTGCGCTTCCTCGGCGAGCTCGGCAATCCGTTTGCCGCCATCGGGCTGGACCCGAACGGCAAGATGGCGATCGACTTCGGGGTCTACGGCATTCCGGAAAGCTATCTCGTCGGCCCAGACGGCACGATCCTCTACAAGAAGGTCGGTCCGTTCGACGAGAACAGCCTGAGGAACGGACTGATGCCGGCGATCGAGAAGGCACTGGGCGCACCCGCACAGGCGGGCTGACCGTCAGGTGGCAGGGCTGGCCGCGCTGTCGGCCGCCCCTGCCGTCCTCAGGGCGTCTTGGTCTCTGCCGGTTCGGCCGAATACTTCATGATCAGCGGCATCTGGGCGAGCGTGAAGAGGATGGTGATCGGCATCGTGCCCCAGACCTTGAAGGCCACCCAGAAGTCCGTCGAGAACTGGCGCCAGACCACCTCGTTCAGCACGGCGAGCACCAGGAAGAACAGGCCCCAGCGCAGCGTCAGCTTGCGCCAGCCCTCGTCGGTCAGCTTGAAGGCGGCGTTGAAGACGTAGCCGAGCAGCGGCTTGCCGAAGGCAAGGCCGCCGAGCAGGATCGCGCCGAACAGCGTGTTGACGATGGTCGGCTTCATCTTGATGAAGGTGTCGTTCTGCAGCCAGAGCGTCAGCGCGCCGAAGACGAAGACGACGATGCCCGAGACCAGCGGCATCATCGGGAGCGTCCGCGTCAGCACCCAGGAGACGACAAGCGCGGCCGCCGTGGCTGCCATGAACAGGCCGGTGGCGATGAAGATCGGGCCGCCGAGCTCGGCAAGGGCGGGGAAATGCCCCGCCAGCCATTCGCCGCGCGAATTGGCGAAGAAGAAGACGACGAGGGGCCCAAGTTCCAGCACCAGCTTCAGCGCCGGGCTGATCTTGGGCTTGCCGGCGTCGTCCAGCGTCTCGATGATCCTGTCGTTGCTCATGCCTCAACCCCTGCAATCGCCTGCGCGAAATCCTTCGCCTCGAACGGTTCGAGATCTTCGATCCCTTCGCCGACGCCGATGAAATAGACCGGCAGCTTGTGCTTGGCGGCAATCGCCACCAGGATGCCGCCGCGTGCCGTACCGTCCAATTTTGTCATGATCAGGCCGGAGACGCCGGCGACGTTGCGGAAAATTTCCACCTGGTTCATCGCGTTCTGGCCCGTCGTGGCGTCGAGCGTCTGCAGCACGGTGTGCGGCGCGTCCGGATCGAGCTTGCCGAGCACGCGGACGATCTTTTCCAGTTCCGCCATCAGCTCGGCCTTGTTCTGCAGCCGGCCGGCGGTGTCGACGATGAGGACATCGCTCTTCTTTTCCTTCGCCTGCTCATAGGCCTCGTAGGCGAGGCCGGCGGCGTCGGCGCCGAGCTTGGAGGAGACGATGTCGGAGCCGGTGCGCTCGGCCCAGATCTTCAGCTGTTCGATCGCAGCGGCGCGGAAGGTGTCACCCGCGGCCATCATCACCTTCAGGCCGGCGCCCGACAGCTTGGCTGCGAGCTTGCCGATCGTCGTCGTCTTGCCCGTGCCGTTGACGCCGACAACGAGGATGACGTGCGGCTTGTGCGAAAGATCGAGTTCGAGCGGCTTTGCGACGGGCTCGAGCACCTTGGTGATCTCGCCGGCCATGATGCGGCCGACGTCCTCGCCGGTGACGTCCTTGCCGTAGCGCTCGGCGGCGAGCGTATCGGTGATGCGCAGCGCCGTCTCGACGCCGAGGTCGGCCTGGATCAGGAGATCTTCCAGATCCTGCAGCGTCGCATCGTCGAGCTTGCGCTTGGTGAAGAGGCTGGCGATCTGGCCGGTCAGTTGCGTCGAGGTGCGCGCCAGGCCGGCGCGCAGGCGCTGGAACCAACTGAGCCTTGGGGCGGGTGCCGCAGGCTGTTCCTTCGGCTTGTGGTCGGCCGTGGAGAAGCCCTTCGGCAGCACCGGTTCGGGGCGGCTTTCCTCGGCGACGTCCGGCTCGGCCGGCTTCGTCTTTCTTGCCTTGGGTTTTACGGGCCTTGCCGGGGGTGCGACGGGTTCGTCGGCGGGCACGGGCGAGGGTTCGGAAAGCGCCGCCTCCGCATCGGCATCGGCCGCCCGGAAGTCGTCGTCGGTCGCCGCAGCGTTCGCTGCTGCTTCGGCTGCCTCGATCTCCTCATGGGCGTGCTCGACGCCGCCGAGGCCGATATTGACCAGTTCGGCGGCGCGGATCGCCTCCGCCTCGGGGGTCAGCGCCGTTTCCGGCTCCCCTGCGGCTTCCCCGGCTTCACCGGCAGGCCCGGCCAGGTCCGGTGCCGGGCCGCCGGCCGTCTCGATCTCCGGCGCGATCACCTCGTCGGGCGCCAGGGGCAGCGAGTGGGTGACCGGCGGGAGCGGGTAGATGTCGACCTGCGGCTCGCGATGATGTGCCGCCTCGGGATTGGCAGCCTCGGCCTCCTCGAGCAGGAGATCATGCTCGCCGGCAGGTTCGACCGGTGCGGCGTCGAGCGGTGCCGACTGCGGAAGACCGGCGTCCTCGACCTGGGGGACCGGAGCGGGCTTTACGGCCTCCTCATGCGTTTGTGGCGCAGGGGCTGCGTCCTTGCCGAAGGTGAAGACTTTCTTGATGAAGCCGAAGGCCATGAATGATTTCCGCTAGTTGCGAACGGATGCGGGGTCTGCCCGCACGGTCAGGTGCTTGCCATTGTGGCCGGTGACGACCACCGAAACAAGTTCACGCGGGACAAGGCCTGCGGCATCGGCCAGCGTGAAGTTCTCCGTATGCGCCAGTCCGTTGTTTTCGACAAGGATCGTTTGCCGGCTTCCCACCATGGCGGAGAGATGGGCCAGTTGCAGCTTTTGTCCAGTCTCGCGCAGGCGCGCGGCGCGCTCCTTGACCAGCGTCCGGTCGAGTTGCGGCATGCGTGCCGCCGGCGTGCCGGGCCGGGGGCTGTAGGGGAAGACATGCAACTGCGCGATGCCGCATGCCTCGGCGAGTGTCGCACTCCGCTCCGCCATCTCCGCCGTCTCGGTCGGAAAGCCGGCGATCATGTCGGCGCCGAAACTGATCTCCGGCCGGAGGCTGCGCGCCTCGCGACAGAAATCGATCGCGTCCCGGCGAGAATGCCGCCGCTTCATCCGCTTCAGGATCAGGTCGTCGCCGTGCTGCAGGGACAGGTGCAGATGGGGCATGAAGCGCGGCTCGTCGGCGATCAGGTCGAAGAGATGGCTGTCCGCCTCGATGCCGTCGATGGAGGAGAGCCTGAGCCGGAGGATATCCGGCACCTGCTTCAGGAGCGTCTTTGCCAGCAGGCCGAGGCTCGGCTGCCCGGGGAGGTCGGCGCCGTAGCTCGTGGCGTCGACGCCGGTCAGCACGATCTCGCGGTAGCCGCCGTCGACGAGCCTGCGCGCCTGGTCGACGATCGCGCCCATCGGCACGGAGCGGGAATTGCCGCGACCATAGGGGATGATGCAGAAGGTGCAGCGGTGGTCGCAGCCGTTCTGGACCTGGATGAAGGCGCGCACGTGGCCGTCGATCGCCTTGACCATCTGCGGCGCGGTCTCGGTCACGCCCATGATGTCGTTGACGCGGACCTTCTCTTCCGCCGAGACGCCGAAATCCGGCAGGGACCGGTAGGAGGCGCTCCGCAGCTTTTCCTCGTTGCCGAGCACGGCGTCCACCTCCGGCATGCCGGCAAAGGTTTCCTGCTCCGTCTGCGCGGCGCAGCCGGTGACGATGATGCGGGCATGGGGATTGTCGCGGCGGGCGCGGCGGATCGCCTGGCGGGCCTGGCGCACGGCCTCGCCGGTGACGGCGCAGGTGTTGACGAGGATGGCGTTGTTCAGCCCCGCCTTCTCGGCCTCGCCGCGCATCACTTCCGATTCGTAGGTGTTGAGACGGCAGCCGAAGGTTATGACCTCGACGCCGCTCAAAGCGCGGCCGCTCCGCCTTCGGCCCCGTCGCGCCGCCAGGTCCCGGTTGCGGGATCGACGGTGCCGGACCACTCCCATTCGGCGGGCCCGGTCATGATCACGTGGTCGTCGCTCTCGCGCCACTCGATGTCGAGCGTGCCGCGGTTCGGGCTGCTGGCGACGGTGACGGCGACCTTGCGCCCGGTGCGGCCCGTCCGGGCGCCGCTGACGGCGGCGGCGCAGGCGGCGGAGCCGCAGGCGAGCGTCAGCCCGGCGCCGCGCTCCCAGGTCCGCGTCGTCATCGACGAGCGCGAGGTGACCTCGGCGAGCGTGATGTTGGCCCGTTCGGGGAAAATCGGATGGTTCTCGAGCAGCGGGCCGAAGCGGGCGAGGTCGAAGGACATCACGTCGCGATCGACCCAGAAAATGGCGTGCGGATTGCCCATCGACATGGCCGAGGGCGAATGCAGCACGGGATCGTCGATCGGGCCGATCTGCAACTCGATACGGCGGGTGTCGAAGAACTCCTCGGAAAGTGGGATCCTGTCCCACTCGAAGACGGGCTTGCCCATGTCGACGGAGATCGTGCCGTCCTCGTGCTCCACCGCATTCAGGATGCCGGCGACGGTCTGGAAAGCGAAGGCCTTCCTGCCGGTTTCTGCGGCAAGCGCCTGGACGACGCAGCGCGTGCCGTTGCCGCAGGCCTGCGCCTTGCTGCCGTCGCAGTTGAGAATGTCGATGAAGGCGTCGGTGCCGTCCGCCTTCGGATCGTGGATCGCCATGATCTGGTCGAAGGCGGTCTCGGCGTTCGCGGTGAGCGCGACCGCCGCCTCCGACGTCACCCGGTCGGTGCGGCCGCGCATGTCGACGACCAGGATCTTGTTGCCAAGCCCGTTCATCCTCGCGAATGCGACAAAGTCTGCCATGTTGCCCATCCCGTCGGGCGCCGATTGCCCGCTTTCCGGCGTATATGGCGGAATTGCAGGGAAATTACCAGTGGCAGGCGAGCCTATCCGGCCTCAGGCAAAGCTCTCTTCCACCAGGGCATGCACCCGGTTGAAGGCGGCCCTGGCGCCCTCGGCCACCCTGATCTCGTCTTCTTCCGACAGGGGCAGCGTGTTGTAGGCGGAAACGAAATTGCGCCAGTGCAGGCCGCGGCCGCTCGGATGGCCGGCGAGATGCCGTGCGCCGTCCTCTTCCGACAGGCCGAGCTTGATCGCTTCCTTCAAGAGGAAGGCGGCGCCGAGGTTCGACCCTTCGGCGACGTAGACCCAGCCGAGCGCCGTCGGCAGGTCGAGCGCGCCGTTCCGGCCGGCGATGTCGGACGGCTCGTTGCCGGTGACGTCGCGGATATCCTGCCTGATCGCCTCGAAGCGGCAGCGGTCGGCAAGGCCCGGCAGCAGCCGGTTCAGTTCCGGCGCGGCATAGAGCGGGGCGACATCGGTATGGAAGCCGTGCTGCACGGACAGAAACCGTGCGTATCGTTCCTTGGTCGCGAAGGGCTCGGCGGCCATGATGCGCTTGTCGAGACGGTCGTGCGTGGCTTCCGTCATCGCCTTCAGACGCTGGATGCGGGTGGCTTCGGCGGGATTTTCCAGTTCGGTCTGCATTTCTTTCCCCAAAAACTCATGAATTAGCGTATCAAGCAAATGTGAGCATCTTTCGTCAAGGCGGGAGTTCGAGGACGCATGCTGTTCTGCCGGTTCCGGCGCATTTTCGGCCTCCATCCTTGACTTCGGCGCAGCTTTCCTGTTTATCCGCGCCATCTGCGACAAGTTCAGACACTTGAAGCCGCCGACCGGGACCCGAGAAGGTATAAAGCGATCCCGGAGGTCAACACCCGACAGCGCTATGCGCCCTCGGGTGGTTTTTGGCTTTGCGTCTTGTTTTCGTCGCAGAGTGCACCGACGTTTCCGGGAAGCCGGAAACCAGAAGGACGACGCGATGTTTGAAACACTCCAGGACCGCCTTGGCGCCATCTTGAATGGGCTGACAGGCCGCGGTGCGCTCTCCGAGGCCGACGTCTCGGCGGCGCTGCGCGAGGTCCGTCGCGCGCTCCTGGAAGCGGACGTGGCGCTGGAAGTGGTCCGCTCCTTTACCGATGCGGTGCGCGAGAAGGCGGTCGGCGCGGAAATCCTGAAGTCGATCAAGCCCGGCCAGATGGTCGTCAAGATCGTGCATGACGAGCTGGTCTCGATGCTCGGCTCCGAGGGCGTCTCGATCGACCTCAATGCGGCTGCGCCCGTCGTCGTCATGATGGTGGGCCTGCAGGGCTCGGGCAAGACGACCACCTCGGGCAAGATCGCCAACCGGCTGAAGACGCGCGACAAGAAGAAGGTCCTGATGGCCTCGCTCGACACGCGCCGTCCGGCCGCGCAGGAGCAGTTGCGCCAGCTCGGCGTCCAGACCGGCATCGACACGCTGCCGGTTATCGCCGGCCAGTCGCCGACCGACATCGCCGCCCGCGCCGTGCAGGCGGCCAAGCTCGGCGGCCACGACGTCGTCATCCTCGACACCGCTGGCCGCACCCATATCGACGAGCCGCTGATGATCGAGATGGCGGAGATCAAGCGGAATTCCAACCCGCACGAGATCCTGCTCGTCGCCGACGCGCTGACCGGCCAGGACGCCGTCAACCTCGCCCGCAACTTCGACGATCGTGTCGGCATCACCGGCCTCGTGCTGACCCGCATGGACGGCGACGGCCGCGGCGGCGCGGCGCTTTCCATGCGCGCCGTCACCGGCAAGCCGATCAAGCTGATCGGCGTTGGTGAGAAGATGGGCGAGCTGGAGGAGTTCCATCCCCGCCGCGTCGCCGACCGCATCCTCGGCATGGGCGACATCGTCTCGCTCGTCGAGAAGGCGGCGGAGAACATCGACGCCGAGAAGGCGGCCGCCATGGCCGCCAAGATGGCCAAGGGCAAGTTCGACCTCAACGACCTCGCCGACCAGCTGCGCCAGATGCAGAAGATGGGCGGCATGGGCGGCATCATGGGGCTGATGCCCGGCATGGCCGGCATGAAGGACAAGATGGCCGCCGCCGGCCTCGACGACAAGATGTTCGGGCGCCAGATCGCCATCATCTCGTCGATGACCAAGGCCGAGCGCACCAATCCCGACCTTTTGAAGCACTCCCGCAAGAAGCGCATCGCGGCCGGCTCCGGCACCGATGCGGCCGACATCAACAAGCTTCTGAAGATGCACCGCCAGATGGCGGACATGATGAAGATGATGGGCGGCAAGAAGGGCGGCGGCATGATGAAGCAGATGTTGGGCGGCCTTGCCGGCAAGATGGGCCTCGGCGGCGGCATGGGCGGGATGCCCGACCTGTCGAAGCTCGACCCGAAGCAACTGGAAGCCCTGCAGAAGCAGGCGGAAGCCGCCGGCATCAAGCCGGGCGGCGGCCTGCCGGGCCTCGGCGGCAATGGCGGGCTTCCGGGCCTTCCCGGCAAGTTGCCCGGTCTCGGTGGCGGATTCCCGGGCCTTCCCGGCCTGCCGAAGAAGAAGTGAGGGGGCGATGATCGATCCGGACATCAAGAAGCAACTGGCCGAGTATCGCCAGTCGATCGACAATATCGACGCCGCCCTGGTGCATATCCTGGCCGAGCGCTTCCGCTGCACCAAGGCGGTCGGCGTGCTCAAGGCCACCCACGATTTGCCGCCGGCGGACCCGGCGCGCGAGGAATACCAGATCGAACGCCTCCGCCGCCTGGCGAAGGACGCCAATCTGGACCCGGATTTCGCGGAGAAGTTCCTGAACTTCGTCATCCGCGAGGTGATCCGGCATCATGAAGCCATCGCCGCCGATTACAGCGGCTCCAACAACCAGCATACCGCTTAGAGAAAAGCGGTCAGTCATTCGCTCAAGGAGAAATGAAATGTCCCTGAAGATCCGTCTCGCCCGTGGTGGTTCCAAGAAGCGCCCCTACTACCAGATCGTCGTTGCCGACGCCCGTTCGCCGCGCGACGGCCGCTTCCTGGAGAAGGTCGGTTCCTGGAACCCGATGCTCGGCAAGGAAGACGCCAAGCGCGTCGAGCTCGACGCCGACCGTATCAAGGACTGGCTTGCCAAGGGCGCCCAGCCGACCGACCGTGTCCTGCGCTTCCTGAACGAGGCCGGCCTTGCCAAGCGCGACGCCCGCAACAACCCGGAAAAGGCAAAGCCGGGCAAGAAGGCGCTCGAGCGCGTTGCCGAGAAGAAGCAGAAGGCCGAAGACGCCGCTGCTGCCGCTGCTGCCGAGTAATCGCCGGCCGGGCCAGATTCCAGCGGGCGGCGTGTCTCATGCCGCCCGTTTTCGTTTGGGCCCCAACCCTTGTCTGATTGTGTGAGCGCGGACCGGATCGATGAACAAACTTCAAAACCCCGTGCTGATGGGCACGATCGGCGCAGCGCAGGGCCTGCGCGGCGAAGTCCGCGTCAAGAGCTTCACGCTCGACCCCGTTTCGCTCGGCGACTACGGAAACCTCCACAGCGAGGACGGCCGGGTCTTCGAGGTGCTGGAGATCCGCGAGGCCAAGGAGATGGCGGTGGTCCGTTTCCGCGGCGTGAACGATCGCACGGCGGCGGAAGCGCTGCGGGGCCTGGACCTCTACATCGAGCGCGACAAGCTGCCGGACGAGGAACTGGACGACGACGAGTTCTTCTATGCCGATCTCGAAGGACTGGAAGCGGTCGATGCGACCGGGCGCAGCCACGGCACCGTCAGCGGCATCTTCGATTTCGGCGCCGGCGATCTTCTGGAACTGAAGGGGCCCGGCAGGCGGCCGGTACTCATTCCCTTCTCCGAGACGGCCGTGATCGAGATCGATCTCGAAAACGGCCGTCTGCTGATCGATCCCGTCGCTGCCGGCCTCGAGGGCGACGACGAGGAGGGGCCGGGCAGCCGCAGGCGGCGCCCGCCGCGCAAGGAGGAATGACGTGGCTTTCCGCGCCACCGTCCTGACCCTCTACCCGGAGATGTTTCCGGGCTTTCTCGGCCAGTCCCTGTCCGGCAAGGCGCTTGCGCGCGGCGACTGGCTGCTGGAGACGGTGCAGATCCGCGATTTCGCCACCGATCGCCACCGGACCGTGGACGATACGCCGGCCGGCGGCGGAGCCGGCATGGTGCTCAAGCCCGACGTGCTCGCAGAGGCGATCGACCACGCATCGCCGGAGGGTGACACGCGGCCGCGGCTGCTGATGAGCCCGCGCGGCCGGCCGCTGACGCAGCAACGCGTCCGCGAGCTTGCGGCGCAGGAAGGCGCGGTCATCGTCTGCGGCCGGTTCGAGGGCGTGGACCAGCGCGTGATCGACGCGCGCGGGCTCGAAGAGGTCTCGATCGGCGACTACATCCTTTCCGGCGGGGAGCCGGCGGCGATGATCCTGCTCGACGCGGTCGTGCGCATTCTGCCCGGCGTGATGGGCAATGCGCTGTCCGGCGTCCATGAGAGCTTCGAGGGCGGGCTTCTGGAGCATCCGCACTATACGCGGCCGCAGGTCTGGGAGGGCCGGGAGATCCCGCCGGTGCTGACTTCCGGTCACCACGGCGAGATCGAGAAATGGCGGATCGCGGAGGCGCGCCGGTTGACCGGGGAGCGCCGCCCGGACCTGCTCGGCCCTCAGCCCGAGACGAAATAATAGACCGTCAGGATCCCGCCGACCGCGACGACGAGGGCGCGGATGACTGTCTGCGGAACGCGGCGGGCCACCCAGACGCCGGAATAGCCGCCGATCGCGCCGGCGGGGATCATCACGGCCGCCTGCGGCCAGCCGACCACTTCGCCGCTTGCGAAGATGACGATGGCGATGCCTGCGACCACCATGGCGAGAAAGTTCTTCAGCGCGTTCAGCCGGTGGTAGTCTCCGCCCTTGGAGAGGCCGAGCACGGCGAGCGTCATGATGCCCATGCCGGCACCGAAGAAGCCGCCGTAGATCGAGGTCGCGAACTGGCCGGCGAGCCCGAGCGGGCCGAGCGGCTGTTCGGCATGCAGATGCTTCGGCTTCAGGAGCGGGCCGGCGGCGAAGACCGCGGTCGCGCCCAGCAGGAGCCAGGGCACGAGCGCGCGGAAGCCCGGATTGGACATGGAGAGCAGGATCAGCGCGCCGGCAAGCCCGCCGACCAGCGACAGCGCGCCGACGACGCGCGCCTCCTTCCAGTCGGCGCGGATCTCGCGCCGATAGGCGAGGGCGGAGGTGACGTAGCCGGGGAACTGGGTGATGGAGGAGGTGGCGTTGGCGACGATCGGCGGCAGGCCGGTGAGCGTCATGGCGCCGAAGGTGAGAAAGGTGCCGCCGCCGGCAATCGCGTTGACCACGCCGGACAGGAAGCCTGCGACGAACAGAATTGCGGCATCGACGATCGACATGATATCTCCCTGTAGTGTCCCCCTGGCCGCCTCGGCGCGGCGGCCATTCCTCCTGGAGCGCTGATATCGCCCGCAGTCGTCGGCCGCAATCCTCCAAAAGCCGGAAGGGCCGATGATTTATCGCGCTGCGAGGGATGACAAGCGCTGCCGAATGGTGTATTGCGCGCACGGTTTTGGGATCGTCCCGGAAAGCCGAAAGCAAAGAATGGCGAATCCGCTCCTGTCCGGCAACGGGCATTTCCCCGAGGTTCTCACCGAAGGGACAAGGTCGAGCGCTCTGGCTGTTTCAGAAGAACGTAAAGGTTAGACCGATGAACATCATTGAACAGCTCGAGGCCGAACAGGCCGCAAAGATCGCCGCCAAGCGCACCCTTCCGGAATTCTCCCCGGGCGACACGCTCCGCGTCAACGTCCGCGTGACGGAAGGCAGCCGTACCCGCGTGCAGGCCTATGAGGGCGTCTGCATCGCCCGTTCCGGCGGCGGCATCAACGAGAGCTTCACCGTCCGCAAGATCTCCTACGGCGAAGGCGTCGAGCGCGTGTTCCCGATCTTCTCGCCGCTCGTCGAGAGCGTCGAAGTCGTCCGCCGCGGCAAGGTCCGTCGCGCCAAGCTCTACTACCTGCGCGACCGTCGCGGCAAGTCGGCTCGTATCGTCGAGAACACCGGCACCCGCGCCCGCAAGCTGAACGACGCCGAGCGCGCCGCCGTCGCCGAGGAAAAGGCACGTCTCGAGGCCGAGAAGGTCGCAGCCGCACAGGCGCTCGCCGCCGAGAAGGCAGCAGCTGAAGCCGCCGAGGCAAAGGCCGCCGAAGAGGCAGCAAAGAACGCTGAAGCAGCGGCAGAATAAGTTATCGATCCCATCGGATTGACGAAAAGGCGGCTCTCGGGCCGCCTTTTTGCCGTCTGCTACCGGCTAACCGTCTGCTCCGCTGCGGGAAAAGCCCTTCTCGCGAAAAGGCCGCCCGCCGGCAACGGGATGCCAATCCATATCAGCAGGAGAATGCCGGTCGCGGCGCGAAGCCAGGCGTTTCGGCGGGACTGCGAGAGGTCGATTGATTCCAGGATGGCCTGAGCGTCACCCGCTTGCGATGCAGGAACACGAAGTTCGATTCCCCCAAGCGCCGTGACGTGATGCCATGCGACAGACGCATGATGATAAGAATGTGGCAGCACGAAAATGCCGGCAGCCCCCAGGATCGAGATGGCCAAAGCGGCTGCTTCCGTGCCATAAGCCCAGCCCACAGTTACAAAATCCCGCGACCTCAAAGGCATGCCAGCTCCGATACCACAAGAGCAAATGCCAGCCACTGCATTTGCCTGGATGCGCTATATTCTTCCAGTTGCTTCCGTACAGCGTTGCATATCAGAAGATGCCACTGGAAGTTCATTTCCGCCGAGTATGGTCGGAAAGGTCGGATTTTTCGCCCGCGCAGTGACCGGAGCACATTCAAGCTTGCCAGTATCGATTGTTCTGTGACACGTTTCGCGTGCCACACTCTCTCTGGAGCACTTCGATGTTTTCCCGCCGTACCGTTCTCGCCGGGCTCTCCGCCCTTGCCCTCATGCCCGTCACGGCCTCTGCGGCCGGGCTTCCGGATCTCGGCGGCAAGACGGTCGTGGTCGTCACCGAGAACGCCTATCCGCCGCTGCAGTTCGTCGATCCGAAGAGCGGCGAGCAGGTCGGCTGGGAATACGATGCGATGAACGAGATCGCCAAGCGGCTGAACTTCAAGGTCGAGTACCAGAACACGAGTTGGGACGCGATGATCCAGGCGGTTCATGACGGCCAGTACGAGATCGGCATGACCGGCATCACCATCAAGGACGACCGCAAGGAGAAGGTCGATTTCTCCGATCCCTACATGCGCTCCCAGCAGTTCATGCTGGTCCGCGGCGACGAGGACCGCTTCACCGACGCCAAGAGCTTCGGCGCCTTCGCCGACGGCCTCGTCGGCGCGCAGCCGGGCACCTCGCCGTTCTATGCCGCCGTCTACGAGATCCTCGACGGCAACGAGCAGAACCCGCGCATCAAGCTGTTCGAAACCTTCGGGGCGACGGTACAGGCGCTGAAGGCGGGCGACGTCGACCTGGTGCTGACCGACAGCGTTGCCGCCAAGGGCTATGTCGACGCGTCCGACGGAACCCTGAAGGTGATCGGCGACCCGCTCGGCACGGAAGACTTCGGCTTCATCTTCCCCAAGGGGTCGGAACTCGTCGCGCCCGTCAACGCCGCGATCGCCGAATTGAAGGCGGACGGCACGCTGGACGCTTTGAACAAGAAGTGGTTCCTCGACTACAAGATGGGCCAGTAAGCCCTTCATGGCTGCCGCATCCCGGAATTCGGACACGACGAAGGGCGACTATCCCTGGTGGCTGGTCGCCCTTGTCGCGATCGGTCTTGCGCTCGCCGTCGTGATCGCCGCCAACGAGATCTACGCGCAGGTCTTCGGCGTGATCCTGCAGGGCCTGTGGGTGACGATCTTCGTCACCGTCGTCGGCTTTCTGCTGGCCACCCTTCTCGGGCTCGGCGTGGCGCTGCTCGGCCTCTCCGACCACGTGGCGCTGCGCCAGGCTGCCCGCTTCTACACGGAAGTGATCCGCGGCGTGCCGATCCTGGTGCTCTTGTTCTATATCGCCTTCGTCGGCGCGCCGGCGGTCGTGGCGTTCGTGAACTTCGTGATCGGCCCCCTCGTCGCCGCCGGCTATGTCGAGCCCTTATTGGTGCGGGACGTCTCGCTGATGTGGCGGGCGATCCTGGCACTGACGATCGGCTATTCCGCCTTCATCGGCGAAGTGTTCCGCGCCGGCATCCAATCGGTGGACAAGGGACAGGTCGAGGCAGCCAAGGCGCTCGGCCTGTCGCGCAGCCAGCGCTTCCGCCTCGTCGTGCTGCCGCAGGCGATCCGCGTCATCCTGCCGCCGCTCGGCAACGACTTCGTAGCGATGGTGAAGGATTCCTCGCTCGTCTCGGTGCTCGGCGTCTCCGACATCACCCAGATGGCGAAGATCTATGCCTCCGGCTCCTTCCGCTTCTTCGAGACCTATTCGATCGTCGCCTATGTGTACCTGATCCTGACGATCGGACTGTCGCTGGCGCTGCGGGGCGTGGAGAGGCGGCTGCGCAGGGGAGCCGGGAACTGAGGCGTCTGCCCGTGCAATATTGCTGCCTGCCGGTAAAACTGGTATAGGCCGGCCATGGAATCCAAATTCGCATGCATTGGCGCGCGTATTTTCGTACTGCAGGACCACAAGCGCCTGCCGGTACGGTTCTTCGCGCGGGTATGCGGGGCGCTTACGAGCCGCCTGGCCTGATCCTCGCCGGATCCGCGGCCCGGCCGCATTTGTATTCCAATTTCCATCGCATCACTCGGATGAAGAGCCATGAGCGCACCTCGTACCCTCTATGACAAGATCTGGGACGACCATGTCGTCAACACGCAGGAAGACGGCACCTGTCTTCTCTACATCGACCGGCACCTCGTTCACGAGGTGACCTCGCCGCAGGCCTTCGAGGGCCTGCGCATGGCCGGTCGCAAGGTTCGCCATCCGGAAAAGACGCTCGCCGTCGTCGACCACAACGTGCCGACCTCGCCGGATCGCAAGAACGGCATCAAGAACGAGGAAAGCCGCATCCAGGTCGAGGCGTTGGCCAAGAACGCTGCCGACTTCGGCGTCGAGTACTATTCGGAGAACGATATCCGCCAGGGTATCGTGCACATCGTCGGTCCCGAGCAGGGCTTCACGCTGCCGGGCATGACGATCGTCTGCGGCGATAGCCACACCTCCACGCACGGCGCCTTCGGCGCGCTGGCGCACGGCATCGGCACGTCCGAGGTCGAGCACGTGCTCGCCACGCAGACGCTGATCCAGAAGAAGGCGAAGAACATGCTGGTGCGCGTTGACAACCAGCTGCCGCCCGGCGTCACGGCCAAGGACATCATCCTCGCCATCATCGGCGAGATCGGCACCGCCGGCGGCACCGGCTACGTCATCGAGTTCGCCGGCGAGGCGATCCGCTCGCTGTCGATGGAGGGCCGCATGACGATCTGCAACATGACGATCGAAGGCGGCGCCCGCGCCGGCCTGATCGCGCCGGACGAGACGACCTTCGCCTACGTCAAGGACAAGCCGCGCGCGCCGAAGGGCAAGGCCTGGGACATGGCGCTCGACTACTGGAAGACGCTGCACACCGACGAGGGCGCGCATTACGACCGCGTCGTGGTGCTGGATGCGGCCAACCTGCCGCCGATCGTCTCCTGGGGCTCCTCGCCGGAAGACGTCATTTCCGTCCAGGGCAGCGTTCCCGATCCGGACGAGATCGCCGACGAGACCAAGCGGGCCTCCAAGTGGCGCGCGCTTGACTATATGGGCCTGAAGCCGGGGACGAAGATCACCGACATCAATATCGACCGTGTCTTCATCGGTTCCTGCACCAACGGCCGGATCGAGGACCTGCGGGCCGTCGCCAAGGTGGTCGAGGGCAAGAAGGTCGCTTCGACCGTGTCCGCCATGATCGTTCCGGGCTCCGGTCTGGTGAAGGGACAGGCGGAAGCCGAAGGTCTCGACAGGATCTTCAAGGAAGCCGGTTTCGACTGGCGCGAGCCTGGCTGTTCGATGTGCCTGGCGATGAACGACGACCGGCTGAAGCCCGGCGAGCGTTGCGCCTCGACCTCGAACCGCAACTTCGAGGGCCGCCAGGGCTTCAAGGGCCGCACGCACCTCGTCTCGCCGGCCATGGCGGCGGCAGCCGCCGTTGCCGGCCACTTCGTGGACATCCGCGAATTCAACTGACTGCCTGGCGGTGCCATCTGATCGCGAGGGCCGTCCCGTCCGGGGCGGCCCTCATGCATTTTGACAGCCGAAACGGTCGCATTTCATGCTTCGGGGCTTTGTGGATGCACGCAATTGTCGCAAGATCGGCGGCACGCTCTTGCGCCACGCACTGATAAGGAACGGACATGACCGATCGCCGCCTCTTGCTGTTGCGCCACGCCAAGTCCGCCTGGCCGGACGGGGTTGCCGACCGCGAGCGGCCGCTCGCGCCGCGGGGGCAGAAGGCGGCCCCGCGCATCGGCGAATATCTTCAGGCCGAGAAGCTCATCCCCGATCTCGTCCTCGTCTCCAGCGCCCGCAGGACCGTGGAGACATGGGCACTGGTCGCGCCCCGTCTGCCGAAGGGCACGGAAGGGCGCGAGATCGACGTCCTCTACGAGGCGCCGGCCAACCGGCTGCTGGAGATCGTTCGCGCGACCGATGCGTCGGTTCGCACCCTCATGCTGATCGGGCACAATCCGGGCCTGCAGCATTTCGCCGCCGCGCTCATCGGAGCCGGGGAGGGCAGGGCGCTGAGGAGGCTTGAGGAAAAGTTTCCGACGGCGGGACTGGCGGTGATCGACCTGCCGCTCGCGCTCTGGTCCGACCTGCATGCGGGGACAGGCACGCTCGAGCGCTTCGTGACGCCGCGATCGCTGGAATGACAGGTGAGGGCGGCCGGAAGGGTTCCCGGCCGCCGGTGGCAAGAGGTCGTGTCGCCGCGCTCAGAAATCGGCTGTCTTCGGATCAGGCCCGATGCGGGCGTCCGCGCGGTCCAGCGCGGCAATCGCGGCCAGGTCGTCGTCGTCCAGCTTGAAGTCGAACACCTGGAAGTTTTCCTCGATCCGCGACGGGGTCACCGATTTCGGGATCACGACCAGGCCGTTGTCGATATGCCAGCGGATGATCGTCTGCGCCGGCGTACGGCCGTGCTTGCGTGCGACCGCGCCGATCGTGGGGTCGTCCAGCAACTGGCCCTGGCCGAGCGGGCTCCAGCTTTCGGTCACGATGCGCCGCGGGGCATGGGCCTGACGCGCCGCCTTCTGCTGAAAGTCGGGATGAAGCTCGATCTGGTTGATCACCGGCTCCTCGCCGGTCTCGGCAATGATCATCTCGAGATGCTCGGGATAGAAGTTGGAGACGCCGATCGACCGTGCGCGGCCCTCTGCCTTCAGGCGCACGAATGCCTTCCAGGTGTCGACGTAGAGGCCCTTCCGCGGCGCCGGCCAGTGGATGAGGTAGAGATCGACATAGTCGGTGCCGAGACGCTTCAGGCTTTCGTCGAAGGCCTTCAGCGTGGAATCGAAGCCCTGGCTGTCGTTCCAGAGCTTGGTGGTCAGGAAGATGTCCTTCCGGTCGACGCCGGACGAGCGGATGCCCTCGCCGACGCCTTCCTCGTTGCCGTAGATGGCCGCGGTGTCGATATGGCGGTAACCGGCGGCGAGGGCCGTCTTGACCACCGGCGCCGCCACGTCGTCGGGCGTGCGCCAGACGCCGAGTCCGACCTGGGGGATGGTGTGGCCGTCGCTAAGGGAGATGGCAGGGGTCTGGGTCACGAAAGGTCTCCATGTATGAATGCGTCAAATCGGATGACAGGCGCCGGTGCGGAACGCCCGCGGGGAGGCCGCAGGTCCTGGCGCGACCAGAAAGATATAGGAACCCGGTCCAAGGTTTCCACCTCGGTCGGCAGGAGGCCGGGGCGATGCGCAGCGCGGGATCAGACCACCTTCAGCATCGTTGCGCGGCCAAGATGCGGCAGCAGCCGGCGCATGTCGGCGGCGCGGATGGCGACGCATCCAGCCGTCGGCTCGAAACCGGGACGGATCAGGTGGAAGAAGATCGCCGATCCCAGGTTCCGACGGCGGGAGGTGACGTTCCAGTCGAGCACCAGGCAGGCGTCGTAGAGCCCGTCCTTGCGCTTCATCTCCTCGTGGCTCGGCCCGAAGGGGCTGCGGACGAGGCGATTGTAGTTCGGATCGCGCGGATCGTCGCACCAGAGCATGTCCGGGCGGATGCGCCGCATCGGCAGCCGGGTGGACATTCCCCGCATCCGGTCGCCGCGGAAGAAGCCGCCAAGCAGCCGCATCGCGGCGATCGGCGTGGCGCCGTCGCCCTCGCGCTTGCGGGTAGTGGTACCGCTCCGGCCGATCGCCGCGGGGATGGACAGGATGCCGTATTGCAGGATGGCGCGGCTTTTCGTCCGAGGCGCGCGCCGGACCACGATTGTGCCGCGATTGTCTGGTGCTGTCGCTTTTGCCCGTCTCATCACCGGTGCCTATCCATTGCTCACGCGAATGTGCGTTGCCCGGAAAACCGGGTCCAAGCATATGCTCGCCGGTGGGCGTCGGGATTGCATATATCCTTGGCGGACTTGCCAAAAGGCCAATTTCGCATAGGTTCAGTTCAATATTCGAAGGGAAGCATATGACATCGCGAACCATCCTCATTGTCGATGACGACAACGACTTGCGCGAGACGCTGGTCGAGCAGCTTGCGCTCTACGAGGAGTTCACGATCCAGCAGGAATCGACCGCGGCGAAGGGCATCCAGGCCGCCCGCGCCACCCAGGTCGACCTGCTCATCATGGATGTGGGCCTGCCGGACATGGACGGCCGCGAGGCCGTCAAGCTGCTGCGCAAGGGCGGCTTCAAGGCGCCGATCATCATGCTGACCGGCCACGACACCGATTCGGATACGATCCTCGGCCTGGAAGCTGGCGCGAACGACTATGTCACCAAGCCGTTCCGCTTCGCCGTGCTGCTCGCGCGCATCCGCGCGCAGCTGCGCCAGCACGAAAGCAGCGAGGACGCCACCTTCACGGTCGGTCCCTACACGTTCAAGCCCGGCCAGAAGCTCCTGACCATGGAGAACGGCCAGAAGATCCGGCTGACGGAGAAGGAGGCGGCGATCATCCGCTACCTCTACCGGGCGGACCAGAAGGTGGTCACGCGCGACGTGCTGCTGGAAGAGGTCTGGGGCTACAATTCCGGTGTCACCACCCATACGCTCGAGACCCATGTCTACCGGCTGCGCCAGAAGATCGAGCGCGATCCGTCCAATGCGCAGATCCTCGTCACCGAGAACGGCGGCTACAAGATCGTCCCTTGAGGGCGCATCGCGATCCGTCATTGCCGGGATAGCCCCGGGATTTCCGGGCCGGACGCTGGACGCGGCCCGGCCTTGTCGGCTATTCATGCAGGCAACAGACCATGGCCGATGCCGCGCTCGGCCGGATGACGGAGGCGCCGCTTGGCTCTCATCGACGATATCAGGCTTTTCGCCCAGGTGCCGCTCTTTGCGGGCCTGTCCGAGGACAAGCTGCGGCTGATGGCGTTCGGTGCTGAGCGGCGGCGCATCGTCGAGGGCCAGACGCTCTTTCGCGAAGGGGCGTCGGCCGATTGCGGCTACGTCGTCGCTTCGGGAAGCTTTCGCTTGTCGTCGACGGGGCGGGACGGATCGGTCCGCCACGAGGGCGTGGCAGCCGTCGGAACGCTTCTTTCGGAGCTTGCGATGATCTCCGTCATCGAGCGGAAGTTCACGGCGACGGCGGTCGAGGACAGCGAGGTCATCCGCATCAACCGCCCGCTCTTCCGGCGCATGTTGGAGGAATATCCGGACGTGGCCGTGATGGTGCAGGGGCGGATCCGCGCCAACCTGGCGGCGATGATCGACGGCGCCTCCGGCATGGCCGGGCGGTTCGCCTGAGGCCCGTTCGCCTTCGCCTCACGTCTTGTTTTCTCGCATGTCGTTGTCGCAAGACCGCTGCACGGTCTGGCGCGACAGGCTTTAGAGATCGAAGGTGGCGATGACCGGGACGTGGTCGGACGGGCGCTCCCAGCCACGGGCCTCGCGCAGCACGGTGATTTCCGACAGATGCGTATCCAGATCGGCGGACGACCAGATGTGGTCGAGCCGGCGGCCGCGGTCGGCTGCGGCCCAGTCCCGGGCCCGGTAGCTCCACCAGGTGTAGAGCTTCTGGTCGGCCGGGACCTTGCGGCGCATCAGGTCCACCCATGCCCCCCTGGTCATCACCTCGGTCAGGCCCTCGACCTCGACCGGCGTGTGGCTGACGATCTTCAGGAGCTGCTTGTGCGACCAGACATCGTGCTCCAGGGGCGCGATGTTCAGGTCGCCAACGAGGATCGACGAGATCCCCGCCTCCGCCTCGGCATGCAGCACCTTCATCTCCTCGATGAAATCGAGCTTGTGGCCGAATTTCGGATTGATCGTCCGGTCGGGCTCGTCGCCACCTGCCGGCACGTAGAAATTATGCAGCCGGATCGACTTGCCGCCGTGATGGAAGACGACGGAAACGTGCCGTGCATCGCCGACGCCGCAATAGTCGCGCCGCTCGACGAGTTCAGTCAACGGCAGGCGGGAAATCGTCGCGACGCCGTGATAGCCCTTCTGGCCGTGCATGACGATGTGCTCGTAACCGAGCGCCCGCAGCGGCTTGGAGGGAAACTGGTCGTTCGGGCACTTGGTTTCCTGCAGGCAGAGGATGTCCGGCGCATGGGTCTTGAGGAGATGCTCGACCAGGCCGATCCGCAGGCGCACGGAGTTGATGTTCCAGGTCGCGATCGAAAGGGTCATTCGGGCTTTTCCTCGTGGTGCCGGGTGGCAGGACGCGAGGTTCTTAGCCGATAAGCGCCCGGACCGGAATCGGTTTCGGGCTCTTGTTGTGCGAATTCAGGCCGTTGCGGCAGATTTGGCGACAGCGGGTTGCAAGAATGGCAAGGAAAGAGCCGCAAGCGTCGACGCTGCGGCTCTTCTCGGCTTCGTCGGGGGACCGTCAGCGGCCGTGGATCTCGTCATAGGGAACGGCGAAGACCTTGGGATCGAGCGGCACACCGTTCCTGACGTTGAAGATCATCACCGACGTGTCCTTGCCCTGGGCATCCCTGATCGTCCACTGGCGAAGGTCGTAGGTCTTCGGATCGAACATCATGGTAATGGTCGAGGAACCGAACATGTTGCGGTCGCCCAGGACGATGGTGATGAGGTCGTCCTCCTCCTTCACGCCGCGGACCATCTTGGTGGAGAGATCGATCTGGTTGCCGAGAAGAAGCTTCAACGGCGTCTTCGACAGCGGATAGACGTCCCAGGTCTTGAGCTTGCGGTTGCCGATGACCACCGTGCGGCCGTCGGAGATGACGCGCATCGGCGAGGGATCCTCATAGTTGAAGCGGATCTTGCCCGGGCGGCTGATGAAGAACTTGCCACCGGTCTGCTCGCCGCGGGGGCCGAACTGCACGAACTCGCCCATCATCGTCTTCACCGACGCGAAGTGATTGGCGATCCGCTGCGCCGTGCTCGAGGCCTGGGCCGCAGCCGGATCCGACGCGAGCAGGGACGGGCCGCCGGCCAGAAGCAGCGCCAGCAGCCCGGCAAAGTTCCTGCGCGTCATGTGGCCGGCCGGGGTCGTGTCGTCAGCGTTCATCGTGGTCTCCTTCATGCCGCTCTGAATGTCCGCCAAGTACGGCGTGATCATGGCGCGAGCCGGACGCCTGCGGCCGTTTCGGCACAGGTAGAGCGGTGCCTGTTCTCGTCAACGGCCCGTGACGTCGTCTTCCGTCGGAACCAGGATCTCGCGCTTTCCGGCATGGTTGGCCGGGCCGATCAGGCCCTCCTGCTCCATCCGCTCGATGAGCGAGGCGGCACGATTGTAGCCGATCCCGAGCCTGCGTTGAATATAGGACGTTGACGCCTTGCCGTCACGCAGGACCACGGCGACGGCCTGGTCGTAGGGGTCGTCGGAATCGTCCAGGTTGGCGGTGCCGGCGGGGCCTGCGCCATCCATGTCGTCCTCGTCGTCCTGGGTGATCGCGTCGAGATACTGCGGGGCGCCCTGCGCCTTCAGGTGGGCGACGACGGCCTCGACCTCGTTGTCGGATACGAACGGGCCGTGCACGCGCTGGATGCGCCCGCCGCCGGCCATGTAGAGCATGTCGCCCATGCCGAGCAGCTGTTCGGCGCCCTGTTCGCCCAGGATCGTGCGGCTGTCGATCTTGGAGGTGACCTGGAAGGAGATGCGGGTCGGGAAGTTGGCCTTGATCGTGCCGGTGATGACGTCGACCGAGGGGCGCTGGGTCGCCATGATGACGTGAATGCCGGCGGCGCGCGCCATCTGCGCCAGACGCTGGACGGCGCCTTCGATGTCCTTGCCGGCGACCATCATCAGGTCGGCCATCTCGTCGATGATGACGACGATGTAGGGCATCGGCTGCAGGTCGAACTCTTCGGTCTCGTACATCGCCTCGCCGGTCTGGCGGTCGAAGCCGGTCTGGACGGTGCGGGTGATCTGCTCGCCCTTGGCCAGCGCCTGCTCGACGCGGCTGTTGAAGCCGTCGATGTTGCGCACGCCGATCTTCGACATCTTCTTGTAGCGCTCCTCCATCTCGCGGACGGTCCACTTGAGGGCGACGACCGCCTTCTTCGGATCGGTGACGACGGGGGAGAGCAGGTGCGGGATGCCGTCGTAGACGGAGAGTTCGAGCATCTTCGGGTCGATCATGATCAGCCGGCACTGCTCCGGCTTCAGCCGGTAGAGGATCGACAGGATCATGGTGTTGATCGCGACCGACTTGCCCGAGCCGGTGGTGCCGGCGACGAGCAGGTGCGGCATTTTGGCGATGTCGGTGATGACAGGCTCGCCGCCTATGGTCTTGCCGAGCGCCATGGCGAGCTTGGCCTTGCTGGTCTCGAAATCGCGGGCGGCCAGCAACTCGCGCAGGAAGACGGTCTCGCGGCTCTGGTTGGGCAGTTCGATGCCGATCGCGTTGCGGCCGGGCACGACGGCGACGCGGGCGGCGATCGCGCTCATCGAGCGGGCGATATCGTCGGCAAGCCCGATCACGCGGGAGGACTTGATGCCGGGTGCAGGCTCCAGCTCGTAGAGGGTGACGACCGGGCCCGGGCGGACATGGATGATCTCGCCCTTGACGCCGAAATCCTCCAGAACCCCTTCGAGCATGCGGGCGTTCTGTTCCAGCGCGTCGGCGGAGAGCGAGGCGTCGCGGGCAACGTTGCGCGGCTCGGCCAGAAGATGCAGCGAGGGAAGCTGGAAGCCGCCCGGGGCGGCAAAGGAGGCCTGCGCCTCGCGCTCGATCCTCGCGCCCGTCTTGGGCTTCGGGGCGGCTGCGGCGATCCGCGAGCGCAGGCCCGCAGGTGCCGGCGCCTTGCGCGGCGCCCAATCGTCGTCCACGTCGTCCGGCAGGATGCCGGCCGGGCGCGGCAGGTCGTCCTCGTCCAGATCGTCGCCGTCATAGCCGTCCATCGCGGGCGGCGCGACGTTGCGACGGGCGCCGCCGTCGAGAGACGGCTCGACGCGCTCCGGCATCCGCGGCGCAACCTTGGCGCGGGTCGGCTCATTCAGCGTTCCGAATTCGTCATCGTTGAAATCATAGGGCTGCTCGACGGCGCGCGCGTGGGACTTGCCGCGGCCCGAGAGCCCGAACAGACGGCGCAGGCGGGCCTGGTTGGTGTACCAGGCATGGGTCAGCGCGCCGGCGATCACCATCAGCGGACCCTCGGCCTCGTCCTCCTCGTCGGGTTCGCTGACCGTGCGCGTCCGCTCGACGCTGGCGGACGGGGCGATCTCGTCCTCGTCCACCGGATCATTGCCGATCAGGCCGGCGCTGAAGACGAGCAGCCAGCCGGCCGGCACTGCGACGATCGCGCCGAGGATGCTGGCCAGGATGCCGGTCGGATAGGCGCCGGTGAAGAGCGCGGGAAAGCGCAGGATCATGTCGCCGAAGACGCCGCCGAGGCCGTTCGGCAGGGGCCAGGTGATCGGGGCGGGGATGCAGCTGAGTGCGGCCGAGGCGAGCACGGCGCCGACGAACCAGCAGCCGAGCCGCTTGACGATACGGGTGATGCCACGGTTCCGGATCAGCGCCAGCGCCCAGGCGACGACCGGAAGCAGGGCGATCACGCAGGCGAGCCCGAAGAACTGCATGAAGATGTCGGCGAAGGCGGCGCCGGTATAGCCGAGCGCGTTGGTCGGCTCGCCGCCGGATGCGTAGGAGAAGCTCGGGTCGGAGACGTTCCAGGTTGAGAGCGCCGCCACGGCCAGCGCCAGCGCGATGAACAGGCCGAAGCCTAGGAGCGCCCGGATCTGCCGCCACAGGAAGGCCGACAGAACAAATCGTTCGGGACGATTGTCCAGCATTGCCGTTGTGCTTCTCGCCATGTGTCTTCAGCCTGTCGCGATAGGTCTCGGTGAGGTCGTCCAGCCGGAGGGCATGGATGATATGCGACCCTAACGGGACAAGCGTTAATGGCGTATTAACCATGGCGCGCAGAGCGTCTCGCAGGCGAAAAAAGGCAAGCTTTCCTAAAAAAAAGCCCGGACCGTGAGGTCCGGGCCAAGACCTGATCGCTCAGGTCGCAAGGGCAAGTCGGACGGCGCCAGTCTCAACTGGCGCCGTCGTCGCATTGCATCAAACGTGGTAGGCGGCTTCGCCGTGGGAGGAGAGGTCGAGACCTTCGCGCTCGGCTTCTGCGGTGACGCGCAGGCCGACAACCACGTCGACGATCTTGTAGAGGATCGCGGAGACGATGCCGCACCATACGATGGTGATGACGACGGCGGTCAGCTGCGTCATGAACTGTCCGCCCATGGTGACGCCCTCGGCATAGCCGATGCCGCCGAGCGTGTCGGAGGCGAAGATGCCGGTTGCAAGCGCGCCGAACAGGCCGCCGATACCATGGACGCCGAACACGTCGGCGGTGTCGTCATAGCCGAACTTCGCCTTCACCACGGAGATGAAGAAGTAGCAGATCGGCGACACGATCAGGCCCATGACGATGGCGCCCATCGGGCCGACGATGCCGGCGGCCGGGGTGATGGCGACGAGGCCGGCGATCATGCCGGATGCTGCGCCGAGCATCGAGGCCTTGCCACGGGTGAAGGTCTCGACCAGCGACCAGGAGACGATGGCTGCCGCGGTTGCAATGAAGGTGTTCAGGGCTGCCAGCATGGCACCGCCGGAAGCCTCGAGGTTGGAACCGGCGTTGAAGCCGAACCAGCCCACCCAGAGCATGGCCGCGCCGACCAGCGTCAGCGTCATCGAATGCGGGGCCATCATGTCCTTGCCGTAGCCGATGCGCTTGCCGACCATGATCGCGCCGACGAGGCCAGCCACGCCGGCGTTGATGTGGACGACGGTGCCGCCGGCGAAGTCAAGCGCGCCCATGCCGAACAGCAGGCCGTTGGCATCCCAGACCATGTGGGCGACCGGGAAGTAGACGAAGGTGGCCCAGAGGACGCAGAACAGTACGGCTGCGGAGAACTTGATACGCTCGGCGAAGGCACCGACGATCAGTGCCGGGGTCAGAGCGGCAAAGGTCATCTGGAACATCACGAAGATGAACTCCGGAATGACGACGCCGTCAGAGAAGGTCGCGGCCGTCGAGTCCATCGTGACGCCGGAGAGAAACAGCTTCGCCGTGCCGCCGAAATAGGGGCTGGTGGAGCCGCCGAAGGCGAAGGAGTAGCCGTAGATGACCCAGACGAGCATCATCACGGCGCCGATGATCGTGCACTGCATCAGCACGGACAGCATGTTCTTGGCGCGCACGAGGCCACCATAAAACAGGCCGAGGCCCGGCATCAGCATGAACAGCACGAGCAGGGTGCTGATGAACATGAAGGTGGTGTCGCCCTTGTCGGGGACAGGGGCCGCCGCGGCAGCTTCGGCGGCGGCCGGCGCGGTTTCCTGCGCAAAGGCGACGACGGGCGCGAGAACGGCCGCAGCGGCTGCGCTCAAGCGGCCAAGCATGTTGAGAGTATGCGATGACATTGATAGTGCTCCTGATCTGCCGGTGCTTACAGCGCTTCGGAATCGGTTTCGCCGGTGCGGATGCGGACGGCGTGGTCAATCGAGTAGACGAAGATCTTGCCGTCGCCGATCTGGCCGGTCTTGGCGGCAGACGCGATCGCCTCGACAGCCTTGTCGACGGTCTCGGTCGGGACGGCGATCTCGATCTTCAGTTTCGGGAGGAAGCTAACGGCATACTCGGTACCGCGGTAGATTTCGGTGTGTCCCTTCTGGCGCCCGTATCCCTTCACCTCGGTCACGGTGAGCCCCTGGATACCCACTGCGGTGAGGGCCTCTCGGACCTCATCGAGCTTGAACGGCTTGATTATTGCCATCACGATTTTCATCTGGATTCCCATCCTTCGTGTTCGCCCACGGCCGAAGCCGTTTCTCCTTGCTGCCGCAGGCATCATGCTGCAGCTGCCAAGCCTACACATTCAAGGGGCGTGCCAGATTCGATGCGTATCGTAACGCGTTGTTAAATAATGATTTTATCGACGACCTGCGCCGGGTGCCAAAAAAGCGCCAGTCAACGAGCGTAAATAATGGGCAACTTTTAGAAACTGCACTAAATTTATTCAGTTGCCTTTTTGCGGATCAACCCCTCCTGGGCGACCGAGGCGATCAGCAGGCCCTGGCGCGTGAAGAGGCTGCCGCGGGTCATCCCGCGGGCGCCCGACGCCGAGGGGCTGTCCTGGACAAAGAGCAGCCAATCGTCGAGCTGGCAGGGGCGGTGGAACCACATGGCGTGGTCGAGGCTCGCCACCTGCAGCGACCGGTCGAAAACCGAGGTACCGTGCGCGAAAAGGGCGGTGTCGAGCAGGGTCAGGTCGGAGAGATAGCCGAGGACGGCGGCCTGGAGGCGGCGGTCGTCCGGCACCGGGCCGGTGGCGCGCATCCACACGTTGCGGCTGGTCGTGCCGGCGACGGGGCCGGGATTGCTAGCGAACCCGATCGGGCGAAGCTCGATCGGCCGGGGCCGTTCCCAGTATTCGCGAATGGCCCTGGGGGCGGCGGCAAGGAAGCGCCGGCGCTCTTCGTCGTCCTGCAGCACCTGCTCCGGGGGCGGGACCTCCGGCATGGCGATGGCGTGGTCGAAGCCGGGCTCGTCGCCCTGGAAGGACGCCGTCATGAAATAGATCGGCTTGCCGTGCTGGACGGCGATGACCCGTCGCGTGGTGAAACCCGCCCCGTCGCGAATGCGGTCGACATCGTAGATGATCGGCACGGCGGGATCGCCGGGACGGATGAAATAGGCATGGAGCGAGTGAACGAAGCGATCCTCGGCGACGGTGCGGCTTGCGGCGACCAGCGCCTGGCCGATCACCTGGCCGCCGAACACCCGCTGCCAGCCCACCTGCGGGCTGCGGCCGCGAAAGAGGTTTTCCTCCAGCGTCTCGAGATCGAGCGTGGACAGAAGTTCCTCCATGGGGGAGCCATGTTCGACCGGACGCGACATTTGGACATTCTCCCGCTGTAGGAAACTCTGCCTGCGTCCTCTATATAGGATGCAAGGACGGCTCAAGGGTACGGAGACCAGCGATGATCGACATTCTTGTGGCGGGCGGCGGATATGTCGGACTGTCGCTTGCGGTGGCCTTGAAGAAGGCCGCGCCGCATCTGCAGATCGAACTCGTCGATCCGGCCCCGGCCGATGCCTGGCGGCGCGACGAGCGCGCCTCGGCACTGGTCGCCGCCGCCCGCAACCTCCTCGATGTCCTCGGCGTCTGGGACGAGATCGCGCCGGAGGCGGAGCCGATCCGCAGGATGGTGATCACCGATTCGCGCACGGCCGACCCCGTCCGCCCGGTCTTCCTCACCTTCGAGGGCGCGGGGACTGCCGAAGACGGCGCGCCGTTTGCCCACATGGTGCCGAACCGTGCTGTCACGGGAAGCCTGGTGGCGGCGGCGGAACCGCTGGGCCTGCCCATAAGCTGGGCAACCTCGGTGGTGGATTTTTCCACCGATCCGCATGCGAGCGCGATCCGCCTGTCGAACGGCGAGACGCGAAAGGCCCGCCTGCTCGTGGCCTGCGACGGCGTCCGCTCCAGGCTGCGCGACATCGCCGGCATCAAGACGGTCCGTTTCGACTACGGGCAGTCGGGGATCGTCACCACCGTCGAACACGAACGGCCGCACGAGGGCACGGCGGAAGAGCATTTCCTGCCGGCCGGGCCTTTCGCCACCCTGCCGATGAGGGGCAACCGGTCGTCGCTCGTCTGGACGGAGCGGACCGAGGACGCCAATCGCCTGATCGAAAGCGACGACCTGGTCTTCGAGGAGGAACTGGAGCGTCGCTTCGGCCACAAGCTCGGGACGCTGCGCGTGGTGGGCGGCCGCAGGGCCTTCCCGCTCGGGCTCACGCTCGCCCGTTCCTTCGTCGCCCCCCGTTTCGCGCTCGCCGGCGACGCCGCCCACGGCATCCACCCGATATCGGGACAGGGCCTCAATCTCGGCTTCAAGGACGTGGCGGCCCTTGCCGAAACGCTGATCGAGGCGGACCGGCTCGGCCTCGACATCGGCCTGCTTTCGGTGCTCGAGCGCTACGAGACATGGCGTCGCTTCGACACCTTCCGCATGGGGGTGACGACGGACGTGCTCAACCGGCTGTTTTCGAACGACATCACGCCGATGCGCGTGGCGCGCGACCTGGGGCTCGGGATCGTCGACCGGCTTCCGGGGCTGAAGTCCTTCTTCATCCGCCAGGCCGAGGGGCTCGCCGGTAGCGGCCAGCCGCGGATGCTCGTCGGCGAGGCGATCTGAGCCGGTGGCAGGGCCGCGGGTGTCGCGCTGTTTCAGTCCTTCAGTTCCCGCGCTTCCGACACGAGCATGATCGGGATGCCGTCGCGAACCGGATAGGCGAGCTTTGCGCGCTCGGAGACGAGCTCGCCGGTCTCTGCATTCCAGCTCAGCCGCCCCTTCGTCAGGGGGCAGACCAGAAGCTCCAGGAGCTTGGTGTCGACGCTATTGGTCTTGTTTTCCATCGGTCAGTCTATTGCAGGCGCGTATCGACGTCGCCGAAATTGCGGGCCAGAACGATCTCGGTGATGGCGATCAGCGTTTCGGCGCGCGTCTTCAGGTCCGGGGCTTCCAGCAGGGCCTGCTTCTCGGCCGGCCCGTAGGGCGACATCATCGACATGGAGTTGACGAGGGTGGTGTTGCTGGCCCGCTCGACGCTCTCCCAATCGGCCTCCAGCTTGTTGGCATCGAGATAGGCGCGGAAGGCGGACAAGAGCGCCTCGCGATCGACGCCGCGCTCGTCGTCGGCGCCGGAGAGGTCGCTGATGAACGGGGCGATCTTGAACGAGCGATAGGCCTTGCCGGTGCGTACCTCGCCGATCAGCCGGTAGCGGCAGATGCCGGTGAGCGAGGTGATGTATCGCCCGTCACCGGTCTCGGCGAAGGAGGTGACGCGGCCGAGGCAGCCGACCTGGCAGAGTGCGGGGGCTTCCGAGGAGGGATCGGAATCGACGTGATCGCCGAACACCGGCTGGACCATGCCGATCAGCCGGCTGCTCGCGAGCACGTCGTCGAACATCGCCAGATACCGCGGCTCGAAGATGTTGAGGGGCAACTGTCCGCCCGGCAGAAGCAGGGCGCCCGTCAGTGGAAACACCGGGATCGTTCCCGGTAGGTCGCCCGGCTTCAGATAGCGCGCATTCCCGACATGCATTGCATCGCCTTCCCGTCGCATTCGGCATGGCCAGCCGCGCTTGCGGCGGTTGGCAGCATCATGGCTTCTGAAATGGGGTCCGGAGCGGATTTCTCAAGGTGTGCGCGGGCGATGCGTCAGGAAAACAGGATCGACGACAGCTTGCGCCGGGCGGCGATCGTGGCCGGATCCTTCGGTCCCCACACCTCGAAGAACTGCAGGAGTTCGCGCCGCGCGGCGTCGTCCTCGAAAGTGCGGTCGCGCTTCATGATCGTCAGCAGATGGTCGGCGGCCGCGTCGCGGTTGCCCTCGACATTGCGAATCTTGGCAAGCTTCAGCCGCGCGGCATGGTCGTCCGGGTCGGCGGCAAGGGCCTGCTCGAGCGCCTGCGGATCGCCGAGCTTGCGGGCTTCCTCGATCTGCTCCAGCTGCTTGCGCACGGCGGCGATCGCCGGATCGGCGGCCGCCTCTTCGGGCGCCGAGGCGAGGATCTGGCGGGCGTTGTCGAGCTGGCCGGCGGCGATCATGCATTGCGCCATGCCGGCAAGCGCTGCGGCGTTGTCGGGTTCGGCCTGCAGGATGGCGCCGAAGAGATCGGCGGCGCCGCCGATGTCATGCTGGGCGAGGAGCGTCTTCGCCTCTTCGAGGATCGCCGCGATCTCGGCCTTCTGGTCGGCGTCGGCGGGGCCGGCGACCTTGTCGATGAAGGCGCGGACCTGGCTTTCCGGCAGGGCGCCCATGAACCCGTCCGCCGGCCTGCCGCCGACGAAGGCGATGACGGCGGGGATCGACTGGATGCCGAGCTGGCCCGCGATGGAGGGATGATCGTCGATGTTCATCTTGACGAGCTTCACCCGGCCGCCGGCTTCCTTGATCACCTTCTCGATGATCGGCGTCAGCTGCTTGCAGGGGCCGCACCACGGCGCCCAGAAATCGACGAGGACCGGCTGCTGGCGCGAGGCCTCGATCACGTCCTGCGCGAAGGTGGCAGTGGTCGTGTCCTTGACGAGGTCGGCCGCCGTTTCCGTGCCATAGTTGACGGCGCCGCTCATCTGTCCGCCAAACGACGTCGCATAGGGATTGTCGCTCATCTTCCTGCTCCTGCGGACCGCCGCCCGGCTTCGTTCAATGCTGCCTGAAGATCGTATGTCAGGAGGTCACTTTCAATACAAGCGGTTCGTGGCCGGTCGCCTCGACGAATCGCAACAGGTCGCCCGCGGCGATCGAGGTGGTCGCGTCGTTCCTGAGCGGGTGGGCGTTGATGATGTCGTTCTGCATCAGGTCCTCGTCGAGGATCAGCTTCACCTTCCGGCCGGTGTCGTTGATGACGCCGAAGGCGGTGACCGCGCCCGGAATGACGCCGAGATACTCCATCAGTTTCTCCGGCTTGCCGAACGAGACGCGGCTGGCCGCGCCGATGACCGCGTGGATGGTCTTCAGGTCGACGCTGGCGTTTTCCTCGACCGTCAGGAGGAAGTAGTTGTCCTTCTTGTCCTTGAGGAAGAGGTTCTTCGTGTGCCCGCCCGGGATCTCGTCGCGCAGCGCCACGGATTCGGCGACGGTGAAAACGGGCTGGTGGGTCTTCGTCGCATGCCCGATGCCGAGGCTGTCGAGAAAGGCGAAAAGATCGCCGTCGGTCTTCGGCGGCTGAATATCGGAGGTCATGTCCATGTCTGTTCCCAATCGTCACTTTCGCGCCGGCGCAAGCCCGCCCCGTCATCGCTGACCCGTCACCCTGTCGCCGCATGGAATAAAGCCTTCCAGGCGGGCAGGCAACGGGAATGGCAGGCGGCGGGAGAAATGGCGGGAGACCTGGCCGGGCAACCGGCCGAGGCTTGCGCCGTCGGCCCGAAAAATTCTGGAACATCGCGTCATTTCCCTGTTGCATTTGAAAATCGCTTGGGCCATATAGCGCCCGTCGCCGCAACGCAGCGACCTTCGGCCACCGACTACCCCAGGCCGTCGACGATGAGCGGGTGTAGCTCAGGGGTAGAGCACAACCTTGCCAAGGTTGGGGTCGGGCGTTCGAATCGCCTCACCCGCTCCATTCTTCCAAGACGCTGCAAGCCTCGGTTCGCCGGGGCTTTTGTGTTTTCTGGCGCGGTTGAGATCCCCCAGCCGTCGAGGTCGACGGAAGGGCGCGGTTACCGCAGGGATATAGGCTCCGGTTCCAGCGAGATCGTGGCGGTGGCGCGAATGTATGTCGACCTCGCTGCCAACGCCGTTGCCGCACAATTACTGTAACAACACTCCGCACCGATCTGCCATGTACCCATCGAGGATTTTTCTTAGTCGGGCGGAGATACAACGGTCGCATTGACTGGGAGTTCTGCCTATGCTCAACCTATGGTCACAATTTGTAGGATTAGGTTAGGGAACGAGCATGGCAGATATCACCGGGACGTCCAAGGGAGAAACCCTGAGCGCAACTCCGAGAAACGACGTCGTCAAGGGGCTGGGTGGCGATGATATCCTCTACGGTGGCCTCTCGAGTGACATCGAGGAGAACAACGGCGACGGCGACGACGTGCTTTACGGCGGAGCGGGCAACGATCAGCTTTTTGACGCCGGCGGTGAGGACCGGCTTTATGGCGGAGACGGCGACGACCTCATCGCGGTCTACAATCATGCCGCCATCGACAGCGGGAAACGGGGCGGCGACAAGATCTATGGCGGGGCGGGCGATGATGATATCCGGGTCAGCTACTCGATCGGCCCAAAATTGAAGGAAACAGTCTACATCGATGGAGGCAGCGGCGTCGATCGGGCCGTGCTCGACCTTTCCGGCTTTACGAGCGGTGCGACATTCACAGTCTCCGCCACCAAGACCGTCACCATCGGGTCCGTAACTTTGAAAGGGATCGAGCGGGTCTTTCTCGACGGCGGCGTCGGCGACGACAATTTTACCGGTGGGGCTGGTGCTGACTATCTTAAAGGTGGGCACGGCAACGACAGGCTGATCGGCAGAGCCGGCGATGACGAGCTTCATGGCAGCGTGTGGCAAGACGACCGGAGTTCCGAATATTACGGCTATTACCTCCCCGACGGCGACGACTACGTCGATGCAGGCGCCGGCAACGATACCATCACCGACTACGGCGGCGCCAACACCATCAGGGCCGGTTCCGGCGACGACAGGGTCGACATAGGTGAAGGCGGCGACTACTTCTGGTGGGAGAAGGGCCAAGATTTGGGTGACAGTGCTCCCGAGACCGTGCCTTTCGATGCCACGGCCAATGGGTCCTATACGGTCGACCTCGGGAGTGGAGACGATCGCCTCGGCTGGCGAGGCGGTCCGCTAGGCGCGCTGGATATCGATGGCGGGCACGGGTCCGACCATGTCTGGCTCGACTTCCGCTATGTCGGTTTCACCAAAGACCTGACATTCGCGCTCGCCTCCGTGGCAACGTTTACCAATGTATCGGTGACGCTGAAGAACATCGAAAGCGTTACGCTGTTTGGTGGGTCAGGAAATGACACCTTCACCGGCGGCGCGCTGGCGGACGAAATGGCCGGTGGCGGGGGCGACGACACGTTGGAAGGTCAGGGCGGTCATGACAGGCTGATCGGCGGGGCTGGCAGCGATACGATCAGGGGCGGAGCGGGTAACGACACGATCTATGGCGGCATGGCCTTCAGCAACGGCGACGGCACGTTGCGCCCCTATGACGACGACGTAGACGACGAGATCTATGGTGAAGCAGGAAACGATACGATTTATGCCGGCCATGGCGACACCGCAGACGGTGGAACGGGTATCGACACGCTCAACTTCGTTCTGGTTACAGAGGAAGATTTCGTCTTCGATTTCACGACCGGCACCGTTGCGGTCGATCCGGAAACGGTATTCAGCAATTTCGAGGTGCTGAATTATCGCGGAGGTACGGGCCGGGACAACGTGACAGGCGGCAGCCGCGGCGACACGCTGTTCGGCGAAACGGGGGACGATACGTTGATCGGTGGCGGCGGAAACGACACGCTCGACGGCGGCCGTGGGGCCGACGCCATGGAGGGCGGTGTCGGCAACGACATTTATGTCGTTGACAGCCGCAGGGACAAGGTGGTCGAAAAGACAAACGAAGGCACGGACCGTGTCGAGTCCTCGATCGACTACACGCTTACGGCGAACGTCGAGGACCTGACGCTGACGGGCAAAGCGCGTAACGGCACCGGCAACAGCCTCGACAACACCATCATCGGCAGCGATCGGAAGAACATGCTGGACGGCGGGGCCGGGGTCGACATCCTCAAGGGTGGCATGAACGACGACAGACTGATCGGCGGCGTTGGGGCTGACAAGCTCCACGGCGGGAGCGGATCGGACACCTTCATCTACAAAACGCTTCAGGACAGCACGCCCGGAAAGTCGGGCCGCGACACGATCTTCGACTTCTCCAAGATCGACAAGATCGACATTTCAGCTATCGATGCGAGCACGAAGAAGGGTGGCAACCAGGGCTTTACCTTCATTGGAACGGACGACTTCTCGAAGAAGGCCGGGGAACTGCGCTACGACAAGGGCAAGTCCAACACCTATATTCGTGGTGACGTGGATGGCGACGGCAAGGCGGATTTTGCCATTCATCTCGATGATGTGCGGACGCTCGACAAGGCCGATTTCATCCTTTGACAATTGAAGCCACGCGTTTTGAGCCGACGCCGACAGGGCGTCGGTTTGGAGCGCAGGTTGGTTTTCCGCTTTAAGGGTTCCCCGGGGGATCTATCGGCCCTTGGACGTAGAATCCCCCAGCGACCTCTACTCCTTCAATCCGTTCGTCTCGGCGACGAAATCCGACAGCATCGGGACGAAGTCCTCGCCGCGGCCGGCGCCGACGGCCTGGGCGAAGCTGTTGCGGACGGCGGCGCCGATCGGGTTGGCGGCGCCTGTGGCGTTGGCGAAGGCTGCGAGGTAGCTCATGTCCTTGAAGCCGTTGCGGATCGCGAACTTGTGGGCATTCGGGTCTCGCTCCAGCACGTAGCGGAAGAAGGTCTGGTAGAAGCCGCAATCCATGCGGCCGCCGCGGATGACGCTGTCGAAGGTCTCGGCGGTCAGGCCGGCCTTGCGGCCGAGCATCAGCGCCTCGGAATAGAGCGCGGCGTAGCCCATGGAGAGGAAGTTGTTGAGCAATTTCATCGTGTGACCAGTGCCGGTCGGGCCGGTGTGGATGACACGACCGGCGAAGGTGTCGAGAATCTGGCGGACGCGGGCGACATCGGCGTCCGCCCCGCCGACCATCACGTCCAGCGTGCCCGCGGCCGCATCCGCCGGCGTCCGCCCGAGCGGGGCGTCCAGCAGGGTGATGCCCTTTTGTGCCAGCCGCGCGGCCAGCGCGGTCGTCACCGAGGGGTCTGATGTCGAGCAGTCGACGATGGTCAGCGGCCGGCCGGCGGCCGCAATCCCGTCCGGTCCCTCGACGACGGCGAGCACTTCGGGCGAGCCGGTGACGCAGAGCACGACGATGTCGCATTCGCCGGCCATCTCACGCGCCGACTTCGCTTCCCGCGCGCCCTTCTCGACGAGGGCTTCGAGGGGGGCACGATTGCGGTGCGCCATCACGACCAGCGGAAAGCCCTTGGTCAGAATGTTGGCGGCCATGCCCTGGCCCATATAGCCGAGCCCGATAAATCCCACCGTTTGTTTCGTCATGACAGTTGGCCTCCCTTCCAGATGCTTGTTGACGCGCGGTCCGCCGGCAGTCGTCGCGACGCAACAGACCTTTGGCGAGGCTGCATTCCCCGTTCGCTTTCCTGCAGGCTGCCCCGATACAGGCCCGGCAGACACGATCGAGGATCAGCCCTTCGTGAAGATGTAGTCGGTCTCCTGGCGCAGGGTCTCGCCCGGCCGCAGGACCGCGTTCGGAAAGCCCTCGTGGTTGACCGCATCCGGCCAGATCTGCGTTTCGAGGCAGAAGCCGGCGAAGGCACCGTAGCGGCGCCCCTCGAGGCCCGGAACGGGGACGCTGACCATGGAGCCGGTGTAAAGCTGCACGCCCGGTTCGGTCGTGCGCACTTCGAGCGCCACGCCGGAGCGGCTGCTGCGGGCGCGGGCGACCGGGGTCTTGGCGCGACGCTCCTCCGCCAGGCAGAAATTGTGGTCGTAGGCGACGCCGCCGGCCTCGGTCTGGCGACGCATCGGCGTCATCTTTCGAAGATCGAAGGGCGTGCCCTCGACCGGCCTGGTCTCTCCGAACGGAATCAGGCGCTCGTCCACCGGCAGGTAGCGGTCGGCTGCGATGCTGATCTCGTGTCCCAGCGCGTCGGCCTCGCCGTCGAGGTTGAAATAGCTGTGCTGGCAGAGATTGGCGATGGTCGGCGCGTCGGTCGTGGTCTCGTAGACGACCGACAGCGTGCCCGGGTCCTGGAGGCTATAGGTGCAGGTGACCGTGCAGTTGCCGGGATAGCCGGCGCGGCCCGCCGGATCGACGATCCGCAGCGTTACGTGGCTTTCGGACTGGTCCACGATCTGCCAGTTGCGCCGGCCGAGCCCGTCGCTGCCGCCATGGAGATGGGTCACGCCGCGCTCGTTCAGTTCGAGTTGGTGGGACGTGCCGTCGATCGCAAAACGGCCGTCCGCGATCCGGTTGGCGTTGCGCCCGGGGGTGGCGCCGAAATAGGGGGAATGGGCGATGTAGTCGGAAAGGCTCTCCAGCCCGAGGACCAGCGGCGGTTCGTGCCCGTCAAGCCGCAGATCCTGGATCACGGCGCCCCAGGTGATGACTTTCGCCTTCAGGCCGCCTCCGGTGAGGACGACGAGCTCGACGGGTTCGCCCGTCTCGAGCAGGCCGAACTGTTCATTGCGCGCGTTCACCGATGTCCCTCCCGGCCTTGCCAAGTCCGCGCCGCAAACTGCGGCAAAACCGATGCAGGGGCAACGGAAAAATCATACCAATGGATGCGGCAGTGCGCGCAATGGGCTGCGCCTGCACGACCATGATCGTCAGAGGGTCTTCTGGTAGATGATGAAGGGCGTCTTGTCGGCGATCCTGTCGTAGAGTTGCTGCGCGGTGGCGTTGAACTCCTGCGTCATCCAGTAGACTTCGGCGGCATTCGCCTCGGCAGCCCTGGCATAGACCGCCTCGATCAGGGCGCGGCCGACGCCGGTGCCGCGGACCGCCGGATCGGCATAGAGGTCCTGCAGGTAGCAGACGTCGCCGATCGTCCAGCAACTGCGGTGGAACAGGTAGTGGGCGAGGCCCACGGGCCTGCCGTCCAGGACGGCGAGCAGGCCCGCATAGTCGTTCGCCCCGTCGCCGGTCAGCCGGGCGAAGGTGGTGCGAAAAATCTCCTCCGGCAGGACGGTCTCGTAGAAGGCGAGATAGGCGGTCCAGAGGCGTCGCCAGTCGACCTCGTCAGTCGGGGTGAGGGCTCTGATCTCGAGGCCGCTCATGGTGTCATCCTCGCGGGCCGATCCTGTCGAGGTCGTAGGGCGTCGTCTGGTACATCTCGTTGATCCAGTTGCCGAACAGAAGATGCGCATGGCTGCGCCAGCGGTTCAAGGGGGCGATAGCCGGATCGTTGTGCGGAAAGTAGTTCTTCGGCATCTTGATCGGCGCGCCGGCGTCGACGTCGCGGAAATACTCGTCGGCCAGCGAAGTGGAATCGTACTCCACGTGGTTGAAGACGTAGAGGCGCTTGCCGCCCTCTTCCTGCACGAAACAGACGCCCGTCTCGTCGGATTCCATCAGGATCTCCAGTCCGGGCCGCTTGCGGATGTCATCCGCGCGCACCTCGGTCCAGCGGGAGACCGGGATCTGGAAGTCATCGGAGAAGCCGCTGAGAAACACCGAGGCCGGATTGCGGTTGTGGTGGCGGAAGACGCCGAAGGCCTTCTCGTCGAGCGTGTATTTCGGCACGCCGTGGAAATGGTAGATCGCCGCCATCGCGCCCCAGCAGACGTTCAGGGTGGAATGGACGTTGGTGACGGTCCAGTCAAGAATGCGCTTCATCTCGTCCCAGTAGGTCACGTCCTCGTAGTCGAGCGTCTCGATCGGGGCGCCGGTGATGATGAAGCCGTCGAACTTGCGGTGCCTGATCTCCTCCCAGGTGTCGTAGAAGGCGAGCAGGTGGTCCTCGGAGGTGTTCTTGGCCTTGTGGCCGCCGATGCGCACGAGCGACAGTTCGACCTGCAGCGGCGAGGCGCCGACGAGGCGCGCCATCTGGATCTCGGTCTTGATCTTGTTCGGCATGAGGTTGAGAAGCCCGATCTGCAGCGGGCGGATATCCTGCCGGACAGCCACCGTTTCGGTCATCACCCGCACACCCTCATGGACGAGGGTTTCGAATGCGGGGAGCGTATCGGGAATCTTGATGGGCATCTTTCACTCGATCAAACAAAAAAACCGGCAGCGACGGCAGTCGCAACCGGTCCACGGAAGGTCTCTTCTCGCGGCCCCTTTAGCGACTTGTTTAACGTGGCTGCAAGCCGGCCGGCCAAATCACCACGGGACGGGCCCTACATAGCGCCAGTCCGGGAAAGAATCAATGTCGCCGTCCGGCAGGCGCCGGCGCTGCCGGTCGGCGGCGCCCGACGGCCCCGCCGATGTCAAGCCAAGTGATCAGACGAAGAACTGACCGCCATTGGCGGAGATCGTCGAGCCGGTGATGAAGCCCGCATCGTCGGAGGCGAGGAAGACGACGCAACGCGCGATCTCCTCCGGTTCGCCCAGCCTGCCGACGGGGATCTGCGGAATGATGCGTTCGCTCAGCACCTTTTCCGGGATCGCGCGGACCATCTCGGTGCCGATGTAGCCCGGGCAGATGGCGTTGACGGTGATGTTCTTCGCAGCCCCTTCCTGGGCCAGCGCCTTGGTGAAGCCAAGATCGCCGGCCTTGGCGGCCGAGTAGTTCGCCTGTCCCATCTGGCCCTTCTGGCCGTTGATGGAGGAGATGTTGACGATGCGGCCGAAGCCGCGGTCGCGCATGCCGGTCCAGACCGGGTGGGTCATGTTGAACAGGCCCGACAGGTTGGTGTCGACGACCTCGCGCCACTGCTGCGGCGTCATCTTGTGGAACATGGCGTCGCGGGTGATGCCGGCATTGTTGACGAGAATCTCGACCGGACCGAGGTCAGCCTCCACTTTCCCGACGCCGTCGGCGCAGGCCTCGTAGCTGGACACGTCCCATTTGAAGACCGGGATCCCGGTCTCGGCCTTGAAGGCCGCGGCCGCCTCGTCATTTCCCGCATAGTTGGCGGCGACCGCGTAGCCTGCCGCCTTGAGCCCGATCGAGATGGCCGCGCCGATACCGCGCGTGCCGCCGGTTACCAAAGCTACCCTGCTCATATTGTGCACTCCCCCCAAAGATTGCTGCCATCGTTGTTCTTCGGCCGGGCCGGGACCCTGACGGGCCGCCCCGATGCGGCTTGTCGGTGAAGGCAGTCGGTAAGTTCCTCCTTACGTTCTTTCGACGCACATGGCGACGCCCATGCCGCCGCCGATGCAGAGCGTGGCAAGGCCGCGGGATACGCCGCGGCGCTTCATTTCGAAGAGCAGCGTATTGAGCACGCGGGCGCCGGACGCGCCGATCGGATGACCGATGGCGATGGCGCCGCCATTGACGTTGACGATCGCCGGATCCCAGCCGAGGTCCTTGTTGACGGCGCAGGCCTGGGCGGCGAAGGCCTCGTTGGCCTCGACGAGGTCGAGGTCGCCGATCTTCCAGCCGGCCCTCTCCAGGGCCTTGCGGGATGCGGGAATGGGGCCGGTGCCCATGATCTGCGGATCGACGCCGGCGGTCGCCCAGGAGACGATCCTGGCGAGCGGCTGGATACCGCGGCGGCCGGCCTCGGCCTCGCTCATCAGCAGCGTTGCCGCCGCTCCGTCGTTGAGGCCGGATGCGTTTGCCGCCGTGACGGTGCCGTCCTTGTCGAAGGCGGGCCGCAGCTTGGCCATGGAGTCGAGGGTCGCGCCGTGGCGGATGTATTCATCGCTGTCGACGATCACGTCTCCCTTGCGGCTCTTGACGGTGAAGGGGACGATCTCGTCCTTGAAGCGGCCCTCCTTCTGGGCGGCCTCGGCCTTGTTTTGCGATGCGACGGCAAAGCTGTCCTGCTCCTCGCGGGACAATTGCCACTTCTTGGCGACGTTCTCGGCGGTGATGCCCATGTGATAGCCGTAGAAGGCGTCGGTCAGGCCGTCCTTGATCATCGTGTCGATCATCTTGAAATCGCCCATCTTCACCCCGCCGCGCAGGTGGGCGCAGTGCGGCGCCATCGACATGGATTCCATGCCGCCGGCGACGATGATGCCGGCGTCGCCGGTCGCGATCTGCTGCATGCCAAGGGCCACGGCGCGCAGGCCGGAGCCGCAGAGCTGGTTCATGCCCCAGGCGGTCTTCTCCTGCGGCACGCCTGCCTTCATCGCGGCCTGCCGGGCCGGGTTCTGGCCCTCGCCGGCGGGGAGCACCTGGCCAAGGATCACCTCGTCCACCTCCTCGGCGGCGACGCCGGCCCGCTCGAGCACGGCCGTGATCGCCGCAGCCCCGAGTTCATGGGCGGGCGTATTGGCGAAGGCGCCGTTGAAAGAGCCGACGGCGGTCCTGGCTGCGCTGGCGATGACGATGGACGGGGTGGCCATGAAGCGTCTCCTCACATTGTTCTTGGTGCCGGAACCGGCGGTTTCGGGCCGTCGCGGCCCGCCCGGTTCCAGGGCTGCCCATTTCGATTGCATCGCCGGACGAAGGCCGGCGCGAACAACCGCCTCACGGCAAAACTGTCAAAGCTTTGGGGGAGAGTCAAACAACTTGTCTCGGCAAATCCGGGCCCAAGCAGAGCGACCGTGACCGGCGAAAATGATTTTGCGCAGCATTTTTTCACTGCAACGCACAATGCGTTTGTAATAACGTTGTTTTTGCGGATACTCGCAAATGCATGGAGCGGATTGGAATACGGGGAGGAGGAGACCCAGATGGCCAAGAACGACAGCCCGATCACGATCAAGAAATATGCGAACCGGCGCCTCTACAATACCGGAACGAGCACCTACGTGACGCTCGACGATCTCGCAGTGATGGTGAAGAAGGGGGAGAACTTCACCGTCCAGGACGCGAAGTCCGGGGAGGACATCACGCACTCGGTCCTGACGCAGATCATCTTCGAGCAGGAATCGAAGACCGGCAACACGCTTTTGCCGATATCCTTCCTGCGCCAGCTCATCAGTTTCTACGGCGACCAGATGCAGATGGTCGTGCCGAGCTATCTGGAACATTCGATGCAGGCCTTTACCGACCAGCAGGCGCAGATGCGCGAGCAGATCAACAAGGCCTTCGGCGACACCCCGCTGACCAAGAACCTGCAGATGCCGATGCAACTGGTCGAGGAGCAGGTGCGCCGCAACACCGAGATCTTCCACAAGGCGATGCAGATGTTCTCGCCCTTCATGACGGCGCCGCAGCCGAAGGAAACGAAGAAGGCCGAGGCGAAGGACATCGACGAACTGAAAGAGCAGTTGCGCGCGCTGCAGTCGAAGCTCGACAACCTGGGCTGAAGACCCGGGAGATCCGGTCCGGCGCTTGCTGCCGGGCCGCCGCAGTGGTTCTCACGGGCCGGATGCACGCGGGATCGCCAGGCCAAACTCAAAATGGCATCACAGAAAGAAAAAGGCCCGGACGAGCCGGGCCTTCAAGAAATCTCGCTGTGCGAAAGCGCTTATGCGCTTTCCTTCGGCGTCAGCACTTGGCGACCGCGGTACATGCCGGTCTTCAGGTCGATGTGGTGCGGGCGGCGCAGTTCGCCGGAGTTCTTGTCTTCGATGTAGCTCGGAGCCTTCAGGGCGTCGGCGGAGCGGCGCATGCCGCGCTTGGACGGGCTCGTTTTTCTTTTCGGTACAGCCATTTCACTACTCCACTGAACGGGCAAACACATCCAAGGCCACTGAAAATGGCCGAAAAAGACGTGCATCTATCTCGGAAATTTGGCGGGCTTATACATGGCTAATACCCGCTTGACCAGTCCCCGCCGGCATTTTTTCGCATTTGCCGGGGCGCCCGGTACCGGCCGCCCCGGCGCCGGGTCTCTCAGGCTTCGTCTTCCGGCACGATCCAGGTTTCGGCAAGGGCCGCCGCCTGCCATTTCTTCCAGGCCGGATGCGCCATGACGCGATCCATATAGGCGAGCGCGGTGCGGTCCGACGTCAGAAGATAGGCATGGAAGCGGTTGACCACGGGCGCGAACATCGCGTCGGCGGCGGAGAAAGCGCCGAAGAGGAAGGGGCCGCCGGACCGCTGCAGCGCATCGCGCCAGATCGTCTCGATGCGGGCGACGTCATCGGTCACGCCATCGGGCAGGTCGATGGCGCGTTGCGGCCGGCGAATGTTCATCGGGCAGGCGCCGCGGAGCGCCCGGAAGCCGGCGAGCATCTCCATCGAGACGGAACGCGCCTCGGCCCTGGCCTCCCGGTCCGCCGGCCAGATGCCGGCCTGCGGGAAGAGTTCGGCCACGTATTCGATGATGGCGAGCGATTCCCAGACCCGCATCTTGCCGTGATGGAGGACGGGGACGCGGCCGGTCGGCGACAGTTCCTTGAAGGCCGGATTGCCGGCTGCGAAATCGAAGGGGATTACACGGTCGGAAAAGGGGATGCCGGCCGCTTCCATCGCGATCCACGGCCGGAGAGACCACGACGAATAGTTCTTGTTGCCGATGTAGAGGACGAGGTCGGACATGCGCGGCTCTCCTTGCGGATTTCAGTTCCGCGAAACCCTAGAAGCCCGGGCGTCCCGGTGCCAATGAAAAGGCATGAAGTCAGTCATAAAGGCACTTGATGTATTCGCCGGAGCGGCTGGCGCGGCGCTCGATCACGGTGGCGAGGCGGCGCAGCCCGCGTCCCGGTTCGCCGGCATTGCGCTCGATCGGATTGGGGAGCGACACCGCGAGCAGCGCCGCCTGGCGCCGTGTCAGCTTGCTGGCGGGAACGTTGAAATGGTGCCGGGCGGCCGCTTCCACGCCGTAGATGCCGGGCCCCCATTCAGCGACGTTCAGGTAGATCTCCATCAGCCGGCGCTTCGACCAGACGAGGTCCGCGGTGACAGCCAGCGGCAGTTCGGCGGCCTTGCGGACGAAGGAGCGGCCGTTCCAGAGGTAGAGGTTCTTCACCGTCTGCATCGGGATCGTGCTGGCGCCGCGCGTCTGCGCCCCTTCCAGCGCGTCGGTGACGACGGCGCGCATCTCGCCCCAGTCGACGCCGCCGTGGCGGCAGAACTGCCCGTCCTCCGACATCATCACCGATTGCACGAGGACCGGTGCGATATCCTCGAAATCCACCCATTGGCGGTCGTATCCCCGGAGCGTCACGAGGTCGCGCAGCATCAGCGTCGATACCGGATGGACGAGGCCGATGGCGTAGACCGGGATGAGCAGGTAGGGCAGGATCAGAAGGGCCACCACGAGGAGGGCCACCTTCCGAACGCCGCGCCGCAGCCGCCGGCTCAAGCGCTCGTTCCCGCCGGCGCCATCCATGGCGGCATCGCCCTGCCTCGCATCGAATTCCGCATTGCCGCGTGTTTCCGGTGTTATGTCCAAGGGCGGTGTCCGTCCTGTCGCGTTCCCGGTTTTCATACCGTCATGCCGCCCGGTTTGCCAGTGGTTGCGACCAACTTTGCCGGCTTTGATCACGCGATGCCGGCCTCGGCCGTTGCCTAACGCTGCGTCGCGTGCCAAAGAGCGCGCATGACCAGCCAGTCCACCCTTTTCCAGCAACGCCTGAAATCGAACGCCGAAAGCGTCGAGGCCGTACTCGCCGGCCTGCTGTCCGCAGACCTGCGCGCCGGCGAGATCGCACGGCCCGAACGGCTGCTGGCGGCCGTGCGTCACGGCGTCCTCAACGGCGGCAAGCGGCTCAGGCCCTTTCTGGTGATCGAGACCGCGGCGCTGTTCGGCGAAGGCCGCGCGTCGTCGGCGGTCCGGGTCGGTGCCGCGCTCGAATGCGTGCACTGCTACTCGCTCGTGCATGACGACCTGCCGGCGATGGATGACGACGCCCTGCGCCGGGGACAGCCGACGGTTCATGTGGCCTATGACGAGGCGACGGCGATCCTTGCCGGCGACACCCTCCTGACGCTGGCCTTCGATATCGTCGCCGCCCCCGAGACCGTGCTTGCCGACCGTATCAAGACCGAACTCGTGCTGGCGCTGGCGCGGGCCGCCGGCATCGGCGGCATGGCCGGCGGGCAGGCGCTGGACCTGGCGGCCGAGAAGACCGCGCCCGGCGAGGCGGGCATCGTCACGCTGCAGGCGATGAAGACCGGAGCGCTGATCCGCTTTGCCTGCGAGGCCGGCGCGATCGTCGCCGATGCAGACGCCGAGGCGCGGAGCGTGCTCAGGCGCTACGGCGAGACGGTCGGACTGGCGTTCCAGCTCGCCGATGACCTTCTCGACCTGACGGCGGATGCCGAGACGATGGGCAAGGCCACCGGCAAGGACATGGCGCGCGGCAAGGGGACGCTGGTGGCGCTGAAGGGGCAAGACTGGGCGGAACGGCGCCTGAACGAGCTGGTAGGGGAGGCCGAGACGCTGCTTGCGCCCTTCGGCGAGCGGGCCGGCATCCTGATCGAGACCGCCCGGTTCGTGGCCAATCGCAGGAGCTGAAGGCATGAGCAAGTTCTGGTCGCCGATCGTCGAGACGCTGAAGCCCTATGTCGCCGGCGAGCAGCCGCGGATCGCCGATCTCGTCAAGCTCAACACCAACGAGAATCCCTACGGTCCCTCGCCGAAGGCGATCGCGGCGATGCAGGCGGCGGTGACCGACAGCCTGAAGCTCTATCCGGATCCCTCGGCGCTCGGCCTTCGGCAGGCGATCGCCAGGGTCTACCGCGTCGAGCCGGAGGAAGTGTTCGTCGGCAACGGATCCGACGAGGTGCTGGCGCATGCTTTCGCAGCGCTGCTGAAGCACGAGAAGCCGCTGCTCTATCCTGATATCACCTACAGCTTCTACCCGACCTATTGCGGCCTGTTCGGCATCGAGGCCGTCGAGGTGCCGCTGAAGGACGACTACACGATCGACATTGCCGACTACCGCCGGTCCTGCGGCGCGATCATCCTGCCGAACCCGAACGCACCGACCGGCATCGGCCTGCCGCTTTCTGCGATCGAGACGCTCGTTTCGGAGCATCCGGACCAGCCGGTCGTCGTCGACGAGGCCTATATCGACTTCGGCGGCGAGAGTGCCGTGCCGCTGACGCGTCGCTACGACAGCCTGCTCGTCGTACACACGCTGTCGAAGTCGCGCTCGCTCGCCGGCCTCCGGGTCGGCTATGCGATCGGCCAGCGGCCGCTGATCGACGCGCTGGAGCGGGTCAAGGACAGCTTCAATTCCTATCCTCTCGACCGGGTGGCGCAGGCCGGCGCGACCGCCGCGATCGAGGACGTCGCCTGGTTCGACGAGACACGGGGCAAGGTGATCGAGGCGCGCGAACGCGTCGCCGGCGCCCTGCGCCAGCGAGGCTTCGAGGTGCTGCCGTCGCAGGCGAATTTCGTCTTCGCCCGCCATCCCGGCCATAGCGGCGCGGACATCGCCCGCGGCCTGCGGGAGCGGGCGGTGCTGGTGCGGCATTTCGGCAAGCCGCGCATCTCGGACTTCCTGCGGATCACGATCGGCACGCCGGAGGAATGCGACCGGCTGGTGGCTGCCCTCGACGAACTCGTCTAGGCTGGCGGCAGAAGCTCACAGGCAGACAGGCCGGATATTGCGCCTGGTGTCTGAGACAGGATATTGCTCGTTCGGACACATCGAGGTGAAGAGATGAGCGACATCCTGCCCTACCTGCCGCAGCTTGCAGTCGGATGGACGGCCTATCTGATCGCGACCGCTTCCCCGGGACCGGCGATCCTCGCCATCATCGGCACCTCGATCAGCCAGGGACGCAAGGCGGGGCTGGCGCTGGCGCTCGGCGTGCTGACGGGATCCTATGTCTGGGCCATGCTGACGGCGTCCGGCCTTTCCGCCCTGATCCGCGCCTATGGCCAGGCGATCATCGTGCTCAAGATCGCAGGCGGGCTGTATCTGCTCTGGCTCGCGTGGAATGCCCTGCGCTCGGCGCTGCGCAGCGGCGAAGCCTATGGCGCACGGCAGGCCCTGCCGGCGCTGTCGCCGCGCCGGCAGTATCTGAAGGGGCTCGGCATCCACCTGACCAACCCCAAGGCGATCTTTGCCTGGATGATGCTGACGTCGCTCGGCATGCCGGCGGGAGCGCCACCCTGGACGATGGCCGTCTTCATCGCCGGCTGCATGGCGCTGGGGCTTGCGACCTTCATCGGATTTGCGCTGCTGTTCTCGCTCGGGCCCGTCCACCGCGCCTATCTGCGCTCGCGCCGCCTCATCGAGGGTGCGATGGCGGCCTTCTTCGCCCTTGCCGGCTTCAAGCTCCTGACAGCACGGATCTGAGCTATTCCGCGGCCGCCTGGCCCTGGCCGAAACGCTGCTCGATATAGTCGGTGACCAGCGCCTCGAATTCGCCGGCGATGTTGGTGCCGCGCAGCGTCATCGCCTTCTTGCCGTCGATATAGACCGGGGCGGTCGGCAGCTCGCCGGTGCCGGGAAGCGAAATGCCGATGTCGGCATGCTTGCTCTCGCCGGGCCCGTTGACGATGCAGCCCATCACGGCGACCTTCAGCGCTTCCACACCCGGATACTTCTCGCGCCACACCGGCATGTTTTTGCGGATGTCGTCCTGGATCTTCTGGGCGAGTTCCTGGAACACGGTGGAGGTGGTGCGGCCGCAGCCGGGACATGCGGCGACGACCGGCAGGAACTGGCGGAAGCCCATCACCTGGAGCAGTTCCTGGGCCACCTGCACCTCGCGGGTGCGGTCGCCGCCCGGCTCCGGTGTGAGCGAGATGCGGATCGTGTCGCCGATGCCCTGCTGCATCAGGATGCCGAGCGAGGCGGAGGAGGCGACGACGCCCTTGGTGCCCATGCCGGCCTCGGTCAGGCCGAGATGCAGCGCATGGTCGGAGCGGGCGGACAGCATGGCATAGACGGCGATCAGATCCTGAACGTTGCTGACCTTGGCCGACAGGATGATGCGGTTGCGCGGCAGGCCGATCTCCTCGGCCAGTTCGGCCGACAGCAGCGCAGAGGCGCAGATCGCCTCGCGCATGACCTCCTGGGCGGTGAGCGGAAAACCCTTCTCCTGGTTTTCGTTCATCAGCCGGGTCAGGAGTTCCTGGTCGAGCGAGCCCCAGTTGACGCCGATGCGCACCGGCTTGTCGTAGCGGATCGCCGTCTCGACGATGGCGCCGAACTGCCTGTCCTTCTTGTCCTTGAAGCCGACATTGCCGGGATTGATGCGGTATTTCGCCAGCGCCTCGGCGCAGGCCGGATGGTCGGCCAGCAGCTTGTGGCCGATATAGTGGAAGTCGCCGACCAGGGGCACGTCCATGCCGAGCCTGAGCAGGCGCTCGCGGATCTTCGGCACGGCGGCAGCGCTCTCGTCGCGGTCGACGGTGATGCGCACGAGTTCCGAGCCGGCGCGGGAGAGGGCGGCGACCTGCGCCACGGTCGCATCGACATCGGCCGTGTCGGTGTTCGTCATCGATTGCACGACTACCGGCGCGCCGCCGCCAACCATGACGCCGCCGACATCGACGCCGACGGACTGGCGGCGCGGCTTGGGGTCGAAATCGAAGGAGAAGGACATGATAAGCCTCGTCGTGGCCCGCTGTGTTCCATCCTGGCCGTCGATCATGACAGCCCGTTGCCGGAACGTTCGTCCCTCAGGTGGAACAGGAAATGTGGCTTGTCAACTGCCGGGTCGTCGATACGAGCCGCGCACGTTGTTGTGTTAAAGGTGTTGAAACCCGCCGCGGCGATATCACATCCCGTAAGCGGGCCGAAAGCCGGCCGCCGGCCGTTCCGGCCGATACCGTCACAGCGACCCTCGAGGAGACGACGATGAAGCTGAACGTCAATGGCAGCGAGCACGAGATCGACGTCGAACCGGAGATGCCGCTTCTGTGGGCGCTGCGCGACGAGCTTGCCATTCGCGGCCCGAAGTTCGGCTGCGGCATCGCCCAGTGCGGCGCCTGCACGGTCTTCATCGACGGCGAGCCGGTGCGCTCCTGTTCGGTTACCGTCGGCGAGGTGTCCGGCGCGGTCACGACCATCGAGGGGCTGGCCTCGGACGGCCGCCTGCATCCGGTCCAGCAGGCCTGGATCGACGAGCAGGTCGCCCAGTGCGGCTACTGCCACGCCGGCCAGATCATGACGGCCGTCGCGCTGCTGCAGGCGATCCCCGATCCCTCGGACGAGGATATCGACAACGCCATGTCGGGCAATCTCTGTCGATGCGGGACCTATCCGCGTATCCGTGCCGCGATCAAGCGCGCGGCCAGCGCGACGGCGGGGGCGTGACGATGGGCAGGCTCGGAAAGATCGCGCGCCGCACCTTCCTGATCGGCACGGGGCTCGTCGCCGGCGGCCTGGCGGTCGGCTACTATTATTACCGCAAGCCCTATCCCAACCCGCTCGAGGACGACCTCGCCGAGGGCGAGGCGACGTTCAATCCCTATGTCAAGATCGCGCCGGACAACACGATCACGCTGATCGCGCCGCGGGCGGAGATGGGACAGGGCGTCTCCACGACGCTTGCCGCCCTCGTCGCCGAGGAACTGGACGTCCGGCTCGACCAGGTGATCGTGGAGCACGGCCCGGCCGGCCATGCCTATGCCAACACGACGATGCTGGAGGAGGGCGTGCCCTTTCCGCATTTCGACGAATCCACGGTTGCGGAACTGATGCGATCCGGCATGGCGGTGGCCGGCAAGTTCCTCGGCCTTCAGGGCACGGGCGGGTCGACGTCGATCGTCGACGGCTTCTACAAGATGCGCCAGGCAGGTGCTGCGGCGCGCGAGGTGCTGAAACTTGCCGCGGCGAAGCGGCTGGACGTCGAGACCGGATCGCTCTGGACGGCGGACGGTATCGTCACCGACCCGGCGTCCGGCAGGACCTTCACCTATGGCGAACTGGCGCAGGAGGCGGCGGCCCTGGCGCCGCCCGCCGAGATCCGGCTGCGTGAGAAGTCGGAGTGGACGATCCTCGGCAAGCCGCAGGCCCGCATCGACATGCGCGCCAAGGTCACCGGCGCGCCGATCTTCGGCATCGACGTGCGCCTGCCCGAGATGCTGTTCGCGACGCTGCGGATGAACCCCTATCGCGGCGGCCCCATCGCGAGCCTCGACGCTGCGGAGGCCGAAAAGATGCGCGGCGTCGTCAAGGTGGTGAAGGTCGAGACCGGGATCGCCAACGGCTATGCGGTCATCGCGGACAATACCTGGCGGGCCTTTCAGGCGGCTGATGTTGTGAGCGTGGAATGGGGCAAGGGGGCCTATCCGCCGGACAGCGCCGGCATTCGCGAGGTGCTGGAGACGGCGCTCAGGGATGGCGATGCCAGCTACGGCCGGGACGACGGCAATGTCGAGACGGCCTTTGCCGATGCGCCGCGCGAACGCCTCGTCGAGGCGGACTACGGGGTGCCCTATCTGGCGCATGCGACGATGGAGCCGATGAACGCCACGGCCCGGCTCAAGGACAGCCGGCTCGACATCTGGGCCCCGAACCAGATGCCGACGATGGTGCGCCAGCTCGCCGCCGCGGCCATCGGCATCGAGACCGAAAACTGCTTCGTCCATACCACCTATCTCGGTGGCGGCTTCGGCCGCCGCGGCGACGTCGACTACGCCATCTATGCCGCGATCGTCGCCAGCAGGACCGACGGGCGGCCGGTGCAGGTGACCTGGACGCGCGAGGAGGACGTGCAGCAGGACATGTATCGTCCGGCCGCGCTCGGCCGCTTCCGGGCGCGGCTCGGCGACGACGGAATGCCGGTCGCGGTTGACATGCGCATTGCCGCGCCCTCGATCATCGGCAGCATCCTGCCGCGTTACTTTCCGAGCCTCTCGCCGATCGGGCCCGACAAGTCGATCACCGACGGCTCGGCGAACCAGCCCTACACGATCGAAAACTACCGTGTGGGCGGCATCAAGGCGCCGGTCTCGGTACCGGTCGGCTTCTGGCGCTCGGTCGGCAATTCGTTCAACGGGTTCTTCCACGAAGGCTTCATGGACGAGATCGCCGTTGCCGGCGGTGTCGATCCGCTGGAGCTCAGGCGAAAGCTGATGGCGGCCTATCCGACGGCCGTCAACGTAATCGACAAGGTCGGTGCCATGGCGCGCTGGGGCGAGACGTTGCCGCCGGGGACTGCGAAGGGCTTCGCCTTCACGCTGTCCTTCGGCACCTGGGTCGCGCAGGTCGTGCAGGTCGCCGATGTCGGTGGCCGGATCCGCATCGAGAAGGTGTGGTGCGCGGCCGATCCCGGCGAGGTCATCGATCCGGCGATCTTTACGGCGCAGATGATGTCCGGCATCGTCTACGGCCTGTCGTCGGCGATCGGGGAGGAGATCACCTTTGCCGACGGCGCCGTCGAGCAGTCCAATTTCCACGACTACACGCCGATGCGAATGCACCAGTGCCCGCAGATCGAGATCGGTCTGCTGGAGACCGCACATCGCATGGGCGGGGCCGGCGAACCGGGCACACCGCCTTCCATTCCCGCGCTTGCCAATGCGGTCCATGCGCTCACCGGAAAGCGCATCCGCTCGATGCCACTGTCGAAGGAAGTGGAGTTCCTGTGATCGACCTGCGCAAGGCGCTCACGGGACTGGGGTGCCGCGCCGGGCGGAGCCCCGTCAGTGGCGCCCGTGCACGTCCGCATGCACGGCGTGCTTCGACAGCAGCAGCACGACCAGGAGCAGGGCCGGAAGGACGGAAAAGACCCAGGCGAAGCTCGTGTACTCGGCGATGAAGCCGATGGAGGAGGGGGCGAAGAGCGAGCCGGAATATCCCATCACCGTCGTCACCGACAGCGCCACGCCCTGGGCGAAGCCCGGCAGGTTGCCGGCCGCGGAAAAGGCGATCGGGACCATGTTGGAGATGCCGATGCCGCAGATGGCGAAGCCCGTCATCGCCACGTAGGCGTTGGGGGCGAAGCCTGCGATCACCATGCCGATGATGGCAAGCACGGTGGAGACGCGCAGCGTCCTGACCGCGCCGAAACGGTCGCGCACATGGTCGCCGGCAAAGCGCATGATGGCCATAGTGGCGGAGAAGGCGCCGAAGGCGAAGCCGGACAGCGCCAGCGACGCGCCGAGTTCGTCGCGCATGTAGAGCGCGCCCCAGTCGAGGATGGAGCCTTCGGGGATCATCGTGAACAGCGCCATGATGCCGATCAGCCACGGCAGCGGCGACATCGGCAGGCGAACCTTCTGGCGCGTTTCGGAGGGATGCGGCCGGTCGTGCAGGATCGAGGTCCAGACGGCTGCGAGGCCAGCAAGCGCCAGCACCGTCAGCAGGGCCGCATGTCCCAGGACGCCGATGGTCTCGATCAGGTAGCCGCCCGTCGTGGCGCCGATGAACGCACCGAGGCTCCAGAATGCATGGCAGGACGACATGATCGCCCGCCGCATCGACCTTTCGACCTCCACGGCATTGGCGTTCATCGCGATGTCCATCGCGCCGGTCAGCCCGCCGAAGAGGAAGATGGCGATCGCGCCGGTCCAGATGCTCGGGGCGAGTGACAGCAGCAGCATCGTCGGGATGAAGGCGAGTGTGGCGCCGCGCACCGCCCGCGAGGTGCCGACATGGGCGATGAGGATGCCCGCGAGCGGCATCAGGATGAGCGAGCCGATGCCGAAACCGACGATCATCAGCCCGAGCTGGGATTCGCTCAAGGACAGGCGGCTTGCGAATTCGGGGATCTTGGGCGCCCAGGCGCCCATGAACGTGCCGTTGAGGAGAAACAGGCCGGAGACGGCGATCCGCGAGGCCGGGTAGTAGGACGATCGCACGGGTGCCGTCGCTGCGTTTTCTGGTGTGGTCATTTGCTGTTCCAGTCCGGTGGCGGCGCGACTTTGGTGGCGCCCGGTGTTCTAAAAAAATGCGATCAGATTTCGGTGGTGCGTGCCTGGCGCCTAGCCGTGTCGTTTCCTTTCGACCGTCGGTTCGGGCGCGGCTCCACCGGGTCGGCCCGGATCACGCGCAAGCCGGCCGCCGTGCATTCTGCGACTTCCTGCTCGTCGGCGTCGGCTTCGAAGACGGCCCGGTCGAGCCGCCCGATCGGGATCACCGCGTAGGGCGCCGCCATGGCGAGCTTGTCGTTGGTCACGGCCGTCAGCACCGCGCGGCTGCGCATCGCCACGAAGCGCTTGAACTCGGCGTCCTCGAAGCCGAAGGCGGTGACGCCCACGTCCGGATGAAGCCCGCAAATGCCGAGGATGCAAAGATCGGGGCGCAGCACCTCGGCGTCGCGCAGCGCCTTGGCGCCGATCGCCGCGCCGGTCTTGCGGTCGATCGGACCGCCGATCTGGATGATCTCGATGCCGCGCCTGTCGATCAGCGCCGCTGCGATGGCCGGTGTATTGGTCGCCACCGTCAGGCGCCTGTCTTCCGGCAGGGCACGGGCGATCGCGAGGTTGGTGCTGCCGGCATCGAGGAAGACGAAGGCGCCCGGCTCGACAAGGGCGGCTGCGGCGCGGGCAAGGGCATCCTTGCGGTCGCCATCGGTCCCGACGCGCTCGCTGAAGCTGGTCGACGGGCCTGTCGGTAGCGCGCCGCCGTAGACGCGCCGGCACAGGCCGGCCGCCGCCATTTCGCGCAGGTCCCGCCGGATCGTGTCCTCCGAGACGCCGAGCTCCTGTGCGAGGTCCGTCGCGATCACCCGGCCGTGCGCGGCAAGGCGTGCCTTTATGAGCGTCTGGCGTTCGCCGAGAAGGAGCTCGCTGAGCGACATTCGATGTTCCAATCGTGCAATAATGCGCGTAAATACGCATAATCGTGCACGATTGGCAAGTGTCTTCCGAAGTCGGCGGCCGCGCAAACAAAAACCCCGCCGTTACCGGCGGGGTTGTCTTTCAGGTCCGATGTGCGGCCGGGCCGCCGGATGCTTAGCTGTTGCGGTTGCCCATGAAGCGCAGCAGGAACAGGAACAGGTTGATGAAGTCGAGGTACAGGGTCAGCGCGCCCATGATCGCCTTGCGACCGGCCACCGCCGCCTCGTCGGCTTCGTAGTACATCTCCTTGATCTTCTGCGTATCCCAGGCGGTCAGGCCGGCGAAGACCAGGACGCCGATGGCGGAGATCGCGAAATCAAGCGCCGTCGACTGCAGGAACAGGTTGACGAGCGAGGCGATGATCAGGCCGAACAGGCCCATGACCATGAACGAGCCCATGGCGGACAGATCCCGCTTCGTCGTGTAGCCGTAGAGCGACAGGGCGCCGAAGGCTGCGGCCGAAACGAAGAAGGTCTGCGCAATGCTGGCGCCCGTGTAGATCAGGAAGATCGACGACAGCGACAGGCCCATCAGGCCGGCATAGATCCAGAACGTCGTCTGTGCCGCCGCAACGCTCATGGTATGGATCCTGAAGCTCAGGAAGAACACCAGCGCCAACGGTGCGAGGATCACGACCCAACGGAGCGGGCTGACATAGATCGCCTGGCCGAAAGCGGTCAGCTGACCGCCGGAGAAGGCGGCCTGGGAGGCGAAGAACGCGACCACGCCGGTGATTGCAAGACCGAGCGCCATCAGGTTGTAGACCTTCAGCATATAGGCGCGGAGGCCCTCGTCGACGACGGCGCCGGCCTGCGTGCCGGTATTCGTCACTCGCGTCTGGTAGTTGCGGAAATCTGACATTTTTTCCTCTCGAAAGCCCCGTTGGTTGTTACGGTGTCGGGTGTCGCATCCGGTCCTGTTGCGGACAAGGGCGATGTTTCGGCCGATCGTGGCTCTTAAGCCGGTGTCGCGCCGAACACCCAGGCGCCGCTGCGGGGCCCCAGCATGCCTGCCTTCAATATGATCACTAAGCTGCTGTTGTACAAGTACCAATACCGGGCGCGCGATCAGTTTCGCGCGAGCGGCGCAACGGCGATCCGGCATCTTTCCTTCGCTCAAAGCTCCCGCAGGACGGTCGCCGCCTTCTGGCCGAGGACGCGCCAGGTGCCGGCCAGGCCGATGCCGACCGTCATCGCCAGGGCGATCAGCACCGTCATGAGCGCGACGTCGGGCAGGAAGCTCGAGGGCAGCGTCATGATGCGGCTGACGACGAACCAGGCGGCGACGCCGCCGGAGAAGAGCGCGAAGATCGCCGTCGCCAGGCCGAGCATGATGTATTCGTAGCTGAAGGCGCGAATCAGCGTCGTGCGCGTGGCGCCGAGCGTCTTCAGCACCACGGCGTCATGGGTTCGTGCCCTGTTGCCGGCCGCCAGCGCGCCGGCGAGGACCAGCACCGATGCGACCAGCGCCACGGCGGCGGCGGCGCGCACGGCGGTCGCCAACTGGCCCATCAGTTCGTTGACGATGTCGAGCGCGTCCTTCACCCGCACGCTGGTGATGGTCGGATAGGCATTGGTGACGGCGCGCAGGGTCGCCGCCTCCTGCCCGGCCGTGGCGTCGGGATCGATCATGGTGGCGAGCCAGGCATGCGGCGCGCCGGCGAAGGTATTGGGCGAGAAGACCATGACGAAATTGATCGACAGCGATTCCCACTCGACGTTGCGGAAATTGGCGATGCGGGCGGTCAGGTTGCGGCCGAGCACGTTGACGGTGACGGTGTCGCCAAGCTTCAGCCCGAGTTCGCCGGCCTCCTCGGCCGAAAAGGAGACGAGTGGCTCGCCGGAATAATCGGCCGGCCACCATTGGCCTTCGGAGAGCGTCGAGTTTTCCGGCAGGTTCTTCGCATAGGTGATGCCGCGGTCGCCCTGCAACACCCAGCGTCCCGACGGTGGGACGTCGCGGCGCGCGACATCCTCGCCGTTGAAGGCGGTGATCCGGCCGCGCAGCATCGGCACCTCGATGATCTTGCCGTCCGGCATGGTGTCGGTCAGGACCTTGCGGAAGCCTTCGAGGTCGTTGCCCTGGATGTCGATGAAGAAGAAGTTTGGCGCGCGTTCCGGCAGGCTGCTCGTCAGTTCGCGACGCAGGTTGCCGTCGATCAGGGTGAGGGTGACGAGCAGGGCAAGGCCGAGCCCGAGCGACAGCACGACGGAGGGCGTCAGCGCGCCCGGGCGGTGGATGTTGCCGATCGCAAGCCGCAGCGCGGGCGAATTGACCCTCGGCGCGCGGCGGGCGAGCGCGGTGACGAGCGAGGCGACGAGCCTCAGGACGACGAAGGCAAAGGCGATCGAGCCGAGGAAGACGACGGCGATGTAGCGGTCGTAGGCCGTCCAGACGGCAAGCCCGCCGAGGGTTGCCAGGAACAGTCCGGCCCCTGCGATATAGGGCCAGGCGGGTAGGCGGCTGCGCTCGAAGCCCTGCTCGCGGAAGAGCGCCGTCGCCGGCACCTCCCGGGCGTGGCCCAGCGGCATGATGGCGAAGGCGAGCGCGGTGATGACGCCGAAAGCGGCGGCCAGCGCCAGCGCGCCGGGATAGATCGCAATCCCGGCGGGGACCGGCAGGACGCCTTCCAGGAAGCGCACGGCGACGATCGGGATCAGCATGCCGAGGACCAGCCCGATCAGGATGCCGATGGCGGCGATCAGGACGATCTGGATCAGGTAGATCGCCGAGATCAGCCGGGCCGGCGCGCCGAGGCACTTGAAGGTGGCGATCACGCCGCGCTTGGTGTCGAGATAGGCGCGCACGGCATTGGCGACGCCGACGCCGCCGACGATCAGGGCGGTCAGGCCGACGAGCGTCAGGAACTGCGAGAAGCGGGTGATGTTGTTGGTCAGCGAGGGGGTGGCGTTGTTGCTGGTGCGGATCGACCAGCCGGCGGAGGGAAACTGCCGCTCCGCCTGCCGGCGGACCTCGGCGATGGCACGGGAGGTCGGTTCTTCGAGGCGGACCTTGTACTGGTGCTCCACCAGGCTGCCGGTCTGCACGAGGCCCGTGGCCGCGAGCGCGTCGTTGGATATCAGCAGGCGCGGCGCCAGCCCGAAGCCGTCGGAAAGCGCATCGGGTTCCCGGTCGATCGTCGCGGTGATGCGGACCTTCGCAGTGCCGAGCAGCAGTTCGTCGCCGACGCGCACGCCGAGCCTGTCGAGCAGGAGCGGTGCCGCGAGCGCGCCGAAGGTGCCGCCGTCGTTCGCCGTCAGCCGGTCCAGGGGGCCGGCCGGCGTGGTCTCGACCGTGCCGTAGAGCGGATAGGCGCCGTCGACGGCCTTCAGTTCCACCAGTGCCTGGTCGGAGCCGTCCGGTAGCCGCGCCATGGAGCGCAGGCCGGCGGAGACGGAGACGTCGCCGAGTGTGTCGAAATAGGCGCGTTCGGCCTCGGTCGCGACGCGGTTGCGCAACTGAAAGCGGACGTCGCCGGCCAGCAGCGTCTGCCCCTGCGCCTCGATGGACTGGCTGATGGCGCCGGAGACCGAATTGACGCCGGCGATCGCGGCCGTGCCGAGCGCGATGCAGGCGAGGAAGATGTAGAAACCGCGCAGGCCGCCGCGCATCTCGCGCAGCGCGAGGCGGAAGGCGAGCGACAGCCAGCCGGCAGAGCGCGCCGGCGCGGTCATGCCGAAACCTTCTGGCCGGTCGCCACCGGGGTGGCCTCGGCGCTGACGACCTCGCCGGAGCGCATGCGCACCTGGTGCTGGCAGCGGGCGGCGAGGGCCGGATCGTGGGTGACGAGCACGAGCGTCATGCCGCGCCGCGCCTGCTCGGCAAAGAGCAGGTCGGAGATCTGCCGGCCGGTGTCGCCGTCAAGATTGCCAGTCGGCTCGTCGGCGATCAGGAGGCGCGGCTGCGGGGCGAGCGCACGGGCAATGGCGACGCGCTGCTGCTCGCCGCCCGAAAGCTGCCCGGGGTAGTGGGACAGGCGTTCGCCGAGCCCCACGGCCTCCAGCTCGCGCCGGGCGATGGCAAAGGCGTCCCGGACGTTGGCGAGCTCCAGCGGAACGGCGACGTTTTCGAGGGCGGTCATGTTGGGGATGAGGTGGAAGGACTGGAAGACGATACCGATGTTGCGGCCCCGGAAGTCGGCCACCTGGTCCTCGCTCATCGTGTGCAGGGCCGCACCGCCGATATGGATCTCGCCGCGGTCGAGCCGTTCGAGGCCGGCGAGGACCATGAGAAGGGTGGACTTGCCGGACCCGGAAGGGCCGACGATGCCGACCGACTGGCCGGCGGCGATCTGCAGGTCGATCCCCTTCAGCACATGGACCGATGCCGCTTCATGGCCGAGCGTAAGGTCCGCCTTTTTGAGATCGATGATGGTTTCGCCCACGAAAATCTGTCCTATATCTTGGTGCAATGCGGGATCGGCAGGGGCAGGCCCCGCAGAAGTCAGACCGCAGCCCGCGCGTTTCCGCTAATGTTGAGGAGCTGCGGCAGCAACTTAGGATCAGCGAAATGCCGTTTAAAGCCGCTCACGGAATTTTCATCGCCATGGCCCTCATGGTGTTCCAGGTCGCCCGGCCGGCCGCGGCCGAGCCCGTGGCTCTCGTCGGCTTCGGCGACAGCCTGATGGCAGGATACCAGCTTCCGGCCGAAGATGCCTTCCCGGTGCAGCTGGAAAAGGCGCTGCGGGAAAAGGGCGTGGAGGTGGCGATCGCCAATGCGGGCGTCTCCGGCGACACGACCTCGGGGGGGCTCGCGCGTCTCGACTGGTCGGTGCCCGACGGCACGAAGGGCGTGATCCTCGAACTCGGCGCCAACGATGCGCTGCGCGGCATCCCCCCGGAGCAGACGGAGCAAAACCTCGACAGGATGGTTTCCGGCCTGAAGGAGCGCGGGATCGCTATCCTGCTCGTCGGCATGCTCGCACCGCCTAACATGGGCAGCGAGTACGGCGAGCGCTTCAACGCCATGTACGAAAGGCTCGCCGAGAAGCACCAGGTGCCGCTCTACCCGTTCTTCCTGGACGGTGTGGTGACACATGCCGACCTGCAGCTCGAAGACGGGATGCATCCCAACAGCAAGGGCGTGGCCGTCATGGTCGAGCGAATGCTGCCGACAGTTGAGCGGTTCCTAAAAAGCCTGGGGGAAAGCGGCTGAGGGATTTCGCGGGTGCGAAATTGGGGTTGCGCATGCGGGTAATGCGTGATTCCCTGAGCAAACGATCACAGATTCGGGGAGCTCGCCATGCCGAGACTTTTTGTTGCCCTCGAAGTGCCGCGTAATGCCGCCATGAGCCTGTCTTTGCTCCGCGGCGGTCTGCCCGGAGCACGCTGGATCGACGTCGAAAACTTCCACATCACGTTGCGCTTCATCGGCGACATCGATGGCCGCACCGCCGATGAGGTCGTCGACCGGCTCGATCGCATCGAGAGGCCCGAGTTCCAGCTGTCGTTGTCGGGCGTGGGCTCCTTCGGGTCCAAGAAGCCGCATTCCATCTTCGCAAGCGTCTCGCAAGCACCTGAAATGTATGCGCTCCAGGCGGAGATCGAGCGCATCTGCCAGCGGCTCGGCCTTCCGGCCGATCCGCGCAAGTTCACTCCGCATGTGACGCTGGCGCGGCTCAGGAACGCCCGGCTGGACGACGTGGTGTCCTATCTCTCCGGGCGCGGGAACTTCTATTCCTCCCCGTTCATGGTCAACCGCTTCGTGCTGATGTCGTCCAAGGAATCGGTCGGCGGCGGGCCCTACGTGACGGAAGAGGTCTTCCCGCTATACGAGGGCGGCTCCTCCTTCGGGCTTTCGGCGATGGAAGCGCATCCCCGGTAGAGCATGCGATAGACGGCATCGAATTCGTCCCGTCCGCCGAAATAGGGGTCGGGCACGTCTTCCGCGGTTGCGAAGGCGTGCTCGGAGAAGAGCGCGATCCTGGCCGTGGCGCCGGCGGGCGCCCGTTCCCGAAGGCTTTGCAGGTTGTTGCGGTCCAGCGCCAGGATCAGATCGAAGCGATCGAAGTCCGCCGGCGTGACCTTGCGCGCCCTCAATCCCGAAATGTCGATATCGTGATCGGCAGCAACGGCGATGGCGCGGCTGTCCGGCGGATCGCCGATATGCCAGGCGCCGGTTCCCGCCGAATCGATCAGGAACGCGTCGGCACGACCCGCCTTTGCGGCGAGATGGCGGAGGATTCCCTCGGCCAGCGGCGAGCGGCAGATGTTGCCGAGGCAGACGAACAGGATCGAGATCTGGGACAAGAAGGGCTCCGCAAAGGTGATGGCCCGCAAATTATCTGCTAAGAGGTGGGCCTGCAACGGAGGACACTGGCGATGAAGCAGGACAAGCTCAGCACCGAGGCGATCACCTCCAGTCTCGCGATGCTCGAGGGCTGGAAGCTCGCGGATGACGGGGCGGCGATTGCGAAATCGTTCAGGTTCAAGACGTTTGCTTCGGCGTTCGCGTTCATGACGGAGGCTGCGCAGGCGGCGGAGCGACTGAACCATCACCCGGAATGGTTCAACGTCTACGACAAGGTCGATGTCCGCCTCACCACCCATTCGGCCGGCGGCGTCACCGCGCTCGACTTCCGGCTGGCGGAGGCGATGGAGAAGGCGGCGCGGACGCGCTGAGCGCTTGCCGCCGGGGCCGGGACTTCCCATATCAGGGACCGCGCCGATTGGATTGTCGGGCTGCGCAAGGAGTATCGGAATGGACGATGTGAAGATCGGAGAGATTCTGCTGCCGGGTGACGAAGAGGAGCAGGAGAGCCAGCGCGAGCGGGTTCGCAAGCGCTTCTGGCCCGTGCTCAGGCGCGCTTTCCGGCAGGTCCCGTTCAGCCGCGATCTCGTCGCCGCCTACTACTGCGCGCTCGACCGGCGCACCCCGACGCGCGTGCGCGGCATCCTGCTTGCGGCGCTTGCCTATTTCGTCCTGCCGATCGACGGCATCCCGGATTTCCTGGCCGTGGTCGGCTTTTCCGACGACATTGCCGTGCTGACGGCGGCCTTCGCGGCCATCCGCGGCCATATCCGCGAGGATCACTACGTCCAGGCGGATCGCGCCCTGATGGACGGGCTCGAGGAAGCCGGCTGAAGCCTGGCCCGGCGCGCGTTCCTGCGCGGCAGCCTCCCGGGGCGGGAGGCTCGTGCCAGGATGGTGCATTGTCAAACTCTTGCCTGAATCTTTGCCGACATCATCACCCTGATGGGATGGGCTTCTTCATCGGCACCTCGGCGATCCGGCCTCGAAGTCCGGCGGCAATTTGCATTGCCGCCCGTTTCATAGTAACCGCCGCATCGACGGGATGAGGGTTTGTTGACGATTTGGTAACCAGAATTAAGTCAAATTAAATCAAATCGTGATCATTCGAGCCGTTACGTCCGCGCTCGGGCGACGACAGCAAGACAACCGGCAGGGAATCATGTTTGTAAGAAAATTCGTAACCGCACTTACCCTCGTTGTGGCAACGGCCGGCGTTGCAATGGCGCAGTCTCCGACGCGCATTCAGCAGTTCAACGCGTGGGGCGCCTACTCCTACCAGGCCAACAACGGCAAGGTCTGCTACGTTCTCTCCGTGCCGAAGGAAAAGGCGCCGGCGGGCGTCGACCATGGCGACATCTTCTTCCTCGTCTCCCAGCGCCCCGGCCAGAACATTTCCTACGAGCCGCAGGCGATGATGGGCTATCCGCTGCAGGAGAACTCCAAGGTCAACGTCACGATCGACGGTCGCACCTTCGTCATGTTCACCAAGGGCAATTCGGCATGGGTGGAAAACGCCGCCGAGGAACCGGCCCTGGTCGCGGCGATGAAGTCAGGCAGGGACATGTCGGTCAAGGCGACCTCGCGTCGCGGCACGGGGACGACCTATTCCTATTCGCTTTCGGGCATTTCGGCAGCGCTGAAGCAGATCGAGACCTGCAAGTAGGCAACCCGTCGTTTCCTTTGCGAGAGGCCGGTCCCCGTGACCGGCCTTTTCGCTTTTCGGGCCGGGCGTGACTTCCGCGCCGAAGGATGCTAAAGGCGCGGGCAACGACTGGAGACGCGCGCAGGACGATGCGCCGGGCGCTCCTTGAATTTCATGATCGAGACGCGGCAGATCTATCGGGCGGGCAGCCCGGCAGCATGAACGCGCAACGGGATTGCACGAATGGCGAGCTTGGATTTTCTCAACGGCACGGAGCCTGCAACCGCCCGGCCGACACGCACGGCGCCGATGGCCGAAAAGCCGTCGCTGATCGGCCTGTCACGCGAAGACATGGGCAAGGCGCTGGTCGACAAGGGCGTCTCCGAGCGGCAGGTGAAGATGCGCGTCAGCCAGCTCTGGCACTGGCTCTACGTGCGCGGCGTCTCCGACTTCGACCACATGCTCAATGTCTCCAAGGACATGCGGGAGATGCTGAAGACGCATTTCACCATCGCCCGCCCGGAGATCGTCGAGGAGCAGGTCTCCAACGATGGCACCCGCAAGTGGCTGCTGCGTTTTCCCGCCCGCGGTGCCGGCCGGCCCGTCGAGGTGGAGACGGTCTATATCCCCGAAGAAGGGCGCGGCACGCTCTGCATCTCCAGCCAAGTCGGCTGCACGCTCACCTGTTCCTTCTGTCACACCGGCACGCAGAAGCTGGTGCGCAACCTGACGGCCGAGGAGATCCTGGCGCAGCTGCTGCTCGCCCGCGACCGGCTGGGCGACTTCCCGGACCGCGAGACACCGGCGGGCGCGATCGTGCCGAGCGACGGGCGCAAGGTCTCCAACATCGTCATGATGGGCATGGGCGAGCCGCTCTACAATTTCGAGAACGTCAAGCAGGCGCTTCTCATTGCCACCGACGGCGACGGGCTGTCGCTGTCCAAACGCCGCGTGACGCTGTCGACGTCGGGCATCGTGCCGGAGATCTACCGGACCGGCGAGGAGATCGGCGTGATGCTGGCGATCTCGCTGCATGCGGTGCGCGACGAGTTGCGCGACATGCTGGTGCCGATCAACAAGAAGTATCCGCTCAAGGACCTGCTGGAGGCCTGCCGCGCCTATCCGAGCCTGTCGAACGCCCGCCGCATCACGTTCGAATACGTGATGCTGAAGGACGTCAACGACAGCCTCGAGGATGCCAAGCTGCTGGTGCAGCTCTTGAAGGGCATTCCGGCCAAGATCAACCTGATCCCCTTCAACCCCTGGCCGGGCACGAACTACCAGTGTTCGGACTGGGAGCAGATCGAGAAATTCGCCGATTTCATCAACCAGGCCGGCTATGCCTCGCCGATCCGTACCCCGCGCGGCCGCGACATCCTCGCCGCCTGCGGCCAGCTGAAGTCGGAATCGGAGCGCATGCGCAAGGTCGACCGCATGGCCTACGAGGCGATGATGATCGCCGGCCACGGCGAGGACGACTGAGCGGCTTGGCCTGAGGCTCGTCTCTCGACTTGACCGCAGGGGCAGCCTGAACCAGGTTGTCCGGGCGCTCTCATCAGAAAGTGTGATTGAACAAGTGCAATCCAAGAATTGATTTGACCGGCCGTTTTGCCTAGAAGCTGGCCGCAATTCATTCTGGGAGGTTCATTCATGCGCTCACTCTTGCTCGCCCTTGCCGCCACTGTCGCGATTTCGCTGCCCGCCAGGGCGGAAGACGTCACCGTTGCCGTGACCGCCATCGTCGAACATCCCGCACTCGACGCCGCCCGCGACGGCGTCAAGGAGGCGCTGGAGGCGGCCGGCTACAAGGAAGGCGAGAACCTGAAGTTCCTCTACGAGTCGGCCCAGGGCAACCCCGCGACGGCCGCGCAGATCGCCCGCCAGTTCGCCGGCGAAGGCCCTGATGTCATCGTGCCGATCTCGACGCCGTCGGCGCAGGCCGTCGTTTCCGCGACGAAGGATATTCCGGTCGTCTTCACCGCCGTTTCCGACCCGCTCGGCGCACAGCTCGTCAAGGACATGGACAAGCCCGGCGGCAATGTCACCGGCCTTTCCGACATGTCGCCGGTCGCCGAGCACCTGGCGCTGATCAAGGAAATCCTCCCCGAGGCCAAGACCATCGGCTATCTCTACAATTCCGGCGAGGCAAACTCCGTCTCGCTGCTCGCCGTCCTGAAGGCCGAGGCCGAAAAGGCCGGCCTGACCGTCGTCGAATCCGCCGCCACGAAGTCGGCTGAAGTGCAGGGTGCCGCCCGCGCGCTCGTTGGCCGCGCCGATGCGATCTACATTCCGACCGACAACACGATCATCTCCGCGCTGGAAGGCGCCGTCGCCGTTGCCGAGGAAGCCAAGCTCCCGCTGTTCACCGCCGACACGGACTCCGTCTCGCGCGGCGCCGTTGCGGCACTCGGCTTCAACTACAAGGACGTCGGCCGGCAGACGGGCGAAGTCGTCGTGCGCATCCTCAAGGGCGAAAACCCGGGCGACATCGCGGTGAAGGTTGCCGCAGGCACCGATCTCGTCGTCAACAAGGCGGCCGCGGCGAAAATGGGCGTGACCCTGCCGGAAGCCGTCGTCGGCCGCGCGACGCGCGTGATCGAATAATCCCGGTTCGCCGGAAAATCGAAACCGGAATCAACCGCTGCCGGATCGCCCGGCAGCGGTTGATCTGTTAGAAAGGCCCTTCCCGCGAAGACCGCGGAACGGGTGAGAAAAGAAAGCCAAGAGCCGTGAGCCTGATTGCCTTCTGGGGTGCCGTCGAACTGGGGCTGGTCTATGCCTTCGTCGCGATCGGCGTTTACCTTGCCTTCCGCGTGCTGGACTTTCCGGACCTGACCGTGGACGGGTCCTTTCCGCTCGGCGCCGCCGTCACGGCCGTGCTGATCATCGCCGGCGTCAATCCCTGGCTTGCGGCTGCCGTCGCCATGGTGGCCGGCGCCGGCGCCGGCCTCGTCACGGCGATGCTGAACGTCCGCTTCCGCATCCTCAACCTGCTGGCCTCGATCCTGACGATGATCGCGCTGTTCTCGGTCAACCTCAGGGTCATGGGCAAGCCGAATGTCGCGCTGATCAATGCCGACACCATGCTGAGCCCGTTCTTCGGGCTGGGCTTGCGCGACTTCTATGTTCGCCCGCTGTTCATCGGCGTGCTGGTGGTCGCTGCGCTGTTTCTGGTGTGGCGCTTCCTCGAAAGTGACGCGGGGCTGTCGATGCGTGCAACGGGCGCCAACCCGCGCATGGCGCGGGCGCAGGGCGTGAACACCGACAGGCAGATCTATCTCGGCATCGCTCTCTCCAACGCGCTGGTCGCCCTCGGCGGCGCCCTGTTCGCGCAGACCAACGGTTTTGCGGACGTGACCTCCGGCGTCGGCACCATCGTCGTCGGCCTGGCCGCCGTGATCATCGGCGAGACGCTGTTCGGCACGCGCGGCATCCTGATCGCGCTGATCGGCTGCGTGATCGGCTCGATCCTCTACCGCATCGCCATCCAGCTTGCGCTGTCGTCCGACGTGCTCGGCCTGCAGGCGTCCGACCTCAACCTGGTGACGGCCGTGCTCGTGACGGTGGCGCTCGTGCTGCCGCGCCTGCGCCGGGGAGGAGCCACGTCATGATCGCGCTGTCCGACATCAAGGTCGTTTTCGGCCGCGGTACGCCCTTGGAAAAACAGGCGCTGAACGGCGTCAGCCTGACGATCGAGGAAGGCTCCTTCGTCACCGTCATCGGCTCGAACGGCGCCGGCAAGTCGACGCTTCTCGGGGTCCTGGCCGGGGACGTGATTGCGACATCAGGCCAGGTGCGGATCGGCACCACCGATGTGACCCGCCAGGGGACGGCGGCGCGTGCCGGCCGGGTGGCGCGGGTGTTCCAGGATCCGCTCGCCGGCAGTTGCGGCGCGCTGTCGATCGAGGAGAACCTGGCACTGGCCGCCCGCCGCGGCGAACGGCGCGGCCTTTCCGCCGCGCTCGGCGCCCGCAGGCGCGACCTGTTCCGCGCGCGCATCGCCGAACTGAACCTCGGGCTCGAGAACCGCATGGGCGACCGCATGGATCTTCTGTCCGGCGGCCAGCGCCAGGCGGTGTCGCTGGTGATGGCAACGCTCGCGGGTTCCGACGTGCTTTTGCTCGACGAGCACACGGCGGCGCTCGATCCGGGCATGGCGGAATTCATCATGACCCTGACGCAGAAGATCGTTTCGGAGCGCAAGCTGACCACGCTGATGGTCACCCATTCCATGCGCCAGGCGCTGGACTACGGCCATCGCACGATCATGCTGCATGGCGGTGAGATCGTGCTCGACGTCACCGGCGACAGCCGCAAGACGCTGCAGGTCGAGGACCTGATCGCCATGTTCCGCAAGATGCGCGGCCAGACGCTGGACGACGACGCGCTGCTGATCGGCTGACGCGGGCTCGCCCGCGGGCTTGTCGGCTCTGCGAGCGTTCAGCGCGTCTGCGTCATGAAGATCTTCACGGCGAAGACCGAGAAGACGCCGGCGAAGGTGTAGTCGAGGCCGCGCAGGAAGCGCCTGTTGTCCTTCAGCCAGGCCGACAGCCGGTCTGCGGCCAGCACCACGAGCGTGTTCACCGGCATGCCGATCATGATGAACAGCATGCCGAGCACGATGAGCTTGCCCGTGACATCGGGATCGCCGGCAGAGACGAACTGCGGCAGGAAGGTCATGAAGAAGATGATGACCTTCGGGTTCAGGAGGTTGACCCAGAAGCCGGTGGAGATGTTGGCGAGCGCGGAGACCTTCGGCATGGCCGGGGCCTCGCCGGTCCTGTCGGAGAAACTGGAGCCGACCCGGATCGCCTGGATCGCCAGCCACAGAAGATAGCCTGCGCCACCGGTCTTGAGGATCATGAAGGCGGTCGGCGAGGCGGTGATCAGGGCCGAGATGCCGAAGGCGACGAGCAGCGTGTGGACCACGATGCCCATCGAGGTGCCGAGCACGACGAACAGCGCCGGGCCGCGGCCCTGCGACAGGGCGCGGCTGATCGACAGCGTCATGTCCGGGCCGGGGGTGGCGGCGAGCAGGAGGCTCGCGGCAGTGAAGGCGACAAGGGTCGCAAGCGAGGGCAGGTAGTCCATCGAAGCCGATCCGCATTTTACCGGGTGTCTGCGTTCGATACTCCGCCGCGTCCCTCTTGAAAAGGCAAATCGACACGCCGCGATGCGGGGGCGCTTGTATCCGCGCGCGTTCTGACTAAAAGATGCCGGCCGGCATCCTGTGCGGCCCGGCCGCTTTTCCTGACACAGACGGACAGAAACCATGGCATCTCCCAAGCAAGTCAAGAAGGTCGTTCTCGCCTATTCCGGCGGCCTGGACACCTCGATCATCCTGAAGTGGCTCCAGACCGAACTCGGCGCCGAAGTCGTCACTTTCACCGCCGACCTCGGCCAGGGCGAGGAGCTCGAGCCGGCGCGCAAAAAGGCGGAGATGCTCGGCATCAAGGAGATCTTCATCGAGGACGTGCGCGAGGAGTTCGTCCGCGATTTCGTCTTCCCGATGTTCCGCGCCAATGCCGTCTACGAGGGCGTCTACCTGCTCGGCACCTCGATCGCCCGGCCGCTGATCTCCAAGCACCTGATCGAGATCGCCAGGAAGACCGGCGCGGACGCGATCGCCCACGGCGCCACCGGCAAGGGCAACGACCAGGTCCGCTTCGAGCTGTCGGCCTATGCGCTGAACCCCGACATCAAGATCATCGCACCCTGGCGCGACTGGTCGTTCAAGAGCCGCACGCAGCTTCTGGAGTTCGCCGAGCAGCACCAGATCCCGGTCGCCAAGGACAAGAAGGGCGAGGCGCCGTTCTCGGTCGACGCCAACCTCCTGCACTCCTCCTCGGAAGGCAAGGTGCTGGAAGACCCGGCCGTCGAGGCGCCGGAATACGTGCACATGCGCACCATTTCACCGGAAAGTGCACCCGACAAGCCGACCGTTATCACCGTCGGCTTCGAGCGCGGCGACGCCGTCTCGATCAACGGCGTGCGCATGTCGCCCGCCACGCTGCTGTCGGCGCTCAACACCTATGGCCGCGACAACGGCATCGGCCGCCTCGACCTCGTCGAGAACCGCTTCGTCGGCATGAAGAGCCGCGGCGTCTACGAGACCCCCGGCGGCACGATCCTGCTGGCCGCGCACCGCGCGATCGAGAGCATCACGCTCGACAGGGGTGCCGCGCACCTCAAGGACGAACTGATGCCGCGCTATGCCGAGCTGATCTACTACGGCTTCTGGTTCTCGCCGGAACGCGAGATGCTGCAGGCGGCGATCGACCTCAGCCAGAAGCACGTCGAGGGCGAGGTGACGCTGAAGCTCTACAAGGGCAACGTCATGGTTACCGGCCGCCAGAGCGACAAGTCGCTCTATTCCGACAAGCTCGTCACCTTCGAGGACGACCAGGGCGCCTACGACCAGAAGGACGCCGCCGGCTTCATCAAGCTCAACGCGCTGCGCCTGCGCACGCTCGCCGCACGCGACCGCAAGGGCTGAGCGCAGCCGGCCACGGTGCCACTCTGAAAAGCCCGCCGGACTTGGTTCGGCGGGCTTTTCTCTGGCTTGCGCAAGAAGCCGTCCGTGCGAAGGTGGACGATGCTTCGACCACGCTTGACGACGCCCGGGAGACAGGCTCAGATGGGCTCTTTCCCGCGGAGATTCCCATGACCGGTTCGATGCTGTTCGGCGCCTTTCTCGCCGCGCTGTTCTATGTCCTCATTCCCGGCCCGGCCTTTCTGGCGCTGCTCGGCATCGGCGCCGGCCAGGGTCGGAAGGCGGGCGCGATGTTCATGGGCGGTCATCTGGCCGGCGATATCGTCTGGTCGACGCTCGCCCTTGTGGCAATCGTCGGGGCAAGGGCGATCGGCACGCTGGTGTTCGACGTGCTCGGCCTCCTCTGCGGGATCTACCTCGCCTGGATCGGCTGGACGGCGCTCAGGGCGAAGCCGCGCGGGGCGGACAGGCCGCTCGTGACGGTGGAGCGGCCGTTGCGGCGCGGGCTGATCTTCGGGCTGACCAATCCCAAGGGCTATCCGGTGGCGCTCGCGACCTTCACGGCGCTGCTCGCCGGCTCTTCCAGCGCGCTGGACTTCTCGTCCCTGCCCATGCTGCTTGCCGTTTCTCTGCTGGGGTTTCTGGTGGCCGATATCGTCCTGATCATGATCATCGGGGCTTCGTTCGTGCGCAGGTTCTATCGCCGCCACGAGCTGGCGATCGTGCGGATGTCGGGCGTGCTGTTCATGGGTTTCGCCGTGCAGGCCGTCTGGCATGCGGCGCCGGGGCTTGCAGGCTGGCGCAGGGCATAGCGGACCTTTCGGTCTACCCAGGCATCAATCGGCAGGGAAGGTGATGGTGGCGCACAGGCCCCGTCCGCCCGGATTGTCCTCCAGTGACAGCGTCGCGCCGAAAAGGGCGGCGATGTCCTGGACGATCGGCAGGCCGAGCCCCATGCCGGGGGCATCTCCGTTCCCGCCGCGGGCGAAGCGCTGCAGCACCTCGGCGCGACGGTCGGCGGGAATCCCGGGGCCGTTGTCGACCACCTGCAGGCTGGTCCCGCCCGCCTTCGCCCGGACCGAGACGGTCACCTCGGCACCCGCTCCCGCATAGGCGATCGCATTCTCGATCAGGTTTCGCAGCATCTCGCCGAACAACAGAGGTTCGGCGCGCACGGGCGCCGGCAGTTCGCCCTCGAAGCCGAGGTCGATGCCGGCCTGGGCGGCGAGCGGCACGTAGTCGGCGGTCGTCGCCTGGGCGAGTGCGGTGATGTCGGTCACCGCCAGCGGGCGCGGCTCTGCCGATCCTGCCGCGTCGATCTTCGCCATCAGCAGGAGCTGGGCGAGGATGCGCTCGGCATGCGCCACCACCGCATCACCCTTGCGCGCCGCATCCTGTGCCTCGCGAAGCGTGCCGGCCCGGGTGGCGAGCGCGAGCTGGGTGCGGATGATGGCCAGCGGCGTGCGGAGCTGGTGGCTGGCATTGCCGGAGAAGTGCCGCAGCGAATTCAGCGCCGATTGCAGGCGGACCATGAAGGAATTGACGGTCTCGACAAGGCCCTCGACCTCCTGCGGCACCTGTTGCTCGATCGGGTGCAGGTCGTCGGGGCTGCGTTCGGCGATCGCATCGCTGAGACGATAGAGCGGACGCAGGGCGAGCGTGACGGCGATCCAGACGATGGCCGCGGCCCCCGTGATCATGAGGGAGAGGCGGAGCGCGGAGCGGAAGAGAATGGCCTGGGCGAGCTGGCGCCTCGCGATCGTGGTCTCGGCGACCGTGACGACGAAGGGAACCGAATTGACGCCGGTGGAGGCGGAGCGGTGCAGCACCGCCACCCGGATCGCCTCGCCGCGGAAGCTCGCATCCGCATAGGCCGTCGGCCGGTTGCCCGCCCCCGTGATCGTCGGAAGCGCCTGGTAGCCGGTGATGAAATGGCCGGGAGGGCCTTCGACGCGATAGAAGACACGGTCCTGGGCGGCCGAGGTCAGCATCTCCAGCGCCACATAGGGAATGTCCACCTCCAGGGCGCCGTTCTCGTTGACCACGACCCGCTCGGCGATCGCGAGCGCGGAGCCGGCGAGCACGCGGTCGGAGACTGTGTTCGCCGTCTTGACCGCCTCGCGATAGGTGTCGATCAGAGCCAGAATGCCGAAGACGGCGGTGGCGACGAGGAGCCAGACGAGAAGCTGGCGGCGCAGCGATGGAGCCGGATTGCGGGTCAAGCCGGGGCCGCCTTGTCCAGATAGTAGCCGATGCCGCGGGCGGTGCGCACCGTGAGTTCGTGCGGGGCAAGGCGCTTGCGCAGGCGGCTGACATATTGCTCGATGGCGTTGGCGCTGAGATCGTCGTCGAAGGCGGCGAGCGACTGCATGATCGCCTCCTTGGACACCACCTTGCCGGCGCGCAGGAACAGGATCTCCAGAAGGCCGAGCTCCCTTGCCGGGATGTCGAGCGGCACGCCGCCGGCGGAGAAGGTTCGCGAGTTGAGGTCGAATTCCACCCTGCCGAAACTGAGCGCGGAGGTGCGCAAGCCGGCCTGCCGGCGGAGCAGCATCCGCACGCGCGCCTCGAATTCGGAGATGTCGAAGGGTTTGCTCATGTAGTCGTCGGCGCCGAGATCGAGGCCCTTCACCTTGTCCTCCGCTGCACCGCGCGCGGTCAGGATCAGCACCGCCGCCCGGTTCTGGCGGGCGCGCATGGCGCGCAGCACCTCCAGCCCGTCCATCTCCGGCAGGGTCAGGTCGAGGATCACCAGATCGAAGGTTTCCGCCGAGATCGCGGCATCGGCGGAGGCACCGTCGCTGACGACGTCCACGGCGTGTCCCGTGCCGCGCAGGATGGCGGAGAGGCCATCGGCCAGGGTCCGGTTGTCTTCGACGAGCAGTATGCGCACCTGGTTCCTTCCTCCCGGTTCACCCTTCCATGCCGACGGTGGCGGTGCTGCAGGTGGGCCACGCCTTGACCTTGTGCACAAACCTTGCGGAAAATCGATACCGAACTTCGCAAGCTTTCCGCAGCTTGCCCGATCCCGCTTGAGAACGCCGGCCCGGTCAGGCAATCTCGCCGCCATGCGCACCCTTCATGCCTTCATGCTTGCAGCCGTCCTCTGTTCTCCCGCCATGGCCGGGGAGACGTTCTATCCCGCGCCGGAGGGCAGGCCGGACGCCCCCGTCCTCGTCGTCTATTCCTCACTGGACGAGCCCCTGGCGCGACCGATGATCAAGGGCTTCCAGGCGGCCAACCCCGATGTGGCGGTGCGTTACGACGAGATGCTGACCGGCGAGGTCTACGACCGCGTCGTCAGGGAGACCGATGCCGGGCAGAAGACGGCCGACTTCGCGTTCTCCTCGGCGATGGACCTGCAGGTGAAGCTCAGCAACGACGGCTATGCCCAGCGCAGCGACCTGCCGATGAGCGAGCGCTGGCCGCAATGGGCCAACTGGCGCAACACGGCCTATGCGCTGACCTTCGAGCCTGCCGTCTTCGTCTACCACAAGCCGAGTTTCAAGAACGAGAAGCCGCCGGCCTCGCGCGCCGAGTTCCTCGACTATCTCAACCGCCATGGCAACGACATCTACGGCCGCATCGGCACCTACGACATCGAGCGCTCCGGCGTCGGCTTCCTGTTCATGGCGCGCGACCAGGAACAGTTCGGTGACATCTGGACGGTGATCCGGGCCATGGGGGCTGCCGGGGTGAAGCTCTATTCGACGAGCTCGGCGATCCTCGAGCGGGTCGCCGACGGCCGCTTCGTGCTCGGCTACAACATCCTCGGCTCCTATGCCGCCGACTGGGTGTCCAGGCACCCGGATGTCGGCATCGTCCTGCCGGAGGACTACACGGTCGTCATGTCGCGCATCGGGCTGGTGCCGGAGGCGGCGGCCTCGCCCGAACTCGGTCGCCGCTACCTGTCGTTCTTCATGTCGAAGGAGGGCCAGACGATCATGGCGCGGGAACTGCAGATCGCCGCCGTCTCGCCCGACGTCGCCGGCGACAATACCGCGACGGGGATGCAGGCGCTCCTGGGGGCGCAGCTCAAGCCGGTGCCCGTCAGCCCGGGGCTGATGGTCTATCTCGACCAGGTGAAGCGGGCGCGGCTGATCGCTCGCTGGAACGAGGTTCTGCGAACGCAATAGGGCGGGATCGCGCCCCGATCGTGGCGAGACTGTGCTAGGATGTCAGCTAGATGACAGGTTTTTGTGGTGGCTTGCAAAGCCCGGTGGTTCCGTGGAGGCGGCGCCGGGGCAAGGGGAGGAGAACCGCCGTCACGGCGCGGCCGGCATGAATGCCGGCACGGAGCGTTTTCTCCCTCGACAGATTGCAACGATGCGCGGCCACGGTAGCCGTGCCTGACGGAGGGTATGCCTTGAAACAGTTTTTCCTTGCTTCCATTCTTGCCGGCGCCATGGCGCTGCCTGCGTTTGCGGCCGACTACAAGATCATCGCGCCGGCCAATCCCGGCGGCGGATGGGACCAGACGGCCCGCACGCTGCAGACGGTCATGCAATCCGAAGGCATTTCCGGCAACGTGCAGGTGATCAACGTGCCGGGCGCCGGCGGAACGATCGGCCTCGCCCAGTTCGCCAGCCAGGACAAGGGCAATGCCGGCGCGCTCATCGTCGGCGGCTACGTCATGGTCGGCGCTATCCTCACGAACAAGTCGCCCGTCACGCTGAAGGACGTCACCCCGATCGCGCGGCTGACCGGTGAATACGAGGCGATCGTCGTGCCGGCATCCTCGCCGTTCCAGACTTTCGGCGATCTCGTCGAGGCGCTGAAGAAGGATCCGGGCGCAGTATCCTGGGCCGGCGGCTCGGCCGGCGGCACCGACCACATCGCCGTTGGCCTGATCGCCAAGGCGGCCGGCGTCGATCCGAAGAAGATCAACTACATCGCCTATTCGGGCGGCGGCGAGGCGCTGGCTGCGATCCTCGGCGCCCAGGTCAGCGCCGGCATTTCCGGCTATGGCGAGTTCGAATCCCAGGTGAAGGCCGGCACGCTGCGGCTGCTCGCCGTCTCCAGCGCCGACCGGCTCGAGGGTATCGACGCCCCGACGATCAAGGAAAGCGGCCTCGACGTCGTCGTCGAGAACTGGCGCATGGTTGCGGCCGCCCCCGGGCTGAGCGACGAGCAGAAGGCCGCCGTTTCGGCCGATATCGAAAAGCTCGTCAAGTCGGCCGCCTGGCAGGAACAGCTGAAGACCAAGGGCTGGCAGGACACCTATCTTTCCGGCGCAGCCTTCGACGAACAGCTGGCCAAGGACGTGTCCGCCACCGAGGGCATCCTCAAAGACATCGGACTGGTCGAATGACGGACGGGACCAAACCCGCAAGTGCAAAGCGCCGCCCCGATGGGGCGGCGTTCGTCATCGCCGTGGTGCTGGCTGCGATCGCCGGCCTCATCTTCTGGGACGTTTCGCGCCTGGCGGGCGCGGCCGGCTATTCGCAGGTCGGGCCGACGACCGTGCCCTACGCGATCGCCTGCTGTCTCCTCGGCCTTGCGATCTGGACGGCGATCGAGGCCTGGCGCGGCGAGTTTCCGGAACGCGAGCGACAGGAAGTCGCCCCGGTCGTCTGGATCGTCGGCGGGCTCGCCGCGCAGATGCTGCTCCTGAAGGTCGCGGGTTTCTCGATCGCGACGGGCCTGCTGTTCGCGCTGACGGCCGCCGGCTTCGGCAAGCGCAAGCTCTGGATCACCATTCCCGTCGGCATCGTCCTCTCCTTCGTCGTCTGGACGATCTTCGCCAAGCTTCTGCAGCTCTCCCTGCCCACCGGGCCGCTCGAGCACCTGTTCTTCTGAGGGGCGGTAGCCAATGAGTACTTTCGAATTTCTCATGCAGGGCCTGCTGGTCGCCGCTCAGCCGATGAACCTGCTCTATGCCCTGATCGGCGTCACGCTCGGAACGGCCGTCGGCGTGCTGCCGGGCATCGGCCCGGCTCTGACGGTGGCGCTCCTGCTGCCCGTCACCTACAAGCTCGACCCGGCAGGTTCGCTGATCATGTTCGCCGGCATCTACTATGGCGGCATGTATGGCGGCTCGACGACCTCGATCCTGCTCAACACGCCCGGCGAGAGTGCGTCGATCGTCACGGCGCTGGAGGGCAACAAGATGGCGCGCGCCGGCCGCGGCGGCCCGGCGCTGGCGACGGCTGCGATCGGTTCCTTCGTTGCCGGCCTGATCGCGACGCTGGCGCTCGCCTTCGTGGCCCCCTTCATCGTCAAGGTCGCGCTGGTGTTCGGGCCGCGCGAGTATTTCGCCCTGATGGTGCTCGCCTTCGTCACCGTGTCCTCGGCCTTCGGGGATTCGACCCTTAGGGGGCTGACCTCGCTTTTCGTCGGCCTGACGCTCGCCATCATCGGCATCGACCAGCTGAGCGGCCAGGCGCGCCTGTCGTTCGGCATCCCGGACCTGCTGGACGGTATCGAGGTCACCACGCTCGCGGTCGCCATGTTCGCCATCGGCGAGACGCTCTACATCGCAGCACAGGGCGACAAGGGGCCGGACAAGGTCGAGGCGGTCAAGGGATCGGTGTGGATGAACGCCGCCGACTGGGCGCGTTCGTGGAAGCCGTGGCTGCGCGGGACGGCGATCGGTTTTCCGATCGGCGCCATGCCGGCCGGCGGTGCGGAAATCGGCACCTTCCTGTCCTATGCCGCCGAGAAGCGGCTGACCAAGCATCCGGAGGAATTCGGCAACGGTGCGATCGAGGGCGTCGCCGGTCCGGAGGCCGCCAACAACGCGTCTGCCGCCGGTACGCTGGTGCCACTTCTGACACTCGGCCTGCCGACGACGGCGACGGCCGCGATCATGCTGGCCGGCTTCCAGCAATACGGCCTGCAGCCCGGTCCCTTGCTGTTTGCTACCAATCCGCAGCTCGTCTGGGGCCTGATCGCAAGCCTCCTGATCGCCAACTTCATGCTGCTGGTGCTGAACCTGCCGCTGATCGGGCTCTGGGTGAAGCTTCTGACGATCCCGAAGCCCTGGCTCTATGCGGGCATCCTGCTGTTTGCCACGCTCGGGACGATCGGCGCCAACCCATCGGTGTTCGAGCTCGGCATGCTGTTGGCGTTCGGCCTGCTCGGCTATGTCATGCGGATCTTCGGCTACCCGATCGCGCCGGTCGTGGTCGGGCTGATCCTGGGGCCGCTCGCCGAGCAGCAGCTGCGCCGGGCGCTGGCGATCAGCCAGGGAGACCTGACGACGCTGGTCGCCTCCCCGGTGGCCGTCGTCCTGCTCCTGATCGCCGCTGCGGCCCTCGTCATCCCGCTGATCCTGCGGGCGCGGGGCCGCGGACAGGTGCTGTCGCAGCTGGCGGCGAACGAGGACTGAGCCGCTCGCCTGATCGGCAAAAACAGGAATCTGCACAAGAAGCAGGCCGCAATCGATTGCGGCCTGCTTTCGTTGCATGGCTGCCCTGCTGATCTATCCATTGAATGCAAGGCAGTTTGGTATCATCTATTGTGCATCGCAACAGGGCATAGGCCCTAGAGAAGAGAGCAAGACCATGAACCAGAATCGCAATGGTGTTCGCCACGGTTTCCTGGGCCGCGCATTCGCGGTTCTCGGCGCGGCAAGTGCAGCCGCAGCAGCGGTCGAAGGCAACCGTCGTCCGAAGGATCGCGACCTGCGGACCCTCGGCATCGACCCGGCCAGCTTCCCGAAGTAAGCATCGTCCGCAAAGGACGGGAGGGTCCGGCCGGTCTTAACGGCGGATCCTGTGCCCCGCGAGGCACATGGCAGTGACAGCAGTATTCAGCAAAAGGCCCGGCGATCCGAGATCGCCGGGCCTTTTCTTGTCTCGGTGAAGGAGCAGCGGCGCCGGGATGGCGCCGCCGTCCGGGTCAGACGTTTTCTACCGGCTGGGCGCCGTGTGCCTCGGCCAGTTCCCGCCGGTTATAGCGGATCGAGGACCAGAGCGAGATGCCGATGAGGCCGGCGCCGCCGAGGCCGGTGATGACCTCCGGAATATGCACCAGCGTCTGGCAGTACATGATCACCGACAGGATCAGGATCGCGTAGAAGGCGCCGTGCTCCAGGTAGCGGTATTCGGCGAGCGTGCCCTTGTCGACCAGCATGATCGTCATCGAACGCACATACATGGCGCCGATGCCGAGGCCGATGGCGATGATGAAGAGGTTCTGCGTCAGTGCAAACGCGCCGATCACGCCGTCGAACGAGAAGCTCGCATCGAGCACCTCGAGGTAGATGAAGGCGCCGAGGCCACCCTTTGCGGCCGCGCTCATCGTCTGCTGCGATGCATCCAGGAGGCCACCCACGACTTCGACGGCCAGGAAGGTCAGCAGACCGTAGATGGCCGAATAGACGAAGCTGTCCGCCGCCTCGCCTTCGAGGAAGGTCGAGAAGACGAGGATCAGGATCAGGACGAAGGCGATCTCCACGCCCTTGATCGTCGCATAGCGGGCCATGCGCTTCTCGATGAAGGCGATCCAGTGCACGTCCTTCTCATGGTCGAAGAAGTAGGTGAGGCCGACCATCATCAGGAAGGTGCCGCCGAAGGCTGCGATCGGCAGATGCGCCTCGTGCATGATCCGGGCGTATTCCTCCGGCTGTCTGGCCGCCAGCACGATCGCCTCGATCGGGCCGATCTGGGCCGCGATCACGACGATCAGAAGGGGGAAGACGATACGCATACCGAAGACGGCGATGAGGATGCCCCAGGTCAGGAACCGGTGTTGCCACTCCGGCGTCATGTCCTTGAGCTTGTTGGCGTTGACGATGGCGTTGTCGAAGGACAGCGAGATCTCCAGCACCGCAAGCACGGTGCAGATGAAGAAGACCGTCGCCATTCCGCCGATCGTACCGGTGGTCTGCCATCCGAGCCAGGCGCCGAGAAGGAGGCCGAGCGCGGTGACAATGAAGGCCCAGGTGAAATAGGACAGTGAACTTTTCGGCTGTACGCGCGTGGTCATGCCCGCACCTCGCTTTCGAGGACGGAATTTACACGGTTGCAGATGGGAAAAAGGCGCGTGCCAGAAAGGGCATGCGCATCAGGCATGTTCAGGATTTTCATGTTCTTGAATCCGCCGGCTTAATTGCTGGCGGTACCGACATCACGAGAGCGCCGTAAAAACTCTCGCCAGAGGGGCCCGGCACCAAAGTTTGGTGCTGCGGCGGGATGTCCGGGGCCGCAGCAATTCGTTTTCCCCGAAGCGGGCCGTTTCGTCAAGCTTTTTCGCGCAGCGGCCGGCCCAGAGGCACATCGGTCCGACGGTGAAAGAAATGGATGCCGGCGGCGTACACAAGCCGGCATTCTGTCCCTATATTCCGGGGATCAGACCTGCCACACGAGGAACACTTCACAATGAGCGCACCTTCCAAGATCAGCCCCGCCCTCACTCATTGGAGCGGGATCAACGGCCTGCCGCGCTTCGACCTCGTCTCCGACGACAGTTTTGCCGAAGCGTTCGATGCGGCCTTCGCCCTGCACGAGGCGGAGATCGATGCGATCGCGAGCAACGCCGAGGCGCCGACCTTCGACAACACCGTCACGGCGCTCGAGATCGCCGGCGATGAGCTATCGCGCGTCTCGGCGCTGTTCTGGAGCCGCGCCGGCGCCAATACCAACGAGATCATCCAGGCGCTGGAGCGCGAGATCGCGCCGAAGATGTCGCGGCACTATTCGAAGATCGGCAACAATGCCGAACTCTTCGCCCGAATCGATGCGCTGTGGGAGGGGCGCGACGGGCTCGGGCTTTCGCTCGAGCAGACGCGCGTGCTGGAGCGGCACTGGAAGGGTTTCGTCAAGTCCGGCGCCAAGCTCGCAAAGCCCGAGCAGGAACGGCTGTCGGCCATCAACGAACAGCTCGCCGGGCTCGGCGCGCAATTCGGCCAGAACGTGCTTGCCGACGAGAAGGACTGGTCGCTGCTGCTTTCCGCGGAAGCCGACCTCGAGGGGCTGCCGGACTTCCTCAAGGATGCGATGGCGGCGGCGGCCCGCGACCGGGGTGCGGAGGGCGGATACGCGGTAACGCTGTCGCGCTCGATCATCGAGCCGTTCCTGACGTTTTCCGCCCGGCGCGAACTGCGCGAGCAGGCGTTCCGCGCCTGGACGGCACGCGGCATCACCGGCGGAGCTACCGACAACCGCGCGATCGTGCGCGAGACGCTGGCCTTGCGGGCGGAGAAGGCGGCACTTCTGGGCTACGAGAACTATGCCGCGCTCAAGCTCGACAACACGATGGCGAAGACGCCCGATGCCGTGAACGGGCTTCTCACCCAGGTCTGGGAGAAGGCTGTGGCGCGCGCGACGGAGGAAGAGCAGGAACTTGCCCGCCTCGTCGCCGCCGAAGGGCGCAATCATCCCGTCATGCCGTGGGACTGGCGGTACTATGCGGAAAAGCTGCGTGCCGAAAAATTCGACTTCTCCGAGGCCGAGCTGAAGCCCTATCTGCAGCTGGAAAAGGTGATCGAGGCGTGCTTCGACGTCGCCGGGCGGCTGTTCGGCATCTATGCCGTTCCGCTTGCGGGTGTGCCGGCCTATCACCCGGACGTACGCGTCTTCGAGATCCGCGACCGCGACAACAGGCTCGTCGCCATGTTCCTCGGCGACTATTTCGCCCGGTCCTCCAAGCGCTCCGGCGCCTGGATGAGCTCCTACCAGAGCCAGCACAAGCTACCGCTGAAGAACGGCACTACCGGCGAGATCCCGATCATCTACAACGTCTGCAATTTCGCCAAGCCGGCCGAGGGCAAGCCGGCGCTGCTGTCGCTCGACGACGCGCGCACGCTGTTCCACGAATTCGGCCATGCCCTCCACGGCATGCTGTCGGACGTGACCTATCCGTCGGTCTCGGGCACCGGCGTCTCGCGCGACTTCGTCGAGCTGCCCTCGCAGCTCTACGAGCACTGGCTGACGGTGCCGGAGATTTTGAGAACCTACGCCGTGCACTACGAGACCGGCGAGCCGATGCCGCAGGCGCTCCTGGACAAGGTGCTGGCGGCGCGCACCTTCAACGCCGGCTTCGCCACCGTGGAGTTCACCTCTTCGGCCCTGGTCGACATGGCCTTCCATACGCAGGGTGCGATCGAGGATCCGATGGCGGTTCAGGGCGAGGTGCTGGGAGAGATCGGCATGCCGGCATCGATCGTCATGCGCCATGCGACGCCGCACTTCCAGCATGTCTTTTCCGGGGACGGCTATTCGGCCGGCTACTATTCCTACATGTGGTCGGAGGTCCTCGATGCCGACGCGTTTGCCGCCTTCACCGAGACCGGCGACGCCTTCGACCCCGGCATGGCGGCGAAGCTGAAGGCCAACATCTATTCCGTCGGCGGCGCCATCGACCCCGAGGACGCCTACAAGGCCTTCCGCGGCAAGCTGCCGTCGATCGACGCGATGCTGGAGAAGAAGGGCCTGGCGGCCTGACCCCGGCTGCGTGACGTGCCCACCCTTCCCTTGAGAGGGGTGGGCATCCCCACGTCATCCTCCCGTCACCGAACTGTATCGCCGACGTCATCGATCCGTAACGTCGATGACACGTGACCGCCCGATGGTCGGCCGCGCGGATCGGACAGCGATTCGCGCGGTATCGACGAGGGATTCATGGCGACGGCGGCCGACCTCCTGACACGGCGCTCCTTTCTGTTGACGGCGAGCGCCGCCGGCCTTGCGGCCTCCTCGGCGCTGGCCGTCCCGCACTATGCCCGGCGTCACGGCAGCCCGGTCTTCACCCATGGCGTCCAGTCGGGCGACGTCGACACCTCGTCGGGCATGATCTGGGCGCGAACCGATCGGCCGGCGGAGATCGCGGTCGAGTATTCCACCACCGAGAGTTTCACCAATGCCACGCGCGGCCCGGTCCTGAAGGCGGGACAGGAGACAGACTTCGCTGCAAAGCATCTGCTGACGGAGCTCCTGCCGGACCAGGACATCTTCTACCGGCTGACGGCGACGGATCCCTCTTCCGCGCATCTGGTCTCCGAACCGATCGTGGGCCGGTTCCGGACCGCGCCGCTGCGGCGGCGCTCGGTCCGGTTCGTCTGGTCCGGCGATACGGCCGGGCAGGGCTGGGGCATCGACGACATCGGCATGAAGACCTACTCGACCATGCTGCTGCACGAGCCGGATTTCTTCATCCATTCCGGCGACACGATCTATGCCGACAATCCCATCCCCGACGAGATCCGGCTTCGCGACGGCACGATCTGGAAGAACCGCATCGTCAGCGACGAGAAGCGCGAGGTGGCGCGCACACTTTCGGAATATCGCGGGCAGTGGAAATACAACATGCTCGACCGGCACCTGCTGGACTTCAACGCGCAATGCCCGACATTCTTCCAGTGGGACGATCACGAGGTGCTGAACAACTGGTCGGCCTCCAAGGATCTCCGGGACGATCCGCGCTATCCGGAAAAGGATATCGCCGTCTATGCCGGGCGCGCCAAGCGCGCCTTCCAGGAGATGACGCCGATCCGCTATTGCGCCGACGAGCCCGGGCGGATCTTCCGCAAGATCGCCTATGGTCCGCTGCTCGACGTGTTCTTCGTCGACCTGCGCTCCTATCGCGATGCCAACCGCGGCAGATCCGACCATCATCTGTTCGGCCGGCGACAGGCGGACTGGCTGAAGCGCGAACTTGCCGCGTCGAAGGCCACGTGGAAGGTGATCGCCTGCGACATGCCGCTCGGCGTGATGATCTGGGACGACTACGGCCTGAAGGTCGGCTACGAGGGGGTCGCCGACGGGCTGAACGGACCGCCTGCGGGACGCGAGCGCGACATCGCCGACCTGCTCTCGTTCATGCGCGACAACGCGATCCGCAACGTCGTCTGGCTCACCGCCGACATCCACTATACCGCCGCCCATCACTACGATCCGGCGCGCGCGGCGTTCAGGGAATTCGAGCCGTTCTGGGAGTTCGTCTCCGGACCGCTGCATTCGGGCACCTACGGGCCGCATCCGCTCGACATGACGTTCGGGCCGGAGGTGCGCTTCATGAAGGCGTCGGGCGGCGGGGTCGACAGCAATCTGCCGCCCTCGGCCGGCCTGCAGTTCTTCGGGCTCGTCGACATTGAGGGCTCCAGCCAGCAGATGACCGTGCGGCTGATGGACCGGGAGGATAGGGAACTGTGGAACGTCACACTCGATCCGGCGGTGACGGCCTGAACGCCGGCGTACAGAGTTTCGGCCTGCCTCTTTCGCAATTGCGTAAAACCATGTATGGAGCGCGCCAAATGCACGCGGTGCCTCCTTGTTCGTGCGCGCCCAGAACCTCAGAGATCAGAACATGTCCATTCGCAATATCGCGATCATCGCGCACGTCGACCATGGCAAGACCACGCTCGTCGACGAGCTCCTGAAGCAGTCCGGTTCCTTCCGTGAAAACCAGCGCGTCGCCGAGCGCGTGATGGACTCCAACGACATCGAAAAAGAACGCGGCATCACCATCCTCGCCAAGGCGACTTCGGTCGAGTGGAAGGGGACGCGCATCAACATCGTCGACACGCCCGGCCACGCCGACTTCGGCGGCGAGGTCGAGCGCATCCTGTCGATGGTGGACGGCGCGATCGTTCTCGTCGACAGTTCCGAAGGCCCGATGCCGCAGACGAAGTTCGTCGTCGGCAAGGCGCTCAAGGTCGGCCTGAAGCCGATCGTCGCGATCAACAAGATCGACCGTCCGGACGGCCGTCACGAGGAAGTGCTGAACGAGGTGTTCGACCTGTTCGCCAATCTCGACGCCACCGACGAGCAGCTCGACTTCCCGATCCTCTATGGTTCGGGCCGTAACGGCTGGATGAACGTCAACCCGGAAGGCCCGCAGGACGAAGGCATGGCGCCGCTGCTCGATCTCGTGCTCAAGCACGTGCCGGAGCCGACGGTTGCCGAAGGTCCGTTCCGCATGATAGGCACGATTCTGGAAGCCAACCCCTTCCTCGGCCGCATCATCACCGGCCGCATCCATTCGGGCTCGATCAAGCCGAACCAGACCGTCAAGGTCATCGGCCAGGACGGCCAGCTCATCGAGAACGGCCGTATCTCGAAAATCCTCGCCTTCCGCGGCATCGAGCGCACGGCGATCGAAGAGGCCCATGCGGGCGACATCGTCGCCATCGCCGGCCTGACCAAGGGCACGGTCGCCGACACGTTCTGCGATCCGTCGGTCACTGAAGCTCTCAAGGCCCAGCCGATCGATCCGCCGACCGTCACCATGTCCTTCATCGTCAACGACAGCCCGCTCGCCGGCACCGAAGGCGACAAGGTGACGAGCCGCGTCATCCGCGACCGTCTGTTCAAGGAAGCCGAAGGCAACGTCGCGCTGAAGATCGAGGAGTCGGGCGACAAGGATTCGTTCTTTGTCTCCGGCCGCGGCGAACTCCAGCTTGCCGTCCTCATTGAGACCATGCGCCGCGAGGGCTTCGAGCTTGCCGTTTCGCGTCCGCGCGTCGTCATGCACAAGGACGAGGCGACCGGCCAGATGCTCGAGCCGATCGAGGAAGTCGTCATCGACGTCGACGAGGAGCATTCCGGCGTCGTCGTGCAGAAGATGTCGGAGCGCAAGGCCGAGATGGTCGAACTGCGCCCGTCCGGCGGCAACCGCGTCCGCCTCGTCTTCTTCGCGCCGACCCGCGGCCTGATCGGCTACCAGTCGGAACTGCTGACCGATACGCGTGGCACGGCGATCATGAACCGCCTGTTCCACGACTACCAGCCCTACAAGGGCGAGATCGGCGGGCGCGTCAACGGTGTGCTGCTCTCCAACGAAGCCGGCGAAGCGGTCGCCTATGCGCTCTTCAACCTGGAAGACCGCGGCCCGATGGTCATCGACGCGGGCGAGAAGGTCTATATGGGTATGATCGTCGGCATCCACACGCGCGACAACGACCTCGAGGTGAACGTCCTGAAGGGCAAGAAGCTCACCAACATCCGCGCCGCCGGCAAGGATGAGGCCGTGCGCCTGACGCCGCCGATCAAGATGACGCTGGAGCGCGCGCTTTCCTGGATCCAGGACGACGAACTCGTCGAGGTGACGCCGAAGTCGATCCGCCTGCGCAAGCTCTATCTCGATCCGAACGATCGCAAGCGCTTCGAGAAGCAGCGTACGGCGGGTGCTGCCTGATTCGCGCCGAAGGCGTAAAAACATCCCCGAATTGATCATGGCCCCGGCAGAAATGCCGGGGCCTTTTTCATGTGTGTGCCGCCCTATTACGGCTTGTGGCGTTTCTTAAAAAAGCGTTAACTTTCCTCAAGGCCGCAGGCAAACTTGCCTGTGGGCAAGGGGATCTCGGGAAGGAGCCGGGATTCTCGCGGAGTCGGTGCGGGTTTAGAGTCATTTCGATGAAAACACTATCGATCGATGTGCGACGTGCCGAGCCGCAGGACGCGGCGGCCATCTCCGAGGCCCACAGGGCGTCGTGGCTGCATGCCTATGCGGGCATCATCCCCCACAAGCCGCTGGTGCAGATGGTTCAGCGGCGCGATGCGGCGTGGTGGCGCAAGGCGACCCGCGGCCCGGCAACGCTGCTCGTGCTCGACGTCGCCGGCGTGATCGCCGGCTATGCCACGCTCGGCCTGAACCGGGCGCGCGCCCTGCCGCAGGACGGCGAGATCTACGAGATCTATCTTCGGCCGGAGTATCAGGGTCTCGGTCTCGGCCGGATGCTGTTCGGCGAAAGCAAGCGGCTGCTGAAATCGCTCGGCTGCGAGGGCATGGTAGTCTGGTGCCTGGAGGAGAGCGATATGGCCGAACGGTTCTTCCGCGCCGCCGGCGGGACCGATATCGCCGAGGGCATGGAGGATTTCGGCGAGAAGGAACTGAAGAAGATCGGCTTCATCTTCCGCTAGGCCGTTTCTGCACCGCCGCGCCGCGCGGATTGACTTCCGCCATCCGGGCCATACCTGAACAGGCGATCGCATCGCCGTTCTCCCCAAGGGGGCGAGCGTGCGACGGTCCAGCCTGGAGGAGAGGCTTGCCATGCGAACCAAGGTGATTGCTCTCGCGTTCCTTTCCATCGCCTGTCACCCTGCCGCCCACGCCCAGGAGGGCGACGCCGCGGCCGGCGAAACGGTCTTCAAGAAATGTGCCGTCTGTCATGTCGTGGATACGGATACGAACAAGGTCGGTCCGTCGCTGCACGGGATCTTCGGACGCACGGCCGGTACCCATCCCGACTACAGGTACTCGAACGCGATGACGGAGGCCGGCAAAGGCGGCCTCGTCTGGGACGATGCCACGCTACGCGACTACCTGCACAATCCCAAGGCGAAGGTGAAGGGCACGAAGATGGTGTTTCCCGGCCTGAAGGACGACGCCGACATCACCAATCTGCTCGCCTATCTGAAGCAGCACGCGACGTAGCGGGCCGGGGGCGGCCCGGGCGGGGTGCCGAAGCCATCCGGTCCGGCAATTGCCTGCCATTTTCTTTCGTGAGATAGTTCTAACGCAGATTGCAGATTGATGCCCACGGCCGGGACCGGCAGGAGGGACGGATATGGCAGTCGTACTGGTGCTGGTGGCGATCGCGCTCGGGTCGGTGCTCTTTCATCTCCTGAGCCCTTGGTGGTGGACGCCGATCGCCTCCAACTGGAGCTACATCGACCACACCCTCGTCATCACGTTCTGGATCACCGGCGCGGTCTTCGTCGCCGTGGTGTTGTTCATTGCCTATTGCGTCTGGCGCTTCCGCTACCAACCGGGGCGGCGGGCGGCATACGAACCGGAGAACCGCAGGCTGGAGAGCGGGCTTGCCGTCGGCACCGCGGTCGGCGTCTTCGCCATGCTGGCGCCCGGCCTGTTCGTCTGGCACCAGTTCATCACCGTTCCGCCGGAGGCCTCGGAGATCGAAGTCGTGGGTCAGCAGTGGCTGTGGAGCTTCCGGCTGCCGGGGGCGGACGGCAGGCTCGGGCGGGCTGAGACGCGGGACGTGACACCCGACAATGCGCTCGGGATCGACAAGGCCGATGCCGACGCGCTGGACGATATCGTCATCGAGGGCGGCGAACTGCATCTGCCGATCGGCAAGCCGGTGAAGGTGCTGCTGCGCTCCGTCGACGTGCTGCACGATTTCTACGTCCCTGAGTTCCGCGCCAAGATGGACATGATCCCCGGCATGGTCACCTATTTCTGGCTGACGCCGACGCGCACCGGCACCTTCGACATCCTCTGTGCCGAACTGTGCGGCGTCGGCCATCCGATGATGCGGGGCACGGTCGTCGTGGACACCGAGGCCGACTACGAGACCTGGCTCGCCGGACAGGCGACATTCGAGAAATTGCAGGCCGCCACGCCGGCCGCGACAACGGTGGCGGAGGTGCCTGCGAAATAGAGCGCCGGATCCGGGAGGGATCGGGAGAAGGAGGAGAACGATGGTGGAGGCATCTGGGGCAGGCGAGGTCATTCCGCCCGCTGCGGTGGAGGACGTCGAGCTCTATCATCCGCACAGCTGGTGGACGCGCTACGTCTTCAGCCAGGATGCGAAGGTCATCGCCATCCAGTATTCCTGCACGGCGATCGCCATCGGGATGGTGGCGCTGGTGCTGTCCTGGCTCATGCGGATCCAGCTCGCCTTTCCGGGCGCGCTTACCTTCCTCGATGCCGAGCGCTACTACCAGTTCATCACCATGCACGGCATGATCATGGTGATCTACCTGCTCACCGCGCTCTTCCTCGGCGGTTTCGGCAACTACTTGATCCCGCTGATGGTCGGCGCGCGCGACATGGTGTTTCCCTACGCCAACATGCTGAGCTTCTGGCTGTATCTCGTGGCGGTGCTGGTGCTGGTGGCGAGCTTCTTCACCTCCGGCGGCCCAACGGGGGCGGGCTGGACGCTCTATCCGCCGCAGGCGATCCTGTCCAATACGCCGGGCGGGCAGGACTGGGGCATCGTCCTGATGCTGGTCTCGCTCGTCATCTTCATCATCGGGTTCACCATGGGCGGCCTCAACTATGCCGTCACCGTCCTGCAGGGGCGGACCCGCGGGATGACGCTGATGCGCATGCCGCTCACGGTTTGGGGCATCTTCACTGCGACCGTGATGGCGCTGCTTGCCTTTCCGGCGCTGTTCGTCGCCTGCGTCATGATGCTGTTCGACCGGCTGGCTGGCACCAGCTTCTTCATGCCGGCCATCGTCGAGATGGGCGAGCAACTCAAGCATGGCGGCGGCAGTCCGATCCTGTTCCAGCACCTGTTCTGGTTCTTCGGCCATCCGGAGGTCTACATCGTCGCCCTACCGGCCTTCGGCATCGTGTCCGATCTGATCAGCACGCATGCGCGCAAGAACATCTTCGGCTACCGCATGATGGTCTGGGCGATCGTCATCATCGGCGCGCTTTCGTTCGTCGTCTGGGCGCACCACATGTATGTCAGCGGCATGAACCCCTATTTCGGCTTCTTCTTCGCCACGACGACGCTGATCATCGCGGTGCCGACGGCGTTGAAGGTCTACAACTGGACGCTGACGCTCTGGCGCGGCAACATCCACCTGACCCTGCCGATGCTGTTTGCGCTCGCCTTCATCGTCACCTTCGTCAATGGCGGGCTGACCGGGCTGTTCCTCGGCAACGTCGTTGTCGACGTGCCCCTGTCCGACACGATGTTCGTCGTCGCCCATTTCCACATGGTGATGGGGGTGGCGCCGATCCTCGTGATCTTCGGCGCGATCTATCACTGGTATCCGAAGATCACCGGGCGGATGCTCAACGAAGGAATGGGCCAGGTGCATTTCTGGATCACCTTCCTCGGCGCCTACCTGATCTTCTTTCCGATGCACTATGTCGGGCTCGTCGGCGTTCCGCGACGCTACAACGAGATCGGCGAGACCAGTTTCGTGCCGGCATCGGTGCACGACCTGAACGTCTTCATCACCGTCATGGCGCTCGTGGTCGGCGCAGCGCAGATCCTGTTCCTGTTCAACCTCGCCTGGAGCCTGCGGCACGGTCGCGAGGCCGGCGGCAATCCCTGGCGGGCGACGACGCTCGAATGGCAGACGCCGCAGACCCCGCCGGCGCACGGCAACTGGGGCAAGGACCTGCCCGTCGTCTATCGCTGGGCCTATGACTACAGCGTGCCGGGCGCGCCGGAGGACTTCATCCCGCAGAACCAGCCGGGTCTCTTTCCGACGCGGGAGGCCGGCGCATGAGCGCGATGCTCCTGTTCCTCTGCGTGATCGCGGCGATCGCCATCTGGTGGTCGGCCGGGCAGGGGCTGATGTCGAAACCCTGGCTGGAGGTCGGGGTTGCCGCAGCCGGCAGGCCGCAAGACGGGGTCGATCCCGACCGGCCGAAACTGCCGGCCCAAAAGATCGGGCTCGGCGTGTTCCTCGTGGTCGTCGGCGCGCTGTTCACGCTTTTCATCAGCGCCTACCTGATGCGCGTGAACACGCAGGACTGGTGGGCAACGCCGGTTCCGCGGCTGCTTTACATCAATACGGGCATCCTCTTCGCCAGCAGCCTCTGCCTGCACTGGGCGAAGGTCGAGGCCTTCCGTGGCCGGCGCGACCCGTTGAGGACGGCGATGCTGGCCGGACTTGCGAGCGCGCTTGCGTTCGTCACGGGACAGGTCTTCGCCTGGCGGCAGCTGGCGGCGGCGGGCTACACGCTGACCGACGATGCCTCCACCAGCTTCTTCTATGTGATCACCGGCATGCACGGCCTGCACATTCTCGGCGGCATGGTCGCGCTCGTGCGGACGGCGCGTCTCGTGCGGGCCGAACCGGTCGTCTCGCCACGGCTGCGGCTCAGCGTCGAGCTCTGCGCCACCTACTGGCATTTCATGCTCGCCGTCTGGCTCGTGCTGCTGGCGCTGTTTGCGGGATGGGCCGGCAGCATCGTCGCCTTCTGCCGGCAACTGGTCACATAGGGAGACGGGGTCATGGCGCAGGTCGTTCAGACACATTCCGAAAAGCCGCACCTGCCGCCGGATGGCCGGCAGGGCTTCGTGTCGGACTGGGCCTCGGACCAGCAGGTGTTCAAGAACGTCTCCTGGGGGAAGGCCATGATGTGGATCTTCCTGCTCAGCGACACCTTCATCTTCGGCTGCTTCCTGATCGCCTACATGACGGCGCGGATGTCGACGGTGGTGCCCTGGCCCAATCCCAGCGAGGTCTTCGCGCTGACGATCGCAGGGCACGAGATCCCGCTGATCCTGATCGCCATCATGACCTTCGTGCTGATCACCTCGAGCGGCACGATGGCGATGGCCGTCAACTACGGCTACCGGCGCGATCGCCGCATGACGGCGCTGCTGATGCTGGTGACGGCGATCTTCGGCGCGACGTTCGTCGGCATGCAGGCCTTCGAATGGACCAAGCTGATCCACGAGGGCGTGCGGCCGTGGGAGAACCCGTGGGGTGCCGCGCAATTCGGCTCGACCTTCTTCATGATCACCGGCTTTCACGGTACCCACGTGACGATCGGGGTGATCTTCCTGCTCATCATCGCCCGGAAGGTCTGGCGCGGCGACTTCGACACCGAACGGCGCGGTTTCTTCACCAGCCGGAAGGGGCGCTACGAGATTGTCGAGATCACCGGTCTCTACTGGCACTTCGTCGACCTCGTCTGGGTCTTCATCTTCGCGTTCTTTTATCTGTGGTGAGGCAGCGTCATGGCACAGGCAACCGTCGAGACCTCAGGGCACGGAGCCGTCCCGGCATCGGGAGAGGCCGAGCACCAGCAGCATCCGATCAGGCTCTACCTCGTCGTGTGGGGGCTGCTCTTCGTGCTCAGCATCTGCTCGTACATGGTCGATTATTTCGGCGTGCAGGGGCTGTGGCGCTGGTCGCTCATCATCGTCTTCATGCTCCTGAAGGCGGGGCTCATCGTGGCGTTCTTCATGCACATGGCCTGGGAGCGACTGGCCCTGATCTATGCGATCCTGCTGCCGCCGCTCGCCGTCCTGGTCTTCGTCGCCCTGATGGTGCCCGAGGCGCATCATACGCTGCTGACGCGGCTTGCCTTCTTCGGTGCGACCCCCGGCAACTGAGCCCGCTTGAAGGGCGGAACCGGCGGTCGGCCCGTTCTCCGCTACCAATGGCTTGTTGCGTTGCAGCGCGTTTCGCTTTACGAAGCCGCGGAATTCCACTGCACTTAACGGAGCGATCATGCGCATCGATGCAATCTCCATCGGCAAGAACCCGCCGGAAGACGTCAACGTCATCGTCGAGGTTCCCGTCGGCGGTCACCCGATCAAGTACGAGATGGACAAGGAGGCCGGCGCGCTGGTCGTCGACCGCTTCCTTTATACGCCGATGACCTATCCGGGCAACTACGGCTTCGTGCCGCATACGCTGTCCGAAGATGGCGACCCGATCGACGTGCTGATCGCCAACACCCGTCCCCTCGTTCCGGGCTGCGTCATCAATGTCCGCCCGATCGGCGTCATGGTCATGGAAGACGACGGCGGCAAGGATGAGAAGATTCTCGCCGTGCCGGTGCCGAAGCTGACGCGCCGCTACGACAAGGTCGAGAACTACACGGACCTGCCCGAAATCACGCTGAAGCAGATCGAGCACTTCTTCGAGCACTACAAGGATCTGGAGCCCGGCAAGTGGGTGAAGATCGCGGGCTGGCAGGACGTGAACGTCGCCAAGAAGCTCATCGTAGAGGCGATCGAGCGCTACAAGGCGGACAAAAAGTAAACCGTCCCGCCTACAGGCCGAGCTTTCTCAGGATATCCTCCGGGTCGCCCTCGATCCGGAGGATTTTCTTTCTCTGCGTCTCGCCGCTTGCGAGGGTGACGGCCGATTTGGCGACGCCGGCGGCCTTCGCCACAACATCCACCAAGGCCTTGTTCGCCCGTCCCTTCTCCGGCACCGCGCGGACGCGGACCTTGAGATGGCGCTCTCCTTGCGCATCCGTGTCGATCCCGTCGCGGCCGCCGTTCGGGGTCAGGCGGACCGTCACCGTCACGTGACCGTCGTGCCGGCGAAAGGGCATGTCCTCAGAGGCCGAGGAGCGCCGGCGCCAGCACGCTGCGGATGATCTGCTCGAGGAAGAAGAGGATGATCAGGACCACGATCGGCGACAGGTCGACGCCGCCGAAATCCGGCAGGAAACGGCGGATCGGCCGATAGACCGGCTCGGTCAGGTTGTAGAGCGCGCGGCCGATCGAGGCGATGACCTGGTTGTTGGTGTTGATCACGTTGAACGCATAAAGCCAGGAAAAGATGGCCGATGCGATGATGATGAACCACGCGATGCTGATGATGAACAGCAGGGTGTTGATGATCGCGATCATGGTTGTCTCGTTGTCTCCGGTTGCTTGCGACCACATGTAGCCATTGGCCGTCCCGCCAGCAAGTGGCCCCTGTTCCTGCTACCGCAAACATGTTTAATGCGCGTCATGCGTCCTATCGTCGTATGAAAGTTCAAGCTGCATGTCCACGCCCACCGAGGGCCACCGGTTCGCCGCCTTCAGGCACCCCTCCTACGCCCGCTTTTTCGTCTCCCGTTTTCTGAACTCGTTCTCGACGCAGATCGTCAGCGTGGCAGTCGGCTGGCAGATGTATGACCTGACCGGCGACCCTTTCATGCTTGGCCTGATCGGGCTGATGCAGTTCATGCCCTCGCTCGCGCTCATCCTCGTCACCGGTTCGGTGGCCGACCGGTACAACCGGCGCATGGTCATGGCGATCTGCCTTGGGGTCTGCACGCTCTGTGCCGCAGTGCTGCTCGGGCTGACCGAGCTTGGTCGGTTCACGCCGCTTTCGGTCTTCGCCGTGCTCGTCGTCTTCGGCGTCGCGCGCGCCTTTCTCGGCCCGGCCATGCAGTCGCTGGCGCCCAACCTGGTGCCGGAAAAAGATCTCTCCAATGCGATCGCGTGGAACTCGACGGCGCAGCAGACGGCGACGATCGTCGGGCCGGTGACCGGAGGCCTGCTGTACGGGTTGGGCGTCGCCGTGCCCTATGCCGTCAGCATCGTCCTGTTCGTGGCCGCGTCCGTGGCCGTCATCTCGATCCCCAAGCCGCCGCAGCGCATCGCCAGTGCCGCAAAGAACTGGGAGAGCCTGGTCGCCGGATTCCGCTATATCCGGGCGGAGAAGGTGGTGCTGGGGGCGATCTCGCTCGATCTGTTCGCCGTCCTGCTCGGCGGGGCCATCGCGCTGATGCCGGTGTTTGCCCGCGATATCCTGGCACTCGGCCCCTGGGGGCTGGGCCTGCTGCGGTCGGCGCCCGGCGTCGGGTCCGTGGCCATGGCCTTCTGGCTCGCCGCGCATCCGATCCGCCATCGCGCGGGCGTCCTGATGCTGATCGGCGTCGGCCTCTTCGGGCTGGGCACCGTCATCTTCGGCCTGTCGCAATGGGCCTGGCTATCGATCGCCGCGCTGGTGATCATGGGGGCGTCGGACATGATCTCGGTCTATGTCCGCAACTCGCTCGTCATGCTCTGGACGCCGGACGAACTGCGTGGTCGCGTAACGGCGGTGAACATGGTCTTCGTCGGCGCCTCGAACGAGCTCGGCGAGTTCCGGGCAGGTACGATGGCTGCGATGATCGGCGCGGTGCCGGCCGTGGTGATCGGAGGTATCGGCACGATCGTCGTGTCCGCCCTCTGGGCCCTCTGGTTTCCGAAGTTGCGGAGAATCGATTCGCTCGCCGTCCCGGACAGACGTCGCCTGCCAGGGTAACCAGCACGAAAGGCGCCCGCCGCCCTCAGTTCTCGTGGAAGATACGGTCCAAAAAGCCCATCATCCACTGGCGCAGCGCGGCATCGTGCACCAGCCTGCCGTCGAGATGGGCGCTGCCGACCTGCGCGCCCGGCAGCTCGAAGCGCTGGGCCCCGTGCACGACCCAGCGGTGCATCATCGCCAGCGTCAGCTCGCCGTGGAACTGGATGCCCCAGGCATTGTCGCCGTAGCGGTAGGCCTGGTTTTCGTAATGCTCGCCGGTGGCCAGCAGCGTGGCGCCGGCGGGAATCGTGAAGCCCTCGCGGTGGAACTGGTAGACCATCGAGGGCCAGGTCATCAGGTCCCGCCCCGCATCCGTCGGCTGCAGCGGGTACCAGCCGATCTCGGTCATGCCGTCGACATGCGGGCCGACCTCCCCGCCGAGGTGGCGCACCAGCATCTGCGCGCCGAGGCAGATGCCGAGGAAGGGGCGATCTTCGGAGAGCGGCACCTGCAGCCAGTCGATCTCGCGCCTGATGTAGTCGAGATGGTCGTCATTCGCGCTCGTCGGGCCGCCGAAGACGATGGCGCCGGCATGCCCGTCGAGCGTTTCGGGCAGGGGTTCGTCGAGCACGGGGCGTCGAATGTCCAGCGCGTATCCCGCCTGCTGGAGGATCTGGCCGACGCGGCCGGCACTGGACGTTTCCTGATGGAGGACGATGAGGATCGGGCGGTCTTTCGGACCGGGCCTGCGTGGTATCTGAAGCATCTCGTCGGCTATCCTGGCACGCTTCCCTCCGGGTTCGACATCTTCCCGGCAAGGCGCGCAATGCAATCCAAAATGTCAGAGGTGGTCATGCCTGTCCACCCGATTGCGTGCCGGCGGAGGGGTCGATGCCTTCAGTCGGCCGCGTCTTCCGTGGCGCCGCGGCGGCCGGCAACCTCCTGCCGCTTCATGATCCGCTCCCGACCGGAAACGCCGAGGAGGTCGGCGATCCGCCAGATCGCGTGGTCCTCGAGCTCGCTGCGATCGCCGTCGGCATAGACGATCTCCCAGAGCAGGCCGACGAGATCGACCTTCTGTTCGTCCGAGAGCTGCCGCTTCAGTTCGGAGGTGAACTGGAAGAAGTCGATCGCCTCGCTGGCGGCAGCCGTGCCGGTGTCGACGAGCGCCTTGAATTGGGCTTCATCGAGGCCGTAGAGCTCCTGGAAGCGTTCCCTGAGCGCGGAGCGTTCCGCATCCAGGATGTGGCCGTCGGACTCCATGACCTGGATGCATAGCGCCATGACGGCCACGCGCGGATCCCCGGCCTCGTAGTTCTGTCTTCCCGTGCCTGAAAGACCGGAGAGGAAACGCTGCAATTTTTCGAACATATTGCCCCTGGAATGTCGCTGTGAGATGGACCGGCACCAAGACAGGTCCCGGTCCTAGAAGAAACGGAAGCCGCCGTTTGCGGTGCCGGCCTCCCTGTTTGCTTCGGCCTTGACGCCCGGATCGTCCGGCAGGCCGCCGAAGAAGGGTTTCGGCTCGTCTGCGGCAGGTGTGGCCCGGGCCGCGGTCGCGGGCGGCGGTCCCGCCTTCTCCACGGGCTGTGCCCCGACATCTGGCTTCAGCGCGATTTCTCCCGCAGGCTCCGGCTTTTTCGCAGGCGGACTTGCGACGGCCCGGTCGGCGATCGCCACGGGCGGCAGCGTGCGGATGGCCTCCTCGGCAGGGTTGACCGCGCCGTTTTCGATCGGCCCCTGCCATTCGCTGACCGGCGTCTTCCACTCGAAGGCGTCGAGCTTGCCGGTGACCGGCGAGACGGGAAGCCATTCCGGCGACGTCACGCCGTCGGCGGTCCAGGCGGGATCGCGCGGCGCCTTCAGCGCCTGGTTCATCCAGTGGCGGATCCGGCCCTGGTCGCCGGTATCGGCGTCCTCGATGTCGGCAAGCAGCAGGAAGGTACGCTCGCTCGGCGCCAGCCTTGCGGCAGCCTCGGCCTTGGGACGCGCCACGGCGAACTGGCGCGCGTCGAGCGCCGCCTGGGCGACGGCGAAGAGCGTCTCGGCATTGTTCGGATGCAGCGCTTCCAGCTTCTCTGCGCGCTTGAGCCGGTCGAGCGCGGAATCGCCGGTGCGGGAGTGGACGAAAAGGCGGGCGACATCGGGGTGCGGGCCGGCCTTCCACAATCGCTCGAGAATGTTGGACGCCTTGCGCAGATTGTCCTCGCGCAGATAGGCCTTTGCCGCGATCAGGCCCGCCGGAACGAAGGTCTCGTCGATCTTCAGGGCCGCGAGCGCATCGTCGCGGGCGGCCTTCGGGTCGGTCTGGCTTTCCAGCCTCGCGCGTGCACGGGCAGTCAGCAGGACGACCTTGCGCCGGTCGAGCTGCTTTCGCTCTTCGGGGGAGGCGGGCCTGTGGTGGTCGACGAGTTTCAGCGCCTCGTCCCATTCGCCGGTCCGCGAGTGTTGTTCCAGAACCGCATCGGCGGCCCAAGGCAGCTGCGGCGCGGTTTCGGCGGCGCGCTCGGCATACTGCCGCGCGGCCTCCGAGGCGCCGAGACGGCGTGCCTCGAGGTAGAGCCCGCGCAGGCCGAGTTCGCGTGTCTCCGGATCGTCGGCCATCAGCTCGAACTTGCGGCGGGCCTCGTCGTGGTTGCCTTCGATCAGTGCGGCCTGGGCTTCGAGAAGGTGCACCAGCGGCTCCTGGTCCGCCCTGATCAGGCCCTTGGCGCGCGACAGCATCTTGCGGGCGGAGGCGGCATCGCCGGCGCCGGCGGCAATCAGCCCGGTCGACAGGGCCTGGTAGCCGCGATCACGCTTGCGGGCACGGAAATGACGCTGGAGCGCATGGGGCGAGGTCAAGACGACGCGCAGAAGCCACCAGACGAAGATCACTGCCGCCATCAGCGAAACGGTGATCGTGGCGGCAACCATCAGGCTCATGGCGATGCGCTGGCCTTGCCAGATGATCGACAGTTCGCCGGGCCGGTCGGCCAGCCAGGCAAAGCCGAGACCGAGGGCGAGCACGAGGAGAACGAAGCAGAGCAGTCTTGTCATGATCGGTGCGCCCCTCAGCCCTGGTTGCCGTTCTTCGCCATGGCGCCGGAGACGATGGCGCCGACGCCGTCCTCCACCGCGATCCTGCGGTCGAGTTCCGCCCTGAAGGGCGCGCCTGCGTTGCGCGCGGTTTCCGGCAGCGCCTGCCATTCGATCTGGGCGCCCTTGAGGTCGCCGTTCTGCAGCTTGTTTTCGATGCGCGCCACGATCGCCTCGGGACTGTCGCCCTCGACGCTGCCGACCGGCCGCACGGTGATGACGGACGAGGCGCTGGCCAGCAGGCGGTCGACGATGCCTTGCTCGCCGGTCGGCCGGTGCACGGCTTCGATCATCTGGTCGGCGACCGGCTGGAACTGCCGCACCAGGTCGGCGCGCGAAGGTACGCCGGTCGGCGCCTGCTCGCGCAAGGGGGCGATGGAGGGATCGTCCGGCGAGACGCTGGCATAGGCCTCCAGTTCGGCGAGATAGGGGCCGCCGCGCTCGATCGCCGTCTTCAGTGCGGTTGCGGCCACGGCCCGCGCCATGGCGACGTCGTCGCGCGGCTCGGCAAGCTTCTGCTCGGCCGCGTCGATCCGCTCGGACAGTTGCGCGGACTGGTCGGATACGGCGCGTTCGGCAGCGGCAGCGCGGTCGCCCAGCGCTGCGAGGTCCGTCGAAAGCTTGCCGACCGTGGCCTGAAGGGTCGCGATCGACTGCTGGGCCGCCTCGTCCATGCCGCCGGCGACGGGGTTTGCGGCAGCCTGTTCAAGGGCTGCAAGGCGGCTTTCGACCGGCTGCAGATCGGCTGCGGGCGAAGATGCGGCTGCCCGGAGGGCGTTCACCTGCGACTTCAACGCTTCCAGTTCCGCGCTGAGCGGGGCAAGTTCGCCGCCGGCCCTTGCGCCCGGGCCGAGTGCGGGCAGGTAGCCGCCATATTGCAGGGCGCCGGCGCCCGCCAGGGCCACGAGGCCGCCGACGATGGCGGCCGCAAACGCGCCCGACTTGCTCGGCGGCTGTACGGCATGCGGCGGGGGTGCGGCTTCGAACTGCTGCTCATGGCGGGGTTCTGTCGGAGGCTCCTCGAAGGTGGGCGCTGCCGCATCGGGACCAGTGTCGGCGGCCGGTTCCGGAGCAGACTCGTCCGTGGCAGAGAAGGGTTCCCGGCCGGTCGTTTCCTGTTCGGCGGTCGTTTTCCCGGTGATGACGTCCCCGGCGGCCCCCTGTTCAGGGAGGGCTTGCTCGGGCGTTACCTTGTCCGGGGACTTCTGTTCGGGGATCCGGGCCTCGGTCCGGGTCGCGTCGGTTCCGGCCGACGCCATGGCCACGTCCGGTGCACCGGGGGCGGCAGGCGAGGTCTTCGCTTCCGCGGTCGCCGGCGCTGCCTCCAGGTCGATCGTCACGGGCGTCGCGCTTTTCTTTCGGCGTGGCGGCTTTTCCGGGTCCATGACGGCCTCCTTGCTTTCCAATGCGATACGGTAAACCTAGTAAGGGAAGCCCGGCAGGGAAAGCCCTTCCTTCGATTTAGGTGCCCGGAAGGCGACCTTCAGAGCAGGTCGAGAAGACCTTCCTCCGTCGGCGTGGTGGAGACGACGACGGATTTGGCGAAGCGCTCGGGCACCATGGACGCCACATTGCGGCTGATACAGAGAAAGATCGTGTTTTCGAAGCTGTCCAGATATTCGGTGACCAGCGGCAGCTCGAAGAAGTGACGGGCCGATTCGCGCGAGTAGAACAGAACGGCATCCGGTTTCTCGTCGACGACCAGCGGCTTCAGCACGGCGCGTTTCGGTGGCGTCGGCTCCATGCGGTAGCATTCCACTGTCTCGTATACCACCCCGGCCGCATCGAGGCGGGCTTCGAACTGCTGCGACCGGGGCGTGCCGGCCAGGTAGAGGAGCGGTTCGGCCGGCACGCCGAAGTCCTGCCTGTGGCGGACGATCAGGTCGGCGAGGCTGTTGCCGTCGCTTCCCTCGGCAGCCAGCACGGTGCGAAAGCCCGCATCCGCCGCCGCGCGCGCCGTGGCGCGGCCGACGGCGAAGACGGTGGTGAGCAGATGACGGTCAAGCTCGCCGCCGATCGCGCGGAGGACGTTCGCGGCCTCCGCGCTGGTGATTGCGATGGCCGAGTGCCGCCGCGCGAGGCCCGCCGTCGCCGCATCCGTGTCATGGACGGGGACGACGAGGGACAGGATCGCGGGCGTGTGATGGAGGGCCTTGAGCTTTGCTGCGGTTTTTTCCGCCGATGCCTGGGGGCGGACGACCAGAACCCTCATCAGGTCCACCCGTCGAAGAAGCTGGTGCCGGCAGCCGCGCGCACCGTGTGGCCGGCTTTGGCGCCCAGTTCGGCCGCGTCGGAGGCCGCCCCCTCGATCGTCGTTTCGTGACAGAGCGAGCCGTCGGGGGTGAGGATCATGCCGCGGAAGCGGATGCGGCCGCCGTCGGAGACGGCATAGCCGGCAATCGGCGTGCGACAGGAGCCGTCCAGCACGGCCAGGAAACTGCGTTCGCAGGTGACCGCCTCGCTGGTCGAGGGATCGTTGATCGGGGCAAGCAGATCGGCGATGCGGCGGTCGCCGACGCGGGCCTCGACGCAGATCGCGCCCTGCGCCGGGGCGGGGAGAAGGATCTCCGGATCGAGGATCTGCGTCGCCACATGTTCCTTGGCGATCCGCTTCAGGCCGGCATAGGCCAAAAGCGTCGCATCGGCTTCACCGTCGGCGAGCTTGCGCAGTCGCGTATCCACCTGCCCGCGGAAGATGATGACCTTGATATCCGGGCGAAGCCTTCGCAACTGCGCCTGCCGCCGCAGCGAGGCGGAGCCGATCGTTGCACCCGGCGGCAATTCGAGGAACGTCGGCGCCGTCCGCCCGATGAAGGCGTCGCGCGGGTCTTCGCGTGGAAGGAAAGCTTCGAGTTCAAGGCCGTCCGGCAGGCGGGTCGGCATGTCCTTCGACGAATGCACGGCGAAGTCGAGGTCGCCGGAATAGAGCTGCGCCTCGATTTCCTCGGTGAAGAGGCCCTTGCCGCCGATCTCCGACAGGGCGCGATCGGTGATGCGGTCGCCCTTGGTGGAGAGGACCACGATCTCGAACATGTCTTCGGGCAGGCCATGTGCCGCCATCAGGCGCGCACGGGTTTCGTGCGTCTGAGCCAGCGCCAGCGGGCTGCCACGGGTCCCGATCCTGAAAGGTTTTGTTTGCATCCACCGTGATCCGTTGTTACCGGAAGCTCTCGTAACCGGCTTTTGCCACCATCGCAATCAACCAGCGTGCTTCATGTCGTCCCACCTGACCATCCTCGGCATCGAAACGAGCTGCGACGAGACCGCAGCGGCCGTCGTCGCACGGGATGAGGCCGGTCGCGGCACGATCCTCGGCGACGTGGTGCTGAGCCAGCTGGAAGAGCATAGCGCCTATGGCGGCGTCGTGCCGGAAATTGCGGCCCGGGCCCATGTCGAAGCGCTGGACGAACTGATCGGCCAGGCGCTTTCGCGCGCCGGCAAGACGCTGGACGAGGTGGATGCCATCGCGGCGACGAGCGGGCCGGGCCTGATCGGCGGGCTGATCGTCGGCCTGATGACCGGCAAGGCGATCGCGCGCGCCAAAAGCAAGCCGCTCTATGCGGTCAACCATCTGGAGGGGCATGCGCTGACGGCGCGGCTGACCGACGGGCTTTCCTTTCCCTACCTGATGCTGCTCGTCTCCGGCGGGCACACGCAACTGGTGCTGATACGCGGCGTCGGCGACTACGAGCGCTGGGGCACGACGATCGACGATGCGCTGGGGGAGGCCTTCGACAAGACGGCAAAGCTGCTCGGCCTTCCCTATCCGGGCGGGCCCGCGGTGGAGAGGGCGGCTATGACGGGTGATCCGGACCGGTTCACCTTCCCGCGGCCGCTCGTCGGCGAGAAGCGGCTCGACTTTTCCTTCTCCGGGCTGAAGACCGCCGTGCGCCAGGCGGCCCAATCGATCGAGCCGGTGAGCGAGCAGGACATCGCCGATATCTGCGCCTCGTTCCAGAAGGCGGTGTCGCGCACGTTGAAGGACCGCATCGGACGTGGGCTCGAGCGCTTCCGGCAGGCGTTCCCCGACGTTGCCGAGCCGGCCCTGGTCGTCGCCGGCGGCGTTGCCGCCAACAGGGTGCTGCGGGCGACCTTGCAGGAACTATGCGACCACAATCGGTTCCGCTTCGTCGCCCCGCCGCTTGCGCTCTGCACCGACAATGCGGCGATGATCGCCTGGGCGGGGCTGGAGCGGATGGCGTGCGGCCTGTCGCCCGACGATCTTTCGGTCGCACCCCGCGCGCGGTGGCCGCTCGATGCGGAGGCCGCGGCCATGCTCGGCTCGGGCAAGCGGGGGGCAAAGGCATGACGACCGGTCCGCATGTCGTGGTGGCGGGAGCCGGCGCCTTCGGCACCGCACTCGCAACCGTCATGGCCGAGACCGGCGAGAGCCGGGTGACGTTGCTCGCGCGGCGGGCGGAGACGGTGGCGGAGATCACGTCGTCGCGCCGCAACGAGGCCGCCCTGCCGGGGATCGCCCTTTCGGCGGCGCTCGAGGCGACCGTGGATCCGCACGTCCTGAAGGACGCGCCGGTCGTGCTCTTTGCCATGCCCTCGCAGGCACAGCGGGCGGCTGCGCGCGATCTCGCATCCTATCTTGATGACAAGGCCGCCGTTATCGTCTGCGCCAAGGGCATGGAGAAGGCCAGCGGGCGACTGCTGACCGATGTGCTGGCGGAGGAACTGCCGCGCCAGCATGTCGCCGTGCTATCCGGTCCAGGCTTCGCCGCCGACATTGCACGCGGGCTGCCGACGGCGATGGTGATCGCGGCCGCCGGCCTGGAGACGGCTGCGTCGCTGGCGCAGGCCCTGTCGGGGCCGACCTTCCGCCTCTATCCCTCGGGCGACCGGATCGGCGTGCAGCTCGGTGGCGCGCTCAAGAACGTGCTGGCGATCGCCTGCGGCATCGTCGAGGGCGCCGGGCTCGGGGATTCCGCCCGCGCGGCGCTGATTTCGCGCGGACTGGCGGAGATGTCGCGCTTCGTCGCCGCCCATGGCGGCGACGCGGCGACTGTGACGGGGCTTTCGGGCCTCGGCGATCTCGTGCTCACCGGCACAAGCCACCAGTCGCGCAACCTGCGCTTCGGCATCGAGCTTGGCCGCCACGGTAATGCGGACGGATGGTCCGGCGATCTCGTGGAGGGGGCATTCGCCGCCGGCGTCGCCTCGCGGGTCGCGGCCGAACGAAACATAGACATGCCGATCACCGACGCGGTCGCGGCGATCATCGACGGCAAGCTGGACCTGGCGACTGCAATCGGCAGGCTGATGACGCGACCGATCACCCAGGAATTCTGAAGAAAGGACATTGTGATGTTTTTTGCTCTTCTCTGCACCGACAAGCCCGGCGCGCTGCAATTGCGTCTCGACACGCGGCCGGTGCACGTCGCCCACCTGACGAAGCTGAACGAAGAGGGCAAGCTTGCCTTCGCCGGTCCCTTCCTCGATGCGGACGGCAAGCCGAACGGCAGCCTCGTCGTCGTCAGGGCCGATAGTGCCGAGGCGGCGCGCGCGCTCGGAGAGGCCGATCCCTTCTTCAAGGCGGGCGTCTTCGAAAGCGTCGAGGTGAAGCCCTGGACCTGGACCTTCAACAATCCGGAGGCATAAGGCGGATGGCCTACTGGCTTTACAAGTCGGAGCCCTTCAAGTGGTCCTGGCAGATGCAGAAGGATGCGGGCGAGAAGGGCACCGAGTGGAACGGGGTGCGAAACTACCTGGCGCGCAACAACATGCGTGCCATGCAGATCGGCGACAAGGGCTTCTTCTATCATTCCAACGAGGGGCTGGAGATCGTCGGCATCACCGAAGTCTGCGCGCTCTCGCATCCTGATTCGACGGCGGGCGACGATCCGCGCTGGGACTGCGTCGACATCCGTGCCGTCTGCGACATGCCGAATCCGGTGTCGCTGAAGGACATCAAGGCGAACCCGAAGCTGGAGAAGATGTCGCTGGTCACCTCGATGCGGCTGTCCGTCCAGCCGGTGACGGACGACGAATGGATCGAGGTCTGCCGCATGGGCGGGCTCGACAAGCCGCCGCGCTGACCGGCCCGAACCCGTGCGGACCGATCCGGAGCGCTTCATCCTCGACAACACGGCCATCCTGTCGCCGCCGCACGTGCCGGAGATCAGGTTGCGGCTGGCGTCCGAAGCGCACGACCTCTGGCTGAAGACCGAGGAGGAACTGGAGGCGATCGGCCTGCCGCCGCCGTTCTGGGCGTTTGCCTGGGCCGGCGGGCAGGGGCTTGCCCGCTACCTTCTCGATCATCCCGGCGTCGTCGGCGGCCGCAACGTGCTCGATTTCGCCAGCGGTTCCGGCCTCGTGGCGATTGCGGCGCGCCGCGCGGGGGCCGCGCGCGTGCTGGCGGCCGACATCGATCCGTGGACGGAGACGGCCGTGCGGCTGAATGCGGGGCTGAACGCGGTCGAGCTGGACTTCGAGCGGCAGGACCTGATCGGGACGGATCGTGGCTGGGACGTGGTTCTGGCCGGTGACGTCTTCTATGACAGCGATTTCGCCCGGGCCCTGGTCCCGTGGTTTCGCGACCTGGCGGCGCGCGGCGCGGCCGTTCTGGTCGGGGACCCCGGGCGCTCCTATTGCCCGAAGGAGCGGATGGAGCCGCTTGCGACCTACGAGGTGCCGGTCACGCGGGCGCTGGAAGACAGCGAGGTCAAGCGGACGACGGTATGGCGCTTCCTGCCGTGAGCGGGACGCCGCATGGCTATGCGACAAGAATCTTAACCATATTTCACGGTGGGGCTTTACAGCATTCCGGCGTGCGGTTGTGCCCCGGCCGCAAGACTCGGCCAGCTTGCGGCCGAGATTCAGCATATGGTGGGGTAAGCTACTGGAAAACCAACATCTTGTAGGGAACAAACCCTGAATCCGAGCGAGTCTTCGTTTCGTCTCCGATTCGTTCGCAAGGTGTTCCAGCTCCTGCCGCATCGCCCGGAAATCCGGGCAATACGGCCGCCAATTCGTCGGTTGCACTTGCCATTGCGCGCGACGATGGGCATTTGTGTTGCCGGCGCGCGGGCGATGACCGGCGCCGGACGATCGATACTCTCCGAGGCATGCCTTGAACGCTGCACCGATGATATTGAGCGGCCGCGGTGTCACCGCGGTGCTCGGGCCGACCAATACCGGCAAGACCCATTACGCAATCGAACGCATGGTGGTGCATGAGACGGGCGTGATTGGCCTGCCGCTGCGGCTTCTGGCGCGCGAGGTCTATACGCGCCTGGTCGAGAGGGTCGGCCATCACAATGTCGCGCTGATCACCGGCGAGGAGAAGATCACGCCGCACATGGCGCGCTATTCCGTCTGCACGGTGGAGGCGATGCCGCGGGAGACGCGGGCCTCCTTCGTGGCGATCGACGAGGTCCAGCTTGCCGGCGATCTCGAGCGCGGCCACATCTTCACCGACCGCATCCTGCATCTGCGCGGTCGCGACGAGACGCTGCTCCTGGGGGCGGCGACGATGAAGCCGATCCTCGAGCATCTGCTGCCGGGCATAACGGTCGTGGAGCGGCCGCGCCTGTCGCAGCTCTTCTATGCCGGCTCGAAAAAGATCACGCGGCTGCCGCAGCGCACGGCGATCGTCGCGTTTTCGGCCGACGAGGTTTATGCCATCGCCGAGCTCATCCGCCGCCAGCGGGGCGGTGCTGCGGTGGTGCTCGGCGCGCTCTCGCCGCGCACGCGCAATGCCCAGGTGGGGCTCTACCAGGAAGGCGACGTCGAATATCTCGTGGCCACCGATGCGATCGGCATGGGGCTCAACCTCGACGTCGACCATGTCGCGTTCGCCCAGGATCGCAAGTTCGACGGCTACCAGTTCCGCAATCTCAATCCCGGCGAACTCGGCCAGATCGCCGGCCGCGCCGGGCGGCACATGCGCGACGGCACCTTCGGCGTGACGGGTCGGGTCGATCCGTTCGAGCCGGAACTGGTCGAGCGGATCGAGGCGCACGAATTCGATCCCGTCCGCGTGCTGCAGTGGCGCTCCAAGCGGCTGGACTTCACCTCCATCGCCACCCTGAAGGCGAGCCTCGATGCGCCGCCGGCGATTTCCGGGCTCGCGCGCGCCCTTCCGGCCGTCGACCAGCAGGCGCTGGAGCATCTGGCGCGCTATCCCGAAGTCAAGGACATGGCGACGGCGCCGGAGCGGGTGGAGAAGCTGTGGGAGGCCTGCGCCCTGCCGGACTATCGCCGGATCACGCCCGCCCAGCACGCCGATCTGATCTCCACCCTCTATGCCGACCTTGTCCGGCGGGGTACGGTGAATGAGGATTTCCTGGCCGAGCAGGTGCGGCGGGCCGATCGCACCGATGGCGAGATTGACACGCTTTCGGCAAGAATCGCCCAGATAAGGACATGGACCTATGTCTCGAATCGCCCGGACTGGTTGGCCGATCCGACACACTGGCAGGAAAAGACGCGGGAAATCGAAGACCGATTGTCCGACGCGTTACATGAAAGGTTGACGAAACGCTTTGTTGATCGCAGGACATCTGTGCTCATGAAGCGCCTGAGAGAGAATGCGATGCTGGAAGCCGAAATCAGTGTGAATGGGGATGTCTTCGTCGAAGGGCATCATGTGGGGCAGTTGGCCGGATTCCGGTTCACGCTTGCTTCGGGCACGGAAGGTCCCGATGCGAAGGCGGTGCAGGGTGCCGCCCAGAAGGCGCTTGCGCTGGAATTCGAGGCGCGTGCCGCCCGGCTTCATGCGGCCGGCAACAGCGATCTCGCCGTCGGGTCGGACGGGACCGTGCGCTGGCTCGGCGAGCCCGTCGCGCGCCTTGCCGCAAGCGAGCACATCATGCGCCCGCGCGTCATCCTGCTCGCCGACGAGCAACTGACCGGAAACGCGCGCGACCATGTCGCGGCGCGCATCGAGCGCTTCGTCAATCATCATATTGCCACCGTGCTCAAGCCGCTCGACGATCTGTCCCGCGCAGAAGACCTGCAGGGACTGGCCAAGGGGCTTGCGTTCCAACTGGTCGAGGCGCTCGGCGTGCTGTTCCGCCGGGACGTCGCCGACGACGTGAAGTCGCTAGACCAGGAGGCCCGCTCGTCGATCCGCAAGCACGGTATCCGCTTCGGCGCCTACCACATCTTCATGCCGGCGCTTCTGAAGCCGGCGCCGGCCGAACTGATCACGCTGCTCTGGGCGCTCAAGAACGACGGCCTGGACAAGCCCGGCTACGGCGAGCTGATCCCGGCGTTGGCGGCGGGGCGTACCTCGATCGTCACGGATCCGGCCTTCGAGCGCATGTTCTACAAGCTCGCGGGCTTCCGCTTCCTCGGCAAGCGCGCGGTGCGCATCGACATCCTGGAGCGCCTGGCGGACCTGATCCGTCCGCTGCTGCAGTGGAAGCCGGGCTCTGCGCCGCGTCCGGACGGCGCCTATGACGGCCGCCGCTTCACCGCCACGACGTCGATGCTTTCCATCCTGGGCGCCACGCCGGACGATATGGAAGAGATCCTCAAGGGTCTCGGTTATCGCGCCGACAGCGTGAAGGCCGAGGATGCCGCAGCCTTCCTGGCTGCCGAGGACGCCAAGCTGGCGCCGAAGGCCGAGAGCGATGCCCCGGCCGCTACCGATGCGCCCGGTGACGACGCTTCCCCGGCGACGGGCGAAGCCGAGGCGGAAGGTGAAGCCGAAACGACCGTGGCCGAAGCATCGGCCGCGCCTGAGGCCCCGGCCGAAACCGAAGCAACGGTTGCCGGTGAAGCTACCTCTGCCGGTGAAGAAGCACCTGCCGCCGAAGCCGAAAGTGCGGCGCCGGAGGCGGCTGCCGCCGAGCCGATCGCTACCGAGCCGGCCGCTGCCGAGGCGGACATTGCCGAGGCGAGCGCCGAACCGGCCGCCGATGCCGCCGCATCCGAAGGCGAGGCCCCGGCGGAAGTCCGCCCGGTCCTGCTCTGGCGTCCGGGCGGCCGCAACGACCGCAGCGACAATGCCCGTCAGGGCCAGCGCGGGCATGGCGAGCGCGGGCAGGGTGAACGCCGCGGTGACCGGGGGCAACGCGCGGGTGGACGCAATGAGGGCGACAGGCGCGACGGCGACCGTCGCGACGCCCAGCGGCAGGGCGGGCGTCCCGATTTCGGGAAGGGCCGCGACGGAAAGCCGCAGGGTGGCCGACCGGACCGGAATGAGCGCAATGACCGCCCGCAGCGCGACGATCGCGGCGGCAAGCCCGCCAAGTTCGAGGCGCGTCCGCCGCGCAAGGAGAAGCCGATCGATCCGGATTCGCCCTTTGCCAAGCTCGCTGCCCTGAAGGAGCAGATGAAGAAGTAGGGACATGACGGACGACGCAGACCAGCCATCGAGCGAGCGCGAGCCGGGTCAGGGACGCCAGCGCATCGACAAGTGGCTGTTCTTCGCCCGTCTTCGCAAGTCCCGCACGCTCGCGGCCAAGTCCGTCGAACACGGCGATGTCAGGGTCAACGGGCAGCCCGTCCGGCAACCGTCGTTCAACGTAAAGCCCGGGGACACGGTCGTCGTGTCTCTCGACCGACAGGATCGCGTCGTGAAGGTGCTCCTTCCGGGCACACGGCGCGGCCCTTACGAAGAAGCGCGCCTGCTCTACGAGGACCTGACGCCGGCTGCTCCGGCGCGCGATCGGGGCAGCCTGTTCGAGCAGGTGACGCGTGAGCGCGGCACCGGTCGCCCGACCAAGCGGGAGCGACGGGAAACGGATGCCCTGCGTGGCCGTTTCGATCCTCCGGACGAATAGAAAACTGTCCCGCTCAGCCTTGATTTCGCGCATGGTTTATCCTTGCAAACGGGGATCAAAGTCGCTACGTCGGACCCATGGGCGGGAGCGGGATCAGCGCCGTTTGCGCGGTGCATTCCTCCGCCTGCGCCGGTCTTCCCGGCGGAAGTGACGGCCGACCGTCCTTCGGACAGGAATTTCGCTGGAGTAACTCATGACGTACGTCGTGACCGACAATTGCATTCGCTGCAAATATACGGACTGTGTCGAGGTCTGCCCGGTTGACTGCTTCTACGAGGGCGAGAACTTCCTGGTGATCCATCCCGACGAATGCATCGATTGCGGTGTCTGCGAGCCGGAATGTCCTGCCGAGGCGATCAAACCGGATACGGAGCCGGGGCTCGACAAGTGGTTGAAGATCAACGCCGAATTTGCGCAGGTCTGGCCGAATATCACGGTGAAGAAAGACGCGATGCCGGAGGCGAAGGCCTATGACGGCGAGGAAGGAAAGTACGAGAAGTACTTCTCCGCCGAGCCCGGCCAGGGCGACTGACGCCGCCGTCGTCGGGTCGCTCGAATTGGGGAAAACCGGTCAGGTCTGTCCGAAAGGGGATAGGGCAGGCTTGATGACCCATGCGAAGCAAATTATTGATTTCGGCACTTTTTTGTGGTAGGGTCGCAACACTGATCCACGTTGAGGCACTTGGTGTGCCCGAACACCACCACGAAAGCAAACGATCCCAAAGGTGCCGCTCACCCCTATAGGCAACGTCATCGTTGTCGTTCCGTGATGTGCCATCGCATTCGTTTGTGCCTTGTTGGACGGACCAGGAATGGTGCCACCCAGACGGTGTCTCCGTCTTTCCCGGGCCTTCTTGACCCGGCCCCGGCTCGCGCCGGGAGCGTTACAGGGAGTATTTGAATAGAATGACGACCCAGCAGAAGAAGTCTTCCACGCGTCACGGTTTCAAGACCGGCGAATCGATCGTCTACCCGGCTCACGGTGTCGGCCAGATCGTCGCCATCGAGGAACAGGAAGTCGCCGGCATGAAGCTCGAGCTTTTTGTCATCGATTTCGAGAAGGACAAGATGCGCCTGAAGGTTCCGGTCGCAAAGGCTGTTTCCATCGGCATGCGCAAGCTTTCCGAAACCGATTTCGTCGATCGCGCGTTGAAGGTTGTTCAGGGCAAGGCCCGCGTCAAGCGCACCATGTGGTCGCGCCGCGCGCAGGAATATGATGCCAAGATCAATTCCGGCGACCTGATCTCGATCGCAGAGGTGGTTCGCGATCTCTATCGCGCCGAAAACCAGCCGGAGCAGTCCTATTCCGAGCGCCAGCTCTATGAAGCAGCGCTCGACCGCATGGCCCGCGAGATCGCCGCCGTCAACAAGATGTCCGAAACCGAAGCCGTCCGCCTTGTCGAGACCAACCTGAACAAGGGTCCCAAGCGCGGCAAGGCCATCGAAGAGGACGACGCCCAGGACGAGGCAGCCTGAGACGAGGCAGCCTGTAGAGGTATCCGCCTTTTCGGAACATTCAACCCGGCTGGTCTCCAGCCGGGTTTTTTGTTGGAACTTTTCCCGCGCGCGCACGTTCAGGCGAATGACAATCCATGCTGGCGCGTTTGCTCTGTGTTGTTTTGTCCGAAACACGCCATCCGCGCAGGCGGAACAGTCCGGGCCGCAAAGCCTAACGATATGAAGATTGCCACTCGCTCGTGGGTCTCGAGCAGTATAGCATGTCCTCGTGCGGCCGACCGAGGGTCCGTTTGACCCGGGTCAGGTCTGCCGCCGCGAAGATCTCGCAGACGCATGCATTGTCAGGTGAATACCCTGGTCACGTTGACCGGGGATCCTTTCAATCCCGGCTCAGGGGAGACGCCAATGGCTACCACCGCCGCAGACCGTCGCATGATCAAGATCGCAATGTCGGCTCCCTATCTCGAGCGTGAAGAGGAACAGGCGCTCGCCTTCGCGTGGCGCAAGGATCATGACCAGGAGGCCCGCAATCGCATCGCCATGGCCCATATGCGCCTGGTGATTTCGCTTGCCGCGCGCTTCCGCAATTTCGGCCTGCCGTTCAACGACCTGCTGCAGGAAGGGTATATCGGCCTTCTGGAGGCTGCTGCCCGCTTCGAACCGGAGCGCGAGGTTCGCTTCTCCACCTATGCGACCTGGTGGATCCGCGCCTCGATCCAGGACTACGTCCTGCGCAACTGGTCGATCGTGCGCGGTGGCACGAGTTCGGCGCAAAAGGCGTTGTTCTTCAACCTGCGCCGGCTGCGGGCCCGCATCGCGCGGGGCGATGCCCATCTCACCTCCGAATCCGTCTACCGCGAGATCGCGACCGCGTTGAAGGTCAGCCCGGCCGACGTGCGCAACATGGATGCGCGCCTTGCCTCGTCGGACGTCTCGCTGCAGGCTCCGGTCTCCGGGGGCGAGGAGAACGGTGCCAGCCATATCGATTTTCTCGCAAGCGACGCCCCCCTGCCGGACGAAGAGGTCACGGAGATGATCGACGGCGAGCGCCGCCGCCAATGGCTGCATCGGGCACTGGAACGGCTGAACGAGCGCGAGATGAAGATCATCCGGGCCAGGCGGCTCACCGACAGCAGTTCGACCTTGGAAGAGCTCGGCGCCGACCTCGGGATTTCCAAGGAGCGCGTCCGCCAGATCGAGAACCGGGCGATGGAGAAGCTGCGCATCGCGCTTTGCGAAGCATCGCCCGCATTCGCCTGACTGACGTCGAAAGCCGGGTTCGGCCCGCCCTATGGCGCGCCAGATCAGTAGGCGTGCATTGCCGTCCAACGCGGCGCGGGCGGAAAGCGGCGGTCTACTTCTTGCCACCCTCGGCGGCGGCAAGGGCCGCCGCATCAGCCTGCCGCTTGTACATCGCGGCGGCGGCCGCCTCCTTTCCCTCTCCACCTGCTCCCTCTCCGCCCACCTGGAACGTCGGCTGGGCAAACGAGATATCGTTCTCCGCAAAGGCCTGCGTAATCATGGTGTAGGCGCGCCGGCGGATGGCCGTCTGCTCGCCTGTGGGCCTGGCGGTGAAGCCGAAGCTGATCTCGATGCCGAATTCACCGATCTGCTCGACGCCCTTCATTCTCAGCGTCTTGATGATGTGCGGCCCGAGTTCCGGATCCTCCTGGAGCTGCTTGCCGATTTCCTTGGCCAGCTTGCCGACCTTGGCGATGTCGGTCTTGAACGGCACCCGGACGCGGAACTTGTCAATGGTCCAGTCGCGGCTGCCGTTGCGGATTGCGCCCAGTTCACCGAAGGGCACGGTGAAGACCGATCCGCGGTGATGCCTGAGCCGGATCGAGCGCAGGCTGAAGGATTCCACGACGCCGTTGTAGCTGCCGCTTTCGATCCATTCCCCTACTCGGAACGCATCGTCCATCAGGTAGAAGACGCCGCTGACGATGTCCTTGACGAGCGTTTGCGATCCGAAGCCGATGGCGACGCCGAAGATGCCGGCGCCGGCGATCAGGGGGCCGATCTGGACGCCCATCTCCGCAAGGATGGTCATAGCGGCGACGCAGATCAGCACCGCCGCCAGGGCGTTGCGGAAGATGGGGAGAAGCGTCCGCAGCCGGGCGTGCCGGGCCGCTTCGTCGGGCGAAACGGCAAGATCGTCGGATGCCGGCGTCAGCCTGCGGTCGATATACGCCTTTGCCAGGTGCCATGCGAGATCGACGATCAGGAGCACGACGATGCTCTTGAACAGTCCGTATACCAGCGTGCGAACGAACGGGCTGTCCGACGTGATGACGCTCGGGTTGTAGTACCAGCTCAGTCCAAGCCATCCCAGGGCCAGCAGGAGGATGATGGCGCGGACGCCCCTGAGCAGCAGCACCATCCGCGGGGTGTTCGTGTCCTCCTCGTTCCAGCGCGTCAACGCGAAGGCCCGGGTGAGGCGATCGGCACCAGACAGCAGACGGGGCAGGACGACAGCGTAGATGGCCAGCCAGAACAGCCCCATGAAATCGATGCTCCACAGCAGCCAGAGCAGCACCAGATAGAGCGACGCCAGGATGTTGGCGACCCGGGTGGGGGGATTGCCCCTTCGATCGACCGGGCGTCGCCAGACGGCTTCGAGCGCGATCAGGAAAAGCGCGACCGAGAACAGGTAGACGATATCGGTCCGTACATCATTGTCGACGCCCAGCGGCCGGCACATCGCCCACAGGGCAAGTCCGAGGGTGAACACCGCCGCGAGGATCCGGATGCGAGAATACTGGAACGCCGACATGCCGCCCGTATCCACGGAGAGACGGCAGAGCCCCATGATCAGGCGATAGCCGATGACCGCCAGCAGCGCGTAGAGAATGACGGCGCGGACGAGCGGCGGCCAGTCGACGGCCATGAAGATCAGCGTCGAGACGACGGTGAACACGATCAAGGGGCCGAATTCGACATAGGCGCGGGTGAGGACCGGGCTCTGGAACTTCGCCCTGGAAGCGGTCCTGCGGAACAGCCATTCGAGTGCCGCTCCGACGCCGACGATGCCGAGCAAGAGATAGAGTGCCGGGGCGAAGCCGCTCTCGCTGGCCTGCTGGCGGACCTTGCCTGCGGCCGACGCGATCTCGGACGGGATCCTCGGCAGGGCGGCACGCAGCGCCTGGAAGCGGGTGCGTGCCTGCGCCTCCATCTTCTCGACCTCCAGCGTGGCCTCCTGTTCGACCTTCGCGGCTGTCGAGGCGGGACGGTTCTGCAGCCAGTTCCTGATCTCCGGATCGTCCAGCAGCTTGATGAGCTCGGCGACCTTCTCCGGCGGCGGGGCGGCCGTCTGTGCGGCGCCATCGGCAGGCGCCGGCGTCTGGGCCGTCGCCATGGGAGCGAGCATCAGCAAAAACACGAAGACGAGGCGCGACAGAAGATATGCGGGAAATTTCGGCATAGGGTCCTGGCCAGTTTGCGGACACACGAAACGTCATCCGCCTGTCATCGAATGAAAACGGCCTCATCTCATTAGCATCTGTGAGGGCGTGCCGAAAGATGGCACAATCGTGGCGTTCACGCCAAGGCGACGATCCCGGGCAGGCTACTCGGTGATGATCTTGATCTTGTCGCCGGGCTTGATCGTGCTCGTGGCCGTCATCGCATTGATCAGCCGGAACAGGTCAAGCTTCCTGTCCGTCCCCATCATGCGGCCGGCGAGCGACGCGACGGTGTCGCCTGCGCGCGCGGTGACGACACGCACGCGCAGCGGTTTCAGCGAGGCCACTTCCTGGGGCGTCAGCTGGCGGAACGACGTCTTCAGGACGTCGGCCGTCGGCTCGAGCGCGGGCGAGCCTTGGGGGACGGCCGTCAGAAACCGGTAGATCTGGTTGCCGATTCGCACGACGGTGACATCGAATTCCCAGCGGTCGGCCGCCGCCCGCGCAGTGGCGGCCTCGAGCCCGTTGATCGTGGCGGGCCGGATCGTGTCGGTCTTCAGGCCCGTCACCCAGCCGCTGGAAATGTAGTTCACCAGGCTCTGGCGCTGGTTGTCGGCAACGCCGTCGAAACGGATGGCGATGTCGCCCGGACCCGTCGCCAGCACGGCGTCGGCCTTGTTGTCGATCTGGAAGCCGGCGGGCACGTCGAAGCGGATGCCGAGCTTGCCGTGCAGGAACGTCTGCCCGCGGACATAGCCCTCCTGCGGGCTGTCGCCATAGAGCAGGCCGTCGATGCCGGCGAGGTAGTAGTCGCGGCCGCGGTCTCCCACCGTGCCCTCCGCCCCGAAGGCGCGGGCATGGCGGCGCGCCAGTTCCACCCGCTGGGGCGCGTTCGGATGGCTCGACAGGAAGTCCAGGCTCTGGTCGGCCTCGGGATCGACCGCGTTGAACTGCCCGTAGGCGGCCATGCTGTCGAGGAAGCGCGCCGCAGCATAGGGATCGTAGCCGGCCTCGCCCAGCATGCGTACGCCGATGACATCCGCCTGGAGTTCCTGGTTCCGGGAAAACGCCGCCAGCCGCAGCTTGCCGCGGGCGAGCGCCTGCTTGCCGGCGATGTTGCTGGAGAGCACTTCGGCGACGACGCGGCTGGCGATGACCTCCGCCTCTTCCTTCTTCTGGCGCTCGATGCCGTGATTGGCCGTCACGTGGGCCATCTCGTGCGACAGGACGGCGGCGACTTCGGAGGCGTCGTTGGCAAGCGCCAGCAGGCCGCGGGTGACGTAGAGATAGCCGCCGGGCAGCGCGAAGGCGTTGATCGCCGGCGAGTTCAGGATGGTGATGCGGTAGGACTGGTTGGGGTTTTCCGACACCGCCGTCAGCGCGCCGGCGATGCGGGCGACGAGGCGTTCTGTCTTGGCGTCCTTGTATTCCCCGCCGTAACTGGCGACGATGCGCGGATGTTCGCGCGCGCCCATGGCCGCACGCGGATCGTTCTTCTGCACCTCCGCGACGATCTGGGGGCTCGACGACGGGGCGACGGTCGGCTGGTAGGTCTGCTCCAGGGCCGACTGGCACGAGGCGAGCAGGCCGGCAAGCGCAAGCACCAGCGCGGCGCGCGCGCCGACCGTTCCGCGTTCCTTGCTCAAACCTCCATGCTGAAGGTTCTCCAGCATCCGCCCCATGCCCTTTCACAGACCTTGTCGCCTGCCCGCAAGGCAAGCGCGTTCTCGACTTCCGGACCGTAGCCGAACCGAAGTCGGAGAACCTCGTTAGTTCGAATTGTTCGACGGCTGTCCGACATATCGTGCATATGCCCGATGGATCCTGTCCGGACCCGTGGTCGAGAGATAGTCGCACCGTCGTTGGGCGGCAACTCCCGATTCCAGAATCGGCTTCCGATGTGGCTGCGGTGACACAGTGGGGCGTCCAAAATATGGCAGGTGCAGTCCGAAAAGTATTATCTATCAATGCCAAGGAAGCGCGCCAAAGCGGGGATCTCGCGATTTGCGAGAAAGGATGCGATCGGTTCCATCAATGCGATTGTTCCGCCGTCGACGAAGATGGCATGGTCGGCAAGCCGCCGGACGTCCTCCAGCTGATGGGTGATGAACATCAGCGTGCTTCCGGTCTCGGCGGCAAGATCGTGCAGGAGCCCGGCCATGTCGGCGCGCATGGCGGGATCGAGTGCGGCGAAGGGTTCGTCGAGGAGCAGGATCGGCCGGCTGCGCACGAGAGCCCGGGCGAGCGCCACCCTTTGTCGCTCGCCGCCCGAGAGCAGGCCCGGCTTGCGCCGCCCGTAGCCCCCGAGACCGACCCGGGCCAGCGCATGTTCCACCCGCTGGCGCTCCGGTGCACCGAGGCGCAGCGAAGGATCGATGCCGAGGCCGACATTCTGCTCCACGCTCAGATGGGCGAAGAGATTGTTCTCCTGGAAGATGATCGATACCGGCCGTTCGGCAGGTTCGCGTCCCGCCATGTCCTTGCCGAAGATCTCGACGGTTCCCGAACGGATCGGTTGGAACCCCGCGATGACGTTGAAGAGGGTCGACTTGCCCGAGCCCGACGGCCCCGTGACGGCGACGCGGGCGCCGGTGGGGATGTCGCACGAAAAGACGAGGCGCTTCTGCTCGAACTGCACCGTTGCCGCCTCGAGGCGAATGGCGGGAGCGCCCGTTCTGGAGGTGGAATGGTCAGGCATCGTTCTTCGCAGTCCTGCCGGAGGCGGTGGAGGGAAGCGTCAGCAACAGGCAGATGACGCCGAGAAGCAGGGCGATGCCGGCCGCATCCGCGGTCCGGTAGCTGCCCATGCGGCTGAACAGGAGCCACGGCAGGGTGACGAGGCCGTCCGCGCCGAAGATGGCGACCGCGCCGAGATCGCCGAGGGAGAGCGCCATGGCGAAGGCGAAGGCCGTCAGCAGCGGCCGCTTCAGCGCCGGCAGGTCGATCCATCGCAGCCGGTGCAAGCCGGTGACGCCGAGGCTGACGGCGAGCCGGCCGGTGCGGGCGATATGGGTGCGATAGGCCGGTTGCAGCACCCGCATGACGAAGGGAAGGGCCATCTGCGCGTTGATGACGATGACGACATAGGGCGCGAAGCGGCCGACCTCGCCGAAGCTGCGCAGCATCAGGAACCATCCGGTCGCAACCACGACCGGGGGAACCAGCAGGATCAGCGAGCTCGTGGCCTGCAGGCTGCCTGCGAGATACTTCAGGGCCGCCGGCGCGCTGTCGGCGGCGGCGAGCGGGGCGATCGCGACAGCCGGCATTGCGACGGCGAGGCAGAGCGTAGCCGAGGCGAGCGCGATCGCAAGGCTCGTGACAAGCGCCCTGTGCAGCAGCGGATCGGAGGCAAGCCGCGGCAGGTCGGAGGCAAGGCCGGCCATGACGACGGCCAGGAGCGGCGCGGCGGTGAACAGGGTGAAGGCGGCGATCACGAGGCCGTCCGAAAGCCGCCCGCGCCTGCCGTCGAAACGGCGGACGGCGCGGCCTGCGGTCGGCGCCTCCTCGGCGGGCGTGCCCAGCAGCCGCAGGAGATAGAGCAGGGTGCCGGTCAGGAGGATCTGGAGGACGGAGAGGATCACGGCGCGCGGCGGGTCGAAATCGAAGCGCAGCGCCTGATAGATCGCGACCTCGATCGTGGTGGCCGCCGGGCCGCCGCCGAGCGTCAGCACGATCGTGAAGCTGGTCGCGCAGAGCATGAACACGAGCCCGGCGATCCCCGGCAGGAGGCCGCGCATGACCGGCCACTCGATCAGCCGGAACGTCGCTCCCGATCCCATGCCGAGATTGGCGGAGGTCAGCCAGTATTCGGCCGGAATTCGCTCCAGTCCCGCCATCAGCAGCCGGGCTGCGAGCGGCAGGTTGAAAAAGACATGGGCGATGAGAATGCCGGCCAGACCGTAGACGCTGACGGGATTGTCGAGGCCGAGCGCGGCCAGGGCTTGGTTGACGACCCCGCGGCGGCCCCAGACCTCGACGATGCCGAGCGTCGCTACCAGGGCCGGCAGGCCGAGCGGAAGCGCCGACAACCGGACGATCCAGTTGCGTGCGGGAAAGTTCCGGCGCCGCGCAAGCGCCCGGGCGACGGGGATGGCGAGCGCCACCGAAAGGATGGTGGAAAGGCCCGCCTGCAGCAGCGTGAAGCGGGCAACGCGAAACAGGTAGGCATCGAACAGCGCGCCGCCGGCGCCGCCTTCGGCATGAAAGAGCAGCGCCGCCGTCGAGAGCCCGGCAAACAGCAGGATCGAGGCCAGGACAACACCGCCGGTCCGGACAATCGCTGATGCTTCGCGCGTGGTATACATCCCGGTGCCTCTCGTCAGCAGGCTACGCCCATGCCATCCGTCGCCGCGCCGTCCTACTTTGCACTCATGGCTGAAAGCCATTCGTCGATCCAGGCCCTGCGGTTGGCCGCGACCTCGTCTGCCGGATAGAGGAAGGTATGCTGCGGCTTTACCAGCCTGTCGAAGGCGGCCGGAAGCGGCGCCTCGGTCGCCGCGACCGGCATCATCCAGTTCGTCTCGGGAATGATCGACTGAAAGCGCGGCCCGGTCATGAAGGTGAGGAACGCCTTCGCCAGTTCGGGATCGTCGGCGGACTTCATCATGCCGGCAACCTCGATCTGGACGTAGTGACCTTCGGAGAAGGCGGCCGCCTGGTAGCGCTCGCTGTTCTCGGCCACCATGTGATAGGCCGGGGAGGTGGTGTAGGACAGCACCATCGGCGCCTCGCCCTTGGTGAAGAGTCCGTAGGCTTCCGACCAACCGGGCGTGACGGTCAGAACGCGCTCCTTCAGCTTCGCCCAGGCCTCGCTGGCCTTGTCGCCATAGACGGACTTGACCCAGAGCAGCAGGCCAAGGCCCGGCGTCGAGGTGCGCGGATCCTCGATGACGATCTTTTCCTCGGGATCGCCCTCCACCAGTTCCCTCAGGCTCTTCGGCGGGCTTTTCAGCGCCTCGGTGTCGTAGACGACGGCGAAGTGGCCGTAGTCGTAGGGAAGGAAAGTGTCGTCCGAGAAGCCTCCCGGAACGGTCAGGCCCTGCGGGGCGAGATGGTGGGGGACGAACAGGCCGGTCGCCTTGGCCTCGGCGATGAGATTGGTGTCGAGGCCGAGCACGATGTCCGCCTTCGTTCCCTCGCCCTCCAGCTTCAGGCGCGTCAGCAACTCGACGCCGTCGGCGACACCGACCCATTCGACCTTGCAGTCGCAGGTCTCTTCAAATGCCGCCGCCACCTTGGCGCCCGGGCCCCACTCGGTGACGAAGCTTTCATAGGTATAGATGGTCAGCGTCTTTTCCGCCGCTCGTGCGGGCAGGGTCATGGATACTGTCAGCGACGCTGCGGAAAATAGTGCCAGGGCGGATAGTAGCGTCTTGCGCATCGGGGCCTCCTTCAAATCCAATAAACGGGAATAGGGCGCCGGATGTGCCGTCTAATCCCTCCGCCGGTACAAACCGGATCAGGTTCTTCGGGTTGGCCTTGGCCTCTCAGCCCGGTCCATCCTGCGATGGTCGGGCACCCCGTTAGAGCAAGGCAAGCAATAGTCCGCCGCGGCCCCGCTTGCAAGCGGGCGGCAGGGCGGAAAGGCGTTTCCATTCGCGGGCGACATGCGCTAGACGGTGTGCCCATGACGGTGCCCCTGACGAACGTTCCCGACCCGCTCTTTGTCGTCCTTCTCGGAGGAACGCTCGAACCGACCGCGCGGTTCAGGGCGTCGGTCGCCGGCGCCCGCTTCATCGCCGCCGACGGCGGCATGCGCCATGCCGCAGCCCTCGGGATCACGCCCGAGGTCTGGGTCGGCGATTTCGATTCCACCACGCCGGAAGACCTTGCGACGTGGGCGCATATCCCGCGCGAGCCCTATCCGGCGGCCAAGAATGCGACGGACGGGGAGATTGCCGTCTCGGTGGCGCTGGAGCGTGGCGCGCGCCGGCTCATCCTCGCCGGCGCGCTCGGCGGCGAGCGCAGCGACCATGCTCTGATGCACCTTCTCCATGCCGTAGCGCTCAGGGAGGACGGGCTCGACATCACGCTGACCTCCGGCCTCGAGGAGGCATGGCCGCTGCTTGCCGGCCGCACCACCGTCGCGCTGCCGGACAGGAGCCTGTTTTCGGTTCTTGGCCTGTCGGCGCTCTCGGGCCTGTCGATCGAGAACGTCCGCTATCCGTTGAGCGGGTTCGACCTGCCGTTCGGCTCGTCGCGCACGGTTTCCAACGTCGCGCTCGGCCCCGTCACCTTCACCCTTGCCGCCGGACGCGCCGTGCTGCTCGCCCGACCCTATGACCATTCAGGAGCCTGACGCTTGGCACCGCCCATTCTGAAACTCGACAACATATCCCTAAGCTTCGGCGGCACGCCGCTTCTGGCCGGCACGAACCTGCAGGTGGAACCGGGCGATCGCATCTGCCTTGTTGGCCGCAATGGCTCCGGCAAGTCGACGCTGTTGAAGATCGCGGCCGGAATGGTCGAGGCGCAGTCCGGCGAGGTGTTCCGCCACCCGTCGGCGACCGTCCGCTACCTGGAGCAGGCCCCCGATTTCGAAGGCTTTTCCACGGTCGCCGCCTATGCGGAGGCGGGGCTCGGCCCGGGCGACGATCCCTATCGCGTCACCTACCTGCTGTCGCATCTCGGGCTGACCGGGGCGGAGGATCCCGCGACCCTGTCGGGCGGCGAGGCGCGGCGGGCGGCCCTCGCCCGCGTGATGGCGCCGGAGCCGGATATCCTTCTGCTCGACGAGCCGACCAACCACCTCGACCTGCCGACTATCGAATGGCTGGAAGACGAACTGACACGCAGCCGCTCCGCGCTCGTTGTGATCTCGCACGACCGCCGGTTCCTGGAGAAGATCTCCAATGCCACGGTCTGGCTCGACCGCGGCACTTCGCGCCGGCTCGACCGCGGCTTTGCCCATTTCGAAGCCTGGCGGGATGAAGTGCTGGAAGCCGAGGAACTGGAGCAGCACAAGCTCGGCAAGGCGATCCAGCGGGAGGAGCACTGGCTGCGCTACGGGGTGACGGCGCGGCGCAAGCGCAACATGCGCCGTCTCGGCGAACTGCAGGACATGCGGTCGCGCCACCGCGGCCACAAGGGACCGCAGGGGACGGTGCAGGCCACCGCATCCGAGGCGCAGGAATCCGGCAAGCTGGTGATCGAGGCGGACAAGGTCACCAAGAGCTACGGCGAGCGCATGATCGTCGCCCCGTTCTCGATCCGGGTGCATCGCGGCGACTGCATCGGCCTCGTCGGCCCCAACGGCGCCGGTAAGACGACGCTGTTGAAGATCCTGACGGGCCAGCTCGCACCCGACAGCGGCACGGTCAAGCTCGGCACCAATCTCGAGATCGCCACGCTCGACCAGCGCCGCGAGGACCTGAACCCGGACGATACGCTGGCCCACTATCTCACGGACGGACGTGGCGAGAGCCTGATCGTCAACGGTGAGCAGCGGCACGTGACGGGCTACATGAAGGAGTTCCTGTTCCAGCCGGAGCAGGCGCGCACGCCGATCCGCAATCTTTCCGGCGGCGAGCGCGCGCGGCTGATGCTCGCCCGCATCCTGTCGCGGCCCACGAACCTGCTGATCCTCGACGAGCCGACCAACGACCTGGACATCGAGACGCTGGATCTGCTGCAGGAGATCGTCGCCGGCTTCTCCGGAACGGTCATCCTCGTCAGCCACGACCGCGACTTCCTCGACCGCACCGTCACCTCGACGATCGCGCCCGCCAATCCCGAGGCGCCGGACGGGCGATGGATCGAGTATGCCGGCGGATATTCCGACATGATGGCGCAGCGGCGCGGCGCGATCGAGGAGCGGCGCCGGGCCGACAAGGCGGAGAAGGTGAAGGCCGGCGACGCTGCCCCGGTTCAGAAGCCCGCCGACAAGGCCAGGGGCAAGCTCTCCTACAAGCAGAAGTTCGCGCTCGAAAGCCTGCCGAAAGAGATGGAGAAGACCCAGTCCGAAATCGCCAGGCGCGAGGAGAGGATGGCCGACCCGGCGCTGTTTTCGAAGGACCAGGCGGCCTTCCACCGCCTTGCCGGCGAGCTGGAAACGCTGCGGGCCGACCTGATACGCATGGAAGAGGAATGGCTCGAGCTGGAAATGCTGCGCGAGGAACTGGAAGGCTGAGGGCCTTGCTAGCCGGAGGCCTCGCACACCGCGTCACGGTCGGTCACGGATAAAGACCGCCGGGCGGCTTCAGCCTCGCGGAACGATCGCCCTGGCCAGTTGATGATGCCGGCTGCTTACGGGCGGATGACGCAGACGCCGGCTTCCCAGCTGCAGCTTGCGGCTTCCGTTTCGGGTGACACCACCACGACCTTGGCGCCGTATTGCGGCCGGGCGGGCGGAAAGCCGCCGGATGTATCGCCATATTCGCCATCGAAATAGAAGTAGTTGCCGTTGCCCGGATCCTCGTAGGCGGACATCGAGCCGCCGTAGAAATTGTTGCCGAGGCCGCCGCGATCTTCGTTCCCGCCATCGGCATAGTAGGGCCGGACCGCGCCCTGGTAATAGGGGCGAACGCGATCGCGCCACACCTCGCCATCGCGGCGCGCGCCATCGAAGCGCCCATCCCAGCCGGCCCGGCGGCTGCGGTCCCAGTTCCCACGGTTCCAGTTTCCGCGGTTCCAGCCTGCCCGCTCCCAGTCTCTGCCCCAGTCCCGGCGGTTCCAGTCGCGATGGTCCCAGCGGTCACGGCGCAACGTCCACGCCCGCGTGCGCATGCTCGTCGAGCCGCGGATGGCGTCGCGCGTGCGGTCGCGGTCGGCATGGTGCCTGCGCTTCCAGGCGTCGTCGCGCCCCCGGTCCGCGCGGGTAGAGAGCGAGCGGGTGGAACTGTGCGAGGAGAAACTGCGGTGGCTGCCGCCTTCGTTGCGGTCTCGCGCCTCCGCCACGGGGGCTGCGACGAGAGAAAACGAAAGGGTGGCGAGCGCGATTGCGGTCATGCAGGCTCGGGAAAACAGACTCATTCTGTTTCGCCTCCAGGTTACGCTTGACGGATCCTTGCAGCCACTCTGGTCCAATTTTGCTGGAAAGTCACTGGCTTGGTTAAGGAACCGGTAAGAAACGTTAACAATGGTTAACGATCCCGGAGGCCCCTCATTACCATACTTTTGTCTTAATCGATTAAATTGAATTTGCCCGTCGATGACACTTGTGGTTCCGTATTCCGGCGATTAAACGTCGCAGGCACTGCATTGCACACAAACGACGTGCAATTCCGGAGTGAAAATGTCCAGATATCGGGGCCATTCTCCGGGATTTCCGTGAGGGTTCTGATGACGAATGTCACAAAAGGCCGGCCGCTCTCGCCGCATCTCCAGATCTACAAGCCAATTCCCACCATGGTCATGTCGATCGTGCACCGCATTACCGGCGGCGCGCTCTATTTCGGCACGGTGCTCGTGGCCTGGTGGCTGATCGCGGCGGCGATGGGCGAGGAGTACTTCAACTGGGTCAGCTGGTTCTTCGGGACCTGGATCGGCACGTTGATCCTGGTCGGCTATACCTGGGCGCTGTTCCATCACATGGTCGGCGGCATTCGCCACTTCGCCTGGGATACGGGACACGGTTACGAGAAGCATTTCGCCACGAAGGTCGCCAAGGCGTCGCTGGTCGTGTCGCTTGGGTTGACGGTGCTGGTCTGGGCGATCGGTCTCCTGGTGCGCTGAGGAACAACAATCATGGACATGCGTACACCTCTCGGCCGCGTTCGCGGGCTCGGCTCGGCCAAGGAAGGCACGGAACACTTCTGGCGCCAGCGGATGACGGCGGTCGCCAACGTGCCGCTGATGCTCTTCTTTGTCGGTTTCCTCATCTGCTATGCCGGCGCACCCTATGCCGAAGTGCGGGCGGCGCTGTCGCGCCCGATCGTCGCGGTGCTGATGGGGCTGGTGGTGCTTTCGGCGCTCTACCACATGAAGCTCGGCATGCAGGTCATCATCGAGGACTACGTCCACGCGGAAGGCAGCAAGATCGTCCTCCTCATGCTCAATACCTTCTTTGCGGTCCTGGTCGGCGGGCTCTGTCTTTTCGCCGTCCTGAAGATCGCCTTCGCAGGATAATTCACCATGGCACCGAATTCCTCGCCGGCGACAAACGGCAAAGCCTACCAGTATGTGGACCATGCCTTCGATGTGGTCGTCGTGGGCGCGGGCGGCGCAGGGCTGCGCGCCACACTCGGCATGGCCGAGCAGGGCCTGAAGACGGCCTGTATCACCAAGGTCTTCCCGACGCGTTCGCACACCGTCGCGGCCCAAGGCGGCATCGCCGCCTCCCTGCAGAACATGACGCCCGACAGCTGGCAGTGGCACCTCTACGATACGGTGAAGGGCTCCGACTGGCTCGGCGACGTCGACGCCATGCAGTATCTCGCCATGGAGGCGCCGAAGGCGGTCTATGAGCTCGAGCACTACGGTGTCCCCTTCTCGCGCAACGAGGAAGGCAAGATCTACCAGCGGCCGTTCGGCGGCCACATGCAGAACTATGGCGAAGGCCCGCCGGTGCAGCGCACCTGCGCGGTCGCCGACCGTACCGGCCACGCCATCCTGCACACGCTCTATGGCCAGTCGCTGCGCAACAATGCCGAATTCTTCATCGAGTATTTCGCGCTCGACCTGATCATGTCGGCCGACGGCCGCTGCACCGGCGTCGTCGCCTGGAACCTCGACGATGGCACGATCCATCGCTTCTCGGCCAAGATGGTGGTGCTGGCGACGGGCGGCTACGGCCGCGCCTACTTCTCGGCGACCTCGGCGCATACCTGCACCGGCGACGGCGGCGGGATGATCGCACGCGCCGGCCTGCCTCTGCAGGACATGGAGTTCGTGCAGTTCCACCCGACCGGCATCTACGGCTCGGGCTGCCTGATCACGGAAGGTGCCCGCGGCGAGGGCGGCTATCTCGTCAATTCCGAGGGCGAGCGCTTCATGGAGCGCTATGCGCCGTCCGCCAAGGACCTTGCCTCGCGCGACGTCGTCTCGCGCTGCATGACGATGGAGATCCGCGAGGGCCGCGGCGTCGGCAAGAACAAGGACCATATCTTCCTGCACCTCGACCATCTCGATCCGGCCGTGCTGCACGAGCGCCTTCCCGGTATCTCGGAAAGCGCGAAGATCTTTGCCGGCGTCGACGTCACCCGCGAGCCGATCCCGGTTCTGCCGACCGTTCACTACAACATGGGCGGCGTGCCGACGAACTTCTGGGGCGAGGTTCTCAATGCCGACAGCGCCAATCCGGAGCGCATCGCGCCCGGCCTGATGGCGGTCGGCGAGGCCGGCTGTGCCTCGGTGCACGGCGCCAACCGCCTCGGCTCCAACTCGCTGATCGACCTCGTGGTCTTCGGCCGCGCCGCCGCCATCCGCGCCGGCGAGGTGATCGACCGCGCCGCCCCCATTCCGGCGCTCGACGTGGCTGCCTGCGACAGGATCATGGAACGCTTCGACCGGCTGCGCTTTGCCGATGGCGGCACGCCGACGGCGGTGCTGCGCGACAAGATGCAGCGCACCATGCAGGACGACGCGGCCGTGTTCCGCACGCAGGAATCGCTGGAGAGCGGCTGCCGTCGCATGAAGGAGATCTGGGGCGAGATGGCCGACATCAAGGTCACCGACCGGTCGCTGATCTGGAACTCCGACCTGGTGGAGACGCTGGAACTGGAAAACCTGATGGCGAACGCGATCGCCACGGTGGTCGGCGCCGAGGCGCGCAAGGAAAGCCGCGGTTCCCACGCCCGCGAGGACTATACCTCCGGCCCGTTCGCCGGCCGCGACGACGTCAACTGGCGCAAGCACACGCTCGCCTGGGTCGATGCGAACGGCAACGTCAAGCTCGACTACCGGCCGGTCCATACCGACCTCATCGCCGACGGGATCGATCCGAAGAAGATCGAGCCCAAGGCCCGCGTCTACTGATCCCGAGGAAAACTGGACATGGTCGAACTCGCCCTCCCGAAGAACTCGCAGATCACCGAAGGCAAGGTCTGGCCGAAGCCGGCCGGCGCCGCCAACACCCGCGAGTTCCGCGTCTATCGCTGGAGCCCTGACGACGGCAAGAACCCGTCGATCGACACGTTCTATGTCGATGTCGACGACTGCGGCCCGATGGTGCTGGACGCGCTGCTCTACATCAAGAACAAGATCGATCCGACGCTGACGCTGCGCCGCTCCTGCCGCGAGGGCATCTGCGGCTCCTGCGCGATGAACATCGACGGCACCAACACGCTCGCCTGCACCAAGGGCATGGACGAAGTGAAGGGCGCGGTGAAGATCTACCCGCTGCCGCACATGCCGGTGGTGAAGGACCTGGTGCCCGACCTGACGCACTTCTACGCCCAGCACCGCTCGATCGAGCCCTGGCTGAAGACGGAGTCGCCGACGCCGGCCAAGGAATGGAAGCAGAGCCACGAGGACCGCCAGAAGCTCGACGGCCTCTACGAGTGCATCCTGTGCGCCTGCTGCTCGACCTCCTGTCCGAGCTACTGGTGGAATGGCGACCGCTATCTCGGCCCGGCCGTGCTGCTGCAGGCCTATCGCTGGCTGATCGATAGCAGAGACGAGGCTACCGGCGAGCGGCTCGATAATCTCGAGGATCCGTTCCGGCTCTATCGCTGCCACACGATCATGAACTGCGCCCAGGCCTGCCCGAAGGGCCTGAACCCGGCCAAGGCGATCGGCGAGATCAAGAAGATGCTGGTCGAGCGGCGGCTCTGACGCGACGCGGACGAAACACTGCGAATGCCGGGCCTCGTGCCCGGCATTTTCGTAAGGGGTCGCCGCCGCCGATCGGGTGCCATAGCCATGGGCCGCAGCGAAACATGATGGCTAAGACTTGATTTAAACCGTCGGTTTACGTTAAGCCGCCATGATTGTCGCGTATCCACAGCATCGACGAAGGGCAGGAGTTTCGACATGCGGATTGTACAGGTGGCAGGCGGACTGATGATGGCGCTTGCGCTGGCCGGCTGCCAGCGGACTTCCATGGGCGGCATCGATACGCAGCCGACCGCGCCGCTGCAGCCTGCGCCGGTCGGAACGGTTTCCTCCAGCCAGCTTCCCGATCCCTCCACCAGCACCAGCGGTTCGTCCCAGTTCCCGGCCGCCCCGACCACGGACACTGCGATGGCGACGCCGGGCGGCGTTCCCGGCGCAGATGCCGGTGCGTCGGCCTCGGCGATGGACGTCAAGAAGGAAGCCATGGTTGGCAATTGGCGCGTCAGCAACGGGCCGACTTCGTGCGACATGTTCCTGACCTTGACCAATCTCGGCGCCGGTTCGCGCGGCGGCACCCGTGGCTGCGCGGGCGAACTGACGCAGATGGGCTCCTGGGAAGTGGCCGGCAAGCAGGTCGTTCTGAAGAACCGCGACGGCAACGAGATCGCGCGCCTCTACCGGACGGCGGACTCGCGCTTCGACGGCTCCACCAGCGGCGGCCAGCCGATCAGCCTGTCGCGCTGATCGCGGACATTCCAGTCCTCACGGAGATCTTCGGCAGTGCCCATGAAGCAGGATTGGGACAAGGTCTCCGCCTATCCGGAACACGGCGTCACCGACAAGCTGAAGGCAAAGGTGGCGGCAGGCGAGATACAGCCCGACCCGCTGCAGGCCGCGATGGCGCAGCGGTTCGACACGCTCCTTCAGGCCATCCAGACGCAACGGCCGGCGCGCAAGTCGAGCGCGCTCGGCTGGCTGTTCGCCTCGCGCAAGCCGGAGAGATCCGCTGTTCCGCGCGGGCTCTACATCCATGGCGGGGTCGGTCGCGGCAAGACCATGCTCATGGACCTGTTCTTCTCGCTCGTGCCGATCAAGCGCAAGCGCAGGGCCCATTTCCATGAATTCATGGCCGATGTGCACGACCGCATCCACCGGCACCGCCAGAAACTGAAGAACGGCGAGACCAAGCAGGCAGACCCGGTGCCGCCCGTGGCCGAGGCCCTGATCGCCGAGGCGCGGCTTCTGTGCTTCGACGAATTCTCGGTGACGGATATTGCCGATGCGATGATCCTGTCGCGGCTGTTTTCGGAACTGTTCGCGCGTGGCTGCATTCTCGTCGCCACCTCGAACGTCGAGCCGGACAATCTCTACAAGGACGGCCTCAACCGTGGCTTGTTCCTGCCCTTCGTCGACCTGCTCAAGAAGCACGTCGACATCGTCGCGCTGGATTCGGGGACGGACTACCGGCTTGAAAAGGACGAGGGCCTGCCGGTGTTTCGTTATCCGCTTGGGGCCGAAGCGGACCAGGCCATGGACAAGGCCTGGGCGCGGGAGACCGCGGGCAATGAGGTGAAGCCAGCGACGATCGCCTTCCGGGGTCGCGAGATTGCCGTTCCTGCGGCGGCCGGGCGGGCGGCCCGTTTCTCCTTCGCCGATCTCTGCGAAAAGCCGATGGGGGCTGCCGACTACCTAGCGGTCCTGAAGCGCTACGACACCATCTTCCTCGACCATATTCCCTTTCTGGGTCCCGACCGGCGCAACGAAACCAAGCGTTTCATCAACCTCGTCGATACGATCTACGACCATGGCGCCCGCCTGTTCGCCTCGGCTGCGGCGGCGCCGGAGAGCCTGCTGGTTGCGAAGAAGGGTACAGAAGGTTTTGAATTCGACCGGACGGTTTCGCGGCTGATCGAGATCCGCAGCGTCGAGTATGCGGAGAGCCATCGGCGGAACGTTGCCGAATTGTGACGATCTCGCGACGTAATTTCTTACGTTTACGTAAGAAATTCATGATCTAACCGATTGAAATATCTATGCCAAAAAGTATTAGTTGATATTTAAAGCTTTGAGCGCTAATCCGTTTGCCCGGATGGGCCGGGCGTTTGCGACGCCGACCGATCGGGAGATGGATCGCAAAGGAAGCACTTTCATGGCGCGCAAGAAGATCGCACTTATTGGTTCTGGAATGATCGGTGGCACGCTGGCGCATCTGGCCGGCCTGAAGGAACTGGGCGACATCGTTCTGTTCGACATCGCCGACGGCATTCCGCAGGGCAAGGGCCTCGACATCGCCCAGTCCTCGCCGGTCGAGGGCTTCAACGCCTCGCTCTCCGGTGCCAGCGACTACGCGGCGATCGAGGGCGCCGACGTCTGCATCGTCACCGCCGGCGTCGCCCGCAAGCCGGGCATGAGCCGCGACGACCTGCTCGGCATCAACCTCAAGGTCATGGAACAGGTCGGCGCCGGCATCAAGAAATATGCCCCGAACGCCTTCGTGATCTGCATCACCAATCCGCTGGACGCCATGGTCTGGGCGCTGCAGAAGTTCTCCGGCCTGCCGAAGAACATGGTGGTCGGCATGGCCGGCGTGCTGGATTCGGCTCGCTTCCGTTTGTTCCTCTCCGAGGAATTCAACGTCTCCGTCCAGGACGTCACCGCGTTCGTGCTCGGCGGCCATGGCGACACGATGGTGCCGCTCGCCCGCTATTCGACCGTTGCCGGCATTCCGCTGACCGACCTCGTCAAGATGGGCTGGTGCACGCAGGAGCGGCTGGAGCAGATCATCCAGCGCACTCGTGACGGCGGCGCGGAGATCGTCAGCCTGCTCAAGACCGGCTCGGCCTACTACGCGCCGGCCGCGTCCGCGATCGAGATGGCCGAGTCCTTCCTGAAGGACAAGAAGCGCGTGCTGCCGTGCGCCGCCTACCTGTCGGGTCAGTACGGCGTGAAGGACATGTATGTCGGCGTCCCGGTCGTCCTCGGTGCCGGCGGCGTCGAGCGCATCGTCGAGATCGACCTCAACAAGAACGAGCAGGAAGCCTTCGACAAGTCCGTCGGCGCTGTCGCCGGCCTGTGCGAAGCCTGCATCAACATCGCTCCGGCGCTGAAGTAACCGCTTCGGCCAAGAGAGAGGAAACCTTCCATGAATATCCATGAATATCAGGCCAAGGCCCTGCTGAAGAGCTACGGCGCACCGGTCGCCGAGGGCGTGGCCATCCTCAAGGTCGAAGAGGCCGAGGCTGCTGCGAAGAAGCTTCCGGGCCCGCTCTACGTCGTCAAGAGCCAGATCCATGCGGGTGGCCGCGGCAAGGGCAAGTTCAAGGAACTCGGCCCCGACGCCAAGGGCGGCGTTCGCCTGGCGAAGTCGATCGACGAAGTCGTCTCCCACGCCAAGGAAATGCTCGGCAACACGCTGGTGACCGCGCAGACGGGCGAGGCCGGCAAGCAGGTCAACCGCCTCTACATCGAAGACGGCGCCGACATCGCCCGCGAACTCTACTGCTCGCTGCTGGTCGACCGTTCGGTCGGCAAGGTCGCCTTCGTCGTCTCGACCGAGGGCGGCATGGACATCGAGGCGGTCGCCCACGACACGCCCGAGAAGATCCACACGATCGCCATCGATCCGGAAGCCGGCGTCACGGCCGACGACGTCGCGAAGATCTCCAAGGCTCTCGAGCTCTCAGGCGTTGCCGCGGAAGATGCAAAGTCGCTGTTTCCGATCCTCTACAAGGCGTTCAGCGAGAAGGACATGGCTCTTCTCGAGATCAACCCGCTGATCGTCATGGAGAACGGCCATCTGCGCGTTCTCGACGCCAAGGTTTCCTTCGACGGCAACGCGCTGTTCCGCCACGACGACGTCAAGGGCCTGCGCGACGAGACCGAAGAGGACGCCAAGGAAATCGAGGCCTCGAAGTGGGACCTCGCCTATGTCGCGCTCGACGGCAACATTGGCTGCATGGTCAACGGCGCGGGCCTTGCCATGGCGACGATGGACATCATCAAGCTCTACGGCAAGGAGCCGGCGAACTTCTGCGACGTCGGCGGCGGCGCCGGCAAGGACAAGGTCGCGGCAGCCTTCAAGATCATCACGGCTGACCCGAAGGTCGAGGGCATCCTCGTCAACATCTTCGGCGGCATCATGAAGTGCGACGTCATCGCCGAAGGCGTGGTCGCGGCCGTTCAGGAAGTCGGCCTGAAGGTTCCGCTCGTCGTGCGCCTCGAAGGCACCAATGTCGAGCTCGGCAAGAAGATCCTCAACGAGTCCGGTCTGGCGATCACCGCCGCCGACGATCTCGATGACGCGGCGAAGAAGATCGTCGCGGCGATCAACGCCTAATTTGAGGACCTGCTAGATGTCTATTCTCGTCAACAAGAATACCAAGGTTCTCGTTCAGGGCCTGACCGGCAAGACCGGCACCTTCCATACCGAGCAGGCGCTCGCCTACTACGGCACGCAGATGGTCGGCGGCATCCACCCGAAGAAGGGCGGCGAAACCTGGACCGGCTCGAAGGGCGAAAGCCTGCCGATCTTCGCAACCGTCGCCGAGGCCAAGGAAAAGACCGGTGCCGACGCGTCGGTGATCTACGTTCCGCCGGCTGGTGCTGCGGATGCGATCATCGAGGCGATCGACGCCGAGATCCCGTTCATCACCTGCATCACCGAGGGCATCCCGGTCATGGACATGGTGCGGGTGAAGGCCCGTCTCGACAAGTCGAAGTCGCGCCTGCTCGGTCCGAACTGCCCGGGCATCCTGACGCCGGAAGAATGCAAGATCGGCATCATGCCGGGTTCGATCTTCCGCAAGGGTTCGGTCGGCATCGTCTCGCGCTCCGGTACGCTGACCTATGAAGCCGTGTTCCAGACCTCCAACGAAGGCCTCGGCCAGACCACCGCTGTCGGCATCGGCGGCGACCCGGTCAAGGGCACCGAGTTCATCGACGTGCTGGAGATGTTCCTCGCCGACGAGGCCACGACCTCGATCATCATGATCGGCGAGATCGGCGGCTCGGCCGAGGAAGATGCGGCGCAGTTCCTCATCGACGAAGCCAAGAAGGGCCGCAAGAAGCCGATGGCCGGCTTCATCGCCGGTCGTACGGCGCCGAAGGGCCGCACCATGGGCCATGCCGGCGCCGTCGTCTCCGGCGGCAAGGGCGACGCGGAATCGAAGATCGCGGCCATGGAAGCGGCCGGCATCAAGGTGTCGCCGTCCCCGGCGCGCCTCGGCAAGACCCTCGTCGAAGTCCTGAAGGGCTGAGACTGACGACAGGTGCGGCCGGCGAAGCGCCGGCCGTCAGTTCCCATCGCCCGGCGCGTCGACGTGGACGCGCTTTGCGGGCGGGCGTTTCCCCCGGCGCACCTTCCGGGGTGGATTGAAGTCAGGAGGCGGGCGCGGCGCCCGCGAGCGACCATGGCAAGACAAGACGCCAACGAACAGTTTCAGGTGACGTCGTTCCTCGACGGCGCCAACGCAGCCTATATCGAACAGCTCTATGCCCGCTACGAGCAGGATCCGTCCTCCGTGGCGCCCGAATGGCAGGGCTTCTTCAAGGCTCTCGACGACCGGCCGGCCGATATCCTGAAGGCGGCACAGGGCGCGTCCTGGAAGAAGAAGAACTGGCCGATCGCCGCCAATGGCGAGCTCGTATCGGCGCTCGACGGCGACTGGGGCACGGTCGAAAAGGCCGTGGAGAAAAAGATCAAGGCCAAGGCCGAGGAGACGGCGGCCTCGACCGGCGTCCCGGTCAATGCCAGTGACGTCCAGCAGGCGAGCCGCGACAGCGTGCGCGCCATCATGATGATCCGCGCCTACCGCATGCGCGGCCACCTGCACGCCAAGCTCGACCCGCTCGGTCTCGCCGACCCGGTGGAGGACTATGACGAGCTGTCGCCGAAGTCCTACGGCTTCTCGGAAGCCGACTACAGCCGCCCGATCTTCCTCGACAACGTGCTCGGCCTCGAATACGGGACGATCCCGCAGATGCTGGAGATCCTCGAGCGGACCTATTGTTCGACGCTCGGCGTCGAGTTCATGCACATCTCCGATCCGGAGATCAAGGCGTGGATCCAGGCACGCATCGAGGGCCCCGACAAGGGCGTCGACTTCACGCCGGAAGGCAAGAAGGCGATCCTGCAGAAGCTGATCGAGTCGGAAGGCTTCGAGCAGTTCATCGACGTCAAGTACAAGGGCACCAAGCGTTTCGGCCTTGATGGCGGCGAAGCGCTGATCCCGGCACTGGAACAGATCATCAAGCGCGGCGGCCAGGAAGGCCTGAAGGAGATCGTCCTCGGCATGGCCCATCGCGGCCGCCTGAACGTGCTCTCCCAGGTGATGGCCAAGCCGCATCGGGCGATCTTCCACGAATTCAAGGGCGGCTCCTATGCGCCCGACGACGTGGAAGGCTCGGGCGACGTGAAGTACCACCTCGGCGCCTCGTCGGACCGCGAGTTCGACAACAACAAGGTCCACCTGTCGCTGACGGCGAACCCCTCGCACCTGGAGATCGTCAACCCGGTCGTCATGGGCAAGGCGCGCGCCAAGCAGGACCAGATGGCGACCGTCTTCGAAGGCGACATCATCCCCTTGCGCGAGCGCGTCAAGGTGATGCCGCTCCTGATCCACGGCGACGCGGCCTTTGCCGGCCAGGGCGTCATTTCCGAAATCCTCGGCCTGTCTGGCCTGCGCGGCTATCGCGTCGCCGGAACGATGCACGTCATCATCAACAACCAGATCGGCTTCACCACCAATCCGGCCTTCTCGCGCTCGTCGCCCTATCCGTCCGACGTCGCCAAGATGATCGAGGCGCCGATCTTCCACGTCAACGGCGACGATCCGGAAGCCGTCGTCTACGCTGCCAAGATCGCCACCGAATACCGGATGAAGTTCCACAAGCCGGTCGTGCTCGACATGTTCTGCTACCGTCGCTTCGGTCACAACGAAGGCGACGAGCCGGCGTTCACGCAGCCGAAGATGTACAAGGCGATCCGTGCCCACAAGACGGTCGTGCAGATCTACGGCCAGCGCCTGATCGACGAAGGTCTGATCACCGAAGGCGAACTGGAGAAGATGAAGGCCGACTGGCGCGCGAACCTGGAGCAGGAGTTCGACGCCGGCCAGTCCTACAAGCCGAACAAGGCCGACTGGCTGGATGGCGTCTGGTCGGGCCTGCGCACGGCCGACAATGCCGACGAGCAGCGTCGCGGCAAGACCTCGGTGCCGATGAAGCAGTTGAAGGAGATCGGCCGCAAGCTCTCCACCATTCCTGATGGTTTCAAGGCGCACCGCACGATCCAGCGCTTCATGGACAACCGCGCCCAGATGATCGAGACCGGCGAAGGTCTCGACTGGGCGATGGGCGAGGCGATGGCCTTCGGTTCGCTCGCCGTCGAGGGCACCAAGATCCGCCTGTCCGGCCAGGATTGCGAGCGCGGCACCTTCTCGCAGCGCCATTCGGTGCTCTACGACCAGGAAACCGAGGAGCGCTTCATTCCGCTGGCGAACCTGTCGCCCACCCAGGCGCGCTACGAGGTCATCAACTCGATGCTCTCGGAAGAGGCGGTGCTTGGCTACGAATACGGCTACTCGCTGGCGCGGCCGAATGCGCTGACGCTGTGGGAAGCCCAGTTCGGCGACTTCGCCAACGGCGCACAGGTGGTGTTCGACCAGTTCATCTCGTCGGGCGAGCGCAAGTGGCTGCGCATGTCGGGCCTCGTCTGCCTGCTGCCGCACGGCTACGAGGGCCAGGGGCCGGAGCATTCGTCCGCCCGCCTCGAACGCTTCCTGCAGCTCTGCGCGGAAGACAACATGCAGGTCGCCAACGTCACGACGCCGGCGAACTACTTCCATATCCTGCGCCGGCAGATCAAGCGCGACTTCCGCAAGCCGCTGATCCTGATGACGCCGAAGTCGCTGCTGCGCCACAAGCGGGCCGTTTCGAGCCTGTCGGAGCTTGCCGGCGAGAGCTCGTTCCACCGCCTGCTGTGGGACGACGCAGAGGTGATCAAGGACGGCCCGATCAAGCTGCAGAAGGACGCCAAGATCCGTCGCGTCGTCATGTGCTCGGGCAAGGTCTACTACGACCTGCTCGAGGAGCGCGAGAAGCGGGGTATCGACGACGTCTACCTGCTGCGCCTGGAGCAGCTCTATCCGTTCCCGGCCAAGGCGCTCATCAACGAGCTGTCGCGCTTCCGTCATGCGGAGATGGTCTGGTGCCAGGAAGAGCCGAAGAACATGGGTGCCTGGTCGTTCATCGACCCGTACCTGGAGTGGGTGCTCGCCCACATCGATGCCAAGCACCAGCGCGTCCGCTACACCGGCCGCCCGGCAGCGGCGTCGCCGGCGACGGGCCTGATGTCCAAGCATCTCGCGCAACTGGCGGCGTTCCTCGAGGACGCGCTCGGCGGCTAAGGGGAGGGCGGCGCGATGGCATATTTCCACTTGAGACTCGTGCCGCCGCGCCCCACCTTCCCGCATGACGCGACGGAGCCTGAGATGAAGGCCATGGACCGGCATGCAGACTATTGGCGCGAGAGGGCCACGGCCGGGACGGCGATCGCCGCCGGCCCGGTCTTCGAAGGTGAGGGGGCGTGGGGCATGGCTCTCGTCGAAGTGGAGAATGCCGATGCGGCGCTATTGCTCGCCGATGCCGATCCGGTGATCCTTGCCGATATCGGCTTCCGGTACGACATCGCGCCCGTGCCGACCCTGATCCTCCGGTCGTAACACGCCGGTTTCCGCAACGAAATTCAACCAATCAACATTTCAGGACTTGAACAATGGCTACTGAAATCCGCGTTCCGACCCTCGGCGAATCCGTCAGCGAAGCGACCGTCGGCACCTGGTTCAAGAAGGTCGGCGATGCCGTCAAGGCGGACGAGCCGCTCGTCGAACTGGAAACCGACAAGGTGACCGTCGAAGTGCCGGCGCCGGCCTCCGGCGTGCTGTCCGAGATCGTGGCGGCGAACGGCGAGACGGTCGGTCTCGGGGCCTTGCTCGGCCAGATCGCCGAGGGCGCTTCCGCCGGTGCCGCAGCTCCCGCCGCCAAGGCTGCCGAGCCGGCACCGGCCGCAGCAGCCGCACCTGCGCCTGCAGCAGCACCCGCCGCAGCAGCGCCGGCAGCAGCTTCCTCCTCGATGCCGCCGGCTCCGGCTGCGGCGAAGATGCTCGCTGAGAACAACCTTTCGGCAGACCAGGTCGACGGCTCCGGCAAGCGCGGCCAGGTGCTGAAGGGCGACGTGCTCGCTGCCGTCGCCAAGGGCATTTCCGCTCCGGCAGCTTCTGCCGCGCCGATCCAGATTCAAGCCCGCGCGCCGTCCTCCGAGGCCGATGCCCCGCGCGAGGAACGCGTGAAGATGACGCGCCTGCGCCAGACGATCGCCAAGCGCCTGAAGGACGCCCAGAACACCGCCGCCATGCTGACCACCTACAACGAGGTGGACATGAAGGCGGTCATGGACCTGCGCACCAGGTACAAGGAGATCTTCGAGAAGAAGCACGGCGTGAAGCTCGGCTTCATGGGCTTCTTCACCAAGGCGATCACGCACGCGCTGAAAGAGCTTCCGGCGGTCAACGCCGAGATCGACGGCACCGACATCATCTACAAGAACTTCTGCCACATCGGCATGGCCGTCGGCACCGACAAGGGCCTCGTCGTTCCGGTCATCCGCGACGCCGACCAGATGTCGATCGCCGAGATCGAGAAGGAACTGGCGCGTCTCGCCAAGGCTGCCCGTGACGGCTCGCTGTCGATGGCCGACATGCAGGGCGGCACCTTCACCATCACCAATGGCGGCGTCTACGGCTCACTGATGTCCTCGCCCATCCTGAATGCGCCGCAGTCGGGCATTCTCGGCATGCACAAGATCCAGGAGCGCCCGGTCGCGATCGGCGGTCAGGTCGTCATCCGTCCGATGATGTACCTGGCGCTCTCCTACGACCACCGCATCGTCGACGGCAAGGAAGCCGTGACGTTCCTGGTCCGGGTCAAGGAAAGCCTGGAAGATCCGGAACGCCTCGTCCTGGACCTGTAAGGACCAGCCGGGATGGACGCCGCAGCGCTCGCCGCTTCACCGTTTGTCACGCTCGTGGCGTGGAGCGCGGCGCTGCTCGTCTTCCAGGTGATGCTGCAGGGCGCGCTGGCGACCCACGACCGCGGGGCGGACTGGAACGCCGGCCCGCGCGACGGGGAGGCCAAACCGCTCGGCAAGCTCGCTGGGCGGGTGGAGCGGGCTTCCGCCAATCTGCGCGAAACCTATCCGGCCTTCGTCGGCCTCGCGCTGGCGTTGGCCCTTTCGGGCGATCCGTCCGGCTGGGGTCATAGCGGCGCGCTGCTGTGGTTCGCCTGCCGCATTCTTTACATACCGCTCTATCTGGCGGGCATCGCCTATGTCCGCTCGCTGGTCTGGCTCGGCTCGCTGGCCGGGCTTTTCGTGATGTTCGCTGCCCTCGTCTTGTGATCGACGCGCCGCGTCCGCCGTTCGGGCGCACCGGAGACTGGAATGCATAGCTACCTGATCGAACTTGCTTCGCTGATGGCGATCTTCGCCTTTGCCATCGTCTCCCCCGGCGCCGACCTCGCCATGGTCATGCGCCAGTCGATCGTGCACGGCAGGCGGTCGGCGATCATCACCTCGTTCGGCATCGGCGCCTCGCTGATGTTCCATGTCAGCTACACGATCCTGGGTCTTGGCCTGATCATCTCCCAGTCGATCTACCTGTTCAATATCGTCAAATGGTGCGGCGTCGCCTATCTCGTCTATATCGGCATCAAGGCGCTCAGGGCCGGCCGGACGGAGATCGAAGCGCCGGTGGCTGGAGGCGCTGCAGACGGCAAGCGACAGCCGGCGCTGCGGGCCTTCGGCCTCGGCTTTATGGCGAACGCGCTGAACCCCAAGGCGGTGTTCTTCTTCCTGTCGATCTTTTCCACCGTCGTCAGCGCGCATACGCCGATCATGGTGAAGTTCGGCTACGGACTCGTCATGGCGGGCTGCCTGATCGCCTGGTTCGTCGGCGTGTCCCTGTTCATGACGACGCCCAGGATGCGCGCGGCCTTCTCGCGCGCCAGCCAGTGGATCGATCGCACCAGCGGGGTCGTCTTCATCGCGCTCGGCATCAAGCTTGCGACGGAACGGGCCGGTTGATCCATGCGCGTCTGCCGCCCTCTCCTGATGGCATCAGTCCTTTCGATCTCGCTTACGAGCGCGTCGCTGGCGGCGCCGTGCCCGCAGGCGCAGGCGATCTATGCCGACAGGGACGGGGTCTACGAACTCGCCTTCGAGCCGGTCGGGTCGGAGGCGGCAGTGGTCAGCCACCTGTTCAAGATCCGGCAGGTGAAGGGCGCACTGCTCCTGAACGGCCATATCATGTCCGGCGACGAGGTGGCGCGGTCGAACGGCATGGTCATGCACAATTGCCCGACGGGTGACGTGACCGGCGAGGAGATCGCCGCCTGCACAGTCTGGGAAGGGGTGATCTATCCGGTCGGCGCAGGCGGGGATATCGGCGAGACCGTGCCCGAGGAGGGGGCGGAAGCCGCCGAGCGGCTGCTGTTTTCCGGTTTCGGTCCGGCGCTTCGCTATTCCAATGCCTGGGAAGAGAACAAGCTCACCAGCGTCCCCTGGGACGTCCTGGTCTACAAGGGGTGCGCGCAATGATCGACAGTCCCGTCCTGCTCGTGACCGGCGGAAGCCGCGGTATCGGCGCCAGCGTCTGCCGGCTGGCGGCTGCAGCCGGCTGGCAGGTAGCGGTCAACTATGCCTCGAACGCCGACGCTGCCAATGCAGTGGTCGACGACATCCGCAAGGGCGGCGGGTCGGCCGTGGCGGTGGAGGGCGACGTCGGCACCGAGGCGGGGCTCGCCTCGATCTTCTCCGCGGTGGATGCGACGTTCTCGCGGCTCGACGGGCTAGTCAACAATGCGGGCATCATCGGCCATCCCGCCCGGCTGGACGAGATCGGCGTCGAGCGGCTCGACCGCATGTTCGCCGTCAACGTGATCGGCTCGATCCGCTGCGCGCAGGAAGCGATCCGGCGCATGTCCACCCGCCATGGCGGCCGCGGCGGGTCGATCGTCAACATTTCCTCCATGGCGGCCCTGATCGGCGCGGCCGGTCAGTATGTCGACTACGCCGCGACCAAGGGCGCCATCGAGAGCTTCACCATCGGCCTTGCACGCGAGGTCGCCGCCGAAGGCATCCGCGTCAACCTGGTGCGCCCCGGCATCATCGACACCGACATCCACGCTTCCGGCGGCCTGCCGGACCGGGCGCGCGAGATGGCTTCGGCCATTCCGATGCAGCGGCCGGGTACGGCCGACGAAGTGGCGCAGTCCGTTCTCTATCTACTCTCCGACGCGGCATCCTATGTCACGGGTGCCGCCCTCAACGTCAGCGGCGGCCGGTAGGCCGTCCGCGCTCAGGAAGGACATTCAATGGCATATGATCTCGTTGTTATCGGTTCCGGTCCGGGCGGCTACGTCTGCGCCGTCAAGGCGGCCCAGCTCGGCCTGAAGGTCGCCGTCGTCGAGAAGCGCGCGACCTATGGCGGCACCTGCCTCAACATCGGCTGCATCCCCTCCAAGGCCTTGCTGCACGCTTCCGAAATGTACAGCCACGCCGCCCATGGCATGGACAGCCTCGGCATCGAGGGGCTGGCGCCGAAGCTGAACCTTGAAAAGATGCTGGGCCACAAGGACGCGACGGTGAAGTCCAACGTCGACGGCGTCGCCTTCCTGTTCAAGAAGAACAAGATCGACGGCATCCAGGGCACCGGCAAGGTGCTGGGCGCCGGCAAGGTTTCCGTCACCAACGACAAGGGCGAGGAGCAGGTGCTGGAGACGAAGGCGATCGTGATCGCCACGGGCTCCGACGTCGCCGGCATCCCGGGCGTCAAGGTCGACATCGACGAGACGGTGATCGTCTCCTCCACCGGCGCGATCGCCCTGGAGAAGGTGCCGGAGAACCTGATCGTCGTCGGCGGCGGCGTGATCGGGCTCGAGCTTGGCTCGGTGTGGATGCGCCTCGGTTCGAAGGTCACGGTCGTCGAATACCTCGACACGATCCTCGGCGGCATGGACGGCGAGGTTTCCAAGCAGTTCCAGCGCATGCTGGCCAAGCAGGGCATGGATATCCGCGTCGGCGCGAAGGTGACCGGCGTCGAGAAGACCAAGTCCGGCGCGAAGGTGACCTTCGAACCCGTCAAGGGCGGCGAGGCGACCACGATCGAAGCCGATGTCGTGCTGATCGCCACCGGACGCCGGCCCTATACGGATGGGCTGGGCCTGGCGGAAGCCGGCGTCGCGCTCGACAGCCGCGGCCGCGTCGAAATTGACGGCCACTTCCAGACCAATGTTGCCGGCATCTATGCCATCGGCGACGTCGTGCGCGGCCCGATGCTGGCCCACAAGGCCGAGGACGAGGGTGTGGCGCTGGCCGAGATCCTTGCCGGACAGGCCGGTCACGTGAACTACGACGTGATCCCGAGCGTGGTCTACACCCAGCCGGAAGTCGCCTCGGTCGGCAAGACCGAAGAAGAACTGAAGGCCGCGGGTGTCGCCTACAAGGTCGGCAAGTTCCCGTTCTCGGCCAATGGCCGCGCGCGCGCCATGCTCGCCACCGACGGCTTCGTGAAGATCCTCGCCGACAAGGAGACCGATCGCGTGCTCGGCGGACATATCGTCGGCTTCGGTGCCGGCGAGATGATCCACGAGATCACCGTACTGATGGAGTTCGGCGGCTCGGCCGAGGACCTCGGCCGTACCTGCCATGCGCACCCGACCATGTCGGAAGCGGTCAAGGAAGCAGCGCTCGGCGCCTTCTTCAAGCCGATCCACATGTAATCCGGCCCGGCCCGGAAAAGATCAGGCCCCGGTCTGCGAGTGCGGACCGGGGCCTTCCTTTTGTCGTGTGTGCGTTCAATGGCTGCCGGGTTCGACCGGCGCTATCGCACCGGCGTCAGCGTGAAACCTTCCGCGCGCAGCAGTTCCACCACGCCTTCCCTGCCCGGCAGGTGCAGGGCGCCGACGGCGATGAAGACGTTGCCGTCGGCGATAATGGGAGCGGCGCGCTCGGCCATGCGGTGGTTGCGGTCGATGATGATGCGCTGCTCGAAATCGGCGTAGCCGCTGTCGTCGCCTTCGATGCCCGGCGGCGGCATGCGCATCAACGGCATGATCATGCCGGTCTGCCCGGAGAGATAGAGCTGGCTCATCGTCTCGATGACGTCTTCTATGCCGTCGCCGAGCTGGACCACCTGGAGCAGGCCGGCCAGTTGCGGCTCGAGCGGCAGGCTGTCGAGTGCCGTGATCTGTTCGACCATCGTCTCCAGCCCCTTCAGCGTCTTGCCATCTTCGATCGCGTCCTGCGCGAGTTTCTGGTCGAGGAAGGCGATGCCTGCCTGCTTGCGGGCCATTTCGCAGGAGGGAATGGCCACGAAGCTCATAATCATCCACGGCTTCATGCGCGCCATCGCCGCAAGCGAGAGGCCGCGTGCCTTCAGGCCATCGGCGAGGACTGCGGCGTCCTTCTCGTCCAGCAATCCGGTAATCGTCCGGCCGTCGGTGAACATGGTGAGGTCCGGGCGGGCGAGGATCGTCGCACTCGCCTTCTTCGCATCGGCGATTTCGTCGGATTCGACGACGACCGTCCGTGCTTCGGCATAGGCTGCCTGCGCCGCCTCCGGCATCGCGATCACCCGCGGATCGGTCACGTGCATGGTGCCGAGCAGGTAGGAGGGCGGCGTCCCCGCTTTCTCGATCTTCCAGAAGATGCCTTCGCCGTTCGGCGACGCCTTCGCTTCCCCGACCAGCTTCGCATAGGCGGCCGGATCGCTCGCTTGCAGCTCGGGAAGCAGGTTCTTGCCGGCGCAGGCGACTGGCTCGGCGGCATTTGCGGGCGACAGCGACAGCAGGACGAAGAGGAGGGATGCAGCGACGAGGACATGCAGCGAGGCTGCGAGCCATAGCATCGTGTCGGCCAGGCGGTCCGGGAAGGCTGCCCGCGGCGGGAGAGGCGATCGGTTCATGGTGTTCGGTGTCCCTGCGACGTCCTTGTGATTTTCCTGCAACCCTAGCCGTCCGGCCCTCACAATCCCTTAACGGGCGCTGTGGCGCGCGGACGCAAAGCCCGGCCCATTGTGACGACGTGCCGTGGCGACCCTGCGGCAGGCTCAGGCGCGGGGATGGGCGCGGTCGTAGATCTCCAGCAGCCTGGCCGAATCGACGCTGGTATAGACCTGGGTCGTCGACAGGCTCGCGTGCCCCAGCAGCTCCTGGATCGTGCGCAGGTCGCCGCCGCCGGCGAGAAGATGGGTGGCGAAGGAGTGGCGAAGCGCATGCGGGGTGGCGCTGTCGGGCAGGCCGAGGGCGCCGCGCAGCTTCTGCATCTCGCGTTGGATGATCGCCGGTTGCAGCGGGCCGCCGCGGGCGCCGCGAAAGAGCGGCTTGTCGCGGGCGAGCGGGAAGGGGCAAAGGCGCCGGTAGTCCCCGACGCCGTCCCGCGCCGCCTGCAGGAGCGGGACGATACGGGTCTTGCCGCCCTTGCCGGTGATGCGCAGCGCCGTAGGCGCATCGGCGAAGTCCTCCGGCGTCAATGCCAAGGCTTCGGAGATGCGCAAGCCGCAGCCGTAGAGAAGCGTCAGCACCGCTGCGTTGCGCACGCTGATCCAGGGCTCCTCCGACAATTGCGCGCCGGCATCGACAACGGCGAGCGCCTGCACGTCGGTCAGGGGCTTGGGCAGGGATTTCGGCTGCTTCGGCGAGCGGATCGCGGCCGCGCCGGCTGCGTTGACAAGGCCCTTGCGCTCCAGGTGACGCAGGAAGGAGCGCAGGCCCGCAAGCCCACGGCCGAGCGTGCGCGCGCCGGCCCCATCCCTGCGGCGTGCGGCGAGAAAGCCGCGCAGGTCCGCCGGCCGCAGGTTGCCGATGTCCTTCAGGCGTGCGGGCGAGGCGAGGTGGCCGGTGAGGAAGGCCAGGAACTGGCGCGTGTCGCGTTCATAGGCCTCCAGCGTATTGTCCGAAAGCCGCCGTTCTTCGGCCAGCGCCGAAAGCCATGCGGCGCGCTCGGAAAGCAGGGCCGGGTCGGCGATGATGAGCAGTTGATCCATGTTCGCCACCTGTTGCTGCGGGCGGCCCATCTTGCGGTCTGTGCGGTTAGGGATTTGTTAACATTGACATCGTTCCTGTCACGCTTAGATCATATGGAACTGCGATAGGAAGCTGGACTCGAGCAGGCGGACCCATGGCAAGACGTGATTCGGGAACAGCGTTCGGGCATCTCGCCGAGACGGTGGCGCTCGTCTCGCACGGGCAGCCCGGCCACATCGTCGATACGCTGATCGCAGAGCGCGGCACCCGCATCGTCGAGCATCCGCTGTGGCCTGTGATGCGGCCGTTCCTCTATACGTTGCTCAACTATCGCCGGGCGATCGAGTTCGCCGATGCCGTCGCCAACATGCCCGGCTTCCAGGCCTTCGAGTTCCTGAGTTCGGCGCTGGAACTGGACGTGGCGGTGCGCAACGAGGAACGCATTCCGGAAAAGGACGGCTTCCTGCTCGTCAGCAACCATCCGACGGGGATCGCCGACGGCGTCGCCGTGTTCGACCTGATGAAGCGCCGGCGGCCCGACATGATGTTCTTCGCCAACCGCGATGCCGTCCGGGTCAATCCGCGGTTCGTCGAGATGATCATCCCGGTGGAATGGCGCGAGGAGCACAAGAGCAAGCTGAAGACGCGCGAGACGCTGCAGATCACCAACCGGGCGATCGCCGAGGGCAAGGCCGCCGTCCTCTTTCCTTCCGGCCGCATCGCCTATTGGGCGAACGGGCGGCTGAACGAACGGCCGTGGAAGATCTCGGCCGTCTCGCTGGCCCGCAAGTACGACCTGCCGATCCTGCCCGTCCATATGTCGGCGCGCAATTCCGGGCTGTTCTACTGGCTCGCCAAATGGTCGACGGAACTGCGGGACATGACCGTGTTCCACGAGCTTCTGAACAAGAAGAGCAACCGCTTCGAATTCACCGTCGGCAACATGATCCGGCCGGAGCAACTGGCCGGCGATCCGGTCGACGTCACCAGAACGCTGGAGCGCCATTGCGTGTCCTCGCTGGCCGCGGATCCGGACGCGCGGTTCCAGCCGCTCTGACCGCGGTTCCGCTTTTTCCCTTTTCTCCGCCGGCGGGAATCGCTTAGTTGAGGCGATGATGCTGCGCTCCATGCTTGCCGAAAACTACCGTTCGCTACGGTCGATCCGCATGGATCTCGGCCAGGTGAACCTGTTCGTCGGCGAGAACGGCACCGGAAAGTCCAATCTCTACCGATCGCTCCAGCTCGTCCAGGCGGCTGCGCGCGGGACGCTTGCAAACGAGATCGCGGCCGAAGGCGGCATGGCCTCGGTGCTGTGGACGGGGCGCCGCAAGCCGAACGAGCCCGTTCGCGTCCGGCTCGAGGCTGAGCTTCTCGACGAGGAACGGGCCATCACCTTCCGATACGGGATCGAGGCGGGGCTCCGGCCGCCGGCGGCCGCCGGGTTCGCCTTCGAGCCGCAGATCAAGACCGAGGAGCTTTCGATCGAGACCGGGCGGCGACCGGTCACCGTACTGAAGCGCGCCGGCCCGGGGATCATGGTACGTGGCGAGACGGGACGGATGGAAGAGCATCCGGAACAGGCGCTGACCTCGGAGACGGCGCTCTCCCTGATCGGCGATGCGGGGCACTATCCCGAGATCGGCGCCTTCCGCCGGGCCGTGCTGCAATGGCGCTTCTTCCACGGCTTCCGGACGGACCGCGATTCGCCGCTCCGTCAGCCGTGCCTTTCGGTTACCGCACCGATGCTGGACGAGGACGGCGGCAACCTTGCCGCCGTGTTCGCCACGCTCGCCCATATCCGGCAGGACACGGTCGACCTCGAAAGGGCGATCGCCGCTGCCTTCGAGGGCGCGTGGCTGTCGATACCGGAGCCCGGCGAGTTCGCATCCTTCGGGCTGGTGTTTCCGCAGTTTCCGAAGCGGCTGTTCCAGCCGCGCGAACTCTCCGACGGGCAGATCCGCTTCCTCGCGCTCGCCGCCGCGCTCCTTTCCTATCGCCGCCCGCCGCTGGTGGCGCTGAACGAGCCGGAGGCGAGCCTGCACCCCTCCATGCTGCCGCCGCTGGCAGCGATGATCGCAAGTGCGGCGCGCACCAGCCAGGTGTGGCTCGTCACCCATTCGGAGCTTCTGGCGCGCGAGGTGGAGAGCCGCTGCGGGGTGCGGGCGAGACGGGTGATCCGCAACGACGGCGCCACCTGGATCGAGGGGATGCGGATGAGCGGCGAGATCGCGGAGGACGACGCATGAGCGGGCGGCCTTCCTTCTGTATGTCCCGTCGTCGTCGGTCTCGCAGTGCCCATGCGGGTAGCGGTGCGCGATGAACCGGCTGACCGACGATCTCTTCGGCGGCGCGCCGAAGCCCAGGACTGTGCCCGTGCTGGTGCCGATGCCGGCGCCGCGGGCCTATTCCTATACAGTGCCCGCCGAGATGGCGGCCGAGCCCGGCTCGATCGTGCAGGTGCCGCTCGGCTCGCGCCTCGTCGCCGGTGTCGTCTGGGACCGGACCGGTGAGGACGACGTCGACCCGAAGAAGCTCAGGCCGATCGAGAAAGTGTTCGACTGCCCGCCGCTGACGCAGGAGATGCGCGCCTTCGTCGACTGGGTTTCCGCCTATACGCTGACGCCGCCCGGGCTCGTGGCGCGCATGGCGCTGCGCGCGCCGGCTGCCTTCGATCCCGAGCCGATGATCGAGGGGCTGCGCTTCACCGGTGTGCGCCCGGAGCGCATGACGGCGGCGCGCGAACGCGTGCTGGCGCTGGTCGACGAGGGCATCCCCTGGACCCGTTCCGGCCTTGCGCATGCTGCCGGAACCTCCTCCAGCGTCATCGACGGGCTGACCGCGCAGGGCAGTTTCGAGACCGTCTTCCTGCCGCCGCCGCCGGTGGTGGCGAGGCCCGATCCCGACTATGCCGTCCCGCGGCTGGAAGGGCCGCAGACCGATGCCGCCGCCGATCTCGTCGAACAGGTCCGGGACGGACACTTCGCCGTCGCGCTGATCGACGGCATTACCGGTTCCGGCAAGACGGAAGTCTATTTCGAGGCGATCGCCGAGGTGCTGCGGCAGGGTCGGCAGGTGCTGATCCTTCTGCCCGAGATCGCACTGACGGCGAGCTTTCTCGAGCGATTCCAGGACCGGTTCGGGGCAAAGCCGGCCGAGTGGCATTCGGATCTCGCCCCGCGGACGCGCGAGAAGGTGTGGCGGCAGGTGACGACCGGGGAGGTGCGCGTCGTCGCCGGCGCGCGCTCGGCCCTGTTTTTGCCCTTCGAGGATCTCGGGCTTGTGATCGTCGACGAGGAGCACGATCCGGCCTACAAGCAGGAGGATCGGGTTTTCTACAACGCCCGCGACATGGCGGTGGTGCGGGCCCGGATCGGCAATTTTCCGGCCGTTCTGGTTTCGGCGACGCCGTCCGTCGAAAGCCGCGTCAACGCCGACAACGGCCGCTATCAGGCGCTGCACCTGCCGACCCGTTTCGGCGCGGCGGCACTGCCCGACCTGCATCTCGTCGACCTGCGCCGGCACCCGCCGCAGCGCGGCGGCTTCCTGTCGCCGGTGATGATCCGGGCGATCGGCAAGACGGTCGAGCGCGGGGAACAGGCGCTGCTCTTCCTCAATCGCCGAGGCTATGCACCGCTGACACTCTGCCGCGTCTGCGGCCACCGGTTCCAGTGCCCGCAATGCGCAAGCTGGCTGGTCGAGCACCGGTTCCGCGGCCAGATCCAGTGCCATCACTGCGGCTACGCCGAGCGCACGCCGGAAGCCTGCCCCGAATGCGGCACCTTCGACCATCTGGCCGCCTGCGGTCCCGGCGTCGAGCGCATCGCCGAGGAGGTGGAGAAGCATTTCCCCGAGGCGCGCACCATCGTGCTCTCCTCCGACCTGATGGGGGTCAAGCGGCTGCGGCTGGAATTGGAAGCCATCGCCAAGGGGGAGGCCGACATCGTCATCGGCACCCAGTTGGTGGCCAAGGGGCACAATTTCCCGCTGATGACGCTGGTCGGGATCGTCGATGCCGATCTCGGCCTTTCCAACGGCGACCCGCGGGCGGCCGAGCGCACCTTCCAGCTCCTGTCGCAGGTGACCGGGCGGGCGGGGCGCACGGGGCTGAAGAGCCACGGTCTGATCCAGACCTATCAGCCGCTTCATCCCGTCATGCAGGCGATCGTTTCGGGCGACGCCCGCGATTTCTACGAGCGCGAGATCGGAGAACGGGAGAAGGCGCTGCTGCCGCCGTTCGGCCGGCTGGCCTCGGTGATCGTTTCCGCCGACAGCCGGGCGGAGGCGGAAGGCCATGCCCGCGGGTTGCGACAGTCCGCGCCGGGGGTCTCCGGCATTGCGATCCTCGGCCCGGCCGAGGCGCCGCTGGCGCTGATTCGCGGCCGCCACCGGTTCCGCCTTCTCGTCCACGGCCAGCGTTCCAGCGACATGCAGGCCTATCTCAGGACCATGCTGGCGAACGGACCGAAGGAACGGGGCTCGATCCTCGTGCAGGTGGACATCGATCCGCAGAGCTTTCTGTAGGCCGGTTACCGGGCCCTCCGCAGGGAACTTCCAGGTGCGCCGGTGTCACTTTGTCGCAGCTGCCGGAGCCTGACGCCTTCCCCACTTCGCCGCGCAGAGCCGTGTCCGGGATCGCGCAAAAACCGCAGCCGACGGATTCCGTGCGGCGAGCGAGTGTGCCATAAGGCAGTTGGATCAGGCAGTGCCGGGGGAGCCATCATGGAGTTCTACATTCCGACCGATACGGGCGAACTCCTGGCCTTCTGCGCGGCGCTCGCGGCCTGCCTGCTCGGGCTCGTCGGGCTGTTCGCGCCGCGGTTGTCGCTGAAGGTGAACGGCCTGCAGTCGCGCGACGGCAGCAACGAAGGCTACGCGGCCGCCCGGTCGCTTGGCGGCTTCCATGCGGGGCTGGCACTCTGTGCCGTGATGGTCGCGCAGGACTGGGCCTATCTCGCGGTCGGATCCGCCTTTGCGCTCGCTTCCTTCGGCCGCATCCTGTCGATGATGTCGGATGCCTCGTTCACGCTCAAGAGCCTGGGGCTGCTTGTGGTGCAGCTCGTCCTGTCGCTCTTGCCGCTCGCCTATGTTTTCGGTTTCGTCTGAGGCCATTTTCCGCTTCCGGACGCAGCTTTCGCCGGGGCGGATTCATTTTTGCCAGAATTAGGGCCAAGGGTGCCCCATTTATCAAGGATTCCTGTGCCTGCGCGTGTTGCGAGTCCGAAGTTCCTATGCTAGACGAACCGCGAATTTCAGAAAATGCGGGCGTTCAAGCTTGCGGGGACTGAAGATAATCGCAACGAATTCAGGGTGTTAAGTTTACGGGTAATCCGCAAGCTGCCGCTCTGGATGAAAATAAGAGAAGCTTGTGCCCGTGGCAGACACATCCCAGCTTATTTCCGGTGTTGCAGAAAGATACGCATCGTCGCTTTTCGAGCTAGCGCTCGAAGCCAACAGCGTCGATGCAGTGGGTTCCGACCTCGCCCGCTTCCAGGCGATGATCGACGACAGCGCCGACCTCAAGCGCCTGATCCAGAGCCCGGTCTTCTCCGCCGAAGAGCAGGCGAAGGCCATCGCCGCGATCGTCGCCAAGGCGGGCCTCTCGGGCCTCGTTGCAAACTTCCTCAAGGTCGTGGCATCCAACCGCCGGCTCTTCGCCGTGCCGGGGATGATCAAGGCCTATCGCGTGATCGCCGCCCGCCAGCGTGGCGAGATCACGGCCGAAATAACCTCCGCGCATGCGTTGACCGCAGCGCAGGAGACCGAATTGAAGGCGGCGCTCAAGGGCGTCACCGGCAAAGACGTGGCGATCGCCGTCACCGTCGACCCGTCCATTCTCGGTGGTCTGATCGTCAAGGTCGGGTCCCGCCAGATCGACACCTCCCTTCGCACCAAACTCTCTACCCTTAAGCTTGCACTGAAAGAGGTCGGCTGATGGATATCCGCGCCGCGGAAATCTCCGCAATTCTCAAAGATCAGATCAAAAACTTCGGCAAAGAGGCGGAAGTCTCGGAAGTCGGCCAGGTGCTCTCCGTCGGTGACGGTATCGCCCGCGTCTACGGACTCGACAACGTCCAGGCCGGCGAAATGGTCGAATTCCCGGGCGGAATTCGCGGCATGGCGCTGAACCTGGAAAGCGACAACGTCGGTGTCGTTATCTTCGGTTCGGACCGTGACATCAAGGAAGGCGACACCGTCAAGCGGACTGGCGCCATCGTGGACGTCCCGGTCGGTCCGGAACTGCTCGGCCGCGTCGTCGACGCGCTCGGCAACCCGATCGACGGCAAGGGCCCGATCAACGCCAAGAAGCGCGCCCGCGTCGACATCAAGGCTCCGGGCATCATTCCGCGCAAGTCGGTGCATGAGCCGATGTCGACCGGCCTCAAGGCCATCGACGCGCTGATCCCGGTCGGCCGCGGCCAGCGCGAGCTGGTCATCGGCGACCGCCAGACCGGCAAGACCGCGATCATCCTCGACACGTTCCTCAACCAGAAGCCGATCCACGACAACGGCCCGGACCAGGACAAGCTGTACTGCGTCTACGTCGCCATCGGCCAGAAGCGTTCGACGGTTGCCCAGTTCGTGAAGGTGCTCGAAGAGCGCGGCGCGCTGCAGTACTCGATCATCGTTGCTGCCACGGCCTCCGACCCGGCTCCGATGCAGTACCTCGCACCGTTCGCCGGCTGCGCAATGGGCGAATACTTCCGCGACAACGGCCAGCATGCCCTGATCGGCTATGACGACCTTTCCAAGCAGGCCGTCGCCTACCGCCAGATGTCGCTGCTGCTGCGCCGCCCGCCGGGCCGCGAAGCCTATCCGGGCGACGTCTTCTACCTGCACTCCCGCCTGCTCGAGCGCGCTGCAAAGCTCAATGACGAGATGGGCGCAGGCTCGCTGACGGCTCTGCCGGTCATCGAGACCCAGGGCAACGACGTTTCGGCCTTCATCCCGACCAACGTGATCTCGATCACCGACGGCCAGATCTTCCTTGAAACCGACCTGTTCTATCAGGGCATCCGCCCGGCCGTTAACGTCGGTCTGTCGGTTTCCCGCGTCGGCTCGTCCGCGCAGATCAAGGCGATGAAGCAGGTTGCCGGCTCGATCAAGGGCGAACTCGCCCAGTATCGCGAAATGGCCGCCTTCGCCCAGTTCGGTTCGGACCTCGACGCTGCAACGCAGCGCCTGCTGAACCGTGGTGCACGCCTGACCGAACTCCTGAAGCAGCCGCAGTTCTCGCCGCTGAAGACGGAAGAGCAGGTCGCCGTGATCTTCGCCGGCGTCAATGGCTATCTCGACAAGCTGCCGGTCAATCAGGTCGGCAAGTTCGAGCAGGGTCTGCTTTCCTACATGCGTACGGAAGGCAAGGGCATCCTCGACGCGATCCGCACGGAGAAGGCCATCAGCGACGACACCAAGGGCAAGCTCAAGGCTGCTCTCGACGCCTTCGCCAAATCCTTCGCCTGAGCGACTCCCAGTCTAGGACGGAAAACGGATGCCTTCACTTAAGGATCTGAAGAACCGGATCGCCTCCGTCAAGGCGACGCAGAAGATCACCAAGGCGATGAAAATGGTCGCCGCGGCGAAGCTTCGGCGTGCGCAGGAGGCGGCCGAGGCCGCCCGGCCCTATTCTCAGCGCATGAGCGCGGTTCTGGCCAACATCGCCCAGGCGGTCGGCCAGGACGACAGCGCGCCGCGGCTGATGACGGGGACCGGCAAGGACGACGTGCACCTGCTCGTCGTCTGCACGGCGGAACGCGGCCTCTGCGGCGGCTTCAACTCGCAGATCGCCCGCCTTGCCCGCGACCATACGCGCAAGCTTCTGGCGAACGGCAAGACGGTCAAGATCATCTGCGTCGGCAAGAAGGGCTTCGACATCCTTCGCCGCGAGTTCGCATCGCTGATCATCGATCGCGTCGACCTGCGCGAAGTCAAGAAGCTCGGCTTCGGCAATGCCGACGAGATCGGCCGCAAGGTCATCGCCCTGTTCGACAAGGGCGAGTTCGACGTCTGCACGCTGTTCTACTCCGAGTTCAAGTCGGTCATCGCGCAGATCCCGACGGCGCAGCAGCTGATCCCGGCCTCGGCCGGCGAGGCTGTCGAGCAGTCCGACGCGATCTACGACTACGAGCCCGATGCGGCAGCGATCCTCGGCGATCTCATCCCGCGCAACATCTCCGTCCAGATCTTCCGGGCCCTGCTCGAGAACGTCGCCGGCGAGATGGGTGCCAAGATGAGCGCCATGGACAACGCGACGCGCAATGCCGGTGAGATGATCAACAAGCTGACGCTCAGCTACAACCGCCAGCGTCAGGCTCAGATCACCAAGGAACTCATCGAAATCATCTCGGGCGCCGAAGCGCTCTAAGGACCAGGACAAAGAGGGTAAGAAATATGGCTAAGGCAGCTACCCCGAAAGAAACCGCAGCGGCGAAGAAGCCTGCTGCTCCGCGCAAGCCGGCAGCCGCCAAGGCCGCTGCTCCCGTTTCGGCGGTCTCTGCGAAGGGTGCGACCGGACGCGTGACGCAGGTCATCGGCGCCGTCGTCGACGTCGCATTCGACGGTGAGCTGCCGCTCATCCTGAACGCGCTGGAGACCGACAACAACGGCAACCGCCTCGTTCTCGAAGTCGCCCAGCACCTCGGCGAGAACACGGTCCGCACGATCGCCATGGACGCGACCGAAGGTCTCGTCCGCGGCCAGCCCGTCGTCGATACCGGCGCCCCGATCTCGGTTCCGGTCGGCGACGAGACGCTCGGCCGCATCATGAACGTCATCGGCGAGCCGGTCGACGAAGCCGGTCCGCTGAAGACCAAGGCCAGGCGCGCGATCCACCAGGACGCCCCTGCTTATGTCGAGCAGTCGACGGAAGCGCAGATCCTCGTCACCGGCATCAAGGTCGTCGACCTTCTCGCTCCCTACGCCAAGGGCGGCAAGATTGGCCTGTTCGGCGGCGCCGGCGTCGGCAAGACGGTTCTGATCATGGAACTGATCAACAACGTCGCGAAGGCCCACGGTGGTTATTCGGTGTTTGCAGGCGTGGGTGAACGTACCCGCGAAGGCAACGACCTCTACCACGAAATGATCGAATCGGGCGTGAACAAGCTCGGCGGCGGCGAAGGCTCCAAGGCAGCGCTCGTCTACGGCCAGATGAACGAGCCGCCGGGTGCCCGCGCCCGCGTCGCCCTGACCGGTCTGACGATCGCCGAAGATTTCCGCGACAAGGGCCAGGACGTTCTGTTCTTCGTCGACAACATCTTCCGCTTCACCCAGGCGGGCTCGGAAGTGTCGGCTCTGCTCGGCCGTATTCCTTCGGCCGTGGGTTACCAGCCGACGCTCGCCACCGACATGGGCCAGATGCAGGAACGCATCACCACGACGACCAAGGGCTCGATCACCTCGGTTCAGGCCATCTACGTTCCGGCCGACGACTTGACCGACCCGGCGCCGGCAACCTCGTTCGCCCACCTGGACGCAACGACGGTTCTGTCGCGTTCGATCGCCGAAAAGGGCATCTATCCGGCCGTTGACCCGCTCGACTCCACCTCGCGCATGCTGGACCCGATGATCGTCGGTGAAGAGCACTACGAAGTGTCGCGCAAGGTGCAGACGACCCTGCAGCGTTACAAGTCGCTCCAGGACATCATCGCCATCCTCGGCATGGACGAACTGTCGGAAGACGACAAGCTGGCCGTTGCCCGCGCCCGCAAGATCGAGCGCTTCCTGTCGCAGCCGTTCTTCGTGGCCGAAGTCTTCACCGGTTCGCCGGGCAAGCTGGTCGCTCTCGAAGACACGATCAAGGGCTTCAAGGGCCTGGTCAACGGCGAGTACGACCACCTGCCGGAAGCTGCCTTCTACATGGTCGGTTCCATCGAGGAAGCCATTGAGAAGGCGAAGAAGCTGGCTGCCGAAGCCGCTTGATCCCGGAAAGTTCCGGACGCCTGCAATGCGGGCGTCCGTTCCTGACCTGATGAAATCAGCAGAAGTGAATGGTCATGGCCGACAGTTTCAACTTTGAACTCGTTTCCCCCGAGCGCCTGCTGCTCTCCGGCAGCGTGACCGCGGTCGTCATTCCGGCCTCGGAAGGCGAGATGACCGTCATGGCCAACCACGCGCCGACGATGACGACGATCCAGCCGGGTGTCGTGACGGTGACGTTTGCCGATGGAAAGACGGATCGTTATGTGGTGTTCGGCGGTTTTGCCGACATCCTGCCGACCGGCTGCACGCTGCTTGCGGAATCGGCCGTCCATATCGACGAGATCAGCCGCGACGATATCGCCAAGCGCATAGAGGCTGCCCGCGGTGAGCTCGACGCGGCGCCGAACGACGAGCATCGCGCCGGTATCGAGCGCTATATCGCCCAGCTCGGCACCGTGCAGGGCACGATCCTGCCCGCCTGAAAGGGTGAATAGACCGAACAAGACCCCGCTCCGGCGGGGTTTTTTATTGGAATTGTGGAACCGTGCCGGCCGCGCCTGCTTTAACTACATGGCGAAGTTGCCCCGTGCGGCGGGACTATTTGCTATGAAGCGAGGCAGTTTACTGCTTCAATGGCGGCCGGTGCCGTTACGCCGGCCCATTATACGTTATGGAATGAGGATCGATGTCTCAGAAAATCATCCCCGTCGTCATGGCGGGCGGAAAGGGCACGCGGTTGTGGCCCCTCTCGCGTTCGACGGCTCCCAAGCAGTTCATGGACCTGATGGGCAAGAAGACGCTGTTCCAGCGCACGCTTGAGCGGGTCGGCGACGAAGAGCTGTATGAGGCTCCGATCATCCTGACCAATGCGGAGTTCCGCTTCCTCGTCGCCGAGCAGGCCCGGCTGATCGACCGGCCGCTCGCCAGGATCCTGCTCGAGCCCGTGGCGCGCAACACCGCGCCGGCGCTCGCGGTCGCGGCCCTGATCGTCGCGCGGGACTTCGGCGAGGACGCGATCATGCAGGTCCTGGCCTCCGACCACGAGATCGTCGAGAACAAGGTCTATTTCGACAGCGTGGCGCGGGCGCGCGACGCGGCAGAGAAGGGGCGGCTCGTGACCTTCGGGATCACGCCGACCGAGGCTGCGACGGGTTACGGCTACATCGAGAAGGGCGAGGAACTCGGCGGCGGCGCCTTCACGGTCAAGCGCTTCATCGAGAAGCCGGACCAGGAGAAGGCCGAACGGCTGATCGCCGAGGGCGGCTATCTTTGGAATTCCGGGATGTTCATGCTGCCGGTCGGGCTGTTCCTGCAGGAACTGCGGCAATTGGCGCCTGAGGTCATGGACGCGGCGACGCAGGCGGTGTCGGCCTCGAAGGACGACCTGGATTTCGTGCGGCTGGACGAGGAGGCTTTTTCGAAGGCGCCGGATATCTCGATCGACTACGCCATCTTCGAGAAGACGCCGATGGCGGCTGTCGTTCCCTCGCCGATCGAATGGTCGGATCTCGGCAGCTGGGATTCGGTCTGGAAGCTCGGCGCGCAGGACGATGACGGCAACGTCGCCGACGGCCGCACGACGCTGCTCGACACCCGCAATTCGCTGGTGCTGTCGAAGGACATCCATGTGGCCGTGCAGGGGCTTTCCGACATCGCCGTCATCGCCAGCGAGGACGCGGTCTATGTCGGGCGGATGGAGGACAGCCAGAACGTCGGCAAGCTGGTCAAGTTCCTCGCCTCGAAGAAGGCAACCGCGCCGCTGACAGAAACCCATCGCACCTCCTATCGCCCGTGGGGTGGCTATACGTCGGTGCTGAACGGCGATCGCTTCCAGGTGAAGCGGCTGTTCGTCAAGCCGGGGCGCCGGCTGTCGCTGCAGAAGCACCACCATCGCTCGGAGCACTGGATCGTCGTGCGCGGCACGGCCGACGTGACGATCGGCGACAGGACCATTCCGCTGCGCGAGAACGAGTCGGTCTATATCCCGCAGGGCGAGGTGCACCGGCTGGCCAATCCCGGCAAGATCCTGCTGGAACTGATCGAGGTCCAGACCGGATCCTATCTCGGCGAGGATGACATCATCCGCATCGAGGACGAATTCGGGCGGGAATAGCCCGATCCGGCGGGGGTGCCTCAGACGAACCGCGCCCCCGTCGCGTCGACCCTGAGCACGGTCAGGCGGCCGGTGGCGAAGCAGCCGGTGTCGATGCCGATGCGGCCGGGCGCGAGGTCAGGCTCCGCGCTCGGCGTGTGGCCGTGCACCACGATCAGCGGCAGCCCCGGGCCCTCGGTCAGAAACGGCTCCCGGATCCAGATGAGGTCCTCGTCCTTCTGGCTCTCGAGGGCTACGGCGGGCCTTATGCCGGCATGGACGAAGAGATAATTCCCGACATGCAAGAAGACCGGTAGGCCGGCCAGGAACGACAGGTGCGCCTGCGGAACTGCGCGCATCAGCCCGGCGCCGTCGCGCCACAGGGCCTCGTCCGGATCGATGCCATAGGATTCAAGCGTCACCGCGCCGCCGAAGTTGGGCCCGAGCCAGTACATCCAGCCGGACGGATCGCGCAGGAAATTCAGGAACGTGTCGTCATGGTTGCCGCAAAGGGCGATCCGGGCGAGGCCGTCGTCGTGCCGGCCGGTCAGGTGATCGAGCACGGCAGCCGAATGCGGACCGCGATCGACATAGTCGCCGAGATAGACGACCAGCGCCGTCCCGCCCGAGCGCCGGGCCGCATCCTTGCGGATGCGCTCCTCCGCCTCGATCATCTGGTCATAGCAGCCGTGGATGTCGCCCACGGCATAGAGGGGCGGTGGCGGCCCCTCCAGGCGTAGACGGCGCCTGGCGCGATGGCGGACCGGGATATCGACGAGGCGGTATGACGAAGGATGCATCTTCATAGCTTAGAACATGACATGGCTGCGGAGAACGCGTTTTCGATCCGGCATGCCTATCGCGCGGCCATCGGGCGCTCCGGCATCGGCAGCCATTGGTCGCGGTTGAAGTAGTCCGGCAGGTAGGTATTCTTCGGGCGGGTCCGGTCCGGCGTGACGGTGAAGTTGTAGCGCGGCGTCTCGCTGAATTCCTTCTTGAGCTGGAAGCGGTTGCCGAACACGACGATGTTGAATTCCTTCAGTGCCCGGATGCCCTCGAAAACCTCGGGGACGTCGCTCCAGCGCAGCTTTTCGAGGAAGATGTCGATCGCGGCGATCGCGGCATCGGTCATGGCGGTGCGGCTCTGGTCGTTTTCAAGGTTCAGCTTGATGCGGAATGAACTGAAGCGTTCCTCGTCGTTGCCGCGGATGGAGAGGTAGGCGGAGGTCTTCGGGCCGTCGCCGTCGCCCTCGGTCGGAAATTCGCGAAAAGAGGTGCACTCCCATCCGCCGCCGGCCAGTCCTTCCTGCCAGCCGGCGCTGGCGAAGCCGACGGTCTCCATCGCCTCGCACAGTTGTTGGGGCTCGCGCCGGACGGGACGGGTGAATTTTGTCTCCATGGGGACGATGCGCGAGACCAGCCTTTCGGGGATCTCGACGTGCGGCCGCGGGATTCTGTTGCCGCGGATCTCGTGGGAGCGCGGTTCCCGCGCCGCCTGCAGCGACTGGACAGGGGGATAGCCGAAGCGGTGAAGAACCCTGTTCAGGTTGCGATAGTCGTTGGCGAGCAGCACGGTGGCTACAATGGCGGAGAGGATGCCCAGCGTCAGCAGCGCAAACAGGATCTTGCCGGATCTGCCCTTCTTCTGGTCCGCCATGCGGTCAACGACGTTGCCCGATCGCTGCAATATGCACCGGACCGGTTCGGGCCGGTCGGCCGGTGGCGCCGGGACTGCCGGACGTCCGGTGATAGGGCACATTGCAACGTCCGGCAAGCCGAGCCGTCTGTGCAGCCTCCGGGCAGCGGTTCAAACGATGTGCAAGTCTGCGTGATCAGTCGCCCGTCCCGTCCGGGGTCGCCAGTGCGGCATGCAGGTCGAGCACATCCTGCGGCGAGTTCCTGAAGCGCGGCAGGCCGAGATAGTAGCCGTAGCCGGTCTTCAGGCTCCGGGTGCCGAGCGTGACCAGCCGGCCGTCGTCCAGCGCTTCCCGCAGGAGCCCCAGGCTGCCGAGCGCAACGCCGTCGCCGCGGATCGCGGCGTCGACCGCCATCAGGTAGGTCGAAAAGGTAAAGCGCGGCTGCGCCCCCCTTGCCGCGCCGTGCACGCCGATCCTGTCGAACCATTGGCGAAAGGAGACCCAGTTGGCGTTGAAGCGGTCATAGTCGATCAGGTCGAGCCGGGCGAGGTCTGCGGGCGTCAGCGCCGCGGGATCGTCGATCTGGCGGCTGCGCAGGTAGTCGGGGGCGGCGACCGGCGCCAGTTCCTCGGCGATAAGGGGCGTCAGTGACCAGCGGGGATGTTCGCCCAGGCAATAGAGGATGACGAGGTCGTTGTTTTCCGAAGCGAGATCGGAGGGGCTGTCGGAGGTGAGCAGGCGGATCGACAAGCCGGCATTCGCCTTGCCGAAGTCGCGCAGCCGCCGGCCGAGCCAGAGATGGGAGACCGAGCCGCTGGCGGCGATCGAGATCGTCTGCCCGGCACCGGCGCGGAACGGCTCGAGGCTTTCCTCCAGATAGTCGAGCGTGGCGCGGATGCGCTGGAACAGGCGCTCGCCGGGCGGCGTCAATTCCAGGTTCTTGCCGCGGCGGGTGAAAAGGTCGGTGCCTAGATGTCCCTCCAGCCCCTTGATACGGCGGCTGACGGCGGCCTGGGTGATGTTGAGCTCGCGGCCGGCGCGCGAGAAGTTCATGTGGCGGCAGGCGGCGTCGAAAACGCGGAAGGCTTCGAGGGGGATCTTGTCGAGCATGGGCCCATCATGATTTCAAGTCATCAAAATTCCTGAAATTTCGATGGATTTGAAAATATCAGATCGTGATGCAGGGTAAAGGCTCCCAATTCCGGGCATCAGGAGCCGCGCGTGCAGTTCACCACCTCATTCGTTCCGGAAATCCGCTTCGGGAACCATCTCCATGCGACGATCGGCAAAGCCGCCAAGGAGCTCGGCGCCGGGCGCGTGGCGATCGTGATCGACGGTTTCCTGGCCCAGGCGGGGCTTGCCGATGCCATTGCCGCGCAGCTTTCCGGAGAGGGCATCGAAAGCCGGACGTTTTCGGCTTTCTCGGGCGAGCCGAAGCTGAAGCATGTCCGCGAGGCTGCGGCGGTCGTCACCGGATGCGACCTCGTGATCGGCATCGGCGGCGGATCGGCGCTGGATATCGCCAAGATCGCGGCCTGCTGTGCCGCGTCCGGCGAAGACGCCATGCACTATGCGCTCGCCGCCAACCCGCTGCCGGCAAACCCGCTGAAGAAAATCCTGGTGGCGACCACCGCGGGGACCGGTTCGGAGACCTCGGCCACGAACATCTTCGCAAATGCGGAGGGCAGGAAGCTCTGGATCTGGGGCCGCGAGACGAAGGCGGACCTGGTGCTGCTCGACCCGGTGCTGACGGCGACGCTGCCGGCAACGCTGACTGCCTGGTGCGGCCTCGACGCCTTCATTCATGCCTTCGAGGCGGCCACGAACCGGAACACGCATGCGGGCGGCCAGTTTTATGCGCACGAGGCACTGCGGCTCCTGTCCGGGGCGCTGGAGATCGCTGTCAGGGAGCCGGGCAACCTCGACGCGCGCGGCAAGGTGCTGCTCGGCTCGTGCCATGCCGGCATCGCCATCGACAATTGCGGCACGGCGGTCGCGCACAATATCAGCCATGCGCTGGCGGGGCTTGCGCCGGTCCATCACGGGCTTGCGACCGCGCTCGGCTTCGAGGCCACCATCGGCTGGCTGGTCGAGGCGGACACGCCGGACCTGCACGCGGCAGCCCAGGCCTGCGGGATCGGATCGGCAACCGAACTGCCCGCCTTCGTATCTGGCCTGATGGACCGCGTGGGGCTCGAACGCGCGCTGCCTGCGGCCTTTGCCGGCTACGATGCGGCAGCGCTGGCAGGCGAGATGCGCGCGCCGGAGAACCAGCCGATGCGGCGCTCGACGATCCGGGAGATTTCCGATGCCGATATCGATGTTTTCGCCCGGCGCATCATGGCGCTGCCGAAGACGCTCTGACTTTCGAGGTGAGACATGACCACGCAATTGAGCCGTGACCACTGGGAGAAGGTGCTGGCCGAAGTGCGGCTTGAGGGCCGCCATTTCATCGACGGCGCCTTCCGGCCGTCGCTTTCCGGCGAGACCTTTACGCGTATCCGTCCGATGGACGGCCAGCCGGGCGGCACGCTCGCCCGCGGCAATGCGGCGGATATCGACGCCGCCGTCTCGGCCGCGCGCGCAGCCTTCGAGGCCGGAACCTGGCGCCACAGGGAGCCGGGCGAGAAGAAGCGGATCATGCTGCGGTGGGCGGATCTCATCCGCGCACATGGCGAGGAACTCGCCATGCTTGAGACGATCGACGTCGGCAAGCCGGTGATGGCCTCGCTCAATGTCGACGTGCGCCTCTGCGCCGACGGCATCCAGTATTATGGCGAGATGATCGACAAGATGTACGACGAGATCGCGCCGACCGGACCGAAGGCGCGGGCGCTGGTCCGCAAGGTGCCGCTCGGCGTCATCGGCGCGATCACGCCATGGAACTATCCGATGATCATCGACGCCTGGAAGCTGGGGCCAGCGATCGCGGCCGGCAATTCGGTGGTGCTGAAGCCGGCGGAGCAGTCGTCGCTCTCGGCGCTGCGGCTGGCGGCACTGGCGGCCGAGGCCGGGCTGCCGGCCGGCGTTCTCAACGTCGTCACCGGCTATGGCGAGGAAACGGGCAGGCCGCTGGCGCTGCACATGGATGTCGACATGATCGCGTTCACCGGTTCCACCGAAGTCGGCAGGCTGATCATGGGCTATGCGGCGCAATCGAACGTCAAGCGGGTGGCGCTGGAACTCGGCGGCAAGTCGCCGCTGGTGGTGTTCGACGATGCCGACCTCGACGCCGCCGCCTCGGCCGCGGCCTGGGGTTGCTTCTACAATTCCGGCGAGACCTGTCACGCCTCGACACGGCTTGTCGTCCAGCGTTCGGTGCAGGACAGGCTGATCGACAAGATCAGGGAGGTCGCCGACAGGGAGATCACGCTGAGGCATCCGCTCGACCCCACGGCACAGATCGGCGCGCTGATCGAGGAGGCGCATATGCACAAGGTGCTGTCGTTGATCGCGGACGGGGAGCAGCAGGGCGCACGCCGGGCCTTCGGAGCCGAACGGGTACTTTCGGAAACCGGCGGCTACTATGTCTCGCCGGGGGTCTTCGTCGATGTCTCCAACGACATGCGGATCGCGCGGCAGGAAATCTTCGGCCCGGTGCTGGCGGCCATTCCGTTCGATAAGGAAGAGGAGGCCCTCGCCATCGCCAACGACACGATCTACGGCCTGGCTGGTGCCGTCTTCACGAAGGACATGGACCGCGCGCACCGCTTCTCCGAGGCGCTGCATGCCGGTACGGTGTGGATCAACACCTATGACATGTCGAGCTTCGCCACGCCCTTCGGCGGCTTCAAGCAATCCGGCTTCGGGCGCGACCGGTCGGTGCATGCGATCGACAAATATTGCGACTACAAGACGATATGGCAGCAGTTCGGGTGAACTTATGGCGGTTTGCCCCTCACCCTAACCCTCTCCCCGCAAGCAGGGAGAGGGGACATGCCCCGCCTGAGGTTAGCGAGGGACAGGAGCGAAGCGGCACGCTTCCTTCTCCCCGTTCACGGGGAGAAGGTGCCGGCAGGCGGATGAGGGGCGAGCACGCCCGCTGAAGAACGAGGGAATAGACAAGATGAGCCGCATCACATCCATCGAGATCTCCCACCACCGGCTGTCGCTCGATCCGCCGTTCAAGGCAAGCTGGGATGGCAGGCCGCGGCATCATTTCGATGCGACGATCGTCCGGGTGCGCGACGACGAGGGCCGGGAAGGGATCGGATCCGGCGATCTGATGAAGGGCTTCGAGGGCCACGAAGACCTGTTCGTCGGCCAGGACCCGCGCCATCTCGAACGGCACCATGAGGTGCTGTCGCACATCAATTTCCACTATGGCCGCTGCTGGCCGCTGGATCTCGCGCTCTGGGACCTCTCGGGCAAGATCACCGGCGAGCCGGTCTGGCGCATGCTGGGCGGTCGCGCCGATCGGGTGCGGCTCTACGCCTCCTCCGGCGTTCTGCGGGAGCCGTCCGCCATGGCCGACCAGGCCGAGCGCTACATCGCGGAGGGCTTTCTGGCGATGAAGGTGCGCTTCTCGTCGTCTGCCGGCGGCCGCAACGGGTGGCGCGACGATGTGAAGGCGCTGGAGGCGATCCGCGCCCGCGTCGGCGACCGGCTGGAGCTGATGGTCGACTGCAATCAAGGCTGGCGAATGCCCTGGGACACGACGCTTCCCTGGACGTTCAAGGACGCGCTGGCGGTGGCGAGGGAGCTCGAGCGGCTCGGCGTCTACTGGATGGAGGAGCCGCTGCACCGGTCCGACCTCAACGGGATGAAGGCGCTGAAGGAGGCGACGTCGGTGCGGATCGCCGGCGGCGAGATGACCCGCGAGCTCTACGAATTCCGCGACATCATCGAGGAGCGGGCCTTCGACGTGATCCAGCCGGACGTGGCGCTCGTTGGCGGCATCACCGGCTGCCGCAGGCTGGCCTACCAAGCCCGCGAGGCGGGCGTGACGTTTACGCCGCACAGCTGGACGAACGGCATCGGCGTGCTTGCCAACGCGCACCTGACCGCCGGCTGCGGTGACGCGCCGTTCCTGGAATATCCCTACGACAATCCCGAATGGAGCGAGGCGCGGCGCGACTATCCGATGGCCCAGCCGCTGCAACATAAGGACGGCTGGCTGGAGCTCGGCGACACACCGGGCCTCGGCGCCAGCCTCGACGAGGATCGGCTCAGGGCCACGCGGATCTGAGCACGCCGTGCTTCCACGGACGCCAGAGGCGTCGCCGGTCCTGCATTCGACAGTTCCCGCCGGCGGAAGAGGCGTCTCGGGTGAAGGGCCGGCGCGTTTCCGGCTCTCTGGGCCGGGTGTCGCGGGCAATGGTGCTCGCGCAAAAGAAAAACCGCCCGGAAGCTTCCCTCCGGGCGGCGTGTTGGTCAGGGCTCAGGTCCGCCTTGAGCCCTGATGCCTACCGATCAATTCGTCTGCCAGCTCTTGACGAGTTCGTCGTAGTTGACGGTGATCGGCTTTTCCTTCTCGTTTTCGATCTTGAGTTGCGGAGCGAGGTTGCCCTTGGAGACGGCGTCCTTGTTCCAGTATTCGAGATCATGCTCCTCGGCGAGCTTCGGACCCATGTCGCCCATGACGCCGGCGCGCTCGAGACGCTCCAGCACCTTCTCCTGCTCGGCGCAGAGCGAGTCCATGGCTTCCTGGGCCGACTTGGCGCCCGAGGACGCGTCGCCGATCGCCTGCCACCAGAGCTGCGCGAGCTTCGGGTAGTCCGGGATGTTCGTGCCGGTCGGCGACCACTGGACGCGGGCCGGCGAACGGTAGAACTCGATCAGGCCGCCGAGCTTCGGCGCACGGTCCGTGAAGCTCTTGTGCTGGATCGTCGATTCGCGGATCAGCGTCAGGCCGACATGGCTCTTCTTGACGTCGACGGTCTTGGAGGTGACGAACTGCGCATAGAGCCAGGCGGCCTTGGCGCGATCGTCCGGCGTGGACTTGAGCAGGGTCCAGGAGCCCACGTCCTGGTAGCCGAGCTTCATCCCGTCCTTCCAGTAGACGCCGTGCGGGCTGGGGGCGAAACGCCACTTCGGCGTGCCGTCTTCGTTCACGACCGGAAGACCCGGCTTCACGAAGTCCGCAGTGAACGCCGTGTAGGTGAACATCTGCTGGGCGACCTCGCCCTGGCTCGGGACCGGGCCGGATTCGGAGAAGGTCATGCCCTGGGCTGCGGCCGGCGCGTAGGCCTTCAGCCACTCCAGGTACTTCTCGATCGAATAGACCGATGCCGGGCCGTTGGTGTCGCCGCCGCGGGCAACGCAGGAGCCGACCGGACGCGAGTTCTCGTCGACCTTGATGCCCCATTCGTCGACCGGCTTGCCGTTCGGGATGCCGCGGTCGCCGTTGCCGGCCATCGACAGCCAGGCGTCGGTGAAGCGCCAGCCGAGCGACGGGTCCTTCTTGCCGTAGTCCATGTGCCCATAGACCTTCTTGCCGTCGATTTCGCGACCGGTGAAGAATTCGGCGATGTCCTCATAGGCCGACCAGTTGACCGGCACGCCGAGGTCGTAGCCGTACTTCGCCTTGAAGTCGGCCTTGTTCTTCTCGTCGTTGAACCAGTCGTAGCGGAACCAGTAGAGGTTCGCGAACTGCTGGTCGGGGAGCTGGTAGAGCTTGCCGTCCGGAGCTGTCGTGAACGAGGTGCCGATGAAGTCGGCGAGGTCGAGGCCCGGGTTGGTGACGTCCTTGCCCTCGTTGGCCATGAAATCGGTCAGCGAACGCGCCTGCTGGTAGCGCCAGTGCGTGCCGATCAAGTCACTATCGTTGACGTAGGCGTCGTAGATGTTCTCGCCCGACTGCATCTGCGTCTGCAATTTCTCGATCACGTCGCCTTCGCCGATGAGGTCGTGCGTCAGCTTGATGCCGGTGATCTCCGAGAAGGCCTTGGCGAGCACCTTGGATTCGTATTCATGCGTGGTGATCGTCTCCGACACGACCTTGATGTCCATGCCGGCGAAGGGCTTGGCGGCGTCGATGAACCATTGCATCTCCGCTTCCTGTGCGGCGCGGTCGAGGCTCGACATGTCGCCGATCTCGGCGTCGAGGAATTTCTTCGCGGCCTCCATATCCGCGAAGGCCGTGCCGGTAAAGGCCAGCAGCATGACTGCAGTCGTTGTCATCAGTTGCTTTCGCATAGTTTCCTCCCTCAGGGTTTGCGAATGCGGGTTGAAGAACCGGGGTTCCGGTCCTTCGAGCTTGGATACGTCAGACGTAGCGGAACACGCCGATGGCGTAGACCACGCACAAGGCGAGTGCCCACCACAGGTTAGGGCCGACGAGCCCCAGCCATGCGAGATTGATAAATGCCGAGCCGAGCAGCGAGATGAACAGGCGGTCGCCGCGGGTCGTCTCGAAGCGCAGGATGCCGATGCGCGGATGCCCTCCCGGCCGCGCGTATTCCCACACCGCCATCAGTGCCAGCAGCGCGAAGATGGTGAGGAAGAACATGGCGGTCGGGAACGACCAGGCCATCCAGCCGCCGGGTATGAGCGGCGCGAACCAGTCGCGTCCGCCGTCCTTGACCGGCAGCGACATGACCAGAACCCCGGCTGCGAGCGCATAGATGAGCAGTACGGCGAGCAGCGCCAGCGGCCAGCGGCTGTTGTTGTTCGTGGTTGCGGCCATCATACCCTCCCGAGCGCGAAGCCCTTGGCGATGTAGTTGCGGACGAAATAGATGACGAGCGCGCCGGGGATGATGGTCAGGACGCCGGCTGCGGCCAGCACACCCCAGTCCATGCCGGAGGCCGAGACCGTGCGCGTCATCGTCGCGGCGATCGGCTTGGCGTCCGTCGTCGTGAGCGTACGGGCGATCAGGAGCTCGACCCAGGAAAACATGAAGCAGAAGAAGGCGGCGACGCCGATGCCGGACGCGATCAGCGGCACGAAGATCTTGCCGAAGAACCTCGGAAACGAATAGCCGTCGATATAGGCGGTCTCGTCGATCTCCTTGGGCACACCCGACATGAAGCCCTCGAGGATCCAGACGGCCAGCGGCACGTTGAACAGGCAGTGCGCAAGGGCGACGGCGATATGCGTGTCGATCAGGCCGAAGGCGGAATAGAGCTGGAAGAAGGGCAGGGCGAAGACCGCCGGCGGCGCCATGCGGTTGGTCAAAAGCCAGAAGAACAGGTGCTTGTCGCCGAGGAAGCGGTAGCGCGAGAAGGCGTAGGCCGCCGGCAGGGCGACGGCGACCGAGATCGCCGTGTTCATCACCACGTAGATGATCGAGTTGATGTAGCCGGAATACCAGGCGGGATCGGTGAAGATCACCGCATAGTTCCTGAGCGTCGGGTTCTGCGGCCACAGCGAGAAGGTGCCGGTGATCTCGGTGTTCGTCTTGAAGCTCATGTTGACGAGCCAGTAGATCGGCAGCATCAGGAAGACGATGTAGAGGGTCGGCACGATCCAGCCGAAGTTGCGGCGCGGCGCCCCTTCCATGGCGATCGTTTGCGTCCGTGCCGGTGAAGGCGCTGTTGCCGTCGCGGCGGCTGACGTTTCTGTTTGAACGCGGGCGGTCATCTCGTCCTCCTCAGGCCTGTTCGTCGCTGCTGGTCATGACCGTGTAGAAGATCCACGACAGCAGCAGGATGATGAGGAAGTAGATGAGCGACATGGCGGCCGCCGGCCCGAGGTCGAACTGGCCGATCGCCATCTTGACGAGGTCGATCGACAGGAAGGTGGTCGAGTTGCCGGGACCGCCGCCGGTGACGACGAAGGGTTCGGTATAGATCATGAAACTGTCCATGAAGCGCAGGAGGAAGGCGATCAGCAGCACGCGCTTCATCTTCGGCAGCTGGATGTAGCGGAAGACGGCCCAGCGCGAGGCGCCGTCGATCTTGGCGGCCTGGTAGTAGGCCTCGGGAATCGAGACGAGGCCGGCATAGCAGAGCAGCACGACGAGGCTCGTCCAGTGCCAGACGTCCATGACGATCAGCGTCACCCAGGCGTCGAAGACGTCGTTGACGTAGTTGTAGTCGAAGCCGAGCGCCTTCAGCGTGAAGCCGAGCAGGCCGATGTCGACGCGGCCGAAGACCTGCCAGATCGTGCCGACCACGTTCCACGGGATCAGGAGCGGCAGCGCCATCAGCACGAGGCAGACCGGCACGCCGATGCCCTTCTTCGGCATGTTCAGCGCGATCAGGATGCCGAGCGGGATCTCGATCGACAGGATGATGGCCGAGAACAGCAGGTTGCGGCCGAGCGCCTGCCAGAAGCGGTCGGAATGCAGGATTTCGGTGAACCAGTCGGTGCCGGCCCAGAAGAACTGGTTGTTGCCGAAGGTATCCTGGACGGAATAGTTCACCACCGTCATCAGCGGGATGACGGCCGAGAAGGCCACCAGCAGCAGCACCGGCAGCACCATGAACCAGGCCTTGTTGTTCCAGGTCTTTTCCATGGATCAGGCCTCCCTGCCGACGCGCCAGCTGTCGGCGTAGATGTTGATGGCGGACGGATCGAAGGTGACGCGCGCGTCGGCGGGAACCTCCCCGTCCTCGGGCAGGACGATGGCGATCGGCTTGCCGGCGAATTCGGCGCGGACGATCTTCTGCCGGCCGATGTCTTCGACCTTGTTGATGCGGACGTGCATGCCCTCGCGGCCGAGGCGGACGAATTCCGGCCGGATGCCGAGTTCGGTCTTCGCGCCTGCGGCGACTTTCGGGCTGAAGTCCAGCGCGATCGTGTCGGTGCCGAGCGCCACGGTGCTGCCGGTTATCTGCGCCGGCAGCAGGTTCATGCCGGGCGAGCCGATGAAGTAGCCGACGAAGGTGTGGCTCGGGCGTTCGAACAGTTCCGCCGGCGTGCCGATCTGGACGATCTGGCCGTCATACATGACGACGACCTTGTCGGCGAAGGTCAGCGCCTCGGTCTGGTCGTGGGTGACATAGACCATGGTGAAGCCGAACTGCCGGTGCAGCTTCTTCAACTGCGAACGCAGCACCCACTTCATGTGCGGATCGATGACCGTCAGCGGCTCGTCGAACAGGATGGCGTTGACGTCGTTGCGCACGAGGCCGCGGCCGAGCGAGATCTTCTGCTTCTGGTCGGCGGTCAGGCCGCGCGCGGTCTTCTTCGCCCAGCCGCCAAGGCCGATCATGTCGATGATCTCGTTGACGCGCCGGTCGACCTCGGTTTCCGGGACGCGCCGGTTGCGCAAGGGGAAGGCGAGGTTGTCGTAGACCGTCATCGTGTCGTAGATGACCGGAAACTGGAACACCTGGGCGATGTTGCGCTGCTGGGTCGAAAGCCGGGTCACGTCGTGGCCGTCGAACAGGATTTTTCCTTCCGAGGGCTGCAACAGGCCGGAGATGATGTTGAGCAGCGTGGTCTTGCCGCAGCCGGAGGGACCGAGCAGCGCATAGGCGCCGCCGTCGTTCCACTCGTGATGCACTTCCTTCAGCGCATAGTCGGCTTCCGACTTCGGCCGCTCCCCGTAGGCGTGGCGGATATGTTCGAGATTGATGCGTGCCATGGGGTCCTCCTCAGGCCGCCGCTGGGCGGGCGATCGCCCTGCCGTCCGGTGCGAACGCCATCAGGTGGCGCGTGTCGACATAGACGGTGATCGCGGCGTCCGGCTCGATGTCGTGGATGCCGGGTGCGAGCATGACCCAGCGCGTGTCGGCGAATTCGACGTGGACGAAGCTTTCCGAGCCGGCGATCTCCGAGATCGCCGTGCGGACCGTCACCGGGGCAGCCGACGCCGACTGGGGGCTGAGCGCCAGGTGATGCGGCTGGAACGCGACGGTGCAGGGGCCGTCGGGGATGCCGGCGAGATGGGCGGGGACGGACAGGACGCGCTCGCCTTCCAGCACGAAATGGCCGTTCGTCTTGGTGAGTGCGAAGGTATTGAGCGGGGGATCGGCGAAGGTCTCGGCGGTGATCAGGTCGACCGGCCGGCGGTAGACGTCGATGGTGGGCGCGAACTGGGTGATGCGGCCCTCAGCCATGGTGGCGGTGTGGCCGCCGAGCAGGAGCGCCTCGGACGGCTCGGTCGTCGCATAGACGAAGATCGCGCCGGAGGCGGCGAAGATCTTCGGCAGTTCCTCGCGCAGTTCCTCGCGCAGCTTGTAGTCGAGGTTGGCCAGCGGCTCGTCGAGGAGGACGAGGCTCGCATTCTTGACGATGGCGCGGGCAAGGGCGGTGCGCTGCTGTTGGCCGCCGGAAAGGTTCAGCGGCGTGCGGTCGAGGTAGGGCGTGAGCTTGAGCAGGTCGGCGGCCTTGCGCACCTCGCGGTCGATCGTCGCCCGGTCGGCACCCTTGATGCGCATCGGCGAGGCGATGTTCTCGTAGACCGTCATCGCCGGGTAGTTGATGAACTGCTGGTAGACCATGGCGACGCTGCGGTCCTGCACGCGCACGCCGGTAACGTCCTTGCCGTCGAACCAGACCGAGCCGAAGGTCGGTTTGTCGAGGCCGGCCATCAGCCGCATCAGCGAGGTCTTGCCGGACAGCGTCGGGCCCAGCAGCACGTTCAGCGACCCGCGCTCGAGCACGAGGTTGGTCGGGTGGATATGCGTCTCCCCGCCCACGACCTTCGCAGTGTCTTTCAGTTCAAGCATTCATGTCTCCAATGTTCCTCCCAGCCATCGGAAGCCCCGTCAGCTCGGGGGATGCAACGCCTTCGTCATGTAGTCCTCGAGAGCGTCCGCCTCGGCGGCCGTCAGGTGCAGGCCGCGCTTGGTGCGGCGCCACAGCACGTCCTCGGCGTGATGCGCCCATTCCTCCGTCATCAGCCAGCGTATCTCGATCTCGTAGAGATCGCTGCCGAAATGGCGACCCAGGTCTTCGACCGTTCCTGCCTCGCCCAGAAGCTTCGATGCGCGCGTGCCGTAGAGGCGGACGAGGCGGCGCGCATGGGCGGGTGCAAGAAAGGGATAGCGCTGCGCCAGCCGGGCGACCTCCGTCTCGAACGCGCCGACGCCGAAATCGCCGCCCGGCAGGCGTGATCCCGCAGTCCATTTGCGCCCCTTCTCGCCGATCGCATCGCCGATCTTCTCCAGCGCCGATTCCGCCAGCCGGCGATAGGTGGTGAGCTTGCCGCCGAAGACGTTGAGCAGCGGCGCCTGATGGCTGTTGCCGTCCGTCTTCAGGACGTAGTCGCGGGTTGCCTCCTGCGCCTTGCTGGCGCCGTCGTCGAACAGCGGGCGGACGCCGGAATAGGTCCACACGATGTCCTCGCGGCTCACGGGCTCGACGAAATACTCGCTCGCCGAACGGCACAGGTAGTCGATCTCCTCGTCGCTGATCCTAGCATCGCGCGGATCGCCCTCATAGTCGCGGTCCGTGGTGCCGATCAGGGTGAAATCGTCCTGATAGGGAATGGCGAAGATGATCCGGCCGTCGGGATTCTGGAAGAAATAGGCGCGCGGGTCGGCGAACTTCCTGCGCACGACGATGTGGCTGCCCTGCACGAGGCGGACATTGTGCACGTCGTTCTGGCCGAAGGCACCGGCGAGCACCTTGTCGACCCAGGGGCCGGTGGCATTGACGAGCATGCGCGCCCTGATGACGTCGCGCTCGCCGGAGGCCACGTTTTCGGTCTCCACGTCCCAGTGGGCGTTTTCCCGGCGGGCCGAGACGACGCGGGTGCCGACGCGGATGTCGGCGCCGCGGTCGGCCGCGTCGCGGGCGTTCAGCACGACGAGGCGGGCATCGTCCACCCAGCCGTCGGAATACTCGAAGGCCTTCTGGAACAGTTTCTTCAGCGGCTTGCCGGACGGATCGCTGCGCATGTCGAGGGTGCGCGTCGCCGGCAGGAGCTTGCGGCCGCCGATGTGGTCGTAGAGGAAGAGGCCGAGCCGGATCAGCCAGGCCGGGCGGATGCCGCCCCTGTGGAACGGCAGCACGAAGCGCATCGGCCAGATCACGTGCGGGGCCATTGCCCACAGGATCTCGCGCTCCATCAGCGCCTCGCGCACCAGCCGGAATTCGTAGTGCTCCAGGTAGCGCAGGCCGCCATGTATGAGCTTGGTGGAGGCAGACGAGGTGCCCGAGGCGAAATCCTTCATCTCGGCCAGGACGACGGAATAGCCGCGGCCGGCCGCATCACGGGCGATCCCGCATCCGTTGATGCCGCCTCCGATGACGAAAATGTCCCTGACTGCGTCGTCCGCCACGTTTTCCCCTTCGATTTCGCAGCGCACAATTTTGCGCAATTGCGAAATCCAGGGAAGTTAAAACGAAAATTTTCCGAATGTCAAACGAATGTGGGCGAAGGGCGATCAGCTGCTGGAGGTCTCCAGCAGACGCACGTCCTGGTCGAGGCAGATGGCGCGAATATTGTCCAGGGGACAATGGTCGGTGATGAAGGTGTGGACCTGGGAAAGGTGGCCGATGCGGACGGGCGCTGTCCGCTCGAACTTGGTCGAATCGGAGACGAGGATCACGTGGCGGGCGTTGGCGATGATCGCCTGGGCGACCTTCACTTCGCGGTAGTCGAAGTCGAGCAGCGCTCCGTCGTGGTCGATCGCCGAGACGCCGATCACGGCATAGTCGACCTTGAACTGGCGGATGAAATCGACGGCCGCCTCGCCGACGATGCCGCCGTCGGCGCCGCGCACCACGCCGCCGGTGATCACCACCTCGATCGAGGGGAAGCCGCGCAACCTGTTGGCAACGTTGATGTTGTTGGTGATGACCATCAGTTCCTTGTGGTCGAGCAATGCCTCTCCCACCGCTTCGGTCGTCGTGCCGATATTGATGAAGAGCGAGGAGTTGTCCGGGATCATGGCGGCGGCGGCGTGCCCGATCGCCTGCTTCTCCGCCGCTGCGATCGACCGGCGGGCCTCATATTTGACATTCTCGTTGCCGCTCGGAAAAAGCGCCCCGCCATGGATGCGGGTCAGCACCTTGTTGTCGCAGAGATCGTTGAGGTCCTTGCGGATCGTCTGCGGGGTGACCGAGAATCGCGTCGCCAGATCCTCCACGAGCACGCGGCCCTCCGCCTTGGCAAGCTCCAGGATTTCCGCTTGCCGGCCTGTCAGAAACATCGATTCCTCCCCGCGCTTTCGTTTTGGTTCATCATATGCAAAAACGAAAGCATCGCAATTCGCCTCGCGCAGACAGTTGGTGGGCACGGGCTTTTTTGTGATACTTCGTCCTGGGTGCGCACCGATTGGGGGAGATCGCCATGTTCCATCCGGCCTTGTTCAAGGGCGCCAATGTCGTCGTCACCGGCGCCGGCCGAGGGATCGGCCTGGAGGTCGCGCGGCAGTTTCTGGATTGCGGCGCGCACGTGCTCCTGCACGGCGGCCGTGCGCCGCCGGATTCGATGCCGGATTTCCTGACCGAGGCGATCGAGGAGGCGCGGGCGCACGTCGTCTATGCCGATTTCCTCGGCCCGCAGGGCGTTGCAGAGGTCGTCCGCCGCGCCGACGACCTGTTCGAAGCGGTGCATGTGCTGGTCAACAATGCCGGCACCATGGTCGGCCGGTTCCCGGCCGGAACGCTGACGGACGAACAATACGAGACCGTCGTGCGCCTCAACCAGACCTCGGTGATGGAAGTGACGCGCGGCCTGCTGCCGGCGCTGCGCCGGGCGGACACGGCCGCCATCGTCAACACGGTCTCCATCTCGGCGCTGACGGGCGGCAGCCCGGGCTCGGCGATCTATTCGGCGACGAAGGCGTTCGTATCGACCTATTCCAAGGCCCTGGCGCGCGAGCTTGCCCCCGACGGCATCCGCGTCAACTGCGTCTCGCCCGGAACGATCACCACCGATTTCCACGAGCGCTATTCCACGCCGGAGAAGCTGGAGGCGACGCGCAAGTCGATTCCCCTGCAGCGGCTCGGCACCGCGCAGGATTGCGCGCCGGCCTATCTCTTCCTCGCGTCGAACGCCCTGTCGGGATACGTGACGGGCCAGGTCCTGGAAGTGAACGGCGGCCAGCTCATATGCTGAGCGCGCTGATGCGGATCGGCAACGCTGCGGCGGAAATGCGGCGATGCGTTTGCGCCTCCACCGTTGTGCCTTGTTTTTGACGCACGAGATCAGTCCAGCGATTCGGTTCGTGCCGATCGGGGCTGCATCTGGTGTCGGGAGTTCAAATGAGGCAGTTCAGTGAGCCGGGTGCTGATCCGGGCGCAAGTTTCGACCTGTTCGTCAATCAGGCGCGGAAGGCGAGCCGCTTTCTCAAGGCGCTGTCGCACGAGACGCGGCTTCTGATCCTGTGCCTCCTCACGGAGGGCGAGAAGACGGTGGGCGAGATCGAGACCATCCTCGACCTGCCGCAGGCGGTCGTCTCGCAGCAACTGGCACGCCTGCGCCAGGACCAGCTCGTCGTCACCCGTCGCGAGGGACGGCAGGTCCACTACCGGCTTGCCAACGAGCAGGTCACCGCTGTCATGGGCACGCTCTACGACGTCTTCTGCCGGCCGCTGATGGCGCGCGAGCAGGGCGTCTGAGGCCTGCCTTCGCGTCTTTTCGGCGGCACGGCAGGCATGCCGCCTGCAACCGCGCCTATCGCCGGACGTCGATGACGGCCCGTCCCCTGACCTTGCCCTGAAGGACGGCCGACGCCAGCGCCGGCAGATCGGCCAGCCCGTGTTCGCTGACCATGTCGTCCAGCTTGTCCAGCGGCAGGTCGGTGGCGATGCGGCTCCAGGCGTCGAGGCGCTCGTCGCGCGGGCGCATGACCGAATCGATGCCGAGCAGGCTCACCCCGCGCAGGATGAAGGGGATCACGGTGAAGGAGGGAATGGCGGCGCTGCCGGCAAGCCCGATCGCGGCGACGGCGCCGTCATATTTCACCTGCTTGAGGACGCGCATCAGCATGTCGCCGCCGACCGAATCGATGGCGCCCGCCCAGCGCTCGGATTCCAGCGGCTTGTCCGAGGCTTCGGCAAGCTCGGCGCGGTCGATGATCGTGTCGGCGCCGAGCCCGCGCAGATAGGTTTCCGCTTCCGGCCGGCCGGTCACCGCTGCGACGCGATAGCCGAGACGGGAGAGGATGGCGACGGCGACGGACCCGACACCGCCGGCCGCTCCCGTCACCAGCACCTCGCCGCGGGGCGGCGAGAGCCCCGCCTTTTCCAGCGCGATGACCGCGAGCATCGCCGTCAGGCCGGCGGTGCCGATGGCCATGGCCTCGTGCGTCGTCAGCGCCTTGGGCAGGGGCACGAGCCAGTCGCCCTTGACGCGCGCCCGGGTGGCATAGCCGCCCCACCAGGTCTCGCCGACGCGCCAGCCGGTCAGCACCACCTTGTCGCCGGGCCGGAAGCGCGGATCGGACGAGGCTTCGACCGTGCCGGCGAAATCGATGCCGGGGACATGTGGAAAGCTGCGCACCAGGCCGCCCTTGCCGGTGATGCAGAGCCCGTCCTTGTAGTTCAGGGTGGAATATTCGACGGCGACCGTCACCTCGCCGTCCGGCAGCCTGTCGTCGGCGAGTTCCTGCACCGAGGCCGATACCGTGCCGTCTTCGCCCTTTTCCACCAGGAGCGCCCTGAATGTCATCGCGTCGATCCTCTTCCCGCTTTCCTCGCCCCATCTATAGAGCCTGCCCCGTTTGTCGCGCCACCGTTCTTTTGTATGAAGGGGCGGGGAGTTGCTGCAGATGATCGACAAGCTGGAATATTTCATCGCGCTTGCGCGCGAGCGGCATTTCGCCAGGGCCGCCGACGAACTCGGCATCTCGCAGCCGACGCTGTCGGCGGCGATCCGCCAACTCGAGGATCAGCTCGGCGTCGTGCTGGTCAATCGCGGCTCGCGCTTCCAGGGGCTCACGCCGGAAGGGCAGCGCGTGCTGGAATGGGCAAGGCGCATCGTCGGCGATGCGCGCACCATGCGCGAGGAGATGCGGGCGGCGCGAAAGGGGCTTTCCGGCCATATCCGCCTTGCCGCCATTCCGACGACGCTCGCCATGGTGCCGCGGATCACCGCCCCCTTCCAGCAGAAGCACCCGGACGTGACCTTCTCGGTGATTTCGGCCAATTCGCTGCAGATCCTCAGCCTCCTGGAAAACCTGGAGATCGATGCCGGGCTGACCTATCTGGAGAACGAGCCGCTCGGCCGCGTCACCAGCGTTCCCCTCCATCTCGAGCACTATCACCTGATCACGGCGAAGCACGGTCCCCTTGCCGATCGTGAAAATGTGACCTGGCGGGAAGTGGCCGATCTTAGCCTTTGTCTATTGACGGCCGATATGCAGAACCGGCGGATCATCAACAGCCACTTCGCCGAGGCGGGCGTCGGCGTGAATCCGAAGCTGGAATCGAACTCGATGATCGTGCTGTTCTCCCATGTCCGGACGGGGCGCTGGTGCAGCATCATGCCGCGAAACGTGGCGCTTTCCTTCGGATTTCACGACGAGATCAATATCATCCCGATTGTCGATCCTGCGCCGCATCACATCGTCGGGCTGGTGGCGACGCATCGCGAGCCGTTCACGCCGCTGGTGTCGGCCCTGCTGCACGAGGCGCGCCTGCTGGCAGAGCAGGAACTGAGATGATAGGATTTTTCTATCAATCGACGGTATGACGTTATTGACCCCTCACGGCTTCCCTGAGAAGCTTGCAATGCCGGGCACTTAAAGGCGGAAGACCGGGCTTGTCGGGCTGGAAGGCAACGGGCAGGCAGCCAGTCGCAAGCTGGATGTGCCGGCATCGTTCGGGAGGATTGCGCATGAACCTGCATGTTTCCGGTGACGTGGCGGCGAGGACCCTTGCCATCGTCACGGCGATGAAGGGGGCCGAAGGGCCGCTGCTGCCGATCCTGCACGAAATCCAGGCCGAGTTCGGCTATGTGCCGCAGGACAGCCTGCCGGTGATCGCGCGGGAACTGAACCTGTCGCGCGCCGAGGTGCATGGCGTTGTCACCTTCTACCATGATTTCCGCGATCACCCGACCGGGCGGCATGTGCTGAAGCTCTGTCGCGCCGAGGCCTGCCAGTCGATGGGGGCCGATGCCGTCGCCGCGCGCGTCAAGGCTCTGCTCGGCATCGATTTCCACCAGACGACGCTCGACGGGGCGGTCACGCTCGAGCCGGTCTACTGTCTGGGGCTCTGTTCGTGCGCGCCGAGCGCGATGCTGGACGGCGAGGTCCATGCCGGCCTCGATGCCGCCGCGGCCACCGAGCTTGTCCGGGAGGCACGCCGATGACGGTGAAGGTTTACGTTCCTAAGGACGCAGCCGCCCTGGCGCTCGGCGCCGACCGGGTCGTGGCCGCGATCGAGCGGGAGGCGGGCGAGCGGGGCGTGGCCGTCGCGATCGTGCGCAACGGCTCGCGCGGCATGCACTGGCTCGAACCGCTGGTCGAGGTGGTCGTGGATCACGAGCGCATCGCCTATGGCCCGGTCAGGGCGGGCGACGTGGCCTCGCTGTTTGCGGCCGGCTTCCTGGAGGGCGGCGACCATCCGCTCCGTCAGGGGGCGACGAAGGACATTCCGTTCCTGAAACAGCAGACGCGGCTGACCTTTGCCCGTTGCGGCATCGTCGATCCGCTTTCGCTCGACGACTATCGGCGCTTCCGCGGGCTGACCGGCCTGGAGAAGGCGATCGCGATGGCGCCTGTCGACATCGTTACCGAGGTCACCGACAGCGGCCTGCGCGGCCGCGGCGGCGCCGGATTTCCGACCGGCATCAAGTGGAAGACCGTGCTCGACGCCGCCGGGCCGCAGAAATACATCGTCTGCAATGCTGACGAGGGCGATAGTGGCACCTTTGCCGACCGGATGATCATGGAGGGCGATCCCTTCGTGCTGATCGAGGGCATGGCGATCGCCGGGCTTGCAACCGGCGCCACGAAGGGCTTCATCTACACCCGCTCCGAATATCCGCACGCGATCGCCGCCATGAGCGCAGCGATCGAGATCGCGCGGCGCGAAGGCGTGCTCGGTCCATCGGTCATGGGCTCGGGGCGCGCGTTCGACATGGAGGTGCGCGTCGGCGCCGGCGCCTATGTCTGCGGCGAGGAGACGGCGCTGCTCAACAGCCTCGAGGGCAAGCGCGGCATCGTCCGCGCCAAGCCGCCGCTGCCGGCGCACAAGGGCCTGTTCGACTGTCCCACGGTAATCAACAACGTCATCTCGCTCGCCTCCGTGCCGATCATCCTCGACCGGGGCGCGACCTTCTACCGCGACTTCGGCATGGGCCGCTCGCGCGGCACGATCCCGATCCAGATCGCCGGTAATGTCAAGCATGGCGGGCTCTACGAAACAGCCTTCGGGCTGTCGCTCGGCGAGATCGTCGACCACATTGCGGGCGGCACGGCCTCGGAGCGGCCGGTGAAGGCCGTGCAGGTCGGCGGCCCGCTCGGCGCCTATTTCCCGCGCGCCCTGTTCGACACGCCGTTCGACTATGAGAGCTTCGCCGCCAAGGACGGGCTGATCGGCCATGCCGGCATCGTCGTCTTCGACGATACGGTCGACATGCTGCACCAGGCGCGTTTCGCCATGGAGTTCTGCGCCATCGAAAGCTGTGGCAAATGCACGCCCTGCCGGATCGGCTCGACCCGCGGGGTCGAGGTGGCGGACAACATCGCCCATGGCGTCGAACCCGAGAAGAACCGCGAACTTCTGGCGGACCTCTGCAACACGATGAAGTTCGGCTCGCTCTGCGCGCTCGGCGGCTTCACGCCCTATCCGGTGATGAGCGCGATGACGCATTTCCCGGAAGATTTTACGCCGGCACCGAGGGTGGAAGGCGGCGGAATGAGCGAGACGGAAAAACTGAAAGGCCCTGCCTCCTACTTCCCCTCGATCGAGAAGAAGTACGGCCAGCCGATCGAGCATTGGAAGGCAATCGTCCGCGCGCAGGAAGGTAAGGCGCACATGCAGATCGTAGCGTTCCTGAAGGAGACGCACGGTCTCGGCCATGGCCATGCCAATGCGCTTGTGGCGGCCACGCTGGCCGAGAACGCGTAGAATTTGAACCAAGTCGTCCGGGCCTGACCCCGTGGCGCATCTGACTTGATCCGGAGGTTTCCATGTCCCTCATTCGTGAAATCGACTACGGCACGCCGGCCTCCAGGTCTGAAAAGATGGTGACGCTGACGATCGACGGCAACGAGGTCACGGTGCCGGAGGGCACGTCGATCATGCGCGCATCGATGGAAGCGGGCATCGAGATTCCCAAGCTCTGCGCCACCGACATGGTAGATGCTTTCGGCTCCTGCCGGCTCTGTCTCGTGGAGATCCAGGGCCGGGCCGGCATGCCGGCCTCCTGCACGACGCCGGTGGCGGCCGGGCTCGTGGTGTCGACCCAGACGCCGCGGCTGAAGGACGTGCGCCGCGGCGTGATGGAGCTCTATATCTCCGACCATCCGCTCGATTGCCTCACCTGTGCCGCAAACGGCGACTGCGAACTGCAGGAGATGGCGGGCGCGGTGGGCCTGCGCGACGTGCGCTACGGCTATGAAGGCGAGAACCACGTGCGCGCCCGCAACGACGGCGCCGTCAACATCAAGTGGCAGCCGAAGGACGAATCCAACCCCTATTTCACCTTCGACAGCTCCAAGTGCATCGTCTGCTCGCGCTGCGTTCGCGCTTGCGAGGAAGTGCAGGGCACGTTTGCGCTGACGATCGAGGGCCGCGGCTTCGACAGCCGCGTCTCCGCCGGCATGCACGAGGACTTCGTCTCCTCCGAATGCGTCTCCTGCGGCGCCTGCGTACAGGCCTGCCCGACGGCGACACTGACGGAGAAGTCGGTGATCGCCATCGGCCAGCCGGAGCATTCCGTCGTCACAACCTGCGCCTATTGCGGCGTCGGCTGCTCGTTCAAGGCGGAGATGCGCGGCGAGGAGCTCGTGCGCATGGTGCCGTGGAAGGACGGGCAGGCCAATCGCGGCCACTCCTGCGTCAAGGGCCGCTTCGCCTATGGCTACTCCACCCACCGCGACCGCATCCTCAATCCGATGATCCGCGAGAAGGTCTCCGATCCGTGGCGCGAGGTCAGCTGGGAGGAGGCGTTCGCGCATGTGGCGAGCGAGTTCCGCCGCATCCAGTACCAGTATGGCCGCGATTCCGTCGGCGGCATCACCTCGTCGCGCTGCACCAACGAGGAGACCTATCTCGTCCAGAAGCTGGTGCGCGCCGGCTTCGGCAACAACAACGTCGACACCTGCGCCCGCGTCTGCCATTCGCCGACCGGCTACGGCCTCGGCCAGACCTTCGGCACCTCGGCGGGCACGCAGAACTTCGATTCGGTCGAGGAAACCGACGTGGTCATCGTCATCGGCGCCAATCCGACCGATGGCCATCCCGTCTTCGCCTCGCGGCTGAAGAAGCGGCTGCGGCAGGGCGCCAAGCTGATCGTGATCGACCCGCGCCGCATCGACCTCGTCAAGGGGGCGCATGTCGAGGCGAGCTTCCACCTGCCGCTCAGGCCCGGCACGAACGTGGCCGTGGTCACGGCGCTGGCCCATGTGATCGTCACCGAAGGGCTCTTCGACGAGAAATTCATCCGCGAGCGCTGCGACTGGTCGGAGTTCGAGGACTGGGCGGGCTTCGTTTCCGAGGACCGGAACAGCCCGGAATCCGTCGAGGCGCTCACCGGCGTTCCGGCCGAACTCGTCCGCGGCGCGGCACGGCTGTTCGCCACCGGCGGCAACGGCTCGATCTACTACGGGCTCGGCGTCACCGAGCACAGCCAGGGCTCGACCACCGTCATGGCCATCGCCAACCTCGCCATGGCGACCGGCAATATCGGCCGCCCGGGCGTCGGCGTGAACCCGCTGCGCGGGCAGAACAATGTGCAGGGCTCCTGCGACATGGGCTCCTTCCCGCACGAACTGCCGGGCTACCGCCACATCTCCGACGATGCGACCCGCGCGATCTTCGAGAAGCTCTGGGGCGTGGAACTGAACGACGAGCCGGGCCTGCGCATCCCCAACATGCTGGACGCGGCCGTGGAGGGCTCGTTCAAGGGCCTCTACATCCAGGGCGAGGATATCCTTCAGTCCGACCCGGACACCAAGCACGTTTCGGCAGGCCTTGCCGCCATGGAATGCGTCGTCGTGCAGGACCTGTTCCTCAACGAGACGGCGAACTACGCCCACGTCTTCCTGCCGGGCTCCACCTTCCTGGAAAAGGACGGCACCTTCACCAATGCCGAGCGCCGCATCAACCGCGTTCGCCGGGTGATGACGCCGCGCAACGGCTATGCCGACTGGGAGGTGACGCAGAAGATGGCGCAGGCCATGGGGCTCGCCTGGAACTATCGCCATCCCTCCGAGATCATGGACGAGATCGCGGCGACCACGCCGAGCTTCGCGCTCGTCTCCTACGACTACTTGGACAAGATCGGTTCGGTGCAGTGGCCCTGCAACGAGAAGCATCCGCAAGGCTCGCCGATCATGCATATCGACGGCTTCGTGCGCGGCAAGGGCAAGTTCATCCGTACCGAATATGTCGCGACCGACGAGAAGACCGGCCCGCGCTTCCCGCTGCTTCTGACGACCGGCCGCATCCTCAGCCAGTACAATGTCGGCGCGCAGACGCGGCGGACCGACAATGTCGTCTGGCACGGGGAGGACCGGCTGGAGATCCATCCGCACGATGCCGAGAACCGTGGTATCCGCGAGGGCGACTGGGTGCGGCTTGCCAGCCGGGCGGGCGAGACGACGCTGCGCGCGCTGATCACCGACCGCGTGTCGCCGGGCGTGGTCTATACGACCTTCCATCACCCGGATACGCAGGCGAACGTGATCACGACCGACTTCTCCGACTGGGCGACCAACTGCCCGGAATACAAGGTCACGGCCGTTCAGGTCTCGCCCTCGAACGGACCTTCGGATTGGCAGATCGAGTATGACGAACAGGCCCGCCGCTCTCGCCGGATCACCGGCAAGCTGGAGGCGGCGGAGTAGGAGTTGGCGACGATGGCCGGTGTGGCGGTAGGGAGCGTTTCGTCGGACGCCGAAGTCCGATGAGCAGCTTCCGTGCGACGAAGACGGTCCCCGAACTTGCGCGCCGTTCCGGCCGGCTGGCGGCGGGCGAGCGGATCGTGCCCGAGGAGGTGCCGGTCGCCTTTACCTATCACGGCTCGACGCATGCCGTGATGATGGCCACGCCTGCGGACCTTCAGGATTTCGCCGTCGGGTTCAGCCTGACCGAGGGAATCGTCCGCGATGCCAGCGAGATCGAGGCGATCGAGGTCGTGGAGGAAGACAAGGGCATCGACCTGCAGATCCGTCTCGCGGACGCGCAGAGCGAGGCGCTGACGTCGCGCCGCCGCCACATGGCGGGGCCGGTCGGATGCGGGCTGTGCGGGATCGAATCGATCGAGCAGGCCGTGCGCATCACGCCATCGGTCGGCGGATCGGGTCTGGTGCTGACCGAGGACCAGGTTGTCGAGGCGGTGCGGCTGCTGAACGGCCTGCAGCCGCTGCACATCGAGACGCGGGCCGTGCACGGCGCGGGCTTCTTCGTCCCCGGCAAGGGGATGATCGCCGTGCGCGAGGACGTGGGCCGACACAATGCGCTGGACAAGCTCGTGGGCGCTGCCGCAAGGGCAGGGTATCGCGGCGAGGCGGGTGTGGTAGTGGTCACGAGCCGTGTCTCCGTCGAGATGGTGCAGAAGACGGCGGTTACCGGCAGCCCCTTCATCATCGCCATTTCGGCACCGACCGCGCTTGCCATCCGCACGGCGGAGGAGGCCGGCATGACGCTGATCGCACTGGTGCGCGGCGACGAGTTCGAGATTTTCACGGGCGCGGGGCACGTCCTGCCGGTGTCGGACGACGCCGTGCGCCGCGCCGGAAACGGGTAGGAAAGATATTGATGTCGCACGATGCAAAGCTGGTCCGGATGGCCAACCAGATCGCCACCTTCTTTCATTCGCAGCCACGGGAGGAGGGGCCGATGGGGGTTGCGACCCACATCAACAAGTTCTGGGAACCGCGCATGCGCCGGCAGTTCTTCGACATCGTCGACAATCATGGCGGCGCCGGGCTCGATCCGCTGGTGCTGGAGGCCGCTCCCCTGGTCAGGCGCCCGCCGGCCGAAGACCCGGCAACGCAGCCGCAGGGCGCGTAGCGGCGGCTCCTGTCCCAGTCTCAGGCGGAGACGAGCTTCGGAACGAGGAAGCCGGTGCGGCGGCGATAGGCGTCATACTCCGCCGCGAGCGGCGTGGAGGCGAACTTCTTTTCCTCCCCCTTGGCCGCGACCACGTAGATCACGATGAAGGCGATCACGGGTACGGCTGACCACGCCGTCCAGGTGGCGATCGCCCAGCCTGCCCAGAAGACGATGTAGGACGTGTAGAACGGGTGGCGCACATAGCGATAGGGGCCCGTGGTGACGAGGCTGTCGGGATTGTCGGGGTCGAAGGCGAAGCGCAGCCGCGCCCGGCGCGATGCGGCGATCGCCCACCAGAACATGACGGCCGCGACGATTTCCAGGCCGAGGCCGACGATCTGTGCGCCCACGGGCTGCGTGACGCTCCAGACCAGATAGAGGAAATAGAGCGTCGTTACGGCGACGACGGCGGAAATGACCTTGAAGCCGGAGGGCACCTGCGGTGACGAGAAATGCGCGCGCAGCGACCAGCTGTAGAAGGCGACGACGACGACGCTCATGCAGGTGACGGCAATATCCAGTGCTGTTTCCATTCCCCTGCCGGCTTTGCGCCGGCTCCCCAAAATGCAGGTCCCCGAGACCGCTGCACGGTGTCGGAACAGACGCAAGCCCAACTCACCCCATGCACGCTGCCGGCTCGCCGGACGGAGGTGCTCTGGTACGGAGCCAAACCATAGCGAGAGCCGCGAAATCCCGCAATGCGGCCTGGAACGTTTCCGCACCTTGCGATTGCGAGCCGGTCGCCTGCCGATCTTCAAGGCTTGTTAACCATCGGGGCGTAGTCTGCCGAAGGCGATTGCTGCGATGCGGATCAATGCCCTGCGGAAACGGAAGACGATGTTCGACAGCCAGACGATCGCGACCCGTCACGGCGCCGTACGCTATAGCGATACGGGCGGATCCGGCTTTCCCGTCCTGCTGATCCACGGTTCCAGCTTCTCGCGGCGCGTGTTCGAACGCCAGTTCGACAGCGAACTGGCAAGGCACTGGCGCCTGATCGCGCTCGATCTGCCGGGACATGGCGAATCGGACAACGCGCCGCAGCCGAACGTCACCTATACGGTATCGGGCTTTGCCGATTGCCTGGAAGAGTTCGCCGAACGGCTCGACCTGAAGCGGCTCGCCGTCTACGGCTGGTCGCTGGGCGGTCACGCGGCGATCGAATGGATGAGCCGCAGTACCCGCATTCGCGGGCTCATGCTGAGCGGCGCGCCGCCGATCTCGCGTGGCATCATCGGCATGTTGCGTGCATTCCATCCGTCGTTCGATCTGCTGTTGACGACGAAGCACAGCTTCACGGCGCGCGACGCGGCCCGGTTTTCATCCCTCTGCTTCGGCGCGCAGGAGCCCGCGCCTTTCCAGGATCTCGTGCTGCGCACGGACGGTCTGGTGCGGTCGAATTTCGGCCAGAGCCTCGCGCGCGGCGACGGCGCCGACCAGCGCAGGGCGGTCGAGGGGGCCACCGTCCCCATCGCCCTCCTGAACGGAGCCGACGATCCCTTCGTGCGCCTCGGCTATCTTTCGGGAATCCATATTCCGCACCAGTACGGCGACGAGCCGACGATCGTCATCGGCGCCGGCCACGCGCCGTTCTGGGAGCGGCCCGACCTGTTCAACCCGGCGCTCGATCACTTCGTCGAGGCGGTCGCCGCGGAAACCGCCTCGGCATGGCAGGCGCACGTGCACCGCGTGACGGCCCGCGCCCGGGCCTAAAGCCTTCGGGCGGACATCCCGCATGGCGAAAACGACGACGGCCGGTCTTTCGACCGGCCGCCAATGATCTTCAAATTTCGCGGTGCGGTGCGGTCAGGCCGCAATGTCCTCGATCTCGCGTTCCTTGAACATGCGCGAGAGGTTGAGGAAGCAGATCATGCCGTTCTCGTGGGCGATGATGCCTTCCGCATAGACCTTGTCGAACGAGGTCGTGACTTCCGGAACCGGCTGGATCTGGTCTCCGCGGATGGTCAGGATATCGGAGACACGGTCGACGACGAGGCCGACGACCATGTTGTGGACCTCGGCGACCACGATGGCGCTTCGCTCGTTGGCCTCGGTCGAGCGCATGCCGAGCTTGTGGGCGAGATCTATGATCGGGATCACCGTTCCGCGCAGGTTCATCACGCCGATCACGTCGGCCGGCGAATGCGGGATCGGCGTGGACGGCGCCCAGCCGCGGATTTCGCGGATCGTCGTCGTCTTTACGCAGAATTCCTGCTCGTGCAGCCGGAAGGCAATGATCTCCAGCGTTTCGCCGTCAAAGCCGGCGGTCTTAAAAGTCGTCATCTGTTGTCGCCCCAGTTTTCGTCGCGGTCCAAATAGCCGGAGGCGAGGATAGCCGGGGCGAGGTTAAGGATTGTTCAACCCGTCGCAGATGGGGCCGACGTTCCTCAGTCGCGCAGCACGGTCTCGAACTGCTCGAGCGCCCAGTCCACCTGATCGGCGGTGATCACGAGCGGCGGGGCGATGCGGATCGTGTCGCCATGGGTGTCCTTGGCGAGGATGCCGCGCGCCTTGAGCGCCTCGCAATACTTGCGCGCACCACCGGCGGCCGGATCGAGCTCGACTGCCAGCATCAGGCCGCGCCCGCGGACTTCGCGGACGATGTTGGAGCGGATCTCGCTGAGCCCCTTCTGGAAGCGCTCGCCCATGCGGGCGGAATTGCCGATCATGTCCTCCTCGGTCAGTACGCGCAGGGCTGCACGGGCGATCGCACAGGCCAGTGGATTGCCGCCGAAGGTCGAGCCGTGCTGGCCGGGCTTCAGCACGCCGAGAACCTCGGTGTTGGAGAGCACGGCCGAGACCGGGTAGAAGCCGCCGGACAGCGCCTTGCCGACCAGCGTGACGTCCGCCTCGATGCCCTCGTGCCCTTCCGCCAGAAGCCTGCCCGTGCGGCCGAGGCCGGTCTGGATCTCGTCGAGGATGAGCGTGATGCCATGGCTCGTGCAGAGCTCGCGAACGGCGGCGAAATAGCCGGCCGGCGGAATGAGGACGCCGGCCTCGCCCTGGATCGGCTCGATCAGGAAGGCCACGGTGTTTTCGTTGATGGCCGCACGGAAGGCGTCGATGTCGCCGAAGGGCACGTGCCGGAAGCCCGGGGCGAACGGCCCGAAGCCCTCACGGGCGTCCGGGTCGGTCGAAAAACCGACGATGCCCATGGTGCGGCCGTGGAAGTTATCGTTGCACACGATGATCTCGGCCTTGTCGCGCGCGACGCCCTTGACCTCGTAGCCCCATTTGCGCACGGCCTTGATGGCCGTCTCGACGGCCTCGGCGCCGGAGTTCATCGGCAGCACCTTGTGCGAGCCGGTCAGGGCGGCGATCTCTTCGTAGAAGTGCGCCAGCTGGTCGTTGCGGAAGGCGCGTGAGGTCAGCGTCAGCTTCTGTGCCTGCTCGACCATGGCGGCAAGGATCTTCGGATGGCAATGGCCCTGGTTGACGGCGGAATAGGCGGAGAGACAGTCGAGATAGCGGTTGCCGTCCACGTCCCAGACATGGACGCCTTCGCCGCGGGAGAGCACGACGTCGAGCGGCTTGTAGTTATGGGCGCCGAGACGGTGTTCGGTCTCGATCAGGCGTGCGGTGGTCGAGGTCATGGTCTTCTCCGGAGGTCGGGCGCAGCTTGCGGGCGCCAGGTATCAGGTATCGGCGATCAGGCGCTGCGGGTCGGGCGGTCCAGGATGCGGCGGCCGAACAGGCTGGCGGTCAGTTCGACGAGGATGCGCGCGCTCTTGCCGCGATCGTCGAGGAACGGGTTCAGTTCCACGAGGTCGAGCGAGGCGACGAGGCCGCTATCGCAGAGCATTTCCATGATCAGGTGCGCCTCGCGGAACGTCCCGCCGCCGGGGACCGTCGTGCCGACGCCCGGTGCGATCTCGGGATCGAGGAAATCCACGTCGAAACTGACGTGCAGCAGGCCATCGGCATGGCGCACCGTGTCGATGATCTCGTGCATGATGCGCGCCATGCCGGTCTCGTCGACGGCGCGCATGTCGTAGACGTTGACGCCGTGCTCGGCGATCTCGACGCGCTCGCGCTCGTCGACCGAGCGGATGCCGACCTGGAAGACGTTCTTCGGATCGACCATCGGCCGGTCTGCCGGCAGGATCGGCGCGAACTCGGCTTGCCCACAGAAGAAGGCGACCGGCATGCCGTGCATGTTGCCGGAGGGCGAAGTCTCCGGCGAGTTGAAATCCGCATGCGCGTCCAGCCAGAGGACGAACAGCGGCTTGCCGATCTCGGCGGCGTGGCGGGCCATGCCGGAGACGCTGCCCATGGACAGCGCATGGTCGCCGCCGAGAATGATCGGCACCCGGCCGGCGCGCGCGGCCTCGTGGACGGAAGCGTCGAGCGCGCGGGCGAAGGCTGCGACCATCTGGAGGTTGTTCGCGCGGGAGTGGTTGGCAAGGTCGCGGGCCGGCAGCGGTCGCAGGTCGCCCTCGTCGACCACCGTGTAGCCGAGTTCGGCGAGCGTCGTGTCGATGCCGGCGATCCGCAGCGCCGCCGGGCCCATGGCGGCGCCGCGGCGCCCCGAGCCTTCCTCGATCGGCGCGCCGATCAGCGCGATGGTCTTTTTTGCTGTCGCCATCAGTCTTCCCCGCAGAGCGTGTTTGCTTGCATTCCGGTATGCCGGATCCTGCGCGATTATTGTCTTTCAGCGCGTTGGCAAATAGATGAAAAACTGACAGATAGAAGGGCAATATGAGTATTTTGAGAAGGTGAGTTAGGCAAGATGATAACGCTGGACGATCTCGACCACAGCCTCATCAGCGCGCTTCGTCATAACGCGCGCACGCCTGTCTCCTCGCTCGCGGCCCTGACGGGCGCGTCGCGGGCGACGGTGTCCGCCCGCATCGACCGGTTGGTGAAGTCGGGAACGATCGCCGCCTTCACCATTCGCACCGGCACCGAACTCAGCGGCAGCGGCGTGCGCGCCATCGTGCTCATCGAGGTGCTGGGAAAGATGGCCGATCGGGTGGCGGCGCAACTACGCGGGCTGCCGCAGGTGCGCGCGCTGCACTCCACCAACGGACGGTGGGATCTCATCGCCGAGCTGGAAGACCGGGACCTCGGCACCTTCGACGAGACCCTGCACAAGATCCGGCTGATCGACGGGATCAACTCGACGGAAACGAACATCCTGCTGAAGACGACGAAGAGCGGGCTGACCTGACCGGCTCGCGCGGCCGGTATCCGACCTTCTCCGCCGCCCGGCTCAGTATTCCTTCTCGTAGAAGATGCCTGCGGCGCCGGCGCCGTTGCTGCCGGCCTCGCCGCGCAATTTCACGCCCCGGCCGATGTCGAGATTGATCGCCGCCTTGCCGCCGCCGCTCTCGGGGTCCTGCTTCAGCTCCAGATAGGTCCGGTCGTTGAGGTACTTGCCGGCCGAGACCTGCGCGCGCCCCTGCGAATCGGTAGTGATGTCGAGGTCGTCGATCCCGAGCTTGCTGCGCAGGCTGTTGAGGAGCGATCCACCGCCGCCGCCGGCGAGATCGGCGACGGCGGCGGCGAGCTGGGCGATCTGGAAGGCGGACAGGTTATTCATCGAGCGGCCGAAGATCAGCCGCGCCAGGATCTCGTCCTGCGGCAGGGCCGGCGAGGAGGTGAACGTCACGGCGGGATTGTTGGCCGGCCCGACGATGTTGATGTTGATCGTCGTCGAATTGGCGCTCGAGGTGGCGACGAAATTGATGGTCGGAATGAGCCCGCCGGTGAAGCCGATATGGCCGCTGGTGAAATCGATCCGTTTGGCGAGGATCTCGATCCGCCCGCGCCGGAGGTCGAAGCCGCCGGAGACGGCTGGTGCAAGCGAGGTGCCACGCAGCGTCAGGCTGCCGCCGAGTTCCGCATTGATGCCGCGGCCGCGCACGAAGATGCGGTTTGGTGCATTGATCGCAAGGTCGAGGCCGATGCCGCGGACGTTGGTGCCGTCGCCACCGCCACCCTGGTCGGCGCGCAACGCCGCCGCCATGGCTTTGACGTCGGCCGGCGCGTTGCGGTGCTCGATGTCGATCTCGGCGAGCGAGGCCGGCAGCTTCTGCGGAATGGTGATGTTGGCGCTGCTGATGTCGATCCGGCCGCCGATGACGGGGCCTGCCAGGAGCGGGCCCCGGATCGTGACGTTGCCGTTGAGGTTCGCCGTGACCAGCCGGCCATCGACATAGGTGACGTCGTCGAGGCGGATCGTGATGTCGGCAGGGAAGTTCGAGCCGGGGACGGTGCCGATCGATCCCGTCGCGGTGATCCGGCCGCCCGTCGCCACATTGCCACTGAACTGCTGGATGACGGCCTGGCGGCCGTCCAGCGCGACGCGTGCTGTCAGGTTCTCGACGGACACGTTGCGGCGGACGTCGACGAGGCGGCTGCCGGAGGTGGCGACTGTGCCGGTGATGACGGGGCTTCTGGCCGCGCCGGTCACCTTGAGGTCGACATTGGCATTTCCGGTGAGCGTGAAGCCCTGCTGTGCCAGTTGGCTTTGCAAAAGGGCAAAGGGAAGCGTGCCGTTGAAGCTCAGGTCGAGCTGCATGTTGCCGGCGACGCCAGCGGTGCCACCGCCGCGGAAGGCGAGGCCGCTTGGGCCGGAAAGGCGCGTCTGCACGCGCACCGTGTTGTTGGCGAACTGGCCGTCGGCTGCGATCGTCAGGGCGCCGACGCCGGCGGCGCGGGTGTGGCTCGTGGCGGCGTTGTTCCAGGTGAGGTCGTAGGCCACTTGCGGTGCTGCGGCCGTGCCCCGGACGTTGACGGTGCCGCCGATCGCGCCCTCGGCGCCGAGGCCCGCGGAGAAGACGTTGGCAAGGCTCGCCGGCACCGCCTTGATGCGGACGGCGAGGCCGAGGTTTTCTCCTGCCGTGCCGCTGACGGCGATGTTGCCGCTTCCGGTCTGGATGGTGAAGTCGTTCATAGTGACCGCGCCGTCGCGCAGCGTCAGCCGGGCCGGGCGGGACAGGTGGAGCGCGATGCCGCGCGGGGTGCCCTGCAGCGTATCGAGCGCGATCGCCATGCCGCCCTGCTGCTGCTCCACCGAGCCCTTGACGGCGAGCGGCGCACCGTCGAAGCGGGCGCCGAGGTCGAAGAGCGTCCGTGGTCCCTGCTGGTTGAAGTTCAGCGCCAGCGCGTCGATGCGGTTGGCGCCGGAGGCGAAGGCATCCGCCCGGACGCTGCCGGTGATCGCAAGCGACCGCAGGTCGGCGGTCCGCAGATCGATGTTCGGCCGGACGATCCGCAACTGGTCGCGGGTGATGCCGGACCCTATGGCCTGCAGGCTGATCGCGGTCCTGCCGTTCTCCGTGTCGATGGTCGCCGAGCCCTTCAGGTCGCCTTCTGCCTGCTGGCCCGCCATGGCCGCGAGCAGGCCGATATCGGGAAGATCGAACTCGACGTTGCCGTCGGGAAGAAAGCCGTCGTCCAGCGTCAGTGCGCCGGTCAGCACGTTCTCGCCGATGCGGGCGTCGATGGAGGGGATCGAGATCCGGCCGTCCTGCGAGGCGACATTGGTCTTGACGTTGATCGCCTGTCCGCCGATAGCGCCTGTCGCCGTCAGGTTTCCGGTGGGCGAATTGCGATCGGCGGTACCGTCGACGGTGACGACGAGATCGCTGAGTGTGCGGCCGGCGAGCTCGGCACCGCTGGACTGGAGCTCGGCCTTGACGCCGAGCGCGCTGACGGGACCGGTGGCGGAGGCGGTGAAGGTCGCCCGCCCGCGGGCATCGGCGAGAAGCTTTCCGAGGTCCGGCAGCGTGCCGGAAAGGTTGGCCTCGAGGGTCTCGCCGGAAAGGCGGGCGGTGCCCTCCGCGTTGATGGTTCCCGACGCCACGTCGAAGGACTGGACGTTAAGGACGCCATCGCCGCCACGGACGACGTCGGCGGTCAGGCGGAGGGGCGTGTCGAAGCGGCCAGCCGCGGCGGAGGGAAGCGTGCCCGGTGCCACCGTGGCTTCCACTTTCACTGCGGCGGATGCGTCCGCGGTGACGAAATGCCCGTCGGCGCGCGCGTCGAGGCCGGTGCCGGCGAGCGTGACATTGCTGAAGCTGACGCGCTCCGGCGTGACGGCAAGGTCCGCCGCGACGTTCAGCGGCGCCTGCAGCAGGCGGTTGACGTCGGCATTTCCAAGATCCATGGCGGCGGCCGAAATTCCCGCCTTGAGGTTGCCGCGGCGGCCGATGAGATCGAAGGCCGCGCTGTTGACGGTGATGTCGGCATTCGTCACCGATCCCTGCGGCGTCTCGAGGGAGGCGACGGTTGTCGTCAGCGCCAGTGCGGCAGCGCTCAGTTCGCCGGAGAGCGTCAGTTGCGCTGCCTGGATGCGGGCCGTGGCCGCGCCGCCATCCTTCAGCGGAATGCGGTATTCTGCCGGGCCGTTCGTCGTCGCAAGCGTCAGGGCGAGGCTGCTGTGGCCGGCCGGATTGGCGGCGCCGGAAATCGTGATCACGCCCTCGCCGGCGCCGATCGAGAGGTTTTCGAAGGCGATGTTGCCGTCGAGGATGGAGATCGAGGCCGCCTCCTGCAGTCGCAGCGGGAAGCCGGCAACGACGGCGTCCAGCGCCTTGAGCGCGACCACGGTGGTGGCATCGTGCCGGGCGACGCTGCCTTCCACGACAAGCGGCGCGTTCTCGTAGCGACCGGAAACGTCGAAGCCGGTGAGGCTGCCGGAATGGCTGAAATTGACGACCGGCGTCTCCAGGTCGTTCTCGCCGACACGGGCGACATTGGCGCGCAGCGTGCCGGTGACGGCGATGGCCGAGAGGTCCTCGATCGTTGCTTCCAGCGCAGGGCCGAGAATGGCCGCGGTGTCGCGGCGGATCTCGCTGCCCTGGGCTGCGACGACAAGCGAGCCCTTGCCGTCGGTGTTGGTGAAGGTCAGTGTGCCGGCGAGGTCGCCGGTGGCGCTCTGGCCGGCAAGGGCCGCAAGCGTGGCGAGCTCGGGGAACTCGAAGCGGATCGTGCCGTCCGGCATGAAATTCTCGCCGAGCGTCAGCGCACCCTGCAGCCTGTTGTCGCCCACGGTCGCCTCGATCGTCGGCACCGCGATTGCGCCGCCCGAGGAGGTGACGCTGGAGCGCAGCTCGATCGGCTGGCCGTTCATCGAGGCGGCAAGCGTGAAGTCGCCGGCAGGGGCGGCAGCGGAGGCGCGGCCGGTCAGGTCGACCGAAAGATTGTCGAGCGTGCGTCCGGAAAGGGCGAGCTGCGGCGCGGTGACCTTTGCTTGGATATTGGCCGCGTCGAGCGGGCCTGTGGCGGTCGCGTCGAAGGCGATCTCGCCGCTGCCGCCGGCGATGAAGGCGCCGGCATCGATCAGGCGCCCCGCAAGCTTCGCCTGCACTTCGCCGTCCGACAGGTCGATATTGCCCGAGGCTTCAGCGATGTTCGAGCGCAGCCGGAGCTGCGACAGCGACACCGCGCCGCCGGGACCGATCGCGGCCTGGCCGTCAAGCCCGATGGTGCCCTCCAGCTTCGCCGCCATCGCCTCGGGCAGAACCGAGGGCAGCGCGAACAGCTTGAAGGCGGCATTGCCGGCGCCTGCGGTAAACCCGTAGCTGCCGGTGATCTCGCCGCCGATGCTGGTGCTTTCGATGGTCGCCGGCTCGAAGGTCAACTGGTCGGGGGCCACCGCCAGCGCCGCGGTGACCTTCATCGGCGTGCCGACGAGACGGTCGAGATTGGGATCGCGCATCTCCGAGCGCTCGGCGGTGAGCGTCACGGTGGCGTGCCCGGTCCGCGTCGAGACATTGAAATCGGCGCTGCTTGCCGTCATCAGCACGTTTTCGAGCTGCCCCTGCGGCATATCGATGGCGGCGGCGTTGATATTGACGTTGACGCGCGTTCCCTCGGCCGGGCCGGAGGCTGCGAGTTGCAGGCCGTGCAGGTCGAGCGCGAGTTCGCCCGATGCCAGCGGCCACCGGATCGGGATCGGCGGCCTACCGTCCGCTGCTTCCAGGAGGATCGACAGGTCGTTCTCGCCGGTCGTCTGCAAGGCGCCGGACGCCGTCATCGTCATCGCGCCGGTCGAGACCTGCCCGCGCTCGATCCGGAGCAGGCTGGAGCCGTTGGTGGCTGCCGTCACGTCGATGGCCGTGGTGCCGGAAAAGAGCGGGCGCAGATGCTGCGGCAGCAGGTCCTCGAACATGCCGCCGCCTTTCAGCGCGACGGTGTGCAATCCCTGGGTCGACAGATCGTGGCGGGCGTCCAGGGCCAGCACCTCGTTGCCGTCGAGGGCGCCGGTCAGCCGGCCGGCCCATTGCGACAGCGGCCCGTCGCCGGTGAGGTTCAAGGCGACGGCGGGCTCGCCGGGAATGCCGAGCGCGCGGGCGAGCATGCCGCCCGGCGGCTCGGCGACGTCGGCCTTCAGCCGCAGTTCGTTCGCGGTCGGGTTGAACACGAGGTCGGCCACCGCGGAGGCGCCGCGCCTGTCCTTCTCGGTCACCGCCAGGTTCAGCGCCACGCCCTGTCGGTCGAAGCCGCCGCTGCCGGCAAGGCGCAGCCGCTGCTCCTGCCCGGCGACCGCTTCGGCAAGCAGGATATCCGGAATGTCGAGCTTCTCGACCCAGACCGTGACCGGCAGCGAGAAGGAGCTCTCGGAGGCGGGTTGCTCGCCGGCGCCCGGAACCGGGCGTCGCTGGACGGTGACTGCCTCGGCTGCGACGCGGTCGGCGTTGAACTGCAGGGCGAAGAGGTCGAGCGGCGACCAGTCGACGGCGAGGTTGCGGATCTGCGCATAGACGCCCTCGCGGTCGCTGAGCGTGATCGTGCCGGCGCGCAGGCTGCCGGTGAGGAGGCCGGACGGATCGGAGATCGAAACGCGGGTGTCCGACTGCGCCGTCGCATCCTCGACGAAGGAGGCCACGAGCCGGGCGCCCGGATCGGTGAAGCCGACGAAACCGATCGCTGCGAGGATCACGACGAGGAACAGGGCGACGACGTAGCCCAGATAGCGAAGCCCCTGCAGCAGGATATTGACGAACCGGCTCATGATTCACGTCCTAAAGCAAAACGGTGGCCAGGGGAATCCGTCGCGCTCCCATGCGCGCCGGGGCCCGGCTGCTCAGAAGGCCTGGCCGATGCCGGCATAGATGCCGAACGAATCGCCGCCCTCGTAGGGGTTCAGCGGCACGGCGACGTCCAGGCGGATCGGCCCGAAGGGCGTGCCGTAGCGCAGTCCGACGCCGGCGCCGGCGCGGATGTCGCTGAAATCCGGCAGTTCGTCGCGCGAGACCGTACCCACGTCGATGAAGGGGACGATGCCGATCGTCTCCGTCACGTTGACGCGGACCTCGGCCGAGGCGACGACATAGGAGCGGCCGCCGAGCAACTCGTCGTCGTCGTTGCGCGGGGAGATGTCCTGGTAACCGTAGCCGCGCACCGTGCCGCCGCCGCCGAGATAGAAGCGGCGCGGCGCCGGGATATCGGACAGCTTCGGCGCGCCGATGATCGTGCCTGCGCCAAGCCTGCCGGCGAGGACCACGCGATCGTCCGCCCCCAGCGCCTGGTAGACCGAGCCGGACGTCTCGAAGCTCGAGAAGAAGGTGCTGCGCTCGAACTCGTAGGTCGGCTTGGCATTGATCATTGCCCGGTAGCCGGTCGTCGGATTGAGCTTGTTGTCGCGCGTGTCGCGGACATATTCGAGCGGAATGGCGGTCGTCAGGTAGAAGTTGTCGCCGAAGGGGTCGTCCACCTGCATGGCCGCGACCTCGGCGCTGCCCGACACGGTGTCGTAGTCGCTCAGCTCGAACGTCGCCCCGACGGCGAGCGTCCCGGTGGTGGCATAATAGGCGTCGGTGTCGTCGATCGCCGCCTTGATGCTGGCCGTGAAGGTGGAGGCGGGGCCGAAGGCGCCGGGCTTGGCGAACAGCAGGCCGAGCGTATAGCCGATGTCGTCGACGCCGTTGCCTTCGCCGATGCCGTTGACCGAGCCCTCGATCCGTAGCGATTCGGCCCTGCCGAAAAGGTTTCGGTGGCCCCAGTAGCCCTGGAGGCCGAAACCGTCGAGCGTGGAGAACTGGGCGCCCGCGCCGAAATAGCGCATCTTGCCTTCGGAGACCTCGATCGTCATCGGCAACGATCCGTCGGGGGCCAGCTTGTCGGCCTGCTTGATCGTCACGCTGGAGAAGACGCCGAGCTGTCGCAGCCGGTCGGCCGCCTTGGAGAGACGCTCGGGCGAGTAGGGCTGGCCGGCATTGATCCGCGAATAGTATTTGACGAAGCCGGCATCCACGTCCTTCGTCCCGGTGACGCCGACCTCGCCGACATCGGCGACCGGTCCGCCTTCGGCCGCAATGATGACGTCGACCGTGTTCGTCTTGTGGTCGGCGATCGCCTGCCGGTCCGTCAGCTTTGCCAGGGGACGGCTCTCGGCCTTCAGGTTCGCCACCACCCGCTCGCCGGCGGCGATGATGATCGTCGAATCGGCCCGTGCGCCGCGAACGAGGCCATAGTCGGCCGGGGTACGGCCGGCGGCGTCGCCCTTCAGCGTCACGGTGTCGAAGGTGAAGGCGGGGCCGGGGTGCACGGTGACGCTGACGGGCACGGCGCCGGACGGGAAGGAGGGGTCGGGCGGAAGGGAATCGATCGGCGTCCCGGCGATGCGGACATCCACCACGCCGCCGTAGCGCGCCTTCTCATAGAGTGCTGCGAGAATGCGGTCGCGATCGTCGCGCGCCTTGATCAGGAGGCCGAGGTCGCCGGAGACGGGCTCGCCTTCGTTCTGCTTGAGCAGTGCTGCCGCCTCGATCACGCCCTTCAACTCGTCATCGTCGGTGCCGGCGTCGAAGGTCAGCGTATAGTTGACCGGGTCGATGACTTCGGGCTCTTCCTCGTCGCTCTCGAAGAAGCGCATGCCGAAGATCTTGAAGGCGAAGGCGGGCTCGGCGGCGAGCGGCAGAATCGCAAGCGTCGAGGCAAGCGCAAGACTTGTCCCAGCCCGCAAGAACGCAATACCCAATTTCGGCCGGTCGATACGCTGCCGCATCCGCTGTTGCTGCCTCTTCCCTTTCCGGGGGTCGTCCGCCTGACGCGGTCACTCCCCGGATTGTGCGGCACGTGCAGTCCGAACGACGGTCTGACAGGCCACCCAGGCTCGAATTGACTCTAGCCCGTTAGCATTTCCCTAAGATTAACGGCCGTTCTAGCCCGGGAGCGGAAAAAATTGAAGCGTCTTGCGGATTTCCGTCGCGACCGTTGCATCCATGCAAAAGACCCCGGACGAAGCCGGGGTCTTGTTCAAGGTGCGATGCCGTGTTCCGTTTCGGATCAGCAATCGTCGATGTAGCGGCGGCCGTAGCGATCGCGGTAGTAGCACTGGCCCGGCTGATCGGCGACGTGGCCGATCAGGGCGCCGCCGACGCCGCCGATGGCTGCACCGACGGCCGCGCCGCGGACGTTGCCGGTGACCGCGCCGCCGATGATCGCACCGGTCGCCGCGCCGATGCCGGCGCCTTTCTCCGTCTGCGTGCAGCTGGCGACCGACAGGCCGGCCAGCACGAGCGCAATGGCTTTCTTCATCAAAATCTCTCCAGGGTTGAGCGGGGCACGCAGGCCGCCGCTGTCGCACGTCACTTGAAACCAGCCGCGCCGGCTTGTTCCGCAAGCAATGTCACATTTGCGAACAATAAGGCGGAAAATGGGGAAGTCTATGGGTTTAAAGTATTTTTTTGGCTCGTGAATAAAGCGCGCCGGTCTGCCGTCGTGATTCAATTTTGCGACAGATTTCGCCGAAGGGGAAAAGAAGCGGTTGATCGCAAATTGAAAACGTCGAATGATGCGTTCGCTGCCTGGCTGTGACGTCGAGGGTCGTCGCATGTCAGGGCCGTTCGGAGGTTCGGCGCGCAGCAGGAGGAAATCCGCAGGTGTTTCGGGTAAGCGAATTCGCCGCAAAAGCCGCTTTCGGATCCCGAGTACCTCGCGCGTGCATCGTCACGAGGGAGGAAGCGCATGACGAAGGTTACGATGACGGTCAACGGCCGTCAGGTGAGCGGTGATGTCGAGGATCGCACGCTGCTCGTCCATTTCATTCGCGACAGGCTCGGCCTGACCGGCACGCATGTCGGCTGCGACACGTCCCAATGCGGCGCCTGCGTCGTGCACATGGACGGAAAGTCGATCAAGAGCTGTTCCACCCTGGCGGTCCAGGCCGCCGGATCCTCCGTCACCACGATCGAGGGCCTTGCCCAGGGCGGCGAGCTGCATCCGGTTCAGGCGGCCTTCAAGGCCAATCACGGCCTGCAGTGCGGTTTCTGCACGCCCGGCATGGTGATGGCCGCCGTCGACATGATCAACCGCTATGGCGGCACTCTCGACGAGAAGACGGTCCGGGAAAACCTCGAGGGCAACATCTGTCGCTGCACGGGCTACCACAACATCGTCAAGGCCATTCTCGCCGCCGCTTCGGACATGAGCGCGGGGCGGCAGGCCGCGGAATGATGATTTCTGGGCGAATAGCGAATAGTGAGTAGCGAATGGTTGGAGATGCGCTTCCTGGCGCAACCTGCAAACTGCTCGATCCTATTCGCCATTGGCTATTCGCTACTCGCTGTTCTCTCGGGAGGAGATGACTGATGGGCGTTGAAGGCATTGGCGCACGCGTGGCGCGCAAGGAAGACAAGCGGTTTCTGACCGGCAAGGGCCGGTATACGGACGACATGGTCGTGCCGGGCATGAAATATGCGGCGTTCGTGCGCTCTCCGCACGCGCACGCAAAGATCAGGGGCATCGACAGTTCGGCCGCAGAGGGGATGCCGGGCGTCATCGGCGTGCTGAACGGCCAGCAGATGCTCGACGACGGCATCGGCAACCTGATCTGCGGCTGGATGATCCATTCCAAGGACGGCAGCCCGATGAAGATGGGCGCCTGGCGGCCGCTGGCGCACGAGACGGTGCGCTATGTCGGCGATGCCGTGGCGGTCGTCGTCGCCGACAGTGTCGGCGAGGCACGCGACGCGGCCGAGGCCGTGGTGGTCGACTACGAGGAACTTCCGGCCGTGACCGATGCGGCGACGGCGCTGCGGGGCGGCCAGCCGCAGCTCCATCCCGAGGCCGGCGGCAATCTCATCTACGACTGGGCGATCGGAACCGCCGAGGCCGAGACCGATGCGGCGATCGCAGCGGCCGCCCACGTCACCGAGATGACGATCGTCAACAACCGGCTGGCGCCGAACCCGATGGAGCCTCGCGCCGCGCTCGGGATCTACGACGTCGGCGAGGATCACTATACCTGCTACACGACCAGCCAGAACCCGCATGTGGCCCGTCTGGTGATGAGCGCGTTCTACAATGTCGCGCCGGAGAACAAGCTACGCGTGATCGCGCCGGACGTCGGCGGCGGTTTCGGCTCCAAGATCTTCATCTATCCGGAGGAGATCGTCTGTCTGTGGGCGTCCAGGCGCACCGGCGTGCCGGTGAAGTGGACGTCCGACCGCACCGAGGCCTTCCTGACCGACGCGCACGGTCGCGACCACCTGTCGACGGTGAAGATGGCGTTCGACGGCGACAACCGCATCACGGCGCTGAAGGTCGATACCATCGCCAATTTCGGGGCCTACATGTCGCTGTTCTCGTCGGCCGTGCCGACCTATCTCTATGCGACGCTGCTCTCCGGCCAGTACGCGATCCCGGCGATCCACGCCAATGTCCGGGCGGTCTATACGAATACCGCGCCGGTGGATGCCTATCGCGGTGCCGGGCGGCCGGAGGCGACCTATCTCCTCGAGCGCACGATCGAGACGGCGGCACGCGAACTCGGCGTCTCGCCGGCGGAGTTGCGGCGCAAGAACTTCATCCGCTCCTTCCCCCACCAGACGCCGGTGATCATGAACTACGACGCCGGCGACTACGAGGCCTCGCTGGAGGCGGCGATGAAGGAGGCCGACTGGGCGGGCTTCGGGGCGCGCAAGGCCCAAGCCGAGGGACGCGGCATGAAGCGCGGCATCGGCATGAGCTGCTACATCGAAGCCTGCGGTATCGCGCCGTCGGCTGCGGTCGGATCGCTCGGCGCGGGCGTGGGCCTGTGGGAATCGGCGGAGGTGCGGGTGAACGCCGTCGGCACGATCGAGGTGCTGACCGGCTCGCACAGCCATGGCCAGGGCCATGAGACCACCTTCGCCCAGCTTGTCGCCGACCGTTTCGGCGTACCGATCGACAGCGTCTCGATCGTCCATGGCGACACCGACAAGGTGCAGATGGGCATGGGCACCTACGGTTCGCGCTCGGGTGCGGTCGGCATGTCGGCCATCGTCAAGGCGCTCGACAAGGTCGAGGCCAAGGCGAAGAAGATCGCAGCCCACCTGATGGAGGCCGACGAGAGCGACATCGTCATCGAAAACGGCGAGGCGAAGGTCGCCGGCACCGACAAGACGGTGCCCTGGTTCCAGGTGGCGCTGTCCGCCTACACCGCCCACAACCTTCCGGCCGGCATGGAGCCGGGGCTGAAGGAAGGGGCGTTCTACGATCCGTCGAACTTCACCTTCCCGGCCGGCTGCTACATCTGCGAGGTCGAGATCGATCCGGAAACCGGCAAGACCGAGATCGTCCAGTTCGTCGCGGCCGACGACTTCGGCAACATCATCAATCCGATGATCGTCGAGGGACAGGTCCATGGCGGCATCGCCCAGGGCATCGGCCAGGCGCTGCTCGAGGGCGTGCACTACGATCCGCAGACGGGCCAGCTCCTGACCGCCAGCTACATGGACTATGCGATGCCGCGCGCCGACGACCTGCCGTCGTTCAAGGTCTCGCACCAGAATACGCCGTGCCCCAACAATCCGCTCGGGATCAAGGGCTGCGGCGAGGCGGGCGCCATCGGCTCGCCGCCGGCACTGATGAACGCGATCACGGATGCAATCGGCAACAACGACCTGACCATGCCGGCCACGCCCCAGAAGGTGTGGGCGGCGGCGCATGCGGCGCAGTGAGGGGAGAACGGAGATGTATGAAACCAATTACCATCGCGCGTCCTCGGTCGCAGACGCCGTTCGCCTCAAGGGGGCCTCGGAGGAAAGCAAGTATGTTTCGGGCGGGATGACGCTGATCCCGACGATGAAACAGAGACTGGCGGCCCCCACCGATCTCGTCGATCTCAGGCATGTCGCCGAGATGAAGGGGATCACGGTCTCGGGCGGCAGCGTGCGCATCGGTGCGGCGACGACCCATGCCGAGGTCGCGCAGTCTTCCGACATCAAGGCGGCCTGCCCGGCGCTCGCCCATCTCGCCTCGCTGATCGGCGATCCGCATGTGCGCCACATGGGCACGATCGGCGGCTCCATCGCTAACAACGACCCAGCCGCCGACTATCCCTCGGCCATGCTGGCGCTGGGAGCGACGATCGTGACAGACAGGCGCGAGATCGCCGCGGACGATTTCTTCACCGGCCTGTTCGAAACGGCGCTGGCGGACGACGAGATCGTCGTCGCCGTGACCTTCAGGCCGCCGGAGAGGGCCGGATACTGCAAGTTCCCGAACCCGGCTTCGCGCTATGCGATGACGGGGGTGTTCGTGACCAGGGGAGCGGACGGCGTGCGGGTCGGCGTCACCGGCGCGGGCGCGGACGGCGTGTTCCGTCATGCCGCCATGGAGGCCGCACTTGCCGGCAATTTTTCACCGCAGGCACTTGCCGGCGTGACAACCGATCCGTCCGACCTTCTGTCGGATATCCATGGAAGCGCGGAGTATCGGGCCAACCTCGTCGCCGTTATGGCCCGGCGGGCGGTTGCGGCGGCATGAGGCCTGCCGGCTGCGGCTGACGACACATCGAGGACGGCTCCGGCCGTCCTCGCCTTGCGTGATACTTGACATGCATCAAGCAAGAGTGGTTTCTGCCATTGTAACCTATCTTGGAATGTTTCAAAGGTAGGTGCGGTTTTGCCGCAGTGCCTTTGCGTTGCGGCAGTGGCCTTCGGGGTGTAGTTCGAAGGTGAAGCGGGCGCTATCTCGCCCGGGCATGCCGGGGAACCGGTCTGGAGACACAGATGGACTTTGAGGCTTTCTTCAAGAACGAGTTGGACGGGCTGCACCAGGAAGGCCGCTATCGCGTCTTCGCAGAACTGGAGCGGCAGAGCGGCGGGTTTCCCAAGGCGACGCGCTACACCGGTTCGGGCACGCAGGAAGTCACTGTCTGGTGCTCCAACGACTACCTCGGCATGGGACAGCATCCGAAGGTCACCGAGGCAATGAAGCTTGCGATCGACCAGTGTGGCGCGGGTGCTGGCGGCACCCGCAACATCTCGGGCACGAACCATTATCACGTTCTCCTCGAGCGCGAGCTCGCCGACCTGCACGGCAAGGAGGCAGCCCTGCTGTTCACCTCCGGCTATGTCTCCAACTGGGCCGCGCTCGGCACCCTCTGTTCCAAGATCCCCGGCATCGTCATGTTTTCCGACGCCGGCAACCACGCCTCCATGATCGAAGGCATCCGCCATTCGAAGTGCGAGCGGGTGATCTGGAAGCACAACGACCTGAAGGACCTGGAAGCGAAACTCGCCGCAGCCGATCCCAAGGCGCCGAAGATCATTGCCTTCGAATCGGTCTACTCGATGGATGGCGACATCGCGCCGATCAGGGAAATCTGCGACCTCGCCGACAAATACGGCGCCATGACCTATCTCGACGAGGTGCACGCGGTCGGCATGTACGGCCCGCGCGGCGGCGGAATCGCCGAGCGCGAAGGGCTGATGCACCGCCTGACGGTGATCGAAGGCACGCTCGGCAAGGCCTTCGGCGTCATGGGCGGCTACATCGCCGCCTCCACCGCGCTCTGCGACTTCATCCGCTCGTTTGCCTCGGGCTTCATCTTCACGACCGCGCTGCCGCCGACGCTCGCTGCCGGTGCGCTGGCCTCGATCCGGCACCTGAAGGAAAGCCAGCAGGAACGCTTCGCCCATCAGGAACGCGTCCGCCGGCTGCGCTCGCTGCTCGACCGCAACGGCATTCCGCACCTGCCCAACCCCAGCCATATCGTGCCGGTGATTGTCGGCGATGCCGCCAAGTGCAAGTGGATCTCGGACCTGCTGCTCGACAATTTCGGCATCTACGTGCAGCCGATCAACTATCCGACCGTGCCGAAGAAGACCGAGCGCCTGCGCATCACGCCGACGCCGATGCATTCGGATGCCGACATCGATCATCTGGTCGGTGCGCTGCATTCGCTGTGGTCGCGCTGCGCGCTGGCGCGTGCGGTGGCCTGAGCCCGTTCTCTTCGACCCGAGACCTTGCGATGGCCGCGGCTTACGCGGCCATTTCCTTTTGCGCGACGATCTCTCCGGCACGGCGGCGGGCTTCCGAGTCAGCGGCAAAGACCTCGTCCATAGTCCGGGCGGCGGCGAAGCCCGCCATGTCGTCCATCACCTGTTCTGCGATGTCGGCCATGTTGAGAAAGCCGATGCGGCCGTCGCAGAAGGCGTGGAAGGCTGTTTCCTCGGCCGCGTTCATCACCGCACTCTGCACGCCGCCGCGCTCGAGCGCGGTGCGGGCCAGCCGCAGCGCCGGGAAGCGAACCTCGTCCGGCGCCTCGAAATCGAGGCGCGCGAGCTTTGCGAAATCGAGCCGCTCGACGTTCAGTTCCGGCCGGTCGGGATAGGTGAGCGCATAGCCGATCGCGGTGCGCATGTCCGGGCAGCCGAGCTGCGCCAGCACCGAGCCGTCCCGGTAGCCGACCATCGAATGGACGATCGACTGCGGGTGGACGATCACCTCAATCTGGTCGGGCCGGACGTCGAAGAGATGCTTGGCCTCGATCATCTCCAGCGCCTTGTTGAACATCGAGGCGCTGCCGATCGACACCTTCAGGCCCATCGACCAGTTGGGATGGGCCCGGGCGACGGCGGCGGTGACGCCAGCCATCTGCTCGCGCGACCAGGTGCGGAAGGGCCCTCCGGAGGCCGTCAGCACGATCCGCTCAACGGCGTGGCGCTGGTCGTCCTCCAGCGCCTGGAAGATGGCGCTGTGCTCGCTGTCGACCGGGATCAGCCGCCCGCCGCCTTCGCTCACCGCCTGCACGAAGAGATCGCCGGCGGTGACGAGGCATTCCTTGTTGGCGAGCGCGATATCGGCGCCGCGCCTGGCCGCGGCCAGGGTGGGGCCGAGGCCGGCGGTTCCGACGATCGCCGCCATCACCCAGCCGGAGGGGGCGTCTGCCGCCTCCATCAGCGCGCTGCGGCCGGCGCCGACGGCGATGCCGGTGCCGGCCAGCGCCTGCTTCAGGTCCTCGTAGCGGCCTTCATCGGCAGTCACGGCGAAGCTGGCGCCAAACGTCTTCGCCTGCTCGGCCAGAAGTGCGATGTTGCCGTTGCCGGTCAGGGCCGCCACCTCGAAGGTGTCGCGGCCGCCGAGCTGTCCGATCACGTCGAGGGTGCTGGTGCCGATCGAGCCGGTGGAGCCAAGAATCGTGACGCGGCGTCTGTTTGCCTCGCTGGGTGCCATGATTGTTCCGCGATCTTTTTATTGTCTTGATGAGGCTCTACAGCCGATTGACGCGCGCAACAAGCCATTGATGCGCGCGCGGGCGGTTGCGCTGTTGCGCGCGACGCTTGACGTTTTCATCGGAGCGGCCATAACGTCGCCGCTGGCGATCCGTTCGCCTATGACATTTTTGGAGGATGCCCGTGCGGTTATCTTTGAATGCGCTCGCAGCCCTGCTGCTATCCCTCGGTTCCGCCGCGGCCGCTCTCGCCGCCGATGCGCTGCCGCAGGGCCTGAGCGCGACCTGGGTCGTCGAAGACCTCAACGGCAAGGGCGTCATCGATAACCTGCAGACCACGCTGGAGATCCGCACCGACGGATCCTATGGCGGCAATGGCGGCTGCAATACCTATCGCGGCAACCTCAAGTTCGAGGCCGACGGCACGGTGAGCTTCGCCCCGGCGGCGGCGACCCGCAAGATGTGCGCGCCCGCCGTCATGGACCAGGAACAGAAGTTCTTCGACGCGCTCGGCACGGTGCGCTCCTGGCGGCTGGAGAATGGCCTGCTGCACCTGGCCGACAAGGACGGCGGGCATGCGATGCGGCTGGCCCAGCTGAAGAACACCACCGACATCGTGCTGCAGGTGCCGAACACGATCTCGGTCGACCGACAGACCGTGTCCTACAATTGCGACGGCGACCTGAAGCTGAAGGCGGACTATGTGAACGCCGAATCCGTCGCGCTCGCCATCCTCACCTTCGGCGAGAACTTCGTGATCGCCAGCAACGTGTTGTCGGGCTCCGGCGCCCGCTATGCCGGCGGCCAGTTCGAATGGTGGACGAAGGGCGACGAGGGCACGCTGAGAGACCTGACCAAGGGCGAGGACGCAACCGGCATCACCTGCCGCAAGGCGCCCTGACGCCGGCATCGGGGCCCCTTACCGCGACACGGCCAACTGTGCGGAGAAAGCCATGGTTACATTCAACGTCGGCCAGAAGGTCGTCTGCATCGACGACCGCTTCAAGAACGTCTCGATCGACCAGGGCATCCGCAAGGGCCAAGTCTACACGGTGCGCTGGGTCGGCCACTACCGCCACTATGTCGACGGCGACTTCTACGGCATCAAGCTGATGGAACTCTACCGCGGCAACGACGACGGCCCGGAAGGTTACGGCGCCGTCGACATGCCCTTCCGTGCCACCCGCTTCCGCCCGCTCGTCTCCGATCGCATCAAGTCCATGCTCGGTATCAAAGCGCCCGCGCCGAAGAAGGAGGCGAGGCCGTCTGTGGTTCCGTCGGTGAAGCCGAAACCCAGGGTGACGACGCCGGAGAAGGAGCGCGAGGAGGAGAAGGTTTGAGCGGGACGGTCCGAAAGACAGCGAGCCCTCGTGCCATGGCCTTTTCCGCGAGCCTCGGGGTCACCGAGCGCCGGAAAGGGACAACATCATGAGCGTCGCCTTCGTCAAGGAAGAGAGCGCTGAGACAGCCTCGGAAACCTTGCTTCCCGACCGCCCGGTCTCGCCGCATCCGAACCTCGTGACGGAAGCAGGGCTGAAGGCCCTCGAGATGCAATTGCAGGAGGCGCGCGCCGCCTATGATGCGGCCGGCGCCATCGAGGACGTCAACGAGCGCCGCCGGCAGGCTGCCGGCCCGTTGCGCGACCTGCGCTATCTTCGGGAACGGGTGCGCACGGCCCAGCTCGTCCCTCCTCCGACCTCGAACGAGACCGTCGCCTTCGGCAGCACGGTCACCTTCGTGCGCGACGGCGGCCGGGAACAGACCTATCGCATCGTCGGCGAGGACGAGGCCGACCCCAAAACCGGATCGATCTCCTACGTCTCCCCCGTCGCCCGCGGCCTCGCCGGCAAGAGCGTCGGCGACGTCGTCAGTGTCGGCGAGCAGGAACTGGAAATCGTCGCCATCTCCTGATGAGCGGGGTTGGCGAGCGTCAAGAAGTGGCGGGGGGAGAAGAATGGTGATCCCGCCGCGATTCGAACGCGGGACCCCCAGATTAGGAATCTGGTGCTCTATCCTGCTGAGCTACGGGACCACTGACAGAACCCATACAAAAGCCGGGGCTTGAAGCCAAGTGGTTTTCGGCGTGCGGCGAGGCGCTATTTTTCCGAGGCCGCAAGCCGGCCTCGGTGATGCCGTTGCGTCCGGACGGTCGCGCGCGGCATCGCGAAGATGGCGGCCGTTGGTCCCTGTTGCCTGCCCTGTCCGGCACTGCCGTGCCGCTGCCCGTCAGGACGGAAGCCGGGTCTCGACCAGTTTCACCCAGTAGCTGACGCCGTGAGGGATGGCGTCGTCGTTGAAGTCGTAGGCCGGGTGGTGGAGGCCGGCGGTGTCGCCGTTGCCCATGAAGACGAAGGCGCCGGGGCGAGCCTCGAGCATATAGGCGAAGTCCTCGCCGCCCATCATCGGGTCGATCGCCGCATCGACCTTGCCCTTGCCCGCGATCTCCTCGGCAACAGTCACCGCATGGCCAGTCTCGGTCGCATGGTTGACGACGACGGGGTAGTTGCGCTGGTAGCGCACGGTGATCTCGGCGCCGTGGGCGGCGGCGAGGCCGGCGCAGATCTGGCGGATGCGGGCTTCGGCCTCTTCCCGCACGGGCGTGCTCAGCGTGCGCACCGTGCCCGACAGGGTCGCCGTCTCCGGGATGACGTTATAGGCAAAGCCGGCGTTGAACTTCGTCACCGAGACGACGAGCGAGGCGATCGGGTCGGTGTTGCGCGCCACGATCGTCTGCAGCGCGCCGACGATCTGCGAGCCGAGCACGATGGTGTCGGTGGTGCGGTGCGGCTGGGCGGCATGGCCGCCGCGACCCTTGATGTGGATGTCGAACTCGTCGGTCGCCGCCATGATCGCGCCGATACGGGTGCCGAACTGGCCGACCGGCATGCCCGGCATGTTGTGCATGCCGTAGACTTCCGTGATGCCGAAGCGGTCCATCATGCCGTCCCTGACCATCTCGCGGCCGCCGCCGCCGCCTTCCTCGGCCGGCTGGAAGATGACGGCGACGCTGCCGGCGAAGTTGCGCGTCTCGGCCAGGTACTTCGCCGCGCCCAAAAGCATGGCGGTGTGGCCGTCGTGGCCGCAGGCGTGCATCTTGCCGGCCACGGTCGAGGCCCAGGGCTTGCCGCTCTCCTCGTTGATCGGCAGGGCGTCCATGTCGGCGCGCAGGCCGATCGTGTGGCCGGGGGCCTTGCCCCTGATCAGACCGACCACGCCGGTGCGGCCGATGCCGGTCACGATTTCGTCAACGCGGAACGCCTTCAGCTTGTCGGCGACGAAGGCCGCGGTCTTCTCCACGGCGAACATCGTCTCCGGGTGCTGGTGGATCTGCCGGCGCCAGCCGGCGATCTCGTCCTGAAGTTCTGCGGCGCGGTTCAAAACGGGCATGTGACGTTCCTGTCTCGGTCTGGGCGAGGGGACGGGTCAAGAATCGACCGTCGATTCGCCGTGGGGCTTTGCCATCAGCATGCCATATAGGCTAAATAGGCGGAGCGAACGAGACAACTCCCGAATTTCCGAGGAACAGGCCCTTGCAGAAGACTGGACGGTTCATGCGCCGTGCGACGGCATGCGTTGGAGCAGCGACGGTGCTCGCAGCCACCTTCGTGGCGAATGCGGCGCTCGCCGACAGCGGCCCGCGCCTGCTCGTCGACGTCAACACGCTGAAGGTGATCGAGCACAGGGACGCCTTCCGCAAGTGGTATCCTGCCTCGCTGACCAAGCTGATGACGGCCTATACCGTGTTTCGCGCGATCAAGGCCGGCGAAGTGACCTTCGACACGCCGGTGGTGATGACCAAGAACGCCGCCTCCGAGCCGCCGAGCAAGATGTATTTCAAGCCGGGCCAGGCGATGACGCTCGACAGCGCGCTGAAGATCATGCTGATCAAGTCGGCAAACGACGTGGCGGTCGCCGTCGGCGAAACCGTTGGCGGGTCCGAGCAGGCCTTCATCGCGCGGATGAACGCGGAAGCCGCGCGCATCGGCATGAGTTCGTCGCATTTCATCAATCCGCACGGGCTGCCCGGCAAGGGGCAATACACGACGGCGCGCGACCTCGCCGTGCTCGCGGTGATGCTGAAGCGCGAGTTTCCCCAGTACGCCTCCTATTTTGCCATGGAAGGCTTCACCACCGGAAAGAAGCAATATCCGAACTACAACATGCTGATCGGCCGTTTCGACGGCGCCGACGGCATGAAGACGGGTTTCATCTGCGCCTCCGGCTTCAACCAGGTCTCCTCGGCCACCCGCGGCGGCCGCAGCGTGGTTTCGGTCGTTCTCGGCGAGGAGAGCCTCGGGGCGCGCGCGGACGAATCGGCGCGGATGCTGCAGAAGGGCCTGACGGAACGCGGCGGCGGGCCGACGCTCGGCGGCCTTGCGCCCTATGGCGACACCACCACCGTCGTCGACATCTCCAAGGAGATCTGCAGCAAGCATGCCGCCAAGGTGCGCAGCGAGGGTCGCGACGAGGCGGGCCGCCAGAAGCTGCTCTCTCCCTATATCCACGAGATGAACCGGCCGCCGCGCTACGTCTTCGCCGGCCTGATCGCCGGCGGGGCCGCCAAGGCCGGCGCCACCGAGACGGCGACGGCGGACATTGGCGACGGCGGAAACATTCCGATCCCGGTCCCGCGCCCGACCTTCTAGAGCGCGTGGCGAGTTCCCGCGCTTTGGCCCTTTGATTTTGCGCATGTCGTCGTCGCAAGGACGCTGCACCTCCTTGCGCGGCATGCCTTGAGAAACAGGAATTGCCCATGTCCGCTGCCGATCGCACCGTACCGGTCTCGATCCTGACCGGCTTTCTCGGCGCGGGAAAGACGACCCTGCTGAACCGGCTGCTGAAGCATCCGGACCTGACGGACACGGCCGTCATCATCAACGAGTTCGGCGAGGTGGGGATCGACCATCTCCTGGTCGAACGCTCGGGCGACGGCGTCATCGAGCTTGCCGACGGCTGCTTGTGCTGCACCGTGCGCGGCGAACTCGTCGATACGCTGGCCGACCTGATGGACCGCATGCAGACCGGCAAGATCAGGCCGCTGAAGCGGGTGGTGATCGAGACGACGGGGCTGGCCGACCCCGCGCCGGTGATCCAGGCGGTGATCGGCAATCCGGTGCTGGCGCATTCCTTCCGCCTCGACGGGGTCATCACGCTGGTCGATGCCGTGAACGGGCTTTCGACGCTTGCCGGCCATCCCGAATCGGTCAAGCAGGCCGCCGTTGCCGACCGCCTGGTGCTGACCAAGACGGCGATGGCGGGCGATGTGGCGCTGGGAGCCCTGCGGAAGGCGCTCTCCGATCTCAATCCGCGCGCGGCCGTAATCGAGGCGGACGACCCGCAGGAGACCGGGCCGTCGCTTCTTGCCTGCGGCCTCTACGACCCGCAGACCAAGATCGCCGATGTCGGCCGCTGGCTGAACGACGAGGCGCGGCACGATGGGCACGACCATCATCACCATGATCACGGGCATGACCATGGGCACGATCACGATCACGGGCACCGGCATGAGGGACATGGGGACGAGCCGTATTTCCACCAGCACGCCCACGACGTGAACCGCCACAGCGCCTCCATCCGCTCCTATTCGATCGTCCACGACAGGCCGATCGATCCGATGGCGCTCGACATGTTCGTCGATCTGTTGCGCTCGGCCCATGGCGAAAAGCTGTTGCGGATGAAGGCGATCGTGGCGCTTTCGGACAATCCCGACCGGCCGGTCATCCTGCACGGCGTGCAGGCCATCTTCCATCCGCCCGAGCGCCTTGCCGCCTGGCCGGATCCTAACGACCGGCGCACGCGCATGGTGCTGATCACCGACGGTTTGCCGGAAGCCTTCGTGCGCGACCTGTTCGATGCCTTCGTCGGCCGGCCGCAGATCGACCGGCCCGATCGTGCGGCGCTGGAGGACAATCCGCTGGCGGTTCCGGGCCTGCGGCTTCGCTGACCGGGAAGGTCGGCGCCGGCCGCGATGGATCGGGACGGGCTACGCCTTCCAGGCGACCGCGACGTAGGTGCCGCCGGTCTTGCCGTCGCGATCGTTGACGACGGTGGCGCCGAGGTTCAGCGCCATGGCGTTGATCAGCCGTGTGCCGAGGCCGGTGCCCCTCGGTCCCTGCGCGCGGTCATGGCCGATGCCGTCGTCCTCGACTGAGAGCATCAGCTCGCCCTTGCCGTCTCGTTCCAGCCGGATACGAACCTCGCCGTGCCCGTCGGGATAGGCATATTTCGCGGCATTGGTCAGGAGCTCGATCAGGATGACGCCCAGCGACACCGCCTTGTCGGGGGAGGTCGGTACGCTGGCAAGCTCGGAGCGGATGATCACGCCGGAGGAGAAGCCGCCGGAGCTCTGGAACTCGGCGATGATGGCGCTCAGATACTCGTTGAGGGCGATCGCGCCGACATTGCTGGAGGTATAGAGGCTGCGGTGGACGCCCGCGATTGCCGAGATACGGTTCTGGGTCTCCGCCAGCGCCGTTTTTGTCTCCTCGCTCATCGAAATCTGTATCTGCATGCGGATCATGGCGGATACGAGCGAGAGGCTGTTGGCGATGCGGTGGTTCATCTCCGACAACAGCATTTCGGCCCGCTCCTTGGCGATGACGAGCTGCCGGTCGGCCTCTTCCTTCTGCTGGCGCAGGCGGGCATTTTCGAGCGCCTGTTCGAGGGCGCTGACGAGAAGGGGAAAGAAGTCGTCGGTGGCCGACTTCATCACATAGTCGGCGGCACCGCCCTTCAGGGCGCTGATCGCGACTTCTGCGTCGTTGGAACCGGTCACGTAGAGGATCGGGGTCTTCGTCGTTCGCTCCGCCACCGCTTCCAGGAAGGCCAGTCCGGTCTGGTTCTCGAAATGATGGTCGAGGACGACGGCGGCGAATTCCTCGTTGCCGAACAGGGCGAGCCCTGCGGGGATGGATGGCGCATGGACGACCTCGAAGGCGCTGCGCGCCAGAACCTTGCTCGCGAGCCTGGCGAGGACGGGATCGTCATCGACATACAGGACGCGGGCCTTCGGGCTGGTCGTCATCGAAGCCGTCATGGCACCTGTATCACCGAGAAGAAGAGGCCGAGGTTGCGGATTGCGGTGGCGAAGCCCTCATAGTCCACGGGCTTGGTGATATAGACATTGGCGCCGAGATCGTAGCACTTCTGGATCTCGCGCTCGTCGTCGGTGGTGGTCAGCACCACGACCGGGATGGCGTGCGAGTGCTCGTTGCCCTTGATCTGCTGGAGAATGTCGATGCCCGACATGTCCGGCAGGTTCAGGTCGAGCAGCACCAGCAGGTAGCGGTCGCGGTTGACCAGTCCGTCGCGGTTCTCGCCGAGGACATAGTCCAGCGCCTTGCCGCCGAGGGTGAAGGGGACGATCTCATTGTGGACGCCGGCTCGTCGGATGTTCTTCTCGATGAGGCGCGCATGCCCCTCGTCGTCCTCGATCATGACGATGATGACTTCCTGTCCGCTCGCCTTCATTGATCCATACTCCTGAAAACCTTGGTGAGATCCGTCGGCAGCGACAGGATGAAGGTGCTGCCCTTGCCGAGATCGGATTCGACGGTAACATCGCCCCCCAAATTCCTTATTAACGAGCGCACATGGGCGAGGCCTATGCCTTCGCCCTGCTGGTCCTGTTCGCCGGCGCGGCGAAACAGCTCGAATACCCGCTCGACATCCTGCTGGCCGATACCGCGGCCGTTGTCCCTGACGTCGATCCTGATCCGGCGCGGGCCGTCGGGACGGATGTCGATGTCCAGCTTCAGCGGTCGTCCCGGCATCTTGTACTTTACCGCATTGTCGAAGAGGTTGCCGAAGATCTGCTCCAGCGAGAAGCGGTCGGAGATGATGCTGGTGATGTAGCCGGCCGTGATGTTCGCCTCGCCGCCCGTCTCGGCCAACTGGTGACGCACCGTGCTGGTATTCGCCTCGATCAGGGCCTTCAGGTCGATCCGCTCCGGCTGCAGCTTGCGCCGGCCGTCGCGGGAGATCTTCAGGATCGCGTTGATCAGCGCATCCATCTTCTTCGTCGAGGAGCGGATGAAGCCCATGGCTTCGGGAAGGTCTTCGGAGACGGCAAGGCGCGCCTCGCGGATCTCATCCTCGCCCGGCGTGCGCTCGTCCGCCATCACATAGGCCGATACCGCCTTGATGGACGTGTCCAGCTCGCTGAGAAAGCCCATGATGTTGACCAGCGGCGCCCGCAGGTCGTGGGTGACGATGTAGGCGAAACGCTGGATCTCCTGGTTGGCGCGGATCAGGTCCTCGGTCCGCTCGTTGACGCGCTCCTCCAGGCCGATATTGAGCGCCATGACCTCCTCGCGGGCCCGGGAGAGATCGCGGACATGCTGGAATATCACCAGGATAGCGCCGCCGACGACGAGGAGGATCGCGATGGCGCCGCCGATCGTGACCCATTGCAGGCTGTCGGCGGCCGACAGTTGCTTGCTGACGAGGCCGAGAAGCTGATTGTCGGTGCGCTCGAGGCTTGCGTTGAGGATCTCCCGGATGCGGTCCATGAGCCGGAGGCCGGCATCGGTGGAGAGCAGGGCCAGGGCCTCGTCGTACTTGCCCTGTCGGGTGAGTTCGATGCTTTTGGACAATTCCGCCATCTTGCCGTCGATGGCAGGCTTGAGCTCATCGAGCGTGATGGCGTAGTCCGGGCGAGAGCCGAGATTGTCCTGAAGCGCCTTCCAGCGGGCCGGCAGTTCGTCGATGGCTTCGCTATACGGCTCGAGGTAGGAGGCGTCCCTGGAAAGCAGATAGCCGCGCTCGCCGGTTTCCGCATCCTGGACTGTTGTCAGTATGCCGACGATGGACGCTCTGACAAGCCGGAGCGATGCCGTCTCGTCCGAATACTCACGATTGGCCTGCACGAGCCATAGCGAATAACCGACGATCCCGACAAGCAGCAGGATGCCCAGTCCAAGCATAAGCAGGCTCGAACGCAGGAAGGCGGCAGTTGAAGTCATGCTCTTTCCGAGGTGTTTCCTTCGTCCCGATTAGTACACACCCGTGGCCGGTTCCGAAAGGGGCAGAATCGAGAACCGACAATCGGTGCGGTCAGCCCTTGCGGATCAGGAAACGATGGCCGTCGCCGGTGCGCTCGCTGGATACGAGCACGTGGCCCTTCTCGCTGCAGAAATGCGGAATGTCGATGACCGCGAGGGGATCGGTCGTCTCGATCCAGAGCGTGGCGCCCGAAGGCAACTGTTCCAGTCGCTTGCGCGTCTTCAGCACCGGCAACGGACATTTAAGCCCGCGCAGGTCGTAGACCTCGCCCGGTTCGACGGTGGTCATTGCTTCTTCCAGAATTTCCAGAAGGGCTGCTTCTGCCCGGCGCTCGCATCGGCGGTCGCCGCCGGGGCCGGTTCGGCCTGGGTCGCCTGCTCGTTGGCGCCGGGTTCGGCGGCGGCATTGGCGTCCGCCTGCGCCGGAGCGGCTTGCCTCTGCTCCCGCTGCGTGCCGATGGAGGCGGTGCTGCCTTCGTCGGTGCCGGTCCCGGCCGCACCGGCGGGCGCAGGTTGGGCCGGCGCAGCGGCGGCCGTCGTCGAAGCGGCAGGAGCGGGCGTTTCCGCGGCCGCGTTGCCCCTGCTGGACCAGAGCTTCCAGAAGGGCTTTCTATCGGCTTGCTGCTCCGCCTGCACGGAAGCGACGCCCGGATTGGCAGAAGGCACGGCGACGCCACCTTCGGCGGCCTGCTGTTGTGCGGTCTTCTGTGCGGCGACGTCGTCCGCGAGCTTCTGCAATTCCGCGGTCTTGCGGGCTTCTTCTTCCTGCCTGGCCTTTTCGGCCATCTCGATCTTGCGCTGTGCGGCCTCTTCCGCCCGCTTCTTCTCCGCCTCGATCTCGCGCAGCGACATCAGCTTGCCGGCGTCGATGGAGTTGCCGGTCGGGGCGTAGGCGAGTTCGCGACCCTTGCGCTTGTCGGCGACGATCGCCTTGCGCTGGGCTTCGGACGGCTCCAGCCAGACGGTGCCCTCGTACTTCTTCATCGCCTTGGCATAGGCTGCGGCATAGGTCTTCTCGTAGCCGTTCATCGCCACCTGCAACTGCGACGGCGTCGAGATCGCCGGGCACTGGGCAGCGGCGCCCGAGAATGCCTTTCCGTCCGGCGCCTGCTGGTTGAAGACGTATTTCTGCGCGCAGACGCCCACTTCCGGCGGGCGCTTGGTGACCTGGAAGTGATCGTAGCCGACCTTCAGCATCTTCCAGAACTCGATGTTCGGGTTGTCGCGATGGCGCGCCATGTTTTCCGCGGTCATGCGGAAGGGATAGGCCTGAAGCTGGATCGTCTTCTGGCCGCCCTTGAAGGCGTCGCGGGCAAAGGCGAAGATCTCGACCATCTGCTCGTCGGTCATCGAGTAGCAGCCCGACGACGAGCAGGCGCCGTGGATCATCAGGTTGCTGCCGGAGCGGGCGTTGGCCCGATCATAATTGTTGGGAAAGCCGGTATTGATCGCCAGGTAATACTGGGAATTCGGGTTCATATGCTGGGGGCCGAGCGGGTAGAAGCCTTCCGGCGCCTGCCGGTCGCCTTCCTTCACCTTCGGTCCGAGTTTTCCCGACCACGCGCAGATCTGGTAGCTCTTCATCATCTGGAAACGGTTCGACCGGTCGGCCTTCCAGATTTCCAGGATGCCTTCTTCCTTGAAGATGCGCAGGGTGACCGGCGAATGGCGGTCGATGTTCAGCGAGGCCATCTTGGAGACGACCTGGCCGGAAAGCTGGTACTGCGTCTTGTTGGAAACCTTCCTCACGTCGACGCCGACATTGTCGAGCGTCTCGTTCGTGCAGCCGGCGACGGCCACGGCGAGCAATGAAACAGCGGCGAGTACCTTAAGGCGCATGCGACAGGTCCAATATAACTGTTGGGCAGTCCGTCCACGTCGACAGGGCGGACGCGAAATCATGCTCGTTTATACTTAACCATCCGTAAACGGAAAATCGTCGTGCAACATTCGATCTGTGGATACGCTCCAAACCATCAGAATATGTCCAAGGTTTGGCCGCATTCGCCGACCGCCTTCAGCAGGTCGGCGGATTTTGGCGTCTGCGATCAGAGCTGCCGGCCGATGTCGAGGTAGCGCTGGCGGCGGTCGCGGCGCAACTGCTCGCCCGGCTTTGCGGAAAGATCGCGCAGCGCGTCCGCCACCACGTTGCCGGCGGCTGCGATCACGGCATCCGGATCGCGGTGAGCACCGCCGAGCGGCTCGGGGATGATACCGTCGATCACACCGAGCGCCTTCAGGTCGTCGGCGGTGATCTTCATGTTGCTGGCGGCTTCCTTGGCGCGGGTCGAATCGCGCCACAGGATGGAGGCCGCCCCTTCCGGCGAGATCACGCTGTAGATCGCATGCTGCAGCATGTAGACGCGGTCGCCGGTCGCAATGGCGATCGCGCCGCCGGAGCCGCCTTCACCGAGGATGACCGAGACGATCGGGACGCGCACGTTCAGACACATTTCCGTGGAGCGGGCGATCGCTTCCGCCTGGCCGCGCTCCTCGGCGCCGATGCCGGGATAGGCGCCGGCGGTGTCCACGAGGGTGATGATCGGCAGGCCGAAGCGGTCGGCCAGTTCCATCACCCGGATCGCCTTGCGGTAGCCTTCCGGACGGGCGCTGCCGAAGTTGTGCTTCAGGCGCGATTTCGTGTCGTTGCCCTTTTCCTGGCCGATGATCGCGACGGACTGGCCGCGAAAGCGGCCGAGGCCAGCCTGGATCGCCTCGTCCTCGGCAAACTTCCGGTCGCCGGACAGAGGGGTGAATTCCTCGAACAGCTTGGCCGCGTAGTCGACGAAGTGGGGTCGCTGCGGATGGCGCGCGACCTGCGTCTTCTGCCAGGGGGTCAACTTGGAGTAGATATCGACCATCGCCTCGCGCGAGCGCGCCTCAAGCCGCCCAACCTCGTCCGACGTATCGATGCTCTCGTCCTCTTCGGCGAGTTTTCGCAGTTCGTGGATCTTGCCTTCGAGGTCCGAGATAGGCTTTTCGAAGTCGAGGTAATTGTGCATGAGATGCGTTTCCGATCGTTTGCTCCAACTGTTCCGTCGCGCAAGCTAGAGAGCGACGGCGGCGGAATGGCGGCTCTAATCCGGTTTTTTTGCCTGTTTGGCAAGGGGGTGATGATCCTGCACCAGGCGATGAAGGCGTTCTTCCAGCACATGGGTATAGATCTGCGTGGTCGAAATGTCCGAGTGGCCGAGCAGTTCCTGCACCGCGCGCAGGTCCGCCCCGTTCTGCAGGAGGTGGCTGGCGAAGGCATGGCGGATGACGTGCGGCGAGAGCGTCGAGGCGCGGATGCCCGCCCGCGAGGCCAGCGCCTTGAGGTCGCGGGCGAAGACCTGCCGCGGCAGGTGCCCCCCCTTGCCAGCAGACGGAAACAGGAACGGGCTCTCTTTTGCGTCTTCCTGCCGTTCGCGTTCCTCGGCGAGCCTCGCCCCGTAAGCCTGCAAGGCTGTGATCGCGGAGCGGGAGAGAGGCACCAGCCGCTCCTTGTTGCCCTTGCCCTTCACGACGAGGAAGCGCCCGTCCTGTGCCAGGACCGTGGCGGGCAGCGATACCAGTTCGCTGACGCGCATGCCGGTCGCATAGAGGAGTTCGACGAGCGCATGCATGCGAAGCCGCTGGAGGAGATCGCCACCGGCCGCCGCCGCCTCTTGCGCGGCCAGCTCGACCAGGCGCGTGACGTCGTCGGTCGAGAGCGTCTTCGGCAGCGACCGCTCCTTGCGCGGTGCGTCGAGGATGCCGGTCGGATCGGTGTCGCGCACGCCCTCGGCATAGAGGAACTTGTAGAACTGCCTGAGCGCGGAGAGTTTGCGGGACTGAGACGACGGCTTGAAGCCCTGGCGGGCGAGATGGCCGAGATAGGCGCGCAGATCGTCGGGCTCGGCCTCGACCATGCGCACCTGCCGCTGCAGCAGGAAGGACCGCGCATCCTCGAGATCGCGCTCATAGGAGGCGAGCGTGTTGGCCGCAGCCCCGCGCTCGGCGCTCATCATCTCCAGAAAGGCTTCGATCCGGATCGCCGTACCGTCCATCATGGCTGGGTGTTCACCCGTTCGGAGGGAATGCGGATGGTCACGTCCCGCGGACGCGGCTCGACGAAGGTAACCAGGGCGATCATGATCCCGTAGACGATGCCGGCGACGACCGCGCAGAAGAACAGGAAACGGAAAAGACTAGGCATTGCGCGCTCCGTGGAACCGACTTCCTATATCGCCCTGCGGAAGAGCGAGCGCAAGGCGCGCAAGCACTTGACGCTTCCGGCGCTTTTGCAGATACGGAAAGAAGCAGCAACCGGAATTGCCTGATGATCGGCCTTGTGGAAACCGCCCCTGCGGAGCTTGTGCAGAAAGCGCGTGCGGCGCTCGGCAATCGCAATCTCGTGCTGGTCGGGCTGATGGGCGCGGGGAAATCGGCCATCGGCCGGCTGGTGGCGCAGCAACTGTCGGTGCCGTTCATCGATTCCGACCACGAGATCGAGCGGGTGTCGCGCATGTCGATCTCCGATCTCTTCGCGGCCTATGGCGAGGAGGAGTTCCGGGCGCTGGAGAGCCGGGTGATGAAGCGGCTTCTCAAGAGCGGCCCGCGCGTCGTCTCGACCGGCGGCGGCGCCTTCATCAACGAGCGCACCCGCCGGCACATCAAACGCGGCGGCCTGACGATCTGGCTGAAGGCGGATCTCGACGTCCTGTGGGAGCGGGTGAACAAGCGCGATACGCGTCCGCTCTTGAAGACCGAAAACCCCAGGCAGACGCTGGAAAACCTGATGAACGCCCGCTATCCGATCTATGCGGAGGCGGACCTGACCGTCCAGTCCCGCGACGTGCGCAAGGAACTCGTGGCCGACGAAGTGCTCGCCGCCATCGCCGCGACCGCCGGCAACAAGATATGAAGTGATGCCATGACAGACGCCTCTTCTTCGCCCCGACGCACCGTTCGCGTTGAACTCGGAGATCGCTCCTACGATATCCTGATCGGCCCCGGCCTCATCGCCGCGGCCGGCTCGGAGATCGCCGCCCGGCTGAAGGGGCGGCGCATCGCCGTCGTCACCGACGAGCATGTCGGGCCGATCTATCTCGATCCCTTCATGCGCTCACTCTCCGAAAGCGGGATCGAAGCGGTCTCGCTGGTCCTGCCGGCGGGCGAGAAGACGAAGGGCTTCGAGCACCTGATGGCCGTCTGCGACAGCGTGCTCGGCGCCCGCATCGAGCGCAACGACGCCGTGGTCGCGCTCGGCGGTGGCGTCATCGGCGACCTGACCGGCTTTGCTGCCGGGATCGCGCGGCGCGGCTCGCGCTTCATCCAGGTGCCGACCTCGCTGCTGGCCCAGGTCGATTCCTCGGTCGGCGGCAAGACCGGCATCAATTCGCACCACGGCAAGAACCTGATCGGCGTGTTCCACCAGCCGGACCTGGTGCTCGCCGACACCGACGTGCTCGACACGCTCTCACCGCGCGAGTTCCGCGCCGGCTATGCCGAGGTGGCGAAGTACGGCCTGATCGACAAGCCGGACTTCTTCGCCTGGCTGGAAGCGAACTGGCGCGACATCTTCGCCGGCGGTCCCGCCCGCATCGAGGCGATCGCCACGAGCTGCCAGGCCAAGGCCGACGTGGTGGCTGCCGACGAGCGTGAGAACGGCCTGCGCGCGCTGCTCAACCTCGGGCACACCTTCGGCCATGCGCTCGAGGCCGCGACAGGCTATGACAGCGGCCGCCTCGTCCACGGCGAGGGGGTCTCGATCGGCATGGTGCTGGCGCACCAGTTTTCGGCGCGGATGAACCTTGCGAGCCCGGATGCCGCGCGCCGCGTGGAGGCGCATCTGTCCGAGGTCGGCCTGCCGGTGTCGATGACGCAGATCCCCGGCGACCTGCCGCCGGCGGAGCGGCTGATGGATGCGATCGCCCAGGACAAGAAGGTGAAGTCGGGCAAGCTGACCTTCATCCTGACGCGGGGGATCGGCCAGTCGTTCGTCGCCGACGACTTGCCGGCGTCGGAAGTTCTCTCCTTCCTAAAGGACAAGTATCCGCGATGACGCGACGGCACGGTATCCTGCGGCGGCTATTCGGGTGTCTTGGCCTGGCGGCCTCCGGGGAAGCCGTGCCTGCGCCCGGCGCCGGAGAGGTCCGCGCGATTGCGCCGCCGGCCGGCCGCGAGGCGGTATCCCGGGGGATCGATCGCGAGCGCGGCGCTTTGTCCGACCTCGACGAACTCGAAGTCTCCGACATCATGGTGCACCGCACCGCCATGCGAGGCATCAATGCCGACGAGGCGCCGGAGGCGATCGTGCGCGCCGTTCTCGACAGTCCCTATTCGCGCATGCCGCTCTGGCGCGGCTCCACCGACAACATCGTCGGCGTGATCCATCAGGCGGCGATGCTGCGCGCGCTCGTCGAGGCGGGTGCCGAGGCAGGCGCGATCGATATCGGCAAGGTGGCGGCCAAGCCCTGGTTCGTTCCCGACACCACCGGGCTCAAGGAGCAGTTGAGCGCCTTCTTGCGGCGTGGACGGCACTTCGCCATCGTCGTCGACGAGTATGGCGAGGTGCAGGGGCTGGTGACGATCAGCGACATCCTCGAGGAGATCGCCGGTGACGCCTCCAACGAGCGGGAATTCGGGCTGCAGGGCGTGCGGCAGGAGCCGGACGGCTCGATCGTCGTCGATGGCGGCGTGGCGATTCGCGACCTCAACCGCGCCCTCGACTGGTCGCTGCCGGACGAGGAGGCGACGACGATCGCCGGCCTCGTCATCCACGAATCCAAGCTGATCCCCGAGGAGCGGCAGGCCTTCACCTTCCACGGCAAGCGCTTCATCGTGATGAAACGCGTCAAGAACCGGATCACCCGGCTGCGCATCCGCCCGGTCGAAGGGACAGCGGGCGGCGGCTGACTACCAGCGGACGGGCTCGCCGGGGGCGGCGGCCTCGATCGCCAGCGCGTGCAGGCCGGCGTCGAATTCCTCTTTGACGAGATCGTTGACCATCCGGTGGCGGGCGATGCGGGTCTTGCCGGCAAATTGCGCCGAGACGATGCGGATGCGCATGTGCGTCTCGCCCTCGCCGTCGAATCCGGGCTGGTGGCCGGCATGGAGATGGCTTTCGTTGACCACCTCGAGCCGCTCTGGCGAAAACGCCTCGGTCAACCTATATTCCATCCGGGATTTGATCGTCATCTGCTGCCCTGGGACATTGGGAAACGCGCGGTCTCGCGCACAAAATGATCCCACAAAGCCAGCAACATTCCGCTTTGTCAATTCTTGTTGTGCTCCGTCGCGAGCCCCATAATCGGACCCATGAAACTCGATTCAAAATACTTCGACCGGATACGGACGCGCCGGCGCGTGGAGCGTCCGGAACCCGTCGCGCCGACCTGCCAATGGGACGGCTGCGAGCAGGCGGGCGTGCACCGCGCGCCGGTCGGGCGCAATGCCGAAGGCCAGTTCTTCCTCTTCTGCTTCGAGCACGTGAAGGAGTACAACAAGGGCTACAACTACTTCTCCGGCCTGTCGGACACAGAGATCGCGCGCTACCAGAAGGAAGCGATCACCGGGCATCGCCCGACCTGGACGATGGGCGTGAACAAGACCGGCAAGAGCGGGCCGGTGCACGGCAACGTGCGCTCGGGCACAGCCGGGGCCCACCATCGCATCCGCGATCCTTTCGGCTTCGTCGCCGAGGGGCGGGCGGGCGGCCCGCGCATGCAGCCGCGGGTGCGCAAGCTGAAGACGCTGGAGGGCAAGGCCTTCGACACGCTGGGGTTGCAGGTGAGCGCCACGGCAGACGACATCAAGGCGGCCTACAAGACCCTTGTCAAGAAGCACCACCCCGACGCAAATGGCGGAGACAGGGGATCGGAAGAGCGTTTTCGGGCCGTCATCCAAGCATATCAATTGTTAAAGCAGGCCGGCTTCTGCTAGAGCAGTTCGGCTGCAACAGGACATAGGGCGGATGCGAGGGCGTCTGCTGCGGAGACAGTATGAGCAAGATGGATATCGACATTTCCAACCTCCCGGATACCACGGTATCGGTACGGGAGGTCTTCGGCATCGACACGGATATCCGCGTCCCGGCCTATTCCAAGGCGGATGCCTATGTGCCCGACCTCGATCCGGACTACCTGTTCGACCGCCAGACGACGCTCGCCATCCTCGCCGGCTTCGCCCACAACCGCCGCGTCATGGTCTCCGGTTACCACGGCACCGGCAAGTCGACCCATATCGAGCAGGTCGCAGCCCGCCTCAACTGGCCGTGCGTGCGCGTCAACCTCGACAGCCACGTCAGCCGCATCGATCTCGTCGGCAAGGACGCGATCGTGGTCAAGGACGGCATGCAGGTCACCGAATTCAAGGACGGCATCCTGCCCTGGGCCTACCAGCACAACGTCGCCCTCGTCTTCGACGAGTATGACGCGGGCCGCCCGGACGTGATGTTCGTCATCCAGCGCGTGCTGGAATCCTCCGGCCGCCTGACGCTGCTCGACCAGAGCCGCGTCATCCGCCCGCATCCCGCCTTCCGCCTGTTTGCCACCGCCAATACGGTGGGCCTCGGTGATACGACCGGTCTCTACCACGGCACGCAGCAGATCAACCAGGCACAGATGGACCGCTGGTCGATCGTGACCACGCTGAACTACCTGCCGCACGACAACGAGGTCGATATCGTTGCCGCGAAGGTGAAGACCCTGGCCGCCAGGAAGGACGGGCGCGAGACGATCTCGCGCATGGTCCGCGTCGCCGACCTGACGCGCGCCGCCTTCATCAACGGCGACCTCTCGACCGTGATGAGCCCGCGCACGGTCATCACCTGGGGCGAGAACGCCGAGATCTTCGGCGACCTCGCCTTCGCCTTCCGTGTCACCTTCCTCAACAAGTGCGACGAGCTGGAGCGGGCACTGGTAGCCGAGCACTACCAACGCGCCTTCGGGGTCGAACTGAAGGAGAGCGCCGCCAACATCGTGCTGGAGGCCACGGCCTGACGGCCGGCGGGTGAAAGATGGCTGCTCGCGGTGACAATTCGAGGCCGAGACCCGGCGCCCCGGTCGACGTCGAGCCGTTCCGGCGGGCGCTGACCGGCTGCATCCGCTCGGTCGCGGGCGATGCCGAGATCGAGGTGGTGTTCGCCAACGAGCGCCCCGGGCTGACCGGCGAGCGCATGCGCCTGCCGGAGCTCTCCAAGCGTCCGACGCAGGCGGAGCTTGCCGTCACCCGCGGGCTCGGCGATTCCATGGCATTGCGCAAGGCCTGCCATGATGCCCGCATCCACGCCACCATGTCGCCGCAGGGTGCCGACGCCCGCGCAGTCTTCGACGCGGTCGAGCAGGCGCGCGTCGAAGCGATCGGCTCCAACCGCATGAGCGGCATGGCCGGCAACATCAATTCCATGCTGTCGGAGAAATTTGCCCGCGCCAATTTCGGCGCGATCACCCGCCAGGCGGACGCACCGCTGGAAGAGGCGGTGGCGCTGCTCGTGCGCGAGAAGCTGACCGGGCAGAAGCCACCGGAGAGCGCCGGCAAGGTGCTGGACCTCTGGCGCTCCTTCATCGAGGACAAGGCAGGCTCCGACTTTCCCGATCTCGCCGGCGCCATCAACGACCAGCAGGCCTTTGCCAAGATCGTCCGCCACATGCTTGCGTCCATGAATGTCGCCGAGGACATCGGCGAGGAGGAGAGCGAGCCGGACGACCAGGAGAGCGAGACCGACGAGGACCAGCCGCGCAGCAACGAGGAAGACGAGAACGAGAGCCAGGAAGAAGCCGGCGACGAGGCCGCTCCCGCCGACGAGAACGAGACGGCGCAGGAGCAGATGGAAGACGGCGAGATGGACGGCGCGGAGATTTCCGACGACGAACTCGCCGATGAGGACAACGAGGACAGCGAGACGCCCGGCGAGGTCCGCCGTCCCAGCATCTTCGGGGACTTCAACGAAAAGGTCGACTATTCGGTCTTCACCGAGGAGTTCGACGAGACGATCGCTGCCGAGGAGCTTTGCGACGAGGCTGAGCTTGACCGTCTCCGCGCCTTCCTCGACAAGCAGCTCTCGCATCTGCAGGGCGCCGTCGGCCGCCTCGCCAACCGCCTGCAGCGCCGGCTGATGGCCCAGCAGAATCGCTCCTGGGAATTCGACCTGGAGGAAGGCTACCTCGACTCCGCCCGCCTGCAGCGCATCATCATCGATCCGATGCAGCCGCTCTCCTTCAAGCGGGAGAAGGACACGAATTTCCGCGACACGGTCGTGACGCTCCTGATCGACAATTCCGGCTCGATGCGCGGGCGGCCGATCACGGTGGCTGCGACCTGCGCCGATATCCTGGCGCGCACACTCGAGCGCTGCGGCGTCAAGGTCGAGATCCTCGGCTTCACCACCAAGGCCTGGAAGGGCGGGCAGGCGCGAGAGAAGTGGCTCGCCGGCGGCAAGCCGCAGTCGCCCGGTCGCCTCAACGACCTGCGCCACATCATCTACAAGTCGGCCGATGCGCCCTGGCGCCGGGCCCGGCGCAACCTCGGCCTGATGATGCGCGAGGGGCTGCTGAAGGAGAACATCGACGGCGAGGCGCTAATCTGGGCGCACAACCGGCTGCTCGGCCGACCCGAGCAACGCCGTATCCTGATGATGATCTCCGACGGCGCCCCGGTCGACGATTCCACGCTGTCGGTCAATCCCGGCAACTATCTGGAGCGGCATCTGCGCGCGGTCATCGAGCAGATCGAGACGCGCTCGCCCGTCGAACTGCTGGCGATCGGCATCGGCCACGACGTCACCCGCTACTATCGCCGGGCGGTGACGATCGTCGATGCCGACGAACTCGCAGGCGCCATGACCGAGCAGCTCGCGTCGCTGTTTGCTGACGAGACGACGAGCCGCAGGCGGCCGGGTCCCCTTCGTCGCGCCGGCTGAGGCACAACCGAAACAGGCCGCGCCACGGACGATCCCGGGCAAGGAGAACTGATGACGCGACTGTCCGTCCTCTTTGCCGCAGCGCTTGCCGTGACCGTCGCCGCCGCGCCCGGTTCGGCGACCGACGTGGCGCTGGAGATCGACAGCCGGGCGATCTCGCATTTCGGCGTCGGGTCCACCGCGCGCGCCTTCGGCAAGCTCGAGTTCGTCGGCGGGATCCTGTATTCCTCGCCGAACGCGCTCGTCGGCGCCGTGTCCTCGATCCGGTTCCGCCCCGACCACAAGCATTTCGTCGCCGTGCTCGACACCGGCCACTGGATGACGGGTGCCATCGAGCGGGACGGGGAGGGGGCGCTCTCCGGGCTTGCGGACGTGAAGATCAGTCCGATGCTGAACGCCAGCGGCGAGAACGAGAACATCAAGTATCTCATGGATGCCGAGGGGCTGGCGCTGATGCCGGGGGCGGCGATCGTCTCCTACGAGCAGAACCATCGCGTCGACGTCTATCCCGACCCCGGATTCGAGACATCAGGGCCGAAGGGGAGCTACGCCATCCCCTATCCACGCGGTGAGATCCGCATCAATCGCGGCTTCGAGACGATCGCGGTGGCGCCGGAGGACGGACCGCTTGCGGGCGCGCCGGTCATCGTCGCCGAGCGCAGCCTCGATGCGCAGGGCCATATGATGGCGGCGATCCTCGACGGGCCGCTGAAGGGGACATTTTCGGTCGTGCGCAACGATCCCTACGATGCGACCGACGGCAGCTTCCTGCCGAACGGCGACCTGCTGCTGCTCGAGCGCCGGTTCCGGCTGTCGGACGGGGTTGGCATGCGCATCCGTCGCATCAAGGCCGCGGACATTCGTCCGGGCGCCGTCGTCGACGGCGAGGTCCTGATCGATGCCGACATGAGCCACCAGATCGACAACATGGAAGGCCTGGATATCCTGCAGCTACCGGACGGGGACATCCGCATCATCGTCGTCTCCGACGACAATCACTCGATCCTGCAGCGCAACCTGATGCTGGAATTCCGCCTGACCGGCGGCCTCTGAGAAAGAGAAGGGCCGCCTGTGGTCTCCCGCAGGCAGCAGCCGCGATTTCAGGCGGCAGCCTTGTCGATGCCCGGCATCGGCTTGAGCGTGCTCATCAGTGCGCCGTAGGGAAGCAGCATCACCAGGCCCATCAGCATCTTCACGCCGAAATCGGTGATGGCCCAGGATATCCAGCGCTGGGTCTCGACGGCCAGGAGACCGAGGACGGGCGCGCTCTCGATGGCGAATGGCTCGTTCGGGCCGAAGACGGAGAAGACGGGCGAAAACGCGATCGAGAAGAAGATGATCGTATCCAGCGCCGAACCGATCAGCGAGCCGAGCAGCGGTGCGCGCCACCAGCTCTGGCGGCGCAGCCCGTTGAAGACCGAGATGTCGAGCAACTGGCCGAGCAGGAAGGCTGAGCCGGAGGCGATCGCGATCCGCGGCGAGGCGACGGCGAAGGAGAAGAGCACAGCAACGGCGAAGCCGGCGATCACCACCTTGCGCGCGACCTTCGGTCCGAACTGGCGGTTGGTCAGGTCGGTGACGAGGAAGGCGACGGGATAGCTGAAGGCGCCGAAGGTCAGAATATCGCCGAGGCTGACGCCGAACAGCGTTCCGGGCAGCGGATACTGCACCAGGATATTGGAAGCGACGACGACGAGCGTCATCAGGAGGACATAGGTGAGGGTAATGCGGTTCGCCTGCATTTTTTTATCCTGGGTGATGCCACCAGTTGGCGTTCATAGCGATGTCTGCAAAGCAGAGAGGCCTGCCCGTATCATCGGTCAGGCCTCGCATGCGTGTCTTGAAAAGACGCGCCCGATAATCAGGCGGCGAGCTTCTTGGCGATCTGGCGACGCAGCAGGCGCGCGCGCATGGACAGCTCGTTCTCTTCGGCCTTCATCAGGAAGGCGTCGAGGCCGCCGCGGTGCTCGACCGAGCGGAGCGCCGCTGCGGAAACGCGCAGGCGGAAGCGCTGGCCGAGGCTATCGGAGATCAGCGTGACGTTGCACAGGTTCGGCAGGAACTTGCGCTTGGTCTTGTTGTTGGCGTGGCTGACATTGTTTCCAGACTGGACGCCCTTGCCGGTCAATTCGCAACTACGGGACATGGATGCACCTATTCTTCTTTGGTTTCGGACAATACGATTCCGGCGCCGTGTCCGGCCGCAGTCCGTCTGGCCTTATTGGAAAAGTTGCGGTTCTATAGTCATCCGCGCTGGTGGCGTCAAGCCAAACCTTGGCCCTTTGCCGGAAAACAGTTGCAAACCGCCGTGGTTTGACACCAATAGCCGGACCGGATCCTCTCGTTTCCCAGGTGCCGCGAAGCGACGGCGGCGCAGAATTGCCGCAATGGGATCTATAGTCGATCGGACGAAGGAGCGTTTGGAAGATGGGCTGGAGGACATGGGTCGCAGCGGTGGTGTTGCCGGTGCTGGCCGCGGGCGCGGCCCCCGCGCAGGAAGTCAGTCACGTCACCGACTATAGCATCAGGCTTGCCGGCTTCCCCGTGGCGACCGCAAGCTTCCGCTCGGCGTTCGACGGACGCCGCTACAGCATTTCGGGACGGATGGACTCCGCCGGCCTCGCCGACATCCTGGCCAATACGCACGGCACGACATCGGTCACCGGGGTCCTCTCGGATGGCCGGCTGCGGGCCTCGAAATATTCCATGTCCTACCGCAGCGGCAAGCGCGCCCGGGCGATCGACGTGACGTTCCGCAACGGCAACGTCTCCAGTGCCTCGATCCGCCCCGAGCGGCGGCGCTCGCCGGAGAACTGGGTGCCCGTCCGGGAGCGGGACATGCGCGCGGTCGTCGATCCGATCTCCGGCCTGATCATCCCCGACGGCGGCAATGTCTGCTCCAAGACGCTGCCGATCTTCGACGGCGAGTCGCGCATGGACATCAAGCTGGTCGACAAGGGATCGCGGCCGTTCTCGACGCGCGGCTTCGAGGGCGAGGTCAAAGTCTGCGGCGTGCGCTTCGTGCCGCGCTCGGGCTATCGCAAGGGCCGTCGCGACGTCGAATACCTGCGCCAGCTGACGACGATGGAAATCTGGTTTGCCAAGGCCGACGCGGTCGCGGTATATGCCCCCGTCTATGCCCGGATCCCGACCAAGCTCGGCCCGGTCACGGTATCGGCGACCCGTTTCGGCGGCTGAGCCGCAACAGCGCCATGCGGGGGCAGTGACTGTGAAGTTGAAGGCGACGTTCATCGGCTTTTCGGCGATCCTGATGTGGTCGCTGCTGGCGCTGTTCACCACGGCTTCTGGCCAGATGCCGCCTTTCCAGCTTTCGGCGATCTGCTTTCTGATCGGCAGCCTTCCGGGAATTTGCGTGCTGATCGCCCGGCCGGGACGGCTGAAGCTCCTGCGCCAGCCGGCCAAGGTCTGGATCGTCGGCATCGCCGGCCTGTTCGGCTACCACTTCCTCTATTTCACGGCGCTGCGTAACGCGCCGGCGGTCGAGGCCGGGCTGATCGCCTATCTCTGGCCGCTCTTGATCGTCGTCGGCTCGGCGATGCTGCCGGGCGAGCGGTTGCGCTGGTACCACATTGCAGGAGCGCTTGCGGGGCTGGCCGGGACGGTGCTGATCGTCGCGCGCAACGGGTTGTCGTTCGATGGCGCCTATACGCTCGGCTACGGCGCCGCCTTCCTCTGCGCGTTCACCTGGTCGGGCTATTCGCTTTTGACGCGTCGGTTCGATGCCGTCTCCACCGATGTCGTCACCGGCTTCTGCCTTGCGACCGCGATCCTGTCGCTCGTGTGCCACCTCGCTTTGGAGACGACGGTCTGGCCCGCGACCGGCTTCGAGTGGTTCGCCGTTCTCGGCCTTGGCCTGCTTCCCGTCGGGGCCGCCTTCTATGCCTGGGACTTCGGCGTCAAGAACGGCGATATCCAGATCCTCGGTGCGGCGAGCTATGCCGCGCCGCTCTTGTCCACGCTCAATCTGGTGCTGACCGGCTTTGCCGAGCCGTCCTGGCGCATCGCGCTCGCCTGCGTCCTCGTCACCGGCGGGGCGGTGCTGGCGGCCAAGGACATGGTCCTGCGGCGCAAGCCGGAGCCCGTCACCGATACTGCGGCCGCTTGAGGCGAAAGCGGCGGCTCAGGTCTCAGAGACCGGGCCGCCAGTCCGGCGGCGCCATCTCGAAGGCGTCGAACGAAAAGCCGGGTGCCACGGTGCAGCCGACCAGGGACCAGTCGCCCAGCGGCTCGGCGCATTGCCACCAGCCGGCGGGGACCAGCACCTGCGGCCGTTCGCCGGCCGGAAGATCGTTGCCGAGGACGTGGGAGTTGATGACCTGCCCGTCGCCGGAAATGGAAAGCCGGAGGGGGCCGCCGGCATAGTGGTGCCAGATCTCGACGGCATCGCGCACCCGGTGCCAGTGGGACCGCTCGCCCTTTTCCAGCAGATAGTAGATTGCCGTCGAATGCCCGCGGGCGCCGCCTTCGGTATCGCGGAAGGTCTCGACGTACCATCCTCCCTCCGGATGACGCTGCATGCCGAGCGTGGCGATGATCTCCTTCGGCGCCATCAGAAGCGATCCTTGCGGGCACGGATCTCGGCGAAGACCTCCGCATCGGTCGCGTCCGCCATGCCGAGCACCTTGCGAATGCCGGGATCGGCGGCGCGCAGGAAGGGGTTCGTCTGTTTCTCGAGGCCGATCGTGGTGGGTGCGGTGAAGCGCCCTGCCGCCCGCATGCGCTCGATTTCGCCGGCGCGCGCCTGCAGCGCCGCATTGTCAGGATCGACCGTCAGCGCGAAGCGGGCGTTGGAGAGGGTGTATTCGTGACCGAAATAGACCGTGGTCTCTTCCGGAAGGGCCGCAAGCTTCGACAGGGATTGCCACATCTGCGCCGGCGTTCCCTCGAACAGGCGGCCGCAGCCGAGCGCAAACAGCGTGTCTGCGGCAAAGAGCAGCCCGTCGTCGGGCAGGTGGTAGCAGACATGGCCGGCGGTGTGCCCCGGCGTCCAGATGACCTCGATGGCATGCCCGGCGAGGTCGAAGCGGTCGCCATCGTCCACCGCACGGTCGATGCCGGGGATCCTGTCGCGCTCGCGGGCCGGTCCGACGATCTCGACGCCGAACCTAGCCTTGAGGCTTTGGTTCGCCTCCACGTGGTCGGTGTGGTGGTGCGTGGTGAGGACATGCGTCAGCGTCCACCCGCGCCGGGCAAGGGCGTCGAGGATCGGCTTTTCCTCCGGCGCATCGATGCTGGCGGTCGTGCCGGATTCCGGATCGTGGAGCAGCACCCCGAAATTGTCGCTCCGGCATCCGAAGAGTTCGATGTCGAATGATGTCATGGCATATTCCTTCCGGCGCGGAGAACGGGTGTGCGAGCGAATCTAGCGGCCCGGGCCTTGAAGTCCATCGCCCGGTGGCTAACATCTCGCCGATGCACGCAGATATTGTCGATCTTCGCGAATTTTACCACTCACCTCTCGGCCATCTCGCAGAGCACTCGATCACGATGGCGTTGGCCTCGATCTGGGCCCGCCTTCCCGAGGAGCGCCTCGTGGGGCTGGGCTATGCCGTGCCCTATCTCGACCGGTTCCGGGAGGATACGGAGCGCACCTTCGCCTTCATGCCGGCGGGGCAGGGGGCGGTGAACTGGCCGCTCGGGGAGGCTTCGGCGACGGCGCTCGTCTTCGACGAGGAACTGCCGCTGCCCGATTCGTCGATCGACCGGATCCTGATGGTGCATTCGCTGGAATTCGCCGAGAATCCGCGCGAGACGATGAAGGAACTCTGGCGCGTGCTGGCGCCCGGGGGGCGCCTGATCATCGTGGTGCCGAACCGGCGCGGCGTCTGGGCACGCATGGAGCACACGCCGTTCGGTTCGGGCCGGCCCTATTCGCGCAGCCAGCTGACCCATCTGTTGCGCGAGACCAACTTCACCCCCGGCGCGAGCGCCGAGGCGCTGCTGTTTCCGCCGTCGAAGCACCGTGCCGTCCACAAGCTGCGCAGTGCCTTCGAGCGGCTCGGGCGAAGGCTGTGGCCGATGTTCTCCGGCGTGCTCGTGGTCGAGGCGCAGAAGCGCCTCTATCAGGGCCTGCCGGTGGCCGCCCGCGCCTCGCGGCGCGTCTTCGTCCCTGTCCTGGCGCCTTCAGGCGTCCCCTCGACACGGACGACGCCGCGGCTCCGGCCCCTCGACAATCCGGCGCAGCGCCGGTAATGGCTGGCGCGACCACCCCCGCCCACCAGGGGGCTTCTGATCTCGCACAAGGGGCGCAGGCATGTCGGTTCAACAGTTTGACAGGATCGCGCTGATCGGCATCGGCCTCATCGGCTCCTCCATCGCCCGCGCGGTGAAGGAGCAGGGGCTGGCGGGATCGGTGGCGATCTCCAGCCGCAGCGAGGACACGCTGCGCCGGGCGAAGGAACTGGAGCTGGGGACCGACTACCACCTCGACGCGGCCGAGGCGGTGCGCGACGCCGACCTCGTCATCGTCTCCGTTCCGGTCGGCGCGTCCGGCAGCGTCGCCCGACAGATCGCGCCCAATCTCAAAGCCGGCGCGATCCTCACCGATGTCGGTTCCACCAAGGCATCCGTCGTGGCGCAGATGCTGCCGCATGTGCCCAAGGGCGTGCACTTCATTCCCGGCCACCCGCTCGCCGGCACCGAGCATTCCGGACCGGACGCAGGCTTTGCCGACCTTTTCCGCGGGCGCTGGTGCATCCTCACGCCCGTGCACGGCACAGACAAGGCGGCGAAGAAGAAGCTCTCGACGTTCTGGGAAACGCTCGGCTCGAAGGTGGACGAGATGGACACCGAGCATCACGACAAGGTGCTGGCGATCGTCTCGCATCTGCCGCATATCATCGCCTACAACATCGTCGGCACGGCCGATGACCTGGAGACGGTGACGGAATCGGAAGTCATCAAGTATTCGGCATCGGGCTTTCGCGACTTCACCCGGCTCGCCGCCTCCGACCCGACCATGTGGCGCGACGTCTGCCTGCACAACAAGGACGCGATTCTCGAGATGCTGGCGCGTTTTTCCGAAGATCTCGCCTATCTGCAGCGGGCGATCCGCTGGGGCGACGGTGAGAAGCTGTTCGACCTCTTCACCCGCACCCGGGCCATCCGCCGCTCGATCATCGATGCCGGCCAGGATACGGAGGCTGCGAACTTCGGCCGGCCGGTGGCGCCGCCGGACAAGCCGTCCTGACCTGCCTCAGAGGGGCGGAATGGCCGCGATCGGGATGAAGCCGAGATAGACGACGCCGTCGTCGACCTTGAGCCTCACGCTGGCATCGTCGCTGCCGCCCGACAGGGCGCGGATCGTCTCCGTGACGCTGTTGGCCGTGTCGGCAATCTCGGGATACGCCCGCTTGACGAGGTCGCGCACGGTGTCGATCCCGTTCACCTTCAGTTCGAAGCGGCCGGAGAGCAGGCCCTCGCCGTCGAACGCGTAGCGCCCGGAAAGCACCGCGGTCTTGCCGTTGCCGAAATCGAGGCCGAAACGGCGCAACTCCCCCTTCGTGCCGCGAGGGACATCGTCCGGCGGCCCGCTCGCAAGCCAGCCGGCGGCGTCCTCGATCGACAGGTCCAGCGTCGCATCGAAGGTCGGAACCGCGGTGTCGGCCACCGTCAGGTCGAGGCCGTCCAGTGACAGGGCAGCGTCCAGCGCATCGCCGTTTTCGCGCGTGTGCATCTCGCCGTGGCGCACCGTGAAGGTCAGACCGGTTCGACCCATTCCCGGCGTGAAGGTGCCTTTCAGCGCGTCATAGGCGACAGAGACACGTTCCAGGCCCGCCTTCTCCGCCACCACGCTGGCATGAAGCAGGTCCCAGTCGGCAATCAGCGACATCTCGGGCGCGACGCGGATCTGCGCGGGGCCGTCGAGTTCCAGGATCGCATGCCCGGGGCGATAGACCTGGGCTGCCGAGCGCAGCGCACCGAAGCTTGCAGAGGTGCCGGTACGGCTGTCGTCGAGGCCGAGGGAATCGCAGAAAACGCCGATGCGGAAGGGATAGCCCCGCACGTCGAGCCCGGTACAGGCCACGGCGACGGAGGCGTCGGAGAGCTGCCCCCGGACGATGGCCTTGAGCCGGTCGGCGCCGTAGAACCAGGCGGCGGTATAGAGTGCGACGAAGGCTGCCACGCCCACGCCCAGAAGCCAAAATCTGCGGGCGCTGCGGGAGGTCGCCGCGCCGTTCGTCGAAGTCATGCCGTTCTCCGTTCTGGCGAAAGGGCCGGGAGTTGTCTAGATTGTGCCCTCGCGGGTAATTGCGGCGGCATTCAGGTAGTTACGGGCAGGCACGGTGGACAGCAACGAATTTTGGGTCTTCGGTTACGGCTCCCTGATGTGGAATCCGGGGTTCGAGGTGGAGGAGAGCCGGCCTGCCCGTCTGCACGGCTTCCGCCGCTCGCTGTGCGTGCGCTCCTGGGTCCATCGCGGCACGCCCGACCATCCGGGCCTCGTGCTCGGGCTGGACCGGGGCGGCTCATGCCGGGGCATGGCCTTCCGCGTGGCGCCGGATCGATGGGGAGCGGTGGTCGACTATCTGCGCGAGCGCGAACTGGTCACCCATGTCTACAAGGAACGCACCCTGCCTGTCACCCTCGGCGACGGGCTGCGCAAGCCGGCTCTCGCCTATGTGATCGACCGGGCGCACCACCAGTATGCCGGCGCCCTGTCCGTCGAGGAGGCGGCGATCGCCGTCAGCACGGCAAAGGGCAAGTCCGGGCCGAACACCGATTATGTGACCAACACGCTGACCCACCTGCGGGAGATGGGCATTCGCGACCATTGGCTGGAAGACGTCGGGCGTTCCGTCGAACGACTCGTCAACGGCGGCTGAGAAACGGCTATTGTCGCTCTTTGAGGTGACCGGCGTCAGAGCCGCGCGCGCGCAGTTCGGCCACGCGCTGCGCTGCGGTGGGGGGAAGCGTCAGGTGCGGATTGGCATCGACCGTTTCCAGGAGAAGCTTGTCGCTCGCCGTCTCCATCACGTCGATCAGGTGGGCGAGGAAGGCGTCGGGGTCCATGCCGGCGGGGATCGGCGGCAGGATGCGGACCTTGAAATGGCCGGGATAACGCAGGAACTTGCGCCGCGGCCAGAACAGGCCGGGATGCATGACGACCGGAAGCACCGGCACCTGCAGGTCTCGGTAGAGCCTTGCGATGCCATACTTGTATTCGGGCGGGGCGCCGGGGGGGCGGCGCGTGCCTTCCGGATAGATGATCAGCTGGCGGCCGCTCTGCATTTCGGCCTTGGCCCGCTCCATCACCGCCGCCATCACCCGGCCGCGCGCGCCCCGGTCGACGGGAACCATGCGCTGCTTGAGGATGTACCAGCCGAACAGGGGAATCCAGGTCAGCTCGCGCTTGAGAATGTAGAAGGGGTCGTCCTGCCACGGCAGCAGCGCATAGGCGTCCCAGAAGGACTGGTGCTTCGGCGCGAAGATGTAGCCCTGGCCCTTGGGGATGTTCTCCAGCCCCTCGATCTCGAAGGTCGTGCCGACGATCTTGTCGAACAGCCAGTGATTGCTGCGCGCCCAGTTCTTGGCGATGCCGTAGGCCTTCTTGCGCGGCAGCAGGAAATAGACCGGCGTGAGCACGATCATCTGAAGGATCAGATTGAGGTAGAAGGCCAGGTTGAACAGGATGGAACGCACGACGATCATCAGGCGGAAGCTCTCCTCGGAAGGTCAGCCTGACTACACGATAATTCCGGCGCCGGAAACCGGGTCTGGAGCGAAGCGCTCAGTTCTCCGGAAGCAAGGTTGCGTGGGCCGGCTCGTCGCGCCGCAGGCCACTCGCCGTCCGCGCGCCCACGAAGTCGCGGGCGACCGCTACTGAATACTTGACGTATTCCGACAGCATCGCCTTCATCACCTGGGGTTCGCCGAGCCAGCTGCCGTTCTTCAGGTCGGAATTGATGACGGGATAGGACAGGAACTCGGTTTCCTTGTCGCTGCGTCTCAGTTCGAGCAGGCTGCGCGGCATGTGGTAGTTGTTGGTCACCACCAGGACCCGGCGGTAGCCGTGGTCGCTGATCCACCGTGCCGTCTCGTTGGCATTGCCGATCGTATCCATCGCGTCGTAGCCGATGTCGACGCAGCAGTCGAACAGCGAGGATGAGGACTGGGTGAACTTGCGGATCTGGTTGCCGGAGGTGGCCGGGTTGGCGCCGGAGATCAGCAGGCGCTTGCCGGCGCCTTCCTGCAGGAGGCCGATCGCCTGGTCGATGCGCTGGAAGCCGCCCGTCAGCACGACGATCGCGTCGGCACGGGGATGGTTCGGCGCCTCGAGCGAGGCGACGGTATCGGCGAAATAGAGGAAACCGCCGACCATCACGCCGGAAACGATCAGGAGCAGGAAGAGGAACAGCCGTACGAAACGACGAACAGGACGGATCCGCCAGCGTCCCGCTGGAGGCGTACCATCCTTCGACATCAGGTTCCGCGACTCGTCCATTGCGACCATGATTCTTCTTCATATCGTGCGATTGCGGCAAGGACGAGTCCGCTGCGGCACAATGGCGCGCCGGCAGTGGCTCAGGCCTCGGGCAATCCGTCCGTTCTGGCCGGATCGGAGCGGATCCGGTCGATCTCGAAAATCGTGCGCATGACCGTGAAACGGGCCGTCAGCGTCGTCAGCAGCGCGATCACGATCATGGTCGCGGCAATGCCAAGATAGCCGCCGGCGCCGACCGAGAAGGTCCCGAACAGGGCGGTCGCCTGGTCGCTTTGCGGCGTTGCGAGCGAGCGTCCCTGCCAGTAGCCGGCGATCGCGAAGACGAGGGCGGCCAGGGCGCCGCCGGCGAACGAGCCCTTCAGGCTGATCTTGAGGAAATGCTTCTGGAACTCGGTGGCGACGAAACCCGCCTCGGCGCCGACGAAATGCAGCACCTCGATGATGTGGCGGTTGCCGGACAGCGCGCCGCGCGTGGCGAAGACGACGGTCAGCACCATGGCGGAGAACACGAGAATCAGCACGCCGGTGCCGATCAACGCCGTGGTTTCGGCCATCGCGACGAGCCGGTTCACCCAGGTGCGATGGTCGTCGAGGAAGGCCTGCGGGATCTTCTCGGAGAGCGCCTGCCGCAGGGCTACGAAATCCGGCGGATTGCGCTCATCGATGGTGATCACTACCAGGCGCGGCACCGGCAGTTCGTCGAGGTCCAGGCCCTCGCCGAGCCAGGGCTCCAGCAGTCGCGCGGTCGCGGCGCGATCGACGATCTGGCCGTCGCGGGTTCCGGCGAAGGTGAGTGCCAGATCGCGGGCTTCGGCCAGGGCCGCTTCCATGTCCAGGTTGTCGTCCGGCTTGATCTGGATCGTGATCTCCCGGGAGATCTCGCTCTGCCAGCTTGCCGCAGTGGCCCGCACCATGCTGACGGCGCCATAGGTCAGGCAGGCGAGAAAAGCCATGATGGCGATGACGCACATCAGCGCATTGCCCGAGACGTTGGAGGGCGGAACGATCGGAGCGGTCGGCCGGACGCGCATTTCCGGGCGTTTCTGCTGGCCGCGCTCCTGCGGTTCTGGCTGCGTTGCGGGCTCACTCATAGATGTCGAGCCGCCCTTGCGAGAGGATCATGCGACGCGCGTCGACCTGATCCATCAGGGAGAGGTCGTGCGTGGCGATGACGACGGCCGTGCCGAGGCGGTTCAATTCGAGGAACAGGCTCAGAAGCCGCCGCGCCATCGGCGGATCGACGTTGCCGGTCGGTTCGTCGGCGAGCAGAAGCTCGGGCCGGTCGATCAGCGCGCGCGCGATGGCGGCGCGCTGCTTTTCCCCGCCGGAGAGCACCGGCGGCAACACGTTGATCCGCTCGCCGAGGCCCACCCATTTCAGCAGATCGATCACGTCGGCGCGGTAGGAAAGCTCGTCCTTGCCGCGCACGCGCAGCGGCAGCGCCACGTTCTCATAGGTCGTCAGGTGCTCCAGAAGGCGGAAGTCCTGGAAGACGATGCCGATCCGGCGGCGCAGCATCGGCAGTTCTTCGCGAGGAATGGTGGCGATGTTGCGGTCGAAGGTGCGGATGAGGCCCCTGGTCGGCTGCAGCGACAGGAAGAGCAGCCGCAAGAGCGTCGACTTGCCGGCGCCGGACGGGCCGGTGAGGAACTGGAAGGAGCGGCGCGGAATGTCAAAGGTCAGGTCGCGGAGCACTTCCGGACCCATCCCGTATCGCAGGCCGACATTCTCGAAGTGTATCAATGGGGCAATCCGGTTCTCGTCTCAGCGCGTGCCGCGTACCTTCTCTTGCAGGCTCGCCGATGGCACGAAATCAAGGCCCATCCAAGGCCGGTTTCCGAAGCATTAACCAGTATGGTTTACGGTTCGTAAGGATTCGGATCAATGCCCGACTTTTTACGGGTGGTCCGTCGCTGGACGAAAACGGCAAGGAGCACCGCCATGAGCGCATTCGGCGCACGGCGCGACAAGGGCGCCCCGATCGACCTGCTGCCGCCGGAACCGGGAAAACGCAGGCGAGAGGCCGCTGTACGGCGGCCGTCCCCCGAGATCGTCGATGCGGATTTCGTTGTCCTGCCCGATCGCGGCAAGGCGGCACGGGCGCCGGCGAAAAACGACAATCGCCTGCAGGAGGGTGCGGACGGCGCCGCCGTTGCGATCATGGTCGCCATCGGCAGGTTTGCGCTCGCCGCTGTCGTGGCTTCGGCGCAACTCGTGGAGCGCGGCCTGCAGCGCCTGCCGGCTCGCGCCTTCGGCACGGTCGTCACTGCCGGCGTTGCCGGCGCCTTCTTCTTCGCCGGCGGGCTTTCGGCGCTCGCGACCGTCTTTTCGGGCGGCGGCGCGGAGGCGGGGCTGAAGGTCGCAGGCGTCGCGTCCTCGCTGGACGATCGCGACGGGATGAAGGTGCTCTCGGTCTACGGCGCCGTCGAGAACCGGTCGCTCAAGGCACACCCGCTGCCGGCCATCATCGTCGACGTCATCGTGGGCGGCAGGACCGTGGCCCGCCACCGGATCGAGACGGCTTCGGCTCGCATGGCGCCGGGGGCGACGCGCCCGTTTTCGCTGAAGATCCCACACAAGGGCACGAGCCTGCCGAAAGTCGCGGTTTCGCTCGTGCCCGAGGATGCGCTCCGGCGATGAGTGTGCTATGCGGCGGGCAGAGGCGGCAGCTGCCGCCAGTCACAACGGCCGGAGCCAGATGCAGATGCAAGTCGTGCGCGGAAAGAAGATCGAGACCCTCTACAGCCCGGACCAGATCGCCCAGCGCAATGCGGAGATGGCCGAGCAGATCAAGGCAGGGCCGACCAGGGACCTTCTGGTCATCTCGATCCTCAAGGGGTCCTTCATCTTCGCGGCGGACCTGATCCGTGCCATGCACGCGACCGGGCTTGCACCCGAGGTGGAGTTCATCACGCTTTCGAGCTACGGCAAGGGCACGACCTCGCAGGGCGTGAAGATCGTCAAGGACATCGACAGCGACGTGCACGGGCGCGACATCCTGCTGATCGACGACATCCTCGAATCCGGTCGCACGCTGAAGTTCGCCAAGGAACTGCTCCTGGAACGCGGCGCCCATCGCGTCACCATCGCCGTGCTGCTCGACAAGCGCGTCAAGCGCCAGACCGATCTCGAGGCCGATTACGTGGGCTTCGAATGTCCCGATCACTTCGTCGTGGGCTACGGCATGGACGTCGCCTATGCGTTCCGGGAACTGCCGTTCGTCGGCGTGGTCACGGGCGACGCCGAGTAAATTCGTCCCGGTCCGGCACAGGCCCCCCGCGCTTTCTCCGTCCGACGTTTACCGATCGCAAACGAAACTCTGATCTTTTCTGGGCCAGGCGGCGGTATCGGCCGCGCGCCTTGCGCATTTTCGGACAGGGTCGGATGGACGGCCCGAAGGGGACACCATGGCGAGAATTCTGATCACCGAAGACGAGGATTCGCTGCGCATCTTCGTGGCGCGGGCGCTGCGGCTCGACGGCCACGAGACGGTGGAGGCCGCCGACGGCGCCCAGGGGCTCGACACTCTTTCGGAGGGCGGCTTCGACCTGCTCCTGTCCGACATCCGCATGCCTGTCATGGACGGCATCGAGCTTGCCCACAAGGCCGCGCTGGCTCATCCGCAGCTCAAGATCCTGCTGATGACCGGCTATGCGGAGCAGCGCGAGCGGGCCGAGGATCTCGCCGATAAGATCGTCGACGTCGTGGCGAAGCCGTTCAGCCTGCCGGATATCCGCACCGCGGTGGCACGCGCGCTGGCAGCCTGACGCCGGGCCCGTCGATTCAGGCCGTCTGACACGGGAAACGACGGCGTCTCGGGGCGCGAGCGCGCCCACCGGACGGCCGAAGCTCACGACCCCGGACGCGGACCTGACGATCACTCGATCCCCAGAAGCCGTTCCAGATAGTTGCGCTCGATCGTCTGCGTGTTGCCGATGCCGAGGCGACGGCGGATCTCTTCCAGAATCTCGCGGGCGCGTTGGATGTCGATCTCTTCCGGAACACGCGTGCGGCCGTCGTAGTCCGGCCCTTCGGCATTGTTCGGACGCTCGCGGCCGAGCGGATCGCGGCCGTTGCGGCCCATCTGCGGCTGGCCTTGACCCTCGCCGCCCTGCTGACCCATCGCCTGCATCTGGTTCATCATGTCCTGGGCGCCCTGGCGCAGGGCCTCGAGCGCACGCCCCTGGCTGCCGACGGCGGCCTCGCCTTCACCTTCGCCGAGCGCTTCGGAGGCACCTTCCATCTCGCGGCCGGCCTCGCCGAAGCCCTTGCCGGGTTCGATGCCCATCTCCTGCAGGCTCTTCTGCAACTGCCCGAGCTGTTCGCCGAGGGCTTCCTGCTGCGCTTTCAGATCCTTCAGCGCCTGGCGCAACTGCTCCTCGGTCATCTGGTCGGTGGGCGACTGGCCCTGCTGTTGCTGCTGCTCGCCCTGACCCTGGTCGCCGGGCTGCTGGTCGAACATCTCGTCGCCCGGCATCGGGTCGCCGCGCTGCATGCGGTCGCGCAATGCCTGGTCGAAGTTGAAGGTCTGGTCCATCAGCTTCTGCTGTTCCTGCATCAGCTTGCCGAGCTTGTCCATCTGCTGGCGCATGGCGTCGGATTGCTGGCCCTGCTGCTGTTGCTGCGGCCGGCCGGCCTGGAGATTGTTCATCATCCGCTGCAGTTCCGACAGCATCTGCCGGGCCTGGTCCTTCGCGCCGGAGCGGGCGAGGTTCTCGATCTGGTCCATCATCCGCTCGAGATCCTGCTGGCGCAGCATCTGGCCCTGCTGCGCGTTCTGCTGCATCTGGCCGTTCTTCTGCGCCTGGCGCGCCAGTTCCTGCATGTAGGCCTGCATCGCCTCGCGCAGTTCCTGCATCAGCTTGGCGATCTCCTCGTCGGGGGCATTGCGTTCCAGCGCTTCTGACAGCGCCTGCTGGGCCTCGCGCAGGCGCCGGTCGGCCAGCGACAGGTTGCCGTCCTCGATGCCGAGAGCGATCTCCCAGAGATAGTCGGCGGTCCCGCGCAACTGATCGTCGTTGCGGGCGAGCTTCATGCGCTCCTGCGCGGAATTGATCAGCAGGAAGTGCGTCGGGTTGGGGATCGTTTCCTCCGGCCGCAGCATCAAGGCTTCGTTGAGCATCACGGCGCGCGGCAACTGGTTGGCGTCCAGCGCAAAGGTCTGCCGTTCCTCGGCGACCGCGCCGGCAAGCGGCTCGAAGAAGACCTTGGCCGGCAGCACCATTTCCTGCGGCTGGCTGCGACCCTCCTGGCCGACGGCGTCGCGGGCGACGAGGGTGATGCGCACGCGCTTTCCGGCCATCGGGTGTTCGCTGAGATTGCGGCTGGTCGTGCCCTTGGCTTCGCGGGCGTTGCGGCGCGGCAGGTCGAGCTTGTACTCCGGCGCCGGATAGAGCGGACGGGCGTCGGCTGCCGGCTCTTCCACCGGAACGATCTCCGCATGGGCCTGCTGGATGCCGTAGTCGTCCTGGGCGATGAAGCTGATCTCGAGCGCGGAGGCCACCGTCTTGCGGGGCAATCCGTCGAAGGCGATCTCGGGCACGTGGTCGGGGATGATGTCGAAGGCCCATTCCTGGCCGGCGAGCGAGAGCGTGCCGTCCTTGACGATCTGGTAGCGCATCGTCTGCGGGCCGCCTGGCGGCGCCGGCGGAACGGGGGGCGTATCGGCCTTCGGCGGGCTGCCGGCGGCGGACTGCTGGTCCGGCTCGTCCGTCTTCGGCTCCTCCGGCCGGATCGCCGTCGCTGCCTCGCCGGTCGGCGTGTAAGTGACGCCGTCGGTTGCCTCGCCGCCGGTGACGCGTACCGTGAGTTCGCTGAACTGCGGCACGCGCAGCCGTCCCTGCACGGGCTCGGAGGTTCCCGTCAGGAACATCGGTGCGCGGCCGGTATGCGGGGGCGGGGTGACCCAGGCGTCGATGCGCACATCGGGTCGGTCGTCGGCCGGCTGGTGGAAGGTGACGACATCGGACAGCAGGCCGGCGCGGTTCGAATAGGAAAAGGCAAAGGCGACGGCGACGAGGAGCACGGGGATGGCGCGCAGGCCGTTGCGGTCGTGGCGGGCGATGTCCGGCCGGGGCGTGCCGGCCTGCAGCGCACCGATGGTGCGGGCCATTCGCGCGCGGTGTTCGCGCCACAGCGCCTCGGCCACCGCCCCGCCGCCGGCCGGCCTGTCGGCCTGCACCTGGATCGCCTGGTGGACGAGGCCGTTGCGCTCTTCCAGCATCCGATCGGCCTGGTCGACCTTCGGCCAGATGGCAAGTCGCAGGCGGACGGCGAGCGCCACGAAGCCAGCGGCAAAGGCTGCCAGCGTCGCGACGTGCAGCCAGGCGGATACGTGGCGGAAATAACCGAACCAGGTGAGGGCGAGGAAGCTTGCGACGAGCAGCGCCAGCGGCAGCAGCTTCGGCAGCAGGCTCTCGGCGAACAGGACGACGCGCGCCACCGCGCGCTTGCGGTTCAACCGGGCGGCAAGCCGTCCGCCTGCGGGATTGCCGGAGGGCTGGGGCGCGTCTTCGTGCATCGTCCTCGCTTCGCGTGTCTTGCTATCTCGCCTGGGCCGCTGCGGCCGTCGAACTCAAGCGGAGGATAACACCCTTTGTGGCGAAGACGAGGGTGAACGCGAAAACGTGATCGTATTCCCCCCGGCCGTTCACGTCTTCGGCCGACCTCAGGAGAGCCAGGCGGGGACGGAGTCGAGCCCGATCAGGTCCTCGTAGCTCGTGCGCGGGCGGATGACGTGGAATTCCCCGCCCTTCACCAGAACCTCGGGCACGAGCAGGCGCGAATTGTAGGTGCCGGCCTGGACCGCGCCATAGGCGCCCCCGGAGCCTACGGCGATGAGGTCGCCCGGCTTCGGCATCGCCATTTCCCGGTCCAGCGCCAGATAGTCGCCGGTCTCGCAGACCGGACCGACGACGTCGGCGCGGATGCGCGGCGCGCTGGCGGCGGAGAGGACGACGGGCTGGATCTCGTGCCAGGCCTCGTAGAGCGTCGGCCGGATCAGGTCGTTCATGGCGCCGTCGACGATGACGAAGGTCTTTTCGCCGCCATCCTTCACGTAGATCACCTCGGTGACGAGGATGCCGGCATTGCCGACGATCAGTCGGCCGGGTTCGGTGACGATCCGGCAGTCGAGGCCCTTGAGCTCGTTCTTGACGATCTCGGCATAGGCGTCCGGCAGCGGCGGCGGGGAATTGTCGCTCCTGTAGGGGATGCCGAGGCCGCCGCCGACGTCGACATGGTCGATCGCATGGCCGTCTGCGCGCAGCGTCTGCACCAGCTCCCGAAGCAGTTTGAAGGCGTCCTCGAACGGCTGCAGTTCAGTGATCTGGCTGCCGATATGCATGTCGATGCCGGTCACCTTGATGCCGGGAAGCGTTGCGGCGCGGGCATAGACCGCGCGCGCGCTTTCCCAGGAGATGCCGAACTTGTTCTCCTTCTTGCCCGTCGAGATCTTGGCATGGGTGCGGGCGTCGACGTCGGGGTTGATGCGGAAGGACACGTGCGCCTGCTTGCCGGCCTTGACGGCGCGAGCGTTCAGCACTTCGAGTTCCGGTTCGGATTCGACATTGAAGCAGTAGATGCCGGCCTCGATGCCGAGGTCCATCTCGCGCGCGGTCTTGCCGACGCCGGAGAACATGATGCGGCTTGCCGGGACGCCGGCTGCGAGCGCGCGGCGCAGTTCACCTTCCGAGACGACGTCCATGCCGGCGCCGAGGCGTGCCAGCGTCTTCAGGACCGCCTGGTTGGAATTGGCCTTCATGGCGTAGCAGACAAGCGCATCGACGCCGTCGAAGGCCTTGGAGAACACCTTGAAATGGCGCTCCAGCGTGGCCGTCGAGTAGCAATAGAAGGGCGTTCCCACCGCCTTGGCGATGTCCGGAACGGGAACGTCCTCGGCATAAAGGACGCCGTCGCGATATTCGAAATGGTTCACGTGCCTGTTCCGTCAGAGGAGCGGGTCGAGCAGGAAGGGCCTGTCCTCGACCGGCTGTTTCTTGCCATCCGTGCCAGCGGCGTTACTGGACGTCACCCCCGGCCGGTCAAGATCGCCCTTGCGGCCGCAGGCCGAAATCACCGTCGCCGAGAGAACGAGGACGAGGGCGAGCCTGGCAATGGATTTCAGTGTCATGCGGTTTCGCGGCTCCGGATGGGTCTCGATCAGATGCAATCCTCTTAGCAGACTCCGCGGGCGGTTGTGCACCCTGATTCTGCTGATGATTCATGCAAGGGATTTGATCCGCCGGCCCTCAGTTGCGCGCGCGCCACCAGGCGATCTGCTGACGGACGTTCTCCGGTGCGGTGCCGCCGAAGGAAGTCCGGCTGGCCACCGACGCCTCGACCGTCAGCACGCCGTAGACCTTGTCGGTGATCGCCGGGTTGATCGCCTGCAGGTCTTGCAGCGAAAGCTCGGCCAGATCGCAGCCCTTCTGCTCGGCAAGCGCCACCGCGCGGCCGGTGACGTGATGGGCGTCGCGGAAGGGAAGACCCGCCTCGCGCACGAGCCAGTCGGCAAGATCGGTGGCGGTCGAATATCCCGAGCCGGCGGCGGCCTTCATCCGGTCGGCGCGCACAGTCATGTCGCGAACCATGCCGGTCATGGCGGCAAGGGCAAGCTCGAGGCTTTCGGCGGCGTCGAAGACCTGTTCCTTGTCTTCCTGCATATCCTTGGAATAGGCGAGCGGCAGGCCCTTCATCACGGTCAGGAGCGCGACCAGCGAGCCGTTGATGCGGCCGGTCTTGGCGCGTACGAGCTCGGCCGCATCCGGGTTCTTCTTCTGCGGCATGATCGAGGAGCCGGTGGAGAACGCGTCGGAGAGCCGGATGAAGCCGAATTGCGGCGTCGACCAGATGACGATCTCCTCGGCCAGCCGTGACAGGTGCGTGGCGGCGATCGCCGCGATCGAGAGGAATTCCAGCGCGAAGTCGCGGTCGGAGACCGTATCGATCGAATTGCGGGTCGGTTCGCGGAAGCCGAGCGCCTTTGCCGTCATGTGGCGGTCGATCGGAAAGCCGGTACCGGCGAGCGCTGCCGCACCGATCGGGCTTTCGTCCAGGTGTTCGATGGCGTGGCGCACGCGCTGCCGGTCGCGGCCGAACATCTCGACATAGGCCATGCAGTGATGGCCGAAGGTCACCGGCTGGGCGGTCTGCAGGTGGGTGAAGCCGGGCATGACGGTGTCGGCGTGCTCCTCGGCGCGATCGAGGAAGGCCGCGATCAGGGCCGAGAGCATCCTTTCCGTCTTCTGCAGTTCCTCCTTGACCCAGAGGCGGAAATCGAGCGCCACCTGGTCGTTGCGCGAGCGCGCCGTGTGCAGGCGGCCGGCCGCCGGGCCGACGAGAGCGGCGAGCCGGGCCTCGACGTTCATGTGGATGTCTTCGAGCTTGCGGGAGAACGCGAAGGTGCCGTCCTCGATCTCCTTCAGGATCGTCTCCAGGCCGGCAACGATCTGGTTCTTGTCCTCCGCCGAAATGATGCCCTGATGGGCCAGCATGGTCGCATGCGCCATCGAGCCGCGGATGTCTTGTGCATAGAGCTTCTTGTCGAAGTCGATCGAGGCATTTATCTCCTCCATGATCGCATCCGGGCCGGATGCGAAGCGGCCACCCCACATCTGGTTCGAGGACTGGGTCTCAGATTTTGCGTCAGCCATGGGGTTGCCTATCCTGGAGAGTGAAATGACAGTCGAGAAGAAGCCGGGCCGCCCGGCCGTCAAGCTGATCGCGCTGGCCGCGCTTGCCGGCATCCTTGCCGGTGCGGCAGCGGTATACGTGATGGAGAGCCGGTCTGGCAATGGCGGCGCCACGGTGGCCGGCGGCGGTCAATGCCCCATGGCGGGCGACAAGGCGGCGACGCTGGCGCCGTTCTTCACCGGACAGGTGGCTGCGATGATGGCAGCCGATGATCCCCGGCCCTTGCCGCAGCTTGCCTTCAACGGTCCGGACGGACAGCCGCGCGCGATCGCCGATTTCGCCGGCAAGACGCTGCTCGTCAACCTGTGGGCGACCTGGTGCGTGCCCTGCCGCGAGGAGATGCCGGCGCTGAACGCGCTGCAGAAGGAGCTCGGCAGTGACCGCTTCGAGGTCGTGGCGATCAACATCGACACGGGCACCGACGAAAAGCCGAAGGCTTTCCTCGACGAGACCGGTGTGCATGATCTCGGCTACTACCGCGACAGTTCCATGGGCGTCTTCAATGCGCTGAAGAAGGAAGGGCTCGCCTTCGGCCTGCCGGTGACGCTGCTGATGGACGACAAGGGCTGCCTCGTCGCCGCGATGAACGGCCCGGCCGCCTGGGACAGCGAGGACGCCAAGGCGCTGATCCGGGCAGCCGTGCCGGCCACGCCGGGCTCCTGACGCTCAGCTCCGGCCGCTCGCATAGACCCGCGGCCTGCGGATGTCGATGAAGCCGGCCTCGCCCTTGCGATGCGGGAATTCCGGCGCTGTGTCGAATTCGATCGACTGGCCGCCGGTGGTCTTGGCCAGCACGCGGCGCGAATCCGGCCTGTCGAGCACGCGCACGATCTGGGCGGGAACGCCCTGGCCGTCCTCCCGCCAGGCGACGTCGGCGGGGCGGAACAGCACCTCGGCTGAGCCGTCCGCAAGGCCGGCTGCGTCGAATTCCACGTCCTGCACATAGGCTTTGCCGTTGCGCACGGTCGCCGGCAGCGCATTGGCATCGCCTAGGAAGCGCATGACGAAGGCATCGTGCGGGCTGCGGCAGACGTCCTCCGGCGTGCCCTGCTGCACGATCCGGCCCTTGTCGAGGATGACGACGCGGTCGGCGAGGTCGAGCGCCTCTTCCTGGTCGTGGGTAACGAACAGCGTGGTGATGCCGAGATCGTCGTGGATCTTGCGCAGCCAGCGGCGCAGGTCGCGGCGGACATTGGCGTCGAGCGCGCCGAAGGGCTCGTCGAGAAGAAGCACGCGCGGATCGACTGCGAGCGCGCGGGCGAGCGCCACGCGCTGGCGCTGGCCGCCGGAGATCTGGCCGGGGAAGCGCTCGCCGAGGCCGGAGAGCTGCACCAGGTCGAGCAGTTCCCGGACGCGCTCGCGGATGGCCTCGCCGGACCGCTTGACCTTCGAGACCTTCATGCCGAAGGCGATGTTCTCGGCCACGGTCATGTGGGGAAAGAGCGCATAGTGCTGGAAGACGAAGCCGACGCCGCGGTCGCGCACCGGGATGTCGGTGGCGTCCTCGTCGCCGAAATAGATCTGGCCGCCATCGGCATATTCGAGGCCGGCGACCATGCGCAGGATCGTCGTCTTGCCCGATCCGGAAGGGCCGAGCAGGGCGACGAGTTCGCCGCTTTCGATCTCCAGCGAGACGCCGTGCACGGCACGGAACGTGTCGAAGGTCTTGACCACGTTGTCGAGGCTGATTTTCAAGGCTTGACCTCCGAAAGGCTATCGTTGCCGGCAAGCGAGGCCGGGCGGTTGCGCCGGCCCGCGCCCTGCCGCTCCAGCACCACCTTGACGACCAGGGTGATGATCGCGAGCGTGGCCAGGATGGAAGCGGCGGCGAAGGCGCCGACGGCATCATAGTCGTGATAGAGAAGTTCGATGTGAAGCGGCAGCGTGTTGGTCTGGCCGCGGATGTTGCCCGAGACGACCGAGACGGCCCCGAATTCGCCCATCACGCGCGAATTGCAGAGCACCACGCCGTAGAGCAGCGCCCATTTGATGTTGGGCAGCGTCACCGTCAGGAAGGTGCGCCAGCCGCTGGCGCCGAGCGATGTCGCCGCCTCCTCGAGGTCGCGTCCCTGCGCCTGCATCAGCGGGATCAGTTCGCGCGCGACGAAGGGGGCGGTGACGAACATGCTGGCCAGCACGATGCCCGGCAGGGCGAACATGATCTTCAGGTCGGCCGCCTCCAGCGCCGGGCCGAACAGGCCCTGCAGGCCGTAGACGAAGAGATAGGACACGCCGGCGACGATCGGGGACACGGAGAAGGGGATCTCGATGAGGATCAGCAGCAGCCGTCGGCCGGGGAAATCGTGCTTGGTGATCGCCCAGGCGGCGGCGATGCCGAAGGCGGTGTTGATCGGCACGGCGATCAGCGCCGTCAGCACGGTCAGCATGATCGCGTGGCGGGTATCGGGCTCGGCGATCGCCGCGGCAAAGTAGGGCAGGCCCTTGGAGACGGCGTGGACGCCGATCACCGCGAGCGGGGCCACGATGATGACGGCGACGAAGAACAGGACGACGGCCAACAGCGTCCGGCGGAAGACCGGAGCGTCGCCGATGCGCGGCGGGCGGCGGTGAGACTGGAGTTTCGTCATCGGTTCAGTTTCTCACCGTGTAGCGAAGCGCACGGGCCTGCATGATGTTGGTGACGGCCAGCATGACGAAGGCGGCGATGAGCATGACCGAGGCGATCGCGGCAGAGGCCGGATAGTCGTATTCCTCCAGCCGGATGAAGGCCAGGAGGGCCGTGATCTCCGTCTCGAACGGCTGGTTGCCGGCGATGAAGATGATGGCGCCGAATTCGCCGAGGCTGCGGGCGAAGGACAAGGACACGCCGGCGAGAAGGGCAGGGGTGAGCAGCGGCAGGACGACGCGGGCGAAGATCGAAAGATCGCTTCCGCCGAGCGTCTGGGCCGCCTCTTCCAGTGCCGGGTCCAGTTCCTCCAGCACGGGCTGGACGGTGCGGACGACGAAGGGCAGGCTGGTGAAGGCCATTGCGATCATGATGCCGAGGGGCGTGTAGGCGACCTTGATGCCGAGGGCGGAGAGCGGCCCGCCGAACCAGCCGTTGACGGCGAACAGTGTCGTCAGCGAAATGCCGGCAACGGCGGTCGGCAGCGCGAAGGGCAGGTCGACCAGGGCGTCGATGATACGCCGCCCTGGAAAGCGGTAGCGCACCAGCACCCAGGCCAGCGCCATTCCGAAGACGACATTGAACAGGGTTGCCGCCAGCGCGCAGGAGACGGTGACCACATAGCTCGCCACGGCGCGGTCGGAGGTGACGATGCGCCAGTAGTCGGCGGGACCGAGGCTCGCCGCCTTGAAGACGAGCGCGATCAGCGGCAACACGATGATGATCGCCGCATAGACCAGCGTGATCCCGAGGGAGAGTGGCAGGCCGGGCAGAACGCGCCGTTTCACTAAACTCGTCCTTTCGCAAACGAAGGACCGGCGGGTTTTCGCCCGCCGGTCCCAAACGGTTCTCGCCGGTGTCTTAGCGGCTGCCGTAGATCGTGTCGAGAACTCCGCCTTCGGCGAAGTGTTCCTTGGAGACCTGCGGCCAGCCGCCGAAGACATCCTCGACCTTCACCAGGCGGATTTCCGGGAACTGGTCCTTGAACTGGGCGGCGACCTTCTCGTCGAGCACGCGATGGCCGAATTCGGCGGCGACCGTCTGGCCCTCCGGCGAATAGAGGAAGTCGAGATAGGACTTGGCCAGTTCCTGGGTACCGTGCTTCTCGGCGACCTTGTCGACGACGGCGACGGGGAACTCGGCGAGCAGGCTCACCGAAGGAACGACCTGCTCGAACTTGTCGGCGCCGTATTCCTTGGCGATGGCCTTGGTCTCGGCCTCGAAGGTGATGATGACGTCGCCGATCTCGCGTTCGACGAAGGTGGTCGTGGCGGCGCGGCCGCCGGTGTCGAAGACCGGCACGTTGTCGAAGATCCTGGTGACGAATTCCTTCACCTTGGCCTCGTCGCCGCCGAACTTCTCCTTCGCATAGGCGAAGGCCGCCAGGTAGGTGTAGCGGGCGTTGCCGGAGGTCTTGGGGTTAGGGAAGACCACCTTGACGTCGTCACGGGCGAGGTCGTCCCAGTCCTTCACGTTCTTCGGGTTGCCGGCGCGGACGAGGAAGGAGGGGAAGGAGTAGAAGGGCGAGGCGTTGTTCGGGAACTTCGCCTGCCAGTCCTCGGCGACGAAGCCGTTCTTGACGAGGAAATCGATGTCGGTGACCTGGTTGAAGGTCACGACGTCGGCCTCCAGGCCCTCGACGATCGCGCGGGCCTGCTTGGAGGTGCCGCCATGCGACTGATCGATGGTGACGCCGGGGTTCTGGTCGATGAAGGCCTCGTTCTCGGCGGCGAAGAGCTCGCGGGCGACGTCATAGGAGGCATTGAGGAGCTTGTCGGCGGCGCTTGCCGAGAGCGGAGCGGCAAGCGCAGCGAGCGCTGCGCCGATCAGGAGGAGGCGTTTCATGGGGGGATCTCCGGAGTGCATGTGCGTTGTCTTTCCGGCAACCTAGCCGGGACACGCAACGCTTCCGAGAAATCAGCCACCAATGACGGATGAAAGCGGCGAAAATCTTTGCGCCGGGAGGCCCCGGGCGAGAATGGCACCTGCTTCCTCCCGTCGTTCGAGGGGTCAGCGCGTGGGGACGGGGATTTCGCCGCGATAGTCGTAGAAGCCGCGGCCGGACTTGCGGCCGAGCCAGCCGGCCTCGACATATTTCACCAGCAGCGGGCAGGGGCGGTACTTCGAATCCGCCAGTCCCTCGTAGAGCACCTGCATGATCGACAGGCAGGTGTCGAGGCCGATGAAATCGGCCAGCTGCAGCGGTCCCATCGGATGATTGGCGCCGAGCTTCATCGCGGTGTCGATCGCGTCGACCGTGCCGACGCCCTCGTAGAGCGTGTAGATCGCCTCGTTGATCATCGGCAAGAGGATACGGTTGACGATGAAGGCGGGGAAATCCTCGGCGACGGTCACCGTTTTGTCGAGGGTGGCGACGAATGCCTTGGCGGTGGCGAAGGTGTCTTCCTCGGTGGCGATGCCGCGCACGAGTTCCACGAGCTTCATCACCGGCACCGGGTTCATGAAGTGGATGCCCATGAAGCGTTCGGCGCGATCGGTGGCCGAGGCGAGCCGCGTGATGGACAGGGAGGAGGTGTTGGTGGCGAGGATCGCGTCGGACTTCAGGACCGGACAGACCTGGCCGTAGATCTTGCGCTTGACCGTCTCGTCCTCCGTCGCCGCCTCGATGACGAGGTCGGCCTGCGAGAGGTCGTTGACGTCGCTGGAACCCTTGATGAGCGACAGCGCGCCCTTGCGTTCCTCTTCGGTCATCTTGCCGGAGGAGACCTGCCGGGCAAGGTTGCCGTGGATCGTGGCAAGACCGGCCTCGATGCGCTCCATCGACAGGTCGTAGAGCTGGACCTTGTAGCCGGCGACGGCGCAGACATGGGCGATGCCGCAGCCCATCTGGCCTGCACCAACAATACCGACGTTCCTGATCGTGCTCATCTTTCCGCCCACCGCTTCAGTCCGAAGACCTGCCCCAGAACAAAGAAAAACCGGGCCGACATCTGCCGGTCCGGTGAAGTGATAAAGGGGCGCGGCGATTTTATCCAGCGATTATTCGTCGCGCCGGGCGCCCCGGGATCGCATTCTCAGAGCGCCTTCTGCAACTCCGGCAGGGCCTCGAAGAGGTCTGCGACGAGGCCGTAGTCGGCGACCTGGAAGATCGGGGCCTCCTCGTCCTTGTTGATGGCGACGATGACCTTCGAATCCTTCATGCCGGCGAGGTGCTGGATGGCGCCGGAGATGCCGCAGGCGATGTAGAGCTGCGGGGCGACGACCTTGCCGGTCTGGCCGACCTGCCAGTCGTTCGGAGCGTAGCCGGCATCGACCGCCGCACGCGAGGCGCCGACGGCGGCACCGAGCTTGTCGGCGACGGGAAGGATCACTTCCTTGAACTTCTCCGCCGAGCCGAGCGCGCGTCCGCCCGAGATGATGACCTTGGCGGACGTCAGTTCGGGACGGTCGGACGACGACAGCGCATCGCCGACATGGGTGGACAGGCCCGGATCGGCGGCCGCGGCGACCGTCTCGACGGACGCAGAACCGCCCTCGGAGGCGGCGGCGAAGGAGGCCGTGCGAACGGTGACGACCTTCTTCGCATCGCTCGACTGCACCGTCTGGATGGCGTTGCCGGCATAGATCGGCCGCTTGAAGGTGTCGGGGGCGACGACCTCGATGATCTCGGAGACCTGGGTGACGTCGAGAAGCGCTGCGACGCGCGGCATGACGTTCTTGCCGACCGAGGTCGCGGCGGCGACGATCGTGTCGTAGTTGCCGGCGAGCGAAACGATCAGGGCGGCGAGCGGTTCGGCGAGGTTGTGTTCCAGCGAGGCGTCCTCGGCGACGAGGACCTTGGAGACGCCGGCAAGCTTCGCCGCCTGTTCGGCGGCAGCCTTGGCGCCGGCACCGGCGACGAGCACGTGCACGTCGGAACCGATCTTGGTGGCCGCCGTCAGCGCCTTGGCGGTCTGGTCGGAAAGGTGGGCGTTGTCGTGGTCAGCCAGAAGAAGAATGGCCATGGTGTAAACTCCTAGATCTTCCGGTTTCCGGTCAAAGCACGCCGGCTTCGGTCTTCAGCTTCTCGACCAGCTCGGCCACGCTCTTGACCTTGACGCCGGCCTTGCGGCCCGACGGTTCCTCGGTCTTCAGCACCTTGAGGCGCGGGGCGGTATCGACGCCGAAATCGGCCGGGGCCTTCTTGTCGAGCGGCTTCTTCTTCGCCTTCATGATGTTCGGCAGCGAGGCGTAGCGCGGCTCGTTCAGGCGCAGGTCGGTGGTGACCACCGCGGGAAGCTTGATCTCGATCGTCTGCAGGCCGCCGTCGACCTCGCGGGTCACCTTGGCCTTGCCGTCGCCGATCTCAACCTTGGAGGCGAACGTGCCCTGGGCCCAACCCAAGAGCGCCGACAGCATCTGGCCGGTCTGGTTCGAATCGTCGTCGATCGCCTGCTTGCCGACGATGATCAGGCCCGGCTGTTCGGCCTCGGCCACGCCTTTCAGGATCTTGGCGACGGCGAGCGGCTCGACGGCGTCTTCCGTCTCGACCAGAACGGCGCGGTCAGCGCCCATGGCGAGCGCGGTGCGCAGCGTTTCCTCGGCCTTGGCCGGACCGATCGAGACGACGACCACTTCCTCGGCCTTGCCGGCCTCCTTCAGGCGCAGCGCCTCCTCGACGGAGATCTCGTCGAACGGGTTCATCGACATCTTCACATTCGCAAGCTCGACGCCCGTGCCATCCGCCTTCACGCGGATCTTCACGTTGTAGTCGACAACCCGCTTCACGGGGACCAGGATCTTCATGGCTTCTCCTTCCAATGTCCGGGTGGGAAATTGCGCCATCCGGGCGCGGTCCGATGGTCGGTTGGCGACATCGATACGCGTTTTTTCCCCAAGTTCAATTCTTTCGGCAGGCTCCTCGGCCGAATTCATTTGCATATTTTTGACGTTGACGTCAACGTCAATATCATCCACGCGAGCCGCTGGCGAAATCACCGGCCCCAGCGAAGGGGCGGGGCGTTTGGCGGGTCTCGGACGCGCCGTCTCCGGCGGGCGTTGCTTCCTTATGTCGCACCGCCTTCGGTGTCACGACGGTGCGATCGAACAGCGGCACGCCGCGCCGGCGGAAGAACACCACGAACACGGCGCCGGCGAGAATGCCTCCGACATGGGCGCCCCAGGAAATGCCGCCCTGCGGATCGAGGAAGAGCATGTAGAATTGCTGGCCGATCCACAGCAGCAGCGGAACGACGGCGGGCAGCGGCAGCGGGATGCGGAAGAAGACGAGGACCCAGACGCGGACCTTCGGGTGCAGCAGCAGGTAGGCTGCGACCACCCCCGAGACCGCGCCTGACGCGCCGATCAGCGGCGCCTCTGATGCCGGCTGGAACAGGCCGTGGACGAGCGCGCCGGCGGCCGCGCAGGCGAGATAGAAGACGAGGAAGCGGAAATGCCCCAGCGCATCCTCGACATTGTCGCCGAACACCCAGAGGAACAGCATGTTCGTCGCCAGATGCAGAAAGTCGGTGTGGATGAAGGCATAGGTGATGTAGGTCGCATCCTCCGGCACCAGCACCAGGGCCGGCTCGAGGTCGGCATAGCCGAAGACGACGGCGGGGATGTAGCCGAGGCCGACGACGGTTTCGTCCGAAAAGACCTGGCTGGCGGCGAGCCCGGCGACGATCCAGACGGCGACGTTCACCAGGATCAGGCCGATCGTGACATACTGCACCTTGATGTATTTCAGGGAGTTCGCATCGTGCAGCGGTATGAACATGAACGTCCTTTCGTTTCGGATGCGCCGCCCGTCACCTGTTCTGTCCCGGAACCCACAGCACGTCCAGGGCGCCCTTGTCGTTCGCCCAGCGGGCGGCGACGAAAAGGAAGTCCGACAGGCGGTTGATATAGGCGATCGCCTCCTTCGAGACGGTCTCTCCCTCCCGTTCGGCCAGTTCGACGATCCGCCGCTCGGCGCGGCGCGCCACGGTGCGGGCGACGTGGAGGGCGGCCGCCAGCGGGGAGCCGCCGGGCAGCACGAAGGAGCGCAGCGGGGAAAGTTCGGCATTGAGCCTGTCGATCTCGGCCTCGAGCCTGTCGACCTGGCTCTGGACGATGCGTAGCGGTTCATAGGCGGGCTTCTCGCCGGTCTCGGGCGTGGCGAGGTCGGCCCCCAGGTCGAACAGGTCGTTCTGGATGCGCATCAGCATCCTGTCGAGTTCGGTCACGGTCGCTGCGTGCTGGCGCGCCGTCCCGATCAGCGCGTTCGTCTCATCCACGTCGCCATAGGCGCCGACACGGGCGTCATGCTTCTTTCGGCGCGCGCCGGAAACCAGGCCGGTCGTGCCGTCGTCGCCGGTGCGGGTGTAGATCTTGTTCAGCTTGACCATGACGGCCCCCTATGACGGCCGGCCGCCGCCGGTCACCCACAGCGTCAGCATGATGAGGATGAGGGCGACCGCCTGCAGCAGGATGCGCATCTGCATCAGCTTGTTGGACTTGTTGCCGCTGCCGCCCTTGAGCATGTTGGCGAGGCCACGGATCAGGACGATCGCGACAAGGCCCATGACGATGAGGGTGAGGTAGGTCAGGAAAGTAGACATGCATCAAGATTCCGATGTTCGAAGGGTAATGTCCAGAGACTGTTTCGGCGGCTCATTCATCCCAGCCGTCCGATGATGCGGTAGAAGAGCGAGGCGGGCAGCAGCTTCTTCAGCAGCGCTCCCTTTTTGGCAGGCGAGGTGACGATGTAATGCGGGCGCGGCGCGCGCGCGTTCAGGGCGTGCCGAAGGACGCTGTAGACGGCGTCCGGGCCGAGCTTGCCGCGCGCCGGGGCGCTTTCTCCGCGCAGTCGCCGCATCTGCCTCCGATATTCCTCCGCGTGAACCGAGCCCTCGAGGTCGATGTTTTTCTCGATATGGGCAATCGCATTGGCGGTGAAGCGCGATTCGATCGGGCCGGGCTCGATCAGGCTGACATGGACACCGGAGCCGGCCAGTTCCATGCGCAGCGTTAGCGACAGGCCCTCGAGCGCGAACTTGGAGGCATTGTAGGCGCCGCGCCAGCGATAGGGCACGAGACCGAGGATGGACGAGCACTGCACGATCCGGCCGTGGCCCTGGCTGCGCATGGCGGGGATGAGGCGGCGGGTCAGGTCGTGCCAGCCGAAGACGTTGGTCTCGAACTGCCGGCGCAATGCCTCGACCGGCAGGTCCTCCACGGCGCCGGCCTGGCCATAGGCACCGTTGTTGAACAGGGCGTCGATCTGACCGCCGGTGCGTGCGAGCACGGTATCGGCGAGCGCTGCGATCGAGGCCGGGTCGGTGTAGTCCATGATCAGCGCCTCGATGCCGTCCGCCTCCAGCGGGGCGCGATCGGCCTCCTTGCGCACCGTGGCGAACACCCGCCAGCCGTCGGCCTTCAGCGCCCGGGCGCAATGGGCGCCGATCCCGGAGGAACACCCGGTGACGATGATCGTTCTTGTTCTGGGAACGGGATCGGCCATGCGATTTCCTGTACAAATTCCGTTTCGTTTCCCATATTCACCGGGCGCTGGCAATCGCGCCAACAGGACCCGCCTCGATGGAGAGGCGGCAGACGAAGGGGAGGGACATGCCGACCGCTCTACGCCTCCTCTACAAGGTCGTGTTCGACGCGATCTGGCATTTCACCGAGGACGACGGCTGGGCCATGGCGAGCCACGTCGCGCTGTCGACGCTCCTGGCCGTCTTTCCCTTCCTGATCTTCGGCACAGCACTCGGCTCCTTTCTCGGGGCCGACCAGTTCGCCGACACCGCCGTCCACCTGATCTTCGACACCTGGCCGGCGTCGATCGCGGACCCGATATCTCGCGAGGTCGTGGCGGTGCTGACGATCCCGCGCGGCGGGCTCGCGACGATCTCCGTGCTGGCCGCCGCCTATTTCGCCTCCAACGGCGTCGAGGCGCTGCGGGTGTCGTTGAACCGCGCCTACCGGGTGGCGGAGACGCGTTGGTGGTATGTCACGCGCCTCGCCAGCCTCGGCTTCGTGGTCCTCGGGGTGGTGGCGCTGGCGGCGATCAGCATCGTGCTGGTGGCAGCGCCGCTCGCCGTGCGCGCCACAGATCAGTGGATCCCCTGGCTCGGCTACGTCTATTCGCTGGTGCTGGAGTGGGGCATCTTCGGAACGCTGGTGGTGCTGTTCGTCGGCCTCCTGATCGCCCATCTCTGGCTGCCCGCCGGCCACCGCCGCATCGCCGACGTGCTGCCCGGGATCATCCTGACGCTCGTCGCCTGGACCGTCGGCGCCTATCTGTTCGCCTCCTACCTCGCGGCGTTCTCCACCTATGTGAAGACCTATGCGGGCCTGGCGTCGATCATGATCGCGCTGGTGTTTCTCTATATCATCGGCGTGATCTTCATCCTCGGCGCGGAGATCAACGCAGCGCTCCTGAAATACCGGGTCAAGCACGTGATCCTCGATCGCCTGCGCGGCCGGAAGCCGGTGCTGCGGGACAGCTCAGCCGAGGAGCAGCCCATCGAGGACGAGGCCATCGCGCGCGAACAGCAGGCGCAGGTCCGGCGGTGACAGACCCTTCTCCCGATAGGCCGCGATCCCCGTATCCCTGTTGCTCTTCGACAGCTTCCGGCCATCCTCTCCCAGCACCAGGCCGTGGTGGTGGTAGGACGGCTCCGGCAGGTCGAGCAGGACCTGCAGCAGGCGGTGGACGGCGGTGGCGTGGAAGAGGTCCTGGCCGCGCACCACATGGGTCACGCCCTGCAGGGCATCGTCCAGCGTCACCGAAAGATGGTAGCTCGACGGCGCGTCGGGCCGCGACAGGATCATGTCGCCCCAGCGCTCTGGGTGGGCGGCGATCGATCCCGTCTGCCCTTGCGGGCCGCATCCGGTATCGTCCCACGTGAGCGCACGGCCCGCCAGCCGGTCGCCGGCCGCCGCGATAGCGGCAGCCATGTCGAGGCGCCAGGCGTGCTGCCGGCCTTCGGCGATCCAGCGCCGGGCGACCGCGCGGTCCAGCTTGCGTTCCTCCGTCGGATAGCAGGGCGCGCCGTCGGGATCGCGCGGCCAGGCTCTGCCAGCGGCCTCGCATGCCGCCACCTGCTCGCGCACCTCGCCGCGGCTCAGGAAGGAGGGATAGGCAAGGCCGCGATCGATCAGGTCCTTGAGCGCCTGCTGGTAGAACGAGAAATGCTCCGACTGGCGGCGCACCGGCTGCTCCCAGTCGAGGCCCAGCCAGCGCAGGTCGCGGTAGATCGCCTCTTCATATTCTGGCCGGCAACGCGCGATATCGATATCCTCGATCCTGAGCAGGAACCGTCCGCCGTTCGCCGCGGCCAGGCCGTAGTTGAGAAGGGCCGAATAGGCATGGCCGAGATGCAGGAGCCCGTTGGGGCTCGGCGCGAAACGCAGAACGGCTTGCTTTGGCAAGGGTGAATCCATCAGATGCTCATGCACGAAATGGACGTCGCGGCCAATGGGCAGCCTGTCCGGGCGGGCGAAAGATCGACATCGGGAACGGCATGCAGTTGCACATGATCAGATCGGAGGCGGACGTCTCCGCCGGGCTCGTCAACCTGGCGCTCCTCGACGCGCGCCTGTTTGCCGTGATCGACAAGGCCGGTCCGGTGCCGCTCAGGCTGCACGATCCCGGCTATCGCGGCCTTGCCGGCATCATCGTCTCGCAGATGGTCTCGCGGGCGAGCGCGGATGCGATCTGGCGCAAGCTGGAGACGATCGCCGGCGAGATCACGCCGCACCATATTCTCGGGCTCAGCGAGGCGGACAACCGGGCCGCCGGCCTCTCGCGCGCCAAGGCCGAGACGCTGAGGCGTGTCGCCGAGGCCGTGGACCGCGGCGACGTCGACCTTGATGCGGTCTGCCACCTGGACGCGGTTTCGGCGATCCGGGCGCTGACGGCGATCAAGGGGGTTGGCCGGTGGACAGCGGAGGTCTACCTTCTCTTCTGCGCCGGCCATCCCGACATCTTCCCGTCCGGCGACGTGGCACTGCAGAACGCGGTCGGCCATGCGCTCGGCCTTCCCGTCCGTCCGTCTGCCGCCGAACTCGAGCAGATCGCCGAGATGTGGTCGCCCTGGCGCGGCGTCTCGGCGCGGCTTTTCTGGGCCTATTATGCCCGCCAGATGCGCCGCGACGGCGCGCCGCTGGCGTGAGGCTTTCACGACAGGGTTGCAAAGGGTTAAATCCGCATCGCGCATTTTCTTTCCGGCTTCACAATGCTGTAACAACGGGCCTAATATAGAGGTGCAGATGCCGAATCGGTCAGGAGAATCACTTGACGATTTCAGTTTCACCACAGGCCCTGCCGGCGCTCGTCCTGAACGCTGACTACAGGCCGCTGAGTTACTATCCCTTGTCGCTCTGGTCCTGGCAGGACGCGATCAAGGCGGTTTTTCTCGACCGTGTGAACATCATCGCGGAATACGAACACTCGGTCTCTTCGCCGAGCTTCACCATGCGGCTGCCGAGCGTCGTCAGCCTGAAGACCTATGTGCAGCCTTCGCGCCATCCCGCCTTCACGCGGTTCAACGTGTTCCTGCGCGACCGGTTCGAATGCCAGTATTGCGGCTCGCCTGATGATCTGACCTTCGACCATGTCGTTCCGCGCGCGCATGGCGGCGAGACGACCTGGTGCAACGTCGTCGCGGCCTGCTCGCCCTGCAACCTGCGCAAGGGCAGCAAGCTGCCGAAGCAGGCGGGCATGTTCCCCCACCAGCGGCCCTACCAGCCGACGGTGCAGGACCTGCACAACAACGGCCGCCTCTTCCCGCCGAACTACCTGCACGAAAGCTGGATGGACTATCTCTACTGGGACGTCGAACTGCAGCCTTGAGGCGGCACTGTTCCCGGTGGGCCGAAATCCGGTGCCGCTATGGCGCCGGCAAGGCGGCATGAGGCGCAAGAGCGATATGCCGCGGCGCCGTTCGGATCTCCGGCTTATCTCTTCGCGCGCAGGCCGGCGAAAGCAATTGCCGCCAGGATGAGGCTTGCGATCACGTTCCAGCCGGCGAAGGACAGGCCGAGGTAACGGAACGAGGCTTCGGTGCAGGACGGCGGCTTCTTGGCGTCGAGGTCGCCGAGCAGGTCGCCGGCACTCGGCGAAATGCCCTGGGCCGACGTCGCGCAGCTCGACGGACCTTCCCAGAAGCCCCACTCGGCGCCCGCATGATAGACGCCCATGCCGGCGCCGACGAGCATCATCACGCCCCCGACAAGCAGCAGCCCCCGCGTCAGCCATGGCGGGCCGCCGAACGCAGCCGAAAGGGCCGCCAGCACGGCGACCGGAATGCCGTAGTAATAGGGCAGCCGCTGCAGCAGGCAGAGCGCACAGGGGATATAGCCGCCGATATGCTCGAAGCCGAGCGCGCCGCCGACGGTTGCGGCCATGCCTATGGCGAGGAGAACGGCGAAGGGCAGGGAGGGTTGATGTCTGAGGGCGGCGGGCATGGCGGGCATTCCTGGTTCAAGCGGCGACGTAACGGTAGGCGACATAGAGTGCGATCAGCAGGCCGGCGCCGACGCCTGCAATCAGCCCCAGTTGCTTGTCGATGAAGTCGCGGATCGGCGCGCCATAGCGGCGAAGCAGCCAGGCAAGGAAGAAGAAGCGCGCACCGCGGGCGACGATGGCGGTGATGATGAACAGGCCGAGATTGATGTTGACGGCGCCTGCGAGGATGGTCACGACCTTGATCGGCGGCAGGTGGGTCAGGCCGGAGGTGATGAGCAGCAGCACCAGGGCCTCGTAGCCGACCGAGGCGCGCAACTGGTCGAAGGCTTCGAGCTTTCCGTAGAACTCGAGCACGGGCTTGGCCACCGCCTCGAAGGCGTAGTGTCCGAGATACCAGCCCGCGATGCCGCCGAGCACGGAGGCGACGGTCGCAATCAGCGCATAGCGCCAGAGCCGCTCGGGACGGGCAAGCCCCATCGGCAGAAACAACACGTCGGCGGGGATCAGAAAGACGGAGCTTTCCACGAAGGCGATGACGGCAAGCCAGGCTTCGGCCGACTTGCGTGCGGCGAGCGACATGGTCCAGTCGTAGAGGCGTCGGAGCATGAATGGGTTCCGGTTCAAGGGGTTGCATCTTTTTAACAGCTCCGCCCCTGTTGTAAATGTCACTGCGGCCGCACTATGGCCGGAGCGGCCGTGTGCCGCAGAGAACTGTGGACCCGTCGTCGCGACATTGCCGTTCACCGTCAGGCTCCGCGGACCCGCGCATCGGCGGTTCTGGCGACTTGCGCGCCGGCTCGCCGCCGTGGTAGACGCCTCTCTGTCACCTGCTGCAATGCCCCATTGGCGGAACTGGTAGACGCGCTCGACTCAAAATCGAGTTCCGAAAGGAGTGCTGGTTCGATTCCGGCATGGGGCACCAGCGGCGATCTCTTTGATTTTGCACATGTCGTCGTCGCAAAACCGCTGCACACTTTTGCGCGACATGCGTAGCATTGATTTTTTTGAATTTCCGGCTTCCAGCAGCCGAGCCATCCAGCCGAACGCGAAGTCGCGGCCGGATGACGACGGTTTTGATTGGGCGGCCGGCAGCGATCTGCCGCCGGCGCAGGCAACCTCAGAGGATGAAATCGCCCTTGGTCAGGCCGATGATGCCGGTCAGTTCGATCTGGAAGTCGGCGCGGTGGTCGCGGTCGGTGTCGCCGTAGACGATGGTGCGGTCGTTCTTCGTGCCCTTCTCGTCGAAGGTGCGGAAGATCAGTTCGCCAGCCTTGCCGGTGAAGTCGTTCGCGCCGCGCCAGACGAAATCCTGGTCGCCGGAGCGCGTGCTGTTGGCGTCGATCTGCGACAGGTCGAGCTTGTCCCGGGCGTGGACGAAGTCGGTGACGGTGTCGCGCTTCTCGTTGCCGAGACCCGTATCCTTTGTCGAGGTGAAGACGAAGGTATCGCGGCCGGAGCCGCCGGTCAGGGTGTCGACGCCGGAGCCACCTGTCAGTCGGTCATTGCCGGAGCCACCGGTCAGGCGGTCGTTGCCGGAGCCGCCGATGAGGCGGTCGTTGCCGGCGCCGCCCGAGAGGATGTCGCTGCCCCCCCTGCCGTAGAGAACGTCGTTGCCACTCTTACCGTAAAGGGCGTCCTTGCCCGAGGAGCCGTTGAGCTTGTCGTTGCCGGAAGTGCCGTGTTTCGCTTCCATCACGTCGGTCACGGCGACCTTGAAGCTCTGCCAGTCCTCGTGCTTCGTGCCGATCGAGGGGTCGTCGAGGCGCACGGTGACGTTCAGCGCGGGGTTGGTCTCGTAGTCGAGCTTGGCCCCCTTCTTCAGCCACAGCGCGCCGTTCTTGATCTCGAACAGCTTCGCATCGCTGCCGGCGAGCGACAGCTTGTTGTTGCCGCCGTCGGGATCGGAGATCTCCAGCGTCGCCACCTTGCGCGCCGAGGCGGTCGAGGCATCCTCGGCGATCTTCCGCAAGGTCTGCGTGGCGACGAGCTCCGGTGCGTCGTTGACCGGGGTGACGGCAAGGCTGAAGGTCCGGGCGACCGGGGTCGAGCGGTCCTCGTTGCCGTCTTCGACGGAGACCTTGAAGGAGGCCTTGGTCGATTCGGCACCCGAGTGGACGAAGCTGACCTTGCCGGCGACGAGCTCGGCGCCGGTGAAGCTGGTCGCGGTCTTGCCGTTCACCTGGATCTTGCCGTTCGAGGCGGCGGAGACGGTGAAGCGGACGCCCGCGGCGCTGTCGTCGGGATCGGAGAAGTTCAGGTCGGCAGTCGTGACCCTGTAGCTGCCGCCCTCTTTTACCGTGGCCTTGAGATCGCCGGTGAGCGTCGGCGCGTCGTTGACCGGGGTGACGGTGAGGTTGAAGGTGCCGGCGACCGGGGTCGATCCGTCCTCGTTGCCGTCCTCGACGGAGACCTTGAAGGAGGCCTTGGTCGTTTCTGAGCCGGAATGGACGAAGGTGACCTTGCCGGCGACGAGCTCGGCGCCGGTGAAGCTGGTCGCGGCCTTGCCGTTCACCTGCACCGTGCCGTTCGAGGCGGCGGAGACGGTGAAGCGGACGCCCGCGGCATCGTCATCGGGGTCGGAGAAGTTGAGATCGGCGGTGGTGATCGTGTAGCTGCCGCCTTCCTTCACCGTTGCCTTCAGGTCGCCGGTGAGCGTCGGCGCGTCGTTGACCGGGGTGACGGCGAGGTTGAAGGTGCCGGCCACCGGGGTCGAGCCGTCCTCGTTGCCGTCTTCGACGGAGACCTTGAAGGAGGCCTTGGTCGTTTCCGAGCCGGAATGGACGAAGGTGACCTTGCCGCTCGCGAGTTCGGCGCCGGTGAAGCTGGTCGCGGCCTTGCCGTTCACATGGACCGTGCCGTTCGAAGCGGCGGAGACGGTGAAGCGGACATCCGAGGGGCCGTCGTCGGGATCGGAGAAGTTGAGGTCGGCGGTGGTGATCGTGTAGCTGCCGCCCTCCTTCACCGTCGCCGTCAGGTCGCCCGTGAGCGTCGGCGGCACGGGGACGCCCGCCACGACGATATCGTCGATGACGAAGGCGATATCGGGCGCGCCGTCCGGCTGGACGATGCGAAACGTGTCGATCGACTGCCAGAATTTGCCCTGCAGCGTTACCGTCGTGTTGACGAAGTCCGTGACCGTGAAGTCCTGGTGGCCAACCTCCACCCCGTCGGCATAACCGACCACACGGACGGTGTCGGAGAAGACATCGTTCTCGGCTTCTCCCATGCCGTAATTGTCGATCTGGAAGCTCTTGAGCCAGAACTTCTCGCCATCGGTGGCGGCAAACTCCGCTGCAGCGACTGTCCCGAATGTGCCGAGGACACGAAGACCGTAGTCGTTCGAATTCACGAGGATGGATTCTTCCGGATCGCTGATGACATCGAGAAACTCGGTGACGGGCGAGCCGACATTGCCGTCCTCGTCCAGCAGTCTGATCGTCCAGTTCCCGATCGTTCGCTCGCTGCCGCCGAGGCTCGAGGTATTATCGCCGTCCGTGTCGTCCGTAAGCGAGATGTCGTCGAAAATAAGGGACTCCGGTGTGGCCATGATGCGACGTCTCCTCAAGGGTCGGGGCGGGTTGATCGGGGCGGCGCGGTCGGGGGACCGAAGCCTGCACTTGCTGTCGTCCCGGCTTGCGGATGACGCCGCGCCTGTCGCGGCGACTGTGCGGGATGCCGGACGTTCTCTCTCCACCTAGGGTTATACGCAGGGACTGTCCGGAAACGAACACAGCCAATGGGCGAAAACCCCTCTCCCTCACCACTGCCTATGAAGTGGGTGGGATGACCTACCCATGAGGTACACCGGCGGCGGAAGGGGAGGGGACGGGCTATGGCAAAGGCCGTAGACGGCTGCCTTGGTCAGTGATGACGCACCCTTGCGTTGCGTCCAATGCGTTAGCCGCGTGATTCCTGTGCGCGGCGTCCAAGCCGATGCGGAGCCGTGACGGTGCAGAAACGACGAATGGCCCGCCGCGGGTGCGGCGAGCCATTCACGGAGACTGCGGTCTCTTCCCTGGGAGGAATTACTCTGCGGGCTGGAGCGCGCCGGTGGGCTGCAACAGGCCGTTGCCGCTGCGTCCGCCCAGGGCGCTGTCGAGCTTTTCGACGTCGAGCTCGTTTTCCCAGCGGGCCACGACGATGGTGGCGACGGCGTTGCCGACGAAGTTCGTCAGCGCGCGGCATTCCGACATGAAGCGGTCGATGCCGAGGATCAGCGCCATGCCGGCGACCGGGACGGCGGGGACGACGGAGAGCGTCGCCGCCAGCGTGATGAAGCCCGCGCCGGTGATGCCCGCAGCCCCCTTGGAACTCAGCATGGCGACGAGAAGCAGCAGGATCTGGTCGGCATAGGAAAGCTGGATGTCGACGGCCTGCGCGATGAAGAGCGCCGCCAGCGTCATGTAGATGTTGGTGCCGTCGAGATTGAAGGAATAGCCGGTGGGGATGACGAGGCCGACGACCGAGCGCTTGCAGCCGGCGGCTTCCATCTTCTGCATCAGCCCCGGCAGGGCGGCTTCGGAGGAGGAAGTGCCGAGCACGAGCAGCAGTTCCTCCTTGATGTAGCGGATCAGCGCCACGATCGAGAAGCCGTTGTAGCGGGCCACTGCGCCGAGCACGATGAAGACGAAGAGCAGCGAGGTGATGTAGAAGGTGGCGATCAGGAAGGCGAGGTTGGCGATAGAGCCGATGCCGTACTTGCCGATGGTGAAGGCCATGGCGCCGAAGGCGCCGATCGGGGCTGCCTTCATCAGGATGGCGACGAGGCGGAAGATCGGCGCGGTCAGCGCGTTCAGGAAGTCGGTGACCGGCCTGCCCTTCTCGCCGACCATGCCGAGCGCGACGCCGAACAGCACGGAGAAGAACAGCACCTGCAGGATGTCGCCCTCGGCAAAGGCGCCGACGATCGTCTGCGGGATGATGTTCATCAGGAAGCCGGTGATGGTGCTTTCATGCGCCTTGGTGGCGTAGGTGGACACAGCACTCGCATCGAGCGAGGCCGGATCGATGTGCATGCCGGCGCCCGGCTGGACGACGTTGGCGACCAGCATGCCGATCGCCAGGGCGAGCGTCGAGAAGGTCAGGAAGTAGATCATCGCCTTGCCAGCGACCCGGCCGACCTTCTTCAGGTCGGACATGCCGGCAATGCCTGTCGCCACGGTCAGGAAGATCACCGGTGCGATGATCATCTTGACGAGACGGATGAAGGCATCGCCGAGCGGCTTCAGCGAGGCGCCGAGGTCGGGAGAATAATGGCCGAGCAGGATGCCGGCGGCGATCGCCACCAGAACCTGGAAGTAAAGATGCCGGTAGAAAGGCAGGGTCTCGCGCTTGATCGCGCCATCAGTCGAAATCTGCATGTCATCCTCCGTTGTGCCCCAACCGGAATCCGGCCTCCCGGGGCGTACAGTTATGTCGGGGAATGGGTCAGCAAGCGTCGTGCCAGTTTCCGGATTTCGGTATAACATATTGAAATAATGTCGTTTTATAAGAGGGTTGGCGAACTTGGCGATACTCATTTGTGCGATATTCCGCACGTTCTATCTTGCCTGTCGTGCGTTCTAATGCACATAGTAGCCGGATGGATCGGATTGCGCCTGCGACACTCATGACCGGTTCCCCGGTCGGCCGGCTCCGCCTCGCCTGGGCGGCATTCGCCGCTATATCGGCCCTGCTCGTCGCGGCCGCGCTGGTCGCTGCCGGCATCTATGGCCGCGCCAGCGCGCTGTCCGCCCTGGAAGGGCAGGGCCTGACTGATGCCAATATCAAGGTCGCCCTTCTGCGGGCCGTGCTGGAACGCCCGCGGGCGGTGCCGCTGCTGCTGTCACTGGACCGCGACGTGCAGGACGCGCTGGCGCAGCCGACGCCCGGGAACCGCGACCGCCTCAACCGCAAACTGGAGCAGCTCGTCCAGGCCAGCAGCGCCTCGGTCATCTACGTGACCGATGCCAGCGGGCTGGCGATCGCCTCGAGCAATTGGCAGGAGCCGGACAGTTTCGTCGGCAACAACTATGCCTTCCGGTCCTATTTCACCCGTGGGATGGCGGAGGGGAAGGCGGAGCATTTCGCGCTCGGCACGGTTAGCAAGCGGCCCGGGCTCTACATTTCCGAACGCGTGGGCGATGCGGCCGCCCCGCAGGGCGTCGTCGTCGTCAAGATGGAGTTCGACGGGCTGGAGCGGGAGTGGTCGGACGCCCGGCGCCCCGTCTACGTCGTCGACGACAACGACGTCGTCCTGATCACCAGCATTCCGTCGTGGCGGTTCATGACGACGCGGGCAATTCCTGCCGACAGTCTTGCGACGATCCGCGAAAGCCTCCAGTTCGGCGATGCTCCGCTCGTTCCGCTGCCGATCGCCGAGCGGCGCACGGTCGGTCCCTACAGCGAGATCATCACGGCGGTCCTGCCCGGCGGTGGCAGTGCCGACTACTTGCGGATCCTCGTACCGGCCGCATCGACACCCTGGCGGCTGGGCTATCTCGTGCCGATGCAGCCAACGGTCGCCGCTGCCGTCCGGGAAGCGCGGATGATGGCGCTTCTGACGCTGGTGCCGCTGCTTGCGGCCGCCGCCTTCTGGCTCCGGCGCCGCCAGAAGGGACTTGCCGCGATCGCGGCTGCGGAAGAGGCGCGGTATGCGCTGGAACAGCGGGTGGAGGAGCGGACCGCCGACCTCAGCCACGCGCGCGACCGGTTGCAGGCGGAGATCGCCGAGCACCGGTCGACCGAGACGCGGCTGCAGGCGGTACAGCAGGAGCTGGTGCAGGCCAACAGGCTGGCGATCCTGGGGCAGGTGGCTGCTGGCGTGGCGCATGAAATCAACCAGCCGGTCGCGACCATCCGCGCCTATGCCGACAACGCCAAGGTCTTCCTCTCACGGCAGCAGGCCGGCACGGCGATCGAGAACCTCGACCAGATCGCCGGCCTGACGGAGCGCATCGGCGCGATCACCGACGACCTGAAGGCGCTGGCGCGAAAGGGCAGGACCGGAGCCGAACCGGTGAACCTGCGGGAGGCGATCGCGGGTGCGGTGGAGCTTCTCAGGAGCCGCTTTACCGGCAGCCTCGAAGCGCTCCGCATCGATCCGTCCGCGCAAGGGCTGCTCGTTCTCGGAAACCGGCTGCGGCTGGAGCAGGTGTTCATCAACCTCTTCCAGAACGCGCTGGAGGCCGTATCCGATTGCTCCGACCCGATCGTGTCGGTGTCGATCAAGGTAGAGGACGACATGGTCGCGGTTTCCGTCGCCGACAACGGGCCCGGCATCGCGCCGCAGGTGATGGCGGAGCTGTTCTCGCCCTTCAACTCGTCGAAGGAGAGGGGCCTTGGGCTCGGGCTCGTGATCTCCAAGGACATCGTGGCCGACTATGGCGGCCGGATCGAGGTCCGGACCGGACCGGACGGCACCTGCTTCACCGTTCATCTCAAGCCTGCGGGAGAAAACCCATGACGATCCCGGTGCATCTCGTCGACGACGACCGGGACCTGCTGCGGGCGACGGCACAGACGCTGCAGCTCGCCGGTTTCGACATCACGACCTTCACCTCGGGCCGGGAGGCGATCGCGGCGCTGGATGAGGATTTCCCCGGCGTCGTCGTCTCGGACATCCGCATGCCCGGCATGGACGGGCTGGAGCTCTTTGCGCAGATCCAGGGGCTCGACGCGGAAATCCCGGTGGTGCTGGTGACGGGCCATGGCGACATCGCGATGGCAGTCAAGGCGATCAAGGACGGGGTCTACGACTTCGTCACCAAGCCGTTCGCCACCGACCGGCTGATCCAGTCCGTCCGGCGGGCGGCGGAGAAGCGGTCGCTGGTGATGGAGAACCGCAGGCTGCGCGCCGCGGCGCGCGACGTGGAAGGCGACCTGCCGCTGATCGGCCAGTCGCGTGCCATGCTGCGCCTGCGTGACATGCTGCGGCAGATCGCCGATACGGATGTTGACGTGCTCGTCACCGGCGAGACCGGCACCGGCAAGGAGGTGGTGGCGACGCTGCTGCACCGCTGGAGCCGGCGGGCGAAGGGCCATTTCGTGGCGCTGAACTGCGGCGCGCTGCCCGAGCAGGTGATCGAGAGCGAACTCTTCGGCCACGAACCCGGCGCCTTCACCGGTGCGCAGAAGAAGCGCATCGGCCGCATCGAGCATTCGAGCGGCGGCACGCTCTTCCTCGACGAGATCGAAAGCATGCCGCCGGAGAGCCAGGTGAGGATGCTGCGGGTGCTGGAGATGCGCGAGGTGACCCCGCTCGGCACGAACGAGGTGCGGCCGGTGGACCTGCGCGTGGTCGCCGCCGCCAAGGTCGATCTCGGCGACCCCGCGCAGCGCGGGGACTTTCGCGAGGACCTCTACTACCGGCTCAACGTGGTCAGCCTCGCCATTCCGCCGCTGCGCGAGCGGCGGGACGACGTGCCCCTGCTGTTCGGCTATTTTGCCGAACGGGCGGCAAAGCGCTTCGGCCGCGACCTGCCGCAGCTTTCGGCCGCCGTCAGCCGGCATCTGTCGGAGCATGCCTGGCCCGGCAACGTGCGCGAGCTGTCGCATTTCGCCGAGCGCATCGTGCTCGGGATGCAGCCGGAGGAGGTGTCCGGTGCGGGGAAGGCAGCGGCGGCCGAAGCAGTGCCGCTGCCGGAACGGCTGGAGCGCTTCGAGGCGGAGATCATACGGGAAACGCTGAGATCGCACGGGGGCGACGTGCAGCAGTCGCTTGCGGCCCTCGGCGTGCCGCGCAAGACTTTCTACGACAAGCTGCAGCGTCACGGCATCGTCCGGAGCGACTACGCCGGCAAGAAGGGCTGAGCGGCCGGCCCGGTGCTATTGCCGCTTCGCCGCCAGCGCCGTGATCGCAGTCTTGCCGAGGATCACGGCGATCACGACGACGATCAGCACCACCGAGATCGCGGCGATTGCCGGGTCGATATTGTCGCGCAGGCCCATCCACATCATCCGCGGCAGGGTGACGGCGTTGACCGAGGTGATGAACAGGGTCACGCCGATCTCTTCCCAGGACAGCACGAAGGCGAGGAAGAAGGCGGTCAGCAGGCCGAAGCGGATGTTGGGGACGATCACCCGGAAGATGCGCTGGAAGACGCCGGCGCCGAAGCCGCGGGCGGCGAGGTCGATGCGGCGGTCCACCTGGGCCAGCGCCACCATGATCAGGACGACGGCGAAGGGCACGATCATCACCGAATGCGCCAGCGCCACACCGAGCGTGGTGTCGTAGCCGACGAGGCCGTTGAGGCGGGAGAGCGACGTCAGGAAGAAGTAGAGCGTGATCGCCGAGACGACCGGCGGAGCCACCATCGGCATCAGCACGAAGCCGATCAGGAGGCTTGCGATCCAGGGGCGGTACATCCACAGGCCGAGGCTGAAGGCGAGCGCCAGTGCCGTCGAGATCGTAGCGCTCAGGAGCGCGATGCGGACCGACAGCAGGGTGGCCTGAAGCCAGGCCGGGTTGTCGACGAGCGCCTGGTAGTGGCGCAGCGACCAGTTGCCGCTCGGCATGGTCAGGAACCGGGCGGGCGTGAAGGATACGGGGACCACGGCAAAGAGCGGCAGCAGCAGGAAGATCGCCACGAAGGCTGCGAGGACGAGGGCGAGGGGGCCGGGCTTGTACATGGGACGACCTCGCTCAGCTCAACATGCTCTTCGGACGGGCATAGCGCATCAACAGGCCGAGCAGCAGCCCGACGACCACCATCATCAACACGCTGATCGCCGCTCCAAGTCCCCAGTTCGGGCTCTGGAAGATACGCAGGTAGATCAGCTCCGCCGCCATGACCGACCGGCCGCCGCCCAGGATCGCCGGCGTGATGAAGAAGCCGAGCGAGAAGACGAAGACGATGATGGCGGCGCCGAGGACGCCCGGGGCGGTCATCGGCAGGAACACCTGCCAGAAGGTGCGGGTGCGCGAGGCGCCCATGCCGCGGGCGGCGAGCAGCACGCGCTCGTCGAGACTGCGCATGGCCGAGGCGATCGGGAAGACGGCGAAGGGAATGAGGAAATGCGTCATGCCGAGGATGACGCCGAATTCGTTGCGCACCAGCGTCAAGGGTTCGGAGATCACCCCGAGCTGTGTCAGCCAGGTGTTGATCAGTCCGCGATTGGAGAGCAGGGCCACCCAGCCGAAGGCGCGCGTCAGCACCGAGATCCAGAAGGGAATGAGGATGCAGACTTCGGCGGCCAGCCGCTGGCCGGGCGTGCCCCGCACCCAGACGAGCGCGATTGCATAGGCGGCGACCACCGCAAAGACGGTGACGAAGAGGCAGATGCGGAAGGTGCGCAGGAAAACGGAGAGGATCAGTTCGTCGGTCAGGGCGTTCGCGTAGTTCTGCAGGCCCGGTTCGGGCAGCGTGAAGCTCCAGCTGACGACACCGAGAAACGGCACGACATAGGCGGCCGCGAGGAAGAGCAGGAGCGGACCGACGAGCAGGGCTGGCTTCAGGATGTTACGCATTGTCTGTTCCGTTTTCGCAGGCTTCCGTATTTCAACGAGGTCCCGGCGCTTCCCCCCTCATCCGGCCCTTTGGGCCACCTTCTCCCCGGTGGGAGAAGAGGGAGATCGTGGCGCGGCGCCTTCCCCTTCTCCCCACCGGGGAGAAGGTGGCCGAAGGCCGGATGAGGGGGCCTTCGGACAGGATCAGGCGTTTCCGGAGATGCCCACCCTGGCGGATGGGCCGCGCCCTCCGATCAGGCCGAGATCACCTTGGTATAGGCGTCGAGGGCGGGGCCGTAGTTGGTTTCGTACCAGGCCATGTCGAGGGGGATCTGCTTGGACATGTTGGCCGGATCCACCGGGTTGAGGCGCGCCTGCTCGGGATTGAGCAGGGCGTCGGCCGCCGGGTTGGCCGGACCCTGGCCGAGCATGTCGAACATGATCACCTGCTTTTCGGGAACCTGCGCGGAAGCGATGAACTTCATCGCGTTTTCCTTGCCGCCCGGATTGCCCTTGATCACGCCCATGGCACCCGGCGAGATCAGGCCCTGATCCCAGACGAACTTGATCGTATCGCCGGAATCCTTCTCGATCAGGCTGGCGCGGGTAGACCAGATCAGCGCCATCGAGGCTTCGCCGTTCAGGAGCACCGACTGGCTTTCCGAGCCGCCGCCCCAGAAGGAGACGATGTTGTCCTTGAAGTCGGCGATCTTCTTGTGGGCGCGGTCGAGGTCGAGCGGGTAGAGCTTGTCGGCGGGGACGCCGTCGGCGAGCAGCGCCGCTTCCCACATGCCTGCACCCCACTTGTAGAGCGAGCGCTTGCCGGGGAACTTCTCCACGTCGAAGAAATCGGCCATGCCCGTCGGCACCTTGTCGCCGAACTTCGAGGCGTCGTAGGCGATGATGTAGGAGAAGAAGTAGGAGGAAGCGGCATATTCCCAGCCGAAGCCCGGGCGCATCTTGGCCTTGTCGACGATCGTATAGTCGATCGGTTCCATCATGCCCTTCTTGCCGAGCGCTTCTGCCGAGAAGGGATCGATGTCGACGATGTCCCAGGTGGGCGAGCCGCTTTCGAACTGCGCCTGGACCGCACCCTCCGTCGGGCCGGAGCCGTCCTGCTTGACGGTGATGCCGGTCTCCTCCTTAAAGGGCGCGCCGTAGGCCTTGTCGTAGGCCGTTCCCGCATCGCCGCCCCAGTTGACGAAGACGAGTTCGTCGGCGGCGGCCATGGCGCCCTTGGCCTTCAGCGCGGCCGGCGCGCCGACGATCAGGAACGCGGCGATCTGGGCGAAGCGGCGGCGCGATAGCTCCCCTCGCGCGACCTTCTTCTCCAGGATTTCAAGGCAATCTTTCTCGAAACGGTCAGTCATGTTGTTCACCTCATATTGTTATGATTGGCATGCTTGATTTCGATCGTCCGGATTTCGCCTGAGCGAGCCCGCCAGGCTCCTAGAGGAAGTAGCCCTGCTCCTCCTTCCAGCTGACCCAGGCGTGACTGCCCGGAACGAGGTTCGGCGTCGCGGCGTGCGTCGGCGTTTCCAGCACCAGCGAGGGGCCGGCGTCCACGCGCGCGGCGAAGCGGGTCATCGGTCCGAGATAGGTGACGGTCTCGATCATCACCGGCAGCGCGTTGCCGGCGGCCGGGCGCTCGGCGGAAAGCGCCATGTGCTCGGGGCGGATCGCGAGGTGGGCGGTGGGCGCGCCGGCGGCGCTGGCGATGCGGATCTGCTGCTCGCCGCAGCGGGCCACCGCGCCGTTGCCGTTCATGGCGGCGCCGGCCAGCGGCAGGATGTTGATGTCGCCCAGGAACTCGGCGACGAAGCGGTTGGCGGGGCGCTCGTAGATGTCGCGAGGGCTTGCCACCTGCTGCAGTTTGCCCTGGTTGAAGATCGCGACCCGGGTCGACAGCGCCAGCGCCTCCGACTGGTCGTGGGTGACGAAGACGAAGGTCGTTCCGGTCTCCTGGTGGAGACGCCGGACCTCGTCCTGCATGGAGCCGCGCAGGTTCTTGTCGAGCGCCGAGAAGGGTTCGTCGAGCAGGAGCACGGAAGGGCCGAAGACCAACGCGCGCGCCAGCGCCACGCGCTGCTGCTGGCCGCCGGAGAGATCGGCGGGCCGCTTCTTCTCGTGGCCGCGCAGGCCGACGCGATCGATCATGTCGTCGACGCGGGACTGGATCTCCGCTCCCGGCCGTCCCTGGATCTGCAAGGGAAAGGCGATGTTCTTCTCCACCGACATGTGGGGAAAGAGCGCGTAGCCCTGGAAGACCATGCCGAAGGCGCGCTTTTCCGCCGGAAGGCGGGTGATGTCGGCGCCGTCCTTGAACAGCGTGCCGGATGTCGGCCTGTCGAAGCCGGCGAGGATCATCAGGAAAGTTGTCTTGCCGGAACCGGACGGCCCAAGAAGCGTGAGGAACTCACCGCGGCCGATCGTCAGGGAGATATCGTCGAGGGCGTGGAAGTCACCATAGGCCCTGCCAATTCCCTGAGCGGTCAGTTCAGCCGCCTGCTTCGCGATCTGCATTAGCCGTCCCTCTTTGCGTGAAGACAGTACGAAGCAAGCCCGGCGAGCACAAACAAATTATTTTAGTCCGCTCGGCAAATGGAATTCACCAAAGGAGGCTCGCCTCGCAGTTATACGGCCATCGGCCCTGCGTCATTTTTCATCACCTCTTCCCGGAGCCAGTCGGCAAAGGCGTTGACCGAGGACGTGTCCGCCTTGGCGTCGGAGACGACCAGATAGTAGGCGTTGTTCGACTTGATCTTGATGTCGAACGGGCGGACGAGCATGCCATTGGCCATGGCGCCCCGGCAGATGAATTCGTCGCCCATCGCCACCCCTTGCGCCGACATCGCGGCCGAATAGACGAGGTTCATGTCGGAGAAGGTGATGCCGCTTCGCGAAAGCGCGGGGTCGACGCCGGCGACCGTCAGCCAGTTCTCCCAGTCGGCGTCGTCGACGAGGTGCAGCAGGCAGGCTCTCTGCAGGTCGGCGGGATCGGTGAGGCTCGTCACCTTGTTCAGCAGGACCGGGCTGCACAGCGGCGTGAAGTCCACCTCCTTCAGGAGTTCCACCTGCATGTCGGGCCAGTAGCCGGTGCCGAAGGCGATGAAGACGTCGACGTCCGGGTTGCTCACGTCGTCCAGCCGGTGCGGGGTCTGGATCGTCAGCCGGACGTCGGGGTGCGCCTCGCGGAAATCGGAGATCCTGGCGCACAGCCAGCTCGAGGCGAAGCCGGGGGTGCAGCAGACGTTGATGGTGCCGCTCACGCCCCGGCTGGCGTGGCGGGCGGCCGAGCCCGAAATGGTGTTCAGGGCGCGACGGACGTCGAGCGCGTAGCCCATGCCCTGCTCGGTCAGCTCGATCCGCGTTCCGACCCGGTTCAGGAGCTGGAAGCCGAGGTCGCGCTCCAGCAGCCGCAACTGGTGGCTGACGGCGCTGCGGGTCAGGTTGAGCTCGTCGGCGGCCTTCCAGACGGAGCCGTGGCGGGCGAAGCTGTCGAGTGCCCTCAGGGATTGCGTCGAGGGAAGATGTCTCATGCCGCCGGCTCCATGTCGCCGTTCAATTCGTGAGCAAAGGTGAACGGAATTTGTCGATCGTTGGAAGATATTTCACTTTTTCGGAATTTCGAAGTGCGTTGTAGTGGCCGGCGCAAGGAGAACGACATGCCCCGCTCTGCCGCCCAGTCCCACGCGCTCGATCATCTGGATGCCATGCGTGGCGAACTCTCGGGCTGGACCGCGACGATCTTCGATTTCGGCGAGACCGCATGGCGTGAATATCGCTCGGCCGAGTGGTACGTGCGCACTCTTCGCGCCCATGGCTTCTCCGTCGAGGAGGGGTCCGCCGGCATGCCGACGGCCTTTGCCGCCACGTGGTCGAACGGGCCGGGTCCCTCGATCGGCCTCTATGCCGAATACGACGCCGTGCCCGGAAACTGCCAGGCGGCAGCGACGAACCGGATGCCGCGCGACGGGCTGTCGGTCCATGCCGGCGGTCACACCGATCCGCATTCGGGCCTCGGGATCGCCGGCCTCGGCGGGCTGTTGGCGACGAAGGCGGCGATGGAGCGATACGGCATCGGCGGGACGCTGCGCTTCACCGGCGAGCCGGCGGAGAAAGTGCGCGGGTCCAAGCCGATCCATGCGGCGAAGGGGTATTATGACGGGCTGGATGCGATCCTGTCCTTCCATCCGTTCTACATGCTGCCGATGTGCAACACGGTGCGCTGGGACACGCATTGCGGCGCGGCCTACTCGATGATCTACCGCTTCGTCTGCGACGAGCCGGAGGCGTGGCTACGCGAGGCGCATGACGGCGCGCCGATCCCGCAGTCGCATTCGGCCGTACGAGCGCCGGGGGCGAACGACGCGCTGATGACGATGTACCAGTCGTCCAAGGCCCTGCGCGATTCCATGCTGCCGCATCAGGGAGGCTGGTCGATCAGCGAGGCGATCCTGACGGCCGGACAGGCGACGGCGGACAACCTTCCGGCCGGGCTCGCCGAGATCCAGTACATGATGCGCGTGCCGACCGTCGCCATGGCCGAGCAGGTGACGGCGGTGCTCGACAGAAATGCGCAGGCCGCTGCCGACATGACCGGCTGCCGCTTCGAACGACACTGGGTGTGCAAGTCGCGCCCCGGTCTCGCCAACCATGCGATGGCCGGCCTCGTCTGGGAGGTGATGCAGGACGTGGGCGCGCCGGGCTTCGGCGAGGAGGCCCGCAGCGTGGCGCGTGCGATCCAGAAAAATTGCGGCCTCGAGCCCATGGATCGACCGTTCATCGATGAACTGGAGCAGTTGATTGCGCCGCAGGAGGCGGAGGCGATCCTGCGGCGCGACCTGCCGCCGTCGCAGCGCAATTCGACGTCGGACGACTATACCGACATGTCCTGGCATGCGCCGCTCGCCCGCTTCTATGTCGCCCGTCCGGCGCTGCGGGCGCCTGCCGGATATCGCTATCCGGCCTGGGTGATGAATGCGCTGGGCGGCATTCCCGCGACGATCGACCCGATGGTGACGACTGCCGCCAAGATCCTCGCAAGTTCCGCCCTGCGGCTGCTGGAGGACGAGGCGGCGCGAAAGGCGGCGATGGACGAGTTCCGGGAGCGCACCGGCGGCGGGGTCGGCGGCAGCAGGTGGATCGCGCCGCTTTGCGACTACGACCCGCCGACCGGCTTCCGCTGGCCCGAATATGTCACCACGCCGCGCGGCCGCGACTGGTGGATCCCTTCCCTTTGAACGCCTGGAGAAAACGACGATGACGGCACTGTTCAACGAACCCTTTTCCCTTCAGCGGCGCAATCTCAAGGGCGGCACGGAACGCCTGAAGAACTGGGGCTTCCGCAACGAGATCGACAGGCTGACCGACGTGCTGCTCGGCTCGCCGGCCTATCTTAGGCACATGGCGACATCGTCGCTGTCGCGCAAGCACCTGCGTGAGAACCCCTGCAACATCCAGGTGGCGCAGGCGCAGCACAAGGAACTCGTTTCAGCCTACGAGCATTTCGGCGTCCGCATCCATTGGCACGAGCCGACGCCGGAACTGCCGATGCAGGTCTATTCGCGCGATTCCTCTGTCATGACACCCTATGGTGCGATCATCACCGCGATGTCCCAGCCCTGGCGGCGCGGCGAGAATTATGCGGCGATCCGCACCTATGAGAAGCTGGGCGTGCCCATCTACGACATGGTGACGGCTGGCACCTTCGAAGGCGGCGATTTCAATGTGATCGAGGACGGGGTGGTGCTGATCGGCTGCGGTGGCGCGCGCACCAACGAGGACGGCGCCCGCCAGGTCAAGGACTGGTTCGACAAGGAGGGCTGGGAGACGCGGCTCGCCTTCATCGACGAGTACTACGTGCATATCGACCTGATGGTCGTGCCGATCGCCGAGAAGCTGACGGCCGTCTGCCTCGACTGCACCGATCCGGCGATCGTCACCTGGCTGAAGGACAAGGGCCACGACATCGTCAACGTGCCGTTCCCCGACACGATGGCGCTCGGCTGCAACTTCATGTCGCTCGGCAATGCCAAGATCATCGCGCCGACCTCGAGCAAGGTGCTGATCGAGCAGCTCAAGGCGCGGGGCTTCGAGGTTGCGGCCGTCGACACGGCGGAAATCTCCAAGACGGGCGGCGGCATCCATTGCATGGCGCAGGCGCTTCGTCGCGAGGCCGCCTGAGCCGCAGCGCGGCTATCGCCTCTCCGGATCGATCGTGAAGAGTTCGGTTGCGCGGCCGACGCCGCGCAGCGCGTAGCGGCCGAGCGACACCATCTCGGCGATGCGGTCGTCCGGACACGCCTCCACGAATTCGCGCGACATCAGGACGTCCCTGTCGACCGAGGTGCAGAGCTGCGAGATGCGGCTCACCTGATTGACCGCCGGGCCGACCACGGTGAAATCCAGGCGCGTCTGGCTGCCGATGTTGCCGTAGAGCACCTCGCCGACATGGAGGCCGAGATAGACCTCGGTCGCAGGCATGGCCGCGGCCATGCGCCGGGCATTGAGCGCGCCGAGGTTCCTGTGCACGGTGCGTTCGGTATCGAGTGCCGCCACGCAGTCCGCATGACGGTCGCCGGAGCGGAAGATCGCGAGCACGCCGTCGCCGATCAGCTTCAGCACGCTGCCGCCGTGGTCGTGGATCGCGTCGATGACGAGCCCGGCATAGTCGTTCAGGAAGGGGATGATCTGTTCGGGCTCGGTGCGGTCGGAGATGCTGGTGTAGTTGTGCAGGTCGGAGAACCAGATCACGGCGTCGATCTTCTCCACCGCGCCGCGGCTGATCTGCCCGCTCACCACCTTCCGTCCCGCGTCGCGGCCGAGATAGACGTCGGCGAGCGTGCCGATGATCCTGATCGACGACACGCTTTTGATCGCGAGCGCCAGCGTCGGCACCAGATAGCGCAGGGCGCGAAGGGCGCTTTCGCTGAATCCTTGCGGATCGCGGGTCGTCCAGCTCGAGAACAAGGCGTCCATCTCGCCCACGCGGCCGTTCTCGGTGAAGCGGTGGATCATGGCGATATAGTCGGTGTGCCCGGCCTCCCGCAGCTCGCGCATGTTCGAGAAGTCCGTCGGTGCCCCGCGCAGGAAGGGGCGGTGGATCTCGTCGATGTCCCCCGTCATCAGGTGATAGAAGACCGAGGCGCGCCAGGATTCGAGCGCGCTGCCCTCGGTGCTCGCCTCATATTCGCGGACGGCGTCGGGCACGGGACCGGTGCTCTCCCAATGGAACGCCCGGCCCTCGAAGTCCGGATGCAGGGTATCGATGATCGCAAGGACGCGGTCGATCGGAAGGCCCCTGGCGTTGCAGCGTTCGCAGAAGCCGGTGATGAGGTCCGCCTCGTCGGTGCCCCGATAGCCCTCCTGCGATAGCCAGAGGTTGATGTCGTGCAGGTCGCGATCGTCCATGGGATGTCAACAAAAGCGAGTGATAGATCCTTGACTATGCAGGATTACAGGAAAAATCACCATTGCATATCGATTGGCCGGCGGCCCATGGTTGAGAACCTCAGGAGGGGGAAATGGTCTTCAAGGAAGGGACGTTTCACGGTGAAATCCCCGAGCATTTCGACGGCCCGCATCCGGCCGTGCTGGAAACGGCGGTGGCGGACGCGCTCGCCGCTGCCGGCACGGTCGACCCTTCCGATATTGCCGTGACCTGCGAAAACGGCGTGGTCTACCTGACGGGGCGCGTCGGCTCGGCGGAGGAGATCGCCCGCGCGATCGATATCGCCCACTCGGTGGCGGGCGTGCGCGCGGTCAAATCCAGGCTCGCCGCCGGTTGAGCCCGGCCCTTCATCGTAGCGGGAGCATTGCGGCAGGTCCTTGCGAAATGCTAGTGCAATGCAGCGAGGAGGCTGCGTTGCACCATGCTTGCAGAACGCACGACATATGAGGCGCTCTATAGCGACTTTCGCTGGGAGATCCCCGAGCGGTTCAACATCGGCACGGCGGTCGCCGACCAATGGGCCGCGCGCGAGCCTGATCGCGTCTGTCTCCAGCATTTCTGTCCCGACGGCCATCATCAGAGCCTGACCTACGGCGCGCTTGCCGGACGCTCGTCCGCTTTCGCCGCCGGACTTGCGGCAAGCGGCGTGCGCCGGGGGGATCGGGTCGCGATCCTTCTGCCGCAGGGCTTCGAGACGGTGATCGCCCATGTTGCGCTCTACAAGCTTGGCGCGATCGCGTTGCCGCTGGCGCTTCTGTTCGGCGCGGAGGCGCTGGAGTTCCGGCTGCGGGATGCCGGCGTCAGGGCGATCGTCACCAACACCTTCGGCCGCGAACGGCTGGCCGGCATCCGGGACCGGCTCGAAGAGCTCTCATTGGTGATTTTGATCGACGGTGAGAACGTGGAGGGCACTGTTTCTTTCGAGGCCCTTGAGGCTGCAGGAGGGGCGTTCACGCCGGTCGACAGCAGCCCGGACGATCCGGCGCTGATGATCTACACCTCCGGCACCACCGGGCCGCCGAAGGGGGCGCTGCACGGGCACCGCGTGCTTCTCGGCCACGTGCCCGGCTTCCAGATGCACCACGAGTTCCTGCCGCAGCCCGGCGACCGGATCTGGACGCCGGCGGACTGGGCCTGGGCCGGCGGCCTGCTCAATGCGCTTTTGCCGGCGCTTCTGCTGGGCGTTCCCGTCGTCTCCTCGCCGGGACAGAAATTCGATCCGCACATGGCCTACCGGATCATGGCGGAGATGGACGTTCGCAACGCCTTCATCCCGCCGACTGCACTGCGGCTGATGAAGAGCGTGGAGGAACCGCTGAAGCGCTACCGGCTCAACCTGCGGACAATCGGCACCGCAGGCGAATCGCTCGGGCGGGAAACCTGGGATTGGGTGCGCCGGACACTCGGCATCACGATCAACGAGTTCTACGGCCAGACGGAATGCAACATCGTCATCGGCTCGATCGGCAGTCTCGGGGTGTCGCGTCCCGGGCCGATCGGCAAGGCCGTGCCCGGCCACACCGTCGCCATCATCGATGCCGAGGGGCACACGCTGCCGCCGGGCAGCGCCGGCCAGATCGCCGTCCGCCGGCCGGATCCGGTGATGTTCCTCGGCTACTGGAACAACGAGGCGGCGACGGAGAAGAAGTTCGTCGGCGACTGGATGACGACCGGCGATCTCGGGCGGATGGACGCGGAGGGCTATATCACCTTCATCGGCCGCGACGACGACGTCATCACCTCGTCCGGATACCGCATCGGCCCGAGCGAGGTGGAGGATTGCCTGGCCGGCCATCCGGCCGTCCAGCTTGCCGCCGTCGTCGGCAAGCCGGATCCAGTGCGCACCGAGATCGTCAAGGCTTATGTGATGCTGCGACAGGGGATCCCGGCGAGCGAGGCGCTTGCGGCCGAGATCGGCGCCTGGGTGAAGATGCGGCTGTCGATGCACGAATATCCGCGGGAGGTCGCCTTCGTGGACAGCCTGCCGCTGACGACGTCCGGCAAGGTCATCCGCCGCTTCCTGCGCGAGCGCGCCGTGGCGGAGGCGCAGGCGGCCACCGCCGGCGCCTGAGGTGCCTGAGACCTGCCGCGCGCCTCAGCGCTTGGCGAGCGCGCGGATCTTGTCACGCAGCATGCGGGCCACGTTGCGGGTGTTGCGGTAGAGGTGCAATTGCGTGGCGACCTGGCGGACGTCGCGGTCGCCGTTCTGCTGTAGGCCGATGACGAGCGTTCCCATCTCCTCGCGCTCCTCCCAGAACCGGCTCATCACCGGATGGTCCGGCACGGCGCAACTGTCGGAGCGGACGATGTTGGCATCGTCGAGATGCCATTCCGTCAACTGCGCCACCAGCAGCTTGCCGGGCGAGAAGCGGGCGAAGGCCTCGTCATAGGCCGTCTTCCACGTATAGGCCTCGCCGCCGGCGAGGAAGACGATCATCGAGGCGATCGCCTTGCCGTCGAGGTCCAGCGTATGGATGCGCACGCTGTCGGTCTCGGCGAGGTTGGTGATCGCCTCCCGGGCAAAGGCGGCACGGTAGCGGTCGTTGATCATCGCCGTGCGGCCGCGTCCCTTCCAGCCGGCCGCCTCCAGCAGCAGGAACTGCTCCATCCGAAGGCGGACTTCCGAAGGCTGGCGGGCAACGTGGTAGGAGAGTTCGCCCGTCTCCTCGAGCTTACGCCACTGGCGCTGCAGTTCGCGGAAGTGCTGCGCCGAGATCGCCTGCTTCAGGTAGGTCGGCCCGTCCTGCAGGCTTTCGAGCATGGGCCGCACATAGGTGTTTGCGATCGTCAGCGGCAGGTTGCGGCCGATGGCGACGGCGCGGGCCAGCGCCGCGAAAGCGCCGTTCAGCCGCAGGTCGGGCAGGACCAGAACCGGCGGCAGGCCGTTTCCGGGCCGCGCCAGCGCCTCGAGGAGGTTGTCGATGGTCTCGGCCGCGTCCTCGGTATCGACAAGCGGAGTGCCCAGCGGTCCGAACGGGTTCGACCAGCCGCGGATGATCGCCGTGCCCATGGAGAAGCCGGGTCGTTCGACCGAGAACGGCATCAGGAAGCGGATGCGGCTGCGCCGCTCGTCCTCGTCCCGGATCAGGGAGAGGCGGACGGTGCGATCCTCGAGCCGGGGCATGGCGGGCGCGAGGAAGCGGCCGGTGAAGAAGACGTTCGGCTCCAGTGCCCGGTTGGCGAGGTAGTCGAGTTCCTGCTGCAACTCGTAGCCGGCCATCGCCGGATAGAGGGAAAGTGACCGTCCGGGCCGGCCGACGGCGATGCGGTGCTCGGCCGGCGGCGCCTGCGGTGCGGCCAGATGGGACGCGCCCTGCGGTGCCCCAACGCCCTCGCTGCCGGATCCATTGATGAAGGTCATGTCAGTCTGCCTTGTCGTGGCGTGTCGCGGCGCTGATCGGCGCGGCGAACGCGAAAATGGTGATGCCCAGCATGCGGCGGACGGCGGCGAAGAGCAGGGCTGCCTCGAGCGCCATGGCGCCAGCCGTCGCGACGGCGGCGCCGTCGATGCCGAAGGGCGGGATGAGGGCGATGTTGAGGCCGATGTTGGCGGCGAGCGCAACCGCATAGAGCCACATGCACAGCTTCTGCTGGCCGGCCATGGTCAGGAGCACCTCGCCGGGGCCGACGGCGGCCTTGGCGAGGATGCCGGCCAGCAGGATCACCATGACGCCGTAGCCGGCGGTAAAGGCCGGCCCGAACAGGGACAGCAGGAAATCGCCCACGAGCAGTACGGCGAGGCCGACGGCCAGCGACGGCCAGAAGCTCCAGCGGACGGTCTCGCCGGCAAAATGCGCCAGCCCGGTGCGGTCGCCCTGCCCGTAGAGGGCGGAAAAGCGCGGTGCTGCGGCTGCCTTGACGGAAAAGAGGACGAAGTGGACGAGCGCCATGGTCTTGGCGGCGGCGTAGTAGATCGCGACGCTCTCCGGATCGAGGACCAGTCCGACCACGATGACGTCGGAATTGGTCAGCAGGAAGCCGAAGCCCTCGATCAGGAAGATCGGCAGGGCCACCCGGATCCAGAGGCCGAATTCGAGGCGGCGCGGCCCGTCCAGATAGGCGCGGCGAAGCCTTTGGCCGACATTGAAGAACTGCACGACCGAGGTGAGGTAGGTGGCCGCCAGGGCCGCGGCCATGGCGGTGACCGCCGTATGCGGCGCGCCGAGGAGAACGGCCGCGACGAGGAAGACGAGAATGAGCAGCGGACGGACGAGGTAGGTCGGGCTCAGCGCCACGACGGCCCAGCTGTGCGCGCGCGCCGTGCCCTCCAGCACATCGCCGAGCGCGATCATCGGCAGGCAGAAGATGCCGAGATAGACGGGCACCACGTAGTAGCTCTCCAGGTGCGCGGAGAACAGCCACAGGCCAAGCAGGCCGGCCAGCGCCAGCAGGGTGGAGGATAGGATCGAGAACGTGTGGGCCGCAGCCGTCAGTCCACGGATCTCCGCATGGGCGCCGTGGGCGCTGTATTGCGGCAGGAAGCGCACGACGGTGGAATGGAAGCCGAGGCAGGAGAGATTGCCGAAGATGACGACGAGGACCCAGACGAAGACGAAGATGCCGTATTCGAACTCGCCCATCATGCGGGCCATGATGATCTGGGAGACGAACGCGATCGCAGCGCTGGCGACGCGGATGACGAAGGCGATCAGCGCCATGCGCTGGGCGAGATTGTGCGGATCGTCGCCGGCAAGGATCTCGCCGAGACGGCGCGTCAACGGGGCCACCTTGCGGCGCAGACCGTTTGGCAGCAGTTTTTCTGCCGACTGAATCACCGCCATGAACACAGCTACCCGGACAATCACGCAATACGCACGCGGCAGTCTTGCCAGATCAGGGTTAACAAAGCGTGGGCGGGGTTTGCCAGGAGCGGCGGGTGCGGGCGCGCCGGGCTTCGGTCGCAGGGGATCCCGTCCGCCCCCGGAAACGACGATGCCGCCCGAAGGCGGCATCGCTCAACGCTCATATCGGCCGACCAGGATCAGGCCTGCTCGAATACGCCGTGGCAATGCTTGTATTTCTTGCCCGAGCCGCAGGGGCAGGGTTCGTTGCGGGCGACCTTGCCCCAGGTGGCGGGGTCCTGCGGGTCGCGGTCCTCCGGGTTGACGCCGACGGCCATGAAACCGCCTTCGCCAAAATCGTCCTCGCCGGTGGTGCCGTCGATGTGATGGCCCTCCATGACGGGCAAGGCGGGGGCCGGAGCCTCGGCCGCCTCACGGACGAGCTCGACGCGCATCAGTTGCGCGGTGACCGTCTGGCGCAGGTTCGCCAGAAGCGCCTGGAACAGCTCGAAGGCCTCGCCCTTGTATTCCTGCAGCGGGTCGCGCTGGGCATAGCCGCGGAACCCGATGACGGAACGCAGGTGGTCGAGATTGACGATGTGCTCGCGCCAGAGATGGTCGATGGTCTGCAGCACCACGGACTTCTCGACATAGGCCATGATCTGCGGGCCGAAGCGCTCGGTGCGCTCGGCGGCGGCCTGGTCGGCAGCAGTCCGGACACGCTCGAGGATATCGGCCTCGTCGATGCCTTCCTCGGCCGCCCACTGTTCGACCGGCAGGTCGAGATTGAGGTACTGGCCGACGCCGTTCTTCAGGCCGGCGACGTCCCACTGCTCGGCATAGGCGTTTTCGGGAATGTGCAGCTTGACGAGGTTCTCGATCACCTCGTGGCGCATGTCCTCGACGATCTCGGTGATGCTCTCGGCATCCATCAGTTCGAGCCGCTGCTCGAAGATGACCTTGCGCTGATCGTTCAGCACGTCGTCGTATTTCAGGAGATTCTTGCGGATGTCGAAGTTGCGCGCCTCGACCTTCTTCTGCGCCCGCTCCAGTGCCTTGTTGATCCAGGGGTGGACGATCGCCTCGCCTTCCTTGAGGCCCAGCTTCTGCAGCATGCCGTCCATGCGGTCGGAGCCGAAGATGCGCATCAGATCGTCCTGAAGCGACAGGTAGAACTTGGAGCGTCCGGGATCGCCCTGGCGGCCGGAACGGCCGCGCAGCTGGTTGTCGATGCGCCGGCTTTCATGGCGTTCCGTCGCAAGGACGAAGAGGCCCCCGGCGGCGAGCGCCTTTTCCTTGAGCTGCTTCACTTCCTCGGTGATCGCCTGCTTCCGGGCCTCGCGCTCGGGACCGGCCTCCATGTCGGCGAGCTCACGCTCCAGCCGCATTTCGAGGTTGCCGCCGAGCTGGATGTCGGTGCCGCGGCCGGCCATGTTGGTGGCGATGGTGACGGCGCCGGGCACGCCGGCCTGGCTGACGATATAGGCTTCCTGCTCGTGGTAGCGGGCGTTGAGGACCTGGAAGTCCTTGACGCCGGTCATCTTCAGGCGCTCGGCGAGATATTCCGACTTCTCGATCGAGGTCGTGCCGACCAGGATCGGCTGGCCGCGCCTCTGCGCGTCCTTGATCTCCTCGATGATCGCCTTGTACTTCTCCTCGACGGTCCGGTAGACCTCGTCGTCCTCGTCCTTGCGCTGGATCGGCAGGTTGGTCGGGACCTCGACGACCTCGAGGCCGTAGATGTTGCCGAATTCCTCGGCTTCCGTCGCCGCCGTGCCGGTCATGCCGCCAAGCTTTTCGTACATGCGGAAGTAGTTCTGGAAAGTGATCGAGGCGAGCGTCTGGTTCTCGGGCTGGATCTGCACCTTTTCCTTGGCTTCCAGCGCCTGGTGCTGGCCTTCCGAATAACGGCGGCCGGGCATCATGCGGCCGGTGAACTCGTCGATGATGACAATCTCGCCGTTGCGGACGATGTAGTCCTTGTCGCGGGTGAAGAGCTTGTGGGCCTTCAGCGCGTTGTTAATGTGATGGACGATCGCGACGTTCTCGACGTCGTAGAGCGATTCGCCCTTCAGCAGCCCGGCCTCGCGCAGCAGGTTCTCGAGCTTCTCGGTGCCGACTTCGGAGAAGTTCGCCGAACGCTGCTTCTCGTCGATCTCGTAGTCTTCCTCCGACAGCATCGGGATGAAGGCGTCGATGGTGATGTAGAGATCGGAACGGTCGTCGAGGGGGCCGGAAATGATCAGCGGCGTGCGCGCCTCGTCGACGAGGATGGAGTCGACTTCGTCGACGATCGCGTAGAAGTGGCCGCGCTGGACCATCTGGCCCCGATCGTACTTCATGTTGTCGCGGAGATAGTCGAAGCCAAGCTCGTTGTTGGTGGCGTAGGTGATGTCGCAGGCATAGGCCTCGCGGCGCTGGTCGTCGTCGAGGCCGTGGACGATGACGCCGGTCGACAGGCCGAGGAAGCCGTAGATCTTGCTCATCATGCCCGCATCGCGCGTGGCCAGGTAGTCGTTGACGGTGACGACGTGGACGCCTTTGCCGGCAAGCGCGTTGAGATAGACCGGCAGGGTGGCTACCAGCGTCTTGCCTTCGCCGGTCTTCATTTCGGAGATCGACTTCTCGTGCAGGATCATGCCGCCGATCAGCTGGACGTCGAAGGGGCGAAGCCCGAGCGCGCGGACCGCGGCCTCGCGTGCAACGGCAAAGGCGGGTACGAGCAGGTCGTCCAGCGTCTTTCCTTCGGCAAGCTCCTTACGGAACTCCGCCGTCTTTGCGGCCAGTTGCTCGTCGGAAAGCGCCTTTGTCTCGGCTTCGAGGGCATTGATGGCGGCGACCCTGTCCTTGTAGGAGCGGACGCGGCGCTCGTTTGACGAGCCGAACAGTTTGCGGGCGAGACCGCCGAGGCTGACCATCAGGATGGTCCTTTCTTCTCTGTCGCAGGCGTTTCGGGGCGCCAACGATGATGCGTGCAAAGCCGTGAAACGCCCGGAAACGTTCTGGACGCGGGATTGCGTGACAGATAAGAGGGGGGTCGAATGATGTCAACGGCGCAATCGGTTACACAACGGCCACATTCCAGTGCTGTTCAACCGGGGGAGAGCCGGTTTCGCATCGAAGTTGGCCGACTGTGAAAGGTTTATGAGAATGTTCAAGTACAGCAAGCTCGCCGCGGTGGCGCTCATCGCGATTGCGGCTGCCCACGGTGCCGCCTTTGCTCAGGACGCCTCCGATCCGGTCGTGGCCAAGGTCGGCGGCGCGGAAGTCCGCCAGTCCGAGATCGACCTCGCCATCGCAGGCCTCGATCCGCAACTTGCAAACCTGCCGCCGGAACAGAAGACGGTCGCCGCCCTTTCCGCCATCATCGATGTCAAGCTGCTCGCCGCCGATGCCAGCAAGGAGGGGCTGGAGAATGACACGACCTTCAAGCAGCGCGTCGCGTTCCTGACCGAGCGCGAGTTGCACAACGCCTACTTCAAGAAGCATGTGGTCGATGCGATCACGCCGGAAGAGGTCAAGGCGCGCTACGAGACGGAAATCGCCGCGATCGAGCCGCAGGAAGAGGTCAAGGCCCGCCACATCCTGGTGAAGACCGAGCAGGAGGCGAAGGACGTGATCGCCGCGCTCGACGGCGGCAAGGACTTTGCCGAACTCGCCAAGGAGAAGTCGACCGACGCCGCGTCCGAAGGCGGCGACCTCGGCTACTTCACCAAGGGCCGCATGGTTCCGGAATTCGAGACGGCAGCCTTCGCGCTGGAGAAGGGCGCCTACACCAAGGAGCCGGTGAAGAGCCAGTTCGGCTATCACGTGATCCTCGTGGAGGACAAGCGCACGCAGGCGCCGCCTCCGCTGGAACAGGTTGAGCCGCAGGTGCGCCAGCTGATCATGCGCGACAAGTACGTCGCCCTGCTGGAAGCCGCCAAGGGCGCGGCCACCGTCGAGATCGAGGATCCGGCGCTGAAGACCGCCTATGATCAGATCAACAATCCCCAGCAGGTTTCGCCCGACCAGCCGGCGGCCCCCGGGCAGCCCGCCGCTCCCGAGCAGCCGGCGCAGCAGTAAGCCTTGATCCGGGCCCGCCCTCGTGGCGGGCCGTCTCGCATTTGCAGGAAACGCCATGTCCGGTCCCGTCTCTCCGCTTGCCCCGAAGTCCTTTGCCGACATGCCGCCGGTGCGCGGCGTGCGCATGGCGACCGCCGCCGCCGGCATCAAGTACAAGGACCGAACCGACGTGCTGATGATGATCTTCGACACGCCGGCGACGGTCGCAGGCGTGTTCACGCGGTCGAAGTGCCCCTCGGCGCCCGTCGATTTCTGCCGGGACAACCTTGCCGGCGGCAAGGCCCGGGCCGTGGTCGTCAACTCGGGCAATGCGAATGCGTTCACCGGTCGCAAAGGCCGTGAATCGACGGCGATGACGGCGGCGGCCGCTGCCAGGGCCGCCGGCTGCAGCGAAGGCGAGGTGTTCCTCGCCTCCACCGGCGTCATCGGCGAACCGCTGGACGCCACCAAGTTTTCCGGCGTGCTCGACGGGCTTGCGGCTACGGCGCGCGAGGATTTCTGGTTCGAGGCGGCCAAGGCGATCATGACCACGGACACCTATCCCAAGGTCGCGACGCGGGCGGCCCGCATCGGCGACGTCGAGGTGCGGATCAACGGCATGGCCAAGGGGGCGGGCATGATCGCGCCGGACATGGCGACGATGCTCTCCTTCGTCGTCACCGACGCCGACATTCCGGCCGCCACCCTGCAGACGCTCCTTTCCGAAGGCGTCGAGCCGACCTTCAATGCCGTGACCGTCGACAGCGACACGTCCACGTCCGACACGCTCTTGCTGTTTGCCACCGGTGCCGCGGCTGCGGATGGCCAGAAGCCGGTTTCCGGCCCGGCCGACCCCGCGCTCGCAGCCTTCAGGGCAGCGCTCGACGATCTCCTGAAGGATCTGGCGCTGCAGGTCGTTCGCGACGGCGAGGGCGCGCGCAAGATGGTGGCGATCACCGTCGAGGGTGCCGAGAGCGACGCCGCCGCCAAGAAGATCGCGCTGTCGATCGCCAATTCGCCTTTGGTGAAGACTGCCGTCGCCGGCGAGGACGCCAACTGGGGCCGCGTGGTGATGGCCGTCGGCAAGTCCGGCGAAATGGCAGACCGCGACCGCCTGGCGATCTGGTTCGGCGACGTCCGCGTTGCCGTCGACGGCGAGCGCGATCCGGGCTACTTGGAAGAGGCCGCCTCCGCCGTGATGAAGGAAGAGGATATCGCCATTCGCGTCGATATCGGGCTCGGGTCCGGCAAGGCGACCGTGTGGACGTGCGACCTCACCAAGGCGTATGTCGAGATCAATGGCGACTATCGCAGCTGATGTCCGGGACCAAGTCTGCCGTGACCGACCCCGCCATCCGCACTTTCAGGGAGCAAAACGCCATGGCTGACCTGGCAAGCGTCCGTCGGCTGGAAGCCGTCGGTTTCCGCGCCTGGCCGGCGGCGTCGACCCAGTATGACGGCAGCTGGCTGATCCGCCTGAATGCCGGCCATCCCTCCAAACGGCTGAACTCCGTCAATCCGCTCGATCCTTCCGACGTGCGGGACCTCTCCGTCCGCGTCGAGAAGGCGGCCAAGCGCTTTTCCGACTATGGCCGGCCGCTGTTGATACGGCAGACACCGCTGACCCCGCCGTCGCTCGTCGAGATGATGGACGAGGCGGGCTGGTCGCATGCCGGGGAGACGGCGGTGATGCTCGTCGACCTGGCGGAGCCGGTGGCTCCGGAAAGCGCCGACGGCGTGGAGCATGTGCCGAGCCGCGACGTCGGCCGCTTCGTCGATGCACGGATCCGCGTCTCCGGTGACGATCCCGGGCTGAAGCCGGGGCTGACGGAAATCGTCAACGCGATCAGCCCGGAAGCAGGGCTGTTCATCTTCGAGAAGCCGGATTTCGGGCCGACCGCCGTTGCGCTCGCCGTGCACGACAACGACCTTGCCGGCATCCTGCAGCTTGCCGTGGCACCGGACATGCGCGGCCGCGGCATCGCCACCTCGATCCTGAACTCCGCCATGCGCTGGGCGAGGCTTCGCGGCGCCAGGCGCGCCTGGGTGCAGGCCGAAATCGAAAACGAGGGTGCGGCGCACCTCTACCGCACGGCCGGTTTTCGCGAGGTCTATCGCTACGTCTACCGCGGACCGGTGGCGCCATGACCGGGAACGCCCCCCGCGGAATCCTGCTCGTCGCCGCGTGCGCGCTGATAGACGCCGACGGGCGCGTTCTCCTGGCGCAGCGCCCGGAGGGCAAGTCGCTCGCCGGACTGTGGGAGTTTCCGGGCGGCAAGGTCGAGCCGGGAGAAACGCCCGAGGAGACGCTGATCCGCGAGCTGGACGAGGAACTCGGCATCTCCACCAAGGTCGCCTGCCTGGCGCCGCTGACCTTTGCCAGCCACACCTATGATGATTTCCACCTGCTGATGCCGCTCTATGTCTGCCGCCGGTTCGAGGGGACCGCACATGGCCGCGAGGGGCAGGCGTTGAAGTGGGTCAAGCCGAAGACGCTTCGGGACTATCCGATGCCGCCGGCGGACGAACCGCTGATCCCCTACCTGATGGATCTGCTGTAAAAAGGCGGCCCATCTTTCCCGTATCGGGCCATTCATTAATCGATCGTTTATCTCCCTCGTTCAGGATAAGGCCCTGCCGTCGTGCTCCGGCGCCTCCTCGGCGCGTGGACGTCGCGGCATCGTGAGCGGCTGTCCTGCGAAAGAGGCAGGCGGCGACAAAGACGCCCATCGAGAGATTGCGAAAATGCGGGACGACGAATTCTGGCAAGCAGTTCAGGACAAGGAACTGACGACGGTATCTGGCAATGGCCGGATCGGCGTCCTCAACCTTGCGCTTCTGTTCGGCACGGCTGCGATCGCGCTTGCGCTGGTGCTGGCGCCGGTCCTGTCATCCAGGACGAACACGCGCATCATGGCCCAGACACCAGGCGAATTCGACATGATGTCGACCGGCTCGGTGCCCATGCGCGGCGAAGGCAAACGCTACACCGTTCGCCGGAGCGTCCTTCAGGAAATGCCCGGCGCCGTCTGCATCGTCGGCGAGGGTACGAATGGCTGCTGAGGTCGCGCCCGAAGCAACGGTCGCCCCGGATCCGGCAAGAGATTGAAGCGAGGTTGTCATGCGTCTGCTCAGAGCTTTCCTGCTGGACCGTAGCGGCGCCACCGCTGTCGAGTACGGCCTCATCGCCGTGATGATATCGGTCGCGGTCGTCGGCGGCCTCAGGGCGTTTACCGGCGAACTGAACAATACCTTCACGATCGTCGGAGACAGCCTCGAGACTCCGTGAGCCGCAGCTACCCTCGCGTAACCGACGCGCCGTGGAGGGTGGCGGGCGTCAGCCTGTCGTCTTCGCCTTCAGCGCATCCGCAAGCCGCACCTTCGCCGAGCCCGGCTTCAACGGCTTCTGCTGGCTCTCGTGCGGCGCCCAGCCCGACAGATAGATGATCGAGAAGGTCGCGCGGATCCGCCCGTCGGGATCGGAGTAGCGCTCGGCATAGAGTTCGGCCGCACGCAGGAAGAAGGCGCGCGTCAGCGGCTTGCGGCTGCGGGCGGAGAGCGGGTTGGACATCCCCATAGCGCGCAGATCCTTCATCAGGGGAAAGATCGAATCGTAGCGGACGGTGTAGGTTTCCTTGTCGGTGACGGGCAGGGCGAAGCCGGCGCGCTGAAGCAGCGCGCCGATGTCGCGGATGTCGGCGAAGGGAATGACGCGCGGGCTGGCCCCGCCCGTCATCTCGACCTCCGCCTGGAGAAGCACTTCGCGCAGTTCCTGCAGCGTGTCGCTGCCGGGGATGGCGGCGAGGAACAGCCCGTCCGGCCTGAGCGCGCGGCGGACCTGCACGAAGACGCCCGGCGTGTCGTTGGTCAGGTGCAGCGACAGCGGGGAGACGGCGAGGTTGATCGAGCCCGGTGCAAGCGGCAATTGCTCCAGCGGTGCGGTGAGCAAGGTGTCGCCGGGTGCGGCAAAGCGGGGATCGGTCTCGATCCGCGCCATCCGTCCGATCTTGCCGGTGCGCTCGAGCGCTCTGGCGACCAGGCCGGAATAGCCGTGGATCTCGACTGCCTCGTCGAACTGCCGCTCGACGACGGCGAGCCGCTCGGACAGTTCTTCGGCGGCGACCTTCAGGAGGAAATCGACCGGCTCCGGCGACGCGCCGATTGCGCGCAGCCTGTTCTTTTCAACCAGGGCTTGATCGAAGATCGCTTCCAAGGAACACTTCCCGTCGTTCGGTACGCTTTTCTGCAGGGCGGGCCCGCCGTGCAATGGCGTCATGGAGATGGGAATGTCAACCGCATGACGCAATTGGGCCTCGCCAGGTTTCGTGACGCCGTGCTGCAAGGGGGGCGCGGTGCGGCGGCGGCAGCGCTCGCGTTCGTCTATCCGCCGTGCTGTCCGGGATGCCAGGTGCTGCTCGGGCGGCACGCCGGTCTCTGCGCCCGCTGCTGGTCGTCGCTGCGCTTCATCGAGCGACCCTATTGCGAGGTGCTCGGCGTTCCCTTTTCGCATGATCTCGGCAGCGGCATCCTGAGTGCGGATGCGATCGCCAACCCACCGCCCTTTTCCCGCCTGCGCTCCGCGGTGGTGCATGACGGCCTCGCCCGCACGCTGGTGCACAACCTCAAATACCGTGACCGCACGGACCTGGCGCCAATGATGGCCGGCTGGATGGTCAGGGCGGGCGACGGCCTCCTGGCCGAATGCGATGCGATCGTGCCCGTGCCGCTCCATCGCTACAGGCTGCTCGCCCGCAAGTTCAACCAGGCGTCGGAGCTGGCGCGGGCGATCGCCCGGCAGACCGGAAAACCGCTCGTCCTCGGCGCGCTCAGGCGCACGCGGCGGACACGGCAACAGATAGGGCTCGGCGCGAATGCGCGCCGGGACAACGTGAAGGGCGCCTTTTCCCTGGCAGGCGAGGGACGGGCAGAGCTTTTCGGCAAGCGCGTGCTTCTCGTCGACGACGTCTACACGACCGGAGCCACGGTCGCTGCCGCCGCCCGGGCGCTCAAGCGCGGCGGTGCGGCGGATGTCTGCGTGCTGACCTTTGCAAGGGCCCTTGCGGACCATATATGAAAAGGTGAAAACCAGTTCAGTGCCTATGGAGATTGCATAGCATGGCCTCGATCGACATCTACACGCGACAGTTCTGCGGCTATTGCGCCGCCGCCAAGAAGCTCCTGGAAACCAAGGGTGTCGCCTTCAACGAATTCGATGCGACCTATGCGCCCGATCTCCGCCAGGAGATGATCAAGCGGGCCAACGGCCGCAACACCTTCCCGCAGATCTTCATCGACGGAAAGCATGTCGGTGGCTGCGACGACCTGCACGCGCTGGAGCGCGCCGGAAAGCTCGATCCGCTGCTGGCTGCCTGAGGAGCAAGGCCGATGTCCGTGAGAATTGCCGCCGTCCAGATGTGCTCCGGAACAGACCCCGAGGCCAATGCCGAGGCGATGGCGCGGCTGGTGCGCCAGGCCGCAGGCGATGGCGCGACCTATATCCAGACCCCGGAAATGACGGGCGCGGTGCAGCGCGACCGGAACGGGCTGAAGGCCGTGCTCAGGGGCGAGGCGGACGACCTCATCATCCGCACGGCCGCAGACCTTGCCGCCGAACTCGACGTGTTCGTGCATGTCGGCTCGACGGCGATCGCGCGGGAAGACGGCAAGATCGCCAATCGCGGTTTCCTGTTTGCCCCCGGCGGCAGGCGGGTCTGCAGCTACGACAAGATCCACATGTTCGACGTCGACCTGGACAACGGCGAGAGCTGGCGCGAGAGCGCGGCCTACACGCCCGGCAACGTCGCGAAGGTGGCGCAGCTGCCGTTCGGCAAGCTCGGCTTTGCGATCTGCTACGACGTGCGCTTCCCTGAGCTTTTCAAGGCCGAGGCCCAGGCCGGCGCCGAGATTATCTCCGTGCCGGCGGCCTTCACGCGCCAGACCGGCGAGGCGCACTGGGAAACGCTGCTGCGCGCGCGCGCCATCGAGAACGGGGTCTATATCGTCGCAGCCGCCCAGGCGGGCCTTCACCAGGACGGGCGCGAGACGTTCGGCCATTCGATCATCGTCGATCCCTGGGGCCGCGTCCTGGCGGCCGCCGGCGGCAGCGGGGAGGCGGTGATTGTCGCCGACATCGACGTGGCGGCAGTCAAGGCCGCCCGCGACCGGATCCCGAACCTGAAAAACGGCCGCCCGTTTTCCGTGGAGGAGGTTGCCCTTCCGGCGAAGGGAGGCGTTGCCGCGTGATCCGCTACGACATCGTCTGTGACAACGCCCATGAATTCGAGGGCTGGTTCGGCTCGTCGGAAGACTTCGACCGGCAGCGGGAGCGCTCGCTCGTCAGCTGTCCGACCTGCGGCTCGCCGCGGGTGACGAAGCGCCTGATGGCGCCGTCCGTCTCGACCGCCCGCAAGAAGGAGGAGCGGCGGCATGCCGTCATGACGGCGCACAACCAGGAGATGGTGGGCAAACTGCGCGAACTGGTCACCGCGATCCGCGCCAATGCCGAGGACGTCGGCGAGCGTTTCCCCGAAGAGGCGCGCAAGATCCATTATGGCGAGGCCGAGCAGCGCGGGCTCATCGGCAAGGCGACGGCGCAGGAGGCGCGCGAACTGATCGAGGAGGGCGTGGAGATCGCACCATTGCCCGTTCTTCCCGACGAGACGAACTGAGGATGCCTGCGGACGGTTCGAAGGGCGCGCGTCATCATCTGGCGATGTACAATTTCGGACTGCACGTTGCCGACTACGAAAGTCCTGCAGTGGAGGGATTTCGCCTGCGGGAGGCGGCCAATTTCAGGGCGGCCGAGCTTGCCGAAGGCTTCATCGCTCGATCGGGCTATGCCGGTGTCGACGGTCCCGAAAGCTGGGGTCCGCAGACCTTCCCGCGCTTCATCGAGGGCAGCGGATACGAAAGCGGACCGTCCTCGCTGTCGCTATGGCGTGACATCGAAACGCTCATGGCCTTTTCCTACAGCGGCGTGCATGCAAATGCGCTCAAGCATGCCCGCAACTGGAACCGCAAGCAGGCGTGGCCCGCGCTCGTGCTCTGGTGGGTGGAGGCGGGATCGTGTCCGCAATGGGCGGATGGCGTGACCCGGCTCGAGCATCTGCATGACAACGGTGCGAGCGCACACGCCTTCACCTTCAAGGAATCCTACGATCCCGCGGGCACACCTTCCACGATCGACCGGGCGCGCGTGCGCCGCGTGGTCGAAGCCAACGCGGCCGGGCAGGCGCATCTGCTGGCGCATGTTCGGTCACTGAGTGTGTAGGGCCGGCCGTACGATGTCGGCCGCTTGCGGCTGAAGCGTCAGGCCTTGGGCCGGCGCGCGACCAGCATGTAGTTGACGTCCATGTCCTTTGACAGGTTCCACTGGTTGGACAGCGGGCTAAAGAAGACGCCGGTGCGGTCGGTGACGGTCAGGCCGGATGCTGTCAGCGGCTTTTCGATCTCTTCCGGGCGGACCAGCTTCTCGTACTGATGGGTGCCCTTCGGCAGCCAGCGCAGGACGTTCTCGGCTGCGAAGATGGCGAGGGCGGCCGCCTTCAGGGTGCGGTTGATGGTGGCGACGAACATCATGCCGCCGGGGCGGACCATCGATGCGCAGGTGGCGATGAAGAAATCGACGTCGGCGACGTGCTCGACCACTTCCATGTTCAGTACGATATCGAAGCTCTCTCCGGCCGCGGCCAGCGCCTCGGCCGTCACGGCGCGGTAGTCCACTTCGACGCCGGAGCCGGCGGCATGGGTTTTGGCGATGCCGATGTTCTTTTCCGAGGCGTCGGCGCCGACGACTGTTGCGCCCATGCGGGCCATCGGTTCCGACAGAAGGCCGCCGCCGCAGCCGATGTCGAGCACGCGCAGGCCCTCCAGCGGACGATGTGATTTCGGGTCGCGGCCGAAATGCTCCGAGGCGAGGTCGCGGATATAGCTGAGGCGGACCGGATTGAACTTGTGCAGCGGGCGGAACTTTCCGGTCGGATCCCACCATTCCGCGGCCATCGCCGAAAACCGGTCGACTTCGGCCTGGTCGATGGTCGTGCGCGCTGCCTCGGTCATGGGAAACTCCTTGTTGCCTGCGCCTTTGAAGTCGGACGAACGGGCGGGGAAGTCAAGGGCCGCCCTCCGCGCCGCCGGCCGGCGGGGCGACACCTGCGGTTCTGCGCCATCCTATCGAGCTTCGGGCATGTCGGCGTGCCGGTGCACGAGCTGCCATTGGCCGTTGGTGCGGCGAAATATCTCGGTCACGCGCAGGCGCATCTGCACGGGCTCGGGCGTGCCCTTCAGGCGGACCGAGGCGTTCTGGTAGCCGACCCAGTAGCCGACCTTGGCGTCGTGTCCCATCTGGATGATCTCGATATCGCTTTCGCCGCCGGGACAGAAGGCCGTGGCGTCATCGACATAGCGAGCCAGCACCCGCTCGGCCCCTTCGACCACGACGCCCTTGGGATGGAAGAAGCTGGCGGGGAAATCGACCGAAGCGATCCGTTCGAGCGGAGCTGCATCGCCGTTGACATAGGCGCGCGCCACTTCCTTGCGTTTCTGGATGAAGGCGTGGAAATCGTCGGACATGGATAGGAACTCCGTTCGGGTCGCGTCCTGCCGGCGCGACGACCAAACCGGATGCCGGTCGTCCCGTGCCGCTCGAATGGCGCATTCTTGACCGATCCGGCTGCCGTTGCAACCATGCAGGCGCCGGTCTCCCGACGCCGAGCTGCGTCCGGCGCCATGGCCGTGCGACTAACCGGAGGGGGCGGGCTGGAAGGCGGTGCGGACCACATTGGCCATGCTGTCAACGGCCGGGCTGGAGCGGCGGGGATTGCGCTTCAGCACGACACGCGAGGAATCGACCGGCGGGAAACCGTCCTCGCGCGTCAGCTCCCGGCAGGAGGCGGGGATGTTGCCGCGCGCCAGCGGCGCGATCGCAAGTCCGGCCGCGACCGCCGTCTTCAGCCCGCCGCAGGTGTCGCAACTGAACGCCTCGCGATAGGGAATGGCATGCTGCCGGAGCGAGGGGATCGCGAAATCGCGATACCAGCCGGAATTCCGATAGACGGCGATCGGCACCGGGCGCAGCAGATGGATATCGTGGGCGCGCGAGGTGACCCATACGGTCGGGTCGATGCAGAGGACCTCGCCCGACATCGATCCACGCCAGTCGAAGACGACGATGATGTCGAGTTCGTCGCTCTCCAGCGCCGATATCAGCTGGACGGAATGGCCGCACCGGACCGTCACCTCGGCAGCCGGGTGGCATTCGGCGAAGGCGGCGAGCGCCCTCGGCAAGACCGTCTGGGTGTATTCCTCGGGAATGCCGACCCTCACGGGTCCGTCCAGCGGGCTGGCGCGCATGGCCGAGGTCGTCTCGTCGATCAGGCCGACGATGCGTTGAGCATAGGGGACGAGCCGTTCGCCATCCGGCGACAGCGTCACGCCGCGGGGGCCGCGCTCGAAGAGGGGCGCGCGGACGATATCCTCGAGCCGTTTGACCTGCATGCTGATGGCGGACTGGGTCCGCCCCAGCGCGTCGGCCGCACGCGTGACGTTGCCCGTCTCGGCGATCACGAGGAAGGTCCGCAGCAGTTCACTTTCGAGCGCCAGCGACATCGTCACGCCATCGATATTTCTGATGGCTGGTATCGTATCTATTTGTTTGTAAAATGTCGAGCGGCCGCGGACGATTGCCCCGAAGAACGGAGGGCGCAATGTCCAGGATGACGGCGTGGCGGGCGTGCAGGAAGGCGGTGCGGCTGTGGCTCGAAAGGCACCGGCAGCGGGCTGCGGAACGCCGCGCGCTCGCGCTCTTGCGGGCGCGCGGCGACAAGCGGCTTCTCGGCGAGGCTGGTGTCATCGGTTGCCATGCCGATGATCACGCAGCGCTGCCGGACATTGGCGGCGACAGGTCCCGCCGACCCGGATGAGCGCCGCCCGCGGTGCCGGTTCCGCAAGGCCGGGTCTCGCCATTGCGCCCCGCCCCCTCTTCCGCTAAGAGACCCCCGCGAATTCCCGCGCGCGTCCGCGCGACCCACCAGTACCGGTAGACAGATATGGCACGCATCGTGATGAAATTCGGCGGGACCTCCGTCGCTGACCTGGACCGCATCCACAATGTGGCGCGCCACGTCAAACGCGAGGCCGATGCCGGCCACGAGGTCGCCGTCGTTGTCTCGGCCATGTCGGGTAAGACCAATGAGCTGGTCGGCTGGGTGCAGGGCATGCCGAAGGCGACGGGTGCCAACTCTCCCCTCTACGACGCGCGCGAATATGACGCCATCGTCGCCTCCGGCGAACAGGTGACGTCCGGCCTTTTGGCCATCGCGCTGCAGTCGATGGGCATCAACGCCCGCTCGTGGCAGGGCTGGCAGATCCCGATCAAGACGGACAACGCCCATGGCGCGGCCCGGATCATGGACATCGACGGCGACGAGATCGTCCGCCGCATGGGCGAGGGCCAGGTCGCCGTCGTCGCCGGCTTCCAGGGGCTCGGTCCCGACAACCGCATCGCGACGCTCGGCCGCGGCGGCTCGGATACCTCGGCGGTGGCGATCGCGGCCGCCGTGAAGGCGGACCGTTGCGACATCTATACCGACGTCGACGGCGTCTACACGACCGACCCGCGCATCGAGCCGAAGGCGCGGCGGCTGAAGAAGATCGCCTTCGAGGAAATGCTGGAAATGGCTTCGCTGGGCGCCAAGGTGCTGCAGGTGCGCTCGGTCGAGCTCGCCATGGTGCACAAGGTGCGCACCTTCGTGCGTTCGTCCTTCGAGGATCCCGATGCGCCGGGCATGGGCGATCTTTTGAACCCGCCCGGCACGCTGATTTGTGATGAGGAAGAGATCGTGGAACAGGAAGTCGTAACCGGCATCGCCTATGCCAAGGATGAAGCGCAGATTTCGCTCAGGCGCGTCGCCGATCGCCCGGGCGTCTCGGCTGCGATCTTCGGCCCGCTGGCCGAGGCCCATATCAACGTCGACATGATCGTCCAGAACACCTCCGAGGACGGTTCGAAGACCGACATGACCTTCACCGTGCCGTCGGGCGACGTCGAAAAGGCGCTCAAGGTGCTCGAAGGCGCCAAGGAAAAGGTCGGCTTCGACGTGATCCAGCACGAGACGGGTCTGGTCAAGGTCTCCGTCATCGGCATCGGCATGCGCAGCCATGCGGGCGTCGCCGCCTCCGCCTTCCACGCGCTCGCCGAAAAGGGCATCAACATCAAGGCGATCACCACCTCGGAAATCAAGATATCCATCCTGATCGACGGCCCCTATGCAGAACTCGCGGTGCGGACTTTGCATTCCGTCTACGGGCTCGATAAGAAGTAATCGACCGGATTCGTCGGGCGCCCCGCCCGACCGGATGGCCCGGGTGGTTCATTTTCGGGAGACGCCACGCGATGAGAGACCTCTCCGCGGGTCCGCGCGTACTTCTCAAGCGGCTGCGCGAGCTGATGGCGGAGCCGCTTGAGCCACAGGAACGCCTGGACCAGATCGTGCGCCAGATCGCGCAGAACATGGTCGCGGAAGTGTGCTCCGTCTACGTGCTGCGCTCCGACGGGGTGCTGGAACTCTACGCCACCGAGGGCCTCAATCCGGGCGCCGTCCACCTGGCGCAACTGAAGATGGGGCAGGGCCTCGTCGGCACCATCGCCGCCTCCGCCCAGCCGCTCAACCTGTCCGACGCCCAGTCCCACCCGGCGTTCCGCTATCTCCCGGAAACGGGCGAGGAAATCTACCATTCCTTCCTCGGCGTGCCGATCCTCCGGACCGGCCGCGCGCTCGGCGTTCTCGTCGTGCAGAACAAGGCGAGCCGCACCTATCGCGAGGACGAGCTCGAGGCGCTGGAAACGACCGCCATGGTCATTGCCGAGATGGTGGCGACCGGTGAACTGAAGAAGCTGACGAAGCCCGGGCTGGAACTGGACCTGTCGCGGCCGGTCTCGATCGACGGCGCCAGCTTCGGCGAAGGCATCGGGCTTGGCTATGTCGTCCTGCACGAGCCGCGCATCGTCGTCACCAACCTGCTCAACGAGGATTCCGAGCACGAGCTGGGGCGGCTGGCGGAAGCGCTCGGATCCCTGCGCATTTCGATCGACGACATGCTGTCGCGCCGCGACGTGCCGGTCGAGGGCGAGCACCGCGAAGTGCTGGAGACCTACCGCATGTTCGCCCACGACCGCGGCTGGGTGCGCAAGCTGGAGGAGGCGATCCGCAACGGCCTGACCGCGGAAGCGGCGGTGGAGCGGGTGCAGAGCGAAACGAAGGCGCGGATGATCCGGCTGACGGATCCCTATCTGCGCGAGCGCATGCACGACCTCGACGACCTCGCCAATCGCCTGCTCCGGCAATTGACCGGCTACGGCGCGAAGCTCTCGGCGAGCAGCTTCCCCGGGGATGCCATCGTCGTCGCCCGCGCCATGGGGGCTGCCGAACTGCTCGACTACCCGCGCGAGAACGTCCGCGGCCTGGTGCTGGAAGAGGGGGCGGTGACGAGCCATGTGGTGATCGTCGCCCGCGCCATGGGGATCCCCGTGGTCGGGCAGGCGACCGGCGCCGTGGCACTCGCCGAAAACGGCGATGCGATCATCATCGACGGCGACGAGGCCAAGGTGCACCTGCGTCCTGTCCAGGACCTGCAGCGCGCCTATGCAGAAAAGGTGCGGCTCAGGGCGCGCCGGCAGGCGCAGTATCGCGCGCTCGTCGCGGTCGATCCGGTGACCAGGGATGGCAAGAAGATCAACCTGCAGATGAATGCCGGCCTGCTCGTCGATTTGCCGCATCTGGCGGAATCGGGTGCGCTCGGTATCGGCCTGTTCCGGACCGAGCTGCAGTTCATGATCGCCTCGACCATGCCCAGGGCGGAAGAGCAGGAAGCCTTCTACCGCAGCGTCCTGAAGCAAGCGGCGGGCCGGCCGGTCACGTTCCGGACGCTGGACATCGGCGGCGACAAGGTCGTTCCCTATTTCCGTGGTGCCGACGAGGAGAACCCTGCGCTCGGCTGGCGCGCGATCCGGCTTTCGCTGGACCGGCCCGGCCTGCTGCGGACCCAGCTGAGGGCGATGCTGAACGCCGCGGCAGGCGGCGAGCTGCGGCTGATGCTGCCCATGGTCACCGAGGTGGCCGAGCTTCGCGAGGCGCGCGGCCTGCTCCAGAAGGAGATCGAGCGGCAGTCGAAGGTCGGCGAACAACTGCCGAAGAAGCTGCAGTTCGGGGCGATGCTGGAAGTGCCGGCGCTGCTCTGGCAGCTCGACGAGCTGATGGCGGAGGTCGATTTCGTCTCGGTCGGCTCCAACGACCTGTTCCAGTTCACGATGGCGGTCGATCGCGGCAATGCGCGCGTCTCGGACCGATTCGACATCCTCGGCCGGCCGTTCCTGCGCGTGCTGCGCGATATCGTGCGGGCGGGCGAGCGCAACGCGACGCCGGTGACGTTGTGCGGGGAGATGGCGAGCAAGCCGATCTCGGCGATGGCGCTGCTCGGCATCGGCTTCCGTTCGGTATCGATGTCGGCGACGGCACTCGGCCCGGTCAAGGCGATGCTGCTCAGCCTGGAGGTGGACGCGCTGTCGGCCACTCTCGACGAGGCACTGAACGACATGCGGCCGACGCGGACCGTGCGGCAGATCCTGACGGATTTCGCCGCCGAGAACGGCATCCAGCTGTAGCGGCCGGCCATTGCGATCGGCACGCTTGCGGGCGTGCGGGGATCGCCTGATCATCAACATCCGCGCGCGACACGGGGCCTTGCGCCCTGCGACGCGCGGGCGGAAAATCTTGGAGTGCGACGGTGGCGAAGCTTCCGGTTGAAAAGATGCGCGAGCTGGAGCGCCGCTTCGGCGAGATCGAGGCGCGCATGTCCGCAGGTCCCGATTCGGAGACCTATGTGCGGCTGGCGTCCGAATATTCGGAACTGCAGCCCGTGGTGACGAAGATCCGCGAGTACCAGAAGGCGCAGGGCGAGATCGCCGATCTGGAGGCCATGCTTTCCGACAGGGGCACGGACCGGGAGATGCGCGACCTCGCCGAGATGGAACTGCCGGACCTGAAGGAACGGGTCGAAAGGCTGGAGGAGGACATGCAGATCCTGCTCCTGCCGAAGGATGCCGCCGACGAGAAGAGCGCCATCCTGGAAATCCGTGCCGGCACCGGCGGTTCGGAAGCCGCGCTGTTTGCCGGCGATCTCTTTCGCATGTACGAGCGCTTCGCCTCCGCCAACAACTGGAAGGTGGAGGTGCTCTCGGCAAGCGAGGGCGAGGCCGGCGGATACAAGGAAATCATCGCTACCATTTCGGGCCGCGGCGTGTTTGCCAAGCTGAAGTTCGAAAGCGGCGTGCACCGCGTGCAGCGCGTGCCGGAAACGGAAGCGGGTGGCCGCATCCATACCTCTGCCGCCACCGTCGCCGTCCTTCCGGAAGCCGAGGACATTGATATCGAGATCCGACCGGAAGACATCCGCATCGACACGATGCGTTCGTCGGGCGCCGGCGGCCAGCACGTGAACACGACCGATTCGGCCGTGCGCATTACGCACCTGCCGACCGGGCTCGTCGTCACGAGCTCCGAAAAGTCGCAGCACCAGAACCGGGCAAAGGCGATGCAGGTGCTGCGGTCGCGGCTCTACGACATGGAGCGCCAGCGCGCCGAAAGCGAACGCTCGGCCGACCGAAAGAGCCAGGTCGGTTCCGGCGACCGTTCCGAGCGTATCCGCACCTACAATTTCCCGCAGGGGCGCGTCACCGACCACCGCATCAACCTGACGCTCTACAAGCTCGACCGGATGATGGAAGGCGAGATCGACGAGGTGGTGGACGCGCTCGTCGCCGATTATCAGGCCGGCCAACTGGCGCAGCTTTCTGAACAGCGGGGCTGAAGATGGGCGCCGTCACGCTGGCCGATGCATTGACCCGGGCCAGGCGTAGGCTGTCGGACGGGGGCATCGAGGACGCGGCGCGCGAGGCCCGGCTGCTGGTCGGCGGGCTCCTCGGTCTGGCGCCGGCTGCGCTCATCTCGCAGGAGGCGCGGGTGCTGACCGGCGAGGAAGCGGCCCTGATCGAGGGCGCACTCGCGCGGCGGCTCGACCGGGAACCGGTCTACCGGATCCTCGGACAACGGCCGTTCTTCGGCCTGATCCTGACGCTGTCGCCGGACACGTTGGAACCGCGGCCAGACACGGAGATCCTGGTCGAGCGGCTGATACCCCTTGCCCGGGACGTCGTCGCCGCGAAAGGCGAATGCCGCCTGCTCGATCTCGGCACGGGAACCGGCGCCATCTGCCTGGCGCTGATCGAGGCGGTGGCGGGCGTGCACGGCACCGGAACGGACATTTCGGCCGGCGCCCTTGAAACCGCCCGCCGGAACGCCCACCTCAATGGTCTGTCGGACCGGTTCGAGACAATTGAGAGCGACTGGTTTGCCGCCGTAGGTGGTCGATACGACATCATCGTCTCAAACCCGCCCTATATCCGCTCCACGGTCGTGGAGGATCTTGCCGAAGAGGTGAGACGCTTCGACCCGCGGCGGGCATTGGACGGCGGAGAAGACGGGCTGGATGCCTATCGCAGGATTGCCGAAGGCGCGCTTCCCCACCTTAATGAGGGGGGCGCGGTCGCCTTCGAGATCGGGTTCGACCAGAAGGAAGCCGTGACCGAACTCATGGCCGGCAAGGGATTTCGCCTCGTCGAGGCGGCCAGCGATCTCGGCGGAAACGATCGCGTCCTGGTTTTTGCCGTCGCTTGAGGTCCGGCTGTTGCTGCAAATGCACAGTTTCCTGCGCCACTGCGAAGAGGTTGCAAAGAAAAGGCTTGGAATCAGCGGGGAAGCGGGATAGGTTGCCCCTACGCACCGGGCAAGGTCATGGGAACAGACAAGATCTGCATATGACCGACGCGAAGCTTCCTCTCAAAGAAGAGTTGCTGGGGTTAAAGGCTGCTCTGTGCGGGTACCTGTCAATTTGACGTTTTGCGGCGACAGGACCACGGAAGAGCGTGGTGTGTTCTCCGACGAAATTCGCCCAGGTCGACGCTAGCGACCGGGCGGTGCAGAAACTCGATCATCAAGACTAGAGAGTTCAGGTGAGTGAAATATGAGGCCAGGACAGCAAAACAAGCGCGGCCGCGGGCGTAACAACAACAATAACAACAACAACAACAATAACAACAATTTCCGCAAGGGCGGCAATCCGCTGACCCGGACCTATGACAGTTCCGGACCGGACGTGAAGATCAGGGGCACGGCGCAGACGATCGCCGAGAAGTATGCGGCCCTTGCGCGCGATGCCCAGAGTTCGGGCGACCGCGTCATCGCGGAGAACTACCTCCAGCATGCCGAGCACTACAATCGCATTATCCTGTCGGCCCAGCAGCAGATGCAGGATCGCCAGCAGCGCGACGACCGCCAGGACGCGAACGACCGCGACGGTTTCGACCGCGAGCAGGACGACATGGACTATGCTGGCGACGATGCGCCGGCCGTCACGATCGCAGCATCCCCGGCGCCCGCGCCGGCCGCTGCCCCGGTTGCGGCAGAAGACGCCCAGGAACCGGTGATGGACGGAACCGGTCCGCAGCCGATCATCGAGGGCACGCCGGCGGAAGTCTCGATGGAAGAAGAGGCATCCGCCCGCCAGCCCTCGCGCCGCCGCAGTGCCCCGCGCCAGCGCCGTCCGCGTCGTGGCGAGGCAGCGCAGGCCGGCGACGCGCCGGCCGAAGGCGGCGACGGTCCGGTTCTGGAAGCCACGGCTTCGGAGTGAGCAGCGCATCCTTTTCCTTCGGGAACGGGAACGCAGGCCATGTCCTTCGCATGAAATGACGAAAACCGCCTGCAACGGCCGTTGCAGGCGGTTTCTGTTTGAGACGGGAAGCTTCTTGTCTCCCGGGCGGGGCACCTGATAGGGATGCCGCAAGAGGACGACCTCGCCGCAGGTCCTTAAAACCCGGGACGACCCGGACATTGCCGTGAGCATCGAGCATGCGCTCCACACCCGACCGCATCAGGCACGCGATCAGCTTCGAGCTGATCGGTCTGGCGCTGATCACCCCGCTCGGAGCCTGGGCCTTCGGCTTTCCGATGGTCGAGATCGGTGTGATCGGCGTTGCAAGCGCCACGATCGCCACGGCCTGGAACTACGTCTACAATCTCGGTTTCGACCATGCGCTGCACCGCCTGACTGGCGGAACGTGGAAAACGATACCCGTCCGCGTGCTGCACGCCCTGCTGTTCGAGGCCGGGCTGGTGGCGGTGCTGATGCCGCTGATCGCATGGTATCTGGAGATCGGCCTGCTGCAGGCCCTGCTGATGGACCTGTCCTTCTCGCTCTTCTACCTGGTCTACGCTTTCGCCTTCAACTGGGCCTATGACCGTATCTTCCCGTTGCCGGGCTGGCCGGAGGCGCAGGAGGCGGGCGGGCCTGACCGATAGGGTGCCGGTGCCGTCGCGGCACACCAAATAGTTCGCATCGGCACGGGGCTGCCTCCCTTTAATTCCTTTCCCGCCTCACCATATTTCGAACGAAGCGATTGATGCGGTGCAATGCCGTGGCATGTCGCCGATGACAGGCTCGCCGTACGGGGGCCTGATCCTGAATCGTCGACCGGTGCCGAAACGGGCCGGGAGAGTTATGGAGGTAGTTTTTAATGAACATCGAAAAATATTCCGAGCGCGTGCGCGGCTTCTTGCAATCCGCGCAGACCAAGGCGCTTGCCGACGGCAATCCGCAATTTACGCCCGAACACGTCCTGAAGGTTCTGCTCGACGACGAGCAGGGCATGGCATCCTCGCTGATCGAGCGCGCCGGCGGCAACGCCCGGGAAGCGCTGCGGGCGACCGAGGCAGCCCTTGCCAAGCTTCCGAAGGTGACCGGCGGCAACGGCTCGCTGTCTCTGACCCAGCCGCTCGCGCGTGTTTTCGCGACCGCCGAGGATGCGGCGAAGAAGGCTGGCGACAGCTTCGTCACGGTCGAGCGCCTGCTTCTGGCGCTGGCGATCGAGAAGGCGGCCGCGACCGCGGACATCCTTGCCAAGGCCGGCGTCTCGCCGCAGGCACTGAACCAGGTCATCAACGACCTGCGCAAGGGGCGGACGGCGGATTCGGCCAATGCCGAGCAGGGCTTCGACGCGCTGAAGAAATATGCGCGCGACCTGACGGCCGAGGCCCGCGAAGGCCGGCTCGATCCGGTGATCGGCCGCGACGACGAGATCCGCCGCGCCATTCAGGTCCTGTCCCGCCGCACCAAGAACAATCCCGTGCTGATCGGCGAACCCGGCGTCGGCAAGACCGCGATCGCCGAAGGGCTGGCGCTGCGCATCGTCAATGGCGACGTGCCGGAGAGCCTGAAGGACAAGCGCCTGATGGCGCTCGACATGGGCGCGCTGATCGCCGGTGCCAAGTATCGCGGCGAGTTCGAGGAGCGGCTGAAGGCCGTCCTCAACGAGGTTCAGGCCGAAAACGGAGAGATCATCCTGTTCATCGACGAGATGCACACCCTCGTCGGCGCCGGCAAGGCGGACGGGGCGATGGACGCGTCCAATCTCCTCAAGCCGGCCCTGGCCCGCGGCGAACTGCACTGCGTCGGTGCGACCACGCTCGACGAGTACCGCAAGCATGTCGAGAAGGACCCGGCCCTTGCCCGCAGATTCCAGCCGGTCTTCGTCGAGGAGCCGACCGTGGAGGACACGATCTCGATCCTGCGCGGGCTGAAGGAAAAGTACGAGCAGCACCACAAGGTGCGGATCTCCGATTCCGCGCTGGTCTCGGCCGCGACGCTGTCGAACCGCTATATCACCGACCGCTTCCTCCCCGACAAGGCGATCGACCTGATGGACGAGGCGGCCGCGCGGCTGCGCATGCAGGTGGATTCCAAGCCCGAGGAACTCGACGAACTCGACCGGCGCATCATTCAGCTCAAGATCGAGCGCGAGGCGCTGAAGAAGGAAACCGACCGTTCCTCGCAGGACCGGCTGGAAAAGCTCGAGCTCGACCTCGCCTCGCTGGAAGAGGAAGCCGCCGCGCTGACGGCCCGCTGGCAGGCGGAGAAGAGCAAGCTCGGCCACGCCGCCGACCTGAAGAAGCAGCTCGACGAAGCCCGCAACGAACTGGCGATCGTCCAGCGCAAGGGCGAATTCCAGCGTGCCGGCGAACTGACCTACAGCGTCATCCCGCTGCTCGAGAAGGAGCTGGAGGAGGCCGAAAGCCAGGACAAGGGCAATGTCGACCCGATGGTGCAGGAGGTGGTGACCGCCGACAACATCGCGCAGGTGGTCTCCCGCTGGACCGGCATTCCGGTGGACAGGATGCTGGAAGGCGAGCGCGACAAGCTGCTGCGCATGGAGGACGAACTCGCCAAGTCCGTCGTCGGCCAGGGCGACGCCGTGCAGGCGGTCTCGCGTGCGGTGCGCCGTGCCCGGGCAGGCCTTCAGGATCCGAACCGGCCGATCGGCTCGTTCATCTTCCTCGGCCCCACCGGCGTCGGCAAGACCGAGCTGACCAAGGCGCTGGCCCGCTTCCTCTTCGACGACGAGACGGCGATCGTGCGCATGGACATGTCGGAATACATGGAGAAGCACTCCGTGGCCCGGCTGATCGGCGCGCCTCCCGGCTATGTCGGCTATGAGGAGGGCGGTTCGCTGACCGAGGCGATCCGTCGCCGGCCGTACCAGGTCGTCCTGTTCGACGAGATCGAGAAGGCGCATCCGGATGTGTTCAACGTGCTCCTGCAGGTGCTCGACGACGGGCGGCTGACGGACGGACAGGGCCGCACGGTCGACTTCCGCAACACGCTGATCATCATGACCTCGAACCTCGGCGCCGAGTACCTGACCCAGCTCGGCGAGGGCGACGACAGCGAGAAGGTGCGCGACGAGGTGATGGCGGTGGTGCGCGGGCACTTCCGTCCCGAGTTCCTCAACCGCGTCGACGAGATCATCCTGTTTCACCGGCTGCGGCGGCAGGAGATGGGCGCGATCGTCGACATCCAGCTCGCACGCGTGCGCAAGCTGCTCGCCGACCGCAAGATCACGCTGGAGCTGGATGAGGAAGCGACGCACTGGCTGGCCGAGAAGGGCTACGATCCGGTCTATGGCGCCCGGCCGCTGAAGCGGGCGATCCAGAAGTACCTGCAGGATCCGCTCGCCGAGAAGATCCTTTCGGACGAGGTTCCGGACGGGGCAACCGTGCGGGTGACCTCGGGGTCGGACCGGCTGCTGTTCCACACGGTCAGCAGCAAGAACCAGGCCGCCTGACGCGATCTTTCGAGATCCGGTGAGAACGAAAAGAGGCGCGCGGACCGCAAGGACCGCGCGCCTCGCCGTTCGGGCGGTCGATTATCGCTTGGCGGCGACTTCCGAAGCGTCGTCCTCTCGGCCGAGGAGGTCGTCGATGCGCTTGCGCTCCAGCTGGAACTGGGCGAGGGCCTCGCCATCGAGCGACTTGCCGCCGGGCAGGCGGATCTTCAGAGCGTCGACCTTGTTGCCATTGACGATCAGTTCGTAGTGCAGGTGCGGGCCGGTGGACAGGCCGGTGGTGCCGACGAAGCCGATCACCTGGCCCTGGCGGACCTTGACGCCGGGCTTGATGCCCTTGGCAATTGCGCTCTGGTGGTTGTAGGAGGAGACGTAGCCGTTGGCGTGACGGATCAGCGTCTGGTTACCGTAGCCGCCGGAATCCCATCCGGCCTTCTCGACGGTGCCGTTGCCGGCAGCGATGATCGGCGTGCCGCGCGGCGCCGACCAGTCGACGCCGGTGTGCATGCGTGAGAACCCCAGGATGGGGTGGCGGCGCATGCCGAAGCCGGAGCGGAACCGCCCGTTCGGAACCGGATTGCGGAGCAGGAACTGGCGAATGCTCTTGCCGTCCTGGTCGTAGTAGTCGATCGAGTCGTCGTCCGGGTCCTGGAAACGATAGACGCGCGTCTCGGTGTCGCCGAACCTGGCGTCGAGAAACAGAAGCTCGGAATCCTCGCTTGCGACGCCGGTGTCGTCGGCGACCGAGAAGAAGGCCTCAAGCGTATCGTTCGGGCGCAGCTGCGCCTGGAAGTCGACATTGCTCGCCAGGATACGCACCACCTGGGCGGTCATGTCCTTGCTCATCCCGTAGGACAGGGCGGCACGGTAGATGCCGTCATAGACCCGGGGCATGTCGCGCCCGGACGCCATCACCTGCCGGTTCTCGCCGTCGAAGGCGGTGGCGACGGCAGCGAGCGGCGGCGGCTCCATGCCCGGAATGAAACGGCCCTTGTCGTCGAGCGCCACGGTCGTCACGTGGCGGCCACCGGAATAGACCGAGGCGCGCACGATGTCGGCTTGCTTGCCCCGCTGCATCACACAGATGCGCAGAACGTCGCCCTGGGCGAGTTCGTCGCCGTCCAAGACGCCCTTCAGATAGGTTGAGAGATCCTCGGCCTGGGCTTTGGTGTAGCCGGCACCCGTCATCACGCCGACGATGTCCTGCGCGCGGCGAACCGGGATCACGTCGTCGGCATATTCGGGATCGTCGGCGGAGCGCGTGTCGAAATCCGAAACGCTCATGTTCTCCTCGACGACACGGGCCGTCAGCCCCTGCAGCAGGTCGAGGTCGCCGGTGTCGGAGGCAAAGCGCTGGGGGTCGACGTAGTAGAGCGATGCGATCTGGGTGCTCCCGTCGGTGAGCGCCGAGCCGTTGGTGCGAACGTTCTCCTCGACCTCATCGGCCGACATCTGGTCGGCGAAGGCGAGCGCCGAGCCGCCGGTCGGGAACGCGCCGCTCTTCAGCGCGACCTCGGATTCCACCTCGGAGCCATAGATCGTGCCCGTGCGCGAGACCGGCTGGTCGTCCTTGTCGCCGTCCGAGAAGATCGCGAGCGGATCGAAGGGTGGATAGTCGTCGCCTGAGGTGTGGCTGGCGGCCAGCGCCATGGTGACATGGGCGAAAGGCTTGCGCCGGACCACTTCCTTCTCGCCGTCGTGGATCATGGTCGAAACGTCCATGATCTTCTTGTCGGCCGGCTTGGCGACGACGTTGGGCTCCAGGATGCGCTGGCCGCGCTTGACCGTGTTCTCGGGGTGAGGGGGGTGGTCCTGGGGCTCGAGTGCGGCATAGGCCTCGGCCGGAATTGCCAGCTGCTGGCGGCCGTCGAGGGCTGCAAACAGCGCCACGCCCATGAGGATTGAAGAGGTGATGCCGGTAAGGAACGTGCCCGAAAGCCAGCGCAGCGAAATCTCGCGGCGGTCGGGGGCGCGCCGGCCGTCCGCCACCAGTGGCGGCTCGTTGCCGAGCGTGCGGATCATGTTCCTGTCGGTCGTCGTCATGCCGGTCGGTTTGTCCCGTGTCGTTGCGTCGCCGTTCAGCGGCTCGAAGATGTACGTGTTGTGGCGTCAAAGTCAAATCAGCGCGCGACCGGCTGTGAACAGCGAGCGTTCCGCCTGCCGGCTCGTATCTCCCATCACGCGTGCGCGACGCATGTGACCGTTGAGACGACGCCATTGTGAAAAATTGAGGGCAGATCGCCGAATTCGGGCCGTAAATCGGGGGGAGAATGTTTTTACCGGGCCGAAAGCGCTGGAAATCCGGCAAACCGATATGGCCGCGGCCGGAATTTTCAAAAAACTGTCAAAATCCCTGTTGACTTGTTTTGTATGTGGTCTTAGAAACCGGCTCACCAACGAGGGCGGCGGCGCTGCTGGCGACCGACGAACTCGCTCTGAGGTTTCCGCAGGACGCTGATGGGTTTTGACCGGTGT
>NZ_JAJNCZ010000028.1 GCF_021026345.1 Rhizobium sp. GN54 | reverse complement strand
AGGACTTCGGTAACGGGGCCGTCTGAGTCAAGTAAAACAAGTCGACCGCAGTAGCGCAGTCATGCTGCCAAGGCGGCAAATATTTCCTATAGACTCCCTATCGCCGATGCCTGGCTTGCTTCGCCCTTCATTTGAGGTCACCCCGGGTTCATGCTTCGGTCCGTGGTCAGCGCGATGGCTGCCAACATGATGCTGGTCCAGTGCGGCAATTCCGATGTGCCCATCTCATTGGCGTGCTCGACCGAGGCCGGCGACAGTCCTGACCACGGCATCATCGGAACCGCGTCCCGGTTGGGACCTCGAAGGTCTGCGGTCAGACAGACGTCAACGACATGGTTCTGCTATGAACGCTCAGGCCGACTTGGCGATCAACGGGACTGTGGAGAATTCCGTACCATCCCTCCACATCCGGTGCAGGATTGTGCCGATGCGCCTTGCCAAAGCCACCATCGCACGCTTTGCACCGCGGCGTTTGGCAACTTGTGCAGCCCAGCTCCGCAGCCATGTCGAGCGACCCCGATGGATCATGACGGTAGCCGCTTGGCACAAGGCTCTTCGTAGATTGGCGTCCCCAGCTCGCGTAATGCCGCCGATCACGTCGCGCTCCCCGGACTGGTTGCGCGACGGTGTAAGGCCAACCCATGGACCAACTTTCTTGGACGATGAGAACCGCGCGGGATCATCGACAGCGGATCGGAAAGTTAAGGCGACGACCGCCCCGATGCCTGGCATCGTCATCAACAGCCGGCACACCGCATCCTCCTTCGCAAGCAGACGGACCTGACGTTCGAGCCCAGCTAGTTCATGGCACAGGCTGGCGCGCGCACGTAACATCGGCCCGGCCGCTGCTTGCAGCATGGCATTGCCATCCACCAATTCCCTAATCCGGGCGTCGAACTGGCCGCGTGAGATGGCGCCAACCTTCAGGCCAAAGTTTCTCAGCAGTCCGCGTAGAGATAGCTCCAGCGCGATCATGCCCTGCTGGATCGCCTTGCGGGCAGCCAAAAGCGCGCGAACCTCCTGTGCCGATACGGATTTGCAATGTACAGGCCTGAACCAGCCCATGTGAAGCAGTCGAGCAATTCCTTCTGCGTCGCGCCGATCCGTTTTGATCGGCATTGCCTTCAGAGCACCCTTCACTTGCCGGGTTTCCATCAGGACAACATCCAGCCCGGCATCGGCCAGGCCGCGATGCAGCCATTGGGACAGCGGTCCGGCTTCCAGTCCGATGATGGCGACCGCTCCCTCCAGGGTGTTTGCAAAGTCCACGATCGCCTGGGGATCACTGGGAACCTGCGCCTCCTTTGCGATCTTGCCATACTCATTGATCACACAGACGGCGGTCTTCGCCAGTGATACATCCAGTCCGATAAACAGCTTCATCCCGTATTCCTCCGATTGAGACTGATACGGGAACAGCGACAGCTTGCCATGAGCAATTGCAAGATGCTCGGGCTGGTCGTGCACGGCGCAGGCCCCGTTACAGCATCTCATT
>NZ_JAJNCZ010000027.1 GCF_021026345.1 Rhizobium sp. GN54 | reverse complement strand
TTTCGGTCTCAGTAGAGTGTGAAGGCTGGAACGTATGAGATGAGGACGAGGACGGTGAATGCGACGAGGTAGAAGGGCCAGAGTTCCTTGACGACGGTCCCGATGGGGACGCGGGCGATGGCGGCGCCGATGAAGAGGGTCGTTCCGATCGGCGGCGTGAAGAGGCCGATGGAGAGGTTGATGCAGATCATGACGCCGAGCTGGATCGGGTCCATGCCGATGGCCTGTCCGATGGCGACGAAGGTGGGGCCGAGCAGCAGGATGGCGGCGGGCAGGTCGAGGAACATGCCGACGACGAGCATGATCAGGTTCATCATGAGGATGATGAGGATCGGGTCGGCCAGCACGGTCTGGGCCCATTGGGCGACGATGGTGGGGATCCGCTCGGCGATGAGGACGTGTCCGACGAGGCTGGAGGCGGTGATGACGAGCATGACGACGCCGGTGGTGACGACGGTGTTGACCAGCGCCCCGTAGATGCGTTCGACCGTGAGGTCGCGGTAGAGCAGCGTGCTGACCACCAGCGCGTAGAAGACGGCGATGACGCTGACTTCGGTGGGGGTGGCGACGCCGGCGCGCAAGAGGACGACGATGAAGAAGGGCATCAGCAGGGCCGGCAGGGCGGAGACGAAGGTCTGGCCGATGGTGGCGACCTGCTCCTTCTTCGTCAGCCGCGGGAAGTTGCGGAACCGGCCGGAGAGGTAGCAGACGAGCATCATGCCGAAGGCGAGCATGATGCCGGGCAGGACGCCTGCAGAGAAGAGCGAGGCGATCGAGGTGTTGGAGACCGTGGAATAGAGGATGAGCGGGATCGACGGCGGGATGAGGCCGGCGATGGTGGAAGACGAGGCGGTGACGGCGGCGGCGAAGCCTGCCGGATAGCCCTCGCGCTTCTGCCAGGGGATCAGCATGGAACCGAGGGCGGAGGCTTCGGCGACGGCGGAGCCGGAGACACCGCCGAAGATGGTGGAGCCGACGACGGTGACCTGTCCCATGCCGCCGTGATAGCGGCCGACGAGGGCGGCTGCGAACTGGACGAGCTTCTGTCCGAGGGTGCCGGACATCATCAGCGATCCGGACAGGATGAAGAAGGGGATGGCGAGCAGCGGGAAGCTCTGGGTCGGCTGGAACAGCTTGACGACGGCGAGCACGGTGGGCGTTCCGCCATGCCAGAGGATGGCAGCACCTGCTGCGATGATGAGGCCGTAGCCGACGGGCACGGAGAGCGCCAGCAGGACGGCGAAGAGGCCGGTCATGATTGCGGTCATGTGGTGTGCTCCGGATCGGTGTTGTGGACGGTGCGGGGATCGTCGCAGGTGACGACGCGCACGACGTTGACGAGGCAGGCGAGCGCGATGCCGCCGAAGCCGAAGAGCAGGGCGCTGTAGGCCCATGCCTGTCCGAGGCCGGTCATCGGGAAGACCTGGGCCTTGGTGATGGCGATGACCTGCAGGGAGAGCTGCGCCAGGAAGGCGAAGGAGGCTGCGACGAAGAGATTGATGAAGGCGAGCAGCCAGCGCAGCTGGGTGTCGTTCAGCCAGGAGCGCAGCGCTTCTGCGGCGATATGGGCGCCGCGCTGGGCGCCGACGACGATGCCGCCCATGACGAGCCAGGGGAAGAGCAGGTTCGGCACCTCGTTCGGCCATCCGAGGCCGGATGAGGTGAAGTAGCGGACGATGACTTCGGCCATCAGGGCGAAGAAGATGACGACGACGGAGCCGACGGCAATGGTCACGGCGATGGTGTCGATGACCTTGCCGATCATGTCGGCGATGCGCAAGGCGGCGGGTGCCGCCTTGCGATCGATGTGGGCGTTGGACGCGGGGGTCATTGTGCGGCTGCACCCTTGGCGGCGGCGATCAGTTCGTCGACGAGTTCGGGATACTGCTGGCGCCACTTGTCGTAGACGGACTGGGTGGCTTCGACGAAGGGGGCGGGATCGACGTCGTTGAACTTGACGCCGGCCTTTTCCAGTTCGCCGCGCAGGCTTTCGGTCTGGTCGCGGACCATCTTGCGGTTCAGGTCGCCGGCTTCCTTTGCGGCGTCGCGGATGATCTGCTGGTCTTCGGGCGACAGCGCGTCGAAGACGATCTTGGAGGCGAGGAAGGGCGTCGCCTCGTATTTATGGTTGGTGTTGGAGATGAAGGGCTGGACTTCGTAGAGCTTGGAGGAATGGATGTTGATGAGGGGGTTCTCCTGTCCGTCGACGACGCCCTGCTGCAGGGCGATGTAGAGTTCGGAGAAGGCCATCGGGGTCGGCGAGGCGCCGAGCGCGGTGAAGATGTCGACCGTCATCGGATCCGGCGGCGTGCGGATCTTCAGGCCCGCCAGATCACCGGGCGCAACAATCGGATGCTTCGAGTTCGACGTCTGACGGATGCCGTTGTTCCACCAGG
>NZ_JAJNCZ010000026.1 GCF_021026345.1 Rhizobium sp. GN54 | reverse complement strand
TGTCAATCGGCATCGAAACGGGCCCCCCTATCGGCTCCCAAAAGGGACCCCTGCCTCTGGTTGCATCGGGTCAGCGCGCGTAGGCCCGGAGCTCTCCATTTAGCGCAGGGGCCTGCGGGCGCGGGTTGTTTGTCTTTTCGGCTTTAGCTTTGAGAGCGGTTTTTGAAGCGCCAGGATTCGTTCCCGGTTTCCACGATCTCGCAATGGTGGGTTAGTCTGTCGAGCAGAGCGGCGGTCATTTTGGCGTCGCCGAATACGGCGGGCCACTCGCCGAACGCCAGGTTTGTCGTGACGATGATCGAGGTCCGCTCGTAGAGCCTGCTGATCAGATGGAAGAGGAGCTGGCCGCCGGCCTGAGCGAATGGGAGGTAGCCGAGTTCGTCCATGATGACGAAGTCGAGCCTGGTGATGAAGTCGGCCAGCCGCCCCTGCTTTCCGCTACGTGCCTCCGTCTCAAGCCGATTGACGAGGTCGACGACGTTGAAGAAGCGGCCGCGTGCTCCGTTGCGGATCAGAGCACGAGCAAGGGCGATGGACAAGTGGGACTTCCCCGTGCCGGTTCCGCCGACCAGAACGATATTGTGCTGCTCGGCGAGGAAGGCTCCTGTCGCAAGCTGGCGCACGAGCCCTTCGTTGACCGGCGTGTCGGTGAAATCGAAGTCGTCGATGTCCTTGGCCAGCGGCAGCTTGGCGACGGTGATCTGGTATTTGATGGAGCGTGCTTGCTTCTCGGCGATCTCCGACTGTAGCAGGTCACCCACGATGCGCGGCGGTTCGTGCTGCCGCTTGATGCCGGAGGCCATGATCTCGTCATAAGCGCTGCGCATGCCGAACAGCTTCAGCGTGCCCATCATGTCGAGGATTTGGGATCGTTCCATATCAGCTTGCCCTCCTGAGGCTGTCGTAACGCGCGCAATCGGCCAGAGGCTCGTGGGTCAGGCGAAGCGCATCGGGAATGGAAAGGATGGCGGCCGGCTGCGGATCACGCTTGCGGGCCAGGATGTTGATGATGACGGCAGCCGAGAACACGCCCTGATCGAGCGCCTCCTGGCAGGCCGCTTCGACGGCGGGGAGCCCGTCCAGGCCCACACATTCGAGGATCGACACCATCTGCCGGTCGCCGTCATGCATGGACTTCAGCCGGCGGCGCACCTTCTCCATGGCGGCGGGCAAAACCCAGTCGTGGAATGGCGCACCGTTGCGCAGTGCTCCCGGCTTGCGGGTCAGGACCGGCACGTAATGCCAGGGATTATAGATCGTCTCGCCACGGCCGAAGCAGCGATCGTGTTGGCCGATCTCCACGCCATCCTGCCGGATGACGATGCGATCTGCATAGGCATGTATCTCGGCCGGGCGGCCGACTGCCGTGGATAGCACCGAGTATTTGTTGTTGTCGAAACGCACGAGGCAGGTCTTGCCGATCGAGGCCTGCACCGCGTGGAAGCCGTCGAACTTGCCGGGATAGCCGACCAGGTGCGGCCGTTCCCCATCGAACACCTCCCAGATCGTGCGCTCCGTTTGATCGACATGTTTATGGGCGCGGGCATAGCTGATGCACTTGTCCAGCAACCAGCCATTCAGTTCATCGTAGGACTTGAAGCGCAGCCGTGGCGTGAAGAAGCGTTCCCGCACCAGGTTGACCTGGTTCTCGACCTGGCCCTTCTCCCACCCCGACGCCGGCGTGCAGGCCACCGGCTCTATCAGGTAATGGCTACACATCTGCAGGAAGCGGCGATTGTATTGTCGTTCCCTGCCGACGAAGACCGTCTCCACCGCCGTCTTCATGTTATCGTAGATGCCGCGCGTGCAGGCCCCGCCGAAGAACGCAAATGCCCGGTCATGGGCATCGAAGACCATCTCCTGCGTCTCGCGCGGATAGGCTCTCACATACATCATCCGGCTGTGGCAGAGCCGGACATGCGCCACCTTTACCGTCGTCGTCACGCCGTTCAGCACGACGATCTCGTGGCTCCAGTCAAACTGGTAAGCCTCGCCCGGCGCATAATAGAGCGGCACGTAGGCTTCCGCCGTAACCGAGCCGCGTTCCTTCGCCCAGGTTCGGGCGTAACGCCGGACGGTGTCGTAACCGCCCTCGTAGCCGAGGTCGCGCAAGTCCTCGAACAGCCGGATCAGTGTCAGCCGTTCGCGAGAGGATTTGGCCGCATTGGCGAGCAGCATTCCATCGAGCTGATCGCGCCAGGGGCCGAGCTTCGGCTGAGGTTGACGGGTCCGCTCGTACTTGAACTCCGTCTCATCGCTGCGCAGAACCTTCCGCACCACTTTCCGCGATACACCCAACTCCCGGCAGATCGCCTTGATCGTCTTGCCCTGCACACGGGAAAGCCGACGTATCTTCAGAATTGTCTCCACAACAAGCATCCAAATAAAAAGCCTCCGATGAAACCGGAGGCTGTTGTAACCCCATCGCAGATGGGGGTCCCGTTTGGACGCCGATCACCCCATGTGCGGGGTCCTTATTCCATGCCGAAACACA
>NZ_JAJNCZ010000025.1 GCF_021026345.1 Rhizobium sp. GN54 | reverse complement strand
CGGCGAGGGGCGATCGCGTATGGAAATCATTGGCATGTCGCACGTCAAACTTGCGCCCACCCGGTAACGCAAGATGTGGCGGCCATGTTGAAATGTCCGTAGTTGTGCAAAGTCGAAATGTCACTTTGATCTGCGGCACGGCATGCCGACCAGCCCCGATCTGACCGGCTGGTCTGGGTTGCAAGGTGAGATCGGGGCGGGTGAGGGGCGGTCATCGGCTTTAGCTTTGACAGCCCGACCAGCGGATCATTCAGCGGCATCAAGGTTGGAGAGCGCTTGCCGCCGTCGAGCGATGATCGCCGGATCGTTCATGAAATCCGTCCGCTTGCCGGGCTTGCGACCCCGCGGCGTGTAGCCATTCTTCTCGCTGTTGGTCTTGACCTTCGGCGACGGCAACTGATCCTGCCGCTCCTTGATATAGGCCAACACATCGGAAAGCCGCTTGTTCTCGGTGATCGCCGCATGCGTCACCCGCTGGTCCTTGTCGAACGTCTTATAGGGCAAGGAATGTCCCTTCCAGCGCACATCGAGCCGGCCGTCGGCATAGGCGTAGGTCTCGACATAGCGCCCGACCAGTCCGCGCGTCACCTCGGTCTCCTCGAGCATGATGCGCTGGCGCTCGTAGGAGAACGTCAGTTGGGCTCCGACGTAACGCTGCTCACGTTTGCACAGGACGTCGCGCAGCCGATCCGGGGCAAGATTCAGCGGCCGATGCAGATCATCAGATCGGGCAGGGGCAATGGCAAACTGGCGGTTATAGCGTTCCATGAACCGAGGCAGGAAAGCGTTGCCGTCATCCATGCCGCAGATGCCCGCCAAGCGCAGTTCCTTGACCAACCGGTCCTGCAGCGTCCGGTTCATCCGCTCGACACGACCCTTGGCCTGGCTCGAGTTTGCGCAAAGAATCTCGATGTTTAGCTCGCAAAGCGCCCGTCCGAACTGGGTCATGCCCTGACCGCCCTTGGCATCCTTCTTCGCCACCCGGAACACCGAATGCTTGTCGGAATAGAAGGCGACCGGAGCACCATGCGCCTTCAGATAGAGTTCCAGCGCCTCGAAATAGCTGAACGCACTTTCCGAGCGCACGAAGCGCAACTGCATCAACTTGCCCGTCGCGTCATCGACAAACACCAGCAGTGAACATGGCTCACAACGATCCTCAAACCAGCGATGTTCCGACCCGTCGATCTGCACCAGTTCGCCATAGGCCTCGCGCCGCAACCGGGGCTGATGAAACGTCCGGCGCTGCTTGCGCGACAGCCAAAGTCCGGCATCCGCCATCCATTGGCGCAGCGTCTCGCGCGACACCTGCAATCCATCGCGCTCAGCCAGCTTCTCTGCCGCCAGGGTCGGCCCGAAGTCTGCATAGCGTTCACGAACGAGCGTCACCGCGTAATCGCGAACCCCGTCGCTGATCCGGTTGTTCGATGGTCGCCCAATCGCCTTGTGCCGGATCGAAACCGCGCCGCCAACCCGTATCCGCTCCAGCAGCCGACGCACCTGGCGCGTGCTCAGCTCAAGCGCATGCGCCGCCGAAACCAACGTCAGACGGCCGACGATCACTTTCGACAAAACCTCGATCCGCTGCAGATCGCGCTCACTCATCGCAATCAATCCCATCCGCAATCTCCCAGACGTCATTCAGACCCGGGGAGTGTGACATTCCAACTTTGCAGAAACAGGACATTCTAACTTTGCGGCTACACAAGATGTGGCGGCCATGTTGAAATGTCCGTAGTTGTGCAAAGTCGAAATGTCACTTTGATCTGCGGCACGGCATGCCGACCAGCCCCGATCTGACCGGCTGGTCTGGGTTGCAAGGTGAGATCGGGGCGGGTGAGGGGCGGTCATCGGCTTTAGCTTTGACAGCCCGACCAGCGGATCATTCAGCGGCATCAAGGTTGGAGAGCGCTTGCCGCCGTCGAGCGATGATCGCCGGATCGTTCATGAAATCCGTCCGCTTGCCGGGCTTGCGACCCCGCGGCGTGTAGCCATTCTTCTCGCTGTTGGTCTTGACCTTCGGCGACGGCAACTGATCCTGCCGCTCCTTGATATAGGCCAACACATCGGAAAGCCGCTTGTTCTCGGTGATCGCCGCATGCGTCACCCGCTGGTCCTTGTCGAACGTCTTATAGGGCAAGGAATGTCCCTTCCAGCGCACATCGAGCCGGCCGTCGGCATAGGCGTAGGTCTCGACATAGCGCCCGACCAGTCCGCGCGTCACCTCGGTCTCCTCGAGCATGATGCGCTGGCGCTCGTAGGAGAACGTCAGTTGGGCTCCGACGTAACGCTGCTCACGTTTGCACAGGACGTCGCGCAGCCGATCCGGGGCAAGATTCAGCGGCCGATGCAGATCATCAGATCGGGCAGGGGCAATGGCAAACTGGCGGTTATAGCGTTCCATGAACCGAGGCAGGAAAGCGTTGCCGTCATCCATGCCGCAGATGCCCGCCAAGCGCAGTTCCTTGACCAACCGGTCCTGCAGCGTCCGGTTCATCCGCTCGACACGACCCTTGGCCTGGCTCGAGTTTGCGCAAAGAATCTCGATGTTTAGCTCGCAAAGCGCCCGTCCGAACTGGGTCATGCCCTGACCGCCCTTGGCATCCTTCTTCGCCACCCGGAACACCGAATGCTTGTCGGAATAGAAGGCGACCGGAGCACCATGCGCCTTCAGATAGAGTTCCAGCGCCTCGAAATAGCTGAACGCACTTTCCGAGCGCACGAAGCGCAACTGCATCAACTTGCCCGTCGCGTCATCGACAAACACCAGCAGTGAACATGGCTCACAACGATCCTCAAACCAGCGATGTTCCGACCCGTCGATCTGCACCAGTTCGCCATAGGCCTCGCGCCGCAACCGGGGCTGATGAAACGTCCGGCGCTGCTTGCGCGACAGCCAAAGTCCGGCATCCGCCATCCATTGGCGCAGCGTCTCGCGCGACACCTGCAATCCATCGCGCTCAGCCAGCTTCTCTGCCGCCAGGGTCGGCCCGAAGTCTGCATAGCGTTCACGAACGAGCGTCACCGCGTAATCGCGAACCCCGTCGCTGATCCGGTTGTTCGATGGTCGCCCAATCGCCTTGTGCCGGATCGAAACCGCGCCGCCAACCCGTATCCGCTCCAGCAGCCGACGCACCTGGCGCGTGCTCAGCTCAAGCGCATGCGCCGCCGAAACCAACGTCAGACGGCCGACGATCACTTTCGACAAAACCTCGATCCGCTGCAGATCGCGCTCACTCATCGCAATCAATCCCATCCGCAATCTCCCAGACGTCATTCAGACCCGGGGAGTGTGACATTCCAACTTTGCAGAAACAGGACATTCTAACTTTGCGGCTACACAAGAAGATCACATAA
>NZ_JAJNCZ010000024.1 GCF_021026345.1 Rhizobium sp. GN54 | reverse complement strand
GCGCCCGCAGGCCCCTGCGCTAAATGGAGAGCTCCGGGCCTACGCGCGCTGACCCGATGCAACCAGAGGCAGGGGTCCCTTTTGGGAGCCGATAGGGGGGCCCGTTTCGATGCCGATTGACAAGAAGGGTGCGAGTTCCAAGCTCGACCGGCTTTTCCACGAGGCGATCAAGGCTGAGACCAACGCGGCGCGCGTGAAGATCACGCCGCACGAGGTGTTTGTAATTCGGCCCAATGAGATGGGTTGGTATTGGCTGGGCAGCCGCGAGAACGTCGAGGATCAGATCCTGATGCCTCGTTCGGACAACCGTCTTGCCGGCAACACCGACGCGGCCGCCGCCTATCGCGCGGCGATGGGGCACTAGCGACCTACGCGCGGCGAGCGTGATCGCGGCAATTATTGCCGCGCAAGACCATCTCGCCCCCAGTCCTCGATACGCTTCGACACGCAAGGCAGCTCGCTCGACGCTGCCCCCATCACGCACTTCCGCCGGACCATGATGGACCGGCGGGTGGCGCGGGCTCCCAAGCGATCCGCGCCAGGCTAACATGTCCCCCAAGTCATTTCGCAAGCTCGAGGAGCCCTCATGACCAAGAAAGTCCTGCTCTACCTCCGCAACTCGGCCGATACGCTGCGCACCACCTGCGCCGATTCGCAGCGCCATTTCGCCGAGACCTTCATCCGCAAGAACGGCTGGAAACTGGAACTGACCTGCCGTGACGAAGACATCGGCGAAGTCGCCTTCACGGCACAACCCGGTGTTCATAAGCTTCTGAACGAGATTGAGTTCGGATCGAGCGATATCGTCCTTTGCCATAAGCTAGATCGTCTCTGCTCGCGTCTTCCCGATGCAGCACGCCTGCTTCATGATCTCACAGTGAACGGCATGGAGCTTTGGGCGGCAGATCCCGGTATCCGGATCCAGACCAAGGATCTGATTGGCTATTATTGCAACGATCCGGGAAAGCCGCTTGCAGGTTTTCAGTATTTCGAGGAGATGCCTGATGGCCTCTATGACGTGAACGATCTTGTTCCGCTTCCCTACGGCTACCGCTACACCGGCGCCTATGATTCCAATGGAACGTATGTGTTCGGGTTTAAGGCCGGCGATAAGGAATGTGCCAAGGTCGTCCGTCGGATTTTCCGGATGTATGCGGACGGAATGTCGCCGGCAAAGATCGCGGAAGCCCTGAACGCTGAAGGCATCCCGGGCCCTCGTGGCGGCAAGTGGCGTGACACCACCATCCGCGGTGACCGCAATCGGCGAACCGGCATTCTCAATAACGAGATCTATATCGGCCGGTCCTGGGTACCGGGTCGTAATTACGACAGCGCCTATGCGACGCGAATCGTCAGCGATGAACTCTGGAGGCGCGTGAAGCTACGCCAGGGTTTGGCGGCGCGGGGCCCTGTGGGAACGCCGTAAGCTTTTTGCCCAGACATCACACTGGCCGGCGCTCCCGGCCAGTGTTCCCCATGATATTGTTTGAGACGGAATTCAGACCATGACCAAGAACGTTCTGTTCTATGCCCGCTACTCCACCGACCGCCAGAACGAGGTATCGATCGAGACACAGGTCGAACTCGGCAAGGCCTTCGTCGCCAACAAAGGCTGGAAGCTGGTGGAGACCTATGCGGATTCTGCTATCAGCGGGACCTCCTTCACATCGCGTCCGGGCATCCAGCAGGTCCTGGCTCATGTGAAGCGCGAGCGGATCGACGTGGTCCTCTGCGTCACGGCTGATCGCTTGTCGCGCGACGTGGAGCATAGCTCGAAGATCCTCAAGGAACTCAACTACCACGACACGGCGATCTGGACCGTGCAGGCTGGTCAGGAGATCAGCCATATGGAGCTGCATATGCGCTCCACGCTCAGCCATGAACTGGTCGAGCAGATCCGCTACCGCACCCGCGAAGGCATGAAGACGGCCGTGAAGAAGGGCAAGGCGTCGACCTGCCTCGCTTACGGCTACAAGCTGTCGCAGCAGCGCGATGCCAATGGTGACCGCATCCGAGGTCTGCGGGATGTCGATCCGGTCAAGGCGGAGATTGTTCGTCGCATCTATCAGCTCTATGCTGACGGGATGTCTCCGCGCGACATCGCGCACCTCCTTAACAATGAAGGCGTCCCCGGCCCGCGCGGCCGCAAGTGGCGCGATACGGCGATCCGCGGCCATGTCGGCCGTGGCACCGGCATTCTCAACAATGAGAGCTATATCGGCCGCATCGTCTGGAACCGGCGCCAGTACCGCAAGAACCCTCAGACGGAGAAGCGCACGGCCCGCGCCAATGATACGAGCGAATGGATCCTGACGGAGGTGCCGCAGATGCGCATCATCTCGGACGAACTGTGGAGCCGCGTCAAGGACCGGCAGAAGGAGATCGGGGAACTGTTCGACTTCGGGCAGAGCAACCGGCTGAATGCGACACACCGGCCGGAATATCTTCTGAGCCATCTTCTCGAATGCGATGAGTGCGGCGGCCCCTACGCGATTTCCGGCAAGGATCGCTATAGCTGCACCAACCGCAAGAAGCGCCTGCCGATCGACGAGCTTGGCGGCGCATGTTGCAGCAATAGCAAGACGATCATTCGTCAGGAACTGGAGAGCCGTGTACTGGACTGCCTGCCGGCAGCCTTCTTTGCCGAAGGCATCTTCGACACGCTGTCCGAGCGGAGCATTGCCTACGAGACGGCAAAACTCAAACGTCCGCTGGCCGAGCGCGACCAGTTGAAGCGCAAGCTCTCGGAACTGGAGGGCAAGCAGCAGAACATCATCCAGCAGATCAGTGACCGTGCGGCCGAAGGCCGCCCTCGCCTGCTGGCACTCGACGACACGCTTGACCGGCTGGAGGCAGAGCGCCAGACGCTGGAGAACGAGGTCGCCAATTTCACGGAAAGCGGCCCGGACATGATTGCCAAGATCGAGGAACTGCGCCGCCGGCATAATCCGGAAGAGACGGAGATGGCAATGCGTCAGTTCATGATGGTGGCCCGCAAGGGCAAGAACGAGGAAGCCAAACGCATGCTGATGCCGATCGTACGCCAGCTCGTCCAGAAGGTCGTCGTCGGCAAGACACCGGGCCACCAGCCGGCAAGCCTGCAGGTCCATGGCCTGATCGCGTCTATTCTCGCGCAGATGGACGTGCTCGACTACATGAAGAGCCGCTTCATCTCGGAGATCCATGAGGATTTCGTGGAGCGGCTGGAAGCCGGTGAGATCGACAGTGAGGAGAAGAAGGAGATGCTGCTCGACATTTACCGCGAGGAGTTGCTCGAGCGGTTCCCTCAATGGGAGAATTTGCAAATGTCGGTGGTTGCGGGGGCAGGATTTGAACCTGCGGCCTTCAGGTTATGAGCCTGACGAGCTACCGGGCTGCTCCACCCCGCGTTATCCGGTCTGTTCTGTTCGTTTTACCAAAGCAAAAGGGCCGCT
>NZ_JAJNCZ010000023.1 GCF_021026345.1 Rhizobium sp. GN54 | reverse complement strand
CACCTTCTCGTAGTCGATCGCCTTGGCCACCTGCAGCTTGGTGCCCGACAGCTTGAACAGCCCGCCGGCCGTATCCGTCAGCTTGTAGGTGAGCGCCTTGCCTTCCGGATCCTTCGCCGAGAACGTGCCGACCGTCGTGCCCTTCTTGCTGTTCTCCGCAACCGTCGACTTCGAAAGCGCGATCGACGTCGGGGCCTTGTTCGCCGACGGCGTCGAGCCGAGCTTCGTCAGGTCGACGCTACCGTCCGAGAACTTCGCGATCTCGAAGTTCTTCAGCGTATCGCGGCCGTCATTGGCGCCGGAGCGGTTGTCGGTCACCGTGACGCTGCCGTTGCTGTTCTTCGTCAGCGTGTAGTTCGCCTTCGTCCCGCCGAAGACCGCCGTGTCCGTGCCAGCCGCCCCGTCGAACGTGTCGTTGCCGCCGTTGCCGCGGACGGTGTCGTTGTACTTCGTGCCGCGATAGGTGTCCGCACCGGTCGATCCGACCACGTTGTGGGCCTCGGCCCAGAGAAAGCTCTCCAGCGCCGCGGGCTTGGAGAAGCCGCCACCGTCATGCGCGCCGCCCATCAGCCCGTAGATCACGTCATGCACGGCCCCACGCTCGCCATAGGCGTTGTAGATCTTCAGCCCACTGATCTCGATCGGCGTCTCGACATTGGCGATGTGGCCGTTCTCAACGTCGAACGAGCCGTCGGAGCTGTTGTAGCTGTCGCCGAGCGTCGACAGGCGCACGGTCGTCAGCGTACCGCTCAGGGTGTGGTCGTTGAAGTAGTAGTTGAAGTTCTTGCCGTCGAGGATGATGGCCTTGGTATCACCCTCCTTGCCCTTCACCACCTTGTCGAGAAGCACGATCTGGTCGCCCTCGAACTGGCCCGAGCCGCCGAGGATATAGGGCCAGCCTGTCGGCACCAGCGTCGAAAAGAACTTCGTGAACGCCGTGTTGAAGTCGACCCCGGTCGATGAACCGAGTTCGGCGGTAAGCTTGATGGTGATCGTCATCTCGTCACTCCCGTTTCGGGCGGCCGGCCGGTCCGTCGGAAACCCCGCGGATGGGCCGGCTGCCCCGTAAGGCCTGTCAGGCAAGGTGGACGGCGCCCGTCGACGCAGGCGCCGTCCGGGCTAGAATTTCATCGTCAGCGAGGCCTTGGCGTTGAAGCCCGGGCTCGGATCGGCGTTCAGGTACTGGGTGTATTCGCGGTCGAAGATGTTGTTCAGGGCGATGTTGGCCGTCGTCGTCTCGTTGATCGCGAACTGGGCGAAGAGGTCCACGAGCTGGTAGGCCTCGCCGATGAACCCGGTCGAAAGGTCCTCGTCCTTCTTGCCCACCACCGTCAGCCGCGTCCCCGCCGTCAGCCGGTCGTCGAGGGCGTGGAAGCCGAGCGTGGTGACCGCGCGGAAGGGCGGCACCTTCTGCAGCGTCGCACCGGTCGTCAGGTTCTCCCCGTCCAGGATCTGGCCCGCCAGGCCCGCGAACATGAAGCCCGCATCATAGCTCGCCTCGAACTCGAACCCCTTGATGCGGGCCTTGGCGATGTTCTGGTACTGGTACCCGCCCGGGATCGGGAACATGATGAAGACCTGGTCGATGTAGTTGTCGACATCGTTGCGGAAGACGCCGAGCTTCACGCCGAGCTGGTCGGAGCCGGTGAAGAGATCCTGGAAGCGCAGGTTGACGCCGGCCTCGATGGTGTGGGCCACTTCCGGCTTGAGGTTCGGGTTGGGGAAGAACTGCCCCATCACCGGCGGCGGGTGGAAACCTTCGATCAGCGTCTCCGTCAGCGCCGGGGCGCGGTAGCCTTCCGAATAGCCGCCGTAGAACGTCACCGGATCCCAGGGTGTCACGCCGACGGTGAGCTTGGGCGACAGCCGGCTGCCGTCGGTATGGGTCTCGTCGTTCTCCAGGCTGTAGCCGTCGTAGCGCAGCGCCCCGATCACCTCCAGCCACTCCCAGGTCAGCTTGTCCTGGATGAAGGCGCCATAGGCGACGCGCGTGCCCGGCGGCGTCAGGTCGTCGCTGCTGCCGAACTCGTCCACGGTGCTGACCTTGTCGCGGAACACGTCGCCGCCATAGGTGACCTCGTGGGTGACCGCGCCGGTATCAAAGGTCGAGGTGTTGAAGAGGTCGAACCCGGTGGTGCCTACCTTGAAGGACTGGTCGTCGCCGGCGATGTCGCCGGTGCCGGCCTGGTCGGACAGGGTTCCGCTGTAATAGATCTTGGCGCTCAGGTTCCAGAAATCGGAATCCGGCGTGTAGCGGTAGCCGGCCGTGAACGTGTCGACGGTCACGTCGATGTCGCGAACGCTGGTGCTGCCGTTCTCGAAGGTGTTGAAGTAGCGGGATCCGGAGAGCGTGATCTCCTGGTCGTCGGTCGGGCGGAAGCGCGCCTTGGCCAGCCCGGAGAGCAGGTTCTGCGCCGAATCCACCTTGGTCCCGTCGCCGGAGGTATAGTCGCCGGGCTTGAACCAAGTGCCGGCGATGACGAAATCGGCCCCGTCACCGATCCGCGCGGCGGCCTCGCCGTGCACGGTCGGCCCCGGCCCGTTGGTATCGAAGCCGAGCTTGACCCGGCCACCCTTGGTGGCCCCCTCCTGCAGCACGTCGTCGGCGTCGATGGTGGTGAACGAGATGACGCCGCCGATGGCGCCGCTGCCGTAGACGGTGGCCGTCGGCCCGCGCGTCACCTCGACGCTCTTGAGCATGTTGGTGTCGAGATAGAAGGTGCCGTTGGCCTCGTGGCCGTTCTTCTGGAAATTCTGGCGGGCACCGTCGACGAGCACGTTGACGCGCCCGAAGTCCTGCAGGCCGCGCATGTTGATCGCCGTCCCGGGGTCGTCCGCCGAGGTCTGCGTCGACACGCTCGGGATCAGCGTCACGATCTCCGAGACCGGGGCACCCGGCATTTCGATGCTGAGCTGCTCGCGCGACAGTGCGCTCGAACCTGAAAGCGTTTCGAACACGCGCTCGCCGAGCCGCGTGGCCGTCACCACGATCTCCTCGAGTACGGTCGGCTCATTGGGGTTCGCGGGCGCGCCCTCCGCCGCGGCCTGGTCTTCCGCCTGGGCCTGCGCGTCCTGGGTTTGCACATCCTGTGCCAGCACCGGCCACACCGGCACGGCGATTGCCGTCAAGAGCGCCAGCGCCGATACGCCGAGACGAAACCGGTCGGTCGGCCGGCCGGATTTACAGAGAACCGGCGAAACCGCGTGCCCCGGTGCGCTGACGTGCATCGGGGGGCGGCCTTTCCGGCCGCCCCCTTCAGACATTTTCAAGCCTGCATTCCGCCTCACAGCAGGAAGTCTCCCTTGTCGAGGGTGACGAGCTTGTCGATGTGGAGGGCGAAGTCTGCCTTGCCGTCGCCGTTGGTGTCGGCGGTGACATAGGTGTCCTTGCCGCTCTTGGCGTAGCGCAACTCGCCGGCCTTGTCGGAGAAGGCGTCCGTGCCGATGAAAGTG
>NZ_JAJNCZ010000022.1:2500-5183 GCF_021026345.1 Rhizobium sp. GN54 | reverse complement strand
ACTTGTCAGTCTCGCAGTCAGGCGGGCTTATGCCATTGCACTCGACGACCGATTTCCGACCGGTCTGAGCCCACCATCGCGCGCCTCCGTTACTCTTTCGGAGGCGACCGCCCCAGTCAAACTACCCACCATACACGGTCCCGGATCCGGATGACGGATCGCGGTTAGACATCCATGACGATAAGGGTGGTATTTCAAGGATGGCTCCACTCAAACTGGCGTCCAAGCTTCAAAGCCTACCACCTATCCTACACATGCCGACACGAATGCCAGTGTAAAGCTATAGTAAAGGTGCACGGGGTCTTTCCGTCTGACCGCAGGAACCCCGCATCTTCACGGGGAATTCAATTTCACTGAGTCTATGCTGGAGACAGCGGGGAAGTCGTTACGCCATTCGTGCAGGTCGGAACTTACCCGACAAGGAATTTCGCTACCTTAGGACCGTTATAGTTACGGCCGCCGTTTACTGGGGCTTCGATTCAAAGCTTGCACCTCTCCTCTTAACCTTCCAGCACCGGGCAGGCGTCAGACCCTATACGTCGTCTTGCGACTTCGCAGAGCCCTGTGTTTTTGATAAACAGTCGCTACCCCCTGGTCTGTGCCACCCCATCCCACTTGCGTGGAAAAGGGTCACGCTTCTTCCGAAGTTACGCGTGCAATTTGCCGAGTTCCTTCAGCATAGTTCTCTCAAGCGCCTTGGTATACTCTACCTGACCACCTGTGTCGGTTTCGGGTACGGTCTATAATGATGGAGCTATTTCCTGGAACCCCTTCGCAGCCCACCCAATCCAATAAGGATGAACAACATACGGGATCCGTCACTACCACCAGGCCCACGAATATTAACGTGGTTCCCATCGACTACGCGTGTCCGCCTCGTCTTAGGGGCCGGCTAACCCTGCTCAGATTAACTTTAAGCAGGAACCCTTGGTCTTTCGGCGAGAGGGTCTCTCACCCTCTTTATCGTTACTCATGTCAACATTCGCACTTCCGATACCTCCAGGAGCCCTCACGGGTCTCCCTTCACAGGCTTACGGAACGCTCCGCTACCACGTGCATTGCTGCACATCCTCAGCTTCGGTGCATGGCTTCAGCCCCGTTACATTTTCGGCGCAAAGACCCTTATTTAGACCAGTGAGCTGTTACGCTTTCTTTAAATGATGGCTGCTTCTAAGCCAACATCCTGGTTGTTTTGGGATCCTCACATCCTTTCCCACTTAGCCATGACTTGGGGACCTTAGCTGGAGGTCAGGGTTGTTGCCCTCTTCACGACGGACGTTAGCACCCGCCGTGTGTCTGCCGAGTAGTACTCCCGGGTATTCGGAGTTTGGTTAGGATCAGTAAGACGGTGAGTCCCCATAGCCCATCCAGTGCTCTACCCCCCGGGGTATTCGCTCGACGCTCTACCTAAATAGATTTCGCGGAGAACCAGCTATTTCCGAGTTTGATTGGCCTTTCACCCCTAGCCACAAGTCATCCCAATCTATTGCAACAGATGCGGGTTCGGCCCTCCAGTTGGTGTTACCCAACCTTCAGCCTGCTCATGGCTAGATCACTCGGTTTCGGGTCTAATGCGACGAACTGAACGCCCTGTTCAGACTCGCTTTCGCTGCGCCTTCACCTATCGGCTTAAGCTTGCTCGTCACACTAAGTCGTTGACCCATTATACAAAAGGTACGCCGTCAGGCTTGCGCCCTCCGACTGTTTGTAGGCAACCGGTTTCAGGTTCTATTTCACTCCCCTTGTCGGGGTGCTTTTCACCTTTCCCTCACGGTACTTGTTCGCTATCGGTCATGCACGAGTACTTAGGCTTGGAGAGTGGTCTCCCCATGTTCAGACAGGATTTCACGTGTCCCGCCCTACTCAAGGACAATGCCTGTTCTACGTCTACGGGGCTATCACCCGCTACGGCCGGACTTTCCATTCCGTTCGACTTTATTCAGCATTGCCACTGGCCTGGTCCGCGTTCGCTCGCCACTACTTGCGGAGTCTCGGTTGATGTCCTTTCCTGCAGGTACTTAGATGTTTCAGTTCCCTGCGTTCGCTTCTTACCCCTATGTATTCGAAGGTAAGATACCTTATATCAATGCTTGGAAACCCAAGCCGTCCATCGCTGAACAGTTTGGATTCTCCAAGCATTTAAGGTGGGTTGCCCCATTCGGAGATCCATGGATCAAAGCTTATTCGCAGCTCCCCACGGCTTATCGCAGCGTATCACGTCCTTCATCGCCTGTGCATGCCAAGGCATCCACCAATTGCCCTTACGACACTTGATCGTTCTCATTGCCAATGCTCATCACTAGCTTTCGCATAAGCGAAAGCGACCGGGTTACCTTTTACAACCCAGCCAACTCATGATGCCATCGACGTGTTCGACAGCTAAGCTTTATTGGAACCACGCCGAGCGGTTCGCTTGCTTGCTGCCATTAAGACCAGCTTCTCGAGATCTGTCCGGGGATGCGCGGTCAGGCAACATCCATCAACAGGCCATCAGACGAAGGCCGAAGCCTTCGAACAACGATCCCGTTCTGAGTAACAGGCCTTCCTTCCTACCTCCAATCCCTCCTCCATATCCGGTCGGCTAGACCATCCATGGGTTCACTGGGACTGGGCTCGGACGTCCCAAGCAATTCCTAAGAATTGCTCAAAACACCTGGAAGCCTCCAGACAGTATCTTCTCTTC
>NZ_JAJNCZ010000021.1 GCF_021026345.1 Rhizobium sp. GN54 | reverse complement strand
AGAGCACGACGAGGCCCTGTGCCTCGGCTGCGGCTGCGATCTTGTCACCGACCGGTCCATCCATCACGGCTTCGGCCTGATCGAGGCTCTGGAAGAGGAAGGGAAGGCCGAGCAGCGCGATCTCCGGAACGACGGCGGAGGTCGTGCCCTGGGAGTTTGCGGAGAAGGCGATCGTGCCGAGGCGCATGTTGGTGATGGTCTCGGCATCGTCGCCGAACTGCGCGGCCGTGCCGACGCTCACCGTCATGCGGCCACCGGACTTCTGTTCGACCAGTTCGGCGAACTTCAGCGAAGCGACGTCCTTGGGATTGCCGGCTGCGGCATTGTGCGAGACCTGAAACGACTGAGCGTTGGCATATCCGGCACAGAGCGTGATTGCGGCGGCGGCTAGGAAATGACGTATGTTCATAAGGTTCCTCCCCTGGGTGCGTCATTTTTCAAATCTGGCGACAGGGAGGTTTGCGAGAGCTTTGTCAACGGTTCTCCAACTGTCCCGTCGATATCGCCAAACGTCCTCCTCGTTCGCAATGACATGACCCTGTCGTATCCTTGGCAATACGTCACCTAAGTTTTTCTTAACAACTAATTCGAAAAACTTAATTGAGTTTGGATGCGTCGTTGCACATCACTCTTTGCACCGAGGCGCACGCCTCGTGGAGACTGGAGGAGTCATGACCATCCAAGACGCGGCAGCAAGCCTGCCCAACATGAGCCTGCGTCGCCGTGCGTGGGAGATCCGCCGCAAAGCCGTTCTCATGGGCGAAGTGCAGGGGCAGGGATATGTCGGGCAGGCGCTCGGCATTTCGGATGTCCTCGCCGTTTCCTATTTCCATGCGCTGAACTACCGCCCCGAAGATCCGGAATGGGAGGGACGCGATCGCTTCCTTCTGTCGATCGGCCACTATGCCATAGCGCTTTATTCGGCCCTTATCGAGGCACGCATTCTTCCGGAAGTCGAGCTGACGACCTACGGCATGGACGACAGCCGCCTGCCGATGTCGGGCATGGCGGCCTACACGCCGGGCATGGAGATCACCGGCGGCTCGCTCGGCCAGGGTCTTGGCATCGGCGTCGGCATGGCGCTCGGCCTGAAGGCCAAGAAGAACCCGGCCTTCGTCTACAACCTCATGTCGGACGGCGAACTCGGCGAGGGGTCGACCTGGGAAGCGGCCATGTCGGCGGCGCATCACAAGCTCGACAACCTGATCTGCATCGTCGATTTCAACGACCAGCAGGCCGATGGGAAATCGACCGAAATGCTGTGCTCGGAACCGCTCGGCGACAAATGGGCATCCTTCGGCTGGCATGTCCAGCGCGTCGACGGCAACGACATCGACGCTTTGGTGGCCGCCTTCGATGCCGCCCGCAACGTTACGGATCCGAATCCGCGCGTCATCATCTGCGACACGATCATGTGCAAGGGCGTCCCCTTCCTCGAGCAGCGCGAGATCACCCACTTCGTCCGCGTCGAAGCCGACGAATGGCAGAAGGCGCTTGCCGTGCTCGATGCGAACCGGCCGGAATAAGGGGAGGAAGCCCAGATGACGCAACTGCGTAAATACGACCCGCATCGCAAGTGGGAACCGCGCAACGCTCCGAAGGCGGGCGAGGGTGGTCGCACCTCGGCGATGATCGCCTCGCTTGCCGCCGAAGGTTATGAAACCGTATCGGCCCCGTTCGGCCACGCGCTCGTGGCGGAAGCAAAACACAACGACCGTATCGTCGGCCTGACCGCAGATCTTGCGAAATACACCGACCTACACGTCTTCGCCGAAGCCTTTCCCGAGCGCTTCTACCAGATGGGCATGGCCGAGCAGGTGATGATTTCGGCTGCAGCCGGCATGGCACGGGAGGGCTTCATTCCCTTCGCCACGACCTACGCCGTGTTCGCCTCGCGCCGCGCCTACGATTTCATCGCGATGGCGATCGCCGAAGAATACCTGCCGGTCAAAATCGTCTGCGCGCTGCCGGGCCTGACCACAGGCTACGGGCCGAGCCATCAGGCGACGGAAGACCTTGCCATATTCCGCGGCTTGCCGAACCTGACCATCGTCGATCCGTGCGACGCCATCGATGTGATGGAGGCCGTGCCGGCGATTGCCGCCCACGACGGGCCGGTCTACATGCGCCTGCCGCGCGGCAAGGTCGCCTCGGTCATCCACAAGCATTGCCCGGACTATAAATTCGAACTCGGCAAGGCCAAGCTGCTGAGAGACGGCAAGGATGCGCTCATCATCGCATCCGGCTTCATGACGATGCGGTCGCTGGATGCCGCCGTGGAACTCGAGGCCCAGGGCATCTCCGTCGCGGTGTTGCATTGCCCGACGATCAAACCGCTCGATACCGAAACGATCCTCGCCGAGGCGCGCAAGGGCGGGCGGCTCGTCGTGACCGCCGAGAACCACACGAAGGTCGGCGGGCTCGGCGAAGCGGTCGCCTCGACGCTTCTGACCAATGGCGTCACGCCGATCTTCCGCATGATCGGTCTGCCCGACCAGTTCCTGGATGCCGGCGGTCTGCCTGCGCTGCACGACCGTTACGGCATCTCGACTTCCGCCATCGTCAGCCAGGTCCGCGGCTGGCTCTGAAAATATCGCTCAACACAGACATAGCCCGCCGACCGGCGGGTTCACCTTCAAGGGAGGAAATTCCATGTCTACCGCTCTTCTTCAGGGCAAGTTCGCCGTCGTCACAGGTGCCGCATCCAAGCGTGGCCTCGGCAAGGCGACGGCCAAGCTTTTCGCCGAACATGGCGCCACAGTCGCCATCCTCGATCTCGATGAGGCTGCGGCCAGGGAGGCTGCGGCCGATCTCGGACCCCAGCATGTCGGCATGGCGTGCAACGTCACCGATCTCGACGGCGTCAAGACGGTCATCGACGCCCTAGTTGCGAAGTGGGGCCAGATCGACATCCTGGTCAACAATGCCGGCATCACCCAGCCGCTGAAGATCATGGACATCGCGCCGAAGAACTACGACGCCGTCCTCGACGTCAACCTGCGCGGCACGCTCTACTGCAGCCAGGCCGTCATCCCGCACATGCGCTCGCGCAAGCAGGGCAAGATCGTCAACCTGTCGTCGGTTTCCGCACAGCGCGGCGGCGGCATCTTCGGCGGCCCGCACTATTCGGCGGCCAAGGCCGGCGTGCTCGGCCTGACCAAGGCGATGGCCCGTGAACTGGCGCCCGACAATGTCCGCGTCAATGCGATCTGCCCCGGCTTCATCGCCACCGACATCACCGGCGGCCTGCTGACGCCGGAGAAGCTGGAAGAAATCAAGCTCGGCATTCCGATGGGGCGTGCCGGCACGGCTGACGACGTTGCCGGTTGCGCACTCTTCCTCGCATCCGACCTGTCGGCCTACGTCACCGGCTCCGAAGTGGACGTCAACGGCGGCTCGCTGATCCATTGATCATTTGGGAGCGGCGCCCTTGACGGGGCGCCGCCTGTAATCGGGAGGACGACATGAAACTGGGTTTGGGAAGCTATGCCTTCCGCTGGTCGATCGGCATCAAGGACCTGCAGCCGGCCAAGCCGATGACGGCGATGGAAGTGCTCGAAATCGCCCACGGCCACGGGCTTTCCCTCGTGCAATATGCCGACAATCTTCCGCTCGACCGCCTGTCTGCCGAGGAGCACCTGGCCTTGAAGGCGCGCGCCGATTCCTATGGCATGCAGCTCGAAGTCGGGACACAATCCTTTAACGCCGAGGAACTGGCCCGCTACATCCCCATCGGCGAGCGCATCGGCTCGAAGATCCTGCGCGTGGCCCTTGACGCCGAAGATGCCCTGATCCCCGTATCCGAGCTCGCCGCACAACTGCGCGAACTGCTTCCCGACGGCAAGCGGGCCGGATTGCGCTTTGCGATCGAAAACCATTTCAACTATCCGTCTCCCCGCATGGTGGAACTGCTCGATGCGGTGGCCGATGATGCGCTCGGCGTATGCCTCGACGTCGCCAATTCGATCTGCGCCGGCGAATGGCCGATGACGACGGTGAAGATGCTGGCGCCCTATACGATCAACCTGCATCTCAAGGACTACCAGATCACACCGGATCCCTATGGCGTGGGCTTCCGCATCCACGGCACGCCGCTCGGCGAGGGGCGCGCGGAGATCGAGGAGATCCTGGCCTCGCTCTCGCATTGCCCGGACGACATGAGCGTGATCCTGGAGCACTGGTTACCGCAGACGCACGACATGGATGAAACGCGCCGGCTGGAGCATGAATGGCTCGACCGCACCGTGGCCGCCGCCAAGCGCTTCGTGCCTGCCGGAAGCGCCGGCTGAGACCGATCCGCACATGATCTGACAGCCGTCATGGAGGACGGCGGGCGGTCGCATTGCGACCGCGCAGGAGGAATTTGCCATGACGACGAAGACAAAGAAGCTGATCAACGCGCCTGAAGACATCATCCCGGAATTCATCGAGGGGCTGGTGGGGGCCTATCCGGACCTGCTGACCGTCGAAGGGCCGACGGGACGCGCGGTCGTTGCGCGCCAAGGTCCGCGCGACGGAAAGGTTGGCGTCGTCATAGGTGGCGGCTCCGGCCACGAACCCGCCTTCGCCGGTTATGTCGGGCGCGGGCTCGCGGACGCCGCGGCAGTCGGCAATGTCTTCGCCTCACCGTCGCCGGAACAGATACTGGATGCCGGACGCGCGGCCGATGGCGGCGCAGGCGTCATTTTCCTGTACGGGAACTATACGGGTGACGTCCTGAACTTCACGATGGCGGCCGAAGAGCTGGTGGGCGAAGGCACGCCCGTCTGCCATGTCGCAGTCACCGACGATGTCGCTTCGGCGCCCGGTGACCGTCGCCATGAACGGCGCGGTGTCGCCGGCGATTTCTTCGTCTTCAAGTGCGCCGGCGCGGCCGCCGATCGCGGCGAGCCGCTGGAACGGGTCGAGGCTCTCGCGCGACTTGCGAATGACAGGTGCCGATCGATGGGCGTCGCGCTTGGCGCCTGCTCGTTGCCGCAGACAGGCGTCTTGAATTTCGAGATCGGGCCGCAGGACATGGAAATCGGCATGGGTCTGCATGGCGAGCCTGGGATGCGCCGCGAGCCGCTGGCGGCTGCGGATACCGTCACCGATGTTCTGATGGAGCCAATCCTTGCGGAACTCCAGCTGGTCGAGGGCGACCGCGTCGCTGTTCTCGTGAATGGCCTCGGTGCTACGACGCAGCTCGAACTGTTCGTCCTTTTCCGGCGCGTCCGCCGGATTCTCGAGGAAAAGGGTATCGTCATCCATGCAAACTGGGTTGGCGAATATGCGACGTCGCTCGAGATGGCGGGCGCTTCCATCACCCTGCTGAAACTCGACGAGACGTTGACGACCCTGCTCGATCACCCCTGCAGGACGCCGGCTCTGACGGTCGGCAATTCCACGGCGGACGAAGCAGGTTTCGTGCGCAGCGCGCGCCGCGTTCGTGCTGCCGAAAAGGCAGAAGCGACGGACCGCCAGTCCCTGAAGACCGCCGGCGCGGTCACGCCCGAACGGTTCCGCGCCATGATGACGGCTGTCGCCGCAGCCATCCGCGAAAAGAAGGACTGGCTCTCTCAACTCGACGGCGTTATCGGCGACGGCGATCATGGCATAACGATGGATATCGGCTGGACGGCCGTCGGTGTCGTGCTCCCCGGCGAGCCCGCCGAGGCGACGGTCTCGCAACTCTGCGAGGTCATTGCAAAGACCTTCCTGACGGCCGTCGGCGCATCGTCCGGCCCGCTTTATGCGGGGGCATTCCGCAGCGCCGGCCAGGCTGTCGGCGACCGGCTCAATCTCAACGGCCCTGCAATGGCGGCCTGGGTCAAGGGCATGAGCGACGGTATCCTGTCCCGGGGTGGCGCCGCGCAGGGTGACAAGACGATGATCGATGCCTGGGTGCCTGCCGCCGAAGCCGCTGCAGAAGCCGCCGCGACCGGGGCGGGCGAGATCGAGGTGCTGGAGGCCGCCACGGCCGCCAGCAAGGCCGGCATGGAGTATACCGCCCGGATCGAAAGCCGGCGCGGCCGGTCGGCAAAGCTCGGCGAGAGGTCCATCGGACACGTCGATCCGGGAGCGGCATCCGCCAATGTCCTGCTCGATGCGATGACGGGCGCGCTTCGTCGTCAGGCGTAGAGACGGTCGCTGGTCCCCGACTTGACGACATAGCCCGGCACGGCATGGCCGAGCGTTGTCGACAGCTCTTCCGAGAGCGTCATGAGCGCATCGAGATCGACGCCGGTCTCGATGCCGCACCTTTCGAACATGTGCACGAGGTCTTCCGTGCAGACGTTTCCGGTTGCACCCGGAGCATAGGGGCATCCGCCTATGCCGCCCAGCGCGGAATCGAAGCTGCGCACGCCCTCGTCGTAGGCGGCCAGCGCATTGGCAAGGCCCATGTCCCGTGTGTTGTGGAGATGGAGAGTGACGGGAAGATCTTCGTGATGCTTCCTGATCTGCACCATCAGTTTTCCGACCTGCCGGGGATCGGCGACGCCGATCGTGTCGGCAACGGTCACGCCGCCGATGCCGAGCGCACGGTAGGCGTCGATCGCCCATAGCACGCGCTCGACCGGCTGCGGCCCCTCGTAGGGGCAGCCGAAGGCGGTCGCGATCGTCCCGTTCACCGCGATGCCGGTGCCCTCGAGGGTGGTCATGATCGCCTTGAACTGCGCGAGCGACTGCGCGCATGTCATCCGCAGGTTCTTCAGGTTGTGCTTCTCGCCGATCGACATGACCAGGTTGACCTCGTCGACCCGGCTATCGATCGCACGCTGCACGCCGCGCTCGTTCGGCACGAGCGCTGTGTAAAGGACGCCCGGGACGCGGTTGATGCCGCTAAACACCTCTTCGGCGTCGCGAAGGTTCGGGATCGCCTTGGGGGAGGTGAAAGAGGAAACCTCGATGCGATGGACGCCCGTCCGTGACAGCGCTTCGGCAAGACGGATCTTGTCCGCCGTCGGCACGAAACGAGGTTCGTTCTGAAAACCGTCGCGCAGAACCACCTCGTTGATGGCGACCAGATTCTCCCGCATTTCGTCGTCTCCTCCTCTAAGCCGCAAACTCGTCTTCATCGAAATATCGACAGTCGACCTATCGCGCGACTTGACAAAAATATCAATAAAAATATCTTGTGATATATCAGATTGAATTGAAAGGGCCCGCAAATGGGTCCGGGAGGAAATATGTCCGCATCTGCCGAGCAGGCTCAGATCGCCGAACTCGTGGCCAAGGCGCGCACGGCGCAGGCCATTCTCAACACGTACACCCAGGAGCAGGTCGATCTTCTGGCCGGTGCGATCGTCTACACGCTTGCCCGCCCCGAATTGGCGCAGCGCATCGCCGAAATGGCGTATGACGAAACGAAGATGGGCCTCGTGGACAGCAAGCGCATGAAGATGACGCACAAGATGCCGGCCATCTATCATGACATCCGGCAGGAAAAGACGGTCGGCGTGATCGACCGCGATGCCCAGAACGGCATCATCACCATTGCCAAGCCCTACGGGGTCATCGCCGCGCTCGTACCCAGCACGAATTGCGAGGCGACGCCCATCTTCAAGTCGGTTCTCGGCATCCGCGCCCGCAACGCGGTGATCTGCGCGCCGCATCCGGCAAGCAAGAAGACGACGCTCTTCGTTGTCGATATCATTCGGCAGGTGCTGCGCTCCCTGGATGCTCCGGAAGATCTGGTTCAGTGCATCGAGATGCCGTCCAAGGCGCTGGCGGCCGAACTGATGGCGCAGTGCGACGTCACCATGGCGACCGGGGCAGGGGACATGGTCAAGGCGGCCTATTCCTCGGGCAAGCCGGCCTATGGCGTCGGCGTCGGCAATGCGGCCGTCATCATCGACGAGACGGCGGACCTCGTCGAAACCGCAAGCAAGATCAGCATTGGCAAGACCGGCGACAACGCATCGGGCTGCTCGGCAGAGAATTCGATCATCGTCCAGCAATCCATCTACGATGCCTTCAAGGGCGAGCTGGAAAAGGCCGGCGCCTATGTCGCCAATGCCGAGGAGAAGGCCCGGCTGCAGGCGGTCATCTGGGAAAACGGCCACGTTTCCCGCAAGGTGGTTGCGCGGCCGGTGGCCGAGATCGCGGCACTGGCAGGCATAGACGTGCCGGCCGATCGTAAGTTCATCATTGTCGAGGAAACCGGGACCGGCGCGCAATATCCGTTCTCCGGCGAGAAGCTCAGCCTCGTGCTGACGCTCTACAAGTTCGATGCCTTCGAGGACGCGATCGCGCTGGTCAACGCGATCACCGACTACTCGGGCACGGGCCATTCCTGCGGCATTCACTCCAACGACAACGACCGCATTCTCAAGCTTGCGCTCGAGACCAAGACGTCGCGTGTCATCGTTCGCCAGCCGCATGGGGTCGCGAACTCCGGAAGCTGGACGAACGGCCTTGCGAAGACGTTTTCGCTCGGTTGCGGAAGCTGGGGCGGCAATGCCGTCTCCGAAAACGTCACCCAGAAGCACTACTACAACACGACGCGCATCGCCGAACCGCTGGAGCGCAGCGCTCCGGACGAAGGGACGATCTACGGCCCGCTATACGAACGGATCGCGGCGGTGAAGATCGGTGCGGGAGCCTGATCGAAATGAAATTCGCTGTTCGCCCGCAGATTCACGGCTACGAGACCTTTGCGCAGTTTGCGGAAGCGCATCGTGTCACGAACCGTGATCTTATCTTTACGCAGCGCATCCTCCATGAATCCTTCATGCAGGGTTCGCCGGCGCAGACGCTGTTCTACGACGATTTCTGCGGCGGGGAGCCGACCGACGTCGCTGTCGATGCCATGCTCGTCGCCGTTCACAAGCTCGGCTTCGAAAGGCTGATCGCCATCGGCGGCGGCTCCATCCTCGACTGCGCGAAAATGCTGGCATTGGATTCGGAGGACAATGTCGCCGGGCTTTTCAAGGCCGGCGTCCAGCCGGGACGCAAGGTCGGGCTGATGCTGGTGCCGACGACCTGCGGGACGGGTTGCGAGGTCACATGCGTCTCGGTGCTCGATTTTCCGGGCATCGGCAGCAAGATGGGCAAGGGGTTCGATGCGGGTTTCGCCGACCATGCCGTCCTGATCGACGAGATGCTGTCGAAGATCCCCTACTACGTCTTCGCCACGTCTTCGGCCGATGCCCTTGTTCACGCGCTGGAGATCTATCTCGCGCCGACCGCGAACGCCTATACCGACATGTTCTGCATGGCGGCGGCGCGGGCCATCCTTCAGGGATACAGGCGGATCGTCGAGCATGGTCGCGATGTCATCCAGCAGGATGCAAAATCCTATCTGGCGGCCAGCAACATGGCCGGCATCGCGCTTGCCAACGTGCTCGCGGGCGGCGTTCATGCCATCGCCATGCATTTCGGCAGCGCCCATCACGTCCCGCACGGCGAGGCGACGCGGCTGTTCCTGCCGGCGGTCTTCAAGGTCTATTTCGAGAAGGAGCCGGCCGGCAAGATCGCCGATATCGCACGGCTGATCGAAGAGGCGCTCGGCCTGCCGGCTGGTCGTGAAAATCCGTTCGATGCGCTGGACCGGCTGCTGGCAGAGGTCGTTCCCACCAAGCAGCTCAGCCAATACGGGATGGCGGAAGGCGACATCCGGGTCTATGCCGACAAGGTTATCGAGACGCAGCAACGGCTGTTGGTGAACAACTACGTTCCCCTTTCGGCAAGCGATATCGCGGGGATATATAGTCGGCTCATGTAGGTGGGATCGGTTGTATCGAGAGTTGGCGGATGGCGAGACATTTTTCGAACAAGGCGTACGAGACGCTGCTGGAAAGGATCATTAACGGCGGACTTCGGCCGTCGGTGCCGCTCGACATCCACCAGATCGCCGACGAACTGGACATGAGCATCACGCCGGTAAGGGACGCCATCAAGCGTCTCGAGGCGGATGGCCTGGTGGAGGTCATTCCGCGATCGGGCACCTTCGTTCGCCATTTCACGCTTCAGGATCTCATCCGGGGCTATGAACTGGTCGAAGCGCTGGACGGAATGGCCGGCTATCTGCTGGCGGAACGCGTGAGCGCCGGCGTTGTCGATGCCGATGAACTAAGGGCAACGCTCACGCCCTTGGTCGACGAGATGGAGGCCAATCTCGGTCAGGAACAGGCCAGGAAATGGGGAGAGCTCGACGGGCAATTCCACCAGATCATTTTCGACCTGGCGGAGAATACGCTTCTTGCGACCAGCTACCATTCCATTCGCAACCAGATGAAGTCGGTTCTGTCCTTCGTCAGTCCGATCCATGTGGATAGAGCAAATTCGGTGCGTGAACATCGCGCGATCATCGCCGCCATTGCCGCAGGAGACGCCGAACGGGCCCGCAAGATCTGTCAGGATCATCGCGAACTCATCCGGCAGATCCTGAAAAGGCTTCTGGCACAAAGCTAACGTCTGATGGGAGGAGACCATGATGACAGACATCGGCGCGGGGCGCGTCACCTAAGTCACGAACGCGAGACGGAGTAGGTCTCGCTCGCAGACCCGGGCCTGTCGGCATCGCCGCGGGCGCCCGATCCACATCCGATCAGCTTTCGGCCGGTTGCCGCCTCGGGCGGCTCCGCAGAGGTTCCTTGTTGTCAAGCGGGAGCAGACAGCAGGTATCGCCGCTGCATCGGAACAGCACATTCACTTGTTGGCTCACGGGAGGTTATAGCCATGAAGTTTCGTCATCTTGTTGCTGCAGCGGTCATTTCGCTCAGCGCCAGTCCGCTGGCAGCCCAGACTTTTCAACTGTCGCACAGTGCCGCAGCCGGCAATCCGAAGGACACGGCGTCGCTCAAGTTCTCCGAACTGGTCGAACAGAGAACGGATGGGCGCATCAAGGTTGATGTCGGCACGAGTTCGCAATTCGGCGATGACGCCGAAAGCGTCACCAACATCCGCCTCGGCACGATCGCCTTCTCCGCAAACGCCCAGGGCGCGACATCCGGTGCAGTGCCTGAGATTGGCCTGCTCGGCCTTCCGTTCCTGTTCCAGAGCCTCGATCAGGCCGAAGCCGTGATGGATGGACCGGTGGGGGACAGGATTGCTGCTGCCGCGGAAAAGCAGGGCATTCTGATTCTGG
>NZ_JAJNCZ010000020.1 GCF_021026345.1 Rhizobium sp. GN54 | reverse complement strand
AAGCATCCAAATAAAAAGCCTCCGATGAAACCGGAGGCTGTTGTAACCCCATCGCAGATGGGGGTCCCGTTTGGACGCCGATCACCCCATGTGCGGGGTCCTTATTCCATGCCGAAACACATATCTGATGAGTCTCGTCGAAAACCTGGCCCGCCGGCAGCACTCCAGCCAGGATCTCCTGAACGCCGTTCAGGTGCTTTCAGACCGGGGATACACCAATGTGCAGATAGGCCAGAAAACCGGGCTGGATCCGAGCTACATCCAGGGAATCCTCCAGTTGCTGCGAGCAGGAGAAGAGCGCCTCATAACCGCCGTTGAAAAAGGATGGCTGCCGCTTTCCCTGGCCGTCGAAATCGCTCGATCCAGCGAGGCCGACGTCCAGATCGCTATGATGGAAGCCTACGAAACTGGAACTCTAAAGGGGGACCAGCTTCTGAAAGTCCGGCGGCTGATCGATAAACGCAAGGCGTTCGGTCAAAAATACCAAAAGGTGATTCAGCGCAACGAGAAGCCCATGACGGCAGCAAGACTCGCGCAGACCTTCCAGGAGGAAGTTCGGCGCCAGCGCCTCGCCATCCAGAAAGCGGATGTAGCGGAGCAGCGGTTGCTCTTTGTCGTCTCCGCCATGCGCAAGCTGCATTCGGAGGAGCATTTTCGGACGCTGTTGCGAGCGGAGGGGATCGTCGATATGCCCAAGCCGCTCGCCGATCGTCTTTCCGGAGGGAAAAACTGATGAGCCGCTCCACCTTCGAACAGCATACCATTACGGTACTTGTAAACGACATTCTGCCGACGCGCACATTGTCACCCAGTCTGCGGTACTCCTCAAAGTTCAAGACGATTCTCGCGTCGATACAGGAAGTTGGCATCATAGAGCCGCTGGCGGTGTTTCCCGAAAAGGGCGGGAAAGATGGGGGCAGAAAATACATTCTTCTCGACGGCCATGTGCGGCTCGAATGCCTGAAGGTTCTTGGCGCCACGCATGCCGTTTGTCTTCTTTCGAAAGACGACGAAGGCTTCACGTTCAACCGGCAGGTCAATCGGCTGAGTGCTGTGCAGGAGCACCGCATGATCATGCAGGCAATAGCCAAAAAGGTTCCTGCGGAACGCATAGCCAAAGCCCTGAGCGTCAATGTGGAGCGTATCCGCGAACGCCAGCGCATGCTGGACGGTATCGCGCCCGAGGTGGTGGAATTGCTAAAGGACAGGCTGGCGGCGCGCGGCGTGTTCCCTATCCTGCGCAAGATGAAGCCAATGAGGCAGATCGAAGCCGCCGAAATGATGATCGCGGCAAATCGCTTTACAATCACCTATGCCACTATGATCCTCTCGGCGACACGCCCTGATCTTCTTCTGGAGCCGAAGAAGCCTAAGCCGATAGAGGCCTCTGCGGAAGACATTGCCCGCATGGAGCGGGAGATGGAAAGGCTCTATCACGACTATCGAACCGTTCAGGATACGCTTGGCGACACGATGCTCGTCCTCGTCGTTGCCAAAGGTTACGTTTCCCGCCTGCTAAGAAATGACGCCGTTGTGGACTATCTCCTGCGATACCATGCCGATTTGGCGGGAGAGCTCGAAAAGGTCATGGAAGCGATCAAGGCGGACGCCATGTCCTTCGAAAGAGAATGACTGCTTGAAAACATCTTCTTTCGCGGGGTTTGCTGAACTGTTTCAGATCAAAGACGGCACAACTATCAGGCACCCTGGATGGCGAGGGCATGCACGCTAGTCGGACAAACACTCATGCCCTCGCCAGCGCCCTGCCTCGACGATGACGAAATCGCCATCCGTGAAAGGTGTGCGTGGAGCTGCTCCTGAACGGCGCGGCAAGCCAGTCATGACTGCGGTTCTCCTTAGGGGCAGCAATGATCGGCCACCATTGTTTTGGCCGGAGAGTGTCGACGCGCCGCCCACAGAAACAGTGAACGATGATATCGGCGATGCCTTCGTATCGGTCGGCTGTGTCTCAGGCCCTCTGCTCTTTCGTGCAGGAAATGCTCTCGGTTTTTTCATGGCACCCCCTACCGACACACCGGCCGTAGTACACGTAGTACAATAGACACCGTTGAGCACGCCCGCTTAGCGCGCCTAGCTGCGCTTTCTCAGCGGCATCCTGACGATTTCTGCAGACAGAATATCCGGTTTCATCTTGTCACCGGGTGCGCCGTCGATCTCCTCACAGGTGATCGCTTTCCTCATTTGCTCGACCCCAGACCAAGTCGGTGGCGGCGTGAATATCCCGAGCAATTCCGCACGCAGGCCGTCACCGCGTTGCGTGGTGATGGAATGCAGGCTTTGCAGTAAGGTCACCATGGTTCTTCCCTCCGTTGCCATTCGACGTCCGCCTCTTCAGACTGCGTTGATGTGTCTCAGCGCTGTAGAGTGCCCCCAGATGCGATAGCGCGACGGGTCGCCCTTTGGATCGTCGAGGGGATCAACGTCCGGAAACAGCTCGCGCTCCAGCAAGGTCTGCTCGATCCTCTCTGGGTTCAGAATGCGCTCGAGATCATCTAGCTGCGACGCGGCCCACTCGACCATTCGCCTCAACGCGGGACGCGACTTTTCATCCGCTGGGCTGTTGTAGGCGCTGATCCAGCGCTTCAGTTCGTCTGATCCGCGTTATGCATCGACGAGTTGCCCGAGCAGCGCCAACCGCTGACTCTCTCGCTGGCGGCGTGCCGCCGCCAATTGCTGCCGGCGGCCGAGACCCTGCGGATCGAAGATGTCTGGATCGGCCATTTGCAACTCCATCGGCACTATTGCCGACAACAATACGACTGCCGAACAGACGTGCGCCCTCCGAATATTGCTTTCAAATCGAAAACAGCCAGATGGCAAAACCGATGGCTCTTATTTCGATTTGAAAGCAAGGACCGGAGAGAGACGCACCGCATCGACTTCTATGTTCGACCGACGCCGAACCTGGAAGGAAAAGACGATGCGTGAGACTATTCGCTTTGCATGGGGGATCAGCTCCCTTGGCGACTTTGTGGTCGCCATGTCCGAGAAGGGTACACGACGTTAATCTCCGCCCGCGATTGACAATCTCAATATATCCGATAATCTGGATATATGGATAACAACACAGCAATTGCGGCGCTCGGCGCCTTGGCACAGACCACGCGACTGGAGACCTTCCGCCTTCTTGTCCGGCACGAACCCGACGGCATCCCGGCCGGTGAGCTCGCCCGCCTCATCGACGTACCGCAAAACACCATGTCGGCGCATCTCGCAACGCTTTCGCGGGCAGGCTTGGTGACGAGCGAGCGGCAGAGGCGGTCGATCATCTACCGGGCAAACCTCAACGGCCTGCGTGAGCTGACGCTATTCCTCCTGAAAGACTGCTGTGGCGGATCGACGGAGCTTTGCGCCCCGCTCATCGCCGAGTTGACGCCCTGCTGCGCCCCGGAGGCGAAGCTGTCATGAGCGCGATCAGGTTGGAGCGGATTGAGGGCAACGACGCTGACCTCAAGGCAGCCTTGACGGACGCGCATCTGCCAACTGATGACATCGAGGATCACGGCCGCACCTTCTTCAGGGCGCAGTCATCGGATGGCAGGGCTGTCGGTTTCATCGGTGTCGAGCGCTGCGGCGACGATTTTCTCCTCCGTTCGGTCGTCGTGCTTCCCGATCATCGAGGGCAAGGACTGGGGAGCGCTTTGGTCGAGCGGGCGGTGGCGGGTCTCGACCATGCCGGCGACGTCTTCCTTGCCACGACGAGTGCAGCACCGTTCTTCACGCGCATCGGATTTCTGAAGTCCAGCGGAACAGCGTTCCCGCAGCCGTGCTGGCGACCCGCCAGCTTTCCTCCATCTGCCCATCATCGGCGACCATCATGAGGCTTATCAAGCCGCCGACCTAACCACGGACCACGACCATGACCGATAAGACCTACAACGTGCTGTTCCTCTGCACGGGCAATTCCGCTCGTTCTATTCTCGCCGAATCCATCCTCAACAAGGAGGGCGGCGGACGATTCAAAGCCTTCTCCGCCGGCAGCCAGCCGAAGGGTGAGGTCAATCCGCATGCCCTGAAGGAACTGGAGGCGCTCGGCTATCCCTCGACGGGTTTCTCGTCGAAGAGCTGGGACGTGTTCGCAGAACCCGGCGCGCCGCAGATGGATTTCATCTTCACCGTCTGCGACAGCGCCGCCGGCGAAGCCTGCCCGGTCTGGATCAGCCATCCGATGACCGCCCATTGGGGTGTCGAGGACCCTGCCGCCGTCACGGGCTCGGACGTCGAGATCCAGCGTGCCTTCGCTCAGGCCGCACGTTTCCTCAAGAACCGGATCGCGGCCTTCGTCAACCTGCCGCTGGCCTCCATCGATCACATGGCGCTTGAGACGAAGCTTCGCCAGATCGGCGCGATGGAAGGCGCGACGTCGCCGCAGGGAAAGTCCGCCTGATGTCCACGTTCGAGCGCTATCTGACCATCTGGGTGTTCCTGTGCATCGTCGCCGGTATGGCCCTCGGCCATTTCATGCCCGGCCTCTTCCAGATCGTCGGCGCGACCGAGATCGCCAAGGTGAACATCCCCGTCGCGATCCTGATCTGGCTGATGATCATCCCGATGTTGCTGAAGATCGATTTCCGGTCTCTCGCGCAGGTTGGCACTTACTGGCGCGGCATCGGCGTCACGCTGATCATCAACTGGGCCGTCAAGCCGTTCTCCATGGCGCTGCTCGGCTGGCTGTTCATCGGCTGGCTATTCCGCCCCTACCTGCCTGCCGACCAGATCGACTCCTATATTGCCGGCCTGATCATCCTGGCCGCGGCGCCCTGCACGGCCATGGTGTTCGTCTGGAGCAACCTGACGCGCGGTGAGCCGCTGTTCACGCTGTCGCAGGTGGCGTTGAACGATGCCATCATGGTCGTCGCCTTCGCGCCGACTGTCGGCCTGCTGCTCGGCCTCTCCGCCATCACCGTGCCGTGGGATACGCTCGTTCTTTCCGTCGCCCTCTATATCGTCGTGCCCGTTATTATCGCGCAGATCATCCGCCGCCGGCTCACGGTTGACGGTACGACGCGGGCACTGGACGGCGTGCTTGCAAGATTGCAGCCGGTCTCGCTGGTGGCGCTGCTCGCGACGCTGGTTCTGCTCTTCGCCTTCCAGGGCGAGCAGATCATCGCCCAGCCCGCCGTCATCGGCTTGCTCGCCGTGCCGATCCTGATCCAAGTCTATTTGAACTCCGGGCTCGCTTATCTGCTCAATCGGATGACCGGCGAGCGGCATTGCGTTGCCGGGCCATCGGCTCTGATCGGCGCCAGCAATTTCTTCGAACTCGCGGTTGCCGCCGCCATCAGCCTGTTCGGCTTCCAGTCCGGCGCGGCACTCGCCACCGTCGTCGGCGTTCTCATCGAGGTTCCGGTCATGCTCTCGGTCGTCTGGATCGTGAACCGTTCGAAGGACTGGTACGAGGCCGCCCCCGCTGTTTCCAGAACCACCGCCACCGAAAAGCACTGACCATGGACGCGACCATCTATCACAACCCCGCCTGCGGGACGTCCCGCAACACGCTGGCGCTGATCCGCGCTGCCGGCATCGAACCTGTTGTCATCGAGTATTTGCAGCAGCCGCCGACGCGCGAGCAGCTTGCGACGATGATCGCGGACGCTGGCTTGAACGTTCGGGAAGCTATTCGCGAGAAAGGCACGCCTTATGCCGAACTCGGTCTGGACAACCCAGACCTGACTGACGAGCAGTTGCTCGACGCGATGATCGCAACGCCGATCCTGATCAATCGCCCCTTCGTCGTGACACCGCTCGGCACCCGGCTCGCCCGCCCGTCTGAAGCGGTACTCGACATTCTGCCCGACACCTTCAAGGAGCCGTTCTTCAAGGAGGACGGTGAACAGGTTCTCGATCAGGAAGGAAAGCGCATTGCCTGACACATTTCCCGCATTGCAGGGCGATCACCTGCACTCGACCGATCTCGACGCCCTGCGTCCGGCATTCTCGACGCACAGGCCGCGCATCCTGATCCTCTACGGTTCGTTGCGCGAGATATCCTATAGCCGCCTGCTCGCATTCGAGGCCCGCCGGCTGCTCGAACGGCTCGGATGTGAGGTTCGCATGTTTGACCCAAGGGGTCTGCCGCTGCCTGACGAAGCGCCGGTAAGTCATCCGAAAGTGCAAGAATTGCGCGATCTTTCGCAATGGTCGGAAGGGCAGGTCTGGGTGAGCCCGGAACGCCATGGCGCGATGACCGGCATCATGAAGTCCCAGATCGACTGGATTCCACTCTCGGTCGGATCGATCCGGCCGACGCAGGGCAAAACCCTCGCCGTCATGGAGGTCTCGGGCGGCAGCCAGTCCTTCAATGCCGTGAACCAGATGCGCATTCTCGGCCGCTGGATGCGGATGGTCACCATCCCGAACCAATCCTCGGTCGCCAAAGCCTATCAGGAGTTCGACGCCGATGGCCGGATGAAGCCCTCGTCCTACTACGACCGGGTGGTGGATGTCTGTGAGGAGCTGGTGAAGTTCACCGTCCTCACGCGCGACGCCTCCGCCTACCTCACCGACCGCTACAGTGAGCGCAAGGAACAGGCGGCCGAGCTTGAGAAGCGTGTATCGTTGCGGTCGATTTGAAGGGCTTCGCTCATGTCGGATGCGCGAACGTCATGCCTCGTGCCACAGCCAGAATGCTGACCGAAGCCTGCGCTTGCAAAACTTGACGTTGGAATCCGTCGATCGGGAGACGCAAGTGCCATCACATACATGCCGGTGTGCCCGCCGACCAACAGCCGTTGCGGTCAATACGGCCCGTTAGCCCCCACCAACGGAACCATCAAAATCCAAGCGCCCATGGTTGCAATCGCTTCTTATCCAGAGCCCGGGCACGGTTCATCCGCCAAATACCAGAATGGCGCGGCGCGACAGGGGTAGAACACCTCTTGCCTCCATTGGGACCATCGTGAAGATTACCGTTCCTACGCAGGGTTTGCTCTTTCCATAGAGTTCCAGGGAAACATTCCATGAGCCGACAGACAGATGCGATCCTCACCCTTTGCCGTGCGCTGCCGCCCACCCGTATCGCGATCGTGCATCCGGTAAAGGCCAATGTCATTGCCGCCAGCTTCGAGGCGGTGCAGGAAGATCTGGTAACGCCGGTGCTCATCGGCCCGGCGGCGCGGATAACCGACGCGGCCAGAGAGGCCGGGGTCGATATCGCGGGGTGGGAGATCGTCGATACCGAGCACAGCCATGCGGCGGCGGCCAAGGCGGCGGAACTGGCCGCGAGCGGCCATGTGGGTGCCATCATGAAGGGTTCGCTGCATACGAACGAGCTTCTGGGCGAGATCGTGAAGGCCGGCGCGGGGCTGCGCACGGAGCGGCGCATCTCGCACTGCTACCTCATGAGCATCGCATCCTATCCGAAACCGTTCATGATCACCGATGCCGCCGTCAACATCCTGCCCGATCTCGCGGTGAAGGCGGATATCGTCCAGAACGCGGTCGATCTCTGGCGCGTGGTGTTCGGCGAGGCGCGCGCGCCGAAGGTCGCCGCTCTCGCGGCGGTGGAAACGGTCAATCCCAAGATGCAGGCGACCCTCGACGCCGCAGCACTCTGCAAGATGGCGGACCGCCGGCAGATCACCGGCTGCCTGATCGACGGGCCGCTTGCCTTCGACAATGCGATCAGCCCGCAGGCAGCACGGGAGAAGGGCATAGAATCGGCCGTCGCCGGCGATGCTGACATCCTTCTCGTTCCCGATATCGAGGCCGGCAACATGCTGGCGAAGCAGCTCACGTTTCTTGGCAGCGCTGAGGCGGCCGGCATCGTGCTGGGCGCCCGCGTCCCCATCGTTCTGACAAGCCGGGCCGACGACCAGCGCACGCGCCTCCTGTCCTGCGCGCTTGCCTGCCTCCTCGCGGATGCCCGCGCCAAGGGCCGCATCAAATGACTGACGTCCTGCTCGTTCTCAATACCGGTTCGTCGAGCCTGAAATTCGAAGTTTTCGGCTATGAGGCACTCGACAAGCTCGCCAAGGGCAAGGTCACCGGCATCGGCACCGAGGCCAGGCTGAGCGCGACGGTCGTGGCAAGCGATGTCCATGTCGACAGGGCGCTTGCAGCGAACGACCACGAGACCGCCATGGCCGCGGTGATCGACCTCATCGACCGATACGACGACGCATGGCGCATGGTGGCGACGGTACACCGGATCGTGCATGGCGGCGCCGATTTCGTCGCGCCTGTCGTCGTCACGCCCGGGATTCTCGATCGGCTTGCGGCGCTGGCGCCCCTCGCGCCATTGCACCAGCCCTACAATCTCGCGGGCATCGCGGCGTCGGACCGCCTGTCGGACGCCCCGGACATCGCCTGTTTCGATACCGCCTTCCACGCCGGCCATGCACCGCTCTTCCAGGTCTTCGCCGTCGATGCGACGCTGCGGGATCGGCGCATCCGCCGCTACGGATTCCACGGCCTGTCCTACGAGTGGATTGCCCGCGTGCTCGCAAGTGAACACCCCGATCTTGCGCGCGGCCGGGTCGTGGTCGGGCATCTCGGCAATGGCGCAAGCCTGTGTGCCCTGAAGGACGGCGCAAGCGTCGACACGACCATGGGCATGACCGCGCTCGACGGTCTGCCGATGGGGAGCCGCACCGGTGCGATCGATCCCGGCGCGGTCACCTACATGCTGCGCAATCTCGGCATGGGCATCGACGATGTGGAACATGCGCTCTACGAGCGCTCCGGCCTGAAGGGCCTGTCCGGCCTCAGCAACGACGTGAAGGCCCTGCTCGAAAGCGCGGATCCGCGCGCCGGCTTCGCCCTCGACTATTTTGCCCTGAAGGTAGCGCAGTTCGCGGCCATGATGGCAGTGTCCATGGGTGGACTCGACGCCGTCGTCTTCACGGGGGGCGTCGGGGAAAATGCGGGACCGGTTCGCGATGCGATCCTCGCCCGGCTGGAATTCCTGCGGCCGTTCCGGACCTTGATCGTCCCGGCGAACGAGGAACGCATGCTTGCGATCCACGGCAAGGCATTGCTGGAGGCAGGACGGGGCGGCTGATCCGGTCCTCGATGGCGAGGCCCCGCGCAACACTTGACCAGGATCAATATATGCCGCGTTATCGGCGCTATGCTTCCGACCGCTTGCCTGGAACGGAAGGAATGTACGCGTGTTTTATCAATCCATTCTCGTCAATCTCGATATCGAGCGGCCGGTCGAGCCGATCACGGAGGCCGCGGTCGATCTGGCGTCTCGCTCGGGTGCTCGGCTCATAGGGCTTTGCGCCGCCGGAACGCTCGCAGAGCGCATGGAGGAGGCTCGCGCCACGTTCCTCCATCTGGCGGCAAACAGGATCGAGGCGGAATGGCGCGGCGAAACGATGGCGCCGACCGACGCGGTCGTGGCGGCCGCCCGTGTCGCCGATCTGGTGCTGATGGCGGCCGGAGACCGCGCGGACCCGGCGACCGTCGTCCTGCGTGCCGGCCGGCCTCTTCTGGTGGTCGGGAGCGACTGCGACACGATTGCGACACGAAAGATCGTCATCGGCTGGAAGGACACCCGCGAGGCCCGCCGCGCGATTGCGGATGCGCTTCCCCTGCTCTCGGTCGCCTATGACGTCGCCGTCGTCTCCGTTTCCCCGGAGCCCGCGCCGGCCGAGAGGCAGAGCCTCTCCGATATCGTTTCCTATCTCGCCCGGCACAATGTGAAGGCCAGGCCGCAGATGATCAAAAGCGCCGACGAAACGATCGGCTTTCTGCAATTCGTCGACGAAAGCGACGCCGATATCGTCGTCACCGGCGCCTATGGTCATAGCCGCCTGCGGGAATGGGTGTTCGGCGGAATCACGGGCCTGCTTCTCGAAGAGAACACGCGCACCCGCTTTCTTTCCTGTTGATCCGCGGAACGCGACCGGCGCCTACACCGGCGTGTCGGCCGACGACGTGGCCGCAACCGGTGGCGACGTCTCCAACCCATCCTCCGGCGCACGGACGGATGCGGCCCTGTCCACTGGCCGCCGGATCGGATCCGACAACAGCGGAAGCCGTTGAGGACCACGAGCACGGTCCCGCCTTCATGTCCGACCACCGCCAGCGGCAGAGGCAGAGGCAGAGGCAGATCGAAGAACAACCCGCCCGTTACCAGCACCAGCATGGCGCCGATCGCGACGACGAGGTTCTGCCGGATGATCGCGGCGGTCCGGCGCGCCAGATGCTGCGCATCGGCCAGCTTCTTCATGTCTTCCGACAAGAGGGCGACATCGGCGGCCTGAAGGGCGACCTCCGAGCCGGCCGCGCCCATGGCGATGCCGACATCGGCGCGGGCAAGAGCGGCCGCGTCATTGACACCGTCGCCGACGAAGGCCACGGTGCCGCCACCCGCCAGTTCCCCCACATGACGCACCTTGTCTTGCGGCAGCATTTCGGCATGAATCTCGTCGGGAGCAAGGCCGAGCAGCGCGCCGATCCGCAAGGCCACCGGCCGGCGGTCTCCGGTCATCATGACGATGCGGCACACGCCGCCGGCCCGCAGCGCGGCGAGCGCCGGGGCCGAGCTCGCCCTCGCCTCGTCCGCCACGCCGACGGCGCCGAGAACGGTCGGTCCACGTCCCAGATAGACGACGGTCTCGGCGCTGTCGGTCAGTTCCCGAAGCCGGGCGTGGTCGACGGACGCCCCCATGTCCCGAACGAGATGAAGATTGCCGGCCCAGAGGACACCAAGCGCATCCGACCCGACGATCCCTGCGCTTGGGCGCGCGCTGACATCCACGACATGCGCCGGCGCGATGCCACGTGCAGCCGCCTCCCGGCGTATGGCCGCCGCGACATGATGCTCGGAATGGGCTTCGAGCCCGGCGAGCAACGACAGGAAGCCGCATTCGTCCGCGTCCAGCGCGACGATCCGCGTCACGGCCGCCCGGCCGTTGGTGAGGGTGCCGGTCTTGTCGAAGGCGAAGATATCGACGGCGGCCAGTGTTTCGAGCGCGCCGCCGAGAGCGCAGACAGGATCGCTGCAGGCACCGATATGACGATCGCACAGGGGCTGGCCGCGACCAGCAGCGTCGCGGCCCGATAGAGCGCCTGCTCCCAATCGCGCTCCACCCCGTAGAAAACGGCGAAGGCTAGAGCGGCGCCGAGGAGCACCGCGACGATATAGCGCTGTCCGAACCAGGCGCTGAAACGCTCGGAGGGGGCCTTGGCCTCCTGGGCTTCCGTGACCAGCCGGATCATGCGGGCGATCGTGCTGTCGCCGATCGTTCTTGCGACCGCCACTTCCAGAATGCCGTCCAGATTGACGGTGGCCTCGAACACCTGCTGGCCCGGCTCTTTGGAAACGGGCATGGATTCACCGGTGATATTGGCCTCGTCGATACCGCCGCGTCCCTGCAGGATGACGCCATCGGCCGGCACGCGGGCGCCGGGCCGCAGGATCACGACATCCCCGACGACAAGCTCCGCTGCGGGAACCTCCAGCACCGAGCCATCGGCCTGCCAGCGGAACGCCGTTTCGGGACGAAGCGCCATCAGCGCCTCGACGGCGCGGCGCGCACGGCCGAGCGCCTGGTGCTCAAGCGTCGTCGACACGCTGAACAGCGTCAACAGCACCGCGCCATCGACATCGCGCCGGCCACCAGCCCGGCGACACCGGCGACGAGGATTTCCTGCGATGCAGCGGTCGCCGCCGCGACACCGACGATGAGGCTCGACGTCGAGATCAGCCCGTCATTGGCACCCAGCACCGCCGCGCGGAGCCAGCCGATACGTTCGATGAGTTGGCTTTCCCTGTGGACGGCGCGCATGGCATCTCCGATTTCAGCAGATCGGCTGTGGTTACACGACTTCAGGCAATGGATTTAGAATTATTCTAAATGTATGCCATAGAGACGGCAGCACATCAATCTTCGCGGCGCTTTCTTCCCGTCACCATGGCGCGAACGAGGTTTTCCCGGTGCTCGACGCTGGCTAGAACAACGCCGGCGATATGCAGGGCGACCAGCCCGATGGTCGAATAGACAAGGGCCTTATGGACATCCTCCACCCAGCCGACACCCCAATAGGCATCCGTGGTCATCATATAGCCGGTGGTCACGATGCCGGACACCGCCGCGAGCAACAGAACGACCATGGCGCCCCCCGCCGGATTGTGGCCGAGATACCGCTTGGCGCGGAAGGCGAGGCTGTCACGGAGGAACGCGAGAATCGTCGTAGGGGCATAGAAGAAATTGGCGAAGCGGGCGTGATGCGGCCCCAGCAGCCCCCAGACCAGGCGCAAGGCGATCAGCCCGGCGATGGCATAGCCGGAGAGGATATGGGCCTTCTTCCATTCGTCGCCGGTGACGAAGGAGAAAACGAAGAGGCAGACCAGCGACCAGTGAAAGACCCGCACGAGCGGGTCCCACACCTTGACGCTTTCCCCCGCCCCGCTGGTTCGGTAGAGTGGCGCCATCATTCCGCTCCTTCCGAGCCGACCGGCTCGCCGGTCTGCGGATTGAAGATCGTCTCGACCTTGGCGCCCTTGGCATCGATCGCATAGACTTCGTAGCAGCCGTTCTCGACCTTTATCCGCCGGACGTCGAGGCCCATCGCCTTGGCCTTGTCCTTCATGGCATCCTCGGTCATCCATTTGTCCTTCGGCACGTCGCAGCTCTTGCCCTCATCTTCGGCACGGGCCGCACCGGCGGCAAAAAGGCCGAGAAGGGCGGTTGCGAGAAGGATTGTCTTCATGGAATTTCTCCTTGTGGCCGGCCGGAGCACCCTGCCCCGACGCTGGACGCACCATAGGCAGCCGTGGCTGAGCGATGGCTGACGGGAAATGTCAGCAAAATTTCAGCCTCGCCGTGCTAGGCTTCGAACATGCGTGTGCTCTTCATGTCCGTCATCACCCTTTCCCTTGCCGGGCTCCTTTCGGCCGGCGCAATCGCTCATGCAGACGATGAGGGGGACGACGCGGACGGACGCACCCTCGACGCCGTTCAGGAGGCGGTCGAGAAGGGCGCGATCAAACCGTTTTCCGAGTTGCGCGACATCGTCAGCCGGCGTTTCCGGGGCGATATCGTCCGCGTGGAACCACGCCGGAAGCACGGGATCTTCCTCTACAAATTCAAGGTTCTGTCGCCCGAAGGGCAGCTCGTCGAAATAGAGATCGACGCAGCGAGCGGCACGATCCTCGAAGTCGAGAACGAATGATGCGCATCCTGCTCGTTGAAGACGACCGGCTGATCGCCCGCGATCTCATCGCCCATCTGGAGCGGGCGGGCTATGTCGTGGACCATGCCCGCGACGGCGAAGACGGCTGGTATCGCGGCGACAGCGAGGATTTCGCCGCCGCCATCCTCGATCTCGGCCTCCCCTCCATGGATGGCATGACGATCCTGAAACGCTGGCGCAAGGACGGGCGCCGCTTCCCCGTCCTCATCCTGACGGCGCGCGGCAATTGGGAAGAGCGCGTGGAAGGCATCGATGCCGGGGCGGACGACTATCTCGCCAAGCCCTTCCAGATCGCGGAAGTCCTCGCCCGCCTGCGCGCTATCCTGCGCCGCTATGCCGGCGAGCCGAGCCCCGTCCTCAGCGCCGGCGGCCTACACCTGGACCCGCGCGTCAAATCGGTGACGCTTGGGGACCGGCCGGTCGACCTGACGCCGCTCGAATATCGCTGCCTGCACCATCTGCTCCAGAACCGCGAGCGCCATGTCAGCCAGCAGGAACTGACCGAGCAGCTCTACGCCCAGGATTTCGACCGCGACAGCAATTCGGTGGAGGTGCTGATCGGCCGGCTGCGGCGCAAGCTGGGCAAGGCTTTCATCGAGACGCGCCGCGGCTACGGCTACCGGATCGCCGCCGCATGAGATGGCCAACCTCCATTCGCAGCCGCCTCCTGCTGATTTCCGCGTTGACCGTGAGCCTCGCGCTGACACTGACCGTCACCTTGCTGGTCTCGCTCTTCTCCAGCAACATCCGCAACCGCATCGATGCGGAGCTGACCAGCCATATCAACACGCTGGCCGGCGCGCTGTCCTTTGCCGCCGACGGCACGCTCCAGCGCCCGGAAAGCCCGCTCGACCAGCGCTTCGCCACGCCCTATGGCGGGCTTTACTGGCAGATCGTCGACGATGCGCGGGGGCAGACCGTCCGCTCGCTGTCGCTGTTCGACACGGCCCTTGCCCTGCCCATGGACAGGCACGCCGAGGGCGCGGTTCATCGCTACCTGCTGCCCGGCCCGGCCGGAAGTTCATTGATCGTCCTCGAGCGGCTCGTGCAGGTCGCTGCACCGGAGGGGAAACGCGCGCTGCGCATCGCGGTCGCCATCGACGCGCAAACGCTGGAGGAGGCCAGAGCCGCCTTCATCCGCGACATCCTGCCGGCCGTCGCCGGGCTCGGCGTCTTCCTCGTCGTCGCGTCGATCCTGCAGCTCACCCTCGGGCTGCGGCCGCTGGCGGCGCTGAACGAAGGGATCGTGCGCATCCGCGAGCGGCGTGCCAACCAGTTGACCGGCGCCTATCCCAGTGAATTCCAGAGCACCGTGGCGGCAGTCAATGCGCTTCTGGATACGCAGGAAGCGATGATGGGCAAGGCGAGGAAGCGCGCGGCCGACCTCGCCCACGGCCTGCGCACGCCGCTGACGGTGCTCTCGAACGATGTCCTCACTCTGCGCGACAAGGGTGAGGCGGCCATGGCGGACGAACTGGAGCACCTGGCGTCCGTCATGCGTAATCATGTGGAACGGGAACTGGCGCTTGCCCGCATCGCCGCCAGCGCGGACCTGCGCCGCTCGGACGCCGACGTAGCCATGATCGTCGGCGAACTTGTGCGCATCCTCAAGCGCTCCCCTTCCGGCGAGCGGCTGCGGTTCGAGATCGACGGCCCAAACACCGAGACCGTGCCCATGGACCCAGCCGACTTTCGCGAACTCATCGGCAACCTGCTCGAAAATGCCGTCAAATGGGCGACGGCCGAAATTCGCGTGCGCTGGAAGCGCAACGAAGACGGCCTGCGTCTGACGATCTCGGACGACGGTCCGGGCGTGCCGGAGCAAGAACTCGGCAATCTCACCCGCCGCGGCTGGCGTCTTGACATGGCATCCCCCGGCTCTGGCCTCGGTCTCTCCATCGTTCGTGAAATCGTCGATGTCTATCGCATCGGTTTTATGCTGCGGAACAGAAAGGCCGATAGCGGGCTGGAAGCCGAGCTTCTGTTCGCTCATACATGATGCAAACCGTCACGCAGATGGACGCCCCCCATCGACTCTCGCGCTTCGGCGTTGCATCCTGCCCTACAGAAACGACACGCGGTTCGTTCCCCACCGCATCCATAGCAATGTAAAATCGAAATGCTCATCCAAGAAGGCGACAAGAGGACTCCGGCAACAGACCTGATGCTGGCTTCAATTCTGGCGTTCGTCGCAGGCGGCGTGAACAGTGCCGGTTACCTTGGCTACCGCTATTTCTCAGCCAACATGACCGGCAATGTCTCGATGGCCTCCGATTTCCTCGCAGTCTCCCGGTCCGACCTGGCACTGGGATTCCTGACGATCGTCGTGATGTTCATCCTTGGTGCCTTCATCGCCTCGTGTCTCATCGAAGTCGGCAAGCGGCAGCTACGTCGTAACATCTACGCCCTCACATTGATCGTCGAAGCCGCGCTTCTGATGCTTGTCGGGCTTTTCATCACCCTGAGCGCACGCTCCCCGAATGGTGTGCTGGTGGTGGGCCTGTTGAGCCTGACCATGGGATTGCAGAATGCGGCATCGACGCGGATTTCCGGCAGTCGCGTAAGAACGACCCACGTTTCGGGTGTAGCAACCGATATCGGGGTGGGCATCGCCATGCTTCTGGGAAACAATTCCAGCTCCGACAGGCTGGCCATCGTGCTGCGCTTGAAACTCCACCTCGTCACGATTGTCTTCTTCGCACTCGGTGGCGTATTTGGCGTTCTTGGATACCAGCACCTCGGGGGATTATCCTTCTGCGCTTTGGCGATGCCTCTACTCCTGCTAAGCATCAGATATCTCCGGTAATGCAGATGGAGAAATGCTGCCCGCTCTGCCGGACGGCGCGCACTTGCAAATTGAGCAGACTGTCGGCTTTGAAGTGTCACAACTTTAGACTGAAGGACCATAATAAAGGCGCAAATATACCTCTACCCCAGCCGGATACCGGCCAGCACCGACACATCGCTATAGCAACCGTCGACTATCCCAAGAACACAATTCAAATCCGAATCTACTGTTATTCTGGCGCACGATCACCGTATTTGAGCAGCCCCTTCACCGCCTCGCCATCCAAAGCCTGCGCATCGAACAGCGCCGTGGTGAGCGCGTCGAGCTTGTCGCGGTTCTCACTGATGATTTCGACCGCCCTCGCAAATGCCCTTTCCAATCCCGCATGGATGCGGGCTGCGAGATCGGGATTACCGTCGAGCACGGCGGTCGGGTCCTTGTCATCGCGGTAGAGCAGCGGCTGAATCGCACCGAAGCCGAGGGAACGCTCCATGGCGAGCGCCATCTTCGTTGCCCTGGCGAGACCGCTTTCGTCCGAACCAGCGGACCCGGCGGACACCTTGCCGACCACGATCTGCTGGGCGGCGCGCCCCGCCATGAGCATGGCAAGCATGTCCTTACGGTACCCCAGCGTATCAGCATTTGCCTAAACCCGCAATCTTCCAACCTATCGGTCCCACCAATTGTGGGTTGCTATGATCCGGGCCGACTTCATGGCCTGAGTAAAGTCGTAGGAGCTACGGCGGTTAAGAAATTCCTACATTAAGCAACCTGTGATGAAATAAACAGCAGAGAGATCAGAAATTAAACTTGATAAATTTCAAAAGGTTAAGCGTGCAAATCCGCGCCTCTCACGTTCTGGCGCATTCTCCACATCAACTGTCGCGATATGAAATCTTGGGTTGAATGGAATTTGGAAGCCGATACGGGGTCCCGTTACAACGTCGATTGACAAGAATAGCTGGCCAAAGTCCAGCCACCACCAGGAGGCACGGCCATTTTCCGGTCCTGTCAGTCCGAATTGTGCGATTGCTTCAAACTTTGCCCATAAACCTCAGGAACCCTTCGACAGGTCTCCCGGCCTGCCGAAAAAAGAGGTCCTGTCGCTATCGGCCGGACTCCGCCCGAGGCGTCTCGCAGAAGAAACAGCACGTCTAGGCCAAGGTGCTGGGCAAGCTCGGTCCCGGACGTCGGACCGAGAACCGTCAACGCGGTCGCCCAGGCATCGGCTTCAGCGCAGGTTCGCGCGACGACCGTGACCGAAGCGGGCGACGACAGTAGCGGCGCACCGCGGCGCGGATTCATGGTGTGCGAGAGACGGCGACCGTTCACGACAGTCCAATGCCGGTAATCGCCAGAGGTGGCGACCGCAGCCTCCTGCAAGGCGAGGACGGAGTGCGGCGCTCGACGGGCCGCGTCGGGACCTTCTACGGCAATGTTCCACGGTTCACCATCGGGGCGCAGACCGAGCGCCCTCATCTCGCCGTCAATTCCCACGAGGCCGGAAGTTATGCCGAAGCGCCCGAGGATCGCGACCAGCCGGTCGACGCCATATCCCTTGGCAATGCCGTTGAGGTCGATCGTGATCGGCGCGCGCTTGCGCACCGCCGCGCGAACAGGATCGAGCTCGAGCGCCACATGGGCGGGTTGGCGCGATGTCGCGAGTGCCTTCCGGATCAGGGCCCGGTCGGCCGCTTGCGGGCCAAAACCCCAGGCAACGACCGCATCGCCCACGCCGATATCGAAAGCTCCGCCCGACGCACGGCCGATTTCGAGCGCAAGATGCAGAACGTCTGCCAGACGCGCCGGCACATCGATCCAGTCGCCGACGGGACCGGCGTTCAACCTCATCAGAGCGCTGTCGGGCTTCCAGGTGGACATCTGCGCGTCCACCTCGTCCATTTCCGCCTGAAGAGCGTGTCGAACCGGCTCCGGATCGAACCCTGCCTCCGTGTAGAACAGCGCGGACCAGCGCGTTCCCATGGTCGGTCCGTTGAGCGCGTGCCTCATCGGATCAGTAGACGTCTTCGACATAGCGTCCCTCCGCCTTGAGCAGGGCCGGCGTCAACCCTACCGGCGCGAGAATCTCGGCAAGCGCCGCCGAAACGCCGACGGCCATATCCCGCCCACCACAGACCATGATGCGCGCGCCGCTGCGGATCAGGGCTGCGATCTGGGCGGCATCCTCAAGAAGAGCGTGCTGGACATAGCGCGGCATCCGCCCGCGCGAGCAGGCCCCGACGAGCCGGTGAAGGCGCCCTTCGCGATGCCAGCGCGTCAGTTCGTCCTTGTAGAGGAAATCGCTGGCAGGATGACGCATTCCGAAGAACAGGTGGATCGGACGGCGACGCGCATTGGCGCGCACGAAGCCCGCCAGCGGCCCTATCCCTGTTCCAGCTCCGATCAGGATCAACGGTATCCTGCTCCTGCCGGCATGGAAGCCGGGATTGGTTCGGATGAATGCGCGAACGGCACATCCTGGCTCCAGATTGAAGAGCTGCCCGGAACAGAGCCCCGCCGGATGCTTCTTCACGACGATCTCGATGAAGCCATCGCGCCGTCCCGAAGCCAGCGAGTAGAACCGTGGAACGGACGAGCCCTCGGGCAGCACGCCGAGAAGATCGCCTGCCGAATATCGACCGAAGCCACGCCCGGCCAACCGATGCCAGAACGGGACTTTGGGCAGCACGAACCGCAGGATCACTGTCGGAGCTTGCACCTCCGCGCCGTATTCGCGTCGCGAAACGAGGGTCAATGGGGAGGCCGCCAGCAAGGCTGGCCGATGGACAAGCTCCAGCCCGATCCCTATTGCCTCGCCCAGCGATCGTCCCCAACGGGCAAAATCCTGCGGCGACTGCCGGTCGACGGTTTCGTATGGGATGAGCGTGCTCCACCCTCGCGCCTCGGCGGCCCTCGCAACGACCTGGGCAAAAGCGCAGTAGGCCGGGAAGCTGCGGTCACCGAAGCCGAGCACGGCGATCGGAATGGTTGGTTCTACCGGCAGGGTTTGCAGGCGATCGAGAAACCCCCGCGCCGAAGCGGGCGCATCGCCATCGCCATAGGTTGCCGCAAGAATGAGAACGCGCCGGGCATGCCGGTAGCGTTCAGGATCGAATGACGACATCGGCGCGGTGTGAACCGCCTGCCCGAGCTTCGTCAGCGCGGCGTGCAGTGTCGCAGCGAAGCTCCATGTGCTGCCGCTCTCGCTGCCGACAAGCAGGATCGTTTCCGCACGTCCAGCCGTTACATTGCCGTGAATCCGTGGCCGCCCGCGCCGACCCGCCAGCCACAGGATGAGGCCGGTGCCCGCCATCGCCGGCACGCCGAGCGCCATCATGCCGAGCACGAGGCCCAAGGTGGCCGCGCCTCGACCGGTATGCAGCATATAGATAGTCTCCGAGAGACGCTGCCATCCGGTCAGGTCGCTCCAGGCCAGCAGCACGCCGGTGCCCTGATCCAGATAGCCCGTGCCGCGATCCGTCTTCAGCGTGAAGACATCCGTCGCATCGGCCGGATCGGGAAACGCCAGGCTGCGCAGTTCGGTGACCGGTGTCCGTTTCAGCAGATCCATATGCGATGCGGCCATGCCGGTCCGGCCGCTCGCCTCGATGTGGGCGACGGGAGATGTGGCCGCGTCGGGAAGGAGATCGAATGTCGACGCCGTCATCCACAATGCGGTGGCCGAGGACAAGACGAGGCCTGCGACGGCGACGCGCGCGATCTCGACATGCAATCTTCCGGCGAGCGGCCCGCGTATCGGCGCGAACCATCGCCGCCAGCCGCCGGCCCTGCGGGCGACGAGCATAGTGCCGGACACAGCCAAGACCAGCATGGCGGCAGCGCCCACTGCCGCTGCGATACGCCCGCCGTCACCGAGAAAGAGCGACCGGTGCAGACCGGTAAGCCACTGCTCGACGGCATTCGGATCGCTGGAGGCGACACCCAGCCCTGTTGCGGGATCGATGATGGCGGCCTGAGGCGCCCCACCCTCAAACCAGTAGGCGGTGATCTTGCCGGAGGGCGCGCGACGTATCTGTTCTATTTGAGGGTGGATGGCGAGGATACGTCCGGCCAGCGTCCCGACGGAAAGCCCTGCCTCGGCCTGCGGGGCGGACAACCGTTCGGCGGCGGGAAACAGCGAGAGTGCTGCACCGCTAAGGCTCAAGACCAGCAGAAAAAGAGCGGCCAGAAGGCCTGGCCAGCGATGGATGACACGGATCATGTCGTCCACCGCCTAGAAGGAGTAGGCAACGGTCGAGACGTAGCGTCGACCGCGAACGGTCGTCTTCGTGCCCGCAGTGGTCAGGGGAACGGCGACCTCGTTGGGGCTGTCACGCATGTCCTCCACGGCTGCGTCGACATGCAGCGTGTAACCTGCGTCGAAAAGCGCATCGGCAAGGTCGAGCGAGATCTCCAGCGTGCGCCCCGCACCGACGCTAGCGCCGGTAATGCCGTCGATACCGGCGCGGCCGCCAGTGGCGCGATACCAGCCCGATAGATGCTCGTAATATTTGGACTTGCCGCCAGCGACCCAGAGCGTGCCGGCATATTTGCCCTGGGGATCGGTGACGTAGAGCGCGAGATAGGCGCCGTCGCCGCCATAGTTGGTCAGCGTTGTGGTCAATGTCACCGGCCGGGCCATGGCGAGGCCAGGGAACGTGAGGGCGGTTGTCATGGCGAGAGCTGCGAGAAGCGATTTCATGTCGGCTTGCCTTCTGCGAGGAAACGGTGTCCGGGTCGTCGCAGAGCGCCGACCCGTCCTCGTCACTGTGGCGAAGCCGCCTGAGGGCTGCCTGACGGCCATCGGGATTTTCCGTCAGCACTTCGTCAGGAAACATCGGACACGGTCAGGTCCGCAGCAGATGCAGGAGCGACCGGCCTGTCGGTAGGCCAGCCGCGAAAGCTCCGGGGACTGAACAAGACGGCAGCCAGCCACGCTCCGCTCAGGCGCGTGGCTGGCTGCCGCTGCGTTAGCGCGGAGACATCCGCTGCAACGTCCCGTCGCGCAGGACGTACTGGTGCCAGACCGCCATCGCGGCATGCAGTCCGGCAAGGTAGAGGATGATCGTGCCGGCATTCTCATGAATGTCCGCGATCAGGCCCGGTGCGCCCTGCACCCGCTCGGTGATCGCCGGAAGCTGGAAGCCGAAGAAAGAAACGGGAACACCGAGGCGCGACGCCGCGTACCAACCGCTCAACGGCAGGGCAATGAGGAACAGATACAACAGCACATGTCCGGCTTTGACGGCAAGGGCGAGACGGCCATTGGACTGCGGCGCGTCCGGGGTTCCGCCCGCAAGGCGCAGGATCAAGCGCGGAAGCACCAGGACGAGCACGGCCAACCCGAACGAGAAATGCAGCAAGGGCGGGTTTTCGGCCATATGACGGCCTCCCGTCGAGGTCAGCCAGGCCCCGAGGATCAGCAGGGCTGTCAGCCAGTGGATGACGATCATGCTTCTGGAATAACGGGCCGGATCATGAGGCATGGCGGGATCTCCTTGCGACGGTCGCAGCGCTTGAGCGATAGCGAGATGGGATTGCTACTTGATGGTGGTCTTGGGCCGCACGGTCGTCCCGAGCAGGGTGTTGGAGGATGTTCCGCCTACGGTGTCGTTCTGCGAGGCTGGCGGCCGCTGACGCCTCGATCCGTGACGGTCGTCATCGCGATCCCTGTGCCGGAACTTGACGATTTCGAGGGTTTCCGGATCGACCTTGGCCTTGAAAGCCAGGCCATTCCGGTCGGTTCCCCGGATTTCGTAACAGCCGTCATCGATCTTGATCCTGGCAACGGTCCAGCCTTGACTGGCGGCCATTGTTTCGACCGCTTCCCGCGGCTTCCATCGATCCATCGAGACATGGCAATCGTCGTCGTCAGCCTTGGCGATACCGGGACCGGAAAACGCCAGAACGAGGATCGCGGCCAGCAAATGTTTCATCGTTTCATTGTTCCTGATCAACGCGCTTTCGGGGGGAACCATGGCACGCTCTCCTGACGAACGCCTGAAGCAGCGATGGGGCGGTCTTCAGCAAACCGACAGCATCGGACGCTAGGCAGGAGGATGGCGAGACGGGTGACCCTGGGATGAGAGTTCTACTGATCGAAGACGATGCTATCCTCGGAAAGGCCGTGCGCGAGCAGGTTGCCGCCCTCCACTCGGTGGACTGGGTGACACGGCTCGATGCGGCGCGCGAACATCTCCAAAGCGCGGCATACGATCTCATCCTGCTCGATCTGATGCTCCCGGACGGATTGGGCATCGCCTTTCTCAAAAAGCTTCGAGCCGAGGGCAGCGTGACGCCGGTCATCATCCTGACGGCGCTCGACCAGATCTCCGACCGCATCGCGGGCCTCGATGCCGGCGCCGACGACTACATGATCAAGCCGTTCGATCTGTCGGAACTCTCCTCGCGGCTGAATGCGGTGGCGCGGCGATACAGCGGCAACCCGAATCCTCTCATCGAGATCGGCGACCTGCGCATCGATCTCGCCGCCCGGACCGTGATGCACGGCGCGCGCCCTGTTGAGCTTACCGGTCGCGAATGGGCGCTGTTCGAAGCATTTCTGCAGCGGCCCGGCATCGCGATGACCAAGGCGCAGCTCGAAGATCGGCTCTATGCATTCGGCGCAGAGGTCGAGAGCAATACGATCGAGGTTCACGTCAGCAGACTGCGCAAGAAGCTCGGCCACGGCGCGATCGATACGGTGCGGGGCATCGGGTATCGTCTTGGAACGGCAAGATGAAGCGGCCCAGGAGCCTGCAATGGCGGCTCTCGCTATGGCTGGGGCTAGGGCTAACGGTGTTATGGGCACTTGCCGCGGTCGTGACCGCGCAGATGCTGCGCCACGAAATGGACGAGGTGTTCGACAGCGCCCTCGAAGAGACGGCGCAACGCATCCTGCCGCTTGCGGCGATCGAGATCATCGGCCGCGATGCCGACGACACCGAACAGCGCGTTGCCACGCTCCGCCAGCACGACGAGTATTTCACCTATGTCGTGCGCGATGCCGCGGGCAAGGTTCTGCTGCGATCGCACAGCGCCGATCTCGCGGCATTCCCGCCGTTTTCCGGAATGGGCTTTGCCACGACGCCGACGCACCGCCTCTACTCCGACGCGACCCTCCAGCAGAATCTGACCATCACCATCGCGGAGCCCCTGTCGCATCGCCGGATGACCGCCGGGCGACTGTTGCTCGGGCTGAGCCTGCCGCTGGCCGTCATTGTCCCGCTCGGCTTGATCGGCATCTGGGTCATTGTCCGGCTGTCCATGACCCCGGTTCGGACCTTCCGCTCGCAGATCGAGGCGCGCGGCGGCGGTGATTTGACACCCATCGACGCGGAGGACCTGCCCTCGGAGATCGGCCCCGTCGCCAAAGCGGTCAACCACCTCCTGGACCGATTGACGCGTACCTTGCAGGCCGAGCGCAGCCTGGCGGCCAAATCGGCCCATGAGCTGCGGACACCGGTGGCTGCTGCACTGGCGCAGGCGCAGCGCATGATCGCGCAAGCGCCGGACGACGCCACGCGCGAGCGCGCCGAGGATATGCAGACCGCCTTGCGGCGCCTTTCCCGCCTCACCGAGAAACTCATGCAACTGGCGAGAGCCGAGGGCGGACGCCTTCTCGCCGAGGCGCCGGTCGAGATCGGCGCCATCCTGCGGATGGTTGTGAGCGAATTCGACGGGCAGGCCGAGACTGCAGGGCGCATCGACCTGACACTGCCAGACGCGCCGGTATTCGCAAGCATCGACGCCGACGCCTTCGCCATCCTGGCCCGGAACCTGATCGAAAACGCCCTCAAGCATGGCGTGCGGGACGAACCGGTCGCCGTCACCTTGTCGGCAGACGGCTGTCTGCGCGTCACGAACGCCGGCCCGGTCGTGCCTTCCGCAGTGCTTGCGCGGCTGAGCGAGCCCTTCGAGCGCGGTCAGGCTCTGGTGCGGGGGGCCGGCCTGGGGCTCGCCATCGCCCGGACCATTGCTGCCGGAACAAATGGACGGATAGAACTCCAATCTCCCGCAAGCGGCAGGATTGACGGGTTTGAGGCAAGGTTCTTCATAGACAAATGATCATCGACATCGACGCCAGATGCTGAAAGGCAACTCGGGAGACCATGGACACTGACGCCCTGCTCAGCCGCCTTGCGGTATCGCTTTCGATCGGTCTGCTGATCGGCCTGGAGCGTGGATGGCGTACCCGCAACGAGGAAGACCATCTGCGCGCGGCAGGTCTACGAACGTTCGCGCTGACCGGTCTCACCGGCGGCATTACCGGCGCCCTGGCCCGGCAGTTCGACTCTGGCCTCGTGATCGGTCTTGTTTTCCTCGGGTTCACCGCGGCATTCGCCTCCTACCACTGGCTCGAAGCGCGGGCCGAGCGAAATTACAGCGCGACATCCGTCGTCGCCGGCATAGCCACGTTCCTGCTGGGAACGCTTGCCGTCGTCGGCGACCTTGCAGCCGCCATCGCCGGGGCTGTTGCCACGGCTGTGCTGCTTGCCCTGCGCGAGCCGTTGCATCGTTGGGTCGCGTCGCTGAGCTGGAATGAGATCCGGTCGGGCCTGACGCTTCTGGCAATGACCTTTCTCATGCTGCCGATCCTGCCGAACAGGCCGGTCGATCCCTGGGGCACCGTCAATCCATATGAGATCTGGTTGCTGACCATCCTGATCGCCGCGGTCTCCTTCGCCGGCTACGTCGCCGTCCGCGTGTTCGGGGACCGGCTTGGCGTCCTGATGACGGCGATCGCGGGCGGGCTCGCCTCTTCGACAGCGACGACCTTGACGCTGGCAAGGCTTGCCCGCCGGCACCCCGAGTCCAGCACGCTGCTTTCCTGTGGCGTGCTTCTTTCCGGCTTGACCATGATCATCCGCGTTGCAGTCGTGGCGACGGCCTTGAACCCAAGCTTGCTTCCGCATCTCAAATGGCCATTGCTCATCGGCGGTGGCGTGCTCGCCATCGGCGCCGGGCTCCTGCTGCTACAAAGTCGCGGCTCCTCCGAACAGCCGGAACTTACGATCACCAACCCGCTGGAATTGGCGCCTGCCCTGAAAATGGGGACACTCATCACCGTGGTCATGGTGGTGTCGCATCTGCTTCAGCAGTCGTTCGGGAATGCGGGCGTTCTGGTGACCGCCGCCGCTTCGGGCATCGCCGATGTGGATGCGATTTCGATCTCCATGGCCCGCCTGGCGTCGCATTCGATCGAGCCCGGTCTTGCGGCAGATGCGATCCTGATCGCCGTGGCCATGAATACACTTGTCAAAGCCGTGATGGCGGCATGGGTCGGAGGCTCAAGGATCGGCGGGCCCGTCAGCGCCCTTAGCGTGCTCGGCCTTGCGGCCGGCATGGCAGCGTCTCTGTATCTTGGCCGTTCGTGAATTGAGGGGGAGATTGCGGCCGGGCATGCGGCCACACTCGGGCCTTGATGGGTCGGTCTGGTCGGCTGTAAGCGATGGTTTCGGGGAGAGTGGTGTCGCTGATCTCCCCGAAATCGGGTAATGCAAGCGGGGCAGCAAAACGCGGCCTCGCAGTCCCCTCACGCGTTGCGGAGCGATGCCACGATCTTGTCTTTTAACATCAGCCGCTGGCGGCGCAGATCGGCCTCGGCTGCTTCGGAAATGGCGTCGAGACGTGTCTCGGACCGATGAATCTTGTCGTTCACCGCGTCATATTCCGTCAAAACATGCGCAAACTCCGGGCTTTTCGCCTTCAGGGCATGAATGGCGTCCATCTGGTCTGGGAATTCGTCGCCAAGAGTGTGAGGTGTATTCGACAAGGTTCTTTCTCCTTTTCTGCAATTTCGCCCCGGCGTCAGGGCTTTTCGACGCGCGCGACCTGATAGGTGACAAACGCGCCTTCCCGCCCGACCGAGATGTATTCGCCAAGACGGAAGCACTCCTCGCCCAGGCGGAAACCGATCTCGTCGTCCCGATCACCCGGCTCGTAATCGAAATACCACTGCCCGCCGGGCTTGCGCCGCAACAGCCCGATGCGGGCCGTCTTACCGTCCCGAAAATATCGGACGCGACAGGCGTCGCGAGATTTCTTCCATTCCAGCGGATCAAGGAATCCTTCGTGGTTGAGCGGAACCAGAAGATCATAGCCTTCTTCCCGATCTCCCTCCGGATGGTCTTTGCCGCGAGCGAGAACCAACCGCACGTGGTGGAAACTTGAGGGTAGTTCTTGTGCCTTGACCACGATCCGATCCTTCATTTCCCCCCCTGATACACCATTGGCAAAGGAACGTTCTTGATCTGGCGCAAGTGAGACGAGGCATGTGTTATCCGATGCCGGCGACTATCCGGAACGGTCGAGATGGGCCTGCGTCAGGATGACCGCGCCGATCGCCGCAGGCTGAACCGGAAGCTTCTCCCAGTTAAGCTCGCGCAGGTTCTTGAGCCCCTGGAACAGCCCGCAGTCGATAAGGATGCGGTGGCGCGCCGAGCGATGTCAAAGTCAGCATCGGTGTCCCTTTGCGGTTTTTAGGACAGGGAAGGTCCGGCTGCCGCCCAATCAGCACTGGGTCCAATCATGGTGTGGTGGGCGAGGTCGCCCGCGATCCGGACGTGCTGCCCGTTTGATCCTGGAACTCATATTGACGAGAATGGTGGAGATAGCCGTCGGTGGCGCGGATTCGGTCCGACAGGAGGCGTAGGCCATTCAGCACGACCAGAACGGTGCCGCCTTCGTGTCCGATCACCGCGAGCGGAAGCGGCAGGTCGAAGAACAGGCCGCCGGTCACAAGTACCAGCATGGCGCCGATCGCGAGGACGAGATTCTGTCGGATGATGACGGCCGTCCGCCGTGCAAGCCGGTGCGCATCGGCCAGCTTCTTCATGTCTTCCGACAGCAGGGCGACGTCGGCGGCCTGCAGTGCGACGTCCGACCCCGCCGCGCCCATGGCGATGCCGACGTCGGCGCGAGCCAATGCGGCGGCATCGTTGACGCCATCGCCGACGAAAGCGACCTTGCCATCACGCGCGAGGTCGCCGACCTGGAGCACCTTGTCCTGCGGCAGCATCTCGGCATGAACCTCGCCGGGCGCAAGGCCAAGTTCCGTACCGATGCGCAAGGCCACCGGCCTGCGGTCGCCGGTCATCATCACGATGCGGTTGACGCCACCGGCGCGAAGCGCGGCCAGCGCCGGGGCTGAGCTGGCTCTTGCTTCGTCCGCAACACTGACCGCCCCCAGAACGGTCGCACCGCGCCCAAGATAGACCACGGTCTGAGAACTGTCGGCGAGTTCACGGAACGCCGGATCATCGACGGAGGCGCCCATGTCCTCGACGAGGTGAGCGTTGCCGGCCCATATCGGGCCGAAGGAATCGTAGCCGACGATGCCGGCGCTCGGATGCGACGTAACGTCCACGACCGCCACCGGCTCAACGCCATGAACCAGGGCCTCACGACGGATGGCGGCAGCGATGTGATGCTCGGAATGCGCTTCCAGCCCGGCAAGGAGCGAAAGGAAACGGCGATCCTCACCATCCAGGGCGACAATGCGCGTAACCTCTGCACGTCCATTGGTCAGGGTCCCGGTCTTGTCGAACGCGAAGGTATCGACAGCGGCGAGCGTTTCGAGCGCACCGCCCCCCTTGAACAGCACGCCGCCTCGCGCCGCGGCGGAGAGCGCCGACAGGATCGCTGCCGGGACTGAGATGACGATCGCGCAGGGACTGGCGGCGACCAGGAGTGTCGCGGCCTTGTAGAGGGCCTGTTCCCAGTCGCGGCCAAGCCAATAGAAGACCGCAAGGGCCAGAGCGGAGCCCAGCAGGACACCGACCGTATAACGCTGGCCGAACCACGCGCTGAAGCGCTCGGACGGCGCCTTCGCTTCCTGCGCCTCGGTGACGAGCTGGATCATGCGCGCGATCGTGCTGTCGCCGACCGTCCTGGTGACGGTCACGTCAAGGACCCCGTCAAGATTGACGGTCGCCTCGAAAACCTGCTCGCCCGGTTCCTTGGAGACCGGCATCGACTCACCGGTGATATTGGCTTCGTCGATTCCGCCACGGCCATGCAGGATCACACCGTCGGTCGGCACGCGTGCGCCCGGACGCAGCACCACCACATCGCCGACGGCAAGCTCCGCAGCAGGAACCTCCACCGTGGTCCCGTCCTCTCCTTTGCGGAAAGCCGTCTCCGGCCGGAGCGCCATGAGCGCCTCAACAGCCCTGCGCGCGCGTCCCAATGCCTGGTGCTCAAGCGTGGTCGACACGCTGAACAACGTCAGCAACACCGCGCCTTCGAACGGCGCCCCGACGATCGCCGCCGCCACGGCCGCGACGACCATCAGAAGATCGATGTCGAGGATATGATCGCGCCACAACGCCGTCAGGGCGCTCCAGGTGGCGGGAAGCCCTCCGGCCAAATAGACCATCGCCAGACCGGGAGATCTTAGAATGGAAAGGCCTTCCGCCGGCGGCCAGGTCCCGGCGACGGCCAGCATCATCCCGAGGACCGCAATTGCCGACATGACGGTCTGGAAATCGAGCGACAGACGTTTCATCGTCACACCGCCCGGCCGATCACGGAGCCGATCAATGCGGTCGAGGCCATCGCGACAGCGCCCCAGAACACCACCCGGATAGTCGGTTTCCAGATGCTGGCGCCGCCCGCCCGTGCCCCGATTGCGCCGAGGATGGCAAGACCGATGAGGCAAGCAAGGGACACGGTCCATGCAGCCGTTCCGGCCGGCGCAAGCAGGGCGACGATCAACGGCAAAGCCGCACCCGCCGCAAACGTGACCGCCGAGGTCAGCGCAGCTTGAACCGGTCTTGCCATCACATGGCTCGCCAATCCGAGTTCATCCCGCGCATGGGCTTCGAAGGCATCCTTCGCCATCATCTGTTCGGCGACCTGCCGGGCCAGCTCTGGGGCCACGCCGCGCTGCTCGTAGATTGCCGCGAGTTCGGCCAACTCGGCCTCCGGCTGCGTCGCCAGCTCGTGCCGTTCCCGCGCCATGTCGGCTTCCTCGGTATCGGCCTGCGAACTGACCGACACATATTCGCCCGCCGCCATCGACATCGCCCCGGCCACCAGACCGGCAACACCGGCAACAAGGATCTCATGCGAGGCGTTGGTCGCCGCGGCGACACCGACGATCAGGCTCGACGTCGAGATCAACCCGTCATTGGCACCCAGTACAGCCGCCCGAAGCCAGCCTATCCGTTCGATGAGATGATTTTCCTTGTGAAGGGCGCGCATGAATGGTGCTCCGAGCAGTGATTGTGTGTGCAGCGGGATGATGCTGCGTCGACGCAACCTCATTCCGTGATGGAAGGAAAACGCAGAAAAATGTTCAGTTTAGAATTATTCTAACTAAAGGACTAATTCAAGATACAACCGGCCTTTGGAACCTCACTAGCCAACCACACGGTCTACGGCCATTGGGCGATCACCGGATCCCGGCAGGTCTGCGATCAAGACCAAGATCGCTCGCCCGCCGGACGACCCGGTGTCACCCACAGATAGACAGCTTCGAGGCTAAGCCTACTCGCAAGGCAACCATCGCTAGTCCAATTCCGTCTCCGGCGACGTACCGATGGTACTGCCATCGCCGAAGTGTAATCTTCTGAAGGGCGATGAGACATCCTTGTTTGGATTATAGGCGTTCGCGGAGGATTTCGTAAGGTGCCTTTCCATTGAAAGCGCCATGCGGCCTTGTGAACTGCCCCCCGTTTCGACCGGACAGTCGGCATAAGCAGAAAGGCTCAAGCACAGGCTTGGGTATAGGCTTATGTCTAACGAGTACCGACACATTGAATTGCTGACGGGTGATGTCCGCCGCAGGCGGTGGACAGAGGTGGTCCCGCCTGGTGAGACAGGGGCATAAGGTGGATCGACGATGAAAAGGACGATCCAGCATGAAGACACGCAGACGATTTACGGCCGAGTTCAAGGCCAAGGTCGCACTTGAGGCGATCCGCGGCGAGCGGACGATTTCGGAATTGGCAACGAAGCACCAGCTTCACCCCAACCAGATCACAAAATGGAAACGGCAGGCGATTGAAAATCTGGCCAAGGCTTTCGACGACAAGGCAGCGGATGCGCAGGTCGGCCGGGAAGCCGAGGTGACGAAGCTGCACGCCAAGATCGGCCAACTCGTCGTCGAGCGGGATTTTTTGGCCAAAGGCTTCGATCGCTGAGCCTGGATCGGAGGAGAATGATGATCAATCCCGATCACAAACGGCTCTCGATCCGCCGCCAATGCGAACTGGTCTCGATCTCACGGGCCTCGTTCTATCGCCAGCCCGCCGGCGAGAGCCCCGAGAACCTCGGACTTATGCGCATCATCGACGAGGTCTTCATGGAAATGCCGTGGTATGGCTCGCGACAGATGGCGCGGCATCTGCGACGCCAGGGCTGGAACGTCGGCCGCAAACGGGTCCGCAGCCTGATGCGCAAGATCGGTCTGACGCCGATCTACCAGGCGCCGAAGACCAGTGAGCCGCATCCGCAGCACCGCATCTATCCCTACCTGCTGCGGCATCTGGCGATCGAGCGGCCGGACCAGGTCTGGTGTGCCGACGTGACCTACATTCCCATGCGGCGCGGCTTCCTCTACCTCGTCGCCGTCATGGACTGGTTCAGCCGCAAGGTGCTAGCCTGGCGGCTGTCAAACACGATGGATGCCGACTTCTGCGTCGCCGCTCTCGAGGAGGCGATCGCCCGCCACGGCAAGCCCGACATCTTCAACACCGATCAGGGCAGCCAGTTCACCAGCTTCGCCTTCACGACGACACTGAAGGATGCCGGCATCCGCATCTCCATGGACGGGCGCGGCCGCTGGATGGACAACGTCTTCATCGAGCGGCTGTGGCGCAGCCTCAAATACGAGTGCGTCTTCCTCAACGCCTTCGAGACCGGCAGCGACGCGCGTAGTGGCATCGGTGCCTGGATCGATTATTACAATCAGCGACGCCCGCATTCGTCCTTCGGCGGCAGGACGCCCGATGAAGTCCATGCTATGGTGGAAATGACGGAGCAGTTGGCGGCGTAAAAACGAACCCGATCCACCTTAGCCAAGCCGCCAAGCTGTCTCACCAGGCGGGACCACCTCTGACAACCGAGCAGAAGCTGACAATCATCGAGCAGAGTTTCGAACCAGGCGAGACGGTATCTTCTACCGCCCGCCGCCATGGCGTTGCGCCCAATCTGCTTTACCGGTGGCGCAGGCTCTTAAGCGAGGGAGGTGCTGCAGCCGTGGGTTCTGACGAGCCGGTTGTTGGCAATTCGGAAGTGAAGAAGCTGGAGGATCGCGTCCGCGAGCTGGAGCGCATGCTCGGTCGCAAGACGATGGAGGTGGAAATCCTCCGCGAAGCATTATCCAAAGCAGACTCAAAAAAACGGATATCGCGGCCGATCTTGTTGCCGAAGGACGGTTCCCGATGAAGACCGTCGCCGACACGCTGGGCGTTTCCCGTTCCAACCTCGTCGAGCGCCTTAAAGGCAGATCAAAGCCGCGCGGGACCTATCACAAGGCCGAGGATGCAGAGCTTCTGCCCACCATTCGAAGGCTGGTGTGTTTCGGCATGGAATAAGGACCCCGCACATGGGGTGATCGGCGTCCAAACGGGACCCCCATCTGCGATGGGGTTACAACAGCCTCCGGTTTCATCGGAGGCTTTTTATTTGGATGCTT
>NZ_JAJNCZ010000002.1 GCF_021026345.1 Rhizobium sp. GN54 | reverse complement strand
AACAGCTTCATCCCGTATTCCTCCGATTGAGACTGATACGGGAACAGCGACAGCTTGCCATGAGCAATTGCAAGATGCTCGGGCTGGTCGTGCACGGCGCAGGCCCCGTTACAGCATCTCATTCCTGGATCGCCTGCCGTCCGCTATCTGCGGAGCGACGTGACAGCCTTGGTAGAGCGCGTGTTGGCAATGGCGCAGGAAGGTGGGGACGCCGAGGGTATCACGCTGTTTTCCTACGCCAAACGGATGGGTCAGAAACAGGGGGATGTGCTGCTAGACGTCCTGAAAGGGAGACAATCAGCACAACTGATCTCATCTTCATCGACGGGGTTTAGGCGAATCAGAATTGAGCTAGACACTACTCGGCAAGGTTAATAGGGAGGCGTCCATCAATAAACTCGTAGGTTATCAACTGGTCATCACGCAAGCTCTGGCCGACGATCAGGAGAAGGTCATACTGGGCACCATCGTAGAACTTGATGGACCCAATCACTCCCTTGGGGTCATTCCAAAGCGAAATGATGATGCCAGGCCAACGAGGCTCCCTGCCTGGAATGTTGCATTCCCGAGATTCTACAAGTCGAAAACTCAATTCCCCCTTTCCCCATCTAACGAAGTCACGTGCTGCCGACCAGCGCTGTTGCAATACCTCTTGAACAGATAGGTACTTGGCAGCGAAGTTCACCAAGATTTTGGCGAGTGCCTGAAGGTAGGCGTCGTCGATAGTTTCTTCATGTTCTACGTCGACATAGGGCGCAGGGCCGACCTTATAACTCTCGATTGGCCCCGACCTATACGGCACACCGCGTAAGCGTACCAACTCTGTAAAGTCCTCAAGTTCTTCCCGTGAGTTCGCAAAATCGATCCGAACCTGCATCGTTGCTGGCTCATCGCCCGCTGGAACGCCGTATATCGTTGGATCGTAGTGCAATTTATCCAAATCATGGCGGAGGTAAAACTCCGTGCGCCCAGTTTGAAGGTTGAGAATCCTCAGCTGTAATGCAGGCGGCTCAATGACGCGGTCAATCATCCTGAGCGAGGCAAGAGCTCCCCTCAGTGGCCCGAGCGCGGGATCATCTGGAAAGACAGTGTGGAGGCGTCGATCTGGATACTTTCTCGTAGTGGTTTGACCATAACGCAACCGTCGAACCCCATGGATTGAGCCGCGTCCGAGCAGCAGGTCTCCATTATTTGCGAAATGCTTGTTGCAATCGTCGCAGACAGCACCAACGAGAGTTGGTGTTTGGTCAGAAAATTTCCCGAAAGCCTGCGGAACAACGTGTTCAACCCCTTGGAAAAATTCAGGGTTACTTTCCGAGCAGTAGATGCATAGGGGCGGCACCTCCAACTTACTTGCGCGCCGTTTCACCAAAAATCGACCTCATCCATTACGGGCAATATAAGATAACGATAATGGTTGCTTGGGTTTCGGGAGTTGTCAACGCGTGTTCATTCCATCGCGAACTGTCGCATGAAGAGCTACGTTCCCAGACAGATCACAAGGCGTTGGACCTTCACCCGCTCCAACGCCTTGTCTGTGTCTCATGTCGATGAAATCAGGTAGACCGACGAGCATCATTGATGATGCGTCCGGCCCACTGTTCGCGGGCGAGTGTTTCGAGCATTGCGTCTTTCATTCGTCCAGTTTTATCGAAGTGTCTCTTTAGGCGCTCCCGAATGCTTTCGATCCGGCGGTATTCTAAGCTGGTATCATCCGCATGGAAATAAGGTCGACATTCTTCCGGTGTAGCGCGGCGCAAACGATACTCCCCGACTTGATCGCCATGGATTCCTCCGTACTCCGTCGTAAGGGTTTCGAGTATCAACCACCCTATGGCATCTGATGGATGCACGAGGACTCGAGTTTGAAAGTTGTCCCTAAATCCTCCTCTGTATGCCTGTGGTTTGATGCAGTCTTGCCAAAGCACAGGGGTGCCGTCATCAAGGTGGAAAGCAAACTTCAGGTCATGAGCGCGCCAACGGAACGGCTTGCCTGTCCAGCCCTCGGGTCGAGCTTCCACTCTCTGGAAGGATGCTGCCCCACCCGACCTCCCCATTGACCCCGCCGACGTTTCGCTCGAAGGCATCGGTCGTGGCGCGATCTTTCCTAGAAGGTCGGCGATGTGAGTTTTTAATGTCATTTCTGTTCCTTTATCTGTTTGAGTTTGCGCCGTTCGAACCCATTCTCATTGGAGAAACGACGCAACAGGTTTACGCCTCCGTACTCCGCACAGAGGTCATACCAAGCATGCCAAACTGATCTGCAAGATTCAGCGCAGCCTCGAAAACCCTTGTTTTTAGGGCTTTCGAGGAATTCGCCGGTGGAATCGATAGGGGTTGAGGGGACGTGTAGTTACCCGACGATCCACCTGAGGCAGAAGTCGGTAAGCGTCGCAAAACTCGAAAGAACGATCACCAGATCGACGGTAGACAGGGTAGGCGTGTTGTCACGATGGCGCATATGGCCCTCCTTGGATAAGCGGCAGGATTGCTCGCAGGAGAGATCGTCGGTCATAGAGGTCGCGTGAGACCCGGCGATTCGTAGACGAACCGGAAGATATTCTCAGCTTCGTCTTGGCGACTTTACCTAATATCCCGGGGGTACTTGGAGGTGTGTTCGGTGGCGTTACGGAACACAGCGGCTCGACGCATTTATTCAGCCTAGACGACCAGAAGGTGTCGTCAGCCGGTGAGGCCGATATCACGCATGTAATTCATGAATGCTGAATGGATCGACATGCAGGAGAGCACTATGACCACAACGAAGAGGGCATAGAGGATCGGTTTCAAGTGAGACAGAAACCAAGCCTCCACCGCATCCAAGCGTTCACGGAAAGTGTCCTGATCCATTCCATTTCCTCTACGACGATCGGTTGACGATAACCGATAGTTCTATCGGCCGCAAAGGAGTCCAGACGTATGAGGTGATCGGACCTTCGAGTCCGAAGGTATGCGGCACGGAGTCCAGATTTCACTGGCGCGCCGAGCGGAATCTGTGAATCATAACAATCGACCTGAGTCCAGACGTATCTGGCGAGGCTCATAAAGCTTTAAAATATATACATTATCTCCAACATCCCCTCCCCGATTTGTCCGATCGCGAAAGGTCTGGGCCGGCTGCCGTACGGCACGCATAGGATCCGCAGTCCAGAGTCCTCGCAAAGGAGATCGAGCAGTCCCCCATGCGCCGCTGGCCGTGGCCGGTCTGTGCATCGTCCCTTCGTTCCGTCTCCACTCGCCTCCTTGTATCCGGCGGACTGTCGCCGTCCTTCTTTACAAGTTTATCGTGCAAAGGCGGCAGCAATCACTAAGCATCATTGAAATGATTCCGCCACCTTAGATAGATCGCTATGGGATATCCGGAGATACCTGTGCGAATCCCCAAGTTGGTCAATCTTGCTCCGCACCTTGGACACAGTTCGTTCCTATGGAGCGGTCGGGCGGGGCATACGAATGACGATGAATGACTTTCGGGGAGATATGCCGAATGCCGAAGCACAGTGCGAATGAACAATATATGCTGGAACTGATCAATGCGGAGCGGGCAAAGACGGGTGCACAGCCCCTGGCCTTCGACAACGATCTCAGCGAGGCCGCCCAAGGGCACAGCAAGTGGATGCTCGCTGCCGACGTCTTCTCGCATACCGGCTCCGGGGGCACCAGTTCGACGCAACGCATGAAGGAGGCGGGCTATGTCCTGCAGGGATCCTGGGCCACCGGCGAGAACATCGCCTGGGCGACGACCCGTGCCCCGTCCGACTATCAGGATGAAGTCAAGCTTCTGCACACCAACCTGATGAACTCGGCGGGCCACCGCGCCAACCTTCTCAATCCGAACTTCCGCGAGGTGGGCCTCGGCGTCGAGGTCGGCGACTATCGCGGCCGCAGCAGCGCCTTCGTCACGCAGGATTTCGCAAAGACCGGCTCGGACCTCTTCCTGACCGGGGTTGCTTTCGACGATCGCGACGGCGATCGCATCTACGATGTCGGCGAGGGTCTGGGCAGCATTGCGGTCACGGCCAAGAATTCAGCGGGCCAGCTCTTCAAGACCACGACATCCGCCGCCGGCGGCTACGACCTCGCGCTGAAGCCCGGCACCTATACCGTCACCTTTTCCGGCACCAGCATCGCCACCTCCACGCAGAAGGTGACCATCGGCACGAAAAACGTGAAGAAGGACCTTGTCGACCCGGTCATGAAATCGGGAGCGCTGAGTGCGAAGGCCGCACCGGACGACCAGGCTACGGCCGGCGACGACGCAAAGGCCCCGGCGATCAGGAATGGCGACCATCCCGCCTCCGACGCCGATCAGTTGCATTTTCATGCCTCGACGGAGCCTGCCGTCGGAAACACCGACGACATCGTCCATCTGCTCGAGGGAATGGTGGCGAACCTCGGACTTCGTGATGCTGACGCCTCCAGGCTCACGCACCGCCCTGCCGAATTCCATCTGTCGGCGGATGTTGCCGATGCCGCGCACGACGCGCTGGCGAAGATCGTCGCTCAGATGGCGGCGGGCCCCGGCCACGTGAACCCGGATCTCATGAGCTGAGGTTCATCCGCTGGCCGGAAATCGCGGGTTCCCGTCGATGCGGGAATCCGCCACGTCCGCGGCCTGATCCGGCGGTGCGCCTGTTCGCCAGTCGGTCGCGTCCGACGAGATCGCGGTCGCCTCCGCCGAAATGTCAAAGGCGGGGTTCGCCCCCGCCTTGCCTCAAGCCACGTCGTTCATCTGCGTTACGCTGACGAATCTCAGAACGGAATGTCGTCGTCCATGTCGCGCGAGAACGACTGGGAGCCACCGCGGTTCGACGACGAACCGGAAGACGGCTGGGAGCCGTAATCGTCGTAGCTCGGCGCGTTGCCACCGCCGCCGCCGAAGTCGGAGCCGCCGCGACGGTCGCCGCCGCCCTCGCCGCGTCCGTCGAGCATGGTCAGCGTCGAGTTGAAGCCCTGCAGCACGACCTCGGTCGAATAGCGGTCGTTGCCGTTCTGGTCCTGCCACTTGCGCGTCTGCAGAGCGCCCTCGATGTAGAGCTTTGCGCCCTTCTTCACATATTGCTCGACGACCTTGCACAGGCCCTCGTTGAAGACGACGACCGTGTGCCATTCGGTCTTCTCCCGGCGCTCGCCGGAATTGCGGTCGCGCCAGCTTTCCGACGTCGCGATGCGCAGGTTTGCGATCGGACGGCCGTCCTGGGTGCGGCGGATCTCCGGATCCGCGCCGACGTTCCCGATCAGGATTACCTTGTTGACGCTGCCTGCCATCCGCTTTCGTCCCTGTTGCCGCGCCGGGCGCTTGGCCCGGCTGCCTGAAATTTCGATCCGCGCATCTTAAACGTCGAAGCCGCCGTGCGCCGCCCCGCGGCCGGGGTAATCCACAGATCAGATTGCCGCGAACCGATTTCGATATATTTTGTTCTTTTTTTGTTCTAGTTAGTCGCAAACATCTTGTCAACCGAATCGGAAAGAGGCAGGGTTTCGTCGCAACGCACATGGACAGCCACGCTCCAGTCCCTACATAGGGTGCGCTGACGTAAAAGCCACTTTCATTCCGAGACCCGACGACTGGCGCTGGACACATGAGCGAACTGAAGACCATTTCCATCCGCGGCGCGCGCGAGCATAACCTCAAGGGCATCGACCTCGACCTGCCGCGCAACAAGCTGATCGTCATGACCGGCCTGTCCGGCTCCGGCAAGTCGTCGCTCGCCTTCGACACCATCTATGCCGAGGGCCAGCGACGCTACGTGGAGAGCCTGTCGGCCTATGCGCGCCAGTTCCTGGAGATGATGCAGAAGCCCGACGTCGACCAGATCGACGGGCTCTCGCCGGCGATCTCGATCGAGCAGAAGACCACCTCGAAGAACCCGCGCTCGACGGTCGGCACCGTGACCGAGATTTACGACTACATGCGCCTGCTGTTCGCCCGCGTCGGCGTCCCCTACTCGCCGGCGACCGGCCTGCCGATCGAGAGCCAGACGGTCAGCCAGATGGTCGATCGCGTCATCGATTTCGGCGAAGGCACGCGCCTCTATATCCTGGCGCCGATCGTGCGCGGCCGGAAGGGCGAGTACAAGAAGGAACTCGCCGAACTGATGAAGAAGGGCTTCCAGCGCGTCAAGGTGGACGGCCAATTCTACGAGATCGCCGACGTGCCGGCCCTGGACAAGAAATACAAGCACGACATCGACGTGGTGGTCGACCGTGTCGTCGTGCGCCCCGATCTCGCCGCCCGGCTGGCCGACAGCCTCGAGACGTGCCTCAAGCTCGCCGACGGGCTGGCGATCGCCGAATTCGCCGACAGGCCGCTGCCGCCCGAGGACACGGCCGCCGGCGGCTCGGCCAACAAGTCGCTGAACGAGACGCACGAGCGGGTGATGTTCTCGGAGAAGTTCGCCTGCCCCGTCTCCGGCTTCACTATTCCGGAGATCGAGCCGCGGCTGTTCTCCTTCAACAATCCCTTCGGCGCCTGCCCGACCTGCGACGGCCTCGGCAGCCAGCAGAAGATCGACCCCGACCTGATCGTGCCCGAGCCGCAGCGGACCCTGCGCGACGGTGCCATTGCGCCCTGGGCCAAGTCGTCGTCACCCTATTACAACCAGACGCTGGAAGCGCTGGGCACGGCCTACGGCTTCAAGCTCTCCAACCGCTGGTCGGACCTGCCGGAAGCGGGCCAGAAGGCGATCCTCTACGGCACCGGCGAGAAGATCGAGTTCCACTACCAGGACGGCGCCCGCTCCTACAAGACCACCAAGACCTTCGAGGGCATCGTGCCGAACCTCGAACGCCGCTGGAAGGAGACGGACTCGGCCTGGGCGCGCGAGGACATCGAGCGCTTCATGTCCGCCGCCCCCTGCCCGGCCTGCAACGGCTTCCGCCTGAAGCCCGAGGCGCTGGCGGTGAAGATCCATGGCCTGCACATCGGCGAGGTGACGAACATGTCGATCCGCGTCGCGCGCGACTGGTTCGACGCCCTGCCCGCCCACATGAACGCCAAGCAGAACGAGATCGCGGTGCGGATCTTCAAGGAGATCCGCGAGCGCCTGCGCTTCCTCAACGACGTCGGCCTCGAATATCTGAGCCTGTCGCGCAATTCCGGCACGCTGTCCGGCGGTGAGAGCCAGCGCATCCGGCTCGCCTCGCAGATCGGCTCGGGCCTGACCGGCGTGCTCTATGTGCTGGACGAGCCCTCGATCGGCCTGCACCAGCGCGACAATGCCCGCCTGCTCGACACGCTGCGCCACCTGCGCGACATCGGCAACACGGTGATCGTCGTCGAGCATGACGAGGACGCGATCCTGACGGCCGACTACGTCGTCGACATCGGCCCGGCCGCCGGCATCCATGGCGGCGAGGTGATCGCGCAAGGCTCGCCCGCGGAGGTCATGGCGAACCCGAAGTCGCTCACCGGCAGATACCTTTCCGGCGAGCTTGCCGTCGCCGTCCCCGCCGAGCGCCGCAAGCCGAAGAAAAAGAAGGAGATCACGGTCGTCGGCGCCCGCGCCAACAACCTGAAGAACGTCACCGCCTCGATCCCGCTCGGGGTCTTCACCGCGGTGACCGGCGTCTCCGGCGGCGGCAAGTCGACCTTCCTGATCGAGACGCTCTACAAGTCCGCCGCGCGCCGCATCATGGGCGCGCGCGAGATCCCGGCCGAGCACGATCGCATCGACGGCTTCGAGTTCATCGACAAGGTGATCGACATCGACCAGTCGCCGATCGGCCGCACGCCGCGCTCCAACCCGGCCACCTACACCGGCGCCTTCACGCCGATCCGCGACTGGTTCGCGGGACTGCCGGAGGCGAAGGCGCGCGGCTACCAGCCGGGCCGCTTCTCCTTCAACGTCAAGGGCGGTCGCTGCGAGGCCTGCCAGGGCGACGGCGTCATCAAGATCGAGATGCACTTCCTTCCCGACGTCTACGTCACCTGCGACGTCTGCCACGGCAAGCGCTACAACCGCGAGACCCTCGACGTCACCTTCAAGGGCAAGTCGATTGCCGACGTGCTCGACATGACGGTGGAGGAAGGCGTGGAGTTCTTCGCCGCCGTCCCCGCCGTGCGCGACAAGCTGAAGACGCTGAACGAGGTCGGCCTCGGCTACATCAAGGTCGGCCAGCAGGCGAACACGCTGTCGGGCGGCGAGGCGCAGCGTGTCAAGCTCGCCAAGGAACTGTCGAAGCGCTCCACCGGACGCACGCTCTATATCCTCGACGAACCGACGACGGGGCTGCACTTCCACGACGTCGCAAAACTCCTGGAAGTGCTGCACGAACTGGTCAACCAGGGCAATTCGGTTGTCGTGATCGAGCACAATCTCGAGGTCATCAAGACCGCCGACTGGGTCATCGACTTCGGCCCCGAAGGCGGCGACGGCGGCGGCGAGGTCATCGCCACGGGCACGCCGGAAGATGTCGTCAAGGTCGAGCGCTCCTATACCGGCCGGTTCCTGCACGAACTCCTGGAACGGCGCCCGATGAAGAAGGCGGCGGCGGAGTAGGAGCAATGATCCTGATCGGGCAACACGATCTCTTCTTCATGCGCCGCGTGGCCATCGCCGTGCATGCCCATGACCTATCCTTCCTCATGCCGGCCTGACCAGCCGGTCCAATCCGTTCCACCAACGTTCCTCGGGAGATACGCCATGTCCAAGACCGGCACCATCCGCACTGGCATAGGCGGCTGGACGTTCGAGCCCTGGGAGGGGACGTTCTATCCGGAGAAGCTCGCCAAGAAGCGGCAACTGGAGTTCGCCAGCCGCGAACTCACGGCGATCGAGGTCAACGGCACCTATTACGGTTCGCAGAAGCCCGAGACCTTCGCCAAGTGGGCCTCGGAGGTGCCGGACGATTTCGTCTTTTCCCTGAAGGCCAGCCGCTTTACGACGAACCGCAAGGTGCTGGCGGAAGCCGGCGAGTCGATCGAACGCTTCCTGACGCAGGGCCTGACCGAGCTCGGCCCGCATCTCGGCCCGATCCTCTGGCAGTTCGCGCCCACGAAGAAGTTCGAACCGGACGATTTCGAGGCCTTTCTCGAATTGCTGCCGGAAAAGCAGGACGGCCTGCCCCTTCGCCATGCGCTCGAGGTTCGCAACCCGAGCTTCATGGTGCCGGAATTCGTCGCCCTCGCCCGAAAGCACAAGGCGGCGATCGTCTATGCCCATCACGACGACTATCCGGAATTCGCCGACGTCACCGCGGACTTCGTCTATGCGCGGCTGCAGCGCGGCTCCGACGACATCGCCACGTGCTACCCCGCCACGGCACTTGGCGAATGGGCCGGGCGCCTGGGTGAATGGGCCGCCGGCGGGCAGCCGGGCGACCTTCCCCTCGTCGATCCCGGCAACGTGCCGGCGCGCCAGCCGCGCGACGTGTTCGCCTTCTTCATCACCTCCGGCAAGGTCAATGCACCGAACGGCGCGCGCGAACTGCAGAAGCGCACGCAGCCCATGGGTTGACGGCGGGTTCGGCCGGGTTGGCGCAGATCCGGCCGGCGGAAGCCTCTGGCGCCGCCAGCCCTGCGGTGCGACGCCTTCTTGCGTGCCCACGCGGCCGGATCCAGCGTTTGGATAGAGAACGGCCCTGTCCTACGAGGCCGATGCCGGGCGGCGCATCCTGTCGAGCAGGCGCGGCCCGAGCGCGGTGAACACCAGGCCGCAGACGACGAGGGCTGCGCCGCCGAGGCGGACCGGCCCGAAGCTCTCGCCGAAGACCAGCGCCGAGGAACTCATCCCGAACACCGGCACCAGCAGTGAGAACGGCGCCACCGAGGACAGCCCGTGCTTGCGGATCATGTAGCCCCAGACCCCGAAACCGAAGATCGTCGCGACGTAGGCGATGTAGGCGACGGCGCCGAGCCCTTCCCACGAGAGCGCCGCCAGCGCCGCGAGGTCGCGGTCCAGCCCCTCTGTGGCAAGCGATATGAGCATCAGCGGGATCGGCGGCACGAGGCTGACCCATACCATCAGCGCCAGCATGTCGACGCTGCCGACCTTCTTCATCATCATGTTGGATACCGCCCAGGCGAGCGCGGCGCCGAGCGCCAGCGCCAGCCCGGCATAGGTGAAGCCGCCGTCGACCGTCGAGGCGATCACCGTCATCCCGGCGAGGGCGGCGAGGATGCCTGTGACCTGCACCGGCCGCGGCCGGTCGCCGAACACGATCGCGGCGAGGATGACGGTGAAGAAGGCCTGCGCCTGCAAGAGCAGCGAGGCCAGCCCCGCCGACAGCCCGACATCCATCGCAATGAACAGCAGGCTGAACTTCACCACGCCCAGCACCAGCCCCATGCCGAGGATCAGCCGCCACGGCACGGCCGGGCGCGGCAGGAAGAAGACGAGCGGCAGGGCGGCGAACAGAAACCGCAGCGCCGAGAACAGGATCGGCGGGAAATTGGCGATACCGATCTTGATGACGACGAAGTTGAACCCCCACAGCGCCGCCACCAGCACCAGCAGGGCGATATCGATCAGGCCCATGGATACGTCTTCTCTCTGCACTTCAATCCACGGAGCTTTATACCAACCTGCACGGATATGCATCCGGCGAGAAGCATGCCACTGAGCGATGTCCCGGGTACAACCGGCTCACGGCCGGCCGTCAATGTCATCTGGTTTGATCGGAGCCCTTCAGCACGGTGACGAGATTCTCGGCGGTTGCGCCGGGGCCGGCGCGGCAGCCCGCCTCGCCATGACGCCAGACGCCGGCCGCCGCCGCCTCGAAGGCCGGCATGCCCTGCGCCAGATGAGCCCCGATGATGCCGGCCAGCACGTCGCCCGACCCGGCGGTGGCGAGCCATGGCGGCGCGTTGGTGTTGATCAGCGCCCGTCCGTCCGGCGCGGCGATCACGGTGTCGGCTCCCTTCAGCACGACCGCTGCGCCACTACGTGCGGCGGCCTTGCGGGCGCGCTCCACCTTGGACAGGCCGGCATCGGCGGCAAGATCGGGAAAGAGCCTTGCGAACTCGCCGTCATGCGGAGTCAGCACGAGAGGACCCTCGCCATCGGCATGGATCTCGAAAAGCGCTTCCGGTCGGTCGCGGAAGGCGGTGATGCCATCGGCATCCAGCACCAGCGGACGGCCGCGCAGCGCGGCCACATAGGCGCGCGCCCTTTCGAGATCGCCGAAGGCCGGACCCAGCACGAAGGCCGAAAGGCGCGGATCGGTAATCAGCGCCTCGAGGCCGGCGACGTCGTCGACCTGCCGCAGCATGACGGCCGAAAGCTGCGCCGCATTGACGGCCGCCGCCGACCCGGGCGACAGCAGCGTTGCCAGCCCCGCCCCGGCGTGCAATCCCGCTGCGGCCGACAGCCGGGCGGCGCCGGTCGAAAGCCGCCCGCCGGAGAAGACCGCCAGATGGCCGTGGCCATATTTGTGTGCAGACGGATCCGCCAGCGGCAGGCTCATGCGCCAGATCGCCGTCCCGTTCACCCGCAGGTGATGCGAAGCAGCCGAGACGATCCGCCCCGGAATGCCGATGTCGTACACCTCGACATCGCCGCAGAGCGCCCGCCCCGGCATCAGCAGGTGCCCCGGCTTGCGGCACATGAAGGTCACCGTGTGCCGTGCCTGGAACGCCGCGCCGCGGACCTGGCCCGTGCGGCCGTCGACACCGCTCGGCAGGTCGACCGCGACGACGGGTACGGCAAGGCTGTTGACCCGGCCGATCAGTGCGCAGACCGCTGCGTCCAGATCGCGCGACAGCCCCGCCCCGAACAGCGCGTCGATCACGACGTCCCCGGAGGATGGCGCGTAGTCGCCAAGCGCCAGCGTCGGGCCGGCATAGCGTTGCCGGGCACGGTCGGCGTCACTGCCCGCGGCCGGCGCGCCGATCCCGTAGAGCTCGACCGGGCAACCGGCATCGGACAGCGCGCGCCCGGCCACGTAGCCGTCGCCGCCATTGTTGCCCGGACCGGCAAGCACGACGAAGCGCCGGCCACCGGGAAAAAGCCGAAGTGCTGCGGCGGCGACCGCCTGCCCGGCCTTCTCCATCAGTCCGTAGCCGTCGATGCCGGAAGCGATGGCGGCGCGGTCGATGCCGGCCATTTCCTCAGGCGTGACGACGATTGTCTCCAGTTCGCTGTGCATGCCTCACAATGCCTCCAACGCCGGATCCTGCCAACGGCAATTTTTCCCGGCAGAAATGCACCTTATTTATGCATATGCACGTCTTTCATGCTTAAATTCCGTGCTCTTCTGAAAATCCGCGGCCGATTGCCGGAATCGTGCGTCCCGATTGGTGCCTGCGACATAATTTTTAGGCAGATCGGGATCGCGCAGCCCGGCAACCGCCGGACCTTTCACGGACACGTCACCGAAAGAGAGGGCAAATCGTCCCGAACGAGCGAAACTGGCACGAGAAATGCAATGGTTGGCATGCAAAATGCATTGATGAAGGCGGCGGGAAGCGAATTCCTGCGCAAATGGGAGAAGCGGAGAGACATTTTCTCATGAAAAAGATCGAAGCGATCATAAAGCCGTTCAAACTCGACGAAGTGAAGGAAGCGCTTCAGGAAGTCGGTCTGCAGGGCATCACAGTCACGGAAGCGAAGGGCTTCGGGCGCCAGAAGGGCCATACGGAACTGTATCGCGGTGCCGAATACGTCGTCGACTTCCTGCCGAAGGTCAAGGTCGAGGTCGTGCTCGCGGACGAGAACGCGGAGGCCGTCATCGAGGCGATCCGCAACGCCGCCCAGACCGGCCGCATCGGCGACGGCAAGATCTTCGTTTCCAATATCGAAGAAGTCATCCGCATCCGCACCGGCGAGACCGGCGTCGACGCGATCTAATCCCGCCTGGCCGTCCGGCACGGGCTTTCCACCCCTCCACTACATAGGGACTTTCAAAACATGACGACTGCCAAAGACATTCTGAAGCAAATCAAGGAGAACGACGTCAAGTTCGTGGACCTGCGCTTCACCGATCCGAAGGGCAAGCTGCAGCACGTGACGATGGACGTTTCCTGCGTCGACGAAGACATGTTCGCCGACGGCGTCATGTTCGACGGTTCCTCGATCGCCGGCTGGAAGGCCATCAACGAGTCGGACATGGTGCTGATGCCCGATCCGGCGACCGTCCACATGGACCCCTTCTTCGCCCAGTCCACCATGGTCGTCTTCTGCGACATCCTGGACCCGATCTCCGGCGAAGCCTATAACCGCGACCCGCGCGGCATCGCCAAGAAGGCCGAAGCCTACCTGAAGTCGTCGGGCATCGGCGACACCGTCTTCGTCGGCCCGGAACCGGAATTCTTCGTCTTCGACGACGTCAAGTACAAGGCCGACCCGTACAACACCGGCTTCAAGCTCGACAGTTCCGAACTGCCGTCCAACGACGACACCGACTACGACACCGGCAACCTCGGCCACCGTCCGCGCGTCAAGGGCGGCTACTTCCCGGTCCCGCCGGTCGACAGCTGCCAGGACATGCGCTCCGAGATGCTGACGGTTCTGGCCGAAATGGGCGTCGTCGTCGAGAAGCAGCACCACGAAGTGGCTGCCGCCCAGCACGAGCTTGGCGTCAAGTTCGACACGCTGGTGCGCAACGCCGACAAGATCCAGATCTACAAGTACGTCGTCCACCAGGTCGCCAACGCCTACGGCAAGACGGCAACCTTCATGCCGAAGCCGATCTTCGGCGACAACGGTTCGGGCATGCACGTGCACCAGTCGATCTGGAAGGACGGCAAGCCGACCTTCGCCGGTGACGAATATGCCGGCCTGTCCGAATCGTGCCTCTACTACATCGGCGGCATCATCAAGCATGCCAAGGCGATCAACGCCTTCACCAACCCGACGACGAACTCCTACAAGCGTCTCGTCCCGGGCTATGAAGCTCCGGTTCTGCTCGCCTACTCGGCCCGCAACCGTTCGGCCTCGTGCCGCATTCCGTTCGGCACCGGTCCGAAGTCCAAGCGCGTCGAAGTCCGCTTCCCCGACCCGCTGGCGAACCCCTACCTCGGCTTCGCCGCCATGCTGATGGCCGGCCTCGACGGCATCAAGAACAAGATCCATCCGGGCAAGGCCATGGACAAGGACCTGTACGACCTGCCGCCGAAGGAGCTCAAGAAGATCCCGACCGTCTGCGGCTCGCTGCGCGAAGCCCTGGAAAGCCTGGACAAGGACCGCAAGTTCCTGACCGCCGGCGGCGTCTTCGACGACGACCAGATCGACGCCTACATCGAACTCAAGATGGCGGAAGTCATGCGCTTCGAAATGACCCCGCACCCGGTCGAGTTCGACATGTACTACTCGGCCTGATGCCGAGCGCTTCCGCCCATCAGTGCGGAAGCCGAAACCCGAGAAGCCCGGCCCCAAGGCCGGGCTTTTTGCTAGAGCATGTCGCGCAGAAGTGTAGGCGGGGCTCGCGGCCCCAGGGCGTGAAACCTTGAGTTTTCCGCATTCCTTCCCAGATATACAGTGAAAGGAAGGCCATACATGAAAGTAAGAACAGCCAAATACGGTATCGGAGATGTGGTCCGCCATCGGATCTACCCGTTCCGCGGCGTGGTCTTCGACGTTGATCCGGAGTTCGCAAACACGGACGAATGGTGGGACGCCATACCGGCGGAGATCCGCCCCTCGAAGGACCAGCCCTTCTACCACCTGTTCGCGGAAAACGCCGAAACCGAATACGTCGCCTACGTTTCGGAACAGAACCTCGTGCCCGACGACAGCGGCATGCCGGTCCGCCATCCGCAGGTCCGCGCGCTCATGGCGCCGGACGACGGCGGCACCTATCACTGGAAGGTGGACGCCGGCATCGTCCACTGACGGCGAGCCGCCGCAAACGGCGAACACGCAGGAATGAAGCACACAAAAAACCCGGCCATCGGCCGGGTTTTTCATGCATGTGGTGCGGATGATGCCGGTTACTGGCTCTTGGCGGCCTTCTGGGCGTCTTCGAGCTTCTTGCGGGCCTCGTCGGCCTTCTTCTGCATTTCTTCCTGCAGCAGGCGCTGGCGCTCCTCGAGCTTGGACTGCTCGATCGGTTCGCCGTCATAGGCACCGGTGAAACCGGACAGCGACATCTTGATCGGGTTTGGCGAGCGTTGGAAGTTGACGGAGGTGAAGACCACCTCGCCGCCCTTCTTCAGGCTGGCCAGCATCTGGTCCGAAAGCGGCGCTTCGGCGACGCACTTGTCGGGCATGCAGATGGCGTAGTCGAGCTTCTGCGCCTTGCCGCCGTCGATCTGCATCGAGATGCCGGGCGGGACGAGACGGGCGCTCGGAACCGAAACCTGCAGGATCTTGCGGTTGACCTTGCCCTCGACCGTGATCAGGCCGACAGCCGTCAGCAGCTGGCCACCACCGGCGGTGAGCAGGTTCTGCACGATGCAGACATCGTTGTCTTCCTGCTTGGTGCAGACCTTGAACCAGCCCTGCGGCGCTTGCGTCTGCTGGGCCGAGGCGGCCGACGGCAGGGCTGCTGCGACGAGCGACGCTGCGAACGCCGAAACTGCGGCCTGCTTGGTGAAGGTCGATTTGGTGATCATAACGAGTTCCGTCTCCTGAGATCCGATGCCGAGCGCTGTTCGCCCCTAAGGTATTTCGGTCAGCTCAGCGCTCTCTGTCGGCGAATTGAGGCATTTGCATGACCCGCTTTTCAGGCACCCTGTTACATTGTGCGCCCGCGGATATCCAGTCTTTCGTCGCAATTTTACCCCGACTTCCTGAAAAAGAAGGGCCAAGGTTGTTCGGCCGGCGCGCGATTATGTAAGTTGTCACCGAATCGTGTTTGCACCGCTACGAGGAATCATGTTGCGGCTCCTACTGACAGCATTGTTGATCGCCACCATGGCACCGGCTGCGCGCATGGCGGACGCAGCACCCCTGCACGGGATCGCGATGCACGGCGAGCCGGCGCTGCCACCGGACTACAGCCACTTCCCCTACGTCAATCCGGACGTGAAGAAGGGCGGCGCGATCACCTACGGCGTCGTCGGCACCTTCGACAACCTCAACCCGTTCATCCTGAAGAGCATGCGCACCACCGCACGCGGGATGTGGGACCCCGAATTCGGCAATCTCGTCACCGAATCCCTGATGCAGCGCTCGCGCGACGAGCCGTTCTCGATGTACGGCCTGCTCGCCGAGACGGTCGAATGGGACGATGCCCGCAGCTTCATCCAGTTCAATCTCAACCCGAAGGCGCGCTGGGCGGACGGCAAGCCGGTCACCCCCGAGGACGTGATCTTCTCCTTCGAGCTTCTGCGCGACAAGGGCCGTTCCCCTTTTAGCCGCAGACTGGACGTGGTCGAACGGATGGAGAAGATCGGCGAGCACAGCGTCCGCTTCACCTTCAACGATAAGGCCGACCGCGAATCGCCGCTGCTTTTGGCGCTGTCTCCGATCCTGCCGAAGCATGCGACGGATGCCGAAGGCTTTGACCGCACCTCCCTGCAGTTCCCGCTGGGCTCCGGCCCCTACCGGGTCAAGGAGGTCAGGCCCGGCGAGAAAATCGTCTTCGAGCGTAACCCGGACTACTGGGGAAAGGGCATCCCCTCCAAGATCGGCTTCGACAATTATGACCGCATCAGCGTCGAATACTTCCTGCAGGAGAACACGCTGTTCGAGGCCTTCAAGAAGGGCACGATCGACGTCTACCAGGAGGGCAATCCGACCAAGTGGACGCGCGGCTACGATTTCCCGGCCGTCCGGTCGGGCGAGATCGTCAGGGACGAGTTCACCCCGAAGGTCCCCTCCGGCATGCTCGGCTTCGTCTTCAACACCCGCCGCCCGATGTTCGCCGATGCCAGGCTTCGCCACGGGCTGTCGCTCGTGTTCGACTTCGAATGGGTGAACCGGAACCTGTTCGAGGGTGCCTACCGCAGGACCGAGAGCTTCTGGCAGAATTCCGACCTGTCCTCGCTCGGCACCGCCGTCGACGAACGGGAGAAGGAACTTTTGGGACCGGCGCTGGCGCGTGTCGAACCGGCGATCCTCGACGGCAGCTACCGCTGGCCGGTGACCGATGCCTCGGGACGCGACCGCAAGGTGCTCAAGCAAGCCGTACTGCTGATGAAGGAGGCCGGCTACACGATCAAGGACGGCGTCATGAGCGACGAAAGCGGCCGCCCGCTCGCTTTCGAGATCATGACCCAGAACGCCGACCAGGAGAAGCTGGCGCTGGCCTACCAGCGGTTCCTGCATGCGCTCGGCATCCGCGCCGCCGTGCGGACCGTCGACGATTCGCAATACCAGAGCCGGACCCAGACCTTCGACTACGACGTCATCGTCCGTGCCTATGCCTCCTCGCTCTCGCCGGGGCTGGAACAGGCCGTGCGCTGGCGTTCGGACTTCCGCGACCGCGACGGCAGCGAGGCCTTTGCCGGCGCGAACGATCCCGATGTCGACCGGATGGTCGATGCGATCCTGGCTGCGCGCAGTGCCGACGACTTCCGCTCCGCCGTCCGTGCGCACGATCGGCTGCTGCTCTCCAATCACTATGTCCTGCCGCTTTATCATCTGGGCCGGCAATGGGTGGCCCGTCACCGCCACATCGCCCGTCCGGAGACCGTGCCGCTCTACGGCTACCAGTTTCCCGTCTGGTGGGATGCGGACGCACAGCAATGAGCCGGCGGGGGCCGGTTACCTGCAGGTAACCCATTGAACTCCGCCGCCCCAGAGCCTATCTCGACGTAAGGCCGCGACCGGCGGCCCGCAGGAGGTTGATTGGGAATGGAAACCGTAGCGATCGACGTCGTGTCAGACGTTGTCTGTCCGTGGTGCTATCTCGGCAAGAAGCGTCTTGAAAAGGCCATCGAGGCCGTCTCGGACGAATTGAACGTGTCCGTGACCTTCCGCCCCTACCAGCTCAATCCCGACATGCCGGCGCAGGGCGTCGACCACAAGAAGCACCTGGCCGAAAAGCTGGGCGGCGCGGATGCCGTCGACAAGGCCCATGGCATGCTGGCCGGCCTCGGCCGCGAGGCGGGCGTTGACTTTCATTTCGAGAAGATCGAACTCAGCCCGAACACGCTGGATGCGCACCGCCTGCTGCGCTGGGCGATGATCGAGGGGCCGGACGTGCAGAGCCGCGTATCGCTCGCCCTGTTCAAGGCCTATTTCGAAGACGGCCGCAATATCGGCGACCGCGACGTGCTGCTCGACATCGCCGAGAAGGCCGGCCTCGATCGCGCCGTCGTCGCAGCGCTGTTCTCGGCCGGCGCCGATGTCGGCTCGGTCAAGGAGGAGATCGGCCTTGCCCGCCAGATGGGCGTCACCGGCGTCCCCTGCTTCATCATCGACAACAAGTATGCGGTCGTGGGCGCGCAGACGTCCGAGGTGCTCGCTGATGCCCTGCGCGAGGTGGCGGCCATGAAGCGCCAGGAGGCTGCAGCCGCCTGCCAGGTTGCCGCCCAGGCCTGACGGCCGCCCCCTTATTTCCATCCGCCCGTGCCGGCCCGCAGTTGCGGGTCAGGCCGCCGCCTGCCGTGCCAGCCCTGCCAGTTGCGTCATCAGTTGCGCAGCCCCCGTCAGCCGCTTTTCCGGCGTCGGCAGGTCGCGCGACAGAAACAGGCTCTGGTCGGGCCGGATCTTGGCTAGCGTGCCCTGCCTGGCGATATAGCCGACGAGTGCTGCCGGGTTCGGGAACTCCTTGTGGCGGAACTGCACGACGACGCCCTTCGGCCCCGCGTCCAGCTTCTCCACATTGGCCGTCCGGCACAGCGACTTGATGTAGACGATCTTCAACAGATGCTGCACCTCCAGCGGCAGCGGCCCGAAGCGGTCGATCAGTTCGGCGCCGAAGGCGTCGATGTCGGAAAGCTCGGTGATCTCGCCGAGGCGCCGGTAGAGGCCAAGCCTCAGGTGCAGGTCCGGAACGTAGTCGTCCGGGATCATCACTGGCGTGCCGACGGAGATCTGCGGCGACCAGCCGGTATCGACGATCTCCTCGTCGCCCTTGATCTCGGCGACCGCCTCTTCCAGCATCTGCTGGTAGAGCTCGAAGCCGACCTCCTTGATGTGGCCGGACTGCTCCTCACCCAAGAGATTGCCGGCGCCGCGGATGTCGAGGTCGTGGCTGGCGAGCTGGAAGCCGGCGCCGAGCGTATCCAGCGACTGCAGCACCTTCAGCCGCCGCTCCGCCGTCGCCGTCAGCTTCTTGTTCACCGGCAGCGTCAGGAGCGCGAAGGCGCGCACCTTCGAGCGGCCGACACGGCCGCGCAACTGGTAGAGCTGCGCCAGCCCGAACATGTCGGCGCGGTGCACGATCAGCGTGTTCGCCGTCGGCACGTCGAGGCCCGATTCGACGATCGTGGTCGACAGAAGCACGTCGTAGCGCCCGTCATAGAAGGCGTTCATGATGTCTTCCAGCTCGGTGGCCGGCATCTGGCCGTGCGCGACGGCCACCTTCAGCTCGGGCACGTCCTGCTGCAGGAACTCCTGGATCTCGGCAAGGTCGCTGAGCCGCGGGCAGACATAGAAGCTCTGGCCGCCGCGATAGTGCTCGCGCATCAGCGTCTCGCGGATCACCAGCGGATCGAACGGCGAGATGAAGGTGCGCACCGCCATCCGGTCCACCGGCGGCGTGGTGATCAGCGACAGTTCGCGCACGCCGGTCATGGCCAGCTGCAGCGTGCGCGGGATCGGCGTGGCCGAGAGCGTCAGCACGTGCACGTCGCTCTTCAGCTCCTTCAGCCGCTCCTTGTGCTTGACGCCGAAATGCTGCTCCTCGTCGATGATGAGAAGCCCGAGATTGGCGAACTTGATCGAGCTGCCGAGAAGCGCATGCGTGCCGACGACAATGTCGGTCTTGCCGTCCGCCACTTCTTTCTTTGTCAGCGCCAGTTCCTTGGAGCCGACGAGGCGCGAGGCCTGCTGCAGGCGGATCGGCAGGCCACGGAAACGTTCGGTGAAGGTCTTGAAGTGCTGGCGGGCGAGCAGCGTCGTCGGCACGACGACCGCCACCTGAACCCCGTTCATCGCGGCAATGAAGGCGGCGCGCAGCGCCACCTCGGTCTTGCCGAAGCCGACGTCGCCGCAGACGAGCCGGTCCATCGGCCGGCCGGCACTGAGATCCTCGCGCACCGCATCGATGGCGGTCGCCTGGTCGTCGGTCTCGTCATAGGGAAAGCGCGCGGCGAACTCGTCGTAGACACCGTCCTGCGCGGCAAGCACCGGCGCGTGGCGCACGAGCCGGGCGGCGGCGATCTGGATCAGGCCGTTCGCCATGTCGAGCAGGCGCTTCTTCAGCTTGGCCTTGCGCGCCTGCCAGGCGACCCCGCCGAGCTTGTCGAGGATCGCATCCGTCCCCTCGCCGCCATAGCGCGAGAGAAGGTCGATATTCTCCACCGGCAGGAACAGCTTGGCGTCGTCGGCGTAGCGCAGTTCCAGGCAGGCATGCGGCGCACCGGCCGCCTCGATGGTGCGCAGGCCGACGAAGCGGCCGATGCCGTGCTCGGCATGGACGACGATGCTGCCCTCGTCCAGCCCCGCCACTTCCGCGATGAAATCCGCCCCGCGCTTGCGCCGGCGCGTGCGGCGGACCATGCGGTCGCCGAGAATGTCCTGCTCGCCGATAAAGACGAACTCGCCGGCCTCGAAGCCGTTCTCCAGGCTAAGCACGGCCGACCCCGCCTCGCCCGGCTTCAGCCTGCGCAGGTCCTGAAGATCCTCGACGCCGACGACATTGCCGAGGCCGTGCTCGGAAAGCACCTGCATCAGCCGGTCGAGCGAGCCCTCGCTCCAGCCGGTCACCAGCACCTTTTTGCCAGCTGCGCGCAGGTCGGCGATATATTTCACCACCTGGTCGAAGACGTTGACGCGCTCACCGGCGCCGTCACCGTCCTTGGCGGCCTTGGCCCAGCGGGCCCCGGCGCGGGCCTCGATCGGAAAAACCCGGCGCGCCTCGCCTTCGTGCTCGTTGAAGGGTGAGATGCGGATTGCGTCGTGCTCGTTCAGGAGGGCTGCGAACCGATCGTCGTCGAGATAGAGCGCGCCCGGCGGTACCGGCTTGTAGGGCGTGGCCTGCGCCAGCTGGCCCTTCGCCGAGGCCGAGCTCAATCGCGCGTCGTAATAGTCGCGCACGAGCTTGGACCGCTCCGCAGCCGCCTCGCGCGCCGCATGGTCGGTGACGATGCGGAAGCCCTTCAGATAATCGAACGCCGTCTCCATCTCGTCGTAGAACAGCGGCAGCCAGTGCTCCATGCCGGCATAGCGCCGGCCCTCGGAGACCGCCTGGTAGAGCGCGTCGTCGCGCGTCGCCGCCCCGAACAGCGACAGGTATTCCTTGCGGAAATGGCTGATCGTCTCCGGCGTCAGCGTCACCTCGCTCATCGGGTTCAGATCGAGGCTCCGCGCCTGCCCGGTGGTGCGCTGGCTCGCGGGATCGAAGGTGCGGATGCTCTCCAGCGTATCGCCGAAGAAGTCGAGCCGGACGGGCTCGCCGCTGCCCGGCACGAACACGTCGAGGATGCCGCCGCGCACGGCATATTCGCCGACCTCGCGCACGGTGGCGACCCGTTCGAAGCCGTTGCGCTCCAGCCGTCCCGCAAGATCGTCCATCCGCACCTGGTTGCCGGGGCGGGCCGAAAAGGCGAGGTTCGCGATCACCTGTCGCGGCGCCATCTTCTGCAGCATGGCGTTGACCGTGACGAGCACGATCGCCGGATGCGGGTTATTGCCGTGAGCGATCAGCGCCGACAGCGCCGACAGCCGGCGCGCCGAAGTGTCCGCGCTCGGAGAGACGCGGTCATAGGGCAGACAGTCCCAGCCGGGCAGCGTCAGCACCGGAATGTCGGGTGCGGCGAAGCCCAGCATCTGCTCCATGTCGCCGATCCGCTGGCCGTCCGACATGACATAGGCGACCGGGCCGAGCGTGCGGGCGATCTCGGCCAGCACCAGCGGCTCGGCACCGCCCGGAACAGAGCCGATCGTGGCCGGCTGGCCGATCGTTGCAAGCGCTGAAGTATCGAGTCCGGGGATCATTTCGCTTTTCCGAAGGTCTCCGCCGTGACCGGCGAGAAGTCAGGGGTGAAGGCACGGATACGCGGGAACAGGCCGGTCTGAAACCGTTCCGGAACGGGCCGCTCGCCCGTCACCCACATGACGAGATCGCGGTCGTGTTCCGCCATGATCGCTTCCAGTTCGTCCAGTTCAGCCTCCGAAAGCGTCTCGATCTCGGCATCGGCAAAGGTGCCGAGCACCAGGTCCATCTCGCGGATGCCGCGATGCCAGCAGCGAAAGAGGATGCGCTTGCGGCGCGGTTCGATGTCTGCGCTGGAGCGTGTGGTGCCCGTCATGGCCGTCTTTCCCGCATGGCTGTCCGCCCGTCCGCCTGGTTTCGGCAGCGCACGGCCGAGGCGCAAGCTGCCGGCGGGCCGAAAGCGGCCTGGGGCAGGATCACGCGCAAATTCAAGTCCTTGTCGCGGCCGCCGGCTCTCATTCGGGGCGACGGACGCAGGCGAGCGCCCGGCGCGGATGCACGCGGACGATCGCCGCGTCTCTATAGACGCTGGAAAGCGGATTGTCAGCCTTGCCAAGCGGCAATTGTCCGGCGCATTTTTGCACCATGCGTCCTGCCCTGCTCGATCCCCTGTTCGCCTCCCTCGCCTCGCTGCCCGGAATCGGGCCGAAGACGGGCGAGCTGTTCGCCAAGCTGCTCGGACAGGAGAGCATCGACGACTGCCGCGTCATCGACCTCGTGTTCCACCTGCCGCACAGCCTAATCGACCGCCGCAACCAGCCCGGCATCGCGCACGCGCCGCAGGGGACGATCGTCACCGTCTCCGGCCGTGTCGACCGCCACCAGCCGCCGCCGCGCGGCAAGTCCAACGTGCCCTACCGGGTGTTCCTGCACGACGACACCGGCGAACTGGCGCTGACCTTCTTCCGCGCCAGGGGCGACTGGCTGGAAAAGAGCCTGCCGGTGGACGAGCAGGTGATCGTCAGCGGCAAGGTCGACTGGTTCAACGGCCGCGCCTCGATGGTCCATCCCGATTTCATGGTGAAGGCCACGGAAGCCGAGACCATGCCGCTGGTCGAGCCGGTCTACGGGCTGACGGCCGGACTGTCGCCGCGCACCCTACGCAAGGCGATCGAGGCGGCCGTCGAAAGGGTCCCGTCCCTGCCGGAATGGATCGACGGTCCGCTCGTCGCCCGTCAGGGTTTCCCCGCCGCGTCCGAAGCCTTTTCCGCCCTCCATCATCCGCGCGACACCCTCGATCTCGATCTGCAGACGCCGGCCCGCCGCCGGCTCGCCTATGATGAATTCCTGGCCGGGCAGATCTCGCTGGCGCTGGTGCGCCAGACGCTGCGACGCGTCGCCGGCCGTCCGGTGACGGCAACCGGTGTCCTGTCGGAGCCGGTGCTCGCCGCTTTGCCGTTCGCGCTCACCGGCAGCCAGCAGACGGCGATCGCCGAGATCAAGGCGGACATGGCGACCGACCAGCGCATGCTGCGACTGTTGCAGGGCGACGTCGGCTCCGGCAAGACGGCGGTGGCGCTGATGGCGATGCTGGCCGCGGTCGAGGCCGGTGGACAGGCCGTGCTGATGGCGCCGACGGAGATCCTCGCCCGCCAGCATCATGCGACGCTGGTGAAAATGGCCGAACCGGCCGGCATCACCCTCGATGTCCTCACCGGCCGGACCAAGGGCCGCGAGCGCGACCAGAACCTCGAGCGCATCGAAAGCGGCGAGACGAACATCGTGATCGGCACGCATGCGCTGTTCCAGGACAATGTCGTCTACCGCGACCTTGCGCTCGCCGTCGTCGACGAGCAGCACCGGTTCGGCGTCCACCAGCGGCTGCGGCTGACGGCGAAGGGAATCTCGCCGCACATGCTGGTGATGACGGCGACGCCGATCCCGCGCACGCTGGTGCTGGCCGCCTTCGGCGACATGGACGTCTCCAAGCTGACCGAGAAGCCGGCCGGCCGCAAGCCGATCCAGACCGTCATCATGCCGCAGGAGCGCACCGGCGAGATCGTCGAGCGGCTGCGTGCGGCGATCGCCGAGGGCAAGAAGGCCTACTGGATCTGCCCGCTCGTCGAAGAAACGGAGGAATCGGATCTGATGTCCGTCGAGGAGCGGCACGCGACGCTTGCCGGCGTCTTCGGCAACGCCGTCGGCCTCGTGCACGGCCGCATGAGCGGTCCGCAGAAGGACGATGCGATGCAGGCCTTCAAGAACGGCGAGACCCGCCTTCTGGTCGCCACGACCGTGGTCGAGGTCGGCGTCGACGTCCCCGACGCGACGATCATGGTCATCGAGCACGCCGAGCGCTTCGGCCTCGCCCAGCTCCACCAGTTGCGCGGCCGCGTCGGGCGCGGCGCAGGCGCCTCCTCCTGCATCCTGCTCTACAAGGGCCCGCTCAGCGAGAACGGCCGCGCCCGGCTCGGCATCCTGCGCGAGACCGAGGACGGCTTCCGCATCGCCGAGGAGGACCTGAAGCTGCGCGGCGAAGGCGAGCTGCTGGGCACGCGCCAGTCCGGCACGCCCGGCTTCCTCGTTGCCAGCATCGAGGCGCATGGCGACCTGCTGGAGATCGCCCGCAAGGAGGCCACCTATACGCTGGAAAAGGACCCGCAGCTGGAAAGCGAGCGCGGACAGGCGATCCGCACGCTCCTCTATCTCTACCGCCGCGACGAGGCGATCCGCTTCCTGCGCGCGGGCTAGGACTACTTCCTGAACTTTTCCTTGAGCTTCGCCGTGAACGGCGTTGGCGCGGACATCAGCTTGTCCGGCGGATTGACGAGGCCGACGGAGATGATCAGCTTGGCGGCGTCCTCGGCGCTCATGTCGAGCAGCACGATCTTCTCGCGCGGCACGAAGACGAGGTAGCCGGCGGTCGGAAACGGCGTCGGCGGCAGGAAGCAGGCGACCATGTCGCGCCCCATGGCGTCGAACTTCGATTTCATCTCGCCCTTGGCATCGGTGGCGATGAACACCACCGACCACAGGCCGGCGCTCGGATATTCGATCAGCCCCGCCTTGTTGAACGAGGTGCCCTTCTCCTTCAGCACCGATTCGAAGATCTGCTTGAGGCTCTTGTAGATCGTGCTGACCAGCGGCGTGCGGTTGAGGATCGTCTCGCCGAAATTGACGATCGACCGCCCGATCAGGTTCTTGCCGAGGAAGCCGACGAGCGTGATCACCACCAGCGCGATCAGCAGGCCGAAGCCGGGGATAGCGAACTGGAGATAGTTCTCCGGATTGTAGCGGTTCGGAATATAGGGCTTCACCCAGCTGTCGGCCCAGTGGATGAACGTCCAGGTCAGCCAGATCGTGATCGCGATCGGCGCGCAGATGACGAGCCCTGTCAGGAAATTGTTTCGCAGCCGCGTGGCCACGGAAAGTCGCGGAACGATATCGGTCATCACCTGTATGCCGCCGGAAGCCTCAGCCGAAGAAAGCCGGATGATAGGTAACCGTGCCGCCCGCGTAAACCGGTGAAAACGCAACCCGCATGAAATACTCGTGAGGGATCCCGGGCGAGGTGAAGGCCGGATCCGTCGCGAATCCGAACCGGCCGTAATAGGCGGGATCTCCCGCCAGCACGCATCCCCCGGCATCGAGCGCGCGAAGTCGCTCCAGCCCCGTACGGACGAGGGTACTGCCGATTCCCGACCGCTGGCGCGCGGGCCGAACCGAGATCGGGCCGAGCCCGTACCATGCCTGACGCTGGCCCTGCCCCACGTCTCCGCCCTCACCCTCGCCTAGGATCGTCACGGGAGAGAAGGCCACGTGGCCGACCACCTCGCTGTCCTCTTCGGCGACGAGCGAGATCGTCAGCGCGCCGGCCGCGCGTAGGCGCTCGATGATCGCGGTCTCGGTGCCGTCGCTGTAGGCCATCGGTGCGAAGGCTTCCGCGGTCAGCGCTCCGATCGCCGCAATGTCGGCAGGTGTCTCGTCGCGGACGATCATTCCACCGTCACCGATTTTGCCAGGTTGCGCGGCTGGTCGACGTCGGTGCCCATGAAGACGGCCGTGTGGTAGGCGATCAGCTGGATCGGCAGCGCATAGAGCACCGGCGCGATGATCTCGTCGACCGCCGGCAGCACGATGGTCGCCATCGTCTCGAGCCTGGTCGCCGCCGCGCCGCGCTCGTCGGTGATGAAGATGATCCGCCCGCCGCGCGCTGCCACTTCCTGCATGTTCGAGACGGTCTTTTCGAAGAAGCGGTCGAACGGCGCGATCACGATCACCGGCATGTTCTCGTCGATCAGCGCGATCGGCCCGTGCTTCAACTCGCCGGCCGCATAGCCTTCGGCGTGGATGTAGGAAATCTCCTTCAGCTTCAGCGCGCCCTCCAGCGCCAGCGGATAGCTGGTGCCGCGGCCGAGATAGAGCACGTCGCGGCACTTCGAAAGTTCGCGCGCCAGTTGCTCGACGGCCGGCTGGATGGTGTTCAGCACGTTGGCGATCAGCCGCGGCGTCTCCGCCAGATGGCGCACCAAAGCACTCTCGTCGGCAGCATTCAGCGTGCCGCGCGCATGGGCCGCCTGGAGCGCCAGCGACGCGAGGACCGCAAGCTGGCAGGTGAACGCCTTGGTGGATGCGACGCCGATCTCCGGGCCGGCGAGCGTCGGATAGACGACATCCGCCTCGCGGGCGATGGTCGATTCCGGCGCATTCACGATCGCACCGATCTTCAGCCCCGCCTCCTTGCAGTAGCGCAGCGACGCCAGCGTGTCGGCGGTCTCGCCCGATTGCGAGATGAACAGCGCCGCCGAGGTCGGGTTCAACGGCATCTCGCGGTAGCGGAACTCCGAGGCGACGTCGATCTCCACCGGCAGCCGTGCCAGCCGCTCGAACCAGTACTTGCCGACGAGCCCCGCCAGGTAGGCGGTGCCGCAAGCCGAGATGGCGAGGCTGGAAACCGAAGCGAAATCGATCTCTTCGGAAGGTTTCTTCACCTTGTTCTCGATGAAGTCGATATAGTGGCTCAGCGTGTGGGACACGACCTCGGACTGCTCATGGATCTCCTTTTCCATGAAGTGCCGGTGATTGCCCTTGTCGATCATGTAGGCGGCGGCGCTGGAGACCTGCCGGCGACGTTCGACCGGATTGCCCGCCAGATCGAAGATGTGCGCGCCGTTGCGCCCGACCACGGCCCAGTCGCCATCGACAAGATAGGTGATCTCGGAGGTGAAGGGAGCGAGCGCGATCGCATCGGAGCCGAGAAACATCTCGCCCTGGCCGTGGCCGATCGCCAGCGGCGGGCCGTTGCGGGCGACCATGATCGTCGACGGGTCGTCCTCGAACATCACCGCCAAGGCATAGGCGCCGCTGACCCGCTGCAGCATCGACAGCATCGCCTCGCGCCGGCCATGGCCTTCGCGCCGCAGCTTCGCCAGGAGCTGGGCCACGACTTCGGTATCGGTCTGGGTGGAAAATTCCGCCCCGCCGGCGATCAGTTCGTCCTTGATCTCGGAGAAGTTCTCGATGATTCCGTTGTGGACGACGGCGACGCCGTCGGTGAAATGCGGGTGCGCGTTGCCCTCCGTCGGTGCGCCGTGCGTCGCCCAGCGGGTGTGGGCGATGCCGATCGTGCCGTCGAGCGGATTGTCGGCAAGGCGCGCCTCCAGATTGACGAGCTTGCCCTCGGCGCGCCGGCGATCGAGCCGCCCGTCGAGAATGGTGGCGACGCCCGCCGAATCATAGCCGCGATATTCGAGGCGCTTCAGCGCCTCCACCAGTCGCCCGGCCACCGGCTCTGTCCCGACGATGCCGACAATACCGCACATGAAACCACTCCGTTTTTTTGGCCGGGTCGCGCCTGTCGCCGGCCATTCTGGCAGCAACGCGGACCACACGATTGATCGACGCATGACACCGGCCGAAAATCCACTCGGACTTTCGGGGGGTATGCGGTGTAGCTGGCGCATTCTGGTAGCGGTTTTTGTAGCGAGCGCAATCACCTAGCGCTCACTTTCGATTTCATGCGTTAATGCCTGTGGCCTATTCGGCCGCCTTCTTGCGTGCCGCTTTGATCGCCGCGTTGCGCTCGCGGACCTGCCTGGCGCGCTCCGGCTTGTTTTCCTGCCGCGCCCGGCCGAAGGCGACGGCGTCGTCCGGAACGTCCATGGTGATGACGCTGCCCGAGGCGACATAGGCGCCGTTGCCGATCGTCACCGGGGCCACCAGCGCCGAATTGGAGCCGACGAACGCGTTCGCGCCGATTCGCGTCTCGTGCTTGTTGATGCCGTCGTAGTTGCAGGTGATCGTACCGGCGCCGATATTGCTGCCGGCGCCGACGAAGGCGTCGCCGATATAGGTCAGGTGGTTGACCTTGGCGCCCTCCCCGATCTCCGCCTTCTTCACCTCGCAGAAATTGCCGACTTTCGAGCCGGCCCCGAGGTCCGCTCCCGGGCGAAGCCGCGCGAACGGCCCGACCGTGGCGCCGGGCCCGACATGGGCACCCTCCAGATGCGAGAAGGCATGGACGACCGCGCCGCTCTCCACCGTCACGCCCGGCCCGAACACCACGTTCGGCTCGATCGTCACGTCCTGCGCAAGCTGCGTGTCGTAGGACAGGAACACCGTCTCGGGCGCGATCATCGACACGCCGGAGAGCATCAGCGCGGTTCGCCGCCGCTCCTGCCACAGCCGCTCGATGTAGGCGAGCTCGGCGCGGGTGTTGCAGCCGGTCAGCTCCGATTCTTGCGCCTCGACGGCCGTGGCCCGGCCACCGGCGGCCCGGACCACCTCGACGATGTCGGTCAGGTAGTATTCGCCCTTGGCGTTGGCGTTGCCGATCTTCTCGATCAATTCCAGCGCCTTGCGGCCGTCGATCGCCATCAGCCCGCCGTTGCAATAGGCGATCTCCCGCTCCTTCGGCGTGGCGTCCTTTTCTTCCCGGATCGCGAGAAGCTCGCCGTCCTCAACGATCAGGCGACCGTAACCGAAGGGATTGGCCGCCATGAAGCCGACGACGACGACGTCGCTGCCCGCCGCAAGCCCGGCGCGCGCGGCCTGCAGGGGGGCGGCGGTCAAGAGTGGCGTGTCGCCGAAGACGACGAGAATATCGTCATAGCCCTTCTCGATGGCCTCACGGGCGGCAAGCACCGCATGCGCCGTGCCGAGCCGCTCCGTCTGGATATAGGTTTCGGAACGGACCGCAGAATGCCGGGCGGCGGCCTCCACCTTGTCCGCGTCGCGGCCGAGCACGAGCGCCACCTCGGTGATCCCGGCGCCCGAAAGCGCCTCGACCACATGGGCGATCATCGCGCGGTTGCCGATCGGATGCAGCACCTTCGACTGCGAGGACTTCATCCTCGTGCTCTCGCCCGCCGCCAGGATGATCGCCAGGCAGCTGCGCTTCGTCTCGTCCTTGTGCATCGGCATCCTCGTAAAACTGATCGGGTGCCGTTCCATATCAAACGAGGCCCGTCGGAGACAAAGGGAAATCGCGCCTATTCGGTACCGCGCAGCCGGCTCTCGACCAGAAGACCGCTCTCATCGAGGATCGGATAGGCGACGGAGACCAGGTGGGCGTTGATCCGCTTGAGGTCGCGCAGCATGTCGAGATGCAGCGAACTCGTCTGCAGGCTCTCCATCCTGCCGTCGCGCAGCCGGGCAAGGTGGCGTTCGGACGACTGCTTCTCCATGTGCCGCACGGCGACCTTGACCTCCACCAGCTGCCTTGCGAGGGCGAAATCGCGCGAGACCAGGATCGTCTGCGCGATCCGCAGGTTTTCGATCGTGAGGTTGAACAGCCCGGAAAGCTCCGCATAGCCGTCGCTGGAAAACCGCAGGCCGTTGACGACCTTCTTGCGCACCTGTTCCTGCAGGCCCTTCTCGATGATGTCGCCGACATGCTCGAGATTGATCGCATAGTCGATGACGACGATCGAGCGGGCGCTGTTCTCCGCGCTCAGGCCCTTGTTGCCGAGCCGCGAGAGGTAGATCTTGATCGCCTGCTGCAATTCGTCGACCTGCTTCTCCAGCACGCCGATCCTGCCGAGTTCGGTCAGGTTGTTCTCCTCGAACGCCTTCATCGTATGGATCAGCATCGCCTCGATCAGATCGCCGACGCGCAGGACCTCGCGGGTGGCTCCCGACAGTGCCACCACCGGCGTATCGAGCGCCGCCTCGTCCAGGTATTGGGGACCGGTCTCGGCCGGCGGCTCGTCCGGCACCAGCCGTTCCATCAGCCGCGCCACCAGCGGCGAAAGCGGCCAGAACACCAGCGCCACGACGATGTTGAAGGCGAGATGCGCATCGACGGGCAGTTTCGCAAGCGGCAGCGGCAGTTGCAGCAGCGCGCCTGCGGCCAGATCGGCAAACGGCAGAACCGCAAGGCAGCCCGCCGCCCGCACGAGCAGGTTTCCGAGCGTCACCCTGCGCGCCGGCGCCGCCGCGCGGAACGTGGCGATGACCGGCGGCACGGCGCCGCCGAGATTGGCGCCGAGGACCAGCACCACGGTGAGCCCGGGCGACACGATGCCGGTGGCCGAAAGCGACAGGATCAGAACGACGACCGCCAGGCTCGAGGACGAGACGACGGCGAGCGCCGTCGAAAAGGCGAGCGCCACCGGCCACGCGCCGTCGAGCAGCGAAAGGAATGCCGCAAGGGCCGCCGACTGGCGCATCGGCTCCGTCGCCTGGCTGAGCAGGTGCAGCGACAAGAGCATCAGGCCGATGCCGACGAGGGCGGCGCCCGCGCCCTGCCGGAACGTCGAGCTGCCCTTGTAGAGGACAACACCCGCCAGGATGAGGAGCGGCGCCACCCATTCGATCCCGGTCGCGACGATCCAGGCCGTCACGGCCGTGCCGACATTGGCGCCAAGCAGGACGATCTGCGCCATGCGCGACCGGATCAGGTTCTTTTCGACGAAGGAGGCGGTCATCAACGCCGTCGCCGTCGAGCTCTGCAGCGCGATCGTGGCGACGAAGCCGGACACGAAGGCCCGCAGGAAACCGCCCGTGCCGAGCGCCAGCCCCTTGCGCAACCGGCTGCCGAAGGCCCGCGTCACACCGTCCTTCACCTGCCCCAGCCCGAACAGCAGCAGGGCCACTGCGCCGAGCAGATTGATCATCACGGTCGTCGATTCCATGCCATCGCCTCTTCTGCCACGCCTGCTCCGCCGAACCGCAACCGTATCACTCAATAACGGCTGACAGCGAGAATCGCAGAAAGCCCAGCTTGCGCAATTCATCAATTATTTCAGAAACAGACCTTTTGCCGGCAAATGAAAATCGACTGCGACCGGCCTGTTCGCGCCGTTCCGGAAATTCAGCCCCGGAACGGTTTTCCGGCCGCCTGCGGGCCGCCGGCCTCGACGCCTCCGTCCGCGGGAAGGAAACGCGCCGACCATCGGACTTCTAATCACTGAAACTTTCCGTTATGAGACGATTTCCGTCCGGCCCAGGCGCCGTACCAGCGAGGAATGCGATATATGCTCGAGACTTTGAGAAAAGGCGCCCAGACCTGGGTCGCGAAAGCCCTCATGATCATCCTGGTGGCGTCCTTCGGCGTCTGGGGCGTCTCGAGCTCGCTCATCACCGGAACATCCAGCGCCGTCGTCACCGTGGGCGACGTCGATGTCTCGGCCACCGACTTCCGCCTGGCCTACGAGCGCCAGCTCTCCGCCCTTTCGCAGCGCTTCGGCACCCGCCTGACGAACGAGCAGGCCCGTGCGTTCGGCCTCGAGAACCAGGTCTATGCGGAGCTCGTCGCCGGCGCGGCCCTCGACCAGCTCTCCAACGACATGAGCCTCGGCCTCAGCGAGGATCGCCTGGCCCAGCTGATCGCGGAAGATCCGGCGTTTCGCGGGCCGAATGGCCGCTTCGACCGGGTCGCCTTCTCCTCCATCCTGCGCAATGCCGGACTGCGCGAGAACGATTACATCAACAATCGCAGCCAGGTCGCCGTCCGCAGCCAGATCGTCGAGGCGATCTCCGACGGCTACCAGGCGCCGCAGGCCCTGACCGACGCGATCCGCCAGTACCGCAACGAGGCACGCACGGTCGACTACCTGCTGCTGTCGAACGCCAATATCGATCCGGTCAAGGCGCCGGCCGACGACGTGCTGTCGGCCTGGTTCGAAACGAACAAGGCGAAGTACCGCGCCCCGGAATATCGCAAGTTCGTCTATGTCGCGCTGTCGCCCAAGGACATCGCCGACGCGTCTGCGATCGACGACGCGGCGCTGCGCGAGGAATTCGAGCGGACCAAGGACAAGTACCGCACGGACGAGATGCGCACCGTCCAGCAGCTGACCTTTCCCGATCGCGCGGCCGCCGATGCCGCTGCGGGCAAGCTTGCCGCGGGCACGACCTTCGATGCGCTGATCGCCGAACAGGGCAAGACCGAGGCCGACGTCACGCTCGGCGACTTCACCAAGGCGGCGATGCCGGAACAGACGCTCGCGGAGGCTGCATTTGCCATCCCGGCGGACGGGGGCACCTCGCCTGTCGTCGACGGCATCTTCGGCCCGGTGATCCTGCGGGCGACGAACATCCGGCCGGAGGCGACGAAAGCCTTCGACGACGTCAAGGAAGAACTGCGCGAGGAAATGGCCCTGACGCAGGCGAGCGACGACCTGATGGCCATCCACGACCGCTTCGACGAAGCCGTCGCCAATGGCGCCACGATCGAGGACGCAGCCGCCCAGGCGAACCTCAAGCTGGTCACGGTCGAGGCCGCCGACAACACCGGCAGGGGCCAGGACGGCGAGGAGATCGCCCTCCCCGAACAGGCAGGACTGCTGGCCGCCGTGTTCGCAACGGAGGCCGGGCTTGAGAACCCGCCGGTGAACTATGGCCGCGACGGCTATATCTGGTACGAGGTGCGTGACATCGTTCCGGATCGGGACCGCACGCTCGAGGAGACGCGCGACAGCGTCGTCGCCGACTGGACCGCCGAGCAGCAGCGCGACGCCCTCGGCAAGAAGGCTGCCGAAATCGCCGAGCGCATCCGCAAGGGCGAGACGATGGCAGCCATCGCCGCGGACATGGGGATTGCCGTCGAGAACAAGGCCGGACTGACCCGCGGCGCCGAGGACATCACCCTGAGCCCGGCCGCTGTCACGGCGGCTTTTGGCGGACCGGTGGGCCATGTCGCCAACGCGCCGGGCATCGGCGGCGAGGGTCAGGTCGTCCTGCAGGTGACCGAAGTCAACAGTGATGCCATGGGCGATGCGCTCGCGAACGCCGACCAGCAGATCGAGGCGATCGCCCGCGCCAGCGGCGACGACATCCTCGACCAGATGGTCTCCAGCCTGCAGACCTCCTACGGCGTTTCGATCAACCGGTCGCTGGCCGAGCGCAGCATGCAATGACGAGCCGGGAAAACAGATCATATGTCTGACCTGAAACCATTCATCGCCAAGGTCGCCAACGGACAGCCGCTGGACAAGGAGGAGGCGCGCGGCGCCTTCGAGATCATCATGTCCGGCGCCGCCACCCCTTCGCAGATCGGCGGATTCCTGATGGCCCTGCGCGTCCGCGGCGAAACGGTGGACGAGATCTACGGCGCCGTCGGTTCCATGCGCGCCCGCATGCTTCCGGTATCCGTGCCGGCCGACGCGGTCGACATCGTCGGCACCGGCGGCGACGGCGCCGGAACCTACAACATCTCGACGCTCGCCGCAGTCATCGTCGCCGGCGCCGGCGTGCCCGTGGCCAAGCATGGCAACCGCGCGCTGAGTTCCAAGTCAGGCACCGCGGACGCCCTCTCCTGCCTCGGCGTCAAGCTCGACATCGGCCCGGAAGCGATTTCGCGCTGCGTGACGGAGGCGGGCCTCGGCTTCATGTTCGCCCAGCTCCATCATCCCGCGATGAAGCACGTCGGCCCCTCGCGCGTCGAACTCGGCACGCGCACCATCTTCAACCTCCTCGGCCCGCTGTCGAACCCTGGCAGCGTCAAGCGGCAGCTCGTCGGCGTCTATGCCGAGCAATGGCTGGTGCCGGTCGCGGAAGTGTTGCGCGACCTTGGCTCCGAGCACGTCTGGGTCGTCTACGGCTCCGGCCTCGACGAGATCACCACGACCGGCTCGACCCGGGTCGCGGCGCTGGAGAACGGCAAGATCCGTACCTTCGAGCTGACGCCCGCTGACTTCGGCCTGCCGCAGGTGACGCTCGACGCGATCCGCGGCGGCGACGGCGCGCACAATGCCGAGGCCTTGCAGTCGGTCCTCGGCGGCGCGGAAAACGCCTATCGCGACATCGCGCTCGCCAATGCCGCCGCCGCCCTGATCGTCGCCGGCAAGGCCGGCTCGCTCGGCCAGGGCATGGAAATCGCGCGCGCGTCGCTCGAGAGCGGCGGCGCCAGCACGGCACTCGGCAAGCTCGTGGCGGTTTCCAACGCCGCCGATCAGGGGTAGGCTCGCGCCATGACCGACATCCTCAAGAAGATCGAAGCCTACAAGCGCGAGGAAATCGAAGCCGCCAAGGCCGCCCTTCCGCTTGCCGAATTGCGGGCCATCGGCCGCGACCAGGAACCGCCGCGCGGCTTTTTCGCGAGCCTCCTGAACAGGAAGGCGCAGGGCGCTTTCGGGCTGATCGCCGAGATCAAGAAGGCCAGCCCCTCCAAGGGCCTGATCCGTCCGGATTTCGATCCGCCGGCACTCGCGAAAGCCTACGAGGCCGGAGGGGCGGCGTGCCTCTCCGTCCTGACGGACCGGCCGAGCTTCCAGGGTGCGCCGGAGTTCCTGACGAAGGCCCGCGCCGCCTGCAGCCTGCCGGCGCTGCGCAAGGATTTCATGTTCGACACCTACCAGGTCCAGGAAGCCCGGGCCTGGGGCGCGGACTGCATCCTGCTCATCATGGCCTCGCTGTCGGACGACGACGCAAGGCGCCTGCAGGATCATGCGTTTTCGCTCGGCATGGACGTCCTCGTCGAGGTGCATGACGAGGCGGAGATGGAGCGGGCGCTGACGCTGAAATCGAAGCTCGTCGGCATCAACAACCGCAACCTCAGGACCTTCGAGGTCGATCTCGCCGTTTCCGAGCGCCTTGCGCGCATGGTGCCGGACGACCGCCTGCTGGTCGGCGAGAGCGGGATATTCACCCATGCCGACTGCGAGCGCCTGAAGGCTTCCGGCATCTCCACCTTCCTCGTCGGCGAAAGCCTGATGCGGCAGGACGACGTGGCGGCGGCCACGCGGACGCTGCTCACCGGCAAGCCCTCCGTCCTGGCTGCGGAATGATGGCGGGCGGGCGCGACGGACTGACCCATATCGACGCCTCCGGCGAGGCGAACATGGTCGATGTCGGCGACAAGGCCGAAACGGTGCGGATCGCCGTTGCCGAAGGCTCGGTGCGGATGCGCCCGGAGACGCTGGAGCTGATCCGCGAAGGCAACGCCCGCAAGGGCGACGTGATCGGCACCGCACGGCTGGCCGGCATCATGGCCGCCAAGCAGACCGCCAGCCTCATTCCGCTCTGCCACCCGCTGATGCTGACCAAGGTCTCCGTCGACATTACCGAGGATGCGGACCTTCCCGGCCTGCGCGTCGAGGCGATGGCGAAGCTGAGCGGGCGGACGGGCGTCGAGATGGAGGCGCTGACGGCCGTCAGCGTCGCCTGCCTCACGATCTACGACATGGCCAAGGCCGCGGACAAGGAGATGGAGATCGGCGGCATCCGCCTTCTCGCCAAGTCCGGCGGCCGCTCTGGAAACTATCGCCGCGGGGAGCAGGATTGAACATGTCGCTTTTGCCGGTAGAGGATGCGCTTGAACGCCTGTTGAAGGCAGCCCGTCCACCGGCAAGAAGCGAGAGCGTGCCGCTTCACGAGGCCTGCGACCGCGTGCTGGCCGGCGATGTCGCCGCCCGCCTCACCCAGCCCCCATTCGACAATTCGGCGATGGACGGCTATGCCCTGCGCCACCAGGACATCGCCGAACCCGGCGCCACCTTGCGCGTCGTCGGCCGGTCCGCTGCCGGCCATGCCTTTTCCGGAACCGTCGGCCCCGGCGAGACCGTGCGGATCTTCACCGGCGCCCCGCTGCCGGCCGGCGCCGACACGGTGCTGCTGCAGGAGGACGCGGAGACGATCGGCGACGACCGCATCCGCAATACCTTCCTGCCACCGCGCGGCCGTCATATCCGCCCGCGCGGACAGGATTTCACCGAGGGTGAGGTCGTGCTGCGCGAGGGCCAGATGCTCGACGCGGGGCGGCTGACAGTCGCAGCGGCGATGAACCATGCTGTCCTCAACGTCTACGCCCGCCCCAAGGTGGCGCTGCTTGCGACCGGCGACGAACTCGTCCCGCCGGGTTCGGCCCTCGGACCCAGCCAGATCGTTGCCTCCAACAGCTATGGCGTGGCAGCGCTCGCCCGCGAGGCCGGCGCCGAGGTGATCGATCTCGGCATTGCCGCCGACGACCCCAATGCGATCATGGACGCCGTCGACTGGGCGAAGGCCTGCGGCGCCGACGTGCTGGTGACACTCGGCGGCGCCTCGGTCGGGGATCACGACCTGGTGCAACCGGTGCTGGTCTCCGCCGGCATGGAACTGGATTTCTGGCGCATCGCCATGCGGCCGGGCAAGCCGCTGATGGTCGGCCGCCTCGGCGGCATGCAGATCCTCGGCCTTCCCGGCAACCCGGCCTCCAGTATGGTCTGCGCGCTCCTGTTCCTCGAGCCGCTCGTGCGCAGGCTGTCGCGCCTGCCGGCCGTCGACCGGCGGACCTTCGCGCTGGCCGGAAGCGCGCTTGCGGCCAATGACCACCGGCAGGACTATCTTCGCGCGACGGTGAGCGTCCGCGACGACGGCACGCTGGTGGCGACGCCCTACGACAAGCAGGATTCCTCGATGATGAAGGTGTTCGCGGCCGCCGACTGCCTTCTCGTCCGCCCGCCGCATGCGGAACCGGCCGAAGCCGGGGATCCTTGTGAGATCCTCCTGCTCCGGCCGTCGCCCACTAACCGTCAGTTCCCTTGAGCGCCATTCCCGGCGCCGCGAATCGCTGCCCTGAGCCCGGCCCTGTCCGCGCCGATATCAGCACGGCCCGTTGAAGACCTGATGATGCCTGCATGTGCCCGCGCCGGCGGCCAATTCGCCGCGCTGTCGCCACGAGCGGATGGCGCGCGCCTTTCGGCCGCCGGTCCGCATCGTGTGTCGCGCATGTGATTTCGTCACCCTCGAGACATCAACGTTTCAGAACGAAAATCCAATGTCCGCGCTGCAGAAAACATTCCGGAAAGGTGCCGGCGGCCCGGCCTGCAAACCGGGGACAACGCGCCTCCATGGGCCTTCCCGGCCCTGCCTGCCATGAGACGGGCATATTCTGCCGCTATCGCCTCCCTCGCGTTCGGTCCCCCGACACCCTGCGCTGGGTCGGGACCGACCGGCGGCGCTTGGGCCGCGAAATCAAGCGGGAGAGCTCTCAGCATGGCAACCACGACGAACCGCGCAAGGCCGCCGAGGACAGCTCTGCACTGTTTGCGTTCCATCTCTCCGGACGTCATGAGTTGTTGAGGCTTTGCCTGTACACGCATAACGGAAAATGCCGGCCGATGACGCTTTCTCCACGATACCGAACAAGGACATCCGAATGACAGGCATCAACAAGAGCACCAAGACCGTCTCGGCGACCGGAAACGACGTCATCGACGCCGTGCTCGGCGACACGGCCTGGAGCGGTACCGTCACCTATGCGTTCCCGACGAGCCAATCGGCCTATGGCTATTCGCAGTACGAACCGAGCCAGGGTTTCGGCGCCGTCTCGGCCAAGGTGAAGGAAGCCGCGCTCTTTGCCATGGAACAGTCCTACGGTTCCAAGGCCAATGACGGCTTTTCGGTGGAGGGGTTCACCGGTCTCAATCTTTCCGCGGGTTCGCAGACGAGCGCAAACCTTCGCTTCGCCAAATCGACCTACGACAACCCCACGGCCAAGGCCTATTTCCCGGGGACTTACGACGAAGCCGGCGATCTCTGGTTCGGGAACGGCAGCAACCTCAGCAGCCCGCAGGCCGGCAACTACGGCTGGCACACGCTGATGCACGAACTCGGCCACGCGCTCGGCCTGGAACATGCCCACACGGACGAAGGCTTCGGCAAGATTCCCGCGTCCTACGACAGCGTCGAATATACGGTGATGACCTACCACAGCTACCGGGGCAGCACCTCGCAGGCGTATACCTATGAGGCGTTCGGCGCCCCGCAGACCTTCATGATGGCTGACATCGCGGCGCTCCAGCGCATGTACGGCGCCGACTTCACGACGAATTCCGGAAACACCACCTACAAATGGAACCCGGACGGCGGCAGGACCTACGTCAACGGCGAGGTCGCCATCGCCCCCGGCGCCAACCGGATCTTCGCCACGATCTGGGACGGCGGCGGCAAGGACACCTATGACCTCTCCGCCTATTCCGAAGGCGTCGACATCGATCTCGCTCCCGGCTCCAGCTCCGAATTCAGCGACCGGCAGCTCGCCCATCTTGGCGACAATCACTACGCCGGCGGCAACATCTACAACGCCATGCTCTATAACGGCGACACGCGCTCCCTCATCGAGAACGCCAAGGGCGGCGCGGGCGCAGACACCATCAGGGGCAACCAGGCCGCCAACACGCTGACGGGCAACAGCGGCAACGACAGGCTCTACGGCCTGACCGGCAAGGACACGCTCTACGGCAACAGCGGCAAGGATACGCTCGACGGCGGCAGCGGCAACGACACGCTGATCGGCGGGGCCGCCGGCGACCGACTGATCGGCGGCAGCGGTACCGATACCGCCTCCTATTCCACGGCCCGCGCCGGCGTGACGGCAAGCCTCTCCAAGCCCTCGATCAACACCAACGACGCCGCCGGCGACAGCTATTCCTCGATCGAGCAGCTGCTGGGCTCCGCCTATGCCGACAAGCTGACCGGCAACAGCGCCGCCAATCGCCTGAGCGGCGGCAAGGGCAACGACACGCTCAACGGCGGGGCCGGGAACGACACGCTGATCGGCGGCGCCGGCGCCGACCGGCTGATCGGCGGCAGCGGCAGCGACACTGCAAGCTACCAGAACGCGTCGTCCGGCGTGACCGTCAACCTCGGCTCACGCTCGGCCAACACCGGCGACGCCAGGGGCGACAGCTACTCGTCGATCGAGCGTCTGGTCGGAAGCAGCCATTCCGACAACCTGACGGGCAACAGCGCCGCCAACCGCATCTTCGGCGGCAGCGGCAAGGATGTGCTCAAGGGTGGCGACGGCAACGACGTCCTCGACGGCGGCAAGGGCCACGACAAGCTCTTCGGCGGCAAGGGCAACGACGACTTCGTCTTCGGCAAGGGCTACGGAACCGACACGGTGCAGAGTTTCACCGATGGCGTCGACCAGATCGACCTGCGCAGCTACCATTTCTCCTCCGTCTCGTCGGTACTCGCCAAGGCGACCCAGGTCGATGACGACGTCCGCTTCAAGTTCGCGGCGACGGATATCCTGGTCCTGAAGGAATTCGATCTCGCCCATCTCGGCGCGAGCGACTTCATCCTGGCCTGATGGCGGAAACGCGCAGGGGTGGCACCATCGCTGCCTTGCGGACCCGAAAACACGAAAGGGGCGATGCGCGCGGCATCGCCCCTTTTTCATGCCCCTATGATCGAGCCGGCCTCAGTCGACGAAGGCGCGCTCGATGACGAATTCCCCGGGCTTGCTGTTGGCGCCCTCGGTCAGCCCGGCCTGTTCGAGCAGAAGCTTGGTTTCCTTCAGCATGGCTGCCGAACCGCAGATCATCGCGCGATCGACCGCCGGGTCGAAGGGGGCGACGCCGAGATCGGCGAACATCTTGCCGTTGCTGATCAGGTCCGTGATGCGGCCCTGGTAGGGGAAGGGCTCGCGGGTGACGGTCGCATAATGGCGCAGCTTGCCGCCGACGACCTCCGACAGAAGCTCGTCCTTGGCGATCTCCTCGACCAGGTCGAAGCCGTATTTCAGTTCCGATATCTCGCGGCAGGTATGGGTGAGGATCACCTCGTCGAACTTCTCATAGGTCTCCGGGTCGCGGATCAGGCTTGCGAACGGTGCAATCCCGGTGCCGGTGGAGAACATGTAGAGGCGCTTGCCGGGGGTCAACGCGTCGAGCACCAGCGTGCCCGTCGGCTTCTTGCGCATCAGCACCTGGTCGCCCTGCTTGATCTGCTGCAGATGCGAGGTCAGCGGGCCGTCCGGAACCTTGATGGAGAAGAACTCCAGCTCCTCGCCCCAGGCCGGGCTCGCGATCGAATAGGCGCGGTAGACCGGCTTGCCGTCGACCATCAGCCCGATCATGGCGAATTCGCCCGAGCGGAACCGGAAGCCGTCCGGACGCGTCATGCGGAAACGGAAAAGGCGGTCGGTATAGTGTTGCACGCTCGTCACCGTCTCGGCATAGACGCCGGCGGGAACGGTGGCTGCAAGGTCTTCGGTCTTTGCGGGCGCGTTCATTCGTGGTCGGTTCCTGCGGTCTCTACTGAATGTCGCATAGGCAGATATTATACTGCGGTTGCCGACGAAAGGCATCGCGTTCCAAAGGAAGCGGCCATGCGCAATTTGCATTCCATCGGTCGTCGTCCGGTCACGGACCTCATATAATGTGCGGCGCAGCAAGAAGAAAGGCCCGCCTCGGCCAAAAGCCGGAAAACGGGCCCTTTCGCGACAATATGCGTCAGCCGACGCGACGCCAGCTGTAGGACTTCGCCTCCGCTGCCGGCCGTGCGGTCGGCTGGTAGTGGTTGTCGATCCCCGGCAGGCGGTTTTCCGACAGCCGCTTCAGGGCCGTCGCGTTTGTCACCGCGAAGCTGTCGATGCCGCAGCGGAGCATCAGCGGGATATGGTCGATCAGCACGTCGCCCACCGCCCTCACCTCGTCCGCATAACCGAGCCGCGAGCGCAGCAGCGAAGCATGGCTGAACGCCCGGCCGTCGCTGAAGGCGGGGAACGCGACGGCCACGAGCGCGATGCGATCCAGGTGCCCGGCCAGCCGCCGCACGTCGTCCGCCGGATTGACGAGGACACCGAAGCCCCCGTCTTCACCCTCTGCGACCCGGGCGAGAAAATCATCGATGCCGATGATCGCCTTCTCGTTCGATCCCGCCTTGGCCTCCTCGCTCTCGACGACCCACGGATCGTCGTTGACGAAGCCGGTTTCCTTCCAGATTCTCGTCATGGTTCGCCCTTCCCTCAAGCCGCCTTCGCCGTATCGCCGTAGAGCGCATCCTTGAACGGCTGCGGCCCCACGCGGCGATAGGCGGCGAGGAAGTTCTCCGACGGATCGAGCCGCAGGCCGAGATAGGTCTCGACGATCACCTCGATCGCATCGGTGACCTTTTCCGGCTCAAAGCCGCGCCCGATGATCTCGCCGATCGACGTGTTCTCGTCACCGGAGCCGCCAAGCGTGATCTGGTACAGTTCCTCGCCCTTCTTCTCCACGCCGAGCAGGCCGATATGGCCGACATGGTGGTGTCCGCAGGCATTGATGCAGCCGGAGATCTTGATCTTCAACTCGCCGATCTCGGCCTGCCGCTCGGGCGAGGCAAAACGGTTGGAGATCTCCTGCGCCACGGGAATGGAGCGGGCGTTCGCGAGCGCGCAATAGTCGAGCCCCGGACAGGCGATGATGTCGGTGATCAGGCCGGCATTGGCGGTCGCAAGCCCGACGGCGACCAGCGCCCGGTAGACCGGCTCGAGGTCGGCCAGCGCCACATGCGGCAGGATCAGGTTCTGCTCGTGGCTGACGCGGATCTCGTCGAAGGCATAGTCCTCGGCGATATCGGCAACGGCCTCCATCTGCGCATCGGTCGCGTCGCCCGGAATGCCGCCGATCGGCTTCAGCGAGATCGTCACCATGCCGTAGTCGGGATGCTTGTGCGGCTGGACGTTCTGCTGCACCCAGCGGGCGAAATCGGGATCCGCCTTCTTCCACTGCGCGAGATTCGCCCATCCTTCGGCGCGCGGCTCCAGCGCCGGCGGGGCGAAATAGGCGCCGATCGCCTGGATGTCGGCGTCGGGCAGCTTCAGTTCGGTGTTCTTCAGATCGGCGAATTCGACCTCGACCTGGCGCGCCAGTTCCTCGGCGCCGGTCTCGTGCACGAGGATCTTGATGCGGGCCTTGTACTTGTTGTCGCGACGGCCGTGCAGGTTGTACACGCGCATGACCGCGGTCGTGTAGGAGAGCAGGTCCTCCTCCGGCAGGAAATCGCGGATCTTCTTGGCGATCATCGGCGTCCGCCCCTGCCCGCCGCCGACATAGACGGCAAAGCCGATCTCGCCCTTGTCGTTCTTCTTCAGGTGCAGGCCGATATCGTGCACCTGGATCGCCGCGCGGTCGCGCTCGGCGCCGGTAACGGCGATCTTGAACTTGCGCGGCAGGTAGGAGAATTCGGGATGCACCGAGGACCACTGGCGCAGGATTTCCGCATAGGGCCGCGGGTCGGCGACCTCGTCGGCGGCCGCACCGGCGAAATGGTCGGCGGTGACGTTGCGGATGCAGTTGCCCGAGGTCTGGATCGCGTGCATTTCGACAGAGGCGAGATCGGCCAGCGCATCGGGGATATCCGACAGAGCCGGCCAGTTGAACTGGATGTTCTGGCGTGTGGTGAAATGCCCGTAGCCGCGGTCGTACTTGCGCGCGATATGGGCGAGCATGCGCATCTGCCGGCTGTTCAGCGTGCCGTAGGGAATGGCGACGCGCAGCATGTAGGCGTGCAGTTGCAGGTAGACGCCGTTCATCAGCCGCAGCGGCTTGAACGCATCCTCCGCCAGTTCGCCGGACAGGCGGCGGACGACCTGGTCGCGGAACTGAGCGACGCGGTCATTGACGAAGGCGTGGTCGAATTCATCGTAGCGATACATGTCTTGTCCTTCAGGCCACGGCTGCGCGGGTCGCGTTCAGGCCGGCAAATCCGGCGGCATAGGGGATCGTCGGGCCGCCGGCCCGGATGCGTTCGCGCATGCGAAGCGGGCGCAGCACGCCGTCGACCTCTTCGACGTCCACGACGTTGACGTCAACCACCTTGTTATCGGCAAACGCCTGCTTGCCGGTCGCCTCGAGTGCTTCGACGGCTTCCTTGTGGCGCGCCACGAAGGCTTCCTGCAACGATGTGTTCCAGTTGCCTGCGGCATCGAGCCAGACGGATATGCCGTCCGACAGCCGGTTCGCGGTCAGGACCTTGTCTGTCATGTCATGCTCCCAGATATGCGGCGTCCGCGGTCGCGCGGCTGCGGACGAGCGGAACGGAATGTTCGAAATTGGCGCCAGCGACCGCATCGCCGATGATGACCATCACCGGACCGGTCAGCTCGTCGCGATGCTCCAGGTCCGGCAGGTCCTTCAGCGTCCCGTGCAGGAGCCGCCTGTCGGCGCGGCTGGCATTCTCGATGACGGCGACGGTCGTCTCCGCCGGCAGGCCAGCCTGCATCAGCCGCCCTGCGACGGAGGCGGCAACCGTTCGGCCCATGTAGACCGCGATCGTCGCGCCCGAAACGGCAAGCCGCGCCCAGTCGGGAAGGACGGCTCCGGTCAGGTCGTGGCCGGTGGTGAAGACCAGAGACGACGCGACGCCGCGCAGAGTCAGCGGCAGCTCGAAGTCCGCAGCGGCAGCGAAGGCCGACGTGATGCCGGGCACGATCTCGTAGGTGATCCCCGCCTCGCGCAGCGCCGACATCTCCTCGGCGGCCCGGCCGTAGACCAGCGGATCGCCCGACTTCAGCCGCACGACGCGCTTGCCGGCGCGGCCGAGCTCGACCAGGAGATCGTTGATCTCCTCCTGCGACTTGGAATGACAGCCCTTGCGCTTGCCGACGGATATCCGTTCGGCATCGCGGCGCCCCATGTCGACGATCGCCTGCGGCACCAGCGCATCGAACACGATCGCATCGGCCTCCATCATCACCCGCTGCGCCCGCAGCGTCAGAAGGTCCTCAGCGCCCGGACCGGCGCCGACGAGCCAGACATGGCCCTCCACCTTGCGGGCGCGGGAAAGAAGCTCGCTCGCCTTCCGACGCGCCAGCTCCTCGTCGCCGGCGCCGATGGCGTCCGCCACCTGCCCCTGGAAGAACCGACGCCAGAAGAGGCGGCGCGTCACCCCGCGCGGCACCATGGCCTCGACCGCCTCGCGATAGGAGGCCGCCAGCGTTGCGAGCCTGCCGAGCGAGGGCGAAAGGATCTGGTCGACCTGGCCGCGGATCATCTGGGCCAGTACCGGCCCCGCCCCCTCGGTCCCGATCGCGACCGCGACCGGCGCACGGTTGACGAGCGCGGGCGTGAAGAAATCGCACTGGTCGGGCTGGTCCACGGCATTGACGGGTTTCCGCAGTTCACGTGCGAGAGTCGCGATCTTGCGGTCGGCGGCAGCGTCACCCGTCGCGGCGAAGACGAGGACTGCATCGGCGAGCATGTCGGCCGAAACCGTCGCGGCAATCACCTCGATCGCCTCGGCCTTTAGATAGCGGGCAAATTCGGCCACCGGATCGGCAGCGACGACGGCGATTTCCGCATCGGTGTTGCGCAGCAGCCGGACCTTGGCATAGGCCTCGTCCCCACCGCCCACGACCACCACCCTCTTGCCGCTGACGCGGAAAAAGGCGGGGAATACCGAAAGCTTGTTGCTGGCCTGCTGCATCTCATGGTCCGGTTCGAGTGAGGCGCAATATCGCCAATACGGGACAAAATTTAAAGGAACAGAAATTCGCGGCCCATCGGGGCGGCGTATTCTTTTGCTCGCCTCCCGGGCATTTCGAGCAAATCTCTCCGTTGGGCTCTTGCCCCTTGCGTCCATGCGCGCCACCCCGCTAAAGGTTGGCGCGGATCATCACCAGCGAGGAAAGCGCCATGGATCAAGCGGCCCTGGCAGGACGCCTGCTCGACGTCATCGAGACGGATATTCTCCCTCTGACAAGAAAGGGCGTCGCCGCCGGAAACAAGATCTTCGGCGCGGCGATCCTGCGCAAATCCGATCTCTCGCTCGTTATCGCCGAAACCAACAACGAGACGGAGAACCCGCTCTGGCACGGCGAGGTCCACGCGCTGAAGCGGTTCCACGAGCAGGCGGACAAGCCCGATCCGAAGGACCTGATCTTCCTGTCCACGCACGAGCCCTGCTCCATGTGCCTCTCCGCCATCACCTGGGCGGGCTTCGACAATTTCTACTATTTCTTCACCCATGAGGATTCCCGCGACGCCTTCGCGATCCCGCACGACCTGAAGATCCTGAAGGAAGTCTTCCGGCTCGAGCCGGGCGGCTATGCGAAGACGAACGCGTTCTGGCGATCGGCCGCGATCGGAGACCTGATCGCGACGGCCGCGGAGCCTGAAAAGGCGGAACTGAAGGTGCAGGACGCCCGCATCCGCCGCGCCTATGACGCACTGTCGCAGACCTACCAGTCCGGCAAGGACGACAACACGATCCCGCTCAACTGAGCGACAGACGGAGAAATGCGCATGCAGCCGTCCCGCGATATCAAGGGCCTTCTCGACATCATGGCCGCGTTGCGCCAGCCCGAGACCGGCTGCCCCTGGGACGTGGTGCAGACCTTCGACACCATCAAGCCCTACACGATCGAGGAGGCCTACGAGGTGGCCGACGCGATCGAGCGCGCCGACATGCACGACCTTTGCGACGAGCTCGGAGACCTCCTGCTGCAGGTCGTCTTCCATGCCCGGATCGCGGAGGAAGCCGGCGCGTTTTCCTTCGACGACGTGGTCGAGGCGATCACGAGGAAGATGATCCGCCGCCACCCGCACGTGTTCGACCGGTCCGACGCCGACACGCCCGAACGGGTCAAGGCGCAATGGGATGCGATCAAGAAAGCCGAAAAGCGCGAGCGCAGCGAACGGCGCGCCGGACGCGGGCTGCCGCCCGAGAGCGACGAGGGCTATCTCGGCTCGGTCCAGCGCTCCTTCCCCGCTTTGGTGGAAGCCCTGAAATTGCAGGAACGCGCCGCCAAGGTCGGCTTCGACTGGTCGGAGCCGGAGCCCATCCTCGACAAGATCGAGGAGGAGATCGGCGAACTGCGCGAGGCGCTACGCGCCGGCGACCGCGCCAGGGTGGCCGACGAACTCGGCGACCTGATCTTCGCCGTCGTCAATATCGGCCGGCACACCGATACGGATGCGGAGATGGCGCTGCGCGGCACGAACGCGAAGTTCCGCCGCCGCTTCGCCCATATCGAGACGGAGCTTCACGCCGCCGGCGAAACGCTGGAACAGGCGACGCTGGAACGGATGGAAAACCTCTGGCAGGCTGCAAAGGCGATCGAGCGGCAGCTCGGATAAAGCGGAACGGGCAAGATTCGAGGCGCGTCTTGCGCGCCTATCGTTCCCAGTCCTCGAGCGGGCGCCTGGCGCCATGGCCAAGGCGCCGGTCCAGCTCGGAGGCTTCCGTCTCGGTCAGCCGCACGGAGACGCGCACGCTGCCGTCTTCCTGGTCCTCGCGCTCGTCGACGATCGAATGATCGTAGAGCCAGGGCAGCAGTTGCAGCTTGTCGATCGGCAGCACCACGTCGCGATCGACGAGGACGCCTGACAGCCGCCGGTTGATCTCGTTCATCAGCGCATCGACGCCCTCGCCGGTCAGGGCGGATACCGCGATCGTGTTCGGCGTGGCCACGGCCTTCTGTACCAGCGCTTCGCGTGCCTCCACCGGCAGGTCGTCGATCTTGTTCCAGACCTCCAGGATCCGTTCCGCCCCGTCCTTCTCGTCAATGCCGAGGTCGGCCAGGATGCGCAGCACGTCGGAGGCCTGGGCACCATTGTCGGGGTCGGACATGTCGCGCACGTGCAGGATCAGATCGGCCTCCAGCACCTCCTCCAGCGTCGCGCGGAAGGCAGCGACGAGGTGGGTCGGCAGATCGGAGATGAAACCGACGGTATCGGACAGGATCACGGTGCGGCCCTGCGGCAGCTTCATGCGCCTGAGCGTCGGGTCGAGCGTGGCAAACAGCATGTCCTCGGCCAGCACGCCCGCCCCGGTGATCCGGTTGAACAGCGTCGACTTGCCGGCATTGGTATAGCCGACCAGCGCCACGATCGGGTGCGGCACCTTCTTGCGCTTGGCGCGGTGCAGCTGGCGGGTGCGGCGCACCTGCTCCAGCTCGCGCTCCAGCCGCACGATCCGCTCCTGCAGCAGCCGGCGGTCGGCCTCGATCTGGGTTTCACCCGGGCCGCCCATGAAGCCGGCACCGCCGCGCTGGCGTTCCAGGTGGGTCCAGCTGCGGACCAGCCGGCCCTTCTGGTAGTTGAGATGGGCAAGCTCGACCTGCAGCGTGCCTTCCTTGGTGGAGGCCCGGCGGCCGAAGATTTCCAGGATGAGCCCGGTCCGGTCGATGACCTTGGCGTTCCATTCCTTCTCGAGATTGCGCTGCTGCACCGGCGTCAGCGGATGATCGACGATCACCAGCCCCGCGTCGTTGGCGTCCAGCGCCGTCTTGATCTCCTCGATCTTGCCGGTGCCGAGCAGCGTGCCGGGCTTGGGCTGGCTCACCGGCACCACCGCCGAGAAGACGACGTCCAGATCGATGGCGCGGGCGAGCCCGATCGCCTCGGCCAGCCGCGCCTCGTCCGAGCGCACGGTGACGCCGTTGGCATCCGCCCTGCCCTTCTTGATGACCGGGGCGATGACGACGGCACGCGAATCGTCGCGGCGCTTTTCGAGCTCCGGGACGATCGAATCCTGGGATGTATCGCGTTTGCTAATCGGCCTTCACCTTGTCAGGAGGCGCTTTCTTCACTCTCGAACATCTGCAGCGGCTGACCGGGCATGATGGTGGAGATGGCGTGCTTGTAGACGAGCTGCGAGTGGCCGTCGCGCCGCAGGAGCACACAGAAATTGTCAAAGGACGTCACGACGCCCGTCAGCTTCACGCCGTTGATCAGGAAGATTGTGAGGGAAATCTTTTGCTTGCGAACGGTATTAAGGAAAAGGTCTTGCAGATTCTGAGAACGTTCCGCCATCGCGCCGCTTCTTTCTTGATTGCCGGTCCTGCCGACCGGTTGACTGAAACACTGGTGCCCCGAGACAGGCGACGCACATCTCGCCCATCCATCGGTTTAGGTATCAAATCGCAGACTTCTCCGCAATGTCGAAAAATCATCATACCACTTCCCTGCCGCAACGCCGGGAACGGACGAATGACAGACGCTAGAAATACTGGATGCTGACGCGGAAGAGCTGCTGGACGTGGCGGATCGCGTCGCCCGTCGCAAGCAGCACCACCCGGTCCTTGGCCTTGATGCGCAGCTCGCCGCCGGGCGCCAGTACGGTTCCGTCGCGATAGATCGCCCCGATGCGGATGCCCTCCGGCAGCTCGAGATCGCGCAGCGCCGTGCCGACCAGCGGCGATGTTTCCAGCGCCTCGGCCTCGATCACCTCGGCCGACCCCTTCTGCACCGCATAGACCGAGCGGATGCGCCCCTTGCGCACGTGCTGGAGGATGCCGGAGATCGTGACGGCGCGCGGATTGATGTGGGCGTCGATGTCCATGCTGTCGATCAGGTCGTGGAAGGCCGGATCGTTGAGGAGCACCAGGCTCTGCCTGCAGCCGAGGCTCTTGGCCATGACGCTGCCGAGAATGTTGATCTGGTCGTTGTTCGTGAGCGCCACGAACAGGTCGGCATTCTCCATGTCGGCCTGCTGCTGGATCTTCTGGTCCAGCGCCGAGCCGTGCAGCACCACCGTGTTGCGCAGCTGGTCGGCGATATGGACCGCCCGCTCGCGGTTGTTCTCGATGATCTTGATGCGCGTCCGCGGCTGGAATTGCTCGATCGTCTTGGCAACGAACAGGCCGATATTGCCCCCGCCGGCGATGACGATGCGCCTTGCCTCCTGTTCCTCGTGGCCGAACAGCGACAGGGTGCGCCTGACATGCGCGGCGTCGCAGACGACATAGGCGAGGTCGCCGGTCTGGAGCTCGTCGGCGGATCTTGCCACGAACAGCTTGCCCTCGCGGTAGACCGCGGTGACCGTCGCCTTCAGGTCGGGAAAGAGCTCCGTCAACTGCTGCAGCGGCGTATTGACGACCGGGCAGTCCTCCATGCACTCGATCGCGAGCATGACGATCTTGTCGTCGGCGAAGCGTACAACGTCGGTGGCGCCGGGATAGGAGATCCGGCGCAGCGCCATCTTGCCGACCTCGATCTCCGGCGAGATCGCCACGTCGATCGGCATGTCGTCGCGCGAAAAGAGATCGGAATATTCCGGCGCCAGATAGCTCTGCGCGCGGATACGCGCGATCTTCGTCGGCACCTTGAACAGCGAGTGGGCGACCTGGCAGGCCACCATGTTGATCTCGTCGTGCAGGGTGACGGCGATGATCATCTCCGCCTCCTCCGCGCCGGCGCGCGCCAGCACTTCCGGATGGGCGCCGTGGCCGACCACGCCGCTGACGTCGAGGGTCTCGGTGATCGCCGCAATCAGCGCGGGAGAGATATCGATGACCGAGACGTCATTGTCTTCCTGTGACAGCCGTTCGGCGATGCCGTAGCCGACCCGGCCCGCGCCGCAGATGATGACCTTCATGTGCCGTACCCCGAAGCCCGCATGCCTTTGTCAGACACCCAGCGATTTCAGCTTGCGATGGAGCGCCGATCGCTCCATGCCGACAAACTCGGCCGTGCGCGAGATATTACCGCCGAACCGGTTGATCTGGGCGATCAGGTAATCGCGCTCGAACATTTCGCGCGCCTCGCGCAGCGGCAGGGTCATGATGTGCTGATCGCCCTGGCTGGAGACCTTCGGCAGCATGTCGCCGACATCGGTCGGCAGCATGTCCGCGGTGATCGCGCTGTCCGGACCGTCGCTGCGGGCAAGGATCATCAGGCGTTCGATGTTGTTGCGCAGCTGCCGGATGTTGCCGGGCCAGTCGTGGGCCTGCAGCACCGCCAGCGCATCGTCGCCGATCTTCCGCGCCCGGATCCCGGCCTGCTCGCTGACCTGCCGCATGAACATGTCGACCAGGAAGGGAATGTCCTCGCGCCGCTCGGCCAGCGGCGGCACGCGCACGGGCACGACGGCAAGGCGGTGATAGAGGTCTTCGCGGAACGCGCCCTCGGCGATCAGGCTCTCGAGATTGTAGGCCGTCGACGAAATGATGCGGACGTCGACCTTCACCCGCTTGGAGCCGCCGACGCGCTCGAACTGCTGGTCGACCAGCACCCGCAGGATCTTGTTCTGGGTCTCGCGCGGCATCTCGCCGATCTCGTCCAGATAGAGGATGCCGCCGTGGGCCTCTTCCAGCGCGCCCGTCTTGCGCTGCTGCCCGCCGCCGCCGCCCTCGGTGCCGAACAGCGCGATCTCCATGCGCTCCGGCGTGATCGCCGCCGCGTTCAGCACCACGAACGGGCCGTTGGCGCGGCTCGACTTGCGATGGATCATCCGCGCCACGAGTTCCTTGCCCGAGCCGGACGGGCCGAGGATCATGATGCGGCTGTTGGTCGGGGACACCTTCTCGATCGTCTGGCGCAGTTGCGACACGGCGACCGATGTGCCGATCAGTTCGACGGCGTCGCCCGAGCGGCGCTTGAGCTCGGTCACCTCACGCCGCAGCTTGGAGTTCTCCAGCGCACGTTCGGCGATCAGGATCAGCCGGTCCGCCTTGAACGGCTTCTCGATGAAGTCGTAGGCGCCGCGGCGGATCGCCGACACCGCCGTCTCGATATTGCCGTGGCCGGAGATCATCACGACGGGAAGGTCGGGATAGCGGCTCTTGATCTCGTCGAGCAGTGCCAGCCCGTCCAGCCGGCTCCCCTGCATCCAGATATCCAGGAAGACGAGCCGCGGCACGCGGTCGCTGATCGCCTGCAGCGCGCTGTCGCTGTCATAGGCGGTCCGCGTCTCGTGTCCCTCGTCGGAGAGGATGCCGGAGACGATCTCGCGGATATCCTCCTCGTCGTCCACCACCAGAATGTCAGAGGCCATGGGTCAGTTCCTTGTCTTCTTCTTCCGCATCGACGGCCGGGGTGTCCTCGGCGGGCAGGATCACGCGGATCATCGCCCCGTGGCCGTTGTCGAAGTCCGGCGGCGCGTCGTGCAGTTCCAGCTGCCCGCCGTGGTCTTCGATAATCTTCTTGACGATCGCAAGCCCGAGCCCGGTGCCCTTCTCGCGCATGGTCATGTAAGGTTCCAGGATCCGGTGCCGGTTCTCGGTCGGCAGGCCCTTGCCGTTGTCGATCACATCGACGACGAAATGCCCGCTGGCACCGTCGCGTCCCGCGCGCACGAGGATCTTGCGCTCGTCGCGCTGGACGTCCGCCGGCAGGGCTTCGATCGCCTCCACCGCGTTCTTGATGATGTTGCCGAAGGCCTGCCCGAGCATGCGCGAATCGAAGTGGCCGACGAGCGGCTGCTGCTCGAAGTCCTTCATGAAGGCAACGTGCGTGTTGCCCATCTCGCGCAGGAACACCGCATCCTTCAGGATCGCGCGCAGGTCCGACCGGTCCTTGGTCGGCTTGGGCATGCGGGCAAAGGCGGAGAACTCGTCGACCATGCGACCGATATCCTCGACCTGGCGGACGATCGTGTCCGTGCACTGGTCGAACACCGAGCGGTCGTCCTGGTTGATCTGCTTGCCGTAGCGACGGCGGATGCGCTCGGCCGAGAGCTGGATCGGCGTCAGCGGATTCTTGATCTCGTGGGCGATGCGGCGGGCGACATCGGCCCAGGCCGTCGAGCGCTGCGCGATGACGAGGTCGGTGATGTCGTCGATGGTGATGACGTAGGATTCCTTGGCGTCCTTCGCCTCCTCGCGCGTCACCTGTACGTTCAGCGTCCGCTCGGTGCCGCCGCGCATGATGTTGATCTGCCGGCGATGCTCGTTGCGGAAGCGGTGCGTGGCTTCCTGCAGCACCTCGTTGACCTCGGGCGCGATATCGGCCAGTTGCGCACCGACGAGCGCCCCCGCCGCGCGTCCGAACAGGAGTTCGGCCGAGGAATTGGCGATCGTCAGCCGGCCGCCCTCCTCCACGCCGATCACGGCAGCCGTGACGCCGGAGAGCACCGCCTCGATGAAGTGCCCGCGCTGTTCCATCTCGTCCTTGGCGTCGAGGATCTGTCCCTGCTGCGCCCGGATCTCGGCGATCATCTTGTTGAAGGTGCGCGACAGATGGCCGACGTCGCCGTCGGCTGCCCTGACCGGCACGTGCACGTCGAGATTGCCGGAACCGACGGCATCCGCAGCGCCGATGAGCAGGCGGATCGGCCGCACGATGCGGTCGGCCACCGCGATCGCCGTCCAGATCGCCGCCAGGAGCACGATCAGCGCAAAGCCGAGATAGAGCACCCCGAACGCCACCTGCAACGACGTCCGGCCGGCCTCCAGCGCCCGGTATTCCGCGGTGTTGTCCTCCATCATCCGCATCGAGCGCATCACTTCGGGATCGACGGTGCGGATCGTGTAGAGGTAGACGTCGGGTATGTTGTCGAGCTTGATCACCGCGCCGACGAGATTGGTCGTCCCCGGCGGAATGAGCGTCGGCTGGCCGGCGGCGGCAGACGTCAGCGCCTCCTCGGGAACCGCCGGCAGAGGCTTCTCCGTCGGGATGTTGGCCTGCAGGACGAGCGACCCGTCGCCGCGCACCAGGAACGCCCCGAGCATGCCGCGGCCACGCGCTTGGCGGGTGATGAGGTCGTTGAAGCCGGTGCGGTCGAGGCTGTAGAGCTGCCGGTTGCGCTCCAGATCGTTCGACATCGACACGGTCTGGCCCTGCAGGTAGCTCGCATTCTCCAGCACATAGGCCTGCGCCACGTTCAGCGACGAGCTGACGATCGACTGCGTGCGGATCGAGAACCAGCGGTCGAGCCCGACGTCGAGCGTGATCGACGCGAAGATGGCGACCAGGATCGCCGGCGTGATCGCCACGATCGAAAACAGCGCGACGATCCGCACGTGCAGGCGCGCGGCGGCGCGGCCGCGCGAGCGGGCCTTGAGCAGACGGGTGATCTCGCGGGCGATCAGGATGATCAGGCCGATGACGAAGATCACGTTCACCGCCACCGAGGCGATGATCACGTTCGCCTCGGGCTTGATCGGCGTCAGTCCCAGCAGGATGAACAGCGACAGGGTCGCCGCGACGAGCGCGCCGCCAGCGAGCAGGAGGCCGGGAAGCGCGAACGAGGCCCTGCGGTCGCGGCCATTACCCGCGGCGTCGTCTCCCCCTCCGATGAGGGTCGCATTCTCGTTCATCCGAAGCACTCACTCCGACCGGCCGCAGGCGGGCCGACACACTCATTCAGGCAGAAGCACGGACCCGCGGGTGGAAACTGCGGGACGTCTGCGGAGGGAACGAGGAAGGATCGACGCCTATTCGCGCCCGCGCGCATCTGTTACCACCATGCAACACATTGTGGCGAAAATGCAACGCAGTTCCGGGTGAAATCAAGCCAGTCGCGAGCTGCGATAGACCGAGACGCCGAGCTCGCGGATCTTCTTGCGCAGGGTGTTCCGGTTCAGCCCGAGGAGGTCGGCCGCCTTGATCTGGTTTCCGCGGGTGGCGGTCAGGGCGGCGAGGATCAGCGGATACTCCATTTCGGCCAGAACCCGGTCGTAGAGGCCCGGCGGCGGCAGGCCGTCGCCGAAACTGGCGAAGTACTGGCGCATGTTTTCCTCCACCGCCTGCGAGATCGAAAGCGCGCCGCTGCGAGCGGCCGACTTCTCGATCGGGCTGTCGGGGATATCCGCGCGCAGCTCCGTCTCGATGATTTCGCGGGTGATGACATCCTGTGGATAAAGTGCGGTCAGCCGCCGCACGAGGTTCTCCAGCTCGCGCACGTTGCCCGGCCAGGGATGCGCCTTCATCAGGTCCAGCGCTTCTTGGTCGAATCGCTTCGCGTCCAGCCCCTCCTTCTCCGCCTGCTGGACGAAGTGGCGGACGAGGTCGGGAATGTCCTCGGCGCGGTCGCGCAGCGGCGGCAGCCGCAGCGGCACCACGTTCAGCCGGTAGTAGAGGTCTTCGCGGAAGAGGCCCTGGTTGATCGACTGCTTCAGGTCCTTGTTGGTGGCGGCAACGATGCGCACGTCGGTGCGGATCGGCGTGCGCCCGCCGACTGTCGTATACTCGCCCTGCTGCAGCACGCGCAGAAGCCGCGTCTGCGCATCCATCGGCATGTCGCCGATCTCGTCCAGAAACAGCGTACCGCCCTCCGCCTGCTCGAAACGCCCGGTCGAACGGCTCTGCGCGCCGGTGAAAGCCCCCTTCTCGTGGCCGAACAGTTCCGATTCGATCAGGTCGCGCGGGATCGCCGCCATGTTGATCGCCACGAAGGGTCCGTTGCGGCGCTTGCCGTAGTCGTGCAGCGCGCGCGCCACCAGTTCCTTGCCGGTGCCCGATTCGCCGGTGATCATCAGCGTCAGGTCGGTCTGCATCAACCGCGCCAGAACCCGGTAGATCTCCTGCATGGCGGCAGATCGGCCGACCAGTGGCATGCCGTCCTGGGTGTCGTCGTCGAGTCTCGCCGGTTTCTTCTTGGGCTCGGCCAGAGCGCGGCCGACGATCGCGATCAGTTCCGTCAGGTCGAACGGCTTTGGCAGATAGTCGTAGGCGCCGCGCTCGGATGCCTTGATCGCCGTCATGAAGGTGTTCTGCGCGCTCATCACCAGCACCGGCAGGTCCGGGCGCGCCTTCTTGATGCGCGGCAGGAGATCGAAGGCGTTCTCGTCCGGCATGACCACGTCCGTGACGACGATGTCGCCCTCGCCGGCGGCGATCCAGCGCCAGAGCGTTGCCGCATTGGAGGTGATGCGGACATCATAGCCTGCCCGGCTCAGCGCCTGATTGAGGACCGTTCTGATCGCCGCATCGTCGTCGGCAACAAGGACTGTGGCGCCTGTCATCTGCTATTTCCTCTGCTCTCGGGAGGTATCGTCGTCTTCGTGCAGCCCCTTGGAGGCGGGCATCAGCACGCGGAACGTCGTGCGGTGGCCCTGGCTGTCGCACTCGATGATGCCGCCATGGCCGCCGATGATCTTGGCAACGAGCGCCAGCCCGAGCCCGGATCCGTTGGTCTTGGTGGTGATGAACGGATCGAACAGGTGCGGCAGGAGATCGGGAGGAACACCCGGCCCGTTATCGTGCACGCAGAACTCCAGGGGCAGCGAGACCTTCTCGCGCGTGCCGGCCACCGACAGGCGGATGCCCGGACGGTAGGCCGTGGTCAGCTGGATCTCGCCGTCCGGCCGGTCGCCGACGGCCTCGGCCGCGTTCTTGATCAGGTTGAGGAACACCTGCACGAGCTGGTCGCGATTGGCATAGACCGGCGGCAGCGACGGATCGTAGTTCTCGGTGATCTTGATGTTTCGGGCAAAGCCGGCGCTCGCCACCGCCTTCACGTGGTCGAGCACGGAATGGATGTTGAGCGCGACCCGGTCGACCGGCCGCTCGTCGGAGAAAACCTCCATGCGGTCGACCAGCGAGACGATGCGGTCCGTCTCGTCGCAGATCAGCCGCGTCAGCGCGCGGTCGTCGTCCTGCACCGAGGTCTCCAGCAGCTGGGCCGCGCCGCGAATGCCGGAGAGCGGATTCTTGATCTCGTGCGCCAGCATCGAGGCGAGCCCGGTCACCGAGCGGGCGGCGGCGCGATGGGTCAGCTGGCGATCGATCTTGTCCGCCATCGAGCGCTCCTGCAGCACGATCACCACCGAGCCCGGCGCGGTCGTAACCGGCGCCACGTAGAGATCGACGAGCTTGTCGGCGCCCAGCCGCGGCGAGCTGAGATCGACCCGGTACTCGTTGACCGCCGCCAGCCGCTCCCTCACCTGATCGATCAATGTGAGAAGAGGGCTTCCGAAAGGTATGAAATTGCTGACATTATGCCGCGACAGATGGCTGGCGCTGGCGCCGAAGAAGGATTCCGCCTCCCAGTTGGCGAAGGCGATATGCCCCTCCGCATCGACGAGGATGACGGGATGCTGGATGGCGTTCAGCACCGCCATGGCCAGTCCATTGCCGTCGGACTGCCGACGTTCGTCGTCTGTGCTGGTCATGCCGCCTTCTCTTCCGGTCGCACCGCCGTGCCGTGTTCGATCAGGGCCGCAGCCAGCCGGTCAGCCACAAAGCCGCTGTCCGTCGACGTCATCAGCGCGGCCTTCGCAGCGGGCTCCAGCCCGGGCGCATGACGATCCAGATACCAGCCGACGTGCTTGCGCGCGTGCCGGAGACCGGCGACGGCGCCGTGGAAATCGAGCATCATCCGGTAGTGTTCGACGGCAACGGCTGCGAGCGCTGCACCGCGGGGCGGCGCACAGGCACCGGCCAGCACCGCAGGCAGCCAGGGGCGCCCCTGCGCGGCACGCCCGACCATGACGGCATCGGCCCCGGAACGCCGCAGGATTTCGGCCGCGTCCTCGGCCGTATCGACGTCGCCATTGGCGACGAGCGGCACGGTGATCGCCTCGCGCACGGCTCGGATCGCATCCCAGTCGGCCCTGCCTTCGTAGAACTGCATGCGCGTGCGCCCGTGCACCGTGACCATCTGCACGCCGGCGGCTTCCGCGCGGGCGGCGATCTGCGGGGCGTTCAGGCTCTCGTGATCCCAGCCGAGCCGCATCTTGACCGTCACCGGCACCTTGACCGCCGCGACTGTCGCCTCGATCAGCCCCAGCGCATGGTCGGGCTCGCGCATCAGCGCCGAACCGGAATAGCCGCCGATGACCTTCTTGGCCGGGCATCCCATGTTGATGTCAATGATGTCGGCGCCATTGGCCTCGGCGAGCTTCGCCGCCTCGGCCATCCAGCCGGCGTCGCGTCCGGCCAGTTGCACCATATGCGGGCGAATGCCGCGGTTGCGGATCCGCGCCCAGGATTCGGGCGCATTGGCGGCAAGCTCGCGGCTCGCGATCATTTCCGTGACGACGAGGCCCGCACCGAAACGCCAGGCCAGTTCGCGAAAGGGCAGATCCGTGACGCCGGACATGGGCGCGAGCACGACGCGGTTTCGCAGCACTTGCTGCCCGATCGTCAGGGGATCTGAAAGGAACGCCGAAACCAAATGCTTATCTTTCAAGCAATATTAAAGCCTGCATTATTTTTAGCCATCTTTATGCCGCTTGCCAAGTCGTTTCGGCGGAGTGCCGCAATTTTCCGCAACGCGGCTGGCAAAGCGGCGGCGATCGTTCTAAACCGGCCGGAACGGCTCTACCGTGAGGGAACCAGGACAGGATGGGCGCACAGAAACCGATCAATTGCGGCGTGATCGTCGTCGCCGCCGGGCGTGGCGAACGGGCCGGATCGCATCCGGACGGCCCGAAGCAATATCGCCGGATCGCCGGAAGGCCCGTTATTTCCCATACCCTCGACGCCTTTGTCAAATGGGACCCCGCCTGCCGGATCGTCGTCGTCATCCATCCCGACGACCGCGACCTGTTCGACGCCGCGCTGGACCAGCTGAAGGGCGGCCGGGACCGGATCATCGCCGTGACCGGCAGCCGCACGCGACAGCAGTCCGTGCTCGCCGGCCTCGAGGCGCTGTCGCCCTTCGACGTTGACCAGGTGCTCATCCAGGATGCCGTCCGGCCCTTCGTCGAGAAGGCCCTGCTCGACCGGATCGCGGCCGCGCTTGCATCGGGCGAGTGCGCCGTCCTGCCGGCCGTCGCCGTCGCCGACACGCTCAAGCGCTCCGATGCCGCCGGCCACGTGCTGGAGACGGTGTCGCGCACCGGCCTCTTTGCCGCCCAGACACCGCAGGCCTTCCATTTCGCCACCATTCGCGACGCCCACCGGCGCGCCGCCGAGGACGGTCGCGACGACTTCACCGATGATGCTGCGATCGCCGAGTGGGCGGGCGTTCCCGTGCGTCTCGTCGAGGGATCGGCCGCCAACGTCAAGCTGACCCTGCAGAAGGACCTGATCATGGCAGACGAACGGCTCTCCGCGCCGCTTCCCGACGTACGCACCGGAAACGGCTACGACGTCCACCAGCTCGAGCCCGGCGACGGCGTCACGCTTTGCGGCGTCTTCATCCCGCACGACCAGAGGCTGAAGGGCCACTCCGACGCCGACGTGGCGCTGCACGCGCTGACCGACGCGCTGCTTGCCACTTGCGGCGCCGGCGACATCGGCGATCATTTCCCGCCCTCCGATCCGCAATGGAAGGGGGCGGCGTCCAGCATCTTCATCGAGCATGCGGCAAGGCTCGTCCGCGCGCGCGGCGGCACGATCATGAATGCCGACGTGTCGCTGATCGCCGAGGCGCCGAAGATCGGGCCGCACCGGGAGGACATGCGCCGCAGGCTGTCCGAAGTCCTCGGCATCGCGATCGAGCGCTGCTCGGTCAAGGCGACGACCAACGAGACGATCGGCTTCGTCGGCCGCCGGGAAGGGATCGCCGCGATCGCCACCGCCACTGTCGTTTACCGCGGACAGGCGTCATGAGCATGTGGCCGGACGATATCGAAAAGGCGGCCGCCCGGCTGATTTCCGATTTCACCGCGCGCGGGCTCCTGGTCGCAACGGCCGAATCCTGCACCGGCGGCCTCATCGCCGGCGCACTCACCGAGATCGCCGGCTCGTCCGCGGTTGTCGACCGCGGCTTCGTCACCTACTCCAACGAGGCGAAGACCACGCTTCTCGGGGTCCGGCCGGAGACGCTGTCGGCGCATGGCGCTGTCTCCGAAAAGACCGCGCGGGAGATGGCCGAAGGGGCGCTTTCAGCCTCGAAGGCCGACTGCACTGTCGCCGTCACCGGTATCGCCGGTCCCGGCGGCGGATCGCCGGAAAAGCCCGTCGGCCTCGTGCATCTGGCGGCGGCGCGCCGCGATGGCCGCGTGCTGCACCGGGCGATGCGCTATGGCGAGATCGGCCGCCACGAAATCCGCCTTGCCACGGTTCGTACCGCGCTGGAGATGCTGGCCGAACTCGGAGCCGACTGAACGCCAGTTTGCTTCAACGCTGCGGCGCGAAGCGGCGTGCGCCCGGAGCCGGCGCACCCGCCATCGACGCAGAGACGGACGAGGCGCCGCTGCCGGCAACACCCTTCTGGTCTGCAAAGACGAGAAAGGCGGCGACGGCCAGCGACAGGACGTTCAGTGCAAGAAGCCATCTCTGCATGCCCGAAACTCCAGCATCCCCCGACCCTTGCAGTCGTGACGGATGAGGCGGGCGATTTGTTCAGCTGCCGTAGATCGTATCGGCGCGCTTCTCGAAGGCTTCGGAGAACATGTGGAAGGCGCGGTCGAACATCGAGCCCATCAGCGCGCCGAGAATCCGGCTCTTGAACTCGTAGTCGATGAAGAAGTGCACGTTGCACCTGCCCTCGCCCAAGGGCTCGAACCGCCAGCGATTGTCGAGATAGCGGAACGGACCGTCCAGATACTTGACGTCGATCGCCTCTTCGGCGGGGTTGAGCAGCACCTGGGTGGTGAAGGTCTCGCGGATCGCCTTGTAGCCGACCGTCATGTCCGCCACCAGCAGTTCCCTGCCGTCGCGCTCCTTGCGCGAGCGGATGGCGAGCCCCTCGCAGAGCGGCAGGAACTCGGGATAGCGCTCCACGTCGGCGACGAGGGCATACATCTGTTCCGGACTGTGCGGCACCGGCCGCCGGGTTTCGAACTTTGGCATGGGCTGGAGATATTGAAACACGCGCCGCGAAACAAGATGGCGCGCACCGATCGCGACGCTTTCGCCCAGGCACAAGCCTCAGCCGGTCTCATCCATCGCCCGTTCATAGGCCGATAGGATGGCGTCGGCGGCAAGCTGCGCCTCCTGCTCGTCGGTCTGCCAGTTGCAGACCGACAGCCGCATGACCTGCCGGCCCCGCCAGACCGCGCCGCCGGCAAAGACCCGCCCATCCTTCTGCACCAGCGCGATCACCGCCTGCGTCAGCCGGTCGCCGGCGTCCGGCGAGAGCTTCGCCCCGAACCGCAGCACCACCTGGTTCAGTTGCACCCTGTTCAGCACCGCAATGCCGTTGTGCTCGGCCAGCCGTCCGGCCAGCGTCGCGGCGGCCCGGCAGTTCCGCTCGATCATGGCGGCGATGCCGCTGCGGCCAAGGTGGCGGATCATCGCCCAGGTGGCAAAGCCCCGCGCCCGGCGTGACAGTTCCGGCACATAGTGGCTCGGGTCGCGCTCGCCCGCCTCCGCCAGCGGCAGGTAGCTCGCCGCGATCGTCATCGCCCGGCGGTGCGCCATCTCGTCCCGGACGATCGCATAGCCGCTGTCATAGGGCGTCTGCAGCCATTTGTGCCCGTCGGTCGCCCAGCTGTCGGCCAGCTCGACACCTTCGGCGAGCGCACGCCTGTCGGCGCTGGCGCGCGCCCAGAGCCCGAACGCGCCATCGACATGCACCCAAGCGCCGGCGGCCTTCGCGAGCGGAATCAGCACGGCGAAGGGATCGAAGGCGCCGGTGTTGATCTGACCGGCCTGCAGGATGGCCAGCACCGGGCCGCTGTGCTTTGCCAGGGCTCGTTCGAAGGCGGCCGGGCGTATCCGTCCCTCCCCGTCCGTCTCGATCCGCACCACGCGATCGTGGCCGAGCCCGAGAAACTGCAGCGCCGAGAACACCGTGGTGTGCGCATCGTCGCCGATCAGGACAGTCAGCGGCGGCGCCCCGAACAGGCCGCGCGAATCCGGATCCCAGCCGTGCTCGCGCAGAACCGCACCGCGTGCCGCGGCCAGGCAGGTGAAATTGGCAACGGTGGCGCCGGTGACGAAGCCGACGGAGCTTTCGCGCGGCAGATCGAGCAGGTCGAGCAGCCAGCGCGCCGCGACGACCTCGGCGGCAGCCGCTGCCGGCGCTGCGGCATGATTGCCGGCGTTCTGCCCCCAGGCCGAGGCCAGCATGTCGGCAGCGACGCCGGCGGGATGCGAACCGCCGATCACCCAGCCGAAGAAGCGCGGCCCCGTCATCAGGTGGAGCCCCGGCTCGGCCATGACGACAAGTTGCATGATCACGCCTTCCGCGTCGGCACCGGCATCGGGCAACGGCTCGGAGAACATCGCGACGCTATCGGCATAGCCGCGCATCGGCCGGTGCGGCCGCTCGGCCACGGCGTTGCGGAAGCGCGCGGCCTCGGCCGCCGCCAGATGGAACAGGCTGTCGACTTCCATCCGCAATCCTCCCTGCGGATTGAGGACCGCCCCGGCGCGATATGCCGGACCCGGTTCGCCGCCCGCCTCCCCCGGCGCGCGGTCCGCACAGCCTACGCCTGCAAGCGGCAGCCGACAATCTCTTTGCGCGATTACTAATGTGACGATGGCGTCCGGCGCGGTGCCGACGCGCTGCAGGCGACGTCCCGATCGGTGAAGACCGGGGCATCGCCGGCGTTCGTCACAGCCTCCACCGCCATCGCCAGCCTGTCCGCCTCTGTCCGCGAGCGCAACACGACCACGGGCACCGCGGCGTGCTCGCCCAGCCGCGCCTCGATCTCCGGGCTCTCCGTCCGCTCGAAGTTCCAGATGTAGCGCAGAAATTCCAGGCTGATCCGCTCCGGGCAGCCATCGGCCATGTCCGGGCGCGTCCGGCCCCGGCATTTCAGCCAGCGCCCCAGCACTCCGCAGAGCGAGACCCGCCGCGGCGGCCGCATCCAGATGACGAGGTCGCTGCGCGGCAGCCGCAACGGCAGCGTGCCGGGACTGGTGCCGTCGATGATCCAGAAGTCTGTGGCCACAACCTCCCTCAGGCGCGCCAGCGCCTCGTCCCGCGGGCGCATCCGCCAGCCGGGCATCCAGAAGATCTCGCGGTCCATCGGGACGTGGCGCAAGCCGAGCGTTCCGGAAAGCCGCCGGGCGAGCGTGCTCTTGCCGCTGCCCGAGCAGCCGATGACGAGCACCCGCTTAGCCCGGCGCAGCCGCACGGTCGCCTCGTCGATCGTGATCGAAACCGTCATCGCCTGCTCCCGAACAGAAAAGCCCCGCCGTCGGATGGAGGGCGGGGCTTTAAGGGATAACGACGCGGATGTCTATTCGGCTGCAGCCAGGAGTTTCTTCTCGCGGGCGGCACGCAGGCGGGCGAAATCGTCACCGGCGTGGTGCGACGAGCGCGTCAACGGGCTCGAGGCGACCATCAGGAAGCCCTTGGTGTAGGCGACCGTCTCGTAGGACTTGAACTCGTCCGGGGTAATGAACGCCTCGACCTTGTGGTGCTTGCGGGTCGGCTGCAGGTACTGGCCGATCGTCAGGAAATCGACATCCGCGGTGCGCAGGTCGTCCATCAATTGCAGCACCTCGTTGCGCTCTTCTCCGAGGCCGACCATGATGCCGGACTTGGTGAACATGGTCGGATCCAGTTCCTTCACCCGCTGCAGGAGGCGGATGGAGTGGAAATAGCGCGCGCCGGGGCGCACCGTCAGGTAGTTGCCGGGCACGGTCTCCATGTTGTGGTTGAAGACGTCGGGCCTGGCCGCGACGACGCGCTCCAGCGCGCCGGGCTTCTTCAGGAAGTCGGGGGTGAGGATCTCGATGGTGGTGGAAGGCGACGCGGCACGGATCGCCCAGATCACCTTCTCGAAATGCTCCGCACCGCCGTCCTCCAGGTCGTCGCGGTCGACCGAGGTGATGACGACGTGGCTGAGGCCCATCTCCCGGACGGCCTTCGCGACGTTCTCCGGCTCGGCCATGTCGAGCGCGTTCGGCTTGCCGGTGGCGACGTTGCAGAACGCGCAGGCACGCGTACAGATCTCGCCCATGATCATGAAGGTGGCGTGCTTCTTGTCCCAGCACTCGCCGATGTTGGGGCAGCCCGCTTCCTCGCAGACTGTCACCAGCTTGTTTTCCTTCACGATGGAGCGCGTCTCCTGGTAGCCCTTGGAGACTGGCGCGCGCACGCGGATCCAGTCCGGCTTGCGCATGACCTCGTTGTCGGGACGATGCGCCTTTTCCGGATGCCGGAGGCGCTTTTCCTCGCCCGGGATCGTCCTGTCGAGAATGGTGACCATCAAAACCTGCCTTCAGCCGCTTCTTTCAATCGCATGTCGGCGCCTCTTGCGCGACATGCGTCCGAGCGGGATTTTTCGTCAACGCCTGACGAGTTTGGCGACAAATAGCAAAATGCACGAACCGACGAAACCCTGCACCAGGTAACCCAGCCAGCCGCTGGCGACATGGATGCCGGCAGCATCGAAGACCGCATTCGCTACCACCGCGCCCACCATGCCGATCACGATGTTCATGAAGATGCCGAACCGGATGTCCATCAGCTTGCCGGCGAGCCAACCCGCCAGCCCCCCGATGATGATCCCCGCAAACCAGCCCACTTCCATGCCGTTTGTTCCTTCGCATCTGTTCTTGTCGGGCCGCCAATCCGCCCCGTCGTCATATGGGCAAGCGCGACCCCGTCTGCAATTCGGCGTAGGCGCAAACGCACTCTCCGCCTTGATGCCTGCCACTCGCATGGCGGGAGCGAGGCCACCTCAATTCCGTCATGCCGGGCTTGATCCGGCATCCAGCCCGCGCAAGTCCGTGCGCGAGAAGAGCATTTCCGCGCCGCAGACGCGGCGCCACTGGATCCCGGATCAAGTCCGGGATGACGATCGAGGGTGGCTGACCGCTTTGCCCCAACCGCGAGAACCTGCGTCCGCGCCCCTCATCCGCCTGCCGGCACCTTCTCCCCGCCAGCGGGGAGAAGGACGGATGCCGCAATGCCCCCGCCGATCGCCAGCCGCGCGTGGGCCACGTCCCCTCTCCCCGCATGCGGGGAGAGGGCTAGGGTGAGGGGCAGCCCGAGGGCCCCGTGCCTCCCCTTACGCGTTCAGCGCCCGCCCGTAGGCGTCGAGCACGCTTTCCTTCAGCGTCTCCGAAATGGTCGGGTGCGGGAAGATCGTGTGCATCAGTTCTTCCTCGGTCGTCTCGAGGTTCATGGCGACGACGAAGCCCTGGATCAGTTCGGTCACCTCGGCGCCGACAAGATGCGCGCCCAGCAATTCGCCGGTCTTCTTGTCGAAGATCGTCTTGACGAGGCCCTGGTCCTCTCCGAGCGCAATCGCCTTGCCGTTGGCGACGAAGGGGAAGCGGCCGACGCGGATGTCGCGGCCCTGCTCCTTGGCCTTGGCTTCCGTCAGCCCGACGGAAGCGACCTGAGGGTGGCAGTAGGTGCAGCCCGGGATCTTCAGCTTGTCCATCGGATGGACGTTCGCCAGGCCCGCGATCTTCTCCACGCAGATCACCGCCTCGTGCTCGGCCTTGTGCGCCAGCATCGGCGGACCGGCGACGTCGCCGATCGCATAGATGCCCGGCACGTTGGTCTTGCCGTAGCCGTCGATGGCGATGAAGCCGCGGTCGGTCTTCACGCCGACCGCCTCCAGCCCGATATTCTCGATATTGGCCTGGACGCCGACGGCGGAGATCATCCGGTCGGCCGTGATCTTCTCGATCTTGCCGTCCTTCATCTCGACATGGGCAGTGATGGAATTCGCGCCCTTCTCCACCTTGGTGACCTTGGCCTCCAGGTGGATCTTCATGCCCTGCTTCTCGAACTGCTTCTTGGCGAGCGCCGAGATTTCCGCGTCCTCGACCGGCATGACCGTCTTCATCACCTCGACGACGGTGACGTCGACGCCGAGCGTGCGGTAGAACGAGGCGAACTCGATGCCGATCGCGCCCGAGCCCATGACCAGCAGCGACTTCGGCATTTCGGCGGGCTTCATCGCTTCGAAATAGGTCCAGATCAGCTTGCCGTCCGGCTCGATGCCCGGCAGCGCACGCGGGCGGGCGCCGGTCGCGACGATGATGTGCTTGGCGGTGTAGGTGCCCTCGGGCAGCACGTTCTTCGGCAGCGGCGCCTGCGGCTCGACCGGCTTCTTGGCGGTCTTGGAAACGACGATCTTGCCGGGCTTCGAAAGCTTCGCCTCGCCCCAGATGATGTCGACCTTGTTCTTCTTCATCAGGAAGCCGACGCCGCCGTTCATGCGCTGGGCGATGCCGCGCGAGCGGGCGACGATCGCCTTCAGGTCGGGCGTCACGCTGCCTTCGATCTTGATGCCGTAATCGCCGGGATGCTGGGCGTAATGGAAGATCTCGGCCGAGCGCAAGAGCGCCTTGGTCGGGATGCAGCCCCAGTTGGAGCAGATGCCGGCCAGGTGCTCCCGCTCGACGATCGCGGTCTTCAATCCGAGCTGGGCGGCGCGGATCGCGGCGATATAGCCGCCGGGACCCGAACCGATGACGATGACGTCGTAGGCATTCGACATGAGCGCTTCCACTCCTCTTTTCTTCTGCGGCGATCCCCGTTTGCGAGAACCGTCCGTCGTTGTCGCAGGAGCGGAAGCGGTCTTCCGCCCTCAGGGCTGCTCTTCGAAGGCCTCGAAACGCCCGAGCAACCCGTAGATTTCGTCCTTCAGCCGCATCCGCTCCTTGCGCATGTCCGTCATGCGAAAGTCGTCCACCGGCTCGATATCCGTCTCGGCCCGATGGATCGCCCGGTTCACCGCGTCGTACTCGTCGGCGATGCGGTTGAAGTGACCATCGACCTCCCGCAGATGCCGGATCGCGCCGACATATTCGGGGAATTCATCTGCCAGCTTGTGCGGGGTATTCGACATGGCGCATCTCCTTCTTGGCGTCGATGCAACAAGCCTAGCCCCCCGGGGCTTTCACTCCTTGATCCCCATCAAACGTCTCTTCGCAACGGTTGATGGCATTGCGCTTCTCAAAGCCCGAGCATCATGCGCACGACCGGCTCCAGCCCGCGTCCGATGGCGCGCGTGTTCTCCGCGTCCAGATGCACGCCATCGAGCGGCGCGGTCCTGGCCACCGAGCCCGCATCGAAGAAGCCGCAGCCCTTCTCGTCGGCGAGGTCCGCATAGAGCGTCGCCAGCATCGCCGACTGCTCGACGCCACCGGAAAACATCGCTGCAAAGGCCGTGTTCGCCGTCTCGCAGAGCGGCGGCGGCGAGACGATCAGGATCTCCGGCTGCTCCGTGCCCTCGAACGACCAGGCATGATGCCGCACGAGATCGACCAGCCGCTCCATGCCCCGCATCGCACCGAAGGCCGTGCCGCAGACGATCGGCTTCATGTCGTTGGCGCCGAGCATGAGGACGACGAGATCGATCGGGTCGTGGCTGTGCAGGATCGTCGGCAGGATCCGCGCGCCGTTCCTGTCGCAATCGGCGAGATGATCGTCATAGGCGGTGGTGCGGCCGTTCAGGCCCTCGGCGATCACCTGCACGCCGGGCCCGAGCGCCTTTGCAAGCACGCTCGGCCAACGGTCCTCCGGCGCATGGCGCCCGAACGTCTCCGCGTCATAGCCCCAGGTGAGGCTGTCGCCATAGCAGAGGACCGTTTTCATGGCCGAACCACTCCGTTAGACGAGCATCCCCATCGGGCTTTCGATGTAGCGCTTGAAAGCGGAAGCAAGTTCCGCCCCGAGCGCGCCGTCGATGACGCGGTGGTCGAAGGCGAAGGTCGCCGTCATCACCGTGCCCACCTTGATCTCGCCGTTCTTGACGACCGGCTTCTCCACGCCGGCGCCGATCGAGACGATCGAGGCTTGCGGCAGGTTGATGATCGAGGTGAAGTTCGACACACCGAACATGCCGAGGTTGGATACGGACGTGGTACCGCCCTGGTATTCCTCGGGCTTCAGCTTCTTGTCGCGGGCGCGGCGAGCCAGGTCCTTGACCTCGTTGGAGATCACGGAGAGCGCCTTTTCCTCGGCCTTGCGAACGATCGGCGTGATCAATCCGTCCGGGATCGAGACAGCCACGCCGACGTCGGCATGCTTGTGCAGGACACGCGCGGTCGACGTCCAGGAGGCGTTCGCCATCGGAACGTCGCGCAGCGCCAGCGCCATCGCCTTGATGATGAAGTCGTTGACCGAGAGCTTGAACGCCGGAACCTCGCCCTTGTCCGTCTTCTTCATCGGCGTCGACGCATTGATCTCGGCGCGCAGCTTGAGAAGCGCGTCGATCTCGCAATCCATCGAGATGAAGTAGGACGGAACCGTCTGGCTCGACTCGGTCAGGCGCGAGGCGATCGTCTTGCGCATGCCGTCATGCGGCAGCAGCTCGTAGGAACCTTCCGCAAACAGCTTCAGCACGGCATCGTCCGAAGGACCCTTGGCCATTGCGGCGGCCGGCGCTGCGGCAGCAGCCGGCGCGGGCGCCTTTGCGCCGCCGCCCGCAACCGCGGCCTCGACGTCGGCCTTTACCACGCGCCCATGCGGACCGGAGCCGGCAATCGCTGCGAGATCCACGCCCGCTTCCTTCGCCAGCCGGCGGGCCAGCGGCGAGGAGAAGACGCGCTTGCCGTCGGCCTTGGGAGCCGGCGTGGCGGCGGCGGGTGCAGCATCCGTCACCGGCTTCTCGGCCGGTGCGGCGGCAGCCTTCGGCGCCTCGGCCTTGGCCTCTGTCTTTGCGGCCTCCGCCTTTGGAGCCGGCGCCGCATCACCGCCAGAACTGGCCGCAGCCTTGACGTCCTCACCGTCCGCAGCCAGAACCGCGATCAGCGAATTGACCTTGACGCCTTCGGTGCCGGCCGGAACGACGATCTTGGCGACAACACCCTCGTCGACGGCTTCCACTTCCATGGTCGCCTTGTCGGTCTCGATCTCGGCGATCACGTCGCCGGACTTGACGGTGTCGCCCTCCTTCACGAGCCACTTGGAGAGATTGCCCTCCTCCATGGTCGGCGACAGGGCAGGCATGGTGATGTTGATCGGCATGTCTCCGCCCTCCCGTTATTTGTAGCAGACGGTCTTCACCGCCTGGACGACTTCGCCGACGTTCGGAAGCGCGAGCTTCTCGAGGTTGGCCGCATACGGCATCGGCACGTCCTTGCCGGCGATCGTCAGGATCGGCGCGTCCAGATAGTCGAACGCCTGCTGCATGACGCGGGTGGCGATCTCGGTGCCGACCGAGTTCTGCGGATAGCCTTCCTCGACGGTGACGAGGCGGCCGGTCTTCTTCACCGATTCGATGATCGTCGGCAGGTCCATCGGACGGATGGTGCGCAGGTCGATCAGTTCGACGTCGATGCCGTCCTTCTCGAGTTCGGCGACCGCCTTCGTCGCATAGGTCATGCCGATGCCGAAGGAAACGACGGTCGCGTCCTTGCCGGCCTTGTGGATGCGGGCCTTGCCGATCGGCAGCACGAAATCATCGAGCTTCGGCACGTCGAAGTGCTGGCCGTAGAGGATCTCGTTTTCCAGGAAGATGACCGGGTTCGGATCGCGGATCGCAGCCTTCAGCAGGCCCTTGGCGTCGGCCGCCGTATAGGGCATGACGACCTTGAGGCCCGGAATGTGGCTGTACCAGGCGGCATAGCACTGCGAGTGCTGGGCGGCGACGCGGGCCGCAGCGCCGTTCGGGCCGCGGAAGACGATCGGCGCGCCCATCTGGCCGCCGGACATGTAGAGCGTCTTGGCGGCGGAGTTGATGATCTGGTCGATCGCCTGCATGGCGAAGTTGAAGGTCATGAATTCGACGATCGGCTTCAGGCCGGTCATCGCCGCGCCAACGCCGACGCCGGCGAAGCCGTGCTCGGTGATCGGGGTGTCGATGACGCGGTTGGCGCCGAATTCCTGCAGCAAGCCCTGCGTGATCTTGTAGGCGCCCTGGTATTCGGCGACTTCCTCGCCCATGACGAAGACGTCGCCGTCGCGGCGCATCTCTTCGGCCATGGCGTCGCGCAGTGCTTCGCGAACGGTGGTGGAGACCATCTCGGTGCCGGCCGGAATGTCCGGATCGGCAGCGACTTCGACCTTCGGTGCGGCCGGGACCGATGCCGCAGCCGCTGTGGCCGGCGCCGGCTTCGGCGCCTCGACCTCTGCACCCTTCGGCCCGGCCTCGACCTCGTCCTCGCCGACACCCTTGCCGAGTTGGTCCACGTCCTCGCCTTCCTCGGCGAGCAGCGCGATCAGCGTGTTCACCTTCACGTTCTCGGTGCCGGCGGGCACGACGATCTTGGCGATCGTGCCCTCGTCGACGGCTTCCACTTCCATGGTCGCCTTGTCGGTCTCGATCTCGGCGATCACGTCGCCGGCCTTGACGCTGTCACCCTCGTTCTTGAGCCACTTGGACAGCGTGCCCTCTTCCATCGTCGGTGACAGGGCGGGCATGAGAATATCGATTGGCATGGTGTTTCCTCCGCCCGGGTCAGATCAGAATGTCGGTGTAGAGCTCGGAGACATCCGGCTCCGGATCGGACTGGGCGAAATCGGCCGAATCGGCAACCACGTCGCGGACGTCCTTGTCGATCTGCTTCAACTCGTCCTCGGAAGCCCACTTCTTCTCCAGGAGGCGTGCCCGCACCTGCTCGATCGGATCGTGCTCGGAGCGCATCTTCTGCACCTCGTCCTTGGTGCGATACTTCGCCGGGTCGGACATGGAGTGGCCGCGATAGCGGTAGGTGAGCATTTCCAGGATGATCGGCCCCTTGCCGGCGCGGCAATGCTCGACCGCCTCGTCGGCGGCAGCCTTCACGGCGCGGACATCCATGCCGTCCACCTGGTAGCCCGGAATGTTGAAGGAGGCGCCGCGCTGGGAGAAATCGGTCTGGGCGGACGCGCGCGAGACGGCGGTGCCCATGGCGTAGCGGTTATTCTCGATGATGTAGATCACCGGCAGCTTCCAGAGAGCGGCCATATTGAAGCTCTCGTAGACCTGGCCCTGGTTGGCCGCGCCATCGCCGAAATAGGCGAGCGAGACATTGTCGTTGCCGCGGTAGCGGTTGGCGAAGGCAAGCCCGGTGCCGAGAGACACCTGCGCGCCGACGATGCCATGACCGCCGTAGAAGTGCTTCTCCTTGGAGAACATGTGCATGGAGCCGCCCTTGCCCTTGGAAAGGCCGCCCTGGCGTCCGGTCAGTTCCGCCATCACTCCGCGTGCGCTCATGCCGCAGGCCAGCATGTGGCCGTGGTCGCGGTAGCCGGTAATGACCTGGTCGCCGTCCTTCAGCGCCATCTGCATGCCGACGACGACGGCTTCCTGGCCGATGTAGAGGTGACAGAAGCCGCCGATGAAGCCCATGCCGTAAAGCTGGCCCGCCTTCTCCTCGAAACGCCGGATCAACAGCATTTCGCGGTAGGCGTTCAGATCCTGTTCCTTGGAAAAGTCGACGATTGTACCGCCGTTGAAGTCTTTCTTGACAGGTTTTGCCGCTGTTTTGCGGCTCGATACGGTCGCGGTCTTGCGCGGAGCCATACAATCCTCCCGAGTTTCTGCCATTGGCGGCAACATAGGGGAAGAAAGCGGCCTCAGCAATGCCATAAATGCATGGCTAGCATTCGCTCTAAATATTTGAAATTGTTCAAATATTTGAAATTAACCTATTTCAGGTTAATCGTCGAAATCAGTGAAAAATCACGATTTCGTCGACCCGGGACATGTTCAGTGCGAAGCGTGCCTTTTCGTCCAGCATGTCCCTTTCCAGCGAGCCGTCGCTCATCAGCGCCACCTCGCGCTCGAGCCGCCTGCGCTCGCCGACCAGCACGTCGAGCTTGGCCTGCCGCGTCACCCGGGTGCGCTCGAACCGCTCCATCGCCCGCAGGCCGAAATCACCGTGGACGGAATGATAGCTGAAATAGGAGAGAAAGGCGACGGTGATCGCCGGAACGATGAACCGGCCGAGCCGGCGCTTCTTGTGATGCTTGGTCCACATGGAAAAGTCCCGATACGCAGTACGGAGACACTCTAGCGCCGATCGGTTAACCGAGCGTTGACCATGATGGAATTGGAAATGCCGGACGATCGCCCCTCATCCGCCTGCCGGCACCTTCTCCCCGCAAGCGGGGCGAAGGGAATGCGTGGCAAATGCTTTGCCCCTTCGCAAACCGTTCAAAGCGTGCCTGGCCGGGTTCGATTCTGGGCGATGAGGGAGATCAGAACTGCGGCCATTGTCCCCTCTCCCCGCTTGCGGGGAGAGGGCTAGGGTGAGGGGCAAGACGCAATGCCGAACGGATCCCGTCCGGCGGCCCCAAAAAATCAGTGCAGCCTTACCCGCGCAGGATCGAGCGGCCGGCGTATCTCGCCTGCGGGCCGAGCTGCTCCTCGATGCGGATCAGCTGGTTGTACTTCGCGGTCCGGTCGGAGCGGGCCAGCGAGCCGGTCTTGATCTGGCCGCAGTTGGTGGCGACGGCGAGGTCGGAGATGGTGGAATCCTCGGTCTCGCCCGAGCGGTGCGACATGACCGCGGTGTAGCTGGCCTTGTGTGCGGTTTCGACCGCGTCCAGCGTCTCCGACAGCGAGCCGATCTGGTTGACCTTGACGAGGATCGAGTTGGCGACGCCCATCTTGATGCCGTCGCGCAGGCGGGCCGAATTGGTCACGAACAGGTCGTCGCCGACGAGCTGGACCTTGGAGCCGATCTTGTCGGTCAGCGCCTTCCAGCCGTCCCAGTCGTCCTCGGCCATGCCGTCCTCGATCGAGAAGATCGGATACTTGGCGGAAAGCTCGGCGAGGTAGTCGGCCATAGCGCCCGGCTCTAGCGTGCGGCCTTCGCCTTCGAGCACGTACTTGCCGTCCTTGAAGAACTCGGTCGAGGCGCAGTCGAGCGCGATGAACATGTCGTCGCCCGGCTTGTAGCCGGCTTTCTCGATCGACTTCATGATGAAGTCGAGCGCGGCCGGCGCCGACGCCAGCCCCGGCGCGAAGCCGCCCTCGTCGCCGACATTGGTGTTGTGGCCGTCGGCGGCGAGCTGCTTCTTCAGCGTGTGGAACACTTCCGAACCCATCCGGACGGCGTCGCGGATGGTGTCGGCGCCAACAGGCACGATCATGAACTCCTGGAAGTCGATCGGGTTGTCGGCATGCGCGCCGCCGTTGATGATGTTCATCATCGGAACCGGCAGGACGCGGGCGTTCGGGCCGCCGACATAGCGGTAGAGCGGCAGGCCGGAGGCGGCCGCAGCGGCCTTGGCGACGGCGAGCGAGACGCCAAGGATGGCGTTGGCGCCGAGGCGCGCCTTGTTCGGCGTGCCGTCGAGCTCGATCATCGCCTCGTCGATCGCGATCTGGTCCTCGGCCTCGAGGCCGCCGATCGCCTCGAAGATCTCGCCGTTGACCGCATCAACGGCGCGCTCGACGCCCTTGCCCAAGTAGCGGGTGCCGCCGTCGCGCAGTTCGACCGCCTCATGCGCGCCGGTGGAGGCGCCCGAGGGAACCGCGGCGCGGCCGAAACTGCCGTCCTCGAGGTGAACGTCCACTTCGACGGTCGGGTTGCCGCGGCTGTCGAGGATCTCGCGGCCGATGATGTCGATGATTGCGGTCATGGTTTTCTTCCCTGTGTATGAGCGGGTCAGCGGTGATCTAATCGATTGAAAGCTCTTAATCGAAGCCGACGGAATTGCAAGCGCGCCATCTCCGGCTAACCGAGCCTTGTGACACCATCGTGATGACGGTGCCACGTCCCCGGGTCAGCCCTTGGCGACGGCGTCGAAGGCCAGCAGCTTTTCCAGAAGCCGCGGCATGTCCTTCAGCGGCACCATGTTTGGTCCGTCCGAGGGCGCGTTGTCCGGATCCTCGTGCGTCTCGATGAAGACGCCGGCGACGCCGACGGCGACCGCCGCCCGCGCCAGCGTCTCGACGAACTCGCGCTGGCCGCCGGAGGAACCGCCCTGCCCGCCCGGCTGCTGCACGGAATGGGTGGCGTCGAACACGACCGGCGCGCCGAGCGCGGCCATGATCGGCAGCGAGCGCATGTCGGAGACGAGCGTGTTGTAGCCGAAGGAGGCGCCGCGTTCGCAGAGCAGCACGTTCGGATTGCCGCTGTCGGTGAATTTCGCCAGCACGTTCTTCATGTCCCAGGGCGCCAGGAACTGCCCCTTCTTGACGTTGATGACACGCCCGGTCTTTGCGGCCGCGACGAGCAGGTCGGTCTGGCGCGACAGGAAGGCCGGGATCTGCAGGACGTCGACGGTCGGCGCCACCAGGGCGCACTGTTCCTCGGTGTGAATGTCGGTCAGGACCGGAAAGCCGAATTCCGCCTTCAGGTCGGAAAAGATCTCCATCGCCTTCTCCAGGCCGATGCCGCGCTTGCCCGAAAGCGAGGTGCGGTTTGCCTTGTCGTACGACGACTTGTAGACGAGGCCCATGCCGAGCTTGCCGCACAGTTCCTTCAGCGTGCCAGCGATCATGAAGGCATGGTCGCGGCTCTCCATCTGGCAGGGACCGGCGATCAGCGTCAGCCGCTCCTTCTGCGAGAACGTGACCTTGCCCCTGCCTTCCCCGGCGGTGACGACTGCATTGGTTTCCATATCAATCTCCAAAGACGAAAAGGGCACCCTGCCCCGGCGCGGCCGGCACCAGCAGGCGGCCGCCGCGCTCCACATATTCGATGGCGTTGTCTTCCAGATGCCTGCGGCAGCGACCGAGATCCTCCACCCGGAACACCACCGCCTCGCCCTTCAGCCCGCGATCGGTCGACTTCGGCTCGATGCCATAGAAGCCCTGCATCCCGGCGAAATTGAGCACGCTGATGCGGCCGCGCGGCGTATCCACGCTCATGCCGAAGGAATGGGCCTCGACCTCGCGCTCGTCCGCAGCCGTCTGCAGTAGATACTGGAAATCGGTCGGGTTCTGCTCCGACAGCACCACCTCCGACAGCGCAACGGCACCGTTGGGATGCCGCTCCAGCGCCTTGCGATCCGAAGGCAGGGCGACGAGCCGCTGCGAGGCGAAGAAGAAGAAATCGGGCGAGCGTACATCGGCGGCAAAGGCGAGCCGGAAGCTGCCGGTGGCACTGCTGCCGTCGGGCAGCTGCATGTCGCGCGAGAATTCCAGCATCCCGCCGCCAGAAAGACCCTCGGCCCGATAGCGGGCGTCGTCGCCGCGCGCGTCCTCGCTCGCCATGGCGATCCCCGAAAACCCTTCGGCGCCGCGGCGGAAGCGGAAGGCCTGGTCCCGTCCGACGAAGACGTTGCCCGCCCGCGCCGCTGCCTCGCAGTCCTCGCGGTTGGCGATCCCGAGCGGTTCCAGATAGCTGCCGTCGGCGAGAAAGACGCAGCAATTCTCCGTGCCGAAAGGATGGTGCGCATCGGCTGCGACCGTGAAACCCAGCATAGTCAGCCGTTGCCGCGCCGCCGCGATCTCGCTGACCGGCAGGACCAGGTGATCGATCGGACGCGCTGTCTTTGGCTTCGCACGCATGAAGGGGATCCGGGGCTCATCCATTGGCCCGTGCTTTGCCCTTTTTGGAACCGCATTGCAAGGGCGGCGCATGCGGGCGGGCGCGGGGGCGGAAAAGCATCCGCTAAACTACCGTAACGTCAGGTTGCAACCCACCTCGGCGGCACAAAATAAAGCTGTTGATTACCCCCGGCCGCCTCGTTCGGTGCATCATCCCGTTTTGACAATTTTGCCGCGAGCGGCTTACCTGCTCGCGACAAGGCCCGGAAGCGGGCCAACCATGCGAACATGCTGAAATACGGAAGTAAATGCGCAGTTCGAGGCCCCTGGGGCGGGGTGACGGATTGCAAGACAGTTTGACGTCGCCCAGGGGCTGAGGGATGGTCATGAACCTTTTTCGTCGTAGTGAGGACAGCGGCCGGCATGCCGCCAATCCTGCAACCCGGTACGGGCCGGATGGACATGCCACGGGCGGCACGTCCGTATCCGCTTCGTCGCCCGTCGATCCGCTGGCGCCTGCCGCATCCGCCGATCCGCTCGACTTCGAGGCCTTCGGCCTGGCGCTGGAGGAAAACAAGCAATCCTCCGAGGAGCTCGTCACGACGCTCGTCCACGTGCAGGATCGCGTGTCGACGCTGGTCACCGGCCATGCGCGCCTGCTGTCGGAAGTCGGCGGGCTACGATCCGAATGCAACCGGCTCGGGTCGCTTCTGGAGCACGAGACAGGAACCCGCAAGAGGCTTGAACAGGACAACGGCCGGCTTGCCTCCGACAACAAGGAGGTCCGCGCCAGCAACGCCCAGCTGCGTGTCGAGATCGACGCGATCCGGCAGGAATTCGTCAAGCTCCAGGCGCTGCACGGTGTCACCTGCGAAGAACTCTCCATCGTGGAGATGCGGCTGGCCGATGCCGAACGCGAGATGTCCGACAGGAGCGGCCAGTTCGACGAGGCGAACGCGCTGATGAAGCGCACCCAGAGGGAGCTGGAGATCCGCAGCCGCGAACTCTCGGCGCTGCGGGAGAAATTCGACGTCGAATCCACCGCCCACCAGTTGCTGATCGAGACCTCGCGCCGGGAGACCGCCGCGCAGGCGCGCGAGTTGACGCGCCAGAACGAGGAAAGGAGCCAGCTGAAGAACACGCTGACCCAGCAGGAATCCCTCGTTCGCAGCCTGCAGGCGAACGTCACCGGTCTTCGCCAGGAGATCACCGTTCTAGAGGAGAAGAACCGCAACCTCGAAGAGGAGCTGGAGGGCGTCCAGAACACGACCGCACTGCAGATCGCGCACATGAACACGCGTCAGGAGGCGATCGGCTCCAAGGCGGAACTGGCCGAGAAGCTGCTGGCGACCGCCAATGGCCGCAACCGCATGACGGACGAGGAACTGCGCACGACGCGGGCCGAGCTGAAACGAACCAAGAGCGAGATGCAGTCGACCACCGCCCGCGCCGAACGGCTGGCGGACGAACTGGCGCGCGCCCGTGCCGTCGGCAGCGAAAGCGAGAATGCCCGCCGCGACCTCGCCATGCAGAACGGCGAACTCACGCTGAAGCTGCGCGAATTCGAGGGTGTGCGCAACCAGCGCGACCGCGACTGGGAGGAAGCACGCCGTGACATGGAGACGCGCGCCGATACCGACCGCCACGAGATCAGCCAGTTGCGCACGAGCCTCGAGATCGCCAAATCTGAGATCCGCCAGCTCCGCACCGATCGGGCGATCCTGACGGGTCAGCTGGAGGCCGCCCGCGGCGACCGCGCCGGCAATGGCCCCGCGACACTCCTCCAGGAGAGCGACCTCGAACCGGTGCCGTCGATGGCGCGCAGCGGGGCGTCGCAGCCGATCATCGATATCTCGGAGAATTCCCGGCGCGGCCGAGCCACGCCGGGTGACGCGCCAGCAATCGGCGACAGGCTGCAGACGATGGATGTCAGCGAGTTGCCGCCGGCTGAGTGAAGCCAGCCGGATTGCCGGCGGGGGACATGACGTCCCCCGCCGGCAACGTTTATCGTAAGATCGCCCCCCGGTCCTGATCGACCGGCGGGCGACTTTTCGCCGGAATAATCCGGCCGCCTCAAACGTGAGAGCGAAAGACCCCGGTTGGCCGGAAAGAGACGCAGGCCGGGCCCGGACCAGAAACACGAGCAAGATGGCGACAGACACAGACGTGGCATCCCCTGACCGGACATCCGCCGACACGCACCGCCGCGGCCGCCACCCGATCGCCGGTCCCGTCTCGACGCTGATCCTGCTGTTTGCCCGTGCGGTCACCGCCGTCCGCGCCAACTGGTCGCCCGCCGGCCCGCCGGCGCGCCAGCACGTCTATTTCGCCAACCACAGCAGCCATGGCGACTTCATCCTGATCTGGACCGTCCTGCCGCCGCGCGAGCGCCGCCGGACACGGCCGGTGGCCGGCGCGGAATACTGGCTGAAATCGCGGCTGACGCGCTTTATCGGCCGCGACGTCTTCAACGCGGTGCTGATCGAGCGCCAGCAGGAGACCCGCAGCGAAGATCCGGTCGCCCGCATGGCCGGCACGCTCGACGAAGGCGCCTCGCTGATCCTCTTCCCCGAGGGGACCCGCAACCAAACCGAAGATCCGCTGCTGCCGTTCAAGAGCGGGCTTTATCACCTGTCGAGGCTGCGGCCGGACGTCGAGCTCGTCCCCGTCTGGATCAGCAACCTCAACCGCGTCATGCCGAAGGGCGAGTTCGTGCCGATCCCGCTGATCTGCACCGTGACCTTCGGCGAGCCGCTGCGCGTGCACGCCGACGAGCCCAAGCAGGATTTCCTCGACCGCGCCCGCGCCGCCCTCCTGTCGCTCTCGCCGCACACGGACACCGCCGCATGACCGAGGCCCGCTCCGATCTCCTCACGCTCGTGCTCGGCATCTGCGCCTTCCTGATCGTCGCGACCGTCATCGGTCAGGTGCTGCAGCGCCGGCTGTCGCCGGATCGCAGCAATGCCTCCATCGAGAACCTGAACGCACGCATCAACGCGTGGTGGGTCATGGTGGCGCTGATCGGAATTGCGTTTCTGGCCGGTCGTGCCGGCGTGATCGTCCTCTTCGCCTTCTGCTCGTTCGCAGCCTTGCGCGAATTCGTGACGCTGACCCGCACCCGCCGCGCCGACCACTGGGCCCTGGCCGCCGCCTTCTTCGTCGTGCTGCCGGTGCAATATTATTTGGTGGCGACCGACTGGTACGGCCTCTATGCGATCTTCATCCCCGTCTATGCCTTCCTGCTGATGCCGATCGCAGCGGTCCTGCGCGGCGACACGGAGCGGTTCCTCGACCGGGTCGCCGAGGTCCAGTGGGCCCTGATGATCTGCGTCTTCTGCATTTCCCACGTGCCGGCCCTGCTGACGCTGCAGATCCCGGGCTACGAGGGGCGCAACGTCCTGCTGATCGCCTTCCTCGTCATCGTCGTCCAGATGAGCGACGTGCTGCAATATGTCTGGGGCAAGCTCTTCGGCCGCACCAGGATCGCCCCGCGCCTGTCGCCCTCCAAGACCGTCGAGGGCTTCCTCGGCGGCGTGGCGAGCGCGACGCTGATCGGCGCGGCGCTCTGGTGGATTACGCCATTCACGCCGCTGCAGGCCGGACTTCTAGCACTTGTCGTGACCCTGATGGGCTTTTTCGGCGGGCTCGTCATGTCGGCGATCAAGCGCGATCGCGGCGTCAAGGACTGGGGCCATATCGTCGAGGGTCACGGCGGACTGATCGACCGGCTCGACTCGGTGATCTTCTCCGCACCGGTCTTCTTCCATATCGTCCGCTACGGCTGGTCGCTGGCATGACCGGCGCCGTCCGCCGGCTGGCCGGCAGCAGCCTCGGTCACATGGCGGGTGCCTTTCTCGCCATGGGCGGGGCGCTGTTCGCCAACCGCGATCACGGCCTGTCCCGGATGCTGACGGCCGGCGCCGTGCAGGGCATGCTCTCCGCGCTGATCACGCTGTTCCTCAAGTCCATGATCGAGCGGCTCGCCCGAAACCTTGAGGGTGCGGCAGCGCTCTTCGCGCCGCCCGCCGTCGCGATCGCCGTCTCGGCCACGTTGCTGCTCGCGGTTCACCTGCTCGCCAGTACGCCGGAATTGGCGGGCACGATCGCCCTTCCCCTGCTCGTCTCGACGGGCTATGCCGCCCTCTACAGCTATTCGCTCTACCGCAAGGAGCAGCGCACGCCATGACCGCCAGTGGAGACCGCCGCCCCCTTTCCAGCCGCGATACGCAATGGGCGAGGTCGATCGCCCGCGCGCTCGCCGCCCGGTCGATCACGCCCAACCGCATCTCGCAGGCCAGCATGGCCGCGGCCGCCTTTGCCGGCGCCTGCTTCTGGCTCGCGCCACCGCAGGAAGGCGCCCTCGCCGTCATTCTGCTGCTCGGAGCAGCCCTCTTCTGCCAGTTGCGCCTGCTCTGCAATCTCTTCGACGGCATGGTCGCCGTTGAGGGCGGCAAGGCCGAGGCCGACGGGCCCTTCTGGAACGAGTTCCCCGACCGGATCGCCGACATCCTCATCCTTGCCGGCGCCGGCTACGGCATCGGCCTGCCTGCACTCGGCTGGTCGGCCGCCGCCTTCGCCGTGCTGACCGCCTATATCCGCGAACTCGGCCGCGCCAGCGGCGCCCCCGGCGACTTCTCCGGCCCGATGGCCAAGCAGCACCGCATGGCGGTCATGACAGCGGCTGCCGTCCTCTCGGCGCTCGCGGTCGCCTGGGACCGGCAGCAGGCGATCATCGAGGCAGCCCTCTGGATCGTCGCCGTGGGCGCAGCGCTCACCGCGCTCCGGCGCGGGCGCACGCTGGTCCGCAGGCTGCGCAACGGCGGCTGAACCTGGAGGAACCACCGGTACGCGGATACGGAAGCGCTCGGCGCTACCGCCGCGCAGCAGCCTGCTGACAAACACGTTCCTGTCGACGAAATCTCGCACTTCTCGTCACCCCGGACCTGATCCGGGGTCCAGCCGCGCCGCGTCCGCGGTGCGAAAAGTGACTTATCGCGCAAGGACTTGCGCGGGCTGGATACCGGCTCAAGGCCGGTAAGACGAGGGCATTGGTGGGCGGTTCGACAACATGGACGCCGGGGGCAAGGCTTTCTCCGCGGGACAACCCGGCCCACCGGGCCACAGAAACAAAAACCTTGCTTGCGAGGTCTACACCAGTCGCGACTGCTCCAGCGCCGCCTCGATGAAGCTTGCAAACAGCGGATGCGGATCGAGCGGGCGGCTCTTCAGTTCGGGATGATACTGCACGCCGATGAACCAGGGATGGTCGGCATATTCGACCGTCTCCGGCAACACGCCGTCCGGCGACATGCCGGAGAAGACGAGCCCGCAGCTTTCGAGCCGGTCCTTGTAGTCGACGTTGACCTCGTAGCGATGGCGATGGCGCTCGGAAATGTCGGTGGAGCCGTAGACGTCCGCAATCTTCGTGCCGGACTTCAGCGATGCGCGGTAGGCGCCGAGCCGCATGGTGCCGCCGAGGTCGCCCGATGCGGTACGCTTCTGCAGTTCGTTGCCCTTCACCCACTCGGTCATCAGGCCGACGACGGGCTCCTCGGTCTTGCCGAACTCCGTCGAGGACGCCTTTTCGATGCCGGCCAGATTGCGCGCCGCCTCGACGACCGCCATCTGCATGCCGAAGCAGATGCCGAAATAGGGAACCTTGCGCTCACGGGCGAAGCGCGCCGCATTGATCTTGCCTTCCGACCCGCGCTCGCCGAAGCCGCCGGGAACGAGAATGCCGTGCACCTTCTCCAGGTAGGGCGCCGGGTCCTCCTTCTCGAACACTTCAGATTCGATCCAGTCGAGCTTGACCTTGACGTGGTTGGCGATGCCGCCGTGGTGGAGCGCCTCGATCAGCGACTTGTAGGCGTCCTTCAGGCCGGTGTACTTGCCGACGATCGCGATCGTGACTTCGCCTTCCGGCGTCTTGATGCGTTCGGAGACGTTCTGCCAGGCCTCCAGCCGCGGCTTCGGCGCCGGCTCGATGCCGAAGGCGGCCAGAACCTCGTCGTCGAGACCTTCCTTGTGGTAGGCGAGCGGCACGTCGTAGATCGAGGCCACGTCCAGCGCCTGGATCACGGCGGTGGGGCGCACGTTGCAGAACAGCGACAGCTTCCTGCGCTCGGCCTCCGGGATCTCGCGGTCGGCGCGCACGAGCAGGATGTCGGGATGGATGCCCATCGCCTGCAGTTCCTTCACCGAATGCTGCGTCGGCTTGGTCTTCAGCTCGCCGGCCGCCGGGATATAGGGCATCAGCGTCAGGTGCACGTAGACGGCGGTGCCGCGCGGCAGGTCGTTGCCGAGCTGGCGGATCGCCTCCATGAACGGCATCGCCTCGATGTCGCCGACAGTGCCGCCGATCTCGCAGATGACGAAGTCGTAGTCCTCGTTGCCCTCAATGACGAAGTTCTTGATCTCGTTGGTGACGTGCGGGATGACCTGGACGGTGGCGCCGAGATAGTCGCCGCGCCGCTCCTTGTCGATGATGTTCTTGTAGATGCGGCCGGTGGTGATGTTGTCGGTCTTCGTCGCCGAGCGGCCGGTGAAGCGCTCGTAGTGGCCGAGGTCGAGGTCGGTTTCCGCCCCGTCGTCGGTGACGAACACCTCGCCGTGCTGCGTCGGGCTCATCGTGCCCGGATCGACGTTGAGATAGGGGTCCAGCTTGCGCAGGCGGACCCGATAACCACGGGCCTGCAGCAACGCTCCGAGAGCGGCGGCGGCAATTCCTTTTCCGAGGGAAGAAACCACGCCGCCAGTGATGAATACATATCGCGCCATGGGAGTCACCGGATACCTTTTCAAAAATGATTCCGCCACCGAAAAATCGCCCAAGCGGGAATCTTTCCGTGGAGGAACGTCACTGGTCTACACAAAAAGAAGGCCGGCGGACTTTTCGCCCGCCGGCCAGTTCACGTCGTTTCCGACGCTTATTGTCCTGTCGGCACGCCCGTGTTCGGGGCGGGCGCCGCCGGAGCGGCAGCACCGCCGGTCGCCGGCGCCGCACCGCTATCGGTCGGCACGCCGTCATTGGCCGCCGGTGCAGCAGGTGCGGCCGGGGTTGTCGGGGCCGGCTGCTCGGTCGAGGGCGTCGCCTCGCCGCCGAGCGAATCCAGTACGCCGTTGCCGGTGCCCGTCGTTCCGGGGATCCGGTCGAGAATGTCGGTCGGCTGTGTCTCGTAGCGCGACAGGATGCCCATGGCGAGCGCCAGCACGAAGAACAGCGTCGCAAGGATCGCCGTCGTCCGGGTCAGGGCATTGGCCGCGCCGCGCGCCGACATGAAGCCGGAGCCGCCGCCGATGCCGAGGCCGCCGCCTTCGGACCGCTGGACCAGCACGATGCCGATCAGCGCCACGACGACCATGAGATAGATGACAAGCAATATGGTCTGCATGAGTAAGATCCTGCCCGAAGGCACAAACGAGGAGATTGGCGGCTCAATATACCAAGCCGCCGGCCATTCCAAGCCCTGCGCGACAATTGCCGCCTTCAGGCCACCAGTTCTTCGTAAGCGCGGTAGATGGCAAGGAAATCAACGGATTTCAAGCTCGCACCGCCGACCAGGGCACCGTCGACATTCTCCACCGCCATCAGTTCCCCGGCATTTGCGGGCTTCACCGAGCCGCCGTAGAGGATGCGCATCTTCGCCCCCTCCCCGCCGAACCGCGCCTTCAGTTCGGCGCGCATGAAGGCATGCGCCTCCGCGACGTCGGCCACAGTCGGCGTCAGTCCCGTGCCGATCGCCCAGACCGGCTCGTAGGCAATCACCGTGTCGGCGGCGGTGGCGCCGTCCGGAACCGAACCTGCAAGCTGGGATTTGAGAACCTCGAGCGTCCTGCCGCCCTTGCGCTCGGCTTCCGTCTCGCCGATGCAGACGATCGCCACCAGATCGGCCGCATGCGCAGCCTCCGCCTTGGCGCGCACCAGCCGGTCGCTGTCGCCATGGTCGGTACGCCGCTCCGAATGGCCGACGATGACATGGGTGCCGAAGCAGTCGGCGATCATCTCGGCGGAGACATCGCCGGTATGCGCGCCGGACACCTTCTCATGGCAGTCCTGCGCGCCGATCAGCAGCGGGCTGTCCTCGCAAAGCGCGGTGGAGACATAGAGCAACGTCACCGGCGGGCAGATCAGCGTCTCGACCTTTTCCGAAAGCGGTCCCTTCACGCCCTCGGCCATCGCCTTGATCTCGTTCAGCGATTCGCGGGTCCCGTTCATCTTCCAGTTTCCCGCCACCAGCGGTGTCACATCCGGGGTCATCTTGCCTCCTCAAGGTTACGTTCGGCTAAGGGCGCGCCCTAGCAGATGGACGCGGTCAAAGTAAGGGGCGCCAGCCAGCCGGAGCCCCCGCATATCAATGCGCGAAGATCCAGTTCAGCGTCTCGCGCCAGTCGGTCATGCGGACCGGCGTGCCGTGCGATCCGGTGCGGAAAAGGACGAACCGGGTCGGGACACCCGCGTCCAGCAGCTTGCGGAACAGGGCGACCTGGTCCTGCGCCGCATAGACCTTGTCGGCCTCGCCATGGGTGAAATAGACGGGTAGCTTCGCCTTGTAGGCGGCACTGCCGACATAGGCAGGATCGGTTGCGCCGCCCATGACGATCATGCCGGCGAGGTTTTCCACCGCCGCGGTATCGCGGGCGATCTGCCAGCAGATGAAGCTCCCCATGGAAGCGCAGGAAAGAACGACCGGCGTCCCCGGGGAATTCTTCCGCGCCGCCGCGATCAGGCCTGCGATCCGTGCCGCCCCCTTCTCGTCGAAACTCGTGACGCTGGCGGAGTAGTAGACGCCGCCATTGCGGACGGCGAGGTTCTTGAGGCGGTTGAAGTTGCCGCCGAAGCTCCAGTCATTGTTGCCGAGCCTGCGGTCGCCGCCGCGGCCGTGGATGAAGATGACGGAGAAGACCGCTCCCTGCTGTTTGCCGGTGACGGCGGCGTCGACCGGCCCGGCGGGCGTCTGGATCGTCAGGATCTCCTGCTGCCGCTTCACCGATGTCGAGACATAGGCCGCCTTGGCGCGCCGCTCCGGCACCTGGTCGCGACCGTTGATGTCGCGCATTTCCTGATAGTCGACGACGCGAAGCGCCCCGCCGTCGCTGCTCTCGACGACGGCCGGATAGGCGAAGAGCGCGTCCTTCCAGGGCGCAAGTTCGGCGGCGGGCGCGGAGACTGCGGGCAGCGCGGACATGACGATTGCGGCCAGAACAAGCCGCGACCGCGCGAAAACGGCCCCTGCGCGGCAATGAATTGTGGACTGCGGCATCAAGTCTGGCTCCCTTCGGGCGGCAAGTCTTGCCATTCCGGGTCCGGCGACGCAATCCTCGGGCGACGATTTCATCGGCGCGATGCCGGCCTCGGACGAGAACGAATCGCGAAACCGGCCGAAATCTGGCAAACTGCCGGTGATTCGCCGATCCGGTGCGAACCCTTGAAATTCCAAGCCGAGACGGCCTATCTCCCGAGGCAGCCTCCCACGGCCGCAAGCTTAGAAGTCTGAAAAGCCCGATGGACGACAACAACGATCTCTTCGCCAACATCGACAGCACGCCGAAGTCCGCCCCTGCCGCCGCGGAGAGCCGGGCCGCGCCGCAGGCGCCGGCCGCTGCCGCGCCCGTCCCCTCGGCTGCCCCGCGCCCGGCGTCGCCGGCTGCCGACGGCGGCAATTACGATGCCTCCGCCATCCGCGTGCTCGAAGGGCTGGAACCGGTCCGCATGCGGCCGGGCATGTATATCGGCGGCACGGACGAGAAGGCGCTGCATCACCTCTTCGCCGAAGTGATCGACAATGCGATGGACGAGGCGGTCGCCGGACATGCCAACTTCATCGAAGTCTCGCTCGACGCCGAGGGCTACCTGTCGGTGACCGACAACGGCCGCGGTATCCCGGTGGAAAACCACCCGCAGATGCCGGGCAAGTCGACGCTGGAGGTGATCCTGACGGTGCTGCATGCCGGCGGCAAGTTCGACGGCAAGGCCTACGAGACCTCGGGCGGCCTGCACGGCGTCGGCGTCTCCGTCGTCAACGCGCTGTCCGACGATCTGGAGGTCGAGGTTGCTCGCAACCGCAAGCTCTATCGCCAGCGCTTCTCCCGCGGCGTGCCGCAGGGCCCGCTGGAAGAGATCGGCGACGTGCAGAACCGTCGCGGCACCAAGGTGCGCTTCCATCCCGACCCGGAGATCTTCGGGCCGCATGCCCGCTTCGATCCCGCCCGCGTCTTCCGCATGGCCCGCTCGAAGGCCTATCTGTTCGGCGGCGTCGAGATCCGCTGGAGCTGCGATCCGGGGCTGCTGCAGGAAGGTTCGGAGACGCCGGACAAGGCCGTCTTCCATTTCCCCGGCGGCCTGAAGGACTACCTGCAGGCGACGCTCGGCAAGGAGCACACCGTCACCCGCGAGATCTTCGCCGGCAAGACGGAGAAGTCCGGCGGCCACGGCGCGCTGGAATGGGCCGTCACCTGGTATGGCGGCGACAGCATGATCCATTCCTACTGCAACACCATCCCGACCGCCGACGGCGGCACGCACGAGGCGGGCCTGCGCATCGCCCTGACCAAGGGCCTGAAGAACTACGCCGACCTGACGCAGAACAAGCGCGCAGCGATCGTCACCACCGATGACGTGATGATTTCCGCCGCCGGCATGCTGTCGGTCTTCATCCGCGAGCCGGAATTCGTCGGCCAGACCAAGGACAAGCTCGCCACGGTCGAGGCCCAGCGCATCGTCGAGAACGCGCTGCGCGACCCCTTCGACCACTACCTCGCCGACAATCCGGCCGAAGCGGCCAAGCTGCTCGACTGGGTGATCGAGCGCGCCGAGGAAAGGCTGCGGCGGCGCAAGGAGAAGGAAGTCAACCGCAAGACGGCGGTGCGCAAGCTGCGCCTGCCCGGCAAGCTTGCCGACTGCTCGCAGAACTCCGCAGCCGGCGCCGAACTCTTCATCGTCGAGGGCGATTCGGCCGGCGGCTCGGCCAAGCAGGCGCGCAACCGCGCCAACCAGGCGATCCTGCCGCTGCGCGGCAAGATCCTCAACGTCGCCAGCGCCGGCCGCGAGAAGCTCGGCGCCAACCAGCAGCTCGCCGACCTGATCCAGGCGCTCGGCTGCGGCACGCGCTCGAAGTATCGCGAGGAGGACCTGCGCTACGAACGCGTCATCGTCATGACCGATGCCGACGTCGACGGCGCCCATATCGCCTCGCTGCTCATCACCTTCTTCTACCAGGAGATGCCCGAGCTGATCCGCGGCAGCCACCTCTACCTCGCCGTCCCACCGCTCTATCGCCTCAGCCAGGGCGCGAAGGTCGCCTATGCGCGCGACGACGCCCACCGCGAGCAGCTGATGCGGACGGAGTTTTCCGGTCGTGGCAAGGTCGAGATCGGCCGCTTCAAGGGCCTCGGCGAGATGCTGCCGGCGCAGTTGAAGGAAACGACGATGGATCCGAGAAAGCGGACGCTGCTGAAGGTCGAGATCGACGACGTCGATTTCGAGGGCACCCGCGATGCGGTGGACAACCTGATGGGCACCAAGGCCGACGCCCGGTTCCGCTTCATCCAGGAACGCGCGGTCTTCGCCGACAACCTCGACATCTGATTGCAGGATCGCGCGCCACAATTCCGTGCCATTGGCCCCCTCTAAGGGCGGGATCGGCGCAGCTTCTGCGAATCGGTGAAGACATTTCGGGGCCGGCTGCGGTCACTATCCCCGACAGGAAGGACGCGCATGAAGACCGCACTCATCGTCATGACCATCCTCGGCTGCGACGATTCGGTGACGCAGTGCCACTACATCGACACCGTCGACAGCACCTGGCAGTCGGTGGCGCTGTGCGATGCCCAGTCCGAGGCGCAGATGACGCGCTACCAGAACGCCAACTACCCCGTGGTCGTTGCCGTCTGCGAAAGCAGGAGCGACCAGCAGAACGCCGGGGTGCCGGAAGCGCCGGCACCGCAACCCGGCGCCCAGGCGGACACCCTTCCCTCTCCCGCGGTCGAGCCGGCGGCGCCCTCCCCGCCGGAACCGTCGCAATCCGCAGCAAAGGAAGGCGGCGTCACCGCCCGCACCATCGCCATGCTCCGCCGCAACCTCCCGGATGCCGGCGCCATTCGCGACACGGTGACGAAGCCGTTCCGCTATGCCGAGGACGGTTACAGCTGGGTTGTGCGGAAGTTCGCCGACTGAGCCCGCCGAAGCGCCGCCGGCGCCATCGGACCTGCCAGATCTATGCCGCGTCCTGCGCGGCCAGCAGCGCGAAGCTGCGGGCGGACTGGCGCTGCTCGGCGATCGCAAGACCCTCGATCATTTCCAGCAGGGCGGCAGACGCCGCTCCCCGCGCTTCGCGCGTGCGCATCGCAAGCCTTGCCGTCACCGTCATCCGCCCGGCACCGTCGCGCGCATCGTTGCGCCACAGCAGCACGGCCTCGGCAAAGAGCGCGCTGATATCGCGCCCGAGCCCCGCCGTCTCGAACAGCGCGCAGATCGCCTGCCGGCGGCCATCGGCCAGGATCGACCGCACGCGCTTCTCGCTCTGCCCCGAAAGGTTGACCATGGTGGCAGCGAAGAACGCAATCCGGCCGGCGCAGAGCGCCTGCATCAGAAGCACCGGCGTCAGCCGGTCGCATGCGCGCAGATGCTCGACCAGTTGCTCCGTCTCGCCCGTCTCCAGTTCCGCGGCGAGCGCGATCGTCGCCACGTCGCACGCCTCGCGCGCGACCCGTTCGATCCGGCCGCTGCCCACCATCGCCTGCACGAGCGCGTCGCCGGCGAGTGCCGCTCCCACCTTCTCGACGAGGGCATGCCGCGCGTCGCAGGGAAGATCGTCACGGTCGAGAAGAACGGCACGGATTTCGGCATCGTCCCCATGCCTCTCGCAGATCCGCTTGAGGCTGCGGGCGCCGATGCAGGCGCCGTCGTTTTCGAGCAGCGTCAGCGCGTCGAAGAGATTGCCGACCTCGATCACGGCCGCACACACCGCGCGGGAGACACTTTGCCGGTGGGCGATCAGCGCGCGGGTTATGTCGCTGGCGCGTGCGGCGAGATCGACGAGATCGGCATCGGTAAGGACCGGTGAACGCAGGATGACCTGGGCTGCAATCTCCGGCTGGTCCTCCGACAGCGGCACGATGACCGCGCGCGGCGCGTCCGGGTGATCCGCGATCCCCTCCGCCAGCGCGAGGCGGACTTTCGGCGCGGGATCGTCGAGCAGGAAGATCATCGCCATTTCCGCAGCATGACGTTCGTCGTTGCCGATCGACGCGTTGGCATAGGCACGCGCCAGTGCGCCCGCCGCTCGCGCCCGATCGCCCGCCTTGGCGGTTTCCACCCATCGGAGAAAGGCGTTGATGATCAAGATGTGCCCCAGCGTCTCAGGAATTCTGTGCGATGAGGAAACGTTAGCGATAAATGGTTTACGTTTGGTTCACCATGTTCCTTAACGCCTGCCGGGCAGCCGGATTGCGGCGATATCGCAGCCGTCCTACAAGGAACGATGACCGGAAGCCTGCATTCCCTCCTCGAATGGACCGAAAAGACCGTGGCCGAAGAGATCGCCGCGGCCGACGCCCTGATCTGCCGCGCCGCGCCGCCGCCCGTGCCCGGTACCCGCATCATCCTCGTTCCCGCGGACGAGAGCGAGAGCACCCTTTGTGAAGTAGTTCGCCTGCGGCCGTTTGCGCTCGCGCTCATGGATTGCCGCTCGGGTGCCGACGTCCAGCGGCTGGATGTCCTGCTGTCGGTCGCAGAGGCCATCGAAGGTGTGGAATCGGGGACGACACGCATTCTGGCCTGGACCGACGGTTTGCTGCCCGGCCCCTTCGACGACGCCGGGTTCCACGGAAAATCGGCGCGGCTTTGCGGCCTCGTCTGGGACTGGCGGCCGCTGGCGCGCTTCCTCGGCGCCTCCCGCTGCCGCGACGACCACGGCGGCTGGACCCCGACCTTTGCCAGCGCGCGCGCGGTGACGCTGATGTCGGCGAAGGCCGCCGGCGTTTCCGCCTACGAGGTGGCGGAGGGCAGCGGCGATCTTTCAGCCGACTGCCGCCATGCCCGCGCCGACGGCTTCGACGGCCGCGTTGCCACGGAGGCCGGCCAGATCGCGATCATCAACCGGGCGTTCGCACCACCCGTCTGAGTGCCCTGGCCTGAATTAACGTCGCTGCGGCCGCATCATCTCGAACACGTCGCCGGCGTCGCAATAGTCCATGTAGCCCATGCGGCCGATCGGCCGCGCCGCCGCCATGTCGAAGCGTCCGTCGCGGATCGCCTCGTCCCTGATGTGGATGCCGACCACCTGGCCGAACACCACCCAGCTTTCCGAGAGCGTCCCGTCCACGTCGCGCGGGCGCATCACCTCCGTCATCCGGCATTCGAGCGCCGCGAGCGCCTCGGCGACGAAGGGGGCGTCGACGAGATTGGCCTGCTGCGGCGTCAGGCCAGCCAGCTCGAACTCGCTCTCCTCGTAGGGCGCCGTCAGCGAGGTCGTGTTCATCTGCTCCATCAGGTCGCGGCCGACGAAGCTGCAGGTGAAGACGCCTGTCTCCTCGATGTTGCGGACGCTGTGCTTGTGCCCGCTGGAGGAAAACATGACGATCTTCGGCTTGTCGCTGATGGCGTTGAAGAAGGAATAGGGGGCGAGATTGTGGATCCCGCCCTCGCCCCGTGTGCCGATCCAGCCGATCGGCCGCGGGGAGACGATGGCCTTGAACGGATCGTGGGCGAGACCATGCGCATTCGCGGCCGTGTCGTAGAACATCGCTTGCGCCCTCACGCCTCTTCGCCGACCCAGGAGACGATCTCCTTGATATCCGGCCGTGGCCTTTCGGTGGGCGGCACCATCGCGGTTCCGATGTGGATGAAGCCGGCCACCTTCTCCCCCGGCTTCACCCCGAGGATCGGATAGGCGCGCGCGTCGAAGGCGAACCACTCCGTCAGCCAGTTGGAAGCGTAGCCGTGCGCATTGGCCGCCATCAGAAGGTTGAGGCACACGGCACCCGCCGACATCAGCTGCTCCCACTCGGGGATCTTGACGTGCGGCGCCGCCGTACTCACGACTGCGACCACCACCGGCGCGCGCGTCAGCCGCGTGTTCTCCACCGTCACCATCTCCTGCGACAGGTCGGGCCTGTCGGCGATCGCGATCCTTGCCAGTTCGGTGCTGATTCGCTCCCGCTCCGGGCCGCGATAGACGATGAAGCGCCAGGGCGCGAGCTTGCCGTGGTCCGGCACGCGCGAAGCGAGCCGGAGCATCTGCTCGATTTCCGCCCGCTCGGGTCCCGGCGCGGCCATCTGGAAGGCGGGGATCGAACGGCGGTTGGAAAGATAGTCGATAAGTCTGATATCGGTTTTCATAATGCGGAAGTTCCACTAACGTGCGGGCCATCGGTCGGCCATGAAAATGCCATTTGCCGGGCATTGAAGTGGAACCAACGATTAAGGAAGTCAACCTTCGCCATGCCCACCCCAAGCATTTCCGCCTTTGCCAGGATCGCCTGCCTCTGTACGGCGGTAGGCTCGGCATTTCCGGCACAGGCCCAGGAGACGCTGGACAGCTTTTCCCAGATCACCACCCCGAAGAAGAGCAGCAAGCTCACCTCCTTCAATCCGCTCGTCACCGGCGAGGCGGAGCCGAAGAACCTGCGCGACATCCTCTGCGAGGCGCTCCTGACCAAGGACGGCAAGCCGATGCAGCACGGGCTCAGCTGGCGGGTGTTCTCCCCCATTCCCGACGCCGACGGCAAGCTGCCGCTGCTGGCCTCCTCGGAGGGCGGCTCGGCCGCGTTCCAGCTCGTTCCCGGCGAATATTTCGTCAATGTCGCCTTCGGCCGCGCCGCCGCGACGAAGAAGCTTCTGGTCCCCGAGAGCGGGCCGGTCGAAACCCAGGTGATGGTCCTCGATGCCGGCGGCATCATGCTCAACGCCGTCTCCGGATCGGACGTGCGCATTCCGCCGAACGAACTCACCTTCTCGATCTACGCCTCCGAGATCGGCGAGGACGGCGAGCGCAGCCTCGTCGTGCCGAACGTGAAGGCGAACACCGTGGTGCGGCTCAATGCCGGCACCTACCACGTGGTCTCCGACTACGGCACGGTCAATGCCGTGATCCGCGCCGACATCCAGGTCGAGGCCGGCAAGCTGATCGAGGCCACGATCCAGCACCGCGCGGCCAAGCTCACCCTGAAGCTCGTTTCCGAAGAAGGTGGCGAGGCGATCGCTGACACCGCCTGGTCCATCCTCACCTCGTCCGGCGACGTCGTCAGCGAGAGCGTCGGCGCCTTCCCGACGCTCGTGCTCGCGGAAGGCCAGTACACGGCCGTCGCCCGCAACAAGAACAGGATCTACCAGCGCGACTTCACCGTCACCGCCGGGCAGAACACCGATGTCGAGGTGATGCTGACCGAGAACGCCGACCAGCAGGCGCAGATCGCCACCGAAGCAGACTGAGCAGCGGACCGAGCGCCGGCGGGGTCGTCCCGTCAAACCTTGCCGGCTCTGTCAGCCCGCCCGCTTGAACCGCGGCCGCCGCGGCGGCTGCATGGCGAACACGGCATCGTAGATCCGCGTCAGGAGATCCTTGCGGTCCGGGATCGCGCTCAACTGGTCCCAGCCGATCATGGCGCCGATGCGCACCGAGATCGTCGAGCCGGACAGCCGCTTGAATTCCCGGATCAACAGCGACAGCCTGAGCGTCAGCGAGATCTTGCTGGCGATGTGGAACAGCGCGCCGTTCTGTCCCTCGAAGAAGACCGGGATGACATTGGCCTGCGCCGCCTGAATCAGCTTGGCCGGAAAGATCTTCCACGGCAGATCCTCCGCGCGGCCGAAGCCGCGCTTCGCGGTCGCCACCCCGCCTGCGGGAAAGACGATGATCGTCACGCCTTCCCTGAGCAGCCGCACGGCCTCGTGGCGCGTGCGCATGTTGATCGCAAGCGCCTCCTTGGTCTCCTCGAAGGAGACCGGCAGAGAATAGGGCTCCATCTCCGGAACCTTGAGGAGATCCTTGTGGATCATCACCCGGAACGGCCGCCCGAGCTGCTCCGCCAGCGCCAGCACCGCGATCCCGTCGCCGATGCCGAAGGGATGGTTGGCGACGATGACGAGCGGCGCGTCGGGCAGGTCGCGCGGCGGCCAGTTGCCCAGAACGTCCATCTTCACGTCGATGATGTCGAGCATTTCGCCGAAGACGCGTTTGCTGCTGCCGACGCTCTCGGCCCGCCAGCGTTCATAGAGCGCGGCATAGCGGTTGCGGCCCGAGAGCCCTTCGATCGAACGGATGAACCAGCGCTTCAGCCGCGGATCGTTCTCGTTGGCGTAGGACAGTTCCTTGAACCGCACCGTCTTCCCCTGCACTTCGACGTTCGATGACCTGTCTACGACAGTTTTGTTGCAATCATCTGACAGAGGCAGACGACGAGCGGCAGAGGACGAAGACAGGCGCGAGGGGCACGGGCGCACCCCTCGCGCGGCAATCCTCAGGCGGCGGCGCGGGCCGCAGCCTTGCGCTTGACGTCCGGCGGCGTCGCCTCGTCGATCAGGGAGGCGATCGCCTCGTCGAGCGACATCGCCGTCTGGTTCTGCGAACCGAGCCGGCGGATGTTGACCGAGCGCTCCTCCGCCTCGCGCTTGCCGCAGACGATGATGACCGGAACCTTGGTCACCGAATGCTCGCGGACCTTGTAGTTGATCTTCTCGTTGCGAAGATCGGTCTCGACGGCGAGGCCCGCGTCGCGCAGCTTCTCGGCCACCTCGCGGGCATAGTCGTCGGCTTCCGAGGTGATCGTCGCCACGACGACCTGCTGCGGCGCCATCCACAGCGGCATGTGGCCGGCGAAGTTCTCGATCAGGATGCCGAGGAAACGCTCCATCGAGCCGCAGACGGCGCGGTGGATCATCACCGGCTGCCGCTTTTCCGAGGCCTGGTCGATGTAGAAGGCGCCGAAGCGCTCCGGCAGGTTGAAGTCGACCTGCGTCGTGCCGCACTGCCATTCGCGGCCGATCGCGTCCTTCAGCGTATATTCGAACTTCGGCCCGTAGAAAGCGCCCTCGCCCGGCAGGATGCCGGTCTTGATCTTGCCGCCGGACTGCGCCTCGATCTGCTTCAGGACATCGGTCATCACGCTCTCGGCGCGGTCCCAGAGCTCGTCCGAGCCGACCCGCTTGTCGGGACGGGTCGAAAGCTTCACGACCACCTCGGTGAAGCCGAAGTCCTCGTAGACCGACAGGATCAGGTCGTTGATGCGCAGGCACTCGGCCGCCATCTGCTCGTCGGTGCAGAAGACGTGCGCGTCGTCCTGGGTGAAGCCGCGCACGCGCATCAGCCCGTGCAGCGCCCCGGACGGCTCGTAACGGTGGACGTTGCCGAATTCCGCAAGGCGCACAGGCAGTTCACGGTAGGATTTCAAGCCATGCTTGAAGATCTGGACGTGGCCGGGGCAGTTCATCGGCTTGAGCGCGAACACGCGGTCGTCGTCGGTATCGTCGCCGGCGACGGTCACCTTGAACATGTTGTCGCGGTACCAGCCCCAGTGGCCCGAGGTCTCCCAGAGCGATTTGTCCAGGACCTGCGGCGCGTTGACCTCCTGGTAGGTATTGGCGAGCCGGCGGCGCATGTAGGCGACCAGCGTCTGGAACATCCGCCAGCCCTTGCCGTGCCAGAAGACGACGCCCGGCCCTTCCTCCTGAAAGTGGAACAGGTCCATCTCGCGGCCGAGCCGGCGATGGTCGCGCTTCTCGGCCTCGGCCAGGATGTTCAGGTAGGTGTCGAGCTCTTCCTGCGTATGCCAGGCGGTGCCGTAGATGCGGGTCAGCATCGGATTGTTGCTGTCGCCGCGCCAGTAGGCGCCGGCCACCTTCATCAGCTTGAAGGCCGTGCCGATCTGCCCCGTCGAGGCCATGTGCGGCCCGCGGCAGAGGTCGAACCAGTCGCCCTGGTAGTAGATCTTCAGGTCCTGGCCTTCCGGGATGGCGTCGACCAGCTCCACCTTGTAGCTCTCGCCCTTGCCGGCGAAGACCTCACGCGCCTTCTCGCGCGACCAGATTTCCTTCGTGAACGGCTTGTTGCGCTGGATGATCTCCTTCATCCGCTTTTCGATCTTCGGCAGGTCGTCCGGCGTGAACGGCCAATCCTCGCCGCTGTCGGGATGCATGCGCTTGAAATCGTAGTAGAAGCCGTTCTCGATCACCGGGCCGATCGTCACCTGCGTCCCCGGCCACAGCTCCTGCACGGCCTCGGCCATCACGTGTGCGGCATCGTGGCGGATCAGTTCCAGCGAGCGCGGATCGTCACGGGTGACGATCTCCAGCCGGCCATTCGAAACCGGGTCGGAAAGGTCGCGCAATTCGCCGTCGAGCGCGATCGCCACGGCCTTCTTCGCCAGCGACTTCGAAATCGCCTCGGCGACATCGCGCCCGGTCGAACCGGCGGGGTAGTCGCGGACGGAACCATCGGGAAAAATGAGGGAAACAGGTGCAGACATGAAATTCTCCTATCCAGTCCCGCCAACGAATGCGGGTGGTATGCGAGGAAAGCGCCGGAAAGCGGGCGCATGCGTTGCGCGGTATAGGGGGAAAACGGGAGGATGGGAAGAGGTGGGGAACTTGCGAACAGCCATCCTAGACTGATGCGGATGCCACCGAGGCTCGATGTAGCTCTCTGGCACACGGCGTTGGGGCACCATTCCCCGCTCAGGGCGACACCTTACACGCCGGCTTCTCGTCAGGGTTCCCCGCCGCCGATACCCGCTACAGCCGCCACGGCGCCCACCACGCAAATCGGGCCGCCAACCGCTCCGGCACCGGATCGAACCCGCTCGTCCCACCGGGCCCGCAGCGGGCGACGCGAAACAGCGCCATCCATCCGCCGGACCACAGGCCGTGGCGGGCGATCGCCTCGTAGCCGTATTCCGAGCAGGTCGGCATGTGCCGGCAGGAATTGCCGATGAAGCCGGAGAGCGTCAGCTGGTAGAGGCGGATGAAGGCCATGCCGAACAGACGGCCCGGGGTCTTGCGGAAGGGGCCGGACCAGTTGCGACCCGCCGGGCGCCGGGCGCCGCCCTCCTGATCGCCGGCGCCATGGTTGGATCCGGCATGGCAGCGTTCGGCATCGTGGTGGTCCGGGCCGCTACACACAGGCGCGCCTCGCAGCCGCCGTGCATGGCATGCCGCATCCGCGACCCGCTGCGCCGGTCCAGGATGTCGCGTGGTGCGAACCGCCCCTCATCCGCCTGCCGGCACCTTCTCCCCGCAGGCGGGGAGAAGGAATGCAGGGCGCGCGTCTTGCTTCAAGACCTTGGCGTGGGTGAACGGACGGAGCCACATGTCCCTTCTCCCCGCCTGCGGGGAGAAGGTCGCGGCAGCGGGATGAGGGGCAGCTCTTAACGTTGCGGCGCGTGAAAGGGAAAATGCCTATAGTTCCGTGGCGCAGAGAAGGATGCATGGAACGCCCTCACCCCGCCCGCACCAGCCTCATTGCCTCGATCTGGCCGATGGCGTCGACCACGGCGTCGAAGGTCAGCATGGTGGAGGCGTGGCGGGCCTTGTAGTCGCGCACCGGCCTGAGAAAACGCATATCCTCGAAGCGGCCCTCCGGGCCCTCGCCGTCCGCCTTCAGCATGGCCAGCATGTCCTCGCGGGCCTTGCGCAGCTCTGTGGCCGTGGCGCCGACGACGTGGCGCGCCATGATCGAGGACGAGGCCTGGCCGAGCGCGCAGGCCTTCACCTCGTGGGCGAAATCGCTCACCCGGTCGCCGTCCATCTTCAGCCAGATCTTCACCCGCGAGCCGCAGAGCCTGGAATGGGCGCTCGCCTCCGCGTCGGCATTCTCGAGCGTGCCGATGCGCGGAATGTTGCCGGCGAATTCGAGAATGCGGCTGTTATAGATGTCGTCCATAAGGAATTGTCCACGTTTTCATGGGTTTCTGCATTTCTGACGGATCCGGGCACGATATTCCATCGTTTCCGCGAAAAAAGCATTCCGTGTCGCCGCTGGCCTCTTCCACAGCTATCGGGCGATACTATATGCTATGTCGTGTTGGGGCGACCGTTTTGCAACAGAAACGTTTGCCTGTTGTTTGGGAAACCGTGCCGGACGATCGGGCGTGAAAAGACGCCGCGATCCGAAAGCCCCGGAGCCCGCCAACGGAACCCAAGCCTGCAGGGTTAGGCAATGGCCAATGGCGAGTCCGACATTGACGGAAGTCAACCTGCAGAAAGGGTGTGGCACCATGGACGCCATCATCAAGAATTTTCCCGTCGGCGACGACAAGGACGGCCGTCCGACCCAGAAGGAAGCGGAAGACGCCGTCCGCGTGCTCCTGCGCTGGGCCGGTGACGACCCCTCGCGCGAGGGCCTGCTCGATACGCCTGCCCGCGTCGCCAAGGCCTACAGGGAGCTCTTCTCCGGCTACACGCAGGATCCCGAAGACGTTCTCGGTCGCACCTTCGAGGAGGTCGCCGGCTACGACGACATCGTCCTCGTCAAGGACATCCCCTTCTATTCGCACTGCGAGCACCACATGGTGCCGATCATCGGCCGGGCCCACGTCGCCTACCTGCCGAACGGGCGCGTGCTCGGCCTGTCCAAGATCGCCCGCGTCGTCGAGATCTTCGGGCGCCGGCTGCAGACGCAGGAGACGATGACGGCGCAGATCGCCACCGCGATCGACGAGACGCTGCGTCCGCGCGGCGTCGCCGTGATGATCGAGGCCGAGCATATGTGCATGGCGATGCGCGGCATCCAGAAGCAGGGCTCGACAACGCTGACGACCACCTTTACCGGTACGTTCAAATCCGAGCCCGCTGAGCAGGCGCGCTTCATGACCATGATCCGGGGCCGCGGCTGACGCCGTAGGCTCCGACAGACGGAGCCGACGATGGCCATCGCCTTTCCCCCTCCTTCGAAAGACAAGCGCGAACTCGAAGCGGCCGGCGCCTTCACGCCCCGCTTCGACGAGCACGGGCTCGTCACCGCCGTGGTGACGGATGCCGGCGACGGAGAACTGCTGATGGTCGCGCACATGAATGCGCAGGCGCTGGCGCTCACCGTCGAGACCGGCATCGCCCACTACTGGAGCCGTTCGCGCCAGGCGCTGTGGAAGAAGGGCGAAACCTCCGGCAACCTCCAGACGGTGATCGAGATGCGCACCGACTGCGACCAGGACGCAGTCTGGCTCAAGGTCAGGGTCGCCGGCCACGACGCCACCTGCCACACCGGCCGCCGCTCCTGCTTCTACCGCACCGTCAGCCGTGACGGCGGCGAGGCACGGCTCGCGATCGCCGACGACCGCATCCAGTTCGACCCAGCCGAGGTCTATCGGAAGGGCGGGACGGAGTAGGACAGCGTCCCGTATCGGTGCGAAATTTACGATTTGGCAAGGAAATCGGCCTGTAGTGACGTCAGCAGCAAAGGCGCAGCGTACGAACCGGCCATGCCAATCCTCACGCCAGCAACCACCCCGATACCGCAGGACGCAAACGCGACAAGGCGGGCATTGCCGCCGCCCTGCCCCGACTACGCCCAATTGATGAGCCAGAGCAAAAGGAACGGGCTCACCGCTCCTCGCTCGCCTGCTATTCTTGACCCTGCCGCGACGGGGCTCGCGGCTCATTGTGCAGGACAGTTTGACGCGGCGCCGGAACTGAATGCAGGGGGGCGAAGTTCTCTCCGCGTCGGAGGCCTTATATGCTGAACTGGAGTCTAAACCGGGGTATGGTGACGGCAGATGCGTCGGTGCCGGATGGTCCCTCCATGAATCATATGCAGCTTCCCGCAACGGAAGGGCGGCAGTCCCGTTCGCGCATCGCGCTGGCTCTGGGCGGCGGTGCGGCCCGCGGCTGGGCGCATATCGGCGTCCTGCGGGCCTTCGACGAAGAGGGGATCGAGGTGAGCATGATCGCCGGCACCTCGATCGGCGCCCTCGTCGGCGGCTGCTATCTTGCCGGAAAGCTCGACGAACTCGAGAGCTTCGCCCGGTCGCTGACCATGCGCCGCATCGCCAGCCTGCTCGATTTCACCATCCGCGGCAGCGGCCTGTTCGGCGGCATGCGGCTGACCAAGCGCATGCAGGAGCACCTCGAAAACCATTCGATCGAGGAACTCGACCGTCCCTTCGTCGCCGTCGCGACCGAGATCAACAGCGGCCATGAGGTCTGGATCACCCGCGGCTCGCTGATCACGGCGATCCGTGCGTCCTATGCCCTGCCCGGCATCTTCGAGCCGATCAAGTGCAACGGCCGCACGCTGGTGGACGGCGCGCTGGTCAACCCCGTCCCCGTCTCCGTCTGCCGTGCGCACGAAGAACCGCTCGTCGTCGCCGTCAACCTCAACTACGATCTCTACGGCCGCTCGGCGGTGATCAAGCATACCGCCAGCATCCAGGACCTCGACGGTGCGCCGCGGCAGGAAAACAGCGAGGCGCGGCTCGGATTGACGGGCGTCATGGTGCAGGCGTTCAACATCATCCAGGACCGGATCGCCCGCGCCCGCCTGGCCGGCGATCCGCCGGACCTGTCGCTGCTGCCCCGTCTCAGCGACATCGGCCTGTCGGAATTCCACCGCGCCGGAGAGGCGATAGACCGGGGCTACCTCGAGGCAAAATCCAAGATATCGGAAGTCAAGCGCATGCAGGAAGTGCTGTCGCGCTGACGCCTGCTTCGCTTTCGGAGTGTTCCAAGCCCTCGGGACGAGGCGCCGCCGGCGCCCCGTCGCGAAGTTTGCAGGCGTGTTCGATCAGCCGGCGATATAGGCCTTGATCTCGGCTGCCTCGCGTTCGATCGAGCGGATATGCGCCTTCACGACATCGCCGATCGAGATGATGCCGACGAGGCGCCCGTCCTTTTCGACCGGGATATGGCGGGAGCGCAGCGTGCTCATCATTTCCATCACTTCTTCGACCGTGGCAGCTTCGCCGCAACGATGCACATTGCCCCACATGATGGACGAGATCGGTCTGTCGAGACAATCGGCCCCGCTCTTGGCGATCGCAGCGACGATGTCGCGCTCTGTCAGGATGCCGGAGATCCGGTCGGTACGGTCGACGATGACGATCGCGCCGATGTGATTGTCATGAAGATAGACAGCAGCCTGACGAACGGTGAGCTGCGAACCGGCGGTGACGACGTTTCGGCCCTTTTCGTCAAGAATGGACTTTACATACATGCATTCCTCCCGTGTGCATCATGCCGCAGAGAGGCAGGGTTCCGGACAGGGACACCCTGCCAACCGGTGGACCTGTCATCGACATTTCCACCCGCGTTCCGGCGTGCATGTGCCAGCCGGAACAGGGCAATCGTGCGCCAGGGGGCCGTGGAATGCAAGTCCGGAGCGCGCTTAGCCTTAACCGGCCCGACGCTCCGGGTCCGCTTCGGGGAGCGGCGGATCGAACAGGGGAAAGAAGAAGAAGCCGAACAGGAAGCCGCCGATATGGGCTTCCCAGGCGATCGACGCACCCTCCCCGCCGCCGAACAGCTGGAAGAAACCGATGGCGAAATTGGTCAGGAACCAGATCGCCGAAAAGACCAGGACGGAGCGGTTCGAGAACGCCTCGCGGATCGTCAGCCGCCGGTTCAGATGGGCGAACTGCCGGCTGATTCGCCCGCTTGGCGAGAAGACGAAGCGGGCGGCGGCCCCCATCAGGCCGGAAACGACGCCGGACGCGCCGATCACCACGACCACCTCGCCCCAGTGAAACGCGCAATGCAGCGCCACCGACGCGGCCGCCGACAGGCACCAGAACGCGAGGAAACGCCGGGTGCCGATCCGGCGGACCACCGGCGCCCCGAACGCCACCATCCAGAAGCCGTTGAAGATCAGGTGCTCCCAGCTGCCGTGAAGGAAGGAATAGGTCACCGGCGTCCACAGCCAGGCCCAATCCGCCGCCATGAACTGCGGCAGGTAGCGGGCTGATATGAAGGCGAACTGCAGCAGCACCCACTCGTCCTGCTGCGGCGTGAGGAGGTAGGTCCGGACGACATGGACGAATGTCAGCAGGGCAAGCGCTGCGACGAGGCTGCCCGGCAGGTTGAAGGCCGGCTCCCGTTTCCTGGCCTGTTCGGCGAGCACGAGCCCGCTGTCGTCGGTATCACTCATAAAATCCGCCAATAAGAAAACAGGTGACCAGCGCTTATACAGATAAAATAAGGGCCGTACAGCTTTCGCCATACGGCCCCGAGCCCCCAACCCCGGCCCTGAAATGTGTGCTGAAGGTTTCCCCTCATGAAGTGATGACCATCCTGTGCCATGTCCGGACGGAACACACAATCGAAACCAATGGTTAACCTTAATGCCCGGGCTGGCACGATCTTCGCTTGGTAATTCCGAACCGGCGGACGCCGGCACATGACGTGCCGGTTTGACACAGCACGGAATGGAATACCGATGCAGGCGACGACGACAGCGATCTTTCAACACTGGTCGGCGGTGAAAGGAAACCGCGACATCCCCAACCGGCGCGACATCGCACCGGCGGCACTTCAGCATTTTCTGCCCGACCTTTTCATCCTGGAACAGCTCGCAGGTGGCGGTGTGTCGTTCCGGCTCGCCGGCACGCGCCTTTGCACCCTGTTCGGCCGCGAACTGCGGACCACGGGCTTCGAGCGCCTGTTTCCTGCCGACCTGCGTCCCCGCATCCTCAGGATCTGCCACAACATCATGAACCAGCGTACGCCCGCCGTCCTGCACGCGGCCGCCTATGGGCGCTCGGTCCAGGCAACGCCTGTCGAGATCGCTCTGCTGCCGATGACCTCGCACGGCTCGCGCGCCGACCGCGTCTTCGGCGCCTTCTGTCCCCTCACCGCCGTCCAGCCGCTCGACATGCCGCTCCGTCACCTGTTGCTGAAGACGGTGGAGGCCATTCCGCTGGCACTCGAAGAATCCGGGGAGAACACAGCGGCCCTGTCCGGCGCCCTGCCCCCGTCCGCGCCCGCCGCTCCGGCAACCACCGTCGTCGCCGTTCGGCGCCACGAATTCGGCCAGGCCGTCCGCCGTGTCCTCCACCTCAAGGTGTTCGACGGCGGCCGCTGATACCAACCTGCACTGATATTGACCGATTGCACCGGAGCGATTTTGGCCTGCGGCCAAGAGAAAACCGCAGTCGGACCTGTCGGTCCGGCGAGGATTTTCGACGCCGTCCGCAGTCCAAAGGCGCCCGGCCCTCCGGGTGGGCCGCCTGTCGGCCACCGGCGGCGTCGCAATCCTCGACCGATGCCCAGGCATCGCTCTGCGGTATGCTCCTTTCCGGATGACCGCAGGCGGTCCCACGCAATTCGGTCAATATCAGCGCAGGTTGGTATGAGGTCTGCAACCTTAAATCATTCCAATTCCCAACAGTTGCAACGGCACGGGAACGGACTGTTAACCTCGAAAGGTTAGGAGTTGGAAAGAGAGATTAATCAGGCCTCCGTCCGCCCATGTATTCGTTTCAGCAAACGTCGCCGGCGACCCATCGAACACAGCCTGACCAGCGGAGCTTCCAGCGCGTTTCCGTCAATCTCCCGGGCCGCCTCATGCTGCCCAACCATGACGAATACGAATGCACCGTCATAGACATGTCGCCGGGCGACGTGTTTTTCGCCTGCCATGCGCGTCCGCGCGCCGGCGAGCGGATCATCGCCTATGTCGATCACCTCGGCCGCATCGAGGGCACCGTCAGCAAGAGCACCGACGACGGCTTCGTCATCCTCGTCAATGCGACCGAACGCAAGCGCGAGAAGCTCGCCGCCCAGCTCACCTGGATCGCCAACAAGCATGAACTCGGCCTGCCTGAAGACCGCCAGCACGATCGCCTGACGCCGCGGAACGGCCGCACCGAACTCTCCCTCGACGACGGCCGCCACTATCCCTGCCGCATCATCGACCTCTCGCTTTCCGGTGCTGCGATCGATATCGAGGTCCGCCCGGCCGTGGGCACCCCGGTCCGGCTCGGTAACATGCGCGGCCGGGTCGTCCGCCATTTCCAGGAAGGCGTCGCGATCGAGTTTTCGAGCGTGCAGTCGAAGGAAGCCCTGACAGCCTTCCTCTGATCCGAAACCCCACCTCTCCCAGGTCGTCCTGCGAAATTTGTCGCCGGGCGCAATTTCGATTTGCCGACACCGAGAGCGATCGAAGCGCCGCGAACCGCCCCGAATCGGCCACCCGACCGTGGCGCCGCCCAGGGGCCACCCGCGCCGCGCCGGCGCTCGCAGCAACACCAATTCGCTGAAAACTCCATAAAATACAATGATCTGACAGGAATTTCCCGGTCCGGAACGCCCTTCCGCGACCCCGAAAATCGATAGAATTTTACTTAAATTTTCTTCAAATATAAATCGAATGTATTTCTGATTTTATTCTTATACGTCGAAACATTGACCTAAATTATACTTCGAGACTTCGCGTGGAATAAAAAGATTGATGCCATTGTTCCCTCAACACAGGGACACGGCAATGATCAAGAAGACTTCCTGGACAGGGACACTCGCAGTTCTGATTTCCTTCGCTTTCGGCGCCGCCGCCTTGGCTGCTCCGGCGAGCATGTCGGTGGCGGGGCCGACGAACCAGCCGATCGGCCACTACGAGTTCTGCAAACAGCACGCCGACGAGTGCACCGCCATGGAGGCGGACCGTCCGATGGTGCTGACGGAGAAGAGCTGGAAGCAGATCCTCGAGATCAACTACAGCGTCAACAGCGCCGTCGAACCGATGACCGACCAGGAGATCTACGGCGTGGAGGAGCGCTGGAGCTACCCCGGCAGCGCCGGCGACTGTGAGGACTACGTTCTCCTGAAGCGCAAGCGCCTGATCGAGGCGGGCTTCTCCGCCTCCGACCTGCTGATCACCGTGGTCCTGCAGCCGAACGGCGAAGGCCATGCCGTCCTCACCGTCCGCACCGACCGCGGCGACCTGGTCCTCGACAACATGCGCGATAAGGTCCTGCTCTGGTCGGAGACCGAGTATCGCTTCCTCAAGCGCCAGTCCGAGCGCCATGCCGGCCGATGGGTGAAGCTCGAGGACGGCCGCGCGACGGTCGCCGTCGGCAGCGTAAACAAGTAGCCGTCGATCCCGGACGCCCCTCCTCGGAAGGGCTACGGCTTCAGGCAAGAGCAAGGGCCCGGTCAGTCCCAATCCCGTCCCGACCACGGCCCTGGCGGTCGGCTCTCTGTCCCTTGGGCCGGCCGCCGTTTTTGGGGACTTGCACCGTCTGCGGTCACCCGTTAACCGAATATCAACCATATCCGAAACACCTTCGGTTGCATGCAGGCAAGCTCCGCGCCGGGTCCGCCCGGTAGCGTCTCGCCTGGCCCTCTCCCTCCCCAGGGTCGCTACGGGACGATCATGCAAACAAGCCCCCATGCCATGGACACCGAAGCGGACACCCTCGTTTCGCCCCGCTTCCTCAAGCGGCTGACGCTCGGCGTGGCAGCCCTTGCCGGCCTGACCGTCGCCATCAGTATCGGCGGGCGGACGATCGGCGAACACATCGCGCTGGCCGGGCACACCGAGGATCGCACGAACGTCAACGTGTTGATCGGCCAGGACCTCCTGCACCTGCCCGCCAACGCCATCCGCTTCGAGGACCAGCGCGTGAGCGGTCCGACCGACCGGATCGATCTCTACCTGACCTGGCCTGAGATGGAGGGCTACACGGCCGCCAACCGAAGCCGCTTCAACGACGTGGCAAGGCCGGAAAGCCTGATTTTCCTGCAGCTTTCGCAGAGCACGATGTCCCGCGACATGTCCGGGCGGGTCGGACCGATCTATTCGCACCTCTTCGACGGCACACCGGAAGACGCCCCGGCGGGCCTGACCCTGCGCCGGCTGAAGGCAAGCTCCGGCTACGAGCAGGAAGTGCTCCTCACCGCCCCCCTGCCGGACGGCTCCACCTATGCGGTGCGCTGCATCCTGCCGGGGTCCGGGCATGCCACCACCAGCGCCGATTGCCAGCGCGATATCCACATCGGCGACGATCTGTCGCTCCTCTACCGGTTCTCGAGCAGACTTTTGCCGCAGTGGCGGGCGATGGAGCAGGTCATCAGAACCTTCGCCGGCGCGAGCCTGACCGAAAAGGGGCACCTCTCCCCCCGCCGCCCCGAACACCAAAATGCGACAGAAACGCTCAACCAATGATTCATCATAAACCGATTGGTAACCCTGCACCGATAGGATCGCTCAAATCGTCGTTCGCCTCATGGTCCGAACGAAACAGCAATCAGAGACTTGAAGAGTAACAGCGTGTTCCGTTCCGTATTTTCCGTCCTCCTTTCGCGCGCGGCCGGTCTTGCAGGTGCAACGGCAAAATGCCTGTTCGTGGCGGGCGCCGTCGCGGCGGCCACAGCCTCCACAGCACAGGCAAGTCCGAAATATGCAGGCATCGTCATCGATGCGAAAACGGGCAAGGTCCTCTATAGCGAAGCCCCCGACGAGCTGCGCTACCCCGCCTCGCTGACCAAGATGATGACGCTCTACCTGACCTTCGAGGCGCTCGAGGCCGGCAAGATCAGGAAGAACACGCAGGTTCCCGTCTCCAAGCATGCCGCAGGCGAGCCGCCCTCCAAGCTCGGCGTCCGCCCCGGCAGCAAGCTCACCGTAGACCAGGCCATCCAGGCGCTCGTCACCCGTTCTGCGAACGACGTAGCCACCGCCCTCGGCGAATTTCTCGGCGGCTCCGAAGACCGCTTCGCCCGCATGATGACGCAAAAGGCGCGCGCGCTCGGCATGACGCGCACCGTCTATCGCAATGCGCACGGCCTGCCCAACACGGCGCAGGTCACCACCGCGCGCGACCAGGCTCGCCTCGGCCTCGCGCTGCGCCAGCACTTTCCCCAGTATTACGACTATTTCAGCACCCGCAGCTTCCGCTATGGCAAGCAGACGATCGGCAACCATAACCGGCTGCTCGGCGCTGTCCGCGGCGTCGACGGCATCAAGACCGGCTACACCCGCGCTTCCGGCTTCAACCTCGTCACCTCCGCGCAGGCCGACGGCCGCAGCGTCGTCGGCGTCGTCATCGGCGGCCGTTCGGGCGGTTCGCGCGACCAGCAGATGAAGAAGCTGATCGCCAGCTACATGCCGAAGGCCTCGCGCCGCGGCAGCGGCAACCTGATTGCCGAGACCGCCGATGCACCGACGCTGACCGCCGGTGCCGCCGCAAAGGCCGTGTCCGCGAACGTCGCCTCAGCCGCCGCCGCTTTCGATCTTCCCGACAACGGCCCGGTCCCGACCTACCGCTACGAGGAGACCCGGATCGAGACGGCCTACGCCGCCACCTCCAGCGGCAACGCTGCCGGCGTCGTCGGCAAGGACGCACTCGCCGCCACGCTGCGCATCCAGCGTCAGGTCGCAACGCCGCAGCCGGCGATCGAGGATGTGATCGAGCAGGGCGATGCCGACAATTCGGTCGATGCGCTCACCACCTCGTCCACCGCTGCCGCCGCATCGGAACTGTCGGCACAGTCCGGCTGGGTGATCCAGATCGGCGCGACTCCGGACCGCAACCAGGCGCAGATCCTGCTCGACAACGCCAAGGACCGTGGCGGCAAGGCCCTGCGCGGCGCCCAGCCGTTCACCGTCGCCGTCGGCGAGGGCAACGGCCAGCTCTACCGGGCCCGCTTTGCCGGCTTCTCCGGTCAGGACAGCGCCGTCAACGCCTGCAAGGCCTTGAAGAAAAAGGGCTTCGCCTGCTGGGCGAGCCAACAGTAACAGCATGAACGACGCAGGGACACGATAACAGATGGACCAGCGGCGTTGGAAATTCAGCCTCGGTCGAGGCATTCGCCGGACGGGTTTGTTGCCCGGCGACCGAGACCGGGCGGGCGGAGCCGCCTTAAGGCATCCGTCGACCTCGATTGGGTTTTGCGTACGAGGGACAATACGGTCATGAACGAGAACGTCACCGGCACGAGGCAAAGAGCCAGGCGGGATCTTAGGAGCAGCCTGCACCCGCTGCATGAGGCGGCGCTGCGGATCGCCGACATCGGGCTCAATCGTTCGCGCGCCCGCACCAAGGATCTGGTCGGCATGCTGCTCGCGCACGGCGCCCGCGCCTGGCGCACCGCGCAGCCGGAGGTCGGCATCCATCTGCATGTGCATCGCAACGGCCGCAGCCATCCCATCAGGATGCGCGTCCGCTAGGAGGGGCCACGCCCTTCCCTTCCTCCGTCGGATCACCGTCGCGACGGCCGCCTATTTGCCGCAACAATTGCCGTAGCGCTTGCCGGAACCGCAGGGGCAGAGATCGCCGCTGCGCCGTTGCAACCGGGCGATCAACGGCAGCATCAAGGCGGACGGCACCACCGATGATGCCAATGCCGTCAGTTTGGCCGAAATGCCGGGGATGACGAGCCGGCGTCCGGCCCGGAACCCGCGCCAGGCGCGTTCCGCCACATAGTCCGGCTCAAGCCGCGGCAGCACCTTGAACAGCATCGACTTCCCTGCTCCCGACAGCTCGAGGAATTCGGTCGCGACCGGACCCGGGCAGGCGCAGGTGACCGTCACGCCGATAGGGCGCATCTCGGTGTGGAGCGCTTCGGAGAAGGAGCGGACGAAACCCTTGCTGGCATAATACATCGCCATGCCGGGTCCCGGCGTGAAGCTGGCAATCGAGCCGAGATTGAGCACGCCGCCGCGCTTGCGGGCCGCCATCCCTTTCAAAAAATGCAACGTCAGTTCGCTGAGCACCCGGATGTTGAGATCGACGATGCCGATCTGGTCCTGCACGGGCAGGAGCGTCGCAGCGCCCCGCAATCCGATCCCGGCGCTGTTGACGAGAACGTCGCAGTAGAGCCCGTTGCGGTCCAGTTCCGCCTGCAACCGCCGTGCCGCGTCCAGGGCCATCAGATCGAGGGCGACCGTGAGTGGCTCCGCCCCCGCAGCACGCATCTCCGCCGCCACGTCGGAAAGCCCCTCACGGGACCGGGCGACGAGCACGATCGGCCCGCCCTCACGGGCGGCCACCCGGGCGATCGACCGGCCGATGCCGCGGGAAGCGCCGACGACGACCACGGCCGGCCTGTTTTCGACGGAGACGTCGGTCATCCCGTCGTCCTCGCCGCCGGATGGTGACCGGCCCCCGCCGAAGACGCATTGCCGCCCGGCATGCCGTTGACCTCGGAAGCCACCTCGCCGTTCAGGATCGCCTCGAAGCGCTCAAGCGCACGGGCGACGTTCGCCCCGTCCATCACGCGGTGGTCGTAGAGAATACGCACGGTCACCGTGCCGTCTTCGCGGATCGGGCCGTAATTGAGCAGCGTCGTCAGCGGCGTCAGCGGGTTCAGCGATTCCGCGCCGAGCCCCGAATAGACGGAGAACTGGAAGGTGCCGAAATGGCGGCCGCGCCGCCGGGGCAGATTGAGCCCCAGCCACATCAGGAGCCAGCGCAGCGGGCCCGGCAGCCGCGCGATCTTCAGCGCGCGGCGGAATTCCTTGTTCTCCAGTACCGGACGCGTCCGCGCGGCTTCCATCATCGCCTGGAGCTCGGTGATCGTCCGCCGCTCCGGCCCCTTGATGGACCCCAGCAGCACGATTCTCTCGCCCTCGAATTCGCGCTCGTGGGCGACGGAGGCAACGCTGAGCGCATATTCGTAGAAATGCGGCCAGGGCAGCTTGACATAGGCGCGCCTGAGTTCCGGCACCTCCTGCGAAAGAAGCCCGTAGCCCTTGACGAAGAGGACGCTCCAGGAGGGCCGATCCGGCCGGGCCGCGCGCGCGGCCACAAGCGGCGCGATATTCATCTGCCGCTGAACGGTCACCCGCGGGATACCGATCGAAAAGCGCATCAGATCGCAGACGAGCCGCCGCGGCGCCGAAATCTTAAGGGCCCTGCCTCGCATCGTTCCTCCGAAACCCGCGCCTGTTCGCCTGCGGTCACGACATGATGGAAACCATCACCCGGAGTGCAGCGAACGACCTGAAAGCCCGTGGCGCGTCCTAGTAGACAAACGGTATGATTCGCTTCGTCCTGTCCATGTAGGTCCGGTATTCGGTGCCGAACGTGTCGAGCATCATCCGCTCCTCCCGGTCCACCCGCAGGAAGAACAGCAGCGCGAAACCCGCGAGCCCCGCCAGTCCGACGAACCAGTTGGCGAGCAGCAGCGCCTGCCCCATCGCCATCATCAGGAACGAGGTATACATCGGATGGCGGACGAGCGCATAGGGCCCGCCGGACACCAGCCTGTGCTTGTCGCGGATCTCGAGCGTGATTGACCAGTTCTTGCCGAGTTCCTTGTGCGTCCTGCGGAAGAGCCAGACGGCGGCGAAGAACAGGGCGGCGCCGAGGACGACCCGGAAGGCGCCGGCCGGATAGTCGGCGGATGCCGGAAAGCCGGTGGCGACATAGATCGCCGGCACCAGCCCCATGCCGAGCATCGCAGCCCCCAGACCGCACATGTCGACCGGCGAGCGCCGGTTCAATACGACCCGCGTGCGCCGCGCGCGACGCTCGAACGGATAGCGGATGACGTACCAGGCGATCCCGCCCAGCACCCAGAGGACCGCACCCAGGGTCGCGACAGACATACCCATGCCGTTCACCGCAAGCCCTCGCCCGGCCGCGGCGTCGACGTCTCCCGATCGGTCATGATCTTATCCCCCATTCATCTCACGAAGCTTCGTGATGAACTGCTGCGGCCGGAGCCAGATCGCCGGGGCCTTGTAGCCCATGGAGCGGGCGATCTCCGCCACGAAGGCGTTGCAGTTGTAGACGGAAGCCTGCCAGACCTTGGATTTCGCCTGCAATTGCCGGATGAAGGCCACCGTCTTGCGGTACTCCGCCTCCGTCAGCATAACACGCCAGCTTGCCGACCTGTACTCTTCTTCCAGGTCGCCGTCGCTGGCGCCGGTCTCCGCCGGCACCGGAACGAAATGGCCGAGCACGTAGGGAGTGGGATCGTTCGAGGCCGGCGCAAGTCCCGCCACCTCCTGGGTGGCCGGCTTGCCGCCCTTCCCCATCTGGCCGAAGACCACGTAGGAATGGCCGTAGGTGAGCGCATAGCGCGACCGGAATTCGATGTAGTAGCGCGCCGCGCTCCGGTTCGTCTCTGGCGCGCCGGCGTAGCCGCGAAATTCGGATGTGTAGCGGGGAAGTGGCGGCTTGTCCTCCGATTGACAGGAGGCGAGTGCCAGGGAAAAGAGGATCAAAAGCGATGTATGGCTCTTGCCCAGCGTCATGAACACGCTCCATCGCATGCCACGTAAGTCGTAGGCCTGCACTGTTCTGGGATTGCCTTGTGCACTCCGGGCCGGAGCACGCATTTCAAGCTGGACGGGGAGGCACCGCAAGGCGCCTCCCCGGACCAAGATCAGTCTTTACTTGTAGACCGGGGCCGGCTGTTCGACCGGAGGCGGAGCCTTTCCCTTGCCCTTGCCGACCGTGTCACATGCCGTGAGGCCGGCCACGGAAAGCACTGCTACTGCCAGAATGAAAAGTCTGCTCATCTATGTGTCCTCTCCTTGATTCGGAATAGGTTTTCGAAGGCAACACCTTAGTAATAGCCGCAAAAACAACAAAGGCATAGTGCAGAAGCGCCACAAAGTTAATTCGTCGGAAGAGCGGCCAAGATCAGATTTTTCAACGGCTTGTAGCAATTGCGTGATGAGCGTGGTCTGTACCCGTCATCGACGCGGACAGACCTGTTCGCCCCGGACGATATTTGCCCGGACGAATCGAATTCTTGCAGGTTTGGCCGCTCGTGAGCCGGCTTGGGATCGTCGGCGGGCGCCTCCGTTCCGGTGCCCTCGCCCGGATGTCAGATGATGACGACCCGGGCCCCGATCGGGGTCCTGTTGTAGAGATGCACGATGTCGTCGTTCGTCAGCCGCACGCAGCCGCTCGAGACCGCCCGCCCGATCGACCAGGGCTCATTGGTGCCGTGCAGCCGGAACAGCGTGTCCTGTCCGCCCCGGTAGAGATAGAGCGCGGCAGCCCCCAGCGGATTGTTCGGCCCGCCCTCGACGCCGCCGGCATATTGCGCCAGGTGCGGCTTCCTGCGGATCATCGACGCCGTCGGCGTCCAGGACGGCCATTCGGCCTTGCGGCCGACGCTCGCCTCTCCCTTGAGGGTAAGCCCTTCCTCACCGACGGCGACCCCGTAGCGGGTTGCCCGTCCGCCGCCCTCGACATGGTAGAGGTAGCGCTCATAGGTGTTGACGACGATCGTGCCCGCCGGCTCGTAGCCGTCATAGGCCACGCTCTTGCGGCGATACTGCCGGTCGACGCGATAGCTGGAATAGTCCGAAGGCATGTAGCGGGAATATATCGAACGGCAGCCGGAGGCGCCGGTGGCCAGAAGCCCGAGGCTGGCGAGCAGCAGGGCCCGGCGGCTGGAAGAAAAGTCTTTTTTCATGAGCACCTGTCAGCGATCAGACCAACCCCTGCAGCTAGAATTAGCATCACGTTGCCGATTGGCCAAGCCTCGTAGCAACAGGGACGGCCGGAACCTGCGCACCGCGATCCGCATTAGGAGGTGCTGTGTGCTGTCCACACCGCACTTTCGGCCAGGGTCGAAATGGCTTGCTTCCCTTAGCGGCCTCTGTTCGACTGGGTAAAAACAATGGATGGGAGGGGGAAAATGACCTCTGGCTTTTCCGAAAAAGTGGCTCTCGTCACAGGCGGCGGATCGGGAATCGGCGCGGCGGTCTGCCGGCGTCTCGCCTCGAACGGCGCACAGGTCGTCGTCGCCGATATCGATTCGGAAGCGGCCCGGGAGGTCGCGACCGCGATTCGGGAGAGCGGCGGCGAGGCAAGGGATGTCGCAGTCGACGTCACTGATGCGGAAGCGGTCGAGCGGCTTGTGGCATTTGCCGTTTCCAACTGTGGCGGGCTGCATCTGGCCGTCAACAATGCCGGCTTCCACGGCAGCCTCGCCATGACGGCGGACTACCCGCTCGACAATTGGCGCAAGCTGATCGACGTCAACCTCAACAGCGTCTTCTATTCGATGAAGTACGAGATCAACGCCATGCTGGCCGCAGGCGGCGGAGCCATCGTCAACATGGCCTCCGTGCTCGGCTGCGTCGGCCTTCCGGCGACCGCGGCCTATACGGCGGCCAAGCACGGCGTGGTCGGCCTGACCAAGGTTGCGGCGATCGAATATGCGCGGCACGGCGTGCGCATCAATGCCGTCGCGCCCGGCTGGATCGAGACGCCGCTCCTGTCGGAGCATGCCAAGCTCGCCGCCAACAAGCGGCTGGAGGCGCTGCAGCCGATGGGCCGTCGCGGCACGCCGGAAGAGGTAGCAACCCTCGTCAGCTTCCTCCTCTCCGACGAGGCGAGCTTCATCACCGGCAGCTGCCATCTGGTGGACGGCGCCTACACCGCCCATTGACCGGGGAATTGCGCCGGGCGGATGCGGCCCGGGCGGCCTGAGCCGCCTATAGCAGACCGAGTTCGGCGAGTTCGCGGCGCAAATCCATCGGCAGTTCGGCGCCATCGGCGCCGAGGCTCTTGAGGTCGCGCGGCGCCTCCTCGACCTTCAGGTAGCGCCAGCCCTGGAAGGCCCGTTTCGGCTGGAATTCCGTCTCGATCACTTCCGGCCCGAGCACCAGTTCGCAGCGGCCGATGCCGTCCGCGTCGGTGAAGGTCTTCAGGTCGAGCAGCGGCTGCCGCGCCTGCACCTGCCCCTTGATCACCCAGTAGAGCGAGCCCCCGTCGAGCAGTTCTGCGGCGCGCTTCGGCACCATCCGGGTAGTATGGCTCGAAGTCGGCTCGAGGCCGGCGGCCATCGCCACCAGCGCCCGTCTGGAAACCCACTCGCGCAGGTCCTCGATCGAATCCGCGCCGACACAAAGCTTGATGAGATGCAGGGCCATGGCCCCTTCAACGCGTTTCCGCAGCCGGCGTCAAGCCGGACGAAACCGCTCCACAGCCGCAGCCGTCGTCAACATTCGACGACGTTGACGGCGAGACCGCCGGTCGAGGTCTCCTTATACTTCTCGTTCATGTCCACGCCCGTCTGGCGCATCGTCTCGATGCAGGCGTCGAGCGGAACGAAGTGCGTGCCGTCGCCCTTGATCGCCAGCGACGCGGCCGTCACCGCCTTCACCGCGCCCAGCGCGTTGCGCTCGATGCAGGGAACCTGCACGAGGCCCGCCACCGGATCGCAGGTCATGCCAAGATGGTGCTCCAGCGCGATTTCCGCTGCGTTCTCGATCTGCTCCGGCGTGCCGCCCATCACCGCGGCAAGGCCCGCGGCCGCCATCGCCGAGGCCGACCCCACCTCGCCCTGGCAGCCGACCTCGGCGCCGGAGATCGACGCGTTGTGCTTGATGATGCCGCCGACCGCAGCGGCGGTCAGCAGGTAGTCGCGGATGCCGTCGGCATCGGCGTCCTCGTGGAAATGCAGGTAGTAGCGAATCGTTGCCGGCACGACGCCGGCGGCGCCGTTGGTCGGAGACGTGACGACCCGGCCGCCGGCGGCATTCTCCTCGTTGACCGCCATCGCATAGACGCTGAGCCAGTCGTTGGCCAAGAGCGGATTGGACTTGTTCGAGCGCCATTCGGCATGCAGCTTGTCGTGGATCATGCGGGCGCGGCGCTTCACCTTCAGCCCACCGGGCATGATCCCCTCGCCCTGCAGGCCGCGGTCGATGCAGTTCGTCATTGCGGTCCAGATCGCGTCGAGGCCGGCATCGAGCTCGGCGCGCGACATCGCCGTCTCCTCGTTCGCCCGCTTCATCTGGGCGATCGTCAGGCCGGAACGCTGCGCCATCTCCAGCATCTCGTTGGCGGTCGCAAACGGAAACGGCACCTTGCGCTCGCTGGCCTGCGCCTTGGTGGCGCGCATCGCCTCCAGTTCCGTGTCGGTGACGACGAAGCCGCCGCCGACCGAATAATAGATGCGCTTCAGCAATTGCCGGCCGTCGCGGTCATAGGCGGAAAAGGTCATGCCGTTGGCATGGCCGGGCAACGGCGTCTTCTTGTCGAACACCAGGTCGTGCTTCGGCTGGAAGGCATAGGACGGGTGGCCGGGCGGCGTGATCCGGCCGGTGCGCTCCACCTCGGCGACGATCTCGTCCATCCGGTCGGGATCGACCAGGTTCGGGCGCTCGCCCATCAGCCCGAGGATGACGGCGCGGTCGGAGCCGTGGCCGACGCCGGTGAAGGCGAGCGAGCCGTGCAGGCTCATCCGGATCGCCGCGACGGCAGCCCCGGCCGGTCGCGGCCAGTCCGAAGACAGGATCAGGTCGAGGAAGCGGTTGGCCGCCGACATCGGTCCCATCGTATGGGAACTGGAGGGGCCGATACCGATCTTGAAGACGTCGAAGACGGAAAGAAACATGCCGTGGACCTGCCGAAACCCTGGACCGCATCGCAGCCCGAACTCACCTGTTAGATGGCGACGACAGGCGCGGACGGCAATACGTGAAACCCTTGAACGAAGCTACGCGATAGCAGGAAGGGCACAAGGCAGCGACCCGACATTCGCTGATACGCATGCGACATCCCCGACAGGCCGCCATCGAGCGCATGGCAGGCCCAGAAAGGCGGCCAACAAAAAAGGCGCGCCACGGATCGGCGCGCCCTTTCAAGTCTCTATCAGTGAACTCTCTCAGTTGCCGCCGAAGAGATACACAAGGCCGAGAAAGCCTGCAAAACCGAGAACCATGCGGAACGTAAGGCCCCAGCAGGCCTTCTGAACGGAACTTTCCATGATTTCCCCAAAATGGTGAACGACATGCCGTGCGGTGCCAATCGCCCGCCGACGGCCCCTCATTAGTGAAGGAAAGATGAAAAGGCAATGCGGAAAAATGGCCAAACCATGGCAGATGCACAGTGGCGGTATTTTAGATACATGGCATATTATTAAAAATCAACAGGTTGACCTTCGAAGACATGTGCAGACTGCATGCCTGCCCGCCACACAATAGCCGGCAATATGAAAATCGCGCCCCATCCAGCCTGGCACCGGTTTGCAAGATGCCCAATCCGTGGCAAATCTCCAACCATGACCATCGCCGATCCGATCGCCTTCGTCTTCTTCATCCTGCTGTGGCTGGCCTATGCCAGGATCACGGACAACCGGCGCTTTCGCGACCGCGTGAGCCTGACGCGGGCGATGAATGCCCAGCGCGCCGCCTGGATCCGCAACGCCATGCGCCGGGACCTGCGCATGATCGATACGCAGATCATGGCCGGCCTGCAGAACGGTACCGCCTTCTTCGCCTCCACCTCGATTCTCGCGCTCGGCGGCTGCTTCGCCCTGCTGGGCGCCACCGAACAGGTCTTCATGATCTTCGGCGACCTGCCGCTGGTGTTCCAGGCGGGGCGCGCGGGCTTCGAGCTGAAGGTCGGGGGACTCGCCTGCATCTTCGGCTATGCCTTCTTCAAGTTCGGCTGGTCCTACCGCCTGTTCAACTACTGCACCATCCTTCTCGGCGCCGTGCCGATGGCCGGCGACATCCACAAGGACCCGGCCGGAGCCGACCTTGCCGCCGACAAGGTGATCCGCATGAACATCCTTGCCGCCAGCCACTTCAATGCCGGGCTGCGGGCCATCTTCCTGTCGATCGGCTACCTCGGCTGGTTCGTCAGCCCCTACCTCTTCATGGTCACCACCTCCTTCATCATCTTCGTTCTCATTCGCCGGCAGTTCTATTCGGAGGCGCGCCGGACCGTGCTGGAACAGGTCGACTGAACCCGGCAAGGCCGGCCGATACCGCTTGCGACGGGGCGCTCCCTCCTCTAGCCATGCAGTTCAGCCAGAATCCGCGTAGACAGGCCCCCATGACCGACCGACAGACGCCCGCCTCCACCGAGCAGACCCAGGATTCCGCGGCAGCACGCATGGGCGGCAAGGTTCCCGCCCGGCGGCTCGCCTGGCTCGACGCGGCGCGCGGGATCGCGCTGGTCGCCATGGCGATCTACCACTTCAGCTGGGATCTCGATTATTTCGGCTATATCGCCCCGGGCACCGCGGCCACCGGCGGCTTTCGCATCTTTGCCCGCCTGATCGCCGGCAGCTTCATCTTTCTCGCCGGCTTCGGCCTCGTTCTCGGCCATCGCCCGGCCATTCGCTGGCGGCCGTTCTGGATCCGGATGGCGAAGATCGTCCTGGCCGCGCTCGCGATCACGGTCGCGACCTATTTCATCTTCCCGTCCAGCTTCATCTTCTTCGGCATCCTGCACCTGATCGCGGCGGCAAGCCTGCTCGGCCTGCCGTTCCTGGGCCTGCCGGTCACCATCGTGCTCCTGTGCTCCGCCGCCGCCTTCGCAGCCCCGCACTTTCTGCGCAGCCCCGTCTTCGACCACCCCATGCTCTGGTGGATCGGGCTGTCGCTGACGCCGCCACGGTCGAACGACTATGTGCCGCTCCTTCCCTGGTTCGGCGCGTTCCTCCTCGGCATGGCGGCTGCTCAGCTCTATGGCAAGTGGGCGAAGCCCCTGCCCGCGACTTCGGACCGGCGCACAGAAAACCGGGCCGTTTCGCTGCTTGGGACAGCCGGCAGGCATAGCCTGCCGATCTATCTGATCCACCAGCCCGTGCTGATCGCGCTAGTCTATCTCTTTTCGCTGGTCGTGCCGCCGCCGGCAGCCGATCCGGTCGAGAGCTATCGCAACAGCTGCGTCGCGGCCTGCAGCAGGGACACGGATGCCGGCTTCTGCAGCACCTTCTGCGACTGCACGCTCGATCGATTGGTGCAAGGCAACCTGCTCGACGCGCTGAACCGGGGCACGGTCAACATGGCGGACGCCCGCATCGCCGAGATCTCGCAGCAGTGCACCGTCGAGGCCTATTCGACGACGCCCCCTCCGGAAGAATAGGAAACCGTCAGGTCCCGACGCCGATTTCGGCCAGCCGCGTCAGGCAGGCTTCCTCGACATTGTCGAGTTCCGCCAGCGTCTCGTCGATGTCACGCCGCTTCTGTCTGAGATCGTCGCGCTTCACGCTGACCTTCTGCATGAGAAGCTGCAACTGGCCCATTTCGCCGGGAGGATCCTTGTAGACCTGGATGATCTCGCGGATCTCGGAAATGGTGAAGCCGATACGGCGCCCGCGCAGGATTTCCTTGATCAGATGCCGGTCCGCCGGGCGGAACAGGCGGGTGCGCCCGCGACGCTCGGGATGGATCAGGCCCTCGTCCTCGTAGAAGCGCAGCGTCCGGGTGGAGACGCCGAACTCGCGCGTCAGCTCTGTTATGGTGTAGTACTTGTTCACGCCGGCTCCGATATTTTCTGTCGGCGCAATTTTATTTACTTTTACGTGAAAGTCAATTTTTGCGGCTCACGCGATCGCAAACCACCAGGTCGCAAGCCCGAGAAACGAGAAGAATCCGGTCGTATCGGTCACCGCGGTCACGAACACCGCCGAGGACACCGCAGGGTCCGCGCCGACCTTGTCCAGCACCAGCGGAATCAGGATCCCCGCCAGTGCCGCGGCCATCATATTGATCAGCATCGCGGTGGCGATGATCCCGCCGATATCCGCATCCTGGAACCAGAGCCCGGCGACCAAGCCGATCAGAGTCCCGCACAGCATGCCGTTGAGCAGCCCGACGCCCGCCTCGCGGCGCACGACGCGCCAGGCGTTGTGAATGTCGAGGTTGCGCGTGGCGAGCGCGCGCACGGTCACCGTCATCGTCTGCGAGCCGGCGTTCCCGCCCATCCCGGCCACGATCGGCATCAGGATCGCCAGCGCCACGATCTGCTCGATCGTCGCCTCGAACAGCGAGATGACGGACGCGGCGATCGAGGCGGTGAAGAGATTGACGAGCAGCCAGGGCACGCGCGAGCGCGATGTCTCTAGCACCGTGTCCGAAAGCTCTTCGTCCCCGACGCCGCCAAGCCGCATCAGGTCTTCCTCGGCCTCCTCCTGGATGACGTCGACCACGTCGTCGATCGTCAGCACGCCGACGAGGCGGCCGTTCTCGTCGACGACGGCGGCCGAAAGCAGGTCGTACTGCTCGAAGACCTGTGCCGCCTCCTCCTGGTCCATCAGCGCCGGGATGGGATGGCTGGTCTGACGCATGACCGCCTCGACCTTGACGTCGCGCTTGGAGCGCAGCACCCGGTCGAGCTCGACGACGCCGAGCAGGCGGAAGGTCGGGTCGATCACGAAGATTTCGGTGAAGCTGTCGGGAAGATCCTCGTCCTCGCGCATGTAGTCGATCGTCTGGCCGATCGTCCAGAACGGCGGCACGGCGACGAAGTCCGAACGCATGCGCCGGCCGGCCGTGCTCTCCGGATAGCCGAGCGAGCGGCGCAGGCGCACGCGTTCGGTGAACGGCAGCTTGGCGAGGATCTCCTCCCGGTCCTCCTGGTCGAGGTCCTCCAGGATGTAGACGGCATCGTCCGAATCCATCTCGCCGATCGCCGCTGCGATCTGCTCGTTCGGCAGGTGCTCGACGATATCGAGACGGATCGCCTCGTCGACCTCGGTCAGCGCCGCCAGGTCGAAATCAGAGCCGAGTAGCGAGACGAGCGCGCGGCGCTGGTCCGGCTGGATCGCCTCCAGCAGGTCGCCCATCTCCGATTCGTGCAGGTGGGCGACGTGGCGGCGCAGGAACAGGATGTCGCGATCGGCGACCGCAGCCCCGACCTGCAAGAGGAAATCGCTACGGACGGAGCCGTCCGGCGCATAGATGTCGTCGACGTCGGCAACCTGCGCCTCGGCAGGGCGGGCGCGCTCGCGATCGTCTTCGCCGGTGTCCGTCATCCGAGCCGCTCCTACACGATGCATGTCCCGGCAACGCGCCAGCCTGAAACGCGAACGGGACGGGAAATGGAATCTGCGCCGATTTGCCGACGAACAGGGAACGGGCATCCCTGCAGCCGGTTCCGTGCTAGCGGAAAGCATTGACATGGTCCACACCGCCCACGGCAATTCCGGCCGTGTTCGCGGCAAAATTCTGCGACTGTTGCCGATGGCCCAAAACCCGATTGCAAGCGGCCGCCTGCAGCGGCGACGCGATCCCCCGGGCGCGGTCCAGACCGGGGCTTCCCAATTGCCCACCGGCCCGCTACGTCGGTCACAGACAAACCGGGGAACCTTCATGACGATACGCCCGATCCTTCGCTTTCCCGACGCCCGGCTGCGGGCACGCTGCGCAGCCGTGACGCGCTTCGACGACACGCTCGCGGCCCTTGCGGCCGACCTTGCCGAGACGATGCGCGCCGCGCCCGGCATCGGCATCACCGCCGCCCATGTCGGCGCGTTGCAGCGGCTGACGGTGATCGAACTCGACGGGCCGGCCTCGACGCGCGTCTACGTCAACCCCGAGATCGAGTGGTTCTCCGGGGAGACCCGCAGGCACGTCGAAGGCAGCGTGTCGATGCCGGGACTGACCGAGGAGGTCGAACGCCCGGCGAGGGTCAGGGTCGGCTACCAGTCCCTCACCGGCGACCGCCTGACCGAGGAAGCCGACGGGCTCCTGTCCGTCTGCCTGCAGCACGAGATCGACCAGTTGGACGGCATCTTCTGGATCGACCGGCTGTCGCGGCTGAAGCGCGAACGCATCGTCAGGAAGTTTCGCAAGCTGCAATCCTGAGCGCGAAGGAGACCGGTCGTCCGCGTCGTTCTCGATATCGGTTTAGATAGTTTCCGCAAACGGCTGATATGCCTTGCATATGCCGCACTCAGGCCTCTCGTTGGCGGCACCCTGCTGGCGTTGGCCGACGAAGATCGGGCCGCGCTGGGAATGATCGGTCAGTCCGTCATCCCGCCCTACGTCGAAATCCCGTGGAATACCACCATACATACAACTCCTGATCTAGGCCGGGCATGTAACCGGTCTCGACGGGCTGGATGCAACCTACGCACTAAGATTGCTACCGCATACCACCATTTCACTGTCAGGCACGACTGACCATTGCCAACGGAAACATATACTTTCTTCGTCAAGTATTGCCCCCGCTTCAAGAGGTGACCTCATGAACATGGCAGGCGTTGTCAACAGAGTCATGGCCCACGACTTGTCTTATGTGTTCGGGCGATTTCGCACCGTTCGCAGCGCCTACGGAACCGTCCGTCGCGCGCTGGAAGCGATGCGGCCGGCCTCGCGTGCCACATCAGGCAATGCATCGACCCTCTTTCCGGATGCCGACGTGAACGGCATCATCCGCAGCATTCGCGACGAAGCCGTGTTCGTCGGCCTCGACCTCCCCCCCAGGAGCATCGAGGCGATCAGGGCCTTTGCGCTGACGGAGCCGCTGCATGCGATCTACGATCCGAAGGGGCCGACCTTCCGCTATGCGGAGGTCTTGAACGGTGTGGCGGCCGACGGACGGAAGATGCCGATCGGCGGCATCACCGACCCGGCCCGTTGCCCGGAAGTCCGGGAGATCATCAACGATCCCGTCCTGCGCGCCATCGTTCGCGGCTATCTCGGACACGCACCGCGCAAGATCACGACGATCCTCGACTGGAGCTTCGGCTCTTCGATGAGCGACGAGGAGCGGCGCCAGCTGAAGCACCACGTCATCGACTATCACTACGACGTCGGCGGCTACGATTTCCTCTATGCCAGCTTCTATATCACCGACACCGATCGCCATTCCGGCGCCCACGTCATGATCAGGCGCTCGCACAAGGGCAAGCCGCTCAGGATGCTGCTGGGATCGGCCCGCGCCAGCCAGGAGGCCGTCTACAAGGAATTCGGGCGCGACAAGGAGCTCGTCATCGAAGGGCCGGCGGGGACCGGCTTCGTGGAGGACACCTCCTGCTACCACCGTGCGTCCCCGCCCACCCGCGGCGACCGCCTGATGCTGGCAATCCGCTTCATCAATTGAGATCCGACGGTCGCCGCAGAGCCTCCACGTCGAAGATGCGGACTGGCAGAACGCCGGCGAGCAACCTGTCTGCGGTCGGCCGGACCGAACCGGCAGGCCGATGGCGGACATGTTCCGGCGCAGCAAAGGCAGGACCGGATTGCGCAGCCTACGGCCCGGCCTGTCTCAACCTGAGAAACGGCCCGCCTTCAACGGGCTGCTGCTCTCCCGGCGGATGCGATCGCATCCGAAAGATGATATCCTCGCCACCGTCATGAGACGACCGGCGCCCGTTGAGGACATCACATGGCGAAGGGCTATTTCTCCAAGCGCAGGAATTTTCTCTACTACCGATACGTCGAGCAGATCGTGTCTGTGCTGGCGTCCGACGCAAGGTCCTATCTCGATGTCGGCAGTTCCAACGCCGAATACATCGAGCGTTTCCGCTGGATTCCCGTCCGCCACACGGTCGACATCCGCCATCCCTATACGTCGCCGAACGTGGTCGGCTTCGAGCAGGACTTCTTCACCTTTCAACCGGAGGAGAAATATGACTTCGTGTCCTGCTTCCAGGTTCTCGAGCATATTCCCGACGCGGCCGCCTTCGCGCAGCACCTGACGCAGATGGCGGACCGGGTGCTCGTCTCCGTCCCCTTTCTGTGGCCGAAGGGCAGTTGCAGGCACCATGTCCACGACCCGGTCGATCTTGAGAAGCTGAGCGGCTGGTTCGGCCGGGCACCCGACTACAGCATCGTCGTGGAGGAGCCGCTGCGCAAGCTTGCCAAGGGCCGGCGCCTGATCGCCTACTACCACAATGCCGGAGAGATGCCGTCCTATGTCGATCTGCGCAAGAACCAGCGGAAGGCCGGAAGTACCCGAAAGAAGACCGGCCAGGTCACACCCCGCACGTATCCCGCCGCGGCGGCAAAAACGGAAGCGTAGTCGGGGCGCAGCGAGCCAAATCAGGCCGCCAACTGCCTCGCGCGAAAAGAGCGTGCCTGTGCATGCCTCCGCAAGGAGACCGCAAACTTCAAATCGCTGAATAAAAACAAAAAACCCGGCCTGAGCCGGGTTCTTGGTGCGGTCGAGAAGACTCGAACTTCCACGGGTTGCCCCACAGCGACCTCAACGCTGCGCGTCTACCAATTCCGCCACGACCGCATCGTGGTAGGTGCCGATTTGCGCCGGCGGGGCTGCATGTAGCAAAAGCCCTGTGGGTGCACAAGGCCATTGCAACAGAAATCTGACGGCAAAGACAACAATTTCAACAGCCCTCGCGAACGGGCGAATTCGGCCCTCAAAACCTTGCGTCGGCCGGCCTATATTGGCAGAGAAGGGCCTGAAGGACCGTACCATGCAACGCGCAGAACTCGAAAAATCCATGCACGCAACCGCGGGCTCGCCGCCGATCCGCTGGCGTATCGAGCCCGGACTCGTCCCCTATGATGTGGCCGTGGAGACGATGGAGCGCGAGGCTGCGGCGATTGCCGCCGGCGAGGCCGACGAACTCGTCTGGCTGGTCGAGCATCCACCGCTCTATACGGCCGGCACCAGCGCCGACGGCGCGGACCTCGTCGATCCGGATCGCTTCCCGGTGTTCCAGACCGGGCGCGGCGGCGAATACACCTATCACGGCCCGGGACAAAGGGTCGTCTACGTCATGCTCGACCTGAAGCGGCGCCGGCAGGACGTGCGCGCCTTCGTCGCCGCCCTCGAGGACGTCGTCATCGAGACGCTGGCGCAGATGAACGTCCGCGGCGAACGCCGCGAGGACCGCGTCGGCGTCTGGGTGCGACGCCCGGAGCGCCCGCCCTTGCCCGACGGCTCTCCGGCCGAGGACAAGATCGCCGCGATCGGCATTCGCCTGCGCCGCTGGGTCAGCTTCCACGGCCTGTCGCTGAACGTCGATCCGGAACTCGACCATTTCGGCGGAATCGTCCCCTGCGGTATCCGCGGCTACGGCGTCACCAGCCTCGTCGACCTCGGCCTTCCCGTCGCGATGGGCGACGTCGACATCTTCCTGAAGGGCGCCTTCGAGACGGTATTCGGCCCGGTGGCAGCGCTCCCCCCGGACGATCGGCAGGCTTGTCCGAGCCAGCCTCAGCCGAACAGGCGGTCGCAGGCGTAGACGATCGCCGATCCGTGCAGCCCGACGGCCGCATAGAGCCCGCAGCCGGCCAGGATCCTCTCCCCGTTCGTCATCGGCACCAGCGAGTGCCGCGGCTTCACCGCACTCCGGCTGCCGAGCATGCTGAGCAGCGTGAACACCGCAAGTCCCGCAAGCAGCGCCATCGGCGGCAGGCCGACCCGCCAGCCGGTGCCGAGAACGAGAAGCGCCACCGCGAAACTGGCGACGACCAGGGCCGGCCGCGAGGAGAACACCTGCCGCAGCACCTGCCCGCCGTCGAAGCGCTGCATCGGCAGGAGGTTCAGGAGATTGAACGCCCCAAGGATGGCGAGGAAGACGAGCACGATCCGCCCGGCCTCCGCGTGGAAAGCGCCATCCCGGGCGAGCAGGACGTGCAACGCCGACAGCACCGGCACCAGGAAGGCCGACAGTCCGGCCCCCATCAGGGCGCAGAAAGCGACCTCGAACAGGGAATTGTAGGGCCGCCCGCCGATCGCGATCCCGCCCAGGAAGGGAATGAAGATCATGCGCACATGCCGGTGCCCGCAAGCCCGGTAGGCCGCCATGTGGCCGAGTTCGTGCAGGACGATCACGACCGTCAGCATCACGGACAGCATCAGGCCGTAGAGGTGGAGGCCGAAGAAAGGCCAGAGCAGCAGCGTCGAGAGCACCGCGAGCCCCGCCTGCACCGGTGATCGCTCGAACAGCCCGTTCGGTACCGACACACCCTTTCGCAACCATTGTTCGAGCGCGCTGGTCTCGCGTCTCAGCGAAAAATACCGGAAGAGCAGGAAGGCGAGCCCGCGATAGTCGTCCGTCTGCTCGATCGTCAGCACGCTGCCGGAGGCCGTCGCCGACAGCGAGCGCCGCTCACGGAAATGCCGCCAGAACGATGGATCCAGAGCGCTATCGTCGACGACCCGGGCGCAGAAAGCGAGACGCTCCTGCCCCGGCTCCTGACCGTGTGCCGTGACGTCGCTCACCTGGAGTGTGCGCAGGATCGGCTTTCCCGTCCTGTCCACATGCGCATAGGCCTGCCGGACACGGCCGTCGCCGATCCGCGTGCTGGAGATGACAGAGTGGTGCCAGTCCGCGTTAGCGCCCAGCGGGAAGACCGCCGACCAGATCTTCATGGCATCCGCTTCGAAGGTCCGGCGCAGGCGAAGGGTTCGCCGGCCGAGCGGAGCGGCCAGCAGCAGCCAGACCAGGCCGAGATTGATGCCGAGCAGGATGACAACGGACAGTTCCGGCGACACGCAAACGCTCCCCGAGCCACCTGACAGCCGCGCCGGAAGCCGGAGCGGCCCGGGGCGGAATTCCACGAACGATACCTGCGGACCGCGTCTGACCCGTCAGCGGTACGCCGGTCCCACACTATGCTTCAAATGTTAAGAAACGCATCCGGCAGAACGCGGCCCCGCCGACGCTTCCCGCCCGGTCCGTCCCGAAAAGGCACAGCCGTCTCAATCCGGTGCCACAGGGCCGACGTTTCTGGCGGCCATCCGCTCCCGCCAGATGATGAACAGGCCGGAACCGACGATGATGGCGATGCCGACCCATTTCCACAGATTGGGAAAATCGCCAAACAGGGCATAGCCGAGGATCGTGGCCGAGATGATCTCGAAATACTGGAACGGCGCCAGCAGCGACAGCGGCGCCATGCGGAAGGCACGCACGACCAGAAGGTGGGCATATCCGGAAAGCGAGCCCAGGATCAGCAGCAGTCCCAAGGCCAACGGCGATTGCGGCAGCGACAGCGCGAAATTTTCCAGCCCCGCGCCGTTTCCGACCGCAAGCGCGCCGGCCATGAACATCATGCCGCCGAAGCCGGAGATCGTCTGCATCGTCAGGGGCGAATCGCCCTCCCCGATCGCCCGGTTGAGAAACAAGTAGAGCGTGTAGAGAAAGGCGCAGGCGACCGGAAGCAGCGCGGTCCAGCCGAAGATCGCAAAGCTCGGCTGGATGACGATCAGCGCCCCGCAGAAACCGACTGCGATCGCCAGCCATCGCCGCCAGCCGACGCTTTCGCCGAGGAAGACCGCCGACATCGCCGTCAGCATGAACGGCTCGACGAAGTAGATGGCAAAGACGTCGGCGAGCGGCATGTACTTCACGGCGACGAAGAACAGCAGGCTCGCCGCACCGTGCAGCACTCCGCGCAAAAGGTTCATCCATGGCCTCTTCGCCCGGAAGGCGTCGCGGCCCATTACCGTCAACAGCAGCGGCAGCGTGCAGACGAGCTGGAAGAAGAAGCGGTAGAAGGTCATCTGCCCCGGCGACATGCCCTCGTAGGTCGCCATGTACTTTGCGATCGCATCCATACCGGGAAGGATCGTCATGGCGAAGGCCATCAATGCCATCCCCTGCATCACGTGCTGCCTGAAATGGACCGTCGACGGTTGCATGGGTGAACCCTGGAGCGATTCGATGGGCGAGGTGACCGGCCCGGAATCATCGAGCGGTCAGCCTGTTTCAACCGCATCGTACACGGCGCGGTCAAGGGGCGCCGCAGGGTGCTGCGGCGGCACGCGGCGCATTTGGGGTAGCCATGCAGCACTTCCATCCTTAAGATTTCGCTGAAGAAAACGGAGGCCGTCATGGCAAAGTCCGGCGATGACAACACCATCCCCTTCCGCTCGCCCCGTGCCGATGGCGACACGCTCGGCGGCCGCATCTGGCGTGCGCGCGACGCCCTCGACCTGTCGCTCGGCGAACTCGCGGCACGGATGGGACTTCCGGAGGACACCGTCGGAGACTGGGAGCGCGACCATGCCGAGCCGCGCACGCAGGCGCTGTTCATGCTCGCCGGCATTCTCGGCGTATCGCCGTCCTGGCTGATCGCCGGGATCGGCGAGGCTCCGTCCGAGACGGGCCCGGAAACCTCCACCCACCCTCTTTTCGAGCGGCTGGAGGAGGTCCGTCGCCTGCATGCCCGGACCGGTGAAGCGATCGACGCGCTCGAGGCCGAGATCGCCCGGCTGGGTATGCGCGGTCGTCGAGGCGACGATTGAGCACCCCCGCCGTCGAGATGGACTTGAGTGCCCGCCCGGGCTCTGCAATGGTCCGCATCGAATCAGGTTCCATTGGAGTTAAGGAGAGAGATCATGGACGTACGCGCCGCTGTCGCCGTTCAGGCCGGAAAGCCGCTGGAGGTCATGACCGTGCAACTGGAGGGTCCCCGGGCCGGCGAGGTGCTGGTCGAGGTCAAGGCCACCGGCATCTGCCACACCGATGACTTCACCCTCTCGGGCGCCGATCCGGAAGGGCTGTTCCCGGCCATCCTCGGCCACGAGGGCGCCGGCATCGTCGTCGACGTCGGTCCGGGCGTCACCTCGGTCAAGAAGGGCGACCACGTCATTCCGCTCTACACGCCGGAATGCCGCGAGTGCTATTCCTGCCTGTCGCGCAAGACCAATCTCTGCACCTCGATCCGGGCCACGCAGGGCCAGGGCCTGATGCCGGACGGCACCAGCCGCTTCTCGATCGGCAAGGACAAGATCCACCACTACATGGGCTGCTCCACCTTCGCCAACTATACGGTGCTGCCGGAAATCGCGCTCGCCAAGGTCAACCCGGACGCGCCCTTCGACAAGATCTGCTACATCGGCTGCGGCGTCACCACCGGCATCGGCGCTGTCATCAACACGGCAAAGGTCGAGATCGGCTCGACCGCGATCGTCTTCGGTCTCGGCGGCATCGGACTGAACGTGCTGCAGGGGCTGCGCCTTGCCGGCGCCGACATGATCATCGGCGTCGACATCAACAATGACCGCAAGGCATGGGGCGAGAAGTTCGGCATGACGCACTTCGTCAACCCGAAGGAGGTGGGCGACGACATCGTGCCCTATCTCGTCAACATGACGAAGCGCAACGGCGACCTGATCGGCGGCGCAGACTACACCTTCGACTGCACCGGAAACACCAAGGTGATGCGCCAGGCGCTGGAGGCTTCGCATCGCGGCTGGGGCAAGTCGGTCATCATCGGCGTCGCCGGCGCCGGCCAGGAAATCTCGACGCGTCCGTTCCAGCTCGTCACCGGCCGCAATTGGATGGGCACCGCCTTCGGCGGCGCGCGCGGCCGCACCGACGTGCCGAAGATCGTCGACTGGTACATGGAGGGCAAGATCCAGATCGATCCGATGATCACCCACACCATGCCGCTCGAAGACATCAACAACGGCTTCGAACTGATGCACAAGGGCGAGAGCATCCGCGGCGTGGTGGTCTATTGACGACTTCGCCCGCCTATACGGTCGACGTGCGGAGGCTGGAGGAGTTCTCCGCCGTCGACCTCTACGCCATGCTGAAGATGCGCGTCGACGTCTTCGTGGTGGAGCAGAACTGCCCCTACCCCGAGCTCGACGGCAACGATCCGGCCTGCCGGCATCTGCGCCTGCTGGACGGCACGGGCCTGCTCGCCTGCGCAAGGCTCTGGCGGCCGGTGGCCGATGCACTTCCGCGGATCGGACGCGTCGCCGTATCCCCGGATCATCGCGGCAAGCGCCTGGGCGATGCGCTGATGCGCGAGGCGATCGTGGCCTGCGAGCGGCTTTACCCGAACGAGGCGATCGCGCTCTCCGCGCAGAGCCATCTGACGCACTTCTACGAAGCCTTTGGCTTTTCTCCGACTTCGGAGGAGTATCTGGAAGACGGCATTCCGCATGTCGACATGCTGCGGCCGCCGTCGCCCGGAAACGCCTGAAGAACAGCGGAAGCACGTACGCAATGATCTACGTCGATGCCGATGCCTGCCCGGTCAAGCCGGAAATCCTCAAGGTCGCCGAACGCCACGGCATCGAAGTGACCTTCGTGGCCAATTCCGGTCTCAGGCCCTCGCGCGACCCGACGGTGAAGAACGTTATCGTCTCGGGTAGCTTCGACGCCGCCGACGACTGGATCGTCGAGCACGTCGAGCCCGCAGACATCGTCGTCACCGCCGACGTACCGCTCGCCGGGCGCTGCGTCGCCAGGGATGCCTTCGTCACCGGGCCGACCGGGCGGGTCTTCGACCGGACAAACATCGGCATGGCCACCGCCATGCGCGACCTCGGCCAGCATCTGCGCGAGACCGGCGAAAGCAAGGGCTACAACGCCGCCTTTTCGCCGCGCGACCGCTCGGCCTTTCTCGAGACGCTCGACCGCCTGTGCCGCCGCGCGAAATCGTCGGGCACAGCGCCATGATCACGCCGGCAAAGGCGCCGCACAGCCGCCATCGCCCGTTCTACATTGCCGCCATCGCAGCCCTCCTGATCCTGCCGATAGCCCTGTGGCTGCGGATGCGGGTCGCAGCACAGCTGGGCGGCATCTCCTTCTTCATGCTCTACCTTCTGATGATCGGACGGCGCCTGCCCTATCTTACCGGCGGCTACCTCAAGAAATACGCCGTCGACACCGATACGCCGGCGCCGATCATCCTGCTCGTGACCGTCGGCGCTTTCGCGATCTCGCTCGCCTCCCTCTTCATCGTCCTCAACGAGGGCGACGTCGTCGAGCCGCTGGACCTGATCCTCTCCTTCGCATCGGTGGTGCTCGGCTGGTTCACGATCCACACGATGGCCGCGGTCCACTACGCCCATGTCTACTGGCGCCCGCAGGGCGGCAAGTCGCTGCAACCGGGGGAACGCGGGCTGGATTTCCCGCAGACCGGCATGCCCGGCATCTTCGATTTCCTCTATTTCGCCTTCGTCATCGGAATGACCGCGCAGACCTCAGACGTGGCCGTCACCACCACGCAGATGCGCAAGCTCAACCTCCTGCATGCGATCGTTTCCTTCTTCTTCAACACCGTGCTCGTCGCAGCCGCCGTGAATGCGGCCGTCGCGCTCGCCTCGTGACGTCAAACCATTGGAGCTCCCCATGAAAGTCCTATCCCAGAACCAGGCCTTCGGCGGCATGCAGGGCGTGTACGCCCATGATTCGCTCGCCTGCAATTGCGAGATGACCTTTGCCGTCTTCGTTCCGCCGAAGGCGATCACCGACCCCTGCCCGGTGCTGTGGTACCTGTCCGGCCTGACCTGTACCCATGCCAACGTCATGGAAAAGGGCGAGTATCGCCGCATGGCCGCCGAGCTCGGGCTCATCGTCGTCTGCCCCGATACCAGCCCGCGCGGCAACGACGTGCCGGACGAACTGACGAACTGGCAGATGGGCAAGGGTGCGGGCTTCTATCTCGACGCCACCGAGAAGCCCTGGGCCGAACACTACCAGATGTACACCTACATCACCGAGGAACTGCCGGCTTTCGTCGCCCAGCATTTCCGCGTCGACATGGACCGCCAGGGCATCTTCGGCCATTCGATGGGCGGCCATGGCGCGATGACGATCGCGCTGAAGCATCCCGACCGCTTCAGGAGCTGCTCCGCCTTCGCGCCGATCGTCCAGCCCTCGACTGCCGACTGGTCTTCCGGCTCCTTCGAGAAGTATCTCGGCCCCGACCAGGCCAACTGGCGGCAGTACGACGCCTGCGCCCTCGTCGAGGACGGCGCCCGGTTCCCCGAATTCCTGATCGACCAGGGCAAGGCCGACGGCTTCCTGGAGAACGGCCTGCGTCCCTGGCTGTTCGATGAGGCGATCCAGGGCACCGACATCGGCCTGACGCTGCGCATGCACGAGCGCTACGACCACTCCTACTACTTCATCTCGACCTTCATGGACGATCACCTGAAATGGCACGCCGCGCGGCTCGGCTGACGCGCGCAGCATCCAGCTCCGAGGCCTCCGCGCATGGCTGAATTGCGCGGGGGCCTCTTGATTTTCGGGCGACCGTTGCGATATCTGGCCAAGGCAGACGGCTGCTGCCGCCGGACGACGGCGGTGACGAACGCGGGGACGGCCCCGCTCCTTTCAAACGGAGCAGGACATGTCCTGGATATTGCTCGTACTTGCCGGCCTCTTCGAAATCGGTTGGGCCATTGGCCTCAAATATACGGACGGCTTCACCCGGCCGCTACCCACCGCGCTGACGGTGGGCGCGATGGTGATCAGCATCGTCCTTCTCGGCCTTGCCGTCCGCCACCTGCCGATCGGAACCGGCTATGCCATCTGGACCGGCATCGGCACGGTAGGCACCGTCATCCTCGGCATCGTGCTCTTCGCCGAACCGGTCACCGCCCTCCGCCTCGGCTGCATCGCCCTGATCGTCACCGGCATCATGGGCCTGAAGTTCGCCACCTGATCCGGTCTCAGCTTCGCCGGTTGTCGAGCGCGAACGCGCCCGGCCCGGCGAAGACGAGATAGAGGAAGATGAAGCAGAACGAGATCGCCGCGTCGCCGCGGTTGTTGACCGGCCAGAAGTCAACCGGCATGTGCGCCATGAAATAGGCGACCGCCATGAAGCCGCAGAGCACGAAGGCGGCAGGCCGCGTGAACAGGCCGACAAGGACGAGCCCCCCACCGACGATTTCCAGAAGCCCCGCAACGCCGATCAGGTTCATCAGATCGCCGAACGGTTCGGCCGCCGGCGGAAAATTGAAGAATTTCTGCGTGCCGTGCTCGATGAACTGCAGGGCGGTCATGATCCTGAGCGCGGCGAGCGCCTGGGGTTGATAAAGGGACAAGCGCTCAGATAGGGACATCGTCGTCTCCCTGCATGATGCGGCCTCTCGTCCGGCCGCAGCAAGGATTATCGCGCCTCGCCCGCCTCACAATCAAGTTCGCATTGGCTGGATGCCGAAGGTCCGGTCCTCGACACACCGAAGATGACGAAACTGGCGAGCCACAGGCGCCGCTGCCCGGATCACGCGATCCGTCAGTTGCAGTTCGTGGTCACCGTGACCACGCAGGGCGCCGGCGTCTTTGCGGCGCTCGTTTCCGCCTTCGGCTTGCGTACGCGCGGCTTGACGGTCAGCGCCGCCTCGCTCGGGATGATGATCGGCTCGGCGGCCGGGCCGGTCGACTTTGCGGCCGCCTGCGGGGCCGCTTGCCGGCGGGCTGCCGGCTGGTGCTTCCGGTAGGCTTTCGTATTGCCTCGCGATCCGGTGGACGCGGCCCGGACCGGCGCCAGGCTGTAGGTCACGGCGATGCGCTGCGAGATCGCGTTGGCAAGCGCCCTGTCGGCGGCCTTGCCCGTCATGAAGCTGTTGACGATGAAGCGCTCGCTTGCGACCGGTGCACCCGATCCACCGCGGAGAAGCACGGTCACCTCCGCCGAGTTGCGGCCGGCCTGTGCGCCCGCGCCGCGGATCTCATTGGCGAGATGCACTTCCATGGCGACCTTCGGCAGCGCCACCGGCCGCCGGGTGGAGCGGACCGAACGCTTCAATTGCTGGCCCGTCAACGCCACCACGTCCCTGGAAACCGAACCGTCGCCGGCGACCGAAACCTTGCGGATATCCTTGAGCGTCTCCGCCTGGGCGGCAAGGCACATCGCCGCCATCGCAAGCGCGACGAGCGGCACACGGAGGAAGGTCATCAGCATGAAATTGCATCCGTATTTCAACAGTTGCCGGGAAACCGAATCGGCCCGGCCCATGCCATGGCCATGACACGAACCAGCGCGCCGGGGCAACCCCGTGATGCAATCCATGGTAAATGCGAGACGCCGGGGGCGCCTCAGCGCCCGGTCACGTCGCCGAATGCCGCGGCTGCGACCTCGAACTCCTGCCGACGCAGTTCGCGGCGGCGAAACGCCTCCTCGTCCGTGCCCCAGTGCTCGATCTGCCAGTCCTCGTCGACATGGGCGAGCGTCCACACGGTCTCGGCGTCCAGCCGGCCGTGCGCGAAGGCGAGCGCCAGGATGGCCGAGCCGGTCAGCGTGGTGACGGTATGGATGCAGGCGAGTTCGAGCGGAGAGCCGAATTTCTCCAGCGCGGCGGCAAAGGCTTCCATCGCCTGTGCCGGCTGCTCCTGGTGGATGACGCCTTCGGCCAGAATGAAGCGTGCGCCGAGCACATCCGCCGCCCATTCGAGCACCGGGTCCCACGCCGCCTGCTGGATCGCCACCAGCCGCTCCGGACTGTCGGCCCGGTAGCAGATCATGTCGGTGCCGGCGAAGCGGACGATCTCGTCCCTGACCGCGTCCGCATTGTCGGCGACGCCGTCGAGCGCGGTGTTGACGAGGCGCGTCACCGGCATCTTCGCCGGATCGATCTCCTCGCCCTGCGCGTCCCATTCGGCCCGCAGCCGTTCGGCAAGGCTCGCTGAGGCGACGGCGAGCGGCCGCTTGGCCGGGGTGCGGACCGGACGGCCGTCGAGCAGGACGGTCAAGCCGCCCTCGCCCTCGCCGATCGAGACGTCCTTGTAGAACCGCTTCGGCAGCGGCCGCTTCATCTGGATCTGCGCCCGGCGCACCGGATCGGGATCGCTCATGGCGTCGGAAAGGTCGGAAAGAATGTCACGCATCGGCAAGTTCCAGCCACTGCAGCAGTTCGGCCGGCTCCCTAAGAATGTGGTCCGCCCCCGCCTCGACGAGTTCGGGCACGCTGGCATAGCCCCAGGCGACACCGACGGCTTGCGCGCCGGCCGCCTTGGCCATCTGCATATCGTAGATCGCATCGCCGATGACAACCGTCCGCGACGCATCGATGCCGGTCTCGGCGCAGCATTCGCTGACCATGGCCGGATGCGGCTTGGAGGGGCAGTCGTCGGCGGTGCGCGAAACGAGGAAGGTCTTCTCCAGCCCGTGCGTCACCCGGATCGCGTCGAGCCCGCGTCGCGACTTGCCGGTCACCGCGCCGATCAGCATGTCGTCCTCGCGCTCGAGCCGGCGCATCATCGGCTCGATCCCGGGAAACAGCGGCTCCCGGTAGCCCGGCTCCGCCCGCACGCCCATGAAGATCTTCTTGTAGTGTGCCGTCATCGCCTGCGCCTCCTCGTCAACATGCGCCTTGCCCCGCAGCCGGGCAATGGCGATGTCGAGGGTCAGCCCGATGATGCTCTTGGTGGCGGCAAGCTGGAGGCGGGCATGCCCGAAGTCCTCGAAGGTGCGCGCCATCACCTCGTGGATCAGGTGCGCGCTGTCGACCAGCGTACCGTCGCAATCAAAGAGGACGAGCCGCATCACGCGTCCCCGTCCGCGGCGGTCTGGTCGAAGCCGAGCACGTTCCAGGTCTGCACCATGTGCTGCGGCAGCGGCGCGGTCACCCGCAGGCGTCCGCCGGAGGGATGCGGGATGTCGATGTGCCGGGCATGCAGGTGCAGGCGGTTCTGCACCCCGCCGGGAAAGGTCCAGTTGACGTCCGCCTCGAAATACTTGGGATCACCGATGATCGGATGGCCGAGATGGGCGGCATGAACGCGGAGCTGATGGGTCCGCCCGGTATAGGGTTCCATCTCCAGCCAGGCGAAGTTCTGCCCGGCCTGCTCGACGACGCGGTAGTAGGAGACGGCGTGATCGGCGCCGTCCTCGCCGTGCTTGGCGATCCGCATGCGGTCGCCATCCGGTGTCTGCTCCTTCACCAGCCAGGTCGAGATCTTGTCCTCGTGCTTGCGCGGCACGCCCTTGACGATCGCCCAGTAGGTCTTCTTCGTGTCGCGCTCGCGGAAGGCCGCCGTCAGCTTCTGTGCCGCCCCCCGGGTCCGGGCGATGACGAGCACGCCTGACGTGTCGCGGTCGAGACGGTGGACGAGGCGCGGCTTCTCGCCCTTCTGGCTCGTCCAGGCTTCCAGCATCTTGTCGATGTGCCGGGTCACGCCCGATCCGCCCTGCACGGCGATGCCGGCCGGCTTGTTCAGCACGAACACCTTGTCGTCCTCATGCAGGAGCATGCGCGACAGGAGTTCGCCGTCGGGAGAATGCTTCAGGTCGCGGCCGCCGATCGGCCCCGCCTTCGTTTCCTTGGCGTCCACGCCCATCGGCGGAATGCGCACGGTCTGGCCCGGCTGCACGCGCATGTCGGTCTTCGCCCGGCCGCCGTCGACGCGCACCTGGCCCGAGCGCAGGAGCTTCTGCAACTGGCCGAAGCCCAGCCCCGGATAGTGGACCTTGAACCAGCGGTCGAGCCGCATGCCCGCCTCATCCTGGTCCACCTGCCTGTGTTCGATACCTGCCATCTTCGCCTTCTTTCTTTGGGCCGTGCTTTAACGCATGTCCCGGCAAAGGGGAAGTTGCGGGCGTGCGGGTCAGAATGCCCGGAAAGTCAGCGTGGTCAGCGAACGGACGATGCCGGGGATCGAGGCGATGTGGTCGTTGATGAACTTGCCGATGTCCTCCTCGGTCTCGACATAGACCTTCAGCAGCAGGTCGTACTCGCCGCTGGTGGAATAGAGTTCGGAGATCAGTTCGGTGGCGTAGAGGGCATCGGCGACCTCGTAGGTCTTGCCGGGGGCGCATTGCAGTTGCACGAATATCGGTTTCATCGGCTCACTCCGCGCGCCGCAAAAGGCGGCGATTGTCCAGCCGGCCGGACCCGGCCGTCATGTGCGGTCTTATGGCGGAGATCGCCGCTTCGACGCAAGAGGCCTGCGGGAATTTGCGCCGCACGACCGGCATGCGCCCGACAAAACACTAAAATTCGATTAAAAACGAACCGCCCGCGTTACATTTTGCGCAAGCCGATTGTGTTAACAAGAGACTATTGGGAACCAGAAATTGCAGAAGACGACATGGCGCAGATCGTAACCGTATCCCCCGCTACCGCCGCCTATGCCGCGCAGGCATACAAGGCGACCACCCGCCCGACCACGCTCTTCGAACAGAAGATCGAGGCATGGGCGGATGCCGCCCGGATCGGCGACAATTTTCAGCTCCGGGGAATCCTGACCGTCGTGAAGCCGCCGGCGCTGGCGCTCGTGCTGCTGACGATGGAGCGCCAGAGCGATACGACCTTCGCGGCCGCCGCACGCTCCTATGCCGAAAACGGGGCCGAAGGCGACCTGATCGCGGCCCCCGAGGGCATGCCTGCCCGCGAGGACTGACGAGAGACACATCCGTCCGCCACCCATCCCCGAGGGCTCCCGTATCTGCGGGAGCTTTTTTCGTTTGCGCCGGAGGGACGGACGACATGGCGGCAGACGACAAATATTTGTTCAGCCGCGACGCTATGCTCTTGCCAAATTCCGGCCGACGCCTTTATGTGGCGAAGACCTCGCTGGGAGAAACCGGTTTCGAACCGGTGCCGAAGGAGCAACCGCCCCCGGAAACTCTCAGGCAAAAGGACCAGCAAGGTGCCGACAGGACTCTGGAGAGTGGCGTTCACGCGCCCGCCGAAGGGATAACAATCTCAGGCGACAAGGACAGAGGGGGCTCATGAAAGCGGCGCGAAAGCGCCAGTGATGGGCCGGCGCGCGAGCGCCAGAAGACTGGAGGGCGCCTTGGACGTCGTGTCTGACCTTAAGAGAACCCCGTTGCACGACCTCAACGTGTCGCTCGGCGCCCGCATGGTGCCGTTTGCGGGCTACGAGATGCCGGTGCAGTTTCCCGCAGGCGTGCTGAAGGAGCACCTGCACACCCGCGCGGCTGCCGGCCTCTTCGACGTCTCCCACATGGGCCAGGTGATCGTGCGCGCCCGCTCCGGCGACAATGCCGACGCAGCCCGCGCGCTGGAAAGCCTCGTGCCGGTCGACGTCGTCGGGCTCGGCGAGGGGCGCCAGCGCTACGCGCTGTTCACCGCCGGGGACGGCGGCATCCTCGACGACCTGATGATCGCCAACCGCGGCGACCACTTCTTCGTCGTCGTCAACGCCGCCTGCAAGGATGCGGATTTCGCCCATCTCGAAAAGCACATCGGCGACAGTTGCGAGCTGACGATGCTCACGGACCGCGCGCTGATCGCCCTGCAGGGCCCGCGTGCGGAAACGGTGCTGGCTGAACTCTGGGCGGACATCGCCGGCATGCGCTTCATGGACGTCCGCGCCTGCGACCTGCACGATGCCGACTGCATCGTCACCCGCTCCGGCTATACCGGCGAGGACGGCTTCGAGATCTCGATTCCCGCCGACCGGGCGGAAAGGGTCTGTCGCCACCTGCTCGATCACCCCGACGTGATGCCGATCGGGCTCGGCGCGCGTGATTCGCTACGGCTGGAGGCCGGTCTCTGCCTCTATGGCAACGACATCGACACGACGACCACCCCGGTCGAGGCCGCCCTCGAATGGGCGATGCAGAAGGTGCGCCGCACCGGCGGCGATCGCGCCGGCGGCTTCCCGGGCGCAGAAACCATCCTCGCGCAGCTCACCTCCGGCGCCGCCCGCCGTCGCGTCGGGCTCAAGGTCGAGGGCAAGGCCCCGGTCCGCCCGCCGGCGAAACTTTATGCCGACGCCGAGGGCAAGACCGAAGTCGGCCACGTCACCTCCGGCGGCTTCGGCCCCAGTATCGAGGCCCCCATTGCCATGGGCTACGTCCCGGTCGCGCTCGCAGCCCCGGGGACACCGCTGTTCGCCGAAGTCCGCGGCAAATACCTGCCCGTCACCGTCGCCGCCCTTCCCTTCGTCGCCAACAGCTTCAAGCGCTGACCGATGCGCGTGGCGATCGCCCCTCACCCTGACCCTCTCCCCGCAAGCAGGGAGAGGGAACCGACGGGGAGCGCCCAGCCCCCTTCTCCCCTGCGGGGAGAGGGTCCCGGCAGGGGGATGAGGGGCAGCAACACAGTTTCTGAATTTTCCAGAGAGGAACCGACATGCTGAAATTCACCGCAGAACACGAATGGCTCAAGATCGACGGCGACGTCGCCACCGTCGGCATCACCACGCACGCCGCCGAGCAGCTCGGCGACCTCGTCTTCGTCGAACTGCCCGAAGTGGGCAGCACCCATTCCAAGGGCGGCGACGCCGCCACCGTCGAGAGCGTCAAGGCCGCCTCCGACGTCTACTGCCCGCTCGACGGCGAGATCGTCGAGGTCAACCAGGCGATCGTCGACGATCCCTCCCTCGTCAACAGCGACCCGCAGGGCGCCGGCTGGTTCTTCAAGCTGAAGCTGAACAACAAGGCAGACGCCGAGGCGCTGCTGGACGAGGCCGCCTACAAGGAGCTCGTCGGCTGATGAATCTGCCCAAGGACTTCACTTTCACCGACTACCAGCCCTACGACTTCGCCAACCGCCGCCACATCGGCCCCTCGCCGGCCGAGATGGAGGCGATGCTGAAGGTGGTCGGCTATGACAGCCTCGATGCGCTGATCGACGACACCGTGCCGCAGTCGATCCGCCAGAAGACGCCGCTTGAATGGGGTGCGCCGATGTCCGAGCGCGAGGCGCTCGACAAGCTGCGCGAGACCGCCAACAAGAACCGCAAGCTCGTCTCCCTGATCGGTCAGGGCTACTATGGCACCATCACCCCGCCGGTGATCCAGCGCAACATCCTGGAGAATCCGGCCTGGTACACGGCCTATACGCCCTACCAGCCCGAGATCAGCCAGGGCCGGCTCGAGGCGCTGCTCAACTACCAGACCATGGTCTGCGACCTGACCGGCCTCGACATCGCCAACGCCTCGCTGCTCGACGAGGCGACCGCCGCGGCCGAAGCCATGGCCATGGCCGAACGCGTTTCGAAGTCGAAGGCGACCACCTTCTTCGTCGACGAGAACTGCCACCCGCAGACGATAGCGCTGCTCAAGACCCGCTCCGAGCCGCTCGGCTGGACGATCACGGTCGGCGATCCCATGAAGGATCTGGTCGCCGCCGAGGTCTTCGGCGCGATCCTCCAGTATCCCGGCACCTACGGCCACGTGCACGACTTCACCGGCGTCATTGCCGACCTGCATGCGGCCGGCGCGATCGCCGTCGTTGCCGCCGACCCGCTGGCGCTGGCGCTCTTGAAGTCGCCCGGCGACATGGATGCCGACATCGCCGTCGGCACCACCCAGCGCTTCGGCGTGCCCGTCGGCTACGGCGGCCCGCATGCCGCCTACATGGCGGTCAAGGACGCCTACAAGCGCAACATGCCGGGCCGCCTCGTCGGCGTCTCCGTCGATGCCCGCGGCAACCGTGCCTACCGCCTGTCGCTGCAGACCCGCGAGCAGCATATCCGCCGCGAGAAGGCGACGTCGAACATCTGCACCGCGCAGGTCCTGCTCGCCGTCATGGCGTCGATGTACGCCGTCTTCCACGGTCCGCAGGGCATCAAGGCGATCGCCCAGCAGGTTCACCGCAAGGCCGTCCTTACGGCCAAGGGGCTCGAGAAGCTCGGCTATACGGTCGAACCCGATGTGTTCTTCGATACGATCACCGTCCATGTCGGCAAATTACAGGGCATCATCCTCAAGGCAGCGGTGGCAGAGGAGATCAACCTGCGCAGGATCGGCGAGGACCGGATCGGCATCAGCCTCGACGAGCGCTCGCGCCCGGCCACGCTCGAGGCCATCTGGCGGGCCTTCGGCGGCGACTTCAAGGTCGCCGATTTCGAGGCCGACTACCGCCTTCCCGAGAAGATGCTGCGCACCAGCGCCTACCTGACGCATCCGATCTTCCACATGAACCGCGCCGAAAGCGAGATGACGCGCTACATCCGCAGGCTCGCCGATCGCGACCTGGCGCTCGACCGCTCGATGATCCCGCTCGGCTCCTGCACGATGAAGCTGAACGCGACGGCGGAAATGCTGCCGATCACCTGGCCGGAATTCGCCGAGATCCACCCCTTCGTGCCGGCCGACCAGGCGGAAGGCTACAAGGAACTGATCGACGATCTCTCCGCCAAGCTCTGTGCAGTCACCGGCTACGACGCGATCTCGATGCAGCCGAATTCGGGGGCGCAGGGCGAATATGCCGGCCTCTTGACGATCCGCGACTACCACATCGCCAATGGCGATGCGCATCGCGACGTCTGCCTGATCCCGACCTCCGCCCACGGCACCAACCCGGCGTCCGCGCAGATGGCGGGCATGAAGGTCGTGGTCGTCAAGGTCAGCGACGACGGCGACATCGACATGGACGATTTCCGGGCGAAAGCAAAACAGTACGCCGAAAACCTCTCGTGCTGCATGATCACCTATCCCTCAACCCACGGGGTCTTCGAGGAGAACGTGCGCGAGATCTGCGAGATCGTCCACGGCCACGGCGGCCAGGTCTATCTCGACGGCGCCAACATGAACGCCATGGTCGGCCTCGCCCGCCCCGGCGACATCGGCTCCGACGTCAGCCACCTCAACCTCCACAAGACCTTCTGCATTCCGCATGGCGGCGGCGGTCCGGGCATGGGGCCGATCGGCGTCAAGGCGCATCTGACCCCCTTCCTGCCGAAGGATCCCCGCACGGCCGAGGCCGGCGCCGTCTCGGCGGCCCCCTTCGGCTCGGCGTCGATCCTGCCGATCTCCTGGAGTTACTGCCTGATGATGGGCGGCGAAGGCCTGACCCAGGCGACGAAGGTGGCGATCCTGAATGCCAACTACATCGCAGCCCGGCTGAATGGCGCCTATGACGTGCTCTACAAGTCCGCCAAGGGCCGCGTGGCGCACGAGTGCATCGTCGACACCCGCCCGCTCGTCGACAGCGCCGGCGTGACGGTGGACGACGTCGCCAAGCGGCTGATCGACTGCGGCTTCCACGCGCCCACCATGAGCTGGCCGGTCGCCGGCACGCTGATGATCGAGCCGACCGAATCGGAGACGAAGGCCGAGCTCGACCGCTTCTGCGACGCGATGCTGGCGATCCGCGAGGAGGCCCGCGCCATCGAGGAAGGCCGGATGGACAAGGTCAACAACCCGCTGAAGAACGCCCCGCACACGGTGGAAGACCTCGTCGGCGAATGGGACCGCCCCTATTCGCGCGAGCAGGCCTGCTACCCGCCCGGCGCCTTCCGGGTCGACAAGTACTGGTCGCCCGTCAACCGCGTCGACAACGTCTACGGCGACCGCAACCTCGTCTGCTCCTGCCCCCCGCTGGAGGACTATGCCGAAGCGGCAGAGTAGCACCATGCAACCGCTGCCGGCGCCTCACCTTGAGACGCCGGCACGGCGACATTTCGACTGGCCGCCTGCCGCCCTCTCGTTCGTCGGACACCATGACACGTCAGGCATCACCCACCACGAGAGACCACCGGATATCCGGCCCTTGTGCGTCAAAGCGCCTCGATGACCGTGTTCAGCCTGGGCTGCAGCGGAAAGACATAGGCGTAGTCGGGCGGCGCCCCGCCGAACAGGATACCGCACGCGACGATGCTGGCGCCCTCGCCCCGGCACACAATGGCGCCGGAATGACCAGGCGTCACCGCGCCCCGAATGGCTCGAAGCCCCCAGAACCCGGTGTAGCGGTACCAGTGCCCGTCGACCAGCATCGGCACCGACTGGCGGGCCGGCAGCGGCTCGGGCCTCACGCAGGTGACCCGCGAACCCCGGGTGGAGTACCAGTATGTCTCGTCGAGATGGGCGGCGAAGCCGCCAAAGGCGGAGATGGGGCTCTCTTCGCCATAGATGCACCATTCGTCGACAACGAGACTAGGCACTTCCACGACTGCGAGATCCTCGTTGGTGATGGCACCATCCGGAAACTGGCTGATGTACCGTACCGCCCCCAGGGGAAAGTTCTTTTCCGTCGCGGGCTCCTGGACCGCGAGGGAGGTATCCAGCCGACGGGTCCGGATGTCGCCGACCACGTGGGCATTAGTTGCAACGAAGCCCTTTCCGTCTTTCCGGAACGCGATGCAGCCAGTGCCGAACTCACTCGACGTGTAGATCAGGTCGCCTCCCCGCACGCCGAGGAGGCGCGGGGTGCTCGGAAGCTCCACCACGTCCGTCGCGAGGTCACGCGATTGCACCTTGACCGATGGCGGAACCTCGTAGGCCCGGCCGACGGCGTGCTTCCGGTACACATAGGTGACGAGCGCGCGCTGGCTGGTCGGCGCGCCCCCCTTGCATTTTCGTCCGAGCGTGACGTGCGATACGTTCGGAAGCTGACATATGTCGGCGGCGACTTCCGAAACCGCAGCGGCCGTCCTGTTCAGCCAGCGCGCGGATATGCGACCCTTGGCCATCCGGCTGCCCCCGCTAGTCTGTCGTCGGCGGAGCGCTGCTGCCCCCGCCGGCCTTGTTTCCGGGTACAGTGCTGAATTTTGCGCCAGCCCCGCCGCTGCTGTTCGCACTGCTCCCCGCAACCGGGATCAGCAGGAGGTCACTGGAGTGCACCAGCGGTACCAGGCTTACGTTGTCGTCGGGAGAAAAGCGGACATCGAAGACCTGGAACGGAACCCTGCCCGAGGCGGTACTGCTGACGACCTCGCCGGATGCTCCTGCTCCCGCCGGCAATCGGTCCTCGGCCAACTTCTGGAAGAACGAGATGAGAGCAAGCGGTATCTCAGTATTGTCCATCTCGCTGTCGACCGAGGTCAGCGCCCCGCAACTGTCGAAATTGGTCTTGAAATGATGCCTGGCCAGGAACGCACCGAACTGTAGCGCCACGGAGCGGTCGTTATTGCAGACCCACATGACGGAGACATTCGAGCCCATGACGACGATCAGCGGCTTTCGCTCCGGCAGCCGGATGCCCTGGACCGTACCGGCGTTCCTTTCGGTAACTGGAATTGCGGTGACATTGGCGCATGTCGACAACGAAACCGCGCACGAAATCAATAGCATGCACGAGATGTGGCGCGTCATGCAGTGCCTCCGGCAATAAAATCTATGATTTATACTTTATGTCACTACACCTTAAAATAGAGTTCGCTAAATTGTCCAGATACATTTTCTATCCGGCAGGATGTGTCGGAACTGATGGCCGAATGGGCGCTGGCACAAGTCTGTCCGACTGTGTGATCGCGACGGCCGGCAATGGAGCTGTGAGCCCTTCTGTCAACCTATTGGGAGCGAGGCGGTTTCAGCTTTGCGACCGGCGAAACGATGGAGATCAAGCCTGCGGCAGCGTCACCACGAAGCGGGCGCCGCCGCGGTAGCTCGTGTCGAGAAGAATGCTGCCGGAATGGCTTTCGACGATCCGCTTGGCCAGCGCCAGCCCGATGCCGGTGCCGCCATAGTGCTTTTCGTCCTGGTGTAGCCGCTGGAACAGCCCGAACACGGCTTCGGCATGTTTCGGATCGATGCCGATACCCTCGTCCTCGACGACGAGCCGTACGCCGTCTGCGGTCGTCTCGCCATAGATCCGCACCCGCGGTGCCCGGTCGGGGTGGCGATACTTGATGGCATTGCCGATCAGGTTCTGCATCAGCCGCCGCAGGAGTTCCGGGTCGCCATGGACGGAGGGCAGCGGCATGACGTCGATCTCGGCCTTCGTCTCGCGAACGTGGTCCGCCAGCACCACCATCGCGTCACCGACGACGGCATCGAGGGAGACCGGTTCCACCTGCCGGATGCTGTAGGCGATCTGCGCATATTCCAGCAGGCGCTCGACCAGCCGCTGCATGCGCCGGGCCGCCTGCCGCACATAGTCGGCATGCAGCGCGAGCTCGTCCAGTTCGCCCCGCTCCACATCCTCGGCGATCATCTCGGCGAATGAGGCGATGTGCCTGATCGGCGCCTTCAGATCGTGCGACACCGTCGCGGTGAACTGGTTCAGCGCCTCGTTCTTCCTCTGCAGCTCGAGCGCCTGTTCCTCCAGCCGCTCGTGCTGTCGCCAGGTTTCAGTCACGTCGCGACCGACCGCGACGAACTCCACCGGCTGCGTCCCCTCGAAGGTCGCCGTCGCGATCCACAGGATCGAGCGTTCCTCGCCCTGCGCATTGTGCATTCTGAACTCGCCCGTCAGGATCGGAACCTCCGGGGTGATCCGCATGAGCGCCCTGAGGCCGGCGGCGTGGTTCTCGTCCTCCTCGATCTCCTTCAGGCCCCGCCCGATCAGCGCCTCCGGCGTCATGCCGCGAAAGCTGGCATATGGCTCGTTGCAGAAGCGGATGATCAGGTCCTTGTCGGCACGCACGATCTGGTCCGGCAGGAGCCGCAGCAATTCCGCATACTGGCGCTGCCTTGCGTCGAGCTCCTGCTCGATGGTCTTCAGGTCGGTGACGTCGATCCGCAGCCCGATGACCTCGCCGCTGTCGGTCGCATGGCACTCCGCGCGGATCCAGCGCCCGTCGCCGGTCGCAAAGATCGTCGGCAGCCCGCTCTGCTCGCGGTGTTGGGCCAGGCGCGCCTGTACCGTGGCCTCGGCCTCCGGGGTGCCTTCCACGACGCCCTTGTAGATCCCCTCCCTGACATTGGCCCTCAGGATGCTCTCCAGCGTGACGCCGACGCGCACGGCATGTTTTGCGGCACCGCAGCTCTCGCGAAACGCACGGTTAAAGACGACCACCCTTTCGTTGCGATCGAAGATCACGACGCCCTCGGGGATCTTGTCCAGCGCGGAATAGATCCGGCTGCCGAGCATGACCTGTTCGCCATGGCTGCCGCCGGTGGCGAGGCTTCGCAACAGGAGCGCATAGCCGCCCGCCCGATCGGCGCCGTCGAGAGCGATCACATGCGCGGACGCCTCGAACTCGGACCCGTCCGCCCGGCAGAACGGCATGATATGGCTGTGGCCACGGCCGGAGACGGCAAGGCCCTGCAGCAGTTGCGCTGCGTCGTCACTGCGCAGCACCGCGGGCAGCGCCTCGTGCGCGCCCCCCTTGCCCTCCCAGCCGAGCGTGCGCCGGCCCGCCTCGTTGAGAAAGAAGCGCGTCGCCTCGCGGTCCGTGACGATGACCGGGAAGGGCAGCAGTTCGTAGAGCGATTCGGAAAAATCCCGAGGCGATTGCATGCCGTTGAAACCACCTCCGATATCGTCGACACAGCGCAAGAAAAGCGCGTCGCCACCGGGCGGTCAAGGGCATGCATGCGGTCTGGTCGCAAGGATTGCGCCGGCAGGTCCGGCCATGGCGCCTCCGCCACCGGCACGTCCGCCCCGTTTCAGGCAGACGTCCCGGGATCCGGAACCGGAACCCTCAGCCGACCCGCACCGTGGCGCCGCCGGCAGCCGCCAGCGCCGCCAGGTCGGCGGGCTTCAGCTCGACGGATTCGCCGCAGCCGCAGGCGGATGTCTGGTTGGGGTTGTTGAAAGTGAAGCCGGAACGCAGCGTCGTCACCTCGAAATCCATCTGCGTGCCGAGCAGGTAGAGCACCGCCTCCGGGGCCACCCAGACGCGGGCGCCGGCATGCTCGACGAGATCGTCCTTGGCGTTCGGTTCGGTGACGAGATCGACGGAATATTCCATCCCCGCGCAGCCGCCCTTCTTGATGCCGACGCGGATGCCCCTGGCGTCGCCACCGGCATTGTCCACGATCGCCTTGACCCGATCGGCGGCGGCATCGGTGAGCGTCATGATTGCAAAGGCCATGAGCCGTTCTCCTTCGCCGGCCGGGTTCAAGGCCCGGCGGCTTCCGAATCCAATGTAATGGGAGCCGTCGGCGCGATCAATAGCGCGGGGCCGATCGCGTCAGTACCAGCCGACGGCGACCTGCGCCTCTTCCGACATGCGGTCCGGCGTCCACGGCGGATCGAAGGTCATCCTGACCTCGACGCCGGAAACACCCTCGACGGCGCCGACCGCGTTCTCCACCCAGCCCGGCATCTCACCAGCGACCGGGCAGCCGGGTGCCGTCAGCGTCATGTCGATCTTCACCATCCGGTCGTCCTCGATGTCGATCTTGTAGATCAGGCCGAGCTCGAAGATGTCGGCCGGGATTTCCGGATCGTAGACGGTTTTCAGCGCGGCGATTACGTCGTCGCTGAGACGGGCCAGCTCATCCGCGGGTATGGCCGAATTGACGATCCCCTCGCGGGCATCGACCTTGTCATCGGTGGCATCGACAGACATTTCCAACTCCTCAGGCGAAGAACTTGCGGGCATGGTCGAGCGCGTCGGCCAGGATATCCACCTCGGCACGCGTATTGTACATGCCGAAGGATGCCCGGCATGTGGAGGTCACCCCGAAGCGTTTCAAGAGCGGCTGGGCGCAATGGGTGCCGGCGCGCACCGCCACCCCTGCCCGGTCGATCACCATCGAGACGTCGTGGGAATGGATGCCCTGAAGCTCGAAAGAGAAGATCGAACCTTTGCCCGGCGCAGTCCCGAAGATTTTCAGCGAATTGATCGCAGACAGCCGTTCATGCGCGTAAGCCGCAAGATCCGCCTCGTGCGCGGAGATCGCCGCACGTCCGACCTTCTCCATGTAGTCGAGCGCGTAGCCGAGCCCGATCGCCTGCACGATCGGCGGCGTTCCGGCTTCGAAACGGTGCGGCGGGTCGTTATAGGTGACGATGTCCTCGGTCACCTCCACGATCATCTCGCCGCCGCCCTGGAACGGCCGCATCTCGCGCAGCCGATCCTTCTTGCCGTAGAGCACGCCGATGCCGGAGGGGCCGTAGAGCTTGTGGCCGGTCATCACGTACCAGTCGCAGTCGATGTCCTGCACGTCGACCGGCAGGTGCACGGCCCCTTGCGAGCCGTCGACCAGCACCGGAATGCCGCGCTCGCGGGCGATCCTGCAGATCTCCTTGACCGGCACGATCGTGCCGAGCGCGTTCGACATATGCGTGATCGCGATCAGCTTCGTCTTCTCCGTCAGGCACTTGACGAAGTCCTCGACATGGAAGGCGCCGCTGTCGTCTACCGGCGCCCAGACAAGCTTCGCCCCCTGCCGCTCGCGAATGAAATGCCAGGGCACGATGTTGGAATGGTGCTCCATGATCGAGAGCACGATCTCGTCGCCCTCGCCGATGACAGGCATGCCGTAGCCGTAAGCGACCGTATTGATCGCTTCCGTCGAGGACTTGGTGAAGACGATGTCATCGACCGACGGCGCGTTCAGGAAGCGCCGCACTTTCTCGCGCGCCGCCTCGTAGGCTTCCGTCGCCGCATTGGAGAGGAAGTGCAGGCCGCGATGCACGTTGGCATATTCGTTCGAATAGGCCTCCGAGATCGCGTCGATCACCACCTGCGGCTTCTGCGCCGAGGCGCCGTTGTCGAGATAGACCAGCGGTTTGCCGTAGACCTGTCGCGACAGGATCGGAAAGTCCCGCCGGATGGCATCGACGTCATAGGCGGAAACCGGCTTGATCTGGTTCATCTCGGCAATCCCATCACGCGTGCTTTTCCAGCCAGTCGGAGATCACGCCTTCCAGCGCCTCGACCAGCGTTTCGTCTTCCAGTTCCTCGACGATCTCGGCGACGAAGGCGTTGACCAGCATGGCACGAGCCCGGTTTTCCGGAATGCCGCGCGCCATCAGGTAGAACAACTGGGTGTGGTCGATGTCGATCACGGTCGCGCCATGGCCGCACTGGACGTCGTCGGCGAAAATCTCCAGCTCCGGCTTGGCGGAAAATTCCGCATCGTCGGAAAGAAGAAGCGTGTTGCACGACATCTTCGCGTCCGTCTTCTGCGCATCCTGGGCGACGCAGATCTGCCCCTGGAACACGCCGCGGGCGCGGTCGAGCACGACGTTGCGGATCACTTCGCTGGACGTCGTGTGCGGAACGTCGTGGCTGACGGTGAAGGTCACGTCGGTGTGGCTCTCGCCGCCGAGAAGGTTGATGCCGCGCAGCGTCAGGTCGGCGCCCTCGCCGGTCACGCCGATATGGATCTCCTGCCGCACCAGCTTGCCGCCGCCGTTGATGACGTAGAGCCTGAGCTTCGCGTCCGCGCCGAGTTCGGCCTTGAACTGCGCCAGATGCGTGTCGGCCTCGCCTTCGGACTGGAAGATGATCCAGGTAACCTCGGCGCCATCGGCAAGCGTCACGTCGGTGACGGAGGTGACGAGTGCCGCCGCCTCGCCAACGGCGAGGTGCCGTTCGATCACGGTCGCCTTCGAGCCCGCGCCGAAGCGGACCGGGAAACGGGTATTGACCTGGCCGCAGTTCTGCACCGACTGGATCTCGATCGGCCCCTCGACCACGAGCCCGTCTTCGAAATCGATCGAAAGCCCGTCGCGGACGAAGGAGCCGTTGATCCGGCCGATCACGTCGTCGCCGTCACGGGCGACGAGATCGGTCGCAGCCGAACCGTCGAGCAGCGCCTCGCCATAGGAGCGGACAGTGATGCCTTCCTGCATCACGCGGGCATGTGCCTTGCCGTTGACGACCGACAGCACTGCCGAGCCCGGCACGATCGGATCGACGCGGCCGGCATCGGCGCCGCGCACGAAGGCCGGCACGGCCCTGAGCAACGCCTTGAGGTCGGTATAGTGCCAGGCCTCGACGCGGCGGGTCGGCAGTCCGGCCTTCTTCAGGTCGCTGAGCAGCGTGTCGCGGGCGAGCAAGGTCGCGCCGTCGCCGGGGAGTTCGCCCAGCTGCTCGTTGTAGATGTCGACCAGCGCCGCTTCCGCCGCCGTCAACTTGATCCCTGCTTGCATGTTCATGGATCGCGTCCTTCCCGGCTCAGGCGGCTGCCTCGATAATGTCGGCATAGCCATTGGCTTCGAGTTCGTGCGCCAGCGTCTTGTCACCCGACTTGATCACCTGGCCCTTGTAGAGCACGTGGACGGTGTCCGGCACGATGTAGTCGAGCAGGCGCTGGTAGTGGGTGATGACAATGACCGAGCGATCGGGGGAACGCAGCGCGTTGACGCCGTCGGCGACGATCTTGAGCGCATCGATGTCGAGGCCGCTGTCGGTTTCGTCGAGGACGCAGAGCTTCGGTTCCAGCAACGCCATCTGCAGGATTTCGGCACGCTTCTTCTCGCCGCCGGAAAAGCCGACGTTGAGCGGCCGGCGCAGCATCTCGGGCGAGATCTGCAGCTCGTTGGCCGCTTCCTTTACGCGGCGCATGAAGTCCGGCGTGGAAAGCTCGTCCTCGCCGCGCGCCTTGCGCTGCTCGTTCATGGCCACCTTCAGGAACTGCATGGTGGCGACGCCCGGGATCTCGACCGGATACTGGAACGCCAGGAAGATGCCCTTGGCGGCGCGCTCGGCCGGATCGAGCTCGAGGATGCTCTCGCCGTTATAGAGGATGTCGCCCTCGGTGACCTCGTAGTCCTCGCGGCCCGACAGGATGTAGGACAGCGTCGACTTGCCCGAGCCGTTCGGCCCCATGATCGCGGCGACTTCGCCGTCCCGGACGGTCAGGTTCAGGCCGCGGATGATCTCGGTGCCGTCCTCGGCGATGCGTGCGTGCAGGTTCTTGATTTCAAGCATGAATGTATCCTCTGAGGGATCGAATGGGACATGGCGCGCGTCGGCGCGCCCGATTTCTCAACAAGGGCGCTAGCCGACCGAGCCTTCCAGCGAGATGCTGATCAGCTTCTGCGCCTCGACGGCGAATTCCATCGGCAGTTCCTGGATCACTTCCTTGACGAAGCCGTTGACGATCAGCGCGATCGCCGCCTCTTCCGGGATGCCGCGCTGCAGGCAATAGAACAGCTGGTCCTCGGAGATCTTCGACGTCGTCGCCTCGTGCTCGAACTGCGCCGAGGAATTCTTCGCCTCGATGTAGGGCACGGTGTGCGCGCCGCAACGGTCGCCGATCAGCAGCGAATCGCACTGGGTGAAGTTGCGCGCGTTCTCCGCCTTGCGGTGGGTCGAGACCTGGCCGCGATAGGTGTTCTGCGACACGCCGGCGGCAATGCCCTTCGAGATGATGCGGCTCGACGTGTTCTTGCCGAGATGAATCATCTTGGTGCCGCTGTCGATCTGCTGGTGGCCGTTCGACACCGCGATCGAATAGAACTCGCCGCGCGAACCGTCGCCGCGCAGGATGCAGGAAGGGTACTTCCAGGTGATCGCCGAACCGGTTTCCACCTGCGTCCACGAGATCTTGGAGTTCTTGCCGCGGCAATCGCCCCGCTTGGTGACGAAGTTGTAGATGCCGCCCTTGCCTTCCTTGTCGCCCGGATACCAGTTCTGGACGGTGGAATACTTGATCTCGGCATCGTCGAGCGCGACGAGTTCGACCACGGCTGCATGCAGCTGGTTCTCGTCACGCTGCGGCGCGGTGCAGCCCTCGAGGTAGGACACGTAGGCGCCCTCCTCGGCGATGATCAGCGTGCGCTCGAACTGGCCGGTGTTCTTCTCGTTGATGCGGAAATAGGTCGAAAGCTCCATCGGGCAGCGAACGCCCTTCGGCACGAACACGAACGAACCGTCGGTGAAGACCGCCGAATTCAGCGTCGCATAGAAGTTGTCGGTCGTGGGCACGACGGAGCCGAGGTATTTCTTCACCAGTTCGGGATGTTCGCGGATCGCTTCCGAGATCGACATGAAGATCACGCCGGCCTTCTTCAGCTCTTCCTTGAAGGTGGTGACGACGGAGACGGAATCGAACACGGCGTCGACGGCGATCTTCGACGTCTGGACGCCGGCCAGGATCTCCTGCTCGCGCAGCGGAATGCCGAGCTTCTCGTAGGTCTTGAGGATTTCCGGATCGACCTCGTCGATCGACTTCGGCCCCGTCTGGTTCTTCGGCGCGGCGTAGTAATAGAGGTCGTTGAAGTCGATCTTCGGATAGTCGACGCGCGCCCAGGTCGGCTCCTCGAGCGTCAGCCAGCGGCGATAGGCCTCAAGCCGCCATTCGAGCATCCAGTCGGGTTCGCTCTTCTTGGCCGAAATGAAACGGATAATGTCCTCGGAAAGGCCCTTCGGCGCCTTCTCCATCTCGATCGTCGTCTCGAAGCCGTATTTGTACTGGTCGACGTCTATCAGACGGACCTGATCGATCGTTTCCTGCACAGCAGGCATGTCGTTCTCCAATCTCGCCGGATCCAAGGTCCGGCAGCTTGTCAACGTGTGGCGGGTATCCGCCGGTTATGTAGGCGCCAGAAGGAGCTTTTCACACCTTTTGGCAAGCAGAAACTTGTGTTTCCGCAACTTTCGTCAGGCCGCCGCGACATCGCGTCGCCGCCGGCCCGCAATGCGTCCGAACGCCTCGAGGAAGCGCTCGACCTCGGCTTCCGACGTCTCGGGCCCGAGCGAGACGCGCAACGCCCCGAGCCCGGTGTCGAAACCCATCGCCGTCAGCACGTGGCTGGCACCCACCTTGCCGGACGAGCAGGCCGAGCCGGCCGACAGCGCGATGCCCTCGAGATCGAAGGCGATCTGCCCCGTCTCCGCCTTCAGCCCCGGTAGACTGAAAAAGGTCGTGTTGCACAGGCGCGAAACGTCGCGGCCGTGGATGACGACGGCGGCGGCGATCTCGGCCATCCGCGCCTCCATATGGTCGCGCAGGCGCGCGATCTGTCCGACGCGCTCCGCCATGCCGTCAAGTGCCGCGCGCGCCGCCACCGCAAAGCCCGCGATCGCGGCCGCGTTCTCGGTGCCGGAACGGTGGCCCTTCTCCTGCCCGCCGCCATGGATCAGCGGCCGCGGCATCAGGACCTCGCCGCGCGACACCAGCGCGCCGGCCCCCTTCGGGCCGCCCAGCTTGTGCGCCGACAGGATCAGGAAGTCTGCATCGAGCCCGGCCATCGACAGCGGCAGCCGGCCGGCTCCCTGCACGGCATCGACCACCAGAAGCCCGCCGCGCTTGTGCACGATCGCAGCCGCCTCGGCCACCGGCTGGACGATGCCGGTCTCGTTGTTGGCGAGCATGAGGGCGACCATCGGCAGGCCGGACGCCGTATCGTGGGCGTCGAGCAAGGCCTCCAGCGCCGCAAGATCGACGACGCCCGCCGGCGTCACCGCGATCTCCGTGACCTGGTCGGCGGCGAACCTGCCGCCCTCGCGCACCGCAGGATGCTCGATCGCCGAGACATAGAGACGGCCGATCGAAAGCGGCGTGCGGCCCATGCGGAATTCCGGCGTCAACACCGTATTGGCTGCCTCGGTGGCGCCGCTGGTGAAGGTGACGTGCGCGGCCTCCGCCCCGGTGAGGGCCGCGATGTCGCGTCGCGCCGCATCGATCAGCGCCCGCGCCGCCCGGCCCTCGCCGTGGACGGAGGACGGGTTGCCATCGAGCTCGAGCGCGGCCAGCACGGCCTGGCGGGCGGCAGCCGAAAGCGGCGCCGTCGCGTTCCAGTCCAGATATGTCCTCACCCTCTCAGGCATGATCGAAAAGGCTCCGATAGCGTCTTGGGCAGTGCGGCGAGCATTTTCCTTGAAATTTCCGCCGGGCTTGCCGTATGAGACGAACCTCAGGCACGCAGACAGCGTAGCAAAGTTTCGAACGGTTCTAAACTGGTTTCTAGAAAAGCTGACTGGTTTCGTCAAGACTTCCAGCGCCATCGAAACGGTTTTTGATCCTCAAAAGAACGTCTCGGAGTACGAATGCCCGAAATCATCTTCAACGGACCCGCCGGTCGCCTCGAAGGCCGCTACCAGCCTTCCAAGCAGAAGAACGCCCCGATCGCGATCATCCTGCACCCGCACCCGCAGTTCGGCGGCACGATGAACAACCAGATCGTCTACCAGTTGTTCTACATGTTCCAGAAGCGCGGCTTCACCACGCTCCGCTTCAATTTCCGCGGCATCGGTCGCAGCCAGGGCGAATTCGACCATGGCGCCGGCGAGCTTTCCGATGCCGCCTCCGCGCTCGACTGGGTGCAGAGCCTGCATCCGGATTCCAAGAGCTGCTGGGTCGCCGGCTACTCCTTCGGCGCCTGGATCGGCATGCAGCTTCTGATGCGCCGGCCGGAGATCGAAGGCTTCATGTCGATCGCGCCGCAGCCGAACATCTACGACTTCTCCTTCCTCGCCCCCTGCCCGTCCTCCGGCCTGATCATCAACGGAGATTCGGACAAGGTCGCCCCCGAAAAGGACGTCAACGGCCTGGTCGAGAAGCTGAAGGCGCAGAAGGGCATCCTGATCACCCACAAGACCGTCCCCGGCGCCAACCACTTCTTCAACGGCCAGACGGAGACCCTGATGGCCGAATGCGAAGACTACCTCGACCGCCGCCTCGCCGGCGAACTGACGCCGGAGCCTGCCGCCAAGCGGATCAGGTAGAGCGCTCAATTCAATCGGACCTGTCATGCGACCGCCGGAGAAATCCGGCGGTTTTTCGCTTCCCGGGCGCGCATTGAGCAGGCGAGCCAAATGGACTATCTTTCCATGGACCAAATGCGGGAAGCCCTGATGACCAAGCATACCATCGCCCTGCCGGAACCGATTGCCGAGTATGTCGGCAGACGCTTGGCAGACGGTCACTACGCATCTCTGAGCGAATATCTTGCAGACCTCGTCGCCAAGGAAATGGCCGAGCGGGAAGCCGCGGTCGAACAGTTGCGGGAACTTCTGGACGAGGCGGAAGACAGCGGCGTCAGCGAGCGCCGGCTCGACGAAGTTCTCGCATTCGCGCGTTCCGGCAGCAAAAGAACGGTACGCTGAGGTTGAAGGCCCTCCGGTTCACACGGATGGCCGAAGACGATCTCGCGTCAGCTTACGACTATACGGTCGCGAATTTTGGCACCGCGCAATGGGATTCCTATGAACGCAGTCTGAAGACGGCGCTTGCCGATCTTCCGAACCATCCCGCACTCGGAATCGACTTTTCTGCCGTTCGCCCGAATGTCCGACGGCTCATTCATCGCGGCCACGCGATCTACTACCGCATCGAGATTGACCATATCCTCGTGCTGCGCATACTCGGCATACGACAGGATTCCGGACGCCATCTCTGACGATCTTTCCTGATTGCCGGCGATCACGCTGGGGCTGCGCGACGCACCACCACCCCACCCGTAACAGCCGCCTTCACACCCGTGGTCCCGGGAAACGTCAGCGGCAGCCCATCCAGCGCACGCACCGCCAGATAGGCCCAGGCTTCCGCTTCTATGCTGTCGCCATCCAATCCCGCGTCCTCCGCCGGGATCACCCGCGCCCCTTGCTCACCTGCAAGGTCGCCGAGATCGCCCATGATGATCCGGTTCAGCCGCCCCCCGCCGCAGACCACGTAGGTCTTTGGAGGCTGCGGCAAATGTCCGGCGGACTTCAGGATGGCGGCGGCGGTGACATGGGCGAGCGTCCGCGCGCCGTCCTCCAGCGTCGCCTCCCCGCCTGCCGGCGGAGCAAAATCGTTGCGGTCGAGCGAACGCCGCACGGCCGCGGTGAAGAAGGGATGGTCGAGATAGCGGGCGGCAAGGCCGGCGACGATCCGGCCTTCGCTGGCGATCATCCCGCCCTGGTCGAAGGGAATGCCGGCCTGCGCCTCGACCCACTGGTCGATCAGCGTGTTACCGGGCCCGCTGTCGAAAGCGACAATCTCGCCGTCCGCGCCGACATAGGTCAGGTTCGAAATGCCGCCGATATTGACGAAGACGACCGGAAAGGCGCAGCCATCAGGCAGGTTGCGGGCGAGCGCCGCATGATAGACGGGAATGAGCGGCGCGCCCTGCCCGCCATGGGCCATGTCGTTCGCCCGCATGTCATAGACCACGTCGATGCCGGTCTCACGTGCAAGCAGCCCTCCGTCGCCGAGTTGCACCGTCAGGCCCTCATCGGGCCGGTGCAGCACCGTCTGTCCGTGGAAGCCGATCACGTCGACATCGGCCTTCCTCAACTCGTTGGCACCGAGGAACGAAGCGACGGTCGCCGCATGGCGCAGCGTCAGTTCGCGCTCGACATCTGCGAGATCGCCCGGCCGATCCTGCCTGCGCCCGATCGCCTTCGCCGTCTCCAGCGCCGCCTGAAGCCGCTTGCGGAAGGCCGGATCGTAGGAGACGCCCATGGCCGGTCCCCGCTCGACCGCACCCTCGCCGTCCGTCTTCACGAGCGCGACGTCGATGCCGTCCATGCTGGTGCCGCTCATCAATCCGATCGCGGTTCGTATGCGTCCCATGGCGAAAATCCAGAATCACTTTTGGAGTGATTATGCGCAAAAACAGTGCTAGATGCCCCGCCATTCGTTCGCATATCTCCCCCTGCAAGAGAGAAGACCAATGTCGGGTTTCAAGTCAGATTTCCTCCGCACGCTCAGCGAGCGCGGTTTCATCCACCAGATCTCGGATGAAACCGGCCTCGACGACCTGCTCTGCAAGGAGACCGTGACGGCCTATATCGGCTTCGACCCGACCGCGCCGAGCCTGCATGCCGGCGGCCTTATCCAGATCATGATGCTGCACTGGCTGCAGCAGACCGGCCACCGCGCGATCTCGCTGATGGGCGGCGGCACCGGCATGGTCGGCGACCCCTCCTTCAAGGACGAGGCGCGCCAGTTGATGACGCCGGAGACGATCGCCTCCAACATCGCCTCGATCAAGAAGGTATTCTCCAGCTACCTGACCTACGGCGACGGTCCGAAGGACGCGCTGATGATCAACAATGCCGACTGGCTGCTCGGCATCAACTACCTCGAATTCCTGCGCGACGTCGGCCGCCATTTCTCGGTCAACCGCATGCTGTCCTTCGACAGCGTCAAGACGCGGCTCGACCGCGAGCAGTCGCTGTCCTTCCTCGAATTCAACTACATGATCCTGCAGGCCTACGACTTCGTCGAGCTGAACAGGCGTACCGGCACGCGCCTGCAGATGGGCGGCTCCGACCAGTGGGGCAACATCATCAACGGCATCGACCTCGGCCACCGCATGGGCACGCCGCAGCTCTACGCGCTGACCTCGCCGCTCCTGACCACCGCTTCCGGCGCCAAGATGGGCAAGTCGGTCAATGGTGCCGTCTGGCTGAACCCGGACATGCTGTCGGCCTATGACTTCTGGCAGTACTGGCGCAACACCGAGGACGCCGACGTCTCCCGCTTCCTCAAGCTCTACACGACGTTGCCGATGGACGAGATCGCGCGACTGTCGGCACTCGGCGGCGCGGAGATCAACGAGGTCAAGAAGATCCTCGCCACCGAGATCACCGCCATGCTGCACGGCCGCGAGAATGCCGAGCAGGCGGCGGAGACCGCGCGCAAGACCTTCGAGGAAGGCGCGCTTTCCGAAAACCTGCCGTCCGTCGAGGTGCCGACGGCGGAGCTCGAAGCCGGAATCGGCCTCTTGTCGCTGATCGTCCGCGCTGGTCTCGCCGCCTCCAACGGCGAAGCCCGCCGGCATGTTCAGGGCGGCGCCGTCAGGATCAACGACAAGGCCGTCAACGACGAGCGCATGACGATCGGCTCCGGCGAGGTGACGGCCGACGGCGTCGTCAAGCTGTCGCTCGGCAAGAAGAAGCACATGCTGGTGCGGCCCGCCTGAGACGGGCCGTTCGGCAAGCAAGCCGCCAGTTCCCTCTTCTCCCCATTGGGGAGAAGGTGGCCCGAAGGGCCGGATGAGGGAGCGCCGCGACCTCGAAGTCGGCGGCTGCCGCCCCCTCAAAACTCGAAGATGTTCCGGAATACGCCCGGTGCGATGACCGACAGCGGGTTGATCATCAGCCGCGGCTGGTCGAACGGGCCGGTGAGCTTGAAGGTGATGCCGATCAGGCCGCGGTCGCTGCCGTTGCCGAGGATGAAGCCGATCAGCGGCAACTCGGCGAACAGCCGGTTGAGCCCGTAGGCCGGCATGAACGTGCCGGTCATCTCCATCTGCCCGCTGGCGTTTCGCACCATGCCCTGGAAGGTGGCCCCGACCGCATCACCCCGCACCACACCGTTTTCCACCCGCAGCGTACCGTCCTTGGAGACGACGAAGGCAAAGCCGCGCTCGAACCGCATCGAACTCGTGTCAATCTCGCTTCGCACCGCCTCGTTCAGGCTCTTGCCACCGGCAGGCGTGGAGACGATCGAGCGCAGCTTCTCCTCGCCCTCCAGCCGGAACTGGCGGATGTCAACCGGACCGCGCCAGGCGCCGTCGGCGCCGCCCTTCAGCTTCATGTTCAGCAGACCGCCACCCATGTGCCGGTAGAGGTTCGAAAGCCGCGCGAGTGCCCCGGCATCGCCGGTGGTCACTTCCAGCGTCTGCTCCGCGCCGCCCTTCGAAAGCTTCGCCACGACGGCCTGGCCGCTGCCGGTCACGCCCGTCAAGTCGAGGCCGGAAAGCCGGGTGCCGTCGTGCGCATAGGCGAGCTTGAAGCTGCGAAGCGTCTCCCCGTTGAAACCGACGACCCGGCCGATATCGGCGCGGACGGAAACCGAGACGCCGCCGGTGCCGCCGCCCCCCGCCCCGCCCGGGCTGGATTTCAGCCGGGCGAGCACGGGCCGCACGTCGGCCGTGTCGCCCTCCACCTTGACGGCATAGCCCGATCGGGTCCGTTCGAGGTTGAGGGCGTAGCTGTCCTGCGCCGAGAGGCGGACCTTGTCGAAGCGGGCGGCACTGAGGCCGCCGTCCTTGAGCGACACGTCGCCGGCGATGGTGAAGCCGTCGCCGGAGAAATCGAAATCAGACAGGCGCGTCACGCCGTCCACCGGCGTCCCCAGCGCAAACGTGGCCTTGGCCGGCACGCCGGCGCCCTTCTCCCAGCCGATCCACGGCAGTTGCACGAGGCTCCGGCCGAGATCCGTCTCGACCCTGTGGCTGCCGTCCGGCGCGGTCGAAACCGCGATCCCGACGGGACCGGCGATCAGGTCGGCAACCCCCGGAAACAGCCGGGTCCGGTCCTTCTCCGAAATCGTGCCGGTCACGGTCAGGTCCCGTTTCAATCCGGCCGTCTGGCTGACGGGCTCGACGAGCACGACGTCGAGCGGCACCCCGTCGATGCGCGCCTTGGCCTTCAGGTCGGCCCGCACCGGATTGACGACGAGGTTTCCCTCGACCTCCGTGATCGTGCGGCCGGCGATCGGCGTCTTCAGGTCGACGCCGAGCAGGTCGATGTCGGCCGTCCATTGCGGCGGCGGCGGGCTCTGGTCGCGCACCAGCCCGAAGCGCGCCCTGACATTCGCCTTCACCGGACCGGAAAAGTCGTCGGGTGTGAACGGCGTCTTCTTGAGCACGTCGATCGGACGGTAGGTGATCAGTTCGGCGATCGCGTCGCCCGCCCCGGAAATGTCGAGGTCCATCTCCGCCATCAGCGGTCGCACATAGGTGTCCGGCAGCCGGAACGTGCCGCCGGTGACCGCCACAGACCGGCCCGACCCCATGAAGGCGGTGCCCCCGGTCAGGGCGATATCGAGATGTTGCCCATGCAGTTCGAAATGGCCGGCGGCGTCCCGCAACGGCGGGATGTCGCCGGCGATGTTGAGGCGCGTGTTGGTGATGTCGAAGGTGATGGTCAGTTCGCCTTCGCGCAGTTGCAGGCGGCCATCCGGATCGGGCGGCCGGTCCGCGGCCATCGACACCTCGATGCGCCCGTTCGTCACCGTGCCGCCGTAGATGTTGGCGATCACCCACTGGCGGGCCCGTCGGCCGAGCCAGTAGGGCCACATCTGCTTGACCGTGGTGGCATCCAGCGTGTCGCCGACCATGGCGAAATTCACCGCCGGCTTCTGTCCCCCGAACGTGATCCCGAGCGAGCCGGCAAGCGAGCCGCGCGGGGTCGAGACGCCGAGTTCGTCGAACAGGACCTGCTTCGTCGGCGGCAGCAGCCGGCCGGAAGCCTTGGCCTCGAAGCGGACGGGCGTTGCACCCGTGTCGATCGGCGCGCTGACGGCATCCTCCACGAGAACGTCGATGCCGAAACCAGGCCCTGCCTGGCCCGGCAGGCGATCCAGGTCGATGAGCCCGCCAGTGAAGGGGAAGGAGGACGCGCCGACATGCACCTCCGACTTGCCGATCTCGACCGCACGGCGTTCATAGTCGTAGTAAGCCACGATCCGGCTCGGCTCGATGTCCGCCGCCCCGCCGCCGAGATAGAGCGTGCCGCCCTCGGTGGAAACGGCAAGGTCCAGCCGCGGCTTGCTCCCCTCGCCGCCGCGCGCCGCCGAGAGGGAGACGGTCGCCTGCGCGTCCACGCCGGTGCGAATCTCGCCCTCCGCCGCGTGCCGCAGGGTGAAGCCGCCGGTGGGAATGCCGGAAATCTCGCCGCGGATCTCGCCCTTGGGGCCCGTGCCGCTGGCGATCAGGTCGATCTGGCCTTCCTTGCCGTCAAGCTGGTAGCGCCCCTCGATCGACAGGTCCCCGCCCCTGTCCCGGGCGAAGGTGAGGCGCTCGACAGCAAGCGTCATCGGTCGCCCCTCGGCCCCGGTGACCGGCAGCGACAGGTTCGTGACGCGAACGCGCGACAGGCCGGAGCCGGACACCATCGTCCGGAACCGCTCCAGCGCCGCAAACGCCGTCTCCTGGTAGGACGGCACGGCGTCGAGCCGCAGGGTGGAAAAATCGATCGGCGGCCCCTTCGGCAGCATCGCCGGGTTGAACATCGCCCCGTCTATGTCCAGCCGCGAAGGCGCGACCCGGCCGGTCAGAAGCGCCAGCGGATCCAGCACGATCCCCACCGCGCTGGCATTGGCGACGTTCTCGCCATCCTCCTTGCGGTCGAAGGACACGTTCTCCGCCCGCAACGCCAGTCCGCCGAAACTGGAGAAGCGGATCACCGTCTTCTCCACCTCGGCTGTGTAGTTGGGGCCGACCGCGCGGTTGAGCGCCGCCAGCGCACGGGTGTTCAGCGTGCTGTCGACCAGTCCGCTTTCCACCGTTGCCACGACCAGAAGCACGACAAGGGCGGTGATACCGGCAAGGCAGGCGACAAGCCGCGTCAGTACGGAGAAATGGCTGGGCCGGTCGGTGCAGTGAAGAATCACCGGCTCATGCGCCTGCGCGGACGGAAGCGCGTGCAGGGACACGATATCGTCCCGCCCGAACCTCACCTTCTCGCCGCGGATGTCGCTCATGTCGCGGTTGTTCCGTTCATCGTGTCGGCACGCCGACGTCGCCTCGCCAGCCAGATGCCCCGCCGGCCGAATGCGACTGGACGATTCCTGCGGGCACTATATACCGGGGATCGGCTCCGCATGACCCAAAAACCTGTCCAAAGAAAGGAAATACCATGGCGGAATTGTCTTCGGGCGCGCCCGCGCCGGATTTCTCCCTTCCCGCCGACGGCGGCGGCGAGGTATCGCTGGCCGGACTGCGCGGAAAGCCGGCGGTTCTCTTCTTCTATCCCAAGGACGACACCGAGGGCTGCACTGTGGAAAACATCGCCTTCTCCGCGCTGATCGGCGATTTCGCGGCAGCAGGCGTGGCGGTGCTGGGCATCTCGCCGGATCCGGTTCGCAAACACGACCGCTTCAAGGCGAAGCACGACCTGAAGGTGACGCTCCTCTCGGACGAGGACCATCACGTGCTCGAGGCCTATGGTGTCTGGAAGCAGAAAAGCATGTACGGCCGCACCTATATGGGGGTGGAGCGGACCACGTTCCTGATCGACAAGGACGGGGAGATCGCCGAGATCTGGCCGAAGGTGAAGGTGGCGGGTCACGCGGAAGCCGTGCTGGCGCGTGCGAAAGAACTTTAGGAAAATGCCACATATTTCTGAAAAAACGTCACTTCCATCGATCCAAAGCCTGCGCGGCGGCGCCACGCTGGCAATCCGCTCCGCCGATCTCGACGCAAAGACCGAACTGACGCAGGAGACGGCGCGGCGCTGGTTCGCGCGCACGCTCTCCGTCCGCTCCCCGCTCGACCCGCCGCTTCCCGATCGCCCCGGCCGGCCGGATCGACCGGAACTGGTGCCGCCGAAGAACATGAAGAAGCGCTCGCTGCACACGCTCAAGGGCCGCATCGCGCTCCTGCACGCGCTGGCCCATATCGAGCTCAACGCCATCGACCTCGCGCTCGACATCGTCGCGCGTTTCACCACCAGAGGCGTGCCCCATTCCTTCTTCGACGGCTGGATGCAGGTGGCCTTCGAGGAGGCCAAGCACTTCCGCCTGATCCGCGACAGGCTGCGCGCGCTCGGCGCCGACTATGGCGACCTGCCGGCCCATGACGGCCTCTGGCAGGCCGCCCACAGCACCCGCAACGACCTGACCGCCCGCCTTGCCGTCGTCCCCCTGATTCTCGAGGCGCGCGGACTGGACGTGACGCCCGTGCTGCAGGAGAAGATGCGCGAGACCGGCGACATCGAGAGCGCCGATATCCTCGACGTCATCTACAATGACGAGAAGGGCCATGTCGCCGTCGGCGCCAAGTGGTTCCGCTTCCTCTGCGCCCGCGAAAGAAAGGACCCCGCGGCGACCTTCCAGCAACTCGTGCGCGTCAACTTCCGCGGATCGCTTAAGGCACCCTTCAACGACGTCGCCCGCGCCGAGGCCGGACTGACGCCGTCCTTCTATCGCAGCCTCGTTTCCGTCAGCCAGAGTTAACGATCCGCCCGCCTCCGCAAAGCTTTGTTAACCTTAACCGTGTGTAATTCCGGACAACCAAGGGGCAGTGCATTGGTTGTCGGGGGTTGTGGTGGCGGATCGTCCTGAAAATCGGGTCTTCGGCAGGAAAGAGCCGCAGCATATCATCATCCTCGCCTCCGGCGACCGCATCCGCCACATGACCGTCCGCCCCTGGATGCTGGCTGTCGCCTTCTGCTTTGCCGGCATGTTCACCGTCGGATACCTCGCCGCCACTTCCTATCTCGTGCTGCGCGACGGCCTGATCGGTGCCACCATGGCCCGGCAGGCCCGCATGCAGCATGACTACGAGGACCGCATCTCCGCACTCCGCGCCCAGGTCGACCGGGTGACGAGCCGGCAGCTTCTCGACCAGCAGGTGGTCGAGGAGAAGGTCGAAAAGCTCTTCCAGCAGCAACTGGCGCTGACCGAACGCAACGGCAAGCTCGACACCCTGCTGAACCGCGCCGGCGACGCCGGCCTTTCAGGCACGGCCGAGCCAGAATTGCAGCCGGCCGAACCGGCCTATGGCCGCCGCGCCGAGGCCGCCCCCGGCCTGAAGGCGATCGATCGGTTGCTCGGCAGGAGCACGGCGGCAGCCGCGCCGCGACAGGCATCCGCAGCAGCCCTGGCCTATGCCGCTCCGGGCGAATCGGTTGCCGACCGCACCGACCGGATGTTCTCGAAGGTGACGCTGTCGCTGAAGGACATCGAGCGCCAGCAGCTCTCCCGGATCACGTCCCTGACGGCGGGCGCCGCCGAGACGGCCGATGCGATCGAACGGATCCTCGCCCGCAACGACATCGCCGTGCCGGCCGAAGGCGGCACGGAAGCGGCCGGCGACGCGATCGGCGGTCCCTTCGTCGAGCCGGAAACCGGCGACGGCTTCGAGACCTCGCTCGGACAGCTCGACACCGCCCTCAACCGGCTGGAACTGATGCGCGGAACCGTGCGCCGTCTGCCCTTCGCCAACCCCTCGCCCGGCAGCCAGGTGTCGAGCCGCTTCGGCAATCGCACCGATCCCTTCCTCGGTCGCCTGGCCCTGCATGCGGGTATCGACTTCCGGCTGCCCGTCGGCAGCGCCGTCCAGGCGACCGGCTCGGGCACGGTCGTCACCGCGGGCCGCACCGGCGGCTACGGCAATCTCGTCGAAATCGACCACGGCAGCGGCCTTTCGACCCGCTACGCCCACCTGTCGCGGGTTCTGGTCAAGGCCGGCGACACGGTGGACGCGGGCGAGACGATCGGGCTGTCAGGCTCCACCGGCCGCTCGACCGGTCCGCACCTGCATTACGAGGTCCGCCGTCACGGTCGTGCCAGCGATCCCGCCCGCTTTCTGTCGGCCGGCAACAAGCTTTCCACCTACATGAATTGAGGGGTCGGGCGCGAGCCGGCAGGTGGGCTTAACCTTCGCTTCACCTGCCGATCTGCAAGAATCGCCCGTTTCCTTGACTTTCCGGCGCTTTCGGACTATGTGCGCTGCATCCAGCGGGCATCCCTTCAGCTGAAACACCAAGCGTTCGCAAGAACCGGAACGGAAACAGATTTCCCTTTGACCACTTTTTCAGATCTTGGCCTGAGCCAAAAGGTACTTTCCGCAGTCACCGACGCGGGCTACACGATTCCCACTCCGATACAGGCCGGGGCGATCCCGCCCGCGCTGCAGCGCCGGGATATCCTGGGGATCGCGCAGACCGGCACCGGCAAGACGGCGTCCTTCGTGCTGCCGATGCTGACGATCCTGGAAAAGGGCCGGGCCCGGGCGCGCATGCCGCGCACGCTGATCCTCGAGCCGACCCGTGAGCTGGCGGCCCAGGTCGCCGAGAACTTCGACAAGTACGGCAAGAATCACAAGCTCAACGTCGCGCTCCTGATCGGCGGCGTCTCCTTCGACGAGCAGGATCGCAAGCTGGAGCGCGGCGCCGACGTGCTGATCGCCACCCCCGGCCGCCTGCTCGACCATTGCGAGCGCGGCAAGCTCCTGATGACCGGCGTCGAGGTGCTGGTGATCGACGAAGCCGACCGCATGCTCGACATGGGCTTCATCCCCGACATCGAACGCATCGCCAAGCTCATTCCCTTCACCCGCCAGACCCTGTTCTTCTCCGCGACCATGCCGCCGGAAATCCAGAAGCTGGCCGACCGCTTCCTGCAGAACCCCGAGCGCATCGAGGTGGCCCGCCCCTCGTCGACCGCCGCGACCGTGAGCCAGCGCTTCGTCGCTGCCCACGCCAAGGACTACGAGAAGCGTTCCAAGCTGCGCGACCTGATCCGCGCCCAGGAAGACCTCAAGAACGCGATCATCTTCTGCAACCGCAAGAAGGACGTCGCCGATCTCTTCCGCTCGCTCGACCGGCACGGCTTCTCCGTCGGCGCGCTGCACGGCGACATGGACCAACGTTCGCGCATGACCATGCTGGCGAACTTCAAGGACGGCAACATCAAGCTGCTCGTCGCCTCCGACGTCGCAGCCCGCGGCCTCGACATTCCGGACGTCAGCCACGTCTTCAATTTCGACGTGCCGATCCACGCGGAGGACTATGTCCACCGCATCGGCCGCACCGGCCGCGCCGGCCGCTCGGGCGCCGCCTTCACGCTCGTCACCAAGCGCGACACCAAGTTCTCCGACGCCATCGAAAAGCTGATCGACAAGAAGGTCGACTGGCTGGACGGCGATCTTTCCGCTCTTCCCGTCCTGACGGAAACCGACGAACGCGAGAAGCCCCGCAAGGGCGGCCGTGGTCGCGAACGGGATCGTGATCGCGAGCGTGGAAACAGTCATAAAAGCGACAACCGCCGCGACGACAATGGCAAGGATGCCATCGCAGCGGACAAAGGGAGCGATACCGTGAAAGCCGACCGCCACAACGACACGAGGCCGAGCCAGCCGGTACGCAACCAGCGTCCTGCCAACGACGACAACCGCGACCGCCGCAGCCGCTATCGCCGCGACGAGGACGACGGCCCGACGCCGGTCGGCTTCGGCGACGACATCCCGGCCTTCATGCTGATCGCCGGCAAGGCCTGATCCGCTTCCCGTGCCCGTTCCAGGCTCCGAAGTTACCGGCGTTGGCTGCGGCCTCGCCGTGGTCCGTGACGGTCGGCTGCTGCTCTATCGCCGCACGCGCGCGCCGGAAGCCGGCCACTGGAACATCGTCGGCGGCAAGGTCGACCACATGGAGCATTCGCGCGACGCGGCCCGCCGCGAGGCCGAGGAAGAGACCGGCCTCTCCTTCGGCCGGCTCGATTTCCTTTGCCTGTCGGAACAGATCATCGCGGCGGACAACCAGCACTGGCTGTCGCTGATCTACGTCACCGAGGACTTTTCCGGCGAGCCGCAGGTGATGGAACCGGACAAGCTGCCGGAATTCGGCTGGTTCACCCTGAACGACCTGCCCCAGCCGCTGTCGCGCTTTACTGCCGCGGCGGCCGCCGCACTCCGCGCGCGGTAACACCCGCTGCGCCTCACTTCTTCACGCCGGCGCGAACGGCCGCCTCGAGCGCAAGCCGGACCCAGCAGGCCATCAGGTCCGGATCGTCGAAGGCGTCGTCGGGAATGCTCCAGTACGGCATGCGCAGCGGCGCGCCGGTCTTCTTTCCCTCATAGACCCATTGTCGGCAGCCGGAGAGCTCGAATTCGGGGATCGTCACCTCGTCAGCCTTGAGCAGCACCTCTCCATCCACCTCGAGCGCGACGATCAGGTCGCCGGCATAGATCCCCTTGCCGCCGAACATGCGCTTGATCGTCACCGGCCCCAGCGACTGGAACATCTCCTCGATCGCATCGTTGTCCATCGCTACCCCTTCAGGACGCCGCCGGCCTCGGCGATCGCCTCGGGCGTGTCCACGTCCAGATGCGCGGCCGGGCCGATCTCGACGTCGATGATGTCGAGGCCGGACGTCTCGATGATCTGGCGCGCGCCGACGTCGCCGGAAAGCGCCCGGACGGCCGGAAAAGTCGCGCGCGGAAGGATCACCGGATTACCGCGCTTGCCGGCGGAGACGGCCCGCACGATCGTATTGCCGCCGGCGCCGGCAAAGGCCTCGATCAGCCTTGCGAGGTCCGCCGCGGTCACGCCGGGCATATCGGCGAGATGGACCAGCACGCCGTCGCAATCGGCCCCCGCCGCGTCGAGGCCGGCGTTCAGCGACGTGGACATGCCCTCCCTGTAGAGCGGATTGCGGACGATTGCCGCCGGCAGGCCGGCGACGGCCGCCTCGATCTCCCAGGCCCGGTGGCCGGTGACGAGCACCACCCGCGACGGCGATGCCTCGATGGCAGCCACAACCGACCGGCGCACCAGCGGTATGGCATCGAACTCGGCGAGCAGCTTGTGCCGCCCGCCGGCGCCCATCCGCCGCGCCTGCCCGGCGGCCAGCACGACGACCGCGACGTTCCGCGCAGCGTCACTGCCGCCCCGGCGCTCGCCCTTGACCTCGCGCGGCCGCGGCCGGGTCGGGATTTCGGCGAGCAGCCCGCCAACGCCCATGCCCGTCAGTTCCGCCCGTCCCGGCGTCTCGCCGGCCATGATGCGGGCGAGCACCCAGTCGAAACCGTTCTCCTTGGGACTGCGCGCACAGCCCGGCGCGCCGATCACCGGCGTTTCGCCGATATGGCCGAGGACGAGCAGGTTGCCGGGATCGACAGGCATCCCCACCTGCTCGACACGGCCACCGGCCAGCCGGATCGCGGCCGGGATCACGTCGCCCGCGTCGGAAACGGCCGACGCTCCGAAGACGATCACGAGATCGTTGTCGCGCGATGCCGGTCCGAGCGCATCGGCAAGGGCAGCCGTCTCGTGCGCCACCCGCGTCTCGCCGCCGAGCCTGCTTCCCGACGGCGACAGCCTGTGTTCCAGAAGCAGCCGTGTCTTGTCCATCACGCTCGGCTTCAGCGACGGGAGCACGGTGGCGATCAGGCCGACCCGGCGCGCCGCAAACGGCTTGACGAGGAGCGCGCCGGCACCGGCGAGCGCCGCCGTCGCCCGCTCGACCGCGTCCCCGGCCACCGCCAGCGGAATGATCTTGATCGTCGCCACCATGTCGCCCGGGCGCACGGTCGCGTGATCGGGCAAGGTCGCGATCGTGATCGCGGGGTCGACGCGGTTGAAACTGTCGATCGCGACCCGGTCGGCGATCAACAGCCCGTCGACGGCGGCATGAATGTTGACGCGGCCGGTCGACGGCGTTGTGAAGGTCAGGTGATCCGGGCCGATCGCCGCAGCCAGCCGTGCGGCGGCGGCATTCTCGTCGAGGTCGCCGGGCTCAAGGCGCACGGCGAAGACATGCTCAACGCCCACGGCCAGCAGCAGCCGGCAGTCCGCCTCGGTGAGCCTGTGCCCCTTGGAGAAGGACACGCCGTCGCCGCGCACCCCGTGCGCCAGGATCGTTCCGGCCGCCGCTTCGGCGGGCATCTCCCCGAAGATCATGCCGCCCCCCGATTGAGTTCCCGCCGGCGGAAGGCCTCGATCACCTCCGCGAGGATGGCGACGGCGATCTCCGCCGGGCTTGCCGCGCCGATGTCGAGGCCGATGGGCGCGCGGATGCGTTCGATCGCAGCCGCGTCCATGCCCGCCCCGAGCAGCCGCTCCACGCGCCTGGCATGCGTCTTCCGGCTGCCGAGCGCACCGACATAGAAGCAGCCCGCCTCAAGCGCCGTACGGATCGGGAAATCGTCGATCTTCGGGTCGTGCGTCACCGCCACCAGCGCGGTATAGGCATCGAGCGGCCGCTGCTTCAGCACGTCCTCCGGCCAGTCGGCGACGAGATCGACGCCGGCAAAGCGTTCCTCGGTGGCAAAGGCGGTCCGCGGATCGACGATCGACAGATCGAATCCGGCTACCTTCGCCATCGCCGCCAGCGCCTGGCTGATATGGACCGCGCCGATCACGACGATGCGCGGCGGCGGCAGGTGGACGTTGAGGAAATAGCTGCGGCCCTCGACCTCGACCACGCCCGACCGGCCGGAGCGGAAGGCGGCCGTGATCGCCTCGCCCAGCGGCCCGACCACGGCATCCGCCTCGCGCACGATCCGGTCACGTCCGTCGCCGAGATCCGTCAGGGACACCACGGCGCGGCGGGCACGGCGCTCGGCATTGAGCTTGCGAAGACAATGCGGATCCATCAGCCGAGCCGCTCCAGATAGACGCGGATGCGGCCACCGCAGGAAAGCCCGACCCGCCAGGCCGTCTCGTCGGCAACGCCGAATTCCAGCATCCGCGGCTCGCAGCTGTCGATCACGTCCTGCGCCTCGGTGATGACCGCGCCCTCGACGCAGCCGCCCGATACCGATCCGTGGAAATTGCCGTCGGCGTCGATGACGAGGTGGCTGCCGACCGGCCGCGGCGCCGAACCCCAGGTTTCGACCACGGTGGCGACCGCGACGGTGCGGCCGTCATCCATCCAGCGCTCCGCCACGGCCAGCGGATCGAGGGTATCTGTCGCGTCATCCATGGCAACCTCCTTCAGCTTTGTGCGGCGAGAACCCGCCGGGGATCCGCCTGTCCGCCTCCTTCGCCCGAAAGGGCCGCGACAAGATCCTCGATGGCTTCTAGATTGTGCACGGCACGCAGTTCGTCAACATGCGGCAGCATGGCGAGCACGCCCCGCGCCCGCGCCTCGAAGCCTTCGAAGCGCAGAAGCGGGTTCAGCCAGACGAGTCGCCGGCAGGAGCGATGCAGCCGGTCGATCTCCGCCTCAAGCGTCGCGATGTCCTCGCGCTCCAGCCCATCGGTGATCAGGAGCACGACGGCGCCCTGCCCGAGCACCCGCCGCGACCACAGTCTGTTGAACGCCTTCAGCGTCTCGCCGATCCGCGTCCCGCCGGACCAGTCCTCCACGGCGCGCGCGCACTCTTCCACGGCCTCGTCCGGGTCGCGGTGGCGCATCTGCCGGGTGACGTTGGTCAGCCTCGTTCCGAACAGGAAGGTGTGCACGCGCCGCCTGCGGTCGGTCAGCGCATGCAGGAAATGCAGGAAGATTCGCGTGTACTGGCTCATCGAGCCGGAAATGTCGGCGAGCACCACGAGCGGCGGACGCACCATCCGGGCCTCGCGGTAGCGCGGCAGGATCAGCGCACCACCGGTGCGCATCGCCTTTCGCATCGTCGCGCGCGGATCCACTTTAGAGCGGCCCGTGCTCGGCCGGAAACGGCGCGTCCTGACCGCGTCCATCGGCAGGCTCAGCCCGGCGATCGCGCGCTTCGCCCGGCGCAGTTCGGCGGCGCTCATCTGCGCGAAGTCCATCCGGCGCAGCACCTCGCTGACCGAAGCGGTGAAGCGGGCGTCGATCTCCACGTCCGGTTCCTCGCGCTGCGGCCGCCGGTCCTCGGGCGCGGCGAACAGCGCGTCGGCGATCCGCCGTTCCCCCGCCTTCTTGCGCTCCTTCTCGACCTCCCGGCGCACCACCGGCGACATCATCGCGATCATCTTCTGGACAAGGTCGCGCGACCGCCAGAACAGCCGAAACGCCTCGTCGAAGATCGCCCGGTCCTCGTGGCGGGTGACCAGCGTGCAGTGGAGCGCGGTGTGGAACTCCTCGCGGTCGCCGATGCCGATCGCCTGGACCGCCTCGATCGCGTCGGCGACGGCGGCCGGGCCGATCCGCAGGCCGGCCTTGCGCAGCGCGCGGGCGAAGTGGACGATGTTGTCGGCCAGCCGCCCGTCCGCAGGCGGCCCTCCTGGGACGATCCCGTCCGGGCCGGCCCCGGTCATGGTCCCCGTCATTGCCATGGTCAGCCCGCCGCGCGCAGTTCGGACCTCACCTCGTCGAGGAGCTTGCGGCCCTCGCTGCCTTCGATCCGGGCGATGTCGTCCTGGTATTTCAGGAGCGTCCCGAGCGTGTCGGCGATCGTCTCCGGGTCGAGGGCGGTGCGATCGAGCTCCGTCAGGGCCGTCGCCCAGTCGATCGTCTCGGCCACGCCGGGGTTCTTGAACAGGTCCAGCGTCCTGAGTTTCTGGACATAGGCGACGATCTCGCGCGACAGCGCCGCATTGCACCCCGGCGCCTTCCGCCGGATGATCTCCAGCTCCTGCGCAGCCAGCGGATAGTCGACCCAGTGATAGAGGCACCGGCGCTTCAGTGCATCGTGCACCTCGCGGGTCCGGTTCGTGGTGATGATGACGATCGGCGGCTCGGTCGCGCGGATCGTGCCGAGTTCGGGCACCGTCACCTGGAAATCCGACAGCACCTCGAGCAGGAACGCCTCGAAGGCCTCGTCGGTCCGGTCGAGTTCGTCGACCAGAAAGACCGGCGCCCGCCCGTCTGGCGAGGACAGCGCCTGCAGCACCGGCCTTCGGATCAGGTAGCGATCGGAGAAGATGTCGGATTCGATGCGATCGCGGTCTGTCGTGCCGGCCGCCTCCGCCAGCCGGATTTCCAGCATCTGGGCGGGATAGTTCCATTCGTAGACCGCCGAGGAGACGTCCAGCCCCTCGTAGCACTGCAGGCGGATCAGCGGCCGGTCCAGCGCCTTCGCCAGCACCTTGGCGACCTCGGTCTTGCCGACGCCGGCCTCGCCTTCGAGAAACAGCGGCCTCTTCATCTTCAGGGACAGAAACAGGACGGTCGCAAGCGCGCGGCCGGCCAGGTAGTTCTCCGCCGCCAGCATCGCCGCGGTCTCTTCGATCGACCGGGGAACCGATCCCTTCCTGTAGGCCGTCATGCTTCCTCCGCTTTCGGGCGAGGTTACAGCGAGCGATAGCCCCGGTCCATATAGATGAGGGCCGGTTTCTGCGCGCCGTAGACCACCCCCAGCACCTCGCCGAACAGGATCATGTGCGTCGACATCACCTTGACCTCGATCAGCCGGCAATCGAACGATGCCAGCGCGCCCTCCAGGACCGGCGCGCCGGTGACGAGTTCGCCCCATTGTCCCTCGGTGAAACGGTCGCCGGGGATGGAGGGATCGCGGCCGGAAAAGACGTTGGCGAGCTCCGCCTGGTCCGCGGCGAGCGCATTCAGCGCAAAATGCCCGCTCCTGCGGAAGATCTCGTTGCGCGGATTGGAAACGTTCAGGCAGGCCAGCACCATGGCCGGATTGTCGGAAACCGAACAGGCCGCCGTGATCGTCACCCCGCGCCTTTCGCCCTCGAATGCCGTCGTGACGATCTGGACGTGCCCGGCATACCGGCTCATGGCGTCGCGATAGAGCGGCGGGTCCAGCATCAATCGGTCCAACACAAAGATCTCCCTTGTTGTAAAAGGGAGATAGATGGAAACAATGAAGAAAAATGTAAGCGCCGCAATGGCATTTTCCAATCTTAGAACCCGGGAATGGCGACGGCGCCATGGGGTCAGCCGCGGAGCCGGACGGAATGGACGAATGTAATGGGTCCTGACGAGCCTTCAATGCGAAATTTGACCGGAGGCGATCCGGTCGTGCAAACATGCAGCGAAACGACACTGGTGAATTCATGCTCCGCCGCCTTCTTCTCGGCATCTTCCCGCTGATTGCGCTCGCCGGCCCCGCCGTGGCTGCCGGGCCGAAGATCGCGGTCGTCGCCCCCGCTTCCGGCCCGCTCGCGATCCTGGGCGACCAGATCCGCGCCGGCGCGCGCGCTGCGGCCCGGGCCAGCGGCGCCGAGATCGTCGAGATCGGCGAGGCCTGCGGCGAGCAGGGCGACAGCGCGGTCGCGCCCGCGATCCTCTCGGCACAGGTTCAGGCCGCGATCGGCTTTTTGTGCACCGAGGATCTGCAATCCGCCCTTCCCGCGCTTGCCGAAGCCGGCATCCCCGTGCTCACCCTTTCCGCGCGGTCGGGCGTGCTGATGGAGGACGCACTGAAGCGGAAATGGCCGCTCTTCCGGCTCGCGCCGGCACCGGGCATGGAGGCACAGAAGGCGGTCGACGTGATCGCGGCGCAATGGGCGACGGAGCCCTTCGCGCTCATCGACGACGGCACGATCCACGCCCGGGAACTCGTCGAGGCGGTCCGGATCAAGCTCGAGGAACGCGGGATGAAGCCGGTGTTCGTCGATACCTACCGTCCGGCACAGGAGCAGCAGATCGGGCTGGTCAGGCGGCTGGCGCGGGCCGGTGCGACGCACGTCTTCGTCGGCGGCGACCGCGGCGACATGGCCATCATCCTGCGCGACGCCAGGGCCGAACGCCTGCCACTGACCTTCATGGGCGGAGAGATGCTGATGGCCGCCGACAGCCAGATCAAGCTTGCCAACGGGGCGCAGGCGATCGTCCTGCCCGCCGACGGGGTGACGCCGGAAGGCATCGCCCTGACGGCGGCGATGAAGGAGGCGGATATCGTTGCCGAGGGCTACGTCTTCCCCGCCCATGCCGCCGTCACCGTCCTCAGCCGCGCCGCGGCTGCCGCCGGTGCGGCAAACCAGCCGCTGGAGGTTCTACTGCGGCAACAGACCTTCCCCACCGTCCTCGGCCCGATCGGTTTCGGAGACGACCACGAACTGCGCGACAACCCCTATCGGCAGATGGAGTGGCGCGACGGCCGCTTCCATCCGGTCGCCGGCACGGCGGAAGGCGAATGAGATGAAGCCCGGAGCGCGCAACCTCATCACCGACGTCGGCGGCCTCCTGGTCGGCAACGCTGCCGATCAGCGGCTTAAATCCGGAGTGACCGTCGTCTTGTGCGACAAGCCGGCAACGGCTGCCGTCCAGGTGCTGGGCGGCGCGCCCGGCACGCGGGAGACGGATCTTCTGGAGGCCCACAACACCGTCCAGACCATCGATGCGATCTGCCTCTCGGGCGGCTCCGCCTACGGGCTGGATGCCGCCTCGGGCGTGCAGGCGGCCCTGCGCGAAACGGGGCGCGGCTTCGCCGTCGGTCCTCATCTCGTCCCGATCGTCCCGGCAGCGATCCTCTTCGACCTCGCCAATGGCGGCGACAAGGACTGGGGACGCTATCCACCCTACCGGGAACTCGGCCACGCCGCGACGCTCGCAGCAGCCGCCGAATTCGCCACCGGCACCGCCGGCGCCGGCGCCGGCGCGACGACGGCGACCTTCAAGGGCGGCCTCGGCTCCGCCTCGACGGTGCTCGGAAGCGGCGTCACCGTCGGTGCGCTGGTCGCCGCCAATGCGCTGGGCTCGTCGACCATCGGCTCCTCCCGCCATTTCTGGGCCGCAGCCTTCGAGGAAGGCTCCGAGTTCGGCGGGCTCGGCCTGCCGCAGACGATCCCCGCCGAGGCGCGGCAACCGCGGACCAAGCTCGGGGCCGCGACGGATGCGCCGACCAACACGACGATCGCCGTGATCGCCACGGACGCCGTCCTGACCAAGGCGGAGGCCAAGCGGCTCGCCATATCCGCGCATGACGGCTTCAGCCGGGCGCTATGGCCGTCGCACACCGCACTCGACGGCGACCTGGTCTTTGCGATCGCGACCGGGACGAGCGGCCGGACGGTGGCGCTGGAAGGCTTCATCGAACTGTGCGCCGCAGCCGCCTCGACGATGGCCCGCGCCATTGCCCGCGGCGTCCACGACGCCACGCCCGAGCCGGGCGACCTCGTGGCCTGCTGGCGCGACGGAAGCGACGGGCGGCCACGCTGACCCGCCGGCCCGGGAGGCCTCCCGCCGCCCGTGCCCCGCGCGATCCGTCGTTGTCCGATACCGTCGGCAATGCTATGGGCACGGCAGAACAACATGCCTCGGAGCCCGACATGACCCGCCCCATCCGGATCGCCCCCTCCATTCTCGCCTCCGACTATGCCAAGCTCGGCCAGGAGGTGCGCGACGTCGTCGCTGCCGGCGCCGACTGGGTCCATCTCGACATCATGGACGGGCATTTCGTACCCAACATCTCCTTCGGTCCCGACGTCATCAAGGCGCTGCGTCCGCATACCGAAGCCTTTTTCGACTGCCATCTGATGATCGCACCCGCCGATCCCTACCTCGAGGCCTTCGCCAAGGCCGGCTGCGACGGCATCACGGTCCATGCCGAGGCCGGTCCGCATCTCGACCGCTCCATCCAGGCGATCAAGGCGCTCGGCAAGAAGGCCGGCGTCTCGATCAATCCGGCGACCCCGGAAGCGGTGCTGGAGTATCTGCTCGACAAGCTCGACCTGATCCTTGTCATGACAGTCAATCCCGGTTTCGGCGGCCAGAAATTCATTCCGGCGATGGAAGAGAAGATCAGGCGCGTGCGCCGGATGATCGGCGATCGGCCGATCGAACTGCAGGTCGACGGCGGCATCGCGCTCGACACGATCGCGCTCCCGGCCTCTGCCGGCGCCAACGTCTTCGTTGCCGGATCCGCCATCTTCGGTGGCGGCCATGTTGACGCCTATCGCAAAACGATTGAAACTCTGCGCGCGAACGCGGAAGGGGCACGCGATTGACGAAAACCGGCAAAATCGTCGCTGCGATGATGATCGGCGCATGGCTTGCGCCGTTTGCGGCATCGGCCGGCGATTTCGCGCAGGTGCGCCCGATCGGCTTTTCCCGCGACGGCAAGATCTTCGCCTTCGAGGAATTCGGCATCCAGGACGGATCGGGCTCCGCCTATGCCAACATCTTTTTCATCGACACGACCAAGGACGAGTACCTCCCCGGCTCGCCCATTCGCGTGCAGGCGCCGGAAAACGATTCCAGCCTGCGCAGGGTGCGCGCCGAGGCGGCCGCCAAGGCAAGCCCGGCGATCGCCCACTACAGCCTCAACGAGAATCCGGGCCAGCTTGTCGCGCTCAATCCCTATAGCGAAGTCGGCCCGGCCGCCGATACGCTGCGCTACTATGCGTTTCCGGCGGAACCGAGGGTCGGCCAGCCCTATACGCTGCGATTGACCGAAACGCCCGCACCGGTGCCTGCATCCTGCGAGGGCCTAGTCGAAAAGGGCGTCGGCTTCACGCTCGCATTCACGGAAAAATCCGGCCAGCCGGCCGACGAGGTCGTCCATTCGGAGGAGCGGACGCCGCAAAGCCGCGGCTGCCCGACCGGCTACCGCATCGCCGGCGTCGTCACCTACGACGCGCCGCAACAGCCGATCCACATGGCGCTCGTCATGGTCCTCCGTTTCGGCTTCGAGGGCCTCGACGGGCGATGGCTCGCCGTACCGCTGAAACCTTGACGATGGTCGGACGCCGGCGCCTGCAGCCCCGAGGTGCGGCGCATTCGGTGCCGCTGCTTCCGTCGCCCGTGGCACTCGGGGCCGGTTCCCTCGTCTGGGGCACGCTGATGGCTGCCTCGGCTGTCGTATCCCTCTATTTTCGCAACCGGCTTGAGACCGACCATCTCGCCCAGTTGCTGGTGCTCTACCTTGCCGGCGGGATGCTCGCCTGGCCGTTCGTCGTCTTCGCCGCCCGTCTCGTCGCCCGCAGCGCCGGCATCGAAACCCGCTTCGCCGCCTGCCTTGTTCTTTTGGCCACAGGCACGGTCGCGATGACGGCCTTTCTGTTCGCCATGGACTACCGGCTGTTCTATTCGCAGTGGCACCAGCCGTTGCTGACGAAGACCGGCCTGCGCCAGGTCTTCGGCACGTTTGCCTCGGCAGTCTACCAGTTCGCCGTCCTGGGCCTCGGGCTCTACCTCCCGGTCGGACTACCCGTGCTTGCAGCCGTCAGCCTGTGGCTCGCGAAAGCCATGCGTTGAGCTTTCAAGCCTTTCTTGATAGAGGGGCGCCAACGCCCCCTTGAAAGAAAGATCGAAGCCGATGATCCCTCGCTATTCCCGTCCGGACATGGTCGCCATCTGGTCGCCCGAAACCAAGTTCCGCATCTGGTTCGAGATCGAGGCGCACGCCTGCGACGCGCTGGCCGAACTCGGCGTCATCCCGAAGGAAGCAGCGAAGACGATCTGGGACAAGGGCGGCAAGGCCGTCTTCGACGTTGCCCGCATCGACGAGATCGAGGCAGTCACCAAGCACGACGTCATCGCGTTTCTGACTCACCTCGCCGAGATCGTCGGCCCCGACGCCCGCTTCGTCCACCAGGGCATGACCTCGTCGGACGTGCTCGACACGACGTTCAACATCCAGCTCGTCCGTGCATCCGACATCCTGCTTGCCGGCCTCGACCGCGTGCTGGCCGCGCTGAAGACGCGCGCCTTCGAGCACAAGGACACGGTCCGTATCGGCCGCAGCCACGGCATCCATGCCGAGCCGACGACGATGGGCCTCACGCTCGCCCGCTTCTACGCCGAGATGGACCGCAACCGCGCCCGCCTCGTCGCAGCGCGCGCGGAAATCGCCACCGGCGCGATTTCGGGCGCCGTCGGCACTTTCGCCAACATCGACCCGCGGGTCGAAGAGCACGTCTGCGCCGCCCTCGGCCTCGTACCCGAGCCGGTCTCCACGCAGGTCATCCCGCGCGACCGCCACGCCATGTTCTTCGCCACGCTCGGCGTCATCGCCTCTTCGATCGAGAACGTCGCGATCGAGATCCGCCACATGCAGCGCACCGAGGTACTGGAGGCCGAGGAGTTCTTCTCCCCCGGCCAGAAGGGCTCCTCGGCCATGCCGCACAAGCGTAACCCGGTGCTGACGGAAAACCTGACAGGCCTCGCCCGCCTCGTGCGCATGTCGGTCGTCCCGGCCATGGAGAACGTGGCCCTCTGGCACGAGCGCGACATCAGCCATTCCAGCGTCGAGCGCGCCATCGGCCCCGACACGACGGTGAACCTCGACTTCGCACTGAACCGGCTTGCCGGCGTCGTCGAGAAGCTCGTCGTCTACCCTGAGAACATGGAGAAGAACCTCAACAAGTTCCGCGGGCTGGTGCATTCGCAGCGCGTGCTGCTGGCGCTGACGCAGGCAGGTGTTTCCCGCGAGGACAGCTACCGTCTCGTCCAGCGAAACGCCATGAAGGTCTGGGAGGAAGGCAAGGACTTCCTGGAAGAACTGCTCGCCGACAAGGACGTGCGCGCGGCCCTTTCGGAAGAGCAGATCCGTGAGAAGTTCGATCTGGGCTACCACACCAAGCACGTGGACACGATCTTCAGGCGGGTGTTCGGAGAAGCCTGAGCCCGTCTCGATACGAAGAAAGGCGCGGCCGGGGCCGCGCCTTTCTCTTTATTGGGTTCCACCGACCGCCGACATGGGCGACCGCAGGACAGGATCTCAGTTGTTCTGGACCTGCTCGATCGCAACGCCGAGAAGCTCGATCATCTGGCTGCGGATATCGTCTTCGCTTTTGGCGACGCCGGCGGCGTCGAAATCCGCCTTGACCTTGCGCACCACGTCCTCATGGCCCGCTTCCTCGAAATCGGCCGCCACGACCTCCTTCGCATAGGCTTCGAGGTCGCTCTTGCCGAGCAGTTCGCCCGCCCAGAGCCCCAGGAGCTTGTTGCGCCGCGCCTCCGCCTTGAAGCGAAGCTCTTCGTCCTTGGCGAACTTGGCTTCGAAGGCCTTTTCGCGATCCTGCATGGCGGTCATGTCTCGACTCCCGTATATTTGAATCTGTTCCCTGAGGGACTGCCGACCCATAAATCAAAAGCGTGTCGAAAGTGCAACGTGAAGTTTGAGGCATGGCTTGCGGAATGCCAAGGCCCGGAAATAAGGGGATCGGACGACTGGCCGATTGTGAAACCGGTACAATTCGTTTATGGACGCCGGAAAGAATTGATACTGCGCTACCCAAGAGCGCCAACTACAGAGAAAAATCCATGAACCGTCGCCGCCGTATTTACGAGGGCAAGGCCAAGATTCTCTACGAGGGTCCTGAGCCGGGCACGCTGATCCAGTTCTTCAAGGACGACGCCACCGCCTTCAACAAGAAGAAGCATGACGTCATCGACGGCAAGGGCGTGCTGAACAACCGCATCTCCGAATACCTGTTCACCCATCTGAACAAGATGGGCATCCCGACCCACTTCATCCGCCGCCTGAACATGCGCGAGCAGCTGATCAAGGAAGTCGAGATCATCCCACTCGAGGTGGTGGTGCGCAACGTCGCCGCCGGTTCGCTGTCCAAGCGCCTCGGCATCGAGGAAGGCACCGTGCTGCCGCGCTCGATCATCGAGTTCTACTTCAAGGCCGACAACCTCGAGGACCCGCTGGTCTCCGAGGAGCACATCACCGCCTTCGGCTGGGCCAGCCCCCAGGAACTCGACGACATCATGGCGCTCGCCATCCGCGTCAACGACTTCCTCTCCGGCCTCTTCCTCGGCGTCGGCATCCAGCTCGTCGATTTCAAGATCGAATGCGGCCGGCTCTACGAGGGCGACATGATGCGCATCATCATCGCCGACGAGATCTCGCCGGACAGCTGCCGCCTCTGGGACGTCAACACCCAGGAAAAGATGGACAAGGACCGCTTCCGCCGCGACATGGGCGGACTGCTGGAAGCCTACCAGGAAGTGGCAAGGCGCCTCGGCATCATCAACGAGAACGAGCCGATCCGCGGCACGGGTCCCGTTCTGGTCAAGTAGTATTGGCGGGATCTCCCGCCGGCCCGGCAGGGCCGCACATGGACGCGTTTGAAGAGGAACACATGATCAAGGCACGCGTAACGGTCACGCTGAAGAACGGCGTCCTCGACCCGCAGGGCAAAGCGATCGAAGGCGCCCTCGGCAGCCTCGGCTTCGACGGCGTCGGCCACGTCCGCCAGGGCAAGGTCTTCGACCTGGAACTGCAGACCGCGGACAAGGCGAAGGCCGAAGCCGAGCTGAAAGACATGTGCGAGAAGCTTCTGGCCAACACGGTAATCGAGAACTATACTATCGCTCTCGCCTGATGGTTGAAGGAGCGCGGGAATGGCAGATATCGACGGCAGCCTCATCTACGAAATGCTGAAACGCATTCAGGCGGACATCGGGACGCTCAAGGATGGCCAACGCGACCTGCGCCAGGATAATCTGTCGCTACGAAACCAGATGCACACGCTGCAGGGCGACGTGAACAACCTCCGCGGCTCCGTCGCTCATATCGAGGATCGCCTCGACCGTATCGAAAACCGCCTCGAATTGCGCGAGCTTGCCGAGGCCCAGGCAAAGTTTGAGCCACACCCATGAAGTCAGCCGTCGTCCAGCTCCCAGGCCTGAACCGTGACCGCGATATGATCGCGGCGCTCACCAAGATCGGCGGCAAGCCGCCCGTGACCGTCTGGCAGACAGAAACCGAGATTCCGGCCGGCGTCGACCTGATCGTCATCCCCGGCGGCTTCTCCTACGGCGACTACCTGCGCTGCGGCGCGATCGCGGCCCGCATGCCGGTGATGCAGGCGATCAAGGCGAAGGCAGATGCCGGCGTGAAGGTTCTCGGCGTCTGCAACGGCTTTCAGATCCTGCTCGAGGCCGGCATGCTGCCCGGCGCGCTGATGCGCAATGCCTCGCTGAAATTTGTCTGCCGGGAGATCAGGCTGGAAGTCGCAAACGCGGAAACAGCCTTCACCAGCGCCTACGCCAAAGGCCAGATCCTGCGCTGCCCGGTCGCCCACCACGACGGCAACTATTTCGCCGACGCCGACACGATGGCGAAGATCGAGGGCAACGGCCAGGTCGTGTTCCGCTATGCCGAGGGTACCAATCCGAACGGCTCGATGAACGACATCGCCGGCGTGATCAACGAGAAGGGTAACGTTCTCGGCATGATGCCGCACCCGGAAAACCTGATCGAGTCCGCGCATGGCGGCTCCGACGGCCGCGGCCTGTTCGCCTCCGCCCTCGACGTCATTGCCGCCTGACCGCAAGCCTCCATCAAGGGCGCCGTCCCGTCTGAAAGTCCCTTCATGCGCCCCTTTGCCTTTTCTACGGCTCTCAACGCGGTTGCTGTCATGGCCGTCTCCGTCCTCGTCGTCGCCTGCCAGTCGGCCCCGTCCACACCGGCGGCGAGCACGGCCGCCCTGCCGACGATGGAGCGGATCGCGCTCGGCGCCAATTCCTGCTGGTTCAAGTCGAACGACGCCGCCTTCAAGGCCTATCGCCTGGCGCCGGAACTGAACTCCTTCTCCGGCAAGCCGCGCATCCTCATCGTCCCGCGCCGCTCGCCCGAATCCCGCCCGCTCCTCGTCGTGCAGGCGGAGGGTCATCCGGCAAAGCTCAGCGCCTTCGGCCCGCTGATGGACGAGCCGGTGTCCGGCCGCGTCGCCACCGACGTCAAACGCTGGGCGGCCGGCGGCACCGGCTGCAGTTGATCCGCCGCCCTCGCCTCCAGATCCGCCCACCGCCCCTCCAAAACGATCGCCGGTGCCGGGAGCCTTCCCGACGCGATCCCGTTGACCGCCACCATGACCATACAGATCCTCCACAATCCCCGCTGCTCGACCTCCCGCAACGTCCTGGCGCGGATCCGCGGCGCCGGCCATGAGCCGGAGATCGTCGAATATCTGAAGCATCCGCCGACGCGGGAGGAACTGCTCGGCATCCTGGTGGCGATGGAAGCCGAACCGCGCGACATCCTGCGGACGAAGGAGCCGTTGGCCCGCGAACTCGGCCTGCTCGACCCGCATCGTTCCGATCGCGAGATCATGGACGCCATGCTGGCCAACCCGATCCTGATCGAGCGGCCCATCGTGATCTCGGACAAGGGCGCCCGTCTCTGCCGCCCGGTCGAAAGGCTGGACGAGATCCTCTGACCTTTCCGGTCCCGTCACCTTGTTGAAGCGGGCATTTTCCTGTCGCGCCGTGCTGCCGCTTGCGCTAAAGAGACCGCAAAGCCCTCACCTCACGGACAAGACGAGAGACGATGACCATCTCCAACAGCCGCCCGATCACCCCGGAGCTCATTGCCGCCCACGGGCTGAAGCCGGATGAATATGAGCGCATCCTGTCGCTGATCGGCCGTGAACCGACGTTCACCGAACTCGGCATCTTCTCGGCCATGTGGAACGAGCACTGCTCCTACAAGTCGTCCAAGAAGTGGCTGCGCACGCTGCCGACCAAGGGCCCGCGCGTCATCCAGGGTCCGGGCGAGAATGCCGGCGTGGTCGACATCGATGACGGCGACGTCGTGGTCTTCAAGATGGAGAGCCACAACCACCCCTCCTACATCGAGCCCTATCAGGGGGCTGCGACCGGCGTCGGCGGCATCCTGCGCGATGTCTTCACCATGGGCGCGCGTCCGATCGCCGCCATGAACGCGCTCCGCTTCGGTGCGCCCGATCATCCCAAGACCCGCCACCTCGTCTCCGGCGTCGTTGCCGGCGTCGGCGGCTACGGCAATTCCTTCGGCGTGCCGACCGTCGGCGGCGAAGTCGAGTTCGACCCGCGCTACAACGGCAACATCCTCGTCAACGCCTTCGCCGCCGGCCTTGCCAAGAGCGACGGCATCTTCCTTTCCGAGGCCAAGGGCGTCGGCCTCCCGGTCGTCTACCTCGGCGCCAAGACCGGCCGCGACGGCGTCGGCGGCGCCACGATGGCCTCTGCCGAGTTCGACGAATCCATCGAGGAGAAGCGCCCGACGGTGCAGGTCGGCGATCCCTTCACCGAGAAGTGCCTGCTGGAGGCCTGCCTGGAACTGATGCAGACCGGCGCGGTCATCGCCATCCAGGACATGGGTGCGGCCGGCCTGACCTGCTCCGCTGTCGAGATGGGCGCCAAGGGCGACCTCGGCATCGAGCTCAACCTCGACCTGGTGCCGGTCCGCGAGGACCGCATGACCGCCTACGAGATGATGCTGTCGGAAAGCCAGGAGCGCATGCTCATGGTGCTGAAGCCGGAGAAGGAAGAGGAAGCCAAGGCGATCTTCGTCAAGTGGGGCCTCGATTTTGCGATCGTCGGCTACACCACCGACGACCTGCGCTTCCGCATCCTGCACCAGGGCGAGGAAGTCGCAAACCTGCCGATCAAGGAACTGGGCGACGAAGCCCCCGAATACGACCGCCCCTGGCGCGAGCCCGGTACGCCGGCCCCCCTGCCCGCTTCGCTCGTCGCCGAGCCCAATGACTACGGCCTAGCGCTGCTGAAGCTCGTCGGTTCGCCGAACCAGTCGAGCCGCCGCTGGGTCTACGAACAATACGACACGCTGATCCAGGGCAACTCGCTGCAGATCCCCGGCGGCGACGCCGGCGTCGTCCGCGTCGAGGGCCATCCGACCAAGGCGCTGGCCTTCTCCTCCGACGTCACCCCGCGCTATGTCGAGGCCGATCCGTTCGAGGGCGGCAAGCAGGCGGTCGCCGAATGCTGGCGCAACATCACCGCGACCGGCGCCGAGCCGCTGGCGGCGACAGACAACCTCAATTTCGGCAATCCGGAAAAGCCGGACACGATGGGCCAGTTCGTCAAGGCCATCCAGGGCATCGGCGAGGCCTGCCGCGCGCTCGACTTCCCGATCGTCTCCGGCAACGTCTCGCTCTATAACGAGACCAACGGTGTCGCGATCCTGCCGACACCGACGATCGCCGGCGTCGGCCTCCTGCCCGACTGGTCGGCCATGGCCCGGATCGGCGGCGCCGGCGAAGGCGACCAGATCGTGCTGATCGGCACCGATGGCAGCCATCTCGGCCAGTCGGTCTATCTGCGCGACGTGCTCGGCATCGTCGATGGCCCGGCGCCGGAAGTCGATCTCGTGGTCGAGCGCCGCAACGGCGACTTCGTCCGCTCGGCGATCCGCAACGGCCAGTTCTCCGCCTGCCACGACATCTCCTCCGGCGGCCTGGCGGTCGCACTTGCCGAGATGGCGATGGCTTCGGGCAAGGGCATGCAGATCAGCCTGAAGGAAAGTAATGCGCCTGTTCACGCGCAGCTCTTTGGCGAGGACCAGGCCCGCTACGTCGTCGCCATGCCGGCCGATATGGCGAACTTCCTCTGCGCCAATGCGGAAGGAGCCGGCGTGCCGTTCCGGCGGCTCGGCACGGTCGGCGGCACCGACCTCGTCATCGACGATCTGCTGCGGGTATCGATTGAACAATTGCGCGACACCCATGAATCGTGGTTCCCTGACTTCATGGACGGTAGCTCGAACGCCGCAGCCGCCGCCGAATAGAAGTCGAAAGAACAAGAAAGGGAGCACGCAATATGCCCATGGCACCAGGTGAAATCGAAGACATGATCAAGGCCGGCATTCCCGGAGCCAAGGTCACGATCCGCGATCTGGCAGGCGATGGGGATCACTACGCCGCAGAGGTCGTCGCCGAGGCCTTCCGCGGCAAGACCCGCGTCCAGCAGCACCAGATGGTCTACAACGCGCTGAAAGGCAACATGGGCGGCATCCTGCACGCGCTCGCCCTGCAGACGTCAGCGCCGGAGTGAGGCGTCCTCGATGGCCAGCCTTGTCGAGGATTTCGTCTCCGGTGTCGTCAACAGCGCGCTGAAGGAAGTGCTGAAGAAGTCCGGTGTGAAGAAGACCACCCGGCGGACGCGCCGTCGCACGACGAAGGCAAAATCCGGCGGTCTCATCGCCGACATGATCGAGGCGGCGCTGAAGAAGAAGCCCGCCCGCAAGCAGACCAGCCGCCGCCGGACCGCCGCTTCCCGCAGCAGGCAGCGCCGCACTGGTTAACGCATGTCGCGCAAAAGTGTGCAGCGGTTTTGCAACGACGACATGCGTAAGATCAAAGGCTAAAAAGCGCGGGAGCGAATCTGAAAGTTCGCGACGTGCTTTGCCCCGGAAGCCGGCCATCAGCACAATTGATGGAACAATTCAGCGCAGGGTGATGGAAAATCGCCCTGTGCATGCTATCTAGGGGCAACGCAGTCCGGACCTTGAACCCGGACGGGAAAGGAACCGGACTATGAGTGGCATCAACGATTTCATCGACAACGAGGTCAAGAACAACGACGTCGTGCTCTTCATGAAGGGCACCCCGCAGTTCCCGCAGTGTGGGTTCTCCGGCCAGGTCGTGCAGATTCTCGACTATGTCGGCGTCGACTACAAGGGCATCAACGTGCTGGCGGATGCCGACCTGCGCCAGGGCATCAAGGACTATTCCAGCTGGCCGACCATTCCGCAGCTCTACGTCAAGGGCGAGTTCGTCGGCGGTTGCGATATTGTGCGCGAGATGTTCCAGTCCGGCGAATTGCAGTCGCATCTGCAGGCACAGGGAATTTCGGTCAAGGGCGCTGCCTGACGCTCCTGCCGCATTACATCATCAAACCGTTACAAGGCGCCGCTACCCACGGCGCCTTCTCTCATTTTTTGGAATTTCATCATGACTGCTATTTCGACCGAGGCGTCCCGGCGCCTCAACGGCATGGGCAAAGGTGAGTTCATCGGCCTCATGGCGATGCTGATGGCGCTGAACGCGCTTGCCATCGACATCATGCTGCCCGGCCTGCAGGAGATCGGCGCGAGCCTCGGCGTCGTCAACGAGAACCACCGCCAGTACGTCATCTCGGCCTATCTGATCGGCTTCGCCTGCGCCCAGCTCCTCTACGGTCCGGTTTCCGACCGCTTCGGCCGCCGCATACCGATGTTCGTCGGCCTCGGCATCTACATCGTCTCCGCGCTCGCGGCCGTCGTCGTGCCCTCCTTCGCTGCCCTTCTGGCGCTGCGTTTCGTCCAGGGCATCGGCTCGGCGGCCATGCGCGTGATCACGATCTCGATCGTGCGCGACATCTATGGCGGCCGCGCCATGGCCGAGATCATGTCGCTGATCATGATGGTCTTCATGGTCATTCCGGTGCTGGCGCCCGGCATCGGTCAGGTCGTCATGCTGTTCGGCGACTGGCACCTGATCTTCATCTTCATGGGTATCGTCGCAGCCGTGGTCGGCACCTGGATGCACCTGCGGCTGCCGGAGACGCTGGCGCCGGAAGACGTCCGACCGTTCACGCCTGCATCGATCCTGGAAGGGTTCAAGATCGTCCTGACCAACCGGGTGGCGCTCTGTTACACGCTGGCGAGCACCTTCATCTTCGGCGCCCTGTTCGGCTTCATCAATTCCGCCCAGCAGATCTATGTCGGCGTCTACGGGCTCGGCGTCTGGTTTCCCGTGGCCTTCGCCGGCGTCGCCGCCTTCATGGCGCTGTCGTCCTTCGTCAACGCCCGCCTCGTCGGCCGCTTCGGCATGCGCCGGCTGTCCCATGGGGCGCTGCTGGGCTTTCTCACGGTCAACGGCCTCTGGCTCGCGCTGACGCTCGCCGCACAGGAGCACCAGTTGCCCTTCGCGGCCTTCATCGTGCTGTTTGCGGTGTCGATGTTCCAGTTCGGCTGGATCGGCTCCAACTTCAACTCGCTCGCCATGGAGCCGCTCGGCCACGTCGCCGGCACCGCCTCCTCCGTGCTCGGCTTCATGGGCACCGCCGGCGGCGCCGTCATCGGCGGCATCATCGGCCAGTCCTTCAACGGTACCGCCGTGCCGCTGGTCTCCGGCTTCTTCGCCCTGTCGATCATCGGCCTGGTCTTCGTGCTGATCGCCGAGCGCGGCAGGCTGTTCCAGCCGCACAATCCGGCGATCTGACATCGGGCGCATGGCCGCGGCAGACATGAAAAAGGCCGGACGATCGCTCGTCCGGCCTTTTGTCCTTCTCGGCGCCGCCGCTCAGTCGACGACGAACACCTCGCGGCGCATCATCTCCCAGCTCTCGCGGTCGGGTGCCAGCAGCAGGCCGCCCTCGACGTGGCGCGGCAGATAGGGCGAGCCGTCGAAGCGGGCGGCATGGGCGCCGGCCTCCTGGCTGATCAACGTGCCGGCCAGATGGTCCCAGGGCATCAGCTTGTTGTACATCAGGTAGTGGACGTGGCCGGCGGCAAACGTGCGATACTCGTGCGCCGCGCAGCGGTAGTTCGAGGCGAAGGCGACCTTGGCGAGGTTCGCCATCACGCCCGCGCGCTTTTCCGGCGACAGGAAGCCGGTGGAGGCCATGCCGGTCATGTCCTGCAGCGCAACCGGGCCCGCAGCCTTGAGGCGGACGGCGGGGCGGTTCCCGCCCGTCTGCCAGGCGCCGGCGCCCTTTTCCGCCAGCACGAAGTCGTCGCCCATCGGATCGTAGATGACGCCGGCGATCGTCTCGCCGCCGGCGATCACTGATGCCATCACGCCGAAGAGCGGCACGCCGGCGGCGAAGTTGAAGGTCCCGTCGATCGGATCGACCACCACGGCGAGATCGGCCTCGGCGAGCTTCGGCAACAGCGCCGGATCGGCCGCAACACTCTCTTCGCCGACGAACAGGGCACCCGGCAGGATCGCCTCCATCCCCGCCTTGATGAAGCGCTCGGCCGCCTCGTCGGCCTCGGTCACGAGGTCGATCGCGCTGGTCTTGACGCGGACCTCGCCATCGGCGAGCGCTCGGAAGCGCGGGCGGATCTCCACCTCGGCCGCCTGGCTGAGGAGGAAGGCAAGGGCATTGATGTCAAAGTTGGTCGTCATCTGAAGGCACCGTCATGAGGGAGGAGAAATCGAAGAGCGCGGGATCGAGCAGGTGCGACGGGTTCACATGCGACAGCGCCCGCAGCATCGTGTCCTTGCGGCCCGGCATGCGCGCCTCGATGTCGGCGAGCATCGCCTTCATCGCATTGCGCTGCAGGCCGTCCTGCGAGCCGCACAGGTCGCACGGGATGATCGGAAACCGCATCGCCGCGGCAAACTTGGCAAGGTCGTCCTCGGCCGCATAGGCGAGCGGGCGCAGCACCATCAGGTCACCCTCGTCGTTGACGAGCTTCGCCGGCATCGAGGCGAGCCGACCGCCATGGAAGAAGTTCATGAAGAAGGTCTCGAGGATATCCTCGCGGTGATGGCCGAGCACCAGCGCCTCGCAGCCCTCCTCGCGGGCGATGCGGTAGAGGTTGCCGCGCCGCAGCCTCGAGCATAGCGAGCAGTAGGTCGCCCCCTCCGGCACCTTCTCCTTCACCACCGAATAGGTGTCGCGATACTCGATGCGATGCCGGACCCCGATCGAGGACAGATAGTCGGGCAGGATGTGCTTCGGGAAATTCGGCTGCCCCTGATCGAGGTTGCAGGCGATCAGTTCCACCGGCAGCAGGCCGCGCCATTTCAGGTCCATCAGCAGCGCCAGCAGGCCGTAGCTGTCCTTGCCGCCCGAGACGCCCACCAGCCAGCGCTTCTGCCCCTTCAGCATGGAGAAGTCTTCGATCGCCTGGCGGACCTGGCGCAGGAGCCGCTTGCGCAGCTTGTTGAAGGAGACCGATTGCGGTGCGTCGGCGAACAGCGGATGGCGCTGGCCGCCGTCCTCGGCATCGTCGTCGGTCTTGAGCGCAAGCGTCATCGGAACTTCCGTGGTCAATTCGTCGAGGTTGCAATGCCCCGAACGGGCGGCACAATCAAGCACCAAAAACCGACCAGCCGGTGCGGGCCGCCAGCATTTCCAGGGCGACCGTGCCAAGCGCGGAATTGCCGACGTCGTTCAGGCCGGGCGACCACACGGCGATCGAGGCCTTTCCGGGCGCGATCGCCAGGATGCCGCCGCCGACCCCGCTCTTGCCCGGCAGGCCGACATGGAAGGCGAAGTCGCCGGAACCGTCATAGTGTCCGCAGGTCAGCATCAGCGCATTGATGCGCCGCGCCCGCTGGGGCGAGACGACGCGATGACCGGTCAGCGGGTTGGTGCCGCCGGCGGCGAGGTAGAGCCCGGCCCTTGCCAGTTGCCGACAGCTCATGGCGATCGCGCACTGGTGGAAATAGACGCCGAGCACGTGATCGACCGGATGGATCAGCCGGTCGAAGGAGCGCATGAAGTTGGCAAGCGCGGCATTCCTGTAACCCGTCGCCGCTTCCGAGCGGGCGACCTCGTGGTCGATGACGATATCCTCCTCGTCGGCGAGGTAGCGCACAAAGCGCAGGATCTCGCCGATCGCCTCCTTCGGCGGATGGCCGGCGAGCAGGAGGTCGCTGATCGCGATTGCCCCGGCATTGATGAAGGGATTGCGCGGGATCCCCGCCTCCCGCTCGAGCTGCACGATGGAATTGAAGGCCGAGCCGGAAGGCTCGCGTCCGACCCGCTTCCAGATCGCATCGCCATGCTTTCCGAGCGCGATCGTCAGCGTGAAGACCTTGGAGATGCTCTGGATGGAAAAGGCCGTGTCCGCATCGCCGGCCAGATGCACCGCGCCGTCCACGGTCACCACGGCAAGACCGAACCGGTCGGGCGAAACCCGCGCCAGCTGCGGGATATAGTCGGGCAGCCGCCCCTCGCCGAAGCGCGGCGAAAGTTCGCGGTGAATGTCGGCCACGATCCTCTGCAGGTCAGGCATGGGCGATCCTCCGGCAATAACGTCCTAAAGACGAAAAAGCCGCCCGTTTCGGGGCGGCTCTCGCAATCGTCAGGCTCGCGCGGAAATCAGCGCGAGTAGAATTCGACGACCAGGTTCGGTTCCATGACGACCGGGTACGGAACGTCGGACAGGCCGGGCACGCGTGCGAAAGTCGCGACCATCTTGTTGTGGTCGACTTCGATGTATTCCGGAACGTCGCGCTCGGCGAGCTGGACCGATTCCAGGACCGAAACGAGCTGCTTGGACTTTTCGCGGACTTCGATGACGTCGCCGGCCTTGCAGCGGTAGGAACCGATGTTGACGCGGACGCCGTTGACCTTGACGTGGCCGTGGTTGACGAACTGGCGAGCGGCGAAGACCGTCGGAACGAACTTGGCGCGGTAGACGATCGCGTCGAGACGCGACTCGAGCAGGCCGATCAGGTTCTCGCCCGTGTCACCCTTGCGGCGGTTGGCTTCGTCGTAGGTGGCGCGGAACTGCTTCTCGCGCAGGTCGCCGTAGTAGCCCTTCAGCTTCTGCTTGGCGCGCAGCTGCACGCCGAAGTCGGAAAGCTTGGACTTGCGGCGCTGGCCGTGCTGGCCGGGGCCGTATTCGCGGCGGTTGACCGGGGACTTCGGGCGGCCCCAGATGTTTTCGCCCATACGGCGGTCGATCTTGTACTTCGATGCAGCGCGCTTGCTCATCGCATTTCCTTTCAAACAGTTACACCGGTCCGTGCCAGACCGGATCAAGGAAACACGCCCTCCTCTGAATGCCGTTTTCGGCCTTCTGACAGGTTTCTCACGATACGCGACCGGAGAGACCACGGGACATGTCAAATGAAACACCGGACATCTCTGCCCGGCGTCGAGCGGGTGAATAGGAGGATCGCCCGGCAAAGTCAATCGCAAACGCGCAGAAATCGCCCTATTCCGCAGCCGGCCGCAGCGTCTCGGTCAGGTCCGGCCCGTTTGCGTCGCCGGGCGCCGTCTCGCAGGCGAGGTCCGGAAACGCGACGATCCGCAGCCCGGCCGCGTCGCTGTGCACCACGATCAGCCCCTGCTCCTCGAAATAGCCGAGCAGGCGCCGGGCCCGGCGGGCGGAATGCGTGCCGTAGGCGCGCGCGATCATCGCGTCGGACGGGCACGGCAGGCCGCGGACGGCCGATTGCGCCACGAGTAGGAACACGCCCTGCAGATCCTCCGTGACGGAGCGGGAAAGGTCCAGCGCGGTCGCCCAGACCTCGGTGGCCGCCGTTCCCGCATCGACGCCGGAGCGGGCCACCGCCATCTTGCGACGGAAGGCCGGCAGCGACAGCGGCGCGCCGGGCACGCGACGGATCCGGCAGCGCACGAGGAAATCCTGGAACAGCTCCGCGTCCGCCCGGAAGGCCGCACCCGGATTGTCGAGGATCTCTGAGAGCACGTGGTCGAGCAGCGCCTCGCGCTCCTCCGCCGGCATTTCCGGAGCCGCCGGCCGGGCGGGTTCCACCGGCAGCGACTCCGGCCGTGCGCGCGACAGTTCGGCCAGGATGTCGGTGGTCGGGCGCGGCTGCGGGGCGACGCGGCGAACGAGCGGCCGGGTGAATTCCTCCGGATCCGGCGTGAAGATCAGGTCCTCGACGTCCTGCGGCGCCTCCGGCAGCGGCATCAGTTTCGGGCTCGTCGAGCGGGCCGACGTCTCGACCGTACCGATCGTCACCGACAGCGGCCGCCGCGACAGCGCCGGCCCGAGCGCCACGAAGGAGCCGCGCTTCAGGTCGCGGAACATCTCCGCCTGCCGGCGGTCCATGCCGAGAAGATCGGCCGCGCGCGCCATGTCGATGTCGAGAAAGGTGCGGCCCATCAGGAAGTTGGAGGCTTCGGCAGCGACGTTCTTGGCGAGCTTTGCGAGCCGCTGCGTGGCGATCACGCCGGCAAGTCCGCGCTTGCGGCCGCGGCACATCAGGTTGGTCATCGCGCCGAGCGAGAGCTTGCGCGCCTCCTCGCCGACGTCGCCCGCGACCGACGGCGCAAACATCTGCGCCTCGTCGACCACGACCAGCACCGGATACCAGTAGTCGCGGTCGGCGTCGAACATCGCGTTCAGGAAGATCCCGGCCGTGCGCATCTGCTGCTCGACCTCCAGCCCCTCGAGCGACAGGACGCAGGAGACGCGGTGCTGGCGGATGCGGGTGGCGATGCCGACGAGTTCGGCATCCGTGCGCTCGCCCTCGACCACGACATGGCCGAACTTGTCGGCGAGTGTTACGAAATCGCCTTCGGGATCGATGATGCACTGCTGCACCCAGGGCGCGGACTGTTCCAAGAGCCGCCGCAGCAGGTGCGACTTGCCCGATCCGGAATTGCCCTGGACGAGAAGGCGGGTGGCCAGCAGTTCCTCGATATCGAGCGTGGCCGGCGCGCCGCCCTGCGCCGTTCCCATGTCGATGCCGACCTTCATGCGACCCTCGTGCCCAACCCAACCGATTCGTCCGGCAGCGCGGGCCGGGAAATGAGGGCGAGACCTAGCACAAAAACGTCACGGCGCGGACGTCGGATTTGCACCTACCCACAGGAAGCTGCGCCATTATCCGACAGCTGCCTAGACGATGGCGCCTCCCTGCCCTCAAGCAAATTCGCCGGATCCGTATTTCACCCGGTCGATGTCGAGAATGCCGCCCGACTGGAGCTGATCCATGCTGGCCTTGACGGAACGGATGCGGTCCTCGTGGTCCGTCATGCCGAACTGCATCAGGGCTCTCTCCGGATTGGACGATTCGATCGCCGCCTTGAGCTTCGGATAGGCGCCGCGACCGGCCCGACCCTGGTGGAGGACGTCGAAGACCCATATCGCATAGCGCAGCTTCCGGCCGACGATGGGAACGCCGTTCTGCGCGGCCCGCTTCGTCTTCCGCTTGGCGATCTCGATCGTCAGGCCGATCTGCAGTTCCCTGTGTTCCTCGGATTCCATCATGCCGAAGATAGCGCGGGCGGCACTGACGACCTCGGCGTTGTCGATCGCGGAGAGGTCCGGATTGAGATAGGCCATGAAGTGCTTGAGTTCGCGATCGGTGACGACCTCCAGGTCCCGGGTGCCGCCGGAGGGTAGCTTCTGGTGCACCTTGCCGTTCACCAGCGTCAGGTCCGGGAAGTAGCGCCCGGCATCCGGCAGCGCCAGCAGCCGCCGGTACAGCACGATCAGGTTCTCGTCGGGCGTGTGCGCCGCCAGTTGCGAGAAGCCGATCGTGAAGCGCGCGCGGTCATAGGTATTGATGCAGGCGTAGTGCGCCTTCGATTCGCCGATCGCCGTCGGCCAGATGAAATGTGCCCATTGGCCGTGCCTGGTCGCCGCGTCGTTGTTGTCGTAGACGCCGGCCGGTGTCATGGACAGGTCATAGATATTCGTCAGGCCGATGTTGCGCTCGTACCTGACCTGCCGGCCGATGAAGACCTTGGTGCCATTGGCCTTGGCATAGTAGCGGGTCCTGCCGCCATCCACCTCCTTGGAGATCTCGAAAGACAGGGGCGCCTCGTCATCCTCGGCATCCGGGCGCGGACGAAGGGGCCCGGCTTCAACGTCATCATCGTCATCGTCGTCCTCCACCGCCTCGTCGCCATCGACTGCCCCGGACAGCGCGACCGCCGGCATGCCGCCGTCCAGATAGGGTAGATCGATGCCGAGCGCGTCAGCCGTCATCGGTCCGACGATGCCGTCCGCATCCTCGGTGCCGAGCACCCGCTTCTGGAACGTCATCAGCGCGTTGAGGCTGTCGAAGCCGAATTCGCCGCTGACCTCGCCGGCGTCGTATCCGAGCGCGTTCAGCTTGGCCTGCATCGAGCGGACGATTTCACCGTGCGAGCCGAAGCGAAGGCTCTGGCGCATCTGCTGGCTCCCGACGACGGCCATGCTCTGCGCCTCGTAGCCGCTGAACAGCGCATAGCGGAAATTCTCCTGGTTCACCGCGTAGGCGTTGTCGAGGAACTGCTTCCAGGGGCCTTCGTCCCGGCTCGACGCGCCTCTTCTGGTGCACTTCGGGAAGCCGGCCACCACCTGGCAGCCGACGCTGGCGTAGCTCGGCGACGCCGGTCCGTTGCTCCAGCCGCAATGGAGGTTGTCCCAGGCAATGAAGCCGGAGCGCATGTCCACGAAGTCGGCCGTATCGAAATCGTCGTCGTCGGCCGTGCGCCACACGGGGAAGAACCCGTGCTGGCGAAAGGCGCGATGCCCCGTGGGCTTGCCGGGCTTGTGGATGCCCTTCCGGTAGGTGTAGCAGCCCAGCATCAGCTGATTGGCCCCGTAACCGCCATGCGGAATTCGGCTTCTGACGTAAGACCCTTCGGGCACCGTACTCGCCGGAAACACGGCAAAGCCGTGGCCCGGCTTCCACTGGCCGAGCGTGCAGCGCATGTGCGTGTAGTCTACGTCGTGAAGGTTCATTTCGTGGCTGCCGGCGAAATCGGTTCCGTTATAGTTGACGGGCAGGCAGCCGCGGAGACCGAAGAAGGCCATTCCACCGGAAGGAATGGGATAGTTGCACCGCTTCCACATCAATTCGATCGACGCCTCAGTCAAATTGAACATGACGAGCCCCAATGTCGCAGATGATATAGATTTGACGAAATATAATAGATCGCCTATAGACCATCAATATTGAAGGACTCTCGTTTTCTGGAACGAAAACAAAGATGGCATCACAAGGAATTACGTGAAAATCCGCGGGGCACCCGAAGTGACTACGGAATACGCCAAAAAGAACCGTCAGTAATACTGAATGGAAAGGGCAATTGTGCGCTCACGCGGCCCGAGCCGCCGCCCGGGCGCGCTATACCCGGAGGCCGAAGCCCTGCATCAGCCGGCGCGTGGCGAAATCGGGCTTGCCGGAGGTGAAGACGGCGACGTCCTCGCCTGCCGCAATTCCGTCCGGTGCCACGCCCTCGAGCGCCGGTACGAGCCGCCGGGCCTGGCGCGCGATCGCCTCCGCCGGGTCCAGCCAGTCGACTGGCCAGGGCGCAAGCCTGCGGAACAGGTTGGCCATGAAGGGGTAGTGCGTGCAGGCGAGCACGACGATGTCGGTCTTCCTGCCGTCCTGCTCCAGGAAGCACTGGGCGATCTCCGCCCGCACCTCGTCGTCGGCAAGCGTCTCGCCGCGGATATAGGCTTCCGCCATGCGCGCGAGGTTTTCCGACCCGACCAGCCGCACGTGGCACTGGCTGGCGAACGACTGGATCAGGTCGCGCGTATAAGCCCGCTTCACCGTGCCCGGCGTCGCCAGCACCGAAACCAGTCCCGAGCGCGTGCGCTCCGCCGCCGGCTTGATCGCCGGCACGGTCCCGACGAAGGCCATCTTCGGGAAGGCGGCGCGCAGGTCTGCGCCGACCAGCGTAAAGGCGGTGTTGCAGGCGATCACGCAGATCTCGGGGTCGTGCTCGACAAGCAGCCGGTCGAACAGCGCCACGATCCGCGCCTTCAGCGCCCCCTCCTCCCAGCCGCCATAGGGAAAGCCCGCATCGTCGGCGACATAGGTGAAATGCCGCTCCGGCATCATCACGCGCGCTTCCCGCAGCACCGTCAGCCCGCCGATGCCGCTGTCGAACATGAGGATTGGCCTGGCGCTATTCGTCGTCACGCTCGGTCTTCGGCCTTCTGTTGCGGGTGCGGTTGGGCGCCGCCACGCCCCTGGGGGCCTCGCGGGTGAAGCGGTCGAGACAGGAGATGATGCCGCGCAAGACCTGGATTTCCGAGCCGGTGAAGGAAGGACGCGTCAGCGCCGAGCGCAGGTTTTCGATCAATTTCGGCTTTTTGGCGGCGGGGCGGAAGTAGCCGCGCGCATCGAGCGCCTCCTCCGCATGATCGAACAGGCCCTGCAACTCGCCCTTCTTGGCCGGGCGCTGCGGCAGAGCGGAAAAGGCGGTCTCCTCCAGCGAGCCGGTGCCCGTCTTCATCCACTCGTAGCTCATCAACAGGACCGCCTGGGCGAGGTTCAGCGAGGCGAAGGCGGGATTGACGGGAAAGGTCACGAGTTCGTCGGCGAGCGCGATCTCCTCATTGGTCAGCCCCGTGCGCTCGCGCCCGAACAGGATGCCGGTCGCCTCGCCGGCCCGGAAGCGCGTGCGCAGCGTTTCGGCCGCCACCACGGGCGAGCGCACCTCCTTGTAGCCGTAGCGGTCGCGGGCGGTCGTGGCATAGACGAAGTTGAGGTCGGCGACCGCCGCCTCCAGCGACGAATACACCTTGGTCGCGGCGATCACGTGATCGGCCTTGCTCGCAGCCGAGATCGCCTTCTCGCTCGGCCAGCCGTCGCGCGGGTTGACGAGGCGCAGTTCGGCCAGCCCGAAATTGGCCATGGCGCGCGCGACCATGCCGATGTTCTCGCCAAGCTGCGGATGGACCAGGATGATCGCCGGCCCCTCCGCTATCAGTTCCCGCTCACTGTTCGTTCCCGCCATCGCTTCAGACCGCCGCCTTTCTCTCCGGCAGCGACCGGGCGGGCCTGTTGCAGCCCGGGCCTGCCGCCACAGGACGGGTCCCTGCCACATCCCGCACGAAAAGGAAAGGAAGCCCTATTCGGGAGAGACCTCTTCCTGCATCTCGCCATCGTCCGGCGTCGGGTTGGCGCCCTCTTTGGCGATCGCCTGCATTTCCGTCTTCAGCGAGCCGGGGTCCCCATCCTGCGGACGCAGGATGTCGTCGATCACCGCCTTGCCGTCCTCCTCGACCACGTTGAAGTCGACCTCCGCCGGCTTCCAGTCCGGCTCGCGCTCGCCGAAGCAATGGGTGTTGTCGAAGGTGGTCCTGACCATCGTCACGCCGCCCACCGGCGGCTGCGCCTCGATCTTGAGGTCCTTCAGCGAGCAGCCGTCCTGGCCCATGGCGATCACGTCGTAGTCGAAGGGCGAGTCGCCATCCTCATAGGCCGGATATTTCGCGGCCTCGCGGTACTTGCCGACGAAGTCCTTGCTGTAGAGCCGCTGCAGGAACTCGTCGTTGAAATAGTCGACATAGGGCGGCGGATCGTTGTTGTCGTCGGCCACGTCGGCCCAGTTCTTCGTCACCGTCTCCATGATCTCGCGAACGGGCGCGGTGGCGTCGGCGGCAAGCGCGAACGACGGCAGGACGACAAGGGTGGCGGCAAGGCACAGGCGTATCATGAAAATCTCCCGAGCAGGTCGGATCTGGAGGCCGGACGGCCGGTAACAGGGAATCACATCGGCGTGAGACAACACCGGCAATGGGGACAAATTCTGGCGACGCGAATCACGCCCCGGCGGTGCAGGGGCAGCTTCCACATTCCGGCGCGGCAGGAAAGCGAAAATTATGCCCGCTGGCGCCGGCTCGGCTTTGCCTTCCAGCCCCGCAATGCTATAGGCGCTCACGATCCAACCTTCACGAAACGGGGCAATCCGCCCTCATCAGGCAGCGAGGCATTCCATGGCAAAGATCAAGGTCGCAAATCCGGTCGTCGAACTCGACGGCGACGAGATGACCCGCATCATCTGGCAGTTCATCAAGGACAAGCTGATCCACCCCTACCTCGACGTCGACCTGAAATACTACGACCTCAGCGTCGAGAACCGGGACGCCACCGAAGACCAGGTGACGGTCGATGCCGCCAACGCGATCAAGAAGTACGGCGTCGGCGTCAAGTGCGCGACGATCACCCCGGATGAAGGCCGCGTCGAGGAATTCAAGCTGAAGAAGATGTGGAAGTCGCCGAACGGCACGATCCGCAACATCCTCGGCGGCGTCATCTTCCGCGAGCCGATCATCTGCAAGAACGTGCCCCGCCTCGTTCCCGGCTGGACCAAGCCGATCATCGTCGGCCGCCACGCCTTCGGCGACCAGTACCGCGCGACCGACTTCAAGTTCCCCGGCAAGGGCAAGCTGACGATGAAGTTCGTCGGCGAGGACGGCAAGGAGATCGAGTACGACGTCTTCGACGCTCCGTCCGCCGGCGTCGCCATGGGCATGTACAACCTCGACGATTCTATCACCGAATTCGCCCGCGCCTCGTTCAACTACGGCCTGCAGCGCAAGGTGCCGGTGTATCTGTCGACCAAGAACACCATCCTCAAGGTCTATGACGGCCGCTTCAAGGACATCTTCCAGGAGGTGTTCGACAAGGAATTCGCCGACAAGTTCAAGGAAGCGAAGATCTGGTACGAACATCGCCTGATCGACGACATGGTCGCCTCGGCGCTGAAGTGGTCCGGCGGCTACGTCTGGGCCTGCAAGAACTACGACGGCGACGTCCAGTCCGACATCGTCGCGCAGGGCTTCGGCTCGCTCGGCCTGATGACCTCGGTGCTGATGACGCCGGACGGCCAGACGGTCGAGGCCGAAGCCGCCCACGGCACCGTCACCCGCCACTACCGCCAGCACCAGAAGGGCGAGGAAACCTCGACCAACTCGATCGCCTCGATCTTCGCCTGGACGCGCGGCCTCGCCCACCGCGCCAAGCTCGACAACAATGCCGAGCTCGCGAAGTTCGCAGCCACGCTGGAAAAGGTCTGCGTCGACACCGTCGAGGCCGGCTTCATGACCAAGGATCTGGCGCTGCTGATCGGTCCCGACCAGCCCTGGCTCTCCACCACCGGCTTCCTCGACAAGATCGACGAGAACCTGCAGAAGGCCATGGCCGCCTGATCGGCAGGGCGACCGGCAAGACCGATTGAAACCTCCGAAGGACCCGGCCTCGCGCCGGGTCTTTCTGTCTTCCGTCCGGGAAATCATCCGCTTCCATCTTGCGCCGGCGGACATGCGGGTATATACCCGAGAAATGCCGAACGATACCTGCCACTGCATCCTGCTGCGCAAGGCCTCCCGCAAGGTCTCGTCCTACTACGACGAGGCGCTGGCGCCGCTCGGCGTGAACATCGGCCAGTTCAGCCTGCTGAGGAACATCAACCGCATGGCGCCGGTGTCGCTGACGGATCTCGCCGCCCGGGTCGAGCTCGACCGCTCGACGGTCGGCCGCAACGCCAAGGTCCTGGAACGCATGGGATTGATCGCGATCGGCCACGGCAAGGATCAGCGCGAGGCAATGCTGGTGGTCACCCAGACGGGACAGGCGACCCTCCAGCAGGGCGCACCGCTCTGGGACGGGGTGCAGGACGATATCGAGGCCCGTCTGGGTCCGGACAAGACCAGGCAATTGCAGGAACTGCTCGCAGCTCTTTAGCTTATTTGCCAAGAAACGGGTATATGCCCACACAAAAACGGGCATCTACCCGTAAATTCCGCCCGCGTGAGGCGATCAGGAAAGGGACTTTGCACATGCTCTCCACAAGCCTCGCCAGATGGATGGCCGGACGGAACCTTCACTACGGATGGGTGGTCGCCGCGACCACCTTCCTGACCATGCTGGCGACCGCCGGCGCCATGGGCTCGGCCGGTGTGATGATCCAGCCGCTGCACCACGAATTCGGATGGGACATCGCCGACATTTCGTCTGCCATGGCGGTGCGGCTGGTGCTCTTCGGCCTGCTCGGCCCCTTCGCGGCCGCCTTCATGAACCATTTCGGCATCCGCCAGGTCGTCGCGACCGCGCTCGGCCTCATCATGGGTGGCATCGCCGTGTCCTTCGTCATGACCGAAGTGTGGCAGCTTCTACTCCTGTGGGGCGTCGTCATCGGCGTCGGCACGGGGATGACCGCGCTGGTACTGGGCGCGACCGTCGCCAGCCGCTGGTTCTCAAAGCGGCGCGGTCTCGTCGTCGGGCTGATGACGGCGAGCAACGCCACCGGCCAGCTCGTCTTCCTGCCGGCGCTCGCCGCCCTGACGGAAGCCTATGGCTGGCGCATGGCGCTGACGCTCACCGTGGCCGTCATCGCGCTCGCCATGGTGCTCGTCCTGCTCCTCATGCGCGACCACCCCGCCGATGTCGGCCTGCCCGCCTATGGCGAGACGGCGGTCGTCAAGCCGCCGAAAGAGGACCACAAGCTGCTCGCCACCCTCGCCTCGCCGCTCGTCACCTTGAAGAGCGTCTCCGGCAACCCCGTCTTCTGGGTCCTGTTCGGCACCTTCTTCGTCTGCGGCCTGTCGACCAACGGCCTCATCCAGACGCATTGGATCTCGATCTGCGGCGATTTCGGCATGGCGGCGGTGACGGCCGCAGGCACGCTCGCCGTCATCGGCATCTTCGACTTCTTCGGCACGATCTTCGCCGGCTGGCTTTCCGACCGCTACGACAACCGCTTCCTGCTGTTCTGGTTCTACGGCCTGCGCGGCCTGTCGCTGATCTACCTCTCCTTCTCCGGCTTCAGCTTCGTGGAATTGTCGATCTTCGCCGTCTTCTACGGGCTGGACTGGGTTGCGACGGTGCCGCCGACCGTGAAGCTGGCGGCGGAAAACTTCGGCCGCGAGAAGGCAGGCCTCGTCTTCGGTTGGGTCTTCGCAGGCCACCAGCTCGGTGCGGCCACCGCCGCCTTCGGTGCCGGTTATTTCCGCAGCGACTTCGGCACCTACATGCCGGCGCTCCAGATCGCCGGGGTGATGTGCGTGATCGCGGCCGTCTCGGTCCTGCTGCTCAACCGGCCGGGTTCGGTGAAGCTGGCCCCGCAGGCCGGCTGACCGCCCGCCCGCAGGAGGCTCCGACAACGCGGCGGGCGGCCTTGCAGCCGCCCGCCTTCCGGTCCATCAGTTGCCCGGCTTGTTGCGGATCGCAGCGTCGATCTGCTTCTTCACGGCGTCGAGGTTGAACGAGGCCGGGTCCTGCATCGGCGGATAGTCGACCGCCGTGAGCGCCAACTTGGCGACCTCCTGCTGGACGCTGACGAACCGCCAGAATTCACGGGCGAAGAAGTCGTTCATGTATCCCCCGCCGAGGTCATTGAGGCTCTGCCCGCCGACTGACGGGGTTCGCTCGAACGGGTCCTGGCGGATGTTGACCATGGTCGGCATGTCGGTCGTCACCTTCGGTCCGGGCCAGCCCTGGGGCTGCTGGAAGAACTGGAACTTGAAGTTGTCGATCCGCACGGCACCGAGTTCCGGCCCGCCGAAATAGAAGAACTCATGCCGGGCGGACGGGCCGTTTCCGGTCAGGAGGTCCATCTGGTTGTATCCGTCGAGATGGTTCCTGTAGGTCCGGTCGCCGAGTTGCACGCCCTTCAACAGCTGATCGGTGATGTCGGGATTGCCGGCAGCCGCCACGAGCGTCGGAAACCAGTCGAGCGCGGAGAAGATGCCGTTCTCCACCGCACCGGCCCGCACCTTGCCCGGCCAGCGGATGATGGCGGGCGCGCGGAAGCCGCCCTCCATCACGGTGCCTTTGGTGCCCTTGAAGGGGGTCATCCCGCCGTCGGGCCAGGTGAACACCTCCGCGCCGTTGTCGGTCGTGAAGATCACGATCGTATTGCCGGCTTCCCCGGCATCGTCGACGCATTTCATGATCGCCCCGACGCTGTCATCGAGCTGCGCCATGCCTGCTTCCTCGAGGCCGTAGTTGGTGTCGCTGTTCATCAGCGCCTGGTACTTCGGCGACAGGAAGGTCCAGACGTGCATGCGCGTGGTGTTGTGCCAGACGAAGAACGGCTTTCCATCCGTCTTCGCCTTGTCCATGAAGTCACACGAGGCCTTCACCAACACCTCGTCGAAGGTCCCCATGTCGTATTTCGCCTTGGGCAGGATGTCGTGCATGTTCGGCACGTTCGACATGTCCGGATAGGGCGCCAGCGGCCCTTCGTCGACGATCCGCTGCTTGCCGACCTTGCCCCAGCGCGGCTGCTCGGAGGTATCGTCGGTGTCCGTCGCGAAGCTGTGCACCAGGTTGCGCGGGCCGACCTTGTCCCGGTAGGACTGGTCGTTCGGGAACGAGTACCAGTAGGGATCGGACATGGCGTCCAGATGGTACAGATAGCCGAAGAACTCGTCGAAGCCATGCAGCGTCGGCAGGTACTTGTTCAGGTCGCCGAGATGGTTCTTGCCGAACTGGCCCGTCGCGTATCCCTGCACCTTCAGCGCCGCGGCGATGGTGGCGGCCTTGTCGGGCATGCCCACGTCCGCCCCGGCCTGGCCGACGGTCGTCAGCCCGGTCCGAAGGGGTATCTCGCCGGTGATGAAGCTCGCCCGGCCCGCCGTGCAGCTCGCCTCGGCGTAGTAGTCGGTGAACATCATCCCTTCCGACGCCAGCCTGTCGAGGTTCGGCGTCTTTCCGGACATGATGCCGCGATGATAGGCGCCGATGTTGAACCACCCGACGTCGTCACCCATGATGACGACGATGTTGGGCTTCGGTTCCTGAGCGGCAACGGGCGCGTTCAGGGCAAATGCAAATGTGGACGATAGCAGTCCCATGCAGATATTGCGCAAGGCACTCATGTTTCACCCTCCTCCTGGGTTCGCGCAGGCAAAGATGTTCTTGGGCATGCCGAAGATGCGAAATGGAGAGAAGCTTTAGGAATACAGGCCCTGCCCGGGCGTATTCACGCAGCGTCCGGGATGTGCCGCCGGACCGCACGGAATTTACCACGAAACGGCGCCTTGCGACAGCATTCCGTACCGGCCGGAGACCATGAACCGGAGGGCGCCACGGCGGCCCGCCACCCGCGCCGGCAGACAGCCGTTGCACGGCGGAGCACAGCTGAGATCAGTATAACCGCGCGCGGGATCTCACCGAAAAGTGCATGTCCCGGGGTTGAAGCCTCGGTCATCCGCCCTATCCTAGTCAGCCGATATGACTGAAAAGATTGATGTTGAAAACCTTCCACGAATAGCCCTCGTCTCGACGCACGGCTATGTTGCAGCTAATCCTCCGCTTGGCGCGGCCGATACAGGCGGCCAGGTCGTCTATGTTCTGGAACTGGCTAAAAAACTTGGCCGTCTCGGCTTTCTGGTCGACATATACACGCGCCAGTTCGAGGACCAGCCCCAGTTCGACGAGGTCGACGATCGCGTCCGGGTCGTCCGCATCCCCTGCGGCGGCCGCGACTTCATTCCCAAGGAATACCTGCACACCCACCTGATGGCCTGGTGCGAGGCGGCGATCCGCTTCATCAGGGCGAACAAGCTCGAATATTTCTTCATCAACAGCCACTACTGGGATGCCGGCGTTGCCGGCCAGCGCCTGTCCGAGGCGCTGTCGGTGCCGCATATCCATACGCCGCATTCGCTCGGCATGTGGAAAAAACGGCAGATGGAGACCGACTATCCGGACAAGGCCGACACCTTCGAGACCGAGTTCAACTTCTCCGAACGCATCAAGCACGAGCTGATCGTCTACCGCAGCTGCAACCTCGTCATCGCCACGACGCCGATCCAGCTCGACATGCTGGTCAACGACTACGGGCTGAAGCCGGAACGGGTGCACATGATCCCGCCGGGCTATGACGACAACCGCTTCTTCCCCGTCTCCTCGGCTTCGCGCGAGATGGCGCGCCAGCGCTTCGGTTTCCGCGGCAAGACCGTGCTGGCGCTCGGGCGACTTGCGACCAACAAGGGCTACGACCTCCTGATCGAGGGCTTCTCGGTCCTGGCCGAGCGGGAACCGGAGGCGCGCCTGCACCTTGCCGTCGGCGGCGAGACGATCGACGAGCAGGAGACGGCCATCCTCGACCAACTCAAGCAGCTGGCGCGCGAGCGCGGGCTTAAGGACCGGATCGACTTCTCCGGCTTCGTCTCCGACGAAGACCTTCCCGACTACTACCGCGCCGCCGACCTGTTCGTCCTGTCCAGCCGCTATGAGCCGTTCGGAATGACGGCGATCGAGGCGATGGCGAGCGGCACGCCGACGATCATCACCGTCCATGGCGGCCTGTTCCGCTCGGTCAGCTACGGCCGCCACGCGCTCTTTGCCGACCCGTTCGACAAGTATGACCTCGGCATCACCATGATGAAGCCGCTGAAGCATCCGCGCCTCTACAATCGCCTGTCGCGCATGGGCGCCCACAAGGCCCGCAGCCTGTTCACCTGGACCGGCATCGCCCAGCAACTCATCGCACTGGTGGAAGGCCGGCCGATGCGCCAGGCGCTCGACGCCGACGACTGGGCCGAGCCGTGGAACGACGGGGACTGAGACCGTGATCCGCCTCCTCTCCTCCGACCTGGACGGGACCCTGATCGGCGACCGGCGGGCGACGCAGCGTTTTCGCGCCTATTGGGCGGCGCTCAACCCCGCCACCCGCCCGGTCCTCGTCTACAACAGCGGCCGCCTGGTCGATGACATCGAGGCGCTGCTCGCCGTCTCGGACCTGCCGGAACCCGATTTCATCATCGGCGGCGTCGGCACGATGATCGGCGGCCGGCTGGACGACGACCGGCGTGCGCGTTTCGGCGCGACCTTGGGCGCGCCCTTCGACCGCGAGGCACTGATGCGCGTGATGCGTCAGGTGGACGGCATCCGCCTGCAGGAGGAGGCGTTCCAGCATGCCCACAAGCTGAGCTGGCACCTGCACGGCGCCGGTGACGACCATATCGCCGAACTGGAGGAAAGCCTGGCCGAGGCCGGCATCGAGGCGCGTCTCGTCTATTCGAGCGACCGCGATCTCGACGTGCTGCCGCGCACGGCAAACAAGGGTGCGGCCCTCGCCTGGCTTTGCCGCGAACTCGCCATCGACTTCGCCGAGGTCGCCGTCGCCGGCGATACCGGCAACGACCGCGACATGTTCACGCTGCCGTCCGTGCGCGGCATCGTGGTCGGCAATGCGCTGGACGAATTGCGGCGCCTCGCGGAGGACGAGCCACGCCACTATCAGGCCCAGCGCGCCTGCGCCGACGGCGTCATCGAGGGACTGGAGCATCTTGCAGCGCACGGCCACGCGGCGTCGGCAAGGGTCGGCGGACGATAGGGCGGAGGCTGCCGCGTCGGGCGCTGTCGTGGAGGCTGAGATCGCCGGATCCGGATCGGACCGCGGACTTCTCGCGGAGACTACAGCGCGATCGACACGTTCGTGACATCGGCGTCGCGCATGAGCCCGGCCACCTGCAGCAGGCTCTCGGCCGGCCCGGCCGCGCTGACGCGGTTTCGCCCATCCGCCTTGGCCCGGTAGAGCGCGCTGTCCGCGGTCGCGACCAGCCTGTCGAGGTCGCCGCCGCACAAAAGCACCGAAGCGACCCCGATGCTCACGCTCACCGAAATCAGCGCGCCGTAGTGGCCGATCGAAAGCGCGGCCGTATCCTCCCGCAGCCGGTCGGCGAAGGCCACGGCTTCGTCGATGTCCCGGTCGGGCACAAACAATGCGAACTCTTCGCCACCGAAGCGGCCGAAGATCATCCCCTCCTCCAGCCGCGCGGTGACCGCCGCGGCAAAGCGGCACAACACCTTGTCCCCGGCCTGGTGGCCGTAGGTGTCGTTGATCGTCTTGAAGTGGTCGAGGTCGAGCAGCATCAGCACGCCGCCCGGGCGCCGGGGCGAAAGGCTGGCGGCCGCCTCCGCCATGAACGCCCCCCTGTTGAGCACGCCGGTCAGCGCATCGGAACGCGCCGCCTGGCGGAACACGAATTCGCTGCGTTCCTTGAGAAGGACGAGGATGGCGACCGCAACGACCAGCGTATGCACGAAGATCTCCAGCGCGAACGCCGCAAACCAGAACGAGACCGCCGGGCTGCCGCCGTCGGAGACGGGCGCCAGAAGGGCAAACGGGATGCGCGCCGAATAGAACACCGCATGCGTGGCAAGCAGCAGCGCGATCACCCGCCGCGACGGCAGGGCCTCCCGCTCGCGCCCGCGCAAGAGTTCGCGCGCCATCGCCAGCGAATAGGCCGAGACGATGACCGACATCAGGATGATCCGAAGGCTCATGTCGGCGGCAAACCGGTCGGAGAAGGCGTAGGCCGCGACCCAGGCGGCCGGCCCGGCCGCAATCGCCAGCCGCGAAACGCGCTCGCCGTCGAAGGCGCGAAAACCTGCCCAGGTCAGGCTGTAGCCGAGTGCTGCCAGCGCATTGCCGAGGCCGATCGAAACCTCAGGCGCAACGACGCCGCGCAGGCCGAGGAGCGCGCTCGCCGCCGAGCCGATCCACATCGCCACGCACCAGTAGCCCGTGGCCACGGTCTTGTGACCGGCAAACCAGTGGAAGGCCAGGAACACGGCGACGACGAGCGTCGACAGGAAAGTGCAGACCATCAAGGTCGGCAGGCTGATCAGGTTGTCGAGCAAGAATCACACCCCTTCGGTGGCCGGAAAATAACACTGAACACTGAAGACTTTGCAAATGAATATAAGGGGATGCCCGGACGACACTCCTGCCCGCCGCCCTCGCCGGCCAGCCCCGGAAGGATCGGCGCGTGCCCGCGATCGAGCGGTTCGGCGGTCACGGGGCAACACCCGCCATGACGCGGCAACCACGCCCGGCACGCGGCCACTCCATGAGTGGCGGAGCGCGCCCCAACAGGCAAATGCGAGCAGGGGCGCGTGGCGGCTGCGGATGCCGGCGCTCTGCCGATGGCTCAAGGTGGACTGTCAGGCGCTCGATACGGCGCCAGCCGATGCCCCGCGCGGTGGTCAGTCCGCGAGGCGGGTCCTGACGATGCCGGCGATCCGTTCGGCCTCGCGCGGCGGCTCGTAGGCATAGGGCAGAAGCTCGCCGCGGAAGGGGCGCGTCAGCCGCAGGGTTTCCTGCAGGTCGCGGTGGTACCACTCGAACTTGTCGAGCCGCTCGCCGGGCACGGCGGTGAGATCGAGGGCATAGACGGGCCGGCCGGTCGACAGCGCCTCGCAGGGCATGGTGATGGAATCCTTGGCGATGAGGAAGGCGTCCGCCGCCGCGACATAGTCGGGATAGGGGTTCTCGCTGATCCGGTCCCACACGACCACATTCTGCGAGCGCAGCCTCGATGAAGCCTGCAAGGTGCCGTCGTTGGAGCGGCGCGAGACGGAGATCAGGACCTTCCAGCCCTGCTCGGCGAGCCCGCCGACCGCCTCGGAGATCCGCCGGTGCGCGGCGTCGTCATAGTCATAGGCGCCGTTCGGCCCGCCGAGGAAGACGGCGGCGACCTTCTCGCCGGCCGGCGCATGGACGGCGCGCGCCGCCGGCCGGCGCGCCTCCCAGAACTCGGCGGAAAAGCGATGCGGCACGCCCAGCATCTGATGGTAGCCCGGACGCCCCTCCATCTCGGGCGTCCAGCCGTGGCGCGAGACGAACACGAGGTCGTAACCCTCGATCTTCGGCTTCTGGAGGTGAACGGCCAGCGGTCTGCCCCCGTAGGCGGCCTTGATCTTCATCACCCGCTTCTCGGCCCGAAAGCCGCAGGAGACGATCAGATGCGGCTGGGGCTCGGACCGGCGGAACAGCGGCGGATCGAAGATCCGGCGAAAACCGCGACCCGGAACGACCACCTTATCGACCGGGTGCTGGTCGAAATAGCGAGCAACGGCAACACATTGCGACAAAGTGCCGATTTTCGCCTCACTGACATTCCACGCAATCATTCAAGCCTATCCGATACAGAATGCACTGCCCTCAATCGTCCGGCGCCGACCCGGCCCGCCCGTCGAAATCCCGCGTCGACTGCCCGGTTCAGTCCAGTGCCGCACCACCGGCCGGAGGGCCGCAAACCGGACCTCCGCCGCACGGCCACCTGGCCACAGCATCCTGCCGGCCGATCCCGTGGCGACAGCCGCACATGGCAGGCCCGCCGCCTTTCACAAACTGTCAGCCCGCGAGCGCGGCTGCGACCTGCTCGACGGCCTCGCCGGCGCGCTGGCCGTCCGGGCCGCCGGCCTGCGCCATGTCCGGCCGTCCGCCGCCGCCCTTGCCGCCGAGTGCGGCCGAGGCGACGCGGACGAGGTCGACGGCATTGAAGCGGCCGGTGAGATCGTCGGTGACGGCGACGACGGCGCTGGCCTTGTCGTCGGCGGAGACGCCGACGAAGGCGACGACGCCCGATCCGAGCCCCTTCTTTCCCTCGTCGGCCAGGCCCTTGAGGTCCTTCGGCTCGACGCCGGTCACGACCTTGCCGAGGAATTTGACGCCGGCGATCTCGCGGACGGCATCGCCGCCATTGCCGCCGCCACCGCCGAGCGCCAGCTTCTTCTTGGCCTCGGTCAGTTCGCGCTCCAGCTTGCGCCGCTCGTCGAGCAGCGCATCGATGCGGGACAGTACCTCGCCCGGCTGCACCTTGAGGCTGACGGCCAGCGTCTTCACCCGCTCGTCCTGCTCGGCCAGATAGGCGCGCGCGGCCTCGCCCGTCAGCGCCTCGAGGCGCCGCACCCCGGCCGCGACCGCGCTCTCGCCGACGATCCGGACCAGCCCGATCTCGCCCGTCGCCCCCACATGGGTGCCGCCGCAGAGTTCGACCGAATAGGGCTTTCCGGCCTTGGCGCCGCGGATGCCGGTGCCCATCGACACGACGCGGACCTCGTCGCCGTACTTCTCGCCGAACAGCGCCATCGCGCCTTCGGCGATCGCGTCGTCCACGCTCATCAGCCGGGTGGTCACGGCCGTGTTCTGCACGATGATCTCGTTCGCCATCTCTTCGACGACCTTCAGTTCCTCGGCCGTCATCGGCTTGGGATGCGAGACGTCGAAGCGCAGCCGTTCCGGCGCCACCAGCGAGCCCTTCTGGGTCACGTGGGTGCCGAGCACCTCGCGCAGCGCCTCGTGCAGCAGGTGCGTCGCCGAATGGTTGGACCGCAGGCGGCCGCGGCGGGCATGGTCGACGTCGAGCGCCACCGCATCGCCGACCTTGATCGTCCCCTCGGCGACGACCGCGCTGTGGACGAAGAGGCCGTCGGCCTTCTTCTGCGTGTCGGTCACGTCCAGGCGGCCATGGTCATGGCTGATCGTGCCGGCATCTCCCATCTGGCCGCCGGATTCGCCGTAGAACGGCGTCTGGCTGACGACGAGCTGGACCTTGTCGCCGGCCGAAGCCGCCTCGACTGCGGCGCCGTCGCGCACGATCGCCTGCACGACGCCTTCCGCCGTCTCCGTGTCGTAGCCCAGAAACTCGGTCGCGCCGTGCTTCTCGCGCAGTTCAAACCAGATCGTCTCGGCCGCAGCGTCGCCGGAGCCGGCCCAGCTCTTGCGGGCCTCCGCCTTCTGCCGCTCCATCGCATCCGAAAAGCCCGAAAGGTCGACGCCGATGCCGCGGTTGCGCAGCGCGTCCTGGGTCAGGTCGAGCGGGAAGCCATAGGTGTCATAGAGCTTGAACGCCGTCTCGCCGTCGAGGATGTCGCCCTTGTGGAGGTTGCCGGATGCATCGGAGAGCAGCGACAGGCCGCGCTCCAGCGTCTTGCGGAAGCGGGTCTCTTCCAGCTTCAGCGTCTCGGAGATCAGCGCCTCCGCCCGGACCAGCTCCGGATAGGCCCGGCCCATCTGCTGCACCAGCGCCGGCAGCAGCCGCCACATCAGCGGCTCGCGCGAACCGAGCAGCTGCGCATGGCGCATCGCCCGGCGCATGATGCGGCGGAGCACGTAGCCGCGCCCCTCGTTGGACGGCAGCACGCCATCGGCGATCAGAAACGCCGACGAGCGCAGGTGGTCGGCGATCACCCGGTGGCTGGCGCGGCGCTCCGGGTCGTTGGCATCGACGCCCGTCGCCTCGACCGAGGCTGCGATCAGCGCCTGGAACAGGTCGATGTCGTAATTGTCGTGCTTGCCCTGCAGCAGGGCCGCGATCCGCTCCAGCCCCATGCCGGTGTCGATCGACGGCCGCGGCAGGTCGATCCGCTCCTCCTTCGTCAGCTGCTCGAACTGCATGAAGACGAGGTTCCAGATCTCGATGAAGCGGTCGCCGTCCTCTTCCGGCGAGCCGGGCGGGCCGCCCCAGATATGGTCGCCGTGGTCGTAGAAGATCTCCGAACACGGGCCACACGGGCCGGTATCGCCCATCGCCCAGAAATTGTCGCTGGTGGCGATGCGGATGATGCGGCTGTCGGGCAGGCCGGCGATCTTCTTCCACAGGCCGAACGCCTGGTCGTCGGTATGGTAGACGGTGACCAGCAGCCGATCCTTGTCGATGCCGAATTCCTTGGTGATCAGCCCCCAGGCGAGCTCGATCGCGCGCTCCTTGAAATAGTCGCCGAACGAGAAGTTGCCGAGCATCTCGAAGAAGGTGTGATGGCGGGCGGTATAGCCGACATTGTCAAGGTCGTTGTGCTTGCCGCCGGCGCGCACGCATTTCTGCGCGCTCGCCGCCGTGGAATAGGGACGTTGCTCGAGCCCGGTGAAGACGTTCTTGAACTGCACCATGCCGGCATTGGTGAACATCAGCGTCGGATCGTTGCGCGGCACCAGCGGGCTGGACGAGACGACCTCGTGTCCGTTCTTGCGGAAATAGTCGAGAAAGGCCGACCGGATCTCATTCACGCCGCTCATCTTGCGTCCTATCATACTTGCAGGCTTTAGGGCCGCGCGCCCCGCCTTAAACCACACTTCGACGGGTTCGCCGCCGGTCCGGGCCCTTGTCCGGCACCGGCATCCGCGTCATCGGTCCCGTCGTCACGGCACTGCCGCGTCCTCCGGTCCCCTGGTCCCTGGACACCCTGCCCCTGGACACCGGCCCCCGGTCATCCGGCTCCCCGGTCCCGAACCGCCGACGGACGACGTCGCGGTCGATCGCCGGCCGGCCCACCGTGTTCGCACGCCGCCTCACCCGCAATCGGCCTCGGCGGCCCTGCCCCGGACCTTGGAAAACTGATGGCTTTTATCGTTCGCCTTCTCCCCTGTCCAGACGAGAAAGCCGGCCTTCGCGCGCGCGAAGGCCGGCTCTCGAATGGAAACAGGAAAAGCCTGCGCCGATCACATCTCGGCGGCGCTGTCTCCGTCGTCGTCCTCCGGCCGTCCGGTGTCGAGCAGCTTGTCGGCGATGAGCCCGGCATTCTGCCTCAGCGCCATCTCGATCTCGCGTGCGGCATCGGGATTGTCGCGCAGGAACTGCTTGGCGTTCTCGCGGCCCTGGCCGAGGCGCTGGCTGTTGTAGGAGAACCAGGAACCGGACTTCTCGACGATGCCGGCCTTGACGCCGAGGTCGATCAGTTCACCGGTCTTGGAGACGCCCTCGCCATACATGATGTCGAACTCGACCTCCTTGAAGGGCGGCGCCATCTTGTTCTTGACGACCTTGATCTTCGTCTGGTTGCCGATCACCTCGTCGCGCTCCTTGACCGCACCGATGCGGCGGATGTCGAGGCGGACGGAGGCGTAGAACTTCAGCGCATTGCCGCCGGTCGTCGTTTCCGGCGAGCCGAACATGACGCCGATCTTCATGCGGATCTGGTTGATGAAGACGACCATGGTGTTCGAGCGCGAGATCGAGGCGGTCAGCTTGCGCAGCGCCTGGCTCATCAGGCGGGCCTGCAGGCCGGGAAGGCTGTCGCCCATCTCGCCCTCGATTTCGGCGCGCGGCGTCAGGGCCGCGACCGAATCGATCACCAGCACGTCGATCGCCCCGGAACGCACCAGCGCATCGGTAATCTCCAGCGCCTGCTCGCCATTGTCCGGCTGCGAGATCAGGAGGTTTTCCAGGTCGACGCCCAGCTTGCGGGCATAGACCGGGTCGAGCGCGTGCTCGGCGTCGACGAAACCGCAGATGCCGCCCTTCTTCTGGGCTTCCGCGATCGTCTGCAGCGCCAGCGTGGTCTTGCCCGAGCTTTCCGGACCGTAGATCTCGATGATTCGGCCCTTCGGCAGGCCGCCGATTCCGAGCGCGATGTCGAGGCCGAGCGAACCGGTCGGGATGGTCTCGATCTCGACGACGCTGTCCTTCGAGCCGAGCTTCATGATCGAGCCCTTGCCGAACGACCTCTCGATCTGAGAAAGTGCCGCTTCGAGTGCCTTGCTTTTGTCCACCGATTTGTCCTCTACGAGCCGCAAAGAGTTTTGTGCCATTTGCTCCACCTTTAGGTTATTGGGGCCAGACAGGCAATGAAGCTGCCGATGGAAGCTATGTACACTTTTTGTTCTCTTTTGGCAACAGCACACCATGCAATTGAATAGTTTCGATATTCGGGGGCGTGTTCCGTTTTCGTTTCCGCGATCCCTTGCGACATTGTATCACCATGTCGCCCGCCGTTGCGACGGCAATCGCGCAGCGAATCGGACGGCACGGAGGCAGGCACGATGACGGCAAGCAGGATCCTCGCGCTCGGCGGCGCCCATGTCGACCGGCGCGGCCGCATCCATGCCGAGACGGCGCCCGGCGCCAGCAATCCGGGCAGCTGGTTCGTCGAGGCCGGCGGCGGCGCCTTCAACGCGGCACGCAACCTTGCTAGGCTCGGCCATGCGGTGCGCCTGATCGCCCCGCGGGGCGGTGATCCGGACGGCGAGATCGTCGCCGCCGCGGCCCGGGAGGCCGGCGTCGAGGACACGCCCTTCACCTTCCTCGACCGGACCACGCCGAGCTACACGGCGATCATCGAGCGCGACGGCAACCTGGTGATCGCGCTCGCCGACATGGAGCTCTACCGCCTGTTCTCCCCCCGCCGCATCCAGCAGCGCGCGGTCCGCGAGGCGTTTTCGGCGACGGATGCCGTCATCACCGACGCCAACCTGCCGGCCGAGACGGTCGCAGCCATCGCCGACGCGGCGCGCAGCAGTGCCAGGCCGGCCTTCGGCATCGCCATTTCGCCGGCCAAGGTGGTGCGCTTCAAGGCGTGCCTGCCGAACCTGTCGGGCCTGTTCATGAACGAGGCGGAAGCGCGCGCGCTGGTCCGCTCCGAGCCCGACGATCCGCGGCGCTGGCCGGACCTGCTACGCGCGGCCGGCCTTGCCCGCGGCGTCGTCACCCGCGGCCGGCACGCCGCCATCGCCTTCGACGAGACGGGGATCGCCATGTTGACCCCGCCCTTGCTGGAGGTTCTGGGCGACGTCACCGGGGCCGGCGACGCGCTCGCCTCGGGCTTCATCTCCGCGCAGCTTGCCGACCGGCCGCTCGGCGAAGCGCTGCGCCAGGGGGCGGCAGCCGCCCTGATCGCCGTCCGCTCGCCGCTGGCGGTGGCCGAGGAGCTCGAACCGGACCTGCTCGCACGCGTCATGGGACTTGTCCCGGACGCCGAAATGCTGTCATGACACCAGCGCGGGCGGCAAGCGACCGCCCGCGCCACCAGCCGACACCTTCCGAGGATCAGAAGATGACCAGATCAGCCCCTCTCCTGCCGATTGCCTATTCCGACGAGGTCACGGCCGCAAAAGAGCGCGGCGCGCCGCTCGTGGCACTGGAATCGACCATCATCACCCATGGCATGCCCTATCCGGGCAATCTGGAAATGGCCCGCAGCGTCGAGCGGATCATCCGCGAGGAAGGCGCCGTTCCGGCCACGATCGCTGTGATCGAGGGCGTGCTGCATGTCGGCCTCGACGATGCCGAGCTCGAGGCGCTGGCGCAGACGTCCGGCGCGATGAAGCTGTCGCGCGCCGATCTCGCCTTCGCCATCGCCGAGCGGCGCACCGGCGCGACCACCGTGGCCGCGACGATGATCGCTGCCGCCCGCGCCGGCATCCGCGTCTTCGCCACCGGCGGCATCGGCGGCGTGCACCGTAAGGCCGAGGAGAGCTTCGACATCTCTGCCGACCTCGACGAACTCGCCCGCACCGGCGTCATCGTCGTCTGCGCCGGCGCCAAGGCGATCCTCGATATTCCCAAGACGCTCGAGGTTCTGGAGAGCCGCGGCGTCCCGGTCGTCACCTATGACAGCCCCGATTTCCCCGCCTTCTGGTCGCGCGAATCGGGCCTGCCGAGCCCGCTGATGCTGAACAGCCCTGCGGCCATCGCCCATTTCCAGACGGTGCGCGAGCAACTCGGCATCGACGGCGGCATGCTCATCGCCAATCCGGTCCCCGAAGAGAGCGAGATCCCGCGCCGCGAGATGGAAATCTATATCCAGCGCGCCCTCGACCACGCCGAGCGCGACGAGATCACCGGCAAGGCGGTCACGCCCTATCTGCTGGATACGATCTTCCGCCTCACCGACGGCCGCAGCCTGGCGACGAACATCGCGCTGGTGGAGAACAATGCCCGTCTGGCGGCCGAAATAGCCGTTGCCCTGGCTGTCTGAAGCCCTGACCATCTGAAGCCTTGGCCATCCGATAGGGCCGATTTCCGGGCAGAGCCTGCCGCCCCCCGTCGAGGGCGGGACGGCAGGCCTATCCGTCCAGCATTTCCCGCACGGCCTCGGCCAGTTGCTTGAGCGAGAACGGCTTGGGCAGGAAGCCGAACTTGGCGTCGGCGGGCAGGTTGCGGGCAAACGCATCCTCGGCATAGCCGGAGACGAAGATGAACTTCAGGTCGGGATAGCGCTTGCGCAGTTCCGTCAGAAGGGTCGGGCCGTCCATCTCCGGCATCACTACGTCGGAGACGACGATGTCCACCGCGCCGCCGAGTTCGTCCATGATGTCGAGCGCCTCGACGCCGGATCCCGCCTCGTGCACGGTATAGCCGCGCGTTTCCAGCATCCGCTTGCCGCCGCGGCGAACCGCCTCCTCGTCCTCGACGAGAAGGACGACGGCAGAGCCGCCGGTGAGGTCGCGCGGCTCCTGCGGCGGCGCTGCCACCGGAGCGGCAGGTGCCGCGGACACGTCCTGGCTGCCGTCCGGCGCGGGATCGGCCATGACGATCTCCTCGACCTGCCGCGGCATGAAGATGCGGAAGGTGGTGCCCTCGCCGAGTTCCGAATCGACGAAGATGTAACCGCCCGTCTGCTTGATGATGCCATAGACCATCGACAGGCCGAGGCCGGTGCCCTTTCCGACCTCCTTGGTGGTGAAGAAGGGCTCGAAGATCTTGTCGCGGATCTCCGGCGGAATGCCGGTCCCCTGGTCGACCACGTCGATCTCGACGTAATCCTGTACCGGCAGTTCGCGATAGCCGAGCGCTGAGACCTCGCCGGCTGCGACGTTGCGGGTGCGGAAGGTGATCGTGCCTCCGTCAGGCATGGCGTCGCGGGCATTGACCGCGAGATTGATCAGCACCTGCTCGAACTGGCCGAGATCGGTCTTCACCGACCAGAGGTCGCGGCCGTAATCGACCTCGATCTTGACATTCGTGCCCGTCATCCGGTCGACCAGCATGCGCAGGTCGCCGATCACGTCGGTCATCTGCAGCACGGTCGGGCGCATCGTCTGCTTGCGCGAGAACGCCAGCAACTGGCGCACGAGCACGGCGGCGCGGTTGGCGTTGCGCTTGATTTCCATCAGGTCGGCGAAGCTCGCATCCGACGGGCGGGCAGAGAGGAGAAGGTGGTCGGACGACAGCAGGATGGCGGTCAGAACGTTGTTGAAGTCGTGGGCGATGCCGCCGGCGAGCGTCCCCACGGCGTTCATCTTCTGCGTCTGCGCCATCTGCTTTTCGAGCGCCTTCTGCTCGGTGATCTCGACCGCATAGACGATCGCGGCCTCTTCCGGCGCCTGGTCGGACTGGTCGATGACGGCGTTCACATAGAAGCGGAAATGTCGGCCGTCGTCGCCCGGAAGCAGCGAATCGATCGGCGCGATGTCCCCCTGCCTGTCCCGCGCCGCCTCGAGCGCCGCCTCCAGCCGCAGCCTGTCGCTCGGATGGACGATCGCCTCCAGCCGCGCGCCCCTGTCGATCTCGTCGCGCGAGACGACACCCGAAAAATGCCTGAGGAACGGCGCGTTCGTGCGCAGGATCCGGCCCTCGCCGTCGACAGACGCGATCGCCATCGGCGTGTTGTTGAAGAAACGGGTGAAGCGCATCGTCGCGGCGGAGGCGGACTGGTCTCCGTCGTCGGCCGCATCGCGGGCCAGGACGATCGTCCGGCTGTCGCCCGGCGCCCCGTCGCGCGCGGCGCTGACCCGGTGGACCAGGCGAACGGGCAGGCTCTGGCCGTTCGACTTGCGCAAGTCGAGGTCGAGCATTTCCGTCTTTTTCGACCCCGCCTCGGCCTGCACCGACTGCACCAGCGCCAGCCCCTCGCCGGCGACGAGGTCGCCGATCGAAAGCTGCCCGGCGTGGAATTTCGTCAGGTCGATCCCGAGCCAGTCGGCAAGGGTGGCGTTGAGATAGACGATCTCGCCCATGCGGCCGGCGGAAAAGAAGCCGGCCGGCGCATGGTCGAGATAGTCGATGGCGTTCTGCAACTCCTTGAAGAAGCGTTCCTGATCGTCGCGCTCCGAGGTGATGTCGGCGATCTGCCAGACATAGAGAGCGGGACCGCCGCTTTCGCGGCTGGGCAGCACCCGCGCCTTCAGGCGGTACCAGCGGGCGCCGCCGCCGGCCGCAGGGGCAAGGGGCTTCAGCAGGCGAAATTCCTCGGCCCCCTCCTTGCCCTCGTGCAGTCCGTTGGTCAGCCGGTAGACCGATTCGGTCGCCTCCCGGTCACGCGAAAAAAGCGTCTCCAGCGTCTGCGCCTCGTTTTCGCGCGTGGCCCCGGTCAGCGCGCCATAGGCCGCGTTCGCATAGACGATGCGGCCCTTGCGGTCGGTGATCAGCGTGCCTTCGGGCTGGGTGTCGACGAAGGTGCGGGAGAGCTCGTCCGGGCGCGAGGCAGGCATGATCTCGATGAAGCCGATCATCGCCGAGACGAAGAAGAAGATGCCCACCATCGCCAGCACGCCAAGCAGGCCGAGCACGAACTCGTTGTCGAGCTGGTTCTTGAAGACGATGAAGGCGCCCGCCGACGCGGTGAGCACGATCGCGAGCAGCACGATCCGCAGGATCACGCCCGGGCGGCTGCTCCGCTCGACGATCGGCGCGTGATACTGAACGTCCTGCCGGATCTTGGACATCGCCCTCTCTCTTGGCCTGAATTCGCAAAGGCCGCGCGACGCGTCAGCCATGTGCAGAATCACTATTAGCGTTTTGAGGGAAACCCAAAAAGCAATGGAATGAAAGCGGAAGGCCCCAATTCACAGGGAATATCCCGGCGGCGCGTCCTGTCTGCCACGAACGGTTGCGCCGCCCGCCCCCAGCCGGTACACGACAGGCCCGCCGCAGCGCTTGTGCGGGCCCGAAAAAAGCCGTCAAATGAACGCAACCTCTCGCCAAGGAGTAGACCTTCATGTTCGATGAGATCCTCGCTCAACACGGCACGAAGTTCCTGGTGGCCGCGCTGGCCGTTCTGCTCGGCCTGGCTTGCCTGGCGCTGGTGCTCTGGATCGTCCGCCGCCGTCCCTCCTCGCCCTTCATCCGTGGCGGGCGCAACCGGCAGCCGCGGCTGTCGGTGCTGGATGCGGCCGCCGTCGACACCCGCCGCCGGCTCGTGCTCGTCAGGCGCGACGACGTCGAGCATCTCCTGATGATCGGCGGCCCGACCGACATCGTCGTCGAAAGCCGCATCGTCAGCGCCGCACCGGCCGACCAGGCGGAACAGGCGCCGGCAGCGCAGTCTCTGTCCCGAAACGCCGTCGCCGAAGCGGCCGACGAGCCGGCCCCCTCCGCCCCAGTCCACACGGTTCCGGCCGCGGCCGCCGAACGCGCTGACGCCACCATGACGCCGGCGCAGAGAGCCACCATCGAGCCGCCGACCGTACCCACACCGGTCGCTATCCCCATGCCCGTCCCCGCGGCACGCCACACCGCAGCAGCGCCGGCCGAACCGCCGCCTGCAAGCCGCATTTCCTCGATGGGCAGCGTGCTTTACGGAGGGGAGACCGCCTCGCCGACCGCCCCCGTCACACCATCGGCGCGCCCTGAGCCGCCGCAGGAACTGCCGGTCGCGCGTGCCGTCCCGGCAGCCACCCCGGCGCCCTCGCCCGTCGAACGCGATGCCATCGATGCGCTCGACCGTGCCCGCGACCGTGTCCTGACCAATCCGGTCGGCATCGGCAGCGAACAGGTCACGGCCGCGGGCGATCCCGGCCGGCATGCCGCCGGGGCCTCCGCCGGACTGCCGCAGCGCAGCGTGCCGGACAACGCCGCCCTCGTCAGCGAATTCGAGAAGATGCTCGAGGCCGAGATCGCGCCATCCCCGGCCCGGCCTGGCGCCGCCGCCTTGCGAATCGAGCCGGCCGGCGAGCAGCCGAAGACCCGCGAGGAAACCGAGGCGGAAATGAGCAGGCTGCTCGGCGAACTCTCCGCCAACCGCAAGCCCTGAGGACCTTGCTCCGGCGCTCCGCCGGCAAGGCGCGTCGGCACTCGTCCGGGCGCTGACCTCGAACGGTGTACGATCCCACGCACAAAAAAGGCCTGCCGAACGGTGCCGGCAGGCCAGATGTTTCAAACGGCGCCAGCAATGGCGGCCACGCCAGACCCGGACCACGTCCCCCGGCGGCCTCGCCGCCCGGGATCACGACCGCCGGCGACGATCACTCGTCGCGATAGACTTTCTCGCGGCGCTCATGGCGCTCCTGGGCCTCGATCGACAAGGTCGCGATCGGACGGGCGTCCAGTCGCTTCAGGCCGATCGGCTCCCCGGTTTCCTCGCAGTAGCCGTATGTGCCCTCATCGAGCCGCTGCAGGGCCGCGTCGATCTTGGAGATCAGCTTGCGCTGCCGGTCGCGGGCCCTCAGTTCGATGGCACGGTCGGTTTCGGAAGAAGCCCGGTCGGCGAGGTCCGGATGGTTGGCACTTTCTTCGGCCAGATGGTCGAGCGTCTCGCGCGCTTCGCGCAGAATGTCGTTCTTCCATGCGTTAAGCTTCGCTCGGAAGTATGCACGCTGGCTGGCACTCATGAATTCTTCGTCTTCATTGAGGACAAAGGTACTAAGATCGATCTTCTCACTCAACGCGATTCTCCTGAAGAACATCTCAAGGGCGCTGTATATCCCTCTGAATGGGCTGATTCAAGCCTGCCAAAACTTGCCACACCGAATTTTGAATCTGCCCGTTTCGGAGACTATCCGGCTAATATTTCATCAACATAACGATCGTGCGTTCCGACCCTTCACTGCATCTGCCGCGCCGGGCCGCACCGTCCGGCGCCCTTGGGCCTGCCGGCAGCCTGTGCGATAGGCGGCTCTCTCCGTACCCGCCTTCGTTGCGATCCGGGCAAGCAATATCCGGGTATCTTCCCAAGTAACGGATGAGCAGCCAATTCGATTGCCTGGCTTGCCTCCCCGGCGAATTCGGTTGATCTTTGCCGCACGGCCATGGAAAACGGCTTTGCAGGAAGCATTCGCGACGAAGGGGGCTCACGCTTGGCAACGGTGACGACTGGGGTCTATCGACTTTTCCTCCTGCGGCATGCCCGGGCCGGCTGGGCGGCCCCCGGAAGTTCCGATTTCGACCGGGCGCTCGACGACCAGGGCTATGCCGAGGCCGAGCTGATCGCCGCGGAAATGGCCGACCAGGGCTACCAGCCGCAACTCGTCGTCTCCTCCACCGCCGTCCGCTGCCGCGAGACCGCCGAGCCGCTGCGCCGCGCCTTCGGCGAGGACCTGCCGATCGAATATGTCGACACGCTCTACCGCGGCTCGGTCGATGCCTATGCGGAGGTTGCCTTCGCCGAGCGGACGGAGGCCTCCATCCTGATCGTCGGCCACAATCCGATGGTGGAGGAATTCTTCCGGCTGGTCGTCGGCCAGCCCGTCGCCGACGCCGCCGCTCCGAACGGTTTCCCGACCGCGGGCCTGGCGACGATCGACTTCGACATGAAGCCAAGCGACCGGAGCTATACCGGCGGCCGGCTTTCCTGCTTCATGACGCCGCGCTCGGGCCATTGAGGCACGGCGCCTTGCCAATTTCACCGCCTCGTCTTTTTCCGGCCGGGGCCGCGACCTATATCGCAACTGGACCTGACCGAAGCGGGAAATGCGATTGCCGACCCTCACCACCCTTGCAGACGATGCGCTGATCGCCCTCGACAATCTCGGCGATCGCGCCGCCAGCTTCGTCAATCCCACCATCCGGCTCGGCGTGACGGGTCTTTCGCGCGCGGGAAAGACGGTGTTCATCTCCTCGCTCGTCCACAATCTCCTGAACGGCGGCCGCCTGCCCCTGTTCGAACCGATGCGCTCGGGCCGGATCTCCCGCGTCCGGCTGGAACCGCAGCCGGACGATGCCGTGCCGCGCTTCCAGTACGAGGACCATATCCGTGCGCTGATCGGCGATCGCCTGTGGCCCGATTCGACCCGCGCTATCTCGCAGTTGCGCCTGACGCTCGACTATGAGAGCGCCAGCGGCTGGAACAGGCTGTGGTCGCCCGGGCGCCTTTCCGTCGACATCGTCGACTACCCCGGCGAGTGGCTGCTGGACCTGCCGCTGCTCGGCCAGGACTATCGCGAATTCAGCGCCGCCACGATCGGGCTGGCGCAGTCGGGCATCCGCAGGGTCCTCTCCGCCGGCTGGCGCGCCGCGAACGGCCTCCTCGATCCGCGCTCTGCCGCCGACGAAGGCGATGCCCGCCGGCTCGCCGACGCCTTCACGGCCTATCTGAGGGCGTGCAAGTCCGACGAGCGCTCTCTTTCCACCCTGCCGCCGGGCCGTTTCCTGATGCCGGGAGACCTCGAGGGCTCACCGGCGCTGACCTTCGCACCGCTGCCGAACCTGCCGGAAGGCCGCGCGCCCAAGGGGTCGCTCTGCGCGATGATGGAGCGGCGCTACGAGGCCTACAAGACGCATGTGGTCAAGCCGTTCTTCCGCGAGCATTTCGCCAGGCTCGACCGGCAGATCGTGCTGATCGACGCGCTCCAGGCCGTCAATCGCGGTACTGAGGCGGTGCAGGACCTCGAGCGCGCGCTCGGTGACGTCATGGCCTGCTTCCGCCCCGGCGCCAACGGCTTCCTGTCCTCCTTCCTGACCCGGCGCATCGACCGGGTGGTGGTGGCGGCGACCAAGGCGGATCACCTGCACCACGAAAGCCATCCGCACCTGGAAGCGCTGACCCGGCGGCTCGTCGAGCGCGCGATCGCCCGCATCGGCCTTTCCGGCGCCGGCGTCGAGGTCATGGCGCTCGCCTCCGTCCGCGCCACCCGCGAGGCGACGGTGCGGCAGGACGGAGTGACGCTGCCCGTCATCGTCGGCACCCCGATCGCTGGCGAGACCATCGACGGCGAGACCTTCGACGGCAACCGGAAAACGGCGATATTTCCCGGGGACTTGCCGGAGAATCCGGATTCACTTTTTCAAGCCGTTGAATCAGATTCGCAGGCCCCTCTCGCCCCCACCCTCAATTTCGTCCGCTTCCGTCCGCCGGAGATGGAAGCCCCCGGCGGCGAACTCAAGCTCTCGATCCCCCACATCAGGCTCGACCGCGCGATGCAGTATCTGATCGGAGACCGGCTGGCATGAACGACAAGCGTCCAAACGGCAGGCGCCCCGCGGCCTTCCACCTGCCCGACGAACCGAAAGTGCCGGAACGCCCCGCCCGGACGGTGCCGCGCGCGCCCGCACAATTCGACGAGGGCGTCATTCTCACGACGGATGCGGAAGATCCCTTTGCGGCGACGACCATCGACCCGGCCCTGCTGCCGGCCGTCGAGGAGGCACAGCCGCGCCGCAGGCGGCTGACGCTCGGCGGCATCGCCGCGACCGCCTTCGGCATCCTGGTGTCGCTGGCGCTGGGGCTCTGGCTGGACAGCCTGATCCGCGATCTCTTCGCCCGCAGCGACTGGCTCGGCTACCTGGCCGCAGGAGCCGCCGGGATCGGCGTCGCGGCCCTCTTCGGTGTCGTCGCCCGCGAGCTGTTCGGCCTGCGCCGGCTGGCGGTCGTCCAGGACATCAAGCAGGAGACGCTCGAGGCGGCCGCCGCGCCGGCCGCAGCTCCCGCCCGCAAGGTGATCGCACGCCTCCTGCACCTTTTTGCCGATCGCCCGCAGACCGCGCGCGGCCGCACCCGGCTGAAGGAGACCGAGGGCGACATCATCGACGGCCCGCATCTCCTGGATCTGGCGGAGCGGGAGATGCTCGCGCCGCTCGACCGCGAAGCCCGGGCGCTGATCCTCGCTGCATCGAAGCGCGTGTCGATCGTCACCGCCGTCTCGCCGCGCGCGCTCGTGGACCTCGGTTACGTCCTTTTCGAAAGCAGCCGGCTGATCCGGGCGATGGCCGAACTCTATGGCGGGCGGCCGGGCAGCCTCGGCATGCTACGGCTTATGCGCGACGTGATCGCCCATCTCGCCGTCACCGGCTCGATCGCCGTCGGCGACAGCCTTGTCCAGCAGGTGCTCGGCCACGGCCTCGCCTCGAAACTCTCCGCCCGCCTCGGCGAAGGCGTCATCAACGGCCTGATGACGGCGCGCATCGGCATCGCCGCCATGGACCTGTGCCGGCCGATGCCGTTCCGGGCGCTGAAGCGGCCGGGCATCGGCGATTTCCTCTCCGACCTCGCTCCCGGCGCGCTTGGCGGCAAGGGCAAGGACCCGTCGTGAAGCCACGGCCAAAGCGGTGGAGAAACCCTGCGGCCCGCGCCAAAACGGGTCGTCGGGCACAGGCAAGAAACCCTTCATTAACCATTTTAGCGCAAGGCTGAACGCGACCAACAGACCAGCCCGTCAAGGATCGTTCATGTACTCGCGCACCTCTTTGATCGCCCGCGGCATCGCAGCGGCACTCCTCGCCGCAACCACCGTCGCAAGCCCGGTCCAGGCTGCCCCGAACGACAAAGCCTTCTTCGACCAGGTCAGCGGCACCTGGCAGGGGCCGGGCGAGATCGTCGCCGGCAAGTACAAGGGCACGAAATTCACCTGCAACCTCAGCGGCGATCCGGCAGCGGCCGGCGGCGAGGGCATCAAGCTCGACGGCCATTGCCGCGTCGGCGTGTTCAAGCAGCCGATGTCGGCGCTGATCACCCGCGCCGGCGGCACCTACAAGGGCAAGTTCCTCGACGGCGCGGCCGGCAAGGGCCTCGACATCCTCTCCGGCAAGGTTTCCGGCGACAAGGTCGTCGTCGCCATCAACCGGCAGAAGCTGAACGGTGCGATGATCGCCCGCCTGCAGGACGACAACACCATGAACATCACCATCTCGGTGAAGGTCGAGGACCAGATGATCCCCGTCATCGGCCTGTCGCTCAACCGCAAGGTCGACACCATGGCGGTCGGCTCGATCAAGTAGGGCCGATTTCGGCGGGTCGCCCTTGTTGCCGAACCGCGCGCCAACGCATGCGCGCTAGCCGGCCCGCCACCAGTTCCCGTCGTCTCCGACACGCTCGATGCCCCCGACATCCGCCGCCGCCAGCCAGGACGACACCGCCCTGCCCCGCACGATCGCATCCGGGGCGATGTCGGCAAGCGGCATCAGTACGAACCCGCGTTCGGTCATGCGCGGATGGGGAATTTCCAGCCTCTCGCCGGCCTGCACCAGATCGTCATAGGTCAGGATGTCGATGTCGATCGTGCGCGGCCCCCAGCGCTCGATGCGCTCCCGCTTCATCTCGCGCTCCATCGAAAGGCAGGCCTCCAGCAGGTCTTCCGGCGAAAGCGCGGTCTCGACCAGCGCGCAGGCGTTGAAGAACCAGGCCTGGTCGGTCTTGCCCCAGGGCGGGGTCCGGTAGAGGCGGGATACCGCGGTCACCGCGCAGTCGGCGCGGGCATCGAGCCCGGCCAGCGCCTGGCGCATCGCGGCCACGGGGTCTCCGATATTGCCCCCGAGCCCCAACGCTGCACAATGGCGGAGGGGTTCAGACGGCATGGTCGACCGTCACCTCCACATAGTCGAGAACACCCACAACCGGCGCATTCGGCTTGCGGACGGAGATCCGGGCACGCCGGATCTGTGGAAAGCGGCTACAGAGCGCGGTCGCGATCTCCTGGGCCAGCGCCTCGATGAGGAAGCGTCGCCGCCCCGTCACGATCGCCTCGATCTCCTGGAAGGCGACGCCATAGTCGACGGTCGAGCCGATCTGGTCGTCCGAAAGCGGCCTGGACGGCGCCACCTCCAGTTCCGCATCGACGAAGAAGCGCTGGCCGAGAAATTCCTCGGCGTCGTGCAATCCATGCCGGGCGAAGAAGGCGCAGTTCTTCATCGTGATGGTGTAGGTCGTGGTCATGTCCGCTATGTCCTCAATCGCCGGCGCGCGCTGCACGTCCGAGCCGCGCCTCCACCATAGCATCCGCCATGAGCAGCGCATCCCTGTTGAATGCGACATCGTGCACCCTGAAAATCGCCGCGCCCGCCAGCCGCAACAGCACCGTCGTCGCCGCCGTGCCGACATCGCGCTCGACGGTGTCCCGCCCTGTCACCGACCCGATGAAGCGCTTGCGCGACGTGCCGGCGAGCAGCGGCCGTTCGAAGCGCTGCAGTTCCTCGAAGCGCGCCATCAGCGCGATGTTCTCCTCGGTGTTCTTGGCAAAGCCGAAGCCGGGGTCCAGTACGATCGTCTCGTCGGCGACGCCCGCATCACGGGCGATCGCCAGCGAGGTCTCCAGGAAGGCGAACTGGTCCTCGATGACGTCGGGCAGCTTTTCGCGGTCGCGGCCGGTGTGCATGATGCACAGGCCCGCACCCGTCTCCGCCGCAATACCGGCAATCGCCGGTTCGCGTTGCAGCCCGTGCACGTCGTTGACGATGTGCGCGCCGGCCGCCACCGCCAGCCGGGCCGTCTCGGCGCGATAGGTGTCGATCGAAATTGCCGCCTCACCGTCCCGCGCCAGCGCCTCGATCACCGGCAGCACCCGGTCCTGTTCCTCGGCGGCGGAGACCACGGCCGCCCCCGGCCGGGTGGACTCGCCGCCGATGTCGACGATGTGCGCACCCTGCGCGAGACAGAAGCGGGCATGCTCGATGGCCTTGGCCGCCGTGTCGTGCAGGCCGCCATCGGAAAATGAATCGGGGGTGACGTTGACGATCGCCATGATCAGGCCTTGAGGCCCCAGTAGCAGGCTGCGACCGTGCGCGAGCGACCATTGGAACGGGGCAAAGGCAGAATACATGGGACCATCCATCGGCAGCGGGCGCGCACCGCAGGAAAGTGCCGCGCCACATGACAGGGCTATGCCCGAACCTCGTGGCGAGTTCAACCGCCTTTGCCATCCCGGGCCGGGAGCGGTTTCATCGCCTGCGTTAAACCATTTCGCAACAAACTAGCCTAGACTTGCACCGGACCAGTCCGCAAAATGGAGCGGACCTCGAGGAAGACAATGCCAGCCATCGCCAAGACGCTCCTTCTGCTCCTGATCGTTTCAGCCACTGCAGCGACCGCCCGTGCGGAAACCCTCACCAACAAGACGTTTTCCTATTTCTCCGTGGGCGGCAAGACCGCGGCGGAACTCGACGACGAGCTCAGCAAGCGCGGTCCGAAGATGAAGAACACCGGCTCGCGCCATCCCGGCGCCACGCGCATCCGCTTCGGCGGCTCCGTCACCTATGTCAGGCGGGGCGGCAAATGCCACGTCGGCGATGCCAAGGTGACGCTGTCCACCAACATCATCCTGCCGCGCTGGAAGCATCGCCGCACCGCCAGCAAGTCGCTCGGGCTGGTCTGGGACACGCTCTCGAGCGACATCAAGCGGCACGAGGAACGCCACGCCGAGATCGCCCGCAACCATGCGCGCGACCTGGAGAAGCAGTTGAAGGCGCTGCGGCCGGACAAGGATTGCGACCGTCTCCAGGCAAAGGTGGATCGCGTCACCGCGGCGGCGGTGGAGGCGCATGACAAGGACCAGGCGCGCTTCGACCGGGTCGAATCCTACAATTTCAACGAGCGCATGCTGCGCCTTCTCACCCATCGACTGGAACGGTCGAAGTAGGTTCCGCCGATCGGCAAGCGCGGCAGAGCATATTCCAGGGGTTGCCGCACAGAAAGCCTTCCACCACAAATGAATGGTGAAATCTAGCGATGGCACAGCGCCGGGAATCGGCTTATCTATATTGCAGCGTTATGACAGGTTCTTGAGACAGACTTCCCTGTCGCAAATGCAGCAGTTTCTCCTGGCGCGTCCCCTTTGTGCAGCAGGTGTAACCTCCCTCGCCCGCTAGCGATGCGCCCTCCTCGCCTCGCTTGTCCATCGGACGGCGAGGCACTTTTTTGCCCCTCAAAGCCATGATCCGGATCAGCCGCGCCCGAGACGCTCGCGCACGCGCTTCGACGTGGTGGAATAGGCGACCGTCGGCCGCTTGCCTGTGAGATGCCTGCGGATCTCCTGCGTCGCCAGCGCCGCCTCGTGGAAGCCCGACAGGATCAACTTCACCTTGCCCGGATAGTCGCAGGCATCGCCGATCGCAAACAGGCCCTGCTGCGCAGTCTGGACGTGCGCAGCCTGGAAAGTCGACGGATCGACGCGAATGCCGCCGCGGTTCCGCTCCAGCGGCCATTGCGCCACAGGTCCGGGAACGAGCTCCTCCGCGGATGCGCCGGGCGGCCTGTCGAACAGTCCGAGCCCGGTGGCAAGGATCACGCAGCCTGTGTCGATCGGCGTACCGTCGTCAAGGCCAACCCGCCAGGCGCCGCCGTCCGTCGCCGCAAGCGCGACGACCGAGCGTCCGAAGGTGAAACGGGGGTCGCACGGCGCGGCTTGCCGCATCAGCCGCTCCGTCAGCTCGCCGCCGCTGATCTCGGGAAAGCCGGGAACGTCGTAGATCGGCTTGTCGGGGTAGAGCACAGCGCACTGGCCGCCGGCGCGGTCCAGACGGTCGACGAGATGGCAGCGAAAGCCGTAGATGCCGAGCTGGAAGATCGCAAACAGCGCGGCCGGGCCCGCTCCGACGATCAGGACATCGGCATTTCCGCGGTTCACCATCCCCTCACCCGTCTCTCACCGCCGCGCACGGGCCAAAGCGGCCGGCAAATGCGGCCTTGCGATCAGCCCTGGCGCTCGGGAACGTGGACCACGAGCCCGTCCAGCGCGTCGGACATCTTGATCTGACAGCTCAGCCGCGAGGTCGGTCGCACGTCGTAGGCAAAGTCGAGCATGTCCTCTTCCATCGCCTCCGGCGTGCCGACCGCAGCGGTCCAGGCATCGTCGACATAGACATGACAGGTGGCGCAGGCACAGGCGCCGCCGCACTCCGCCTCGATCCCGGGGACGGAATTGCGCACCGCGTTCTCCATCACCGTGGAGCCGTTGGCGACCTCCAGGTCATGAGGGGTGCCATCGAATGCGACGATCGTAAGCTTGGTCATCGTGTATTTCCGAAACGAGATTGTTCAATATCTGCATCGAACGCCCTCTGGCGGGCGCGTTTGCACGTTGCCGGTTACTTCCAACAAATCCCAGGGACAGTCAACAGCGCCAGCAGCGATGGGTCCGCTTCCTCCGCCGCCGCGCCGCCGGTCTGCGACCCGTCGACGGCGACGCATTCCGGCAGGCTCAGCGGTCCAGGCCGGCGATGAATTCCTCGGCCTCGGCGACGGCGATCCGCAAGGCGGCCAGCGCGCCGGCATCCGCCGGCCGGGCCTCCAGCGCCTGCGCCGCACGGGCGACACCATCGGCGCCGATCCCGCGCGCAGCCCCCAGCAGGCGATGCGCGACCGCCTTTCTGGCCTCCTCCTCGCCACCGGTGCCGAGTTCGGCCAGGCAGCGGCCGGCCTGCCGGACGAAGAGGTCGAGCACTTCCCCCGCCACCTCCCGGTCGCCCATGGTCTGGCGGGACAGGTGTTCGAGATCGATCGGCTGCGGCTTCATCGGCTTGCCCTCCCGGGCGGATTGCATGGCGGTGCGGTTTGCGGGCCGGACGCCCCTCGCCCGGCAACCTGTGCCGCCGGTGGTGATTGTGGTCCCGAGACCCGCCGAAGGAAGTAAATCCCGCACCGATCGCGGCCAGAATCGCCAACTATGGTTAACGGTAACCCAAATGTGGGATTTTCCTGTCTTTCCGCTATGATACCGGGGGGATCGCCGTTAACTTTCTGTTAGGAACCGCGCCTGCCGGCGGGCCTGTCAATTGTGTGGAACACGGGAATGTGTCACTACGATACGATCAGGGACGGATTGTGCCGAACCGGCGACCGGTCCTGGTGGATAACCGTGTCCTGGGGTAACGCGCCTTTAGGATTTGGGGTTATCAAACGCGTTTGGAGTAGGAAGTGACGGTTCCGCCCCGCAGTCGGCATGATGCCTCTGCCCGGGCGCCGTCGCGATCGGAAGCGATCCGGGAACCTGTGCTGGCGGCAGGCCCATCCGGAAAGCGTCCGTACAATGTAACGAGGCGTATTCGCATGGCGACGAAGAAAACCACAGAGTCGATCGACGACACCGCTTTCCAGGCCCTTGAGGAAGCGCTGAAGATCGACTTCGACGATCTCGCACCGGCGACACCCGCGAACGCCGCCAACGAAGCGGCTGCCGCCAGCAGCCCCGAAGGCGGCGCGAAGCCGACGGCGCGCGCATCCACGCAGCCCGACAAGGCCGACAAGCCGGAACGCAAGAGCGCGCCCGAGCCCGCGCCGAAGAGCCCGGCCTTCACGCCGGCCAACGACGCCTCGCGCAAATCGCCGGCCGCCATCCTGCGGACGCTGGAGATGCGTTCCAGCCGATCCGCCATCCGTATGGCGGCAATCATTTCGGCGCTCTGGGTGATCGGCGGCGTCGGCGTCGCCAATCTTCTCTATGCACCGCAGATCTGGCAGATCCGCTCCGTCGCCGACCTCGTCGCCCTGCCGGGCGCGATCGGCATGCTGGTCGCGATCGTCATGCCGATCATGCTCTTCTTCGCCTTCGCCACGATGATTTCGCGCGCCCAGGAGCTGCGCAATGCCGCCCGCTCCATGGCCGAGGTCGCCCTTCGCCTGTCGGAGCCGGAAACGGTCGCCTCCGAGCGCATCATGTCGGTCGGCCAGGCCGTCCGCCGCGAAGTCTCCGCCATGAACGAGGGCATCGAGCGCACCATCGCGCGTGCCACCGAACTCGAGACACTGGTCCATTCCGAGGTCAATGCGCTCGAGCGCAGCTATGCCGACAACGAGATCCGCGTGCGCACGCTCGTGCAGGAACTCGGCACGGAGCGCGAGGCGATCGTCAACCATTCCGAGCGCATCCGCACCACCATTTCCGGAGCCAACGAGCAGTTGCGGCACGACCTGGAGGCGGCGAGCGAGAACATCGCCACCCGCATCGCCACCTCCGGCGAAGCCTTCGCCTCGATGATCGACACCCGGGCCGCGATGCTGATGGAGAAGTCGGACGGCGCCACCCAGACGATCGGCGCCATGCTCTCTGCCCGCACGGATTCGCTGCTGTCGACGCTCAATTCCTCCGGCTTCGCGCTGGCGAACGAGTTCGACAGCCGCCTCGAAGGCCTGTCCGAGGCACTCGAACGGCAGGGCCAGACGCTGCTGAACCAGTTCGAGACCCGCGCCTCCTCGCTGGACGCGAATACGGAAAAGCTCAATGCCGCGCTCAACGAGCGCGCTCGCCAGCTCAACGAAACCCTGATCGCCCGCACCCGCGAGATCAGCGAGAGCCTGACGGTCGGCCAGCAGGCCATCACCAGCGGCCTCGACGACGTCATCCAGACGATGAACGCGACGCTGGACGAAAAGGGCGCGCAGTTCCGCCAGAACCTCAAGAACGCGACCGACGACACGATCATGGACCTCGACCTCCGCTCCGGCTTCTTCGACGAGAAGCTGCAGGCGACGATCGGCCATGTGGCAAGCGCCTTCGACCAGCGGCTGGTCGACTTCGCCGAGGCGTTCGACCAGCGCGCCGGCTCGCTCGACACCAAGCTGATGGAAAGCCTTGGCCGCCTGAACGAGACGGTCAGCGGCGGCAACGAGGCGATCGAGGGCATTCTCAACAGCAGCATCGAACGGATCGGTGCCACGCTGACCGACCAGGCCTTCGCCCTGACCACGGCGCTGGGCACCGGCCAGGAAGTGTTCGAGAGCGCCGTCAAGGACCATGCGGCCTCGATCCGCGCATCCGTCGACGGCGCGCACGACCAGATGCGCGGCGTCATGTCCGACGCCGAAAAGCGCATGCACGGCTCGCTCAGCGACGCGCAGGAGAAGATGCAGTCGGCGCTGAACCAGCGCGCAGATGCCCTGATCAGCGGCCTGTCGCAGGCACAGGAGCGCCTCGAGAGCGGCTTCGTCACCCGGGCCGACCAGCTCGTGGCGACCATGGCGGCCAGCGAGGAACGCCTGATCGACACGCTCGACACCCGCACGCTCGGCTTCGCCGTCAGCCTCGATTCGGCCCAGAGCCGCATGGAGGAGGCGCTGGCGACCCGGGCCGACGAGATCACCTCGTCGATCGCGGCGAGCCACAACCGGATCGACACCGCCCTGTCCGAACGGACGGCGGCACTGTCCACCATGCTCACCGAGACGAGCGGCGCCCTCGAAGGCTCGGTCCGCACCGCAGCCGACCGCGTCGAAGGCGTCCTCGCCGAAGGCACCCGGCAGATCGGCAGCGTGCTTTCCGGCCAGGTCGCGGAGTTCGCCGATGCCTTCTCCGGCCGCGCCGCCGAGATCGCCGGCACCCTGTCCGAGCGCGCCACCGAACTGGCCGGCTCGCTCGTCACCACCCACGACCAGATCCGCTCGACGCTGGACGACCGCATCAACGCGATCAACGTCGCGATCGCCGATGGCCAGAAGCAGCTGTCCGATACCCTCTCCGACCAGGCGACCGCGATCGGCACCTCGATCGCCACCAGCGCCGGCATGCTGGAGATGAGCCTCGAGCAGCAGGAAGAGAACTTCCGCAAGGCGATCGATACCAGTGCCGCGGCCCTCGACAAGCGCATGCGCGACGGCGCCGGCGCCATCGCCGACCGCCTCAGCACCACCTCCGACGAGATCGCCCGTGCCGCCGATACGTTCGGCAGCCGCATGGACGCGACGCTGAACACCGTCAGCACCCGCCTCGACGACACCGGTAGCTGGATCGAGAGCAATCTCGGCGCACTCGAAGGCCGCATACAGCATAGCGTGGAGCATGTGGCGGGCCTCGTCGATTCCGCCGGAAACCGGATCGCCGAGACCCTCTCCGATCGCATCGGCGACCTGGAGCGGGCGGCAAGCGACGCCTCCGAAACCATCAGCACCGCCGTCGCCAGCAGCGTCGGCGATCTGGAGCGCGCCTCCCGGTCCTCGGCCGACGCGATCAGCCTCGCCATCTCCGGCAATGTCGACCAGATCGAACGCGCCTCGACGGAAACGGCCAACGCGCTCGGCCTCGCCGTTTCGACCAGCATCGGCACGCTGGAGCACGCAAGCGAGAATGTCGCCGAGCGCATCGCCGCGACCCTGTCCGGCCGCACCGCCGAGATCGACCGCGTCACCGAGGAAGCGGCCAACCGCATCGCCGGCACGATCGACGAGCGCACCGGCCGGATCGAGGAACGCCTGTCCACCATGGACAAGGCGCTGTCGATCGGCCTGGAGAACGTCCACAGGACCATCGACGGCAAGGCAGCCGGCCTGGCGCACACCCTGCGCGAGGCGGTCACCCAGGCCGCCCAGGACATGGACGCCGAAGCCGTTCGTTCGGCCCAGTCGCTCGCCAAGACCGGCGAGGATTTCGCAAGCCTGAGCACGTCGCTGCGCGGAGCGGTTTCCCGCGCCGCCCAGGACATGGGCTCCGAGGCGCAGCGCGCCGCCGAGACCATCGCCAAGACCGGCGAGGCCTTCACGGAAGCGCTCGCCGCCCGCAACGAGGCCTTCGCCCGCTCGGTCGAAGAGACGACCGGCAGCACGCTCAGCCGCTTCGCCGAGGTCGAAGGTCGCCTGGAAGGCCACGGCCAGGCCATCCGCGCCGGCCTTACCGACATGGAGAAAGCGCTCGACGCCCGCGGCAATGCGATCCGTTCGACGCTCGATGAGCGCACCCGCGAGCTGAACTCGATGCTGTCGAGCCGTTCGGCCGAGCTCGGCCGCCTGATCGACGAGAAGGCAAAGCCGATCATCGAGGAATATGCGGCGACGGGCCGCGAGGCTGCGGACCGCATCGTGGCCGCCACCCAGGAGAACGGCGAGCGCCTGCGCTCGGAAAATGCCGCTCTGCTCGACGCGATCTCGGCCCGCACCAACGACACGCTCGGCGCCATCGCCAGCCGGACGCAGGAGGCCGCCAGCGCGCTACAACAGGTCGAGTCCGACCTGCAGGGCAGCGTCCTCAGCCTCATCGAGCGCCTGTCCGGCAGCAACAGCGCCATCTCCGCCCTCGTCCACGAGGCGACGGCCAACCTGTCGCAGGTCGACGAGAAGCTCAGCACCTCCAGCGAACGCTTCACCGCATCGGCCGACATGGTCTCGACCGCGTCGCGCCTGCTGGAAGGCAGGATCGACCGCCTCTCGGACATCTCCAGCGGCACGCTTTCGCAGATCGGCGGCATCGTCGGGCGCTTCGAGGATCACTCCAAGCTCCTGTCGCAGGCCTCCGACCTCCTCGGCGCGGCCCAGTCCAATCTCGTCAGCACGCTCGAGGAACGCCAGGATGCGCTGCGCAACCTGTCCGTCGGCCTCGTCCAGCGCTCGGAAGACATCGAGAACGCCATGCGTTCGCTGGAAGGCATGGTCGAGGGAACCTTCTCCCGCGCCGAGCAGCGCTCGAACCAGGTCGCGGCCAACCTGCGCAGCGGCATCCAGGCATCGTTCGCCGATGTCGGCCGCCTGCTGGGCGAGACCGAAGAGCGCGCCCAGTCCGCGTCCAACTCGCTCCGCGACACGCTCTCGCGTGCCGGCGAGGAGGCAGGCAAGGCCGTCGAGGGCGCCTTCGCCAATGCGGAGGAGCGCAGCCGCGAGGTTGCCAACCGCCTGCGCGGCAGCGTCGGCGCCACCCTCTCCGACGTCGATCGGCTCGTGACCGAGACCGGCCAGAAATCCGACGCCACGACCCGCCAGATGGGCGAGCAGTTGCGCCAGGCTGTCGAGGACGCGCTCGGCAAGTTCTCCGGCGCCACCGACGAGATCCGCCGCGCGGCGACCGATATCCGCCGCGAACTCGACCAGACCCGCACCGAGTTGAAGCGCGGTGCCTTCGACCTGCCGGAAGAGGCAAAGGAAAACGCTGCCAGCATGCGCCGCGCCGTCGCCGAGCAGATCAAGGCGCTGCAGGACCTGTCCGACATCATCGGCAAGTCCGCCAACAGCCTCGAGGTCTCGCGGCCGGCCGAGCATCGCCCGACCGCCGCCCAGGCGGTCGCCCAGGCGATCCAGCAGGTCTCGCAGCCGGCACCCCAGCCGCCGCAGCGCCAGGAAGACAGCGCGCCGGCGCTGCGCGGAACGCTCGGCATCGAGCGCCCGGCCGCCCCGACGATCCGTGAGGCCCAGCCGGCCCGCGAGGCCCAGCCTTCGCAGATCACCGAACAGGCGCGTGCGCCCGAAGGCGGTGGCTGGATGCGCGATCTCCTGCGCGGTGCCTCGCGCGAGGAGCAGCAGTTCGGCCAGCCGCGGGCGGAGAACCAGCCGCAGCGCAGCACCGACACGCGCAACCCGCACCATGTGGTCGAATCGCTGAACTCGCTGTCGGTCGACATCGCCCGCGCCATCGACCACGACGCCTCGGTCGACCTGTGGCGGCGCTACCAGCGCGGCGAGCGCGACGTCTTCACCCGTCGCCTCTACACCCTCAAGGGCCAGCAGACCTTCGACGAAATCAAGCGCAAGTACGAGCGCGAGCCGGAGTTCCGCACCGCCGTCGACCGCTACATCAGCGATTTCGAGAAGCTGCTCGCCGACGTGGCCCGCAACGACCGCGACAAGGTGCTGACCCAGTCCTACCTGACGTCCGACACCGGCAAGGTCTACACCATGCTCGCCCACGCAGCCGGCCGCTTCAACTGAGGCGTTTGCATCAACGAAAAGGGCCGCCTTCGCTCTGCGCAGGCGGCCCTTTTCGTTTGGCAGATGATCGCTCGAGAAATTCCTGCCCGCCGGTCTCGGGGGCCTTTGCACCAGTGCTCCGACGTTCGGCAGATGGGTGGTCGTTCCCGTAGCGCCATGGGTTGGGCGGCGATGTGCCGTATTGGCACGCGGACGCGGGATCGTCCGGGCAAGCCCGGCCGGCGACGCCCTACCGCATGCCCGTCAGCTTCGTCATCCGGATGCCGATCAGATTGTCGTCATTGTCCGCGACGATCTCGCCGTAGCCGATCGTGCGTCCGTTCAGGCGCAGTTCGATCGGATCGCCGAACCGGCGATCGAGCACCAGTGCATCCCCTTCGCGCACGCGCGTCAGGTCCGCCACCGAAAGGCTCACGCCGCCGATCACGGCCTCGACGTGAAGCGGCACCTCGGTCAGGCGGGAAACGGAAGCGTCAGCCGACCGGTCGCTTTGAAACACCTGGCCCGGTCGGGCAGAACCGGAGGGCAGATCGTCTCCCAACGGATCTTTCCCGCCCGACATGTCGGGTCCGGAATACCCTGGCTGGAAGGGAGCCCATGCGAATGCGCGTTCATTATCGTCACCATTATCGCTCAAGACACATCATTCCTCTGAAAAGAAAATTAACTACCGCGATGGGTAGCGTTAGGAATGACCGCAGCGGGCCGCAACCCGAACCGCAAGAAGCGGGACCGACAGGGTTAACGAAAGGTTGACACCCACAACCCCTGGCCCGAATGGCCCGCCAGGCGAACCAAAATGGTGCAGGAGCCGAGCATCGTCCGAGGCGCACCTCCGCCCCGCTGCCGCTATTTAGTGGCGACCGGCCGGGTGATTCGCTCTTCGATCGCCAGCGGGCAGATGCCGCCGAGCTTCTTCAGCGTCGCCAGAGGAAAGGTGATCCGCGCCAGTGCGTCGATGAAGGCCGGCTTCTCGTTTCGCGCAAAGCTGACGGCGGCGCTGCCCTTCACCAGAGACTTCCTCGCGCAGGTGATCAGGATCTCGCGCGCGCCGAAGCAGAGATAGAAGTGATCCGGCAGATAGTCGATCGCGCGCGATTCCAACACGGCGCCGCTCTCGGAAATCCGGACGATGCGCACCTGTATGCTATGGAGCGACTTCAGCCCCGGCGCCGGAAACAGCGCGCGGGCGACCAGATTGACCTTGCGCTCGTTGGTTGCTGTCTCGTTGCCCGGATAGAGATCGGCGAGATAGTGGCGGGCTTTGGGGCTCTGCAACACGAAATTGATCCATCAAAAGGCAGTTGGTTAACAATGAATGAATGACCTATTCACTGTGCCGGCCGTTTTCAAGTGCAAGAATTAGCCTATGCACACGCCGGTTGCATGTCCCACCCCTGCGGATCCCCCGGCTACGCACAACCTGCGAAGGAATGCCGCAGCCGTCGCGTGCAGAAGCGGCCGCTCCGGTGCGCTATATCAGGGGCGTTTCCGGAGCCCGCCTCGCCTGCTCCCAGGAGAAGCCGGATGCTTCCGGACCAGGAGAAAAAGACCATGAGCGTGATCCTTCGTTCCCTGGCGGGTGCCCTCGCCATCACCGCCGTCCTCGGCGGTTCCGCCACAGCCGCCGACTTTGAAATCAAGATGCTGAACAAGGGGCAGAACGGGGCGATGGTTTTCGAACCGGCATCCCTGAAGATCGCCAAGGGCGACACCGTCACCTTCGTCGCGACCGACAAATCCCACAACGCCGAAAGCGTCAAGGACCTCATCCCCGAGGGCGCCAAGCCGTTCAAGGGCAAGATCAACGAGACCATCAAGGTCACCTTCGACGTGTCCGGCGCCTATGTCGTCAAGTGCACGCCGCATCTCGGCATGGGCATGATCGCACTCGTCGTGCTCGATGACGCCCCCGCCAATGCCGGGGCGGTCAAGACGGCGAAGCTGCCGAAGAAGGCGCGTGACCGCCTCGACGCCGAAATCGCCGCCACCGGGCTCTGAGACTCACGTTCCGGGGTAGCCGCCGAAACGGCATGCTCCCGCGCGAACCCGTCAACGAACCTCCGGCCCGTCTCCAACCGCCGGGCCGGAGGACTGCGATGCACTCGCCTGTCCATGAACAGAAATGGGGGCTTCCGCACGCGTCCCTGCAAACGTCAGGGATCGATGCTTCGCACCGGAGCGCCGGGCTGCGCCGTCAGATGGAGCTGAGCGTCCAGGCGACGATATCGGCGGTCACCTTCGCAAAAGCCGCGTCGAGGCCAGCGACGAAGGCGGTGTTGCCGGGGCCGCTCACCGGCGCCGTGGCGCGGAACACCTGCTGGGTCCGCACCGTCCCGTTGCGGTCATTGACGATCTTGGCGAAGATCTCCACCACCGCGGTTGCCGGACCGTTCGTGCGGACCTCGAAGGTGCGCAGCGTGGTCAGGACCTGGTAGTCGATCGCCAGCCCCTCGCCCGGCTTGCCGACGCCGCCGAGCTTGCCGCTCGCCTCGAAGGCCTGCACCAGCTTCGACTGCACGATCTTCGGCAGGGTATCGCCCCATTGGGCCTTGCCCAGATACTGGATTTCGGAGGTCGCCGGCCGCACCACGACCTGGTCGCTGCCGAGCGCCTTGAGCGCCGTCGGCTCCGGCACCAGGATCTGGCGGTTGCGCGCCGAAGGCCCGTCCACCACGGGCACCGAGGTCAGGCTGAACGTATCGTTCACCGCCTTGGTCCCGCATGCGGACAGGACCGATGCCGACACCAGTGCGACGGCGACTTTCGTCGCCCATCCGTAACCCCGCAGCGCCTTGTCTGAACTCATCATGCTGTGCGAATCTCTCCGATGTGCAATCTGTAGCAGCGGCGCGCGGGGCTGTCACCGCTCCCGGACGGCACAAATCGCAAGGAAAGCCAATCGCTTCGAAGGTTGTGGAATTGCCGCCACAGTGCGCCACTACAGCACGCCGAGAGGCGCACGGTTGCAGCCGCGTGCTATCGCCGGGTTCGGCCGTCATACTGCTTGACGGTCTCGCCCCCGAAGATCAGCCGGCTCGGATTCTTGTCGAAGTCGGAAATCGTGTTCTGCAGGCTCTGGACCGTCTGCCGCGTCTCGCTGACGAGCGCCTCGACGTTGCGCAGGCCGCCGCCGGAGAAGCGCTGCAGGTTGTCGGCGATCGGGCCGATCCGCGCATTCAGCGAATCCGCCGCCCGCTTGAACGATTCCAGCGTGGCCTTCGCCTCTGTGACGAGCGATTGCGTGTTGCCCTCGCCGAGGAAGCCGTCGAGCTTGGCCAGCACGCCGTCCACCCGCGTCGAGGCCGCATTCAGCTTGCTCGCCATCTGGCGGACGTCGGTGATGGTCTGGTCGATGTCTTCCTGGCGCGCACCGAGCCTGTCGGCCACCTGCCGGATCGAGGCGATCGCCTCGCGGGCGTCCGCGCTTGCCGCGTTGATGTCGTTGATCGTCAACTGCACCTTCTGGGTATCGACGGCGGCCACCAGCTTGTCGACCTTGTCGAGCGTGGTCGTGGCATTGCGGCCGACGGCCTCGAAGGTGTCGGCCGTCCGCTTGAAGCTCTCGATCGTCCCCTTCACGTCCCCGGAGGCCGAGGCGAGGTCGGAGGTCACCTTGTCGACGTTCGAGACCACGCGGTCGATCTTCTGGGCGTCCACCGCCTTGATCAGCGAATCGATCGCCGCCATCGTCGAATCGAGCCGCCCGGATACGCTGCTGAACGTATCGGAGAGCCCGCCGACGCTCTGCAGGAACTTGTCGATATTGTCCGCGTTGCGCGTCAGCGCGTCGGAGAATTTCTCGGCATTGCGGATCGTGTTCGTCAGCGGCCCGCGGGCATCGGCGACGAAGCCCTGCACGTCGGAAATCGCGCTGTCGGCCCGCTTGAGGATCTTGTCGGCGGTGGCGAGCAGGTTTGTGACGCTCGACTGCTCGGCGATCAGCACCGCCGTGCCTTCGGATTCCAGCGCCAGCTTGAGGATGTTCTGGTCTTCCGCCCGGCCGCCGGACAGCTCGATATAGGCGGCACCGGTCAGCCCCTGCACCTCGAGGACTGCCGACGTCGACTGCTTGACGGGCGCCTCGGTCGACACCTCCGTCAGCGCGATCGAATAGCGCGGATCGTCGGAATCGATGGCGAGGCTGCGCACGGAGCCGACGGGAATGCCGTTGAAGCGGACCGGCGAGCCGACGCTGAGGCCGTTCGCCGAACCCGGGATGCGGATGGCGAGCGGCGCCATCTCGCCGCTGCGGCCGTATTGCGACATCCAGTAGACGAAGCCGAAGGCGGCCGCGATGACCAGCAGCGTGAAGAAGCCGACGATTGCGTAGTTGGCCTTGGTCTCCATGGTTCTCTCAGTCCACCCGCATTCGTCGAAGACGCGCACCCTGCGCCGCCCCGACAATCTCTACATCATACAGCCGGGAATCGGTCCCCGGTCGCGTCAATTCAACCGTACCCTGCCCGCCACGTCCAGCCGCGCCGTCAGTTTCGGACGATGGACCGCGCGCGCTTGCCCCTGAAATAGGACTGCACCCAGGGATCGTCAAAGGCCAGCATGTCCTCGATGGTGCCTTCCACCAGCACCCGCTTCTTGCCGAGGACCGCGATCCGGTCGCAGACGGAGAACAGGCTGTCCAGATCGTGGGTCACCATATAGACCGTCAGCCCCAGGGTGTCTCGTAACTTGGCGATCAATTCATCGAATTCGGCAGCACCGATCGGATCAAGCCCCGATGTCGGCTCGTCCAGGAAGACGAGATCGGGATCGAGGGCCAGCGCGCGGGCAAGGGCGGCGCGCTTGATCATGCCGCCGGAAAGTTCGGAGGGAAACTTCTCGGCCGCCTCCGGCGCAAGACCGACCAGTTCGATCTTGAGGCGGGCCAGATCGTCCATCATCGCCTGCGGCAGGTCGAGATATTCGCGCATCGGCACCTGGATGTTCTCCAGAACCGTCAGCGAGGAAAACAGCGCACCCTGCTGGAACAGCACGCCGAGCCGCATGTCCAGCGCCAGGCGCTCGGCCTCGCTCGCCTGGTCGAAATCGGCGCCGAGGATGTGGATCGTCCCGCCGCGGCGCGGCAGAAGCCGCAGCACCGTGCGCATCAGCACCGACTTGCCGGCACCCGAGGCGCCGACGAAACCGAGGATCTCGCCGCGATAGATGTCGAGGTTCAGCTTGTCGAGCACCAGATGGTCGCCGAAGCCGACGGTCAGGTCCTTGACCGACAGGATGACTTCCCGATCCCTCCCGGCTTCCTCCTTGCCGGCGCCTGTGCCCGTAACCCCGCTCTCGTCCACGCCTGCCCCGCCCATCAGAAATCGATCGCCGCATAGAACATGGCAAAGAGGCCGTCCATCAGGATCACCACGAAGATCGACTTCACCACCGAGGCGGTGACGTGCAGGCCGAGCGATTCGGCGCTGCCGCCCACCTTCAGCCCTTCCACCGAGGCGACGATGCCGATCACCAGCGCCATGAACGGCGCCTTGATCATCCCCGACACGATCGTCGAAATATCGATCGCCTCGCGCAGCCGCGACAGGAACGTGTCGTAGGTGATGCCCGAATAGGCATTGGCCACCACCGCGGCCCCGAGCAGGGCGGCGAAATTGGCGATGATGGTCAGGAGCGGCAGGGCGATCGTCAGCGCCACCAGCCGCGGGAACACCAGCACGCCGACCGGCGACAGCCCCATGACCTTCAGCGCGTCGATCTCCTCGCGCATCTTCATCGAGCCGATCTCGGCCGTGATCGCGCTGCCGGACCGGCCGGCGATCATAATCGCGGTCAGGAGCACGCCGATCTCGCGCAACTGCAGGATGCCAACGAGGTCGACCACGAACACCTCGGCACCGAAATAGCGCAACTGGAAGGCGCCCTGCTGGGCGATGATCGCGCCGATCAGAAACGACATCAGAACGATGATCGGCACCGCCCTGACGCCCATCCGGTCGATCTGGTTGATGATCGCCGCCGGCGAGACGCCGCTGCGACGGCCGAGCTTCAACTGCGCGCCGCGGACCGCCGAGCCGAGGATGAACATCGACGCGACCAGATCACCCCAGATCTCCACGACATTGCGGCCGATCGGCGTGAAGAAGCGGACGAACAGGCTCTGGGGCGCGCGCTCCGGTTCCGGCTCCGAAATTTCGGCGGGCAGTGCATTGATCAGGTCGGAGAACCGCCCCTGCGGATCGACGAGCTCCACCTGCGCGCCCTTCTCCTGCCGCTCGCCGATCGCCTGGCGGATGAGCCAGGCTCCGGCCGTATCCATGCCCTCGATGCCGCTGAGGTCGATCTGGAGCGCCTGGTTGGAATTGCCCGCCTGGAGCTGATCGAGCCTGCGCTTGGCACTGACGGCCGTCTGCGCCCGCCACGCGCCCGTGAGCCGCCAGACCGAGCCGTGTTGCGGATCGTCTGCGACCTCGATTTCTGCGGAGGGGATGGCCGAAGGCTTCAATGCTCTTGCTTCTTCCCGGGCGATGTAACCAATGATGTCCTGAACCGTCGATCGCGACTCATACCGGCTCGACCGTCATCTGTCACCGCCGGAAGCCGGAACACAACCACGCCGATCGCGAATTTGCGAGGAAACCGAAAGATATGCGCCGACAACTCGCCTCTTCCACCGAGCGTTTCCCGATTGCCGGCAGCTTCACGATTTCGCGCGGCTCCAAGACCGAAGCCGTCGTCGTCACCTGCAGGCTCGTGGAGGACGGCTACACCGGCCAGGGCGAGTGCGTGCCCTACCCGCGCTATGGCGAATCGGTCGAAAGCGTGCTCGCCGAGATCGAGGCGGCCCGCCCGGCGATCGAGGCCGGCCTGCCGCGCGAGGAACTCGGCCGCACCATGCGCGCCGGCGCCGCCCGCAACGCCGTCGACTGCGCGCTGTGGGACCTAGAGGCGAAGCGCGCCGGCGAACCGGCCTGGACGCGGATCAATGACGCCGAGCCGCAACCGCAGGTCACGGCCTATACGATCTCGCTGGGCGAGCCGGAGGCGATGGCGGCGCAGACGGCGCAGCACGCCCATCGCGCGCTTTTGAAGGTCAAGGTCGGCACGGCGGACGACGCCTCGCGCATCCGCGCCGTCCGCGCCGCGGCGCCGGCGTCGCGGATTATCCTCGACGCCAACGAGGGCTGGACTGCGGAAACGCTCGCCCGCCACCTGGCAATCTGCGCCGAATGCGACATCGCCCTCGTCGAGCAGCCGCTTCCCGCCGGCAATGACGAGGCGCTGCGCCACGTCGAGCGCAAGGTCCTCGTCTGCGCCGACGAGAGCGCGCATCTCAGCGCCGATCTCGCAGCCCTTGCCGATCGCTACGACGCCATCAACATCAAGCTCGACAAGGCCGGCGGCCTGACGGAGGCGCTGGCCCTGCGCGACGAGGCCCGCCGCCTCGGCCTGAAGGTCATGGTCGGCTGCATGGTCGGCTCGTCGCTGGCCATGGCGCCGGCCGTCCTCCTCGCGCAGGGTGCGGAGTTCGTCGATCTCGACGGGCCGCTGCTGCTTGCGCGCGACCGGGAACCGGCGCTGCGCTACGAAGGCTCGCTGGTGTTCCCGCCGAACGCCAGCCTCTGGGGCTGAAGCGCCCGCGCCAGCACCGTCAGCGACAGTCCGAGCGCCGCCACCACCGACATCGCATGGAAGCCGTCGATCCCGTACCAGGAGAACAGGGTGCCGGATAGAAACGTGGTCAGCGCCATCAGGATGCCGTTGTAGAAGAAATAGAGCCCCTGCGTGGAGGCCTCCCGCTCCTCGGCGACGCGCTCGACGATCCGCCCCTGCACCCCGACATGGACGCTCGCATAGGTCAGCGCATGCAGGCATTGCAGCGCGACATATCCCGAAAACCCGGAAGCATGCGGAAAGACGATCCAGCGGAAGACCGCGACCGAACTGCCGAAGACGATCAGCGCCCACAGGCTGAAGCGCCGCAGCAGGCGGGCGGAGAAGATGAAGAAGGCGATCTCGGCGGCCACCCCGACGCTGAAAAGCAGGCCGATCTCGGTGCCCGAATAGCCTTCCGCGCCCCAGAGGATCGCGGCGAAGGCGTAGAACATGCCGTGGCTGGCGTTGACCAGCGCCGCGCCGATCATCATCAGTTGCACGTCGACCTGCCTGACGGGTGCTGCCGGCGCCACAGCCAGCGCGGAGATGGGAGACGGCCGCCGGGGCTTGCCGATCCTTGGCGCGATGAAGGCGCAGACGACCGTCGACACGAACCCCACGGTCATCGCCGGCAGCACCATGGCGCCGCCGAAGATTCCGGAAAGCCAGCCGCCGGCCATCGTAGCAAAGATGAAGGCGAGCGAACCCCAGAAGCGCATCCGGCTGTAGTCGAAATTCCAGCGGCGGACGCCGCTGAGCGCGATCGCATCGGTGATCGGCAGGTAGGGCGCGTAGACGATGCCCTGCAGCGTATAGAGGATCAGCACCGGCCAGAAGTGCTCGACGAACAGGAGCGCAATCGCGGTTGCGAGCGACATCAGTCCCGACCAGACCAGGACGATCGCCCGGTCGCCGATCCTGTCGGCGATCATGCCGGCGATCGGCGCTGCGATCACCCGCACCACCAGCGGCACGGCCAGCACCACCCCGATCTCCCAGTCGCTCATCGACAGCGAGTTCAGCCAGACGGGGAAGAAGGGCAATGCGATGCCGTTGACCAGCATCGGCGCGCAGAAGACGATGGCGGTCCGCAGGACGAAATGGCGCGGCGCAGTGCCGCTCCCGACCATGCCGCAAGGCGCATTCATATCCGGAAAACCTGAACAGAGGGACACAGCACGCCTAGCACGGCGAGGCACGTACGCCAATCCGTCAATTGACAGGGGTACGACGTCGCCGGATCACGTTTTCATGGCCCCTGTTTCCGTGCCGTGAGCGCGGCTTTCAGGCCGCCTCCGGCACACCCTGGCCGCGCGGAAGGACCGTGATCGGCGCGGGCACCGCGGGCGATTGCCAGGTGATCAGTTCCATCGTCCCGTCCCAGTGCTCCACCACCGCCGTGCAGCTTTCGACCCAATCGCCAGTGTTGATGTAGCGGATGCCGTCGATGTCCTCGATGACGGCATGGTGGATGTGGCCGCAGACGACGCCGTCCGCACCATGCTTGCGGGCCTCCTCGGCAACCACCTTCTGGAAGGCGCCGATGAAGTTGACCGCGTGCTTGACCTGCAGTTTCGCCCAGGCCGAGAACGACCAGTAGGGCAGGCCCAGCCGCCGCCGCACGGCTGCCAGCGCGATGTTGACGACGATCGCCGCGTCATAGGCCCAGTCGCCGAGATAGGCGAGCAGGCGGGCATTGCGCACCACCACGTCGAACTCGTCGCCATGCAGGACGAGATACCGCTTTCCGTCCGCCGCCTCGTGGACGATCTGCTGGGCGACCTCGATGCCGCCGAAATGCACGCCGGGGAAGTCGCGCAGGAATTCGTCGTGATTGCCAGGCACGTAGATGATGCGCGTGCCCTTGCGGGCCTTGCGCAGGAGCTTCTGGACGACGTCGTTGCAGCTCTGCGGCCAGTACCAGCTGCGTTTTAGCCGCCAGCCATCAACGATGTCGCCGACGAGGATGATCGTCGCCGCCTCGTGATGGCGCAGGAAGTCGAGCAGGAAGTCGGCTTTCGCGGCCTTCGAGCCGAGATGCACGTCCGACAGGAACAGGGTCCGGACGCGCCGGACGTTCGCTTCTGGGGCGTGGGCGTTCATGGTCGTCTACTCCGGCGATCAAGCTTTGGTATGGGTGCCTTTCGCGCTAGCTCAAAACCAGACTCGTGTTTCAGGGGCATGACAGGACCTGTTTACAATCGGATCGCCCCCGCGTGCCCCGTCCGGGCAACCCCGGCATTTGGCGGTTGCATGCACCGGCAATTGAGGCTTTATGACTACGGCAAACTTCACGGCGCGTCGCATCCGTGCCAGAAGGCCATATCGACTGGAATCGGGCAGGAAGAAAATGACGACTGGCGACAAACCGAAAGCGAAACCCACGCCTGCGAGCGGCGACATCGACCAGCAGGCCCTGTTCTTCCATCGTCATCCCCGCCCCGGCAAGCTGGAGATCCAGCCGACCAAGCCGCTCGGCAACCAGCGCGACCTGGCGCTTGCCTATTCGCCGGGTGTTGCCGCCCCCTGCCTCGCCATCCGCGACAATCCCGAGACGGCCGCCGACTACACCGCCCGCGCCAACCTCGTCGCGGTCATCTCCAACGGCACTGCCGTCCTCGGCCTCGGCAATATCGGCCCGCTCGCCTCCAAGCCGGTCATGGAAGGCAAGGCGGTGCTGTTCAAGAAGTTCGCCGGCATCGACGTCTTCGACATCGAGATCGACGCGGCTGGCGTCGGCGAGATGGTCAACGTCATCTCGGCGCTGGAGCCGACCTTCGGTGGCATCAACCTCGAAGACATCAAGGCGCCGGAGTGTTTCGAGGTCGAGCGCCAGTTGCGCGAGAAGATGGACATTCCCGTCTTCCACGACGACCAGCACGGGACTGCGATCATCGTCGCCGCCGCGATCCTGAACGGCCTGGAGCTCGCCGGCAAGGACATCGCCAAGGCGAAGATCGTCGCCTCGGGTGCCGGTGCTGCAGCCCTCGCCTGCCTCAACCTGCTCGTTACCCTCGGCGCCAGGCCCGAAAACATCTGGGTCCACGACATCGAAGGCCTCGTCTACAAGGGCCGCGAGGCGTTGATGGACCAATGGAAGGCGGTCTACGCGCAGGACACCGACAAGCGCGCCCTCGCCGACACGATCGACGACGCCGACGTCTTCCTCGGCCTGTCCGCCGCCGGCGTGCTCAAGCCGGAACTGCTGGCCCGCATGGCCGAGAAGCCGCTGATCATGGCGCTTGCCAATCCGAACCCGGAAATCATGCCGGAAGAGGCGCGTGCGGCCCGTCCCGATGCAATGATTTGCACCGGCCGCTCCGACTTCCCCAACCAGGTCAACAACGTCCTCTGCTTCCCCTACATCTTCCGCGGCGCGCTCGATTGCGGCGCCCGGACGATCAACGAGGAGATGAAGATGGCGGCGGTGCGTGCGATCGCAGCGCTGGCCCGCGAGGAAGTCTCAGACGTCGCCGCGCGCGCCTATTCCGGCGAGACGCCGGTGTTCGGCCCGAACTACCTGATCCCCTCGCCCTTCGACCAGCGGCTGATCCTCAGGATCGCGCCTGCCGTCGCCCGCGCGGCCGCCGAAAGCGGCGTCGCCACCCGCCCGATCGCCGATTTCGACGCCTATCTCGACCAGCTCAACCGCTTCGTCTGGCGCTCCGGCTTCATCATGAAGCCGATCTTCGTCGCCGCCAGGAACGCCGAGAAGAAGCGCGTGATCTTCGCCGAGGGCGAGGACGAGCGCGTGCTGCGGGCAGCCCAGGTCCTGCTCGAGGAAGGCACCGCCAGGCCGATCCTGATCGGCCGCCCGCAGATCATCGAGACCCGCCTGAAGCGCTACGGCCTGCGCATCCGCCCGGGCAGCGAATTCGAGGTGATCAACCCCGAGGACGACCCGCGCTACCGCGACTACGTCGACGACTACTTCAAGCTGGTCGGCCGCCAGGGCGTGATCCCGGAAGCCGCGCGCACCATCGTGCGCACCAACCAGACCGTGATCGGCGCGCTCGCCGTGCGTCGCGGCGAGGCCGATGCGCTGATCTGCGGCGTCGAGGGACGCTATGCCAGACACCTGCGCGACGTTCGCCAGATCATCGGCCTGCGCGAGGGCGTGACCGATTTCTCCGCACTCAGCCTGCTGATCTCCCAGCGCGGCGCCACCTTTTTCACCGACACCTATGTCAGCTTCGACCCCACAGCCGAGGAAGTGGCGCAGATGACGGTGATGGCCGCCAAGGAAATCCGCCGCTTCGGCATCACCCCGCGCGCAGCACTGGTCTCCCATTCCAACTTCGGCTCGCGCGATTCCGTCAGCGCCTTCAAGATGCGCCAGGCGATGGCGATCGTCCGCGAACAGGCGCCGGACCTGGAAGCGGATGGCGAGATGCACGGCGATTCGGCGATCTCCGAGGTGCTGCGCCAGCGCGTCATGCCGGGCAGCACGCTCACCGGCGAGGCCAACCTGCTGGTGTTCCCCAATCTCGACGCCGCCAACATCTCGCTCGGCATCCTGAAGACGATGACGGATGGCCTGCACGTCGGCCCGATCCTGCTCGGCGCCGCCATGCCCGCGCACATCCTGTCGCCCTCGGTAACGTCGCGCGGCGTCGTCAACATGGCGGCCTTGGCGGTGGTCGAGGCGTCCTACCCGGCCTGATCACCGCATCTGGCATTCATGAAAAGGCGCGTCACAAGCAGGCGCGCCTTTTGTCTTTTTGACCACCACGGACGTCCATGCTCAAGAAGCAACCTGCGGCGCAGGCACCTCGGCCACGCCCGAAGCCTTGGCACGGGCCGGCTCGTTCTGCTCCCACCAGTCGGAGATGGCGTCGATCAACGGCACCAGCGCCAGTCCCGCGGGCGTCAGGTCGTACTCGACGCGCAGCGGATAGCCCTCGAACGCCGTGCGCTGCACGATCCCCGCGGTTTCCAGTTTGCGCAGTTCCAGCGTCAGCATACGGTGCGAGACCGTCGGATTGTCGCGACGCAGGTCCGCAAAGCGCTTCGTGCCATCCTTCAGGTAGTAGATCAAAAGCGTCGGCCAGCGGCCGCTCAGAACCTGCATGACCTCCTCGATCGGGCAGCGCGAGACGAGATCCTTCATGGCGTTCTCCGGCGTGGTGACAAAAAAGTGCGTAATTTACATGGGGTACGGCAGGAGCTAGGTCCAGTGTCGCTGCGCAGCATGATCGACAGAAATCATGGAGAACGACATTGGAACCGATCCTCGTTTACGGCTTCCCCGCGGGAAGCTCGATGGGCCTCGTCGCAGCGCTTGAATGGCTCGGCAAGCCCTACCGCCTCTGCCGCGTCGACATGCTGGGCGAGATGCGCGAGCCCGCCTATGCCCGCATCAACGCACGCCACGAAACCCCAGCGCTGGTGACCGAAGACGGCAGAGTGCTGACCGAGACGATGGCGATCGCGCACTGGTTCGCCGCCCGCGACAGCGATCGCCGCATCAGCTTCGAACCGCGCTCCGCGGAAGCCGATCGCATGCTGCAACTGATGGCCTTCCTCAACACCGGCTTCACCGGCGCCTTCACACCTCTCTGGGCGGCCCTTGAAATGGCGCAGCCGGACCCGCCGATGCAGGCTGTCCTGCGCCGCTTCGGCCGCGAGATGGTGATCGAGCGGCATGACAAGCTGGAAGCGATGATCGGGGAGACCCCCTATCTGGTGGGAAACCATCCGACCCTTGCGGACGGCGTGCTGGTCGGGGTCGCACGCTGGCTCGATTTTCACGAGGTCGCTTCGTCTGATCGCTGGCCGAAGCTCGCCGCCCTCCGCCGCAGGCTCGATGCCGACCCCGCCGTGCGCTATGCAATCGCGATCGAAAGCGGCGAGGTGCTCGCGGGAACAGGCGCGTGCCGCGGCCATGTTCCCCTGCCGGAAGTGATCGAACGCTTCGGGCGCTGAACCGGAGGCCGGGGTCGCTCCCGGCCTCGATGCTCTGCTTCTGCCCTCACGCCCCCGGCTGCTTCAGCCGCTTCGACCACTCGCCGGCCTTGCCGAGGCCGGCCTTGACCCAGGGCGAGCCCTTGAGGCCGAGCTTGCCGCGCAGGCCCATGGCGCCGATGATCAGGCGGTTCATCTGCGACTTGATGACGGGCAGCGAAGCGACGTGCAGGCCGGTAAACGGCAGGAACGGGTTGCGGCGCAGCGAACCGTAGATCTCGATGCGCGTCGTCTGCTTGTAGCTCGGGCAGCGAGCGTGGAAGCCATGGGTGTCGGCGACGATCAGCGTATTGGCCTTCACCACCATCTTCACCGGCTGGCCGTAGCCGAGCGCGGTCAGTTCGTGCGGCATGACGCGCAGCGAGCCGCGGGCGGAATACTTGTTCTCGATCGTATCGGCGCTTTCGCTGATGCGCTGCTCCCAGAGAAGCCGCTGCGGCGTGATCTTGTGCGAGCCGGGCACGTAGGAGAACGGCCCGTCCTCCTCGCCGACGTCCTTCAAAAACAGCCACGCCTTCGCGGTCGGCTGGAAAGTGTCGCTGTGGAGCGCGGTCTGCGGATCGGCGGACGCTTCCTTCGACGGCGTCGAGGCGAGCGCCATCACCACCTGCACCACCAGCAGCGGCTGGCCGTCGCTGGAGGAGACGTAGCGCAGAAGATTGGTCATGCGCGGGTCGTTGCGCGCCGCTTTGAAGCCCGGCAGGCGTTCCACGTCGCTGTCGTCGATCAGCGCGCGCCGCGTGACCGTCGTTCCCTGCAGCATGTCGTAACGGTCGAAGTCGCTGTTTTCCAGCTCCGACGTCACCTGCGCGAACACCTCCGGCGGCAGGAAGTTCTCGATCTTCACGAAGCCGTTCTCGTCGTATTCGCGCCGCTGCTCGGCCGTCACCAGCCGCGCCAGCGACTTGCGCCGCCAGTCGGCCATGTCCATGGCGATCGACACCCGCTTTGCATGGAGGCCCATCCTGTTCAGGGTCTTGCTGCCGATGATCGGATTGTCCGCGAAGGACTTGGCCCCCGAGGCGAGCTGAAGCGCATAGAACGGACTGAGCAGAACGGAGGAAAGGCGCATGCGGGAACCTATGGTGCTTTCGACGGAATGGCGGCGCCGGAAGGCGGGCGAAATGACCCGCCCCAGGGCCGCCGCAGCCAGCAATTTGCTACACCATGGGCACGGCGATAGCAATTCCGGCGCATAAAACATGAAAGACAAATTCAACTATAATTGACGTTAATCACTTTTCGACGAGCACATTGCTCATTCGCCCCCCGAAGCTATGATCGATAGCGGGTTTGCCCGGCAGGAGCGCCGAGCTGCGGCGGAACGTCCGATTGCCGTCCGAAACCGGAACCGAGGGGCCGATTCGGCGTTACCCGAGCCGCGAGAGGAAACGCGACAGGAGTTGACGACGTGCCGTGGGGATGGGGGAGAGTGGCGTTTCGGGCTGTTGCGACGGTCCTGCCGATTGCCTTGGCGATCGCCTTGCCGCACGCGCAGGCCCGAGCCCAGACGGCGGAACAGTCCCCGATGGCCGAATTCTGCAGCGATCTCCGGTCACAGCTTGCAAGCCTGCCGCGCGTGATCGACAGCGCAGAGCAGGTACGCAGCTATTCGAGCGCAATCGCCCGGCAGAACATGGAGCTTCGCCGGGCGAGAGGCGACCTTCGCCGGCTCGGCTGCAGCAACGGCAGCGTCACCGTCTTCGGCGGCCAGAACGCCGGCGCCTGTGCCTCGATCATCTCCACGATCAACCAGATGGACCGCAACCTCCAGGTCCTGATGAAGAAGCGCAACGAGATGTCGTTTGTCGGCGGCGATCCGGCCGAACGCGGCCGCATTCTGGCTGAACTGTCGGAGAACGGCTGCGGGCAGGCCGTCGCGCTCGGGGCATCCACGGAGGCCGGTTTGGCCCTGGAGGGCGGCGATCTTCCGGAGGCCGACGATCCGTATGCGGCGATGCCGACGACGTTCGACAACTGGGGCGCAGCGCCGCAGGAGGGTCCCTTGCGGACGGTGTGCGTGCGCACCTGCGACGGCGGCTTCTTCCCGATATCGTCCGCCGCCACCCCGCTCGACTTCCGCCGCGACCAGCGGACCTGTTCGATGATGTGCCCGCAGACGGAGACGGAACTCTTCTACCAGCCGCTGCAGTCGCCGGGCAGCGGCGACATGATCTCGACGCTGACCGGCCGACCCTATTCCGCCCTGCCGAATGCCTATGCCTACCAGAGCCGCGACCGGTCCGCCGACAAGGCCTGCGGCTGCGACCTTGCGGGCTACCACCGCAGGATGGCCGGCGCCGGCGCCGGCAACGTGCCCGACGCGACCGCCGGCGCGGCGCCGGGCACGACCCGAAAGAACGTGGGCTCGGTCACGACGATCCGCATGCATCCCGTCACGAGCGTCACGGCCTCCGAGAAGGTTGTCATCGAGCGGCCCTACGATCCGGTGAAGGACAAGGTGCGGATGGTCGGGCCGAGCTTCCTGCCCGACGACCAGCCGGCGCTGGACCTGCGCAATCCCGCCGGGACGAACTGAACCGCCGATCCGCTGCAGGTGTCAGCGCCGCTGGCCCCACCGGTCGGCAAACACCAGATCCTCGAGCGGCAGCCGCTGCCGCCAGCCCTTCACCGCCAGTTCCGGCTCCTCGTAGAGCGCGTCGACGAAGCCGAGGCACAGCCAGGCGACGATCTCGATCCGCTCGGGAATGCCGAGAAGCGCGCGGATATCGGCATCGTGGAAGATGCTGACCCAGCCGACGCCGACGCCTTCCGCCCGCGCCGCAAGCCACAGGTTCTGCACCGCGCAGACCGTCGAATAGACGTCCATGCGCGGATTGTGCGTGCGCCCGAGAACGACGCTGCCGGCCCGGTCGGGATCGCAGGTGACGCAGAGGCTGACCGGCGCCTTGAGGATCCCCTCGAGCTTCAGCGTGCGGTAGCGTTCCTGCCGCTCGCCGGAAAAGAGTACGGCGGCCTCTTCGTTGGCACGCTGGAACGCGAGGTGCGCGCCGGCGCGCACCTGCGGGTCGCGGATGACGATGAAACTCCAGGGCTGCATGAAGCCGACCGACGGCGCGTTGTGGGCAGCTCCCAGCAGGCGCTCCAGCAGATCGTCCGGCAAGGGGTCGGCGAGGAACTGGTCGCGCACGTCGCGACGCGTCTCGATGGCGCGGTAGACGGCCGCCCGTTCGGCCGGCGTGAAAGGCTGGACGGGAACAGGCTCGTCCCGCTTGAAAGGTCGCATCGTCAACTCCCCAACAATGCTTGCGACCCCTCCGCCGTCCGCGCGGACAGGTCCGTTGCGCCAGGCCGGTCTTCTGACTCCGGTTCGTCCGGCCGGGCCCACCTTCCCGATCCTTCGACCAGTGGCGATCTGGCGAGGGTCCCTCCCTCGCGGCCTTGCCGTCCCCGTCACAGCGTTGGGCACGTTCCGGCTTCAGGATCCGGACGTCGTCCGCAGCCCCACCGGATTCCCGATTCTCCCCGGCTCTCTCCCGGGGCACCTGGCAGAGACATTTGCACACGCCGCAGGCCGCGACGCAAGGGCTGCGAGCGACAGGCCGACGGCGTTTGCCGGACAGTGCCATGGGGATATTGGTGGCAACGCTCGTTCAGGCGGCCTCGATGTCCGAAGCCGCATCGGCGGCGCGGGCCACGCCGTATTGTGCACGATTGCGGCCGGCATTCTTCGCCGCATAGAGGGCCGCGTCGGCGGCGAGCATGATCGCATGCGGCGTCCGGCCGTGCTCGGGAAAGGCGCCGATGCCCGCGCTGCCGCCGAGCTGGAGCAACTGTCCCTCGAAGGGCACGGGGACCTGCGCGTCGCGCACGAAGCTTTCCGCAAGCGGAAGGGTGTCCTCCCGGTCGGCGATATCAGGCAGCAGGACGGCGAACTCGTCGCCGCCGAGACGAGCAACGACGCCGCGGTCGCCGATCCGGGCCATGAACCGGGCGGCCATGGCCCGCAGCACCTCGTCGCCGGCCGCGTGGCCGTGCCGGTCGTTGACCGCCTTGAACCGGTCGAGGTCGATGGCGATGATCGAGAACGGCCTCTGCCCCTTTGCGGAAAGGTCGTTGACCGCGAGGTCGAACCCGGAACGGCTGAGCACGCCGGTCAGCGCGTCGTGGCGGGCCAGATGGGCGTTCTTCGCCTCGCTGCGCTCGAGCGCGCGCACGAGCGAGGAGAACTTGAGCGCGCCGAACCCCATCACCACGACGAAGATCGCGATCAGCGCGGCGATGTGCGGCACCGCCATGGTCCAGACGAACGATCCCGGGCGGTTGGGGTGCCAGGAGGCCACCATCGGGTTATAAGCGTCGCCGCCCACGCCGGTCGTCAGCAGGTTGTCGTCGTCGGTCGTAATCGGCGAGAAGCCGAGGCCGGTGAGCCCCAGGCGCCGCTCCGAATCCGCCAGCATGGCGGCCGTGATCGGCTTCACGGTGATCATCAGGACCGGGCTCCGGCGATCGTCGGGAATGAACAGCCGCCGCGGCACCACCGCCTGCACCACGACGATGCTCATCACCTGCTCGATCACGCGCATGCCCGTGGCGCTGATCTGGGGCACGCCGCCATGGCTGGCGCTGGCGTTCGACATCGACTTCGCCACGATCCAGCCGTCGCGGGTGCGCCGCAAGGCGGCGTAGTAGTTCTCCGTGGCCCGCTTCACGAGATCGCTCATCCAGTAGCGGACGCCGTCGGCCTCCTCGCCCGGCACGACGATCCCGTTGTGCATGGCAAGGACCGTCTCTCCCGATGGCCGCGCGAAGACGAGCCAGGAAAAGCCGGACTCGCGCCACAGCCAGTCCCTCAGGTCGCGCCGGATGAAGTCCTCGCCGAGCCGCCCGTTGGCAAGTTCGTCGAAACTCTTGTCCCAGACCGACAAGCCGCTCTGGTAGAGCACCACCTGTTCGATCTGGTTGCGGAACTCGCTCTTGACCAGGGTCTTTTCGGTTTCGGCGACGAAATCGTTCGCCTGGCGGATGGAATAGTCGAGGACCAGGAAATTGGCGCTGGCGAACAGGAGGACAATCACCGCCGATGCGATGCCGATCCCCAGTCTGACACCCCCCCGGGGCGTGGCCGGAACGCCGGCCCCTGCATTCGCCATGTCGATCCCCATTGACAGGCTAGCGGCCGTTCGCCGCGTTGTTCTTGGCAGGGACGTTATTGCGCAAGCAGGAATATTCACTTAACCGGACTGGTATCCAAACAATTAACCCGTGCAAATCTGGGGATTTTTCAGGCCGAAAAGACCGTGCGGCGGCGGCACGCAAAGACGGAAACCTACGGCGCGTAGCGGACGAAGGCGAACTGCGATCCGTCGGGCGACCAGTTGGGGACGTTCATCGTCCCCTGCCCGCCAAAGAGCTCGAACAGGACCCGGTCGTTGCGCCCGTCCGCATCCATCATCCGGATCCGGACCTGGTGGTCGCGCGGGTGGTCGAAGACATCGCCGTCGTAAGACAGCACCAGCAGGGCGCAGCCGTCCGGCGTCGGATGGGCGAACCAGTCGCCGAAGGGGCTGTCGGTGATCCGGGCAAGCTCCGTCCCGTCCGGCCGGATCCGCCAGATCTGCATGCGCCCGCTGCGGCTCGAATTGAAATAGATCCAGCCGTCGCAGGACCAGTCCGGCCCGTCGTTGCGCCCCTCGCCGAAGGTCAGCCGCGTCTCCTCGCCGCCCTCGACCGGGATCGTGTAGATGTCGAAGACGTCGTCGCGGATGCCGCAGTAGCAGACCCTGCTGCCGTCCGGCGACCAGCCGTGCCAGTAGGAGGACTGCCGCGGCGTCGCCAGCCGCGGCGTGCCGCCGTCCGCCGGCAGGATGTAGATCGCCGCACGACCGAACTCGGTCTTGTCGGTGACGGCGAGCCACTTCCCGTCCGGCGAGAGCCCGTGGTCGTTGTTGCACCGCACGGCAAAGCCCGTGTCGATGCGCGAAGGCGCACCGCCGTCGAGCGGCAGGCGATAGACCAGGCCGTCGCCGTTGATGACCAGAGAGCGTCCGTCGCGCGCAAAGTTCGGCGCCTCCACGAGCTGCTCGGTCTGCCAGACCACGCGGGCCTGCCCGCTCGCAACGTCGTAGATCTCGACCGAACTGCGCACGCCTGCCCCTATCGGTCGCGGAAACGGTTGGTGATCGGGTAGCGCCGGTCGCGGCCGAAGTTCTTCTTCGTGATCTTCACGCCCGGCGCCGACTGCCGGCGCTTGTATTCGGCGATGTAGAGCAGGTGCTCGACGCGGTGCACGGTCGCTTCGTCATGGCCGCGCGCGACGATCTCCTCCGTCCCCATTTCGTTCTCGACCAGGCATTCCAGGATATCGTCCAGCACCGGATAGGGCGGCAGCGAATCCTGGTCGGTCTGGTTCGGCCGCAATTCGGCCGAAGGCGCCTTGTCGATGATGTTGCGCGGGATCACCTCGCCTGAAGGCCCGAGCGCGCCCGGCGGCACCGTCGTGTTCCGCCAGCGCGACAGCGCATAGACCTGCATCTTGTAGAGGTCCTTGATCGGATTGAAACCGCCGTTCATGTCGCCGTAGAGGGTGGCGTAGCCGACCGACATTTCCGACTTGTTGCCCGTGGTGACCACCATCGAGCCGAACTTGTTGGAGATCGCCATCAGGATCGTGCCGCGCGTGCGGCTCTGGAGGTTCTCTTCGGTGATGCCGGCTTCGGTGCCCTCGAACATGTCCGAGAGCGCGTCGAGGAAGCCCGTCACCGGCGCCTCGATCGGCACGATGTCGTAGCGGCAGCCGAGCGCCTTGGCGCAGGCTGCGGCATCCTTCAGCGATTCCTCGGAGGTATAGCGGTAGGGCAGCATCACGCAGCGCACGCGCTCCTCGCCGAGCGCATCGACGGCGATCGCCGCACAGATCGCCGAATCGATGCCGCCGGAAAGGCCGAGAACCACGTTCTTGAAGCCGTTCTTGTTGACGTAGTCGCGAAAGCCCAGCATGCAGGCGCGGTAGTCCGCCTCCTCGCGCTCCGGGATCTTCGACATCGGTCCGCCGTCGCAGAACCAGTCGCCGTCCGCGTTCTTCTTCCAGGTGACGAGCGCGATCGTCTCCTCGAACTGGCTCATCTGGAAGGCCAGCGTCTTGTCGGCATTGAGCCCGAAGCTCGCGCCGTCGAAGACCAGTTCGTCCTGACCGCCGAGCTGGTTGGCGAAGACGAGCGGCAGGCCGGTCTCGATCACCTGCTTCAGCGCCACCTGGTGGCGCACGTCGACCTTGCCGCGATAGTAGGGCGAACCGTTCGGCACCAGCAGGATCTCCGCCCCGCTCTCGGCCAGAGTCTCGCAGACGCCGAGGTCGTTCCAGATCTCCTCGCAGATGGGAATGCCGAGCCTGACGCCGCGGAAATTGACCGGCCCCGGCATGGCGCCCTCGACGAAGACGCGCTTCTCGTCGAACTCGCCATAGTTCGGAAGATCGAGCTTGTCGCGATAGACGAGGATCCGCCCGCCGTCGAGGACGGCCACGGAATTGTGCCGCCCCGCCTCACCCTGCCGGGGAAAGCCGACGACGACGCCCGGCCCGCCATCGGCGGTATCCTCGGCAAGCGTCTCCACCGCCTTGTGGCACGCCTTCAGGAAGGCCGGCTTCAGCACCAGGTCCTCCGGCGGATAGCCGGAAATGAAGAGCTCCGTCAGAAGCAGGAGGTCGGCCCCTTGCGCAGCGGCATCCGCCCGGGCCGCGCGCGCCTTGGCGAGGTTGCCGGCAACATCGCCCACCGTCGGGTTGAGCTGGCCGACCGCAATTCGAAGCGTGGTCCTGTCGCTTTGTCCGTTCATGTCGATCCTCGATCCGCATCGTCCGAAGTTCATTCGGCCAAGGCTGTTCTTTAGATGATGACGGGCGGTTTGAAAATGAAGGGATTTTCGATTTGCCGCGCGCGGACGGCGACCGCGTCCAGAGGGAGCACGCGGCGTGCCCGCCCGGGGCGGCTATCCCCACACAACGGGCATTCATCCCCTGTTCAAGATCACAACGATATGACAATTGAGCGAAAGTTTTATGACATTTCGGAGTAGCGCGTGAGAACCTCAGCCCCGGCCGTTTCGGTGACAGCAGTGCAAGAGACGGTCGTTTCCGAGGTCGCGGACGCGCGCCGCCTTGCGATTGCAGCGGCCGCCGTCCGCTCAATCGCGCTGACCTTCATCTTCGCCTTCGTCACCGTTGCCGCGGTCGAACTGATCACGCGCCAGTCCACCGGCGCCACGTTCACCTTCCTCACCACCCTGGCGCAGCCGGGCTGGACCACCTGCGGCCTGTTCTTCCTGGCGCTCCTGGCGCTCGACGGCCTGATCGGCCGCCGGCACAAGGCGATCCTGATCCTCGGGCCGCTCGCCATCCTGCTGGCGCTGACCTCCGAGCAGAAGCAGATCTTCCTGACCGACCCGCTCTATCCGACGGACCTCCTGTTCGGCCGCCAGATCATGGAACTGATGCCGGCGCTGGTCCGCGACCGGCCCTGGACTGCCGTCGGGATCGTCGTCGGGGCGATCGCGGCGGCCGGCGCCCTGATCTCCCTGTGGGTCTTCGCCTGGAAGCGTTTCCGACAACTGACCTTGACGCAGCGGGCGCTCAGGCTGGCGCTCGCCGTTCCGCTGCTGGCCGGCTTCGGCTCCATCCTCGACTACAACCAGTATTCCCCGGTGCGCGATCGCCTGCAGGTCTTCCCGATCATGTGGGACCAGACGGAGAACTACCGCCACAACGGCTTCATGCTCGCCTTCGCCATCAACGTACCGATGGCGAACGTGAAGGCGCCCGCCGGCTATTCCGCCGACGCGATCGACCACATCAACCAGGAACCGCTGCCGGCCGGCACCAGCCACCGCGGCAAGCCGGACGTCATCGTGGTGATGAGCGAATCGCTCTGGGATCCGACCCGGCTGTCGAACGTCAAGCTCAGCCCCGATCCGATGCCGCTCATCCGCAAGAGCGAATCCGGGGCGATCTTCTCGCCGGAATTCGGCGGCCTGACGGCGAATGTCGAGTTCGAGGCGCTGACCGGTTTCTCGAACGCCTTCCTGCCGACCGGCAGCATTCCCTACCAGCAGTATGTGCGCGACCCGATCCCGTCACTGGCGACCTTCTTCCGCGGCGAGGGCTACACGGCCCGCGCGATCCACCCCTTCGCCGGCTGGTTCTGGAACCGCACCTCCGTCTACAAGTCCTTCGGCTTCGAGACCTTCAAGACCGAAGAGACGATGCCGCCCATGACCAAGCGCGGGATCTTCGCCTCCGACGAGGACCTGACCCGCGAGATCATCCGCCAGGCCGATGCCCAGCAGGACCCGTTCTTCTTCTTCACCGTCACCCTGCAGGGCCATGGCCCCTACGAGGCCAACCGCTACGCGAAGAACACGATCAAGGTCGAAGGCAGCCTTCCCTATGCCGACAACCAGATCCTTTCGACCTATGCGCAGGGCGTCAAGGAAGCCGACGACAGCCTGAAGATGCTGATGGACTGGGCGAAGAACCGCGACCGCGAGACGATCATCGTAGTCTTCGGCGACCACCTCCCACCGCTCAACACGGTCTACACCTCCACCGGCTACATGAACAACATCACGGCCGAGCGCCGCGGCCCGGTCGAGCAGATGAAGCGCGAGCACGAGACGCCCCTCGTCGTCTGGTCGAACAAGACCGGCGTCAGGGAGGAGATCGGCACGATCAGCCCTGCGCTGCTGCCCTATCACATCCTCAAGGAAGCCGGTTACGAACATCCCTACTACACCGGCTTCCTCGGCCGGGTGCAGGAGCGCTACGACATCATCGACCGCTACCAGCTGATCCGCGGCGACGGCAACGCCACGACCGATTGGTCGCGCAAGAAGACCATCGACCCGCTGGTCCGCGACTACCGCTTCCTGCAGCACGACATCATGTTCGGCAAGCGCCGCGGCCTGGACCGCTTCTTCCCCGCCCACGCCGGCGTGGTCGGCGCCGCAAGCTGACCGGTATCGGCACGGCGGCGAGGTCGGCCTCGCTGCCGGATCGACCTATCTCTGTGCAGGGTCATGCCGGCCGTCCCGGGAGGGCTCCACCGGGAATCGAAAAGGGCGGCCCGAGCCGCCCCTCCCTCTTGCATGTTCAGACCGTTCAGTTCGCCGCGACCAGTCCGACGATCAGGCCGGTCGCGGCGCCGATCAGCAGGAACTGGTTGTCGACCCGTACCCACTGCTCGCCACGGCGCGGCGCATGCAGGTGGTGGCGGCGGTAGTCGCGGGCGTTGATGATCTGCCGCCTTTCTGCGCGCGACAGCTTGTTGCCCTTCGCCCAGTGACGCTTGCGGACGACCGTCCGCTTCTCGACCACCACCTTCTTGTGCACCACGCGCTTGTCGACATGGTGATGCTGGGCCGGATACCGGTTGTCACGGGCCTCCGCCACCGAGAAGGACGTGGCGAGAACCGAGGTCGCGATCAGGGCTGCAAAGAGCTTTTTCATGGGTGTCTCCTTTCGTCTGGACACCCCCTTGATACGGCTCGGCCGATGAACGGAAACTGAAAATAAGATTAAACTTATGTAATGTAATCAGCCATTTACGAGCAAGAAATAGAGTAGAGAACAAACATGATACCTACCCGTTGGCCGCCCCGCCCCGATACGTGAAGCGCTCGAAATCGGCGACTTGCGCGCGACCGGACGTGTCGAAGGCGAACATGCCGGCAAAGGCACCGGTGAAGGACCCGTGCTCGCCGCGCCCGCCCTCGTCCGACACCACGCCTGCATCCAGCACCGGACCGATCTCGTTCCAGCCGCCGTCGGCCGGCCGCCAGAAGAACTGCAGATCGTTTCCCCGCACGTCCATCGAGAGCGCGACGGCACCCTCGCCGACCGGCACGCCGCCGGCGAGAGGAAACACCAGCCGCCCGTTCACATGGTCGCCCGGGCAGGACAGGATGGTCAGGACGCGCCCGAGGGTCTCATGCAACGTCAGCCCGAGCGCGTGAAACTTGTGGCGGTTGTAGTAGTGCACGAGGCCAGCGACCTGCTGGTAGCTGTCCGGCCGGAACGCCAGCACCGTCTCGGCGGAAAAATCGTGGTGTTCCTGCCGCCGGGCCACGAGCGAGTGCTCGAACCAGCTGCCGATGCTTTCGCGGCCGAACAGCCGCAGGAAGCCGGGACGCTCGACAAGCGAGAACAGCCGCTCCGGCTTCGGTGTGCGCAGCCACTGGAAATCGTCCGGCAGCGCCGCCTCGTCGAAGCGATAGGCGACCTCGGACGCCCGCCCCGCGGCCGACGTCGCGAACGGTGCGGCCACCTCGACCTTCGGCACCGGCCCGCCGCCTTCGAGATAGAGCCAGTCGTCGTCGCGCCAGACGCATTTCTGGATCGCCGTCTCTCGCCCCAGCGTGCAACGCCCCTTCGGTGGCAGCGGACGCCCGGTCAAATGCGTGTGATAGGCCTGCCCGTCGGGCGTCTCGACATATTGGCCGTGCCCGGCCCGCTGCAGTTCCGCCTCCGGATGGTCCTTCGACGTGATCAGGTGCACGTCCGGGTGCATCTCGTAGGGCCCGTCGATGGTCCGCGAGCGGGCCATGGTGACGGCGTGGTCGTAGCCGGTGCCGCCCTCGGCCGTCGTCAGGTAGTACCAGCCGTTGCGCTTGAAGAGATGCGGCCCCTCGACCAGCCCGAGCGGACTTCCGGCGAAGATGTTCCTCGCCGGCCCGACAAGGCGCCTTTCCGCCGGATCCCACGCCTGCAGCAGGATGCCGTCGAAGGCGGGCGACTTCGGCATGCCGCCGTAGCTCTCAGTGCGGTGGTTCCACTGCATGTTGAGAAACCACTTGCGCCCGTCGTCGTCATGGAACAGCGACGGATCGAAGCCCGAGGAGTTCACGTACACCGGATCGGACCAGTCCGCGTCGATCGACGGCGCCGTGACGATGTAGTTGTGCGCGTCCTTGAAGTTCCCGTCGAAGCGCTTGACGTCGGTGTAGACCAGCCAGAACTGCCCATCGGCATGGGAGAGGCAGGGCGCCCAGACGCCGCAGCTGTCGGGATTGCCGCGCATGTCGAGCTGGCTCGCCCGCTCCAGCGGCCGGCGCACCAGCCGCCAGCTCACCAGGTCGCGAGAATGGTGGATCTGCACACCCGGATACCATTCGAAGGTGGAAGTGGCGATGTAATAGTCCTCGCCGACGCGGCAGATCGACGGATCCGGATTGAAGCCCGGCAGGATCGGATTGCGGATCACGTGGTTCTCCTCCCCGGCAGGCAACATGCGGCCTGCTGTACGTACATCAGAAATGTCCTTGAAAGAGGCCGCCCGACCTGCACCGGGCGGCCTCTCGGTTCCGTCAGACCAGCTCGGCCGAGCGCGTCCACAGATTGATGTCCGCCTCGCGGGCGTAGGTGTCGATTTCCCCCAACTCCTCGGCGGTGAAGTCGGGCCGGTCCAGCGCCCTGACGCAATCGACGATCTGCGCGGCGCGGCTCGCCCCGATCAGCGCCGAGGTGATCCGGCCGCCGCGCAGCACCCAGGCGATCGCCATCTGCGCCAGCGTCTGGCCGCGACGCTCGGCGATCGCGTTCAGCTTGCGGATGTTCTCGATCGTCTCCGGCCGGATGAAGTCCTTCTTCAGGAAATGGTTCTGCGCCGCCCGGCTGTCGCCGGGGATGCCGGACAGGTACTTCGTCGTCAGCATGCCCTGCGCCAAAGGCGAGAACACGATCGAGCCGATGCCGAGTTCCTCCAGCGTATCCACGAGCCCGTCCGTCTCGATCCAGCGGTTGAGCATCGAATAGCTCGGCTGGTGGATCAGGCAGGGCGTGCCGAGCGCCTTCAGGATCGCCGCCGCCTCGCGCGTGCGCTGCGAATTGTAGGACGAGATGCCGACATAGAGCGCGCGCCCCGAGCGGACGATATGGTCGAGCGCGGCGCAGGTCTCCTCGAGCGGCGTCTCCGGATCGAAGCGGTGCGAATAGAAGATGTCGACATAGTCGAGCCCCATCCGCTTCAGGCTCTGGTCGCAGGAGGCGATCAGGTACTTGCGGCTGCCCCACTCGCCGTAGGGGCCGGGCCACATGTCGTATCCCGCCTTGGACGAGACGATCAGTTCGTCGCGCAAACCGGAAAACTCCGTGCGCAGGATCTCGCCGAATGCGGTCTCCGCCGAACCGGGCGGCGGGCCGTAATTGTTGGCGAGGTCGAAATGGGTGATGCCGAGATCGAAGGCGGTGCGACACATCTCGACCTTGCGCTCATGCGGCGTATCGCCGCCGAAATTGTGCCACAGGCCGAGCGAGATCGCCGGCAGCTTCAGGCCGGAGCGTCCGAGGCGGTTGTATTTCATGGTCTCGTAGCGGTTTTCCGCGGGCTGCCAGGCCATGGCTGTCCTCCATTTCATGTCTTGGGCGGGAATGGATACTCCCGCCCGTGTCGTTACCGCAAGATGCAGACTTGGCAGCCCGGCTATTCCGCCGCCGCTTCGACGGCCGGCGCGGCGACGTCGGCGCGAAGGAGCGCACGCGCCTCCTCGATGCCGAGCGCTTCCGGCTGGGTGCAGGTGGTGACGATGTCGATCGCCCGCCCCTCCTCCGCAGAGCGCAGGATCGCCGTCAGCACGTCGATCGTATGCAGCGAACGGTCGAGCGAGCAGCGATAATCGCGCCCGGTCGCGACCGCCGCCATCATGTCGGCAAGCCCGATACCGCGGTAGTTCGCCTGCACGCCCCAGTCGAAGGTGTAGTTCTTCGCCGTCAGCGGATGATCCCAGACCTCGACCGCCTTCGGCTCGCGGTCCATGCCCGCAACCTCGACCGCGCCCCCGAAGAAATTCGGATCCGGCACGAAGATCGCACCCTCGGTGCCGTAGAGCTCCATGTTCTGGTGGCGGTGCGCCCACACGTCCCAGCTGCTCATCAGGGAGATCTGCGCGCCGTTTTCGAACTCGAGCACCGCATGGATGTTCGTCGCAACGATCACCGGCACCTTCTCGCCGGCACGCGGACCATTGCCGATCGTCCGCTCCTCCCGCGCCTTGTTGGCGAGCGCCACCACGCGTTTGACCGGTCCGACGAGGTTGACGAGGTTGTTGACGTAGTAGGGTCCCATGTCGAGGATCGGCCCGCCGCCCGGCGCGAAGAAGAAGTCCGGGTTGGGATGCCAGCTCTCCATGCCCGGGCCGAGCACATGCGCCGTACCCGACATGATCTTGCCGATGCTGCCGCTGTCGATCAGATGGCGGGCAAACTGATGGGAACCGCCGAGATAGGTATCCGGCGCCGATCCCACCTTCAGGCCTTTTGCCTCGGCGATGCGGCGCAGGTCCTCGCCCTGCTCCAGCGTCAGCACGAAGGGCTTCTCCGAATAGACGTGCTTGCCCGCCTGCAGCGCACGCCGTGAGACGGGATAGTGCGCCTCCGGCACCGTCAGGTTGACGACGACGTCGACGGCGGGGTTCGACAGGAGATCGTCGATCTCCTGCGCGGCCACGCCGAATTCCTCCGACCGGGCCTTCGACGCCGCCGGTTTGATGTCGGCGCAGGCGACGAGCCTCAGGTTCCGGTAGAGCGGGATCAGCTTGAAATAGGCCCCGGAGATGTTCCCGCAGCCGATGATGCCGACGCCGTACTCTTCCGTCCCGTGTTGCTGGGTCCCGTGTTGCTGAGTCCCGGATTGTTGGGTCATGGTGTCCATCCTCAGAATGCCTTGATCGTTGCGATGGACCGTTCGGCGAGCCGCTTCAGGTCCTTCGGATTGTCGTGCTCGACGATGAAGTACCGCGCCGTGGTTCCCGCCAGCACCTTCATCAGTTCGCCCCAGGGCAGCGTGCCGTGGCCGACGTCCGCCCATCCGTCCTCTTCCGCGTTCTCGCCCGCCGGTGCGATGTCCTTGACGTGGACGGACGTGATCCGGTCGGCATACTTCCTGATCCATGCCACCGGATCGGCGCCGCCGCGAACGATCCAGGCGATGTCGGCCTCCCAGGAGAGATCCGGCCCGCCGGCGAAGATGTGATCCTGCGGAAAGCTGCCGTCCGGCAGCGCGACGAACTCGAAATCGTGGTTGTGCCAGCCGAAATCGAGCCCGGCCTTGCGGTAGGGCACAGACGCCTTCTGCAGCCGCTCGCCGAAGGCGCGCCAGCCTGTCGCGTCGCTCGGGCGATCCTCCGGCATCAGATAGGGGCAATAGATCGCCTTGATGCCGAGCGTGCGGGCGATTTCCAGCACCCGTTCGGGCTCGTTCTCCAGCATATCGATGCCGAAATGGGCTGTCGGCATGGCGAGCCCGTTCCGGTCGAGCTCGGCCTTGGTCGAGGCGATCGCGGCGCTGTCGAGCGCGGCGTAGAGCGCACCGTATCCCTCCACCTGGCTGTAGCCCGCCTGCGAGACGAGGCGGAACACGTCCGAGAAGGGCTGGAAGTTGCGGGCGCTATAGAGCTGGAAGCTGACTTTCTGCACTGGGTTTGCTCCTGGGAATGGCACGCGGGGACGCGGCACAGGTTGAAGTCTAGCCGTCCGAACCGGACTGGCAGGAATGAAGATCCAAGGCGTGGAAGGCGGGCCTCTCGCCGGCCGCCAGCGGCTGCGCGGGCGAAAAGACCAGCCGCTTCTCCTCGCCGGCGAGAAGATCGAAGGCATTGTCGGACCAGCGCCCTGCAACGTTCGCCTCGACCATCACATGAAGGGCCAGCCCCCGCGCGGAGACGGTGACGTCGAAGGATTCGTCCGCGCCCGGCGCGGCGGCGAGCGCCAGGCCGGACGGCGTAAGGTCGAGCGCCTTGTAGGGCACCGGCGCATGGTGTCCGCTGCCGCTCATCCCGTTCGAGGCCTGGAACGACCAGAACAGCAGCGCGTCCTGCGGTATGTCGCCCGCATCGATCGAAAGAAGCGTCTCCGCCCGGTCGGGTCCGCAGGTCCCCGAAACGGTCCGGAAGGCGCTCGCCTCTCCGGAAAGGCTGACCAGCCGGCTCGCAAACGACACCTCGACCGCCTCTGACGTGTCGTTCACCACCGAGACATCGATGCGCTTGCCGTCCTTCGACGGGATGGCGGCGACGGCCACCGGCTGGAAGAAGCGACGCGCCATGTAGTGCATCGCCTTCCATCCCCCGCCGTGGTCGAGGCTCGACCAGGAGGCGACCGGCCAGGTGTCGTTGAGCTGCCAGTAGAGCGTGCCCATGCAATGGGGTTTGAGCGAGCGCCAGTATTCGACCGCGGTGCGGATCGCGAGCCCCTGCTGGATCTGGCTCAGATAGACGAAGCCCGGGAAATCCTTCGGGAAACGGAAGCTGCGGAACATGGTCGCCGCGATCCGCTCGTTGCCGCCGGCGTTCTTCTGGTGCCACTCCATCACCGGCGAGGCGATGTTGAGGTCGCTATCTGCGGCAAACGTCCGGATTGCCGGCATCGACGTGTAGGACTGGAACCCGAACTCCGAGCAGAAGCGCGGCCGGACGCTGCGATAGTCCTCGAACGGCTTGTTCTCGTGCCAGACCGACCAGTAGTGCATGTCGCCCGAACCATCGGCATGCCAGGCGTCGCCGAAATCGAGAGGGCCCGAGGCCGGGCTCGACGGCCACCAGGTCGCGCCCGGCGCGGCCTTCTTCAGCGCCAGCTCGATCGTGCGGTTCAGCCGGTCGTAGGAGACCAGGTAGCGGTCGCGATCCCTGCGCGAGACGTCGAACCAGCCAAGCGCGCCGACGAGTTCGTTGTCGCCGCACCAGAGCACGATCGAGGGATGCGACGACAGCCGGCGCACCTGGTAGTCGACCTCGGCGGCCACGTTGTCGAGGAATTCCGGCGTCGAGGGATAGAGGTTGCAGGCGAACATGAAATCCTGCCAGACCATCAGCCCCATCTCGTCGCAGAGATCGTAGAACCAGTCGGGCTCATAGAAGCCGCCCCCCCAGACGCGGATCATGTTCATGTTGGCATCGACGGCCGACTGCAGCAGGTCGCGCACGCCTTCGCGGGTGACACGGGAAAAGAGCGCATCCGCGGGGATCCAGTTGGCGCCGCGGCAGAAAATCTCGCGGCCGTTGATCCGCAGGGCGAAACGGCTCCCCGCCTCGTCCCGGTCGGTCAGGTGCTCGACCCGGCGGAAGCCGACGGTGCGCGACACCGTCTCCGTCGGCGTCTCCACCGTGACCCGCGACAATGGCTGCCCGCCGCTTCCGGCCGGCCACCAGAGGTCCGGATCGCCGACGTGGAAGAGATGCGTCAGCACCGTCTCGCCGGCATTGACGCCGATGTCGAGCCGCACCCGCTCGCCGTCGAGCGAGAAATGCACCGGCAGGATGCCCGGCTCCTCGGCATGGAAGGTAGCGGTGACGTAGAGATCGACCGAACCATCGGCATGATGGAACTGCCGCGTGGTCACGTGCTCGATGCGCGCAATCTCCAGCTTGCGCAGCACGATCGGCTCGTAGATGCCGAGCGGGGCGATCGCGAGGTTCCAGTCCCAGCCGAAATGGCATTGCGGCTTGCGCAGCATGTTGCCGTTGGCGATCGGCGAATTGCCTTCGTGCCAGGGCACGAAGAAGGGCTGTTCCGCCTGCCGGGCCGCCGCTGCCGCCACCGCCGAGTGGATGACGACACGGACGTGGTTCTCGCCGGCCTTCAGCGCCTCGGTCACGTCGGGCCGGTAGCGGCGGAAGCAGTTGTCGATATCCTGCACCAGAACGCCGTTCATATAGACGGAAGCCACCGTGTCGATGCTGCCGATGTCGAGATACCAGCCTGCCTCCAGCATCTCCGGCTGCACCAGGAAGGTCCGCTCCATCACCCAGTCGGCCTCCGCCACCCAGCGCGCCTCCAGCTCGTTGCGGCCGACATAGGGGTCGGCGACGATCCCGGCGGCCATCAGCGCCGAATGCACGTCGCCGGGCACGGCCATGGGCGCCGCATGCTCGCCGGAAAGCGTTGCAAGCCGCCAGGTGCCGGAGAGGTCGATGGATGTGATGTCGGGTCTTACGCTCATCGGTTGGGTCTCGAAGTCCAGCTTTCAGAGAGGCAGTCTGCCCCTCACCCTAGCCCTCTCCCCGCAAGCAGGGAGAGGGAACGTGCCACGCGCACCATCTCAACGTGGCCGAAACGGTGCGGCCTGTGCCCTTCTCCCCGCCTGCGGGGAGAAGGTGCCGGCAGGCGGATGAGGGGCCGAGAGCCAAACGCAACCTCGGTCGCCTCCCCGTAACCCTCAGATCCGCTCTTCCGTCGCAGCATCGAACAGCGAGGCGAGCGTCATATCGAACGTCAGTCGCACTTTCGTGCCGGGGTTGAAGCGGCGCGAGCCGGCGGTCCGCACGGCCATCGTATGCCCCGCATGCTTCAGCCAAAGCAGGTTGTCCGCCCCCATCGGCTCCTCGATGTCGACCACAGCCTCGTGCAACTCTCCGCCCGCTGCCGCCTCGTCCACCGCCACATGCTCAGGCCGCACGCCGAGGACCACCTTGCGGCCGGGCGCGAGCGCCTCGCCGGCCCTGTAGCCGTGAAGCGAGAACGTGACGCCGTCGGCCGCGAAAACGGGCTTGCCGTCCGCGCCGGCGGCGATCTCGCCCTTCAAAAAGTTCATCGACGGCGAGCCGATGAAGCCGGCAACGAACATGTTATCAGGCGCGTTGTAGATCGTGTTCGGATCGGCGAGCTGCTGGATCACCCCGCCCTTCATGATCGCGATGCGATCGGCGAGCGTCAGCGCCTCGATCTGGTCGTGCGTCACATAGATCATGGTGTTCTTCAGCGACTGGTGCAGCCGCTTGATCTCGACGCGCAGCTCCGAGCGCAGCTTGGCGTCGAGGTTGGAGAGCGGCTCGTCGAACAGGAAGACGTCAACGTCGCGCACCAGCGCCCGCCCGATCGCCACGCGCTGGCGCTGGCCGCCGGAAAGCTCCGACGGCTTTCGTTTCAGAAGCGGTGCGATCTGCAGGATCTCGGCGGCGCGCGCCACCCGCTTGTCGATCTCACCCTGCGGCATCTTCGCCACCTTCAGGCCGAAGGAGAGGTTCTTCTCCACCGTCATCTGGGGATAGAGCGCATAGGACTGGAACACCATGCCGATGCCGCGGTCCTTCGGCTCGTCCCAGGTGACGTTGCGGCCGTTGATGAAGATCTGCCCGTCGGTGATGTCAAGCAGGCCGGCGATGCAGTTGAGCAGGGTCGACTTGCCGCATCCCGACGAGCCGAGCAGCACGAGAAACTCGCCCTCCTGGATATCGAGATTGAGCTGGTCGAGGACGGTGACCTGGCCGAAGCTCAGTCTGAGGTCTTTGACGGAAACGCTGGTCATGCGCTTAGCCTTTCACGGCGCCGGCGGCGATGCCGCGGACGAACAGCCGGCCGGAGACGAAGTAGACGAGGAGCGGAACGGCGCCCGTCAGGATCGTCGCGGCCATGTTGACGTTGTATTCCTTCACTCCCTGGACGGAGTTGACGATGTTGTTGAGCTGCACCGTCATCGGGTAGTATTCGGGCCTTGTGAACACGACGCCGAAGAGGAAGTCGTTCCAGATGCCGGTGACCTGCAGGATCATCGCCACGACGAAGATCGGCAGCGACATCGGCACCATGATCTTGAAATAGATCCCCCAGAACCCGGCGCCATCGACGCGCGCTGCCTTGAACAATTCCTCCGGCAGGCCGGCGAAATAGTTGCGGAACAGAAGGGTCAGGATCGGCATGCCGAAGATCGTGTGCACGATGACGAGGCCGGAGAGCGAGCCGTAGAGCCCGATTTCGCGCAGCACGATCACGATCGGATAGAGCATCACCTGGTAGGGGATGAAGGCGCCGACGATCAGGATCGTGAAGAAGATGTCCGCGCCCTTGAAGCGCCAGTTGGACAGCGCATAGCCGTTGATCGAGGCGACCGCGATCGAGATGATCGTCGACGGCACGGTGATCATCACCGAATTCCAGAAGCCGCGCGACAGCCCGTCGCAGTTCAGCCCCGTGCAGGCGCTCGACCAGGCCTTCACCCAGGGCTCGAAGGTGATCTCCAGCGGCGGCGAGAAGATGTTGCCGACGCGGATCTCCGGCATGCCCTTCAGCGAAGTGACGATCATCACGTAGAGCGGCAGGAGATAATAGGCCGCGGCAACGAACAGCGTGCCGTAGACGACGATGGTGCGGGTCGACACCAGCCGGCGGGGCTTCGCGCCCCTCGGCCCGGCCTCCCACGCGGCGGGCACCTCCGACAGGTGGGCGGTCTTCTTCAGTTGGCCACGATCAGACACGCTTGCGCCCTCCCGAAAATTCCAGATAGGCCCAGGGCACGATGATGATCGCAACCGTGATCAGCATCATGGTGGAGGCGGCAAAACCCTGGCCGAGGTTCTGCGCCTGGAACATGTAGTCGTAGACGTATTTCGCCGGCACCTCCGAGGCGATGCCCGGGCCGCCGCTGGTCTGGGCGACGACGAGGTCGTAGACGCGGACGATGCCGCTCGCGATGATGACGAGCGTGGTGACGAAGACGGGCCGCATCATCGGGATGACGACGAACAGATAGGTCTTCCACATCGGGATCCCGTCCACCCGCGACGCCTTCCAGATGTCCTCGTCGATGCCGCGCAGGCCGGCCAGCATCAGGCACATGACGAGCCCGGTCCCCTGCCAGAGTGCGGCGATCAGGATGCCGTAGATGACGATGCTGGAATTGTAGAGCGGATCGAAGGAGAAGCCGGCCCAGCCCATGGCGCGCACCACCGACTGGACGCCGTGCTCGGGGTTCAGCAGCCATTGCCAGACGAGCCCGGTGACGATGAAGGACAGTGCGAAGGGATAGAGAAAGATCGTCCGGAACGTGTTCTCGAAGCGGATCTTCTGGTCCATCAGCGCGGCCAGCACGAAGCCGATCACCATGCTGAAGATCAGCGAGAAGATGCCGTAGATCGCGAGATTCTCGATCGACACGAGCCAGCGGGGCGCCGCCCACAGGCGCTCGTACTGGTCGAGGCCAACGAACTTGAGGCGCGGCAGGAGCTTCGAGCTCGTGAACGAATAGAGCACCGTCCAGAGTGTGCCGCCGAGAAAGACGACCACGGCGGTCAGCATCATCGGGATGGATGCGATCTTGGCACTGAGGTTGCGCGTCAGGCGGCCCGGCCGCCCGGGATGCGCGCGAGTGGTCGCTCGACCCGTCGCTTGTCCCGTCATGGGTGTCTCCTCTCCGGTCCTGCCTCTCTTCGCCGCGGCACGGCAGCGTTGCCGTGCCGCCGGCCCCGTCCGGAGACCGGAGCCGGCGGCGTCAGCGCGAACAGGCCGATCAGTCGGCTGTCGCGATGATTTCGGCGAAGCGCTTCTGGGCGTCTTCCGGCGACATCGTCGCGCTGGCGAAGAATTCGGAGAATAGGTCCTCCTTCTGCTTCTGGCTGTCGGCCGAGAGCAACTGGTCGGTCCACTGGATGACGTTGCCCTTGGCCAGGATGTCGAGGCCCTTCTTCATGCAGTCGTTGGCGGCGGCGAGATCGACGTCGCCGCGCACCGGCAGCGAACCCTTCTTCAGGTTGAAGGCGACCTGCGCCTTGGGATCGACCAGCGTCTCGGCCAGCACCTCCTGCGCCTTGGATTTCGCCTCGTCATCGAGCTGCGGGAAATAGAAGGCATCGCCGCCGGTGGCGATCACCTCGGTCACGCCGAGCCCGGGCAGGCAGCTGTAGTCCTCGCCGGCCTTCAGGCCCGCCAGCTGGAATTCGCCCTGCGCCCAGTCGCCCATGATCTGGCCGCCGGCCTTGCCGGTGATGACCATGTTGGTCGCCTGGTTCCAGTCCTGGACGTTGGTGCCCCTGGACATCCGCCGCGCATCGTCGGCCGCCTTGAAGACCTTGGCCATCTCCGGACCGGCGGCGACCTCGGCGTTCTTCTCGCCAAACACCTGCAGGAACACATCCTTGCCGGCGAGCGCCAGCATCAGGACGTCGAAGGCGCCGTTCGCCTGCCAGGCCTGCCCGCCGACGGCGAGCGGCACGATCCCCGCCTCCTGCAGCGCCGGCGCGGCCGCGACGAGTTCGTCCCAGTTCTTCGGCACGGGGATGCCGGCCTTCTCGAACGCGGCGTTCGACAGCCACAGCCACTGCCAGGAATGGATGTTGATCGGCGCGCAATAGATCTTGCCGTCGATGGTGCAGGAATCGAGCAGGCTCGCCGGCCGGATGATCTCCTTCCAGTTGCCCCGCTCGGCGACATCCGTCAGGTCGCGCATCAGGCCTTCCTGGACGAGCTCCTCGGCCTGCCGGCCGTGGTTGAACTGCGTGGCGCCCATCGGGTCGCCGCCGGTGATGCGGCTGACCATGATCGGCCGCGCCGTGCCGCCGGCACCGGCGATGGCGCCATCCACCCATTTGTTGCCGGTGGCGTCGAAGGCCTTGGCCAGCTCGGCGACCGCCGCGGCCTCCCCGCCGGACGTCCACCAATGCGTCACCTCCAGGTCCGTCGCATGGCTCGCTGCGACCGGAAGCGCGACAGTCGCCGCCAGACCGGCAATCGCGGAACGGATTTTCATGAGTCTCCTCCCTCACTGAAACGTTGCAGTAAAAACGTAGAGCAAACGTTTTGCCCGCGCAACCCGCCGCCGCGAGAATCCGCAGAATTCGTACCTGGACGGCTGGGCGCCGGAATGCCGAAACGCAAAGAAATTCGCATAACCTCTTGTATACTTGCCACTATTGGCGCCAATGACGGCTATCATGAACACACATTTTGCGCAATCGAGCCCGCAATCGCCGCACGGCATGGACACCGTCGAACAACCGAGGCGAGCCGGAAAGCCGTTCCCCAGCTTCACAAACCGCCAGATTACGTCTCGACAATAGAACTGTATCGTTTCAGTATGAAGGCATCATCGAAGCAGGAGTGGCCACCGGTTCGCAGGCGTGGTAACCGGCCGATGGCAGAAGGGATTGCACACGGGCATGGACAGGATCACCAGGGAGCGGGCCGGCGGCACCCCGTCCGGCCAGCAAAGGCCGACGCTGAAGACCATCGCCTTCATGACCGGGCTCGGCATCACCACGGTGTCGCGCGCCTTGAAGGATGCGCCGGACATCAGCCACGAGACGAAGGAGCGCGTCCGCCTCGTCGCCAGCCAGATCGGCTACCAGCCGAACCGCGCCGGCGTGCGGCTCAGGACCGGCAAGACCAACGTCATTAGCCTCGTCCTCAGCCTCGAGGAGGAGATCATGGGCCTGACGAGCCCGCTGGTGGCCGGCATCTCGGAAATCCTCGGCGCCACCCCCTATCACCTCGTCGTGACGCCCTACCGCACCGCCAACAATCCGCTCGACCCGATCCGCTACATCCTCGAGACGGGCGCTGCGGACGGCGTCATCATCTCGCGCACCGAACCGCGCGACGCCCGGGTCGCGCTGATGATGGAGCGCAACCTCCCCTTCGTCACCCACGGCCGCACGGTGATGGGCCTGGAGCATCCGTTCCACGACTTCGACAACGAGCGCTTCGCCTACGAGGCCGTCAAGCGGCTGGTCGAGCGCGGCCGCCGCCACCTGATGCTGCTGGAGCCGCCGCCGCACCTGACCTTCAACGTCCACATGCGCACCGGCTTCGAGCGTGCGGTGCGCGATTTCGGCGCCTCGATCTATCCGTTCAGCGAGGTCAACCTCGATTCCGGCCTGCCGGAGATCCGTTCGGCCTGCGAACGGGTGATGCGGGCACCCGACGCGCCGGACGGCATCGTCTCCGGCTCAGGTTCCGGCGCGGTCGCCCTGATCGCCGCCGTCGAAAGCAGCGGTCGCCGGGTTGGCCACGACATCGACATCGTCTCCAAGGAGCCGAGCACCTTCCTGCAATGGCTGCGGCCGGAGATCATGACCATGCGCGAGGACATCCGCCTCGCCGGCCGCGAACTCGCCAGCGCCGTCATCGGCCGCATCAACGGCCGCCCGGCAAGCGAACTGCAGACGCTGAGCTATCCGATCCCGACGGACTGAGCGGGATCGGTCGAACGAACTGCGCGCCATGCGAGAAACGTCATCCTCGGGCTTGTTCCGAGGATCTGGATCGGCAGCCCAAGCCCACGACTTCAATGGATTAGACGGAAACCTGCGGAAAGGTGGTCAGATCCTCGGCACAAGGCCGAGGATGACGTCTGCCATGTCGGAGCATGCCCCGGGAGACCCGGCACACAACAAAAAAGGCCGGCGCGAACGCCGGCCCCTTGCATGTCTTCGGCCGATCTTGCGACCGGCCACCTCGGTCTCCATCGCCGCGATCAGGCGCCGGCGACGAGGCCGCTGCCCCAGGGGCCGTGGTGGTTGTCGGCACCGTCGACGCGGTCGAAGCCGTGCGCGCCGAAGAAGTCGCGCTGGGCCTGGATCATGTTGGCCGTGCCGCGGCCGCGGCGGTAGCTGTCGAAGTAGCCGAGCGCCGAAGCGAGTGCCGGAACCGGAAGGCCGGCGAGAACGGCGGCCGAGACGACGCGGCGCAGTGCACCGTCAGTTTCCTTGACCATGGCGGAGAAGGCGGGCGTGACGATCAGGTTCGCCGCGTCCGGTGCCGCGGTGAAAGCGGACGTGATCTCGTCGAGGAACTGCGAGCGGATGATACAGCCGGCGCGCCAGATCTTGGCGATGACCGGCATCGGCAGGTTCCAGCCGAACTCCTTCGAGGCAGCCGACATGACGGCGAAACCCTGCGCATAGGCGCCGATCTTGCCGGCGAGCAGCGCGCTTTCGAGATCCTTGATGAAGGCGTCGCGGTCGGACACCGACAGCGCCGAGAGGCCGGGCAGGCCAAGGGTCTTCTCGGCCGCCTCGCGCTCGTCCTTCATCGACGACAGGCTGCGGGCGGCGACCGCCGCCTCGATCGCCGTCGCCGGCACGCCCATGTTCTGCGCCTCGATGACCGACCACTTGCCGGTGCCCTTCTGGCCGGCCTTGTCGAGGATCATGTCGACGATCGGCTTGCCGGTCAAAGGATCGGCGGTTTCCAGAACGGTGCCGGAGATCTCGATCAGGTAGGAGTTCAGGCGGCCCTTGTTCCAGGTGTCGAACACCTTGCCGATCTCGGTGGCGCTCATGTTCAGGCCATCGCGCAGGATGCCGTAAATCTCGGCGATCATCTGCATGTCGGCATATTCGATGCCGTTGTGGATCGTCTTGACGAAGTGGCCGGCGCCGTTCTCGCCGAGCCAGGCGACGCAGGGCTCGTCATTGTACTTCGCCGCGATCGAGGTCAGCACCTTCTCCACGCGCTTCCAGCTGTCCTCGGTGCCGCCGACCATGATCGACGGGCCGTGGCGCGCACCTTCCTCGCCGCCGGATACGCCCATGCCGATGAAGGTCAGGCCACTGTCCTTGAGCGCGTCGAAGCGACGCATCGTGTCGCGGAAGTTGGCGTTGCCGGCATCGATCATGATGTCGTTCTTTTCCAGGAACGGCTTCAGCAGTTCCATCTGCTGGTCGACCGGATCACCCGCCTTGATCATGATGATGATCGGGCGCGGCGGGCGGATGGCGGCGACGAACGCCTCGATGGTCTCGCAGGGGACGATCTGGTCCTTGAGGTCGCCCGCCTCCTCGTAGAATTCCCGGGTGCGCTCGGGCGTGCGGTTGAAGACCGCGATCTTGTTGCCTTTCTCGGCAATGTTGAGCGCCAGGTTCGACCCCATAACGCCGAGACCGATCAAACCGATTTCCGCCTGTGCCACGTTCTTACCTCCGTCTGGAATGGTGCTTTGCCGGACGGCCGCAAAGGTCGAGGGCGCTGCATGAAATGTCTTTGCCCGCAGCGGAACAGGAACAAGCCGCTCCACTTTCGGCAGGCGGCTGTTTTGGCATTCAAATCGATTTACGACAAGCCGTTGTTTGGTAACAATCGCGCATGGCAGCTACCCGCCATGCGCACCCGGCGAGCCGCGCTTGGTCCCGTCTTCGTCGTCGAGCACGCGCCAGGCCGCGCCGTCGAGGTCGTCATACTGGCCGTTGCGGATCGACCAGAGGAAGGCGCCGAGGCCGAGGCCGCCGAGAAAGAGCGCGATCGGGATGAGATAGATCAGCGTGCTCATGCCGGGCTCGCCATGCCCGAGGCCGGCTTCGGCGCGGCCGCATCCTGCCGCAGCGCCGGTGTCGGGCCGCGCAGCCTGAGCGAGTTCGCCACGACGATGATCGACGAGGTCGACATCGCCACGGCCGCGATCAGCGGGGTCGCATGGCCGAGGATCGCCACTGGCACGGCGATGACGTTGTAGCCGATCGCAAGCGCGAAGTTCTGCCGGATCAGCCTGCCGGCCCGCTTCGAGGTCTCGATCGCGAAGGAGACGGCGTCCAGCCCATCGCGCAGGAAGACGAGGTCGGCGGCCTGCCGGCCGATGTCGGCGGCCGTCGCCGGCGCCATCGACACATGCGCCGCCGAAAGGGCCGGCGCATCGTTGATGCCGTCGCCCACCATCAGCACCCTTGCGCCTGCCGCAGCACTTTCCCGCACCGCCTCGGTCTTGTCGCGCGGCGCGAGCCCCGCCCGCCAGCGGCTGACGCCGAGCTGGGCCGCAACCCGCTCCACGGCCGCCGCACGGTCGCCGGACAGAATGTCGACCTCGATCCCGTCCTTGCGCAACCGGGCGACGGTTTCGCGGGCGGCAGGTCGCAGCCGGTCCTCGAACCGGAAGGTTTCGATCACGGCGCCGTCGAGCGACAGAACCACTTCCGAAGCGGAAGAACCGTCGTCTGCCGGCTCGTCGCCGCTGCAGGCAAAAGCGCGGTTTCCAAGCCGCCAGGTCCCCTCCGGCGTCACCGCCTCGAGGCCACGGCCCGGGATTTCCGTCACCGGCCCGAACTGCGGCACCGGCCCGACATGCGCAGCCGCGAGTGCGGCCGACAGCGGGTGGCGGGAATGAGCGGCAAGGGCTGCGGCGACGGCGAATGCCTGGTCACCCTTCAGGGTGCCCGGCCGACCGGCAGCCTCCCGCCCGATCAGGCGCGGCGCGCCCATGGTGAGTGTCCCCGTCTTGTCGAAGACCACGGCATCGATCTCGGCGAGCCGCTCCATCGCCGAACCGTCCTTGACCATGATGCCGCTGGCAAACAGGCGTCCCGCCGCCACCACCTGCACGACCGGCACGGCGAGGCCGAGCGCGCAGGGGCAGGTGATGATCAGGACGGCGACGGCGACCAGCATCGCATGCTTCCAGTCGCCGTCGGCAAAACCCCAGCTGAGGAAGGAGATCAGCGCCAGCAGATGCACCACCGGCGAATAGTAGGACGCCGCCCGGTCGGCGATGCGCCGATAGCGCGCGCGCCCGCCCTCGGCCGCTTCCATCAGGCCGATGACCTCGGCCAGGAACGAATCCCGCGCCACCGCCACGGCCTCGACCACGAGTGCGCCTGTGAGGTTCATCACGCCGGCCTCGAGCATGCTGCCGGGCTTGGCCGTGACCGGCGCGCTCTCGCCGCTGACGAGCGAACGGTCGACATCGCTCATGCCGGCTATGACGCGGGCGTCGACGGCGAGCCGTTCGCCGGCTGCGACCGACAGCCGGTCGCCGACGGCGATTTCCTCGACGGGACGATATTCGCGCCCTCCGTCGTCCTTGACCACCATCGCGCCGCGCGGCGAAAGCCGGGCAAGGCTGGTGATCGCCGAACGCGCCCGGTCGCGCATGACATGGTCCAGCGTGCGGCCGATCAAGAGGAAGAACAGCAGAGTCACCGTGGCGTCGAACCAGGCATGTTCGCCGTGATGGATCGTCTCCCACAGCGAGACGAAATAGGAGAGCGTCACCGCCAGCGAGATCGGCACGTCCATGTTGGTCCGCCCGTGCTTCAATGCACCCCAGGCGGAGCGGAAGAAGAAGCGCCCGGCATAGATCAGCACCGGCCCGGCGATCAGCGCCGAGATCCAATGGAACAGGTCGCGCGTGGATGCCTCCGCGCCCGACCAGACCGAGACCGACAGCAGCATGATGTTCATCGCCGCAAAGCCCGAGACGGCGACGGCGCGGATCAGTTCGTTGCGCAGCGCGTCGTCGGCGGCGATCGGCGCGGTGAACAGATGGGCGGCATAGCCGGTTCTGGCCATGGCGGCGGGGATCGTCTGCGGATCGAAGCCCTCGACATCGCGCCAGCGCACCGACACGCGCCGGGCGGTCAGGTTGACGCGGGCGCTTTCGATCGACGGCATGCCGGAGAGCACACCCTCGATCGTGGTGATGCAGGCACCGCAGTGGACGCCGGGAACGCTGAGATCGCTCTGGCGCAGCCCCTCGCCCAGGTCGCGGGCGGCCAGCCGCATCTCCTCGGAAGACGGCAGCGTGCCGCCTGAGGCAGCCTCGATCGCGCCTTCGGTACCGGGTGCGCAGCAGCTCATGGCCTGCCTCCTGCGACGACCGTGCGGATCGTCTGGTGAAAGATCGGCTGCCCGCCCCGAACGCTCGCGATGTCCGCGATCCATTGGCCGGCAGGCAGTGTCCGTTCCGCAGAGTAGGTTCCCTCCTCTTCGGCGACAAGCGTCAGCCTGAAATCTTCCCGCTCGTCGGTGGGGCGCTTGAAGGTGACGGTCACGGCATCGGCTGCGACCGGCCGGCCCGCGGCATCGTGGAGCCGGTAGCTGACGCGGCCGTCGGCGATGACAAGCGCGCCGGCAAGGCCGCTCTCGGCAAACGCCTTCGCCTTCTCCACCTTGCCGTTGAACTCCTGGCTCGCGACATAGGTGTTCTGCACCACAAGCCCGCTCCAGCTGCTGACAGCGTTCCAGGCCATGATGAGGTTGACGGTGATGATAGTGCAGAAGAACAGCAGCATCACCCCCAGCATGTGCCAGCCGGTAAAGCGGAAGCCGGGCTCGTCTGTCTTTACAGGCGGGGTCATCTTGCACCTCCGGGCACGTTGAAATGGGCGTCATAGGTACCGCGCTCGCCGCCCGCCCGGTCCTCGGCGATCAGGCGGAAGCCGTCGCCGGCCTCGGCGCCGAAATCCCTGGGCAGCGTCACGAACACCTTCACCGCGGTCACCTTGTCGGGCTGGACCGGGATGTCGAAGCTGCGCCCGTCGCCGTCAGGCAGGCCGGAAATGCGCATGGTCGCATGCGGCAGGCCCTCGATCGAAAGCGTGATGGTGCGCGGTTCGGGGATCATGTTCAAAAGCTTCACCTCGTAGCCGTTGCGGATCGACCCGTCCGATTCGACGACGAACTGCGGATTGCGGTCATGGATGACGTTGAGCCCCAGCCGGTCGCGCGAGACCAGCGCGAACACGAGACCGAGACCGGCGAGCGTCCATATGACCAGATAGAAGACCGTGCGCAGCCGGAAGATGACGCGCCAGTCGAAATGCCGCACCTTCTCCGAGAAATTCCCGTCCGGCTTGCGCACGCGCGCCGGATCGATCGGCCCGGCGCCGTCCCCGGTGGCCAGCGCCATGTTGGCGCTGTAGTCCGAAAGCGTCGCGTAGGCGATCAGCCCCCTCTCCCTGCCGAGCTTGTCCATCACCCCGTCGCAGGCATCGATGCAGAGCGCGCAGGTGATGCATTCCAGCTGCTGCCCGTCGCGAATGTCGATGCCCATGGGACAGACGGCCACGCAGGCGTTGCAGTCGACGCAATCGCCGACGCTCTCCCCCGCCGCCGCAGCCTTCTTGGCATGGCGCGAGCGCGGTTCGCCGCGCCAGTCGTTGTAGGTGACGACCAGCGAGTTCTCGTCCACCATCGCCGCCTGGATGCGCGGCCATGGACACATGTAGGTGCAGACCTGTTCGCGCATCAGGCCGCCGAAGACATAGGTCGTCGCCGTCAGCACGGCCACGGTGATGTAGGCGACGGGCTGCGCCTGAAGGGTGACGAAGCTTGAAAGCAGCTTCGGCGCATCGGCGAAGTAGAAGATCCAGGCACCGCCCGTCGCCACCGCGATCGCGAGCCAGATGGCATGCTTGGCGATGCGCTTGCGGATCTTGTCGAAGGTCCACGGGCCGGCGTCGAGCTTCATGCGTGCGTTGCGGTCGCCTTCGATCGCCCGCTCGACGACGAGGAAGAGATCGACCCAGACCGTCTGCGGACAGGCATAGCCGCACCAGGCCCGCCCGATCGCCGAGGTGACGAGGAACAGGCCGAAGCCCGCCATCACCAGCAACCCCGCCACGAAGAAGAACTCCTGCGGCCAGATTTCGATGAAGAAGAAATAGAACCGCCGGCCGGCGAGGTCGACCAGCACCGCCTGGTCCGGCGCATGCGCGCCGCGATCCCAGCGGATCCACGGGGTCAGGTAGTAGATGCCGAGCGTGATCAGCATCACGATCCACTTGAAGCGACGGAATCGCCCTTCGGCCCGTTTCGGGAAGATCTTCTTCCGCTTTTCATAGAGCGGCTTGCGCACCTTGGCGGAGTTGACCGCCTCGGCGTCCAGCCGCTCGACTGCGGCATCCTGTGAGGGTTCAAGGGCGTTGTAGATGTTCATCGATGCATCGTCTCCACGCCCTGTTTGTGCGCCGCAGTGCCGTTCCGTTCCTTGACTTAAGTCAAAGATCGGGGTTGCCGGGCGCCCTGCCGGATGCGACAAAACAGCCGCCGTGACGGCGCAGAGGAGGTGCTGACGATGACCACGATGCCAGCCCGGATCGTCCACGTTTCGATCGCGCGGAACTGGTCGGAGGTCTATGACTTTGCCGCAAGGCCGGAAAACATGCCGCTCTGGGCATCCGGGCTGGCCGCGGGACTGACGCCCGACGGCGATGACTGGATCGCCGACGGCGGGCCTGTCGGCAACGTCCGGGTCCGCTTTGCCGAAGACAACGGCTTCGGCGTGATCGACCACAGCGTGACGATGGAAGACGGCCTCGTCGTCCGGAACGCCCTGCGGGTGGTGCCGAACGGCGACGGTGCGGAGGTGATGTTCACCCTGCTCCGGCTGCCCGGCATAGACGATGTGGCCTTCGAGGCCGATGCGGCCCATGTGGCGCGCGACCTGCGGACGCTGAAGGCATTGCTGGAGAAACCGGAGCAGGAGAAACAGGGAGAGAACTGATGGCCGCCGCCGGCAAGGACCGCAAGATCGACTACATCGAATTCAACGTCGCCGATATCGCCCGCGCGAAAGCCTTCTACGGCTCCGCCTTCGGCTGGACCTTCACCGACTACGGACCGGAGTATTGCGAGTTCCAGGACGGCCGTCTGACCGGCGGCTTCACGACGCTGGCGCCGGTGATGGCCACCGGCGGGCCGCTGGTCATCCTCTTCGCCGACGATCTCGAAGCCACCCTCGCCCGCGTGGAAACGGCCGGCGGCCGCATCGTCAAGCCGATCTTCACCTTCCCGGGCGGACGCCGGTTCCAGTTCGCCGATCCGGACGGGTACGAGCTGGGCGTGTGGTCGGACCGCTAGGGCCAGTTCTGGATGGTCTTCACGCGCGGCAACTTGTAAGGTGTCCGACAAAATCTGGAGCAAGCAGTCATGGGTGCCAACGCGAAGCACGATCAGAACCTGCCAAAGCCGCGGAGCGGATCCGACGTTCCGCGCAAGGCGGCCGCAGGGGCATCGGAGCGGGTCCGGCGCCTCCATGCGATCCTGAAGGCGACGGAGCAAGATCGTCGCCGTCTATCGGAAGAAGAAGTGTTGCGGCAGATCGCTGACGTCCGTGGCGACTGAGAATGCCGCAACGCGTCTATGTCGACAGCAATATCTTCATCTACCTGATCGATGGCGATGACGATACGCGCCGCCGGGCGCTGTTGGCGCTGGAGGAACTCGACCGGCAGAACGCGAACCTGTTCACATCCGAACTGACGATCGCCGAGTGCACTATCGCGCCGATCAGGGACCGGCGGCCGGACATCGTTTCGGCCTTTCACGGCCTGCTCGAAGATCCGAAGATCGTGGAACTGGCGCCGATAACCCGCGACACGCTGGGGCTGGCCGCGAATATGGCCGCCGGACTTCGATTGAAGCTGCCGGACGCCATCCACGTCGCCACTGCCGAAGCCCTCTCCTGCGGCGTCTTCCTGACGAACGACCGGGGCATTCGCGCCCCGGCCGGCATCGAAATCCGCCATATCTAGCTGAAAGGGGCCGGCTATTCGCCGCCGCCCAGCGAATGCACGAAGACGGCGAGCTGCTTGATCGTCGGTTCGCCGAGCCGCGGCAGCCAGGCGGGCATGACCCCGTGCTTCGGAGCGCGGACCTGGTTGGCGATCGCCTCCTCGCCCTCGCCCTTCAGCCAGATCGCGTCGGCCAGGTCCGGAGCGCCCATCTCGCGATTGCCCCTTGCGTCGTCGCCGTGGCACGAGGCGCAGTTGTCGGCGAAGATCTGCTTGCCCGGCTCGACCATGACCGCATCGTGCGGCACGCCGGTGAGGCTCACCACATAGGCGGAAACCTGCTTGATCTCTTCGGGCTGCAGCATGTCGGCGAAGGCCGGCATCTCGGAGACATGGGTCTCGGCGTCGCCTTCGAAGCGAACGCCGTGGGCGATCGTGTGGTAGATCTGGTCGACGCTGCCGCCCCAGATCCACTCGTCGTCGTTCAGGTTCGGGAAGCCCGCCGAGCCGGCAGCACCCGAACCGTGGCACTGCACGCAGTTGACCTTGAAGGCGGCGGCCCCGCCGGCGATCGCGAACTGCGACAGCTCCGGATCGGCGACGATGTCGGCGAGCGGCGCGGACGCGATCCGGTCCACGTAGACCATCTGCGCGGCCCTGGCCGCCTCCAGGTCCTTGGCCACGTCGGCGCGGCTGGAATAGCCGAGAACGCCGCGGGTTGCCTCCGTCAGCATCGGCCAGGCCGGATAGGCGATCATGTAGCCGATCCCCCAGACGATGGTCGCGTAGAAGGTCCAGACCCACCAGCGCGGCATCGGATTGTTCAGTTCGCGGATACCGTCCCATTCATGACCGGTGGTCTCGACGCCGGAGATCTCGTCAATGTGCTTTTCAGCACCATGCTTGTCAGCCATGGTGTCAGTCCTCCTTGAGAGGGATTTGCGCGGCATTCTCGGCGGCCTTGCGTCCGCTGGGCCGGAAGGTGAAAAGGATGACACCGACGAAGAAGATCGCCATGGCGAGCAGTCCCCAGACGTCGGCGAAGTGCCGCATGGCCGTGTAGGTTTCCATGGTCCGCCTCCCTTACCGGTAGCCGCTGGCGTCGTCATAGGTGGAGAAGTCCACCAGCGTGCCGAGCATCTGCAGATAGGCCACCAGCGCATCCATCTCGGTCAGCTTCTGCGGGTCGCCGTCGAAATCGCCCACCTTGGCCTTCGGATAGCGCTCCAGCAGCCCGGACGTATCCGCGTTCGGATCCGCCTGCGCTTTGAGGTCCGCCTCCGCGTTCTCGATCATCGCATCGTCGTAGGGAACGTTCACGGCGCGGTTCGCCTTGAGGTTCATCGACACGTCGGAAATCCGAAGCGGCGTCGTCTTCAGGAAGGCGTAGCTCGGCATGACCGATTCCGGGACGACCGAGCGCGGCTCAATCAGGTGCTGCACGTGCCATTCGTTCGAGTAGCGGTCGCCGACGCGGGCCAGGTCCGGCCCGGTGCGCTTCGACCCCCATTGGAAGGAATGGTCGTACATGCTTTCGGCAGCGAGCGAGTAGTGACCGTATCGCTCGACCTCGTCCCGGAACGGCCGGATCATCTGGCTGTGACAGACGTAGCAGCCTTCGCGGATGTAGATGTCGCGGCCGGCGAGTTCCAGCGGCGAATAGGGCCGCATGCCCTCCACCTTCTCGATGGTGTTCTCGAGGTAGAAGAGCGGCGCGATCTCGACGATGCCGCCGACCGTGACCACGGCGAGCGAGGCGACCAGCAGCAGCGTTGCGTTTCTCTCCAGAACGGAGTGCTTGTTCAGTATCGACATGGATCAACGCTCCTTATTCGGCAGGCTGCAGGGTTGCTTCGCCCGCAGGCCGGGTGCTGCCCATCGAGACCTCGTCGCGCAGCCGCCCGCGAATGGTCTGATAGACGTTCCATGCCATGACCAGGCCACCGGCGAGGTAGAGAACGCCGCCAAGCGTGCGGATGACATAGTAGGGGAACATCGCCAGCACGGTTTCGGCGAAGGAATAGACCAGGAAGCCCTGATCGTCGTATTCGCGCCACATCAGGCCCTGCTGGATGCCGGCAACCCACATGGCGGCGGCGTAGAGCACGATGCCGAGGGTGGCGAGCCAGAAGTGCCAGCTGACCATGTTGACCGAATAGAGCCGTTCGCGATTCCATAGTTTCGGCGCGAGATAGTAGACGGCGGCGAACGAGATCATGCCGTTCCAGCCGAGTGCGCCGGCATGGACGTGGCCGATAGTCCAGTCGGTATAGTGCGACAGCGAGTTGACCGCCTTGATCGACAGCATCGGTCCCTCGAAGGTCGCCATGCCGTAGAAGGCGATGGCTGCCACCATCATGCGGATGATCGGATCGGTGCGTACCTTGTCCCATGCGCCGGACAGGGTCATCAGGCCGTTGATCATGCCACCCCAGGAAGGCATCCACAGCACGATCGAAAACACCATGCCGAGCGTTTGCGCCCAGTCGGGCACGGCCGTGTAGTGCAGGTGGTGCGGACCGGCCCAGATGTAGAGGAAGATGATCGACCAGAAGTGGACGATGGACAGGCGGTAGGAGTAGACCGGACGCCCCGCCTGCTTCGGGACGAAATAATACATCATCGCCAGGAACGGGATGGTCAGGAAGAAGGCCACGGCGTTGTGGCCGTACCACCACTGCGTCACCGCATCCTGCACGCCGGCGAAGGCCGAATAACTCTTGACGCCGAGGAACGACACCGGGATCGCCAGGTTGTTGATGACGTGCAGCATGGCGATGGTGACGATGAAGGAGAGGTAGAACCAGTTCGCCACATAGATATGCGGCTCCTTGCGCCTCAGGACAGTGCCAAGGAAGACGACGAGATAGGCGACCCAGACGATCGTCAGCCACAGGTCGACATACCACTCGGGCTCCGCATATTCGCGGCTCTGGGTGATGCCCAGCAGATAGCCGGTCGCAGCCATGACGATGAACAACTGATAGCCCCAGAAGACGAACCAGCCGAGATCGCCGCCGAACAGGCGCGCCCGCGACGTGCGCTGGACGACGTAGAACGAGGTCGCGATCAGGGCGTTGCCGCCGAAGGCGAAGATCACCGCCGAGGTATGGAGCGGCCGCAGGCGGCCGAAATTCAGGTAGGGTTCCAGATTGAGATCGGGAAACGCCAGCTGGGCAGCGATGACGACGCCGACCAGGAACCCGACGACGCCCCAGAAGACGGTGGCGATGACGCCGTATTTGACGACCTCGTCGAAGTAGGGGCTGGCATCGCCCTTCGCAAGGCTGCTGTCGCCCGGCACCCGATAGGGCGCGAAGGAAATGCGCCTGATCATGACCACCGTGCCGGCGAGCAGCACGAAGAACAGGACCCACATATGGGCCTGGAACAGGTTGTCGTGGGCGAAGGCTGCGCCGAGCAGCGCAAAGAACGCGCCGACGGCCAGGAGCCCTGTCTCTAATCCGTACTTCATCGTTGGCATCCCCAACCAGACATGCGTTGCGAGCAGCGGGGACGGACACGAATCCGCACCCTGCGATCGGATCACTGCTCGCAGATGCAGCAAGACTTGGCCTTGACGTAGATCAAGGAGAAGCAGGGGGCGCAGGCGCATCAATGCGCCAGGCTGCGGTCACTCAGGGAGAAATAACGCGATGACGCTGGAAAACGGGGAACAGAACAGGGTGTGCCACCTTCTTTCCGCCATGCCCGGCGACACCGTGTCGCTCGACTGGCTGGCGGGCGCCCATCGCGAGCAGCTCCTTCTCTGCGACGCGCTGGAGGAGATCGCCGACAGCCTGCCGGCAAGCGTGAACCGGCAAAAGTGCATCTATGCGGCCATGGTGCTGGGCCCGCTGATCCACGGGCTGCATCGCTACGAGGAGGAGGTGCTCTTCCCTCACCTGACGGCGCGGACGAAAGGCAATCCGCTGCTCGCCGAGACGCTGAAGCGGCTGAAATTCGAACATTGCGAGGACGAGTGTTTCGCAGAGGAGCTCGTCGATACGCTCCTGAAGCTCGGCAGCGGCGCACCGGACGTCAACATCGAGGCCGCCGGCTACATGCTGCGCGGCTTCTTCGAGACGATCCGCCGCCATATCGCCTTCGAGCGCGACCACCTGCTGCGTGGGCTTCACGACGCCTGACGAAGGCGCTCGCCGTCAGGCCTTGACGTGCTTGACGGTCTTCTTGATGTCCCAGCGGTCGTGGTACCAGAGCCACTGGCCCGGATACTCCCGCACCCATTGCTCGACCTTGTCGTTCAGCTTCTGCGCCGTCGCGTCGACGTCGACGGCTCCGTCCGCGCGGCGCGGGATCTCCATCGCCGGTTCCAGCTCGAGCCGGAAACGGTTGTCCGGCAGGCGGATGCAGCGCGCCGGATAGACCTCGCAGTCGAACTGGCGGACCAGCTTGGCGAGCAGCGGATTGGTCTGTACCGGACGGCCGAAGAAGGTCGTCGACAGGCCCTTGCGGTATTTCTGGTCCACCAGCACACCGACCGGCTCGCCGGCGTCGAGCTTGCGGGCGAGCGTGAACGACGAACCTGCATGCGAAGGCACCAGATTGCCCATCCGCGCACGGCGGAACTCGAATACCTTCTCGGCGATATAGGGATTGTTGGGCGGGCGGAACAGCACCGTCACCTCGATGCCAAAGGCCGCACCCGCCACCGGCAGCATCTCGAAATTGCCGGTATGGCCGGTGAAGACGATGAACGGCCGCCGGTTCTCGTAGAGATCGATGAAGATCGGCACGCCCTCGACCTCGACGCGTCCGACCTTGTCGCTGAACGGGTCGAAATCGAACAGGCGGTCGAGGAAGACGTATTCCGCCGCCATCCGCCCCATGTTGCCCCAGCTGTCCATCGCGATCGTGGCAAGCTCGGCCTCGGACTTCTCGGGAAATGCATTGCGCAGGTTGGTCAGCATCAGCTGATGCCGGCGCGTCTTCGGTCCGACGAAACGGCCGAAGCGGTCGGCGGCGTTCATCGCGCCGTCGGCCGGAAACAGCTTCAGGACGTTGAGCAGCCCGAACACGAACTGGGCCACCAGCCACTGCTCGAAATTGCGCAGCGCGAGCACGACGCGGGTGATCAGCTTGCGCACGATCGTCAGTCCAGCCTGAGCACGATCTTGCCGAAGATCTGGCGCGATTCCATCCGCTCCAGGGCGGTTGCGATCCCGTCGAAGGTCACCTCGGTATCGATCACCGGATGGACGATGCCGCGCGCCATCTTCTGCATGGCGTTGGCCATGTTCTCCATGCGGCAGCCGAAGGAGCCGAGCAGCTTCAGCTGCTGCTGGAACAGCATCATCAGGTTCATCTCGGTCGAAACGCCCGACGTCGAGCCGCAGGTGACGAGGCGGCCGCCGCGCTTCAGGCAGAGCATCGAGCCGGCCCAGGTGTCCTTGCCGACATGCTCGAAGACGACGTCTACGCCCTTCTTTTTCGTCAGCTTGCGCACGACACCCTCGAAGCGGTCCTCGCGATAGTTGATGACATGGTCGGCGCCGAGCGCCTTCGCCTTCTCGATCTTGTCGTTGGAGCCGACGGTGGTGATGACGGTGCAGCCGATCTTCTTGGCCAGCTGAATGGCCGCCGTGCCGATGCCCGAGCCGCCGGCATGGACGAGGATCGTCTCGCCCGGCTCGAGTTTCGCATTGTCGAACAGCATGTGCTCGACCGTGCCGAAGGTGACGGGCGCAAGGGCCGCAGCGACCGCATCGATGCCGGGCGGCGCGGGAACGAGCTGGCGGGCGGGGATGTTGATCTTTTCCTGCGCGAAGCCGTCGAGATGGAAGCCGTGCACGCCGCCGACGTGTTCGCAGAGGTTGTCGCGCCCCTCGCGGCAGGGCTTGCACAGCCCACAGATGCGCGCACCATAGACCGAGACCAGCTGCCCCGGCAGGACGTTTGCAACGCCCGGGCCGATCTGGTCGACGACGCCGGCGGCCTCCGCACCGATCACAAGCGGCATCTTGCGCTTGGCGAACGCCATGCCGCGCCAACCCCACACATCGATATGGTTCAGCGCCACCGCCTTGACGCGAAGCGTCACCTCGCCCGGACCGGGGGCTTCCGGCTCCGGAATGTCGGTCAGTTCGAGCTTGCGGTCGTCGAGTAGCTGCAATGCGCGCATTTTTCCGTCCTTCGCCGCAGTCGCGGCATGATGCTCATGGGCGGCGTCAGGTGGCACCGGCAGGCGCGGCCATCGCCGTCGTTCGGCGCCAACCGCCCGTTCGGCCGGCTACGCCGCGTTTCGGATCGTTCCTCTAGCGCATGCCCCAAAGAATCGGAACACCTTTTGCGAGAGAACGGCAGGCGGCACGGTCCCCTCGCACGTTCGCCCTCCGGTGTCAGCCCGAGGCGGACATCGGCCCGCCTCTCCGCTTCCGTTTCGTCAGGCCGGCTCCGCCGTCATCACCAGGCTGGCGTTCTGGCCGCCGAAACCGAAGGAATTCGACAGCACGGCCGAGACCTGCTTGTCGCGCTTCACGTTTGGCACGACGTCGAGAACGATGGTCGGGTCGGGGTTCTGGTAGTTGATCGTCGGCGGCAGCGTGCCGGTCAGCATCGTCTGCAGCGAGAACACCGCCTCGATCGCGCCGGCCGCCGTCAGCGTGTGACCGATCATCGACTTGTTGGAGGAGACCGGGATCTTCGCAAGCCCCTCCCCGAACACGGTCGACATGGAGAGATACTCCATCTTGTCGTTTTCCGGCGTCGAGGTGCCGTGGGCGTTGATGTAGCCGATGCCGTCCTCCGCGATGCCGGCATCCTCCAGCGCCGCCCGGATCGTCGCGATCGCCGGTCCGCCGTCCGGCGAAGACCGGGTGCGATGGAAATGGTCGGCCTTCTCGCCGCAGCCCTTCATGATGCCGAGCACGCGGGCGCCGCGGGCGATCGCCGATTCCAGCGATTCCAGCACCAGCGTCGCAGCCCCTTCCGCGATCACGAAGCCGTCGCGATCCTTGGTGAACGGCTTGGAGGCCTTCTGCGGCGGGTCGTTCTGGGTCGAGAGCGCCGACAGCAGCGCAAAGCGGATCAGCGCCTCGGCGGTGACCGAACCGTCGGTGCCGACGGTCAGCGCCCGCTCGGTGCGGCCTTGGCGGATCGCCTCGACGCCGAGCTGGATCGCGGTCGCACCGGAAGCACAAGCGGTCGACAGCGTCACCGGCAGGCCGCGCGTGCCGAAGCGGTCGGCAAGCCGCTCGGAGATCGCACCGAACAGCCAGGCCTCGTAGAGCGCCGGATCGGGCTTGTCGCGCAACACCGTCAGGAAGCGGTCATAGGCATCACCCGGGCGCTGCGAGGCCGGCGCGCGGTCGGCGAGCGCGAAGCGTGCGCTCCATTCCGGCTCGATCGGCGGTGCGGCCAGGAACAGCGGTCCGCCGAAATCACCCGACAGGCCAGCCTGCGCCAGCGCTTCCTCGGTCGTCTCGCGGGCGTAGAAATAGGAACGCTCGACCGGATTCTCGGCCGGCAGCTCGACGAAATCAACCGTGCCGGCGATCCGCGTGTTGAGCCCGTCGACGGGAAAGCGGCTGATGCCGTGAATGCCGGAAACGCCGCCCGAAAGCGCCGTCCAGTTGTCCTTCAACCCCTGGCCGAGCGAGGTGATGACGCCCATGCCGGTGACGGCGACGATCGGGCGTCCGAGATGATCCCTGTAGGCTGCCTTGGTCATGCGCCCGTCCTCTTACTTCTCTGCCTTCAGGATGGCGACGCCCTCGCCGCGGTGATGGCCGACCGTGGTGACGATCGCGGTCTCGGCGGCCCGGTCCATCCCGCTCTCACCCGCCGGATCGAAAGCCGGCACCTTCGCCCCGCTCGCAAGCGCGAGACCCGCGAGCGCGAGACCCAGCGGGAACTGGCTCTCCAGCGCATGGCCGGTCACGCCGGCATAACCGCGCACCGGAGCGTTCGGGAAGCGGCCTTCCAGCCAGGTCTTTTCGCGGGTCGACAGATCGTTGATGCCCGACGCGCCGGAGAAGACGACGGTTGCCCCGTCCTCGCCGCCCGCCCGCTCGGCGAGCGCATCGAGGCGGCGTTCCAGCCGCCCGTCGTCGCGGCTGCCGCGGTCGCCGCCGATATCCTCGATCGTGGCATAGATGCGCGCGCCGCGCGCCTCGGCATGCGCCCGCTGCTCCAGCACCAGGAAGGCGCCGGCCGAACCGGAAATGATGCCGCCGCCCGCCTCGGGATCGCGCGACCACAGCGGCGTCCAGCCGCCGGTCGCATGCGCGCCGAGCGCCTCGTAGAGCAGGATCACGTCCGGCCGCTCGGCAACGAAGCCGCCGCCGACGAGCGTATGCGTCGACTGGCCGGCGCGGATGCGCGAAAACGCCGTCTCGATGGCGCTGATGCCGGCGGCCTCCTCACCCATGAAGGTGCGCGAGGAGCCGGTGACCTTGTGCACGATCGAGATATTGCCGGCCATCAGGTTGGAGAGCTGGGCGAGAAACAGCGTCGGGCGCAGTTCGGTGGTCAGCTTCTCGTTCAGGAGCTGTTCGCGGTCGTTGCGCTTCAGCCCCTCGTCGACGATCAGGGAATCGACGTTGATGTCGCGCTCGCCGCCGCCGGCCGCCACGATCATGTCCATCGTGCCGCAGGCCTCGGCATCCTCCTTCAGCCCGGCATCGTCGAGCGCCAGGCCGGCGGTGAAGACGCCGAGCCGCTGCCAGTTCTCCATCTGCCGCTGGTCGCCGCGCTTGGCGATCTGCTGCGACCAGTCGATCTCCGGCATCGGATGGACCGGATAGGGCGAAAAGCGCTCCGCCTCGATCTTCAGTTCCGGGGCGCTCCCGGCCTTGAGCAGCGCGATATGCGGCTCGGTGCCGACACCCTGGCAGGTGACGATGCCGATGCCGGTAATGACGACGTCGTTCGGCGCCTTCGTCATGCGTCTGTTCCTCTTGAATTGCCCGTTGCGGCGCCTGATGCGGCAAGGGCGTCCACAAGGCCGAGTTCCTCGGCCCGCTTGCGCACGATATCGCCGAGCGGCGCTTCGCTGAACGGCACGGTGCGCAGCTTCAGTTGCGCGTCGCAGACCTTCTTTCCGCCGGACGTGATCCTCGCCTTGGTGACGGCGAAGCCCGAGCCGTCGTGCTCCAGCACCGCCTCGATGTCGAGCACGGCGTCGGGTTCGACGAAAGTGCGCATCTTGGCGCCGTCGACCGACATCAGGAACGGCATGGCGGCGAAGTTGGTGGCGGCAAGGACCAGAAAGCCCGAGGCCTGCGCCATCGTCTCGATCAGGAGCACGCCCGGAACCAGCGGCATGCCGGGAAAATGTCCTTCGAAGACCGGGCTTTTGGAAGGAACGACGGAGCGCGCCGTCAGCGTCTTGCGCTCGGCGTCCACCGTTTCCACCCGGTCGATCATCTGGAAATATTCAAGCAGCATCGAATACCTATCTTGCGGCCGGGTTACCTCGATGTAACCGGGGTCCGGAACGTGAAAGGCCTGCCAGGTCCGGCAGGCCGTCAGCGCCCGAAAACGGGATGCGGATGGCCGCGTGCTGCGGCCCCGGCCTTTACGCCTTGGCGGCGCGCAGTTCGTCGATCTTGGCGCAGAGGTTCTTCAGCACGAAGTATTCCTCGGTCGCCACCTTGCCTTCGTTGACGTCCTGCGTCCACTGTTCGAGCGGGATCTTGATGCCGAACTCCTTGTCGATCGCAAAGACGATGTCGAGGAAGTCGAGGCTGTCGATGCCGAGATCGTCGATCGTGTGGCTCTCGGGCTTGATGGTTTCGCGATCAATCTCGCTGGTTTCCGCGATGATGTCGGCAACCTTGTCAAATGTAGCTGTCACGCCAGTACCTCTTAAAATCCTTTGTTGCGCGATCCTATAAGTAAATTGGGCGGAATTGCCAATGGGCTGTTCCGGGCGCGCTGCAAATTGGCTGTGGCCTGTTGCCCGAACGTCGACCGCCTTGCACTTGCGGCAAAACTCTGCCGAAATCTGCAGCAGACGCATCGCGAATTGATTTCGATCAAGTCGAACCACCCGAATTCGACTTAACAATCGTCAATAGCAGCCCGAGTGGCAGCGAGGGCGGAAGAGGTAACAATGTCGCATTGTCTCCCTTTCGATTCTCGTCCACTGGTGAGCCATGGCAACTCGATGTCAGGAAAAGGCGATTTCGATGGACATGCAGCGCAGTGATATTCACAGCTCCGACGTTCCCGTCGTCTGCCGTGCCTGCGAGGCGCGCCACGGCGGCGCGTGCGGCGCGCTCTCGGCCCAGGAACTGGGGGAACTGAGCAAGCACTCCAGCCGCAGGCGCCTGCAGGCCGGCACCGAGGTCGTCGGCCAGGGCGAGGATTTGTCGACCTGCGCCAACATCATGCGCGGCGTCGTCAAGCTCACCCGGATGATGCCGGACGGCCGCCAGCAGATCGTCGGTCTCCAGTTCGCCCCCGATTTCCTCGGCCGCCCCTTCGCCGCCGAGAGCCCGCACAGCGCGGAAGCGGCGACGGATGCGGAGATCTGCACCTTCCCGCGCCACCTGCTGGAACGCATGGTGGCCCGCTCGCCGGATCTGGAACACCGGCTGCACCAGCAGGTGCTGAAGGAACTGGACGAGGCGCGCGACTGGATGCTGACGCTCGGCCGCAAGAACGCGCAGGAAAAGGTGGCAAGCTTCCTGTTCCTGATCGCCACGCACTATGATCCGGAAACCGTCGACGGCTCCGCCTTCGACCTGCCGCTGTCGCGCGCCGACATTGCCGATTTCCTCGGCCTGACGATCGAGACCGTCAGCCGCCAGTTCACCAAACTGCGCAAGGAAGGCGTCATCCGCATCGAGAACAACCGGCACGTCACGGTGCCCGACGTCGAGCGCCTGCAGCAGTTCGCCGGCATCGACTGAGCTGGCTGCGACGGCACGCCAGCCCAGATACGCTCGCCATCCCCCCAAGCGGTTCTGGCGGACGCCCTCGCGGGCGCCCGCCCTTGAGCGCTACACCTGCAGGCCGCCGGCCACGTCGATCACGCCGCCCGTGATGTAGCCGCCGTTCGGTCCCGCCAGGAAGCAGACGGTGGCCGACACCTCCTCGAGCGTCGCGATCCGGCGGATCGGATGCAGGTCCATGACCGCGTCGGGCAGCTTGTCGCGCACTTCGGCCGCCATGTCGGTCGGCATGATGCCGGGCTGGACGACGTTGACCGTGATGTTGCGTCCGCCGAGGTCGCGGGCGACGCCCCGCGCATATCCGGCGATGGCCGCCTTGGTTCCGGAATAGTCAGCGACGCCGGCGAACGGGACGCGGCTGCCCAGCAGGGAGCCGATGAAGATGATCCGGCCGCCGTCCGGCAGCACCGGCGCCGCCGCGCGCGTGGTCGCCACTGCGCCCATGACGTTGACCTGCCACTGGCGATCGAGATTGACCGTGTCGAGTTCGGGGTCGTCGACCGTCCTGCCCTGCACGGCGATCGCCGCATTGTTGACGAGGATGTCGAGCCTGCCGAAATGCGCCGCCACCGTCTCGACCAGCGGTTTGGCCGCCCCCATGTCCGCCTGGTCGCTGCGGATCGCGAGGGCCATGACCCCTTTCGCCTTCAGCTTCCCGACCACGGCTTCGGCCTTGTCGGCCGACGCGACGTAGCTGATCGCCACATCCGCCCCCTGGTCGGCAAGTGCCTCCGCCACGGCAGCGCCGAGCCCGCGCGAGCCTCCAGTCACGAGCGCGACCTTGCCTTTCAATATGTTCGACATGAGCGAATCCCTTCCATCGCCATCGGGCGCCGCTGCGAGCGATATGCCCGTTTTAATAATGATCGTTACGATAACGATCGGTATGAAATTTGACCCACATCGTCAAGTGGTTTAATAACGGTCATTATGAAAAGACGGGATCGGACATATGGGGCGTCATCGCGAATTTGACGTGGAGAAAGCGCTGGATGCCGCGCTGTGCGTCTTCTGGCGCAAGGGCTACGAGGGCGCCTCCTACACCGACCTGACCGAGGCCACGGGTGTGGAGCGACCCGCCCTCTATTCGGCATTCGGCAACAAGGAAGCGCTCTTCCGCCAGGCCCTGGATCGCTATTGCGAGCGGTACTTCGACTACCTGCCCGAAGCGCTCGACCGACCGACGGCCCGGGACGTCGCGGCGCGCATCCTCTACGGTGCGCTCGATCTCAACACCCGCTACCCCGATCACACCGGGTGCCTCGTCATCAACGGGGCGTTGGCCGGATCGGATGAGGCGGAACCCGTGCGACAGACATTGATAGAAGCACGCGCGGTCGCCGAGACGCAGCTTCGTGAACGCTTCGAACGGGCAAGGGCCGAAGGCGACCTGCCGCAGACGGCGAGGCCCGAGGCCCTTGCGGCATTCCTGATGGCCGTCACGCATGGCATGGCGGTTCAGGCCAAGGCCGGCTTCAGCCGCGACAGGCTGGAAGCCGTCGCCGAACAGGCGTTGTCCGCCTGGCCTGCCGGCAGTTCCGAGATTTCCGGGACCTCAAGAGCCTAGAGTCTGTCCGGGCTAGATTGCAGCATTCTGTTGGCTCAAACGGAGTCGGATGGTCGCCCGGCTGGCGCGTGTCGTAGCCCAAGCATACGGCCAAGCCAGCCGGGCGATCAGCCGGCCCGTTTCAGCCAACCCGAAGGGCCGGGCATCTTTCCGTAGGGATCAACGGCGATCGGCTCGGACAGACCCTGTGGTATGCCCTTCGCCAATCGCCGTTGCCCCAACGAAAACCTGCTCCGGCAGAATGCTGCAATCTAGCCCGGACAGACTCTAGACGATCGCCGCCAGGGCCGCACCGGCAAGTGCAAATAGCACCAGCGCATCGCAGGCGCGGTTGAACACCGCGATCCCGCGGCGGATATCGTCCGGCGTCGCGGCGGTGCGCCCGGCCGCGTTCATCATCGGCTCGTCCACCCGCACGCCGCCATAGACGCGCGGGCCGGCAAGCCCGAGCCCGAGCGCGCCCGCCATCGCCGCCTCCGGCCAGCCCGAATTGGGCGAGCGGTGCAGGCCGCTGTCGCGCAAGGCCAGGTCGAGCGCCGCCCGCGCCGCCCACCCGCCGATCGCCACCCGGGCGCCCAGGGCGATGAGCACGATGGAGAGCCGCGCCGCCGGCCAGTTGGCAAGGTCGTCAAGCCTGGCGGCGGCCCAGCCGAACTCCAGGTATTTCGCGTTCCGGTGGCCGATCATCGAATCGGCCGTGTTGAGCATCTTGTAGGCCAGCAGTCCCGGCAGCCCCAGCAGCGCATACCAGAGTGCGGGCGCCACGACGCCGTCGGAAAAGTTCTCCGCAAGGCTCTCGATCGCCGCCCGGCAGACCGCCGGTTCGTCCAGCGTCGCCGGATCGCGGCCGACGATCATCGACACCGCCCGCCGCCCGCCCGCGAGCCCGTCTTGCCGCAGCCCGTCCGCCACCGCGCCCACATGGTCGGCGAGGCTCTTCTGGGCAAGGAACAGCGCGACGACGGCCGCTTCGAGGACGAGCCCGGGCCAGCCGAGCAGGCCCAGAAGGCCGTGGATCACCGATCCGGCCAGCATGCTCGCGGCCAGGAGCGCGCCGATCGCCACCGCACCGTTGAAACGCCGCGTCTCCGGCGTCATCCGCTTGGCGTTGAACAACCGGTCGACGAAGGAGATGGCCCGCCCGAACACCACAACGGGATGCGGCAGCCGCTCCCAGAGCTTCGGCGGATCGCCGACGATGCGGTCGATCACCAGGGCGGCGGCGAGGACGATCAGCGTGAGGGTCATGGATGAAGCCCTTCGCTCAGGCGCCGGGCCGCGCGGGCACGCCGGCCAAAGCCGGGGCCGGGGCTTGGGTCAGGGCCTGTGTCAGGGCCTGGGCCAGGCGACGATCGGCGTTCTCATCCGGGGCAAGCCCGAAGCGCAGCCAGGTCCGCTCATAGGCGAACGGCCGCACGAGCACATGCTGCCGGCACAGCGCCTCGTGGACGTCCGCGGCCCGCGGATGCGAGACAAGCGAGAACAGCGCCGTTCCGCCGACGACATCGAGCCCGGCTTGCCGCAGCACCGTATCCAGCGCCACCTTGCGCTCCGCGATAGACTGCCGGATCGGCGCACAGTCGCCTGCCATCAGGCGCGTCGCTATCGTCAGGGCCGGCCCGGAGACCGCCCAGGGACCGAGCCACTCGGAAAAATCCGCCAGCAGACCCGCCTCGCCCAGGACGAAGCCCAGCCGCAGGCCGGCAAGGCCGAAGAACTTGCCGAAGGAACGGAACACCACCAGCCCCGGCGCGGCACCCGCATGGGCCGCAAGCGAAGCCCCGGGCACCATGTCGCCGAAAGCCTCGTCCACCACCAGCGTGCCGCCCGACCGCGCCAGCCGCTCGCGCGCAAGCAAGAGCTCCTCCGGCCGATGCAGGCGACCGTCGGGATTGTTGGGGTTGACCGCCACCACGAGCCCGTGGTCGTCACGGACACCGTCGAGCGTGCCGATTTCATCCACCGCGCATCCTGCCGCGCGCAGCACGCGCGCATATTCGCCGTAGGTCGGAGACAGGATGGCGACGCGCCGGCCCGCGGGCACCAGCCGCGGCAGCAACTGGATCGCCGCCTGCGTTCCAGGAACCGGCAGCGGCGGGCACCTGCCGGCGCCGTAGTAGCGGGCGGCCGCCTGCCGCGTCTCGTCGAGCCTTCCCCGATCCGGCAGGCGGTGCCAGGCAGCAGCGTCGACCGGCGGCAGCGCCACCGGCCGCGGATTGATGCCTGTGGACAGGTCCAGCCACTCCTCCGGCCGCCCGCCATGACGCTCGGCCGCCGCCGAAATGCCGCCGCCGTGCTGGATCGGCGCCTCGGTCATCGTCTCTCCTCCGCAAGGTCGATCACGTGCATGTAGGAGCCGGCGACGTTGTCCCGGCGCAGGCCCGCGACGCCGAGATCCTGCCCCGTCGCGTCAGCCACCGAGAACAGCCGATCCGCCTCGCCCTCGCGCGCCACGGTCGAATAGTGGAACTCATGCGCGGTCATCGCATGGCTGAAGCCCGACCCCGGAAGCGGGCTCAGCCGCCGGTAGCCGAGTTGGCGCCGGCGCTCAGAAAAACTGGTGACGAGCGGCAGCAGGCCGAGCATGCGGTGCCGGTTTCCCTCCGCATCGATCAGCCCCTCGCCCAGCACCATGTAGCCCCCGCATTCGCCGTAGATCCGCACGCCGCGCCCGGCCGCAGCGCGCAGGCCGTCACGGAAATGTCCGGCATCGGCCAGGCGGGCGCCGTGCAGTTCGGGATAACCGCCGGGCAGGAACACCGCATCGCACCCCGCCTGCGGCGCCTCGTCGGCGAGCGGCGAGAAAAAGGAGATCTCCGCGCCCTGCCCGGACCACCCGGCGAGCAAATGCGGGTAGATGAAGGCAAAGGCGTTGTCGCGGGCGACCGCGATGCGCCGGCCGAGCGGCGGCAGGCGCGCCACATCGCCCACGGCGGCCGACACCCCGCCCTGCCCGGCCATGGCCAGCAAAGCTTCAAGGTCGACGCTGCGGCGAACGGTCTCCGCTGCTCGCCCGACAAACGCCTCCAGCCCCGCATGCTCGCCGGCCTGCACCAGTCCGAGATGGCGCTCGGGAAGGGCCAGCGCGGGATCGTGCCGGATCGCGCCAAAGATGGCGATGCCCGCCTTCTCCAGCGCCGATCGCAGCATCGCCTCATGGCGCTCGCTGCCGACCTTGTTCAGGATCACGCCGCCGACGTGAACGTCGTCGCGGAAGCGGATATAGCCCTGCACGAGGGCGGCGACCGAGTGCGACAGCCGGCTGCAATCGACGACCAGCACCACGGGCAGTTCGAGCATCGCAGCGAGGTCGGCCGGCGCGCCGTTGCCGTCGGCGGCCCCGTCGAACAGCCCCATCATCGCCTCGACGAGGAGCAACCGGTCGCCGCGCTGCTGTCCAGCGGCATTGTCGACCATAAGGCCCGGCCGCATCGCCCAGGGATCGTAGTTCAGGCAGACCGACCGGGCGGCGGCAGTATGGAAGGCGGGATCGATGTAGTCGGGACCGGCCTTGCCCGGCGAGAGCGCGACGCCCGCGTCCGACAGTGCCCGCAGAAGGCCGAGCGTGACCGTCGTCTTGCCCGAGCCGGAAGCCGGGGCTGCGATCATCAGCCCGCTCATGCGGGGTCCTTCAGCGTGCGGGCGCCGAGCGGATCGGGCACCAGCACCCTGCCCTCGCGCAGCGCACCGAGCCAGTCGAGCGAGCCGCGCAGCCGGACGACCTCGCCGACCACGACGATCGCCGGCGGCTCCAGCCCGGCGGCCGCCGCGTCGGCTTCCGAACGCGAAAGCGTTGTCTCCAGCACGGCCTGCCCGGCGGTTGCGGCATTGCAGACAAAGGCCATGGGCTCGTCCGGCGAACGGCCGGCTGCGATCAGCTTTGCCGAAATCTGGCCGATGTGCTTCATCGCCATGTACATGACGATCACCGGCGAGCCGGCGGCGATCGCCGCCCAGTCGATGCGATCGGGCACGACGCCCGAGGAATCGTGCCCGGTCAGGAATGTCACCGCATGGTTCACCTCGCGATGCGTCACCGGGATCCCGGCATAGGCGAGCCCGCCGATGCCGGCGGTGATGCCCGGCACCACGCGGAAGGCGATCCTGTGCTCGACCAGCGTCAGCGCCTCCTCGCCGCCGCGGCCGAACACGAACGGGTCGCCCCCCTTCAGCCGCAGGACGCGCTTGCCGGCCCGTGCGAGTTCAACCAGTCGGAGCGAGATGTCGCGCTGCTTCGGCGAGGGCTTGCCGCCGCGCTTGCCGGCGAACTCGATCGCAGCGTCGGGCCTTACGAACCGCAGGCAATCGGCGTTGACGAGCGCGTCGTGCACGATGACGTCGGCCTGACGCAAGCCGTGCACGGCCAGCATCGTCAGCAGCCCGGCGTCGCCCGGACCGGCGCCGACGAGCCAGACGCTGCCGGGCTCCAGTTCGGGCAGGGAGGAAAACAGCGCATCCATCAGCCGGCCCTCACCCCAATCGAAGCGGCGGATTCATTGCCTGAGGAAACTTTCGCAATCGGTTGAAAAGATTCCGCGATCGCAGCGGTCGCATGCACAGAGCGCACCTTTGGCACGACCAGCCGCGCACCGGCGCCGGCCGCGGCAAGCGCTGCGGCCTCGGCAACGCCATGGCATCCGGTATGGCGGAAGACGATATCCGAGGGATTGGCGAGCCGCGGGGTCTCGGCCTCGAGCCTTGTTGCATCGAAGGTGCGGAACGGAACGTCGAAGTGCCGGGCCGCAGCCAGCATCGCCGGCTCCCCGGCCCGGGTATCGAGAGAGGCGATCAGCACCAGACGGCGATCCTGCCCGGCGGCGTGCAGCGCCTCCTCGGCCAGACCGATCACCTCAGCCGCAGCCGTTCCGCGCTCGCAGCCAAGACCCAGCACCAGCAAGCGTGTCGCACCGTCGTTCACCTGCACCGCCTGCGTCATCCCGCTGTCCTCGTTCCCCCTGGACATGCGCGGTGCGGGTGATCCGTCTCGGCAGCCCCGGATCTGGCCCCTTCGAAGGTCGGCCGCTCCAGGCACCTGTCCGGCCCGACAAAGGGGCACCGCCGCATGTCCGACCTGTTTACCGAAGCGGCATTTCCCGGTCAAACGGGTTTGCGCCGTCGGATGGAACGGAAGCGGCATGGTCGTGGAAATCGACCGCCAAAGAGGGGCGGCCGGTTGCGTGCCTGAGCCCCCCTGCGGAACGGACGACGCGCGGGCCGATGGCCACGGCTTTTCGCGCCCATCGCTTTCGGCTTTGCATTTGCCGGCCGGTTCTGACAAGGAGAGCCGTTCCTTTCTCCAGCCTGCCCGGACTCCCACGTGGTCGACGTCACACTGCAGATTCTTCTCCTCCTGTTCCTCGCAGCCTTTGTCGCCGGCTTCATCGATGCCATCGCCGGCGGCGGCGGCATGATCACGATCCCCGCCATGCTGATCGCCGGGATCCCGCCGCTGGAAGCGCTGGGCACCAACAAGCTGCAGTCGCTGTTCGGATCCGGCTCCGCCACGGTCGCCTATGCCGGCGCCGGCCATGTCGAGGTCCGGCGCCAATTGCCGATGGCCGCGCTGGCCGCGATCGGCGCGGCGTTCGGCGCAGCCCTCGCCACCGTCATCCCCGGCGAGGCGCTGCGGGCGGTCTTGCCCTTCCTGCTCCTCGGCATTGCGCTCTATTTCGCGCTGAAGCCGAGCATCGGCGACGTCGACAAGCATCGCCGCCTGTCGGAATTGGCCTTCACCCTGTCGGTAGTGCCGCTGATCGGCTTCTACGACGGCGTCTTCGGCCCCGGCACCGGCTCGTTCTTCATGCTCGCCTTTGTCTCGCTCGCAGGCTTCGGCATCCTCAAGGCGACGGCCAACACCAAGTTTCTGAACTTCGGCTCCAATGCCGGCGCCTTCGCCTTCTTCCTCGGCTATGGCGTCGTGCTCTGGAAGGTCGGAATCACCATGGGCATCGGCCAGTTCCTCGGCGCACAGGTCGGCTCCCGCTTCGCCATGCGAAAAGGCGCAAGGATCATCAAGCCGCTGCTGGTCGTCACCAGCATCGCGCTCGCGCTCCGCCTCCTGGCCGACCCCGCCAATCCGCTGCGCGCCTGGCTGGGCTTCTAGCCGGCCGGCATCGCGGGCCCGATCAGAATTCGACGCCGATCTGGGCCTTGATGCCGGAGCGGAACGGATGCTTGACGAGCTCCATCTCGGTGACGAGGTCGGCGATCTCGATCAGTTCGTCCTTGGCATTGCGCCCGGTCAGGACGACATGCGTCATGTGCGGCTTCTGCGCCTGCAGGAACGCCACGACCTCGTTGACGTCGATGTAGTCGTAGCGCAGCGCGATGTTGATCTCGTCGAGCAGCACCATCGAATTGCGCTCGTCGAGGATCAGTTCCTTCGCCTTCTCCCAGGCCTTCTGCGCCATGGCGACGTCGCGCGCCCGGTCCTGCGTCTCCCAGGTGAAGCCCTCGCCAAGCGTGTAAAACTGGCAGAGATCGGAGAAATGCGTCTCGATCAGCTCGCGCTCGCCGGTCTTCATCGCGCCCTTGATGAACTGCACGACGGCCGACGGCTTGCCATGGGCGATGTGCCGGAAGATCATGCCGAAGCCTGCGGTCGACTTGCCCTTGCCCTTGCCGGTATGGACGATGACCAGGCCCTTCTCGTCCGTCTTGGTGGCCATGATTTTCTCGCGGGCCTGCTTCTTCTTGGCCATCTTCTCCGAATGGCGCGCGAGTTCGGCCTCGGTCATGCCGGCCTCGTTGCCCACCTCTTTGACAGTGTCGGTATCGGTATCGCTCATGGCGTGCTCCTCAATTCTCGGGTTTCGGCATCGTCACCGGCGAGGACGTCGCCCGCCGGCAGCTTTCGCAATGGCAATGGCCGGTGCGGATGATCGGGCCAGAAACCATAAAACGCACCGACCTGCACAGGCAGCGTCCGGAAAGCCCGCTCATGACGCCCTCCTCCTGCCGGCGATCTCCTCCAGCGCGAACCGCGCCGAGTTCGAACGCGGCGACCACAGCCGGCGGTCGATCGCCTCGACCAGCCGGTCCGACATCTCCTTCAGCGCTGCGGGGTTCTTCTCGGCCAGGAAGGCGCGCACGCGCTCGTCGAGAAGATAGGCCGTGTAGACCGCCTCGAAATGATGGTCCTTCACCGCTCCCGTGGTCGCGGCGAAGGCGAACATGAAGTCGACGGTCGCGGCAAGCTCGAAGGCGCCCTTGTAGCCATGGCGCATCATGCCGTCGATCCACTTCGGATTGACGACGCGGGCGCGCACGACGCGGCCGATCTCGTCCTCGAGCGTGCGCACCACCGGCTTCTCCGGCCGCGAATGGTCGTTGTGGTAGACGACAGGCTGCGATCCCGTCAGGTGCGCGACCGCGGCCGCCATGCCGCCCTCGAACTGATAGTATTCGTCGCTGTCGAGCAGGTCGTGCTCGCGGTTGTCCTGGTTCTGGACGATCGCCTGCAGGCTCTTCATCCGCGCCTCCAGCCGGTCGCGGCTGGAAACGTCCTCGCCCTCGCCGGCATAGGCATGTGCGCCCCAGGCGAGCCAGGCCTCGGCAAGGTCGCCCCGGTCCTGCCAGAGCCCCTCGTCCATCATCGTCTGCAGCCCGGCGCCGTAAGTGCCGGGTTTGGCCCCGAAGACACGGTAGCCGGCCATGGCCTGCGCCTCGCTTTCGCTGGCGCCGTCGGTGGCAAGGGCTGCCGCCTCGGCCCGCATACGCGCTGCGATCGGATTGTCCTCGCCGTCCTCGTCCAGCGCCCCGATAGCGCGCACGGCCCGGTCGAACAGCGCGATCTGTTCGGGAAAGGCGTCGCGGAAGAAGCCGGAGATGCGCAGTGTGACGTCGACGCGCGGCCGGCGCAAAAGCGCGGGAGGGATGATCTCGTAGCCGGTCACCCGCCTTGAGACCGTGTCCCACACGGGCTTCGCGCCGATCAGTGCCAGCGCCTGGGCGATGTCGTCCCCGCCGGTGCGCATGTTCGCGGTGCCCCAGGCGGTGATGCCGAACGAGGTCGGCCATTCGCCATGATCCTGCGCATAGCGCGTCACCAGCAGTTCCGCCGACTTCCTGCCCAGCTCCCACGCCGCCGGCGTCGGCACGGCGCGGCTGTCGACGGAATAGAAGTTGCGCCCCGTCGGCAGCACGTCCGGACGCCCGCGCGTCGGCGCGCCGGACGGGCCGGGCTCGACGAAGCGGCCGGAGAGCCCGCGCATCAGCGCCGTCATCTCCGCTTCGCCGCAGGCTTCGATGGCGGGGCCGATCGACCGTCCAACCTGGTCCAGCACCGCCTGCGTCGCCTCCCAGCCATCCGGGCAAGGCAAGTCACCGGAAACGAGCTTCGTCGCCAGCAGTTCGATACGCTCCACGGTGTCGCCGACCGAGCGCCACGGGGCGTCGGTCTGCGAAGCCAGGATCTCCGGCCTCGGCCCCGTCCACGGATCGGAGGGTAAGCAGTCGAGCGGGTCAAATGTCGTGTGCGGGGGGCTACCCCCCTCTGCCCTGCCGGGCATCTCCCCCTCGAGGGGGGAGATCGATGGGGCGAGGCCCCGCCCATCACCAGCGTGGCCGTCAACCGCCGTGTCCGCACCAACCGCGTCACCACGCCCACTGCCATCCGCATGGACCACCGCCATTCGCCCGGTACCGATCTCCCCCCTTGGGGGGGAGATACCCGGCAGGGCAGAGGGGGCTGCATCCCGTGTGGCAGCGATGTCGACAGCCGAACCACCACCCAGCGCATCCGCCGCGATCGCGCGCTGCAGGCTGGCGTCGCCGCCTTCGCCGAGCCCGCGCGGCACCCGCGCCAGCGCCAGCGTCAGGTCGGTCAGGAGCCGGCCCGATGGCGACACCCCGAAGACGTGCAGGCCGTCGCGGATCTGCATCTCCTTCAGGTCGCAGAGATAGGCGTCGAGTTTCTGCAGCGCCGCCTCCTCCCCGTCGGACCGGGCAATGCCGGCATCCTGGTCTAGGCCGATGTCGCGGACGAGGTCGAGGATCTGCCGGCTCAGGAGCCGCAGCCGCCGCGGATCGCCGCCCGAGGCGTCGTAGTATTCGTCCACCAGCGCCTCGAGGTCCTTCAGCGGCCCGTAGGTCTCCGCCCGCGTCAGGGGCGGCGTCAGGTGGTCGATGATGACGGCGGCGGAGCGGCGCTTGGCTTGCGTGCCCTCGCCCGGATCGTTGACGATGAAGGGATAGAGATGCGGCACCGGACCGAAGACGGCCTCCGGATAGCAGGCCTCCGACAGCGCCAGCGCCTTGCCCGGCAGCCATTCGAGGTTGCCGTGCTTGCCGACATGGACGATCGCATGGACGCCGCAGACCGCCCGCAGATAGGCGTAGAAGGCGAAATAGCCGTGCGGCGGCACGAGGTCCGGCGAATGATAGGTTTCCTTCGGGTCGATGTTGTAGCCGCGCGCCGGCTGGATGCCGACCAGCGTCCCGCCGAAACGGCAGAGCGGCAGCGCGAAAACGTCGCCGGCCACGAAGGGATCCGCCTCCGGCGCGCCCCAGCGGGCTGTCACCTCACCCTGAATCGCCCTGGGAAGAGACGCAAAGAAACGCTTGTATTGATTCAGCGAAATCGTCTCGCGGATCTCGCGTCCATCGTTCGCCGCATTGGTCGGCCCCGCCATCAGGTGCGCGATCAGCGCATCGCCGTCGGCAGGCAGGTCGGCGACCGCATAGCCGTCCGCCTGCATCTTTCGCAGTATCTCGAGCGTGCCCGCCGGCGTGTCCAGCCCGACGCCGTTGCCGAGCCGGCCGTCACGGTTCGGATAGTTCGCCATCACCAGCGCGACGCGGCGCTCGCCAGCCCCTGCCCGCCGCAGCCGCGCCCAGTTGGCCGCCAGCCGGGCCGAAAAGCGGATCCGGTCCTCGACCGGCTCGAGGCTTACGATGTTCGTCTCGACCTCGGCGTCCCAGCGGGCGGCCGCCTTGAACGAGACGGCCCGCGCCAGTATCCGCCCGTCCACCTCCGGCAGCGATACGTTCATGCCGAGGTCGCGCGCCGTCAAGCCCTGGCCCGACGCCTGCCAGGCCTCGCGGGAGGAGCCGGAAAAGATCACCTGCAACACCTGCGCGCCGGTTTCGTCCAGCACCGTCGGCCTGCGGTTGCTACCGGGTGCGGAGACGGCGAAGCTCGTCGCGTTGAGCACCGCCTCCGGCCGCGCGGCGGCAAACGCCGTCCGCACGATCTCGATCGAAGCCGGGTCCTTGAGGCTGGAGACGAAGACCGGCAGCGCCCGCACGCCCTCGGCCGCCAGCGCCTCGATCAGAAGCTCCACCGGCCGCGTCTCGCCGCTCTGCACATAGGCGCGGTAGAAGCAGATGGCGACGGTCGGGGGTTCGGCGGCCGCGTCCGCAGCCACGCGCCCCGCCGCAGCACTCGACTGTTCTTGCGCGAAATTACCCCCCTCTGCCCTGCCGGGCATCTCCCCCTCAGGGGGGGAGATCGGATGGTGCGCGTGTCCAGCCACAAACGCAGCGTTGCTTGCCGCGAACGCGGCCTCGGATAGGGACGATGCGGGCAGCGGCTCGCCGATCTCCCCCCCTGAGGGGGAGATGCCCGGCAGGGCAGAGGGGGGTGCCGGGCTCGCAACGATTGCGTCCGAATGCCCCTCATCCGCCCTTCGGGCACCTTCTCCCCGCAAGCGGGGAGAAGGAAAGTCGGCACCTGCCGCTTCCGCCCCCTCTCCCCGTTCACGGGGTGAGGGGCAAACCTTGTTCCATGTCGCGAAATCGACCACGCCCCGCCCCGGCCACCAGATGCCGGCCTTTTCCAGCGGCGCCGGTGCCTCGGGCTTGTCGCCGCCGAAGACGAGCGCATCGGCATAGGCGAGGAAGCGGGCGGCGTTCTCCGCGCCCCCCTCGGTGAGATAGGCCCAGAGCCGCAGCCGGTCCTCGTCCGCGATCCGGTTGAACGGTACCAGTCCCTCGTCCGACCGGTCATCGCCGGGCAGCGCCACGATGGCGATGCCGTGTGCCACCGCCGTGGCATGGAGCGCCTCCAGCACGTAGCGGAAATAGCTGGCGCCGCCGAGCGCGCGCACGACGATCAGCTTCGCATGCCGCGCCGTGCGCTCGACATAGGTATCGACCGACATCGGATGGGCCAGCGAGGCGAGGCTTGCGAGCCTCAGCCGGGCCCGCGCCTGCCGGCCGCGATGGGCGGCGGCGATCGACGCCAGTTCCGTATCGGCCGCCGACAGGAACAGGACGTCGCCCGGCGACTGGCCGAGATCGACCGCCTCCTTGCCGTCGGCGATGGTGCCCTTCTGGGCTAGCAGCAGATGCATGACGGCTCTCCGCTTCGGCGCGGCAGGTTACACCCACCTCTCGTCTGCAGGCCCTCTCCCCGACAGACAAGGTTGTCACGTCTGAGTTGCCGCAGGCGCAGCAAACGCCCTCTTCTCCCCATCGGGGAGAAGGTGGCCCGCAGGGCCGGATGAGAAGGTGGCGCGAGGCGCCAGGGCGTGCCCCAAGCCTCCCTCATCGCCTCGCATCCGCTCGGCACTTCTCTCCGCCCAGGAGAAGAGAGAGCAGCCGGTCGCCGAGCTTGGTCCCGGCGACGCCCCTGTTCCGCAGACACGACCGCTCAGCCCGCGGCAGCGGCGATCGCAGCGCGCACGGCCTGCTCGTCCATGTCGTGCAGGCCTATGACGACGAGGCGGGTGCCACGGGTCTCGCCGGGCGCCCAGGCGCGCTCGAAATACTGGTCGATCCGGCTGCCGACGGCCTGGACCAGAAGCCGCATCGGCTTGCCCGGAACGTCGGCGAAACCTTTGACGCGCAGCACGTCATGCTCGGCGATGACGCCCTTCAGCCGCTCCACGAAACCGGTCGGATCGGCGACCGGGCCGAGTTCGACGACGAAGCTGTCGAACTCGTCGTGGTCGTGTTCCTCGCCGTTCTCGTGCTCCAGCTCATGATGCGACTTGCGGTTCTTGATATCGTCCTCGGTACCGACGCCGAGGCCGAGCAGCACGGCGGCGGCGACGTCGCCATTCCTCGCCTCGATCATCGCCGGCTTGCGGGCGGTGCGGGAGGCCACTTCGTCGCGCACCGTCTTCAACCCGGCCGCGTCGATCAGATCGGTCTTGTTCAGAACGATCAGGTCGGCCGCCGTCAGTTGGTCCTCGAACAGTTCCTCCAGCGGGCTCTCGTGGTCGAGGTTGTCGTCCTCGACGCGCAGCGCATCCACCCGGTCGTGGTCGTCGGCGAAACGGCCGGCGGCGACCGCGGCGCTGTCGACGACGGTGATGACGCCGTCGACCGTCACCTGCGTCTTGATCTCCGGCCAGTTGAAGGCGGCAACGAGCGGCTGCGGCAGCGCCAGGCCCGAGGTCTCGATGACGATGTGATCGGGGCGGTTGTCGCGCTCCAGAAGCTTCGACATGGTCGGAATGAAATCGTCGGCGACGGTGCAGCAGATGCAGCCATTGGTGAGTTCGATGATGTCGTCCTCGCTGCAGGCCTCCGCGCCGCAACCCTTGAGCACGTCGCCATCGACGCCGAGGTCGCCGAATTCGTTGATGATCAGCGCGATCCGCTTGCCGTTCGCGTTCTGCAGCAGGTTGCGGATCATCGTCGTCTTGCCCGCGCCGAGGAAGCCGGTGATGACGGTAGCGGGGATCTTTTGCTGGAGCATGGGCTCAACCCTTCATTTTCAGCGGCAGGCCTGCCGCGACAAGATAGACTTCGGAGGCAAGCTGCGCCACCTGCTGGTGCAGCCTGCCGGCGTGATCGCGGAATTCGCGCGCCATCTGGTTGTCCGGAACGATCCCGAGCCCGACCTCGTTGGAGACGAACACGAGGCGGCCGGGTGCGGTGACGATGGAGGCCGCGAGATCGTCGAAGGCTGCCGCCATATCGTGCTTTTCGAGCATCAGGTTCGTCACCCACAGCGTCAGGCAATCGACGAGCAGCACCCGGTCCTCGCGCGCCGTGTCGTTGATGCGTTCCGGCAGCGCCAGCGGCTCCTCGTGCGTCACCCAGCCATGGCTGCCGCGCTGGGCCTTGTGCTGGTCGATGCGCGCGCGCATCTCCTCGTCCCAGGCACGGCCGGTGGCGATATAGTGCTTGGACAGGCCGCTTTCTGCGGCCAGCCTCTCGGCGAATGCGGATTTTCCGGAACGCGCACCGCCCAGAACCAGGACGGCTCCGGGCGATGTCGTTTTCATCAGGCTGCCTTTGCTGCGACCTTTTCGGAAACGCCGATCTTCTCGTTGGCGAAGCCGAGCGAAAGCCCGAGCACGACCCAGAAGAACAGCGTGGTTGCGAGCGCCGCCACGGCGAACTCCGCGCCGAGCACGGCCGGCACGTTGCTGGCGATATCGGCAGGCTGCGGCGCGCCATAGACCTGCGGGGCGCCGATCAGGACGATGCCCGCGACCTTCGCCGCAATCCCGTCCTTCAGGATCAGCAGGTAGAGCCCCACGGCCGAAAGCACCACGGTCGCAACCCACCAGACCTGCCTGTCGCCGAGGTCGGCGGCCGGGAAGCCCGGAAGCTCCGGCGGCAGGCCGATGGCCGGCAGGAGATGCACGGCAAGCCAGCCGGCAGCGCCCCACAGCGCCCCGTTGGCGACCGTGATCGCATTGCCGGTCACAAGGCTCACGCCCGCCAACAGCAGCGCGAAACCCGCTCCGGTGACGAGGTTTGCGAGCAGCGTGCCGGAGAAGCGGCTCATGCCGAACATGATGCCGCCGTCCTCGTGCTCGCCCTCATGGGCATGGGCCACCGAGATGGGCGAGAAATAGGCGGCCACCTCCGACATCGTAGCGCCGATGCCGAGCGCGGAATGCTCGTGCGACGCGTCCGGCTGGGCCTCGGCGCCGGGGGCGGCAGGCTCTTCGTCGCCGCCCTCGAATTCCTCGGCATGCAGGATCAGCGGAATGACGCGCGCCTCCTGGGCGACCGTCATCAGGGCACCGGAGAACAGCCCGGCCACCAGAGCGGCCAGGAGATATTTGACGATCATGACATCTGCTCCTTAGTGGCAGGGAAAGCCGTAGGAGTGGCGGGTGTCGTGCGCGGTGTCGTGCAGGACGGACGAATTGGCGAGGCCTGCGCCGAACACCAAGAATCCGCCGAGCAGAAGCGCTACGAGACCGGCATAGAGACGATCGTTGAGAGAAAGGGAAACAGAAGAAACGTTAGATGCAGCCATGACAACCTCCGTGCTGGCAACGGGGAAAATCCCCAGGTCGGGCACGATGCCCTCATTGGCCGGCAGGTCTCCTGGCTCGCGGCGTCGGGCGCGAATTGCGCCTGCGGCCCACCCTCGCCTTCCCGGGTGATGCGCGACATGAAAGGCGGACGATTCGTAGACATAGAGGCGTCCAGACCCCGGTTCATCATGCCGCCACCCAGTGGCTTTGCCGGTTGATCAAACCGGCTGGATTGGCCTCGCCACTCTACAGTCGCGGGGTCGGCCGTGATTGGAGCGCCCTGATTGGGTCCACCCCGTCACGTTCCCATTTAAGCGCCCGTCCATCACTGGACCGACGCACCTTCCAATAGTGGCGATGATTATGCCTGCAGGCACCGGAAGTCAATTGGCAGGAAACGGCGTCCGCCGCGCCGAATGCGTCGTCGCGGCGGCTGTTCGTTCAGGTCGGCTGGCCGCTCAGTAGCCCGGCCCGCTGATCGTCAGGTCGCTGCCGGGGCCATAGCCGCCCCCGACCGGCCCCTCGTAAACGCCGCCGACCAGACCTTCGCGGTAATAGCCGTCGACCGGGCCTTCGTAGACGCCATAGCCGTCATTGTAGTAGCGGTCGCGGCGGGCGCGCTGGCGATCGACGTATTCGCGGCTGCGGGCCTCGGCGAAGCGCGCCGACTGGCGCAATTCGCGATACTGCTTGCGCGTCAGGTAGCCGTCGCCGGCATAGCCGGCCGAGCGCTGCCAGGAGGCGATCGCCGCCCGCGTGCGCGGACCGTATACGCCGTCCGCCCCGCCGGTGCCGTAGCCGAGCGCGTTCAGCCAGCGCTGCGACTGGGCGCGTGCGGCCGGATCGAGATAGGCCTCGCGCACGTCCGAAGGCGTCTGGAAGACCTTTGGCTGCTGCGAAGGCGCAGGCTGCGTCTGGCGAACGAGCGGCTCCGTCCCGGCGCCGAGCGGCGCAGCCGTTGCGGCGGGAGCGTTGATGGCCGGCTCCCGCGCGGCGACGTCACCTGCGGGCTCTTCGCCGCCCGTGGCCTTGCCACCCTTCTCAAGCGCGGCAAGGCGCTGGCGCGCCTCATCGGCAAAGCGGCCCTGCGGGAATTCGCGCAGGTAGTTCTCGAAAGCCTGCGGCCGGCCGTTCAGCACAGCGCGACTCCAGCTGTTGTCCTCGCGACGGGCCAGTCGCTCGGCCTGCCCGTCCCCGGCTTCGTCCCCATCCATGCCCCCGCCGACGGGCGCGGCTGCGACCGCATCCGCGTCCCTGTCCGGGCCGCTGTCGGGATCGGCCGCAGGGCTCGCGATCGCATTCTCGTCGTCGGTCGGCAGCGCCTCGGTGTCGAGCGCGTCGGCGACGCTGCCCTCGGCGACCGGCGGCGCGGCGGACGGCTGCGCCGCCTGCTGTTCCGCTCTCGTGCGCTCGGCCTCAGTCGCCTCCGCCTTGGCTTTCTCGGCGGCGGCATCCGCCCTCGCCTGTGCTTCCCTCGCCTGTGTTTCTCTAGCCTGCGCTTCCCTCGCCTGTGCTTCCGCAGTCGCCCGGGCTTCCTCCTCGGCCTTTGCCTTCTCGGCTTCAGCCGCGGCGATTGCGCGCTCGCGTTCGGCAGCCGCCTGCTCCGCCTCGACCTTGGCCCGCGCGGCGGCCGCATCGGCGCGCGCCTTTGCCTCGGCCGCAGCCTTCGCTTCCTCTTCCGCCTTCAGCCGGGCCAGCTCGGCCTTGGCCTGCTGCTCCGCCTTGAGCCTTTCAGCCTCGGCCGCCTCCTCGGCGCGCTTGCGTTCGGCCTCGGCCCGCTGCCGTTCCGCCTCGGCCTTCGCCGCGGCAACCCGCTTCGCCTCGGCCTCCGCGCGCGCCTGTTCTTCCTTGCGCTGCCGCTCGGCCTCTGCCACGCGCTTCGCCTCGGCCTCGGCGGCCAGCCGTTCCTCTTCCGCCCGCTGCTCCTCGGCGGCGACCCTGGCCTCCTGCTCGGCCTTCAGCCGCGCGGCCTCGTCGGCCTTGCGGGCAGCCGCGGCCTTTTCCTTCTCCGAGGCGGCGCCGGTGTCGGTGGCTGCGGAATCCTGGGGCTTGCCGTCGTCCGCACCAGCGGTGCTGGCAACGCCCCTCGCGTTCAGTTCGGCCAATCGGAGACGGGCCATCGAGGCGAAGGTGCCGTTCGGATAGTCCTTCAGATAGGCCTCGTAGCCTGCCGGATCGCTGCTGGAGGAGACCTTCTGCCAAAGGGAAAACTCGGTCTCCCAGCGCTTGCTGGCGCTGACGGCCGGCTTCGTCTCGGCCGCCTGCACAGCCGGTCCGCCCGCGATCGCAAGCCCGATCAGCCCCGCCCATCCGAGTTTCGCAAAACGGCCACTGGTCATTCGACATTCCCTTTCGATCGCATGCGGCATCCCCCCGTCAGATAGCGGCAGGGCGATGCCACTCAAGGTCTTTGCATCGGATTCTGGCGCAACTTTGGTGGTAACCTTAACCGATGAAGATGACGAAACGGCTTCGCCATCCGCCCGGAAAACGTCTCAGCCGCCCCGATTAATCGGGGTGATCCGATCACTTTCCATCAGCCGCGAAAGCCACGCGTGATCCAGCACCGCTTCGAGTTCGGCGGCCACGCCGTCGAGTGCCGCGTCCACCGCACCCCGGTAGTCGAAGCCGCCGCCGGCGATCCCGAACTCCGCAAGCAACCGGCTTCGGAAGGCGTCGCTCGCCATGAAGCCGTGCAGGTATGTGCCGAACACCCGGCCGTCCGCCGAGGTCGCCCCGTCCGCCCTGCCGTCGATCATAATGGGTGGACGAGCGCAGTCGGGGCCGGTGGTCCTGCCGAGATGGATCTCGTAGCCTTCCAGCGGCACGTCGTAGCTGAGCGACCGCGCGCGGCTGTTGCGCACCGTCTTCTCCGGCGCCATCTCGGTCTCGACGTCGAGCAGGCCGAGGCCGTCGACCGCGCGCTCGCCACCCTCGATGCCGAGCGGGTCGCGCACGGACCGGCCGAGCATCTGGTAGCCGCCGCAGATGCCGATGATGCGTCCGCCGCGCCGGTGATGCAGGGCGAGATCATGGTCCCACCCCTGCGCGCGGAAATCCTTCAGGTCGGCGATGGTGGCCTTCGAGCCCGGCAGGATGACGAGGCCGGCATCGGCCGGCAGCCGCTCGCCGGGGCGGACGAAGACGAGCTCGACGTCCGGCTCCTGCGCCAGCGGATCGAGATCGTCGAAATTGGCGATGCGCGGCAGTACCGGCACCGCCACTTTCAGTGCTCCGGGCCGGCCGGAAGCCAGCCGTTCCAGCACCACCGAATCTTCCGGCGGCAGTTGCCGGGCGTGTTTCAGCCAGGGCACGACGCCGAGACAGGGCCAGCCGGTATGCTGCCCGATCGCCGCAATCCCGTCGTCGAACAGGGTGACGTCGCCGCGAAACTTGTTGATCAGGTAGCCCGATACCATCGCCCGGTCTTCCGGCGGCAGGATCGCCTTCGTGCCGACCAGCGACGCGATCACCCCGCCGCGGTCGATATCGCCGACGAGCACGACCGGAACGTTCGCCCGCGTGGCAAAGCCCATGTTGGCGATGTCGCCGGCGCGCAGGTTGATCTCGGCCGGCGAACCGGCCCCTTCGACGACGACGAGATCGGCGCCGGCGCAGACGCTTTCGAAGCTCTCCATCACCGCGTCCATCAACCGTGGCTTGAGCACCTGGTAGTCGCGCCCCTTCGCCTGGCCGAACACCCGGCCCTGCACGATGATCTGGCTGCCGGTGTCGGATTGCGGCTTCAGCAGCACCGGATTCATGTGCACCGACGAAGGCGTGCGCGCCGCCATCGCCTGCAGCCACTGCGCCCGCCCGATCTCGCCGCCGTCATCGGAAACGGCCGCGTTGTTCGACATGTTCTGCGGCTTGAACGGCCGCACCTTCAGTCCACGATTGGAGGCGATCCGGCAGAGCCCTGCGACCAGTACCGTTTTTCCGACATCGGAGCCGGTTCCCTGCAGCATGATTTTTCGCGTCATGCCCCTTCCCTAGCATCGCGCCGGAGCACCGCAAAGCCCTGAAAGCGCCGCGATGCCGACGCAATCGGGCGGCGGCCCGGCGCCCTGCGACGAAAGTGCTAATATGCATATCCCGTTTGCGACATCCGATGGCGGCGGCGATCGCGATTCCGTTTCCGTCCGGGCCTATATCGCAGCTATCGGAGCAGCGGAAAATACCGCTGCCGGAAACCCCAAGGACAAAGACCATGCTGTTCATCTTCAGCAAGCCCAATTTCGTTCAGATCGCCTGGAACGGCAAGGCTCCCGAGCGCCAGTCGCGCGTGCGCAACCTCGTCGCCGATGCGCCCCTCGGCCCGCTCAGCATCGTGCGGACGCGCAACGTCGGCTGAGGCCGCCCCGACGGGCTGCTGACAGTACAAATGACCGGCGCCCCTTTGCGCAAGCGGGGGCGTTTTTCTTTGCCTGGACGAAGATGGGACTGCAGCAACGCGAAAAGGCCGCGGATCGCCCAGCGGACGCTCCACGGCCGGTCCGAAACGCGGACGACACCGGATGAACGCACCGGCGGAAGATCGACCCCGGTACGCACTACCTGATCCCGGGGACCGGCAGGAACAATGCCTGCCGCACGCCGATTGATAGCCTGACATCGTTACCGGATCGTTATCGTGAGCCTGACAAGACGCAATTTGCGCGCTTTTGGCGCTCCGGCGAAGAAATTTTTATGAAATCTGTCTGCGCCGTATTCAGGACAGCTCTCGCCCCGATCCGGCGACCGGCATATCCGCTTGCGACCGCAGGAATATCAACGATGCCCAGCCGTGGGCAAAAGCTCAATCATCGGCCGCAGTTCTGCCGCAATTGCGGCATCCGCATGGGTCGCGGCAGGCCACGAACGGCCCTCCATCCCGCCTCGGCGGTTGATTTCCTTGTCGGAATCCTTACGCTGCCTCCAGCGACGAAATAGGGCTCTCGCGGCGACAGGTTCCGCCGCCGGCCATCAAGAACCAGTGTCGCTGCACGCAGGGGATCGACTTGCCTGACGCGGTTCTTCGCCTCTGCCTGCCGAACGTAATCGATCGGGCAGCCAGGTGTTGCAGTGCCCTGACACGCCCCGGATGAATTGCTGCCTTCAGACTGGGAGATAAGAAGATCATGAAGAAGCTGCTCGCTTCAACCGTCCTCGCCGCCGGCCTCTATGCCGGCGCAGGTACGGCGCAGGCTGCCGATTGCGGCAGCGTATCGATCGCCGAGATGAACTGGGCTTCTGCCGGCGTCGCCGCCTATGTCGACAAGATCATCCTCGAAAACGGCTACGGCTGCACGGTGACGCTCGTCACAGGCGACACCATGCCCACCTTCACCTCCATGAACGAGAAGGGCGAACCCGACGTCGCCCCCGAGTTCTGGGTCAATTCGGTCCGCACCTCGCTCGACGCGGCAATCGCCGAAGGCCGCCTGATCCAGGCCGCACCGCTGCTGTCGGAAGGCGGCGTCGAGGGCTGGTGGATCCCGAAGTTCCTCGCCGACGCCCACCCCGACATCAAGTCGGTGCAGGACGCGCTCAAGCATCCCGAACTCTTCCCGGCTCCCGAGGACCCGTCCAAGGCCGCGGTGCATAATTGCCCGTCCGGCTGGAACTGCCAGGTGTCCACCGCCAACCTCTATAACGCGCTGAACGCCAAGGATGCCGGCTTCGACCTCGTCGACACCGGCTCGGCCGCCGGCCTCGACGGCTCGATCGCCAACGCCTTCGAGAAGAAGACCGGCTGGCTCGGCTACTACTGGGCGCCCACGGCCATTCTCGGCAAATACGAGATGACCAAGCTCTCCTTCGGCGTCGAACACGACAAGAAGGAATGGGACGCCTGCACCGCGATCCCCGACTGCCCGAGCCCTAAGGTCAACGCCTATCCGGTCTCCGACGTCTACACCGTCGTGACCAAGGCCTTCGCCGACAAGGCCGGCGTCACCATGGACTACATGAAGACGCGCCAGTGGGACAACCAGACGGTCGGCAAGGTTCTCGCCTGGATGGGCGACAACCAGGGCACGAACGAGGACGCCGCCAAGTATTTCCTGGAGACCTACCCCGAGATGTGGACCAAATGGGTTTCCCCGGAGGTCGCCGAGAAGGTCAAGGCGTCCCTCTGACCCGCTCACTGACGGAGGGCCGACGGCGAATGCCGGCGGCCCTTTTTCGTCGCTGCAGGTGGAAGACCGGCTGTGCGGATGCTGCCCGCAATTGCGACCGGAGAAAAAGCAAGGTCGCAAACAGCACAGGCCGATGCGCCGCTTCGTGTGAAAAAGACAAGGATAACGAAAAGCCGGTGCGCATAAGCACAAGAACAATCCCGAGGAAGGTTGTGCCCTGGTGCGATCAACGGGAAGCGCAACCGGCGGAACAAGGGGATTGATATGGCACTGTGCGACTACTTGCCGGCGATGCTTTGCAAGTTTCCCGCGCTCAGCGACTCGACGATCCGTGCGGGACGCAAGACGATCGACGACGGCTTCAAGGCCTTCGTGCGCTCCTACAGCGACCTCATCGACACCGCCGTGCAACCGCTGCAGGTGTTCCTGAACTTTCTGGAGCGCCTGTTCGTCACCTCGCCCTGGCCGATCATCCTGATCGTGATGCTGGTGATCGTCTACCTCGGCAGCCGCAGCGTGAAGGTCACGATCGGCACCGCGCTCGCCATGTACTTCATCGGCCTGTTCGGCCTCTGGAACGACGCGATGGTGACGCTGGCGATGACCACCGTCTGCACGATCTTCGCGGTCCTGCTCGGAATCCCGATCGGCATCCTGATGGCGCGCTTCGACCGGGTGCAGGCCACCGTCAATCCCGTCCTCGACGTCATGCAGACGATGCCGAGCTTCGTCTACCTCATCCCCGTCGTCATGATCTTCGGCATCGGCAAGGTGCCGGGCATGATCGCCGTCGTCATCTACGCCGTCCCGCCGATGATCCGGCTCACCAATCTCGGCATCCGCCTGGTCGACAAGGAGGTGCTGGAAGCGGCCGACGCCTTCGGTTCCTCGGGCTGGCAGAAGCTGAAGAATGTCCAGATCCCGCTCGCACTGCCGACCATCATGGCCGGCATCAACCAGACGATCATGATGTCGCTGGCCATGGTCGTCGTCGCCTCGATGGTGGGCGTCGGCGGGCTCGGCAAGAACGTGCTCGGCGCCATCAACAACCAGTTCTTCACCGTCGGCTTCCTCAACGGCTTCGCACTCGTCGCGATCGCCATCATTTTCGACCGTACCAGCCAGGCCTTTGGCAAGCGCCTGCAGAAGCATTCGGAGGTAATCCATGGCTAGTCACGCCATCGAAGTCAGAAACCTGTACAAGATCTTCGGCCCGCGCGGCGCGGATTACATCGACCAGGTCAAGTCCGGCCTGTCGAAGACCGACCTGAATGCACAGTACGGCCACGTGCTCGGCCTGCAGGACATCAACATCGCCATGCCGGCCGGCGGCGTCATGGTGGTCATGGGCCTGTCGGGCTCGGGCAAGTCGACCCTGATCCGCCACATCAACCGGCTGATCGAGCCGACCTCCGGCGAGGTGCTCTACGACGGCGTCGACGTCTGTCGGATGAACGAGCGCGACCTGCGCGAATTCCGCCGCCACAAGACGGCGATGGTGTTCCAGAAGTTCGCGCTCCTGCCGCACCGCACGGTCGTCGAAAACACCGTCTACGGGCTGGAGATCCAGGGCATTCCCGCTGCCGAAAGCGAGAAGCGCGCCCGCTACTGGATCGACCGCGTCGGCCTTTCCGGTTTCGAGAACCACTACCCGAACCAGCTTTCCGGCGGCATGCAGCAGCGTGTCGGCCTCGCCCGCGCGCTGACCAACGACGCCGAGATCCTGTTGATGGACGAGGCCTATTCGGCGCTCGACCCGCTGATCCGCGTCGATATGCAGACAGTCCTGCTCGACCTGCAGAAGGAACTGAAGAAGACCGTCGTCTTCATCACCCACGACCTCGACGAGGCGCTCAGGCTCGGCGACAAGATCGCCATCCTGCGCGACGGCCGCGTCGTCCAGCAGGGCACCGGCCAGGAGATCGTGCTGAATCCGGCCGACGACTACATCACCGCCTTCGTCAAGGAAGTGAACCGCGGCCGCGTCATCAATGTCGAGACGATCATGAAGCCGCTCGCCGGCAATCCGCAAGGCATGCCGATCGCGATGGGCACCGTGCTGGAAGCCGCGGCCCGCGCGATGACCACGGCAGACCAGTCCGTCGCCCACGTGGTCGACGAGGCCGGCCGGCCCGCCGGCACGCTCGCCCTCGACACGATCATCGCGGCCATGGTGACGCCCACCGGCCACGGCGAGACGCCGCAGGCGGCCTGAACGCCCGCAGAGGACGTATCAAGGCATGGGCTTGCGGGGCGCTGGAAGATCTCGCCTGCCTCCGGTAGCCGCCGGATCACGCGTCAGCGTAGGGGGGCAGACGGGAGCGGCGGGGCTTCCCTCCCTTGTCGGAGAGATGATCGGAGAGCACGCGCCGTTACACCAGCCTGCGGCCCGCCTCTTTCCTGCGGGATGCACCCCATCGCCGCCTTCATTGCTTGCGCGGACATAAAGAAATCTTTATATCCGGATGCAAGCATAGCCTCACGCCGACATGACAATGTGCCTTCGACCGCCCGCCGGTCCGGGGACGGACGGGAAAGTTGAACCGATGACGACCGAAAACAACGCGCTCGCAACGCTGCTCGCCGAAAAGCCCTTCCTGCTCGCCGACGGTGCCACCGGCACCTCGCTGTTCGCCATGGGCCTGGAGGCCGGCGAGGCGCCGGAGCTCTGGAACGAGGCGAAGCCCGAGAACATCACGAAGCTGCATCAGGATTTCGTCGATGCTGGTGCCGACATCATCCTGACCAACACCTTCGGCGGCACGCGTCACCGCCTCAAGCTGCACCATGCGCAGGATCGCGTCTTCGACCTCAACAAGAAGGCCGCCGAGATCGCCCGCGCCGTCGCCGGGAAGGCACCGCGCAAGGTGATCGTCGCAGGCTCCGTCGGCCCGACCGGCGAATTGCTGGTACCGCTCGGCGGGCTGACCTACGAGGATGCCGTCGCAGCCTTCGCCGAGCAGATCGAGGGCCTGAAGGCCGGCGGCGCCGATGTCGCCTGGATCGAGACCATGTCCTCGCCCGAAGAAATCCGCGCCGCCGCCGAGGCCGCCGTCAAGGTCGGCCTGCCCTTCGTCTATACCGGTTCGTTCGACACCGCCGGCAAGACGATGATGGGCCTGCATCCGAAGGACATCCACGGCGTTGCCGGCGACATCGGCACGGGCCCGCTCGCCGTCGGCGCCAATTGCGGCGTCGGCGCCTCCGACATCCTCTCCTCGCTGCTCGACATGACCGGCGCCGATCCGTCCGCGACCGTCGTCGTCAAGGGCAATTGCGGCATCCCGGAATATCGCGGCGCCGAAATCCACTATTCCGGTACGCCGCCGCTGATGGCGGAATATGCAAGGCTCGCCCGCGACGCCGGCGCCCGCATCATCGGCGGCTGCTGCGGCACCTCCTGCGAGCACCTCGCCGCCATGCGCCAGGCGCTCGACGCCCACGAGCCGCGCCAGCGCCCGACGCTGGAGACGATCGTCGACGTCATCGGCCCGCTTCGCAACAAGACCGCCAGCGAAAGCGCCGCGGCCCCCGCCCGCGAACGCGGCCGCCGCGGCAGGGGCTGAGCATCGCCGGCGACCGCCCTTCTCCCCGTTCACGGGGAGAAGGTGCCGGCAGGCGGATGAGGGGCCGTTGAAGCCAGGCCGAGCATCGCCCGCCATACAGCACAACTTGCACGCCCCCTCGCCCTCCACTATCCGGGATACCCACAGAGATTCGCTGGAGACCGAGCCGATGAACGCAGCCGCCTTTCCCGACCGGGACACGATCGCAGAGAAGATTTCCGCGCTCGGTGAGGCCGACCAGTCGTTCCTCGTCCTGCTCATGGAAAATCCGCAGCAGGACGAAAACCTGCTGGCAGGGCTCGATCTCCATCTCGCCAGGGCAGCCGAGGGGCGGTTCCTGAACTCGCTGAAGCTGGAAAAGCTCGGCGAATGGCTCGGCAATACGGCCCCCGCACGACTGCAGGTGCGGCTGATGGAGGCCGCGCGCTCGAGCCAGCACGCCGCCCACCAGGCCTTCCGCATCGGCCTGACCCGCTCGGGCGGCCTCGAAAGGGCCTATCCCAAGGCCTGAGCGTCCGGCACCCGAGCCTCCCGGGCCCGGAATCCGCATCAATAGGGCAGCCCGCCCGTCACGGCGATCACCGTGCCCATGCGCGAGAACCGGTCGTTGCGCCGGACCTCGGGCGCATAGAGGCTGGAAATGCTGCCGTCGAGAAAGAGGGCGTCCCGGCAGCCCAGCGCATCGCGAAAGAGCGTGGCGAAGTCGTGGAAGCGCACGGCCCCGCGCGAGATCGCAAACGCCACGCGTCCGTCCGGCAGGATGCCGACACCGTTGCGCACGTAGAGGCTGTCGCTATCCGGCAGGAAGCGCGGGTGGATGCGGCCGTCCTCGACCAGCATCGGTCCCGACTGCGTGGCGAACTGCACCTCCGGCCGTGCCCGCGCAAAGGCCTCCGTCTCCATCACCGCCGCCGTACCCTTGCCGACGAAGAACACCCCGTTCGGCTTGAGAAAGAAGTTCCCCTCGCCCGCCTCACGGTTCAGCGGATGGCGCTCGCGCCCGTATTCGACGAGCAGCCCGACCGGCGAATAGCCGGGGTGATACATCCCGCCGTTCATCCCGAAGACCAGAAACTCCCGGTCCTCGCGCAGGATGTCGCGCACCGCCCAGTAGGTCAGCGGCTCCTTCGCACCCTCTGCCGCCCCATAGACGCGGATCGTCTCACGCGCCGGATCGAAGCGGCAGACGATGTAGCTGTCGGCAAGATGGAGGACCTCCTCGCAGGCGGCCGAAGCCGAGCCTGCGACGAGCGACGAGGCGGCGAGCGCGAGGCCGAACAGACGCTTCATAGTTATCGAACTCCGGGATCGAATCGACAAATAGCCTCGCATCGGCGCGCCTCTGTCGCAAATCACAGCCCAAGCGCCGCCATGTGGAAGCGCAGTTGATCGTCGCAGTAGCGATACCCCTCGCCGATGGGACAGGCGGCGCGGGCGAGGCAACCGGCCGTCATGCAGCCGTCCCGGCCGGCGTTGGTCCGCACATGGCCGCGGCAGGCCGGAACGTCGAAGCCCGCAGCCGTCACAGCCCCGGCGGGACAGGGGCTAAGGCAGGGCCGGTCGCGGCAGGTATCGCACGGATGCGGCCCCGGCCCGGCCTCGGCTTCGGCATGGAGCGCATGAGCAAAGCCGAGCGCGGCGCGATAGCCGTGCCAGAGCCCGTAGACCGGATGGATCAGGATGCCGAGCGGCGAGGCCCGCAGGCCCTCTGCCCGCATCGCCCATTGCTGGAACGGCTGCCAGGGCGGGTCGGAGGGATAATAGGCTGCAGCTCCCCATCCGGCGGCAAGCGGCCCGACCACCGCCTTCGACCACGCATCGAGCGGATCGCGGCCGCCCCGATCCGGTGCCTCGTCCTGCCAGGCGCGGAAATGCGGCCAGATCGAGCTTCCGACATTGCCGATCAGCGCGACGCTCGCCGCCCAGCGGCCGTCCGGCAGGATCGGCGCCGCGTCAGGTTCGGCAAAATTCACGACGCCGCGCAAAAAAAGACCGTGCGGCTCGAAAGCCGCACGGATCGTTGTGCTGGTGGGGCGTCCCGCCGTCATTTCGGCTTCGGCCCCTGCAGTTCGTAGTGCGGTCGCCAGACCTCCTTCTGGATCATGTCCGCCACCGCCGATGCTCCGCCTTGCTCCCTGGCGCGTTCGGGAGCCTTTCAGGTGAAGGCGTCGGGCATCGAATCCTTGCGCTTGGCCATGTATTCCAGCAACGCCTCGTCGATCGCCGGATCGAGATAGGGTGCCTCGTAGTTTTCCAGCCAGGTGCGGCAGAGCGCGTTGGCGCGCTGCTCGATGCGCTTGCTGCCCTCGATCTCCCACTGCTCGAACGAGTTGTTGTCGGCAAGCGGCGAGCGGTAGAACGCGGTCTGGAAGTTCGCCTGCGTATGTGCGCAGCCGAGATAGTGGCTGCCGGGACCGACCTCGCGGATCGCGTCGAGCGCCTGCGCATCGGCGGAGAGATCGATGCCCTCGGCCATCTTCTGCATCATGCCGAGCTGGTCCTGGTCGATCATGAACTTCTCATAGGACGACACCAGGCCGCCCTCCAGCCAGCCGGCCGCATGCAGCACGAAATTGGTGCCGGCGAGCAGCGTCATGTTCAGCGTGTTGGCGCTCTCGTGTGCCGCCTGCGCATCCGGAACCTTGGAGCCGCAGAGCGAACCGCCGGTACGGAACGGCAGTCCGAGACGGCGGGCGAGCTGGGCCGCACCATAGGAGACCAGCGACGGCTCCGGCGTACCGAAGGTGGGCGCGCCCGACTGCATCGAGATCGAGGCGGCGAACGTGCCGAACAGCACCGGCGAGCCGGCCCGGATCAGCTGCGTGAAGGCGGCCCCTGCCAGCACCTCGGCGAGAATCTGCGTCAGCGTGCCCGCGACCGTCACCGGGCTCATCGCGCCGGACAGGATGAAGGGCGAGACGACCGAGGCCTGGTTGTGGCGCGCATAGACCTTCAGCGCACCCACCATGGTCTCGTCGAAGACCATCGGCGAGTTGGCGTTGATCAGGTTCAGCGTCACCGTATTCTTCTCGACGAAGTCCTCGCCGAAGACGAGCTTCGCCATGGCGATCGTGTCCTCGGCGCGTTCGGGCGCGGTCACCGAGCCCATGAACGGCTTGTCGGAATATTTGATGTGGCTGTAGACCATGTCGAGGTGACGCTTGTTCACCGGGATGTCGACCGGCTCGCAGACCGTGCCGCCCGACGAATGCATGGACGGCGCCATGTAGGCGAGCTTCACGAAGTTGCGGAAGTCCTCGATCGTTGCATAGCGGCGGTTGCCCTCGAGGTCGCGCACGAAGGGAGGGCCGTAGACGGGGGCGAAGACGGTCGCCTTGCCGCCGATCTCGGCGCTGCGCACCGGATTGCGGGCGTGCCAGGTAAAGGTCTTCGGAGCCGTCTTCAGGAGTTCGCGGCAGAGGCCCTTGGGGAAATGCACCCGCTCGCCCCGGATCTCGCAGCCGGCATCCTTCCACAGCGCGAGCGCCTCGGCGTCGTCGCGGAACTCGATGCCGATCTCTTCCAGCACCGTGTCGGCATTGCGTTCGATCAGTTGCAGGCCTTCCTCGTCCAGCACCTCGTACTCGCGGATCTTGCGGGTGATGTAGGGCAAGGACGGGCCGGGGCCACCGCCGGAGCGCGATGCGCGGCGGGCCGCTGCTCCGCGTCCTTCGCCGCGTGCGCGGCGACCGCCGCCTTCACCTTCCGGCTGCTCTGTCGTCAAACTCATGTCCGTATTTCCTCAAGTTTTGAACGGCGCTCCGTCGCCTGATGCTCATATGCTACCAAGCGATCGACTCGGGACGGGTCGAAATGCGCCAACGGCTGGCGCAGGGGAGACACCGCCCGGGCATCCAGTCGCCCCTTTGATTTGCCCTGTCAATGCCGGTCTTCAGCCGTTACCATGATCCTGTTCGCGCCGTCGCTTTTTGCTCTGCGCGACGTCGCTTTCGAAATCGGATTTTAACGGCAACATCGCTAACACTGGACTGCCCGGCCCGTGCCTGCCGTGCCACTGGAGACGAGGAGACACTCATGGCAGACGACGAAATCATTCTCGCCGACCTCTCCGACGAAGAGCTCGTGCAGCAGATGCACGACGATCTCTACGACGGCCTGAAGGAAGAGATCGAGGAAGGAACCAACATTCTCCTCGAACGCGGCTGGACGCCCTACGACATCCTGACCCAGGCGCTGGTCGAGGGCATGCGCATCGTCGGCATCGATTTCCGCGACGGCATCCTCTTCGTCCCCGAAGTGCTTCTCTCCGCCAACGCCATGAAGGCCGGCATGTTCATCCTCCGCCCGCTGCTCGCCGAGACCGGCGCGCCGAAGCTCGGCAAGATGGTGATCGGCACCGTCAAGGGCGACATCCACGATATCGGCAAGAACCTCGTCGGCATGATGATGGAGGGTGCGGGCTTCGACGTCGTCGACCTCGGCATCAACAACCCGGTCGAGAACTACCTCGAAGCGATCGAGCGCGAGCAGCCGGACATCCTCGGCATGTCAGCGCTGTTGACGACGACCATGCCCTACATGAAGGTCGTGATCGACACGCTGAAGGAAAAGGGCCTGCGCGACGACTACGTCGTCCTCGTCGGCGGCGCGCCACTGAACGAGGAATTCGGCAAGGCCGTCGGCGCCGACGCCTACTGCCGCGATGCGGCCGTGGCCGTGGAGACGGCCAAGGACTTCATGAAGCGCAAGCACAACATGATGGCCGGCGCCTGAGCCGAACGCGGACAGGAAAAGGCGGCGCCCGCTTGCGCAGGCGCCGCCTCGATCTCATATGCCGATGGTTACTGGGCTGCCCGGGCGACATCCCTGCCCGCAGCCTCCGTGGCGTTGACGGTGTTGGCCGTGTCCTGGCCGATCCCGCGGATGGTATTGCCGCATGCGGAAAGCGACGCGAGCGCTGCGAGTACGAGGCTGATCTTGGACAGGGTCTTGATGGTCATGGTCGGAGTTCCTCTCGATGGATGCGAACACAAATGAAGTATGGGACGACAATTCCCCGCTTCAACGCGCGAGCGACGAAAAAGTTCGCGTGATCGCCTGCGGCGCCATTGCGCGCGAGGTGATCGCCATCTGCAAGGCCAACCGCCTCGATCATATCGACCTGCAATGTCTGCCCGCCATCTGGCACGCCTATCCGGAGAAGATCACCCCGGGCGTCGAGCAGGCGATCGCGGAGGCCCGCGCGGAAGGCATCGAGCGGATCTTCGTCGGCTATGCCGACTGCGGCACCGGCGGGCTGCTCGATGCGCTCTGCGCGCGGGAAGGCGTCCGGCGCATCGAAGGCCCGCACTGTTACTCCTTCTTCGCCGGCAACGAGGCGTTTGCGCGCAACGACGACGACGTCACCTCCTTCTTCCTCACCGATTTCCTCGCCCGCCAGTTCGAGGCCTTCGTCGTCGAGCCGCTCGGCCTCGACCGCCATCCGCAACTGTTGCCGATGTACTTCGGCAACTACCGCAAGCTCGTCTATCTCTCGCAGGTCGAGGACGAGGCCCTGCAGGAGAAGGCGCGGCAGGCGGCCGACTTTCTCGGCCTCGCATACGAGTACCGCTTCACCGGCTACGGCGACCTCTCTCCGGCCCTGACCGGGCTCGGGAATTCCTCCACCGACACCTGACAACCGCCTTCACAGCTTGTGAAAGGTGAAATCCTGTGCGCACAGCGTGCACGAATTCAAAAGGTCCTGACGCTATGGTCCGCACGGCAGGATCCCGCCGGTCGGCGGCGGGGCGACGTGGGACGGCGGGGCAGGCATGACGGACATCGATGGACAGGCCGGAGCGACGGACAGGACGCCGGCCAGAACGCAAGCCAGCGCGACGGGACCGGTCGTCGTCCTCACCCAGGGCGGGCCGAACCCTGAAATCCTCATCAATGCGCTGAAACGCCACGTCCCCGAACTCGTCGTCATCGAAGAGAAGCCGGAATCGAAGAAGGACATGCTGCGCCTGAAGGCGCGCCGTCTCGGCTGGGCCACCGCATTCGGCCAGATGGCGACGATGGCGGCCTCGAAATTCGGCAAGCCGCTCGCCCGCCGTCGCGCCGCGGCGATCGTCCGCGAATACGGCGCCGATCCCCGCCCCGACCCGGCGCTGCGCCGCCTCTCCGTCGACAGCGCCAACAGCGAGGCGTTCCCTCGCGCGCTCGACGAGCTGAAACCGGCCGTCCTCTTCCTCGTCAGCTGCCGGATGCTGAAGCCTTCGACCCTTGCGGCGATCTCCTGCCCGGTGCTCAATTTCCACGCCGGCATCAATCCGCAGTATCGCGGCCAGCAGGGCGGTTACTGGGCGCGGGTGATGGGCGACGAGGCGAATTTCGGCGCGACCGTCCACCTGGTCGATGCAGGCGTCGATACCGGCGGCGTGATCGGCCAGGTCCGCGTGACGCCCACCCGCAAGGACACGCTGCACACCTATCCGCTGCTCCTGACCGCAGCCGGCACCGATATCGCCGTCCGCGCCGTGACCGACGCGCTTGCCGGCGCGCTGCGGCCAGTGGAGGCGACGCAGGCGCCGTCCCGCCAATGGTATCACCCGACGCTCTGGAGCTGGCTGTGGACCGGGATGACGCGCGGGATCTGGTGATCCCGGGCCGAAGCCCCGGCCAAAGTCCCTGCCAGTACGCCTGCCCGCCGTCCTTGCCCATGCGCAAACAGAGCAGGCCCGCGCGAATCCCACGTCGTTTTTGAGCGATGCCCGGTCGTGGCGAGCGCAGCCAGCGGGCTTTGCAGCAAGCATTGTCGAAACCGAGGAGTACCTTCACCATGGCAGACCGCATCATCGTCTATTGGCGCGACATCCCCGCCCAGGTCATCATCAAGCAGGGTCGCAGGACGGCCAAGCGCGAGCTGTCGCTGCGCTTCACCGAGGCGATCGACATGTGCGCCATGCGCACCGGCGCCGCCGAGACCGACGACTACCTCGCCGAATGGCGCAAGGCTGATCCGGTGCCGGTTTCCGACGAACTGGAGGCCGAGGCCGACAAGGCGGCAGCCGAGCTCGAGGCGGCCTACGATCGCGAACGGCTGGTGGCGCTGGTCAAGGCCGGGGGCCGCGACGATGGCTGACCCCAAGCCCGGCAACGCCGCGCCCGCGCAGAAGGCCGCCACCGGCGCCTATACGCCGGCCGGGGTCTCGCCGAACCGCCGTTCCCGGCACAAATATACGGTCCGGCTCTGGGCGGTTCGCCATTCGCGCTTCTTCGAGTGGTTCTACAATCGCTTCGCCGCAGCCTTCCTGCTGCTCGATCCGCTCTGGCGGCTGTTCGGCTACCAGCGCGTCGAGCGCCCGGTCACCTTCGTCGAGCGCCATGTGAAGGGCTTTTTGTTCGACTGTCGCATGTGCGGCCAGTGCGTTCTGTCGTCGACCGGCATGTCGTGCCCGATGAACTGTCCCAAGCAGTTGCGCAACGGCCCCTGCGGCGGCGTGCGGGCCAACGGCAATTGCGAGGTCGAGCCGGACATGCCCTGCGTCTGGGTGCAGGCCTGGAAGGGATCGCAGAACATGGCGAAGGGAAATGCCATCATGAACGTGCAGAAGCCGGTGAACCAGTCGCTGCGCGAGACATCCTCCTGGCTGCGCGTCACCGCCGAGGCCGCGGCGGCCCGCGAGGCTGCGAGCGGAAAGGACGCCTGATCCATGGCCCATTTCGACGAAAACCCGCTCGGCCCCCACCTGCCGCTCGATCCCCTGCCCGGCCATTCCTCCCTCGGCCGGCTGGAACGCGTGCTCCGGCGCGGCGAATTCGCCGTCACAGCCGAGCTGAATCCGCCCGACAGCGCCAATCCGGAAGACGTCTACGAACGCGCCGCGATCTTCGACGGCTGGGTGGACGGCATCAACGCGGTCGATGCGTCGGGCGCCAACTGCCACATGTCCTCGGTCGGCATCTGCGCGCTTCTAACCCGCATGGGCTATGCGCCGATCATGCAGATCGCCTGCCGCGACAAGAACCGCATCGCCATCCAGGGCGACGTGCTGGGTGCTGCCGCCATGGGCGTGTGCAACATCATGTGCCTGACCGGCGACGGGGTGCAGGCCGGCGACCAGCCGGGCGCCAAGCCGGTCTTCGACCTCGACTGCATGTCGCTGCTCGAGACGGTGCGGATCATGCGCGACAATGCGAAATTCCTCTCTGGCCGCAAGCTGACGACGCCGCCGAAGGTCTTCCTCGGCGCCGCCATCAACCCCTTTGCGCCCCCCTACGACTTCCGCCCCTATCGCCTCGCCAAGAAGATCGAGGCCGGCGCCCAGTTCGTGCAGAGCCAGTACTGCTTCGACGTGCCGATGTTCCGCGAATACATGAAGAAGGTCCGCGACCTCGGCCTGCACGAGAAATGCTACATCCTCGTCGGCGTCGGCCCGATGGCCTCGGCCCGGACGGCCAAGTGGATCCGGTCCAACGTGCCCGGCATCCACATCCCCGACAGCATCATCGCCCGCCTGGAGGGCGCGCAGGACCAGAAGAAGGAAGGCAAGCAGCTCTGCATCGACATCATCAACGAGGTGAAGGAGATCGAGGGCGTGTCCGGCATCCACGTCATGGCCTACCGCCAGGAGGAATACGTGGCCGAGATCGTCCACGAATCCGGCGTGCTCAAGGGCCGCAAGCCCTGGACGCGCGAGCCGAACCCGGTCGACCAGCTGGTGGCCGAGCGCATCGAGGAGGTGCGCGAGGGCAAGGAACAGAACCAGCAGGAAATGGCCGAAATCGCCGCTCACCACCCGCATTGATCGAGGCGGGCGTCCTGCGGCGCGCCACCTTGTAACCCGAAAATTCGCGCGATAGCCTGTCGCCCACGTCACCAGAGGAAATTTCATGACCCGCACCATCGTCGCTTCCGCCACCCGCGAGATCGTCATCGGCTTCGACCAGCCGTTCTGCGTCATCGGCGAGCGGATCAATCCGACCGGCCGCAAGAAGCTGGCAGCCGAGATGGTGGAAGGCAATTTCGACACCGTCATCAAGGATGCGCTGGAGCAGGTCGCAGCCGGCGCTACGATGCTCGACGTCAATGCGGGCGTCACCGCCGTCAACCCGAACGAGACCGAGCCGCCGCTTCTCGTCAAGACGCTGGAGATCGTCCAGGGCCTTGTCGACGTGCCGCTGTCGATCGACAGTTCCGTCACCGCCGCGATCGAGGCCGGCCTCAAGGTCGCCAAGGGCCGGCCGCTGGTCAACTCGGTCACCGGCGAGGAGGAGAAGCTCGAGGCGATCCTGCCGCTGGTCAAGAAGTACGACGTGCCGGTCGTTGCCATCTCCAACGACGAGACCGGCATCTCGATGGACCCCGACGTCCGCTTCGCCGTCGCCAAGAAGATCGTCGAGCGCGCCATGGACCACGGCATCAAGCCGCATGACATCGTCGTCGATCCGCTGGTCATGCCGATCGGGGCGCTGGGCGACGCCGGCCGCCAGGTCTTCCAGCTGCTCTATCGCCTGCGCCACGAACTGAAGGTCAACACCACCTGCGGACTCTCCAACATCTCCTTCGGCCTGCCGCACCGCCACGGCATCAATGCCGGCTTCATCCCGATGGTGATCGGCGCCGGCATGACGAGCGCCATCATGAACCCCTGCCGCCCGCAGGAAATGGAGGCCGTGCGCGCCGCCAACGTGCTCAACGGCACCGACGCCAACTGCACCAACTGGATCATGACCTACCGCGACCACAAGCCCGCCGAAGCCGGCGCCACGGCATCGGCATCCCCTGCCCCGGCCGCCGGCGGCCGCCGCGGCGGCCGGGCCGCCCGCGCCGGCACGGGCGCTTCCCGGGAGTGACCCTCATGACCCCGCGCCGCCTTCGCAAGGACGCCTCCACGCTCTGGTTCGAAGCCCCCTTCGTCATGGCGATGCGGATCCACGACATGCAGATGGCGGCGCTGACCGGCAGGTCGCAGGACACCGCCGAGATGAACCGCATGATTTCGGAAAAGGTGGTGGCCACGGCCGAAAGCGCTGTGGCCGTCAACATGGCGGTCTCGCGCGCAGCCTTCGGTGCGGCGATGCAGATGATGACCGGCGGCCGCCCCTCGGTCGAAAAGGCCGGCGAGGCCATCGCAGCGGCCGCCCTCAAGCCCTATGGCAAGCGCGTGCGCGCCAACGCCCGACGCCTGCCGAAGAAGAAATCCTGAACCTTGCAGGCAGGCCGGCGGGATGGCATCCGGAAATGATGCTGGCGGATCTTTCCATGTCGGGATTGGACAACTATCAGGCTGCATTCCGGTGCAGTCTGCACATTTGCGTGACACGCCGGTCCAGAACCGATGCGGGCCCGATGAAAGACCGAATACCATGCGCTACGAAGGCACGTCCGAGAACGAGAGCAACATGAGCGAAGCCGCGCAGACCGATCCCCTGGTTCTGTTCATGCCGTCGGGCAAGCGCGGCCGCTTCCCGGTGGGCACGCCGATCCTCGACGCCGCCCGCAAGCTCGGCGTCTACGTCGAGAGCGTCTGCGGCGGCCGGGCCACCTGCGGGCGCTGTCAGATCGAGGTGCAGGAAGGCAGCTTCGCCAAGCACAAGATCGTCTCCTCGCTCGACCACATTTCGCCGGTCGGGCCGAAGGAAAAGCGTTATGCCGAGGTTCGCACCATTCCCGAGGGGCGCCGGCTCTCCTGCTCGGCCCAGATCCTCGGCGATCTCGTCATCGACGTGCCGCAGGATACCGTCGTCAATGCCCAGGTGATCCGCAAGGCCGCGACCGACCGGACCTTCGACCGCAACCCGGCGATCCAGCTCTGCTATGTAGAGGTCGACGAGCCCGACATGCACAAGCCGCTCGGCGATCTCGACCGGCTGAATGCCATGCTGGAAAAGGATTGGGGTTTCAAGAACATCCTCGTCGCCCAGCATCTCTTGCCGGAAGTGCAGAAGATCCTGCGCAAGGGCAACTGGGGCGTGACCGCCGCGATCCACCGCGACATCGAGGGATCACGCCCGAACCTGATCGCATTGTGGCCCGGTCTGCACAACGAGGGTTACGGGATAGCCTGCGACATCGGCTCGACCACCATCGCCATGCATCTGGTGTCGCTGCTATCGGGCCGTGTCGTCGCCTCGTCGGGCACGTCGAACCCGCAGATCCGCTTCGGCGAAGACCTGATGAGCCGCGTATCCTACGTGATGATGAACCCGGACGGGCGCGAGGCCATGACGAAAGCCGTGCGCCAGGCGATCAACGAGCTGACGGTCAAGGTCTGCACGGAGGGCGGCGTCGATCCGAACGACATCCTCGACGCCGTCTTCGTCGCCAATCCGATCATGCACCACCTGTTCCTCGGCATCGATCCGACCGAACTCGGCCAGGCGCCGTTCGCGCTCGCGGTTTCCGGCGCGGTCCACACCTGGTCGCGCGAGATCGACCTTGCCATCAATCACGGCGCCCGCGTCTATCTCCTGCCCTGCATCGCCGGCCATGTCGGCGCGGACGCTGCCGGTGCGACGCTGGCCGAGGGGCCGCACCGCCAGGACAAGATGATGCTGCTCGTCGACGTCGGCACCAATGCCGAGATCGTGCTTGGCAACCGGCAGCGCGTCGTCGCCGCTTCGTCCCCCACGGGGCCTGCCTTCGAAGGCGCCGAGATCTCGTCGGGCCAGCGCGCCGCCCCCGGTGCGATCGAGCGCGTGCGCATCGACCCCGAGACGCTCGAGCCGCGCTTCAGGGTGATCGGCGTCGACAAGTGGTCCGACGAGGATGGCTTTGCCGAGGCCGCGGCGTCCGTCGGCGTCACCGGCATCTGCGGCTCGGCGATCATCGAGGTCGTGGCCGAGATGTACCTGTCGGGCATCATTTCCGAGGACGGCGTCGTCGATGGCGCGATGGCGGCGAAAAGCCCGCGCATCATCCAGAACGGCCGCACCTTCTCCTACCTGTTGCATGACGGCGAGCCGCGCATCACGGTGACGCAGAACGACATTCGCGCGATCCAGCTCGCCAAGGCGGCGCTCTATGCGGGCATCAAGCTCCTGATGGAGAAGCAGGGTATCGACCATGTCGACACGATCTGCTTTGCCGGGGCCTTCGGCACGTTCATCGATCCGAAATACGCCATGGTGCTGGGCCTGATCCCCGACTGCGACCTTTCCGACGTCAAGGCGGTTGGCAACGCCGCCGGCACCGGCGCGCTGATGGCATTGCTCAACCGCGGCCACCGCCGCGAGATCGAGCATCTCGTCAGCCGGATCGAGAAGATCGAGACGGCGCTGGAAGGCAATTTCCAGCAGCTCTTCGTCAATGCCATGGCGATGCCGAACAAGGTCGATGCCTTCCCGAACCTTTCAACCGTCGTCACCCTGCCCGAGCGCAAGGCTCCGTCCGACGACGGCGAAGGCGGCGGCCGCCGCAGGCGCCGCAGCCGGGAATAGGCCACCGGGGACGGTTTCCGGCCCGCAATCCGCTCTGACCTGTATGGCCGATGACGCATTGCTGATCGGCCCAAGCTTGACGTGCATCAAGTCGGGATCGCTATACTCGTGATAGGCCTCGGGAAATCGCGCCGCGTCTCCTGCCGGACGCCGCCGCCCGAAAGCTTGCACGGAGGACCGGGATGAACGTTCGCACGGCCGTTTCGGACGAAAACCGGGGCGCCGAGGCCGCGCAGCCGGTCGCCTGGCATGCCCTGCCCACAGATGCGGCGCTCGCGCGGCTCGGAACCTCCGACGAGGGCCTCTCCGCCGACGAGGCGAAGCGGCGGCTCGAACGCTACGGGCCGAACCAGCTTCCCGCCCCCTCGCCGCGCCATCCCCTGCTGCGCTTCCTCGCCCAGTTCAACAACACCCTGATCTATTTCCTGCTGTCGGCCGCCATCGTCGCCGCGATCATCGGCCATGTCGTCGATGCGGCCGTCATCGTCGGCGTCGTCCTCGTCAACGCGATCGTCGGCTTCATCCAGGAGGGGCGCGCCGAAGAGGCGCTGAACGCCATCCGCGACATGATCGCACCCCATGCCCGCGTCCTGCGCGGCGGCCGACAACATGACATCGATGCCCGCGCCATCGTTCCCGGCGACGTCGTCCTGATGGAGGCGGGCGACAAGGCGCCGGCCGATATCCGCCTGCTGCGCGCCCGCAGCCTGAAGGTCGACGAGGCGATCCTGACCGGCGAATCCGTACCGGCGGAAAAGGAGGAACGACCGGCCGGGACGGACGCCGCCCTCGGCGACCGCCACTCCATGGTCTTCTCCGGCACGCTGCTGGCCACCGGACAGGCGACCGGCATCGTCGTCGCGACGGGGGCCGGGACCGAGATCGGCCGCATCTCGACGATGATCGGCGGGATCCGGACGCTGGAAACCCCGCTGCTCGTGCAGATCAACCGCTTCGGCCGGATCTTCACCCTTGTCGCGATGACGACCGCGGTGGCGCTGATGGCGTTTGCCATGCTGGTCCATGCCTACCCCTGGGCCGATGCGCTGATGATCGTCGTGGCGTTGGCCGTCGGCGTCGTGCCCGAAGGGCTGCCGGCGGTGATCACCATCACGCTTGCGATCGGCGTGCGGCGGATGGCCCGGCGCAATGCCGTCGTCCGCCGCCTGCCCGCCGTCGAGACGCTCGGCGCGGTCTCGGTGATCTGCTCCGACAAGACCGGGACCCTGACGAAGAACGAAATGACCGCCCGGCGGATCGCCACGTCGGGGCGGGAAAGCCTCGTTGCCGGCGCCGGCTATGCCCCTGAGGGCGCCATCGGCGAAGGCGATACGCCGCCGAACCGGTCAGAGACGGAACTGGTGCGCGCCGCCCTCCTGTGCAACGACGCGCAACTGGTCGAGGCCGATGGCCGCTGGTCCGTGCTCGGCGACCCGATGGAGGGCGCACTGGTGACGCTCGCCATGAAGGCCGGCCTGCAACCGGAGACGGAGCGGTCGAACCGGGCCCGGATCGACGAGATCCCCTTCGACGCCCGGCACCGCTTCATGGCCACCCTCAACCGCGATCCCGCCGGCGGCGGCCGCATCTTCGTCAAGGGCGCGCCGGAGCGCGTGCTCGCCATGTGCGCCCGACAGGCCGGAGGCGATGCCGGCGCAACGGAGATGGACCTCGACGCCGCCTACTGGCGCAAGCGGATCGCTGCAGCAGCAGCCAATGGCGAGCGGGTCCTGGGCTTTGCGGCAGCCACAGCACCCGCAGCGCTGGAACGGCTCACCTTCGAGGACGTCGAGACGGGCCTCATCTTCCTCGGCATCGTCGGTTTCATCGACCCACCGCGCGAAGAGGCGATGGCAGCGGCGGCCGACTGCCGCTCCGCCGGCATCGCGGTCAAGATGATCACCGGCGACCACGTCGACACCGCCGCCGCGATCGCGCGCCAGCTCGCCATCGCCGACGATCCGAAGGCGATGACCGGGGCGGAGATCGACGCCGTTGCCGACGCCGAACTCGGCGCGGTCGTCGAGGCGGTCAGCGTCTTCGCCCGCACCAGTCCGGAGCACAAGCTGCGCATCGTCCGCGCCCTCCAGAACAACGGCCATGTCGTCGCCATGACCGGCGACGGCGTCAACGACGCGCCCTCGCTGAAGCAGGCCGACGTCGGCATCGCCATGGGCCGCAAGGGCACCGAAGCGGCCAAGGAGGCTGCGGAAATGGTGCTGGTCGACGACAACTTCGCCTCGATCGTCGCCGCCGTCCACGAGGGCCGGACCGTTTTCGACAATATCCGCAAGGTCATCTCCTGGACCGTCCCCACCAATGGCGGCGAGACCATCTGCGTGGTGCTGGCCATCCTCCTCGGCCTGTCCCTGCCGATGTCGCCGGTCCAGATCCTCTGGATCAACATGATCCTGACGGTCACGCTCGGCCTCGTGCTGGCCTTCGAGCCGACCGAACCGAACGTGATGCGCCGGCCGCCGCGCGGCCGCAACGCGCCGCTGGTCACCGGCTTCCTCGCATGGCGGATCCTGTTCGTCTCGATCCTCTTCACCATCGGCGTGTTCGGCATCTTCGAATATGCGATGCGCTCGGGCCAGGGCGAGCGGGTGGCGCGCACCATGGTGGTCAATACGCTGGTGGTGATGGAGATCTTCTATCTCTTCAATGTGCGCTATCTGCACATGACGTCGTTCAATCTGAAGGGCGTGCTCGGCACCCCGGCCGTGCTGGGCGCGATTGGCGTGGTCGTCGCAGCACAACTCGCCTTCACCTATGCCCCGTTCATGCACGCCCTGTTCGACAGCGCGCCGGTCGCGATCGGCGACGGCGTCCTCATCATCGCCATCGGCATCGTGACGATGCTGGTGCTGGAGGCGGAGAAGGCGCTGATGCGGCGCATGGGCGCCCTCCGTCCCGTCGACAGCTGATCCGGTCCGTCAGCAGGCGACGGGCAGGAGCGCCTCCTTGGGGCTGCGTTCGAAGCGGGCAAAGGCCGCGCGGACATAGTCTGCGACCGCCTTCACCGGCGCGTCGGCATCCTCGCCGATGACGAGGCCGATCGTGTAGTGGCCGAGGTCGGGCAGCCCGTCCTTCTCGCCGAGCGCCACCATGTCGTCCTGCACGAGGAAACGGGCGAGCGGCGCGACTGCGAGATCGGCGCGGATCGCCGCCCGCTGGCCCATGTGATGGGCGCAGAAATAGGCGACGCGGAACTCGCGGCCCGACCTTGCCAGTTCCTCGAGCGCCCGGGCCCGCCAGATGCACCCCTCCTCCCAGACCGACACCGGCAGCGGATGCTTCGTGTGCGCGGTGCCGCAGTTCTTCGCCGCCCAGACGAGTTGCTCCTTCATCAGGATCTCGCCCGGAACCGGCGTGGTGTTGTCCGGCGAATTGAAGATCGCGAGATCCAGCCGCCGCTCGGCGACGGCACGGCGCAGGCTGGAGCTCGATTCGATCGACACGTTGACGGCGATCGAGGGATAGGTCTCGGCAAACCGGCGCAGCACCTCCGGCAGGATCAGTTCGCCGACGTCGTCCGGCGCGCCGAGCCGCACGACCCCGTTCATCTCCGGCATCATGAAGCGCGAGACCGCCTCGTTGCTGAGCGTGAGCAGCCGGCGGGCATAGGAGAGCAGCACTTCGCCATGGTGGGTGAGCGTGACCGAACGGGCGTCGCGCCGGAACAGCGTGCAGCCCAGCATCTCCTCCAGCTTCTTGATCTGCATCGAGACCGCCGAGGGCGTCCGGTGCACCGTCTCCGCCGCCGTGGTGAAGTTCCCGGTCTCGGCGATGGCGACGAAGGTCCTGAGAATGTCGAGTTCCAGCAAGGGCAGCGGCTGCCTCGGCATCACGTTCATGGCATCCTCCTAATTCAGAATTACTGATCGATAGCTTCATTTCATTTCGTTTGATTGAACACCCCTTCGGCGCGATAGTCAATCCAACGAAACCGGATCCGGAAAGGATGGGTGTCATGACAGACCGCAAATCACACACAGATGCCGCTCCGTTCGCCATTCGCGCCGTCGGCAGGGGCTTTGCGCTCCATATCCGCCAGTTCCTCGACGCCCGGGCGGCCCGCCGCCTTCGCCGCCGCGCCGAGCGTGAAATGGAAATGCTGCCGCCGGAACTGCAGCGCGACGTCGGTTGGCCGGGACGCCGTTCCCATGACGGAATCTGATGCATTGCATCAAATATATTCGATTGATTGATGAATAAGGCCGCGACATGATGATCATCAAGGTCGCGACCTTTCGAACCTCCCAAGATCGAAAGGACCCTCGAAATGCATACGTCCATCTCACATCTTCACGGCGGCTCGCTCGCAAGGCGCGTGTCCGGAGCTGAAACCCTGTCGTCGTTCCGGCGCTTGGCCGGTCGCGTTGCAGACGCCTGGCGTCATCATCGCGAGGAACTCGAACTGGAAAACCTCCCGTTCGACCTGCGCAAGGACATCGGCTTTCCGGCCACCGACGAAGCAACCGACATCGCCTCGGTCATCAGGAAGACGCGATGAGAGAATGCTATCCGGCGATGCCCCAGTCGCCGCGACCTCCCAGGACGACGACCCACTGTCGCCGGATATGAAATCGCCGAGGCGGTTTTGGTCCGGCGATTTTTTTAGCCTTCGCTACGCCATGTGCCGGCCGAGGCGAAGGGCTCCGCCCCGCAGGATCGGTACCTGCGGCGCGGCATCGGCCGGCAGGATCCCGACGAGTCGCGGATCGTCGAACACCTCCACCATCCGCTCATAGGGCACGAAGCCGGAGCGCACGTAGAAATCCAGGGCCTGTGGGCTGTCGAGGCTGCAGGTGTGCACCCAGAAGCGTGAAACCGGCTTCGACCACGCGTTTTCGATCGCCTGGTTCATCAGCCAGCGCCCCGCCCCGCGTCCGATCATCGCCTTCGTCAGCCCGAAGAAGGTCAGTTCGCATTGCCCCTCCTCGCGAAAATCGAGCTCCATCAGGCCCTCCGCCCGTCCGCCCGCCATCACCGCGCGCACTTCCACGGCCGGATCATGCAGGATCTCCGCCAGCGCGCCCTCGGCAAGCGACAGCCGCGAACTCCACAGCCAGTCCGTGCCGATCCGCCGATAGAGGTCGCGGTACCAGTCGAGATCCGGCTCCCGGACGAGGGCGAGCGTCAGCCCCTCCGGCTCGGCGGCATTTCCGGTCGGCGTGGGGGAAAGCATCTCCAGACAGGTGACCGCCGCCACCAGTTTTCCGGGTGCCACTTTCGAGTATCCGTCGGCGAGCATCGTCTTCTCCTCTGTATCGTCTTTTCTTAACGCCTGCGCCGGCCCGTTCAAGCGTCTTTCGCAACTTCGGGCCCGTCCCCTGCCGCCGCCCCGGAGCAGAATGCCGTGTCGCAAATTTCGCACGCCCGTCCCGAGGCCGCGTTCAGGCGAGAAAACCCTCAAACGCTTGGAACACGAATGGTTACGCAGGGCTTCACAGTCGCACCAATCCATGCAAATGTCGCAATCAGGCAAGCTAGACGACCGGCTTCGGGAGACGCTTGCGAAAAACCAGAGCGGAACTCCCCATGACCAAGACAGCAGCCAAAAAGCGTTCGCTTGTTTTCTTCCTCGTGCCCAATTTCTCCATGCTGCCGTTCTCGGCCGCGATCGAGGCGTTGCGCATCGCCAACCGCATGCTGGGCTACGAGGCCTATAGCTGGCGCCTGTCATCGACGGACGGCCAGCAGGTGCTGTCTTCCAGCGGCATCGGCCTCGAGGTCAATTCCTCGCTGGCCGACGAGCGCAAGTTTCTCGGCGGGGAGAATCGCCCCTCCATGGTGCTCGTCTGTTCGGGCATCTACGTCGAGGATTTCCGCAACAAGTCGGTGAATGCCTGGCTGCGCGAAGCCTATAATCGCGGCGTGGCGATCGGTTCGCTCTGTACCGGCGCGCATGTCCTGGCCCAGGCCGGGCTGCTCACCGGCAAGCGCTGTGCGATCCACTGGGAGAACCTGCCAGGCTTCGCCGAGGCCTATCCCCAGGCCGAGGTCTATGCCGACCTCTACGAGATCGACGGCAACATCTATACCTGCGCCGGCGGCACCGCCTCGCTGGACATGATGCTCAACCTGATCGACCAGGATTTCGGCGAGAACCTCGTCAACAGCATCTGCGAGCAGGCTCTGACCGACCGCGTCCGCGGCCCGCACGATCGCCAGCGCCTGCCGCTGCGCGCCCGCCTCGGCGTGCAGAACGCCAAGGTGCTCTCGATCATCGAACTGATGGAAAACAATCTCTCCGAGCCGCTGTCGCTGCTGGAGATCGCCGAGAGCGCCGACCTCTCCCGTCGCCAGATCGAACGCCTCTTCCGGCAGGAGATGGGGCGTTCGCCCGCCCGCTACTATCTCGAAATCCGCCTCGACCGCGCCCGCCACCTTCTGGTGCAGTCGTCGATGCCGGTCGTCGAGGTCGCCGTTGCCTGCGGCTTCGTCTCCGCCTCGCACTTCTCCAAGTGCTACCGCGAACTCTACAACCGCTCACCCCAGCAGGAGCGCGCCGACCGCAAGCTGATGCTTCCGGCCGCAGTCGCGGCACGCTAAGCGTTCCCGGGCACGCCGAGCGTCCCTGACGGCGGAAAGCCGGCCCCTGTGACGGGCCGGCGCTAACCCGCCAGCGCCGGCTGCAACGAGCGCTCGGAGAACACCCGGTTCCGCCCGGCATGCTTGGCCATGTAGAGGAACTGGTCGGCCGCGTTCAGATAGTTGTCGAAGACCTCGTCGCCTTCGATGGCGGCCACCCCGATCGAAACGGTGATCGTCAGCGGTTCCCCGTCGGCCTCGATCGGGGTGGCCGCCAGTTCCTCGCGCAGCATGTCGCACCGCGCCACCGCGTCGGCCACGCCGACCCCGTCGAAGATCATGCCGAATTCCTCGCCGCCCAGCCGGGCCAGCAGGCAGTTTCCGCGGAGCCGCGCCTTGAGGCGCTTCGAGACCGCCTTCAGGACGACATCGCCGACCTCGTGGCCATAGGTATCGTTCAGCCGCTTGAAGTGGTCGATATCGACGATCGCGATCGAGGCTTTCGCGCCGCGGCGCATGGCCTGGCTGACGATCCTCTGCCCCGCCTCGAAGAAATAGCGGCGATTGTAGACATCGGTGAGGTAGTCGCGCGATGCCAGAAGGGTCAGCGCCTGGAACTGCTTGTGCAGCGCCGCCAGATGCAGCATCCGGGCGATGAAATCCTCGTCGCAGAACGGCCTGAGGATGAACTCGTCGCCGCCCGCCTTCAGGAACCGCGCCCCCGTCGCATCCTGCCCCCGGCTCGACAGGCCGACGATGCGCACGCTCATCGGCGAATAGTGGCGGCGGATCTCGCCGAGCAGCAGCACGCCGTCGCAGCCCGGCTGGTCGAGATCGACGAGGACGATGTCGGTGTCGCGGGCTTCGTCGAGCAGGTCCAGCGTCCGTTCGGCGCCCTCCGCCTTCTGCAACTGGAAGCGCTGCCTGGACAGCAGCGCCGCCTCCAGCGCCAGGCTGCCCGGCTCCGGCGAGACGAGCAGCACCTTCGTCCGTTCGCTCGCAAGAATGCGGTCGACGCCGACGATCACCTGCTGCAACGCCGAGGGGCTGTCCTTCATGACATAGTCGAGTGCACCCTTGGCGAGCGCGCCCTCGCGCATCGACTGACCAAAGGAGGCGCTGAAGACGATCGGCCGGATGCCGCGCGAGACCAGGAGGTCGAGCGCCTCGCAGTCGGGCGAGCCCGGCAGGGTCAGGTCGACGATGGCAAGGGCGAACGGCTCCGTGCCGGCATCGACGGCGGCCCTCAGCGCATCCATGTTCTCGCAATGGGTGACCCGGACCCCGAGTTCCGTCTCCAGCCGGAACCGCAAGGCGGTGGAGAACATCCGCGAATCTTCGACGATCAGGACGGATCGGCCGAAATGGCGCAGAAACGCAGCCTGTCGTTGCGAATTCCGGTCCACTTCAAACCCCTTCCCCACGCGCCTTCATTACATCGTTCCGGGTTTATCAAGCGGTTAACTCCCGGAAACTATCTCACCTTACGTAAGCCTCTTGTCTCGGACCGCTGTCACGCGGCCTTGCGTCCGTTCGCCTTGCGGATCTGCGTCAGCGTGTCGAGGTTCTGGTTGACCCGGCAATAGAACTCCTCGTCGATGAACGGCCGCAGCATGAAATCATTGCCGCCGGCCTTGAGGAAACGCGCCGACAGCATCCGGTCCGTCGACGAGGAAACCCCGATGATGCGAAGCTGGTGCGAGCCCATGAACGACCTGATCCGCCGGGTGAGCTCGAAGCCGTCGATGTCGGGCATGTTGTAGTCGGTGACCATCAGGCCGATATCCGGATTGGCCTGCAGGATGGCGAGCGCCGCAGCCCCGCTCTCGGCCGTGCTGACACGGAAGTTGTAGCGCTTCAGCCGGGTCGACAGCAGCGCCCGCGCCGTCGGGCTGTCGTCGACGATCAGCACGTGGTGATCGTGGTTGGTCAGGAAGCGGCAGACGGATTCGGCCAGCATGTCGACGGCGAACACGTTGTCCTTGATGATGTAGTCGACGATCTCCTTCGACATCAGGTGGTCCCGCGTCTGCTGGTGGAACATGCCGGTAAAGACGATCGTCGGCACGCTGAGATCGATCAGGTAGTTGAGCGCCTCGCCGTTCTCTGCGCCCGGCAGGTTGATGTTGGAGATGGCGAGCGTGATCGGATCGGAAGAGCGCTCGTAGGTCTCCTCCAGTTGCAGAAAATCGCGGCAGAGCTCGACCTGGATGCCGAACAGCTCCTTCAGCCGTGCGCCGATCATGGAGGTGAAGACGTTGGAGTCCTCGACGAGCAGGATGCGGTGATGGGAAAGCGACGCGCCGGCGTACTGCATACCGGAGATACCGATGAATGACATCTTATGCCTTCTGACATGAGGGTTTCGCGTGCCGCCTGCAGTCGCCATTCGGCGGGGCGGCATCGGACCTGCACATGGTCCCGTCCGAAGGGATCATCCACTCTCCGGTCAACACCGAAACGATAGGAAGCGCGCTTTGAGAAAGCGTTAAGACGCCAGGCGCCGACATGCAGATGATTTACAAAAGGTTGACGGCACAGACGAAGTCTGGCCACAGGCCGAGATGACGGCGAGGACGGCCGACAGCCGCAGGAGACATGCGGCAGGAAGGACGCTGCAGAGGCGTGCGGCGGCGGTTCCGGCGCGCCGCTGCCCCGATCCGGCAGCTACTTGACGACGGCCGATCCGCCGCTGATCTCGACCGTCTCGTCGCCGTTCAGCGCGACGCGGTCGCCGTTCGGCAGCGTGACGAAGCAGCCCGACGGGCAGACCGATTCGGTCGCTCCGGCGCCCAGCGCCAGTTCCGTCCGCTTGCCGTTCTCGACGATCGTCACGACCACCGAATCGCCATCCTTGTTGGTGATGGACGCCGCAAAAGCCGGCGCGGCAACCGTCGTCGACATCAGCAGCATCGTTACAAGCATTCGCATCATTCATGCCCGGCGCCGAACGCCGCCCCTGTTACAACCCCGTGAGGAGCCTAGCCTCACCCCCGGGTCTTTGCACAAGTTTTATGACGCGTACACTGAATATGGCGTGAATGGGGCATTCATCGTCCGTCAGCCCGTCTCGTCGGCGCCCTCCTCGACCGGCTTCGGCGCCGGTTTGCGTGACGGTACGGGCCTGAGCGCCACGTCCTCCTTGGCATTGTCGATCATGGCGGCGAGAAGGCGGGCGCTCTCCGGATCCATGGTCACCGGCACCGTCGGCGCCGCCGGTCCCGCCAGCGCGATGTCGTCCTGGCGCAGCCGCTCCAGGATCGCCGTGCGCAGTTCCGTCTTGATCACGCCGGCGTCCAGGACGTCGGCGACGAAGGCCCTGAGCTCGAAATCGAGCGTGGTCGCCGAAAAGCCGAGGAACGTGACCGAGGGCTCGGGATTGCGCAGCACCGGCTGCGTCGCCGCCACCTCCAGCAGCAGTTCGGTCACCTGGCGCGGATCGTTGCCGGAGAACACGCTGACGGGGATCTCGATGCGGCCGAGCTTGTTGCGGTGCGTCCAGTTGCCCACCTGCCCGTTGATCAGGACCGAATTCGGCACGATGATCGTCTGGCGCTGGAACGTTTCGATCTCGGTCGCGCGCACGGAGATGCGCTTGACGAAACCTTCCGTCGTGCCCGCCACGACCCAGTCGCCGACCTTGAACGGCCGCTCGGCCAGAAGGATCAGGCCGGAGACGAAGTTCGACACGATGTTCTGCAGGCCGAAACCGATACCGAGCGAGAGGGCACCGGCGACCAGCGCAAGGCTGGAGAGGTTGATGCCCGCCGCCGAGATGCCGATCAGCCCGGCAAGGCCGACGCCGGCATAGCCGACCGCCGTCCGCACCGAGTTGCGCACACCCGGATCGACATGGCTGCGCACCATGATGGTGCCGTCGAGCCAGCGCTGGAACCAGCGCGTGACCACCAGGCCGAGCACGAACAGCAGCACGCCGGCGAGAATGCCGATGAGCGAGATGGAGATGCTTCCGACCCGGATCTCGGTGAAGATCTGGTAGGCCCAGCTCTCGATGTCGCCCAGCTGGAACCCCCACTGCAGCAGGATTCCCGGCAGGCCGAGCAGGAGCACGATCAGGTAGATGCCGAGGCTCGCCGCCAACCCGGCCTGGTCCAGCGTCACCTCGCCCAGCTGATAGCGCTCCGCCATGCGTTGACCAAGATAGGTCCGCGCGAACGCGCCCTGCGTGCCGATGGCCCGGCCGGAGAGGATACCGATATACATCGTCACCAGGATCGCGCCGGTGACCACGATCTGGGCGGCGACGAACCGCGCCAGCCCGACATAGCCGATCACCGCCATGGCGATCAGGCCGAAGCCGGTCAGCATCAGCAGCATGGACAGCGTCCGCGGCCATGGCCGCCCCCGGGTGGCCGGATCCTCACCCTCGCGCAGCATCGGCCGGATGAACGAGATCCAGATCAGGATCATGCCGATGACGATGGAGGCGATCATGCTCTTGGCGACGGTCAGGACGACGGCGGAGCCGAGCGCCACGCTGACGGTGCCGAGGAAATAGTCGAGCGAATTGGCGAGCGCCATTGCGAAGATCGACCGCTCCAGCCGCCGCGCGCCATCGTTGGAGACATTGACGAGCCGCCATTCCGGCCGGTTCGGGGCGAGCACGGCGCGGGCCAGCGCCGAGACGAAGTAGAGACCGACGCAGACCCCGAACAGCGTCGAGACCATCGGCGCGATATCCGGCCGCAGCACGTTGAAGCTGGAGAGCAGCGAATAGCACGCGAACGCGAATGCGCCGACGGCCAGGGTCGGGATCATGATCGACCAGTAGGCGACCATCAGCCGGGTGATGTAGTGCGGCTTCTCGATCATCTTGTTGCGCTGGATGATCGGGCCGGCCAGACGATAGCCGACGGAATAGAGGACGAGGCCGACGACGAGCGAAAGCGAAATCGCAGCCAGCAGCGATTCCCGCTTGAAATTCCACACGAAACGCGCCCAGCCGCCGACCGTGCGCTGCAGGTCCGCCCCTTCGTTCGCGCCGGCGCCGATGGCCTCCTCCAGCACCTCCGGCGTGATCTTGGTGCGCTCCAGCAGCGTCTCGGTGAACAGCGTGCGGCGCATTTCGGTGATCTCGTTCGACAGTTGCGTCGTCTCGATCGAGAGCTCCTCGGCACTGCCCGTCAGCGCGTTGATGGCGGCCCGCTCGTCCGAAAGCCGGGCGCGTTCCTCCTTGATCACCTCGGATTCGGCCGGCTGCCCCTCGGCCGGCACCGGCCCGATCTCGTCGAGCCTGGCCTTGATCTGATTGAAGCGTTCCCGGGTCGAGACCGAGGCCTCGAGCGCGAAGCGGCCGAGTTGCTCGACCTCCAGCCTGAGTTCGCCGAGCCGGACCCCGTTCTCCCGCGCCGCCTCGATCTTGACGCGCAGGTCCGCCAACTGCTGGCGCGCCTGCTCCAGCCTCTTGTTCGCTGCCGCGATCGGGTTGGACGGCGTCGACACCTCGGCTGCCGGCGCCGGATCCTGCGCAATCGCGATGGCAGGCAGGAGCAGCGGCACGATCGCAAGCAGGGCGAAAAGGGCGCGTTTGAGTGTCGTCACGGACGGTCCTTGCTACATCTGGCGCCCGCGATAGTCGAAACGATCGCGTGCGAAATCAACGTCTGGCTGATGCACCGGGGCCTTGCCCGGGGTGCGGGAGATTCGGCGCGCAAATTATTGCGCGACCCGGGCGAAGTGAAGGCAGGATTTTCGTCAGAAGCCGGATCCCGGAATGGCGAGGTAGTCGAGTTCCTCCGAGGTCGATTCCCGCCCAAAATAGGCGTTGCGATGAGGAAAGCGGCCGAAGTCGCGGATAACGGCGTGGTGGCGCAGCGCATAGTCGAGGTAGAGCCTGTCGCCGAGCGACTTGAACAGGGCGACCGAGCGGTCCTGGTCGGCCAGGTCTTCCGAATGCTCGAAGGGCAGGTAGAAGAAGTGCCGGTGGCCGAAGACGACCTTGGTATCCGCGCCGGCCGCAAGCGCCAGCCGGGCCTCGCGCAAGGCGAGCCAGTCGGTTGCAAAGGCGAGCGGCGAACCGCGGTACATGTTGCGCGGAAACTGGTCGAGAACGATCACGGTCGCAAGCCGCGCCTCCGGCGTCTCCCGCCAGGCATCCGGCACATGCCGCGACAGCGCCAGATGCGTCGCCGCAAAGCGCAGGCGGATATGGGCGTCGAGTTGCGGCGGGGGCGAGAACCAGTGTTCCGGGTTCAGGAGTTCGCACCAGAACTCGACGACTTCCGCCGGCTCCGCCACGTCGCTGTCAGACCGCATTTCATCCTCCTGCCATCCTTGCGGGCGGCCATGCTGCTTGCGGCAGGCCGCCTTTCGACGCCTCTGCCACGGTTGCCTGCCCGTCATCCGACCATAGCGCATATCCTGTGACAGGAGAAAGCGGCCGTCATTCGGCCGCCTCTCCGGTCCCGGCACCGGCGGTCGTCGCGCCGATCTGCTCCTTCACCTCCAACCGGTCTTCGGTTCGCTCGGAAAGCATCCTGTAGGCGATGTAGTATTTGTAGATGTTGGCGACGTACTGGACGGTCTCCCGGCCGACGATCGAGGAGGCGGCGTTTTCGACATTGCCGAACCAGATGTCCGGATCGAGACCCAGCTCTTCGGCCTTCCTGCGGAACTTCCTCAGATTGCCCGGACCCGCATTATAGGCGGCGAAGGCGAACAACTGCCGGTCGGTCGGCGCCAGCCCCACGTCTGCGATATAGGTTTCGATCAAGTGGCGCAGGTATTTCGCGCCCGCCTCGACGTTGCGGTCCGCATCCTCCGCGATGCCGGAGATCCCGATCGCCTTGTCGCGCGCGGTCGACGGCAGCAGTTGCATGATGCCCACCGCCCCGCGCGGGCTGCGGCGGCTCTGGTCTAGCTGCGATTCCTGGTAGCCCTGCGCGGCAAGCATGAGGTAGTCGAACGCATAGGTGTCGCCATGGCGCTGGAAGATCTCGACCAGTCGCCGGAAGCGCTCGACATCTGCGGGCGCATAGGCCCGCCGCACGATCTTGTCGCTCTTGTAATACCGGTTGCGCAGCAGGTTTCCGAACGTGGTCCCGATCTTGTGGTCGGCCACGAAGGCGTCGAGCCTGGCCTTCAGCAGCGGGCTGTTCTTGCGGATCGCCCAGGCGATCCGGCCTTCGTCCGCGATAACGATGTCGTCGCGCACCGTCAGGTCGGTGAACACGCCCGACCAGATCGCCGCCTTGTGCGCATCCACGATCGTCCATGGCAGCAGCCCGGCATTGACCATCTCCATCAGGTCTTCGTCCTCGAGGTTTTCGTCGGCCTCGCCGATCCCGATCTCCAGCTGGCCGCCGGCCTTGCGCGCGACGTTCAACGCCTCGAGGTGTTCGCGGTAGCTGCTGCTCGCGCGGACGTCGATGGGCCTGCCGCCGAGATCGTCGAGCGTCTTCACCGCAGGCGAACCCGGCCCCGTCACCAGGATTTCCCTGGCATCGCCGTACAGGGGCGCCGTGAAATCGACCAGCTTCAGCCGCTCGTCGGTGATCGTCAGGTTGGCCATGACGATGTCGCCATATCCCTGGACCAGCGCATCCAGCAGCCTGTCGCGCGGTGTCGGAAGGAAGATCACCCGGACGCGGTCAAGCTCCTTCTTCGTCCCCTTGTTGATCTGTTCCTCGAGCGCGCGGCCATACTCCACCGCGGTGCCCAACTCCTTCCCGGCGTCGATGAAATAGATCGTCTTGCTGAACGGCACCAGCACGCGCACGAGTTGCCGTTTCGCCATCTCGTCGTAGTCGATGAGATGTGGCTCGGTCGATGTCTTGAGCGTGGCCGTATCGCCGGCCGCCATCCCCGTTTGCAGGAAAATCGCGGCAAGCGCCAGAAATGTCGTCCGCGTGCGCCGGAAGAATACATACCCCATCTGTGCCCCGTCCCTGTGCCCGCGGATCAGCGCGCCATGGCGCCGCTCACCGCAACCCTGAACGCGACCATCATACGCTGTATCGCGCATTTGGAACATGGCCCGTCGGCGCCGGCCGTCACGGCAGAGGCGGACTTCCAGAACCTCCCCTTGCCAGCGTCGGCCGATGCGCCTATCTCCGGTCGGACGGCGGAGGATGGGGATGACGGCAGTGCCCGAACCGAAACTCAGGACCAGGATCGCCGGCGCCACGGCCAGCCTCGGCCGCACCGGTTTCCCGCATGTCACCTCGGCGACCCGCGGCACGCTCGACATCGTCACCGGCCCCTCCCAGCCCGGCTTCAATCCGATCGACCTGCTCTACGCGTCGCTGGCGTCGTGCTTCGCCATGAGCGCGCGCATCGCCGCCAGCCAGCTCGGCGTGCTCGGCCGTATCGGCGAGATCACGGTATCTGTTGCCGGCGAGAAGGCGAGCGAAGGGCCCAACCGCGTTCGGGAACTCACGATCGCATTCACCGTCACCGGCGACATCGACGCCCGGACCCGCGAGAAGATCGTCGGCATCGCGGAGGAGATCTGCACGGTCAGCAACACCCTGCGCCACAATCCTGAGATCACGACGACGATCTCGGCGGGCTGACGCGAAGGACAAGGAACCGGCCGGCACCGCCCCCTCTCCCTTCAATCGTGCAGGGCGCGCGCGATCGGCGGCCCGACCTCGAAATCGGAGAACACCGCCTCGAACCCCTCGCGCTCCGGCGAGCAGGCGGTCACGCCGACAAAAGCAGAAGCCGTCGGAAACGGGCATAGCCGCGCCATCTGCCACGGCGTGTCGCCGAACCGGAACTGCACCCGCACCGCATCGTCATGCCGGGTCAGGCGGACCGACAGCGGCGCCTCGGGAGAAACGCCGTGCAGCGGAATGACCGACCAGTCCGAGATCCCGCGCGTGACGACGACGCTGAAATGCATCAGCCTGTCGGTGAACTCGATGCCGCACTTGATCCAGTTCGCCGCGTCGAGGCGCAGCATCAGGCCGGCCTGGTCGTACAGTTCCTCGTAGCGCCCGGAAACGGTCACGGACGCGGTGAAGTCGCCCTCGACCGGCGTCAGGAAGGCGTGCCCGCTGTCGCGCTCGAAGCCGTAGAAGGTCTTCCGCCAGAAATCGGTCGCACCATCCGTGCGCAGGGCAAGGCGCCGCGCATCGCCGCTCCACGCCTTCGGCTCGTTCAGCCAGAAAAACGTCGCCTCCATGTCCGGTTCTCCGTCGTTTCGCCCGACGTCAATCTGTCCCGGCGAGGCATGCCCGTTCAAGGGGCAATGTTCACCGGTCGAGAGCCCTGCCCCATCGGCCGGGAAAAAGCGTCAGTACGCCGCACAATCTCTGGTTTATCAAACCGCAAATCCGATTGATGAACGGCGAAAAATATGCAACGATCAGTACGTTAGCGACCGCCCGGGACGGCGGCCATTCATACGGTTGTAAAAGACCTGAGTAACAACGCAGTCTTATCCTGCAGGCCATGAGGTGATCCGGCGCGAGGCGGATCGCCCCGTTCGGGGGACGGCATGATTGCACAGCTGACAGCCTTGGAACGCACCTATGCCGCGATCATCCTGGTCGTGATCATGTGCGTCGGCGTGGCCATGGCGGTCGTCGGGCGTGGCGACCTGTTCGCCGTCCACGGCTGGATCATTGCGGCCTACGCAATGGCGGTGATGGTGGTGCTGCTGCGCGACATCGACGCGCCCGAGCCCTGGGAAGAACACTTCCGCGAATATTACGACGATCCGACCAAGGTCGGCATCATCCTGTCGCTGATCTGGGGCGTCATCGCCATGGCGATCGGCGTCTGGGTGGCCTCCCTGCTTGCCTGGCCGGACCTGACCTTCGACGCCGCCTGGGCGAGCTTCGGCCGGCTGCGACCGGTGCACACGAGCGGCGTCATCTTCGGCTTCGGCGGCAACGCCCTGATCGCCACCTCGTTCCACGTGCTGCAGCGAACCACGCGCGCGCGCCTGCCCGACCAGCTGAGCCCCTGGTTCGTGCTGCTCGGCTACAATCTCTTCTGCGTGCTCGCCGCCACCGGCTACCTCATGGGCATGACCCAGTCGAAGGAATATGCCGAGCCGGAGTGGTATGCCGACCTGTGGCTGGTGGTCGTCTGGGTCGTCTACTTCGCGATCTACATTCGCACCCTGGCGCGTCGGCGCGAGCCGCATATCTACGTCGCCAACTGGTACTACATGGCCTTCATCCTGGTGGTGGCCATCCTCCACATCGTCAACAACCTCGCCGTCCCCGTCTCGATCGGCCATGCCAAGAGCTACTCGCTGTTCTCGGGCGTGCAGGACGCGATGACGCAATGGTGGTACGGGCACAATGCGGTGGCCTTCTTCCTGACCTCGGGCTTCCTCGGCATGATGTATTACTACCTGCCGAAGCGCGCCGGGCGGCCGATCTATTCCTACCGGATGTCGATCATCAGCTTCTGGGGCATCACCTTCATGTATATGTGGGCGGGCTCCCACCACCTGCACTACACCGCCCTGCCCCATTGGGTGCAGACGCTCGGCATGGTCTTCTCGCTGGTGCTTCTGGTCCCCTCATGGGCCTCGGCCGGCAACGCGCTTCTGACGCTGAACGGCGCCTGGCACAAGGTGCGCGACGATGCAGTCCTGCGCTTCATGATGCTGGCCGCCATCTTCTACGGCATCACCACCTTCGAGGGCTCGTTCATGGCGATCCGCGCCGTCAACTCGCTCTCGCACTATACCGACTGGACCGTGGGCCATGTGCACGTCGGCGCGCTCGGCTGGGTCGCCATGATCACCTTCGGCTCGCTCTATGCCCTGGTTCCGTGGATGTGGAAGCGGCCGGCACTCTATTCGGCCCGGTTGGTCGAGGTCCATTTCTGGTTGGCGCTGGCGGGAACCGTCGTCTACGTCTTCGCCATGTGGAACTCCGGCATCATCCAGGGGCTGATGTGGCGCACCTATGACCCGAACGGCACGCTCACCTATTCCTTCCTCGACACGCTGGTCGCCATGCACCCGTACTACATCGCCCGCGCATTCGGCGGACTGCTGTTCCTCACGGGCATCGTCATCGCCTTCTACAATATCTGGATGACGATCACGCTGCCGGCGCCGGTCGACGAGGGTGCGGCCTCCGACCTGCCGGTCGAGCCGCCCGCGCCGCGGGCCTGGGCACAGGCGGGGGAATAGCCGATGTTCAATTTCCACTACCGGCTCGAACGCAACGCCATGGGCCTCGTGGCCGCGATCATCGTCGTCGCCTCCATCGGCGGCCTGATCGAGATCGCGCCGCTGTTCACCATCGACGAGACGGTGGAGGACGCGCCCGACATGCGCGTTTACACGCCGCTCGAGCTCGCCGGCCGCAACATCTACGTCCGCGAGGGCTGCTATGCCTGTCATTCACAGATGATCCGCACCCTGCGCGACGAGGTCGAGCGCTACGGCCCCTATTCGCTGGCGGTCGAATCCAAGTACGACCACCCGATGCTCTGGGGCTCCAAGCGCACCGGGCCCGACATCGCCCGCCTCGGCGGGAAATATTCCAACGAATGGCATGTCGCCCATCTCTACAATCCCCGCGACCTCGTGCCGGAATCGAAGATGCCCGCCTATCGCTGGCTGCTGCGCAACGCGCTCAAGATCGACGACCTCGGCGAGCACCTGGCGGCGATGCGGGCCGTCGGCGTCCCCTATACCGACGAGATGATCGCCAACGCCACCGCCGACGCCTACGGGCAGGCCAATCCCGACAGCGGCCAGGCCTCCGGGGTGACCGAACGATACGGCGATGCGACCAATCTCAGCCTGTTCGACGGAAAGCCGGGCACGCTCACCGAAATGGATGCCATCGTTGCCTACCTGCAGATCCTCGGGAAACTGACGGATGCGGCAAAGCAGGCCGAACAGGCCAGGGTGGAGTAGCGCCATGTTCGATCACGACACCATCGTCGGCTTCTCCAAGTCCTTCGGACTTCTCTATCTCGTCGCCATGTCGATCGGCGTGGTGATCTATGCCTTCTGGCCGGCGAACAAGAAGCAGTTCGAGCGGGCAGCGGAGTCAGTCGTTTCGGACGATGAGGACCGGCCATGGCTGTAGGCGAACGCGACCCCGTCACCGGGCACATGACGACTGGCCACGAGTGGAACGGCATCAAGGAACTGCACACGCCGGTTCCCAGGCCCGTCTGGTTCTTCCTGATCGCGTTCACGCTCTTCGGCGTGGTCTGGTCGCTGCTGATGCCAAGCTGGCCCTACGGCACCGGCTATTTCGGCGGCTGGCTGGGGATCGACCAGAAGCGCACGGTGGCGAAGCGCCTGGACGAGGGCGCGGCCGAGCGCGCGGCCTGGGCGGCGCGCATCGAGAGCGAAGACTATTCGGCCATCCTTGCCGACGCGGAGCTGATGCCGATCGTGAGCGAGACCGGCCACACGCTGTTCGGCGACAATTGCGCCGCCTGCCATGGCGTCGGCGGCGGCGGCAACGGCGGCTACCCGAACATCGTCGCCGCCCCCACCCTGTGGGGAGACGACCCGGCGACGATCGCCGAGACCATCCGCGTCGGCATCAACGGCGCCGATCCGGAAACACGCATCTCGCAGATGATGGCCTTCGGGCGCGACCAGGCGCTGGAACGGCCGGCGATCCTGCAACTCGTCACCTATGTCCGCTCGCTGTCCGGGCTGGAGGAACAGACGGAGGCGAACACGGCGGCGATCGAGGCTGGCCGCGAGCTGTTCGCGCAGAACTGCGTCGCCTGCCACGGCGAGGATGCCAAGGGGTTGAAGGAGGTTGGCGCGCCGGATCTCACCGACCATTTCTGGATCTACGGTTCCGGCCGCGAGGCGGTCTACCAGTCGGTCTATGGCGGCCGGCAGGGCCATATGCCGAGCTGGGGGCTGCGCCTGTCGCCGCTCGACATCAAGATCCTGGCGCTCTACGTGGCCGACCTGAGGGAGCAGCAGCATGCCGCTGGTGGCGACGGAACATGAGTGCGCCGGCCTTGCGGCCGCGCACGGTGGCGCTTGCGCTCGCAGGGGCGGCCGTCGCGCTGCTGCTCGTCGCCAACGCCCACCTCGTCTATGTCGCGGTGCTCTCCCAGCCCGATTGCGTGCCGCACCTGAAGACGGAAGCGCACGCCGCCGGCACCTATCGCGCCGCCCGCTCGTCATGCTGAAGACGATCGCCCGATCAGGGCCTTGCAGGAGGAAGTTGACATGAGGATGCCTCAAACCGTCCCTCCGCTCGCAAGGGCCGTCGACCGCAACCGCAATCTGCCCGCGTCCCGCGCCTTCTCCTGGCTGGCGCAGGGCTGGCGGGATCTGTGGACCCAGCCGCTGCCGAGCCTGATCTACGGGCTGGGCGTGGCGGCCGTGTCGATCATCATCGTCGGCGGCCTCTATTATTTCGGCTACGATTATGCGCTCTTCCCTGCGCTGGCCGGCTTCTTCGTCGTCGGCCCGGTCCTGGCCGCCGGCCTCTACGAAAAGAGCCGCCGGCTCGAGGAGGGCCTGCCCGTCTCGTTGTCGGTGATGATCCGCCCGAAACCCGGCACCGGCCAGCACGTGCTCTTCGTCGGCGCCGTGCTGTGCGGGCTGATGCTCCTGTGGATGCGCGCGGCGGTGATCCTCTATGCGCTGTTCGTCGGCTGGCAACCGTTCCAGGGGCTCGACCATGTGGTGCCCATGCTGTTCGGCAGCACGATGGGCCTGGCCTTGCTCGGATTCGGCACGGCGGTCGGTGCCCTCTTCGCCGCCTTTGCCTTCGCCATCAGCGTCTTCGGCGTGCCCATGGTCGTCGACCGGGACGTCGACGCCTTCACCGCCATGGGCACCAGCATCTCGCTTGCCTGGAACAACCTGCCGGTCATGCTGACCTGGGGCGCCATCGTTCTGGTGCTGACGGCGGCGAGCCTGCTGACCGGCATGCTCGGCTTCGTCATCACCTTTCCGCTCCTCGGCCATGCCACCTGGCATGCCTACCAGGCGATCAAGGACCGGGATTGAGACGCCCGCAGCGAGCGGCCGCCGCCCCCGCGCGAAAGGCAAGGACATGAGCGCCTTCTACTATCTGATCCCGGTCTCTCTGCTGCTCGGCACCGCCGGCCTTGCGCTGTTCCTCTGGTCGATGCGCAACAACCAGTACGAGGATCTGGACGGCGCCTCCGAACGTATCCTCTATGACGAGGACGTCCCCGCCCCGCTGCGGGGCAAGGGCACATCCGGCACGCACTGACGCGCGCCGTATCCCCTGCGACGCCGGCAATCCCCGGTCAGTTCTTGTGATCCAGCCGCGCCACCAAAAGGTCCCCGACCCACTGGATGAGGCAGACGAGCACGATCAGCACGGCCACGACGGCCACCATCACCGTGGTCTCGAAGCGCTGGTAGCCGTAGCGGATCGCCAGGTCGCCGAGACCGCCCGCCCCGATCGCACCCGCCATCGCGGATGCGCCGATCAGCGTGATCAGCGTCACGGTGAAGCCGGCGACGAGGCTTGGCAACGCCTCCGGCACCAGCACCTCGCGGATGATCGTCCAGCGGTTGCCGCCCATGGCGCGCACGGCCTCGATCAGGCCGCGATCGACTTCGCGCAGGGAGACCTCCGCGATCCGCGCAAAGTAGGGCGTCGCCGCGATCGCCAGCGGCACGATCGCCGCCCACATGCCGATCGCCGTGCCGACGATGAACCGCGTCACCGGGATCAGCGCCACCAGCAGGATGATGAACGGGACGGAGCGGAAGCCGTTGACGATCGCGCCGAGGACGAGGTTGACCGCCCGGTTTTCGGCGATCCCGCCCTTGGCGGTCGCCACCAGCGCCAGCCCCAGCGGCAGCCCGGCGACCAGCGAGATCGCGCCCGAGGCCACGGTCATGACGACCGTCTCCCAGAACGAGCGGATGAACAGCTCAAGCATGACCGGCGACATGGCCGAAGACCTCCACTTTGGCGCCGCGGCGCTCGAGATAGGCGATGGCCTGCGCAGCAGTGCCGGCCGTGGACGGGATACCGAGGAAGAACCGCGCGACCGGCTGGCCCTGGATATCGTCGATGCCGCCATGGATCAGCCGGAAGCCGCCCGAAAGCTCGGCCGACAGCCCGGACAGCAGCGTGGCCGCCTCCGGCCCCGAAAGATCGACGCCGAGGATCGTCTCGCCGGCACCCGTCTGGGCGGCACTGGCCGGCCCGGGCAAGAGCCGTGCTGCGACGGACTGCGGCAGCCCCGGCCGGACGCCGGCCAGGAGGTTCTGCGTCGTTTCCGTCTGCGGATCGGCGAAGACCGACCAGACAGGCCCCTCCTCCACGATCACCCCGGCATCGATGACCGCGACCCGGTCGGCGATCGTGCGGATCACCTCCATTTCGTGGGTGATGAGCAGGATGGTGAGGCCCAGTCTGGCGTTGATATCCTTCAGAAGCTCCAGGATCGACGCCGTCGTCTCCGGGTCGAGCGCCGAGGTCGCCTCGTCGGAGAGCAGCAATGCCGGGCCGGCTGCGAGCGCGCGGGCAATGCCGACGCGCTGCTTCTGGCCGCCGGAAAGCGCTGCCGGATAGCTCTTCGCCTTGCCGGAAAGGCCCACCAGGTCGAGAAGTTCGGCGGCCCGCGCCAGCCTCTTCTCCCGGTTCCAGCCGCCGATCTTCAGCGGCAGGGCGACGTTCTCCTCGACCGTCTTGGCCGACAACAGGTTGAAATGCTGGAAGATCATGCCGATGCGGCGGCGCACCGGCTGCAGTTCCGGCTCGCTCAGGCCGGTGATCTCGCGCCCTTCGATCCTGATCGAGCCGCTGTCCGGCCGCTCCAGCCCGTTCAGGCAACGGATCAGCGTCGACTTGCCGGCACCGCTGCGGCCGATCAGGCCGAGGATCTCGCCCTTGCGCACCGTCAGCGATACGCCGTCGATCGCCGGGGTCTCGCCGAAATGCCGGCGCACGTCGGTCAACTGTACGACCGCTTCCTGGCCGTTGCCGCTCTCTGCCGCCGGTCCGGCCGACAGGGTCTGGGAAGACATGGATATTCCTTTCTGCCATCCGCATGGCACGACGGCCCGCGGGCGGGCCGCAGGCCGTCGGATGTTCAACCGCAAGGGCGGTTCAGGTCAATAAGCGGCGGTACCGGTGCCCTTGTAGACACGGTCGAATTCCGCCTTGACCGTATCGTTCTGGTAGGAGGAGACGAGCATCTTCACCCACGGCGCGCTCTGGTCGGCCTCGCGTACGGCGATGAAGTTGCGGTAGGGATTGTCGGCGATCTTCTCCTGGGCGATGCGGTTCTCCACCGTCAGGCCGCTCTTCAGCGCCCAGTCGGTGTTGACGACGGCGGCATCGAGATCGTCCACCGAGCGGCCGACGATGCCCGCGTCGAGTTCCTTGATCTCGACCTTCTTCGGGTTCTCGGCAATGTCGGCGATCGTCGCCAGGATGCTGGCCCCCTCCCTGAGCTTGATCACGCCCTGGTCCTGCAGGACCAGCAGCGCACGGCCCTCGTTGGACGGATCGTTCGGCACGCCGATGACGGCGCCCTCGCCGATGTCGGCGACGCTGGCGAGCTTCTTGGAGTAGACGCCGATCGGCCAGACGGCGGTGTAGCCGGCAACCACGATCTTGTATCCGTGCGCCTGGATCTGGTTCTCCAGGTACGGCCCGTGCTGGAAGGCGTTGGCGTCGATCTCGCCGCGCTCAAGCGCCTCGTTCGGCTGGGTATAGTCGTTGAAGGTGACGACCTCGACGGTCAGCCCCTGCTTCTCGGCCTCTGCGGCCACGACGCGCCAGATGTCCTCGTCTTCGCCACTCATGATGCCGACCTTGACCGTCGTCTTGTCTTCGGCGGACGCCGGCCCCGGCATCGCCGACGAAAGCAAGACTGCCGCCGTGGCGGCGAAAAGCGCCGACAGCCCGGCGCGGCGGGTGACATGAAGACGATCGAGGGCTTGGGAGAGGACGTTGGTCATGATCTTCCTGCTTTCGCTGGTGGTGCGGGCCCTTGGGAGGATCGCCCGCTTGTTTCGCCTTCGTTAGATCGCAAATGCCCACACATAAGGCAACGTCCGGTCGTTTCTTAGGCAGATGGCCTGCGGAAATAGCTTTCGCCCGGAAGTGTTTTCAAGGGAATTTTCCACCATTCCGGTGGATTTCGTGGATGCGGTCCGCATGAAGGGGTCGGACACGGGCCGTAGCCCTCGCCCCATCACAAGTCACAACGATGCGTCATCACAAGTCAGAACGATGCGTCCAGCCGGCCTTGCCGTTTGCCGTCGACGGTGTTCCAGTATCCGGACCGCCCCTTCCTCGCAGGCGAGTCTGGGCGGCGTGCCCCTGCAAGGAAGGAATGCAAGATGGCCAGCGTCACCGCACGGAACGGCAGCGCCACCCCGCCGGTGGCGGAAGAAAGCCTCTGGAAGCAGCTGGCGGTGATCCGGCGCATCTTCCAGGCCTCGCCCGTCTTCAAGACATTGCTCGTCATCTCCGCCGGCAGCTTCCTCGTGGTCGTCTTCACCGCCCTCGGCCAGATCGTCCTCAACCAGTGGAACCAGCCCTTCTACGATGCCATCGAACGACGCAATCTCGATGCCTTCTTCCACCAGCTCCAGATCTTCGCCGCCATTGCCGGCGGCATGCTGCTCCTCAACATATCCCAGCAATGGCTGAACCAGCGCTTCCGGCTTAAGCTGCGCGAAGGGCTGACCCGCGACCTGATCTGCGAATGGATGCTGCCGCGCCGCGCCTTCCGCCTGGCCAATGCAGGGGCGATCGGCGTCAATCCCGACCAGCGCATGCAGGAGGACGCCGGACACCTCGCCGACCTGACCACCGACCTCGCCTTCGGCCTGCTGCAGTCGTCGATCCTTCTCGTCTCCTTCGTCGGCGTCCTGTGGTCGCTCTCGGAAGGCTTCGCATTTCACATCGGCGGCCGGGTCTTCGACATTCCCGGCTATATGGTATGGGCGGCCATCATCTATGCCGGCTCCGCCTCCTGGCTCAGCTGGCGCGTCGGCCGCCCGCTGATCGCGCTCAACAGCGAGCGCTACAATCGCGAGGCCGCCCTACGCTTCACCATGATGCGGGTGAACGAGCACATCGATTCCATCTCGCTGGCGGGCGGGGAGACCGGCGAGCGGCAGAAGCTGGAAAACGACCTCGGCTCCGTGCTCACGGCGATGCGCAACATCTTCCGGGCGCAGATCAACCTCTCCTGGGTGGTCGACAGCTATGGCTGGGTCACGGTGGTGGCGCCGATCCTCGTCGCCGCCCCTGTCTATTTCTCGGGGCACATCAGCTTCGGTGGGCTGATGATGGCGGTGGGCGCGTTCAACCAGGTGCATTCGTCGCTGCGCTGGTTCGTCGCCAATATCGGCGCGATCACCGACTGGCGCGCGACCCTGCACCGCGTCACCGCCTTCCGCAGCGCCCTTCTGGAGACCGACGCGCTGAACGAGGCGGAGGGCCACATCGAGTTCGTCCTCAACGACGCCAACCACATGACCATCGACCGGCTCGACGTCGTCTCGCCCAGCGGGCGCACGCGCCTGGAGGAGCCGCACGTCGAGATCAAGGCCGGCGAACGGGTCGTGATCACCGCCGATCCGGGCATCGGCAAGACGCTGCTGTTCCGTGCGATGGCGGGGCTCTGGCCACTCGGCAGCGGTCGGGTCGGCCTGCCGAAGGACCAATCGATCACCTTCCTGCCACGCACGCCCTACATGCCGCCGGGCAAGCTCAGGGAAGTCCTGTCCTACCCCCACGGCAACACCTTCAGCGACGAGGACCTGGCCGACGCGCTGTCCAGGGTCGGGCTGCAGCGCATGGTGCCGATGCTCGATACCGAGGCCCGCTGGGACCGGGAACTGAGCGACGACGACGAGCGCCTGCTGGCCTTTGCCCGCATCCTGCTGCACCGGCCGCGCTGGATCGTGATGGACGAGGTGCTGGAGGCGATGGAGCCGCAATGCCTTCGCCGCGTGCTCGCCATTCTCCAGGACGATCTGGAGGACGCGACCGTGATCAGCATCGGTCGCCCGGTCCCGGAACGAAACCTGTTCTCCCGCAGGCTGCAGCTGATCAAGGATACGAGGCCCGCCGAACGGCTGGCGGCGCGGCCCGACAAGAGCCTGGAGGGCACCACGGCCTGAACGCCGCCTGCGCCTCAGGCCGCCGCGTCAACGCGGCGGCAGGCGCGTCGACAGGATGTTGCGGATGGAAAAGCTCGAATGGATGCGCAGGACGCCCGGCAGCTTCGCCAGGATCTCCTTGTGGATCCTCTCGAATTCGCCGGCACTTTCCACCTCCACCCGCAGCAGATAGTCCGATCCGCCGGTCATCAGATAGCACTCCTGGATTTCCGGGTGCCGGCGCACCGCGTTCTCGAAGCGGTTCAGGTGTTCCTCCGTCTGCCGCTCCAGCGTGATGTTGATGATCACCGCGATCGGGCTCTCGCCTTCCGCGCTGCTGATCAGCGCCGTATAGCCGCGGATCACGCCAGATTGTTCCAGCAGGCCGATGCGCCGCAGGCAGGCCGAGGGCGACAGCCCCACCTCCTGCGCCAGCTTCGCATTGGTGATGCGCGCGTCCAGCCGCAGGAGCCGGATGATGTTGCGGTCGATCGCGTCCAGGCCCTTCATGCAGTTTCTCTCAATCGTTCGGATAAAATTCGATGAACTGGCCAGAATTGAAATATCAGAGCGACAATTCGAAGAAAAGTGCCCGATCGTTTCAATAATTTCAGGAGGAAGCTGGAGTCGGGCCGTGAACACACATTCCATCGCAACCATCAATCGCGCCATCGGGGCCCTCGGCCGGGACGGCGCTCCAGGCACCCTGTCGATCGACCTCGATGCCCTGCGGGAGAACTACCGCTATCTTTGCGCGCGCACCGCCCCGGTGCCGGTCGCAGCCGTCGTCAAGGCGAACGCCTACGGCCTCGACGTCGCCCGCGTCGCGCCGGTGCTCCGCGATGCCGGATGCCGCGACTTCTTCGTCGCCCATGTCGCGGAAGCCCACCGCCTCCGGCAATTCGTCGACGGCGCCCGCATCTTCGTCCTCAACGGCCTGCAGCCCGGCGCCGAGGAAGGCTGCGCCGATTCCGGCATCGTCCCGGTACTCAATTCCCTCGAGCAGGCTCGCAACTGGGCACAGACGGCAGCGATGCGCGGCCATAGCCTTCCCGCTGTGCTGCAGGTCGACACCGGCATGTCGCGGCTCGGCCTGCCGCCGGAAGAGGCGTCGGCGCTTGCCGCCGACGGCGCCCTGCGCGACCGGCTCGACCTTCTGTTTCTGATGAGCCACCTTGCCAGCGGCGACGCGTCCGGGGACGTCCAGAACAGCGACCAACTCGCCGCCATGAGGCAGGCCTCCGCCCTCTTCCCCGGCCTTCCGCTCTGCTTCGCCAATTCCGGCGGCGTCTTCCTCGGCGCCGATTTCCACGGGGCGCTGGCGCGCTCCGGCATCGCCCTCTATGGCGGTATGCCGACGGATGCGATCGACAACCCGATGAAGCCGGTGGTCCGGCTCGACGTGCGCGTGATCCAGACCCGCACCGTGCCTGCCGGCACCCACGTCGGCTATGGCGGTGCGCATGTGACGACAGAAGAGACCCGGCTTGCGACGATTGCCGCCGGCTATGCCGACGGCCTGCCGCGCAGCCTCGGGCACAGGGGAGCGGCCTATTTCGACGGCGTTCGCCTGCCGATCGTCGGGCGCGTGTCGATGGACAGCATCACCCTCGACATCGGCGCCCTGCCCGCCGGCACGCTGAGGCTCGGAAGCCTGGTGGAACTGATCGGCCCGCACCAGACGCTGGAGGCGATCGCCGCCGACGCCGGCACCATCTCCTACGAGATCCTCACCTCGCTCGGCGATCGCTATCACCGCGACTATCGCTGACATCGCATCCGCATTCCGTACACGCATCCGCATCTGATGGGGCAAGCATGAAGATCACCATTCTCGGCGCCGGTGTCATCGGCGTGACCTCCGCCTATTATCTAGCAAGAGCCGGCCACGAGGTGACCGTCCTCGAGCGCCAGCCCGGGCCGGCGCTGGAGACGAGCTTTGCCAATGCCGGCGAGATCTCGCCGGGCTATGCCTCGCCCTGGGCGGCCCCCGGCATCCCGCAGAAGGCGGTCAAGTGGCTGTTCATGAAGCACGCGCCGCTGATCATCCGGCCGATGGCGGATGCCGCCACCTGGCGCTGGATGATGGCGATGCTCGCAAACTGCACGAGCGCGCGCTACGCGACCAACAAGGGCCGGATGGTGCGGCTTGCCGAATACAGCCGCGACTGCCTGATCGCGCTCAGGCAGGAGACCGGCATCGCCTATGACCACCGCACGCAGGGCACGCTGCAACTGTTCCGCACGCAGAAGCAGCTCGACGGCATCGGCAAGGACGTCGAGGTATTGCGCGCCGACGGCGTGCCCTACGAGGTGCTGGATCCCGCCGGCTGCATCAAGGCCGAGCCGGGGCTTGCCGGGGTGAAGGAGAAGATCGTCGGCGGCCTGCGGCTCCCCAACGACGAGACCGGCGACTGCTTCAAGTTCACCAACAGCCTGCAGGACCATGCCGAAGCCCTCGGCGTCACCTTCCGCTACGGCGTCGACATCCGCGGCCTGAAGCACACCGGCGACCGGATCACCGGCGTCGTGACCGCCGACGGCTTCGTCCAGTCCGACCTGTTCGTCGTGGCGCTCGGCAGTTACACGCCGGCGATACTGAAGCCGCTCGGGCTGACGGCGCCGATCTATCCGGTCAAGGGCTACTCGATCACCGTGCCGATCGTCGACGAGAGCCGCGCCCCGGTCTCCACCATCATGGACGAGACCTACAAGATCGCCATCACGAGGCTCGGCGACCGCATCCGCGTCGGCGGCATGGCCGAGATCGCCGGCTTCAGCGACGACCTGCCGCAGGCCCGCCGCGCCACGCTTGCGCATTCCGTCGAGGATCTCTTCGGCGGCGCCGGCGACCAGTCCAAGGCCACCTTCTGGTCCGGCCTGCGGCCGATGACGCCCGACGGCACTCCGATCATCGGCGCCACCCGATTCTCGAACCTCTACCTCAATTCCGGCCACGGCACCCTCGGCTGGACCATGGCCTGCGGCTCCGGCCGCGTGCTCGCCGACCTCATAAGCGGCCGCGAGCCGGGCATCGAGACGTCAGACCTCGGGCCTGGCCGATACTGAGGACAAGCGGCGGCCGCGGCCGTCCGGCCAGGACGACGCGGTAACCGGGGCCGCGAGACCGCCTGCCCGCCCCCCGCGCCCGACAGCGTGGGAGACGGCAGGGCAACCCTCCCGGGCTGCCAGGCAGGCGACCACCGTCAATCGTCGCTCGACGAATTCGACGAATTCGACGAAGAATTCGAGCTCGAATTGCTCGAGGAGTTCGATGAACTGTTCGAGTTCGAATTGCTGGAGGAGTTGGAGGAACGGTTCGAACTCGAATTGCTCGAAGAGTTGGACGAGCGGTTGGAGCTCGAATTGCTCGAGGAATTCGAGCTCTTGTTGGAGCTGGAATTGGAGTTCGAGTTCGAACTCGAATTGGAGTTGGAATTCGAGCTGGAGTTCGAGTTCGAGTTGGAGCTCGAATTGGAGTTCGAATTCGAGCTGGAGTTCGAACTCTTGTTGGAGTTGGAGTTGGAATTCGAGTTGCGCGACGAGTTCGAGGAACTGTTGCTGTCGCGCCGCGAGTTCCAGCCGCTCTTGCGATCGTCGTCGCGATCGCCTCTCGCATAGGTGGCCTTGTTGTTGCGGGTGATCCTCTCGAGGAAACGGGCGACCGGATCATCGGCAACCGCGGATACTGGCGCGGCGGTACCGACCAGCAGAAACGCACTCAATACGGCAATCAGCTTCTTCATGTCTTTACTCCATCGTCTTCAGCAGCCCTTTCGGCTGCCATGGAGAAACGTGCGCCGCCGGAAACTATTCCCAACAAATACAAATATTTTCAATTAGTTACGACAAGAACCCGAGACAAACGGGTTCGTCGCCGCTGCGCGTGGCAGCGGCGAGCGGAGGCGCAGGCCGAAGGCATCCTTTCAGCGCTGGGCGCGGGCGAACCTACGGTACCAGCCGTCCGCGGCGAGCGTCTTCCGGAAGATGTTCTGGCGGACCGCGCCTTCCTCCTCGGTCTCGGTGCGGATCTCGCCCGCCAGATCGGTCGTCTCCCGCCGGAACGGGATGACCTGGACGATGGGCGTGCCCCGTTCCAGCACATGCAGGCCGTCCTCGCCGGTGGCGAAGAAGGGGAAATGGATCTCCGACTGATAGGTATCGGTGTCGACGACGCCGGCGACGACCTCGAAAATCCCGTTGGGGCGGTTGAGCGGCGGCACGAACAGGCAACTCCAGCCGGGCGGGGTGCGGATCGTCCAGAAATTGTGGAACTTGCACGGCGGCAGCGGTTCGCGCGGATTGCCGGCGACCTGATGGGAGGCATGGTTGCTGACCAGCGTCCGGTCGAGATCCCAGCCGCAATCCACCTGCCTGCCGCCGTCCGAAATCTCCATGCGCACGGTGCCGGCCAGCCCGATCACCCAGCCGGCGGCCATGGCGTCGAGAAACGGCATGCAGCGCTTGACGGTCAGCCCGCTGTTGGTGGGCGACACCTGCTGCTCGGTCACGGCAGGCAGCTTGCGGAACCAGTCCGGCAGCGCCGTCTTGGCGCGCACCGGCAGCGGGATCACCCCTTCGTCTTCCTTGCGGCAGAGAAAGGTCAGTTTGGGTTGCGTCTTCCGCAGGAGCGTGAGTGCCATCGCTGTTCTCCTCTTGGCTTCATCGAGAAGAACGTGGTCGCGACCGGACTATTCCCCGTCTCCGGTAATATTTTCGACGTCGCCGGAAAGGGCCGTGCGTTCCTCGTCCGCAGACAGGGGCGCGCCGGCGTGGATCGACGCGAGATAGGCATCGATCGTCTCCTGCGACGACGCCGGCACATAGCCGTCGGCGGGCTGCTGCGACGTCAGCGCAAGCTGCGGCAGCCACGCGCCGTCCCGCCGGCAGGCGATGGTGAGCGTGCTGTTTCCCCGGTCGGTCAACTGGTACTCGCGGCAGAGTTCGCCGCGCTCGTCGCGAAACGTCGACACCACGTGCAGCACGGCGCCGCCGCCGAGCGGTACGTCCATGCCGGAGGACTGGCCGTCGAGTGCGGCGGCGAGGTCCTGGTGCGCATCCGGGGCGGCGTTGTCCGTGCTGCGGCCGATGGCAAACCCGGCCACGCCGGCAACGACGGCGACAAGGCCCGCAGCGACCTGCATGAACCATCTCTGCGGTTCCGGTCGCCTCCGTTGCGGATGCAGGGCAACCACATTGTCCGGCGCACCGGTCTGTTCGTCCGGGCCGGTTCCGCCCTCCGCACGCTCGACCATGCGCGCCACGGCTTCGGCCAGACGAGGGGGAACCTCGTCGTCGATCAGCGGCTTCAGTGCATCGGCGACCGTGCGGCGGGTATCGAGGAAAACCGCCAGACGGGCCGCCAGGCCATCGTCTGCCGCAAGCGCCGTCTCCAATTGTGCACTCGTCGCCTCGTCCAGTTCGCCATCGGCGAACGCCATCAAGGTCTCGTCGTCGAAGTCCTCTCTCGTCATGCCATGCCGCCTTTCGTACCGGACGAACGTTCGTCGCCGGCATCTATTCCCGTCAGCCGGGCAAGATTTTTCCGCGCCCGGGCAATTCGGCTCATGACCGTGCCGATCGGGATCGAGAGCACCTCGGCCGTCTCGCGGTAGCTGAGGTCCTCCACGCACACCAGCACCAGCACTTCCCGCTGCTCCTCCGGCAGCTTCATCAGCGCCGCCGTCACCTCGAGCAAATCCAGGCGCGCATGGGATACGACCTGCCCGTCCGGCCCGGGAATATCGCCCGCCTCGTCCAGCTCCTGGTGCGGACCCGCCGTCTTCGCGCGCCTGAGGTGGTCGATCCAGAGATTGCGCAGGATCCGGAACATCCAGGCATCGAAGCGGCTTTCGGGGGAAAAACTGCCGGCCGAGCGGATCGCCCGTTCGCAGGCCGCCTGGACCAGATCGTCCGCAAGCTCGGGCGAACGGCAAAGCGAGATCGCAAACCGCCTGAGATTGGGCAGGAAAGCGACCAGCCTTTGCGGCACTGTACGCGTGTCGTCAATCATGCGAAACCTTTGCCATGGCGGGGAATAACCTGTCGAGTCAAACGTCTGGAATGGACAGACGCCCGGGATGCGGGCTCCCACGACCTTCTGCATCGGAGATTGAACGTGCTGCAGCTCTTCACATGCCATGCCAGGTTTTCTCTGGCGCTCTGCCTCGGCCTCGCCGTCGTCGTTGCGACGCCGCCGCTTCAGGAGACCGGCCTTGTCGCAGGCACATCCGTTGCGATGGCCGATGACGACGACGGCGGGGACGACGACGGCGGCAGCCGGGGTTCCGGCGGATACGGGAGCCGCAGCGGTGGCGATCGCGACATGATCCGGCGTGTGAACCCGTCATTCCGCTGGCCCTGGCAACGGGCGAAACGCGAACCGGCGCGCCGCGCCCCGGTCCGCCGCCAGGCGGAACTTCCCTCCCGTGCCCCCAACGAGATCGTGGCCATCGGCCTGGATGAGGCGTCGATCGCCAGCCTGGAGCAGGAAGGCTACGTCGTCGACAGCCGCACCGGGATCGCCCTGACCGGCAGCGAGATGGTCCGGCTCATCGTGCCGCGAGGCGTCACGCTCGATGCCGCCCGTCAGGCGGTCGCCGCCAGGAGTGCGTCGGCCGCGGTGGATTTCAACCACTACTATCAGCCCCAGTCGCTCGTCAGCCCCCCATGCGCCGACTGCAGGCTGATGCGTGACATGGTCGGCTGGCCGGCGGCCGGGGAAGAACGTGCCGGCACCTGCCCGGCATTGCCGCGCATCGGGCTCGTCGATACGGCGATCAATGCCGACCACGCGGCCTTTGCAGATGGCCGGCTGGAGGTGCTGCGGCTCGACGACGCGGAGCGGCCGAAATCGGGCGAACAGCATGGAACGGCCGTCGCCGCCCTTCTCGTCGGCGGCGCGGGCAGCCGCGTGCCCGGCCTCCTGCCGGCGTCGGAACTGGTCGCCGTGGATGCCTTCCAGCGGTTCCGCAAGACGGCCGATATCGCCAATGTCTTCGATCTCGTCCGGGCGCTGGATCTTCTGCTCGCCCGCGACGTCAGGGTCGTCAACCTCAGCCTGTCGGGACCGCCCAACCTGCTTCTGGAAAAGGCGGTGCAGGCCGCGATCGAAAAGGACGCGATCCTGGTGGCGGCCGCCGGAAACAAGGGGCCGAACGCCAAGCCGGTCTATCCGGCCGCCTATCCGGGCGTCATTGCCGTGACCGCCGTCGACAGTGCGCGAAAGCCCTACCGCCGCGCCGTTCGCGGCGAGCATATCGACATCGCGGCGCCGGGGGTCGGCGTCTGGACGGCGGCATCGGTGTCCGGGGTGCGCCAGAAGAGCGGGACCTCCTTCGCAGCACCTTTCGTGACCGCCGCAGCCGCCGTCCTGCTCGCAGCCAGACCGGAGCTGACGCTGCCCGAGCTCGAGGCGGAGCTTGCGAATTCGGCCGAGGACATCGGCACGCCGGGCAAGGACGCCATCTATGGCTGGGGACTGCTGAACGTCAGGACGCTTTGCAGCCGGTAGCACCTTGGAGACGGCACCACGACCGGCGCCGACAGGATGATCGCCGCACGGTCTCTCCCTCCACCTGACCGCCCGGATCGAAGCGGGCGCAGCCGCTACTGTGCTGCCTGTTCGCCATCGGGCGGCGTCGGGTGTTCCCTCGTCTCGGCCGCCTGAGCCCGCGCGCTGCCGATGCCGGCGAAGCGGTGGGCGCGCTCGCGTAGCCACTGGAAGGTGACGTAGAGGGCGGGGATCAGGAAGATGCCGACCAGCGAGGCGGCCAGCATGCCGCCGGCAACACCGGTACCGACGGCCCGGCGGCTGAGCATGCCCGCCCCCGTTGCCGTCACCAGCGGAATCAGCCCGACGATGAAGGCGAAGCTCGTCATCATCACTGCGCGGAAGCGGGCGCGCGCGCCGTCGATCGCCGCATCGACGATGGTCTCGCCCTTCTCCCGCCGGAACTTCGCGAATTCGACGATCAGGATCGCGTTCTTCGAGGCGAGCGCGATGAGGACGACGAGGCCGATCTGCGCGTAGATGTCGAAGGACAGCCCCGTCACGAGGATCGAAACCAGCGCGCCGACGACGCCGACGACGACCGACAGCAGCACCGGCACCGGGATCGTCCAGCTCTCGTAGAGCGCCACCAGGAAGAGGTAGGCGAAGAGCACGGCGAGGGCCAGGATCACCGGCGTCTTGCCGGCCGCTTCCAGTTCCTGCAGCGCCGTGCCGGTCCACTCGAAGCTGTAGCCTGCCGGCAGCGTCGCAGCCGAAATGGCCTCCATCGCGGCGATCGCCTGCCCGGAGGAAACGCCCGGCGCCGGCTGGCCGTTCAGCGTGATCGAGCGGTAGTTGTTGTAGCGCACGATCGACTGCGGGCCGACGATGTAGTCGACGCTGGCGACCGAGGCCACCGGCACCATATCGCCGGAGGCATTGCGCACATGCAGGCGGTTGATGTCGTTGACCGAGCGCCGGTCGGCCTGCGAGGCCTGCATCGTCACCCGCCAGCTGCGGCCGTAGAGATTGAAGTCGTTGATGTAGTAGGATCCGAGCGTGCCCTGCAGCGTGGCGAACAGGTCGCTGACCGAGACGCCGAGCGCCTGCAGCCGGTCGCGGTCGAGGTTGAGGTAGAGCTGCGGCGTCGTCGCCGAATAGGTGGTGAAGGTCGGCCCCAGGAGCGGGTTCTGGTTGGCGGCGATGATCAGCCCGCCCGCCGTCGCGGCAAGCTCGGCCGGCGGCCGCCCCTGCAGGTCGAGAAGCTGGTATTCGAAGCCGGATCCGGTGCCGAGCCCCATGATCGGCGGCAGGTTGAAGGCGAAGATCTGCGCCTCGCGGATCGTCGATCCCTTCATCATGGTCGTCTTCACTGCCGCATCGACCGAGGCCGCAGCCGAGGTCCGCTCGGCAAACGGCTTCATGGTGACGACGGCGAAGCCGCTGTTGGACTTGGCGAGCCCGTCGAGGAAGCTGTAGCCGGTGACCGTGATGACGTCGGCGACGCCTTCGATCTCCGACAGCATCCCCTCGACCCGCTTGACCACCGCATCCGTGCGGTTGAAGGACGCCCCTTCCGGGAGCCGGATCTCGGTGAAATAGGCGCCCTGGTCCTCGGCCGGCAGGAAGCCGGTCGGCACGACCCGGAACAGCCAGCCGGCAGACGCCGCGGCGACCGCCAGAAGCACCAGTCCGATGACGACCCGCCGGGCCACATGGCCGGCGACGAAGGCATAGCCGTCCCGGCCCTTGTCGATGCCGCGCGAGATATAGCCGAGGATGCCGCGCTTCGGCCCGTGGTGCGGCTTGAGCAGGATGGCGCAGAGCGCCGGGCTCAATGTCAGGGCGTTGATCGCCGACAGCACCATCGACACCGAGACGGCGACGGCGAACTGCTGGAACAGCTGCCCGCTGAGGCCGGGGATGAAGGCGACGGGAACGAAGACCGAGAGCAGCACCAGCGTGATGGCGACGATCGCGCCGGTGATCTCGCCCATGGCGAGCCGGGCCGCCTCCGCCGCCCCCATGCCGGGGTTCTCCTCCATTACCCGCTCGACGTTCTCCACGACCACGATCGCATCGTCGACGACGATGCCGATCGCCAGCACCAGCGCCAGCAGCGAGACGGTGTTGAGCGAAAAGCCGAGCGCCAGGATGACGGCGAAGGTGCCGATCAGGGCGACCGGAACGGCGATCAGCGGGATCAGCGCCGCCCGCCAGCTGCCGAGGAACAGGAACACGACGATGATGACGAGCACGAAGGCCTCGATCAGCGTGTGCTCGACGTTTTCGACGCTCGCCTCGACGAACTGGCCGGTGTCGTAGGACACCGAATAGGTCAGCCCCTCCGGAAAATTGTGCGACAGCCGCTCCATCGCCTCGTTGACGCCGCGCGCGGCCGCCAGCGCATTGGCGCCGGGCGCCTGGTAGGTGCCGATCATCGCCACCGGCCGGCCATTGAAGCGCGCGCTCGAATCGGCGCTCGCCGCACCGAGCTGCACATCGGCCACGTCGCGCACGCGCACGAACGAACCGTCCGCCTCGGCGCGCAGCACGATGTCCATGAACTGCGACGGATCGGTCAGGCGCCCCTGGGTCTGCAGGTTCAGCTGGAACAGCGGGTCGTCGGTCATCGGCTGGGCGCCGATGCGGCCGATCGCGGCCTGGACGTTCTGCGCCCTGAGCGCCGCGATGACGTCCGTTGGCGTCAGCTTCAGGCTCGTCAGGCGGTCGACGTTGAGGACGATCCGCATCGAATAGTCCTCGGCACCGAACAGCGACGCGTCGCCGACGCCGGGAACGCGCTTGATCGTGTCGAGCACGTTGATGGTCGCGTAGTTCGACAGGAAGAGGTTGTCGAAGTCCTTCCCCTCCTCGCCGTAGATCGTGATCACCTGCATCAGCGCCGAGGATTTCTTGCGCACGCTGACGCCGGACTGCTGCACTTCCGAAGGCAGGCCGGCCTCTGCCAGCGACACCCGGTTCTGCACGTTGACGGTGGCGATGTCGGGATCGGTGCCGACGGCGAAGGTGACGGTGAGGTTGTAGGACCCGTCCGCGCCGCTGGTGGATTTCATGTAGATCATGTCGTCGACGCCGACGACCTTGCTCTCGATCGGCTGGGCCACCGTCGCCTCGACGACGTCGGCGCCGGCACCCGAATAGCTCGCCGTGACGCTGACCTGCGGCGGAACGATGTCGGGGAACTGCGCCACCGGCAGCTGCGTCATCGCGATCAGGCCGGCGAGCGTCAGGACGATGGAAATGACCGCGGCGAAGCGCGGGCGATCGATGAAGATTTCAGAGATCATCGCTCAGCCACCCGCTGCCGGAGCCGGAGCCGCATCCACCACCATTCCCGGCCGGACCTTGCCGATGCCGTCGGTGATGACCCTGTCTCCTTCCTTCAGCCCGGAGGCCACGACCGACTGCCCCCGCGAGGACCGCGCAATGTCGATCCGCCGGAGCTCGACCTTGGAATCGGCGCCGACCAGCATCACGAAGGCGCCCTGCTGGTCGCGCTGCACCGCCTGCTGCGGGACCACGAGGACGTCCTGCTCGTTGGACTGCTCCAGCTCGACGCGCACCAGCGTGCCGTCGAGCAGGAGACCGTCGGAGTTGGCGAATTCGGCCCGCACCGTCACGGTATCCGTGCCTTGCGAGACATTGCTGGAAACGAAATCGATCGTCCCCTTTTCGGGGTATTCGGTGCCGTTCGGCAGGACGATGCGAACATTGGCGCCGGCGCTGATCTGGCCGGCGCGCACCTGCTCGCGATAGGTCATGTAGAGCGCGGTCGCGACCGAGAATTCGGCATAGATCGGGTCGAGACGCGTCAGCGTCGTGAGCGCGCCGGCCTCCGGCCCGACCAGCGCGCCGACATCCACCGTCGAAAGCCCCACCACGCCGTCGAAGGGTGCCGTGATCTTCGTATAGGAGAGGTTCAGCGCCGCCTGCTCCCTGCTGCCGCTGAGCCGGACGAGGTCCGCCTCGGTCTTCTTCACCTGCGCATTGGCGATGTCGACCTGCGACTGCGGCACCGTATTGCTGGCCAGCAGCCGGTTGGAGCGGTTGAACTCGATCACCGCCAGGTCGCGTTGCGCCTCGGCGGCCTGAATCTGGCCATCGATCTCCTGCACCGCCGCCTGGTAGGAGCCGTCCTCCACCTCGTAGAGAACGGTTCCGGCCGTCACCTTCTGCCCTTCGGTGAAGTTCCGCTTCTCGAGAAACCCGGAAACCCGGGCCCTGATGTCGACCTTCTGGATCGCCACCAGCCGTCCGGTGAGATCGACGCTCTCACGCAGGTCCATGATCTTGGCCGGCGCGACGACGACAGCCGGCGCCGGTGCCCCGGCGGGCGCCTGCGCCTGGGCAACAGACAGCGCCATGCAGGAAAGACTGAGGAAAGCGATGCTCGTGGCAATTCCCGGAACTCGCATGCGACACCCTCCTGCACGACACGAACATGTTTTCCCGTTGCGGCGACAGACTAGTCACTGGCCGGCGACTTGGGAACCCATCCCCTTGTCAACCCACACGTTTTCCGTGCACGGTCGCGAAACCGTCCCGGGATGCGGCTTTCCTGCAACTGTCGGCTTTGCCGCAACCGTGGTATCAACGCCGCCGATCAGTCACCGACCCAGCCCCGCGGAAACCCGATGAAACAACCCCTGCGCATCCTCTGCCTCTGCCTCGGCTGGCTCATGGTCGCAGTCGGCGTCGTCGGCATCTTCCTGCCGCTGCTGCCGACCACGCCCTTCCTGCTGGTGGCCGCCGGTCTCTTCGCCCGCTCCTCGCCGCGATTCGAGACCTGGCTCCTGGACCATCGCGTCTTCGGCGACCCCATCCGCCGCTGGCGGGAGAACGGCGCGATCGCTCCGCGCGCCAAGGCGATGGCGGTGGCCATGATCGCGGCCAGCTTCGCCGTGTTCCTCTATGCCCGCGCCCCCGCCGGTTCGACGGCTGCGATCGTCGCCGCCTTCATGGCGCTCCCGGTCCTCTTCATCCTCACCCGCCCCAACGCCTGATCCGGTCTGTCGGCATCCGCCGAAGGGCGGCTCTCGCATGCGGCCGCGTTTCGGATATGCTGCCGTCAAGGCGGACCGGAGGAACTGGCAGCACATGCAATACGACTACTGCGTCATCGGCGGCGGCATCGTCGGCCTGGCAACGGCGATGCGGCTCCTGCAGCGGCATCCGGGCGCGAGCCTTATTCTTCTGGAGAAGGAGGACAGCCTCGGCCGGCACCAGACCGGCCACAACAGCGGCGTGATCCATGCCGGCATCTATTATCCGCCCGGAAGCCTCAAGGCCGAGCTCTGCCGCAAGGGCGCCGAGGCAACGAAGGCGTTCTGCAGCGAGCACGGCATCCCCTTCGACGTCTGCGGCAAGCTGCTGGTCGCCACCAGCCCCCTGGAAGTCAAGCGGATGGAGGCGCTGTTCGAGCGCTCGAAATCGAATGCGATCGAGGTGAGACAGGTCGGCCAGGGCGAACTGCGCGAGCGCGAACCGGCCATCACCGGGCTCGGTGCGCTGCTCGTGCCCTCGACCGGGATCGTCGGCTACGGCGAGGTCTGCCGCGCGATGGGCCGCGTCATTGCGGCACTCGGCGGCGAGTTGCGCCTTTCCACGCGCGTCACCGCCATCTCCGAGGCCGTCGACGCCGTCACCATCGCTTCGGAGGGATCGAGCTGGCAAGCGCGAAAGCTCGTCGTCTGCGCCGGCCTCCAGTCGGATCGGCTGGCAATGCTCGCCGGCCTGCCGATCGACCACCGCATCGTCCCCTTCCGCGGCGAATACTACCGGCTGCCGGCCGAAAAGAACGGCATTGTTCGCCACCTGATCTATCCGATCCCCGATCCCGACCTGCCCTTCCTCGGGATCCATCTGACGCGGATGATCGACGGCAGCGTCACCGTCGGCCCGAACGCCGTCATCGGCTTTGCCCGCGAAGGCTACCCGCGCCTGTCGCTCGCCCCGAAGGACGTCGCCGACTACGTCGCCTTTCCGGGCTTCTGGAAGACCGTGCTGAAGAACCGGAAATCGGCCCTGTCGGAGCTGCGTAACTCGCTGTGGAAGCGCGGATACCTGGAGGAATGCCGAAAATACTGCCCCGGCCTGTCGCTCTCCGACCTGCTTCCCCATGCCGCCGGCATCCGCGCGCAGGCGGTCAGGCGCGACGGCACGCTGGTGCACGACTTCCTGTTTGCCGGCACCGACCGCATGCTGCACGTCTGCAACGCCCCCTCGCCGGCCGCGACCTCCGCCATCCCGATCGCCGACATGATCGTCGACCGGCTGTCGGCGTGATCAGTCGGGCAGGCTGAAGGCGACGATCTGGTCGCTGACCTTCGGCGTCAGGATCGAGTTTCCGCCCGCCGCCCAGACCACATATTGCTTGCCCTTGTATGCGTAGACCGCCGGCAGGGCGACGGCCGGCGCGTCCACCAGCGCCTTCCAGAGCACCTTGCCGGTCCTGATGTCGAGCGCCCGGACGCGCGAATCCATCGAGGCGCCGATGAAGACCAGCCCGCTGGCGGTGATGACGGGTCCGCCGATGGTGATCGAGCCCCAGGATTCGGGCATGTAGAAGCCGAAGCGCTGCACCTGGCCGAAGGGGACGTCCCAGAGCTGGGCGCCGGTCTTCAGGTCATAGGCCGCGATCGAGCCATAGGGCGGCTTCCAGCAGGGCATGCCGAGCGGGTTGAGGAAGGTCAGCAGCTGGATGCCGTAGGGCGCGCCGCTCATCGGAAAGAAGCCGCCGGTCTCCGAACCCGCCTTGGCCGCGGCGTCGTAGTCCGAGCGCGGGATCAGCTTGTAGATCTGGACGGCGCTCGAATAGTTCACCACGAAGATGCCGCTTCTCGGATCGACCGCCCCGCCGCCCCATTCGACGCCGCCGATCGTGCCGGGATAGACGAGCGAGCCTTCGAGGCTCGGCGGCGTGAACCGCCCCTCGTCGCGCAGCCGTGCCGCCGTCCGGCTGCAATAGCCGAAGCTGACCGCATCCGCGAGCGTGGAGACACCCGGCCAGGTATCCGCCACCACCGCCTCGGGCAGCGCGACATAGGGCTGGGTCGGAGCGGCCTTCTCGCCGGGGATGGTCGATGCCGGCACCGGCCGCTCCTCGATCGGATAGACAGGCTCTCCGGTCTCCCGGTTCAGCACGTAGAGGAAGCCCTGCTTGGAGGTCTGCACCAGCGCCGGAATCGTCTGCTCGTCCTTCTGGATGTCGACGAGCGTCGGCGCGGAATTCGTGTCGAGGTCCCAGAGATCGTGATGGACGAGCTGGCGGCTCCAGACCACTTCGCCCGTCTCCGCCCGCAGCGCCGTCACCGAGGTCGCGAGCGGAACCGGCTCCAGCCGGTTGCCGCCGAAGAAATTGGGGCTCGGTGAACTGACCGGCAGGTAGAGCAGCCCCCGCTCGGTATCGACAGACATGCTCGCCCAGACGTTTCCGGTGCCGCTCTGCGCCGCTGCCGCAGGGGCCAGCGCATGGAACGTCCAGCGCAGGGCGCCGGTGCGGGCATCGAGCGCAAAGACGGTGCCGGGCGGCGCCTGTGCCTCGGCCCAGTCCTTGCCGGCCCAGCCGACGAACAGAAGATCGCCATGGACCGTCGGCGGCTGCAGGATCGACAGCGGCCACCTGGCGTTCTCGACGTTCCACTGGTCGATATCGACGATGCCGCCATTGCCGAAATCGGCGCAGGCCTTGCCGGTGTCGGCGTCGACCGCATGCAGCTTGGCGTCCATCGTGCCGATGTAGACGCGCTTCTGGCACGGCTGGTCGGCGACCGGCGACGCCGCCTGCCAGTAGGCGACGCCGCGGTTCTTCAGGTCGGGCTGCGTCAGCGCCTCCAGCACCGCCTTGCTCTCATAGGTCCATTTCACCCGGCCCGTGTCCGGCTCGAGCGCGAAGATGCGGTAGAACGGCGTGCCGAGGTAGAGCGTGTCGTTGACGAAGAGCGGCGTGGCCGACCACACCGTCGGCGGCGTGGCGGCGCCGGCCGCCGCACTGTCGGGGCGGATGTGAAACCCGCCGGGCGGCGGCCCGCCGGAGGAGACGTCGCCGGTATGGACCTCCCAGGCGACCCTGAGATCGCCGACGTTCTTCGGAGTGATCTGCGTCAGCGGCGAATATTTCTGCGCCGCCAGGTCGCCGTTGAAGGTGGACCATGTGGCGTCCTGCGCTCGCGCCGCACCTCCGGCACAGGCGACGAGGACGGCCGACAAAGCGATCTGGCGTAGAAGCTGTCTCATGCACGGCACCGGGCTGGAGCTTCGGGAAATCAGGCGGAATAGGGATTTCTGCGCATTGCGAACATCGCCAGCCAGCCGATCAGGCAGACCGCCATCGCGATCAGGAGCGGCAGGGTGTCGAGGAGATAGGCGGCAAAGCCGGTACCGAGCACGCCGACGAGACAGCCGAAGATGAGAAAACCCCTCAGCCCCCGCCCGCCGGACCCGGCTGCCAGCACGAGCGCGGCAACGAGGATGATCGCCGAGGAGGCCACGACCAGAAGCGCGCCGGCCGTTCCCGTGACGCTGCTGTCCGGCTCCAGAAGGCTGACCGGCATGAGGTAGTTGTAGACCGAGATCGCAAGACCCACTGCGGCTGCGATCGCGATCAGTCCTGCCCCTGCACGCCGCATAAGCTTCCCCCAAAGCCCGATGAGATCGGAAAATTACCATACTCGCCGCTGGCGGACCACCCCTTCACCGTGTATCCCTTTGGAGGGGCAATCGCGCCGCGAAGGTCGACCGGCCGGAGCGGGCGTGACGCGGCGCAGGCGGAGGTTGACCGCGCCGGACGGCCTCAGCAGAATGGCGCGCAAATCCCAGTCACGGCAACCCTGTCACGAAGGACCGGCTGCTCATCATGAGCGATCCCGACACCATGGACCCGGTCGACGCCGCCGTCCGCAAGGAGCGGGCAGGCATGGCCGGCCTTTTCCGCAGGGAACGCGCCCTGCCCGTCGCGGCACTGACCACGCTGGCCTTCGCCGCCTATGGTGACCGCCTCTCCTCCGGCCTGGCCAACCCGGTCCTGCTGGCGGTGCTCTTCGCCTGGCTCTTCGGCGTCATCCTCACGGCCGCACTCTCGGTCGTCCGGCATGCCGACGAACTGGCCGAACGCCTGGGCGAGCCCTATGGCACGCTCATCCTGACGCTGACGATCACCGCGATCGAGGTCGTCGCCATCTCCGCCGTGATGTTCCACGGCGACAACAACCCGACGCTTGTGCGCGACACGCTCTTTGCCGTCGTCATGATCATCCTCAACGGCATGGTCGGCCTGTCGCTGCTCCTGGGCGCCTGGCGCCGGCCGCAACAGCGCCACAACCTGCAGGGCGCCAATGCCTATCTCGGCCTGATCGTGCCGCTGGCGACCTTGAGCCTGATCCTGCCGGAATACGAGCCGTCGCCGTCGGGCCCTGCGATCTCCAGCGCACACCAGGCCGTCCTCGTCGTCATGTCGATCGCCCTCTACGTCGCCTTCCTCGTGCTGCAGACAGGCCGGCACAAGCTCTTCTTCACCAACGGCCGCCAGTCGCACGCCGCCGGCCCCGCATCTGCCCCCGGGCCTGCCCCCGCGCACCGGTCCTCCGGTCAGCCGCTGATCCGGCACGCGGCACTTCTCTTCGCCTACATGGTGCCGGTCGTCTATCTGGTCGATCACCTGGCAAGACCGATCGACTACGTCATCGAGACCCTGCGCGCGCCGGTGGCGCTCGGCGGCGTCGTCATGGCCGTCCTCGTCGCCACGCCCGAGGCCATCAGCGCCGTGCGCGCGGCGGTCGCCGACCATCTGCAGCGCTCGGTCAACATCTTTCTGGGCTCGGTGCTCTCCACGATCGGGCTGACGGTGCCCGCCATGCTCGCGATCAGCCATCTCAGCGGTCATTCCATCGTGCTCGGCCTCGGCCGCGCAGAGACGGTCATGCTGGTGCTCACCCTCGCCGTCAGCATGATCACCTTCGCCAGCGGGCGGACCAACGTGATGCAGGGTTTCGTGCACCTGATGCTCTTCGTCACCTATCTGCTCCTGGTCGCCGAAGGATGACCGTGCGATGGGTATGCTGCCGCACCTGATCCTCCCGCGGAGAACCGGAAATTGTCCATCGAAGTCCTGATCGAACGATACGGTGCGCTGGCCGTCTTTCTCGGCGCCGGACTGGAAGGCGAGACGGCGGTCATCCTCGGCGGCGTCCTGGCGCACCGTGCTCTGCTGCCGTTCTGGTCGGTCGCGGTGGCGGCCACGCTCGGCTCCTTCCTCGCCGACCAGATATTCTTCTTCGCCGGCCGCCACATGCGGTCCAACCGGTTCGTCGGCAGGATGCTGGCAAAGCCGGCCGTAGCCTCTGTCCAGCACCTTTTGGAGCGCCACCCGACCGGCTTCGTCTTCGCCTTCCGCTTCATCTACGGCCTGCGCACGATCAGCCCGATCGCGATCGGCACGACGCAGATCCCGACGGCGAAGTTCATGCTCCTGAATGCCGTCGCCGCGGCCGTCTGGGGACCGCTGTTCACGGCGATCGGCTATTTCTTCGGCCAGGGCGTGGAGGAGCTGTTCGGGCGACTGCCGCTGCCGCACCATCTGGTGGCAGCAGTGATCGTCCCCTGTGCGCTGCTGCTGGCCCTCGGCCTCGTCTTCCGCCGGCGCATCGCCAGGCTGTATCATGGCATCGCCGGCCGGCAGGGCTGACCGGGAAGCCCGTCAGGCTGTCATCGCGCGAAAATGCGCCAGCATCCGCTCCGCGCTGGGTTCGAGCCCGGTGAACAGGCGAAACGCCCCCACCGCCTGGAACACTGCCATGCCGCCGCCGTCGAGCGCCCGGCAACCGCGCAGCCGCGCTGCCTTCAACAGCGCCGTCTCCAGCGGAAAATAGACGATCTCGGCGACCCAGTGACGTGGCTCGAGCAGGGAAGCCTCCAGCGGCAGGCCGGGATATTTCGCCATGCCGGTCGGCGTGGCGTGCACCAGTCCGGAGGCGGATCCCATCGCCGCTTCGAGGTCGGTGCCGGTCTCGATCCGAGCCTCGGGGAAGATCGCGGCCATGCCGAAAGCGAGCTCTTCGGCCCGCTCCCGCTCGCGATCGAACACGAAAAGCGAACGCGCGCCCATGGAAAGAATGGCATAGGCGGTCGCGACACCCGCACCGCCTGCGCCCAGTTGCACGACCGCGCCGAGGTCGGCGCCGGGCAGGCCGCGGCGGAAACTCTCGGCAAAGCCCCACCAGTCGGTGTTGTGGCCGTAGCGTCGCCCGTTCTTCAGGACGACGGTATTGACCGCACGCAGGTCCCGCGCCTCGCCCGAAAGCTCGTCGAGATAGGGGATGACCGCCTGCTTGCAGGGATGGGTTATGTTGAGGCCGCCGAGCCCCCGGGCCTCGGCATCGGCCAGAAGCTGCGGCAGGTCGTCGGCCGAAGCGCCGATCTCGTTCAGATCGATCAGTTCGTATTCGTAGGCGAGCCCCTGCGCGGAGCCTTCCCGCATATGCATCGCCGGCGTCAGCGACGCCTGGATACCGGCGCCTATCAGGCCGGCCCTGAACGGTTTCAGCAGTGTCTCGGCCATCTGGCTGCCTTCATCGCAAAAGAGCCGGCCCGCGGTCCGCCTGCGGGCCGGCAGCGGCCTCAGTTGCCGCGAACGGTTTCCAGTTCCTTGAACAGTGCCGCGACGGTCTCCGGACCGATCTCGGCGCTGAACTTGTCGATCAGCGGCTTGACCGCGTCACGCAGCTTCTGCGTCTCCTCCGGCGAAAGCTCGTCCACCTGCATGCCCGTCGCCCTGATGTCGGCGATGGCCTTGGCGTCGAACTCGCGCGAGACCTGGCGCTGGTAGTCGCGCGCCTCGTTCGCGGCAGCCTGGAAGACGGCCTTCTCCTCGTCGTTGAGGCCGTCCCAGAACTTCTTGCTGACGAGCACGATCTGCGGATTGTACTGGTGCCGCGTCACCGTCATGTACTTCTGCACCTCGTAGAACTTGGCATTGATGATGTTGGCGGCCGGGTTCTCCTGGCCGTCCACCGTTCCGGTCTCGAGCGCGGTGTAGAGTTCGGTATAGGGCAGCGGTACGGCATTGGCGCCGAGCGCGTTGAACAGTTCGATCGGGATCGGCGACTGGATCGTGCGGATCTTCAGGCCCTGGATATCCTCCAGCTTCGTCACCGCATGGCGGTTGTTGGTCAGGTTGCGGAAGCCGAGCTCCCAGTAGCCGAGCCCGACCAGCCCGGTATCGGGCAGAAGCTCCATCAGGCCCGTACCGAAGGCGCCGTCCATGATCTTGTCGGCCTCCTCGCCGCTGCCGAACAGGAACGGCAGGTCGACCGCGCCGAACTGCTTGACGTTGCTGGCGAGGATGCCGGCGTTGAGCACCGTCATCTCGATCACGCCGCCCTGCAGGGCCGAGACCGTCTGCACGTCGCCGCCGAGCACGCCGCCCGGAAACAGCTTCACCTCGATCTTGCCGCCGCTCTTTTCGGCGACCAGCTCGGCGAACTTCTCCATGCCGGTGACCTGCGGATGGCCCTTGTTGTTGGCTGAGGCGAACTTCAGCTGGTGCTCGCGAATCTCGGCCGCAGCCGGCGAACCGGCCAGGATCGCGATCGGCAAGGCAACGCCGAGCGCGACTTTCATCAACCTGTTGAACATGCTTTCCTCCCAAGTATGGCCCAGCGCCCCGCTGGTGCCGGTTGAATGTCCGCCAGATGCGGACGCGACCAGTCCCTAGCGCCCGAACCAGGCAGCCGGCACGGTCACCAGCTGCGGGAACAGGACGAGCAGGAAAAGGACGATGAGTTCGGCGATCAGGAACGGCATGACGCCCTTCATCAGCTGTTCCATCTTCAGCTTCGACACGCCGCAGACGACGTTGAGCACCGTGCCCACCGGCGGCGTGATCAGCCCGATCGAATTGTTGATGATGAAGATAACGCCGAAATAGACCGGATCGATGCCCGCCTGCTTGATGATCGGCATCAGGACCGGCGTCATGATCAGGATGGTCGGCGTCATGTCCATCGCGGTCCCGACGGCCACCACCAGCACCATGATCGCAATGAGAAGCAGCGTCTGGTTGTCCATCAGCGGCTCGAGCAGCCTGGCCAGTTCGCCGGGAACGTCCGCAACCGTGATCAGCCAGGCCGATACCGCCGCGCAGGCGACCAGGAACATCACGACCGCGGTGATCTTGGCGGCAGACACGAACACCTCGAAGAGCTTCGACGGCGGCAATTCGCGGTAGATCACCATCGACACGAACAGCGAGTAGACGGCGGCCACGACGCCGGCCTCGGTCGGCGTGAAGACGCCGAACTTGAGTCCGACGATGATGATCAGCGGCAGTATCAGAGCCCAGATGCTTTCCACGAAGGCCTTCCAGCGGACCGCGGCACCCTGCCGCGGCGGTAGCTGGAACTGATCCTTGCGCGACACGATCAGCCAGGTGACGCAGAGCGCCGCCGCGATCAGAAGCCCCGGAAAGATGCCGGCGAGGAAGAGCTTGGTGATCGAGACGCCGCCGACCACGCCGTAGAGGATGAAGCCGATCGACGGCGGAATGATCGGCGCGATGATCGAGGCGGACGCCAGCAGGCCGCCAGCCCGTGCCGGATCGTGGCCGGATTTCATCATCATCGGCAGCAGCAGCGCCCCAAGCGCGGCCGCGTCGGCCACGGCCGAGCCGGAAAGGCTTGCCATGACGCAGGCGGCGAAAATCGCGACGAAGCCTAGCCCGCCGCGGATATGGCCGACCATGACCATCGCCAGGTTGACGATGCGGCGCGACAGGCCGCCGACATTCATCACCTCGCCTGCCAGCATGAAGAACGGCACCGCCATCAGCGGAAAGCTGTCCGCGCCGTTCAGCACGTTCTGCGCGACGATCTGCGCGTCGAACAGGCCGAGATACATCATCAGCGCGACGCCGCTGATGATCAGGGCGAAGGCGATCGGAACGCCGAGCGCCATGGGACCAAGCAGGGCGCCAAGAAAGATCGTGACCGTCATCGCGCCGCCCTCAGTGCTTCATCGCGGGATTGGAGAGTTCGGGCGTGGCATGGGCGACGTGCCCCGCCTCGTCCTCGCTCTCCTGGACCATCCCGCCGGCCCGGACGTCCAGCCGCCCGGTGAGGATCGCAAACATGTCCCAGAGCACGATCAGGGCGGCCGGAATGCCGAAGGCGAGGCCGGCCCCGTAGAAGAGGCCCATGGAGATGCCGGTGGCGGGCGCGGAGACGTGCCAGTTGATCAGCGTCTGCGTCCAGCTTCCGCTGATCATCAGCCATGTGGCCCACAGCACCAGCGCCTGACCGACGAGTGCTGCGAGCCGGGCACCCGCCGGCGGCAGCCGCGTAAGCAGCGCATCCATGCCGAGATGGGCATGCTCGCGCATCGCGACGACGGCGCCCAGGAAGGTCAGCCACACGAAGCACATGCGCGAGAGTTCTTCGGAGTAGGTGATGCCGGTGTTGAAGGCGTAGCGCAGCACCACATTGCCGAAGACGAGGATCACCATCGTCAGGAGCAGGAGTGCGATCGCCGCCTTCAACACGAAGAAGCAGAAATCGATTGTCTTGGCCATTAATCCTCCCCAGGCGTATGGCGCCTCGCGACTTCACGGCACTGCGGCCGGGACGGTCCCGAGAATGCACCCGCGCTGGCCACTCCTCCAAGCTTTCATGCGCTTCGTCAAAAATGTACGAACTAGTTAGGAAGTCAAGCGGCAAGTCTTGAAACAAGACGTGAGGCTCAATAGAAATTGGGGAAGGACCGGGAGGAGAGTCTCGTCCGGCGGAACGGGACGGCGAAAATGCCTTTCCGAACAGAACTTTGGAGGAAGACGGCGAAATGGCTCCGCGATCGGCGAACGGCAGGAAGAATGATCCGCAAAGGACGCGCGAGGACATCCTGATCGTCGCCACCGAGGAATTCGCGACCCACGGGCTGGCGGGAGCGCGGGTGGACGCCATCGCCGAGCGCACCCGCACCTCCAAGCGCATGATCTACTACTACTTCGGAAGCAAGGAGGGCCTGTACCTTTCCGTGCTCGAACGCTCCTACCGCAAGATCCGCACGCTCGAGGCCGACCTCCGCCTGTCCGACCTCGAGCCGGAGGACGCGCTGAGGACGCTGATCTCCACCACGTTCGAGCACGACGAGGCGAACCCGGACTTCGTCCGGCTGGTTAGCATCGAGAACATCCACCACGCAGCCCACATGCTGCGGTCCGAGGCGATCCGCGACCTCAACGTCTCCGTCATCGAGACGATCGCCGGCATCCTCGAACGGGGCCACGCCAGCGGCGCCTTTCGCCGCAAGGCCGATCCGATCGACGTGCACATGCTGATCAGCGCCTTCTGCTTCTTCCGCGTCTCCAACCGCTACACCTTCGGCACGATCTTCCGGCGCGACCTCTCGGAGAAGGAAACGATGACGCGCCACAAGGGGATGATCGCCGACGCCGTGATCAGCTACCTGAAGGACCCCGCCGGCTGATGTTCCCGCCGACGCATCGGCACGCCTGCACCTGCGGCCCATCCGCCTGCCCGTAGCACTGCGGAATGCCGCGCAGGCCCCGCCTCGCCTACTCGCTCTGCCGGAAATTGCGGATCCGGTCGAACAGGACGGCCAGGATCGTCGCCCCGCCGATGAAGGTTCCCTGCCAGAAGGCGTTGATGCCGAGCAGGCCGAGGCTATTGCGGATCACCTCGATCAGTGCCGCCCCGACCAGCGCGCCGAGCGCCGTTCCCGCCCCGCCGGCGAGGTTGGCGCCGCCGATGACCGCCGCGGCGATCACCTGCAACTCCATCCCCGCGCCGATATTGGTGGTGACGGCACCGAGCCAGCCGGTCTGGATGATGCCGGCGATCCCCGCCGACAGCGCCGAGATCATGTAGACCGCGACCTTGATCCGCTTGACCGGCACGCCGGTGAGCGTGGCGGCGTGCTCGTTGCCGCCGATGGCGAAGAGATAGCGCCCGAAGCGCGTCCAGCGCAGCACGAAGCCTGTCAGGAGCGCCAGCACGATCATGTAGAGCACCGGATTGGCGATGCCGAACAGCCAGGCGCCGCCGCCGAGCGCGAGCAGCTTGTCGTGGTCGGGACCGAACTGGAAGACCACGGTATTGTTGGAGGCGACCATCGCCAGACTTCGCGCCACCGACAGCATGCCGAGCGTGACGACGAAGGGCGGAAAGCCGAGATAGGCGATCAGCACGCCGTTGAACGCCCCGATCGCGAGCGCCGTTGCGACCGAGGCGGCGATGCCGACCTCGATGCTGTAGCCCGCATTCATCACCACGGCCAGGATCATGCTGCACAGGCACAGCACCGAGCCGACCGACAGGTCGATGCCCCCGGTGATGATGACCAGCGTCATGCCCAACGCGATGATGGCGACGAAGGTGACGTTGCGGGTGATGTTGTAGAGGTTCTTCGAGGTCGCAAACGCGTCGGTCGCAAAGGACAGGAAGACGCAGGCGAGGATGACGGCCACCAGCACCCAGAAGGTCTGGTGCCCGAGGATGGACGCCCATACGGTCTTCTGCTTCTGCTCGATGGTCTGGTCTAGAGTAACAGCCATCCGCCACCTCGTGTCCCTGCTCCGGTTTCTGCCCCGGGCGAGCGGTTCATCATACCATTTCGATGGCGCCGGTGATCAGCCCGGTCACCTCTTCCGGCGAACTGCGGGCGATCGGCTTGTCCGCCACCTTCCGCCCCCGCCGCATCACCACGACGCGATCGGCGACCGAAAAGACGTCGGGCATGCGGTGGCTGATCAGGATCACCGCGATGCCCCGGTCGCGCAGGTGCCGGATGTGGTTCAGCACTTCGGCCACCTGGCGCACGGAGATCGCCGCGGTCGGCTCGTCCATCAGCACGATCCGGGCCTTCGACAGCATGGTCCGCGCGATCGCCACCGCCTGGCGCTGCCCGCCGGACATCTGCCGGACCACGTCACGCGGCCGCGTTTCGGATTTCAGCTCGCGGAACAGCGCGCCCGCATGCTGATACATCGAGCGGTAGTCGAGAACGCTGAGGGGGCCGATGCCGCGGCGCAGCTCGCGGCCGAGGAAGACATTGGCCGCCGCCGTCAGGTTGTCGCAGAGCGCTAGGTCCTGGTGGACGATCTCGATGCCGTGCCGGCGCGCGTCCAGCGGCTTGTGCAGCACGATCTCCTGCCCCTCCAGCGCCATCGTGCCGCTGCTCGGCCGGAAGTTGCCGGCGATCATCTTCACCAGCGTCGACTTGCCGGCGCCGTTATCGCCCATCAGCCCGAGCACCTCGCCCGCCTGAAGCGAAAACGACACGTCGTTGACGGCCTGGATGGCCCCGAAATGCTTGGAGATATTGGTGAGCTCGAGTGCGGCCACCAGCGGACTTCCTCCCGGAAACTGGAGCTCGCCGACTGGCCGGATCATCGCGTCCCGGACGGCCTGGCGATCTCGCCTCCTGCGTTCCTCCCCGGAAGCGATCGGCATATTTACGCAAACGGCTGCAAAACCGTCAATGACGTACGTCGCGCAACGGCCTCCGGCACGAAATTTTTATAGTATGACAAATACGAGTTGACGCCCGAAGCCGGCGGGTGATTAGCTGTGGCAGGAGGAGAACCTGCCGATCCCTGTGACCGGCCCCGTGGGCAAGGTCGGGCGGCATTTCATCGCGGACCTGCTCGATACGCCGCATTGCCGAAGTGCGCATTCGCACGCCCTTTCGACATAGCCAGTCGCCAGTGTCTCGACTGGATGGACAACTGCAAGGCGAAGGCCCCGCTGGGCCGGCGCCCGCGCCAAGACCTCGAAATGCTCATTGACCTGGCCCGGCGATACGAGCGCTCGAAGACCGACCCTCGCATCCTCTGGTACCCGGATCGATCGCCCGGCGGGCACGTCAGACCCGCCTGTTTCAACGGGAGGAAGACAGATGAGGAAAGCATTGTTGCTTGCAGTCGCGGCGCTGGCGCTTGCAGCCAGTCAGGCCGGGGCACAGGAAAAGAAGCAGCTGGTGATCGTGGTGAAGGGGCTCGACAACCCGTTCTTCGAGGCGATCAACCAGGGCTGCCAGAAGTGGAACAACGAAAACGCCAGTTCCGAATACGAGTGCTTCTACACCGGACCGGCCTCGACCTCGGACGAGGCGGGCGAAGCACAGATCGTCCAGGACATGCTCGGCAAGGCCAGCACCGTTGCCATCGCGATCTCGCCTTCGAACGCGAAGCTGATCGCCCAGACGATCAAGACTGCCAACCCGACCGTCCCCGTCATGACGCTCGACGCCGACCTCGCCGCCGAGGACTCCGCGCTCCGCAAGACCTATCTCGGCACCGACAACTACCTGATGGGCTTCCGCATCGGCGAATACATCAAGAAGGGCAAGCCGGACGGCGGCAAGATCTGCACGATCGAGGGCAATCCGGGCGCCGACAACATCCTGCGCCGGGCCCAGGGCATGCGCGACGCGCTGACCGGCCAGAAGGGGCTGGCCGAACTGAAGGGCGAAGGCGGTTGGACGGAAGTCGCCGGTTGCCCGGTCTTCACCAATGACGACGGAGCCAAGGGCGTGCAGGCGATGACCGACATCCTTGCCGCCAACCCCGATCTGGACGCCTTCGGCATCATGGGCGGCTGGCCGCTGTTCGGCGCCCCGCAGCCCTATCGCGACCTGTTCAAGCCCATGGCCGACAAGATCGCAGCCAACGAGTTCGTCATCGGCGCGGCGGACACGATCGGCGAGGAAGTGGCGATCGCCAAGGAGGGTCTCGTCACGGCGCTGGTCGGGCAGCGGCCGTTCGAGATGGGTTACAAGGCGCCGTCGGTGATGATCGACCTGATCGAGGGCAAGACGGTGGAGGACCCGGTCTTCACCGGCCTCGACGAATGCACCAAGGACACGGCCGATACCTGCATCCAGAAATAGCGCCCTTTCGGGGCGTCGCGCCTGCGGCGCCCCGATCTTGCCGCTTGCCCTCGGCGCAATTTTGCTCTCCTGTGGCGGCGGGCGCGGGCAGCGCCGCATGAGGAGATGGCCGGCCTCGGAAGCCGGCGCAGGAAACGGGACGGAGAAAGTCGATGGCGAAGCGGGTCATGTTCACCGGCGGAAGCGGCAAGGCGGGACGGCACGTCGTCCGCTACCTCGTCGACAAGGGCTACCAGGTCCTGAACCTCGACAATCGACCGCTCGACAATCCGAGCGTGCGCACGCTGATCACGGATATCACCGACAGCGGCCAGGTCTTCAACGCGCTGTCGAGCTATATGGGCCTGCACGAGTTCGACCCGTCGCTGCGGCCACAACCCGTCGACGCCGTCGTGCACTTCGCCGCGATCCCGCGCATCATGATCACGCCCGACAACGAGCTTTTCCGCATCAACGCGCTCGGCACCTACAACGTGATCGAGGCGGCCGTGAAGCTCGGCATCCGCAAGGTCGTGATCGCCTCCAGCGAAACGACCTACGGCCTCGTCTTCGCCAACGAACCGCGCGACCCCGCCTATTTCCCCCTGGACGAGGACTACGACGTCGATCCGATGGACAGCTACGCGCTCTCCAAGGTCGTCAACGAGAAGACCGCCCGCGCCTTCGCGCTCAGGAGCGGCATCGACATCTACGCGCTGCGGATCGGCAACGTGATCGAACCGAACGAATACGAACTGTTTCCGAAGTGGTTCGCCGATCCCGGCTTCCGCAAGCGCATCGCCTGGAGCTACGTCGACGCGCGCGACCTCGGCCAGATCACCGCGCGCGCGATCGAGACCGACGGGCTGGGCTACCAGGTCTTCAATGCCGTCAACGACGACACCTCCTCCGACCTGCCGACCCGCGAACTCCTCGACCGTTTCTATCCCGGCGTGCCGCTAAGGCGCGAACTCGGCGAGTTCGAGACGCTTTTGTCCAACAGCAAGGCGAAGGAAATGCTGGGCTTCCGCCCCGAGCACAGCTGGCGGAACTATGTGAGCTAGGCCGGACCACTTTCCGCGCCACGGCGGCCTAATCCCCGCCCGTTGCGGCGGCCATCTGCGTCAAGGACCGATCATGATTGCTCACGCGACTTCAACGAGTCGCGTGATTTCTCTCATGCGATGGCTGAAGCGGGCCGTACCACTGGCGAATGCCCTGCCCGTCATCTCGCCGGTCGTCGTCAGTAGGGCGAGACGCAGATCCGCCGCGGGCCGTAATAGGGCTGGAACGTGTTGTCATAGGCCCGGTAGGAGCGGTAGCGTGCGTAGCACCAGCTGACATGACCGTTGCCGCCATAGTAGCGTGGCGCGTAGTAGCGCGGTTGCGCGGCCAGTCCCCCGATGATCGCTCCGGCGGCAAAACCGCCGAGAGCCGCGCCGAAGTCGTCATAGCCGCGATAATAGCCGCCCCCGTAGTACGGGCGATAGTAGCCCCCGTAATAGGGACGATAATAGCGCCCGTAGGACGGTCGGTAATAGCGGCCGTTATAGGAACCGTAGCGGCGGCCATAGCGGTAGCCGTCGTTGCGCCAGCGATCGCCGCCACCGCGCCAATGCCGGTTGCCGTAACCGCGCCCCCTGTCCCTGACCTGAATGATATCGGAAGCGTCTATCCGGGGAGCGGAAAACGAGGGAAACGCCTGCGCCGGCAGCACGCCCGAAACGGCCGTCGCCAGTGAAAGCCCAATGATTGCGAGCATCTTCATGTGCGTCACCTTGCCTTTCGAAAAGGCAAACGCATCATACGGCAATTTGTGCCGCCGCAGCACGCAGGTCACGACATTGTGAAGGCCGGATGCCCGGCCGGGCGAGAGGCAGCGGGCGCAATCTCACGCGCCCGCCGTCGATCGCGGTCCATTCAGAGAATGAAATCGCCCTTGGTCAACGACATGCTGGGGTCGAGGGCGATCGAGAAGTCCGCCTTGCCGTCGCCGTTGACGTCGCCATAGACATAGGTATCGCCCGACTTCTTCTGGAAGCGAAGCTCGCCCGCCTTCTCGTGGAAATCGTCGTTGCCGATGAACTTGAACGCCTGGTTTCCGCCGGCCTTGCTGTTGGCGTCGATCGCCTTCAGGTCGATCTTGTCGCCCTGGGAGCGGCTGAAATCGTAGATCTTGTCGCGCCCCGAGGCTCCGACCGTGCTGTCCTTCGTCGATGTGAACACGAACGTGTCGGCCCCGGAGCCGCCATAGAGCTTGTCTGCCCCTGCCCCGCCGTAAAGCTTGTCCTTGCCGCCGTCGCCCTTGAGCGTATCGTTGCCGTTGCCGCCATAGAGCTTGTCCGCACCGGAACCACCGGAGATATTGTCGTTGCCGTTGTAGCCATAGAGCGTGTCGTTGCCGGCGCCGCCCCAGAAGACGTCGCCACGTCCGGTCGCCTTGATGACGTCGTTCCCGGCCAGGACGGCGTCGATGAATTTCGCCGTGCTGCCGCTTTCGACGGCCGCCGACACGGCCTTGGCGGAAATCTTCAGGCCGGTGGCTGCCACGAGCGCGACGCCGTCGGACACGACCTTGAAGGACGTGATCGTCCCGGCGGTGGCGCCATACACATAGCCGTCGACATACTCGTACTTCAGACCCTTGCCGCCGAACGTCATGTAGTTCTTGGAATCGTCGAAGAACTTCAGGGTGGTCGAGGTCGCCTTCTCGTCGTCGTAGTCGAGCAAGGTTTCAAGCTTCAGGGACACGAACTCCCGGAAGCTCGCCTTGCCATTGTTGAAACCCTTGATCGTGAACTTGCTCATTGTTGCACTCCGCCTATCCGCTTATTCGCTCATTCGCTTATAGAAAGATTCCACCGATGGATGCAACCGGCGGCAGTACGGGCCGTGCCCTGATTTCGGACAGGCCTAACCGGCGGTTAAGCTAAAAGGCGCACACCGTCGCAACGATCCTGTGACAGCCCGCAAGCCGGCCGTATCGGGCGATGTTCCGGATAAGCAACGCGAATTCAAGGACAGGACGGCTCCCACCTCTTACGGCCTCGAGCGGCAGCGCAAGGCCGGAAGGAACCGCAATCGCTTGGCGGCACCGGCCCTTCGCTTCACCGTCGCCTAGACCTGAGACCCGTCCCGGTGTAACTCTGGCGAGTGCGAGGCAAGCCGGTCATGTGATGCCGGCCATCGGGAGACGACCGACGGATGACGACGATCCAGATACCGGGTTTCGTGACCTTCACCATCGCCATTATCGTGTTCTTCGTCGGTTCCAGCCTCAACAGGATCCTGACCCCGCTGAAGCGCTGGAACATCCCCGAAGCCGTAACCGGCGGACTGGTGGCGGCACTGCTGACGCTTGCCGCCTACCGCTTCTTCGGTGCCGAGATTGCGTTCGATCTCGCCGCCCGCGACATGCTGCTCCTCTATTTCTTCACCGGCATCGGCCTGAACGCCCGCTTCAGCGATCTCAGGGCCGGCGGCAAGCCGCTCGTCATCCTGCTGGTGCTGACCCTGACCTACCTTCTCCTGCAGAACCTGATCGCGGTCGGAAGCTCGACCTTGATGGGGCTGCCGGAAGGTATCGCCACGCTGCTCGGCTCGGTCTCGCTGATCGGTGGCCACGGCACCACGATCGCCTGGGCCCCGCTGATCGCCGCCCGCTTCGGCCTCGGCAACGCCCTGGAGATCGGCATCGCCTCGGCGACGCTCGGCCTCGTCATCGCCAGCCTCGTCGGCGGCCCGGTCGCCCGCGTCCTGATCAGTCGCCATCATCTGAGCGGTCAGCCGGCCGAGCCGCCGAGCATCGGCCTGCCCGACGCGCCGGCAACGGAACGCGAAAGCAGCATCAACCATGTCAACCTGCTGCGGACGGTGCTCGTCCTCAACGTCGCGATCCTGATCGGCTTCGCGCTCGACGAGATCGTTGCGGAGACGGGGATCAAGCTGCCGCTCTTCGTCGTCTGCCTGCTGGTCGCCATCGTCATGACCAACACCATCCCCCGCCTCTTCCCGCACATGTTCTGGCCGTCCCGATCGCGCTCGCTTGCGCTCGTCTCCGACCTGTCGCTGAACATCTTCCTCGCCATGTCGCTGATGAGCATGCAGCTCTGGACGCTCGGCGGCCTCGGGCCGGCGCTCGTCATCGTCCTCGGCATCCAGACGATCGTGGCCGTGCTCTACATGATCTTCATCGTGTTCCCGGCCATGGGCCGCGACTACCAGGCCGCCGTCATCTCGGCCGGCTTCAGCGGCATCAGCCTCGGCGCCACGCCGACGGCGATCGCCAACATGACCGCCGTCACCAAGGCCCACGGCCCCGCGCCCACGGCCTTCATCATTCTGCCGCTCGTCTCTGCTTTCTTCATCGACATCGCCAACGCGCTCGTCATCGGCTTCATGGTCCGATAGCGCAGCGCCCACGGGCGAATCCTGAGCCAATCCGGAGGGATCGTCATGCAAGACCGCGAACAGAAGATCCGCGAACGCGCCTACGAGATCTGGGACCGCGAAGGCCGGCCGCTCGGCCGCGAGCTCGAGCACTGGGCCCAGGCGGAACGCGAGGTGGCCGAGCGTGAACTGGCCGCCCGCGAGATCGACCGGGGCGCAGGCGAGATCGAGGGCGACGACCTGCCGAGCCTCCAGGCCCTCCGCGAGGCCGCCCGGCAACATGCAGACACCTATATCGTCAAGACGGACCTGGAAGACGCCGACCAGCGCGAAGCCGCTCCCGGGACCCGCGAGCAGCCCTGACCGTCACACGCCGAGCCCATGGCGGAAAGATGGCTTCCCGCCATGGTCGAACGGTACAGTTCTCGACCGCCTCAGTTCTCGACCGCCAGTGTCTGCCCGTCCCACCGGAGCAGGAAGACTTCGGTGCGCGGCTTGCCCTCGCCGTCCTCGCCTCCGACGACGAGAACGCCGCCGGGCACGGCAAACGAGGCGCCGTAGGCCAGTCCGCGCGGCAGCTTGCCCACCGGCCGCCAGCCGCTGCCGTCGAAGGCATAGACCTCGTCGCGCCAGCCTTTCGTCAGCCCGTCATGGGCGAACCACTTTCCCGCCGCCGCATTGGCCTGCGCGCCCTTGAAGTTCGCGCCACCGGCGACGAGGACGTCGTTGCCGGCAACACCGGCATAGGCGCCCGCCACCCCTTCCTGCGGCTCGGAAGCGGAGACGGCCGGCAGGTCGGCGAGCTTCTCCCAGGACGCCTCCGCCCCTTCGACCTGCACCAGCTTGACTTCGGGCGTGCGCAGGCCCGGCTTGATCTCGCCGCTGATCACCATGAACCGGTCCCCGCCCTGGGCGACCACGGCGGGATCGCAGTTGGGCAGGAACGGATTGTCGCCCAGCGTGCCCCAACTGTTGCCGGCAGGGTCGTAGACCAGCACCTTGTCGTTCCAGCGATAGTCCTTCGGCTGCATGCCCATGTAGCCGTCGACGAGCGTCTTGAAGCCTGCCGGATCCTTGTCCTTGTCGATGGCGCTCACGTCGGCCAGGTACTTGTCGAACAGGTCCTTGTTGTAGCCGCCGACGATGGCGATGCGCCCGCCGTCGAGCGCCAACGCCTTCGCGCCCGAGAGGCCGGCGGGTGTGCGCGTATCCAGCTTCGACCAGGTGTCCGCCTCGGTGTCGTAGGCATAGGCTGTGTCGAAGATGATCGGCGAGCTGGCGGCGGCATCCGGTTTGCCGTTGCCGCTGAAGGTCAGGATCGTCTTGCCCGAGACCGCCACGGCCGCGCCGTTCGTCGCCGGCCCGGTGAAGGCCGCGCGCTTCACCCAGCCCTTCCCCGGATCGGCGAGGTCGAGTGCGTAGAAATCGGTTCCGGCCGAGCCGAGCCCGACATAGGCCACATCGCCGACGCGCGCAGCGACGCCGTTCTTGACGGCGACGGGCAGGTCCGGCCAGGTCTCAGCGGCCATGGCGGCACCGGTCGATAGCGCGATGGCCGCAACGCCGGCCGCCAGCCGTTTTCCAAGGGTCACTCCAGGCATTCATCGTCTCCTCTCCATCGGTCGGCAAGGTCTGGGAAGCGTCACGGCCGGCCCGCGTCATGGCGCAGTGGCCATGTCGGCCACGCCGATGATGCCGGCATCGGCGCCGAGCTCGGCGGCCGCAAGGACGGGCACGACCGCTTCCGGATGAACGGCGAGTGCATCGCGCAGCAGGTCGAGGAAGCCCTCGGCAAGGCCGACGCCGCCGCCGATCACGATACATTCGGGGTCCACGACGGCCTGCAGGCCGGCGATGGCGGCCGCGAGCCGGCCCGCCGCCTCGCGCAAGGTCTCCCGCGCCCAGCCTTCGCCGGTATGGGCGGCCGCAAACACAGCGCGGGCGTCGCCGGCATGGCCACGGCGCCCGGCGGCCTGGGCAATCCCGAACCCGGATGCCAGCGTTTCCAGACGAACGGGGCCGGTTGCCGTATCGATCGGTACCTGCCCGAGACTGCCGGCAATACCGCGCGCGCCACGGAGCAGCCGGCCGCCGAGGACGATGCCGCCACCGATGCCGCTGGAGACCGTCAGGAACGCCATGTCACGACCCTTGCCTGCGCCGAAGCGATACTCTCCCCAGGCAGCCGCCTGCGCATCGTTGACGGCCAGAACGGGGGTGCCGAGCGCGGCGCCGAGCGCATCGGCCAGCGAAAACCCCTGCGGTATCGCGAGCGTACCGGGATTGAGCGCCGACCAGACGTTGCCGTCGATGCGGCCGGTCACCGCCGCCGCGGCGCGCTCATAGCGGCCGTCCCAGCCTCGGGCCAGATCGATGACCGCGGCGATCCAGTCTCCGCTGCCCACGCCCGCCGGTGTCGGCACGACGCGACGTTCGAGGACGGCTTCTCCCTGCACCAGGGCGGCAAGCGTCTTGGTGCCGCCGATGTCGAAGGCGAGCACCGGTGCCGTGGCGCGCGCTGCCCCCTCCACCGCCTGCCTGAACCAGTCGCCGATGTGTTCCGGACGCGTGATCGCCGATCCGACGACCACGGCATCGGCGCCGGCCCGGATCGCCGCCGCCGCCAGTTCCGGACTGTTGTAGCGTCCTTCCGCAAACACCGGCGCCCCCAGGCGGGCGCAGCGCCGCACGAGCTCGAGGTCCGGCTCCTTTGGCGTCGGCGCGTCGCCGGCATAGCCGGACATGGTGGTTCCCACAATGTCGGCCCCCGCCGCAAGGGCGGCACGAGCCTCGGCTTCGGTCGAGATGTCGGCCATCGCCAGCCGGCCGCGACGCTTGATTTCGGCAAGCAGGGCGGCAACCGGCACCGGGCGCGGCCTGTCCGTCGCATCGACGGCGACGATGACAGCGCCGGCCTCGCAAAGGTCCACGACGTCGCTCAGGAACGGCGTGATCCGTACCGCGCTGTCTTCGAGGTCGCGCTTGACGAGGCCGATCACCGGCAGCCGGCTCGCCTGCGCGACCGCGGCCACGTTGGCGCCGCCCTCGATGCGCAGCCCGGCGGCCCCGGAGGCTTCGGCGGCGTGCGCATAGGCGACGACCGATGCGACGGTGTCGAACGGGCCGTCGGGAACCGGCTGGCAGGAGATGACGAGCCTGCCCCGCAGACCTTCGATGATATCGCGTCCGGCGTTCATGGCGGACCTCCCCTGTTCAAGTCGCTGAAAACGCGGATCGTCTGCCGACGCTGCAACGAATCCGGGCCGCGACACGCCCGGAGCGCGATTTCCCGTTCGCGAATGCGAGCATTTCGGGTATCTCCGGGCAAGCTGCAGTTATTGGCAATTTCAATATCCGATTGACAGATATCCTACAAGTGGATAAATATCCGCCCACTGTCTTTTCGGAGTCATGAAGGCAACCGGAGACGAAGATGAACGTGAAGTCGATCAAGCCCCTGAAGCGCGCGCCCCTCCTGCATGTATCGGTGCAGGAAAGCCTGCGTGCCTATATCGAGGACAACCGCCTCGATCCCGGCGCGCCGCTGCCGCCCGAAGGAGAGCTCGCCAGCCAGCTGGGCGTGAGCCGCAACTCGGTGCGCGAGGGTATCAAGGCGCTGGAGTCTGTGGGCGTGCTGGAGTCGCGCCGCGGCATCGGCGTCTTCGTCAAGGCCTTTTCGTTCGAGCCCCTGCTGGAAAACCTGGCCTATGGCCTGGGCGGCGCGCTGAAGCAGATCGAGGAGGTCATCAGCATCCGCCGCACCCTGGAGGTCGGCCTGATCGACCGGACGCTCGCGCTGATCGGCCCGGACGACATCCGCGAACTGCGCGAGACCTGCGACAAGATGAAAAAACGTGCCGAGCGGGGCGAGAGCTTCCCCGACGAGGACCGGCACTTCCACCAGTTGCTGTTCCGCTGCCAGAACAACGAGGTGCTGCTGCGCCTGCTCGAGGTCTTCTGGCTGGCCTTCTACAAGGCGTCCGACTTCGTCAACCTCGACAATGCCGATCCGATGCGGACCTGGCGCGACCATGCCGCGATCGTCGATGCGGTCGAGGCGCGCGACCCCGTGGCCGCCAGGGACCGGCTCGACAAGCACTACGCCGGCATCAACCGGGTGATCGCACAAAGCAAGACCATCACACCTGTAGGGAGGACTACATGAACCTGAAGACCACGATTTCGGCGCTCGCCCTGTCGGCAGCGCTTTTCGGCGGCCTCGCCGCCACGACAACGCCGGCATTTGCCGACGGCGGCACCATCACCGGCGGCTTCGACGTCGGTCCCGGCGGCTTCCAGGGCAATTTCAACCCGCTCGCGGCGACCAGCGGCTTCACCTGGCTCGTCACCTATTTCGAACCGCTGGTCATCTACGACGACAAGCTCGAAAAGGTCGTGGGTGCGCTGGCCGACACCTACGAGATCAGCGACGACCAGAAGACCTATACCTTCAAGCTCGCCGACACCAAGTGGCATGACGGCAAGCCCTTCACCGCCAAGGACGTCAAGTTCACCATCGATCTGGCCAAGAACGACAAGGCAGGTTCGGTCTTCGCAGCCCGTCTCGGCGCCATCCAGTCCGTCGAGACGCCCGACGACCGCACTGTCGTGATCACGCTGTCGGCGGCGACGCCCAGCATGCTCGACACCCTCACCAAGCTCATGGTGCTGCCCGAGCATGCGCTGTCCTCCATCCCGGTCGAGCAGATCGCCAAGAACGCCTGGTGGTCGAGCTCGCCGATCGGCACCGGTCCGTTCAAGTTCACCAAATATGTCGCCGACCAGTATGTCGAGCTCGCCGCCAATCCGGACTACCGCGGCGGCAAGCCTGCGGCCGAGAAGCTGATCAACCGCTATTTCGCCGATCCGGCCGCGGCCATCGCCGCCCTGCGCTCGGGCGAGATCCAGTTCACCTATGTCGACTCCAACGACGTCTCCACCTTCAAGGACGACAGTGCCTTCCGGGTGATCGAGGGCGACTCCTATGTCGTCAACTATGTCGGCTTCAACCAGGAAGTTCCGCTGTGGAAGGACCTGAAGGTCCGCCAGGCCTTCATGCACGCCATCAACCGCGACGCCATCATCCAGAGCCTCTATGGCGGAGCCGCCAAGCCGGCCAACTGCGTCTATGTCGCCGATCGCCTGGTGCCGCAGGGTATCGATCCCTACGGCTACGATCCCGAGAAGGCCAAGCAGCTGCTGGCCGAGGCCGGCTGGGACAAGATCAACGGCGACAAGCCGATCACCATCCTGACCTACTACACCTCGCCGCTCGTGGCCAACGTGCTCGCCGCCATGCAGGCCATGCTCGGCCAGGTCGGCATCAATATCGTGCCGCGCGCCGTCGATACCCCGACCTACAACTCGATCGTCTACCAGCAGTCGGGCAATGCCGGCGAGTTTCCGCTGATCTTCGCCGGACTGCAGAACGGCCCCGACGCGTCCAACATCAACATCGGCCTGAACGAGAAGCAGATCCCGCCGGCCGGCGCCAACCTCATGCGCATCCGCATGCCGGAGGTAACCGACGCCCTCGACGCGGCACTGGCGGAGACGGACGCCAGCAAGCACGACGCCCGCTACCAGGACGTCTGCAAGGCCACCAACGCCAACCTGCCGTGGGGCACCATGTGGGTCGCCAACCGCTACGGCGTCGCCTCGACGAAGCTGAACGACTTCGTCTGGACGCCTGCGCCGGCCGGCGGTCCCTACCAGGCCCATCCCGAGAAGTGGGTGATCGCCGAATAGGCCAATTTCCTCCCCGGGGTGGCCGTCCCATCGGTCACCCCCATTTTTCGGACGTTCCGGAACTCCCTGGAAAGGGTGCTGACCACCTATGCTTCGCTACTGTCTCCATCGCCTGGTGATCGGGCTCGGCATGCTGCTCGCGCTGACCGTGCTGATATTCGTGCTGTTGCAGCTGACGCCCGGCGACCCGATCGACGCCTATATCGATCCCAACGTCGCCATGACGAAGGAGGCGATGGACGCCTTGCGGGCGCGGCTCGGCCTCGACCAGCCCCTGCCCGTCCAGTATCTCGCCTGGCTGTCGCAGGCCGTGCAGGGCAATCTCGGCCATTCGCTGCAGCGCTTCAACGAGACCGTGGCCGGCCTGATCATTTCGCGCATCGGCCCGACCCTGCTGCTGATGGGCGCAGGCCTCGCGATCGCCATCGTCGTCGGCATCGCCGCCGGCATCCTCAGCGCCGTGCGCCGCAATTCTCTGCCGGACTATTCCTTCTCGGTGCTGGCGCTGCTCGGCATCTCGAGCCCGGCGTTCCTGACGGCGCTTTTGGGGCTCTACGTCTTTTCCGTGCGGCTGAAATGGGCGCCCTCCGGCGGCATGCTGACGCCCGCGACCGAGTTCTCGCTCGCCGATCTGCTGCACCATCTGATCCTGCCGGCGGTCGTGCTGTCGATCGGCCATGCGGCGCTGATCATGCGCTACATGCGCGCTTCCATGCTCGAGGTCCTGAACCAGGACTATGTGCGCACGGCGCGGGCGAAGGGCATCAAGGAATTCTGGGTCGTCACCAAGCATGCGCTGCGCAACGCGCTGCTGCCGGTCGTCACCCTGATCGGCTCGACCATCGGGCTTGCCGTCGGCGGCGCCATCTTCATCGAGAGCGTCTTCAACTGGCCGGGCATGGGCCTGCTGCTCATCAGCGCGGTGGAGACCCGCGACTATCCCGTCATCATGGGGGCGACGCTGGTCATCGGCGCTTGCGTCATCATCGTCAACATCCTGACCGACCTTGCCTATGCGGTCATCGACCCGCGCATCGAGGTGGCCTGACATGAGCCTGTTCGCCCTCTCCTCCTCCTCCTCCGGCCCGCTGGCCCGCGCCACCAGCCGTTTCACCCAGAACAACGCCGCCCTGTTCGGGGTCGTCCTGCTCGTCCCCCTGCTCCTGGCTGTCCTGACCTATCCTCTCTGGCTCCCCTACAAGCCGAACGACATCGATCTTCTGGCCATGAACGCCGGGCCGTCCTGGAAGCACTGGTTCGGCACCGACGGGGTCGGCCGCGACGTGCTCGCCCGCACGCTCGAAGGCGGCCGCATCTCGCTCATGGTCGCCGTCTCCTCGGTCGTGCTGTCGACGGCGATCGGCTTTCTCGTCGGCGCGATCTCGGCCTTCGGCGGCCGCTGGGCCGATGCGCTTGCCATGCGCTCCGTCGATCTCGCCATGACGCTGCCCCCGGTCATCTTCCTGCTGGTGCTCGCCTCCATCGTTGGCTCCGGCATCTGGACGACCGTCGTCGTCATCGCGCTCCTGTCATGGCCGGTGCTGTCGCGGATGATCCGAGCCCGCCTGCTGGAACTGCGCGAACGCGAATTCGTCATGGCCTCGCGCGGCATGGGCGCCGGCATCGGCCATCTGCTGTTCCGCCACGGCCTGCCCAATTCGATCGACATCCTGGTCGTCTACGCCACCCTGCAGGTCGCCAACGCGATCCTGCTCGAGGCCGGGCTGTCGTTCCTCGGCCTCGGCGTGCCGCCGCCGGCGGCAAGCTGGGGCAACATGCTGAACGCGGCGCGCTCCACGGCGGTCCTCGAACAGTTCCCCTGGCAATGGCTGTTTCCCGGCGGCGCCCTCGTGCTCGCGGTCCTTGCCATCAACTTCATCGGCGACGGCCTGAGGGATGCCTTCGACCCCCGATCCGAACTCAACTAACCCCTGGAAGAGAAGCAAACCATGTCCAAATTCTTCGGTGTCGTTCCTCCCGTCGTCACCCCCCTTAACGAGGATTTCTCGGTCGACTACGCCTCCTACACCCGCGTCCTCGAACATCTGATCGATAACGGCTGCCATGGCCTGTTCGCGCTCGGATCGACCAGCGAGGTGGTGTTCTACGACGATGCGGAACGTCGCAAGATCCTCGAGCACACCGTCAAGGTCGCCAATGGCCGCGTGCCGGTCATCGCCGGCGTCATCGACCCGACGACCGATCGCGTCATCCGTCATGCCCGCACCGCCAGGGACGTCGGCGCCGACGCCGTCGTCGTCACCGCTCCCTTCTACACCATCACCAGCCAGGCCGAGACGATCGACCATTTCCGCATGATCCGCGACGCGGTCGACATTCCCCTGATCGCCTACGACATTCCGGTCTGCGTCCACGCCAAGCTCGCCCGCCAGACCGTGGTGACGCTCGCCAACGAGGGCACGATCATCGGCCTGAAGGATTCTTCCGGCGACGACGGCAACTTCCGCTACGCGCTGAGCGACCTTTCCGGCAACAAGGACGTGTTCCTGATGACCGGCTCGGAAATCGTCGTCGACAGCGCCCTGCACATGGGCGCGCACGGCGTCGTCCCCGGGCTCGCCAATGTCGATCCGGCCGGCTACGTCCGCCTCTGGGACCATGCCAAGCGCGGCGACTGGGACGCCGCCCGCAAGGAGCAGGAGCGCCTGTGCCGCCTGTTCGAGATCGTCTGGGTCGCAGCCGGCCGCGTCAGCGGCGGGGCAACGGGCGTCGGCGGCTTCAAGACCGCGATGCGCAGCCTGGGCATCATCTCCACCAATGTCATGGCGCGTCCGCGCGCGCCGCTCAACGATGCCGAGGCGCGCAAGGTCGACGAGATCCTGCGTTCGACCGGCCTGCTCGACTGAGGATACCGATGGCACCCGAACCCATTCTCCAGATCGAGGGCCTCAGGACCGTCTTTCGCGTACGCGGGAGGGAGATCGCCGCCGTCAACGGAATCGATCTCGTCGTCCATCCCGGCGAGACGGTGGCGCTGGTCGGCGAATCGGGTTCGGGCAAGTCGGTGACGAGCCTGTCGGTCATGCGGCTCCTGGCCCGCAAGATCGGCTCGATCGATGCCGGCTCGATCCGCTTCCGCGGCAAGGACGGCAAGGTCAAGGACCTTGTCGCGCTGAGCGAGGAAGAGATGCGCCATGTCCGCGGCAACGACATCGGCATGGTCTTCCAGGAGCCGATGACGAGCCTCAACCCGGTCTACACGGTCGGCGACCAGATATCGGAATCGCTGCGCGTCCACCGCGGCACCGGCCGGCGCGAGGCGCTGGAAGCCGCCATCGCCCTGCTGGAGAAGGTCGGCATTCCGGACGCCCGTCGCCGCGCCGGGCAATATCCGCACGAGATGTCGGGCGGCATGCGCCAGCGCGTCACCATCGCCATGGCGCTCGCCTGCGACCCGACGCTGCTCATCGCCGACGAGCCGACCACCGCCCTCGACGTCACCATCCAGGCGCAGATCCTCGACCTCATGCAGAAGCTGCAGCGCGAGCGCAGCATGGGCATGCTGTTCGTGACCCACAATCTCGGCGTCGTCGCCGAGATCGCCCATCGCGTCGTGGTCATGTATGCCGGCCGCATCGTGGAGACCGGCGCCGTCGCCGAGGTCTTCCGAAAACCCCGCCATCCCTACACGATGGGATTGCTCAATTCGATGCCGCGTCTCGGCAAGGCGACCGCGATGAAGCGCAGCGGCGAGAAACTGCCGGCCATTTCCGGCATGGTGCCAAGTCTTGCCGAGCTGCCGGCCGGCTGCGCCTTCGCGCCCCGCTGTCCCTTCGCGATCGATGCCTGCCGCGCCGCCGTGCCGGAGCTTGCCGCCGTCGACGAGGGCCATGGCAGCCGCTGCATCCGCTGGCAGGAGATCACTGCATGACCACCGCCCCCCTCCTCGCCGTTCGCGGCCTCGCCAAGCACTACCAGACGCGCGGCGCCACGCTGAAGATCCTGCAGGACATTTCCTTCGACATCGCCAAAGGCGAAGTGGTCGGGCTCGTCGGCGAATCCGGCAGCGGCAAGACCACCATCGGCCGCTCCGTGCTGAGGCTCATCGAGCCGACCGCGGGCGAGGTCGTCTTCGACGGCACCGATCTGACGGGGCTTTCGCCCGGCGAAATGCGCCGCCGCCGCCCGCGCATGCAATATATCTTCCAGGACCCCTACGCCTCGCTGTCGCCGCGCATGACCATCGGCGAGATCCTCACCGAGGGCCTGAAGATCCAGAAGATCGGCACCAGGGCCGAACGGCTGCAGCGGGCCCAGAAGGCGCTGGAGCAGGTCGAACTGCCGCCGGACGCCATCGACCGCTACGCGCACGAGTTCTCCGGCGGCCAGCGCCAACGCATCGGGATCGCCCGAGCGCTGACGCTCGCGCCTGACTTCATCGTCGCCGACGAGCCGGTCTCGGCGCTGGACGTGTCGATCCAGGCACAGGTGGTCAACCTCCTGCGCGACCTGCAGCAGCGGCTCGGGCTCACCATGCTGTTCATCTCGCACGACCTTGCGGTGGTCGAATATATCTGCGACCGCGTCATCGTGCTCTATCTCGGCCGCATCATGGAGATCGCCACGGCCGAGGATCTCTATGCCCGGCCCCAGCACCCCTATACCCGGGCGCTGATGTCGGCGATCCCCTCACCCGACCCCGAGGCCAAAAAGCAGCGCCAGATCCTGAAGGGCGACATTCCGAGCCCCGCCAACCCGCCGAGCGGCTGCGTCTTCCGCACGCGCTGTCCGAATGCGCTCGACGCCTGCGCTGCCGCCGTGCCGGACCTGCGCGAGGTAGCACCGGGTCATTTCAAGGCCTGCATCCGCGACGACCTGGAGGGCAGCCTCGCGCCGCCCGGCGCCTGATCCCTTCGCGTGGAGCCGGCCTCCGGGCGGATGGCTATCCCGCCTCCCAAGGCAAACGAACGGCCTCGCCGCCCGCCCGGGGCAGCGGGGCTGTTCGTTTCGCGATCTTCATGGTGGAGAGAGGGGCCGCGCAGGAGGACGGCGGCCGCGTTCAGCTTTCGACGGCCACCTCGCAGCGCTCGCGCGAGGCCTTGAAGGCCGCCTCGATGCAGGCCACCACATGCAGCCCGTCCGCCCCGGTCACGGGCGGGATCGTACCGTGGACGATGGCGTCGACGAAAGCCTGCCACTGGCGGACGAGCCCGCGACCGGCGACGTCCTGCTCGATCGATTGCTCCACCGGCTGCCACGTCAGCGCCCGACCGAGCGTGACGCCCTTGAAGAAGTCGACGCTCAGAACGCCCTTGTCGAAGATCAGTTCGTCCCCCGAGATGAAGGCGCCGTCGGCATAGCCGATGCTGGCCACCTGGCCTGCCGCCCCGTCGCCAAAACGAAGGAGCAGCAGGGCCGCGTCGTCGGCCTTCTGCTGATGGAAGCTGGTGGCGGTGATGGCGCTGACATGGGTGGCGCGCTGCCCGGCAAAGGCCAGCAGCCGGTCGAGCGCATGGATGCCGGCGGTGAACAGCATGCCGCCGCCGGTCGCCGGGTCGAGATGCCAGTCGCGGCGGTTGCCCTCCATCCAGAGCTTGATCATGCGGCTCGAGCCGTAGCGCATCCGCCCGAGCCCGCCATCCTCGATCAGCCCGCGGGCGGCGAGATATGGCAGGGTGAAGCGCATCGTATGGCCCGGCATCAGCACCACGCCCGCCTCCTGCGCTGCGGCGAGAATCGCCCGGCATTCGGCGACCGTCGGCGCCAGCGGCTTTTCGACCATGAGGTGCTTGCCCGCCCGCGCGCAGGCGATCGCGGCCTCGGTGTGCAGGTGATGCGGCAGCGCCACCACCACCGCATCGACATCCGGGTCGGCGAGGAGGTCGTGATAGTCGGCATAGCCCTTGCCACCGAATTCGGCGGTGAAGGCCGCAAGCCCGTCTGCGTCGTTGCGGCATGCGGCCACCAGCCTCGCTCCCTTGACGGATCGAAGCGCTGTTGCGTGCGCTGCGCCGAAGTGCCCGGCGCCGATGATGCCAATGCCCAACATGCTCACTCTCCCCTGTTTCCGGCCATAGCGTAGCAACGATCGATGATGTCCATCGCCCGCCAGAGATCACCGAGCGTGACCGCCGGCGTCAGTCCGCCTCTCAGGCGATCGATCGTGTCGGCCATCATGTCGTCGTAGCGGCGGGCCACGGGCGTGGCGGCAAGTTCGCGCGAGCCGCCGTCGTCCAGTGTGGCGACGTGCAGGCGGCCGTCGCGGTCGGCGACGCTCGCATTGCCGGCATTGACCCGCCATTCGAAGAGACCCTGCGTCATCGAGGCATGGGTGTAGCCCGCCTCCACCGTCCCGACGCTCCCGTCGGCCGCTCGCAGCACGACGAGCGCGTAGTCCTCGGCCGGCGTGCCATGCAGTTGCCGGCCGAAAGCGACGTGCTCGACCTCGACCGCCTGTTCGCCGCACAGGTTGAGGAAGGCGTTGATGCCGTGAATGCCGAGGTTGCGCAATGCTCCACCGCCGCTGACGGCAGGATCCAGCACCCAGGCCACGCCGTCGTCGAGATAGCGCTGCGGCGGACCGTTGATCAGCCGGAAATGCGAATGCGAGATCTGCCCTAGCCGGTCCGCCGCGCGCAGCACGGCAACCTCCCGCAGGACCGGGCTGAAGCGGTGGGCCAGCGCCACGGAGACGAAAGCCCCGTGCGCCGCCGCGAGCTCGGCCACCGGCTTCAGCACCGCACCCGAGACGCCGACCGGCTTCTCGATCAGCATCGGCACGCCCTCAAGGATGAAACGTCGCGCCAGTTCGGCCATTTCGCCCGGGCGCCCCATCACGACGGCCAGGTCGGGCTTCAGGGCCAGGGCCGCCTCGACGCTTTGCGCCGCCTGCCCGCCGAACCGGGCGGAGAATGCGGCGGCACGGGCCGGATCGCCGTCCCACGCCCCGACGATCTCCGCGCCCGCCTCCTGCGCCGCATGGGCATGCATCTCCGCATGCCAGTGCCCGACACCAAAGAAAACCAGCCGCATTGCACGATCTCTCCCAAGCCATTTGACGGATATCCTACAAGTGAACATAGACTGGTTTGACCGAAGCGCGCAAGGCCGGAGAGCCACCCCGCGCCGCCGATTTCGCAAAGAAGCTCGGCGGTTGCCGGGCGGGAAGCTCGTTCGGAAGCCGAACCGGACAGTGCCGTCCGGGCCTGCCGCTTCAGGATCAATATCCAGTCGATCCATTGATCAAATCGGCCCCGTATGATCCACTTCCCTGACAACCGGCGTTTTGGACCGTGGAATTGGACGTTCCAATGCGCCCCAAAGGGATCCATAATTGCGGCGCCGTCGCGCCACCCGGTCTATGTCTTGTCCCGGCCGGGACGAACGCGGTCGAGATGTCCGAGGAGCAAGTGCAGCCCGTGAATGTGAATGGTATCGGTTATGTCGTCGCCGAAGGCGGGCGGGATCGCAGCGCGCCTGCACCGTCGGAGAAGCGGTTGAAGGTCGGCTTCCTCCTGGCCCGGCAGTTCACGATGAGCGCGTTCGCCCTCTTCGTCGACACGCTCAGGCTCGCCAGCGACGTCGACGACAAATCAGGCCGGTTGTTGTGCGACTGGGAGGTGGTGAGCCCGAGCACGCATCTGATCCGCTCCAGCTGCGGCATCCAGGTCGCTCCGACGGCAAGCCTCGGCGATCCGGAACGTTTCGACTACATCGTCGTCATCGGCGGCCTTCTCGGCGTCGAGGAGCCGCTGTCCCATGAGGCGATGCGCTTTCTGCAGCGCGCCTCCCAGAAGGGCGTCAATCTGATCGGCGTCTGCACCGGCAGCTTCATCCTCGCGCAGGCGGGGATGCTTGCCGGCAAGGAAGCCTGCGTGAGCTGGCTGCATCATTCCGAGTTCAAGGCGCGCTTTCCGAAGATCCGGCTGACCTCGCAGCGCATCTTCGTCGAGGACGGGAAGGTGACGACCTGCGCCGGCGGAAGCGCCGTCGCCGATCTGGCCGCCCTTCTCGTCCGGCGTCATGTCGGCGAGGTGGCGGAACGCAATGCCATGGAGATCCTCCATCTCGACCGCCGCAGGGAGGGCTCGAACCTGCAGAGCCGCACGCCGATCGCCCTGCCCGTTCACAGCGACGACCGCATTCGTGCCGCGCTGCTGTGCATGGAGGAAAACATCGACGACCGATGGGACATCGAGAAGATCGCCGGCCATGTGGGCCTGTCCCGACGGCAGCTGGAGCGGATCTTTCGAAGCAAGACCGGCATCTCGCCGGCCTCCGCCTACGAGAAGGTCTGCATGAAGAAGGCGGCGCTGCTGGTCGAACGGACCTCCAAGTCGATGATCGAAATCGCCCTGGATGTCGGTTTTGCGAGCAGCTCCCACTTCTGCAGACGTTTCCGCGCCAATTTCGGCATCACCCCCAAGCAGCTTCGCGACAGAATGCGCAACCGCAACGAGACGACGGCCGCAACCGGGTGACATGTGCAGGCGGGTCGGCTGTACGCCAGATGATCGATGCGCGGTGGGTGCCTGTGCAGGTCCGGGCCAAGGGAATCAGGCGAACGGCGTGCGACTGTCCCAAAAGTCTCACGCGGAAACCCGCCCAAGGGCGGAGACCATATCATTGAAGTCAAAGAGTTTTTGGTGGGTGATCACGGGCTCGAACCGTGGACCCGCTGATTAAGAGTCAGCTGCTCTACCAACTGAGCTAATCACCCGTCCAGGACCGCGTCGCTGCGGTCTGGAGGGGCGTATAATGGCCTTCGCGAACCTTGTCTAGCCATCGGCGGAAATTTTCTTTCAATCGCTGCGATTTTTCCCGGGATGGGCGGGCGGACCCCGGCCGGCTGCACCCGCGGCCAGGTACAATCGATGGCATGGAATCGATAAAGCATTGAAATTTATCGAACAACGGACGGCGCAAGCTAGATATCGAGCAGACCTGCGGCAAGGCGGATCGCCTGGCCGCCGATGCGCGCGCCGGATATCTGCCCGGCGGCGATGTCGAGATGCAGGTGGACGATCGAGGGCCGGCCCATCTCCACCCCCTGCTCCACCAGCATCGGATGATGGCCGTCGACGAGCTGGTCGAAGAACTGGATCGCGCCCGAAAGGGCCGCCACCGCCGAGCCTGTCGCCGGATCCTCGATCCCCCTGTCGGACGAGAACATCCGGGCATGGAAACGGGCCAGATGGTTGACCGCGCCGCGACAATAGAGATAGGCGGAGGCGAGCCGGCCCTCGGCGAAGGGAACGCAGCGCTGCCAGAGCACGGGATCGAACTCCGCCTCGGACGCTGCCGCGAGATCATGGACCGGCACCAGCACGAAGGCGACGCCGGCGCTCCACAGCGAGGGAACGTGGTTTTCGAACCCAATCTGGCTAACCTTAAGCCCGAAGGCGTCGGCGAGCGCCTGTCGGTCGAGGGCGGCGTCGAGCCGCACCGACTTGCGCGGCAGGTCGAACTCGGCGAAGGCCGCCCCGCTTTCGGGAAGCTTCACCGCGCAGCGCACAGGGCCGACGTTCTCCTCCAGCACGCAGACCAGGTCGTGCGGCCGGCCCGTCTCGCCATTCAGGCTCTCGGCGATCGCGACCGCGGCTCCGACCGTCGGGTGCCCGGCAAAGGGCAGTTCGTGCACCGGCGTGAAGATCCGCAGTTGCGCCGTGTGCGCGGGATTCTGCGCCCGCCTGACGAACACCGTCTCCGACAGGTTGAACTCGCCGGCGATCGCCTGCATGGCCGCATCGTCCAGCCCATCGGCATCGAACACGACGGCCAGCGGATTGCCGGCCAGCCTGCGGTCGGTGAAAACGTCATAGACGGCGTATCGACGCGACACGGCCTGCTCCTTCGCACGATCGTCCCGACCCGCAACCTGCACGACGCCCCCGCGCCGGGCAAGCGCAAATCATCCCCGTCTTCCTCATCCTGTCCTTCTCATCCCAGTCCCCCTCACCCCTGGCGCTTGTCGAACAGCCAGGCGAGCACGGGCGGCATGAAGGCGGCATAGGCGTGGCGGGCCGGATCGCTGTCGAAGATGGCGACGGCCCCGTCGATCTCCTGTTCGGCGTCGGTGCGCATGTGACAGTCGATGACGGCGAGAAGCTCCGCGGCCGTCGCGGCAAAGCGATAGGGACGGAAGATCGTGATGATGCGGTCCAAATGAAGGGCGTGCAGGCCGGGATCGGCGACGGCCCGGCGCAGGTCCAGCCCCGTCTCCTCGGCCACCTCGCGCACCATGTTGGCCTCCAGGTCGCAGATGCCGTCGACGACGTCGTTTTCGTCGAGCGAGCCGGCGGCGCAATAGACCTTGCCCGGATTGGCGGTGTGCTGCGACATCCGGATCGCGATCACCGCGCCGTCCGACGACACGATCACCGGCAGGCCGAACAGGTGGTGGCCGACCACATTCGGCCTGCTCTTGCGCCACAGGAGAAAGGTGGAGAAGGAGACCGGATGCGCCGTCGTGCGGATACCCGCCTCCGAGATCGAGACGTCGCCCTGCAACAGCATCTGGCCGTCGAAGAGGGCGGGATTGGCGGCGATCTCCGTGCGCCAGTTGTCCCGGATCGCCCCTTCCCGACCGGCAATAAAGGGATGCGGTGCCCGGGAGACGCGGATCTCGATGCGCTCGATCGGAAAGATCGCCCCCTCGGGCGGCCAGGCAGCGGGGGTCTCCTCGATGGAACGGTTCATCACACGTCCAGGGTCATGACGACGGGGCAATGGTCGGAGGCTTTCGGCCGGTCCCAGCCGATGCGGGGGTAGCGCTCCACCTCCTGCCCGGGCGGAAAGACGGTGCGATAGGGCTGTCCGGCACGGATGATCTCCGGCACCCGCTGCTGGTTGCGGCGCGCCAGCGCGGGCGACAGCAGGATATAGTCGAGTTGGCAGAGATGCCGGTCCTGCGGCCCCATGTTGTGGTAGAGCGTCCAGCGGTCGTCCTCGGGGCGCTTCTCGACCGGGTTCTCGGCAAAGCCGTCGCGGGTGAAGACGTCGAGCGCGCTCCTGTCCTCCACCACCCGGCGGAAGGTGTAGCCGTTGCGCCGGTCGCCCTCGACGACGAGCCGCTCCTGATAGTCGTTCATGTCGCCGCAGATGGCGAACTGCTTGCTGGCGGTGCCGCCGACGCCGAAGCGATCCTCGATGATGCGGCGAACCGCCCGCGCCTCGGCGGTGCGCAACGCCATGGTCGAGGAGCGCCCGTCCAACCCCTCGCGACCCGGTCCCATCGACTTCAGGTGCACGACGTAGAGCGTCAGCGGGCGGCCGCCGATCCGCAGGTCGAGCTCCAGGCAGTCGCGCTTGAAGATGCGGTCGGTCGGCAGGAGCGGGGCAAGCTCCGGCGCGTGCAGGTCGAAGTCTGAGAAGGTCACGCCGGCATGGCTGCGCACGTCGACGCACTCGATCTTCTGGCCGTCGCGCGTCTGCTCGCGCATCAGGACGGCCACGTCGATGCCGCGCTTGTCGTTGCCCTCGATCAGGTAGCGTTGCCGATAGCCGTTGCCGACCATCTTGAACAGGTAGCCGTATTCGAAGGCCTGCAGCGATTCCATGTTGTCGACTTCCTGCAGGCAGAGCACGTCCGCATCCGCATCCGCGATCGCCAGCGCCGACTGCTGGCGGGCATCGTCGGCAAGCGAGATCGCACGCGCCTCCTCCAGCCGCTGGAATTCGGCCTCGGAGCGGATGCTGAACAGCCGCAGCACCCGGTCCTGCCGGGTCTGGTTGCGAAATCCGGTGAAATCGAACCGGGACAGCAGGTTCTCGACGTTGAAGGTGGCAAGGCGAAGGGACATCGGGCACTCAACCATTGAATCGACAAGGAGTTTAACGATCGCCGGGCCGTTGGGAAGCGATTAAATCGTCTCTGGAGACAGGGGCGAGCCGTTACGGACAGACAGGCGGCGGGCAAAAAGCGGCTTGTCTGCCGGGCGCTGCGGCACCATGATCGGCGCCGGAATCGACGCTGCGATTCAGCGACCGGGGGAGGATCGGAATGCGGGCGACGACGATTGCGGCGCGCTTTCTGGTCGCCGGCCTCTTCGCCGTGCTTCTGTCGGTGGCGGGCCCGGCCCGCGCCGACAGTTCCTATATCGCCGATCCCGGCGAGGCGGCGCGCGCCTTCGACGCCCTCGTCGCCGAAACGGGCGGCAAACCCCACATGCACGCGCTGGAACTCTCCGACCGGCGCCTGACCATCGACACCCTCGGCAAGCGCCCGGGCGAGATGGACGAATGGCAGATCGGCCGGGTAACGCGACTGTTCCTGGAGTTCGAGACGATCGTCGGCCCCCGTCCGGTCCGCTCGGCGGGCCTCGTCGGCGACACCGATAGCGGCTTCTTCGACCGCAGCGAGATCGCGCTGGAAAAGGTGCCGGAGGTCGCGGCCAGCGCCATCGCCTATGCCAGGCTGGACGAGGAAGCCCATGTCCAGTCGATCGAGATATCCCGCCAGGTCGAGATCCTTCCCAGGCCCGCCTATGGCGACATCCGCTGGTCCATCTACGTGACCTCGGGGCGCGAGAGCGCGATCGTGCGCACCGACGCCGCCGGCAACATTATTGGCGCCGACCTCGCCAACACCAACCGCGCCCGCAACATGGACCTGCTCGGCGACGGCGACTGGCCGCACAAGGAGGCCAGGGACGCGCTTTTCGCCGTCTTCGGCGACCAGCGGCGCCTGCGCGATGTCACCGTGCGGCCGCGCGCGATCTCCGTCACCGCGGATCACCCGGATGCCCCCGGCCGCAAGGAAGACTACAACTGGACGATCTCCGGCGTCACCCGCTCGCCGCTGCTCTCGCCGCTGATGCATGGTGCGAGCGAAGACGAGCTGTTCTCGCTGCAGGAGGTCGATTTCACCGCGCTCGCCCGCATCCGCGCCATCGCCCGCAACGCCTGGGGCCACGAGAGCGCGAAACTCGACTACATGACGCTCCGGCGCGTCGGCGAAACGACGGGAAAGCCGGAACTGCGCTGGATCGTCACCTTCACCGAACTCGGCACGAAGGCGGGCGAGGCCACCGGCTCGGGGAACGTCGAGGTCACGCCGGACGGCACGGTGCGCAAGGTCGCCCTCCCCGCCGGCCGCGCTTCGGCCGCGGACTGGCTGGCGCCGGCCTCGATCTCGGCGACGCTTGGACAGTTGGGCAGGGACTTCGGCCCCGGCGGCCGCTTCGCGGAAATCGTCTTCGACGCCGATAAGGCCCGCATCCTCGGCGAGGATCCGGCGCACCCCGGCGCCATGGCGGGCTTCGAGGCCGATGCGGCCGGCCTGTCGCGCACCCGCAGGCTGATGCCCTGGGACGAGCAGTTTCGCAAGGAACGCCTGTTCGACCTGAAGGCCCTGACCGTCTTCACGGATGGCGACGGTCTCGCCGACTTCACGGCGCGCACCTACCGGCGGCTGCAGGCGGACGAGGAAAGCATGCCGCAGGTCCGCTACGCCTTTGCCATCGGCCAGATCATGGGACCCGACGGGACCTACATGGTCCCCTCGCCCGATGGTCGCCCGACGCTGCAGGTGCGGCTGGAGAACGCCGACGGCAGCCGGATCGGGCGCGTCGTCTATGACAGTTCGGGCCGGGAGATCGACGTGCGCATGCCCTGATCTGTTCGGCAGGAGCATTGGCAGCACTCACAGGCTCCAGCCGCGCTCGACCGAAAACACCGCCATGGAGCCGGGCGCAAGGCGCTCGTCGGAATAGGCCTTCAGCAGCGAACCGTCGGCGAGCGCCAGCGTCAGCGCGTGGCGCTCGCCGGTGAACACGCAGTCGCGCACCTGAAGCGCGATGCCGTCCGCAGCCGGGCGGACATGCTCGGGGCGGATCAGGACGTCGCGCAGGTCTCCCCCCGCCTCGCCGAGAAGCAGAGCATGGCAGGCGGCGCGGTCCAGGCTCCGCTCCCGCCCCGCGCCGACCGGCAGCGACAGGATGCTGCCCTGCCCGATCAGCCCGCCGACCACCTTTCCCTCCGGACGCGCATAGATCTCGTTCGGCGCGGCGACCTGCAAGAGCCGCCCCTCCGACATCACCGCGATCTCGGTCGCAAGCGCCATCGCTTCGGCCTGGTCGTGCGTCACATAGATCATCGTCGCCCCCGAGCGGGCGTGGAAATCGCGGAAGGTCTCCTCCATCGCCGCACGCAGGTGCCTGTCGAGATTGGCGAGCGGTTCGTCGAGAAGCACCACGTCCGGCGACGTCACCAGGCAGCGCGCCAGCGCCACGCGCTGCCGCTGACCGCCGGACAGCGCCGCCGGCCGCCGCTCGGCAAGGTCGGCAAGGCGCACGACGTCGAGCGCCTCCATCGTCTTGCGGCGCAGCTTCTCGCCCTTCACGCCGCGCAGCTTCAGCGGGTAGCCGACGTTCTGGGCCACCGTCATGTGCGGCCAGAGCGCGTAGGACTGGAACACCATGGCCATGTTCCGCCGTTCCGGCGGCAACGCCCCCTCGGCCGTGGAGATCACCCGCTCGCCGAGCACGATCGAACCGTCGCTCGGCTGCTCGAAGCCGGCGATCATGCGCAGCAGCGTCGTCTTCCCGCAGCCGGACGGGCCGAGCAGCGCCAGGAAGCCGCCGTCGCGCACGGTGAGCGAGACGCCGTTCACCGCCGCGCGCCCGCCGTCATAGGCCTTCGAAAGGTGATTGAGGATCAGCGTCGCCACGGCAGCACTCCGTCCGGCAGGTAGCGCGCAAGGACCTCGAGCAGCGCCATGAGCGCGACGATCATGGCGACGACCAGGACCGACAGCGCCGATGCCAGGTCGGAACTGCCGCTGTCGTCGAGATTGAAGATCGCCACCCCCAGCGTCTGCGTCCCGGCCGACCACAGCAGCGCCGAGACGGTCAGTTCGTTGCAGGCGATCAGGAAGACGAGGACGACGGACGCGCCCGCCGCCGGCGCCATGATCGGCAGCAGGATGTCGCGCATGCGCCGGCCAAGACCGGCACCGGACAGCCGTGCCGCCTCCTCCAGCGCCGGGTCGATCTGGCGGAAGGCGCTGAGCACGGGCTTCAGGCTGACGGCAAAGAAGCTGGAGAGATAGGCGATCAGGATGATCCAGATCGTACCGTAGAGCGAAAAGCCGAGCCCCGGCAGCGGCGCTGCGAAGAGCAGGATGAAGGCGACCGCGAGCACGATCCCGGGCAGCGCATAGGGGATCTCGATCAGCACCAGCAGGAACGCCATCGCCGCCCCCTTGCGGTGCAGGAGCAGGTAGGCTGTGGCGAAGGAGAGCACGAGCAGTCCGAGTGCCGCAGTGGCGGCGAGAAACGCCGAATTGCCGAAGGCGGTCACGGTCACGCTCTGGCGAAACAGGATCTCGCCATAGGCGCGCAGCGAGACGGTCTCAGTCGTTAGCGGCACGCCATAGGCCGGAACCAGCGAGCTCGCCACCAGCGCGGCGAAGGGGGCTGCGAGGATGACGAGGAGCACGAGCCACAGCCCGGCCTCGACCGGCGCGCGCCAGGGGCCGAGCGCGAAGACCGGCGAGGCGCCCGAAAGCCCGATCGTGCGATAATCCCGCCCCGACAGCGCCCGCTGCTGGACGGCGAGCCCGGCAGCGCAGATCGCAGCCATCAGCAGCGACAGTGCGGCGAGATCGGCGAAGGTCTGCGAGCCGAAGCTTGCCAGCCGGCTGTAGACGAGCGTCGGCAGCGTCAGGATCGAGGCGGGAATGCCGAGGATCGCCGGGATGCCGAAATTGCCGACCCCGGAGACGAAGGCGATCGAGGCGCCGGCGATCAGCCCCGGCAGCGCCAGCGGCAGCACGATGTCGCGCAGCACCCGGCGAGGCGCCGCCCCGGACAGCCGCGCCGCCTCGACGACGTCGCGCGGGATGGCGGCCAACCCCGCCTGCATCGCCAGGAACACCAGCGGCGCGTGCTGGACGCCCAGAAGCAGCGCGATCCCGCCGATCGAATAGAGCGGTTGCGGCGTGCCGAGCGGCGGGGCGATGCCGAGCGTCTTCAGCAGCGGGCTCGCCGGCCCCGACATCTCGACCCAGGCAAGGGCGGTGATCTGCGGCGGCATCATCATCGGCAGCATGAAGCAGAAGCCGAGCAGGCGCTTTCGCCGGATGTCGGAGAGCGACGTCGCAAGCGCAAAGGCAGCACCGAGCGCGACCGAAACGAACATGCCGAGCACGGAGGTGGAAAGCGTGTTGGCGAAGGCCCGCCAGGTGCCGGTCTCCAGAAGCACCGGCGGCAGGCCGCTCCTGAACGTGGCGGCCAGCCCTGCATAGGCCAGCCGGCCGAGCGGCACGGCACTCAGGAGAAGGATGACGAGGAAGACTGAGGCGAACAGCCAGCCGGGCTGGCTGTTCGCATGCGGCAGGCGGCGCATCCAGGATCAGTTGGTGCCGAAGATGTCCGAGAACGACTTGATGTCGCTTTCGCTGGTCTTCAGCGCCGCGGCTGCATCCAGCGGCAGCACCTTGATCGTTTCGCGCGCCGGGAAACCTTCCGGCATGGCGACGCCGTTGCGGGCGGGGATGTAGCCGAGCCTGGTCGAAACCTGCTGGCCGTCCTCGGAGAGAACGAAGTCGACGAACTTCTTCGCGTTCTCCTCGTTCTTGGTACCGCCAAGGATCGCCACCGGCTCGGTGACGGCGGAGACGCCTTCGGCGGGGAAGACGAACGCGATCGGCGCGCCCTTGGCCTTCTCGCGGATCGCCATGTAGTCGACCAGCATGCCATAGACCTTCTCGCCGGTGGCGACGGCCTTCAGCACGCCGCCATTGCCGCCGGATGCCGCAGCCCCGTTCTGCTGCAGCGCCTTGTAGTAGTCCCAGCCGTAGCCTTCCAGGCCGGACAGCACCTGCGCATGGATCAGCGCCGCACCCGAGGTGAGCGGGCTCGGCATCATGACGAGGTTCTTCGCCTCCGCCTTCGTCAGGTCCTTCCAGCCTTCCGGCTTCATGCCGGCGCCGGTGTTGTAGACGATGCCGGTGGTGATCAGCTTGGTCGAATAGTAGGCGCCGTCCGCATCGTAGAGCGTCGCGTCGAAATGGGCGGCTTCCGGGGACTTGTAGGCGAGCAGCTGGCCGGATTCCTTCATCCGCTGCAGCGTCACCGTGTCGGCGATGAGGAGCACGTCGGCCACCGGGTTGCCGGCCTCGATCTCGGCCATCAGCTTGGCCATCAGCTTGGTGGTGCCGTCACGGACCCACTCGACCTCGATGCCCGGGTTCTTGGCCTTGAAGGCGTCAACGGTCGCCTGTGCGTCCTCGTTCGGCTGGCTGGTATAGAGCACGAGATCGGCGGCGTTTGCCGTCGTGGCGAGGAAGGTGGCGGCGGCGAGCGCTGCGAGGGTGGAAACAAGCGTCTTCATCGGAACATCCCCTGTTGGAATGTGCCGAGGCTTTAGTCATGTCGCTTAACAGAGATGTGACAGGCGCCGCGATCAGCGGCCCCTGTCGGAGTTCGTCCCTGAACCGCCTTCCGGCGGGGCGTCGGTCCGGTTTCGCCTCAGGCGGCACCGGTCTCCTCGCGGATCAGCGCGCCGAGGCGGGAGATGCCTTCGTCGATCGTCTTCTCGTCGGCACAGGAAAACGAGATGCGGAAGGTGTTGGCGCCGCTGCCGTCGGCGTGGAACGCCTTGCCGGGCACGAAGGCGACCTTCTTCTTCTCGATCGCCTTGGCAAGAAGGCTCGCGCCGTCCTGCCCCTCCGGCAGCGTCACCCAGATGAACATGCCGCCTTCCGGCCTGGTCCAGCGCACGCCCTCGGGCATGTACCTGGCCAGCGCCTGCAGCATCGCATCGCGGCGCTTGCTGTAGGCCGACTTGATCTTCGCCACCTGCGCCTCGAAGCCGCGCTCGGCGACGTGGGCGATCGCCATCTGGTTGATCGTCGAGGAGTGCAGGTCGGCAGCCTGCTTCATCAGCACCAGCTTGCGGATAATGTCGTGATTAGCGACGACGAAGCCGACCCGCAGGCCCGGCGCCAGCGTCTTGGAGAAGCTGCCGCAATAGATGGTGCGGGTGTGGTTGATGTCGCCGCCCTTGCGGGCCAGCTCCAGTGCCAGGATCGGCGGGATCGGCTCGCCGTCATAGCGCAGCGACTGGTAGGCGGCATCCTCGATGATGGCGATGTCGAGCTCGTCGGCAAGGTCGATCAGCTTCTCGCGCCCGGCCCGGTCGACGGTTTCGCCGGTCGGATTGCAGAAATCGGCCGAGAGATAGGCGAATTTCACCTTGCCGCCCGCCGCCTGCGCCGCCTTGCGATAGGAATCCGGCGTGCGGTTGCCGGAGAGCGTCAGCTGGTCGTAGGTCGACTCGTAGGCATTGAAGGCCTGCAGCGCGCCGAGATAGGTCGGCCACGTCACGAGCGCGGTGTCGCCCGGCGACAGGAACAGCTTGCCGAGATAATCCAGTCCCTGCTGCGAGCCGGACACGATGAAGACGTTGTCGGCGGTGCAGGCGACGCCGAGCTTGCCCATCTCGGCGACGAGCCATTCGCGCAGCGGCTTGTAGCCCTCGCTGACCGAATACTGCAGGGCCGCGCTCACGGCTGCGCCGGAGAAGATGTCCGCATAGGCCGCCTTGAAGTCCTGGTCGGGAAACAGCGCCGGATCGGGAATGCCGCCGGCAAACGATATGATGTCCGGGCGGTCCAGGAGTTTCAGCAGTTCGCGGATTTCCGACGCCTTCATCCGGGATGAACGCGTGGCAAAGATATCTTCCCAATTCAGCATGGGGGTTTCCTCGGAATTTTGTAGTTCGGGAGAGGAACACGCCGGCCAATTTAAGTCAACGTTACTGACCTAAAATCCTTCTCCCCGCGCTGGCCGTACCACCGCCGGCCCGGTGCGGCAAGCAGAACCTTCCGATCCCCGGGCCAATGCGAGATGGCCCCGCCCCCTACCAGGAGCGCGTCAGCCGTTCCGGCAGGTCCGCCGCCGCCTCCTGCACCTCGCGCCAGCGCTCGGAGCGGATGAAATCGACGATCTCCAGCGCCGGCATCGGTCGCGCCAGCGCGTAGCCCTGGAGCAGGTCGCAGCCCATCTCCTGCAGCAGCCGCACATGCGCCGCCGTCTCGACCCCTTCCGCCGTCACGGTGATGTCCAGCGAGCGGCCGATCTCGATGATCGTGCCGACGAGGCGCCGCTGCGCCTGCGACCGCACGATCGGCTTGACCAGCTGGCGATCGATCTTCAGCCGGCGCGGCAGGAGCTTCATCAGGCTGACGATCGAGGCATGTCCCGTACCGAAGTCGTCGACCTCGATATCGATGCCGAGCTTGCGGATCTCCGCCAGGCTTTCGAGGATCTTCGGATCGCAGTCGTCGAGGAAGATCGATTCCAGCAGTTCGAACGACAGCCGTCCGGCCTGCAGCGGCAGCGCCCGCAGCGAGGCGCAGAGATCGGGGTCCTGCAGCCGGCGCGAGGAGACGTTGACCGAGAGCTTCGGCACGACGACGCCCTGCATGTCCCAGGCGGCGAGGTCGAATAGCGCCCGCTCCAGGATCTGCCGGTCGATCGCGCCGACGGCATTGATGTCCTCGGCAATCGGCAGGAACGCGGCCGGAGCCAGAATGCCCCGTTCGGGATGGTCCCAGCGCGCCAGCGTCTCGACACCGGCCACCTCCAGCGTCCGGGCGCAGAATTGCGGCTGGTAGTAGGGCAGGAAGCGGCGCTGCTCGAGGCTTGCCATGATCTCGTCGGCGGTCTTCTTGCTGACGATGATCTGCGCCTGGAACTCGCTGGTGAAGAACTCGTGCCGGCTGCGCCCCTTGTTCTTGGCGCGGTAGAGCGCGAGGTCCGCATTGATCAGGAGCTGCCGGCCGTCGATCAGGGGTCCCGCCGCGCTGGCGATGCCGATGCTCGCGCCGAAGCGGCAGACATGGCCCTCGAAGGTGACCGGCTGGCGCATCGCCGTGACGATCCGCTCGGCAAGGTCGCCAAGATTGCGCTTTTCCGGCCCGCAGACCAGGAACACGAACTCGTCGCCGCCGATGCGGGCGACGAAATCCTGCGGCCCCATATGTGCGCGAAGCACGCGCGCCGCATGCGTCAGCATGCCGTCGCCGGCGCTGTGGCCGAGTGTGTCGTTGATCTCCTTGAAGCGGTCGAGGTCGATGTGGAGGATCGACAGGCGCGTGCCGGTCGCAGCCGCGCGGATCGCCCGCTCCTCCAGCGCCACGTCGAGATAGCGGCGATTGGGAAGCTGCGTCAGGTGATCGTGCAGGGCATTGTGCTGAAGCCGCGCCTGCGCTTCCTCCAGTGCTGCGCTGCGGGCCTCGGCGAGGTCCTTGGCACGCTGCAGTTCCTGCTGCAGCAGCACGTCCTCGGTCACGTCCCAGTTGGCGCCCACCAGCCGCGGCACCCCGTCGGCATCGACGAAGGTGACCCCGCGCGAACGGATGTGGCGGATCTCGTCCTCGCCGCGGACGATGCGGAAGGCCTGGCTGTACTCCGCGCCGCTTTCGATCGCCTTTGCGACCACCGCGCTTGCGTGGTCGCGGTCGGCCGGGTGGATGGAATCCTCCCAGTCCGTCCGCCCGATCGCGCCCGTCGTCTTGCCGTAGATCTGGCGAATGCGCTCGTCCCAGGCGACGGTCTTGTCGTGCAGGTTCGATTCGAACACGCCGATGCGCGAGATGTCGAGCGCCAGTTCCAGCCGCCGGGACAGTTGCGCCATCCTCTCCTCGGCCTTCCGGCGCCCGGTGATGTCGGTGTCGGTGCCGGCAATGCGCGACGGCCTGCCGTCGGGACCGTATTCGACGACAGCGCCGCGGCTTTCGATCCAGACCCAGTGCCCGTCGCGATGGCGCTCGCGGTAGGAGAAGACGTTGAAGACCGCTTCCGCCGATTCCTGCCGCTCGATCTCGACAAGCACGCGCGCGCGATCGTCGGGATGGACGTTCTGGATCCATGTCTCCAGCGTCCCGTCCACCGCCTCGTCCGGCGCCATGCCGCGGATGGCCTTCCACTGACGGGAGTAGAACAGCTCGCCCCTGGCGAAGTCGTGGTCCCACACCCCCTGCCCCGCGCTCTCCAGCGCATGGTTCCAGCGGCTCTCGCGATCGGCAAGGTCGAGTTCCCGGCGCTTGCGCTCGTCGATGTCGATGATCTGCAGCAGGAAGGCCGGCGCATCGGCGCGGCCGACGTCGAGGATCGACAGGAGACACCAGAAGGCGCTGCCGTCCAGTCGCCGGATCCGCATCTCGCGTGGCTTTTCGATGTCGCCCGTCGGGCTGGCCGCCGGCAGCGCAAGGGCGACGTCGTCAAAGGCGATCCGGTCCAGCGGCGGGAGGTCTTCGACACCGGCGACGGCGAACATGCGGAGCAGCGCAGGGTTGGCCGATACGAACCGCAAGCCGGCGTCGATCGTTCCCATGCCGAACGGCGAATGGCGGAAGGCCGTCTCTTCCGGACGGTCGGCGGCGGATATCGTGTTCGCAGATCGGGATGGCCCCATAGACGCGTCGCCTACTCGCACTAACTCAGGCCAACCGTATATGGGAATTCGATGAAGTTCCAATTAATGCCGGTCGTGCCGTGTCGGCACATCGCCAGATCCGGCGCCCGGCATAGCCGGATCAGGGCTTCAGCCGGCTCAGGAACTGGGCGAACACCATGCCGCCTTCCGGCCAGGGACCGTGCCCGGAATCGGCGTTGATATGGCCGGATTCGCCCGCATCGACGATCAGCGAGCCCCAGGCGTTGGCGATGTCGTCGGCGTGGTCGTAGGACCCGAACGGATCGTTCCGGCTGGCCACCACCAGCGAGGGAAACGGCAGCGGGTCGCGCGGATAGGGGCCGAAGGTCATCAGGTGCTTCGGCCGGATATCCGGATTGGCGACGTCGGGGGGCGCCACCAGGAAGGCGCCGGCGATCCTGTGCCCGACGATCGGCACGGCATGGATGGTCGTCGCCACGCCGAGCGAATGGGCGACGATGACGACCGGCTTCGTTGCCGCCTCGACCTCCGCGACCAGGCGGCCGACCCAGTCCTCGCGCACCGGCTTCGACCATTCCGCCTGCTCGACGCGCCGCGCGCTCGAAAGCTTCGACTGCCAGCGGGTCTGCCAGTGGTCGGGGCCGGAATTGGTGTAGCCGGGGACGATCAGGATCTCTGCTTCGGATGCTTTCATGGTGAGGCGATGTGCGTTCGTCGACGCGCCGTGTCAAGGGCCGCCGCCGAGGATCGCGTCGAAAGGCAGGACAATCGCCCGCAACGATGCTATCTTCTGCCGATCCAGGGTACCGCCGTGCGGTGGTTCAAGGTCCTGCCCTCGACGGCCCTTTCGGTTCCAACCGGCAAGGAGGACTGAGCATGGCCACATTTCACGTGATGTCGGACGCCGAGCACGCGGTCGCCCATCCCCAGATCAACAAGATCACCATCGGCCAGGTCTGGGACGCCTTTCTCCTGGGCATCGACGACTTTCGCGAACAGCCCTCGCACTACGTATTCCTCTGCCTGCTGTTTCCGCTCTCCGGCATCATCCTGATGATCTGGAGCTCGGGCGCCAATCTCATGCCGATCATGTTTCCGCTGACGGCGGGTTTCGCGCTGCTCGGCCCCCTGCTCGCCGTCGGCCTGTACGAGATCAGCCGCCGGCGCGAGGCGGGGCTCGACACCTCCTGGCGCCACGCCTTCGAGGTGCGCCACTCCCCGGCCCTGCCGGCGATCATCGTGGTCGGCCTCATGCTCCTGACGCTGTTCGTCGCCTGGCTTCTCGTCGCCGACCGGCTCTATGTCAGCCTCTTCGGTCCCGAGCAGCCGCAGTCGTTTTCGAGCTTCATCCAGCAGGTGCTCGGAACGCGCGCGGGCTGGACGCTGATCGTCGCGGGCCATGCCATCGGCTTCTGCTTCGCAGCCGTGGTCCTGGCGACGACCGTCGTCGCCTTCCCGCTCCTGCTCGACCGCGACGTCGGCGCCGTCTCCGCCGTCGAGACCTCGCTCAGGGCAACAATCGCCAATCCCATTCCGGTCGCCTTCTGGGGCTTCATCGTCGCGGTCTGCATGATGATCGGATCGATCCCGGTCTTCGCCGGCCTCGCCGTGATGATGCCGATCCTCGGCCACGCCACCTGGCATCTCTATCGCAAGCTGGTCGTCCCGGCGAAGTAGCGGATCGGGACGCAACAAAGCAGATTCTCGTAGCGCCCGGCCGCATCGCGGAGGGCGCTGCAAGACTTCAACTCTTGCGGACAAGGCATTGAATCGATTCCCTTCCGGGCATCGGCATGATTGATTTCAAGAAGGAAGCGCGGGAACAGTCCGGAAAGCGGAAGCCCACTCCGATGGCGTCGGCGAACAGCCACCTCGCCACCGATTGGCGATCGAAGCGCCGTCCGGAAGCGCAGCCAAACGGCACGGCGCACGAAACAGCTTCGCCAGCAGCCGCCGGCGGCGCCTTCATCGCTCGGCAGTCGCCCGAGAGGCGATCTACCGGGCCCTTCCTTCGCCGTACAGGCTCGCCAGGATCAGCGCGGCGATCACGCTCAGGATCGCCAAGTCGAACCATGCGAAATGATACACCAAGGTTGTCATCGCACTCTCCTCCCTGATCGTGAAACGACGAGAGGAAGTATGTGACAAAACTGTAACTATTTCAATCAGCGATATCGGCGGACGCGCCGCTGCCAAGCCAGGTTGCCGCGGAAGGCCCGGCAAGACGCCACAAAACGTGGCGTCCATCGAAGCCCCCTCGCATCAGTTGCCCCGGTCGAGCGGCTCGCGCTCTTGAAGCGGGGCCGCTAGCCCGCCTCGGCCGGCGCCGGCGCCACTCCCGTTGCCGCGGCCGTTGCGGGCGTTACCGACCTCACCGAACCGCTGCTGTCGATGAGGCAGGTGAACCTGCTGCCGGCCGCATCGAGATCGACGCGGTAGTTGGTCGCGTCGAGCTGGCTCGAGCTCGTGGGCAGGATCCTGCTGCTGTCGACGCCGGATGGCCCGGCTGCGGCGCTGGCGCACATCAGTTGCAGGTCGGCAGGCGCCGTGCCCAGGCTGGTCCGCGCCATGTCCTGCGGCGCCGGCGTCGACGACTGGCAACCGCCGAGCAAACCCGCCGAGGCCAGCACCAGCCAGCCGAATGTGATCCCCCTTGCATCCATCCCCGACACGTCCTCTCTTTTCGCTGTGGCGGCCAGTCCGCCAGGCTCATGTCCACGTTTCCCGGTGCGCCACGTCACACGCCCTTGTAGAGCGCCGCCCCCTGCATCAGCACGATCACCTTGGCTCCGACATCGACGCGGCCATAGAGGTCGATCACGTCCTCGTTGTTCAGCCGGATGCAGCCGGAGGAGACGTCGAGGCCGATCGTCCACGGCTCGATCGTGCCGTGGATGCGGTAGATCGTGTCGCTGTTGCCGACATAGAGATAAAGCGCGCGCGGGCCGAGCGGGTTGTCCGGCCGCCCGCCGGGCATGCCGGCTGCCCACTTCGCCGCATTGGGGTCGCGCGCCACCATTTCCGGCGGCGGCGTCCAGGTCGGATTCTCCGCCTTGCGCCCGACGCGGACGATGCCGGCCCAGCCGAAGCCCTCGCGCCCGACGCCGATGCCGTAGCGGATCGCCTGCCCGCCCGGCTGCACGAGGTAGAGGAAGTGCTGGTTGCCGTCGATGATGATCGTGCCGGGCGCCTCGGCCGTGCGGAACGGCACGACCTGCCGGCGGAAGGCCTCCGGCAATTGCTTGTTGCGGGCGTAGAGCTGGCGCGCCTTCTTCTTGTCGTAGTCGACCCACTTGCCCGTGCGCGCATCGTAGATCTGCGTCTCGGCCAGCGCCACGAGCGGCCCGAGGCAAAGGCTGGCGGCCGCAAGCACCAGTCCGAAGCGGCGCATCTTCCCGACGATCGTGCCGCGCTGGCCATCTGTTCCCATCGTCATGGCTTGCCCCACCCTTCGACGCGCGCAGCGTTCTGCTCGACCCATTTCCTCGCATATTCGAGCGGCTCCTGGCGCTCGACCCCGAGTGCGTAGCTCATCTGCGTCACCTCTTCGGGGGTGAAGTCCACCTTCTCCAGGAACTGCGCGACCTCCGGCCGTTCCTTGGCAAAGGCCGTCGCGTAGCCGATCTGGAAATGCGCCGCATCCCAGGCGGTCGTGGCGTTCGACTTGCTAATCCAGAGCGGGTCCTGCGCCGATACCAGGTTCCATTTCGCCGGATCGTGCGCAGGCTCCTCCAGCCGCTCGATGTCGTGCAGCTCGAAGACGTGGTGCGGCGCGTAGCAATAGAACACCATCGGCTGGTCGGTCGCGACCGCCGCGTCGACGGCCGCCATCGCCACGTCCTCCTCCACCTCGACGAGGCTCAGGTTCTTCTCATAGCCGTAGCTCCGGGCGCGCACCCGCTCGATCCCGGTGGAGAGCCAGGTCGGGGCGCCGATCCAGATCTCCCCCTGCCCGTCGCCGTCCGTGTCCAGCACTTTCGTCTTTTCCGGATCGCCGAGATCGGTGACCGACTTGAACGTGGCCGCCGCCGCAGGCGTCGCGCACAGGCCCTGCCAGGCGGTGATGCGATGGTCCGCAAGCTTCACCGCCCCCTTCCCGTCGACGTATTTCTTGACCAGGTCGTCGAAATTGGGCCGCCAGATCTCCGGCTGGATGTCGACCGCCCCCGTCTCGAGACCGACGAACGAATTCATCGTCCCCATCGGCTTGACCTCCACCTGAAGGCCGAAATCCTTCTCGATGCCGACCTTGAGGATGTTGGCGGTGGCCTGCCCGGAGGGCCAGTTGGGCGCCGAGATGGCCAGGTCGGCCGCTTGTGCCGGCTGGGCCGCGAGCAGGCCCGCAAGAACGGCCGGCGCAAGAAGGCGCGATGCATTTCGCTTCACGGTGCATTCCTCCCTCGTTCCAAGAAGAACAGGCATTCAAGAAAGAACGGCATGCATGCGAAAGGGTCGTCTGTCGTGGAATTGTCGCTGCAACGCTCCGAAAGGTCGAAGCGCCCTCTCCAGCAGCGGGTCCGCATTTCGCCCGGGAGGATGCACCAGCTTGCTCGGCCGCGTCAACTTGCCGTTGCCAAATTTTGACAGGTGCGAAAAACAGAAGCCGGGCAGATGCCCGGCTTCCATGACGTTTCAGCCAGCCTGCGACCGAAGCCGTTCCCGGCCCGGACGCGTTGGCAGCCGATCAGGTGACAGCGATCAGTTGACAGCCTTGTCGACCAGCTTGTTCTTGCCGATCCACGGCATCATGCCGCGCAGCTTGGCGCCGACTTCCTCGATCTGGTGGGCGTCGTTGACGCGGCGGATGCCCTTGAAGCGGGCGGCGCCGGAGCGATATTCCTGCATCCAGTCCGAGGTGAACTTGCCGGTCTGGATGTCCTTCAGGACGCGCTTCATCTCCGCCTTGGTCTCGTCGGTGATGATGCGCGGGCCGGTGACGTATTCGCCCCACTCGGCGGTGTTCGAGATCGAGTAGTTCATGTTGGCGATGCCGCCTTCATAGATCAGGTCGACGATCAGCTTCACTTCGTGCAGGCATTCGAAATAGGCCATTTCCGGCGCGTAGCCCGCTTCCACCAGCGTCTCGAAGCCGGCGCGGATCAGTTCGACCAGGCCGCCGCAGAGAACGACCTGCTCGCCGAAGAGGTCGGTTTCGCACTCTTCCTTGAAGTTGGTCTCGATGATGCCCGAACGGCCGCCGCCGACGCCGCAGGCGTAGGAGAGCGCGAGATCGAGCGCGTTGCCGGAAGCGTTCTGGTGAACGGCGACGAGGCAGGGAACGCCGCCGCCCTTCTGGTATTCGCCGCGCACCGTGTGGCCCGGGCCCTTCGGCGCGATCATGACGACGTCGACCGAGGCCTTCGGTTCGATCAGGCCGAAATGGACATTGAGGCCGTGGGCAAACGCGATCGCAGCACCGTCGCGGATGTTGCCGGCGATCTCGGCCTTGTAGATGTCGGCCTGCAGTTCGTCCGGCGTCGCCATCATCATCAGGTCGGCCCACTTGGCGGCTTCGGCCACCGTCATGACCTTGAAGCCGTCGGCCTCGGCCTTCTTGATCGTCGGCGAGCCCGCCTTGAGCGCGATCACGACGTTCTTGGCGCCGGAATCCTTCAGGTTGAGGGCGTGGGCACGGCCCTGCGAGCCGTAGCCGATGATGGCGACGTTCTTCGCCTTGATGAGGTTGAGATCGGCATCACGATCATAATAGACGCGCATCGATGTTTCCTTCCCTTGCTTGTCAAACGGTCTCGGTCGGCCGCCCTATGCGTCCGCCATTGCTCCCACGCCGTAGAGGGTCAGGAAGGACGCTGCCGCCCTCTCCGCCCGCCCAGCGAATTCCTTCTTCAGCGCCGCAGGATCGAAGCCCAGCAGCATGCGCAGGTGCGCATCGGTCACGATCAGCCCGTAGAGCGTGCCATAGGCCTCGTCCGCATCGTCGAACGCAAGAAGCCCTGCCTTGCGCCCGGCTTCCAGCAGCATGGTCGCGCGCCGGCCGATCTGCCGCCGCCCCCGCTCCTCGAGAAGCCGCCCGAGCGTCGGCCCGGACCCGCGCGCGCCGCGCATGGCGGTCCTGCCGACCGTCTGCCCGATCGCCAGCCGGTTCAGCGCCAGCGAGACGTCGCCCGAGAGCACATCGAGCAGATCGAGGGCAAAGGCCGCCAGGTGCTTGCGCAGGCCGTCCGTCGTCAGCGTCTCGGCCCCGACCTCGACGGTGCGCACCTTGCCGGCCTGGTAGGATATCATCGCCGACAGCAGCCCGTCGCGATCGCCGAACCATTTGTAGAGCGATTCCTTCGAGCAATTGGCCGCCCGCGCGACACCGGCCGTCGTCACCGCCTTCTCGCCGCCGTCGACAAGCAGCTTGAGCGCGCTTTCCAGCACAGCGTTCTGGCGCTCGCTCAAGCCCGCCCTCTCCGCCTTCGCCCGGTTTTCGTCGACGATCTGCACGCCTGCTCCCTCGGCAATCCGCCCGGTCCAAGCCCGAACGAATGCGTACCGTACGGTACGGTTCGGCGCCGTTCTATGCCGATCGCAAACCGGGGTCAACAGATTTTTGAGGAACGAGAGCGCAGGGCAGACCGCAATCGAAGCGGAGGCGGCGCGATTCTTCCGGAAAACGCGCAGGACCGGCAAGCGAGAAAGCTGAACGGGAGATGAATTTGCGGCTTAAGAGCAAACATCAACCGATTGAATTGAAACATTATTCTTGAAAGCCGGGATCCGGGCGCGCTTTCGCGCATCATTTTTCTCTTCCCAAGACATTTCAACTCGATAGAATTGGTGAGGCCGCTCATGAACGACAGTGGTCATCACGCGGCAACACAGGACATGTTTTATCGCCTTTTACTGCCGCTGCAGGAGTAAGCAGCCAGCCCCGACGCCAAGGAGACAGAAAATGATGAATTTCCTGCCTGACCTTCACGAAGGACACGCTCCGATCACCCTGCAACATCTCTTTCGCGATGCGATCGATACCTTCTACGACTGGAAGACGGACGAACCCGAGCCTTCCGTCATGCACGAGGGAACGCTGATCCCGATCAGCACCGTTTTCGAGGCCATGCGCGGATGCACCGACATTGTGCCCAAGAGCGTTATGGAAATGGTGGCCGAACGGCTGACCAAACGCTGGGACGGAGACGGTCCGCTGGACGTCATGACATTCTCCACCGCCGCCCGGATCATGGGCGTGCTGATCCGCAAGCGCCGCCGTCAGGAAGGCGAGGCACAGGCGGTTTTCGTCGAAGCCTCGCGCCTCACGCCGCCGTCGCTTCACTGAGGGCTGCGTCCGCCATCGACACGGTCGCCGCGCTCCTGCCGGGCGCGGCAATTGCCGCCGCGGCGCCGCTTGAAAGGCGGTTTCACGTGCCGATTTGGGACGGATGGCAGCCTTGCAGCATATCTTGACCTCATCGGGCGAAGCACTTATCTTGCGCCGCATCGAGATTTGAACGACGACTTTTGCTTTTGCGCTCCGGCGCAGTTTGACGAACTTCCCCTTCAAATTCGACTAAGACCGGATTTTCGGCTCAAAGGCCGGGTATCCACCTAAAAGACGCCGGAGAAAAAAGGGTTTCGTCATGGCAACAGGTACCGTTAAATGGTTCAACACCACCAAGGGCTACGGCTTCATCGCTCCCGACAATGGTGAACCGGATGTATTCGTGCACATCTCGGCCGTACAGCGCGCAGGCCTCGCAGGCCTCGACGAAGGCCAGAAGGTCAGCTACGAGCTCGTCCGCGATCGCAAGTCGGGCAAGATGTCTGCAGACCAGCTGCAGGCAGCCTGAGCATAGCCGGTTCCGCCGGCAGTCACGCCTGTGGCTGCAGCGACAGGGATCAGAGGAAAGGCCGGCAATCGCCGGCCTTTTTTCGTTGGTGGATTTTGCCGGGACAATGCCTCAGCCGGCCGCCTCCCGGTCGCGGGAAGTCGGTCCTTCGGCCACGGGCCTGTGGGCCTCGCGCTCGGGGATCGTCTCCCTCTGCGTGATCAGGCGGGCGCTGTGCTGGCCGCTCAGGTAGGTCCACAGCCAGCTCCAGGCGACGGCGAAGCGGCTGCGCGTTCCGATCAGGAAATAGATGTGGGCGATGCCCCAGAGCCACCAGGCCAATGCGCCCTTCATCCTGAAACGGCCGAGTTCGATGATGGCGGCACGCCGGCCGATCGTGGCCAGGCTGCCCTGGTGGCGATAGCGGAACGGCCCCGGCGAAGGCTTGCCGGCGAGCCGCGCCCGGATCAGGCGGGCGAGATAGGCACCCTGCTGCTTGGCCGCCGGCGCAATCCCCGGCACCGGCTTTCCGCCCTCCTGCGTCACCGCGGCCGTGTCGCCGATCACGAAGACGTCCGGCAGGCCGGGCGCCGACAGGTCCGGCGACACGATCGCCCGCCCTGCCCTGTCGGCGGGAATGCCGAGCCAGCGCGCCGCCGGCGAGGCCTGCACGCCTGCGGCCCAGACGATCGTGCGCGCGGGCACGAAGGCATCACCGATCGTCACGCCGTCCGCCGTGCACGATGTCACCGGCACGCCGGTGCGCACCTCCACGCCCAGCTTCTCCAGCGAGCGGCGCGCATAGTCGGACAAGGGCTCGCCGAAGCCGGCGAGGATGCGCGGGCCGGCCTCCACCAGCATGACCCTGGCCTGCCGGGTGTCGACATGGCGGAACTCGCCGGGCAGCGTGCGCTGCGCGAGTTCGGCGATGATGCCGGCGAGTTCCACGCCCGTCGGGCCGGCGCCGATGATCACGAAGGTCAAGAGTGCCGCGCGCTCGGCGGCATCGGTCGAAAGTTCGGCGCGTTCGAAGGCGAGCAGCAGCCGGCGCCGGATCGTCGTCGCATCCTCCAGCGTCTTCAGGCCTGGCGCGTACGGCTCCCATTCGTCATGGCCGAAATAGGCATGCGTCGCGCCGGTCGCGAGCACGAGCGTATCGTAGGCGACGGCGCCGCCGCTGGCGAGGCTGACCGTCTTCGCGGCCGGATCGACGCCGACCACCTGGTCAAGCAGCGTCGTGACCTCCGGACGGTTGCGATAGAGATGCCGGATCGGCCAGGCGACCTCCGACGTCGCCAGCACCGTGGTCGCGACCTGGTAGAGCAGCGGCTGGAACAGGTGATGGTTCCTGCGGTCGATCAGCGTGATCCGGACGGGCGCGCCCTTCAGGGCATTGACGAGCTGAAGGCCGCCGAAGCCGCCACCGACGACGACCAGATGATGAAGGCTTTGCATGGCTTTATCCTGTTTCGTTCATGTCGGACCGTGCGTGCGCGCCCTACAATCTGGGCATTCGGCGGGAGGCGCACAATGGCCGTCTCGACATGCGTGCCCTGCGCTGCCGGCACGCGTCACAGGCAGTCGTCACAAGGTTCTAGCGTCCCTTGCCGTCCTGCGCGTCATAGGCGCTGCGAGCCTGCCGGATTGTGGCGTGATTGGCCTGCGACCACTGCACCAGCCCCCGCACCGGCGTCAGCAGCGAATGCCCGAGATCGGTTAGCCGGTATTCGACGCTGGGCGGGAGCGTCGGATAGACCGTGCGAACCAGATAGCCGTCGCGCTGCAGGTCGCGCAGCGTCTGCGTCAGCATCCGCTGCGAGATGTCGGGGATGAAGCGGCGCAATTGCGAAAAGCGCATCGGCCCGTCGGCGAGCGCCAGAAGCATCAGCGAGTTCCATTTTCCGCCGATATGGTCGAGCACGTCGCGGACCGGGCAATCGTCCATCGACATGGCCACGCCGTCGATGACGAGCACCCTCTCGCCCTCGATCCTGCTCGCAATCTTGTTCATCGCGGTTCCCTCCAGGTAACCAGTGGAGCCAAAACTGCCTCCTTTACAAGGTCCGTCCCCTGGTCGATGAGTGACGCACTCTCTTTTTGAGACCATATTCCGGACAGATACCATCGTTTCGTCCGGACGCCAACGAAAGGAAGCAGCCATGTCGAACAATCTCCTCATCACCGGCGCCTCCGGCCAACTCGGCCGCATCGTGCTCGATCAGGTTCTCGCATCGGGCAAGGTGGCGCCGACCTCGGTTATCGCCGCCTCGCGCGACCCCGCAAAGCTCGCCGACTATGCCGCAAGGGGTGTTACCGTGCGCAAGGCCGATTTCGACGATCCCGCATCGCTGCCGGCCGCATTCGCCGGCGCCGACAGGGTCCTGATCATCTCGACCGATGCGCTGGGCGAACCCGGCAAGCGCCTTGCCCAGCATGTCGCCGCGGTCGAGGCGGCGGTCAAAGCCGGGGCAAAGCGCATTCTCTACACCTCGTTGCCGCAGCCGGACGATTCGGCGGTCACCTTCGCCGGCGACCATCTCGGCACGGAGAACGCCATCAAGGCGAGCGGGGTCCCCTACACGATCTTCCGCAACGGCTGGTATATGGAAAACCTGTTCATGGCCCTGCCACATGCGCTGCAGGCCGGCCAGTGGTTCAGCGCCGCCGGCGACGGCAGGATCGCCCATGTCGCCCGCCGGGACGTCGGCGCGGCGATCGCCGTCGGCCTGCTCGCCGCCGATGGGGAGAGCCGCATCTACACGCTCACCGGGGCCGTGGCCCACACCACCGAGGAAATCGCCGCAGCCGCGTCGCGGGCAACCGGCCGGCCGCTCCAGGTCGTCCACGTCACCGACGAACAGCTCGCCGAAGGGCTGAAGGCCGCGGGACTGCCGGAGGCCGTGGTGCCCACCGTCGTCTCCTTCGACACCAACACGCGCGAAGGCAAGATCGCCATGGCGACAGGCGACGTCGAGGAATTGACGGGCCGCAAGTCCCTGAGTCTCGGCGCATTTCTCGCCGAGAACGCCAAGGCGCTCACGGCCTGAGAGGAACGCCCCGGCATGTTGCCCCCGCAGGCCGCGCCAGCCGCGGCCTGCAACCGGATCGGGCAGAAGCTAGACCGGCTGCCCGCAGGCTCGGCAGAAGCGCCGTACCGTCTCGGCCATTCCGTATTCCAGCGCATCGGCGGTGAGCCCGTGACCGATGGAGACCTCGGCGAGCGCCGGGATGCGGGCGGCGAGCGCCGGCAGGTTGGCAACGGTCAGGTCGTGCCCGGCATTGACGCCGAGGCCCAGTTCGGAGGCGATATCGGCCGTCGCGCCGAGCGCCTCGACCAGCAAGGCCGCCCGGGCGGGATCGTCATGGCAGCCACCATACGGACCGGTATAGAGCTCGATGCGATCCGCGCCCACGGCCCGGGCGATCGTCAGCGCCTCGCGGTCGGGCTCGGCGTCGGCAAACAGCGAGACGCGCAGGCCCAGCCCCTTGAGCCGGCCGACCACCTTCTCCAGCAGGCCGCGGTCCTTGCGGAAATCCCAGCCGTGATCGGAGGTCGCCTGCGCGGGATCGTCCGGCACGAGCGTCACCTGTTCGGGACGGTGCTCCTCGATGAGACGCAGGAAGCCCTCCTCCGGATAGCCCTCCATGTTGAATTCGGCCTCCGGAAACGCGCTGTCGATCAGCGAGCGGATCGGCCCGAGATCGGTGAAGCGGATGTGCCGCTGGTCCGGCCGCGGATGCACCGTCAGCCCGCTGGCGCCGGCCGCGAGCGCGATCTTTCCGAGGCCCGGAACGCTCGGCCACGGCAGGTCCCGGCGGTTGCGCAGCATCGCGATCGCATTCAGATTGACCGACAGTTTCGCAGGCATCGCAGTATCTTTCCCGTTGTCTTCGACAAGCTCTAGCCTGTTGCCGCCCGTCGTTCAATCGGGCCGATCCGGCCCCGCGCACCTCTCCTGAAGCGCAAGCGTGGCGACGCCGACCCTGCGGGACCGCAATAACGTGTGATTTTCGGCTGCCGGCCGCTTGCCGCCCTATCAGAATCAACGGTAGGGTCCCAAGCTGGCGAAAGGTGAGCCTTGATCACCTTGGGGAACATGCGGGGCGGACGATCAGGGATGATCGCAACGGGACATTGGCATTGAACAGCGCAGCGCAGGCGGCTGTCATCAGGGCGCACGTGGACGAGATCCTCTCCAGCAGGACCTTCGCGCGCTCCGGGCGTCTGCGCGCTTTTCTCGACTATGTCGTCGAATGCGCCCTCGCCGGCAAGGCCGGCCAGTTGAAGGGCTATACGATCGGCATCGACGTGTTCGGCCGACCCGTCGGCTTCGACGCCGGCAGCGATCCGATCGTCCGCGTTCAGGCCGGCAAGCTCAGGAAGCTGCTCGATCAGTATTATGACGTGGAGGGCGCGCGCGCGCCGCTGCGCATCCGCATTCCGCTCGGCAGCTACGCCCCGCAGATCGCCTGGGAAAGACGCAGCCCTTCACAGGCCGGCGCGAGCCTGGCCGCAGCCGCCGCTCCCGCGCCCGATCCGGTGCCACAGGCCCGCAGGCGGCGAAATCTCACGCGCGGCACCTGGCGGCCCGCCCCCATATCCTCGCACCTCGCTTTGTTCACGCTCCTGCCGATGCTGCTGCTCGCCCCGGCCCCGCATTCCGGCGTGGCGATTACTGCGATTGCGAATACCCGCATCCATGTCGAGAAGGCACGCGCCACCATCGGCCTCGGCGGCCGGATTCCGGTCGTCGGTATCGAACGCTGCTGGCCGGGAACCGGCATCTGCCGCCAGCTCGCCGACGCCATAGAGAAGGCGATCGGCTATTACAGGACCGTCCAGCTTGGCGACAGCCGCAAGAGCGGCGACGGCGACCCGCTCGCCTACCGGATCCGCATCGAGGCGCAGGGCAATGGCGAGACGATGTATGCGCGGCTCATCCATGCCCAGAGCGGCCTGACGGTGCATGCCGAGCAATTCCGCGCCGCAGACCTGAACGAGGCCACGATCAGCTACGAGGCCTTCACCTTTGCCGGCCGCATCCTGTCGGCGAACGGCCGCATCTATCTCCATGCGCAGCGGCTCGGCGCCGCCAGCCCGACGATGCGCTGTCTGCAGGAAGCCGACCGCCGGCGCGAGCCCGGTTCCGACTGCCTGCATCTTCCCCTGATGCAGGCCTCGACGGGCCCGGAGACGACCGACCAGCCCTCCACGGACAGGCTCCCGCCCCTGGCCCGCGCGCTCTGAAGAGCCCGGCGCCGTTTTGGATACATCCCTAGATATAGGGGTATTCAAACCACTCCACCCAGCGCTAGTCTTTTTTGCCCGGATTCGCCACGTGCGCTCCGGAACAGGGGAATGGAGCGCGGGTTCGGGAAATGTCGCACATCTTGGCGCTCGAACCTGCGAACAGCGAGGGATGTGTGCTAATGTCGACACTTTCATGCGGGTGGTTGCCGTGACGATCAGCGAAACCAGAAAGACCACTGCCGCCGGTGAACGTGCCATTCGCTTCCTGCCGTCCGCCCCCCTGCCGGAGGACCTGCCGGAAGGCCGGCTCGCCATTGCCGACATGGCAAACGCCTTCGGGGTCACCCACCGGACGCTGCACTTCTACGAGGAAAAGGGCCTGCTCAGCGCCACGCGCGTCGGGCCCATGCGCGTCTACGGCCCGCAGGAGATCCAGCAGATGGCGGTGGTCAACACCTGCCGCGAGACCGGCATGCCGGTGGCTGCGATCCAGGAGCTTCTCGAGGCGCTTTGCGACGCCGGCAGCCAGCAGGAGGCGGACGCCATCTTCCGCGGCGCCATGATCGCCCGCAAGCGCGAACTGACCGCGCAACAGTCGACGATCCGCCGCCAGATGCAGCAGATCGGCGAGATGCTCGAATTCAGCGCCGGCCAGGAAATCGAGCTGAACGACAACACCCGCCCGGAAGCGCTGTCGGACCAGGAACTGCGGTGCTTGACGCTGATGGCCGAGGGTTATCCGACCACCCGGATCGCCCGTGCGCTGGAGGTCGATCCCGGCCAGGTGCAGGGGATGGAGAAGGAGATCATCCGCAAGTTCGCCAGCAACAACCGCTTTCAGGCGGTGGCGAAGGCGGTGCTTCTCGGCATCATCGGGCACTGATCGAAGAGCCTGCCGCGCGACAGCTCGGCCTGCACCTTTCTCAGGCGCCGTCAGCGCACGATGGTCAGCGTCTCCGCCGCGCGCGTGATCGCCGTATAGAGCCAGCGTTCGCGCGTATCGCGGAACGCCCAGCTCTCGTCGAACAGCACCACATTGTCCCACTGCGAACCCTGCGCCTTGTGGACGGTGAGCGCATATCCGTAGTCGAACTCGTCATAGCGCTTGCGCGTCGACCAGGGGATCTCTTCCTCGAGATTCTCAAAGGCGGCCTTCAGGAGCTTGATCTTCGCAGCCCCCCTGTCCATGTCGTCGTCCTCGGGCCGGATCATCAGGTTGATGCCCGGCTTCACCGTCTCCTTGGACGAGGTCATCACCTGCCAGAGCGATCCGTTCAGAAGGCCCTTGGCCGGGTCGTTGCGCAGGCAGACGAGCTTGTCGCCCGATTGCGGATACTCCGTCGTAAAGCCCTTCAATTCGCGGAGGCGGACGTTGTAGCGCCGCCGTGTCCTGTTGGTTCCGACCAGGACCTGGTCGGCGTCGAGCACGAGCGGCTGGGTCACGTCCCCCTTCCCGATCACCTTGGCGGTGCCCCAGTCGCCGTGCATGATCTCCTTGCCTTCGCGCACATGCATGGCGAGCTGGATGATCGGATTGTCGCGGGCCTGGCGGTGAATGTCGGTCAGAAGGAAATCCGGTTCCTGGCTGGTGAAGAAGCCGCCTCCCGAAACCGGCGGCAGCTGGCCGGGATCGCCGAGCACGAGGATGGGCGTCCCGAAGCTCATCAGGTCCTTGCCGAGCGCCTCGTCCACCATGGAGCATTCGTCGACGATGATCAGCGCCGCCTTCGCGACCGGGCTCTGGCGGTTGATCGAGAACATCGGCGCGATCGACGTCTTGCCGGTCTCCTCGTCGGAGACCTCCTCCTCGCCGCGGGGACGGTAGATCAGCGAATGGATCGTCCGGGCGTTGCTGGCCCCCTTCGAGCGCAGCACCTGGGCGGCCTTGCCGGTGAAAGCGGCGAACAGCACCTCCCCGTCGACATGCTCGGCGAAATGGCGGGCGAGCGTCGTCTTGCCCGTGCCTGCATAGCCGAACAGGCGGAACAGCGGCGAGCGCCCTTCCTTCAGCCAGCGCGAGACGGCCTTGAGTGCCTCATCCTGTTGCGGTGCGAATTCCATGCGCCGACTTGGCAGGATTCGACCCTCGGACGCAAGGAAAAGCGGTACCTCGTCATGAACGGGACCGGCATTCCGGGCTATGAGGACAGTTCCCGCACGTCACCCAGCCCCTGCATGCTGCATTTTTCAATGGCGCGTTGCAGCATTTGTTCGTAAGGAGACGCCATGATTGTCGCGATCGACATCTGCATCGTGGAATGCCCCCTGTGAAAGACAAGTCCCAGCATCCGGATGACCCTGAAGCCCGATCCGGAATCGGCCTGCTTCGCAAACCCGTGCAATGGCTGGTCCTGTTCGTCCTTTCCGCTCCGCTTGCGGTGTTCTTCGAGATCGCCGGCATCCCCGCCGGGCTGATGATGGGCCCGATGTTCGCAGGCGTCGTCGTCGCGATCAACGGCGGCACGATCCGGCTGCCGCGCGTCTGCTTCTTCGGCGTGCAGGTCGTGCTGGCCATGATGATCGCCGGCATGGTGTCGCCGAACCTGATCGACACCTTCCTCAGCCGCTGGCCCATCTTCCTGGCGATCGTGCTTTCGGTGATCGCGATGAGCACGCTGAGCGGCTGGGTGATCGCCCGCATGGGCATCCTCCCGGGAACGACGGCGATCTGGGGGTCGTCGGCCGGTGCGGCGTCGACCATGCTCGTCATGGGCGGCGCCTACGGCGCCGACATCCGCCTCGTCGCCTTCATGCAATATCTGCGGGTGGTGTTCGTCGCCACCCTCGCCACGCTGATCGGCCATTTCGGCGGCCACCAGGCGATGGCCGAGCGCCTGCCGTTCTTCGGCCCGTTCGATCTCCAGGCCTTCGCGCTGACGCTTGGCATCGGCGTCGGCGCCGGCATTCTCGGCCGGCTCCTGCGGATACCGGCCGGCAGCTTCCTGACGCCTTTCGGCGTCGGCGCCCTGCTGAGCCTGACCGGGACGATCCATGTCGAGCTGCCGCCCTGGCTATTGGCGACCGCCTTCGCGCTGCTCGGCTGGAGCATCGGGCTCGGCTTCACGCGCTCGATCCTGCTGCACGCCCGCCGCGCCTTCGTCCCCACCGTCGTCTCGATCGTCGTGCTCCTGGCCTTCTCCGGCCTGCTCGCCTACCTGCTGGTGATCTGGCTCGGGATCGATCCGATGACCGCCTATCTCGCCACCAGCCCCGGCGGCCTCGATTCCATTGCCGTCATCGCCGCCTCCAGCAATGTCGATCTCTCCTTCGTCATGGCCCTGCAGACGGCGCGGCTGGTGATCATCACGCTGATCGGCCCGCTGATCGCCCGCTTCGTCGCCGACCGCACCTGACGGCGCGGCCGCGCGCGAATCACCGCTGCCACGCAATTCACCTGATTTTCCCTCGCCTTCAGGGTAGAGTGTCGGGAACAAAGAAAAATCGCCTGCGTTCAATTTCCTTGCTGCCCCTTTCCCGCCGGTCCTCCTGCCGGCTTCGAGGACATCGCACATGGCACCGCGCGCGCAATGGAAAGGCTTTCTGAAGTTCGGCGAGGTCGTCTGCCCCGTCGCGCTCTACACGGCCGCCTCCACCTCCGACCGCATCGCCTTCCATACCGTCAACCGCGACACCGGCAATCGCGTCCGCCGCGAGTTCGTCGATAGCGTCACCGGCGAGCCGGTCGGGCGCGACGACCAGGTGAAGGGCTACGAGGTCGGCACGGACGACTACATCGTGCTGGAGCCGGAGGAAGTGGCGGCCGCGATCCCCGAAAGCGACAAGACGCTGGCCGTCGAGGCCTTCGTGCCGCTGGCGGAGGTCGACGACCTCTATTTCGACAAGCCCTACTACCTCGCTCCGGCCGAACGCATGGCCGACGAGGCCTATGCGCTGATCCGCGACGCGCTGGAGAAGCGGCAGTCCGCCGCCATTGCGCAGGCCGTGCTCTTCCGGCGCATGCGCACGGTGCTGATCCGGCCGCAGGGCGACGGGATGATCGCCACCACCTTGAACTTCGACTACGAGATCCGGCCGGCGAAGGACGCGTTTTCCGACATTGCCCCGTTGAAGATCAAGGGCGAGATGCTCGACCTCGCCAGACACATCATCGGCACGAAGAAAGGCACGTTCGATCCGGCTGGCTTCCACGACCGCTACGAGGAGGCGGTGGCGGAACTGGTGAAGGCGAAGATCGAGGGCCGGACGATCGCGCCCCGCAAGGAGCCGAAGCGCGAGAAGGTCACCGACCTGATGGAAGCGCTCCGCCAGAGCGCCGCACTCGGCAGCAAGCCGGATCAGCCGGCAAAGGGCGGATCGAAGACGGCGGCCGGGAGCGCAGGCAAGACGGGAGCCGCGGCTGCCGCGAGGAAGGCGCCGGCGGCGCGGCGCAAGGCCGGATGACCGATGGCGCTCGAAACCTATCGCCGCAAGCGCAACTTCGACAAGACCTCCGAGCCGCGGGGCGGCAGGGCGAAGGCCGGCGGCGCCGGCTTCGTCATCCAGAAGCATGACGCACGCCGGCTGCACTACGATTTCCGGCTGGAGATGGACGGCGTGCTGAAGAGTTGGGCCGTGACGCGCGGCCCGAGCCTCGTTCCCGGCGAGAAGCGGCTGGCGGTGCATGTCGAGGATCACCCGCTCGAATACGGCGGCTTCGAGGGCACCATCCCGAAGGGCGAATATGGCGGCGGCACGGTGATCGTCTGGGACCGCGGCACCTGGGAACCGCTGGAGGATCCGCACCGGGGCTACGCCAAGGGCCACCTCGAATTCGCGCTCCACGGCGAGAAACTGCACGGCCTCTGGCATCTCGTGCGCATGGAAGGCAAGCCCGGCGAGCGCCGGGAAAACTGGCTGCTCATCAAGGGCGAGGACGACGACGCCCGCAACGAAGGCGATCCCGACATCCTCGAGGAGCGGCCGGAATCGGTCAAGACCGGCCGCCTCATCGCCGATGTCGCAGGCGAAGAACCCGGCTGGTCGTCGAAGACGGGCCGGATCACGAAGAAGGCAGCGCGCAAGACCGGCAAGGCTGCGGCCGGCTCGGGGCAGACCGGCACGGACGACGCCGGGCCGGCGGCGATCGCGCCCGGTGATCCGACGAAGATCGAGGGCGCCCGGAAGGCACGACTGCCGGCCTTCGTGGAGCCGTCGCTGGCAACGCTCGCGACGAAGCCTCCGGCCGGCACGCGCTGGCTGCACGAGATCAAGTTCGACGGCTACCGGCTGCAGGCGCGCGTCGAGGCCGGCAAGGTCAAGCTCTTGACCCGCAGCGGGCTCGACTGGACGGACAGGTTCGGCAAGCAGGTCCTGTCGGCCTTCCGCGACCTGCCCGTCGGCAACGCGCTGATCGACGGCGAACTCGTCGTCGAAAGCGGCTCCGGCGCATCGGACTTCTCCGCCCTGCAGGCGGACCTCAGCGAGGGGCGAACCGACCGTTTCGTCTACTATGCCTTCGACCTCCTGCATCTCGACGGCTACGACCTGACGGCGGCGACGCTCGTCCGGCGCAAGGCCTTGCTGCGCACGATCGTTTCCTCCGAGACGGGCATGCTTCGCTACAGCGCCGACTTCGAGGACGACGGCGAGGTGCTCTTGAAGCACGCCTGCCGGCTGGGACTGGAAGGCATCGTCTCGAAGGTGGCCTGCGATCCCTACCGGTCCGGCCGCAGCAAGGGCTGGCTGAAAGCCAAGTGCGCCCTCAGCCAGGAATTCGTCATCGCCGGCTGGGTCCCCTCCTCGACCGCACGCAAGGCGGTCGGATCGCTCGTCCTCGGCGTCTACGACGGCGACCGGCTGGAGCACGTCGGCCGCGTCGGCACGGGCTTCAGCCATGCGCTCGCGCTCGACCTGGCAAGACGCCTCGAACGCCTGAAGGCCGATGCCAGCCCCTTTGCGGCGCCGCTCACCGCCGTCGAGGCCCGCGGCGCCCGCTTCGTGCGACCCGAACTGGTCGCAGAGGTCAAATTCCGGGCATGGACGGCCGACGGCCACCTGCGCCACGCCGCCTTCCGCGGCATCCGCGAAGACAAGTCGCCGAAGGACATCGTTCGCGAGACGGCCGCAACCGCTGCCGGAGGCAGAAACGGAAACGGAAACAAGAGGTCGACCATGTCGAAATCCGCCGCCAGACCGAATTCATCCGTGGAACTGACGCATCCCGACCGCGTCTACTGGCCGAAGGAGGGCGTCACCAAGGGAGGCCTTGCCGACTACTACGCCGAGGTCTGGCCCTTCATGGAGCCCTTCGTCGTCGGCCGGCCGCTGGCGCTGTTGCGCTGCCCGGACGGCATAGACGGCCAGCAGTTCTTCCAGAAGCATCCCTGGAAGGGGATCAACGAGCACATCACGCTCGTGGCCGATCCCAGGGAACCCGCCGAGGCGCCCTATATCGCGATCGGAGATTTCGACGGCCTGACCGGCCTCGTGCAGTCGGCGGCGCTCGAGATCCACCCCTGGGGAGGGACGACCGCCGACTGGGAAAAGCCCGACACCATCATCATGGACCTCGATCCCGGGCCGGGCGTGGCCTGGAGCGAGGTGATCGCGGCAGCCTTGGAGATCCGCGACCGGATGAAGGATCTGGGTCTTGCCACCTTCGTCAAGACCTCCGGCGGCAAAGGGCTTCATGTCGTCTCGCCGCTGAAGCCGAAGGCGGAATGGCCGGACGCGAAGGCCTTCACCAAGGATCTGGCCGACCGCATGGCCGCCGACAGCCCGGAGAAGTACGTCGCGACGATCGCCAAGGCCAAGCGGGGCGGCAAGATCCTGATCGACTACCTGCGCAACCAGCGCGGCCAGACCGCGGTCGCCCCCTACTCCACCCGGGCGCGGCCGGGCGCGCCGGTCTCGATGCCGCTCGCCTGGGACGAGCTCGACGCGGCCCTCGGCCCTGCCCATTTCACGGTCCTCAATGCAGGAAAGCGGCTCGCGGCGCTGTCGTCCGATCCCTGGGCCGATTTCCGCAAGTCCGCCGCCCCGCTTCCCGGCGCCGGTGCGCGCAAGGGGCGCGCCGCCTGACCGCGACCGGATCGACGGAAGCCTCCCGAAGGCCGGTCACGTCTTCTTCGGCTTGCGCTCGGCCGCCACGCTCTTTCGCAGCGCATCCATGATGTTGATGACATTGGAGGCGGCCGCCTGCGGCGCCTCCGCCTTCTCCCTCGTGGGCTTCCTGTGCCCCTTCTTCTTCGCCGCGATGATCTCCAGGAGCCTGTCCTGCACCGGGTCCTGCGCCATCTCCGGCGTCCATGGCCGCGTGTTCTCCTCGATGAAGGTCTCGGCGAGCGTCATCAGCTTCGCCTCCGTCTTCATCTTTTTCATCTCCTCGAAATAGGCGTCGGGCTGGCGCACTTCCTCGCCGTAGCGCAGCGTCCAGAGCACGATGCCCCGGTCCCGCGGTTCCAGCAGCACGGCGCGCTCGCGGCGGTACATCACGAGCCGCGAGATGCCGACCATCCTGCTTGCGGCCATCGCATCGCGGATGACGCTGAACGCCTCCTCGCCGACCGGGTCGTTCGGCGTCAGGTAATGCGGCTTGTCGAACCAGATCCAGTCGACGCTGTCGCGCGGCACGAAGGTCTCGATATCGATCGTGCGCGTGCTTTCGAGCGCGACCGCATCGAGTTCGTCGTCCTCGAGCAGGACGAACTCGCCCTCCCCGCGCTCGTATCCCTTCACCTCGTCGTCCTGGTCGACGGGCCTGCCGGTGACGGAATCGACGTATCGGCTGACGACGCGGTTCTGCGTGGCACGGTTTAGCGTATGGAACCGCACCTTCTCGTCCTCGCTCGTCGCCGGCGTCATCGCCACCGGGCAGGTGACGAGAGAGAGCTTCAGATAGCCTTTCCAGAAGATGCGCGTCGCCATGGCGTCCTTCCCGGTGAGCAGACCCTGTAGGCAGGAGGCGAAACGTGTTCCGCCTGCATTCGTTCCGCTTGCTAGAGTCTGTCTGGGCTAGATTGCAGCATTCTGTTGGCTCAAACGGAGTCGGATGGTTGCCCGGCTGGCGCGTGTCGTAGCCCAAGCATACGGCCAAGCCAGCCGGGCGATCAGCCGGCCCGTTTCAGCCAACCCGAAGGGCCGGGCATCTTTCCGTAGGGATCAACGGCGATCGGCTCGGACAGACCCTGTGGTATGCCCTTCGCCAATCGCCGTTGCCCCAACGAAAACCTGCTCCGGCAGAATGCTGCAATCTAGCCCGGACAGACTCTAGGCTCGACGGCAGAGCCTGCGCTCGCTGCCGCTTCATGGCAAGCCGCCAGCGCGACCGATGCGGGAATAAACCGCCGATCTCCTTTGTCTCATGTTTGTCCGATGTTTGTCCCCGTGAGCCGGGATCGGCCAATTCGCAACGAGGAACCGCTTCCATGAGAACGACGATGCTTGCAGCGGCCGCCACCGCCTAGGACTGCGTGGAGACGGCGCTGCAGCGGCGCGCGCAATGGCGCGGCGTCAACCTGCGCGCCCTCGTCGGCGGCCGGCTGGTTCCGGTGGCGGGAAAGCCCGGCGCGCTGCTGATGTACCAGAACTCGGCCGGCCGGCGGCTGACGATGCTGATCGGCCGCAACGACGAAAACAGCGAGACGAGTTTCCGCCTCGACGTGCAGGATCCCTTGCGCACCTTTTACTGGATTGACGGCCCGATCGGCTATGCCGTCACCGGCGAGATCTCCGCCGAGGCGCTTCGCGCCGTCGCCGACGAATGCTACCGGCAGATGGAAGACGCATGAGGCTGCGGCGGCCTCAGCGCAGCATCGGCCACAGGCTCGCCACCAGCAGCAGCGCCATCGTCACGTTGAAGGCGCGCAGCCTCGCCGGAACCGACAGCCATTCGCGCAGCACCGATCCGAATCCCGCCCAGGTCGAAACGCTCGGGAAGTTGACGAGGGCGAACGCCACCCCGACGAGAAGCACGCTCATCGTGTAGTGAGCAGGCTCGGTATAGGTCGCCATGGCCGAAACCGCCATCACCCACGCCTTGGGATTGACCCACTGGAACGCGGCCGCCTCCAGGAACGTCATCGGCCGCGCGCCGGCCTTGCGGTCGCTCAGGCTGTCGGAGGTGGCGATCTTCCAGGCGATCCAGACGAGGTAGCCGCCGCCCGCGAACTTCAGCGCCGTATAGAGGAGCGGAACGGCTTCCAGGAGCGCCCCGAGCCCGAACCCGACGCCGAGAAGCAGCGTCAGGAAGCCGGCGCCGATGCCGCACATGTGCGGAATGGTGCGGACGATGCCGAAATTCACGCCCGAGGCGAACAGCATCATGTTGTTCGGTCCCGGCGTGATGGAGGTGGTGAAAGCAAAAACGACGAGCGTCAGAAAGATTTCGAACGGCAAGACGCCCTCCGCGGCGCGTGTCATCTCCGCCCTTGATAGGCGATGCGCATGGAAGGACCAGCCAATTCTTGTCATACTGTCATTCGTCAGAGTGATGAATGCCCCTTCCCCGGAGAACGACATGAGCGCCAACCCGCACGAGATCACCTTTCCCGATGGTCGCAGCGTGCCCGCCCTCGGCCAGGGTACGTGGCACATGGGCGAGAACGGTGCTGCCGCGCCGGCCGAGATCCGCGCCCTGCAGGCCGGCATCGACCTCGGCATGACGCTGATCGACACCGCCGAGATGTATGCCGACGGCGGCTCGGAACAGGTGGTCGGGGAAGCGATCCGCGGCCGGCGCGACGACGTGTTTCTCGTCAGCAAGGTGCTGCCTTCCAATGCCAGTCGCCGGGGCACCGTCGCCGCCTGCGAGGCCAGCCTGAAGCGGCTCGGCACGGAGCGGATCGACCTCTATCTCCTGCACTGGCGCGGCCGCTTCCCGCTGGCCGACACGGTCGCGGCCTTCGAGGACCTGAAGGCGGCCGGCAAGATCGGCGCCTGGGGCGTCTCCAATTTCGACGTCGACGACATGGAGGAACTGCTTGCGGTCGAGAGTGGCGGCAACGTCGCGGCCAACCAGGTGCTCTACAATCCCGCCCGCCGCGGCGTCGAGTTCGATCTCCTGCCCTGGAGCGTGCAGCGCGGCATCGTCACCATGGCCTATTCGCCGCTCGACGAGGGCCGCCTCGTCCGCCACCCGGCGCTCGTCCGCATCGCCGGCAACCGCGGCGCCACCGCAGCCCAGGTCGCGCTCGCCTTCGTGCTCGCGCGGATCCAGATCGTCGCCATCCCGAAATCGTCCTCGCTCGAACGCGTGGCAGAAAACCGCAAGGCCGCAGACCTGAAGCTGGCGCCCGAGGACATGGCCACCCTCGACGCCGCCTTCCCGCCGCCGAAGCGGAAGACGCCGCTTGCGATGATCTGAACGACGGACAGGTCTGTCGCAACGCTTGTGCAGCGGAGCTGACAAACGCAATAGTCGTGCGCATGACCATCCTGATTCTCGGCGCAAACGGCTTTGTCGGTTCCGCGGTGCTCGCCCGGCTTGCCCGCGACGGCCACGTTCTTGCCGGCCTCGGCCGTGACATTGCGCACGCGAAAAACCGTTTCCCTTCAGTGCGCTGGCATCGCGCCGACCTGTCCGGCCTCAAGAGCGTGGAAGACTGGGCACCGTATTTCGACGGCGTCGAGGTTGTCGTCAATTGCGCCGGCGCGCTACAGGACGGACAGCGCGACGACGTTGTGGCCACGCAACGCGACGCCATGCTGGCGCTTTATCAGGCCGCGCGGAAAAGCGGTCTCCGGCTCGTGGTGCAGATCTCCGCCCGGACCGACCGCGGACAAGGCCTGCCCTTCCTCTCGACGAAGGCCGAAGCGGACATGGCACTGGCCGCATCCGGCCTCGACCACGTCATCCTCCGCCCGGCGCTCGTGCTCGGCCGCAACGCCCATGGCGGCTCAGCGCTGCTGCGGGCGCTGGCCGCTCTGCCGTTCATCACGCCGCTGGCCTTTTCCGATCGCCGTGTCGAGACGGTCTCGGTCGAGGACGTGGCGGAATGCGTGCACGAGGCGATCGAGGGCAGATTGCCGTCCGGTACGGACGTCGATCTCGCAGCCGATGCGCCCGATCTCGGCAAGTTGGTCACCCTGCATCGCGCATGGCTCGGCCTGCCGCCTGCGAAGACCCTTGCCCTGCCCGACGCGATCGCAGCGCCGGTATCGCGGCTGGCGGACCTCGCCGGGCGCCTCGGCTGGCGCTCGCCCCTGCGCAGCACCGCCATGCAGGTCATGGCGGGCGGCATTGCGGCCGGCGAAACCAGGGTCGACCGGCCGCTGTCGTCGGCGCGCGAAACGCTCGCCCGCCACCCTGCCGGCGTGCAGGACCTGTGGTTTGCAAGGCTCTATCTCGCCAAGCCGGTTCTCATCGTCACGCTCGCCCTGTTCTGGATCCTCTCCGGGCTCGTGCCCTTCCTCGACCTCGGCCGTGCGGCCGCCCATTTCGCGCCGTTCATGCCGCAGGCGGCGGCACTCGGCCTGACGGCCGCGACCTCGCTCCTCGATATCGTGCTGGGGCTGCTGCTGCTCTGGCGGCCGACCGCGCGCATCGCCCTCGTCGGCCAGGCTGCGCTGGCCCTCGCCTATCTCGCCGGCGGCACCCTGCTCGAACCGGCGCTCTGGCTCGATCCGCTCGGCCCCTACGTCAAGGTGCTGCCGGCCCTCGCCCTCACCCTGACCACCCTTGCACTGCTGGACGAACGATGATCGAAGCCGAACTCGTCTACCGCATGCTGCACGTGATCGGCGCGACCGTGCTGTTCGGCACCGGCGCCGGCATCGCCTTCTTCATGGTCATGGCAGGCCGCAGCGGCCAGCCGGAGCTGATCGCCCATGTGGCAGGAACGGTGGTGATCGCCGACACCATCTTCACGGCAACGGCCGTCGTGGCTCAGCCGCTGACCGGCTATCTGCTCGCCCGCGAAATCGGCTGGTCGCTGAGCGAAGGCTGGATCGCCGTGTCGCTGATGCTCTACGTCTTCACCGGTCTCTTCTGGCTGCCTGTCGTCTGGATCCAGATCCGGCTGCGCGACATCGCCAGGGTGGCGGCAGCCGACGGGACGCCGTTGCCGCCGGGATGGCACAGGCTCTACCGCATCTGGTTCGCCTGCGGCTTTCCCGCCTTCCTGTCCGTGCTCGGCATCCTCTGGCTGATGCTGGAGAAGCCCGACATCAGCCTGTTCTGATGCAGCAGCCTACATCCCTTGCGGGCCGCGGTTCATCGCGGCGATGCCGGTGCGGCAGACCTCGATCAGGCCGAGCGGCTTCATGATGGCGATGAACTGATCGATCTTCGAGACCTTGCCGGTGATCTCGAAGACGAAGTGCTCGGTGTTGGCGTCGATGACGGAGGCGCGGAAGGCGTCGGCGAGCCTGAGCGCCTCGACCCGGTGATCGCCGGTGCCCGACACCTTCACCAGCGCCAGTTCGCGCTCCAGCGGCCGCTCGTGGCCGAGGTCCCTGGCGCGCACGGTCAGATCGACGACGCGGTGCACCGGCACGATCCGTTCCAGCTGCGCCTTGATCTGCTCGAGCACGTGCGGCGTGCCGCGGGTGACGATGGTGATCCGCGACAGGTGCGCCTGGTGCTCGGTCTCCGACACCGTCAGGCTCTCGATGTTGTAGCCGCGGCCGGAGAACAGGCCGATGACCCGGGCAAGCACGCCCGGCTCGTTGTCGACGAGCACCGAAAGCGTGTGGTTTTCCGAAACCTGGGTCTCGGGAGCGATGAAATAGGCCGAACCGGTCGGCTGAAGATGTGCGTTCATGGTCTTCTCTCCTCCGGTGTCTCTAGACCAGCTGCCGGCCCTTGGCGTCGATCGCGTTCGCGACCGCCTCGTCCGTCGCCTCGTCGGGCAGAAGCATCTCGTTATGCGCCTTGCCGGACGGGATCATCGGGAAGCAGTTGGCGAGGTTGGCGACGCGGCAATCGAAGATCACCGGCTTCTTGACCGAAATCATCTCCTCGATCGCCCCATCGAGATCGCCGGGCTTGTCGCAGCGCAGGCCGACGGCGCCATAGGCCTCGGCAAGCTTGACGAAATCAGGCATCGCCTCGGTATAGGAGTGCGACAGGCGGTTGCCGTGCAGCAGCTGCTGCCACTGGCGCACCATGCCCATGTACTGGTTGTTGAGGATGAAGATCTTGATCGGCGCGTCGTGCTGGATCGCAGCCGACATCTCCTGGATGCACATCTGGATCGAGGCGTCGCCGGCAATGTCGATGACGAGCGCGTCCGGATGGGCGATCTGCACGCCGAGCGCTGCCGGCAGGCCGTAGCCCATCGTGCCGAGGCCGCCCGAGGTCATCCAGCGGTTGGGCTGCTCGAAGCCGAAGAACTGCGCCGCCCACATCTGGTGCTGGCCGACCTCGGTGGTGATGTAGGTGTCGCGATGCTTGGTCAGCTCGTAGAGCCGCTGGATTGCGTATTGCGGCATGATGACGTCGTCGCTCGGCTTGTAGGCCAGCGAGTTGCGCGCCCGCCACCGGGCGATCGAGGCCCACCAGTCGGAAAGATGCTCCTTGCCCGCCTGCTTCGAGGTGGCGCGCCAGAGTCGGACCATGTCCTCCAGGACCCGGCCGACGTCGCCCAGGATCGGGATGTCGACGCGGACGTTCTTGTTGATCGAGGACGGATCGATGTCGATGTGGATCTTCTTGGAATTCGGCGAGAACGCGTTCAGCCGCCCGGTGATGCGGTCGTCGAAGCGGGCGCCGATGCAGACCATGACGTCGCAATCGTGCATCGCGAGGTTCGCCTCGTAGGTGCCGTGCATGCCGAGCATGCCGAGCCAGCTCTTGCCGGACGCCGGATAGGCGCCGAGGCCCATCAGCGTCGAGGTGATCGGAAAGCCCGTCAGCTCGACCAGTTCGCGCAACAGGTGCGAGGCTTCCGGCCCAGAATTGACGACGCCGCCGCCGGAATAGATGACCGGCCGCTTCGCGCCCTGCATCAACTCGACCGCCTCCTTGATCCGCGCGAGGTCCCCCTGGACCTTCGGCGCGTAGGCATGCTGCGCCGGCGCGGCGGACGGGGCGACATAGGTGCCGGTGGCGAACTGGATATCCTTCGGGATGTCGACGACAACAGGGCCGGGCCGGCCGCTCTGGGCGACGCGGAAGGCCTCGTGGATGACGCGCGCAAGATCGTTGACGTCCTTGACCAGCCAGTTGTGCTTGGTGCACGGCCGGGTGATGCCGACGGTGTCGCATTCCTGGAACGCATCCGAGCCGATCAGCGAGGTCGGAACCTGTCCGGAGAGGCAGACGAGCGGGATGGAATCCATCAGCGCATCCTGAAGCGGCGTCACCGCATTGGTGGCGCCGGGGCCCGAGGTCACCAGCATGACGCCGACCTTGCCGGTGGAGCGCGCATAGCCCTCGGCCGCATGGCCGGCCCCCTGCTCGTGGCGAACGAGGATGTGCTGGATGTCCTCCTGCTGGAAGATCTCGTCATAGATCGGCAGGACTGCGCCGCCCGGATAGCCGAAGATATGTTGGACGCCGTTGTCTTTCAGCGCCTGCAGGACGATCTCGGCGCCCGTCATCTGGTTCTCAGTTGCACTCATCGGAATGTTTCCGTCCGTAGCTCGTGTTTTGAAAATGTGATTAGCGAAATCGGGGGCATAAAAAAAGGCCCCGTGTGGAGCCTGCTTACCGCGCATGGGAGCTTTCGCCCGGTGGTTACACCACCTTGCCCATGCGCCATCCCACCACAAGAATCTTCGCGACGTTCGAAATCATGGGGCGGATTGATAGACGCTAAAGCACAGGCCGTCAATCAGTTATCCACGTCGCCCGTTCTCCTGCTGGGCCGCGGCCGCCGGCGATGGATTGCCGCATGCGGGCGTGCGGCCGCGAAACGCATTGTTAAGCGGCGGCTGTTAATCGTTTAGCCACTGCTGTTATTCCCCCGGCAAACGGACCCGGAGTGCTTCGATTTGCGGAACACCGATTTTCACCATTCGATGGCGGCCGGCGAACAGGAACGGCGCGACGAGGAAGCACCCGGCAACCGCCTTCTCGGGCGGGTCGTCGCCTGCAGCGGATCGCGCGCGACGATCAGCGCCGTTGCCGAGGCCGGCGAAACCGCGCTCACCGAACTCTGGTCCGTCGGCCGGCTGATCTCCATCTCCGTCGGCGACAACCGGGTCGTGGCGCTCGTCTATGCGATGGGCACCGACCAGCAGACCTGGTCCATCGGCGGCGACACCGTCTTCCATGTCGAGGTGGAATTGCTGGGCGAGGTCCACATGGGCCCGGACGGCCGCGAGGAATTCTCCGCCGGCATCACCCGCTATCCCTATCTCGGCGCGATCGCCCACCGCATCCGCGCCGCCGACCTCGCCCGCGTCTACGACACCGGGCTGAACGACGTCTGCGTGATCGGCAAGCTGACGCAGGACGAAACGCTCGACGCGACGATCCACGTACCCTCGATGCTGGCCAAGCACTTCGCCATCGTCGGCACCACCGGCGTCGGCAAGTCGACCGCGGTCACGCTGCTTCTGCACAAGGCGATCCAGGCTGATCCGAAGCTGCGCGTCCTCATCCTCGACCCGCACAACGAATTCGCCGCCGCCTTCCCCGATCATTCCGTCGTCATCGAGACGGATACGCTCGACCTGCCCTTCTGGCTGTTCCGGCTGGACGAGTTCTCGGAAGTCATCTTCCGCGGCCGCCCGGCCGTGCCCGAGGAACTGGACGTCTTGCGCGACCTGATCCCGGAGGCGAAGAAGGCCTTCCGCGGCTCGGGCGAATCGAGCCTCATGCGCCGCGGCAACGAGAAGAGCTCGATCACCGCCGACACGCCGGTGCCCTACCGCATCGCCGACCTGCTGGCGCTCGTCGACGAACGCATCGGCCGGCTCGAGGGCCGCTCGGAAAAGCCCTACCTTCGCTCGCTGAAGGTCAAGGTCATGTCGGCGATCAACGACCCGCGCTACCATTTCATGTTCTCCTCGAACACGATCACCGATACCATCCTCGACACGATCGCGCGGATTTTCCGCATCCCCGGCGAAGGCAAGCCGATCACCACCTTCCAGCTCGCCGGCATTCCTTCCGAAGTGGTCAATTCCGTCGCCTCCGTGCTCTGCCGCATGGCCTTCGAGATCGGGCTGTGGAGCAGCGGCGGCGTGCACATGCTGGTCGTCTGCGAGGAAGCGCACCGCTACGTTCCGGCCGATGCCGGGCTCGGCTTCCTGCCGACCCGCCAGGCGATCGCCCGCATCGCCAAGGAAGGCCGGAAGTACGGCGTCTCGCTCGGCATCATCACACAGCGCCCGGGCGAGCTCGACCCGACGATCCTGTCGCAGTGCTCGACCGTCTTCGCCATGCGACTGGCCAACGACCAGGACCAGGAGATCATCCGCTCCGCGATCCCCAACTCGTCGTCGTCAACCACGAGCTTCATCTCCTCGATCGGCAATGGCGAGGCGATCGCCTTCGGCGAGGCCGTGACCGTGCCGATGCGCATGAAATTCACCCGCGTGCAGGAAAACCGCCTGCCGAAGGCGAACGGCATCACCGTCAAGGCCAGCGACGATACGCCCGACAGCGTCGACCTGCGCTCCATCGTCGGCCGCATGCGCTCCGTCTCCGGCCCGGACATCTCCGCCTTCCAGAATTCCGTCCTGAGCGCCGAGACCGAATTCGCGCAACGCCAGGCGGCGGAATACGACGCCCCGCGCACCGGTGCCGACGATGGCGGGGCCTGGAGCGACCCGCAGCCATCCGCCCGCGAGCTCCCGCTCGATCCGCCCTCGGCCGGTCCCGCAGGAATAGAGCCCTACCGGCCGGAAATGCTGCCGCGCATGCAGGAGGGGCCGAGCCCCCTGTCGGCGCATGACCGTTTCGAGGCGCTGCGGCGCGAATTGAACGAGCAGGCGGGCGACCGGGCCGCACAGGCCCGGCAACCGCAACGCCCGGCCTTCGGCGAGGGCGGCGGCGAGATCCGCAAGGAAGGGTCGATCCGGGAGCAATTGCTGAAGAAGCCGCTGAGCAGCCTGCTGCGAAAGTGATCCGGGGCGTCCGGCCCTGCCCCGGCACGGCTGCGGGCGACAGATCGGTCGTGCCGCTCGCCCGGAAGCGGCATTGAACCCGTGCGGCACATTACTGGCCCAGCGTTTGCTGCCCGCGCCGCCGAACGATCGGCGGCGGTTCGGGCCGGTCGTCAGCCGAAGGCGGTCGAAAGGGCGTCGGTCCTGATCCAGCTTTCGTCCATCTGGTTGCGGAACCACGTCATCTGCCGCTTGGCATATTGCCGGGTCGCCGCAGCACCGCGCTCGATCGTCTCGGCCTCGCTCATCTCCCCAGCCAGGAGCGCTGCGATCTGCGGCACGCCGATCGCCTTCATTACCGGCATCTCCGGCGGCAGGCCGAGTGCCAGCAGCGCGCGCACCTCCTCGACGGCGCCCAGGCGCAGCATCTGCGCGAAGCGCCTGTCGATGCGCGCATGCAGCAGGCTGCGCTCCGGCAGGACGACGAGCTTCAGCGCGCGGGCGGGATCGACGATCGCCGGCCCCGCCGCCGACTGGAACGCCCGGATCGAGCGGCCGCTAACGTCGAGGATTTCCAGCGCCCGCAGGATGCGCTGCCCGTCTGCCGGCCGGATCGTTCCGGCGGTCTGCGGGTCGCGCCGCGCAAGTTCGCCATGCAGCGCCGGCGCGCCCTCCTCGGCCAGCCGCGCCCGCAAGGCGTCGCGGACGCCGGCCGGGATCGACGGCATGTCCGAAAGCCCGCCCGTCAGCGCCTTGAAATAGAGGCCGGTTCCGCCGACAAAGACCGGCAGCCTTCCCTTGGCGCGCAGCTCCTGCGTCACCTCGGCCGCCTCCCGCAGCCAGGCGCCGCTGGAATAGGCCTGCCCGGCCGGCACATGGCCGTAGAGCCGGTGCTCGATGCCGCCCATATCCTCCGGCTGCGGCCGCGCGGTCAGGACGTTCAGCGTGTCGTAGACCTGCATGCTGTCGGCATTGACGACGCCGCCGCCGTGCCTGGCGGCGAGCCGGACCGCGAGAGCGGACTTGCCGCTCGCGGTCGGGCCGGTTATCAGGATGGCGCCAGTCTCAGCTTCAGGAATTCTCGTCATGGCTCTCGTTGCCACGCTTATCGCCAATCCGTCAAATCCGGTCCTTGAAGCTGCGCTCGGCGAGCGGGCCGCGGACGCGGTCGCAGCCTCCGGCCTCTACTGGCTCGCCGACGGCATCGCCTGCGACATCCCGCTTCGCGACGGCACCGACGAGGCGGTAGCACGCCGGCAACTGGCCGCCGCCATCGGCACGGCCCCGGTCGACCTCGTCGTCCAGGAGGCCGAGACACGGCGCAAGAGGCTTCTGATCGCCGACATGGATTCGACCATGATCGGCCAGGAATGCATCGACGAGCTGGCCGCCGAAGTCGGCCTCAAGGACGAGGTCTCCGCGATCACCGCCCGCGCCATGAACGGCGAGATCGCCTTCGAACCGGCGCTGCGCGAGCGCGTGGCGCTGTTGAAGGGCCTGCCGCTCTCGGTGGTCGACGACGTCATCGAAAAGCGCATCACACTCACCCCCGGCGGCCCCGAACTGATCGCCACCATGAAGGAGAACGGCCATTATACCGCGCTGGTCTCCGGCGGCTTCACCGTCTTTACGAGTCGCATCGCGGCACAGCTCGGCTTCGACGAGAACCGTGCCAACGTGCTGCTGGAGGACGGCGGACGGCTGAACGGGGAGGTCCGCGAACCGATCCTCGGCAAGCAGGCGAAGGTCGACGCGCTGGAGGACATCTGCGCCCGGCTCGGCATCTCCACCGAAGAGGCCATGGCCGTCGGCGACGGCGCCAACGATCTCGGCATGCTGCATCGCTCCGGCGCCGGCGTCGCCCTCCATGCCAAGCCGGCGGTGGCGGCCGAGGCCCGGATCCGCATCGATCATGGCGACCTGACCGCCCTGCTCTACATCCAGGGCTACCGCAAGGCCGACTTCGTCTCGCCCGCCCGGATCGCATGAGCACGGCGATCCTCAGGACGGAGCGGCTGCGGATCCGCAACTGGGTCGAGACCGACCGCGATCTCTTTCACGAGATCAATTCCGATGCGGAGGTGATGGCCTATTTCCCCTTCCGCCGCAGCCGTCCCCAGTCCGACGCCCTGTTCGACAAGCTCCGGAACGCCATCGGCGAAACCGGGTTCGGCTTCTTCGCGATCGCGCTTGCCGAGAACGACCGCCCGCTCGGCTTCTGCGGCCTCGCCCGCACCGATCTCGAACCCATCCTGCCGGACGGCACCGTCGAGATCGGCTGGCGCCTGGCGCGGCCGCACTGGGGCAAGGGTTACGTGACCGAAGCGGCGGCCGGGCTGCTCGATCACGGCTTCGAAAGCTGCGGCCTCGAGGAGATCGTCTCCTTCGCGGTTGCCGGCAATGTCCGCTCGACGGCCGTGATGAGCCGCATCGGCATGCGGCCCGACCCCGCCCGCGACTTCGACCACCCGCGCGTCCCCGCCAGCCACCCCCACCTCGTCCGCCACGCCTTCTACGCGATCACCCGCGCGCAGTGGCAGGGGCGAAAGGCAGCGTCAGGCGGACGTTGAATCGGGATGCGAAGTCGGTGAATCGATTTCGGCGACTGTCCGGACAAGCCACGGAAAAAACTGAAAAAATCCATTCCCCCGCGCTAAATCTTCATTCCGCGCGAGACGCAAAACACCCCTCCGGCTGCCCCTCTTCTTCCGTCATACCGGCCCCCGAGCCGGTATCCAGCCGCGTAAGTCCTTGCGCGAAAAGAGCCACGCGGCGCAGCGCCACGCCTGCAAGCGTGACGCGCGCACCCCGGCGTTGCGTCCTATTCGATGCGGACCGTGACGAAGCGCAAGGCGCCGGTCTTGTCGGCGAGCATCAGCAGCGCGTTGCGGCGGTCCTGCGATTTCAGCTCGCCGATGCGCTTGCTCACATCCTCGGGCGAGGACACGGCCTCCTGGCCGATCTCGACGATCACGTCGCCCGGCTGGACCCGCCGTTCGGCGGCAGCCGAGGCCCCGTCGACGGCGGTGACCACCACGCCCTTGACCGTATCGGCGATCGAGAAGGACTTGCGCGTCGCCTCGTCGAGCGCGCCGAGCGTCATGCCGAGAACGACGGGGGCCGCAGGCTGCGCCTGCCCGGGGGCCGCCTGGTCCTCCGGCTTCGCATCCGGCGTGGCCTTGGCTTCCGCGATCTTCTCGCCATCCTCCAGCCGGCCGAGGGTCACCTTGACGGTGACCTCCTTGTCGTCGCGGATCACCACCACGTCGACGGCCTTGCCGACCGGGCTTTCGGCCACCGCCCGCGGCAGGTCGCGCATCTCGACCACGTCCTTGCCGTCGAAACGGATGATCACGTCGCCCGTCTTCAGCACGCCGTTGTCCACCGGCCCGCCCTTGATGACGCCGGCCACCAGCGCCCCCTTCGCATCGGCCATGCCGAGGCTCTCGGCGATTTCGTCGGTCACCGGCTGGATGCGCACGCCGAGCCAGCCGCGGCGGGTCTCGCCGAATTCGCGCAACTGCCCGATCACGTTCTGCGCCAGTTCCGTCGGCACCGAGAAGCCGATGCCGATCGAGCCGCCCGACGGCGATATGATCGCCGTGTTGATGCCGATCACTTCGCCCTTCATGTTGAACAGCGGCCCGCCGGAATTGCCGCGGTTGATCGCGGCATCGGTCTGGATGAAGTTGTCGTAGGGCCCGGCATTGATGTTGCGGCCGCGCGCCGAGATGATGCCGACCGTCACCGAGCCGCCAAGGCCGAACGGGTTACCGATCGCCATCACCCAGTCGCCGATGCGCATCTGGCGGCTATCGCCGAAGGGCACCGCCACCAGCGGGTCCTTCGGTTCGACCTTCAGCAGCGCCAGGTCGGTCTTGCTGTCGACGCCGACGAGCGTGGCCTTCAGCTTCGAGCCGTCGGCGAAGTTCGCCTCGATGTCGTCGGCCCCCTCGATCACGTGGTTGTTGGTGACGATGAAGCCGGCCGGATCGATGACGAAGCCGGAGCCCAGCGAATTGACGGTGCGCGGCGCGTTGCCGCCCTCGCCTTCCTGGCCCTTGAAAAAGTCGTCGAAGAGGTCCTGGAACGGCGAGCCCTCCGGCACCTGCGGCGTCGGCGCGTCGTCGTCGGCCTTGACGTTCTGCGAGGTCGAGATGTTGACGACCGCGCCGAGCAGGCGTTCGGCGAGATCTGCGACCGACTCCGGCCCCTGCGGCGACTGCAGCGGCGCCATCGCCGGCGGCTGGATCGCGCCGCCCGGCGGCGGCGGTGCCGGCGTTCCGGCCGGAGGCGTCGGCTGCACAGCACCTTGCGGTGCGATCTGCGCCTGTGCATGCGCGGCCGCGAACGGCAGCGCCGTGCCCGCGACGAGCACCGAAAGCGCCGTCGCCAGCACCCGCGTGCCGTAGTGTCGTGACCTGCTGCTCGATGCCATCTGCGCTGTCCTTTCGCTTCGCTGGACCCTCAATCATCGCCATGGATGCGGCGGAATTGGGGATATTGGAACCGCCGGACCGCGGCCGTCCAGCCGTCGTCCGTTAAATCTTCGTGATCGGCCCGCGATCAGGCCGCAGCCCCTGCCGGACAGATGCGCCGGTGGGGCGGCATCCCGCAATCGCACCGCCCGCCTTATCCACAAGGCACTCCACCAGGCACGCGCCTAGCCCCGGATCAGCCAGACGAGGCCGACGCCGAGCGCGATGGAACCGAGGCCGAAGAGGCGCAGTTGCGCCTCCGGGACCGTCGGCAGCAGCGCCGCCATTCGCTTCAAGGACGAAGGGGCCAGTGCGTACACCAGCCCCTCGATCACCAGAAAGAATGCGAACCCCGTCAGCAAATCCGCCATGGTCCTGCGGATCACTCCGCCGGCGGGGGAGCCGCCGGTGCAGCAGGCGCCGGAGCGCCGGCTGCGGCAGCGCCGCCGTTGACGTCGCCGAAGTAACGGAAGAACTCCGAATCCGGCGACAGCACCAGCGTCGTGTCGGAGACGCCGAGGCTCTGCCGGTAGGCCTCCATCGAACGGTAGAAGCCGAAGAAGCCCGGATCGCGTTCGAAGGCCTCGCCGAAGACGCGGTTGCGTTCGGCGTCGCCCTGGCCCCGGATGATCTCCGATTCGCGGCGGGCCTCGGCCACGATCTCGACGACCTGGCGGTCGGCGATGGCGCGGCGGGTCTGGCCCTGCTCGTTACCGCGGGCGCGGATGAGCTCGGCCTCGGCGAGACGCTCGGCCTTCATGCGCTCGAAGGTCTGCTGCGAGACTTCCTGCGTCAGGTCGGTGCGGCGGATCCTGACGTCGGAGATCGTCAGACCGAGGTTTTCCGCATCCGGCGTCAGTTCGTTGCGCACTTCACGCATCATCGAGGCGCGCTCTTCCGACAGGGCGGCCTCGAAACCGCGCAGACCGTAGACGCGGCGCAGCGCTGCGTCGAGACGCGTGCGAAGCCGCGCCTCGGCCGCATCGCGGTCGGCCGAGACGGCCTCGCGGAAGCGGCGCGCATCGCTGATGTGATAGACGACGAAGGCATCGACTTCATAGAACTTGCCGCCCGAAACCTGGACGCGGATGTTGTCCAGGTCGAAGCGCAGCGCCTGATCGGAAACGTAGGTCACGCGGTCGGCGTCCATGAAGGCGAAGGGCAGCTTGAAATAGATGCCCGGCTCGGTCTTCACCGACTGGATCTCGCCGAAGCGGACGACGATCGCCTGCTCGCGGGCATTGACGATGAACACCGACGAATAGACGAGGAACAGGACGACGGCGATGCCGACGAGGATGGCTGGCAAACGGCTTCCCATCACTGCGTACCTCCCTGTCCCTGGCCCTGGATCTGACCCTGCGCCTGGCCCGGCGGAGTTCTGCTGAGCTCGTTGAGCGGAAGGAAGGGCACGACGCCCTGGCCACCCTGCTTTTCGTCGATGACGACGGTCTTGGAGCCCTTCAGGACGCCCTCCATGGTTTCAAGGAACATGCGCTGGCGGGTCACGTCGGGTGCCAGCCGGTACTGGTCGTAGATCGAGATGAAGCGCTGCGCCTCGCCTTCCGCCTCGTTGACGACGCGGTTCTTGTAGGCGGCCGCCTCTTCGCGGATCTGCGCGGCCTGACCGCGGGCAAGACCGAGCTTTTGGTTGGAGTACTGGTTCGCCTCTTCGACGAAACGGTCCTCGTCCTGCTCGGCGCGCTGCACTTCGTCGAACGCGTCGGCCACTTCGCGCGGCGGGGCCGCATCCTCGATCGCGACGGTGTTGACGGAGATGCCGGCGCCGTACCCGTCCATCGTCGCCTGGATCGTCGCCTTTACGGCTTCCGCGATCGCCTGGCGGTTGTCGCGGAAGATGTCCTGGGCGGGCCTGCGGCCGACGACCTCGCGCATCGCGCTTTCGGACACCTGCTGCAAGGTGGAGGACGGGTTTTCGAGATTGAACAGATAGGCGCGCGGATCGGTGACCGAATAGAGCACCGAGAACTGCACGTTGACGATGTTCTGGTCGCCGGACAGCATCAGGCCGCTGTCCTCGGCGTTCACCGAGGCGCCCTTGCGGCCGATGTTCTGCTGCTGCTCGGTGATCGTCACCATCTCGACGGTTTCAAACGGCCAGAAATGGAAGTGCAGGCCGGGCATGGAGACCTCGTCCTTCGGCTTGCCGAAACGCAGTTCGACGCCGCGCTCGTCCGGCTGGACGGTGTAGATCGAGTTCATCAGCCAGAACACGCCGATCAGCAGTGCCGCGATGACGAAGATGCCGCCGTTGAAGCCACCGGGAACCACGTTCTTCAGCTGGTCCTGTCCGCGCCGGATGATCTCCTCGAGATCCGGCGGACCGCCACTGCCGTTGCCGCGGGGGCGGTTCGGTCCCTGCCCCCATGGTCCCTGATTGTTGCCGCCGCCGCCCCCCCAAGGGCCGCCGCCGCCATTCTGATTGCTCCAGGGCATCAATACCTCTTTCTCTGGAATCTCCCGCTCTCATGCGGCACGGCAGTGCCGCGGTCACATGATGTGAACCCGTTATATGTATCCCCCATGCGGCTTTCAACGGAGGCGGCCCAACTTCCGGCGCAGATGCGGCAAAATAGTTCGTGAACAGGGCTTTAGAAGGCTAAAATCACGTCGAATTCCGCCGCGCATAGGTCAGGAAGTGCATCCGGTGGCTATCCTTCTCCCCTTGCGGGATCTCCTCCTCGGTCACGACCTCGAAGACCTCGGGATCGATCGCGGGGAAACGGGTGTCGCCCTCGACCTCGGCCTGCACTTCCGTGACATGGATGGCATCGGCCTCCGCGATGGTCTGGCGGTAGATGTCGCCGCCGCCGATGATGCAGATCTCGTCGGCGGCGAGCGCCTGCGCCTCGCGCCGGGCATAGACCAGCGCCTCGTCCACCGAGCGGGCCACGATGATGCCGTCGGGGCGGAAGGCGGTGTCGCGCGTGACGACGATGTTCGGCCGTCCCGGCAGCGGCCGGCCGATCGACTGGTAAGTCCGCCGACCCATTACCACCGGCTTTCCGATCGTCAGCCGCCTGAAACGCTTCAGGTCCGACGGCAGCCGCCACGGCAGGTCGCCGTCGCGCCCGATCACGCCATTCAGCGCCGCGGCCACCACCAGGACGATCTTCGGCTCACTCATGCCCGCACCTCTTGCCATGCCGGTTCATGCTATCCATTCTCCCGCGCCTGCGCGCGGGCCAGCGCCGGGCGCCCCGCCATGCGGCCAATATAGGCGTCGACGGCCGGGCTGTCCGGCAGGATGCCGCGGAACCACATCAGCGAGCTTGAAAGGATCACGTCGACCGCGCAGGGCTGTTCGCCGATGAGGTAGGGCTGGCGCGCCAGCGTCGCGATGAAGCGCTCCGCCATCGCCTGGTAGAGGCGCGCGGCCTCCGCATTGCTCGCTGTCCAGCCGCTCATGTGCCCGATCGCCGCGGGCTCGGCGACGCCCGAATAGTAGGAGAGCCAGGAAAGATACGGCCCGCGCTCCGGCGTGCCGATGTCCCGCCCCATCTCGCAGCCGGGGAAGAGATCCGTCAGGTAGAGCGCGATCGCCGTCGATTCGGTCACCACCGTGCCGTTGTGGATCAGCGCCGGCACCTGGCCGTGCGGATGCGGATTGTCCGGATCGGGCCCGCCGGAGCCGTCGGCGCGACGGATATTGACGAGGCGGATGTCGTAGTCCGCCTCCAGTTCCTCCAGCAGCCAGAGCATGCGAAACGAGCGCGACTGCCGCGCATGCACGAGCGTGAGCATGGTATCCTCCCTTTGCCGGCCAAAAGCGCTCCAGAGTCCGGGACCCGGAGCCGCCCCGGACTGCGACTAGACCGCGATCGGCGCCTTGATGCTCGCGTCGGCCTCGTAGCCCACGAGCTCGAAATCCTCGTACCGGAAGGCAAAGAGATCCTTCACCGCCGGGTTGAGCTTCATGAACGGCAGCGGCTTCGGCGTGCGCCCGAGCTGCCGTTCGGCCTGCTCGAAATGGTTCGAATAGATATGTGCATCGCCCAGCGTATGGACGAAATCCCCCGGCAACAGATCGGTCACCTGCGCCACCATCATCGTCAGCAGCGCATAGGAGGCGATGTTGAACGGCACGCCGAGGAAGATATCGGCCGAGCGCTGGTAGAGCTGGCAGGAGAGACGGCCGTCGCCGACATAGAACTGGAACAAGCAATGGCAGGGCGGCAGCGCCATCTCGTCGACGAGCGCCGGGTTCCAGGCGGAGACGATATGGCGGCGCGAGTGCGGGTTCTTGCGGATGCTGTCGACGACGGCTGCGATCTGGTCGATGTGACGCCCGTCCGGCGCCGGCCAGGAGCGCCACTGGTAGCCGTAGACCGGCCCCAGGTCGCCGTTCTCGTCGGCCCATTCGTCCCAGATGGTGACGCCGTTGTCGCGCAGATAGGCGACATTGGTGTCTCCCTGCAGGAACCACAGCAGTTCGTGGATGATCGAGCGCAGATGCAGCTTCTTCGTCGTAAGCACCGGGAAGCCCTCCGACAGGTCGAAGCGCATCTGGTGGCCGAAGACCGAGCGCGTGCCCGTGCCGGTCCTGTCGGAACGGTTCGTGCCGTTCGTCATCACGTGGCTGAGAAGGTCGAGATACTGCTTCATGGGTCGGTCGCCGATTCTGGTGTCGCTCCTAATCTAGGGCGAGCGCGGCCTGCGACCAACGGCAAAAGGGAAGTTTCCAGTTCTTTTGGGCCTGCCGGCCAGGACCGGCCGGCAGGCGACCTGAAAGGCCCGGCTCAGGCGAGCGCGCCGAGCTTGTCCAGTTCCTTGGCGGTGAGATAGTAGAAGGTGACGCGCGACTTCGTGCGGTCGTCGGCCATGGCGGCACAGACCTTCTCCACGGCCTTGTCGGCGGCGTCGCCGGTCACGCCGAGCTTCTTGCCGCACCATTTTTCCTTCACCCGATCCAGTTCCTCAGGGTCCGAGCAGGAGACGAGCGAGGAATCGCGGTTGCGCAACGCGATCCCCAGGTGACTGACGATCTTCTTCACGACGGCCTCGTCGGCGCCACTGTCATACTTGCGAACATCTGCCAGATAGTCGGTCATGCTGTCTCCTCTGTCAGTTGGCCCGGCAGGCCGGGTCGATATGAGAGCAATCCGATGTGTGAATGGATTCATTGCTCTAGGGTCAACGGCGGCAGTGTTTCACGCAAAGATGGCAAGTCAAGCGCAATCCCGCGCGCAAGCCGGTTTTCAACCGTCCGGCTGCCTCAAAAAATGTCACAAAGACCTTTTCTTGGGCCCCGGAAGCGCCTATATCTCTGCTGCTGCCTCGTGCAGCTATGGCAATAAACGGGCGGTGTAATAAACCCATTGGACCCGGGGGCGGTACCCGGCGCCTCCACCAAAAACCGATCTTTCGCGGATCGGCTTTTGATGGGGGCGAAATAGGATCGACAAGGGCGTAAAGATCGACTTTTTGCTCGGCATTGTACCACCGTTATCGGGCTAAAATTGTAGTTGCAAACGACAACTATGCTGAAGCACGTCTCGCTGCCTAACGGCGGTGCGACACTTCAAATCAAGCCCTTGCGGGTAGCACCGTAAGGCGGGGTCCGAAGGCACCTGGCAACAGAAGCCTTCACCTTCTCCCCTCTTTCGAAATGGTTTATAGCTGTCATTCGGGATGACTCGCAGCAGGCGAACGCGCAGGCGCGTGCCGGAGGAATGCTGGAGGAATAACCGGCCGGAAACGGCCGATCGCGTTTGACGCCGGCGCCGGTTTTCGGCAAAAGGCAAAAAAATGCGAACAGACATGTGAAACAGCAGGAAAGACGGGCTCTGATGGCGCAAGACCACATCCGCTACGACATACTCGCCCAGGACGCGCTTCGCAGCGTCATCCGCAAAGTCTTGAGCGAAGTGGCGGCAACGGGCCACCTCCCCGGCGATCATCATTTCTTCATCACCTTCCTCACCGGCGCGCCGGGCGTGCGCATCTCGCAGCACCTGAAGTCCAAGTATCCCGAGCAGATGACCATCGTCATCCAGCACCAGTTCTGGGAGCTGAAGGTCACCGAGAGCCTGTTCGAGATCGGCCTTTCCTTCTCCGACACGCCTGAAAAGCTCGTGATCCCCTTCAACGCCATTCGCGGCTTCTACGACCCCTCGGTCAGCTTCGAGCTCGAATTCGACGTCGCAGCCGGCGAGGACGAGGAAGAGGACGAAGCCGATACCGCCGAGATCACCGCCTATCCGCTCGAGAAGGCCCCGGAAGGCAACGGCGAGACCGCAGCCACCGGCGACGACGGCGACAAGAAGCCCGGCGGTTCCGTCGTTTCGCTCGATTCCTTCCGCAAGAAGAACTGATGGAGGCGGCATGAGCGGCGACGTCGTCAATCTCCGCCAGTTCCGCAAGCAGAAGGCCCGCTCCGACAAGGAGCGACAGGCCGAACAGAACCGTATCGCCCACGGCCGCACCAAGGCGGAAAAGAACCTTACCCGCGCCCTGAACGACAAGGCCGAGAAGTCGCTGGATCAGGGACGGATCGAAAAGCCGGAATGACCGGAGCCGTAAAAGCGCCGCGCATCAGGGACTTGCGGCCTTTGCCTGGTTCGATCCGCGAACTCCCTGATCAGATCGAAAGCGGCCAGATCGAAGCCGGCCAGATCGAAAGCGAGACGCGGTGATCCGCAAGCATTCCGCCACCCTGCACGGCCACCGCACCAGCTTCAGCCTGGAGGAGCCATTCTGGCTGGAACTCAAGGCCATCGCCGCCACCCGGGAGATGGCGCTTGCCGAACTGCTCTGCGAAATCGACGACGCCCGCCCGCCGGGCAGCAACCTGTCCTCTGCATTGCGCGTCTATGTGCTCGACACGCTGAAGCGGAAGGGCGATCCCCACGGCTGAGGCGAGTTCGGCACGGCCCGCGCAGGCACGGCGGGCCCTCAATTCACCCCGGGAAGCGAATCGAAATTGAGGCGTTGGCCGCTGACCGGCGGCAACGGCTCGCGCACGACGCCCTCCTCGGGAGCGACACGGAATCCGCCCTCGGGCTCGGCCTGCTGCCGCCTCTCCGCGGCCTGCTTCTCCGCGGCCCGGCGCTCCGCCTCCAGCCTCGCGCGCTCCGCAGCCCGCTGGCGTTCGATCTCCAGCCGCGCCGCCTCGCGCCGGCGCTCCTCCTCCAGCATCTGCAGGCGCATGGCTTCGGCCAGCGCCGCCCTCTGCTCGGCGCGCGAGCGATAGAGCGCCGCCTCGCGGCGCAGCCGCTGCTTTTCCAGCATGCTCGACTGCAATATCTCCACCCGCCGCCGCTCGCGCTCGAAGCGACGGAGCGAGAGGTAGTTGGTCAGCGGCTGCGCATCCAGGCGCACCCGCGGCGCGGCAAGCGGCCCCTCGAAGACGAGCGCCACTTCGGGCTCGCCGCCGGTCATCGCCTCCTCGCCGGCCCGCAGGCGCATCAGGAGTTGGCCCTGCAAGGTCCGCTCGGCCAGGCCGATCTCGGCGGCACCGTTGAAGTTCGCCGCCCCGTCGGCGCCTGTGATCGTATCGGCCCGCACCCGGCCCGAAGCGATCGTGAACGGGATGTTGACGGTGCCGAGCGAGACGTCGCCGCCGAGCGCCTGCTCGCGCGCGATCGCCTCGACGCTGCCGACGCCGATCTCGCCGTCGATCGCGTCCGCCGCAGAAAGGATCGCAGCGAAACCGCCGCTCTTGATCCCCCGCAGCCGCAAGTCCTCGAGTTGCGCCTCGCCCGAGCCGCTCGCCGCCGATACCATGTCGGCGATGCTCGCGCCGGAAGCGTCCAGCGCCAGGTTCACGAAGGCCTTGCCCTCTGCCACCGGTCCGCCCTCGCCGCTCCAGACGAGCTGCGAAAGCGCCGCACCCGCGAGCGTCACCCGCGCCTCCAGAAGACCGTTGGCTCCGGCATTCGCCAGTTTCAGCCGGCCGCCGACCCTGCCGCCGAGCCAGTCGCCGCCGATTTCCTCCAGCGCCAGGTCGCCGCCGGTCCAGGCGAGCCTCGCCGCGAAATTCTCGACCGGGCCATAGAGCCCCGTCCAGAACCGGCCGGCGGCAAGCCGCAGCCGGAAGTCGGCGTTCTCGCGTGCCGGGCTGCCGATCGCGGCACGGCTGAACCCGAGCCCCTCCAGGTCATCGACGGGACCGAGGACCGCTTCCGCAAGCCATCCGAGATCGACGGTGTCGAAGGTCAGGCTGCCCGTCCCCTTGGGGATCTCGGCCGACCGATCGAACACAAGCTCGCCCGAGACGCCGTTACGGTAGACCGTGCCCGCGATGTCGGCAAGGCGGACCGTGCCGGCGTCGACGATCGCCCTCGCCTTCAACGCCACCGGAAGGCCGGTGCCGGTCTGCGGCAGCACGATGTCGTTCATCATCAGATAGGGCTCGATGTCGCCGGCTTCGGCCGACAGGCCCAGCTCGCCCTGGAGGAAATGCTCCGCCGAAAGGTTCGCCGTTCCCTCCGCCGTGATGGAGGTGCCGGCCGTCGTAAAGGCAAAATCGAGATCGGCGGCCGCACCGGCTGCGGGCTGCGCGACCTTGATCGCGACGGTGCCGTCCGCCTCGCCGTCGAACGGCAGCGGCTGGAGGCCGAGTTGGCCGGCCAGCACCACCGTCCGCGGATTTGTGAGGGTCGCCTCGGCCTCGAAATTGCCGCCCGAGAGGAAGTCGCCGAATTCGCCGACGGAGGCCCGCGCCTCGACGCGCCCGCCATTGGCCGTTCCGGACAGGATCAGGCCGATCGGCCCGTTGCGGTTGCCCGGCAGGGCCAGCGTCATCTTCAGGTCGGCGTCGTCATAGTAGCCGGCGCTCGCGACGAGGCGCGCGAGAGCCGGATGCGCAGGCAGGTGCCGTTCGAGCATCTCCATGACCGGCCGCATCTGCTCTGCCCGCATCGACAGGTCCAGCCCCGCCGAGGGCAGGGCCAGCGTGCCGCCGAGTTGCCCCTTGACCGATACGGACGCACCGGCAACCGAGCCGATATCCAGCCGGCTGACGCTCAGGGCGCCGTCCTTCAGCGTCAGCAGCGCATCGACGGTGCGCGCCTCCTCGCCGAAGGCGGTGAACCGCTCGGCCTTCAGGTCGAGCGCGATCGAATGGCCAAGCAGCACGTCGGCGGAGGCCTCGCCAGCCACGAGCCCTGCCAGGGCCCGGAGCGTCTCGAGCTCGACCGCGTCGCCGCCGAGCTGGATCGAAAGGCTGGGCGCCTCGTCAGCCGGTGACAGGCGCTCGATCCGGCCCTTCAGCGTCGCGCCGCCGGCGGCGATTTCAAGGTTGTCGAAACGCTGGACCAGGTCGGTCAGCTGGACTTCCGCGGCAAAGCCCGCACTGCGCAGCCTGCGGATCTCGGGATCCACCGAACCGGCGACCCAGGCGGCAAAGCCGGACGGCTGATTCGAGGCCACCAGCAGGTCGCCGACGAAGGCGCGCGTGCCCTTGAGCGTCAGCCGCCCCTTCGCGTCCACGGTGGTGCGGCCGGGAAACTGCGCGGTGCCGCGCGCCACCGTCCAGCCGTCGCCGTCCGGCTCCACGTCGAGCATGACGTCGCGAATGGTGGTGTCGCCGACGACGATCGCCGGCAGCTTCAGGCTCGCCCGCCCCGGCACCTGCGGCACCGGTATGTCCGCCAGGATCGAAAGCAGCCCCTCCAGGCGCTGGCGCGCCGGGGTCTGCGCGTTCCGTCCCGTCTTGCCCTGCTCGCCGTTGCGGCCGATCCGGCTGACGTCGATCTGCTGGCCGTCGGCGATCAGCAGGAACTCCGGCTGCCTGCCGGTATCGAGCGTCGCCTCCCCGGTGACGAGATAGGGATCCGCCGGATCGCCGGCCTGGAGATTGTAACGGGGAACGCGCAGGCGGTCGTTGGAAAGCTCGAAGTCTCCGGCAACGCGGATCGGGTTCGCCACCGGCTTGCCGTCGGCCGCCGGCTTCTGCCCCAGCGCGAAGGTGCCCCGATACTGCGGCCGGAAATCGACGACCTCCAGGTCGCCGTCGAGATCGACGGCAAAGCCGATCTGGTCGGGGACGATGCGGGCCTTCATCTTCAGGATGCCGCGCTCGTCGGTCTGCCCGGTCGAGATCTGGAAGGCGCCGGCGTTACCGTCGAGCACGCCGCGGCCGTCGATCCGCCAGGGCCCGTTCAGCGAGCGGGCGGACATCCTGGCGTCGAGGGTGCTGATGCGGCGCGTGCGGCCGGCCTGTTCGTCGATGAACTCGATCTCGCCGCCGGTCACGGCCACGTTCTCGAGCACGACGGTCTTGGCCGGAATGTCGGACTTGCGCCCGCGCGCCCAGTCGAGCGTGCCGTCGGCCATCAGCTTCAGGCGGACCTTCGGCTCGTCGATGCGCATGTCGAAGATCAGCGCCTCGCCGCTCAGGAACGGCGCCAGCTCCGCATCCATCGAGAACCGGCGAATGGTGACGGCCGCATCGCCCTCGGCGTCCTCGCCGACGCGGACGTCGTGCAGGGTGACGGAGGGAAAGGGGATGAGCCTTGCATCCACCTTGCCGTGGACGACGACGGTGCGGCCGACGATGCGGCTCGCCTCGCGCTCGAAATCCTGCCGGAATCCCGTCCAGTCGATGAAATACGGGGCCAGCAGTGCGCCGAACAGCGCCAGCACGACCAGACCGCCAATCGCCAACATCACACGTGCGAGCACGCTGCCAATCCCGACACTACCGACACACGCTTGCCGCCGGGAGCGGGCCTACGTTCATGTCCATTTCCATACCCGGCGTATCTTCCGCCCTCGTATCCTCTACGACTATAGGCAGATGCTGGGCCCATGTCTCACCCCAAGCGAAAAATCTTTCCGGGGTTGAGGATGTTGTCGGGATCGAGCGCCCGCTTGATCTGCCGCATGACGTCCACCGCCTCGCCCAGCTCCCGCGGCAGGAAGGCCTGCTTGCCCTGGCCGATGCCGTGCTCGCCGGTGCAGGTGCCGTCCATCGACAGCGCCCGCGCGTTCAGCCGGCCGACGAAGGCCTCGACCTTCTGGATCTCGCCTGGGTCTTGGTCGTCGAAGACGACGCTGACGTGGAAATTGCCGTCGCCGGCGTGCCCGACGATCGGCGCCAGCAGGCCGTGCTGCTCGATGTCGGCCTCCGTCTCCGCCACGCAGTCGGCAAGCCGCGAGATCGGCACGCAGACGTCGGTGGCAAGCACCGCCGCACCGGCGCGCAAGGCCTTGGCGGCCCAGTAGACGTTGTGGCGTGCCTTCCAGAGCCGCGCCCGCTCGTCGGCATCCGCCGTCCACTGGAAGTCGCCGCCGCCGCATTCCGACGCGACCTCGCCGAACTGCCGCGATTGCAGAGCGACGCTCTCCTCGCTCCCGTGGAACTCGACGAACAGGGTCGGCTGCTCGGGCAGGCTGAGGCCGGAATAGGCGTTGCAGGCCTTGATCTGCAGCGTATTGACGAGCTCGATGCGGGCCACCGGAATGCCGAGCTGGATCGTCATGATCACCGCGTTGCAGGCATCCTTCAGCGTCGGGAACCCACAGATGCCGCCGGCGATCATCTCCGGGATGCCCTGCAAGCGCAGGGTGACGGAGGTGAGCACGCCGAGCGTGCCTTCCGAGCCGACATAGAGCCGCGTCAGGTCGTAGCCGGCCGACGACTTTCGTGCCCGCCTGGCCGTCCGGATCTCCTCGCCCCTGGCCGTCACGACACTCACCGCCAGCACGTTATCCTTCATCGTGCCGTAGCGGACCGCATTGGTGCCGGAAGCGCGCGTCGAGGCCATGCCGCCGATCGAGGCGTTCGCGCCCGGGTCGATCGGAAAGAACAGGCCGGTGTCGCGCAGATAGGCGTTCAGTTCCTCGCGCGTGATGCCGGGCTCCACCGTGCAATCGAGATCCTCGGCGTTCACTTCAAGAACGCGATTCATCCGACTGAAATCGATGGAGATGCCGCCATGCGGCGCGTTGACCTGCCCCTCCAGCGAAGACCCGGTGCCGAAGGGGATGACCGGAACCCTGTGCTCGGCGCAAAGCCGCACTGCGGTCGCCACGTCTTCCTTGCTCTGCGCGAACAGCACGCCGTCGGCCGGCTGCGCCGGAATATAGGTGGTCGTGTGGGCATGCTGCGCGCGGATCGCCTCCCCGGTCTGGAACCGGTCCCCGAAGACCTGCCGGAAGGCCGAGACCGCCGTTGCGATCGCCTCCTCGTTCCGCAACCCCGTCCTGATATCCGAAAGCGCCATGATCGTCCTCCGCTGCATGTCCGCCCGCCATATGGGCGACCCGCAGTGCTTCTGTCCAGAGCCGTTTCGCAAGCCCTCCACGCTGCCGCATGCTTATGTAATTAGTTTGTAATATACAACGCGATGGCGGATAATTGCAGCCGTTGATGGAAAGAGGAGCGCAAGCCATGAGCCAGCGCAGCGTCTGGACAATCATCGCCATCGTCATCCTTCTGGCGATCCTGACGGTCGGCTACCGGATCACCGGCGAAAGAGGGACGACCGAGACCACGGCCATGCCCCCGCCCCCGTCGAGCGAACAGACGGGATCGACGACCACGGGCACCACAGCGCCCGCGACCGACATGGCGGCGGAACCGAAACCGGTCGAGGGTACGCAGCAGCCGGCAACGGGCAACTGACATCGTCGCGATCCGCCATCTTACCACGGCGGGGTGCCCCACGCATTGCCGCGGGGGCTGCCCCGTTGACGCTCGATACGGTCAGAAGATCAGGAAATCCGCCGCCGTGAGGTCGAGGCCCGCCTCCAGTCGCGCGAACCGGACGGCGTCTCCCCTGCCCGAACCGTCGGCGTCATAGAAGAGATCGCCGCTCCGGCTGTGGTAGAAGACCCGGTCGCCCGCATCCTGCGCCTCCGCCCCGACGGCGAAAGCCGATCTTGCGAGTTGGCCGGTCTTCAGCGCCGCAAACACGTCGTCGTCGAGCAGGATGCGGTCCTGCGAGACGTCGAAATCGGCGATCCTGTCCACATTGCCCTTGCCCGGCTTCGTGTCGAAGACGAACTGGTCCCTCCCCGATCCGCCGGCAAGGCTGTCCTTTCCTGAACCGCCCTTGAGCCGGTCGTCGCCGCCGCCGCCGAGAAGCGTGTCGGCGCCGCTCCCGCCCGAAAGCGTGTCGTTGCCCGTGCCGCCGGAAAGCCTGTCGTCTCCGGAGCCGCCACTGAGCGTATCCTTGCCGGATCCACCGTTGAGGCGGTCGTCGCCGCTGCCGCCATAGAGGCGGTCGTTGCCGGCGCCGCCGAGCAGGTGATCCCTGCCGGCATTGCCGTAGAGCGTGTCGCTGCCGGCGCGCCCGTCCACCCGGTCGTTGCCGGAAAGCGCCTCGATCCTGTCGGCGAGCTTCGAGCCGCGCAGCGTGTCGGACCCGGCGGTCGGCCTGATATAGGCGGGATCGCCGTCATGGGTGCCGACCAGGCGGTCGAGATCGCGCTCAGGTGCCGCGAAGGGAACAAAGCCGTCCTCGAGCGCCAGCTTGTTGAACTGCGCGACCCGCTTGCTGCCATTGACATAGTCGACCGCGAAGACCGGCTTGTCGTTCTTGAGGAAATCCCGCTTGAGGATCGCGATCGTCTCCTCGTCCGGATCGAGCCGGTTGTTCTCGTCTGCGTCGCCGCCATAGTAGAGGTCCTCGACGCCGATGCCCCCGATCGCATCCAGATAGGCCGTCTTGCGCGCGGTGTCGGAGCCGAGATCGTTGATGATCCAGGCGCCGTTCTGCGGGATGACGAAGAAGTCCGGATTGGTCTCGCGCGCGTGCTCCGTCAGCGCGACGATGAAATCGACCATGCGCTGCGCCGCCTGCTTGACGTTCTTCGGATCGCCCGCCTCCCGGTCCCTGTCGGCGACTTCGGCGCCCCAGAAGTAGTAGCCGTCGACGATGTCGAGATAGGCCGCGTCGAAGCCGGCCTTGACGATGGCGTCGAGCTCGCCGGTCTTCCTGTCGTTGAAGATGATCTTCTGCCAGTCCGGATCCCAGTACCGGACCTTGCGTGATTCCGGCCAGTCCGGATTGAGCGGCCCGAGCCAGTCGGGCGCCTTGCCGGTCAATTTGTCGGGGGCATCGCCGCCCGTGGTCCACTCATCGCGCCAGTAGCCGCGGAAATCCGAAGCCTCGCCGATCGAGACGTAGGAGACGACGACCGACCGGCCGCCCATGCCGTCCTTCATGCGGGCGATCTCGTCATGCGAGAACCGGCCGGCAGTCGTGCCGTCGCGCGAAGCGTCGATCACCAGCAGGTCGTGGGTCGCCCGGGCGAGCAGGTCGGCCTTGGCCGCCTTGCCGTTCAGCCCCTGCAGGGCATAGCCCCAGTTGTCGACCGTGACGGTCCCCGTGGACGTCCTGAATTTCACCATTACACTGCCCGATCCCGTCTTGTCCTGCGCGCCCGACCGGCCCGCCATCAGGCGAGATCACGGCGGAGCGTTCCTGGGGATGAATACGACGCGAATGCTAACGGAATACGGCGTGCAACCGGCAAATGCAAAAAAGGTTGCCAAGATGTGAAGGGCATGGCCCGGCAGGCGGCCGACCCAGCGGAGATTCTTTCGGCGGCCGCGCAACGCCGTCCGCCGGCGCCTGCCTCACTCCGCGGCCTGCGCCGGCGGCGGCAGCAACTCGCGCCCCTCCGCCTCGATCGCCTTGGGCTTGAGGCCGGCAGCGGCCTCCATCTCGGTCCGCAGCCGCCGTTCCTCGTCCGCATGCGGCTTGGCGAAGCGCGCCATGGCGAGATAGGCGACCGGCGTCAGGTAGAGCGTGACGACGGCGGCAAGGCCGAGGCCGCCCACGAGCACCCAGCCAAGCGCGATGCGGGCTTCGGCACCCGCACCGCTCGCAAGGACCAGCGGCAGGGCGCCGACGACGGTCGCGATCATGGTCATCATCACCGGCCGCAGGCGGATGTTGGACGCGTTCTCGATCGCGCTGCGCACGTCCTGCCCGCGATCGCGCAACTGGTTGGCGAATTCGACGATTAGGATGCCGTTCTTGGCCATGATGCCGACGAGCAGGACCAGGCCGATCTGGCTGTAGATGTTCAGCGAGGTCCCCGTCAGGATCATGGCGAAGATGGCGCAGGCCAGCCCCAGCGGCACCGTCGTCATGATGATCAGCGCGCTGACGACGCTTTCGAACTGGGCGGCTAGGACGAGGAAGATGATGACGAGCGCGAAGCCGAAGGTGATGACCAGGCCGTTGGTGTTCTCGTCGAGCGTCGCGGCCTCGGCCATCGGGATGAGGCGGGAGCCCGGCGGCAGCAGCGGCTCGGCCATCTGCTCCACCATCGCCAGCGCATCGCCGAGCGCCAGCCCGCTCTTCAGCCCCGCCGAAAGCGAGACGGCCCGCAACTGCTGTTCGCGGGAGAGCTGCGGCGCCACCGCCTTTTCCTCCAGCGACGCGATCGACGACATCGGCACGATCTTGCCGTCGCCGGTCTTGAGGAAGATGTTTTCCAGGTCGGTCGGATCGTTCACCGGGTTCGTGGTGGACGAGATGACGACCGGATAGGCCTGCCCCTCCACATAGACGTCGACGATGCTCGTACCCTCGAGAATGGCCTTGAGCGCCGCCGAGAGCCCGTTGATATCGACGCCGAGGTCGGAGGCCCGCTCGCGGTCGATGGTGACGGAAAGCTGCGCTTGGTTCGCCTCGTAGTTCAGCCGCACATTCTCGAACCGGCCGCTGTCCTCGATCTGCCGGACAAGCTCGGCCGCCGCCCGTCCGAGCTTTTCGTAATTGTTGCCGACGAGCGCCACCTGCAGGCCGTTGCCGGCGCCACGGATGCCGAGGCTGTTGGGCTGGATGGCAAAGGCGCGCACCGAAGGCACCCCGGCCGCCGCCGCATTGATGTCGGCGACGATCTGCTGCTGGGTGCGTTCGCGTTCGCCCCAGGGGGCGAGCGTGAGCACCATGAAGCCGTTGTTGGTGGAACTGCCCTGCCCCGAGACGGAATAGATGTTGACGATCTCGCCCTTGTCGTAGAGCGGGCGCAGCCTGTCCTCGATCAGGCGCATCTGGTCCTGCGCGTATTCGAGCGAGACGCCCTGCGGCGCCTGGATGCGCATCATCACCAGCGAGCGGTCCTCGCTGGGGGTCAGTTCGGATTTCAGCGACAGGAACGATCCGGCGCCGAAGGCAGTGAACAGAAGCGCCACGGCGAAGACGACCATGGGCGCGTTGAGGCAGGCGTTCAGCGAGCTGCGATAGAAGCCGGCGCAGAGATCGCCGAACCGCCCGAGGATGCCGCCATGGCCATGTTCGACATTCTCCTTCGTCAGCATGCGCGAGGCGAGCATCGGGCACAGCGTCAGCGCGACGAAGCCCGACAGGAGCAGCGCGAAGGCGAGCACGAAGCCGAATTCGCGGAAGAGCCGGCCGGTCTGGCCCGGCAGGAAGGACAGCGGCACGAACACCGCGCACAGCGTCGCCGTGGTGGCGATGACGGCGAAGAACACCTCCAGCGTCCCGAGCACGGCGGCCGCCCGCGGGCCGAGCCCTTCGGTGCGGCGGCGCACGATGTTCTCCAGCACCACGATCGCGTCGTCCACGACGAGGCCGGTGGCCAATACGATCGCCAGCAGCGTCAGGATGTTGATCGAGAAGCCGGCGAGGTAGATCGCCGCGATGGTGCCGATCAGGGCAATCGGCATCGAGATCGTCGGAATGAGCGTCGCCCGCCAGTCGAGCAGGAAGAGATAGATCACCAGCGTCACGATGATCACCGCGACCGCGAGCGCGATCTCCACCTCGTGCAGCGCACCCTCGATGAAGACTGCGTCGTCGCTCGTCACCCTGAGTTCCGTGCCCTCGGGCAGGATCGCCTTCAACTGCTCGACGGTGGCGCGGATGCCCGCGGAAATGTCGAGCGTGTTCGACTGCGCCTGGCGGATGATGCCGAGCCCGATGCCCGGCTTTCCGTTCGAGCGCAGCGCCGTGGTGCCGTCATCGGGTCCCAGCGTGATCGTCGCGAGATCGCCGAGCCGGACGCGGTTCTGCAGCAGCAGGTTCTCGAAGTCCTCCGGCTTGGCAAGGTCCGCCGTCGCCCGCACGGTGATGTCCTGGTTCATGCTGGTGAGCGAACCGGCCGGCACGTCGAAGGAGGCCGTCGCCAGCGCATCGCGCAGGTCGGCGATGGTCAGCCCGCGGCTGGCGAGCTTTGCCTGGTCGATATCGACGCGGAAGACCTTCTCCTGCTCGCCCGAAACGTCCACGTCGGCGACGCCCTCGACGGCTGCGAGCCGGTCGGTGACCTCATTCTCGGCAAGAAGCGTCAGGTCCTCCATCGACAGGCGGTCGGAGGTGAGCGCCAGCCGCATGATCGGCTGGCTGTCGGCATCGGCCTTGACGACGCGCGGTTCCTCGGCGCCGTCGGGGATCTGGTTCGCCACCCGCCCCAGCGCGTCGCGCACGTCGTTGGCGGCCTGGCTGACATCGGTCGTGTCGGAAAACTGCAGGGTGACGCGGCTGCGCGCGAAGGACGACGAGGAGGAGATGTCCTTGATCCCCTGCACCCGCGACACCGCGCCCTCGATGACATCCGTCAGCTCGCGATCGACCGTCTCCGGCGAGGCGCCCTCGAATTCGGTGGAGATGCTGATGACCGGCTGGTCGACGGACGGCAGTTCGCGAATTTCCACGCCGTTGAAGGCGGCAAGCCCGGCCACGACGATCAGGGTGTTGACGACGAGCCCGAAGATCGGCCGGCGCACGAACAGCGCGGTGAAACCGCCCTGCCCGCCACGGATGTCGGTCGCTGCATCGTCCTTTGCCGCCATCACGTGCCCTCCGCGGCGGCGGGCTCGCGCGCCCTGTTTTCCGCCCCCATCACCTTGACATCGGCGTCGTCGCGCAGCCGCTGCAGGCCCTCGGTCGCCACGACCTCGTTCTCGGCGAGTTCGGCATCGACGAGCACCCGGTCGGGATTGCGCTGGATGATCTTCACCGGCACCTTCTGCGCCTTGTCGCCGGCGATCCGCCAGACGTAGGAGCCGTCGGCGCTCCACTGCAGCGCCAGCGGGTCGACGCTCGGATAGCGGTCGCCCTCGAAATGCATGCTGACGGAGAATGACATGCCGGCACGCAGAACGTCCTCGGGGTTGTCGATCCGCGCACGGATCCTCAGCGTGCGGCTCGCCTGGTCGATGCGGTTGTCGATCGCCTGGACCGAGCCGGTGAACACTTCGCCCGGCCGCGCGACCGCGGTGGCGGAAATCGGCCCGCCGACACGCACTTTTGTGGCAAATCGCTCCGGCACCCAGAAATCGACGAGAATGTCGGAACGGTCGTCGACCCGGGCGATCTCGCTCGAGGTCGTGACGTAGTCGCCGACATTGACGAGGATGATGCCGACCACGCCGTCGAAGGGCGCGTTGATGTCACGGCGGTGCAGGTCGAGTTCGGCCTTCTGCAGCGCCAGTTCCGCCGCCTTCAGCTCGTCGCGCGCGTCCTGGATCGCAACATCGGTGACGGCCGCGGCCGCCTTGAGGTTTTCGTAGCGCTTCAGCTTGTCTTCCGCCCGGTCGCGGGTCAGGCGCGCCTGGTCGGCGGCGATCCGCTGCTCGTCGTTGTCGAGGCGCGCCATCACCTGTCCCTGCGCCACCCGGTCGCCGGACTTCACGAGGACCTCGATGAGGTTGCCGGTGGAATAGGGCGTCACGATCACGGAGCGGACCGCCTCGCCGTCGCCGATCGCGTTCAGCCGGTCGTTGACGACCGCGAGTTCGACGGGCCTCGTCACGACGAGCGCCGGCCCGCCGAAGCCGCCGGCCTGGCGACGGCCGCCACCGCCCTGCCCCTGCCCGCCCTCGCCCGCATCGGCGGCCGGAGTCACCCAGGAAACGACCCCGTCAGGAATGCCTGCAGCCTTCAGGGTATCGGCTGCGCCGGGCGCGAGCCGTCCCCAGACGACGATGCCGACGCCAACGACGGCGAGGCTCACAAGCACTTGCTTCCAAACGCGCATCCAGAACTCCGGACATGACACGGCCATCCGCCTTCAGGGCGGTTCGCCGAACGGGCCAAGTATCATGCCTGTCCCATGAACCGGCAATGAAAGAATGCGATCATTACGCAATTGTAAGGATCGCGCGAAAATTCGTTCGCTACCGGTACCGGTTGCAGGATTCCGCTGTGCTGACGGCGCCCCGCCCGCTTGGTAGCCTTCGCATCGGCGAACCGGGTTCGCCTTGTTTTGGAGACGGTGTATCTTTTTCGAAAAGGGGACTGCGATGTGCAACGCTTGTGTGATCGAGACGGTCAGGAAGAACATGCTTTCCAGGCGCAACCTGTTTCGCGCCGCCGCTGCCGGAGCGGCCACGGCTGCCGTGGCGGCCACCGGTGCCCTCAGCCCGGCGCTTGCCGCCGCGCCGACCAAGGTGACGGACCTGACCCACGAACTCTATGAGGAATTTCCGACCTATTTCGGCCCGCAGCAGTTCTTCCGCGAGCAGAAGTTCAACTTCAAGGAACATTCGTTCAATCTCTTCGAACTGCGCTACGGCGAGCACACGGGCACGCATCTGGACGCGCCGCTGCATTTTTCCGCCGACGGCCTCTCGGTCGCAGAGATCCCGGTCGAGAACCTCGTCGTGCCGCTCGTCGTCATCGATATTCGCGAAAGGGCCGCGGCCGACCCGGACGCGCAGCTGACGCCCGACGACATCAAGGCCTGGACGGCGGCCAACGGCGACATCCCGGACAATGCCTGCGTCGCCCTGAACTCCGGCTGGGCGCAGCATCTCGGCACCGACAAGTTCCGCAACGCGGACGCCGACGGCAAGATGCACTTTCCCGGCCTCCACGCCGAGGCGGTCGAGGCCCTGCTGCAGACGAAGGCGGCCGGCATCGCCGTCGACACGCTCTCGCTCGACTACGGTCCCTCGCCGGATTTCGCCGCCCACAACATCTGGCTTCCGGCCGGCCGCTGGGGCCTCGAGGCCATCGCCAATCTCGACAGCCTGCCGGCAACGGGCGCCACGCTCGTCGTCGGCGCCCCCAAGGTGCGCGGCGGCACGGGCGGCCCGTCCCGCGTGATCGCCCTTGTCTGAGGTCTGGTCCGGATCGGCGGCCACCGCCGCCGGTCCGATCCGCATGAAAAGCCCGCATCGAAAGGAAGCGACGCCATGAGCACCGTCAAGCCCGCAGCCGACCTTGAAGCCGATCCGCGCGTCAAGGCCGTCTTCGACGACATCCGCGCCACGCGCAAATCCGACTTCATCAACAACATGTGGCGCTATCTCGCCTTCGACCCGGCACTGCTCGAAAGCACATGGCGCGACGTCAAGGCCGTCATGGCAACGCCTTCAGTGCTCGATCCGCTGGTCAAGGAGATGCTCTACATCGCCGTCTCGGCCACGAACGGATGCAGCTACTGCGTCCATTCCCACACGGCGGCGGCGAAGGCCAAGGGCATGGACGAGATCCAGCACGCCGAGCTTCTCTCGATCATCTCGCTGGCAGCAAGGACCAACCAGCTCGCCACCGCCCTGCAGGTCCCCGTCGACCGCGCCTTCGACGCAGACCGCAACTAGCCACGAGGCCGGATCCTGGAAGCAGCGTTGCCGAAGCGCACCACCGGCGCGCGGACATGCGCCTCCAGCCGGTTTTGGCGGACTGCTTCCCTTGATGCAGCGGCGTTCGCCGTGACAAAGATGTGATCGCAGTCCCGTCTTGCGTTCGCGCAGACAATCCCGTTACGGATTTCCGACCTCACGCCAACCATCCCTTGAAAGACCTGCACTAAAATGACGTTCACCTCCCGGAGATCGTTCCTGCTGACAGCAGCCTCGATGGCGCTGGCAGGCTGCTCCACCTCCCTGCCCGCCCGCAACGCGCCCGTCCCGGTCGCCCCCCGCCGCCCCATCATCCCGCCGAGCGACGCGGAATTGCAGGTCATGTACGGCCCGGTCGAGGACGGCGGCTTCCTGATCCCCGCGGTTCCCTTTCAGGAGATCGACCCGAAATTCTACCGCCAACGTGTAATCGACCCGACCGGCGAGCCGGCAGGCACCGTCGTCGTCGACACGCCCAACCGCTTCCTCTACGTCGTCGAACCCGGCGGCACGGCGATGCGCTACGGCGTCGGCATCGGCCGCGAAGGCTTCGCCTGGCAGGGCCAGGGCATCATCCACTGGCGCCAGCCCTGGCCGCGCTGGAAGCCGCCGAACGAGATGATCGCCCGGCAGCCGGAACTGGCCAGATATTCCATCGAGAACGGCGGCATGGAGCCGGGCCTGAAGAACCCGCTCGGTGCGCGTGCGCTCTACATTTTCCAGAACGGCCAGGACACGCTCTACCGCCTGCACGGCACCCGGGAATGGCGCTCGATCGGCAAGGCGGTCTCCTCAGGCTGCGTTCGCCTGATGAATCAGGACGTCATCGACCTCTATGGCCGTGTGAAGTACCACGCACCGATCGTCGTCTACCAGTAGGCGGCCCGTTTTCCTCCGATCCGGTCGCCCCGCAAGCCGCGGCGACCGGAATAAAAGAGGAACGCGCAACTGGCCTTTCGGTCCCGAATCACTACATTGGGCCGCATGATGAGCGGTTACGACGACATTCCCTTCTTCGACGACGACGATCCGGCGCTGAAGAAGACCCCTGCCCCGACACCCGGTTCCGGCAACAGGACCCCGGGCGGCAGTCCCGCAGGCGGCGGCATCGCCGCGCGCGCCATGGCCGCCCGCGACCAGCACCGCGTGCCCGACTATCTCTCCGGCCTGAACCCGGAGCAGCGCGAGGCGGTCGAGACGCTGGACGGCCCGGTGCTCGTCCTCGCCGGCGCCGGCACCGGCAAGACCCGCGTGCTGACGACCCGCATCGCCCATATTCTGGCGACCGGCCGCGCCTATCCCTCGCAGATCCTCGCCGTCACCTTCACCAACAAGGCCGCCCGCGAGATGAAGGAGCGCATCGGCCTGCTCGTCGGCGGCGCCGTCGAAGGCATGCCCTGGCTCGGAACCTTCCACTCGATCGGCGTCAAGCTCTTGCGCCGTCATGCCGAACTGGCCGGGCTGCGCTCCGACTTCACCATCCTCGACACCGACGACGTCGTCCGCCTGATCAAGCAGATCATCCAGGCCGAAGGGCTGGACGACAAGCGCTGGACGGCCAAGCAGTTCGCCGGCATGATCGACACCTGGAAGAACAAGGGGCTCGATCCGGCCCAGATCCCCGAAGGCGACGCCCGCGCCTTCGCCAACAGCAAGGGCCGCGAACTCTACGCCGCCTACCAGAACCGCCTGAAGACGCTGAACGCCTGCGACTTCGGCGACCTGCTGCTGCACCCGATCCGCATCCTGCGCACCAATCCGGACATCCTGAAGGACTACCACAACAAGTTCCGCTACATCCTCGTCGACGAGTACCAGGACACCAACACCGCCCAGTACATGTGGCTGCGGTTGCTGGCGCAACGGTCATCCGCGAGGAAAAACCCCTCCCCAACCCCTCCCCACGAGGGGGAGGGACAGGCCGCGCCGAATTCCGGGCCATGGGATGAAGTAGGCGCCTATCCGTCCGAAGGACGGCAAGGCCAAGCGGCCGTCGCGCCTGATGGCGCGCCCCCGCGGAGCGAGCCGCGCAGCGGCGACAGCGTGAGCGCAAACGAAAAGCAGCAGATAAATATCTGCTGCGTCGGCGACGACGACCAGTCGATCTATGGCTGGCGCGGCGCCGAGGTGGACAACATCCTGCGCTTCGAGAAGGATTTCCCCGGCGCCAAGGTCATCAAGCTGGAGCGCAACTACCGCTCCACCGCCCATATCCTGGGTGCCGCCGGCCACCTGATCGCCCACAACGAGGGCCGACTCGGCAAGACACTGTTCACCGACCGCCACGATCCGGAAGACGGCAAGGTCGTCGTCCACGCCGCCTGGGATTCGGAGGAGGAAGCCCGCGCCGTCGGCGAGACGATCGAGAGCCTGCAGCGGCCGGATAGGAACGGCCGGCGCCACAACCTCAACGACATGGCAATCCTGGTGCGCGCCTCCTTTCAGATGCGCGAATTCGAAGACCGTTTCGTCACCCTCGGCCTCAACTACCGCGTCATCGGCGGCCCGCGCTTCTACGAGCGGCTCGAGATCCGCGACGCCATGGCCTATTTCCGCCTCGTCTGCCAGCCGGCCGACGACCTTGCCTTCGAGCGCATCGTCAACACGCCCAAACGCGGTCTCGGCGACACCACGATCCGCAACCTGCACGACTATGCCCGCGCCCGCGACATCCCGATGCTGGCGGCAGCGAGCGACATCGTCGAGACCGACGAGCTGAAGCCGAAGGCGCGCAAGGCGCTGTTCGACGTCGTCGCCGACTTCAAGCGCTGGTCCGAACTGCTGGAGAACACCCCGCACACCGAGCTTGCCGAGCAGATCCTCGACGAGAGCGGCTACACGGCGATGTGGCAGAACGACAAGTCGGCGGAAGCCCCCGGACGACTGGAGAACCTGAAGGAACTGATCCGCTCGATGGAGCAGTTCGAAAGCATGCGCGGCTTCCTCGAGCACGTCTCGCTCGTCATGGACGCCGAGCAGAACGAGGACCTCGACGCCGTCTCGATCATGACGCTGCATTCGGCCAAGGGGCTGGAATTCGAGACGGTGTTCCTGCCCGGCTGGGAGGAAGGCCTGTTCCCGCACCAGCGCGCGCTCGACGAGGGCGGCCGCTCGGGGCTGGAGGAGGAGCGCCGCCTCGCCTATGTCGGCCTCACCCGCGCCAAGCGCAACTGCCACATCTGGTTCGTCTCCAACCGCCGCATCCACGGCCTCTGGCAGTCGACCATCCCCTCGCGCTTTCTCGACGAACTGCCCGAGGCCCATGTCGAGGTCGCCGAGAGCGAGCAATCCTATGGCGGCTACGGCGGGCGCGGCGGCTACGGCCAGTCGCGCTTCGACAAGCAGGAGCCGTTCCAGAACGCCTATTCCACCCCCGGCTGGCGCCGCGCCCAACAGAACAAGACCGATGCCACCCGCGACAACTGGGGCAGCCGCTCCGGCCACGCGGTCGAGCGCATCGGCTACGGCGAAAGCGGCCCGCGGGCACGCACCATCGAGGGCGAACTGGTCGCGAAGTCGACAACGACCGAGCCCTCGCGCTTCACGGTCGGCGACCGCGTCTTCCACCTGAAGTTCGGCAACGGCAACATCGCCTCGATCGAGGGCAACAAGCTCACCATCGACTTCGACCGCGCCGGCCAGAAGAAGGTGCTCGACGGGTTCGTGGAAAGGGTGTGAGGATACGCCGTTGGAGACGTATCCGGGTCAGCACGCGGCGTGGCCCGACTTGATGCTCGCCGCACCTTCCACTATCTTCATAGAGAGTTCGTTTGTGCCGGAGCCAACAATGTCCAAGCCTCTACCCCCGCTTTTCTAAAGCTGCCGCGAGCTTCTTCCTCGCCTTCTTCTCGAAGCGCTGAATTTCCTGCGGGCTCCAGCCGTGTTTGGGCTGTGTGACCGGGTTGGCGGATTTTGCTGCCGCGAAAAAGTCCTCGGCAGGCGGCACCAGATGCTTTCGGTCCTCATAGACAGCAAGCTTCAGAACAAGGGCGCTGAGTTTCTGGAGATATCTCCAGGAGACTGAATTTCGTTTTTCTCCAAGCGTAGACAGCGATATCTCGGCATATCCGTATGCATCAACGCCGGTTTCGATCGTCTTGATGAGCCCGCTCAGCTTGCGACCAACTTCAATCTTTGCAAACCCTTCGCTCGAAATCGCACCGCACATGCTGTCGAACAGCTCGCCATAGGTCAGGAACTGGCGGATGGCGTATATCTCTGCAGATTCCAGCCAGTGAATGAATTGCATCAGTTCATTGGAGTCGCCGTCCTTGGATGAGGCCATATTGAACCGGAAGTCGTCTGCACCGTTCACAAGCAAGTCCAACAGCTTATCGGCCTCTGTCGGACAGAACTTCTTCTCGAAGTCGCGCATCCAAATTCGCGCATCGAAAACATAGCGGACCTGCGCCGATCGGAATATTCGTCTTCCTTCAATCCCGGCACGCAATGCGTTAAACGCTTCACGACCAAGGTAGGCAATGCCGGCCAGGACCGCGGTGGAAATGCCGGCAATGATCGCGTCCGTGAGCTTGTCGGATACGGCGCTCTCCGATGCACCCAGCCCCATCGCCCCCGACACCCGCCCGATGAAATCGACATAGGCTGCGACAGCAGCTTTCAGCATATCCAGCATGGTTCCCTCCAGCACCCACCGCCGTTGACAGAACCGGATTGTGATCGGAACGCAACCAGTAGTAAAGAAGAGATATACATCCACCCATGGTTGCCAATGGATTCGTATCTGCGGCTCGACGGGGTCAAGCAGTGACCGGCGACGAAAATCTTCGATCGTGATTGGACATCCGCGCCCGGTGGGTTCACCCTTCCTCGGAGGGGCTGCATGAGCATTGGGGGAAGGAACATCCATCCTCAAATGGGAGTCCAAGATGAAGCATCAAACAGTAGAACAACTGCGGCTTGTTGCAGAAGTCGAGACCTTTCCGGCTCAGACCTTGACGCGCACCGAGCGCCTCGAGCGTTGGGCGGAACTCCTTGAGAAGAACCCGCATTGGCACTTGTCGACGCTGCGCCAGACGGAGCACCAGTCGCCGAGCGTCCGCAACGCCATGCGCGGCGACGGCTCGCCGATCTCGGTGGCCTTCGCCGATCCGGTGCTGCGCACGGCTGGCCTGGCCGACGACACCTATGGCGAGGCACGGCGGTTCTTCGAGCTGTCCGACGACGAACTGCACGAGGTCATCTGCTATTGCCACTACGGATCGGCCGTGAGTGCCGGAACGGCAGCGGCACAGATCCGGGCCGTGCTGGCACCGAAGCCCCTGGGCTTCTTTGCCGTGCTGCGCCGGCTGTTCATGGCATAGCGCCCTCATCGTCCGGGCGCGGGCGAAGCCCGTCCGGATACGGGATCGCATGCGGGCACGGCACCTGTGCGGGCAGGTCCGTGCGCGACGCTGCACATGCAGGCGCTTTCAACGCGTGAGCGTCGCCGGAAGAACGCAACGAGCCAGAAAGTTCCGCCGGCCCCGGCCATGTCCCGGCCGGCGGCGATGCTTGTCGGCGCAAAGAGCTGGAGCCGCATTGCGGGCGCCGCAGCGGGTTTCACCGATCTGCGAACGGCTCGGGCAACCTCAGATTCGTCTGCCGAACAGCGAAGCCAGCTTCGAACTGCCGATGCTGGGCACGACCACCAGCGTGTCGATCTCGCCCCGCTTGAAGGCGGCGAGGAAGCGCGGATAGTTCCTGAACGCCACGCAGCCATGCGAATTGCCGTTCGGGCCGAGCAGGTAGGAATGCGTCAGAAGCCCTGTCCGGCCGAGCGGGTGCCGGCCGTCGACGGACGTCATGCGCAGGGCCTCGACGCCATGGAACCGCTTCTCCCGCATGGTCAGCTTGAAGGTGCCGGGCGGCGTCGGGCCGCGCATCTTCATATGGGCGTATCGCGGGTTGTCGCGCATCTTGCCGATGCCCGAATGGGCCTCCAGCCTTTCGCCGTTCGGCAGATGCACGATCCCGGCGGAGATGTCGTAGTAGGCGGTGCGCCCCCTCGCCTTCCGGCCGAAGCTGCCGAACAGGCCGGGCCGCTTCTCGCGCACCTCGTCGTCGTCCTTCAGCTGGGAGGGACTGGCATAGGCAAGCTCCCGGGCGGCGGCGGGCTTTGCGGCCTTGCGATCGGTTTCCGCGTCATCGACCTTCGCCAGCCGCTTCGGCCGGGCCTCCGGCAGCGGGATCGTATCGGGCAGGCCGAGTTCGGCCGCCTCCTCGGGCAGCACCAGGTTGAAGGGCTTGTCGAGCGATGGACGCGCCGCGCCCGGATCGACCAGCGCCGAGACCAGCGTCGGCTGCACGGCGACGTTTGCCGCAGCCACGGTCCCGGTCGTCGTGCTGGCCTCGGCCCGCGAGGACGCGGCCAGCGCGTAGGCCTGCGCCTTCCTTGCCGTCTCGCGCTCGATCTTCGCCGCAGCAAGGACGGCGCGCCGGTCATAGTGGTCCTTGATGACCGCAACAGTGAGGCCGGCGGGCCAGAGCTGATCAGCCGGGGTCTTCGACAACCGGGAGAACTTCTTGATGCGGATATTGCGCTCGACCGGCGCCTTCTGCGCCAGCTTCGGCATGTCGAGGGAGGCCTGCAGCCGCCCCTGCTTGGCAGCCGCCGCCGGAGAAGCCGTCGCCTGGACCGTGGCGAGCGCGCCGGAGACCCAGGCACCGGCAGCGACCGAAAGGCAGGCGGCGAATGCGCCGAAGAGCATGCCGCGCGTGGTCTTGAAGAAGGAGCCGCCCCGGGAACGGGAAGGAATTTCACCGCACGCAACGACAGATGACGCCATGATACCCGTTACCCAAACTACTGGTTACTCGATCCGGCGCCAATCGAACGGATTGTCGCCGGGACCGGCCCGATGGCGTCGCAGCGCCGTCTTTCTCGGCGCCCCGTGCCATGCACGCTGGTCGAAACAATGACCGAAATGCTGTCAAACTATGGTAAGCAAATCCTTTACGGCGTTTCAGAAAACGCCGGCAGCACGGCTTGGATGCCTGTGCAGAGGCCGGAATCGTCCAGTATTTTCAACAGCCTCCGCAAGGAAGAACGCTGCAGAAAATATTCTGCGGGCGCGCGAAATCCGGGCAGCTTCGCAATGGCGAATTGCTTTATCTGCTAACGAAAGGGAGTGGGCAGGTTAGTGCGGAAGCCGGCCTGGCTGGCAGACACACGGCGGACGAGACGGCGATCATCCGCGCACGCGGGGAGGCCGTTCGCCTTGTCGCCACTCGACAGGCGGACGAGCCGAGTTCGGCCCACAACAGTGCCTCAGGCCACCTTCATCGGCGGCATGCCGTCATGGATCGCCTTGCGGATCTCGGCGCGGAAGGCCGGCGTATCGTGCTCTCCATGATTGTACACCGCATGCAGCACGGCGGCGTCGATCAGCTCCTCCTCGCTGTCGGCGGAGATGGCGATCGTGCACTTCATGTCGCTCGGAAATTCCCGGCAGTCGATATATCTGCGTCCCATGGGTCCCTCCCGGTGCCCGGCGGCCGGCGCGCGACCGCGAAACGGCAAGGATACGTCCGCGCGGCACGACGGACAAATCACAAAGCCCGGTGCCACGCCCGCAAGGATCAGCCGATGTCGGGTGCCCGTCCGGTCCAGTCGGCCAGCGCCTCGTAGGCGGCAGCGACCTGCAGCACCGCCCTGTCGGCACGCGGCGGCCCGATGATCTGGATGCCGGCGGGCAAGCCTTCCGGGCCGAAGCCGGCCGGCATGGCGGCGACGGGCAGCCCGGCCATGGTCGGCCCGATCACCACCTCCATCCAGCGATGGTAGGTGTCCATCGCCCTGCCCGCGATCGACCGTGGCCAGTGCGTCTCCACGTCGAACGGAAAGACCTGCGCCGACGGCAGCACCAGAAAGTCGTAGCGCTCGAACAGCGCCAGCACATGCCGGTACCAGTCGCTGCGGACCGCAGACGCCGCGGCGATCTCGCCGGCCGACAGCGCGAGCCCGTTCTCGATCTCCCAGATCATTTCCGGCTTCATCATCGCCCGCCGATCGGGATCGGCATGATCGGCCGCCTGCGCGGATGCGACGAGGAAGTGGCGGTAGGTTTTCCACCCCCACCAGAGGCGGTCCATGTCGAAGCCCGCCGGCACCTCGGCAACGGCGGCGCCGAGCGCGGCCAGGACCTCGAGCGCCGAACGGCAGAGCTCCAGCACGCCGGGCTCGAAAGGCAGGTGGCCGCCATGGTCGCCGAGCCAGCCGATCCTCGCCGCGGAGACGTCGCGGGCCCTGCCCGGCGCAAGATCTTCCGTCGGCAGCGACAGCGGATCGCGGGCGTCATGGCCCGCCTGGATCGCAAGCAGCGCGGCGACGTCTGCGACCGAGCGCCCCATCGGCCCGTTCACCGCATGCTGGCCGAGATAAAGTTCGTTGCCGAGCGAGGGCACGCGGCCGAAGCTCGGGCGGAAACCGATGACGTTGTTGAAGGCTGCCGGATTGCGCAGCGATCCCATCATGTCGCTGCCGTCGGCGACGGGCACGAGCCGGGCCGCCAGCGCCGCCGCCGCACCGCCGGACGAGCCGCCGGCGCTCTTCATCACGTCGTAGGGATTGCGCGTCGCGCCGAAGACGTCGTTGTAGGTATGCGAGCCGAGCCCCATCTCCGGCGCATTGGTCTTGCCGATGACGATGGCGCCGGCCGCGCGGATGCGCTCGACATGGATGTCGTCATGATCCGGCACGAAATCGCGATAGATCCGCGAGCCGTAGGTGCAGCGGATCCCACGGGCTTCGGAGAGATCCTTGACGGCGAAGGGCATGCCGTGCAGCCATCCGCGCGACCGCCCCTCTGCGAGCGCCCGGTCGGCCGCCTCGGCCTCGGCGATCAGTTCGCCCTCGTCCCTGAGGCTGACGATCGCGTTGAGGAGCGGGTTGATCGCTCCGATCCGCGCCAGATACGCCTCCATCACCGAACGGCAGGAGATCTTGCGGCCATGGATCGCCACCGAAAGCTCGGTTGCTGACAACGCGGTCAATCCGTCCACTTCGGCATCCCTTCCTCTCGTGCGCGCAAATCCTTATACCAACCTGCAGTGATATTGACCGATTGCGCCGGAGCGATTTTGGCCTGCGGCCAAGAGAAAACCGCAGTCGGACCTGTCGGTCCGGCGAGGATTTTCGACGCCGTCCGCAGTCCAAAGGCGCCCGGCCCTCCGGGTGGGCCGCCTGTCGGCCACCGGCGGCGTCGCAATCCTCGACCGATGCCCAGGCATCGCTCTGCGGTATGCTCCTTTCCGGATGACCGCAGGCGGTCCCACGCAATCGGCCAATATCACTGCAGGTTGGTATTAGCGCACCCGCCGGTGAACGCAAAGCCGGCCTGCCCCATTGCTCCCGGCCTGCCGCCGCCCTAACGTCACCCGGAATCACGGGAAGGAAAGAAGACCATGGCGGCACCGCTCATCGAACTCTGCGTCGAAGGCATCGACGGTTTCTTGGCGGCGCAGGAGGCCGGCGCCGACCGGGTGGAGCTCTGCGCCAGCCTGATGGAGGGCGGCCTGACGCCGAGCCTTGCGACGATCCGCGCAGCCGTGAAGGCGGCCCGTATTCCGGTCCATGTCATCATCCGCCCCCGCGGCGGCGATTTTCTCTATTCGCAGGCCGAGTTCGAGACCATGCGCGAGGACATTTCGGCCCTGCGCGCCGAGGGCGTGGCCGGCGTCGTCATCGGCTGCCTCACTCCGGACGGCCGCATCGACGAGGCGCGGACGAAGGAACTGGTGGCCACTGCCCGGCCAATGTCGGTCACCTGCCACCGCGCCTTCGACATGACCGAGGACGCCGGCGAGGCGCTCGAGGCTCTGGTCCGCTGCGGCGTCGACCGGGTGCTGACCTCCGGCCAGCGCGACACGGCGGTCGAGGGGATCGACATCCTGAGGCGGGCGGTGGCGCAGGCCGGCGAGCGCATCGTCATCATGGGCTGCGGTGCGCTCGATGCCGGCAACATCAAGGCGGTGCGCGACGGCGCGGGGCTGAAGGAGATGCACTTCGCCGCGCTGAAGACGGTGCCGAGCGGCATGCGCTTCCGCAATCCCCACGTCGGCATGGGCGGCACGGAGAAGGACCGGGAATACGAACTGACCCTGACCGACCCCGAAAGCGTGCGCGCGACGATCGCCGCTGCGAAAGCGCCCTGAGGCCGGCCGACATTGCAAAGTGCCGCGCGGCACCTAAGTGAGATGGAGAATGCCGCAGCAGGACATGAGACATTCCGCATATCGCCTTGAATCGATTCCTGAATCGATTCCGTTTCGATGCCCGACGCTTCCAGCCCCCATGGAGACCGCCCGATGACTGCTTCCCGCCTTCGCATCGCCCTGGCTGCAGGCCTTGCCCTCCTTGCCACCGGTTCGCTCGCCGACACGGTCGGCGAAGTCGGGGTGGACTGGATGGGCAACGATATCAAGATCGATGCGGTCGGCGACCCCGAAGTTTCCGGCGTGACCTGCCACATCACCTATTTCGACCGGGGCGTCCTGGACCGGCTGCAGAAGGGCAACTGGTTCGAAGATCCCTCCAACAACGCCATCGCCTGCCAGCAGACCGGCCCGATCACGATCGGCGAGATCGATCTGTCGAAGGACGGCGAGGAAGTGTTCAAGGCCGGCCTGTCGCTGATCTGGAAGAAGCTGGTGGTCACCCGCATCTACGACCGCAAGAACGACACGCTCATCTACCTGGCCCACTCGCGGGAACTGACGGAAGGCTCCGCCAAGATGTCGATCTCCACGGTGCCGCTCTTCGGCGAGAACGTCACCTGGACGAACGGAAAGCCGCAATAGGCCGGATTGCCCCGGACCCATTGCGGCCTCCTCCTCCGTAGCTGTTTGTCGGCGGGCGCCCGGCCGGCCTACAGGACGATGAACGTCACGCTGCCGTCGCCGTTCTGCTGGACGGAAATGACCTGATCGACATCGACCTGCTGCGCCTCAAGCGCTGCGACCAGGTCTGCATTGGTCCTGATGTCGGACTGGAGCTTGCGCATGTCGGCGGAATGGCTGTCTGACAGCAGGCGATACTGCTCGCGGGTATCCTCGTCGGCGACCTCGTCAACGCGCATCACCGCGATCCTGGCGACATCGATCGCCTTGAAGTCCTCGACACCGGAGACGCTCGGCGCGATCGCACCGGTGCTCATCATGTCCATGGCCTGACCATCCTGAGCCTGGCCATCCTGGCCGGAAGCGTCAGGCCGGGTCATCGGCTCGGCGGACGCCTGCGCCATCTCGAGGGCGGGACGCGGGGTCGGGACCGGAACGTTCATGCCGTCGATGGTCGTAGCCGCAAATGCGGGAGCGGCGATCGCGCCGGTAAGCAGGATGAACGAAAGAGTTGCAAGCGGTTTCATGGTGATCTCCCTGCAGCGCTTTTCTGCGCCTTCGGAAGGGGAAATGCGGTTCGCCCCGCTTTGTTCCAACCTGCGGTTCAGCCGCCGGTCACGCCTCGCGCAGGATCTCGGCCTCCGTCACTGTCGCAACCCCTGCCGCAGCCATCGCCTTTTCCGCCGCAGCGACCGTCTCCGGCGCAATGCCGCGGCTCAGGTCCTCGACGAAGCGGACGCGCACGCCGGGCAACATCTCGACCGCGTCAATCGCCGAAGCCTGAACGCAGTAATCCGTCGCAAGCCCGCCGATGTCGATCTGCGTCACCCCGCGCTGGCGCAGGTAGTCGGCAAGCCCGGTATGGGCCGTCCTGTCGTTGTCGCGAAAGGCGGAATAGCTGTCGACCTCGCGATCCATGCCCTTCTTCTGGATGTAGTCGATCCGCGTCACGTCGAGGGCGGGATGGAGCGCTGCATCCTCGGTGTGCTCGACGCAATGGTCCGGCCAGAGCATCTGCGGCTTGCCCTTCAGTTCTCCCATCTCGAACGGGTTCCGCCCGGGATGGCTGGAGGCGAAACTGCCGTGGTCGGCGGGATGCCAGTCCTGCGAGGCGACGATCAGGTCGTAGCCGCCCTTCGCCATCAGCCGGTTGGCGACTGGGATCACGTCGTCGCCCTCGGGGACGGCCAGGTTGCCGCCCGGGCAGAACCCGGACTGGAGGTCGATGAGCAGCAGGCACTTCATGATGGGCACTCCGATTTCATGGCGCATTTCCGGGGCTAACGCATGTCGCGCAAAAGTGTGCAGCGGGTTTGCGACGACAACATGCGTAAAATCAATGGACTAAAGCACCGGAGCGAATCTGAAAGATCGCGGCGTGCTTTAGATCCAGACTACGGACAAGCATGTTGCATCGCGTTGCGAAGAATCAAGGGGGCGAACGAAAAGGCCGGTGTGCGGCGCGCGCGCGAAAACCCCGGCGACGCGCGTCCCGGGGTTTCGTCATGCGACCGGCCGGTCTCCGTCGATCAGGCGGCCTGCGCCAGTTCGTCGGCGATCACGGTGTCGAGGTTGAGGAAGCAGACCATCGTCTTTTCCAGGGCGACGATGCCGCGGCAGAAGGCGCGCTGGGCTTCCGGGATGATTTCCGGCGCCGCCTGCAGGTCTTCGCTCTTGATGGTCATCATGTCGGAGACCTGCTCCACCAGCAGGCCGACGAGCTTGCCGGCGATGTCGGTGACGATGATCGCCGAACGCTCGGACGGCTCGGTCATCTTCATGCCGAGACGGCAGGCCATGTCGATGACCGGGATCACCGCACCGCGCAGGTTGATCAGGCCGAGGACGTAGGGCGGCGTATGCGGCATCGGCGTCACCGGCGCCCAGCCGCGGATTTCGCGGATCGCCATGATGTCGATGCAGAATTCCTGGTCTCCGAGGTGGAAGGAGACGATTTCGAGATAGGCGCCGGATTGCTTGATGGCGTTGGACATGGATCGGACTTCCCAGATTCGGCCGAGGGATCGCATCTGCGCGCAAGGCCTGAACGGCCGGCGGACCTCATGCCCGAGAGGCCAGGACGGCCCATACGCTGCGGCAAGCCTTGCAGAGATAGATTAAGCAAACGCTAAGAATCTCCGGCAAACGTCCGGTTTCGGGGCGTTGCACGGCCTTGAGGCCGCCCGGGAGCACGCGGCTCCGCGCCGGCGGCCGGCGGCCGGCACCGGCGCCCTGCCCCATTCCGGTCGGCGCCCATCTGCGCTAACATGCGCTCATGACCACCGCCCGCCACACCGTCCGCGCCGCCGTCCTGATCGCTTCCGGGGCAGCCCTGCTCGGCGCGCTCTCCGCGCTCGCCTTCGCCGGCTGGCTGGAACATGGCTCGTCGATCCTGCTTTCCATGGCGGAAACCGGCCTGTCCTGGTGCTTCTGACGCAGTCGGACCGGCAGGATCGCCGCCCGGCGCGCCCGCTTGCGGCAAAACGTGCATTTGCCCCCTGCGGCGGGACCGACTATGACACGGTCTGAACCGGCCGCGCCGCGGCCGACCTGCCGATGACGGATTGCCTCATGAAGACCGTACGCACCATCCTCTGGATCGCCATTGCCCTCCTTGCCGGCCTGCTCGGCTGGCTGACGCTGGAGATGACGCGCACCGGAGACCAGTTGGCCGAGGGCCCCTTCGGCGTGCCCTTCACGCTTGTTTCGCAGGACGGCAGCCCCGTCACTGAGAAGGCGTTCACCGGCAAGCCGACCGCGCTCTTCTTCGGCTTCACCCATTGCCCCGAGGTCTGCCCGACGACGCTGTTCGAGCTCGACGGCTGGCTCGCCAAGACCGATCCGGACGGCTCGAAGATGCAGGCCTATTTCGTCACCGTCGATCCCGAGCGCGACACGCCGGAGATCCTCGGGACCTATGTTTCCAATGTTTCCAAGCGCGTGACCGGCATTTCCGGCCCGGCCGACAAGGTCATGGACATGGTCAAGGGCTTCCGCGTCTATGCCCGCAAGGTACCGGTCGACGAGAGCCAGCCGGACGGCGAATACACGATGGACCACACCGCTTCCGTCTTCCTGCTCGACAAGGACGGTCGCTTCCGGGGCACCATAGCCTATGGCGAGAACCCCGATGTTGCCGTACAAAAGCTGGAGAACCTCATCAAGGGATAGGGACCTCCGCCCATGGTTTCACGCGCCGACTGCTCGATCCTCATCGCCGGCGCGGGACCGGTGGGGCTGACGCTGGCCCTCGAACTGGCACGCCGCGGCATCAAGCCGCGCATCGTCGCCGAGACCGATGGCCCCGTCGCCGAAAACGAGAGCCGCGCGCTCGGCGTCAACGCCCGCACCCTGATGCTGCTCGGCCCCTCGGGTGTCGCCGCCGACATCGCCGCACAGGCGCTGCCGATCGAGGGCCTCAAGCTTTCCTCACTCGGTGCCCCGCTTCTCACGGTCAGCACGGCGCGGTTTCGCGGACCCGGCCCGGCGCTCAGCATCCTGCCTCAGGGCGCCACCGAGCGCCTGCTGCTGGAGCGGCTGCGGGCGCTTGAGGTCGAGCCCGAATGGCACACGCGGGTCAACAGGATCGACGGCACCCCGGATGCGCCCGAGGTCACGCTCGTGCGCAACGACGACAGCGGCGAAACGGTCAGGCCGACCATGCTCGTCGGCGCCGACGGCGCCCATTCCACCGTCCGCAAGGCCTGCGGCTTCACCTTTCCGGGCGACGCGCTGGACAACGACTTCTTCCTTGCCGACTACGCCTATGACGCGCCGGTCGACGTCCGCCACGGGCGGGTGGAGTTCTTCAATCCCGGCGTCCTCGCCTGCATCCCGGTCCGCGCCAACGTGCTGCGCTACATCTCCACCATGGCCGATTTCGAGGACCGGATCGTCCATCCGCGTCCGAATGGCGAATGCGCCTGGCGCTCGCAGTTCACCGTCAGTTTCCGCCATGTCGAGACGATGTCGGCCGGGCGCGTCTTTCTGGCGGGCGACGCCGCCCATATCCATTCGCCGATCGGCGCCCGCGGCATGAACCTCGGCATCGAGGACGCCTGCTGGCTCGCCTGGCTCGTCTCGGAGGGACGCGAGGCCGACTATTCGGACCTGCGCCTGCCGGCGGTCCGCGGCGTGCTGCGCCAGACCCGCATGCTGACGGCGATGGCGACGATGGACCGGCCGGCATCGCTCGCCCTGCGCGACCGCATCCTGCCGCTGATGGCGCATCTCCGCTTCGCCGAGCGGGCGCTGGTGCGCAGCATTGCCGGCATGGACACGCCGGAGCCGCCCTGGCTGCCCGTCGCGTATTGATGCGCTTTGCGCCAGCCCGCGGACATGCTACTGCGCCGCGGGTCGGATCGGCAGCGGCCCGTGTCGCAGCCGACCGCGTAAATGGCCAGGGCATGCCGTCCGGCCGGCAAGCAGGAACACCGAGACCGTGAGCGAGATTCGTCTTTTCACCACCACGACCGAGAAGAACGCCGAGGCGATCCTGGCGCTGATGTCCGACGCCTTCGAGGACGAAGGCTACGCCATCGCCACCATGGAGATCGACGAAAAGCGCGACATCTGGGAAGCATCGCTGTACCTGATGGCCGACGAGGAAGAGGAGATGCGCGAGCGCTTCGCCGCATTGCTGGCGCCCGCCTTTCCCGAAGCGAGGATCGAGCGCGAGGACATTCCCGACGTCGACTGGATCGCCAGGTCGCTGGAAGGCCTGCAGCCGGTCCGCGCCGGCCGCTTCGTCGTGCACGGATCGCATGACCGGGGCACCGCCCGCTCCGGCGAGATCGCAATCGAGATCGACGCCGGGCAGGCCTTCGGCACCGGCCACCACGGCACCACCGCCGGCTGCCTCGAGGTGATCGAGCACGTCATGCGCAGGGGCCGGATCCGCTCCGCCCTCGACCTCGGCACCGGCAGCGGCGTGCTGGCGATCGCCGCCCGCAAGCTGGCGCCGATCCCGGTACTGGCCACCGACATCGACCCGGTCGCCACGAAGGTGGCGCGCGAGAACGTGCGCAAGAACGGGATCGCCGCCGGCATGACGCTCGAGACGGCGACCGGCTTCCACCACACCGCCTTCCGCCGGCACGGCCCCTTCGACCTGATCATCGCCAACATCCTCGCCCGCCCGCTGATGCGGATGGCGCCGCAGCTTGCCGCACATCTGGCACCCGGCGGACACGTGGTCCTCTCCGGCATTCTCGCCAACCAGCGCTGGAAGGTGATCGCCGCCTATTCCGGCGCCGGCCTGCGCCACGTCCGCACCATCTGGCGCAATGGCTGGGTGACGATCCATCTCGACAGGCCCTGACGTGGCCCTGACGCGCATGCGTCAAAAAAAACCTCCCGGCCGCGCAGGGATGCGACCGGGAGGCATGACCGAAAAGGCCTTCAAAAAAGAGAAAGGCGGTGCCGGAGGCACCGCCTATGGGTCGGTTTCCCGACCTGTCCGCGAGCTTGGGAGGAGGAGAGCTCAAGCGGACTCTACGTGCTCCGAACACCCGCCCGGAGGAGGGAGGAGGAGTGACCGGACAGGTATTGGACCGGAGCACCTAGCAGGATCGCCTTGCGGCGAAATCTTTCGTTTCTCTTTCGCTTCGACCGCATATCGCGTTCGCTTCGATGCGCGCTTTATAACCGAAACAAAAAATAACGACAGCGAAATCTTGGCATGGGAGCCATGCGTGCATCGCATGGATTAATACCGACACCGCACACCCTCGCAACACTCCCGACGCGATCGGATCAGTCGCGCGAAGCGAGGCAGGGGTCGAGCAGAACATGGCTGTCGTCCTGAATTCTCATGGCGCCGCGCACGGTCACGACATCGCCGACCTGCATGCCGTTGTCCGAGTAGGTCACGCACAAGACGCGGATGCCCGGCACCGGGCAGATGCCGAGGTACCAGAGCACCTCGTCCGTCTCCACGATCGTCAGCGGGCCGGAAGCCCACAGATCGATGCGCTGGCCGCTTGGAGGCTGGAAATTCTCAATGGTCTTGTGGAGATCGTTGCAACGCGCGGTCTCCAGGGGTGTTCCTTCCGGGAAGGCCAGTCCCGGCCGGCCGGGATAGGGACTCTCTTGCGCCGGCGCCGGGGCAGCGAGCATCGGCAGCATGAAAAATGAGGCGAGTATCCTGCCACGTATCAACATTGAGGACCTTTGCTTCCGCCTTTCCACTGCCGTCATCGATGGACGGCACGCCCGTCAGGCGGTGTACCACATCTTCGGCGGTCGTCTGGCCGGCATGCCCCGCTTTTTCCCATGTAATCGTCCGCAAACCGGTTACCACTTTCGAAAGACATGCTTTAGTGTCCTTCTTCGTATTCAAATCCGTTCGGTAGCACAGCCATGTTCCAGAGTTTCGACGTCACCTCCACCCCGCAATTCGGCCGCGAACGCGTGGAAGCGCTGCGCGCCGCCTTCGATGGCCTCGGCATCGACGGCTTCCTCGCGCCGCGCGCCGACGAATTCCAGGGCGAATACGTGCCGAAGAACGCCGAGCGGCTGGCCTGGCTCACCGGTTTCACCGGCTCGGCCGGCATCGCGCTCGTCGCCCGCGGCGAGGCCGTCGTCTTCGTCGACGGCCGCTATGTGACGCAGCTTGCCGAACAGGTGGACGGCAGCGTCTTCAAGGGCGGCGACCTCGTCGGCGAGCCGCCGCACCTGTGGATCCCAAAGCATGCCTCGAAGGGGTTCCGCCTCGGCATCGACCCCTGGCTGCACACCGGCGGCGAGGTGCGCAAGCTCGGAAAGGCGCTGGAAACGGCCGGCGGCAGCCTCGTCCTGCTCGACCACAATCCGCTCGACCGTCTCTGGGCCGACCGTCCGGCCGAACCGCTCGGCCGGGTGAAGATCCAGCCGATCGAGTTCGCCGGCATGCTCGCCAAGGACAAGATCGCCGAGATGGCCGCGAAGGTCGCCGAGGCCGGCGCCGATGCGCTCGCCGTCACCGATCCCTCGACCACCGCCTGGTTGTTCAACATTCGCGGCAGCGATGTCCCCCACACCCCTCACCCGCTTGTGCGCGCGATCCTGCATGCGGGAGGCAAGGCCGAGATCTTCGTCGACAAGCGCAAGACCGGCATCGAGGAAGAGGCCTACCTGACCCAGCTTGCCGACTTCTCCCCGCCGTCCGCGTTTCCGGCCCGCATCGCCGCCCTGTCGCGCGAGGGCAAGCGCATCATGCTCGACCCCGACCAGGCGCCCTTCGCGCTCGCCGAAGCGATCCGCGCAGCCGGTGGCACGGTCGTCGAAGGGGCCGACCCGGCCCGCCTGCCCCGCGCCTGCAAGAACGCGGTCGAACTGGCGGGCTCCGCCAAGGCGCACCTGCAGGACGGCGCCGCCATGGTCGAGTTCCTCGCCTGGCTGGACGCGTCCGAACCGGGGACGCTCACGGAAATCGCGGTGACGAAGAAACTCGAGGCCTGCCGCGCCGCCGTCGGCCAGCGCATGCAGAACCCGCTGAAGGACGTCTCCTTCGACACGATCAGCGGCGCCGGCGCCCACGGCGCCGTCATCCACTATCGCGTGACCACGCAGACCGACGCGACGCTCGAGGACGGCACGCTCTTTCTGATCGATTCCGGCGCGCAGTACATCAACGGCACGACGGACATTACCCGCACGGTTGCGATCGGCGACGTGCCCCACGAGCAGAAGCGCTTCTTCACGCTGGTGCTGAAGGGCATGATCGCGATCAGCACGGCCCGCTTCCCGAAGGGAAGCCGCGGCTGCGACCTCGACCCGCTCGCCCGCACGGCGCTGTGGAAGGCCGGCGCCGACTATGCCCACGGCACCGGCCACGGCGTCGGCTCCTATCTCTCCGTGCATGAGGGACCGCAGCGGATCTCGCGGCTCGCCACGCAGGAACTGCTCCCCGGCATGATCCTCTCCAACGAGCCCGGCTACTACCGCGCCGGCAGCTTCGGCATCCGCATCGAGAACCTGATCCATGTCCTGGCCGCAGCCCCGATCGAGGGCGGCGACATCGACATGCTCGCCTTCGAGACGCTGACCTTCTGCCCGCTCGACAGGCGCCTGATCGTCACCGACCTGCTGACGCGCGAGGAAGCGGACTGGATCGACGCCTATCACGAGCAGACGCGCGAAAAGCTGATGCCGCTGATCGAGGATGCCGACGTGCGGGGATGGCTGGAGGCCGCGACGGCTCCGCTCGGCGGCGAGGGCTGACGGGCAGCGGGCGTCTGCAGGGTTTGTATAAAGGCGCCGATCCGCCGCCCGTCCGAAGTGTGCGGCTGCCCCTCATCCGCCTGCCGGCACCTTCTCCCCGCAAGCGGGGAGAAGGACGCAGACCGCGACGTCTCCGCCCCTTCATGGCGAGCGGAGTGACGGGAAGGGAAGAGACTGGGGGAATGGAGGCACGACGTCTCCGTCCTCTCTCCCCGCTTGCGGGGAGAGAGGGTCAGGGTGAGGGGCATTCCTTCGGCCGGTGCGCGAGACGGCGAACGGCCATCCCCCGCCCCTGCCCGCTCAGGCCGAATGCGCCAGCGGCACGTCCTCGCGGACGGGTCCCAGGCCGAAATGCTCCCGCAGCGTCGTACCTTCGTAGTCCTCGCGAAACAGGCCGCGCTTGCGCAGGATCGGCACAACCTCGGCGGCAAACAGCTCGAACTGGCTGTAGAGGATCGGCGGCATCACGTTGAAGCCGTCGGCAGCCCCAGAGACCAGCCAGTCCTCGATGATGTCGGCCACCGCTTCCGGCGTCCCCGTCGCGGTAAAGTGCCCGCGTGCGCCGGCCAGCCGCCGCAGCAACTGGCGAAGCGTCAGTCCCTCGTTGAGCGAAGTCTCGACATAGCCGATGGCGCGGCTCTTCGACGCCTCCACCCGCTCCGGATCCGGGAAGTCGCCGCGCTGCAGCGGGCGGTCGAGCGGCACGCCGCTGAAATCGTGGCCGCCGAAGCGGGCCGACAGCCGCGACAGTCCGATCTCGGTGCTGGTCAGCGCATCGAGCTCCTCCCACACCTGCTCCGCCTCGCGCGTCGTCGAACCGATCGCAGCGCTGAGGCCGGGCAGGATGACGATATCCTCCGGCCGACGCCCGAAGGCCGCCGCCCTGCCTTTCACGTCGGCATAGAAGGTCCGCGCCGAATCTTTGGTCAGGTGCGCGGTGAAGATCGCCTCGGCCCAGCGCGCTGCGAAGGCGCGGCCCGTGTCGGACTGCCCCGCCTGCACGTAGACCGGCCGCCCCTGTGGTCCGGCCGGCACGTTGAGCGGGCCGCGGGTGCGGTAGTGCCGCCCCTCGTAGTCGACGGGTTGGACCAGCGACGGATCGAGGTAGCGCCCGCCGTCGCGATCGTCGAGCACCGCATGCGCCGGATAGCTGCGCCAGAGCGCGTCCACCGCCTCCACGAACTCCTCGGCGATCCGGTAGCGCTCGCCATGCTCGACATCCGCCGCAAGACCGTAGTTCAGGCCGGCCTGCGGCGCCCAGGAGGTGACGATGTTCCAGCCGACCCGACCGCCCGAGATATTGTCGAGCGAGGCAAACTGCCGCGCCAGCGTATAGGGCTGGCTGTAGGTGGTGGAGGCGGTGCCGATCAGCCCAATCTTCTCGGTACGCATCGCGAGCGCCGAGAGCAGCGTCAACGGCTCCAGTGCCCCCGTCGCCACCAGCCCGCCATTGTTGGGCGCGACCAGCGCATCGGCGAGGAATACCGCATCGAATTTCGCCGCCTCGGCGATCTGCGCGGCCTTCGCATAGAGATCGACATCGGTCAGGGCCTTTCGGGCCGAGGCCGGATGCCGCCACGCCGCCTCGTGATGGCCGCGCGGCATGAGGAACAGGTTCAGGTGCAGCTTGCGGGTCATGGTCCTGCCTTTCAGACGGTTTCGGCTTCAACGCCGAGGCTCGACAGCAGCGTCTGTCGGAGCCCGGCGAAATCGGGATGGTCGACGCGCCGCGGCTGCGGCATGCGGACGGGATGGTCCTCGGCGATCCGCCCGTCCTTCAGGACGAGGATGCGATCGGACAGAAGGAGTGCTTCCTCCACGTCGTGGGTGACGAGGATGACGGTCGGCCGCTGCCGTTCGACGAGGCGCAGGAGCAGCGCCTGCATGCGCAGCCGCGTCAGCGCGTCGAGCGCGCCGAAGGGTTCGTCGGCAAGCAGCACGTCCGGTTCGCGCAGCAGCGAGCGTGCGAGCGAGGCCCGCTGCTTCTGGCCGCCCGAGAGCGTCGACGGCCAGACGTCCGCCTTGTCGCCAAGGCCCACGGCCTCCAGCATTTCCAGCGCCGCCGCCCGCCCGTCCGGGCGTCGCAGGCCGAGCGTGACGTTGCCGATCACGCTCATCCACGGCAGCAGGCGCGAATCCTGGAACAGCACCGAGGAACTGCCGGCGACCTGGAAATGGCCGGCCGTCTCGGCATCGTCGTCGAGACCGGCGAGCGCGCGAAGCAGCGTCGTCTTGCCGGAGCCGCTCTCGCCGAGCAACGCCACGAACTGGCCGCGCGGGATCTCCAGCGACACCCGGTCGAGCACAGTCTTGCCCCTGAAGCTGCGCGACAGGTCGCGCAGGACGACCGAGGGGGTGATGGGACGGTGGAAGGTCATGAGCCGAGCGACCTCCGGTAGGACAGCACCCTTGCTTCGACGGCGCGAACGACCGCGTCAGACACGAGCCCGAGCACCGCATAGATGATGATGCCGACGACGATGATGTCGGTCTGGCCCCAGTCGCGCGCCCGGTTCATCAGGTATCCGATGCCCGTCTGGGTGTTGATCAGTTCGAGCACCACCAGCGCCGTCCAGCAGAGCGCCACGGCAAGCCGCAGCGACACGAAGAAGCCGGGAAGCGCGCCGGGCAGCGCCACGTGGCGGATGAACTCGCCGCGCGTGAGCCCCAGCGTCCGCGCCAGCTCGATATGGCCGATGTCGATGCCGCGCAGCGCCGCATGGGTATTGATGTAGACCGGCACGAGCACGGCGGTGAAGATCAGGAACACCTTCATCGCCTCGCCGATGCCGAGCCAGATGATCACGAGCGGGATCAGCGCCAGGGTCGGCACCGCCCGCTTGATCTGCACCAGCCCGTCGATCAGCGCCTCGCCGGTCCGCGTCAGCCCCGAGAGCAGCGCCAGCACCACACCGGCGAGCACGCCGAGGAAGAGCCCGGAATAGGCACGGCCGGCCGAGGCCAGAAGATGCGGCAGCAGGCTGCCGTCGGAAAACATCTGGTAGCCGGTGACGAGTGCGGTCGATGGCGCCGTCAGCGTCGCCGGCGACAGCAGCCCGAGCCGCGAGGCGGCCTCCCATGCCAGAACGACCAGCGCCGGCCCCAGCAGGCGAAGCCCCGGCGGCAGACGCTCCGGCGGCAGCCGGACCGCGCGAGCCCCACCGCGAGGCGCGGCAGGCGATCGCTCGCCTGCCCGTCCCGCCACGTAGAAGTTGCCCCCCGAAGTCACGTCGGTCATGTCGTCTCCTGTCGTTTGCAGCAGCGCGCTCAGGCGCGGGCGCCGGCAATCACGTCGTCGAAGGTGTCGACGAAGGAGCCTGCGGCATCGAAGCGCTCCTTCAGCGAACCGGACTGGTAGAGGATGTCGATCAGCTTCTGGTGATGCGGGATCGCCTCCACCGACGTCTGGAACACCAGCGGCGACTGGCCGGCGAGGATCGCCGCCGTGTCGTCCGGGGCGATGCGCTGGAAATCCGTGTAGTAGTGCTTCGCCCAGGCATCCTCGTTGTCATTGCTCCAGCGACCGGCGCGGACGAAGGCGCCGATGAACTGGCGGACCGCTGCCGCCTTGTCCGGATCGGCGAGCACCGCCGGGCGGGCGTAGAAGTAGCTCGTGCTCGGCAGCAGTTTTCGCTCCTCCGGGTCGAGCACCGGGCTGGCGCCGACCTGGTTGACCAGCCGCGTCACGTGCGGCTCCTGCAGCACTGCCACGTCGATGGCGCCCGAACGGATCGCATCCGGCAGGTCTGCGATCCGCAGCTTGACCAGTTGCACGTCGTCGAGTTTCAGCCCGGCGCGGTTGAGCGCCTCGATCAGGAACACCTGTCGTCCCGAGCCCTCGATGTAGCTGACGCTCTTGCCCTTCAGTTCCGAGAGCTTGTTGATCACCAGGCCCGGCCGGCTGGTCAGCCGGTACTGCGCCACTTCGCGGGTGAAGGTGGCGACGATCGGCAGGAGCGTGCCGGCGGCGCGTGCCTGGATCGGCGGCGTGTCGCCGACATAGGCGATGTCGAGCGCCTCCGCCCGGATCGCCTCGTAGATCGCCGGCCCGCCGGCAAAGTTCGGCAGCTCGAACTGGAACTCCAGCTTGCTTCCCTCTCCGCTCGCCTCGAGCAGATTGCGCACGAGTTCGCTCTGGTCGGCAACGACCAGCTTCGTCGTTGCGGCGGGACCGTCTTGCGCCGCCGCGCCGCGTCCGAACGCCGCCGAAAGCCCCACGGCGGCGGTGGTTGCGAGAAATGCTCGTCTGTCCAGCATGATATGCCCTCTCCTGTCGGTTTGTGGGAGAGAGGCTATGCCAGGAAAACGATGGCATCAATATCGATAGATTTTATGGATTTAATTTAATAATATATTCCAGCCCGGGGCGCCGGTGCGATGCCTTCGTTCTGCAAACGGGCTGTTCCGTGATCGGTGGTTCTCATGTCAAGAGCGCAGCATCCGCCCGCCGGATACCGGCACGGGCGGAAATTCGCTCTCTTCCGGAAGGTCTTCTTCAGACGCCGAGGGCGTAGCGCATCAGCATCACCGCGCACCAGCCGATCGCCAGCATCGGCAGCACGGAGAACCTGAGGCTTGCGATCAGGGCCGCTGCCATCGCCACCTGCACGTCGGGGCCGCCGGTGAAGAAGGCGGGCGCCACGAGCGTCGTCAGCACCGCCGCCGGCACGGCGTTCAGCGCCGCCTCCAGCCGCGGCGGGATCGTCTTCATCCGCATCACCAGCCAGTATCCGCCGATGCGCGTCAGGAAGGTCGCGACGGCACCCGCAAGGATGATCGCGATCATGTCGGCATGAAAGAACGCGCCCATTTCAGCCCTCCCTCGCCGCGTCGCGCGACGCCGGGCCGCGCTTGACCGGCAGCACGGCGGCGAGCGCCATGCCGGCAAGCGCGCCGATGCTGACATGCCAGGGAGAGCCGACGGTGTGATAGGCGATCACCGAGACCGCGCCGCTCACCGCGACCACGGAGAGGAAGTTCGGCCGCTTGCGGAAGCCGAGCACCAGCGCCATGAAATAGATCGGCAGCAGCACGTCGATGCCGATCACCTTCGGATCGCCGATGAGCTGGCCGAAGACGCCGCCGAGCGCGGTCATCACCTGCCAGGGAATATAGATGACCAGCGCAAAGCCGATATACCAGGCGAAGCTGACCTTGCGGCCCGATTCACCGCGCCGCAGCGTTTCGGCGAATTGCGGATCGGTAAGGACAAAGAAGGCGAAGAACTTTTCCGCCGGCGAGAAATGCCTGACGAACGGCGTCATCGCCGCCGAATAGAGGATGTGGCGGAAGTTCACCGCGAAGATCGACAGCACGATGACCCAGGGCGCGATGTTCTGACCGAACAGCTCGATGCCGACCAGCTGGCTGGCGCCGGCGAAGATCGTCATGCTCATCAGCACGGCCTCCGCGATCGTCTGGCCGTTGGCAACCGCGATCGCGCCGAACAGTGCGCCGAACGGCGCCGCCGACAGGAACACCGGCGTGCCGTTGCGCACGCCCTCGAAAAAATCAGCCTTGTTCACCTGGCGCGCACCTCTGCCCTCACGTGGAACCGCTGTAGTCCCCCGCACCCCTCAGCGCAATTGAATATGGCTGAAGTATCGATCGATTTCGTTGAACCGTTGATCCGGCCGCAGCCGGGTCGTCCTTCCGGGATCAGGACTTGGCCTTCACCTGGAACGTGTGTTCCTGGGCGGGGAAGGTCCGCGCCCTCACCTCCTCGGCATAGGCCGCAAAGGCTTCGCTGATCTGCGGCGCGAGGTCGGCGAAGCGCTTGACGAAGCGCGGCTTGAAGTCGGTGAAGATGCCGAGCGCATCGTCCACGACCAGCACCTGGCCGTCGCAGGCCGGCGACGCGCCGATGCCGATCGTCGGCGCCTTGACCGACTCCGTGATCTCGCGGGCGAGCGGTTCGACCGTGCCCTCGATGACGATCGCGAACGCGCCCGCATCGTCGATCGCCTTGGCGTCGCGGCGGATCTTGTCGGCTTCCTTGTCGCTGCGCCCGAGCGAGCGGTAGCCGCCGGTGGTGTTGATCAGTTGTGGCATCAGCCCGACATGGCCGAGCACCGGAATGCCCCGCCGGGTGAGGAAATCGACGGTCTCGGCCATCTCCGCGCCGCCCTCGAGCTTGACCGCGCTGCAGCCGGTCTCCTTCAGCACGCGCGCGGCGCTGTGGAACGCCTGCTCCTTCGATTCCTGATAGGAGCCGAACGGCAGGTCGACCACGACGCAGGCCTTGTCCGATCCGCGCATCACCGCCTGGCCGTGCGCGATCATCATCTCCAGCGTCACGCCGACGGTGGAATCGAGCCCGTAGACCACCATGCCGAGCGAATCCCCGACCAGCATGAAGTCCACATGCGGATCGAGCAGCTTGGCGATCGGCGTCGTATAGGCCGTCAGGCTGACGATCGGCCGCTGGCCCTTCAGGGCCCGGATTTCCGCGGGCGCAAGGCGCCGTTTCGCTGCATGCACGCTCATTGTCAGGCTACCTTCGCTGAATTCTGCACGTTCTGGCCGATAATCCGGTTGTCGAGCAGCTTCGTGCTCCCGATCCGGACGAAAAGCAACAAAAGAACCGGTCCGGGACCGATTTCTGCGACCTCGGTGAGCATTTCGGGGTGCCGCAGCGCCACGATTTCCGCATTCGCCAGCGGTTCGGCGGCGATGAAGGCGCGAACGCCGTCCTCGACGGCGCGCGGGCTGGTCTCGCCGGCGCCGATGAGCCGCTCGGCCTCCGCCAGCGCCTTCGGCACGATCACCGCCGCCGCCCTCTGCTCGGCATTCAGGTAGACGTTGCGCGACGAGCATGCGAGCCCGTCCGCCTCGCGGACAGTCGCCACCCCGACCACCTCGACCGGCTGCGCCAGGTCCTCGACCATGCGGCGGATGATCGTCAGCTGCTGGAAGTCCTTCTCGCCGAAATAGGCGCGGTCCGGGCCGACGATGTTGAAGAGCTTGGTAACGACCGTACAGACCCCGGAGAAATGGCCGGGCCGCACGGAGCCCTCGAGTTCGGCGCCGAGCGTGGGCACATCGACGACCGTCGCCATCGGGCGAGGATACATATCCGAAACACCGGGCGCGAACACGAAGTCGACGCCCCCCTCTTCGAGCATCTTTTCGTCGCGCGGCAGGTCGCGCGGATAGCGTGTCAGGTCCTCGCCGGCGCCGAATTGCAGCGGATTGACGAAGATCGAGGCGACGACGACGTCGTTCTCGGCGCGTGCGCGCCGCACGAGCTCCATGTGGCCGACGTGAAGGTAACCCATCGTCGGCACGAGGCCGACGGACTTGCCGCTGGCGCGAAACGGCGCCAGCGCCGCACGCAAGCCTTCGATCGTGGTGACGGTCTGCATCGAGGCGGATCCTCCAGCCTGGCTGACCACGGAAGATGAGCGATCCGCCAGGGCCAGCACGAATTTCACTGCCGCGCACCGGCCCCGCCGCACATCGCTGCCGGCCCGACCCGTCTGCGCCACACCTCCTCCCAAAGGTGCCGCCGCCGGTAGCCTCTCGGCTCTTTCGCGGCAGCGGCGCTTTCTAGCTTGTGCAGCGCAAAAACACAATCTCCCGCCGCGCCGAACTCCGACTGGCCTCCTGTCCGCACACGGCCTCGCGGCAGCCAATGCGGCAGCCGATATTCTATCTGTACTTTTGCGCCGCTTCCCGCTACGAACGCGCCAATCGCAGACGGCCGGAGAGCCGGAGCAATGCGCCCGCACGTCCGGGCCGGACCTGACGCATGCGCCCCCGAAGACGTGCAGCGGTTTCGGGACCGCTCCATGCACAGGAAGAGACACGGAAGGCACGTGAGCCGTTACCAGGCAGCGCGCCTCACAATATCGAAAGACCAGACATGACCGATTACGAACGCCTCGTTCCGGCGATGGCAAGCGCGTTGGCGAAACGCGGCTACACGACGCTGACCCCTGTGCAGAAGGCAGTGGCCGATCCCGACCTCGAAGGCGCGGACCTGCTCGTTTCCGCCCAGACCGGCTCGGGCAAGACGGTGGCCTTCGGGCTCGCCTTTGCGCCGACCCTGCTCGACGGCGAGGAGCGCTTCGGCCGGGCGTCCGTGCCGCTGGCGCTGGCGATCGCGCCGACGCGCGAGCTCGCCCTGCAGGTGAAGCGCGAGCTCGAATGGCTCTATGGCGAGACGGGCGCCGTGATCGCCTCCTGCGTCGGCGGCATGGACATCCGCACCGAACGCCGTGCGCTCGAACGCGGCGCCCAGATCGTCGTTGGAACCCCCGGCCGCCTGCGCGACCATATCGACCGCGGCGCGCTGGATCTTTCCCGGCTGAAGGCGGTGGTGCTCGACGAGGCCGACGAGATGCTCGACCTCGGCTTCCGCGAAGACCTGGAATTCATTCTCGAGGCCGCGCCGGACGAACGCCGCACGCTGATGTTCTCGGCGACCGTTCCCCGCGCCATCGAGGAACTCGCGCGCAACTACCAGCGCGACGCCGTGCGCGTGACGACGGCGGCCGAGAAGGGCCAGCACGGCGACATCGCCTATCGCGCGCTGGCGGTCACCCCACATGACCGCGAGAATGCCATCATCAACGTGCTGCGCTTCTACGAGGCCCCGACGGCGATCGTCTTCTGCTCGACCCGTGCCGCCGTCAACCACCTGACCGCGCGCCTGAACAATCGTGGCTTCTCCGTCGTAGCACTCTCCGGCGAGCTGTCGCAGAACGAGCGGACCCACGCCCTGCAGGCGATGCGCGACGGCCGCGCCCGGGTGTGCATCGCAACCGACGTCGCCGCCCGCGGCATCGACCTGCCCAATCTCGAACTCGTCGTCCATGCCGACCTTCCGACCAATCCGGAGACGCTGCTGCACAGGAGCGGCCGCACCGGGCGGGCGGGACGGAAGGGCGTGAGCGCGCTGATCGTTCCGGTGCCGGCGATCCGCCGCGCCGAGCGCCTGCTGGCGACAGCCAAGATCACGGCCGAATGGGCGAACCCGCCGTCCGCTGACGAGATCCTTCGCCGCGACGACGAGCGGCTTCTGGCCGATCCGGTGCTGGCCGAGCCGGTGGCCGACGACGAGGCGGAATTCACCGACACCCTTCTTTCGACCCTCGACGCCCGCCAGATCGCCGCAGCCTTCGTGCGTCTCTACCGCAAGGGCCGGTCTGCGCCGGAGGATCTGCGGGAAGTCGATCTTACGCAACGCCGCCCCGCCCGCGAACGCCGGTCGGGCGAAGCCGGAGAACCGGCGCCCCGCCCGCCGCGCGACGCCTTCGGCCCCGGCCGCTGGATCTCGATCTCCGTTGGCCGCAAGCAGAACGCCGAGCCGCGCTGGCTGATCCCGATGCTCTGCCGGGCCGGCGGCATCACCCGCAACGAGATCGGCGCAATCCGCATGCAGCAGGACGAAACCTATGTCGAGCTCGCCGAAGCCTCCGCAGAGGCCTTCCTCGAAAGGATCGGCCCGAAGCAGATCATCGAGAAGGGCATTCGCCTGACGAAGCTCGACGGTGCACCGGACATGACACGCGGCAAGCCGGCAGGCGACCGCCCCGGCCGCGGCCCGCGGAAGGATCGGGATTTCGCAGGCGAGCGCGAGAACGGCCCGCGCGAGCGGGCCTCCGACAGGCCTGCCCGCGCCGATTTCGCCGGCAAACCCGCCCGCAAGGGCTGGGAGAAGGCCGCCCAGGCCGAAGGCCGCAGCCGGTCCCCCCAGGACCGGGACGAGCGTCCCGGCAAGCCCGCCGGCTTCAAGGGCAAGACGGCGGACTTCAAGGGCAAGGCCAAGTCCTTCAAGGACGGCGCCTTCGCCGACAAGCCACCCCGCCAGGACCATCCGGCCAAGGCTGCATCGCCCAAGCGGAAGGCGCGCAAGTCCAACGGCTGACGCCCGGAAGGCGGCATGTGCCTGCCGCCTTCCCGCCTCTCTCATCGCGTCCCTGATGGCGTCCCGACCACGTCTCGCAATCGAGGATTGGGCTGTCGCTTCGCCGATTCGCGCAACGAATGGGCGTATTTTGCCGTTTTCCCCCTTCACCACCTGCCGGAAGAATCATATTGTCGCTGCAGCGCCACAGGATTTTCGAATCAGGACGGGGGCGGCGCGACGTGGCGGGCTGAATGGCAGAAACGAAACCAAATATGGGCCGGAACAGTCTCCTGTCCCTCTCCATGGACAGGCTGACCGAGGAGTTCTGGGAACGCTACCGTCGCCTGCACGACGCCATCGACGCAGAAGACATGCCGCTCGTCCACCGTATGGACCGGGAACTGACGAACGCGCTGACGGCGCTGGTCGACCACCAGACGCAGGACGCGGCCGAGCAGCAGGCGCAGTTCACCGCCCTGCTGCGGCTTTTGCGCGAGGAGGCAGAAGACGCCTCGAGCGTCCGCAACAATGCCGACCTGATCGAACTGCTCCTCCGGCGATACATCACCGTCCGCACCCGGCCGGCCGATCAGAACGGCCTGCCCGCCCTGTCCGCGCCGGTCCGCAACGGGGTACTGGACATCGGCCAGCTCGATACGCTGGCCGAGCGCGTCTCGGTCGTGACCACCGACTATCGCTATCTCTACGCCAATGCCACCGATGCGGCACGGCTGAAGCGCAAGCCGCACGAACTGGTCGGGCGGCACGTGCGCGACATCGTCGGCGCCGATCACTTCAACAACGTTATCAAGGGCAATCTCGACCGCTGTTTTGCGGGCGAGACCGTCGAATACACCAATGCCCGCGAGCGGGACGGCAACCTCGTCGTGATCCGCCGGCGGCTGACGCCCTGTTATTCGGAAGGCGCCACGATGATCGGCGCGCTGGTGGTCATCCACGAAGGCCCCGACCGCCGCCGCCGGGACCACTGAGACCTGGCGTAGCCCACGCCGCTGGCCCCCCATCCGCTCAGGCCTTGGCGCGCTCCAGCCACTGGTCCTCGTCGATCACCTCGACGCCGAATTCCCGTGCCTTGTCGAGCTTGGAGCCCGCGCCCGGGCCGGCCACGACGAGATCCGTCTTTTTCGACACCGAGCCCGATACCTTGGCGCCAAGCCGCTCGGCCATCGCCTTGGCCTCGTCACGCGTCATCTTCTCCAGCGTTCCGGTGAAGACCACTGTCTTGCCGGCAACCGGGCTGTCGCTGGCAACGGGCGCCTCGGCAGCTTCCGGCGTGACCTCTTCGATAAGTCGCCCGATCACGTCGAGGTTGCGCGGCTCCTTGTAGAACTCCACGATGGCGCGGGCGACCACCTCGCCGATGCCGTCGATGCTGTTGAGCTCCGCCCACGCCTCGCCCGAAAACGTGGCCGCCCCCTTCATCCCCGCCTCGAAGGCCGCATAGGTGCCGTAGGCACGCGCGAGCAGCTTGGCCGTCGTCTCGCCGACATGGCGGATGCCGAGCGCGTAGATGAAGCGGTTGAGCGCGATCGTCCGCCGCTCGTCGATCGCGTCGAACAGCTTCTTCACGCTCACCTTGCCGAAGCCGTCGATGTTCTCCAGCTTGGTCAGCGAAGTCTCCTGCCGCCGCTTCAGCGTGAAGATCTCGGGCGCGGTGCGGATCGACAATGCCGGATCCTCCGCCTCGAAGAAGAAATCGATCTGCTTGGAGCCGAGCCCCTCGATGTCGTAGGCGTTGCGTGAGACGAAGTGCTTCAGGTGCTCCACCGCCTGCGCCCGGCAGACGAAGCCGCCGGTGCAGCGGCGCACCGCATCCACCTTGCCGGACTTCTCGTTGATGTCGCGCACCGCATGGCTGCCGCAGACCGGGCAGGTCTTCGGAAACTCGTAGGGCACGGCATCCGCCGGCCGCTTCTCCATCACCACGTCGAGCACCTGCGGGATGACGTCCCCTGCCCGCTGCACGATCACCGTGTCGCCGATGCGGATGTCGTGGCCGTCGTCGCGGATGCGCTCGCCGGAATTGCCGAGGCCCTTGATGTAGTCTTCGTTATGCAGCGTCGCATTCGTCACGACGACGCCGCCGACGGTGACCGGGGTGAGCCGCGCCACCGGCGTCAGCGCGCCGGTGCGCCCCACTTGGATATCGATCTTCTCGACCTTCGTGAACGCCTGCTCGGCCGGGAACTTGTGCGCCGTCGCCCAGCGCGGGCTGCGCGAGCGGAAGCCGAGACGCGCCTGCAGGTCCAGCCGGTCGACCTTGTAGACGACACCGTCGATCTCGTAGTCGAGATCCGGGCGCTTCAGGCCGATCTCGGCATAGTGGGCGATGATGTCTTCCACCGAGGTCAGCCGCTTCATCAGCGGATTGACCGGAAAGCCCCAATCCCTGAACGTCTCGACCATGCCCATCTGCGTATCGGCCGGCATGGCGGACATCTCGCCCCAGGCATAGGCGAAGAACTTCAGGTTGCGGCTTGCCGTCACCTTCGCATCGAGCTGGCGCAGCGATCCTGCCGCCGTGTTGCGCGGATTGACGTAGGTCTGCTTGCCTTCCGCCGCCATCTTCTCGTTGAGCGCCAGAAACTCGGCCTTGCTCATATAGACCTCGCCGCGGACCTCCACCACATCCGGCACGCCGGCCGGCAGGCGGTCGGGGATCTCCCTGATGGTCCTGACGTTCTCGGTGACGTTTTCGCCGGTCGTGCCGTCGCCGCGGGTCGCCGCATTGACGAGGCGCCCCTGCTCGTAGCGGATCGACATCGAAAGCCCATCGATCTTCGGTTCGGCGGTAAACGCGATCGATCCGTCCGGCAGAAGCCCGAGGAAGCGGTAGACGGAAGCGACGAAGTCGCGCACGTCCCCGTCGGAAAACGTGTTGTCGAGCGACAGCATCGGCCGCGAATGGGTGATCGGCGCAAAGGTCGCAAGCGGCGCGGCGCCAACCTTGATCGAAGGGCTGTCGGCGCGCACGAGTTGCGGGAACCGCGCCTCGATCGCATCGTTGCGCCGCTTCAGCGCGTCATAGTCGGCGTCCGAGATCTCCGGCCGGTCCTGGCCATGGTAGAGCACGTCGTTCCTGGAGATCTCGGCTGCAAGAAAGGCCAGCTCGGCCGCCGCCTGTTCTTCTGTCAGGTTCTCGACGGGGATTTTCTCGACGGACATCGCGCTGCTCCAGAAAGGTTCGTCTGGTTTTTAGAGCATGGCAGTAAAAAGAAAAGCAGCCTCGGGCGCAGTCCTCACGAAGATTTGGGCACCCGCCGCTGCAGAGGCATCTTGAGGCTCGGCAGCCTCGGTCAGCCGCCGCCGGACAGGAGCCGCGCCGCCGCCGCCCTCGCCTCCTCGGTGACCGACGCGCCGGCGAGCATGCGGGCGATTTCCTCGGTACGGGCGCCGTCATCCATCCGGGCCACGCGGGTGGCGATCGCCTCGCCGCCGTCGACCGGCCCCTTGGAGATCAGAAGATGCGTGGCAGCACGCGCCGCCACCTGCGGCGCATGGGTGACGGAAAGCACCTGCACTGTCGACGACAACCGCTTCAGCCGCTGGCCGATCGCATCCGCCACCGCCCCGCCGACGCCGGTGTCGATCTCGTCGAAGACGAGCGTCGGCGCCGAGCCGCGGTCGGCAAGCGCCACCTTCAGCGCCAGCAGGAAACGCGAGAGCTCGCCGCCGGAGGCGACCTTCATGATCGGGCCGGGGCGCGTGCCCGGATTGGTCTGGACATGGAATTCGACGGTGTCGATCCCCTCCTCCGCCCCGCCGTCGGGATCGGTGGTGATGTTGACCATGAAGCGGGCGCGCTCCAGCTTGAGCGCCGGAAGCTCCGCCATCACCGCGCCGGCGAGCGCCTCGGCCGTATGGTGACGGCGCTCCGACAGCGCGCGCGCGGCGGCGTCGAAGGCAGCCCGCATCTCGCCCAGGGCCTGTTCCAGCCGGTTCAGCTTCTCCTCGCCCGCATCGAGATCGGCGAGATCCGCGATCATCCGCACGGCCAGCGCCGGCAGGCCGGAGACGGGTACGGAATATTTCCGCGAGGCGGCGCGGAGCGCAAACAGCCGCTCCTCGGTGCGCTCCAGAAGCTTCGGATCGAACTCGGTCTTGCGCAGCGCCACCTCCACCGCCATCTGCGCGTCCGAGAGTTGGTCGACGGCGCGGCCGAGCAGCTCGACCGTCTCCTCCAAAAGACCCGGCGCCTCCTGGCTCTTGCGCTCCAGCCGCCGCACCATCGAGGCGATGACGGGAACCGGCGAGGCGTTGCCGTTCAGGAAATCGCTCGCCTCGTTGATGTCGCCGGCGATCCGCTCGGCCTTCATCATCCGCGCGCGTTCTTCCGCAAGCACCTCCTCTTCGCCGTCCTGCGGCGAGAGCTTCTCCAGTTCGTCTACGGAGGAGCGGATATAGTCGGCCTCGCGCGCGGCCGCCTCCACCTTTTCGCGGTGGCGACGCAGCGCGCGCTCGGCATCCTTCCAGTTCTGGTAGAGGCGGGAGACGTCCGCCACCGTCTCGCCAAGGCCGCCGAAGGCGTCGAGCAGAACGCGGTGCGCATCTGTGTCGATCAGCGCGCGATCATCGTGCTGGCCGTGGATCTCGACGAGCAACTGCCCCGCCTGCCGCATCAGCTGGACGGAGACCGGTTGGTCGTTGACATAGGCCTTGGTGCGGCCGTCGGCCGACTGCACGCGGCGGAAGATCAGGTCGCCGTCGTCGTCGATGGCGTTGTCGCGCAGGAGCGTGCGGGCCGCGTGCCCCGTCGGCACGTCGAACACGGCCGTCACCTGGCCCTTGTCCAGCCCGTGGCGGACCAGCGAGCCGTCGCCGCGCCCGCCGAGCGCGAGCGAGAGTGAATCGAGCAGGATGGATTTTCCGGCGCCGGTTTCGCCGGTCAGCACCGAGAGCCCGCCATCGAAAGCGAGGTCAAGCCGTTCGATCAGGACGATATCGCGGATCGAAAGCTGTGCCAGCATCCGAGGTCATATCTCTTTGCTCAGGCGCCGATGAGGGCCTTGCCGGCGCGCGAAATCCAGGAACCAGCATTCTCGCGCGGCTCCAGCCCCTTCGACTGCAGCAGCTTGTAGGAATCCGCATACCACTGGCTGTCCGGATAGTTGTGGCCGAGAACGGCGGCAGCGGTCTGCGCTTCGCTGGTAATACCCATTGCATAATAGGATTCGACGAGGCGCGCGAGCGCTTCCTCCACCTGGTTCGTCGTGCCGTACTGCTCGACGACGGTGCGGAAGCGGGTGATCGCCGCCAGGTATTCCTTGCGCTCGAGATAGTAGCGGCCGACCTGCATCTCCTTGCCGGCGAGCTGGTCGCGCGCAAAGCGGATCTTGGCCTGCGCGTCCTCGACATACTCCGAATCGGGGTACTTAGTGACGACCGCCTGCATCGCCTCGATCGTCTGCGTGGCCGGACGCTGGTCCTGTGTCACGCTCGGGATCTGCTTGGCATAGGCCAGCCCGACGATGTACTGCGCATACGCCGCATCCTCGGACTCCGGATAGAGCTTGAGGTAGCGCTGGCCGGCGGTGATCGCCTCCTGGTTGGCGCCCTGGCGATAGTTCACAAAGGCGCTCATCACCAGCGCCTTGCGGGCATATTCGGAGAACGGGTGCTGCCGGTCGATCGCGGCGAACTTGCGCGAGGCCTCGGTGACGTTGCCGGCATTGAGGTTCGCCAGCCCCTGGTTGTAGAGAACCTCAGGCGGATCGGTCTCGGCCGAAAGCTTGGTGATGTCGATGTCGGGATCGCTTTGGCATGCCGTCAGCGCCAGCGGCACCGTGGACAGGAGGGCGACGCAGGCAATCCGCGTCCAATGCTTGGCACCAACAATCCCTGCAAATTTCATCTGACAATCCCAAAATCATCGCGGCGCCCTGTTCGAGCGCCGTTCATTGAACGCGTTCTATCCCCAATCCCGCGCATACCGCAACGCCATGCCGCTGCATTAACGCATTTTTATGGCAAAGAAAGTGTGAAGCACCGTGCGATCGGGAATGCTCCCGGCCCTCAGGCGGACCAGGGAGCGAACTCCGGTGCGTTCACGGTGATGAGCTCGCGTTTGCCGGCGCGAGCGCGCGGGACCGAAGCCTCGACGACCTCGTAGGCCGTGCGATCGTTGAGCAGCGCCTTCAGCGCCATCGCGTTCATCTTGTGGCCGCCGCGGTAGGAGCGGTAGCAGCCGATGAACTGCGCGCCGGCAAGCGCCAGGTCGCCGACGGCGTCCAGCGTCTTGTGACGGGCGAACTCGTCGCCGTCGTAGCGCAGGCCCTCGATGTTGATCACGGCGTTGTCGTCGGAGATGACGACCGAGTTCTCAAGCGAGGAGCCGAGCGCATAGCCGGCCGCCCAGAGGCGTTCGACGTCACGCATGAAGCCGAAGGTCCGGGCGCGCGACAGCTCGCTGCGGAAGGTCGCAGGCGTCAACTCGCCCTTCCAGGCCTGGCGGCCGATCAGCGGGCAATCGAAATCGATCTCGACCTCGAAGCGGGTGCCGTCATGCGGCGAAAACTCCGCCCAGGACGAACCGGCCTCGACGCGGACCGGCTTGACCACGCGGATGTAGCGGCGCTTGACCGCGAGCGGCCGCAGGCCGACCTGGTCGATTGCATCGATGAAGGGAGCGGAGCTGCCGTCCATGATCGGCATCTCGGCGCCCTGGACCTCGATCAGCACGTTGTCGAGCGAGAGCGCATAGAGCGCTGCCATGACGTGCTCGATGGTGGCGATGGACTTGTCCGGCGAGAAGCCGAGAACGGTGCAGAGGTCGGTGTTGCCCACCTGCGAGGAAACGGCGCGGTATTCGCTCACGGACCCGTTGTCGTGAAGGCGCTGGAAGACGATGCCGCTGTCGGCCTCGGCCGGATGAAAGGTAATGGAAACGACCGCGCCGGAATGGACGCCTGTTCCCGAGATCGTAACCGGGCTCGAGATCGTCGTCTGAAAACCCAGCAAGCTGATGGACATCTTCTAATTCGCCTTATCTTATCACCGGCACCGGGCCGATCGTCACTATTTTGTTGTCGTTTTGCTTCGCGTGCTCCTCGACCGTCGAAGCGGGAAATCGGAGCGTTGCAGCAGAGACTGCGCCAGGCCTGTAAAAATCGCCCGTGAATCAATGCGCTGGCGGCGTTTCTGGCCGGAATGTAGTTGCGCGCCTGAATTGTTACAAATCACTGTTTCTTTCGTTTTGTTACGCCCCACAGAGACCACTCAAACTACTGAAAGATTTGATAAAAAAGAAGGCCCGGACAGACGGTCCGGGCCTTCGTTTGCAACAATGGTGACAGCCCTAGTTCGACTGGCGGCGCAGGAAGGCGGGAATCTCCAGCTGGTCGTCCTCGCTGAGCGCCCGCGGCTGCGGCGTGGCACGACCATGGTCGTCGAGCTGTCCCCGGCGCGGTGCGTAGATGCTCGCTTCCGGCGACATCGCCCGGCGCTGCGGGGCGGCGGCTTCTGCTGCCGGCTGCTCCTCCTCGTCGCGGCGCGCGAGAGAGGACGTGATGCGCTTCAGGAGTCCCATCGGGCCGCGTTCCTCCGGCTGGGCCTGCGCCGGCTGGACGCGGTGCTCCATCTCGGCCTGCACCACCGGCGGGAAGTCCTCGATCTTCGGCATGCGGCTGGCGACCGGCTCCTGGCGGATGACCGGGGCCGCAGGCTCGGCGCGCTGCTGGACCGGGGCCGGCTGGTACTGCGGCTGCGGAGCCGGCGCCGGGCGTGCGGCAACCGGAGCCATGACCGGGGCTTCGGCCGGAGCGGAGGCGAAGATCCGGCTCTGCGGGCGGAACTCTTCCTGCGGGGCGGGCGCCGGCTTGGCGTCCGGCAGGGCCAGTTCGCGCTCGAGGCCGATCTCGGCCTGGCGGATCGTCTCGGCGACCGGGTCGGCCACGCGTGCCGGCTGCGGCGCCACGGGCTGCGTCATGACCGGTGCGGCTGCGACCGGCTGCGGCGCCGGGGCGACCTGCGGATGCGGCGGAACGGCGGCCGACGGGCGCACCAGCGGCTTGTTCACCGGGCGAAAGTCGGCGGTGCGGCCGGCGTCCTGCGACGTCGCCCGGTCGATGCCGGTGGCGACCACGGAGACGCGGATCAGGCCTTCGAGTTCCTCGTCGAAGGTGGCGCCGAGGATGATGTTGGCGTCCGGATCGACTTCCTCGCGGATGCGGGTCGCAGCCTCGTCGACTTCGAACAGCGTCAGGTCACGGCCGCCGGTGATGGAGATCAGGAGGCCCTGCGCGCCCTTCATCGAGGTCTCGTCGAGGAGCGGGTTGGCGATCGCGGCCTCGGCTGCGGCCATCGCGCGGCCCTCGCCCGATGCCTCGCCGGTGCCCATCATGGCGCGACCCATCTCGCGCATCACCGAGCGGACGTCGGCGAAGTCGAGGTTGATCAGGCCTTCCTTGACCATCAGGTCGGTGATGCAGGCGACGCCCGAATAGAGCACCTGGTCGGCCATCGCAAACGCGTCGGCGAAGGTGGTCTTGTCGTTGGCGATCCGGAACAGGTTCTGGTTCGGGATCACGATCAGCGTGTCGACCGACTTCTGCAGCTCCTGGATACCCTGTTCGGCGAGACGCATGCGGCGGCCGCCTTCGAAGTGGAACGGCTTGGTGACGACGCCAACGGTCAGGATGCCCTTGTTGCGGGCCGCCTGCGCGACGATCGGGGCAGCCCCCGTGCCGGTGCCGCCGCCCATGCCGGCGGTGACAAAGCACATGTGCGTGCCGTTCAGGTGGTCGATGATCTCGTCAATGCACTCCTCGGCGGCCGCACGGCCGACCTCGGGCTGCGAACCGGCGCCGAGGCCCTCGGTGACCTGCGCGCCCATCTGGATGATGCGCTCGGCCTTGGTCATGGTCAGTGCCTGGGCATCCGTGTTGGCGACGACGAAATCGACGCCCTGCAGCCCCGCGGTGATCATGTTGTTGACAGCGTTGCCGCCGCCGCCGCCGACACCGAAGACGGTGATGCGGGGCTTCAGCTCAGTGATGTCCGGCTTCTGCAGCTTGATGGTCATTGTCGATGTTCCTTTTGTCTGTTCCGGCCCGCGTCGCCACACCGGCCATGTTCCCTAATTCCGTAACCCGCCTACGCAACTACCCGGCGGCAACCCGTCAGAAACTCTCCTTCAGCCATTGCCCCATGCGGGCAATGCGGCCGTTTCCTCCTGCAAGCGACGCAAGCATGCCGCCCTGCGTCGAATGCGCTTCCAACTCCGCCACCTGCGGATAGATCATCAGGCCCACCGCCGTGGAAAACGCCGCACCCTTGGCCGCGGCTGGCAGGCCCGACACGCCGAGCGGACGCCCGACGCGAACGTTGCGCGCCAGAATCCGGCGCGCGGCTTCCGGCAGTCCCGTGAGCTGGCTGGCACCGCCCGTCAGCACGATTCGCTTGCCCACGATCGGCGAGAAGCCGGAGCGCTGGATCCGGTCGCGGATCAGCTCAAGCGTCTCCTCGATGCGGGCGCGGACGATGCGCGACAGCAGTGCCCGCGGCACATGGGTCGGCTGGTCGCGGTCGTCCTCGCCGATCGGCGGGACGGCGACGATATCGCTTTCGTCGGACGCATTCGGCAGCGCCGAGCCGTGCACGACCTTCAGCCGCTCCGCATCCTCGATCCGGGTGGAGAGGCCGCGGGCGATGTCGGTGGTGACGTGATGGCCGCCGAGCGCCACGGCGTCGGCATGCACCAGCTTGCCCTCGGCAAAGACCGAGATCGCCGTCGTGCCGCCGCCCATGTCGATGCAGGCGCAGCCGAGCTCGACTTCGTCGTCGACCAGCGCCGAAAGACCACTGGCATAGGGGGTCGCCACCATGCCCTCGACCGAAAGATGGGCGCGGTTGACGCAGAGCTCGAGGTTCTTCAGCGCCGTGCGCTCGGCCGTCAGCACGTGCATGTCGACGCCGAGGACGTCGCCATACATCGACAGCGGATCGCGGATGCCGCGCTCGCCGTCCAGCGAATAGCCGGTCGGCAGCGAATGCAGGATCGCCCGGTCCTGGCGCAGCGAACGCTGGCCCGCCGCCGTCAGCACCTTGCGCAGGTCGGCCGCCTCGACTTCCTGTCCGCCGAGATCGATCGTGCCGGTATAGATGTCGCTCTGCAGGCGCCCGGCCGAGACGTTGACGATCAGGCTGTCGATCGTCAGCCCGGCCATCCGCTCGGCGGCGTCGACCGCCAGCCGGACGACGCTCTCGGCCGCATCGAGATCGGCGATCACGCCGTTCTTGACGCCGCGCGAGCGCTGGTGGCCGATGCCGATGACCTCGATCGAATGGGTGCGCCCCGGCAGGATCTCGCTCTCCGGGCGCGGCGTCAGCCGACCGATCATGCAGACGACCTTGGTCGAACCGATGTCGAGCACCGAGACAATGTGCGACCGCTTCGAATTGAGCGGCTTCAGGCGCGGCAGGCCAAAATGGGAGGAACCGAAGATACTCATGAGCGGTCGGTCACCTTCTTCAATTCCTTCGTCCGCTGCTCCAGCACCTTCTTGCGGCGCTCAGCGGCACCCTCTGTCAGTCGAACGGTGGTGCGGTCTTCCAGCCTCAGGTCCACGGCGGCGATGTCGCGCTCCAGGATCCCCTGCTCCGCCTCGAACCTTGCGAGGACCGCCATGGCGCGCGGCACGTTGGTCTCCGGCAGCATGACGACGACGCCGTTGTCCAGGCGCAGGTCCCAGCGGCGGCCGGCGACGCGGACATAGGCCTTCACGCGCGCCTTGACGTCCGGCCAGGCCTCGAACTGCTTCTCGAACTCGGCGGCGGCGGCTTCGGCGTCACGGCCGACGAACAGCGGCAGCGCGGAAAACTTGCTGTCGCGCAGCGGCGCGATTACGCTGCCATTCTTCTCGATCAGGGACAGGTCGTTGCCGTGCTGCCAGATGCCGAAGGCGCTGCGCTCTTTCAGCGCCACCTCGATCGTTCCGGGATAGACCTTGCGCACGGAGACATGCTCGACCCAGGGCAGTTCCGACAGCTTCCGGCGAGCCTCCTCGACGTCGAGCGCCACGAGCGAGGTCGTGCCGTCCAGGCCGAGCAGTTCGAGGATCTCGATCTCCGAGGTTTCGCGGGCGCCGGAAACCTTGACGTCGTCGATGGCGAACCCGACCGCGGTCGTGGTCGTCTGCGCGAAGTCCTGGCTATGGCCGCCAAGCGACATGCCGTAGAAGCCGGTGGCAGCGAAGAAGGACACCGCGGCCACCGTGCCGGCATGGCGCGGGATCGTCACCCGGCCGACCGCGAGACCGACGGCAAGGCGCACGACGCGACGCAGCGGACGCGGCAGCACGCGGCCGCCCTCGGCCTCCGCAAGCCCTGCGGTGTCCATCCGGCGCGCTCTGCCTCTCTTTCTGCCGGTCAACGCAAACAAGACGCGTCCTCCACCATCCAACTCAAGAATTCACCAAAGGAATGGCCGGCATGGACGGCCATTTCGGGCACCAGGGATGTCGGGGTCATGCCGGGCTGCGTATTGATTTCCAGCCACACGATCTCGCCATTTTCGGAGAAGCGGTCGTCGTACCGGAAGTCCGATCTGCTGACGCCGCGGCACCCGATCGCTTGATGCGCCTTGAGTGCGAGTGTTTGTATTTTTTGGTAAATATTTGGTGAAATTTGTGCCGGAAGGACGTGTCTCGAGCCGCCTTTCTCGTATTTTGCATCGTAATCGTAGAAGCCGTGTCCCTGCGGCACCACCTCGGTGACGCCGAGCGCGACATTGCCCATCACCCCGCAGGTCAACTCGCGACCATAGACGTAGCGCTCGACCATGACGTCGTCGCCGTAGCGCCAGTCGGCCGAGGTGACGACCTGCGGCGGATGCGGTTGGTCCTCCTTGACGATGACGACGCCAAAGCTCGACCCCTCGCGCACCGGCTTGACCACATAGGGGGGCTTCATCGGATGCGCCGAGGTGATGTCGAACCGGTTCATCAGCTTCGCCTCGGCGACGGGGATGCCCGCGGCTTTGGCGACGATCTTCGCCTGCGCCTTGTCCATCGCCAGCGCCGACGAAAGGACGCCGGAATGCGTATAGGGGATCTGCAGGTATTCCAGGATGCCCTGAATCTTGCCGTCCTCGCCGAAGGGGCCATGCAGGGCATTGAAGGCGACGTCCGGCGCAAGTTCGGCAAGGACCGTGGCGACGTCATAGCCGACATCGACCCGGGTGACGCGGTAGCCATGCGCCTCGAGGGCATCCGCACAGGCGTTGCCGGACGAAAGGCTTACGGGCCGTTCGGAGGAAATTCCACCCATCAGCACCGCGACATGCTTGCTCATCTTCACCCCTGGACTCGATCTCTCACATTGACCGGATTTCCTTGCCCGGGCCTGACCTCGATCGGCGCCGGCGACTCGAATTTCCGCCTCCCCGTCACTACAACGGCATTATGGTTAATGAAGCGTTTACTTTCGTTAACCGGCCCGCGATGAAATCGTAAACGCATCATTCCCGAATCAAGCCGCGGCAGGGATTCTCTCCTTGGAATCAGAGAGTTGCCGGCAATGCAAGCTCCGACACACGAGGAAGAGAAATGAATGCGCCCGCCCCGGACACCGGAGCGGGCGACGTTTCACGCCGGGAAAATGCGGATCTCAGTCGTCCTCGCCGACCGCTTTCCAGGCCAGAGCGCCGAGGGCGCCGCCGATGATCGGGGCGAGCCAGAAGAGCCAGAGCTGGGCGATCGCCCAGTCGCCGACGATCAGGGCGACGCCGGTCGAGCGGGCCGGATTGACCGAAGTGTTGGTGACGGGGATCGAGACCAGATGGATCAGCGTCAGCGTCAGCCCGATCGCGATCGGCGCGAAGCCGACGGGCACGCGGCCATGGGTGGAGCCGAGGATGATGAAGACGAACATGAAGGTCATCACTACCTCGATCAGGAAGGCGGAGGTGACAGAGTATCCGCCCGGCGAGTGTTCGCCGTAACCGTTGGAGGCGAAGCCGCCGAGCTCGAAGCCGGGCTTGCCGGTGGCGATGAAATAGAGGACGAGGGCTGCGACGATCGCGCCTGCGACCTGCGTCACCACATAGGGCACCAGCGCCGACGCCGGGAACTTTCCGGCAACCGTCAGGCCGACGGACACGGCCGGATTGAAGTGGCCGCCCGAAATGCCGCCAACCGCATAGGCCATGGTCAGCACCGTCAGGCCGAACGCCAGCGACACGCCGAGCAGGCCGATGCCGACCTCCGGAAAGGCGGCTGCCAGCACCGCGCTGCCGCAGCCGCCGAACACCAACCAGAACGTACCCAGAAATTCCGCAGCAAGCTTCCTGATCATGCGCACCTCCCCGAACTGCCCTGCCCGATCGAGGCACGCGGCGTTGATTGAAACAGGACTCTGCGCACAGGGCGCCGGTGAAATAAACTCAGGCTTTCGGTTGATGCCGTGCGGCAACCATTGTCACGACGCCAACCCCACCCGGTCGCGGATGATCCCGTCGAACGGCGTCTCGTATCGGGCAGGCGGAGCGACGCCCCCGACCTCGCGCTCGTGCACGACGCGGTTGCGGCCGGAAACCTTGGCGAGGTAGAGCGCCCGGTCTGCATGGGAGAAGAGGTCGTCGAAGTCCCGTCCCGGCACGAAATCCGCGACACCCACCGAAACGGTGACGGCGATGGAGCCCGTTCCGCAGGCGATCGGCCGGGCTTCGATGAGGCTGCGGGCATCCTCGACCAGCCCCAGAGTCTCGTCCGGCGACAGCCCGCACACCAGAACCGCATATTCCTCGCCGCCGATGCGCGAGACGATGTGGCGTCCACCGGCGAGCGCTTCGAGCCTGCCGGCGATCGAAACGATGACCTCGTCGCCCGCCACATGGCCGAGCGTGTCGTTGATCGACTTGAACCGGTCGACGTCGAAGATCGCAAGGGCGGCCGGCGACACGGCGGTCTCGATGGCCTCGAGGAAGGCGCGCCGGTTCAGGAGCCCCGACAGCGAATCCGTCCGGCTCAGGCGCTCGAATTCGGCGCGCGACAAGGCCAGCTCGTAGACGGCGTGCCCGACCACATAATAGGCGGCAACGGCGACCGGCAGGGACACCAGCGGCGTCAGGACGGTGGCGATCACCAGCGCCTTCGCCAGATCGTAGGGAAGCAGCCCCACGCCATGGAGGACGAGATGGGCGGCGACGTTGATGCAGTAGGCGAGCGCGGCGATGCGCAGGGCCATGACGAGCGAACGCCGCAACACCTGCTCGCGCGAGGAAAACTCCCCCAAGGCAAGCTGGTCGGTCACCCAGGCTTTGACGCGCTCGATCATGTGCGGCCCCCACTGGCCCTATCTAGGACCGCCGAAGTTAACAATTTGTTGGGAAATCGCTCACCATAAGTTGCACGTCATCCTGCGCTCGCGCCGTTCCGCAAGAACATGCGACCGAAAATGTCGCCACGACACGCCTGAACGGTACGAAAATTATCGCAGCGACCGTCCTGCGGCATATTTGTTGTTTCACAATTGCCGTGCGTGCCGTATGAGGGGCGCGCTGCCTCCCAAGACGGCACTGACATTCAAGAAACAGTTGAGAGAAGATCAATGAGTGACACTCCCATAACGGTGTCACCGACCGCGACGCATTCGACTACCTCCGCCGTGAACTCCCCGGCGCGTGTCCTTTTTGCAAGCCTGGTCGGTACGACCATCGAGTTTTTCGATTTCTACGTCTACGCAACAGCAGCGGTGCTCGTGTTCCCCGCGCTGTTCTTCCCCAACAGCGATCCGACCACCGCGCTGCTCGCCTCCTTCGCCACCTTTTCGATCGCATTCTTCGCCCGTCCGCTCGGCGCGATCGTGTTCGGCCACTACGGCGACCGCATCGGACGGAAGACGACGCTGGTGGCGGCCCTTCTGACGATGGGGATTTCCACCGTCATCATCGGACTGCTGCCGACCTACGAGACCATCGGCGTGCTGGCGCCGCTGCTCCTGGCGCTGTGCCGCTTCGGCCAGGGCTTCGGCCTCGGCGGCGAATGGGGCGGCGCCGTCCTGCTCGCAACCGAAAACGCGCCCCCCGGCAAGCGCAGCTGGTACGGCATGTTCCCGCAGCTCGGCGCTCCGGTCGGCCTGTTCCTGTCATCGGGCGTGTTCTGGGTGCTGTTGCACTTCATGTCGCAGGAATCGCTGCTCGGCTGGGGGTGGCGCGTTCCGTTCATCGCCTCGATCGTGCTGATCGCCGTTGGCCTTTGGGTCCGCCTGTCGATCACCGAAACGCCGGCCTTCCAGAAGGCGATCGACAAGAAGGAGCGGGTGGAAGTGCCCGTTGCGGAACTGTTCCGCAACCACAAGCGCAGCCTCGTCCTCGGCACCTTCGTGGCGCTTGCCACCTTCGTGCTGTTCTACATCGGCTCGGCCTACCTGCTCTCCTACAACGTCAAGGTCGTCGGCATCCCCTTCGTCGAGGCCCTCGAGATCCAGATCGTGGGCTCGGTGCTGTTCGGCCTGTTCATCCCGCTTGCCGGCAAGCTCGCCGAGAAGTACGGGCGCCGCGAGGTGCTGATCGCCACCACGGTGCTGATCGGCGTCTTCTCCTTCTTCCTGCCGGGCCTGATGACCGGCGGCGAAGGCGGCATCATCGTCTTCGTGATCGTCGGCATGGCGCTGATGGGCATGACCTATGGCCTGATCGGCACGGCGCTCGCCGCCCCCTTCCCGACCAAGGTCCGCTATACCGGCTCGTCGATCACCTTCAACTTCGCCGGCATCTTCGGCGCCTCGCTGGCGCCCTACATCGCGACCTACCTGCAGGCCAACTACGGCATGACCTATGTCGGCTACTACCTCGGCATCTCCGCGGTGATCACGCTCGCCTGCATCCTGCTCTCGGGCAAGGAAGAGGTCTGAGCTTCGGCTGAACCGACACCCGGAAACGACAAACGCCGCGGCAACCACCGCGGCGTTTTTGTTTGCCGGTGAACGCGTTCTTGTCGGGCGCTCCCTATCCGCGTCTCCCCGGACCCGATCCGGGGTCCAGCAGCACCGCGTCTGCGGTGCGAAAGAATCTATTGCGCGCAAGGACTTGCGCGCGCTGGATGCCGGCTCGGAGGCCGGCATGACAGTTCGTTTTGGTGACCCGTTCGAAGAAATAACGACCCGGAACAACGCATCTTGTCAGCGGTCAGCCGTAGCGGAAATGGCCACGGCGTTCTCTACCAATGAACCGCTTCCGCGTTCAGGCCGTGGCCCGGCCCAAGAACTCCCGCACCTCGTAGCCCGGCATGAACTTGCCGACCCGCTTGATCTCCCATTGCAGCATCACGCCGGAGTGCTCCAGGACGCGCGAGCGCACCGTCTCGCCCAGATATTCCAGTTCGTAGCCGGTCGCCTGGCCGGTATTGATCATGAAGTTGCAGTGCATGGGCGACATCTGCGCGCCGCCGATCATCAGCCCGCGGCAGCCGGCCTCGTCGATCAGCTTCCAGGCCGAGTGGCCCTCCGGGTTCTTGAAGGTGGAGCCGCCGGTCTTCTCCCGGATCGGCTGCACGGTCTCGCGATGCTGGCGTACCGCGTCCATCCGCGTGCGGATCTCGGCCTTGTCGCCCGCCTGCCCCTGGAAGACGGCATGGGTGAAGATGAGGCCCTCGGGCGCCTTGGAATGGCGATAGCTGTAGCCCATGTCGGCGTTGGACAGGACATGGGTCTCGCCCTTGCGGTCGACCGCATGCACCTCGACGACGAGGTCTTTCGTCTCGCCGCCATTGGCGCCGGCGTTCATCCGCAGCGCCCCGCCGATCGAGCCCGGGATGCCGTAGAGGAATTCCAGGCCGGCGATGCCGTTGTCGAGCGCCATGGCGGCGATGTTCTTGTCCGGGCAGATGGCGCCCGCCTTGATCCTGTTGTCGCCTGCGAGTTCCAGGTCGCCGAACCCCTTGGCCGAAAGCCGGATGACGACGCCGGGAATGCCGCCGTCGCGCACCAGAAGGTTCGAGCCGACGCCCACCACCATCAACGGCACCGTTTCGGGCAAGAGCTTGAGGAAGGTGACCAGGTCGTCGGTGTCGTGCGGCTGGAACATCACTTCCGCCAGCCCTCCGGCCCTGAACCAGGTGACGCGATCCATCGGCGCGTCGGGCGTCAGCCGTCCCCGCACATCCTTCAGGCTGTCGCCCAGCGACGCCAGCAGTTTCTCGCCATCCACCTGCTTCATGCCGTCATTCCCGAAATGCCTGCCAGTTCCTTCGGCAGCGCCGCCGCCCAATAGGTTATGCTACCTGCCCCCAAGAGAACCACAAAGTCGCCGGGCCTGGCAATGGCGCCAATGGTGGAGGCCAGTTGTTCCGGCCCTTCGAGGTAGCGTGCGTCGCGATGTCCGCCGGACTTGATCCGCGACACCAGCGTCTCAGCGCTCACCCCTTCGATCGGCTCCTCGCCGGCCGCATAGATCGGTGCGATCATCACGGTATCGGCATCGTTGAAGCAGCCGGCGAACTCCTCGAACAGGCTGTGCACGCGCGAATAGCGGTGCGGCTGGTGGACCGCGACGATCCGCCCCTGGCAGGCCTCGCGCGCCGCCCGCAGCACCGCCTTGATCTCGACGGGATGGTGGCCGTAGTCGTCATAGACGGAAACGCCGTTCCAGGTTCCGGTCAGCGTGAAGCGCCGCTTGACGCCGCCGAAGGCCGCGATCCCGCGGGCGATGTCGTCCGGCTTGATTCCGAGCCGCTGGGCGACCGCGATCGCCGCCGTCGCGTTGGAGACGTTGTGGCGGCCGGGCATCGGCAGGCGAAGGTCCTTCAGTTCGATCACCTGGCCGGTGCGGCGCCGACGGATCTCGACGTCGAACACCGAGGTCGCCCCGTCCATGCGGATATTGCCGAAGCGCACGTCGGCCTGCGGGTTCTCGCCATAGGTGATGACCTTGCGGTCCTCGATGCGGCTGACCATCGCCTGCACTTCCGGATGATCCAGGCACATCACCCCGAAGCCGTAGAACGGCACGTTCTCGACGAACTGGCGGAAGGCGGCGCGGACGGCGTCGAAATTGCCGTAGTGGTCGAGGTGTTCGGGGTCGATATTGGTGACGACGGCGACGTCGGCGGGAAGCTTCAGGAAGGTGCCGTCGGATTCGTCGGCCTCGACCACCATCCACTCGCCCTCGCCCATGCGCGCATTGGTGCCGTAGGCGTTGATGATGCCGCCATTGATGACGGTCGGGTCGAGCCCGCCGGCTTCCAGCAGCGACGCGACCATCGAGGTGGTGGTCGTCTTGCCGTGCGTGCCGCCGATCGCGATCGCGTTGCGGAAGCGCATCAGTTCGGCCAGCATCTCGGCCCGGCGCACCACCGGCAGCAGTTTCTCGCGCGCCGCGATCAGTTCGGGATTGTTCTTCTTGATGGCGGTCGACACCACCACCACTTCGGCGTCGCCGATGTTCTCCGCCTTGTGGCCGACGAACACCTCGATACCCTTGTCGCGCAGCCGCTGCACGTTGGCGCTGTCGGACTGGTCGGAACCCTGTACCCGGTGGCCGAGATTGTGCAGCACCTCGGCGATGCCGCTCATGCCGATCCCGCCGATCCCGATGAAATGAACGAGCCCTATGCTCTTCGGCATCTTCATGGCCGTTCTCCCTTGAATTCTGCGATCGTCTTGAATTCTGCGATCGTCTGGCCGCCCGCAATAGCCTCTACCATGCCGGCGAGCAAGCGCGCGGCATCCGGCTTTCCGGTCTTTCGGGCGTTCGCTGCCATCTCCGTCATGCGCTCCGGCTGCTTCATCGCCTCGCCGATGATCATCGACAGCTTTTCCGGAGAAAGCTCCGACTGGGCGATCACCTTCGCCCCGCCCTGGGCGGCGAGCGCGGCCGCGTTAGCCGCTTGGTCGTGGTCGAGCGCGTAGGGATAGGGCACCAGCACCGACGGCCGGCCGATCACGGAAAGCTCGGAGACGGTCGAGGCGCCAGAGCGGCAGATCACCAGATGCGCGCCTGCCAGCCGCTCGGCCATGTCGCCGAAGAACGGCGAGACCTCGGCCGGGACGGCGAGCTTCGTATAGACCGCCTCCACGCCCTCGCGGTCTTCCGGCCGGGCCTGCTGGGTGATGTGCAGCCGCGCCCGCTTGTGCTCGCCGAGCCGGCAGATCGCCTGCGGCACGGCCTTGGAGAAGAACTGCGCACCCTGGCTGCCGCCGAACACGACGAGACGGAAATCGCCGTCCGCCACGGACGGACGGTAGGGAACCTTCGCTGCGGCCAGGACCGCGGGCCGGACGGGGTTGCCGGTCGTCACCGTCTTGGCGGCATAGGGCCCTTCGCTGTCCGGCGGGAAGCCGCCGGCGATCGCCCGGACCCGGGCGGCCAGCGCCTTGTTGGCGCGCCCCATCACCGCGTTCTGCTCGTGGATCATCGAGGGGATGCCCATGCCGGTGGCGGCGAGCAGCGGCGGCAGCGTCGGATAGCCGCCGAAGCCGACGACGGCGGCGGGTCGCAGCCGCGCCATCAGCCGCCGCGCCGTGCGCAGGCCCTTCCACAGGGTCCAGAGCGAGGACACCACCTTCACCGGGTTCTTCGAACCGATCGTCGCGGACGGCACCACATGGATCTCGTCGGCCGGAAACTTGCCGGCAAAGCGCTCGGCGCGGCTGTCGGTGACGAGATGCACCGACCAGCCGCCGGCCTTGAGCTCGTGCGCCAGCGCCTCGGCCGGAAAGAGATGGCCGCCGGTGCCGCCCGCGGCCAGCAGGATGATGCCTTTCGTCATGCGCTCACTCCGCCGGCGCCATCATGCCGGAGCGGAACAGGCTCCGCTCGGTGGCGCGCTTCTCCGGCCGGTGGCGCGTCAGCGCCAGGATGAAGCCGGCGGTCACGCAGATCGCCGTCATCGATGAACCGCCATAGGAGATCAGCGGCAGGGTCATCCCCTTGGCCGGCAGCAGTTCGAGGTTCACGCCGACATTGATCATCGACTGGGTGCCGATCAGAAGCACCAGTCCCGCCACTGCGAAGCGGGTGAAGTCGTTGCGCTCCTTGAAGGCATGGTTCAGGCCGCGCAGCACGACGAAGGCGAAGACGGCGACGATGACCATGCAGAAGATGATGCCGAACTCCTCGGCTGCCACCGAGAAGATGAAGTCGGTATGGCTGTCGGGGATGATCCGCTTGACCACGCCCTCGCCCGGCCCCTTGCCGAACCAGTCGCCGCGGATGATCGCCTCGCGGGCGGTATCGACCTGGAACGTGTCGCCCTCCCCGGTGAGGAACCGGTCGATACGGCCGGCCACGTGGTCGAACAGATAGTAGGCCGATACGAAGCCGCCGAGCGCCACGCCGCCGAGCAGGATGATCCATATCCACGGCATGCCGGCCATGAAGAACATGCCGCCCCAGACCGCGGTGACCAGGATCGTCTGGCCGAGGTCGGGCTGCGCCACCAGCAGTGCCGCGACGATGCCGAACAGGAGGATGGAGAAGAGGTTGCCGGGAATTTCCGGCTGGCGGGCATGCTCGGAAAACAGCCATGCGCAGATGACGACGAAGGCCGGCTTCATGAACTCCGACGGCTGGACCGACAGGCTGCCGATCGACAGCCACCGCCGCGCGCCCTTGACCTCGACGCCGAAGAACAGCGCCAGCACCATGGCGACCAGCGAGACGATCAGCAGGATCGCCGCCATTCGCCGCACTTGCCGCGGCGTCAGGAAGGAGATCGCCACCATCGTCACAATCGCCGGCACGAGGAACAGCGCATGGCGCTTGACGAAGTGGAAACTGTCGAGGTTGAGCCGCTCGGCCACGGCCGGGCTGGCGGCGAAGGACAGCATGAAGCCGATCCCCATCAACAGGATGAAGGCGGCGAGAAACAACCTGTCTATCGTCCAGAACCAATCGGCAACCGGACCGCGCTCGGCGCGACTTACCATGGCATATCCCCCTAACCGTTGGTCTCGATCAGCATTTCTACGCCCGCGACAGCGGCGACATGACCGACGAAGGCGTCGCCCCTGACCTCGAAGTTCTTGTACTGGTCGAAGCTTGCACAGGCCGGGGACAGCAGGACCGCGACCGGTCCGTTTGCGTCACCCGCCGCATCCGCCGCCGCATGCGCCACCGCGCGCTCCAGCGTGCCGGAAATCTCATAGGGAACCTGCTCGCCGAGCGTCACCGCGAAGGCGGCGGCCGCCTCGCCGATCAGATAGGCCTTGGCGATCCTCGGGAAGAAGCCGGAAAGGCTGGCGATGCCCCCTTCCTTCGGCAGCCCGCCGGCGATCCAGTAGATCCGGTCGTAGCTGGAAAGCGCGGGCGCTGCCGCATCCGCATTGGTCGCCTTGCTGTCGTTGACGAAGACGACGCCGCCCTTGCGACCCACCGGCTGCATGCGGTGCTTCAGTCCCGGGAAGGACGCGAGCCCCTTGCGGATTTCCTCCTCGCCGACCCCGACCGCGAGGCAGGCGGCGATCGCCGCCGCCGCGTTCTGGGCATTGTGGCCGCCGCGCAGCGTCTGGATCTCGGAAAGGTCGGCGACCGGGCGTGACGTGCCGCCATGGGCAAAGCGGATATGCCCGCCTTCGGCGTAGAAACCGTCTGCCAGCGGCCGGCGGCGCGAGACGCGCACGACCTTGGTGCCCGAGCGTTCGATCCGGTCGGCGATCAGCGCCGTGAAGCTGTCGTCGACGGCGACGACCGCCGTGTCGCTTCCGGCGACGAGACGTTCCTTGATGTCGGCATAGTGCTGCATCGTCCCGTGCCGGTCGAGATGGTCCGGCGTCAGGTTCAGAAGGATGCCGGCGGTCGGGTCGATGGTGGGGGAAAGGTCGATCTGGTAGGACGAGCACTCGACGACATAGAAGCGGCCGGCCTTCGGCGGATCGAGCGTCAGCACCGCCGTGCCGATATTGCCGCCGAGTTGCGTGTCGCGGCCGCTCGCCTTCAGGATATGGGCGATCAGCGCCGTGGTGGTCGACTTGCCGTTGGTGCCGGTGATCGCGATGAACGGGCAGTCCGGCGCATGCGCCCGGCGCTCGCGCACGAACAGTTCCACGTCGCCGACGATCTCGACGCCCGCGGCGCGCGCGAGGTCCACGCTCCAGTGCGGCTTCGGATGGGTCAGCGGCACGCCCGGCGACAGCACGAAAGACGAGATCCCGCTCCAGTCGACCTGACGCAGATCAGCAGTCGGGATGCCGGCGGCCGCAGCCTTTGCGACGCTGTCCGGATTGTCGTCCCATGCCGTGACATTGGCGCCGCCCTCGACCAGCGCCTGGGCGGTCGCAATCCCCGAGCCCCCGAGGCCGAAGAGTGCGACGTTCCTGTTCCTGAGCGTGGTGACGGCGATCATGGCCTTACCGAAGCTTCAGCGTCGAGAGGCCGACAAGCGCGAGGATCACGGCGATGATCCAGAAGCGGATCACCACCTGGCTCTCGGTCCAGCCCTTCTTCTCGAAATGATGGTGGATCGGCGCCATCAGGAACACGCGTTTTCCGGTGAGCTTGAAGGAGCCGACCTGGATGATGACCGACAGCGTCTCCATGACGAACAGGCCGCCGATGATCGCCATGACGATCTCGTGCTTGGTGGCGACCGCCACCGTGCCGATCAGGCCGCCGAGCGCCAGCGAACCGGTGTCGCCCATGAAGATCGCAGCCGGCGGCGCGTTGAACCAGAGAAAGCCGAGGCCCGCGCCGATCACGGCGCCGAGGATCACGGCGAGTTCGCCCGTGCCGGGCACGAAATGGATCTGCAGGTAGTTGGCGAACACCGCGTTGCCGGCGAGATAGGCGATGATGCCGAAGGAGGCCGCCGAGATCATCACCGGCACCGTCGCAAGGCCGTCCAGCCCGTCCGTGAGGTTCACGGCATTGCCGGCGGCGACGATGACGAAGCCGCCGAAGAGCACGAAGAAGATGCCGAGGTCGAGCACGAAGCCCTTGACGAAGGGAAACGCGATCGAGGTGCCGAGCTCCGAACCCGCCACGCCGGAGGAGACCGCAGCCCGCATCATGAAATAGGTGGCGATGCCGGCGATGATGAACTCAAGCCCCAGCCGCGCCTTGCCGGAGAAGCCCTTGTCGGTCTGCTTGGTGACCTTGAGATAGTCGTCATAGAAGCCGATCGCGCCGAAGCCGAGGGTGACGAGCAGCGTCGCCACCACGTAGATGTTCGACAGGTCCGCCCACAGAAGCGAGCTTCCGACGATGCCGGCGAGGATCATGATGCCGCCCATCGTCGGCGTGCCGGCCTTCTTGAAATGGGTCTGCGGCCCATCGGCGCGGATCGGCTGGCCCTTGCCCTGGCGCACCCTGAGCGAGGCGATGATCGCCGGCCCGAACAGGAAGACGATGGTGGCCGAGGTGAACAACGCTGCGCCCGTGCGGAAAGTGATGTAGCGGAACAGGTTGAACACCTGGAGTTCGTCCGCCAGTTCGACAAGCCAGAGCAGCATTCGTGACCTTTCCCCAAAGGATTTGCGGTGTCGCGGCCGGACGGGACAAGACCGTCCCGGCGCGGGACCGCGATAAATTCAGAACCGGAGACCGCAAGGGCCGGATCGCCCCGCATTCCCCCCTATGCCAATCGTCGAAACGCCGCGAACCCCGAGGGGTCGCGGCGCATCATTCGGCGCGCTCCGTGTCGGAGAATGCCTCGAACTTGTCAAGCAAAGCCGACACGACACGGCTGAATTCGGCCGATTTCGACGACTTGACCACAAGCACGTCCCCCGGTCGCACCGATTCCAGAACGAATTTCCGCATGCCCTCGGCGTCGTCGCGGTATTCGACCCGCGCCGCCTCGCCGATCGCCGCGCGCAGCGCCGCCATTTCCGGACCGCCGATCCAGACGTCCTCGATCCCGGCTTCGGCCAGCGGCGCCGCCAGTTCGGCGTGCACCTGCTCGGAGAACGCGCCCATTTCCAGCATGTCGCCGAGGATGGCGATCCTTCGGCCGCCGGGGCCGGGAACCGTGTCGCGCAAAAGCGCGATCGCCGCCCGCATCGAGGCGGGGTTGGCGTTGTAGCTGTCGTCGATCAGCGTGAAGAAGCCACCGTCGATCGCCAGCCGGTGGCGACGTCCCCGCCCCTTTTCCGGCTGCATCGTCGAAAGCGCGTGCATGACCTTCTCGATGTCCGCGCCGGCGAGATGGGCCGCGCCGAGGACGGCGACCGCATTTTCCGCGATATGGCGGCCCGGCGCACCCATCGGGATCTCCAGCGTCTGCCCGCCGATCGAAGCCCACAGCACGTTGCCCTGCGCGCCGGCCACATATTCGATCAGCTTGAACTCCGCGGCAGGATCGGCGCCGAAGGTGTGGACATGCTCCACGCCCGCCGCCTTCGCCGCCTGCTCGAGCAGCGGGAACTGGGCATTGTCGCGATTGAGCAGCGCGTGTCCTCCCGGCGCCAGCCCCTCGAAGATCTCCGCCTTGGCGGCCGCGATCTCCTCGAGGCTTGCGAAATTGCCGAGATGGGCGGCGGCGATCGTCGTCACGATCGCCACGTGCGGGCGCACCATCTTCGCCAGCGGCCGGATCTCGTCGGCATGGTTCATGCCGATCTCGAACACGCCGTAGGCGGTGTTCTCCGGCATACGCGCCAGCGTCAGCGGCACGCCCCAGTGGTTGTTGAACGAGGCGACGGAGGCATGCACGGGGCCGCAGGCCGAAAGCGCGTGGCGCAGCATCTCCTTGGTCGTGGTCTTGCCGACCGAGCCGGTCACGGCGATCACCTTGGCGGCGCTCCGGTCGCGCGCCGCGCAGCCGAGGTCGACCAGCGCCTGCAGGACGTCGTTGACCACCAGCATCGGCGCCGTCAGGCGGCCGAGCGCCGGCAGCTTTCCCTCCGATACGACGAGAAGGGCCGCACCATTGGCGTGGGCGAGGCTTGCGAAATCATGCCCGTCCACCCGGTCGCCCTTGATGGCGAAGAAGGCGTCGCCGGGGCCGATCGCCCGGCTGTCGATGGAGATGCCGGCGATACCGGCGGGCAGGTGTCCGAGCGGGCGGCCATGGGTGGCCGCGATCAGGTCGGCGATGGTCCAGAGCAGGGTCAACGGTCGAGCTCCTCCAGGGCTTTGCGCAGTTCCGCATGGTCGGAGAACGGCAGCGTGACGCTGCCGATCGTTTGCCCCTCTTCGTGCCCCTTGCCGGCGACGATCAGCGTATCGCCCGCTGAAAGCATGGCGACGGCGGCGCCGATCGCCTCCGCCCGGTCGCCGATTTCCGTTGCCCCCCTGGCCGCCGCCATGATCTCCGAACGGATCACCTCCGGCACTTCCGAGCGCGGATTGTCGTCGGTGACGATCACGACGTCGGCGAGCCTAGTCGCGATCTCGCCCATGATCGGCCGCTTGCCCTTGTCCCGGTCGCCCCCGCAACCGAAGACGACGATGACCCGGCCCGACGTGAACGGCCGCACCGAGGACAGCACGTTCTCCAGCGCATCCGGCTTGTGGGCGTAGTCGACATAGGCGAGCGCACCGGCCTTGGTGTGCCCGACGAGTTCCAGTCGCCCCGAGGCGCCGACCAGATGGCCGAGCGCGGCCATGGCGTCCTTTGCCGGTACGCCGGTCGACATCGCAAGGCCGGCCGCGACCAAGGCGTTGGCGATCTGGAAGTCGCCGGCGAGCGGGATGTGGATTTCGTAGATGTCGTCCCCGACATGGACCTCCGCCATCTGCTTGTGGCGGAAGTGCTCGACGCGTTTCAGGGAAAGGTAGTCGCCCTTGCGGCCGACCGTGCGCACGTCGAGGCCGGCCTTCGTCGCCGCCTCGACCGCAGCCTTCGACCATTCGTCATCGGAAAAGATCACCGCCGGCGCACCCTTGGGCAGGAGCGTATCGAACAGGCGCATCTTGGCGGCCAGGTAGTGCTCCACCGTCGGGTGGTAGTCCATGTGGTCGCGGCCGAGATTGGTGAAGGCGGCGGCCGACAGCCGCACGCCGTCGAGGCGCGACTGGTCGAGGCCGTGGCTGGAGGCTTCCATCGCCGCATGGGTGACGCCGGCATCGGCAAGCTCAGCGAGCAGCCTGTGTAGCGAGACCGGATCGGGTGTCGTCAGCGAACCGTAGTCCTCGCGCCCGGGCGCGGTCACGCCGGTCGTACCGATCATCGCGGCGGCATGGCCGGCATGCGCCCAGATCTGGCGGGTGAAGGAAGCGACCGAAGTCTTGCCGGCCGTGCCTGTGACGGCGACCATCGTCTCCGGCTGACGGCCGAAGTAGCGCGCGGCCGCCAGCGCCAGGAACCGGCGCGGATCGTCCACGGCAAGGACGGGAACGGCGGCCTCGACCTTCGCCCCCCGCCCCGTCACGATGGCGGCGGCCCCCCGCGAGACGGCGTCGGCCGCATAGACCGTTCCATCTGCCTTCGACCCGTGCAGGGCGACGAACAGGTCGCCGGGAGAGACCTTGCGGCTGTCCGCCGAAATGCCGCCGATCTCGGTTGCCGCCGCGGCGGCGTCCAGTTCGGCAATTTCGGCTCCGGCAAGGTCTGAGATCTTCATATGCAGCTCTGTTCTTCTTGAAGGCGGCCGTTTCACCTACGAATCGGCACTTGCCCCGTTCATTCTGCGCTCAATAAGACACGAGCAAGGCAGACCCGTCCTCCCCGAATTTCGGCTTTACACCGAGAAGTGGGGCGCTGCGGCGGATGATCTCGCCGACCATCGGCGCCGCGTTCAGGCCGGCCGTCCGCCCGCCGCCTTCGCCGGTCTTCGGCGCGTCGATGAAGGTCAGCACCATGTATTGCGGATCGTCGATCGGAAACGCCGAGAGGAAGGCATTGAAATTGAGGCCGTTCTTGGCGTAGCGGCCGTTCACCACCTTGTCGGCCGTGCCCGTCTTGCCGCCGACATTGAAGCCGGGCACCAGCGCCCGCTTGCCCGAACCGTTCATGGCGTTCCAGCGCAGCAGGAACTTCATGTCCTCGCCGGTCGACGGCTTGACGACGGCCTGCGCCATGGCGTCAGCCTCGTCGCGGCTGCGCGGCAGGAAGGTCGGCGGCACGTACTTGCCGCCATTGACGAGCGCCGCGCCGGCCACCGCCGTCTGCAGCGGCGTCGTCGAGACGCCGTGGCCGAAGGAAATGGTGATCGAGTTGATCTTCTTCCATTCGCGCGGCTGCGACGGCGTCTTCACTTCAGGCAACTCGGTCTGCATCTTCGACAGCAGGCCGAGGCGGGTCAGGAATTCCTTATGGCCGGGAATGCCGACGATGTCGGCCATCTTGGCCGTGCCGATGTTCGACGAATACTGGAAGATCTCCGGCACCGTCAGCACCCGGTGCTTGCCGTGGAAGTCCTTGATGGTGAAGCCGCCGATGCGAATCGGATAGCGGGCGTCGAAACTGTCGGTCAGCTTCACCTTGCCGGAATCGAGCGCCATCGCGGTGGTAAACGTCTTGAAGGTCGACCCCATCTCGAAGGTGCCGTCCGACATGCGGTTCAGCCAGCCGTCCTTGGCGCTCTCGGCCGGATTGTTCGGATCGTAGTCCGGCACCGAGGCCATGGCGAGCACCTCGCCAGTGTGCACGTCGAGAACGACCGCGCCGGCGGCCTCCGCCTGATACTTCTCCATCGAGGAGACCAGCACGTCGTGCAGCATCGACTGGACACGCAGGTCGATCGAAAGCCGCACCGGCTCCATCTTGGCGTCGCTGGTCATGCCGATCGCGGCAAGGTCGGCCAGGCCCTGGTTGTCGATATAGCGCTCCATGCCGGCGATGCCGCGGTTGTCGATGTTGACGTAGCCGACGATATGAGCCGAAGCGGCCCCGCTCGGATAGAAGCGGCGCTTTTCGGGCCGGAAGCCGACGCCGGGGATGCCGAGCGCGAGGATGCGGCTCTGCTGCTTCGGCGTCAGCTGGCGCTGCAGCCACTGGAAGCGCGAATCCGATTTCAGCTTCTTGTAGGTCGCCTTCGGGTCGAGTTCGGGCAGCACGGTCTGCAGCAGTTCCAGCGCCTCGTCGGCATCGACGATCTTGTGCGGTTCGGCATAGAGCGAAACGGTGCGGATGTCGGTTGCCAGGATTTCCCCGTTGCGGTCGACGATGTCGGGACGCGAGGCAAGCAGGCGGTCGGCCGGGCCGATGCTGGAAACCGATTCCGGCTGCGTCATGCCGTATTGCACCAGCCGCCCGCCGACGACGCAGTAGGCGAGCCCGAAGCAGGCCATGATGACGGCCACCCGGCTCTTCGCCTGCGAGGCGCTGCGCTTGCGGTGCCCCTGGAAGGCCGTGGCGCCCGTCGCGCCCGCCGGCCGGCCGTTGCCGCCATGCGAGAAGTGGGCCTTGCTCTTGAGGTCCATGATGCGGGAGAGAAACGACATCAGCGTGCCACCGAGCCTGTTGCGATCTTGTCGGTGCCGGCGGCACCCTTTGCCCTGGCGATCTTGTCGGCGTCGCCCTTGATGTCCTTGTCGTCTTCGAGCGCCGGCAGTTCCGCCGTCGGCATCGGCAGTTCCATCGGCTGGACGAGCTGGGTGGATTCCGTCGGCACGAGCTTGAGATCGCCCTCGTAGATCTTCACCAGCCGGTTGAGCCGGGCCGGCTGCGTCAGGAGCGCCCAGTCGGCGCGCAGGAGGTCGATCGTATGCTCCTCGAGCATGATCTCGGCGTCCAGCTTGCGGACCTCGTCGAGCTTGTTCTCCGCCTTGTGCTTGATCGTGTAGGTCACGGTCGCAGCGGCGGTCATCACGACGACGAGAATGGCGTCAAAGGTGCGGAACATCCATCAGCCTCCAATCTTCTCAAGGCTTGCCAGGTCGGGCAGTTCGAATATCGCCAGGTCATCCGTCCCGGGAGGGGCCGCCGTCCGCTCGCCGGCCCGCAACTTGGCCGAACGCGCGCGGGGATTGGCGGCACTCTCCTCCTCGCTCGCAACGATCATGGACTTCCCGACTGGTGCGAAGATTACGTCACGCTTAATTAGCTCCGGCAGATGGCGCGAACCGGCGGACTTGCCCGAGCGGTCGAGGAAGAATTTCTTGACGATCCGGTCCTCCAGCGAATGGAAGCTGACCACGACGAGCCGCCCGCCGGGCTTCAGCACGCGTTCGGCCGCAAAGAGCGCGCGGGCCAGTTCGCCGAGCTCGTCGTTGACGAAGATGCGCAGCGCCTGGAAGACGCGCGTCGCCGGATGGATCTTGTCCTTGGCCTTCCTGGGGGTGACGATCTCGATCAGCCCCGCGAGGTCGCGGGTCGTCTCGAACGGCGTCTCGCTGCGGCGCTTCTCGATGGCGCGCGCGATCCGGCCCGCCTGCTTCTCCTCGCCGAGAAAGCCGAAGATGCGGATGAGGTCGGAGACCTTGGCGCGGTTGACGACATCGGCAGCCGAGACGCCGGCCGCCGACATGCGCATGTCGAGCGGGCCCGTCTTCTGGAACGAGAAGCCGCGCTCGGCCTCGTCGAGCTGCATCGAGGAGACGCCGATATCGAGCACGACGCCGTCGAGCCCACCGTCCGGCGCATGCCGCGCCAGCTCGGAAAACTGCGAATGGATGAGCGAAAGGCGCCCGCCGGAGGCGGCAACCAGCGCCTGGCCGGCGGCGATCGCGTTCGGATCGCGGTCCAGCGCGATCACCGAGGCACCCTTGTCAAGAATGGCGGAGGTATAGCCGCCGGCGCCGAAGGTGCCGTCGAGGACGACCTGGCCGGGAGCCGGCTTCAGCGCGTCCAGAACCTCGGCAAGAAGAACCGGGATGTGGCGGACCGGTCCGCCATCGGCTTCAGAATGTCCTCCGCCTGCATCCGCCGCCATCCCGTTTCTCCACTCTATTCCGAGCCCAGACCTCGCAACCTGCGCTCCGTCCTGGCCGCCGCCTGCATTGCCTCGAACGTCTGCGGCGCCCAAAGCTGAAAATGATCCGCGCGACCGACGAAGGTGACCTCCGCCGAGATCCCGGTGAAGTCGCGGATGAAATCCGTGACCATCAGCCGCCCTTCCGAATCGAGCTTCATGAAGACGCCGCCCCCGTGAATGAGGAGCGACATCTGATTCGCTGCCGGCGAGAACGGATCCTCGCTGGCGATCTGCCGCTCGAAACGGTCGAGCAGATCCGGCCCGCCGATACTGATCGCCGGGAAGACGAAGTCCTGGAAGCAATAGAGCTCCCGGATGTCGCGTTGCGCAAGGACGGCGCGGAAGGACGAAGGCACGGAAACCCTCCCCTTCGCATCGATCCTGTTTGTCGCATTCGACAGGAACCGGTTCATGACGCTCTACAGCCGCTTCCCTGACCGGCGAAAACCCACTGAGAGCCGGAAAATCCCCACTGAACACACGCGCACAGACAGACCCGGACACGACGCCAAAACGCCATGCCGCCCCGGACCGGGACCCTTTTGAAGCTTGCGATGAACGGGCGATCATTCGCCCCCGTGCGGTATGTTTATGGGATACCATGGGACCATATGGGCGTCAATGGGAATTGGCCGGTTCCCTGAAGCGAAGCCATCAAACGTTTATAAGCTGTTAAGTTTAACAAAGGGTTACGAACCGCCATCCAAGTAGCTGGATTCAATCGTAAATCAGCTCGGGTAAGTCGGCGCCGGGCGCCGGTGCCGGCTGCAATCCGGCAGCCTGAAAGGCGCAGGCGACGCCCGGTGATTGCGCTGTTTTGCGGGCCTGCGGGCCTCCGGCCGGCCGGCTGATGCAGGCCCATGGAGCCTCCTTCGGCGGCGGCCGTGAATCACTGTGTCGATCAGGGGAAAAACGCCAGTTGGCCTGTAAGCCGGGTTCTGTATGGCTCCGACTGACGTCGGAACGTGGCAGCCATTCATCTGGGACCGGACTTGCGCCCGGCCTCGTGCAACCCACCCGGATGACCGGCCCGGAAACGGGCTGAACGGCTTGCGCCGTTCGCGTCATCCCTATTCGGTCTTGCTCCCGGTGGGGTTTGCCGTGCCGTCCATGTCGCCATGTCCGCGGTGGGCTCTTACCCCACCCTTTCACCCTTACCTCCGAAGACGAAGGCGGTCTGCTCTCTGTGGCACTTTCCCTGGGGTCGCCCCCGCCGGACGTTATCCGGCACCGTGTTTCCGTGGAGCCCGGACTTTCCTCCCCCCGCGGCCTTTCGGCACTTGCGGAGCGCGGCTGCCCGGCCAACTGGCCCGCGTTCCTTAGCGAAAGCGCGATGCCATGGCCAGAGATTTCGACAGGATTTTCAAGGGTTGGTGCACCGGCTCAGGTCGGAGCCCGGCGAAAGTGGACGGAAAAATCGGTTGCGTAGTCCGGTTCGTCCACATGCCCGCGGACGAGAAGATCCGCGCCGATACGCCCGATCTCGTCGCAGCTCTTGGCCGCAGCCCCGCAGCCGCCGGCAAGGAGGGCGATCCGTTCACCGTCGACGAAACCGGCATAGGGATAGCCGTGTACCGTAAACGTCGTCACGCAAGGGGCGCTGGAGAAGGAGACAGGTTCGAGATCCGGCATCGCCCGGGCCAGCACGCTGCGCAGATGGGCGGCAGCCGCGGGATTTCCCTCCGTCCGGAACCAGGCACGGACGGCCGCCGCGTCGGGAAGGACGATATCGGTCGGATCGCCGCCGATCTTGATGTAGCACTTGCCGTCCGGGTAGCGGATCGGCGGCAGCAGGTAGAAATGCTCGTGCGGCAGGTAACTCTCGTCGATCCAGCTCGGCATGTCCGCGAACGCCGCAAGATCGGCCTCGGCGATCTCGGCGAACACTACCGTGCGCGCCTTGACCGTCAGATCGACCGCGCGCGGCAGAAGCCCCTCGCCGATCGAGAACCCGCCCGCCGCCACGAGCACACGCCCACCGACGACGGTTTCCCCGGAGCGAAGCGTCACCGCGGCGCCCTTGTCGATCGCTTCGACGGACACGACCTCGCTGCGGATCACCGTGCCGCCGGCCTTTTCAGTGCAAACCGTCTCGGCCGCGACCAGGCCGCGGGGATTGATGTAGCCGGCGCCCGCCGCCTCGAACACGCCGGCTGAGGTTGCCGGGATCGCGAACCGGGGAAACCGGGCCTCGACCTGCGCGCGGTCCAGGAGCGGCGCATCGACCTGCAGCCGATCGCGCGCGGCGACGACCGCGTCGAGATAGCCGCCCTCGCCGCGAGGCGCCGGCCCGCTGATCAGGCATCCGGCCTCGGTGTAGAACAAGATGCCGCTCTCCGCCTCGAGGGCGCGGTAGCGAGCGATCGAGCGACGGGCGAGCAGCGCCCAGTCCGCGTCGGCATCGATGGTTCGGGTGATCCGGCCCTCGTCGTAGTGGCTGGCAAAGACACCGTCGTGCCGCATCCTGTCGGAGGGCTCGTCCGGCCCGATCAGCGCGACGCTTGCGCCCGCCGACGCCAGATGCCGGGCGGCGGCGGCCCCCATCATCCCCTTCCCGACCACGATGAACTCGAACCGACGCGTCATGACCACCCTCGCCTGCAAGACGAGACCGGCTTAGCCCATGGCAACGCAATCGGAAAGTGGCGCGGCATTGTCGACGGACTGCCGGCCCGGAAAGCAGGAAGCCCCCGCCGCGAACGGGCCAGGGGCATCGGGTGCAGGTTGGTAAAACGGCGACAGATGCCTGCGGAACAAGCCGCAGGCCCGCGGCGTTGTCGTATCAGAGGTCGAGCAGGGTCTGGATCTTGCCGCAATAGCGCTTGGAGACCGGGTTCATCCGCTTGGCGGCATGGCCGGCATTGTACTTCAGGATCGTGCCGCAGGTGGTGCCGCCGCCGAGTTCGTGCGCCATGGCGAGGTACTTCATGCCCCACTTGATGTTCGTCTCGGGATTGTAGAGGCCCTTGGCGCCGCCGCGATAGCCCAGCATGCGGGCCGTCGCCGGCTTGATCTGCATCAGCCCGATCTCGCCGGCGCTGCCGCGGGCCTTGGGATTGAAGTTGCTCTCGACGCGGACGACCGCATGGGCGAGGTCGACCGGGACGCCGTACTGCTTGGCATAGGTCCTGATCAGCGTCGAATATCCGGTCGGCGCGCCCATCTTCGGATAGGCGGAATCCCGGGTGGCGGTTTTCAGGGGGCGGCTTTCGGCTGCGTCACGGGAGGCCGCGGTGGCCGAAACGGTCTGCGCCAGAAGGGCAAGCAGGCAGGCCGCCCCTGCGGCCACGATCGAATTCCTCATGTCTACTAAATTCTCCAGTCGTATGGGCGCACGGCGAGGCCTTGGGAACCGGCCCATCGGCCGAAACCCAGCGCAATGTTCAAACTTCATGAAAGATCCGTGCCGGTCCGGCATGGACCCAGACAGTCGCGGAAGAGGCCCTACCTCCCGCCGCCGAATGCCCGGTGCCTCGATCCTCGGTTGCAGCGCGGCCATGGGAACGGCCCGCGCCTGCCGGTTCGGAGGCAGGGGGAAAAGACATGCCCTTTCCGGTCAGGATGTGGCAAAAGGCTGAACTTATGTTAAAAAGTGAAATATTTCGTGATCACGCCAACGCCGGATCGGACCGGTCCGGCAGGCTTTTCAGCAGCCGGTGAAGCGTGTCGATCGTGGAGAAATCCGCGATCCCGTCGACCCTCGAAGGGCGGAAATGACGCTGGAACGCGGCGACGTCGCCTTCCGTCCTCTCGTCGAATAATCCATCGATTTCCGTGGCATAGCCGTAGAGCGACAGCATCGCCTGCAGCGCCTCCACCGGCGCGCCCCGGTCGCCGCGCTGGAAGAAGCGACCGCCGGTGATCGAAGCGGGCTCGACCCAGTGACCGACGCCTGCCGCATGCAGCCGCCCCCAAGGGAAATTTTCACCCGGATCGACCTTGCGGATGGGGGCGACATCGCTGTGACCCAGCACCCGCTCGGGCACGACCCCCCACCTTTCGCCACAGTTGCGACAAAGTTCGACAACTGCTGCGATCTGTTCGTCGGGGAAGGCCGGCAGGCCGCCGGGATGGCCGGGATTGGCGATCTCGATGCCGATCGAGCATGAGTTGATGTCCGCCTCCCCCTTCCACTGGCTCCTGCCCGCATGCCACGCCCGGCAGTTCTCGGGCACAAGCTGCGACACGCGCCCGTCCTCATGGACGAAATAGTGGCTGGACACCTGGCTCTCTTCCGAACGGAGCCATTGGAGCGCCCCGTCGGCGCTCGGCATGCCGGTATAGTGCAGGAGGATCATGTCGGGCCGGCGCCCGCCGGCGCGCTCGCCATGGTTCGGCGACGGCGTCACCGCAGCACCCGGATAGTCAGCAGTGAATGCGGTCATGCCGCAACGCGCTCTTTCTCGATTTCGGCATAGGCGGCGTTGAGGACGGCCATGCGGTCGTTCGCGATCCGCTGGAATTCGGCCGGTACCCCGCGCGCGATCAGCGTGTCGGGATGGTTCTCCGAGGCGAGCACGCGATAGCGCTTGCGGATGGTGGGGAAGTCGTCCTGGGGCGACACGCCGAGCACCTTGTAGGGGTCGCGTCCGTCGACATGGACATGGCGCGCGGTGATCTGCTCGAAGCGCTCGACGGCCATGCCGAAGATCTCCGCCACCCGCGACAGGAACGCCATTTCCTTCTCGTGGATCAGCCCGTCCGCCTTGGCGATGTGGAACAGTCCGTCGATGATGTCTTCGAGGATTGGGCAGTTCCGCTCGCAGGAAACGCAGAGCGCCGCCATCTTCTCGGCATAGGCCTCGTAGCCGGCGACGTCCTGCCGGGCGAGATTGTAGAGGCGCGCGACATTGGCGGCCTGGTCGGCCGGAAACTTGAACACGTCGCGAAACGCGTCGACCTCGGCCGTCGTCACGATGCCATCGGCCTTCGCCATCTTCGCCGAAAGCGCGATCATCGCGACCGAAAACGCGACCTGGCGCCGCGTTTCCGGGTCGCCTTCCAGAAGCGTCCGCACGGCTTCGACAACGCTGGAGAGAGCGTTGCAGGCCGCGTCGGCGACCATGCTTAGCAGTCGATCCCAGATGGAAGGCATCAGCATCGGTCCGTGTGTGAGAACATAAAGTGATCTTGACCAGACATCTGCGGCGAAAGCAAGTCACCGCATCGTCATTTCCTGCTAGCATAACACAATTTTGATGGCCCTCAACAAGTGGACGCATTCCAATTCTTGATCGACCGATCACGTCATTCGAATTGACGCGGCCGCCGGCGGATGCGAGCACGGACGCCGAACAGTAGGCATTCGGGGGAAAATACGGTGCGCGTCCTGTCCAATCAGACGGCCGGCATGCTTTTGGGCCTGCTCGGCGTGACCATCTTCGGGGCCACGCTGCCGATGACGCGCATTGCGCTCGAAGGCTTCAGCCCGCTCTTCATCACCGTCAGCCGCGCCGCGATCGCGGCCACTGCGGCCGGTGCCGCCCTCGCCATCCTGCGCCGCCCCTTCCCGCGCGCCCACCTGCCCGCCCTCGCCGGCGTCGGCCTCGGCGCCGTCTTCGGCTTTCCGATCTTCTCCTCGATCGCCATGCAGACCATTCCGGCAAGCCATGGCGGCGTGGTGCTCGGCATCCTGCCGCTGCTGACATCGATCTTCGCAGCCCTTGTCGACGGCGAGCGGCCGGGCGCGCTGTTCTGGCTCTGCGGCGTCGCGGGCTCGGCTCTGGTCGTCGCCTTTTCGCTGCGCGAGGGCGGTTTCCATCTCGGCCCCGGCGACATCTGGCTGTTCTTTGCTGCCATCTCCGCCTCCTTTTCCTATGTCCTGTCCGGCAAGCTGGCCCGCGTCCTGCCGGGCTGGGAGGTCATCGGCTGGGCGCTCGTGCTCTGCGCACCGCTGACATTTGCCGGCACGATCCTGTTTGCCGGCAGCGGCATCCACGGCCCCGGTGCAGCGGAAAATGCCGCCCTGCTCTATCTCGGGCTGATGTCGATGTTCGGCGGCTTCATCTTCTGGAACGCCGGCCTGGCGCTCGGCGGCATCGCCCGGGTGGCGCAGATCCAGCTGTTCCAGACCTTCGTGACGCTGGCGGTCGCCGCGCTCCTGCTCAACGAGGCCGTCGGTCCGGAGACGGTCGGCTTCGCGCTCGCCGTCGCCTTCGTCGTCTGGCTCGGCCGCAAGGCGAAGATCGCCCGCGCCGTTCCCGCCGGCAGCCGCGCCTGATCGGCCAACTCCATCCGAACGCATCATTTCGTCATCCGCGACGGATAAAACCCGATCTGTGATTCCCCTGCCGGGGAATCTGGGCTAGACATCCGCCGACTGACCGGATCGCTCGGCGAGGAGGTAACATGACCAAGCAGAAAGTCGCGATGCTCACCGCAGGGGGCCTTGCGCCCTGTCTCTCTTCCGCAGTGGGCGGGCTCATCGAGCGCTATTCGGACATCGCGCCGGACATTGAACTCGTCGCCTACCGCTCCGGCTACCAGGGCCTGCTGCTCGCCGACCGCATCGAGATCGGCAAGGACATGCGCGAGAAGGCGTACCTGCTGCACCGCTACGGCGGCTCGCCGATCGGCAACAGCCGCGTGAAACTCACCAATGCGGCCGACTGCGTCAAGCGCGGCCTCGTCAAGGAAGGCGAAAACCCCTTGCGCGTCGCAGCCGAGCGCCTCGCCGCCGACGGCATCACCATCCTGCACACGATCGGCGGCGACGACACCAACACGACCGCGGCCGATCTCGCCGCCTATCTCGGCGCCAACGGCTACAACCTCACCGTCGTCGGCCTGCCCAAGACCGTCGACAACGACGTCGTGCCGATCCGCCAGTCGCTCGGCGCCTGGACGGCCGCCGAAGTCGGCGCCGGCTTCTTCGACAACGTCTCCAACGAGCAGAGCGCCGCTCCGAGGACACTGGTGGTCCACGAGGTCATGGGCCGCCATTGCGGCTGGCTGACGGCCGCGACCGCCCGCGCCTACATCCAGAAGACGTCGGCCGACGAATATGTCGAAGGCTTCATGATGAACGAGGCGCTGAAGAACATCGACGGCCTCTACCTGCCGGAACTGGCCTTCGACCTGGACGCCGAGGCCGACCGGCTGAAGAAGGTGATGGAGAAGAACGGCTTCGTCACCCTGTTCGTCTCCGAGGGCGCCTGCCTCGATGCGATCGTCGCCGAGCGCGAGGCCGCCGGCGAGACCGTCAAGCGCGACGCCTTCGGCCACGTGAAGATCGACACGATCAATGTCGGCAACTGGTTCTCCAAGCAGTTTGCCGCCCTCCTCGGCGCCGAGCGGGCGATGGTGCAGAAGTCGGGCTACTATGCCCGCTCCGCGCCCGCCAACGGCGACGACCTGCGCCTGATCCAGAGCATGGTCGACCTTGCGGTCGAGAGCGCGCTGAACAAGGTCTCCGGCGTCACCGGCCACGACGAGGGGCAAAACGGCAAGCTGCGCACCATCGAATTCCCGCGCATCAAGGGCGGCAAGCACTTCGATACCGGCGCCAAATGGTTCGGCGAGGTGATGGACGCGATCGGCCAGAAGTGGAAGCCGGCCGGCTGAGCCGTCTTCCCGGCCCGGCGCGCGCGCGGTCGCCGAAACCTGTTGACGGGGCGCCGCCCCCGTGGCTTGCTCCCCCGACGCGACCGCCTCGGGGGAGTTTTCATGTCGTTCGAACACTGGCTGGCCTTTGCCGCCGCATCCGCCATCATGCTGGCCATTCCCGGCCCGACCATCCTGCTGGTCATCTCCTATGCGCTCGGCCACGGCCGCAAGACGACGGGTGCGACGGTGGCCGGCGTCGCGCTCGGCGATTTCACCGCCATGACCGCCTCCATGCTGGGCCTCGGCGCGCTGCTGGCGACCTCGGCCACGATCTTCACCGTCCTGAAATGGGTCGGCGCCGCCTATCTCGTCTGGCTCGGCATCAAGCTCTGGCGCGCGCCGGTCGCAAGCGCCGGCGCCGCGGAGGGGGATGCTGTACCCGAGGAGCGGCCGTTCCGCATCTTCGCCCATGCCTATGTGGTGACGGCGCTGAACCCCAAGAGCATCGTCTTCTTCGTGGCCTTCCTGCCGCAATTCCTCGACCTGTCGCGGCCGGTCCTGCCGCAGATGGTGATCTTCGAGATAACCTTCCTGGTGCTGGCGACGCTGAATGCCACGACCTATGCGCTGATGGCGTCGGGAGCCCGCGGCACCATCCGCAAACCGGCCATCCAGAGGGCCGTCAACCGTGTCGGCGGCTCGCTCCTGATCGGCGCCGGGCTGCTGACGGTAGGCCTGCGCCGGGCCGCCGCCTGACCGGCGGCACAGCCGGCGGGTTGCCCGAACCCTGACGATAGGTTAATGGACGAAACACGGTCGAAGCGCCGTTGATTTGCAGCCGCGCCCGAATCCCTCGGATTTCAGGGCCTCCAGGCAAGACGAGAGCGACTGATGGCACACAGATTCCCGATCCGCGGCAGGCATGTTCTTTCCACGGGTTGCGCGATGGCGATGCTCGCCATCGGCGGCTGCGCGAGCGTGATCCAAACGCCGGCGGAAGAGATGGCGGCGGCCCGGACCGTGATGCCGATCGCCAAGCCCGGAACGGAAATGTCCGCCTACGCCCTGCCGGCGCCGGTCGCGGATCCCACGGCGACCGCAAACGGCGGAGCGCAGGCCCTTGCCGCGGTGGTGGAGACGACGCGAGAAACCGGTGCCGAGGCGGCGATCGCCGCTGCAGCGGCGCCGCAGGCGGCGGAGATCCAGGCGAGCGCCGTAGCGGCCGCGGCGTCCTCCGATCCCGGCTCCGCAAAGTTCATGCCGGCCTCCTTCGAGGCGGCGGTGATGGAGCCGGGCTTCGACACCGGCGAGCCGGAAGGCCTCGAACAGCTCGTCGCCACCCACCAGATCGTCCCCGTCGCCAAGCCCGCGTTCCAGGCCACCGCCTTTGCCGCAAGCCCGATGCGCACGGCGCCGTCGCAGGACAGCCAGACCTTCCAGAAGTCCGGCACCCCGATCGATGCGCTGGTCACGAAATATGCCGCCATCTACGACATCCCCGAAGTGCTGCTGCACCGGGTGATCAAGCGCGAGAGCGGCTACAATCCCAAGGCCTACAGCAAGGGCAATTACGGCCTCATGCAGATCCGCTACAACACGGCCAAGGGCATGGGCTATACGGGCACGCCGGACGGCCTGTTCGATGCCGAGACCAACATCAAATACGCTGCGAAATATCTGCGCGGCGCGTTGATGGTGGCCGACAACCAGCATGACGGCGCCGTGCGCCTCTATGCGAGCGGCTATTACTACACCGCCAAGCGCAAGGGCCTCCTCGAGGAGACCGGCCTGAAATAAGGCCTCGCCCCTCCCTCAGTCCTCCGTTGCAAGCGCGTCGACGACCCCGCGCACCAGTTCCTGCGGCCGGTAACCGAGCCTGGAAGGCGTGAGCCCCAGCCGGACCACGGCGATGTTGCGCGACGGGACGACCGCGATCGCCTGGCCATCATGGCCCAGCATCCAGAAGGTATCGTCCGGCAGGCCGTAGCGGGAATCGGGCTCCCGCCCCGGCCCGTCGATCCATGTCTGCGCCTGTCCGTAGGCGCCGCCGGATGCTGATGACGGCGTTCCCATCGCCGCCACATATCCCTCCGGCAACAGCCGCATGCCGTTCCATGTCCCGTCGTTCAGAAGCAGTTGCGCGAACCGCGCCCAGTCGCGCGTCGTGGCATACATGTAGGACGAGCCGACGAAGATGCCGGTCTCGTCGGTCTCCATCACCGCGCTCTTCATGCCGAGCGGCGCAAACAGCGCCGCCGCCGGATAGGCGAGCGCGCGCCAGCGGTCCCCGAGCGCGCTCATGAACACGCGCGAAAGCAGGATCGCCGTCCCGCTCGAATAGCTGAACGTCTCGCCCGGGCTGGACGACAGCGGGAACGAGGCCGCGTACCGGGCCATGTTGGGCTCGAGAAACAGCATTCGCGTGACGTCGGTGACCTCGCCGTAATCCTCGTTGAACTCCAGGCCGCTCTGCATCGCCAGGAGGTCGGCGATCGTGATCTTCGCGCGCGCGTCGCCGTTCCATTCCGCAAACAGGTTCGCCTGCGTCGGCGACAGCCGGTGGTCCTGCATCAGCCGGCCGAGCAGGGCGGCGTTGACCGTCTTGGAAACGGACCAGCCGAGCAGTGGCGTCTCTTCGGAAAAGCCATCGCCGTAGCGTTCACCGACGAGCCGTCCGTTGTGGATCACGGCCACGCCGCGGACGCCGGGACCGAGCAGGGCCGGATCGGCGAGGACGGCATCGAGGCGCGGATCGTAGCTTTCGCCCTTCCCCTCCGGCCAGGGGCGATCGGCCGGCGGCGCGGCCACGGGCGGCAGCGGCACATCCGCGACCGTCTGGCGCGCGGTGACGAAATCGCCGTCGGGAACGCCCGTGCAGCCGAACCCCTCGCGGTAGGCCGCATGGCCCGGCGCGAAAATGCCGAGCAGCGACGCCGTCACCGTCTTGTCCTCGTGGTCCACCGACTGGCGCATCAGCCGTAGCAGCGGATGCCCCGGCGCCTGCACGTCGGTCGCAAGCACGTCCTGCGGGTCGCGCCCGGCGAGAAAGACGTTCGAGCAGACGATCTTGGCCGCATATCCGGAACCGACCCTGAGCAGTTCGGGCGGGCTGACGATCAGCCAGCTGCCGGCAACCGCAAGGAAGACCGCGCCCCCGAGCACTGTCCTTGCAACGATCCGCAGATACCGGCCCATGCGTCTCCCCTGGTCGGCGACCTTTTCGTCCGGCCGCAGACAATCAGGAATCGGCCGGCAAGAAAAGTCCTTTCCATGTCATGGGTTTGTCATGTGTTTGTCACGGCGGCCCGGCCGCGGCCCCGTCATGAAGGCTGGATGACAATGCACAGTTCCGGTCATCAAACTGTTGCGCGACGCAGATATCTCCCCCGAAAGCCCTCGAAGGACGGAACGGTGTCATGAGCGAACTCGCCAGGAATGCAGGCTACGGACGCAACGAGAGACTGAAGTCGGCGCTGCTGCAGCACCGCGCGCTTTCGCTCGAGGGCCTGTCGGAACGCCTGTTCGGCCTGCTCTTCACCGGCCTCGTCTATCCGCAGATCTGGGAGGATCCGGCCGTCGACATGGAGGCCATGGAGCTCTGCGCCGGCCACCGCATCGTCACCATCGGCTCCGGCGGCTGCAACATGCTGGCCTACCTGACGCGCGCGCCGGAGAGCATCGACGTCGTCGATCTCAACCCGCACCACATCGCCCTGAACCGGCTGAAGCTCGCCACCTTCCGCCACATGCCCTCGCATGCCGACGTGGCGCGTTTCCTCGGCGGCGACAACATGGCCTCCAACCGCGAGGCCTATCAGCTGTTCCTCGAGCCGCGGCTCGAGGACGCCACCCGCGACTACTGGAACGGCCGCGACATGCGCGGGCGCCGCCGCATCGGCGTCTTCAACCGTAACATCTACCGCACCGGCCTGCTCGGCCGCTTCATCCTGCTCGGCCATGTGGTGGCGAGGCTGCACGGGCTGGACCCGCGCGACTTCGTCAAGTGCCGGTCGCTGCGCGAGCAGCGCCAGTTCTTCGACACCCGCATCGCCCCCCTCTTCGATCGTCCGCTGATCCGCTGGATGACCTCGCGCAAGGCCTCGCTGTTCGGCCTCGGCATTCCGCCGCAGCAGTTCGACGAACTCGCCAGCGTCAATGACGGCCGCTCGCTTGCTCCGGTTCTGCGCCAGCGGCTGGAGAAGCTCGCCTGCCATTTCCCGCTGAAGGAGAACTACTTCGCCTGGCAGGCCTTCGGTCGTCGCTATCCGTCGCGCTACGAAGGAACGCTGCCAGACTACCTGCGGGCGGAGAACTACGGCGCCATCCGCGACAACGCCGCCCGCGTTCGCGTCCACCACGCCAATTTCACCGAGCTTCTGGCCGCCAAGCCTGCCGCCTCCGTCGACCGCTACGTCCTGCTCGACGCGCAGGACTGGATGAACGAGGAGCAGCTGAACGCGCTCTGGACCGAGATCACCCGCACCGCGGCCCCCGACGCCGTCGTCATCTTCCGCACCGCCGCCGAAAAGAGCATCCTCGACGGTAAGGTCTCCTCCCGCCTGCTCGACCTCTGGACCTACGAGCGCGACCGTTCCGCAGCGCTCGGGATGAAGGACCGCTCGGCCATCTACGGCGGCTTCCACATCTACCGGAAGAAGCCCTGATGCGCCGGGAGCATCCCGCGCTCTCCGCAGCCGTGCCCGATGATATGCCCGACACGGCCCATGCCGAGAGGATGGACCGACAGTACCGCTACCAGCGGCACGTCTACGACCTGACGCGCAAATACTATCTCTTCGGCCGCGACCGGCTGATGGACGGGCTCGACGCGCGCGCCGGCCAATCGGTCCTCGAGGTCGGCTGCGGCACCGGCCGCAACATCGCCTGCATGGCAAGGCGCTACCCCGATGCCCGCTTCTTCGGCCTCGACATCTCCCGGGCGATGCTGGAGACGGCGGAGAAGAAGTTTGCAGCCACCGCCGGCACGCGCCCGGTCCTGCGTGTTGCCGACGCCACCGCCTTCCGGGCGGCCGAGTTCGGCGAAACCGGTTTCGACCGCATCGTCATCTCCTATTCGCTGTCGATGATCCCGGCGTGGCGGGACGCCGTCGAGCGGGCGCTCGACGCGCTCAATCCCGGCGGCTCGCTGCACGTGGTCGACTTCGGCCAGCAGGAACGGCTTCCCGCCGCCTTCCGCCGTCTGCTGCAGGGCTGGCTCGCCCGTTTCCACGTCACTCCGCGCCCGGATCTCATGAACGTGATCGCCGATGCGGCCGCGCGGCGTGGCGCAATTGTGGCTTCCGAGACGCCCTATGGCGGCTATGCCTGGCTCTCGATTGCGAAAATGCCCGGATAGCCGGCCTCCGCGGGGTCCGCGGCCCCTGCCCGATTTTGCTCGTCTTTCTATGAAACCTCTTGGGCGCTAAGGGGTTGTAACCGTGTCGGCTCCAAAGGGGTCGTGTCGACACGTTCGAAGCAGAAGGAAGACAACCATGAAATCAATCGCGCTCGGAGCGGCAGCACTTGCGATCGCAGCCTCTGCGACCGGCGTGCTCGCCGCCGACATGGCGCCGGTCGAGGCCCCCGTCGCGCCCGTCATCGAGGAAGTCTCCGGCATCTACGACTGGAACGGGTTCTACGTCGGTGCGCAGACCGGCTACGGCTGGGGCGATGCCGAGGTGGACGACGCCGGCATCTCCGAAAGCCCCGGCCTCGACGGATGGGCGCTCGGCGGCTACACCGGCTACAACTACCAGACCGGCCCCTTCGTCATCGGCCTGGAAGGCGACGTGAAGTACAACTGGAACGAGGACAAGTTCGACCTCGGCGGCATCCCGATGGAGCTGAAGAGCGACTGGAGCGGCTCGCTGCGCGCCCGTATGGGCTACGCCTTCGACCGCACGCTCGTCTATGCGACCGGCGGCTACGCCTTCACCAACGCCGAGCTGCGCGACCGCGAGACCGGCGACAGCGACAGCAAGACCTTGAACGGCTGGACGATCGGCGCGGGCTTCGAGCATGCCTTCACCGACAACTTCATCGGCCGCGCCGAGTATCGCTACACCGACTACGGCGATGCCGACCTGATGGGCGTGAACACCGACCTGAAGAGCAGCGACGTGATGCTGGGCGTCGGCTGGAAGTTCTGACCCGGACGCCTGCCCGGCCTTGAAATGCCGGACAGGCAGGGCTCGCACTTGCGCCGGGCATCGCCGATGCGCGGCGCAAGTGCCGTTCCGCCCTTTACCGAGCCCTGCCGGTGAGGCAGTATCGCCGCGCATCTTCTGCGCCGCGTCCGAGGGGGACGCGCCAAACCCGGGACACCCATGCGTCGGCTTCTTCTGGCTCTCCTGCCCCTTGCCCTTCTCGCGGCATCGTGCTCCACGACCGACTACGACTTCGTCTCGACGGCGCCGATCAAGCCGCGCTTCAAGGACAGCGATCCGCAGGATTTCGGCTACCGCACCCCGCATCATCACGAGGTCCATGGCATCGACGTCTCCAAGTGGAACGGCGACATCGACTGGCCGACGGTGAAGGCGTCGGGGGTCTCCTTCGTCTTCATCAAGGCGACCGAAGGCAAGGACCGGATCGACGGGGCCTTCGACGCCTACTGGCGCGGCGCCCGCGCCGCCGGCATCGCGCATGCGCCCTATCATTTCTACTATTTCTGCTCGACGCCGGACGAACAGGCCGACTGGTTCATCCGCAACGTGCCCAAGGCCGCAGTACAGCTGCCGCCGGTGCTCGACGCCGAATGGAACCCGCTGTCGCCTACCTGCCGCAAGCGCCCGCCGCCGGCGGAGGTCCGCGCCCTGCTGCAGCGCTTCCTCGACCGGCTGGAGGCGCATTACGGCAAGCGGCCGATCATCTACACGACCGTCGATTTCCACCGCGAGAACATGGTCGGCGCCTTCGGCAAGTATCCGCTGTGGCTGCGCGCCGTCGCCGATCACCCCGAAAACGTCTATGGCCGCAAATGGCATTTCTGGCAGTACACCAGCACCGGCATCGTGCCCGGCATCAAGGGCGACACCGACATCAACGTCTTTGCCGGCTCGCACCAGAACTGGAAGAGCTGGGTGGCGCAGGTCTCGCGCTGAGGGCCGCGGGAAGCGGGATTGACGAGGCATCCCGCCCCGCTCACGGCAGAGTGATGCGACCGGCGCGGGCACGGCATTTTTGCTTCTTGCTTCTGTCACATTAATTTGAGAAGCGGGGGCAACCGAATGAAAGGATCCCCGCATATGCAACCGCGATTCCTGCCGATTGGCGCCCTGGCGGCGCTTTTCCTCTCAGGCACGGCGCTCGCCCAACAGGCTCCGGCCCAGTCCCCCGCACAGGCAAACGCACCGGCCGTCGCCTGCGGCGGCGATCTCCCGGCCTTCCTCGACGGCGTGCGGGCGGAGGCGGCGGCCAACCAGATCCCGGGCGACGCCATCGACACGGCCCTTGCGGGTGCTGCGATCGACCCGAAGGTGCTCTCGCGCGACCGCGCCCAGGGCGTCTTCCGCCAGACCTTCCTCGAATTCTCGAAGCGGACCGTCAGCCAGTCACGTCTCGATATCGGCCGAAGGAAGCTGCAGGAACTCTCGAACGTCTTCCAGCGGGCCGAGCAGGAGTTCGGCGTGCCCGGCGCCGTCATCGCCGCATTCTGGGCGATGGAGACGGACTTCGGCGCCGTCCAGGGCGACTTCAACACGCGCAACGCGCTCGTCACCCTCTCCCATGACTGCCGCCGCCCGGAACTGTTCCGCCCGCAACTGATCGCGGCGATCCAGATGGTCCAGCACGGCGATCTCGACCCGGCGACGACGACCGGCGCCTGGGCCGGCGAGATTGGCCAGGTGCAGATGCTGCCGAGGGACATCATCGCCTTCGGCGTCGATGGCGACGGCGACGGCCACGTCAACGTCAAGAGCAGCGCCCCGGATGCGATCCTGACGGCTGCGAAGTTCATCCAGCACCTCGGCTTCACCAAGGGCCAGCCGTGGATCCAGGAAGTCTCGGTGCCCGAGGTCCTGCCCTTCGAGAGGACCGGCCTGCAGTCGGGCATGACCGCCGGCGACTGGTTCGCCCTCGGCGTCACGCCGCGCGACGGCAACACCGAATTCTCCGGCCTCGCCGCCTCGCTGGTGCTGCCGCAGGGCCGCAAGGGCCCGGCCTTCATCACCTATCCGAACTTCAACATCTACCTGGAATGGAACCAGTCGTTCATCTACACGACCTCGGCCGCCTATTTCGCCACCCGCCTCGCCGGCGCCCCGCCCTATCAGAAGGGCGAGCCGGAAGCGGGTCTCGACGACGGCGGCATGAAGGCGTTGCAGACGCGGCTTGCCGAACTGGGCCACGACGTCGGCAAGATCGACGGCATTCTCGGCTCGGGCACGCGGGCGGCGATCCAGAAGGAACAGCTCCGCCTCGGCCTGCCGGCCGACGGCTGGGCCACCCCGGCCCTGCTCGGCGCGCTCTGAACCGCCCCCGGCCGGAGCGGCCTTCCCGCTCCGGTCCCGGCAAGGCCGGCAATGCCTCTTGCCTTTCCTGCAGCGCCTCCCGCTTCACCGGGGCGCTGCCGCATCCGCCGATGCGACCGGATGCGGGATTCCCGTCGCTCGACACCGCACTGTCCCGGCGCCCATCGACCTCCCGTCGCCCCGATCCCTGATCCAGCGCCACAAATCGAGATTGCATCGTCGTCCTTGCCCGGCGACGATGCGAATCGGGTGGGCCGAGCCCGCGCGGTGCCCTATGCCGCGGCTCCAGAGCCGGAGCCTTTGAGCGAGGAGAGACACCATGAACGAGATGGCAACAGTGCAGCCGCAGACGATGACGGCAAGGACCTGGGCCATGCTGGTGTTTCTCGGGCTGATCTGGGGCGGATCGTTCTTCTTCGCCCGCATCGCCGTCCAGCATATCCCGCCCGTCACCCTCGTACTGCTGCGCGTCGCGATCGCAGCACTCGCCCTTCACCTCTACCTGCGCGGCCGGCACGGGCTCTATAAGACGTTGCGGCTGCGCTGGCGGGAGTTCCTCGCCATGGGGCTCCTGAACAATGTCATTCCCCACATCCTGATCTTCACTGGGCAGACGGAGATCGGCGCCGGGCTGGCGGCAATCCTGAACGCCACGACGCCCATCTTCACGGTCCTGATCGCCAACCGGCTGACCGAGGACGAGAAGATGACGACGGCGAAGATGGCCGGCTGCCTGGTCGGCCTGCTCGGCACCGCCGTCCTGGTCGGACCGCGCGCGCTCGCGCCCTTTGCCGGCGGCACCGACGGACCGCCGCTCTGGGCCCTGCTCCTGCCGGTCGCAGCCGCCGCCAGCTACGGGCTCTCCGCCACCTATGGGAAGCGCTTCCGCGGCGTCGCCCCGCCGGTGACGGCGACGGGTCAGCTCACCGCCTCCTCCGTCGTGCTCCTGCCGCTGGCTGCGATCGTCGACCAGCCCTGGTCGCTGCCGATGCCGCCTTTCGGCGTGGTGCTCGCCGTCCTGGCGCTGGCGCTCCTGTCCACCGCCTACGCCTATATCCTGTTCTTCCGCATCATGGCGGCCGCCGGCGCGACCAACACCTCTCTCGTCACCTTGCTCGTGCCGCCGAGTGCCATCCTCGCGGGCGTCGTTTTCCTCGGCGAAAGCATCTCGCTGCCGGTCGCCGCCGGCATGCTGCTCGTCTTGCTCGGCCTCGTCATCCTCGATGGACGGCTGCTGCGGTGGGCGAAGGCATAGCGACCGTGCCGGAATGGAACTGATTCTGCCCCGGAACCGTTCTTTGCTACGAAATCGTGATCACCGCCGTTAACCGAGGTGAAGATTTCGTGAAGGCCTGCGCAGGCCAAAATAGCTTTTAAGATCAGCTGTTTAGAATTGTGGAAAACCGACGGCAGATCCAGTGATGCCGCAATGCAACACACAAACAACTTTTCAAAACGGATTTTTCGGACCTATTATCGGCCCGCAACGCAAGGGAGGTCAGCCGATGGGTATCACACATTCCCTGAATGTTCTGATGATCAGTGCCGCGTTCCTCTTCGTCGCCAGCATGATTTTCATCTGACGGCAGCGTAGTCCTCAAGGACCAAAAAACGCAGAGACTATTTCTGGAAAACGCATGGCCCACAGTGCCATGCGTTTTTTCGTTGCCGGTCATGACCGGCGCCGGCGACAGGTGCGCTCAGGCTGCCGCGCCTTCCGCCCTCACCCGCTTGACGGCGTCGCCGCGTTCGAAGCCGGTGCTGTCGAGGACTGCCGACACCAGCGCGGAGCGGTTCATCGTGTAGAAGTGAAACTCCTCGACGCCGAGCGCGATCAGGCCGTCCACCTGCCGCGCGGCAAGTTCGATCGCCACCTTGGCCCGCTCCTCGGGACGATCGGCGAGCGGATCGAGGCGATCGGCCAGCCATTGCGGCACGCTTGCCCCGCAGAGCCCGGCGAACCTCTGTACCTGGGCGAGATTGTGGACCGGCAGGATGCCGGGCACGACCGGGATCTCGATGCCGGCCGCGCGCACGCGGTCGAGATAGCGGGCATAGTGATCGTTGTCGAAGAAGAACTGGGTCAGGGCGCGCGCAGCGCCGGCGTCGACCTTGCGCTTGAGCATGTCGATATCGGCTGCGACGTCGCGGCTTTCGGGATGCTTCTCCGGATAGGCCGACACGGAGATCTCGAAGTCGGCGATCGTCTTCAGGCCCGCGACCAGTTCGGCGGCGTTGGCATAGCCGCCCGGCGACGGCACGTAGGCGGCGCCGATGCCACCGGCGGGATCCCCGCGCAGGGCCACGAAATGGCGGACGCCCACCGCCCGGAACTCCTCGACCACAGCTGCGACCTCGGCCTTCGTGGCGCCGACGCAGGTCAGGTGTGCTCCGGCCGGAAGCGCGGTCTCGCGCAGGATCCGCGACACGGTGGAAAGCGTCGGCCCGCGGGTGGAGCCGCCGGCGCCATAGGTGACGGAGACGAATTCCGGCGCATAGGCGGCCAGTTCCGCGATCGTCTCGCCGAGCTGCTTCTCGGCCTCGTCGCTCCTGGGCGGGAAGAATTCGAAGGAGAGCTTAGGGGCCCTGCTGCGGCCGCCGTTGCTGGGGACAGGGGTCCTGGAAGCGGCGTTCGTGGCGATCGTCATGTCAGTGTCTCCGGCCGATGGCGATGAGGGGTTCGGCATGGTCCGCCGCGACGCGCTGGTCCCGTGCCAGCCAGATCGTCACCGTCAGCGCATCGGGCCCGGCGCCCGCAGGCCTCAGGTCGATAGCTTGTTCCGGCGACAGTCCGGCCTGCTCCAGCCACTCCTGCATCTGCTGGTGCGAGAAGCCCAGGCGCAGATGGGCGTGCTCGTCGCGCAGGTGCTCCAGCCCGTGCGGCGCAAGGTCGATGATGACCAGCCGGCCGGCCGGCTTCAGCATGCGCGCGGCCTCCGCGATCGCCGAGCTCGGCTCGTCGAGGAAATGCAGCACCTGATGGATCGTCACCACGTCGAACTCGTCGCGCTCGAGCGGCAGGTTGAAGATGTCGCCATGGCGGATGGAGGCCTTGGTGATGCCGGCACGGTCGAGGTTGGCACGCGCCACCGCCAGCATGTCGCGGCTGGCGTCGACGCCAACGCCGCGCCGGTACAGGCCCTCGAAAAGCTGCAGGATGCGGCCGGTGCCGGTGCCGAGATCGAGAAACGCCTCGACCGGCTCCTCGCCGATGAGCTCGAGCAGGGCCGCCTCCACCTCCGCCTCGCTGACATGCAGCCGGCGCAGTTCGTCCCATTCGGCGGCATTGCGGCTGAAATAGGCCTGCGCCTTCTCCGCCCGCGCCCGCTTCAGCACGTCCAGTCGCTCGGCGTCGCGCTTGAAGACGGGATCGGCCGCATCGGTCCGCTCCAGCAGCAGCCGCGCCAGCGCGACCGCGGCGCCGTCGTGGGCGAGCCGGAAGTAGGCCCAGGCGCCCTCCTGGTAGCGCTCGATCAGCGCTGCCTCGGCGAGAAGCTTCAGGTGGCGCGAAATGCGCGGCTGCGACTGACCGAGAATATCGGTCAGGTCGGTCACGGTCAGGTCGCCGCGGGAAAGCAGCGCCAGCAGCCTCAGCCGGGTCGATTCGCCAGCGGTCTTCAGAACCTCTACAATGTCGTCCAAGCCCAGTTTCGTCACATGCCCACCCGCGCCAATCAAGATATAAAGATATGTTTATGTCATGATTTAGAAGAGCGCAAGCCGTAATCTTTGCACGGGGCCAATTCCGCGACGATCGCCTCCGGAAACCTTCGTCCGAAAACACATCGGGCGCAGCATGCGGCCTGCATGCTGCGCCCGACGAATGGCGGTGAGGACGGCGCGTCAGCGCGTCAGGCGCTTGTAGGTGACGCGCTTCGGATTGACCGACTCCGGACCGAGGCGGCGGATCTTGTCCTGTTCGTAGTCCTCGAAGTTGCCCTCGAACCATTCGACCCGGCTGTCGCCCTCGAAGGCGAGGATATGGGTTGCCAGCCGGTCGAGGAACATGCGGTCGTGGCTGATGATGACCGCGCAGCCGGCGAAGTTTTCCAGCGCGTCCTCGAGCGCGCCCAGCGTCTCGGTGTCGAGGTCGTTGGTCGGTTCGTCGAGCAGGATGACGTTGCCGCCGGCCTTCAGCATCTTGGCGAGGTGCACGCGGTTGCGCTGGCCGCCGGACAGCGTGCCGACCTTCTGCTGCTGGTCGCCGCCCTTGAAGTTGAAGGCGCCGCAATAGGCGCGCGAATTCATCTCGTACTTGCCGAGCTTGATCACGTCGTTGCCGCCGGAGATCTCCTCCCACACGGTCTTGTCGCCGGCGAGTGAATCGCGGCTCTGGTCGACATAGCCGAGATCGACCGTCTCGCCGACGCGGATGTCGCCGCTGTCCGGCGTCTCCTGCCCGGTGATCAGCTTGAACAGCGTCGACTTGCCGGCGCCGTTCGGGCCGATGACGCCGACGATCCCGCCCGGCGGCAGCTTGAAGGTGAGGTTCTCGAACAGCACCCGGTCGCCATAGGACTTCGTCAGGTTCTCCGCCTCGATGACCACTTGGCCGAGGCGCTCGCCGACCGGGATGATGATCTGCGCCTCGCCGGGACGACGGTTCTCGGCGGCTGCCACCAGTTCGTCATAGGCGCGGATACGCGCCTTCGACTTGGCCTGGCGGGCCTTCGGCGAGGACGCGATCCATTCCTGTTCGCGCGACAGGGCCTTCTGGCGGGCGCCCTCCTCGCGCTCCTCCTGCGCCATGCGCTTGGCCTTGGCCTGCAGATAGGCGGAATAGTTGCCCTCGTAGGGGATGCCGCGGCCGCGGTCGAGCTCGAGGATCCAGCCGGTGACGTTGTCGAGGAAGTAGCGGTCGTGGGTGACCATCAGGATGGCGCCCGGATATTCGCGCAGGTGCTTTTCCAGCCAGGCGATCGTCTCGGCGTCGAGATGGTTGGTCGGCTCGTCGAGGAGCAGGAGGTCGGGCTGGCGCAGCAGAAGCTGGCAGAGCGCGACGCGGCGCTTCTCGCCGCCCGAGAGGTTGTCTACTGCCGCGTCGCCCGGCGGGCAGCGCAGCGCGTCCATCGCCATCTCCACCTGGCTCTCGAGGTCCCAGAGGTTCTGGCTGTCGATAATGTCCTGCAGCTTGGCGCCCTCTTCGGCCGTCTCGTCCGAATAGTTCATCATCAGTTCGTTGTAGCGGTCGAGGATCGCCTTCTTGTCGGCCACCCCTTCCATCACGTTCTCCATGACGGTCTTCGACGCGTCGAGCTGCGGCTCCTGCGGCAGGTAGCCGAGGCTCGCACCGTCGGCGAGCCAGGCCTCGCCCGTCCACTCCTTGTCCAGGCCGGCCATGATCTTCAGCACGGTCGACTTGCCGGCGCCGTTCGGACCGAGGATGCCGATCTTGGCGTCCGGATAGAAGGACAGGTGGATGTTTTCGAGGATCTTCTTGTTGCCATAGGCCTTGTTGAGCCCCGACATGTGATAGATGAACTGACGTGCCATACCGCGTGTACTCCGCATCGGAAGAAATTTGCCCGCTATGTAGGCGAATTCCCCGCCAGCGGCAATGCGGCGACCGCGCCTGCGAGCCGATTTGCCCGTCTTTGCCGGACCGGCCATCCGCCTTGCCGAACGCAACCGGCCGGGCCATACCTACGGCAGCACGGCGCCGGAACGGGCCACGTCGCCAGGAACGACCGCCGGGAAGCCCCGGCGGGTGTCTCCCGCCACCCGACCTTCGGTTCATCGGTCATCGGCCGGGGCCAGCAGGCCCGCGCCGCACTCCGACGTCGTGACCGAAGCGCCCTGGATCAGCGATCGCAGGTCGCCGTCCGCCGCCGAGAGCCCGATCGTCAGCCCGGTCACCACGGCCTGGCCGTCGACGGTCCGGCATCGCAGGCGGATCCGCTCGCCCGCACCCCTGCCGAAGGCGCTGTCAAAGGCGGCGGCGACGTCGGCCATCGTCACCGTCTCGCCCGCATGCGCCGCGAAGAACGCACCGACGGCCGACCCGTTGACCGTGTCCAGAAAGTCGAGCGAGCGGCCATAATAGTCCTCCGCGGTGGCGGCATGGCAGGTGCCGTTCATCAGCCACTGGTGGCGGTCAAGGCCAGAGGCCGTACCGGGCATGGCCATGGACAGCCGCTTCGCCGTCCGCTCGGCCAGGACGAGTTCCGGCAGGTCGCTCCATCGCCCGGAACGGTCGCGTCGCTTCAGCTCCGCATCGATGCCGCAGTAGCTCTTGCGCACCTGCCACAGCCCGTGCAGGGTCAGCCCGCCCGGCGCCGCTCCGCGCCCTTCCGGAGCGCATTCGGCAAGTGCGGGCCGGGTGAGGCAGAATCCCGGCTGCCACGTCAGCGCCAGGACATGGCGCGTCGTCCCGTCCCCGCTGGTCTCGCTCGCAGGCTGCTCCGGGAGCGTCACGGCAAGCGCCGGCGATACGAAGGCTCCAACGACAAGCGCGAAGGCGGCGAGATGGCATGCAAGTCTCGACATCATGGCGACACTCCAACAAGAACAAAACAGAAACATTAATCAACATAAGCGCGAAAAATGCAACCTGGAATTTTGCAGACTTTTCCGACTGTCCCTTGCTGGATGATCTCCCCCGGCGATGTGATTGCTATTCCAAGAGAAATCGATTTCATGGCCATCGACGCCCGATCCGCCGGAGACCCGCCCACGATGTTTTCCGAGATGCCGCCGCTCCAGAGCCCGACCGGCGCCCGCCTCGCCCTGCGCCACGCGACAGCCTCCGTCGCGCCCCTGGGCATCGTGCTGGTCAGCCACGGCCTGGCCGAGCATTCCGGGCGATACGGCGCCTTCGCCGGACACCTCGCGGCGGCAGGCTTCCACGTCTATGCCCACGACCATCGCGGCCATGGCCGGACGACCGCGCCCGACGCGCCGCTTGGCCGCTTCGCCACGCGCGACGGCCACCGGATCGCGGTGGAAGACATGCTGGCCGTTCGCCAGATGGCCGCCGGCCGCCACCCCGGCCTGCCGGTCATCCAGTTCGGCCATTCCATGGGCGGGCTCCTCGCGCTGTCCTTCGCCGAGGCCCACCCCGGCAAGATCGATGCGCTGGCGGTCTGGAATTCCAACCTCGCCCCCGGGCTGGCCGGCCGCGCCGCACAGGCGATCCTGCGCGCCGAGCGCATGCTGAAGGGGTCCGACGTGCCGAGCGCGCTGCTGCCGCAACTCACCTTCGGCGCCTGGGCGAAGACGATCCCGGACCGGCGGACGGACTTCGACTGGTTGTCGCATGACGAGGCCGAGGTGGCGCGCTACGTCGCCGACCCGCTTTGCGGCTTCGACGCCAGCGTCTCGCTCTGGCGCGACATCTTCGCCATGACCTACGAGGCCGCATCGCCGACGCGCATCGACCGCCTGCCCCGCGCCCTGCCCGTCCATCTCGTCGGCGGCGACGAGGACCCGGCGACGGATTTCGGCCGCGCCGTCGCCTGGATGGCCAGGCGGCTGAAGAAGAGAGGCCTTGCCGACGTGACCGGCGTCGTCTATCGCGGTCTGCGCCATGAAACCCTGCTGGAGCGGCAGGACCTGCGCGAAGGTCCCCTCGAGGACTTCTGCCGCTGGTGCCAGAGGGTCGCGCGCCAGAACCGGTAAAGAAGACATGACCACCCATCCGGCATCGCCGAAAATCGCCCCCCGCAACGAAGTCGGCATCGGCCTGGCGCTGATGGTCGTCTCCGTGCTGATCGCGCCGGTGATCGACATCTTCTCCAAGCTGGCGGTGGTCGACGTCCCCGCCACGGTGATCACGCTCTGCCGCTTCCTGTTCCAGACGCTGACCCTGGTACCGATCGTGCTCTGGCGCGGCACGCTGTTCGACCTCACCCGCCGGAAGGTGGCGCTGCATGCGGTGCGCGGCCTAATGACGGCGATCGTCATGATCAGCTTCGTCACGGCACTTGCCGTCATGGAGGTTGCCGATGCGCTAGCGATCTTCTTCGTCGAGCCGATCATCCTGACGATCCTCGGCGCGATCTTCCTGAAGGAGACGATCGGCTGGCGGCGCTATACCGCCTGCGCCGTGGGCTTCCTCGGCGCGCTGCTCGTCATCCAGCCGAGCCTGCAGGAAGTGGGTCTCGTCGCGCTGTTGCCGATTGTCTCAGCCTTCGCGCTGGCGGTCTATCTGCTCATCACCCGGCTCGCCGCGCAGAGCGAGGATCCCTGGTCCATGCAGCTTCACACCGGCCTGTGGGGCGCGGGCTTCGCCGGCCTCGCCCTTCTCGTCGGCGGCTCGCTCGGCTGGCCCGCCTTCACGCCCGTCCTGCCGCAGGGCGATGCGGCGTTCTACATCGTCGGCGCCGGCATCGCCGCGACCATTTCCGGCATCTTCGGCGCCTATGCCTACCGCAATGCGCCGGCCTCCGTGTTGGCGCCGCTGCAATATCTCGAGATCGTCTCGGCCACGGCACTCGGCTGGTGGGTGTTCGGCGACCTGCCCGATCCGCTGAAATGGCTCGGCATCTCGATCATCATCGGCTCCGGCCTCTACGTGATCTGGCGCGAGCACAAGCTGCGCAGGCGCGCCACGCTTCCCCCGCTGCCGCCGCTCGCCTGATCCCGGGCCGGGCGGCCGCGGAGCCGCCGGAATTGCGCAAGGTCAAGGGGGTAAGTCCCAAGGCTCATCAACCCATGCGGCCTTGGTGCTATCTCCGCGCCGGCCTTTTTGATATCCAGACGTCCTGCGTCGCAACCCAGAATCCGAAAAGGACGGCGGCGACGGCAAGGAGGATACCGATGGACGAGAAGAACCTGCCGCTTTCCGGCATCCGCGTCATCGAGCTTGCGCGCGTCCTCGCCGGTCCCTGGGCCGGCCAGATGCTGGCCGATCTCGGCGCCGACGTGATCAAGGTCGAAAACCCCGACGGCGGCGACGACACCCGCGCCTGGGGCCCGCCCTTCGTCACCGGCAGTGATGGCGAGAACCTCTCGGCCGCCTATTATCATTCGACCAACCGCAACAAGCGCTCGATCACCGCCGATTTCCGTTCCGAGGAAGGCCTTTCGATCGTCCGGCGGCTGGTGCGCACGGCCGATATCGTCATCGAGAACTTCAAGGTCGGCGGGCTGAAGAAATACGGCCTCGACTATGAGAGCCTCGCAGCCGACAATCCCAAACTCGTCTATTGCTCCATCACCGGTTTCGGCCAGGACGGCCCCTATGCCGCCCGCGCCGGCTACGACTACATCGTCCAGGGCATGTCCGGCTTCATGTCGGTGACCGGTGCTGCCGATGGCGAGCCGATGAAGGCGGGTGTCGCCATTGCCGACATCTTCACCGGCATCTATGCCGTGACCGCGATCCAGGCGGCCCTCATCCATGCGCTGCGCACCGGCAAGGGCCAGCAGATCGACATGGCGCTGCTGGACGTCCAGTCCGCGGTCATGGCCAACCAGAACATGAACTATCTCGTCTCCGGCACAGCCCCCACCCGGCTCGGCAACGCCCATCCCAACATCACCCCCTACGAGGTGATCGAGACGGCGGACGGGTACATGATCCTCGCCGTCGGCAATGACGGCCAGTTCCAGCGCCTCTGCGCCATTCTCGGCCTCGACGGGCCTGCCACCGACGAGCGCTTCGCCACCAACCGCTCGCGCGTCAGGCACCGCGATGCTTTGCGCCCGCTGATCCTGGAGCGCAGCCGGCAGTGGGGCAAGGCAGCACTTCTGGCGGCCTGCGAGGAGAACGGCGTGCCCGCCGGGCCGATCAATTCGATTGCCGAGACCTTCGACGACCCGCAGGTCAAGGCCCGCGGCCTGCGTCTCGACCTTGCCGACCGCGACGGCAACCGGATCCCCGGCGTGCGCACGCCGATCGTCTTCTCCGAGACGCCGCTGGTCTACGAGCATCCGAGCCCGCGGCTTGGTGAACACACGAACGAGATCCTGGCAGAGCTGGAAAGCATCGAAGCAGAAAGGAAATCCGCATGACGCAGCAAGAGGCAGGGCCTGCCCCGCAAGAAGGCAGGACCGGCGGACAACTGATCGTCGACGCGCTCGTCGCCAATGGCGTGAAGCGCGTCGCCTGCGTTCCCGGCGAGAGCTACCTTGCGGTGCTCGATGCGCTGCACGACACCGACATCGACGTGCTCGTCTGCCGCCAGGAAGGCGGAGCGGCGATGATGGCCGACTGCTGGGGCCGGCTGACCGGCGAGCCGGGCATCTGCATGGTTACCCGCGGCCCGGGCGCCACCAACGCCTCGGCCGGCCTGCATATCGCCCGGCAGGATTCGATCCCGATGATCTTGTTCATCGGCCAGGTCCAGCGCGAGGCGCGCGAGCGCGAGGCCTTCCAGGAGATCGAGTACCGCCGCGCCTTCACCGAGGTCGCCAAGTGGGTGGCCGAGATCGACGATGCTAGGCGCATTCCCGAGTTCGTCACCCGCGCCTTCGCGGTGGCGACGTCCGGGCGGCCGGGCCCGGTCGTGCTGGCGCTGCCGGAGGACATGCTGACCGACACGGTCGAGGCGGTGGCGGCAAAACCCTACGTTCCCGTAGAGGCCCATCCGGGCCCGGCGCAGGTCGCCCGCCTGGCGGCGTTGCTGGAAAAGGCCGAGCGGCCGATCGTCATCCTCGGCGGCACGCGCTGGGACGAGGAGAGCGTCTCAGGCATCGCGGCCTTCGCGGAGCGCTGGTCACTGCCCGTCGCCTGCTCGTTCCGGCGGCAGATGCTGTTCGATCACCTGCATCCGAACTATGCCGGCGATTCCGGCATCGGCATCAATCCGGCGCTGTCCAGGGAAATCCGCGGCGCCGATCTCGTGCTCATGCTAGGCGGCCGCTATTCCGAGATGCCGTCTTCCGGCTATACGCTGGTCGACAACCCCTACCCGCAGCAGACCTTCGTCCACGTCCATCCCGACCCGTCCGAACTCGGCCGCGTCTATCGCCCCGATCTCGCGATCTGCGCCAGCCCGGCGGATTTCGTCGATGCGCTGGCCGGGCTTTCGCCCGCCGCCCCGCCCCGTTGGGCGGACCGGACGAAGACGATGCACGCCGCCTACCGGGCCTGGTCGACGCCGCCCGCCGCCGGTCCCGGCGACGTCCACATGGGTCCGATCATGGCCTGGATCGAGGAGAACGTCCCGCAGGACGCGATCTTCACCAACGGCGCCGGCAACTATGCCACCTGGCTGCACCGCTTCCACCGCTTCCGCCGCTTCGCCACGCAGGCTGCCCCCACTTCCGGCTCGATGGGCTACGGCCTGCCGGCGGCCGTGGCCGCCAAGCAGCTCTTTCCGGAGCGGGAGGTGGTCTGCTTTGCCGGCGACGGCTGCTTCCTCATGCATGGCCAGGAATTCGCAACGGCAGTCCGCTACGGCCTGCCGATCATCGCGATCGTCGTCAACAACGGCATGTACGGCACGATCCGCATGCACCAGGAACGCGAATATCCCGGCCGCGTCAGCGCCACCGGGCTGACCAATCCGGACTTCGCGGCCCTTGCGGCCTCCTATGGCGGCCATGGCGAGACGGTATCGAGGACCGAAGAATTCGCCCCCGCCTACCTGCGCGCCCGCGCAAGCGGCAAGCCCGCGATCATCGAGGTCAGGCTCGACCCGGAGGCAATCACGCCCGCACGCACGCTGTCGCAGATCCGGGATGGCAATGGGCGGGGATAGACGTCGCGGCTGCCGGGCACAGCCCGACAGCCGTCAGCCGCCGGATCGGGACGTTGATATGGCGGTGGCGTGGTCGGATGCCCGGCTCAGGACCAGGCATGACGGCCGCGGCGATGGCGCGGCGCAATGTTCGGCCTGTCGAAGCTCATCCCCGCAGGTGCTGGGTCTGGCCGTAGATGTTGGTCGAGCGGGCGCCCGAGCGGCAGTAGCCGAGCATCGGCCGCGACAGTTCGTCGAGCGCATCGACCATGGCGGTGACGGCATCGGCGGTGACGCCCATCGGGCCGACCGGGATGTGCCGGATCTCCAGCCCGAGTTCCTTTGCACGCGCCGCGATCGCGGCGAACTCCGGCTGGTCCGGGCTCTCGTGGTCCGGCCGGTGGCAGACGATCGACTTGAACCCCATCGCCTTGATCTCGTCCAGTTCGTCGACTGCGATCTGGCCGGAGACCGAGTATTCGTCGTTGATCGGGCGGATATCCATGACGCGAACCCTTCGGAAAAAATTGCCGGCTCCGGTGTAGGCCGCGCGGTGCCGGGCGTCAATCGCCGGGCAATACGACAGAAGGCGGCAGCGGCGTGACGGGCCCGCTACCTGAGCTCGAAGGACAGGCCGTAGCTGACCGCTTCGCCGGGCGCGAATTCCGTCATCTCGCCGGACGCGATCAGGTCCGCCCGGCCGGCCAGCCGGTGCGAGACCGGCTCGATCCCGAGCACATGACAACCGGGCGACTGGTTGCGCCAGACCTGCAGGTGCGAAAGCGTATCGGTGCGAAAGCGCACATGCAGGGTGCGCCCGCCGAGTGCCGCGATCGGGCCGATCGCGACGTCCGCCCAGCCGTGCTGCGATGTCTCCTTCGCGGGAACGCAGAAGATCGTCATGTCGCCCTCGCCGAAGCGCCAGGGCAGGCTGCCGCCCTCGATCATCGCGCCGGTCAGCCGCGTGCCCGCGTCGAACAGCCGCGTGTTGAAATTGATGTGGTACATCGCAACCGGCGGCCAGGCGCGCGCGCCGGTATTGGTCACGACGTCGTCGAGCGTGATGTGGCCGGTCTTGCGGTCGGCCCGCCAGTGCCGCTTCATCTCCGCGCTCTCCCCGTTCGCGAGAGACACCGGGATGCGCGCCGAGCAGACGACCTCGCCATCGTCCTCTTCGTAGAGGATGTCGGTCGCGGGATGGGAAGAGAGCGAGCCATGCAGCGGATAGCGCTGTCCCGCAGCCCCGCCCTCCACCGGCTCCGGGTGGCGGATATGGTCCGGTCCGCAGGTGAACATGAAGCCCGGCAGCGCCCGGTCGATGCGCGGGTCGCCATCCGAGGGGATCGCCGTGCCCGGCGCCAGGTTTATGCCGAAAAAGATCGCGTCTCTGAGATCGAGCGCGGACTGCGAATCAAGCGCGATGTCGAAGCTGTGCGCTCCGTTCTCGGCGGTCAGGGCGAGGGTCATGTCTTCTCCGGGAATCGTCTTTCGTGCGATGCTAACCGAGGCCCGAAGATTCCGATACCGGTTTCGGCGGCCGGTCCCGCACGGCGTGAGCCGGGTAACTGCTTGCAAAGGCTGCGGAACCGGAGAAATCCCCGGGCGTTATGCTGTCGACCGGCGCGGCGGGCGGGACCTCGCAGGCCGGCCGTGGAGAACGCGAGAGGTGGCGGTTAGCGATCCTTTAACCATCGTTTCACATTTTCCATATTAACGTCGAAATTGAGTGCCACGTCCGAAACTTAGCGCTGACGACAGGTTGAACCCGTGAATTCCGTTTTGAAAACAAGTATTTCCCTGCTCACCCTGACGGCATTGCTGGCGGCCGCGCCGGCGGCCGCGCAGACGTTCCAAGGCGGCGGGGACGGGCGGACGGTGCTGGTGACCCCGCAGGGCGATTTCCTCGACTATATCCCTGCCGACGGCAGCGTGCGTGCCGCCCGCGACCGCCAGGGCCGCCGGATCTATATCGATGCCTGGGGAAACCTGGTCGCCACCGAAATGCAGGTCCAGCGCGACTATTCCGGCTACGACCGGCGCGACATGCGCCGCAACCGCTACCGGCAGGTCGAGGGCTATCCGGAAACCTCGCCGGACTATTTCCCGCCCGCGCCGGGCGGCTTCGACGACGACGTGACGACGGGGGCCGTGCCCGACTACCGCGACCGTGCGCCGGGCGCCGTCGACCGGTCCGACCTCCCCCAGCCGATGCCGGGCGAAGCCTATCCGGAACAGCCTCCCCAGGGTTATGGACAGAGCTTTGGCATGGACGACATGGCCGCCCTGCCCGAGGCGCCGATGGACGGGCAGGAATTCGTGCCCGGCCCGCAGTTTCCGCCGGCAACCGCGATCGGCAAGAAATCCTCGGCCGAAGTGACGGCCCTGCAGGTCTTCCTCGACCGCGAGGGCTTCTCGCCCGGCGTGATCGACGGCAAGAAGGGCTCCAACGTGACCAAGGCGATCGAGGCCTGGCAACTCGCCAACGGCGAGACGCTCGATCCGAACGATACCGATTCGATCGTCGAACGGCTGCACCTGAACGGCGGCATGCCGTTCACCACCTACGAGATCACCGCAGCCGATGCCGCGGGCCCCTACGTGGCGTCGATCCCCGACGACTACGCCCACAAGGCAGCCCTCCCCGCGCTCTCTTACACGTCCACGAGCGAGGCGCTGGCCGAGCGTTTCCACATGGACGAGAACTACCTGAAGGAGATGAACCCGGGCGTGGACTTCACCATTCCCGGCACGATCATCAAGGTGATCAACGTCGGCGAACCGAAGAAGGGCAAGGTCGCCCGCATCATCGCCGACAAGGGCCGCAAGCAGGTGCTTGCCTATGACGACATGGGCGCCCTGATCGCCGCCTACCCGGCCAGCATCGGCTCGTCCGACACTCCGTCCCCCTCCGGCACGGTGACGGTGGAGCGGATCGCCTTCAATCCGAACTATACCTACAATCCGAAGATCAATTTCCAGCAGGGCGCCAATGACAGGGTGCTGACCCTGCAACCCGGCCCGAACGGCCCCGTCGGCACCATCTGGATCGCGCTGTCGAAGCCCACCTACGGCATCCACGGCACCCCCGATCCCTCCAAGATCGGCAAGACCCAGAGCCACGGCTGCATCCGCCTGACCAACTGGGACGCCACCGAACTCGCCAAGATGACCTCGAAGGGCGTCACGGTCGAATTCGTCGACTGATCGGCCGGCTGGCCGCCATGAAACGGCACGCCGGCGCGCCCGTTTCCTCGCCGGAGGTTTTCCGGGCCGGCGAAGGCCGTCGCCGGCGCCCGACGCCCCGGAACTCTATGCCCGGTCGGCGCGGAAGCCGGCAGACCTGCGCTGCGGCTGGCGCGAATGGGACGCCGCGCGCAGGAGCCTGCGGAATTTCGGGCATTCCATATGGCTTTCCGCCGGGCACTCGGCCACGTGCCGCAGCGCGTCCTTCAGCGTCATCAGCTTGCGGATCTGGATCTCGAGCTTGTCCGCCCGCGCATGGAGGGCCGCGCGGGGCAGTTCGGCAACCCCGTCCCTGCCGAACACGCCCCTGATCTCGTCCAGGCTGAACCCCGCCGTCTTGCCGAGCGATATCAGCGCCAGCTGGGTCAGCGCCTCCGGCCCGTATTGGCGTCGCAAGCCGTGTCGTCCGAGCGAGACGATCAGCCCGATTTCCTCGTAGTAGCGCAGCGTCGAGGGCGGCACGCCGCTTCTTTCCGAGAGCACGCCGATGTCGAGAAGTTTCATGCTTGACCTCAAGTTGACTTGAAGTGGCAGAGTAGCAGCCACTCGAAACTCCAACAAGAGGAACTGCCATGAAAGCCATTAATCGAATGAAGGCGACACCGCCTGCACTGACGGCCCTTGCGGGGGCGATGCTGCTGTCATCGCTCGGCATCAGCATCGCCACCATCGCCCTTCCGGCCCTGGCGCGGGACTTCTCCGCACCCATCTCCGCCGTCCGCTGGGTCATCCTCGCCTATCTCGTCGCAGCCACGGTCGCCATCGTCCTGGCGGGGCGGTTCGGCGATCTCCTCGGTCACCGCCGGGTGCTGCTCGCGGGGCTCTCCCTCTTTGCCGCAGCCTCCGTCCTGTGCGCGGCGGCACCCACGCTCGACCTCCTGATCGCCGGCCGGATCGCCCAGGGGATCGGCAGCGCCATCCTGATGGCGCTGCCGGTCTCGCTCATCCGCGAGACGGTCCCGCGGGAGCGCACCGGATCGGCGATGGGGCTGCTTGGCACGATGTCGGCGATCGGCACCGCGCTCGGACCGTCCGTGGGCGGCATGCTGGTCTCCGGCTTCGGCTGGCGCGCGGCCTTCGTGGCGCTGGCCACGGCCGGCATCGTGGTGCTCGGCCTTGCCGCGCGCACGATCCCGCAGATGCCCGCCACGCGCAGGCCGGACGGACGGATGGACTGGCCGGGCGCCGCCCTGCTGGCGCTGACCCTGACCCTTTATGCGCTCGCGACGGCAGGTGGAAAGGCGGGAGCGACGGCCGGCGCGTCCCTGCTTCTGACCGGCGCCGCCCTTGCGCTTGTGTCCTTCGTCATCGTCGAGGCCCGCTCGGCCTCACCGCTGGTGCCGGTGTCGATCCTGCGCGACCGGACGACCGGAACGGCGCTGGCCATGAGCCTTCTGGCCGCGACCGTGATGATGGCAACCCTGGTGGTGGGGCCGTTCTTCCTGTCCTTCGGCCTCGGCCTGAACGAGGCGCTGGTCGGCCTCGTCATGGCGGTAGGTCCGGTGACGGCGGCTTTTTCCGGCATCTTCGCCGGGCGTCTGACGGACCGCTTCGGCGCCCGCCCCGTGCTGGTCGTCGGCCTCGTCGAGACGACCCTCGGCCTTGTCTGCCTGGCGCTCCTGCCCCGCACCCTCGGCGTCATGGGCTATGTCGCCGCGCTGATCGTGCTGACGCCAGGATTCCAGCTGTTCCTCGCGGCGAACAACACCGCCGTGATGAATGCGGCACGCGACGAGCAGCGCGGACTGCTGTCCGGACTGCTCGGCCTGTCGCGAAACCTCGGCTTCATGACCGGCGCCTCGGTGATGGCGACGCTGTTCGCCACTGCGGTCGGGCCGGGAGACCTCGCCGCAACCGCTCCGGAGACCGTTGCCCGCGCCTTCACCACGACCTTCCTCGTCGCAGCCGGCCTGCCCCTCGCCGCCCTCGCCCTCGCGCTCCTCGGCCGGTCGGCGGCACAGGAACGGGCCGAGGCGCTGTAGCCCGCCGCCCCTCAGGCCGCGCGGACGTAGCCTGCGGCCGGTGCGGCCGCCGCCTGCCCGCTGGTGCGGAACGCGCTTAGCCGCTCCGCGATGGTCGCCGCATCCTTGGAGAGCGCCTGGCTGGCCGCATTGGCCTGCTCGACCATCGAGGCGTTCTGCTGGGTGATCTGGTCCATGGCGCCGATCGCCTGGTTGACCGCCTGCAGGCCCGTCGCCTGCTCGGCCGTGCTGGCGCGGATCGCCGCGAAGACGGAGCTGACCTCGACCACCTGCGCCACGATCTGGCGGAGCGACTGGGCAACCTCGTTGACCGAGCGGACCCCGCCTTCCACCTGTCCGTGCGACTTGGCGATCAGGTTCTGGATGTCCTTGGCCGCATCGGCACAGCGCTGCGCCAGGGCGCGCACCTCCGAGGCGACGACGGCAAACCCCCGCCCGGCCTCGCCGGCCCGCGCCGCCTCGATGCCGGCGTTCAGCGCCAGAAGGTTGGTCTGGAAGGCGATCTCGTCGATGACCTCGATGATGCTGGCGATGCTCGCCGAGGACTGCTGGATATCCTCCATCGCGGCGATCGCCTGCGCGACCACCTCGCCGCTGCGCTCTGCATTTCCGCGCGCAGCCGTCACCAGCGCATTGGCGTCGTCGGCGCTCCTGGCCGTCTGGCTCACCGTCGTGGTCACCTCCTCGACGGCGGCCGCGGTCTCCTCGAGATTGGCCGCCTGCCGCTCGGTGCGTCTGGCGAGGTCGTCGGAAGCCGCCGCGATCTCCTGGACGCTGACATTGATCGAGCCCACGCCCGAATGGATGCCGCCGATCGCCTGCGACAGGGCGGAGACGGCGTGGTTGAAGTCCTGCCGCAGCGTCTCGTAGGCCTCCGGCAGCGCGCCGTCGATCCGCACGGTCAGGTCGCCTTCGGAGATCCGCTTCAGCGCCGCGCCGAAATTCCGGCCGACGATCTCGCGCTCGGCCGCCACCGCACGCTCCTGTACAGCCTGCTGCTTGCTGGTCTCGGAGGCGTCCATGTAGACGGAGATCGACAGGTCCATGTCGAGGAAGACGGCCTTGACCAGGCATGCGAGCTTCTGCGCCACCTCGTCTGCGCCGTATTCGGATCGGGAGAACAGGCCAGGCTTCGGCCACATCTCCTTCAGGGCCGCCGCCAGCAGATGCTCGACGATCAGCGCATAGCCGCCGATGTACCAGCGTGGCTCCAGGCCGATCCGCGCGTGGACCTTTCCGATCGTCAGCACCTTGTCGGCATAGTCGGAACCGAAGTCGCCGTTCCAGATGTTGGCCCAGTGGCCAAGCTGCGCCTTCTTCGCGCCGGCCATGTGGGCGTCGCTGGAGAAGAGATGATTGACCTCCGGGCTGTTGCGCACCACGCCGTAGAAGCGATCCAGCGCCGGCGCGAGTTCGCCCTCGAGCAGCGGCTTCAGGGAGCGCAGGTTGTTCACGGCCCTGGCGTCGATCCCGAGATAGTCGAGACGGCGGGCGAGATCGGTGTTGTTGCTTGAGGTCGGGGATGCAGCGCTCATCGGAATTTCCATGCCATTGGGGGCAGTTTGCGGGAGGTGGGCGATCTTCGTGGACGGCCCCGCAGCGCTCCGGGAGGAGCCTCGTGAGCAATCGCGCCGGTCATGGCGCCCGGAACGGGCCGCATGCCCGCGCCTCGAAGTGGCTGCCGTCATCTAACGCCACACGTGGTAAATGCTTGGTTATGAAATGCCAGTTTTGGCAGGGCCGGGACGCTGGACTTTCGTCGTGGCCGACCTGCGCTCGGTTCGGCCGTACAAGTGCAATGCCTCCGGTGCGCACGCAGCGGAGGCTTGCAGGACGGAAGACGCGGACCTCGGGCCGGAGAGTGCCCGTCAGGCCGCGCGGACCCGGGTCTCGAGCGCGCTGCGACATGCCGCAAGCGCCCCGCGGCGGACCGGCACGAGGCGCAGGACCTCTTCGGCAAAGAGCCGGGCGTTCTCGCGCGCCTTGTCGAGGTTGGAGATACGCTGCGGATCCATCGTCCGCAGCGTGCCGCCGCAATCGAAGATGTCGCGGAAGGCGACGCGCTCGGCGATCGGCGTGTCTAGAACAGCGACGCCGCGCTCGGACAGGAGCTGCTTGATCGCCGCCATGGCGCGGGTGGTCACCACCGCACTCATCCGGGTCAGGACGACCGAATGGGCGACGCGCACGCCGGCGCGCTTGTCGAGCTGCTGCAGGAGTTCGAGGATCTGTGCGCCGCCCCGCGCATCCATCGCACAGCCCTGGATCGGGATCATCACATGGTCGGAAAGTCCGATCGCGGTCGCCACCAGCGCATCGCGCGCGCCGGCCAGGTCGATGATGAAATAATCCGTCTGGTCGCGGTTCTCGCGGATATGCGACTGCAGCGACCCCATCGAGACTTCGGAGATGACCGACAGGTTGCGCTGGACGCCGGAGAGTTCGTGCCAGCTGGTGATCCAGCGCTGGGGATCGGCGTCGAGAATGGTGATGCGATGGCCCTGGGCCGCCAGCTCCGTCGCAAGAATCAGCGCTGCGGTGGTCTTCCCCGCTCCGCCCTTGGCATTGGCGAAAGTTATGACTGGCATTTCAAATTCCTCATGATCGGCGGCACGAGCCCCTCATCGCTCTTTGACGGGCGCGAAGCGGGAATGGCGCCTTGTTAACCAACCTTTCAGAACATGGTTAACGAATTGCAAACGCGGGCTCCGCAAACGGCCTCGACACGGTGCCGGCAAACCGTCCGCTGCCCCTGCGAAAAGCCGTTCAGCTGCCTTGGAAGATCCGGCGTACCGGCCGGTCGTCGTTCGCGCACGGCTCTTCCGCCGCGAGGCCGTGCTGGTAGCACAGGGACGCAAACGGGCCGTGCGCATCGCGCCCGCCGTGGTCGATGCGCGCCATCACGTCACGCGCAAAGGCCTGCATGTTCGCCTGTGCCCGGCCGAGATTGGGCACCTGGCGCTCATCGAGCGTATAGAGCGTTCCCGGCCGTTCGAACATCGCGCGATAGGCCGCCCGTTCGACCACGGGCGTCTCGATCATCGCCATGCCGCGCAAGAGGAGCAGGTCGCGCACGGTGCGCAGCGATCGCGTCGCCACCAGCGGATTGACGCGCGACAGCACGACGGCGCGGTTGATGTTCGCGCGTGCATTCGCCTCGATGCACTGGATCAGTTCCAGCACCTGGATGGCGCCCCGGGCATCGAGCGCGCTGCCCTGCACCGGGATCAGCGCAAGGTCGCAAAGCCCGAGCGCCAGCGCCATCAGCGTGTCCCGCGCGCCGGAGAGGTCGGCGATGATATGGCGATCCGGCCTGTTCAGCCGCCGCAAGTGATCGGCGAGCGTGCCGGCGGTGATGTCGGCAATGGCGGCGATGCCGCTTTCCGGGCCGCACCGGCCCGCCCAGTCCGCTGCGAGGCCGAGCGGATCGCAGTCGAGAACGACCACCTCCGCGCCCGACCGGGCGAGTTCCGTCGCCAGCAGCGCCACCGCCGTCGTCTTGCCGGATCCACCCTTCGCATTTGCAACTGCTATGACTGCCATTGGCCTCCCAAATCCCACATGCAGCCCGCCACGAGCTTTCATGAAGAACGTTAAGGAATCACTCCGATTCGTGCCGGAACGCTACGAATTGTGACAGACCGGTGACAACAGCCCCCCGCGGAAATGTCGCCGCCGCAGGCGGGATCTGGAAATCCAGGTGCCCTCCTCCTCGAACGGGCAACCTGAAGGAACCGTGATGCCGGCCGCCGAGCCGGCATCCGGCGTGCGCAAGTCCTTGCGCGCAGGAGATTCTTTCGCGCTGCAGACGCGGCGCTGCTGAACGGACGAGCGGAAGAAAGGGGAGAACCCGGCAAGAGTGGGTCTGCCGTCAACAGAACCCGGCGCAAGGGCGCCGGGTTCTGGAGGACGGAAATGTGCAATCGATACGTTTCAGATGCACTCGACGAACAGCGTCTTTGCCGCGTCCAGCGTCAGTTCCACCGGATTGCCGCCGGCAGTCGGGTCAACGATCGCCATCGCCGCCATATCGTCGATCCGGTCGGTGCCGACGCCGAGCGCTGCGAGCTTGTCCGGCACGCCAAGTTCGCTGCGCAGTTCCAGCACGTAGTCGTAGAAGCCGTCGAAGCCGCCGGCAATGCCGAGATAGGCGGCGGCGGCGGCGATCCTGTCCTCGATCACCGGACGGTTGAAGCGGAGCACCGGCGGCATGACCACCGCATTCGTCATGCCGTGGTGGGTGTTGTAGATGGCGCCCACCGGATGCGACAGCGAGTGGATGGCGCCGAGCCCCTTCTGGAAGGCGACCGCCCCCATGGCGGCCGCCGACATCATGTTGGCGCGCGCCTCGATGTCGGTTCCGTCCTTGTAGGCGCGCGGCAGGTATTCCTTCACCAGCCGCATGCCCTCCAGCGCGATCCCCTGGCTCATCGGATGGTAGAAGGGCGAGCAATAGGCCTCCAGGCAATGGGCGAACGCATCCATGCCGGTGCCGGCCGTGATCACCTTCGGCATGCCGACCGTCAGTTCCGGGTCGCAGATCGTCACCGCCGGCAGGAACTTCGGATGGAAGATCACCTTCTTCGTATGGGTCTCGGAATTGGTGATGACCGAGGCGCGACCGACTTCGGAGCCGGTGCCGGCCGTCGTCGGAACGGCGACGATCGGGGCGATGCCGTCCACGGAAGCACGCGTCCACCAGTCGCCGACGTCCTCGAAGTCCCAGACCGGCCGCGTCTGACCGACCATGAAGGCAACCGCCTTGCCGAGATCGAGGCCGGAGCCGCCGCCGAAGGCGACGACGCCGTCATGGCCGCCCGCGCGGAACGCCTTCACCCCGGCCTCGAGGTTGGCATCGTTCGGGTTCGGGTCGACCTCGGCGAAGATCGCCCGCCCGAGCCCGGCAGCCTCGAGGACGTCGAGCGCGTTCTGCGTGATCGCCATCGGCGCGAGCCCGCGGTCGGTGATGAGCAGCGGCTTCTTCATGCCGGCCGCCTTGCAATGGTCGGCGAGTTCCTTGATACGCCCTGCCCCGAACTTGATGGCGGTCGGGTAGCTCCAGTTGGCGGTGATGGTCATGCGAATGCTTTCCTGAGGTGATAGGATTTCGGGCGGGTGAGGTTGTGGAAGCCGATGACGGAGAGCGAGCCGCCACGGCCGGTCTCCTTCACGCCGGTCCAGCACAGCGCCGGATCGAGGTAGTCGGCGCGGTTCATGAACACGGTGCCGGTCTCGAGGTCACGGCCGATCCGGGCCGCCCGGTCGGCATCCTTCGTCCAGAGCGACGCCGTCAGGCCGTATTTGCAGTCGTTCATCAGGCCGAGCGCTTCCTCGTCGCTCCTGACCTTCATGATGCCGACCGCCGGGCCGAACGTCTCCTCCGTCATGAACGCCATCGAATGGTCGACGTCGACGAGCACCTGGGGGGCGAGATAGGCGCCGCCGTCATCGGCGGGAAACAGCTTCGGATCGATCAGGGCCCTGGCGCCGCGCGAGACCGCGTCGGCGACCTGCTGGCGCACGGTTGCGGCAAAGCGCTTGTTGGCCATCGGTCCGAGCGTCGTCTCCTGGTCGAGCGGGTTGCCGAGCCTATAGTTGGAAACCCAGGCGACCGACTTCTCGACGAAGGCATCGTAGAGCTTCTCGTTGACGTAGATGCGCTCGATGCCGCAGCAGCACTGGCCGGAATTGTAGGTCGCGCCGTCCATCAGCGTGTCCACGGCAGCGTCGAGATCCGCGTCCTCCATCACATAGCCCGGATCCTTGCCGCCGAGTTCGAGCCCGAGCGGGGTGAACGTGCCGGCCGCCGCGCGCTCGATCGCGCGCCCGCCCTCGACCGAACCGGTGAAATTGACGAAGTCGAAGCTCTTCGCCGCGATCAGCGCCGAGGTCGTGTCGTGGTCGAGGAAGATGTTCTGGAACACGTCCTCGGGAACGCCGGCCTCGACGAAGCCGCGCACCATGCGCTCGCCGACGAGCAGCGTCTGCGCGGCATGCTTGATGATGACGGTGTTGCCGGCCATCAGCGCCGGCGCGACCGTGTTGATCGCCGTCATGTAGGGATAGTTCCACGGCGCGATGACGAAGACCACGCCGTGCGGCTCGCGCTCGATGCGGCGCTCGAAGCGCTCGCTGTCCTCGATCACCAGCGGCGCCAGCGAGGATGCCGCGATGTCGGCCACATAGTTGGAGCGCTCGTTGAAGCCCTTGAATTCGCCGCCATAGCGGACCGGCCGGCCCATCTGCCAGGCGAGCTCGGGCACCACCTCGTCGGCCATCTCGTTCAGCCGGGCGACACCCTTGAGGACGAGCTGGACGCGGTCCTCCAGCGGCCGCCGCGCCCAGGCCTTCTGCGCCTTGCGCGCCCGCGCGACGACGTCCTTCGCCGCCTCCAGCGGCATCGCCGGCCGCTCGGCGTAGACCGAGCCGTCGACGGGCGAAATGCATTTGATCACTTGCGTCATTGTCTTCTCCTTGGGCCCCCGGGCGCCTCCGCCTAGCAGGCCAACACCTTCACATGTCCCGCCGCGCCATAGGCCAGGACGGCCCGGTCGCGGGTGATGATCGTCAAATCGTGCTCGCGCGCCGTCGCGATCAGGATGCGGTCCGCCGGATCGGCATGCAGCGGCTCCGGCAGGAAGGACGCGGCGACGAGGATGTCCGGTGTGGCGTCGAGAACGCCGGCCGCCATCCTGTGAGCCGCCTCCTGAAACCAAATCAAGGGCGGCTTCGTGATGTTCAACCGGCCCTTGGCCACCAGCATGCCGATCTCCCAGGCAGAAAAAGCAGACACGAGGACGCAATTATCCAACGCAGGCGTCGCCCGCAGCATGGCCATCGCACGCTCGGAAATCGCTACGTCATGGGCTATGTAGATGAGCGCGCAGGTATCCAACAGATACCGTTCAGTCGTCGTCATAGACCTTTGCCCATTCCGGATCCGTTGGCTCAGTCAGGTCGACGCCCGGCGCGATCGTCACCGTTCCCTTCATGCACCCCCGTACCCGGTCGTAAAAATTGTCCGTCGCCGCGGCATGTCCGGCCTTCCCGCCGACCGCGCCTCCGCCTTCCGGCGCGGACGCCGAGTTGCGACCCGCATCCGTCTTGAACGCCTCCTGCCCTTCCTCGGCAAAGCCGCGCCCCTCCCCGCGCCGCCGCGCCGCGACGTCGAGGAGCGACACGCCGAAATAGGCGGCGATGCCGTCCTGCTCGTCCGCCGTCATCTTGCGCTCGCCGCGCAGCATGCGCGACACGGAGCTGGGATCGAGCCCGAGCGCCCGCGCCATCGCGCGCAGCGACCGGCCGTCCTTCTCGAGCTGCTGATAAAACCACGCACTGTCGATCATGAGGCACCCTCCGACTGTTGCGATTTTACCATCGTGTTGACCCTGCATCAACAAACCCTCAGGCCCGCTCGAACCCTCTCGCCACCTCCCAGTCCGTCACCCGTCGATCGTATTCCTCCTGCTCCCACTCGGCAGCGCGCGTGTAGTGGTCGATCACATCCTCGCCGAAGGCCTCGCGCAGCATCTTCGACGTCGTCATGAACTCGGTCGCTTCCCGCAGCGTCTTGGGGATCTCGCGGATGCCTTTACCGCCATAGGCGTCGCCGACGAACGGCGCCTCCAGTTCCAGGTTGCCCTCGATCCCGGCGATGCCGGCGGCGAGCAGGGCGGCCATGGCGAGATAGGGGTTGAGGTCGGAGCCGCCGACGCGGCATTCGATGCGGATCGCCTTGGTCCCCTCGCCGCAGAGCCGGTATCCGGCCGTGCGGTTGTCCTTGCTCCACACCGCCTTGGTCGGCGCGAAGGTGCCGGCCATGAAGCGCTTGTAGGAATTGATGTAGGGCGCGAGGAAATAGGTGATCTCGCTCGCATGGTTCAGGAGCCCGGCGACGTAGCTGCGCATCATCTCCGACATGCCGTACTGCGCCTCGGCATCCTGGAACATCGACGTCTTGCCGTCCAGGCTCCAGAGCGACTGGTGGATGTGGGAGGACGAACCGGCGGCGGAATAGTGCCACTTGGCGAGGAAGGTGATCGCCTTGCCGCGCTGCCAGGCGATTTCCTTGCAGCTGTTCTTGATGATCGCGTGCCGGTCGGCCATGGCGAGCGCATCGGCATAGCGCACGTTGATCTCCTCCTGGCCGGCCGAGGCCTCGCCCTTGGAGTTCTCCACCGGAATGCCGGCGCCCTGCAGGCCGTTGCGGATCGCCCGCATCACGTCCTCTTCCTTGGTCGTCTGGAAGATATGGTAGTCCTCGTTGTAGCCGCTGACCGGCCTCAGGTCGCGATAACCGCTCTCGCGGGCGTCGTCATAGGTCTGGTCGAACAGGAAGAACTCCAGCTCGCTCGCCATGTAGGCCTTCAGCCCCATCGCCTCCAGCCGCTTGACCTGCCTCTTCAGGATCGCGCGCGGCGAATGCGGCACCTCCTTGTGGGTGTGGTGGTCGAGCACGTCGCAGAGCACCAGCGCCGTCCCCTCGAGCCAGGGCACCTTGCGCAGCGTCGAAAGGTCCGGCTTCATCGTGTAGTCGCCATAGCCCGCGGCCCAACCGGTCGAGCGATAGCCGGAGACGGTCTCCATCTCCATGTCGGTGGCGAGCAGGTAGTTGCAGCTGTGCGTCTCCTCGTAGGCGCCGTCAACGAAGAACCGGGCATGAAACCGCTTGCCCATCAGGCGGCCCTGCATGTCCACGAGGCATGCGAGAACGGTGTCGATGCGCCCTTCGGCGACATCCTTCTTCAGATCGTCAAAACTGTAGGTCATGGTCATCGAGGCGGTCCTGGGGGTTGCCGTTTCATGCCGGGCCGGGCGCATGGGCCCGACCCGGATTGGTGCGGTTCACATCAGCCGTTGACGTAGGGCGGGCCAGCCTTGTTGATGATGGCGTTGTAGTCCTCGAAGATCTTGACGACCTTGGCGGCCGTCTCGCCTTGCTCGGCGATCTCCTTCCAGAACACCTTCGCAGCGTCTTCCACCGGCTTCCACTCGGCCGCCGGAATGCTGGTCAGCTTCAGCTTCGTGCCCTCGGCGCGCAGCTTCGCCTCGCCGCCCCAGTACCACTGGTCGCGGTAGTTGTTGCCGGCCTCGATCGCCGTCAGGACCAGTTTCTTCAGATGCTCCGGCAGCTCCGCCCACTTCTTCTCGTTGACGAAGAAGGAGCCGATCCAGGCGCCCGAGATGTTGTTGGTCAGGAAGTGGTCCGTCACGTCGGCCCAGCCGACAGTGTAGTCCTCGGTGATGCCCGACCAGGCCATGCCGTCGAGTTCGCCGGTCTGCACGGCGACCTGCGCGTCCTCGTAGGGGATCGTCACCGGCACGACGCCGAACTGGGTGAGGAAGCGACCCGCCGTCGGGAAGGTGTAGAGGCGCAGGCCCTGCAGGTCGGCGAGCGTGTTGATCGGCTTCTTGGTGTTGAAGTGGCACGGGTCCTGCCCGGAGGACGACAGCCACACGACGCCGCCGACCTTCTCGTAGGCCGAGCGCCAGATATCGGCGAGACCGTACTGCTTGAAGAGCACCGGCACGTCGAGGATCTGCTTGGTGGCGAGCGGGAAATAGCCGCCGAAGGTGGCGACTTCCGCCGGCGAGGCCATGGAGTCGTCGTCGGAATGCACCGCGTCGATCGTGCCGGCCTGGAGCGCGCGGAAAAGCTCGCCGGTCGGAACGATCTGGTCGGCGTAGTAGAGTTCGATCTCGAGTTCGCCCTTGGCGGCGGCATTGATCGCATCGATGATCGGCTTGGTGACGTGTTCGCCGAGCGCTGCGCCCGCATAGGTCTGGAAACGCCACTTGATCGCCGTCTGGGCCTTCACGATGGCCGGCGTGGCAAGCGTTGCCGCACCTGCTGCCCCGATCGTCACAGCGCCTGCCCTGCTCAGAAATTGCCGTCTGTTGGTCATATCTCAATCCCTCTGGTTACACTCTGGTTTTGCCGGGAACGGCCGTTCATCCCGGTCGGTCAATTGTCTTTTCTTCTGTCGGCCTCGTTTCGTCCGGCAAAATCCCGGTGGCCTCCGCCGCCGGGAGATCCGGTCATTTGGTGTAGTAGGTGTTCGGCAGCCACGTCGCGACCTCCGGGAACACGCCGATGATGATCAGGCTCGCCAGCATGATGCCGACGAAAGGCCAGATCGACTTGTAGATGTCGGTCATGCCGATGCCGGGCGGCGCCATGGCGCGCATCATGAACAGGTTGTAGCCGAACGGCGGGGTGATGTAGGCGATCTGGCAGGTGATCGTGTAGAGCACGCCGTACCAGACGAGGTCGAAGCCCAGCTTCTGCACCAGCGGGATGTAGAGCGGCGCCACGATGACGAGCATCGCCGTGTCGTCGAGGAACATCCCCATGACCAGGAACGAGACCTGCATCAGCACCAGCACCTGCCACGGCTCCAGCCCGAGGTCGCCGAGGAAGAAGCGCTCGATCGACTTCACCGCGCCGAGACCGTCGAAGACGGCGCCGAAGCAGAGCGAGGCGATCAGGATCCACATGAACATGCAGGTGATGCCGAGCGTCTTCTGCAGGACGTCGTTCCAGAGTTTCGCGCTGAGACGGCCGCGCTGCCAGGCGACGAGCGCCGAGGAGATCGCGCCGACCGCCGAGGCTTCCACGAGGCTGGCGATGCCACTGAGGAACAGCCACATCATCAGCGTGAAGATGCCGAGCGGCAGGAGGCCGGCCGTCAGCAGCTTCAGTTTCTCGGCCAGCGGCACGGTGCGCTCTTCCGCCGGCAGGGGCGGACCGAGCGACGGATTGAGGCGGCAGCGCATATAGACGTAGATCGCCATCAGCAACGCCATCAGGAGGCCCGGGAACACGCCGGCGAGCCAGAGCTGACCGACCGGGACGCGAGCGATCATGCCGTAGAGCACGAGCACGATGCTCGGCGGGATCAGGATGCCGAGCGTCGATCCTCCCTGGACGACGCCGGTCGTCATCACCTTGTCGTAGCCGCGGCGCAGGAGTTCGGGCAGCGCGATGGTGGCACCGATCGCCATGCCGGCGACCGAAAGCCCGTTCATGGCGGAAATGATGACCATGAGCCCGATCGTACCCAGCGCGAGGCCGCCGTTGATCGGCCCCATCCAGACGTGGAACGCCTTGTAGAGGTCTTCCGCGATGCCCGATTCCGAAAGCATGTAGCCCATGAAGACGAACATCGGCACCGTCAGCATCGGGTACCACTTGACGAGCTTCATGGCCGAGGCGAAGCCCATTTCCGAACCGCCCGTGCCCCACAGCAGGAAGGCCGAAATGACGCCGACGAACCCGATGACGGCAAAGACCCGCTGCCCGGTGAGCAGCAGCACCATCATCGCGGAAAACATCATGATTGCGATGAACTCGTAACTCATGCGATCGGCCTTCCCCGCAACTCGGCGATATCCTTGAAGAGCGAAGAGGTGGCCTGCGCCAGCATCATCAAGATGCCGAACGTCATGATGATCTTGATCGGCGCCATGTAGGGCGCCCAGGCGGTAAAGCTCTTTTCCTTGAACTGGATGGCATAGGTCGTGCTGGTGATGCCTCCGTAGAGCATGAAGCCGAGGAAGACGATCAGCGCGATCGCCGTCACGAGATCGAACGCCGCCCGCCTGGCGGGTGACCAGTTGCCGTAGAACAGGTCCATGCGGACATGGTCGTCGGTCTGCATCGCAAACGCGCCGCCCAGCATGTAGTAGGCAGCCATGGTGAACTGCGCCGATTCCAGCGTCCAGCTGGCCGGCAGGTGGAAGGCCTTGGACACCGAGGAATAGAGCAGGATCGCGAACATCGCGAAAATGAGATACATCGCGAAGAGGCCGACGCGCCTGTTGAAGCGGTCGACCGCGCGGACATAGGCCTTGACGAACTCAGGCATCACCCGGCCTCCCGGCGCCGGATGCATTCAATTGCCGAACGACCCTCCCGGCATAGCAACGAACCCATATGACATCTCTTTCTTCTTCACGGTTGTGTCCTTGTCTCCGCGGACGTGCCGTCCCCTGGGATCTTTCTTGTCAGCTTGCGCCGGGCAGGCTCTCCAGGAGCAGCCCGGTCAGATAGTCGGCCACGACCCCTTGGCCGGCTTCGTCCCTGACGAGATCGTTGCGGATCTCGATCATCACGTTGAGCAGACCGTTGGCGAGGCCGTGCTCCTTGAGCGTATGCGTCACGCCGTCCTCCGGCCCGTAGGGCTCGTTCCGGCGCACGTCGTAGAGGCTGGTGCCGCCTGCGGCGGCCGCGAGCACGGCGTCGGCGAGCCGGCTGTCGCTGTCATGGAGAATGCCGATTTCCACGGCCCGCGGCTTGCCGAAATAGACCGGCGTGAAACTGTGGACCGTCACGATCACCGGCGCCCTGCCCTCGGCGAGGCGCCGGCGCACAAGGTCCGCGATGCGGTCCCGAAAGGGAAAATAGAGCGTCTGCGCCCGCTCCAGGCGCGCCTCCGGCGAGAGCGCGGCATTGCCCGGCACCGGATAGACCTCGCTCGTTTCCGGCATCGCGCCCGGCGAATCCGGCGGCCGGTTGCAGTCGTAGACCAGGCGGGAGAAACGTTGATGGACCAGGGTCGCGTCGAGACTTTTCGCCATCATGCGCGAGACCGCGAGCGCGCCCGGGTCCCAGGCGATATGGCTCTCGAGCGCCTCGGTCGAAAGCCCGAGCGTGCCGAAATGCTCTGGTATCCGCCGCGAGGCATGCTCGCAGACCAGGATGAACCGGCTGCGGCCTTCGGCGTTCTCGACGGCGACCGGATCGCCTTCCTGTGCGTTCAAGATTCCCATGCAGCCGGTCCCCTCGATCGGCCAGTGTTTTCTTGATGAAGAGAATTCTTCACCTATCCCACCATGTCAACAGGGAATGAAATTTTCTCTTCAAAAAATCATTTGACTCGAAATATGACAGCGATGTTTAATTTTCTTCAAGGCCGCCACAGAGCGGCAGACAGGGGAAGAGTTTGACGTTGAATCAGGCGACCACCACGGTGTCGGACGTGATCAACGCCCATTTCGACGCACTCACGCGCGCCGAAAAGCAGCTGGCGGCATCACTTCTCGACAACTATCCCGTATCCGGCCTCGGCAGCATCACGACGGTCGCCGAGAACGCCGGCGTGTCGACGCCGACCGTCGCGCGCATGGTCCAGAAGCTCGGCTATCGCGGCTTCCCTGATTTCCAGTCGCACCTGCACCATGAACTGGAAGCGACGCTCTCCAACCCGATCGCCAAGCACGACCGCTGGGCGGCCAACGCGCCGGGCACGCATATCCTCAACCGCTTCGCCGACGCCATCATGAACAACCTGCGCCAGACCCTGTCGCAGGTCGAGATCGCCGACTTCGACGGCGCCGCCGCGCTGATCGCCAACCGCAAGCGCAACATCTATCTCGTCGGCGGCCGCATCACCAAGGCGCTGGCGGACTATCTCTTCACCCACCTGCAGGTCATCCGGCCGAACGTCACGCAGCTCGCCTCCAATCCCAGTTCCTGGCCGCAATACGTCCTGAACATGAAGGCAGGCGACGTCATCGTCGTCTTCGACATCCGCCGTTACGAGCAGGAAATGGAGACCTTCTCCCGCGTCGCCCGCGCCCGCGGCGTGGAGATCGTGCTGTTCACCGATCAGTGGGCGTCGCCGATCGCCAAGCTCGCCACCCACACCTTCCGCATCCAGATCGAGGTGCCGTCCGCCTGGGATTCGTCCGTGGTCACGCTGTTTGCCGTGGAGGCGCTGATCGAGGCCGTGCAGAGCGCCAACTGGGGCGAGACGCGCGACCGGATGAAGTCGCTGGAAGACCTGTTCGAGGCAAGCCGGCTGTTCCGCAAGCCGCGGTGAATGCAACCGTATGGATAATGCCCGGGAAATCCGGAAAAGCATGTAAATACTGTCACATAAGCTTCATGCCGCACCAGTATCAGCTTCGCCGAAGCTGACTGACACACCAAAGGAGAAACCCGTGATGTCACGCACCCGCCGCCTGCTCTCGCTCACCACGGCCATTTTCGTGGCCACCACGGCGGTTGCCGCCGCCGAGCCGAGCGCCGAGCTCGTCGAAGCCGCCAAGAAGGAAGGCAAGCTGACCACGATCGCCCTGCCCCACAGCTGGTGCGGCTATGGCGACATCATTGCCGGCTTCAAGGCCAAGTATCCGGAAATCACGGTCAACGAACTGAACCCGGATGCCAGCTCCGGCGACGAGATCGAGGCCATCAAGGCCAACAAGGGCAACACCGGCGACCAGGCTCCCGACGTGATCGACGTCGGCCTGTCCTTCGGCCCGTCCTCCAAGGCCGAGGGCCTGATCCAAGCCTACAAGGTCGCGACCTGGGATTCGATCCCCGACAGCGCCAAGGACGCCGAGGGCTTCTGGTACGGCGACTATTACGGCGTTCTCGCCTTCGTCGTGAACACGGACATCATCAAGGACGTGCCGAAAGACTGGGCCGACCTGACCAAGGCCGACTACGCCAACGCCGTCGCACTCGCCGGCGATCCGCGCGGCTCCAACCAGGCCGTGCAGGCCGTCTATGCCGCCGGTCTCGGCAAGGGCGAGACGGATGCGACCAAGGCCGGCGAAGCCGGACTGGGTGTCTTCGCCGAGATCAACAAGGCCGGCAACTTCGTGCCCGTCATCGGCAAGTCCGCCTCGCTGGCCCAGGGCTCGACCCCGATCGTGGTCGCCTGGGACTATAACGGCCTGTCCTGGCGCGACACGCTGAACGGCAACCCGCCGCTCGAGGTCGTCGTTCCCGAGACCGGCGTCGTCGCCGGCGTCTACGTCCAGGCGATCTCCGCCCACGCGCCGCACCCGAACGCTGCCAAGCTCTGGATGGAGTACATCTACTCCGACGAAGGCCAGCTCGGCTACCTGAAGGGCTATTGCCACCCGATCCGCTTCAACGATCTCGTCAAGAACGGCAAGGTTCCGCAGGAGATGCTTGATCGCCTGCCGCCGGCAGCGGCTTACGAAAAGGCCATCTTCCCGACGCTCGAGGAGCAGGAAGCCGGCAAGACCGCGATCACCACCAAGTGGGACAGCGTCGTCGGCGCCAACGTCCAGTAAAACCGGACATGCGTGCCTCCCGTCATCTGACGGGAGGCACCGACCGCCTTCATTGCCCATCATGTCCGGACCCGTCTCGGACATCTGAAAACCGCGCCCGGCCTCTCAAGGTTTTGAGACGGGCTGGCAGATCCTCGGCACAGGACCGGGGATGTCGACGCGGGCGTTGGGGAGGCGCATCGGCGCCCAGCCTTTCGCGAAGGGCGCTCTTTCATCTGTACCTGCGCGGATTGCGTCCGTCGCATTTCTGTCTAAAGTCTTAGTTTCTCGCCATTTTCCGGACGTTGCCCGATCCATGAGCCATTCAGCCCTGATAGACCGCCGCACCGTCATCGATTGGCTCGGCATCGCGCCGTTCATGATCTTCGCGCTGCTGTTTTTGATCCTGCCGACGCTGTATCTCGTCACCGGCGCCTTCTTCAATCCGCAAGGCGAGTTCACCTTGAAGAACATCGCCGACCTGTTCTCCCCCAACATCCTCAGCGCCTACTGGATCAGCATCAGGGTCTCGTTCGCCTCCTCGCTCGGCGGCGCGGTGATCGGCTTCTTCCTGGCCTGGGCGATCGTCATGGGCGGCCTGCCGCGGCCGATCCGCTCGGGGCTCTTGACCTTTTCCGGGGTCGCCTCGAATTTCGCCGGCGTGCCCCTCGCCTTCGCCTTCATCGCCACCCTCGGCCGCACCGGCCTCGTCACCGTGCTGCTGCGCGACATGATCGGCTTCAACCTCTATTCGACCGGCTTCAACCTCCTGTCGTTCTTCGGCCTGACGATCACCTACATGTTCTTCCAGATCCCGCTGATGGTCTTGATCCTAACGCCGGCGCTGGACGGCATGAAGAAGGAATGGCGCGAGGCCTCCGAGATTCTCGGCGCCTCCACCTGGCAGTACTGGCGGATGATCGCGCTGCCGATCCTGTGGCCGAGCCTGCTCGGCACGACGCTCCTGCTCTTCGCCAATGCCTTCGGCGCGATCGCCACCGCCTACGCGCTGACCGGGTCGTCGCTGAACATCGTGCCGATCCTGCTCTACGCGCAGATCCGCGGCGACGTGCTGCACAACCCCAATCTCGGCTACGCGCTGGCGCTCGGCATGATCGTCATCACCGGGCTGTCCAACGTCCTCTACATCTGGCTGCGCTCCCGCGCCGAACGGTGGCAGAAATGAAGTCGACCCGCCTCCTCGCCTGGCTCGCGATCGCCATCGGCGCCATCTATTTCATCGTGCCGCTGATCGGCACCTTCGAATTCTCGCTGCGCATGCGCCGCGGCGAATATTCCTTCGACGCCTACCAGTCGGTCTTTTCCGACATCCAGTTCCGCACCACCTTCGGCTTCTCGATGCTGATGGCGCTGTTCACCATCATCTTCGGCATGCTGCTGGTGGTGCCGACGGCCTACTGGGTGCGCCTGCGCCTGCCGAAGATGCGGCCCGTCGTCGAGTTCATCACGCTTTTGCCGCTGGTCATCCCGGCGATCGTCATCGTCTTCGGCTACCTGCGGCTCTACAACTCGTCGTCCTTCCTGCCGCTGACCAACTCCACCTCCGGCACCAACATGCTGCTGGTGTTCTCCTACATGACGCTGTCGCTGCCCTATATGTACCGCGCCGTCGATACCGCCATGCGGATGATCGACGTCGGCACGCTGACCGAGGCCGCCGAAAGCCTCGGCGCCAGGTGGCCGACCATCCTGTTCCGCTGCATCTTTCCGAACGTCATGAGCGGTGTCCTGTCCGGCGCCTTCATCACCTTTGCCATCGTGATGGGCGAGTTCACCATGGCCTCGCTGCTCAACCGGCCGGCCTTCGGCCCCTATCTCCAGCTCGTCGGCGCCAACAAGGCCTATGAACCCTCCGCGCTCGCGATCATCGCCTTCGCGATCACCTGGCTCAGCATGGGCCTGCTGCAACTCGTCTCCCGCTTCCAGAAAACCGCGCCGGTCAAGGCCTGAGGACTCATTGCATATGTCGTTTCTTTCACTCAGCCATATCCAGAAGTCCTTCGGGACGGTGCAGGTCGTGCGCGATTTCAACATGGAGATCGAGAAGGGCGAGTTCGTCTCCTTCCTCGGCCCGTCCGGCTGCGGCAAGACGACGGTGCTGCGCATGATCGCCGGCTTCGAAACCCCGAGCGGCGGCACGATCACGGTGGCCGGCAAGAACCAGGCGGGGCTGAAGCCGAACCAGCGCAACATCGGCATGGTGTTCCAGGCCTATGCCCTCTTTCCCAACATGAACGTGGCCGACAACGTCGCCTTCGGCCTCAAGGTCGCCGGCCGCCCGAAGGAGGAGATCGACGCCCGTGTCAAGGAGATGCTGGGGCTGATCAAGCTGGAACATCTCGCCGACCGCTTCCCCTACCAGATGTCCGGCGGCCAGCAGCAGCGCGTGGCCCTCGCCCGCGCGCTCGCACCCAAGCCGCAGGTGCTGCTGCTCGACGAGCCGCTGTCGGCGCTCGACGCCAAGATCCGCGTCTCGCTGCGCGAGGAAATCCGCATGATCCAGCAGCAACTCGGCATCACCACCGTCTTCGTCACCCATGACCAGGAAGAGGCGCTGTCGATCTCCGACCGGATCGTGGTGATGAACGCCGGCTGCGCCGACCAGATCGGCACGCCGGCGGAGATCTACAACCGCCCCGCCACCCGTTTCGTCGCCTCCTTCGTCGGCACCCTCAACCTGATCGAGGCGAAGGTGCTCGATCCCGCCGCCAACCGCGTCGCGATCGGCGACCAGGGCGTGACGCTGCGCGAACCGCTGGGGGCGGTGAAGGCCGGCGACACCGTCTCACTGGCGCTGCGCCCCGAGGCAGGCTCGATCGCCGAAGGCGCCAAGGGCGATACCGCGCTTTCCGGCGAAGTGGTCAGCAGCAACTTCCTCGGCTCGGTGATCCGCACCCGCATGCGCGTCGGCCCCAGCGTCATTTCCTTCGACATGTTCAACAGCCCCGGCCTGGTGCCGCCGGCCGCCGGCGAAACGGTGACGCTGCGGTTCGTCGCCTCCGACCTGCTGGTGATCCGCGACTGATCCATCGGCCCGGGTACCGGCCCTGAGCATCGCTCCGGAAAAAATGTTTCCCTCAGCGCCTCGATTTGGCGCTTTCAGCATTTGCCCGCGCTGCTGCATTGCAATATCGTTGTCTTGTTCTCAGGGCGGGGCGGAATTCCCCACCGGCGGTATCGGGCTTCGCGCCCGGAGCCCGCGAGCGCCTTCGCCGCCCGGCGAAGGGTCAGCAGATCCGGTGCGATGCCGGAGCCGACGGTCGATAGTCCGGAAGAAAGAGAGCAAGCAGGGTTGCCCGGCGACAGGGCCGGCAGACCTGCGTGTTCGCCCAAGGGGATCATTGAAAAATGGCTCAACCCTTGAAAGGCCAAGACTGACATGAACATCTCCGCCAAACCTTCCGCCAGGATCGCCGTCATCCGCGCCCGCTGGCACGCCGGCATCGTCGACCGCTGCGTCGACAGCTTCGTGGCCGAATGGACGGCTCTCGGCGGTCGCGCCGAAGACGTCGACGTCATCGACGTTCCCGGCGCGCTCGAGATCCCGCTGCACGCCCAGCTTCTGGCCCGCACCGGCCGCTACGCGGCGATCCTCGGCGTCGCCTTCGTCGTCGACGGTGGCATCTACCGCCACGACTTCGTCGCCGGCACCGTGGTCGACGCGCTGGTGAAGGTCGGTCTCGACACCGACGTGCCGGTGCTCTCGGCCGTGCTGACGCCGCACAATTTCCAGGAGAGCGAGGCGCACATCGCCTTCTTCCGCGACCACTTCGTCGTCAAGGGCAAGGAAGCCGCCCGTGCGGCCTCGCAGATCATCGCCGCAAGGACGCAGGCGGCGCTGGCGACGGTTGCCTGAATCTCCGTCTCAACGGCCGGAATCAATCCGTCAGGAAGGGACCACAAGCCTTTGAAACAAAGAGGAAAGCCCGGCAACTGTGCCGGGCTTTTCTTCTGACAATGATGCCATGTCGGGATGGCGGCCTGTTTCGCGGGAGATGGCCGGCGGGCAGGAATGCGCCCTACACAAAGATCAGCATCAGCCCCGTCGCCGCCAGAACCAGCGTCCAGGCGAGATCGACATTGATCCAGCCGCTGCGCAGGATGCCGAGACCGACGAAGCGGTAGACGGCGAAGGCGGCGAGCGCGGTCGCAGCCAGCATCGCCGCGGTGTGGACGCCGACGGCCGCGAGTGCCGTCAACGCCGACCGGCCGGCATCGAGCCCGGCGAGCGGACCATCAGCGAGGCAGAGCGGCATCAGCGCCGGCAGCACCATCAGCCCCGCCCCGTGCACCGTCGCCATCAGGAACGACCAGGCGGCGAGCCCCAGAAGTCCCGTCGTCATGCCGATGCGCACGCGGCGCCGGTGCCCGTAGAGAGCGTGCGCGATCGCCCAGGCGACGAGCGCGCAGCCGGTGGCGATCCGCAGCCGGCCTTCGTCGACCGCAAGCCCGGCCGTGACCAGTGCGCCCGCCACCGCCGCCACGGAGGCCGCGTGCCCGATCGCAATCGCCGGCACCGCCCGTGCGACGGCTGCCCCGCTTTGGCGGTGCACCCCGAGCGCCACGGCGAACAGCCAGCCCATCGCCGGATTGAGGCCGTGGAAGGCGCCCAGTCCCACAAGCATCAGCCATGGCCACAACTCGCTCATGCCCGCCTCGCCCTCCAAGGACGCATCCTCACGGATAGCAGTAGGAATCCGACGAGCAATCGCCGCCCTGCAGGCGCACCTGGTGCGGCCGGTGCGATCTCGGCCATTCGACGAAGAATTTCTCGTCGAAGGCGATGCCGCCGTCCGGCCTGGCATCCAGCTTCACCATCCAGCCGTCGATGCCGTCCGGATAGAACTGCTCGTCGATCGCGCCGTAGAGCGAATTGGTGAAATAGACGCGCTTGCCGTCGCGGCTGATCTCCACCATCTGCGGCCCGCCGTTGAGCGCGCCGTTCTTCGCCCCCGGATGGCTCGCCCGCGAGACGATGCCGCCGATCCGCACCTTGCCCGTCTGCTTCGGCCTGAACGGGTCGGAGACGTCGAACTGCAACAGGTCCCCGGTGCCCCAGCAGGAGACGTACAGGAACCGGTCATCCATGGAGAGGTCGATGTCGGTGACGAGCGGCGGCACCGCCTTGAAACCCTTCAGCATCGGCGGCAAGAGGTCGGGATCGGCCGGCTCGGCCGGAATGTCGATCACCTTCGTCACCGCCCATTTGTCGCCGTCGCGGTGCCAGACCCAGATGGAGGAGGAAAGATCCTCCAGGCACAGCACCGTATTGACGAAACCATAGGCCCTGGTCGGATCATGGGCGGGGCGAAGCTCGAAGACGAGCTGGTACTTGTCGCCGAAATCGATCGTCTGCAGGTGCTTGCGCTTGTGCAGGTCCCAGAAATGCAGCCGCCTTCCGTATTTCACCCCCAGCAGGATCTCCGGCACCAGTCCGTTCTCGAACGTATCGGGCGTTCCCCATTCGCTGGTCACCAGCGTATCATGGCCGAGGTGCCACCAGACGTCGTAGGAGAGCTGCTGCGGTCCGCGGTCCATCTCCCAGCGGCCGCGCACCTCGAAGGTCTCGTGGTCCATCAGGAACACCCCGCCCGGTGCCTTGCCTTCCGCATTGCCTAGGGCCGCGACATAGATGCCCTCCGGTCCGCAATGAACAGTGTGCGGGCGCGTATAGCCGGCCCGCTCGGCCACCGCGGCAGGCTCGACCACCTTCGCCATCGAGGGACGACGGGGGTCCGGCTTCGTGTCGACGATATGGATGCGCGACGATTTCAGCCCGGGCACCAACAGATAGCGCCGCTCGGCATGCGGATGCGGCGCATTCGGGCAGAGGCAGGACGAGCAGGCGTTCCAGCCGAAATGATGCAGCTCGTCGCCGACATTCGGCATCGCCAGCGAATGGACGATCTGCCCGTAGCTGGGCGATTTCGGATCGACGTCGACGACGGCGAGCGCGTCCGGCACCGTCCGCGTCGGATCGAAGGCCGCGACATAGGCGAGCGTCTCCGGCTCGGCCTTCATCGCCATGCGCGGCGACGGATAGAAGCTCGGATCGGGTTTCCAGGTTCCAAGATGCGTTGCCATGTGAAGTGCTCCTGCGTTGCTGGACGACTTCAGATGTCTGTGCTTGCGGGCCGGCGACAGTCTCGCTGCCGGCGGAGGGGCGCAGATCGGGTCCTGCGACGGGAACGGCGGGACGCCGTTCGGCGGGCGACACACGGGCCGGCCGCCTTTCTTCCCCACCACGCAATTCTGTCAGATATCGGCCGGTCTGTGCAGCCCCATTCTGCCGGCGCCGCCGGCGATTGCGGGCATGTCCCGGACGAGGTCCTCGCGCCGCTACTTCGCCTCCGGCACGACCAGCACGCCCACCGTCGCCTTGCCGTCGGTGAAATAGCGGTCGCCGCCGCCGTTGCGGCCGTCCTGCGTCGGGCCGATGCCGTCGATCTCGTAGGTGGACGACAATTGTCCGGCGGTCTGCAGGTCGCCGATGACGAGGTTGCGCTCGGCGTCGATGTCGGGGCCGATATGATGGGTGATCTGGCCGGTGTCGTGGCTCAAGCCCACGCCGCGGTCGAAGCTGGCCGATCCCAGCCACAGCGGCCGTCCGTCCTCGCCCGTCTTTTCCGTCTGCCAGAAGCGCACATGGTTGCGCTGGTCGGCGCTGTGGCCGACCGGCTTTTCGAAGGCGAGGTCCTGCTTGCGGCCCTCGAACAGGAGCGGGCTCACCGGGGCGTCCAGATCCGGCCGGTCGAGCACGACGGAAAGGCCGATGTCGACGGAGGACCGCAGCGTGATCCTGTCGGCCGGATCCCAATGGGCGGCAGCGAAGCCGCGGATCACCTCTTCCTTGGTCCCGACGAGGCCGACATTGATCGGATCGCCCGGAATGTCGTCGTCGGTGACCGTGACCATGCTGCTGAGACTGCCGATCTTTTCGGAATCCCGGAAGATCCAGATCTCCGGCAGCACGAAATAGGCGACGAACAAGTAGAGCCCGACCAGCACCGTGATGCTGCCGACTGCCAGATGCGATTTCCTGCGGATCATCCTTCCCGTCCCCCTCTCCCACGCCGCTCACCGGAAGGGGCGGCAGCCGCCATGTGCCCTGAGGGCATGAGGCCGCGGTGGAGACTAGCACAGCACCGGCGGCATGGCAGCGGGGGCAACAAGGGAGACCGGCTTCCGCTCGAAGAGCCCGGCTTCAGTCATCCACCACGCCGTACCTTTGAAAAGAATCGAACTTGACGTTCGCCGTCAGGTGATTTTTCCCAAGTCTCCCCTAGATCCTTGCGCAGCGACGTTTCCCGGGGGACCGACGATGGCGAAATGGCATGCGAATGTTGCACTGGTCACATCCGCGTTGGCGGCGGCCGCACTCCTTCAAAGCCCGACCCATGCCCAGGACACGAAGGCCCCGCCGCTCGTCGAGCAGATCGGCAATGGAAAATGGCTTCCAAGGGAGGAGGCTGAATCTTTGCGCGACGAGCTTTTCTACCAGACTGCAATCCAGTCCTACATCCTGACGATCCCCATTCTGAACACCATCGGCATGCGTGACGGATCGGAGTCGACGTTCGGGAGCGGCTACAACGTTCTCCCGATCTGGAAGGACCGGATGGACAGCCGCACCTGGGTGCCCACGCCGAACGCCGATGTGATCTATTCGATGAGCTATCTGGACCTCAAGAAGGATGGTCCGCTCGTTGTCGCCGCTCCACCGAACGTCATCGGCATGTTCACCGATTTCCAGCAGCGTACGATCACCGACGTTGGTGCAGTCGGTCCGGATCGCGCTCGCGGCGGCCTCTATCTGCTCCTGCCCCCCGACTATGATGGCGAGGTCCCCGGCGGCTATTTCGCGTTCAGATCGGCAACCAACAATGTCTTCCTGTTCTTCCGCACCATCATGACGCAAGGCGAGAACGGACCTGATCCGGCACCCGCGGTCGCCAACGCCGAGCAGACGCGCGTCTATCCGCTCTGGACGCCGGAAAAGGATGTGAAGCCGATGGACTTCCCGAACGCCAGCGGCAAGCGCGTCAACATGATGTACCCGACCGACAGCACCTATTGGACCAAGCTTAAGGCCTATGTCGACTACGAGCCCGTCGCTGCGATCGATCCGGTGACGCGCGGGATGCTCGCTGCCGTGGGCATCGTCAAGAACCAACCATTCGAACCGACCGAAAAGCAGCAGGAGCTTCTGCAAAAGGCGGTCACCACCGCGCCAAGGATGATCATGGCAGCGCGCCAGCTCGGTCGCGCCGACAAGCGCAACCTCTACTACAAGGACCGCCAATACGAAAACACGTGGGCAGGCGGGACCGCGGAGTGGAACCAGGGAACCTATCTGGACATCCTGCAGCGGGCCTCGTTCTTCCAGATCGCGTATTCATCGGCACCAGCCATGGTCATGCACACGATCGGCGCCGGTTCCAAATACCCCTTCACGGTCCGGGATCGCGATGGCGATTTTCTGGACGGCTCGAAACGCTACAAGCTGCACCTGCCCCCAAATCCGCCAGCCTCGCTCTTTTGGGCCGTGACCGCCTACAACATTACCGACGGGACGATGCCCGAGACGGAGCAGTTGCTGCCGTCGATCAACGGCTTCAACAAGGTGACGACGAATGATGACGGCTCCATCGATCTTTATTTCGGCCCGAGCCTGCCGGACAACGTGGACAGGTCGAACTTCATCCAGACCGTTCCGGATCGCAATTTTCTCGCGACCGTGCGCCTCTACGGCACAGGTGCAGCGTTTTATGACCAGACGTGGAAGCCGGACGATCTGGTGAAAATGCCGTAACGATCCCGACGCTCCGGGTGTCGTAGCATCGAGGGTCGCCGACATCTGCCGACCTTCACCCCACGGGAACGTGCCCGATCCCTTTCGCCGCAATCTCGTCGAGGGACTCCTCGTACCCCGCGTCCGCATAGCGGATCACGCCGAGCGCCGTATCGTTGGTCAGCGCATGCTCCAGCCGCTCGGCCGCCGCGTCTGTGCCGTCAGCGATGACGGTGACGCCGCAGCTCGTCATGTAGCCGGCATAGCCGCCGCCGCCGGAATGGACGACGACGAGATCGGCCATCGACGATGACAGCAGCATGGCGTCGAGCAGCGGCCAGTCGGCGATAGCATCCGAACCGTCCTTCATCCGCTCGGTCATGATGTTGGGATGGGCCATGGCGCCGGCGTCGAGGTGGTCGCGGGAGAAGGCAACCGGCCCTTTCAGTTCACCGTCTTCCACCAGCCGGTTAACCGCCAGCGCCAGCTCGGTGCGCTCGCCATGGCCGAGCCAGGCGATCCGCGCCGGAAGCCCCTCGAAGGGGACGTTGTCGCGCGCCAGCCGGATCCAGTTGGTGACGATGCGGTTGTCCGGGAACATCGACAGCAGCAGGTCGTCGATACGGGCGATGTCGCTCTCCTCGCCCGATAGCGCCATCCAGCGAAACGGGCCGATCGCGCGGGCAAACAGCGGCCGCAGATAGGCTTCGGTGAAGATCGGGATGTCGAAGGCGTTCGATACCCCGCCCTCGCGCGCCTGGGTACGGATCAGGTTGCCGTTGTCGAACACCTCCGCACCCTTCCGCTGGAAATCCAGCATGGCGCCGACATGCTCGACGATCGAGGCGCGGCTGGCCGCCATCAGTTGCCCCTGCCCGTCCTCGCGCAGGGATCGCACCTGATCGATGCTCATCCCCTTCGGCACGTAGCCGTAGACGAGATCGTGCGCCGAGGTCTGGTCGGTGACGATATCAGGCACGATGCCGCGCCGCGCGATTTCCGGATAGACCTCCGCCGCGTTGCCGACCAGCCCGATCGAGGTGGCGCGCTTCTCCTTTACCGCCGCATCGATCATCGCGAGCGCCGTATCGAGATCGGGCGCCACGTGTTCCAGGTAACCGACTGCCTTGCGCTTCTCCGCCCGCTGCGGGTCGATGTCGACGCAGAGGATCGCAGCGCCCGCCATGCGGCCGGCGAGCGGCTGCGCCCCGCCCATGCCGCCGAGGCCCGCCGTCAGGATGAAGCGGCCGGCGAGCGAGCCTTCGAAGCGCTTCTCGGCGATACGCATGAAGATCTCGTAGGTGCCCTGGATCACGCCCTGGCTGCCGATATACTGCCAGGCGCCGGCCGTTAGCCCGCCCCAGCAGATCAGCCCCTTGCGCTGCAGTTCATAAAACACCTCCGCCTTCGCCCACTGGCCGACGATGTTGCAGTTGGCCATGATGACGAGCGGCGCCCTGGTATGTGTCCTGAGCAGCCCCACCGGCTTGCCCGACTGGATCAGCAGCGTCTGGTCCTCCTCCATCTCGCACAGCGCCCTGACGATCGCCCCGTGCGAGGCCCAGTTGCGCGCCGCCTTGCCGAGTGCGGCATAGACCACGAGATTGTCCGGATCCTCGCCGACCGAGAGCACGTTTTCCAGAAGCCGCAGCAACGCCTCCTGCCGCCAGCCCTTCGCGCGCAGCACCGGGCCGCCGGGGATGGGGAAGTTCGGATGGCGGGGATTGGGTGTGGGCATGGTGTATCCTCTCGACATGTGCTTCTGTTTTGCGCCGCGCCTGCCGCACGCTCCCTCTTCTCCCCTCGGGGAGAAGGTGGCCCGAAGGGCCGGATGAGGGGGGCTCCGCAGCCCCGTCCGCCGTCTCACTGCGGAGACACGCCCCGTCCCCCTCATCTGCCCTGACGGGCATCTTCTCCCCGAGGGGAGAAGAGAATTCGGTGCATCACGCCAACCCCGGCACCCGGCACGGAGCCTCCCCCTCAAGAGGAAGGTGAACCCAGCGCATACCGTGCCAACTCGATCCCCATCGCCTTCTCCACCGGCGGATAGACCGTCGGGTCCAGCACGCTCGACGCCAGCGGAATGACCGTCTTCGGCACATGCAGCACGAAGACCCGCATCCCGACCTCGAGCTGGCCGACGCTCAAGGGTTCGCCCTCCGGCGAGAGCGTCGTGATCACGTCCGGGAAGGTCGCAAGCCGCACGCCGCCGGCGGACGCCACCGCCATGTACTCGTTCATCACGTGCAGGATGACCGCGTTGTCGCCGCGACCGAGCGTCACCGTGCCGATGTCGAAGGCTTCCTTTGTGTAGGTAACCGACTTCTCCGTGATCGTCCCCACCGACAGGATCGCCCCGCCGGTGGTGGTGACGATCGCGTCGATCACCGCTGTCCCGCCGCGCGCCTCGGCCGCCAGGATCGCCTCGCCGAGCTTCAGCGCCAGCGAGATGCCGCCGAGGGCTGCGTTGGCGCGCACATAGGAGGCCCGGAGCGGATTGCGGCACGAGGCGATGAAGCCGCCGGACTGGTCGGCGGCGGTGCGCAGAACCGGCGAGACCTTGGCGGTCGCGCCGCGCACGACGAGCTCGATATAGCGGCTCTCCTCGCGGTTTCCGCCGGCCGCCGTCTGGATGACAGGTTCGGGCGAGCCGGCCATGCCGATCGATCCCATGTCGCCGGTGGGGTGCGCCCGCATGTCGCCGACCGCGTCCAGTACCTTGGTGCCGAGGATCGCCGACGGCAGCCAACCGTTCAGCGTCGACGACTTGCCGTTCTGGCCGACCATCAGCGCCGCCACCTTCTCGCCCAGCGCCTCCTGCAGCAGTTCGACCGCCCTGACGTAGTCGACGCCGCGCATCTCCCACGGCGTCGTCGAGGCCGGCGCGCCGATCGCGGCAGCGGTTGCCACCCAGTCGTCATCGGCGAGCTCGTCGATGCCGATCAGCTCCGGCCTTCCGATCGATACCGCGGCATGGCCGAGCATGCGGCCGTGATCGGCCCATCCGCCGCCGCCGGCGGCATAGACGGAGCCGCCACGCACGGCTGCCTCGACGTCTTTCTCCTTTAAAATCCGCCCCATCAGCCGCTCTCCTGAATCACATTGCGAGGTTCCTGGCCCGACGGATCATGATCCTGAAGGTCGCGGTCCAGCTGCATCACGGCGTGAAGAAGCACCGCCGCACCCATCGCGATGTCGTCGTTCTCCGCCCATTCCTCCGGCGCGTGGCTGCGCCCGTCGCGGCAGGGAACGAAGATCATCGCCGAACGCGTCGCCCGCGCCATCCAGGCGGTGTCGTGGCCCGCGCCGGACACCATGCGGCGGTTGCTGGCGCCTGCGGTGACGCAGGCCGCATCCAGCACGCCCACCAGCATCCGGTCGGCCGGCGTCGGCGGGTTGTCGGAGATGCGGCGCGGGGCGGCGATGGTCGTCTTCGTCTCGCGGGCGATCTCTCCGGCCAACTGGTCGAGCGAGTTGGCGAAGAGCTCCATCATCGTCCGTTCCTCGGCGCGCGCATCGATCAGAAGCCTCGCCCGCGAGGGAACGACATTGGCGGCATTCGGCTCGATCGAGAATTCGCCGACGGTGGCGGTGAAGTGGAAGCGGCCGCCGGCAAGGGATTTAGCCAGCGCCTCCACCCCCGTCACCAGCCGTGCCGCGGCGGCGAGCGCATCGACGCGGCCGCCCATCGGCGTCGTCCCCGCATGGTCCGCCCGCCCGTCCACCACGATCTCGATGCGCGTGATGCCGGCAATTGCGGTGACGACGCCGATGTCGAACTTCTCTTCCTCCAGCACCCGCCCCTGCTCGATGTGAAGCTCCATGAAGGCCCGGATGTCGGTGCGCGCGCCGGCTGCAAGCTGCGCCGGGTCGCCGCCTGCCTGCCGGATGCCATCGGCCAGCGTCAACTCCCCGCTCTGGCGCGAAAGCCACTCCTCCGGCAGGACGCCGGCCATGCCGCGGCTGCCGATGCAGGAGACGCCGAAGATCGACACTTCCTCGGCGAGGAAATCGACGATCTCCAGGTCGTGGTCGAGCGCGACGCCCCGATCGGCAAGCGACCGCGCCACCTCCAGCGCCGCCGCCACGCCGGCGATGCCGTCGAAGCGCCCGCCGTCGGGAACGGTGTCGGAATGCGAGCCGAGCATGATCGTGCCGAGCCCGGGAACCTTGCCCGGCCGCCGGCCGATCAGGTTGCCGCCGGCGTCGATGCGGGTCTCCAGCCCCGCCGCCTCGAAGCGCTCGCGCAGGAAACCGCGGCCGGCCGGATAGAGCGGCGAGAACGCCCGCCGCGTATAGGGCCGGCCCGGTTCGGTGATCGCCGCAAGCCCGTCGATCACGGCGGCGATCCGGGCCGGATCGACCGGCAGGTTGATGCCTGGCGCGCTCATTGTCCTGCCCCCCGTGTTACGCGTGTCGGCAGCGGCCGCACGAAGGCGCCGGTGCCCGGTTCGGCCAGCACCCGCCGGCCGTCGAAGGCGAGCTTCCCGCGCAGGAATGTGCCGGCCACCCGCCAGGGCAGCCGGATGCCGTTATAGGGCGACCAGCCGACAACGTTGTGGCCGCTTTCGGCGGCGTCGTAGGTCCAGGGCTCGGGCGTCAGCACGGTGATGTCGGCATCCTTGCCCGGTTCCAGCGCCCCCTTCACATGGTTGAGACGGAAATGCCGCGCCGGGTTCAGGCTCATCAGCTCGGCCGCGCGCGTCAGCGGGATGCCGCGCTCGAGCGCGCCCTTGACGAACAGCGGCACCATCACCTCCAGCCCCGGCACGCCCGACGCGTTCGCAAGCATGTCGGGATTGGTCTTGCGGTCTTCCGACCAGCTGACGTGATCGGTGGAGACCAGCGTGACGTTGCCCTCCGCCACGTGCCGCCACAGTTTCTCCACCTCGGCGCGCGGGCGGATCGGCGGGTTGATCTTCGCCTTGCCGCCGAGCCGGCGCACGTCGTTTTCCTCGTCCAGCGTGAGATAGTGGATGCAGCACTCGATCGTGGCGCGATGGCCCTGCGCGCGGTAGCTGGCCGCGATCTCGTAGCCGCGGCCGAGCGAGCAGTGGACGACATGGGCCGGGCAGCCGGTCGCAGCACCGGTCTCGTAGACCTGGTTCGTGGCGAGAAGCTCGGTCAGCGGCGGTCGCGACAGGCCGTGGGCGCGCCAGTCGATGATGCCGAGCGCCCGCACCTTGTCGATCGCCGCCCGCACCGCCTCGTCGTCCTCGTTGTGGACGCCGGCCGAAAGTCCGGTCGGCGCGATCGCGCGGAAGCAGTCTTCGAGCAGGGCGGCCGGGATGCGCGGAAAGCGCTTTGGATCGGTGCCGAAGGTGGAGAACTTGAAGGCGGCGACGCCCGCCTCGACCATCTCGCCGATGCGCGCCGGCCCCTCCTCCGGGTCGATCGTTCCATAGAGCGCGAAATCGACCCGCGCCTGCTTTTCCGCATGCGCGACCTTGCGTGCGACGGCCTCGGCCGAGCAGACGAGGTTGCCCTCGTCATAGGGCATGTCGACGATCGTGGTGACGCCGCCGGCGGCGGCCGAGCGCGTCGACCAGACGAAATCCTCCTGGTCCTTCTGCGACAGCGAATGCACCTGCGCGTCGATCGCGCCGGGCAGGATCAGGGCCCCCTTCAGGTCATGGCGCTCGCGGGCGGCCGGCATCGCCCCCTGCCCGACATGGACGACCTTGCCGTCGCGAACGGCCACATGGCCGCCCTCGACGATGCGGTCGGGCAGGACCACCGTTCCTTTTACCACCAGATCGAATTCGGCCATCGGCGTCCCCTCTCTTCACGCCAGCGCAAAGAACGCGTCGAAATCGTCCATCGGCGCCGCCGCCGCGAAGGAGGCGAGCGCATCGGGACAGGCGAGGTCGCGATCCAGCGCCTCGATCTCGGCGGAAAGCAGGCGGTCCTTGCGATAGAATTCCGTCACCGTCCGCACCCGCGCGTAGGCGACCGCGGCGACGCCCTCCGGAGTGTCGCCGGCAAGGTCGATCGCCTGCGCCGACAACATGCCCTCCAGTGCCGCGAGCTGGCGCAGGTCGCGCACCTGGCTCTCCATCCGCTCCACGATCAGCGGCAGGAACGTCGCCTCCTCCTCCAGCCCGCCGGCGACGACGATCGACTGGGCGGAGATCGGCAGCGCCAGCGACTGGATGCGCATGTAGAGCTCGACCGCGAGCTTGACCAGCGGACCGAAGCCGGTCGCAGCCTCCCCGGGGGCGACGAGGTTGACCGGCAGGTTGCGGCGCACGCCGTTGGAGAGCAGCACGCAGCGGTTCAGCACGTTGCGGGCGAGATGGGCGAAGCCGGTCTGCGCCGCCTCGACATAGAGCGCCGTCGACAGCGGCAGCGAGCCGCCGGACGCCATCACGTACTCGTCGATCACTACCGGGTTGTCGTCGGTCTGGGCGGTCGCCTCGACGATGCGCTCGGCGGCGTTCATCAGCGTATCGAGGCAGGCGCCGAACACCTGCGCCGTCATCCGCAGGCTGAGCGGATCGTGGATGGCCGACGGCTTCGGCCAGGCGCAGGAGGCGGCCTGCGCCGAAAACCAGCGTCCGGCCAGCGCCTCGCCATGGCCGGAAAGCCTTGCGGCCACCCGCCAGGGGTCGGACGAGGCGCCGAGCGCCAGCGACGAGAGCAGCCCCGTCACCATCAGGTTGCGGATCGCCTTGGCCGCCTCGCGGGTGACGTCGGCCGCCGCCGCATGGGCGATCGCGTTGACGCTGAGCGCGGCCAGCGCATCGCGCGGCTGCATGCGGAACGGCTGCAGCCCGGCGCGGGAAAGGGCGACCGCCGCCGGCAGCCGCTCGCCCTGGAAGTAGGCCTCGCCCTCGCCGGTCAGCACGGACGCCACCTGCCCCATCAGGCCGATATCGGCGCAGCCCATCGAGCCGTGCCGGCGCACCACGGGGACGACGTCGCGTTCGAGCAGCGCCAGAAAGGCGCCGACCAGTTCCGGGCTGCAGCCGGAATAGCCTGACAGTGCCGTGTTGATGCGGATCGCCATCGCCTTGCGCACGATCGGCAGCGAGAACGGCTCACCGGTGCCGAAATGATGCGCCCGGACGAGGTTGTGGTTGAACTCCATCAGGTCGTCGACCGTCCAGAGCTTGTCCTTCATCGAGCCGACGCCGGTATTGGAACCGTAGACCGGCAGGCCCGAGGCGAGACGGTCGGCGATCACCTTGCGCGCCGCACCGATGCGCCCCATGCCCATCTCGCAGGCCTTCGGCCGGGTCGCTGCGTGGCCGATGGCCTCCAGCGCGGCAAAGCCCAGCGGTTCTCCTGTCAGATAGAAGGTCTCGGCGTTTGCAAGCATTGTCGTTCCCCTGTGCGGACAACTCTATGCAAGGTGGAAAAATCGGATACATCCCAATATCCGTACGGTAGATGCCATTATCCGAACAATCATGGCCGGCATCGGGAGCGCGCGAATGGATCTTGCCACACTCTGCCTCGTCGAGGCGACGCTGCGAACCGGCAGCGTGCGCGCGGCCGCAAGGCTGGAAGGCCGGCCCGCCTCCAGCGCCAGCGCGGCGCTGCGGCGGCTGGAGGCGGCGATCTCCATGCCGCTCGTGCGCCGGGAAGGCGCGATGCTGGTACCGACGCTCGATGCGCAGGCGCGCATGGATCGGCTGGCGGAAATCGCAGCGGCGGCGAAGGAACTGCTTCTCCCCGGCGCCGAACGCGCCGCCCGCCCGGCCGTCCCCTTGCCGCAAACCCCGCCCCGGCCGGTCCGCCCGATGCCGCAGATCCCGCTCGAGACCCTCGCCCGCTTCAGCGCGACGGTCGGCGCCGGCAGCATCCGCAGGGCCGCCCGCATGCTCGGGCTCGGACAGCCGCAACTGACCCGGCAACTCGCCCGGCTGGAACGGGAGATCGGCTTCCCCCTGCTCGTCCGCTCGCGCGGCGGCGTCACCTGCACGGACGCAGGCGTCGCGGTCCTTGCGCTCGCCGAGCGCATCGGAAACATCTGGGCGAACCTGTCGCAGGCTTCCGACGAGCGCTTCCGCAAGAGCGCGCGGACGTGGCGGCTCGGCTCCGTCATTCCCTTCGGCCACGAGAGCGACATTGCCCGCATGCTGGCCACCCTCGCGGCCGGCTGGCAAGGTAAGCACCCCCGCCAGCCGCTCTTCATCGCCTCGACCACGGCTGACGAGCTGATCTCCGGCCTGCAGGCCCGCCGGTTCGACCTCGCCCTTCTCGACGTCGATCGTTTTCCGGCCGAATTCGACGGCGCCCTCGTCAGCCGTTCGCCGCTGGCGCTCGCCGTCTCGAGGTCGGTGGTGAAGGACGGCGAAGAGGTTGCGGACCTGCTGCGCAGGCTGCCGGTCGCCGTCCCGAGCGCCAGGAGCGGCCTGCGCCAGATGACCGACCTCTATATCGCAAGCACGCTGTCTGCTGCCGAGCGGGCGAGGCTGACGCTGGTGGAGGTCGATTCCATCCCCGTCATCGTCAATCTCGTGCGCGAGCACGGCTATCTGTCGATCCTGCCCGAACAATCCGTCTCCCGCCTTGCCGACCCGCCGGCGCTGATCCGCCTCGACGCCCGCTTCCGGCAGACCCTGAACCTCGTCTGGCCCCGGAACGCGCTGTCGCGCCAGACGGCGCAGGCGGTGATGGAGATCCTGTCCGCGGTCGAGGGCGACCCCGCCGCACCGCCGCCCGGCAAAACTGCGCCGGACAGGCACGCCGCCCCGCGCAGGTGACACGCGGGGCGCAGTCTCTCCGGTCAGGCGACGGAAACGGCCGGCCGCGGCTTCACTCCGAGGAGGATGCCGATGGCGGCGGCGGCCAGCACCAGCCCGCTTGCCGTGAACACGCCCGTGGCTCCGCTGGTATCGAAGATCACCCCGCCGACGGCTGCGCCCATGGCGATGGCGAACTGGATGGCGGCGACGAGCAAGCCGCCGGCGCTCTCCGCCTCGTCGGGCACGGTGCGCGCCAGCCAGGTCGACCAGGCGACCGGGACCGCGCCGAACAGCAGGCCCCAGAGCGTGATCACCGCGGCGTCGAGGATCAGCGACGGCGCGCTCGCCGTCAGGACGAAGGCGATCGCGGCCATCAGCAGCGGCATCAGCGTCAAGGTCAGCCGCAGGCTGCGGCCGATCAGCAGGCCGGCGACGAGGGTTCCGACGAAGTTGGCAAGCCCGAAGCCGAGCAGGATCGACGAGACGGTCTCGATGCCGGCACCGACATCGGCTTCCAGGAACGGGCGCAGATAGGTGAAGAAGGCGAAGTGACCGCCGAAGACCAGGGTGGCGGCCAGGATTCCGAGCCCGACGCTCGGCCGGACGAGAACCCTGAGCGACGCCTTGAGGCTCGTGGCGCCCGCAGGCGCCAGCCGCGGCAGGGTCAGGAACTGCATTGCGAGTGCTGCCGCGCCGAGGCCTGCCGCCAGCACGAAGACCGTCCGCCAGCCCGCAAGCGCGCCGAGATAGCTGCCGACCGGTGCGGCCACGATCGTCGCCGCCGACACGCCGCTGAAGATCATCGACAGCGCCCGCGGCACCGATGCCGGCGGGACGAGGCGCATGGTCACCGCCGTCGCCATCGCCCAGAAGCCGCCGAGCGCGACCCCGAGCAGCACCCTGCCGACAAGGAGCGTCGCCATGCCCGGCGCAAACGCCACCATCAGGTTCGAGACGATCAGGAGCAGCGAGAAGAACAGCAGGAGGTGGCGCCGGTCCGTCCGGCGGGCCAGCGATGTGATCAGCAGGCTCGCGACCATGCCGACCACCGCGGTCGCCGTCACCGCCTGCCCCGCCGCACCCTCGGTGATGGCCAGTTCGGCTGCGATCGGCGTCAGAAGGCTCGCCGGCAGGAATTCCGCCGTCACGAGCCCGAAGACGCCGAGCGCCATGGAGAACACGGCGCCCCAGGCGGGCCGGTCGACGGCATCGCCGGTTTCGGAGGAATGGAAGGTGGGGTTCATGGGTTTGCCCTTGATTGAAGAATGATGCACTGCACAAACCCTAGGCTGGACGCTTCGGACGATCTATGGCACAAACACCGCAATGCTTGATCGTAAGTCCGAAAACACCAGCCCTGCCTCGCGCGGCGCCGTCCATCCCGACCTCGTCAGCGAGCTGCTGATGGGCATGCGGCTCGTCGGCCTCGACTATCGCCGCATCGAGGTGACGCCGCCCTTCGGCCTGGCTTTCGGGGAAGTCGAGGGCCGCGCCCAGTTTCATTTCGTCGCCTGCGGCCCGGTCCACCTGCGCACGCCGGCCGGCACCTTCCACACGATGAACACCGGCGATGCGGTGCTTCTGCCGCGCGGCGGCGGCCATGCCCTTGTCTCGCGCCCCGACAGCCAGTGCCAGGACGTCCGCGCGCTTTCGGCAGCACCCATTTGTGCCTCCGTCAGCGCCATCAGCGCCTGCAAGGGCGGATCGGAATGCACCGACGAGCGCGCGATCGTCTTCAGCGGCTGCATGGAATTCGACCTCGGCGGCCTTCACCCGCTGGTTTCCCTGATGCCGGAGGTGATGCTGGTCGGCACGCTGGTCGAGCGCTATCCGGAGATCCTGCCGATGCTGGAGGCGATGGAGCGCGAGGCGAAGGGCGCCCGCGCCGGCTTTGCCGGCATTCTGGCGCGACTCGCCGACGTGGTGGCCGCCTTCATCGTCAGGGCGTGGGTGGAATGCGGATGCGGCGATGCCACCGGCTGGGTCGCAGCCCTCCGCGACCCGCGCCTCGGGCGCGTCATCGTCGCGCTCCACAACGCGCCGGGGCGCGAATGGACCGTGGCCGAACTGGCCGAGATCATGGGCGCCTCGCGCTCGGTCTTCGCCGAACGGTTCCTGGAGGTCACCGGTGTGACGCCCGTGCGCTACCTGACGGAACTGCGCATGCGGCTGGCGACGCAATGGCTGTCGAAGGAGCGGATGCCGATAGAGGCCGTGGCACTGAGGCTCGGATACGGCTCGCAGGCCGCTTTCAGCCGCGCCTTCAAGCGCATCACCGGCCATCCGCCGGGAAGCCATGCACGCCCGCAATAGCGGTCATGCCCTGAGCCCGAAGCCGACAGCGGCCTGCCGCCCGCCTTTTCCCCAGTCCTCACCCCTTCCCCGCCGTCCGCAGCCGCCGGCGTGTTTCCGTCGGGCTCTCGTGATAGTGCGCGCGGTAGCTGCGGGAGAAGGCAGACGAGGAATTGAAGCCGGTGGCGGCGGCGATGTCGGCGAATTCGTGCCTGGTCTCGATCACCTTGCGCCGGGCCGCGTTCAGCCTGAGCGCCAGATAGTGCTGGTGCGGCGCCACCCCCATCGTCTCCTGGAACAGGTCCTGCAGGTGGCGGGCGGAAATGCCGATCCGGCGGGCGAGCCGCGTCAGCGTCACCGGCGCCTCCACCGTCTCCTCCATCAGCCGCACCGCCTGGCTGACCCGCTGGTCGGCCACCCGCATATTGCCGAGCGCAGGCACCTGCAGCAGCCCGCCGGTGCGCTCGTGCTCGTAGATGAAGATCCTGGACACCTCCAGCGCCAGCGAATAGCCCTGCCGTCTCCGGATGATCTCGAGCATCAGGTCGAGCGTCGGCAGCGAGCCGCCGCTGGTGATGCGCTTGCCGTCGATGACATAGCGTTCCGTCAGCACGTTGACCTGCGGATAGGCGGCGGCGAAATCCTCGCGATCCTCCCAGTGGATCGTCACCGAGTGGCCGTCGAGCAGGCAAGCCTGCGCCAGGAGCCAGCTCCCCGATTCGATCCCCGCCATCATCGTGCGGTGCCGGGCCGTACGCGACAGTTGCCGCCTGAGCGCAGGCGTGGCGCTCGCCTGCCACTGGTAGCTCGACAGGATGAACAGCGGCACCGTCTCCTGCTCGGGCCGGAACGGTCCGTCGACGGGAACGGGAATGCGGCTGCGCGTCTCGATCGCCGCACCATCCGGCGAGAAGAGCCGCCAGCGGTAGAGGTCCTGCCCGGAGAGCCGGTTTGCGGCGCGCAAGGGCTCTATGACGGAGGCGACGAGGATCAGGTTCGTCTCCGGCAGCACGAGAATGTCCAGTTCGAGCGTGTCCGACGACGGTTCGAGCATCGGCGCAACTCCTTCGCAATCTTCCTGAAGTGTAAAGAATGCCGCCGAAATTGAAAAGCACGTTGCATCGGCTTGGCTCGTAATGGCCGCAACGAACAAATACGGGAGAACGAAATGCCCCTGACCATGAATCGCGACGTCTTCATCACCTGCGCCGTGACCGGCTCGGGCGACACCGTCGGCAAGTCGAAGCACGTGCCGATCACGCCGAAGCAGATCGCAGAGGCCGCTGTGGAGGCCGCCAAGGCCGGTGCTGCCGTCATCCACTGTCACGTCCGCGATCCCGAGACAGGCGCGCCCTCGCGCCGCAACGACCTCTACAAGGAAGTGACCGACCGCATCCGTCAGGCCGAGGTCGACATCGTGCTCAACCTCACCGCCGGCATGGGCGGCGACATGATCTTCGGCGACGTCGAGAAGCCGTTGCCGCTGAAGGAACAGGGCACCGACATGGCCGGCGCCACCGAGCGCGTCTCCCACGTCGCCGAGTGCCTGCCGGAGATCTGCACGCTCGACTGCGGCACGATGAACTTCTCGCTCGGCGACTACGTGATGACGAACACGCCGTCGATGCTGCGCGCCATGGCAAAGCAGATGACCGACCTCGGCGTCCGCCCCGAGATCGAGGCCTTCGACACCGGGCATCTGTGGTTCGCCAAGCAACTGGTCGAGGAAGGCCTGATCCAGGATCCGGTGCTGATCCAGCTCTGCATGGGCATTCCGTGGGGCGCGCCCGACGACCTCAACACCTACATGGCGATGGTCAACAATGTGCCCGCCAACTGGACCTTCTCGGCCTTTTCGATCGGCCGCAACGCCATGGCCTATCCGGCCGCCGCCGTGCTCGCCGGCGGCAACGTTCGCGTCGGGCTGGAGGACAATCTCTATGTCGGCAAGGGCCAGCTCGCGACGAATGCCCAGCTCGTGGAGAAGGCCGTCACCGTCGTCGAAAACATGGGCGCCCGCATCATCGGCCCGGCCGAGGTGCGCGAGAAGCTGAAGCTGACCAAGCGATAAGAAAACACCCCTCCCAACCCTCCCCACAAGGGGGAGGGCTTAACCCGTGGCGCCGCCGGCGACACACAGCAGAACTGCTTCCACCAATTCGGGCCATCGATGCGGGCAAAGCGGATCGGCAGGTTAAGCCCCTCCCCCTTGTGGGGAGGGGTTGGGGAGGGGTCTTAATTGAGAGGGAACGACCACATGACCAAGATCACCAAGGCAGCCTGCATCGGCGGCGGCGTTATCGGCGGGGCCTGGGCGGCGCGGTTTGCGCTCGCCGGCATCGACGTCGCGATCTTCGACCCGCACCCGGAAGCCGAACGCATCATCGGCGAGGTGATGGCGAACGCCGAGCGGGCCTATGGCATGCTGACCATGGCGCCGCTGCCGCCGAAGGGCAGGCTCACCTTCGTCAAGAGCATCGAGGAAGCCGTGCAAGGCGCTGACTGGATTCAGGAAAGCGTGCCCGAGCGCGTCGACCTGAAGCGCGGCGTCCTCACCCAGATCGACGCGGCAGCAGACCCGAAGGCGCTGATCGGCTCGTCCACCTCGGGCATCATGCCGACCGACCTGCAGCGCGACATGAAGCATCCCGAGCGCATGTTCGTCGCCCACCCCTACAACCCCGTCTATCTGCTGCCGCTCGCCGAACTCGTCGGCGGCGAGAAGACGGCGCGCGCGACGCTGGAGGACGCGAAGGCCAAGCTCGCCACCATCGGCATGAAGGGCGTGATCATCAACAAGGAGATCGAGGCCTTCGTCGGCGATCGCCTGCTGGAGGCCGTCTGGCGCGAGGGCCTGTGGCTGATCAAGGACGACATCTGCGACACCGAGACCCTCGACGACGTGATCCGCTACTCCTTCGGCATCCGCTGGGCGCAGATGGGCATGTTCGAGACCTACCGCATCGCCGGCGGCGAGGCCGGCATGCGCCACTTCCTCGCCCAGTTCGGCCCCTGCCTCTCCTGGCCGTGGACGAAGCTGATGGACGTGGTCGACCTGGACGACGAACTGGTCAACAAGATCGCCGACCAGTCCGACGCCCAGTCCGGCGCCCGCGGCATCCGCGAGCTGGAGCGCATCCGCGACCAGAACCTCGTCGGCATCATGCACGCGCTGAAGGCCGGCGACGACGGCCGCGGCTGGGGCGCGGGCAAGCTCCTGACCGAATTCGAGGACTATCTCTGGGCGAACGCGAAAAAGCCGGAGGTCGATCTCGGCGAGGTGAAGCCGCTGAAAATCCTCGACACCAAGGTCTCCGCCGCCTGGGTCGACTATAACGGCCACATGACCGAGCACCGCTACCTGCAGGTCTTCGGCGACACCTCCGACGGCGTGCTGCGCCTGATCGGCGTCGACCTGGACTATGTCCGCGACGGCCACAGCTACTACACCGTCGAGACCCACATCCGCCATCTCGGCGAGGCCAAACTCGGCGACGCGCTCTACACCACCTGCCAGATCCTGTCCTCGGACGACAAGCGCCTGCAGTTCTTCTCGACCATCTACAATGCCGAGACCAACGAACCCGTCGCCACCGCCGAACAACTGATGCTGCACGTGGATAGCAAGGCCGGCAAGGCCGTCGCCGCTCCGGCGCCCGTACTCGACAAGGTAAAGGCGCTGACCGAAGCCCATGCCCGCCTGCCGGTGCCGGAAGGCGCGGGGCGGCATGTGGGGCAGAAGCGCTAGCCTTTCGTCCCTCCCCTTTGTGGGGAGGGTGGCCCGCAGGGCCGGGAGGGGTTGCCCCTCATCCGCCTGCCGGCACCTTCTCCCCGTGAACGGGGAGAAGGAACAAGTGGCAAACGCCCGGCGCTTCACGGGAGAACGAAGCACCGGCGGAGAGATTGTATACCACCCGGACCGGCCGAGGCTCACATGCCCGGCCGGATGGGACCGGGCGGCAGAGGACGAGACGCCGCGGCAAATCCCTTCTCCCCGCCAGCGGGGAGAAGGTGCCGGCAGGCGGATGAGGGGCAGCCCAGCAGGCGCCGCCCCCGAACAAACGAGGGAGAACAGCATGAACTTCGCACTGACGGACGAGCAGCAGATGATCGTCGACACGGTCCGCAGCTTCGTCGAGACCGAAATCTATCCGCACGAAAACGAGGTGGAGCGCACGGGTTTCGTGCCGCCGGAACTGGGCCAGGACATCGCCCGGAAGTGCAAGGAGATCGGCTTCTTCGGCTGCAACTTCCCCGAGGAAGTCGGCGGCGCCGGGCTCGACCACACCTCGTTTACCCTGGTCGAGCGCGAACTCGGCCGCGGCTCGATGGCGCTGACGGTGTTCTTCGGCCGCCCCTCCGGCATCCTGATGGGTTGCAACGCCGAGCAGCGCGAGAAATATCTGATCCCGGCGGTGCGCGGCGACAAGTTCGATGCGCTGGCCATGACCGAACCGGACGCCGGCTCCGACGTGCGCGGCATGAAGTGCTTCGCCAAGAAGGACGGCGACGACTGGATCGTCAATGGCACCAAGCACTTCATCTCCCACGCCAACATCGCCGACTTCGTCATCGTCTTCATTGCGACAGGCGAGGAACAGACGCCGCGCGGGCCGAAGAAGCTGATCACGAGCTTCCTCGTCGACCGCGGCACGCCGGGCTTCGAGATCCGCGAGGGCTACAACTCCGTCTCCCACCGCGGCTATAAGAACTGCATACTCTCCTTCGACGACTGCCGCCTGCCGTCGTCTCAGATCCTCGGCGAGGTCCATCGCGGCTTCGACCTCGCCAACGACTGGCTGTACGCGACCCGCATCACCGTCGCCGCCACCTCTGTCGGCCGCGCCCGGCGCGTCTTCGACTACGCCCTGTCCTACGCGGCCGAGCGCAAGCAGTTCGGCAAGCCGATCGGGGCCAACCAGGGCGTCTCCTTCAAGCTCGCCGACATGATTACGGAAATCGATGCCGCCGACCTTTTGACCCTGTCGGCCGCCTGGCGCCTCGACCAGGGCCTGCCGGCCAACCGCGAGATCGCCTCGGCCAAGGTCTTCGCCACCGAAATGCTGGCGCGGGTCACCGACGAGACGATCCAGATCTATGGCGGCATGGGCCTGATGGACGACCTGCCGCTCGCCCGCTTCTGGCGCGACGCCCGCGTCGAGCGCATCTGGGACGGCACTTCCGAAATCCAGCGCCACATCATCAGCCGCGACCTGCTGCGGCCGCTGGGGGCTTGAGGCGATGAGGATTGTGGCCTTCACCCCCCTCTGCCCTGCCGGGCATCTCCCCCTCAAGGGGGGAGATCGGCCGGAAGCGCGCGCCGCGTTCGTAATTGCCCCGGCGGGACCTGCCGCCCTCGCTGCGACATTGACAAGAACATCAGCAGAGCAAGCCACGCAGTTCCACTCATCCATACGGGAGATGTCCGCTACGAGCGCCACTCCCGCCCCACAGCGACCGCTGACGGCCAGGCACCGGGCGAGACCCGGCCTCCTCCGATCTCCCCCCTTGAGGGGGAGATGCCCGGCAGGGCAGAGGGGGGTATCGGCATGACCAGCATGACCCGCTCCCTCGACCGCCTCATCCGGCCCCGCTCCATCGCCGTCTTCGGCGGCAAGGAGGCGGGGCGCGTCATCGAACAGTGCGACAAGATGGGCTTTGCCGGCGCGATCTGGCCGGTCCATCCGACCAGGGACGAGATCCACGGCCGCCGCTGCTACCGCTCCGTCGCAGACCTCCCCGAGGCTCCCGACGCCTCTTTCGTCGGCGTCAACCGCAACCTGACGATCGAGATCATCCGCGACCTCGCCGCCCGCGGCGCCGGCGGTGCCGTTTGCTACGCCTCGGGCTTCCGCGAGGCGGTGACCGAGCTTGCCGACGGCGACGACCTGCAGAAATCCCTCGTCGAAGCCGCCGGCGACATGCCGATCCTCGGCCCCAACTGCTACGGCTTCATCAACATGCTTGACGGCGCCCTGCTCTGGCCCGACCAGCACGGCATGGTCAGGATCGACAAGGGCGTCGCCGTCCTCACCCAGTCCTCCAACATTGCCTGCAACATCTCCATGCAGCAGCGCGGGCTACCGCTCGCCTATATCCTGACGGCCGGCAACCAGGCCCAGACGGGGCTCTGCGACCTCGCCTGCGCCGTGCTCGAGGACCCGCGCGTCACCGCCGTCGGCCTGCACATCGAGGGCTTCGACAGCATCGATGCGCTGGAACGGCTCGCCCGCCGCGCCCGCGAACTGAAGAAGCCGGTGGTGACGCTGAAGGTCGGCAAGTCCGAGCAGGCGCAGCTTGCCACCGTCTCGCACACTGCCTCGCTCGCCGGCAACGACGCCGTCTCCACCGCACTTCTCTCCCGCCTCGGCATCGGCCGCGTCGAGACGCTGCCGGAACTGCTGGAGACGCTGAAGCTCCTGCACCTGCACGGCCCGCTCGCAAGCTTCGATATCTCCTCGATGAGTTGCTCGGGCGGCGAGGCCTCGCTGATGGCCGATGCCGGGGTGAAGCGGAAGGTGGTCTACCGGGCGCTGCACGAAGAACAGCGAAAGCCGCTGCGCGAGGCGCTCGGCCAGATGGTGACGATCGCAAACCCGCTCGACTACCACACCTTCGTCTGGGGCAACCGCGAGAAGCAGACCGAAGCCTTCACCGCGATGATGCGGGGTGGCTATGCGCTGAACCTGATCGTGCTCGATTTTCCCCGCCTCGACCGCTGCGACGCGAGCGACTGGGTGACGACCTGCCATGCCGTCATCGACGCCTCGCGGGCGTCGGGCGCACTCGCCGGCATCGTCGCCAGCATGGGCGAAAACATGCCCGAGGAGACCGCGCTGATGCTGATGGAAAACGGCGTCGTGCCCTTCTACGGCATCGAGGAGGCGCTGGCGGCAGCCGAGGCCGCAGCCACGATCGGCGCCCTCTGGGAGAAGCCCCTGCCCGCGCCGCTGGTCAGGGCTGGTACAGCCGCAGGCGAGCCGGTGACACTGACGGAGCACGAGGCCAAGACGGCGCTGGCAGCATACGACCTTCCCGTCCCCGAGGGCCGCGTGGCGGAGAATGCGGCACAGGCGGCGGAAGCCGCCGAAGCACTCGGCTTCCCGGTCGTGCTCAAGGGCCTTGGCGTCGCCCACAAGACCGAGGCCGGGGCGGTGAAGCTCAACCTGCAGACGCGGGAGGCGGTGCTGGAAGCCGCCGCCGCCATGGCCGGCGTCGCGTCCGGCTATCTCGTCGAGAAGATGGTCGGCCGCCCCGTCGCCGAGGTCATCGTCGGCGCGATGCGCGATCCTGTCGCCGGTCCGGTGCTGACGGTCGGTGCGGGCGGAATCCTGGTGGAATTGCTGGAAGATTCGGCCATTCTGACGCTTCCGACCGATGACAGGGCAATCCGCGAGGCGATTTCCGGCCTGAAGATCGCAAAACTGCTTCAGGGCTATCGCGGTGGCCCGCCCGGCGACGTCGACGCGCTCGTCGCAGCCGTCGCATCGGCGGCATCCTATGTCGTTTCAAACGCTTCAATTGTCGATGAACTCGATATCAATCCTATCATGGTGCTTGCTGACGGCGACGGGGTTGTCGCGGCAGACGCCCTGATCCGTCTGAGGAAGTGAGCCCATGACCGGACCGATCCGCAAGCGCCGCGAAGGCGGCATCCTCGAAGTCACGATCGATCGCCCGAAAGCCAACGCGATCGATCTGGTGACGAGCCGCATCATGGGCGAAATCTTCCGCGATTTCCGCGACGACGACAGCCTGCGCGTCGCCATCGTCACCGGCGCGGGCGAGAAATTCTTCTGCCCCGGCTGGGACCTGAAGGCGGCGGCGGCGGGCGACGCGGTGGACGGCGACTACGGCATCGGCGGCTTCGGCGGCATGCAGGAACTGCGCGACTTGAACAAGCCGATCATCGCGGCCGTCAACGGCATCTGTTGCGGCGGCGGTCTCGAGATCGCGCTCTCGACCGACCTGATCCTCGCAGCCGAGCACGCCACCTTCGCCCTCCCCGAGATCCGTTCCGGCACCGTCGCCGACGCCGCCTCGATCAAGCTTCCGAAGCGCATTCCCTACCACATCGCCATGGACATGCTTCTGACCGGCCGCTGGCTCGACGTGCAGGAGGCGCATCGCTGGGGCTTCGTCAACGAGATCCTGCCGGCAGACAAGCTTCTGGACCGGGCCTGGGAACTGGCAAGGCTGCTGGAGAGCGGCCCGCCGCTGGTCTATGCTGCGATCAAGGAAGTGGTGCGCGCGGCCGAGGGCGAGACGTTCCAGACGACGATGAACAGGATCACCCGCCGCCAGTTTCCGACGGTGGACGTCCTCTATTCGAGCGAGGACCAGCTCGAAGGCGCCCGCGCCTTCGCCGAGAAGCGAGATCCGGTGTGGAAGGGCCGCTGAGCGGCCTTTTCATCCACACCGCCATGCCCTGAAAATGCGTGCTCGCGCTTGTCGCGGGCATTTGCGTAAGTGCCGTTTATACACAAGCGAGGAAATTTAAGACGTTACATTTGTGCCATTTTCAGTAATCTTATCAATCAGCAAGCGGCCGCAAGCGACCGTGTACATGAAGGAGACCATTGACCACGCATGAGGCGCCGCCGCGCGCCACCGCACAGCCGCCGTTGCGACAGGACAGGCGGCAGACCAGAAATTCTACCAGACACAAGAAGGCCGCAAGCGGTCTAACGAAGGGAACAGGGGAATGACGGACTATACCGATTATCTCGCGCGCCAGGTGCTGCTGGGCAAGATGAACCGCCGCGAATTCATGGGTCGCGCCGCCGCCTTCGGCGTCACGCTCGCCGCCGCCGGCACAATGTTCGACACCGCCGCCAGGGCGCAGGAGCCCAAGCGCGGCGGCCATCTCAAGCTCGGGCTTGAAGGCGCGGCCGCAACCGATTCAAAAGACCCGGCAAAATCGCTTTCTCAGTTCACCTTCGTCGCCGGCCGCTGCTGGGGCGACATGCTGGTCGAATCCGAGCCGCTGACGGGCGCTCCGGTTCCGGCGCTGGCTGAATCCTGGGAGCCGTCCGCCGACGCCGCCACCTGGACCTTCAACATCCGCAAGGGCGTCAAGTTCCATGACGGCAAGGAACTGACGATCGACGACGTCATCAAGACCCTGCAGCGCCACACCGACGAGAAGTCGGAATCCGGCGCGCTCGGCGTGATGAAGTCGATCAAGGAGATCAAGGCCGACGGCGACAAGCTCGTCCTCGTACTGACCGAAGGCAACGCCGACCTGCCGCTGCTCCTGACCGACTACCACCTGGTCATCCAGCCGAACGGCGGCCTCGACGATCCGAACGCGATGATCGGCACCGGCCCCTACAAGGTCGCAAGCTTCGAGCCCGGCGTGCGCGCCACCTTCGAGAAGAACGCCGACGACTGGCGCTCCGACCGCGGCTTCGTCGACAGCGTCGAACTGATCGCCATGAACGACGCCACCGCGCGTATCGCCGCCCTGTCGTCGGGCCAGGTGCACTACATCAACCGCGTCGACCCCAAGACCGTCGACCTTTTGAAGCGCGCCCCCACGGTCGAGATCCTGAACACCTCCGGCCGCGGCCACTACGTGTTCATCATGCACTGCAACACCGCGCCCTTCGACAACAACGACCTCCGCCTGGCACTGAAATACGCCATGGACCGCGAGACGATGGTGCAGAAGATCCTCGGCGGCTACGGCAAGATCGGCAACGACTTCCCGATCAACGAGACCTATGCGCTCTTCCCCGAGGGTATCGAGCAGCGCGCCTACGATCCCGACAAGGCCGCCTTCCACTACAAGAAGTCCGGCCATGACGGCACGGTGCTGTTGCGCACCTCCGACGTCGCCTTCCCGGGCGCGGTCGATGCCGCGGTCCTCTACCAGGAAAGCGCCAAGAAGGCCGGCATCAATGTCGAGGTCAAGCGCGAGCCGGGCGATGGCTACTGGTCCAATGTCTGGAACGTCCAGCCGTTCTCGACCTCCTACTGGGGCGGCCGCCCGACCCAGGACCAGATGTACTCGACCGCCTATCTGTCGACCGCCGACTGGAACGACACCCGCTTCCTGCGTCCGGACTTCGACAAGATCCTGCTCGAGGCCCGCTCCGAGCTGGACGAGGCCAAGCGCAAGGAGATGTACCACACCATGGGCATGATGGTGCGCGACGAGGGCGGCCTGATCCTTCCGATGTTCAACGACTTCGTCAACGCCGCTTCCAAGCAGGTCAAGGGCTATGTCCATGACATCGGCAACGACATGTCCAACGGCTATGTCGCAACGCGCGTCTGGCTGGAATCCTGATGCCTGGCGGACCGGCACAAGATCAGGGCCCGGCAATGACGGAGGCTGCGGGTGGAAACCCGCAGCTTTCCGGTCTGGCCGGATCGGGTCCCACCACGCAGTCCCCGCCCGCCGCATCCCCGAATGACCAGGGCTCGTTCTCGCCCTGGGGGGGCTTTTCCAGGAGAAGCCCGCTCGCAGCACTGATCCTGCAGCGCCTCGCTCTCAGCGTCGCCCTTCTCTTCGCCGTGTCGCTGATGATCTTCGGCGGCGTCGAAGCCCTGCCCGGCGATTTCGCCACCACCTATCTCGGCCAGTCCGCGACCCCGCAGGCCGTCGAGAACATCCGCAAGGACCTCGGCCTCGACCAGCCGGCGACGACGCGCTACTTCCAGTGGCTGGGCGGCGCGCTGCAAGGCGATTTCGGCACCTCCTGGGCCTCGCGCAACTCCGTCAGCGAGCAGATCGGCAAGCGGCTCGGCAACTCGCTGTTCCTCGCCTTCTTCGCGGCCCTGATATCGATCCCGCTCGCGATCGGCCTCGGCATGCTCGCCGTGCAGTTCCGCGACCGCCTGGCCGACAAGGTCATCAACGTCTTCTCGCTGGCGGCGATCTCGCTGCCGGAATTCTTCGTGGGCTACCTGCTGATCCTGTTCTTCGCCGTGCAGATGGGCATCGCCACCTTCCCGGCCACCGTCTATGACGGCATGGGCTTCACCCAGCGCCTCTCGGCGATCGCCCTGCCGACCGCGACGCTGGTGCTGGTCGTCCTCGCCCACATGATGCGCATGACGCGTGCGGCGATCCTCAACGTCATGTCCTCGGCCTATGTCGAGACGGCGGAACTGAAGGGCCTCAGCGGGCTCCGCATCATCGCCAGGCACGCCGCCCCCAACGCCGTCGCCCCGGTCATCAATGTGATTGCGCTGAACCTCGCCTATCTCGTCGTCGGCGTCGTCGTGGTCGAAGTCGTGTTCGTCTATCCCGGCATGGGCCAGTACATGGTCGACGCGGTGACGGTGCGCGACATGCCGGTGGTGCAGGCCTGCGGCCTGATCTTCGCCGCCTTCTACATCTTCCTCAACATGACGGCGGACATTCTCGCCATCATCGCCAATCCGAGACTGAGGCACCCGCGATGAGACTGCGCGCCATTCCCCTAAGCGCATGGATCGGCATCGCGGGCATCGCGCTTGCCCTGTTCTGCGCCATCTTCGCCCCCTTCATCGCCCCCTACGGCGAGAGCGAGATCGTCGGCGACATCTGGGCGCCGATGGGCGGCGACTTCCTGTTCGGCACCGACAATCTCGGCCGCGACCTGCTCTCCCGGCTGATCTACGGCGCCCGCACGACGATCTTCGTGGCCCTCGCCGCGACCATCCTGTCCTTCAGCCTCGGCATGCTGCTCTCCTTCGTCGCCGCCGTCACCGGCGGGCTTGTCGACCAGTTGTTCTCCCGCTTCAACGACCTGATGATGGCGATCCCGACACTGATCTTCGCCCTCGTCGTGCTTGCCGTCCTGCCGCAGCAATTGTGGATCCTGATCCTCGTCATGGCGATCCTCGACAGTACCCGCGTCTACCGCATCGGCCGCGCCGTCGCGCTCGACGTCGCGGTGATGGAGTTCGTCGAGGCGGCGCGCCTGCGCGGCGAAGGCACGGGCTGGATCATCTTCCGGGAGATCCTGCCGAACACGCTGTCGCCGCTGCTCGCCGAATTCGGCCTGCGCTTCGCCTTCTCCATCCTGTTCCTGTCCACCCTCTCCTTCCTCGGTCTCGGCATCCAGCCGCCGGCCGCCGACTGGGGCGGCATGGTCAAGGACAACAAGGACGGCATCATCTTCGGCATCTCCGCAGCCCTCATCCCCGGGGCCGCGATCGCGCTCCTGACCATCTGCATCAACCTCGTCGTCGACTGGCTGATGAAACGCACCTCGAGCCTGAAGGGAGGACGCGGCGATGCCTGAACCATCAACGGCCAACCTGCTCTCCGTCCGCAATCTCAAGATAGAGGCGACGAGCTATCCGCCGGGCGAGCCGCCGAAGACCGTCACCCTCGTCGAGGGCGTCAACTTCGACGTCCAGAAGGGCAAGGTGCTGGGCCTGATCGGCGAATCCGGCGCCGGCAAGTCGACGATCGGCCTGACCGCGCTCGCCTATGGCCGCGGCGGCGTCCGCATCACCGGCGGCGAGGTCCTTCTCGACGGGCAGGACCTGCTCAAGCTCGACCATGCCGGCATCCGCAAGGTGCGCGGCGCCAGGGTCTGCTATGTCGCGCAATCGGCGGCGGCCGCCTTCAACCCCGCCCACCGGCTCGGCGAACAGGTGATCGAGGCCTCGCTCAGGCATGGCATCATGAGCCGGGCGGAGGCGGAGAAGCGCGCCCTCCATCTATTCAACGTTCTCGGCCTCCCCAATCCCGAGACCTTCGGCCAGCGCTACCCGCACCAGGTCTCTGGCGGCCAGTTGCAGCGCGCGATGACCGCCATGGCGCTCTGCCCGAACCCCGACCTGATCGTCTTCGACGAGCCGACGACGGCGCTTGACGTGACCACCCAGATCGACGTGCTCGCCGCGATCAAGCACGCGATCGAGGAGACGCATACCGCCGCCATCTACATCACCCACGACCTCGCCGTCGTCGCCCAGATCACCGACGATATCCTCGTGCTGCGCCACGGCAAGATGGTGGAATACGGCACGGTCAAACAGATCATCGAGGCGCCGACGCAGGACTATACGAAGGCGCTGGTCAACGTCCGCGGCACCGGCCGCGAAGAGGCGAAGGACCAGTCGGACACGCTGCTGAAGGTCGACAACGTCACCGCCGGCTATTCCAACGGCTTCAAGGTGCTGCGCGATGTCTCGCTGCACCTGCCGAAGGGCCAGACCCTCGCCGTCGTCGGCGAGAGCGGCTCGGGCAAGTCGACGCTCGCGCGCGTCATCACCGGCCTTTTGCCGCCGCAGGAGGGCGCTGTCACCTTCGACGGCAAGCCGCTGCCCCCCGCGCTCAAGGGCCGCAAGAACGAGGAACTGCGCCGGATCCAGATGATCTACCAGATGGCCGATACCGCGATGAACCCGCGCCAGACGGTGCGCAACATCGTCGGCCGGCCGCTGACCTTCTACTATGGCCTGCACGGCAAGCAGAAGACGGAACGCGTGCGCGAACTGCTCGACCAGATCGAGATGGGCGACCGCTTCCTCGATCGCTACCCGGCCGAGCTTTCCGGCGGCCAGAAGCAGCGCGTGGCGATCGCGCGTGCGCTCGCCGCCCGGCCCGATCTGATCCTCTGCGACGAGCCGACCTCGGCGCTCGACCCGCTGGTGGCCGAGGGCATCCTCAAGCTGCTTCTCAAGCTGCAGGAGGAAACGCAGGTCTCCTACATGTTCATCACCCACGATATTGCCACCGTGCGTGCGATCGCCGACAGCGTCGCGGTCATGCACCGCGGCCGGCTGGTGCGCTTCGGCCCGAAGTCGAAGGTGCTCTCGCCGCCCTTCGACGACTATACCGACCTGCTCCTGAAATCCGTCCCTGAGATGGAGATCGGTTGGCTGGAGAAGGTGTTGAAGACACGGCGGATGGAGAGCGCGGGGAACTGAGCTTCCGAATCGCTGGCGAGAACATCGCCCCGCATGCAGATCAACCCCGATCCGGAGAAGGTCGTGGCGCCGCCAGGAAGGCGAACCCCATGAGAGGTCCCCACGAGGTTGAGGGCTTGACCCGGCGCCGGCGCACACCCATCCGTCATGCCGGACTTGATCCGGCATCCAGCGCGCGCAAGTCCTTGCGTGAAAAAGGTTTTTTGCGCCGCCGACGCGGCGCGGCTGGATCCCGGCTCGGGGGCCGGGATGACGGAGGGAGAGGTTCGCCACGGAACTTCCTTCCCCCCTTGTGGGGAGATGGCCGGCAGGCCAGAGCGGGACTTGCCGCATGCGATCGCCTTGCCTTTTCGCCTCCGGCACTTGCCGGCGCGCTTGCGCCCCGGCACACTCCCCATCCTGCCACATGCGAGGACCTGATGAACGACGGCACCGGCCAGACCCCGCTTCACATCCCCACCTTCGACGACGTGCGCACGGCACAGGCGCGCATCGCAGGCATCGCGCACCGCACGCCGGTGCTCACCTCGCGGACGGCCGACGCCGCGGCCGGCGCCACCCTGTTCTTCAAGGCCGAGAACCTGCAACGGATCGGCGCCTTCAAGTTCCGCGGCGCCTATAACGCCATCGCCGCCCTCGCCCCGGAGGTGCGCCGGCACGGCGTCATCGCCTATTCCTCCGGCAACCACGCCCAGGCCATCGCCTATGCCGCGCAGTTGCAGGGCACCCCAGCCACCATCGTCATGCCGAAGGACGCGCCGGCGATGAAGATGGCGGCGACCAGGGGCTACGGCGCGGACGTCGTTCTCTACGACCGCTACACGGAGGACCGGCAGGCGATCAGCGACCGGCTGGCCCGCGAGCGCGGCGCGACCCTGATCCCGCCCTATGACCATCCCGACGTGATCGCCGGTCAGGGGACCGCGGCCCTCGAACTGATCGAGGAGACCGGCGAACTCGACATGCTGGTCGCCCCCCTCGGCGGCGGCGGCCTGCTCGCCGGCTCGGCCCTGTCGGCAAGGGCGCTGTCGCCGGGCTGCGCGATCTTCGGTGTCGAGCCCGAGGCCGGCAATGACGGCCAGCAGTCGCTCGCAAAGGGCGAGGTCGTGCATATCCCCGTGCCGCGGTCGATCGCCGACGGCGCGCTCTCCACCCATGTCGGCTACCACAACTTCCCGATCCTGCAGCGGACGGTGGACGGCATCGTCACCGTCACCGATGCGCAACTGGTCGAGACGATGCGCTTCTTCGCCGAGCGCATGAAGATCGTCGTCGAACCGACCGGCTGCCTCGCGGCCGCAGCCGTGCTGAACGGCACGATCCCCTGCGCGGGAAAACGCGTCGGCATCATCCTCAGCGGCGGCAATGTGGATGTGAAGAGCCTTGGCGCCTTTCTGGCCGGCTGAACCCTTCAATAATCCGTCGGCACCGTCAGCACTTCCGCCTCCGGCGTGTCGAGAAAACTGCGGACGGTGGCCGGCAACTGCCGTGAGGTAAACGGCAGCACGCCGCAGCGCGACAGCATCTGCCGCAGGTCCGGCTCCATCCCGATATGCCGCCAGATCATCCGCGAGGCATAGGGCAGGTTCTCCTTGCGCCAGGAGACGCCCATTGTGGTGCCGCGCAGGTAGACGCGCTGGTGCACCTCGAACGGCATCAGGATCGTCTGCGACAGCATCGGCTGCTGGCCGACGCTGCGCTCGGCGATGAAGATGCGGTTGCGCCAGAAGGTGACGAGGCCGACATATTTCGAGAACTGGTGGATCTCGTTGGCCGCATCGTGGATGCGCTCGATCGATTTCACCCGGATCGCCCCGCCCTCCTCGAAAATCCGCGCGCAGGAACAGACGACCAGCCCCGGCCAGGAGGGCGAGATATGATAGGTCTGGTAGTAGCCGACATGGCGGCGGAGTGCCGCGATATCGCCGGGAAAGCCGTCGAGCAGCCGGCCGGCCGTCGTGCGGTCCCGGTCGGGCCGCGTCAGCCGCGCGGCAAACAGTTTCGGCGGCAGGTCGAAGTCCTGCGGCGTCACGCCGAAGAAGGCGGCGATGCGCGCCGCATTATGCGCCGACGGCCGCGCCTCGCCGGCGATATAGCGGTTGAACTGCTGCCGGTTTATGCTGATCTCCCGGCAGATCTCGGAGATCGAACGTCGCGTCGCGCAGGCGAAGCGCAGGTTCTCGGTAAAGGAAGGGGGATCAGCCAGGGCACACCTCTGTCGAACGTCAACCGGCAGCGTAAACCAGCGTCAGTTCGCGTCAAGTCGCGAAATTGTCTGCCGCAGGCGAAGCGATAGGTTTCGATAAAGACATCCTGAGCGAGGGAACCCCAAATGACCGACTACACCAAGCGCCCCGACGGCCTGATCGTGCCGACCGCCATCAACCGCCGCAGCTTCCTCGCCGGCACCGCGGCGCTGGGCATCGCCGCCGGCCTCGGCGGCACCTTCGCGGCCTCCGACGCCCGCGCCCAGGAGCCCGTCCGCGGCGGTCATCTCAAGCTCGGCCTCAAGGGCGGTGCGGCCACCGACGTGCTCGACCCGGCCACCTACAGCGCCTCCGTCCTCTTCGTCATCGGCCGCCTCTGGGGCGACACCTTGGTCGAGACCGACCCGAAGACCGGCGCCGCCCTGCCCTCGATTGCCTCCTCCTGGGAACCGTCCGCCGACGCCTCGGTCTGGACCTTCAAGATCCGAGACGACATTTCCTTCCACGACGGCAGCAAGATGACCGTGGCGGACGTGGTCGCGACCCTGAAGCGCCACTCCGACGAGGGCGCGAAATCCGGCGCGCTCGGCCTGATGAGCTCGATCAAGACGATCGAGGAGAAGGCCGGCGACCTGGTCGTGACGCTCGCCGAGGGCAATGCCGACCTGCCGCTGCTTCTGACCGACTACCACCTGATCATCCAGCCGAACGGTGGCCTCGACAATCCGGCCGCAGCCGTCGGCACCGGCCCCTACAAGCTCTCCAACTACGAGGCCGGCGTGCGCGCCACCTTCGAGAAGAACGCGGCCGACTGGCGCTCGGACCGCGGCTTCGTCGACAGTGTCGAGATCATCGTCATGAACGATGCGACCGCCCGCATCGCCGCCCTCTCCTCCGGCCAGGTCCACTTCGTCAACAACATCGACCCGAAGACCGTCCCGCTCCTGAAGCGGGCGCCGCGCGTCGAGATCATCCGCAGCGCCGGCAAGGGCTTCTACTCGTTCCTGATGCACTGCGACACCGCCCCCTTCGACAACAACGACCTGCGGCTGGCGCTGAAATACGCGGTCGACCGCCAGGCGATCCTCGACCGCGTGCTCGGCGGCTACGGCACGCTCGGCAACGACTACCCGGTCAATTCCAACTATGCGCTGGCGCCTGACGACATCGAGCAGCGCGCCTACGATCCCGACAAGGCCGCCTTCCACTTCAAGAAATCGGGCCATGACCGGCCGATCCTGCTGCGCACCTCGGATGCCGCCTTCGCCGGCGCGGTCGATGCCGCGGTCATCTTCCAGGAAAGCGCGAAGAAGGCCGGCATCGAGATCGAGGTCCGCCGCGAGCCGGAGGACGGCTACTGGACCAACGTCTGGAACGTCCAGCCCTTCTGCGCCTCCTACTGGGGCGGCCGGCCGACGCAGGATTCGCGCTACTCCACCTCCTACCTCTCAACGGCGGAATGGAACGACACCCGCTTCAAGCGCGAGGACTTCGACAAGCTCTTGCTGCAGGCCCGCTCCGAGCTCGACGAGACCAAGCGCAAGGACCTCTACCGCACCATGGCGCTGATGGTCCGCGACGAGGGCGGCCTGATCCTGCCTGTGTTCAACGACTACGTCATGGCCGCCTCCACCTCGGTGAAGGGCATCGTCGACGACATCGGCAACGACATGTCGAACGGCTATATCGGCAGCCGCGCCTGGATCGAAGCATAAGGGTTTGACGAAGCAGATGAATGCCATGACCGAACGAAGCTTCAAAGTCATCGAGAACGAGTGGATCACGCTCAAGGACGGCACGCGGCTCGCCGCGCGCATCTGGATGCCGGAGGGTGCGGAGAATGATCCCGTGCCCGCGGTGTTCGAGTTCCTGCCCTACCGGAAGCGCGACGGAACCTGCGCGCGCGACGAATCCACCTATCCGGTCTTCGCCAGCGCCGGCATCGCCGGCGTGCGCGTCGACATCCGCGGCTCGGGCGAATCCGACGGGGTGATCGACGGCGAGTACACGCCGCTGGAACTCGCCAATGCCTGCGAGCTGATCGCCTGGATCGCAGCCCAGCCCTGGTCCAATGGATCCGTGGGCATGATGGGCATCTCCTGGGGCGGCTTCAACTGCCTGCAGGTCGCGGCCCTCAAGCCGCCGGCACTGAAGGCGGTCATCTCGATCGCCTCCACCGTCGACCGCTACAACGACGACATCCACTACAAGAACGGCACGCATCTCTCCGCCCAGCTCTCCTGGGCTGCAACCATGCTCGCCTACCAGTCGCGCTCGCCCGATCCCGAGATCGTCGGCGACCGCTGGAAGACGATGTGGCTGGAGCGGCTGGAGAATGAGCTGTTCTTCATGGAGGAATGGCTGAAGCACCAGCGCCGCGACGCCTTCTGGGAACACGGCTCGATCTGCGAGGATTTCGACGGCTTCGAGGTCCCCGCACTCGTCATCGCTGGGTGGGCCGACGGCTACCGCAACACGCCGCTGAAGGCCGTCGAAGGGCTCGGGCCGAAGGCCAAGGCGCTGATCGGCCCGTGGATCCACAAATATCCGCATTTCGCCTGGCCGAAGCCGCGCATGGATTTCCACGCCGAGGCCATCCAGTGGTGGAACCGCTGGCTGCGCGGCGAGGAGAACGGCGCGGAGAACTGGCCGCAGGTGCGCGCCTATATCCAGGACGGGCCGAAGCCGTCGATCCGGCGCGAGTTCGACCCCGGCACCTGGGTCGCCAAGAGCGAATGGAGCGCGCCCGAGATGGAGTGCTTCTATGTCGAGCAGTACGGCACGCTGGCCCCCGGCATGCCGATCGCCGGCGCCAAGGATCACGACCACTACCTGCGCTCGCCGCTCGATACCGGCACCATGTCCGGCGAGTGGTTCACGCTGAAGCCGGATGCCGAGATGGCGCTCGACCAGCGCCTCGACGACGCCGGCTCGCTGGTGCTGGAGACCGCACCGCTCGCCGAGGCGCACGACTATCTCGGTCAGCCTGTTCTGGATGTCGTACTGTCCTGCGAGGCCGAGATCGCCAACCTCTGCGCCCGCATCGTCGACGTGCACCCCGACGGCACCGCCACCCGCGTCTCCTTCGGCGTGCTCAACCTTGCCCATCGTGACGACAATGCCGAGCCGAAGCCGATGCGGAAGGGCGAGAGGACGGAAATCCGCCTCGTGCTCGACGCGATGGGCTACCGTTTCGGCCCCGGCCACCGCATCCGCCTGTCCCTGTCGACCGCCTACTGGCCGATGATCCTGCCGCCACCGGCCGATCCGGGTCTCACCATCGACCTCGCCTCGCTCGGCCTGGCGCTGCCGAAGCTCGGTCGCCACGAGACGGTCGAACTCCCGGAACCGGCCAACAAGGATCCGCTGCCGAAATACAACGAGCTGGAACCGGGCGAGACCGCCCGCGGCGTCGAGCGTGACCTGACCAACGGCCTGACCGAGTACACGATCTACGAGGACACTGGGCTTTCCGAGCATCCCGGCACCGGGCTCGCCACGCGGCAGGTGCGCGACGAGCTCTGGTCGATTGCCGAGAACGATCCGCTCTCGGCCACCGGCACCGCCACCTGGACCTGCGATATGCAGCGCCCCGGCTGGTTCGTCCGCACGATCTCGACGGCAACGATCGGATGCACCGCCACCGACTGGCTGATCTCCGCCAGCGTCCGCGCCTTCGAGGGCGAAGAGCAGATCTTCGAGAAGACCTTCGAAAAGAAAGTTCCGCGCGACTTCATGTAGGCCCGGCAGCCGCCCCGAACGGCGGCAACCACGCACCCCGCCTCTACCGCGCCGGCGCCTTGCCGTCGCGGTAGAGGATCATGCCGCCGTGATGCAGCACGCCGTCGATGAAATCGCCGTCGGCGGTGAAGCCGGTGTCGTCCCAGTATTCGATGTGGTCACCGGTCACCTCGTAGCGTCCCCGATAGGCGCTCTCGCGACTGCCGCGCGCCTCGTCGTAGCGGCCGTTCGCCAGGAGTTCGTGGCGGACGTGGCCGTCGCGCGTGATCCACATGCCGACATAGGGATGGCTGTGCCTGGGATCGGGGTTTGCGGTCATCTGGGCCGATCCTTTCTGGCCTGAGGCGAGCATTTCCGAAAGCGCGATTGCGCCCGCAGCGAGGAACCGGACAGCTCTCATGGCCTCCTCCTCACGGCTGCGCCTGGCGGCGTTCGGCGAAGAGTTCGGACAGCGTCTGCGACGCCGCGATCGCCTTCGGGAAGCCCGCCGGCACCGTCACCATGTAGACGACCTCCTTCAGTTCCTCTTCCGACACGCCGATGTTGAGCGCATAACCGGCATGGACCCGCATGAAGGTCCGCTCGCCGATCGCGGCGAAGGCGGCGACTGCGGCAAGCTGCCGGGTACGGTTGTCGAGGCCCGGGCGCGACCAGACATCGCCCAGCGCATAGGCCTCGGTCGCCTCGGCGAGGAAGGGAAACTCCTGTCGCATCCGCTCGAGCGTCGGCTGCGTCTCGCCGTTGTTCAGGCTGCGGACGACGGCGTCGCCGCGCTGCAGCCGCTCCCCGGTCGTATCCGCCGCAGCGGCAAGCGGCATGGCGCAGGCGAGGACCGCGGCGAGGTATTCGGTTCGGTTAAAGAGGCGCATGAGAAACTCCCTTCAGTAGCCGCCGGTCGGGCGGACGACGATTTCGCTGGTGGAGACGTTGGCCGGCTGGTCGATCGCGTGACGGATGGCAGCCGCGATCGCTTCCGGCTTTAGGGCGTTACTGCGGAAGGACACCATCGCTTCGGCCGCGGCCGGGTCGGTGATCGTGTCGGCGAGCTCGGATTCGACCACGCCCGGATAGACGCAGGTGACCCGGATCTTGTCGTTCTCCTGCCTGAGCCCGTCCGAGATCGCCCGCACCGCATATTTCGTCGCGCAGTAGACGGCAGCCGTCGGCACCACGTACAGGCCGCCGACCGACGAGACGTTGATGATATGGCCGAAGCCCTGCCCGTTCATCACCGGCAGCACGGCAGCGATCCCGTGCAGCACGCCGCGGATGTTGACGTCGATCATCCGGTCCCATTCCTCGACCTTGAGCGAGTTCATCGGCGACAGCGGCATGACGCCGGCATTGTTGATGATCACGTCGATGCGGCCATAGGCATCGAGGGCGGCGCGGGCGAAATCCTCCACGTCCTGGCGGCGCGTCACGTCGAGCGCCCGGATTGCGACGGTGCCGCCCGAGGCTTCCACCTGTTCCTTGAGTTCGGCAAGGCGGTCGGTCCTGCGGGCGCCGATCATCAGCCGGGCGCCCGCCTTGCCGAGCTCGCTTGCGAGTGCTGCGCCGATGCCGCTGCTGGCGCCGGTGATCAGGATCACCTTTTCCGAAATGCTGGTCATGTCTTCATCCCTTCCGGTTACAGCCCCGCTGCATCTGCGCCGCGGGTCAGGCAGAGGATGACGAAGCCGAGACACGGTGCGGTAGCATGGAGTTCCGCATTTCTTGCACGATCCTCCGAAAGCGCCTGCAGCCGCCTTGGCAGGACGGCCCGGTTGCGCGAAGGTGTTCCCATGAAGAACCTGCCGAACCTTGCGGAACTGAAGCATCTGATCGCACGGCATGCCCGGGGCGACGGCATCCACGGCACCGCCGTGCCGGCCCTGTCGCTGATCCGCTCGTCTGCGATATCCGAGCCGATCCACACGCTCTACGAGCCCTCCGTCTGCCTCGTCGCCGCTGGTCGCAAGCGGGCGCGCATCGGCAGCCGCGAGATCGTCTACGAGACCGGCGGCTGCCTCGTCGTCGGCATCGACCTTCCGATCATCGGTGCGGTAACCGAGGCCACGCCCGACGATCCCTACCTCTGCCTGAAGATCGACCTGGACCGCGGCCTGCTCGCCGAACTGCTGCTGGGCGGCGCCTCAGGATCGGGCCTCGCCCCGCCCGCACCCGAGTGCATGGAGGCGGCCGGCATCCATGCCGCGACGCCCGATCTGGTCGACGCGTCCGCCCGCCTCCTGCGGCTGCTCGATGCGCCGCAGGACATCGCCGTGCTCGCGCCGCTGATCGTCCGCGAGATCCACTACCGGCTGATGACCGGGCCGCAAGGGGCGATCCTGCGCCAGATCGCCAGCGGCGAAAGCCGCCTCGCCCAGGTCGGCCGCGCCGTCGCCTATCTCTGCGAGAACTATGCCGAACCCTTCCGGATCGAGGATCTTGCCCGCATCGCCGGCATGAGCGCCTCCTCCTTCCACGCCCATTTCCGCACGGCGACGGCGATGAGCCCGTTGCAGTTCCGCACCCGCCTGCGCATGCACGAGGCGCGGCGACTGATGGTCGCGGAAGGGCTGACGGCGGCCGAGGCCGGCTTCCGCGTCGGCTACGACAGCCCCTCGCAGTTCAGCCGCGATCACGCCCGCATCTATGACCGCCCGCCCCGGCGCGACCTGTCGCGCATGCAGTCGGGGCAGGCCTACTGAGGGAGTTGTGCAGCCGGCCGCCGATCACGCAGCGGGCACGCGGCTTGCACGAATTCGTGTCCGGCTGCGACTGCGGCCGTGAGCAGCCCGCCGCCTCTTCGCCACTTTTGAGGATCAGTTTCCAGCCTGCATCGCTTCAGGCAAGAAAGGGAATCGAGGCGAAGTCGAAGGCGTGGAGAAAGCCTGGACACCGGACAGCCGTTGCAGGGCAGCGCGAGAAGTGGCCGGCAGGCCCCGGAAAGATATTTCTTCGAACCAGGCTGGAAACAGAACGCAAAATCATTATCTGAGACGTCCGTGGACCGGCCGGTTACCGATGGCGATTCGTTCGCCCGGCGACGCACCACGGCTGTTGTTACTTCCTGCGATCCTGGCGCCGCACCCGGAACGTCGCAGGCACACAGCGATATTTTTGATCTGCGCAAGCATCGAGGCGGGGACCGTTCGTCCCGGCATCCCGATGCTGCGCGAGGAGTGACCTATGACGATCCTGCAGCGCGTGGCAGCGCGGGCGGAAAACGCGCTCTACCTTGAGCGCCGCTTCGACGCCCCGCCGGCGGTGGTATTCCAGCTGTGGACGGCGCCCGAGCGCGTCGCCCTCTGGTGGGGTCCGCGCGACTTCACCACCCATTCGATCGAGATGGACTTCCGCCCCGGCGGCACCTGGAGCGCCGCCATCCGTTCGCCCTTCGGCGAGGACACGCCGATGCTGGCGGTCTACCGCGAGATCGTCACGGACCAGCGTATCGCCTTCACGCTGATCCCGGACGACGGACACAAGACCAATGTCGTTGTGACCTTTGAGGCCGTGAAAAGCACCACGCGGCTTGCGATCCGTCAGTCGCCGCTGGCCGGCTCCGCCGAAGTCGAGGCCTATACGGAAGGCTGGCACGAATATATCGACCGGCTCGAATCCTACCTGCTCCGCCGCCACTGGGACAATCGCTGAGCGGCACCCGCCGCCGTCAGCTATTGCCGCCCCTGCGCGATCGTCAGCAGCCAGCCGAGATCGGTGATCCCGCTCATCGTCCGCCCCGTGCCGCAAAGTCCGAAACGGCCCGGCAGAGCGCCGCAAATCCGGCAGCCGCACCGTCGCTCATGTGGCGGGCCCGCAGCCAGGCATGGATCATCTGCGGCTCTTCGCGAAACCACACCTCGACGCCCGCCTCCGCAAGCCGGGCCGCATATTGCCGCGCATCGTCGCGCAACGGGTCGAAGAAGGCGCCGGTGATGAAGGCGGGCGGCAGGCCCGACAGGTCGGCATGCGCCAGCGGAAAGGCGTAGGGGTTGTCCACGGGCGCCTGATAGACGTCCCGGTAATAGAGCACGTCGGCGGTGGAAAGGCCCGGCGCCTCGGCCATCTCGACATAGGAACCGGCCGAAGTGTCGCCTCCGAGCGCCGGATAGACGAGCGCCTGGCCGGCGATCCCGGGCAGCCCCTCGTCGCGCGCCTTGAGCACGAGCCCGGCTGCGAGGTTCGCCCCGGCGCTGTCGCCGATGATCACCACCGGTCCCTTGCCGCGCAGGAGATAGGTCAGCACCTCGAAACAGTCGTCGAAGGCGGCGGGCCAGACGTGCTCGGGCGCCAGCCGGTAGTCGACGGAGACAAGTTCCGCGCCCGCGGCCTCGGCGATTTCGGCGCAGATCGCATCGTGGCTCTGCAGCGAGCCGACCACGAAGCCGCCGCCATGGATGTAGTAGAGCCGCGTTTGCGTGGTCACGCCGGCCGGACGGTAGCGCCGGGTCGGGATGCGGCCGAGCACCAGCGCCTCCTCGCGGATCATGCCCGCCGGCGACGGCCGGTCGAATTCCGCACAGAGCGCATCGTACCATTGCCGCTGCTGGGCGATCGTCGCATGCACGGCATCGGCCGGGTAGAACGCCTCGCAGCGGCTATGGAAGGCAAGGATGCCGGCTTCGGTCGGGGCGGGCTTGGCAGGTGCAGTCATGGTCTCTCTTCCCGTATGCTCATGCGGTAAAGCGGCGGTGCAACAGATGCGCGAGGAATGCGACCACCCCTTGCCTGCCGTCAAGGCCCTATATTAACTGCCCCCATGGCCTTCACGCTCCGTCAGTTGCAATATTTCGTCGCCGTCGCCGAACAGGGCTCGGTGACGCGCGCCGCCCAGATCCTCTCGATCTCGCAATCCTCGATCACCGAGGCGGTGAAGGAACTGGAGAACGACCTCGGCGTCGAGCTGTTCGATCGCCACCCCCGCGGCCTGACGACCACCCATAACGGCCACCAGTTCCTGCGCCACGCCACCAAGATCCTGGCCGGCGTCTCCGATGCCCGACGCTCGTTCTCCGACGACCGGACGACGGAGAAAGGCCAGCTCAATCTCGGCGTCACCTCGCTGGTCGCAGGCTACGTGCTCTCCGACCTGCTCGCCCGCTACCGCCGCGCCTTCCCCGGCGTCGAGGTCAGCGCCATCGAGGACAACGGCTCCTATCTCGAGCATCTTTTGATCGGCGGCGAACTGGACGTCGCCGTCATGGTCATCTCCAACCTGCGCGACCGCATGGCGCTGCAGGCCGAGATCATCGAGACCTCGCCCTATCGCCTCTGGCTGCCGCTCGGCCATCCGCTCGTCGCCGCCGAGATCATCTCGGTCGGCGACATCGCGAAGGAGCCGCTGATCATGCTGACGGTGGACGAGATCGAGGAGAACACCGGCAAGCTTTTGTCGGCACTGGGCGCCCGCCCCCATGTCGCCTTCCGCACGCGTTCCGTCGAGGCCGTCCGCAGCCTCGTCGCCACCGGCGCCGGCATCGCGCTGCTGCCCGATCTCGTCTACCGCCCGTGGTCGCTGGAAGGCGACCGCATCGAAAGCCGCGACGTTTCCGGCGCGCTGCCCGTCGTGCAGGTCGGCATGGTCTGGCGCAAGGGCTCCAGCCTGCCGCAGTCGGCACGCGACTTCGTCGGCGTGGCGGAAGCGCTGCGGAGCGGCCGGGGACGATAGCCGGCCGGGCAAATCGCGCTGGAACGGCCTTACTTCGACAGGGGAACCGAGATGGATCGCTGGCAGGCCATGAGAGTGTTTGTGAAGGTGGCGGAGACGGGCGGCTTTGCTGCGGCGGCCCGCCAGTTGCACATGAGCCCGCCCGCGGTCACGAGAACGATATCCGCGCTCGAGGACACGATCGGCGTCCGGCTTCTCACCCGCACGACGCGCGCGGTCAAGACGACGGAGGCCGGCAGCCGCTACCTCGAGGATTGCCGGCGGATCCTTGCCGAGATCGCCGATGCCGAGGCGTCGGCGGCCGGCCTCCACGCCAACCCGTCGGGCGTCCTCAGCGTTACCGGACCGGCCCTGTTCGGCCAGATGCATATCCTGCCGATCCTGCTCGAATATCTCGACCAGTATCCGGCTGTGACCGTGCACAGCGTGTTCGTCGACCGCACCGTCAACCTCATCGACGAGGGGATGGACGTCGCGATCCGGATCGGAAACCTGCCGGCCTCGGGCCTGAGCGCCGTCAAGGTCGGATCGATCCGGCGCGTCGTCTGCGGTGCGCCGTCCTACTTCGAGCGATACGGCGTTCCGCAGGTCCCCTCCGATCTGGCGGATCACCGGATCATCGCGCCCACCGCCGCCTGGGCCTCTCTCGACTGGCAGTTCGGGCAGGGGGCAAAGACGAGCGTCACCGTTCATCCGCGCCTGTTGTGCAACACCAACGACGCCGCGATTGCCGCCGCCGAACGGGGCTGGGGCCTGACACGCGTCCTCTCCTACCAGATAGGGCCGGCTCTTGAGGAGGGACGCCTCCAGGCGGTGCTCTCCGACTACGAGGAGAGCCCGATACCGGTCCACGTCGTGCATGCCGAGGGCCGGCGCGCCTCGGCCAAGGTCCGGGCTTTCGTCGATCTCGCCGTCGACCGCCTGCGCGCCAACCGCCTGTTCAACTGATCCCTGCAAGCCCCACCTCTCCGCAGGCCGCTTCCCGCGGCCCTGGCCCGGCGATTGTTCCGCTATCTGCAAGAATGCCTTCCACGGTTTGCGGATTAACGATGGCAGCCAATGGGGATACTCGTGCCGGCAACGTCATTCACCGACGGGCCGGGTTCGCGACGCGCTTTGGCAGAACGGATCGGCCTCGCCGAGCCGAAGGAAAGAAGCCATGTCCGGCGACCACGCCACATTCTCGAGCGATATCGCCTTCACCCCGTCGGTGAAGGCGATCCAGGAGCGCAAGGGGTCACGGCACGCCTATGCCCGGATGGAGACGGGCGGCTCCTGGCAGACGGAAATCACCAAGGACCTCGCCGGCTTCATCGAGAGCCGGTCCAGCGTCTACTTGGCGACGGCCAGCGCCGACGGTCAGCCCTATATCCAGCACCGCGGCGGTCCGGCGGGCTTTCTCAAGGTCCTCGACAGCAAGACCATCGGCTTTGCCGACTTTGCCGGCAACCGGCAGTACATCACTCAGGGAAACCTTGCGGAAAACCCGAAGGCCCACCTCTTCCTGATGGACTACGCCCGTCGGCAGCGCGTCAAGATCTGGGGCGAGGCGAAGGTCGTCGAAGGCGACGACGAGCTTGCCGACCGCCTGTTTCCACCCGGATATCGCGCCCGCGTCGAGCAGGTCGTCCTCTTTACCGTCATGGCGTGGGACGCCAATTGCCCCCAGCACATACCGCAGATGTTCGAGGCCGCCGACGTGCAGGCAGCCCTGGCCGAAAGGGAAAGCAGGATCGCCGAGCTCGAAGCCGAGATCGCGCGGCTGACGGAAAAATGACGCGCGGCGGGCGGACGCCGCGCGGCGGCCTCACTGGCGAAGACGCGATTTGGCCGTCGCGACCACTTCGCTCGTCAGGTCCATCAGCCGGTCCGCGGCGAGGCGATTGATCTGCCAGAACAGCGGCACGTCGAGCGGGCTGTCCGGCACCAGTTCCACGAGCCGGCCGGAGCGCAGATGCTCCCCGACGAGCGGCGCCGGGTTCATGCACCATCCCATGCCGGCCAGGCTGCCCTCCAAAAAGCCCTGCGTCGAGGGCAGCCAATGCGTCGGGAAGGCGAGGTCCTGGCCGAACGTCTGGCGGATCCAGCGGTTCTGCAGCCGGTCCTTCTGGTTGAAGGTCAGGGCGGGCGCATGCCGGATCGCCTCCGTCGTGACGCCGTCGGCGAAATAGCGGGACATGAATTCCGGATTGGCCACCGCGTGATAGCGCAGCGTCCCGAGCGACGTCCGCCGGCAGCCGGCGATCGGCTTTTCGAGGCTGGTGACGGCTGCCAGCACCCGGCCCCGTTGCAGCCATTCGGCCGTATGGTCCTCGTCGTCGATGGCGATGTTCAGAAGATGCGGGGACCGCCCGGAAAAATTCGACATGGCCGTCAGGAACCAGGTGCCGAGGCTGTCTGCGCTCGTCGCAATGTGCAGCGTCACCCGCTGCCGCGGCTCTTCGGGATCGGCCAGTGCGGGGAGGTGCTCCATCAACTCGCCTTCCAGCATGCCGATGTTTTCCATGTGCCGGCACAGCCAGCCCCCCTTCTCGGTCGCCGTGCACGGATTGCCCCTGACGATCAGGACCGCGCCGAGACGTTCCTCGAGCTGCTTGACCCGCTGCGAGATGGCGGACGGCGTCACGTTCAGGGCGGCGGCCGCCTTTTCGAAGCTGCCGGTCTGCACGACTGCGGCAACCGCGCGAAGCGCCGGATAATCGATCATCTCATTAGCTTTGCTTAATTGGAATTACCGTATTTAACTATCTTAAATCGGCATCGCCCGCTACAGGATCGCTCATGTTTCTGCCTTCGGGAGCTTTCCGGCACCATGAATTTTCCGATCTACATCACCGGCATGATGATGGGGCTGAGCCTGATCGTCGCGATCGGCGCGCAGAATGCGTTCGTGCTCCGGCAGGGATTGCGGCGCGAACACGTCTTCGCCGTCTGCCTCACCTGCGGGCTGTCCGATGCCATCCTGATCCTGATCGGGGTCACAAGCCTCGGACAGATCACCGCCATGCTGCCCTGGATCGATCCCGCCATGCGGTTCGCAGGCGCGGCCTTCCTCGTCTGGTATGGTGCAAGGAGCCTCTATTCCGCGCTCCGCTCCACCGGAGCGCTGACGGTCGGAGGCGAGCACGCCCAGGGCTTCTGGCCGACACTTGCCACCTGCCTTGCGCTCACCTGGCTCAATCCGCACGTCTACCTCGATACCGTCGTCCTTCTCGGCACCGTCGCCACCCGCTTTCCCGGCGACGAGATGTTGTTCGCCGCCGGCGCCATGTCCGCCTCGTTCCTGTTCTTCTTCGCGCTCGGCTATGGCGCCACCTGGCTGCGCCCGGTCTTCGCCCGGCCGGCGGCCTGGCGTATTCTGGATCTCACGATTGCCGTCGTCATGTGGATGATCGCCGGCAAGCTCCTGGGCGGGATCTAGTCCGCCTCCGCTCGTCCCATACCTTTCGGAATTTCCGATATCGACTTTCTGTTTAATGGATTTGCGAAAGCGGCAAAAAGGGGGCACGCTTCGTTCCGGGAACAATACCGCGCACAAGGCGGACAAACCGGGAGACCATCATGAAGCGATTCCTGCATTCCTGCACCGCGCTGACCCTTTCCTTTGCCTTTGCCTTCACCACCGCCGCCGTCGCCCAGCAGCCACTGAAGGAGCTCGGCGCCGGCGAAGGCGAGATCTCGATCGTCGCCTGGGCCGGCTATATCGAGCGCGGCGAGACCGACAAGGCCTATGACTGGGTCACCGCTTTCGAGGAGAAAACCGGCTGCAAGGTCTCGGTGAAGACCGCCGCCACCTCCGACGAAATGGTCGCGCTGATGAACGAAGGCGGCTTCGACCTCGTCACCGCCTCCGGCGACGCGTCGCTGCGCCTGATCGCGGGAAACCGCGTCCAGCCGATCAACACCGACCTGATCCCGAGCTGGAGCACCGTCGACGAGCGCCTGCAGAGCGCCCCCTGGAATACCGTCAAGGACGTCCACTACGGCACCCCCTATCTCTGGGGCCCGAACGTGCTGATGTACAACACCGACGCCTTTAAGGGCGAGGCGCCGAAGAGCTGGAACGTCGTGTTCGAGGAAATGACGCTGCCGGACGGCAAGTCCAACAAGGGCCGCATTCAGGCCTATGACGGCCCGATCCATGTCGCCGACGCCGCGCTCTTCCTGATGGCGCACAAGCCCGAACTCGGCATCAAGGATCCCTACGAGCTGAACGAGGACCAGTACAAGGCGGCACTCGACGTGTTGCGCGTCCAGCGCACGCTCATCGGCCGCTACTGGCACGACGCCATGATCCAGATCGACGACTTCAAGAACGAGGGCGTCGTCGCCTCCGGCTCGTGGCCGTTCCAGGTCAACCTGCTGAAGGCCGAGAAGGCACCGATCGCCTCGACCTTCCCCGAGGAAGGCGTCACCGGCTGGTCCGACACCACCATGCTGCATATCGACAGCGAGCACCCGAACTGCGCCTATATGTGGATGGAACATTCGCTCTCGCCCAAGGTCCAGGGCGATGCCGCCGCCTGGTTCGGCGCCGTTCCCTCGGTCCCGGCCGCCTGCAAGGGCAACGAGCTTCTGGGCGACGAAGGCTGCTCTACCAACGGCTTCGACAATTTCGAGAAGATCCGCTTCTGGAAGACGCCGGTCTCCAAATGCGACAGCCAGGGCGAGTGCGTCCCCTATCACCGCTGGGTGTCGGACTACATCGGCGTGATCGGCGGGCGCTGAGGCCGCTTCCACCTCCCCCTTAAGGGGGGAGGTAGGGAAAACGGCGGGCGGCTTCTCGCCTCGCTTCCCCGCGGATTTCTTGGCGGCCAGTGGCAGGGCAGTGTCCGCTTTCGGACTTCCGCATGGCCCCTCACCCTGCCCTCTCCCCGCACGCGGGGAGAGGGAACGAGGACGGTCGCGCTGCCCCGCACTCGAAGCCTGCAAAGAGATCGGGACGCCATCACGGATTTCCTTCTCCCCGCTTGCGGGGAGAAGGTGGCCGGCAGGCCGGGTGAGGGGCAGCCCGAACGTCCGCGTGCCGCGCCCCGGCCAAATGACAAGAGACAGGAGCATCCCCCATGACCACCGCCGTGCTGTTCGACAAGGTCTCCCGCCACTTCGGCCCCGTGCGTGCCGTCGACGGCGTGGACCTGGCCGTGGTGGAGGGCGAGTTCTTTGCGATGCTCGGTCCGTCCGGTTCGGGCAAGACAACCTGCCTGCGGCTGATGGCCGGCTTCGAGCAGCCGACCGGCGGCCATATCGAGATCTTCGGCGAGACGGCCGAGGGCGTGCCGCCCTACCGGCGCAACGTCAACACCGTCTTCCAGGACTACGCCCTGTTCCCGCATCTCTCCATTCTCGAGAACGTCGCCTACGGGCTGATGGTCAAGGGCGTCGGCAGGGAGGAGCGGCTGAAGGCGGCGGAGAATGCGCTGGCCATGGTCAAGCTTCCCGGCTACGGCACGCGCCGGCCCGGCCAGCTCTCCGGCGGCCAGCGCCAGCGTGTGGCGCTGGCCCGCGCGCTCGTCAACCGCCCGCGCGTGCTGCTCCTCGACGAACCGCTCGGCGCACTCGACCTGAAGCTGCGCGAACAGATGCAGGAGGAACTGAAGACGCTGCAGAAGTCGCTCGGCATCACCTTCGTCTTCGTCACCCATGACCAGGGCGAGGCGCTGTCGATGGCCGACCGCATCGCCGTGTTCAACGACGGCCGCATCCAGCAGCTCGGCACGCCCGAAGAGGTCTACAAGCGCCCGCAGACCCGCTTCGTCGCCGATTTCGTCGGCTCGTCCAACGTACTCGCGCCCGCCTTCGTCGAAAGCCTCGGCTACCCCGCCCGCTATGCGAGCCTGCGCCCCGAGGCGCTGTCGCTCGGCGACGGCACAGGCAGCGTCACGGGCGACCGCAAGCGCGTGACCGGCACGGTGGTCGCCACCGGCTTCCTCGGTGCGGCCAACCGGGTGACGGTCGAGGCCGGCTGCGGCACCCGCATCGCCGCCATGGTGCCCGCTTCCCAGGCGCTCCCCGAACAGGGCAGCGGCGTCACCCTCTCCTTCGCCGCCCGCGACCTGCACCTGATGGACGAAGCGGCATGAGCGCGATCACGCAGACCAGCATCATGGAAGGCCGCAGCGGCACCTTTGGCCGCCTGTCGGACTTCTTCTGGCGCAACCCGAAGATCCTGCTCTTCCTGATGCTCGCCCCGCCGCTGCTCTGGCTCGGCATCATCTATCTCGGCTCGCTGTTCGCGCTGCTCTTGCAGAGCTTCTTCTCGATCGACGAGTTTTCGGGCCTGATCAACTACGAGTTCACGCTCGCCACGTACCGGCAACTGCTGATCCCCTCGAATTTCGACATCATCCTGCGCACCGTCGTCATGGCGGCGCTGGTGACACTGGCCGCTGCCGTCATCGCCTTCCCGATCGCCTACTATGCCGCCCGCTATGCGAAGGGAAAATGGAAGGCGCTGTTCTATCTCGGCGTGATGCTGCCGCTCTGGTCGAGCTATCTCGTCAAGGTCTACGCCTGGAAGCTGATCCTCGCCAAGGAAGGCATCCTCACCTGGGTCTTCGCCAGGCTGCACCTGACCTGGCTGCTCGACGCCTGGCTGTCGCTGCCGATCGTCGGCGGAAACTCGCTGTCGATCAGCTATACCGGCACCTTCATCGTCTTCGTCTATGTCTGGCTGCCCTTCATGATCCTGCCGGTCCAGGCGGCATTGGAGCGCGTGCCCGGTAACCTGATCGAGGCCTCCGCCGATCTCGGCGGCCATCCGGCGCAGACCTTCCGCCACGTGCTGTTTCCCCTGGCGCTTCCCGGCATCATCGCCGGCTCCATCTTCACCTTCTCGCTGACGCTCGGCGACTACATCATCCCCCAGATCATCGGCTCGTCGCGGCTGTTCATCGGCCAGGCCGTCTACGCCCAGCAGGGCACGGCCGGCAACATCCCGCTCGCAGCAGCCTTCACCGTCGTCCCGATCGTCATCATGGGCTTCTACCTGTGGATGGCCAAGAAGCAGGGGGCCTTCGATGCGCTCTGACCGTTCCGCCGCAGCCCCCCTCGGCCTGAAGATCGCCGCCGCCGCCGGCCTTCTGTTCCTGCACGTGCCGATCCTGCTGATCTTCCTCTATGCCTTCACGACGGAGGAGAAGAGCTACCAGTTCCCGCCGCCGGGCTATACGCTGCAATGGCTCGCCGTCGCCTGGAACCGTCCCGACGTCTGGCAGGCGCTCGGCCTCTCGGTCCGGGTCGCCTCGATCGCGACCGCGGTCGCACTCGTGCTCGGTACGCTCTGCGCCGCCGCCGTCAGTCAGACGAAGTTCTTCGGCCGCGAGACGATCTCGCTGCTCGTCATCCTGCCGATCGCCCTGCCCGGCATCATCACCGGCATCGCGCTGCGCTCTGCCTTCTCCTTTGCCGAGATCCCGTTCTCCTTCTGGACGATCGTGCTCGGCCACGCCACCTTCTGCGTCGTGGTGGTCTACAACAATGCGGTGGCCCGCTTCCGCCGCGTCTCCGGCTCGCTGATCGAGGCCTCGATGGATCTCGGCGCCGATGGCTTCCAGACCTTCCGGTACGTGATCCTGCCCAATATCGGCACCGCCCTTCTCGCCGGCGGCATGCTCGCCTTTGCGCTGTCTTTCGATGAAGTGATCGTAACGACGTTCACCGCCGGCCAGCAGCAGACGCTGCCGATCTGGATGCTGGAGGAACTGGTGCGCCCGCGCCAGCGGCCGGTGACCAACGTGGTCGCCATGCTGGTGGTGCTCGTCACGCTGCTGCCGATCCTGGCGGCCTACTACCTCACCCGCGACGGTGACCAGGTCGCGGGCGCCGGCAAATAGAACAACGAACGGAGATCAAGGGAGAATCCTGATGGACACGCAGATGCTGATCGGCGGACGCTTCGAGGCCGGCACGGAGAGCGAGGAGCACATTCTCGACCCGAAGACCGGCGAGACGGTGGCCGACCTCCCGGAAGCCTCGCACACGCAGATCGACGCTGCCGTCGATGCCGCCGAGAAGGCCTATCTCGCCTGGTCGATGACCACCCCCGGCGAGCGCTCCGGCTATCTCCTGAAGATCGCCGACGCGATCGAGGCCGACGCAGACGGCTTCGCAGCCCTCGAGGCGCTGAACTGCGGCAAGCCGATCAATGCCGTCAAAAACGACGAGATCCCCGCGATCGTCGACTGCTGGCGCTTCTTCGCCGGCGCCGTCCGTTCGATGACGGCGACCGTTGCCGGCGAATACCTGCCCGGCCACACCTCGATGATCCGCCGCGATCCGATCGGCATCATCGGCTCGATCGCGCCGTGGAACTATCCGCTGATGATGATGGCCTGGAAGCTGGCGCCGGCGATCGCCGGCGGCAACACCGTCGTCTTCAAGCCCTCCGAGCAGACGCCGCTGACGGCGCTGAAGATGGCGACGCTCCTGGCCGGCATCCTGCCCGAAGGCGTCGTCAACGTCGTGCTCGGCCGCGGCGAGACCGTCGGCAACGCGCTGATCAACCATCCGAAGATCAACATGGTCTCGATCACCGGCGACGTCGCCACCGGCAAGAAGGTGCTGGCGGCAGCAGCGAAATCGGTCAAGCGCACCCATCTGGAGCTCGGCGGCAAGGCGCCGGTGATCGTCTATGACGACGCCGATCTCGAAGCTGTCGTGAACGGCATCCGCGCCTTCGGCTACTACAATGCCGGCCAGGACTGCACGGCCGCCTGCCGAATCTACGCGGAAAAGGGCATCTACGACAAGTTCGTCGCCGAGCTTTCCGCCGCCGTCGCCACCATCCGCTACAACCAGCCCGACGACACCGAGAACGAGATCGGCCCGCTGATCTCCAGGCGCCAGCGCGACCGCGTGGCGAGCTTCGTCGAGCGCGCCGCGGACGTGAAGCACATCGAGATCGTCACCGGCGGCGCACCCGGCAGCGACAAGGGCTTCTTCTTCCAGCCGACCGTGGTCGCCGGCGCCACGCAGGAGGACGAGATCGTCCGCCGCGAGGTGTTCGGCCCCGTCGTCTCCGTCACCCGCTTTGCCGGCGAGGAGCAGGCGATCGGCTGGGCCAACGACAGCGACTACGGCCTCGCCTCCTCTGTCTGGACGAAGGACATCTCCAGGGCGATGCGCGCCGCGGCCAGGCTCCAGTACGGCTGCACCTGGATCAACACGCACTTCATGCTGTGCAACGAGATGCCCCATGGCGGCGTCAAGCAATCTGGCTACGGCAAGGACATGTCGGTCTATGCGCTGGAGGACTACACCGCCGTTCGCCACGTCATGATCGCCCACGGCTGATCGTCTTGTGCGCCCGGTGGCCCTTCCACCGGGCGCAGGAACAAATCCCGTCTTCGCGCGTCTTATCTCCGGTTCAAGAGAGGACACTGCACATGCTGAAATGGGCCCTTATCTTCCTCGTCATTTCCCTGATCGCCGGTTTTCTCGGCTTTCGCGGCGTCTCCTCGGCAGCCGCCACGGTCGCCAAGGTGCTTTTCGCCATCGCCCTGATTCTGTTCCTCATTTTCCTCGTCCTTGCCCTGATGGCGGGCAGTGCCGTGGTCTAGCGGAGCACTGCCTATTGGCGAAACGGAATGGCCGCCACCACCATGGCGGCCATTTTTCGTTGCACGAGGGCAACACTGCCATAAACATGACATTATTTATCATATAAACCTTGCGCATCGCGAAAACATGATGAGAACAGTCATCTTATTGACCCAGTAACATCACGAGACCTCGATGCCCCAGACCTCTTCGCCGCTCCGCCGCACGCTCGTCCTCGCCCTTGCCGGAACCTCGCTGCTCGCCCTGTCGCTCACGGCGCACGCGCAAGACCAGGCCGCGGCGACCTCCACCGAGGGCGCGACGACACTGGAAGAGATCATCGTCGACGGCGGAAGCGGCGGCGTCATCACCGCCGATGGTTATGTCGGCAGGAGCAGCGCGACGGGCGCCAAGGTCGATACGCCCTTCCTGCAGACCCCGCAGTCGGTCTCCTCGGTCACCGCGCAACAGCTGAAGGACCGCAATCCGCAGACGCTGCTGGATGTGCTGGCCTACACGCCCAGCACCCGCACGACCGCCTACGGCTTCGACCCGCGCTTCGATTCCTTCACCGTGCGCGGCTTCGACGTGACCTATAACGGCGTCTTCCGCGACAACCTGCGCCAGCCGGGCGCCGGCTCCTCGCTGTTCAAGACCGAGCCCTACGGGCTCGAGGGCGTCTCGATCCTGCGCGGCCCTTCCTCCGCCCTCTACGGCGCCTCCGGTGCCGGTGGCCTCTACAACCTGATCACCAAGCGCCCGACCGAGGAGACGCTGCGCGAGGTCGAGCTGCAGTACGGCACCGACAACCGCTACCAGGGCCAGTTCGATTTCTCCGGCGCGGTCAACGACACCGATCCCTTCTACTATCGCCTGACCGGTCTGGCCCGCAGCGCCGACACCGAGCAGCCCGGCCTTCCCAACGACCGCCTCTACATCGCCCCGGCCTTCACCTGGAAGCCGGACGAGGACACGCGGCTGACCATTCTCGGCGAATATTCGCGCACCAAGACCGGCGGCACCGCGGCCTATTACTTCGACACCACCACCGGCAAGGTCACCGACTTCTTCGCCGGCAACCCGGCCTTCAACGATTCCGTCCAGAACCAGGGCCGCATCGGCTACGAGTTCGAGCACCGCTTCAACGAGACCTTCACCTTCCGCCAGAACGTCCGCGCCTCGACGCTGGACATCGAGGCCGACTGGGCCTTTGCCTATGCGCCGAACGCCGTCGATCCGACGCTGATCGATCGCAGCGCCGGCTCCTTCGAGGAGCGGCTTTCGGCCATCGTGATCGACAACCAGCTGGTCTCCGAGTTCGACACCGGCGCCTTCAGCCACACGCTCCTGACCGGCCTCGACCTGATGAAGCTGCGCTACAGGTCGTTCAACGGCTACGGCGTCTCGCCGCCGCTCGACACCAACGACCCGACCCGCGGCGATCCGATGGATCGCATTCCCTACACCGAGCGCGTCGACCAGGACCAGTGGCAGGTCGGCACCTATATCCAGGACCAGATCCGCTACGACGCCTGGACCCTGACGCTCGGCGGCCGCTATGACTGGGTCTCCACCGACACCGACACCACCGATCTCGTCGGCGGCACGGTCACCTCGCTCGACCAGAGCGACCGCGCCTTCTCCAAGCGCATCGGCCTGACCTACGAGTTCGACTTCGGCCTCGCGCCCTATGCCAGCTACTCGACCGCCTTTTCGCCGAACGCCGGCTACAACCAGGAGACCGGCGCCCCCTTCAAGCCGACCGAGAGCGAGCAGGAGGAGATCGGCGTGAAGTATCTCCTGCCCAACAGCAACACCATGCTGTCGGCTGCGATGTTCAACATCGACCAGGAGAACGGCCTCTACTACGAAGTGGTCGACCTGCCGACCGGCCCGGCCAACATCCAGGTCCAGCGCGGCAAGCTGCGCTCGCGCGGCTTCGAGTTCGAGGCCAATACCAGCCTCGACAACGGCCTGTCGCTGACCGCCTCCTACTCCTACACCCAGATGAAGATCGTCGAAGGCCCCGTCGGCACGGTCGACAACGACGTCTCCTCGGTGCCCCGCCACCAGGCCGCCCTCTGGGCCTTCTACACCATGCCCGAGGACACGTTCGCCGATGGTCTCGGCGTCGGCGCCGGCGCGCGCTTCATCGGCTCCAGCTACGGCAACGACGAGAACACGATGGAGAACGGCTCGCGCGTCCTCTTCGACGCCGCCCTGCGCTACGACTTCGCCGCGATCGACAAGAAGATGGAGGGCCTGGCCCTGCAGGTGAACGCCACCAACATCTTCGACCGCCGCGACCCCGTCTGCTCGGCCGGCTTCTGCTACAAGGACCAGGGCCGCACGGTCATCGGTTCGCTGAAATACACGTGGTGACGCAATTGGACGCAATCCCTCCCAGGGCTGACGAGACCGTCTTCGGGCCGCAAGGCCTGAAGGCGGTCTTTTCGGGCGAGCATGCCTGGTGCGGCGAGAAGATGATGCTCTCGTCGGACCTCGACCATGCCATGCCGATCCGCGACTTCTTCGAGAGCGGCACCTTTGCGACCGGCCTCGATACCTATGCGCAGAACCACGGGGTCGACCGCCGGGCGGTGGCGTCCTACTGGTCGCTCTATTATTTCTCCGCCCTGTCGATCCCCTATATCGTCGCGCGCAGGGCGGACCTCGCCTTGCCGATCGCCGTCGACGACATGACGATCGCGCTTGCCGACGACGGCCTGCCGCGCGCCTTCGGCCTGCCGCATGCCGGCGACTGGTGCGAGGGCGATGCTCCGCTCGATCTGGTCAGGCCGCTCGTCAGCGCCCATCTGGCCGAAGTGGTGGCTCACCTGAAGCGCTTCGGCGGCATGGCCCCGAAGCTCGGCTGGAACAACGCCGCCGTCTATATCGACTACGCGATCAACGCGACGGAGACCGCTCCCGCAGTCACCGCAAATGGCCGGGACGGCGACGATCACTGGTCGGCGCGCATGCTGTTCGAGGAGAAGACCTTCTCCGACGGCACCGCCAATCCTTTCCACGGCTGCCTGCGCCATGAGATGGCCGGGGCCGAGATTCAGTGTCGCCGCAAGGTCTGCTGCCTGCGCTACATGCTGCCGGGCATCCCGAGCTGCGGCGAGCTCTGCGCCCTGCCCGAACAGAGGAAGCACTGACCGTGTTGCGCATTCTCACCCTTCTTGTCGGCCTGCTAGTGTCTGCCGGCGCCTGTCTTGCCGAGGGACGTTTTCCGCTGACGGTGACCGACGCACTCGGCCGGGAGGTCACGATCCCGAGGAAGCCCGAGGCGATCCTGCTCGGCAGCGGCTTCAATCTGATCGCCCTCTCGCTCGTCCATCCCGATCCCGTCAGCCTTCTGGCCGGCTGGGCCGGCGACATGAAGGGCGACAATCCGGCGATCTACGAGGCGTTCCGCGAGAAGTTCCCCAAGATCGCCGACGTGCCGCTGATCGGCGACGGCACCGGCGACGGCTTCTCCTTCGAGACCATCCTGTCCCTGAAGGCCGATCTCGCCATCCTCGCCAACTGGCAGGCCGACACCGATCTCGGCCGCCAGGCGATCGCCTACCTCGAACAGATCGACGTCCCGGTGATCGTGGTCGACTTCAACAGCGATCCGCTGAAGAACACGCCCGACAACATGCGCCTGCTCGGCCGCGTGCTGGAGCGCGACGAGCAGGCGGAAGCCTTCGCGCGCTTCTACGAGGAGCACCTCCAGGTGATCCGCGAGCGCGTGGCGGCGACGCCGGAACCCGGCCCGACCGTGCTTATGGACGCGTTTCCGAACGACCAGGGCTGCTGCTACGCCTATGGCGTCGGCGGGCTCGGCGAATTCATCGGCCTGACCGGCAGCCGCAACATCGCGGCCGACCTGCCCCGCCAGGGCGGCATCGTCAGCATCGAATACCTCGTCGCCGCCAATCCGGAAGCCTATATCGCCACCGCCTCCCCGGGCGGCACCTACAGCGCCTTCTCCATCGGCCCCGGCGTCCCCGCCGAGGAGGCACGGCAGACGCTGCGCAACGCCACCGGGCGGCCGATCCTCGCCGATCTCGCCGCCATCCGGAACGGCCGCGTATACGGCCTGTGGAACTTCTTCAACGCCGTGCCCCTGAACATCCTCGCCGCCGAGGCCTTCGCCCACTGGCTGCGTCCGGACGTCTTCCCCGACATCGATCCGGAAAAAACGCTGGCCGAGATCAACACCCGCTTCGCCGCCGTCCCCTTCGAGGGCGCCTACTGGATCAGCCTGAAATAGCGGCCGGCGTCGCACCCGAAATTCCGATCACGCCAAGCTTACCATCAGCGATCGGCAGTCCGGCAACCGCATTGCAACGCTCGGACGGCCGGACGTTTTCGTGCCAGGCCAAGGAGAAGAGATAGCATTATTCAAATAACTCCACCGCGCCCCGGAGACCTATACTCCAAATTTGGTATGCCGCCCCGCGATCAAGCTGAATAGACACTTTGAATAATTCCTCGATAATCGACCGCGGCACCCGTCGGGAGGTTGTATGATGGCAACCATTGGCAGTCGCACCTCAAGCATAGCGTCGGACTGGAAATCCAACAGTTACTATCTGGCGGCAGAACAGGAGCGCTGGGTAGACGTGTTCTGGAATGCGGCCACGCCGTTCCGTCGGCTGTTCGATCATCTGGATGTGAGAAAAGTTGTTGACCTCGCCTGTGGCCATGGACGCCAGTCGGCTCGAATGCTCAGCCTGGAAAGCGTCGCTCCTGCGATCGAGAAAGTATATCTCCTCGACGTGAATCAGGAAAACATCGACGCCTGCACAGAGCGATTCCGAAATAGCGCCAATAATAGCAGAATCGAGATGAAGAAAATCTCCGGGGCTGACTTCCGGCCGCTCGAGGATTCTTCAATAACTGCAATATTTTGCTATGACGCAATGGTGCATTTCGAATACGACGCCGTTCTTTCCTACATCAACGATGCGGCGCGTATCCTTCAGCCGGGCGGGCGCGCTCTATTTCATCATTCCAACTTTGTCTCGGCACCCGGCGCCGACTACAAAGAGAACCCTCATTGGCGCAACTACATGAGCAAATCCCTCTTCGCACATGCCGCAAACAGGGCCGGGTTGAGCGTCCTGGACCAGGTGACAATCGAGTGGGACGGGGAACGTAATCTTGACTGCCTGTCCTTGCTTGAAAGGCCGAAAGACACAGACCGGATCCAGACGGCGCGACGGGAACGAAACCGCGACCTCTATGGGAAGATACGTCGGAAGCTGATGTCTCTTCGGAGGTGAAGCGGGAGCACAACGCGACACAGCCCTTACCCTTTGACGTCTGTCGCTGTCAGTTGGCCCGGCGCTCCATGACGCATTGCTGACATCCTTCATCGGCGATGCCGGGTTGACGGTGGTGCGCAGTAATCGCAGATGCCACCGGCGTCGTTACCTTCCACGAAGACCTGCCCGACCAAAGCCACACCAAACCTTGCGGTTCGACCCGTCGCCTCGCTGCTTCATCAACAGCTGTCATCTGCCAATACGAAGGCTTGACGCGGGTCGTCTTCCCCTCCTTCCGATCACAATCCTGCGAGAAAAGCTGCGCAACCGCCGCAAGTGCCGCGAATGTCGCGCTTGCCTCCTCCCCATCCCCAAGTGAATGGTTGCGAAGGCCTTTTGGCTTCACCCGCGTCACGCTATAGGAGATGACGAGGAGGATCTTGATGGTCTGGGCATTCGCTGTCATCGCTGTCGCCACGCTCTATCTCGCCTTGCGCTTCAAGCGCTTCCAGAGCTGGGTCGAGCCGGTGCTGACGATCACCGTCGCGATCGGCCTGGCCGCAGCAGCCCTCATCTGGCTGACCGACAGCCGCAGCGTCGTGCCGGAGCCGGTCGTTCCCCGCAACATGATCGCGCCCGAGGAGATCGTGCTCTCCGACATGCAGTTCGCCGTCGGCCAGCCGGTGACGAGCTACCGGGTCACCGGCACCATCACCAACAACAGCACCGCCACGCTCCAGTCGATGCTCCTGACGATCACGCTTGCCAACTGCCCCGGCGGCGCCTGCGTGCCGGTCGGCACCGACAGCGGCCTGGTCGTCGTCCGCGTGCTGCCGGGCCAGAGCAAGCCCTTCACCACCTTTGCCGTCTTCACCGGCAGCGACCTGCTGCAGATCACCGACCCGGAATGGACATGGACGGTCAGCGACGTACGGGCACTTCCGCGATCTGTCCCGGCCCAATGAGGCCGGGGGCATGAGCGGTCGAACCGGGGGCGTCCCGCTCAGAAATGGATCCTGAACTTCTCGCGCACCGCCCGGTCCACCTCCGCGTCGAACAGCGGCCCGCCGGCTTCGGCAAGGATGCGGTTCTTCCGCTCGATCGCCTTCGCGATCAGATCCGGTCTGCCGATCTCGGCCCATTCCTTCGGGCTCGTGCGGTCGGCGACAACAGGATAGATGTATTCGGTCTGCATCAGCGACAGGGTCTGCGGGTCACCGAGATAGTGCCCGGGTCCGCCGAGGCAGACCGAACGCATCGTCTCCAGCGAAACCGTGTCCTCGGTGACGTCGATGCCGCGGATGCAGCGCTGCACCTGGCCGAGCAGGTCGTCGCCGAGCACCAAGCTTTCCAGGCAGAAGCCGAGCAGCGAAGCATGCATGCCGACCGCCTCGTAGACCATGTTCAGCCCCGACAGCCCCGCCATGACGTTCGAGATCGCCTGCTCCCAGCCGGCCTGCATGTCGGGCAGCTTGGAATCGGCGATGCCGGCGGCGGCCCCGCCCGGCAGGCCGTAGAACTGGTGCATCTGCGCGCAGCCGGCCGTGAGCAGCGCCTGCTCGCCCGAGCCGCCGGACATGGCGCCGGTGCGCAGGTCCGAGACGAACGGCCAGGTGCCGAAGATCGCCGGATGGCCGGGCGCCATGGCGTTGACATAGACGACGCCCGCGAGGCACTCGGCGACTGCCTGCACGATCGCGGTCGCAAGCGGCGCCGGCGCCGTCGCACCCGCCTGCCCCGCCGACAGCAGCAGGATCGGCATGCCGGCCCGGATGCAGGCCTCCATGGTGATGCAGCTCTCCTCGGCGAACTTCATCGGCGGCACGACGAAGCAGTTGGAGTTGGAGACGAACGGCCGCGCCCGCCACTTGTCCTCCCCGCCGGCCATCATGTGGATCAGGTCGAAGCAGCCCTCGACATGCGAGGGATCGGAGAAGCTGGTGCCGACGTGCTTGGAAGTGCCCGCACAGCAGCCGTAGAGCGTGTTGATGTCCATCAGGAAATTGTCGGCCACGTCCCGGCACACCATCGCCCGCTGGAAGAAATGCACGTTGTCGAGGTGGTGGACGAGCTGGGCGGCGTTGAAGAGATCCTTTGCGGTGGACTCGCGATACTCCCGCTTTTCCACGTCGACGATGTGCACCGCAGCTCCCGCGGTGCCGTAGTAGACGCGCGTGCCGGTCAGTTCGAGATCGAATTTCGGGTCGCGGCCATAAAGCGTGATGTTGCGCGCGGCGACCGAGAGCATGTCCTCCACCAGCGCGCGCGGAAAGCGGATGCGCCCGTCCTCGCCGAGGACCGCGCCCGCGCCGGTCATGATCTCGACGCCGGACTTCGGCGCGTTGGCCAGCCCGATATTCTCCAGCGCATCAAGTGCTGCCTCGTGGATGCGGCGCACCCCCGCCTCGCTCAGCGGCCTGTACTGCCCGCCGGAAAGACCGGGGCGAACGGGGCGGACATTTTCCGCCAGCGGCGCCGCCCGCATGGCGACACGCGCGGCGCGACCGCCGGCCCGCCGGGACGCCGGCACTTCTGACGTCTTCGTTTCTTCGACCATGCTCATTGCGCCCTCCACATGCTGCGGCTTTGCGCGACCGAGGGGCGCGAAAGCGGATTCAGAACTTCAATTTCCCTGCGTAGTCCTTTGAATCGATTCCATTTCCCGAAGCGCATGACGCACTCCTGCTGCCTCCACCTCCGTCACCCCGGACTTGATCCGGGGTCCAGCCACGCCGCGTCTGCGGCGTGAGGAGGTGCACTTTCCGCGCGCAAGGACTTGCGCGCGCTGGATGCCGGATCAAGTCCGGCATGACGGTGGCTGAGGAGGCTGCCCGAGCTACAATCCACGAGCTTCTCATCACCCACAAAGCCCTCCCCTCACGCCCGGCTGATCTCGTCCAGATACCAGTCGATGTAGCGCAGCTCGTTCTGTTCCATCGGCGCGATCGGGCCGGGTTCGAAGTAGTGCGAGCGCACGCCGCGGGCAGTGTGCTCGATGATCGCCTTGTCCTCGTCGGTGGTGACCTTCCACAGCCAGGTCAGCCGGTCGAGGTCGTAGTCGCGCCCCGCCTCGGCCTTGCCGTCCACCAGCCAGATCAGCTCCATCTCGCAGGTCCCGGCCGTCTTCGGGATGAAGCGGTAGATCATGCCGTGGTCGGGGTAGCAGACGAGGAAAGTGGTGCCGCCGAGGTGGATCGAGGTGACCCCGCCGTCGAAATCGGTGAAGCGGCCCATCAGCGGCGCCACCGCGCCGCCGTCCTCGCTGCCGCTTTTTACCCCTTCATAGAGCGCGTAGCGGAAGGCGTGGATCGCCTCCTTGCCGTCCCCGGACGTCTGCCAGTGGTTGCCCGAGCCGACCTCGATGCCGAGCGAGCAGGTGCGCTGCTCCATCGCTAGGTTCATCGCCTCGATCATGTGCAGCGGCTGCTCCAGCGCATGGGTCTGCGAATATTCCGGATGCGCCGGGCCGCAATGGTAGCACTCGACGTAGTTTTCGACCGCGAGCTTCCAGTTGGCGTTGACGGCATAGCTCTTCCGGTGCGCGACCTTCGCGTTTGCCCAGCCGTACTGGCCGCAGGTCGCATGCAGCAGGTGCTCGACCTCGGTGAAATCAAGCGGCTCGGCCGCGAACGAGATGAACACGAGCCCCTCGACCACCCGCACGTGCAGCTTCTTCAGCCCGTGGTCCTCGCGCTTGAACTCCTTCGGCATCAGCCGCGCGGCGCGCAGGGCCCCGTCGTTGGAATAGGTCCAGGCATGATAGGGGCAGACGAAGACCCGGGCGTTGCCCTTGTCCTTCGTGCACACCTCGGCGCCACGGTGGCGGCAGACGTTGAGCAGCGCATGGATCGAGCCGTCGGCATGGCGCGTCAGGATCACCTGCTCGTCGGCGATGCGGAACAGCTCGAAATCATTGGCGTTCGCAATCACGCTCTCATGGGCGATGCAGTGCCAGTGGCGGCGGAAGACCCGTTCGAGATCCCGCTCGTAGATGTCCTGGTCGTGGTAGAAGGCGCGCGCCAGGCCATGGCCCGGCCGGTGCTCGGCCACGAGGCGGTCGATCCGGTCGCCGGAGGGCGTGTTGAGGTCCTTGAGATCGGTAACGATCACCTGAAAGCTCCATGAAGCGAGAAAGAGGAAGTCACTGTCATTTTTCAGCCTGCTGGAAATAGGCTCGCGCCTTCAGGTGCAGCATCACCACCGGATAGGCCATCAGCAGCGCCCCGCCGAGGAAGGCCGAGAGGCCCGTCGCGACATCGAGGTGCCCCTCCTCCGCCGCCTTCATGAAGATCGCCGTCCCGAGCGGCAGGAACAGCACCACCGCAGTGGCGAGCCCCGGCGAGAAGCGCCCCTTCGTCCGGATCACCGGCAGGATGTGGAAGAAGACGGCGTTGATCAGCATCAGCGCTGCGAAGATCAGGGGAATCAGCGGCACGGTGGGCGCCAGTTGCGCCTGGGCGATGCCGACCGCGATGACCACCGCATTGGTGACGTAGAAATCCGTCCATTCGACCGGCAACCCGATGACGCCCCGCGCCCAGTTGCGCCAGTCGAACGTGTGTTCCTCCATGATGTGGATGGCATAGGCCGCCATCGCCAGCCAGGCGAGATCCTGCAAGCTCATCGAAACCTCCAGTCAGGCCGCGTGCGGGCGGCAACCAAAATCGAAAATTTCCGTCTGCTGTCCTGAATGCCTGTCTGCCGTCTCGAACTCCTGCTCTACATGCGTACCCGCGCTGCCTTGGGGTCGTACATCGGCGCAAGCGACGCCTCCGCCTTCACCCGCACGCCGGCGATCTCGATCTCGTAGTCCGACGCCAGCACCTCGTCCTCGCTCTCGCCCTCGCAGGGCACGTAGCCCATGCCGACAGCGCCGCCGAGGAAATGGCCGTAATTGCCGGACGTGATCGTCGAGACGATCCTGCCGTCGCGCACCAGCGCCTCGTTGTGGAAGAGCAGCGGCTCCGGATCGGCGAGCCTGAACTGCACCATCCGGCGATTGAGCCCCTTGTCCTGCCGGCGCAATACCGCCTCGCGGCCGATGAAATCGCCCTTGCCCGTGCGCACCGCAAAGCCGAGCCCGGCCTCCAGCACATGGTCCTCGTCGGTGATGTCGTGGCCGAAATGGCGGAAGGCCTTCTCGATGCGGCAGCTGTCGAGCGTGTGCAGGCCGCAGAGCTTGAGGCCCACATCCGCACCCGCCGCCTCGAGCGCCTCGAACACATGCGCCGTCTGGTCGGTCGAGACGTAGAGCTCCCAGCCGAGTTCGCCGACATAGGTGACGCGGTGGGCGCGGGCGAGACCCATGCCGATCTCGATCTCGCGGGCGGTGCCGAACGGATGGCCGGCGTTGGAAAGGTCGTTCGGGCTGACCTGGCCCATCAGTTCGCGCGCCTTCGGCCCCATCACGCAGAGCACGCTCTCCGCCGCCGTCACGTCAGTGACGACGACGAACTCGTCCTTGAGGTGCTTGCGCAGCCAGGCGAGGTCGCGCTGCAGGGTCGCGCCGGGAACGACGAGCAGGAAGGCCGTCTCCGAAAGCCGCGTGACCGTCAGGTCGCTCTCGATGCCGCCGCGATCGTTCAGCATCTGGGTGTAGACGATCCGGCCGGCCGCCACGTCCATCTGGTTGGCGCACATCCGCTGCAGGAAGGCGAGCGCATCGCGCCCCTCCACACGAATCTTGCCAAAGGAGGTCATGTCGAACAGGCCGACGCCCTCGCGCACGGCCATGTGCTCCTCGCGCTGGTTTTCGAACCAGTTCTGCCGCTTCCAGCTGTACCTGTATTCCCGCTCCTGACCGTCTCTCGCAAACCAGTTGGCGCGCTCCCAGCCGGCGACCTCGCCGAAGACGGCACCGCGGGCCTTGAGGTGCTCGTGGATCGGCGAGCGGCGCACGCCGCGCGCGGTCGCCATCTGGCGATAGGGGAAATGGTCGGCATAGAGCAGGCCGAGCGTCTCCGATACACGATCCTTCAGATAGGCGCGATTTCGCTGGAACGGCTGCGCCCGGCGGATGTCGACTTCCCACAGGTCGAACGGCGGCTCGCCATCGTTCATCCATTGCGCCAGCGCCATGCCGGCGCCGCCGGAGGAGACGATCCCGATCGAATTGTAGCCGGCCGCCACCCAGTATCCCTTGATCTGCGGCGCTTCGCCCAGATAGTAGCGGTCGTCAGGCGTAAAGCTTTCCGGCCCGTTGAAGAAGGTGTGGATGCCGGCCGTTTCCAGCATCGGCATGCGGTTGACCGCCATCTCCAGGATCGGCTGGAAGTGGTCGAAATCCTCCGGCAGCTGGTCGAAGCAGAAGTCCTCGCGGATGCCGTCCATGCCCCAGGGCTTGGCCTTCAGCTCGAAGGCGCCGATCAGCATCTTGCCGGCGTCCTCCTTGTAGTAGGTGCATTCGTCCGGCACGCGCAGCACCGGAAGCTGCTTCAGCCCATCGATCGGCTCGGTGACGATGTAGAAGTGCTCGCAGGCATGCAGCGGCAGCGACACGCCCGACATGTCGGCGAGCGTCCGTCCCCACATGCCCGCCGCATTGACGACGTTCTCCGTCTCGATGGTGAAGCTCTCGCCGTCCCGCTCGCAGGTGACGCCCGCTACCCGGCCGTCCTTCGTGACCACGGAGGTCACCTTCACGCCCTCGATCACGGTCGCGCCGTTCTGGCGCGCGCCCTTCGCCAGCGCCATGGCGATGTTGGCCGGGTCGCACTGGCCGTCGAGCGGAAGATGCACCGCCGCCTTGATGTCGGCGGTGTTGAGGTGCGGATACATCGCCTTGACCTCGTCGACCGAGATCTCCCGCACATCGACGTCGAACGCGCGCGCCAGCGAGGCCTGGCGGTAGATCTCCTCCTTGCGCTCCTCGGTCAGCGCCACCGTCATCGAGCCGTTCTGGCGCATGCCGGTGCCGATGCCGGTCTCGGCCTCGAGCTTGACGTAGAGGTCGGCGGAGTACTTCGCCAGCCGCGTCATGTTCTGCGAGGCGCGCAGCTGGCCGATCAGGCCTGCCGCATGCCAGGTGGTGCCGCAGGTCAGCTGCTTGCGCTCCAGGAGAACGACGTCGGTCCAGCCGAGCTTGGCGAGATGATAGGCGACCGAGCAGCCGGAGACGCCGCCGCCGATGATGACCGCGCGGGCTTTGGTGGGGATGGGCTTGGTCATGCGCGCAGTCTTTCATTGCTGGGATCGAAGAGCGGGCCGTCCGGCTGGACGATGGCCTTGAAGCGGTCGCCGTAGATCTCGACCTCGATTTCGGTGCCGGGTTCAGCGAGGTCGGCGCGCAGCATACCGAGCGCGATCGACTTGCCGGTGCGGTAACCCCAGTTGCCCGACGTGGTCTCGCCTACCACCTTGCCGCCATGCCAGAGCGTCGACATGTAGGGCGCATCGCATTCGCCGGCGTCCACGGTGAGCAGCACGAAGCGCTTGGAAACACCCTGCTGCTTCTCCCGCTCCAGCGCCGCCTTGCCCTTGAAGTCGGGCTTGGACCAGTCGACGAAGCGTTCCAGCCCGCCCTGCAGCACGGTGTAATCGGTCGAGAGGTCGCCCTTCCAGGCGCGGTAGCCCTTCTCGATGCGTAAGGAGTCCAGCGCCTCCATGCCGAACGGCTTCAGCCCGTGCGCCTGCCCCGCCGCCCAGACGGCGTCGAAGATGGTCGCCGTATCCTCCACCTTGGTGTGGATCTCCCAGCCGAGTTCGCCGGGGAAGGAGACCCGCACCAGCTGGCACCAGCGGCCGGCGATCTGGCAGCTCTGATGCGTCAGCCAGCCCTTCGCAAGGTCGGCATCCGAGACCTCGGCGAGGATCGCCCGCGAATTCGGACCGGACAGGATCTGGCAGGAGAAATTGTCGGTGACGTCGTCGATGGTGAACGCCGCATCGCCGGGCAGGTGCTTCTTCAGCCATTCGAGATCGTGCCATTGCGCGGTCGCCGCCGTGATCAGGAAGAAGAAGTCCTCGTCCAGCATCATCACCGACATCTCGGTGACGATCCGTCCCTTGTCGTCGGCGAAGTAGGCGAGGCCGATGCGGCCAGGTTTCGGGACGCGGCCCGTAATGAGCGAGGACAGCCACGCCGTCGCTCCCTCGCCCTTGACCCGGTAGCGCGAGAAGCCGGGGAGGTCGAGGATGCCGGCGGCCTCGGTGACGGCACGGCATTCCGCCTCGATCCGCGGCCGCCAAGGGCCCTCGCGGTTCCAGGTCTGCGTCGCCTCCTCGGAGGTATCGTCGCCGGGGGCCGCATACCAGTTGGCGCGTTCCCAGCCGTTATAGGGCTTGAACTGGGCGCCGAGGGCCGCAATCCGGTCGTGGATCGGCGAGAGCTTGCGGTTGCGGCCGGCCGGCCAGGCGTGCTTCGGAAAATGCATCGCATATTCGTGGCCGTAGATCTCCATGCCCTTTTCGATGCAGTAGTCCTCAGCCGAAGCGAAGCTCGTGTAGCGGCGCGGGTCGCAGGACCACATATCCCATTCCGTCTCGCCCTCGGTGATCCATTCGGCCAGCACCTTGCCCGCGCCGCCCGCCTGGCAGATGCCGAAGGTGAAGACGCAGGCCTCGAACGCGTTCGGCACGCCCGGCATCGGTCCGATCAGCGGGTTTCCATCGGGCGCATAGGGGATCGGCCCGTTGATCATCCGCGACAGGCCGGCGGTGCCGAGGATCGGCACACGCTCGCAGGCATCGTTGAGATACCATTCCAGCCGGTCGAGATCGTCCGGAAACAGCTGGAACGAGAAATCGTCCGGCATCGGATCGTCCGGCGTTACCCAGTGCGCCTTGCAGTTCTTCTCGTAGGGACCGAGGTTCATCCCGGTCTTTTCCTGGCGCAGATAGTAGGAGCTGTCGACGTCGCGGAGCAGCGGCAGCTTGTGCCCGGCCTCCTTCGACCAGGCGGCGAGCTCGGGGATCTCCTCGAACAGGATGTACTGGTGGCTCATCACCATCATCGGCACGTCGCGGCCGAACCATTTGCCGACCTCGCGGGCATAGTAGCCGGCAGCGTTGACGACGACCTCGCAGCGGATCTCGCCCTGCGCGGTCGAGATCACCCATTCCTCGTTCTCGCGCCGTGCGCCGGTCGCCGGACAGAAACGGAAGATCTTCGCGCCTAGGTCGCGGGCCCCCTTCGCCAAGGCCTGCGTCAACTGCGCGGGGTCGATGTCGCCGTCATAGGGATCGTAGAGCGCGCCGGTCAGTTCGTGCGTCTCGAGGAAGGGATACCTGCCGCGCATCTCGTCGGGCGAAAGGATATCGAGGTCCATGCCCTGGTAGCGGCCCATGCCGACGACGCGCTTGAACTCCTGCAGCCGCTCCTTCGAATGCCCGAGCCGGATCGAGCCGGTGACGTGGTAGTTCATCGGATAGTCGACGAGACCGCCGAGCTCGCGGTAGAGCGAGGCCGAATAGCGCTGCATGTTCATGATCGACCAGGAGGACGAGAAGGTCGGCACGTTGCCGGCCGCATGCCAGGTCGAGCCGGCGGTCAGTTCGTTCTTTTCCAGGAGCACGCAGTCGGTCCATCCGGCCCGCGCCAGATGGTAGAGCGCCGACGCTCCGACTGCCCCTCCCCCGATGATCACGACACGCGCATGCGACGGCAGGTTCGACATTCTCTTCCCCTTGATTGCCAGCGATTTGTGGCAACCAAATCGACGCCCGGCAAGCGGCCAGAATCCGCTTTATTGATCGAAGAATTCGATTAGTGTCGGCGCTAGGAATTCACTTCGAATTTGGGGCGTGCCCCTCATCCGCCTGCCGGCACCTTCTCCCCGTGAACGGGGAGAAGGCCGCAAGTTGCGCGGCCGCTTCCCGAGGCAGCGTCAATGGCCGGGCGAGGCGTCGCGACAGCGTCCCTTCTCCCCGCCTGCGGGGAGAAGGTGCCGGCAGGCGGATGAGGGGCAAACTCCAGGGCAAGGCGCGGGCACAACCCATGCAGATCGAACTCATCGAGACCTATCTCGACCTGATGGAGAGCCGCAGCTTCAACCGCACCGCCGAGCGGCTGAACCTGACGCAATCCACCGTCTCACACCGGATGAAGGCGCTGGAGGCGGTGCTGGGCCGGCCGCTTTTCGCCCGCAACAAGGGCGGCACCCAGCCGACGGCTGCGGGCCTGCGCTTCCACGACCACGCCAAGGCGATCCAGCACCAGTGGCGCGAGGCGGCGCGTGCGGTGGAGAGCGCCGGCGCCTACGAGCGCTCGATGCGCATCGGCCTGCAGCACGACCTCGCCGCCCACTATGCCGGCGACTGGCTGGCGGCCATCCGCAAGGAACTGCCGGGCACCTCGATCTATCTCGAAATCGACTATTCCAAGCAGATGAACGGCGACCTCGCCGCCGGCGACCTGGACCTTGCGATCCTCTACACCCCCCACCATCTCCCGGACCTGCATTACGAGCGCATCGGCGAGGTGAACTACGAACTCGTCTCCAGCAAGGTGACGACACTCGCTGACGTGCGCCCGGAAGACTATATCCAGGCGGTCTATTCGCCGGCCTTCGACCGCCTGCACCGGCAGGCGCTGCCGCATCTTTCCACAGCACCGATCGCCAGCGGCGAGACGACGGCGATCATCGCACTCCTGACCAAGCTCGGCGGCTCCGCTTTCGTCATGGCGCCGGATGCGCGGCGGCTGACGCGGACAGGCGCGGTCAGCCGCGTCCAGGACGCCGAGCCGATCCCGCAGACCGTCCATGCCGCCGTCAACGTCCGCACCCGCCACGCCCACCAGCACCGCCGCATCATCGGCCTGCTGCAGGCACTCCTGAAAGACTGAGGCCGGGACGACCCGAAAGCCGCCCGATGCAATTGCAACGCCGCGCCCGCAGGCGCATGATCCGGTTGTCGGGATCACCGGTCCCGGCATTGCGACGGGGCGCGTGCGATGAATTGCCCGGCATGCGGTTTCAAGGTCGAGGGCGGCTTTGCCTTCTGCCCGAAATGCGGGGCGCCGCAGCAGAGGCGATGCACCTCCTGCGGCCAGGCCTGCCCGCCCGACTATGCCTTCTGCCCCAAATGCGGGACGGCCCTTGCCCCCGCGGCCCGGAATGCGGGGGCACCCGCCGACCGCCGCCAGGGTGGCAAGCCTGCCCGCCGGCCGGCAGCGCAGGACCAGCCCCCGCCTCGCCCGGATGCAGAAGCCGAGGCCGACCGGCGCATTGTCACCGCCCTCTTCGCCGATCTCTGTGGCTACACCACGCTTGGCGAGACGATCGATCCGGAAGTGCTGCAGGCGCTGCAGAACGAGATCTTCGAGGAACTGAGCGCTGCCGTCGCGGCCGAAGGCGGCTTTGTCGACAAGTTCGTCGGCGATGCCTTGCTGGCCCTGTTCGGCGCGCCCGTCGCCCACGAGCGCGACCCGGAGCGGGCGCTGCTGGCCGCCCTCGACATGCGGGCGCGGATGGGGCGCATCGCCGAACGCTGGCAGGCGCGCCTCGGCCAGCCGCTGGCGTTGCACATCGGCGTCAACACCGGTCCCGTCGTCGCCGGCGCGGTGGGCGCGGGCGGCAGCAAGTCCTATTCCGTCACCGGCGACACGGTGAACACCGCCCAGCGCCTGCAGGCCATGGCCGGCACCGGCGAAATATTGGTCGGCGCGCTCACCTGCCGGCTGACGCAGCACGCCTTCACCTTCGCAGCCCTCGGCACCATGCCGCTGCGCGGCAAGGCCGGCGAGACGCCGGTGTTCCGGCTGGAGGCGTCCCTCGACGCCCCGCCGCCGGCGCGCGGGCTTTCGAGCTTCGGCATCGACATCGCCATGATCGGCCGCGACGCCGAGCTTGCCGCCCTGCTGCGCTGCCTCGAGTCCGTCCGCGCCGGAGCGACCCAGCTGGTCCGCGTCGCCGGCGACGCCGGCATCGGCAAGACCCGCCTGGTCGAGACCTTCCTCGATCGCGTCCGCACCGGGCAGCCGGACATCACCATCCGGCAGACCGCCTGCTCCTCGCTCGGAGAACCGTCCTACGGCACGCTGGCGGCAGCCCTTCGCCGCGCCTACCAGATCGACCCGGCTGCCAGTCTGGAGCACACCCGCCCGCTTCTGCTCGCCGGGCTGAACGGGCTCGGCCTCTCCGGCGAGGAGATCGGGCGGCTGGAGCCCCTGTTCCTGTTCCTCCTCGGCTTCGGCGATCCGGACGAGGCGCTGCGGCACCTGGAGCCGGACCAGCTGCGCCGGCAGATCTTCCATGCCATGCGGATGCTGTTCGAGCGCCGGATGGAGCAGGCGCCGCTTCTGGTGGTGATCGAGGACCTCCACTGGGCCGACAGCGTCTCGATCGACGCGCTGCGCTTCATCATGGACCGGATCGAGAGCCGCCGGCTGATGCTCCTGGTCACCCATCGCCCCGGCTTCGAGACGGAAATGCTGAGTTCCGCCCGCGCCAGCCAGACGATGCTGCGGCTCAGGCCGCTGGCGCTCGAGGAGGCAAAGGCCCTGCTTAAGCAGGCGCTGGGCGGCGATGTCCTGCCCCACGGGCTGCGCGAGCGCATCGTCGAGCGGGCCGAGGGCAATCCGTTCTTCATCGAGGAGATCCTGCGCACGCTGATCGAGACCGGCGTGCTGCATCGGGAGGCCGCGGGCTGGGAGGTGACGACGTCAGCCGACGAGACCGGGACGCCGCTCGGCATCCAGGCAATGATGCTGGCCCGCATCGATCGCCTCCCCGCCGATGCCCGGCGTCTGGCCCAGGTCGCGGCCGTCATCGGCCACAGCTTCGACCTGGCACTCCTGAAGGCGCTGCCCTGTGGCGTCCACCACATCAGCGCAAGCCTGCGCCAGCTCGGCGAGGCCGACATCGTCGAGGAACTGGCGGACATTCCCTCCCAGACGGCACCGCGCTACGCCTTCCGCCAGAAGCTGCTGCAGGAGGTTTTCTACGACAACCTTCTGCTGCGCCGCCGCACCGAGCTGCACGGGGCGATCGGCGCCGTGCTCGAGAGCCGCTATGGCCCTTCGCCGGAACACATGAACCAGCTGATCGAGCTCGGCCATCACTTTGCCGCCTCGCCCGAAAAGGAAAAGGGCGTGCGCTACCTCACCGCCGCCGGCGACCTCGCCCGCATGGCCAACGCCAATGCCGATGCGCTGCGCCTCTATGCCCGCGCCCTTTCGGCCGCCGAGGCCGCAGGCGGCGACGGCTGGCGGGCGCCGGGCGAGCGCTATGCCGACCTCTGCCACCCGACCGGGCGGAGCGAGGAGGCGCGGCACCTCTACGACGAGCTTCTGGCCGCAGCCCGCGACAAGGGCGAGGTGACCACGGTGGCACGCCTGACGCGCAAGCTCGGGCAGCTCGCCTTCGATACCGGCGACCGCGAGCGGGCGACCGCCTGCTTTGCCGAGGCGGCGGGCCTTCTCGAAGGCGTCGACGCACCGATCGAGCTCGCCCACCTGATGCAGCGCCAGGGCCACCTTGCCTTCCGCGCCGGGGACTACAGGCGCGCAATGCTATGGGCCGACCGGGCGCTGGAATGCGCCAATCATCTCTCCTCGCATCCGGGCCCCGCGGAGAAGGCGGAGATCGCCCTCGCCATCGCTCGCGCCTTCAACACCAAGGGCGTCGCCCTCGCCCGCCTCGGCCAGACCCGCGACGCCGTGCAGATGGTCGAACGCAGCGTCGAGATTTCGCTGGCCGCAAGCCACCTCAACACCGCCTGCCGTGGCTATACGAACCTCGGGGCGCTCTACACCACCATCGATCCCGCCCGCGCGATCGACGTCTGCCGGCGCGGCTACGACATGGCGCAGCAGATCGGCGATCTCGGCCACCAGGCCCGCCTGCTCACCAACCTCGCCGTCGCCTATTGCACCTTCACCGACCGCTGCCTGAGCGAGGGCCTGCCGGCGATCGAGGAAGCGCTTTCGATCGACCGTGCGCTCGGCCTGCGCGACCACCTGCCGGTGCCGCTCCTGGTCCTCGGCCAGATCCGCCAGTGCCACGGCGCGACCGCAGCCGCCCGCGGTCATTACCTCGAGGCGCTGGACCTCGCGCGCGACAGCGCGGAGGCGCAGCTGTTGTTTCCGTGCTATGATGGACTGGCGACGCTCTGCCTCGATCTCAACGAATTGGGCGAGGCCGAACGGTATTTCGAGCTGGCGCGGCAGGTCTGCGCCAGACACGGCCTCGACCCTGACGCGCTCATCGTCCTGCCGTTTCTCGACTAGCCAGAGAGGAGCATAGCAATGGCAGAGCATGCAATGGAACGGCCGCTTCGCCCGGGGGATCGCGCTCCCAACGTCGTGCTCGACGCGATCAACCACGGGGGCAAGGTCGCACTCGAGGATTTCCGCGGACAATCGGCAGTGCTGGTGGGGCTCTATCGCGGGCTGCAATGTCCCTTCTGCCGCCGGCACATTGCCGCCACGGCCGAACTCGCCTCGTCGCTGCACGAGAAGGGCATCGACAGCCTGACCGTCGTCAACACCCCGATAGAGCGTGCACGGCTCTATTTCCGCTACCATCCGCTTCCCGGCGTGATCGCCGCGTCGGATCCCGACAGCATCGCCCATCGTGCCTTCGGCCTGCCCAACGCGCAGTACACCGAGGACGAGGACCAGTGGCCCTACAAGATCTCGATCCCGACGGTGATGGCGATGCGCGTGGAGATGCCCGGCGAACTGCCCGGGCCGATGAACCCCTTCGACGCCTCGACCTACCTCAACCGGCGCGACGGCTACGAGATGACGCCCGAGGACGACAGGACCGACGAGCGGGCGGGCGGGCAACTGGTGGGAGAATTCCTGCTTGACCGCGACGGCATCGTCCGCTGGTCCTTCACCGAAGTGGAGGGCGACGGGTCGAGCATGTTCGCAATCCCGAAGGCAGACGAACTGATGTCGGCGGCCTCACAGCTTCCCCACTAAAGCCCTTTCCTGACGCCCTGCCCGCCCTTCAGGCCGAAACCGTCTCCGCAGGTCCAGGCGGACGCTGTCCGCCTGCGATGGAGAACCGCATGCGGTACTCGCTCGGCGAGATCCCGAGGATCTTGCGGAAGATCTTGCGATAGGCGTTGCTGTCGTCGTAGCCGCTCTGCCAGGCCACCTGCTCGATGGAGAGATAGGAGCGCTCGAGCAGTTCGCGCGATTTCGCGATCCGGAGCCGCTGGGAATATTCGGTCGGGTTGATGCCGGTCGCCTTGTGGAAGCGGCGCAGGAACGTCCGCTCGCCGAGCCCCGCCTTCTCCGCCATCATCTGCAGAGTGATGCCCTTGGTGTTCGCGCCATGCAGCCAGTGCTGGATCTTCAGGATCACCTGGTCGCCATGGTCCATGCGCGGGGCGAACACGCTGTAGTAGCTCTGCTCGCGCGCACCCGGATCGACCACCATGAAGCGCGCCGTCTCCAGCATCACGGTGGAGCCCATGAAGCGGTCGACCAGCTTCAGCCCGAGGTTGATCCACGCCATCATGCCGCCGGTGGTGATGATGTCGCCCTCGTCGATCATCAGCTTGTCGGTATCGACATGCACCTGGGGAAAGCGCCGGGCGATCTGCTCGGCATGCGACCAGTGCGTCGTCAGCGCCCGTCCCTCGACCAGGCCGGATTCGGCCAGCAGGTAGGCGCCGCCGCAGACGGAGCTCATCACGGTCCCCTCGGCGTGCCGCTGCCGCAGCCACTCCGATATCTGCGAGAGGTCCCGCTTCACCTGCATCTCGATCTTCAGCGTCGGCGGCAGGATCAACGCCGAAAGCTGGCCTGGCGGCAGTTCCGGATGGCTGTCGAAGCCCCGCGTCACCGATCCGTCCAGACCGAGCTTCCAGTGGCTGGCGCGGATCTGCGGCGCATTCGTCTCGTGCTGTTCCCGGCTCTTCAGGTTGGCCACGTTGAACATGTCGGTCAGCCCGTAGACGGCCGACATCAGCGCCTCCTCGTGCACGACGATGCCGATCTCGGCCGGGTCCATGGCCGTCACGTTTGTCAATTCTGCCCCCATCGTTGTCAGCTTTGCCGGTCGAGCGGTTCGGCGAGCGGTTGTATCTATTCAAGCACAGCTTCGGAACGGAAGCCAAGAGTTGAAACAAAACAACGACCTGCTTGAAAGGAACGCAGTTATGGCAAAGGCAACCGCAACCACCGCAACAGCCACCGTTTCCCGCCGCAACATCCTCGCCGGCGCATTCGGGGCAGCCGCAACCGCCGCCGCGATCGGCGCAATCCAGTCTCCTGCAAAGGCAGCCGACACTGCCGCAACCGGGACGAAATCAGAAGGAGCAAGGACCATGGGCAGCACCATCATCACCCGCGACGGCGTCGAGATCTACTACAAGGACTGGGGCCCGAAGGACGGCCCGGTCGTCGTCCTCGCCCATGGCTGGCCGCTGTCGTCCGACAGCTGGGAGGCGCAGGCCTTCCACCTCGCCAGCAATGGCTTCCGCGTCATCACCCATGACCGCCGCGGTCACGGCCGCTCCAGCCAGCCCTGGGACGGCAACGACATGGACCATTATGCCGACGACCTGGCCGACGTGATCGAACAGCTGGACCTGAACGACATCTTCCTGGTCGGCTTCTCCACCGGCGGCGGCGAGATCACCCGCTACATCGGCCGCCACGGCACGGGCCGTGTCAAGAAGCTTGGCCTGATCTCAGCGGTGCCGCCGCTGATGGTCAAGACCGACAAGAACCCCGGCGGCCTGCCGAAGGAGGTGTTCGACGGCCTGCAGGCGGCGAGCCTCAAGGACCGCTCGCAGCTTTACAGGGACATCGCCTCGGGTCCGTTCTTCGGCTTCAACCGGCCGGGCGCCACCCCTTCGCAGGGCATGATCGACAGCTTCTGGCTGCAGGGCATGACGGGCGGCCACAAGAACACCTATGACAGCATCGTCGCCTTCTCGCAGACCGACTTCACCGAGGACCTGAAGAAGTTCGACGTGCCGACCATCATCATCCACGGCGAGGACGACCAGATCGTGCCGATCGACGCCGCCGGCCGCGCTTCCAAGAAACTGGTGCCGCAGGCGATCCTGAAGGTCTATCCGGGCGCCCCGCACGGCCTGACCGACACCCACAAGGACCAGTTGAACGCCGACCTTCTGGAGTTCGCCCGGTCCTGAAGACCAGGTCCCGACCGGTTGCCCGGGCACCCATGGATCCTTGACAGCCGACGCCGCCCGACCGGGCGGCGTTTCTGCGTGAACGGACCCGGTCGCAGCCCGCCCTGCCGGCTTCGGGGTTTCCGTTTCGCCTTGCGCTTCTATGTCTTGTCCCATGAACCAGACGAGAGAGAATGCGATGAACGACCGGACACCCGCCGAAACCGACACCATCCGCACCCTTGCGGTCGACCTTCCGGTCAACGCCACCTTCCACATCTGGCTGAAGGCCGTCGAGCCGGGCGGCATGGGCTCGGTCTCCTTCTCCAATACGCGCGGCAAGTTCGGCGAGGTGGCGAGCGCGAACGCCGAGGAATATGGCCTCAGGCTCTACCAGGTCTTCGGCGGTGGCCCGGTGGAGGTGAGTTACGACACGGCGACGACGGCCGTCTCGGTGATCTACTGGTTCACCGCCGCCGACGTGCTGGAGACCGGCATCACCGTCGTCCATACCAGCAAGAACAACGCCCCTCCGGACCTTCCCGGCGGCTATCACTTCCGCCCGCCCTTCGGCTGGATGAACGACCCGAACGGCTTTGGCCGCTTCGACGGCCGGCCGCATCTCTTCTACCAGCACTATTCGCACGGGTTGCGCTGGAACACGATGCACTGGGGCCATGCGGTCTCTTCCGACTACCTGCGCTGGCGCCACCTGCCGATCTTCCTCTTTCCCTCCGAGGACCTGATGGTCCGGCCCGACAAGCGCGGCGGCGCCTTTTCCGGCACCACCATCCCGCTGGTCGACGGCCCCGGCATCCGCGTCTTCTTCACCGAGCAGGTGGCCGACCGCCAGCCCGAGCAGCAGATCCAGCTGACGGCCACTTCCTCCGACCTGATCACCGCCGGACAGGCCGAGGTGATCCTGCCGAGCCGGCCGACCGGCCAGGGGCTGACGCTCGATTTCCGCGACCCCTATGTCTTCCGCGGACCGGACGGCTTGTGGAAGATGCTGCTCGGCAGCCAGAGCGACGACGGCGGCGTGATCCTGCTCTACGAGACGCACGACCCGACCGCCGCGGCCGGCTGGACCTATCTCGGCAAGCTGCTGGTGGAGGAGCGCTATCGCACCACCGCAATCGAATGCCCCTGCCTGCTGCCCCTGGACGGACCGGCGACCAGCCCCTCGACCCGCTGGGTGCTGATCTACGGGCTGATGCACAGCCGCGACGAGGCGACCGGCCGGCAGAACCTGACGATGGCCGACGTCGGCTGGTTCGACGGCCGCCACTTCTCCAAGGAGTTCGGCCAGGAACTCGACTTCGGCACCGACAATTACGCCTTCCAGGCCTTCCTCGACGGCGACCGCGTGGTGGGAATCGGCTGGCTCGCCAACTGGGCCGACGCGGACCCGGACATCGACTTCCCGACCGCCATGACCTTGCCGCGCGCGCTGCACCTCGTCGACGGCAAGCTGCTGACGCCGCCGATCGGCGCGGCCGAAAGCCTGCGCGCGCGCATCCTCGACCGGACGCGGCTTTCGGCCGGCGAAACGGTGACCTTCGACGGCGGCGCCGTCGAGATCCTGTTCGATCTCGCCGAGCCGGGCACGGCGTTCGAGCTGGCGCTCGACCATCCCGACGCCGAGATCGCCGTGTTCCGCGACCAGCACGGTCTCGGCATCCGCTACGAACGGCCGGGGCAGCCGCCGTCGCCGCACTACGTCGCCCGCGGCGCAAACCCGCGCCGGGTGCGCATCTTTCTCGACTACGGTTCGATCGAGGTCTTCGCCGACCGCGGCCGCTGGACCGGCACCAAGCGCATCGACGGCTTCAAGCCGATCCGTTCGGCCCGGATGACGGCGGCCGCAGGCGCCGTCGCGCAGGCGACGGTCTGGGCGCTCAAGCCTTGAGGCGGTGGCAACTGTTCTCGCATCCGGCCGGCTGTCAGGCGCCCGCCATCCGTCCGTAGGCGAGCACGAACAGAACGAGGCTTGCGAGCGAGGTCGCCGTGCGCACGTGGTTCCAGGCGGTCCAGGTCGCAAGGTAGCCGCCCCAGAGCGCGGCCGCCTCGGCGCTCTCCGGCGCTGCGGCGGCCAACGCATCGTTCATCGGCACATTCACGACGATCGTCACACCGATCGTGCCCGCGAGGAAGACGAGCGCCGCCGCCATGGCGAGCCCGCTTCCCGGCGTGCCCTGCAGGAAGGCGATGACGATGACGGCGAGCGCCACGACCGCCGTGCCGAGGAAGACGATGAAGAACAGCGGGCTCTGGATGACCTCGTTGATCGCGTTCATGGCCGTGATGCCGTCCGGCACCGGCAGGCGCGCGAGTGCGGCCATGATGCAGACGGAGAAGATGAAGAACAGGCCGGCGTTCAGGCCGGCGCCGACCGACGCGATCAGGACGAGATAGATCAGTACCGATGCCATTGGCGTCTCCTCGTTTCGGCTTGCGGGTCCGCGCGGCGAACCGTCGGTTCCGGCGCATAGGGATCGCATCACCGAGAGTTGAACGCAATTGCGATTCTGCCGGGACACCGGGCCGTGTTACAGTTCCGCAAGATATGGCTGACGCAGGACGATGTGTCGCGCATTTCCTGCCGGTTTCGTTTTCGCCCCACCGGGCGCCTGCGAACACGTCCGAAGGAGGGAATGCTGCATGCTGGCTGCCGCACTCGCCACGCTCCTGAGCATCACCGCCTATGGCGAGCCGACCGGCGTCGCCGCCGAAGCCGGCACCAGTGTCGATCTCGAACTGGTCCTCGCCGTCGACGTGTCCGGCTCGATGGACCTGGAGGAGGCGCAGATCCAGCGCGCCGGCTACGTGTCGGCGCTGATGCACCCGGAATTTTTGTCCGCGGTCCGCGAGGGATTCCAAGGGCGCATCGCTATCAGCTATTTCGAATGGGGCGGCACGATCAGCAAGAATTCCCAGATGCCGTGGATGCTGATCGAGACGGCGGCCGACGCCGAGCGCTTTGCCCGGATGATCAAGGAACGGCCCTTCGCCTCCATGCGCGGCACTTCCCTCTCGGCGGCCATCGCCTATGGCTCGACCCTCTTCGCCGGCAACGGCTATGCCGGCACCCGCCGGGTGATCGACGTGTCCGGAGACGGTCCGAACAATTACGGCGCCCCCGTCACGCCGGCGCGCGACGCCGCGACCGCGCTCGGCATCGTCGTCAACGGGCTCGCGATCATGATCCGCCCATCGGCCGCCTACGGCCCGCTCGACCGCTACTATGCCGATTGCGTCATCGGCGGCCCCGGCGCCTTCGTCGTCTCGGTGCAGGAGCCCGAGGATTTCGCGATCGCGATCCGCCGCAAGCTGATCCTCGAGGTCAGCGGCAACCGGCCGCCGGCAACCGTCATCCCCGTCGCCGGCGATGCCGATTGCATGATCGGCGAGAAGCTCCGGCCCGGCTTCGACCGCACCTATCCCGAACTCGACCGGTAGGGACTCGCCGGGTCCGCCGGGCGCACGGACAGGCGCCGGCAGGCCCCGGCCGGCCGGGCCACGACCTGCCGCATCGGCCGGAAATTCCTCCGAGAGGCCCGCAACCTATTCCTCTGCTTATGAAAACGTGCTTTAATTGAATGAACGTTCAGCAAAATATGGGGAAGACCATGAACGAGGTGATCCGTGACATCTCCATTCCGAACGACTGGGATCGCAGCGGACTGCCCGGCTGGTGCTACCACAGCGCCGCCCTGCTGGAGCTGGAAAAGCAGCATGTCTTCCGCGAGCACTGGCAGATCGCCTGCCACGTCTCCGACATTCCGGAGGCCGGCAACTACATCACCCTCGACATCGTCGGCGAGCGGGCTCTGGTCCTGCGCGACCAGGAAGGCGCGGTGAAGGCCTTCCACAATATCTGCCGCCACCGCGGCTCGCGGCTCGTCGCCGACGGGAGCGGCACCTGTCGCAACGCGCTCGTCTGTCCCTTCCACGGCTGGGTCTACAATCTTGACGGAACGCTTAGGGGCGCTGCCCGCCCCCGCTCCTTCCCGCCGATGGACAAGAACGAATTCGCGCTGAAGACGATCGAATGCGAGGTGTGGCAGGGCTTCGTCTTCATCCGCTTCGCCCCCGGGCCGCAGCCCTCCGTCGCCGAGATGATGCGCCCGTTCGAGGCCGAACTCTCCCACTACCGCCCGGCCGAAATGGTGCCGGTCGGGGAGATCCACACGCAGGAGACGCCGGTCAACTGGAAATCGGTGCGCGACGTCGACAACGAAGGCTACCACGTGGCCATGGCCCATCCGGCGCTGCAGGATCTCTACGGCTCAACCTACTACGACGAGCCCTTCGTCGACGGGCTCTGCCGGTCCTTCGCGACCTTCAACCCGCATGCCGGCCGCCGCTGGAGCGTCGGACGCTACGTCAAGATCGCGCCCGAAAACACCGCCCTGCCCGCGCACCTGCGCAAGGCGTGGATCTATTTCGGCCTGTTCCCGAACGCGGTGATTGCGGTGACGCCGGAGAGCCTGCAGTTCTACCAGGAATTCCCGCTCGCGGTCGGCCGCACCATGCTGCGCGGCGCCGTCTACCGCTACCGCGACGAGACCCGCGAGCAGGCCGCCGCCCGCTACCTCGCCGCCCGCATCGATCGCGACACCCAGGCCGAGGACGTGCAACTGACGATCTGGTCCAACGAGGCAATGACGTCTGCCGCCTTCGCCGGCTTCTACCTCTCCGACCTCGAATACGGCGTGCGCACCCACCACGATCACCTGCGCAAGGTCCTGCCGGTGATGACCCTTGCCGAGGCCCCGGAGGAAGGCGGCATGGCGGCGGTGAATGCCGGGATGCGGTGAGCGGCAACGATCGCCGCTTCGAGCGAGCGGGGCGCGGACGGCGCAGCAAGTCCACCCGGACAGACAACGGGAGCGGGCGACGACATGGCCTTGCGGCCAGGACGCCTGATCCGAGGATCATCGCCCGCCCCCGGAGGCCCCCGCCTCAACCCTTCCAGAGCCGCTCCCGCACAAGATCGTCCATCGTCAGTTCGATGCCGCGGCGCAGGATGTCGGCCATGTCGTCGATCTGGGCCTGCGTGATCGTCAGCGGCGGCGACATCACGCACATGTTGATCAGCGGCCGCACCAGCAGCCCCAGTTCCTGGCAGTGCCCGTCGATGCGCTTGCCCACCTCCAGGTCGAGCGTCAGCGGATTGTTGCTGACCCGGTCGGCCACGCATTCGACGCAGGCCATCAGCCCCATGCCGCGCACCTCGCCGACGAGCGGCAGGTCCTCCAGCGCCTTCAGCCGCGACTGGAAGTGGGCGGAGACGGCGCGGGCATGCTCCAGCAGGCCATCTTCGAGGATGTCGAGGTTCTTCAGGGCCACCGCGCAGCCGACCGGATGGCTGGAATAGGTCAGCCCGTGCGCGAACATCGCCTCGGAGTGGTTGGAGCGGCGCAGTTCCTCCAGGAGCCGCCCTGCGATCATCACCCCGCCGAGCGGGAAGTAGCCCGAGGTGACGCCCTTGGCGAAGGTGATCATGTCCGGGTCGAGCCCGAACACGTCTTCGGAGGCGAACACCTGCCCGAGCCGCCCGAAGGCCGTCACCACCTCGTCGGCGATGAAGAGGATATCGTGTTCCCGGCAGAGTTCGCGCATCCGCAAGAGATAGCCGTCCGGCGGCACGATGACGCCGCCCGAGGCCATGACCGGTTCGGCGACGAAGGCGCCGATGCGCTCGGCCCCGGCCGTCTCGATGAGAGTGCGGAACTCGGCGACGAGATAGTCGCAGAACTCCGCCGCCCCGACGCCGTCGGGCCGGCGGAACGGGTTCGGGCAGGTGAGCTTGACCACCTGCTCGCCGGCGCTGTCCATCCAGTCGTGGTCGCGCGGACGGCCGTTCAGCGAGGCCGACAGATAGGTCGAGCCATGATAGCCGCCCTGGCGGGAGACGATCAGCTTCTTCTCCCCCCGTCCCTTGACGTTGTTGGCGAACTGCATGAAGCGCAGCGCCGTCTCGACGGCCGACGAGCCGCCGGTCGTGTAGAACACGTGGTCGACGCCCTGCGGCGCATGATCGGCGAGCCGCTTCGACAGGATCGCAGAGGGCGCGTTCGTCGTGTACCAGGGCGAGTTGTAGGAGAGCTCCATCGCCTGCGCGGCCATGACGTCGGCGAGTTCCCGGCGCCGGTGGCCGGCATTGACGCACCACATGCCCGCCGGTCCGTCGATCAGCCTGCGGCCCGCCGCGTCGGTGACGTAGATCCCCTCGCCGGCCTCGAGCCGCCCGCGCGCTTCCGCCCCGATCGATCCCGATACCGGCCAGGGCTGCACGAGGTGCCCCTCGGCAAGGCGGGTCAGTTCGTCCTTTGCCTCTTCGCCTGCAGAGCCGGCTTCCAGGATCGTCTTCGGTATCGCAGCCATTCCCCACTCCGGACCAATATTGACAGTATACTCAGGCATTCAACATATTGAAACAAAACGAGTTTCAATAATATATTGAATGTTCGTTCAATCAATATCTCAGAAAAACCGCTTGATTTCAATGCCGGTTTGCGCTCATCTTCAATCCGGGAACAGCAACGAGCCGAAAAGGCGGTCGCGATGTCGCAAATGCAGGGGAGCGGGCGCTGTCCCGCACCGGTTCGCCACGATCAGCGCGCGAAACGAGCGAAACCATGAGTTCCGTGGCGATCGACTCGTCGCCGGGAGCGGTCAAGCCTGCGGCTCGCGGCCGGTGGATGCGCAGCGAGGAGGCCCGCGGTCTGGCGATGATCTCGCCGACCCTCCTCTATGCGCTCGCGCTGCTGCTCGTCCCGGTCACGCTCGTCGTCGCCTACAGTTTCTGGACGCAGAACTACCTCGAAATCGACCGCTCCTTCACCCTGGAGAACTATCGCCAGGCCCTGACCGAGCCGATCTACCGCGACCTGTTCATCCGCTCGCTGTGGATCTCGCTCGCAACCAGCGCGATCACCGTCGGCTTCTCCTATCCGGTCGCCTGGTTCATCTCCTTCCATGGCGGGGCGCACAGGAACCTCTGGCTCTTCCTGGTCACCATTCCCTGCTGGACCAGCTACCTGCTGCGCGTCATGTCGTGGAAGGTGATCCTCGGCTACGGCGGCGTGCTCAACACCGGCCTGATGTCGGCCGGCCTGATCGACCAGCCGATCACCTCGCTTCTCTACAACGCCAATGCCGTCGTCATCACCCTCGTCCACAGCTGGGCGGCCTTCGCCATCCTGCCGATCTACGTCTCCCTGCAGAAGATCGACCGCTCGCTGATCGAGGCGGCGCGCGATCTCGGCGACGGGCCGATGCGCGCCTTTCTGCGCGTCACCCTGCCGCTGTCCATGCCCGGTGTCGTCTCCGCCTTCCTGATCGTGATGATCCCCACCGTCGGCGACTATGTCACGCCCAAGCTGGTCGGCGGCAAGGACGGGGTGATGATCGCGACCGCCATCCAGGCGCAGTTCGGCAAGGGCGCCAACTGGCCGCTGGGCGCAGCACTCTCGGTCACCACCATGGTGCTCGTCTCCCTCGTCGCGGCCGCCGTCGTGCTGGCCCTGCGCCTCGTCGTCCGGAGGATCCGCTGATGCTGCTGCACAGGCTCCGCCTCCTCCCCTTCCTGCCCGTCTATGTGGCGGTCTATTTCCTCTTCCTCTACCTGCCGATCCTGCTCCTGCCGGTGTTCTCCTTCAACGACGCGGCCACCACGACGTTGCCGCTCGCCGGCTTCACGACCAAGTGGTACGCCTCGCTCTGGGGCAACACGGTGCTCCTGCAGGCGGCGCGCAACAGCCTGATCGTCGGCGTCTGCGTCTCGCTGATCAGCACCATCCTCGGCATCTGCGCCGCCCGCGCCATCACCCGCTACCGCTTCCGCGGCCAGCGCCCCGCCACGGGCCTGATCATGGCGTCGCTGTTCTTGCCCGAGATCATCGTCGCCGTGTCGCTCCTGATGATCGTTCTGCAGATGGGGCTGGAACTGTCGCTCGTGACCGTCATCCTCGGTCAGGTCGTCTTCTGCATCCCCTATTCCATGTCCGTGCTCGTCTCCGGATTCGAGGGCTTCGACCGCAGCCTCGAGGAAGCCTCCTACGACCTCGGCGAGACGGCGATCGGCACCTTCCGGCGCGTCACCCTGCCGGTCGTGGCGCCGGCGATCGTCTCCAGCCTGCTCGTCACCTTCACGATCTCGCTCGACGAGTTCATCCTCGCCTTCTTCCTTTCCGGCACCGAGCCGACGCTGCCGGTCTATATCTGGGGCCAGCTCCGCTTCGCCGCGAAGCTGCCCGGCGTGCTCGCGCTCGGCAGCCTGATGATCCTCGCCTCCGTCCTCCTTCTCACCGCAGCCGAGGTCATGCGCCGGCGGGCGGAGCGACGCACGCAAGCCACCCCCGCGCCCTGACAGGAGCCCGCCATGCCGGACCGCCCGATGATCTCGATCGAAAACGTCTCGCGATACTATGGCAGCTACCGCGCGCTCGACGACGTATCGCTGGAAATCGGCGCCGGCGAGTTCTTCTCGCTGCTCGGCCCCTCCGGCTGCGGCAAGACCACGCTGCTGCGCTCGATCGCGGGCTTCGACGTGCCGACGGCCGGCGAGATCAGGATCGACGGCACGCCGAGCACGCTCCTGCCCGCCAACAGGCGCCCCACCAACATGGTCTTCCAGAACTACGCGATCTTCCCCCATCTCGACGTCGGCGAGAACGTCGCCTACGGGCTGAAGCGGCTGAAGCTCGACGCCGCCGAGGAGCGCCGTCGCGTCGCCGACGCGCTCGACCAGGTCCGGCTGACGGGGCTCGACCGGCGCAAGGCGAACGAACTGTCCGGCGGCCAGCGCCAGCGCGTCGCGCTTGCCCGCGCGCTCGTCATGCGGCCGAAGGTGCTGCTTCTCGACGAGCCGCTGTCGGCACTGGACAAGAAGCTGCGCGAGCAGATGCAGGTGGAACTGCGCAGCCTGCAGAAGGCGGTCGGCATCACCTTCATCCTCGTCACCCACGACCAGTACGAGGCGCTGGCGCTGTCGGACCGCATCGCCGTGATGTTCGGCGGCAGGATCGCCCAGGTCGCCACCCCGAAGGAGATCTACCAGCGCCCCCGCACCCGCAGGGTCGCCGACTTCCTCGGCGGCATGAACTTCCTGCAGGCGAAGCTCACCTCCGAACGCAGCGACAGCGTCAGCGTCGAGACCGCCCGCTTCGGCACGATCAGGCTGGAGCGGCCGAAGGGCTTCGCACCCACCAACGGCCACGTCACAGTCGGCATCCGCCCGGAACGCCTGCGCCTGCTGTGGGACGACGAACGCGCGCCGCACGAACTCGTCGGCCGCGTCGAGAATCGCGCCTATTTCGGCGAGGTGACGCACCTGACGATCGGCGTCGACGGGCTGGAGCAGCCGCTCTCCATGATCGAGACCAACGACTACGGCGCCGACGACCTGCCGCTCGGCGCCGACATCAGGCTGGCCTACGATCCGGAGGCGTTCGTGCTGCTGGCGGAGGAAGGAGGCAGTAGGCAATAGGCAATAGGCAATAGGCAATAGGCAATAGGCAATAGATTGTCCGCGATTCCCGGAGTGCCAATGCTGCGGAACAACGGCGCTCTACTGCCCACTGCCTATTGGCTACTGCCTGCAACTCATCGCCTCCACCGCAGCCCTCCCCGCCACGATCGCTCCCTCGACATAGCAGGGAAACGACGGCGACAGTTCCGCGCAGGCGAAACGGATCGGGCCGAAGCCGGCGCGAAGGATGTCCTCGGCGTCCCGGGCCTGCATGTCGAAGATCGTGTCGCCATAGCCGCCGCCGCACCAGAGGTCGTCGGTCCAGTCGCGGACGATCAGATCAACGGCGTTTCCAGCCTCCGCGCCGAGGGCGGCGGCGAGTTTCTCAAGGATCGTTTCCCGCAATTGCGCTTCCGGCCCCTGCCGCCAGGACTGCGCCAGTGGTCCGGCGATGAAGACGACGAGGGTCGCACCCGGCCCGTCGCGGCTAACGTCGCAGGAGAACAGGCCGACCGGATCGCGCCAGGCCACCAGCCCGCTGAGCCCTTCGTCGCGCCAGAACGGCCTGCGGTAGCGGACGAGCGCCTTGATCACCGTGCCGCTGCGCCAGGCGCCGAGCGCGGCCGAGAGTTTCGGCGGCAGGCCGGGTTCGTAGGCGATGCGCGAGGCCATCACCGGCGGCACGGCGACGATCGCCTGCCGGGCGAAAATGCTTGCGCCGGCGGCACTGGCCTCGACGCCGTCCGGCCCGGTCGCGATCCGCGTCACCGGATGGCCGGTCCGCAGGCGGCTGCCGAGAGCGGCGGCCATGTCCTCGGCCAGCGAATGGATGGTCTCCCCGACGAAATACTCGATCTCGGTCTGCCGGTTGGTGATGCGCCGGTCGTTCGAGACCAGATACCAGAGCGGCAGTTCGCCGATCGGCCGACACCACAGGCCCTCGACGGTCGAGCGGAAGGCGAGTGCTGTGTCCGGGCTGACGGACTGCGCCGCCAGCCAGTCGGCGACCGTCAGCCCGGCGAGCGCCGGATCGGCCGGATTGAGCCCGCGCAGTTGCAGCCGCAGGGCGCGCGAGCGCGCATAGGCCTCGTCATCATCACGCCCGGGCGGCTGAACGACGCTTTCGCCCGCCATCGGCGTGTGCACCAGCGTCTTGCCGTAGCGGGCGAGGAGCGCGATGACGTTTTCCATGTCGTCGCAGACGAACTGCGCGCCGGTGTCGACGCGGGTCCCGTCATTGAACACGGCGGACTCGACCCGCCCGCCGACGCGAGCCGCAGCTTCCAGCACCACCACGTCCATGCCCCTGTCGAGCAGCGAGGCCACGGCCGAAAGGCCGGCAAAGCCGGCCCCGACGACAAGGACGTCATGACGCTGCGACATCAGTATCCCGATTTGATCTTCTCGAACTCGGCGATCATCTTCTGGCGCAACGCGTTCGGCAAGGGGGACTGGAACAGCGTATCGGCCATGAAGGCCTCGACGTCGCCGTAGCCCTTCTGCTTCAGGATGGCCGGATCGACGGACGCCATGCCCTTGGCGTTGGCGTGGCCGTAGCCCCAGGTCTCGACCATGTAGGGCGCGATGGCCGGATCGGTCAGCGCGTTGAGATAGTCGTAGGCCTGGTCGGCACTTCCCGTCCCCCCCTTCAGCCGCACGTAGCCGCACACCCAGGTGGACAGCCCCTCGACCGTGTCGCGCCTGATGTCGACCGGCACGCTTTCCGACTGCAGCGTCGCCGCCGTCTCGTTCCAGGCCCAGGCGAGGTCGATCTCGCCGGCCGCCATCGCCTGGCTCACCTCGGTGTTGTCGGTCCAGTAGAGCCTGACGTTCTGGTGCACCTCGCGCAGGAAATCGGAAGCCGCCTGGAACTGCTCGTCGGTCATCTTCGACCAATCCTTCAGCCCGATCGCGAGCGCCGCCAGCGCATAGGCATCGTCGACATTGTCGCCGATCGACACGCGATCCTTGAACTTCGGATCGGCAAAGGCCTTCAGCGAGGCCACCTCCTCCGGCTTGACGGTGTCGGTACGGTAGGTGAGCACGGTATTGCCCCATTCGAACGGGATCAGCCAGGCGGTGCCGTCATCGGAGGTCATCAGGCCCTTCATCGCCTTGAAGCCCGGCAGGACATCGTCCCAGTGGCTCAGCCTCGAGGTGTCCAGCGGTTCCAGCAGCCCAGCGTCGCGCCATTTCGCCACGCTCTGCGAACAGGGATGGGCGACATCGGCCTTGAAGCCGGCCCGCAGCTTCTGGAACGCCTCTTCCTCGTCGCCGAAGAAGGCGAAATCCGGCGGGCTTCCGTATTTCTCCATATAGGCGGGAAAGAAGGCCGGATCCTCGTAGCCCGACCAGTCGAACACCGTCAGCCCGTCGGCTGCGGCTGGCGGGGCGGTCGAGAGGGACAACGCCGCGGCCATGACGGCCGCGAGAAAAGCTCCGGCCCTGTTCGAGTTGCTCATGCGCATTCCCCCTTTTTCTGGTTGGCTATTTCGGTCCGTTTCTGGCGATGTGCTTCGGAAACAGCGCGACGATCGCCTCGATCGCCGCCTCGTGCGCCTGCTCGCGGGTGAGGCCGTTGCCCATCATCAGGCGCAGCCACAGCCCTTCCAGCATGCTGGAGACGGAAAGCGCCATCGGCTCGGCCGCATAGTCGTAGCCGCCCTCCGCCTTCAGCGCGGCGCAGAGCGAGATCACCATCTCCTGGTACTTGACGTCGCGCGCGCCGCAGAGCGCCTGGTAGGTCGGCCGCGACTTGGCCTCGCCCCAGAAGGCGCACCAGGCGGCCAGCTTGCGCTTGGTGCAGATCCGCCGGTCGAAATCGGCGGCGACGAGCGCCCAGAGCTGTTCGGCCGGCCGCGGCCCCGCCTTCTCCAGCGCCGAGTTCCAGTGGTTGGCATATTCGTCCGCCATCGCCTGCAGCGTGGCAACGAGCAGCTTTTCCTTGCTCTCGAAGTGGAAATTGACGATGCCGCGCGACAGCCCGGCCCCGTCGGCGACATCGGCCAGCGTCGTCTCGGCATAGCCGCGCCGGGCGAGCGAATCGATCGTCGCCTCGATCAGTTGCAGCCGCCTCGCCTCCTTGGAGGCCTTGCGGCCCTTCTTCTCGATGTCAGTCACGTCCTTCTGCGCCGCATTCGCCCGCATCTTCACCGCCGTTCTCATTTTGGGATTTCGCAGCGCCTCGTTCACGGAAGATCACCGGCCGGCTTGCTGCCGAAAAGATGAGTGGGGCAATGTTCGCCGCTGTCAAGCACCTTCTGCATGGCGATCCAGGTGCGGATATTCTTTGCGACATAGGCCTCGCCGACAGCGGCGACGGCAGCGGCATGCAAAGCGCCCTGCAGCCGCTCCAGCTCGGTGCGCGCCACCTCGCGGTACCAGCCGTTGCGATCGGTGGTCGAGACGTCGGCAAAGCCGGCCGCACCCATCGCCTGCAGGTAATGCGACGGAGAGGCCATGCCGAAGCTCAGCCCCTCGGCTTCGATATAGTCCTTCATCTCCTGCGACGGCTCGCCGTCATGGGAAATCAGCCAGTCGGAGGCGGCAAGCCTGCCGCCGGGCTTCAGCACGCGGAAGAGCTCGGCAAAGAGCGCCGCCTTGTCGGGCACATGCACCATCGCATCCTTGGAAAAGACGAGGTCGAACTCACAGTCGTCGAAGGGCAGCCGGCTGGGCGGCGTGGCGATGAAGCGGACCTGCGCCGTCAGCCCCTCGCGCACCGCTGCCGCCCGCGCCCGGTCGACCACCGGCTGCTCGACGTCGTAGCCGACGATCTCCGCCGGCCCGTGCGCCTTGGCGATGTGCAGCGTGACGCCGCCCGCGCCGCAGCCGAAATCGAGCACCGACTTCCCCGAAAGATCGATGCCCGCGAGCACGCGGTCCACCTCCTGCGAACCGCCGGGCGACAGATACCCCTCGCCCCATACGACCGCGAGGAAACGGATCGCCTCGTCGTCGTATTCCGGCTCGTGCTCCTGCCCGGCCTCGCCGTTCGCCGCCATGATCTCCCCTCGCAAGACCGTCCCGCGCCCTGTCATTCCCGACGCGAAATTCTAGCGCATTATCAGGCGATTGCAACATACTTGCTGAATATTCATTCAAAATATCTGGACAAGTTTTTGCGTTTGATGCAGCCTTTCGATCAATGAGGGAGAACGCGGATGCAACGATATGACGTCCTCGTGGTGGGCGGCGGCCACAACGGCCTGGTGACCGCCGGCTACCTGCAGCGCGCCGGCCTGAAGGTCGCAGTGCTGGAGAAGAACGGCTGGGTCGGCGGGGCTGCCACCAGCCGGGAGCTGACGCCGGGCTTCCTCTATTCCAACTGTTCCTATGTCTGCTCGCTGTTCCGCCCCGAGATCATGCGCGACCTCGACCTGCCGCGGCACGGCCTGCAGGTCGTCGCCTACGAGGGCGGCGCGGTGCTGACGCGCGACGGCGACTACCTCGCCTCCTACCGCGACCACGACAGCCACCGCCGCGAATTCGCCCGCTATTCGAAGCGCGACGCCGAGGCCTATGAGCGCTATGCCCGCGACGTCACCCGCCAGTGCCGCTTCATCCAGCCGCTTCTGATGCGCACCGCCCCCGATCCCTTCGGTTTTCGCCCGCGCGACATCGCCGAACTCGTTTACCTCGCAAGGAAATTCGGCGAGTTCAGCCCGGCCGAGATGGCGCAGACGCTGCGCTTCTGGACCATGTCGATCTCCGACTTCCTCGACGAATATTTCGAGACCGACGTGATCAAGGCCTATCTGGCGATCTCCGGCATCATCGGCACCGCTCTCGGCCCCATGTCTCCGGGCACCGCCTATGTGCTGCTGCATCACTACATGGGCGAGGTGGACGGCTCGGTCGGTGCCTGGGGCTATGCCCGTGGCGGCATGGGCGCGGTGACGCAGGCGCTGGCAAGTTCCTTCCTCGCCGCCGGCGGCACGATCCGCACCGACGCCGAGGTCGCAAGGATCTTCTCGCGCGGCGGCCGCACGACAGGCGTCGTTCTGGACAGCGGCGAAGAGATCCGCGCCAACCTCGTCGTCTCCAATGCCGACGTGAAACGCACCTTTCTGAAACTGGTCGACGAGGCCGACCTGCCCGAAGACTTCGTCCACCGGGTCAAGCACTTCAAGATGCGCGGCTCGTCCGGCAAGGTGAACATCGCGCTCGACAGCCTGCCGGAGTTCCCTGCCCTGCCGGAGGGCTCGTCCTGCATCCGCGGCGACCTGCATTTCACCGACAGCATCGAGCGCATGGAGCGCGCCTATGACGACTGGAAGGCAGGGCGCTGGTCGGCCGATCCCATGCTCGACACGATGATCCCGACGACGCTCGACCCGACCATGACCTCGCCCGGCAGGCACTTCATGAGTTGCTTCGTGCAGTACTGCCCGCCGAAGGTCGAGGGCCGCGACTGGACGGACGCCGACCGCACAGCCTTCGCCGAGACCGTCGTCGGCCAGATCGCCGACTATTCGCCCGGCTTCCGCGACCGCATTGTCCACATGGAGGTGCGCACCCCGCGCGAACTGGAGGCCGAGGTCGGGCTGACAGAGGGCAATATCTTCCAGGGCGAACTGACCTTCGACCAGCTCCTGTTCAACCGCCCGGTGCCCGGCTACGCGCAATACCGCAGCCCGATCGCCGGCCTCTATATCTGCGGCTCCTCCACCCACCCGGGCGGCGGCGTCATGGGCGCGCCCGGACGCAACGCCGCGATGGAGATCCTCCGCGACCTCAAGCGCAGCCCCGAGACGATGAGCAACGCCCATGACGTCATCTGACGCACCGCCGAGTTCCCCGAAAACCGCCGCGCAGAGCTATGACGCGATCGTCATCGGCGCCGGCCACAACGGCCTCGCCGCCGCCGCCAAGCTCGGCCGCAGCGGCCGCAGGGTTCTGGTGCTGGAGGCGGCGAATGCGCCGGGCGGCGCAATGCGCGGGCGCGAATTCGCCCCCGGCTTCCGCTCCGCCGGCCTCGCCCACCTCGTCAACCGGCTCGATCCAGAAGTCGCCCGCGACCTCGGGATCGCGCTTGCGGCGACGCCCGGCCCCGCCATGCCCACCGCCGTCCTCGACGGCGAGCGCGAGCCGGCGGTGCTCCGCGGCGCCTATGGCGAAACGATCGACGGCGTGACGGCGGACGAGGCGGCGGCCTTCTCCCGCCTGCGCGACAAGCTCACCTTCCAGGCCGGCATCCTCAAGCGTTTCCTGCGCCGCGCCCCGCCGCAACTCGGCGCGATCGGCATCGGCGACATCTCGACGTTGATGGCCGCCGGCTTCGGCGTCATCCGCAAGGGCCGCGCCGAGGGTCGCGATTTCCTGCGCATGCTCCTGATGAACGTCGCCGACGTCGCCGACGAATACCTCGAAGACGACCGGCTGAAGGGCCTGCTCGCCTTCGACGCCACGCTCGGCATTCACCTCGGGCCGCGCTCGCCGACATCGTTGCTCGGCCTCTACTATCGCCTCACCGGTGAAGCGGACGGCAAGGCGGGCGGCCAGTTCATCCCGCAGGGCGGCATGGCCGCGGTCGCTCCCGCTTTCCTCAAGGCGGCGGAGACGGCCGGCGTCACCATCCGCTGCGGCGCCCGCGTCGGCCGCATCCTCGCCGATCGCGGCAAGGCCGGCGGCGTCGTGCTGGCAGACGGCTCGGAGCTGTCCGCCCCGGTGGTCGTCTCGGCCATCCACCCGCAGGCGACGTTCCTGCAACTCGTCGATGCCGCAGAGACCGGCACAGGCTTCCTGCGCGCCATCCGCCACGTCCGCTCCGCCGGCAACGTCGCCAAGCTCGACCTGGCGCTCTCGCGCATGCCGAGCTTCGCCGGCCTCTCCGGCCGCGACCACGCCGGCCGCATCGTCATCGCCCGCTCGATGACCCATGTCGAAAACGCCTTCAACCCGGCCAAGTACGGCGAGTTCTCGCCCGATCCGGTGATGGAGATCGTGCTGCCGAGCCTGGCAGACAGCACGCTCGCGCCGGACGGCGCCTGCACGCTCTCGGCGCTGGTGCAATACGCACCCTACAAGCTCAAGGCGGGCTGGGAGACCGGCAAGCCCGCCTTCCTGCGGATCGTGATCGACATCCTCGAGCGCCACGCGCCGGGCCTCTCGGACACGATCCTCGCTGCCGAGCTTTCCACGCCCGCAGACATCGAGGCGGAATACAATCTTCCCGGCGGCCATTGGCATCATGGCGAATTGCAGGCCGACCAGTTGCTGGTCAACCGGCCGACGGGGGCGGCCTCCGGCTATGCCACGCCGATCGAGGGCCTGTATCTCGCCAGTGCCGGCGCCCACCCCGGCGGCGGCATCTCCGGCCTCGCCGGCTGGAACGCCGCCCGCCATATCCTTGCCGGAGACCGCCGATGAACGCCCTGACCAAGCCTGCAAACGCGGCCGAGGCGCGCCGCGCGGCGCGCGACCATATCGCCACCCCGCGGCTGGAAACGCCCTTCCATCCGCGGCTTTCCGCCCTCGACGCGGTCAACGACTGGTACAACTGGGCAGGCTGCAAGGCCCCGCATGCGCTCTTCGACGAGGAGCTCGAATATTTCGCAATCCGCTCGACGGCAGCGCTCTTCGACATCTCGCCGATGGTGAAATACCGGATCGACGGCCCTGACGCCGAACGCTATCTCAACCGGCTGACGCTGCGCGACGTGCGCAAGCTCGGCGTCGGCCGCGTGCACTACACCGCCTGGTGCGACGACGACGGCCACGTGCTGGACGACGGCACGCTGTTCCGGCTCGGCGACCAGGACTTCCGCCTCTGCTGCCAGGAGCGCCACCTGCCCTGGCTGCTCGACAGCGCCTTCGGCCTTGCCGTGGACATCCGCGAAGAGACCGAGGAAATCGCCGGCGTCGCCCTGCAGGGGCCGACGAGCTATGCCGTGCTCGCCAAAGCCGGCTTTTCCGGTGCCGAACGGCTGAAGCCCTTCGACATCGGAAGCTTTGCCCATGACGGAGGGACCGTCACGGTCTCGCGCACGGGCTTCACCGGCGACCTCGGCTACGAGCTGTTCGTCCCGCGCCAGGCCGCCCTGCCGCTCTGGGACCGTCTCTGGACGGCCGGCGCCGACCACGGCATCCGCGCCATCGGCTACGCCGCGCTCAATCGCACGCGCATCGAGGCCGGCTTCATCGTCGCCAATGCCGACTTCGTCACCGCCGAGGCAGCGCTTCGCGCCGACCGCGTGCGCCTGCCCGACGAGATCGGCCTCGACTGGCTGGTCGATCCGGACAAGCCGAACTTCAACGGCCGCCGCGCCATTCTCGACGCGCGCCGGAATCAAACTCTGAAGCATGTCCTCGTGGGCCTTGAAATCGAAGGGAATATTCCGGCCGAGCATGCTTTCGTCTATCACCGCGGCAAGCGCGAGGCGGGCCTCGTCACCGCCGCCATCTGGTCGCCCACCGCCAAGCGCAACGTCGCGATTGCCAGTCTCGACCGACCCTATGGCACGCGGTTCGTCGACGACCTCTGGGTGGAAATCTATGCGATGCGCGAACTGAAGTACCAGAAGATGATGAAGCGTGCGAAGATCGTCCCGCGACCCTTCGTGAAGCTGGCGCGACGCACGGCCACGCCGCCGGGACTGCGATAGCGTTTGGAAGGGCTGAAAGCGGAACGCCCCTCATCCGCCTGCGGGGTGAGGGGCAATCCTGTTGCAGCCCATCGGCCGAAGGCAAGGCAGGGACGACACCGATGGACGAAGAGACCCGCCACCACTGGAACCTCATCCGCACCGCGACAGGCATCGACTGGTCCGGGCGGACCCGCTATGCGGCGGCCATGTATTTCCACCAGAAGGGCGAGATGAGCGCTGAGGTGCTGGAGATCTACCGCATCTGCTCGCGGCTTGACGCGGAAGATCCGCTATCCGTCCTAAGGCGTTGGAATATCGGCAAGGAGTGGATCGACAGGATGACGGGTGAAGACGGCTGATACGAAGCGGATCAGGCCGCCCGCAGGCCGCGAATGAAGCGCGAAAGGCCGTCGCGGCCTTCGGCGGCGAGGTCGAAGCGGCGGCCGAACAGCAGCCATTCGACGCAAAGCCCCTTCATCATCCAGCAGAAGGAAGAGGCGAGCGCGCGCGGCGTCCAGCAGCGGTCGAGCTTGCCCATCTCGGCTGCCCGGGCGAAGGCCTTCTCAAGGATGCGCACATGCTCGTCGAAGACCTGCTGCTGCTGCGCCAGCACCGGCGCCAGTTCGCCGCCATAGTCGCAGCGCAGCAGGATCGACAGGATCCGCTGGCGCTGCTCGTCCTTCGCCAGCACCTCGAGCCATTCCGCCGCCATGCGCTCGATCACCGCGAACACGTCAACGCCTTCCACCTCGAGCTCGCGGGCGATCATGTCCTCCTGCGGCAGCGGCACGGACTTGTAGAGCTCCATGAAGAGATCGGACTTGTTGGCGAAATGCCAGTAGATGGCGCCGCGGGTCACGCCGGCGGCAAGCGCCACCTCTTCCATCGAGGCGTTGGAGACGCCCTTTTCGAAGAACACACGCTCCGCTGCATGGAGTATCTGCTGGCGCGTGGCTTCGGCGTGAGCTTTGGTCCTGCGCATGGTCCCCCCGTAGCCGGGAGCGCCCGCCTTGCGGCGGGCACTCGTTTCTCACTCGCCGGGCGCCGGCATTGGTTCCGCCGCCGGCTTTTCTTCCTTCGGCTTGCGGCCGAAGAGGTTCATGACGAACACGAAGAACACCGGGACGAAGAAGATGGCGAGAACGGTTGCCGAGATCATGCCGCCCATCACGCCCGTGCCGATCGCGTTCTGGCTGGCGGCGCTGGCGCCAGAGGCGATCGCCATCGGCAGCACGCCGAGGGTGAAGGCCAGCGAGGTCATCAGGATCGGGCGGAAACGCAGCCGGCAGGCCTCGATCGTCGCCTCGAGCAGGGGCTTGCCCTCCGCTCGCAGGTCCTTGGCGAACTCGATGATCAGGATCGCGTTCTTCGCCGACAGGCCGATGATGGTGATCAGGCCGACGAGGAAGTACACGTCGTTCGGCATGCCCCGCCAGGTCACCGCCAGCACCGAGCCGATGACGCCGAGCGGCACGACCAGCATGACCGACAGCGGGATCGACCAGCTTTCATAGAGCGCGGACAGAAGCAGGAACACGAACAGGATCGACAGCGCGATCAGCGCCGGCGCCTGCGAGCCGGACTGGATCTCCTGCAGCGACTGGCCCGTCCATTCGTAGCCGAAGCCGGTCGGCAGTTCGCCTGCCAGCCGCTCCATCTCGGCGATCGCGTCACCGGAGGAATAGCCGGGTGCGGCCTGGCCCGCGATGCGGATCGAGGGATAGCCGTTGTAGCCGACGATCTGCTGCGGCCCGCGGATCCACTCGACGGTGGCGAAGGACGACAGCGGCACCATGCCGCCGCTGGCGTTGCGGACGTTGAGGTTCAGGAGGTCGGCGGTCTGCATGCGCTTTTCCGCCCCCGCCTGCACCGTCACGCGCTGCATGCGGCCGGCATTCGGGAAATCGTTGACGTAGGACGAGCCGAGGTTCGCCGAGATCGTCGAGTTGATGTCGGCGAAGGTCACCCCGAAGGTGTTGGCCTTCTCGCGGTCGATCAGCAGGTTGACCTGCGCCGCGTCCGGCATGCCCTCGATGCGCAGGCCGGTCACGACCGGGCTCTTCGCGGCCGCGGCCATCAGCTGGTCGCGTGCGGCAGACAGCGCAGCCTGTCCCATACCGCCGCGGTCCTGCAGGCGGAAGGTGAAGCCGGTCGAGTTGCCAAGCCCCTGGATCGGCGGCGGCGACAGCGAGAACGTCAGCGCGTCCTTGATGCCGAAGAGCTGCATGTTGGCGCGGCCGGCAATCGCCTCGGCCGAATCTTCCGGCCCGCGTTCGGACCAGTCCTTCAGCGGAACGAAGGCAAGGCCGGCGTTCTGGCCGGTGCCGGAGAAGCTGTAGCCGGAGATGGCCACGATATCGGCGACTGCCTTCTCACCCAGGAAGATCTTCTCGACCTGCTGGATGACCTCGGCGGTCCGCGTGCCGCTCGCCTCGGACGGAGCCTGCATGTCGACGATCAGGTAGCCCTGGTCCTCGTTGGGAAGGAACGAGGTCGGAAGCTGCAGATAGGCATAGGCGAGACCGACGAGCAGCGCGAGATACACGACCATCAGCCGGCCGGAACGCCGCACGACCTTGCCGACCACGCCGGAATAGCCATGCGCGGTCCTGTCGAAGCCGCGGTTGAACCAGCCGAAGAAGCCGCGCTTCTCGTGGTGTCCCTGCGGGATCGGCTTGAGGAAGGTCGCGCACAGCGCCGGCGTCAGCGACAGCGCCAGGAAGCCCGAGAACAGGATCGACACCACCATGGTCAGACTGAACTGCTGGTAGATGATGCCGACGGCGCCCGGGAAGAACGCCATGGGAATGAACACAGCCGAAAGCACCAGCGTGATGCCGACGACGGCGCCGGTGATCTGGCCCATCGCCTTCTTCGTGGCTTCCTTCGGCGACAGCCCCTCCTCGGCCATGATGCGCTCGACGTTCTCGACCACGACGATCGCGTCGTCGACGAGGATGCCGATCGCGAGCACCATGGCGAACATGGTCAACACGTTGATCGAGAAGCCCGAGACGTACATCGCGGCACAGGTTCCGAGCAGCGCCACCGGCACCACGAGCGTCGGGATGATCGTGTAGCGGATGTTCTGCAGGAACAGGAACATCACGATGAACACCAGCCCGATCGCCTCGATCAGCGTGTGGATGACCTTCTCGATCGACACTTCGACGAAGGGCGTCGTGTCGTAGGGGATGCTGTATTCGACGCCGGCCGGGAAGAACTTCGCCAGCTCCTCCATCTTTGCGCGCACGCCGGCGGCCGTGGACATGGCGTTGCCCGTCGGCGACAGCTGCACGCCGATGGCGGCGGTGGGATTGCCGCTCAGGCGCGTCGAAAAGTTGTAGTCTTCACCGCCGACCTCGATGGCGGCGACGTCGCGCAGCCGCACCGACGAGCCGTCCGGATTGGCGCGCAGCACGATCGAGCCGAATTCCTCCGGCGAGGTCAGCTGGCCGCGGACGAGGACGGTCGCGGAGATCTGCTGGCCGATCGGGTTCGGCTGCGCACCGATCCGTCCCGCCGAGACCTGGGCGTTCTGCACCGAGATCGCGTTGTTGACGTCATCGACCGTCAGGTTGAGGCCGACCATCTTGTCGGGATCGAGCCAGACGCGCATCGAGCGCTGGGTGGAGAACAGCGTCGCACTGCCCACACCGGGGACGCGGCGGATTTCGCCCAGCACGTTGCGGCTCAGATAGTCTCCGAGGCCGATCGCGTCAGTGTTGCCGTCGGTCGACGACAGCGCCACCACCATGAGGAAGGATGTGCTGGCCTGCTCGACGCGCATGCCCTGCTGGGTCACGGCCTGCGGCAGACGCGGCTCGACGCGGGCGATGCGGTTCTGCACCTCGACCTGCGCCTCGCCGATATCCGTTCCCGGCGCGAACGTCACATTGATGGAGATACGGCCGGACGATTCCGAGGTCGATTCGAAGTAGATCAGCCCGGGCACGCCGTTCAGCTCTTCCTCGATCGGCCGCGTCACCGACTGGTAGATGTCCTCGGGCGACGCGCCCGGATAGTTGGTCGAGATCGAGATCTGCGGCGGCGCCACGTTCGGATACTGCGCCACCGGCAGCATCGGGATCGTGATCACGCCGGCCAGCATGATGAAAATGGCGACGACCCAGGCGAAGATCGGCCTGTCGATGAAAAATCTAGGCATTGTTCAGGACCTCAGTTCGCTTTCGCAGCCGGCTCTGCCGCCTCGCCGGCGGCCGCAGGGGCCTCGGCGGCCTCGGCCGGCTTCTCTGCCGGTGCCTGACCGGCCGGTTGCCAGTCGGCGGGTGCGACGGTGGCGCCGGGGCCGATCTTCTGGAAACCCTCGACCACGACCTTCTCGCCTGGCTGCAGCCCGCTCGTCACGATGAAACGCTGGTCGACCGCGCGACCGACATTGACGCGCCGGACCTCCAGGACATTCTCCGCATTGACGACGTAGAGCTGGGCCTGCCCGGCCGTGTCGCGCTGGACGGCCTGCTGCGGCACGAGGATCGCGTTCCTCTGGATGCCCTGCTGGATCTGGACGCGAACATACATGCCCGGCAGCAGATCGTTGTCGGGGTTCGGGAACTCGCCGCGCAGCGTCACCTGGCCGGTCGTCTCGTCGACGGCGGCTTCGGAGAACAGCAGCTTGCCGATATGGCCATAGGCGGTGCCGTCGTCGAACAGCAGCGTAACATCAGCAGAATCGTCGTTCATCAAGTCGCCGTCCTGAAGCGCCTTTCGCAGGCGGATCAGATCGGTGGCCGACTGGGTGAAGTCGGCGTAGACCGGGTCGAGCTGCTGGATCGTCGCCAGCGCCTCGCTGCTGCTGCTGCTGACGAGTGCGCCCTCGGTGATCAGCGCCCGGCCGATGCGGCCGGTGATCGGCGCCTTCACCTCGGAATATTCGAGGTTCAGCTTTGCCGTCGCAAGGCCGGCCTCGGCGATGGCGACGTCGGCGTCCGCCGCGGCAAGCTGCGCCACCGCGTCGTCGAACTGCTGCGCGGAGGCGACGTTCGACTTCTTCAACTGCTCCTGCCGGTCGGCCGCCTGCTTGGCCTGCAACTGCACGGCCTTCGCCCGCCGGAGCGTGCCCTCGGCGCTGTCGACCTGGACACGGAAAGGCTCCGGATCGATGCGGTAGAGCACCTCGCCCTCGGTGACGATCGATCCCTGCTCGAACACGCGCTCGACGACGATGCCGGAGATGCGCGGGCGGACCTCGGCGATGCGGGTCGCGGCGATGCGGCCCGGCAGCTCGTTCATGATCGGCGCTTCCTCGGACTTGGTGGTGACGACTGCGACCGGCGTCGGCGGCATCGCCGGCGCAGCGGCCTGCTTGTCCTCCTCCTTCTGGCATCCGGCCAAAAACAGCAGGCTGCCCAGTGTCGCAATTGCAATCGGTCTGATGATGCGCATCGGTTTTTCCACGAAACGAGGGAAGGCCAGCGGCCTCGAAAATGGTCAGGTCAAGGCCGGAAGGCCTTGAAAAGAATCGATGCGGAGAACCGTAAGTCCCCCGCATCGCCGTTATACAAACAGTTCTGTATGTTAATTCCTGTCCAAGCGCAATCCGATTTCGCACTGCACAATGGACCAATCACGAAATTGTGATGAGGGACCTCATCGTATCACTTTACCGTCAACCCCGAAACGATGGAGCTGCCCGGCATTGGCCGTGGCATGCACGATCTCGTCCGGCTCGTAGTGGTGTTCGCCGAACAGCCGCACGGTCAAGAGCCCGGCCTTGTCGCTGTCGAGATAGACGATCGTGTCGGCGCCAAGGTGCTCGACATGGACGATCCTGCCGCTCCACTCGCCGCTCTCGCGCGACAGCGCCATGTGTTCCGGGCGGATGCCGATCGTGGTCGCGTCGCTGCGTCCGAGCCTCGAAGCGTCGATGAAATTCATCGCCGGCGAGCCGATGAAACCGGCGACGAACAGGTTGGCCGGCTTGTTGTAGAGCTCCATCGGCGAACCGACCTGCTGGATGACGCCGCCGTCGAGGACGACGATCTTGTCGGCCAGCGTCATCGCCTCCACCTGGTCGTGGGTGACGTAGATCATCGTCGCCTTCAGTTCGCGGTGCAGCCGCGCGATCTCGAGGCGCGTATTGACGCGCAGGGCCGCGTCGAGGTTGGAGAGCGGCTCGTCGAACAGGAACAGCTTCGGCTCGCGCACGATGGCGCGCCCGATCGCCACGCGCTGGCGCTGCCCGCCCGAAAGCTCGGCCGGGCGCCGGTCGAGGTACTTCTCCAGCGACAGCATGGAAGACGCCTTCTTCGTCCGCGCCTCGATCTCCGCCTTCGGCGCGCCGGCCTGCTTGAGGCCGAGGCCCATATTGTCCTTCACGCTCAGATGCGGATAGAGCGCATAGGACTGAAACACCATGGCGATGCCGCGCCTGGCCGGCGGCACCGCGCCGACTTCCGCGCCGTCGATCAGGATATTGCCCGACGTCGCATCGTCGAGGCCGGCAATGATGCGCAGGAGCGTCGATTTTCCGCAGCCCGACGGTCCGACGAAGATGACGAACTCGCCATCGGCAACGTCGAGATCGATGCCCTTCAGCACATCGACCGGCCCGAAGGACTTGCGCACGGATTTCAGTTGCAGGGAGCCCATCGTCGTTCCTTCTTTTATAGTTTCACCGGCCGGCCGGTGCGCACGCTTTCATCGGCGGCAAGGCAGATCCTGAGCGACTGCACCGCATCGTCCATGTGCCGGCTCAGGTCGATGTCCTCGCGGATCGCCTTCAGCACATAGGCCTGCTCGCGGTCGCAGAGCTCCTGGTGGCCCGGCTCGCCGGCCATCTTCAGGTCCTCGTCGGCCTTCAGGAAGCGGCCGTCCGGCCCGGTCTCGGCATTGTGCAGGCGGATCACCGCCGTCTTGGTGTGCGTGTCGATATCGTCGGACTTGGCGTTCGGGTCCATGACGATCGATACCGACCCCTTCGGCGACATCACGTCTTTGACGAAGAAGGCCGTCTCCGAGATCATCGGCCCCCAGCCGGCCTCGTACCAGCCGAGCGAACCGTCGTCGTAGAGCACCTGCAGGTGGCCGTAGTTGTACATGTCCGGCGCGATCTCGTCGGAGAGCCTTAAGCCCATGCCGCGCACCTCGACCGGCCTCGCGTCGGTGATCTGGCACATGACATCCACATAATGCACCCCGCAATCGACGATCGGCGGCGTCGTCTGCATCAGCGCCTTGTGCGTCTCCCAGGTCGGGCCGCTCGACTGCTGGTTCAGGTTCATGCGGAACACGTAGGGGCCACCGAGTTTTCGCGCCTCGGCGATCAGCCGCATCCAGGAAGGATGATGGCGCAGGATATAGCCGACGACGAGCTTGCGGCCGTTAGCCCTGGCACAGGCGACGACGCGCTCGGCATCGGCCACCGTCGTCGCCAGCGGCTTCTCGACGAACACATGCGCGCCGGCCTCCATCGCCATCACCGCAAAATCGGCATGGCTGTCGGAATAGGTGTTGATCGAGCAGAGCTCGGGTTTCAGCGCCTTCAACGCCTCGGGGAACGACGGCAGGATCTCATAGCCGGAAAGTGCCTCCGGCAGCTCCACCTTCGAACGGTTGACGAGGCCCGCGATCTGGAAGCCCGGATTCTCGTGATAGGCGAGCGCATGGCTGCGCCCCATATTGCCGAGGCCGGCGGAAAGGACGCGGATGGGAGAAGTGGAGCACATACATTTATTCCTTCGCAAGAGACGTCGGCGCAGGCGCCCCCTCACCCGGCCTCCGCTGCGCTCGGCCACCCTCTCCCCGAGGGAAGAGGAGGATCGGAAGCGTTGCGGCGATCTCCCTCTTCTCCCCATCGGGGAGAAGGTTCACGAAGGGCGGATGAGGGGGAAGCTCCGGTCGGCAAACATTCATTTCACCGCTCCCGACGTGATGCCGCGGATCAGCTGCCGCGAGAAGGCGAGATAGAGGACGAGGACCGGCAGGATCGCCAGCGACAGGGCGGCCAGCACCGCGTTCCAATTGGTGACGAACTGGCCGATGAAGATCTGCGAGCCGAGCGTGACCGTTTTGTTCGCCTCGCCGGGCGCAAGGATCAGCGGGAACCACAGGTCGTTCCAGATCGGGATCATGGTGAAGACGGCCACCGTCGCCATGGCGGGCCGCACCAGCGGCAGCACCAGCCGGAAGAAGATGGAATACTCCGAAAGCCCGTCGATCCGCCCGGCATTCTTCAGGTCGTCGGAGACGGTGCGCATGAATTCCGACAGGATGAACACGGCGAGCGGCAGCCCCTGCGCGGTATAGACGAGGATCAGCGCCGTCAGCGTGTTGACGAGCCCGGTCGCCACCATCCCCTGCAGGATCGCCACCGTGCCAAGCCGGATCGGGATCATGATGCCGAGCGCAAGATAGAGCCCCATCAGCGTATTGCCGCGGAAACGATACTCCGACAGCGCAAACGCCGCCATCGCGCCGAACAGCAGTACGAGAAAGATCGAGACGATCGTGACGATCAGGCTGTTCTGGAAGTAGAGCGCGAAATCCCCCTGCCCCAGCACCGTGTGGTAGCCGACGAGATCGAAGGTCGCGGGCGTCGGGACCTGCATCGGGTTGCGGAAGATCGCGTTGCGGTTCTTGAACGAGTTGATGATCGTCAGGAACACCGGGAAGACCGCGATCAGCGTATAGGCGATCAGGGCGGCGTGGACGAAGGCGGTACGGGACAGCGAGGTGCGTGCCTTGGACATGGTCGGCTCCCTCAGAACTGGTAGCGGCGGATGCGCCGCTGGATGACGAAGAGATAGAGCGAGACGCCGGCGAGGATGATCAGGAACATCACCGTCGCGATCGTCGCCCCCATCGAACGGTCTCCCAGTTGCAGCTGGAAACCGAAGAAGGTGCGGTAGAGCAGCGTGCCGAGAATGTCCGTCGAGCCGTCCGGCCCGGCGAGAGCCCCCTGCACGGTGTAGACCAGGTCGAAGGCGTTGAAATTGCCGACGAAGGTCAGGATCGAGATGATGCCGATCGCCGGCAGGATCAACGGCAGCTTGATCTTGAAGAACTGCGCCCAGCCGGTGACCCCGTCGCATTCGGCCGCCTCGATCACCTCTTCCGGAATGCTGAGCAGCGCCGCATAGATCAGCATCATCGGAATGCCGACATATTGCCAGACCGAGATCAGCGAGACCGCGATCAGCGCCGAGCCGGGCCTTCCGAGCCATGGCGCGAACAGGGACTTCAGCCCGACGACGTCCATCAGATAGGGCGACACGCCCCAGATCGGCGACAGGATCAGCTTCCAGATGAAGCCGACGATGACGAAGGAGAGCAGTGTCGGCAGGAAAATGGCGGTGCGGTAGAAGGCGGCGCCGCGCAGCTTCGGCACCGACAGCAGGGCTGCGAGCGCGATCCCGATCGGGTTCTGCACCAGCATGTGGATGGCAAAGAAGATGAAGTTGTTCTTCAGTGCATTCCAGAAATCAGACGCCCAGCGGGCATCGCCGAACAGCGTCTTGAAGTTGGCGAGGCCGACGAAGGTGGACTGCCCGTCGACGGTGTTGAACAGCGAGAGCCTGAGCGTCTCGAACAGCGGCAGGATCATCACCGCGCTGTAGACGACGAGCGCCGGCAGCAGGAAGACGGCGATATGCCAGCGCCGCGGCCGGCGGACGGCTTCCAATTCGGCTTCTGAAACTGTGGCGTCCGTCATGGTTCCTGCCCGCTTGTCGACCGGTGGTTCGATGCGTTGCCCGCAACAGGCGGACGGACCTCACGCAGCCGGTCCCGCCGCGCGATGCCATGCCGGAAGCCCGGCAGATGACGTTCAGCTTACACGTTTTGGCGCGGATGGCGCGGCGTCCGGCCGCAATCGACAGCGAGCGAATTGCCCCTCATCCGCCTGCCGGCACCTTCTCCCCGCGAGCGGGGAGAAGGACGGTTGCCGCACGGTCCTCCGGTGATGGTCACGAAGGGATCGGCAATCGCTGAGCAAGTCCCCTCTCCCCGCTTGCGGGGAGAGGGCCAGGGTGAGGGGGCAAACCTGGCCCCGAACCACACTCACTTCGCCGGCTTGTACCAGCTGTCGAGGCCCTTCTGCAGCTTCTCGCCGGCCACTTCCGGCGTGTCGGTGCCGTTGATGACGTTGGCCGATTCCGTCCAGGTCTCGTTTTCCAGGTTCGGCGTGCCGCGCGACAGGATCTGGTAGGTCGAGCGGATCGTCGGCTTGCACTTCTCGCGCCAGGAGACGAATTCCTGCGCCAGCGGATCGGCCATCTTCACCGCCGTCGAGTTCAGGCTGAAGAAGCCCGGCAGCGAGTTGGCATAGATGTCGGCAAATTCCGGCGAGGCGACGAAGGTCAGGAACTTCTTCGCGGCATCCGCATTGGCGCTCTTGGCGTTCAGGCCGATGCCGATGTCGTTGTGGTCGGAGATGTAGCAGGTGTCGCCGGCAGCCTTCACCGGCGGCGGGAATGCGCCCATCTTGAACTGTGCCTGGGTGTTGAACAGGCCGATCTCCCAGGAACCGGCCGGGAAGATCGCGGCACGGCCGAGCGTGAACAGGTTCTGGCTGTCCGGATAGGTCTGTGCCTCGAAGCCGTCGCCGAGATAGTCCTTCCACTTGGCGAGCACGCGGTACGGCTCGACCCAGGGCTCGTCGGTCAGCTTCTGCTCGCCCTTGATCAGCGCCGCGCGGCCTTCCTCGCCCTTCCAGTAGGTCGGGCCAATGTTCTGGTAGCCCATGGTCGCGGCTTCCCAGAGGTCCTTCGTGCCCATGGCCATCGGGATGTAGTTGCCGTCGGCCTTGATCTTGTCAAGCACTGCGAAGAACTCGGCCTCCGTCGTCGGCACGGCGATGCCGAGCTGGTCGAAGGCGTCCTTGTTGTAGATGAAGCCGTGGATGACCGAGGCCATCGGCACGCAGAAGGTGGTGGCGCCGTCGTCGGTGGTCCAGGCGGACTTGGCGACGTCGGAGAAGTTCTCCATGCCGGAAAGATCGTTCAGGGCGGCCAGATGCCCCTTGTTGAACAGTTCCAGCGAGGCGTCGAACGGACGGCAGGTGATCAGGTCGCCGGCCGAGCCCGCGTCGAGCTTGGCGTTCAGCGCAGCGTTGTATTCGGTCGGCGCGGTCGGCGAAAACACCACCTTGATGCCCGGGTTCTTCGCCTCGAAGGCCGGGATGATCTTTTCCTGCCAGATCGCCAGGTCGTCGTTGCGCCAGCTCTCGATCGTCAACGTGGCGTCCTGTGCCTGGGCGAGGCCCGCCGTGCCGAGGACGCTCGTGGCAAGGAGCAGCCCCTTGATCAGATTGCGTGTCATGACATTCTCCCTTTTGTGCGCCTGTTTGGCGCGTTCCCGTTATTGGAAGGTCTTCAGGGCGCGCCGCAGGCTTTGCCCGGAATGATTGAGCGCGGCGTCGGCCGCGGCCTTGTCTTTTGCGCCGGCGGCGATCAGCACAGCCACCTTGACGGATCCTTCGGACTGTTCCAGCAACAGCCCCGCCGTCTCGACGTCGACACCGGCGATACCGGCGACGATGCGCGCCGCGCGGTCCTTCAGCTTGATGTTGTCCGCCTTGAGGTTGACCATGTAGCCGTCGTGCACATGGCCGAGCTGGATGCCGACGAGCGTCGAGAACATGTTGAAGGCGATCTTCTGCGCCGTCCCCGCCCCCATGCGCGTCGAGCCGGAAATCACTTCTGGCGGCGTCTGCAGCAGGATCGAGATGTCGGCATAGGCAAACAGCGGCGCGCCGGGATTGTTGGCGAGCGCGATCACCTTGGCATCGTGCTCGCGGGCGTGGTCGGCAATGGCGATCGCATAGGGCGTCGTGCCGCTGGCGGTGACGCAGATCACGCAGTCCCCCTTGCCGAGCCCCGCCTTTTCGGCGTCGGCGAGCGCAAGCGCCTCGTCATCCTCGTAGCCGCCGGCAAGATCCTCGAGGCTGGCGGCACCGCCGGCCAGCAGGATGACGATCCGGTCGCGCGCGATGCCGTAGGTGCCCGGAAGCTCCAGCGCGTCCGCCATTGCCATCAGCCCGGAACTGCCGGCGCCGACATAGACGAGCCGCCCGCCGGAACGCAGGGCGTCCGCCGCAAGCTTCGCCGCCTCGGCAATGTCCTCGATCGCCGCATCGACGGCGCCTGCGGCCTGCCGCTGGGCCGAAGACAGCACCTTGAGCACCTCGACCGGGCTGCGCTCGTCGAGGCCCTCCGCCTGTTCATGCCTGGCTTCGGTTCTGGCTGATGCCATGAAGTGTTCTCCCTTGGCGGGAATTTAAGGCCAAAAACATACCAATTGTCCATAGGAAATTAACGACCGCCGGTGGAAAAGTCGCGATTTATGATTTTATCATTTTATTTCAATCGCATAAAACACAACCAGGCAGACCCGACCGATTCCCCCTTGGTTAATGGTATTTTTTTGGTATTGTCAGCTTCGGAGGTCCCCATGGCAGATTTCATCATCGGCATAGATGGCGGCGGCACCAGTTGCCGCGCGGCGGTCGCAGATCCGCAGGGAAAGATCCTCGGCCGCGGCAAGAGCGGCTCCGCCAACATCCTGACCGATCCGAACAGCGCCATCCAGAGCATCACCGAGGCGGCGCAGGCGGCCTTCCGCGATGCGAAGCTGCCTATGGACGGGGTGAAGGAGGCCGCAGCCTTCCTCGGCCTCGCCGGCACCAATGTCGGTAACCTCACGCAATATGTGCGCGAGCGCCTGCCCTTCCGCCACACCGACATCGATTCCGACGGCCTGATCGCCCTGCAGGGCGCGATCGGCGATGCCGAGGGCTCCGTCGCGATCCTCGGCACCGGCACCATCTTCATGGCCCGCAAGGCCGGCAAGGTCCACTATATCGGCGGCTGGGGCTTCACCATCGGCGACCTCGGCGGTGGCGCCCGCCTCGGCCATGCGCTGCTGCAGGAGGCGCTGCTGGCCCATGACGGCATCCGCCCGGGCTCGGCCGTCACCGACGCCGTCCTCAACGAATTCCGCCACGACCCGACCGCCATGGTCGAGTTCGCCCGCCATTCCAAGCCCGGCGATTTCGGCCGCTACGCCCCCCTCGTCTTCCAGCATGCGGAGCAGGAGGACCCCGGTGCGCTGGCGCTGCTCGGCCAGGCGGCGCGCTCCGTCAACGAGGCGCTCGACGCGATCACCCGCATCGGCGGCCACGAGCGGCTCTGCCTGCTCGGCGGCCTCGCCCCCCTCTATCCGGCCTGGCTGGAACCCCGCCACCGCAAGATCCTGGTTGAGCCCCAGGCCGATGCCCTTTCCGGCGCCGTAGCACTCGCGGCCAAGCGCCACCGGACGAGAGCCGGAGGCGCCGCATGACGGCATTGCTGGCCGCGATCCTGTCGCCCGAGCGCCTGCAGGCCGGCGGATCCGGCCCGCTGTACCTGAAGCTGCGCCAGACGCTGGAGGATGCGATCCAGTCCGGCAAGCTCAACCATGGCGATGCGCTGCCGCCCGAGCGCGATCTCGCCGACTATGCCAACATCAGCCGGGTGACCGTCCGCAAGGCGGTCGACGACCTCGTCAGGGACGGACTGCTGGTGCGCCGGCACGGTTCGGGCACCTTCGTCGTCAAGCCGGTCTCCAAAGTGGAGCAGTCGCTGTCGCGGCTGACCTCGTTTACCGAGGACATGGCCCGGCGCGGCCTGACGACGCGGGCGCAATGGCTGGACCGCGGCCTGTTCCACCCCTCGCCCGACGAGATGATGATCCTCGGCCTGCCGGCGGACGCGCTGGTGGCGCGGCTCGGCCGCCTGCGCATCGCCGACGACATGCCGCTTGCGATCGAGCGCGCCTGCATCTCGTCGGAGTTCCTGCCCGATCCGGTGCAGGTAACCGGCTCGCTCTATGCCGCGCTCGGGCAGCGCGGATTCCGCCCGGTCCGCGCGGTGCAGCGCATATCGGCCTATAATATCAAGGAGCCCGACGCGGCTCTGCTCGGCGTCACGGCCGGCGTTGCCGGCCTGTCGATCGAACGCGTCTCCTACCTTGCCTCCGGCAGGGTCGTGGAATTCACCCGCTCGCTCTACCGGGGCGATGCCTATGACTTCGTGGCGGAGCTGACGCTCTCGGATACGTGAGCGCGCCGCACAGACCGAAAGACAGGACCATGCAGACCAATATGCGCCGTGAAGTCAACGAGATCCCGGAGGCCGCAGCCCGCCTGCTGTCCGATCAGAAGGATGCGATCGCGCGCGCCGGAAGCGCACTCAGGGCCGCCGATCCGCGATTCGTCGTCACCGTCGCGCGCGGCTCCTCCGACCACGCCGCCCTCTTCCTCAAATATGCGATCGAGTTGACCGCCGGCCGGCCCGTCGCCTCGCTCGGCCCCTCGCTCGCCTCCATCTACGGCGCGAAGCTGAAGCTCGACGGCGGCGCGGCCATCGCGATTTCTCAGTCCGGCAAGAGCCCCGACATCGTCGCCATGGCGAAGGCTGCGACCGATGCCGGGGCGATCTCGATGGCGCTGACCAATACGCTCCCCTCGCCGCTCGCCGATGCCTGCAGCCATCCGCTCGACATCTGCGCCGGGCCGGAAGTCAGCGTCGCCGCCACCAAGTCCTACGTGAACTCGATCGTGGCGGGCCTCGCCATTCTCGCCGAATGGACCGGCGACGCCGCGCTGAAGACGGCCGTCGCCGCCCTGCCCGACCAGTTCGCAAAGGCGATCGCGCTCGACTGGAGCGGGCTGATCGAAGACCTCGCCGCCGCGCAGTCGCTCTACGTGCTCGGCCGCGGCCCCGGCCTTGCGATCGCCAGCGAGGCGGCGCTGAAATTCAAGGAGACCTCCGGTCTGCATGCGGAAGCCTATTCCTCCGCCGAGGTCCTGCATGGCCCCGTCGCCCTCGTCGGCCCCTCCTTCCCGGTGATCGCGCTCGCCGCCCGCGACGCCGCCGAGCAATCGGTCACGGGCATGGCCGACGGGCTGGCTGAGAAAGGCGCCTACGCCTGCGTCACCTCGGCAGGCGCGAGCACGGCGAAGCCGCTGCCCTTCGTCGCCACCGGCCATCCGATCACCGACGCCCTGGCGCTGATCGTGCCCTTCTACGGCTTCGTCGAGGCCTGGTCGCGCGCCCGCGGCCTGGACCCGGACAAGCCCGTCAACCTCAAGAAAGTGACGGAGACGAGATGAGCGCGCTCACCGCATTCACCGGCGCCCGGATATTCGACGGCGACCTCTGGCATGAGGCTGCGGCCCTGCTGGTCGAGGACGGCAAGGTCGAAGCCATCGCCACGGCCGGGGACATTCCGGCCGGCGCCGCACATATCCCGCTCGACGGCGCCAGCATCGTGCCGGGCTTCGTCGATCTGCAGGTCAATGGTGGCGGCGGCGTGCTCCTGAACGAGCAGCCCGACGTCGACGGCATCCGCACGATCTGCGCCGCCCACGCCCGCTTCGGCACCACGGCACTCCTGCCGACGCTGATCACCGATACCCCCGAAGTCACCGCCCGCACGGTCGCCGCCGGCATCGCCGCCAAGGCCGAAAACGTACCGGGCTTCCTTGGCCTGCATCTCGAGGGCCCGCATCTGTCGATCGCCCGCAAGGGCGCACACGATCCGAAACTGATCCGCCGGATGGAGGCGGACGACCTCGAACGCATCGCCACGGCACGCGGAAAGCTCGATGCGCTGCTGGCGACGGTGGCGCCGGAAAGCGTCGACAACGACCAGATCACAGCCCTCGCCAAAGCCGGCGTCACCGTCAGCCTCGGCCACTCCGACAGCGGCTACAGGGCGGTGTCGGACGCGGTTGCGGCCGGCGCCAGCATGATGACCCATCTCTTCAACGCCATGAGCCCGCTCGGCCACCGCGAGCCGGGCATGGTGGGCGCCGCCCTCGACCTCGGCCACCTCAACGCCGGCCTGATCGCCGACGGCTTCCATGTCGATCCCGTCTCGATCGGCGTGGCGCTCCGCGCCAAGAAGGGCCCGGGCCGCATCTTCCTCGTCACCGACGCCATGTCGACGATCGGCACGGACATGACCGGCTTCACCCTCAACGGCCGCGAGATCTTCCGCAAGGACGGTCGGCTGACGCTCGCCGACGGAACGCTCGCCGGCGCCGACATCGACATGATCGCCTGCGTCCGCTTCATGCATGCACAGGCCGGCCTCGACCTGGAGGAGGCGCTGCGCATGGCCTCGCTCTACCCGGCCGAAGCCATCGGCATGACCGGGCGCAAGGGCCGCCTCACGCGCGGCCACGATGCCGATTTCGCCGTGCTCGACGACGACCTCGCCGTGCGCGCGACCTTCATCGGAGGAGCACAGGCCTACGGCATCGACCGCACGGGCAAGTGACGGATCGCGCCCGGGTCAGGCTAGCCCGGGGTCAGGCGAGAATGTCGAAGTCGCCGGCGGTCATCTTCAGCTTCTTGTCGAGGGTGGCGAAAAGGATCGCGTCGGACGAACCGGTTCCGTCGCGGTCATACCAGAGCTTGCCGTTCTTGCTGTCGTAGATGACGCGGTCGTCCTTGTCGTGCGCCCTGGCGCCAATGTGAAACGCCTTGGAGGCGAGATCGCCGACCTTGCCGGCCCGGGTGAAGACATCGTTGTCGAGCCAGATCACGTCGTCCTTGACCGAGAAATCGTCGATCCGGTCCACGTTCTTCGAACCCGGCTTGGTGTTGAAGACGAACTTGTCCTTGCCGGAATCGCCGATCAGGACGTCCTTGCCAGGGCCGCCGTAGATCTTGTCGTTTCCCGAGCCGCCGGAGATCCTGTTGGCGCCCTTGTCGCCGGTCAGCGTGTCGGAATGGCTCGACCCGGTGAGGTTCTCGATCGAGGAATAGCTGTCCCCTTTCGCCTCCCGGGTGTTCGTCGACGGCTTCGCCAGGCTCGCCACCACGCCCTTGCTCGCCCCGGCGTAAGAAGCGGTATCGGTGCCGGAGCCGCCGGAAAGCTTGTCCGCACCGGTGCCGCCGATCAGTTCGTCCGCCCCCTTCTTGCCGAGCAGCGTATCGTCACCGCGGCCGCCCGACAGGATATTGGCACGTCCGTCGCCCCTCAGCCGATCGTCGCCGTCCAGCCCCGAAAGCATGCCGGTCGCGTCGACGGTGCGGTCGTCGGCACCGGCCGTGCCGCGGCCGAAGATCATCCCCGCAATGCCCTCGTCGTCGATGTCGATCGAATCGGACGTGTAGGTGATGACGAAGCCGCCGCCCGACAGCGCCGCGACGGACACGTCCTGCTGATCGTCGTAGCGATCGGCATCGATTCCGACCTCGAACACCTTGCTGAGCGGCTTGCCGCTCGCCGACAGGATCAGGCCATAGGCGTCGTCGCCAATGTCGCTCGCGACCAGCGAATCCTGGGTCCAGGTCACGACATACTGCCCGGTCGTCAGCCGTGCCATCTCGAGGTCGCCGACGACGGTTCCCTTCTCGAAGATGGGGGTGGCTGCCGTCACTTTCCTGCCCCGGTCGTCATAGGCGGAGAAATAGAGCGACAGCGAGCCGGCGTCGTCATCGTCCGATTTCGTCCAGTCCAGATTGACGACGGCGAAACCGCCGCCGGCACGGGCCGCGACGGAATAGCCATAGTTCTCGCTGTCGCTCCAGAAGCCGCCGGCGCCGCCCTTGTGCGGTGTCAGCGCGAAGTCGGATTTGATCACCCTGCCCTTCTCGTCCAGCAGGCTGGCACGCAACTGGTTGCGGCCGTCATTGGTGCCGTCGTTGATCGCCGCCTCGGAGTTCCAGATGATCACGCTGTTGCCGTTGGTCAGCGCCGTGGACTTGGTCAACAGTTCGTCGAAGTCGTATGACTTGGTGTTCAGGACCTTGTCCCGACCCTGCGCCTGGCCGCTGGCGGTATAGGCGCGCGAATAGACCTCGTCGAACCGGGATTGCGACCTGTCGAGGCCAAAGGACACGACGAACCCGCCGTCGCCGGTCGCGACCACGTCCGGCGCGAGCGCCTCGAAGGACGAAACGGTATCGACCTGAAACGCGCCGGTGACCCTTCCGCCCTTGGTGTCGAAGATCTGCGCCATGATATGGGCGCCGTTCGAGAAGATCGCGTCATCCAGCGCCTCGGCCCAGGTCACGACGATGTTGCCGTTCTTCAGTTGCGTGGCCTGCGGCGAGCCCGAATGCGCGCCAATGATGCCCCGCATCACCGTTTCACCGCCCGAAGGCCGGCCGCTGGCATCGTAGAACTGCCCGGCGACATAGGTGGCGACCGAATCGGAATCGTCGTACTCGTTGAGATAACTCGACCAGGTCACCAGGAAGCCGCCGCTTCGAAGTGCCAGGACGTTCGAATCGTCCTGCCAGTTGCCCTGATAGCTGTTGACCCGGAATTCCACTGCCATCACATGCCTCCCGCGCTAACTGAGCGGGCCACACTAGAAGCTGTCTGTGACAGTTGTAAATCTTGCAGGCGACCTGCTTTTGCGCGCAGCCGGTCGGCCGCCGCGGTGAGCCGGACGCAAACGACCGCATGCAGCACGAACGCCTGCGGGGTTTTCCCGGGCGAGAACGCGGCATCGAAGACCCGCAGCCGCCCACCGGCATGGCTGATCGCTCCCCTCGCTTGGCCCGCGTTCCCGTATGGATTGAACGCCGGAAACGACCCGCCGCAGGCCCACGCCGTCCATATATTAGAAATACCTGTTAATCCGATGTAAATCGCTTCGCCACCCGTCCCTTGCGGCCCGTCCGTTCCGGCTCTAGGTTGCAGGCCGGCAACCACGTCCCCGGTTCGGGACGGCGGCCTCAACGACGTGCACGCGCTCCGCCGGCACGGCATCCGGGCGGAGCAGACAGGAAACGACATGGAACTGGTCTTCGACGGACACAACGACGTCTTGCTGCGGCTGCTCGTCAACATGCAGGGCGGCGGCGATCCGGTCGCGGAGTTCCGGGACGGCACCGACCAGGGGCATATCGACGGCCCGCGGGCCCGCACAGGCGGCCTCGCCGGCGGCATGTGCGCCATCTACGTCTCGTCCGGCCGCTTCGAACTGCGCCGGCCCGATGCCGACGGCCACTACGACACCCCGATGGAGCCGCCGCTCGAACGCCAGCCGTCGCTGGATACCGCCCTTGCCATGGCCGCGATCGCCTTCCAGCTCGACCGCGCCGGCGCCTGGCGCCTGTGCCGCTCGACCGCGGAGATCCGCGACGCGATGGAGGAAGGCATCTTCGCCGCCGTCCTGCACATGGAGGGCTGCGAGGCGATCGACCGGGACCTTGCCGCCCTCGAGGTCTTCCATGCCGCCGGCCTGCGCTCGCTCGGGCCGGTCTGGAGCCGCAACAATATCTTCGGCCACGGCGTCCCCTTCGCCTTTCCATCGTCGCCCGACACCGGCCCCGGCCTCACCGACGCCGGCTTCGACTTGGTGCGCGCCTGCAACCGGCTCGGCATCATGATCGACCTGTCGCACATCACCGAAAAGGGCTTCTGGGACGTGGCCAGGACCACGGACCAACCATTGGTCGCCACCCATTCGAACGCCCATGCACTGACCCCGGTCGCCCGCAACCTCACCGACAGGCAGATGGACGCGATCCGCGAGAGCCGCGGCGTCGTCGGGCTGAACTATGCGACCACGATGCTGCGCCCGGACGGCCGCGAAAGCGCCGGCACGCCGCTCTTCGACATGGTCCGCCACATCGACTACATGGTCGAGCGGATGGGCATCGACTGCGTCGCGCTGGGCTCGGATTTCGACGGCGCGATGATCCCCGCCACGATCGCCGACGCGGCCGGAAACCAGAATCTCGTCTCCGCGCTTTCGGCCGCCGGCTACGATGCCGACAGCCTCAGGAAGATCTGCCGCAGGAACTGGCTGCGCGTGCTCGGCGAGGCCTGGCACGAGCACTGACCGCGATCGGCCGCACCTTGCCCCTGCCAGTCACTCCGGCAGGCGCGCATCCTTGAGATCCACGCCGAGCAACCGGGCGAGGCCGTCGGCCACGATCGCGTGGTCGATGCGCTGTGGCACGCCGGAGACCGTGACCGCGCCGACGCAGCCGATCCCGTCCAGCAGGATCGGGAAGCCGCCGCCATGGGTGGCGAAATCGGAGAGCGGCAGGTTGTGCGCTTCCTCCTGGCCGCGATGGGCGAGCGCCAGCCGGCGCCCGACGAGATAGGACGAATTCCACAGCCGCAGCACGGTGTTGCGCTTGCGACGGATCCATTCGCCGTTATCCGTCGACGTGCCGTCGAGGACGGTGTGGAAGAGGATGCGATCCCGCAGGGATATGTCGATCGCGATGGCGGCGCGCCGCTCGATCGCGATCTCCCGCAGGATGCCGCCGAGCGTCCACGCCGTATCCGGGTCGAAGCGGGAAAAACGCAGGATCTGCTCCTGCTGCTCGAGCCGGGCGATATCGCCCTTCAGGTCTTCCGTCATCATGTCCTCCTCGCGCCGGGCGTCGCCCCTGCCTAACCCGCCCGGGCCGACGGCACAAGTGAGGGCGCTGCCGAAGCGGGCCGCAGGCCGTCAGCCGCGCGATATGCAGCGAAAGCCGATATGGGTCGTCGCCGCGTTCTCCTCGTGCGGATGCCGGGCGGCGGGGCGGTAGCGGCGGCAGTAGTTGGGCGCGCACAGGTGCGATCCGCCCTTGACCACGCGGCGCGCGATCAAGACGTCGGGCAGGCGCGGATCCCGGCTGGCCTCCGCCATCCCGCCGCGCGGATTGGCCGGTACGCAGCAGGGCGACGGCGCGGGATCGGGATGGCGCACGGACCAGTAGTCGCTCGTCCATTCCCAGACGTTGCCGATCATGTCGAGCAGCCCGTAGCCATTCGCCGGAAAGCGGCCGACCGGCGAGGTCCGCTCATAGCCGTCGGGCTTGCGGTTTTCCGTCGGGAACTGCCCGTGCCAGGTGTTCGCCATGAACCGACCGTCGGGCACGAGCTCGTCGCCCCAGGCAAACTCGGCTCCCTCCAGCCCGCCCTTGGCGGCGAACTCCCATTCCGCCTCCGTCGGCAGGTCGCGCCCGGCCCATTGCGCATAGGCAACCGCATCCTCGAACGATACCTGCACGACCGGATGGTCGTACTTGCCGCGGATGTTGCTCTGCCCGCCATAGGGGCGGCGCCAATCCGCCCCGAACTTGTAGTTCCACCATTGCGAGGGATCGGTTCCGGATAGCCGCTTCGGCGGGTCGAAGATGACCGAGCCCGGACGGAGCATGTGCGGCTTCGCGCCCGGATAGTCCTCAACCCTCGGCGGCCGCTCGGCGACGGTCACGTAGCCGGTCGCCTCGACGAAGGCCATGAACTGGCGGTTGGTCACCGGCGTCACGTCGATCCAAAAACCGTCGACCCGCACCGGATGCGCCGGCGCCTCCTCCGGATAGTGGACGTCCGAGCCCATGAGGAAGGTGCCGCCCTCGATCCAGATCTGGCGCGAAGGCGCGGCGGGATCACCGCCTGCCTCGGCCCTCTGCGGAACACGCTCGTCCATGGCGCAGCCCTTTCCTCCCCACGGCAGGACCGTCTGCCGATCAACCGGGCCAAAGCCCTGAAGCGGAAGGTTGGACCAATCCGCCGGGCAGATCAAGGGCAGCTTCCGGCGACGCGGAAAGGACGCCTCAGGCGAGCGCGCTCGTCAGCGCGTAGAGCGAAAAGCCGCCCAGCACGAAGGCCGCGCCCTTATAGGAATGGCGGCGGATACCGCCGGGCAGTGCTGCCCCCAGCGCGACCCAGCCGAGGCCTGCGAGCGACGACAGCGCGATGAAGATCGAAATCCGCCACACCATCTCGTCCGGGTTCGGCTGCGGGATCATCATCATGCCCACGATCATCGCCTTCGGATTGACCAGCGTGGTCAGGAAGACGCGAGCGAAGGCGCCCCGGCGCATTGCCCCCTTCATCTCCAGCGACGTGATCCAGAGCCGGATGGCGGAATAGGCCAGCCAGCAGGCGGCGACGATCTTCAGCGACGGCAGCGCCCACCACAGGTCCGCCACCAGCGCGGCGAAGACGGCGAAGAAGGAAATCGCCAGCGCGTAGCCGGCAGCTTCGGCCAGCGGCAGCAGGCGCGCCCAGGAAAGCCCGAAGGCGGCGCCGGAAGCGGCCAGCACCGTGTTCGTCGGCCCGGGTGTCAGGAGGATGACAAAAGAGGTCAGGACAAAGGCGATCATGTCGGATACGGCTCTGGCGGTTTGTCTCCGCTGCAGCTTTCGCCGATCCGGGACAGCCGCGCAAGCCGCGCCCCGACGCCAAGCCCGCCCCGCGCCCATCCGCCGCAGCCTGCAGAAATCCATGACCCCGACAGCAAAAAGGGCGCTCGACCCTTTCGGGGAGCGCCCTTATCCTGTCGGGCACGAAACGGCTCGGCTAACGCCAACGCCATTTCCGTCCGTTTTTCAGGCAGACCGGTGATATGAGGACGGCGCCGGCGGATTTCAAGGGCACTCGTGCGCAAACCCCGAGATGCCGGATAGCGGGCGAGGCTTTACCTCCGGCGCGAATGCCCGCATGGTCCTGCCCCTGGACAAAGGGACCCGCCATGACCGACCGCTTCCTCTTCGACGGCCTCGACGATGCGCCGATCACGATCCTGCTGGCCCACGGCGCCGGCGCGCCGATGGATTCCGCCTCCATGACGGCCGCCGCGCACGCGCTGGCCACCGAAGGTCTTCGCGTCGCCCGCTTCGAGTTCGCCTACATGGCGGCCAGGCGCACGGACGGCGCCCGCAAGCCGCCGCCCCGCGCCGAGACGCTGAAGCCCGAATATTGCGACGCCGTGCGGGCGCTCGGTGCGTCCGGCCCGCTCGTCATCGGCGGAAAGTCGATGGGCGGGCGTGTCGCGAGCATGATCGCCGACGATCTGCACGCAGCCGGCACGGTCGCGGGCCTGCTCTGCCTCGGATACCCCTTCCATCCGCCCGGGAAGCCTGAAACCCTCCGTACCGCCCATCTGACCGGCCTGCAGACGCCCGCCATGATCTGCCAGGGCACCCGCGACGAATTCGGCACCCGCGCCGAAGTCGAGACCTACCCGCTCTCCGAGCGGATCAGGCTGCTCTGGCTGGAAGACGGCGATCACGACCTGAAGCCGCGCAAGAAGCTCTCCGGCTTCTCCGCAGCCGACCACCTGCGCACCATGGCCGCGACGGTGAAGGACTGGGCGGAAGGGCTCGACCGCTGATGCCCCCCACGCAACCGGCCAGTATCAGCGCAGGTTGGCGTCAGTCGAAGGCCGTGGGATGCAGTACCGGCCGGTAGCCGGCGGCAAGGGCGGCAAGCGTCGAGGGCGGCGTCAGCAGGCCGTCGACGGGACCGGACAGGCTCGCGCGCCGGTACCCCTCCGGCCGCCACAGCAGGGTCTCGCCGTCCCGGACGAGATAGGCGTCCCCCTGTGCGGCAAGAAAGGCCCCGTCGGGCAGCGCGTCGAGCGGTCCGGTGAGCGGATGCAGCCGCTTGCCGCTGCGCTCCAGCCGTTCGGCGTGCAGGCGCAGGTCCATGTCCGGCGCCTTCGGCAGAGCGACCCGGTTGCCGGCGCTCCAGTTTTCCCGGAACGAACGCGCCTCCGCCCGCCGGCAGAGGAAGCACGGGCGGTGCCCGGCGGAAAGGGCGGTCGCCTCGTCGAGGAAGAACAGCTCCGTCCAGCTGCGCTGCGCCATCACCGCGCGCCGGACGTTCTTGTAGTCGCACCGGCAGACGATCCACGCCCGCGTCGTCCACCGCCGTCCGGTCAGCCTGCGCGTGGCGGGATCGTGGATGATGCCGCGATTTCCGGTGAAAAGGCCGCGCGCGCTGACGGCGACGATATCGCCGAAGGGCGTGACCCGGTTCTGCAGCGGCATGGGCTCCTCCTGGCCGCGGCAACGGCCGCGGCCGTCCTCAGGACCGCCGGCGTCGCCTGAGCGCGGACGGCTTGAGCCGGCGCAGGAAATTGTCGGCGGCGCGGATGAAATTGGTCAGCGAGATCAGCTTGTCGACTTCCCCGTCGGTGTTGGAAAGCCGCTCCGACAGGACCTCGGATGCCGCCAGCGCGATCTCCGAGGGCGGGATTTCCGGGAAGCGCTCGGCGAGCCTGGCATAGGCATTGGTGCCGGCACCGCCATGGATCGCGATCTTGCCGAGCCTTGCGAACAGCCGCAGGAAGACCTGCTCGAAGCTCCAGTCGTGGACCGAGACGACCCGCCACTTCTCGCTGCGCCGGGCGGAGAACCCGGCCAGCGTGATCGTGCCCGGAAGCCGCAACTCGCTCAGCCACAGCGCCATGGCAAAGCCGCTCGTCGGCACCTTGCCCTCAGTATAGAGCGGATCGAAATGACCGCGCAGGTCCAAGTGTCCCGTCGGCGCGTCGTGGAAATCCGCCGACGTGTTCGGCTTTTCCTCCTCGGCGAGGCGGATGTTCATGATGCCGAGGAAATGCGCCTTATCGAAGAAGGACAGGACCTCGTCGACCTCTCCGCGATAGACGATGCCCGCCCCGCGCGGCTGCCCGCGCGTGACGAGGATGGCATGCCCCTCGAAGGGCTGGTCGAGGACCTTGAAGACCTTATTGAAGAAGACGAAGAGCGCATCCCGCGGATACTGCGCGCGCAGGGCGGCGACATCAGAGGCCGTGCTGTTGGCGACAAGCACGATATCCGAATAGCGCGCAAACAGCGCCCGCCAGTCGTCCGCAGCCGCAAGCCCGGCGGCTGCGGCCCGCGGCGGCAGGTCGCCTTCCGCGGGCCTGTCGGGGACCTGCGTCAAGGCTCAGGCCTTCTGCTGCACCGAGACGACCTGCTCGCGCATCGCAAACCACTCCTCGGCGTAGTCGTCGTTCTTGTATTCCTCGAAATACGGGCCGCCGTCGGTGAAGTGGACGAGCTTGGCGTCGTCGCGATAGTCGTACTCGTTGACGAGATAGTTCCAGACCACCGGCACCTCGCCGATCTGGTCGTCGCTGTCCAGCCACTTGAACTGGTGCAGTTGCAGGCCGGTGGCGGTGTTGACGAATTCCTTGCTCAGCGCCGTGCACTTGGCGTTGTTGAACAGGATCATGCTCGACCAGTTCTTCTTCTCGTACTTGGTCTGCGTCTGGCCGAGGAATTTCGTCTCGATCTTCGGCACGTAGTCGTGCTTGACGCACATGGCGGCATACCTGTCGTCGCGCAGCGCCCAGAGTTCGGCGATGTCGGCGCGGGCCAGCATGTCGCAATCCATGAAGATGCTCCAGCCCTCGAAATTGCTGAGGTAGGGCACCAGGAAGCGCGAGAACGAGAACTCCGTCGACTGCAACGCGTTACGTTCCCGGTAGAACATCGGACCCAGGTTGTTTAGAACGATTGGAGAAAACACCACCGGAATGGAGGAGCGCTCAATAATGCTCTGGCAAAGGACGTGATAGGCAACAACTTCCTTGGAATCGAAACCTACGAAAATACGTGCAACGTCATCTCTCATACCGATACCTTCCGCTTTTCATCCCGCATTGCGGGCTATTCAGCTTGTCTTTTGGCAAATCTCGATTTGACGCCGCGCCGCTCGATTTGGCGCCGGCGACTTCGGGTATCGTGTGCATGAGGACAGAAGCGATGTCAATGCGCCAGAACGCTCCGTTAAGCAGCCCCCGGACGCCCGGCCGGACGGCGTGGACCGGGGATCGCGGCCGATACCACTGGAATGCCCGCGCGCGCATCCCTATAGTGCCCGCCGGCCGGGGCGAAGGCGTCCCGGCGCACGAATTTGACCCGGAGTTGGAATGCGCTGGTTCGCCAACAGGAAGAGCGGAATCAAGGCCCTGTCGATCACCCCGCCGGAGCCGGCGCCGGACCGGCACGGCATTGCGATCGCGCTGTGCGTGAAGAACGAGGCGGCCTATATCGAGGAATGGCTGCGCTTCCACCTGGCCATCGGCGTCCGTCACTTCATCGTCTACGACAACGGCTCGACGGACGCGACCTGCGACGTCGTCAGAAGCGTGCTCGCGCCGGCCGAACTGACGCTGGTGCCGTGGGCCGGCAAGGTCGCCTCCAGCAAGACGGAGCAACTGATCGACGGGCAGGTGCTCGCCTTCGCCCATGCCATCCTCAATTTCGGCAGCCGCTTCCGCCGCATGGCCTTCATCGACGCCGACGAATTCCTGCTGCCGAAGACGGGCGCGACCCTTGAGGAGGCACTTGCGGCGACCGGCGACTTCCCCAACGTCTCGTTGCCCTGGCACATGTTCGGCACGAGCGGCCACAAGAAGAGGCCGGCCGGGCCGGTCACCCGGGCCTATACGAAGCGCGGCTCCGATCCGCTCGGCCCGCAGGAACACTCCACCAATTTCAAGTGCATCGTCGATCCCTGCGAGGTCGTGGAAGTCACGATCCACCAGTTCAGGACGAAGGCCCACGGCGACCTGACCGTCAACGATGCCGGCTACCGCACCAGCCGCAACGGCCGCAAGGACCGGCGCTTCTACTCCAACGCGCACCTGCAGCTGAACCACTATTACAGCAAGTCCGAGGAAGAGATGCTGGCGAAGATGGCGCGCGGCTCGAACTATGCCGTCTCGGCGGAGAAGCTGGAGGAGAAGATGCGGATCACGCTGGCCAATATCCAGCGGTCCGAGGTCGAGGATCGCGCCATGGTGGACTTCATCGCCGACAACGACATCCGCCTCGCAAAGGACGAAGGCGCTGCCCGGCGCGAGGGCACCGCCGCCGGCTGATACCAACCTGCGCCGGCGCTCAGGCCCGGCCCGTCCACAATGGCAGGCCCGAGCTTTCCGCCACCCCGGGATCGGCGGTGAAGACCGGATAGTTCCTGTCGCGCAGCGTCTGCAGCACCTTCTGGTCCATGTCGCGATGGAACCGCGCCAGGTTCTCCTGGTTGTAGACATGCCCGGTCGATTGCGGATTGATGCCGGACAGGATCACCGCCGGCGCGCCGTTATAGAGAGAGAACAGCGCCGCATTGATGCCGTTGGAGCATTTGCTCTCCGCGTCCAGCTCGTCGCTCTTGAAGCCGCAGACGCGGTCCAGCAGCGCCATGCGCTGGTAGCGGTCGACGATTTCGAGCGTTTCGTAGCGATAGTCGAACGCCTTCAGGCCGTCCACGAGCGAGGGCAGCCCGTCCCGCCAGAGCAGCATGTAGAGCGCGCCGGTCCGCTGGCCGGCCAGCACCCGCCGGACCTCGACGGCATTGGTGTTGATGCCGCGGATCTGGTTGAACATCATGAAGGTGATGTCGGGCGCCTCGATCCCCCAGCGCTGCGTCACCGTCTGCGCGCCGTTGATGGTGACCACCCGGTAACTGCCGTCGAACCCGGTCGGCAGGTGCGACACCGGCGCGGAGCCGACGACCAGCACGGGACCGTCGAGCGGAACGACCGAGGCAGGCGGCCTGGGTCGCGTCAGCTTGTATTTGATACGTCGGTAGAGGCGCTGCTTGGTTTCGGAAAAGGACACTCTGTTGCCGCCCATCTGCATTCGGGAATCGCCGCGATAAAATCCGCGGACCCGGCAACTGTCAATCCACGGCGCCGCCACGGCCACGTCTGGCCCGGGCATCGGCGAGCGCCACCGTCCGCGCCGGGGCCGCGTCGCCCCGCATCTTGATAAGCCGTGCCGGCACGCCGGCATAGACGCCATAGGGCACGGTCCTGCCCTTCACCACACTGTTGGCGCCGATCACGCAACCGCGGGCGATATGCGAACCGCCGAGAACCTTCGCCCCCGCACCGATCCAGACGTCGTCCTCGACGACGATCGGCTTCTTGACGTTCGCCTGCTTGCGGATCGGTATGTCGACCTCGTCATAACCGTGATCGAAGGAGGCCATCACGACATGGGCGGCCACGCGGACGTCGTCGCCGATGCGGATGCCGCCATGGCCGAGAAGCACGGTGTAGTCGTTGAGGGAGACGTCGTTGCCGATCTCGATCGCGCCGCTTTGCGCATTGATGACCACGCCGCTGCGCATCGAGATCCGGTCGCCGATCGTGATCGTTCCCTTTCCCCAGCGGAACCGCGGCAGATTGGGCATCTTGGGCCGTTTGCCGATCTTCAGGGATCCGCCGGAGAAGAACGCCCGCAGTTTCGCCAGGGGCCCGAAATTCCACATCGAAGTCGTCCTTGATTTCACAGGCGCTCGCAAGCGCCGGTCCGCCACCTCGCAGCCGTGGCACGTTGCCTCCGGAGCCGGCGCGGACAATGGCTTCCAGATAAGAAGTATCGCCGCCGACGCAAGGGCCTTGCGCGCCGGTAGACCCGTCAACCACGGCGATATTTTGCCCGTCCCTCAGAATTCCGTGATTGGCGCGCAGAATATGGCATCGGGACAACGAACGGAGGCCGGCGCGATGGGCGCGAAGGACGGGCTGCTCGCCATGCTGCTGACAACCCTCGTCTCCTGCTCCGCCGGCGACGCTCTCCGCAGCGACGCCCCGGAGACGGAGAAGCCCGAGCCGCGATCCGTCGAATGGCTGAGGCAGCGCTGTCCGGACTGCATCGATGGCGGCCCGAGATACATTGGCCCCGCAGATGTTGATCCGAGGAACGCCGGTCCGGGAAATGCCACCCCGAAAGGCGCCGGCAAATGAGCAGCCAGACCCCGCACGCCTGCACCGGCGAGGCCGTCTTCTCCGCCTGCGGCCAGTACCGCTACCGGCTGGATCGCCGCTGGTCCGCCGGGGGTGGCAACGTCGTCTGGATCATGCTGAATCCGTCCCGGGCGGATGCGGGCACGGACGATCCGACCATCCGCCGCTGCATCGCCTTTTCGCGCCTTTGGGGCTATGGCGGCATGGTGGTCGTCAATCTCTTTGCGCTCCGTGCCACCCATCCGGCTGCCCTCTGCGGGACGCCCGATCCGGTCGGCCCGGAAAACGACGCCCATATCGCCGCGGTCTTGCGCGGCACGGCCGGCGCGGCATCCGCCGGGTCCGACATCGTCGCGGCCTGGGGCGCACATCCGCTCGCGGCAGGCCGCAGCGCCCTTGTGCTCGCGGCGGCCGGCGGCAACGTCTTCTGCCTCGGCACCACCCGGGCCGGCCACCCCCGCCACCCGCTCTATGTCGCGGCCGGTCAGCCGCGGATGAACCTCGTTCCTAAAGCCTCGGCAGCCCGTCCGGCCGCAGGTGTTTCTTGAGCGCGGCAATGCGGAAGATCGCGTTCACCGCGCCGTAGCCGCCATAGGCGCGGCGCTCCACGATCTCGAAGAAGAAGCCCTCGCCATAGGTGGGACTGTAGAGCTGGAAGTATTCTCCCTGCTCGTCGCGGTCATAGAGGATGTTCTCCGCCCGCAGCCTCTCGGTCAGCTCCGGCTCCAGGCCGAAGCGGGCCTCGACGTCGTCATAATAGTTCGGCGAGATCGCAAGCGGCCGGAAGCCGTTCCTGCGCAAGGCTGCGGCGGTCGCGAAGATGTCGTCGGTGTGGAAGGCGAGATGCTGCACGCCCGAGCCGAATGTCTCGGCGATGAAGTGGCCGGCCAGCGTGCGGCGGTTTTCCGCGCCGTTCAGGGTGATGCGCAGCGAGCCGGACGCGTTCTGCACCACCTGGCTGCGGACCACGCCGGCCGGGTCGATGATGTCGACCACCGGCGTCTTCGCCGCCTCGAAGATCGAGGTGTAGAACAGCACCCAGGTCAGCATCTCCTCGTAGCCGACCGTCTGGGCGATGTGGTCGACGAAGCGAAGTCCCGCCGGCACAGCCTCTCGGTCATCGGCACAGGGCTCGAAATCGATGTCCCAGATCCGGCCGAGATCGCCCTTCCCGTCGAGCAGGTAGACGAGCCCGCCGCCGACGCCGCGGATCGCCGGCACCTCGACCTCGCCGGCCGCCACCGGCTGGCTGAACGGCTCGGCATCGAGCGCGCGCGCGCGTTCCATCGCCCGCGCCGCATCGTCGACGACGAGCGCGATCGCATAGGCCGAACTGCCGTGCACCGCATAGGACGCGCCGGCGAACCCGCCCGCCTCCATGTTGACGAGGATGCGGATGTCGCCCTGCCGGTAGACGTCGACCTTCTTCGAGCGATGGGTGTCGGTCTTGCGAAAGCCGAGCGCCCGCAGGATCGTCACCAGCTCCGCCGCCTCGTCCTCGGCGACCGTGAATTCGACGAAGCCGATCCCCTCGACTGTGGCGCGCTCCGGCATCGGCGTCACGCTCAGGGAAGCGGCGTTCGGATGGCGGCGCACCTGGTCGCCGAGATAGATCAGCGAACGATGGCCGTCGGCGGCGATCGGCTTGGCCGCCCCGCCGCGGAACTGGTCGTTGAAGATCTCCAGCGAGAAATATCCGTCATAGCCGGTCTCCGCGATCGCGCGGGTGAACTCCGTGACCGGCAGGTCGCCTTCGCCCGGCATGTTGCGGAAGTGCCGGCTCCAGTAGAGCAGGTCCATGTCGATCAGCGGGGCATCGGCAAGCTGGACGATGAAGATCTTCTCCTTCGGGATCGAGCGGATCGAATTGATGTCGATCTTGCGCGAGAGCGTGTGGAAGCTGTCGAGGATCAGGCCGATATTGTCGTGGCCGGCGCGGCGCACGATCTCCCACGCATCGCGGTGGTCCCAGATGTGCCGCCCCCAGGCGAGCGCCTCGTAGCCGACGCGCAGGCCGCGTTTCGCCGCCCGCTCGCCGAGTTCGTGAAAGTCCGCGGCCGCCCGGTCGATGCCGCCGAGCGAGATCGGCGAGACGTTGGAGCAGACGAGCACGAGGTCGGTCCCGAGCTGCTGCATGACGTCGAACTTGCGCTCCGCCCGGTCGAAGGTGCGGCTGCGGTGCGGCTCGGGCATGCCCTCGAAATCGCGGAACGGCTGGAACAGCGTGATCTCCAGCCCATGGTCGCGCACCATCCGCCCGACATCGGCGGGACTGCCGTCGAAGGCGAGGAAATCGTTCTCGAAGATCTCGACGCCGTCGAAGCCCGCAGCCGCGATCGCCGCAAGCTTGTCGGGCAGCTCGCCGCTGATCGAAACGGTCGCGATCGAAGTCTTCATCCGCCCTCTCCTCCTTCTCCCCGAAAGGCGCGTCGCAGCGTCGGCCCCTCACGAAGCCGACCGCACAGGCCGCCTCCGACCGCTCCGCCCCGGGCCTTAGGCCTCACACCTCAGCCCGCAGAACACATCAGTCCCCGGCCCCGGAACGAGCCTCCTGCCCCGCTTCACCCGCGCTCGCCGTCGGTTTACCGATAATGTACTAACCAGTACGTAACTGCAAATGGCATTTTGGATGCGAATCATAACCGGAACCGGCCGTCGGCCCCGGTCCGCCGGCCGGCGATCGCGGAAAGCGGATCAGGCGCGCACGAAAGAGAGAGAGAGAGAGAGAGAGAGAGTGTGTGTGTGTGTGTGAGTGTGTCGCCATCCGGCCATTGGGGACGGCCGCGGACAGGAGAGAGCCTCCCGGCACGATGCAGGACAGGAAGGGCCGGAGAGAGGGTGCGCGACAGCGGTGGTGAGAGAAAGTACGGCATCCGCCAACCGGGGAAATGCGCGGAGCCTCCGGGGCACATCTGCGCCGCTCCTGCCCCGATCGGAACGAGGCGCGAGACACTCAGCCCCCGGCGATCCGGGATCGAGCCGGCCCACCTGTCCGCAAAGGAGCCTCGAATGCGTTATCGAACCGCAGCCTTGCGCTGCTGCGGTCCGCGTTCGCGGCAAGTCCTGTGGGGTCAAGTCACCCCGCCGCGCCTCACAGCAGGAAGTCTCCCTTGTCGAGGGTGACGAGCTTGTCGATATGGAGGGCGAAGTCTGCCTTGCCGTCGCCGTTGGTGTCGGCGGTGACGTAGGTATCCTTGCCGCTCTTCGAATAGCGCAGTTCGCCGGCCTTGTCGGAGAAGGCGTCCGTGCCGATGAAGCTGAAGGCCTGGTTGCCCGACTTCGTCGTGTTGGCGTCGATCGCCTTCAGGTCGATGATGTCGCCCGAGCCGAAGTCGAAGATCGTGTCGCGGGCCGACTTGGTCGAATCCGATACCGCCTTGAACACGAACACATCCTTGCCGCCGCCGCCATAGAGGTCGTCGGCACCCTTGCCGCCGTAGAGCGTGTCCTTGCCAGTCCCGCCCTTGAGCACATCGGCCCCCGAACCGCCGACCAGCGTGTCGTTGCCGCCGCCGCCCGAAAGCACGTCGTTGCCGTTGCCCCCGGTCAGCACGTTGGCGCTGCCGTTGCCGGTCAGCTTGTCGGCATGGCTGGTGCCCGTCAGGTTC
>NZ_JAJNCZ010000019.1 GCF_021026345.1 Rhizobium sp. GN54 | reverse complement strand
CACTCATCGCAATCAATCCCATCCGCAATCTCCCAGACGTCATTCAGACCCGGGGAGTGTGACATTCCAACTTTGCAGAAACAGGACATTCTAACTTTGCGGCTACACAAGAAGATCACATAATATAGATTATGGAACTAAATGATATGATATTCAGCCGCCGAGTGTAAAAAGCATGTTCAAATTTCCCACGGCAACCAAAACTTCCGCAAAATGCCTCTGCAGTGCCTCAGAGTATCGGGGCTGATGGTGATATCCGCGAGCAGAAACGAGTTTCAGGCATCGTGCGGTCCGCCGAGCTCGAGGCACCGCATTCGCATGTCCGAGGGGCAACACTGAGGCCAGCTTCTTCCGAACGTCATCCCAGCGCCAAATCAATTGTCCCGAGTTGCGGCCTCTCGAAGACCGGCGAGAACGCAGGCAGCATATCCTTCCGCAGTCGAGCGATCACGATCGGCTTGGTCATCGAACTCGGTATTCAAGCCCTCAACGGCTAAGGAAGCGTACCTCGCGGCATCCATCGCGAGATCGAGGAGAAGGAAAAGATCGGAGTACATTGGCAGTGCGTCTGGTTCCTTGTCGAACAAGGCATGCGCCAGCCGACGATTGCGGAAGTCGCGAATGCGACGGATCGCCGCTTCCTCGTCGGAACCGTCGATTGAAAGACGCGTGTCTATATCAAGAAACGCAGAGATTGCCTCGCCACAAGTCTTACGGTCTCCGGTCCTATGCTCGGCTTCGATCGTCTCCATGATTGCCGCGATCTCCAACGAACTGGGTCCTGCCCTTTCGCTGCTGATGTCTTCGATCCCCGATAACCAATCCGAAGCCTCGTCTTCCAGACGCTCCTGCACACCGGGAACCTTAAAGAGCGCCGCCAGCACCTGAATAGACGCTTTATCCTGTGTCTCTGGTGGGTACTTCGGGTTCTGGCCAACATCGTAGATGCGGGCGATATCCATTGCCAGTTTCAGGGCAAGCGCATTCTGAATGATGCCATAGGTATCGTTGAAAACGGTGTTGATGCCTTTCATACCCGCCGGGATCACGTCATTGCAGGCCTCCATCACCGAATGGGAAGCAACCGCCGTCCCGACGTCCTGCCTCAACATCGACGTGATCAATCTAACCCTTCTCAGAGCCTCTTCGACTTCCATTTCCCCCCCAGTAGCTATGTCGTTCAAACAGGTCGTGCTGCGAGGAAGCGCTTAGGCGGTGGCCCTTATGGAAAGGTCTGTGAGGGCTGTCAGCGGTAACGAGCCGGACTATGGGGGCTGGAGATCGCGAACGCCTATGAGGCTCCGAATGACCTGCTACAGGTGTTAGACAATCTGATACTTCAACCGTCTCTGCACAAATGCGGGCCTTGAACCCTCAAGCACCTTCACCACAAGATTGTTCGTACGCGGGTTTTCGATCGACCCGCTCTCATAGCTGAATTGATATTGGTTCACTTTGTCTAAACGCACGTAGACGATCTGCTCCGCGTCTGCGCCGACTGCGAGATTTGGATTATGCGTCACCAAAATCACCTGTCGAGATTTCTTAGCTTCGCGAATGCATTTTGCGAGAACAGCGAAAATGCTGTCGTTATCCAGATTGTCTTCAGGCTGATCGATTATGAGCGGGGTATTGTCCATATCAAGGTGTAGGTAGAAGACTAGAAGCAGAAGTCCCTTCTCCCCGGGGGAAAGTTGGTTCAGGTCCTTTCCGCCGAGCCGCAATTCATAACGGGCCTCGAAGTACTCGAATGAATACAGGAAGTCGTAAAACCGTTTCACGTCTTTCGTTTGACGGGCAAGATCAGATGGCTTCATCGTTGAGACAACGGCGTCAACAAATGCCAAAATGCTGTCCACGTCGTTCCAATCTACCAACGACAGTTCACTCCGGAGCCTCTGCGCACCTTCCGCGACGCCGCGAAACGGGCCTGAGACATTCTGATTTAGGTGGCCGAAAAAATCCTCGGCAAACTTGGAAGACAGGACAAACGACGCGTCGATGGAGACTTTGAAGTCCCCAGTACTTACCGCGGCCAATCGTGCCTCGACCTTTGTCCGCAACTGCTCGTAAAACGTCTTGATCTTGCGCTTGCACTGGAAGATTTCTCTGCAAAGCCTGTGCCTTTCCAAATAAGCTTTGGACAACACAGCCTGAAGGTCCCGATCGATCCGCGCGATCCTGGCCTCGAAGTCACTGATCGTGCCAGGCTTTGGCGCTTCTTTGTCGCCGGTAATCGCATCCATCTTCTCGGTAATTTCGCGGAGCGCTTGGACATACTTCTGATATCGCTGTTGCGGCGCAGACAACGCCTCGCGCAACACGTCGATCTCGGAAGAAATGGACTTCTGTGCGTTGCTCAAGTCCGGAACACTGGAGATAGTTGAAAAATCGAATTCAGATGTTGTTTCGATTTCGTTATCGAGCTCGATCGCAGCAATCGCTGCCGATAGGTCTTTCCTTTTGTCGTTGACCGGGTCGTCATTGACCGAGAAGGTAACCAACTTGTTTAAGTCGATGCCCAACGAACCGTATCGGACCTTCAAATCCTCCGTTTCACTGGTCACATGCGTCTTGATGGCAGTCAACGCGTCCGAAAGTTCGGTTAGTCCTGCAGCGTCGTCTTTTGATCGGCCAGCCGTCTCGCCGCCTCCTTCTCCCGTGACGCGAGGTCATCGCGCATCAAAGTCAGGGCAGCGATGCGGTCAGTTGCTTCCTTCTGCCCTGTACTTTCCGTCGTCGGCTGGGTTTCCTGTGGAGGCAGTGATGCCTTGAGTGCTGCCAGCTGGGTCTTTAGGGCATCGAGTTCGGAGACCAGCTTCGCTCTAAATGCAGGAGCGGCTTGATCTTCAAGTTCAAGTATTTCTATGTTGAGCTCGCGAAGTTTCCCCTTCAGCTGGCTCGCCTCATGGCGGCTACTTGCGGTCTTGCGATCCTCCAGTTCGTGGAAAGTGCCGGCATCCAGTCTTTCGCTTGGGTCAACGTGAGAGAAAACCACATCTTCAATTTCTCGGCGCAGCTCCTGCACCTCTATTTCGTTCGTGAGGCTCTCAAAATAGTTCTGTGGCAGGTATTTGACCGCCTCCGGCTTTAAGCCATCGGGATCGTCACTCAGTTTCTTCTCAGACGATAGCGCGTTCTTCCAAGTGAGGCGCGCTACGAAATGGTCCGCGAAGCCCGGACGTTTGAACTTCTTGTTTCCGGGGCTGTCGGTCAAAAAAGAAAAATGCTTCGCTTGGCGAGTGTTGCCCAAGAGTGCGAGAATGTCCGCAATTGCGCTCTTGCCACTCCCCTTGTTCCCGATGATGGCGGTCAGCTCTGGATTGAATTGAACATCTACATTGCTGAACCAGGTGCCATTTTGCCCACCATAGGCACTCACGCTCGAAATTTGCAATCGGTCTATAAAGCGGGTGGCTTCGCGTTCGACGCGTGTAAGAACCGGGGGGCGGTCGCCGATGAATACTCTATGTTCCGGTTCGAAAATTGTTTGACGGAGGCCTCGGAACGAGAGATCGGCCTTGATCCAGGTTGATTGAAAATGAGGCTCATCCCCGGACAGACGTCGGAGATCGTCGAACGAATGGGCATCGCTTCCATCAAATACCGGTTTCGGCTCCGATACCGTCCCATCCTCATACCGAGATTCGGCCAGGAAGTATGACCGGCTCGCCGACTTTCCGAAAAATGCACTACTGGCCCGGTCTAGCTCGTCCGATATGGACTGACTTCGCTGCGAGTTCTTGGCGGTGCCACGCAGCCCGTCGTTGCCGGCCGCCGTAACGATGAGGTATTGTTCCGTCGTGAATGTAGCATCTAACGCATATTTCACATCATGGATGCTGACCGTCGCAGCAGCGAAGTGCTGTGAAGTCAATTCACGACATCTAATACGTTTTCCCCCTGCCGTTATGTGGGTCTCAAGGTCCCCCAGCAGCTTATTTAGAGAACCTGGCGTGGCCGCTTCCGGGTCAATAAGAACGTGAGTATTTACATTCTTGCCATCCGTACTGACGGTCTCGATAAGCCGAAGTTCGATGTTGGGAATAAGGAGCTTCCTGCCGTCTGGCACAAGCGCCCGATAATTCGCGACCGCAGCCAGGTAGGCATCGAACGAAAAGTAGTCGGTTACTCCAAAAGCTTGAACGTCCGAAGCTTCAAGCTGATTCACGAAGCGTTTCCAGACCTCCGGATTTGCGTCGCCGTAGCCATTTGCCAGCTTGGTGCCCGGTGCATGAATGTGCAGGTCCCACCGACGCCATACGGACCCGCGTCTCTCGTCTTCCATCACCAAGCCGCCTCTGAATCCCCATGCACACGCAAGTGCCGCCTCTTATGGGCAGAGCCTACCGCACACTTTGCTGCAATCAAGAGGCGACTACGTTATCCCCTTAGATATCAGTGGTAAGAGCTATATCGAAGCCTGTCCTCTCTCCAGCGTCTAGCCGCAGCGCCTCATCGCGGGCGAGACCTAGATTTCTACGGTGAACGCGGGATCGAAGGTCGTCCCCTCGCCCGGATATCCGCGCGGGTTTGAAACCACTCTGCTCTCTCCGATGATGTAGTCGTTCGTGTAATGGACATGACCATGCACCCACAAATCCGGCCGCTGTTCGATAATTAGGCTCTCCAGATCGGAGGCATAGCAAGCCGACAGCAGGTCGGCCTGGAACTCTGTTGGAATGGAGCGGATGGACGGCGCATGATGTGTGATGACGACGGTTTTCCGCCCTCGTGCCTTCCCCAGCTCTGACGCTATAAACGCCCGTGTTTCCATATATTTGCGAAAGGCGTGGATCGGTCTGAACTTCCGATACGGAATCTTCGCGAATTTGATCTTCCGGTAGTCGTTCATGCCGGATTGGGCAGCAGTCATAGCAAGGTGGGGGTCGCCGCCGAGGATACGGAAGTCCGTCCAAAGGGTCCCGCCGATGAATCGAACGCCCTCGATGTCCACCGCGTTGTTTTCAAGAAGGTGGATGTTGGGATAACGGCCGGCGAGCTCTCGGGCTTCTCTCAGGCCCTCTTGAACGGAACCTCCGTAGAACTCGTGATTTCCGGCGACAAAGATAACTGGGAGCGAAGGGCCGATGTTGTTCGCTAACCACTCGATGCTCGGGGCAACGCCCTTTGTCAGCAGGTCGCCGGCGCAAACCAACACATCTGCATCCAGCGGAGCTGGCTGCACGAACGGGACACCGAACTCGAGATGCAGATCGGAAATGACCCAAACCCTCATGTCTCCGATCTCCGTCCTCGACCGCGGCCTTTCCGTGCAACCCGCCCCAAACCGGACGCGCAAGCCTCCCCAACATCCTGCGCGCTCAGTTCGAGGCGTTGGGCTAGACGGACTGCGAGGCCTTCCAACTCGGTCCGCTTGGTCATGAGAATATCGCTCGCGCGATTGTACTGGACATCTAATCGTCGACGGACAGCTCTACGGAGCTGAGGATCGCTCAGGCGCAGGCTTTCCAGCGGTCGTCTTCCTGACCCCATGTCGGTCAGCAAGGCGTCACCAAAACCGAAACTCCTCTCCATCATGGTCGCAAAGTCGGTTGCAACCGATAGATCGGCCGCCGCATCGCCTCCCGCTCCAGTGAAATGGTCGCCGAACATGATGCGTTCCGCCGCCATGCCGGCAAGATAGATGGCGATGATGTCTTCGAAGTGCTTCGCCGTTGCCATAGACGGTAGAGGTTCGTTGAACTGCGTTGCGCCAATAGGGTTCCAGCCCGATCTGGCGGGTCTGCCGCTGTTGATCGATACCTTGCCCAGGCTTTTGGGACGGAGGACGTGTCCCACGATAGCGTGGCCGATCTCGTGAACCGAGAGCCGGAAACGTTCATCGTCGGTAAAGTTCACGATCGGAGGCATGACGTCCATCAGATCGGATTCAGTGACCCTCCCCTGCCTTCCGGCGTGCCGTGCGGCCCGGCGTGCGTCGCGGGCAAGTTTTTCGATGTCCGCACCGGACCAACCTTCCGTTCTCCTGCCGAACTGACCTAGCTCGGACGGGCACGCTGCACGAAGATGAAACTCCAGAATAGCCTTTCGAGCATCTTCATCCGGCAGCGGGATATCGATGATCCGCTCCAATCGACCCGGCCGTAGGAAAGCCGGATCGATCGCGCTCGCGTTGTTGGTGGCGGCGATCACAACAACCCCCTCTCGCCCGTCCCCCGGATCAAGGCACTCGAGGAGGCCATTGATTACCTGCACCTTGTAGTCGTGGTTCGAGCTGTCGTTGAAGACACCGCGGTGGCCGAAGCTGTCGAACTCGTCAAGAAAGAGAATGGCCGGGCTGGCAGCGCGAGCCGCTTGGAAAGTGCGCCTCATCGCCTTCAGCATGTCGCCCAGGTGCCCCTTGGATTGCCAAGACGCCGCGGATTCGGCGACAAGCACAACTCCGCAGCTGTTCGCCAACGCCCGGGCATAAGTTGTCTTGCCGGACCCCGGCGGACCACTGAGAAGAATGCCGCGATCGACGTCCCTCCATTCGATCTCACGACGAGTCCAGCGTTTGATGTCGTCGGCCAACTGAAGGCCCCAGGCCTTCGCGTTCCCATAGCCCTCCATGCGCTCGAGCAAAACGGTGCCCGGCTCGTAGGACCGCGTGGGCACCTCGACTTCTTTCATTGGCAACGCCTTCAATTGCCGTGCAAGACGGCTAACTGACCTTCCGGGGCGCATTGCCAGGCGAACATCCCGTAGAGGTTTCGTGGCTAAGTAGGCGGCGTCGTCTTCGGTGATTGGCACGCCAAGCCTCTTAGCGGCGGCCCTGAAGTGAGTGGCACCCGGTGACGCGATCTCCGACCGATGATCAATCATGAGCGCGAGATCACCCGAGATTTCCCCCTCATCCGTGTAGAACAGGACGGCACGGTGGACACCTCGAAACCTTGAAACCAGGTTCCAACCGGTCTGGGTGATGTCAGATGCCTCATCGACTAGCAGGGCGAACCTTCCGTCGTCGTCAATTAGACGGTCCGCGTCAAGCAGTTCACGGGTTGCAATTTCATATAGTTCAACGTCGGCCGCGTTCGGAAGCTTGATTGCGACGACAAAATTCGACGCCGACAAGAACGGTCGGATGACGCTTCTAACCAACATAGTGGCGACAGCAGTAGCCAAGTTTAGCGGGGGTTTAGCCCGCTCCGGAAAATAAGTCATGACAAGCCTCAATTGCGATGGGATGGAATACGAGCGGGCTTAGGCGCGTATTCGTCTCACCATCGTCTCAGGGCCAATCAACGCCTCGTCGAGCTCAACCTCGACCAGGCCTTGGAGAATAAGGGAAGCTAGACCCGCAACCGGCTGAGTCTCGCGAAGGACACGGAGGCAGTCCGCAAAGGACAGCGGCCCATTCTCGTCCAGAGCGGAGAGCAGCCGAACCCGGTCCCCCAATGGAACGTTGTGGCCCGCGTACCGCAAGAGGTCGGTGGCATTTCGCAAGCGGAACCCATCGTAGATGTCCGACCTATCTACAATGCGATACCGATGCGCCGTCGTAGAGGCAGCGTCCGCGATGACGCCTGCATCGACGGGAAGTCTTCGGTCGAATGCATCAAGCATCCACCAGCCGCCGTCCTTGTCCTGCATGCGAATGTCCGGCACGTATGCCCTCCCCCCGACTTCCAGCGGGGGCGGATTGCATGTCCACAGCAAAACGCTGGGGTTCAAATCCAGAATGCTAACTAAGTCGCGGACGACTTTAGAGCGGAACGTTGGACGTTCCGGTCCTTTCACTGGACGAGGGAAGCGGGAGGGCTGAGAAGCTTCGCCGACACTGCGAAGCTTCTGGTGATGATCCAGGGACGCCATACATGACCTCAATACAAATCGAATGGAACCTCCGCTTTTGCGCGGCTGTGCTCAACGTATTCGTATTGGGAACATAAGGGTTTGGGTCATGGAAGGAACATATAGAGAACATGCTCAAGGGAGTCAACTACCCCGTGTCAAGTTTCAGCAGAAAACAACTCTGATTTACGCTCAATTAATGACAACCGGCGATCTTACATCAAACCTTGGCGGAAGTTGGCAATCATGGCTGATGATATCTTTCTGCTCGATACCAACATAATAAGTGATTCTAGTAAGGTTCGGCCCAACCCCACGATCTCCGGGTGGCTTAGACAACAACATCGGGTTGCCATTCCATTCGCAGCTCTTTTGGAAGTCGAAACGGGGATAGCAGAAAAGTGTCGATCCAACCCGGACAAGGCGGAAGAGCTGTGGCTGTGGATGGACGAACTTCTCGGAATGGATTTCGAATATCCATTGCCGACGCCTCAGGTGGCTCGCCAATTGGCGAAGCTCGTTTGCTGCAGGCCGCTAACGCACCTTTGGTTCGTCAACGAGTACTCCGATAGGAAGAAACCCGGGCAAGACCTGTTCATCGCTGCGACTTCGATCGTATACGACATGCCGATCGCCACGCTGAACGTGAAAGATTTCGAAACGATCGACCGGTTCTTTCCGCTGCCGGGCGTCTACAATCCAGCGAATGGGCTGTGGGCGATACCCAGATGCGATATGGCTGCACGGGCGAGCGAAGCGACACCGACTATGGTCGCCTGACGCATCCGGGCCGGGTTGCCATGGCAGCATCCGAAGTTCAAGGAGTCCATCTTTCGCCTGATGATGTCTTTGGCTCGTTGTGAGCTGACCCAAAGTTGGGTCTAGCGTGAACAGCAGGCTACCGTCTGCTTGTGCCGATGGAAATTCGCCCATCAGCTAAAGCGGTTTTTCACTGGCTTCGCCGAAATTGAGGCCGCGCGATGTCCTGGACATCTTACCGCTGTTCGTTGTCTGGACCGCCCCGCGCAAGAAACTCTCCTGCACCTTCCTTCTTGGAAAGAGCCACGAACCGGATTTCGAACGATCCATCGGCGTCCTGGATCGTCTGCGGATTGCCCGCCCGAGCACTCTCGAGAACCTCGCTGATGCGGCGCTCCCCCTCGACCCTGCTCCACTCGTGCATCTGACGAATCAACATCGAATTCCTTATTTACTTAGCAAATTGTAGTACGCCCAACCTCCCGTGAAAAGAAGACTTCAACCCAAACGTTACAATCCGCGTTCGGAAAATAGAAAGTACACCAGCGTTGGTCCGAAGACAGGTCGAAACCGCGGCGGCCCCGCGGAATCGACGTGAGCCTACGCCACGTAAGGATTACGGTTTATTGGAATTCGGGTCCCGGAGATCGCCGCGAATTCGCGCAACGAGCTTTCGTTGATTCTGGCGCGGCCCTATCAAAATGCGCTTGCCGAGCGGTTTAAAGTCCGAACCTAACCCCGAGCCGAACGAGGCTTTGCTAGGGTTCGGTGATCCTTCTTCCCTCTTCTTATCGGGCATCGCCGGCAAACTCCACCACTCGCGGTAGCAGCCTACTCGCCCTCGACCTGCCTGTCCATAAGCCCCTTCTGCTGCTCTCTGCCTTGCGACGGCAGCAGCGACTCCAACACCCATCCAATATTGTGTAAGCTTGGACGGGTGTTCGGAGGCGTCTGGATAACCGTCGGAAATTCGCAGGTTACGGCCTCGGGCGCACCGACTGGTACACACCGATGGCACCATCCTTGGCAACCGCGAACACGTCGTAAGACGCGCCTGGATCGTCGCCCATACCCAGGGAGCCGGATGGCATCCCGGGAACGGCCAGCCCGGCGATATTCGGACGCTCGGCAAGCAGCCTGGTTATGGCGTCCAGCGGAACATGGCCCTCAATGAAATAGCCCGCCAAGCTCGCGGTGTGGCACCCTTGCATGTCTGCAGGTATGGCGAAGCGCTTCTTGATCGGTTCGAGATCGTCAAGGTCATGGGAGACAACGGAGAAGCCTGCGTTCTTCATGGCGCTTGTCCATTCATGGCAGCAACCACAGTTCGGGTCCTTGTACACGACCATGCTTTCACCTGTCGCGAAGGCGGGTCGGACCATGAGCCCTGAGCTCAAGGCAGCGCCGCAAAGCAGAAAGTCTCTTCTCTTCATCTTTATCTCTCCTGAAAGATTGACGGCGACGCTGGTCCAACGGCGAGGTCCAGCTCGCTTCTTGGCAACAGTTGCCAGCCTTTGACGACCGCATAAACAGCGGGAATGACGACAAGGGTAAGGATGGTGGAGGACGCCATTCCTCCGATCATGGGTACGGCGATACGCTGCATAATCTCAGACCCGGTGCCAGTGCTCCAAAGGATCGGCAAAAGGCCTGCCATGATTGCGACGACCGTCATCATCTTCGGGCGCACCCGTTCTACCGCTCCCACAATTATCGCATGGTTGAGGTCGGAACGGGTAAAATTACGCCCCTCCGCTGCGCATTCTACCTGACGTTCCCTGAGCGCCTGATCAAGGTAGATGAGCATGATGACGCCGGTCTCGGCGGCGACGCCTGCGAGAGCAATGAAACCCACCACGACGGCAACCGAGGCATTGAATCCAAGCCACCACATCAGCCAAATACCCCCGACGAGGGCGAAGGGCAGCGACAGCATAACGATCAGCGTTTCGGTAAGCGCCTTGAAGTTCAGGTAGAGCAGCAGAAAGATCAGCGCGAGCGTCAACGGCACCACGATCGCCAGACGCGCTTTCGCCCGTTCGAGATATTCGTACTGGCCGCTCCAGGCGACCGAGTACCCCGGCGGCATGTTCACGCTACCGGCGACCGCCTGCCGCGCTTCCGCGACATAGCCACCGAGATCGCGACCAGCGATATCGACGAATACGTAGACGGCAAGCTGGCCGTTCTCGGTGCGGATCGTCGTGGCACCGCGCGTCAACTTAACCTCGGCGACCTCTCCCAATGGTACCGTCCCGCCGCCAGGCAGGGCAACCTGGACGTCACGGGCTATCGTTTGGGGATCGCTGCGGAAGGCACGGGGGTATCGCACCGCCACGCCATACCGCTCGCGACCCTCAACCGTCGACGTCACCACCTCGGAACCCAAAGCCGTGCCGACAACGTCCTGAACGTCGTCGACGCTTAGGCCGTAGCGCCCGAGCGCTATGCGGTCAGGAACAATGTCCAGATAGTAGCCGCCGATCACCCGTTCCGCGTAAGCGCTCGATGTGCCGGAGATGGTCTTCAGGACAGTCTCGACATCGCGGGCGATCCGCTCCATCTCCTTGAGGTCCGTCCCAAATACCTTTACCCCGACGGGTGTCCTGATGCCTGTCGACAGCATATCGATGCGGGCTCGGATCGGCATCGTCCAGGCGTTAGACACGCCGGGAAACTGCAGCGCCGCGTCCATTTCCTGCTTCAGGCCGTCGATGGTCACGCCTGGCCGCCATTCGGATTTCGGCTTCAGCGTGATGATCGTCTCGAACATCTCCGTCGGAGCCGGATCGGTCGCGGTCAGCGCCCTGCCCGCCTTGCCGAAGACCGTTTCGACCTCCGGGAAGGACTTGATAATGCGGTCCTGGGTCTGCATCAAATCGGCTGCCTTCGTCACCGAAAGGCCGGGCAAGGTCGTCGGCATGTACATCAGCGTGCCTTCGTTGAGGGTGGGCATGAATTCGCTGCCGATCTGGCGGGCGGGCCAGACCGTTACCGCCAAGGCTGCCACGGCGAGCAGGATCGTCAGCGTCTTCTCCCGAAGCACCCCGGAAATGACTGGACGATAAATCCAGATCAGGAAACGGTTGAGCGGGTTTCTGTGCTCCGGAACGATCCTCCCACGTACGAATACCACCATCAGCGCCGGAACGAGGGTAACCGACAGCAGGGCGGCTGCCGCCATAGCAAAGGTCTTGGTGAAGGCGAGCGGTCCGAAGAGACGGCCTTCCTGCGATTCCAAGGTGAAGATCGGCAGGAATGACACGGTGATGATCAGCAGACTGAAGAACAGCGCCGGTCCGACCTCGCTCGCCGCCTTGATCAGTATCTCGGTTCGCGGCTTGTCCGGCGGGGCGCGCTCCAAATGTTTGTGGGCGTTCTCGATCATCACGATGGCGGCGTCTATCATCGCGCCGATGGCGATCGCGATGCCTCCGAGACTCATGATGTTCGCCCCGATGCCGAGCGCCCGCATCGCGATGAAGGAGATCAAGATACCGATAGGCAGCATGATGATGGCAACGAGCGCGCTCCTCACATGCAGGAGGAAGGCGATCGTCACCAGGGCGACGATGATCGACTCCTCGACCAGCGTTCCCTTGAGCGTTTCGATCGCGGCCTTGATCAGCTCCGAACGGTCGTAGACGGGAACGATCTCGGTGCCAGCCGGTAGGCTGTCCTTGATCGCCGCCAGACTCTTCTTGGTGCTGTCGATGACGTTGAGGGCGTTTTCGCCGACCCGCTGCAGCACGATGCCGCTTGCGACCTCGCCCTCGCCGTTCAACTCGGTGATGCCGCGGCGCTCGTCGGGAACAGTTTCCACCAGCGCCACGTCGCCGAGGCGTAGCGGCGCTCCGCCTTCGGTCATCAGCACGATGTTCTCGATGTCCTTGATGCCTTGCAGATAGCCCCGGCCGCGGACCATGAACTCGAATTCCGAAATCTCGACGGTCCGCCCGCCGACGTCGCGGTTGCTGGCCCGAATCACGTCGGCGATCTGTTTCAGGGTCACGTCTTGGGCGCGCAGGCGCGCCGGGTCCACGACGACCGAGTACTGCTTGACGAACCCGCCGACACTCGCGACCTCGGCCACGCCCTCCGACTTCGAGGCGGCAAAGCGGACGACCCAGTCCTGCAGCGACCGCAGTTCGGCGAGCGACAGCTCCTTGGCGACAAGGGCGTATTGGTAGACCCAGCCGACGCCGGTCGCGTCCGGGCCGAGGCTAGGCGAGACGCCCTCGGGAAGTCGGCTTGAGGCGGCGTTGAGGAATTCGAGTACCCGACTTCTTGCCCAATAGGGATCGGTCCCGTCCTCGAAGATGACGTAGACGAAGGAGACGCCGAAGAAGGAGAAGCCGCGCACGACCTTCGATCTTGGAACCGTCAGCATCGACGTCGTTAGCGGATAAGTGACCTGGTCTTCGACCACCTGGGGTGCCTGGCCGGGATAGTCGGTGAAGACGATGACCTGCACGTCCGAGAGATCGGGAATGGCATCGAGTGAAAGCGATCGCAGCGAGTATATACCCGCGGCGATCGAGAGCGCGGCTCCGACCATGATAAGCACGAGATTGCGGGCGGACCAGGCGATGATGTTCGAGATCATGGTTGCACCTCGTTCGCAGTGAGCGCGTTCAGCGCCGCATTGAGGTTGCTTTCGGCGTCGAGCAGGAAGTTCCCGGAGACGACGATCTTCTCTCCCGCATCGATCCCCTTCGTGATCTCCGTCCGGTCGTCGTCCCGCGCTCCGAGCGCGACGTCGCGCGGTTCGAAACGGCCCTCGCCCTTGTCGACGAACACCACCTGTCGGTCGCCCGTGTCGATGATGGCGCTGTTGGGCACCGCGACGACCGGGGTGGCGTCGCCCGAGGTGATCTCAACTTCCGCGTACATGTTCGCCAGAAGCAGGCCGTCGGTGTTGGAAAGCTCGATCCGCACCTTCGCCGTCCGCGTCTGCGACTGAAGTTCGGGGTAGATCAAATTGACCGTGCCTTCGAAAGTCTTGCCAGGCAGGTTCCGTACCTTGACCATTGCATGCGCGCCCTTGCGAATGGCCGCGGCGTCGAATTCGGGCACGTCCGCAATCACCCATACCTTCGACATGTCGGCGATTCGAAACAGGACGTCGCCCGCCTCCGCCATCATGCCTGTCGTCGCGTTGCGCTCGAGAACCACGCCGCCGCTTGGCGACAGATAGGGAATGCTCCGAGGCACCGCGCGGTCCTTGGCGATCGAACTGATCGCCTCTTCCTGCACCCCGAGGTTACGCAGTTGCAGCGCGCCGCCGACGTCCAGTCCCGGCTTGCCGCCGCCCCGCAGTTCGGTGGCGTATTCCGCGCCCGCCTTCGCGACATCCTTGGAATAGAAATGGAAGAGGTCATCCCCCTTCCTTACAACGTCGCCCGTAGTGACGTTCGCGACGTCTTCGACGAAGGAGTCCGTGCGCATCGAGACGATCCGGATCAGCCGCTCGTCGATGGCGATTGTCCCTGGCACCCGCACCGCACGGGCAATCACGGTACGCTCCGCCGTGGCGGTCTTCACCCCCGTACGCTGCAACCTACCCAGAGAGACTTTCACGACGGAACTGTTCGCCTCTTCGCCTTCGTAAACCGGGATATAGTCCATGCCCATCGAGTCCTTCTTCGGCACCTTCGAGGTGTCGGGAAGGCCCATGGGGTTCCGGTAGTAAAGTATCTTGCGGCCGTCGCTGGACCCTCCTGCGGCATTGGAGTGCTCGGCGGTGGCCTTCACGGGCTCGAAGCTCACGTCTTCGCTTTGCCGCACTGCCCGGAAAGGTCGGCCGTCCGACGTCCTTTTCGGCTTGGCGGAATACTCTGGCAGCCCGTCCGGATGCTGGTAGTATATGACCTCGCCCGTCGGAACGGGACGAGCCACGACAGTCTCCCCGAGCGCCGGCTCGGAGAAATATGCGCTGAGTTCCGGGGCAAGGCCACGTATGCCAGCCGCGTACCCTCCCCCGCCGGCGATGGCGAGGGAGCTGACGAAGAGCAGAAATCTGAACGTTGTCACGGCTGTGCCTGCAGAACCAGTTCGCCCTGGACCGTGTCGGTCTCGCCCTGGACCTTGGCCGCCAGCTTGAAGCGCCAGCCGCCCTCCATGCTGAGGTTGGTCTTGAACGAATAGATGCCGGCTTCCGTTGGCGGCAGGGCTTCGACCGGGGTGGTCATCGCCTCCATTCCCTCCGGTGCCATATCCATCCTCGTGCTGAAGATGATCGCGTCCGGCACAGGTTTTGACGTCCTCTTGTCGATCAGGCGCACCGCGACGGTCGCCTCGGGACCGTGCGGGACTTCTGACTGGACGAGTTGGAACTCGTAGTCAGTTGCGGCGGCGAACGAAGTGGTGGTTGCAGCCAAAATGATGGCAACCGCGCCGAGGGTCGCCCTCGGAGAAAAAAAGCATGTGGTCATATGAATCTCACCCAGGACCGGCGCTGCGGGCCGGGTCCATGAAATAGCTACGGTCGGAAGGACGCGTTCCGTCTGGAAAGCGGCTGTCCGGTTTAACAAAGAGTGAGATCAGGCTTTGGGAGGTCGCGCGGGCGGTTCGACGATCGCAGAAGGCAGATGGCCTTCCTGAAGGAGGTCATGGGACAGAGCCAGCAACGTCAGGTCGACCCGCCAACCTACGCTGTTGTCCTTCTGTGCCAAGATCGTCGTGGAACACAACAACGCCAGGGGGCACGTGGGTCCGCAGGCCTTCTTTTGCGGGGCAGGCTGTTCATCTGGGCAGCACGGCATTTCATCGGCGCTGGCCATGTCCATGTCCGGCATGGCTGCCGTTTGCATGTCGGACGAAGCCGCCGCCATGGCGCTGGCAGACGTGCTCGCGCTCACGGGACCGACAACGATCCCGAGCAATGCAAGCGCGAACATGATACGCCGGAGCACGACAAGGTAGAACATGCTCATATGCTGGCACAGGGCGGCGCTCATTGGAAGCCCGTCACGGAAAGTTGCGACCGACGGACGCACTCGGCGGGGTCGTGCCGCGGAGTAGGTTAGGCATCGGCTTGGGGAAACTGCTCGTGCCCACCTCAGCCACAGCACTTGGAGGCGGATGTGCCGCAACAGGAAGCTTCCTTAGCGGCTTTCTCGGCCAGCCAGCGGTCCCGAGGCTTGCAGCTCGCGGGACGCGGCGTCAACGTCACGTGGAAAGCGCCGTCTTCCGCAATCGGATCGTTCGCGCAGAACAACTGCATGGGGCGGACGCCATCGCTCACTTCGAAGGTCAGCTTGGCAGAACCATCGAGACGGACGTGTTCGGAGACCTTCCGGACGATGGCCGAAAATTTCCCGGCCGTCATATGGGTCCGCTCACCCTCGTCGACATCCCATAGCTGCACGAAGATTTCCGACCAGGCTTCCGGATTTGCTCCGCAGTCGAGCGCGGAGAACTGGCCAGCCTTGACCTCGGTCACGTGATAACCAGGCTTCACGGGCTTGCCGTCGTACAGGAAGACCAATGGTAGTTCCGGTGTTTCCGCGGTCCTGTCGAGCAACTCTCCGAGCGAGATGTCGGTTCTGCCAGAATGACTATTGTCGGTCATGCTCATTTGCGTTTATCCTCAGATTCAATGATTCAAGGATTATTGAAATATGGATGATCGTCAAGCCCTCGCTTCCTTCGCCGCGCTTTCGCAGGAGACCCGCCTCTCCATCGTGAGGACCCTGGTCGTCGCCGGCCCTGAGGGTCTGGCCGCGGGCGCGATTGCGGAACGCATGGGCGTCTCTCCATCAAACGTCTCGTTCCACCTAAAGGAACTCGAGCGCTCCGGTCTCATCGCCCAGCGCCGAGAGTCGCGCTCAATCGTCTACAGCGCAAGTTATGACACGCTGGCTGATCTGGTGACTTTCCTGATGGAAGACTGCTGCGCGGGACATCCTGGCATCCGCGGCTCGGTCGAGCGATCCACAGGTTGCTGCCCGAGCGAAGTATAGGCCGTCGAGGAATACGTCATTGCATACGACCAAGGTTCCGGCGGGCATCGTCTCCGCTCTCGGTGTCACGCAGATCATCGGCTACGGCACTCTCTACTACTCCTTCAGCATCCTCGCCCCCGGAATGGCCAACGACCTCGGCATCAGCCTGGAGCGGGTCTTCGCCGTCTTCTCGGTCTCGCTGTTTGTCGGCGGCCTGTCTGCTCCGTTTATCGGCAGGCACATGGACAGGCTCGGAGCGGCCACCGTGATGACGCTGGGATCGGCCCTTGCCGCGCTCACCCTGGCGCTGTGTGCATGGTCGCCGTCCGTATCGCTCTTCGCCCTTGCAATCGTCCTGCTGGAGGTCTCCTCCGGGATGGTTCAGTATCAGGCTGCCTTCGCCACGCTGGTCGAAAGCGAACCTCGGACGGCGTCACGCAGCATCACCTATCTGACACTCATAGGCGGCTTTGCTTCCACCATCTTCTGGCCGATCGCCGCGACACTGACCGGATACCTATCCTGGCGCGAAATCTATCTGGTGTTCGCCGCCCTGAATCTTCTCGTCTGCATGCCGCTGCACTACGGGATCATGCGTGCCGGAAGGCTGGGTTCCACGACGAACGGGACAAGAACCCGCGAGGTGATCGTCGGCGCTCTTGACCCGCAGGCCCGCCGCCGCGGCATGCTGTTGGTCTCCTTTGCCTTCTCGCTTTCGGGCTTCACTCTGGCCGCGATCCTTGCCCACATGGTGCCAATGCTCGGCGCGATCGGACTTGGCAGTGCAGCGGTGGTGATCGGTTCCCTGTTCGGTCCGGCGCAGGTCATGAGCCGCCTGATCAACATGATCTTCGGAAAGAGCCTGTCGCCGCCGGCGCTGGCGATTGTCTCTGCGGCGCTCATGGTCGCCGGTGCGGTGATGCTCGGGCTCTCGGGTGATTGGTTGCCAGGTGCTGTGGCTTTCGCCGTCTGTCTTGGCCTTGGGTCGGGGATCAACAGCATCGCTCAGGGGAGCCTGCCGCTCTACCTCTTCGGGTCCGCTGGCTATGGCGCGATCACGGGCAAGATGGCAGCGGCGAGACTGGCAGTTGGTGCCGCTGCCCCCTTCGTATTCGCCACGGCGATGGAAAATCTCGGCATCGCCATGGCTCTGTTCGTCAATGCTCTGCTTGGCACGCTTGGTATCGCTGCGTTTATCGCAGTGGCTGTATCTACACGGAGCCCTACGAGGACTGAGTAACTCAGTACACAGTGCTGAGCCAATCGATCTATCGCTTCGCCCGACCTATGGAAGTTCGATCTCACCGTTCACCACGTGGTTGAGACCGGAGCCCTCCGCCGTCAGCGTCATGCGCACCTTCAGCTTCTTGCCGCCGAACTGCCCCTCGCGCACCGCCTCCTCGATCTTGCGCTGCGAGGTGACACCGACCTCCTTCAGGAACTTGCGGATCGAAATGTTGAAGGCGTCTTCGCTCATCGTGGACCTCCTCGGCGTCCGTTAGGGATCAGCGCGGGCACATGTCCTTCGTCCGGAATGCGCCGGCACAATCCGATACGGACGTCAGCTTTACCTCACACCCTCAGTTAGGAACCGACGCAACAGCTTGCGGCTCCTTTGTTATGTTTGGCCTCCTGAATTGGTGGGCAAGGTACGTCACCATAGGAACAGAAGACGCAGCAGTCCCCGGATTTTGGCCGGAGCATCGTGCCGCATCCGTTGCATTCATAGAAGAACTGGCAGGCGTCGATGGGCATCATTTCCATTGCCTGATGGCCACAATTCGGACAGGTGAGGGTTGATTGAAGCTGTATCACCATATTTTGCGTGGCCTCTGAGACGAATGTTACCATGCGACGCGCGTCACGCATGGCTGAAAAGCCTATTGGAATTATAGCCTCCTGCAAAGGTTTTGCGTCATGACGCGTGGGGCCGGCTTTTCAAATGGGAACAGCCGGGGATCGTGTTTTATGGGTGGTGTTCGCGATCGCCACCGCCGGGTTCGCGTGTCGAAGGTTCAACGGCCTTTGATCCTGGATGACCGCAATTGCTACATTGCGGCCGGCCTTGGTACTGCCTAGCAATTCTCGGCGGTCGAGGAGTGACTAAATCGACCTCAACGACACCCGCTTCTCTAGTTCTGCCGCGTGTTCCTTCCGCTCGCTATAGCGGTCTGTCAGGTGGGCCGAGGCGTCCCGTGTCAGCAACGTGAACTTCACCAGCTCCTCACAGACGTCGACAACGCGATCGTAGTAGGACGACGGCTTCATCCTGCCGTCGGCGTCGAACTCCTGGTAGGCCTTGGCGACGGACGACTGGTTCGGAATCGTGATCATCCGCATCCAGCGACCGAGGACACGCATCTGGTTCAGAGCGTTGAAGGACTGGCTGCCACCGGAGACTTCCATGATCGCCAGCGTCTTGCCTTGTGTCGGCCGGATCGACCCGAGCGACAGGGGAATCCAGTCGATCTGGGCCTTCATGATGCCCGTCATGGCACCGTGGCGCTCGGGGCTGACCCACACCTGACCTTCCGACCATTGCGACAGATCGCGCAGCTCCTGCACTTTCGGATGGCTGACCGGGGCCTCGTCGGGCAGCGGCAACCCTCTCGGATCGAACATCCGCACCTCGCACCCCAAACGCTCGAGAAGACGTCTGGCTTCGTGCGCGAGCAGCCGGCTGTAGGACACCTCCCGAAGCGAGCCATAGAGGATCAAGATACGCGGCTTGTGCGTCGAAAAGGCTGGACGCAACGCTTCGAGGTCAGATTGGCGAAGATGCCGCTCCTGCAAGGCGGGGAAGGTCTCAGACAACGCGCTTTCCCTCCTGATCGAGGACCTGCTCGCCATCCTCCTTGAAGAAGGCCTTCTTGAAGGCATTGGGCAGAATGTCGAGCACGACCTCCGATGGCCGGGCAAGCCTGGTGCCGAGCGGCGTGACGACGAACGGACGGTTGATGAGGATCGGGTCCTTCAGCATGGCGTCGAGCAACTGGTCGTCCGTCAGCTTCGGATCGTGGAGACCCAGCTCCGCGTAAGGCGTGCCCTTCTCGCGGATCGCCTGGCGGACGGTCAGCCCAGCATCGGAGATCATCCTGGTAAGCTCGTCGTGCGACGGCGGGGACTGGAGATACTCGATCACGGTCGGTTCGATCCCGGCTGCGCGGATCATCTCCAGCGTGTTGCGGGACGTGCCGCAAGCGGGGTTATGATAGATGGTGACGTCCATTGTCATGTCCTTTCGGTAATGGTGTTCCGGGAGACGGCGGGTGCCGCCTCGTACCAGCCCTTGGTGCGGTTCACGGCCCAGACGACCGTGAGCATCACGGGAACCTCGATAAGCACGCCGACGACGGTCGCCAGTGCTGCGCCGGACTGGAAGCCGAACAAACTGATGGCGGCGGCAACCGCGAGTTCGAAGAAGTTGCTGGCCCCGATCAGCGCCGAAGGTCCCGCGACGCAATGGCGCTCGCCCGACATCCGGTTCAGGAGATAGGCCAGCCCCGAGTTTAAATAGACTTGAATCAGGATGGGAACGGCAAGTAGCGCGATGATGGTCGGCTGCGCGATGATCTGCTCGCCCTGGAAGCCAAACAGGAGAACGAGCGTTGCCAGCAGGGCGACAAGCGAAAGCGGCTGCAGCTTCGCCAGCATGGCGTCCAGCGGTCTCGTTGTGCCGTCGGCGGTCAGACGCGCTCTCAGGACCTGCGCGATGATGACGGGGACCACGATATAGAGGACAACCGACAAAACGAGCGTGTCCCAGGGTACGGTGATGGCCGACAGCCCGAGCAGCAGACCGACGATTGGCGCGAAGGCGACGACCATGATCGCATCGTTGAGCGCGACCTGGGATAGCGTGAACAGCGGCTCGCCGCGGGTCAGGTTGCTCCAGACGAACACCATTGCAGTACAGGGTGCTGCCGCAAGGATGATCAGGCCTGCGATATAGGAGTCGATCTGATCGGCCGGCAGATAAGGACGGAACAGCAATCCGATAAACAGCCATCCGAGCAGCGCCATGGAGAACGGCTTGATGGCCCAATTGATGAACAGGGTCACGCCGATGCCGCGCCAGTACGTGCTCACCTGCGCCAATGAGCGGAAGTCGATCCTGAGGAGCATCGGGATGATCATCAGCCAGATCAGGATGGCGACAGGCAAGTTCACCTTCGCGATCTCTGCCGCGCCGATGACCTGGAATACACCGGGCATCAGGTGGCCGAGCGCCACGCCGACGACGATGCAGAGGAACACCCATATGGTCAGATAGCGTTCGAAAGTGGACATCCTACTCGGCCTTTGCGGAGTTGACGGACGCACCTTCGAGCGAACCGATCTGACGGAAGTGCTGCTCGAGCGCCAGGCGGTCGATGGAGGCCAGAGGCAGATTGATGAAGGCCATGATGCGGTTCTTGAGGAAGCGGGCGGCCTGCGCGAAGGCGCGCTGGATTTCGACCTCGGAATCGACAACCGCAGCCGGGTCTTCGACACCCCAATGCGCGGTCATCGGATGTCCGATCCATACCGGGCAGGCCTCGCCGTGCGCGCTATCACAGACGGTGAAGATGAAATCCATTTCGGGTGCGCCGGGTTGGGCAAAGACGTCCCAGCTCTTCGATGTGAAGCCCTCGGCCGGATAGCCGAGCGCTTCGAGTTCGTTCAGGGCATGCGGATTGACTTCACCCTTGGGCTGGCTGCCTGCGGAGAAGGCCCTGAACCGTCCGCCGCCTTCCTTGTTGAGGATGGATTCGGCGAGAATAGAACGAGCGGAATTGCCCGTGCACAAGAAGAGCACGTTGTAGGTCTTGTCGGTCATGGTCGTTGTCCGTGGTTAGGTCGGAGGTCTATTGAGTTTCATGATCGTGGCCGACGCCGGGCAGATGCCCGAAAGCTGGCGGGTCGCGAGAACGGCAGGCGGCACATCGGCGCGCTCGACTACATCGAAACCGAGGTTTTCGAAGAACTGAGCGGCCGTCGTCGTCGCCAGGAAGACCGCCGAGCTTTGCTTGACGGTTTTCAGGGTTTCCGTGGTCAGTGATCTTCCCAATGTCTTGCCCCTGTGCTCGGGCAAGATGACCATCGACCTGAGGAGGACCGCGTCGCCGCACATCTCAATGCCTGCATAACCAACGGTGATACCATCGGGCGAAACCGCCCTGAAGAACGAGCGTCCCGGGTCTTCGAGGTCTTCGGTCGCAAGACCGGAAATCGCCAACGCCAGCTTCAGTCCGGCATCGCTCCCCGGGACTGGCTCCAACCTGGTCTCGGTCATGACGGCTTCACCTCGGGAGCACAGCAGGGTGTAAGTTCGGCGATCAGCGGCGCACAGAGTTCGGCCGAGCCGCCGCAGCAGTCTTTCAGCAGGAAGAGGGTCAGATCGCGGAGTCCTTGGAGGTCAGCCCGGTAGATGATCGAACGACTCTGCCGTTCACTCGACACCAGTCCCGCACGCGACAGGGTCGCGAGATGAGCGGACATGGTGTTCTGCGGCACATCGAGGAGACGGGCGAGCTCGCCGGCAGGCACGCCATCGGGCTCGCGCCGCACAAGAAGCCGAAATGTCTCAAGCCTGGTGGACTGGGCGAGTGCGGCGAGTGCCGCTATTGCTGTATTGCTATCCATGTATCCAGAATAACGGATATTATTCCACTGTCAATGCCCCTCCCCGCGGTTAACGTCGAGACCTTGAAAGCCATACTCGGCAAAAACGACAATGATTGCGCCTGTCCTGTGGAAAATCCGGTCAGGCCGGTCATGGTCGAGTTAAGCCCTGGGAGGACGCGTGGGACATTGGAATCGTCCCAGCAACATTGCGCATAGGTAGTCAAAAAATTCGGGCCCCACGCTATTGACCTTCCCATTGTTGGAAGCCCCATCTTCACTCAGATGAAACCAATCGGAGACCTCCAATGATCCATCTCAATGTTCCGGATATGACCTGTGGCCACTGTGTGGGCGCGGTCGAGAAAGCAGTAAGATCAGTCGATCCCGGGGCCAAGATTGCAGTCGATCTCAAGGCAAAGACCGCATCCATTGAATCCACGATCGAAGCGGAAGCCTTCATCGCCGCTATCGAAGACGCCGGCTATGGGGCCGCCTTCAAGAAGTCATGCTGCGGCCATGTCGCTTAAATACGCAGCATAAACACGCGCCGCAGGCTGCGGCGCGTGTTTCTAGCGTGTTTCAGATAGGATGATCAGAGGTTACACTAACGGCGATATTGATCAAGCATCGCTGCCGGCCGCTGCCTTAGCTCGTCAATCTCTAAGCCGATATCGGGCATGGCATGAGGTGCACGTCTCGAGCATCATATGGAACGTGTGTTCGGCCGACATCGCGGCTCCGTTGGGTTCATTCTGAGGGCGCTTTGCGAGTGGCCCGCCACTTACCTGTTCGCCTAACCGCATTCGCATCTCAGCCGGCATGGAGCCCGAACTGTCGGCGGCTGCGTCGGCCACTGCCTCGGCATATTTTTGGAGGTCGTTTGATAGTTGCGCGAACCGTTCCCGTTCGGCTGCGATCAGCTCGTTTGCCTCCGAACCCTTAACGGATGTTACCGTAGCGAAGTCGGCGACGAGTCTCCTACCTGAGTGACGCTCGATCGCCTCTGCGGCATCCCTGAAGGCCGTGGGTGAATAGGTGTCTGGTGATTTGAACATGGTCGCAATTGTTTTCGCGGCCGCCGCCATGGCTTTCATGTCTTGCTGACGCTGCGCCACCACATCCGGGATTGACTGTCCAGTGGCCTGAAACGCGAATAGGGTGATCGCGGCAAAGGCTGAAATGAAGACTCCCGACCGCAATTTACTGCTCCATATCCTGATAAGCGTCCTGGGTTTATATTGATGAAGATCAAGGCGTACATGAGGAAAGCGGCTATCGTGCTGTAAACGGCGACATTGAGCTGAGAAAATGGCAGTTCGCAACGGGTTCGCTACATTGTTGAAGTTCATCTTGGCTGCAGTTTTTGCGAGCCTGCTCCTCAATGCGCATGCGCAGGCAATGCCACTTGATTGCCATACCGCGAAAGTTTCCGTTTCGACCACTCACGGGCCGCTGACGACCTCCGATGACCACCATGACAAGGCATTGAAGGACAAGCTTTGCTGCGCCAACGCGTGTGTTGTTTGTGTCGCGAGCATTCCGTCGCCCGCCCTCGTGGCGTGGAGTGATTATATTGATCCCTCGTATTTTCCCGTAGTGCTCGCCAGTATGACAGGCCAGGACACCCCTGCCGTCTTCGAGCCACCTCGATCCACCCTGTTTTGATGTACCCGGCCCGACGTGGGCCGACATTTCAGCAGGTCGGAGTTCCGACCCCGGATCGAGAGATACCAATATGTACCGCCGACAATTCATGAAGACGCTGGCCATTGGCGCAGCGTCCGCGTCAGTCATTAAAAATGCTTGGGTAAGCAATGCCTTGGCAGCGACCAACGGAACAACCGATCTGTCCATCTCGAAGCGCGTCCTCGAGGTGAACGGCAAAGCCGCAACCGTATTTGGACTTGGTACGGCGGATGGAAAGCCGGGAGTGGTCCTCAACGCGGGAGGCGATTTCAATGTCAACCTGTTGAACCAAACGAAAGAAGATACGCTGATCCATTGGCATGGATTGACGCCCCCATGGGGCATGGATGGGGTTCCCGACAATCCAGCCAAATTGCTGAATTCGGGCGAAAGCCGTCACTACCTCTTTCCGGTTGGCCAAGGGGGGACGCACTGGATGCACGCGCATACCCTTCAGGAACAAACGCTCCTGGCGGCCCCGCTGATCGTACGGACCGCGGCCGATTTAGCGCGTGACGAACAGGAAGTCGTCATCCTGCTCCATGACTTTTCCTTCAAGACCCCGGAGGAATTGCTGGCCGGACTGAAGGCACCCGGCGCTACCGATGACATGGGGCACGGTGGGGCCGCCGGTCATATGAGGACTAGGATGCAAGGCATAGAGGGAATGCATCCGCAGCACATGTCGGGCATGGCGATGCAGGGCATGCCAGCCATGGACCTGAACGACATCGAATACGACGCCTACCTCGCCAACGACCGTACCCTGGATGATCCCGAAGTCGTCACCGTCGAGAAAGGAGGGCGCGTTCGCCTTCGCATCATCAACGGGGCGACGGCGACCGCCTTCACCATCGACACCGGCACCCTTTCCGGCGATCTGATCGCAGTCGATGGAAATGATGTGGTGCCGGTAGCCGGAGGTCGCTTTCCGATTTCGATGGGACAGAGGCTAGACATTCGCCTGCACCTTCCGCCAGGTTCCGGTGCATTCCCCATTCTCGCCCTGCGTGAGGGCGCAAAGGAACAGACGGGCGTCATCCTGGCCACCGCGGACGCCAACGTTTCAAAGGTGAGCGCGATCACAGCGGACAGCGGCCCGGTGCTCGATCTTTCATTGGAGGAAACGCTGCGAGCCGCACAGCCGCTAGCCCAACGCGCCCCGGATCGGACGTATTCACTGACCCTAAGCGGAGACATGGCTTCCTATGTCTGGGAAATCGGGAGTGCGGACGGGCCTATGAAGGTAACGACAGGGAACCGCGTGGAATTGGTGATGCGGAACATGTCGATGATGGCGCATCCGATGCACCTGCATGGACATCACTTTCAGGTCTTGCGCGTCAATGGCAAGCGGATCAACGGAGCGGTCCGCGACACGGTGCTCGTGCCACCAATGGCGGAAGTCGCCATTCAATTCGACGCGTCGAACTCCGGCCGTTGGCCCTTCCACTGCCATCACCTCTACCACATGGCGACCGGCATGATGTCGTTCGTCACCTATGACGACGCAATCTAGGCCGGAGATGAGCATGGAACACGAACTTCACAAGCACGGGCACGAACGGGCCGGAGATGGACATCACGGCCACCATCGCCACGGACAACAACCAGGCTCCGAGCAGCCCAGCACGCAACCGGCGCAGGACGTGCCCGAAGGTACGATCTACACCTGCCCGATGCATCCACAGATCAGGCAAATCGGACCAGGCAACTGCCCCATTTGCGGCATGACCCTAGAGCCGGTGGTCGCCACCGCAGAGGCGGGACCCAGTGAAGAATATCGAGACATGCAACGCCGCTTTTGGATCGGTCTCGTACTCTCCCTCCCGGTTCTCGCCTTGGAAATGGGAGGCCATCTGACAAACCTGCACATGCTGCTGGGTTCGCAGACATCGAACTGGCTGCAAATGGTGCTGGCGACGCCGGTCGTTCTCTGGGCGGGCTGGCCTTTCTTCCAGAGGGGCTGGCAGTCTCTGGTGACGCGACACCTCAACATGTTCACGTTGATCGCGATGGGCACTGGCGTCGCCTGGATTTACAGCGTCGTCGCCACGGTGTTTCCGGGCACCTTCCCCGCCACGTTCCGTTCTGCCGAAGGCTCCGTCGCCGTCTACTTCGAGGCCGCAGCCGTCATCACGGTTCTCGTCCTGCTGGGACAGGTGCTGGAACTGCGGGCACGCGAACAGACGGGAGGCGCAATCCGCGCCCTGCTCGATCTGGCTCCCAAGACCGCTCGGAGAGTGAATGCGGACGGCTCGGAGGAAGACGTCGGTCTTGATGTGGTAGCGGTCGGAGACCGGCTGCGGGTTCGTCCAGGGGAAAAAGTTCCCGTGGACGGCACCCTTGTCGAAGGACGCAGTTCAGTCGACGAATCGATGATCACCGGGGAATCCATGCCGGTGACCAAGGAGGACGGCTCCAAACTGATCGGCGGCACGATGAACCAGACCGGGGCCTTCGTCATGGAAGCAGGAAAGGTCGGCCGGGACACGATGCTTTCGCAGATCGTCCAGATGGTTGCCGACGCCCAACGATCCCGAGCGCCCATCCAGCGCCTGGCGGACGAAGTATCGGGCTGGTTCGTGCCGGTCGTGATCGTCATCGCGATCGTATCCTTCGCAAGCTGGATGCTGTTCGGTCCCGAGCCGCGATTCGCACACGGATTAGTGGCGGCCGTCGCCGTGCTCATCATCGCATGCCCCTGCGCATTGGGGTTGGCGACGCCGATGTCGATCATGGTGGGTGTGGGACGCGGCGCGCGCCTTGGCGTCCTCATCAAGAACGCCGAAGCCCTTGAGCGGTTCGAGAAGGTCGATACCCTTGTTGTCGACAAGACCGGAACGCTTACCGAGGGGCGGCCTAAGGTTACGGCCATCATCCCAAGCGACCAAGTGTCCGAGACCGAACTGCTCCGCCTTGCCGCGACACTGGAAAACTCCAGCGAACACCCGCTTGCGCTTGCGATCGTCAACGCCGCAAGAGAACGCGACGTTCCGATTGGAAATGCAAAGGATTTCGACAGTCCGGTCGGAAAAGGCGTCACGGGCAAAGTCGATGGCCGCGCCATCATCCTTGGCAGTCACCGGATAATGGAAGAGGAGCAAATCGACGTATCCTCAATGACGCACAAGGCCGAAGAACTGCGCGACGAAGGGGCAACCGTCATCTTCATGGCCATGGATGGTCACGTCGCGGGTCTTTTCGCTATTGCCGACCCCATCAAGGCAACGACGCCGGACGCAGTCAAGGCGTTGGTCGACGCCGGAATTCGCGTCGTGATGCTCACCGGCGACAACAAGACGACGGCGCACGCCGTGGCCCGCCGGCTCGGCATTTCCGAAGTCGAGGCGGAAGTCCTCCCCGAGGACAAAAGCAAGATAGTCACGCGGTTGCGAAGCGAGGGACGGATCGTCGGCATGGCCGGGGATGGGGTCAACGACGCGCCCGCGCTTGCGGCTGCCGATGTCGGCATCGCGATGGGTACCGGGACAGACGTGGCAATCGAAAGTGCGGGAGTGACGCTCCTTAAAGGCGATCTCCAGGGCATCGTGCGAGCACGACAACTCAGCCACGCGACAATGTCGAACATCCGCCAGAACCTGTTCTTCGCATTCATCTACAATGCCTTGGGTGTTCCGGTAGCCGCCGGGGTCCTCTATCCGGCCTTAGGCCTCCTTCTGTCACCCATCATTGCAGCGGCGGCCATGGCTCTGTCTTCGGTGAGCGTCATCGGCAATTCCCTTCGGTTGAGGAGCGTCAAAATATGACTTCGTCACGGACCTGGACATTGATGGCCGCATCTTTGGTCGTCATCGTCCTGTTCTTCGTCCTTCGGGAGCATTGGGGCCATGCCCTTGGGTTCCTGCCGTATCTCGTTCTGCTGGCTTGCCCTGTCATGCACCTGTTCCACGGACATGGCGGGCATGGCCATCACCGAGGTGCTTCGGAGGAAGAAAAATGAGCTACGGGAACTCGGCCGATTCCAGGGTTCGCATCCAGGCGTCGGCCGAGGCCCTCTTCGGCTATCTTGACGATCATCGCCGCCTCGCCAGCCATATGTCACAGCCCTCGATGATGATGCTCGGCGGCCGAATGGCGTACGAGTTCGATCGGTCCGAAGGCCGGGAAATTGGCGGGCGGATACGCATGACCGGAGCGTTCCTCGGCATGAGGCTCTACGTAGAAGAGACGATCGTCGAGCGGCGGCCACCTGTTCGCAAAGTCTGGGAAACGACGAACAGGCCCCTCCTCCTGATCATCGGTTCGTATCGGATGGGCTTTGAAATCGAGGCGATGCAGGAGTTTTCCAATCTCAGGGTGTTTATCGACTACAACCTTCCAGCAACATTGACCGGGCGTCTGATAGGAACTTTCCTTGGGCCAGTTTATGCGCGTTGGTGTGTGGGCCGAATAGCCTCGGATGCCGCCATCCGTTTCCAACATCCTGCGGTTCTTTGATCGAACACAAACCAGCGCTTGCAGGGGGGTGATATTATCGAGGCGTAGCATGTCCAGCAGCCATGGGAGCAAAGGAGACGAAAATGATCCCGGGAAAACTGACACGCATTACAACAGCGGCCGCCATTCTTCTTTCAATCGGCCCCGCAACCGCGGCATTGGCCCAATCGGGCACTGACGCAACTCAATCCCAAGGCACGCAGACAGAGCATGGCCAGATGCCTGGGACGGCGATGGGCGGCAGAATGCAGGGAATGATGGGCGGAATGCCCATGGCTCCGATGCGCGGTCATATGATGAAAATCATGTTCGCCGTGGCGGACACGGATGGCGACGGCGGATTGTCCTTTGAAGAGGTCACGGCGGTCCATAAGCGGATATTCGACAGCGTGGACGCAAACGACGACGGCAAGGTCACACTCGAAGAAATGCAGACTTTTATGCAAGGCCAATGAAATCGGCGCGACGCGTGATGTCAACTGTACTCATGATCGGAACACGCGCCGCTTTGGCGGCGCGTGTTGGATCGTCGGCCTAGCTAGGCGGCCATTTCTTCGCAACTCGTCGCGCAGCGTCGGCACGCGTCCACGCAATTCTGCATGTCGCCGATACGCTCACAGTCGTCCGCACATTCAACACAGATTTCTGCGCATTCCCGGCATACATGCTTGTGATGCTCCGAGCCCAGGAGCATGAAATGCGCGGAGGTCCGGCAGATTTCCGCGCATGCCATCATAAGCTGGAAATGGCGCGGTTTCGTATGTTCACCGCCCATCTCCAGGCAGTGATGCATGGTTGCCGATAGGCATTCCCGATAGCAGGCCAAACAGTTGTCGATGCAGGTCTTCATCTCGGGTGACTGACTGTGATGCATAGCTCTTCTCCCGCTTTTCCAGTACGCCTACTGGGCATGCTCGTTGATCCACGTGGTCATCTCGTCGATTTCCTTTTTCTGGGCGTCGATGATCTTCTCAGCCATCGATTTGGCCTCTGCATCGTCGCCGAATTTCAGTTCGACCTCGGACATGGAGATCGCGCCCATGTGGTGGGCGATCATTCCGCACACGAAAGCAACATCGGGGTCTTTGGCCATCATCCCTTGCATCATCGCGGGATGCATTCCCCGCACACCCTCCATCATCGCCTTTTGATGTTCAGCCATGTCGCCCATCTGGATTTCGGGCATCTGCATGGCCTGACCCGTTGCCATGCACTTGTCCGGCAACGCCATCTGCGCGGAGGTAGGCCCGGCAACGGCCACGACGGTCACGACGAGGAACAATTTTGTCCAGGAAGTCATTTGAATCTCCTACGTTTTGTAACGGGGTATCAAAGTCAGCCAGGACCCTGTTTGGGCGGAGGATAGAGGCTCCTCGTGATCACGAAAGGCCGCTGAACCCTGGTGAATTGCGTGCCATGCCGAGAAGCGGCAATGTTCGGCAGCACCGGAACGAATGGGAAAAGCCAAGCGCACCGCGTGGGTTCGCAACAGTTGCCCGATACATGTCGCTCTGGGTGGTGCGATGAAACATCTTCGCATTGGCGCGCACCGTCGAAGAACGGAGCTGGCCCAGCGTGGTGGTAGAACGCCACCGTGAGTACCAGCAGGACAACAGAGCAGAATCTGCCGAATGCGTTGCAAGGTGACATTTTTGGCAACCACCGTTCTTCGGAGAACCGACTGGTGCCATGGAAGTTCCGCCACAACGCATTCAATCCGCGAATTCCGCGGGTTGAATGCGTATAGACCGATGAAATGGAAGGGAGGCGCTTCTCCGCAAGGCCCGGGGCGGTCTTCGAGAAGCACGCCAGGCAACTGTCTGACGCCGCAACCGGCTTGATCTACCCCTCCATGAGGTGCGAGGCATCCGCCCCGCCGCGATCTATGATTAAAAAGGTCAATGGGAGCTGTGCTCCGGTTCGTCAGTTCCAGATGAGACAGCCGTAAAAAGTGCCGGCTGGCTTTCCCCATCTACAACCAGCTTGCCGACCAGGCCGCGGGCCGCACGCGACAAGGCGTGGTCAACCAGGACGTACTCGCCTGGGACGTCCAGGGTCATGTCAACCACCGCCGCACCGCCCGGCGGCACAGTGATCGTCTGCACGTCTGCCAAGGGTTCCGTCGTCAGGGATGCAAGCTGGTAGGCCTTGTCAAAGATTTCACCGATGACGTGGAAACTCGAGGTCTTGTTCGGCCCTCCGACACCGAAATAGATGCGGATTGTCTCACCAACCCTGGCCGTCAATGCATTGCTGCCGGTCAGCGCGTTGGCGGCTCCATTAAACACGTAGTACTCCGGGGCTTCCGCCATCAGCTTCTCGAGGCTCTCGGTCAATTTCCCCTTGGAGCCATATGTTTGCGAAGTGTAGACCTCGCCCTGCATGACGTAGAATTCACGATCGACAGGCGGGAGGCCCTCCTCCGGCTCGACGAGGATCAATCCATACATGCCGTTGGCTATGTGGTGCGCGGCCAGCGGCACCGCACAGTGATAAACGTAAAGTCCTGGCTTCAGCGCCTTGAACGAAAACCCTTTCGTTTCTCCCGGCGCGGCGTCCGTCGCGACCGCTCCACCGCCGGGACCGGTCACGGCATGGAAGTCCACGCTATGGCGCTCGCTGCTATCAGCGAGATTCGAAAGCTCTACCTGGATCGTGTCCCCTACCCGCGCACGAACGAACGGGCCCGGGACTTTCTTGTTGAACGTCCAGTAGTGATAGGTTGCGCCATCGGCTAACCTTCCAGTCACCTCGACGGTATCCAGTTTCACCTTGATTGTTTCTGGGCCGCTCCTTGCTAGCGGCGGTGCCAGGTCAGTGGCCGCCCGGACAATATCGAGTGGAGCGGCCGCAGTCCCGTTCTCGGCCGGATGATCGTGGGAACCTCCGGCAAAGGCAGGCACAACTGTCGCCGTGATCAATGCCAGTGCAAGGCCTAAGGGGAAACGTCTGCGGAATTCGGTCATCGGAGAAATCCTGAACGGTGGTGTTGCCACCATTCAAGACCTCACGCGTGCGGCGATCTTTGAGCTAGCGCAAGCAATGCAAGTGCTCTCGAACTCGTGATCTGAGCCGGATTCGAAGTCCCACCGGCGGTTACTACCGATCGGTTATATTGCCTCGCCAAGGCATCTATCACCGATCGGTATGTTGAAGGTTCTACATGACATGTCCGACGGGAAGGCCCGCCGAAACCGCCGCCATCCAGATGGCCATGGCGATCATCATCAGGTTTTCCGTGAGCGAGATAAAGCCGAGCGGAACGTTGCTCGATCCGCCTACACACGCGCACTTCAGCTCCCGCTTGTCGATGTAAACGGCCTTGAAGACAGACGCGGCTCCCACCGTGCCGATGAAGAGCGCGACCGGGACAGACAGCCAGTTCAGCGCGCCGGCGATCATGAGGACTCCGGCGAGTGCTTCGGCATAGGGGTAAATGTAGCCGTAGGGAACCCAACGCTTGGCGAGCAAGTCGTAGTTCAGGAACATCGTCGCGAAGCTCTCGACGTTCTGGAGCTTCAGCATGGCGAGCGCGACCATCGAGAAGGCGATGAACCATTCCGCGGCACGCAGCGACAGCGGATTGCCGTCGACCGCGAAGCTGGCCGCCATTGCCATAAGGGCGGTCAGGGCGAACAAGACAATCACCGGACGATAGCTCGTGGCCTTGGGATCGGGCACTGATTTGCCAAGGAACCTGCGAAGGTCGTCGTAACCGCCGACCCTGTTTTCCCCGATGAAAACCTGCGGTGTGGTCGCCACGCCGTACTTTGCCTTGAAGGCGTCCGTCTCTTCGCGCGTCGTCAGATGACGGTCGTCCACTTCATAACCGGTTCGCTGCAGCAGGTCCTTGGCCTTCAATCCGTACGGACAGGTGTGGTCAGGCATCACCATGCGGTAGAGAACCGCGTTCCTCGAAAGATGTGCCGGGTTTGTCTTGTCCAACATTTCACGTCTCCTTCTTCTTGTGAAACCGTTGGCGAGACCATACGTTCCGTACCATGGTACGGAGTCAAGAGCCCATGGAAATGACCATCGGAAAACTCGCGGCAGCCGGACACGTCGGCGTGGAGACCATCCGCTACTATCAACGGCGGGGACTGTTGAACACTCCCCGGCGGGCGCTGGGAGTCCGCCGCTACGGCGAGGAGGATGTGCGGCGACTGCTGTTTATCAGGCAGGCGCAGACGGCTGGTTTCACGCTTGAGGAGATCAAGGAGCTTCTCGATCTCGATTCCGGAGAAGACAGGGAGCGAGCGCGGACCCTCGCAAGGAACCGGATTGATGCGTTGGACAGCAGGATCGTCGAGTTGGAGCGCGCGCGGCAAGCGCTAAGGCGGCTCGTCGGGGAATGTACCACAGGCAAGCCGGGCCCTTGTCCGATCCTGGCATCTTTTGATTTGTAACCCGACTGAGAAGGCTGGAAACATTTTGATCGGCATCAAACTGAGGACGTCGAACAACGGAAGGCATGCCCCGACGTGATCGTATTCGGCACGCGACGACAAGTGAACAGGGCGGCAGTGTTGCTTCTGGCCCTCTGGATTGGTGCGGCGGCAGCGGGCTTGCTATTGGCATGGCTTTCGGAATGGCGGCCGGGCGGCACTGCTTCCACCGTCGCGATCGGAAAGACGATCTATGCCGAGCGGTGCGCCGCCTGCCACGGCACCAACCTCGAAGGTCAGCGCGACTGGAAAACGCCGCTGCCGTCCGGACGCATGCCAGCTCCTCCGCACGACGCATCCGGCCATACCTGGCATCATCCCGACGGCGTGCTTTTCCGTATCACCAAGGAGGGTCCGGCGGCCGTCGTTCGCGGAGGATACCAGAGCGACATGCCGGGTTTCGAAAATATCATGAGCGATGACGAAATCCGCGCGGTGCTCACCTTCATCAAAGGCACCTGGCCCGAGCGGGAGCGGCGATACCAAGAAGAAATAAGCCGACGGGAGCGTGCGGCGACACTGGGAGGTTGATCGTGGTTCCCGCAGCAGAACGATTGAGCAGCCGGCTTCAAAATCCGAGAATTGCTTGGGCTCCGAGCGTCGCAACAGCCAGTACCACGTAGCGACCTGCCTTCGCGATGCTGACGAGGATGAGAAACGACCAGAACGGCTCGCGCAGAACTCCTGAAAGAACGGTCAACGCGTCTCCGAACAGGGGCATCCATGACAGCAGAAGCGACCACCGTCCAAACCTACGGTACCAAATCTCCGCTTTTTGCAGCTGGGCCTCTTTGACGGGAAACCAGGACTTGCCTCGGAACCGTTCGATGTAGCGTCCCAGCACCCAGTTGAGTGCAGCGCCCAGAACGTTGCCAATGCTCGCTATCGCAATCAACGTGACCGGCGTGTACCCGCCTGAAAGCAAAAGTCCGACCAACACCGGCTCGGATTGGAACGGCAGCACTGTCGCGGCACCGAATGCCGCCAAAAACAGCCCGACGTATGCGCCCCAGTCCAACATCTCTTGCAGCCGCTCCGATGAGTAGGATCGCAGTTAGATCAAATCCTGACGTTCATCAAATCGTGGTCGACATGAATTCGGGCTGTTGACCTTACCACGGTGGTAAGCAGTAATCCGGTAACGACTGTCCACAACGTAATGAGTCACCGGTGCGCTGGTGCCACATTGTCGGCCGAATGGCGTGGGAGTTTCGACTGACAATTGACAAGTTTTGGGCCAGTGGTAGTCCTCGGACATGGGTATGTTTCGAATCGCATTGTTGAAAATGCTGGTTCTGCTTCGCTTGGTGATCATCGCGTCACTGGCAGGCTATTCCATACCCACGGCGTCCGCAGCGATGCATGGCAGCTGGTCCAACGTCGACGTCGGCCAGCATCAGGATCACCATGCCACGGCAGACGCCCACCAGGACCATGGCGACCACCATTCGACAGCGGATAGCGACCAGAAACTCGACAAGCAGGAGTGCTGCAACGCATTCTGCGTCAGCCTGGCGATTGTGATTGGCACAGACGTTGTCGGCGGTCCACGACTGACGGTCGTCCGAGAGTACGTCGACGACGCGCAGTTTAAGAGCGAAGTCCTCCCGCTCCATCGTCCCCCCATTCTCTGATTAGGGTTTTCCCGTTGTTGCGGGTCTAACGCGCGATCGCGAGCGCAACTGCGCTCTGACCGCCGGAGCAATTCCCTTTTTTCGGATTTCACCATGAGACCATATTTTTACGTGGTCGCATTACCGCTCGTCGTCAGCGGATGCGCATCCACGTTGCCTCCAGAAGTTATCGCTTCCGGCGGATTTGAGGCTTCATCAGCCTCTGTTCGCCCCATCAGCTACGCCAGCCCGTTTTCGGGCTATAACCACAGGCAGCCAGTCGATCCGAAGCCTTGGCGTCAGCAGAACGATGCCCAGTCTCCTGAGGGAGGCGAATCATGACGCGAGCCAAGTTCAAACTGGTAGCCGCCCTCTTTCTCCCGCTGCTGGCGCTCGGCGGATGCGCCTCGACGGCCGAATACTCCGCGCAGGATGCGGGTTTTTCGGCCGTTTCGGCGAAGGCCGCCGAAAGCACGGGGAAACAGACGGTCTGGGTGCAGAATCAGCAGCAGGCGCGAGCGGTTTCGGCCCAAGTGAAGACATTGATGGCGAAAAAGACCATCGATGTGGAGACCGCCGTACAGGTAGCCCTTCTTAATAACAAGGGATTGCAGGCTGCCTATGCCGATCTTGGGGACTCGGCCGCCGACGCGTGGCAGTCGACCATGCTGCTCAATCCGACCGTGGGGATCGGCTTCAACGGAATCGGGACCCCGGGCCTGGAGGCGTTCAATTCGATCGAGGGGGTCATCGCCACCAACATCCTCGCCCTGGCGACCCACCAGCGGAACGTCGACATCGCCGACACCAACTATCGACGCGCCCAACTTGCCGCGGCTCAGCGGACGCTACAGCTCGCAGCAGACACGCGTCGCGCCTGGATAAACACTGTCGCGGCATGGGAGACGGTCGCCCAGCTGAACCAAGCACAGGCGGCAGCGGACGCAGCCTCAGAGCTTGCGCTGAAACTCGGTGAAACCGGTGCGATGACAAAAGGGAGCCAGGCGCGCGAGCATGTCTTCTATGCCGAACTCGCCGGACAGACGGCAAGAGCTAGGCTGGATGCGAGGCTTGCCAAGGAAGAACTGACGCGGCTGATGGGCCTCTGGGGCTCTGACATCGACTACCAAGTCGCCAATCGCCTCCCCTCGCTGCCGAAGGGCCTGATGAAGAAGGGCACGATCGAGGCCGAGGCGCTTCAACGCCGTGTCGATCTCCAGATGGCAAAGCTCGACCTTGATGCAACCGCAAAGTCGTACAAGCTCACCGAAGCCACACGATACGTCACCGACCTGGAACTGATCGGTGGTTTCGAAACCGAGCGAGAAAGGGAAGACGGAAACACGAAGCACCAGACAACGGCGATCGCCGAACTTGAATTCGTCATTCCGATCTTCGACAGCGGCAAGGCACGAATGCGCAAGGCTGAGCTGGCATACATGCGAGCCGCAAATCTCCTTGCCGAGAAGTCCGTCAACGTTCGCTCCGAGGCGCGCTCCGCCTATCAGGCATACCGCGCCAACTATGACATCGCGCGGCACTACCGAAACAATGTCGTACCACTGCGAACCAAGGTCGAGGAAGAGTCCCTCCTCACGTACAACGGCATGATCACCAACACATTCGAACTGCTCGCCGACAGTCGGGAGAAGGTCAATTCGATCCTTCTCGCTGTGAATGCAAAGCGCGACTTCTGGCTCTCCGAGGCAAACCTCGCTCCCGCGATCTACGGCGGTGGTGCTGGAGCTTCATCCGGAACGACGGAAGTTGCCGCAGCCGCCGACAGCGGCGGCGGCGGGCACTGAGAAAGGGGCCACCACTATGTTCAACAGAAGACAGATACTTGGCGCGGGCGCGGCACTGGTCTCCTCCACGGCCTGGGCGAAGACCTCCAACATGGGGCTGCCAGAAGCCGCGGTCATGGAAACAGCCGAAACGCAATTTCCGACGAGGCCGACCTCTGGCCCAGACTACACTCCAGTCGTCACGCTCAATGGCTGGACCCTGCCCTATCGGATGAACAACGGCGTCAAGGAATTCCACCTTGTGGCCGAGCCCGTCGAGCGGGAAATGGCCGAAGGCATGACCGCCTACCTGTGGGGCTACAACGGGCAGTCGCCTGGACCCACGATCGAAGCCGTCGAAGGCGACCGCGTGCGCATCTTCGTCACCAACAAGCTGCCGGAACACACCACCGTCCACTGGCACGGAATGATCCTGCCGTCAGGCATGGACGGCGTCGGCGGCCTGAGCCAACCGCATATTCCGGTCGGCAAAACCTTCGTCTACGAGTTCGACCTCGTGAAGTCCGGCACCTTCATGTACCACCCCCATTCCGACGAAATGGTCCAGATGGCGATGGGGATGATGGGCTTCTTCGTGGTTCACCCCAAGGACCCGAAGTTCATGCCGGTTGACCGCGACTTCGTCTTCCTGCTCAACGCATACGACATCGATCCCGGCTCCTATGTGCCGCGCATCATGGAAATGACCGACTTCAACATGTGGTGCTGGAACAGCCGCGTGTTCCCGGACATCAGCCCGCTCGTCGTTTCAAAGAACGACCGCGTGCGCGTGCGGGTCGGCAACCTCACCATGACCAACCACCCAATCCACATGCACGGTTACGACTTCGAGGTGACATGCACGGACGGCGGCTGGGTGCGGCCGGAGGCACGATGGCCGGAGGTCAGCATCGACATCCCGGTGGGCGCGATGCGGGCCTACGAGTTCGACGCCAAATATATCGGCGACTGGGCGATCCATTGCCACAAGTCGCACCACACGATGAACGCGATGGGGCACGACATTCCGACCTTCATCGGCGTCGACAAGAAGCAGGTTGCCGAGAAGATCAAGAAAATCCGCCCGGAATACATGCCGATGGGGACAGCCGGCATGGCCGACATGGGCGAGATGGAAATGGAGATTCCGGAGAACACCGTCCCCATGATGACCGGTTGGGGTCCGCACGGTCCAATCGAGATGGGCGGCATGTTCTCGGTCGTCAAGGTGAGAGAAGGCATCTCTGCTGGCGATTACTCCGATCCCGGTTGGTACGAAAATCCCCCCGGCACCCAGGCCTGGGAGTGGACCGGCGAACTGCCCGACACGACCAAAGCCAAAGACGCAAAGACCCAGATCACACCGAAACACTCGAACCACGGGTGATCTCGCATGCCAATGTTCAACCACTCAAAGGAACAAGCAATGAAAGCTGCAGTACTAGGATTTCTTTTCGCCGCGATCGCTTCCCCGGCGCTGGCCTCGGGCAGTCACGCAGGAGGGCACGGCGAAATGGCTGTCGGCGAACCCGGCACCAAGGCCAAGGCCACCCAGACCATCCGCGTCACGATGAAGGAGACCGACGACGGGAAAATGGTCTTCACTCCGTCGACATTCAAGGTGCGCAAGGGCCAGACCATCGTCTTCGCGATCAAGAACGCGGGCGAGCTGGATCACGAGTTCGTTCTCGACCAGGAAGACAAGATCATGGAGCACAAGGCCGTGATGGAGAAGTTCCCGGAAATGGAACACGACGATCCCAATGCGATCCGCCTCGCAGCCGGTCAATCGGGCGAAATCATCTGGAAATTCACAAACGACGGCACCTTCAAGATCGCGTGCCTGGTTCCCGGCCACTACGACGCAGGAATGCACGGCGACGTGACCGTCTCCAAAAAGTAATCAACCCGAAGGAGTTGCAGAAATGAAGTTGATCATCAAAGTGGCCCTCGCGTCCGCTCTTTCCCTTGCTACTGCTTACGGCACTCTGGCGGCGGAGTTCACCAAGGGGACGGTCAAGAAGGTCGATACGAAGTCCAAGAAGGTCACCCTGATCCACGAGGAACTGAAGGACCTCGACATGCCGGCGATGACGATGGTTTTCCGGGTCCAGGACGATGCGCTTCTCGAGAAGCTCACGGAAGGCGCGACTGTCGAGTTCGTGGCAGAACGCGTTAACGGCAAACTCACCGTGACACAGGTGAAATAGCCTCAACAGCGAGGCGCGGCCATCGGTAGCCGCGCCTTGCAACGCCTCCAATTTCCACCAAACAAAGTCCGCAGACATGAAGTCATCGCTCCACCCCGACTGGGATTCAGATCGGGAGACACGTTCGATCCTGTTGCGGTTCGTGGCGTTTTCGATTCTGGTTGCAAACCTCGTGCTGGGAGGCAACGAGGAAGCCATGACCACACATCTCGTGGTCGTTGTCGTCTACCTTGGCATCAGCGTGGCTTCTGTAGCCACCACCCGTTTCCTGCCACCCAACAGCTGGCTGAACACTTTGTTTGTCGTGTTGGACGCCCTGCTGGTTGCGCTGCTGTACGCGCACATTTTGGGCGGCCCAGTCAGCGAAAACCACAACCTGACCACATCCGGTCTCGTCGTTGCCTTTATCCTGCTCGTTCACATCGGCCTGAAGCTCGACCGGCGGCTGGTCCTCGTCTTCTCGGGCATCGTACTCACTTCTTGGGTAGCGATGTTGGCGATCACGGCTGCCCGCCACCCGGCTGATGACGTCGCCTCCTTGCTCGCTTCGTTCCTGAACCAGGACCTCGGGCTGACGGTCAGCTTCGGCTTCACCGCATTCGCGATCTATCTCCTGGCCCGGGATCACGACCGAACCCGGAGGGAGGCGATAAAGGCGGATCGACGACGCCTCAATCTCTCCCGGTTCTTCTCGCCGTTTGTTGTCTCGGAATTGCAGGAGCGTGGCGACGCTCTGGGATTGCAGCGCCGGAATGCGGCGATCATGTTTGTCGACTTGCGCGACTTCACAAGCTTCGCCGAGACCGCTCCCGCTCCAGAGTTGGCATTCGTACTTGGCGAGTATCGACAGCTTGTTTCACAAATCATTTTCGAGCATGGCGGAACCGTCGACAAGTTTATCGGAGACGGCGTCATGGCCGTCTTCGGTCATCCGAAACCAACCGAGGAAGACGCGGACCGCGCACTCGCATGTGCCCTCGAGCTCGTAGATGCCTTGAGCGACTGGAAGCGCCACAGCAACCGAAACGGCCTTCCGGCGCTGCATGCGGCTATCGGACTCCACTACGGTACCGTTGTTGGGGGCGTTTTGGACAGCGGGTGTCACAGCGAGTTCACCGTCATCGGGGACACGGTCAACGTAGCGCAGCGTCTGGAAACGATGGCGAAGTCACTCGCGACGCCCCTGGTCGTCTCGTCCGACGTGATCGCTCACCTGCACTCAACGGTACCGTACGCAGCTTGGGTAAAGCAGCCACTTGCCATGCTTCACGGCAGGCGTGAGCCCATCGATGTCTGGTACATTGATCGTCGCCATAGCGGGCGATTCGATCATCCCTATGAGACGGAAGGGCGGCAGACAGCGACCCAGAGATCAGACTTCCAATCGGTCCCACGGGCCAACGATGTGGACACAGCATAGTCCACCCCTCTGACCGAAACTTTGGCGGGATCGGAACACCTCACAAATGCCCGATGCCGGCCGGGATCGCTGTAGACGCCGCCGCTCTTGAAGTGCTTCTGCGACAGCGAAATCAGCACGTCGTAGTCGTACTCGGTCTGGTCAGACAGGCGATTGGCAACGAGGCCAAGGCTGACGACGGTGTCGCCCCCGAAATTCGCGGTATGGAAGATCAGGGGCTCCGCGGCAGTAGCGATCGAAGCTGAGAGCGCACCTGCAGAAAGGGTGAGTAAAAGGCTACGCATTCCCACCTCCCTTGGTTCAGCGGAGTTGATCATATCATAGCGGCGATAGGGCCACCGACATCATTTGCTCGCTCATCTCGCCGCTGCTGTGACTCTGTCAATCGGCATCGAAACGGGCCCCCCTATCGGCTCCCAAAAGGGACCCCTGCCTCTGGTTGCATCGGGTCAGCGCGCGTAGGCCCGGAGCTCTCCATTTAGCGCAGGGGCCTGCGGGCG
>NZ_JAJNCZ010000018.1 GCF_021026345.1 Rhizobium sp. GN54 | reverse complement strand
CAAGCATCCAAATAAAAAGCCTCCGATGAAACCGGAGGCTGTTGTAACCCCATCGCAGATGGGGGTCCCGTTTGGACGCCGATCACCCCATGTGCGGGGTCCTTATTCCATGCCGAAACACATACTGTTGCTCAGAACAACAATTCGCCGATCGAGAGCCTTCTCAGCGCCACGGCGATATTGGCGACCAGGGCCTCCTGACGAGGCCCGCGATCGGGGTAGCGGGTCATGTTGTCGCCATTGTGCATGAAGACATAGCCGCCCCGCTCGTTCTCGGTCGGATATTGCCAGATCCAGTCGGCGGGCTTCGGGTCGCCCACCGCGCCGACATCGGTCAGCCAGATGGCGCCGGGTGGCGGGTCGGTCCATCCGCGGGCATATTGACCAAAAATCCCCTTCCATCCATCAAAGCCTTCGCCGAGATCGGAGAAGATGCCGAAGCGATCGTCGCGCACACGGACCCGGATATTGGTGAACGGGCGCGGCGGCACGGCCCGGAACGGCGCCATGAAGGGGAGCCAGGGCTGACATGGTTCGGCGCAGATGATCAGGTTCCCGCCGCGCTCGAGAAAGTAAAGCAGATCCCCGGTTCGGCTCCTGAGGAAGAACTCGTCATGGCTGCTGGGAATGTAGAGCGTATCCGTTCGGCCGAGCGTGTCGGGGTCAAGCTCATAAAGTGGGGCGAAGGAGGTTTCGAAGCCCTTTCGTGCGAGGCTTTTCTCCAGCCCGTCAGGACGCCACTCGGATGGGACATGCGAGCATTGCAGGTAGGTGAACCGGTTTCTGGCGGGCCGTTCGATCCCGAGTTCACGGTTGAGCCACGTATAGAAGGAGCGCAGGAAGAGCGTGGTCGCCGGCATGAAGCGCTGGCCATTGTGCGAATGCGGGTCCAGCGTCGCGAGCAGCAAGCGCCCGCCGCCCGGCAGTGCAGGAAAGTCCAGGAACAGACTGCCTCGCCCGTCATCGATCTCAAGGATCGAGCGCGCTCCTTCCGGCACATTGTAGGAGCCACCCCAGTGCCAGCTCATATGCGAGAGCGGCACAGTTTCGGTGATTGGATGGTGCGGCTCGGCAAGCCTGACCTCGAGCGTTTCGCCCTTCGTCCACCAGAGCCAGTCACGACAATTTCCCGGTGTCCATTCGAGCCCCGGAATGTCGATCCAGTCCGCATGACCCTGAAGGCAGACGACGAGAAAGCCCCCGCCCTTGAGGTAAGCGTTCAATTGCTCGGCATGCGGCCGGGGTGCAGCCGCATCCATCGCATCGGGCATGATCACGGCCGCGTAAGACGACAGATCAACCTTTGGCAGATCGCTGACGTAGATCAGATCGTCGATATGGTGGCGGAAATCCCGGAAGCTGCGCAACTGCCAACTGTTGCCCCAATGGATATAAGCGATGCCTTTTCCCTGCCGGTTCGCTTCAGCCATTGAACCGCGCTCCGTCATGCCGAAAGACGGGTGCGTAAGTGTGCTTGGCAAGGCCGTCGAAGTCGGCGCGCGCGATCGGCAGGTCGTAGAGATCGCTCAGGTTTTCGGGGCTGAGCGCCTCGTCGGTTGGCCCGCAGACATAGCTGCTGCCGCTGGTCATCAAGAGGACATCGCTGGCAATCTCCACCGCATGCTGCGGCATGTGCGTGGAAAAGGCGATCGTCATTCCATGCTCGTTTCTGAGGTGCTCGAGCAGGCACAGAACCTTGTCCTGGTTCTTGTAGTCGAGAGCTGCGCAGGGCTCATCGAGAACCAGAAGTTCGCATTCGGAGGCAAGGGCCTGAGCGATCATCACCAGTTGGCGTTGACCGCCGCTCAAGGAATTGAAGGCCTGCTGCTGGAGGTGCTCGATCGCCAGCATATGGAAATAGCGCCGCGCGATCTCAAAGTCCCTCTTGCCCGGTGCGCTGAAGAGACCGAGGTGGCGCGCCCTTCCCATCAGGACGATGTCGAGCGCGGAATAGGAAAACGGGACCTCGAAGAGTTGGGGCACGAAACCGACCCGCCCGCCGATGGAAAGCCGTCCCGACTTGGGTTTGATGACGCCGACAAGCGTATTGATGAGGGTGGTTTTGCCGACGCCATTGGCACCGAGCACGGCCAGTATCCGCCCCCGTTCGAGGCTGACGCTGTAGTCGCGGAGGATGGTCTTGCCACCACGCTCGACCGTGAGACCGCTAACCTCAATCACCGGACCAGCCTCCATGAGCGTGCAGGCGCCGCAGGATCACCGCAAAGACGGGAACACCGATCAATGCGGTGATGATACCGAGTGGAATCTCGGCCGTGCTCACCGTTCGCGCGAGATTGTCGACCATCAGCAGATAGATCGCGCCGATGACGCCGGAGACCGGCAGAAGCCGTTGATGGTCGGCGCCCACAAGCGCGCGAGCGACGTGCGGGATGACGAGGCCGACCCAGCCGATGATGCCTGACGTCGCAACCACGCCCGCGGAAATCAGCGCCGAGGCCAGCAGGATGATCCATTGCACCAGCACGACCTTCGTGCCGAGCGCCCTCGCCTTCTCCTCGCCGAGCGACATGATGTTGATCTGGTACCTGAGGAGATGGATTGCGATGGCGGAAGGCACCACCGCCACCGCGATCAGCAGAACGTCCCAGTAGCTGCTGGAAGCGATGCTGCCCATCAGCCAATAGGTGATGGCAGGCAGCTTCTGGAAAGGGTCGGCCAGCAGCTTGGCGACGGAAATGGCCGCGGAAAAGAAGGCAGATATCACCACGCCTGCCAGAACCAGCGTCAGCATGCTGGTGCGCCCCCGCACCGTCGACAGAAGCTTGACGAGAAAAATGCTGGCAATGCCGAATAGGAAGGCCATGCCCAGCAGAAGATAGCTCTGCAATCCGATGAGGATTGCCAGCGTTCCGCCGAAGCCGGCGCCCGATGTGACGCCGATGATGCCGGGATCCACCAAGGGGTTGCGGAACAACCCCTGCAGTGCCGCCCCCGAAATGGACAGGCCGAAGCCGACGATGACGGCCGCCATGATGCGCGGCAGGCGCACCTGCTCGACAACGACTTCCTGAACCGGATCCCAATAGGGCGTAACCAGCGGATGGACATTGTCGATCAGGATATAGGCGACATCCCGAACCGACAGGTCGTAGCGGCCGATCGCTACGGAATAGAGGACGACGGCGACCAAAAGGCCGACCAGCACAGGAAGGACGGAAACCGATGCCAGTTTCCGCCCGGCCCAACCTGAGACAGCGCCGCTTGCGCCAGTCTCAGCCGAAGAGCGCGACATATTTGTCCGCCGGTGCGTTGCTTTCGGATTCAAGAATGCTCTTGAGCTGTGCGTCGGTGAGCTTGGCGCCGTAGATCAGCTGGTAGACATCGAGAATCTGCTTCTTGAAGTCGGGCGCATAATCGGCACCATGTGCGACGGCCGCGAGCCATTCCGAGGTAAGGAAGATCTCGGGTGCATCGGGCGTGCGGGCAAAGACCGGCTGCTTGTAGACACGCTTTTCCCTGACCGCCTTGAGGCTGGCAAACAGGGGATTGTCGAAGAAGTCCTTGGGATTGAGATCGGCGGCATAGGCCGGAATGACGATGATGTCGGGATTCCAGACCAGCAGCTGTTCGAAATCGATAGTGCGCCACCATTCGCCGGTATTGTCAGCCGCCGGATTGGTCACGCCACTGAGCGAGAGATCCTGCGAACCGTTGGCGATCACCTGGATCTGATCCGCCACCTTGTCGATGTGGAGAACGGTGGGAAGGGCCGACTTGTCGAGTCTGGAGACCTTGTCGGCGAGAGTCTTCAACGTATCGGACTGTGCCTTCAGGATAGCCTGGGCGCGTTCGGTGCGGCCAGTCATGGCCCCGGTCATTGAGATATAGTCCAGGCGATCCTGCTCTGTGCAGCACCGCCAGGCGACGACGGTGAGGCCGACCCGCTCAAGCGGCTCGATGAGATCGTCCGTATGGTTCCACTGGATCACGGCATCCGGCTTCTGCGCCAGGATCGCCTCGACATTCGGCACGAAGCCGTCCTGCGCGGCGCTGGCATTGATCTTCGCCATCTCCGGCAGCATTTCGGCATAGATGCCCTTGGTGAAATAGCGCACCAGGGAATCCTTGTTCATGCCCGCGAGATTGTCCGCCTTCTCGTCAACGGCGCGATAGATGATTGGCGCGGAGCGAACGATCGTGACGACGCGCTCTGGCGGTTTCTGGAAGGTGATGGTCTTCCCCCGGTGATCGACAACCGAATTTTCTGCATGGAGCGTGGCCGGCAGGAAAAGCGACGCGGACAGGGCCAAGGCAGAGAATGCCTTCAGTTGGCGGGACATGGATCACTCCCTTGGCTGGCACGCCGGCCACTTGACAGTTGGGTCCGGCGGGGCTGAAAATCATGAGTGGTGTATTCATGTTATTGGATCCTGTCCAGTGTTAGATCGGGCCATTTGGGTGTCGATCCGGTGAAAAGCATCGTGATAGGCGCATTTTCCGAATGGCAATCGACCAGCCTTGGTTGTGGGCGGTACTTCTCTCAGAAGCATCATTCCGCTGACTTGAGGGCACCATGCGCCTGATACCGCGGCCCTTGCTTAAACATGAGTCCATTAGTAGTGATTTCGGCCAAGTCAGACTGACCAGCAAACTCGAGGAAGAGAGCGGAATGCGCTTCATTGGAAAATCAGGCGTCATCGTTGTGGGTCAGCTGGTGCGGCTGGCATGAAGCGCCATTCTCTATATGTCGAGTCAGACGATGGTCCGCCGCCTGCCCAGCTTGCATCCCATATCGCGGCAGGCACCCTACGGGTGGTGCGCCAGGTCGACCTCAGGCCATCCGACTTCGATACAGCCTGCGGCCTGCTCGCAACCGCCTATCTCGACCAGATCGATTTCGAGGCCCGTGCGACCACCATTGCAGAATTCATCGAGACGGGCGGACGCATCGTCTTCAATGGGCACATTGTCCGTCCGTTCATCAAAGGCATGCATCCCTTCGTGCCGCTCGCCACGCAGCGCAGGAACGACCTCGCGATCGAGCGCCTCGCCGCTCATTCCATCTTCGCGGGCATTTCGGCGCAGGTTCATGCAACGCAAAGGGGCGTGGCCGGCTTCTATGGCCGCGGCCACAATCCACCCTTGGTCGGTGCGACACTCCTATCTGGGATTGGTCCCGACAGACTGCCTGTTGATTGGGAGTGGCTGCTTCCAGGCGGCGGCGGGCTCTTTGTCCATTCCGGCAACGACCTGTGGTCTGTTTCCGACGATGCCGACGTCAATACGACCGTCGCGGATCGCTTGGTCGCGTGGTCACTGGCCGGTCGAACTGAAAGGGCGGTGGCATGAGCATATTGGCCGTCAATGCCGGCGCGGCATTCCACATTGAGAGCCTGGAAGGCCCTCGCTATCGCCACTTCTTCGACCGTCTGATCCGACCTGAAGAGCTTGGCGATGTCGCACTCGACGCTTATGGCGCGATGCTCGTGCCCTGCCGCACGGCAGCTCATCGCCTGACACCGCATGTTGGCAGGCTCCTCTCTTATCTCAATGCCGGCGGCACCATCGTGGCAATGGGCGAGTGCCACAGCGAGAGATGGCTCCCGGGCATTCACTTCACTCCTGTCGAAACAAATTTTTGGTGGTGGCTGGAGCCAGGAAGTGATCTCGGCGTGACCATCACGTCGCCGGCCCATCCGCTGTTCCGTCGCCTGAAGAGACGGGATCTTGCCTGGCACCTGCACGGCCATTTCGCACCGCCATCGGGCGCCGAAGTGCTCGTCGCGGATCGCGAAGGCAGGGCAGTGGTCTATGTCGACGAGGTGACGACGCCTGGCCGGATGATACTCTCCAGTCTCGATCCGTTCTTCCATCACGGGCACCACTTCATGCCGGCCACAACCAGGTTCCTGGACGGATTTCTCGCCTGGTTGGCCGAGGATGTCGGCGGGAGCACAGCGGTGGACTCGACCCTGGCAGGAAAAAGGACCTGAACCAACGACCCTGTTGTAGCAAAGGCTACCGTCTTAAAATTCTCGTGGCGGAAATCACTGCAAAAGGCGTTCGCACTCTGGCGAACGTCAGCCAGCCGCTATTGAGAGCAGCCGCCTTGCGACACTCGAAAGAAGCCCTCGACCGTGCGGCGCTGGCGCTCGGGCTGGAGAGCGACCTGCACCGGGCGAAGGAAGCAACAAAAGGCGCTCGTTGCACCAACATACTGAAATAAAAGACAAACGTCGCGAGTAACCGCATGGAGACGCCAATTTTCCAGCCGCAATTGTTGACGGGGGCGTCCCCCGGCTGCGACAAAGCGCCCATGCAGACACCGATTACAATCGACCCGGATTACCTGACGACCCGGCTGAGAGCGCTTCTCGACATACCGAGCCCTACCGGCTTTACGGACGAAGCCGTGCGCTATACCGCGCGCGAGCTCGAAAACCTCGGGCTGGAGGTCAAGCTGACCCGCCGCGGCGCGATCCGCGCCCGCCGCCCCGGCACGGCCGGACGCCCGGCGCGCGGCATCGTCTCCCACCTCGATACGCTCGGCGCGCAAGTCAAGGCGCTGAAGGACAACGGGCGGCTCGAACTCGTCTCCATCGGCCACTGGTCGGCGCGTTTCGCCGAGGGCGCGCGGGCCTCGATCTTTTCCGGCAAGGGAACCTATCGCGGCACGATCCTGCCGCTGAAGGCCTCCGGCCACACGTTCAACGAAGAGGTCGACACCCAACCGACGGGCTGGCGGCATGTCGAATTGCGCATCGACGCGCTGGCGCGCGACCGCAAGGACATCGCGCAGCTCGGCATCGATGTCGGCGATATCGTCGCCATCGATCCGCAGCCGGAATTCCTCGACAACGGCTTCATCGTCTCGCGCCATCTCGACGACAAGGCCGGGGTCGCGATCATGCTCGCCGCGCTGGAGGCCATGCAGCGCGAAGCGGTCGAGACGCCCGTCGATACCTACTGGCTCTTCACCATCGGCGAGGAAGTGGGGGTCGGCGCCTCGGCCGCGCTGGTGCCCGACATCGCCTCGCTGGTCGCCATCGACAACGGCACGACCGCACCCGGCCAGAATTCCGACGAGTTCGGCGTGACGCTCGCCATGGCGGACCAGACCGGTCCTTTCGACTACCACCTGTCGAAGAAGCTCTTCGAGCTTTGCGGCGAGCACGGCATCCGCGTCCAGAAGGACGTCTTCCGCTACTATCGCTCGGACGCGGCCTCGGCCGTCGAGGCGGGGCACGACGTGCGCACGGCCCTTCTAACCTTCGGCGTCGATGCTTCCCACGGCTACGAGCGCATCCATATCCACGCGCTGATCTCCGTGGCGCGGCTGGCGGTGTTCCATGCGGCCAGCGAGGTGCAGATCGAACGCGACGCCGAGGAGATCTCCGGCCTGCGCGGCTTCACGCACCAGAAGGTCAAGCAAGCCGAACAGGACCTGAGCGCGGACGAGCCGGACGCGCCCTGAAGGGGTCAACGGCCATTCAATCATGATAAATTATTGCATGGAAGAAATTTATCATTATAGATAGGCCGCACGAACGACGCCAAATCGAAAGGATCTTCCCCATGAAGAGGCTGTTTCGGAGCGCCTTTGCGGCGGCGGCCCTGGCATGCGCCGCGCTTGTCCCGGGGCTGGCCGCCCTGCCGGCCGCAGCGCAGACCCCGCCCGATGTGCTCGTCGTCGGCCAGATCGCCGAGCCCCAATCCCTCGACCCGCACACTGTGACGGCGACCAACGACTTCCGCATCCTCGTCAACCTCTATGACGGCCTCGTGCGCTTCAAGGACGGCACGCTGGAAGTGGAGCCGGCGCTCGCGCAGAGCTGGGAGGTTTCAGACGACGGCAAGACCTACCGGTTCAAGCTGCGCGAGGGCGTGAAATTCCACGACGGTTCGGATTTCGACGCCGAGGCGGTCAAGTTCAACTTCGAGCGCATGCTGAACAAGGACCATCCGTTCTACAACACCGGCCCCTTCCCGCTTTCCTTCAACTTCTCCTCGATCGCCTCGGTCGAGGTCATCGACCCGCATACTGTCGAGTTCAGGCTGAAAGAGGCCTTCGCGCCCTTCCTGTCCAACCTCGCCTATCCGACCGGCCTGATCGTCTCGCCGGCCGCGGTAGAACAGCACGGCAAGGACTACGGCCGCAGCCCCTCCGGCACCGGACCGTTCAAATTCGCCGAATGGCAGTCGAACCAGCGCGTGGTGATCGAGCGCAACCCGGACTACTGGGGCGGCGCCGCGAAGCTTGCGGCCGTCGTGTTCCGGCCGGTCACCGATGCCAACACGCGCGTGGCGGAAATGATGGCGGGCGGCCTCGACGTGATGGTGGAGGTGCCGCCGGACAATCTCGCGACCTTCAGGCAGGACGCCAATTTCGCCGTCGCCGAACAGGCCGGCCCCCATGTCTGGTTCGCGATCCTCAACACGAAGGAAGGCCCCTTCGCCGACAAGCGCGTGCGCCAGGCGGCGAACTACGCGGTCAACAAGGAAACGCTCGTCAAGGACGTCCTGCAAGACACCGCGACGGTCGCCGCCGGGCCGATTCCGCCGGCCTTCAACTGGGTGGACAGCACGGTCGAGCCGTATCCTTACGACCCGGAGAAGGCCAAGGCCCTCCTCGCCGAGGCGGGCGTGGAAAACCCGCAACTGACCTTCTACGTCACGGAGGGCGGCTCCGGCATGCTCGATCCGGTTACTATGGGCGCGGCCATCCAGGCGGACCTCCAGGCGGCGGGCTTCACGGTGAAGATCGAAACCTACGAGTGGAACACCTTCCTCGGCCGCGTCAATCCGGGCCTTGAAGGCAAGGCGGACATGGCCGAGATGGCGTGGATGACCAACGACCCGGATACCGTGCCCTATCTGACGCTGCGCACCGACGCCATGCCCGACAAGGGTGGCTTTAACTCCGGCTACTATTCCAATCCCGAGGTCGATTCGCTGCTCGAACAGGCGCGCGCATCGACGGACCAGGCCGAACGCGGCAAGATCTACGCGAAGGTGCAGGCGGCGGTGCATGAGGATGCGCCCTGGCTTTTCGTCGCCAACTGGAAGCAGAACGCCGTGACCACGGCTGCCGTCCAGGGCTTCAAACTGCAACCCTCCTTCCTTCTCGACCTGCGCGGCGTGGCGAAGCAATAGCGGCGACCGCCGCTTAGATCGGGAGGTCCCATGCCGGCCTATATCGCGAAGCGGCTGCTCGCCGTCGTTCCCGTGCTGTTCGGCCTGTCGGTCATCGTCTTCCTTGTGATGGCGCTGATCCCGGGCGATACGGCGACGGCCATCCTCGGCGCCTATGCCACGCCGGAAAACGTCGCGCGCATCAACCGGGACCTCGGCCTCGACAAGCCGCTGGCGCAGCAATACCTCATCTGGATAGGCAACGTGCTGCACGGCGATTTCGGCCGCTCCTTCGCGCTCAACCGGCCGGTTCTCGACGAGGTGCTGGAGCGATTCCAGGCAACGCTCGTGCTGGCGGGCGTCTCGCTCGTGCTGTGCTCGACGATCGGGCTTCTGGCGGGCGTCGTCTCGGCGGTGCGCCAGTTCGGCTGGGCGGACCGGGCGATCACCTTCGTCGTGCTTGCCGGCATTTCGATGCCCTCCTTCTGGCTCGGCCTGCTTCTCATCTACCTCTTCGCCGTGCACTGGCGCGTCCTGCCGGCTTCTGGCATGTATGCCGTCTATGGCGGCGGCGATCTTAAGGATCTCATCCTTCATCTCATCCTGCCGGCCGCGACCCTTTCGGTCGTCGCGGCCGGCGTCATCGCCCGGCTGACGCGAGGCGCCATGCTAGAGGTGTTGCGGCAGGACTATGTGCGCACGGCCCGCGCCAAGGGCCTGCCGGAGCGGCGCGTGATCTACCGCCACGCCTTCCGCGCCGCGCTGGTCGGCATCATTCCCGTCATCGGCATCCAGGCCGGTTTCGTCCTGGGAGGCGCGGTCTATATCGAGACGGTCTTCCAGTGGCCCGGCATCGGCGCGATGCTGGTCAAGGCCATCTCGACGCGGGACATCCTGCTCGTGCAGGGCGGCGTGCTCGTGGTGGCGGCGAGCTACGTGCTGTTCAACCTCGCTGCCGACCTGTTCCAGTCCATGCTCGACCCGAGGATCCGCGCATGAGCGCGCGCGCCGCCACGGCGCCCCCCGCATCCCCGCGCCTGACCGCCTGGCGCCTGCTGGCCAACAACCGGCTGGCGGCGGCGGGGCTCTGCCTCATCCTCCTCATCGCGCTTCTCGCCCTGCTCGTCCCGCTCCTGCCGCTGCCCGATCCCGACGCGACCGCCCCGGCCGAGCGCCTGAAGCCGGTGCTGACGGAAGGCCACCTGCTCGGCACCGACCAGCTCGGCCGCGATATCCTCAGCCGCCTGCTCTGGGGGGCGCGCATTTCGCTGGCGGTCGGCCTCACCGCCACGCTCATCGCCGCGGTCCTCGGCTCGGCGGTCGGCATCGTGGCCGGCTATGCCGGCGGGCGCGCGGACAACCTCATGATGCGCGGCATCGACATGCTGATGGCATTTCCCTATATCCTGCTGGCGCTGGCCATCGTCGCCGCCCTCGGGCCCGGCCTGATGAACGCGCTCTACGCCATCGCCGTGGTCAACATCCCCTTCTTCGCGCGCAACGTGCGCGGCGTGACGCTCGGCTACGCGCATCGCGAATTCGTCGACGCGGCGCGGCTTTCCGGCAAGCGGCCACTCTCCATCGTCGTCACGGAGGTCCTGCCCAACGTCCTGCCCGTTATCGTCATCACCATGTCTACGACGGCCGGCTGGATGATCCTGGAAACGGCGGGGCTGAGCTTCCTCGGCCTCGGCGCGCAGCCGCCGCAGGCCGATCTCGGCTCGATGCTCGGCGAGGGACGCGCCCAGCTCTTCACCGCGCCGCATGTCTCCATCGTCCCCGGCATCATGATCTTCCTCATCGTCATCAGCCTCAACCTCCTGGGGGATGGCATCCGCGACGTGCTCGATCCGCGCCTGCGCTCCGGCGCACTCGCAAGGCCCGGCCCCGTCACCCATGTCGCGCCCGGCCGCGCCGCGCCGCGAAACACGGCGAAGGACGCCGCCCTTTCCATCGAAGGACTGGAAACCGGCTTCCGGCGCGGCCGCGACGTCCTGCCGGCGGTGCGCGGCGTCTCGCTCAACGTCCGGCCGGGCGAGTGCCTCGGCCTCATCGGCGAAAGCGGCTCTGGCAAGAGCGTGACGGCGCTGTCCGTCATGGGGCTCGTCGCCTCGCCACCGGGCCTCATCCGCAACGGCGCGATCTACCTGAAGGACGAGGACGTGCTCACCATGCCCGAGACGCGGCTCATCGCCAGTCGGGGCAGCCGCGTCGCCTATGTCTTCCAGGACCCGCTGACGACGCTGCACCCGATGATGCCGGTCGGACAGCAGGTGGAGGAGGCGATTGCCGCGCATCAGCTGCTCGGTGCGGCGGAACGGCGCGAAAAGGCGGTCACGCTGCTCGACAAGGTGGGTATTCCAGACGCCCGCGAGCGGGCGAGGCACTATCCGCACCAGCTTTCAGGCGGCCAGCGCCAGCGCGTCGGCATCGCCATGGCGCTCGCCAACGATCCGGAGGTCATCGTCGCCGACGAACCGACCACCGCCCTCGACGTGACGGTGCAGGCGCGCATCCTCGAACTTCTACGCGACCTGCAACGCGAACGCGGCATGGCGCTCCTCTTCATCACGCACGATTTCGGCGTGGTCTCGGAAATCTGCGACCGCGTGGCCGTCATGAAGGATGGCGAGATCGTCGAGACGGGCGAGACGCGGCAGGTGCTGGCCGATCCGCAGCATGCCTATACGAAACGGCTGATCGCCTGCGTGCCAGAACTGGGCACGGGGGATCGTTTCCTGGAGCGCGTGGCCGGCCTCTTCCGCCGGGAGGCGCAGGTGTCATGACGGCCGATGCCATCGAAATCCGGGACCTTTCCAAGACGTTCGGCGGCGGGAAAAGCCTGTTCGGCAGGGCGCGCCACGCCGTAGACGCCGTGAAATCCGTCTCGCTGACCCTCCGGCACGGCGAAACGCTGGCCCTCGTCGGGGAAAGCGGCTCGGGCAAGAGCACGCTGGCCCGCATGCTGGTCGGCCTCGAGACGCCGACGTCCGGCAGCCTCGCCATCGGCGGCAGGGATGCCGGCAGCCTGCGCCGCGAGGGACCGAAGGCCTTCGGCAGGATGATCCAGTATGTCTTCCAGGACCCAGTTGCCTCGCTCAACCCGCGCAAGACGGTGCGCGACATCCTCGAAACCCCGCTCGCCCTCCTCGCCGGCCACGCCCCCTCCCGGCGGCGCGCCCGCATGCAGGAACTGCTTGACGCCGTGCGGATGCCGGCCGACGCGCTTTCGCGCTATCCGCACGAGTTTTCCGGCGGCCAGGCTCAGCGCATCGCCATCGCCCGGGCGCTGGCCGCCGAGGCGCGGATTCTCGTGCTCGACGAGCCGGTGAGCGCGCTCGATGTCTCGGTGCAGGCGCAGGTGCTTCTCCTCCTGCGCGACCTGAAGGCGCACTTCGGCCTCTCCTATCTCTTCATCAGCCATGACCTTGCCGTGGTCGAGGCGATCTCGGATCGTGTCGCCGTGATGTATTTCGGCGAGATCGTCGAGACGGCGCCGCCGGCGCGCCTGTTCGCCGATCCCAGACACGCCTATACACGGCGGCTCGTCGCCAGCGCGCCCCGCATCGGTGGAAAGTGACCGGAATGGACGAAAAGCACCCCCTCACGGGCGAGGACGGCAAGCGGCTCTTCACCCCGGCCGGCAAGACGAAGCGCCGGCCGGAGGCCATCGCCGACCTGATGAAGGACTATATCCGCGCGGAGGGCCTCGCCCCCGGCGCGCGCCTGCCGCAGGAACGCGAACTGATCGACCGGTTCAAGGCGGCCAAGGGCACGGTGCGCGAGGCGATGAGGGCGCTGGAGACGCAGGGGCTCATCTTCACCCGCAGCGGGCCGGGCGGCGGTGCGTTCGTCGCCCAGCCCTCCGCCCGGCACGCCATGGAACTGCTCTCGACCCACTTCTTCTTCGACCAGCCGAGCCTTTCCGACATCTACGCCATCCGCAAGGCGCTGGAACCGGAAGTGGCCGCGCTGCTCGCCGGGCGCGTCACCGACGGCCAGCTCGCCCAGCTCGAAGGCACGATCCGCATCTACGACCATCCGCCGGGCGATGCGGAGGAACAGTATCGCCAGCGCGTGGCTGAACTCGATTTTCATTCACAATTGGCGCAGCTCTGCCCCAACCCGCTGCTCGGCTTCCTGTGCGGCCTGATGCACAACCTGCTGCGCGAGCTTCCGCTGGCCAGGAAGATCTACGCCGATCCAGCGCCCAGTTCCCGCGAAGAAGGGCTTTCGTTCCAGTACCGCCTGATGGCCGCCCTGAAGGACGGGCGCGCCGAGGACGCGCGACGCATCGCCGCCGAGCACATGGCGTTCGCCGAAGCCTACATGCTGGCCCGCGCCGAGCCGGACGATTGAGGCTGCCGGTGGAACATCCGGCCACGTCGCGCATTGTTTTCGCATGACGTCAGGGCCGTGGACATCTTCACGGCCCTGACGTTTCGTTTTGTACTCACAAAGGAGGTTGCAGCCCGGTTCATGTGTGGAATTTGCGGAGAAGTCAGGTTCGACGGCGGGTCCCCGTCGGTGTCGGCAATCGCGAGGATGGCAGACGTTCTCGCCCCCCGGGGGCCGGATGCGTCAGGCGTCGTGGTGCGGGGCAATGTGGGGTTCGGACACCGGAGATTGCGGATCCTCGATCTCTCCGACAAATCGCAGCAGCCGATGGTCGACGCCGATCTCGGCCTGTCGCTGGTCTTCAACGGCTGCATCTACAATTTCCGCGAATTGCGGACCGAGCTTGAGGAAAAAGGCTACCGGTTCTTCTCCGACGGCGACACCGAGGTCATCGTGAAGGCCTGGCATGCCTGGGGAGAGGACTGCGTCTCGCGCTTCCACGGTATGTTCGCCTTCGTGCTGCACGAGCGCGACAGCGGCCGCCTCGTCATGGCGCGCGACCGCTTCGGCATCAAGCCGCTCTATCTCGCCAAGGCCGGCGGTGCGCTGCGCTTCGCCTCCAGCCTGCCGGCCATCGTCAAGGCAGGTGGCGTCGATACGTCCATCGATGTCGAGGCGCTGCACAGCTACATGACCTTCCACGCCGTCGTGCCGCCGCCGCGCACCATCCTTTCCGGCGTACGCAAGCTGCCGCCGGCCACCGTCCGCGTCTACCAGCGGGACGGCAGTTTCGAAGACCGGCGCTACTGGGATCCGCCCTACAGCCGCCACGCTGGCGACGGAGCGATGACGCGGCAGGACTGGCGGGAGCATCTTCTCGATGCGCTGCGCACAGCCGTCAAGCGCCGCATGATCGCCGACGTGCCGGTCGGCGTGCTGCTGTCCGGCGGCGTCGATTCGAGCCTCATCGTGGGCCTGCTCGCCGAAGCGGGCCAGCGCGGCCTGATGAGCTTTTCCATCGGCTTCGAGGAGGCCAATGGCGAGAAGGGCGACGAATTCGTCTATTCCGACCTCATCGCCCGCGAATTCGGCACGGATCACCGCAAGATTTTCGTGCCCTCGGCAAACCTGATGGAGGCGCTGCCAGGCACCATCGCCGCCATGTCCGAGCCGATGGTCTCCTACGACAATGTCGGCTTCTACCTACTCTCCAGGGAAGTCTCCCGCCACGTCAAGGTGGTGCAGTCCGGCCAGGGCGCGGACGAGGTGTTCGGCGGCTATCACTGGTATCCGCCGCTCGTCGATTCCAACGATGTCGTGTCTGATTACGGCAGGGTGTTCCGCGACCGCTCGCACGAGATGCTGCGAACGCAGCTTGCGGACGAGTGGATCGCCGGCCACGACGTCAGCGGGGCGTTCCTTGAAGCGCAACTCCTGCGCGCGGGCGCCGATACGCCCGTCGACCAGGCGCTGCGCCTCGACAGCAACGTCATGCTGGTGGACGATCCGGTCAAGCGCGTCGATAACATGACCATGGCCTGGGGCTTGGAAGGGCGGGTTCCCTTCCTCGACCACGAACTGGTGGAGCTTGCCGCGCGTATCCCGCCGGAGGAAAAGCTGCGCGACGGCGGCAAGGGCATTCTAAAGGACGTCGCCCGCAAGGTTGTGCCGGGCGAGGTCATCGACCGCAAGAAGGGCTATTTCCCGGTTCCGCAGCTCAAATACATCGCCGGTCCCTATCTCGACATGATCCGCGACACGCTTCATTCGCAGAAGGCCCGCGAACGCGGCTTCTTCCGCGACGTCTATCTCGACCGCTTGCTCGACAGGCCATCGGAGCACATCACGCCGCTGCGCGGCTCGGAACTCTGGCAGGTCGGCCTACTGGAGATGTGGCTTCAGGCGCAGGGGGTGTGAGGTGAAGAAGGCAGGGGAAAAGACCGCGCCGCGCCAGCGGGCCAAGGGAACCAAGGCGGTGGGCCATCGCCTGAAGCAGTTGCGCACGCGCGCACAACCAGGCCGCCATATCGGCCGGCCGGACGCGTCGGAAAAGCAGAAAGAGGACGTGGTGCTGGATTGCGGCTGGGGCCGGCTGCTTTTCGCCCAGACGTTCACGGACGACGAGATGCTTCTGTCGAAACTGCGCGAGGAGGCACCGTCGAGCCGGGACATCGCCTTTTACGTGCGTGATCCTCATGTGCTGCTGTCGCGCGCGCCGCAGGAGGTCTTCCTCGATCCCTCGCACACGTTCCGGCTCAACCTGTCCACCTACCGGGCGAAGATACGCCGCATGCGCGCCGTCACGATCCGCCGGCTTTCCACCGAGGCCGATGCGGACGGCATCAACCGGGTCTATGCCGCCTGCGGCATGGTGCAGATCCGCAAGGACTTCTTCTCGTCCGACAGGGACAACCGCTCGCTGACCTATTTCGTCGCGCAGGACGACACGACTGGCGAGATCGTCGGCACGGTCACCGGCATCGATCACCAACGGCTGTTCAACGATCCCGACCGGGGCGCTTCGCTCTGGTGCCTAGCCGTGCATCCGCATGCGCGCCAGCCGGGCATCGGCGAACGGCTCGTCGGCAAGCTGGCCGAGCGTTTCCAGGCGCGCGGCCTTTCCCATCTCGATCTGTCGGTGATGCATGACAACGAATTGGCGATCAAACTCTACGAGAAGCTGAACTTCCGCCGCATGTCGCTCTTCGCCATCAAGCGCAAGAACGCGATCAACGAGAAGTTCTTCGCCATGCCGCACCAGTCCTACGACGCTCTCAATCCCTATGCCCGGCTGATCGTCGACGAGGCGACACGGCGCGGCGTCCATGTGGAGATCACCGATGCCGAGGGCGGCTTCTTCCGGCTCTCCCATGGCGGCCGCTCGATCCGTTGCCGCGAGAGCCTTTGCGACCTGACCTCAGGCGTGGCCATGTCGATCGCCGACGACAAGGCCGTCGCTCGCCGTGTCGTCGCCACGGCCGGCCTTTCCGTGCCAGAGCAGATCGAAGCGGGCGAGAACCGCGCGCGGATCGCGGCGTTCCTCGAAAAGCACGGCAAGCTTGTGGTCAAGCCGGCGCGCGGCGAACAGGGCCGGGGCATCTCCGTCGGCATCGCCACGCTCGACGCGCTCGATGCGGCGATTGCCGAGGCGCGCACGGTCTGCGACCGGGTGCTGCTCGAAGCCTATTTCGAGGGTGAGGACCTCCGTCTCGTTATCATCGATTTCAAGCTGGTCGCTGCAGCCATACGTCGTCCGCCCCGCGTTATCGGTGACGGACGCAGCACCATCGCCGCGCTCATCGAGATGCAATCACGCCGCCGCGAGGCGGCGACAGGCGGCGAGAGCCGAATCCCTCTCGACGCGGAAACGGATCGCTGCCTCGCCGAACAGGAGTTCGATCTCGACACAGTCCTAGCAGAGGGGCGTGAGATCACCGTGCGCAAGGCCGCCAACCTCCATACCGGCGGCACGATCCACGACGTCACTGACACCGTGCATCCCGACCTCGCCGCGGCCGCCTGCCGCGCTGCGCGGGCGATCGATATACCTGTCGTCGGCATTGACTTCATGATCAGAGACCCCTCGGAGCCGGACTACGTCTTCATCGAGGCGAACGAACGACCCGGCCTTGCCAACCACGAACCGCAACCGACGGCCGCCCGCTTCGTCGATCTGTTGTTCCCCGGCACCCGCGCAATGGTATAGCTCATGCTCCTTTTTCCCCTCCGCACCGCCTGCCTCCTCGTTCTCTTACTGATGGCGGGTCTCGCGCCCGTGGCCGCACAACAGCCATTGCTCCCGGGCACGGCTCAGGAACAGTCGGCCGACGCCACGAAACTCCAGGACCTCATCGACGTCCTGCGCGACGACAAGACGCGGCAAACCTTTCTGGACGAGTTGCAGAAGGTCGCCAATGGCACTCCCACGGGCGCGGAGCCCCAAGCGCGGCCGGCCGAGTCCCTCGGCAAGCAGATCGCGGATGTGACCCGGCAGTTCGCCGAGCGGGCGGTCTCCTCGGCAATCGTGTTCTCCCGCCAGCTCGCCGCCGCACCCGCAACCTTCTCCAATCTCAACGGCGCAGAAGGCGAGGTTCTGTTTCGCGCGGCGCGCGACCTTGCGCTGGTGATCGTCGTCACCTACGGCGTCTTTGTCGTGCTACGGCTGGTCACGCGCCGCATCGATCGTTCTTTCGGCCGGCGCGCCGGGGCGGCGGGGTTCTTCGAAAAAATCTTTCTGGTCGCGGCCTCGATGGTGCTCGACGTCGCCATCGTCATCGTCGCCTGGGGAGCGGGATATCTGGCCGCGCTGACAGTCTTCGGCGAACTCGGGCACATGGATATCCAGCAAACCCTCTATCTCAACGCCTTCACTGTGGTGCAGCTGGCAAAAGTGACGGTCAGGACTATGCTGTCGCCCTTTGCAAGCGAGCTTCGGCTCGTGCGGGTCTCTGACGAGGCCGCTCGGCGCATAAGCCGCATTCTCGCCTGGATCATCAGCATTCTCGGCTACGGCCAGCTTCTTCTCCAGCCTATCCTCGCGCAGGCCGTCTCCGTCGCCTCCGGGCGGGCGGTTTCCGCGCTTATCGCGCTTGTCGCGCTCGTCATCGCCGTGACGGCGACGCTGATTAACCGGCGCGCCGTGACCGAGTGGCTTCTGGCGACCCTCGACCACAGCCCCCGAAGCCGCCGCGTCCGCTTCGTCGCGGCACGGTGGCACTGGCCGGTGCTGGTCTATCTCACCTTCTTGTTCCTCGTCGTGCTGATCGGGCCGGACGACCGGCTGTTCTCCGTGCTGGGCGCGAGCGCCCGGGTTTCCGCCGCCATCATCGTCGGATTCGTCGTGGCCGACTGGCTGGCGCGAACGGTGACGCGGGGCGTCAGCCTGCCGGAGAACGTCAACCAGCGGCTCCCGTTGCTGGAGCAACGCGTCAACGGCCTCGTCCCCCGTTTCCTGACGCTGTTGCGCTTCGTCATCCTCGCCACCGTTATCGCCTTCGTAGTCTCGGCCATCGGTGTCTTCGACATGGCGGCTCTGCTTGGCTCGCGCATGGGCCTCGCCTTCACCGGCGCAATGGCGTCGGTCTGCGTCATCCTGCTGGTCGCCTATGTTGCCTGGCTGGCGCTGAGCTCCTGGGTGGACTACCGGCTCAATCCCGCATTCGGCACCATCGCCACCTCGCGCGAGACCACCCTTCTCTCCCTTTTGCGCAATGCCGCCACCATCGCCATCGTGGTGATAGCCCTGATGTTCTCCCTGTCGCAGATGGGGCTGGACATCGCGCCATTGCTCGCCTCGGCCGGCGTGCTGGGCCTTGCCATCGGCTTCGGCGCGCAGAAGCTGGTGCAGGACGTCATCAACGGCGTCTTCATCCAGCTGGAGAACGCCATCAATGTCGGCGACGTCATCACGGTGGGCGGCACGAGCGGCGTCGTTGAGCGCTTGACGATCCGCTCCGTCAGCCTGCGAGACGTGACGGGCGCATACCACATCATCTCCTTTTCCTCTGTCGACGTGGTGACGAACCAGATGCGCGACTTCTCCTACCATGTCGGCGATATCGGCATCGCCTATCGCGAGGATGTGGAGGACGCGAAAGACGCGCTGTTCGTGGCCTTCAAGGAACTGCGCGCCGATCCGGAACACGCCGCCGTCATTGTCGGCGACATGGAATGGTTCGGCGTCCAGGAACTGGCCGACAGCGCCGTGATCGTCCGTGTCCGGATCAAGACGCTGCCCGGCAAGCAATGGGGCGTCGGCCGCGCCCTCAACGGCGCCGTCAAGCGCGTCTTCGACGCCCGCGGCATCGAGATTCCTTTCCCGCACCAGACGATCTATTTCGGTGCAGACAGGAAAGGAGAGGCGCCCCCCGCTTTCGTTTCAATCACACCACATAGAACCACAGAAAATGCAGGAGAATAATTTTGGCTGCCGTTCACAGCACCCAGCGAGGGAAATAACGTTCTCCCTCGCCTGCAGACAGGAGAGACTGCATACGCACTAGCATTCTTAGGTCGATTTTTAAGATATGATTCGGAAGAACCGCTCCCACCTCGGCTCGGCTTCGCAGCTTTCCGCCAGGGCGCTTTTCTGCTATTTCTATATACACTTAAGAATCAGGCCGGCTCCCTGTAATTTAAAAATGAATGATCTGAAAACAATGATGAAAATCGATGCGTTACACTCGGATAGAGCATGGAAACAATGGTGGGATGAGTTGGGCCATGTCGCTCGTTGTAATCGAGACATGGCCCGCACAAGGGAGGCGTTTGAGGCCGGCTACATGGCAGCACTGGCGCAGGATGCCGTCGGTGCATCATCCCCGTCCGGCCCTGCCAGCGCGATCGACAAATCACCATCAAAACGCCAGGAATAATAGAAAAACGCCAAGGAGGGTCGTTCTTCACCGCATGCTTGGGAAAAGGTCGCTACGGCTCGAAAAGCGAAGTCCTTCGTGAAGGTGCGCGCGACTGGTCCTGGACCGCGAGACCCGGCTCGCCGCGCTGGATGCCTCCATCATGCGCGGCATTGCCGATGCAGACGCTGGCCGGACTAAGCCGGCGAGCGATGTCTTCGACCGTCTCGACGCCAAATACCGTGTGATGGCTACAAGGCCGAAAATCGGCATGATCCTTGAGTTTCCAGCGAGGCTGAAAACGATCTAGAGCAGATCGCCGGCTACTTTGCCGAGCACAATCCGCGGCGCGGCCTTTCATTCATCCGGGAGCTGCGGAGCAGGTGTGAAGATCTCGTCGATAACCCGAACGGCTTCGCCCTCGTCGCCCTCTATGAACAAGATGGCATTCGTCGATGCGACGATCGGTCGGAGCCCTCATGTGTGAGGGGGTGCCGCAACCACGCATAAAAAGGGCGCGCCCACTTGCAGCGGGCTTAGGCGCTCAGTCCTTCTTGCAGAGTTTCGAGAGCTGCTTCAATCGCGTCGTCGCCGACCTTCTCCGGGATGAGCAAACCGTCAAGCATCAGCATGGTAATTCCGTGCAACTGAGCCCAGCACGCGGCTGCTTGGCCGCGAGCTGGACGCGTCCGGATGGACCCGGCGGCTTGTCCGCGCTCCAACAGATCAATTACAATCTCGAATACACCTAGCGCCCGCTGGTCCAAGTGCACATCCTCTGCCGCGCCGATCTTCGCCCCGAACATCAGCCGATAAAGGTCCGGGTTCTCCTGGCCGAATGCAATATAGGCCTTCGACGTTGCAAGCAGGGCGCTCGGAATGTCGTTCGAGAAGCGTTCTTGCGCCGCGATGATCCTTTCGCGCAGGCTATCGAAGCCAATCAGGGCTATTTCTGCTAGCAGCGCGGCCTTATCGGCGAAGTGCTTGTAAGGGGCGGCATGACTGACGCCGGCGCGCCGGGCGACCTCGCGCAGTTTAAATCCCGAACCCGAGCCTTCGCGAAGCATCGTCATGGCAGTTTCGATGACCGCCTGACGCAGGTCTCCGTGGTGGTACGGGCGCTTGTCTTTCACATGAGTCATGGGCAGCGGAAGTTTCCAGTGAAAACATATGTTGACATTGCCTACTTCTGCGCCTATGTCAACGCACAAAAGTTGTCAGCGTCAACATTATTAGGAGACCACTATGAAGGCTTTGCTCGCTTCCCTGTCCGCGTTCCTTGTCGCAGGGATGGTCGCGACAACCGACGTCCACGCGCAAGATGTCACGCTTGCCGCACCTTTCTTAGGTGCGACGAGCCATGCGAACGACGTGGCATTGTCTGTTTACTACCTTCCTGCGGACGCTGGGGCGCTGGAGGTTGTCGTGACCTATGTGGGCGATGCCGAGGCAAACCAGCCGCGTCGCACGGTCATGCGGCTTGCCGACGGTGACCGTGTGCGTTTTGGGCTGCCCGGACACCCCGGCACGCTCTATGAGTTCACACGCAATGGCGCTACCGTCAAACTCTCGGCAGAGACTGTCGGGCCGCGCGCACCGAAGTCATCGGATAGCTGAATCAGAACGGGCCTCATGACGGACCAGGATGCCGGCGACGCCTCGCAGGTGGAGCCGCAACTCGACCGGATCGACATGCCAATCGGGCAATTCACAGCCGATGGAGCCTGTGACGGCAACCCGACCTACGACGTCGTCACCAAGTGGTTGTCCCGCCGCGTGCCAATGCGGTGGAACGTCAGCTCGACGATCCCACAAATCAACGAAACCAACATATCGCGACGATCAACGCCGATGGTCGGATCAAGTGGAAAGTCCGCGACTGGCTACGGAAAGCGATCACTCGCGGAGATGGCTATCGGGCGTTACAAATCGATCATCGGACGGCGGCTGCGGGCGCGTACGTTGCGGCACAGCAGAAAGACGTTGCCCTCGGCTGCGCCGTCCTCAATCGAATGCCGGCCTGCGTACGCCCGAGATCCGTCCGCTGCAAGACCGTCACCGTACAGCCATAGCATCAAAGATGGAAATCCGATCTTTCACCGATCGATGAACCAGCGCCATTTCGGGCACCATGTTTGCTCGGCTGAGGATTCTTCACCGGTAAACTTGGGGGCGAAGCGAATTTTTCGCCAGTTGCTCCATGCCGTTGCTTGCCCCTCTTCCATGTCAGTATCAACCAACGGCGTCGACAAGGCGCGTCTGGGCACCCACTGCCAATTCCTTCAAGATGATTGCACAGGACGTTGCGCCGGCATCGAGAACACCGAGCGAACGTTCACCGAGCCGGCTGGCACGGCCGATCTTTGCCACCAGGTTGATTGTCGAGTCACGGCCCGTTTCAGCAGCCGCAACGAGAGCTTCCAGTGCCTTGTCGAACGGCCTTCCGTCTGCCGTCGCCTTGTCGAACGCTTCGACGGCTGGAACGAGCGTGTCGAGCAACGTCTTGTCGCCGACCTTGGCCGAGCCGATCGACTGGATACCCGCAAGCCCGGCATGCAGCATCTTGCTGTAGGCGGCCGCATCGATCTTGTCCGCACCTTCGATCGTCTCGGCAAACTCGGTGAACATCACGCCATAGAGCGGACCCATCGAACCGCCGATCTCGGTCATCAGTACAGTGCCGAGCGTATCGAGTGACTGCGCCAATGATGCGTCCTTGCCTTTCAGGCGCTCAGCCGCCATCCCGAACCCCTTGGCCATGTTGACGCCGTGATCACCATCGCCGATCTTACCGTCGATCTCACTCAAGTAGGCGCGGTTCTCGACGATCCGTTCGGCCATCGACCGCACGATCGAGCCGGCAGAGGCGTTGTCGAAAGTCTGCATTGTCTTCTCCCTCAAAGAATGATCGTGCAACGCGCCTCGACATCGAGCAGCGTTTTCAGTTCGTCATCGAGCGCCATCACGGTCAGCGTCGCGCCGACCATTTCCAGCGAGGTGAAATAGTTGCCGATCCAGACCTTGGCGATCTTGAGGCCGCGCAACGCAATCTCGCTCTCGATCGTATCGTGCAGGATGTAGAGCTCGTTGAGCGGCGTGGCGCCGAGACCGGAAACGAGCACGGCGACTTCGGTGCCTGCGGGCAGGTCGTGGTCGTCGAGCACGATCTTGACCATGTCCTTGGCGACGGCATCGGCGGTCTTCAGCGACTCGACGCGAACGCCGGGTTCGCCGTGGTGGCCGATACCGACCTCCATCTTGCCGGGCTCGATCTGGAAGTTCGGATGACCGACCGCCGGCAGCGTGCAGGGACCGAGGCCGACACCGATCGAACGGCAATTATCGATTGCCTTCTGTGCGGTCGCCCGCACCTCGCCCAGGCTTGCACCTTGCGCTGCTTTGGCACCACCGACCTTCCACATCAGGATTTCGCCGGCAACACCACGGCGCTTTTCCCGCTCTTCGGGCGGCGCCGAGCAAACGTCGTCATTGGCGACGACGGTCGCGACCTCGATACCCTCCTTGGCGGCGAGCTTCGTCGCCATCTTCACGTTCATGTTATCGCCGGCATAGTTGCCATAGAGCACCACGACGCCCTTGCCGCCATGGGCTTCCTTGATTGCATCGTAGAAGCTTTTTGCCGTCGGTGAGGAGAAGAGCTCGCCGACGGCGACGGCATCCAGCATGTTTCTGCCGGTATAGCCGATGAATGCCGGCTCGTGACCAGAGCCGCCACCGGTGACGACTCCAACCTTCCCGGCAACCGGAGCGTCCTTGGAGACGACGACTCGGGGATTTTCGGCGAGACGCACGATGTCGGAATGCGCCTTTACAAAACCCTTGACCGTGTCTTCGACCACAAGATCCGGGTCATTGATAAAACGCTGCATGATAACTCCTTCAGGGAAAGCTGGAATGCTATGGTGCGACGGGAGCGTCGCCGTATCGGGTTCAGGCGATCCGACCGCTCATGCGCGCGGCTTGATGGAAAACAGCGCACCGGCGCCGACGATGAAAAGGCCGAGGATCGCAAGCTGCGAGGTGCTGGGAATACCGACAAGGATCAGCACGTTGTTGACCAGCGTGATCAACACGACACCGAGCATCGTCCCGAGGACGGAACCGGAGCCGCCGGTAATGCGTGCGCCGCCCAGCACCACAGCCGCGATGATCTCAAGTTCGGAGCCGGCAAGATCGAACGGGTTGGCAAGGCGATTGCTGGCGACATGCATGATGCCGGCAATGCCCGCCAGAAGACCCGCATAGGCAAAGACGAAGATATGAACCTTGCGCAGGCTGTAGCCGAGACGCTCGGCAATGCCGGCATTTCCGCCGACGGCGTAGATGGCGCGACCCATCAACGTGCGGTTGAGAAGAAGCCAGGTTACGATAACGGCAACGACGAGCACGAGGACATAGACCGGCATGGTCGATGTCGCACCATTGGCGCTCTGATGATGGAACAGCGCCAGTTTACCGAACGCATCCATCGACATCGGGATGTTCATGAAGAGAGCGGTGCCAATGAACGTAAGGAGGAAACCGCGGATCACATATTGCGTGCCGATGGTGACGATCAAGGACGGCGCCTTCAGCGTGCTGACCAACACCCCGTTCGCAGCGCCGAGAAAGGCACCGCCGATGGCCGCGACGAGGAGGATCGGGAGGATAGGCATCTCGGGAAAACAGTTCGTCACCAGCATGGTAATGACATACATGACGAAGGCAGCGATCGCCGTGAACGAGACATCGAGGCCGCCAGCGGCGAGGACGACGAGAACGCCGAGAGCGAAGAGGCCACGAACAACGGTCGAGCGCGCCATGTCGAAAAGGTTCGATATCTGCCAGAAGTCCGGATTGATCGACCCTACAACGACGCAGACAAGCGCGATCAGGATGGCGGTGACGGCCGGCGGATGACGGACGAACCATCGCGTCACGCGGTTGAATGCGCTTTCGGCATGGGCACGGCTTGCGGCGATGTCGGAGGTAATATCGGTCATGTCAGCGTTCCCCGCTGTTGTCTTCGGCGGTCATGGACCGGTAGAGTGCGTCTTCCTCGAGGCCAGCGGCATCGAACGTATCGGCAATGCGCCCCTTGCGCATGACCATGATGCGATCGCAGTTCTGCAAGAGTTCCGGCAGGTCGTCGCTGATGATGATGACGCTCATGCCCTCGCCAGCGAGCCGCTGGATGATGCGGAAGATCGTATCCTTGGAGCCGACATCGACGCCGACCGTCGGTCCGTGCAGGATGAGGAGCTTCGGCTCGATCGTCAGCCAGCGGCCGATGAGAACACGTTGCGCATTGCCGCCTGAGAGGGAGGTAACGGGATTGTCGATATCGGGTGTCGCCACCTGCAGGTCGTCGATCGTCTTTTGCGCAAGCGCGCGGGCGCGACGGCCGTCGAGAAGGCCGAAGGCACCGCGCAGCCTGTCGAGAACGGCCATGATGACGTTCTCGCGGATCGACTTTTCAAGAAAGAGACCTTCGGAAAGACGATCCTCCGGTACATAACCGATGCCGGCATCGATCGCTTTTGCCGGAGAGGACAGGTCAGCGACGGAACCGGACAACGAAACGTTGCCGCGCCGTGCGGGGCTGATGCCGGCAAGCGCGAGCGCAAGCTCGTTGCGGCCGGAATCGAGCAGGCCGGTGACGCCGAAGACTTCGCCTCTGGCGACATCGAAGGACACGTCGTCGAAGCTGCGGGCGCCGAGGCTCTGGACCGACAGAAGTCGTTCGCCACTGTGCGGGGCCGAGCGATAACGCTTGTCGTCCAGTTCCCTGCCCGTCATCCAGAAACCGAGCTGCGTCTTGGATTGTTCGGCGACATCGCATTCGGTGATCTTCTGGCCGTCACGCATGATGATGGCGGTACCGCCGATCGCCTTGCACTCGTCGAGCTTGTGGGTGACGAAAAGGACCGAGACGCCGTTTTGCTGCATGCCACGCACGACGCGGATGAGATTGTCGACCTCGCGGCGCGTCAGCGCCGTCGTCGGTTCGTCCATGATGACAAGACCGGCGTCCGACGCAATTGCCCGGGCGATCGCGATCAGCTGGCGCGTCGCGATCGGCAATTGCTCGACCGGCGTGGAAAGAAAGTAGGGATCGGTGGGCAGGCCGACAGCGCTTAACGCCTTGGCCGCGGTCTGGCGCAAAGCCTTGCGGTCGAGCGGGCGCGCCAGACTGCCGTTTGCGGCCACAAGCTGGCGCGTGAGTGCCACGTTTTCCTCGACGCTGAGATTGGGCAGGAGCGACAGATCCTGGTAGACCGTTTCGATGCCGGCAGCGAGGGCGCCGATGGGATCAAGACCGTCGACGCTCTTGCCATTGATGACGAGTTCACCGCCATCAGCCGGCTGCGCGCCGGAGATGATCTTGATAAGCGTGCTCTTGCCGCAGCCGTTCTCGCCCATCAGATGATAGGTCTTGCCGCGCTCGATCGTAAAGCTGACCCCTTTCAGCGCCTGCACACCGCCGAAACGCTTCTGCAGGTCCCTGACTTCCAGAAAGGGTATCGCGCTTGCCGCCGCGGTGGTGCCGGCTCGACTTTCGAGTGTGACGCTGTCTGCCATTGATCCCGTTCCGTTGATGCTGCGCGCCGGCGTCTTTTCCGCCGGCGCGTCTGCTTTCGTTAAGCGATCCGGAGGGGATCAGAAGGGGTACTGGCTGACGTTCGACTTGTCGACGTCGACCCAGGCTTCACCGACGACGATGATGCCATCGCCCGGGCCCTTCTTCACACTGACCTTGTTGTAGCCGGGAACGCCGAGGTCCATACCGTCAGTGATCTCCTTGCCCTGCAGCACGAGGTCGGCAACCTTGTTCATGACGTAACCCGCATCCTTCGGATCCCAGAAGGAGATGCTCTGGACAGCGCCGGATTCGAGATACTTTGCAGTGTCCTTCGGCAGGCCGAGGCCGACAACGCAGACCTTGCCGACGAGACCGGCCTCTTCGACCGCGCGGCCGATACCGATGACATCAATGGCCGAACCGCCCTGGAAGCCTTTGATGTCCGGATACTTGCGCAGGATTTCGCGCGCTTTCTCATAGGCCTTGTTGGCGTCGTTGAAGGATTCGTTCTTTGCCGAAACCAGTTCCATTTCCGGATGCTTCTTGGCGTTCTCAGCGCCGCCGTCTGCCCACTGGACGTGCGTCAGGCTGCCGAGCGAACCGACGAAGGACGTCCACTTGCCCTTGTTCCCCATGCACTGGGCCAGGCGCTCGTTGAAGCGCGCGCCGAATACGGCGTTGTCGAAGGCCTCGATGTCGACCTGCGTGTTCTTCAGGCTGTCGCCTTCATGGGTGATGATCTTGATGCCACGGTTCATGGCGCGCTTGAAGACACCTTCCAGCGCCGACGGATCCATGGGAACGACGGCGATTGCGCTGACGTTCTTGGCTACGAGATCCTCGATCAGGCGGAGTTGCTGGGCGGAATCGGCCTTGGCCGGACCGACCTGACTCGTCGCGACGTCGGCATTGTCTGCGCCATAGGCAACGACACCCTGTTCCATGCGTGTGAACCAGTTCTCGCCGGTCACCTTGACGACGGTGACGATCGACGGCGCATCCTGCGCGACTGCGGTCTGGGCTGCCAAAAGAGCGCCGATGGCAACCGTGCAGGCTGCTACTTTCCGAACAAAAGACATAAGCGTTTCCTCATTATCGTTGTTGCCCCAGAAAACGTACTGGCTGCGAGGGCGTAGCACCGCCAGCAATGCCACGGGTTCACCTCCGCGAGGGAAGCAATGCCCGCAGATCGAACCGAGAAGTCGCAAGGAAGATCAGGAGCAGAAGGCCCCAGGCGCAATCACGGAAGAAGTTGGAAATGTCCAGGAAGTTGAAGAGGCTCGACAGCATTTGCAGCGCCGTGGCCGACAGCACCACGCAGATGACACGCCCATAGCCGCCTTCAGGGCGAACGCCGGCCATCACGACGATCAGGATGGCGATCAGGACGTAGGACGTGCCGTAGTCCCATTTCACACTCGACGTACGCGCCGCAATGATGATGCCGGCGATCGAGGCGAGGATGCCGCAGACCGTGTAGGTGAGAAACAGCATGTGACGCTGCGGAATGCCGGCATAGCGCGCCGCCTTTGCATTGCTCCCCATGAGGTAGAGCTTGAGCCCGAACGGCGTATAGCGCAGCACAATACCGAGGAGGACGGCGATTGCAATGAACAGCGCAAAGCACATCGGCACGCCGAAAACGGGCGTATTGCCGAAATTGTCGAGCGGCTCGATATAGCCGAGGCTGACGGCGGAACCATTGGTGATGACGACGGCGATGCCGGTGAAGAACAATTGCGTCCCAAGCGTGGCGATGATCGGGGTCAGACCGACAAATGCGACGAGCGCACCGTTTATCATGCCGCCGGCCAGGCCGATCAACAGGGCGATTCCGGCGAAAATCCACACGAACGTCAGCGGCTGGTCATCGACCGAAACCCAGTCCCGCATCAAGAGATAGGAGGCGATTCCGGAGAGGTTGGCGAGCGCGATACCGGAAAGATCGATACCGCCATTGCCTGCAATCATCGCTAGCATGACACCGAGAGCCAGAAGCGCAAGCTCGGGAACCTGTGCCGACATAGACTGGAAATTGTAGAGGCTGAGAAACGTGTCGCCGGCAAAGATCACCGCAACCGCAATAACCAGGGCGTTTGCAAAAACCAGAAAATTGAGCTGGCGATCTGACCACCTGACGAACAACGCATTCCCTCCCGCGCAGCCGCAAGCCATTGGAACGAACGCGTCCGTAAGCCTGCTCTCCGCCCTGATGGACGTGTCCACGCTTCCTGCGCGACGCTCCTTCCGTCCATCAACGAGAGGCACCGTATTAGAGCTTTTGACATATGTCGATAGACAATCGAAATTTGTAGAAATTTATGCAGCAACGCATAACTGACGGACCATTGCGGAAAAGACGCGACCGTGGATATTGGAAAAGAGCGCGCTGCCGGCAGCACGAGGCACCCGTTGCCGCACATGACAAGCGGTCGGAATCATTCGGCTGGAATGGGCGCCTATCTTTACCGGCGGCTTGCACGCCTCCATGGCGCTCCGCTACATCCCGCGTTTAAGCGGAATCACTAGAGCCGGACAGATGCTGTAGATTCAATAGATTAGAGAGATCCTTGCGCGTTCGAATGAACACGCGGCGCTCAAGGCTCGCCAAACGTGTCCCTCATTGCCGCGATGATAATCACGGCCGAAGCGGCTCCGGGGTCGATATGACCAAGCGATCGTTCGCCCAACCTGAGGGCTCGCCCTCGGGCGGCCACCATCGATTTGGTGGATTCACATCCGATCTCGGCCGCCCGAAGGATTTTCTCCCACATTTCAGCAGGAGCCGCATTGCGCTCTCGTGCGTCCTGCGCAGCCGCCGCGGCGGGAATCCACGCATCCAGCATGGTCTTGTCGCCGCGGTCGCCCTTTCCCCTTCGCTTGATACCCGACTTGAACGCCTCGACAATACCGGCCTGCTCGCTGGCACCCAAAGCCGCCTTTCCGGAAAGCACCTGTGCGGCATCTGTAAATGCCGTCGCATAAAGGGGACCGGTGGATGCTCCGACGGAATCGAGGAAGGTTGATGCGGCGATTTGGAAAATTTCCGAAGGAGGCAGGGTTTCGCAATCAGTGCCCGAGAGGCGACGGGTTACGGCGGAGAACCCGCGCGCCATCGTGATACCGTGATCTGCATCACCGATCGCGCCGTCCAGTTCCGACAGCCTGCCCTTTTCCGCGCTGATTGCTGCGGAAATACGCTGAAACATGGCCTTGATCTGCTGCGTGCCGTTCCCGTTCATCTCGCTTCCTCCAGATCCGTTCCTGAACTCTCGATCCTCGCAGACGCAGCTACACAATTCTTAACGCTGCAGTGTCGCAAGGATGACGAAGAAGTTCGGTGAGTTGGCCATCCAGATGCATGACCGAGATCGAGGCGCCAACCATATCGAGCGAGGTGCAATAGTGCCCGATCCAGTTCGCCTCTATCCTGACCCCGCGCGCGGACAGGCGCTGCCTGACACGGCGAAACAGGATGTAAAGTTCCATAAGGGGCGTGCCGCCAAAGGAATTGACGAGCACTGCCACACTGTCGCCCTTCGCAGGATTCATTTCCGCGAACATCTGATCCATGATCCCGTCGACAATCGCATCCGCTGGCGCCATACTCTGCCGGGTAACACCACGCTCCCCGTGTATCCCCATGCCGATTTCCATGTCGTCAGGACCGATCTCGAAATTGTGACGGTGTGTCTGCGGCATGGAACACGGCTCGAGCGCCACACCCATCGTAAACGTTCGGGCATTAGCGTGGCGCGTGACCATCTCGCATTCAGAGAGACTGAGACCGCGGTCACAGGCAGCACCGGCGACCTTGAAGATGAAAAAGTTTCCCGCAACGCCGCGCCTGCCTTCGCGATCCTCGATCGAGGACGATGCAATATCGTCGGTCGTCAGAACCGTTCGCACCTCGATGCCTTCGCCTTGCGCCATCTCGGCGGCCATCTCGAAGTTCATCACGTCACCGGCATAGTTGCCGTAGACGAACAGTACGCCTTCACCACCATCGGCGGCGCGTGCGCAGTCGAGGATAGGTCCAGGCGGAGGAGACGAGAAAACGTTGCCTATGGCGACGGCGTCGGCGAGACCCTGGCCGACATAGCCGAAAAAGCAGGGCTCGTGACCGCAGCCGCCGCCGATCACCAGTCCGACCTTCCCGCGACGCGGGCCGTTTCTGGCGATCAGAGAGCGCTGGGAACCACCGATCGGCATGACGTGAGAGGCGTGCGCCGCGACGAGACCCTCGAGCATTTCCTCGACAACCTCGTCCGCATCGTTCAGGAATTTCTTGACATGGCTTCGCATTCCCATTGCTTGCGAGGTATCATCCTGCGACCGCGTCCGCACTTGCCTCGCGGTGACCGGCCGCACACCTTCCGCACTCAGGATTGCCGCACCCGTCGCTGCGTCGGTGATCAATACGGTGACGTAACCGCCCCGCAACGCGGCCAGTATTGCAGGGACCTTGTCATATCCGCCCGCCACGGCAATGCGAACGTCGATGGTTTTGAGCGTATCGAGATCGATCCCGATCGTCCGCTCATCGAGCGGCCCGTTGACTGGCATACCCTGCCCGTCGAGAAAGCGTCCCGCCACAACACCGACCGCGCTCTTGGAAAGGTATTCCTGGATCGAAACCGATTCGAAGAATCCACTTGTATGGATCGTGGAGTTCGGCCGCAGCGAGGAAATGCCAAAGATGATTTTGTTCGCCGCCTGCAGAACCTGAAACTGATCCGCGATCAGCGGCTCCTGCATTATGATGCTGCGGGTTTCCCGGCTCTTGACCAGAGCCGGCGCGGTGATGTTGACGAGACGTCCGTTGATCGCGGTCGCCATCGCTGCTGCGCAAAGCTCCGGCGTATATGCAAAGTTTGCCCTCGTCCCGCCCGTCGCCTGAACAACGGTCACATCCTGCACATTGGAAACCGTCTGTTCCGCGATCGCCAGTACGGTGCGTCCCCATGCAACGGCAATCGTGTCGCCGGACTTCACAATCCTGGAGAGCGCCTGTCCGCCTGCAGCGCCGAGCCGGTCGATCAGCGAGCGGGCACCATCGTCGCTCGGAACCACGAGGCAGTCGCCAAGACCGAAATGCCGCTTCAATTCCTGCGCCAGATGCAGCGAACTCAGCCGCGCTGGCTCCAGCGATATATTGACGATGCCACGGCTGCGTGCGTCGGCCAGATAGGTGTTCACCGTCGCGCGCGAGATTCCCATGATATCGGCGACCTCGCCCTGCGTGCGGCCGTCTTCATAGTAGAGCCAGCACGCCCAGACATAGGGGTCGTCGCCAAACCGCAACGGCATCGGAGAAGGGGTATCGGCCACATCGGCCTGGTTGTCCGATGCCTTCCTCGCAAGCAATTTTTTACTGGCCATGACGCCTCTGCCCATTCTGTATCGGTGTGCAAAATGGAGCGAACAGAGGAGCATTGCAATCGCGTCTTTCAGGCAGAAGGCGCTGACGCCGTGTCGCTCGACGAAGACCACTGCACGTTCGAGGAAGGCAATCGCGCCTGCCTTCTTCTCGTCGGGCAGGATTTCGGCATAGGCCAGCCGCGAGGCATCATCGATCGCGACATGGAGGGCTTCCCGGCCGAGGCCCCTGCCGCAAGCCCTGCGATTGCTCTCGCCGCGCCGGTCGCCGATGATGCGATGGCCGACGCCGTCCAGCCTACCGAGCTTCTTGCTGTCGATGTGGATCAGTTCGCCGGAGTTTTCCCGCTCGTAGCGGATGACCGGCGCAACCGGGTCGAGAGCCTTCAGCCGGCCCGAAGACGTTCGATCATCAGCATTCGACTGTGATGGGAGGTTTCGGCATTCTCCTGCAAGTCCATCCGGGCCTCCTGGAGGAAGAGGTGTCGTGTCGCAACAACAACCTCCCAAACTATAGCAACGACCACTAGAGGAACTAAGTCACAGAAACCGCGTTGACCTTCCCGCCCAAGCAAGGAGGATGCTATGGGAGAGATACTATCCGTCGACCTCGGGGCGCATTGGTCCGTGCCTGTCTGCATAGACACCCCGGCCCGTTTGCTCACAGTCGTAAAGTCGCCAAAGGATGCCCTAAGGATTATGACGCATGCGTGGATGCCTGAGGCCCGAGGAGAGAAATACTTCTCGGCCAAGCGCGCTTGCATTGCCGCAATGTGCGGAACTGGAAGCTCTGAGAGTGCCCGTTACAAATTTATTGCGGCTTGTCGGGAGGCGAAGATCCGCTTCCGCGAAATCCCTGCTGATGGCTGAGGCCAGCGGCAGGGAGATATGCCGCCTGGCCCTCTTCCATCCACGACATTGCATCGATTCTTGTCCCCATGCGTTCAGCTTTCAGTGGTCAACGGAGGCAAGAATGGCACGAAGACATGGTGGTCCGAGTGGCAAAGCAATTTTCACATTGTTCGGCTTGGTCTTTCTGGCTGGCGCAGTCGTATTGAGCCGACAGGAAAGGGAGCAGCTGTCCACCATGGACAGGGAGGAGGAGCATGCTCAGGTGGCAGACGGTCGCGGCCGGCTGGCGCAGACCCCTACAGATATTCCCCCTCGAGGCCTACGCGACGTCTTCTGGAGAGTGGTTGAATCGGTGTCGAATGACCGGGTTACAATGGTGGCAGCGGGCGTGACCTTCCACCTCCTGCTCGCGCTCTTTCCTGCGCTCGCGGCAATCGTTTCGCTTTATGGTTTACTGGCAGATCCGATAGCGATGACCGGACATGTCCGGGATATGGCCAGCGTCTTGCCTGCGGATGCATTCGCGGTCTTCTCCGATCAGCTTCGGTCGCTCGTTGAAAGCCGCGAGAGTACGTTGGGCGCAGCATTCATCATCGGACTGTTTGTTGCGTTGTGGAGCGCGCACAATGGCACCCTGGCCATGTTCGATGCGATGAATGTCGCTTACGGCGAAGTCGAGAAGCGCAGTCTGCTCTGGCTTAACCTCATTGCACTGTCGTTCACACTTGGCGCAATGTTGGCCGCGGTTGCCGTCATCGCAGCAGTTGCCGTTATGCCGGTCGTGATGGCGCACATCTGGCTTGATCCCCTGAAGGAAGACCTCGCGCTTCTGGCGCGATGGCCGTTGCTCTTATTGCTGGTTTTCATGGCACTGACAGCAATCTATCGATTCGGCCCGAGCCGGGAGCCAGCCAAACTACGGTGGCTCACCTGGGGCGCGGCTGGGTCCACGTGCGCTTGGATGCTGATGACGCTGGGGTTCTCCTGGTACCTCAACAACGTCGCAGACTACAATGCCACCTACGGTGCCCTTGGCGGGCTCATCGGCTTCCTGATTTGGACGTGGCTTTCTGTTGTTATCGTCCTCGTCGGCGCGGAATTGAACGCAGAACTCGAGCATCAGACCATCTGCGATTCGACGACCGGGAAACCCCTGCCGCTCGGTGCTAGGGGAGCGTATGTTGCAGACCATGTGGGAAAGGGGGAGGACTAGCCAACGTTCGTAGACCGGAATCATTGAACTCAACGGTACCGCGCGGCACGATGTGCCGCTCGGCAAGCGGGGAATGGCACCGGCTCAGTCTCTGGGACGTCAACGTCGGTGCAGCGACGTTATTAATCTGGTTGATGAAAACGTTTTCCGCCACCACTGCGACGATCTCAACGATTTGGCCCTCGTTGAAGCCGGCTTCACGGACCGCATTAATATTTGCTGGCGAGACTTTGCCGCGCGCTTCGTCAACGCGGGCCTGTACACCGTGTCAGGACCGAAGGCGACATCGCAATCGCAGGTCGCGAACGAGAACCGGGGCATGCCAAAGCGGGGACTACACAATCTGTTCCCAAATCGCCGGTTTGTGACGGGAAATGCTTGCCGGTCTCGAGATCATCACCGACCGGGATGCCGATGCTAAGCCAATTCGCTCCCACTCTGAGAATGGCAGACGGCGATCAGGAGCGTTGCTCGGTGAACGCCGTTCTTGCGGCTAGGGCCACGGGCGTCTCCCGACGGAACATCCGGTCCACAAGCCAGTTCTTAGGACGAGCAAGGAGGATCAGATCGATGCCCATCACCAAGAATATGCAAGACCCGCTTTCCAAGCCCTTGGACCCTGCATTCGATCCTGAAACGCGCGGCCCGGATGATGTGGCCGATCTGACCGAACGTATCAGACTGCGTGCGTTCGAGATTTGGGAACAGGATGGCATGCCAGAAGGTCGACATGAGGAACATTGGCTGCGGGCCGAGCGTGAGATCCGCGGAGATAGCATTGCCAGCGGCGCTCTGCCGCCAGCAGACGAGCGATGAAGATCGCCACTTACAACGTCAACGGCGTGAATGGACGACTTGCGGTGCTTCTGCGATGGCTGGAGGAGGATAGTCCTGATGTCGTTTGCCTGCAGGAACTGAAGGCCCCAGACGACAGGTTTCCTTCCAGAGCGATAGAGCGCGCCGGCTACCGAGCCGTCTGGCATGGCGAGAAGAGCTGGAACGGGGTGGCGATCCTGGCGAGGGATGTCCAGCCTCATCTGACACGCCGTGGCCTGCCCGGGGATCAGCAAGACGCCGCCTGCCGATATATCGAGGCGGCCGTGGGAGGCATGCTGTTCGGATGCCTCTATCTCCCCAATGGCAACCCGGCGCCCGGGCCCAAATTCGACTACAAGCTCCGGTGGGTTCGTCGCCTGCTCGACTACGCGGCAGAAATCTTGGAGCTTGAGATTCCTGCGCTCTTGATAGGCGACTTCAACGTCATGCCCACGGACCTCGATGTATACGCGCCCGAGCGATGGCGGGACGACGCGTTGTTCCGACCTGAGGTCAGAGAGGCATTTGCAGAACTCCTGGCTCAAGGCTGGACCGATGCGATCAGGTATCTCCATCCCGAAGAGCGCGTCTATACCTTCTGGAAGTACTGGCGTAAGTCATTCGAGCGCGATGCGGGATTGCGCATCGATCATATCCTGCTGAGCCCGCCGGCCACGCCCTGGCTGCGAATGGCCACAGTTCAGCGACAGCCGCGAGCGTGGCCGCACACAAGCGACCATGCGCCCGTCATCGTCGAACTTGATGTGCCAAGCAGGGAACTGGTGACATCATCTACCATTCCGGGAGGACCGGGAAAGCCTCGCCCGGCGTCCAGAAAAGCAGGTAAATCGCTGCGACCATTGCCGCAACGATGAAGATGGTGATCACAAAGCGGGTCATTCCCCGGCGGGCAGTTCTCGTAGTCTGTTTCATGCAGGATGGAATTGTCTGGGGTCGGAATGGTTCCATCATTGTGCCGAGTGGCGCGGGCTGCGCCACTCGCCATAGACAAACGATTAGTAGCCGCCGACGATTGGCAGAATCTCGCCCGTGATGTAGCTCGACGTCTGCGGGGACGCCAGAAATACGTAGGCCGGCGCGATCTCCTCGGGCTGCGCCGGTCGTCTCATCGGCGTGTTGGCGCCAAATCTTGCAACGTCTTCTGCGCACTTGTCCGAGGGATTGAGCGGGGTCCAGACCGGCCCCGGTGCCACTGCGTTGACGCGAATTCCCTTGTCGACAAGCTGCGCGCCGAGGGCGCGGGTGAAAGCGTGTATTCCACCCTTGGTCATAGAGTAGTCGAGCAGTTCCTTAGACCCCTTAAGGCCCGTGACCGAGCCTGTGTTGATTATCGCAGCCCCGTTGCTCATGTGCGGTACCGCGGCCTTTGCCAGGTAGAAGTAACCGTACAGGTTGGTCTTGAGCGTCTCGTCGAAATGCTCATCCGACAGGTCCTCGATATCTCCGGTATGCAGCTGGAAGGCGGCGTTATTGACTAATACGTCCAGTCCGCCGAGTTGCTGCACCGTCTGCTCAACCGCCCGCCTGCAAAACTCGGAGTCCTTGACGTCGCCCTTGATCACGACGCATCTCGCGCCTTCCTTCTCGACCGCCGCGCGGGTAGTCTCCGCGTCCTCACGCTCGTCGAGATGTATGATGGCAACGTCAGCCCCTTCCCGCGCGAACAGGATTGCAACCGACCTGCCTATCCCCGAATCGCCGCCAGTGATGAGGGCCACCTTGTCCTTCAGTTTTTCGGAGCCGCGGTAAAACGGAGCGTCGTACAGGGGCTGCAGCGGCAGCGCCTTCTCGAATCCGGGCTTTTTCTGGTGGACCTTCGGCAATGGCGGCACAGGATAAGGCCGCGCGCCGGCTTGCATGGCCTCCTCCTTTTTCCGCGGACCCTTCCGGTCAGCTTTGTCGATCTGCTTCTGAATAGTACGCTGCTTTCTGGCTGTCGCTGTCGATGACATCACCTGCTCCCTTCCCATTCGATAAGACGCAAAACGGCCTGGCACGACAATTGTTGCCTCCCGGAAGAATCTTCCAGAGATTCGTCGCGCTGGCGCGTTGTTGCGCAGCGCGATCACGACCTGCTACGGTTCATCCTGCGCGCTCTCAGGCTGCTCCTCCGCCAGCAGCGACAACCCATCCTCATTGATCCTGGTGCCAAGCCCCTGGTCGCCCGCCACGTCTGGTGAGTCCTGCACCGCGAGGCCGAGTGAATGCAACCGTTCGGCCATGTCAGTTGGGACGACGTGAACGCGACCATCTGCGATACGCCTCAGCCAGAGGATTTCCTCTTCGTCCAGGTCTTTCAGGGAATAGCCCATCTCAGCGCCTCCTTCCGATCGTTGATTAAAGCGCAACGAGGCAGGTGAAGGCGAAGTTCCACATGCAGATTGGAGGGAGCCGTTGGGAACCCGAGGAGGGGTTCGGACCTTCTGGACAGAGAAACTGGGAAGGACCGATCGCATGAGACACAAACTTTTGGCCGAAGACGCGGGCGAGCGCGCTTTCATCCTTGTCATGGACACCGGAGAAGAAGCCTTCTCGAGCATCAGTACGTTCGCGAACGAACAAGGGATCGCGGCCGCCTCAGTCACGGCAATTGGCGCATTCCAGTCCGCCACGATTGCGTTCTTTGAGGTCGAGACAAAGGAATACCGCAACATTCATGTTGACGAGCAATCGGAGGCCCTAAGCCTCATGGGAGACGTCGCGATTGCAGACGACGGAAGCGCGAGCCTACATCTGCATGCGGTGTTGGGTCTGTCGGACGGCAGCACCAGGGGTGGGCATTTCGTTCAAGGACAGGTTCGCCCCACTTTGGAGGTTGTGATCCGGGAGACGCCCGCCCGCTTGCGCCGCAAGCACAGGCGCGACCTCGGTCTGGCCCTCATCGATCTCGACTAGATTTACGCGTTGCAGCGAGATTGTGTTTCGAAGCGCGCCAATTCCGCGTGGCGTGGTCACTGGCCTGCACTGCCGTCCACCGATCCGCTACCAGCATTTGCGCCCGGATCGCTCGCCCAGAAGTATGTGGCCACGGCGTCGATGTCTCGTTCGTCCAGATTGGCCGCGACCTTTGTCATCAGCGCGCGATAGAGTCCGCCTCCCCGTTTTTCCTCGACAAATAGGCGAAGCTGGGCGGCGAGATAGGCCGTGGGCTGTCCCGCGAGCCTCGGATAGGCCGGGTTGGCGTTTTCCCGGTCGTGGCAGGACAAGCAAGCGGGGATGCGTCGTTGCGGATCGCCAGATCTTGCGATCTGCTCGCCCCGGTCGAACTCCACCGACGGCGCACCATTATTCACGCCGATCGGGCTCCGCTCCGCAAAATGCGCCGCCAGCGCCTCGCGCTCCTGCTCGTTCAGCGACTGGATGGCGACGGCCATGACGCCGCTCGGCCGCGTTCCCTCCGCATAAGCCGCCAGACTATCCCTCAGATAGGTCTGTGATTGGCCGTCGAGACGTGGGATGAGGCTGTCGCGATCGAGCCGGTCCGGCGCATGGCAGCCGTTGCAGGTCTCCAGCACCCGCTCCTGATCGCGGGACTGGTGGGCTGCGTGGCCCGCAAGGCGTCGATAGGATGCGGTATCGAGTTCCGGATAGCGCCGGAGAAAGGCCACCATGGCCCAGACCTCGTCCTCGCGCTCCGCGACGGGCCATGATGGCATGCCCGTGAAGCGCACCCCATGCTGCACGATCTGGAAGAGCTCGGCGTCGGTCCAGGTCGATATTTTCTCCTTCAGATCGGGCGGCACCGGCAGCATGCCACGCACACTTCTGGGCGGCGGCGTCGCGGGCGAGCCGTGGCAAAGGGCGCAGCCGCTCTCAAAGTGCCCCGCCGCCATTGGCAGCATGCCCTCGTAAAGAGGTGGAACGTCGGTGCCGATCGCAGCGGTCCGGACGGAGGACCGCATCGCCCAGTGCAGGAACCAGTCGGTGACCTTCCAGTGGCCGGTGCTCGCGCCGATGCCGATCACGCCGGACCAAACAAGCACCAACCCAGCCAGCGCGGCTCCGAGAACCAGAGCGGCAAGATGCTTTCGTCCGATCACCATCGCGGATCCTCGCGCGCGACGTCGCCTTCGATCCGGAGCACGCCGGAAAGCAGAGCGACCCCGCCGATAAGGTAGGACGCGGCTCCCACGACGAGCATCACCACGCCACCGATCTGCTGGTCGGACGCCGCATCGAGCGGAATGCCGAAGCAACTGACCTCTCCCCCGCCGTAAGGGGATCGCGGCGCAAGGGCGAGCAGAACGCCAAGCAGCGTCATGTGCATCGAAGTAAAGAGAAGCCCCATAGTGCCGGCCAGCCGCCCCTCGCCGTCCCGCTCCGGCCGAAGGCAGGCAAACCAGAGCAGCAAGCCGGCGACGAGGAAACTGAAGAGTTCCAGCATCGAGACGTGAGCGCTGGCATCCGCCATCGCCCGAAGTGCCGGAACGTGCCAAAGCCACACCACGATCAGTTCGATCACGGATGCGAGCACGGGTGTCATACACACGGTTTTCCGCGGGATGTCGATCCCCGTGCCGAGCAGGCCGTAGGCGAGAAGCGGTGCTGCCACGGCGACGATGCCCATATGCAGGATCATGTGCACGGTGAACGAGCCGCCGCCGAAAGAGGCGTAGAGCGCAATCGGCAGGATCGCGAGCAACAGACATCCGGTGAGGAGCGCAACGGTCCTCATGGCTGGCACGCCTCGATGAGGACCAGGGGAACGGCGACAAACAGCACGGCGACGAAGCTAAGCCCCGACAAAAGAAGTGTCGCAAAGCCCTGGAACAGCAGCCGATCCTCGCGGGTCGGCGCGTCGTGCGGTGGATCGCCGCTGCCGAAGCCCCATTGGCGCCAGGCGAGCCAGGCCGAAAGCACGATGCCAGCAAGCGCAAGAAGCGTGATCAGAACGAGAAAAAGACGCATCTGCGCGAACGTGATTGGGGCCTCTCCGGCCTTCTCGCAGTAGACCGCCACGGCGATAGAGCACCCCAGGAAATGCGCCGCCCAGATGCTCGGTCCTGTGAAAAGCGTCCAGAGGCTCTCGACTTCCTTGGGAAACAGCCGCATCGCGTCACCTCACCGCCGGAAACAGGCCGAGCACGCCGAACGACGTGATGGCCGTGATGACGAGGAAATGCCAGTAGAGCACGACATTCTGCAGATCCATGTCGTGCCGCGCGCTCATTCGCCCGGCAAGGCTGCGGGCAAGACAGTAGGCCTGCATGACGATCGCCACGGCAGCATGTACGACCGTCCAGATGGCTACGACCCAGACGATTGCGGGATAGACATGCGCTGTCGGATCCATCGCGTAAAAATGCGGCCCGGCCAGCCCGGCAATACATCCGGCCACAGTCAGCAATGCCGATGATATCAGCGCCGCACGTGTCATTCCCGGACGGTCAGCGGCGTTGACGCGGCGCGCCAGCAACATCGCAAACCAAGCGAACACAAACAGGGCCGCTGCGAGGATCGGCCAGCCGATACCCGGGCCGGCATGCCCGGCGGTAAAGTCGTCATGGATCGTCCAGTAGAAGAAGTAGCCGAACATCAGGCTGGCATAGGCCGTGCTGTCGCCCGCCATGGTGATGAACATCCCCCACCAGCCGACGGATTGCGGTCCGGAGCTGTAGAGGGGCAACGTCTTGCCAAGACCGATGTCGCGTTCTTCCAAACGGGGGATTTCCGCCGTCCCGGTCCAGAGCCAGGCGATGATCGCGGCGATCGTGAGGACCGCGCAGACGAGCGTCAGAATCCACCAGTGGAACGTCAGGGCAATGAAGACACCACCGAGCGAGAATGCGGCGACCATCGTCAGAATCGACGTGCCACCGACGCGAAGGCACTGCAGGGGGCGCGCGTCCAGCACCGATGTCACCAGGGTCTCGCGGGCCCCGTCCTGCGCGTCCGGAAGGTAGTAGCGTCCCGCCTTGATGTCGTCGAGCAGGCCCGGCTGATCCCAGATCGGATAGCGGCTCTTGATGATGGGGATCGAACGCACCCCCCAGCTTTCCTCAGGTTCGCTGATCCATTCCAGCGTACCGGCGTTCCAGGGGTTCATCTCCTGCTTGGGTTGTCGATGCTTCGGCCGGACGACGTCGATCACGACCACGGCGACACCCGCGGCGAAAATGAAGGCTCCGATGGTGGAGATAAGGTTGAACCAGTCCCATCCGATGTCGGCGGGATAGGTGAAGACCCGGCGCGGCATGCCCCGCAGGCCTGACAGATGCATCGGGAAGAATGCGACGTTGAAGCCTACGAACATCAGCCAGAAGGCGATCTTTCCGAGCCGATCCGAGAGCCTCCGGGCGTTGATGAGCGGGTAATAGTAGTAGATGCCGGCGACAACAGGAAACAGCATGCCGCCGATCAGGACGTAGTGCAGGTGGGCGACGACGAAATAGGTGTCGTGGGCCTGCCAGTCGAAGGGCACAAGCGCGACCATGACGCCCGTCAACCCACCGATCACGAAGATGGCAAGGCCGCCGGCCCCAAACAGCATCGGAACGGAAAAGATCACGCGCCCGGCGAGCAGCGTCGCGATGAAGACGAAGATCTGCACCCCCGTGGGGATCGCGACCGCCTCTGACGCAGCAGAGAAGAAGGCGAGCGAGATCTGCGGCAACCCGGTGGTGAACATGTGGTGCACCCAGAGGCCGAAGCTGAGGAAGCCGGTGCCAACGGCCGCGAGCACGATCCAGGAGTAACCGACGATCGGGCGCTGGGCGAAAGTGGGCACGATCATCGCCATGATCGCGATTGCCGGCAGGAAGATGATGTAGACCTCCGGATGTCCGAAGATCCAGAAGAGATGTTGCCACAGCAGCGGATCGCCGCCGCGCTCGGCATCGAAGAACGGCCAGTCGAACATCCGCTCCATCTCGAACAGGATGTCGCCGGCGATCAGCGGCGGGAAGGCGAAGAGGATCATCCCGGCCACGATCAGGAGATACCAGGCAAAGAGCGGCATCATGTTGATGCGCATGCCGGGTGCCCGGCACTTCATGATGCCGACGATCAGTTCGACCGCCGCGGCGATGGAGGCGACTTCGATGAAGGACAGCCCGAGCAGCCAGATATCGGCACCGATCCCGGAATACTCCTTGTCGGTCGCAAGCGGAGGATACATGAACCAGCCCGTATTGGGGGCCGCGCCGAAGAAGATCGAGCCGCACACGAAGACGCCGCCGAGCGCGAAGCTCCAGAAGCCGAAGGCGGACAGGCGCGGGAACGGCAGCTCGCGTGCTCCCAGCATCGATGGCAGGAGAAAGATCGCGACGGCCTCGAAGATCGGCACGGCGAACAGGAACATCATCACCGTGCCGTGCAGTGTGAAGGCCTGGTTGAAGACGTCGGCCGAAAGGAACCTGTTCTCAGGCACTGCGAGCTGGACGCGGACAAGCAGGGCCAGAACGCCTGCGAATAGCATGAAGATGAAGGCGGCGGCACCGTACCAGAGACCGATCTCGGTGTTGTTGACGGATGTCCAGTAGCGCCAGCCCGACGGTGTCCGCCAGACTTCGCGCAGCTCCCGCTCCTGCGCCTCGCGCTCTTCCCGGCTCAGCTCCGTGACACTGACGTCGGTCATCGCAGCCCCGCCAGGAACTCGGATATCGCAGCGATCTCGCCTTGCGGCACCATGTCGAAGGCGGGCATTTGGGCTCCAGGCTTGATCGCGGACGGATCGCGGATGAACCGCCCAACATTTTCGCGCGTGTTTGCCAGCGTTCCTGCGCCGACGGTTTCGCGTTCAGCAAAATGGGTCAGATCCGGCCCGAGCGCTGCGACCGGCGTGGTCCCCCTGACTGAATGACAGGCCGCGCAGCCATGATGAATGAACAGTCGCTCGCCCTCGCTGCCTTCAGGCTGATGTCCCGACGCCTGCTTCCGCCGCCAGTCGTCATAGGCCTCGCGTTCCATCACCACGACCGAGAAGGCCATGTAGGTGTGCGAGGTCCCACAGAATTCCGCGCATGGCGCTTTGAACACCCCGGTCCTTGTCGGCAAGAGCGAGAGCACGTTCGTCCGGCCGGGGATCATGTCCATTTTCCCTCCCAGAGACGGAATCCAGAAGGAGTGGATCACATCCGCCGCACGGAGTGAGAATGCGACGCGTTCGCCCACAGGCAGCCGCAACTCGTTTGACGTCTCGAACCCCGCCACTCCGTCTTCGGCCGGATAGCGTATCCGCCACCAGAACTGCTCGCCGGTCACTTCGATCTGTGTGGGTTCGGGGACGGTGCGGGCGAGCCACGGCCGGACCGATGGCATCAGCCACACCGCGTAGACGAGGAGCGCGAAGAGTACGACGCCAGGAAAGGCGACACCGCCCCAGGCAATCAGCCTTCCCGCGCCCTCCTCCGACCAGGTTTGCCGTTGGCCACGACAGGAATGCAGCAACAGGCCGATGACAGCGAGCCAGATGAACCCTCCTCCGATAACCATCACCACGAACAGGTGATGGACCTCTGCCGCCTCCTGTCCCGCAGGATCGAGTGTCGACTGACTTCCGGTGCAGCCGGCAAGGACGAGCGACACCGCGATGGGAAGATGTCCGGAAATCTTTCGTTTGCTGCAATTGGTCATGCCTTGGGCGATATGGAGCGCAGGACCGTCTCGGCAAGGTTACGGGCATAAGCGGTGCCCTTTCTCCCGACCGACGCACCGTCACGAGACGATAAGACGTATCGGGAGAATTCGACAACGTGGTCATCGTGCCCTGGCGTTTTCCGGTTCGGAAAGCGCTCGATCGGCGGATGGTGGCGACTTAAGTGGACTTTTGGTCGAGTCGGCAAGGCAGCGTCACGACGTCGGTTATCGCGTGACTGCCGAATGGAGCCCAGCAGTCCTCGGGGGGAAGCGAATACAAACGCGCTTCTCGACGAAATCGATTTATGACGATTGCCACATCGCTGGCACCGGCACGGAGAAAATGTCGCGAGCATGGGCCAGACTTCTGCTCTCTGAGCACTAAGCGGAAGGCGGACAGTTTAAGCTACTCGGGCCATTGCAGGCGGGGCAACGGGAACCGTTACGGGACTTCGGGAGTTAAAATAACCATCCCCATTTGCGATCATTCAAAAGCAAGAGGTCTCAAAATGGCATACCAAACAGACGGCGTGGCCGGGGAAGAACTTGGGCAAATCAAGATCATCTTGAACACCCTGTACCTTTGCATTGGCTACGCGATTTACCATATCGCAGCGCATGAGGGAACTGAATCGGCCGAAAAATTCAAGTCCAGTATGCTGAGTTCCCTCGAGAATGGCGATATCGACATGGCATTACTAGAGGAGCCCAAGACTTTCGATCTGGTAATCTCAAAGATCCAGGCCTTGACGGTACCAGTCGTGGACCGCGGCGCTGACGAGAGCTAGTCTAGGGTTAGGACTTCGGTAACGGGGCCGTCTGAGTCAAGTAAAACAAGTCGACCGCAGTAGCGCAGTCATGCTGCCAAGGCGGCAAATATTTCCTATAGACTCCCTATCGCCGATGCCTGGCTTGCTTCG
>NZ_JAJNCZ010000017.1 GCF_021026345.1 Rhizobium sp. GN54 | reverse complement strand
GGCGACGACGGTGACCGCGTGGCTCCTGGCCGTCTCGTAGTCCACGGCCTTGGCCAGCTGCAGCTGGTTGCCGACGACCTTGAAGATGCCGCCGGGGTTGGACGACAGGCTGTAGGAGACCGCGCCGCCTTCCGGGTCCTTTGCCGACAATGTGCCGACGACCGTGCCGACCTTGGCGTTCTCCGCCACCGACGACTTGGACAGCGAAAGCGCGGTCGGCGCCTCGTTCACGTCCTGCACGCCGATGGTGAAGGCCTTCTCGAAGCTGTTGCCGGCCTCGTCCGTGACCTTGAGGCGGATCGCGTGGTTCTTGGCGCTTTCGTAGTCGAGGCTCTTGCCGACGACCAGCTTGTTGCCCGAAATCTTGAACGCGCCATCGGCGTCATTCACCAGGCTGTAGGTGAACGCGGTGCTGTCGGCATCGGTGGCCGAAAGCGTGGCCACCGTCGCGCCGACGGCCGCACTCTCCTTCACCGACGAAGCCGACAGCGCGATGTTGGTCGGCGCGTCGCCCGTCCCGGTCTCCTCGCCGGTCTCCAGGTCGACGAGCTTGCCGTTGAAGCGGGCGTACTCGACGTCGTTCACCACCGTCGTCGCACCGCTGGCGGTGTTCTTGATCGAGACCGTGCCGTTGCTGTTCTCACTGATCGTATAGCCGGTCCGCGAGCCGGTGAAGACGACCGTATCCGAGCCGGCGCCGCCGTCGAACAGGTCGTTGCCGCCCTTGCTCTCGATCGTGTCGTCGAAGCGCGTTCCGACATAGATGTCGTTGCCGGTCGAGCCGATGAAGTGCTGGGCGTATTCGTCCAGCTGGTTGGCGTAGAGGTCGAGGCGCGACTGCGGCGCGGTCTCGCCGTACATGTGGGCGACGGAGAAGTTGTGGACCGCGCCGTTCAGCTCGATCTCGGCCTCCTCGGCGGGATTGCCGGGGGTGGGGTTCTCGAAGGTCAGGCCGGTGATCCTCAGAAGCGCGTTGCCGCCGGTGAAGTAGCCGTTGCCGTCGAAGTTGCCCGAACCGCGGGTGCCGTATTCGATCGTGTTGATCTCGCCGGCCACGGTGTGGGTGGCGAACTTGTAGCCGAGGTCGCCATGGGCAAGGATGTACTTCGACGCTGCGCCTTCGCCATAGGACAGGAACATTTCCTCGCCGTCGAACTGACCGACCACATTGTCGAAGGTCGGCATGCCGCCGGCGCCCGATACCTCCAGGAAGCCGCCGCGCAGGAAGGTCTCGAGGTCCATCCCGCCGGAGCCGGAGGCGTCGATGGTGATCGTGCCCTGCGGCGGTTCCGTCACGAGCTCCGTCGTCTGATCGGCGAACTGCGCCTTCTCGATGTTCTTCACCGTGTCGACGCCGTCGTTGGAGCCGCTGCGGTTGTCGGTGATGGTCCAGCTTCCGTTGGCGTTCTGGGCGATCGTGTAGTTCGCCATGTTGCCGCTGAAGACCGCGGTGTCGATGCCCGCACCGCCGTCGATCGTGTCGTCGCCCGCGCCGCCGGTGAGCTTGTCGTTGCCCCCGCCGCCCTTGATCGTGTCGTTGTAGGCCGAACCGGTGAAGGTGTCGTTGCCCTTGGAGCCGATGAAATTCTGGGCGTAGTTCGACAGCGCCGAATAGATATTGGCCGCGTTACCGGTCTGCACGGCGCTGTAGAGCGCGTAGAGCAGGTTGATCTGGGCCACGTGGCCGGTGCCGGGTGCGGCATCGAGGTCGAGGCCGGTGATCTTCAACTGCTCGGCCAGCCCCTTGATGAGGCCGGCATCGCCGGTGCCCGGCGTGCCGGTCGTGCCGCCGGCCCATTGGCCGAAGGTCAGGCTGTCCAGCGAACCGGAGATGCCGTGCCCGTAGGACATGCCATGGCCGAGCATGTCGTAGGCGAGATCGGTACCGCCGAGGACGACACGGTCGGCCGCGTCGACGCCGCCTTCCTTGTACTTGAAGGCGATCTGCTCGACGTCCCTGTACTGGTTGGTGGATTCACCGCCGTAGAAGGTGAAGGCGCCATTGGTCAGGCCGGCGAAGTACTGGCTGATGAAGGTCGCGAAATCCACGCCGCCCGTCGATCCGGACGCGTCGATCGTCAGCGTGCCTTCCGGCGCGTCATAGGCGTCGGCATGCTGGATCGTGAAGGTCTTGGAGATGACGTTGCCGGCATCGTCGGTGGCGGCGACCGTCACCTCGTAGCTCCTCTGCGAGGCCGTCTCGTAGTCGCCAAGCGGCCTGGCGAGCTTCAGCACGTTGCCGTCGATGATGAACAGGCCGTCGGCGTCGTCCGTCAGCGAATAGGTCAGCGCGCCGCCTTCCGGGTCCGTCGCCGAGAGGTTGCCGACGATGGTGCCGGCTGCCGAGTTCTCGGCGACCGCGATGTTCGCCACGCCCGGAATGATATGGGAGGTGAGCTTCAGCTCGGTCGGGTCCATGTTGGGTGCATCGATCAGGCCGTCGAGGAACTGCAGCTTCTCGATGCCCTTGAGCGTATCGACGCCATCCGTCACCTCGCCGGTGCGGTTGTCGGTGATCGTCACGGTGCCGTTGCTGTTCTTGACGATCGTGTAGTCGTCATGGTTGCCGCTGTAGATCGCGGTATCGGTGCCCGCGCCGCCGTCGATCGTGTCGTTGCCGCCACCGCCGGCGAGCACGTCGTCGCCGGCATTGCCGCCGATGGTGTCGGCAAAGACCGTGCCGGCATAGGTGTCGTTGCCGGAGGAGCCGATGAAGTTCTGCGCATAGGCGGAAAGCAGCGCCTTGACGTGCTCGATCTCGGCCGGCGTGCTGGAATTCGGGCCGTGCATGAAGGTGGCAGCGACAACGTTGGCCTCGCCGTAGAGGCGGTTCATCAGGCTCGAATCGTTGGAGAGGTCGAGGCCGGTGATCGAGACCTCGGTGCCGGTGCCGTTGCCGAAGGCAAGGCCCTGGACCTTGCCGCCGACGACATGCACGTCCTCGCCGCTATTCTCGGCGCTGTTGGTGTCCGCCCAGTAGTAGGCGAGATCCGAGCCGGTCAGCCAGACCTTGCTGCCGTCGGAGAACGTGTAGGTGTATTCGGATGAGACGTTCGGGGCGAAGGTGACGCCATCGGGCAGGCTGTCGGTCACCTTGGAATAGACGCTGTCGAGATAGGTGTTCCAGTTGAAGCCGCCGTTTGCGCCGGCAAGTGCCGTATTGGCGTCGATCGTGATGGTGCCGCGTGCGGTGTCGCCGGCTTCCGCCGCGTCTACCACATGCACCTCGAAGGTCTTCTCGTGCACGACGCCGCCGGCGTCCGTTGCCTCGATGGTGACCGAATGCAGGGCGTCGGCCTCGTAGTCCAGGGCGCCGTTGACCGTCAGGTAGTAGCGGGTGATGCCATCGACGACGCGCTCGGTCAGTGAGAACAGCCCGCCGGCGTCGTCAGTCAGGACCGCGCTCGCAGGCACGAAGCTGAGGTCGTTCAGGAGTTCCTTGACGTAGCCGACCTCGGTGCCCACCTCGACGTTCTCGACCACGCTCATGTAGGTCTTGCCCGTGGGCGCCGAACTGACCGTGAAGGGATCGTCGGTCGACTGGATGGCGATGATCTGGCGGACGGGACCGCTGCCGTTGTCGACGTCGAGGACGAGGTCGTAGACGCCGTCGACCGCGTTCGCACCCTCGAAGTCGAGCGGCGAACGGATGACGACGCCGATCGAGCCGTCGGCGTTGGTCTTCAGCATGAACATGCTGTTGTCGCCCTCGCCGGAGGGCAGCGTATAGGTCAGCTCATTGCCGTCAGCGTCGGTCGCTGCGAGCGTGGCGAACGCGAAGCCGGAGCGGGCCGATTCCGACACGGTCGTGTTGGAGAGATATTCGAACTCACCCGTCTCGGTGACGGAGACGTCAATGGTAGCCTGTCCGGTGGATTGCGAAGGGCCGCCGTCGACACTGTATTCGATTCGGAAAGCGATCTGGAACTGGTCCACGTCGCCGAAATCGATATCCTGGCGCGCCCAAAACTGCAGACCGACTATCGAGATGAAATCCTCGGAGTAGATAAATTCGTAGTCGAGATCGCCCGCAAATGCCGCCACCTCACCGAGGTAGGTAACATCCAGCGGATAATACTCGGCGAGCGTCTGATCCGGCGTGAACATCACGGTCGCAAGGACATCACCCGACGTGACCTGTTGCTTGAAGATGGTGTCATCGATCTCGATGGTGAAGCCTTCGAACGTGTACTGCATGTCCTGATCCCCAAAATACGCGCCCGTGTCCGTTTCAATCGGCGCGCAGCCAAACCTGGCAGTTGCGAAAAGACGGACGGACGCGGCCTCGGCCGCGTCCGTCCCTATGCGATTAGACGAAGATGAAGTCGCTGGCGCTCGGCGTTCCGCTCAGCGTGCCGACCGCCACCGCGAATTCGGCGACCCCGTCATTGCCGACAACGTCGGCGAAGAACTTCCCGGCGCTGCTGTCGTACCAGAGGCTGTCGGCCGCGGCGCCCGAGGCGGAATAGCCGCCGCCGAGGTTAAGGGCGCTGACGTTGAGCCTGTCCTCACCGGCCACGAATTCGGTGACGGTGTCGAAGGCGCTGACGCTGCTGTGGCCGACATTCGCAAACACGAACGTATCCGCGCCCGCACCGCCCGTGAGCGTATCGGCACCCGCACCGCCGGTAATCGTGTCGTCACCCGCGCCGCCGTCCAGCGTGTCCGCCCCGCCGTTGCCGTTCAGCGTGTCGGCATTGATGCTGCCGGTGATCGAATCCGCGCCGGCGCCGCCGTTGAAGGTGATGCTGTTGGAGGCGTTGTTGAACAGATAGTCCTCGAACGCCGCCTCGTTGCCCTGCAGCAGACCGAAGAAGGTCGTGTTCAGCGCGTTGCCGGCGCCCGAGCCGGAAAGGCCGAGGCCGGTGATGCTGAGTGCCGACGAGGCCAGGCTCAGGTCGGTGCCGGAGAAGGATGCCGAGGGAGAGGCGACCGAAGTACCGCCGTTCAGGAGATCGGTGCCGATGCTCAGGCTGTCGAGCGTGCCGCTGAGGGTGCCGGTCGCATAGGTGAAGTCGCCCTGCGCCACGAGCGCGTTGTTCGTCCCGCTCGGCGGCTGGATCCCGTATTCGACATAGTCGTTGGTCGCAGGCGTTCCGGCGTTGGGCACGAACACGCCGGCATTGCCGGTTCCGGTGATCGGGTTGGGGCTAAACCCCCCGTTGAAATTGTCGAGAATGGAATTGACGTTGACGCCGCTCGCAGAGTCCACGGTGATCGTAATATTAGCCATGTCGATAATCCCTTTCAGAGGCGCACGGAAGGCACGCCCTGGCGTTGAAGGAGTTAGCTTGATGACCAGTCATAATGTGACTGTTGCCGGTGCCGCCCTGCACGAGGGACAACCTGACGACAGAAGGCGAAGGGCCTCACATATTTGATTTCACGCAACAATTTATGCCCCGTATCAGCGACGGCAAAGCTCCGCCGCCCGACCCGCCAAGGCGCGTCGGTCAGTTGTCCAGCGATGAAAAAATTCTGATTGCCGGCTCGCCCCTTCGGCGGTCCCGCATCCATGCCCTGTGGCGTTCCGCGACAGCGGTTCGCACCCCGTCGGCCGTCGGGCTGCAGTCCTGAGACCGGCAACCGGGCGAGCCGAAGCAACCATTAGTTATCATGAATTTTAGAGTCAAGTATCAAAATGGAGCTATGTATGAATTTCTGGCGGCCGATGGGGAGGTTTGGCGCGACCCGAGCGCGAACGGCAAATTTCCAGGAAATTGAACCTTGGAGTTTACCCGTCGCCACAACCGATGATAAGGAAAAAACCCGCAAAAGCAGAATCGACGGCACGCTGCCACCTTTTTCCGCCGTTTCTCTTCGCCATTTCACGTGCCCTTTCACAGGCCTTCATCCGGAGTATCCAGGTGTCCAAGCTGAGCATATTTGCAGCCGGTTCGATCGTGGCAGCCCTGCTCGAAGCGACCGTCGCCCAGGCCGCCGATGCCGGAACCTCGTCCGCCGCCCGCTCCTGGACCGGCTGTTATGTCGGCGCCAATGCCGGCTACACCCGTGCCGACGTGGATGCGACCGACGCGCCCTTCCGTGACGGTCCCTTCGGCGGCAGCGGCATTTCCTGGAACAGCGCCGGCGCGCCCTACGAGACGATCGGCATGGACGACGGCGGCCTCTCCGGCGGCCTCGAGGCGGGCTGCGACTACCAGTTCGATCTCGGCGGAACGGCCTTCGTGCTCGGCGGTGTCGCCGATTTCTCGCTGATGAACCTCGGCGACACCGGCACTTCGGCGATCAGCGCCGACACCCATACCGGCTTCGATGTCGACTGGGCCGCGAGCGCCCGCCTGCGCGCCGGCATCGCCGCCTCCGACCTGCTCTTCTACGTCACCGGCGGCTATGCGCTCGCCGATGTCGACGTGCGCGCCTACGACCGCACCGGCGCGACCCGGATGGACGTGACAGGCGGCGGCACGGAGAGCGGCTGGGTCGCCGGCGGCGGCGTCGAATGGCGCTTCAAGCCGGATTGGTCGGTCGGCCTCGAATACCTGCACTACGACTTCGGCACGGTGACCGCGACGGGACCTGCGACCTTTCCGGCCGACGCCAATCCGCGCTTCGACAACGACGTCAGCTTCGACACGATCCGCATCGGGCTGAAATGGCGGATGTGATCGCCGGTCACGGTAGAATCCGGGTTATCGGCAGCAAATATCATAAGGAGCATGGCGACGATGGTTGCGCCCGTTACGGAAACATTCGACGCAGTCCCGCTCGTCGCAGACGGCGATAGCGACAATACGCGCAACCTGGGCGGAAGCGAGCGTACGATCAACGGCTGGAAGATCGAGATCCTCGATGCCTCTGGCAATCCCGCCTTTTCCGATCCGAACGACACCTCGCAATCGAGCTATCTCGACGTTACCGGAAATGTTGCCGATACCGATCTGACCAATGGGGGCGGCGACAATGCCCTCATGGTCAACGGTTATTACGGAGTGGCCGCGGCGGCGCGCTTTTCGGCGGTCACCGGCGAGGAATTCTGGCTGCAGTCCTTCGCTGTCCAGGGGTACGGAATGGCTCCGAATGCCAGGATCGTCGGCTATCGCGACGGCATGGTGGTCGCCTCCCAGGATATCGTGATCGACTCCACGACGGCGACGATCACGACGACGGGTGCTGCCTGGAAATCCATCGACGAGTTTCGCATCATCCAGCGCGACGGTACGGCCGACGTCGCATTCTCCATCGACGATATCGTCGTCAGCGCCTCCAATGCGCCGCCTGTCATCGGCAATCTCAACGGCGATGCCGTCACCTACACGGAGGCCGGTGCCCCCGTCGTTATCGATGCAGGAGGCAACGCCACGCTCGCTGACACCGACTCGGCCGACTTTTCCGGTGGTACGGTCACGGTCTCTATCGTCGCCAACGGCGTATCGGCGGAGGACGTGCTGTCCATCCGACACGAGGGCAACGGCGCGGGCCAGATCGGTCTCGACGGCAACGTCATAAGCTATGGCGGCACGGAAATCGGCACGTTTGCGGGCGGCACCGGGACGAACGATCTGGTCGTGACGCTGAATGCATTCGCCACAGCTGTTGAGGTCCAGGCGCTCCTGTGCAATCTGACCTATGCCAACAGCAGCGTCGGCAACCCGTCGATGGCAATCCGCACCGTGCGTGTCACTGTCGATGACGGCGATGGCGGCGTCAGCACTGCTGCCGACGTGAGCGTCAGCATTATCAGCGTCAACGACGCGCCGTCGATCGTCGCGCCCGTCGTAATCACCGCGCAGGAAGATGTTGCGACTGCCCTCACCGGCTTTGCATTCTCGGATGCCGATGCGGGCAGCGGCGCCGTGACCGTGACGTTGTCGGTCCCCTCCGGTACCCTTTCAGCCGCCAGTGGCGGCGGTGTGGCCGTTACGGGCGCCGGCACGGGCGCCCTGATGCTGACGGGCACGATCGTCGACATCAACGCCTTCGTCTCGCTCGGTGCGGTCACGTTCACGACGGCGCCAAACGCAACCAGCGGCGTCCCTCTCGCTGTCATGATCAATGACAACGGCCATTCCGGAGGCGGCGCCCTGACCGCGACGGCGATCACCACCATCGTGGTCGAGGCCGTCAACGATGCGCCCATCAACACGGTGCCTGGTGCCGTCAGCATCGGAGGGAACGAGCCGCTCGTCTTCAGCACCGGCAATGGCAACAGGATTTCCGTGGCCGACGTCGACGCGGGCGGCAACCCGGTCAAGGTCACGCTCGTGGCGACGCAAGGCACGCTGTCGCTGAGCGGAACGAGCGGGCTATCGTTTGAGGCGGGTGACGGCGCAGCCGACAGCGTCATGACCTTCACAGGCACGCTTGCCAATATCAACGCGGCCCTGAACGGCCTGACCTTTGTCCCTTTGGCCGGTTACACGGGGGCGGCCTCGATCAGCATCGAAACCGACGACCTTGGCAACGCCGGCTCGGGCGGAGCTCGGATCGATACCGACACGATCATGATCGACATCGGCGCGCCTGCCCCCGTCGTCGCCGACGTTTCGTCGACGGCTGCCAACGGCACCTACAAGATCGGCGATACGATCACGATCATCGTTTCCTTCGACCAGGCCGTCAACGTCACCGGCACGCCGCAGTTGCTGCTGGAGACCGGCCTTGTGGATCGTGCCGTCGACTATGTGTCCGGCACCGGCTCAAATACGCTGACGTTCGCCTATACCGTTCAGGCAGGCGATACGTCGGCCGACCTCGACTATGTCTCGACCACCGCTCTCACCCTGAACGGCGGCACGGTCAGCAATGCTGACGGCACACATGCCATCCTCACCCTGCCTGCACCGGGAACGGCCGATTCCCTCGGCGCCAACAAGGCTATCGGCGTCGACGGCCTCGCACCGACGGTGGCGAGCGTGACCACCCCGGCCAACGGCATCTATGTGGCCGGCCAGAACCTCGATTTCACCGTCAACCTCTCCGAGGCCGTTGTCGTCGACACCTCGGGCGGCACGCCGCGGCTCGCCGTGACCATCGGCACGGACACGGTCTATGCGTCCTATCTCTCCGGCAGCGGCACGTCGGCGCTGGTGTTCAGGCTGACGCTGACCGAAGGCCTGCGGGACGCAGACGGCATCGCTCTTGTCGGCCCGCTCGATCAGAACGGCGGGACACTGCAGGACGCGGCCGGCAACGGCATCGTCCCGACGTTGAATTCGGTCGGCGCCACCAACGGCGTTCTGGTCGACACCATCCGTCCCACGGCCGCCATCACCTTCCCCGATGCGGTGCTGGCACCGCTCGAGACCACCACCGTCACGATCACCTTCAGCGAGGCCGTCACCGGTCTGACGACCGCCGATTTCACCGTTCCGAACGGTATGCTGTCGGGACTGGCAACCTCCGATGGCGGCATCACCTGGACGGCGACGCTCACCGCCAATCCCGGGGTCACGGACCTCACCAACGTCATCACGCTCGACATGACCGGCGTTGTCGACGTCGCCGGCAATGCCGGGTCCGGCACGGCGGTCTCGGCCAACTACGCCGTCGACGCCGGCCCGCCCCCGAATGTCCCGCCGACGCTCACCGGCGACCTCGAGGCGACAGTGGCGGAGGGCGGCAGCTACACGATCACCACCGCCGACCTCAATTTCTCCGACCCCGACGACGCCGCCGCGGGCATCCGCTTCACCGTCTCCGCCGCCTCGAACGGCACGGTGCAGGTGAACGGCAAGGCCGCGACCAGCTTCACCGGCGCCGAATTGGCCGCCGGCAAGGTCACCTTCGTTCACTCCGGCTCAGAATCGACCAAGGCCTCCTTCAAGGTCTCCGTCGAAGACGGCAACGAGGACGGCTCGACCCCGGTCGCCGGCACCTTCAACCTCACCGTCACCCCGGTCAACGACGCGCCGACGCTCACCGGCGACCTGAAGGCCACGGTGAAGGAAGGCGGCAGCTACACGATCACCACCGCCGACCTCAACTTCTCCGATCCCGATGACAACGCCGCCGGCGTCCGCTTCACCGTCTCTGCCGCCTCGAACGGCACGGTCCAGGTGAACGGCAAGGCCGCGACCGGCTTCACCGGCGCCGAGCTCGCCGCCGGCAAGGTCACCTTCGTCCACTCTGGCTCAGAAACGACCAGGGCCTCCTTCAAGGTCTCCGTCGAGGACGGCAACGAGGACGGTTCGACCCCGGTCGCCGGCACCTTCAACCTCGCCGTCACCCCGGTCAACGACGCGCCGACGCTTACCGGCGACCTGAAGGCGACGGTGAAGGAAGGCGGCAGCTACAGGATCACCACCGCCGACCTCAACTTCTCCGACCCCGACGACAGCGCCGCCGGCGTCCGCTTCACCGTCTCCGCCGCCTCGAACGGCAAGATCCAGGTGAACGGCAAGGCCGCGACCAGCTTCACCGGTGCCGAATTGGCCGCCGGCAAGGTCACCTTCGTCCACTCCGGCGCCGAATCGACCAGGGCGTCCTTCAAGGTCTCCGTCGAGGACGGCAACGAGGACGGCTCGACACCGGTCGCAAGCACCTTCAGCCTCGCCGTCACCCCGGTCAACGACGCACCGGAGCTCGTCGCCACGCAGACCTTGCGGAAGATCGCCGAGGACGCCTCGACCGCTTCGGCGCGCAAGGTGGCGACGCTGGAGATCTCCGACCCCGACGGCGGCAACAACAAGCTGTCGCTCGCCGGCAGCGACGCGAAGCTGTTCGAGATCAAGAACGGCGCGCTGTGGCTGAAGAAGGGGGCCAAGCTCGACTACGAGACCAACCCCTCGCTGAACGTCACCGTGCGCCTCGACGATCCCTCGATCGGCACGAAGCACGAGGACTGGCAGACCTTCAAGGTCGCCGTGACCGACGTGGCGGAGACGAAGACGGGAACCTCCGGCAAGGACAAGCTGACCGGCACCTCCGCCAGCGACGTGCTCAATGGCAAGGGCGGCAACGATGTGCTCGAGGGCCGGGGCGGCAACGACATCCTCTCGGGCGGCTCCGGCAATGACCGGCTGACCGGGGGCTCCGGCGTCGACATCATGACCGGCGGCTCCGGCCACGATACCTTCGTCTTCACCTCGGCCAAGGATTCCGCCCCCGGCCAGTCCGGCCTTGTCAATAACGGCGGTTACAACCCGCTCTCGGGCAGCGACAAGCGCGACATCATCACCGACTTCGTCCACGCGCAGGACAAGCTCGACCTGTCGAAGATCGACGCCGACAGCACGCGCTCCGGCAACCAGGACTTCGTCTGGCGCGGCAAGAACGACTTCACCGGCAAGGCCGGCGAAGTGATCTTCCGCATCTTCGACGAAAAGGGCACGAAGAACGACCGCACCATCGTCTACGGCGACACCGACCGCGACCAGCAGGCCGACTTCCAGATCGAACTGACCGGCATCATCGGCCTGACCAAGGGCGATTTCATCCTCTGAGGCGGGACTGGCGGGGCAATCCGGCAGCGACGAATTGCCCTGCCTCGCCCCCTCACCGGAAGCCGCAACCGTCTTTCATCCAACCAACTGGAAAGAAACGGTTTTTCGAGCGCCCTGACATCGGACCGCCGGGCGAATACCGGGGCTGCGCCCTGCGAAAGTTTGCCGGAAAAGCCGCGCCGGTATTGACGATCCGCAACGATCACCCCTACCTGTAGGGCAGCCACCCTGCGATGCCGGAGGCTCGAGGCATGCGGCCGTATCCCGTGCAGACGGCAGGGGACCGCAGACCGCCCCCGGGGACGCCGGCCGACCGGAACATGGCCTTCCTGCCCGCCGCACGCGGGCAGGCCGATTGTGCAATACGCCTGCGAATTTCTGAGACAGTACTTTTTCTGAATGCCGGATGCGCCTGCTATTTCCTAGCCGGAGACCGGTTCCGTTTCGATCGAATCTATTCGAAGCCGAAGGCAAAGCTCATGACCAGGATCCTCGTGCCTGCCAGTCTCTTCGTCGCAATGTCCGCCTTTCTCGCCTCCGCGGTCCTCCCCTCGACAGCGCTTGCCCAGAACGCTCCGCCGAGCGTCACCGCGGCGAAGCCGATCGTCCGCGAGGTCATCGACAACGACGAGTTCATCGGCCGCTTCCAGGCGGTGGACGAGGTCTCCGTGCGCTCCCGCGTCGGCGGCTATCTCCAGGAGATCCATTTCAAGGACGGCTCGATCGTCAAGCAGGGCGACCTCCTGTTCGTCATCGACCAGCGGCCCTTCCGGACCGCGCTCAACGAGGCGGAGGCGACGCTGGAGGTCGCCCGCTCGACGCTGACCTTCGCCGATGCCCAGTTCAAGCGCGCCGACGCGCTGGTCAAGAGCGGCAGCCAGGCGATCCAGACGCTCGACGACCGCCGCCGCGAACTCGCCTCCGCCGAGGCCAACGTGCGCGGCGCCGAGGCCTCCGTCGAGCGTGCCAGGCTCGACCTGGAATATACCAGCATCACCGCGCCGATCGCCGGCCGCGTCGACCGGCGGCTGCTGTCCACTGGCAGCCTGGTTCAGGCCGACCAGACCGTGCTGACCACGATCGTCAGCCTCGACCCGATCGACTTCTACTTCGACGTGGACGAGCGGCGGCTGCTCTCCTATGCCGACACCGCCCGCGCCAGCGGCACGCAATTGCAGGAGGGCGGCAGCGGCCTGCCGGTGAAGGTGACGATCGGCGACTTCCAGCACTCCACCTTCGACGGAACCCTGAACTTCGCCGAGAACCGGGTCGACGACCAGACCGGCACCATGCGCATCCGCGCCCGCCTGCCCAACCCCGACTACGTGCTGCAGCCCGGTCTGTTCGGCCGCATCCAGATCGGCGGCTCTCTGCCCTACCAGGCGATCCTCGTGCCCGACGAGGCGATCGGCTCCGACCAGAACGAGCGCGTCGTCTATGTCGTCGCCGAAGACGGCTCGGTCAGCACCAAGCCGGTGCGGACCGGTCCGCGCATCTACGGCTACCGGGTGATCCGCGACGGGCTGGACGGCAACGAGACGATCGTTGTCAACGGGCTGATGCGCATCCGCCCGGGCATCAAGGTCGCAGCCGAGACGGTGCAGCTGCCGGCCGAGCGCGCGGAGACCGTTCCCGAAACGATCAGCGCGGAGCAGATGCAGTGAGGTTTGCCCATTTCTTCGTCGACCGACCGATCTTCGCTTCGGTCCTTTCCATCGTGCTCCTGATCGTTGGCTGCATCGCCTATTTCCAGCTGCCCGTGGCGCAGTATCCCGAGATCGCGCCGCCGACCATCGTGGTGCGCACCAGCTATCCCGGCGCCGACGCCCAGACGGTTGCCGACACGGTGGCGACGCCGATCGAGCAGGAGATCAACGGCGTCGAGAACATGCTCTACATGTCCTCCTATTCCACCGCCGACGGCTCCATGGCACTGACCATCACCTTCAAGCTCGGCACCGACCTGGACCAGGCCCAGGTGCTCGTCCAGAACCGCGTCGCCATCGCAGAGCCGCGGCTGCCCGAAGAGGTCCGCCGCATCGGCATCACCACGGTCAAGAGTTCGCCCGACCTGATGATGGTCGTGCACCTCCTGTCGCCGAACGACCGCTACGACCAGCTCTACATCTCCAATTTCGCCAAGACCCGCATCCGCGACCGGCTGGTGCGGCTGGACGGCGTCGGCGACGTCACCCTGTTCGGCGAGCGCGAATATGCGCTGCGCATCTGGCTCGACCCCGAAAAGCTCAGTGCCTACGGCATGACCGCGAGCGACGTCGTGCAGGCGCTCCGCGACCAGAACGTGCAGGTCTCCGGCGGCTCGATCGGCGGCCCGCCGACCTCCGGCGACAACGCCTTCCAGTATACGGTGACGACGGAAGGGCGCTTCTCCGATCCCCGCCAGTTCCGCTACGTCATCGTCAAGTCGACCGAGGCGGGTCGACTGGTGCAGTTGCAGGACGTCGCCCGCATCGAGCTCGGCGCCAGGGACTACGTCTCCAACAGCTATCTCGACGGCAAGCCCGCGGTCGCGATCGGCATCTTTTCCCGGCCCGGCACCAACGCGCTGGATGCCGCAACCGACATCCAGGGCGTGATGGACGAGGTCTCGCCGCTGCTGCCGCCGGGCCTCGAATACCGCATCGTCTACAATCCGACCGAATTCATCTCCGAATCGATCAACGAGGTCTACAAGACCATCATCGAGGCGGCCTTGCTGGTGGCGATCGTCGTGCTCGTCTTCCTCCAGTCCTGGCGCACGGCACTGATCCCGATCATCGCCATCCCCGTCTCGCTGATCGGCACCTTCGCCTTCCTGCTGGCCTTCGGCTTCTCGCTGAACATGCTGACCCTGTTCGGCCTCGTGCTGGCGATCGGCATCGTCGTGGACGACGCCATCGTGGTGGTGGAGAACGTCGAGCGCAACCTCGCGCTCGGCATGACGCCGAAGGAGGCGGCGCACGTGACGATGGACGAGGTCGGCGCGGCCGTCATCGCGATCTCGCTGGTGCTGATCGCCGTCTTCGTGCCGACCGCCTTCATCCCCGGCATCTCCGGCCAGTTCTACCAGCAGTTCGCCGTAACGATCGCAGTGGCGACCGCGATCTCGGCGTTGAATTCACTGACCCTGTCGCCGGCGCTGGCCGGCATCCTGCTCAGGCCCCACTCGCAGGAAAAGCACAGCAGCAATCCCCTGACCCGCACCGTCCGCAAGCTCTCGGACGGCTTCAACTACGGTTTCGACCGGCTGAGCGAAGGCTATTCCTGGATCGTGCGCCATCTCGTCTCGACCTGGACGGCGATCGGAGCCAGCCTGCTCGTCTTCGCCGGCCTGCTCTACGCCACCTGGCACATGGGCGAGGTCGTGCCGCGCGGCTTCATCCCGACCATGGACCAGGGCTATGCGATCGTCGTCGTGCAGCTGCCCGACGGCGCCTCGCTCGCCCGCACCGACGAGGTGGTGCTGCGCGCCTCCGAGATCATCCGCAACACGCCGGGCGTGAAGAATGCGGTCGCCTTCTCCGGCTTCTCGGGCGCCACCTTCACCAATGCGTCCAATGCCGGCGTGATCTTCGCGAGCTTCGCAAGCTTCGAGGAGCGGCTGGAGCACGGTCACAACGCCGACCAGATCATCGGGCAGTTGTTCGGCAGCCTGCAGAGCATCCAGGAGGCCTTCATCATCGCCGTGCCGCCGCCCTCGATCCGCGGTGTCGGCAACTCCGGCGGCTTCAAGATGCAACTGCTCGACCTGGAAAGCGCCGACATGAATCGCGTGCTGGGCCTCGCCTACCAGATGATGGGGGCCGCCAACCAGACCGAGGGGCTGACCGGCGTCTTCACCACCTTCTCCGCCTCCAGCCCGCAATTCTACCTGGAGATCGACCGCGACAAGGCGCGCGCCCTGAACGTGCCGATCCCCAACATCTTCGAGACGCTGTCGATCAACCTCGGCACCTCCTACGTCAACGACTTCAACGCCTTCGGCCGCGTCTACCAGGTGCGCGCCCAGGCCGACCAGCAGTATCGCCTAGACCGGGCCGACATCCTGGCGCTGAAGGTCCGCTCCGCCACCGGCGCGCTCGTGCCGCTCGGGACGCTGGTTGACATCCGCGACTCCAGCGGCCCGACGCTCGTCCAGCGCTACAACATGTATGTCTCCGTGCCGCTGCAGGGCAATCCGGCGCCCCGCGTCTCGACCGGCACAGCACTCGACAAGATGGAGGCGCTGGCCCGCGAGATGCTGCCGGCCGGCACCTCCTTCGAATGGACGGAGCTCGCCTTCCAGGAACGGGCGACCGGCAACACGGCCTTGTTCATCTTCGCCCTGTCGGTGGTCTTCGTCTTCCTCGCGCTCGCCGCGCAGTATGAGAGCTGGGTGTTGCCGCTGGCGATCATCCTGATCGTGCCGCTCGCCGTCCTCGCCGCACTGATCGGCGTGCATCTGCGCGGGATGGACAACAACATCCTGACCCAGATCGGCCTGATCGTGCTGATCGGGCTGGCAGCGAAGAACGCGATCCTGATCGTCGAGTTCGCCCGCCAGGCCCAGCGCGAAGGCAAGACCGCGGTCGAGGCCGCCGTCGAGGCGACGCGCCTGCGCCTGCGGCCGATCCTGATGACGGCCTTCGCCTTCATCTTCGGCGTGGTGCCGCTGATGATCGCGACCGGCCCCGGCGCCGAAATGCGCCAGTCGCTCGGCACCGCCGTCTTCTCCGGCATGCTGGGTGTCACCTTCTTCGGCCTGTTCCTGACGCCCGTCTTCTTCGTCGCGCTCCGCTCCGCCGGACGGCACACCCCGGAACGGGTGAGCGAGCGCCGCAAGGACGCGGCACTGGAGGCCGCCGACCTGTGATCGCGGTGGCGACGGCCACCCGATCACGAATATATGAACGCCATTCTCCGCTTCCTGGGGATCACGGATCCCCGACGGACTGGACTTCCGGCCGATATGCCACCATCACTTTTTCAGGAGGGGGCAAGGAGAGGCGAATGGCGCGCCACGCGAGCGTGAACAAGAGCCGACGGAAGGGATCGACATGAAACCGTTTTATGCGACAGGCATCTTTCTTCTTCTGCTGACCTCGGTCTGCTCCGCCCAGAACGTGCCCCAGGATGCCTCCGAGGACGCGCTGGTGAAGATCACCCGCAGCGGCTCCCAGCCGCCCGAGATCGGCATCCCCGACTACTACACCGGCATCGTTCGCAAGGAAGCGCTCTTCGATGCCGAGGATCCCTCGCGCGTCGCCGGCGGCGTCGTGACCTACGAGCCCGGCGCGCGCACCGCATGGCATGTCCATCCGCTCGGCCAGGTCCTGATCATTTCGTCCGGCACCGGCCTGGTCCAGCAATGGGGACAGCCGGTCCAGGAGGTCAGCGAAGGCGACATCATCTGGATCCCGGCCGGCGTGAAGCACTGGCATGGCGCCACCGACGGCTCCCGCATGCGCCACGTCGTGATCACCGAATCCCTTGACGGCAAGTCGGTGGAATGGCTGGAGAAGGTCGAACAGCACGACGGCTGACTTTACCCGGCGGCGGCCGGTGCCGCCCCTGACGGCGTCACGCGCGCTTGTTCCGGGACCCGGGCGCCATCGTCCCGCGAGACGGGAGGCTTGCGCATCCTGCGTGGTTGCTTTACCGGGCCTTACGGGCAATTCTTGACAAAAGCCAAGGCCCCAGCCGACGAAGCGGGAGACTGACGAACGATGGCCGCCGAAACAGCATCGCACGGTGTCGATCTCATTCCGGTCGTGACCCTTCTCGCAGCCGGCGTCATCGCGGTGCCGCTGTTCAAGCGGTTCGGGCTCGATTCCGTCCTCGGCTACCTCGCCGCCGGCCTCGTCATCGGCCCCTTCGGCCTCGGCCTCTTCACCGACGCGCAGAGCATCATCCACGTCGCCGAACTGGGCGTCGTCATGTTCCTCTTCGTCATCGGGCTGGAGATGCGGCCGTCACGCCTCTGGGGCCTGCGCAGCGAGATCATGGGCCTCGGCCTGCTGCAGGTCGTCCTCTGCAGCGCGCTTCTGACCTTCGCCGGCATGGCGCTCGGCTATTCGCCGTCGGTCGCCTTCGTCTTCGGCATGGGCTTCGTACTGACCTCGACCGCGATCGTCTTCCAGATCCTGAACGACCGCGGCGAGCTCTCGACGCCGAAGGGACAGAGGATCGTATCGATCCTGCTTCTGGAGGACCTGGCGATCGTTCCCCTCCTTGCCGCCGTCGCCTTCATGGCACCGGGCGCGGAGACCTCCGACCTGTCCTCGGACCTGATGCACGTGGCCATCGCCCTCGGCGCGCTGGCGGCGCTGATCCTGATCGGGCGCTATCTGCTGAACCCGCTGTTCAAGGTGCTGGCGCAGGCGGGCGCGCGCGAGGTGATGACGGCCGCCGCCCTCCTCGTCGTGCTCGGCGCCGCGCTCGCCATGCAACTCGGCGGGCTGTCGATGGCGATGGGCGCGTTCCTCGCCGGGGTCATGCTGTCGGAGAGCACGTTCCGCCATCAGCTTGAAGCCGACATCGAACCCTTTCGCGGCATCCTGCTCGGCCTGTTCTTCCTCGGCGTCGGCATGGCGCTGGACGTCGACATGGTCATAGCCAACTTTCCGCTGATCTCCTTTGCCGTCGTGGCCTTCATGCTGCTGAAGGGCATCGGCATCTACGCCGTCGCCCGGCTGCTCAGGTCGGACCACGAGGAGGCGATCGAGCGGGCGGCGCTGATGGCCCAGGGCGGGGAGTTCGCCTTCGTGCTCTACGCCGCGGCAACCACCTTCGGCGTCATCGACGGGCAGACCAACGCCATCTTCACCTCGACCGTCATCATCTCGATGGTGCTGACGCCCCTCGTCACCATCGCCGTGACCATGGCCACCAACCGGCTGACGCCGGCTGCTGCCGCCACCTCGCTCGATGGCATCGACGCGCCCGACGGGTTGACCGGCAACGTCCTCATCGTCGGCTTCGGCCGCTTCGGCCAGATCGTCAGCCAGCCGCTGCTCGCACGCGGGCTGGAGGTCTCGATCATCGACAACGACGTGGAAATGATCCAGGCCGCGGCCGAATTCGGCTTCAAGGTCTACTACGGCGACGGCACCCGGCTGGACATCCTCCATGCCGCCGGCGCCGAGAACGTAGGCGCGATCATCGTCTGCGTCGACAAGGCCGACGTGGCGCTGCACATCGTCGAACTGGCCAAGGCGGAGTTCCCGCTGGTGCAGGTGTTCGCCCGCGCCTACGACCGCGGCGCCGCGCTGTCCCTGATCGCGGCCGGTGTCGACTACCAGCTTCGCGAGACGCTGGAATCCGCGCTCGTCTTCGGCTGCTACGCCCTGACAAAACTCGGCGTGCCGGAACTGGAAGCCGAAGAGATCATGGAGGAGGTCCGCCGCCGCGACGAGCAGCGGCTCGCGATCCAGCAGGTCGAGGGATTGTACGGCGGCAAGCAGTATTTCCAGGGCAACCGGCCGACCCCGACCCCGCTGACCACGCCGAAGCGGACCGGCCGGTCAGGCAACGCCGAGGCCGAAGCCGTGCTCAAGGGCTCCGCCGACGCCAGCGGCACGGCTGCGACCTGACGCCCGGCAACGGCGACGGTCGCACCAGGCCTGCGCGATTTGCACGGCTGGATCGCTCGCCGACGCGCTATCACATTCCCTCGACTTCGCCGGCCGTGGTTTGACACGGCCGCGCCCGGCACGTTACGGCTCGCAAGCCCCGCCGCGACTGCGGCGAACGGATGCGGCCCCGCCCCGGGCGGCACCGCAAATGACATCGACACCGGCTGGCCGCAGCCCTGCGGACCGGCCGGGAACGGGAGCTCACACATGGCAGACTATTCCTATCCGCACACGCAACTCTTCCTGAACGGCGAATGGACGCCGGCGGCAGGCGGTGAGACGATCGCCGTCACCGACCCGGCCACCGGCGAGGTGATCGGCCAGGTCTCCAAGGCCGGCATTGCCGATCTCGACGCAGCCCTTGCCGCGACGCAGACGGGCTTTGCGACCTGGAGCACCACCTCGGCCTATGAGCGCGCCCGCATCATGCGCAAGGCCGCCGACATCCTGCGCGAGCGCAAGGACAGGATCGGCTGGATCATGACCCGCGAGCAGGGCAAGCCGCTCGCCGAAGCCACCGGCGAGGTGGCCGCCGCGGCCGACCTCATCGACTGGTTTGCCGAGGAGGCGCGCCGCACCTACGGCCAGGTCATCCCGTCGCGGGCGCCGAACGTCTCGCAGCAGACCATCAAGCTGCCGGTCGGCCCGGTCGCGGCCTTCACGCCGTGGAACTTCCCGATCAACCAGGTCGTGCGCAAGCTCTCCGCTGCCCTTGCCGCCGGCTGCTCGATCATCATCAAGGCGCCGGAGGAGACCCCGGCTTCGCCCGCCGAACTGATCCGCGCCTTCGCCGACGCCGGCGTTCCGGCCGGCGTCATCGGCCTCGTCTACGGCGTCCCGGCGGAGATCTCGGAATACCTTATCCCCCACCCGGTCATCCGCAAGGTCACCTTCACCGGCTCGACCCCGGTCGGCAAGCATCTGGCGGCCCTCGCCGGCAAGCACATGAAGCGGGCGACGATGGAACTCGGCGGCCACGCACCGGCGATCATCATGGCGGATGCCGACATCGACAAGGCCGCCAAGGTGATGGCCTTCTCCAAGTTCCGCAACGCCGGCCAGGTCTGCGTCTCGCCGACGCGCTTCCTCGTCGAGAAGCCCGCCTTCGGCCGTTTCGTCGACGGCTTCGTCGCGGCAACCAGGGGCGTGAAGGTCGGCAATGGCCTCGATGCATCCTCCACCATGGGCCCGCTCGCCAACGAGCGCCGCATCCCGGCGCTGGAGGAACTGATCGCCGATGCCGTCGAGCACGGCGGCAAGCTCGAGACCGGCGGCCGCCGGATCGGCAACAGCGGCAACTTCTTCGAGCCGACGGTGCTGACCAACGTGCCGGTATCGGCGCGCATCATGAACGAGGAGCCCTTCGGTCCGGTCGCCATCATCAACCCGGTCGCCGGCCTCGAAGAGGCGATCACGGAATCGAACCGTCTCCCCTTCGGCCTGGCCTCCTACGCCTTCGCCGCCTCGCAGGCCGCCGTGCACGCGATCGGAACGCGGGTGGAATCGGGCATGACGACGATCAACCACCTGGGCCTGGCGCTGCCCGAAGTCCCCTTCGGCGGCATCAAGGATTCCGGATACGGCGACGAGGGCGGCTCGGCCGCGATCGAAGCCTACCTGGTGACCAAGTACGTCACCGCCGCGGCCTGACGATCCACGCCGGGACAGGAACCCGGCGCACGAACGCACAAGGAAGCCGTGGACCGATCCAGGTCCGCGGCTTCTTCCTCGGCGCGGGGTTCTTCGCGCCCCAGATGGCTCTGGTAATACCAGTGTATAGTGTCGCCGCCGCGCGCCGGGCGTTATTCTTTCTTCATCGCCCCATCGGCGTGTAGCGCGGCCCTCCCGCTACCGGCTCCGGAGACCTCCCCTCCTCCGGGTCCGCGGATCGCGCGATCCGTCTGACCGCCCGGCTCCGCCCCGGGCGGTCTCTTTTTATCGCTCGACCGGATGAAGCGGAGATGGCGGCCCCTTGCCAATCGCGCCGCCCTGCTCGACAATTACACATGCGTAGAATTTGCCCTTTACAGTTTTCATCGAACTGTGATTTGTTGTGATCATAATTACAAAAAGCCTATCACAAAGCTGAAGAAGAGCCGCAGAAGCGGCCGCCCAACCCCCGGATCTCGGAAGAGGAAACCGAGTTCCGGACGAGACATGGGGAACTTATGGAGCAATCCCGAGCGACGGCCGCCCATGGCGGCGCCATCGGAATGCATGGCATCAAGAAGTGGTTCGGGAACTTCCAGGCCGTCGATGACGTGTCGCTGGAGATCCGCCCGAACGAGTTCTTCACCCTGCTCGGCCCTTCCGGCTGCGGCAAGACCACGCTGCTGCGGATGATCGCCGGCTTCGAGATGCCGACCGAGGGCAGCATCCGGCTCGACGGCACCGAGATCGCGAGCCTTCTGCCCAACCAGCGGCCGGTCAACACCGTCTTCCAGAACTACGCGCTGTTTCCGCATCTGACGGTCGCCGAGAACATCGGCTTCGGCCTAAAGATGCTGGGCAAGCCGAAGGCGGAGATCGCCGCCACCGTGGCGGAGATGCTCAAGCTCGTGCATCTCGACGGTCGCGGCGGCAATCCCGTCACCCAGCTTTCCGGCGGCCAACAGCAGCGCGTGGCGCTGGCCCGCGCGCTCGCACCGCGGCCGAAGGTGCTGCTGCTCGACGAGCCGCTCTCCGCGCTCGACCTGAAGCTCCGGAAATCGATGCAGATCGAACTGAAGCGGCTGCAGGCCGAGACCGGCATCACCTTCGTCTTCGTCACCCACGACCAGGAAGAGGCGCTGACGATGTCCGACCGCATCGCGGTGATGAGCCAGGGCAAGGTGCGCCAGGTCGGCGAGCCCTGGGAGATCTACGACCGCCCGGCCGAGCGCTTCGTCGCCGACTTCATCGGCGACACCAATTTCCTCGACGTCGACGTCGTCGCGATCGAAGGCGAGCGGGCGCGGGTGCGGCTCGCCTCCGGCGCCGAGATCCTTGCCACCTTCCCCGCAGACATCCGCCCGGAAGGCAGGGTGACGATCGTCATCCGGCCGGAGCACGCCCGCGCCGTCTCCCCGTCCGCCCGCCCCTCGCCCGCCCCCCCGTTGTCGGGCGCGGTCCACGACGTCGTCTATCTCGGTACGGACACGCACTTCCACGTGCGCCTTGCGGACGGCACGAACTTCATGGTCCGCCAGCAGAACGCCCGCAGCGGCCCCTGCGGCTTTGCGGCCGGCGATCCGGTGGGGATCGAACTCAGCGACGACGTCGCCCAGATCCTGAGGGATTGAGATGAGCGTCAGCCCCGCAGAAGTCAGCGAGACGCTCCGCCGGAAGGATATCCGCGACCGCTGGTTCCTGAGCGCCCCTGCCCTCGTCCTGATCGGGGTCGCCAGCGCCGGGCCGCTCCTGATCGTCGTGCTCTATTCCTTCCTGGCGCCCGGCAGCTACGGCGACGTGAAATGGGCCTTCTCCACGGACGGCTGGTTCAACGTCTTCTTCTCCCGTGACATCTTCGACGACACCGTATCGCTGGCCGAGGCCCATTTCAGCATCTTCTGGCGCTCGACCCGGGTGGCGCTCGCCACCACCGTGCTGTGCCTGATCCTGGGCTTCCCGACCGCCTATTTCATCGCGACCCGCCCTCCGCACAACCGCTCGATCTGGCTCTTCGTCATCACCATCCCGTTCTGGACGAACATGCTGATCCGGGCGTTCGCGATCCAGGAGGTGATCCGCACCGAGGGCCTCGTCAACACGCTGCTGATCAAGCTCGGCATCATCTCAGCCCCGATCCAGATGCTGTTCACCGATTTCGCCATCCTGCTCGGCATGACCTACGTGCACCTGCCGCTGATGGTGCTGCCGCTCTATGCGAGCCTGGAGAAGCTGGATTTCCGCCTCGTCGAGGCGGCCTACGATCTCTATGCCTCGCGCCTGAACGTGCTGACGAAGGTGATCGTGCCGCTGGTGAAGCCCGGCCTGATCGCCGGCTCCATCCTCGTCTTCATCCCGGCGCTGTCGTCCTACGTCATCCCGCGCGTGCTCGGCGGCGGCAAGAACCTGATGATCGGCAACCTGATCGAACTGCAGTTCGGCCAGGGGCGCAACTGGCCGCTCGGCGCGGCCCTCTCGGTGACGTTGGTCGCGATCGTGCTGGTCGCGCTCCTGTTCTACGTCCGCAACGTCGGAAAGACCGGAGGCGGCGCGCATGGCTAGGAATGCGGCGAGGACCTTCTCGATCAAGCGGCAGCCGGGCTTTGCGACGATCGCCATGCTCTGCTTCTTCATCCTCTACCTGCCGATCGCCACGCTGGTGGTCTACGCCTTCAACGAGGGCACCTCGATCGCCACCTGGGAAGGCTTGTCGCTGCGCTGGTTTGCGAGCGCCTGGCAGAACCAGCAGGTGATCGACGCCTCGATCCGCTCGCTGCAGATCGCCTCGGTCGCGGCCGTCATCGCCACCGCCTGCGCCACGCTCGCAGCCCTTGCGACCACCCGGACGGCGCCCTATCGCGGCCTGACCTTCAAGTATTCGATGCTGAACATTCCCCTTCTGGTGCCCGAGATCGTCACGGCCGTGGCGCTCCTGATCCTGTTCTCGCGGATCAAGGTCTGGACCGGCTATTCCGGCCTCGGCTACCTCATCACCGCGCACGCCGCCTTCTGCGTGCCCTTCGCCTACCTGCCGATCCGTGCGCGGCTGGAGAACATGGACCTGTCGCTGGAGCGGGCGGCCGCCGATCTCTATGCCACGCCCTACAAGACCTTCCGCTACGTGACGCTGCCGCTCCTGTGGCCCGGCATCCTCGCCGGCCTGATGCTCGCCTTCGTCATCTCGCTGGACGACGTTGTCATCACCGAATTCGTCAAGTCCGGCGGCCAGGACACGCTGCCGACCTACATGCTCGGCCAGTTGCGCCGCGTCGTCACCCCGGAGATGAACGCGATCTCGACGGTGTTCCTGATGCTGTCGTTCGCCATCGTCACCGTCTTCTTCTTCATCAGCCGAACACCGCAGAAAGACGAACCATAACGTCCAACAGGAGAGCAGCATGAAATCGATACTGGGAGCAGCATCCTTCGCGACAGGGCTCATGGCCTCGACGGCCATCGCCTTTGCCGCCGGCGAACTGAACATCTTCAACTGGGGCAACTACACGAGCCCGGAGATGGTCAAGAAGTTCGAGGAAGCCTACGACGTCAAGGTGACGATCACCGACTACGACAGCAACGATACGGCGCTTGCCAAGATCCGCCAGGGCGGCCACGGCTTCGACATCGTCGTTCCCTCGGCGAGCGCCATACCGACCTTCATCTCCGAAGGTCTGCTCATGGAATCCCGCCCCGACCAGATGGAGAACTTCAAGAACGTCGACCCGCAATGGGTGGACGTGCCCTTCGATCCCGGCCGCAAATATTCCGTTCCCTGGCAGTGGGGCACGACCGGCGTGACCGTCAACAAGTCCGTCTATTCCGGTGACATCAACACGTCGGCGATCTTCCTGGATCCGCCGCCCGAACTCGCAGGCAAGGTCAACGTCCTGCCCGAGATGTCCGACGTCATGCACATGGTCGTCACCTATGCGGGCGGCGAGCCCTGCACCGGCGACCTGACCGTGCTGAAGAAGGCGCGCGACCTCCTGCTCGCGGCCAAGCCGAAGTGGATCTCGATGGACTACGGCAACATCGAGAAATACGCCAAGGTCGATCTTGCGGCCGGCACCAACTGGAACGGCGCCTCCTTCCGCTCGCGCCTGCAGAACCCCGACGTCCTCTATGGCTATCCGAAGGAAGGCTATCCGATCTGGATGGACAATGCCGCGATCCTGGCCGACGCCAAGAACGTCGACAACGCCAAGCTCTTCCTGAACTTCGTCATGGATCCGGAAAACGCCGCCATGCTCTCGGCCTTCGCCCGCTATGCCAACGGCATCAAGGGATCCGAGGCCTTCATGCCGGAAGACATGAAATCCGCGCCGGAGATCATCATCCCGGAAGAACTCAAGGCCGCCGGCAAGTTCAACCTCGCCTGCCCGCCGGAAGTCCAGGAGCTCTACACCAAGATCTGGACCGAGTTGCAGAAGTAACGGACAGGACAATCGAAAGGACCGCGGACGCGGGGGCGTGAATGCTCCCGCGCCTGTCTGCGGACAATGCACCATGATACCGACATTCAAGGACGAGAACGGCTTTGCCCGCAGCGACGTGACGCTCGCGAACTGGCGCACCGCCCCCTTCAGCCGCTGGGCCTTCCACAACGTGCGCGACCTCGTGCCGACCGCCGCCTTCGAGAGCCGCCGGCCGGAACCGGAAGAAGCGCTCGACAGCTGCGACCGGCTCGACGCACGGCTCAAGACGGAGATCGAGGGGGCGGCCACGATCCGCGCCTATCTGGAAAAGGCGCAGACCGACGGCTTCCTCGTCATGCGTGGCGGCCGCGTCGTCCTCGAACACTACGCCCCCCATTCCGGCGTCAACGCCCGCCACATCGTCTTTTCGATCTCCAAGTCGCTGACGGCGCTTTTGTCGGGCATCCTCGAGGCCGAGGGCGCCATCGATCCCGACCGTCCCGTTTCCCACTACCTGCCGGAGGCCAAGGGCGGCGCCTATGGCGACAGCCGCTACCGCGACGTGCTGGACATGCGCATCAGCCTCGATTTCGAGGAAGCCTATCTCGATCCGAAGAGCGCCTTCGCGCGCTATCGTCGCGCCATGCTCTGGAACCCGCCCATGCCGGGCGAGACGCCGGAGACGCTGGCCGCCTTCCTGCTGACGCTGAAGAAGGGCGACGGCCCGCATGGCGGCCCGTTTTCCTATGCCTCGCCGAATTCCGACCTGCTCGGCACCATCATCGAGCGCGTGACCGGCGCACGGTTTTCCGACCTGTTCGAGGCGCTCGTCTGGCAGCCGCTGGGCGCCAGGAACGGCGGCTACATCACCGTCGACGCCATCGGCACGCCCCGCACCGCCGGCGGCATGTGCGTGACCGCGCGCGACCTCGCCCGCATCGGCGAACTGATCCGCACCGGCGGCGCGGTCGGCGGCAGGCAGATCGTGCCCGAGGCCTGGATCGCCGACATGACGCAGAACGGCGACCGCCAGGCATGGCAGGAGGGCCGCAACGTCGACCTGCCGAACGGGCGCTACCGCAGCCAGTGGTACCAGTCGGGAGAGGCGGACGGCGCATATTGCGCGATCGGCATCCACGGCCAGTGGCTCTATGTCGATCCCTCCACCGAGACCGTGATCGTCAAGCTGTCCTCGCAGGACGACCCGCTCGGCGACGAGGACAACCACGACATCTTCACCTTCTTCCGGACGCTGTGCCGGATGGACCTCTGACCGGGCAGGAGATCCCATGCAGACGAAGGCTGATCTCATCATCCGCAACGCGCGCGTCCTCACCATGGACGAGGCGAGGCCCCGCGCAACCGCGATCGCGGTCGCCGGAAACCGCATTCTCGCCGTCGGCGCGGAAGCGGACGTGCTCGCCCATGCGGGCCCCGCCACCCGCATGATCGACGCGAAGGGTGGAACCGTGCTGCCGGGTTTAAACGAATCCCACATGCACATCTTCCCGGGCTCCGTCGAACTCAGCGAACTGTCGCTCTACAAGGTCAAGGGCTACGCCGCCCTGGAGAAGGCGGTCCGCACCTATGCTGGCGAGTATCCGCAGCGTCCCCTGCTGATCGCCCAGCACGCCGACTACTCCGTCCTCTCCGACGACGAGCGGCTGACCCGCCACGTGCTCGACCGCATCCTGCCCGATCGGCCGCTCCTGGTCGTCGCCCCCGACCACCACACCGCCTGGGCCAACACGATCGCGCTGGAAAAAGCCGGCATCATCGAGGGCCGCGACGTCGGGATCGGCAACGAGATCGTCATGGGCGAGGACGGGCTTGCGAACGGCGAGCTGCGCGAGAGCAATGCCATCCGCCCGGTGGCGGCCCTTGGAGAAACAGGTGGTCGCGAGATGCTCGGCATCGGCACCGGCGGCGAGCCCGAGCACGTCACCGCCGAAGACCGGGCCAGCGACATCGCCGTGCTCAGGCAGGGCCTCGCCTACGTCGCCTCGCTCGGCATCACCTCCTTGCAGAACATGGACGGCAACCACTACCAGCTCGAACTGCTCGCCGAGATCGAGAAGGCCGGCGGCCTGCCGGTGCGCGTTCGCATGCCCTTTCACATGAAGAACTTCATGCCGCTTTCCGACCTTGGGGAAAAGGCGGCGCAATGGCGCGAGGAATTCTCCGGCGACCGGCTGCGCTGCGACTTCGTCAAGATGTTCATGGACGGCGTCACCGAGGGCGAGACCGCCGTCTTCGTCGACGACTATGCCCACAAGCCGGGCTGGAAGGGCGAGCCGCTGTTTTCCCAGGAGCAGTTCGACGCGATCGCCGTCGAGGCCGACCGGCTGCGCCTGCCGGTCGCCGTGCATGCGATCGGCGACGGCGCGGTGCGCATGGTGCTGAACGGCTACGAGGCGGCGATCAGGGCGAACGGCAGGCGCGACAGCCGCAACCGCATCGAGCATATCGAGGTGGTGCACCCGGACGACATTCCCCGCTTCGCCGAACTCGGCACCGTCGCCTCCATGCAGCCGACCCATCCACCCGGCAGCGCCGGCCTGCCGCTGGAGCCCTATCTCGGCTTCATCGGCGAGGCGCGCTGGCCGCTCGCCTTCGCCTGGAAGACGCTGGTGAACGCGGGTGCTGCGATCGTCTTCGGCACCGACTGGCCGGTCTCGCCGCTCGACCCGATGAGCTGCATTCGCGACGCCATGGTCCGCACACCGTGGCGGGAGGGCGACCCTGACCAGCGGCTGTCGCTTGCACAAACGCTCGCCGCCTATACGAGCACCGGCGCCTGGCTGGAATTCATGGAGGACCGCAAGGGCCTGCTGAAGGAAGGCTACCTCGCCGACATCGTCGTCCTGTCGGGCGACATCGAGGCGACCGCCCCTGCGGATTTTGCCGCCATCCGTCCGGTGACGACCATCTGCGACGGCCGCATCACCCACGAGGCCTGAAGCATTTCGCGCAAAAACGTGCAGCGGTTTTGCGACAACGACACTGCGATGAAACAGGAAGCCAAAGGACAGACCATGCGCACCGTCACCGTCGCCGCCACGCAGATGGCCTGCACCTGGGACAGGCCGGCCAACGTCGAACGGGCGGAAAGGCTCGTTCGCACGGCAGCCGCACAGGGCGCAAACATCGTGCTCGTCCAGGAACTGTTCGAGGCGCCCTATTTCTGCCAGGACCAGGACGCGCAGTTCTTCGACCTGGCGAAGCCCTTTGCGGAAAATCCGCTGATCGCGCATTTCGCCCGGCTGGCCGCCGAACTCGGCGTCGTCCTGCCGGTCAGCTACTTCGAAAAGGCCGGCAAGGCCCATTTCAACTCTCTGGCCGTCGTCGATGCCGACGGCGCTGTGCTCGGAAACTACCGCAAGAGCCACATTCCCGACGGCCCCGGCTATACCGAGAAGTTCTACTTCTCCCCCGGCGATACCGGCTTCAGGGTCTGGAAGACCCGCTTCGGCACGATCGGCTGCGGCATCTGCTGGGACCAGTGGTTTCCCGAAGCCGCCCGCGCCATGGCGCTTCTGGGCGCCGAGATCCTGCTTTATCCGACCGCGATCGGCAGCGAGCCGCAGGATCCGTCGATCGACAGCGCCGCCCACTGGCAGCGGGTAATGCAGGGCCATGCCGCCGCAAACCTGATGCCGGTGGTCGCCTCCAACCGCATCGGCACCGAGGCCGGGCGTAACGGAACCTCGATCACCTTCTACGGCTCGTCCTTCATCGCCGACCAGACCGGGGCGAAAGTGGCCGAAGCCGACCGGGACACCGAAACCGTGCTGACGGCGACCTTCGACCTCGACGCGATCGAACGCCAGCGTCGGGCCTGGGGGCTGTTCCGCGACCGGCGGCCGGAACTCTACACCCCGCTTGCGACGCTCGACGGCATCTCCTGATCGCCGCACCGACAGAAAATGGCCCGCGCAACGACCGTTGCGCGGGCCTTTTTGCATGTTCCAGCCGGAGGCCCGCCTCAGTGCCCCGCCGGTTCCTGTTCGTCGCGGCTCTGGTCCAGCACCCGGCTGACGGCGAGGACGACGAGCGTGCAGATCGCGCCCGAGATCAGGTAGCCGCCGATGAAGATGATGCCGAAATTGGTGGCGAGCCCCAGCGCCACCAGCGGCGCGAAGGCGGCGCCCACCAGCCAGGCGAGATCGGAGGTGAGTGCGGCGCCGGTGTAGCGATAGTACTGGCCGAAGCGCGAGGACATCACGCCGGAAGCCTGGCCGAAGGACAGGCCGAGGATACCGAAGCCGATGATGATGAAGGCGTCCTGCCCCTTGCCGCCGGCATCCAGCAGGAACGGGGCGGAGAACGAGAAGATGGCGATGACGATCGCGCCGATCATCAGCTGGCTGCGTCGCCCGATCCGGTCGGCGATCACGCCCGAAAGCACGATGCCGATGAGGCCGACCGCCGCTCCGATCACCTGCACGAACAGGAACTCCGCCGGCGACTGCCCGCCGTTCAGCGTGACCCAGCTCAAGGGGAAGATCGTCACCAGATGGAACATCGCGAAGCTTGCGAGCGGCACGAAGGCCCCGAGCACGACGTCGCGCGCATGCTTGCTCAGCATTTCGAAGATCGGCCGTGCCTCCAGCTCCTGGGCCTCCATCGCCGTGCCGAACTCCTTGCTGCCGACGATGCGCAGGCGCGCGAACAGCGCCACCACGTTGATGGCGAAGGCCACGAAGAACGGATAGCGCCAGCCCCAGTCGAGGAAGTCCTGTTCGGACATGTTGGAGATGAGATAGCCGAACAGCACGCTCGCCAGCGCAAAGCCGATCGGCGCGCCGAGCTGCGGGATCATCGCATACCAGCCGCGATGGTTGGGCGGGGCGTTGAGGTTCATGAGCGAGGCGAGACCGTCCCAGGCGCCGCCGAGCGCGAACCCCTGCCCCAGCCGGAACAGCGCCAGGAGCGCGACCGCCCAGTATCCGATCGATTCGTAGCCCGGCAGGAACGCGATCGAGGCCGTCGATCCGCCGAGGATGACGAGGGCCACCGTCAGCTTCGTCCCGCGTCCGTAGTTCCGGTCGATCCACATGAAGATGAACGAGCCGACCGGGCGGGCGATGAAGGCCAGCGGGAAGATCGCAAACGACATCATCGTCGCTGCGACCGCATTGGGCGCGAAGGGGAAGATGAGCTTGGGGAAGACGAGCACGGAGCCGATGCCGTAGACGAAGAAATCGAAGAACTCCGACATGCGGCCGATGATCACACCGATGGCGACGCTGCCGGGCGAAACGGGCTTGTCTCCATGGAAGCGCCGGGCGTCGGCTTCAAGGCCTCTCGATGTGGGGTTGGCAACCGTTGCCATGTCGTTCATCCTCCTGGCGATAATGCGCCTCTTGGGAATGTTGATCAAACCCCCGGCGAGATCAAGAAAATGCGCAAACAAAAATTTCGCAGTGCCCGTTTGCCGCCTTTTCGGACCCGTCTGGGAGCATGCGTATACGTCTGCTAAAGTGCCTCGGCGCCCCTTGTGCAACGCGACAGATTGCTGCACTGCGACAAATGAACCCATTTCCCCCGGCGCTCCTGCGCGAGTAGTCAAAACTTAGACAAACGCAAATTCGAGTCCGAAATGTCCATTAAGTTCAAGTCCGCGGCAGGCCTGTTGGCCCTCCTGCCCCTTTTGGCACTTTCCGGATGCAACATGGTCGTCATGTCGCCATCGGGCGACATTGCCATGCAGCAGAAGGACCTGATTCTCGTCTCGACCTTCCTGATGCTCCTGATCATCGTTCCGGTCGTCTTCCTGATCTTCTTCTTCGCCTGGCGCTATCGCCACTCCAATACCGACGCCACGTACGACCCCGAATGGCATCACTCGACCGGCCTCGAGGTGGTGATCTGGTCGGCGCCGCTGGCGATCATCATCGCACTCGGCGCGATCACCTGGATCAGCACCCACAAGCTCGATCCCTACCGCCCGCTCGACCGGATCGACGCCGAGCGCCCCCTTCCGGCCGAGACCAAGCCGCTGGTGGTCGAAGTGGTGGCGCTGGACTGGAAATGGCTGTTCTTCTACCCCGAATACGGCATCGCCACCGTCAACGAGATGGCGGCCCCGGTCGACGTACCGATCCAGTTCAAGATCACCGCCTCCTCGGTGATGAACTCCTTCTACGTCCCCGCCCTTGCCGGCATGATCTATGCGATGCCCGGCATGCAGACCCAGCTTCACGCCGTCATCAACAAGGAAGGCGACTTCGAGGGCCTGTCGGCCAACTACAGCGGCGACGGCTTCTCGCACATGCGCTTCCGCTTCCACGGCCTGCAGCAGGGCGGCTTCGACGAATGGGTGGCCCGCGTCAGGCAGAACGGCACCGCCCTGAACCGCGACACCTACCTCAAGCTCGAAAAGCCGAGCATCAAGGACCCGGTCCGCTACTTCGCCACCGTCGATGACGGGCTCTTCCAGGCCATTCTCAACATGTGCGTTCGCCCCGGCCAGATGTGCATGAGCGAGATGATGCATGTCGACATGATGGGCGGCGCCGGCGTCGAAAGCCACGAGAACCGCCAGAAGCTGGAATACGACAATCGCCACGCCAACGAGGAAGCCCCCGGTGCGACCCATCCCGCCACCGGCAACGCTCCCCGCAGCGAGGAACCGGCCGAAGGCATGGACGAAAGCGGCGCGCCCGCGCCTCACGACATGAACCACAACATGAACCATGACATGCACCAGGGCCATTCCATGCCGCAGGACGGCCAGGACGGGCCGGCCCCGGCGCAACTGAACACCAACGACAGTGCGCAGCCCTGAGGCTGCATTTCTAGAGAATTTGGACAGATCGATGTTCGGCAACACTACTCTGACGCAATTCATCTTCGGGAGGCTTACCTGGGAGGCCATCCCCTATCACGAGCCCATCCTCGTGGTGACCTTCATCGCGGTCGCGCTCGGCGGCATCGCCCTGCTCGCACTGGTCACCAAGTTCAAGCTCTGGGGCTACCTCTGGAAGGAATGGTTCACCAGCGTCGACCACAAGAAGATCGGCATCATGTACGTGGTGCTGGCGCTGGTCATGCTTCTGCGCGGCTTTGCCGATGCGATCATGATGCGCATCCAGCAGGCTTGGGCCTTCAACGGCAGCGAGGGCTATCTCAACCCGCATCACTACGACCAGGTCTTCACCGCCCACGGCGTGATCATGATCTTCTTCATGGCCATGCCCTTCGTGACCGGCCTGATGAACTACGTCGTGCCGCTGCAGATCGGCGCCCGCGACGTCTCCTTCCCGTTCCTGAACAACTTTTCGTTCTGGATGACGACCGCCGGCGCCATCATCATCATGATGTCGCTGTTCGTCGGTGAGTTCGCCCGCACCGGCTGGCTCGCCTATCCGCCGCTGTCGGGCGCCGACTACAGTCCCGGCGTCGGCGTCGACTACTACATCTGGGGCCTGCAGGTCGCAGGCGTGGGCACGACGCTGTCGGGCATCAACCTGATCGCCACGATCGTGAAGATGCGCGCACCGGGCATGACCTTCATGAAGATGCCGATCTTCACCTGGACGTCGCTCTGCACCAACATCCTGATCGTCGCCACCTTCCCGATCCTGACGGCGACGCTCGCCTTGCTCTCGCTCGACCGCTACGCCGGCACGAACTTCTTCACCAACGACCTTGGTGGCAATCCGATGATGTACGTCAACCTCATCTGGATCTGGGGCCATCCGGAGGTCTACATCCTCGTGCTGCCGGCCTTCGGCATCTTCTCCGAAGTCGTCGCCACCTTCTGCGGCAAGCGCCTGTTCGGCTATGCCTCGATGGTCTACGCGACCTGCGTGATCATGATCCTGTCCTACCTCGTCTGGCTGCACCACTTCTTCACCATGGGGTCCGGTGCGTCGGTGAATGCCTTCTTCGGCATCACCACCATGATCATCTCGATCCCGACGGGGGCGAAGATGTTCAACTGGCTCTTCACCATGTATCGCGGCCGCATCCGCTACGAAGTGCCGATGTACTGGACGGTCGGCTTCATGTTCACCTTCGTGATCGGCGGCATGACCGGCGTTCTCCTCGCCGTCCCGCCGGCAGACTTCGTGCTGCACAACTCGCTGTTCCTGATCGCGCACTTCCACAACGTCATCATCGGCGGCGTCGTGTTCGGCCTGATGGCGGGTGTGGTCTACTGGTGGCCCAAGGCCTTCGGCTACAAGCTCGATCCCTTCTGGGGCAAGATGAGCTTCTGGTTCTGGCAGATCGGCTTCTTCTTCGCCTTCATGCCGCTCTACGTACTCGGCCTGATGGGCGTCACCCGCCGCGTTTCGCAGTTCGAGGACCCCTCGCTGCGGATCTGGTTCATCATCGCCGCCTTCGGCGCCTTCCTGATCGCGCTCGGCATCGCCTCCTTCATCGTCCAGCTCGTCGTCAGCTACCTCAGGCGCGACCAGTTGCGCGACTTCACCGGCGACCCGTGGAACGGCCGCACGCTCGAGTGGTCGACCTCCTCGCCGCCGCCCGACTACAACTTCGCCTTCACCCCGGTCGTGCACGATCACGACAGCTGGTACGACATGAAGAACCGCGGCTACGAGCGCCCGCTCGGCGGCTTCAAGCCGATCCACATGCCGAAGAACACCGGGACGGGCGTGATCCTGGCCGGTCTCAGCATCGCGCTCGCCTTCGGCCTGATCTGGTACATGTGGTGGCTCGCGATCGCCTCCTTCGTCGCCATCGTCGGCGTGTCGATCGCCCACACCTTCAACTACAACCGGGACTTCTACATCCCCGCCGAGACGGTAACGGCAACAGAGGACGCGCGCTCCGAGCTGCTGGCGGAGCGGACCTGACATGAGCAACGAAGCACTCCAAGAAACCGAAGCGCCCCAGTTCTACCTGGAAGAGGACCACCATCCCGAAGGCAGCACCATGCTGGGCTTCTGGATCTACCTGATGAGCGACTGCCTCATCTTCGCCGTGCTGTTCGCCACGCACGGCGTGCTCGGCCGCAACTATGCGGCCGGCCCTTCGCCTGCCGATCTCTTCGACCTGTCGCTCGTCGCCATCAACACGGCGATGCTGCTGTTCTCGTCGATCACCTACGGCTTCGCCATGCTCCAGATGGAGCGCAACGCCAAGATGGAGACGATCTTCTGGCTCGGCGTGACCGGACTCTTCGGCCTGGCCTTCCTCGGGCTGGAGCTCTACGAGTTCTATCACCTGATCCATGAGGGCGCCGGCCCCGGCCGCAGCGCCTTCCTGTCGTCGTTCTTCGTGCTCGTCGGCACCCACGGCCTGCACGTCACCTTCGGCATCATCTGGCTCGTCACGCTGATGGTGCAGGTGAGGATGCACGGTCTCATTCCGGAGAACCGCCGCCGGCTGATGTGCCTGTCGATGTTCTGGCACTTCCTCGATGTCGTCTGGATCGGCGTCTTTTCCTTCGTCTACCTGATGGGAGTTCTCGGATGAGCCCGCAAGCCCACGCACCCGCCCACGAAGACGCCCACAACGTCCACCATGGCCACAGCCACGGGCACGATGCCGGCCACGGCTCGCTCAGGACCTACCTGATCGGCTTCGTCCTCGCCGCCATCCTGACCGCCATTCCCTTCTGGCTGGTCATGGGCGAGGTGTTCGAGAACAAGCTCGTCACGGCCGTGCTGATCATGATCTTCGCAGCCGTCCAGATCGTCGTGCACATGGTCTGCTTCCTGCACATGAACGCGCGTTCGGAAGGCGGCTGGACGATCATGGCGCTGATCTTCACGCTGATCATCGTCGCGATCATGCTGGCCGGCTCGTTCTGGGTCATGCATCATCTCAACACGAACATGATGCCCATGTCGCCCGAGATGATGAAGAACATGCCCTGACGGGCCCGGAGGGCAGACCCATGGCCGCCGGCCATCGAGACCAGGGCGGCGCGGCGGCACCGGGTGCCGCCCGCGCCGGCAGATCCCGCCTCGTCTTTGCCGGCGCGATGCTGCTCCTGGCCACAGTCTTCATCCTGCTCGGCACGTGGCAGGTGCAGCGGCTCTTCTGGAAGCTCGACCTGATCGCCCGGGTGGAAGCCCGCATTCATGCGCAGCCCATGCCGCCGCCCCCGCAGCCTGCATGGCCGGACATCGCCGCGCCGACCCATGAATACCTTCGGGTGACGGCCGAAGGCACGTTCGACCACGCCCGGGCAGTGCTGGTGCAGGCGGTGACGGAACGCGGCGCCGGCTTCTGGGTCATGACGCCGCTCCGCCAGGCGGACGGAACCACCATCCTCGTCAATCGCGGCTTCGTGCCGCCCGACCGGCGCGATACGGCGTCGCGCAGCGAAGGCGACATCGCGGGGCCTGTGCGGGTGACCGGGCTCGTTCGGATGAGCGAACCCGGCGGCGGCTTCCTGCGTGCCAACGATCCGGCGCACGGGCGCTGGTACTCGCGCGACGTCGCCGCGATCGCGACGGCCACCGGTCTCAAAGGCGTCGCCCCCTATTTCCTCGACGCCGACGCCACGCCCAACCCCGGCGGCCTGCCGGCCGGCGGGCTCACGATTGTCCGTTTCCGCAACAGTCACCTCGTCTACGCGCTCACCTGGTACGCCATGGCCGCGATGAGCATCGGCGCCATGCTCGTCCTCGGGCGGCACGCGCGCCGCGCGGGGTAGCCCCCCGCCAGCGCATCTCCCGCCTTGAGGCACCGTATGCGCAAGGCTGCGCCGCCTACTCCCTGGACGCGCTTCGCGCGCGCTTTGCAGCGGCAGGGGGAATGCACCTAGTCAAATAGGGGGAGACCCGGCGCCGCCAGGTACTACCGATTGCGGTAGTTTGTCGGCGCCCAAATGTCGGCAGAATGATCTCCGGGCAAAGACAAAGCGCGGGGGCACCGATGTTCAGGTTTCAGATCAAGAACCATGACCTGCTGAGCATGTCGGGCGGTTCGGCAAGAACCTATGTCGGCACCACCAATGGCACGCTGCCGACAGGCACGAACACCGACCTTTCCGCCGGTAAATCGGCCACGCACGGGGCGCAGACGGCCGGCGACGCGGGCTTCGGACCCGCGCTGGGCCGCGCGCTGCAGCCGGTCGCATCCGCCTTGTCCTTCGCATCGGGCCTGTCCTTCGCATCTAGCCTGGACTTCTCCTCGGGAACGCCGGCTGCGCCTTTGCCGGGCGGGCCGGCCATCGCAGGCCCGGTCTCCCTCTGGTCCTACGTCTTCAGTGCGCCTTTGGGCGACTGGAGCTCCCTGAAGCCCTCGGACGATGCCGGGGGGCGGCCCGGTGCTACGGAGGCCGGCGGCAAGCCGGCCCTCTCCCCCTTCGGCGCGGCCTCGAAGCCGGCGGATACGGCAGGTCCCGCGAGCACGCCGGCCGGTACCGGCGCAACGAACCCGCAGGCCTCCGCCACACCGGCCATGAAGGTTCCGACAGGACAGACGCCCGGCAATCCGGAGGGGACGGATAGCTCTACCGCCTCGACCGAGTCCCTCTCCCCGACCACGCAGGGCTCGCAGGGGAGCACGCTGGAGGGCAGCGACAAGGAGACCATCGCACCGGAAATGACCGTCGGCACGACCGGCGCAGAGATGCCGGGCCAACAGACTGCGGCGTTGTCGGCCACGGATGCGCAGGCTCCCGGATCGGCACCGGACACCACGACCGCCGAAGAGGGCGGCGCCGCAACACTTGCCGCCGCCGCCGCGGTGCCGAACAAGATCGCGCTCGAGAACATGAAGGAGGGCAACCCCTATTCGGAATGGAGCATCGAGGGCGACGGCGATGCCACCATCCAGGGGTTTGCGACCGAGATCAGCACCAATATCGGCGGCACGGTCGACTTCAAGATCGCGACCGATTCCACGAACTACCGCATCGACATCTACCGGCTCGGCTACTATGGCGGCGACGGCGCCCGCCTGGTCGATTCCATCGAGAAGTCGCTGACCACCGCCCAGGTGCAGCCGCACCCGATCGTCGACATGTCGATCGGCCTCATCGATGCCGGCAACTGGGACGTGTCGGCGAGCTGGGAGATCCCCGACGACGCCGTCTCCGGCGTCTACATCGCCAAGCTCGTGCGCCTCGACGGCAGCGAGGGCGCGAGCCACATCCCCTTCGTCGTGCGCGACGACGCCTCGACCAGCGACATCGTCTTCCAGACCTCGGACACCACTTGGCAGGCCTACAACGCCTGGGGCGGCGCCAGCCTCTACTTCGGCGAGGTCCCCGTCGATCCCGCCGACATGATCGGCTACCTGCCGCCGAACTGTAGCTGCGGCGTGACCGCCATCGGCCGCGCATCCGCCGTCAGCTACAACCGCCCGATCGTCACCAATACGAGCCCGATCGGCGGCACCCACGACTTCGTCTTCGGCGTCGAGCACTCCGCCATCCAGTGGCTGGAGCAGAACGGTTATGACGTCTCCTACATCTCCGGCGTCGATTCCAGCCGCAACGGCCAGATGATCCTCAACCATGATGCCTTCCTCTCGGTCGGCCATGACGAGTACTGGTCCGCCGAGCAGCGCGCGGCTGTCGAACAGGCGCGCGATTCCGGCGTCAACCTCGCCTTCTGGGGCGGGAACGACATGTACTGGAAGATCCGCTGGGAAGACAGCATCGACGGCAACGGCACGCCCTACCGCACGATGGTCTGCTACAAGGAGACCTGGGGCACCAGCACCGACCCGAGCGACACCGGCACCGGCACCTGGCGCGACCCGCGCTACGCCGATCCCGGCCAGACGCCGGAAAACGCGCTAATCGGCACGATGTTCACCGTCGACAGCTATCGCAGCGACGAGATCACCGTCGGCTACGATTTCTCCAACCTGCGCTTCTGGCGCGACACCGACATTGCCGACCTGCAGCCCGGCCAGACCTACACCATGCCGAAGAACATCCTCGGCTACGAGTGGAATTCCGACGTCGAGAACGGCTTCAGGCCGGCCGGCCTCGTCAACCTGTCGCTGTCGACCGTCTCGGTGGAATCCTACCTGCGCGACTACGGCACGACCGTCGGCGATGCGGTCGTCGAGCACAGCCTGACCATGTACCGCGCCGAAAGCGGCGCGCTCGTCTTCAGCGCCGGAACGGTGTTCTGGTCCTGGGGTCTGAACGACCAGCATTCCGGCCCCTACATGGAGACGGACAGGAACGTCCAGCAGTCGATGGTCAACATGTTCGCCGACATGGGCATCCAGCCGACGACGCTGGTGTCCAGCCTGATCCTGGCATCGGAATCGACCGATACGCTTCGACCGACCTCGACCATCACCACGCCGGTGGTCGGCGCGACCTTCATCGAGGGCCAGCACGTGACCGTCACCGGCACCGCGGCCGATCTCGGCGGCGGCGTCATCGCCGGCGTGGAGATCTCCACCGATGGCGGCCAGAGCTGGTTCAAGGCCACCGGCCGCGAGAACTGGAGCTTCAACTGGGTGGTCCAGGCGAGCGGCACCTACACGATCATGTCGCGCGCGGTCGACGACAGCCTGAACCTGGAGACGCCGTCGGCCGGCAAGCAGGTCACCGTCAGCCTGCCCTCCAACACCGTCAGCCTGTGGACGCAGGCATCGAAGCCCGCGATAGAAACGACGATCGACCGCGACGGCGTCGAGGTCGGCCTGCGCTTCGAGACGACGACCAATGGCACCATCGAGGGCATCCGCTTCTACAAGGGCTTCTACAACACCGGCAGCCACCGGGTCAGCCTCTGGGACGAGGCCGGCAACCGGATCGCCACCGGCATCTCCACCAACGAATCGATCACCGGCTGGCAGACGGTCAAGTTCTCGAGCCCCGTCCAGATCACCGCGGGAACCACCTACACCGCCTCCTACCATACCAAGGGCTACTATTCGTCGACGCTCGACTATTTCGACACCGGCTATCAGAACGGCTTCCTCAAGACGAATGCAAATGCAAGCGTCTACTCCTACACCGACACGCCCGGCACCTTCCCGGGCAGCATCGCGGACGGCCGGAACTACTGGGTCGACGTCCTCTTCAACCCCGGCGCGAACACAGCACCGGTGGCCGTGGACGACAACGGCTTCACCATCGGCCGCAACGGCATGCTGACGCTGTCGATCGCAGCCCTGGTCGCCAACGACACGGATGCCAATGGCGATCAGCTGACGATCACCGCCGTGGGCGGCGCGGTCAACGGCACCGTCACTCTCAACACCCAGAACGGCACCGTCGTCTTCCAGCCGAACGAGAACTATTCCGGGCCGGCGAGCTTCACCTACACCGTCTCGGACGGGCGCAACGGCACCGACCAGGGCAGCGTCAGCCTCACGGTCGATGAAGGCCCGAGCGGCGTCTCCCTGTTCAATCCCGGCGATACGCCGGTGGGACCGGTCTATGTCGAAGGCACCGGCGTCGAACTCGGCATGAAGTTCGTCGCCTCCTCGGCCGGCGAGATCACCGGCATCCGCTTCTACAAGGCCCCCGGCGACACCGGCACGCACACCGGCGCGCTCTATGATGCGAACGGAACCCGGATCGCCTCTGTGACGTTCACCAACGAATCGCTGAGCGGCTGGCAGACGGCCACGTTCTCGAGCCCGATCCAGATCACCGCGGGCCAGACCTACACGGCCTCCTACCACAGCAGCAACGGCACCTATTACGCCACCGGCGGCTACTTCAGTTCGTCGCGCACGAACGGGCCGCTGACCGCCCCCTCCTCCGATTCTGTGGACGGCGGCAACGGCGTCTTCCGCTACGGCACCGGCGGGCTGGTCCCGACGCAGAGCTACAACGCCTCCAACTACTGGGTCGACGTCGTCTTCAAGCAGAGCACGGTCAACGCCGCGCCCGTCGCCGCAAACGACAATGGCTATGTCGCGACCTACAACACCGCGCTCTCGATCGGCGCGTCCCTGCTGCTGGCCAACGACAACGACCCGGATGGCGACGCCCTTGTCATCACCGGTGCCGGCAACGCCACGAACGGAACGGTCGCCTACAACAGCCAGACCAATTCGGTCGTCTTCACCCCCACGACAGGGCACACCGGAGCGGCGAGCTTCTCCTACACCGTCTCCGACGGCCGCGGCGGCACGGATACGGCGACCGTCAGCCTGACAGTGGCACCGCAATCGAACGCCACCAGCCTGTTCTCGCCCTCCGACACCCCGTCGGTAACGTCGAGTTCGGACACCACGCCGGTCGAACTCGGCATGAAGTTCGTCGCCTCCTCGAGCGGCCAGATCACCGGCCTGCGCTACTACAAGAGCGCACAGGACAACGGCACCCATGTCGGTTCGCTCTGGACCGCCTCTGGCGACCTGATCACCTCGGCCACCTTCGTCAACGAGAGTGCGAGCGGCTGGCAGACCGTCCTGTTCTCGCAGCCGGTCACCATTTCGGCCGGGACCACCTACGTCGCGAGCTACCAGTCGAACGGCCGCTATGCGGTGACCCCGAACTACTTCACCACGACCCGGACCAATGGCGACCTCAGCGCGCCGTCGAGCGCCACGATCGGCGGCAACGGCGTCTTCGCCTACGGCTCCGGCAACGAATTCCCCAACCAGAGCTGGAATTCGTCGAACTACTGGGTCGACGTGCTCTACGAGCGCAACACCGTCAACACCGCACCGGTCGCCGTGAACGATCCCGGCTACCAGACGCAGACCGGCACGCCGATCACGATCCAGGCCTCCGCCCTTCTCGGCAACGATACTGACGCCGACGGCGATCCGCTCACGATCACCGGCGTCTCCAATGCCGTCAACGGCCAGGTCTCGTTCGACAGCCAGGCGAACACGGTCACCTTCACCCCGACGGCCGGCCACCAGGGATCCGCGAGCTTCCGCTATGAGATCTCGGACGGCCAGGGCGGCGTGTCGTCGGCCCAGGTCTCGCTCAACGTCAACGCGCCGAACACCGACCAGACGATCTTCGCGAATTCCACCCCGACGATCGTCTCCGTCAACGACAACTCCCCGGTCAATCTCGGGATGAAATTCCAGGCGGACGTGGATGGCTGGATCACCGGCATCCGCTTCTACAAGGCCGCCAACAACACCGGCCCGCATACAGGCTACCTCTGGAGCGCGGACGGCGACCTGATCACCAGCGCCACCTTCACCAACGAGACGGCGAGCGGCTGGCAGTTGGCCGATCTCGCCCAGGACGTGGAGATCGACGCCAACACCACCTACATCGTCTCCTACAGCACCAACGGCAACTACTCGGCGACCGCCGGAGGCTTCAACTCCGAGGTCTCGAACGGCAACCTGCGCGCCCTCTCCTCCACGCTGAGCGGCGGCAACGGGGTCTATGCCTACGGGTCTTCGGGCGTGATGCCGGCCAGTTCCTACAACAGCACGAACTACTACGTCGACGTGGCCTTCCGGCCGCAGTTGGCGGCATGAGGAGGTCGATGGCGGTCTCGAAGGGCGACAATCGGCTCCCCGTCACCGTGCTTTCGGGGTTCCTGGGAGCCGGCAAGACGACGATCCTCAACCAGGCCCTGCGCAACCGCGAGGGGCGCCGTGTCGCAGTCATCGTCAACGACATGAGCGAGGTCAACATCGACGCCGACCTCGTGCGCGACGGCGGCGCCGGCCTGTCGCGCACCGACGAGACACTGGTCGAACTGACCAACGGCTGCATCTGCTGCACCCTGCGCGACGATCTGCTGAAAGAGGTCCGCCGTCTCGCAGCCGAAGGCCGGTTCGACTACCTGCTGATCGAGGGGACCGGCATTGCCGAGCCCTTGCCGGTCGCCGCGACCTTCTCCTTCCGCGACGAGGCGGGCCAGGCGCTCTGCGACGTGGCGCGGCTGGACACCATGGTTACCGTCGTCGACGCGGCCAGCCTGCTCTCCGACTACCGCAGCACCGACTTCCTGCGCGACCGCGGCGAGACGCGCGACGACACGGACACCCGCTCCCTTGTCGACCTGCTCGTCGAGCAGATCGAGTTCGCCGACGTCGTCGTCGTCAACAAGGTCTCCGAGGTCGCCGCCGGCACGCGGGCCGAGATCCGCCGGGTCATCGCCGCGCTCAACCCCGACGCCCGCGTCGTCGAGGCGGACTACGGCCGCATTCCGCTGCAGGCGATCTTCGATACCGGCCTCTTCAGCGAGGCGAAGTCGGCACGGCATCCGTTCTGGCACAAGGAACTCTTCGGCTGGGGCGACCATGTGCCGGAGACCGAGGAATACGGGATTGCGAGTTTCGTCTACCGCGCAAGGCGCCCGTTCGACCCGGCCCGGTTCCACGCCTTCCTGGCGCTGGAGCGGCCCGGCCTCCTGCGCGCAAAGGGACACTTCTGGCTCGCCAGCCGCCCGGACTGGATCGGTCTCCTGTCGATCGCCGGCACGCAGGTCCGCGCCGAGCCGAAGGGGATGTGGTGGGCGAGCGTGCCGCGCGCGCACTGGCCCCGCCACCCGCAGTTCCAGGAGATGCTGCAACGGCACTGGACCCCCGCCTGGGGCGACCGGCGCCAGGAACTCGTCTTCATCGGCAGCGGCATGTCCGAGGACGCCATCCGGCAATCGCTCGATGATTGCCTGACCGGCGAGGACACCGGATACGACCCGCGCCTCGCGCGCGGGCTCTTCGACCCCTTCCCCGTGTGGGGACACGATCATGTCGCCTGAGCGACGCGACGCAGCAACAAAGGAGACCCAAATGTCCAGCGAACTCTATTCCGACGGCATCGGCGAGATCACCGTCACCGGCACCATCGTCCGCATCGACCTGATGTCGCTGTCTGCCACCGAGCGCGACGCCAACAACAACCCCGTCCCCGTCTTCCGCCAGCGCATCGTCATGCCCGTCGATGCCTTCGCCAACGCCGTGGACCTGATGCAGAAGGCGCTGGGCGGACTGGTGGAGGCCGGCGCCGTCCGCCGCGTCGGCGACGTGCAGGCGGTCGAGGCCGCGCAGAAGGGCCAGCCGGCGTCGAACGCATCGCCCAACTTCAACTAGACCCGTCCGGGGCCGCAACGGCATGACCAAGAACCCGCATACGAACCTGCAGTGCCTGGTGCTGGTGGCCCGCCATCACGGCGTCGACCTTTCGCCCGAGCGGCTGATGCACGACTATGCCGTGGGCGACGCTCCCGTCACCCGGCGCCAGATGCTGCGCATGGCCAAGGACGCGGGACTGCGGGCGCGCCATGTCACCCTCGACTGGGACGGGCTGTTCGGGCTCGGCGAGGCGTTTCCCGTCATCGCCGAGCTGGAAAACGGCAACTGGGTCCTGATCGCCGGCGCCGGCGGCGAGGGCGACAACCGGATGATCCGGGTCCTCGACCCGCTCGCCGAGCGTCCCGAGTTCATGCTGCTGGAGAAGGAGCGGTTCCTGCGGTCCTGGCGCGGCTCGGTCATCCTCGCCAAGCGCAGCTACCGCATGTCCGACGTCGACCAGCCGTTCGGCTTCCGCTGGTTCATCCCCGAGATCATCCGCCAGCGCAGCCTCTTCCGCGACGTGGCGCTCGCGGCGCTGGTGCTCTATGGGCTGGGGCTCGCGACCCCGATCTTCTTCCAGCTCGTGATCGACAAGGTGCTGGTGCACCAGAGCTATGCGACGCTGACGGTGCTGACGATCGGCATTGCGATCGCGCTCGTCTTCGACGCCGCCTTCACCTTCCTCCGGCGATACCTGCTGCTCTACGCGACGAACAAGATCGACATCAAGATCGCTACCCGCACCTTCGGCCACCTCTTGAACCTACCCGTCGCCCTCTTCGAGCAGACCTCGGCCGGCGTGCTCGTCAAGCACATGCAGCAGACGGGCCGCATTCGCGAATTTCTCACCGGCCGCCTGTTCCTGACGCTGCTGGACGGGCTCTCGCTCTTCGTCTTCGTGCCGATCCTCTTCCTCTACAGCGTCAAGCTGACCCTCGTCGTCCTCGCCTTCGCCGGCCTCGTCGGCCTCGTCGTCATGCTCCTGGTCGGCCCGTTCAACCGCCGCCTGCAGGCGCTCTACCAGGCCGAGGGCGAGCGCCAGGCGCTGCTGGTCGAGACGGTGCACGGCATGCGCACCGTCAAGTCGCTGGCACTGGAGCCCCGCCAGCGCAAGGTCTGGGACGACAGCTCCGCCCAGTCCATCTCCGTGCGCTTCCGCGTCGACCAGATCTCGGCGATCGCCCAGTCGCTGATCGGGCTGGTGGAAAAGCTGATGAGCGTCGCCATCATCGGGCTCGGCGCGCTAGACGTCTTCGGCGGCGCCATGACCATCGGCGCGCTCGTCGCCTTCAACATGCTCGCCGGCCGGGTCTCCGGGCCGCTCGTGCAGATCGTCACCATGGTGCACGAATACCAGGAGGTGGCGCTGTCGGTGCGCATGCTGGGCGAGATCATGAACCAGCGGCCGGAGCAGTATGGCCGCGGGCGCGGCATGCGGCCGGAACTGCACGGCCGCATCGAGTTCGACAACGTCACCTTCCGCTACGGCCCGGACGGCCCGCCGGCGCTGGATGCCGTCTCCTTCACCGTCCCGGCCGGCTCGGTCTTCGGCATCGTCGGCAAGAGCGGCTCGGGCAAGACCACCGTCACCCGGCTGATCCAGGGCCTCTACCAGAACCAGCAGGGGATCGTGCGCATCGACGGCTACGACAGCCGTGAGATCGACCTGGTCCACCTGCGCACCAGCATCGGCGTGGTGCTGCAGGACAACTTCCTGTTCCGCGGCACCGTCCGCGACAACATCGCCGCCGCAAGGCCCGACGCCAGCATCGAGGAGATCGTCGAGGTCGCGCACATGGCCGGCGCCGAGGAGTTCATCGAGCGGCTGCCGCGCGGCTTCGAGACGATGCTGGAGGAAAACGGCTCGAACCTGTCCGGCGGCCAGAAGCAGCGCCTCGCCATCGCCCGCGCGCTGCTCACCAATCCGAAGCTCTTGATCTTCGACGAGGCGACCAGCGCGCTCGATCCCGACAGCGAGGCCATCATCCGCCAGAACCTCAGCCGGATCGCCGCGGGCCGCACCGTCATCATCGTCTCCCACCGCCTTTCCACGCTCGTCGACGCCGATGCCATCCTCGTCGTCGATCGCGGCAAGGTCGCCGACATCGGCCGGCACGACCAGCTCGTCTCGCGCTGCATGACCTACCGGCACCTGTGGAGCCAGCAGACGAGGCAGGTCGCATGAGAAAGAGAACCGGACCTCAAGGGAAGCCCCCCTCGAACGGTGCTGCCCCGGACGACAGACCGGGCGTCGGCAAGCCGGATGCTGACGGACCGCAGGAACAGGGGCCTGGCGAAGGCGGGCCGGTTGAAGTCAGCGCAGTCGAAGTCGGTTCAATCGAAGCTGCGGCCGGAAAAGGCGAAGACGGCGAAGCCAGTGCCGACGAGAGCACGCCGGACGGAGACGACCGGGCAGACCAGAAGATCAACCTGCCGGTCCCGGTCCGACAGCCCGGCACCGAACTCGTCATCCGGCGCACGCTGCCGCCGGTCATCGCCGAGTTCCAGAGCGACGCGGTGGAACTCGAGGAGCGCGTGCCGCCGCGCATCGCAAGGCTGACGCTCTACGGCATCACCGCGCTGATCGCCGCCGCCATCACCTGGGCGAGCCTGTCGGAGATCGACGAGGTGGTGGTGGCACCCGGCAAGCTGATCACCACCCGGCCCACGATCGTCGTCCAGCCGATCGAGACCTCGATCGTCCGCACCATCGATGTCGCCCAGGGCGATACCGTGCGCGCCGGCCAGGTGCTCGCCACCTTCGACCCGACCTTCAGCCAGGCCGACGTCGACCTGCAGCGCACCAAGTTCGCCGCCCTCGACGCGCAGGCGAACCGGCTTGCCGCGGAGCTCAGCGGCGAGGACTATGCGAAGTCTGCCGGCTTCTCTCCCGACGAGCGGCTGCAACTGCAACTCTTCGGCCAGCGCCTCGCCTTCCATACCGCGCAGTTGCAGAATTTCGACCACCAGATCGCCGGCCAGAACGCCACCCTCGTCGCCAGCGCCAACCAGCAGCACATCCTCGCCAGCCGCAAGCAGAACCTGGCCGAGATCGAGGCGGCGCGCGAGCTTCTGTGGCGGACCGACAGCGGCTCGCGCATCAATTTCCTCGGCGCGCGCGACGCGCGGCTCGACGTCGAATCCGACCTGTCGCAATTGCAGGGCCAGGCGGCGGAGGCCGTCCATGCGCTGGCCAAGCTCAGGGCCGACCGCCAGGCCTTCATCGAGGATTTCCGTCGCACCACCATGGAGCAGCTGGTCGAGACGAAGACCCAGCGCGACGCCGCCGCCGAGGAATTGAAGAAGATGGAGCGCCGCCGCGACATGGTCGAGATGCGGGCGCCGGCCGATGCGGTCGTGCTCGACATGGCGCAGCGCTCTGTGGGATCGGTCGTGCGCGAGGCCGAGCCGATGGTGACGCTCGTCCCGCTCGACGCGCCGCTGGAAGCCGAAATCTCGATCAATTCCCGCGACATCGGCCAGGTCACCGCCGACAAGGACGCCCGCATCAAGTTCGACGCCTATCCGTTCCAGAAATACGGCACCGTCAACGGCAGAATCCGCACGGTGAGCCGCGACGCGTTCAGCCCGAGCCAGCAGGAAACCGCCGCGGGCCAGCCGCCGACCCCCTACTTCAAGGCGCGCATCCCGCTGGCCGACACCGAACTCCACTATGCCGGCCAACCGGTCCGGCTGCTTCCGGGCATGACCGTATCGGCCGAAATCAAGGTCGGCCGCCGCACCGTCATCTCCTATTTCCTCTATCCCCTCGTCCGCGGCCTGGACACCGCCCTGCGCGAACCCTGACGATCGGCTTTCGCCGGGGATGAACAACAGAAGCACGCCGCCCACGATCGCGCAGCGGTTCCCGCACAAGATCGAAAGCCGCGAGGACAAGAGCGGTTCAGAAGACGCGAGGTTGCCTCAGTCCGGACACTCGGCCCCTGTCGCGACCCACGCGTCGATCAGGGCGGCAAGGGCTTCCTGCGAACCCGGAGGCGTACTCCTGCCCTCGCCCGGATGCCAGGCCCAGCCGACCAGATGGTCCTCGCCCATATGGCGCACGAGGTCGGCATGCGTGCGATCGCCGTTCCGCTCCGGATCCTTCACCTGCCGGCAGATCTCGCCGACCGTCAGCCCCTGCCAGGCCATGCTGGCCGGTGCCAGCGACCAATGGGCATTGCCCGGAATGGACTTCAGCCGGCTGCCGACGATCGGACGGTTCTCGTCGCCGTGGCAGGCGCTGCAGGCAAGCCCGGCCGGCCCCACGGAACTTTCGGCCGCGATCATCAGGGGCACATGCGGATGCAGGTCCTCGCCCTGGGTGGGACTGCGCGTCGCCGGATGGCAGTTGATGCAGCGCGGATGCGTCAACACCCGGCTGGCCTCCACGAAGATCGCCTTCGAGCGCGCCCCGGTGTCGGTAATGGTCTCGAAGTCGGAGGCCGCCTTGAGAGTTCCGCCATCCGACGTCTCGGCGTGGCTGCTCAGGGGACCCATGCCGGCGGCGACGCCGACGGCGGCCAGAACGGCAAGAAGCGGCATTGCAATTGCCTTGCTGGCCATGGTCATACCCTCCGCAGTTCGCCCTGGTCGATCGGGAGCGTCCGCAGCCGCTTGCCGGTCGCCACGAACAGCGCATTGAGGAGTGCGGGCGCCACACCCGGGGTTCCGATCTCCCCGATGCCGCCCGGCGCCTCCGAACTCGGCACGATGTGCACCTCGATCTTCGGCGTCTCGTAGATCCTGAGAACGGGGGAATCGTCGAAGTTGCCCTCCACGACGGCGCCATTCTGGACCGTGATGCGCCCATAAAGGGCAGCGCACAGGCCATAGACGACGCCGCTCTGGATCTGGGCCTCCACCGTGTCCGGATTGATCACCTGGCCGCAATCGACGGCGCAGACGATGCGGTCGATCCTGAGGCCTCCGTCCGCGGCGATCCCGGCTTCGGCGATCATCGCGGCAAAGCTGCCGAAATCCTCTGCGACGGCGATGCCCCTACCCATCCCTTGCGCCGGCGCGCTCGACCAGCCCGCCTTCTCGGCCGCGAGATCGAGCGCACCCAGGAGACGCGGCTTGTGCTGCAGCAGCCGGCGGCGGTATTCGAGCGGATCGATGCCCGCAAGATGGGCCAGTTCGTCGATCCCGCCTTCGACCGGCGGGATGTTGCGCGTGGCGCCGACGCCGCGCCAGTTGCCCGTCAGCATGCCGTCCGGCGCCTCGTGCCGCACGAAGTCGGTATGCTTGTTGGCGATGGCGTAAGGCGTCTCCGCACCCGCCATAATGTCGAGGTCGATACCGTCGCGCGTGAAGGCGGGCAGCCAGCGCGCCATGACGGCAGGGCCGATGACGCGGTGGCGCCACGACGCGGGCAGGCCGTCGGCCCCCAGGGTCGCGGTGACCTTGCTGTAGTTGAGGTAGCGATAACAGTCGTGGCGGATGTCTTCCTCGCGGCTCCAGGTCACCTTGACCGGGCCGTCGACCTGCTGCGCGATCTTCGCCGCCACGATGACGCCGTCGACGTCGAGCCTGCGGCCGAAGCCACCGCCCAAAAGGTGGTTGTGCACCACGACCTTCTCCACCGGCAGCCCGGTGACATCGGCCACCGCCTGCCTTGCCCGCCCCATGACCTGCGTGCCCACCCAGACCTCGCAGCCGTCGCTGCGGACATGGAGCGTGCAGTTCATCGGCTCCATCGCCGTATGCGTCAGGATCGGCAGGCGATAGACGAATTCATGGGCCGGCCCGTGCTCGGCCTCCGCCTTTTCGACATCGCCCTCGTTGATATGCGGCAGGGCGCTGCCCTCGATCGCATCCTCGATGCGTCCTTCGAGATCGGCGAGCGTAAGCGTGCCGTTCGGGCCCGGGTCCCATTCGATGGAAAGAGCGGCGAGCCCCTTGCGGGCGGCGCCGGTATTGTCGGCCACGACGGCGACGGCGTCCTCGACCCGCACGACCTGCCTGACGCCCTTGACCGCCAGTGCGGGCGCATCCTCGAGCGCGCGCAGCTTGCCGCCGAAGTGGGGACAGAGCGCGATCGCCGCATAGGAGACGCCGTCTGGGCGGGCATCGATCCCGAATTTGGCCGTACCGTTGACCTTCTCCGGGCTGTCGAGCCGCCGGAGGGACTGGCCGATCACCTTGAAACTGGTCGCAGGCTTCAGCGGCACCTCCTGCGGGACCGCCTGCGCCGCTGCCGCCTCGACCAGGCTGCCATAGGCGGCGCGGCGGTTGCTTGCGGCATGGACGACATGCCCGGCCTCGGCCGTGCAGGTCTCCGGCGCCACGTCCCAGCCGCGCGCGGCGGCATTCACCAGCATGACGCGCGCGGTGGCGCCGGCCTTGCGCATCTGCTCGTAGACGCCGCGGATGGCCAGCGAGCCTCCGGTGATCTGGTCGCCGAGCAGGGGGTTTGCATATCGCGCCGGATCGGCGGGCGCATGCTCCAGTTCCACCTGGTCGAGGGAGACTTCCAGTTCCTCGGCCAGAAGCATCGCCACGGCCGTGTAGATGCCCTGCCCCATTTCCACCGAGGGCATGACGAACACGATCTTGCCCTCGGGCGGGATGCGGATGAAGGCGCCGGCCTCGAAGGCCTCCGGTGCGGCGGATGAAGGGGTGGGCCTGAGGCCGATGAGGAGGCCTGCGGCGGTCAGGGATGCGCCGATCAGGAAATGGCGGCGCGATACGGGAAGGGTGACCTTGTCGTGGATGGACATCGCGCTCACCTCTCCGCTGCGGCCAGCTTGATCGCGGCCCGGATGCGCGGATAGGTGCCGCATCGACAGATGTTCCCGGCCATGACCGCGTCGATATCGTCGTCGGTCGGCGAGGGATTGGCGGCAATCAGCGCCGTGGCCGACATGATCTGCCCGGACTGGCAGTAACCGCACTGGACGACGTCGATGTCGAGCCAGGCCTTCTGCACCCGCGCGCCCTCCGCGGTCTCGCCGATCGCCTCGATCGTCGTGATCGCCTTGGACACGGCATCGGACACCGGCATCACGCATGAGCGGACGGGCATGCCGTCGACATGCACCGTGCAGGCCCCGCACATGGCGATGCCGCAGCCGAATTTCGTTCCGGTGAGCCCCATGGTGTCGCGCAGGACCCACAGAAGCGGAATATCGCCGTCTACATCGATGGAATAGGACTTACCATTGACTTGAAGATCGTATGACATGTGGAATATCGGCAAATAGCCGCCCCCTGGGGATCCATGCCGCGCCGGCAAAATAGCACAACTCCGGCGCGACGGAGCGCTAACAATATTGTGAAATCCGGATGCCCGTTGGCGCTTGCAAGTCACCGTTTGGCCATATTTCGGACAGCCCGGAATTTGCCCGCCGCCGCGACGCCTGAAGCCGGCCGGGCGGCTATTGCGCCAGGTAGCCGCCGTCGATCACCAGTTCGGTGCCGGTGACGTAGCTTGCCTCGTCGGAGGCGAGGAACAGGCAGCCATAGGCGATCTCCATCGGCGTGCCGCCGCGCTTCATCGGCGTCGCGGCGATGACCGCATCGTTGAGGTCCTGCGCCTGCGCGTCCGTCAGCGGCGTATGGATGAAGCCCGGATGCACCGAGTTGACCCGGATCCCGTCGGAAACATAGGTCATTGCCGCGTTCTTCGACATGTTGCGGACGGCCCCCTTGGCGGCATGGTAGGAATGCGCGCCGGCGACCGCAGCACTGCCCCAGATCGAGGAGACGTTGACGATCGAGCCGGACTGCTGCTTGCGCATGACGCGCACCGCCTCCCGCATGCCGAGGAACACGCCGGTCTGGTCGACCGCGATCATCTTCAGCCAGTCCTTCATCTCCAGCTTGTCCAGCGGTTCGTAGGCGATGATGCCGGCATTGTTGATCAGCACGTCCAGCCGTCCGTGCTTCCGCACGATCGCGGCAACGACCGTAGCCCACTGCTCCTCGCTGGTGACGTCGAGCTTCATCGCCTCGGTCGCCTTGGGGTAGGGCTTTTCCGGCTGCTTGATATCGCCCGCAACCACGATGGCGCCTTCGCTTTCGAACAGTTCCGCGACGGCGTGGCCGATGCCGCCCGCAGAGCCCGTGACCAATGCAACCTTGCCCTTGAGTCTCATCTCGAAGCTCCCTTCGGTTTGGCGCGCCCTGCGCCGACTGTGGGCCGGGTGCCCTGACCCTAGTTGCCGTCCGGCACGAGGACCTCCATGCGCATCACCTTCACGCCGCCATCGGCCAGTTCGGGCAGCCGGGCAAACCAGTCCTGCACATAGGGCATGGCGTTGTGCGCCTCGAAGTCGGCCTCGTTGGCGAAGATCTCGTAGAAGATGAAGTGCCCGGGGCTCTCGCGGTTCTCCTGCAGGAAATAGACGAGGTTTGCCGGATCGCCGCGGACGAGATCGATCAGCGGGAGCGTGATCGCGCGCAATTCGGCCTCCTTGCCCGGCTTGGCCCGGACCTCGGCAACGATCGAATAGGCCCCGCCGGCGACATTTGCATAGCCGTCGCCGGGCCCCTGGCCGGAACCGTCCTGTGCCGTCGCCGCACCCGCAGCGAAAAACAGGCCGGCGAGCAGGACGGCGCCCGCGAGCAGGCGGGCCGGAGTGTGCAGCCGCAGCGTCGTGGTCATCTCGTTTCTCCCTGTTCCGTGTCCAGTGTCCCGTGTCTGGTGTCTCGTCGAGGGCAGCAGGGCGATCCGGACCGGACCGCCACAGGCCCGATACGCCTATTGCGCGCCCGAGAGGCCCAGATGGGCCTGAAGCGCATCGGCGAACCGCTTCTTCACCGGTCCGATCGCCTTGACGAATTCGAGCTGCTCGCCCTCCGGGCCCTTGCAGTAGATCAGTTCCCAGCCGTCAGAGGGCGCGACCGTCACCTTGTTGGTGTTGGCGCTCATGGGTGCCGCCCTTCGCTCGTCTTCGGTGGAAACGCGGATGATGCGATTGGCCCGCACCTGCGTCATGCCGCGCCGTGCGGATTCCGCCTCGAGATCGGCGATGAACTGGTTGAAGTCGACATCGTCGCCGACGTGGAAGCAGATGTGCATCATCCGCGGGAATGCCGGGCTCATGTGTTCCACCGGCTCGGCGAAAGCCTTGGGTCCGCCCATCGGCTGGTCGGCGTCGCGATACTGCAGAAGCTCGATCACGACGTTGTCGAACTGGATGAAGCGGACATCGAGCCGCTGGGCCCCGCCCCTCAGGTCGGGCACGCCGATCGTCCGCGGGTTGACGCCGAGCTCGTTCGCCAGGATCTCCTGGTCGGCCAGCAGCGTGTTCTGGACGGCGTCGCCCTGGAAGTCGCCGTGGCGGAAGACTTCCGTCCCGCCGAGAACCGCCGTGTAGAACTCGTAGGCGCGCTCCATGTTCTGCACGGTCAGGCCGAAATGCTGCACGCCCTGGAGCCTCCCGCCCAGCGAATTCGGATCGCGGGTTGCGGCCGGCGTTTCCTGGGCCGACGCCGTCGTGCCGGCCGCAAGCGCGGCGGCAATTCCGCCGATCGCGGCACCTCCGGCGGCGCACAGGATGGCGCGGCGCTCCGGATCATCCGGTTGGACGGCTGCTGGCTGCTGAGACATCGTCGCCTCCTGTCGGTCTTGGGGAACTGTCCGGATGCTAGCGCAGCCGCTGTCGCAAGGGTTGTTAAGAACGGTGAAATTTGGTGAACTGCCTGCGGTCCGGTCGGCACGACCAAGGCCTCTGCGAACGACACGGCAAGGGCAGTCGGGACATGGATACGGACGCAGGGCGGGGCCGACGGATTGCAATCGTGCTGGGTTCCGGCGCCGGGATGTATCTCAGCATCGGCATCGTGCTGATCTACGGCTTCAGCGTCTTCATCGTGCCGATCGCGAACGACACCGGCTGGGACCGGACGCTGGTGGCTGCCGTCGTCGCGCCGATCGCCATCGTCAACGGCCTGATGTCGCCGGTTGTGGGCGCGCTGACGGATCGCTTCGGCCCGCGCCGGGTGCTCACCTTCTCCTCCGTGTCGATGGCGGTCGGCCTGATCTCGATCGGGATCGTCTCGCACAGCCTGCCGGCCTTCACCGCCGCGGTCGTCGCAGCGAGCCTGCTGGGCGCGGCACAGACCGGCGTGCCCTACACCTATGTGATCGTCGGCTGGATCAGCGCCCGGCGGGGCCTCGCGCTGGGCGTCATGCTCTCCTTCGTCGGGCTCGGGATCGCCACCGTTCCGCCGGCCCTTGCGCTCCTGATCGCGCAATGGGGCTGGCGCTCCGCCTTTATAGTGGCCGGCCTCGTATCGATGGCGATCACCCTTCCGGTGGCGCTCTTCGTCATTCGCGACCCGCCCGTGCCGAGGTCGCCCGACCGTGCCGGGGTCGAGGGCGACACCGTTCGCCAAGCGGTGGGGACGGCAAGCTTCTGGCTGATGCTGGGTGCGTTCTTTCTCAACTACTTCGCCGCCGCCGCCGGATCCATTTCGCTGCCCGTCGTGCTGGCCGACCGCGGCGCCGATCCGGCAGAGGCGGCCCTGGTCATGAGCCTCGTGGGCCTGGCCTTCATCGCCATGCGCCTCGGCTTCGGGGCCCTGCTCGACCGGTTCCCTCCGGTTCCGTTGACGAGCCTCGCCTTTCTGTCGCCGCTTGCCGGCCACCTGATCCTGGCGAACTCCGACAGCCAGGTCCCGGTCTATGTCAGCGCCGTCATCTTCGGGCTGGCCACGGGAGCGGAAGGCGACGCGATCGGCTTTCTTCTGGCGAGACGCTTCAGGATGCGAAGCTTCGGCAAGCTCTACGGCATCAACTACATGGCCCTGACCATCGGCGCCGGCCTCGGCCCGGCCTCGCTGCACGTCATGGCCGCCGAAGGCACGCGCTACGTCGAGACCTTCACCACCTTTGCCGCCATCGCCGCGATCGCCCCGATCCTGCTGATGCTGGACAGGCGCACGCGATCGCTGACCCGATAGAGGATGTCGCGCAAATGTACGCAGCGGCTTTGCGACGGCGACATGCGTCAAACAACGGAGCAAAGCGCGGGAGCGAACCCGAAAGATCGCGGCACGCTTTGGATCCAGCGCTCAAGGACGGGCATGCGTATGCCGGCCGCGGCGGGTCCCGGAGACGCCCGAACCTCTCCCGCGCCTCTCCCCGACGGCATCGAGAAGCGCGCACGCCGCAAGCAGGTCACGGGTGGCAAATCCTTCCGTGAAGCGCCGATGGATCGGCGCCAGAAGGCCGGCCGCCCTTTCGCCCCGGTCCGCGGCAAGCCAATGTCCGGCAAGCCCCGTGGCCGTGCGCAATTCCCACGACAGCGCACCCTGCCCGCGCGCCAGGCCGAGGGCCTGCACGAAGAGCGCCTCCCCGGCCTCCGCCGACCGGCCGGAGCCTTCCTTGAGCGACAGTTCCGCCTTGATCCGCAGCAGTTCCGGCATGCACCAGATCTCGCCCGTCGATGCCGAAAGCGCAATCGCCTCGTCGATCGCCGCCTGCGCCGCCGCAATCTCTCCGTGATCCCCCAGCCCCGCCGCGTAGACGCCGATGTAGAAGGGACCGCGCATGCGGAAACCGACCGCGAAAAGCTCGTCGAGCGCGCCTCTCAGAAGGGCCAACCCGGCAGCATCGCCCCCCTGAAGGAGCCAGTCGGCGCGCAGGCAACGCGCCATGGCGCTCCAGATCGTCATGGCGTGCCTGGCCACATGCGCCTCGATGGCGGCGAGCATCCGCTCCGCACCGGCAAGGTCCCCCGTCAGAAGCGCGATCGGGCAGGTCGTGTGGACGAGGGCGTTGCAGAGCGCCAGCGCATGCTCTGCCGCCCGCGCCTCCTCCAGCTGGCACTGCGCCATGGCGACCGCCTTGTCGGGCTGCCCCTGCAGCCAGAGGATGTTCGCAAGTGTTCCCCGCGCCGCCGACCGCGGATCGAGCTGGAAGCGCGCAATGTCCGAACGGGCGACCGGGGGTATGTAGAGGGCGATCATGCGTTCGAGGTGACGCCGCGCCCCGGCGAGTTCTCCCAGGTAGCGCAGGGCCGTTCCCGCCTGCCTGTCGACGTTCGTGCAGGCGGTGAGGTCGCCGCGATCGCTCGCCAGCTTCCTGATCCTTTCGGCCATCGCCAGCGCCGCGTGGTGATCGCCCGTCCAGGTGTGGTAGTCGCACAGTCCCCAGAGGCAGCCGAGCGCGCATTCGGCGTCGCCCAGCGTCTCGGCACAGGCGAGCGCCGTCGTCCAGGCCACCTTGACCTCGGGAAGCGGGCCGCTCGTATGAAGCAGCGTGGTGCCGAGCGCCAGGTGCAGTTTCATGTCGTCGCGGACGCTGCGGAACCTGGCAAAGGCAGGGTCGAGCGCGCGCTCGACGCCGGCGCGGCCCTCCTCCACCAGCGACAGGTTCTCCCAGAACGGGATCGCGGCGACCGTGAGCGCGATGCCGGTGGCGATGCTGCGGTTTCCGGAAAACGCCCAGCTCAGGGCGCTGCGAATGTCGTCGACCTTGCGCCCGTATTCGGCAAGCCACTGGGCGGTCGGCCGGATCCTCCATTCCGCCCCGGCGCGCTCCCCAAGAGCCAGCAGATGCTCGGCATGGCGCTGGCGGAGCCAATCGAGCTCGCCGCTCTCGGCCAGTTTCTGCAGCGCATAGCGCCGGGTGGTGTCGAGCAGCCGGTACTGCGTGCCGAACTCTCCACGCTCCGTCGAAACCAGCGATTTCGCAACGAGGCTGGCGACGCCGTGAATGCATTCGGCGCGGGCGCGGCCCTTGTCGAGCACGACCGTGCAGGCCGATTCCAGGCTGAAGGCACCGGCAAAGACCGAAAGGCGTCGCAGGAGCATGCGCTCGGGCTCGGCAAGAAGGCCGTAGCTCCAGTCCAGCGTCGCAGCCAGGGTATGATGGCGGCTGTGGCCGGATCGCCTGCCGCCCAGCACATGGGACTGATCGGAAAGGAGCCCCACGAGTTCGCGGGGACTGAACGCATCCAGCCGCGGTGCGGCGAGCTCGATCGCAAGCGCCAGGCCGTCCAGCCTGCGGCAGATCTCCGCCACGTCCGGCGCATTGCCGTCGTCGAGCGCGAACGCGCCGAAGCTGCCGCCGGCGCGCTCGACGAAAAGCTCGACCGCCGGGAACGCCAGTGCCCGGGCCGCCGAATGGCCGGAGGCCTCGGGCGGCGTGTCCAGCGGCGGCAGGCGATAGACCTGTTCTCCGGGGGTCCCGGTCGGCTCGCGGCTCGTGGCGAGAATGCGCACCCCGGCCGCCGCGGCAAGCAACGTGCCGGCGCAGGCCGCGACCGCCTCGACCAGATGTTCGCAATTGTCGAGCACGAGCAGGAACGCCCGGTCGGCCGCAAAGGCTGCGAGCGCAGCGCCGATATTCGCCGAATGCACCCGCAGCCCGATCGCAGCCGCAATCGAGGCCGGTACCAGTGCCGCATCGTTCACGGTCGCGAGATCGACGAACCAGACACCATGCTCATAGGCTGCGGTGCCCTCGGTACTGGAAACCTCAGTACCGGCCTCCTCCGTGCCGACACCGTCCGTGCCGCCTCCTGCCGCCAGCCGCTCGGCGACGGCAAGCGCCAGCCGGGTCTTGCCGATCCCCCCGGGACCGACGATCGTCAGCAGCCGCGATGCCTCAAGGGCGCGCAGGACCGCCGCCACCGCGTCGTCCCGTCCGACGAGGCGACCTGTCGAGACCGGCAGGTTGTGGGTGTGTTTCGGCATGGAATAAGGACCCCGCACATGGGGTGATCGGCGTCCAAACGGGACCCCCATCTGCGATGGGGTTACAACAGCCTCCGGTTTCATCGGAGGCTTTTTATTTGGATGCTTGT
>NZ_JAJNCZ010000016.1 GCF_021026345.1 Rhizobium sp. GN54 | reverse complement strand
GCGCCCGCAGGCCCCTGCGCTAAATGGAGAGCTCCGGGCCTACGCGCGCTGACCCGATGCAACCAGAGGCAGGGGTCCCTTTTGGGAGCCGATAGGGGGGCCCGTTTCGATGCCGATTGACAGATAACGCTCTGGGAGGTGCGGCCCGCTATGTGCAGAGCCGCACCCCGTCAAATCTCGGTATGCTCCGCTAGTTCCAGAGCATCCTCGATGTCCACACCAAGGTACCTGATTGTGTTCTCAATCTTGGTAAGTCGCGCACAATATGACCCGCTCGATGCTCGACACGCCCAACGCTACCCGCGAGCGGGAAGCCGGAGCTATCCTTCGCCCGCAGCCGAAGCCAATCCTGATGGCTCGACCACGATCTACTTTTCACCGACCCAACCGGAGGGCGTCGGCCGGGGCAACTGGATACTGACGATGCCGGAGAAGGGCTGGTTCGTGTGCCTACGCCTCTACAGTCCTCTGGAACCGTTCTTTGACAAGAGTTGGCGGATAAGCGAAATCGAGCTCGTCGAATGATGTCCCGATAGCGATCGACGGCATGCAGGCCTCCTGAAAAGCCAATCGCCTACTCTGCATTCAGGCGGTCGCCGCGCCGAGCCGAATCGCCTCGTTTTCAACAACGGCGGCCTATGAAGAAGTCACAACAATAGCGGCTGAAATTTCCTCGCCTTCGCGGCGGTAACTATGCGGAGCGCTAGAGTCGAAATACACAGCGTCCCCCGTATCCAGCGCAGCGTCCTTGCCATCCACGTTGACTGTAAGCCGGCCGGCGAGCACGTAGATGAATTCAGCGCTGCCATGTTGATGCGGCTCTGAGGGCGGTGAATCGACCGGGAACTCGGCGTAAAACGCCTCCATGCGGCGATCAGAAGCGGGATAGTCAAGGCTCTCGAATAGAAAGGCCGGATTCTTTTCGCCCGGCAGGTTGGGAAGTTTGAGACGCTGCTGCTTTCGGACGATCGCGATGAGCGGCTCCTCCTTGTCGGCATTAAAGAAATGATTGAGACCCACGCCGAAAACCATGGCGATCCGAAGCAGCGTGGGCAGAGTTGGAAACATCTGCCCGCGCTCGATCTTCGAGAGCATTGCAGGCGAGAGCCCTGTATGCCCGGCCAACTGCACCAGCCCCAGCTTCTTTTTCAGACGCAGCGCCTTGACGCGAGGGCCGATCGCGTAGCGCTGGAGCTCGTTAGACAGCGTGTCGGAGAGCACGTCGCAAACTCCTTTTCATTTCGCGCAACTATAACGACCAAAATTTTCGTGACAAGAGAATTTGGTTTCTTCTCACGACAATTTGAGTGGTAAGGATGGTATATTTTCTCCCAAATGAGATTTATGGCGTGCATCTCGCACCCGTCACCGAGAGGAGAAATGCCATGAAGTTGAAAAGCGTTATGGTCGCTGCGGCGATCACGCTCGGCAGCAGCGTCGGCACGTTTGCCGCGGAGAAGGATGTCGTCGACACCGCCTTGGAGGCGGGTCAATTCAAAACGTTGGGTACCGCGCTCGAAGCGGCAGGCCTGGCCGCCGTTCTCAAAGGCACGGGACCGTTCACGGTCTTTGCTCCGACCGATGAAGCCTTTGCCAGGTTGCCTGCCGGTACCGTTGAAAACCTGCTGAAGCCGGAGAACAAGCAAAAGCTCACTGAGATTCTCACCTACCATGTGGTTGCGGGGAAGGTGATGGCGGCGGACGTGGCGGGTATCGATGAAGCGAAGTCGGTAAATGGCAAAATGATCGACATCGAAGTCGAGGGCTCCGCCGTCAAGGTCAACGATGCCACCGTCACTACTGCTGACATTGCTGCCTCAAACGGGGTCATCCATGTCATCGACAAGGTGATTATGCCTCCGGAAGGCTGAACGCTCATCCCTCGGCCCGGAGCATAACCATGAAGTTCATCAACATTTTCACGCTCATTCTCGTAGTCGTGGGCGGGCTGAACTGGGGGCTGGTCGGACTGTTTAGCTTTGACCTCGTGGCCGCCGTCTTCGGGTCTCGCTCGGGGCTCGCCCGGATCATCTATGTCTTGGTAGGGCTGTCGGCGTCGTGGCAGATCATGCCCCTGTTTTCTGCAATAGGCCGCGGCGAGTTCGCCGCTGGCCAGAACCGATAGGATCTTCGGAGGGACCCGCTTGCCATGTCGGCGGTTCCCTCCATCTTGTGCTGGATGGATATGCATTCCCTTCTCGTGTTGGTCGCCTTTGAGGTCGCAAGCTTCGCTGCCGCAGCGACGGGCGTGGTCTTTAGGCCAGGCGACTGGTATAAGCACCTCGACAAGCCAAGCTGGCATCCGCCCGATTGGGTGTTCGCCCCGGTCTGGACGGTTCTCTATGCATTGATTGGACTGTCGGGCTGGCTCGTATGGCGAGAGGCTGGCATTGCAGCACTGCCTCTCAGTGCCTATGCAGCCCAACTGCTGCTCAATGCTGCGTGGACACCGATCTTTTTTGGGCTTCACCGACCCGGGCTGGCCGTGGTGGAGATCATGGTGCTTTGGGCTGCGATCCTGGCGACGATTATAATGTTTCACCCCGTGAACGCGGCGGCTGCCTTGCTGCTTCTTCCTTATCTGGCGTGGGTGAGTTTCGCGGCGGCACTTAACTTGTCCATCTGGCGGCGTAACCGTTCGAAAACAATCTCGCAGGGCGCCCGATGAGACTCCGGTGGGTCGTCGTGAATGATCGGATGCAGCAAGGTTACCGATACGCTCTCGTTGCGCCAGTTGGCCGTGATTTTCATCCCGATTTCCAGCCAGACTTAACACCCGCCCAGATGCTCGCGCTCGGGGTGTTCGGCGGCAAGTACATGACCGACTGTCGCGACGAATTTCCCAACAGCTGGTTTGCGGAGGCCCGGCTGTCGTCGCTGCGAAAAGATCCGTCAATCAACTGCTTCGGTGTCGACGCCAGCCAACCACTCAGCGTCTGGCGAGCCAAGGGATGGATACATCCCGACGATCCACGTGGCTGGTTCCAGTGGTACTGCCGCTACCATCAAGGTCGTCGCATACCCGGCGAGGACAAGCGACAGATCGCGCGTTGGAAAGCTATTCGCCGCCATATCGCTCAGCTTCGCCGAGCCTGCGAGCCTGGGGACTGCTGGTGCAGGCCATGTCAACGCCAAGCCCTGCTGCATTGGGCATATGACAGCCGCTCGATTTAACTATTGCGCCGATGCTGTGCTGAAAAACGTCCGGCATCTTGCTTGCGAGGCTAGAAGCTACCGGAAGCCCACGGCTCATTTCGGCCAGTGCGATTACTGGATCAACGACCGCAGTGCGGGCGCGTTGCGGACAATCTGCTCACGCGGAACCAAGCTGTCAGTCTCGGGGGGCGATGGCCGACCGTCCGCTGCCAGGGCGCCCAAGACGAAAAGCGGAGATCAGTTGCTGCCGCGGTGATTGGCCCTGAGTGGAAAAATTGCTACGTCTGCTTGCAGTACCGTGGAGGCGTCGCCTTAACCGGCTGGTGCGGATCGAGGCAATAGTCTATCGGCATGACTGACGATGCGTCCGCCCGATACAAACGCCACCGCTTTCCAGCCGAGATCATCGCGCATGCGGTATGGCTCTATTACCGGTTCCCGCTGAGCCTGCGCGATATCGAAGACCTGCTTGCCGAGCGCGGCATTGCCGTCTCGTTTCAGGCCGTCTCAGAATGGACGACTAAGTTTGGCCTGAAATTCGCCCACCAACTCAAGCGGCGGTCGATCGGCAACTTCGCAGACAAATGGCATCTCGATGAGATGGTCGTATCGATCAAGGGCAAGAAATACTGGCTGTGGCGCGCCGTCGATGCCAACGGCTACGTTCTCGATGCTCTGCTGCAAAGCCGCAGAAACAAGGGAGCCGCTCTTCGGCTGATGCGCAAATTGTTGAAGAGCCAAGGTGTTGCGCCGCGCGTGATGGTGACAGACAAGCTGCGTTCTTATTCCGCCGCAAAGCGAGAGATCATGCTGGGGATCGAACACCGTTCGCACAAAGGGCTCAACAACCTCGCAGAAAATTCTCACCTTCCCGTTCGACGACGAGAGCGACGCATGATGCGGTTCAAGTCGGCAGATCAATGCCAACGTTTCGTCTCAACCCACGGCCAAATTGCCAATCTTTTCCAACTTCATCGAAAACACCTGAATGCCGCTGATCATCGCCAACTCCGCGCCCTCGCCAGCGCCACCTGGCGTGAGATCGCGTTGCCGATCCAAGCCTGAAATTCAGGACAAAGAAATGATCGCGTCCTACGTCAGGTTAAGGCGACGCCACCAGGATCGGACCGCTTCGTGATTGCAGCCCTGACGACTAACCCATCACGAGGCAGGGCTGTCAGTTCTGCGATCAGCGCCTCTGTACTCGGATGACGGCTATAGAGTTCGCCGCTTAGGCTATGTTTGCGCAGCGGTGTAACGATTGGTTCTCGCGCACTGTATTTATCTGCCCTCTGCTCCGTGTAGGCGCTTCCTTCCAATTGTTTCATCATGCCGAACCACTCTCTCGTGCAGCACTCTCGCGCGAGGCGATGCTGTTGAGCGCCGCCTCAGAATTTGCAGGGTTCGCTATGGTCGCATCATGCACCGCGCTTTTCCATGTCATCGCTCCCGAGGCCCCCAGCACCGGCAAATTGAATCTGTGCGTTTCGATTTTCTGCGACTCTGGCAATAATTTCGTCATGGTCCCGCATGCTTTCTATCAAAGGCCGCCCTCTATCGACGAGAGTTTATTGAACTGTCACGCGCAACTTAAAGGCTGCATACATGGGGGGGAACGAGTTTCAACAGGTTCCAAAGAAAATTTTGCCCAAACTCGACAAACTGTTCTCTCCTCTGATGCGCAGTTTTCCGAATGATGACCCTTGACGCTTAGCGGCTACGCAACCTGGAAGGCCGGGCAAGGCGCTCGACGCTTCGCACACATTATCCCGTGGGTAGCGGTATCTTCCTCGAGTGTGCACTTGTCGGACTACTCGAGCTCACCAGCGTTAAGGCTGAAAATTCTGTCAACCGAGGATGGTGACCGCCAACCAACTACGATACCAGTGAGAACATTTGCTTGGAGGCGCCTTTGAGGAGGCCGCCATATAGGACGTTGGGAGTACGAAAATGGATTGGGAGAAACTCCTTTGCAGCGAACGACTTGGCGACAGAAACTACCAACCCCACGCACACCGATCCATCTTTGTTCAGGATCATGACCGCATCGTCTTCTCCGCACCGTTTCGGAGACTGGCCAACAAGACGCAGGTACAGCCGCTCTATGAGCATGATCACGTCCATCACCGTTTGATCCATTCGATCGAAGTCAGCAGTGTCGGACGATCATTGGCTATGCGAATCGGGAATTGGCTTGAGGAGACGCGCCGGATCGACGACGGTGAGTCCAACAGTTTGGCGAACATCGTGCAGGCCGCCTGTGTTGCCCACGACATCGGCAACCCTCCGTTTGGTCATTCAGGCGAAGCAGCGATGGGCGACTGGTTTGCGGAGAAGTTCGACGATGCGAAAGGAATGATGGCGGATATTGAACAGCCTGATCGATCCGAGTTCATCAGCTTTGAAGGAAATGCGCAGGGATTTCGGATCGTTACCCGGCTTGAAATGTACCGGAACGAGGGCGGCATGCGGCTCTCCAAAGCCACGTTAGGGGCCTTCACGAAGTACCCGGTAACTTCTGCTGTCCGCGAGAGTATTGTCAGCGCAGGTAGTGCGCCATACGTCGGCCTAAAAAAGTTCGGCATCTTCCGCTCAGAGGTGGACCTGTTCAAGGAGGTAGCAAGCTCGCTGGGGCTGCCTGAAGAGACGACGAACCTTGACGAGAGTTGGTGGCGGCGGCATCCCTTGGTCTTCATCGTCGAAGCGGCAGACGATATATGTTACAACATCGTCGATCTTGAGGACGCATTCACGACTGGTGAACTCCCGTTCGAGGCGGTTAGAGACGTACTTCACAGTGCAGCGAACAAGCCCAATCGTGACGTGAGCAGCCTCAGTCAGGCCGAGCACATCGCATTGTTGCGGGCATTGAGTATCGGGGCTGCTGTTGAAAGTTGCGTCGAAGCATTCAAGACCAACTACGACGCAATCATGGCTGGGAAGTTCTCCAATTCCTTGACCGATGCAGGACCGATGGGACCTGCGTTCACTCAAATGAAGGCTCTCTCGCGGGACCAAGTCTTTACTGCCCGGAGGAAGACCGAGTTGGAGGTTTCTGGTCGACGCGTGATCGGCAATGTTATGTCTGGTGTGCTTCCGGTCTTCGAGGCACTTGCCAAGGCCAAGTGGGATCAGACAAAGCTCCCTGACCATAATCTGCAGCTCGTCAGAGCTCTCGATCTGGACTTGCGAAACGTTGCCAATTCTCAGCAAGCGTTACACGCGCTCGCTGATTTCACGTCGGGTATGACGGATCGGTATGCCGTCAGGATCGCGAGAATGCTCACAGGAATATAAGAGGCACATAATAGATAACGGAGAACTTTCATCGCACCCATATGCAGGGAGATGCAATCTTCATGGTAAGCTGGCGGGTCGTCTTTGAGAATGACAATCGCGCCGATCCCAAAGGGAACGCCTGCGCGCGATCGTCAAAGAGTTCTTTAGAGGGCAGCTTTCGCCCTAGCACTGAGGCGCATTTGCTAGCCCAGTACTCAGCGTGTTTCCAAGGTGTTCATGTTTTGGGCTAAGAAGATCGCATAATGGATCATCGGGAACGTCGAGGCTAGCGCGTTAATTTTCTTACGACGATACTGGATTATGTCATGCAAATGCATTACATTGGCGCTGAATGAAGGAGAGTTGTGATGGCTGCAAATGCACTGGTCCAGACGCGAATTGATGCCGACATTAAGGACCGGGCCACAGCCGTCCTACAGAATATGGGACTGACAGTCTCGGATGCCGTTCGAATCCTTCTGACTCGGACGGCGAACGAAGGCTCACTACCGCTTGAAATGGTTGGTAGCAGTGATGCCCACGATGCCTGGTTCCGCGCTAAGGTGTTGCAGGCTCTGGAGGACACGCGACCCGATTTCGACGATGCTGATGCCGAGGCTCGTTTTCGCGAGCGCCGGGCGGCTGCGTTGCGTAGAGCAGGGGCTGGCGACCGATGAGGCTTGTCTGGGCGCAGTATGCGCTTGACGATCGAGATGCTATCTTCAGCTACATTGAAAGCGAAAATCCGAGGGCGGCCGTCCACGTCGACGAGGAGATTGTGCGAGCCGTTCGGCGTCTCCTTGATTTTCCCGAGAGCGGTCGGCCTGGTCGAGTTGAGGGAACGCGAGAGCTGGTAGTGCCGCGCACACCCTACATCGCGGCTTACATGGTGACAGCGGATCGAATTCGCATTCTGCGCATCCTGCATGGCGCCGAAATATGGCCCTTCGAATTCGGCGACGAATGATACAAAGAGCGACTTCTTGGTTGTCGACGGTTCGGATCCGTTCAAGAGCAACACTTTGAGTCAGTCATTTATTGCCGCCAGAACATCATTCGGAATGTTCTGATAACTGACTGGTCTCAGAAAACGCCGGATTGACATGGTGCCGACGCTGGTTGCGCCGAAATTCGTGCTTGCGGGGTAGGGGCCGCCGTGGACCATGGCGTCCACGACCTCGACACCTGTCGGGAAGCCGTTGGCGAGCACGCGGCCGGCTTTGCGCTCGAGGATCGGCAGCAGCTTGCGTGCATCGTCGGTGTCGCCGGCGTCCATGTGGATCGTTGTCGTCAACTGGCCCTGCAGGCCCTTGGCGAGATGAACCATGTCGTCCACGGAGCGAACCCTCACGACGACACCGAGCGGGCCGAACACTTCTTCGCCGAGCGTATGATCGTTCAAAAATGCGTCGCCCGTGGTCTCGTAGAGGTTCGGCGAGGCCTTCCTGTCGCTGCTTTCTGTCGTCAGCACGGGTTTGACCGAATTGCGGCTGTCAAAACGGTTCTTGCCGTCACGATACGCGGCTGCGATGCCGTCCGTCAGCATCACCTGCGGTCCGACTTTTTCAAGTGCCGTACGGGTCGACTGGACGAAGCCGTCGGCATCGGCGCCATCGATGACGATCGCGATGCCGGGATTGGTGCAGAACTGTCCGGCGCCCATGGTCAGCGATCCGGCCCAGCCTTCGCCGAGCGAGGTGCCGCGTGCCTTGACGGCTTCCGGCAGCATGAACATCGGATTGACCGAGCCGAGTTCTCCGAAGAACGGGATCGGCTCCGGCCGCTGCGCGCACAGGTCGAACAGGGCGCGACCGCCGGCAAGCGAGCCTGTGAAACCGACGGCCTTGATGAACGGATTGGTGACGAGCGCCTCGCCCACCTTGCGGTCACCCCCCTGGATGAGGCTGAACACGCCTTTCGGCATGTTCGTTTTCTCGATCGCCGCAAGAATGGCTTCAGCAACGATCTCGCCCGTTCCCGGATGCGCCGAATGTCCCTTGACGACGACGCAGCAGCCGGCTGCGAGCGCTGCGGCGGTATCGCCGCCTGCGGTGGAAAAGGCGAGTGGGAAGTTTGACGCGCCGAAGACCGCGACGGGGCCGATCGGCCGCTGGATCAGCCGGATTTCCGGGCGCGGCAAGGGCTTTCGATCCGGCAAGGCCTCGTCCGTCCGGAGGTCGAGATAGTCACCCTTGCGGATATGCTGGGCAAAGAGGCGCAGTTGTCCGGTCGTGCGGCCGCGCTCACCTTCGAGGCGAGCGGCGGGCAGCCCGGTTTCCTGCGTGCCGATCTCGGTGATGGCAGCGCCGCGCGCTTCGATCTCATCGGCAATGGCGTCGAGGAAATCGGCACGTTCGCTGCGCGATGTATAACCATAGGTCCAGAACGCGTCCTCGGCCGCCGCGCAAGCATTGACGACGAGCTCCGGCGTCCCCTTTGCGAACGGATGGGAAGGCCCGGTGGCAGGTGTCGATACGAATGTCGCATCGGCCCAGATCCATTCACCAGCGATCAGATGCTTGCCGTTGGGTGTCCAGCTCATGTCATTCATCTCCAGATTATCAGCGCATTGCGATCTGTATCTTCACGTCTTCCGGGCGCGCCGTGTCTGCCCGTTCGAAGGCTTCGATGCTGTCGCAGAACGTGTATGTCGCCGATATCAGCGGCTTGACGTCAATCTTCCCTTCGGACATCAGCGCGATAGCCCTGTCGTAAACGTTGGCATAGCGGAAAACCGTGACAATACGAATTTCCTTGACCTGTAGCGCCACGATATCGATGGGAATCGGCTCAGTCGGCATGCCGATGCAGGCCAGAGTGCCGCCCGGACGGATGCAATCGGCAACGCCGTTGAAGGCCGCGGACGCACCGGAGCATTCGTAGACGAGATCGACACCCCAGCCATCCGTGACATTCAGCACCTGCTCCGCGAGGGGGCCGCCCGTTGCATGGAGCGGCTGAATTCCGGCATATTGGGGGGCGATGTCGAGCTTCTTCGACGCCGGATCGAAAATCAGGACGCGGGCGCAGCCGGCGGACAGCGCCGACAGCGCGACGAGAATGCCGATCGGGCCGGCGCCGAGCACGAGCGCCACATCGCCGGCGGCGACGCCGGTTTTATGAACCGCCTGCAGGCCAACTGCCAGAGGCTCCACCATCGCACCTTCTGCGGCCGACACATTGTCCGGCAGCTTGTAGGTCAGGCTTGCCGGATGCACTACCTCCGGCGTCAGGCAGCCATGAACCGGCGGCGTCGCCCAGAAGGTAAGTGAGGGATCGAGATTGTAGAGGCCGATCCGGCTCGGGCGGCTGGAAAAGTCGGGTATGCCGGGTTCGATACAGACGCGGTCGCCAACGGCGAGATGACGGACGGCGCCACCACAGGCGACGACGGTGCCGGCGCCTTCATGCCCCAGGATCATCGGCTCCCGGACGACGAACGGGCCGATCTTTCCATGACGGTAGTAATGGACGTCGCTGCCGCAGATGCCGACCACATCCATCGCGATCCGGACGTCATGATCGCCAACGGTCAGGTCGAGCTCCATGTCTCGCAGGGCGAGCTCGCGTTCCTTTTCGAGGACAAGGGCAATCGGCATGATATGACCTCAGATACTGGTATAGCCCGCGTCGGCACTTACGATGGAGCCCGTCATCAGGCTCGACGCATCGGATGCGAGGAACTGGACGATCGAGGCGATCTCGTCGGGCTTGCCCATGCGGCCGGCGGGTGTCAGGTCCATCCAGCGCTCGATCAGTCCCGGCTGGCTTTCGAGCCCATGCAGCAACGGCGTCTCGATGTAGGTGGGGGCGACGGCATTGACCCGGACCCCGCGTTTGGCCCATTCCACGGCGAGAGAGCGCGTCAGGTGATGAACGCCGGCCTTCGAGGCATTGTAATGGCACTGAGGCTGCGGCACATTGACGATATCGGCCGACATCGAGCCGATGTTGATGATTGAGCCGCGGCCGGCCTCAAGCATGCGGCGACCAAAGGCCCGGCATGTGCGGAATACGCCGCTCAGGTTGACCTCGATAACCCGGTCCCATTGCTCGTCCGTCATGTCTTCGGCGGGTACATTGCTGACGATGCCGGCATTGCAGACGAGGATGTCGAGCGATGGCAATTCACCGGCAAGCGCGTTCAACTGTGCGCTGTCGGTCACGTCGAGTTGTCGCGCCTTGGCATTGCCGCCGATCGCGCGTGCCGTATTCTCGGCACGGCCGAGGTCGATATCGGTGCAGATCACGTCAGCGCCGGTTTCGGCCAGAGCCTGGGCGCAGGCTGCGCCGATACCCTGACCGGCTCCGGTCACCAGGGCCAGCCGGCCATTCAAGTCCATCTTGGATCGATAGGTCATCTTCTTAACTCGAATTGGGTTGCGTCTGCCAGCGTTGCTGGCCGCTTACAGCAGGCCGCGTTTGGCCATGTCGCGCATCAGGGCGCGGGTGCCGTAGGTCCAGGGGCGGGCCTTGTCGGACGTCGTCACGACATTGCGCAGCGTGCCGAGCGACGGCGTGGAGATTTCGACGACATCGCCGATCTTGTGCGTGAAACCGCTGCCCTTTTCCGCCCGGTCCAGGGTCGGAGCGAACATGGTGCCGAGGAACAGCATGAAACCATCGGGATACTGATGGCTGGCGTTCATCGTCTGAGCTACCAGTTCGGCTGGCTTGCGGCTGATTTCCGCCATGTTCGAACGTCCGGACATTTCGAAACCGTCGTCACCCGTCACCGCCATGGTCAGGGTCGCGTTCTCGATGTCTGCAAGCGTGAAAGCCTCGTCGAATAACCGTATGAACGGGCCGATCGCGCAGGAGGCGTTGTTGTCCTTCGCCTTGCCGAGCAGCAGCGCCGAGCGGCCTTCCACATCACGCAGGTTGACGTCGTTGCCGAGCGTGGCGCCGCGAATGTTGCCGCTGCTATCGACCGCCAGCACGATTTCCGGTTCCGGGTTGCTCCATTTGGAAATCTTGTTGATGCCGACCTCGGCGCCGTACCCGACGGACGACATGGGCTGCGACTTGGTGAAGACCTCGGCATCCGGGCCGATCCCGACCTCGAGATATTGCGACCAGAGCCCGTCCTTTTCGAGCGCAGCCTTGACCTGCGCGGCTTCATCGGAGCCGGCCTTGATGTTCGACAGGCTGCCACCGATGAAATCGCCGATACGGTTGCGGATTTCGTCCGCCTTCACGGGGTCTCCAAGCGTCCGCTCGTCGATGACGCGCTCGATCATGCTCTGAGCGAATGTCACGCCGCAGGCCTTGATGGCCTGGAAATCACAAGGAGCAAGCAGGCAATGCCGTGCTGCGCCGTAGCCGGTTTCGGCAGGCGTGAGGACCAGGTCTTCCGGCCTGCCGATGGGGTCTCCCTTCAGCCTGTCGAAACGTTCCGTGGGATTGTCGTCCAGAAAATCGGCCACGGACTTCACGGTCTCCGTAACATCAAGCAGAATGCCATCGCGGAGAATGACCACCGAGGGGGTATCGATATCCGCGCGCCAGACGCGCCCGACAAGTCGCGCGCCGGGAGAATTTTCAGGAAGCATGGGTCTCCTCCAAATTGCTTTGTAGTAAAACTATTTTAGCGCGACGCCGATCGTCAAGCCCAAACCGAATCCTTCGATGAAGTTGCCGCGATAGGCCGGCCTGGTGGGATCGCCCATAATGCCAGATATTCCAATGATTTCTGTTTTTAACGTTTAAAAACATATGGATGATCCACTAGGTTCGAAATTCCACCGTTTGACTGTTGCGCCGATCGCGAATTCGCGTACATGTAGTTATGCTATTTTGCTGCTCTCTGGTCAGGGCAGCTGTTTGTGATTGTGGAGGAGTGCATGACCGAGGCAACGTTGTCGCAGATCAGCGGCAGGCTGTTCATCAATGGCGAGTTCGTCGAGGGAGCAGGGCAGCGGATCGATGTCATGAACCCGGCGCGCGGCGTGGTTATCGGGCAGATCGCGGCGACGACGCCGGACGAGGTCGAGGCGGCGGTGAAGGCGGCGCGGGCTGCCTTTCGCGTGTGGTCGCGCGTCCCGGCAAAGGTACGCGCCAATGCGCTGCACAAGCTCGGGGATCTTATCGCCGCCGATGCGCCACGCATGGCGCACATCATGACCAGCGAACAGGGCAAGCCGCTGAACGAAGCCAAAGGCGAAATCCTCAAGCTGGCGGAAGCCTGCCACTTCTATGGCGAGGAAGCCGTACGCGTTCTCGGCGAAATCGTGCCGAACGATCAGAACGGTTTTCAAAGCCAGGTCATCCGAGAGCCGATCGGCGTCGTAGGTGCCATAACGCCCTGGAATTACCCGGCCGAACTCGTCGGCTGGAAGCTGTGCGCCAGCGTGGCCGCCGGCTGCGCGATCATCATAAAGCCGGCGGAGCTTACTCCGTTCACGGCGCTTGCGATCGCCGAAAAGGTAATGGAAGCCGGTATTCCCGCCGGTGTCGTCAATGTGCTGACGGGCAAGGGCTCGATCGTCGGTCAGGCACTCGTGGATCATCCCGGTATCGACAAGATCGCCTTCACAGGATCAAGCGCCGTCGGCCTTCACATCCAGCGGTCCTGCTCGAGCGTGAAGCGCCTGTCGCTCGAGCTCGGCGGTAATTGCCCGCTGATCGTAACCGCAAGTGCGGATGTCGATGCGGCGGTCAAGGGTGCGGCGCGCCGTGCCTTCCGCAACATGGGACAGATTTGTATCGCGATCAATCGCATCTACGTTGCACGCCCGCTCTATGAAGAGTTTCTTGAAAAGCTCGCAAAGGCCGCCGATGCGCTGACTGTCGGCGATGGTCTCGACAATCCAACGGCCGATATCGGTTCGATGGCGTCGGCCGACCCGTTGAAGAAGACGCGCGAGCATCTGGCGGATGCGCTGGAAAAGGGCGCGCGGCTGATTGCCGGCGGCAATGCGCCGGCGGGCGAGGCCTTCGCAAAGGGTTTCTTCTTCCGCCCGAGCGTCGTTGCGGACTGCACCCATGACATGAAAGTGATGAGCGAGGAGACGTTCGGTCCGCTCGTCGGTGTCGCCCCGTTCGATACGCTCGAAGAGGCTGCCGAACGCGCCAATGACACGCCCTATGGGCTGGCATCCTATGTCTACGCACGCGACCTCAGCGAGATCTACACGCTCTCGGCAGAGCTGGACTACGGCAACGTTGCCATCAACAATGTCGATGCCGGTATCATGAATGCCCCCTATGGCGGCCGCAAGCAGAGCGGCATCGGTTACGAACATGGCCGTGAAGGCCTGCTGGAATATTTCAACTTCAAGCATGTCCGCCTGTTCCACGGCGTGGGAGCCTGAGCCATGACGTCGGCGCTTCTCGGCATCGATATCGGCACGTCCGGCTGCAAGGCGCTCCTGCTGTCGGTCGATGGCGATGTGCTGGCCACGAGCACCGCGACTTACGGACTGTCCCAGCCGCATGTCGGCTGGACAGAGCAGGACCCGGCGCTTTGGATCGAGGGTACGCGCAAGGCTGTGGCCCAGGTCATGGAAAAGCGTAGTGATGTCGAGCTGATCTGCATCGGCTTGTCCGGCCAGATGCACGGCCTGACACCGCTCGACAAGGACAGGAAAGTCCTGCGTCCCGCTCTTCTGTGGAACGACCAGCGCAATGCCGCGGAGGTCGCCGAGATCACGCAAAAGGCTGGCGGTCTTGACGCGTTGATCGAGCAAACCGGCAATCGCATGCTTGTCGGTTACACCGGTGGCAAGATCGTCTGGATGCGTAACAGGGAGGCCGAGCTTTTCGCGCAGATGCGTCATGTGCTCAACCCGAAGGACTATCTCCGCATGGTCCTGACCGGCGAGCTTGCAACCGAGGTTTCGGACGCGTCCGGTACCGGTCTGTTCGACGTGAAGAACCGCACCTGGGCATCCGCGCTGATCGAAACGCTGGATATCGATCCGGCGCTCTTGCCGGCCTGTTTTGAATCCCACGAAATCTCAGGCCGCGTCAGTGCCGAAGGGGCGGCATTCTTCGGCTTGCCGGCGGGTGTTCCGGTTGCGGGCGGAGGCGGCGACAGCGTCATCCAGACGATCGGTTCGGGTGTCATCGCGCCCGGCGAATTGCAAACGACGATCGGGACGGCCGGCATTCTTGCCGCAGCGCTCGATGCGCCTTCGCCGAGCCCGGATGGCCGCATCCAGATGTTCTGCAACGTCGCGCCCTCCAAATGGCATGCCATGGGCGTGTCGCTGAATGCCGGCGGCGCGATGGGCTGGTTCCGCTCCATTCTTGCCGGAGCCGGCAAAGGCGAGGACCTGACATTCGATGCGATCTGCTCGGCCGCTGCAAGAAGCCCTGCGGGCGCGAAGGGCGCCCTGTTTCTGCCCTATCTGAACGGTGAACGCTGCCCCCACCCTGACCCGACCGCGCGCGGTGCCTTCGTCGGTCTGACGGCCCGCCATGATCTCGGAGACGTGGCGCGCAGCGTCATGGAGGGCGTGGTCCATGCCTTCTGCGATATGCACGCGCTGATGAAATTGATGGGTATCGAGGGCACGCTCGTCAAGGCATCCGGCGGTGGTGCAAAGTCCGAGCTCTGGCGCCAGATTCAGGCCAATATGTTCGAGTGCGATGTCGTGACGACGGAAGGCGCTGCCGAAGGCGCTGCTTTCGGGGCAGCACTCGTCGCCGGCGTTGGCATTGGCATCTGGAGCGATGCGACGGAAGCGGCCGGTACGCTGAAGGTATTGACCCGCCAGTCGGCCAACGAGGCTTCGCGCACCGTCTATCGCAAGGCGCACGGCATCTATCGCAACCTCTACCCCGCGCTTTCGGAAAGCTTCTCCGCGTTGAACGATCCGGTTTTCGCCGATTGATGAACCGGACCAAACCTGGAATTGGGCAGATCATGAAACAGTATTCAGCTTTGATCTTCGATCTGGACGGCACGCTGATCGACAGCGCGCCGGATATCGCCGCGGCCGTCAACGTCCACATGGCATCCAAAGGCTGGCCGCCGCTTGAAGTGGATTATGTCGAAGGGTTCATCGGCAACGGGCCGAGGCGCCTTCTGCTTGACATCTTCATAGACAAGGGGCTCCCATCCGATGACGCGACGGTGGATGCGGCGGTCAAGAGCTATATCGACAACTACGAGCGCGAGCCGGCGAACCGCACCCGCTTCTTCCCGCATGTCCGCGAGGACCTCCAGGCCTTGCATGCGGCCGGATTCCGGCTCGGCATCTGTACGAACAAGCCGCATGCGCTGACACAGCAAATCCTCGCTATCCTCGGCCTTGACAGCGTGATCGAGGTTGCGCTCGGTGCCGATGCCGTGCCGGCCTGCAAGCCTGATCCGCGGCATCTTCTGGCCGTTGCCGAACAGATGGAGCTGCCAGACGGAAGCTGGGCCTATGTCGGCGACACCAACGTCGACAAGGCAACCGCCGTTGCGATCAATGCGCCGTTCTTCGTCGTGCCCTGGGGGACGGGCTCGTCTGTGGAAGTGGCGCCCGAACAGCGCCTGACCCGCATCGCCGATCTTCTCGCCTATGCTATGCAGGCAGCGCAACCGCTGTCTGCCGGAGGAGATATCGCATGAATGTCAGCCTGCTCCAGCGCATTTTCCAGGAAATGGACAATATGGGCGCTGCCGAGCGGCGTATCGCGAATTTTGTGAACGCTTCCCCGGGCGAGGTCATTCACATGAGCATGGCGAAGCTTGCCGAGACATGCTCGGTAAGCGACCCGACGATCATGCGTTTCTGTCGTCGCTTCGGATATGAAGGCTATCAGGATTTCAAGCTGAAGCTCGCCCAAAGCCTCGTACCCTCCGCGCCGTTTGCCTACGAACAGATCGTGCCGAATGACGGCATTGACAACATCGTGCGCAAAACCTGCCGGAATTCGCTCAACGCGATCCAGCGTGCGTTGGAGGATCTCGTCCCGCAACAGATCGAGGCGGCAGCCCTGCTTCTGCGCGATGCCGCATGGACGGGTATCTACGCGAGCGGCATCTCCGAGGTGACGGCGATCGACGCCGAACACAAGTTTCAGCGCCTCGGCATGCGCTGTTCAGCGATTCTTGGCCGAAACAAGCAGTGGATGCACGCCGAAAGTGCCCGTCCGAGCGAGGTGGCTCTGATCTTTTCCCAGTCGGGCCATACGAAGCAGATGGTGGAACTGGCGATCGCGGCCCGCGCCGGCGGCGCGCGCGTTGTCTCCGTGACGGCGGCGGAAAGTCCGCTTGCCCGCGTGACCGACGCACTCATTGCCGTTCTGCCCTACGACCAGACGGAACTGATGACGCCGCTCGCCTCGCGTCTCAACCACCATCTGGTCATCAACATGCTTGTCACGGCCATCGCCGTATCGAGCGGCAGCGAATTCCCCGACCAGTTGCCGGCACTCGATTCCTGGCTGACTGACAAGATCTGACTTTTTTCGCCTACCCGATGGGCCGCGCATCGCAACGCCCGGAAATCTCAAGGAAACACCATGTCCGACCAACAGAATGAAGCAAAGAAAGTCGCCGGTCGCCGGGTCATCCAGGACTTTGTCCGTGACGGGATGAAGCTCGGGCTTGGTTCCGGCACCACGTCGCATTTCTTCGTGCGTGAACTCGGCAAGCATGTCGCCGATGGCATGAAGCTGACCTGCACCACCACCTCGCGCTCGACGATCGATGTTGCACGTGAGGTCGGCATCGCCATTGCCGATCCGAACGACATCGGCGAACTGGACCTGACCGTCGATGGCCCCGACGAGATCGACCGCCGTTTCAACATGATCAAGGGCGGTGGCGCCTGCCTGCTGTGGGAGAAGATCATTGCGCATGCGTCCAAGCAGATGATCACGGTCTGCGACGAAACGAAGATCGTCGATCATCTGGGTGCGTTTCCGCTGCCCGTCGAGGTCGTGCAGTTTGCCTGGAAGCAGACCGAGCGCATGGTTGGACGCGTTTTGTCCGACCACGGCCTGACCGCCGACATCTACCGTCGCATGCGTGACGGACAGCCTGTTGTAACCGACAGCGGCAATTTCATTCTGGACTGCAAATGTAGCGCGATCACCGATCCGGCGCCGTTGGAAATCGAGTTGAACCGCATCCCCGGCGTTGTCGAGAACGGGCTTTTCACGCGGGAATCCGCAGGCATGGTCGTTGGCTGCTTCGATGGAAGCTCCTACGTCGCAATGCGCTGAATGTAGTAAAACTTCTATTTCGGTGGGATGATGGCTGCCACTCGGCAAGAGGCGGCCGTCTTCGCGCTATTGGTGAATTACTGTCGATTTTCACGGCTTTTTCGACAAGGGTCTCAGGCGATCACGCCGAAATGCCTTGACACTTCGGGAGAAAATGTAGTGAAACTATATCACGCTACCAAAGGGAGGATGAAATGGGTAACGACTTCAGGGTGAACAGACGTCAGGTTCTGGTTGGTGGCCTCGCGCTCGGCGCAGGCGCCATGACGGGTGCGATGGCAGGGGGCGCAGCCTTCGCGCAGGACAGGGTGTTCCTGCCATTCAGCAACAAGAGTCTGGACTACTACTTCTTCGTCATCGAAGAAGAGGCGGTCAAGCGCGCGGTGGAAGGCCGCAAGTGGTCGTTCCAGGCGACCAATGCTAGCTTCGACAACACCCGCCAGCTTGAGCAGTGGCAGAGCCTCATGTTGTCCCAACCGGCCGGCCTCGTTGCCGACCCCATCGACAGTCAGGCGATCGTCAGCGCCATTCGCCGCTATAACCAGAATCAGATTCCGGTCGCCATCATCGACACGCCGGCAGACGGTGGCGATGTCGCGATCACCGTCAGCTTCGACAACAAGCTCGGCGGCGTCATGGCAGCCCGCGAGATCATCGATCGCCTGACGAAGAAGTATGGCAGCCCGAAGGGCAAGGTGCTGAATTGCTTCGGCGCGCTCGCCAGCGTCGCTTGGCGCCTTCGCAAGGAGGGCATGGACGAGGAATTCGCGAAGTACCCGGACATCACCTATATCAGCCGCCCGACGGAAGGCGCGCTCGATCAGATGCTGGCGGTTACGCTGGCGACGTTGTCCGAGCATCCCGACCTTGACGCGGTTCACGCGCCGAGCGACTCGCCCGCGCGTGGCATCGCAACGGCCCTGCAGCAGAAGGGACGCTGGAAGAAGGTCGGTGAAGACGGTCATGTCATCTTCGTGACGATCGATGGCGAGCCGGTCGCCGTCCGGCTGCTGCAGGAAGGCTACATGGACGCCTGCGTATCGCAGGATCCGATCGCTTACGGCGAAATTGCCGTCGAGATGCTTGAAAAGCATTCGATGAAGGGAGAGGCCGTTCCGCTCGGTGCCTACGAAAACAAGAAGTACTTCTGGGAAAAGGGCGAGATCGTTGCCGGCACCACCGGCCCGACGCTCATCATCCCGCCGTTCATCATCAACGGCGAGAATGCCGCCGACAAGCGCCATTGGGGCTATGTCGCCGAGAAGGAATGGGGCGTACCCTACACCTGATGACTGCCCGACCGGCCGCCTTTTCAAGGTGGCCGGTCTCATCGCGCCGCAGGCGGGCAGGAGAGGACCGGAGCCGAATGACCAGTCAGACGTTGAAACAGGATGCATCTGCCGACACGGAGTTCGCGCTCCGCATCGACAATGTCAGCAAGAGCTACGGCGCTTTCTATGCCCTGCGCTCGGTCAGCCTGAACATTCGCCGTGGTAGCATCCACGGCCTGCTCGGCGAAAACGGTGCCGGAAAGAGCACGCTGGTCGGCATCATCTCGGGACAGCGCTCGCCGACCGAAGGCACGATCTACCTGAATGGCACGGAAGTCGCCGGAGCAGATGTCCGGTCGATGGAGGAGGCCGGCGTCTTCCTCGTCACGCAGGAGCCGATGATTATCGATCATATCTCCGCAGCCGAAAATCTCATGCTGGGAATCTGGCCTTCGAAGGGCGGCTTCGTGCAATGGCGCAAGCTGAAGGCCGATGCCGCACGCATGCTCAAGGGATCCGGTATCGATCCCACCGTTGACGCCGGGAGGCTGAACGCCGTCGCCCGTCGCAAGCTGAATATCCTTCGCGCCATGTTTTCCGGCGGCAAGGTCATCATCCTTGATGAACCTACGGCAGCCTTGACGGTGCCGGATCGCCGTCAGCTTTTCGATTTCATGCGACAGCTGAAGAACGACGGCGTCACCTTCATCTTCATCTCCCACTACAACGACGAGATTCTTGAAATCTGCGATGCCGTATCCGTCCTGAGAGATGGCGCGCTTGCCGGCGGTAGCGAAGACATCGCATCGATGAGATCCGAGCAGCTTTCCGAACTCGTGCTCGGGCGCGGTCTCGTACTCTTCCAGCGCGAAAGGCGCTCCTTCGAGAGCGAACCCGTCGCGGTCAGCCTGCGAAACGTCGTGGCGAACCATGTGAACCTCGACAGGCTGGATATCCGCAAGGGCGAGATCATCGGCTTTACCGGCCTGCCGGGCGCCGGCGCCAAGGAACTGGCGAAGGCCATCTTCGGGCTGAACAGGGCGAAGTCCGGCACCATCGGCTTCGATGGCGTGGAGGGCTCGAGCCTGCCGCAGCACCCGAAGGCGGCCTTCGATGCGGGCATAGCATACCTGTCGGATGACCGTCGCAAGGATGGCGCCGTCGGGCATCTGTTGATCGCCGAAAACATCGCGCTGTCCTCGCTCGATCGCAGAGCCGTCTTCGGCTTTGTCGAAAGCGGCAAGGAGGCGAGCCTGTGCGCGGGCTATTTTGCCAGCATGGGTATCAAGGCGCCGAATGCCGAGGCGGTGGTGAACACGCTGAGCGGCGGCAACCAGCAGAAGGTGTGCCTCGGCCGCGTGCTGGCAACCGAGCCGCGCCTGCTAATCCTCGACGAGCCGACGCGCGGCATCGACGTCGGCGTCAAGCAGGATGTGCTGCGCATTATCGACGAACTGAGCAAGACTGGCGTCAGCGTCATCATCGTCTCCACCGACACGGACGAACTGGTTCGTGCGGTCGATCGCGTCTGCGTGTTCGGGAATGGCGCCATCCACCAAACCGTCACTGGCGACGACATAACAACCGAAAACCTGCGCCGCCTCGCACAGGCGTGACCGGCGATCCGCAGAGGAACGAGAAAATGAGCACCGTGATGACCTCAACCCCATCGAAGGAAGCAACCGAGAAGACGAGTATCGGCATGCACAAGGCCGTCGGCTGGATTCTGCACAATGTGGTGTGGATATGGCTCGTTGCGCTGATCCTCGGCTTCGGCATGTTCAACGAATTCTTCCTCAGCGTGATGAACATGCAAAACATCACCGTACAGGCGACGGTTCTTGGCATGCTCGGTCTTGCCGTCGCGCTGCCGCTGCTGGTGGCTGAGATCGATCTTTCGATCCCGGCAAACCTCGGATTCTCCTCCGCCATCGGTGCTATCGCCTATGCCGACTGGGGCATGCCCTGGTTCATTGCCATGCTCGTCGGCGTCGGCGTTGCGACGCTCATCGGCTTCTTCAACGGTCTCTGCATCACCAAGCTGCGCATGGTGTCGCTGATCCAGACGTTGTCTATGATGATCATCCTGCAGGGCGCGCTGCTGGCGCTTACCCAGGGCAAGACGCTGACGAACCTGTCCGACGGCTATGTCTGGATCGGCAATGCCAGCATCGGCGGCTGGCCCGTTATGCCGCTCATCATGGTGTTGGCGCTGGTGATCGTCGGCATCATGCTGAAGATGACGGTTCTCGGCCGTTCGATCTATGCCGTGGGCGGCAATCCGCTTGCGTCGAACTCGGCGGGTATCCGCGTCGATCGCATCAAGATCATCACCTACACGATCGCCGGCTTCCTGGCGGGCATCGCCGGCTTCCTGTTGGCCTCGTGGCAGATGGCGATCACCTCCAACCAGGGATCGAGCTATCTCCTCTATGCGATCGCAGCACCGATCATCGGCGGCGTCAGCGTCTTCGGCGGACGCGGCAATGTCGTCGGCATTCTGGGCGGCGTCCTGCTGCTCACCGTCATCCAGGTCGGCCTCGCTATCACCAACGTGCCCTCCTTCTATGTCGGCATGATTGGCGGCTTCATGATCTTTATCGCCGTGGCGATCGATGCCGTCCGCGTTCGCTACTTCGCCTGATATCCTCCCAAGGCAAGCAGCGCATCGGCCGTCACCCGCCTTTGTCGAAGGGCGTGACGGCCGATCCGTTTCAAGAGTGAAAGCCTGCAGATGAACGATCTTCTCGAACAATTTCGCACCGTTGTCGGTCGCCGCAACGTGCTGACCGGCGAAACGGAGACCCGACGATTTCGGCAGGGATATCGCTACGGCGGCGGTGATGCGCTGGCGGTCATCCAGCCGGGAACGCTCGTGGAGATGTGGCGCATTTTGCAGGCATGCCACCGGGCAAAGGTCGTCGTCATCGTGCAGGCTGCCAATACCGGCCTGACCGGCGGCTCGACACCCGTCGAGGAGGGGTACGACCGGCCGGTGGTGATCATCAGCACGCTGCGCCTTCGACGTCTCGATCTGGTCAGAGATGGGGCGCAGGTCGTTTCCCATCCGGGCGTGACGCTGAACCAGCTTGAAAAAGCCTTGCGCCCGCTGGGGCGCGAGCCTCACTCCGTGATCGGTTCCAGCTGCATCGGCGCCTCGGTGATCGGCGGCATCTGCAACAATTCGGGCGGCTCCCTGATCCGCCGCGGTCCGGCATTCACGCAGTTCGCGCTCTATGCAAAGATCGATGCCGATGGCGAACTCCGGCTCGTCAACAATCTCGGCATCGCGCTTGGTGAAGCTCCCGAAGATATCCTTGCCCGGCTGGATGAGGGGAGGATCGCCGACGCCGACATTCTGCCGTCGTCCAATCTGCACGCGTCTGACCACGAATATTGCAACCACGTCCGCGATATCTCCGCATCGACGCCGGCGCGCTACAACGCCGACCCGCGGCGCCTCTACGAGGCATCGGGCTCGGCCGGCAAGATCGCCGTCTTCGCGCTTCGGCTCGATACCTTTGTCGCAGATGAAAAGACGCAGACATTCTATATCGGTAGCAACGATCCGGCAGAACTGGAGACCATCCGGCGCGACATACTCGGGGAGTTCGACAACCTTCCGATCGCCGGCGAGTACATGCACCGGGGCGCATATGATGCCAGCAGTCGCTACGGAAAGGACCTTTTCCTCTTCATCCAGGCCTTCGGCACCGACCGCGTGCCGCTGGCATTTGCCATCAAGAGCCGCTTCGACGGCTTTAGCGAGAAACTCGGCCTTGGCGGCGCGATCAGCGACCGGCTGCTGCAAGGCTTGATGAAGCTTTGGCCGAACCATCTGCCGCAACGGCTGAATGCCTTCCGCGACCGATACGAACACCACTTGCTCCTGAAAATGGGGGATGACGGCATAGAGGAGGCACGCGCCTATCTGAGGGCTCGCTTCCCGTCTGCGCAGGGCGACTATTTCGAATGCAACGAGAAGGAAGGGCAGGCGGCATTCCTCAACCGCTTCGCCGTCGGTGGCTCGATCGTGCGGTATCGCGCTGTCCATCGCAAGACGGTGGAGGACATCGTGGCGCTGGATATCGCCCTGCCGCGCAATACGTTCGACTGGTTCGAAAAGCTGCCGGACGAGATCAGCCGAAAGATCGACTTCACCATGTATTGCGGCCATTTCTTCTGCCACGTCCTGCATCAGGAATATTTGGTCAGGAAGGGCGAGGACTGCGATGCGGTGAAGGAGGAAATCCTGTCCCTGCTGAAGGCACGCGGGGCGGAATATCCGGCAGAGCACAATGTCGGCCATCAGTACGAAGCGGCCGACAGCCTGAGGGCTTTCTATAAGGAGCTCGATCCTACCAATTCCTTCAATCCTGGTATTGGCAAGACATCGCTCAACCTCGACTGGATGGAGCCCGGCTCTCATGCAGCCGCCAAAGCCGGCGTCAACGTTACCTCTACAAAGCGCTGAGACCTAGTCGCTCTTTGCATCATCGTCGCGGAATCGTCGCTTGCAAGCTGTAGAGACAGTCGTCGAGCGGCAACAGGGTATGCCGGCGAAAAGCGACGATAATCGCCTCGTCCTCGCCGGATAGAACCGTGGACTTCGGTTCCCTTGGACCGGTCGGTAGATCAGCAGCCGAGGTTCGCTTCCTCCATTTGGCGACCGTCTTTTCGTTGATCCCATAGCGCTTCGAAAGCGCTCTCAGGCTCTCTTCACTATTTTGTATTGCTCGACGGATTGCCTCTGTCGTTGTGGCGCATCCGTGCAAAACCTGGCCCATAGTGCATCCCTCCATTCAATGGATAAAATTGCACCATCAAACTCCGGGATCAAACACCTAGGACATCAGGCGGGCGGTGCTTTGCGAACGCCGCCATCGCTTCCGGCCGCATGAACCTGAAACACCCGCTTTGCTAGGTCCAGGCCAACAATACCAACTTCCCTCATGAATGCTCTCTCCTCTAAGGGACGTTCTTGCGAACATCACTCTGGCACATTGCGATGCCGTCGGAAGGGGGCATCCACTCCATCAGTTCTCAGTGGCAATCAACAACCTGGAAGCAGTTGGTCCGCCTCGCGCCTTCTGTTCGCTCCAATGCTTGATCTATAGCCCCGCGACGCGTCGTAGGTCGTCCTTTGCACCAGGCGCCGTCGCAAGAACGGGCGCACCTTTCGTCAGCCGGTCGCCCGAAGTCGGGAATTGATGATACCAACCGCCCGCTTCCTTCACGAGGCAATAGCCGGCAAGGCAGTCCCAGGCGTGCATATAAGGCTCATAGTAACCAACCAAGCGACCGGCAGCGACATAGGCCAGCATTAACGCGCCCGACCCGTTACGGATGAAATTTCCGCCGGCGGAGAGGAGATCCTCAACCATCTTTGCGACGACCTGCGGGGCTACGTAATTGTTGGCGCCGATGCCTGTCACCGCGTTGCGGATGTTGCGGGACCCGTCGAGCAGGAGCGGCTTTCCGTTCAGCGTCGCGCCGCGGCCGGCAGCGGCCGCATAGACTTCCTGGTGACAGGGCGCAGCTATGACGCCGATGATTGGTTCGTTATCCTTGAGCAGCGCAATCGAAACGCACCAGTTTGGCATGCCGTTGACGAACGGACTGGTGCCGTCAATTGGGTCCACCACCCAGATGAGCCCTGAAGTGCCTGGCTGCAGACCGTATTCCTCGCCGAGAAAGCCGTCCTCGGGAAACTTCTCCGCGACGCGTTTCCGGATCAGGTTCTCGACCTCCCGGTCAGCAACCGAGACCACGTCCTGTGGATCGCGCTTCTGTTCGATCACCAGTGTTTCGCGACGGTTGAAATAGTCGAGCGCAAGCGCGCCCGCCTCCTCGGCCATGGCGCAGGCAAGCATGAAACGAGGGTCGATATCGGTTGCGGTGTCAAATGCCATAGGAAAATCCGGGTTCATTGAGGTCAGGCTGTATGAGGGCTATGCCCCGATCCCGGAAACCGACGGCGACGCTGGAGGCTGTTTCCAGCGAGCGGTCCACGGCGGGATCCACGACGAAGAAGGTGCCGGCCGCTGTCTTCACCTCGTATTCCACATGATCGCCAAGATAGGCGGAATGGGTGATGGTCCCGGAAAGCGCTGCTTCGGAGGCGGGTTCGAGGGTAACGGCGTTGGGGCGGACGGCAAGGCGGGCAGGGCCGGGTCGTGCACCCCTGGCCGGGATGAAATGTTCCAGAGCGCCGATGCGAATCCGGGCCCGATCGCCCTCGGAGGTCAATACCTCGCAATCGACGACATTCGCCTCGCCCATGAAGTCGGCGATGAAGGCGGATGCGGGGGCCTCGTAGAGCTCGCGGGGCGAGCCCGCCTGGGCAATCTCGCCGTCTTTCATGATCACCACCCTGTCGGAGACGGCAAGCGCCTCGTCCTGGTCGTGGGTCACATAGACGGCGGTGAAGCCGAGCCGCTGCTGCAGTTCGCGGATCTCGGTCCGTACTCGGCGGCGAAGGCGGGCATCGAGATTGGAAAGCGGCTCGTCGAGCAGCAGCACTTGGGGCTCGAGGGCGAGGGCGCGTGCGACCGCCACGCGCTGCTGCTGGCCGCCCGAGAGTTCCGCAGGCAATCGCTGCCCAAAGCCGCCCAGGCCGACAAGTTCGAGGACCGCTTCGGCCTGCTCTCGTGCCTCTTTCTTCTTCAGGCCCGAGGATTCGAGGCCATAGGCGACATTGTCCAGGGCATTCATGTGCGGGAAGAGGGCGTAGGACTGGAACACCATCGAAACGTCACGCTCATTGGCGGGCAGCATGGTGACGTCCCTGCCTCCGATCAGGATGCGGCCGGCGCTCGGATGTTCGAGCCCGGCCAGCATGCGTAGCGTCGTGGTCTTGCCGCAGCCGGACGGACCGAGCAGTGTCACGAGCTCTCCCGGACTGATTGTGAATGACAGATCCGGGATCGCGACGAAGGCGCCGAAAGTCTTGCACACATTCTCGAAGACCACCGAACCGGCCGAATTGCTCTTCATGCGGTTTTCTCCTGGGGAATGGGGAGGCGGGCGTGCGAGCCAGCGACACGGTTCTCGCGCCGCAATCGCCGTTCACCGACGAGATACTGGAAGCCCGTGATGATGGCGACCATCACGACGATGAGGGTTGAGGAATAGGCAATCGCCACTCCGTACTCGCCGTTCTCGACAAGGCCGACAATGTAGGACGTTGCCATGTTGTATTCGGCGCTGACCAGAAAGATGACCGCGCTGATCGAGGTGATGGCACGCACGAAGGAATAGACCAGTGCCGCATTGATCGCGGGCCTGAGCAGCGGAAGTACCACCTTGCGGATCGTCCTGAAGCTGTCGGCGCGGAGCGTCAGCGATGCCTCATCGAGACTTTTATCGAGCTGGCTCATCGCTGCCACGCCGCCGCGTACGCCAACTGGCATGTTGCGGAAGACGAAGCAGGCGACCAGGATCGCGGCCGTGCCCGTCATTTCCAGCGGCGGCAGGTTGAACGCCATGATGTAGCTGATGCCGATGACAGTGCCAGGGATGGCGAAGCTCATCATCAGCGCGAATTCGAAGAGCTCACGGCCCGCGAATTTCTGCCGCACAATGAGATAAGCTGTGAGCAGGCCGACAGCGGCGGTGAGCGGTGCAGAGACAAGCGCAATCTCCATCGTGGTCCAGAAGGAGTTCCAGGCGACGCCTGTCCAGGCCACGCCATCCGCCTCGAAGCTTATGGAGAAGGCCTTGACGTAGTGGGCGAACGTCAGGGAGTTGTCGAGGCCCCAGGTCTTCACGAAGCCGCCGAACAGGATCATGCAATAAACGACGACGGTGAAGATCATCCACGGAATCACCAGCGCATGGACGGCGATCGAGATGGGCTTCGGCAGCGCCGCGTGCTGGCCGGAATCGCCCTTGCCGGTCACCGTGGCGAAGTTCTTACCCGAAAGCCAGAGGCGCTGGGCAAGGAAGGCGGAGAGCGTGAATACCAGAAGGATCATGGCTAGAACCGCTGCCCGTGTCGGATCGTTCTGCGAACCCACCACCGCGAAGAATATGTCCGTCGACAAGACGCCGTGGCTACCGCCGAGCACCATGGGGTTGCCGAAGTCGGCCATGCTTTCGATGAAGGCGATCAAGAATGCATTGGCAAGGCCGGGCTTCATCAAGGGTAGGGATACGTGCCAGAAGGTGCGCCAGCGGTCAGCGCGCAATGTCTGCGACGCCTCTTCCATTGAGGGGCTGACGCCCTCGACAACACCGATCAGAACGAGGAACGAGATCGGTGTGAAGGAGAGAACCTGCGCGATCCAGATGCCGGTGAGACCATAGAGCCATCGGCCGGGCTCGATGCCGAAGACGGAAGATAGCGTTTGCGTCACGACGCCCGAGCGGCCGAAGAGCAGGATGAGTGCGAGGCCGACGACGAAAGGCGGCGTGATGATCGGCAGCACAGTCAGCAGTCGCAACCCCTTTTTGAAGGGAAAGCGGGTGCGAGTGGCGAGCAGCGCGAAGGCGAGCCCCATTACAGTTGAGCCGGTGGCGGTCAGGATCGCCAGAAACAGCGTACGCCAGGCGACGCCGCAGCGGTTTCCGCCAACGATGCAATCGAGGCTCCAGATCGAAGGGTCGACGATGTTCTTGGCGAACCCCTCGGAATTGAAGGAGCCGTCGAAATCCTGAAAGGCACCGACGAACATGCTGCCAATCGGATAGAAGACGAAGATCACCACGAGGAAGACCAGCATCGTGATCGAGGCGACAATGAAGGCATCGCCGCGCATTGCGCCGCGATCCGCAAATCCGAACGCGAAGAGGAGGACGAAACCAAGCGCCATGATGACCGCTCCGGCACCCATGGAGGGCTGGCCTTCCTGAAGCGGGCCGAACAGGCCCTCGCCGATCGTCCAGGTCCAGCCGGAAAAACCAATTGCGAGCCCCTGGAGGGCAAGGAAGATGACGCCCACGGCGCCGATCCAGGCGAACAACGTGCCGCGGCGCATAGGGTCATCGATGTAGCGCGCGCCCATACCCGCCAGCATCATCAGCACTGCGATCCCCAGCCACCAGCGGTCATATGAAAAGATCTGCAGGATGCCAGGCGCACTGGCGGCGTCTCCCGGAAAACCGGCTAGCCAATCCAGGGCGAAGAAGCCACTGTCGATGCGATACCATGGCAGGAGGAGGAAGGCGGCAACACCGAGCGCGAGCACGATCGTCACCCGCCGTCTGCTATTGTCCATGTCCAGCCTCGGTCAATCAAGAGAAAACCGGGCCCGCGGGGAACCGCACGGCCCGGTACAGGCTCAGTTGGCGTTTGCGCCAATTTCAGAATCCCACCGCTCAAGTAGGGCCTTGCGCTTCGCCGGATCGCCAAAAGTCTCGAAGTCGTAGTCGATGAGCTTGATGTCTTCGAACTTGGGCGACTCCTTTGGGATCTCGGCATTCTTGTTGGAGGGAAGCTGGAAGGACTTCGCATCCTTCATGTGTGACTGCACGTCTGCCTTGAGTGCCCAATCATACCAGATCTCGGCGTTCTCAAGGTTTTTGGCGCCCTTGATGATCGACATCGAGCCGATCTCGTAGCCCGTGCCCTCGCAGGGGGCGCCGACGGTCACCGGGAAGCCTTCGACCTTCTGGGCAACAGCATCATGCATGAAGACGATGCCGAGCGCGGTTTCGCCCCGGGCGGCGGCCTTTACCGGCGCCGAGCCGGACTTGGTGTATTGGGAAACGTTGGCGTTAAGCTTGTTGAGGTATTCGAACGCTTTATCCTCGCCCATGATCTGCACGAGCGTTGCGAGAGCCGTGTAGGCAGTGCCCGAGGAATTCGGGTTGGCGATCTGGATTTCGCCCTTGAGGGAGACGTCGAGCAGATCGTCCCAGCACTTCGGCTCCTTCAGATTCTTCTGCTTGAAGATGTCGGTATTGAAGCCCCAGCCGAGCGCCCCGGCATAGACGCCGACCGTTTTGTAACCCGAGCTTTCGGCCTGGCGTACGGCCCAGTCGTTGAGTTCGCCCAGCATGGGCGATCTATACTCCTGTGTCAGGTTCTCGGCTGCGGCCTGCATATGCGGGTCGCCCGTGCCGGCCCACCAGATATCGGTCTTCGGATTGCGGGCCTCGGCGCGGACCTTGGCATAGGTCTCGCCGGAAGACAGGCGCACCATGTTGACCTTTATGTCGTGCTCCTTCTCGAAACTGTTCTTCATCTGCTCGCAAATGACGACGTCAGCCGAGCAGATTAGGTTCAGATCGCCCGCTGCCTGACTAGAGTGAGCCAGAAGCGACGTACCCGCCGCCAGCCCTGCGGCGACCCAATTGATAGATTTCATGATACCCTCCTCAAATCATGGTCCGTGCGACATCCTCCATGCCGCTCGCTTTGCAAGCGTGTGCAAAGGCTCGCATACAAAAAAAGAGGTTGTCAACAGTAGGCCAGTAATTCGAATAGAAGAATTGACTGAACTGGATTGCACAGCATTGCAATACTGTGCAAGAAGGCGTGCAATCCACTGGCTACGAGGGACCCATGAGCAAGGTATTTGTCAGCGCGCAGGAGGTAGCCGAGCGGGCCGGCGTCTCACGGTCTGCAGTTTCCAGGACGTTCACGCAAGGTGCCAGCGTTTCTGCGGAGACGAGGCGCAAAGTGCTCGAAGCCGCAGAGAGTCTTGGATATCACGTCAACCACCTCGCACGCGGGCTCATGCGCAATGAGAGCGGTATTGTCTGCCTGATCGTTTCCGAGATCGGCACGCCCTACCGCTCGGCCCTGATCCGGGCGATCACCCAGCAATTGCAACTTTCCGGCAAGATTGCCATGCTGATCAACACCGACCGCTCGGATGGCAGCGTGGATCTCGCGCTGCGCCAGGCGATCCGATACCGAGCGGATGCGTCGATCATCCTCTCGGGACTGCCTGACAAACGCATCGCCCAGCTCTGCCTCAAGAGCGGCCAGAGGCTTGTGCTGATCAACAGGGATGACGACCAGGAAGGGCCGCTTCGGATCAATCTCGATGACGCAGAAGCTGCCCGGCGCGTCCTGACTGCTTTCGTCCGCGCCGGCTGCCGGAACCTCGCCTTTGCCAATTCCGAAGCTGGCACGCCGAGCTTGATGGCGCGGGAAAGCGGCTTCATCGCCGCTGCGATGGAGATGCAGCTGGAGGTCACCGTCGCACGCTACGGTCATACCGGCTATGAAGCCGGTCGCGTGCTGGCGCAACGCCTGCTGACTTTGCCGCATCGTCCTGACGCGGTCTTCTGCGCCACGGACCTCATCGCCTGTGGCTTCATGGATGCGGCCCGCCAGCAGTTCTCGATCTCGATCCCCGACCAACTCTGCGTCGCCGGCTTCGACGACATCGAACAGGCCTCCTGGGCATCTTACGATCTTACAACTTTCGCTCAGCCGGTGGATGAAATTGCGCGGACAGCCGTCATGTGGCTTTCACAAGGGCAAGATCTGAACGAGCGCGTGAAGCTGCACGCCGAACTGGTTTGGAGGTCATCAATCCGCGGCGGTTGAGACAATGACATTGAATATCCGCTTGGCGAAGCGGAGATCATTTGGCGGCCTTTGCTGACGAGTTCTACCGTTCAGACAGGCCGGCATCCGCGTCCCACGAAGTTCTCGGAAAAATCAGGCTCGTCGGTCAGGAAAAAAATATGACCAACACTAGCTTTGAGCGCTGAAACCTTCCGGGGCTTGTAGTTGCTGCGAAATGTCCAATAATTGAGCAATGTCGAATGCTCTTCGCATCGCACGTGGCCGCTTCGGGAGGGTGGCGCTGTTGGATATGGATCGGCCCCTGGTACGGCACGCGCACCCGCATTGTCATGTCCTGTTGAAGGTCGAGGGCGCCGACACGCGGTTTTCGGTGCGCGACAAGCTCGTGCCGCTCACCGACGATAGCGCTGTTCTCATCAACGCCTGGGAACCGCATGCCTATGCGCACGACCAGACTCGGCCGAAGACAGTGATTCTTGCACTCTATATCGAACCGCAATGGCTCGGTCATTTCCGGCCGAACTGGGCGGTGAGCCACGCGCCCGACTTCTTCGCCTCCAATGTCGGCTCGATCACTCACGACATCCGCTTGTGCGCACGTACGCTTGCGGAGGCCATGGTGCAGGAGCCGAACAGTGCCGACATGCACGAGGTGCTTCTCGGCAAACTGATGGTTGCCGTCATCGAACGCTTCGCCGACTGGCGGGCGGTGCCGAATTCGATCCGTGACCTCGCCTCGCGCCACCGGGTTGATTTCCGCATCCGCAACGCCGTCGAGCGCATGAAGGCTGCACCGGGCGAGATTGCCGATCTCGATCTTCTCGCGACCGACGTCGGCCTGTCGCGGGCGCATTTCTTCCGGCTGTTCGAGACCTCGATGGGGGTGACACCGCGGGTCTTCCTCAACGTGCAAAGGCTGGAACGGGCGGTTGCGGCCGTCGCCGACGGAACGGAGAGCTTCGCGGCGATCGGCGACCAGCTCGGCTTTTCCGTGCCAGCGCATTTTTCCCGCTTCTTCCACGATCATGCCGGCTCCTCGCCGAGCATATTCCGCAGTGTCAGTCGCCTCTCGGCTCAGGATTTTGAGACTTCTAGGTAAGGTCTGATACGCGGCGGTATCGCCCGATCGCGCACCCTTCTTCACTCTTCGCGCTACGGCACCCCTTCTCAAGCGGGTGCGGGAGGAGCGAATGAAGAGTTTGGAAACGGCGGGAGGCCTGATTGGCCGGACCGTCGAACGGGTCGAGGATGCCGGACTTTTGACCGGCCGCGGCCGCTACATCGACGACCTTCCGGTCCGGCGCGACACCGCGCATCTGGCGATCCTACGCTCGCCGCACGGCCATGCAGAAATTAGGGCGATCGATACGACGGCAGCCAGCGCATTGCCTGGCGTTATTGCCGTCATGACCGGCGCGGACGTGGCACGGCTTACCCGAAGCATGACGGTTGGGGTCAAGGCGAATGTTGAATGCTGGCCGATAGCCCGCGACCGGGTACGCTATGTCGGCGAACCCGTCGCCCTCGTCGTCGCCGAGAACCGCTACGTCGCCGAGGATGCGCTTGACCTGATCGAAGTTGACTACGAGACGCTGGCCGCCATCGTCGATCCCGAGAAGGCACTCGCCGCAGATGCACCGGTTTTGCATCCCTCGCTTGGCACCAACCTCATCAACGAGCGCACCTTTCGCTACGGCGATCCGGAAACAGCACTCGCAGCGGCCGCCCGTCGCATTTCGATCCGCATCGCCTATCCGCGCAATGCCTGCACGCCGATCGAAACCTACGGCGTCATCGCGGAATACGACCCCGGCGAGGACGCCTATGACGTCACAGCGAATTTCCAGGGGCCGTTCTCGATCCATGCAGTGATTGCCCGCGCGCTGAACGTGCCCGGTAACCGCATGCGGCTGCGCACGCCGCCCGATTCCGGTGGCTCCTTTGGCATCAAGCAGGGCGTGTTTCCCTATGTCATCCTCGCCGCCGTCGCCGCCCGCGTCGCCGGACGGCCGGTGAAATGGATCGAGGACCGGCTCGAACACCTGACGGCGTCCGTCTCGGCAACCAACCGCGTCACGACTCTGGAGGCGGCCGTTGCCGCCGACGGTCGCATCACCGCGCTCTGCTGGGATCAACTGGAAGATTGCGGCGCCCACCTGCGTGCGCCGGAACCGGCGACGCTCTACCGCATGCACGGCAACATGACCGGCGCCTATGCGATCGAAAACGTCGCCATCCGCAACCGTGTCGTGCTGACCAACAAGACGCCGACCGGGCTGAATCGCGGCTTCGGCGGACCGCAAATCTATTTCGCGCTCGAGCGGCTCATCCACAAGGTCGCCGACGAACTCGGCCTCGACCGGCTCGATATCATTCGCCGCAACCTCGTGCCGGCCGACGCCTTCCCCTATCGCACCGCGACCGGCGGGCTACTCGACTCGGGCGACTACCAGACAGCGCTTGATCGCGCCTGTGCGGAAGGCGGCCTCGAGGCGCTGCGGCAACGACGGGACAGCGCGCGCGCAGAAGGGCGGCTCTACGGCATCGGCTATGCGACGGTGATCGAGCCGAGCGTCTCCAACATGGGCTACATTACGACGGTCCTTACGCCGGAGGAACGGGCGAAGGCGGGCCCGAAGAACGGCGCACAGGCTGTCGCGACGGTCGCCATCGATCCGCTCGGCTCGGTCACAGTCAAGGTCGCTTCGGTGCCGCAGGGTCAGGGCCACCGCACCGTTCTGGCGCAGGTGGTCGCCGAGCGGCTCGGACTTCCCCTGGCGTCCGTGCGCGTCAACACAGAACTCGACACGGCGCGCGACGCCTGGTCTATTGCCTCTGGCAACTATGCAAGCCGTTTCGCGCCCGCCGTCGCCGGCGCTGCGGCACTTGCGGCCGACCGAATCCGGGCGCGCCTCGCGGCTATTGCCGCCAGTCAGCTCAACGTCACCGCCGACCGCATATCCTTTCGCGCCGGAAAGCTCTTCGATCGCGAAAATCCGGACAATGCCGTTTCCTTCGGGCGCGTGGCGGCCGCAAGTCACTGGGCGCCCGACACCCTGCCCGAGGGCACCGGCCAGACGATCCGCGAAACGGTCTTCTGGACGCCGGACGAGCTTCAGGCACCGACGGCAACAGACGGCATCAACTCGTCGCTCTGTCACGGCTTCATCTTCGACTTCTGCGGCGTGGAGATCAACCGGACGACCGGTCAGGTGCGTATCGACCGCTATGTGACGATGCACGACTGCGGCCGCATCCTGCATCCCGGCATGGTCGATGGCCAGGTCCGCGGCGGCTTCGCCCAGGCGGTCGGCGCAGCGCTCTATGAGGAATACGCCTATGGCAGCGATGGCAGTTTCCTGACGGGCACGCTCGCCGACTACCTGATCCCGACCGTGATGGAGACGCCAGAGCCGCTGATCCTCCATCAGGAGACGCCATCGCCGTTTACGCCACTTGGCGCAAAGGGCGTCGGCGAGGGCAATTGCATGTCGACGCCGGTCTGCATCGCGAACGCCGTCGCCGATGCGCTCGGGGTCGAGGACATCCGACTGCCGCTGTCGCCGAGTCGGGTCAGCGAATGGCTCTATGGCGAGGAATGCCCGCCGTCGAAGCCTCAGGGTCCGGCACCGGTCGCGACCGGGGCTTCGGGCGAGCGTCTACTGACCGGCGCAGGCTCGGCCGATGTCGTTGCCACCCGCGATTCCGTCTGGACGATGCTGCTCGACCCGAACACGCTGAAGGCGATTATTCCCGGGGCACACGAGGTCCGAAAGGTTTCCGACACGCATTTTCGAGCCGAGGTCACGCTCGGCATCGGTCCGGTCAAGGGCCGATATCGCGCCGACATCCGCCTATCCGACATGGTCGCACCGGAAGCGGTCACGCTCTCTGGCGGTACGGAGGGAGCGCTCGGCTCCGGCCGCGGCACAGGCCGCGTGACACTGACCGAAACCGCGAACGGCACCCGCATCGAATATCGCTACGAGGCGGCGATCAGCGGCAAAGTCGCCTCGGTCGGCGGGCGCCTTCTCGACGGTGCGGCGCGCGTGGTGATCGGCCAGTTCTTCCAGGCGCTCGCTCGTCATGCGGGCGGCGGCGTGCGTCCCAGTGCTGCCGCCGGCCTCATCCAGCAACTCTCGTCACTTTTCGGGAGGCGCCGATGAAGCCCGCATCCTTCGATTTCCTGTGTCCGGAAACGCTAGAGGAAACTTTGGCTGCGCTCGCGGAGGGCGGCAGTGAGGCTCGCGTGATCGCCGGCGGACAGTCGCTGGTGCCGATGCTCAACATGCGGCTCGCCCGTCCCGCCCTGCTCGTCGACATAATGCGGCTCGCGCCGCTACGTCAGATCGAAACGTCAGGCGACGAAATCGTCGTCGGCGCGGGTGTGCGGCAGGCCGAACTGGAAGCCTGGCCAAACCTTTCGCGCGACCTGCCGCTTCTGGCCGCCGCTTTCCCCTGGCTCGGCCACGTGCAGACACGGGCACGCGGCACGGTCTGTGGCTCGGTCGCCCATGCCGACCCAAGCGCCGAGTTGCCGCTTTCTCTGGTGACGCTCGGCGGCACCGTCGGTCTGCGCAGCCGCAAGCAGAAGCGCAAGGTCGCGGCGGACGATTTCTTCATCGGTATGATGGCGACCGATCTCGCAGAGGGCGAGATGATCGAAGCCGTGCATTTCCCGAAGGCCCGACCCGGCACTGGTTATGCCTTCCGCGAGATTGGCCGCCGGCATGGCGATTTCGCCATCGTCGCCTGTGCTGCCGTCGCCGACGACAGCGGATTGCGGCTCGGCATTGCCGGGGTCGATGACCGGCCGCGCGTCTTTCCGTTGCCGGGTCTTGATGACGACCAGTTCAACGATGCCATCAACGACATCGCCTGGTCGCTGAACGCCCGCGACGACATTCACGCAAGCGCCCGCTACCGGCGCGAACTGGTCCGCAATCTCGGCTGCGAGACCCTCAAGGAGGCAAGCCGATGCCGCGCATGAACGCCGCCCAGAGGCATGTGGTCGATTTCACACTGAACGGCCGGAACGTCCGCGCACAAGCCGAAAACCGCATGTTGCTCTCGGACCTGCTGCGCCACGAGATCGGATTGACCGGCACCCATGTTGGCTGCGAACACGGCGTGTGCGGCGCCTGCACCGTGCAAATCGACGGAAAGCCGGCACGTGCCTGCCTGACGCTCGCCCAGCAGGTGCGTGGCAGCGATGTGCGGACCGTGGAAGCGCTTTCGCCCGACCCGGCCGAGCTTTCCCCGCTTCAGGCGGCCTTTCGCCGCCACTATGGCCTGCAATGCGGCTTCTGTACTCCCGGCATCCTGATGTCGCTCGACGCCCTTTTGCGCGAGCAGCCAGACGCGGGCATGGAAGACATTCGCGAGCACCTCTCCGGCCATCTCTGCCGGTGCACCGGCTACGCGACCATCGTCGAAGCGGCGCTCTCCGCCGCGGAGGAACAACGGAAGGAGGAGATACCGAATGCTTGACCTTGGAACAAGCTTCCTCGCAAGCGTCGAGCGCGACCCGGACGCGCTCGCGATCGTCGACGGGGAGATGCGACTGAGCTATCGCGCCTGGTATGACAAGGTTTCGGCGCTTGCCGCAGCCCTCGGCGAGACCGGCTTGAAGCGGGGAGACCATGTGCTGACCGCCATGCAGAACCGCTGGGAGAATGCTTCGCTGCATTGGGCCTGCCAGTTTCTCGGCCTGATCGTCACGCCGCTCAACTGGCGGGCGAAGGCCGACGAAATCGACTTCGGCATCGCCGATGCCGACGCGAAGGCCGTGTTCCACGAGGCCTCGACGGAAGAGGCTGTGCGCCTGTCACGCCTCGCGCAGGACTTGCCGCAATTCTCCGCCGATGCGCTCGCCGGCATCATGGAGGGCAGAGCCGCCGATGCGATGCCTGTCGCCGACGCTGCGGACTGGTCGCTGATGCTCTATACGTCCGGCACGACGTCGAAGCCGAAGGGTGTGCCGCGCCGCCACCAGGCCGAACGCGCCGGCGCCGTCGCCCATGTGGCGCAGAATCTCTATCGGCATGGCGAACGCACGCTCGGCGTCATGCCGCTCTATCACACGATGGGCGTGCGCTCACTGATCGCATCCTCGCTGATCGGCGGCACCTTCGTCTGCTTGCCACGCTTCGACGTGGCGAAGGCGCTCGACCTGATCGAGAAGGAGAAGATCACCAATCTTTATCTGGTGCCGACGCTCTACCACGACCTCGTGCGCCACGAGGCTTTTTCGCCCGAGCGCATCGCATCCGTCAGCAAGCTCGGCTATGCCGGCGCCTCGATGACCGACGGATTGCTGAGGCGGCTGGACCAGACCTTCCGGCCGGAACTTTTCGTCAACCACTATGGTTCCTCGGAAATCTACACCTTCACGATCGAGCAGTCGGCGGCCGCGAAACCCGGTTCTGCCGGCCGCGCTGGCATCAACCAGATGATCCGAGTGGTGAAGCTGGGCAGCCGCAATCCGGACGAGCGGGCGGCCGTCGGCGAGGAAGGTGAGATCATCGCGCTGATGAAGAGCGACGAGGCCTTCGAGGGCTACTGGAACCGGCCCGATGCGGACGCCAAGGCCCTGCACGGCGGCTGGTACTTCACCGGCGACACCGGCTTAGTCGACAGGGATGGTGATCTCTTCGTCACCGGCCGGGCCGACGACATGATCATTACAGGTGGCGAGAACGTTTCGCCGGTCGAGGTGGAAAGCTGCCTATCGCTGCACGAAGGCGTCGCCGAGGTCGCTGTCGTCGGCCTCCCCGACGAGCGCTGGGGGAAGATCGTCGTCGCCTTCGTCAAGCGGCGAGGGGATGTCACGGCCGAGGATCTCGACCGTCATTGCCGCGATTCCGGTCTTGCTAATTTCCGCCGCCCCCGCCGCTTCGTCTTCGTCGAGGCGATCCCGAAATCCCCCGTCGGCAAGTTGCTGCGCCGCCTTCTGGTTGCCGGCGAGTACATCGAAGAACGCATTCCCGAACACCAGTGAGCGGCAGAAACGCCGACAGACCAACGAAAGGACTTTCCATGGCCGAACACGCTGCATTCAAGGACCCGCGCCTCGCCGAGCTTGATGGCTTCACCGTAACAATCGACGCGGCCCGGCAGCGCGCCGACATCACGCTCGACCATCCGCCTTACAACGTCGTGTCAATGCTGGCTCGCGACCAGTTGCGCCTCGTCTTCGAGGCCCTCGATGAGGACGATCGCGTGCGCGTCATCGTTATTGCGGGCAAGGGTGGGCACTTCTCGTCCGGCGGCAATATCAAGGGCTTCCTCGAGGCAAGCCCGGAACACGTTTCGCACCTCGCCTGGAACATCGCCGCACCGGCCCGTTGCTCCAAGCCTGTCATCGCTGCCAACCGCGGCTATTGCTTTGGCGTCGGCTTCGAACTGTCGCTTGCCTGCGACTTTCGCATCGCGACCGACACCACGCGCTACGCTCTGCCCGAGCAGAAGCTCGGCCAGATCCCAGGCTCCGGCGGCTCGGCCCGCCTGCAGAAGATGGTCGGCGTCACCCGCACCAAGAACATCGTCATGCGCTCGAAGCGGATCTCCGGTCAGGAAGCCTACGACTGGGGGATCGCCTCGGAGGTCGTTGCGGATGCCGATCTGGAAAAGGCCGTCGATGCGCTTGTCGAGGAACTGACCGGCTTCTCGCCGCTCGCCCAGCGCACGGCGAAAAAGCTCTTGAACGATACCGACGACGCACTGCTTTCGACGGCCATCGAGCTCGAAGGCCATTGCTACAGCCGACTTCGGACATCGGAAGACTTCCGCGAGGGCGTGGTCGCCTTCCACGAAAAACGCGCGCCGACCTTCGTCGGACGCTGAACCGGCCGGGCGGGAACCTGGCTTCATTTCCACGAGGAGGGAGCGGCCTCGTATCCGCTTCGGGAGGAACGAACATGGCAACAATCGACCAGAAAATACAGGAAAGAAGTCTTGTCGAAAGGGGACCCGGCCTTGCGTCGGGTCTGCGCGATCTGCCGAAACATCTCGGCATCAAGACGATGAGCGCCGGGCTCGTCGCCGCAATCTTCGGCTGCTCCGGCCCGGCCCTCATCGTCATCGGTGCGGCCGAGGCAGGTCGTTTGACCAACGGGCAGACCGTCGCCTGGCTCTTTGCGATATACGTGCTCGGCGGACTCATCAGCCTGCTGCTCGCGCTCTATTACAAGCAGCCGATCAACGGTGCTTATTCGATCCCCGGTGCTGCCCTCGTTGCCGGCTCGCTTGCGACCATCCCGTTCAACGAAGCGGTGGGCGCCTTCATCCTTGCGGGGCTGCTGGTTCTGCTGCTCGGCGTCACCGGGCTCATCGGCAAGGTTATGCGCTGGCTGCCGATGCCGATCGTCATGGCGATGATCGCCGGTGCGTTGATCCGTTTCGCGATCGGAACGGTCACGGCACTCGGCACGTCACCGCTGATTGCAGGCGCGGCGATCCTCGCTTTCTTCGCATCGATGCGGCTGACCAAAACCATTCCGCCAGTGCTGGCTGCCCTCGTCGCCGGCCTGATCGCGGCGCTTGCGACCGGTGCGGTTGGGGGCGGCGTAGCCAACATCGCCTTCGCGGCACCGGAGTTCACGATACCGGTGTTCTCCGTCGATGCCTTCTTCGCGATCGCCATCCCGCTCGCCCTTCTCGTGATCGGTGCCGAGAACGCGCAGGCGACCGGCGTGCTGATGGCCGAAGGCTATCGGCCGCCCGTCAACGCGATGACGATCATTTCCGGAATCGGTGGCGTTGTGGCAGGCTTCCTTGGCGGCCATAATGCCAATATCGCTGGCCCGATGACGGCGATATGCTCGTCCGAACAGGCTGGCGAGAACAAGGAGGGGCGCTATGCCGCGACGGTCGTCAACGGCGTGCTCTTCGCCGCCTTCGGCCTGATCGCCGGCGCCGCCGTTCCTGTCGTTCTCAGCCTGCCATCCGCTCTCATCGGTACGGTAGCCGGCCTCGCCATGATCAGCGTGCTTCTGTCGGCCTTCCAGAACGCCTTCGGCAAGTCGCTCAGTAACCAGACCGGCGCCTTCGTGGCGCTTGCCGTCGCCATGTCGAACATCTCGCTTCTCGGCATAAGTGCACCCTTCTGGGCACTTGTCGCCGGCGTTATCGTCTCGGCCCTCGTCGAGGCCGGAAAACTCGGAGAGAAACAGGCCGCGTGATTGCGGGTTATCGCTATCGGCGTTTGCTTCGAGGTGGCCCCCATTGCTGTTTAGCATGGGGGCGCAATTGGCGCTGGTGCATCGATCGGTGAAAGGTCGGATTTCCCCCCTTTGATGTCCCGAGCTACGCGGAAGCCGTCTTGCAGCGGACGGATTTCGGGCGTGCGCAGGCCAGCATTTGACTGAGGGCGGCGCAGCCAAGGGCGACTTCCGTCTGCTGTGCCGCGAATGGCGTGCCCGCAGCCGGCGGCCGAGGATCGATTTGTAACGACCGATGGCGGTCTCGACCAGAGAGTGTTTGCCGTAGCCGGTCGCGGCCTGCCGCTTCATCCGGCCATCGGCGATGATCGTGGCGATATGTTGGTTTCGTTGAATGGTGGGATCGTCGTGCTGGCGTTCCAACGCATTGGCGCGCGGCGGGATGACCACCGCAGCATCGGCGCTGTGCGTGACGACGGCGTCGTAGGTTGGCTCACCGCCATAGGCTCCATCGGCCGTGAACTGCCCGATCGGCATGTCGATCTGGTCGAGTAGCGGCTCCACCTGTGAAGCGTCGCCGGCATCCTGCAGCCCTGTGCTATCGATCAGGACGTGGGCGGGCCCTTTCTCCGGGATGCGATCACCTGGCCGCTTGTTCGGCGCTCTCGATCGCCAGATCGGAATAGCACGGCTGGCCACCGCGTGTAGTGCGCTTCGGCACCGGCCAGGACAACAGTGCCACGGGCGTCATCCAAAGTGTAAGGCTGCCACGCCGACGAAGGCCTGTCTCGTATCCCGCCAGTTCGTCACCTTGAACTTCATCTTGCCGACACGATGGCGGCAAGACGCGTTGTGCTTGAAAGGCATCGTAGCAGAGACCAGTTATCGGGCTGGCCCAGCTCCACCACGCTTAACGATCCCTGCACCAAGGCTCACGCTCAGGCGTCAGACGTCCGTTTCGCCATCGAGTGTCGAGCGAAAACGGATCTTCGAGCGCTCGACGTGGCGGAAGAAGGCTTCCTGGGCGCGTTCGCGGTTGCCGGAGGCAAGTGCGTCGACCATCTCGCGGTGCTCGCGGTTGGAGACCGAGAGCCCGCCCGCCTGGACGAGGCCGCGTGCGCGAGCCAGATGCAGCTTGTTGACGAAGCCCTTGTATTCCCTGACGAGCGTCCCGTTGCCGGTCGAGGTGACGAGATAGTCATGAAAAGCGAGGTTGACGGGGTAGTAGTCATCGAAGTTCTTGCTGGCGGCGATCTCGTCCATCTGGTCGAGGAAGGCATTGAGCCGGGTTAACATCTGGTCGTTGACGAGATCGGCGAGCAGCCGTCCGGCAAGGCCGAAGATCGCTGCACGCACGTCGTAGATTTCCAGTGCCTCCTTCGGCGAAACCGAGCGCACGAAGACGCCGCGGTTGCGGATGCTCTCGACGAGGCCCTTGGCCTGCAGGCTGCGCGTCGCCTCGCGCAGCGGTCCGCGGCTGGTGCCGAAATGGGTTGAGAGCTGGATCTCGTTAAGGCGCTCGCCGGGTTTCAGTTCGCCGGTCAGGATGAGGTGCTCAAGCTCGCGCTCGATGACACCGGTCAGCGACGACGTTCTCAACACGGTGAGATCGTTCTGCTGCACCTTCGGTTCCTGATGATACATGGCGCGTTCCATTGAATTCGATTGCTATTGTAGGCAATAAACAATGGGAATGTAAGCTGCAACTGCTATTGGCGGCCTCGTCTTGTCGCATCCAGGATGGCGGCGGTGACCGCACGCGTATCGGCCTGTCCGCCGAGGTCGGGCGTGTGCGGTCCCGACCGGCTGACCGTCTCAATGGCGTTCATCAGTTTTTCTGCCGCTGTCGCCTCGCCGAGCCGTTCCAGCATCATCGCGCCGGTCCAGAAGGCGCCGATCGGGTTGGCGATGCCCTTGCCCATGATGTCGAAGGCGGAGCCGTGGATCGGCTCGTACATCGACGGGTGCGTTCCGGACGGATCGACATTGCCGGTCGCGCCGTTGCCGAGGCTTCCGGTCAGTGCCGAGGCGAGGTCGGAGAGAATGTCGGCATGCAGGTTGCTGGCGAGGATCGTGTCGAAATTGCCGGGCCTGGTCACCATCAGGGCGGCCATGGCATCGACCAACTTCCAGTCGACATCGAGCTCCGGAAAGCCCTTGAGCACGTCGCGGCAGGCCTCGTCCCAGAGCACCATGCCGTGACGCTGGGCGTTGGATTTGGTGACGACGGTCAGCCGCTTGCGGGGCCGCGCCATGGCGGTCTCGCAGGCAAAGCGGCAGATGCGCTCGACGCCGGCACGCGTGAAGACCGCGACGTCCATGGCAAGCTCGATCGGCAGCCCTGCATGGGTCCGCCCGCCGATGCCGGCATATTCGCCTTCCGAGTTCTCGCGCACGATCACCCAGTCGATCGCTTCGCCGAGTTCCGGCCGCAGCGGCCCGCGCATGCCCCCGATCAGCTTGGTCGGGCGCACGTTGGCATACTGGTCGAGACCCTGGCAGATGGCGAGCCGGAGATCCCAGAGCGTGATGTGGTCGGGAATATCGGGATCGCCGACGGCGCCGAAATAGATGGCGTCGAATCCCTTCAACTGCTCTACCCCGTCCGCCGGCATCATGCGTCCGGTGCGGCGGTAATAATCCGAGCCCCAGTCGAAGCGGGTGACGTCGAGCGTGAAGCCTTCGCGCCCGGCGAGATCCGAGAGGACCGAAAGCCCAGCCTCGATCACTTCCGGGCCGACGCCGTCGCCGCCGATCGCGGCGATCCTATGCCTTCGCATGGGCTGCCTCCATGCCGTGGAGGATGCCGGCGACCATATCCGCCTGCGTGCCGGTGCCGCGGATATCGGGTGTGCGCGTCGCAGGGTCGGCGAGCGCCGCATCGATGCCGGCCTTCATGATGCGCGACATCTCGAGCGCCGCATCGATCTTGTGGTGGTGTCCCATCCAGTCGAAGAGCATGCGCGTCGATTCGATCATCGCGAATGGATTGGCGATGCCTTTGCCGGCGATGTCGGGGGCGGAGCCGTGCGTCGCCTGCGCCATCGCGATCGAGCCGCGGCCGATGCAGAGCCCCGGCGCCATGCCGAGGCCGCCGACAAGGCCAGCCGCCTCGTCGGTCAGGATGTCGCCGAACATGTTGGTGGTGACGACCGTGTCGAAGCTCTGCGGGTCACGCACAAGCCGCATCGCCATCGTGTCGACGATCACCTCGTTCACCTCGACGTCGGGGAAGTCCTTGGCGACCTCGTAGCAACTGTCGACGAACATGCCGCAGCCGAGCTTGTAGACGGTGTTCTTGTGCACCAATGTCAACTTCTTGCGCCGCGACCGGGCGATCTCGAAGGCGGCGCGCGCCACCTTGGAGGAGCCCTCGACGGTGATGACTCGGACCGAGATCGTCACGTCATGCGTCGGGCGGAACTCGCCGGAGCCCATGACGACGTTGCGGTCCGGCTGGAAGCCCTCGTTGTTCTCGCGCACGATCACCATGTCGATGTCGTCGTGCAGGCAGCCGATGCCCGGGAAGGATCGCGTCGGGCGCACATTGGCGAAAAGGTCGAAGCGCTTGCGCAGGATCGGATGCGGATTGATCGCCTCCGGCACCTTCGGATATTCGCGATGTCCGATCGGGCCGAGGATGAAGCCGTCGAGCGTTCCGAGCGTCTCCAGCGTGCCTTCGGGCATGGTGTGGCCATGCGTGTCGAGCGCGCGCCGGCCGATCGGCACCTCGACCCATTCGATGGCCATGCCGGTTGCGGCCGCCGCGGCCTTGGCGATCCGGACGGAGGCCGGCACGACCTCGTGGCCGATGTCGTCGCCTTCAAGGATACCGATTCTGAGCGAGGTCTTCTTCATCATCTGGTTCATTCCGCTGCTGCCGTCTTGGAGGTGGATCCGGGAACGCTGGCGCGCGCGACGTCGGCGGCGTCCTTGAGTTCTTCGAGCTTCCACGACGTATCGAGGAGCTGTTTCGTCACCGCGTCGCCGACCACGAGCGCCGACTGGACCGTGAACTTGTGGTCGATCTGCGCGTCGGTGAGCGGCACGTCCTTGGAACCGATCGCGCGCTCGACACGCTTGGAGACCGTCGAGCCGTCGTCGAAGGTGACGAGGATGTCGACGGAGGCCTCGTGGCAGTTCCGGTCGGCGGTGGCTTTGGTGCGGTCACGAAGCGCGATGATCTCGGGATCGTTGACGATCTCGTCGGTGAAGGCGGTCGGTGCGCCGTCGCCCTTGAGAAGGGCAGCCGCGGCCGCATGGTAGACCGAGAACTTGCCCTCGAGCCCGGTCTTCGGTGTGGTCTTGCCGGTCAGTTCCAGCACCAGCGGGTGGGCGGTCAGTTCGACCGAGCGGATGCGGCGCACTTTCTCGTCGCCGAGTTCGTCGCGAAGCTGGATGCAGCCGTCGATGGTTGGATGGATGACGATGCCGCAAGCAAACGGTTTGTAGCTGTTCAGCGCCGCTTCCCAGCGCGTGCCGAGGTCGTCGAGGATTTCGGAATAGTCCTGCTTGTCGGACATGACGTTGGCGAAGCCGCGCGGCGCCTCGATGGCGCGTTCCGTGCTGTCGAAGTTCGCTTCGGCGAGCAAGGCTGCGAACATGCCGTTCTGCGCGGCGCGGCCGGGGTGGAAGCTCTTGGTCATCGTGCCGAACATTTCTCTGAGACCCGAGGACTGGGTGGCGGCCAGGCCGAAGGCCCAGCGCATCTGCTGCGCATCGAGGCCGATCGCCTTGCCGACGGCAGCCGCCGCCCCGAAGACGCCGGCCGTCCCGGTGATGTGCCAGCCCCGGTCGTAGTGATGCGGATAGACGGAGTTGCCGATACGGCACTCGACCTCGACGCCGACGATCAGCGCCGTCAGAAGGTCGTAGCCGGAAACGGGGCGCACTTCCGCCAGCGCCAGCAGTGCCGAGGCAACCGGGCCTGCCGGATGGATGATCGTCTTCAGGTGGGTGTCGTCATAGTCCAGCACATGCGAGGTGATGCCATTGACGAGCGCCGCATGCAGCGCGTCGAGCTTCTCGCTGCGGCCCAGAACGGTGGAGGTTGGCTTGCCCGAGAAGGGCGCCACGGCGGCCAGTGCTCGGTCGACCGTCTCGTGGCTTGCACCGCCGACCGCGCAGCCGACCCAGTTGACGAAGGTCCGCAGCCCCTCTCGGCGAACGTCGGGCGCGATGTCGCTGCCCTTGATGGTGACGACCCAGTCGGCGAGGATTTCCGTCACCTTGGGAATGCCGGGGGCGGTTGCCTGGTGCTGACTCATTTCATTCTCCTTGTAACTTACAGAAGACCGCGGGCTATGCCGCCGTCCACGTTGACTGTCTGGCCGGTGACGTAGCTGGCGCGGGGGCTTGCGAGCCACACCACCATACTCGCCACCTCGTCGGGGCTTGCGAAGCGGCCGAGCGGAATGTCCTTCGAGAAATCGCCGAGGATGTCGTCGCGCGTCCGGCCCTGTTCGCCGGCCATCTTGTCGGCGCGCTTGGTCCAGAGTGGCGTCAGCGTGCGGCCAGGCGCCACGCAATTGACGCGGATCTTTCGGTCGGCAAGTTCGGCGGCGAGCGTCTTGGTCAGGCCGAGAAGGCCGGCCTTATGAACGTTGGAGACGATCTGGTGCTGGTAGGGCATCTTCGAGGCCGCGGCGCCGAGCGTCACGATCGCCGGGTTCTCGCCCTTTTCCAGCGCCGGCAGCAGGGCGCGGATGGCGCGCACGGTCGACAGGATGTTGAAGGTGTAGTTGGCGAGCCAGTCCTCGTCCGTCAGGTCCTCAAAGGAGGAGCGGATGCTGCCGCCGACGGCGGTTAAAAGCAGGTCCAGCGCACCCCAACGCTCCATCGCCGCAGCAGCCAGCGTCTCTCCGGCGCCCGGTTCCGTGACGTCGCAGACGAGCGTCGCCGGCCGGGCGGCGCCTGATGCCGCGATGTCGTCAGCCGCCTCGTTGAGATTGTCTGCACTGCGTGAGGCGATCAGTACGTCGGCGCCCTCCGCGCCCATGATGGCGGCTGAGGCCTTGCCGATACCGTAGCTACCGCCGACGATCAGCGCGCGTCGCCCCCTATACCCCAGGTCCAATGGAGCCTCCCCTCAATCGAAGATAGAATTTGAAGACGATGAGCACCGTCGACGAGACGACGGCGATGCGCATCACATGGAAGGCCGTAACTACCTCCGCCTCGAGATGCATGACCTGGGCCGTCACAACCATTTCCGTGACGGCGGCCGGCGCCAACGACAGGAAGCTCGTCGGATAGGGAAGACCGGTCGCGAACGTCAGCACGACGGCGCCCGCCGCCGCACAGCCGATCATGAAGAGCGATATGACGAGGGCCGCGAAGGTCACGCGTGGCAGCGCCGCCAAAAGGTCGCGCTTAAACTGGCAGCCGAGCCAGGTGCCGAGCATGATCTGCGCAATGCTGATCAGCAGAGGCGGAATCTTTACGGAGTAGAGCCCGAGCACGCCAATGATGATGCCCATGAAGATCGGCCCGACGAGCCAGGGATTGGGCAACGGTGTTGGCTTGAGAAGCCGCGCCATCAGGTAGCCGAGCGCCAGCGAGACGATCACCAGCAGCCAGTGTGACCCAACGGCCGCCGCGTCCGGCGCATTGCCCGGCTCTCCGAAGAGAACGACGAGGAAAGGCACGAGCGCCACCACGCCGGAAACGCGCATGGCATGCACCACTGCGACCGATCCGGCCGCTCCGCCATAGTCCTTCGCGACCGTCGCCATGTCGGCGACGCCGCCGGCGGCGGTCGCGAAGAAGGCGGTGACGTCGTCCACCTTCGCTAGCGGTTTGAAGAGAAATGCTGCGGCCATCGTGAATATGACGACATAGATCGTACCGAGCATCATGGCCGGCAAGAGGCTGGTCATGGCGGCGAGCACCGCCGGCGTGAAACGCATGCCGACTGCAACCCCGATCGCGACCTGGCCGAGCTCGCGGCCCATTGGAACCAGCGCGGACCGGAAGCCGAAGATCGAGAGCGCCGCCATGACGAAGAACGGGCCGAGCATGAAGGGCAGCGGCATGTTGACAGCCTTCGCCGCAAAGCCCGCCACCGCCGCGATGGCATAGGTGAGCGCAAGCGTCAGCCACCAGCGCGGCTGGCGATGGCGCACCGCCGCGTCCGGTTGCGTGCCCGTTTGCCCGAGCGTTGCTGATCGAGGCTTGTCATCCATCACGGGAATCCGGGTGCGGCCTCAGTTGCTGACCAGCGCCATCAGCTTGCGGATGTCCGCAAGCTTCTCGAACTCGGCCACCATGCCGACCACCTCGCGGGCCCTGCCCATGTCCCACCGCGCGAATTCGGCGCATTCGAGGAACTTCGTCGCGACCTCGTCGTAGCTCATCGGGTTGGCCGGGCTGCCCTTGCCGAAATCCGCCATGCCGGAGATCGTCCGGCCGTCTTTCAGCTTGATGTCGATATAGGTGGTCATCAGGTGATAGCCGGCGGCCTCGGCGCGCTCGTCGACGACGAAGTCCACCTTGGCGATCATCGCCTTGACGTCGTCGCGTAGCACCACCTCGTCGGTGAATTCGTTGAGCCCGGCGCGGCCTTCCAGGAGAAGGATCGCCATGCAAAACTGCATGGAGAATTTCGCCTGCAACTCATTCTGCGGACGATGATGGATCAGCGCGTTCGGCATGTTGTGGTTCGTGCCGATGCGCACGTGCTCGACGTCGGACGCCTTGATGCCGTTTTCCTTGATGAGGCGAAGCATCTCGGTCATTCCCGGATGGGTGAGCGAGCCCGACGGATGCGGCTTGATGGAGATGCCGGGGCTGTCGAAGGTCCAGGGATTGCCGAGCTTGCCGCTGATCGCGTTTTCGTCATAGCCGCCGCCGGCGGCCGAGAAGAAGCCGCGGGGGGCTTCGAGGATCGTCGGCGCGGCCGTCCAGCCATAGGAGGCGAACTGCGCGGCGGCCACGCCGCTCTCCGAGGAGCGGCCGGCATGGAAGGGCTTTGTCATCGTGCCAAAGTTTTCGCGCAGACCGGCAGACTGGCTGCCGGCGATGGAAAGGGCGCGCAGCAACTGCTCGACGTTCAGCCCCATCAGGCGGCCGGCGGCGGCGGCCGACGCATAGGTGCCGCAGGTGGCAGTCGCGTGGAAACCGGTCTGGTAGTGGCGCGGATTGATCGCCTCGGCGATCTTGCATTCGACCTCGACGCCGATGTGGTAGGCCAGCATGACATCCGCGCCGCTGGCGCCCAGCGTCTCGCCCATGGCGAGCGCCGAGGGCAGGGCCGGCGCGGTCGGATGCGTCAGAAGGCCGTAGACCCGGTCCTTGGCGACCGCGAGCTGCGTGTCGTCATAATCGTCCGCGTGGATGCCGACACCGTTCGCAAAGGCCGCGAAACGCGGCGGGACCTTGCGATCCGTGCCGATGACGGTAGCCGTACCGTTGACCGCACCGATATCGTCGAGGTGATGGCGGACATATTCGCCTGATTTCGCGACGGAGCCGGACAGGGCGAGGCCGAGGCCGTCAAGGATCGACTTCTTGCCGTTTTCCACGACGACCGCCGGGAGGTCGCCCTGCCGTATGCCGTGAACGAATTCCGCCACTTCGCGGGTCAGGCCCGTGGCTTCGCTTGGAACTTTGGCGGCAGCGGTCATAGATCTATTTCCTCCCGACATGTGGCTTTGTTTCTTGTGCTCATGGCGCCGCGCCGCGTGACGCGCTGCCATCTCGCCAGCACAAAACGTTACTCGTTGTAGATTGTCAACAGATTTTGAAGAGACCAGAAGAAATGGAACTCGTTGGCATGAGAAGCCGTCCGGACTGTCAGCTAATCCGTAATATGTGATGCCAAATGCCGGCCATCCCGCCGGACTCTTCAGCTTTTCTTGCGCAGATTTGCATTATTGTTGACAGTTTACCAATTCACTCTTAGCTTTTCGCTCGGCTCGAGGAGAAGGACATGGTCCGGGCCGAAACGGGAGAGAGCAACGAAAAGCTCGGGAGGAGAACGCATGAAAACGCAACTTTCACGCCGTAACATACTGAAGATCGCCGGAGGTGGCGCCGCCATCGCCGCGCTCGGCATGCCATCGATCCTGCGCGCGCAGGGCGCCTATCCGGACCGGCCGATCAACATCGTGGTGCCTTTCGACACCGGCGGCTACAACGACCGCCTGGCACGGGCCTTCGCACCGTTCCTGCAAGAAAAGCTCGGTCAGCCGCTGACGATCGTCAACCGCGGTGGCGCGGGCGCGCTGCTCGGACACACCTTCTTCCTGCAGCAGCCGGACGACGGCTACACCATCCTCTGCACGTCTGCTGCGCCCTATCTGCCGCTCAATATTCTGACGCAGGATGCTTCCTTCAAGCTGGAAGACTTCTATATGGTCAACCTACCGTCGCAAGATTACACGCTGATGGCGACCAACGCCGGTTCCGACGTCAAGTCGGTCGACGACGCCATTGCCCGCCTCAAGGCCGATCCTGGCAGCCTTTCGGTCGGTCTCCAGCCGGCATCGGCCGACCTCGTGAATTTCAACATCTTGTGCGCAGCGAACCAGATCGACGCCAATGCCGTACGCGTCGTCACCTATGACGGCGGCGGCCCGGCCCGCAACGCGGTTGCCGGCGGTGTCGTCGACGTCGGCTTCGTTGGCGGCGAAGGCTTCCTGCCACTCAAGGAGCAGGTCCGTCCGCTGATGACCTTCGACACCCGCAAGCGCGACAATTGGGACGGCGCGATCGTGACCGACGTTCTCGGCTCCGATGCCGATTTCGTGGTCGGTTCTCAGCGGGGCTGGGGCCTGCACGGCTCGATGCAGACGTCGAACCCCGAAATATTCAAGACGCTTGTGAACGCCATCGCCGCCGCCTCGCAGAATCCGGCGGCGATCGAGGCGCTGAAGAACCAGCAACTCGCCACCGACTGGTACGGTCCTGAGGAGTCGAACAAGATGCTCGCCCGCACCGCGAAAGTGATGGAGCAGTATATCGATCTGCTGAAGGGTAACTAGTCGGCTGGCAACGTTTCGGGAGTGTCCGCCAACGCGGACACTCCCGAACCACGGAGATCGTATCCATGAGCACCAAATCAGGTCGCAAAATAGTATGGGGTCACCTCATCCTGCTGACCGTCATCGTCTGTGTCGTCACCGCCTATCTCCTGGACGCGCGTGGCGTGTCGCTGCGCACGAACAATCTGCTGCTGGTACAGCCGGCCGCGATCCTCGCGCTTGTGCTTGCCGCCCTTGTGCTGCCGGGCATCTTTCCGCGGGCCGATTCGACCGAAGAGGCCGAAATCAACAGCGAGACGCGGGCCGACCTCATTCGCGTCTTCATCCTGATCGCCGCCCTCGCAGGTCTTGCCTTCTCGCTGGAAGTGGTCGGTTTCGATATTGCGACCTTCATCTTCATGGTGGTTGGGCTAGCGGTCTGCGGCGAAAAGCGATGGTGGGTCAATCTGCTGTTCAGTGCGATCTTCACCGTGTTCCTCATATACGGATATGGAACCATCACGCCTTTCCCTTTCCCTCTGACATTTCTTTGAGCGAGGCATCGTGATCGAACTGAATTCTGTTTTCGGAGCCTTCGCACTGTTGTCGTCCGACATCAACGCCTGGCTCTATCTGCTTCCGGGGTTGGCGATCGGGCTGATTTTTGGTGCAATGCCGGGCATATCGATCACCATGGCCATGGCGTTCGCCCTGCCGGCGACGCTCTACATGGAGTTCCTGCCGGCCATCGTCTTCCTGACCGCAATCTATACCGGCGCCGGCTTCGGTGGATCGGTCCCGGCCGTGCTGATGGGCATTCCCGGCACGTCCTCGGCCGTCGCCACCACCTTTGACGGCTATCCGATGGCCCGCAAGGGGCTGCACAACGAGGCACTGGGCATTGCGCTTGCCTCCTCGGTCGTCGGCTGCCTTGCAAGCTATGTCATTCTCTTCATACTGATCGTGCCGATTTCGGGCGTCGTCCTGAAACTCGGGCCGCTCGAAATGTTTGCCGTGGCCGTCTGGGGCATGTTGCTGCTCGGCTCTCTTGCCGGCACGCATATGAGCCGCGGCCTTCTCGCCGGCACCTTCGGTGTCTTGCTCGGAACGGTCGGCATGAACACCGCCGGTTTCGTTCGGGGCACGATCGGCATTCCTTGGCTTCTCGATGGCGTGCCCCAGATCCCCGCGATGATGGGGCTGCTGGCGGCCAGCCAGTTGATCGGGCTCATCAATACGACCTACCTGATCGATGACGAAGGGTCGCGCAAGATCAGTTTCGCCAAAATTCTTGGCGGGGTGCGGCAGACCTTCAGCCACCCGACAATCATCTTCCGCGGATCGCTGATCGGCGTGATCATCGGGGCCATACCAGGCGTCGGCTCGTCGATTTCCAACCTGCTGTCCTATTCGGAGACGAAGCGCAACGCCGCCGATGGCGACACCTTCGGGCAGGGCAATCCGAAGGGCGTTATCGCGGCCGAGGCGGCGAATTCCTCCTCCGAGGGCGGCGCGATGGCAACGATGCTGGCGCTTGGCATTCCCGGCGGTGGTGCGACGGCGATCCTGCTTGCGGCCTTCGCGATGCACAATATCGTCGGCGGGCCAAGCTTCATCGCCCACAACAAGGACATCGTCTATGCAGTCATCTTCTCCAACTTCGCGCAGGCTATCCTGCTCTTCGTCGTAGGCCTCGGCTTCGTCTATGTGGCGGGTTATGTCGTCCGGGTCCCGCTGCGCTTCCTGATCCCGAGCGTCCTCGTCGTCTCGACTTACGGCGCCTATGCCATCGAGGGTAGTTCCGCCGGGCCGATCACGCTCTGGGTCTTCTCGGTGCTCGGCTGGGCGATGGTGCGCTACGGCTATCCGGTGGCGGCGGCCGTGGTCGGGTTGCTGCTCGGCAGCCTGCTGGAAGGCAATCTGCTCAGGACGAACCAGATCAGCGGCGGCGACTTCATCGGCTACGGCCTGGATCGACCCTGGGCGCTGGTGATCTTTGCACTGATGCTTGGTTCCATCCTGCTGCAGCTCATCTCCAAGCGGCGCCGGGCAAAGGAAGAAGCGCTTTCTGCGGTGCAGTCCAGCTAGCGTTTCCAGAAAACCGAACGAACAAGAACGGGCCGGCAGTTGCCGGCCCGTTGCGTTTCCGGTCAGGGACGGTCGAGCCGGTATTCCGCGCGCTCGACGTCATCAAGCTGGTCGATCAGCCCGGTTTCCCAGGCAAGGTAGCGCCGCGAGGACTCCAGGTTGCCGTCATGGCGGTCGTGGACGAAGAAAAGATGGTCGATGGCCTCCGCGTCCGACGGCGTGTCCGGAGTTGCGACGGTGCGCGCGCCGGCTTCGACCAGGGCCTTGTGGCCACCGTCCACCAGATGCACGGCGTGGGATCCCGTTTCGCGCAGGTCACCGGCCGCTAGTTCGGCAGCGAGCCGGTCATCGGCGATCAGCAGCGCCGCCCGACCACCGATGGCGCCGGCGACGGCATCGGCCTTCGGTCGCACGAGCCAGATTGCCCCATCGACATGGTTTTCGCGATAGGCGAGCGATCCGCGAAAGTCGACGAAGACCGCCTTGTCCTCGGCGACCCGCCAAAGGGCTTCATCGGGCTCGATCGACGGCAGGGCGGGTGGTGGCGCCGGTATCGCGGCCGTGTCTCTTTGCCGCTGTTGGCGCATGGCGTCGTCGATGATCGCCACATAGGGACGGTAGCCTAGCTGCCGCAGCCAGAAGGCGGCAAGCCCCGCGCGCAGGCCGAGGTCGTCGAGGAGAACGAGCCGCGCATGGCGCACCGCAACCCACTGGTCGGTCGCCTGCACGAGCTGGCCCGACAGGGCATGTACGGCGCCGGGGATCGGATCGGCTGCGGCCTCGGCGGTGGAGCGCACGTCAAGCAGATAGGTAGTCGTCGCGTCGTCGGCGAGGAAGCCGTCGATCCCGGCCGCATTGACCGTATCGAGGCTGAAGCGCTCTATCAGGGACTGAGCCGCGGCGCGCGTATGTTCGGCGTCGGCGAGCGAGAGCGTCGGTAAGTCCGCGGCCCTGTTGCCGCGCTCCAGCCTTCCACCGGCCAGTGCCCAGCCCTGCGTGCCGTTTTCCAGCGCGAGGACAGGCCCTCCATGGCCAGCAAGCTTGGCGCCGATGGCGCCGATGATACCGCGCGTGCGGCCGGCGCAGGTGATGACGACGGGCGTGTCTGCAGCGGCTGCGACGGGCAGGCGGTGCGCGAGTTCGCCGTTCGGCAGGCAGGCGGCGCCCGGTACCCGCATCTTGGCATATTCGTCGGCCGGGCGCGCATCGAAGAAGCGGAAGTCGCGTCCCTCGGCCTTCCAGTGGGCAAGCTGTTCGGGCGTGATCATCGACGGCTGCCAAATCTGCTCCGCCAGTTCGCCGAGCGTCTTCGACGGCACGTTGACGCCCTTGTAGACGGGAAATCCGGCCGCCGCCCAGGCCGGCATGCCGCCGGCGATGACGCTGACATCCGTGTAACCGAGGGCTTCGAGCCGCATCGCGGCGCGCTCTGCCAAGCCGTCTCCGGCGTCGAGAAGCATCACTCTCACCGTCCGTCGCGGCACAAGTCGGGGCGCGAGAAGTTCCAGCCGGGAATAGGGGTAGGGCGTTGCGAAAAGCGGATGCGCCTCGCCGAACTGCCCGGCCTCCCGGACGTCGAGCAGCGCAATTTCGCTTCTGTCGTGCAACCGCCGCCGCGCTTCCCCGACCGGGACGATCGGCGCCGTCATGGTGCGTCGCTCCAATGCGGCTTGCGGCCGGTGAAGAAATCCCAGAACAGCGGATAGACGATGTCCGGGCGATGCTCCGCCGGGTAGTGTCCGGTCGGAATGCCGAAGCCGCTGACATTGTCGGCCCATTCGCTCCAGGCCTCGACTGGCCTGAAATGGCGGCCGCAATGGCTGTTGGTGCCCCAGATCACCATGACCGGGCATCCGATCCGGCGCTTGCCGTGGTCGGCCGTGTCCATGGCGAGGTCGAGCGTTACCGTTGCGCGATAGTCCTCGCAGACGGCATGGATCTGTTCGGCCGTGGTGCAGCGGACATATTCGGCCATGGCTTCGGGCGTGAAGATCTCCAGCCCGACGCCCTTCTTGTTCAGCTTGTAGTGGATGTAATAGTCGAGGTCGGCGCAGATCAGTCGCTCGGGGAAGGGCGCCTTCTGCGCCATGAAGAACCAGTGATAGCTCTCCAGCCCCCAGCCGAGCGTGACGTTGGTCAGGACGTGATGCGTCGGCACGATGTCGAGGGCGGCCAGCCGTTCGACGCGCTCCGGCCGGTCGAGCGCCATGCGGAAGCCGACGCGCGCGCCGCGATCGTGGCCGGCAACCTGGAAGCGATCAAAGCCGAAATGATCCATCACTTCGAAATTGTCCTCGCCCATGGCGCGGAACGTATAGGCCGCATGGTCGTCGCCGCCGTCCGGCTTCGAGCTGTCGCCATAGCCGCGCAGATCCGGCGCGATGACCGTGAAGGTCTTGGCGAGCGCCGGCGCGATCTTGTGCCAGCTCACGAGCGTCAGCGGATTGCCGTGGATCAGGAGGAGCGGCGGGCCGCTGCCGGCGACGGCGACTTCGATCTCGGCGCCGAACGTCTTGACTGTCTCTCGGCGGAACCCCTCCATCAATGTGGCGTTTTGGGTGAGCGTCGGCATTTTAGCAGCATTCATTCGCGAAACCTCCCATTTTGTAGATTGTCTACAATAATGAAGTGCGCTAGACAATGCCCTCGATTGCTCCACGGCGCGGGGAGGGCGCTTTCATGATCATTCAGGACATCAGAGCCAGCCTGCACGGTTTCTCGATCGAAATTCCGCTGCTCCAGGGGCGCGTTCAAGGCTACGGCCGCGAGGAACAGACCCATTTCGTCTTCTGCCAGGTGGAGACCGACGAGGGCATCGTCGGCTACGGGCTGACGGGCCATTTCCTGTCGCGTGCCGTCATCGTCGCGCTCGAAAAGCACGTGCTTCCCTGCGTCAAGGGTATGGACGTACGCGATCTGGAGAAGATCCACCAGCGGGTCTGGCAGAAGCTCAACCCGCGCGCCATGAGCGGCACCATTTCCATGGCGCTCTCCTGCCTCGACATCGCGCTCTGGGACATCATCGGCAAGGCGGAAGGCCGCTCGATCGCCGCGATGCTCGGCGGCGCGCGCGACAAGGTGCCCTGCTACGTCACATTCGGTTTTCCGCAATATGACATTGACCTGCTCGGCGAGGCCGCGAAACTTCATGTTTCCAATGGTTTCCTGGCGTTGAAATCGGTCGTCGCGGTCGACAAGGGCGGCTGGCGTGAGGATGCGCGGCGGGTCAAGGCGATTCGCGACGCAGTCGGCGACGATATCGACCTGATGATTGACGCGAACTATCTCTTCAACCCGGTCGAGGCGAAATATCTCTGCCGGGAGATCGAGGACTGCGGCATCACCTGGTTCGAGGAACCGCTGACGCAGAACGATGCGCGGGCGCTCGCCGACCTCCGCCGCTCGACCAGGATACCCCTGGCCGCCGGCCAGATGGAAGGACATCGCTGGCGCATGCGGGAGTTCATCGAGCACCAGTCGCTCGACATTCTGCAGCCGAACGTCACCTATTGCGGTGGCTACACCGAGGCCCGCAAGATCGCGCATCTCGCCCAGATCTACAACATGCCGATCGCCAATGGCGGCGGCTGGCCGCTTTTCAACATGCATCTCCTGGCCGGCATGATGAACGGCTGGATCGTCGAATGGCACCTCGGAATGGTGGCCGTCGGCGAAACGCTCTTCACCGATGCGCCGAAGCCGAAGAACGGTTTCATCGAGATTCCCAACCGTCCGGGTCTCGGCCTGACGCTCGACCAGGACGCGTTCCGCGATACGCGCGTGGCTCTCGACTGAGGAGGGGATTGCCACGTTCGATCCCGTGATAAAATTGTTGACACTTGACAATATGGGGGCATAGGCTTGCCCCGACTGGACTGCCGGAAAGCGCCGAAAAGCCGAAAGACATGATCAAACGAGCCGAGCGGGGGGTTCGGCCACAATCTGGGAGGATTTACCAATGCACAAGCTGTATTTCGTCTCCGCCGCCGCTGCTGCTGTCCTGGCAGGCGGGCTTGCGGTCGCTCAGGCCCAGGAATACCCCGTCGATACGGTGACGCTCGTCACCCATTCCAGCCCCGGCGGCGGCAGCGACGTCTTCCTGCGCGAACTGTCGCGATACCTGTCGCCCTATCTCGGCGCCAACGTCATCGTGGAAAATATCAGCGGCGGTTCGGGCGCCAAGGCGATGGCGCAGCTTGCGCAGGCGCCTGCCGACGGCTCGATCTTCTACGCGACGACGCCGACCTTCATCTACACGTCGCTGCTCTCCGAACCGGAATACAAGTATACCGACCTCGAGCCGCTGGTGAACTTCTTCATCGACCCCGAGGTGATCTACACATCGGCGAAGAGCGAGTTCAAGACGCTGGAGGATGTCATCCAGTACGCCCGCGACGGCCGCGGCCAGTGGGGTGCGGCCAACCCGGCGTCGCTCGAGCGCCAGGCGCTGGAACAGCTGAAGGCGGCATCCGGGGTCAACGCGGCGGTGGTCACGCATGAAGGCGGTGGCGACATGATGATCAACGTGCTGAACGGCACGCTTCAGATCGGTGTCGGCGAAGTGCAGGAAATCCAGTCGCAGATCGAGGCCGGTGAGCTCCGGCTGCTCGCCACCTTCAGCGACCAGCGCCTCGACGCGTTCCCGGATCTCCCGACCGTCAAGGAATCCGGCTACGACGTGGTCGTGCGCAAGTTCCGTGGGCTGGCGGGGCCGAAGGGCTTGCCGGACGACGTGGTCGCCGCCTGGGAAGCGGCGACGCAGAAGGTGCTCGCCGACCCGAAATACAAGGAAGCCTATGAGGGCGCCAATCTCCGCGCCGAATTCATGCCCCATGTCGACTATGTCACGTTCATCGAGACCTTCGGCACGGAAACGGCGGACTTCCTGAAGAAGACCGGCGTTATCGAATAACAAAGGTCCTCCCCTGAGCACGGCGCGGCTTTCGGACCGTGCCGCGTTCGTTCTTCGCCCTTCTCCGAAGCCGCGTCTTCCATGTGAGGCTGTCATGCTAACCCGGGACTTCGTCGGCGGTGTCGCGTCCATCGCAATCGGTGCCGTCTATCTCTTCTTCGCCTATCAGTTGCGCACCAGTGCGCTCGACGACAGCATGGGTCCGGGCGGCCTGCCGCGCGTTTATGGCTGGCTGCTGATCGGCCTCGGCGCAATCCTGACGATCCAGGCGATTGTCTCGCGGCGCATGGCCGTGGCGGGCGCTACGACGGATGAAAAAGGCGAATGGGACGGGCAGGGGCGAAAGCTGCTTTTTGCTGCCGGCCTGCTCGCTATCGGCGTCGGCTACATCTTCCTTGTCGAGACGCTCGGCTATCTCATCTCCGTCGCCGTGCTGCTTCTTGTGACCGCGCTTTATCTCGGTGCCGGCAACAAGGGACGCGTGCTGTCGGTGGCGGTGCTCGGCGCAATCTTCCTCTGGGTGATGTTCGTCATCGTGCTGGGCGTGCGCATGCCGTCCGGTCTTCTCGCCAGCCTCAGCCTCTGACGGTTCCGGAGTTCTGATCCATGGAAACCCTCACCCACACCGCGGCCTTCCTCTTCGACTGGCACGTGATCCTCGCCGCCCTGATCGGCGTCACCTGGGGCATCATGGGCGGCGCGCTGCCTGGCATCTCGCCGTCGATCACGATGGCGCTGCTTCTTCCCTTCACCTACACGCTCGACCCGACGAGCGCGATCGTGCTGCTCGCCTCCACCTATATCGGCGCCGAATATGGCGGCTCGGTTCCGGCGATCCTGATCCGCACGCCCGGCACCAATGCAGCGGCGGCGACCGTCATCGACGGCTACGAGATGAACCGGCAGGGCAAGGCGGGGCTGGCGCTCGGCATTTCGCTCTATTCCGGCGTGATCGGCAGCCTCTTCGGGCTTGCCATGCTGATGACGCTCTCCGGCCCGCTGGCGAAGGTGGCGCTCGCCTTCACGCCCATGGCCTATTTTGCCCTCGGCATCCTCGGCCTCTCGGTCATCGCGACGCTGTCGGGCGAGAATCTCGTCAAGGGCCTGATCGCCGCCATCCTGGGCCTGATCATCGCCACCATCGGCAGCGATCCGGTCACCGGCGGCACCCGCTTCACCTTCGGCTCGGCGGAGCTTCTCGGCGGCATCGAACCGGTGATGATCATGGTCGGCCTCTTCGCCATGAGCGAGCTTCTGGTCCAGGCTTCCAAGCGGGAGCAGGACGAGCGCGTGACTTCGCGGCCGCGCATCCAGTTTCCCGACTGGCCGCTCGCCAAGAGGCTCATACCAGCGCAGATAATCGGCAACGGCATCGGCACTTTCGAAGGCGTCATGCCGGGCGCCGGCGGCACCATTGCCTCCTTTATGTCCTACAACGAGGCGCGCCGCTGGTCGCGTCATCCGGAGGAATTCGGCAAGGGTTCGCCGGAAGGTATTGCCGCCCCGGAAACCGCCAACAACACGGTCGCCGAAACCGCACTGGTGCCGCTGCTTTCCTTCGGCATTCCGGGCTCCAATTCGACGGCGATCCTGCTCGGCGGGTTTCTCATTCACGGCATCGTGCCGGGTCCGATGCTGTTCCAGAAGTCCGGCGAGGTGGTCTACGGGCTCTATGCCGGCCTCTTCACGGCGGCGATCGGCCAGCTTCTCATCGGCATGGCGATGCTTCCGGTCTGCATCTGGCTCGTCAACCGGCCGCGCCCCTATCTCAACGCCTTCATCTTCGCGCTGATCCTCTCCGGCATCTATTCGATCCACAACGAGGCCTTCGATCTCGGCATCATGATCGCCGCCGGCATGCTCGGGTTCTTCATGCGCATGCTGCGCTTCCCCTTCCTGCCGACAGTGCTTGGCCTCGTGCTTGGCTATCTGGTGGAGAGCAACTTTCGCCGCTCGCTGGTGCTCTCCGGCGACGACTGGATGATTTTCGTCGACGACCGGATTTCGCTCGGCCTGCTCATCCTCGCCTTCCTCTTCATCGGCGGATCGATCGCCAAGCGCATCTATGATCTCGTGCGCCACCGCCCGACCTCGACATTTTCCGAAAGTGCTGAAAGCTGATCCATGACGAAAGACGCGAACACACTTTCCGTTTCCGAACGCCTCGCCGCCTGGGGCGCGACGCTCGGGCCGGGCGACCTGCCGGCGGCGACGCTGGCCAAGAGCCGCGACATCCTGGTCGACATCGTCGGCCTCTGCATCTCTGCGCGGGGAACAGACTATGTCGCGGCCGCGAAGGCTGCCGCCGAACCGGGCGACCATATCATCGTCGGTCACGCGGAACGCGTCTCCGCCTCCAGTGCCGCGCTTGTCAACGGCACGGCGGCGCATGGTGAGGATTTCGACGACACGTTCGAGGGCGGGCCAGTGCATTCCGGCGTGGTGATCGTGCCGGCGCTTCTTGCCGCCGCGCAGAAGTATCAACTGACCAACGACCGGGTCATGCTTGGCATCGCTATCGGAACCGAGGTGCTCTGCCGGCTGGCGCTGACGTTGCCGAAGGCCGTGCACAAGGCGGGCTTTCACCCGACCGCCGTGCTCGGCGCCTTTGCCGCCACCTTCGGTATCGCGGTCGCCCGCGGCGCGCCGGAAAAGGTCATCGTCGATGCGCTCGGCATCGCCGGATCGATGGCGTCGGGCATCATCGAATATCTCGGCGACGGTAGCTGGACAAAGCGCATGCATCCCGGCTGGTCGGCGCAATCGGCGCTGAGGGCCGTCGCCATGGCGGAGGCGGGCTTCGTCGGGCCGCGCCTGGTCTTCGAGGGAACGCACGGCGCCTTCAAGACCTTCGCCCCGTCGATCGAGCCGAAGACCGAACGGCTGTTCGACGGCCTCGGCAAGACCTTCGTGATGGATGGCATCACCTTCAAGCCCTATCCCTGCGGCACGATGGTGCAGCCCTATATCGACGTCGCCATGAAGCTGCGCGCGCGAAACGTACCGCTGGACGGTATTAGGCGCATCGTCTGCAAGACGGCGGAAGGTATCGTGCACCGCCTCTGGGAGCCGATCGAGCTCAAGCGCCAGCCGCCGACCGCCTATGCCGCCAAGTTCTCGACGCCCTTCGGCGTGGCGCTCGGCCTCGTGCGCGGCCATGCCGAGCTCGGCGATTTCACCGAGGAGGCGATCCGCGATCCGGATCTGCTGCGTCTCTGCGAGGTCGTCGATTTCGAGATCGACCCGGACAATCCCTATCCCGCCGCCTTCACCGGCCATGTGCGCGTCGAGTACGAGGACGGCCGCGTCGAGGAGGCGGAGCAGGGCCACATGCGCGGCGGCGTCGAGGAGCCGCTGACGCGGGACGAGATCGATGCGAAGTTCCGCGCCAACGTCGCCTTTGGCGGACATGGGAACGCGAGCGCGCTGCTCGCGGCCTGCGATGCCATTGCGTCGATGAAGGGCGGACACGAGATGATTTCGGAGCTTGCGAAATGACGATCAGCGATCTCCAGGGCCGCGCCGCCCTCGTCACCGGCGCCTCGCGCAACATCGGGCGGGCCATCGCCGTCGCGCTGGCCGGGCGTGGCGCCGACATCGTCGTGCACGTGGCGAACGACACGACAGCCGGCGGCGAGACCGTAGCGGCCGTCGAGGCGCTCGGGCGGCGGGCGGTTCTGGTCAGTGGCGATCTCTCGGACCCGGATGTGGCAGTACGGGTCGTGCGGGAAGCGGCAGGCGCCTTCGGCAGGCTCGACGTCGTCGTCAACAATGCCGCAATCCGCCCGGAAGGCGCCTTTGCCGAGATCACCTATGCCGATTGGCGAAAGGTGATGGGCGTCGCGCTCGATGCCGTCTTTCTCGTCTCGCAGGCCGCCCTTCCGCATCTGGAACAAAGCGACCAGGCGGCGATCGTCAATCTCGGCGGCCTGACAGGCCATACCGGAGCAGCGCACCGGGCGCATGTCATCACCGCAAAGGCCGGTGTGGTAGGCCTGACCAAGGCGATGGCGCACGAGCTTTCGCCAAAGGGCATCACCGTAAACTGCGTCGCGCCGGGCCTGATCGATACGGTGCGCATCGGCAATGACGGCGCGGCACCCAGGCACCACGGCAACCGCAAGAATCTCGTCGGCCGGCACGGTCGGCCGGAGGAGGTGGCGGAAGCCGTCGCCTATCTCGCAGGCACGGGCGGGCGCTACGTCACCGGCGAGACGCTGCATGTCAACGGCGGTGCCTACCTGTCATGACCCTCGGACCCAACCTCACGCTGGCCGGCGGCATCGCCACCTCGGCCGTGGCAGGTTGGCTCCTGTCGCTGACGGGCGTTCCGCTCGCCTGGATCCTCGGCGCGATGGCCGGCAGCGCCGTCTATGCCAATACGGTCGGGCTCGGCGGCAAGACGAAATATGCGCGCCGTCTCGGCCAGCTCCTGATCGGCGGCGCGACGGCTGCGATCCTGACTCCCGGCATTCTCGGCGAGCTCTGGTCCTTCCTGCCGGCGATGATCGCCGCCGCCTTCGTCGCCAATGCGCTCGGCGTCGCGCTCGCATTTCCGCTGCAGAAGATAGCCGGCGTGGACCGCAAGACGGCGCTGCTCTCGACGCTGCCGGCCGGCATGTCGGAAATGGCGTCGCTCGCGCGCGAAACCGGCGCGCAGGCGGATGTGGTCATGGTCGTGCACACGCTGCGCGTGGTGATGATCGTCGTGCTGGTGCCCTTTCTCTTCGGTGTCGACCGCAGCGCCGTTGTGGCCGCCGCCGCTCCGGAGGCGAGCGTGCTGGCGCTCGCCGCCTGCGTCGCCGGTGGTCTGTTGCTTTCGGTGGTGACGTCGCGGCTCGGTGTGCTGAACCCCTGGGTCATCATGCCGATGGCGGTCGGCATCGCGCTGGTGTCGATGAACGTCTCCATCGCGACCATGCCCTGGTGGCTGATCGTCGGGGCGCAGGTGCTGATCGGCTTCTCGCTCGGCGCGCGGCTGAAGAAGGAGGATTTCGAGCGCGTGCCGCGTGCCGCGCTCGCAGCCGTCATCTGCAGCGGCGGGCTGATCCTCATCATGGTCTTCGGCTTCGTGCCGGTGCTCCGCCTCTTCGTCGATGTCGCGCCGGTCTCGCTGGCGCTCGGCGTCGCGCCCGGCGGCCTTGGCGAGATGATCGCCTCGGCCAAGGCGCTCGGTGCCGCCGCCGCCATCGTCGCGGGGTTCCAGTTTACGCGTTCCTTCCTCACCAACATCATCGCGCCGCCGCTGCTCGTGCGTTTGGCGGCCAGTCCGAAAGGCAAGTGACCCATGAAGATCGTCGACATTCGCGAGGCCGTGGTTTCGATCTCCTCGCCCATCCGCAACGCCTTCATCGACTTCTCGAAGATGACGGCGAGCGTCGTGGCGGTCGTGACCGATCAGGTGAAGGACGGCAAGCCGGTCATCGGCTACGGCTTCAACTCGAACGGGCGCTATGCGGCAAGCGGGCTGCTCAATGAACGCTTCCTGCCGCGGCTGCGCGAGGCGAAGCCGGAGAGACTTGTCAACGACGCCGGCGACAATCTCGATCCGCACAGGATCTGGGCGGCGATGATGGTCAACGAAAAGCCGGGGGGGCATGGCGAGCGTTCGGTCGCCGTCGGCGTCGTCGACATGGCGGTCTGGGATGCCGTCGCCAAGATCGCCGGCGTGCCGCTCTACAAGCACCTGGCCGACACCTATGGCGACGGCAGCCACGACACCTCCGTCTTCGTCTATGCCGCCGGCGGCTACTACTATCCGGGCAAGGACGACAGCCAGCTCCAGGATGAGATGCGCCGCTATCGCGCCATGGGCTACGAGGTCGTCAAGATGAAGATCGGCGGCGCGCCGCTCGACGAGGACATCCGCCGGATCGAGGCGGTGCTGGAAGTGGTGGGCGAGGGCAAGTACCTCGCCGTCGACGCCAACGGCCGCTTCGACCTCGAAACGGCGCTTGCCTATGCTGAGGCGATGAAGCCCTACGATCTCTTCTGGTACGAGGAGGCCGGCGATCCGCTCGACTACCATATCCAGGCGGAACTGGCGAAGGTCTATCCGGGGCCGATGGCGACGGGAGAAAACCTGTTCTCGCATCAGGACGCCCGCAACCTCGCGCGCTACGGCGGCATGCGGCCGGACCGCGACTGGCTTCAGTTCGACTGTGCGCTCTCCTACGGGCTGGTCGAATACCTGCGTACGCTGAAGGCGATCGGTAAGGAGGGCTTTTCCAGCCGCAACTGCATTCCCCACGGCGGACACCAGCTGTCGCTCAACATCGCCGCCGGCCTGAAGCTCGGCGGCAACGAATCCTATCCGGAGGTCTTCAAGCCCTTCTGCGGCTTTGCCGACGGCAACCGCATCGAGAACGGCCGCGTCGGCCTGCCGGACGCAACCGGCATCGGTTTCGAGCAGAACTCGGCGCTGATCAAGGCGATGCGCGAAGCGACGAACACCTGAGCGGCGGCGAGAGGATAGAGCCGATGAACGTGGAGCAGCCAGCCATGGTCGATGCCGATACGATCCGCGAGATCCGCCAGTCGGTGGCCGCCCTTTGTGCCGGCTTTCCGGGCGAATACTGGCGCGCGCTCGACCGGGAAAAGGCCTATCCGACCGCCTTCGTCAACGCGATGACCGAGGGCGGCTTCCTCGGCGTGCTGGTGCCGGAGGCGTATGGCGGCAGCGGGCAGGGCATCACGGTCGCCGCCAACATCCTGGAAGAGGTCCACGCGCAGGGATGCAATGCGGGGGCCCTCCATGCGCAGATGTACACGATGGGCACGCTGTTGCGCCACGGCAGCGAGGCGCAGAAGACGCTGTGGCTGCCGAGGATCGCGAGCGGCGAGACGCGGCTCCAGGCCTTCGGCGTCACGGAGCCGACGGCCGGAACCGACACGACGTCGATCCGCACCTTCGCGGAGAAACGCGGCGAGACCTACGTCATCAACGGCCAGAAGGTCTGGACCTCGCGGGCCGAGCATTCCGACCTGATGATCCTGCTCGCCCGCACGACGGCGAAGGACAAGGTGGCGAGGAAGCGCGACGGGCTCTCGGTCTTCCTCGTCGACATGAAGGCGGCGCTCGGCAACGGGCTCTCGATCAAGCCGATCCGCGCCATGCTGAACCATGCGACGACGGAGGTCTTCTTCGACAATCTGGACATCCCGGCCGACAGCCTGATCGGCGAGGAGGGCCAGGGTTTCGGCTATATCCTCGACGGCATGAATGCGGAGCGCATCCTGATCGCCGCCGAATGCATCGGCGATGCGGCCTGGTTCACGAAGACCGCCACCCGCTATGCCAACGAGCGCATCGTCTTCGGCCGGCCGATCGGCCAGAACCAGGGCGTGCAGTTCCCGATCGCCCGCGCCTATGCGGCGGCAGAGGCAGCGAAGCTGATGGTCTACCGCGCGGCGGAGCAATTCGACCGGGGCGAACCCTGCGGGCCGGAAGCGAACATGGCCAAGCTGCTCGCCTCCGAAGCCTCCTGGCAGGCGGCCGACACCTGCCTCCAGACCCATGGCGGCTTCGGTTTCGCCGAGGAATACGATGTCGAGCGCAAGTTCCGCGAAACGCGGCTCTACCAGGTGGCGCCGATCTCGACGAACCTCATCCTCGCCTACCTGTCCGAGCATGTGCTCGGCATGCCCCGTTCCTATTGAGGGTCGGGAGGATGCCCGGGCCGCTCGATGGATTGCTCGTGGTCTCGCTGGAACAGGCAGTGGCGGCCCCTTTCTGCACCTCGCGGCTGGCGGATGCCGGCGCGCGGGTCATCAAGGTCGAGCGGCCGGAAGGCGATTTCGCGCGCAACTATGATCGGCTGGCCAAGGGCCAGTCCTCCTATTTCGTCTGGCTGAACCGCGGCAAGCAGTCGATCGCGCTCGATCTGAAGCATGGTGAGGACCTCGCGGTGCTAAAGGCAATGCTCCTGAAGGCGGATGTCTTCGTGGAAAATCTCGCGCCCGGCGCCGTTGCGCGCCTCGGGCTCGGCGTGGACGTGCTGGCAGGGCTCAATCCGCGGCTCATCCAGTGCCATATTTCCGGCTACGGCGACCATGGCCCCTATCGTGACCGCAAGGCCTACGACCTGTTGATCCAGGCGGAAAGCGGGTTGGCTTCCGTCACCGGTACGCCGGAGGAAGCCGCGCGTGTCGGCATCTCGGTCTGCGACATCGGCACCGGCATGTATGCCCATGCGGCGATCCTCGAAGCACTGATCGAGCGGGGCTCGACCGCCCGCGGCGCCGTCATCGACGTCGCCATGTTCGATGCCATGGCCGACTGGATGGCGGTGCCGCTGCTCCAGGCCGAGGGGGCAGGGAGGAACCCGCCGCGCATGGGGCTTCGCCATCCGTCGATCGCCCCCTATGGCGTCTTTTCCTGCGCCGACGGCCGCGGCGTGCTGATCTCTATCCAGAACGAGCGCGAATGGCAATCCTTCTGCGGCGGTGTGATGGGCAATATGGGGCTCGCCACCGATCCGCGCTTCTGCGACGCCTTCCGCCGGATCGAGAACCGGGCCGTGATGGACGGGCTGATCGCTGCGGTGTTCGCCACGGAGCCGCACGAAACGATGATCGAGCGCCTCGACAAGGCGGGCATTGCCTATGCCATGGTCAATACGCCGCTCGACCTGGCCGGGCATCCGCATCTGAGACGGATCGATGTTGCGACGGATGGTGGCGCGGTCGCCGTGCCCGCGCCGCCGGCGCTGAGGCGGGGCAGCGTACCGGCCTTCGGCGCGGTGCCCGCCGTCGATGCCGACGGCGCGGCGATCCGCCGGGAATTCGGCTGAGCCGATGAGATATGCGCAGACCAGCGCGATGGGAGGAATACCGTGAACCAGCACCCAAAGACGTCCGCCGCGAGCGATGATCCGCACGCCCATCTTTCCGGCCTCACGAAGGCGGCCGCAAGCTTCGTCGCCGACCTCGACTATACCGACCTCGACGGCGAGACGCTCCGGCTCGCGCGTCGCTGCGTACTCGACGGTCTCGCCGTAGCCCTCGCCGGCACCGAGCAGCCTGGCATGAAGCCGCTCGGGGCCTATGTCGCCAGCCTTGCAGGCACGCCGCAGGCCCGGCTGATTGGCCGGGCGGCAAGCCGGGTGCCCGCCCATCTCGCAGCACTATGGGGCGGCACGGCTGGCCATGCGATGGACTGGGACGACACGCAGCTTGCCGAAGGTCCGGGCCGCCCTTACGGCCTGCTGATGCACCCGACCATGCCGCCGCTGATCGCGGCGCTAACCATGTCGGACCTCGTGGCCGCCGAGACGGGGCGCCCGGTTGACGGCAAGCGGCTCCTGACGGCCTTCTCGGCGCGTTTCGAGGTTGGCTGCAAGGTGGCGGAAGCAATCAATCCGGACCATTACATGCGCGGCTTCCACACCTCCGGCACCATCGGCACCTTTGCGGCTGCGGCCGCTGCGGCCAAGATGCTCGGCCTCGACGCGGCGGGCGTTGCGCAGGCGCTCGGCCTTGCCGCCTCGATGGCGTCGGGCATCCGCGCCGGCTTCGGCACGATGACCAAGCCGATGCATGTCGGCCGGGCGGCGGAAAACGGCGTCACGGCGGCGCTGCTCGCCCGTCACGGCCTCTCCGCCAATCCGGAATCGCTCGACGGGCGCTGGGGGTATCTGGCGATCGCCGGTCCCGGCGGCGAGCCGGCGCTGGTGCGCGACCGTTTCGGCAAGCCGCACACGATGGCAAGCCCCGGCGTCTCGATCAAACCCTATCCGTCGGGCGTGCTGACCCATCCGAGCATGGATGCGATGCTCTTCCTGATGCGCGAGAACGGGCTTGCCGCCGACGACATCCAGTCCGTCACGTTGAAGGCCGGCAGCAACGTGCTCGGCCCCATCCGCTTCCGCATCGCGACGACGGAGCTCGAGGGAAAATTCTCCTTCGCCTTCCTGCTGACGGCGATCATCCTCGCCGGCCGAGCGGGCAAGGCGGAATTCACCGACGAATTTGTCTCCTCAAAGGCGTCGCAGGACATGCAGCGGCGGATCGAGACCGCGTTCGACCAGTCGATCGAGGACATGGGCTGGGACCGCATCCGCTCGAAGATCGAGGTGACGACGAAGGACGGCCGCCATTTCGAGCGCTGGGCCGACGAGAACTATCGCGGCAGCCCGCACAACCCGCTGTCAGACGCGGAGCTCGAAGGAAAATTCCGCGATTGCGCCGAGGGCCTGATCGATGCGGATCGCATGCAGCAGGTCTTCGATTTCGTCTGGTCGCTGGACGAGGCCGGCGATGTCGGGCGGATTTTCGAGCTGCTGGAATGGCAGGGCGGCGCAGCGGGGTAGCGTCTCCGCCAGTCAATGAAAGGAAGAGCGATGTCCTCGGACAGCACCCCGGACGGCAGGGACACCATCGGCCGGACGGACCGCCGGCACGCGGTGATCGCGGCAGACCGTGTCGCGGCGCTGGCCGCGACACTCGACCTTGACGGCGTGCCGGGCGGCGGTGCGGCGCTGCCACCGGCCTGGCACTGGATGTTCTTCAATCCCGCCGCGCGGCGCAGCGAACTGGGGCCGGACGGCCATCCGAAGCGCGGCGGCTTCCTGCCGGACCTCGGCCTGCCGCGCCGCATGTGGGCGGGCGGGCGGCTGACCTATCATACGCCGCTGCCGGTCGGGACGAAGGCAAGCCGCGAAAGCGAAATCCTGGACGTCGTCTCCAAGCCGGGCCGCTCGGGGCGTCTCGCCTTCGTGACGGTCCGCCACCGCATCTCCTCGGGGGCGACGCTCTGCATCGAGGAGGAACAGGATCTCGTCTTCCGCGAAGCCGCCCTTCCGGGCGCGCCGGGCGCGACGCCGGTTTTTGCTCCCGGTGACGCGCGGTGGTCGGAGCCCTTCACGCCGGACCCGGTGCTCCTCTTCCGCTACTCGGCGCTGACGGAAAACGGGCATCGCATCCACTACGACCAGCCCTATGCCCGCACGGTGGAGGGCTATCGCGATCTCGTCGTGCATGGCCCGTTGATCGCCACGTTGCTGCACGGTCTTGCCGCCCGTTGCGGGACCGGTGCCTCGCTCCGAGGTTTCACCTTCCGGGCAACCGCACCGCTCTTCGTCGATCGCCCGTTCCGTCTGGAAGCGACACCATCGGATAGCGACGGCGTCCTGTCGCTCCGGGCGCGCGGGCCGGAGGGAGAGCTCGCCATGCGGGCGGAGGCGCGGTTCGATGACTGAGGCGGGCAACCCGGACCGTTCCGGACGGCGGCAGCCGGCGAGCTATCTCTTCGTACCGGGCAATCGCCCCGACCGCGTCGCAAAGGCCGCGGCATCCGGTGCCGACAGCATCATCATCGATCTGGAGGATGCTGTCGGGCCGGACGACAAGGAGGCGGCTCGGGCGGCTGCGGCGGACTGGTTCCGGCAGGGCGGGGGCGGGGTTCTGCGCATCAACGGTGCCGATACGCCGTGGTTCACCCCGGACCTTGCGGCACTCGCGGCCTATCCGGCAGCGGTCGTCATGGTCCCCAAGGCCAGCGTGGCCGCGTTGAACGACGTCTCCCGACGACTGCCGGGCCGTCCCCTGATCGCGCTTGTCGAAAGCGTCGAGGGGCTCATGCAACTCCACGATCTCGCGGCCGCGCCCGGCCTCTGCCGCATCGCCTTCGGCAATCTCGATTTCGGGCTCGATGCGCGCATCCCCGGCACCGGTGCAAGCCTCGATCCAGTGCGGCTTCAGATCGCCATCGCATCCCGCCATGCCGGCCTGCCGCCGCCCGTCGACGGCGTCACGGTGGACCTTGAAGACATGGGCGCGCTCGCCGCTGATGTGGCGCGTGCCCGCGATCTCGGCTTCACGGCAAAGCTCTGCCTGCATCCGCGGCAGGTGGCGGCGGTGAACTGCGGCTTCGCGCCGACCGAAGCGGAGATCGACCGGGCGCGCCGCATCGTCGCCGCCGTCCGCGCGGCGAAAGGCGGCGTCGTGCAACTCGACGGCAGGATGATCGATCGCCCGGTCGTCGAACGCGCGCGGGCCGTTCTCGATGCGGCAGGAGAGGGGCCGTAAGGGCCGTCAGCCGCCCTTGAGGTAGTCCATCTCGGACAGCACCTGCCGCACGGTGTTGACGAAAGCACGCACATTGGCGTCGCTCGTGTCGGTCGGGTAACTGGCGAAGATCGGTGTATCGGCAATCGGCGGGCTGCTGCGGAGCACCCGCACGCGTCCCTCCTTCGCACCTTGCTCCGCCATCTTGCTCGGATAGATGCCGATCGCCACGCCCGTGTCGACAAGATGGGCGAGCATGGCGACGCTGTTGCAGATGTCGAGACGGCGCGGCGTCAGGCCGGCGCTGGCGAACCAGCCGCGCACCTGCCGATAGTTGATGCTGCCCGACGGGTTGGAGATGACCGGCAGGCTGACGAGGCCGTGCGGAGTGACGACCTGCGGGAGGTCGAAGCTCGTGGCGGCGATCCACGCGGTTTCCTGCGCGCCGAGCGGCACAAGCGTGAAATCCTCATGCTCGGCCGGGTTGACGAGGAAGGCGAGGTCGAGCTTGCGGGCATGAAGGTCCGGCTCGACGAAAGCCGTCGTCGATACCATGACCTCCGGTGTCAGTTCGGGATAGAGCGCATGGACGCGTTTCAGGATCGGCGACAGGCAGATCATCGCGAAACCCTCCGCGAAGCCGACGCGGATCGTGCCGCCGACGCCGGTGCCCGGCCTGTGGCCCGCGATGCGCTCCACCCCGTCGAGCACGCCCTTCACGTCCTCGATCAACGCATGCCCGGCGAGCGTCGGCCGGATGCCGCGTCCGACGCGCTCGAAGAGCGGCGTGCCGATCTCGCTCTCCAGCGCCTTCAGCCTGAGCGAGATCGTCGGCTGGGAGAGGTTCAGGCGCCGTGCCGCCGCATCGACGGATCGCAGCGTCGCCGTCCAGAACAAGGCTTCGAGCTGGGCGATCGTGATCCGATTCATTTGCTTACCTAATCTTTCATTCGGAAAACTTCTAATTTGTCGCAGGAAAACTAAATCGCTATCCCGGTGACTGCAAGCAGGGGAGCCGTCAGATTGCAGTCGAGTGAGCGTATCGTCCGGGTGGAAGCCTTTGGGCTTCGGTGTGCCATGCCGAGAGTCGCGGGCAATGCGCTGCGAACCTTCCGCGAGCGCGCGTCGCTGCTGGTCAAGGTCACGACCGCCGGCGGAATATCCGGCTGGGGCGAAACCTGGGCCTATCCGGCGGCCGCCAGCGAACTGATCCGGACGATGCTCGCGCCGAAGCTCTTCGGCATGGACATCACCAATCCGCGCGCCGCACAGGCCAGGCTGCTGGAGGCCGCGGTGCCCGACAGGCGCGGCCAGGTTCACATGGCCGTCAGCGCGCTCGACATCGCGCTCTGGGACGGATACGGCCGGACCGTCGGCAAGCCGATCCATGAATTGCTCGGAGGCGCGCTGCGTTCCTCCATCAAGGCCTATGCCAGCGGCCCGCTGCTCCCGGCCGGCGATGATCGCTACGACGGGTTCGACGCGGCGATCGGGCTTTATGCCGAACTGGGGTTCAGCGCGGTCAAGATCCGGATCGGCATCGATGAAGCGTCGGACCTTTCGGCGATCCGGCGGGCGCGCACGATCCTCGGCGAGGATGCGATGCTGATGGCGGACCTCAATGAGGCATCCACCGTGCGCGACGCCGTCTCGCTCGCCTATCAGGCGGCCGATGCGAAGCTCGCCTGGCTCGAGGAGCCGGTGCGCCACGACGATCTGGACGCCTACCGGCGTCTTGCGCAGATGCTGCCGCTGCCGCTGGCGGGCGGCGAATCCTTCTGCGGCGTGCAGGCCTTTGCGCCTTTCATTGCAGCCGGCACGCTCGACATCGTCCAGCCGGATCTCGCCATCTGCGGCGGTCTCACCGAGGGCATCAGGGTGGCCGGGCTCGCCGACGCCTTCGACGTGCCCGTCGCCCCGCATGTCTGGGGCTCGGCGATCAATTTCCTTGCCTCGCTGCAGTATGCCGCGACGCTGTTGCCGGGCAGGGGGCGCATCGGCGCGCCTGTCTTCGAATACGATATGAGTTTCAACCCGCTGCGCGAGCGGCTCTACGATCCCCGGCCGGATGGAAAGGGCGAGATCGCCGTTCCCGACGGGGCGGGTCTCGGCATTGCGATCGACATCGAGCGCCTTGCGGATTACGTGACGGACCATTGGGTCCTCGAAGCCTGAGCCTGCCGGCTCGGAAATTGAAGTGGAGGAGAGAACCATGAAGAAAGCACTTGTCGCAGCCGGCATCCTGCTGGCGAGCCTGCCGGGCCTTGCCTGGGCGCAGGCCGAAACCACGCTCAATCTGGGCTTCGTCGGCGGCGCGCAGGCACCGGAGGCGATCGCGATGGGCCAGTTCGCCGAAGAGGTGAAGGAAAAGACCGGCGGCCGCATCGAGATCCGCCTGCAGGGCGGTGGCGCGCTCGGCGGCGACCGCGAGGTGATCGAGGGCGTGCAGCTCGGCACCGTCGACATGACCGTCGTCAGCACCTCGATCGTCGTCAATTTCGATCCGTCCTTCGCGATCTTCGACATCCCCTTCCTGTTCCGGGATTTCGATCATGCGCAGGCCGTGCTGAACGGTCCGATCGGCCAGCAGATCCTGGACGAGCTGCCGAAGAAGGGGCTGGTCGGCCTCGCCTTCGGCGGCATGGGCTTCCGCCAGCTCACCAACAATGTGCGCCCCGTGAAGACGGCGGCGGATTCGGAAGGGCTGAAGATCCGCACGCAGCAGAACGACATGCACATCGCCGTATGGCGTGAACTCGGCGTCCTGCCGACGCCGATGGCGATCCCGGAAGTCTACACCGCCCTCCAGCAGGGCGTCGTCGACGGGCAGGAAAACCCGGTCGGCGCCATCATCAACAACCGCTTCGGCGAGGTGCAGAAATATCTCAGCATGACCGACCATGCCTTCACGCCGCTCGTGCTGCTCGTTTCGCCGTCGGTCTTTGACGGCCTGAGCGACGAGGACAAGGCCGTGTTCAAGGAGGCCGCGAGGAACGCCATGGCGCGCAATCGGAAGGAAGTCGAGACGGTGCTGACCTCCGGCCTCGATACGCTGAAGTCGCAGGGCATGACCGTCGTCACCGACGTCGACAAGGCCTCGTTCCGCGGCAAGCTCGACGGGCTCTATGCCGAGTTCGCCAAGACCTTCGGCCAGGAACGGCTCGACGCGATCGCCGCCACGAAATGATTGCCGGTTCGACCTTTCGTGAGGCCTTCCTTCTCGTGGAAGACCTCGTCACCCGGATGGCCGTCTGGTTTGGAACGGCGGGGCTGGCGCTTGCCTGCCTCGTCGGCTTCTATCAGGTGCTCGCCCGCTTCGTCCTGCATGCGCCGGCTTCCTGGTCGGAGCCGCTGATCCAGACGACGCTGATCTGGATGGCCTATGTGGCGCTTGCGGGCGCCATGCGCACCGGCACGCTGATCTCGGTCGACCTGCTGATGAAGATCAGCACCGGACGCTTGCGGGTGCTGGTGCGGTTTGTTTCCACCGTGTCGATCCTCGCGCTGCTCGCCATCCTCTTCTGGTTCGGTTGCGTGCTGGTGCAGCGCGTCCAGTTCCAGACGATCGCCGGTCTCGGCATCTCTGCCTCTTATGCCTATGCGGCGCTGCCTGTCGGCGCGGTGCTCTCGGCGCTCGCCCTTGTCGCCCACCTCGTCGATCCCGCCCAAACCGGCGATCACCGCACCGAAAACGCGGGTTAGGACACGATCATGCTGTTTTCGATGATTGCCGTCATGGTCGTCCTGATGGGGCTAGCAGTCCCCGTCGCTGTCGCCATCGGGCTTGCGGGCGTGGTCGGTACCGCCGGCTTTTCCAACCTGCCGCTGCTGGTTATCCCGCAGCAGGCCTTCATCGCGCTCGACAAATTTCCGCTGGCCGCCATTCCGTTTTTCATCGTTGCGGGCAACCTGATGGCTGCCGGCGGCATCTCGAAGCGTCTGGTCGACCTCGTTGAAAGCCTCGTCGGCGATACGCGCGGTGGCCTGCCGGTCACCTGCATAATCGTCTGCATGATCTTCGCCGCTGTTTCCGGTTCCTCGGTCGCGACCACCTATGCCATCGGCGCGATCCTCATCCCGGCGATGGTCAGGCAGAACTATCCGGTCGGATTTGCCGCCTCGCTGCAGGCAACCGCCGCCGAACTCGGCGTCATCATCCCGCCGTCGATCCCCATGATCCTCTATGGCGTATCGGCAGGCGCGCCGGTCGGCGACCTCTTCATCGCCGGACTCGGTCCGGGCCTGCTCATCGCGGTTGCGCTCGGCATCTTCGTCATCGTCTGGTCGCGCTTCCGGCACCAGCCGCCCGAGGCGGCCGAAAGCGAGCGCAAGGCTTTCCTGCCCAGCCTCCGCCGGTCCGTCTTCGCGCTCGCCATGCCGGTGATCATTCTCGGCGGCATCTATGGCGGCGTCTTCACGCCGACGGAGGCCTCCGTCATCGCCGTCTTCTACGCGCTTGTGGTCAGCATGGCGGTCTATCGCGAACTGACTTTCGCGGGCCTTCTGTCCGTCCTTCGCCGCTCGACGCTGTCGTCGGCGATCATCATGTTCATCATCTCGATGGCCGGGCTTTTCTCCTTCGTGCTGACACGGGCCGGCACCCCTGCGGCAATCAGCGAGTGGCTCGTGGCGACCTTCGACAGCCCGATCATGTTCCTGCTCGCGGTCAACCTGATCCTGTTCCTGATCGGCATGTTCGTAGAGACGTCTGCCTCGATCGTCGTCATCGCGCCGATCCTTGCGCCTGTCGCCATGCGCTACGGCATCGACCCGGTGCATTTCGGCATGATCATGATCACCAACCTCGCGATGGGCATGATCACGCCGCCTTTCGGGGTCAATCTCTTTGCTGCCTGCGCGGTCGCCAACATCTCGTTGCACCGGATGATCCCCTATCTGGTGCCGCTCGTCGGGGTGATCGTCCTGTGCCTGGCGCTGATCACCTATATCCCGGGCGTCAGCCTGGCGTCGCTTTACCTGTTCGGCGCGCGGTGATGTCGGGCGTGAAAGGCCCGCGCCGCCACACCGGAAAATGCGCGCTGATCCGGGGTAAGCAAACGAGTTCCATAATAGAACTTATGTGATCTTCTTGTGTAGCCGCAAAGTTAGAATGTCCTGTTTCTGCAAAGTTGGAATGTCACACTCCCCGGGTCTGAATGACGTCTGGGAGATTGCGGATGGGATTGATTGCGATGAGTG
>NZ_JAJNCZ010000015.1 GCF_021026345.1 Rhizobium sp. GN54 | reverse complement strand
CAAGCATCCAAATAAAAAGCCTCCGATGAAACCGGAGGCTGTTGTAACCCCATCGCAGATGGGGGTCCCGTTTGGACGCCGATCACCCCATGTGCGGGGTCCTTATTCCATGCCGAAACACAGGCGATGGTTCCAGCTGTGGGGAAGAACCGCCATTCAACGGTAAGATCAATGACGGTTTTAACCGTATCGCTGCGAGTGAGGACGAGTTCCGGAACGAGCTACAGAACGTGATTGTGAGGAACTACCCCAGGCGGACTTTCAATGCGTTCACGGTATTCGCTGACCTCACGTATGAATTCATTTACGACCTACACAAACCTGAATTCGCGAAAGCTGCGAACATCATGCGTGAAGTCGCTTCCGAAATGCTACCTCTCGGCCCTGGAGATGACCTGTTCGGACCGGTCACAGAGCGCCGGTTCCACACGGCAAAGACCGCGGCAAGAGAGTACGAGATACCCGTCAGCCTGGTAAACACAGTTTCTAGGAATGACTCCAACAGCAGCCAGAATGGCCGAGCCTTGCCAATGCTCTACCACAAGTCGTTTTTCGAAGACATCAATCGCCGGCTTTCCGCCAACGGTGTTGGCATCACTGCCGCAAAGAGACGATTCAAGGACATGATCGAAAGGGAACGGGCGAGCGCGGAAATCGCGATATCCGAACCTGGCGAGTCCTTGCCGCTGCATGTCGCGTCGGGCGAATTGAAGACAAGCTACGGCGTCGTTTGGTCCTTGGCGGACGAGGGGTACCTGGCAATTTTCGCAGCGGACAAACCGAAGCCTCATTGGCGAATATCAAAGGCCGATATCGCTGCGTTCCGTCACCGCTACATATCAGGTGTTGAGCTGCGACAGCTTCTCGGCCGGCGAAAATCGAAAGGCGGACTCCTCCCAGAGCATGACTTCACTCCGATCATCCGCCGATCAGACGTCGGGGAAGACTTCTTCAGTCGCCCCGAAACAATGCGAGCAATCTGATTTTTATTTGTGCCGGGCGTCAGTCCGGTTTTTTATTGTCTTCAAAATTGGGAAATTTAGGTCTTCATTTTGGGAAACATCGCTTGCTTTACCAAGAAACGGGTGCCTGAAAACCAACGGATTGAGCGCCAGATTTCATCGTTTGGGAAATATGGGCGTGCCGATAACACCGAGCCCGCTAACGCCCCCTTTGTCTTGACCTTCCGGGCTGCGCCTGCTTTAGCGCTGTCATCATTCCTGCATGCGAGGCCCGGCCGATGAGCGAACTGCGCGTACTTTCAGATGCCTTCATTCCCGAACTGCCGGGCCGCTACAAGGGCAAGGTTCGCGAAAACTACGATCTGCCCGACGGCAGCCGCATCATCATCGCGACCGACCGGCTCAGCGCCTTCGACGTCATCCTGACCTCGATCCCGTTCAAGGGCCAGTTGCTCACGCAGACGGCGCGCTACTGGTTCGAGGAAACGGCCGATATCTGCCCGAACCACGTGCTGGCCTATCCGGACCCCAACGTGGTCGTCGGCACGCGGCTCGACATCCTCCCGGTCGAAGTCGTCGTGCGCGGCTATCTCGCCGGAACCACCAGTACTTCGGTGCTGACAAAGTACCGCAACGGCGAGCGCGAGATGTACGGCATCCGCCTGCCGGATGGCCTGCGCGACAACGAGAAGCTGTCGCAGCCGATCATCACGCCGACCAGCAAGGCCTTCGACGGCGGCCATGACGAGCCGCTCTCCGGCGACGAGATCCTGGCCCAGGGCCTGCTGACCGCCGACCAGTGGGACACCGTTTCCGCCTATGCGCTGGCACTCTTCGCCCGCGGACAGGCACGCGCCGCAGAACGCGGCCTGATCCTGGTCGACACCAAGTACGAGTTCGGCACCGACAAGGACGGCCGCATCGTGCTGGCCGACGAGATCCATACGCCGGACAGCAGCCGCTACTGGATCGCCGACAGCTACGAGACGGCGTTTGCCACCGGCACGCGGCCGCAGAGCTTCGACAAGGATTTCGTCCGCGCCTGGGTCACCGAGCGCTGCGATCCTTACAAGGACCCGATTCCGGAAATCCCCGCCGAACTCGTCGAGCAGACGTCGAAGGTTTACATCCAGGCTTACGAGACGATCACCGGCCAGACTTTTGTGCCGGATCTCTCTGGAGCAACCGTGCTGGAGCGCGTCCGCAAGAACCTTGCACGATACTTTCCATAAAACATAGATATATCAGCATATTAAAGCGGTAAAATAAAGTATCCTGTTAGATATTCGGCATCGATGCGCCGCATCGGGCCGGGCGTCGGATGACCTGCGCGCGCCCTGCCCGCCGCTCAAACCCCGCCGCTAGCCTGCGACGCGACTTCCTCGGTGACATCGAATTCGATCGCCATCTGGTCGTAGGCCGGCTCGACGTGGTCCGGCGTCTCGCCCATCACTGTTTCGTAGTCGAGCGGCACGTGCATGTGCGTCAGCACGGCGCGGCGCGGCTTCAGGCGGGCAATCCAGTCCAGCGCCTGGCCGAGCGAGAAATGGCTCACATGCGGGCGGTACTGCAGGGTGTCGATCACCAGGAGATCGAGATCGGAAAGCCGGGCCACCGTTTCGTCCGGAAAGCCGCTGACGTCGGTGCAATAGGCGAAGCCGCCGACGCGGAAGCCAAGCGAATGGATCGCACCGTGCACCTGCATCAGCGGCTGGAAGCGGATGTCGCCCCCGGCGCCGCCGATCACGACTGGCCGGTCGACCGGCTCGATCAGGTTGGCGCTGACGATCGGCGGATAGAAGCCGCCCTTTGGCGTCTCGAGGCAGTAGGAAAAGCCCTCGCGGATGCGCTCCATCGTCGGCCGGTCCGCCCAGATCGGCATCTGTCCGCCATGGATGACGTAGCCGCGGATGTCGTCGATGCCGTGGATGTGGTCGGCATGGGGATGGGTGTAGAGCACCGCATCGATGCGGGCGACCTTCGCCGCGATCATCTGTGCGCGGAAGTCCGGCCCCGTGTCGACGACGACGGTCGTCGTTCCTTCCGGGCCGATCTGCTCGACCAGCAGCGCTGCGCGCGTCCGGCGGTTCTTCGGATTGTCGGGATCGCAGGCGCCCCAGTCGCCGGTGATGCGGGGTGTCCCGGGAGAAGAGCCGCAGCCGAGAATCGTGAAGCGCCGCCGGTAGCCGACCATGTCAGAGCCTTGGCATCTTGGAGAAGATGCGGAACGCGTTCTCGGTGGTGATCGCCGCGATCTCGGCCTCCGACAGGCCGAGCGTTTCGGCAAGCACTGCGGCGGTGTGGGCGACATAGGCCGGCTCGTTGCGCTTGCCGCGGAACGGCTTCGGCGCAAGATAGGGCGCGTCGGTCTCCACCAGCATGCGTTCGGTCGGCACGGTCTTGGCGATCTCGCGCAATTCCACCGATTTCGGAAAGGTCAGGATGCCGGAGAACGACACGTAGCCGCCGAGTTCGACGCCGATGCGGGCGAGTTCGGCACCGGAGGAAAAGCAGTGGAGCAGGAAGGGAAAGCCCCCCTTCCCCGTCTCCTCCATCAGGATCGCCGCCATGTCCTCGTCGGCGGCGCGGCTGTGGATCACCAGCGGCAGGCCGGTCAGGCGCGCCGCCGCGATGTGGTTGCGCAGGCCCTCGGCCTGTGCCTCGCGCGGGGCGTTGTCGTAGAAATAGTCGAGGCCGGCCTCGCCGATCGCCACCACGCGCGGATGCTCCGACAGGCGCACCAATTCGTCGACGGTGACGTCGAGCTCCTCGTCGGCATTGTGCGGATGGGTGCCGACCGAGCAGAAGACGGTCGGGTACTTTTCAGCGATTGCAAGGATCTGCGGGAATTTCCTGACCCTTGTCGAGATCGTCACCATCTGCGCGACGCCGGCGGCATGGGCGCGGGCTACGATCGCGTCGCGCTCCGCCTCGAAGTCAGGAAAGTCCAGGTGGCAATGGGTGTCGATCAGCATCTTTCAGGTCCAGGCTTGCCCTCAGGCCTCCGGCGCGACGTAGCGCGGGAAGACCGGCGTCGGCGCTTCCAGCGTCGTGCCGCTTTCGAGACGGCCGGCCTCGCCCAGCGCTGCGAAATCGCGCTTGTCGGCCGGGGCCGCGACGAGGTCGAGCAGCTTCGCCGAAGAGGCCGGCATGAAGGGCTGCAGCAGGATCGCGATCTGGCGGACGACCTCGGCGGTAACGTAGAGCACCGTGCCCATCCGCTCCGGATCGGTCTTCTTCAGCGCCCAGGGCGCCTCGCCGGCGAAATAGCGGTCGGCTTCGGAGACGACGGCGATGATCGCCGCCAGCGCCCGATGGATCATCAGCTTGCCCATCTCGTCGCGAGTGACGGCATGCAACGCGTCGGCCGAGGCGAGCATCGTCCGGTCCGCCTCCGTCAGCGGGCCGCAGACCGGGATCCGGCCGTCGCAGTTCTTGACGATCATCGACAGCGAGCGGCTCGCCAGGTTGCCGATGCCGTTGGCGAGGTCGGAATTGATGCGCGTGGCGATCCCCTCCTCGCTGTAGCTGCCGTCCTGGCCGAAGGACACCTCGCGCAACAGCACGAAGCGGATCTGGTCGAGGCCGAAATGCTCGACGAGATTGGCCGGATCGACGACGTTGCCGAGCGACTTCGACATCTTCTCGCCCTTGTTGAGCAGGAAGCCATGAGCGAAGACCCGCTTGGGCAGCGGCAGTCCGGCCGACATCAGGAAGGCCGGCCAGTAGACGGCGTGGAAGCGGATGATGTCCTTGCCGATCATGTGGATATCGGCCGGCCAGTATTTCGCGCGCGGCCCTTGCGGATCGGTCAGGTAGCCGGTGGCGGTGATGTAGTTGGTCAGCGCGTCGACCCAGACATACATGATATGGGCCGGATCGTTCGGCACCTTGATGCCCCAGTCGAAGGTGGTGCGCGAAACCGACAGGTCCTTCAGGCCGGACTTAACGAAGGAGGCGACCTCGTTGCGGCGCTCGGTGGGCCCGACAAAGTCCGGCTGCGCCTCGTAGAGCGCCAGCAGTCTGTCCTGGTAGTTGGACAGCCGGAAGAAATAGCTCTCCTCCTCCACCCACTCCACCGGGGTGCCCTGCGGCCCATAGCGAACGCCGTCGTCGCGCAGTTCCGTCTCGCCCTCCTGGTAGTAGGCCTCGTCGCGGACCGAGTACCAGCCGGAATAGCTGTCCTTGTAGATGTCGCCGGCCTCGGCCATGCGGTTCCAGATCACCTGGCAGGCCTCGTGGTGGCGCTTCTCGGTGGTGCGGATGAAGTCGTCGTTGGACGCGTTCAGCAGCACCGCCATCTTCTGGAACTCGGCGGTATTGCGGTCGGCGAGCTCCTGGGCGGAGATGCCTTCCTTGCGCGCCGTCTGCTGCATCTTCTGGCCGTGCTCGTCGGTACCCGTCAGGAAGAACACGTCGCGCCCGTCCAGCCGCTGGTATCGGGCCACGGCGTCGGTCGCGATCAGTTCGTAGGCATGGCCGATATGCGGCTTGCCGTTCGGATAGGAGATTGCCGTGGTGATGTAGAAGGGCGACGTATCTGTCATGGGCGAGGCCTGGCCTGTCTATTCCTGTGATTGTCGCAGCTATTAGCGCATGCGTCCTTGAAGGGAAACAGCAAGTTTGCACCTCTGCCCTGCCATCAGCCGTGCCGGCCGACGATGGTGCTCGCTTGACAGCCTATCGGCCCATCTCTAACCATGCCGCGCTACTGACCCGTTTCGTGAGGTTTCGATACCGACGATCAAGGTGTTCGGCTCGAAAACCCAAGGAAACGCTGTTTGGACTTCTTCAGCACGTTCAATCCCCTGTTCTCCGTTTCAGGCTTCTTCGTGGGCCTGCTGGTCGGCGTTACGGGGGTTGGCGGCGGATCGCTGATGACGCCGCTTCTGGTCCTTCTCTTCGGCGTCCATCCCGTCACCGCCGTCGGCACGGACCTCCTCTATGCGGCGGTCACCAAGGGCGCAGGCACCTTCGTCCATGGTCGCAACAGGACGATCGACTGGAAGGTCGTGGCCAGGCTTGCGGCGGGCAGCCTCCCGGCGGCAGCGCTGACGCTCTGGTTCGTGTCCGGCATCGACCGCCACGACATCGCCGCGGTCGCGACCATCACGATTGCGCTCGGCTACATGCTGATCCTGACGGCCGTGCTTCTGATCTTCCGCCGCCGCATCATCGAGAAGATCCGTCACCTGATGCGCGACCGGCGGCCGGTGCAGCCTTCCACTGTCGCGATCCTCACCGTCTGTCTCGGGCTGACACTGGGCGTGCTGGTGACGCTGACCTCGGTCGGTGCCGGTGCGCTGGGCGTGACCGTCCTCCTGGCGCTCTATCCGGGCCTGAACGTGCGCAACATCGTCGGCTCCGACATCGTCCATGCCGTTCCCCTGACGCTCGTCGCCGGCCTCGGCTACTGGAGCATCGGCGAGGTCGACTGGGCCATGCTGGCGACGCTGCTGGTCGGCTCCATCCCGGGCATCATGATTGGCAGCCACCTCTCCCCTCGCCTGCCCGACCGCATCGTCAGCGCGATGCTGGCCGTCACCCTTGCCCTGGTCGGCACCAAGCTCGTCTTTTCCTGAGGGATGATCGGTCGACCTCAGCCGCCCGTCAGTGGCCCGTCTGGCCTGCGATCTCGTCGAGGATCTCGATGACCGTCTGCTTGCGGTCGAGATTGTAGCCGGCGGCAATCGCGATCTTTTCCGTGAGTGCCGAGGACAGCCGCGCCAGCCGATCGGCCGCCGCGATGTCGCCGCCGACGGCCGCAGCCCGGGCACGCGTCACCACATGGTCGTTCGCCTGCCCGCAGAAGAAGTCGTAGAGCGTGTCGCCGTCCTTGGCCGCCAGAACGTCGGCGAGTTTGTGCACGTCCTTGCGCGGCGCGCCGCCCCCCTGGGCGACGATCGCGTGGAATGCCTCCAGGATGTCGAAGCCGCCGTAGTTGATGAGCTTCAGTGCCGTCGACACGCTGCCGCCGGCAGCCTGAAGAAGCCGGTCCGACCGGGACGGCGGCAGGGCGACGCCGAGGCTGCCCAGCGCCTGCTCCAGGTCCGGATCCGAAAGCGGCGCAAGGGTCAGCGGCAGGCAGCGCGAACGGATGGTCGGCAGGAGCTTGCCCGGAGCATGGGTGAGCACGAGGAACATCGCATTGCGCGGTGGTTCCTCCAGGATCTTGAGGATGGCATTGGCGGCGTTCCGGTTCAGGTCGTCGGCGGGATCGACGATGACGATCCGCCAGTTGCCGCTTCCCGAGGTCTGGGCGAAGAATTTTCCGGCGCGGCGCACCTCGTTCACCGTGATCGCGGCGCGCATCCGCCCCGTCTTCTCATCCACCGGCCGGGAGAGATGCAGGAGATTGTGCGAGGCGCCGGAGGCGATCTGCCGTCCGAGCGCCGAATGCGGATCGGGATCGGCGATCGTTTCCGGGGCCGAAAGCGGGTCGGGATGGGTGAGGACATGGTGGGCGAAGCGGAAGGCCAGCGTCGCCTTGCCGATGCCCTCCGGCCCCTCGATCAGGATCGCATGGTGCCCCTTGCCGGAGCGATAGGACTGCGCGAGGAAGGCTTCCGCCGCCGCATGGCCGAAAAGATGCGCCTGCTCCGCCGGTGCCGTCGCGCCGTCCAGCAGGCCCGGATGCTCGGTGCTCACGTCGCATCCTCCGGATGGGCAAGGCGGCTGCGCCGGCCGAACGGCAGCAGCGGCTCGACGATCGAAAGGATCTGGCGGGCGATGTCCTCGCGCGGTTGCGAAGCGTCGATGACGCGGCACCGCAGGGGCTCGCGCTCGGCAAGATCGAGAAAGGCCTCGCGACGCTTCTCGTGCGTCTCCAGTTCCTCCTTCTCGAACCGGTCCGGGGCATTGTCCACCGGCCCGGCCGAACGCCGGCGGGCCCGCTCCAGGCCGACTGCGGCCGGCAGGTCGAGGATCAGCGTGCAATCCGGCATGACGCCGTTGACGGCGACCTGCTGCAGCCGTTCGATGAACTCCGCCTCGAGGTTGCCGGTGATGCCCTGGTAGACCCGCGACGAATCGACGAAGCGATCGCAAAGCACGACCCCGCCCCGGCGTAGCGCCGGCCGGATCAGTTCCTCGACATGGTCGCTGCGGGCGGCGGCAAAGAGCAGCGCCTCTATGCGGGTGCCGAAATGCTCCGCGGCGCCCGACAGGATGACATGGCGGACCGCCTCGGCGCCCGCCGAGCCTCCCGGCTCCCGGGTCACGAGCACCTCCTGCCCGCGCTCCTGCAGCGCCTGCGCCAGCAAGCGGATCTGGGTCGACTTCCCCGCCCCCTCACCGCCCTCGAACGTTATGAACAAACCGGCCAAACCGACCTCTTCCCACTCCGGCGCACCGGCATCGTCCGGCCCCTTCGGGACCGATTCCGCCCACTACTAGCGCATATCCCTCAAAACCGAAAACGCATTCGCGGGGATGGCGGCACCGCAACGGCGTCCGCGCAGCCGGCCTCAAAGCCAGAAGAACAGCAGTTCCTGGAGCGCATCGAGCGCACGGCTGGAGAGCGTGCCGACCTCGACGCTTGCCGCCGTCTGCAGCGGCACCTCGCGCAGGAAGCGGTCGCCGTTCCAGATCCGCAGCACGCCGACCTGCTGGCCCGGAGCGACCGGAGCCTGCAACGGCCAGGCATAGACCACGCGCGCCGACAGCCGCTCCTTGTTGTCGACCGGCAGCAGCACCTCGACGTCGCCGGGCGTCACCAGCGGGACGGTGTGGACGTTGCCGCCGTAGACGCTGGCCTCCGCGACCGTGTCGCCGGCCTTGAAGAGCGTCTTCGATCCGAATGCCGTCATGCCCCAGTCGATCATCCGCCGGGCCTCGTCGATCCGCTCCTTCTCGCTGGCAAGCCCGGCCAGCGCCAGATACAGCCGGCGGCCGTCGCGTTGCACCGATGCCAGCAGGCCGTAGCCGCTGTCCTCGGCAAAGCCGAGCACCAGCCCGTCGACGCCGATGTTCATGCCGACCAGCGGGTTGCGGTTGCGCTGCCGGATCCTGTTCCACTCGAATTCCGGCTCGGAATAGTAGCGGTAGTATTCCGGATAGGTGTCCCTCAGATGGCGCCCGAGTGTCACGAGATCCTGCATGCTGACCTTGTTGCCCGGATCCGGCAGGCCGGTGGCGTTGGCAAAGTGCGACTGCGAAAGCCCCAGCGCCCTCGCCTCCTCGTTCATCCGTGCGGCAAAGGCTGCCTCCGAGCCGGCCATGCCTTCGGCCAGGATGATGCAGGCATCGTTGGCGGCCTGTACGGCGACGCCGCGGATCAGGTCCTGCACCGAAACCTGCGACTTCAACGCCGCGAACATCGTCGCCGTGCGCGACGGCGCCCCGCCGGTCCGCCAGGCGTGTTCGGACACGGGATAGGCCGTCTCGAGCGCGATCTCGCCCGCCCGCAATGCCTTGAAGACGACCGCCAGCGTCATCGCCTTGGCCAGCGAAGCCGACGTGACCGGCTCGCTTTCCTTGCGCGAAAAGAGGATCGTCCCCGTCCCGGAATCGATCAGGTAGGCCTGCCTGGCCTTGGTGTCGAAGGCACCGGAGAGCTGTGACTGTGACCAGGCAGTCGATGTCAGGACCAGCGAGAAGACGAGGACGGCGATCGATCGGAAGAACATGGAGACTCCGGCATTTGTCCTAAAGTCCTACACATCCATCCGTTCGGCAAGCAACCGTCCGGGCGTTTGTCTCACGGGATTTATACCAACCTGCAGTGATATTGACCGATTGCGCCGGAGCGATTTTGACCTGCGGCCAGGAGAAAACCGCAGTCGGACCTGTCGGTCCGGCGAGGATTTTCGACGCCGTCCGCAGGTCAAAAGCGCCCGGCCCTCCGGGTGGGCCGTCTGTCGGCCACCGGCAGCGTCGCAATCCTCGACCGATGCCCAGGCATCGCTCTGCGGTATGCTCCTCGCCGGATGACCGCAGGCGGTCCCACGCAATCGGTCAATATCACTGCAGGTTGGTATTAGTCGCTGCCGGAGAGCAGCACGAGCGAGCCGTCCTGACGCAGGACGGCATCGAAGGCCTCGACAGATCCGCCGGCGGCCGGGGTTTCGGCATAGGCGGCCGCAAAGCTCGCCCCGTCTCCATGGCGCGGCACGAAATCCGGACGTTCGCCGGGGATCGGGCCGATCTCCGGCAACATGGCGAACCCGTACATCGCGGAAAACGCCGCACTGGCCGGCGCCTGTTCCGCCAGCGCCGTCATGGCCGAACCCGCCTCGCCCTCGCTTGCCCGCTCGGCAAAGGTCGGGACCGCCGCCGGCAGGCTGTCCGCCATCGGTGCCGCCGAGGCGACCATCACGCCGGTCGCGATCTGGCCGCCCGGATCGACCGCGGGAACGCGCGATCCCTTCGGCACGTAGGAGGCCATCAGATAGGGCATGTCGTGGCCGTCGAGCCGGGCCTTGCCGACATACTGGACCCGCACCTTGGCGGTTCCCTTGCCCTTCACGTCCAGCATCTCCGCCGTCTTGGAGGACACGTCGATGATCCGGCCATGCGAATAGGGCCCGCGGTCGTTTACCCGCACGATGACGGAGGTGCCGTTCTCGAGATTGGTGACGCGGGCATAGCTCGGCAGCGGAAAGGTCGGATGGGCGGCGGAGAGATGGTACTTGTCGTAGATTTCGCCATTGGCCGTCTTGCGGCCGTGGAAGGCAGAGCCATACCAGGAGGCGAGCCCGACCTTGTCGTATCCCGGATCCTCCTGCGGCTTGTACCACTTGCCGCGCACCTTGTAGGGCTTGCCGACCTGATAGCGTCCGCCCCCCTTGGGGACCGCCTGCCCTTCCTGGACGACGCGCGGGCTGGCCTTCACGCCGTATTCGGACTCGGCGAAATATTCCTTGCTCCGACCCGCCTTCTTCGCCGTCTCGCTCGTGGTGTTGCAACTCGCCAGGCCGGCGCAGACGACCGGAATAGCGACGAGCCGGAAAGCAGTGCGCGCGCCCGCCGAGAAGAAACCGAAATTCATATGTCCCACGCCGCTCGTGTCCCTGACGCCACCGTTCGCGATCGCCTGTCCTGCGATCGCCCCCTCGATAGCGCTCCGTTCAAAACATAATATTAATCATGACCTCAAAATGGCGAAAATGCGGTTCTCCCCGCGCGGAAACGGCGCAACAGAAGAACTAAATTTCCACATGGTTAATGAAGGGATAATTCAGGGGCGCCCTGTCACCTCTCCTTCCTTTTACTTCAAGGCCGGCCGAACCATGCCGGCAAGGTCCATCCGATCCACTTCGAAGTCCCGCGGATAGACGCACCGCTGCCACCCGATATCTGGTTTGCCGGCAACGATCCGAGGATTGTTGATGGCGGAAGGGCAAGCTGCCTATGCCGTTGAATCGCCTCATTGAAGGCCGAACCCATGGGCCGACGGATTCGTCATTGTGGAACCTCGGCAACGGACAGGCGTTCCTGAAGGCCAACCGAGCGACCACGAGAAGGAGGGCGCGTCGATGAGCGCGCCCGAAACAGGAGAAAGCATATGAAAAAGACCTTTGCCATTGCAGTGATGACCACGGCAGTCGCGGCGTCCGGCCTGACGGCCGCCCGTGCCGCCGACATGGTGCCCGCACCGGAAGCGCCTGTGGTCGCCCGCTCGGAGGCGCGCGACGGCGTCCGCATCGGCTATCTCGACTGCCGGATCGGCGGCGGCGCCGGCTACGTGCTCGGCTCCGCCAAGGAAGTCGATTGCGCCTTCGTCACCACGATGGGCAGCGAACCGGTCGACCACTACCAGGGCCAGATCCGCAAGCTCGGCGTCGACCTCGGCTTCACCACGCAGGGCCGCCTCGTCTGGGCGGTGCTCGCGCCGACCGCAGGCTACCACGAAGGCTCGCTCGGCGGCGTCTATCAGGGCGCCACGGCGGAAGCGACCGTCGGCGCCGGCGTCGGCGCCAATATCCTCGTCGGCGGCACCTCCGGCTCCGTCCACCTGCAGACCGTCAGCCTGACCGGCCAGATCGGCCTCAACATCGCAGCGACCGGCACGTCGATGACGCTGAACTCGGTCAACTGACACCCATGTTCCCGGGCGCCCTGCCATCCCGGCGGGGCGCCTACCCCCGCCCCGCGCCTCGCTATTCAGCCATCAGGGATGCCGGGGACGTTTGCACCACAGACGTTCCGAGACAGGGGCTGATGAACAAGCGGGAGACAACGAATGAATTTTTCGGCAGATGGCGGAAGAGGTGGGATTCGAACCCACGGTACGGTTTCCCGCACGCCGGTTTTCAAGACCGGTTCCTTAAACCACTCGGACACTCTTCCAACAAGCTGCGCAACGATATCCCGCTGCATCAGCCCTCTTGTGCACCCGTGCCGGGGCACGGCGCTTTATAGCCGTTCATGGCAGGCCGTCAACGTGTTCAGTCGCATCCGACACAGGCCGACCCGCACCCTTGGCAGCCCACATTCATTGCCGCCCTTCACGGAATTTTAGCCACTTGCGGAACACAAATGGAACAGATAGTGTTTGTTCCGTATTTGTTTCACGATTCTGGGTGACGAGCCATGCTGACCCGCAAGCAACAGGAACTGCTTCTGTTCATCCACGAGCGGATGAAGGAAACGGGGATACCGCCGTCATTCGACGAGATGAAGGATGCGCTCGACCTGGCGTCGAAATCCGGCATCCATCGGCTCATCACCGCGCTCGAGGAGCGCGGCTTCATCCGCAGGCTGCCCAATCGCGCCCGCGCGCTCGAGGTCATCAAGCTGCCGGAGGCCTATTCGCCGAGCCTCAAAGCGCGGCGCGGCTTCTCGCCGTCGGTGATCGAGGGCAGCCTCGGCAAGGAAAAGCCTGCGCCGGAACGGCCTCAGGCTCCGGCCTCCGAGAGTTCGGTCGCCGTCCCGGTGATGGGCCGGATCGCCGCCGGCGTGCCGATCTCCGCCATCCAGAACAACACCCACGATATCTCCGTGCCAGCGGAAATGCTGGGCGGCGGCGAACACTATGCGCTGGAGGTCAGGGGTGATTCGATGATCGAGGCGGGCATTCTCGACGGCGATACGGTGATCATCCGCAATGCCGGGACCGCCAACCCCGGCGACATCGTCGTGGCCCTCGTCGACGACGAGGAGGCGACGTTGAAGCGCTTCCGCCGCAAGGGCGCCTCGATCGCGCTGGAGGCTGCAAACCCGGCCTACGAGACCCGGATTTTCGGCCCCGACCGCGTCAAGATCCAGGGCAAGCTGGTCGGGCTCATTCGTCGCTATCATTGAGCTTCGGCATCGTCTTCCGGATCCTGGAAACGGTCATCCCGGAAACTGTCCGTGCGCCAGTCGTAGAGGCGGTGCCGGTTCCAGGGGCGGTAAAGCTGGACGACCGCCTGCGTTGTGATGATGCGGCGCCCCGTCGCGGCGGCATCGTCTGCCGGAGCCATCTCCAGGGCGCCGGTGAGGCGAAGGCTGTGTGCGCTGATCAGCCGGGCCCCGCTGGTGCAGCCGCCCTCGCGGCGATGGCGGGGGGCGACGACGATATCGGCACTGTCGCACGCGGCTCCCAGATGGGCCGGATCCTCCAGCCAGACCACCCGCCAGTCCGCAGCGGTGACGCCGACGCACCACGCCTGCCGGCGGCAGACGAACCGCTTCTGCCCGGCAGCCAGGATAAAGGCTGCATCGAGTGCCTCCTTCGCAAGGCCGGTCTCGGCGCGATGCGCCCCGGTTCCCTGCGAGACGGAGGATGCGACCGGACGGGGCAGCGCTGCATGCGACGGGGTCGCTCGTCCGTCATCCGCACGCCCGGCCGCGCCTCCTCGCCGTTTGGCCGTCGGCCGCGCCGGGCCTTCCCGATCGCCCTCCCCGCCATCCAGCATCGACGGAGCGACGTGGTCCTCTATGCGCAGGGCATAGCGCCACTGGTCGTAGATGAAGCCGGGCGGCCGCCTGCGGTTGGTGGCGGCCGTGCGACCGTCGACGAGCGCCACCAGCGCACCGTCTTCGGAGACCAGCAACTGCGGCGGGGGCCGTGCCGGCGCAAGGGCAGCCACGGCGACGCCGGCGGCTAGGGGCAGGACGGCGAGCGCGGCGAGCCGCGTCCTGAACAGGCACGCGAGCCCCCCGCCGGCAGCCAGAAGCGCGAAGGCAAGCGGCGAAAGGCGGCCGGTGACGATCTCGCCGCCCCATCCCGAGACCCAGTTCGCCATGACGATCATGGCTTCGATACCTTTGCCCATGATCGCCAGCGGAAGCCCTTCGAACCCGAGCGGCATCAGCAGCATGGCGATCACCCCCATCGGCATGACGACGAAGGAGATGACCGGCATGGCCAGCAGATTGCCGGCAAGGCCGTAGGCCGGGATCCGGTGAAAGTGGCCGAGGGAATAGACCAGCGTCGCCAGCCCGCCGATGACAGACGACAGGAGGAGCCCAACCGTAAAACCGGACGCATGCTGCATCAGCCGCAGTCCGCGGGCGGACGGCGCCGTGCGGGAGACGCGGCGGTCCCGCCATGCCGCATAGCCGGCCACAAGCCCGAGCGTCGCCGCATAGGACATCTGGAAACCCGGTCCGGTAACGGCAGAGGGCGTGACAGCCAGGAGCACGATCGCCGACAGGGCGATGTTGCGCAGGCTGATGGCGGTGCGGTCGAAGAGCACGGCCACCAGCATGACGACGATCATCAGCCAGGAGCGGACCGCCGATACGGCGCCGCCGGAGATCAGGATATAGAGGGTCACGGTCACCAGCCCGCCGGCGGCTGCGAATTTCTTGATCGGGTACCGTTCCGCCGCCCCCGGCAGCAGCGACAGGGCGAGCCGCGCACCGACGAGAAACGTGCCGGCGGCCAGCACCATGTTCAGACCGGAGATCGCCAGCACATGCGCGAGCCCTGCCCGCCGCAGCGCCTCGACCGTATCCGGGCTGATCCCCCGCTGCTCGGCCGTGACGAGGGCGGCCGCGATGGCGCCCGCGTCACCGCCGATCTGGTCGCGGATCCGTGCCGTCAGCGCGCCGCGCCACGCCGCGACGGTCTCGCGCGCATGCGCAAGCCACGAGACGTCACTGGCTGCCTCGCTCAGCACGACCGCGGCAGGTTTGCCATAGAAGTAGCCGATCGCGCCGGTGCCGGCGAAGTAGGCGTCAAAGGCGAAGTCGTTCAATCCCGGCAGGGCCGCGCCTGAGGGCGGGCTGAGGCGCGCGCGGCCCGAAATCCCGGCTCCGACCGCGATCGGCGCATGCGGGCTGCGCGCCACGAGGTTGACCACGTCCGGCGGCCGGCGCAGGGCCGGTTCGCGGGTGGCGATGACGGCGACGCGGTAGCGCATCCGCCCGCGCTCGTCGGCCTCGCCGGAAAGCACCCTCCCGGTGATGGTCGTCGTCACCGGCTGGTCGAAGATCGCCGTCGACAATCGCGCCGTCTCGACGGCCGCGAGCGTCATCCCGGCGACGAACAGGAAGGCCGCGCGCGCCGCCACGGCAAGGAAACCGCTGCGATGCCGGGACCAAACGGCGAGGGTCGCGCTCGCGGCGAGCAGAGCCGCAAGCAACAGCGGCGGCACGTCGCGGGGAAGTGTGTACCATGCCCAGACCCCTGCCCCGAGCACGACGGGCACGAACAGGAACGGCGTCCCGTGGTCGCGCTCGCTCTGCCAGGCCGTCGCGAAGGACGCGCTTGCGAGCGTGAGGTTCCGGGACAGCCGCAGGGCCAGCGTTCGCCGGGAAGCAAACGTCGGAAGGGTCGGAAATGCCCTGGCAAGCGTGGTCGCAGCCGGTGCCGCCACGGAGGCTGTCTCCGGCGCTACAACACGGTGCTCGACCTCGCTGGCAGTCCCCCTTCCCATATGAACGATCCCGGCGGCTGAGACCCTGATATTGCAACTTACGATTTTGCAAGGCAATCCCGATTCCGTGCCCGCATGACCGTCGTTTCCGGAAAGAATGCGCCCTCCATAATTATTCCGCCTCACCCATAAGTTGCTTGCAACTGGCGCGGAAGAGTAGATATTGCGATCCGGAATGTCGGATTTTGCATTGCACAACCATGCCCTTCGTCTTGCTTGGCAGGGCGTCGCAAATGGGTTAGCAAAGCGACACCGCCGAGTTCGGGCACGTCCAGTGCCCTCATAAATCAATGGAGGTCCTCATGACGGGAAAGAGCGCGGACGTCACGATCAGTGACAAGACGGTGGAGTTGCCACTGCGAACGGGGACCATCGGGCCTTCGGTCATGGATATTGGCACACTCTACAAGCAGACCGGCGCTTTCACCTATGACCCCGGCTTCACGTCCACGGCCTCCTGTGAATCGAAGATCACCTATATCGACGGTGACGAAGGCGTGCTGCTGCACCGCGGCTATCCCATAGAGCAACTGGCCGAGCACGGCGATTTCCTCGAGGTCTGCTACCTGCTGCTCTACGGCGAACTGCCGACCAAGGCCCAGAAGGACGACTTCGACTACCGCGTCACCCATCACACGATGGTGCACGAGCAGATGTCGCGCTTCTTCACCGGCTTCCGCCGCGATGCGCATCCGATGGCTGTAATGTGCGGTTGCGTCGGCGCGCTGTCGGCCTTCTACCACGACAGCACCGACATCACCGATCCGCACCAGCGCATGGTTGCATCGCTGCGCATGATCGCCAAGATGCCGACGATCGCCGCCATGGCCTACAAGTACCATATCGGCCAGCCCTTCGTTTATCCGAAGAACGATCTCGACTACGCCTCGAACTTCCTGCGCATGTGCTTCGCCGTGCCTTGCGAGGAATACGTCGTCAATCCGGTCCTGGCGCGCGCCATGGACCGCATCTTCATCCTGCACGCCGATCACGAGCAGAACGCCTCCACCTCGACGGTCCGCCTTGCCGGCTCGTCGGGCGCCAACCCGTTCGCCTGCATCGCCGCAGGCATCGCCTGCCTGTGGGGCCCCGCCCATGGCGGCGCCAACGAGGCAGCGCTCAACATGCTGGCCGAGATCGGTTCGGTCGAGCACATCCCGGAATACGTCGCCCGCGCCAAGGACAAGAACGATCCGTTCCGCCTGATGGGCTTCGGCCACCGCGTCTACAAGAACTACGACCCCCGCGCGCGCATCATGCAGAAGACGACACACGAGGTTCTGGGCGAGCTCGGCATCAAGGACGACCCGATGCTCGAAGTCGCGATGGAACTGGAGCGCATCGCTCTCACGGACGAATACTTCATCGAGAAGAAGCTCTATCCCAACATCGACTTCTACTCCGGCATCACGCTGAAGGCGCTCGGCTTCCCGACCACGATGTTCACCGTTCTGTTCGCCCTGGCCCGCACCGTCGGCTGGATCGCCCAGTGGAACGAGATGATCGAGGATCCCGAACAGCGCATCGGCCGTCCGCGCCAGCTTTATGTCGGCGAGCCGAAGCGGGACTACATCCCGGTTTCCAAGCGCTGAGACGGAAGCGACGGATACAGGAAGAAAGCCCGGTCAGAACAGGCCGGGCTTTTTCTGTTTCAGAAGGGCGAGGATCACATCGGCCGCCCTGTCGCCGGGGGCGCGCACCTCCTGCATGCGGTCGTGGACGAGATCGAAGCCCTCGACCATCGCCCGGCGCTGCAGAGTGGAATGGGAGAGTTGAACGGCCCAGCGGGCGAGGCAACCGGGGCGGACGGCCTCGTTCAGATACTCCGGGATAACGGCATAGTCGGCGATCAGATTGGGCAGCGCCCCCGTCCAGGTCTTGATCTTTTTCGCCATCAGCCGCGCGATCCAGTCGACCTTGTAGCAGGAGACGACCGGCACCCGCGCCAGCGCCAGTTCGAGCAGGACGGTTCCAGACGCAGCGATGGCCACGTCCGCATCTCGAAAGGCCGGCCACTTTTCAGACGCAGAAACTGTCACTGCCGGCTTTTCCGGCCAGTCGGCCAGGAGGTCGCGAACCAGTGCCTCCTGCCTGGGAACGGTCGGCAGGCGGAACTCGAACGGTACGGACCCGGCGGAGAGTTCGGCCATCACATCCTTGAAGGCCGGCAGCAACCGCGTGATTTCGCCGGCCCGCGAGCCGGGAAGAAGCAGGCAGACGCGCCGTTCGCCGCTTCCGAGCGGCGGCACCTTCTTCTGCAGTTGCGCCGCCCGTACCGCCCTCACCTCGGGATCGCCGGCGAGCCTGTGGCCGACATAGGTGGTCGGCGGCCCCGCCAGGCGCTGCATCACCGCCGGCTCGAACGGCAGCACGGCAAGCACGTGGTCGACATAGGCGCGCATGCGGGGCGCGCGCTCCTCCTTCCACGCCCAGACGCTCGGGCAGACATAGTTGACCACCGGCAGATCCGGCAGCTGCCTGCGGACCCGCCGGGCGACACGGTGGGTGAAATCGGGGCTGTCGATGATGACGAGCATGTCCGGCTTCTCGGCAACGATCGCCGCCGCCGTCTCTCGGATCCGCCGGAGCAGCTTCGGCAGCTTCGCCAGCACCTGCGAGAAACCCATGATCGACAGTTCGGAATAGTCGAAGAGGGATGTCAGGCCCTGCGCCTGCAGCGCCTCGCCGCCGACGCCGCAAAGGGTTATCTCGCCCGGCCATTGCCGCCGCAGCGCTGCAACGAGATCGCCGCCGAGAAGATCGCCGGACACCTCGCCGGCGATGATGGCGAGCTTGAGCGGGCGGGTCACGAGTGCGCTCCGCCGTCCCGCGGCAGGATGCCGGTGACGAAGAGGCCGGCGCGGTCGGCCTCCGCGATTAGTGTCGTCCGGTCGAGCACCAGCGAACGGCCCGCCTCGCAGGCGATGCCCGCAAGCCCCGCCTCAGCCGCTCGCCGCACCGTGTCGACGCCGATCGACGGCAGGTCGGCGCGCCGGTCCTGCTCGGGCTTGCACAGCTTGACCAGCACGCCCTTGCGGCGCCGCGAGATGCGGCCTTCCTGTCTCAGGCTCGCCACCCGCTCCAGCATCAGGTCGGTTCCCTCCGCCCCCTCAAGGGCAATCACCCGTCCGCCGACGGCGACCGCCCCCTGCCCGACATCGAGTGTGCCGAGCGCCAATGCAGCCGCCGAGGCGGCCGCGATATCGCGCATGGCCTCCTCGTCCGGCCGGATCGCGCCGACCGGCCCTTCGGCGGCCAGAAGTTCCGGAGCGATCTCGTCCGCGCCGACGACGCGCACGCCGTTCGCCTCGATCAGCCGGATCACCATCTTCAGCACCGTGTCGTCGCCGCCGTTCAAAAGCGTGCGCACGATTCCGGGCACCTGCATCAGCGTCCGGATGGTCGGGCGGATGTCGCGCCATTCCGGCCGACGGCGGACCCAGCCGGACAGCACCGCGCGATCAATGCCTTCGGTGGAGAAGATGCGGCTGATGCCGGCATAGTCGCCGACGCCGACGCCGGCATGGTCGAATTCCGACCAGTCCTGCTCGGCCTCGTTGCTAAGCGCAAGAATGAAGGGATTTTCGCCGTGCAGCCTGGCGGCGCGCGCGACGTGGATCGGCAATTGCCCGCCGCCGGCGATGATGGCCAGCCGCTTTGCGCCCTCCGGCCGGCGCTCTGCCATGCCGGTCAGGCCTTGCCGCGGTTCGGCGAGGAGAGCGCGCGATCGCTGTCCGCTGCGATGAAATCGAGGATGTGCATGACGGGAACGCAATCCGCATAATCCTCGCGAATGGCGGCCGCATTGTTGCGGATCGATGCCTCGCCCTCGAAGATTTCCTTGAACGCCCGGCGGACCCGATGGATCGTCGCCTTGTCCATGCCCGAGCGCGACATGCCGACGACGTTGATGCCGCCGAGGATGCCCGGATTGCCGTTCAGCATGCCGTAGGGGATGACGTCGTAGGCCACGGCCGAAAGGCCGCCGACGAAGGCATGGCGTCCGACCCGCGCGAACTGGTGCACCGCCGAACCGCCGCCGAGAATGGCGCGATCTTCGACCGTCACGTGGCCGGCCAGCATGACGTTGTTCGACAGGATGATGTTGTTGCCGAGGATGCAGTCGTGGGCGATGTGCGAATAAGCCAGGAACAGGTTGTCGTCGCCGACGACGGTCTTGCCGCCGCCACCGGCGGTGCCGGTGTTCATCGTCACGCCTTCGCGGATCGTGTTGCGCTCGCCGACGGTCAGCGTCGTGTCCTCGCCGCCATGATGGATGCTCTGCGGGTCGCCACCGATGACGGCGGAGGGAAAGATGCGCGTGCCGCGCCCGATCGTCGTGCGTCCGGCGACCACGACATGGGTCAGAAGCTCGACCTCGTCGCCGAGAACGACATTCGGCCCCACGTGGCAGAAGGGGCCGACGACGACGTTCTCCCCGATCACCGCCCCGTCTTCGACGACGGAGAGCGGATGGATCCTGGCGCTGGCTGCAATCATGTTCAGGCGTCTTCCTTGTTGACGATCATCGCGCCGATATCAGCTTCGGCGACAAGTTGCCCATCAACTTTTGCGTCGCAGTGAAACTTCCAGATATTCCCGCGCTGCTTCTGTTTCACGACATGATACTCGACGCGGTCGCCGGGGATGACCGGCTTGCGGAAGCGGGCATTGTCGATCGTCATGAAATAGACGAGGTTGGTGCCGGTTCCGGTCTTGCGCGCGCAGATCGCGCCGGCCGTCTGCGCCATGCCCTCGATCAGGAGCACGCCGGGCATGATCGGGTGGTCCGGGAAGTGTCCGGTGAACTGCGGCTCGTTGACCGTCACGTTCTTGATGCCGATCGCGGAATTGTCGCCGTCGATCTCGATGATCTTGTCCACCAGCAAGAACGGATAGCGGTGCGGCAAAAGCGTCAGGATATCCTTCAGTTCGGCGACGCCCAGGGCCTCCCTCTTTTCCTCGCTCATTCCTTGTCACCCGTCTTCTTTCTATTGTTGATCCGCATCGTCATCTCGGCCACGTCGCGCAGGAAATCGCGCATCGGCCGCGCCGGTATCCCGCCATAGCGCTCACCGGCGGGAATATCGGCGACCACGCCGCTCATCGCGGCAATCTGCACGCCGTCGCCGATGGTGATGTGGCCGTTCACGCCCGTGGCGCCGCCGATCATCACGCCATCGCCGATGCGCGTGCTGCCGGCGATGCCGACCTTGCTGACGATGCCGCAATGCCGGCCGATGCGGACGTTGTGGCCGATCTGCACCTGGTTGTCGATCTTGGTCCCCTCGCCGATTACGGTATCGTCCATCGTGCCCCGGTCGATCGTCGTGCCGGCTCCGATCTCCACATCGTCCTGGATGATGACGCGGCCGACCTGCACGATCTTGATCATGCCGCCCTTGGGGCCCGGACCGTAGCCGAACCCGTCCTGGCCGATGCAGGCGCCGGGGTGAAGGATGACGCGGTTGCCGATCAGCGCGCACTGGATCCGGGCGCCGGCGGAAATCGTACAGTCACGCCCGATCCGCACACCGGCCGCAATCGTGACCCCCGGGCCGATCTGCGTGCCCTCGCCGATCTCGACATTGGCGCCGATCACCGTCATCGGCTCCACGACAACGCCCGCCTCGAGACGCGCGGTCGGATCGATATAGGCGAGTGGGGAGATGCCGGCGGGCTCGGACGTGGACAAGGCCGGGCGCATCGCGCCGGGCTGCAGGATCTCGCCTGCCAGCGCGAAAGCCATGTGCGCCCGCTTCGTCTGCAGGATGGTAACGTGATCCGGCACCAGCGACGCCAGCGACGGATCGCACAGGATGGCGGTCGCCTGGCAGGTCTCGAGTTCAGCCTTCGTCTTGCGCGACAGCAGGTAGCAGAGGTCTCCCTCCTTCGCCCGGTAGACCGGCGCAACGTTATGCACCAGCCGGGATCCGGCAGCCGGGTCGAAAAGTTCCGCCCCGAGGCGGTTCGCCAGATCGTCCAGGCGAACGCCGTCGTGCGGCGGAAAGAACCAGTTTTGTTCCATCAGCATAGACCCCAGAACAGTCCGTTGTCAGCAGTTCTGGACTGCTTGGATCAGAAGGTCGACGAAATGCCGAACTTGAACCGCTGCGTTTCGTCGAAGTCTTCCTTCACGACCGGGATCGCGTAGTCGACGCGCAGGGGACCGAACGGCGAAGACCAGATCAGGCTGGCGCCGAGCGATGCGCGCCAGGACATGCTGGTGCCCTCGACATCGTCGTCGCCGATGTCGACCTTGTTGCCGTAGAGCGTGCCGGCATCGGCGAAGAACGCGCCACGGAAGCCGGCGTCACGCGCGATGAACGGCAGCGGGAAGCTCGTCTCGGCCGAAACCGTGAAGTAGGTCGTGCCGCCGATCTCGTCGCCGTTCGCCATGCGCGGGCCGATACCGCCGCTCTCGAAGCCGCGAAGGTCGTTGGCGTTCAGCTGGAACTGGTCGAAGACATGCAGGTCGCCGCTCGTCGGCGTCATGTAGCCGGCGCCGGCCGACAGAGACCCGACGATGTCCGCGTCCTCGAGCAGCGTACGGAAGTAACGCGCCTTGCCGTAGATCTTGTAGAAGTCCGAATCGCCGCCAACACCCGCGAATTCCTGGGTAAAGGTCGCGTAGATGCCGTCGCGCGGCATCTTGCGATCGTCCAGGGTATCGAAGGTCATCGAGTGCGAGATCGACGAACGGACCCACGGGCTGCCATCGACGGCATCCCAATAGGGACGCGACAGGTCGCGGTCTTCCGGCGCCTTCGCCAGATCCTCTTCCTCGTTGACGTTCGTGCTGTAGTCCATCTTCGTGTAGTTGTACCGCAGCGTCGTCGACAGGTCCTCGGTGATCGGCGCGGTGACGCGAAGCGTGAAGCCCTGGTTATCGATGTCGTAGAAGTCTTCGGAATTGTCCTCGTTCCGGAACAGGTCGAAGCCGGCGGCCAGCCGGTAGCCGAGGAAGTAGGGTTCCGTGAAGTTCAGGCTGTAGTTGCGCGAATCGTCGCCACCGCCGGCGGCGATGCGGATGTACTGCCCGCGACCGAGGAAGTTCTTCTCTTCGATCGAGGCTTCGAGCTTGAAGCCGCCGTCGTTGCCCGTCGAATAGCCGGCGCCGATGCCGAAGGTACCGGTCGACTGGTCCTGAACGTCGACGATCAGGACGACGCGGTCGGAAGCACTGCCCGGAGCGGTCGTGATGTTGACAGACGAGAAGAACCCGAGGGCGTCCAGACGGCGCTTGGCGCTGTTGATGACTTCCTGGTTGAAGGCGTCGCCTTCGCTGATGTCGAATTCGCGGCGGATGACGAAGTCGCGCGTGCGGGTGTTGCCGCGGATCTCGATGCGCTCGACATAGGCGCGCTCGCCCTGGTCGACGAGGTAGTCGACCGCGATCGTGTGGTTGGCGAAGTCGCGGTTGCCACGCGGGGTGACGCGGGCAAAGGGATAGCCGCGAGCGGCGACCACGCGCGAAATCTGCGACATCGAATCCTGGACGTCGTTGGCGCGGTAGACGTCGCCGGCACGCGATTCGACGAGACCCTTCAACTGCTCAGCATCGACGCCCTCGACGGTCGATTCAACGGTGATGTCGCCAAACTTGTAGCGCTCGCCTTCCTCGACGGTGAAGGTGATCGCGTATTCGTTCGTGCTCTCGTCAAGCACGGCCTCCGAGGAAACGATCTGGAAGTCGGCATAGCCGTGGTTGAAGTAGAACTGGCGCAGCGCCTCTTCGTCGGCGCGTAGCTTCATTTCGTCATAGACGTCCTTGCGCGACAGGAACGACAGCGGGCCGGACTTCTTGGTATTGACCACGGAGCGCAGGCGGCCGTCGCTGTAGGCATTGTTGCCGACGAAGTTGATCGCCGAGATCTTGGTCCGGTCGCCCTCGTTGATGACGAAGGCGACGTTCACGCGGCCGTTGCCGACGTCGTATGTCTGCGTCGTCACCGTCGCATCGCTGCGGCCGATCGCGGCATAGGCATCCTTGATCGACTGAATGTCGCTCTCGATCGTCGTCTCGCTGAACGGACCGAGCGACTGCGAACGGACGACGCCCGCGAGCTTGTCGTCCTTGATCTTGCGGTTGCCGTTAAACACGACCTGGTTGATGAGCCGGTTCTCGTCGACGACGACGACGAGCGTGCTGCCGGAAACGCTGATGCGGACGTCGGAGAAATAACCGGTCCCGAACAGGCGGCGCACGGAGGCATCGATATCGGAATTGCTGAAGGTCTTGCCCGGCTGGATCGTGAGATTGGAGCGAACGGTTTCAGCGCTGACACGATCGGCGCCGCGAACATCGATGCGCTGGATGACGGCAGCTTCTGCGGCACTTACGGCAACGAGCGAGACGGCTGCTCCACCAGCCACCACCATGCTCGTGGAAAGGGCAACGGCAGACACCGCGTTCAAAAATCTTGAACCAGCTTTCATTTTCACAACTTACCTTCGTTTCAATGTCCCGCGGCGAACTCGAAAACCCGACTCCGGTCACGATGCCGTTTTAACCGCTTTTGCCATACAAGCAAGCACGCCCGTTAATTTCTGTTTACTTCGATTCGAACCGTGGCCCATAGGCCACTAAAGGTTTCAAACACGGTAAACAGGACCTTAGCGGAACCCCTGCCCGCCCCTGCTTCAGCGCCTGAAATACCCGCGCAGGCTTACCCGAGCCTACCGAAAGTATCGTTCCAGGTCGCAAACACCGTCAGCATCAGGATCAGCGCCATTCCGATACGAAAGGCGATCTCCTGCGTCCTCGGGCCGACGGGCCGTCCGCGAAGGGCTTCAACCGCATAGAACATCAGGTGCCCCCCATCAAGTACCGGAACAGGCATTAGGTTCAAAAGTCCAATGGAAACAGACAGAACGGCCGCTAGCTGCAGCAGGGCGGCAACACCGAGGGTCGCCATCTGCCCCGAAGCCTGCGCCACCCGGATCGGCCCGCCGATCTGATCGGCCTTCATGCGGCCGGTAACGACGTTCGCCAGGTAGTCGAAGGTGCCGGTGACGATGTACCAGCTCTGCAGCGCGCCCTGCCCGACCGCCTGCAGCGGGCTGTATTCCACCACGCGGAAATTGCCGGTCGCCTCGTTCGTCACGATGCCGATGACGCCGACCTCCATCTTGTTGCCGAACTGGTCGGAAAGCTCCGTCCGCTGCGGCACCATGCGCAGGTCGCGGTTCTCGCCGTCGCGCTGGATCGTCACGACGATCGGCACCTCCGGGCGCACGCTCACATAGCGGCGGACGTCGTCGAAAGTCCGCACCGGCGAACCGTCGATGGAAACCAGGAGGTCGCCCGGCAGGATGCCGGCCGCCGCCGCAGCGCTCGATTCGCGCACCTCCGCCACCACCGGATCGGCGACCTGGCGGCCGTAGGTCGCAAACGTCACGCTGAAGATCGCGATCGCAAGGATGAAGTTGGCGATCGGCCCGGCCGCCACGGTCACGGCACGCTTCCACAGCGCCGCACCGAGGAAGGTCCGCGACCGCTCCGCGTCCGTCAGGCCGCCCAGCTTGCCGTAGTCCGGAGTGGAGGCGGCATCCTCGTCGCCGTGGAACTTGACATAGCCGCCGAGCGGAATGGCGCAGAGCTTCCACCGGGTGCCGTGGCGGTCGTTGAAGCCGGCGATCTCGGGACCGAAGCCGACGGAGAAGGCGGTGATGCCGATGCCGCACCAGCGTCCGGCGAGATAGTGCCCCATCTCGTGGATGAAGACGATCAGGGTCAGGACGACCAGGAACGGAATGATGGTGCCGGTGACGAGGCCGAACGCGTGCTGCAACAGTTCCATATCTGCGATGGGCTCCCTGGAAAGCTGGCGTCAAAGGCCAAGAAGAAACGCGCCCGTCGACGCGGATTGCTGCCCCGACAACATTGCCGCCAGACCCAGCAGAAACGCCGCGAAACAGGCGAAAACAAGACCGTCCACCCGGTCCATGACGCCGCCGTGCCCCGGGATCAGGCGGCTCGAATCCTTGACGCCGAACCGGCGCTTGATGAAGGATTCGAACAGATCCCCGACCTGGCTGAAGACGGACAGGATGAAGGCGACGAAAGGGATCCACGGCCCGATCGACGGGAAGAAGGCGAGATAGAGGACACTGCCGGCAACGATAGCCGAGAGCGTGCCTCCGATCGCACCGGACCATGTCTTGCCCGGCGAGATCGACGGGGCGAGCTTCGGGCCGCCGATCGCCCGGCCGACGAAATAGGCCAGGATGTCGGTCGCCCAGACGACGGAAAAGACGAACAGCATGGCAATCAGGCCGGTGGCGTCGCCGCCGCGGATGGCGGCGAGCGAGACGGCCGTCAGCCCGGCATAGGCGATTCCGCCCGGAAGCCAGAAGCTCCGCTTAAACGCGACCGCATGGATCGCCGACAACGCTACAGCACCGGCGATGGTGACGAGCGCCAGTTCCTCCTCGGCATAGACCACCATGGCGGCGACGGCCACGGTCACGGCCCAGCCGAAGGCATTGCCCCGCACGTCGGCCTCGGCGAGGCGCGTGATCGTCGACCATTCGTAATAGACCAGAAGGGCGATCAGCGACGACAGCAGCCGGAACGGCAGGCCGCCGGCCCAGGCGGCGGCGAGGACGACGGTAGCGAGAACCAGTCCGGATACGATGCGAAGCCGCAGTTCGGTGCCCATCAGGGGCCCACTGCCAGCGTCGGCGCGGACACGCCGCCGAAGCGCCGCTCGCGGCCGGCATAGTTCGCCAGCGCCTCGAGGAAGGTCGCCCGCGAAAAATCAGGCCAGAACTCGGGTACGAACATGAGCTCGGCATAGGCCGCCTGCCAGAGCAGGAAGTTCGACAGGCGCTCCTCGCCGCTTGTGCGGATGATGAGGTCCGGATCGGGAATGCCCGCCGTGTCCAGCCGCGCGCTGATCAGATCGGAAGTGACCTGCGCGGGATGAAGGAGCCCGATCGACACATCGCTCGCGATCGAACGCACGGCGCGGGCGATCTCGTCGCGGGCGCCGTAGTTGAAGGCGATGACCAGCGTGATCGCGGTATTGTCCCGCGTCTTCTCCTCCGCTTCCAGAAGCAGCGGCAGGATGTCGTCACGCAGGTTGGAGCGGTCGCCGATGACCCGGATCCGCACGTTTTCCTTGTGCAGGGTCGCGAGATCGCGACGGATGAAGGTCTTCAGCAGGCCCATGAGGTCGGAGACCTCGCTCTCCGGCCGGCTCCAGTTCTCCGAAGAAAAGGCGAAGAGCGTCAGGTACGACACGCCCGCATCGGCGGCGGTACGCACCGCTTCGCGCACGGCCTCCACCCCCTTGCGGTGCCCCATGCTTCGCGGCAGGCCGCGAACATTGGCCCAGCGCCCGTTGCCGTCCATGATGATGGCAACGTGGTCGGGTATGTTCTTCACAGCATGATGGGTCATCGACGATCCGTGGACGAAAGCGGGAAACCGGGCAAGCCTGCGCTCAGACCTGCATGATTTCCTTTTCCTTCTCGGCAAGCAAGCGATCGACTTCGGAAATCATGTCGTCCGTCATCTTTTGAACTTTTTCGGACTGGCCGCGGCTGATGTCCTGGCCGATATCGCCATCCTTCTCGGCTTTTTTCAGGTCGTCCATGCCGTCGCGGCGCACGTGGCGGATCGCCACCTTGCCCTTCTCGGCATAGTCGTGGGCGATCTTGACGAGCGAACGGCGGCGCTCCTCGTTCAGCTCCGGCAGCGGAATGCGCAGGTTCTGGCCATCGACGATCGGGTTCAACCCGAGATTGGATTCGCGGATCGCGCGGTCGACTGCGCCGACCATCTGCTTGTCCCAGACCGAGACGGCCAGCATGCGCGGCTCCGGCACCGTGATGTTGGCGACCTGGTTCAGCGGCATGCGCGAGCCGTAGGCCTCCACCGTCACCGGATCGAGGACGTTGGCCGAGGCGCGGCCGGTGCGCAGCGAAGCGATATCGTGCTTGAACGCGGAAACGGCACCATCCATGCGGCGCTTCAGTTCCTTCAGATCAACACCTTCACTCATAGCTTGGAACTCCCGTTATAGGGAAACGGCGGATCTTGTGCGCCGTTTCGGAATCAATTGTCGGATACGATGGTCCCGCGACCGCCGCCGGTCAATATTTGTGCAAAACCGCCCTTCTCGTGGATGGAGAAGACGACGATCGGGATCGCGTTCTCGCGGGCGAGCGCCACGGCTGCGATATCCATCACGGCGAGCCCTCTTTCGAGCACTTCGCCATGCGTCAGGCGGTCGAAACGGGTGGCGTCGGGGTATTTCTTCGGATCCGCCGAATAGATGCCGTCGACCTGCGTGCCCTTGAAGATCGCCTCGGCGCCGATCTCGGCGGCGCGAAGGGCTGCGGCGGAATCGGTGGTGAAGAACGGATTGCCGGTGCCGCCGGCAAAGATGACCACGCGTCCGGCCGCCAGATGGGCGAGCGTGGCGCGCTGCGAGAAGCTCTCGCAGATCTCCGGCATGGCGATGGCGGAGAGGACGACGGTGTCGATGTCGAGCTTGCGCAGCGAGGTCGCCAGCGCCAGCGCATTGATCACGGTCGCGAGCATGCCCATGTGGTCGCCGGTGACGCGATCGCCGCCCTTGGAGGCCACTGCGACGCCGCGGAAGATGTTGCCGCCACCGACGACGACGCCGACCTCGACCCCCATCCCGCGCGCCTCGGCGATGTCGGAGGCGATGCGGTCGGCGACGGCGACGTCGATGCCGAAGCCCTGCGAGCCCATCAACGCCTCGCCCGAGGCCTTCAGCAGAACGCGTTTGTAGATCGGTTTGGCGGACATTGGCGCTCCTGGTGGTTGGACTGGACATCGCGGCGAGGCGGATGCGGCAACGACAGCGCGCACGGTCGCGTGGCAGCGCTCGAGACGCCCGGGGCCTCGCCGTGAGCCGGATACACGAAGGGCACCGCGTTGTCACGCGATGCCCCGTTTCTTTTCCAAAGTCGCTTGTCTTTTCCCAAATCGGGTAAAGAAAATCAGCCCTTGGCGACAGCAGCCACTTCGGCTGCGAAGTCGCTTTCTTCCTTCTCGACGCCTTCGCCGAGCAGCAGGCGAGCCATACCGGTAACTTCGATCGGTGCGCCGGCGAGCTTTTCAGCGTCCTTGATGGCCTGACCGACCGTGATCTCCGGGTTCATGACGAAAGCCTGCGACAGAAGGGCGACTTCCTCGAAGAACTTGCGCATGCGGCCTTCGACCATCTTCTCGATGATGCTGTCCGGCTTGCCGGACGCGCGCGACTGCTCGATGAAGACGTTGCGTTCGCGCTCGGCGACCGCCGCGTCGACTTCCTCGGCGCGGATGGCCAGCGGGTTGGTCGCAGCAACGTGCATGGCGACCTGGCGGCCGACCGAATAGAGCACTTCCTTGTCGCCGATCGACTTCAGAGCGACGAGAACGCCGAGCTTGCCGATACCGTCGCCGGCAGCGTTGTGGATATAGGTGGCAACAACGCCGTCCTCGACCGTCAGGAGAGCCGAGCGGCGCAGCGTCATGTTCTCGCCGATCGTCGCGATCGCGTCCTTGATCGTATCCTCGACGGACTTGCCGGTCGCCGGATAGGTCGCCTTGGAGATCGCCTCGACGCTGCCGTCGGTGGTCAGCGCGACATTGGCGACGCCGCGGACCAGTTCCTGGAAGGCCTCGTTGCGGGCGACGAAGTCGGTCTCGGAGTTGATCTCGACGGCAACGGCCTTGACGCCGCCGCTGACGATGCCGATCAGGCCTTCAGCTGCGGTGCGGCCGGACTTCTTGTCGGCCTTGGCGATGCCCTTGGCGCGCAGCCAGTCGATCGCGGCTTCCATGTCGCCATTGGTCTCGTTGAGAGCCTTCTTGCAATCCATCATGCCTGCGCCGGACTTCTCGCGCAGTTCCTTCACCATTGCTGCAGTGATTTCCATCGTCTCGCCTCTTTGCGGGTTCTGCGCCCCGTCTCGCGGAAATCGGAAGATCCCCGCACGACGATGGCGCGATTTCATGTTCTCGGCAGCACTCTCGCAGCGTCCCGCGGACGCGCGGCGCGTGCGGCAGCCAATCCACCGTGCGCGTGACAGGATGATGACGAATCAGCATCCCGTTGCACCATGATCGCGCGACATCGCGCGCATCAGTGGCAAAAGAGACAAGGCCGTTCGACCCTCGCCGGAGACAAACGGCCTTGTCCAGACCCTTCAACGGACGCTCGGGAGCACTCCCGACGCCCTGCCCTGTCAGGCCTGCGCGTCGTCCAGAGCCGGCTCGACCGGGGCTTCGGCGGAAGCGCCGAGGTCACGGCCGGAAGAGCTCTGCTGACGTGCGATGCCGTCGATGGCAGCGCGTGCGATCAAGTCGCAGTAAAGGGCGATGGCGCGCGAGGCGTCGTCGTTGCCCGGGATCGGGAAGTCGATCGGGTCCGGATCGCAGTTCGAATCGATGATGGCGACGACCGGGATACCGAGACGCTTGGCTTCCTGGATGGCGATCGACTCCTTGTTGGTGTCGATGATGAACATCAGGTCGGGCGTGCCGCCCATGTCCTTGATGCCGCCGAGGGCCTTGTCGAGCTTCTCGCGTTCACGCTCTAGGTTCAGGCGCTCCTTCTTGGTGAAGCCGGAGGCTTCGGAGGCCAGGATCTCGTCGAGCTTGCGCAGGCGCTGGATCGAGTTGGAGATCGTCTTCCAGTTCGTCAGCATGCCGCCGAGCCAGCGGGCGTTGACGTAGTACTGGGCCGAACGCTTGGCGGCATCGGCGATGATTTCCGAGGCCTGGCGCTTGGTGCCGACGAAGAGAACGCGACCGCCACCGGCGACGGTGTCGCTGACGACCTGCAGCGCGCGGTGAAGCAGCGGCACGGTCTGGGCGAGGTCGATGATGTGGACGTTGCTACGATCGCCGAAGATGTAGGGCTTCATCTTCGGGTTCCAGCGGTGGGTCTGGTGGCCGAAGTGAACACCAGCTTCCAGAAGCTGGCGCATGCTGAAATCAGGCAATGCCATGCCTTTTTCTCCTTTTCCGGTTGAACCTCCGCAAGGCGAACAGCGGGACCCATCGGCCCTGCCACCGGCGGAACGCTCCGGATTTCTCCCGGAAAGCCCCATGCCTCACGTGTGGAATGCGCTGCCCTTAACCGCAGTCGACGCCGAAATCAACCCCGGACGGGCGAAAAAGCCGGGATCCGCCCGGCGTCGGCTACTCGCCGGCTACTTGCAGTCGCCCGGCTGGAAGACCTCGAGATCGGCGAGCTTGCCGGAGAGGACGAAATCGCCGTAGTCCATCGTCAGGTCGCGGGTGATGCCGTTCTCGTAGAGCTTGAACGACATGCGGTAGATCGGCAGGGCGTCACCGGTTGCGTCGTCGTTGTAGTAGGCGATCGTCACCGGCCAGAACGACTGCTTGGCGAAGGACCCTGCCTTGGCGGCGTCCGGATCGTCGCTCGCCGGCATCTCTTCCTTGCCGAGCACCGTCGTGGTCATCAGCGTCTTGTCGCCGCTGTCGGAGCCGTCGAAGATGCGCGCCTCGAAGAAGCGCTCGCCCTTCTTGGCCCGCTCGATCAGTTCCAGCATGTGCTCGGTCGGAAAGACGCTGTCGGCCAGCGCGACGGCGCGCGTATCGGGCGATGTCAGTTCGACGTTGACGCCGTCCTTCTCGTCCTGGGCGTTGCCGCGCACTTCCTTGTCCAGCTTCTCGTCGGTGAACGAGCGGGTGAGGAAGCGGAAGCTGCGGTTCTTCAGGTCTTCATAGGTGGTGGTCTGCTGGTCCGTCAGCCGCGTCTCCTCGCCGGTGTTGATCTGGGTGACGAAGCGGAAGCTGACGGTATAGCCCTCGCAGGCATTGCCGTTGAACTCGTAGACCATGCGGCCGTACATGCCGGCGATCCCCGAGCGTTCCGAGGCATCCTTGAGCTGCAGGTCGTAGACGGCGCGGTGCGGTGCCAGTCCTGCTGCTGCGGCCGGCGCCGGCGCGAGCGCTGTGATGAACGCCGCTGCGCAGAATGCCGGGACAAAGGTTGAGCGAAACATCCGTTTCCTCCTGTTGAACTCGGCCGCGATGTTATAAGTACACATTCGGCAAGAGCGGGGCGCAAGGGCATTGCATGCCGCATTGTAGCAGAAAACGCAATCGAGGCGGCATGCCTGCGCACAGTTCGCACATGCCGGCTTTCGAGACACACCTTCATGCGGCAGGCCGCGGACTGCGGCGCCGTCGACAGATCGCAGGATGGAGAACAGCATGTCCGCCGAAATCGAAAACAGGGTCAAGGAACTGGGCTACGTCATTCCGACCGCCGCCGCGCCCGCCGCAAATTATGTCTCCTGCGTGATCAGCGGCCAGGTCCTGCACATCTCCGGGCAACTGCCGATCGCCGACGGCAAGATCGCCGTCACCGGCCATCTCGGCAACGATGTCGACGTCGCCACCGGCCAGAAGGCGGCCGAGCTCTGCGCCGTCAACATCCTCGCCCAGGCGAAGGCAGCCCTCGGCGGTGATCTCTCCCGCATCAAGCGAATCATCAAGATCAACGGTTTCGTGGCGTCCGCTCCCACATTCGTCGAACAGCACCTGGTCATCAACGGCGCCTCCAACCTCCTCGTCAACGCCCTTGGCGAGCCCGGCAAGCATGCCCGCGCCGCCGTCGGCATGGCGGCCCTGCCGATGAACGCGGCCGTCGAGATCGACGCGATCGTGGAAATCGCCTGATGCCATCCGGCGAGCTTTCCTGGCTGACCGCGCAACCGATCGCCCATCGCGGCTTTCACGACATGAACCGCACCATATGGGAAAACACGCTCTCGGCCTTCGCCCGCGCAGCCGATGCGGGCTTTGCGATCGAGTGCGACCTGCAATATGCCGCCGACGGCGTGCCGGTGGTCTTCCACGACGACAAGCTGGAGCGGCTCTGCGCCATCCCGGGCGACGTGCGCGCCAAGACGTCCGTGGAACTCGGCATGCTCTCGATCGGCGGCACCAAGGACAAGGTGCCGACGCTTGCGCAACTGTTGAAGCTGGTCGACGGCCGCGTGCCGCTGGTCATCGAGCTGAAGGGGCGCAAGGACGACGACGAGGGCTTCGTCGCCAGCGTCCTTGAGGTCATCGAGGACTACAAGGGGCCGATCGCCTTGATGAGCTTCGACCACTGGCTCTTGAAGGAACTGAAGGAGCTTGACGCGCCGCGGCCTGTCGGGCTGACGGCCGGCGGCATCGACCCGGAAACCTTCTTCGTGCACGAGGAGGCGATGCAACTGGGGCTGGATTTCATCTCCTATTTCTACGCCGACCTGCCCAACCCGTTCATCACCAAGGAGCGCAAGGCGGGGATCCCGGTGATCACCTGGACCGTCCGTGACGGCGCAGCCGTCGAAAAGACCCGCGCGGAAGCCGACCAGATGACCTTCGAAGGCTTCGATCCGCGGGAAGAGCTGGTCGCCTGACGATGTCCGACACCTACCGGATCCGTGTCGTCCAGCATTTCGCCGACATCCCGGCGGAGCAATGGTCGACACTTTCCGGCGCGGCGCGCGGACTTCCGGGTGCCGTCTACAATCCCTTCGTCAGCCACGCCTATCTTTCGGCGATGGAGCAGTCCGGCTCGGCGACGGCCGACACCGGCTGGCTGGGCCAGCATCTGCTGCTGGAGCAGGAGGACGGGGCGCTGCTCGGCGCGCTGCCGGCCTATCTCAAGAACCACAGCCAGGGCGAATACGTCTTCGACCATGGCTGGGCGGACGCCTTCGAGCGGGCCGGTGGGAACTACTACCCGAAACTGCAGGCCTCGGTGCCGTTCACGCCGGCGAGCGGGCCGCGGCTACTGCATCGCCATGACCTCGATCCGGCTCCCGTCCGCCAGGCGTTGGCCGCCGGCCTGCAGGAACTGGCCCGGCAGCACGGCATCTCCTCGGCACATGTCACCTTCGTGCCGGAGGACGAGATGCCGACATTCGAGGACGCCGGCTATCTGCACCGCACCGACCAGCAGTTCCATTTCCAGAACGCGGGCTACCGCTCGCACGACGACTTTCTCCAGACGCTCGCCTCGCGCAAGCGCAAGGCGCTGAAGAAGGAGCGGCGGTCGGCACTGGAGAACGGCATCGAGATCGACTGGCTGACCGGCAGCGACCTCACCGAGGACATCTGGGACCAGTTCTTCGCCTTCTACATGGATACGGGCGGACGCAAATGGGGCCGCCCCTACCTGACCCGCCAATTTTACTCGCTGATCGGCGAGCGGATGGCGGACGACATCCTGCTGGTCATGGCGAGGCGCGGCGGACGCTATGTGGCCGGCGCCATCAACTTCATCGGCGGGGATGCGCTGTACGGCCGGCACTGGGGCTGCATCGAGGACCATCCGTTCCTGCATTTCGAAGTCTGCTACCATCAGGCCATCGACTTTGCGATCGACCGGGGCCTCTCCCGCGTCGAGGCCGGCGCACAGGGCGAACACAAGCTGGCGCGCGGCTACATGCCCACCACCACTCATTCTGCGCATTATATCAGTCACCCGAGCCTGCGGCGCGCCGTCGCCGACTATCTCGAACGCGAGCGGCAGGACGTCGCCGAGACGGGCGAATGGCTGGCCGGGCACGGCCCGTTCCGCAAGGGCGGCGGGGCCGCACCGGACGAGGATTGACCGATCGATCGCGGCTCGCAGCCGCACACAGTTCCGGCCGCACGGCCACCCAATCGAAGGAGACCGACATGAGCGCCTATGATCCCGGCAACATCTTCGCCAAGATCCTCCGCGGCGAGATCCCCTCCCACAAGGTCTACGAGGACGAGCATACGCTGGCCTTCATGGACGTGATGCCGCAGGGGCCGGGCCATACGCTCGTCATTCCGAAGGCGCCCTCGCGCAACATCCTCGACGCCGACCCCGAAACGCTGTCCCGGGTGATCCCGGTCGTCCAGAAGGTCGCCGTCGCCGCCAAGGAGGCCTTCGAGGCGGACGGCGTCACGGTCATCCAGTTCAACGAGCCGGCGGCGGGGCAGAGCGTCTACCATCTGCACTTCCACATCATCCCGCGCTTCGAAGGCGTGCCGATCAAGCGGCATGCGGGCGCGATGGAGGACCAGGACGTGCTCACCGCGAACGCGCAGAAGATGCGCGACGCGCTCGCCGGATAAGGGACGGGATGCCGCGGTCTTGTGACGGCACGCGGCAGCGCGAGGACCTTGAAGCGCGCAGAGCAGATCCGGCGGATCGCGACGCGCTTCAGGCGCCGGCTTCAAGTGCCAAGCGCGTAAAGGCCCGCAGCCAGCGTCCCGATGGCGACGACGATGCCGAGAAGCTGGTTGCGCCGGAACAGGAAGAAGGCGCCGGCGCCCACGACGACCGCACCGATCCGTAGCCACAGCGGCGATGTCGCCAGTTCGCCGGTCGGGTAGACGATCAGCTTGGCGATCACGGCTGCCACGAGCGCGGTCGCCACCGCCCTCACCCAGTGCATCGTTTCCGAGTGCTCGTCGATGCGGTTGCCGGCGAGAACGCCGAGCCAGCGCCAGATATCGGTCGCGAGCCAGCCGGAGACGGCGATGAAGATATAGGGCCAGAGCGTCTCGATCATCGCGCCGCCCCGCCTGCCCGCTTCAGCCGCCAGTGCCGCTCCCCGGCCCAGGCGAGCGTTCCGCCGACCAGCCCGGCCAGGAGAATGTCGAATTCCGGCGCGACCTCGTGAAAGACGACGCCGAGCACCAGGCCGGTCCCGAGCGACCAGTAGATCACCCGGTGACGCGCCGAGACCCAGATCGAGGTCAGGAAATAGACCGGCGTCAGGAAGAAAAGGCAGGCGCCGACGATCGGCGGAAATTGCGTCACCATGAAATAGGCGACACCGACGAGCAGGATATTCGCCGATGTCAGCGTGATGCCGAAGCCCGCAAAAAAGGCGAGCCGCCCGTCGCGCGGCACGCGATGCGCACGCTCCATGGCGAAGACCCAGGCGGTGATGGCGACGAAATGCGACAGGAGCAGCATCAGCCAGGTCGGCGTTTTGCTGTTGCGGATTTCCGGCACCAGCGCCGCCACCATCGGCATCATCCGCACGGAGGACAGGGTGACGGCGATGAAGGTGGTGGCGATGTTCGCACCCGAGAGCATGCTGCCGACGAGGATCACCTTGGCCGGAAGCGCCCAGACTGCCCCGGTCATGAACATGACCTGCTCGACCGGAATGCCGCCTTCGGCGGTGAACGCCGCAAATCCCACGAAGGAGAGCATCAGTATGACCGCCGGAATGCTCCAGATCCCGCGCATGCCCTGAACGAACCAGTATCGCTTCGTCTGCCCTTCGGATATCGCCTCGGCGTCCATTCAGTCATTCCGGATATTCAACATGACAATGCCGGGCAGCGGACTGCCCGGCATCGCTCGTTCCTTGGAGGTGGTCACTTCTTGCGTGGCACCTTCGGCACCGCGCTTCCCTTGCGGGTCGGCGCAGCCGGCTTCTCGGCCTCTGACGCCTTTGCCGCCTTGGCGCGCGACGAAGACGATGCGGCCGCAACGGTCTCCTTGGCCTTCTTCGGCTTGGCCGCCTTGCGGGCGGGCGAAGCGATCTCGGCCTTCGGCTTGATCGGAGCGGTCTCCGGCACGGCGTCGAGGACGATGCCCCTGGTCCCGTCCTCCTTCACGCCGACGGAGACGCGGACGACGCCGCCCTTCTTGAGCTTGCCGAACAGGATCTCGTCGGCGAGCTTCTTCTTGATGTTTTCCTGGATGACGCGGGCCAGCGGCCGCGCACCCATCTTCTCGTCGTAGCCCTTCTCGGCGAGCCAGGCGATCGCCTCCGGCTGCAGTTCGAAGGTGACGTTGCGCTCGGACAGCTGGGTTTCCAGCTGCATGACGAACTTCTGCACGACCTGGTGGATCACCGGCGTCGGCAGCGAACCGAACGGGATGATCGCATCGAGGCGGTTGCGGAACTCCGGCGTGAACAGGCGGTTGATCGCCTCCATGTCCTCGCCCTCGCGCTTGGACGAGCCGAAGCCGATCGCGGCCTTGGCCATGTCGGACGCGCCCGCATTCGTCGTCATGATCAGGATGACGTTGCGGAAGTCGATCTTCTTGCCGTTATGGTCCGTCAGCGAGCCGTGGTCCATGACCTGCAACAGGATGTTGTAGAGGTCCGGATGCGCCTTCTCGATCTCGTCGAGCAGCAGCACGCAATGCGGATGCTGGTCGACGCCATCGGTCAGAAGGCCGCCCTGGTCGAAGCCGACATAGCCGGGAGGTGCACCGAGCAGGCGCGAAACCGTGTGCCGCTCCATGTATTCCGACATGTCGAAGCGCAGGAGCTCCACGCCGAGCGAGGACGCCAGCTGCTTGGCCACCTCCGTCTTGCCGACGCCGGTCGGGCCGGAGAACAGGTAGCAGCCGATCGGCTTGTTCGGCTCGCGGAGGCCGGCACGCGCCAGCTTGATCGCCGACGCCAGCGCCTCGATCGCAAGATCCTGGCCGTAGACGACCGAGCGCAGTTCCTTCTCCAGGTTGGCGAGAACGGTCTCGTCGTCCTTGGAGACGGTCTTCGGCGGGATCCGCGCCATGGTGGCGATCGTGGCCTCGATCTCCCTCTCGGTGATCAGCTTGCGCCGCTTGCCGGCCGGAAGCAGCATCTGCGCCGCTCCGGTCTCGTCGATCACGTCGATCGCCTTGTCCGGCAGCTTGCGGTCGGAGATGTAGCGGGCCGAGAGTTCGACCGCCGACTTGATCGCCTCGTTCGAGTACTTCAGCTTGTGATAGTCCTCGAAATAGGGCTTCAGCCCCTTCATGATCTCGATCGTGTCGTCGATCGTCGGTTCGTTCACGTCGATCTTCTGGAAGCGGCGGACCAACGCCCGGTCCTTCTCGAAGAACTGGCGGTATTCCTTGTAGGTGGTCGAGCCGATGCAGCGGATCGCACCCGAGGACAACGCCGGCTTCAGAAGGTTCGACGCATCCATCGCGCCGCCGGAGGTGGCGCCGGCGCCGATCACGGTATGGATCTCGTCGATGAAGAGCACCGCGCCGGGATACTCCTCCAGTTCCTTGACAACCTGCTTCAGGCGCTCCTCGAAGTCGCCGCGATAGCGGGTGCCGGCGAGCAGCGTGCCCATGTCGAGCGAGAAGATCGTGGCATCCTGCAACGCCTCGGGCACCTTCTTCTCGACGATGCGCTTGGCGAGGCCCTCGGCGATGGCGGTCTTGCCGACGCCGGGATCGCCCACGTAGAGCGGATTGTTCTTGGAGCGGCGGCACAGCACCTGGATGGTCCGGTTGACCTCGGCGTGACGACCGATCAACGGATCGATCTTGCCGATCTTGGCCTTCTCGTTGAGGTTGACGCAGTAGGCCGTGAGCGCATCCTGCTTCTTGCCGGCCTCCTCCTGCTCGCCCTGCGAGCGGGTCTGCTTCTGCTCGTTCTCGGTGTCCTCGGAACCGCGCACGGCGCGGGTCTCGGACGTGCCGGGCCGCTTGCCGATGCCGTGGGAGATGAAGTTGACGGCGTCGTAGCGCGTCATCTCCTGCTCCTGCAGGAAGTAGGCGGCGTGGCTTTCGCGCTCGGCGAAGATCGCAACGAGCACGTTGGCGCCCGTCACCTCCTCGCGGCCGGAAGACTGGACGTGGATGACCGCGCGCTGGATCACGCGCTGGAAGCCGGAGGTCGGCTTGGAATCTTCCTCGTAGCCCGTCACCAGGTTGGCAAGATCGTTGTCGACATAGTCGGAAACCGTCTTGCGCAGGGTCTCGAGGTTGACGTTGCAGGCGCCCATGACGGCCGCGGCATCCGCGTCGTCGATCAGCGCGAGAAGCAGGTGTTCCAGCGTGGCGTATTCATGGTGGCGCTCATTGGCGTAGGTCAGTGCCTGGTGAAGCGCTTTCTCAAGACTGGTCGAAAAAGTTGGCACGTTTCATTCCTCATTTCTTTTCCATGACACATTGCAGCGGATGCTGGTGCTGGCGGGAGAAATCCATCACCTGTGTCACTTTGGTTTCGGCAACCTCGTAGGTAAAAACGCCACACTCACCCACGCCGTGATTATGCACATGCAGCATGATCCGCGTTGCGGCCTCCCGGTCCTTCTGGAAGAACCGCTCGAGGATGTGGATCACGAATTCCATTGGCGTGTAGTCGTCATTGAGAAGCAGCACCCGGTAGAGGCTCGGCTTCTTGGTCTTCGGCTTCGTGCGGGTAATGACGGAAGTGCTGCGACCGGGAGTGTCGCCGCTTCCTTCATCGCCCTGCAACCGGCCCGGTATCGCATTCATTCCAGTTCATTCCTCGTGAGTACGGCTCTCGCATGGAGGGGGAGCCGCGGCGGCCGACGGTTGCCGTCATCATGCCTACGATATCTAGTGGTTCCTTTCGGGATTTTAAGGCCCCTGCTTCGTCCTGCAAGGATAATCCAGCGGTGCCGGATTGAAAGCCCGAAATTTAGCGACCCGTTTCAACGCCCTGCCCGAAACGGCGAAGGCCGGCGACACCTCCGCGTCGCCGGCCTTCTGGAAACTTGCGTCTGAGGCCCTCAGGCTGCGACGGCTGCCTTTGCCGCAGCGGCGGCCTTGGCGACAGGAGCCTCGTAGGGCTTGTAGGCGCTCTTGGCGAGGTCCGAGTACATCTCGCCGATCTTCGTCGCTTCGGCGATGTAGGTCTCGTAGGACTTCTTCAGGAACGAGGACTGCAGCTCGAAAGCCGCCTCGAAGCTCTTCACGCCCGACAGCTTCTCGAAATGCGCGACGCCCTCCTCGAAAGACTTCTTGGAGTAGTCGGCCGCTTCGGTCGCGATCGCCTGCATGCCCTTGGCCACCGACGAATAGCTTTTCAGGACCGTGTCCATAGCTTCCTTCCCCGTCTTGTTGGCCTCGTCAAAATTGAACATCGATTTCCTCCTATTTGTCCCATCCGGACAAAGGAAAGTTATATGCGATGCACAATAAAGTCAATTATATGCCGCGTTGCAATATTAGTCAGCAATTGCAAATGCTTGCCGCGAGCACCTGACGGGACACAAAAAACCCGGTCGCTTTTTTGGCGCCGGGTTCGATTGGAAGGCCTTGAGGCGGCCGGATCAGAGATCGATGTCGAGGATCGCCATCGAGAAGTTGTAGGACAGTTCGCCGTCCTCCTCGTCGCGGAAGACGACGCCCAGGAATTCGTCGGCCAGATAGACCTCCGCCGACTCGTCCTTCTTCGGGCGTGCCTTGATGACCATGTCCTTGTTGAAGTTCCGCTTGAAGTAGGCTTCAAGCTTCCTGATCTCTTCGGGCTTCACGATTGCATCTCCGTATCGGTTCGTTCGCGCCGCTTCTCGCACCTGCGCGGAGTGCTGTAAACCCGAAAAGAGCCCGGTCTCCAGCGTTTTGCGTTCAGATGTCGAAGCCTGCGCCATGCAGGATCTGGTCCATGGCGCGCGACGGTTCCGAGCAGCCGGCCTCGCCCACGACCTTGGCCGGCACGCCGGCGACCGTCGATTTCGCCGGCATGTCCTTCAGGACGACCGAGCCTGCGGCGATGCGCGAGCAGTGGCCGATGTGGATGTTGCCGAGGATTTTCGCACCGGCGCCGATGAGCACGCCGTTGTCGATCTTCGGATGGCGGTCGCCGCCCTCCTTGCCGGTGCCGCCGAGGGTGACGTTGTGCAGGATCGAGACGTTGTCGCCGATCACCGCCGTCTCGCCCACCACCAGACCGGTGGCATGGTCGAGGAAGATGCCCTTGCCGATGCGGGCCGCCGGGTTGATATCCGTCTGGAACACGCCGGAGGAGCGGCTCTGCAGGTAGAGCGCGAAGTCCCGCCGTCCATTGAGATACAGCCAGTGGGCCAGACGGTGGGTCTGGATCGCGTGGAAGCCCTTGAAATAAAGGACCGGCTCGATGAAGCGCGTGCAGGCCGGGTCGCGGTCATAGACGGCCTGGATGTCGACGCGCAGGATCGCGCCCCATTCCGGCCAGGCTGCCTGCATCTCCTCGAAGGTCTGGCGCAGCAGATTGGCCTGAAGATCGGGATGGTCGAGCCGCTCGCAGACGCGATGGATCACGCTGGCCTCGAGCGAGGGCTGGTTGATCACCGTCGAGTAGAGAAACGCCGCCAGGAGCGGGTCCTCCTGTGCAGCCACGCGCGCCTCCTGCTGCAGGCTGTCCCAGATCGGGTCCATCGCCATCAGCTTCTCGTCGGCGCGCTTCTCGTTGCTGGCGACCATCGCCCTACTCCTTCTTGCGTCTTCATCGATATATAGAGCAAACGGCCACCGGGCGGAATGCCCCGCCGGACACGGACGCGCTATCGGCCGTCGATTTCGGCATAAAACGCCAGAACGGCCTTCTTGAATTCGCGATCGCCGACCGCCAGCATATGATCGCGCCCGGGAATGTCGATCGCGCGCGCGTGCGGCATCAGCGCGGCCAGCTCCTCCGCCGAGCCGGCGATATCGTCCTTGGTGCCGACGGCAACGAGGGCGGGTACGTCGATCCGGCCGATGTCTCCCGGCGACAGGAGATCGCGCGAGGTCATGATGCAGGCCGCCAGCGCCCGCCGGTCAGATTTCGTCTGGTCGGCGAAGCTGCGGAACATCCGGCCGCGGTCGTGGCTGACGTCCTCGAGCGCCGGCGCGAGCAGCGCCTCGGCGATCGGGTCCCAGTCCCCGACCCCGTCCACCATGCCGATGCCGAGCCCGCCAAAGACGACCGAGCGGACGCGGTGTGGGTGGCCAATCGCCAGGAAGGCAGTGATGCGCGCGCCCATCGAATATCCCATGACATGCGCTTCGGGAATGCCGAGATGATCGAGCAGTGCTGCCGCATCACCGGCCATCGAAGGCGGATGGTAGAGTGCCGGATCATGCGGCTTGTCACTCGCCCCGTGGCCCCGGTTGTCGATTCCGATCACCCGGTATCCGGCATCGCCCAGCGTCTTCAGCCACCCCGGATAGACCCAGTTGACGTTGGCGGTGGAGGCGAACCCGTGGATCAGCAGGACCGGCGCGCCGGACGGATCGCCCTCGTCGAAGAAGGCGAGTTCGAGGCCGTCATGGCGGAAACGGGAAAAGGTCGGGGGATCGAGATTCATGTCCATGCCTCTTTCATGTGCGCCTGCCGCATCCTGCGGGCCCTCCGCTCATAGGACGCTTTGCCGCATGATGGAACGCTGCGGGGCGTCTTTTTTCTCCCCTGCGACTTGACGTTTGCCGCTACACATTTCCGCCCAACGGCTATATGGTCCGCCGAAATTCAGACAGACCTTCCGGAGCATCCCATGGCTGGCCACAGCATTCCCCACTTCCAGAACGACGGCGGACACGCGGTGATCGAGATCGGCGTGAAGGAGTTCATGTGCGTCGGCGCCTCCGTCCCGTTCGATCATCCCCACATCTTCATCGACATGGGCGACGACAATGAAAAGGTCTGCGGCTACTGCTCCACGCTCTACCGCTACAATCCCTCACTGAAGGCGACCCAGACGAACCCGGTCGGCTGCACCTTCGCAAACCAGGCCGCCTGATCGATGTCGCATGAGGGGTCGCGCGGATGACCGTGCGAACGGTTGCGATCGTCGGCGCCGGCATTGCCGGCCTGACTGCGGCACTCTGCCTGGCCCGAAAGGGCATCTCCAGCCACCTGATCGAACAGGCCGACCGGCTCGAAGAGGTCGGCGCCGGCCTGCAACTGTCGCCGAACGCGACCCGTGTCCTCTCCGCGCTCGGCCTCCTTCCCGCCCTCGAAAGGCGCTGGACCGAGCCCGAGCGGATCGTGCTCGCCTCCGGCCGCAGCCTCAAGCAGCTCGCCCAGGTTCCGGCCGGCGCCGACGCCCGGCGGCGCTGGCACGACCCCTACGGCGTCCTTCACCGTGCCACGCTGCAAAAGGTCCTGTTCGACGCCGCCCGCGACAACCCGCTTGTCGGCATGACGCTCGGCGTGCGCATGGAAGGATACGACCGCGCCGCCGAGATCGCGGACTTGATCGGCGTCCGTCCGGACCTGACGATCGCCGCCGACGGCGTCTGGTCGACCATGCGGGCGGGCGTTCCCGGCGCTGCCAATGCCCGCTTCAGCGGCAACATCGCCTGGCGCTTCATGATTCCGTTTGCGAAAGCGCCGCGCTTTCTCGATCCGCGCGCGGTCACCGCATTCGTCGGACCCTCGGCGCATCTCGTCGCCTACCCGCTCACCGAGGCGAACGCCTTCAATGTCGTCGCGATCCACAAGGGCCCGGCCTTCATCAGCCGCGGCTGGGAGACGCAGGCCGGCGAGGCCGGCGCAGCCTTCCGGCTCGACGCCTTCTCCGGCTGGAACAAGGACATTGCGGCTCTCCTGGGCCTTGCCGAAAAGCCCCTCGCCTGGCCGCTCTACGAATGCGGCGACGGGCGCTGGTTCGACGGCAACGATCTCGTGCTGATCGGCGATGCGGCGCATGCGACAACGCCTTTCGCGGCGCAGGGTGCGGCGATGGCGATCGAGGACGCGGCCGAACTCGCACAGGCCGTTGCCGACGCTCCGGATATTCGGACCGCCCTTTCCGATTTCGAGACACGCCGCCGCCAGCGCGTCCGCCGCGTCCGCGCGCGGGCCGACTTCAACCGCTTCGCCTACCACGCGCGCGGCCCGGTGGCACTGGTCCGCGATGTCGTGCTAGGCCTGCGAGGCCCCGAGCGCCTGGCCGCCGATCTCGACTGGCTCTACGGCTACCGGTCGCACATCTGAAAGCAATCAGCCCGCAGGCGATCGCATCGCGCTGCGGGCCGTCCTGGCCGTGTCGATGTTCGCCGCCGGGCAGCCTTGTCTAGACCGCCCGCGCTGCCGCCAGTCCGCGCTCGATGTCGGCGCGGAGATCGGCCATGTCTTCGAGGCCGATCTGGAGCCGGACCACGGGGCCGTTTTCGGGCGCCTTGCAGATGCGGCGGTCGCTCAGGTTGACGTGGACGGCAAGGCTCTCGAAGCCGCCCCAGGAGTAGCCGAGACCGAAGATCTTCAAGGCATCGAGGAAGGCATGCGCCTTGGCCTTGAACCGGCCGGGATCGCCGCCGTCGAGCACGATCGAGAAGATGCCGCTCGCGCCCTTGAAGTCGCGCTTCCAAAGTTCGTGGCCCGGAAAGCTCGGCAGGCCGGGATGGAGGACGGAGACGACTCCGTCCCGCCCCTCCAGCCACTCCGCAAGCCGCATGGCGCTCTCCTGGTGTCGCTCCAGCCGCACGCCCATGGTCCTCAGTCCCCGCAGGATCTGGTAGGAATCGTCGGGCGAACCGCAGATGCCGAGCGCGAAATTGCCCTCCCATAGCTGCCGCCAGTGGGCGGCATTGGCCGAGACGGTGCCCATCAGGATGTCGGAATGGCCGGACGGATATTTCGTGGCCGCATGGATCGAGACGTCGACGCCATGGTCGAGCGGACGGAAATAGAGCGGCGTCGCCCAGGTGTTGTCCATGGTGACGACCGCACCGCCCTTGTGCGCGGCATCGGCGGTGGCGCGGACGTCCTGCATCTCGAAAGTATTCGAGCCGGGCGCCTCGAGATGCACGAGTTTCGTGTTCGGCTTCATCAGCGACGCGATCCCGGCCCCGACGGAAGGATCGTAATATTCGACCGTCACGCCCAACCGGGCCAGCATCGTGTCGCAGAAGTGCCGGGTGGGGCTGTAGACCGAATCGACGACGAGGGCGTGGTCGCCGGCCGACAGGAACGCCAGGAACGGGACGCTGACGGCGGCGAGCCCGGAGGGCACGAGGATGGTGCCGGCCGAGCCCTCCAGTTCATCGATCGCAGCGCACAGAGCGTCCGTCGTCGGCGTGCCGCGGGTGCCGTAGCTGTATTTCTGCGCCCGGTGCTCCATCGTCGCCGCATTGGGGAAAAGCACGGTGGAGGCGTGGACGACCGGTGGATTGACGAAGCCGTGGAATTCGGTGGGGTCGTTGCCGATATGGGCCAGTCGGGTGTTCGGGCCGGCGCCGGCCAGCACGTCATTCTTGTCGGTCATCAATAGGAATCCGCAGTGTTGCCTGATGAGAACGGGCACTTTCCAGAGCCTGATTTGCGTGGTCAAGCCAATTTTGCTGAAGTACCCATCACGCGCAAGTGACGGATCGGGCATTTCGAAGCGGCTCCGGACGCGTTTTTTTTGAGCTCAACCTGCCCTTTTCCAGCTGAATTTGCTTATTTTTTTGTCATTGCCAGTGAGATTCACCAGCTTGCTTGGAAAACAGGCCGCCACTCTTGACCGTGCGTCGTTTTGAGCATGAGATAGATCAACTCGCGCCGGGAGGGCGACGAGTGCCGGCGACGCTCCCGCACCTTGGCAGCACCAGCCGGACGAATAAAGACAAATAGAACAAGGGTATTTGGACATGGCTAAGAAGATCGTTACGGCACTCCTCGGCGCTGCCGTTTTGGGGATGGGCGCCCAGGCTGCCCAGGCGGACACGCTGTCCGACGTGAAGGCGAAGGGTTTCGTACAGTGCGGCGTCAACAGCAGCCTTGCCGGGTTCGCCGCTCCCGACGCCCAGGGCAACTATGCCGGTTTCGACGTCGATTATTGCAAGGCGATCGCCGCTGCGGTCTTCGGCGACGCGACCAAGGTCAAGTACACGCCGACCACCGCCAAGGAACGCTTCCCGGCGCTGCAGTCGGGCGAAGTCGACGTTCTGGCCCGCAATACCACCTGGACGATCAATCGCGACACCGCGCTCGGCTTCAACTTCCGCCCGGTCAACTACTATGACGGCCAGGGCTTCATGGTCCGCAAGAGCCTGAACGTGAAGTCGGCGCTCGAGCTCTCCGGCGCCGCCGTCTGCGTGCAGACCGGCACCACCACCGAGCTCAACCTCGCCGACTACTTCAAGGCCAACAACCTGCAGTACAACCCGGTCGTCTTCGAGAAGATCGAGGAAGTCAACGCCGCCTACGACGCCGGCCGCTGCGACGTCTACACCACCGACCAGTCCGGCCTCTATGCGATCCGCCTGACGCTGGCGGCTCCGGACGACCACATGGTCCTGCCGGAAATCATCTCCAAGGAGCCGCTCGCACCGGCCGTTCGCCAGGGCGACGACAAGTGGTTCGACATCGTCAGCTGGGTTCACTATGCGCTGATCAACGCCGAGGAATTCGGCGTCACCCAGGCCAATGTCGAAGAGATGAAGAACTCGCCGAACCCGGACATCAAGCGCTTCCTCGGCGCCGAAGCCGACAGCACCATCGGCGCCGATCTCGGCCTCGACAACGAATGGGCGGTCAACGTCATCAAGGCCGTCGGCAACTACGGCGAAGTCTTCGACCGCAACATCGGTGCCGGCAGCCCGCTCAAGATCGAGCGCGGCCTGAACGCCCTGTGGACCAAGGGCGGCATCCAGTACGCCCCGCCGATCCGCTAAGCGGCCGGCGACACGCATGCGAAGGGCGGGATCGATCCCGCCCTTCATCCCTAGAACAAGAAGCGCTCGAACAAGGGCGATCAAGGGGACGACAATGGCAGCACCCGCATCGATGGCATCAGGCAGGACGGAACGACCGCCCAGTTCCCTCCTCAACGATCCGAAAATCCGCGGCATCATCTATCAGGTCGTGACGGCGCTCGTCTTCATCGCCCTGATCTATTTCATCTGGACCAACACGCTGGAGAACCTCCGGCGCGCCAACATCGCCTCAGGCTTCGGCTTCCTGTCCGGCCGCGCAGGCTTCGATCTCGGGCAGTCACTCATCGCCTTTTCCAGCGATTCGACCTATGCCCGCGCGCTCTATGTCGGCTTCCTCAACACGCTGCTCGTGGCGTTCACCGGCATCATCACGGCCACGGTCCTGGGCTTCATCATCGGCATCGGGCGGCTCTCGAAAAACTGGCTGATCGCCAAGCTCTCCACCGCCTATGTCGAGATCTTCCGCAACATCCCGCCGTTGCTCGTCATCTTCTTCTGGTACAGCGGCGTCCTCGCCGTCCTGCCGGGCGTGCGCGAATCCATCGCCCTGCCCTTCGGAAGCTACCTGAACAACCGCGGCTTTGCCTTTCCCAAGCCGGTCTTCGCCGAAGGCTTCTGGCTCGTGCTCGCAGCCCTTCTCGCCGCCATCGTCCTGTCGCTGGTTCTGCGGCGCTATTCGCTGAACAGGCGCATGGCGACCGGCCGCGGCGTCCCGATTCTGTGGCCGTCCATTGCGATGATCGTGGCCTTCCCGGTGATCGCCTATGTCATCATGGGCGCGCCGCTGTCGTTCGACTATCCAGTCGCCGGCACCTTCAACCTGACGGGCGGTTCCGTCGTCGGACCCGAGTTCATCTCGCTCTACCTGGCGCTGTCATTCTACACCGCCTCCTTCATCGCCGAGATCGTCCGCGGCGGCATTCGTGCCGTGCCGAGGGGCCAATCGGAGGCGGCCGAGGCGCTCGGGCTCAGGCAGGGATATACGACCCGGTTCGTCGTCGTCCCGCAGGCGATGCGCATCATCATCCCGCCGCTGACGAGCCAGTATCTCAACCTGACGAAGAACTCGACGCTGGCAATCGCGATCGGCTACGCCGACCTCGTCTCCGTCGGCGGCACGATCCTGAACCAGAGCGGCCACCCGATCGAGATCGTGGCGATCTGGATGGTGGTCTATCTCAGCATCAGCCTGCTGACATCGCTCTTCATGAACTGGTTCAATTCGAGAATGGCCCTGGTGGAGCGATAGGACATGGCTAGCACACAAACGTCTTACGTCCGCACCCAGATGATCGCCGCAGAACCGCCACCGCCCGGCGTCACCGGCGTGGCCCACTGGCTGAAAACCAACCTGTTCGCGACGACCAAGGACACGATCCTGACCGTGATCGCGCTGCTGCTTCTGGCCTGGTATGTGCCCCAGATGCTGAACTGGCTGTTCTTCGACGCCCAGTGGACGGGCACCGACCGCACCTTCTGTGCCACCGTCGTCCAGAGCGGCGGCAGCCAGCCGGAAGGCTGGAGCGGCGCCTGCTGGGCCTTCATCGGCTCGCGCTTCGACCAGTTCATCTTCGGGCGCTACCCGATCGACGAACGCTGGCGCCCGACGCTCGTCGGCATCTCGTTCGTGGCGCTGCTGGTGCCGCTCCTGATCCCGAAGGTGCCCTACAAGGGCTGGAACGCGATCCTGCTGTTTGCGGTTCTGCCGATCGTCTCGTTCTTCCTCCTCGTCGGCGGCGTCTTCGGCCTCCGGCACGTCGAGACCTCGCTGTGGGGCGGGTTGATGGTGACGCTGATCCTGTCCTTCGTCGGCATGGCCGTGTCGTTCCCGCTCGGCATCCTGCTGGCGCTCGGACGGCGCTCCCCCATGCCGGTGATCAAGACGCTGTGCGTCACCTTCATCGAGATCGTCCGCGGCGTGCCGCTGATCACCGTGCTGTTCATGGCGAGCGTCATGCTGCCGCTGTTCATGCCGCAGGGGGTCACCGTCGACCGGTTCCTGCGGGCGTTGATCGGCTTTTCGATCTTCGCATCGGCCTATATGGCCGAGGTGATCCGCGGCGGCCTGCAGGCGATCCCCAAGGGCCAGTACGAGGGTGCCGATTCGCTCGGCTTCAGCTACTGGCAGAAGACCGGGCTCATCGTGCTGCCGCAGGCGATCAAGATCGTCATCCCGGGCATCGTCAACACCTTCATCGGCATGTTCAAGGACACCTCGCTGGTGTCGATCATCGGCATGTTCGACCTGCTCGGCATCATCCGTCAGAACTTCGCCGACGTCTCCTGGGCCTCCCCGGTGACGCCGCTCACGGGCCTGATCTTCGCAGGATTCGTCTTCTGGATCTTCTGCTTCGGCATGTCGCGCTATTCAATGTTCGTGGAGCGCAGGCTCGACACGGGCCACAAGAGATAAGGACAACAAACCATGGCAAACCAGGCCCAGGCCAAGAAGATGACGGTATCGGCGACGGACGTCGCCATCGAGATCGTCAACATGAACAAGTGGTACGGCGACTTCCACGTCCTGCGCGACATCAATCTCAAGGTGATGCGCGGCGAGCGCATCGTCATCGCCGGCCCCTCCGGCTCCGGCAAGTCCACGATGATTCGCTGCATCAACCGGCTGGAAGAACACCAGAAGGGCCAGATCGTCGTCGACGGCATCGAACTGACGAACGACCTGAAGAAGATCGACGAGGTGCGCCGCGAGGTCGGCATGGTGTTCCAGCACTTCAACCTCTTCCCCCACCTGACGATCCTCGAGAACTGCACGCTGGCGCCGATCTGGGTGCGCAAGATGCCGAAGAAGGATGCCGAGCAGGTCGCCATGCACTATCTCGAGCGGGTCAAGATCCCCGAGCAGGCGCACAAGTATCCGGGCCAGCTCTCCGGCGGCCAGCAGCAGCGCGTGGCGATCGCCCGCTCGCTGTGCATGAAGCCGAAGATCATGCTGTTCGATGAGCCGACCTCGGCACTCGACCCGGAAATGGTCAAGGAAGTGCTGGACACCATGGTCTCGCTCGCCGAGGAGGGCATGACCATGCTCTGTGTCACCCACGAGATGGGCTTCGCCCGCCAGGTCGCCAACCGCGTGATCTTCATGGATCAGGGCCAGATCGTCGAGCAGAACGACCCGCAGAGCTTCTTTGACAATCCGCAGCATGAGCGCACCCGGCTGTTCCTCAGCCAGATCCTGCACTGAGCACAGTGCGATAGAAGTAACTCAAACGGGCGGGCCGCAAGGTCCGCCCGTTTCGCGTTCAGACACCGCCGGCCACCCGGCTGAACGACAACGCTGCTCCCCTTCAAAAGAAGACGGCCGGCAGGGCCGACCGGAGGGGGCGCGGATCACCGCGCGCGATCACCGGCCGCGCACGGGCGGCCGGGGGAGGTTGGCGCAGCCGTCAGATGGAACCGGCGTTCATCTGCTCGGCGATATAGTCCGCCTGGCGGATCGCCAGGGATACGATCGTCAGCGTCGGGTTTTCCGCCGCCCCGGTGGTGAACTGGCTGCCGTCGGAGACGAACAGGTTCTTGATGTCGTGGGTCTGGCCCCATTTGTTGACGACACCGTCCTGCGCCTTCTCGCTCATGCGGTTCGTGCCGAGATTGTGGGTCGAGGGATAGGGTGGCGTCGGGAAGCTCCGGATCGCGCCGACCGCCTCGTAGAGCGCCTGGCCCTGTTTGTAGGCATGGTTGCGCATGGCGATGTCGTTCGGATGGTCGGTGAACCAGACGTCGGGGATCCGCATGCCGTGCTGGTCCTTCAGTGTCGCATGCAGCTTCACCGCGTTCTGCTCCTGCGGCATGTCCTCGCCGACGATCCACAGGCCCGCGGTGTTGGCATAGCCGTCCATGGCCGAGGCGAAGGAGCGGCCCCAGCCGCCGGGATCCAGGAACGCCGCCATGAAGGGCACGCCGAGCGCCAGCGTCTCCATCTCGTAGCCGCCGACGAAGCCGCGCGACGGATCGTGCCCGGCCTCGTCCTGGATGATGCCGGCCATCGTCGTACCGCGGTAGAAGTGCACCGGCTTCTCGAACACCGCATAGACCGACCCGGTGGTGTGGCGCATGTAGTTCTTGCCGACCTGGCCGGACGAGTTGGCGAGCCCGTCCGGAAACCTGGCCGATTCGGAGTTCAGCAGCAGCCTCGGGCTTTCGATCGAATTGCACGCGACGCAGACGATCCGCGCCTTCTGGCTCTGCAGCTTGCCGTCCTTGTCGGCATAGACGACGTTCGTCACCTTGCCGTCCGCATCGTGCTCGATCTTGACCACGTGCGCGTTCGGCCGGACCTCGAGCCTGCCTGTGGCCTCGCCCTTCGGGATCTCGGTGTAGAGCGTCGACCACTTGGCGCCCCACTTGCAGCCCTGGAAGCAGAAGCCCGTCTGCTGACAGCTCATCCGGTCGTCGCGGTCGGCGGAATTGATGGCCATCCGGCCGGTGTGACATTCCTTGTAGCCGAGCTTGTCGGCGCCGGCCTTGAGGATCTTGAAGTTGTTGTTGCCCGGAAGGCCCTCGATGCCGTTTGTCCGGGTCACGCCCATCTTGTCCTCGGCCTTCGCATAATAGGGCTCGAGGTCGGCAAGCGTGATCGGCCAGTCCAGAAGATTGGCGCCCTCGACCTTGCCGTAGTTGGTCAGCGCCTTGAACTCGTGCTCCTGGATGCGCAGCGAGGCGCCGGCCCAGTGCGTCGTCGTGCCGCCCACGGCCTTGACGATCCAGGCCGGCAGGTTCGGGAAATCCTTGCCGACGCGCCAGCCGCCACCGGTCGTGCGGTGATCGAGCCAGGCGAGCTGGGCGAAGCTGTCCCACTCGTCGTTGATGAAGTCCTCGTGCTCGATGCGCGCGCCGGCCTCGAGGATGACGACGTCGATGCCCTTCTGCGCCAGCTCGTTGCCGAGCGTGCCGCCGCCGGCACCCGAGCCGATGATGACGACGACGCTGTCGTCGTCGAGTCTGTATGGAGCTGCCATGTTCTTCCTCCCGGTCTGTTCCGACCCTGTCCATTCTGGCGGGGACACGTTCCGTGTCCGGCGGGCGCCCTCCTCCGGCGCCGGCTGCCGCCCGGCCCTACAGCCACTCGATGTCGTCGAAGCCGCGGTTGATGTATCCACCCTTCGAGAAGGATTCGCCCTCGTAGCCGAAGTGCGGCCACAGATCCTTCTGGTTGTAGAAGGAGACGACGAGATCGCCGCGCACCGCCTGGAAGAACGGCGTGGTCTCGATTTCGCGCAGGATGGCGACACGGTCGTCCTCCCAGCCGAGGCCGCGGTAGCCGCCCGCCCCTGCCCGCGCGTCGAGATCGGCAATGCCCACCTCGATCAGTTCCTTGTGCGCCGGATCCTGGCCCGCCTTCGTGTCGTGGCCCTTCACGGCGATCGCATAGAAGCGGTCGGGGATCGTATCGTGCGGGTAGATGTCGCGGGCGAGCTTGATCAGGGTCGCCATCGTGTCCGGCTTCAGCGCCGTCGTCTCCACGCCCCAGGCGCGATCCGGGCTGATCACCGCACTGCCGGTGATAACGAGCGCGGCACCCACCGTGCCGCGCTTGAGAAGCTCGCGCCGGGACAGGCCGGAGGCCGGGCTGCGGCGACGCTCGTAGATCGTGGTCATGTTCGTTCCTCCCATTGCAGTCTGCCCGGCAGCCCTCCTCCGGCCGCCAGGCTGTCTATTTGAACCGGCCGTGGCGCTGCAGCACCTCGATCTTGTAGCCGTCCGGATCGGTGATGAAGAAGAAGCGGGCGAGCAGGCCGCCGTCCCGGTTGAATTCGACGATCTTGCCGGGGGCAAGCCCGAGGTTGCCCATCCGCGCGTGCTCTCCGTCGAGGTCTTCGACGGAGACGGCCAGATGGCCATAGCCGTCGCCGAGCTGATAGGCCTCAGTCCGGCCCTTGTTGATCGTCAGCTCCAGCTCGAATTCGCTCTCAGCATTGCTCAGGTAGAGGAGCGTGAAGGTTTCGAAATCGAGCCTCTCGGCCACATCCAGGCCGAATGCCTTGCGGTAGAAATCCACCGAGCGCCCCTCGTCCAGGACCCGGATCATGGAATGTATCGATTTGGCCACGCTGCCCTTCCCGATGCTTGCAGTCTTGTCTGAAAGGAAGATTGCGCCGGGAAAGGCGGCGACGGGTAGCAGCCGGTTACCGCATGCCAGATTTCTCTCATCTGGAGTAAAATTCGAAGGATTTTGCGCCTGTTCGCCATGGGTTGGACGATTTGACCAAACCCGGCGGCCAACGCATAATCGCTGCCATAAGAACAAGACTGGAGGAGACACCATGTGTGAGGTCTTTGCGGGCCAGGACCCGCAGCGCTATCGCCCCGTCAACCGCTCCGTGCGCATCGGTGGCCATTCCACCAGCATCCAGATCGAGGCGGCCTTCTGGGACCTCATCGACGAGATCGCCGCAAGCCAGGGCCTGTCGACGTCCCGCTTCCTGTCCACGCTCTACGACGAGGCCCTGCTCATCAACGGCTCGGTCTCGAACTTCGCCTCGCTGCTGCGGACGAGCTGTCTGATCTACCTGATGGCCGGGGGCTCCAAGGACGCCGCCGACCGCGCCTTCCGCATGGTCGCCGCCGAGTAGCGCCGGGCGTTCGGAGCGAGCGGCGCGGGCAGGTTAATGGGGACATTGTCGGGAAGACGGTGGTCGGAGTGGAGAGATTTGAAATCGAATATGTTATTGATTTTCAATGATAATATTCGGTTTTTGTAACGTTGTAATGTCCGCAAAATTGATGTCACCAAACGCAAAGCTCGCTGCTACTTGAGGCGTTCGGACAGCGTCATCAGGCATGCCATGAAGCCTCTCCGGGCGTCTGTAGACTTTGTTCGATTTCCATCATTGTCCATCGACGCGACATCAAGTTGTAGGTCTAATTCGATGTCGCTTTCGCCGTTCATTTGATTGAAGCCTATAACAATCTCGCCACGTTCAATTCCAGCTAGGATAATTTCCATCGTGGGCGAAAGGTTGTAAACGGCAAAGAAAGAGCCAGGGGCATCGCTTTCGGTCGCGTTCACAAGTGACGCAATGTTAGATCGAAATTCCCGATCTCGCATGAATAGCCGCGATGGGCTGGAAGGGTTAACTTGAAGCTCAAGTCCAGAATAATCAAGATGGCTTACCGTTAGCTTCTGCATCGCCCCAACATTGGCCCCACCGGGTGCCAATATTCCAAATGAACCAGCTAACTTTAAGAAGCCACCATTTCTATATTTCCAGTCACGCACAAGTGCGTCAAATTCCAGCGTGCAACCTATCAACTGTCCATTTTGAGATTGCGGGCGGAACGCCACACTCTGCGTGCCAACAAGCTTGGTCATCATCAGGGCAATTTCGTCCACCTCGGTCGCAAGCGCGGGCTGCACTGTCGCCGCAAGAACGCAAATAAACAAACCTATGCGCATCCCGCCCTCCCCCTAGTCACGATCTCACTAAAATATTGGCTTTGTCAGAAGTATGCCGAAATAATTTCGATTATCTTCTGAATTCCGGCCTTTGCTGACTCGTCGGCCACCTTTTTCAATAGCCACTGCAGTGCAGGTAAAAGAACACGACGAACCAGCGTCTTGTCAGCCTGCTCAGCCGATATCAAGGTTCTTCCTGCTTCCAGTTCAGCGAGACGCTGACTTGTCTCTGCTCCACCATCGGCAGCCAGTTGATTGTTTCCTCTCAACTCGCGGACTACCGAGGCCATTTCTTCGTCAAGTTCTCGAAACGCTTGCGACAGTGGGTCAATCTTTATGATATTGGCGGCATCTACCCCGTCAGGTGTGGACGAAGAAAAGACAAGATGATTACCCCGATCATCAGTCATAGCGCTTCCGCCATCGTCAACGAGCGCGTAAGGATCTGAATCGGCGATCATTTCGTGCAAGTCTGCGCCCACGTTGTGCGCAATTCCCTCGGCACGCTCAAGTCCATACCCCGTCAACGCATAGCTTCCGGTCCCGCTGAGATCAGTAATCCCTTTAATATAACCCGCGTCAGCCAGTTCCTTAGTAGCGGATGCAATCCAACTTCTTTGAAACCGCTCATGAATCAGTGCCGCTGCACTTTCTGGATCCGCTTGCACATCGGTCGCTGCTTTAACGTGAATCGCGAAATGCAATAGCAACTCGTCCTTGAATTCTCGATAAGAAAGGCTGTTCTTCATTGTCCGTCGATTCAATTTAGCCGTTGGTGAATGCGCATGATACTTGCGGGACAATCCGGCCACAACTAGGGTTTGCGCGTATATTGGGTTAGGTGGAGTGTATGGACGTCAAATCATCACAAGTAACGGGCAACGCCGCCTCGCACTACGCAGCGTGGCAATTGTCCCGCAGAGGCTGGAACGTCATGCTGACTTCCAGAAATGCCAAAGGCAGCGATCTGTTCTGCGCCAACGACAACGAAACAATCTTCTTTGGAGTTCAAAGCAAGGGGCTGACGAAGCGCGATCCGGTCGGGCTTGGCACTGACCTCACCAAATTGCGGTCGGATTGGTGGATCATCACGATCAAGGCCAAAACTGACGCTCCGGTCTGCTTCATCATGACGCTGCAGGAAGTCAAGGAGCTTTGTGTTCATAGCGATCCGGCAAAGAGCCGGATGGGAAAGGCCTCGATCTGGCTTCAACCGTCTGCATATGATCGGCCGCAGTTTAGGGAAGCATGGCATCGATTTACGACATTGTAGCGGCCCGCCGACCTTATCCGGCCGGCTTCGACGGCTATAGGGACGGGTCTCTGCGCTGCGGCGGTCTTAGGTCATCGCGAGCGCCTTCAGTGCCATCGGGGATAATGCGAAGAATGGCACCGATTACAAAGGCGGCAACAGATCCCCAAAACAACCGAGGGTCATACGCGGTTGCACCAAATGCATTGGCTACACCCGATAGCACCCCGCAAGGGCCTCCGATTGTATAGAGGCAATCCAAGGGCAACGGGACGCGAGTTCCCATGAACTGGTTGACCTGCGAGTAGAATGCGCCCCACCAGAGCGCGGAGCCGACTACCCCAACGCCGCCGGCGACGACAAGCAGATTTGAAAGACTTTTAGACACCCTATGCCCTCATTGCTGCCGCAACCTTTGCAAGCACAGGTTAATATCGATTCGCCATCTAATGATACGTCACGCTAAAGCCCGCCGATATTCATCGGCGGGCTTCCAACGGTTCGCGAAGCTCTGTTTTGTTGTCGAGGAAAAGGCAAAGCTCCTTCGGAATCACAAGCCGAGAGAAGTAGCGCCCATCGCGATTGAGAAGATTCTTGACCTTGCCGGCCACTGCAAAATCACCTGTTTTGTAACGAACTTTGTAACAGATGATTGGAAAAAGCCCTTGGAAAATCAACATCTTTTTTGATTTCAACGGCATACGGTGGTCGGAGTGGAGAGATTCGAACTCCCGACCCTCTGGTCCCAAACCAGATGCGCTACCAGGCTGCGCTACACTCCGCCGATCCGTGCTGGCGGAGATACACGCATCCCGCCGTGGCCGCAACTGCAAAAATGGGGCTCCAGGCGCCCGCGCCTTCGACGCCAAGGCCTCCCCGCGCAGGTTCGACCTTGTCGGCTCAGTCGTCGAAGAAGTCTTCCAGGATGACCCGGTTCGTCAGCAGCAGGGACCTGTCCGGCTGGATGACGTAAGTCTCCTGCACCGTCCGGCCGAACTGGTCGGTGAAGCGGTGGTGGAACCAGCTGCCGACCGGCGACTTGGTCAGCTTGGTGCGGGGCTGGCCGCCATAGGTGATGCTCCCGGGGATGGGATCCGGATAGTTCCCGCCGCCTGCGCTCGCCGTGCAGCCGGCAATGCAGAGCGCACCGATGCAGATGAGAGCCGCGACACCCTTCGCCCTTCTGTCTGGACACGTCATCAGATCCACTCCGTTCCAGCTGCGCCCACGCCGCAGCATTGGCCAGCCAAGGCCGCGCCGCGATCCTGCGCATCGCGCGGCGCGGTTGCCACCGGGGCCACTCTTGCCACCCCAATGAAATGGAAACCATTTTCCGGCTGGCAAGGGTAGCCAGGCCGAAACATCCGCCGTTCAGGCCGCCGTTGAATTGCCCCCCGCCTGATGCTATGCACCGCAGCGAAAGCTGCGCGTGTGGCCGGGCACGATCGGCGCGCGTGCATTTGCCGTCGACCGATTCTGCGCTATGGATGTGCAGTCGCCGGTGCGGCGGAAGACAGAACCTATCGGAGCCAGAAGAACCCATGTCCGCGAAGATCTACCGTCCCGCCAAGACCGCCATGCAGTCCGGCCAGGCGAAAACGCATCGCTGGATCCTCGAATTCGATCAGGAGCGCGCCCGCACGATCGATCCGATCATGGGCTATACGAGTTCCGGCGACATGCGCCAGCAGGTCAAGCTGACGTTCGAGACGCGCGAACTCGCCGTCGCCTATGCCGAACGCAATGGCATCGAATACCGCGTCGTCGAACCGCACGACCCGACCCGCAAGAAGGTCGCCTACCCGGACAACTTCCGTTTCAACCGCATGCAGCCCTGGACGCACTGACGGCTGTCTTCGGCCCGGACGGCCCCTTAGCTCAGCTGGATAGAGCAACTGCCTTCTAAGCAGTAGGTCGCAGGTTCAAATCCTGCAGGGGTCGCCACCTAACTACCTGAAATATAAGGGATTTCCCCTCTTCTCCGCTATTCCATTTCTGGCCAGCAGAGGAACGAAAGGGCATCGAAATCCCGGAATAGCTCCTCAAAGTCCCGGAAAAGTCCCGGAATATCCCGGACAGGTTCCGGGCACATTCTCCCCTCGCCCGGTCTATGACGTGCTCCACTCTGGCCTGCCGAGCGTGATTGCGCTCGACTGGCTACCGCCTTCCTGATCCCATGACATGGAAAAGCCCCCGCAGCGGCAAACTGCGAGGGCCGACCGAACCGAGCGGTGGCAACCGCCCGAAACAGGATTGGAATGTTTCGAGTTTAGCCGCCGCTCATTTGCTCCACAAGCGAAATGATGAGGTTGGCGCGTATGATCACCCAGGCAGCGATGTCGAACAAAATTTCTCAACAGTCGCGACATGAGAAGACGCTGAGAAAATCACCCAAATCACCTGAAACTCTAGGCTCCGGTGCTGCCTCGGCGGCAACCGATGTCACGCTCATGAGCAACCCGGAAATGTCGTGTCGCGTTGCTGAGAAAATGGCCCCGACGAGCTGCGGTAGCACTCACCTTGCAGACTGTAATATGCTTTCCCGAATGGAGCTGCGCGCCCGGTACAAGGGCGAGGCGAACACGCATCGCAATATGCTATCCCGACAGAAAACCAGCGGAGCCGTCATCCATCCCGAGTTTCGGGATTTTGTCGGCTTCCTCCGTCATGTTGGACCGATGCCCGCGAAGCAGGCCACTCTCGACCGGATCAACAACGTTGACCCCGAGTATGGTCCCGGCAAAGTCCGCTGGGCCGACAAACGGACGCAGAATAGCAACAAGAGCGATACGCTCGTTTTCCACTACTCCCGCACGAAAGATACTTACACAGCTTCACGCCTCGCCAAGCTACAGGGTGTTTCCCCGAGCACGATCCGCAAACGGTATGAACGAGGCTGGACTGATGACGAGATCATAGAAGGTCATCGTGTCCAGGCTGTCCCGGCTACCGTTTCGACTGTTGCCCCCAAATCCTCAACCCCGACGCTGCAAATATTTGCACGAACAGTACCCGTTGCCGGGACGCTGACAGCGCGAGAGATCCACTTCCAACGCGAGGCGAGCCATTGCCGGTACTGGCGAGAGACCTACGGCGAAGAGCCGCTAATGCCATCCTACGAGGAAATGGTCGCATCGGATGAGGCATTCAGGGACCTTCTGCCCGAAAGGTACGAGCGAAAATTCCGTCAGCACTGGAATAGCCGCCGCCACCACATCATCTTTGAAAATCTAAGCCCGTCGCAACAGGAATACCTCGCGGTGATCGACCCGGAATATGTCGCGACGCTACGAAAGTCAGCAGCCGACGCGGCCGACCTCGTCAGCAAGATTTGACGCCTGAGTACATTTACTATGGGTCATTGTGAGAGATGGCTTTGGGTGGCGGCTTGTCCGTCGGTGCAATTGCCTTGGCCCCCAAAGCCAACGCAAACTTCGTGGTTTCCGCCGCAATTCCCTGCCCAATGATATGAACGCAGAGACAGATATGCTTTAGCTCATCTTTGCCCACAACCAGCTCTTCACCGGCAGAAAAAATCTGCCGGTCGATTTCAATCCGCATCCGGACGGTGCCACCCTTTGGCAGAAGGCGACCGAACATCTCCGCTTCAGGAAGGACCGTCCCATCAGGCTCTTCCAATTCGTATGTTAATCGCAGCCATTTCAGGTCAAACGAACCAGATGCTTCTTCAATGTCGTTTGCTCCCACCACTCCTCTTCGGTGTGCGTAACAGTTTCGCGCTTGGTTTAGCGATTTCAGTATCTCGATGCGCTCACCGGGGATTGGAATGAATTTCTGCAGCTGATCGATTTGATCAGCTATTCCAAGCCGCTCGAAACGGGCGACGGGCATGATCTTTGTTCCATCGCCATAGATCAGGTGTACGTGATAGATCACATCATAAATTCGGAGCAAAAAGATCGAAAAAGTCTCCGTAAGTTCTCGAAATCCGTTTGCGCGTATCCACTTGGCAAACTCGTGGGATACATGGACCTTCTCTTCCTCAGAAAGTTCGTCTTTTACGAGTTTTATCCCAGGCCCTGCTTGAGAAAGGACATGTGAAATAGGGGGATTATTTGCCGCGGCATTTAGGCCAATGCCCATGAATATGTCCGCCCGGCGTATTCCACTGTCCAAAACCTCAACGATTTGATCAAAATTTATTGTCCAAACGGTCGACATAGTACCTCCTCAGTCCGGTATAGGATTGTAGCCACTCCTACGCGTGCGCGCAAAGACTTGCTGCACTTAGAAATTTTGTGATTATTGTTCTGTGTCACGAGCAACAGAGATCGTGGCAATGTGGCCTTTCCGCCGGGACCGACAGACAGAGACAGCAACCGCCCAGGCGGACGAACAGCGTTCGCTTGCCGACCCTGAAAGCTGGCTTGTGGATTTGTTCGGCGCCACACCCGCCCAGGCCGGGATCGCCGTCACCTCGACCAACGCCACCAAGTGCACCGCCGTTCGCGCCGCCGTGGCGGCCCTCTCAGAGGCTTCGGGGCAGTTGCCGCTTCATCTGTTCCGCCGGGGCGAGAACGGCGCCCGTGAGCGCGATACGACCCATCCCGTGGCGGGGCTGCTGGCGGGCACCGTCAACCCTTGGACGACCAGCCAGCAACTCCGCGAACAGCTCGTGCGCGATGCCCTGCTGGCAGGCAACGGTTTCTGCCAGATCGTCCGTGACGGCACGGGCAAGGCTCGTGAGCTTCACCGCCTCGTGCCCACCGCCGTTCAGGTGGAAGCCGATAGCGTCAACGGCGAACCCGTCTACCGTGTCACACTCAAGAACGGCGTCCGCTATTTCCCGTTCACCGATATCATTCACCTTCGCGCCGGCATTGCCTCCGATGGCGTAAGTGGCGTCTCCCCGGTGCAGGAGGCTCGCGAGGCCATCGCCCTGGCACTCGTGATGGAACGCCATGCCGCGAAGCTGTTCGGCCGTGGAGCACGTCCCTCTGGCCTGTTGAAGTTCCCGAACAAGCTTGGCAGCGACACCGCCAGCCGGATCAAAGCCTCTTGGCAAGCGGCGCACGCTGGCGAAAACAGCGGCGGGACTGCCGTGCTCGAAGAAGGCGGCGACTTCCAAAGCCTCACACTGAATTCGGTCGACACCCAATTCCTCGAACTCCGCAAATTTGCCGTGGAGGAGATCGCCCGCGCCTTCCGCGTCTCCCCCGTGCTGATCCAGGACTTCGGCCGCGCCACGTGGAGCAACAGCTCCGAGATGGGCCGGCAGTTCCTGCAGTACAGCCTTGAGCCGTGGCTTTCCCGCATCGAAGGTGAATTCGCCCTCAAGCTGCTGAGCGCGGATGAGCGTGCGGAACTGTTCATCGAGTTCGAAACCGATGCCCTGACAGCGTCCGACACCGCGGCGCGCGCCACGGCTTACTCGCAGTTCCGCAGTGCCGGCGTTTACACCGCCAACGAACTCCGCAGGCGTGAAAACCTGCAGCCGCTCCCAGGTGGCGACACGCTCGCAAACCCTTTCACAACTTCTGGCAAGGCAGGAGGCGCCACCAATGAGTGACGCCCCGAAGCACACCGCCTTTTTTGGAGACGCTGATCGCGCGTTCGCGCTGCCGGCGGAGATGATTGCCGAACTGGAGCGCAAGACCGGCCGCGGCATCGGCGGCCTTTCCCGTGATTTGATCCGCGGAGAGTTCCGGCACGTCGAAGTTCTTGAGACGATCCGCCTCGCACTGATCGGCGGCGGGGAGGCCCCGGAAGCCGCGGCGGCGCTCATCGCCGCCTACGCCGCAAACGCTCCGGTGATGACGACCTACCCCCTCGCTGTCGCGATCCTCGAAACCGTCTACTTCGGAAAGGCCACCACCGATGCGGAATGATTTGGTGCAAATAATTGCACGCGGGGACGCCCCCGAAAAACGCAACGGTTTCGTTTCTGGCGATGCTGCCGATTTCGAGGCTCGCTTCACGACACCGACCGACACGGGAGAAATCGAGGGCACTGCCGTCCGCTTCGGAGTGATCGACACCTACCGCACCGAGTTTGCGGCGGAAGCCTTCCGCGGGCTGGAAGGTCGCACGATCCCGATGCTCTGGAGCCACGATCCTTCGGCCGTCATTGGCTCGTGGAGCGCCTTCCAGATCCGCACCGATGGCATGACCGCGAAGGGCAAGCTCAATCTCGCCGTGGCGAAGGCTCTGGAAGTCCGTTCGCTGCTCCAGGCTGGCGACATCTCCGGTCTCAGCGTTGGCTTCTCCACCGTGAAAGATGAGCGCCGCGCCAATGGCGTCCGCCGGATCATCGAAGCCCGCCTCCACGAGATTTCGATCGTCGCATTCCCGGCCGTGCCCGGCTCCGGGATCACCAAAGTCCGATTTTCCGAAACAGGCCGCGAGAGCGCAGCGGCCTTCATTCACGCATGCCGGAAGGCCCAACGCGCTCTTGAAAGGAAGTGATCAATGACGAAACATGAAACCATCGAAGTCCGTTCGGCCTTGCCGATTGAGACCCGCAACGAGAACACCGACCCGTTGGCAGCTGCAACGGCAGCCGTTGCCGAACTGGAGCGCGCGGCCGAACAGCGCCACACCGCCCACCAGACGGAAGTTCGCGGGCTGACCGAACGTCTCGCCCAGTTGGAGACGAGGCTTTCGCGCCCTGGCACCCAGACCGAAAACAAGAATGAGCCGAACGAAGAGCAGCGCGCATTTGGCGTCTACCTTCGCCGTGGCGAACGTGGGATGACGGCAGACGAAACCCGCGCCATGACCGCGGCCACCGACACCGCCGGCGGCTTCCTTGTGCCGGAAACCTTCGTCGCGGAACTCCTCCGCAACGTCGTGCAGTTCAGCCCGGTCCGTGCCTATGCCCGCGTCATGTCGATTGCCGGCGCTGACGTGACCCTCCCGAAGCGCACCGGCACCATGTCGGCCGTCTGGGTAGGCGAGACTGCCGACCGTACCGGCACCCAGCCCACCTATGGCGATATCAAGCTCACCCCCTATGAAGCGGCCTGCTTCATCGACGTCAGCAATCAGCTCTTGGAGGATGCCGCCCTCAATATCTCCTCCGAGCTGTCCTTCGACGCCGCGGAAGAATTCGGGCGCCTGGAAGGTGCCGCCTTCGTTTCCGGCGATGGCGTCGGCAAGCCGAAGGGCATTCTTGCCGAAACCACGATCGGCACCGTCATCACCGGCCACGCTTCGACGCTGGGAAGCGCTCCGGCCGACAAGATGATCGATGCCTTCTACGCCCTGCCGGCCGCCTACCGGGCCAATGCGACGTGGGGCATGAACTCCACGACCCTGGCCACCGTCCGCAAGCTCAAGGACAGCCAAGGAAACTTCCTGTGGCAGCCCGGCCTTGTCGCTGGCCAGCCTGACACGATCTTGGGCCGGCCGGTGGCTGAGCTTCCCGACATGCCCGACGTTGCCGCCGCCTCGACCCCGATCGTCCTGGGCGACTTCTCGCAGGGCTATCGCATCGTGGACCGCGTATCGCTGGCGCTCCTCCGCGACCCGTACAGCCTTGCCACGAAGGGCCAGACCCGGTTCCACCTTCGCCGTCGCGTTGGCGGTGGCGTCGTCAAGGCCGAAGCCTTCAAGCTGATCAAGGTCGCAGCTTCGTAACTCAGGCAGCAATCGGTGGGGCCATCAAAAGCCCCGCCTTCTGACCTTCCGAGCAATCACCGAAAAGGATCACCCCGATGGGTATCACGACAGCAGCTAACTCGAAATTCGGCATCGGCACGACCCTTGCCGCCACGACCGCCGCGGAGTTCGCGGAAGACGCTTTCGTCGACGTCGCCAACATCCAAGACCTGGGCGAAGCCGGCTCCACGGCCGAAATCAACACCGGGAAATTCGTCGATCAGGCCTACGTCCGCAAGCTCAAGGGGAGCCGCGATAACGGCAGCATGACCCTCGTCGTCGGCCGTGACAGCGCCGATCCGGGCTATGCCGCACTGATCGCTGCGGAGAAGACGAGCTTCGCCTACAACTTCAAGGTCGAGCTGAACGACAAGCCCGCGGCCGGCGCCTCTCCGAAGAACAGCGTGTTCTATTTCCGGGCAATCGTTGCCAGCGCCCGCAATCAGTTCGGCGGGGCCGACGACCTCGTCACCACGACCTTCGAACTCGCCATTTCCGGGCCGATCATCGAAGTCCTGGCGTCTGCCACGTAAGCGAGACGCCCCATGTCCATGGTCGCGGATGACATCGTACTATCGATCGGCGGCGAACAAGAGATCCTTGTGCCCTCGCTACGTCATGCTATGCGTCTGGAACGCCGTGAAGGTGGCCTCCAACTGCTGGCCCGCGACATCATGGACGGAAGCCTCACGGCCGCCAAAGACATCCTCGTGCTCCATGTCGGCGATTATGAAATGCTGCCGGCACAGATCCTCAGTGTCGATCCCGATGAGCTGAAAACCGCCCTGATGCGCTTCGTCATGCAATGCGCTGCTGTCGACCCGGCAGACGCGCCCAGCAAGGCCAGCACACCGGACAGGCCGGCCAAGTCCGTCCCCTTCTCCTTCTTCCTTCTCGACCTCTACCGCAAGGGCACCGGATGGCTGGGCTGGACGCCTGATGACACCCTCGACGCCACGCCCTTGCAGATCGTCCGGGCCATGGAAGGGCGGATGGAAATGCTTCGCGCCATCTACGGCTCCCCCGATCAGCCCGAGAAGAAGGCGGAGAAACAGCCCTGGGACAGCAAAGTCCGATCCATCTTCAATGGCATCGGCACCGTGGTGGAGGAGGCATAATGCCCTATCGCGCGCCCAGCATTCGCATATGCGGCTGCATCCTCACCACCGGCAGCAAATGCCAGCACAGCATAGCAGCAGATCGGGCCCGCAAGGCCCGTTTTGATCAGCAGCGTCCGAATGCCAGCGCCCGCGGATACGATAGCAAATGGAAACAAGCGCGTGCTGCCTACCTCGCCCAGCATCCTCTTTGCGTGAAGTGCGGACAGCCGGCCACCGTTGTGGATCATAAGACCCCGCACAAAGGCGATACGAAACTCTTTTGGAGCCGCTCCAACTGGCAAGGCCTCTGCGCCCATCACCACAACTCGACTAAGCAATCGGAGGAGAAGCGCCGATGACCGCTGTATCGTTCAAAGAAGCGCTGAGGCTTGGCCTCGACCTCCGCAGCTATCTGGGCTTCGAAGGTGCACCGAAGGCTCACTCGATCATCCTCTACGCCTCCAACACCCGGATCAGCTTTCGGGGCCAACAGTTGAACATATCCGAATGGTCAAAACTGACAGGCATTCCCATCGATCCCCTTAAGGAACGGCTCCGTCAAGGATGGCCCATCGAACGCGCACTGACCGAGCCTGTCGTGTCCAATGTCGAGCGCGCTCTCCGTGCCCGCAATCGCCGTGTCATCCGCAGGATATCAATCGAGTTCCGCCCTTTGCGGGAGGCACGCCGATGATCCTACCAACCGGAACCGCGCTTGACTTCAGGCCGTGGGCTTTTTCGGAAGTGATACATATGGTTACTGTCCGTCTGGCATCGTTTGAAAGCCCCGTCCCCGGTCACGTATGTAATCAACTTGTCCCTATTCATGCAAACCGGGCAGATAAAGTGAGTTGGTTGTCCGTTCGCCAATTCCGCTTTGAGGGCGAAGACAATGTCCCCAGTGGAGGTCGCGAACATCTCATACCGAGATTTTTCTCGTTCGAACTCATCCTGCCGTTGCAGTTCGCGGCTCAACGTCTTCAGCGCTTCACTGAGCTGCATGTTCATAACGTTCGCCGTGGTCAGGTCGGTTGCAAGGGCATTGAGAAGCTTGGACGCTTCACCGTCATCAGGCCCCTCCCTCGAAGAGAACAGTTTCTTGATGAGGTCGGCAGTCGAGGCGGCCTGATTGGTCATGCCGATGGCAGTACTGACGAGAGCTATCGCGCTCTGAATTTGCGTCATGTCCATTGGGTCTCTCTCCTAACCATCGCTTCCCCGATCGCACGCTACCGTGATGCAATTTCCCATTGCAAGCATGACCGGGGGGTGTCCCCAGTCTTTGCACCTTCCCGTGGGACCGGCGTGGGCAGCATCGCGCACCATTTGCACCAGAAGGAGATTTCCGAATGAGCGTGATCGACCTTGCCGCCGCGAAAGCGCATCTGAGCATCACCGACGACACGGACGATGCGCTAATCGAGGCGAAGATCGCCGCGGCCGAGAACCACGTCGCCAGCTACCTGGGCAAGCCGCTCAGCGAGTTCGATCCGATGCCGGCGGCGATCCCCGAAGCCATCCTCCAGCTTGTCGGGCACCTCTACGAGAACCGGGAAGCCACGCTCGTGGGTGTCACCATCGTGGACGCGGCGCTGGGCTTTTTCGACCTCCTGGCACCGCACCGGGAGTGGATCTTCTGATGAGCGCTCAGACCGATCGCCTCCGCCGTCGTATGGAAGCCATCCCGAAAGGAGTGCGACAGGCCGTCACGCCCGCCCTGGCGAAGGCCGGCACCGACCTTGCGGTGACGATGCGGCTCCTCGCTCCGGTGGATACCGGCGACCTTCGGGACAGCATCCATGTCACCCTGCCGGGGGAGACGACACCGCCATACTCCCAGCCCGGTGGCAGCCGCACCGCAGGCGAGACCGAAGTGCTCGTGACCGTGGGCAACGATGACGTGAGATACCCCCATCTCGTGGAATACGGCACTGCGGAGGCAGCGGCGCAACCGTTCTTCTGGCCTGCCTACCGCCTCAAGAAAAAGAAGATCGCCAACGCCATTAAGCGGGCCGTCCGCAAAGCCGTGAAGGAGGCCAAATAATGGAACCCTCCCTTGAGCTACAGAAAGCGATCCGGTCCCGCCTCGTGGCAGCGTCCACCGTGACTTCGCTTGTCCCGGCCGCGTCGATCGTCGATCGCAACGGCACCCCGGCCACGTTCCCCTCCATCCTTATCGGGGAAGGCCAGACCACTCCCGGCGGCGATATCTCCCGCCGTCGTCATGAGGCATTCTTCGACCTCCATATCTGGGCCAAGGAAGCCGGCCTTGCGACGTCGAAACAGATAGCAGGAGCTATCAGGGACGCCCTGGCGGACAGCGTTTGGAACATTGCCGGCCTCCACGTGGCCGACCTTCATGTCGTCTCCAGTCGCTTCATGCGCGACCCCGGCGGCACCCTCTCGCATGCCGTCATCACCCTTTCCGCAACCGTCAATGAGGTGGCCTGATGCGCGCCGGCAAGCTGGATCAGACGATTATCATCGAGCGCCCGACCACCATAGTGGACGACTACGGCACACCGACGGAGGGCTGGGCAACCATCGCCACCGTGCGGGCTCAGCGCCTCCAGTCGAGCACGGCGGAGTTCATCGAAGGCTACGGTGCCGACTTCCGCTCTGTCGTCGTGTTCCGCATCCGCCACCGCGACGGGATCACCCTGGCAGACCGGATCAGTCACGCCGGAAACCCCTACAATTTGGTGGAGATCAAACCCCTTGGACGGCGCGAAGGGATCGAACTGCGCTGCACCGCATCGGGGAATTGACCATGAAGCTCAAGCCGGTCCTGAAACAGAAGCCACAGCCTTCTCCGTTCCCCGACATTCCCGACCCGTTCGGCTACGGACAGCGCGCGGTGGATTTTCTGCGAAGCCTCAAGCATCCGAAATCCCGCCATCCTGATCGCGATTTCCAGCTCGACCCGTGGCAGGAAAAGATCGTTCGCCAGATCTATGGACCTTGCGACGAGCACGGCCACCGCATCGTGCGACAGGTCATCATGCTGCTGCCCCGCGGCAACCGTAAGACTTCGCTGGGCGCCGCCCTCGCTCTCCTCCATACCATGGGCCCGGAAGCCGTCTCCGGTGGCGAAGTGCTGACTGCTGCCGCCGACCGCAAGCAGGCGAAACTGGCCTTCACCGAAGCGCAGAGCATCATCCAGGCCGGGAGTGAAGAACTGTGGCGGAAGGGACAGGCAAGCCGCCGCTATGAGGAAGGCCGAACGATCAAACTGCAGGAATACAAGAACCGGATGACGTTTCCGAACGGATCGTTTCTGGAAAGCCTGTCCAACGATGCCGGCACCCAGCACGGCCGCACCCCGTCTTTCGCCCTGATCGATGAAATCCACGCATGGAAGAAACGGGACCTCTGGGACGTGATTAAAACCGGATTGGTTAAGGTGTCCAACTCCCTGTCGATCGTGATCACCACCGCCGGCCGCGGGCAGGAGAACATCGCCTATGAGGTGATCCAGTATGCCCGCGACGTTGCCGCCGGGAAGATCGATGACCCGGCCACGCTGCCTATTCTGTTCGAAACCTCTCCCGATGCCGATTGGCAAGATGAGGACGTATGGAGGGCGTGCAATCCCGGCCTTGAACATGGCTATCCCGACCTTGCCGGCCTTCGTCAGCTTGCCCGTGAAGCGGCTAACCGACCCGCCGACCGGGAAGCATTCCGACAGCTGCACCTGAATGTCTGGCTAGGGCACAGCTCCGACCCGTTCGTGGACATGGCCGTCTATGACCAGGGCGCGGCGGCCTTCGACCTTGAGGAACTGGAGAACGAACCGTGCTGGCTGGGCGTTGACCTTTCCAGCAATTCCGACCTGACCGTGATCGTCGCTGCATGGCGAGATGGAGAAGACGGCTACCTCGTCCACCCGTGGTTTTTCTGCCCCCGCGACAACCTGTTCAAGCGTGCCGATCGCGACAACGTGCCCTATCCACAGTGGGCCGCCGATGGCTTCATCGAGCCGACGCCGGGCAACGTCGTGGACTTTCGCGCCGTAGAGGACACCATCCGCGATATCTGCCAGCGCTTCGACGTGCGGGAGATCGCGTTCGACCCGCACCTAGCTCGCGTCATGATGAGCAACCTTGCCGAGGATGGCTTCCCGGCAATTGAGATGCGGCAGGGCTGGGTGACGATGGCGCCGGCCGTGAAGGAACTTGAGCGCGCCATCATTGCGGGCCGGTTCCGCCATGGCGGGCACCCGGTGCTTCGTTGGAACTTCGACAACATCGCTGTCGAGACCGACAAGGCCGGGAACAAATCGTTCCACAAAGGCAAATCCCGTTACCGGATCGACGGGGCTGTCGCCACCGCCATGGCCGTGGGCCGGGCCTCCCTGGGCGGCGACGACCGTAGCATCTACGACACCGACGACCGCCCGGAAGGGCTCTTGATCTTCTGAGGAGAAAACCATGTCGACCGAACAAGAGCGCCTTGTCGTCAGCCTTGAGGCCCGCATCCGGGATTTTGAGCGCAATTTCCAGAAGGCGAACCGCACCACCGGCCAGAACTTCGACGCCATCGAGCGCCGGGCCAAGCAATCCGGCGATCGGCTGGAAGCCTCCATGTCGAAGGCCTCCCAGGGCGTCAACGTGGGGCTGGCAGCGATGAAGGGCGGGATTGCTGGCCTCGCTGCCGGCCTCTCCGTGGGAACCCTCACGGGCATCGTCTCCCGCGTGGGTGAACTCGCCAAGGGCGTGGCCAGCATCGGAGATGAAGCCCGTCGCGCCGGCCTCAGCGTCAAGGCCTTCCAAGAGTTCAAGCACGTGGCAGAGCAAAACCGGATAGGGGTCGACGCCCTGACAGACGGTTTCAAGGAACTCTCCCTCCGGGCCGACGAGTTTATCGTCACTGGAAAGGGCTCCGCAGCCGAAGCCTTCCAGCGCCTGGGCTTCACTGCGCAGGATCTCAAGCGCAAGCTGCAAGATCCCTCCGCGCTCTTCACCGAGATCATCGGGAAGCTTGGCCAGCTCGACAAGGCAGCCCAGATCCGCATCGCGGACGAACTGTTCGGGGGCACCGGTGGCGAGCAGTTCGTGCAGCTGATCCAGCAGGGGGAAGCCTCCCTCCGCGCCACCGTGCAGCAGGCGCACGACCTGGGCCTTGTCCTCAGCGAGGACGTGATCCAGAAGGCCGACGAGATCGACAAGAAATTCAACCTGCTGAGCCGGACCATCGGGACGAAGGTCAAGGGCGCCGTGGTGGAGGTGGCTTCGGAGCTGCTGACATGGGGCAAGTCGATCGACCAGTGGAACGAAGCCACGAACAGGCGCACCATGGTGCAGCTGGCGAACAAGCTGGAGGAGATCGCGGAGGCCCGCGAAGCCCTCGACCAGATCGCCATAGACAAGGCCCTGTCTCCCGACGACCCGACCACCGGCATGAACTGGGATCGGCAGACCGAACTTCTCCGCGAACTGGAGAGGGAGGCCCAGGCATTGCGGGCGATCCTCTATCCGCTCAATGGCAAGGCAAAGGACGACATCATCACCGGGGCCGGTGACAGCGCCAAGGAAGCCAAGGCGCCGCTCTCCAGCTTGAATGAAGCGCTGGAGCAAACCGGGAGCGCGGCATCCACCGGGGTCAACGGGATCAAGTCCTATAGCGATGCGATCCGATCGCTTGCCAATGAGGTGCCGGAACTGGCGAAGTCGCTGGCAGAGCTGGACGCCAAGACCCGCATCCACGCCGTCTACAAGGCTGCCGTGGGCAAAGCCCGCACCATGGGCGAAGTTTATCAGGCCAATGAGATGCGCGGAAAGGCGCTCCAGTCGCTGGGCATCAAGAGTGCAACCGATGACCCGGCTGCCTACCTGTCCAATGTGCTGGCATCGGGCAAGAGCGCTTCGCACGTCACCGGCCTGTCGTCGGACTTCGCGGGCAAGCTCGCGAAGATGCTGGCCAGCATGCCCGCCGACCTCCGCGGCCAAGTCACCGTCAACAGCGGCTATCGATCGCCGGAACGGCAGCAGGAACTTTGGCTCCAGGCGCTCCAGAAGTACGGCAGCCCGGAGGCCGCACGGAAGTGGGTAGCTCCCCCGGGGAGATCCCAGCACAACTCTGGGAATGCTGTCGACTTGGGATATGGGTCTGACGCAGCAAAGCAGTGGATGCACCAGAACGCTGCCAGCTTCGGCCTGTCGTTCCCGCTGGCGAATGAGGATTGGCATCTGGAGCCTGCGGGCGCACGTGACGAGCAGCGCGCGGAGGAGATCCAGCGGCAGACGGAGGCCCTGACATCGCAGGCCGACGCCTATCGCCAGATCATCACCGATGGGCAGCAGTACATCCAGACGCAGACGACCGAGCAACAGGCCCTTGGCCTCACTGCCCAGCAGGCGGCGAAGCTCCGCTATGAGCAAGACCTCCTAAATCAGGCACAGCGCGCCGGCATCACCGTGACCCCGCAGCAGCGGCAGGAGATCGAGACCCTTGCTACCGGGATGGCGCAGGCCGAAGCCGCGACCATGAGCTACGCCCAAACTCAGGAGGAGGCCCAGCAGGCCAGCCATTTCTTTGCCTCCTCCGCGGCCGATGCCTTGACCGGCGTCATCATGGGTACGACCAGCGCACAAGACGCTCTCAAGGGCCTCATTGCCTCGCTGGCGAAAGCAGCCCTCCAGGCGGCATTGCTGGGCGAAGGTCCCCTCGCTGGCCTCATGGGCGGCGGCACCGGAGCCAAGACCGGAGGCGGTGGCGGCGGGATCTTCGGGGCGATCTTCGGCGCCCTGTTCGGGGCTAAGGATGGCGGATACATCCAAGCCTTTGCCGGCGGCGGCAAGGTGCATGGTCCCGGTGGGTCCCGCGACGACAAGGTGCCGGCATGGCTTTCCGATGGCGAGTTCGTGGTGAATGCCGCCGCGACGAAGCGCAACCGCGCCGCGCTAGAAGCCATCAACGCCGGCCGCACGCCGGTCCTGTCTGCCAAGATCGGCGGCAAGGGCGGGGCCGTCTCTCAGTCCACGCACGTAGTCAACACCTTCTCCCCAACGATCCCCATCACGGTGCAGGCATCGGGGAACAAGGAAACCGATGCGGCCATGGTGGAACGGCTCAGCAAGGAGCTGGACACCGTCATACAAAACAAGATGACGGACTTCGTCTCCGATCAGCAGCGGCCGGGCAACATGCTCAATCGTGGGGGATTTGTTTAGTCGCTGTTGAGAAGATCAACGCCGGAATGCTCGCCTAGAAATGCATACTCAAGGCGATGGTCCGGCGATACGGCGAATTGCATGGTCGGATTTTCCGCCCGCAGATTGCTGAGGCTGATCGTCACCTCGAAAGTATGTTCGACGTTCCACGGCACGGTTGCACTGCCAATGAACGTCTGTTCGTTCGTGTCGTAATCCCTGCCGTACAAGTAGACCGCAGCTCGGACATCAATCTGTGTTGGTATCTCAACAACGAAAACTAGTTCATCCTCATCGGAGCTGATCATTGCGATGTCGCCGGTGTAAAGCTCAATGGATGTGATATCGGCTGCCTCTGGTACAGCGAGCGCGACAAGGTCGCACTTTATTGAGACCTCAAAGTCCAACGCGCTTAGCGTTTCCTGTAGAACAGCCTGGATCTTTGCACTCAGATTGGGCTCTGAATTGAAGCGCTCGATAAAGGCTTCCAGCAATTCCACGTCCTGATTGAAGGCTGCCAGCGCTTCACGGAGTTCGGACATGCAGTAGAGATTTGGAGACCGCTCACAAAATTCTCGCCACGCGGTGTCGTTGCTAACAACAATCACCCCACCACACTCCGCGCTCCAGCTTTCAATGGAGCACAATGCGAAGGCGTCTGGAAACTCAGATTTATTTTTGCCCAATCCGAACGGGGGGCGCTGGCCGAAATAGAGATCTAGGATTTTTTCTGGCGAGCTAAGTTTTTCAGACATCAGAACAATGGCACCGGTGCCTCGTAGGAACATCGCCAATCTTTCACTGACAATCTGCTGAGCGCGATCTTTTGGGACCAGTGTTTTACGAAAAGCCTCGATTGCCTCCCTATTCGGCTCCCATCTTTTCGAATGGTTTTTGAGCGCATTCATGAGCCGCTCATGCGTTTTCTCAAGGTCATCGGTCATGTGCGCGCGCAATTCTCGAAGCACTACGTCGGGCATCAAAACCTGTATGTCATGCGCCTCTAGCTCGTACAGCCCAAGCAATTTGGCGTGCTGCAGGTCCCCCGATCTGGAGAAGCTCTCAAGGACCGACGTATCCAGCGCGATTGCGACAACTTCCTTTTTGACAATCAGACGCCTAACGTCTTCTGGATTTAGCTTTGGCAATTTAATCCCCCAGGTATCGTCCCATGCCTAAGTGAAATTATTTGCACTAGAAAACGCAACGATTGCGTTTTCGCCCAGCCTAACCACCCCGTGCCTCGACCTTAGAAAGGCGCTCCTCAAGCGCCTTTACGCGCTGTTCTAATGTTTGCGTTTTTCTTGTCGCAGCATCCCACTCATGTGACCCCGGCCCGAAGGCTGTAGAGACACCGTTCTCACCATCACGAGCCATTCCGACCGAGAACGTAAACTCCAGACGCTCCAGTATCTCCCCGTTCATGCTTCGGTTGTTCTTCGCCGCTGCCTCTTCGATCTGATCCTTGAGGGCTTGCGGCAGCCGCAGTTTGAAATCGGGCATCGTTGTCTTCACGGGGTCACTCCAACGTCAAATTGGGGTTGACAGTAACCCGGAAACGTGACCCTATCAATTGACCCAAAATAGGGTCATTACAACGTCACGGATGGAAGCAATGGAAATTACTGACCTCAAAATTCGTATGCCGGCCCAAGTGAAGGACTGGCTCGCGGCCCGCGCTGATGAGAACGAGCGCAGCATGAATGGCGAAATTCTCGCCATCCTCAAAACAGTAATGCGCCGGAAGGCTGATCGGCGCGATCTCAACCCGGCAAAGTAAGGAGACCGACCATGCCATTGACGTTCAAGCAGATCCAACCGGTGCCGGCAGTCGCACTTAGCTACAGCTATGCGGGCCTTGATGCCGAAACGGCAGCGTGCGCGAAGAAGGCAGCAATCGCGATCAGGCACCGCCTGGGAGAAGCGCAGGCGCACTTTATCGAGATCGGCAAGGATCTCGTAGCGGTGAAGGAAAAGCTGCCGCACGGTGAATTCACCAACTGGATCGACGCAGAGTTCGGCATGTCAATCCGCACCGCTCAGAACCTCATGTCTGCGGTGCGCCTGATGCACTCCGGCGGGATCGACCAGAAGACGCTGGAGGCAATCCCGCAAAAGCTCGTCTATGAGCTTGCCGCTCCCAAGGTACCCGCGGAAATCGTGATCGAAGTGGTCGAGGCCGTCGAGGGCGGAAAACCCCTCCACGTTCCCGACGTCCTGCATAAAATCGCCATCTCGAAGCAGGAGCAGGCGGCCTTGAAAGCCAAGGAAGCCAAGCTCAAGGCAAAGGCGGCGAAGCTCAAGGGCAAGTCGCCGGACGAGATCGCGAAGGCTGAGAAAGCCCAGGCAAAGAAGGATGCCAAGGAGGCGGAGAAAGCGGCAAGCGAAGCGGCGGCACGCGAAGCTCGTAAACAGGCAGCGAACGATGCAGTGGCAATGATCAAGGGCTTATCGGCCTACTCGCAGTTCCTCGCCCTTGTACGAAATGCCGGCTGGGAGTTCGACCGCGCCTTGGCCAAGGAAGTGCAGGAGGCCATGGTCAATGCGTGAAGATCGCCCCCTTCCCGCCGAACCCCTATTCACCCCGGAGGAGGCGGCGACCCGCCTCTCCATCTCCGTCAAAACTTTGATGAAGCACGTTCGCGAAGGCCGGCTCCGGTACATTAACGTGGGCACTGAGGGCCGCAAAGCGCGCCGCTTCTCCGCCTATAATCTCAGCACTTTCATCGAAACTCAGAAGGTCCGGGAGACGCCGAAATGTCCGTCTACAAAAGCCCCAAAAGCCCTTTCTACCAGTACGACTTTCAAATCCAACGTCGTCGCTTTTTCGGCTCTACCGAAGCCAGCAACAAAAAAGACGCCGAAGCAGTAGAGCGGCAACTCAAGGCCAAGGCGCGGGCCGACATCGAACTTGAAAAGAAGAACGGCACTGGCCCCCTCACCCTCGACGTTGCCGCCGGTGGCTACTGGCAGGCCAAGGGCGAGGCCCAGGCGAACAGCGCGGGCGTCTGGCGAACCCTCAATCGCTTCATCGCCACCTTCGGCAACGATCGCCGGCTCGACGCGATCACCGACCGGGAGCTGACGTTCTACGTCACCGCCCGGAAGAAGGACAGGCTCCGCGGCCGGGTGAAGGACAAAGCCGGCAACCCTGTCCGCACCGTGTCGAATGCCACCATTAATCGCGAGATCGCGATCCTAAAGCGCCTGATGCTTTGGTCGCGGAAAGCGATGAAGCAGGATCTGCCGCAGGAACCGAACTGGCGGGACCATTGGCTCCCAGAAGCCCAGGAGCGCGTGAGGGAGCTCCACGACCATGAGGGTGAAGCACTCGACAGTGCTATCCGTGACGACTACGCCCCGTGGCTGGAGTTCGCCCGTCTCACGGGCCTACGTCGCGCGGAGACGCTGATCCGGTGGACGGCGGTGAATTGGAGCACCGGACAGATCCGCACCCCTGGCAAGGGCGGCAGATGGGTGACAACGCCGATCACGCCGGCCGTTCGGGCGATCCTTGAACAATGCAAGGGCCATCACCCGGAGTTCGTCTTCACCTACGTTGCCAAGCGCACCCACCGTGGCAAGGTCCGTGGCCAGCGGTATCCCCTCACCTACGCTGGCACCTTGACCGAATGGCGGAGGACGAAGGACCGTGCGGAGATCACCGATTTCCGTTTCCATGACATCCGCCACGACGTGGCGACGAAGGCGCTCCGCAGCACCGGCAACCTCAAGCTCGTGCAACGCATCCTCAATCACACCGACGTCAAGACTACCAGCCGATACGCCCATGTCCTCGACGAGGAAGTCGGGGCCGCGCTGGAGGCCATGGCCAAGTCCCGGAATAAATCCCGGATTGACACCCCGGACGTTGCATAAACCGCTGAGAACTCACTAGAAAAAGGACTTGGCAAATGATCCTTCTAAGCAGTAGGTCGCAGGTTCGAATCCTGCAGGGGTCGCCATAAAGTATGCAGCGCCAGATACGTCTGGACTATCTCCAAAATCTCTGGACTCTACGCCTCATACGTCTGGACTCGGCTCGGCTTCCGTTCTCAACGTCAACGTCAGTTCGAGTTTTGCTTCTTCTTAAAAAAGCGGAACAAAGCCTCCAGGTATGGCTTGGCAGGTGCTGGGTTCACGGCCTTCCTGTTCAGTCGCCAATAGTCAGTTCCCTGTAGACTGTCAGATAAGACGACTCGGTAAGTGTCGGGATCGATCGCTAAAAGCGCCTTGTCGAGCAGGGCGTGGATGTCGGCCCGCAGAAGGAGGCCGTTGCTCGGTTCGTTTCTGAGGGCGATGCTTTCGGAAAAGGGAATGACGTGCGCTGCCTGGAGTGTTGATTCCACATTGCAGCCGGTAATGGCGCATGTGCCGTTGTATCGCGACATCAACGATGCTCGGAAATCGGCCTGATCCGGCCTGGCCTCCTGGCGGGAGTAGCGCCGTTCAAGGCCATCGAGCACCTCGTCTTTCTGCACCCGGAGCGCTTCATCCTCATCTGACGCCGATCCACCGACTGGCGCAGCCCGCTCCAAGTGGCGGCCGACCACGCCGCGGAATTCGGAAAGCTCGTCATCTTCGAGCTCGTAGGTGCGAGTGAGCAAGTTGCGCAGGAGGTGGTCAATAACACGACTACCTGTCGGGCCGCCCCGCCAGCCGCGGAGACGAAACCCAGGCCTAAACAGCCTCACGTTTTCAAGGGTTGCTGATAGGATGTTGTCTGGCTCTTCTCGGACGTCGCGTGCAACGCCTTCGGCGGTCAATCCTTGGCCGCCGCCGAAAGCAGGGTCTTCGTGCGTCCAAACGATCAATGAGTCGCCGTCCGCAACGCTGTCGCCGCGTCCGCCGCTTATACGCGATGGTTTTTTGAAGCGCAGCCTCGTGCCTTCCCATTGCTCTGGGTTAGCTGGACGGGGGGCAGCTCCGCCAATGTCATTCTTACAATGCAATTTCAGAAGAAACGTTGTCATTGATTGATGTCTCGTGCTTGAAATCGGGCGTGCAGCGAGTTGAGATTGATGGGTGAAAAGAGTCGCTTCCGACGCGATCAGAGGTCTGTGTAGATTGTCTTCGTCAGCGTTTGCAGCAAGTTCTTCCAATAGGCATACAACTGGTTCGCACAGTCATCAAAGCTGATCTGATTTCCGCCATCGTCGAAAACCACGTTCGGTCCGCCACCGTATGCTCCCTGTCCGAACCCGCCTTGCCCCCACCCCACGGAGATGATCGCGGTATTGGCGATATGTGTCATTCCAGTTGATGGGGGCGCGAACCCGGGGCCACCAATCGTGACGTGCTTCGAAGCGTTGGTGACATCGCGGATGTAACCAAATTTGGAGTTGGTCCCCTCGACGTGCTTCCAAAATCCGCCTGGTTTGGAGAAGTTCTTGCCGAAGTGCGTACTGATATCGGCCTTGAATTCGTCGAAGAGCCATTCGTGGAAATGGAAGAGGCTTGTGGCCAGGTTTACAGCGGAGGCGAAATTGCTGGGACTACTGAAAAACGTGTCCATATTTGGTTTCACAATCTGACGGAAATAGTCAGCCGAATTTGCGAGAGTCATAATGGTCGACGCGGCAGTAGTCATCTAGCCCTCCACGATTCACAAAAGACATTCATAGGCTGATTTGCGCGCTTGTTGCACCAAACATATGCGATGTTGACAAAAGAACGAAACACGAACACACTCCCCGCCCAGCGGCCCCTCACAGAAAATTCGAGATCGCTAAAATGTTAAGCATTTTTTCAACCTTTGATTCCAACCTTCCGCGTAGAAGGCCGGTCGGTTCTGACTAAGGAGCACTTTGATGACTGCGACAGCGACACGAATAGGCATACGGGAAGCCTGGTAGATCGTTCGCTGAGTCAGTTCTCGGCAGCGATCGCCGAGGTCACCCCCGTATGCCGGGTTCAACAAGGTGGCGGATCATGGATCGCAATTTCTCTCTTCATTCTTCGCATGACGCTCGCATTCCCGTCTCCATGATAGTGGCGGCGCGGTAGCGCGCGTCGGTCGGTTCATCACGAGCCGGCAACGATAATCTCCTGAACATTTCGATCCGTGTTTACCCGCTGCCTGTGACGGCAAGCGGAGGGAGAAGTCTGTCATGCGTATTCCCCCGTACGGGTTCACCGAACCTGTGATTGCCCTGTCGACCGATGAAACGGTGACGCTTGGTGTGCCTATGGAACTTTTGCAGACGCTGTCTGCAAAAATGGGAGGCGGCCGCCACACTGCTTCGCAAGGCACTCTGAACAAGGGAGCTTCCAAGTGAGCGAACTCTCTTCCCATCAATTGGCCGCCCTCGAGGATTACATCTTCGGGCCGAACCACGTTCCAGCCTGGGAGCCTAAGATCGGCGCGTGGAATCCCACCATCCCCACGATCTTCCCGACTGCGAAGAACCCGCAGCGCTCGGTCTACGCACGTCTCCCTCTGATGCGCCAGGCCCTGATGCAGTTCGACGTCGATCCGCAGGTCGTGTCGATCTCTGCCTTCCCGTTATCGACGGAATACTGGTCGACCACGTCCGAGGGCGAACCGGTGAAGCGGACGCATGTCGCGGACGTCGCCATCCTCCTGCGCGACACCCGCGTGATCTGTATCGACTATGTCCCCGTCGGTATCCAGAAGGACACGCCTTGGCATGAGGCGAAGACGGCGCAACTCGAGGCTCACTATGAAGAGGAGTTCGGCTGGCCGTACGTCGTCCATGACGAGCGTCGCGTCCTCGCCCAACCCATGGCGGCAAACGCCTCGCTTCTGTGGCGTTACATGCCATGCGCCGCAGACCATGCGGCCCTGCCGGCGGTGCGCCGGGCTGTGATGGGACTGGTCCTTCCGACGACCATCGCGGCCATCACCGAGGGTCTGGCCTCCGGTCATCCCGAAGTCACCAAGCTCGGAATGGAGGCCTCAGCCTTCGTCTTCACCGCCGTCATGCAGCTAATTATCGCCGGCCGCTTGGTCGTCGATCTCTCCCTGCCCATCACCACAGCGTCGACCGTCATGAAGGGAGCATCCGAATGAACATGAGCATCAATCGCATGGAGTTCATGTATCCACAGATGACGGTTATGACACCCGCTGACCTCGGTATTCCGCCCTCGCCGCGGGACTACAAGGCTGGCCAGCACTACGACATCGTGGCTGGTGACCACTTCCTCATCTACGACGCCGACAAAACCAAGGGTGCGCCGTTCGCAGTCCAGCGCTGGCACGAGACGCCAGATGGGAAGAAGCACATCGAGCTTCAGAACATGAAGGCGAACACGCCGCTCTATCTCGACACCTGGCAGATCGGCCACTTGGAACGCAACGGCCTGATCCGTCCACTGGTGGCGGCCGCCGGCCGTGGCAAGAACGAGCGGTTGCCTGGATCGGCGCTGTGTCTAACGAAGGCGCAGAAGGCAAAGGCCGAATACTGGCAACGCTACCTGCAGGCCGCTCTCGACGAGTGCGTCGAGTTCAACGATGGCAAGGCGTCGAAGAAACTGATGAAGCGGGCGATCGAGCGCCTCGCCGCCGAGCGTGGCGAACGGTCTCCCGGCATCTCGACCATCTACGAGAAGCTTTCCAAATCTCGGCTCCTCGTCAACTTCGACCCGTTGGTCGCGCTTGCGCCGAACGTCTCGTCGGGCAACGACGATCCGCGCTACTGCGAACGAACCGAAGAGGCGATCAAGAAGGCCGTCGAACTCGCCTGGATGGACCCCAAGGGAACCTGGAAGAGCGTCCGATCCAAGCTGGTTGAATGGACGGCCGAGGGCGGCGAGTACTTCGACCTCGCCAATCTGGTCATCGACATCGGCGAGACCAAGCGCATGATGTCGCGCCGAACGATCCAGCGTCGTTTCTGGGCCGTGGATGGCTTCACCCGCGACGGCCTGCGCTACGGCTACGACCATGCCGCCCGTGTACACGCTCGCCGTATCCGCCAGATCAGACCCGAGCGCCCGCTCGAAGTGGTGGACGTGGACCATACGACCCTGGGCATCGTGGTCTATGACGACGTCCGGGGCATTGGCTTCGGCCGTCCAGACCTCGTCCTCTTCCGCGACCGCCATTCGGGCGTCGTTATCGGCTGGGCGATCAGCTTCGGCCCGCCTTCGCTGGAAACGTTCCTCGAAGGCCTGCTGCACGCCATCCTCCCCAAGGACGGGGGCGACCTGCCTGCTGGCATTTCCTATCCGTGGCATGGCCGTCCCGTCATGCTCGGCGTGGACAACGCCAAGCACTTGATCGGGATGCCGGCGCGCGAAGCGGCGATCGAGCTTGGCTTCCAGATCACGCCGTATCGTCCAGGCCATCCGTGGGAGAAAGGCGCGCTCGAGCACCTCTTCCACATCATGAACATCCAGCTGATCGACCGTCTGCCGGGCGCGACGACGATGTCGCCCGACGAGCGCAAGAAGTTCGATGCCGAGAAGATGAAGGCGGTGCCGCAGATTTCGCTCTCGGAGCTGAACGGCTTCCTCGCCTACTACTTCGCCACCGTCCACCACGCGCGCAGCCACGAAGGCCTTGGCGAGTTGCACACGATGCACGGCATTCCCGCCGACCTGTGGGATAAGGGCATCGCCAACGCGCAACATCGACCGCTCGTGGATCGCGACATCATGGTGAGGCTGGCGGGTGACACGACGACCGTCACGATCCAGGCCGACGGTGTCCGCTGGGAATATCTCGTCTACCAGTGCGCAGAACTCGAACAGCTGACGCTCAACCCGGCGCACAAGTTCGGGACGAAGCACCACAAGGCGACGGAGTACAAGGCAGTTCGCGATCCGTCTGACCTGTCGCGCATCTGGGTCCACAATCCCTATAACGGCCAGATGATCGAGGTGCCGATCTGCGCCGAGATGGCGAACTACGCCAAGGGCATGCGGCTGTACCAGCACCGTCGGATCGTCGCCCATAACCGCGAGAAGAACCGCGCGGCCGACGACGTCGAGATGCTGACGCTGTCGATGACAGAGCTGGAAAACGAGCTTCTCGAAATCCACGCCAAGCGCCGCAAGCACGACACGGCGGCCAAACTCGCCCGCTTCATCTCGGGCCAGCGCCAGCGCATCCGCCGCACGCAGGCGGTGGAAGTGGCGATTTCGGGCGTAGGCCGTGTGGACTACGCCGCTCCGATGCTGGACGTCGCGACGGACTCGCTCAATCGTCGGACCTTGCCTGCTCCGACCACCGAGACGCCACCCGCCGAGCAACCGTCGGCCACGGCCGACATCATCGACATCGATTCGATCCGCTCCAAGTTCGAGGAATGGGAATGACCGCCATGTTCCACACTGAAGCCTTCCTGACGCCCGAAGCCCGCGCGATTGCCGCGGCGCTGCCCTTGCCCGACCGTCAGGAGATGATCAAGAACCTCCTGTACAAATACCCCGTGTTCAAGAAGGGGGTGAAGTTCATTCAGGACTTCCACTTGCCCGCGGGCGGCGAGGCCCATGACAAGGGTTCCATCGGCGCGCTGCTCGGCGAAAGCCATGCGGGAAAGTCGGTCATCTGCCGCTACTACGCGTCCCTGTTTCCGAACGCGGTCGGCGACAGCGGCGAAGTCTATCCGGTGGTCTATTTCGAGGCGACCGAGCAGACGACGCCGTCGTACCTGGCGGAGTGCCTCTATTACCTTACGGGCGCGCGCTCGATCCCCAACATCAAGGCGGCGGCGCTGATGGACAACTCCATCCTGCGCCTCGCGGCGGCGAAGACTCAGCTCGTCATCATCGACGAGGCCCAATTCCTCTTGACCGACCGTCCGATGCCGCAGATCAAGGCCTTCCGCGGCTTCATCAAGAAGATGGTGGACGCGCGACTGTTCAACGTCCTGCTCGTGGGCGAGGAAACGCTTCACGGCACGGTGCATTCCATGAAGGCGCTCGCCAACCGCGGCTTCTACACCGACAACGTGGAGCCGATCGGTGACGGCGGCACCGAGTTCGAGATGTTCCGCCTGCTGATCGACAAGATCGACGACCGCCTGCCGTTCGCCTCGAAGTCCGGCCTGGAGGCTTGGGCCAAGGATTTCCACCATTTCAGCGGCGGCAAGATCGGCCGTGTGATGGGCCTGCTCGCCCGGGCGGGCCAGCTGTCGATGGGGCAGGGTTCGGGCTGCATCATGGTCGAGCAATTGCGGGAGACCGTGAACCGCATGCGTGGCCCCGGCGATCGATATCCCTATTTCGAGAAGGGTTGACCGATGCAGATCGAAAACGCGCTCGCCCGTCCGTTCTCCCGCTGGGACGTCGCCCATGGCCGGGGAGAATCCGCCTACGGGTATTTCGCCCGCCTGGTGGCGAACGAAGGGCATTCCAGCCTGCGGGTGTACGCCAACGAAATCGGGATCAACGGGCGCAATCTGGTTCCCGAGGAAATGCTCGCGGCGATCCGCAGGTTGCCGTTGTCGGTCAAGACGATCAGCGATCTCGAGCGATGGACGCCGATCCGTGACGGCAGCCTTTACCGGATCGGTGCCGAGACGGCGCGGCTCAAGCAGATGTCGATGACCACTCGGCGGTGGTGCCGATCCTGTCTGCGTGAGGCGCGTCATCACCGGGTCTGGTGGGATTTCACCGCCTATAGGACATGCCCGACGCATTGCGAGGCGCTGGTTGGCCGCACCGTCCGCGGTGGTATGGTCCGCTGGCACTGGCCGCATTTCGACGTCGGGCCTGACGGGATGGACCTCGCGGTCGGTGCCGAACCTGGGTCATCAGCGGTGCCCATCGGGCTGGAGCGGTTTATCGAGGGCCGACTGACGGGGGATGTCGGACTGCCGCTGTCGGACGTGCCGTTGAATCATGTTCTGGATGCCGTCGATACGCTCGGCACCTTCCTGGAGGACGACGGTTTCGTCGCTCTGACGATGCCACAGGACGATCTTCGAGATCGGTTGGCCGAGCGTATCCGGGATACGGTCCCCGAGGAGAAAAGGCGACGGGGCGTTCATGGGTCGCTCGGGCATCTCGTAGATGGCAGCGGCGGCGAGGAACCCGGGTCGCTGCGGCCTTGGCTCGAGCGTCAGTTCCTCGAAGCGTTCGCCGAGGTCGGGCGGATCGGCAGGAAGCGGTTCAGCCATGCCGGGATCGAGCGGCGGGACTTCACGTTAGCCGAGGCGGCCACCGAACTCGGCGTGAACAAGAAGGGGCTTTCGCGGTTCGCCAAGCGGCTCAGCATCGGCCATACGCCGTGGAAGGATGCCCATTCGTTTTCCAGAGAGGACGTCGAGGCGTTGCGGGCGAAGGTGGCCGATCTGATCACGCTTCGGGAGACGATCCCGATCACGGGCATCCCAGGTCACGAATTCCGGTTTCTGGAGAGGGCGGGATACATCGATAGCCATTCAGGACTTCGGTAACGGGGCCGTCTGAGTCAAGTAAAACAAGTCGACCGCAGTAGCGCAGTCATGCTGCCAAGGCGGCAAATATTTCCTATAGACTCCCTATCGCCGATGCCTGGCTTGCTTCG
>NZ_JAJNCZ010000014.1 GCF_021026345.1 Rhizobium sp. GN54 | reverse complement strand
CGCGCCCGCAGGCCCCTGCGCTAAATGGAGAGCTCCGGGCCTACGCGCGCTGACCCGATGCAACCAGAGGCAGGGGTCCCTTTTGGGAGCCGATAGGGGGGCCCGTTTCGATGCCGATTGACAAACTACATCGAATACAAGAAGCGCCTGGGTTACTCTATTGCCTTTGCGGAAATCGATGAGGAGTTGACGAAGATCGGTCAGCGTTTCATTGCAGACGGCAAGACGGGAACCGAACGCAACAAAATCCTACGAATTTTGGATGCAAGGAAGCTGTCAGATACAGAGCTGCGCTTTCTCATCGAGCGGCAGGCAAAAGGTACCAAACCGTCACAAGATGAATTTGCACAACTAGAGCGCGCTCGCTTTGAAAGTTTCTTCCGAAGGGAGGTCTTTGCTGACTTGATCGAATTGGAAGAGCGGGTCGATCTGGCCAACAAAGTGCGAATGTTCGAGCTTCTTTCGACGGGTCGGGTGGACGGCTCGGTCCGCGAGACGGAAGCAATCGCGCCCACGCCGATGAGTCGGGCACTATTCCTTGGTCAGGCTTTCAAGGCTGCGGGGATTTACAGCGAGAGCGGATTTCTCGGTGACACACATATTACCGACGATGATTTGAATGGGTTCCGGGGGTTTATGGAAGCGAACAGAGCATTCTACGAGGCCCAGTTCGGTCGAAGCCCTCGCAAGGACCTTGCCACCTCTCCAATGCGACAGCTAACCGACCTGTTAGAATGGTGTCGTCTTAGGACCGAGAAGGTGGCGACGAAGACCGTGGAGGGCAGGAAGAAATACCACTATCGCCTGGATGCACAGAGGCTGAGTGGGTTGAAGAAACTACAGCGCATAAGGAAGGCAGTGCCGACCGATTGGCCGGCTATCGACGGGTTCGAGAACTGAGAAAGCATGGATGTCCCGGACTCCGTCCGGGACAGACTTTGTCTACTGTCGCAGTTGCATGCTTCCAATTGACTGAGAATGCAGTGATGTAATGTCGGCGGATAGGTGATTTGACTAGTTTTTAAATATTTCTCCATTTCACCTATCCGCCTCAATCGTCAGTGGCAGACGCAGTCTGCCCCTGGACGAAAGTCCAGTACGCAGCGCTTTCTTTCGTAGCTGTTGACGTTCCTCAGAATCGATCCGACCCCGCCCGGGAAAGGATCCAATATGACCGACCCAGGTGACTTCGACTGCAAGTTCCGACCCGCTGACCCAAGCGACTACAGCCAGCTTCACCGGTTGATCCGCAAATGCTGGGTTGAGCTTTATGCACCACATATCCCGAAGGCGTCGGTCAGGCGCTTCCTCGATAGCGACTCGATCGGCAAGCACTTGGAAGCATTTCTGCCGTTCTCTGATGTCGCTGTGGTCGATGGCGTGGTCGTGGGCGTCATAGGCTTGTTCGAACAGTCGATTACGTCACTGTTCGTTGCGAAGCGTTGCCGAGGGTTTCAGATCGGGACGTGCCTTCTGCACAACGCTGAGCTTGCTGGTGGCAGGACACTTGAGGTCGCAGCGTTCAACTGGCGCGCAATCGGCTTCTACGCGGCGAGGGGCTGGCGCAAGGTTGGCGAGTGCTCTGAGGACGTTGGGGGAGCGCGGGTCGAAGCGTTTCGGATGGAGAGATGTTGACGGTGTACCCCCGAATCAAACCTTCAACCTCTTCGTCTATTCAGCGGCATGAACAATTATTAGCCTATTCGAGACTATGTACATTCATTTCCTTTGTTGACATCATAGTCTTTACTATAGAATACGTCTCTCTCTCGAACTTCTATTCCGTCAACGTATAGAAGTCTTCTGCAGACGTAATTATCTCTATTGAAATTTATCGAACCTTCAAATATATCATCAATATTTTTTCCGACGACGTCCGCGCAGGTATATAAACCACCGATATGTAAATCTTGAACGTCGGCGCCATGGAATGCCTGCGGACCGCAAAGTCGGACATTGAGTAATTTTGCATCTTTGAGAATGGTATTGCGTAGGCCTTCCACGTGGGAATCCTGGAACGTAGCATTTGTAAAGTCGGCACCCGCCAAATCGGTTGCGCTGAATCGAATTCGCCTGAAGATCGCGCCGTGAAAGTCGGCTTCCGGAGCTTTAAGCCCAGTGAGATCGTTGTCAAAAATTGCCGCTCCACGCGCGTCTGCTTGGCGAAAATCAGCACGACGCAGAATTAGCGGCATAAATGGCTTGGCTGCTGCAAGATAAATTAGAATCTGGCCGCGCTCTGGGCTTAAGGCCTTATCTGAAAGGTGCGATGCGTTGCCCGCATCCGAAAGGGCATGATACGGCCGTAACGATGCTGTTAGAGCGGCAATTCTGCCAACAAGAAATTCTGACGGAAGCAGTCCTTCCGAGCAGTAATAGTCCATAAGCATCAGGCATGGAGACAGGGCTGTAGCTTCCTGTCTATTAAAGCGCGCGTTGTTCCGCTGGGAATCAGTCATTGATAGCCAGGACTTAGTTTCATCTTGAAGTTGTTGCATTGCGTTCGAAAAGTCATCCATCTGCGAAATTCGGCCCTGGGCTTCCACAAGCTGGTTCTGTATACTTATTATTCTGTTTTGCTCAGTGACTAGGGCATTCTGACGATACATTAGAACACCCCCTAGAACGCTAACGTAGGCCGTAAGGCAGGCGACGGATGCGGCAAACAACCAGCGCCGAGCTTGCATCTGTGCAAACCACGATGACGCCTCCAGAATTGCCCTCTCAGCGTGGTTGATAGCGGCGGCATTTTGACCGGATCTGAAGGTTCTGGAGGCTTTGATACATTCCTCAGCAACATTCTTAACTGACGCGAGGGATTTTCCGAACATCATCTTCACAAGTGGCTGCGCGATTAAAGTTATCACACCGAGCCCCACGCCGAGAACCAATACAATTGTCATGACGACTAAGCTTATCGATCTGGCGTTAATTTCAGATGACTCGGTAATCACGAACGCAAGGGGTCCCCCGATCACCAACCCGACTAGAATTCCGATGATAACGTTTGCCACGACTCTCCTCCTTCGAGCGACTGCGCGAAGTCATTATCCATTACAAATAATTTGAAACTATCGATGAAAGCCAGCGCCGTCACAGATGAGAACGAACGACTGATTTATAATGCATTGTTGGTAGGTCGTCGCCAGTGTAGCGAATTGGTGTAGTGGTTGTTCGACTAAAGGGTAGTTTTGAATGGAAATATACATGTGTTACAATAACAAAGTTGAGCATGAAATAAGTATGTAAATTTATATTGTGATAGAAAAGTAACCATCATGCCTTAACACGTTAGCGTTGCCATTCGGGGACAAGTGTTCATGAAAAAGAGCGACGAATACCACCGAGCGTGGGGAGGTAATAATGAAACAGGAAAGGTTATCTCCTCTGAGATAATTCAACGTGTCAAGCCACACATCGTAAATCTGAATAATGGACGCCTTTCGTCGGATGGTATTGTAACCACAAACGAATTAGATTTATCTTATATATTTGATGTTAGATTAAAAGATGAAATAGAAAAATCACAAATGTTCGGTAAGCCGTGTAGGATTGTTATATATGCGCATGGAGGACTTGTTTCGGAATCTTCTGGAATAAAAGTTGCTGCAAAGCACGTTGATTGGTGGTTAAGAAATGGAATTTATCCGATCTATTTCACGTGGGAGACGGGATTGATCGGAGCGCTCTCTACGATCCTGCGAGAATGCTCATCAGAGTTGGGGTTATCTGGCCGGCGCGATCTATGGGATCATACAACCGATCCATTGATTGAACTGGCCGGAAGGGCTTTGGGGACTGCAAAGATCTGGTCCGCAATGAAGCGTAGTGCAGAGCGGGGTGTCCAGCCAGGCGGAGGTGCTCTCGAGGTAGCGAGCCGGTTGTCTGCGCTTGCCGCGGAGTATCCTGGAAGCTTGGAATTGCACGCGATTGGCCATAGTGCGGGGGCAAATTTTCATGCAGAATTCTTGAGGGCGCTCGCTGCAGAGAGTAATATAGAGATCAAGACTCTACATTTACTTGCGCCGGCAATTAATATTGCCGTGTTCAAAAAGAACTTGTTGCCGCTAATTGCAGAGAATCGAATAGCGTTGCTTCGCATTTTCTCGATGAACGAACGACTGGAGCGAGAAGATACTTGTGGAGTGATTTACCGAAAGTCGTTGCTGTATTTCGTGGCCAGCGCATGCGAGGAGCGCCGTGGCGAGCCCATTCTGGGTTTGGAAGAGAGCGTTCGCGGTGACCGTGAGTTGATCCAGCTCTTTGGACTTGATGGAGCGCAGCCGAAAAAGCGTGCCAAATGCGAAATAGTTCTTTCGTCAACAAGCGCTAAAGAAGGACTGCGGGCGAGCCAAGCGGAGACCCATGGGGGTTTTGACGATGATCCTTCCACCATGAATGCGGTGATGCGAAGTGTGCTCGAGAAAGACGATGGCGAAAATTTGGACCAGTCTTTTCCGAATGAGCAGTTACAGAATGATGGTCGTAGCATCGCGGAGGAGACTTTAATCGATTGGCCAGATGCACTCGGATTTATACGTCGGCGTACGCTAGAAGTTGCTGAAAAGAAAACAATCATCACTCAACAAGCCAGCGATATATTAAGTACGCCGAAAATGAAAAATTCTATAAAGCGAGCTTTGTGTGTTGGAATTGATGGGTATAAAACAAAGCCGTTGAGATATTGTGTGGCTGACGCAAAAAAATGGGACGAAGAGCTATCGAGTCTCGGTTTTGATGTTCTGAAATTGCATGACGATGAGGCGAGCCGGGATCGCATATTGGACGAATTAGCGGCAATGGTGAAACGAAGTTCGCCTGGTGATGTTTTGGTCTTCCAGTATGCGGGGCACGGTGTCTTGTCGCCTTACGCAGATCTCGACCCCGCGACTGCTGATGACAACGCCATTGTTCCAATCGATGGAGAGACGGGGCAGCTGATTTTTGACTATGAGATGCGCCACTTGTTCGGAAACCTCCCCGAGATGGTAAATCTTACTTGCTTCATGGATTGTTGTCACTCGGAGACAAACACTAGGCAATATCACGTGAGCGCTGCGGGAGCAAATGCTTGGCTCGCTTCCGGACGCGATAATCTATCTTCGACCAAGGCATCACAAGAGACATACATTGGTGGCCGATTCATTGATCCAACATCTGCGATGCGAGATGCCTTCGAGCGAAGAAGTGCAAAGCGAGCCTTGGAAAGAAAGGTATCTGGCTCAAGCGTCTCTCGCTCACAAAGTGAGAATTTGTCCGCCGAGGCGATGGAGAATGTTTCATTTGCAGCGTGTCAAGATCGTCAGGTCGCTTACGAGCTTGATGGATCGGGCCGCTATACAAATCACGCCATTTCAATACTTAAGAATAACTTTGGTAGTGGTATTACTAATAGACAATTCCATGAGATGGTGAAAAACGAATTTATTCAATCTGGGTTTACACTGCAGATTCCAGCGCTTGATTGTAAATCATCCTATCTAGACCGAGTATTTCTGAAATCAATGGTGGGGTAAAGTTAGATCGGTTTTAGATACGAAGAAACAACTCACGGGAGGACGTAAAATGGTCACGGCATTGAATATGACTCTTCCGTTAAAGCAGGATGATCTTTCAAAGAAGAAATTGAAGGAACTGGAAGAGATATTTGCAACAAAATTGCAGACATCCATAGATTTGGCATTGCGTGCTTCGAATACAGTGCATTTTGCAAGGGTTCTTGTTATTGACGACAAGTACATACAAATAATTACTGAATTTGACGGGTCCAAAGAGGTCTATACGGAGTTTTTTCGAGTTAACCTTCAGCCGGTTTTTGAGGCTATTTTTTCGTTGGTTGAAGGAGCACCGAAATGGGACGAAATCAATAACCAGGACGATTTCTTTAAACTGTCGCGGAAGTTCCAAGTTCGCTCTCTCGGATCTTCGGTTGGCGGTGATGGGGAGGAGGGATACCTCTTCAGCGCGTTCGGCAACTCTACAGTTCGAGAAATTCGCAATGCGTTAACTGCAATGGAAGCCCTTCAAGGGGACCGCGGCAGTTCGTCGTTCGCTCCGGGATGGCCACAACCAGTGGCGATGCATCACCCCGGGACTGCTATGCATCACCCGGCGGTCGCGATGCATCACAGTGGTGCTGTGGATAGAGGAGGGGGGCCCGCAATGCATCACCCCGGGACTGCTATGCATCACCCGGCGGTTGCGATGCATCACAGTGGCGCTGTGGATAGAGGATGGGGGCCCGCTATGCATCACCCCGGGACTGCTATGCATCACCCGGCGGTTGCGATGCATCACAGTGGCGCTGTGGATAGAGGATGGGGGCCCGCTATGCATCACCCCGGGACTGCTATGCATCACCCGGCATACATTGCGCCTTACTTTGCCTACCCCTATTACCCATATGGGTATTAGTTCTGATGTGGTCTACGCCATCTGTGGGGCTGCGGGATGAAAGTTGGTGGGCGGCGTGGTGCACTAAGCGCGTACGCCGTTCGAGTTCGCTAGTGCTTTCGTTCTCTGCCCAGAATCTTGTAGCTTTCAACTTTGTCGCGAAGTCGGCAATCGTCCTCGACTCGTTGAGCTGGTCGGTGTTGGCTGTGTCCGACGAGTGGGTGAGATTGGTAGACCTGAGCTGGTTGTTACCCAATGTGTCTATCCCAAGTTTGATCACGAATGTAGCTGAGCTCATCGGGACCGGACACATTGTTATGGATGGAACGGGGGCTGCCGCGAACGATGAGGCGTATCGTCAAAAATGGCTGTGGGGAGCTGTTGCCGGCCTATACCACTTTGGCATTAAAGACCCTGTGTATCTAGATCCGGCAGCGACATCTTCTTGGATCAGCAACCAAATTAAAGTTGCGCCTTCTCCAGAGCTTTATCAAACAAACGAGGATTATGAAAAGGTCATTCAACTGCAGATCCCCTGTTCTCGTGACGAATTAATGGCTACGCTCCTACGCCGTCGCAGCTATCGAGGATTTGACAGTTCTGCAGCAATCCATATTGATGATCTTGCTGCATGCTTATTTGCTGGACTTGGAATTACAGGTTTTATTATTTCAGGACCACCTGGCTATGGCCCGCTTCCTCTCAAGCCAACTCCCTCAGGAGGCGGTAGAAATCCCTACGAGGCGTACGTATACCTCCGAAAGGTGGACGGGATCGAGCCGGGAATATATCACTATTCCGCAATAGATCACACCCTCGGGTTGGTTGGAAGTGAGTTAAACTATCGAATAGGTGATTTATTGGCCGGGCAAACGTGGTTCAACGACGCCTGCGCGCTGGTCGTGTTGGTTGCGTGCTTTTCGCGCACAATGTGGAAATACCCTCACCCGACCGGTTATAGGGTGGTTTTGCTAGAAGCTGGACACATTGCGCAGAACATGTTGATCCTTGCCGAATCGCGTGGATTAAGTGCCGCTCCCACCTGCGCAGTTCGCGATGATTTGTGCAGCAAAGTACTCAATCTTGATCCCTACCTGCAGGGTGTCGTCTATACTGTAGCACTCGGGGTTCGGGGAAGTACGCCAACGATCGCAGATCCCGTGATTATTGAGCCTAATACTAGACTGGGAGAGGTTAAGTCCAAGTAGTCTAAGAGGCACCGCGATGTTTGTGGACACAGGGAACGTTCAAAGAATTGTTGCTAAACAGTATCCGTGGGGTTGTGCGAGACATATTTTTTTACATGCGCCCACCAGCGTCGCGATGCGAGCCCTGCTGCAGGAAATTGTTCAATATGTATGCTACGGGGACATCGGGCCGACTCAAGAGTGGGCGATAAACATAAGTTTCACATATGCGGGATTAGCGGCTCTTATTTCCCCTGCAGTGCTTGAAAGGTTTGAATCGGCTTTTATTGATGGACCTCAGGCAAATCAGCTGGGTGATGCTATTAATAGTCCGAGTAGTCCATTGAACTGGTGGGAGAAGCAGTTTACCTCTGATCAAGTCCATTGCATTGTGCATATTCACGCTGCCAATGATGTTGCGCTACTTGCTGGGACGGCGGCCGTTGAAGCCGCTATTTCAAATACGGCTATCGAAGAACTCATTCCTAGAAGTGATGGAAGTCGTCTAGACGGCCGAGTTTTTGAGAGATCAAAACTTCATTTCGGCTATATTGATGGACTGTCTAAGTTAGAGATTGGATGGGATGACGGTCTTCGGCGCGCAGACCAGGTTGATTTCAGGAGCTTTGTGCTTGGATATCATAGTGACGAAATACAATCATTTCCAATGAACGGCGACGCTGCCGATCTTGTTCGGGATTCAAGTTATATGGCATTCAGATGGATTTATCAGGATGTCGCTTCTTTCGAAAAATATCTGGCGTTCTACGGCCCAAAAATGTTCCCGGAGTTTGAGCATAGTCATGCAATCGAATTATTGGCGGCAAAGATGATGGGGCGATGGCGCGATGGTACGCCCTTGGTTCTTTCTCCTAATAGTTCTCAGCCGGCGTTGGCGGGCGAGGACTTCACTTACGCTGGCGACAAGATGGGATTCAAGTGCCCGCTTTCCGCACATATTCGCGTGGTCAATCCTCGCGACCAAGAACTTATGCCGCATGCCAAAATCCAGGGCGTTCCTCGGATCCTTCGCCGCGGTCTACCTTACGGACCGCCTCTGGCGTCGCCGGTTGATGATGGAGTTGATCGGGGCGTAATAGGATTGTTTCTTTGCTCAAACATTCGAAGGCAATTCATTACGTTGATGCAGTGGATCTCGCGTAACGACTTCAGTCCGGACTTTGATAGCCACGGGGCGTATCAGGATCCAATAATGGGAAACCGCCAAATTCCAGGTTGCAAACCCGAATTTAAGATTCCGAACCCGCAGGGCGACGTTACAACGCCGGCGTTGCCGGATTTTCTGCGAACGAAAGGCACCCTCTATCTTATGATTCCGAGCCGTCGGACCCTGCAACGCCTGGTCGATGCTAGTGATCCTTTGGCGCACTAGACAAGAAAGCTATTGCATTTAATCAACCTCATGATCCAGATCGTCGGCCTGCCGGACAAGGCGGTCGCCGAAAGCCGGGAACGTGTGCAGGCGGCCCTGCATGCGTCGGGGCTTTCGCTGCCGGCCAAGCGGGTGACGGTCAATCTCGCGCCGGCGGACCTGCCGAAGGAGGGCAGCCACTTCGACCTGCCGATCGCGCTCGGCCTGATGGCGGCACTCGGCGCCATTCCCGCCGATGCGCTGGAGGGCTACGTCGTCATCGGCGAACTCAATCTCGACGGCACGATCGCCGCGATCGCCGGCGCGCTACCGGCCGCGATCGGCGCCAACGCGCTTGGCAAGGGCCTGATCTGCCCGGCCGACAGCGGCGCCGAGGCCGCCTGGGCGGGAGCGGAACTCGATATCGTCGCGCCCCGCAGCCTGATCGCGCTCGCCAACCACTTTCGCGGCACGCAGGTGCTGTCGCGGCCCGAACCGGCGATCCGAGCGGCGCCGGCCGACATGCCGGATCTCGCCGACATCAAGGGGCAGGAAAGCGCCAAGCGGGCGCTAGAGGTCGCAGCCGCCGGCGGCCACAATCTCCTGATGGTCGGGCCGCCGGGTTCGGGCAAGTCGATGCTGGCCGCGCGCCTTCCCTCCATCCTGCCGCCGCTGGCGCCTGCAGAACTGCTGGAAGTGTCGATGATCCATTCGATCGCCGGCCAGCTTGCCGGCGGTCGCCTGTCCGATCGCCGGCCCTTTCGTGCCCCGCATCATTCGGCGACCATGGCCGCGCTGATCGGCGGCGGCCTGCGCGCCCGGCCGGGCGAGGCGTCGCTGGCCCATCATGGGGTGCTGTTCCTGGACGAGTTTCCCGAATTCACGCCGCAGGTGCTGGACGCGCTGCGGCAGCCGCTGGAAACCGCCGAATGCGTGATCGCGCGTGCAAACCATCGGGTCAGCTATCCGGCGGCGATCCAGTTGGTCGCGGCCATGAACCCCTGCCGCTGCGGCATGGCGGGCGAGCCGGGGCAATCCTGCGCCCGCGGTCCGCGCTGCATGGCCGACTACCAGGCGCGCATCTCCGGCCCGCTGATGGACCGCATCGACATCCGCATCGACGTTCCGGCGGTATCTGCGGCCGACCTGATCCGGCCGATGCCGGCCGAGCCGAGCGCAGTCATCGCGCGCCGGGTCGCCCAGGCGCGCGAGGCCCAGCGCGACCGCTTCGCAACCCTCGGCCATCCGCAGATCACCACCAATGCCCGGGCCTCGACGGCGCTGATCGAGCGCATCGTCGAGCCAGACCCGGGCGGCCTGCAGCTTCTTCGGGATGCGGCGGAGAAGATGCGCTTCTCCGCTCGCGGCTACCACCGCGTTCTCAAGGTCGCAAGGACGCTCGCCGACCTGGACGGGAAGGACATCGTCGGTCGCATCCATCTCGCCGAGGCGATCTCCTACCGCATCGCCGGCGAGCGGCTGGCTGCCGCAGCCTGACGTCGGCGTATCGGCCACCGCGGTCGCCGCCCGGCGGCGGGGTCGGCTCCACCACGATCGCAGTCGTGCGGGCGACCGGGCGCACGGATTGTCGGTTGTATGCCTATCGACTTCCTCTGGGAGCCAAGAACGGCCCTCCGCAGGCCGTTGCCCGGAGGCTGCCGGGATCCGGGCTCGTCGCCCGCCGAACTGTCGGATGCGCTGACAAGCCCACGGGACGGATACATTGGATGGCGGAACCGTATGCTCTGGCCCCTGCTGCAGACGGCGTCCGCCAGCGCTCAGGCCTTGGCGTGGCCTCCGTGCGATCATGGCAGCGGACCCAGTACAAGAGCGCGCTCATTTCATTGCACATCATTCACAGGACGGTCACCATGCCCCGCAAAGCCTACCCGAACCGGACCGACAGCGTTTCCAGGACGATCCAGGCACCGCCGGGGCGGATCTACCGCGCCCTGCTCGATCCGGTCGCCGTCGCGTCCTGGCTCCCGCCGCAGGGCATGGACGCCCGCATCGTTGCGTTCGAACCCTGGGAAGGCGGCGCCTATGCGGTGACCCTGCGCTACCACGATGCCCATGGCAGCGGCAAGACGTCCGCCGATGAAGACGTCGTCCGCGGCCGCTTCGTGCGGCTTGTCGTCGATGAGGAAGTCGTACAAGTGATGCGCTTCGAAAGCGACGATCCCACCTTCGCAGGCGAGATGACCATCACCTGGGCGCTGGAGGTGCTGGACACACCGGAAACCGGGACGAAGGTGACGGTCAACTGCGCCAGCGTCCCGGCCGGCATCTCCAAGGTCGACCACGAGACCGGCTTACGATCGACGCTCGACAACCTTGCAGGTTTCACGGAATGACCCGCGAAGACCTGTGCGCTACGCCGGGGCAGGAGCTCCGCCCGGCGTAGCGCCCATCCTTCTGCGTCCGGCCGGAACGATTAGCCGCCCAGGCCTTCGAACAGTGCCGTGGAAAGATAGCGCTCGGCGAAGGAGGGAATGATAACGACGATGGTCTTGCCTTCGTTTTCCGGACGGCTGCCCACCTTGATTGCCGCGGCGAGGGCCGCACCAGAGGAAATGCCGACCGGCACGCCTTCCAGCCGGGCCACGAGCCGGGCGTTCTCGAAGGCCTCGTCGTTGCTGACGGTGACGACCTCGTCATAGACCTTCGTGTCGAGGACGGCGGGCGCGAAGCCGGCGCCGATCCCCTGGATCTTGTGCGGCCCGGGGTTGCCGCCCGAAAGCACCGGGCTGTCGACCGGCTCGACGGCGACGACCCTGAAGCCCGGCTTTTTCGCCTTCAGCACCTGGCCGGCGCCGGTGATCGTGCCGCCCGTGCCGATGCCGGAGACGAGGATGTCGACCTGCCCGTCGGTGTCGTTCCAGATCTCTTCCGCCGTCGTCTTGCGGTGGATCTCGGGGTTGGCCGGATTTTCGAACTGCTGCGGGATGACCGCGTCGGGCAGCGTCGCAACCAGTTCCTCCGCCTTGGCGATCGCCCCCTTCATGCCCTTCGCGCCCTCGGTCAGAACGAGTTCGGCGCCGAGCAGCGCCAGCATCTTGCGACGCTCGATCGACATGGTTTCCGGCATGGTCAGGATCAGTTTGTAGCCCTTGGCGGCAGCGGCGAAAGCGAGCGCGATGCCGGTGTTTCCGGAGGTCGGCTCCACCAGCGTCGTCTTGCCGGGCGTGATCTTGCCCTGCGCTTCCAGCGCCTCGATCATGGCGACCCCGATGCGGTCCTTCACCGATGCGATCGGGTTGAAGAACTCCAGCTTGGCCAGAAGGTTGGCCTTGACGCCCTTCTCCTTCGCCAGCTTGTCGAGGCGGACGATCGGGGTATCACCGATCGTCTCGGTGATGGAGGCATAGACGCGGCCGCGGCCGGGCTTGCGGATCTCAGGCATTTCGGTCTCCCTTTCATTCTGCTGTTGCAGGGAGAATAGGTTCTAAGGCGATCGCAGGCCAGTGGCAGATCGTCCACGCCTTGCCGCCGGACTGGAAAAAAGCGCTTCCCATCCGGGTTGAGAACGGATCTTTATTTCACGCAAGGCGGGCTGCGGTACGCGCGTTACGCAGCGCGTGTCGCGATATAGGCGGCCGTGCTGGCGAGGACGCCGGCTGCGATGCGGTTCAGCGTCCGCAGGGCGGTCGGCTTTTTCAAGAGCAGCCGGGCGCGGGACGCGAGCGCCATGTAGGGGATCAGCACGACCAACAGGACGATGAAGGTCGCCGTCAGCAGCAGTCCGTACTCGTCGAGACCGATCGCTGCGAGATCGATCAGCGTCGGCACCAGCGCGACGTAGAAGAGCATCGTCTTGGGGTTTCCGAGCGTCACCAGCAGGCCGGAGAGGAACGACATCGCCATGCTCGACGAGCCCCGCGCCTGGATGTCCTGCGGCACGAGCCCGGTCTTCCAGAGCTTCCAGGCGATGTAGCCGAGATAGAGCGCGCCGGCGATCTTGATCACCATGAAGGCGGTGGTGAAGGTCTGCGCGATGAAGGCAAGCCCCAGGATCACCGCCGTCAGGTAGATCATGTCGCCCAGGATCAGCCCGAGCCCCATGAAGAAGGTCTCCCGGAAGCCGGAACCGAGCGCGCGGGCCACGATCGCGGTGATGCCGGGCCCCGGGATCACCGCTGCGATGAAGAGCGCTCCGCTATAGGCAAGCAATGCTGCAAGTGTCATGGCAACCGCTCTTGAACGCGCGTCCCGGATATCTCTCTCCGCCCTCTCTACGCCGGCGCCGCTTCCGTTTCAAGCAGGTGCCGTGCTCGGCCTGCCTCCCCCGGGGCGGGCGCAGGATCGCGCCGGCCGCGACCTGATGTCACACGGTGGTGAAGAGGCGCTGATAGGAAACGCGCAGCCGTTGAAGAACAGGCGCTGCGCCCTAGCTTGTTGTGGCCGGAAGCCGGCCGCCGCCGGCACTGCGCGGGCCCGGCATCCACGCCATTTCCCGCGTCAAAACAGAAGGAGTGTCTCCATGTCCACCGGTTCCGCCGAAAAGCGCAGGACTGCACCGCTCAAGACGCCGTCGGGCCTCGCCTCGAATGCGATCACCGACATTTCCGCCGCGCTGACGACGCTGCTTGCCGACATGTTCGCGCTCTACCTGAAGACCAAGAACTTCCACTGGCACGTCTCGGGCCCGCACTTCCGCGACTACCACCTGCTGCTCGACGAGCAGGCCGAGCAGATCTTCGCCACGACCGACGACATTGCCGAGCGCGCCCGCAAGATCGGCGGCACCACGCTGCGCTCCATCGGCCATGCGGCGCGCCTGCAGCGCATCCCCGACAATGATGCCGACTACGTCACGCCGGGCGACATGCTGGCCGAACTCCTGGAGGACAACAAGCACCTCGTCTCGCTCCTGCGCGAGACGCACGACCTCTGCGACGAGCACAACGACGTCGCCACCGCGAGCCTGCTGGAGAACTGGATCGACGAGGCCGAGCGCCGCACCTGGTTCCTGTTCGAGACGACGCGGCAGGCGAAATAGGCTCGCTGTTTTCGCCAAGGTTACGGCCGCCGCAGGGCGGCCGTCCCAGTTCTGGAAGGCATCAGCAGGCTGACCACCGCACCGATGACCTGGACAGGCTCCAGCGCATGCCCGAAAGGGATACGATCGGTCGCGATCGCGGCGACAGGATCGAGAGCACTCCGGTGAAACGACGGCTGTCCGCCTTTCTGCCGTGACGCCGGGCCGGATCCCGCGCCTGCTCAGAACTCCGCCATCGGCGAAAGCCGCACGGGACCGGCCGGCGCGAGACCCGGCCGGCCGCGCAGCATGAAGCAGAGCTCCTGGCCTTCGGCGATGCTCTCACCCTCCCATTCCATCAGGTCCGGCGGAAACATGATCTCGACGCTGCGCGGCTGCAGTCCGAGCGCCTGCAGGATCGCGGCGAGCGTGGGAATGCGCGTGCCGACCACGTCGAGCAGCGTGAACACGCCGCTCTCACGCTCGTGCCGCCAGGCGACGACGGCCGGAAACGCCGGCAGGAGGCTCAGTGTCACATCCTCGACCAGCGCGGTGTTGAGCAGGAACGTCTGCGTGTTCCGGCTGACGGAAAACCGCTGCGAGACCGGCGCACGCTCCTCCAGCAGGCCGCGAAGAAGGGACAGGTCGCGCTCATCGGCCATGTCGAGCGTCCGGCAGGTCGGGGCCGCATCGACCGGAGCGGGCGCGGGACCGACGAAGCGATGTTCCGGCACGGTCACGAAGCCGTGGCGCGCGTAGAGACCCGGCTTGTCGGTATAGAGCACAATCGCCTCGAAGCCGCGCTCGTCGCATCGCTGCAGGATGCGCCGGACGAGGTCGCGAAACAGGCCCCGGCCACGGTATTCCGGCAGGACCGCGCCGGACTGGAGGCCGGCGGCATGGACCGGCCGCCCGTCGATCACGAGCGGCATCGCAAAGGCCGACAGGTTCGCCACGCACCGGCCGCCGCCGTCGAACCAGGCCGAGGACATCAGGGTCCGGTCGCGCCCGCCCATCCGGTCCAGCGGGCTGACATCGATGTCGAACACGGTCAGAAGCAGCGCCTTCACCGCCGCCCAGCCGCCCGGATCGTCGAAATAGTCCTCGCGAAAGCTCAGCCCGGCGCGGTCTCCGGTCATGCGTCGGCCCTATACCCCGGTCGAGCCGAAGCCGCCGGCGCCGCGCTCGGTCGCACCGGCCTGCGACACCTCGCAGACCCTGGCCTGCACCACCGGTGCTATCACCATCTGGGCGATGCGCATGCCGCGCTCGATCGAAAAATCGGCGTCACCGAGATTGACCAACAGCACCTTCACCTCGCCGCGATAGTCGCTGTCGATCGTGCCGGGCGTGTTGAGGCAGGTGATCCCGTGCTTGAAGGCGAGGCCCGAGCGCGGGCGCACCTGCGCCTCGAACCCGGCGGGGATCTCGAAGACGAAGCCGGTCGGTACCAGCGCGCGCTTGCCCGGCGCCAGCACCATCGGTTCGCCGTCCCCGACCGCGGCGCGCAGGTCCATGCCGGCGGCGCCCGCCGTCTCGTAGGCGGGCAGATCGAGGCCCGCGCCATGCGGCAGGCGGACGAGGTTCAGGGTCGGATGGGGATCGTGGCGGATGTTCATCCCCTATTAGCCGATCGGCGACGGTCAGGGTCAATGCGAATGGGAGTTTTTCCACGGTGGAACGCGAATTGAAAGTTTTCCACGGAACCGCTACATAGCGCGCGACCAAGAGGATTTTCACGACATGGCCGAAAGTCTCGCCGAGGCGGTCTCCCGCCGCCGCACATTCGCTATTATCGCCCACCCGGATGCGGGCAAGACGACGCTGACCGAAAAGCTGCTTCTGTTCGGCGGCGCGATCCAGCTTGCCGGCGAGGTCAAGGCCAAGAAGGATCGCATCCAGACCCGCTCGGACTGGATGAAGATCGAGCGCGAGCGCGGCATCTCGGTCGTCACTTCGGTGATGACCTTCGAGTATGAAGGCAACGTCTTCAACATTCTCGATACGCCCGGCCACGAGGACTTTGCCGACGACACCTACCGCACGCTGACGGCGGTGGATGCAGCCGTCATGGTGATCGACGCCGCCAAGGGTATCGAGCCGCGGACCTTGAAGCTGTTCGAGGTGTGCCGCATGCGCGACATCCCGATCATCACCTTCATCAACAAGATGGACCGGGAAAGCCGCGATCCCTTCGAGATCCTCGACGAGGTAGAAGAGAAGCTGGCGCTCGACTGCGCGCCGGTGACCTGGCCGATCGGCCGGTCGAAGACCTTCTGCGGCTCCTACCACCTTTCCACCAACGAGGTGCGCGGTTCCGACACCCAGGAACGGCTGACCAAGGTCAACGATCCGGAAATGGCCGCCCATCGCCTGCCGGAAAACGAGCGCGAAGCCTTCATCGACGAGCTGACGCTGGCGATCGAGGCCTGCAAGCCTTTCGACAGGAAAGCCTTTCTCGAGGGACACCTGACGCCTGTCTTCTTCGGCTCGGCGCTCCGGAATTTCGGCGTGCGCGACCTGATCAACGCGCTGGGCAGCTTCGCGCCGCCGCCGCGCGACCAGGTGGCCGACATCCGCACGGTGCATGCGGCGGAAGACCGGATGACCGCCTTCGTCTTCAAGATCCAGGCGAACATGGACCCGAACCACCGCGACCGTATCGCCTTTGCCCGGGTCTGCTCCGGCAAGCTGGAGCGCGGCATGAAGGCGCGGCTGTCGCGCACCGGCAAGCAGCTCGGGCTGACGGCCCCGCAGTTCTTCTTCGCCTCGCAGCGCCAGCTCGCCGATACCGCCTATGCCGGCGACGTGGTCGGCATTCCCAACCATGGAACCTTGCGCATCGGCGACACGCTGACGGAAGGCGAGGCGCTGGTGTTCGAAGGCGTTCCGAACTTCTCCCCGGAAATCCTCCGCCGCGTCCGTCTCGAGGATGCAATGAAGGCGAAGAAGCTGAAGGAAGCGCTGCACCAGATGGCCGAGGAAGGCGTCGTGCAGCTCTTCTCGCCGGAGGACGGCTCGCCCGCGATCGTCGGCGTGGTCGGCGCCCTGCAGCTCGACGTGCTGAAGGAGAGGCTGCAGGCGGAGTATGGCCTGCCGGTGTCCTTCGAAATGTCGCGCTTCTCCGTCTGCCGCTGGATCTCGGCGGACAATGCCGCCGATCTCGACAAGTTCGTCACCGCCCGGCGCGGCGATATCGCCCGCGACCTCGACGGCGACCCGGTGTTTCTGGCGCAGGATGCGTTTTCGCTGCGCTACGAGGCGGAGCGCTATCCGGCGATCAAGATGGCCGCGGTCAAGGAATATCACGTCGCCAAGGCGGCGTGAGCCGCCGGTTCCGGGCGCGCGTCAGGCTTGCCATAGCGCGCGTCCCACGAGCCAGAGGCCGGCGGCGACCAGAAGCACGCCGGCGGCGCGGCCCATCCGATCGCCACCGGGCAAGAGCTTTTCCGCCAGCACGAAGATCGCGATCGCGGCGATCCAGAGGATGTTCATCACCCCGCCGACGAACAGCAGCAGCATCAGGGGCCAGCAGCAGCCGACGCAATAGGCGCCGTGGCGCATGCCCATGAGGAAGGCGCCGGAAGCATCGCGGCGGAACCCGCCCGCGGCCTGCAGGAAGGCGGCCGGTGCGCGGCACTTGCCGAGGCAGGCGCCTTTCAGCGGCGTCCACTGGTAGAGCCCGGCTGCGACCAGAAGCACGCCGCTGAGAACGGGGCTCGCGCTCTCCATCATCGGCGTTAGCAACAGCGCCCGCTCCAGCAGCCACTGGCCGAGGGTGGCCAAGAGCGAGAACAGGAACCAGATCGCGAGATAGCCTGCGCAGAAGAGGCCGGTGGCGGCGATCGGCGTTCCCTTTGCCGCCGCGTGCCGCCCGACCCGGGCATAGAGCAGGATCATCGGCGAGGCCGACGGCAGCATCATCCCCAACATCATCACGAACCACATGGCGATCACCAGCGCCGTGCCGTTCATGGTCCATCCGGCGGCGACCACGGGCGTCATCGCCATACCGGTCATATCCATTCCCGACATTGGCTCCATGCCCGACATGCCGTCCATGCTACCGCCCGCAGGCTTGGGCGCGGCACCCATCGAGCGGACGAGCGAGAGCAGGTAAAGCCAGGCCAGTGCCGTCATCGCAGCGAGGCACGCGGCGACGATCACGCGGTCACGCCTGAGCAGCCTTTCGAGTGCTGGGTCCCCCATGGCTCCGGCCTAGTGAACGACGCCCGCGCCGGTCATATGCAGCTTGCTGAAATGGGCGTGGCTGTCGGCGAGCGACAGCGCGATCGGCCCCTTCGTCTCCGCCCAGCCACGCCCGACCTCGCAGACGTCGTATTCGAACCCGTGCGGCAGGTTGATCCGGGCGCGGTGCTCCTGGCCGGTTACCGGATTGCGGATCGGCTCGGCCCGGGCATCGATCCAGCCGGGGATTTCGACGCGCGCCGCGCGGCCGTCGATGTCGACGTCAAAATCGATCCGGGTGAAGACCGGTTCGTGCACGGTGTCGAAGGTGGTGGCGAACACGGCGAAGAAGGTAGCGCCGGGCTCCGTGTCCTCCCCGCTCATGATGCGCAGCAAGGCCTCGCGCTGTTGGGGGCTCGCCCGTTCGTCGACGATCGGCACGCACTGGCCGCCGCCTTCGTGGATCGCGCCGGGCCAGGCGGCGATCAACCCGATTTTCAGCCCGTCGAGGCGGGTCTCGCCGTGAAACCCGTCCTCTATGTCGATCGCGCCGATCGCATGGCACTGGCCGTGCGTGGGCAGCGCGTTGAACTGGCAGGGGCAGCCATAGGCACAGTTGCAATGGATGAATTCGCGACCCTGGAGCTTCCAGCTGACGTTCGTCATGACGTCCTCCGCTGCGCGTTTCGGTATATTACCGGATCGTAATTTAATACTCGCACAGACGCCTTGTCCAGCGCGCCCGCCTTTGCAATGGCCGTGCGCTCGGGAGGACAGCGCGCTATTCGCCGTCCCGGGACGGCAGCCTGGAGAGGTCCATGGCCCACGGCAGGGCCGAGCGGCACCAGATCTGCCGCTTCGGAGCAAGGTCACGGCGCTGGTTGATCGTGCCGACGCGAATGCCGACCTCGTCCGCATCCTCGCCCTCGCCCGTGCGATAGCAGGGCGACCCGCATTTCGGGCAGAAATGCTGGAAGCTCCGGTTGCCGCTGTCGCCGGTCTTCACGTAGAGCGTGGGCGTTCCGCCCGTCAGGCGAAAATCCTCTGCCCGCACCAGCGCGGTGACCCGGTAGGCGGATCCCGTCATCCGCTGGCAGTCCCTGCAATGGCAGATCGAGACGATATCGGGATCGATCTCCGCCTCATAGGTGACGTGCCCGCAATGGCATTGTCCGTCGATACGCATGTCCGCCTCCTCCATATTGTTCATGGGACGACGCCCGGCCGCCGGCTGCGCGGAGCGGCCCGCAACGGCACAAATGGTTTCCGCGCCATTTACCTCCGTTAACGCAATTTTACCCTTTTTCGATGATTCTCGCAGGTGCACATGCAGTCCTCCCCTTCGGCCGTTGCGGCCGGCAGCCAAGCGAGTCGAACCTATGTGCCGTTGGGCAGCCTATCGCGGTGAACCGCTGTTTCTGGAAGAGCTCGTCTCCTCGCCGGCGCATTCGCTGATCGAGCAGTCTCATTGCGCCACCCGCGCCAAGACGGCGACCAATGGCGACGGCTTCGGCATCGCCTGGTACGGCGAGCGGCCAGAACCCGGACGCTACCGCGACATCCTGCCGGCCTGGTCGGACTGCAACCTGAAGAGCATCGCCCGGCAGATCCGCTCGCCCCTGTTTCTCGCCCACGTTCGGGCCGCCACCGGCGGCGGCACGCGGCGGGACAATTGCCACCCCTTCGTCCACGGCGCCTGGTCCTTCATGCATAACGGCCAGATCGCCGATTTCGAGCATCTGCGCCGGCCGATGGAGACGATGCTTGACAACGACCTCTATGCCGCCCGCACCGGGGCCACGGACTCGGAGCTCCTGTTCCTGCTCGCCCTGCAGTTCGGGCTGGCGGAGGATCCGCTGGCGGCGATCGCCGAGACGATCGCCTTCGTCGAGCGACTGGCACGGCATCTGGAGCGGCGGGTGCTCGTCCGTTTCACGGCCGCGCTCTCGGATGGTCGCACTCTCTATGCGATCCGCTACGCCACCGACCTGCGGGCGCCGACGCTCTATGCGGCGCCGATGGGCGGAGCCGGCGGCTACTGCCTCGTCTCCGAGCCCCTGAACGACGACACCGACGCCTGGGTGGAGATCCCGGACGGCAGCTCCGTGGTGCTCGGCGAGGACGGCGTGGACGTCCGCCTCTTTTCGCCCGCCGGTCGCCCGGCGCCACTGCCGGCGCGCGTCGCCAGGCCGGAACTCGCAGTAGTCGGTTGAACCCGTCCTTAAGCGAAAGCTCTCGATAGCCTGCCGATGGCGGGCCTTACGACCCCACCGCCAGCCTTTCGGCGATCAGGGCCGCAAGCCGCGCGGCCACCTCCTCCTTCGACAGATCCGGCCAGGCATCGATGCCGCTTTTGGAGACGACGCGCACGCTGTTGCGGCTTCCGCCCATGATGCCGGTCTCGGGCGAGACGTCGTTGGCGACGATCAGGTCGGCGCCCTTGCGCTTCAGCTTGTCGCGCGCGTTCGTTTCCAGGTCCTGCGTCTCGGCCGCGAACCCGACGACCAGCTTCGGCCGCAGTTCATGATGTCCGATCGTCTTCAGGATGTCGGGGTTTTCCGCAAGCTGCAGCGGCGGCGGCGCCTCGCCGGGCTTCTTCTTGATCTTCTCGCCCGCAGCGGTCGCGACGCGCCAGTCGGCGACGGCTGCGACCATGACGGCGATGTCGGCCGGAAGGCCGGACAGGACCGCTTCCAGCATCTCCTCCGCGCGCTCGACATGCACGACACGGATGCCGGAAGGATCGGCGATCTCGACCGGGCCGGAGACCAGCGTGACGTCCGCACCCAGCTTCGCCAGCGCTGCCGCAATCGCATGGCCCTGCCGGCCGGACGAGCGGTTGGCGATATAGCGCACGGGGTCGATCGGCTCGTGCGTCGGGCCGGACGTGACGACCGCCTTCCTGCCGGCAAGCGGCCCGGGCGCCCTGCCGCCATCGCCGCCGATACAGGCCTCGACGGCTGCGACGATCTCCATCGGTTCGGCCATGCGTCCGAGCCCGGCCTCGCCGCCCTCCGCCATCTCGCCCGCATTCGGCCCGACGAAACGAATGCCGTCGCCGGCCAGCGTCTCGGCGTTGCGCAGCGTCGCCGGATGCGTCCACATCCGCGGGTTCATCGCCGGCGCGATCAGCACCGGACGGTCGGTGGCGAGAAGCACGGTCGATGCGAGGTCGTCGGCCAGGCCGTTCGCCATCTTGGCCATCAGGTCGGCCGTGGCGGGCGCGACGAGCACGAGGTCGCAATCGCGCGCCAGCCGGATGTGCCCGACATCCTGCTCGTCCTCCCGCGAAAAGAGATCGGTATAGACATGGCCGGCGGCGAGCGCGCCGACCGCGAGCGGGGTGACGAACTGCTGCGCCCCGGCGGTCATGAGCGGAACCACCCGGGCGCCGCGCTCGCGCAGGCGGCGGATCAGGTCGAGGCTCTTGTAGGCCGCGATCCCACCCGAAACGATCAGGAGAATGCGCTTGTCCTTCAATGTCATGGGCAGGGTCATGTGCCGCTCCGGCAATACGAGGTCTGATGCGTTCCCAAGGGTAGCACCTACCTAGCGCCTTCGCCGCCCGTTTCCAAGCGGCGCCCCTCGTCGGCGCGGCACAGCCGGCGTCACGAGCCCTCGTCGGGGATGTTCAGCACATGCCCGCAGGCCTTGCAGTGCACGGCATCGGCGTCGTGGCGCTGGAGGCCGCATTGCGGGCAGGCGAATGAGACCTTGTGCGGCCGCACGATCGTCTGCGCCAGCCGCACGAACAGCGAGATGCCGATGATCATGGTGATGATGGAGGTGAGCTTGCCGAGCGTGCCCGGCAGCGTGATGTCGCCGAAGCCGGTGGTGGTCACGGTGGCGACGGTGAAATAGAGCGCATCGACGAAGCCGCCGACGTTGTCGGCATAGAAGAAGGTCGAATAGACGAAGCCGGTGACGACGAAGAGGAACACGAGAAAATTCACGCAGGCCTGGATCGTGTCCTCGTAGTCAGAGAGGCCCTGTCGCCGCAGGATGAGCGAGAACAGGCGGCTCTGGCTCACCGACCAGATACGCAGCGCGCGCAGGAAGGCGAAGTTGGCGAGCTGGTTAGGAAAGAGCAGCGTGGCGAGGATGAAGAGGTCGACCCAGGTCATCGGCCGGGCCAGCCAGTAGCGCAAGGTCGGGGCCACGAGCATGCGGGCGGCAATCTCGAAGGCGATGATGACGGCGACGACATAGTCGACCAGCAGATAGGCGTGGCCGGCGCGGAGATAGGGCCCCGTCAGGAAGAAGACGATGATGGCGAGATCGATAACCATCATGCCGAACTGGAAGGCGATGGCACGCGGGTCGCCGCCGAAATAGAGGCCGCGCAGATGACGGCGCAGCCCCTCGATCATCGATACCTGTTCCGTGGAATGCCCTCTCTCAGCCATGGCGCCAATGTATGTCGCGCCGCCTCGGGGTCAAGCAGCACGGCAGACGGCCGGCATCGTCGCGGGGAGGACCGGCTATCGGACCACCGGCTCGCCATGATATCGCCGCCTCGACGGCTTCGAGACGCCGAAGCCGACTTCCATCATCAGGCGCGGCTTGCTCTTCGCCAGCGTGCCCATGTGGAAGCCGAACGGGTCCTCGACGAAGCCGGAGCCCGCCTTGCCGGTCAGGGTGACGGCATTCTCCGCCCCATAGAAGTCCAGCACCTCGTCTGCCGGGTGCCCGACGAGCAGGGTCAACTGGTGCTTGATGTGCCTCCGGTTGTGGCTGCCGCGGACATAGACGTGCGGGCCGGCATCCTGGTCGACGTCGGACAGGTAGAAGAAGAACTTCAGCATCCGCCAGTCGTCGAGATCGAAATGGAACTTGAACGAGGCGCGGCTGAGATCGGCTTCCGAGGCCGTCTTCGTGGGGAAGCTCCACCAGGTTCGCGTGGTGATCAGCCTCGCCTCGCCGCCGAGATAGTGCCGCGCGATATTGAGCAGCAACGGATCCTTCTGGACTTCGACCGCTGCCTCGCACTGCAGGACGCGTTCGAAGTGATGGCCGCTCAGGATCGTGCGGCCGAAGCGGCGTTCGGCCTCCGCGTGGTCCTCGGCGAGAAACTCGAGCCTGCGCTCGAAATTGCCGAAACAGGGCGTTTCCCGGCCGAAACGGGCGATCTCCTGCCGGATCTCGACCGGCAGGACCAGTCCGTCGAAGATGCCCGATCTCTTCAGTTCCGCGGCAACGTCCTCGGCACGGATATCGCCGAACATTGACGTCTCACCCCTGTCCGCGGCCGGCACCGGTCTGGCGGTCAGCCAATGGGCCCGGCGGAAGGGCATCGTCCGCGCCAGAAGGAACATCGGCAGCCATGCGGGGTTTTCCCGCACGTCCGTCAGATAGGTGGGGATGCGCGCCGCGATGCGGCTGAAGCGACCCCCGCTGCGGGCGATGGCTTCGAGGTCTTTCGGCTGCGGTCGAGACATGGTGCGCATGATGCATCCTTACCGAACCGTCCCGAAGGACGATCTTCAATTGCGCACAGGGCCACGCGATGGCGGCAGGTTTGTGCTGCAGTGCAGCATGGACGTTGCGGGCAGGACGTTAATATTCGACGAACCGGCATGGTCAACGAAACATAAACAGGCTTGCGCCCGCGGTATCAGCTGACCGCCCAGGCGATATAGACGAGCGCCGCCGCGATCACCCATAGTGCGAGGCGGCCGGCGCGGCCGTGGCGGGCCTCCGACTTGCCGATCGCCTCCGCGGTGGCCTCGTCGAAACGGAAGCCCTTGTCGGCCATGGCGGCGAGGTCGAGGGAGAACTTCTCGGCCTTCGCTGCGATCTCGGGAGCGGCCTCGGCGAGCCGAAGGGCAGCATGCGCCCCCTCGCGCAGGTCGGCGAGAATGCGCTTCGGACCGAGATTGTCGCGGATCCAGCCGCCGACCACGGGCTCGGACGCCTTCCACATGTTGAAGCGCGGGTTCAGCGTGCGCGCCACGCCCTCGACCACGACCATGGTCTTCTGCAGCATCACCAGCTCGGTCCGCGTCTCCATGTCGAACAGTTCGGTGACCTCGAAGAGCAGCGTCAGAAGCTTGGCCATCGAGATCGTCTCGGCAGGCTGCCCGTGGATCGGCTCGCCGATGGCGCGGATCGCCTGGGCGAAGCTGGCGACGTCGTGATGCGAAGGCACGTAGCCGGCCTCGAAGTGGACGTTCGCCACGCGCACGTAGTCGCGGGTGATGAAGCCGAACAGGATCTCCGCCAGGAAGCGGCGCTCCTTGCGCCCCAGCCTTCCGACGATGCCCATGTCGACGGCGACGATGTGTCCTTGCGGATCGACGAAGAGATTGCCCTGGTGCATGTCGGCATGGAAGAAGCCGTCGCGCAGCGTATGGCGCAGGAAGGACTGGATCAGGCTGTCGGCGAGCGCGTTCAGGTCGTGACCCGCGGCGCGCAGGCCCTCGATGTCCGACATCTTGACGCCGTCGATCCACTCCATGGTGACGACGTCGCGGCCGGTGCGCTCCCAGTCGACCTTCGGCACGCGGAAGCCGGGGTCATCGGCGGTGTTCTCGCCGAGTTCCGACAGGGCGGCGGCCTCGAGACGCAGGTCCATCTCGACCTTGGTGGTCTGCTCCAGCGTGCGCGTCACCTCGACCGGCTTCAGCCGGCGGGTGTGCGGCAGGAGGCGCTCCTGCAGGTGCGACGCGGCATACATCGCCTGCAGGTCGTGGGCGAAGCGCTGGCGCACGCCCGGGCGGATCACCTTGACGGCGACGCGGCGCTCGCCGTCCCTGTCGCGGACGACGGCAGGATGGACCTGGGCGATGGAGGCGGCCGCGATCGGTTCGTCGAAACTTACATATAGATCGCTGACCGAACGGCCGAGCGAGCCCTCGACGGTGGCCTTCGCCTCTGCCATCGGAAAGGTGGCCATGCGGTCCTGCAGGGCGGACAGATCATCGGCGATCGCAACGCCGACCACGTCGGGACGGGTGGCGAGGAACTGGCCCATCTTGACGTAGGAGGGGCCGAGCCGTTCGATCGCATGCGCAAGCCGGGCGCTGCGGCCCTCGCCGGGCTTGCGCCGGCGGGCGAACAGGCCGGCAACGCGCGCAAGAAAGCGGGCGGAGGCCGGAAGTTCCTGCAGCGGCAATTCCGTGACGACGCCTTCGCGCACGAGCACCCAGCCGACGCGGGCAAGGCGGAAATAGGCCGTCAGATTGCTCATGCGGCGTCACCGCGGAAGCGGCCGTGCGCTGCAGGACCACCGGCAGCGGGGCACGTCTTCATTCGGGCGAGCGGGAGCTTGTCAGCGGTCTGCGGCATGCCTCAGAGCTTCCAGCCGGAATGCAGGGCGGCGATGCCGCCGGTATAGTTGGTGAAGCTGACGCGGGAGAAGCCGGCCGCACGGATCATTTCGGCGAAGTCGGCCTGGTTGGGGAACTTGCGGATCGATTCGACAAGGTACTGGTAGGGTTCGGCCTCGCCGGTCACCATCTTGCCGAACTGCGGGATCGCCTTGAACGACCAGGTGTCATAGAACCGGTCGAGCAGTGGCACCTCGACCTCGGAGAATTCGAGCACGAGCAGCCGTCCGCCGCGCTTCAGCACGCGATAGGCCTCCGACAGCGCCACGTCGATGCGCGGCACGTTGCGGATGCCGAAGGCGATCGTGTAGGCATCGAAGGAATTGTTCTCGAACGGCAGTTCCTCGGCGTTCGCCTCGACGAAATCGAGATTGGCGGCCAGCCCCTTCTTCGCCGCGCGGTCGGCGCCGACGGCGAGCATCGAGCCGTTGATGTCGAGCACGGTGGCATGGGCGAGGCGATCGGACGCCTCGACGATGCGGAAGGCGATGTCGCCCGTTCCGCCGGCGACGTCGAGGACGCGGTAGGACGCTTCCTTGCGCGGGTTGAGGGCTGCGATCATCGCATCCTTCCAGGCGCGGTGGAGGCCTGCGGACATGATGTCATTCATGATGTCGTAGCGCTTGGCGACCTTGTGGAAGACGTCGTTGACGAGCGCCTGCTTCTCGCCCTCGGCCACCTGCCGGAAGCCGTAGGAGGTTTCCATGCCGCCATCCGCCGAGGTGCGTTCCCGATCGCTCATGTCCGTCTCCATTGTTGCGCTCCGCCGGGCCGGTTGTCCCGCGGCATCGTCGGGCTGGTATATAGGATAAAGATCGGCGATAGGGAATTGCGAAGCGGCGGCAAATGCGTCGCAGGGTTAAATCGCTTCAGGAGCATGCGATGCCGGAATTGCCGGAAGTGGAGACGGTCAGGCGCGGGCTGGCGCCTGTGATGGAAGGCGCTGTCATCGCACGCGCCGAATTGCGCCGGCCGGACCTGCGCTTCCCCTTCCCCGCCGGTTTCGCCGAGGCGCTGGCCGGGCGCAGGGTGATCTCGCTCGGGCGGCGGGCAAAGTACCTGCTGATCGATCTCGACGGCGGCGACGTGGTCATCGCCCATCTCGGCATGTCCGGCTCCTTCCGTGTCGCGGGACCGCGGGACGAGACCGTGCCCGGCGAATTCCATGTGCCGCGCGGCAAGGACGAGCGGCACGACCATGTCGTGCTGCATCTCGAAACACCCGGCGGGCCGCAGCGCGTCATCTACAACGATCCGCGCCGGTTCGGCTTCATGGACCTCGCCCGGCGCGAGGGGCTTTCCGAACATCCCTACCTGCGCGAACTCGGCATCGAGCCGACCGGCAACGCGCTCGACGCAGCGTATCTGGCGGCAAGGCTGCGCGGTCGCAGCCAGCCGTTGAAGGCGGCGCTGCTCGACCAGAAGACCATTGCCGGGCTTGGCAACATCTATGTCTGCGAGGCGCTGTGGCGGGCGCATCTTTCGCCCGAGCGGGCGGCGGGGACGCTGGTGACGGCGGCAGGCAAGCCCCGGCGCGAACTGCTGACGCTGACGGATGCGATCCGCGCGGTGATCGCCGATGCGATCGAGGCCGGCGGATCGACGCTGCGCGACCATATCCGCGCCGACGGCTCGCTCGGCTATTTCCAGCATTCGTTTTCCGTCTACGACCGCGAGGGCGAGGCCTGCCGCACGCCCGGCTGCGGCGGCACGGTCAACCGCATCGTCCAGTCCGGCCGCTCCACCTTCCGCTGCGTGGCCTGCCAGAAATAGCCTGCCAAGGAGACGTTGGTCACCCGCGCGGGTCCCGCCTTATCGGATCGGGGGCCGCTTCCCGCTACTGGCGCTTCTTCTCGATCGCGTCCCAAAGCAGGCTTGCGATATCGGCGCCGCCGAACCTTTTCACTTCGCGGATGCCGGTCGGCGAGGTGACGTTGATCTCGGTCATGTAGTCGCCGATGACGTCGATACCGACGAGCAGGAAGCCGCGCTCCTTCAATGCCGGCCCGATACGCGCGCAGATCTCCTCCTCGCGCTTCGTCAGTTCGGTCGGTTCGGCACGGCCGCCGACATGCATGTTGGAGCGGCTGTCATGCTCGGCGGGAACGCGGTTGATCGCGCCGACCGGCTCGCCGTCGACGAGGATGATGCGTTTGTCACCCTTGCGGACGTCGGGCAGGTAGGCCTGCGCGATGAAGGGCTCGCGGAACATCTGGCCGAACATCTCGAGCAGCGAGGACAGGTTGCGGTCGTCGCGGGTGGAATGGAAGACGCCGGCGCCGCCATTGCCGTAGAGCGGCTTCAGGATGATATCGCCCATCTCCTCGCGGAAGCGGCGGATCTCGCCCGGGTCGCGGGTGATCAGCGTCTCCGGCATCAGGTCGGCGAATTCGGTGACGAAGATCTTCTCCGGCGAATTGCGCACCCAGGCCGGGTCGTTGACCACCAGCGTCTTCGGATGGATGCGCTCCAGCATGTGGGTGGAGGTGATGTAGGCCATGTCGAAGGGCGGATCCTGTCGCAGCAGCACCACGTCCATCGTCGACAGGTCGATCCGCTCGGGTGCGCCGAGTTCGTAGTGATCGCCCTTCACCTCGCGCAGCGTCATTGGCTCGACGGTCGCAAAGACCGTGCCGTCGCGCAGGCTGAGCCTGTCGGGCGTGTAGTGGAAGAGGTTGTAGCCGCGGGCCTGGGCCTCGAGGCTCATGGCGAAGGTGGAATCGCCTGCGATATTGACGGTGGACACGTGGTCCATCTGGACTGCGACGTTCTTGATCTTTGCCATGGATAGTCCCTCACGGAGTGCCGGTCACATTTAGGACCGTCGCCCGGCAAAGGCAACGGGCGGCGCACAGGCTTCGCCCGTCATGGAGCGCTTTCGCTCCGGAGGATCAGGCGGCCAGGCCGCCGCGGGCACCGCCGGCCCGCATCATGTCGCGAACCTTCAGAAGCATTGCCACCGGGGCCGGGAACTGCTTGCGGCAGAACGCGATCTTGCGGACGTAGCTGTCAACGCGCCAGGTGGCCCAGGTCTTGCCGGCGAAATAGGCGATATCGCCGGCGCGCAGCGTCCGTTCGGTGCCGTTCTCGGTCGTGACATGCACCTCGCCTTCCAGGATCATCACCGTCTCGTCCCAGCCGAAATACCAGCGGAAGGTGCCGGCCGTGCAGTCCCAGATCGCGGTGGTCGACTGGTCGTCATGGCCGCGCGAATGAAGGGCGAGACGCGCGCGTGGTTCTCCTTCGAGGATCCAGGACGACTCGATCGGGGCGTCCGCCATTTCCATCTCGTCCATGGAGGCGGCGATCAGCGGTTGCGCCGGCAGCGCCTTTGCCGGGATCGTCCGCACCGCCATGCCGATCGCACTCGCAAGCATCAGTTTCAGAACCATGGAAGTCCCCTCTCCGTCATCCCCGATCACATAGACGAAGAAGGTTCGAGGCCGGTTCATGCGGACGCTACAATTTTAGCGATCACGGCTCTTTTCGGGGCAGATGTCTATTCCAGCCCCTCGATGCGGCAGACGATCAGGTCGTGGTCGGAGAGCGGGCGACCGGTTTCGTCGAGCGAGGGGACGATGCGGGTCTCGCCGACGACGAGGCCGCGGGCGAGGAACCAGTCGAGCTTCATCGCCCGCTCCGGCCAGCGAGTGATCAGGCTCGGCCGCGTGGTCATCCGGTCCAGTGGTCCGCCATGGCGGGAGAAACCACGCGCGGCCGCCTGCCGGAACAGGCCCTCGGCCTCGAAATCGCCGCCGGCGTGGTTGCCGGTGTTGAGATCGCCGCCGATCAGCACCGGCACGCCCGGGAAGGCCTCGTCCAGCGCATCGATGAGGCTTGCTACCTGGCGTTCGCGGTAGGCAGCGGTTGTGGCGCTTTCGAGATGGACGGAGACTATGACGATGGGGCCGGCATCCGTCTCGATCACGGCGCCGATCGCCATGCGCTCACCAAGCCGCGGCTGGTCGCCGCCGTCGATGAACCAGAGCCTTTCGCCTTCGAGACGCAGCATGAAGGGCTGCGCCAGCGGAACGGCTGCCATCAGTCCGTTGCCGTGGAATCCGTGAAGGTTGAAATCGTCCTTGCAGAACGCGCGCTCGGTGGCCGAGCCGAGGCCGAGTTCGAGGAACTCGACGCCGTAGGCATAGGCCATGCCGAGAAGGCCGGCGAGATCGGCGGTGGTGTTGCGCTGTCCGGTCCGGGCCATGCCGTCGTCCATCTCGGAGACAAGCACGACGGGCGCCGACGTTGCCTGCCGCAGCAGGCCCGCTGTCGCCTCGGGAAACAGGCAGCGCTCCAGGTTCCAGGCGGCAACCTCGAACGGGAAGGCGAGCGGGCCGGCCGACGCTGCGTTCCCGCCCGTCTCGATCGCGTTCATGAAGGGCAGCTCCGCCATCTTCCCGTCATGGGCGGCGATCGTGCGCGGCAGGGCGGCGACCTGCAGGCGAATGTCCTCGGGCGCGCCCGCGAGGGCCGGGACGGTCGCACGGATCATCGGGCGGTCTCCAGAAGGTTTGCGGTCGTGGTGGTGCGGTGCGTTTCGGCGGTCGACCAGGCGAGACGGCGGCCGGTCCCGGCATCGAAGAAATGCAGCCGGCCGAGCGGGACCGCGACCTGCATCTCGCCGGACAGCGGCGCGTCCGACGAAAGCGCGACGGTGACGGCCTGGTCGCCGACCGTGCCGTGGACAAGGCGCTGCGAGCCCAGTTCCTCGACGTAGTCGACACTGAGCGGCAGGGTGTCGGCGTGGGCAGCGGCGCCGCCGGTCGCCACCTGCAGGTCCTCGGCACGAAAGCCGACGGTTACGGCGCCTTGGGTCGGCACCGCCTGGCCGAGATCGATCAGCGCCGGGCCGATCGCGAGCCTGCTGCCGTGCAGTTCGCCCTGCACGAGGTTCATCGCCGGCGAGCCGATGAAGCTTGCGACGAAGGTCGAGGCGGGGGCGTGGTAGACGTCGAGGGGGCGGCCGATCTGCTCGATGCGGCCGCCGTTCAGGACGACGAGCCGGTCGGCCAGCGTCATCGCCTCGAGCTGGTCGTGGGTGACATAGAGCGAGGTGGTGCCGACACGGCGCTGCAGGCGCTTGATCTCGCCACGCATGGAAACGCGCAGCTTGGCGTCGAGATTGGAGAGCGGCTCGTCGAAGAGGAAGGCTGAGGGATGGCGGACGATGGCCCGGCCCATGGCGACGCGCTGGCGCTGGCCGCCGGAGAGCGCGCGCGGCTTGCGGTCGAGATAGGGCCCGAGCTCCAGCATGCGGGCGGCTTCGGCGACGCGGGCCTCGATCTCATTCTTCGGCGTGCGCCGGTTCTTCAGCCCGTAGGCGAGGTTCTCGCGCACGCTCATGTGCGGATAGAGCGCGTAGTTCTGGAACACCATGGCGATGTCGCGGTCGGCCGGTTCGACGTCGTTGACGACGCGGCCGCTGATTTTCACCGTGCCGGACGAGATCGTCTCCAGACCGGCGACCATGCGCAGCAGGGTCGACTTGCCGCAGCCGGACGGGCCGACGAGGACGATGAACTCGCCGTCGTCGATCTGAATGTCGACCTCGCTCACCGCCGGCACGCCGCCGTGATAGATCTTCGATACCTTGTCGATCTCGATCGTTGCCATCGACGTTTCCTTACTTGTCGCTTTCGGTGAGGCCCTTGATGAACCAGCTCTGGAAGACCACCACGACGAGGACGGGCGGAAGCATGGCCAGCACGGCCAGCGCGAAGGCCTCGTTGTAGTCGGGGATCTGCGAGCCGATCCAGACCTGGAGGATCTGCTTGATGCCGCGCATCAGGGTGAAGAAGCGCTCGTCCGTGGTCATCAGCATCGGCCAGAGATACTGGTTCCAGCCATAGACGAACATGATGATGAAGATCGCCGCGATCATCGTCTTCGACAGCGGCACCAGCACGTCTATGAAGAACTTGAACGGCCCGGCGCCATCGATGCGGGCGGCCTCCAGAAGCTCCTCGGGCACCGACTTGAAGAACTGGCGGAAATAGAAGGTGCCAGTGGCGGATGCCAGCAGCGGCACGATCAAGCCGGTATAGGTGTTGATCAGGCCGAGGCCGCTCATCACCTCGTAGGAGGGCATGATGCGCACCTCGAGCGGCAGAAGCAATGTGGTGAAGATCACCCAGAAGGCGAGCGTCGCAAAGCGGAAGCGGAAATAGACGATCGCATAGGCGGCGAGCATGGAGAGCACGATCTTGCCGAGGGCGAAGCCGACGCCGAGGATGAAGGAATTCATCATCATCCGCGCGCCGGTGACCTGGCCGGTGAAGCCGCCCTGCCGGGTCAGGACTTTCTCGTAGGTATCGACGAAGTGCCCGCCGGGGGAGAGCATCAGCCCCTTCGAATGGATCGCGGCCGCCTCGTGCGACGAGGTCATGAAGGCAACCACCACCGGCAGCGTCAGGAACAGGGCGCCGAGGATCAGGACGGCATGGTCGAGGATGCGGGTTCTGTGCATGGACGCCTCAGGTGTAGTGGATGCGCCGCTCGATGAAGCGGAACTGCAGCACGGTGAGCACGAAGACGACGATCATCAGGATCACCGACTGGGCGGAGGAGCCGCCGATGTCGTTACCGCGGAAACCGTCCATGTAGACCTTGTAGACGAGCGTGATCGGGTTGTTGGCTGCCTTGTCCTTCACCATCACGTCGATGACGCCGAAGGTGTCGAACAGCGCATAGGTGACGTTGATGATCAGCAGGAAGAAGGCGGTCGGCGCCAGAAGCGGGAAGATGACGGTCCAGAAGCGCTTGACGCTGGAGCGGCAGTCGATGGCGGCCGCCTCGCGTACCGACGCCGGCAGCCCCTGCAGGCCGGACAGGAAGAAGATGAAATTGTAGGGGATCTGCTTCCAGACAGCGACGACGATCATGGCGAAGGCGGTGTCGAAGTAGCTCAGCCCCACCTTCATCTCCCAGCCGAAGAAGGCAGCGATCTTGACGAAGGGGCCGATGTGCTGGTCGAAGAACATCATGCCGATCAGGCCCGCGACCGGCGGGGCGATGGCATAGACGGAGATCAAAAGCGTCTTGTAGGTGGCATTTCCGCGGATCACCGCGTCAGCCTTGACGGCGAGCAGCAGGCCGAGCGCCAGCGAGAAGAAGGTGACGAGTGCGGTGAAGATCGCCGTGAAGCGGGCGATGGCGAGATATTCGGGGTTGAGCAGCGTGCCGATGTAGTTGTCGAGGCCGACGAAGGTCGAGCCGAAGCCGAAGGGGTCCTCCAGATAGAAGGAGGACTGGATCGCCCGCACCGACGGCCAGTAGAAGAAAATGACGATGACCGCCAGCTGCGGCGCCAGGAACAGGTAAGGCAGCAGCGGCGAGGAGAACTGGACGCGCTTCATGGGAGAACCTTCGAGCGGATGGGGCCACGGTCATTCGGGCGTTCTGAGAGCCCCTCACCCTCATTGGTGATTGCCCCTCACCCCTCCCCTCTCCCCGCGAGCGGGAGAGGGGAGAGGGGGATGGAAACGCTGCGGCGAGGATCCTTCTCCCCGCTCGCGGGGAGAAGGTGGCCGGCAGGCCGGATGAGGGGCGGACTGTTTCGCCAGCCAGTCCCTATCAACCCGCCGTCTTGGCGAAGCGGGCGAGGAGTTCGTTGCCTTCGCGCTCGATGGTGTCGAAGGCGTCCTTTACCGACGTTTCGCCGGAGAAGATGCGGCCGTATTCGCGCTCCATGATCTCGCGGATCTGCGGGTAGAAGCCGAGGCGGTAGCCCTTCGACCATTCGCCGGCCGGCAGCATCAGCTGCTTGATGCCGACTTCGGCGACCGGGGTCTTGTCGTAGTAGCCTTCCGACTTGGTCAGCTCATAGGCAGCCGTGGTGATGGCGACGTAGCCGGTGGCCTGGTGGTAGAACTTCTGGATTTCCGGCGAGGTCAGGAACTGGAAGAAGTCGGCCACGCACTTGTTTTCCTCGGCCGGCTTTCCGGCCATGGCGAAGAGGGCCGCGCCGCCGATGAAGGAATTGGTGCCGGCGCCCGAGATCGAACCCCAGTAGGGCAGGAAGTCGGCCGAGAACGGCATCTGCGCCGTCTTCTGCAGGCCGCCGAAGGAGCCGGACGAGCCGATCCAAAGGGCAACCTTGTTTTCCTCGAACGGCTTCTGGTTGTCGTTCCAGCCGGCGCCGTAATAGGCGAAGTAGCCCTGGTCGGCCCAGGATTTCAGCTTGTCGAACATCATGACGAGGTTCGGGTCGGTGACCTTCAGCTGGGTGTCGGCGACGCTGTCATAGCCGTTGTTGTTGGTGGCGAACTGGATGTTGTTGCGCGAGAAGAAGTTCTCGGTGAACTGCCAGGTCAGCTGCGACTGGACGAGCGGGATGAAGCCGGCTTCCTTCAGCTTAGGGGCCGCCGCCTCGAACTCTTCCCAGGTCTTGGGGGCTGCGACGCCGGCCTTCTTAAGCGCCTCGTCGTTGATGTACATGATCGGCGCGGACGAGTTGAACGGCATGCCGACGAACTTGCCGTCGCTGTCGGCGTAGAAGTAGCGCACGCCCTCGATGAATGAATTGCGGTCGAACTCGTAACCGGCTTCCTTGATCAGGTCCTCGGCGGGGACGACGGCGCCCTTGGCGTTGATGATGGTGGCCGCACCGGCATCGAAGACCTGCAGGATGTTCGGCTGCTCGCCGGAACGGAAGGCGGCGATGCCGGAGGCCAGCGCCTCCTCATAGGTGCCCTTGGAGACCGGCGTCAGCGCGCAGGCGGTCTGCGAGGCATTGAACTTCTGGGCCACCTCGTTGATGACCTCGCCGTTGCGGCCGGCCATGCCGTGCCACCAGGAAATGTTGGTCGCGGCGAGCGACGAGGTCGCGGTCAGTGCTATCGAGACTGCTGCGAGGGAAAACTGCTTGATCATGGAAGGATCCTCTCCACCGGTTACATCGGTGTGCGAGTGCCTATTGCGCCACCATGACGGGCGCGTAACAGTTTCATGGCAGCACGGTTACAATTCACATGACGTTCGTTTCACTTTCCTTTTACGCCTTAGAAGGCGTCGGGAAGGTGTCGCGGCAGGCGCCAGGGGAGGACAGCGACGATGTCGTAGCGGATCGAGAGGCGATGGGCATCCGGCTGCCGGGCCAGCCAGAAATCGCTTGCGGCGCGGATGCGGTGCTGGGCCGTGCCGGTAACGGCGAAGACGGCCCCTTCCTCGCTGGCGCGCGCCTTAACCTCGACGCAGGCGACGAGATCGCCCTTGCGGGCGATGATGTCGATCTCGCCGACCTTGGTACGATAGCGGATGGCCATGATGCGATAGCGCCTGGCGATCAGATAGAGGGCAGCGATGAGTTCGGCGCGGTGGCCGCGCCGAAAGGCCTTCCGGCGAAGCTTCTTTTCCGCCTCAGTCGCCATCGCCCGCCTTCAGTTCGAGCAGGCGCTGGTAGAGTTCGCGCCGCGGCATGCCGGTCTGGCGGGCCGCCTCCGTCGCCGCCTTCCCCGCGGACATGTCGCGTATCAGCAGCGACAGAATTGCATCGACGTCCGCCGCTTCCGGCGGCGCACGCTCCGCCGGCGGCCCGACGACGAGAACAATCTCTCCCTTGACCTGCGGGTTTGCCGCATAGTGCACCGCCAGCTCGGCGAGAGCGCCGCGACGGAATTCCTCGAAGGTCTTGGTAAGCTCGCGGCAGACGGCGGCAGGGCGATCGGCGCCCAGCACGTCGGCTGCGGCCGCAAGCGTGGCGCCGATGCGATGCGGGCTCTCGAAGAAGACCAGCGTCGCCGGCACCGTGGAGAGTTCGCCCAGGCGGTCGCGGCGGGCCTTGTCCTTCGTCGGCAGGAAGCCTGCGAAGAGGAAGGCGTCGTTCGGCAGGCCGGAACCGACGAGCGCTGCGAGCGGCGCCGAGGCGCCGGGGATCGGAACGACCCGGTGGCCGGCGGCGAGCGCCAACTGGCCGAGGCGATAGCCGGGATCGGAAACGAGCGGCGTGCCGGCATCGGAAACGAGCGCCACGGACCTGCCCTCGTCGAGCGCCGCGACAAGCTTCGGGCCGACCTCGTCGGCATTGTGCTCGTGATAGGCATGGGGACGGGTGGCGATACCGTAGCGATCGAGCAGCACGCGGGTGACGCGGGTATCCTCGCAGGCGAGCACGTCGGCACCGGCGAGCGTTTCCAGCGCCCTGAGCGTGATGTCCCCGAGATTGCCGATCGGGGTGGCGACGAGATAGAGCGCCGGCTCAAGCGGGCGCGCGGCGACGAGCGCGCCGTGGACGCGGTAGTGGCGGGCAGCCGGTGCTGCCTCCCTTTGCGGCTGTTCGTGCATTGCGGGACTACGTTCCTGCTGGCGCCTCCGGATGTCGGGGCGGCCTCCGTCTCCTTATGATAGAGGTCAGGACGGGCCGCAAGGGCGCGGACGCGCCGACCGGGTGCGCTATCCCCTGCCGCGCGCGCCAAGCCTCTTGCATTCCGGAGGCTAAATCTGCCAATTTGCCCGTCCACATCCTTCCGGCGCCAGCCGGCAAACAAGAAGACGCCGCGCCGGCGCAGCCGGCGGGCAGAGCGGTCGAAAGCGGTACTCCAATGCGCATCACCATCGAACGGTCCAACCTCCTGAAGTCGCTGAACCATGTCCATCGCGTGGTCGAACGGCGCAACACGATCCCGATCCTTTCGAACGTGCTCCTGCGCGCCGATGCGGGCAGCCTCGAGATGAAGGCGACCGACCTGGACCTCGAGATCACCGAGGCGACGCCGGCCCAGGTGGAGCAGGCCGGCGCGACGACGGTTCCCGCCCACCTGCTCTACGACATCGTGCGCAAGCTGCCGGACGGATCCGAAGTGCTTCTGGCCAACACGCCGGATGGCGGCTCCATGACGGTTGCCTCCGGGCGCTCGAAATTCTCGCTGCAGTGCCTGCCGCAGTCCGACTTCCCCGATCTCACCGCCGGCAGCTTCAGCCATACCTTCAAGCTGAAGGCGACCGACCTGAAGATGCTGATCGACCGCACGCAGTTCGCCATCTCCACGGAAGAGACGCGCTACTACCTGAACGGCATTTTCGTGCACACGATCGAGAGCGACGGCAAATTGAAGCTGCGCGCGGTGGCGACCGACGGCCACCGCCTGGCACGCGCCGACGTCGAGGCGCCGTCCGGTTCGGAGGGCATGCCCGGCATCATCATCCCGCGCAAGACCGTGGGCGAGTTGCAGAAACTGGTCGACAATCCGGACCTCGTCGTCGCCGTGGAAGTGTCGGACGCGAAGATCCGCTTCACCATCGGCTCGGTGGTGCTGACCTCGAAGCTGATCGACGGCACCTTCCCCGACTACCAGCGCGTCATCCCCGCCGGCAACGACAAGGAACTGAAGATCGGTTGCCAGTCGTTCGCCCAGGCCGTCGACCGCGTCTCCACCATCTCCTCCGAACGCGGCCGCGCGGTGAAACTGGCGCTCTCCGAGGGCCAGATGACGCTGACGGTCAACAATCCCGATTCCGGCAGCGCCACGGAAGAGCTGCCGGTCGGCTACGAAAGCGACCCGCTGGAGATCGGCTTCAACGCGAAATATCTTCTCGACATCACCGCCCAGCTTTCCGGCGAGGAGGCGGTGTTCATGCTGGCCGACCCCGGTTCGCCAACGCTGGTGCGCGACCTTGCAGGCGACGACGCGCTCTACGTGCTGATGCCGATGCGGGTTTAGAGTCTGTCCGGAGTCTAGATCAGGCTTGGTCTGGTGACGGCGGGTCGGATGGCCCGCCGTTTTGCATTCTGCCGACAAGCTGTTGATCTGGCGTGAACAGACTTGTTTTTGACGCAAACGACTACACATAGTGTGCCATGGAATAGACACGGTTCAGGGATCCGGTCCGCACGGGCGCCGGAGCGGCTTTCCTGACGGCCACACCGGGGGACGACATGGGTTTGCGTGTGAAGGTGAAGGAACGGCTCGGCAGGAAATTTGACGAGGAGATCCGCTTCTTCAAGGGATGGATCAGCAACACACGCGCAGTCGGCTCGATCATTCCGACCTCATCGGTGACGGCGCGCCGGATGGCAAGCGTCATCGATCCGCAGTCACACCGCCCCGTCCTCGAGCTCGGCCCCGGCACGGGCGCCATCACCAAGGCGATCCTCGAGGCGGGCATGGCGCCGGACAAGATCGTCTCGGTCGAATACTCCACCGATTTCTACAACCACCTCGTCGAACGCTTCGAGGGCGTGCACTTCATCAATGGCGACGCCTTCGATCTCGACAACACGCTCGGGCCGCTGAAGGACGTCCAGTTCGACAGCGTCATCTCGGCGGTTCCGCTGCTGAATTTCCCGATGCATCGCCGCGTGGCCCTGATCGAGGACCTCCTGCGGCGCATCCCGGCCGGTCGTCCGGTCGTGCAGATCTCCTACGGACCGGTGTCGCCGGTGACCGCGATGCCCGACCGGTACCAGATCAGCCATCTCGATTTCGTCGTGCGCAACATTCCGCCGGCGCAGCTCTGGACCTACCGCAAGACCCATTAGGGCTGCCGCGATGTTCGCCCTCTATGTCACCCACCCGCAGGTCCGGATCGATCCGGACGTGCCGGTTCCGCAATGGGGACTTTCCGACATCGGGCGCGAGCGTGCGGAGCAGGCGGCGCAATCGGCCTGGGCCTGCGCGCTGCGGCGCATCGTCTCCAGCGACGAGGTGAAGGCGGTCGAGACCGCGGAAATCCTGGCGCGCGCCGCCGGTGTCGAGGTCGAGATCTTAGACGGCATGGGCGAGAACGATCGCAGCGCCACGGGCTTCCTGCCACCCGACCGTTTCCAGGAGGCGGCCGACTGGTTCTTCGCCCATCCGACGGAGAGCTTTCGCGGCTGGGAGCGGGCGGTCGACGCCCAGGCACGGATCGTCACTGCGGTCGAGGCCATTCTGAAAGGGCAAGACCCGACGCAACCCATCGCCTTCGTCGGCCATGGCGGGGTCGGAACGCTGCTCAAATGCCACCTGAAGGGGGTGGCGATCTCGCGCAGCCACGACCAGCCCGGAAGCGGTGGCAATCTTTTCGCTTTCCGGCTTGAAGATCGCACCGTCACATGCGACTGGACGACCATGGAAACGTGGCAGGGGATCTGAGCATGGAAGCACGCGAACGTCTGATCGTCGGACTGGACGTGCCGACGGTGACCGAGGCCGAGGAGAAAGTTCGCGCGCTCGGCGACAGCGTGCTCTTCTACAAGATCGGATACCAACTGGTCTTTGCCGGCGGACTGGAGTTCGCCCGTGACCTCGCGCAGGAGGGCAAGAAGGTCTTCCTCGACATGAAACTGCTCGACATCGACAACACGGTGGCGAAGGGCGTCGAGAACATCGCCAGGATGGGGATGTCGATGCTGACGCTGCACGCCTATCCGAAGGCGATGCGGGCGGCGGTGGAAGCGGCCAGGGGCTCCGGCCTCTGCCTGCTCGGGGTCACCGTGCTGACCTCCATGGACACGGAGGACCTGATCGAGGCCGGTTACCAGACCGATCCGCACGGGCTGGTGCTGCGCCGGGCCGAACAGGCGCGCGCCGCCGGCATGGGCGGCATCGTCTGCTCGGCCGAGGAGGCAGCCGCGGTGCGCGGCATCGTCGGAGCGGACATGGCGATCGTGACGCCCGGCATCCGGCCGGCCGGCGCCGACAAGGGCGACCAGAAGCGGGTGATGACACCGGCGCAGGCGCTGAAGGCGGGATCGAGCCATCTCGTCGTGGCGCGGCCGATCGTCAAGGCGGACGATCCGCGGGCTGCCGCAGAGGCGATCCTCGCCGAGATGGCGGGCGCGCTGACAGCATAGACAGACAGACCGAGGAGGATAGCATGGCCAAGGGATACTGGATCGCTCGCGTCGATGTTCGCGATGCCGAGCGCTATAAGGATTACGTCACGGCGGCGAAGCCGGCCTTCGAGAAATACGGCGCGACCTTCCTGGCGCGCGGCGGTGCGTTCCAGAAGCTGGAAGGCCCGGTCCGCGCCCGCAACGTCGTCATCGAGTTCCCGTCGCTGCAGGCGGCGATCGACTGCTACAATTCGCCGGAATACCAGATCGCCGCCGCCATCCGGCAGGAAGTCGCGGATGCCGAGATGGTCGTGGTCGAGGGCGTCTGACGGGGCTGCCCTGAGGCCTTCGCCGATGCGACGAGTTGCGCGCAGGAGAAGCCTTCACCTGCCCGGATCTTTGGGCTATGTAGGCCTCACCCACCTTCGCCTTTTCCAGGAGCATCCCGCATGACCCTCTCCAACCTTCCGCCACAGGTCACCGTGTTCGGCGGCTCCGGTTTTGTCGGCCGACATGTGGTAAGGGCACTGGCGAAGCGCGGATACCGCATCCGGGTCGCCGTGCGGCGGCCGGACCTGGCGGGTTTCCTGCAGCCGATCGGCGGGCTGGGCCAGATCTCCTTCGTGCAGGCAAACCTGCGCTACCGCAACAGCATCGAGCGCGCCGTCCATGACGCCGACCATGTGGTCAATTGCGTCGGCATCCTGTTCGAGAAGGGCCGCAACCGCTTCGACGCGGTGCAGGACTTCGGCGCCCGCGCCGTGGCAGAGGCGGCGCGCGCCCGCGGCGCCACGCTGACGCATATCTCGGCGATTGGCGCCGACGTGAACTCGGCTTCCGACTATGCCCGCTCCAAGGGCCGCGGCGAGGCCGGCATCCGGCAGGTCCTGCCCGAGGCGGTGATCCTGCGTCCCTCGATCATCTTCGGGCCGGAAGACGGCTTCTTCAACAAGTTCGCCAACATATCGCGCTTTGCGCCAGCCCTGCCGCTGGTCGGCGGCGGCCACACCAAGTTCCAGCCGGTCTACGTGACCGACGTGGCCGAAGCCGTGGCCCGCGCCGTCGACGGCCAGGCCGTGGGGGGCGCGACCTACGAACTCGGCGGCCCGGAAATCCTGTCCTTCCGCCAGTGTCTCGAGCTGATGCTGGATGTGATCGACCGCAAGCGGGCGCTGGTGTCCCTGCCCTTCGGCATCGCCTCCCTGATCGGCTCGCTGGCCTCGCTCGTCCCCTTCGTCGATCCGCCGCTGACGCCGGACCAGGTCAAGCTGCTGCGCTCGGACAACATCGTCTCCGACGAGGCCAAGAAGGACGGCCGCACGATCCAGGCGCTCGGGATTACGCCGGCGCTCGCCGAAGCGATCCTGCCGTCCTATCTCGTGCGCTACCGCCCGCAGGGCCAGTTCACCCGCGGCACGGCCTGAGCGGACAGGCTCCCTCCCCTCATCGCCCGACGCACCGGCGCCGGGCGGCTTTCAATGCCGGACCAGACACGACCGGGGCCGTCTGTTCACCGATGATGGCGGCTTCGCGGGCATGTGTTCGCTCCGCTCCGCCACCCACTACGTGGCCGGCAGCGAGCGCCGGCAGACGCCCCCGAAGCGGAGCGTTGCAGTTGTGCCGCAGTGAGAAAAATCAGCGCGCCATTTACGCGGGATTCAGCATGTCGGCTTATTGATGTTTCCCAGGGCGGCGCATACACACCGCCTCGCGCGACAGGGCCGCACCGGCTGACCGGCGCAGACTTCTTCCTCAGGGACTTCATAGACATGGGCAAGGCAATTGCACTCTTCTTCGGCTGCGCAGCGCTGGTGATCCTGGCGGGCTCGTTCATTGCGCCCGGCACGGTTGCCGCCGGGAAGCATGGCTGCGCGCCGGCCTATGGCGTCGATCCCTGCACCACCTCCTCGGTCGCCCGCTAACCCTTTGCCGCCAACGGAAAGGCCGGACGTTTCCGCCCGGCCTCCGTTTGTCGTCGAGGTCTTCCCTGAGCCTTTTCAGCCCCAGATCGCGAGACCGATGAGGCCCGCGATACCGACGACGATTCGCCAGATGGCGAACGGCGCAAAGCCGCGGCGCGACACGAAATCCAGCAGCGAGCGCACGACGATCAGGGCGGCAAAGAAGGCGGCGATGAAGCCCACGCCGATGATGAGGCCATCGTCCATGCTGAGCGCATCGCGGTTCTTGTAGAGATCGAGGGTGAAGGCCCCGAGCATCGTCGGCATGGCGAGGAAGAAGGAGAACTCGGCGGCCGAGCGCTTGTCAGTGCCCATCAGGAGGGCGCCGGCGATGGTGGCGCCCGAGCGCGAGGTGCCGGGGATCATCGCCAGGCACTGGAACAGGCCGATCTTGAAGGCGAGCGACGGCGGATAGTCCATGACGTCCTTGTAGCGGGGCTTCAGCGGCAGCCGATCGATGACATAGAGAATGATGCCGCCCACGATCAGGACGACGCAGATCAGTTGCGGCGTTTCGAACAGCACGGTCTTGATGAAGTCGTGGGCGAAGACGCCGATGACGGCGGCGGGCAGGAAGGCCAGCAGCACGCTCAGCACGAAACGGCGGGCGTCAGCGCTGGTCGGCAACGCGCGGGCAATCGCGATGAGCTTGCCGGTATAGACGGCGAGAATCGCCAGGATGGCACCGAGCTGGATCAGGACGGGGAAGGTATTGCCGGGGGACTTGAAGCCCAGAAAGTGTCCGGCAAGGAGGATGTGCGCCGTAGAAGACACGGGGATGAACTCGGTCAGGCCCTCGATCACTCCGAGTACGAGGGCGCTGACAATCGACTGGTCGGCCATTGAAAATCCTTGAAGAGGTGATGTTGGGAGGGAACATCACGAACCGATTCGCTTGTTTTTGCCTTGCCATCTTCCTATAGCTTTGTGTCAGGAGTCGTGAAAAGCGCAATCCGCATTTCCGGCCGGCGGCCGATCCCACTTCCTCCGACAATCACTTGAAGAAAAGCGCCTCAATGCCGACCCTCTATCATCACCCGATGTCCTCCGCCTCGCGCTTCGTCCGCCTGATCCTGAGCGAGTACGGCTACCAGACCGACCTTGCCGAGGAGCAGCCCTGGGAGAACCGGCGCGACTTCCTGGCGCTGAACCCGGCCGGCGCCCTGCCCGTCTATGTCGACGACAGCATGCGGGCGCTTTGCGGGGCGACCGTCATTTCCGAGTATGTCGACGAGACCCATGGCGTCCTGAAGCGCGACCGGCGGCTTCTGGCCGAGGACCCGTTCCAGCGCGCGGAGATCCGCCGCCTCGTCGAGTGGTTTTTGCAGAAGATGGAGCAGGACGTCACCCGGCCTTTGGTGCGCGAACGCATCTTCAAGCTGCAGATGACGCCGGACCAGGGCGGCGGACCGCCGGACAGCAAGATCCTGCGCAATTCGCGCGCCAATATCCGCCAGCACATGAAGTATCTCTCCTGGCTTGCCGGGTCGCGCACCTATCTCGCCGGCGACCGGCTGAGCTATGCGGACCTCGCCGCTGCGGCCTCCATCTCGGTGCTGGACTATCTCGGCGAAATCAGCTGGCAAGACGCGCCGCAGGCCAAGGACTGGTACCAGCGCATCAAGTCGCGTCCCGCGTTCCGGCCGCTCCTGGCCGAGCGCGTGCGCGGCGTCACCCCGGTCTCGCACTATGCGGACCTCGACTTCTGAGGCGGAAGCCATGTCCGTCGCCGCCGACACCGAGACGCGAAGCGAACGGCAGCGGGAGAAGCTCAGGGCGTTCCTGCTTTCGGAGGCGCGCGACAAGGGGTTCGACGCCTGCCAGGTGACGCACCCCGACGCGATCCCCGAGGCACCCGCGCGGCTGCAGGCGTTCCTCGCCGCCGGCTGCCACGGCACCATGGAGTGGATGGAAGAGACGCGGGCGCGCCGCGGCGATCCGCGCGTGCTGTGGAGCGACGTCCGTTCGATCGTGCTGTTCGGCATGAACTACGGACCGGACGAGGATCCGCGCGCGGTGCTTGCCAAGCGCGACCGTGCGGCGATCTCGGTCTATGCGCGCAACCGCGACTACCACGACGTCATCAAGGGCCGGCTGAAGGAGATCGCCACCCGCTTTGCCGCGCGCGCCGGCGCCGACGTGAAGGTCTTCGTCGACACGGCGCCGGTGATGGAGAAGCCGCTGGCGATGCAGGCGGGCCTCGGCTGGCAGGGCAAGCATACCAATATCGTCAGCCGCGAATTCGGCTCCTGGCTCTTCCTCGGCAGCCTGTTCACCACCGCCGAGCTCGGCGCGGACGCGCCGGAGCGCGACCATTGCGGCACCTGCCGGGCCTGCCTCGACGCCTGCCCGACCGACGCCTTCCCGGCGCCCTACAGGATCGATGCGCGGCGCTGCATCTCCTATCTGACGATCGAGCACAAGGGATCGATCGATCCCGCCCTGCGCCCGCTGATCGGCAACCGCATCTATGGCTGCGACGACTGCCTTGCCGCCTGTCCCTGGAACAAGTTCGCAGCCACCGCCGCCGAAATGAAGTTCCATGCCCGCGACGACCTGCGGGAGCCGCCGATCGCGGAGCTGCTCGCACTCGACGACGCGGCCTTCCGTGCGCATTTCTCCGGCTCGCCGGTCAAGCGGATCGGCCGTGACCGGTTCGTGCGCAACGTGCTGATCGCGGCCGGAAACAGCGGCGAGGCCGGGCTCGTGCCGACCTGTCTTCGGCTTGCCGGCGACCCCTCGCCGACCGTGCGCGGCATGGCTGTGTGGGCGCTGTCGAGGCTGATGGCGAAGGCCGATTTCCAGGCTTTCGCTCGCGGTGCTGCGCGGGAACCCGACGCCGAGGTGCGGGCGGAATATGACATTGCGATGGAGGTTGCCTGATGCGGCTGTTGGTTCTGGGGGCCGGCTTTTCCGGCCGGGCGATCGCCGAAACGTTCCGCGCGGCCGGCTATGCGGTTGCCGGGACGACGCGCTCGCAGGAGAAGGCGGCCGCGCTCGACGCCCGCGGCATCGAGGCGATCCTCTATGACGGCGAGACCATCTCCGATGCCCTGCGGGGAGAGATGCGACAGGCGACGCATCTGGTGCAGTCGATCGCGCCGGGCAAGAGCGGCGACCCGCTCTTTCGCGACGGGGCGGCTCCGATCGCCGACCTCATGCCGCGCCTGCGATGGGCGGGCTACCTGTCCACCGTCGGCGTCTATGGCGACCACAAGGGCGGCTGGGTGGACGAGGACACGCCGATCCATCCGGTCTCGGCGCGCTCGGTGGAGCGGATGGAGGCCGAGGGCAAGTGGCTTTCCTTTTCCGGGACGAGCGGCATCCCTGTCTCCGTGCTCCGGCTCGCCGGCATCTACGGGCCCGGGCGCAACGCGCTTCGCAACGTCGCCGAAGGCACCGCGCGGCGGCTCGTCAAGAAGGACCAGGTGTTCAATCGCATCCGCGTCGAGGATATCGGCGCGGCCGCCCTCTTCCTGGCCGGAAAAGGGCATGGCGGGGTGTTCAACATCACCGATCACGAGCCGGGGCCGCCGCAGGACGTGGTCGCCGAGGCTGCCCGGCTGATGGGGGCCGAAATGCCGCCGGAGATCCCCTTCGAGACGGCCGAACTCTCTGCCATGGCGCGCTCCTTCTACGGCGAAAACAAGCGCGTCTCGAACGCCAGAATCCGCTCCCTCGGCTTTGCCTTTCGCTACCCCGACTACCGCATGTCGCTGGCACAAATGTGGGCGGACGACGACTGGCGGGGCTGACAGGGCCGGAGTGGTTAACGAGAGGTTACCCGAAGAGGCTGATACTCGCCAAAGTTTCGTCAATTTTCCGCGATCTATGCGCGAAATCACCTCGCGACAAATGGGCTTTGGCGTAGTCTTTTCGGTCTAGACGCAACTTTTTTTCAGCTTTTTCGCTGTCCGCGACCGAAAATTCCACGCCTGTCAAGTTTTCAAGACAAGCACTGATTCCAAAGGCGTTTTCCGGACGCGCCTGCGATTTCATCAATATAGACAGCATTCTATGTAAACTCATTCGAATACCTTTGCGAAATATTCGGGGCTGGACATGGCCCTTTTTCGCCATCTTTCGTCCCAATAGACAGACCTGTCGGAAGAAACTGGACATCAGCACTGAGGGGTCACCATGTCTATCAAGTCCTCTACTGCGGCTCTCGCCGCACTCATCATCGCTGCGCCCGTTGCCTTCGCATCCAGCGCCGAAGCTGCCGGCTGCGGCGGGGCATCGTGGTACGCGCTCACATCGAAAACCGCTTCGGGCGAGCGCATGAACCCGGCCAAGCTGACGGCCGCACACAAGACGTTGCGCTTCGGCACCAAGATCAAGGTCACCAACTCCCGCAACGGCAAGAGCGTCATCGTGCGCATCAATGATCGCGGCCCGTTCATCCGTGGCAGGGTGCTGGACCTATCCAAGGCGGCCGCCTCGGAGATCGGCATGATCCGTTCGGGCCACGCCAAGGTCTGTTACCAGATCCTCGCCAGCTGAAACCGCGCCAGCCTATTTGACGCCCGCCCGCTTGCTCTTGCCGCCCATCGCCGCTACCACGGCGGAAACTGGAGTTGAGCAATGCGATTGGGTGGACGGCTCGCGGGAGCCATCGAGGTTCTGGCTGACATAGAGACGCGCAAGCGCCCCGTCGCCGATGCGCTCAAGGACTGGGGCCTCGCCCACCGCTTTGCCGGATCCGGCGACCGCGCGGCGATCGGCAACATCGTCTACGACGCGCTGCGGATGAAGCTGTCGCATGCCTATCTGATGGACGACGACAGCCCGGCCTCGCTCGGGCTCGGCGTGATGCTGCGCCAATGGGGCTTTACGCCCGAGAGCCTGGAAAAGGAACTTGCGGACGACAAGTTCGCCCCGCCGCTGCCCACCGATCGGCTGAAAGCCTATTCCTCCCGCCGCCTCGAAGACGCGCCCCTGCACGTGCAGGGCGATATCCCCGAATGGGTGCAGGCTTCCTTCGAAGAAAATTTCTCCGACGACTGGCTGGCCGAGGCCAAGGCGCTGACCGGGCGGCCAACGCTGGACCTGCGCGCCAACACATTGAAGGCATCGCGCGCGAAAGTGCTGAAGGCGCTCGAGCGCGGCGGCGCCGAACCGGCGAAGATCGCCCGCAACGGCATCCGCATCCCCGCCGGCGAAGGCCCGTCGCGGCTGCCGAACGTCACAGCCGAGCTTTCCTTCCAGAAGGGCTGGTTCGAGGTGCAGGACGAGGGCTCCCAGATCGTCGCCGACCTCGTCTTCGCCCAGGAAGGCGAGCAGGTGCTCGACTTCTGCGCCGGCGGCGGCGGCAAGACGCTCGCCATGTCCGCCGCCATGAACAACAAGGGCCAGGTGCACGCCTACGACGCCGACCGCAAGCGGCTGGCGCCGATCATCGAGCGCCTGAAGCGCGCCGGCACCCGCAACGTGCAGGTTCATGACGACCTTTCCTCGCTTTCGCCGTTTGCCGGCCGGTTCGACCGGGTGCTGGTCGACGCGCCCTGCACCGGCACCGGCACCTGGCGGCGGCGGCCGGACACCAAGTGGCGGCTGACGGACAAGAACCTCGAGGAACGCCTGGCGCAGCAGGAAGAGGCGCTGGCGAGCGCTGCCACCTTCGTCCGTCCCGGCGGCTACCTCCTGTACGTCACCTGTTCAGTGCTGCCGGAGGAAAACGAGAACCAAGTCTACAGCTTCTGCGAGGACAATTCCGAATTCGAGATCCTGTCGGCGGCGGAAGCCTGGGAAGAGCTTTTCGGCACCGACAAGCCGCAGCCCTGGTCGGCCGACATGAAGACGGTGACGCTGACGCCGGCCTCGACCGGGACGGACGGCTTCTTCTTCTGCGCGATGGAGCGCAAGGCCTAAAGCCCGCGACGGATCTGACAGCCACGTCCGCCGCAGCGGCCGCAGTTGCAAGTATCGAACAGTTCTAAACTATACGCTTTGACACCAGTTTGTTTTTGCGCGAAGAGAATCCCGCCTGAATACTTCCATCGCCCGGCTTCGGGCGACGTCCCGGCCAATCATTCGCCCGACAGGAGAGGGGCACCGGGAAGGTTATGAACTCTAGTGGGACCCCAGGAGACAACATGAAGACCTCCTTCCTTCGCGCGGCCGTGCTGGCACTCTCGACCGCGACCTGCGCGCTCGCCGTCCAGCCGGCGCTCGCCGCCACCGACGAGGCAGCCGTCGTCAAGCACTATGTCGATGTCGCCCATGCCAAGTTTTCCGACTCGCTTGCGACCGCCAGGGAGCTTTCCGCCGCCGTCGACGCGCTGATCGCCAGCCCGACCGACGAGACGCTGGCGGCCGCCCGCGCCGCCTGGATTAAGGCCCGCGTGCCCTATCAGCAGACCGAGGTCTACCGCTTCGGCAACGCCGCCGTCGACGAGTGGGAAGGCAAGGTCAACGCCTGGCCGCTGGACGAGGGCCTGATCGACTATGTCGACGCCGGCTACGGCACCGAGAGCGACGAGAATTCGCTGTTCGTCGCCAATGTGATCGCCAACCCCGCGATCAAGATCGACGGCAAGGACATCGACGCGAGCAACATCACGCCGGACTTCCTGGCAGGCACCCTGCAGGAGGCCGGCGGCGTCGAGGCAAACGTGGCGACCGGCTACCACGCGATCGAATTCCTGCTGTGGGGCCAGGACCTGAACGGCACCGGCAAGGGCGCCGGCAACCGCCCGGCGACGGACTTCGACACCAAGAACTGCACGGGCGGCAATTGCGACCGCCGCGTCGCCTATCTGAAGGCCGCGACCGACCTGCTCGTGACCGACCTGGAGGAGATGGTCGCCGAGTGGGCGCCCGAGGGCGGCGCCGCCAAGACCGTCAGCGCCGACACGAAGGCCGGCATCTCGGCGATCCTGACCGGCATGGGCTCGCTCTCCTATGGCGAACTGGCCGGCGAGCGCATGAAGCTCGGCCTGCTGCTGCACGATCCGGAAGAGGAGCACGACTGCTTCTCCGACAACACCTACAATTCGCACTATTACGACGCGCTGGGCATCCAGAGCGCCTATACCGGCGAATATATCCGCCCCGACGGCACCAAGCTGACCGGCCCGTCGCTTTCCGAACTGGTCGCCGCCAAGGATGCGGCGCTGGACAGCGAAGTGAAGGGCAAGCTCGACACGACGATCGCCGCCATGCAGGCCATGGTGAAGCGTGGCGAGACGATCGAGGCCTACGACCAGATGATCGGCGAAGGCAATGCGGAGGGCAATGCCGTCGTGCAGGCGGCGATCGACGGGCTCGTGGCCCAGACCAAGTCCTTCGAGCGCGTGATCTCGGCACTGGAACTCGGCAAGATCGAGCTTGAAGGTTCCGACAGCCTGGATAATCCTAACGCGGTCTTCCAGTAAGAATGCAAAGGCGGGCCGCGCTCCCTCGAACGCGGCCCGGTCCCGACATGAAGAGAGCGCGTTCCAAAAGCCTGCTGCCCGCGCTCGGGGGCGTGCTGCTGTTGCTTGCCGCGGGCGCTGCCGGAAGCGAGCCCCTGCCGGGTAGCGAAGGCCGCGCCGACCTTTCCGACAAGGACAGGGCGCGGGTGGAAGCGGTGACCCGGCCCACGACGGAATTCTCCAGGGCGGAACAGTATGAGGCGATGTCCGGCGGTGCGGCGACCTCGACGGCCGCCGTCAACGCCGACAGCTTCTCGCATTTCTCCGAAAATCTGACCTTCCAGCAGGAAGAGGGCTTCAAGCTCGGCAACGCGCTGTTTCGCAAGGTATGGGTCTCCTCGCCCTCCTCCACCCAGGCTTCCGACGGGCTGGGGCCGCTGTTCAATTCGCGCGCCTGCCAGAACTGCCACCTGAAGGACGGGCGCGGGCATCCGCCGCAAGCCAGCGACGACACCAGCACCACCTTCCTGCGCCTCGCCCGCCCGCCGGCGAACGCGGCGGAACAGGGAAGGCTCGACGCGCTGGACGTGCCGAACTTCCCCGACCCCGTCTATGGCGGCCAGTTGCAGGACTTCGCCGTCCCCGGCCTTGCCGCCGAGGGCCGGATGCGGGTCGAGTGGTCGGAGGAGCCCGTGCGGCTTGCGGGTGGCGAGACGGTCTTCCTGCGCCGGCCGCGCTACAGCGTCGGCGAACTTGCCTATGGCGCAATGGACCCGGGAACGACGATCTCGCCGCGGATGACGCCGCCGATGATCGGTCTCGGGCTGGTCGAGGCGATCCACGAGGCCGATATCATGGCACTGGCCGACCCGGAGGATGCGGACGGCGACGGCATCAGCGGCAAGGCGGCGTTGGTGCGCGATCCCGAAACCGGCCAACTGGCGCTCGGCCGCTTCGGCTGGAAGGCGCAGAACGCCACCGTGCGCCGGCAGACGGCCGAGGCCTTTGCCAACGACATCGGCATTTCCAATCCGCTCGCCCCGGCAAGCCACGGCGACTGCACGGCGGCACAGACGGCCTGCCTCGCCATGCCGGACGGGGTGCAGAAACGTCTTGGCGACACCGAGGCACCCGATCCGGTGCTCGACCTCGTCACCTTCTACGCCGAGAACCTCGCCGTTCCCGCCAGGCGCAAGGCGAGCTTCGAGGAGACGCTGGCCGGCAAGAAGCTGTTCTACGAGGCCGGCTGCACCGCCTGCCACACGCCGAAGTTCGTCACCCGCCGCGATGCCCGCGACAAGGCACAATCCTTCCAGCTTATCTGGCCCTATTCCGATTTCCTGCTGCACGACATGGGCGAGGGGCTGGCCGACGGGCAGAAGGTGGGGCTCGCCGACGGACGGGAGTGGCGCACGCCGCCGCTCTGGGGTATCGGGCTGACCGAGACTGTCAGCGGCCACACCTTCTTCCTGCATGACGGGCGCGCGCGCAACCTGACCGAAGCCATCCTCTGGCACGGCGGCGAGGCGCAGGCCGCGCGGGACCGATTTGCCGACCTGGAAGCCGCTGACCGGGCCGCGCTTCTGACTTTCCTGGAGTCCCTATGATGCTTTCCCTGCTGCGTTCCAGACTTCGCTCCGCCCTTTTCGGCCTGACGCTTCTTCCCGCGGTGACGATCGGGGCCGTACCGGGATCGGCACAGGATGCCAATCCGCTGCCGCCCGTCGTGCTCACCGAAGAGGCGATCTCGGCGGTCATGACCCGCGCCGTCGACGAGGTGATCCGGCCGGGCTATCGCGACATGCACGCCTCGGCGACCCGGCTTGCGGATGCGGTCTCGGCCTATTGCGCCGCGCCCTCCCCCGATACGAAGGCCGCCGCCCATGCCGCCTTCGACGACACGGTGGCCAAATGGTCCTTCATCGAGATCGTGCGCGACGGGCCGGTGCTGCAGGAGAACCGCTTCGAACGCATCCTGTTCTATCCCGACCGCAAGAGCACCGGGCTGAAGCAGGTTCAGGCGCTGCTGGTCAAGAAGGACGAGAAGGACACCGAGGCGGCCGCACTGCCGGGCAAGAGCGTCGCCGTGCAGGGGCTGGGTGCGCTGGAATACGTGCTCTACGGGACCGACGCCGAAGCCCTCGATGCCCGGAAGGACAGTTTCCGCTGCCGCTACGGCGCGGCGGTGGCGAAGAACATCGCCGCGACCGCAGCATCGCTCAGCGCCGACTGGGAGAAGCCGGACGGCGTGCAGCGCGACTGGAAGCATCCGGGCCCCGACAATCCCGCCTTCCGCGACGGGAAAGAGGCGATCACGGCCCTGCTCGGGATCCTCGTCCACGGCGCCGAGGCGGTACGCGACCAGCGGATCGAGGCGTTCTACAAGGGCGAGGATGCCCCTGCCCGCCCGAAATCGGCGATCTACTGGCGATCCGGCAACACCTGGAACGCGATCAAGGGCAATCTCGACGGGCTGCGAACGTTGTTTGCCAAGTCCGGGATGGAGCAACTGCTGGACCCGGCGGAGGCCTCGATCGCCGGTTCGGTCGAATTCGTCATCGCCTCGCTGACGCGCGTGGTGGCGAAGATCGATCCGGACATCGAAAAGGCCGTGAGCGAACCGTCCGAGCGCCACAAGATGGACTTTCTCATCGTCAACGCGCGCGACCTCGTGCTGCGGTTCAGCGACCAGTATGGCGGGGCCATCGGGCTTGGCGCCGGGTTCTCGTTTGCCGACGGCGATTGAGCGGCACCATGGGGCAGGATCGAAAAAGAGCCCGGCGATGAAGACATCCCTTCTCGACCGCCGCAGCTTCATCAAGATGGCGGGCGCCGCCTGGGCCACGACGATTGCGCCCGCCTCGCTGCAGGCGCTGGGGAGGACGGACGCCGTCTTCGCCTCCGGTTTCATGGCCCGCGACGGCGGCTTCGGCCTCGCCACCGTTGCCGAAGACGGAACGGTCATCGAGAAGGTGGCGCTGCCGGCCAGAAGCCACGGCCTGGCGTACAGTCCGGCAAACGGTCGCGCCGTCACCTTCGCCCGCAGGCCCGGCACCTTCGCGCTGATCTTCGACACGAGACGTAGCCACGAACCCGTCGTCATCCATGCGGGCGAGGACCGGCACTTCTTCGGCCATGGCAGCTTCTCGCCGGACGGGCGGCTGCTCTACGCCAGCGAGAACGATTTCGAAGCCAACCGCGGCGTCATCGGCCTCTATGACGCGACGGACGGCTACCGAAGGATCGGCGAATTCGACACATACGGGATCGGCACGCACGACATGACCGTCTCCGACGACGGACGCCTGCTGATCGTCGCCAATGGCGGCATCGAGACGCATCCGGATTTCGGCCGCACCAAGCTGAACCTCGACCACATGGAACCGTCGCTGGCACTCGTCGACGCGGCCACCGGCGCGCTGATCGAACGGCATGCGCTGCCGCCTTCGCTGCGGCAGCTCTCCACCCGCCACGTCGACATCGATGCCAAGGGCCGGGTGTGGTTCGCCTGCCAATACGAGGGACCGCGCAACGACCTGCCGCCGCTGGCCGGCCACTTCGCGAAAGGCGAGGACATCCGTTTCCTGGATCTTCCCGACGCGACGACAATGCGGCTCGCCAACTATGTCGGCGCCATCGCCGTCAATCGCGCCCAGGGGCTCCTCGGGCTGACCTCGCCCAAGGGCGGCCTTGCGGTCACGATCGACGCTGCGAGCGGGCGCGTGCTCGGCGAGCGGCGGGTGGACGACGCGGCGGGGATCGCGCCTTCTCCGCACGGTTTTTCCGTCTCCTCCTATGACGGGCGGTTCGACGGCAGCACGGCCGATCTCGCCTGGGACCAGCACATCATCCGTCTCGGGAAGCTCTGAGAGCTCACACCGCGCCGGCGTCGCGGGCGATCAGCAGGTGGAGGTCGCGCCAGGCATAGGCCACCTGCTCGTAGCGATGCCCGCCGATGCCGACAAAGCCGGTCTCGACCGGTGCGGCGCCCAGGCGCTCGTAGAAGGCGCGGTTCGGATTGGTGGACAGCACCCAGGCCAGAAGCGTTACCGTTCCGCCTTCGACCATCCAGCGGGCAACCGCGCGCACCAGCGCCTCACCGATGCCGAGCCCCTGATAGGCGGGCAGGACGTAGAGCGCATAGATCTCGCCCACCGGCGTCGGCGTCGCGTAGCGCGCCGGTCCGAAATTGGCGAAGCCGACGAGTTCGCCCGTCCGGCGATCGATCGCGACGAAATGGCCGACGCCCAGCGAATTGCGCCGTTCCATGTGGCGGAGCGCCTGCTCGGCCGGCGACATGCGGTCGAGGAAGCCGTCATCGAGAAGCCCCCGGAAGGTGGCCCTCCAGGTTTCGACGAGCACCCGGCCGATGGCGAAGACGTCGGCTGTCCGGCCCTTTCTGATCTCGATGCCAGCATCCATGGAGAATATGTAGTGCGACGCCCCGCTCCTGCAATGCTCGCGCGGCCGGACAACGGGCCTGCAGCCTTGAGTGTCCCGGTCAATTGATGTCTTGCAGCATGGCCGCGCGCATGCGAGGGTTCCAGCCCTGTCGCAATGCACCATGCGAACCGAACGAGAGACATGACCGACCTTCCGCCAGCGGATTTCCGTGAACGCATCACCTCCAGCTTCCAGCGGCAGGCGGCCATGCGGCTGATCGGCGCCCAGCTGACGCGGACCGAGCACGGCACGGTGGAGATCGAGCTGCCTTTCGACGAGAAGCTGACGCAGCAGCACGGCTTCCTGCATGCGGGCGTCATCTCGGCGGCACTCGACACGGCCTGCACCTATGCCGCCTACACGATCATCGAGCCGGCGGCCTCGCTGCTGACGATCGAGTTCAAGGTCAACCTGATGTCGCCCGGGCGGGGCGAGTGGTTTCTCTTTCGCGGCGAGGTGACGAAGCCGGGCTCCAACATCATCGTCGCCGACGGCCGCGCCTATTCGGTCGGCGACGGCCCGGCAAAGCTGATCGCCTCGATGACGGGGACGATGATGGTGATGCGCGGCCGCGAGGACGTCGCCGGATGAGCCAGGAACCGATGCCCTATACGCTCAAGCAGATGGGCGGGAAGCGACTGCTCTACGTGATGGCGGTGGATGCCGAGTACGGCGAGCACCTGCGCGCCCGGATCACGCCGATGATGACCGGCATCGGCCCGGTCGAGGCGGCGGTGCAGGTGACGCGGGCACTGGCCCGTCTGGAGGCCCGCGACCGCCTGCCGGACCTCGTCGTCTCGCTCGGCTCGGCCGGATCCGCGCGCCTGGAGCAGACGGGCGTCTACCAGGCGTCCTCCGTCTCCTACCGCGACATGGACGCCTCGCCGCTGGGCTTCGAGAAGGGGGCCACACCGCTTCTCGACCTGCCCGTCGTCGTGCCGATGACGCTTGAGGTTCCGGGGATCGCGACGGCCCGCCTTTCGACCGGGGCGAACATCGTCTCGGGCGCCGCCTATGACGGCATCGATGCCGACATGGTGGAGATGGAGACCTTTGCCGTGCTGCGCGCCTGCCAGGCCTTCGGTGTTCCATTGATCGGCCTGCGTGGCATTTCCGACGGCAAGGCGGAACTGACGCATGTCTCCGACTGGACGGAATATCTGCATGTCATCGACCGGAAGCTGGCCGATGCGGTGGCACAGCTGGAACAGGCCGTGAGCGACGGCGCGCTCGCCCTCTGAAACCAACCTGCACTGATATTGACCGATTGCGCCGGACCCCGTTGCGCCCTGCGGCAAATTTCATTAAAGGCTCGCCATGACCCAGACAGCTCATCCCGACAGCATTCTCATCATCGATTTCGGCAGCCAGGTGACGCAGCTGATCGCGCGGCGCATCCGCGAATCCGGCGTCTACTGCGAAATCCATCCCTTCCAGAGCGCGGCTGCTGCTTTCGACAAGATGCAGCCGAAGGGCGTGATCTTCTCCGGCGGGCCGGCCTCGGTCACGACCGAAGGCAGCCCCCGCGCCCCGCAGGCGGTGTTCGATGCGGGCGTGCCGATCCTCGGCATCTGCTACGGCCAGCAGACGCTGGCAACGCAGCTCGGCGGCGTCGTCGAGGGCGGCCATGCGGCCGAGTTCGGCCGCGCCGACGTCGAGATCAGGAAAGCGAGCCCACTGTTCGACGGTTTCTGGACCGTCGGCGAACGCTATCCCGTCTGGATGAGCCATGGCGACCGCGTCACGCAGCTTCCCGAAGGCTTCGAGGTCGTCGCCACCTCCGAGAACGCGCCCTGTGCGATCGCCGTGCACGAGGGTCGCCGCTACTACACGACGATGTTCCATCCGGAAGTGATGCACACGCCGGACGGCGCCAAGCTGCTCGCCAATTTCGTGCACAAGATCGTCGGGCTGAAGTCCGACTGGACGATGGCCGCCTACCGGGCCGAGATGATCCGCAAGATCAGGGAACAGGTGGGCAGCGAACGCGTGATCTGCGGCCTGTCCGGCGGCGTCGACAGCTCCGTCGCAGCCGTGCTGATCCATGAGGCGATCGGCGACCAGCTGACCTGCATCTACGTCGACCACGGCCTGATGCGGATGGGCGAGAGCGAGCAGGTCGTCGGCATGTTCCGCGACCACTACAATATCCCGCTGGTGCACGTGGACGCCTCCGACCTGTTCCTCACCGAGCTTGCCGGCGTCAGCGACCCGGAAGTCAAGCGCAAGACAATCGGCCGCCTGTTCATCGAAGTGTTCGAGGCCGAGGCCGGCAAGATCGCAGCCGACGGCAAGGGCGTGCCGAAATTCCTGGCGCAGGGCACGCTCTATCCCGACGTCATCGAGAGCGTATCCTTCTCCGGCGGCCCGTCCGTGACGATCAAGAGCCACCACAATGTCGGCGGCCTGCCCGAGCGCATGAACATGAAGCTCGTCGAGCCCTTGCGCGAACTGTTCAAGGACGAAGTGCGCGCGCTCGGTCGCGAGCTCGGCCTGCCGGAGAGCTTCATCGGCCGCCATCCCTTCCCGGGCCCGGGCCTCGCCATCCGCTGCCCCGGCGCCGTCACCCGCGAGAAGCTCGACATCCTGCGCAAGGCGGATGCGATCTATCTGGACGAAATCCGCAAGGCGGGCCTCTACGATACGATCTGGCAGGCCTTTGCGGTGCTGCTCCCGGTCCAGACGGTCGGCGTCATGGGCGACTACCGCACCTACGACTTCGTCTGCGCGCTGCGCGCGGTCACGTCGGTCGACGGCATGACAGCGGATTTCTATCCCTACGACATGGCCTTCCTCGGCCGCACCGCCACCCGCATCATCAACGAAGTCCGCGGCATCAACCGCGTCGTCTACGACGTGACGAGCAAGCCGCCCGGCACCATCGAGTGGGAGTGAGCGGGAGCCGGCGGCGGTCGGCGGATCCGCCGTTGCGTTTTCGCTGGGGGCCCGGCAAGCACCCTTCCGACTTCAGCGGGTGGCACGTGCAAGGTCAGAAGGCGGTTCGCAAAACTCGACCAGCAACTCTGTGAGCACCCGCACCTTCCGTGCAGGATGCTGCCCCGGCGGGCGGACGACATAGACGCCTGCCAAAGGCGGCGGATGGCGCGTCATGACCGGCACAAGCGCGCCGGAGGCCCGATGTTCGCGGGTGAGCCAATCGGGAAGATAGGCGATGCCGAGGCCTGCCACCGCGGCTGCGACGAGAGCCGTGCCGTTGTCAGCCTTGAAGCGCCCCCGCGGATGAACCGTGACGACCTTGTCGCCATCGGTCAGCTGCCAGGATTCCGTTCCCTGCATGAGCGCCTGATGGGCGGCGAGTTCCTCCGGCGTCTCGGGTGAACCGTGCGCTTCGATATAGAGCGGGCTTGCGACGAGCCTTCCGTAGATCGGCCCGACGCGTCTTGCGATCAGGTTCGAGTCCTGGAGGTGGCCGAGCCGGATCGCACAATCGAAACCCTCCGTGACGAGGTCGACGAAACGGTCGCTGTAATCGGCATGGATGTGGAGCTGCGGGTGGCGTCGCGCCATTTCCGCGAGCATGGGCGCGAAGTGCGTCAGCCCGAAGGAAAGCGGCACGGCTACGCGCAAGCGGCCACGAAGCTCGCCGGCGGGCAGGATCATTTCCCGGGCCACATCGATCTCGGCGAAGGCCCTGGCCGCATGGTCGCGGAACAGGATCCCTGCCTCCGTCAGAGCGGCGCCGCGGGTGGTTCGCGCCAGAAGCTGGACGCCGAGTTCCGCTTCAAGCCGGGCAAGCCTCCGGCTGACGATCGACTTGGAGACGCCGAGCCGGCGCGCAGCGGGGGAAACGCCCCCGGCATCGGCAACCTCCACGAATGTCCGCAGCTCTTCGATATCCAAATCAGCGTTCCTCGTTTTGCGACACAGCGTAGCACCCAAGACCGGTACCGCATCTTTGGCGGGAATGACAATGTCGGCCCCGGCAGCGTCGCAGTCGGCGCATGTCTCCCCGCACGACCAACCTCACCCGAAACGGTAGCATAGGGATTTGACAATGACTTTTCGCAACGGTCTCGCTTCGCTTCTTCGTCCCGAAGACTCGGTCCTGGTCCTGATCGACCACCAGCCTTTCCAGCTCACGAACCTGAACAGCCACGACCCGCATATGGCGGTCAACAATGCGGCGGCTCTGGCGAAGGCCGCCAAGGCCTTTGACGTACCGACCATCCTGACCAGCGTGATCGCCGACCGGGGCGGCCTCATCTTCCCGCAGATCACCGATGTCTTCCCGGGCCAGGAAGTCATCGACCGGACCTTCATCAACACCTGGGAAGACCAGAAGGTCGTCGATGTCGTCAAGGCGACGGGCCGCAAGCAGCTGATCATCGCAGGCCTCTATACGGAGATCTGCGTCGCGATGCCGGCGATCCAGGCTGCCGGCGAAGGCTGGGACGTGACGGTGATCACGGATGCCTGCGGCGGCGTGTCGGTCGAAGCCCATCAGGTGGCGATCCAGCGCATGATCGCAGCCGGCTGCAACATGATGACGTGGCTGGCGCTGGCATCCGAATGGCAGCGCGACCATGCGCGGACCAAGACCGGCGCCGCATTCGTCGATATCCTCAAGGAGCATATGGCCGGCAGCGGCATCGCGTTCCTGTGGGAGCAGCAATTGCTCAACACGCCGGTGCCGACCAGCCAAGGCTGATCCGGGCTGGGATGACGAGACCCTGTCGAGTTTCGTCATCCCCTTTCCAGATGCGAGCCCGTTGAGTGCGGGGCCGGATGGCTATTCTTCCAGACAGCGACCTTTGCGCCGTCAGAACCCGAAGGACTGCTGGGCCGGCGGCGGAGCGAAGGAGATACCTTCCAGGGCCAGCATCCGCACCTTGGACGTCGCGCCGCCGGGGGCTGAAAAGCCGCCCACCTTGCCACCGGCCGCCAGCACCCGGTGACAGGGGATGATCAGGGCGACCGGGTTCTTCGCCATGGCCTGGCCGACATCGCGCGCCGCCTCCGGGCCTGCGCCGAGTTCGCGGGCGAGCGCGCCATAGGTGGTGGTCCGCCCCCAGGGGACCTTGCGCGCGGCGGCGTAGACCGCCTTGAAGAAATCGTCCTGTCCGGAAAGGTCGAGGGGCACGGTGGAAAAGTCCGCCGGCTCGCCGGCAAAATAGCGTTTGACGGCCTGCACCGCTGCGGCCACGAACTGCGACGGCTCACCGGGCACAGCGCCGGCTGCGCGTCGCAACAGCAGGCGACGGGTGGTTTCGGCATCCTCGCCGGGAAGCTGGAAGCGCGTGACACCCGCAGCGTTCCAGGCGATCCCGCAGGGGCCGCCCGCGGTCTCGAAGATCAGATAGCTGGACGAACCTGCCATGGCGCAGCCTCCCGTTGCCATTCGGGCACCCTCAGAATCGGGTTTCCCGGAGCGAATTTCAACCCGTTTTCCGCCGGCCCTGCCGCAATTGCGGGGTTGCACCGATCGTGCGCAATCCGCATAAACCGCCGTCAGTGGAGAAACGGCGAGGACACGAGATGGAGCAATCGGAGATCACCATTGCCGGGGATACGCCCGGCGTCGAATGGCGGCTGCCCGTGCTGCGCTTTCGCGGCGATACGGAGACGGCACCCAGGGTCTACCTGCAGGCGGCGCTGCATGCGAACGAGTTGCCGGGCACAGCCGTGCTGCATTTCCTCTGCGACAGGTTGCGGAAGGCGGAGGCCGAGGGGGCGCTCGCCGGCGACGTGACGATCGTTCCGCAGGCCAATCCGATCGGCGCCGCGCAGGCCCATTTCGGCGAGATGCAGGGCCGCTTCGATCTCGCCTCGCGCACGAACTTCAACCGCGACTTTCCACTGGTCACGCTGGCAGAGCGGAACGATCTTCTGGCCGGTCTCGACCGGGAAACGGCCGTGAAGCGACTGAAGCGGACGCTGCTGCACATGGCGCTCGGCGCCGAACTGGTGCTGGACCTGCATTGCGACGACGAATCCGTCCAGTATGCCTATATCGACGAGGCATTCTGGCCGGAAGCTGCCGATCTCGCCGCCGCCCTGTCGATGCAGGCGGTGTTCCTCTCGGACGGCGAGAGCACCGCCTTCGAGGAGGCGGTCGGCCATGCCTTCAAGCGCCAGGACGGCGGCCAGCCCGCCAAGGTGCCGGGCAGGCTTGCCGTCACCGTCGAATTGCGCGGGCGGCGGGACGTCCATCCGGAGACAGCCAGGGCGGATGCGGACGGTCTGTTCCGCTTTCTGGCGGCCCGCGGCGTGGTTCGCGGTGCCGGGGCGCAGGTGCCGGAATTCACCGGCCCCGCGGTTCCGCTCGACAACATCGACATGGTGCGGGCGCTGGAGCCGGGGACGGTGCTGTTTCACAGGGATATCGGCGACATGGTGGAAGCCGGCGAATTGCTGGCGACGATCATCACCCGGCCGGGACTTGCCGACGGGACTTACCAGATACGCACCGAACGGGCCGGGCTGATTGCCACCCGCACCTCGGACCGGTTCGTCCGCCGCGGCGACGATCTGATGAAGATCGTCTGCGAGGACCGGATCCGGACCGACCGCGCGCCCGGCACGCTGGAGGATTGACCGGGTCCGGCATCCCGCCCCGCAGGGCGGGATGCCGCCCGCGCCGACGCAGGCGGCCGGTGCTCCCTCCAGCACAAGTAAAGCCTTGAATCTGCGTGCAATCCGTCCGAATACCCATACTCGTTCTGCGGGATATGCGCTAAGGTGAACGGAATTCCCGTTCAACGATCAAGGGGTGCTCGACGGAAGCGGCATGCTGCAGACCTTTTCCGACTACTGGCCACATGTGCTTGTCGTGCTTTCGATCGTGCTCGGCACGCCGGCTGCCATCCATGCCGCGATGACCAAGGAGGAGGTGCGGGCGGCGATCGGCTGGGTCGGCGTCATCCTGCTGTCGCCGGTCATCGGGGCGGTGCTCTACTACGTCTTCGGCATCAACCGCATCCGCCGCAAGACGCTGACGCTGCGGCGCGCCGGCACGATCGCCAGGAAGGGGCGGCACCATCCCGAGCATCACGACGTCTCCGACGAGTTCGTGCATAGCCGCTACGGCGGCGCGCTTTCGGCGATGAAGCACCTGGGCGACACCGTCTCGCGGTTCTCGATGACGTCCGGCAACACGATCGTGATGCTGGAAACCGGCGATGCCGCCTATGCCGCCATGCTGGAGGCAATCCACGGGGCCCGGCGCAGCATCCTGCTCGAAACTTACATCTTCGATCGCGACGGCATGGGGCTGCGCCTTGCGGAGGCGCTTTCGGCCGCGGTTGCGCGTGGCGTCGAGGTGCATGTGCTCATCGACGCGGTCGGGGCGCGCTATTCGACGCCGAGCATCATGCAGACGCTGCGCCAGGGCGGCGTTTCCGCGCGCGTCTTCAACGGCAACATCGTCATGGGCCTGCGACTGCCCTATGCCAACCTGCGCACGCACCGCAAGATCCTCGTGGTCGACGGCAGCATCGCCTTTACCGGCGGGATGAATATCCGCGCCGCCTTCACGAGCGAGTTTTCCGACGGGAACGTCGCGCGGGACACGCATTTCCGCGTGACGGGGCCGGTCGTCGGCGACCTCTTTCACGTCGCCTACGAGGACTGGCGCTTCTCGGGCGGGGGCGTGCTCGACGGGGAGGCCTGGCAACTGGAGGCGCCGGCTGCCGCACCGAACACGGCGCTCCTGGCACGTGCCGTCGCCTCGGGGCCGGACCGGAGCCTGGAGGCCAACCAGCGCATGCTGATGGGGGCGATCTCGATCGCCAAGAACCATATCCGCATCATGTCGCCCTATTTCCTGCCCGAGCGCGACCTGATCAGCGCGCTTGCGACCGCGGCGCGGCGCGGCGTGCATATCGACATCGTCGTGCCCGGCGCCAACAACCTCAAGCTCGTCGATCTAGCCATGACCGCGCAGTTCGACCAGTTGCTGAAGTCGGGCTGCCGGATCTGGCGGGCGGGCGGAACGTTCAACCACTCCAAACTCACGGTCGTCGACGGCGTCTGGTCCTATATCGGCTCGTCGAACCTCGACCCGCGGTCGCTGCGGCTGAACTTCGAGATCGACATCGAGGTGTTCGACACCTTTTTCGCCGCGCAGCTCGAGGAAAAGATCGGCCGCGCGCTGAAGACGGCAGAGCCGGTGGAACTGCAGGCGCTTCGGGCCCGCCCGTTCTCGCGCAGGTTGATCGAGCGGATCACCTGGCTCGGATCGCCCTATCTATAGAAGGGCCGGCGACGTTCGCGCAGCGGGCCTTGCGCGGGAGCGGATCTGAAAGACCGCGACGTGCTTTAGGACGAGACCGCCTTGGTCCTTGCCGGATCGTATTGGCGATAGGAACGCTCCCAGATCGCCTGCAGGTCGATATGCGCCTTGATCGGCAGGTGGTCGGAGGCCACGCGGGCAAGCGGGCTGTCGTGCACCTCGACCGCGGCGACGAGATCGTGGGGATGGCCGAGGACCCGGTCGAGCGCCAGCACGGGGAAGCGGGAAGGAAAGCTCGGCACGGCGCCGGCGACCGGATCGAACACGGGCGAGAGCGGCGAGAGCGAGGACTTGCGGCCGACCCGCCATTCGTTGAGGTCGCCGATCAGCACCGTCGGCATCTCCTCCTCCTGCGCCACCGAGGCCAGCACCGCCTTGGCCTGCAACTCCCGCGAGCGCTTGAGAAGGCCGAAATGGGCGGCGACGACGCGCAGCTTGCCGGTGGGAAACTCGAAATTGACGACGAGCGCGCCGCGCGGCTCGACGCCCGGCAGCTTCAGCTGGCGGACGTTCTGCACGGTGCCCTTGCGGATCATCAGCATGTTGCCGTGCCAGCCGTGGCTGCCGGACGACAGCGTCGCGATCGGCACCGGCACGAGACCGCAGTCGCGCTCCAGCGAGACGAGGTCGAGCAGGCCAGACCGGTCGCCGAAGCGCTTGTCGGCCTCCTGAATCGCGATCACGTCGGCATCGATCTCGGAAATGACTTCCGCCACGCGATCGGGGTCGAATTTGCGGTCGACGCCGACACACTTGTGGACATTGTAGGAGGCGATGACGGTATCGCCGCCGTCGCGGTTGGCAGAGAACGGCCGGTGCCCGCGCCGGTTGCGGATCGCCGTCAAGGCGGCGGCACTTACCTTCTCGTTCAGCTTTCTCAAAGACCCTTCCCTCGCACGGCTGTGCGCGCCGAATGTAAGCGACACGCTCCGGCCCTGCAACCGTTTCACGGAAGGGTTGGTTCCAATCCTGGAGTATCCGTGTTGGTCAAGCCATGGATGCTTCCCATTTTCTGCCATCCCTGAGGAGTGCGTTTGCGATGACGACAATCTTTCGCATGATGGCGGTGATGGCGACCTTGGGTGCTTTGCCCGCGGCTTTGAGCTGGCGGTATTTCGCCTTCAATTCCGGATTGAAGCGTATCGCGACAAGCGCCGGCATGTAGATCGCCTGTCGGGCATTGGCCCGGCCACCGCGGATGAAGGCGCGGCCGATCCCGTTCCCGGATTGTCGTGGATGGGTGCCAACCCGGCAAGCGAGCCGACCGAATGCGACGTTTCCGACCATGCCCGGGCCGACAGTCGGCACCAGGGCTCGAAATCGCCCACGAATTCCCCTAAACCAGCGTCGACAACGATCCAGGAGGAGGCCGCCATGTTCGACAAGCTCACCCGACAGCCCGACGATCCCTTGCTCGCCCTGATCGGCCTCTACCGTGCGGACGCGCGGACCGGCAAGGTCGACCTCGGCGTCGGCGTCTACCGCGACGAACAGGGCGCGACGCCGATCTTCCGGGCGGTGAAGGCGGCGGAGCGGCGGCTTCTGGAGAACCAGGCGACCAAGTCCTATGTCGGCCCCGAGGGCGACGCCGTCTTCGTCGAACGCCTGTGGGAACTGGCTGCCGGCACTGCCGGGCGGGAACGCCCGACCGCCGGCGTCCAGACGCCGGGCGGTTCCGGTGCCGTCAGGCTCGCCGCCGACCTGCTGGTCCACATGGGCGTCAAGCGGATCTGGCTCGGCGTTCCGACCTGGCCGAACCACCCTGCCATCTTCAAGGCGGCCGGGCTTGCAATCGCAACGCACCCCTACTTCGACGTCCCCTCGCAGGCGATCCTGTTCGAGCAGATGACGGACGCGCTCGCGGGCGCCGAAGCCGGCGATGCGGTGCTCCTTCATGCGAGCTGCCACAATCCGAGCGGCGGGGTCCTGTCCGCCGAGCAATGGGCGGCGATCTCGGCCCTGATTGCCGAGCGTGGCCTGATCCCGCTGGTCGACAGCGCCTATCAGGGGTTCGGCAAGGGGCTGGACGCGGATTCGGCGGGACTGCGAACGTTGCTCGCCGCCGTGCCGGAAGCGCTCGTTGCCGTTTCCTGCTCCAAGAATTTCGGGCTCTACCGCGAACGCACGGGCGCGGTCTATGCGGTGGCGTCCTCGGCGGATGCGGCGCAAACCGCCCGCACCAATTTCGCGAGCATCGCCCGCGCCAACTATTCGATGCCGCCGGACCACGGTGCGGCGATCGTCTCCGAGATCCTCGGCGACGAGGCGCTGAAGGCAGACTGGATGGCCGAACTGGAGACAATGCGCCGCCGGGTCGCCTCGATCCGCACGAAGCTGGCCGCCGGCCTGTCGCGCCGCTGGCAGGTGCTGACGGCGATGGCGGAACAGGAAGGCATGTTCTCGCTGCTGCCCTTCGAGGAGGCCGACGTGCTGCGGCTTCGCCACGACCACGGGATCTACATGCCCGGCTCGGCCCGCATCAACATCGCCGGGTTGAAAAGCGCCGAGGTCGATGACGTGGTCGAGAAGTTCCTGAGCCTCTGAGCAGCACCGACGCGCCGGCAGGCCGGTCGAGACCCGCAATCGAAAGGACAAACGTCATGGCTGTGACGATCTACGGCATCAAGAACTGCGACACGATGAAGAAGGCACGGACCTGGCTGGACGGCCGCAGCATCTCCTACCGTTTCCACGACTACAAGGCCGAGGGCATCGACAAGGGCTCGCTCGATCGCTGGATCGGTGCGCTCGGCTGGGAGACGGTGCTGAACCGCGCGGGCACCACGTTCCGCGCCCTGCCCGAGGCCGACAAGACCGGCCTCGACGCGGAGAAGGCCGCAGCCCTCATGCTCGCCCAGCCCTCGATGATCAAGCGACCGATCCTCGACATCGACGGACGACTGCTGGCCGGCTTCAAGCCGGATATCTACGAGGCCGCGTTCGCGGCATGAGGCAGCCGCGGCCCGGATCGCGGAACGCGGCGCTGCGGCCGGTAGCCGGGCACGATCAGGCCGGCGGCTCCGTCAGATGATGAAGAAGTCGTCGGCGGTGATCTTCAGTTCGTCGGCGACGATGGCGAAGAGCTTGCGCTGGCCCGCGGCGCTGCCGTTGCAGTCGTAGTAGAGGTTGCCGGTGTCCTTCTCGTAGATGATGCGATCGGACTTGTCCTTGGCGGTGCCGCTGTCGTTTGCCACGAACTGGGCGGCCGAGAGCGTGCCGGTGCCGGACAGCTTGGTGAAGATCGCGTTTTCCAGCATGATCGTATCGGCGGCGACGTTGAAGTCCTCGATCTCGTCGATATTGTTCCTGGCGCTGAGCCTGGTGTTGAAGACGAACGAGTCCCGGCCGGCGTCGCCCCGGAGCTGGTCGTTGCCGAGGCCACCCGCGATCGTGTCGTCGCCGCTGTCGCCGCGCAGCCAGTTGTCTCCCGCGTCACCGGTCAGCTTGTCAGCATAGCCCGTCCCGCGCACGCCCTCGATGCTTTTCAGCGTATCCGTCTTGCCGAAGCCGTCGATGGCGGTGCCGGCCTTGAGGTCGACGGTGACGCCCCTGGCACCGCCGCCGTTGCTCTGGTCGCGGTGATAGCTGACCGTATCGAAGCCGCCGCGGCCGTCGATCGCGTCGCGACCGCCGACCCCCTGAAAGTCCTCGTCCCTTGCCGAGCCTTTCAGGATGTCCCGGAACTGGGTGCCGCGGAAGGTCTCGAAATTCTGGAACGTCTCGTTGTTGCCGTAGGGGTCCCTCACCGTGCCGTCGGCCGCGTCGAGGACGACGCCGCCAAAAGCATTCGGATTGTGGCGGGCATCCTGGAAGCTGAGGTTGTCCCAGCCCTTGCCGCCGTCGTAGCTGTCCCGGCCCTCGCCGCCGATGACGAAATCGTCGCCGCCCTTGGCGTTGATCGTGTCATGGCCGCCGAAGCCCTCCAGATCGTCGTTGCCGGAAGATCCGTCGAGCGTGTCGCTGCGGTTCAGGATCCAGGCCTGCAGGTTCCAGGGGTCGAAGACGTCGGCCGCATTCTCCAGGGCCTCGAGCGAGAGGTTCAGGCCGGTGAGCTTGGCGACGGGGGTCACGCCGTCGGATTGCAGCAGTTCCAGCCGGCTGACCGTCCCGGCCGTCGCGGCACCATCCTTGTCGAAGGCGAAGCCGGAGCCGACGAGGCGAACTTTCAGGCCGTTGTCCAACTGAAGGCTGTAGACGGTCGAAGAGCGGCTGATGACCGAGGCTTCGGTGAAATCGACGAGGTCGCCGAACATCGGATTATAGTCGAAGCCCGCGATCGCGGGGCTGTAGCTCTGGGGATATTTGCTGCCGGGAAAATACACCGTATAGGTTGCCATCGGCCATCCTCCAACAATAAGGGAAACCTAATATACGGGTGCCGGCCGGTGCTGTCGATGAAGGCAGCCTACCTCTAACGGGCGAGGTTGGGGCCGATACGATGCCGTCCGCGCGGCCTGGCGAACGCCGCCCCTAACGTACGCTGCCCAGGTCCTCGATCGACCGCAAGACGGCGCCTGCGAGCCGCGTGGCGCTGCCGGCGGCGACCGCCATCTGCGGCAGGAGCATCCATTCCAGCGTCCAGGCGCTGCCGGAACGTTCCTGTTCATGCACCAGCGACTGATGCAGGCCGGCAAGGGCCGTGGCGTTGAAGCGGGCCAGCGTCACCAGCGCCTCGGCCGAAACGGGGTTGTGCTTGTGCGCCATGGCCGATGAGGCGCCGCCACCGGACAGGACGATCTCACTGCCATCCTGAGCCATCAGCGCGATGTCCTGCCCAAGCTTGCCGAGGCTGCCGGCGATCAGGGACAGGAGGGCGCCGAACGTGGCGATCCGGTCGCGCTGGCTGTGCCACTGCGGCACGTCGGCGAGGCCGAGCGCGTCGGCAAGCAGCGTGCGAAGCGCCGGCCCGCGGTCATCGAACTTGTCGAGCGTGCCGGCGGCACCGCCGAACTGGACCGGAAACCGCTGCTCGATCGCAAGGCCGAGCTCTTCGATATGGCGTTCGAGCGGCTGCTTCCAGGCGGCGATGCGATCGGCCACGGCAATCTCGATCGCCGCCTGCATGCGGGTGCGTCCCATCAGCACCCGGCCGCCGTGGCGGGCGTCGAGTTCGTTTAATTCATCGACGATGGCGCCGAGACGATGGCTGAGGATGACGGCGACGCGGGTCAGGCGCAGCATCAGGGCGCTGTCGATCACATCCTGGCTGGTGGCGCCGAAATGAACGTGGTCGGCCGCCTCGCCGCCGACGGCCTGGCGCAACTGGCGAACGAATTCCGGGACGACGACGCCGTCGCGGGCTGTGGCCTGGCGCAGGATCGCGACGTCCGGCGAAAACTGGTGGGCCGCTTCGGCGATCGCTTCGGCCGCCGACACCGGAATGATGCCTTCGGCGGCCTCGGCACGGGCCAGCGCAACCTCGAAGGCGAGCATGGCCTCGAGCTCGGCGGCTGCGGAAAAGAGTTCCGCCATCTCCTCGTCGCCCAGGAGACCGGACAGGTAGGGGTGGTCGAACGGAGATACGGTCATCGCTGTCACCCTGGCAAAGTCGTTTCAGCCGTCGGCATGCGTCCCCGCCAATCGGGGATGCTGACGACAAAGATGGCGCAAACCGGCGGCCGATCAAGGCCGGCCGCGCCGCAGCGGGTTCCGCGCCGTCAGGCTAGATGTCGAAGAACACCGTTTCGCTCTCGCCCTGAAGGTGGATGTCGAAGCGGTAACTGGAACCGTCGACGGCCGCGATCAGGGTCTGGACGCGCAGGCGATGCTCGATGCGCATCAGCACCGGATCCTCGGCATTGGCCGCCGCCTCGTCGCCGAAATACATGCGCGTATTGAGGCCGAGATTGATGCCGCGGGCGACGATCCAGAAATTGACGTGCGGCGCCATCATCCGGCCGTCCTTGAAGGGGACGCGGCCGGGCTTGATGGTCTCGAAACGGAACGCGCCGGTGGCGCCGTCGCAGGCGCAGCGGCCCCAGCCGGTGAAATTCGGATCGGCGGTGCCACGCAATTCGGACGGGCTGTTGTAGAGGCCCTCGGCATCGGCCTGCCAGATCTCGACCAGCGCGTCCTTCAGCGGCGTTCCCGTCCCGTCCAGCACACAGCCGGTGACGGTGATGCGCCGGCCGAGCGTCCGGTCGTTGACCATCGCCGCGCCGAGGTCACCCGGATAGACCCCGTCGATGCCGCTATGGTTCGGGGTCAGGCCGATATGGACATAGGGGCCCGCGGTCTGCGAAGGCGTTTCCTTCAGATAGCCGAGCGGCTGCGTCATCTCAGTTGCCCTCCAGCCGGTTCTCGAACAGCGTGGAACGGCGGCCGCGCAGCACGATGTCGAACCTGTAGGCGCGCGCATCCATCGGGATCGTATTGGCCCAGTCGAGCGGCGCGATCAGTTGCTCGACCGCGGCGTGATCGGGGATGGTCATCACGATCGGACATTTCCAGATCATCGGATCGCCTTCGAAATACATCTGCGTGATCAGCCGCTGGGCGAAGCCGTGGCCGAACACGGAGAAATGGATGTGGGCGGGGCGCCAGTCGTTGACGCCGTTCGGCCAGGGATAGGGGCCCGGCTTGATCGTGCGGAAGGCATAGGCGCCGTCGTCGTCGGTGATCGCGCGCCCGCAGCCGCCGAAATTGGGATCGAGCGCGGCCAGGTAGCTCTCCTTCCTGTGGCGATAGCGCCCGCCGGCATTGGCCTGCCAGAACTCGAGCAGCGCGCCCGGCACCGGCCGCCCCCGCTCGTCGAGGACGCGGCCATGGACGATGATGCGCTCGCCGATGGCGCTCTCGCCAGGCTTTGCGAAATTGTGGATCAGATCGTTGTCGAGTTCGCCGAGCAGGGAATGGCCGAAGACCGGGCCGGTGATTTCCGAAAGGGTCCCGTCGAGCGACAGCAGCGCCTTCTGCGGCGAGCGCAGCACGGAGGTCTTGTATCCCGGCGTCAATGCCGGCGGATGCCGGTTGCGGTCGCGCGGAAAAAAGGCGCCCGTCTCGGGCTTGCGGTTCGGAATGCCGGTCATCGCTTGCCCCCGGCCTGGCTTTCGGCCGCGCTCCCGGCGTCCATTTCCTGAAAGACCTGCTTGGCGATCCTGATCGCATGGTTGGCGGCCGGCACGCCGGCATAGATCGCCACATGCAGGAGCGCTTCGCAGACGTCCTCGCGCGTCGCGCCGGTGTTGGCCGTCGCCCGCACGTGCATGGCCACCTCGTCGTCCTGTCCGAGCGCCGCGAGCAGCGCGATCGTCACCATCGAGCGCTCGCGCAGCGTCCAGCCCGGGCGCGACCAGACCGTTCCCCAGGCGGCCTCCGTGATCAGGTCCTGGAACGGCCGGTCGAAGGCGGTGGCCGCGGCCTGCGCGCGATCGACGTGGGCCTCGCCCAGCACCTTGCGGCGGGTGGCCATGCCCTGGCGGTAGCGGTCCGAGCCGAACTGCGCGTCTGCCATGCCGTTACTCTCCGTTCGTCAGCGGTTCGATGAAGGCGCGCAGGATCGCCGCCAGCGCCTCGGGCTGCTCGACGCAGGGAATGTGCCCCGCGTCGGGGATGACTTCGTAGCGCGCGCCGGGGATGAGCTTTGCGGTCGCAAGCACCAGGTCGGGCGGCGTCGAGCCGTCCTGGTCGCCGACCACCAGCAGCGTCGGCACGGCAATCCGTTTCGCCGCGGCGGTGAAGTCTGCATCGCGGATCGCGGCACAGGTCGCGGCGTAGCCGACCGCCGGCTGGCGGACCAGCATGTTCCAATAGCCGTGATAGGCGGTGTTTTCCGGTCGGCGGAACGCCGGAGTGAACCAGCGCTCCATGACGGTGTCGGCGATGCTCTCGATGCCGTCACGCTCGACGGCGGCGATGCGGGCGTCCCATGCCTCGGCAGTTCCGATCCTGTGGGCGGTGTCGCACAGGACGAGCGCCCTCACCAGATCCGGCCGGGCGGCATAGAGGCCCTGCGCGATCAGGCCGCCGACGGAAAGACCGACGATGACGGCCTGCCTGACCGCATAGACTTCGAGCAGGCCGGCAAGATCGCTGACATGGTCGTCGATCGAATAGGGCGCCTGGCCGACATCGGAGAGGCCGTGGCCGCGCTTGTCGTAGAGGATCATCGGGAAATCGCCGGCAAGGCGGACGATGACGTCGCGCCAGATGCGGTAGTCCGTCCCGAGCGAATTGGCGAAGACCAGCACCGGCCGGCCTTCCGGACCGCCGATGACCTGGTGATGGAGCGTGATGTCGTTGACGCGCGCGAACTGCAAGGCTGTCTCCTCCCGACGTCGCAGAATGGTCTCTTGATATGGTTAGGTAAAATGATATTTCATGGCAACCTGATAACCATATGGTTATTCATGATCGAGGCGCGCCATGATCGACAATCGCATCAAGTTCCGCCATCTCCAGACCTTTGTCGAGGTGGCCCGCCAGAAGAGCGTGATGAAGGCCGCGGGCGTGCTCCATGTCAGCCAGCCCGCCGTCACCAAGACAATCCGCGAACTGGAGCAGGTGCTGGGCGTGGCCGTGTTCGAGCGCGACGGCCGCGGCATCAGGATCACGCGCCATGGCGACGTCTTCCTCCGCCACGCCGGCGCGGCGCTGACGGCGCTCCGGCAGGGCTTCGATTCGGTGTCGCAGGCGCTCCACGGCGATGCGCCGCCGATCCGCATCGGCGCGCTGCCGACCGTCTCCAGCCGGATCATGCCGCATGCGGTTTCCCTGTTCTTGGCCGAGGACACCGGCGTGCGCGTCAAGATCGTCACCGGCGAGAATGCGGTGCTTCTGGAACAGCTGCGCATCGGCGACCTGGACCTCGTGGTCGGGCGGCTGGCGGCGCCCGAGCGGATGACGGGGTTCTCCTTCGAGCACCTCTATTCGGAGCAGGTGGTCTTCTGCGTCCGCGCCGGCCACCCCCTATCCGCCCCCCGCCGATCCGTCTTCGCCGGCCTCGCCGGCTTTCCCGTGCTGATGCCGACGCAGGGTTCCGTCATCCGCCCCTTCGTCGATCGGCTCCTGATCGCAAACGGCGTCGCAAAATTGCCGAACCAGATCGAAACCGTCTCGGACGCGTTCGGGCGCGCCTTCGTCCGGTCGAGCGATGCGGTCTGGATCATCTCTTCGGGCGTGGTGGCGAACGACATCGAGAGCGGGCAACTGGCCGCGCTCGCCGTCGATACCAGCGAGACGAAGGGGCCGGTGGGGCTGACGATGCGCACCGATGCCGTGCCCTCGCTGCCGCAATCGATCCTGATGCAGACGATCCGCGAGGCGGCTTCGGCGGTGGGGCGGAAGGAGCCTGCCAACCGGACAAGCCTACGCGCGCGGCCGGCGCAGGCAGGCGGTCAGTCGCCCGAGTAGCGCTCCTCGCTCCAGGGATCACCGCGCATGTGGTAGCCGTTGCGCTCCCAGAAGCCGGCGCGGTCGGCGGTGAGGAACTCGATGCGGTTCACCCATTTGGCGCTCTTCCAGAAATAGAGATGCGGCACGACGACGCGAACGGGACCGCCATGTTCGGCCGTCAGCGGCTCGCCCTCCCAGTGGGTGGCAAGCAACGCCTCCTCGACGGCGAAATCGGCGAGCGGCAGGTTCGTGGTGTAGCCATCATAGCCCGACAGCATCACATGGGTGGCGGACGGCTTCGGCATGGTCAGGTCGAGCAGGTCGCGGGTGGCCACGCCCTGCCAGCGGTTGTCATAGCGCGACCAGGTGGTCACGCAATGGATGTCGGAAAGCCTGTCGGACTGCGGCAGCGCCTGGAAGGCGCGCCAATCGAGCGACACCGGCCTTTCCGTTTCGCCGACGATGTCGAGCCGCCAGCTTTCCGGCCGGACCACCGGCTGCTGGCCGAGATCGAGCACCGGCCAGTTCCTGACGAGATGCTGTCCCGGCGGCAAGCGATCGGGCAAGTGACCGGACTGGGGCCGCGCGATACGGCCGGTGAGAAACTTGCCCTGCTCGGCCCAGCCGCGCTTGGTCCGCGTCAGCTTGCTTTCGGGCGTCTCGTGGCCGTCGTCCATCGTCTCTCTCCTTGCCGCAACGCAGCAAGCACCGCCCTTTGACGACTGTCAAGAACGCGACTATTGCAACAGCGGGCGGAGTGCGACCTGGACCTCGCGCATGGCGGGCAGGAAGCGCGACGTCATTTCCTCGACCGGCACGACCACCGCCGGCACGCCGATATTGAGCGCCGCCACCACGCGACCACGGGCATCTTCCAGCGGCACGGCGATGGAGCGAAGGCCGATTTCGAGCTCCTGGTCGATGACGGCGAAGCCTTGCGCGCGAACGCGCGCCAGTTCCGCCATCAGTTCATCGGGATCGGTCCTGGTGTATTCGGTGTTCGCCTTGCGGTCGCTGGCCATGATCCGGCCCAGCGCTTCCGCCTCGGGCAGGCTCGCAAGCAGCACGCGCCCCATCGAGGCGCAATAGGCCGGGAGACGGGAGCCGGGGCCGAGGGTGATCGACATGACCCGCTTCTGTGCCGCGCGGGCGACATAGACGATATCGGTGCCGTCGAGGACGGAGACCGAGGCGCTTTGCCCCACCGCCTCCGAGAGCCGGTCGAGGTGGGGCTGGACCAGCCGCGGCAGGGGGGTCGCCGACAGATAGGCATGGCCGAGCCTGAGGATGCGCGGCGTCAGCTCGAAGAACTTGCCGTCGAAATGCGCGTAGCCGAGCTCGGAAAGCGTGAGGAGGCAGCGGCGCGCGGTCGCCCGGTCCAGGCCGGTCTGCCGGGCGACCTCGGATATCGTCAGGCGCGGTTGCGCCTCGCCGAATGCCTCGATGACCTTCAGTCCCTTGGCGAAACCGCCGACAAAGTCCGTTTCCCGCATATGGCCCTCTCCCGTCTGGCATCTTGTTTTGTGCGATAATTGAACAAAAGTCAAATAACGCACAAAATGATTGCCGGTCTTCTTGCCGGGTTCTACTTCTGGCGCACGGGAAGCGCCAAGGCAGGTCCGGGCGGCGCAGCAGGCGGGAGAACCAGATGGACAAGACAATCGCAAGCCTGACGGAAGCCGTGGCCGGGATCGGCGATGGCGCAACCGTGATGATCGGCGGCTTCGGCGGTTCCGGTGCGCCGATCGAGCTGATCCATGCGCTGATCGACAAGGGTCCGAAGGATCTCACGGTGATCAACAACAATGCCGGCAACGGCCGGATCGGCATCGCCGCGATGATCGACGCCGGCATGGTGAGGAAGATGATCTGCTCCTTCCCGCGCTCGTCCGACCCGCGCGCCTTTACGGACAGATACCTTGCCGGCGAGATCGAGCTGGAACTGGTGCCGCAGGGGACACTTGCCGAGCGCATCCGCGCCGGCGGGGCGGGCATTCCGGCCTTCTACACGCCGACGAGCTTCGGCACGGAGCTTGCGAAGGGAAAGCCGGTCGCCGAATTCGATGGCCGCAAATACGTACAGGAGCGCTGGCTGAAGGCCGATTTCGCCATCATCAAGGCTCATGTCGGGGACGTGCACGGCAACCTCACCTACAATATGGCCGCCCGCAACTTCAATCCGCTGATGGCCATGGCGGCGGCACGGACGATCGCGCAGGTCTCCCGGATCGTGCCCCTCGGCAGCATCGATCCCGAACACGTCGTCACTCCCGGCATCTTCGTCGACAGCATCGTCGAGGTGGCCAATCCGCAGCAGGAAGAAGACCTCATCCGGGCAGGAGTGGCCTACGCATGACCGTCGATACACGCGAAGACATCAAGCTTTCCAACGCCCAGATCGCCTGGCGTGCCGCCCAGGACATCGAGGACGGCGCCTATGTGAACCTCGGCATCGGCTTTCCCGAGATGGTGGCACGCTACCAGCCGTCCGGCCGGCAGGCGATCTTCCACACCGAGAACGGGATCCTCGACTTCGGCGAAGCGCCGCCGAAGGGCGAGGAGGACTGGGACCTGATCAATGCCGGCAAGAAGGCCGTGACGCTCAAGCCGGGGGCCGCTTTCTTCCACCACGCCGACAGCTTCGCGATGGTGCGCGGCGGGCATCTCGACGTCGCCATCCTCGGCGCCTACCAGGTTGCACAGAACGGCGACCTTGCCAACTGGCGCGTGGGCAGCAAGGGCGTTCCGGCCGTCGGCGGGGCGATGGATCTCGTCCACGGCGCCAGACAGGTCTTCGTCATCACCGAGCATGTGACCAGGGACGGCGTCCCGAAACTGGTCGAGAGGTGCACCTTCCCGCTGACCGGTGTCGGCTGCATCACCCGCATCTATACGAGCCATGCCGTCATCGACGTCGCAAACGGCCGATTCGTGCTGCGCGAGAAACTGCCGGGCATGTCCCTGGCCGAACTGCAGGCCATGACCGGCGCAACGCTGCATCTCGACGGCGCCGTGGCCGATCTGGCCGTACCGGAGCTTTGAGGAGACAGGCATGACCGAAGCCTTCATCTGCGACTACATCCGCACGCCGATCGGCCGTTTCGGCGGCGCCCTTTCATCGGTCCGCGCCGACGACCTCGGCGCGATCCCGCTCAGGGCGCTGATGGCACGCAACGGATCGGTCGACTGGGACGCCGTCGACGACGTCATCTTCGGCTGCGCCAACCAGGCGGGCGAGGACAACCGCAACGTCGCGCGCATGTCGTCGCTGCTTGCCGGCCTCCCCGTCGGCGTGCCCGGCACGACGATCAACCGGCTCTGCGGTTCGGGCATGGATGCGGTCATCACGGCTGCCCGCGCCATCCGGGCCGGCGAGGCGGATCTGATCATCGCCGGCGGCGTCGAAAGCATGAGCCGGGCGCCGTTCGTGATGCCCAAGGCGGAAACGGCCTTTTCCCGCAACACCGAGATCCATGACACGACGATCGGCTGGCGCTTCGTCAATCCGCTGATGAAGAAGCAGTACGGCGTCGATTCCATGCCCGAAACCGGCGAAAACGTCGCAGAGGAATTCCGGATTTCCCGTGAGGATCAGGACGCCTTCGCTGTCCGTTCGCAGGCCAAGGCGGCCGAAGCGCAGGCGAACGGACGTCTGGCAAGGGAGATCACGCCCGTCACCATCCCGCAACGGAAGGGCGAGCCGATCGTGGTCGATCGGGACGAGCATCCGCGCGCAACGACGATGGAGTCTCTCGCCAGGCTCGGCACCCCCTTCAGGGCCGAGGGCGGCACGGTCACGGCCGGCAACGCGTCCGGCGTCAACGACGGGGCCGCGGCGCTGGTGATCGCATCGGAGGCGGCGGCCCGCGACCACGGGCTGACGCCGACCGCCCGCATCCTTGGCGGCGCAAGCGCCGGCGTGCCGCCGCGCATCATGGGCATCGGCCCGGCACCGGCCTCGCAGAAGCTCATGGCCCGCCTCGACCTGACGCAGGAGCGGTTCGACGTGATCGAGCTCAACGAGGCCTTTGCCAGCCAGGGACTGGCGACGCTGCGGCAGTTGGGGATCGCCGACGACGACGCCCGCGTGAACCGCAATGGCGGGGCGATCGCGCTCGGCCATCCGCTCGGCATGTCGGGCGCGCGGATCGCCGGCACGGCCGCGCTGGAACTCAACGCGACCGGCGGCCGGCTGGCCCTTGCCACCATGTGCATCGGCGTCGGTCAGGGGATCGCGATCGCGCTGGAACGGGTCTGAGCAGGGTCGCCCGATCACGGAGCCGCCTGATTTCGCGGCTCCGCTCGCCCGGGGCAGAGACCTAGTTTGCGCCCAGGCGGGCGTCGACCTCGGTCGCATAGGGGATCGCCGGCTGGGCGCCGCGCCTGGTACAGGCCAGCGAGCCGGCAACGGCGGCACGGCGCAGGCATTCGGCGAAGGGAAGACCGGCGTCCAGCGCGGCGGCGAGATAGCCACTGAAGCTGTCGCCGGCGCCGACGGTGTCGATCGGCTCGATCTTCAGCCCGGGCGCGCGGAAGATGCTGCCCTTGCGGATGGCGATGACGCCGTCTGCGCCGAGCGTGACGATGATCGTCTGGCCCGTCCGCTCGTGGATGGCGCGCATCTCCGCCTCGCGCTGGGCGTCGGAGAAGCCGGACTTTCCGGCAAAGAGCTCGAATTCGCTCTCGTTGGTCACCACGATGTCCGCCTTGGCGCCGAGCCGCGCGCTATCGGCGGTGAAGGGCGCGAGGTTGATCACCGAGGTCACGCGCCGCGCCCGGGCCGAATCCAGCGCCGCCTCCACCGCTTCCGGCGGAATTTCCATCTGCAGCATGAGAACGTCGCCGGCGGACATCTGCGACACCGCCGCCCGCGCATCGGCCGCGGTCACGTCGCCATTGGCACCGGGCACCACGACGATGACGTTCTCGCCGTCGTCGTCGGCGACGATGATATGCGCCGTGCCGGTCGGCTCGTCGGCGACCTTGACGAAATCGAGGTTCACCGCCGCCTGGGTCAAGAGCACCAGCGATTCCGCGGCGAAGCTGTCGCCGCCGACCGCGCCCGCCATGCGCACCATCGCGCCGGCGCGCCTGGCCGCGAGCGCCTGGTTCGCGCCCTTGCCGCCGGCTGCGGTCGTGAAGCTGTGCCCGGCCACGGTCTCGCCGGGCCTCGGCAGGCGTGCGGTCGTGGCGATGAGATCCATGTTGATGGATCCGAAGACGGTAATCATGGGCCAGCTGTCCTCCGGTATTGCTGGAGACGACACTGCCCGAGGCTGTCAGTCCTCGTCAACAACTCTCAGCTTCAATTGGCCGGTGCGGCTTTCGACCGCACGTTCGGTCGCAGGCGGCGACGGCGCTGCTGCCTCTGCGGCCGCGCCCTGCGAGGCGAGGACCTCGAACTCCATCTCGCCGATACGGGTGCCGCGGCGGGCAAGCTTCTCCGTCGATGTCAGGATCTGGTCGACGTCCTTCTGCGCCGAGGTGAAATGGCCGTGCAACTTGCGGACGCGGTCGTCGAGCCGGCCAAGATCTTCCATCAGCCGCACCACCTCGCCCTGGATGACATGCGCCTGCTCGCGCATGCGCTGATCCTTCAGGAGCGCCTGCAGGACCTGGATCGACAGGAGAAGCAGCGAGGGCGAGACGATGACGATGCGGGCGCGGTGGGCGCGCTGGACGATCGCCTCGAAGCTCTCGTGGATGGCCGCGAAGATCGATTCGGACGGGACGAAGAGAAAGGCCGTGTCCTGCGTCTCGCCGGGCTGAAGATATTTTTCGGCGATGTCGCGGATATGCACCTCCATATCCCGGCGGAACTGCTGGGCGGCGGCCCTGGAGGCCTCGGGCGTACCGGCGGCGCCCATGGCGTTCCAGGCCTCCAGCGGAAACTTCGCGTCGATCACCAGCGGCGGCTGCCCGTTCGGCATGCGGATCACGCAATCGGGACGCACGCCGTTTGCCAGTTGCGCCTGGAACTCGTAAGCGCCGATCGGCAGCCCGTCGGCGACGATCGCCTCCATCCGCGCCTGGCCGAAGGCGCCGCGGGTCTGCTTGTTGGCAAGGATCGCCTGCAGGCCGACGACGTCCTTGGCCAGCGACTGGATATTGGCCTGGGCGGTATCGATCACGGCCAGCCGCTCCTGCAGGCGGCGCAGGTTCTCATGGGTCGTGCGCGTCTGCTCGCTGATCGACTGGCCGAGGCGCTGGGTCAGGCCGTCCAGGCGCTGGTTGATCGACTGGTTCGTTTCCGCCTGCCGCGCGCCGAAGACCTCGGCCATGGCCGCGACGCGGCCCTGCATCTCGTTCTGCGCGCGCAAGAGCTCGGCCAGTCGCATTTCCGCGGCAGCGGCGGCTTCGCGCTGGCGTCCGGCGGCGCGCCGCGCGGCGACCGTCCAGCCGAGGATGACGAGGGCCGCGAGGATGCAGGCGAGTTGCAGCGACGGTTCGCGCAAGAGCGCATCCACCAGCCGAATCAGGGTGTTTTGGAGCGATGGTTCCGCATTCATGCGGCAAACATAGCAGCAAATGCCGGAGAAGCCAGATCATAACGTGAACAAACCGATTGCCGCGGACCGTCCGTCCCCTTATCGAGCAAGACAATTGAAAGGAGCCCGACAAACGGCTAATTGAGGCGGATGACGATCAAACCGCTGATTATCCTCCCCGATCCCATCCTGCGAGAGGTCTCCTCGCCGCTGGAAGCCATCAACGACGAGACGCGCCGGCTGGCCGACGACATGCTGGAGACGATGTACGACGCGCCCGGAATCGGGCTGGCGGCGATCCAGATCGGCGTGCCGCGCCGGATGCTGGTGCTCGATGTCTCCAAGGACGGCGACGAGAAGACCCCGCTGGTCTTCATCAATCCCGAGATCGTGGCCTCCTCCGACGCCCGCTCCGTCTACGAGGAGGGCTGCCTTTCGATCCCCGACTACTATGCCGAGGTGGAGCGCCCGGCCACAATCTCCGTGCGTTATCTCGACCGCGACGGCAAGGAGCAGACGATCGACGCCGATGGCCTGCTCGCGACCTGCCTGCAGCACGAAATCGACCACCTCGACGGCGTGCTCTTCATCGACCACATCTCCAAGCTGAAGCGCGACATGGTGATCCGCAAGTTCACCAAGGCCGCCAAGACCCGCGGTGCCAAGGCGATCTGAACGCGGATCATTGAAGGTTCGGCATGGGCGCACTATGATATCAGCGATATCAGAGTGGAGGGTTGGCCATGGGCGACCTGCTTTTGCGGAATATTCCGGATGCGATGAAGCGCGAACTGTCGGACGCAGCGGCACGCGCCGGCGTGAGCATGTCCGACAAGGCGAAGGATCTGCTGCGGCGCGGTCTCCAGGCGGAAGAGGCTCTCTCGAAGGATCAACCCAGGTCGGCCTGGCAAAGCCTTCGTGACATTCTGGCCGCGGGCGATCCGGACGAGGAATTCGCCGAAATCATGCGCGAGATCGAAGCAGACCGGAAGAAGGATTTCGGCCGGCCGATCGAGACACCGGAATGATCGTTGTCGATACGAATGTGATTTCGGAAGTCGCTCGGCCACGCCCCGATCCTGGCCTTACCCGCTGGATGCAGCAGGCGAAGGAGAACGAACTCTTCCTCTGCGACATTGTCGTGATGGAACTCTCCTATGGTGCCGAGCGATTTGCCCAGCGAACCGCCTCCGATCGGTATCGGCGAAGGCTCATGGACCTGCTCGTCGTGTTTCGCGATCGAACCCTCGGCCTCAGCACCGATGCGGCCGTTCTGACGGGAAAGCTTCGCGCGTTGCGGGAGGGCGCGGGCCGCCCCATCTCCATTTCTGACGCCATGATCGCCGCCATCTGCCTTCATCACGGCGCGACGCTGGCGACGCGCAACGTAAAAGACTTCGAGGGGCTTGATCTGAAGCTCGTAAACCCGTTTGAAGGGGCAAGCTAACAGTTGATCCGCGCATGCCCGTCGGCGGGCCGGCCCGACATCGGGTTCATGTGCCGGACGGGAGTCTCAGCGCATGGCGCTTCGCATCGTCTTCATGGGTACGCCGGAATTCTCCGTTCCGACGCTGAACGCGCTCTCGCAGGCCGGACACACCATTGTCGCCGCCTACTCGCAGCCGCCGCGGCCGGGCGGACGGCGCGGGCTGGAACTGCAGAAATCGCCGGTGCACCAGGCGGCCGAAAACCTTGGCATCCCCGTCTTCACCCCGCTGAACTTCAAGGCGGAGGCGGATCGCGCGGCCTTCCGGGCGCATGAGGCCGACGTCGCGGTCGTGGTGGCCTACGGGCTGCTCTTGCCCGAGGCGATCCTGACCGGCACCCGGCTCGGCTGCTACAACGGCCACGCCTCGCTGCTGCCGCGCTGGCGGGGTGCGGCGCCGATCCAGCGCGCGATCATGGCGGGCGACCGCGAGACCGGCATGATGGTGATGAAGATGGACAAGGGGCTGGACACCGGCCCGGTGGCGCTGACCCGGCGGGTGGCGATCGGGCAGGACATGACCGGCGGGGAGTTGCACGACGCGCTGATGCAGGCGGGTGGACCGCTGATGGCGGAAGCCATGGCGCGCCTCGAGGTCGACAATCTGCCCCTGACCCCGCAGGAAGAGGCCGGCGTCGTCTATGCGGCCAAGATCGACAAGGGCGAGACGCGCATCGATTTCAGCCGGCCCGCGGCGGAGGTGCACAACCATATCCGCGCGCTCGCGCCCTTTCCCGGGGCCTGGTTCGAATTGCCCGTCGCAGGCAGGCCGGAGCGCGTCAAGGTGCTCGGATCGAAGCTCGGCGATGCCGCCGGCGTCCCGGGAACGGTGCTCGGCGGCGAAGGGCTGGCCATTGCCTGCAAAGACGGATCGGTATCGCTGACACGGCTGCAGAAGGCCGGCGGCAAGCCCATGGATGTTTCCGACTTCCTCCGCGGCACGCCCGTTGCAGCTGGCACGGTGATCGCCTGATGCCGCGCTATCGCCTCGTCATCGAATATGACGGCACGCCCTATGTCGGCTGGCAGCGGCAGGAGAACGGGCCCTCCGTGCAGGGCGCGGTCGAAAAGGCGATCCTGTCGCTCACCGGCGAGACGGTGTCGATCCGTGGCGCCGGGCGGACCGATTCCGGCGTCCACGCCATGGGCCAGGTGGCCCATGCCGACCTGTCGCGGGACTGGCAGGAGCATACGCTCCGCAACGCGCTCAACGCCCACCTGGCGCAGGCCGGCGAGCGGATCGCGATCCTGGATGCCGCGCAGGTCGACGAAGGCTTCGACGCCCGGTTCTCGGCGCTGCGCCGCCACTATCTCTACCGCATCATTTCGCGCCGGGCACCGCTGGCACTGGAGGCAAGGCGGGCCTGGTTCGTGGCGAAGCCGCTGGATCACCAGGCGATGCATGCCGCCGCCCAGGTGCTGGTCGGCAAGCACGACTTCACCACCTTCCGCTCGGTTCACTGCCAGGCCAACAGCCCGGTGCGCACGATCGACCGGCTGGACGTGACGCGGACGGGCGAACTGATCGAGATCCGCGCCACGGCGCAGAGCTTCCTGCACAACCAGATCCGCTCCTTCGCGGGAACGCTGAAGCTCGCGGGCGAGGGAAAATGGAGCGTCGACGACGTGCGGACGGCGCTGGAAGCGCGCAACCGCAAGGCCTGCGGCCCGGTGGCGCCGCCGGACGGGCTCTATTTCATGCAGGTCGACTACTGACGTCCGGCCATTGCCGGATTCAGGACGGAAGGGTGCCGAACAGCACCTGCAGGCCCTGCCCGGCGAGCAGCGGCGGCAGCACGAACAGCGCCGTCAGCGTGGCCGCCAGCAGCGACTGCTTGCCGACGCACATCCACAGGAGCCTGTACTGCAAGGCGATGCTGGCGCCGAAGACGGCATAGAGCAGCAGCCCCGAGAAGGCGGACAGCGAGGGTATCACCAGCGAGATCGCAAAGGGGATCGCGGTGGCATAGGCGAAGGGCACGCCGATCCAGTTGCTGGCGATGATCATCGTCGCCACGTGCTGCGCGTAGCCGAGCGGACGGGCCAGAACGGCCACGAGCGCCAGTGGCAGCATCCAGCCGACGGCGTCGATCACGAACATCTTGAGGACGAAATCGATCCCCGCGCCGGTTCCCTCCGGCATGCGCGCCAGAAAATAGAGTCGCCACGACGCCCAGATCACCGCCAGCGCCGGCAGGCTCCAGACAAAGGCCCAGAAAGAGCGCACAAGGCCGCGCCAGCTGAGGTCGAGCCAGCCGAACCCCTCCTGCCGCTTCCGGACGAGATGCCAGATGCCGGTCAGGTAGTAGAGGACCTCGTCAAGTCCCGGCATTGGCAAACCAGCGCGCGAGGAAGGTCTCGTAGATGAGCGTGAGCGTTTCCAGGTCGGCGACGGCGACGCGCTCGTCGACCATGTGCATGGTCTGGCCGACGAGGCCAAACTCGACGACGGGGCAATAGTCCTTGATGAAGCGCGCATCCGACGTGCCGCCGGTGGTGGACAGCTTCGGCACCCGGCCGATCGCCGCCTCGATCGCCGAGGACAGCGAGGCGATCAGGCGGTCGTCACGGGTGAGGAAGACATGGCTCGGACGCTCGGCCCAGCGGAGCTCGTAGCGGATCGGCGCTCGGCCGGGCCGGAGGCGCTGGTCGGCGGCGGCGGCATCGAGGCGGCGGACGATCTCGGCCTTGACCGTATCCGCCGTCCAGCTGTCGTTGAAACGGATGTTGAAGCTCGCCTGCGCCCTGGCGGGAACCACGTTGACGGCCGGATTGCCGACGTCGATCGTGGTGACCTCCAGATTGGAGGGCTGGAAATCCTCGGTGCCGGCATCGAAGGGCGGATCCATAAGGGCATCGGCGAGCGCGATGACGGCGCGAACGGCATTGTCGGCGAGGTGCGGATAGGCGGCGTGCCCCTGGACGCCGAAGACGGTGAGGGCACCCGATACCGAGCCGCGCCGGCCGATCTTGATCATGTCGCCGAGCGTGTCGGGATTGGTCGGCTCTCCCACGAGGCAGGCATCCCAGCGCTCGCCGCGGGCGGCGGCCCATTCGAGCAGCTTGATCGTGCCGTTGACCGCAGGACCCTCCTCGTCGCCGGTGATGAGGAAGGAGACGGACCCCTGCGGCGGGCCGTGCTTTTCGATGTGGCGCGCCACGGCGGCGACGAAGCAGGCGATACCGCCCTTCATGTCGACGGCGCCACGGCCGTACATCTGCCCGTCCGCGATCTCGGCTGCGAAGGGATCATGCGTCCAGGCCGCGGCATCGCCGACGGGGACGACATCGGTATGGCCGGCGAACATCAGGTGCGGTCCCCCGGTGCCGATGCGGGCATAGAGGTTCTCGATGTCCGGCGTGCCCGGTGCGGACATCACCACCCGCTGCACGGCAAAGCCGAGCGGGGCGAGCATGGCCTCGAGCGCCGCCAGCGCGCCGCCTTCGGCGGGCGTCACGGACGGGCAGCGAATGAGGGTAGCAAGATTTTCGACGGGATTTGACGTGGTCATGATCTGGACTGCCTGCCGGCGGGTTGGCCGCGCGAAATGCGCCGCCGGCCTCGCCTCCCGATCTAGCTTATCGGGCCCGCGCTGTCATCACCCATCGGCCGCCGCCTACTCTCTCGGCCGGTTGGTGACCGCGCCATGGGCATTGGCGCCGGGCGTGCCGGGCCAGACGAGAAAGGCCACCAGTGCGAACAGCGAGACGGCCGGCACGAACAGGCACAGCACCAGCGGCGACGGCAGCCCCATGTCGTGCAGCCGCTTCACGCTGAGCATGACCGTGGAGATGGAGGAGACGATGCCGATGGTCAAAAACAACATGGTCCAGACGGCGAACATCGGCTCCTCGTGCGGCGTCATGACCAGTTGGGTCAGGAAGGCCGACACCAGCATGAACCAGAAGCCCCAGCCGAGCGCAAACGGCATGCGGGAGACGCGGCCGGACCAGCCGAAGAAGAACCAGCTGAGGCTTGGCGGCCGGTCCGCGTCATTCATGCGTCAGTCCCGGAGCAGTTCGTTGATACCGGTCTTGGAGCGGGTCTGCTCGTCCACGCGCTTGACGATCACGGCGCAGTAGAGGTTCGGCGCCGGCTGGCCGTTCGCCATCGTCTTGTCGGACGGCAGGGAGCCTGCGACGACGACCGAATAGGGCGGCACTTCCCCATAGGTGATCTCGCCGGTGGCGCGATCGACGATCTTCGTCGACTTGCCGATGAAGACGCCCATGCCGAGAACCGAACCCTCGCGGACGATGCAACCTTCCACGACCTCCGAGCGGGCGCCGATGAAGCAGTTGTCCTCGATGATGGTCGGGCCGGCCTGCATCGGCTCCAGCACGCCGCCGATGCCGACGCCGCCGGAGAGGTGCACATGCTTGCCGATCTGCGCGCAGGAGCCGACCGTGGCCCAGGTATCGACCATGGTGCCTTCGCCGACATAGGCGCCGAGATTGACGAAGGAGGGCATCAGGATCGCGTTCGGGGCGATATAGGCCGAGCGGCGGACGACACAGTTCGGCACGGCGCGGAAGCCGGCGCGCTCGAACTCGTTGACGCTCCAGCCATCGAACTTGGAGGGAACCTTGTCCCACCAGACGGAGGCGCCCGGGCCGCCGGGGACGATCTCCATCGGGTTGAGGCGGAAGGACAGGAGCACCGCCTTCTTGAGCCACTGGTTGACCGTCCAGTTGCCGTCCGCGCCCTTCTCCGCCACCCGCGCCTTGCCGCTGTCCAGAAGGTTCAGCGAGGTTTCGACGGCATCGCGAACCTCGCCGCGCGTCGCGGTGTTGACCTGCTCGCGCTCTTCGAAGGCGCGTTCGATCGTGGCTTCAAGGGCGGCGAGATTGGAGCTGTTCATCGGAATTCCTTAAACTTCGACCACTATTCTGGTCCATCGGGACGCCGGAGGGGCACATCTATTGTCGGCAGCAGTCCTAGAGCATGATCCCGGAAAGTTGAAGCCCTTTTCCGGCGGATGATGTCGCGACGGCGCCGGCAAGATGCTACAGCCCTGCTTCGCCCGAACGAGAGTGACGAACAGGTCCGCGCCCAGGGGTCGAACAAGGGTCGAAACCGGGCGCCGACCGTATGATGGAAGAGCGAAATGGCACGACTGAAGAAGAAGAACCTCCGGCGCAAGGACGGCGTGTGGGATCCCCTGGCAGACAGCGAATTCGACAAGCACAGGGCTTCCGTCGTTCCCCAGACGCCGCAATCGATGTCGTCCGCCTATCGGCTCGCCTATATCGACGACGAGTTCCTCTGCCGCGAGGAACTGCGGCCGGTTCGCCTGCAGCTCGAACTCCTGAAGGTCGAGATGATGCTGAGCGAGCGCGGCATTAACTCCACGGTCGTGATGTTCGGCGGCGCCCGCATCCCCGCGCCCGGCATGGAGGCATGGGCGGCCCGCAACGAAACCCAGCGCAAGAACCTGGAGGCGGCGTCGGTCTACTATGACGAGGCGCGCAAGTTCGCCAAGCTGTGCTCGGAACGCTCGGCGGAGACGGGCTTCAAGGAGTTCGTGGTCGTCACGGGCGGCGGGCCCGGCGTCATGGAAGCGGGCAACCGCGGTGCCGCCGACGTCGGCGCACCGTCCATCGGGCTCAACATCGTGCTGCCGCACGAGCAGGCACCGAATGCCTTCGTCACCCCCGAGCTCAGCTTCAATTTCCACTATTTCGCCGTGCGCAAGATGCATTTCCTGCTGCGGGCCAAGGCCGTGACCGTCTTTCCGGGCGGCTTCGGCACGCTCGACGAGCTGTTCGAGACGGTGACGCTGATGCAGACCGGGCGCATGGCGCTGGTGCCGCTCATCCTGTTCGGCAAGGAATTCTGGAATTCGATCATCAACCTGGAGGCGCTCGCCGAATTCGGCACGATCTCGCCCGGCGACGTCGAGCTGATGAACTTCGTCGATACCGCCGAGGAAGCCTGGGCGATCATCGAGAATTTCTACGAGAAGCTGGACACGGAAGCGGTCGCGGCCGCGAAGTAAGGGCAGCCCTGGCATCGCCCGGGCGCAGCCGCCCGGGGCCGAAAGGACTGCTCTACCGGCCCGGCCTCACCCCTTGATCAAGCGGGAAAGGAAGCCCGTGAGGTCGGACGTGGTGTAGTCGATGTGCACGTCCTCGTCGGTGCGCTTTTCCCAGGCGTCGGTGAACTCGTGGTGCTCGTCGCGCGGCATGAGGAGCACGGTCTTCATGCCGAGCGCCTTGGGGACAAGGAGATTGCGGGGCAAGTCCTCGAACATGACGGCATGGGTCGTATCGACCCGGTGCAGCGCCATGAACTTGTCATAGGTGCTGCCGGCGGGCTTCGGCACGTATTCGGCGGCGACGATGTCGAAGATGTCGTCGAAATGGTCGAGGATGCCGAGCGCGCGCGCGGTCATCTCGGCGTGCCTGACGCTGCCGTTGGTGAAGATGAACTTGCGCCCCGGCAGCGCCCTGATCGCCTCGCCGAGCTCGAGGTCGGGCGCCAGCACGCCGTAGTCGATCGCGTGCGCCTTCTCCAGGAAGTCGGCCGGATCGATGCCGTGATGGATCATCAGCCCCTTCAGCGTCGTGCCGTGCTCCTGGTAATAGCGCTTCTGGACGGCGCGGGCCTCGTCGCGCGACAGGCCCAGGAGTGCTGAGACATAGCCCGTCATGTTGACGTCGATCTGGGCGAAGAGGTCGACGTGATGCGGATAGAGCGTGTTGTCGAGGTCGAACACCCAGTCGGTGACATGGGCGAAATCGGCTTTGCTCGGCAGCGGATGGGTCGATCGGACTTGGGTCATGGGCGTCCTTATGACACGGCTGCAACAGGAAGCAAAAAGGAATCGGCCTTGCGCCCGCAACAGCAGATTTTGCCGTGGCCGGTCGCCCGCCCAACTGATAGAGGCTGAGCTGCCGGGGCGTCCGCCTCGCGCATCACGTCCGTTCCTTTCACGCATGTCCGTCGCGGGCCGAAGCCCCCTCGGGAACATGCCCTCAGCCGGCAGCCATGGAAGCCTGGGTCGTCATCACCATCTGCGCCGCGTTCCTGCAGAACCTGCGCTCGGCGCTGCAGAAACACCTGCGCTCGTCGCTCGGCACCACCGGGGCGAGCTTCGTGCGCTTCGGCTACGGCTTTCCCGTGGCGATCGCCTACCTGGCGGCCCTCCACCATTTCGCCGGCTACGCCCTGCCGGCGCTGAACGTTCCCTTCGCCTTCTGGTCGGTGGTCGGTGGGCTTGCACAGATCTTCGCCACCATCCTGCTCGTCTATCTGTTCTCGCTGCGCAATTTCGCCGTCGGCACCGCCTATTCGAAGACCGAGCCGGTGCAGGCGGCGATCTTCGGGCTGATCCTCCTGGGCGAAAGGCTGACGCCCGGAGCCGTGGGCGCGATCGTCGTCGGCGTGATCGGGGTGATGATGATCTCGGTGGCGCGCATGCCGCTGTCGTGGCGCAACCTGCTTGCCGCCATGACCGGCAGGACGGCGCTGATCGGCATCGCCTCCGGGGCGATCTTCGGCATATCGGCCGTCGCCTACCGCTCGGCCGCGCTCTCGCTCGACGGTCCCAACCCGGTCATGCAGGCTGCGGTGACGCTGGCCTGCGTGACCACGTTCCAGACCGCCTTCATGCTCGTCTGGATGATGGCCAAGGATCCCTCCGAGATCGGCCGCGTCGCGCGCTCGTGGAGATCCTCGTCGCTCGTGGGCCTTGCCGGCGTCACCGGTTCCGCCTGCTGGTTCACCGCGATGGCGCTGCAGCAGGTGGCCTATGTGCGCGCGCTCGGGCAGATCGAACTGCTCTTCACCTTCGCCGCCTCCGTCTTCGTCTTCCGCGAGAAGATCAACCGCATGGAACTGTCCGGCTGCCTGCTGATCGTCGCCGGCATCCTGTTGCTGCTGATGTGGAAGTGAGCGGCGAGGCACGCCGCTCCCCGGATTGATCGCCCCTGCGATGGCGGCTATGAAACGGGACGACAATCGGGATGCAGGAGGACGACGGATGAGCCAGAAACAGAAGGCCGAGGCATTCTTCGCGCTGCATCGCAAGGGCGATCCGGTCATTCTCTACAACGTCTGGGACGCCGGCACGGCCAAGATCGTCGCCGCCAGCGGCGCCCGCGCGATCGCCACCGGGAGCTGGTCGGTCGCCGCTGCCGGCGGTTATTCCGACGGCGAGGGCATCCCGCTGCCGGCGCTGACGGAGATTGCACGCTCGATCGTCGCCGCCACCGACCTGCCCGTGACCATCGACTTCGAGGGCGCCTATGCGGTCGATCCCGACGAGGCGGCGCTGAACGTGGCGCGGATCCTCGACACCGGCGCGATCGGCATCAATTTCGAGGACCAGGTCGTCGGCGGCACCGGCCTGCATCCGGTCGAGCTGCAGGCACGGCGCATCGGCGCCATCCGGCAGATGACGAAGAAGCGGGACATGCCGTTCTTCATCAACGCCCGCACCGATCTGTTCCTGAAAGAGCAGGATGCCGCAAAACACGGCGGGCTGGTGGAGGCTGCGATCGAGCGGGGCCTGGCCTTTGCGGGAGCCGGCGCGGACGGCTTCTTCGTGCCCTGGCTGGCGGATGCCGACCTGATCGGGCGCATCTGCGAAGCCGTGCCACTTCCCGTCAACGTGATGATGAAGCCGGGCGCCCCGGATGCGAAGACGCTCGCGGAAGCGGGTGTCGCGCGGATCAGCTACGGCCCCGGCCCCTATCGCGCCATGACCGACTGGCTGGGCAAGCAGGCCGCCGCCGTCTACGGCACGGCCTGAAAGCCAGCAGGGCAACACGAGCGGCGGGCCTCTCCGGGCCCGCCGGTCCCGTCAGGGAACGATCAGCGTGCCGGCGCCGCGCTCGGTGAAGATTTCGAGCAGCACCGAATGGGCCGTCTTGCCGTTGAGGATGACGACGCCCTGGACGCCGGCCTTGATGGCGTCGATGCAGGTCTCGACCTTCGGGATCATGCCGCCGGAGATCGTGCCGTCCTTGATCAGTGCGCGGGCTTCCGCGACCGAAAGCTCCTTGATCAGTTCGCCCTGCTTGTTGAGGACGCCAGGGACGTCGGTGAGGAACAAGAGGCGGGTGGCGTTCAGCGCGCCCGCGATCGCGCCGGCAAACGTATCGGCGTTGATGTTGTAGGTGTGGCCGTCGCGGCCGGGCGCGACCGGCGCGATGACCGGGATCATCTCCGACTTGGCCAGCAGGTCGATCAGCGTGCGGTCGACCTCGACCACCTCGCCGACGAAGCCGAGATCGAGGATGCGCTCGATGTTGCTGTCCGGATCGACCACGGTCTTCTTCGCCTTTTCGGCAAAGACCATGTTGCCGTCCTTGCCGCACAGCCCGATCGCCCATTCGCCGGTCTGGTTGATGAGAGCGACGATCTCCTTGTTGATCGAGCCGGCCAGCACCATCTCGACGATCTCGACCGTCTTCTGGTCGGTGACGCGCAGGCCGCCCTCGAACTTCGATTCGATGCCCATCTTGGCGAGCATCGCGCCGATCTGCGGACCGCCGCCATGGACGACGATCGGGTTGACGCCGGACTGCTTCAGAAGTGCGATATCGCTCGCGAACGCCCGGCCCAGTTCCGCATTGCCCATCGCATGGCCGCCGTATTTCACGACGATGGTCTTGTTCTCGTAGCGCTGCATGTAGGGCAGAGCCTGCGTCAGCAGCCGCGCCTGCATTTCGCTGTCGGTGAGGGAGTTGTCGGTCTGGGAGCCGTCGGGCTGGGACATGGGAGGCCTCGCAAATTTGTCGGCGCCTGTTTAACGCATGTCGCGTGACGATGGAATGACGAATGATGCGGGCGGGTCGCTCTCCCTCCCCAAGCCCGCGATCGCCTGCTATCGTCCCGGCGAATCTGCCGGCATTCCCTGCCCTGCCCGCCCGAAAGGCCGCCGCCCGTGCGTGACGACGAGATTTCCTACCTGATCGGCCGCATCTGCCTGAAGGATCGCCCGGCCTTCAAACGCCTCTACGATGCCACCAGCGCAAGGCTGTTTCCGATCTGCCTGCGCATCCTCGGCAAGCGCGAGGACGCGGAGGACGCGCTGCAGGAGATCTACGTCAAGATCTGGCAGAAGGCGGACCGTTTCTCGCCGGATGCGACGAGCCCGTCGGCCTGGCTCGCCGCGATCGCGCGCAATCACGCGATCGACCTGGTCCGGGCGCGAAGACCAGTGGCAAGCGACATCGAGGAAGCATATGATATCGCCGACGCGGCGCGCGACCCGGAGGAGGCGTCCATCCTGAAATCGGAAGGCCGACGCATCGATGGCTGCATGGGCCGGCTGGAGGCGGAGAAGGCCGCAGCGGTGCGGCTCGCCTATGTCGAGGGCCTGAGCTACGAGGAACTCGCCAGCCGCTACGGCGTGCCGCTCAACACGATGAAGACCTGGCTTCGCCGAAGCCTGCTGAAACTGAGAGAGTGCCTGGGACCATGACATCGCCCGACCAGAACAGCAGGGATCCACGCCGCGACGAAGTGATCGCAGGCGAATATGTTCTCGGCGTCCTGTCGGCCGAGGACCGCCGCAAGGTGGAGGCCCGCCTGCAGAGCGACCGGGCTTTCGCTGCCATGGTGAACCGGTGGGAAGAGAACCTTTCGGCGATCAACCATGAACTGGAGACGATGTCGCCGCCGCCGCGCGTGTTCACGGCGGTCGAGCAGCGCCTCTTCGATGCCCCGCTTGCGGACACCTCCGGCGCTCGGCGCAGCATCTGGGCGTCGGTGGCATTCTGGCGCTCGGCAGCACTTGCCGGCTTCGCCTTCTCCATGGCGCTATTGGCACTGGGGCCGGAAATCTTCGCGCCGCCGGAGCGCCCGCAGGAGATGATCGCCGAGCTTTCCGGCTCCGACAACCCGATCAGCCTCATGGCGCACTACGACGCCGCAAGGGGCGTGCTGACCATGACGCCGGCGGCGACGCGGCAGGACGGCGGGAAGTCTCTCGAACTGTGGCTGGTGGAGGACGGCAAGACGCCGGTTTCGCTCGGCGTCCTGTCGCAATCCGGAGACGGGACCCTGATGGTCCCCGAGGCCATGCGGCCGATGATGAACGCCGGCGCCGTCCTTGCCGTCAGTGTCGAACCGCTGGGCGGCTCGCCGACCGGCACGGCAACCGGCCCGATGGTCGCATCCGGCCGGGCGAGAAGCTTCTGAACGGCGCAGCATTGCGCAGACGGCCGGCCGGAAAGGCGAAAGGCCGCCGACAGGGTGCGGCGGCCTCGGACCGGGTATATCAGGCGGCGGGTGTCGCCGGAGCCGCAGCGCCGACCCCCGAGAGAGCCTCCTGAAGCCTCTTTTCCTGTTCCGGCGACAGCGATGTCTTGAGGACACGGCCGCGCAGGCCCTGGAACTCGGCCATCACCTTTTCGGGCTGGACCTTGCGCACGAGCACGAACAGGGCGGAGGAATTGTTCGGAATCGTATCGCCCAGCGACTTGATGAAATTGTCGTCGATGCCGTAGTCGCTCAGCGATCCGGACAGCGCGCCGGCACCGGCGCCGACGGCGCCGCCGATGGCGAAGCCGGCCAGCGGGTTCAGGAACAGCAGCCCGACGAGACCGCCCCACAGCGCGCCGGACAACAGGCCCGTGGAGGCGCCGATGGCGGTCAGGTTGAGGCTCTGCTTCAGATGGACCTTTCCGGCCTCGTCGCGCACGACGACGACGGCGTCCTCGAGATCGATCAGGTACTCCTTCTTCAGGCCCGCCAGCTTGACGAGAACCTTGTCGGCCTCGTCCGGCGTATCAAATCCCACTACGATCAGATCGGACATCAGTATCTCCCTCTTGAAATCGCATCGGCGGGCGCCGATCGCGGTGAACGCGCAATGCCCCTTGGACCCGGTCGGTCGGCGACGAAGGCCGCTTGCGCATGTGACGTGCATCATCCCTCACGCGTCGCGAAAGACGCGCGATGCAACAGGACATAGGGCACATTCGATGACGGGCCAGTGACGCAGGTCAAGAGTTTTGCGCGTTTGCCTCTTCAGCGCGCGATCGTCGCCTCGATCGCGCCGCGCAGCATGTCGAGGCCGCGGCCCTTTTCCGAGGAGGTCGAGAGCACCTCCGGATAGGCTGCCGGCCGCTTGCGGATCTTTTCGGTCGTCTCGGCGACGAGCCTCGGGACCCCCGCCTCCTTGATCTTGTCCGTCTTGGTCAGGACGAGCTGGTAGGAGACGGCCGCCTTGTCGAGAAGGTCGAAGACGTCCTCGTCGTTCTTCTTGATGCCGTGGCGGCTGTCGACCAGCACGTAGACGCGCTTCAGCGTAGAGCGGCCGCGCAAATAGTCGAAGACGAGCTTCGTCCAGGCGTCGACCTGTTCCTTCGGCGCCTGCGCGTAGCCGTAGCCGGGCATGTCGACCAGCGCCATCGGCGGCAGGTCGCCTTCGGCGCCGGAATAGCCATCGGGCACGAAATAGTTCAGTTCCTGGGTGCGGCCCGGTGTGTTGGACGTGCGTGCCAGGCCCTTGTGGCCGACGAGCGCATTGATCAGCGAGGACTTTCCGACGTTCGAACGGCCGGCGAAGGCGATCTCCGGCGGGCCTTCCGGCGGCAGGAACTTCATCGCTGGAACGCCGCGGATGAAGATCCACGGACGCCCGAAGAGCGGCTTGTCCTCGCCGGAATGTGTCGCTGTCATCGTCTGGCCTTCCCGAGCTGTTCGCCCGGCTTCACGGTTTTGCCCCGCAATGTCAAGCGGCAAGCGCAGCTCGTCGCTGGCGCCACATCTCCCGGCCGAGATAGCAAAGAAGCGCTGCGAGTACGATCGCGCCGCCCACGACGGTGCGCTCGCCCGGCACCTCGCCGTGGAAGAGGGCCACCCAGAGCGGCGCCAGCACCGTCTCGGCCGTGCCGAGCAGGGCGGCGAGCGCCGAGGGGATCAGCCTTGCGCCGGTGACGAACAGGGCCAGGCCGAGGCCGAAATTGAGCGCGCCGAAGATGACGAGGATGCCGAGCTCCGGCGCGGTGACGGCGAAGCCCGTGGCCTGCGAGGCGGCGACGACGCCGGCGATCGCCGTGCCGGTGAACACGGCCGGCGTCATCCGGACATGGGAGAAGCGCCGGGTGACGACGGTCGCGGTTGCGAAGGCGAACGCGATCAGGAGCGCCAGCGCGTCGCCGAGCGGCGAGACACGCCCGGTGATCGAGCCGGAGACCATGATGCCGACGCCGAGGATGACCGCCGCGATCGCGACCCAGGTGGCGGCTGCGATGCGCTCGCCGAACAGGACGCGACACATCAGGGCGGCGATCAGCGGAACACTCGCCTGGATGAGGACCACGTTGGCCACCGTGGTATAGGCCAGCGCCAGGATAAACGAGGTCGATGCGGTGGCAAAGCAGAGGCCGACGGCCAGGCCCGGCAGGCCCATGCCGGCAAAGAGCGCCCAGGTGCCGCGCACGCCGTCCCGCAGCAGCATGAAGACAAGGAGGAAGAGGGCGGCAAACAGCGATCGCCAGAAGATGACGGTCCAGCCGTCGTCGATGTCGAGAAGCCGCGCGAGCATGCCGCCGAAGCTCCAAACGATCGCGGCGGCGAGCACCAGCGTGGCGCCATAGCCCTGGTTGCGGGCATCGGTACTGGCGGAGGACGGCGAAACCTCGGACGTGGACATGATCGTGCTCGCAGGAGTGGACGTCAGGATACTGGCAGGCCGCCGGCCAAGAGGCGCACGCGGCAGCGACGCGGCGACGTCGCAACGGGCACAGGCCAGAACGAGGAAGCCCCGGCGAACCGGGGCTTCGAGACGTCTCTGGGGAGGCCGGCTACTTCGCCGGATCCGGTTTCTTGCCGAACAGCCCCTTCAGATTGCTGAACAGTTCCACCTTGACGCCATGGCGGCGCATGATGATCGCCTGCTGGATGATAGAGAGCGTGTTGTTCCAGGCCCAGTAGATCACGAGGCCGGCCGGGAAGCTCGCCAGCATGAAGGTGAAGACCACCGGCATCCAGGTGAAGATCATCGCCTGGGTCGGGTCCGGCGGTGTCGGGTTCATGCGCATCTGCAGGAACATGGTGACACCCATGATCAGCGGCCAGACGCCGATGAGCAGCATGTGCGGCACCTCGAACGGCAAGAGGCCGAACAGGTTGAAGATCGAGGTCGGATCGGGGGCCGACAGGTCCTGGATCCAGCCGAAGAACGGCGCGTGGCGCATCTCGATGGTGATGTAGATAACTTTGTAGAGCGCAAAGAAGACCGGGATCTGCAACAGGATCGGCCAGCAGCCCGCCAGAGGATTGATCTTTTCCTCCTTGTAGAGCGCCATCATCGCCTGCTGCAGGCCCATCTTGTCGTCGCCGAACTTGGCCTTCAGTTCCTCCATCTTCGGCTGGAGCCGCTTCATATTCGCCATGGAGGCGTACTGCTTGCTGGCGAGCGGGAAGAACACGCCCTTGACGACGATCGTGGTGATCAGGATGGCCACGCCGAAATTGCCGAAATAGCGGAAGAAGAAGTCCAGCATCTGGAACATCGGCTTGGTGAAGAACCAGAACCAGCCCCAGTCGATCATCAGGTCGAAGCGCGGGATGGACAGCGACGTCTTGTAGCCGTCGATAACAGGCACTTCCTTGGCGCCGCCGAACAGCATGTTCTTGACTTCACCGGTCTGCCCCGGCGCGATCGTGATCGCGTCCTGGCGGAAGTCGGCCTGGAAGCGCGGGCGCCCGTCGGTGAAATGCGAGAAGCGGGTTTCATAGGGGGTCGCCTGCGGCGGAATCAGGGCGGTCGCCCAGTACTTGTCGGTGATGCCGAGCCAGCCGCTCGTCGCCCTGCCGGGCGCAACGGTCGTCTCCTCCTCGGTATCGGAATAGCTGACCTCGTGCAGCCCAAGCTCGCCGAGATAGCCGATGAAGCCCTCGTGCAGGACATAGATGCTCGGCGTCGTCGGCTTGGTGAAGCGGGTGATGCGGCCGTAGCTGGAGAGCGACAGCGGCGCGCCGGTGGCATTCTCGATCTGGTCGGTGACCTGGAACATGTAATGCTCGTCCACGGAGATCGTGCGGACGAAGCGGATGTTCTTGTCGTTGGTGTAGCTGAGCGTGATCGGGGTGGTGGTGGTGAGCTTGCCGGTGCCTTCCTGCGTCCAGACCGTCTGCGGACCGGGAACCTGGCCGGTCGTCTCGTTGCCGACATAGGCGACCTCGGCGAAATAGCCGTGCTCGGTTTCGGCCGGGCTGAGAAGCGTGATGATCGGGCTCGAGCGATCGACGGTCTCGTGGTACTCGCGCAGCTTCAGGTCGTCGAAGCGTGCGCCGGTAAGGTTGATGGACCCGAGCAGCGAGCCCGTCTCGATCTGGACGCGCGCGCTCTGGACAGGCGCTGCCTGCGCGCTTTCCGTGGCGGCACCGGGAACGGCGCCGGCTGCGGGCGTCGATGCCGCGGTCGTTCCCTGCGGGGTGACCGGATTGTCCTTGTCCAGTTCCGCCTGCATCTCGGCGACCGAGCGGTCGCGCTCGATCTTCGGATTGACGTAGAGGAACTGCCAGGCGATCAGGATCAGCACCGACAGCGCAATCGCCACGAAATAATTGCGGTTGTTTTCCATCATTCTTTCCCGGGGCCGGAGGGAGCCGGCCTCTTGTGTTTCTGCCTGTTGCTGATGCGCTCGCGGAGGCGATCCTGGAGTTCGGCAAAGCCCGCATGGAGAATGTCGCGTCTGGCGACGATGACATAGTCGTGTCCGGGCGCCATTGCAAACCCGGCCGACAGACGCACCGCTTCCCTCAGGCGCCGGCGCATCCGGTTCCGTTCGACGGCATTGCCGTGTTTCTTGGTGACGGTGAAACCGACGCGCGGGGGAGCGTCCGGCTCGTGCCGGTCGCGCATCTCCAGAAGGAACAGCGGCCCTTTGCGCTTTTCTCCCTCCCGCACATAAAGAAACTGCGGGCGGCTTTTCAGCCGTCCGACAGTCAATTTTTCGTCATTCTTGGTCATTGCCCGGCTCTCGCTTCGGGCAAGCGCGGCGTTTAGGCCGAAAGACGCTTGCGACCGCGTGCACGGCGAGCGGAGAGAACCGCGCGACCGCCCTTGGTGGCCATACGGGCACGGAAGCCGTGACGACGCTTGCGAACAAGCTTGGAAGGCTGATAGGTACGCTTCGACATTTATTTTAACACCGCGGTGTGCGGCCCTTCTTGGGTTTGCGTTTAAGCAAGGAGCGTTACGTTTGCGGACGCATTCGCCGTCGCCGAAGTGACGGCCCGTCCGGACGTGCGCGGCTTATAAGGGGAAAGGCCGGGAAAAGTCAATTCCGGGCTGAAAATCCGGACCCCGTGCCGAAATGATTAACACAACGCGGCCATTTCTTGTCTTCCTGGTGGCGAAGACCCCCGCCCGCCTCACGTAACGTAAGGCGAAGCCGCTGTTTTTCCTGACGAATATCAATAGGCAAATGCGGCGGCAGGGCCCTAACATTAGCTTTCGTTAGAATTCTCATTAACTTTTAAAGGGTAAAACGGAGCACGTACACGGTGCGGCTGCCGCTGCATTCGTTCGACAGTGGCAACGGAGGAACCGTCCATGAAAATACGTGCGAAGATCTATCTTATCGTCGGGCTGATGGGGATGCTGTCCGTCCTCATCGGCGCAATGGGGCTTCTGGTCGTCCAGCAGTACGACCAGAAGCTGCGCGAATACGAGACGGCCGCCGACCGCGCCTTCCTCGGCGAGCACCTCAACCGGCAGGTTACCGCCGTGGTAATGGAAGCGCGCGGCATCTATGCCTCGCCGACGACCGAGCAGGCCCAGAAATTCGCCGACGGCATCCGCAAGGAACTGGACGGGATCGACCAGACCCTGACCAGCTGGCGCCCGAAGGTTCCCGCCGACCAGATCGCCCCCTTTGATGCCGTCGTCGCCCGCGCGGCCGAATTCCGGATGTTCCGCGCGGAGACGGCACGCCTCGGCACCGAGGTGTCGCCGCAGGCCGCCAACGAACAGGGCAACAACGAGGCCAACCGCGCCAACCGCAAGGCTTTCCAGCAGGAGATCGACGCCGTCGTCGAGATCGACCGCGAAGACCTGAACGCGATCAAGGCGGACATTTCCGATTTCAAGATGCTGATGCTGACGGCGGTGCTGGCCACCGTGGTGATCGGCCTTGCCGCCGGCGGCGGCGCCGCCTTCTACGTGGCGACCAACCAGATCAGCCGGCCGATCCAGAACGTCACGGCGACGATGAAGCAGCTCGCAGGCGGCGACCTTTCGACCGAAGTGCCCTATGCCGGACGCAAGGACGAGATCGGCGAGATGGCCGCAGCCGTTTCGGTGTTCCGCCAGAACGCCATCGAGGTGCACGACCTGAACGCACAGGAACAGGTGCTGCGCGAAAAGAGCGCCGACCTGCAGTCCTCGATCGCCACCGTCGTGCATGCCGCAGCCGCAGGCGACTTCAAGCAGCGCATCGACAAGGACTACGGCAACGACGACCTCAACCGTTTCGCCGCAGGCGTCAACGAACTCGTCAGCAGCGTCGACACCGGCATCAACGAGACGCGCCGCGTCATCGCAGCGCTGGCGGACGGCGACCTCACCGGCTCGATGAGTGGCTCCTTCCAGGGCGCGTTCGCCGAGCTGCAGACCAACGTCAACAATACGCTGGCGACGCTGCAGAAGGCGATGCGCGAGGTCAGGGCCTCCACCGATTCGATCAATGCCAACTCCGGCGAGTTGCGCACCGCGTCCGACGACCTCTCCAAGCGGACCGAACAGCAGGCCGCAGCGCTCGAGGAGACCTCCGCGGCCCTGGAAGAGATCACCGCGGCCGTCAAGAACTCGACCGACCGGGCACAGGAAGCCACCATCATGGTGGGCGAGGCGACCCAGAGCGCCAAGCAGTCCGGCGAGGTGGTGCGCAACGCGGTCGACGCCATGGGCCGTATCGAGCAGGCATCCAACGAGATCACGCAGATCATCAACGTGATCGACGAGATCGCCTTCCAGACCAACCTGCTGGCGCTGAACGCCGGCGTCGAGGCGGCGCGTGCGGGGGATGCGGGCAAGGGCTTTGCCGTGGTCGCCCAGGAAGTGCGCGAACTGGCGCAGCGCGCCGCAAGCGCTGCCAAGGACATCAAGGGGCTCATCAACAAGTCGAGCGAGGAAGTCGCGACCGGTGTCCGCTATGTCCAGGCCACCGGCACATCGCTCGCCGACATCGAGACCCGCGTGCTGAAGATCAACGACCACATCCACTCGATCGCGACCGCGGCCCGCGAGCAGGCCACCGGCCTGCAGGAGGTCTCGACCGCCGTCAACCAGATGGACCAGGTGACGCAGCACAATGCCGCCATGGTGGAGGAAAGCTCGGCTGCGACCCACAAGCTGAAGGCCGAGGCCGACAGCCTGGCGAGCCTGGTCTCCCGGTTCCGCACCGGCGAGGGACAGGTCGCCGTCGCCCAGGCCAGCCACCGCCCGGTCGAATCGCCGGCGCGGCGGATCATCGGCAACGTCGCCCGCGCCTTCACCAGCCGCGGCAACGCAGCCGTCGCCGCCAGCCCGGAAGGCTGGGAAGAATTCTGACCCCGGCCAGGGTCCGATTAAGAGACCTGAAGGTGGCGGATCTTCTTCCGCCACCTTTTTTGTTGCCTCCGCAAAGCGGAGACACCACACCCTCGAGCCTCCTCCATTGGACAGGCAGGCCATATCCGCTATGATTGCGACCATGCGATGCGCGGGCGACCTTTTCGGCAGGTGCCCGCCATCGGCAGGCGCGGCGACCAGGGAAGCCTGGACGTGGCGAGCCTCCTGAAGGGACTTGAAGAATTCCGTGTTGAAATGCCGCTGTGACCCGCGAGATGGCCGGGAGTTCGCGATGAAGGACAACGAAGCCGCCCCGATGCTGGGCAATGTGCCGATGCCGAGTGCCATGAAGGGACTGTCCGGGCGTCTGCTGCTTTTGACGGTCGCCTTCATCGTGCTCGCCGAAGTCCTGATCTTTGCCCCGTCGATCGCGAACATGCGAGTGCGCTGGCTGAGCGACCGGCTGAACGTCGCCGCGGCGGCGGCGATCGTCGCGGACGGCTTCCCGCAGCAGGACCTGACCCGGGCCCTGCAGGACGAGACGCTGATGGCGACCGGGACCAAGGCGATCGTGCTGCGCCGCCACGACGCCGCCCGCCTCGTCGCCGTCGCCGACATCCCGCCCAAGGTGGACGCGCAATACGATCTCTCGGCCGTCGAGCCGATCTCGGCCATCTGTGCCGCGCTGGATACCCTGTTCTTCGGCGGCGACCGCATCATCCGCGCCTACGGCCCGCTCGGCGACAGCGGCACGACGATCGAGGTGGTGCTGACGGACAAGGCGCTGCGCAAGGCGATGCTCTCCTTCGCCTGGACGGTCTTCCTGCTCACGACCGTGCTTTCGGCGATCACCGGCGGCCTGATCTTCCTGACCATCAACCGGATGCTGGTCCGGCCGATCCGCAGCATGACCGGCAACATGCGCGACTTCGCGGCCGACCCTTCCGATCCGACCCGCATCCTCAAGCCCTCCGGCGGACAGGACGAACTCGCCGTCGCCGCCGTCCACCTGGCGGAGATGCAGAGGGCGCTGCAGGGAACGCTGAAGGAGCAGAAGAACCTCGCCGACCTCGGCCTTGCGGTGTCCAAGATCAACCACGACATGCGCAACATTCTCTCTTCGGCCCAGCTGATGTCGGACAGGCTCGCCGATGTCGACGATCCCGTCGTCAAGCGCTTCGCGCCGAAGCTTCTGAGGACGATCGACCGGGCCGTGGGCTATACGACGGACGTGCTCTCCTACGGCCGGATGCAGGAGCCGGCGCCGCGCCGCCGCTTCGTGCCGCTGGCGCCGCTCGTCGCCGACGTCTCCGAGATGCTCTCGATCGATCCGGTCTCGGGCGTCGACTTCGTCATGGAGGTGGAGGCGGGGCTGGAGGTAGATGCGGACAGCGAACAGCTCTTCCGGGTGATCCATAATCTCTGCCGCAATGCCGTCGAGGCGCTGACGCAGCATCCGGGCCGCGGCCATGGCTATCTGACCGTGTCGGCGGTCCGCACGGGCAGCGTCGTCTCGATCACCGTCGACGACACCGGGCCCGGCATGCCGCCCAAGGCGCGCGAGAACCTGTTTGCCGCGTTTCGCGGATCGGCCCGCTCCGGGGGCACCGGGCTCGGTCTGGCGATTGCCCGCGAACTCGTGCTCGCCCATGGCGGCACGATCGCGCTGGTGGAGAAGGCGACGGAAGGCACCCAGTTCCGCATCGAACTGCCGGATCGCCCCGTTCCGCTGGCCGCCTTCCGCAACAGGGCATCCTGAACGCCTTTCGATCGTCCCGCTCTGCCGCGCCCATCTGATCGTCCGCGGCGTGCCTGTCGGCGCCGCAAGACCGACGGGAAACGTGCACGACATGCTGGAGGCCCGGCTGTCGCAGCGCCCCTTCGCGCGATCACCGGCTCAGGGGGATTTGAACCAGGGGATTTGAACTTTTTTCGCAGAAGGCGCTTGCATTAGCGCGACGGACCCAGTAGGAGATCGCTCGCAGCCGGGCAACACGCCCACCGCTGAAAACGCACCCGTAGCTCAGCTGGATAGAGCACCAGACTACGAATCTGGGGGTCAGGAGTTCGAATCTCTTCGGGTGCGCCATTTTTCCAATGACTTAGGCATACCTCCGGTCTCTCGTCAGAAGAGAAACAGGGAAGATGTAATGACCCTGTAATGAGCTTTTGCTCGTTGTAAGGGTAGCCTAAGCGTCACTTACCCTACTGCATCCCGTTGTAATGACACTGGTCATGGCACTAAGCGGATCTCTCTAGGCTTCCCTCTCCAATAGCGCTGAGACACATAGTCTTAGCTACGCTAACAGCACCTCATTGACTCATAGAGACTCGTACAAGGGCATCCTGTTGTGATGGCTAGCGATGTAGTCTGTCTATCGGATGGCTCTCAGTGGCCTTCTGTGAGTCAAGGAGAGTGGTTCTCTGTGTCACCTTCCCCTGAGGAAAGCGTAAGGGGGTAGGAGGGGGGACTAGGGGTGCCTTGTGTGTTTCGGCATGGAATAAGGACCCCGCACATGGGGTGATCGGCGTCCAAACGGGACCCCCATCTGCGATGGGGTTACAACAGCCTCCGGTTTCATCGGAGGCTTTTTATTTGGATGCTTG
>NZ_JAJNCZ010000013.1 GCF_021026345.1 Rhizobium sp. GN54 | reverse complement strand
CACCTTCTCGTAGTCGATCGCCTTGGCCACCTGCAGCTTGGTGCCCGACAGCTTGAACAGCCCGCCGGCCGTATCCGTCAGCTTGTAGGTGAGCGCCTTGCCTTCCGGATCCTTCGCCGAGAAGGTGCCGACCGTCGTGCCCTTCTTGCTGTTCTCCGCAACCGTCGACTTCGAAAGCGCGATCGACGTCGGGGCCTCGTTGACGTCAGTCACGCCGATCGAGAACGACTTCGACGTGGTCTTGCCGCCGACGTCGGTGGCCACCACCGTGACGGCGTGGCTCTTCGCCTTCTCATAGTCGACGCCCTTGGCAAGCTGCAGCGAATTGCCGACGATCTTGAACAGGCCGCCCGGGTTGGACGACAGGCTGTAGGAGACCGCGCCGCCTTCGGGATCCTTGGCCGAAAGCTTGCCGATCGTCGTGCCGGCCTTGGCGGTCTCGGCGACCGTCGCCTTGGACAGCGAAAGCGCGGTCGGCGCCTCGTCGACATTGGTCACCTTGATCGACAGCGCCTTGCTCGTGCTGTTGCCGGAGGAATCCTTGGCGACGACGGTGACCGCGTGGCTCCTGGCCGTCTCGTAGTCCACGGCCTTGGCCAGCTGCAGCTGGTTGCCGACGACCTTGAAGATGCCGCCGGGGTTGGACGACAGGCTGTAGGAGACCGCACCGCCTTCCGGGTCTTTTGCCGACAATGTGCCGACGACCGTGCCGACCTTGGCGTTCTCCGCCACCGACGACTTGGACAGCGCAAGCGCCGTCGGCGCCTCGTTCACGTCCTGCACGCCGATGGTGAAGCTCTCGGCCACGGTATTGACGCCGTCGGAGACCTCGACCGTCACAGTACCCGACTTCACCGTCTCGTAGTCGATCGCCTTTGCCGTGACGAGCTTGGCGCCATCGAGCCTGAACAGGCCGCCGGCGTCGCTCGTCAGGGTATAGGCCAGCGCACCGCCTTCCGGATCGGTCGCCGAGAAGGTCCCGACGACCGTGCCGATCGCCACATTCTCGGAGACGGTCTTCGCCGAGATGTCGAGGCCTGTCGGTGCCAGGTCTTCGATCGGCGTCACCTCCTGCGTGGCGACGTTATAGAGTGCGTCCTTGAACTTGATGTACTCGGTGGTGCGGATACGATCCATTTCGCCGGATGCGTTCTCGGTGAGATAGATGGTGCTGAGCGCGAGCAGGTTGTAGTCAGCAAAATTGCCGTCGACGATGACCGTGTCGACGCCGTCGCCGCCATCGACAATGTCATTGCCCGTGCCGATTCGAATCGTGTCGTTGCCACCGCCGCCGTTGAGCGTGTCATCGCCGGCACCACCGTTGATCGTGTCGGCGAATACTGTACCGGTGAAGACGTCCGCGCCGGCCGAGCCGATATAGTTCTGGGCGTAGGCATCGAGCGAATCTGAATAGACCCCGATCCTGCCCGTTGAACCGATATCGCCGTACATGTGCGCGACGGTGAAGTTGTGAACCGGACCATTGGCCTCGATTTCCGCTTCGTCAGCGCCGATCGGCTTGTTGTTGCTGAGAGAGAGCCCGGTGATCCGCAGTTCGGCCGCGCCGCCCTGGAAAGAACCGGACGAATCGTAGGCGCCGTTGCCGCGGGTGCCGTACTCGATGGTGCCGATTTCGCCCCAGATAGTATGGGTGGCGAAGTAATACTCCATCGATCCGCGCGCCAGCACGTACTTCGAAGCCGTGTCCGAACCGTAGGCCATCATGACCTCGCTGCCAGAGAACGCGCCGCCGTTGTCGAACACCGGCATGCCGCCGCCAACGGTTCCAGCGAGGAAGCCGCCGCGGATATAGGCCTCGAAGTCCATGCTTGCGGCATTCGATGCGTCGATGGTGATCGTGCCGGCAGAGCCGAGCGGGTTGCCGTCGTCGTCGGTCGTGGTGATACGGAAGGACTTCTCGACGGTCAGGCCGCCCGAATCGGTTGCCAGCACCTTGACGTCGTGGATGAGAGCTCCGCTCAAGTCCTTGACGACGAGCTTGTTGTCGACGATCTCGAATGCGTCGCTGCCGCCGGGGATACTGTAGGTGAAGGTGTCGCCGCTGTCGGGATCGGTGGTGGTCAGGTCGCCGACGACCGTTCCCGCCGCACTGCTCTGAGGCACAAGCAGCTTCGACAATGCAATGCTGAGCGGTGCCTCGTTGGCGTTGGTGACGTCGATCGTCAGGGTCTGGTCGGTGAAGGCGCCGCCCTCGTCGGTGGCGCGGACGATGATCTGGAAGCTGCTCTGGCCTTCGAAATCGAGCGCGGTGTTGAGCTTCAACTGGTTTCCGTCCAGCGTCACATATTGGCCACCGCTGTAGAGGCTGTAAGTGACGGGACCACCCTCGGGATCGGTAGCAGACAGCGTCCCGATCAGTGTTCCGATGGCTGCGTCCTCGGCGACGGTGTCGCCGCTCAACTCTACGTCCACGGGGCTCAGGTCGTCCGCCGGCGTCACGGCCAACCCGATCGTCTTGGAAACCACGGAGGGATTCAGGGGATCCTGATCGTTGATGGTGATGTTGAGCTTGGCGCTGGTCTCGTCGTTGTTGGCCGTGGTGAACAGCACGCCATCGTTTTCGAGGAACGCGTTGATGTCGGCGACGGTACCGGTCAGAACGACCTGCGACCCGGAACCGGAGACGGTGACGCCGGCTGCAGAGGTGGCGTCGAGCGTGCCGCGGTCGACGCTGAGCGTGACTTCAACCGCGCCGGTCGAATCATCGCTGAAGGCAATGCCGTGCAGCGCGGTCGGCGCGTTTTCGGCGACTTCGATCGCCTCCATCCCGGTTGCGAAGCGTACATAGTTGCGGCTGCCGCCGATCGAAACCGGACCTGCGGAAATCAGGTCGATCACGCCGTCATTGTTGAGGTCGCCATAGTTGACGTCGAAGAAGTCGGCTTCGGACGGATATTTCACATTCGTCATGTGCTCGGTGAAGGTGCCGTCTGCCTCCTGCTCGAACCAGGAAAGGTAGGATTGCTGGGTCTGCGCCGTTTCTCCAACCGTCCTCGGCGAACCGGCGATGATGTCCAATCGGCCGTCGCCGTTGACGTCGACCACCCGGAAACCGGTGACATAGGGGCTTTGCTCGTTGCCGTCGGCTATCGTCTGCTTGGCGCCGAACGTGCCGTCGCCATTGCCCTTCAACCAGGACAGTTCCTTGCGGTTGGAGTTTGCGACCACTGCATCAAGGGCGCCGTCGCCGTCGAGGTCGACAAGCTCGACACTTTCGGCGGGATAGATCGCATCGAGATTGAACAAATGGGTTTGGGTGCTCTGGCCATCCGCACCGACGGTGAAGGCTTTGAAATTGCCGCCGCCGTCGGTCGTGACAACATCGAGGATGCCGTCGCCGTTGATGTCGCCGGTTGAGACGGAGTAGACGGATGTGCCGGTCGCCAGCAGCGACTTCGTAAACGTGCCGTCGCCGTTGTTCTTTGCGATCATGACCCCTGCGTCGCCGCTTCCAGCCGTCAGCACGTCGAGATCGCCGTCGCCGTCAAAGTCGACAGTGGTGACGTCCAGAATGTTCCGGAAGCCGGTCTCAAGCGTTTCAAACGCGCCGAATGTGCCGTCGCCATTGTTCTTCAGGTAACCCAGCGTCTGTTCGCTGTAGTCTTCGTTCCAGCGCGTCATCAGGACGTCCTGATTGCCGTCGCCGTCGATGTCGCCGTTGTAGATGTGCCATTGGGATCCGGTCGCAATCGTCGTTGCGGCCCCGAAGGAACCGTCGCCCTGGTTCAGCATCAGCGAGATCGTATTTGAATTGCGTCCGTTGAGGACGAGATCCTGGAGACCGTCGCCGTTGGCGTCGAAGACGAGCGTCTCGACCGCCTGTGTCGACGTTCCGAGGTCTTGCTGCTCCCCGAATACGACGGTCGTCGGAGTCACGGTGATGGTTGGCGCACTCATGTTTGATTCTCCCCGGGCCAGATCGGCCCCATAAAAAGACATGGCTTCGCCGACCCGAACGCAGGAGATGCGATCAGGAGAGGCCACAGTTGAAAAAGTAATTTTAGTGCGTTGAGCCCCCTGCCCGACGCACATACATGAACCCGCCGCGGTTGAACGGCAGGAACTTAATATTTTTCATGAGTACTTTCGTCAAGTATTAAAACGAGAAGTTTCGATCTCTGCCTGCGAAGGTGGCAATTCGACATCGCGCACGTCGTGGCGACCGACCGGAGCCGTTTACTCCCCCTCACCAGTAGATGACTGCCGCTGGCACAGGGGATGAGTCGGAAGGGCATTGCAAACTTAGCCGATGGCTGATGAGGATCCGGGAATATGGGCCATGGTGCAAGTAGCCCAAGACCCGCATTATCGTCGCCACCGCTTTCCAGCGGAAGCGACAGCCCATGCGGTGTGGCTTTATTTCCGCCTTTTGTCGAGCCTGCGCATGGTGGAGGACCTCCTGCTGCCCTTGCCCGCCTCCCGGTTGTTGCCGTATCCCCGTCTGGCCAGTTCATGCCATATAGGACGCTTGCGTAACAGGCTGATTTCTGGACGTTCGCCGCCCGCAATGAAAGCAAACTGACGGTTATCTTTATCTACTGGTTGTTAACCATGAAGGCGTCAGCCTTCGTGATGGCCGGCGTGATCTGGTGCCGGCTGCGTGAACAACGCGACCGCGATCGGCCAAAGGCCTCAACTGGAGCCTGAAGTCTGGCTACGACGCAGGCAACCCATTCCGATCCGGGCGGGAAGTCGCCTCCCCGCCCCGGCGTAACGGCTCACGCCGCGGCGTAGAACCTTGCCATGTCCGGCAGCCGCTTGACGCGGATCTTCGATGCCTTGCCGGCCGAGCGGAAAGCCTCGAAACGCTCCTTGCAGACCTCGACCATCAGCGCCGTCGCCGGCTTGAGATAGTTGCGCGGGTCGAAATTCTCCGGGTTCTCGGCGAACTGCTTGCGGATGGTTCCGGTCATCGCAAGGCGCAGGTCGGTGTCGATGTTGACCTTTCGGACGCCGAGCGGGATCGCCTTCTGGATCTCCGATACCGGCACCCCCCAGGTCGGCTTCATCTTGCCGCCATAGGCGTTGAACAGGTCCTGCAGGTCCTTCGGAACGGACGACGAACCGTGCATGACGAGATGCGTGTTCGGCAGTTTCCGGTTGATCTTCGCGATGGTCTCGATCGACAGGATCTCGCCGTCCGGCTCGCGCGTGAACTTGTAGGCGCCATGGCTGGTGCCGATCGCAACGGCAAGCGCGTCGACGCCGGTCTTGCTGACGAAGTCCAGCGCCTGGTCCGGATCGGTCAGAAGCTCCTCGCGCGACAGCTTGCCCTCGAAGCCATGGCCGTCCTCCTTGTCGCCGGCGCCCGTTTCCAGGTTGCCGAGACAGCCGAGTTCACCCTCGACCGATACGCCGGCCGCATGCGCGATCTTCACCACCTCCGCCGTCACGCCGACATTGTATTCGTAGCTGGCGACCGTCTTGCCGTCGGCCAGCAGCGAGCCGTCCATCATCACCGAGGTAAAGCCGTTGGTGATCGCGGAGATGCAGGTCGAGGGCTGATCGCCGTGGTCGAGATGGAGGCAGACCGGGATATGCGGATATTCCTCTGCCGCCCCGAGAATGAGGTGTCGCAGGAAGGCATCGCCGGCATAGGCCCTGGCACCGCGGCTCGCTTGCAGGATCACCGGAGAGTCGGTCGCGTCGGCGGCGCGCATGACGGCCTGAATGTATTCGAGGTTGTTCACGTTGAACGCCGGCAGTGCGTAGTCGTTCTCTGCAGCATGATCGAGCAACTGCCGCATGGTAATCAACGCCATTCCGTATCTCCCTGTTCTGGAAAAAAATCCTGGATGGCTGGCACTAATCACAGAAGCAAGCAGCGTTGCAACAGGCCGACCGCCGCCAAGCTTAAACCAAATCGATTGAAAGAAAATCAAATCGATTAGCAAGGGATTTCAAGGCCTTGGATGGACGCAAATGACAGCCGCCAGGCCCGCTCCGGATGCCGATTTCGATCTCATTGGCGATTCGCCGACCCGCGGCTTCCGCAACTCCTGCCATTGTCCTTCCGGCACCCGCGGTGTTACAGCTGATACACCGTCGAAATTTCCGCTTTGATTTCAGTGGAATAGCAACGGGAACGCTTCTCAGCCCCTCCCCGCGCCACGTCCCGGCCGGAAGCCGAACCGGGACCCGCCATCGGTCGGCGGGTCCGCCCGCGGCGAGCCTCAGCCGCGCCTCTGTTCGAAGCGCTGCAGGAGACCCGGCATCTCGCGGGCCAGCCACTCGGCGAGGCCCGGGACCTGCCGCTCGTCGACGGAAAACCGTGTCACCGTCCCTGCCCTCTCGATCGAGACGGCATCCTGGCCAGCCGCACCCTTGATGACGCTTCGTGCCGGCGCCGGTTTCTCCTTGGCCTCCAGCAGCGAAAGCAACAGGGCAAAGCGGGCATCGCTGTCGGCACTCAGCCACCGGTCGGACGAAATCAGTCCGTTCGCCGCCGAAGATCGGGCAGCCGGCAGCTTGCGGTCGGAAAAATGGGCTGCAAGCTTCTCCCATTTCGGGCGGCCGGTCTTCGGCGCCGGGCCGATCTTGCGGACGATCTCCTGCGGCAGAGCGCCGGCGAGCGACGACAGGATCGAGATATAGGCCAGCCCCTTGTCCTCGCTTCGACCGAGCGCCGCAGCGATGGTCTGCCGATCGAAGCCGCGCTCCTTGAGCTCCTGCGCGAAAAGCGCCTGCTCGATGAAGGACAGGTCCTTCCGTTCGCTGTTCTCCTTGCCCTGGGCGATCACGAGGGCGTCGTCGGACAGCTCCCGCACGATTGCCTTGACGGGACGGCCGAGCTCGCGCGCCGCCTGCCAGCGACGATGGCCGTAGGCGATCTGGAAAAGCCCGTTTGCCTCCGGATGCGGGCGCACGAGGATCGGCACCTGCTGGCCATGCTCGCCGATGCTGCGCACCAGTTCGGCAAGATCCGGGTCGACCTGCCCGTCCATGCGGTCGCGCACGAAGGAGGGCGTCACCTGTTCCGGGCCCAATTCCACGACCGCTTCCGACCCGGCGATCTGCTCGCGCAGACGGGCGTTCTCGTCCTCGATCGCCGAAAAGGAGTCCTGCATCGAGCGTACGGCGCCGGAGGACACCCGCCGGCCGGCCTGGGACAGCGGCGAGGGGGCGACCGCTGCGGCAAGCTCATCGGCGTTGATGCCGCCGAACATGGCCTTCATTCTCTTGGATCGATCACTGGCGCTGTTCATTTGCGTCCCCAGACAGTCTTGATGTGGCGGAATATCTCGGCGTTCACGGCATCGACCGATTCGAGCGCCCGGTTGAGCGTATCACGACCGACGCTGCCTCGCGTCATCTCGTAGAGGCTCTTCTTCTCCAGGCCGGCGCTGGCGATCGCGGTGGTATCGACGACGAAAGCGGCAAGCACGTCCTCGCCGAACAGCGAGCGCAAAAGGGCCACGACGTTCACCTGTGGCACGTCATGCGGATTGTGGCGGGTCAGCACGTAGCGGATGAAGTCGTGCTCGAGCGAGCCGCCGGCGTCTTCGATCACGCCGAGCAGGTCACTCGTCATCGCCAGGAATTGGTTCATCGAGGCGACGTCGAGCATGGCCGGATGCACGGTGATCAAAAGCCCGGTCGCCGCATAGAGCGCACCGAGGGTGAGGTAGCCGAGCTGCGGCGGCGCGTCGATCAGCACCACGTCGTAGCGATCCTCGACCTCCGCGAGCACCGTCTTCAGCCGGCGGAAGAACATGCCGTCGCCGCGCGACAGGCCCTTTGCGATCGCCTGCGGCGTCTCGTGCTCGTATTCCATCAGCTCGAGATTGCCGGGCACGATGTCGACGCCGTCGAAGTAGGTCCGGCGAACGACCGCCGAGAGGGGAACCCGCTCGTTCTCGTCATAGCGGATCGCGGCATAGAGCGTCTGGTTGGCATCCACGTCGAACTCGGGCTGGTAGCCGAACATGGTGGAAAGCGAGGCCTGCGGATCGAGATCGATGGCAAGGACGCGCAGGCCCTGCAAGGCGAGATAGTGGGCGAGGTGCACGGTCGTCGTCGTCTTCGCAGAACCGCCCTTGAAGTTGGCAATGGCGAGCACCTGCAGCTTGTCGCCGGCCCGCCGGCGCGGAAGGAAGTCGAGGGCTTCCGCCGGGCGCCGGTTGGCAAGGTAGGCGCGAATCTCGTTGACCTGGGAAAGCGTATAGACCCGTCGGCCGTTGTCCTGCCGGTCGGGGATCACTGCCTCGCCATCCAGCGACATCTGGCGCAGCGTCGATTCGGCAATGCCGAGCAGGGCGGCAGTGTCCTTCGAGGAAAAGGTGCGGAGCGATTTCATCGCCTCCGGCGGATACATCTGCTGCCGCAGGTTCTGCAGTTGCGCCGACAGCAATTGCGAATGCCGCATGATCCGGTCGGCGGACGAAAGAAGGTCCTGGGGTCGTCTGAGTGCGTTTTCCATGATGGCCCGACGGTTAATTGAGAAAAGTCGGAAAAATTCCGTCGCGACTGTTTTTCAACTGATTTGCCCGTCCGGTCAAACGGTTTATCGTTAACGCGGCGTTAACATGCACAGCTGCGTCGAGGCGACGCCGGTCATCGGGCGGGGGAGGGGAGGCGGAAGCGCCACTTCGCTAAGCTATTGATAAAGATCGTTTCGGTTGCCTTGATCTACAAAGGCAAGGGCGCCGCCATGCCGGCGGACGCCCTTGCGGATTCGATGTGCGTGCGCGGCCAGATCGATCGACTGGGGATCCTAGCCGAACGGTTCCGCCGGTCCCCTGGCGGGGGTCGTGAACCATTCAGCCCCGCTCGCGGTCATGTGGATATGGTCCTCAAGCCGGATCCCGTAGCGCCCCGGAAAGACGATCATCGGCTCGTTGGAGAAGCACATGCCGGCGGCAAGCGTCGTCGCGTTGCCGCGGACGAGATAGGGCTCTTCATGGATCTCGAGCCCCAGTCCGTGGCCCGCCCGGTGCGGCAGTCCCGGCAGGCGGTAGTCGGGGCCGAGCCCATGTCCGGCGATCACCGCACGGGCGGCATCGTCGAGGCTGTGGCAGGGCGCCCCCAGTTGGGCCGCCTCGAACACCGCCTGCTGCGCCGCGCGCTCGATCGCCCAAGCGCGGGCAAAGTCCGCATCCGGTTCATCCAGCACATAGGTCCGCGTCAGGTCGGAATGGTAGCCGTCGATCCGCGTCCCGGTATCGACGAGGATCACGTCGCCCGCCGCAAGCGTCTGGTCGCTATCGGCGCCGTGGGGGAGGGCAGTCGCAGCGCCGAACGAGACGATGCAAAAGGTCGAGCCGCCGGCAGCGCCCAGTTCCCGGTGCTGCTCGTCGATGTAGCGCACGACCTCCGAGGCCCGGATTCCCGTCCGCATGATCGCATGCGCGCGCCGCTGCACTTCCAGCGTCAGTCCCATCGCGTAGGTGATCAGCGCAATCTCGGCCGGTGACTTTGCCAGCCGCAGGTCGCGGATCAGCCGGCCGCCATCGGTCAGGCGCTCCGCTCCGAGCACACCGGCAAGCGCATGATAGGCAAAGAGCGGCAGGGCATCGTCAAGCGCCAGGCGGCCCCGCGGCCCCAGCAGGGACGCCACCAGCGCCGCCGGCTCCTCTTCCTCCTGCCAGACGGCCAGCTCGCCCTCCAGATGCGGCAATGTCTCGACCCGGCTCTGTTCGAAGGCCGGGACGACATAGGTGAGCCCGGTCGGCGTCACGAGCGCTCCGAGCAGCCGCTCGCTCTGGTGCCAGACGAGGCCGGTGAAGTAGCGCAGGCTCTCCGTCGAGCCGAGCAGCACGCCGTCAAGGCCTGCCGCATCCATGTTCCGGCGCAGCGCCTGCAGCCGGGTCTGCCGTTCGGCGTCCGTGATGAGGGGAGGGGGAGTGGTCATGAGATCTTCCGGCTTCGATTTTCGTTCGGGCGGTTGCAGCATGCGTAGCCGCCTGCGGCGCAGCATAAAGGCAATGTGCGCAGTTTGTCGACAGGAAACCTCCACCAGGCCCAGCCGCCATTAACGCACGGGATCATGCGCAAATCTCGGCTTGCTTCCGCTTTCCGCGTGCAGGGCGATGCGCTTCGCGCTAGTGCTGTCGTCCAGTTCAGGAATTCGCCGCCGGCTCCTTGCGGGCAGGGCGACACGGGAAACGAGGAGCCAGCCTTGCCTATCCGCGAGTATACCATCCCCGGGCTCTTCGTCCGCGACCATCTCGTTCCCGTCCCGCTGGACTGGTCGAAACCGGACGGCGCAACGATCGAGATCTTCGCCCGCGAGCTCTGCGATGCCGCGCGCTCCCGCGAAACCCTGCCGCTGCTGGTGTTCCTGCAGGGCGGTCCGGGCGGAAAGGCCCCGCGACCGACCGGCGGCGGGCCGAGCTGGCTGGCAGAGGCGCTGAAGACGCACCGTGTCGTCCTCGTCGACCAGCGCGGCACGGGCCGCAGTTCCCGCATCGAAGGCGCGACGATGGCGGCCTTCGAGCGCGGCGAGGCGGCCGCCGACTATCTCTGCCATTTCCGCGCCGATAGCATCGTGGCCGATTGCGAGCACCTGCGAAAGACGCTGTTCGGTGGCGTGAAGTGGGAGACCCTCGGCCAGAGCTATGGCGGTTTCCTGACGCTGACCTATCTCTCGGCGGCGCCGGAGGGCCTTTCGGCCTGCTACGTGACCGGCGGCCTTGCCGGCCTCGACGCGACCGCCGACGATGTCTACCGCCGCACCTATCCGCGCGTTGCCGAAAAGAACGCCCACTACTACAGCCGCTATCCCCATGATCGCGACCGGATCGGCCGCATCGCCGATCTCCTCGCCGGGAACGACGTGCGCCTGCCGGACGGCGATCGGCTGACCGTCCGGCGGTTGCAGACGGTCGGCATCGATCTCGGGATGGCGCCGGGTTTCGAGAACATCCATTGGCTGATGGACGAGGCCTTCTCGGGCTCCGCCGAGGATCGGCTGTCCGATCACTTCCTGGCCGCGGTCATGGAGCTCACCTCCTACGACGCCAATCCGCTCTTTGCCGTGCTGCAGGAGGTCATCTACGCACAGGGAGACGGCGCGACGGCCTGGGCGGCGGATCGCATCCGCGCCGAGCATCCCGCATTCTCCGAAGCGCATCGGCCGCTGCAGATGACCGGCGAGATGATGTATCCGTGGATGTTTCAGGAAATCCGCTCGCTGCGACCGTTCCGGGCAGCCGTCGAGGCCCTCGCGGAGCGCCCGCGCCACGGCAGGCTCTACAATCCGCAGAGGCTCGCAGACAACGAGGTTCCGGTCGCGGCCGCCGTCTATTTCGACGATATGTATGTCGATGCGGCGCTGTCGCTTGAGACCGCGCGCCACGTCGGCAACGTCGAGACCTGGGTGACCAACGAATACGAGCATGACGGCGTGCGCCAGTCCGGCGCGGTCTTCGCCCGGCTGGTGAAGATGGTGAAGAAGCGCGGCGGGCCGCGCGCCTGACCGCCGTAAGGCGAGGGGCCTCGCCCCGGTCCGCCGCTTGTTCTATCGCTCGGCGAGGTCCATCGGCTGGCGAAGATCCCGGGCGATGTAGTCCTGGATCTGGCGAACGATCTGGGCGGCATGCTCCGTCGCCAGCCGATCGCAGAGGTCGACGTCGCCGGCCTCGATCGCAGCGATGATCGCCTCATGCTCCTCGACATACTGCCGCGGCAGCCGGTCCTCGAACGTCGAATAGTAGAGGCGCAGGATCCGCCGGCCCTCGTCGAGGAGCCGGGTGAAGAAGCTCGTGTAGTAGCCGTTGCCGCCGAGTTCGGCGATCGCCACGTGGAAATCGCGGTTCGCCTCGATCATGGCGAAGGCGTCCCGGTCCTCGACGGCCTTGCGGAAGTCGCGCTGCCGGGCGTGCACCTTCTCCATCAGCTTCGCATCCCTGTGCATGGCGGCCGCGCGCGTCGTGGCGCGGTACATCAGGCTCAGAGCCTCGAAATAGGAAGGCAGCGTCGCAAAATCGATCGCCGAGACGACCGTGTTGCGGTTCGGCAGCGTCGTCACCAGACCGTCCGCAGCCAGCCGCAGCAGGGCTTCGCGCACCGGCGTCCGCGACATTCCGAAGCGTTCGGAGAGGCGCACCTCGTCGAGAGGGCTCCCCGGTGCGAGCGCCATCGTCAGGATTTCCTGTCGGATGGTCTTGTAGACGGACTGGGTGCCGGACCCCCGTGCCCTGCTTGACTCCATCGCCCCTTTGCTCCTAGCTCTTGCCGGTGTCAGCGCGGCATCTTGTCAGCCTTTTTGCACACAAACTGTCGACATATCAAGACTTTCCTGCGACGGCACCCCATGGCCCCGCGCAGGACGACGTCTTCGCCAACATTCGAGCCTTCCGAACAGCGATCACAAAAACGGAAGCCCCAACTGCCAACTGTCGCAAAGCTGCGACACTTCCACCGCCGCTTTCGGTCGGGCCGCGGCTGACCGCGGTTGCCTCACGCTTGAGATTCCGCCACAATCCCCCGTGGTTCAGGGAGGAGCCGATGGTGGGACGGTCCGCGCCCGCAGAATCTGCGCATGCAGAACAGGTCTATTCGACGGCGCTGCGGGGCTCAGCCGCGGCGAGTTCGCCGATCGTCGCATCGTGGCAGCGCTGCATGACCCTGCATCGCCTTGCGCCGGAAGAGCAGCGGCCACCGTTGCGCCTGACCGAAGGCGAATTTAACCTGGCCCAGGAAGTCTCCGGACAGCTCGTCGCGAACGCCACCGATGAACTGGACCGGTTGTTCGCCATGCTCGGCAAGGCCGGCTACTGCATTCTCCTCACCGACCGGAACGGCGTTGCACTCGAACGGCGCGGCGCGCGCGGCGACGACAAGGATTTCCAGAATCTCGGGCTCTGGACCGGCTCCGTCTGGACGGAAGCCAGCGTCGGCACCAACGGCATCGGCACGGCGATCGCCGACGAGCGCTGCGTGACGGTTTTCCGCGACCAGCACTTCCTCTGCTCCAATATCGGCCTCTGCTGCACCACCGCCCCGATCCGCGATCACCGGGGACAACTCGCCGCCGCCCTCGACATCTCCACCCGCCGCGACGACGTCGACGAGATGACCCTGTCGATCCTTTCGCAGGCGGTCCGTGATGCCGCCATGCGCATCGAGATCAACCTGTTCCGCAGCGCCTTCTCCGATGCCCGCTTCATCATGCTGCCGGCGGGCGCGAATTCGGCATCCGCCCTGCTGGCCGTCGACAAGGACGACCTCGTGGTGGGTGCGACACGCGCCGCGCGCCTGGCGCTGAAGCTCGATGACGGCCGGATCGCAGCCGGACTGCCCGCCGCCGACGCACTCCAGGAGGGTCGCGACGCGACGAACGGAGAACTGGCGGAGGCGGAACGCGCCGCCCTTCGCCGCGCGCTCTCGCGCACCAATGGCAACATCTCCCGCGCCGCCGCCGCCCTCGGCATGAGCCGCGCCACCTTGCACCGGAAGATCAAGAAACTCGACCTGCATTGAGCGCAGAACCTTCACCCGGCGACCAACTGTCTTCGGGGGGAGGGGTGACAGGCTCGAAAATGGCGTGTCGAAGCCGTCCGCGTGATTCCGGCAGATCGCGCCGCGAGCGCGCGTCGACTGCCCGGATGGCCGCGATGCGCGCCAGCCCCATTTGCCGATGCCATCTGTTTCAATCCTGCGACAGGCAGCGGCCCGGAAGCGCCAGACCCTGCTATTCCGTAAGAGAAAACGCACGCACACTCCTGCCATCGGTTCCAAAGAACCAGATCTAGGGAGGATCGCATGCTGCATCAGAAAATCGTCGAGACACCGTTCAAGCTGACCTATGGCAACTATATCGGAGGCGAATGGCGCGAGCCGGTCGGGGGCAAGTACTTCGACAACATCACGCCGGTCACCGGCGGCAAGCTGTGCGAGGTCGCGCGCTCCGACGAGCGCGATATCGAAGCCGCCCTCGACGCTGCGCATGCGGCCAGGGACCAATGGGGCCGGGCGTCCGCCACCGAGCGTGCCAACATCCTGATGAGGATCGCCCAGCGGATGGAGGACAATCTCAATCTCCTCGCGCGGGCCGAAACCCTGGACAACGGCAAGCCGATCCGCGAGACCACGGCGGCCGACATTCCGCTCGCAATCGATCACTTCCGCTATTTCGCGGCCTGCATCCGCGCCCAGGAGGGTTCGATCAGCCAGATCGACCAGGACACTGTCGCCTATCACTTCCATGAGCCGCTCGGCGTCGTCGGCCAGATCATCCCCTGGAACTTCCCGATCCTGATGGCCGCCTGGAAGCTTGCGCCCGCGCTCGCAGCCGGAAACTGCGTCGTCCTGAAGCCCGCCGAACAGACGCCGGCATCGATCCTCGTCTGGGCGGAACTGGTGGGCGACCTGCTTCCGCCGGGCGTGCTCAACATCGTCAACGGCTTCGGCCTCGAGGCCGGCAAGCCGCTGGCGACCAGCCCGCGGATCGCCAAGATCGCCTTTACCGGCGAGACGTCCACCGGACGGCTGATCATGCAATATGCCAGCCAGAATCTCATCCCGGTCACCCTCGAGCTCGGCGGCAAGTCGCCGAACATCTTCTTCGCCGACGTCATGGCGGAAGACGACGATTTCCTCGACAAGGCGCTGGAAGGCTTCGCCATGTTCGCGCTCAACCAGGGCGAGGTCTGCACCTGCCCGAGCCGCGCGCTGATCCAGGAATCCGTCTTCGACCGCTTCATGGAAAAGGCGGTCAAGCGCGTCGAGGCAATCAGGCAGGGCGATCCGCTCGATCCTTCGACCATGATCGGCGCACAGGCGTCGGGCGAACAGCTCGAGAAGATCCTCGCCTATCTCGACATCGGCCGCCAGGAAGGTGCGGAGGTGCTGACGGGCGGATCGCGCAACGACCTCGGCGGCGAATTGGCCGGCGGCTACTATGTCAGCCCGACGATCTTCAAGGGCCACAACAAGATGCGGATCTTCCAGGAGGAGATCTTCGGCCCCGTCGTCTCGGTTACGACCTTCAAGGACGAGAAGGAAGCGCTCGAAATCGCCAACGACACGCTCTACGGCCTGGGCGCCGGCATATGGACGCGCAACGGCAACCGCGCCTACCGCTTCGGCCGCGAAATCCAGGCGGGCCGCGTCTGGACCAACTGCTATCATGCCTATCCGGCCCATGCCGCCTTCGGCGGCTACAAGCAGTCGGGCGTCGGCCGCGAGACGCACAAGATGATGCTCGACCACTACCAGCAGACCAAGAACATGCTGGTGAGCTACAGCCCGAAGGCGCTGGGCTTCTTCTGATCCTCCCCGGACCGACGCGCCGCCCCGCACGGCGCGTCGCTTTCCCCGGAGACCAGGCGAGGTCTCCGGGGTTTTTCATGCCTCACCGTGTTTCTGCGGTAGCCCGCGGCCACGACCGTCGCGCCCGTCGGTTGCGCGCGGGATGAGATGACCGGTTCACGGCGGAGATCAGTCCCGATCGGCCCCGGCATTCCCGGCCGCAGTCTCCAGCACCACCGGCGTATAGCCTTCGGCGGCGATGAGACCGGCCACGGTCCGGGCATCGACGCGGCCGGAGACGGTGACGCGGTGGGTGGCGATATCCGCATTCACCTTCGCATCGGGAAAGGCGGTTTCTACAGCGGTGGTGATGGTTCGGACGCAGTGGCCGCAGGTCATGCCTTCCACCGCAAACGCAAGGATCGGTTCTTCGGGCATCTCGTCTTTCCCTGTTGAAAGGCTCACGGTGGAGCCATGCCACATGGGAAGGTCAAGGGTTTTCCTGCGCCTTGCCGTCCATGCCGGCCGGACAGAAGCCGGCAAGCTGGCCATGGATGATGTGCTTGAAGTCGACCAGCATGTTCTCCGCCTCGTCCGCCGGCAGGGCAATCGCCAGGCGGACCATGCTCCCGGCCAACTGGAACAACAGAAACACGAGCCGCCCGAAGCGCTCGCGCTCGCCTTCGGCCACCAGATGCGCCGACAGCTGGCAGAACAGGTCCGCCTGGCGCCGCGTCTCGGTGATGTCCATGTTCTGCAGGTCCTTGTCGGCCTGGATCGCATTGAGCAGATCCTGGATGGCGGGATCGCCGGCCACCCGCAGATAATAGCTGTCGAGAATGCCGTCGGCGGCGTCACGAACGTCCGCAATGTCCTTCAATGTGGAGAGACTGGCTCCGATGCCGGCGCGCGTCGCAGCGCTGTACTGCTCGTAGAGCATCGCGATGATGGCCGACTTGTTCGGGAAGTACTGGTAGACCGAGGCGATCGGCCCGCCGGTCTGAAGCGCCACCTCGCGCATGGTCATCCCGTCTATGCCCTTTTCGCCGATCAGTTGCTTTGCAACGCGCAAGATCTCCTCGACGCGCTCCCGGCTACGCTCCTGTTTCGGTTTGCGCCGCAGGCGCTGTCCGAGGTCATCGGCATCTGCCGTCATACCTGCTTGTCCTCGTCTCTCTTTTCGCTTGTTTCCATTGAGGAAATGGCGTCTCCGCGCTGGACGCGGCGGCGCCGAAGCATCATCATGATACCCCACTAAAACAGTACAAGCTTAATGAACTATTCCCGTATCCGTCCACGACGGCCCCAAAATGGATCAGCGGTTCGGCTGCCTCCGCGACGCCGCAGTTTCCCGTTGACAAGCCAGGGACGAACCATCAGGCTTCGATGATATGATACTCTATCATATTTCGGCGGTATTGGGGCGGGAGGCCGTCTGAATGGTGGATCGCGCAGGAAACGGGCTTCCGGCCAGCGCACGGCTCTGCGCCGCCCTTGCATTGGCTGCGTTCGCAGCAAGCAAGGGCGGCGACGCATGAACCAGACTGCGAGCATCGCCTGGAGCAACTGGTCCGGCAGCGTCATCGCCAGAAACGCCAGAATCACGAAACCGCGCGGCCTTGCCGAACTTGCCGATGCGATCAGGATGGCGCCCGGACCGATCCGGATCGCCGGCGCCGGTCACTCCTTCACGCCGCTGGTCGAGACCGAAGGGACGATTCTCGACCTCGACCGGTTCCAGGGGCTGGTGTCCCACGACGCAATCGCATTGCGGGCGACGGTGGGTGCTGCGACGCGTCTCGGCGATCTCGCCAAGCAGCTTCACGCAGTAGGGCAGGGGCTGCCCAACATGGGCGACATCGACAAGCAGACGGTCGGCGGCGCGCTCGGCACGGCGACGCACGGCTCCGGCTCCACGCTCGGCGCCTATCAAACCCAGCTTCGCAAGATCGAGATCGTTGACGGCCGCGGCGACGTGCGCCGCTACGACATCGAGACCGACCGCGAGACGATCGAGGCGACCGGCGTGTCGCTCGGCGCCTTCGGAGCGCTGACCGCGGTAACGCTGCAGAACGTGGCGACCTACCGGCTGCGCCGGCGCCGCCGGGTCGTGCCGATCGGCGAAATCCTCTCCTCCTTCGAAAGCTTCATGAACGGGCACCGGTCGGCCGAGTTCTACTTCATTCCCTTTTCCGGCCATGCCCTGCTGATCACCAGCGACCCGTCCACAGCAGACGTCACGCCGCGCCCATCCGAGGAGGACGAGGAGGGGCTGTCGACGCTGAAGAGATTGCGGACCTGGCTCGGATGGCTGCCGCCCCTGCGGCGCGCCTTGATCGGCTCCGCGCTCACGCGCCTGCCCGAAGAGGATTACGTCCAGGATTGGCTCCACGTCTATGCCAGCGACCGGCGCCGCAAGTTCAACGAGATGGAATATCACCTGCCGTTCGAGGAAGGACCCAGGGCCCTGGCGGAAATCATCGCGCTATCGGAGAAGCGCTTCCCGGAGGTCTATTTCCCCATGGAGGTGCGCTCGGTGGCAGCGGACGATTTCTGGCTCAGCCCGTTCTATCGGCGCAAGACCTGTTCGATCGCCATCCATCATGACGCAGCCGAGGATCCCAGGGCCTTCATGGCCGCCGCGGAAACGATCTTCCGGCGCTACGGCGGGCGCCCGCATTGGGGAAAGATGCACAACCTGACAGCCGCCGAGCTTGCAGCCCTCTATCCGCGATGGAAGGACGCCATGGAGGTCCGCCAAAACTTCGACCCGGACCGCCGCTTCGTCTCTCCCTACCTTGCCCGCCTGTTCGGTCTTTCGGCATGAAGAGAACTGCTTATTTCGGCATGATGTCGGCAGCCCTGGAAGAAGCCGGGGTTCATCGGCCTGCGCTCGTCATCGATCTCGAACGGCTGAACGCCAACCTCTCCATCGTTCGCGGGGCGATGCGGGGAGGGCCTGCGATCCGCCTCGTCGACAAATCCCTGCCATCGCTCCCCCTTCTCGGGCACGCGATGCGCGTCCTCGGGACACGGCGGATCATGACCTTCCACCTGCCCGTGACGATGGCGGTGCTCGGCGAATTTCCCGATGTCCATGCCTTGCTCGGCAAGCCCATGCCCGTCTCAGCCGTGGCACGAGCCTTTGCCCATGCCGATCCGGATCAGGCCAGGGCGCTCGCGGGGAGGGTGACGTGGCTGATCGACACCGAGGCGCGGGTTGCGCAATATGCCGCCCTGGCCCGTACGCTCGGCAGGCCGCTGCACATCGCGTTCGAGATCAATATCGGCATGCAGCGCGGCGGGTTCGATACGCCCGCAGACCTCGGCAAGGCCATTGGTGCCGCATCCGGGGAGCCGTATCTGCGTTGCGAGGGGCTGATGGGATACGAGGCCCATGTCCCCGCCATTCCCTCGCTGTTCGGCGGACCGGAAGCAGCCCTTCGCCGAGCTCGGGCCCGCTTCTCCGCGTTCGTCGACGTCCTTCCCGTCGAACAACGGGCCATCCTCAATACCGGCGGCAGCCAGACGGCCTTTTCGCATGCCGGCAACCGGGTCGCCAACGAGGTCTCGATCGGATCCGCCATCGTCAAGCCGACGGACTTCGATCGGCCGGACCTCGCAGCACTGGCACCGGCACTCTTCATCGCGACGCCGGTGCTGAAGGTCCTGAAAACACGGCTGCCGGGGCCGCAACTGATTTCCACCCTCGTCCAGACGCTCGGTCTCTTCCCGCGCGACGGCTGTTTCCTCTATGGCGGGAAATTCATGGCCCAGCCTGTCTATCCGCCGGGCCTGAAGCGGAACGGGATCTGGGGCGATTCCTCCAACCAGCAGCTGATGGCGTTCTCTCCCGCCTTTCCGGTCGCCCCTGACGACCACGTCTTCTTCCGGCCGACCCAGTCCGAAGCGGTCCTGCAGCAATTCGGCCCGCTCCAGATCATGGAAAACGGGCGGATCACCGGCGAATGGCCGGTGTTGCCGACGGGTTAGCGCCGTCCCGCGGTTTCGCATGCACTCACCGCCAAGAATTCCGGCCGGATCATGGAGAGCTCCGCTCATTCCAGCGCCTTGATCATCGGCAGGACCGAGAACTGCCTGGCCTCGGCCTTTCGCGTCAGTTCCCGCAGGTATCCGCCGGCAGACCGGATCTGGTCCGATCGCTCGAGCATGGCGGCGATCACCACCGCAGCCGTCCCGTCGCCCATCGCAGCGCGCGCCTTTTCATAGGCATCCGGCGAAATCCCGAGCATCGAGCGGACAAGCGAGGCCGCCTTGATCAGGTCCGCCCAGCTGGCAATGCCCTCCTTCGCATAGGAGCCGATTTCGGGGCATGCAGACAGGACACGTTTTAGGCTGACGGCGACGCTCTTGCGCTCCGCCTCCTTCTTGTCCGCCGGTCGCGCCTCCTGGTTTATGTCATGGCCTTTTAATTCAAATGGATGGTCTGGGTTTGAATTCTGAATATGCCGCTCAGTTTGATCGTCATTGGCGCTCATTTCTTCGTCCGAGAGCGATTTGAGGTAGTCATCCTCGACGCCCCGCCGAAGCAACAGCAGCGCCGTTTTCCGTTCCGTGAGTGTTTCTGCGGGTGTCGCCCGCCCCAGCCGTCCGGACAGACCTGCGAGCGCCAGCTGATGCTCCAGCCAGGGGCCCTTGCGCCCTTCGGCCAAGGCTGCCTCGACGATCTTGGCGATGTCGCGCAGGTGCAGCGTCACCTCAGCGCGCAGTGCATGGACCCGCCTCGCCTCCGCACGGGCCTGCTCCGCCCGCTCGTGAATGTCGGAGGCCATCAAGGCCAGGGGCGCCACGTCGAAGCCGAAGGCGTCCTCCACCACGCCGCGATCGTCACGCCGGCAGTAACGCTTGCCGTTGGGGCTGTCGCGCCGAAGGATCATGCCCGCCTGCTGCAGCATTGCCAGATGCCGCCTCAGCGTCGCCGGCGCCATCCCGCGCGAGCGTACCGACAGTTCCGCGTTCGAGGGAAAGACCACGATCGGCGCGCGGCCATCGAGGACCCGGTCCGGGTGAAAGCTCAGAAGCGCCTCCAGCACGGCGAGTGTGCGGTCCGACAGGCCGTAGTGCTCGCGCGCCTCCGTCAAGGCACGCAGCAACTGCCACTTCTCGCTGGTGCCGTTGTCATTGCCGCCGCCGTCGGCGGCGAGCCGCGCCTGGGTGTCCGCAACATGCTTCTGCATCGCGAAGACGCGCGCAGTCATCCTGCCGCCGCCAAAAGGCGTCGTTGCCAGTCTCTCCGTCATGGTCGTCCCTCTCAAGGAGGCAAGAGGCCTGACCTGACGCCGCACCAGAGCGTTCGCACGTTCACAAGACGCGTGCGCGAAGGCTCCTGTCCCTTGGGAAAGGAGCATTCCTGTCGGTTTGCCTCAGTCGGCAGGCAACAGGATATCGGTTCCGCGACGGAGGAAATCCGCGCGGACTCTTGACTTTGGCTGTCGGAAGTGATTCTCTTGAATTGCTACATTGAAGAGGGCTTCCGGAATGGCGACGTTTTGGAGGCCTTTTTTCTTGCTCTGTTCCTTTCTCGTTTCTGCTTCATCATGCCCGGCCGTCCATCGTGTCCGGCCGGACGCAATTGCTATGCGCCGCGCCCCCAGACCTGCAGTATCAGCCCCTCGATTTCGGCGTTGACGGCGTTCATGCTTTCCATCGCCCGGTCGTAGGTCGCGCGGGTGAAGTTTTCCCGTCCCACCTCGTAGAGCGTCTCCTTGGTCAGGCCTGCATCCGAGACCGCTGTCGATTTCACCATCGGCGAGGTCAGCACGCGGTCGGCAAACAGCGAGCGCATCAGTCCGACGATCTGCGCCTGCGGTCCGTCGTTCGGCTCGAAGCGGGTGACGAGATAGCGCAGGAAATCGAAGTTCAGCCGGCCGCCGGCCTCGCGCACCACGCCCAAGAGATCCGACGTCATGAACAGGAACTGGTTCATCGAGGCGACATCGAGCATCTGCGGGTGCACGGTGACGAGCACTGAGGTCGAGGCGCACAGGGCCGACAAAGTGAGGTAGCCGAGTTGCGGCGGGCAATCGAGCACGACGACGTCGTAGTCCTGCTCCACCGTCCGCAGGGCCGCATGCACGCGGGCAAAGAACAGCGGCTGTCCCGGCGCCATCGTCTGCCGGCTTGCCAGCGCCCGCGGCGTCACATGCTCGAACTCCTGCAGTTCCAGGTTTCCCGGAACGAGGTCGAGCCCGTCGAAATAGGTCTTGCGGATGATGTCCTTCAGCGGCCGGGCTTCATCGTCGTAGCGGATCGCGCCGTAGAGCGTGTCGTTGCCCTCAAGATCGATTTCCGGCTGGTAGCCGAACAGGGCCGAGAGAGACGCTTGCGGATCGAGGTCCACCGCCAGGACGCGATAGCCCGCAAGGGCGAGGTACTGCGCCAGATGCGCCGCCGACGTCGTCTTGCCGGACCCGCCCTTGAAGTTGGTCACCGCCACGACCTGCAGGTGTTCGCCACCGGCACCGTCGCGCCACTTGCGATAGGCGCGGGCCTTGCCCCGGTTGCCCTTGGCAAGGGCCTGCTCTGCTAGGTGCGCCCGCAGCGCATTGATGTCGGTCAGCGAGTAGAAGCGGCGCCCGCCCGGCCCCGTCTCGGGCTGCGGTCCTTCGCCTGCCAGCGAGAGCTGGCGCAGATAACCGTCGGAAACGCCGATCAGCCGCGCCGCCTCGCCGGAGGTGAAACTGCGCAGCACCTTCCGTGCGGTCGGCGGAAAGAAGCGCTCGCGCATGGACTTGAGCTGGGCCGACAGGATGCGCGCGTCCGAGGCGATCGCCTCGTCGGCGGTCGGTTCTGCACCCGTCGTCATGTTCGGCGACATCGCCATGCGCATCCTTCCCCCATCCGGTTGCCTCCCGTCCGTTTCCCGACCGGTCAGGCCGAGCTTTCGGCATCGCCCCATTCGCGGCCAGGTGCATACGTCACGCAGCCGATGTAACAGGCAGATGCCAAGGTTACGGGAAAAACCGGATTGATCATCTTTTTCCGTTAGGGACGGTGCGGCGATTCCCGATGCCCGTCAAGGCATATTTGGCAATCGCCCGGATACGGTGTTGCCGGAAACGGAATCATTTCCTCGGCTTAAGCTGGAATACCGGCCACCGGGCGACCTCTGGCAATCAGACCGCCAGCCGGGACAACAGGACGAGAAAGGCGTCTCGCGCCTCGCGGCCCCCGAGGCGGGCCGTGCACTCCGCCTCGAATCGCGCCTCCGCCTGGCAGATCTGCTCGACGAATTCCTCTCCCGCCGGGGTGAGGTACAAGGCGTTGGAGCGCTTGTCCTGCGGCGACGGTCGCCGCTCGGTCAGAAGCCTGCGCTCGAGCGAGTTGATCAGGGGCACGAAGTTCGCGCGCTGGATACCGAGCGCATCGGCAATTTCCGTCTGCTTGCGGCCGGGGTTGGTCGCGACCAGCAGCAAAACACCATATTCACCGGGCGTGACGCCGAAGGCGGCAAAACGCGTCTGGAAACGCCGTGCCAGCAGCGACTGGGAGCGCTTGATCTGGAAGAGGACACTCCGCTCGATCGAGGCGTTGTCGAGTTCCTCCTGTCCGATTTCCAACGTGGTGTCCATCAGGGCGCCTCCCACGCCAGTCCTGGAAGTGAGGGTCCTCTCAATGAAAGCGGTTGGCAATATGCAAAGTCGGAGTAGGGGGTACACGCTTGGGGATAAATGAAGCTGCTCTTATATGCCCTCCAACCTACCGCCTGCCACCCTGGCGCGCGGCTTAAGGACCGCCCCGCATCGTGAGCAAAGCGGACCGGCTTATGCCGGACCGCCGAAATCCTGCAGCCGCTGCCGCAGGAGCCCGATCGTCGGCGCGCCTGCATTGGCGAAGGCAAAGCGCAGGTAGCGTTCCTGCCCCGGGCCGAAGTAGCTGCCGGGCAGGCAGAGGATACCCGCTTCCTTTGCCAATCTTTCTGCAACCTCCGTCGACGTCTCTTCCGCGAAAGGATGGCGGATGAACGAGAAATAGGCGCCGACGGCACCGATCGACCAGCCGTTCAGCCCCTCCATCGTCTCCTTCAATGCCGCCGCACGGCGGGCGATCTCCAGCCGGTTCTCCTCGCGCCAGTCCGAAAGCAGCGGCAACGCCTCTGCGACCGCCGCCTGAGCCGAACGCGGCGGGCAGATCTGCACGTTGTCCATCACCTTCGCCACCTGCTCGACGACCGCGGGGCTCGCGGTGATGGCACCCAGCCGATGGCCGGGAATGCAAAACGCCTTGGAGAAGCTATAGAGACCGATCAGCGTCTCCTGCCAGCCCTCCTTGTCGAACAGCCCGTGCGGGCGCACACCGGCCTCGGGCAGGAAGTCGCGGTAGGTCTCGTCCAGGATGAGCCAGACGCCGCGCGCCCGGCAGAGATCGAACACCGCGGAAAGCAGTTCCGGCGAGTAGACCGCCCCTGTCGGATTGTTCGGCGAGACGAGCGCGAGCGCACGGACATCCGGTGTCATCGCCGCCTCGATCGCCGCGAGATCGGGCTGGAAGCCGTTGTCGGGATCGCAAGGCGCCAGCCGGACCTTCACGCCCAGCATCGCAAGCGTGGTCTCCTGGTTGAAATAGTAGGGATCGCTCATCAGCACGGTATCGCCGGCGCCTGCGACCGCCATTGCGGCACAGATGAAGGCCTGATTGCACCCGGCCGTCACATGGATGTTCTCCGCACCGAGCGCGGCACCATAGACGGAGGCGACATGGGTGCCATAAGCCTGCCTGAGCGCGTCCTCCCCCTCGATCGGGCCGTAGCCGGTATAGGCGGTGGAGGCGGCGTAGTCTCCGAGCCGGCGCAGCATCTCCGGATGGGCGGGATAGCCGGGCACGGCCTGTGACAGGTCGATCAGCGGCCCCTTGCTGCCATTGTAGCTTCTGCCCCAGGCAAACACGGTGGGGATCGGCGGCGCGGCAAGGTTCGCAACGAGGGGATTGAATCTGGGCATGGGACAGGTCCTTGCAGTGGATTGGCGCCTCAGGCGCGTGTCTTGCGTTTTCGAGTATTGTCGTGCGGACGTGTGCGCGGCGAAGACACCGGCTGATAGCCATCGCCGCTGCGGCCGCCGCGGGTGCGCAACAGCATGCGCGCGGACGCCTGCGGTTCGGGCAGGCCATCCTCCTCGAGCGAGGCGAACAGCCAGTCGATGAAGACCTTGACGATCGGTGCCGCGCGCACCTCCTGCCGGCAGGCGACATAGAAGGCATCGTTTGCCGGAACCGAAAGGTCGAAAGGCACGACCAGTTCGCCGCGCGCGATCAGGCTCGCCGCGGTGATCGTGTCGCCGAGTGCTATGCCTTGGCCGTGAAGCGCGGCCTCGGTGGAAAGACGCGCGTCGCTGGTGAAGAGCTGCTGCCCCTTCGGAAGATCGACCGCATCGGCGGCGGCGAACCAGGTGTTCCACTCCCGCCCGTCGCGATCGCCATGCAGCAGCATATGGTCGGAGAGATCGCGCACGGAACGAAGCGGCCTGCTGTTGAGCAGGGTCGGGCTGGCAATCGGAAACAGCCGCAGGTGGCTCCACAGACGGGTCCAGCAATCGGGCCAGTTGCCGTCGCCGTAGAGGATCGACACGTCGACGTCGCGCGAGAAGACCTGCGCCGGCTCGTTGGAGGCGACGAGGCTCAGCTTCACGTCGGGATACTGCTCGGTAAAGCGGTTGAGGCGCGGAACGATCCAGAATGAAAGAAGGGCCGGCACGCAGGTGATCGTCAGCGAGCCGCTCGTCGCCGGCCGCTTCATCAGCGCGGTGGCGGCGGCAATGCCGCCGAAGGCCTCCGTCACCGCCGGCAAAAGCAGCGCGCCTTGCGACGTCAGCTTCAACCGCTTGCCGCCGCGCTCGAACAGGACCGCACCGAGCGATTCCTCGAGCGCCCGGATCTGGTGGCTGATGGCGCCATGGGTGACGTTGAGTTCGCGGGCTGCGGCCGTCACCGAACCGCGCCGCGCCGCCGCCTCGAAGGCGCGCAACGGATTGAGGGGCGGCAGTCGGTTCGACATGGCAATCGGAGCGGATTCATATGTGAAATTTTCTCACACAAAAAGCTATAACATTGTCAATTGATTTTCCAATCGTTTTGCGACGTAATCATAAAAACAAGGGCAAAAGCCCGGGGGAACGACACTATCGGCAGCCAGGCCCGGCTCCCCCGCTTGCCCTATTGCGACCAGAAGCGAGGCGGACGATGGCATTCGACGACAGCAAGCTCCAGGCATTGCGGGAGAAATTCGGCGACGGACACGGCGGGGACATCTTCGATCCGGCCTTCCGCAAGGTCGCCGACAAGATCTTCTCCAAGAGCGGCACGCGGCTCGCGCCCTATGCGGGCGTGCCGACATTCCTTTCTGCCCCGCACATGCCGGTCGAGGCGGAGGACCCGGACTTCGGCAACCTGCAGGTGGCGATCACCGGCGTTCCGATGGATCTCGGCGTCACGAACCGCAACGGCTCGCGCTTCGGACCGCGCGCCATGCGTTCGATCGAGCGCATCGGCCCCTACAATCATGTCCTCGACTGCGCGCCCGTGCAGGAACTGCGCGTCGCCGACATCGGCGACGTTCCCTTCCGCAGCCGCTACCGGCTGGAGATGAGCCACGAGGACATCGAGAAGCGCTTCAACCAGATCGTCGATGCCGGCGTGATCCCGCTTGCCGTCGGCGGCGACCATTCGATCACCCACCCGATCATGAAGGCCGTCGGCAAGAAGCAGCCGGTCGGGATGATCCACATCGACGCCCATTGCGACACCAGCGGCTCCTTCGACGGCACCAAGTTCCATCACGGTGGCCCGTTCCGCAACGCGGTGCTCGACGGCGTCCTCGACCCGACCCGCACGATCCAGATCGGCATCCGCGGCTCGTCGGAATATCTCTGGGAGTTCTCCTACGATGCCGGCATGACCGTCATCCATGCCGAGGACGTCTCCGGCATGGGCATCCCTGCCATCATCGAGAAGGCGAAGGCGATCGTCGGCGATGGCCCGACCTACCTCTCCTTCGACATCGACAGCCTGGATCCGAGCTTCGCGCCGGGAACGGGAACGCCGGAAATCGGCGGCCTCACCACCCGCGAAGTGCTGGAACTGGTGCGCGGCCTCAAGGGCATCAATCTCGTCGGCGGCGACGTCGTCGAGGTCGCCCCGCAATATGACGCCACCACCAATACCGCGCATGCCGGCGCCCAGGTGCTGTTCGAAATCCTGAGCCTGATGGTGTTCAGCCCTTCCGTCATCGCCAAGGCTTGACTTGCAATATAAAATGGGAACAACCCGGCGGCCGGAAGCCGTCTGGCAAAGAATGGAGTAAGGACAATGCGTGATATTCTCAACGCCACCGTGAGCCGCCGCGGCGTGCTCGGCGCCGGCATGGCGGGCGCGTCGCTGCTGGCGATGCCGTCGATCCTGCGTGCGCAGGAAAAGTCCCTGAAGGTCGGCGTCTACGGCGGATACTTCAAGGATTCGTTCGACAAGAACATCTTCCCGGAATTCACCAAGGCGACGGGCATCGCGGTGGAATCCATCGCCGAGCCGACGGGAGAGGCCTGGCTGGTCCAACTCGAACAGGCCGCACGCGCCGGCCAGGCACCGGCCGACGTCTCGATGATGTCGCAGGTGGCCATGCTCAAGGGCCAGGCGACCGAGCTCTGGGCGCCGCTCGACATGGGCAAGATCAAGAACGGCGAGAACCTGATCGAGCGCTTCGTCAACAAGTATCCGGACGGCCGGGTCGCCGGCATCGGCGCCGTCGCCTGGTACATCACGCTCGTCACCAACACCGCCGTTTACGAGCAAGCACCGGAAAGCTGGGCAGCCTTCTGGGATCCGGCGAACGCCGACAAGCTCGGCCTGCTCGCACTCGTATCCAACTCCTTCCTGCTGGAAGTGACCGCCAAGACCTTCCTCGGCGGCACCAGCGTGCTCGACACGGAGGAGGGCATCCTCAAGGCCTTCGACAAGCTCGCCGAGGTCAAGCCCAATGTAGCTCTCTGGTATCGCGACGAGGCCCAGTTCGAGCAGGCGCTGAAATCGGGCGAGATCCCGATGGGCCAGTACTACCACGACGTCACCGGCCTCGCCGCCGCCGACGGCCACCCGGTCCGCTCCACCTTCCCGAAGGAAGGCGGCATCCAGGATTCGGGCTGCTGGGCGCTGTCGCGCGCCTCTCAGAAGGTCGACGAAGCGCATGTCTTCATCGACTACATGAGCCAGCCGGCGATCCAGGCGGTGCTGTCGCGCAAGGTCGGCACGGCGCCGACGGTCCGGCGTGACCTGCTCGACCTGACGGATGCGGAATTCGCCGCCGTTTCCTCCGACATCGAGCCGATCATCCCGCGCTACGACATGTACCAGACGAAGTCCGACTGGCTGAACCAGAAGTGGACCGAACTGATCGTCGGCTGAGCGGCGCGGACCCTCATCCGGCCTGCCGGCCACCTTCTCCCCGTGAACGGGGAGAAGGCAAGCGGCAAACTCCGCACATTCCCTCTCCCCCGCTTGCGGGGAGAGGGTTAGGGTGAGGGGCAGTCACAACCTGAATGCTCGCAAACCTGCGGAGCGGAGACCATATGTCCGGATTGACACTCCAGAACGTCACCAAGGAATTCGGCAGCTTCACGGCGGTGAAGAACGTCGATCTCACCGTTCCGCACGGCACCTTCGTCTGCCTGCTCGGCCCGTCCGGCTGCGGCAAGACCACCTTGATGCGCATGATTGCCGGACTGGACCTGCCGACCGCGGGCGCGATCAACCTGGACGGCACGGACATCACCCGCGTCCCGACCCACAAGCGCGATCTCGGCATGGTGTTCCAGTCGCTGGCGCTGTTCCCGCACCTGACGGTCGGTGAGAACATCGCCTATTCCCTGCGCATCCGCGGCGCCGGCAAGGAAGACCAGAAGAAGCGCGTCGACGAACTGCTGTCGATGATCCATCTGTCCGGCTATGCCGACCGCCCGGTGGCGAAACTCTCCGGCGGCCAGCGGCAGCGCGTCGCCATTGCGCGTGCACTCGCGATCTCGCCGAAGCTGTTCCTGCTGGACGAGCCGCTGTCCGCGCTCGACGCCAAGCTGCGCGAGGCCATGCAGGTGGAATTGCGCCAGTTGCAGCAGCGTCTCGGCATCACCACCATCGTCGTCACCCACGACCAGCGCGAGGCCATGACCATGGCGGACACGGTCGTGGTCATGAACGGCGGCGAGATCCGCCAGGCCGCCGCGCCGGTCGAGATCTACCGCCGTCCCGCCGACACCTTCGTCGCCGACTTCATCGGCATGACGAACCTCATCGACTTCTCCGCAGACAGCGCCGGCCGGGCCACGGTGCTGGGCGCCGTCGTGGAAAACCTCGCCATTCCCGCCGGTCTTTCCAGAGGCGTGCTGTCGGTCCGTCCCGAGGATGTTCACCTGACTGCCCCCGGCCATGGCGCGATCGAAGCGAGGGTCACCTTCGTCCGCGACCTCGGCGGCACGATCGAGACCTTCGTCGAGGCCGGCGACAAGCAGATCGTCGCCGTCTCGATGCCGAATGCGCGACCCGACGTGAGCGTCGGCCAGAACGTCGGCATCAGGCTTTCGCCCGATGCCTGCGTGGTGTTGAAGTCATGAGACGCGAGGCGCCGCAGAGACTGGCCGACTACGGCCCGCTGCTGTTTCCGGCAGGCATGCTGATCGTCTTCTTCGTCATCCCGTTTGCGACGATGATCGCGGTGTCCTTCTTCCAGCGCGATCCGGCCGGCTTCTATTCGACGGCCTTCGTGTTCGACAATTATGCCCGGTTCCTCAGCCTCTTCTTCGGCAAGGTGCTGGGTTTCTCCCTGTTTCTCGCGGTGACGGTCGCCATCTGCTGCGTCGTCATCGCCGTTCCCTTCACCTACCTCCTGTCGCGCGCCCGCCGCAGGACGCAGGTCCTGTGGCTCGTTGCGCTCCTGTCGGTGCTGTCGCTGTCCGAGGTCATCATCGGCTTTGCCTGGTCGACGCTGTTCTCGCGCACGGCCGGCATCACCAACCTTCTCGTCGCCATCGGGCTGATGAGCGAGCCGGTGGCGTTGAATCCGAGCTTCGGCGCGGTGCTGACGGCGATGGTCTACCAGGCGCTGCCCTATACCGTGCTCGTGCTCTATCCCGCACTGGTCCGTCTCGACCCGACGCTGACGGAGGCCGCCCGCACGCTCGGTGCGTCGCCGGTCAAGTCGTTCTTCACCGTCGTCGTGCCGGCGCTCAGAAACACCATCGTCGCGACGCTGATCATGGTCTTCATCTTCGCGCTCGGCTCCTACCTGCTGCCACAGATCCTCGGCCGGCCCCAGCACTGGACGCTGTCTGTGCTGATCACCGACCAGGCGATCTATCAGTCGAACATGCCGTTCGCCTCCGCCATGGCCGTGTTCCTCGTGCTCGTCACGCTTGGCCTCGTCGCACTCACGCTGATCGCCGGCCGCAAGGGAGAAGCCGCATGACCACGTTTCTCCAGCGTCTCTATCTCGGCCTCGTCGGGCTGTTCCTGTCGCTGCCGCTGATCGTCGTCGCCGGCGTCTCGGTCAACGAGAAGCAGACGCTCGCCTTTCCCCCGCAGGGCTTCTCGCTCTCCTGGTATGGCGAGATCTTCACCAATCCGGAATGGCGCAACGCGCTTCTCGCATCGATCACGCTCGCCGCGGTCTCGGCGGCATTGGCGCTCGCGATCGCGCTGCCGCTCTCCTGGTTCCTCTGGCGGCGACACGCGCCCTGGGCCAACATCTTCCAGCTTCTCGGCATCGCACCCTTCACCCTGCCGCCAGTCATCACCGCGCTCGGAATGCTCACGTTCTGGGCGACGACCGGGTTCTACGGCCAGCCGTGGACGGCGGCGATCAGCCACGCGATCTTCTTCGTCACCCTGCCGCTGGTGACGCTCTCGCTCGGCTTCTCCTCGATCGACCGTTCGCTGGTCGAGGCGGCCGCCACCATGGGCGCCGACGACCGGAGGATCTTCCGAACCGTCGTGCTGCCGCTGATCCTGCCCTATCTCGTCTCCGGCTATGCCTTCGCCTTCGTGCTGTCGCTCAACGAGTACATCGTCGCCTACATGACCGTCGGCTTCACCATGGAGACGCTGCCGATCAAGATCTTCAACGCGCTGCGCTACGGCTACACGCCGACCATGGCGTCGGTGACGATCCTGTTCGTCGCGATCGCCACCCTGATCTTCGGCCTCGTCGCCCGCTTCGGCGACCTGCCGAAACTTCTGGGAGCGATGGCGAATACCGACAAGCACTAGGCTCGCACGGCGAGCCTAGTGCTTGTCGGATCATGCAGGGCTCACGGCCTTCAAGGCTGCCAGGAAGTGATCGTTCTCGACCGGGCTGCCGATGCTGACGCGGACGAAGGTCTCAAAACCCGGCTGCTTCCACGGCTTGACGATGACGCCGCCGGCGAGCAGCGCCTCTGCCAGCACCGTCGCATCCCGGTCGGCATCGAAGAACAGGAAGTTGCATTTCGACGGCGCGATCCTGTAGCCGAGGTCGAGCAGGGCCTTCCCGATGCGGTCGCGTTCGGACAGCGCCATGGCGACGGAAAGGTCGAGATGCGCCGGGTCGGCGAGCGCTGCGAGTGCCGCCGCCTGGGCGACGGCGTTGGTGTTGAACGGCGTCCGGACGCGGTCGAAGAAGCCGCAGAGTTCGGCCGAGCTCGCAATGCCGTAGCCGATGCGGAGACCGGCCAGCCCGTAGGCCTTGGAGAAGGTCCGGAGCATGGCCCAGTTCAGCGGCGTGCCGCGGAGCAGATCGACGGTCGAGGGATAGTCCTGGCCCGCAGCATATTCGGCATAGGCCTCGTCGACGACGACAAGCGTCTCCGGGTCCACCGCCGCAATCACGCGGTCGAGTTCGGCCGGCGTCAGCCAGGAGCCGACCGGATTCATCGGATTGGCGAAGAGAAGCATGCGCGGCTTGCGGCGCGCCGCCGCCACGAGCGCGTCGACATCGATCGTCAGGTCCGGTCTCACGGCGATGCGATCGACCCGCCCGCCCATCAGCGTCGTATAGTCCTCGTGCAGCGGGAAGGACGGGTAGAGGGTGGCCACGGTATCGCCCGGGCGCACCACCGCACGGCAGATGACGGCGATCAGATCCTCCGAACCGTTGCCGAGGACGACCTGGCTCTCCTCCACGCCGAACCTGCCGGCGATCTCGGCTGTGAGTGCCCGTCCGCTCGGGTCCGGATAGAGCCGCGCCAGTTCATGGATCGCGGAGAGCACAGATGCGATGCCTGCCGAGGGACCGTTCGGGTTCTCGTTCGAACCGAGCTTGGCCACCACCTCGACCCCGTGGCGCCGCCTGACCTCGTCGATGGTCAGGCCGGCATTGTAGGGCGCAATGGCGAAAACCTCTTCGCGAATGGGGCTTGAAGGATCTGCCATCTGCGTATTCTCCATGTGCATCGTTCGAGCCGCCGCTAGGTCGGCGCCGTCAGTCTGTACATATGTATAGACATGTAAAGCGTTTAATGCTGTGATCCCGAAACCAGCCATGAAAGGAGCCGCCATGCCCCGCCCCCTCTTCGATCTCGCCGGCCGTCGCGCGCTGGTGACGGGCGCCAGTCGCGGCATCGGCCAGACGATCGCCGTGGCCCTTGCCGGCGCGGGCGCCGACATCGCGGTGACCGCCCGGAAACCGGAACAGCTTTCCGAGACGATCGCCCTGGTCGAGCAGGCCGGCGCAAGATGCGTGGCGCTGGCGCAGGACGTGCGCGACGTCGATGCCTCCACCGCGACGATCGGGAAGGCGGCGGAGGCCCTCGGCGGCCTCGACATCCTCATCAACAATGCCGGCTTCGAGAACGTCCGCCCCTCGCTCGACGTCGACGAGGCGCTGTGGGACAGCATCGTCGACACCAATCTCAAGGGCGCCTTCTTCTGCGCCCGCGCCGCCGGCCGCATCATGGCGGAGAGGGGCGGCGGGGCCATCGTCAATCTCTGCTCGCTCACCTCCTTCGTCGGCATCCCGACCGCCGTTCCCTACGGCGCCTCGAAGACCGGCCTGCTCGGCATGACACGTGCACTGGCAACGGAATGGGCTGCCCACGGCATTCGCGTCAACGCAATCGCGCCGGGCTATTTCCGCACGGCGATGACGGAAGTCTTCTACGACGACGAGGCCTGGCAGGAGCGCATGCTGGCCAAGATCCCGCAAGGGCGCTTCGGCGGCGAGGGCGACATCGGCGGGGTGGTGATTTTCCTGTGCAGCGATGCGGCGGCCTATGTCACGGGCCACTGCATCCCGGTGGACGGGGGATACCTCGCTTCGATATGAGAGACGGCGCGGAAGCATCGAAAGCATGGCCCAGCGGCGGGCCTGCACATATTCGAGGCAACTCGCGCAACAGCATGTTTTATGCGCAGATGCGATTGACGTCACTTGTACGTATTTGTATAGGCAACTTGGCGCCATGAACGGATTCCCCGGAAACCGCCATGCCGCGCAGGAGCCCGCAAGGGCAGGGGGAATAGTCATGGCAGCCGCTTCCGCCGAACGTCGCGGGCCCCGCGATACCATCGCCGTCTCCGTCCGGGACGTCGGCATGGTCTTCGGCGACGTGCATGCCGTGCGCAATGCCTCCTTCGACCTTCCGAAGGGCAGGTTCCTCACCATCCTCGGCCCCTCCGGTTCCGGCAAGACCACGCTGCTTCGGATGATCGCCGGCTTCGACGCGCCGACGAGCGGCGAGATCTATATCAACGACCGCCCCGTCAGTGCCGTTCCGCCCCATCGCCGCGCGATCGGCATGGTGTTCCAGAAGCTGGCACTGTTCCCGCACATGACGGCGGCCGAGAACGTCGCCTTCCCCCTGAAGATGCGCCGCCACGACGCCCGCGCGATCCCCGAGAAGGTCGAACGCTATCTTGAGCTCGTCCGCCTCGGCGGCTATGGCGGCCGCCGCATCAACGAGCTTTCCGGCGGCCAGCAGCAGCGCGTGGCGATCGCCCGGGCGCTGGTATTCGAGCCGGATCTGCTCCTGCTCGACGAACCGCTCGCAGCCCTCGACCGCAAGCTCCGCGAGGAGATGCAGCTGGAGTTCCGCCGCATCCAGAAGGAACTCGGCGTCACCACCATCAACGTCACCCACGACCAGCGCGAGGCGCTCGTCGTCTCCGACGAGGTGATCGTCATGGAAGGCGGTCTGATCCAGCAGAAGGCGGAGCCGGTGCAGGCCTATCGCACCCCGGCCAACGCCTTCGTCGCCAATTTCATCGGCGTCACCAACTTCATCGAGGGCGTCGTTGCCGCCCGCGACGGCGCTTCGGTGTCGGTCAGCGCACATGGCTGCACGCTTCCCGGCGTCGCCGTCGGCGAAGCGCTGGCCGGTGGCGACGCCTGCGCGGGCGCCGTGCGCGCCGAGCAGATCCGCATCGCCCCGCGCGCCGAAACCCTCGGCAATCTCGACACCCTCGTCGAGGGCACGGTCGTCGATGCCATCTTCGAGGGCGAGCGCATCGTCTACGAAGTGCGGGTGCCGGGTCTCGGCGACCAGCTTTTCCGCGTCTTCGACCACGATCCCGTCAACCACCTGCAGTTCAGCCCGGGCGATTCCGTCTGCCTCGGCTGGAATGCGCGGGACATGCATGTCTTCAAGAAGTAAACCAGAGAAGGTTTCGGCCAGAGGAGAACGCACGATGTCACATGATAAATTCCTGACCACTGAAATCCGCCGCCGCACGCTGCTCGCCTCGATGGCGGCCGTCGGCGCATCCGCCACGCTCGGCACCGGCAAGGCCTTTGCCCAGGAACCGGAGAAGCCGGCCGAGATCATCGTCCGCGCCTGGGGCGGCAGCTGGGTCGACAGCCTGAAGGCCGGCGTCTCCGACAGCTTCACCAAGATGACCGGCATCGCCGTCCGTCACGACCTGACCGAGGACAACGAGATCCAGCCGAAGGTCTGGGCCGCCGTCGCGCAGAATCGCGTACCGCCGATCCACATCAACTGGGACACGACGACGAATGCCACCAAGTCGGCGCTGCGCGGCGTCACGGAAGACCTGTCCGATCTGCCGAACCTGAAGAACACCACCGAGCTTGCCAAGCCGGTCGGCCTCGACGGCTACCCGATCGTCAACACCTACGGCTATGTCTACGTGCTGGCCTATCGCCCCTCCGCCTTCCCGGATGGCCCGCCGAAGTCCTGGAAGGACCTGCTCGATCCGAAGCTGAAGGGCCGCATCGCGCTTTACAATGACGGCATCGGCTTCCACTTCCCCGCCCAGGTCGCCGGCGGCGGCAAGCTGGAGGACATCCCGGGCAACATGCAGCCGGCCTGGGACTTCATCGCCAAGGTCAAGGAACAGCAGCCGCTGCTCGGCGAGGACCCGGACTTCACCACCTGGTTCCAGAAGGGCGAGATCGACGCGGCCTGCACCATCTCCACCAACGCTCGCGAAGCCAGGAAGAACGGCATCGAACTCGCCTGGGTCGTGCCGGAGGAAGGCGCCAAGTTCGACACCGACGGCCTGTGGATCCCCAAGGGCCTGCCGGAGAACGAGCTCTACTGGGCCAAGCAGTACATCAACCACGCCCTGACCAAGGAAGCCCAGCAGGTCTGGCTGGACGGCCTCGGCCTTCCGGGCGTCGTCCCCGGCCTGACGCCCCCGGCCGACCTCGTCGGCGACCCGTCCTATCCGACGACCGAAGAGGACTTCAAGCACCTCATCCGTATCTCGTCCAAGATCCAGGTCGAAAACGAGAGCCAGTGGTTCTCGAAGTTCAAGGAAATCATGCAGGGCTGATTGCCAGCGCTTCCCCGCCGCGCCGTCGGGTGCGGCGGGCTCCTGGCGGGCCGTTGCCCACAGGAACCGGGTCATGCCCCCGAGGGCCATCGCAAGCAGGACGGAAACGATGCGCAGATCCCGTGCCGCCTATCCATGGACGTGGCGCGTCATGGACGGGCTCGAAAGCCTCGCCGCCCGCCTCTGGCCGGCCCGCTTCGAGAAGGGCTTGCCCTATCTCATGCTGGCGCCGGCGGTGCTTCTGGTCGGCATTCTGGTGCTGGGCCTCGTCCAGATCGGCGATTCCAGCCTGCGCGTCCTCGACACCTCCACCTTCCTGATGTCGGAGGATCTGACGCTTGCGAACTACCAGCGGGCGTTGACGGAGAGCTTCTTCGCCACCGTCGCCGGGCGCAGCCTGCTCGGCTCGGTGATCGTCACGATCGTCACCCTGATCTTCGCCTTTCCCTATGCCTATCTGATGGTACGCACGCCGTCCTCGGCCCTGCGCAAGTTCCTGCTGGTGGCGCTGTTCCTGCCCTTCTTCATCGGCCAGGTGGTGCGCGCCTATGGCTGGCTGATCATCCTCGGCAACCAGGGCATGGTCAACGAGGCCCTCGGCCTCGTCGGCGTGCCGCCGATGCGGCTTCTCTACAACTATCCCGCCGTCCTCTTCGGCCTCGTGCAATACATGCTGCCCTTCGCCGTCCTGATGCTGGCGCCGGCGCTGACGGCGATCCCGGCCGAACTGGAATCGGCCGCAAGCTCGCTCGGCGCCAACTGGCTGCGCACCTTCCGCCATGTCGTCCTGCCGCTTGCGCGCCCGGGCCTCGTCGGTGCCGGTCTCGTCGTCGTCACCCTGTCTCTGACCGACTTCGCCATTCCGGCCATCCTCGGCGGCGGCTCGCAGGATTTCATCGCCAACGCCATCTACGACCAGTTCTTCCGCACCTCCGACCAGGGCATGGGCGCGACGCTGTCCCTGATGCTCGTCGCCGTCGGCTCGCTTCTGGTCGGGCTCGTCTTCATGCTGTTCGGCGCCGGCACGCTCGCCATGACCGGAGGCCGCAAATGACCGGCAGCCGCAGCAAGTCCGTCGTCATCTGGACCTTCGTGATCGCAGCCCTCGTCATGCTGTCGGCGCCGACGATCGTCGTGCTCGGCGCGTCCTTTACCGCCGGCAACATCATCACCTTCCCGCCGGAAGGGTTGTCCTTGAAATGGTACGGTGCGATCGCGCAGGCGAGCGACCTACGGCAGGCCTTCATCCGCTCGCTGATCGTCGCCACCATCTGCACGATCGTCTCGATCCCGGTCGGAACGCTCGCCGGCATCGCGCTCGCCAAGTATCGGGTCCGCTTCGCCCGTTCCATCCAGATCTACCTGCTTTTGCCGTTCACGATCCCGCTGATCGGCTCGGGCATCGGCATGATGCTGGTGTTCGGCAACATGGGCGTGCTCGGCAGGCTCTGGCCGGTCGGCATCGCCTGCTGCGTCATCAACCTTCCCTTCATGATCTGGGCGGTGACGGCGAGCGCCAGCAACCTCTCGCCCGACCTCGAGCTCGCCGCCGCCAATTGCGGCGCGCCGCCGCTGCAGCGCTTCCTCTACATCACCCTGCCCGCCGTCTTGCCGGGCGTCATCACCGGCTCGCTGCTGATGTTTATCCTGGCGCTCAACGAATTCCTGGTCAGCCTGCTTCTGGTCGATGCCCGCAGCGTCACCCTGCCGGTGCAGATCTACAATTCCATCCGCTCGATTATCACGCCGGACCTCGCCGCCATATCGGTGGTCTTCATCGCCAGTGCCGCGATTGCGATCGCGGTGCTCGACCGGCTGGTCGGGCTCGACATTTTCCTCAAATCGAAATGACGGCGCAGCCCCGCTGGCCTGCATGAAGGACAAGACCATGACTGACGTGTCATTCTACGAATATCCGAAGTTGTCCGCCGACGAGAAGGCCGCCCTGCTGCGCCGCTCGGAAACCGACATCTCGAGCTTCATCGAGAAGGTCGCCCCCATCCTCGAGGCGGTCCGCACCGAAGGCGACGCGGCACTCGCGCGCTTCGGCCGCGATCTCGACAAGGCTGCCGTCACTGAGGCGAATCTGAAGGTGACCGAAGCCGAATTCGACGCGGCCTTCAAGCTAGTCGACGACAGCGTCATCGAGTCCATCAAGTTCGGCATCGAGAACATCCGCCATTTCCACGAGGAACAGAAGCCCGAGGCGATGTGGCTGAAGGAGATCCGGCCCGGCGCCTTTGCCGGTGACCGCTTCACGCCGATCCGGTCGGTGGCGCTCTATGTCCCGCGCGGCAAGGGCTCGTTCCCGTCGGTCACGATGATGACGTCGGTGCCGGCGGTCGTCGCCGGCGTGCCCGAACTTGCGATCGTCACCCCGCCGGCGCCGGACGGCACGGTGGACGCGGCAACGCTCGTGGCCGCCCGACTTGCCGGCGTCGAGACAGTCTACAAGGTCGGCGGCGCCCAGGCCGTCGCCGCCGTCGCCTACGGCACCGAAACGGTGAAGCCTGCGCTGAAGATCGTCGGCCCCGGCAGTCCCTGGGTCGTCGCTGCCAAGCGCGCGTTGTCCGGCGTCATCGACACCGGCCTGCCGGCCGGACCCTCGGAGGTCATGATCCTCGCCGACGACACTGTCCATGGCGGCCTAGCCGCCCTCGACCTCCTGATCGAGGCGGAACACGGCCCGGATTCGTCCGCCTATCTCGTCACCCACAGCCGCCGTGTCGCAGAACAAGCGCTGGCGGCACTTCCCGACCACTGGAGCCGGATGACCGAACAGCGCGTCGCCTTCTCCAAGGCGGTGCTGACCGGCAAGACCGGCGGCGTGGTGCTGACCTCGTCGATCGAGCAAAGCTACGCCTTCGTCAACGCCTACGCGCCGGAGCACCTGGAACTGCTCTCCACCGAGCCCTTCATCCATCTCGGCCACATCACCGAGGCCTCGGAGATTCTGATGGGCACGCACACGCCCGTCAGCATCGCCAACTTTTCGCTCGGGCCGAACGCAGTGCTGCCGACAAGCCGCTGGGCGCGCACCTTCGGCCCGCTGTCGGTGACCGATTTCGTCAAGCGCAGCTCGATCGGCTACGTCACCGCACCGGCCTACCCCGAATTCGCCAGGCATTCGCACAACCTGGCGCTCTACGAGGGCTTCTCCTCGCATGCGCTCGCCGTATCGCCTGTGCGCGACGCCTATCTGAAGAAGGATGCCTGAGCGATGAAGGCCGTCCGGCTGTATGATGCCATGGACCTGCGGGTGGAGCAGGCCGAGCGTCCCGGCACCCCGCCCGCCGGCTTCGTCAATCTCGACGTCCGCGCGGCGGGCATCTGCGGATCGGACCTGCACAACTACCGCACCGGCCAGTGGATCAGCCGCCGGCCCTCCACCGCCGGCCACGAGTTCTGCGGCCGGGTGACCGCGGTGGGCGAGGGGGTGTCCGATCTGTCCGCCGGCGACCTCGTCGTGGCGGATTCGCGCTTCTGGTGCGGCGAATGCCCCGCCTGCCGGAGTGGCCGCAGCAATGTCTGCGAGAGACTCGGCTTCGTCGGCGAGGTCTGCGACGGCGGCTTTGCCGAAGCCGTTCAACTCCCCGCCCGTCTGCTCGTGAGTCATGAAGCATCGGTGCCGGCAAGGGTTGCGGCGATGGCCGAGCCGCTCGCAGTCGCCTTGCACGCCGTACGCCGCCTTGCCCCCGGCGCCGGCGAACCGGTGCTCGTCGTCGGCTGCGGCACGATCGGCGGCCTGACCGCGTTGCTGCTTTCCGACCTGCACGACGGCCCGGTCCTGCTCTCCGACCGCAACGCTGCCCGGGCGGAGACGGTCGCACAATTGACCGGCGGCCGGATCGTCGCGCTCGATGCCGGGGCCGTTTCCACGGCCCTTGGCGACGCACGGCTGCGCCATGCGGTCGATGCGACCGGAAGCACGGCGGCGATCGCAGCCGCGCTGGACCTGCTGCACGGCGGCGGGGCGCTGGCTCTCGTCGGCATCAGCCACGGTCGTCTCGATTTCGACCCCAACGTTCTGGTCGAGCGCGAAATCGCGCTGGTCGGCTGCCACGCCTTCGCCGGCGAACTGCCCGATGCCGTCGCGCTTCTGCCGCGGCTTGCCGAAAGGCTGGCCCGCCTGATCGAGATCCTGCCCTCGCTCGATGCGGTACCCGACGCCTATGAAAGGCTGCTGAAGGGCAAAACGGCCGCGCTCAAGACCATCGTGGCGATTGCCGACTGACGGCGACACCGGCAGCCGGCTTGAACGGGAGCGACAATATGCGGGAGACAGTGACCATGGACGTGCTTTCCGATTCCGCGTCCCCTCTCTACGAGAAGGTCAAGGATTTCGTCCTCGGCAACATCGGCAGCGGCAAGTGGGCGCGAAACACACGGCTGCCGTCGGAACACGAACTCGTCTTGGCACTCGGGGTATCCCGCATGACGGTGCACCGCGCCCTGCGGGAGCTGACGTCCGAGGGCCACCTGCGCCGCATCCAAGGTGTCGGCACCTTCGTCGCCCCGCCGAAACCGCAGTCGACGCTGATCGAGATCAGCAACATCGCCACCGAGATCCGCGCCCGCGGCAGCCGCCATCGTGCCGAGGTCGTCGTGCTGGAGCGCATCGAGTGGCCAACGCCGCAACTGCTGCTCGCCTTTGAGTTCGCCGCGGCGCGGCGGGTGGACCATTCCATCATCATCCACTTCGAAAACGACCTGCCGGTGCAGCTCGAGGAGCGCTACGTCAACCCCGATCTCGTCTCCGGCTATGTCGAGCAGGACTTCACCCGGACCGCCACCTATGACTACCTGCAGAACGCGACGCCGCTGACGGAGGTGGAGCACCTGATCAGCGCCCGGCCCGCCGGCGCAGACGAGGCGCGCCTGCTCCATATCCAGCCGGGCGACAGCTGCCTGGTGCTCGATCGCAAGACCTGGAGCGGCCCCGTCGTCGCCACCGTCAACGTCTTCAGCTATGTCGGCAGCCGCTACACGCTCGGCAGCCGCTATCGTCCAGACAGCAAATGAGGCCGGTGAAAATGCCTGGCCTGCCAGCCTACAGGAGTCCCCGCCCATGAGCATCGCCCCCAGCAGGACTGCGGAGATCCGCCGGCTCGCCGGCGCGCGCGACGGCGTGGCAGAAGCCATGCTCGTCGAGCTTCTGCGCAGTCTCTTTTCGATCGAGGCCACGGGCCTGACGATCAATCACGACCAGTACAGCCTCAACTCGCTGAACGGCTTCTTCGAGACGGCGGACGGCAGCTTCTTCTTCAAGTTCCATCAGGAGGACGGCGAGGAGGCGATGACCGGCGAATACTACCGCGCCGACATCCTCGCCCGCGCCGGCCTGCCCGTCGACCAGCCGGTGCTGATGTCCGTCCTGCCGGGCGAGCAGATCCTCGTCTATCGCCGCCGCACCGATCCCCGCTTTTCCGACGTGCTGCGCGCGCTCGACCTGCAGCCGGACGCCGATGGGATCGACCTTGCCGTTGCCGCCGAGACGGGCCTGACCGAAGCCGTGCTCGCGGTCTACCGGCAGACATTGCATCCCGTGACGCCGCAGCAGGCGGCCGCAGAGCCCGTCCACCGGCTGTTCCACGGCCGGCTGGTGGAACTCCCCGAAGGCCATTACCCCGGCGGGCGTCTCGCGGGCTTCTACGTTGGCAAGCACTTTGCCTTTGATGGCGCGAGCCTCGTCTGGAAGACGTTTTCGCAGGCGCGGTTCCGTGTCAACGGCGTGTTCTATGAAAGGTCTGTCGGCGAACTTTTCGACGCCGCCGTACAGCGGCTGAAGCCGGAGAGCCTTGCCGACGCCGGCGGGGTGACCGCCCATGGCGACGCCCACAATGCCAATGTCTGGTATCAGGAGAAGGAGGGCCGCGCCGCGCTCGCCTTCTTCGACCCGGCTTTTGCCGGCGAGCATGTGCCGACGCTTTTGGCAGAGATCAAGACGACCTTCCACAACATCCTCGCCCACCCGCTCTGGCTCTACGATCCCGCGCTGGCGGCGGAGCGCTATTCGGCGACGGCGGCCTATGCCGATGGCGTGCTCGACGTCACCACGGACTGGGCGCCGAGCGCCGTACGGCTCGGCCTCCTGCAGGTGAAGGCCGAGCGGCTGTGGCGTCCGCTGCTGGCCGAGCTCGCCGCCCGCGACATGCTGCCGGCCGACTGGCGCACGGTGATCCGTCTCGGCCTGTTCCTCTGCCCCACGCTGGTGATGAACCTGCGGGCGGGCGCCACGACACACAATCCGGTCTCCTCGCTGATCGGCTTTTCCGTCGCCGTCATGGCGGGAAGCGAGCCCGTCGAGGGTGACGACGTCGTGTCGCGCTTTCTCAATTCCATCGATCCTGCCAAGGGATGACGGCTTGCAGCGAACCGTGCCGGAGTGGCAGGTTTGCAAATGCACCGGACGCCCCCATATTCCAGGGCGCCCGCAACCGGGAGGATAGTGCATGAAGATCGCAGCCCTGCAGATGCAGGCCATCCCCGGCGACGTCGATACCAACGTCGCGCGGATCGCCAGCGCCGCGAAGGCGGCCGCCGAAGGCGGGGCGAAGCTCCTGATCGCGCCGGAACTCGCTGTGCCGGGCTACGGCGCCGGTGCCGCCTTTGCCGGGACTGCCTCGCCGGCCGAAGGCGCGATCGCAGACAGCCTTTCGGCGATCGCCCGCAAAAGCGGCCTTGCGATCATCGCAGGCTTTGCCGAGCGCGACGGCGACGACGTCTATAACAGCGCCCTTTTCACCGACGGCATCGGGACGAACGCCGTCTACCGCAAGTCCCATCTCTACGGCGACTACGAGCGGCAGTGGTTTCGCCCCGACGTTCCATCCTCGGTGCAGGTCAAGCTCTGCGGGCTCAATCTCGGCATGCTGATCTGCTACGACGTCGAGTTCCCGGAGAACGTCCGCCGGCTGGCGCTTTCCGGCGTCGACCTCGTCGTCGTGCCGACGGCGCTTCCGAAGAGCGCCTCGGGCACCTTCGTCGCCGAGAAGATGATCCAAGTGCGCGCCTTCGAAAACCAGGTCTTCGTCGCCTATGTCAATCATTGCGGCGCCGACGCCCTGTTTGGCTATGCCGGCCTGTCGCGCATCGCGGCACCCGACGGCAGCCTGCTGGCGCAAGCGCCGGCAGAAGGGGAGGCCCTGATCTTCGCCGAGATCGACCCTGCCGCCTATGCGGGTTCGCGGGCGGAGAACACCTACCTCGCCGACCTGGCACGCCAGGTCTGAGCCCAGCCTGCGCTGCATCGCGCAGCGCCCGAGCCGACTGTCATTCCTGGACGATGTCCCATTCGTCGTTCGGGTTGAAGGTGCGGATCCGTGAGGCAATCTCCGGCGTATTCTCGCCGAGGTCGGCCTCGTAGATGATCCCGTTCTTGTTGACGAGGAAGGTCTTCACGCCGGTGATGCCGTACCGGACGGGCCAGGCCACCACGCCGTGACCGGCGATCATGTTGCCGTTGATGACATAGTCGTACTTGCCGCCGGCGATATTGTCGCCCTGTCCGCCGAGGATGCGGTAGCGGTAGCCGTGATAGCCTTCGCCGGCCTTTGCCTTCTCGAACGCATCGCCATCGGCGAGCGCCGGGCCGGCCGGGCTCTGCTCGGCGTCACCCTGCTCGGCCGGCCAGTAGAGCCCGTCGTGCGCGCCCTCGCTGCTGATCAGCTTCTGGGCATATTCGAGCACCCCGTCGCCGTCCCGATCCTGCGAGGCATAGTCCTCCTGGGCATCGACATAGGCCTTCAACGTGTCGATCGTCTCCAGTTCGTTCTCGCCCACGTGCCGGTCGGCAATCTCGTCGAGGCCGGCAAGCGTATCGAAGGCCCACTTGCCGTCGTCGTGGCGGACGATCGGGAAGGGAAGGGGCCAGAGGATGTTGCCGATCTCGAGGATCTTGTCAGCGCCCTCATCGACGACGACCACCTTCTCCTGCACGCCGGCCTGGATGTCGGCAAACGTGTCCATCGCGTCGCCGCTTGTCTTGGCCTTGGCCGGATCGAGACCCAGAAGTTCCGCCAGTTGGTCGAACCCGCCATCCGTCACGGCAAACTTGAAGGCCTCCACCGCCTTTTCCGGGGTGTCGAAGCCGGGCGGATCCTTCTCCGACAGGAATTCCGTGAGCGGCGTGTCGTCCGGCTCGTCCGCGGCCATCGCCGGAACCTGCAGCATTGCGCCACCGATAAGGATCGCTCCGGTGAGCGAGCGTACCAGCCTGTCAAAAGCAATTTTTCTCATCTTCGCCTCCCGACCGGTTCGTCTCAGCGCCTGTGACCGCCACCGCCGCCGCGGGACCTTCCGCCGCCATGATGACCGCCACCGCCACCCCGGCGGCCGCCCGAGGCCTGCGGCCGGCGATGGCCGCCGCCGCCACTCATGGATTGCCGCCCGCGCTGCGATGCAAACTGCGTCTTCTTGCCGTTACCCACCTTGCCGAGCGCCGACGGCTTTCCGCCGGAGCGCTTCTGCGCCTGCCCGCCGGGCCGCGGCTTGTTCGCCTTGCGGTTGATGTTCTGCGACTTGGCGCCGGTCACCTTCTTGGCAGCGGCGGAACTGCCCGCGCGATTGGCGACGTTCCCGCCATCCCTGCGCGCGGCAGCCGCCTGTCCGCCGCGATCGATGTTGCCTCGGTCGATGTTGCCGGCCCGCTGGCGGGCGCGATCGGCATCCACCTTGCTCTTGCGAACATCGTCGACCGAGATCTTCCCGCCCCGGTTGGCGATCCGGCCGTCGCCGTTGCGGCGCACCTCCTTCGCACGGTTCGCGATGTTGTTGTCGCGGTTGCCCTTGAACTCGTTCTTGAGCCTGTCGCGATCGACATTGGTAAACTGGTTCTTGTCGAACTTGATCTTCGAACGGTCGACGTTCTTCCAGTCGACGTCGTTCATCTTGAACTTGTCGCGATCGATGTCGATGTCGTTGAAGCACTTGTCGCAATCGATGTCGACGTCGCCGTCCCAGCGGCCGCCCCACACGCCCCAGTCGTCCCAGTCCACCGTCGCAGCCCAGATCGCGCCACCGGTGATGGCGGCTGCGAAATAGGGGGCGGACGGATAGTAGTAGCTGGGGTAGGGATCGTCGTAGTAGGTGATGGGGGCGGGCACGTAGCCGGGCTCATAGAGCATCTCCGGCTCGTATCGCGGCACATACACCTTCTCCGGGTCGGCCGGCTGGATCACCACGTTGTCGCCCTGGTTGACGATCTGCACCTTGTCGTCCGTCTTGATGACACCGTCGGCGACGGCCTTGTCGCGCAGCGTCTGGATGGCCATGAGCACGTCCTTCTGCTGGTAGGCCAGCGCGCTACCGAGCGCCTGGGTCCAGTCGAGGTCCTCGCTCATCATCTTGACGATATCAGGATAGTTGAGCAGCGAAATGATGCTGCTGTCCCAGCTGTCTTTCGGCTGCAGGTCCTTGTCCTTTGCCTTCTGCTGCAGGAACCGCTCGGCCTCGACGATCTGCAGCGGATAGAGCGAGGCGGAGCTGACGAGGGCGACCAGTTCGTCCGGATAGAGCGCAACGCGCGCAACCAGAACCTCGAGTTCGTCTTCTGTCAGAAGATCCGGCTGCTCGTCGCCATCCTGTCCGGTCGCGGCGGATGCGGCCGCCGTCTGCTCCTGCGCCAGCGCCCGGCCTGCCGGTTGGAAACCCCCGGCAAGACCCAGCAACAGGGCGACGGCAAGACCGGAACGCAATTGACACGAAAACCTGTCGGCACCCATGACCTCGGCCCTCCCTGCTTCAGTCTCGAGAAATCCAATCGCCCAACGGCGATATCCGGGTCTGCAGACCCATCGGCACGGTATCGGATGCACGCATAGCTTGAACCGCAAGGCAGTACAAGGAATGACGGGATTGTTCGTTTATTATTCATCAAGCAGCGGAATAAAGATAGATGGTCCCTCCAAGGCAGACCCATGCGGTGGCGGAGTACCCACGGACGCCGGCATGACCGGGCCGGCGTGTCTCTACTGCGGAAAAAGAAACGTCACCACGAAGCGGAAGCCGAGGCCTTCCGGGCCGTTTTCCGGCGCGTCGGCCCAGTAGCGCAGGCCGGCCGTGAAACTCACCGGCTGCCGATCGAATTTCACCAGTTTTCCGACCATGACATTGACGGGAACCGACCACTGGTCGCCCTCCCAGTCGTAGGTGGATTCGGTGTTGAGGGTGAACGTCCACGCATCGTGGGTCGTGTAGGACAGGAAGGGCTGCAGGAAGGTCGAATTGACGTCCGTGCGGTCATCCTGACCGGCAAACGACCAGATATGGTTGGCCAGAAGCCCATAGGTCCAGGGACCGTCCTGCTTCAGCGCCACGCCGGTCGGGCCGGCGCCCCATTTGCCGCTGCCGGTGAGATCGTCCGTGGCGGTCGGGATCAGGAATACCGGGCCGAGGCCCCAGATCAATCCGCCGGGTCCGGGTTGCTTGGGAGAGAAGAACAGGCTCTGGGTGATATCGCCGAGCCCGAACTGGTGGCCCGACGGACCGGCAATGTCATCCTGCCAGATGACCGGCATGATGGTCCGGGAGATGAGGTTCCAATCATCGTTCAGCGATATGGGGACGACAGGCTGGATGTTCAGCGTCTCCCGGTTCCCGTCTTCCGGACCGAAGCCACGGTCGTAGTTGAACTGGAACGGTACGCTGATCATCGACGCGACGGGATTGGACAGCTTCTTCGCCAGGTCGGCGCTGCTCTCCTGCGCGACCGCGGCATTCGTCAGAGCAAAACTCACGCTGAGAAGGGCGGTCACCCGCATCATTCCGCCTGCCATGCTCGTCCCCCGAAAAGCAGCCGCGAATCCTCATCCGCAAGGGAGGGTGCACGCAAAGCCGGAGACTGGCAAGCGTCGTGATTGGAAATCGACGAGCCGGCTTCAGTGGCCACCAAAGAGGTTGACGGCCCAATAGGTCAATGCCGACACGAGGGCCGCCGCCGGCAGGGTCACGAACCACGCGATCACGATATTGCCCGCAAGCCCCCAGCGCACCGCCGAGACGCGCCGCGCCGCGCCGACGCCGATGATCGCGCCGGTGATGGTGTGCGTGGTCGAGACAGGAATGCCGAGCCAGGTGGCTGCGAACAGTGTGATCGCACCGCCCGTCTCCGCGCAGAAGCCCTGCATCGGGTTGAGCCGGGTGATCTTCGAGCCCATCGTGTGGACGATGCGCCACCCGCCGAAGAGAGTGCCCAGCGCGATTGCCGCCTGGCAGGTGATGACGACCCAGAATGGGACGTAGAATTCCGAACCGAGGTGGCCCTGCGAATAGAGAAGAACCGCGATGATACCCATGGTCTTCTGCGCATCGTTGCCGCCATGGCCGAGAGAATAGAGCGAGGCGGAAATGAACTGCAGCCCGCGGAAAGCCTTGTCGACGGCGAACGGCGTCTGCCGCACGCAGACCCAGGAAACGATCAGGACCAGCATCAGCGCAAGGAAAAAGCCGATGGCCGGCGACATGAAGATGGCACCTACCGTCTTCAGCACGCCAGAGAGCACGATCGAATCGAAGCCGCTCCGTGCCAGCCCCGCGCCAACGAGCCCGCCGATCAGCGCATGCGAGGAACTGGAGGGAATTCCGAACAGCCAGGTGACGACATTCCAGATGATCGCGCCCATGAGTGCCGCAAAGATCACCGCCGGCGAAATGATTGCCGGATCGATGATCCCCCTGCCGATCGTCTCGGCCACATGCAGGCCGAAGAACAGGAAAGCGATGAAATTGAAGAACGCGGCCCACATCACCGCAAATTGCGGCCGCAGCACCCGCGTCGAGACGATCGTGGCGATCGAGTTCGCCGCGTCGTGCAACCCGTTCAGGAAATCGAACAGGAGCGCGATGCCGATGAGCGCCACCAGCAGCGGAAAGGCAAGCGTCGCGTCCATCAGACGTTCTCGATCACGATGCCGCTGATTTCGTTCGCCACGTCCTCGAAGCGGTCGACCACCTTCTCCAGTTCGCCATAGAGCTCGCTGCCGATCATGTAGGCCATCGGATTGGAGGCGCCATGGCGCTGGAACAGGTCCTTCAGGCCCTTCTCGTGCAATTCGTCTGCGCGGCCCTCGATGCGCATCACCTCCTCGGCGATCGAATTCAGACGCGTCGCGTTGGTGCCGATCTTGTGGAGCAGCGGCACGGCCTCGGCCACGAGGCGGGCGGCCTTCACGACGATCGCGCCCATTTCCTGCATGCCGGGGTCGAAACTCTTCTGCTCGAACAGGCGGATCGTCTTGACCACCTTGTGCATCATGTCGATTGCGTCGTCGAGCGATTGGATCAGGTCCTTGATGTCGCCGCGATCGAAGGGGGTGATGAAGCTCTTGCGCACGGCAAGCAGCACGTCGGCCGTGATGCGGTCGGCCTTGTCTTCCAGTTCGACGATCCGGCTGCAGTGCTGTTCCAGCGCCGGACCGCCCGCCAGAACCTTCTCAAGCGCCTCCGCCGCCTCGACCACCGTCAGCGCGTGTGCGTCGAAGAGGTCGAAGAAGCGGTCTTCCCGGGGCATCAGGGCGCGAAACCAGCTCAGCACGATCGTTTTCCCATATATGACAGTTTTGTGACAGCCCATAACGGGTTGCGGCCGCGATGGAAAGGTGCGGACGGGCGGATATCACCGGCTTGCTTGCGCTAGGCCACACAATTCACCGTCCATTCGCAACTTCAATGGCGTTCTCGGAGCGTCGGGCCGGTCTTCAGGCTGATCGGCGTCGTGCCGGCGACGGCAAGCGAAGGTGTGCCGGCCGGCCAGAGGATGACGTCGGCCCTCAGATGGCGCTGGCGAGTTTCTCGGCGATGTAGAGTTCGCGCAACCGGGCGGAGACCGGACCCGGGACGCCGCTGCCGACGGGCTGGCCGTCGATCTTGGTCACCGGAAGCACGAAGCTCGTGGCCGAGGTGATGAAGGCCTCCGCCGCGTCCATGGCCTCCTTCGGTGTGAACGGGCGCACGTCGACGGGAATGCCGGCCCGTCGCGCCAAGTCCAGCGTGCTGGCCCGGGTGATGCCGTGGAGGATCGCCTGCGACAGTTGCCGGGTGACGAGCGTGCCGTCCTTCGTCACGATATGGGCGCTCGCGGACGTCGCCTCGGTGACGAAGCCGTCCTCGACGAGCCAGGCATCGTCCGCGCCGAGCCTTGCGGCCTCCATCTTGGCCATGGAGGGATAGAGCAGTTGCACCGTCTTGATGTCCCGCCGGGCCCAGCGCAGATCGGGCTGCATCGCCACCGATATTCCCGTCTTCACCTTGGGATTGTCGACAACGGCCTTGGCCTGCGTGAACAGGACCAGCGTCGGCGCCGCATCCTGCGGATAGGCAAAGTCGCGGTCGGCAGCCCCGCGCGAGATCTGCAGATAGATCAGTCCTTCCTGCAGGTCGTTGCGGCGAACGATCTCGCGATGCACAGCCAGAAGCGCCTCGGGGCTGAGGGGACACGGCATGGCCAGCTCCTCCGTCGACCGCTGCAGGCGGGCCGCATGCCCGGCATATTCGATGAGCTTGCCGCCGATCACCGCCGTCACTTCGTAGATCGCATCCGCAAAGAGGAATCCGCGGTCGAAGATGGAGATCCTGGCGTCTGCTTCGGGGATCCAGGCGCCGTTCAGGTAGACGATACGGGTCACGCGCATTTCCTCTATTGGAGATCGGGCTTCTTGAACGCGGAGAATTCGATCCCGGCGGCAGCAAGGGCTTCGCGAAGGGCGCGCGCCACGCCGACGGCGCCGGGCGTATCCCCATGGATGCAGATAGTCGCGGCCTCGACCGGCAGTTTCTTGCCGCCGATCGTCGGGATGCACCCGTCCAGCACCATGGACAGCACCTGGTCCACGCTCTGTTGCAGGTCGTGAATGACGGCACCTTCCCTCTGCCGGGAGGCCAGCATGCCGTCGTCGTCATAGCGCCGGTCCGCATAGACCTCGCAGGCGACCGCGAGCCCGGCCGCCTCGGCAGCCCGCATCGCCTGCGAATAGGGGAGCGCCACGAACACCAGTCCGGGATCAACGGCCTTGATGGCCCTGGCGCAGACGGTGGCAAGGGTGGCGTCTTCGGCTGCCATGTTTGCGAGCGCGCCGTGCGGCTTGACATGGGTGATCGGCCAGCCGGCCGCAGTCGCCATGCCCTGGATCGCGGCGATCTGGTAGACGAGCTGCGCCTCGACGTCCTCCGGCCGCTCGCCGGTGATGCGCCGGCGTCCGAATCCGTAGAGATCCATGAATGACGGGTGTGCACCGATCGACACGCCGCGCGCCTTGGCTGCGAGGATCGTGTCGCGCATGACGACAGGATCGCCGGCATGGAAGCCGCAAGCGATGTTGGCGGTGGTGACCAGTTCCATCATGGCCGCATCGTCGCCGATCCGGTAGGCGCCGAAGCTTTCTCCCATGTCGCAATTCAGGTCGACGGTCGTCATGGTCTCGCAGCGTTTCTGTTTTCGATGGGCGTCACGGATGGCATGTAACCTTGCGCAACGTGTTGCGTCGAACGAACCCCACCCCTTATGATCCGATAGCTTGAGATACAGTCGGCGTGCTCAAATGCCAAGTCCGTCTTCAAACACCAGGCGACCGGCATGACGCGGAACGCCCTCTGGGCAAGGATGATCTGAAGGACGCATGACGCAATGTCGGTGACGTATCCACGCATCGTCGCCTGTGGCGACAGCGCCCTTTCGATCGAGTTGTCCGACGAGATCGACGAGGACGTCAACGCGCGCGTGATCGCCCTGGCCGCTGATCTGACCGAGCGGCCGGTGGATGCAATCACGGAAATGGTGCCGACCTATCGCTCGCTTCTCGTTCTCTACGATCCTTCCATCCGACGGGCACAGGCGCTGAGGTCGGAACTGGAGGCACGATTGCGGGCAGCCCTGCCCGGCAGCCGGCCCGCCCGGCGCTTCGTCGTTCCGGTCGTCTACGGCGGCGAGGCCGGCCTCGACCTTGCCGCGCTCGCCGAGATGAAGGACCTGGGCGTCGAAGAACTCGTGGCGATCCACGCCGCGGCCGAATACCGGGTCTACATGATCGGCTTCGCGCCGGGCTTTGCCTATCTCGGCGGACTGCCGGAGATCCTCCATACGCCGCGGCTTGCCACGCCGCGCCAGCGGATCGAGGCGGGCTCGATCGGCATCGGCGGTCGCCAGGCCAGCATCAATTCCGTCCCCGGTCCCAGCGGCTGGCGCTACATCGGTCGCACGCCGCTCAGGCTCTTCGACCCCGAACGCAGCAAGCCGTTCCTGCTCGGCGCCGGCGACCGGGTGCGCTTCCGGCCGATCGGACCCGAGGAAGCCGCCGCACTCGACGCAGCGGTCGCGGCCGGCAAGACTGCGGTGGAGCCCGAACCCGCATGACGGTTCTTCTGATCGGACAGGCCGGCCCGATGGTGACGGTGCAGGATCGCGGTCGAAGCGGCCTGCTGCATGCCGGCGTGTCCGGCTCGGGTCCGATGGACGGCCCGTCCATGGACATCGCCAATGCGCTCGCCGGCAACGGGCCCGACTGTGCCGTTCTCGAATTCGCCGGCAGCGGCGGCGTCTTCGAGGTGACGGAGCCGGTTCGGTTCGCCGTCGCCGGCGGCGCGGTCGACATCCGGATCGACGGCGTCGCCGCCTTTCCATGGGAGAGCCATCATCTTCTGCCGGGCCGGAAGCTGACGATCGGCGCCATGCGGGATGCGGTGTGGGGCTATCTCGCATTCTCGGGCGGCATCGATACGCCGCCGGTGCTGGGCTCCAGGGCGACGCATCTTCGCTCCGGACTCGGCGGCCTGGAAGGCCGGCGGCTCGCTGCGAACGATCGTCTGCCGCTGGGCATAGCGAAGGCCGCGCCGCTTCTGGCGTTTCGCCGGTTCTGGCAACAGGTCCGCGGCCCGATCCGCGTCGTTCCGGGTCCGCAGGACGACTATTTCGATCGATCCGTCTGGCGCACCTTTCTCGACGAGCCCTTCATCGTCTCGCCCAGTCGCGACCGCATGGCGCAGATCCTCGACGGACCACTGCTGCCGGCCGCGCGCGGTCACGACATCGTCTCCGACGGCACCTTGGCGGGATCCATCCAGGTGCCGGCCTCCGGTCGACCGATCGTGCTGATGGCCGAGCGACAGACAACAGGCGGCTATCCGAAGATCGCCACGGTCGCCTCGGTCGACCTGCCGCGGCTTGCGCAGACGCCAAGCGGGCGAAGGGTCCGCTTCGCCGCCGTCTCGCAGGAAGAGGCCGAAGACCTGCTGATCGACGGACGGCGCGCGCTCGCAGACGCCATCGCCGGCATGACGGAGAAACCTCCGGACGCAACGCTATCGTGATAAGCAGCAGAGGCCGGCAAGGGCCGCGCTGAAATCGTCCTCGTAGACAGGTATCAAGGAGAACCGATGCGCTCACTCTTCCATCTCGCCTACCACGTCACCGATCTCGACGAGGCGCGCCGCTTCTATCGCGGCGTCCTCGGCTGCGCCGAGGGCCGCTCGACCGACACCTGGGTCGATTTCGATTTCTTCGGCCACCAGATCTCGCTGCATCTCGGCAAGCCCTTCGAAGTGACCCGCACGGGCAGGGTCGGCGACCATATGGTGATGATGCCGCATCTCGGCGTCGTCCTGCCGCTCGACGACTGGTTCGCTCTGGCCGCGCGGCTCGAAGCGGGCGGCATCGCCTTCGACATCCCCCCGGTCGTCCGTTTCGAGGGCGAACCGGGCGAGCAGCGGACGATGTTCTTCTTCGACCCGAGCGGCAACCCGATCGAGGTCAAGGGCTTCAAGGATTTCGACAGCGTCTTCGCGCGTTGAAGGCGGAACAGGGCAGGGGCAGGGGCACGACCCCGCCTGCTGCCATGTCGCACGACCGCTCAGACCACCTCGCCGGCGCGGGCGAGCAGGCGCTCGGCCCGCAGCAGGTGCGGGCGGTCGAGCATCTCGCCATCGACACCGACGACGCCCGCGCCCGGATTGTCGGCAAATGCGGCGACGACGGCCCTGGCCCTTGCGATTTCCTCAGTCGTCGGCGCGAAGGCCGCGTTTATGATCGGGACCTGCGCGGGATGTATCGCCATCTTGCCGACGAAACCGTCGCGCCGCGCCTCAAAGCATTCCGCCTCCAGCCCTGCCATGTCCCGGAAATTGGTATAGACTGCATCGATGGCGGCAACCCCGGCCGATGCAGCGCCCAGGAGAGTCAGCGTCCGTGCCAGCCTGTAGGGATCGGCATAGGCGCCGCTGTCCGTACGGTTGGAGGCAGCGCCGAGGTCGGCCGAAAGATCCTCTCCGCCCCAGGCAAGACCGACCAGCCGGTCACTGCTGCCGGAAAAGGTCCCGAGGGCGAAGACGCCGGCGGCGTTTTCGGTTGCGATTGCGAGGATGCGGGTCGCAGCCCGCGCACCCCCGGCCTCGCGCCTCGATAGAAGGGCTGCAAGCGCGGCCACGTCGGCCCCGCCGACCGCCTTGGGCAGCACGACTCCATCGGGCGCCGCAGGCATGATCCGATCGAGATCCGCTTCGGCAAGGCCGGTCGACAGTCCGTTGATGCGCACATAGAGACGCGGCCTGCCGCTGCCGGCGACATTCTCTTGCAGGAATTCCGAGGTGATCGACCGGGCCTCGTCCTTTGCCTCGAGCGAGACGGAATCCTCCAGGTCGATCAGCAGGGCATCGGCTTTCGAGGTCAGCGCCTTCTCCAGTTTCCGGGCACTGTCGCCGGGGACGAACAGCAGCGAACGCATCACGTGTTCCTCTTCAGCATGAAGGCCTGGCGGCGGCATTCGCAGACCAGCGTGCCGTCCTGCTTGTAGGCACGGTGCAGGAACTCGACGATCCCGGCATTCGGCCGCGATTTCGATTCGCGCTTGCCCGCGATCTCGGTCGCGACGTTGACCGTGTCGCCCTCGAACAGGGGGGCGGGAAACGTCACGTCCGTCATGCCGAGATTGGCGATGGTGGTGCCGACCGTCGTGTCGTTGACGGAGATGCCGATCATCAGGCCGAGCGTGAACAGGGAATTGACGAGCGGCCGTCCCCATTCCGTCTCCGTGGCGCAGAAATGCGCATCGATATGCAGCGGTTGGGGATTGAGGGTCATGTTGGAGAACAGCATGTTGTCCATCTGGGTGACCGTGCGCGTCAACCGGTGCGCAATGGTGGCGCCGACGACGAAATCCTCGAAATACAGGCCGCCGCGGGGGTGTGGCTGGGAAGCCTCTGGCATTGTTTCCTCCTCTGACGTCAGGCCGCCTTCGCGAACCGCGTCCTCCTGATCGATCCGCCCGCAACTTAATCCTGTCGCAATTCCGCCGGCGGCGTCACCTCAGAGAATAGAGCGTTGCCGCTTGATCGCAATCGATCACGCGCGCCGGCGGACTGTCCCGAAACAGGCGTCAGCGCCGCTCGTTCGGGCGGCAGAAGGAGAAGCGGTGACGGGGGAGCCCACCCGGCGTCAGTCGACGATGTGGTAGCCGCCGTCCACGTAGAGCACCTGACCGGTGATCAGCCGGGCGGCGTCATGGGCGAGAAATGCGGTGGCGACGCCGACGTCGTCGACCTTGACCAGTTCCCGCGCCGGCGCCTTGGTCCGCGTCTTCTCCAGCAATTCGTCGAACTCCGGTATGCCCGACGCCGCCCGCGTCGCGAGCGCGCCGGGCGAGATCGCGTGCACGCGAATGCCCTTCGGCCCGAGTTCGGCGGCGAGATAGCGCACCGCGCTCTCGAGGGCCGCCTTGGCGACGCCCATGATATTGTAGTTTTCGACGACCATCTGGGAGCCGTGGTAGGTCATGGTGAAGAGCGTGCCGCCGTTCTTCATCAGTGGTTCGGCAAGGTGGGCCATGCGGATGAACGACCAGCAGGAGATCTCCATCGTCTGGGCGAACCCCTCGCGCGACACGTCGACAACGCGACCGCCGAGCGCCTCCTTCGGCGAATAGGCGATGGAGTGGACGAGAAAGTCCAGTTCGCCCCATTGGCTGAAGATCGTCTCGAACACCGCTTCGAGCTGACCCGGCACGGCCATGTCCATCGGCATGAAGATCGGCGCTTCCAGTTCCCGGGCGAGCGGTTCGACATGGGGTTTCGCCTTGTCGTTGAGGTAGGTCACCGCCAGCTCGGCGCCGAAGGCGCGGAAAGCCCGCGCGCAGCCCCAGGCGATCGACCGATCGTTGGCGATGCCGACCACAAGTCCCTTCTTTCCCTTGAGAAGCTGTGCACTAACGACCGGAAGGGACATGGCTGCTTCTCCATTGCCTCGGGTTTCAGGGTCTGGCGATGAGCGTGAGCGTGTGGCGGGCGATCATCAGTTCCTCATCCGTCGGCAGCACGTAGAGCGCGACCTTGCTCGACGGCGTGGAGACGAGCGCCGCTCCGGCCGCGTTTGCCGCCGGATCGAGGTCGGCGCCGAGCCATGCGAGGCGTTCGGCGATGCGGGCGCGGATCGGTGCCGAGTTCTCGCCGACGCCGGCGGTGAAGACGAAGGCGTCCAGGCCGCCGAGTGCGGCGGCCAGCAGGCCTGCACTCAGCCCGCAACGATGGATGAAGTGATCGATGGCGAAGGCTGCGTGCGGCTCCTCGCTTTCGAGGAGGTCGCGCATGTCGGCCGAGACGCCGGACAGCCCCTTCAGCCCGGACGACCGGTAGAGCAGATCCGTCACCGCTGCGACGCTCATGCCCTTGTGATCGATCAGGTAGAGCACCACGCCCGGGTCCATCTGCCCCGGTCGCGTCCCCATCGGCAGGCCGTCCAGCGCGGTGAACCCCATCGTCGTCTCGATACTGCGGCCGCCCTTCATGGCGCACATCGACGCGCCGCTTCCGAGGTGGGCGACAATGACGCGTCCGCCCGCCACACCGGGCGCGACCTCGGCGAGACGCTCGGCGATGTACTCGTAGGACAGGCCGTGGAAACCGTATCGCCGGACGCCGTGCTCGTAGTACTCCCACGGCAGGGCATAGCAATCCGTATGCGGGGCATGGCCGCGATGGAAGGCCGTGTCGAAGCAGGCAACCTGCGGAACACCGGGCGCGATCTCCATGGCGAGGCGGATCGGCGCCAGGTTGTTCGGCTGGTGCAGCGGTGCGAGTTCCTGGAAAGTCGCGAGCCTGTCCAGTACGTCGTGGTCGATCAGGATCGGCTTCGCATAGTCCGGCCCGCCATGGACGACGCGGTGGCCGATGGCGCTCAGAGAGAAACCGCCCAGCGACTGCAGCCAGGCGCGGGTCTCGGCAATCGCCGCCGGCAGGTCCTTGACCGCATCCGCGGGAAACGACCTGTCGACCAGCACCTCACCCTCGGCGGTACTGGCGAACAGGCGCGGGCGGGTCCCGATGCCGTCCATCTGGCCGCGCACCTTCCGTGACAACCGGCCGTCGGCAATGCCGAAAATCTGGAACTTGAGGCTCGAAGAGCCGGCGTTGACGACAAGGATGGCGTCCATGCGTCAGGCCGCCACTTGCCGCCGCCGCCGGGCGGCGTAGAGCGCGGCCACAGCACAGGAGGCGAGCCGGCTTCGGACCGAATCCGCGCGCGAGGTCAGGACGATCGGCACGCGCGCGCCGAGCACGATTCCGGCCGCGTCGGCATGGGAGAGGAAGGTCAGGTTCTTGGCCAGCATGTTCCCGGCCTCGAGGTCGGGCACCACGATGATCTGCGCCCGGCCGGCAACCGGCGACGTCAGCCCCTTGATCTCGGCGGCTTCCGGGCTGATGGCGTTGTCGAAGGCGAGCGGGCCGTCGAGCATGCCGCCGGTGATCTGGCCACGCTCGGCCATCTTGCACAGCGCTGCCGCATCGATGGTGGAGGGAATCTTCGTCGTCACCGTCTCGACCGCGGACACGATCGCCACGCGCGGCTCGCCAAGCCCGATTGTGACCCAGAGATCGATCGCGTTCTGGACGATGTCGCGCTTGGCATCGAGGTCGGGAAAGATGTTGATCGCCGCATCGGTGATGAAGAGCGTTTCGGCGTGGCCCGGCACGTCCATGACGAACACGTGGCTGATGCGACGTTCGGTGCGCAGGCCCGTGGCCGAGGCTGCGACCTCGCGCATCAGTTCGTCGGTATGCAGGCTGCCCTTCATCAAGAGGTCGCCCTTGCCCTCGCGGATCAGGGCGACCGCCTGGGCGGCCGCGGCATGGCTGTGCGGGGCGTCGACGATCTCGTGTCCGCCCAGTTCGAGGCCGTTCTCGGCCGCCACCTTGCGGATTTTTGCTTCCGGTCCCACCAGGACCGGAACGATCAGGCCCATGTCCGCCGCTTCCAGCGCGCCGCGCAGCGAGGTCTCGTCGCATGGATGGGCGACGACGGTGACGGCCGGGGGCGCCTCCTGCGCCGCGCCGATCAGGCGGTCGTATTTCGACGGTGCGGCTCTGGTCACGTTCGGTTCGGTCAATGGCGAAGCTCCGGCTGGTGATCAATATGCGCTGCGGGCACGCGTGTTGCCGCGGACGGCGACAGGTTTCGGGACGCTGCCCGGGCCGCTCCCTCCAAGATCGAACAACTCGGCCAAGCGCTGAAGGCGTCCCTCTGCAGCATCGCCCAAAGAGCTGGACGATTCCAGCACGCCGCGCAGGACATCGAAGGCGGCGCGGCGCTGGCCCGCGTCTTGCGGAAGCAGTTTCGGGATGGCGGCGAGAGCCCCCGCCTCGTCGATGAGCAGCATATAGTACTGTTCCCTCACAAGCGCCTTGAATTCCGCAAGCTTCATCTGCGTTGCGCTCGCGTGTTCGCGCCGGACCCGGCGGATGGCTTCGAAACCGCGCTCGTCCGCGCTGCCACGGGCCATGCCGACATACAGCAGCGAACGGACCAGCCCTTCCACCAGTCCGCCCTCGGCGAGCCTGGCCTTCAGCGCTTCCGTCTTCACCTCGATCAGCGCCTTCGTCAGCAGGCTCTTCGGCGCCTTGCGGGGCGGGGTATTCGATGTCGGGTCGATGCCGAGCGCCGCCTGAACCGCCGGGGCGCCATAGGTGATCCGGAAGGTCTCCTCCGCCATCGCCTCCGTCATCTTGCGCCAGCCTTCCAGCGCTTCGACGATCCGGGTCGAGACCTGCTCCTGCACGGCGATGAACGGATTGTCCGGCGCGGTCTGGTGCCGGTCGTCACGTACACTCGTAGCCGCATTCTCGATCCAGGCCATGAACGGGTTGGACGAGCCGAACCATTCGTAGGACAGCCGGAGCGGGTGCAGCCGCCGCATCGCTTCGGCCATGGCCGGATTGACTGTGGCCCTGACCGCCGGCTGGAGGAAGGCCCGATAGAGCGAGAGGTTGATTTCGGAGAGACGGGCGGCGGCCTCGAAGCTGCGCTCGTCCTCGATGTCGTTGCCGCCAAGCGCGCGGATATCGTCCAGCGTGCGGGTCTCGCAGCGCATGATCCATTGGCCCGAGACGAGTTCCGGATGCTCCACCGCCTCTCCGGTGGGCTCCAGGACCGCCTCGTAGAGACCCGGCGGCAGCACGTCGATCAGGTCGATGTTGGAGGCGAACTCGTCATGTTCCTTCCGCGCCACGCCGGCGGACACGAAAATCCCCAGGTGCCCGACCGTCTCATGGACGACGTAGACGATGGTCTGGCCGAGCGAACGGATTTCGTCGACGCTGTCGTACAGATCGAGGATCCAGTCCAGCGCCTGCTGCGGCGGGGTGATGTTGTCGCCCTTGGAGCAGAACACCACGATCGGGGAGCGGATCGTGCGCAGGTCGATCGCCGTTCCGTCGGTCGTGCGGATCTCGCCCGAGGCGAGCCTGTTGCCGATGAAGAGCTCATCGACGATGAACTGGATCTCCTCGGCGTTGAGCATGACGTGCCCACCCCACCAGCGCTCGAAGCCGAGATAGCGCTCGGCCTCGGTATCGACCTTGGAATAGAGGTTATACTGCTTCGTCCAGAGCGTATTGGCCGGGTTCTGGTTTTCGAAGTTCTGCACCAGCCAGGCGCCGTCGAACTTGCCCGCGCCGAGATCGCCGGTCAGCGCCGTCAGCCAGCTGCCACCGAGCAGGCCGCCGGAGTAGCGCATCGGATACTGCCCGTGCACGCCCGCCCAATAGGAAAGGGGAGCGCCGGCGATGATGATCGGACCAAAGAGTTCGGGCCGCATCGCGGCCAGCATCATCATGGCCCAGCCCGCCTGGCAATTGCCGATGACGCACGGCTTGCCGTCGGCCTCGGGATGGTGTTCGATCACCGTCTCCAGGAACACGGCCTCCGCCCGCGCGATGTCCTCGATCGTCTGGCCCGGCATGGGTTCGGGCAGGAACCCGATGAAATAGCAGGGATGCCCGGCCTTCATCGCCACGCCGATCTCGCTGTCAGCCTTGAAACCGCCGATGCCCGGGCCATGCCCTGCCCGCGGATCGACCACGACGAAGGGACGCTTCGACGGATCGATCGTGACGCCTTCGGGGGCAATGATGCGGACCAGTCCGTAGTTGACCGGCCTCGGCAGTTCGCGGCCGTCGCAGACGAGATCGGCATCGTAGTCAAGCACATGCGGCACGCGGCTTGCCGCATGCTCCTCGTACTGCTCGCCACGCCGGCGCATGACGTCGAGATACAGGATCGAACGCTGCCAGGCGTCAAGGGTGTAGGAGTAGGCGTCGGAAAACATCTGCGCAGTCGGAATACCGGATAGCTCGGACATCATATCCACTCCTTCTGTTCATTGCGAAGGCGTAGCTGGCGATACGGGTTGCTCCTATCTCGGCGCTACGCTCGCGACAGCCCGCATCGCACCCCGCAGGGCAGGGTACATCTATGCCGAATTTTCAGCGCGGGCGGCACACATCGCCAAGAGTGATAGCATAGTGCTCCAACGTCTCGTTTGCGTGACATCAATCGGCGGCCGGAACGGCGCGTGGCCTGCCCAGCCGACCAGGAAACGGGAACTTGAACTGCGGTGCGCAGTAGACCCCATCCGGCGGTCAGGGGTCAAGTGAACCGCCGGCACGGAAATGTGCTCGTCGACCACGGCGGCTGACCGGACAAGGCCAGAGGTCAAACGTCACGGCACCTGGGCGCCGGTCGCGGTGACGTAGATCGAATAGAGCGAATTGGTCGCGGCGATGAAGAGGCGGTTGCGCCGGGGGCCGCCGAACGTCAGGTTTGCCACGGTCTGCGGCACCAGGATCTTGCCGAGGCGCGCTCCGTCAGCGGCGAAGCAATGAACCCCGTCGCCCGCGCTGGACCAGAGATTGCCGGCGGTGTCAGTGCGGATGCCGTCCGGTATGCCCTTGTCGATCACGGCGAAGACGCGGTCGTTGGCGAGCCGCCGTCCGTCCACGACGTCGAAGGCGCGGATATGGCGCGGAAGCACGTCGTCATGGCTTGCGCCGGAGTCGGCCACATAGAGAATCGTCTCATCCGGCGAGAAGGCGAGGCCGTTCGGCTGGTTGAAGTCGGTGACGACGGCATCGATCTCGCCGGTCGCCGGGTCCAGCCGGTAGACGTTGCGCGTCGCCTGCTCGGGTTCGGACCTGTAGCCCTCGTAGTCGGAGAGGATGCCGTAGGTCGGATCGGTGAACCAGACGGTGCCGTCCGAGCGGACCACGACATCGTTCGGCGCATTGAGCTTCCTGCCCTGATGACTGTCGGCCAGCACCGTGATCGAACCGTCCACCTCGGTGCGCGTCACCCGGCGCGTTCCGTGTTCGCAGGAGACGAGCCGCCCCTGCCGGTCGCGCGTATGGCCGTTGGCGAAGTTCGACGGCTGGCGATAGGCGGACACGCCGCCCTCCGGCGTCCAGCGCAGCATGCGCTGGTTGGGAATATCGCTCCAGAGAAGCTGGTTCGCATCGTTGAACCAGACGGGCCCTTCCGCCCAGCGGCAGCCGGAATAGAGTTCCTCCAGGCGGGCGCTCGACACGATCAGGTGGACGAAGCGCGGATCGTGGATTTCGTAGAGACTGTCTCGGGCCATGGTCGGATCGTCCTGGAACTAGCGCGTGCCCGGCTGGCGGCCGCCGGCGAGCAGGATGACGCTGATGATGATGAGCCCGGTCATGACGAGGCGGATGCCCGCACCGAGACCGTAGGTGTTGAGCATGGACACGACCAGGAACATAAAGAGCGAGGCGCCCCATATACCCGGTACGTTGGAATCACCGCCGGCGACCGCCGTGCCCCCGATGACCACGACGGCGATCGACATCAACAGGTATTCGGAGCCCATGTTCAGCGCCGCCCCGCCGGAGAAGCAGGCGAGCAGGTAACCGGCAAGCGAGGCGAGGACGGCGCAGAAGACGTAGGTGGCAAAGCGCGTGCCATCGACCGGAATCCCGGCCATCCGGGCGGCCGGCATGCTCTGGCCGATCGCCGAGATCCAGCGACCGTAGATCGTCTTCTCCAGAAGGAACCAGGCGAAAAGCGAGATGAGCAGCGCGACGATGGCGACGTTCGGGATGCCGAGCGTGGCGGAGGTCGTGAACTCGGCGAGAACGCTCGGCGGCTTGATGCGAAGCCCACGATTGGTCCAGATCGCCGTCGACTGGATGATGAAGCTCATCGACAGCGTGGCGATGATCGGCGGAATGCGCAACGCCTTGATGAGGGCGTAGTTGCCGATCCCGACCGCGATCCCGATCCCGACAGCGACCAGCAGGCCCGGAACGATCATGGCGTTGTCGACATCCATCAGCTTCAGCGCCACCGTGCCGGCCAGCGTCATCGTAGCGGGAACGGAGAGGTCGATGTTACCGGGGCCGAGCGTGATGACGAACATCTGGCCGATGCCGACGATGATCGAGAAGGCCGCGAAGGTGAGCGCCGCTTGCGAGAGGCCGAACGTGCTCGCCCCGCCGGTGACGACGATGGTGGCGAACCAGACGACGAAGGCCGCGAACCACGACCAGATCCAGGGTTTCTGCGAAAGCCGCGCGATTGCCGTCATCGCCCTTTCTCCCAGTTTTCGACGCGTCTGAGCAGCAGGCGAAGGGCCAGCACGACGATGAGAATCGCGCCCTGCGCGCCGATCTGCCAGTCGGGCGAGATCCGCAGGAACGACAGGAAGGATCCGGCCAGCGTCAGGGTGAGGGCGCCGATCACCGCGCCGACCGGCGATACCCGGCCGCCGATGAACTCGCCGCCGCCGAGGATCACGCCGGCGATCGACAGCAGCGTGTAGCGAAGAGCGATATTGGCGTCCGCGGACGTTGTCAGTCCGACGAGCGCAATGCCGGCAAGCACGGCGAAGACGCCCGCAAGGCCATAGGCCGCAGCCCGGGTGGCGACCACCGACCAGCCGGCCCGTTCGACCGAGCGCTGGTTGCCGCCGACACCGCGGATCAGCACGCCAAGCGAGGAGCGCATGACGACGAGATGAGCGACGATCGCGATGACGATGCTGGCGACGATCGCCATCGGCGCCACGGGCGGTTTCATCGTCATCAGCGCGCGCGCCCAGTCCGGCGCCTGCCCGCCGGGGGCCGGCAGGAGCAGCACGGCAAGGCCGGCCCAGACGAAGCTCATGCCGAGCGTCACGACGATCGATGGCAGGTCGCGCAGGTAGATCACCACGCCCAGAATGGCATAGACCGCCACAGCGCCGGCCAGGATCAGCACCCCGACAAGCGGCGCGTCGCGCAGGAAGGTGGCGGTCACGCAGGCGACGAAGCTGACGAAGGTGCCCATCGACAGGTCGAGGTCGTTCACCGACACGATCAGCATCTGCGCGATCGTGGCGAGCGCGATCGGCACGGCGAGATTGAAGAGCAGGTTGAGACCGACATAGCTCATTGCCCGCGGCTGCAGCCAGAACACGGCGGCGAGCAGGACCGTCAGTGACAGGGCCGGGATCGCCAGCCTGAGCGCATCGGCGGATATCCAGCGCTTCATGCGGCCGCCCCCGCGAAGGAGGCGGCAAGGATGTTGTCCTCGGTGATGGCCTCGCCGGTCAGTTCGGCGACGATCGCGCCCTCCCGAAAGACATAGACACGGTCGCAGAGGCGGACTTCCTCCATTTCCGTCGAATACCAGACGAAAGTGCGCCCGGCTTCCGCCTCCTGGCGCACGATCTCGTAGACCTCCTGCTTCGTGCCGACGTCGACGCCGCGCATCGGGTCGTCCATCAGCACGACCGGCGCACGCGTCGAAAGCGCCCGGGCGAACAGCACCTTCTGCTGGTTGCCGCCCGAGAGCGACAGGATGCGGTTTTCCATGTCCTGCGTGCGGATCTCGATCCGCCGCTTCCATTCCGCCCCGCGCCCGGCCTCCGCGCCCGTATCCAGCACGCCCCGCCGCGCGACGCCGTCGAGCGAGGCGATCGACAGGTTTTTCAGGATGCTCCAGAGCTCGAATACGCCGTTCAGCCTGCGGTCGCCGGCCACGAACGTCACCAGCGGATCGCGCCGCGGCAACCAGTCGCCGCTGTTGGCCGCGTGCAGCGCCATCAGCATTTTCGTCTGGCCGTGCCCCGCAAGCCCCGCAAGCCCGACGATTTCCCCGCGCGCCGCCCGGAAGGGCAGGCCGCGGCCGACCTGCTCGAGAGCGATCGGCGCGCCTGTGAGATCGCGCGCCCGGCGGCGATGGGCGTCGCCCTTGACCACGCTGCCCATGGCTTCGACGAGGCTCACCTCGCTGAACGCCGCTGCGGGACGTTCGGCAACGATGCGGCCGTCCTTCATCACGACGATACGGCTCGCCGTCGTCAGGACCTCGTGCAGGATATGCGAGATGAAGACGACCGCGCCGCCGCCCGCGACGAAGCGGCGGACATGGTCCAGCATCTGCTCGGCGAGGCTGGCGTCGAGCGAGGAGGTCGGTTCGTCCAGGATCACCAGTCTCGGGGCGATGCCAGCGTCGGAGAAGGCCATGGCGATCTCCACCATCTGGCGCTCGGCGATCGACAATTCGCCGACCGTCCTGTCGCTGGCGATGCCGTGACCCGGGAAGACCGTATCCAGGCTCTTTTCGATCACCTGCCTTGCCCGCCGGCGCCAGCCGAAGCCGCCGAGCGTGCGGTGCATGACGCGCGTGTTCTCGACGATCGTGAGATTGGGGCAGAGCGAGAGCTCCTGGAAGACGCAGCGCACGCCGCGTGTCCGGGCGGCATTGATGCCGTAGCTTGCAACGACCTCGCCGTCGCCGGAAACCGTCCCCTGGTGCGGCGTCAGTCCGCCGTTGATGACGCTGACGATGGTGGACTTGCCGGCACCGTTGTGGCCGACGAGGCCGACGCATTCGCCGGGCATGATCGCAAGCGTCACGCCGTCGAGCGCCTTGACCGCGCCGAAGCTCACCTTGGCGCCATCGACCTCGATCACCGCCTTGCGTCTGTCACCCGTCATTGCTGCCGTCTTCTGCTGCAGGAAAATCGACCGCGCGGCATGATGGAACCGCGCGGCCGTGTTGAGGTTCCTAGTTGGCTGCCTCGATGACCTTTAGCGCGTCTTCCTGCGAGTATTCCACGTTCGCGACGCCGCCGGCCTGGGTGGTGGCGAGGTTCTGTTCGAGGTTGTCCTGGTCGATGCGCAGGAACGGCACCACGAGGTCCTTCTTCACCTCCTTGCCGTCGAGAATCTGCTGGGCGACCCAGAAGGCGAGGGTGGACACGCCCGGCGCGATCGAGACCGACATGGTCTCATAGCCATTGGCGTCCTTCTGTTCCTTCCACCATTTCAGCTCGTCCTCGCGGTTGCCCATGACGATCACCGGCATCGGTCGCTTGGCAGCCGCGATCGCCTGTGCGGCGCCGTAGCCGTCGCCGCCCTGGGTGACCACGCCGACGACCTCCGGCAGGCTCGGCAGGATGCCGGCCACGGCCTTCTGCGCCACGTCCTGCGCCCAGTCGCCATGGACCGAACCCGCGACCTTGAACTGCGGGAACTGCTTCACGCCCTCGTGGATGCCCGCGGAGATCTCGTCGTCGACGAAGACCCCGGCAAGGCCGCGGATCTCGAGCAGATTGCCGCCCTCGGGCACCTTCTTGGAAAGATACTCGACCTGGCTGCGGCCCATCTCCTTGAAGTCGACGGCGATGCGCCAGGCGCACGGCTCGGTCACGATGCCGTCGAACGAGACGACCGTGATGCCCGCGTCGCAGGCTTCCTTGACGGCGCCGTTGAGCGCCGTCGGCGAGGCGGCGTTGATCACGATCGCGTCATAGCCCTGCAGGATCATGTTCTGGATCTGCGCCGCCTGCTCGGTCGCCTGGTTCTCGGCGGTGGTGAACGGATCGGCGGCCGCAACGACGCCGGTCTTCACGGCCTCGCCGGTGACCTTGTCCCAGCTCGTCAGCATGGCCTGGCGCCAGGAGTTTCCGGCGTAGTTGTTGGAGAGCGCGATCTTCTTTCCGGACGTATCGGCGAACGCGGTCATGGGCATGGCGGCGCACGCGACGGCGACCGATGCCAGCAGCATCTTGCGAATTGTCATGTCATCCTCCCTCAGGGATCCGTCCTTCGACCGGATCGCTTCATCGCCGGCGTCCAATGCGCAAGCCGATGAAAATTGTTCTTGCACTGAGCTTCCTCCTCTCAGTAAGGGCAGGATGAGCGAGAACGGGCGGTCTGTATAGGCGGCATGCGGCAAGTTGTTTGCGGGGATTGCGCGACAAGTTGCGGTTTCATGCAGGACGCGCGCAGCCCTTTGGCGCTTACTGGGAGATGCTGTCGCGGCGTTGAGGAGCGCACGGTCCAGAACCTGGTTCGGGTCCGGGCGACGGCGGGAGGAATTGCCGACATGCTGCACATGGCGCCGGCCGCACTGGTCGATCACTATCTCGGTATTTCCCGGCTGCTCGCCGGCCAGCTCGATTTCCGCTCGGCGATCCGGGCGGTCGCCGCCGAAGTGGCGCACATCATTCCGCACGACCATCTCGACGTCTGCATGCTGATGGTGGACGGCAACTACCACACCGCCTATGAGACCGGTATGGACACCGCCTGGGGCGACGTCGCCTCCGCCCCCGTCGCCAACAGCCCGATCCGCTCGCTGCTGCGGGGCGAGGTCGACTACATGCTGACCGACGACGCCATGGCCGATCCGCGCTTCCATTTCGAGGGCGCCTTCAAGCGGCCGATCGTCGAGCAGACCCTGCGCAGCCGGCTGCACGTGCCGCTGAAGGTGCAGGGCACCATCATCGCGGCACTCAGCTGCTCGTCGCAGAAGCCGGCCATCTACACGATGGAGGACGTCGACCGGGCGTGCATCATTGCCGACTTGCTGGCGCCCTATTTCTTCGCCCTGCGCGCGGCCGGGCAGGCGCAGCAGTCGGCGATCGTCGAGGCCGAGGCGCGGGCGCGCGAGGAGGGGCTGCGCCAGGGCGCGCTGAAGCTGACCGAGGCGCTGGAGCAGGAGCGCCAGCGCATCGGCATGGACCTCCACGACCAGACGCTGGCCGATCTCACCCGGCTGTCGCGACGGATCGACCGGCTGGTCAATTCGGACGAACTGACGGGGGCAGCACTCGAACCCGTCGCGCGCGGCCTGCAGCACTGCATGCAGGACCTGAGGCAGATCATCGAGGAGGCAAAGCCTTCGGTGCTTCAACTATTCGGCCTCGCCCAGGCACTGGAGAACCACCTCGACCGATCGGTCCGCGACAGCGGCACGCCGATCGAGTGGGCGTTGGTCGACGACACCGCGGGTGCGCTCGATGGCCTGGAGCCGACGGTCAGCGTCGCGCTCTTCCGCATCACCCAGGAGGCGATCAACAATGCCGTGCGCCACGCCCAGCCGATGTCGATCACCGTGCGGCTGCGGGTCGTCGGCGGCCAGGTCGAGATCGAGACATCGGACGACGGCTGCGGCGTGGCCGACAGGCGCGGGCGCATCGGCGGCGGTATCGACAACATGAAGACGCGGGCGCGGCTCATTTCGGCAAAATTCGCAATCGGCCCCGGACGCGGCAATCGCGGCACGACGGTTGCCGTACAACTACCACTCTGCCGGCCCGGCGTGGACGACGAAGCATCGATGAAGGACGCGCAATGAAGGTTCTGATCGTAGAGGACGACCCGCTGCACCGCTCGTATCTGCACGAGGCGGTCAGTTCGGCCCTTCCCGAATGCGACACGGTGATCGAGGCCGAGAACGGCATCGCCGGCGAAAGGCTCGCGAGAGACCATCGCTCCGCCCACATCGTCATGGACCTGCAGATGGCGAGCCGCAACGGCATCGAGGCCGCCCGCGCCATCTGGAAGGAGCGGCCCGAGACGCGCATCCTGTTCTGGTCCAACTATTCCGACGAGGCCTATGTGCGCGGCGTCTCCCGCATCGTCCCGGACGGCGCCGCCTACGGATACGTGCTGAAGTCGGCCTCCGACGAGCGGCTGAAACTGGCGCTGCGCTCGATCTTCATCGAAAGCCAGTGCGTGATCGACCGGGAGGTGCGCGGCCTCCAGCAGAAGAGCCTTAGCCACGCCCGCAGCTTCACCGATTCCGAATACGAGGTGCTCGTCGACATCGCGCTGGGCCTGACCGATCGCGCCATCGCACGGCGGCGGAACCTGTCGCTGCGCAGCGTGCAGAACCGGTTGCAGCACCTCTACGACAAGCTGGAGGTCTACCAGACCACCGCCGCCGACCCGGACGACAGCCGCTTCAACCTGCGCGCACGCGCCGTCACCGTCGCGTTCCTGAGAAAACTGCTGAACTACAGCGCCCTCGAGCGCGCCGAGGCGGAACTGCAGGACTGGCTGAAGGAACAATAGGACCGGGCCGGCCCAGTGTTCCTCCGGGAGGCCCTGACGGCCGCCAGGCTCCGGCCCGGCGTGCCTAGCCGTGGCCCGGCCCGTTTGTGCGGGCCGGGCGCAGGTCGTCAGAAGGCCTCGTAGGCCGCGATGATGGCCGCGATCTGCTGCGAGCTCAAGGCTTCCACCTGCGTGGTCGTGATCGCCTCCAGCTGTTCGCGCCTCAGGCTCTTGATGTTCATCACCGACAGGCCGGAGAGCGCGCTCGTGCTCATCGATGCGATATCCTCGGTCGAGAACGTCCTCAAGTTGTCGGAACTGAGGGCCGCCAGTTGCTCCGCGGTGAGACCGGCGACCTGGGCAGGCGTCAGGGCTTCGGCCTGTGCCGTGCTGAGCGCCGCGATCTGTGCCGTCGTCAGGCCGGCGATGGCGTTCGGCGTCAGGGCGGCGATCTGTTCGGTGGAGAGTGCAGGGATCTTGTCGGTCCCGAGCGCTGCGACCTGCAAGGCGTTCAGCGCACCGATCTGCCCCGGGGTCAGCGCACTGATCTGGTCGGAGCTCAAGGCCTTCAGCTGATAATAGGTCAGGCTCGAGATCTGTCCCGGCGTCAGGGCCGTCAGTTGCTCGTGATCGAGGGCCGCGATGTTCTCGGGCGACAGTCCCGTGATCGCAGCCGCGGTGATGGCCGCGATGTCGCCCGGCGAGAACGTCGCGAGATCGTCCGGGCCGAGCGCTGCGACCTGGGTCGCGGTCAGGGCGCCGATCTGGCTGGTGGTCAGCGCATCGACCTGCGCCGGCGACAGGGCGCCGATCTGCGCCGCCGTCAGGCCCGGAATGGCCTTCGTATCGAGGGCCGCGATCTGCTCGAGCGAAAGGGCGGCGATCCCCGCGCTCGTCAGCGCCGCGACCTGCGTTGCGCTCAGCGCCCGCACCTGCGCCGTCGTCAGGTTTCCGATCTGTTCCGGCGAAAGCGTCGCGATCAGCTCGGGCTTAAGCGCCGCGATCTGTGCCGTCGTCAGGCTGGCGACCTGTTCGGAGCTCAGGGACGCAAACTGCCCGGCCGACAGCCCTGCAATGCCGGCGGGACTGATCGCCGCCAGGTCGGCTGCCGAAAACGTCGCCAGATCCTCGGCGCTAAACGCTGCGACCTGCGTGGCCGTCAGCGCGGCGAGTTGCGCGGTCGAAAGTGCGTCCACCTGCGTCGGCGTCAGCGCGGCAATCTGCTCTGCGGTCAGTCCTGCGACCGTCTTCGGGTTCAGGGCCGCGATCTGCTCGGTGGAGAGCTCGGCAATCCGGTCCGGCGACAGCGCGGCGATCTGGGCCGCGGTAAGGGCACCGATCTGGGCCGTCGAAAGGGCCGCCAGCTGCGCAGCGGTCAGGGACTGAACCTGGCTCGGCTTGAGCGCGGCGATCTGGGCCACGGTCAACGCCTTCACCTGTTCGATGGGAAGACTGGAGAGATTCTCGTTCGAAAGCCCGGGGATAGCACCAGTGCCGATCGCCGGAATCTCGTCGGGCGAGATCGTCGCCAGTTGCTCCGGCGTCAGCGCGCCGAGCTGGGTTGCGGTCAGGGCCGCGATCTGGGCGGCCGTGAACGCATCGACCTGGCTCGGGGCCAGGCCTGCGATCTGGTCTGCCGTCAATCCCGGGATCGCCTTGGCGCTCAGGGCGGCGATCTGGTCGATGGAAAGGGCGGCGACGGCCTCGACCGGCAGGGCGGCAACCTGCGTGGCGCTCAGCGCCGCAACCTGCCCCGGCGACAGGACCTGCACCTGGGCCACGGTCAGGGCGCCGACCTGGGCGGGTTTCAGGGCGGCGATCTGGTTCGGGGTCAGCGATGCAACCTGGTCGAGATTGAGTGCGGCGATGTTCTCAGGCGTCAGGCCGGAGATCGCGCCTGCGGGGATCGCCGCGATTTCCTCGGGCGTGAAGGTCGCAAGGTCGTCCGCCTCCAGGGCCGCGACCTGCGCCGCAGTCATTCCGCCGATCTGGGCCGCCGTGAAGGCCTCGGTCTGCTCGGGGCTCAGGGCGGCCACCTGCGCGGCCGTGAAGCCGCTGATCGACTTGACGTTCAATGCGGCGATCTGCTCGGCCGAGAGCGCCTTGACGCTCTCGATTCCCAGCGCCGCCACCTGGGGGGCGCCAAGGGCACGGACCTGCCCGACCGTCAGCGCCTCGACCTGCGTCGGCGAGAACGCCGCGACCTGGGCCGGTTTCAGCGCCGCAATCTGCGTCGGCGTCAGCGCGGCGATCTGCTCGGGGCTCAGAAGGGCAATATTGGCGGCCGACAGGCCGGTAATTGCCTTGGCGTTGATGGCGGCGATGTCCGCCGGCGAGAACGTGGCCAGATCCTCCGGCTCGAGCGCGGCCAGCTGGGCCGCACTCAGGCCGCCCACCTGCGTGGACGTCAGGGCTTCCGCCTGCACCGGCGACAGGGCTGCGATCTGGGCGGCAGTGAGCCCTGCGATCGCCTTGGTGGTCAGGGCGGCAATCTGCTCCGGGGAAAGCGCCTGGATATTCTCGACGCCGAGGGCTGCGACCTGGGCTGCTGTCAGCGCACTGACCTGGGCAGGTTTCAGGGCCGCCATGTGGCTCGGCGACAGCGCTGCGACCTGCGTGGGCTTCAACGCAGCGATCTGAACGGCTGACAGCGCGGACATTTGCTCCGCCGACAGCAGGGCGACGTTTGCCGGGCTCAGCCCGGGGAGGGCCTTTGGACTGATCGCGGCGATATCCTGCGGCGAGAAGGTCGCGAGCGCCTCGGCGCTCAACGCCGCAAGCTGGGTGGAGGTGAGTGCGCTGATCTGCGCCGTAGACAGAGCATCGATCTGCTCGGGGGAGAGGGCTGCGACCTGGGCAGCGGTCAGGCCCGCGATCGCCCGCGTGGTGAGCGCTGAAATCTGCTGTTCGGACAGTGCACCGATCCGGTCGGCAGGCACGGCCGCGATCTGCGCAGCACTCAGGGCGCCGATCTGCGCCGGCGACAACTGCTCCAGCTGTGCCGACGATAGGGCGGCGATCTGGTTGGCCTTCAGGGCCGTCATCTGGGCCGGCGTCAGCGCGGAGACCTGTTCCAGGGTCAAGGCGGCGACGTCCTCGGGCGACAGGCCGGACAATGCGGCGGCACCGATCGCCTTGATCTGGGTGGGAGACAGGCTTTCGAGCTGTTCGACACTGAGCGCTGCTATCTGCTTGGAACTAAGATAGGCCACCTGCTGCGTCGTCAGCGATCCCGTCTGCGCAGGCGTCAGGGCGGCGATCTGCGTTGACGTCAGTCCGGCGACCGCCCTGGGGCTCAGCGCCGCAAGCTGGTCCACCGAAAGGGCCGCAATCCTGTCGGTCGGCAGGGCGGCGACCTGCGCGGCACTCAGGGTGCGGATCTGGGTCGTCGTCATCACTTCCAGCTGCGACGTGGTCAGAGCCGCGACCTGGCTGGGCTTCAACGCCGCGACCTGGGACGTCGTCAGGGCGGAGACCTGTTCCAACGTCAGGGCGGCGACATTGTCGGCGGACAGCCCCGAAAGGGCGACGGGCGTGATCGCGGCGATCTTGTCGGCCGAGAAGGTCGCCAGTTGCTCCGGCGTCAGCGCCGCGATCTGCTTGGCATTGAGCCGCGCCACCTGCGCCTTCGTCAGCGCCTCGGTCTGCTCGGGGCTCATCGACGAGATCTGGGCGGCGGTGAGGCCGGCGAGGGCATTGCCGCTGATCGCTGCGATCTGCTCGGCAGAAAATGCCGCGATGCTGCCGATCGGCAGGACGGCGAGTTGCGTCGACTTCAGTGCGGACACCTGCGCGGCCGACAGGGCGCCCACGTGTTCGGGCGTCAGCGCGGCGATCTGGCCCGTGCCCATGGCCCCGATCTGGGCAGGCGTCAGCGCCGAAACCTGTTCCAGGCTCAGGGTCGCGACATTCGCCGCGCTGAGGCCGACGATGGCCTTCGTGCTGATCGCCTTCATGTCGGCGGCGGAGAAGGTTCCCAGTTGCTCGGCGCTCAAGGCGCCGACCTGCTTCGAACTGAGGCTGGCGATCTGCGTCGGCGTCAGCGCGTCCGTCTGCTCCAGGCTCAGGGCCGCGACCTGGCCGACGGTGAGGCCGACGACCGCCTTCGTGCTCAAGGCCGCGATCTGCTCCGGCGAGAATGCCGCCAGGCTCTCGGTCGGCAGGGCCGCGACCTGGGTCGCCGTGAGCGCACCGATCTGGGCGGCGCTGAGGACACCGATATGGGCCGGCGTCAGGGCGGCGATCTGGTCGGCCTTCAGGGCGGCAATCTGCGCCGGCGTCATCGCGGCCACCTGTTCCGGGGTCAGCGATGCCAGCGCATCGGCCGACAGTCCGCGCAGCGCCGCCGGTGCAATGGCGGCGATGTCGGCGGCAGAGAAGGTGGCGAGATCCTCCTTGCTGAGCGCTCCGATCTGCGCCGCACTGAGGCTTGCGACCTGCGAGGCGGTCAGGGCTTCCGCCTGGGCGGTCGACAGGCCGACGATCTGAGTCGTGGTGAGCGCCGCCACCTGCGAGTTCGTCAGGTTTGCAATCTTGTCCGTCGAGATCGCCGCCAGCTGATCCAGGTTCAGCCCGATCACCGCCTTCGGCGACAGGGCCGACATCTGCGTATCGCTCAGGCTTGCGACGACGTTTGCCGAGAGAGCCGCCACCTGCGACGAGGACAGCGCGCCTGCCTGCGCCGTGGTTAGGGCTGCTGCGTCCTCTTCGGTCCAGGCCGCAATGGTCGAGGCCGGAAGGGCCCTGATCTGGTTGATGCTCATGGAAGAAACGATCGACGTCATATCTGCAAAGCCCTCAAATCAAAATCGCGCAATACAACCGACGGTTCACACCGCCGTGCCCTGCTTTAGAGACGCTGACTTGCCTGAGGCTGATTTTCGCGAATGGCGCAGAACGGAAAAACCCCGGGATGAGGACATCCCGGGGTCGCAGGCCCGACAAACGCTGGGGTTGTTCCGGTCTATTCCGCCGGTGCGGTCAGCAGGGTCGCCTCGCCGGACTGTTTCAGGGGGCGATCGCCGGTCAGGCGGCGAACCAGCACGTAGAAGACCGGGGTCATGAAGATGCCGAACAGGGTGACGCCGATCATGCCGGAGAAGACGGCGATGCCCATGGCGGCGCGCATCTCTGCACCCGCCCCCGTCGAGATGACGAGCGGCACGACGCCCATGATGAAGGCCGCCGAGGTCATCAGGATCGGCCGCAACCGCAGCCGGCTCGCCTCGATCGCCGCCTTGACCGGGGAACGGCCCTCGAATTCGAGTTCCCGGGCGAACTCGACGATCAGGATCGCGTTTTTCGCCGATAGCCCCACGAGCACGATCAGGCCGATCTGGGTGAAGATGTTGTTGTCTCCGCCCGTGAGCCAGACGCCGGTCAGCGCCGCCAAGAGGCCCATCGGCACGATCAGGATGATCGCAATCGGCAGGGTGAGGCTTTCATACTGCGCCGCAAGCACCAGATAGACGAGCAGCAGCGCCAGCGGGAAGACGATCACGCCCGAATTGCCGGCCAGGATCTGCTGGTAGGTCAGGTCCGTCCATTCGAAGCCGATCCCAGGCGGCAGGGTCTCGTCGGCGATCCGTTCGACCGCCGCCTGCGCCTGACCGGAGGAGAAACCCGGTGCCGGCCCGCCATTGATGTCGGCGGCGAGGAAGCCGTTATAGCGCGTGGTGCGCTCCGGCCCCGTGGTCGCCTCGACCTTCAGCAGCGTGGCGAGCGGGATCATTTCTCCGGACTGGGAGCGGACCTTCAAGGCGCCGATGTCCTCCGCATGGGCGCGGAACCGCGCGTCCGCCTGGACGCGCACGCTGTAGGTACGGCCGAAGGCATTGAAGTCGTTGACGTAGAGCGAACCGAGATAGATCTGCAGCGTCTCGAAGACGTCGGTCACCGACACGCCGAGCTGCTCCGCCTTCTCGCGGTCGAGGTCGGCGTAGAGCTGGGGCACGTTGATCTGGAAGCTCGAGAACAGGCCCGCGAGCTCCGGCGTCTGGTATGCCTGGGCGAGGAAGGCCTTGGTCGCCTCGTCCAGCGCCTGGTAGCCGAGACCGGCCCTGTCCTCGATCTGCAGCTTGAAGCCGCCGGTGGTGCCGAGCCCCTGGACGGGCGGCGGCGGGAACATCGCGATGAAGGCGTCCTGGATCGCCCCGAACTTCTGGTTCAGCTGCATGGCGATCGCGTCCGCGGACAACTCCGGCGTGGTGCGCTCCTCGAACGGGGCAAGGCCGACGAAGACGATCCCGGCATTCGAGCCGTTGGTGAAGCCGTTGATCGAGAGACCCGGAAACGCGATGGCATGTTCCACGCCGGGCTGGGCGAGGGTGATCTCGCTCATCCGCTCGATCACGTCCTCGGTCCTGTCGAGGGTGGCCGCGTCGGGCAGTTGCGCGAACCCGATCAGGTACTGCTTGTCCTGCGCCGGCACGAAACCGCCGGGAACGGCCTGGAACAACTGATAGGTGGCCCCCAGCAGCACCAGGTAGATCACCATGACGATGCTCTTGCGCGACAGGATCGCGCCCACCCCGCGGCCATAGGCGTTGGAACTCGCGCCGAACGCCCGGTTGAAGCCGCGGAAGAACCAGCCGAGCGTCCGGTCCATGAACCGCGTGAACCAGTCCTTCTTGGCGTGGTGGTCCTTCAGAAGCAGTGCCGAAAGCGCCGGCGACAGCGTCAAAGAGTTGATCGCCGAGATCACCGTCGAGATCGCGATCGTCAGCGCGAACTGGCGATAGAACTGGCCGGTCAGGCCGGTGATGAAGGCAAGCGGCACGAACACGGCGACGAGCACGAGCGCGATCGCGATGATCGGGCCGGACACCTCGCGCATGGCGCGGTAGGTCGCCTCCCGCGGCGACAGTCCGTTTTCGATGTTGCGCTCGACGTTCTCGACGACCACGATCGCATCGTCGACGACGATGCCGATGGCCAGCACCAGCCCGAACAGGCTGAGCGCATTGATGGAGAAGCCGAAGACGTACATCACGCCGAAGGTGCCGATGATCGAGACCGGCACGGCGAGCAGCGGAATGATCGACGCGCGCCAGGTCTGCAGGAACAGGATCACGACGAGAACGACGAGCGCGATCGCCTCCAGCAGGGTGTGGACGACCTTGTCGATGGAGGCCCGCACGAACTGGGTGGTATCGTAGACGATGTCGTAGCGCACGCCTTCCGGCATCGCGATCTGCAGTTCGTTCATCGTCGCCGTGACCTGGTCGGAAATCTCGATCGCGTTCGAGCCCGGCGCTTGGAAGACGGGGATCGCCACGGCGGCCTTGTTGTCGAGCAGCGAACGCAGCGAGTAGTCGGCGGCGCCGAGCTCGATGCGGGCGACGTCCTGCAGGCGGGTGATGGCGCCGTTCTGGCCGCTCTTGACGATGATGCGGCCGAATTCCTCCGGCGACTGCAGGCGGCCCTGCGCGTTGACGGAGAGCTGGAGGTCCAGCCCGTCGACGCTCGGCGAGGCGCCGATCACGCCGGCTGCGGCCTGGACGTTCTGCTGGCGTATGGCCGCCACGACGTCGCTTGCCGCAAGCCCACGCTCGGCCGCCTTCTGCGGATCAATCCACACGCGCATGGAATAGTCGCCGGAACCGAAGATTTGCACCTGGCCGACGCCGTCGATGCGGGCCAGCCGGTCCTTGACGTTGAGCACGGCATAATTGCGCAGGTAGGTGATGTCATAGCGGTCGTCGGGCGAGCTGAGATGGATCACCATCATCAGGTCGGGCGAGCTTTTCACGGTGGTGATGCCCAGCGCACGCACTTCGCTCGGTAGCCGCGGCTCGGCCTGGCTGACGCGGTTCTGCACGAGCTGCTGCGCCTTGTCGGGATCGGTGCCGAGCGCGAAGGTCACCGTCAGCGTCATCACGCCGTCGGCGGTCGCCTGGCTCGACATGTAGAGCATGTCCTCGACGCCGTTGATCTGTTCCTCGAGCGGCGTTGCCACCGTCTCGGCGATCACCTTGGGGTTGGCGCCGGGATAGGTCGCCCTGACGACGACGGACGGCGGAACGACTTCGGGATATTCCGAGATCGGCAGGGATCGCATGCCGATCAGGCCGGCGATGACGATCAGCAGCGACAGCACGCCGGCAAAGACGGGGCGGTCGACGAAGAACCGTGAGATATTCATGGCGATACCCTCTCCAAAGGGCTGGACAAGGGACGCAAGGTCCCCGGCTTGCGGCCGGCGGCCACAGGCGAAGTGGAAAGATCGAGAATGCCGGCGGGCGCGGCCCGCCGGTCCTGGAAGCTACTGGGCCGCCGCGACTTCCGTCTGGGGATCGACGACGACGCCGGCGCGGACGCGCTGCAAGCCGTTGACGATGATCCGGTCGCCGGGCGAAAGCCCCTTCTCGACGATGCGCATGCCCTCCACCGACGCGCCGAGCTGGACCTGGCGGTAGGTGACGGTGTTGCCGTCATCGACGACGAAGACGAACTTCTTGTCCTGATCCGTGCCGACGGCGCGTTCGCTGACCATCAACCGGTCCTCGGCCTTCGGCTCGCCCAGGCGGATGCGGACGAACTGGCCGGGGATGAGACGGTTGCCGGGATTGTCGAAGACCGCGCGGACGCGGATGGTGCCGCTTTGCGCATCCACCTCGTTGTCGATGAGCTGGAGCTTGCCGACGAGCGGGGTGCCCTCGTCGCCGAGCGTGCCGATCTCGACTGGAACCTGGTCGATCGCGGCAAGCCCGTTCTCGGTCCCGGGAAGCTCGGCGAGCGTGCGCGCCACCAGTTCCTCGTTGGCGTTGAAGCTCGCATAGATCGGGCCGGAAGAGACCAGCGTCGTCAGGGCCGGGGAAACCGATCCTGCGGCGACGAGGTTGCCGGCGGTGATTTCCAGCTTGCCGACCCGCCCGGAGATCGGCGCGCGGATCTCGGTATAGCCGAGATCGAGGCGTGCGGTGGTCAGTGCCGCCTCGGCCGCCTGCAGGTTGGCCAGCGCCTCGCTGCGAAGGCTCTGGCGCTGGGCGAAGTCGCTGTCGGAAATCGTGTTCTTCGCGACCAGCCTGCGGCCGCGCTCGAGTTCCGTATCGGCGAGGTCGAGCTTGGCGCGAGCAGACGCGAGGAGGCCCTCGGCCTGGGCGACCGCCGCCTCGAAGGGCGCCGGGTCGATCTTGACGAGCAGGTCGCCGGCCTTAACGAGCGCACCTTCCCTGAAATGTGCCGACTGGATGGCGCCGGCGACGCGGGAGCGGACCTCCACACGGTCGACCGCCTCCAGCCTGCCGGAAAACTCCTGCCAGGTGGTGACGCTGCGCGGCTGGACGGCGACGACGGTGACCGGCACGGCCGGGGCCGGGGCGGCGGCCTCGGGCGTCGCATGCGCATCCGGAGTAAGATCGAGGTGCAAGGCTGCGCCGGAAACGGACGCAAAAATCCCCAGGCCGGCGCCCCACAGGGCCCAGCGTCTCTTGTTCGACGACATGGCTATCTCCTTGAAGTCCTAGATAGGACCGGTCTCTTGTCTCAAATCAGGAGGTCCTGCTCTGCAGTTCCCCGATAAAGTCTTCAAATTCCCTGCGCAGCTCGTCCGGGGGCGCACAGCCCTCCGCCCGGTCCGCGCCGTATATCTGCGTCCAGCCCCTGCAGGCCGGAAGTATGCGGCTCTTCACTCTCACGCCGGCGGCCGAGAGGCGAGCGGCGTAACCGGCCGCCTCATCCCGCAACGGGTCGTCCGCAGACGTCAGGATGAGTGCGGGAGCCACTCCTGACAGACGCGAACAGTGGCCCGGCGCGGCATAGGGGTGGCAATACCCCCCGCCGGAACCGAGATAGTGGTTCCAGCCTTCCGTCCACCTTTCCCGCATTCCGGCCCCGTCCGCCTCGCGGAAGGAAGCCGTGGCCATCAGCGGGTCGATCAGCGGCGACAGAAGGATCTGGCCGTCGATCTCGCCCGGCATCTGGTCGCGCGCCTTCAGCGCCACGCCCGCCGCCAGGTTGCCGCCGGCCTCTTCGCCGGCGACGAGCAGCAGCGAACGCTGGCTGCCGAACTGCTTGCGCTTGCCGCTCAGGCAACGCAACGCCGAAAAGGCGAACTCGAGCGCCTTCGGAAAGACGTTCTCCGAGGGCTTTGCATAGTCCGCCTCGACGACGACGGCACCGGAATTGGCGAACGACCTTGCAATCGGGCTTTCGCCATTCCTATCTCTGTCCAGAAAGGCGCCGCCGCTGAAATACAGGACGAGCGGGGGCGCCTTTGCGCGGGTGGCACTGTCGTAGATGCGGATCGGCATGTAGCGCTCCGCCGCACCGTCGACTTCCATGTCCCGCCATTCGCTGTTCATGGCTCTGGCCTTTCGCATACAACCTGCTTCCGGAAGGGAAGGGTGCCTGCTCAACTTGAATCCCATATGATTATTCCAGCCCGTCCGGATAAGGGCAAAAATATGGGCATCACTGTTCCATATTTCGAATAATAGTGCATTGCAGCGAAAAGGACTGCGGACTTGGACCAGCTTTCAGCGATGCGGGTATTCGTTCGGGTGGTGGAAACGGGCAATTTTTCGCGCGCCGCCACCGCTCTCAACATGCCCAAGACCACCGTCACCAACCTCATCCAGGGACTGGAGGCGCACCTGCGCACCACGCTTCTGAACCGTACCACGCGGCGGGTCATGGTGACCACCGACGGCGCGCTCTATTACGAACGGGCCACGCAGATCCTGTCAGAAATCGAGGAACTGGACGGATCGCTCTCCCATTCGCAGGCCCAACCGTCCGGACGCCTGCGCGTCGAGATGGCCGGCGCCTTTGCCGACCTCCTGGTCGTTCCGGCACTGTGCGATTTTCACACGCGCTACCCACAGATCCATATCGACCTCGGCGTCGGTGACCGCCTGGTGGACTATATCGCCGAGAACGTCGATTGCGCCCTGCGCGCCGGAACGCCCAGCGACCAGTCGCTGATCGCGCGCAAGGTCTCGGAGATGCAGATGATCACCTGCGCGTCGCCTGACTATGTCGAAAGAAACGGCCTGCCGTCGGAACCGGAAGACCTGACGCGCGACGACCACTTCGCCGTCGGCTACCTCCAGGCCCAGGCCGGACGGATCCTGCCGATGGAATTCACCAGGAACGGCGAGACGAAGGAGATCGTGCCCCGCTACGTCGTGTCCGCCAATGATGCCCGCACCTACATGACCGCCATCCTGGCGGGGTTCGGCGTGGCGCAGGTGCCTCTCTTCATGGCGCGCGAGGCGCTTGCCGACGGGCGGCTGGTGCCGGTCCTGACAGACTGGAGCTGTGAGCCGCTCCAGCTCTACGTCGTCTATCCGCAGACCCGCCACCTGAGCAACAAGGTGCGCGTCTTTGTCGACTGGCTGGTCAAGCTCGTGCGGACCCTTGACTAGAGTTTGTCAGGGAAAAGTGGAATCCAGCTTTCCCGAAAAGACAAACGATAACAAAGAAAGCGAGTGCCTGGCTATCGCTCGAACGGTTCGCCGAGGGAGGCGACGCCGTTCAGCTTCAGGAGCCGCCGGTCTGCCGAAATGATGCCGAGCACGACGATGGTGACGATATAGGGCAGGCTCGACAGAAGCTGCGACGGCACGTTGAGCGCGGTGGCCTGGGCTGCAAGTCCCATCAGCGACACCGCACCGAACAGGCAGGCCCCGAGGAAGATCCGCCCGGTCAGCCAGGTGCCGAAGACGACGAGCGCTATGGCGATCCAACCGCGGCCGGCGATCATGCCGTCGGCCCAGAGCGGCGTGTAGACCACCGAGGCATAGGCACCGGCGAAGCCCGCCATCGCCCCGCCGAAGGCGACGGCGGCGACGCGGACGGCGATGACCGGGTAGCCGATCGCGTGCGCGGCCTTCGGGTTCTCGCCAATGGCGCGGATGACGAGACCGACCTTGGTGAAGGCAAAGACCGCCCAGATGCCCAGCGTCGCGACGAGGGACAGCCAGACGGCGGCATCCTGGACGAAGAGGCCGCCCACGACCGGGATTTCCGAGAGCCCGGGAATGGCGAGCTTGGGCAGCCCCGTCACCGTGAGGCTTTCATAGGTCTTGCCGAACAGCGCCGACAGCCCCTGGCCGAGGATGCCGATGGCAAGGCCGGTCGCCACCTGGTTTGCCCGGAAGCCGAGCGCGATCACGGCGAAGACGAGGGAGAGGACCGCGCTGGCCAGGCCGGCGGCGATGAACCCGAGGACATGGCCGCCGCCGTGGTAGACGATGATGAAGGCGATGACCGCGCCGAGCGCCATCATTCCCTCGACGCCAAGATTGAGGACGCCCGCACGCTCGACCACCATTTCGCCGAGGGCGGCGAGAAGAAACGGAGTCGCCGCAGCGAGCATGCCAGCAAGAATGAAGTCGATTGCGTTCATGACGGGCTCCGGTGGGCGGCGCGGGGCCATTCGAGGCGGTATCGGACGAAGGCGACGGCGACGAGGTAGGCGAGCAGGAGGCTGCCCTGGAAGACCCGGACCGCCGCGATCGGCAGATTGGCCGACACCATGGCGTTGTCGCCGCCGATATAGAGCACCGCCATCACCATTGCGGAGACGATGATGCCGATCGGGTGCAGGCCGCCAAGATAAGCGACGATGATGGCCGCATAGCCGTAGCCCGTCGAAATCGACCGCTGCAACTGGCCGAGCGGCCCGGCGACCTCGGCGGCTCCGGCCAGTCCGGCGGCGAACCCGCCAATCAGCAGCGACAGCCAGATCGCCCGTCCCTCGCTGAAGCCCGCATAGCCGGCAGCGCGCGGCGCCAGCCCGCCGACCTGGAGCTTGTAGCCGGTGAAGCTCTTCTGCATGAACACCCAAGCCGCCAGCGACAGGACGACCGCCAGGATCAGCGAGACGTTGACCCGGGTGCCGGGAAACAGGATCGGCACCATCGCGTCGTACTGGAACATCACCGACTGGGGAAAATTGAAGCCGGCCGGATCCTTCCACGGCCCGAGCAGCAGGTAGTAGAGCAGTTGCGCGGCGACGAGGCTCAGCATCAGCGAGACGAGGATCTCGCTCGCATTGAGCCTGACGCGCCAGAAGGCGGTGATCGATGCCCACAGCGCTCCGCCGATCGCGCCGAGCAGCAGCATGAGCGGCCAGATCCACTGGCCCGTCGCCTGCGGGAACCAGACGGGAATGGAAGAGGCGAAGATCGCACCGAGGATGAACTGCCCCTCGGCGCCGATGTTGAAGACCTTCGCCCGAAAGCCGATCGCCAGCCCCTGCGCGATCAGCAGGAGAGGCCCCGCCTTCAGCAGCACCTCGGAAAAGGACGCCCAGGACAGGAAGGGCTCGAGCAGCATCGCATGCAGGACGGCGACCGGGTCGCGGCCCATCAGCACGTAGAGGCCGAGATTGACCACAGTGGCCACGGCAAGTGCTGCGGGCGGCGCAATGAGGGTCGCCAGAAGCGACGCGCGCTCCCGGCGAACAAGGGTAGGAAGGAAGGCGGTCGTCGGGGTGCTCATGCGGGAACCTTCGCTGCGGCGGCATGCGCCCCGATCATGTATCGTCCGATCTCTTCGGGTCGCGTATCGCGCGTGACGAGCGGAGCGCTGAGCGTGCCGTGATACAGCACCTGGATGAAGTCGCAGAGCTCGAAGAGTTCCTCGAGTTCCTCGGAGATGACGAGGATGGCCATTCCCTCGTTGCGCAGCTCCACGAGCCGCCTGCGGATGGCGGACGCCGCACCGATGTCGACGCCCCAGGTCGGCTGGGCGACGAACAGCAGCCGCGGCGCCAGCATGATCTCGCGGCCGACGATGAATTTCTGCAGGTTTCCCCCGGAAAGGGCGCCGGCCTCCGCATCCGGGCCGGGCGTGCGGACGTCGTACTGCCTGATGCACTCCTTCGTGAAGGCATCGGCCTTGGCCCGGTCGACGAGACCGTGACGCGTGAGCCCGAGCGGATGCGCCGTCAGCAGGCTGTTGAGGACCAGCGACATTTCGGGAACGGCCCCGCGCCCGAGCCGGTCCTCCGGCACGAAGGCGAATCCGAGCCTGCGGCGGGCTGCGGCGTCGAGCGCGCCCACATCCTGCCCCATCATGAAGATGCGATCGCTCGCCTCGCGCGGCAGCCGCGTCTCGCCCGAGATCAGCGCTGCCAGTTCGCCCTGGCCGTTGCCGGAAATCCCGGCAATGCCCAGGATCTCGCCGGCCCGCACCGTCAGGCTGATGTCGGAAAGCGGGACGGCGAAGGGATCGTCGGATCGGTAATTCAGCCCGACGATCTCGAGTTGCTTGTCGCCGCCCGGCCGCGGCAGCGCCGGCATCGGCTCCGGCATGTCGCGGCCGATCATCATGCGGGCGAGGTCATGGGCGTCGTGCTCCCGCGGGTCGACGTTTCCGGTGACGCGCCCCGCACGCAGGATGGTCGCCCTGTCGCAGATCGCCCGGATTTCTTCCAGTTTGTGGGAAATGAACAGGATCGAAACGCCCCCGTCGCGCAGCCGGCGCAAGGTCTCGAAGAGCTTGCCGACCGATTGCGGCGGCAGCACCGATGTCGGCTCGTCGAGGATCAGGAGCTTCGGATCGGTCATCAGGCAGCGGATGATCTCCACTCGCTGCCGCTCGCCGACCGACAGCGCATGCACGTCGGCGAGCGGATCGACCTCGAGGCCGAAGTCGCGACCGAGCGCCCGCACCCGGTCGATGAGGTCCGCCTTGCGGCCCGGGACGACCAGCTGGATGTTCTCCACGACCGTCAGGGTCTCGAACAGCGAGAAATGCTGGAAGACCATGCCGATCCCCTTGCGCCGCGCCTCCGCAGGGGAGGCGAGGCTGAGGATCTCGCCTTGCCAGGCGACGGTTCCGTCATCCGGCTGCTCGACGCCGTAGATCAGCTTCATCAGGGTCGACTTGCCCGCCCCGTTCTCACCGAGGATCGCATGGATCGACCGCGGCGCCACGTCGAGGTCGACGCCCTGGTTGGCCCGGATCTCCCCATAGCTCTTCGAGATGCCGCGCAGCGACAGAAGCGGAGCGGTCATGGATCACTTCGGCAGGGGAGAGGCGACGCCCTTGACGTGCCAGTCCATTGCCACGATCTCGGCGTCGGTGAGCGTGGCGCCGCCGGCAACCCCTTCGCTGCCGTCGGCCTTGGCGATAGGCCCGGTGAACGGCGAGAAGCTGCCGTCGGCGATATTCGCCTCCATCTCCTTGATCTTGGCCATTGTCTCGGCCGGGATGTCCGGGTTCCAGTCCACCACCTCGACAACCTTGTCGGCAACGCCGAGAAAGGCGTTGGCCCCCTTGAAGGTGCCGGCGAGATGGGCATCGACCGAGGCCTTGAAGAAGGGCGACCAGTCCGTGGCGACGCAGCCGAGATAGGTCTTCGGAGCGTATTTCTTCATCGACGAATTGAGGTTGAAGGCGTAGACGCCGGCTTCCTCGCAGGCCGCGATGACGGAAGGCGTATCCTGCGCGTTGGAGAAGATCACGTCGCACTTCTGTGCGATCAGCGCCTTGGCCGCTTCCTGCTCCTTGGCCGGATCGAACCAGGAATTCACCCAGACGACCGAGACCTCGATATCGGGATTGACGGCCTGGGCTCCGAGCGTGAACGCGTTGACGGATGTGATCAGTTCCGGAATGGCAAAGGCCGAGACCGAGCCGAGCTTGCCGGTCTTTGAGAGCGCCGCCGCGGCCATGCCGAGCAGGTAGGTGCCCTGGAAATACTTGGCGGCGAAGGGGGAGAAGTTCGGCGCCACCTGGAAACCGGAGGCATGCAGCACGGTGACGCTCGGGTCGCGCCTTGCGATCTGCAGCGCGCCGTTCTGGTAGCCGAAGGAGCCGGCGATCAGGAACTTGTTCCCGTCGGCAACCGTCTTGTTCATGATCCGGTCGGCATCCGGGCCTTCCTGGATGTTTTCCAGGACGGTGACCTTCACCTTGTCGCCATAGGCGGCCTTGACGGGCTCGAGGCCGGCCACAAGCGCATGGCCCCAGCCGACGTCGCCGACCGGCGAAGGGAGCACGAGGCTGATGCCGAGCGGTTCGTCGGCGGCGAGCGCAAGCCGGCTTCCAAGCGCACCGGCAAGCCCGGTGGCGGCAAGGCCCTTCATCAAGGTTCTGCGGGTCAGGTCGTTCATCATGTCAGTTCCCTTTTTCGGTTCTTAGAATTCGACGGTGGCGAGCGCGGCCTCGGCCTCGGCGAACAGCCGGGCTTCGTCGAGCCCGGCAAATTCGCCCTTCTGCCAGACGATGCGGCCGTTGATCATGGTCATGTCGGTCGGCATGCCGATCCCCACCTTGGCAATCAGGCTCAGCGGATCGTGCCGCGTGCCGACATAGTCCATGCGCCGCGTGTCGATCGCAAAGAGATCGGCGGCCATGCCGGGTGCCAGCCGGCCGATATCGCGACGGCCGAGAAGGGCGGCACCTCCCGTCGTCGCATAGCCGAGGAAATCGGCGGGCGAGGGGACGGGATGGGTGCGCGACGATGCGGCCAGGCACTGCAGCATGTAGGCGGAATGGATGCAGTGCATCAGGTTGGAGTTGTCGTTCGAGGCAGCACCGTCGCAGCCGAGGCCGACCCGCAGGCCGAAGGCCGACATGGCGGGAATGTCGGTGACCTCGGCGCCGACGAGATAGACCGGCTCCGGGCAGTGCGACACGCCGGTACCGCTTGCCGCCATCCTCCGCAGTTCGTCGTGCGTCAGTTCCCAGCAATGGGCGTAGAAGGCATCCGGGCCGACAAAACCAAGCTCTTCGAGATAGTCGACCGTGCGCATGCCGTGGCGGCTTTCGATCACCGGGCTTTCGCCCTCGCCGACATGGGTGTGCATCTGCACCCCGCGATCGCGCGCAAGCGCAACCGATTCGACGAAGGTCTCGCGGTAGCAGTTGACCGGCTGGCAGGGCGCGACCACGACCTGGCACATGCCGAAGCGGCCCGTGTCGTGGTAGGTGTCGATCAGGCGGGCGCAATCGGCGATGAATTCGTCCGTCGTCTCCAGCATCTCGTCCGGAATGGTCGAACCTTCCGCCTTCGGCAGCGTATTGCCGCCGCGGCCGGCATGGAAGCGCATGCCGAGCAGTTCCGCCGCCTCGAACTGGCGATCGACCAGCCGTTTGCCGGCATGGCGAGGGAAATTGTACTGGTGGTCGAAGGCCGTGGTGCAGCCGTGCTTGATCATCTCGGCCATGGCCGTGACGGAGGAATGATAGAAGCAGTCCTCCGTCAGCCGGGAGAAGACCGGATAGATCCGATCGAGCCATTCGATGACCGACAGCTTCGTCCAGTCGAGCTCGGCGCGGTTGCGCACGAAGCACTGGAAGAAGTGATGGTGGGTGTTGACGAGGCCCGGATAGACGAACCAGCCGGTGGCATCCTGCACGATCGTCCCGGCGGGCAGTTCGCCCCGGCCAAGCCCTTCGCCGATCGAAGCGACGGCGGGGCCCTCCGTCAGGAGATCGACATTGCGATGGACGGCCGGGCCGGTGCCGTCGTCGACGATGACCGCCGCGCAATTCTTCAGAAGGTAGCCGGCCATCATGCCTCGCCCGATTCGATGTGCGGTTCGGGCTTCAGTTCGTGCAGCCGATGGATGCCGGGCATCTCGATGAAAGCGTCGAGCGCGCGCAGCGCGCGCGACCAGCGGCGGATCGTAGGATAGGGATCGAGCGAGACGCCGCCGTCGGGGGCGAGCGCCACATAGGGAAAGCAGGCGATATCGGCGACCGTCGGCCGGTCTGCGACGAGAAAGCGCTGGCCGCGCAGGCTCTGCTCGAAAAGGCCGGCTTCCAGCTCGCGAAGGGCGGCGATCCCCTGCGCCTGCAGCGCGCCGATGTCGCCAGGGCGCAGCAGCATCTCATGCAGCCGCGCGCCGCCGAGACTTGCGGTCAGACGGCCGGAGAACGACAGCCATTGCTGCACGCGCGCCGCCTCTTCCGCCGCATCACCGCCGAGCCAGTCCGGCGCGGCCTTGGCGGCAAGATAGACGAGGATGGCGGAGGATTCGGTGAGGACGAGGTCGCCGTCCTCCAGGATCGGGATGGAGCCCGCCGGATTGAGCGCCATGAGTTCCGGGCCGCGATGCTCGAGGCCGGGGTGGAAGTCCACCGGCCGGATATCGAGCTTGACCCCGGCCAGCGCCGCCATCAGGCGGACCTTGTAGCAGCTCGGCGAGAGGATGTAGTCGTAGAGCTTCATTGCGCCACCAGCTGTGCACCATAGGTGTAGCCGCGGCGCTTCAGCCACCGCCTGTAGGCTACCGAGGTCAGGTCCGCCCGGGTCGGAATTTCCATGCCGGGATCGAGCGGCAGAAGCCGCGGGATCTGGTTTTCCAGGATCGACCGGTCCTGCAGGAAGATCGTCTGCTGGAAATGGATGAGGTCGGTCATCGAGCTTTCGTCGTCGAAGAGCGCCATCCACGGCCACACGTCGCAAAGGTCCTCGGCGAGCGGCTGGACGAACAGCGTGATCACGTCCCATTCGCCGGGCCGGGGCGGGCAGGTCTTGTAGAGCACCGAGCAGGTCGGCGCCGGCACGCGGTACATGTATTCCGTGGTGATGCCGCCGCTTGCCGACCTGGCGGCCTGCGGCTGATAGAATTTTACCTGCGTGGCCCAGACCTCGTCCGCATCCTCGCGAATCTCGACCTTGTAATTCTGCACCTCCGTATGCGGCTCCGAGCCGAGGATGTCGGTGTGCACGAAGGGAAAGTGGGCGATATCGAGGAAATTCTCCACCGCGCGCAGTGGCGAGCAGCGCACCCGGACCACGCCGACATCGACGAAGCGCCGGCCGGGCTGGTCGGCCTCGGGAATGGCGAAAAGTTCCTTCTGCGGCTGCCCGAGAGAGGCCCAGACATGGCCGTAGCGGACACGTACGGGGAGCACGCGCCCCTTGGACGTCACCCTGGCACTTCCGTCCGTATCGCTTGCGACTTCGATCGGCTCTCCCATCAGCGCCGTCTTGCGGCCGTTGCCGTCGAGCCGGCTGACGAGGCCGACCGGATACCACTCATCGATCATCGCGTCCTGCGTCATGGGGCGTCCCTCTCCATCTCGAGCGCCTCGGCCTTGCGCCGCAGCGCTTCGACCGCGCGCGACGCGGCGACACGTTCTGCAACGCTACCCTCGCCCTCCAGCAGGACATGGATCAACGTCTCGTCGCGTTCCTGGCAGGCAAGCAGGAGGTGGATCTTCTGCGAACCCTGCGTCGTCTCCAGCAGGCCGTCCGCATCGGCCTTGGCGCCGGCTGCGGCCTCGATCGCCGCAACGCCCGCGCGGGCCTGCAGCGAACGCAGGGGAACGAGCCCGGCAAGCTGCGGCGGCTGTGTCGCCGGTTCCCCAACCCCGACCCAGAGGACACCGCCGACCTCTTCCACCGGATGCGTCGCCACACGGATCGTCTCAGGCGGCGCCAGGCCGGGATGGGCCGGAATGCGCAGACAGTTCCCGGCCTGGCCGTAGCTCCAGCCGTGGTAGATGCACGAGAGCGTCTCGCCGCGCACGAAACCATGGGACAGGCGCATGCCGCGATGCGGACATCGGTCCGCCGAAGCCGAAGGGCGGCCCGAAGCGCTCCGCCAGAGCGCAATTGGCCCGGCTGGCGTCCGCGCTGGCACCACGGTTCCCGGGGGAAGATCGGCAGAAAGGACGACTGGCGTCCACGATCCCGTCGGGTCGGACAGCATGATTGAATTCCTGAACGATTTCAAACCTGTAACCTTGATCGACAAGACCGGCCGACAGCATTGTTCCCAAGGTGCGACAAGGTTTGCATAACTAGTCGACATTGGCAATATTGATTAAATTAAAGGCAGTCAAGAAAATCGCCCGAAAAGAAGCATCGATTTCACCCGCCGGTCCCGCCCGCGGCCGGCGTGCGGGTGATCGTCTCGACCCAGACGTCGATCGGACCGAGCGAGCAACCCATTTCCAGCATGTCGATCAATTCGACCGGTCCCGCCACGTCGAGCTCGATCCGGCCGGGACCGGCATGGCGGATCTCCTGGCGAAGCCCGAGCTTGGCGGCATGACGCCGGATCCAGGGAACGAAGGAGGCCGAATCAACCGCCCCACGGATCGTCATCCGCTCGTGAAGCTGGTCCTGTTTCTGTCCGGTCATGAATATCCCGCGCTCGCGCGCCCCAAGGCATGATGCCCTGTCACTGTGCGCAAGGACGACCTGCGACGCAAGCCAATCCTGCGCCCCCAGCTACACGTCGCCCGGCAACAGCTTGCGCAACCCCAGAAAGTCCAGGGTCAGCTCTCCGTTTGCAATCCGCTCGCGCATGTCAGCCTCGGCAGCCAACCGGTCTATGGAGGCGGCATGAATGGTCGCCAGTTGCCCTGCCGGCAGGATGACGACTCCGTCGGCGTCACCGATCACCACGTCGCCGGGGTGAATGGTGACGGTGCCGATCAGCACCGGCACGCCGACCGTGCCCGGAGCGCGCTTGATCGTGCCCTGGATCGAGCATCCGCGCGCAAATACCGGAAAGTTCATCGCAACAAGACTGTCGCTGTCGCGAACGGCGCCATCGATGACGAGGCCTGCAACGCCGCGCGCCTGTGCCGCCAGAGCGAGGATGTCGCCGAAGGGTCCGTGCGAAAGCGTGCCGCCGTGGCTGACCACCAGAACGTCGCCCGGCTGCGCCATGGCGATGGCACGATGCACGGCGAGATTGTCGCCGGCCGGTGAAAAGACCGGCAACGCCCGCCCGCGCAGCCTCATTCGACGATCCAGAGGTGCGATGGCGCCCGGCAGGGCGCCGATCCGGCCCGCCGCCTCGTGGAGCGTGGCCGTCCCGAATCCGGCCATTTCATCCAGGAGGCCTGGCGGGATTTGGGCGAGATCGGCAGCCCTGCCCATCGGTTCAGGCCGCAGCGCCGATGGTGATCTCGAGCGGCGCGAGCCCGGCGAACGTGGCAGCCAGCCTGTCGCCCTGCACCACCGGTCCCACACCGTGCGGTGTGCCGGTCAGGATGACGTCGCCCGGCTGGAGCTCGAAAAACTCCGAGAGGCGGGAAATGATCTCGGGAATTCGCCAGATGAGCAGCGAGATATCGGACTCCTGCGTCACCTTTCCGTTCACTTTCAGCTCGATCCGCCCCTTGTCGATCCTGCCGGTTTCGGAAACGGGCGTAATAGCCCCCACCGGGAAGGAATGGTCAAAAGACTTGGCGATTTCCCATGGCAGGCCACCGCCCTGAATATCACGACGCGTCATGTCGAGGCCGACGGCATAGCCCCAGATGTGCGATTCGGCTTCGGCTTCGGGAATGTTGCGTCCACCCTTGCCGATCGCCAGAACGAGTTCGACCTCATGATGGTAGTTCGATGTCTTCGTGGGGTAGGGGATCGTCGCACCGCTGTTGACGACGGCGTCCGTCGGCTTCTGGAAGAACAGAGGCGGGTCGCGATCGGCGTCTCCTCCCATCTCCTCGACATGGGCGACATAGTTGCGGCCGATGCAGTAGATGCGGCGAACCGGGAATGTCTTGTCGCTGCCGACGACCGGAATCGTGGCTGCTTTCGGTGCGTCGATGACGTGGCTGCTCATGCGGTTTGGTCTCCTCCTCGGTCGTTGTCGCGTCGGGTCTCGGCCCCGCGCTCCTCACGCAGGAAACCGGCCCGACCGCCGTCAGAAGCTAGCATGTATGATTTCACAATCAACATGAATCATACATTATTTCATGATTGACAGAGAATAAGGTATGCTTCAAGCTCCTCTCGTCAGCCGGAAGAGGAGCCGGCCTGACGCCGGGCGGGACGGCGAAAACACCGTATCGGTCCGGAGGTCATTGCGGGCGCGAAGCCCTTCAGGGAGGAAGATATGATTGGAATAATGCGCATGGGCGCAGCCCTTCTGCTTGCGATGAGCGCGTTGGCGCCCGCATCGGCGGAAGTCAAGGAACTGACCATCGTCGTGCCCAACCCGTCTGCCATCAACGTCTACCCGCTGCATGTCGCCGTGGGAGAGGGCTACTTCGCCGAGGAAGGCCTGAACGTAAAGGTCGAGGCGGTGAACGGCTCGGCTTCCGTGCTGCAACTGCTTGCTTCCGGCCAGGGGCATATCGGCCAGCCGGGCCCGGCACCGCTTCTGGCCGCGCGCGCCCGCGGCGAAGACGTCGTCTTCATCTATAACCATTTCAGCCGCTCCGTCTTCGGCCTCGTCGTGCCGGAAGAATCCCCCGCCAAAGTCCCTGCCGATCTCAAGGGCGCGACGATCGGCGTTGGAACGGCCGATGGCGCCGAAGTGGGCTTCACCCGCGGCATCATGAACGATCTGGGCTTGAAGGACGGTGCCGATTATCAATTTCTCGCCATCGGCGACGGCGGCACGGCGGTGGCAGCCTTCCTCAACAAGGAAGTCGGCGCCTATGCGGCAGCCGTTGCGGATGCAGCCATCATCTCGGCACGCGGCATTCCGCTGCGCGAAATCACGCCCGAGCCCTATCTCGACTATTTCGGCAACGGTTGGGCGGTGACCCGGGCGTTTCTCGACGCCAATCCCGGGACGATAGAAGGGTTCGGCCGCGCCCTGGTGAGGGGAACGAAATTCGGCCTCGACCCGGCCAACCGCGAGGCGACCCTGAAACACGTCGCTGCCGGCAACCCACAGGAGAGCGAAGACCCTGCCTTCGCCGATGCGCTGCTCACCGCCATCCAGGGCAGGACCCTGCCGGTCGATCCCAAGGATCCCTTCGGCTACATGCCGCCTGGCGCCTGGGTGAAATGGCAGGAGAGCCTCGTCGCGAGTGGCGGCCTCGACAAGCCGCTGGACAATCTCGAAGCGGCCTATACCAACCAGTTCATCGACGCCTGGCACGCGACCAAATAAGATGATGCAAAGTGCCACTCCCGTGGCGGAGCAAACGGTCGGGCACTCCCTTGCCCGACCGGTCTATCAGCTCCGCAATGTCTCGAAATCCTTCGGATTCGGCCGCATCCGCGCCCTCGACCCCGTCGACCTCGATCTGCGCGAAGGCTCCTTCTCGTCCGTGATCGGCCCGTCGGGCTGCGGCAAGTCCACGCTGCTGAAGATCATGGCCGGAGTGACCCCACCGTCCACGGGAAGCGTCATTCTCGATGGGAAGCCCGTCCTCGGTGCGCGACGCGAGATCGGAATGATGTACCAGCAGGCAACGCTGTTTCCGTGGTTGACCGCGCTGGACAACGTGCTGCTGCCGATCCGTATCCGTGACGGCAGGGCTGCCGCCGAGGCACGCCGCAAGGAAGCGCAGGAGCTCCTCGAACTGGTCGGCCTGAGGGGCTTCGACAAGGTCTATCCCCGCCAGCTCTCGGGCGGCATGGCACAGCGCACGTCGATCTGCCGGATGCTGATCACAGAGCCGCAGGTCCTGCTGCTCGACGAACCCTTTTCGGCTCTCGATGAACTTGCGCGCGATTTCATGAATATCGAGCTGCAGCGCATCTGCCTCTCGCGAAACGCCACCGCCTTCTTGATCACCCATTCGATTCCGGAGGCCGTGCTGCTTTCCGATGTGGTCTACATCATGTCGCCGCGCCCGGGGAAATTCCTCGAGGCGGTCCATGTCGATCTGCCACGGCCGCGGACGCTTGAAATGATGACGACGCCGGAGTTCGGCGAGTATGTCCGCTATATCCGAAGCCGACTGGATGAAGGGGCCGTGACCGCATGAAACCTTTCGATACAGAAACCGCCCCCCGCGTCCTCGGCCGCCCGGTCACCGTCGAGGCGGGTGTCTTTCCCGATACCGTCTGGAGCGAACAGGTCGCCTGGATCGATCGCATCCCCCGCGTCGTCGCCATGGCGGGGCTGCTGTTCACCGTCATTGCCGCCTGGTGGGCGGTCCATCATTTCGAGGTGGTCTCGCGCATCATCCTGCCATCTCCCGCAGAAGTGGGGCATGACATCGTCGTCGTCGGCAAGAACATCCTGACCGGCGGCTACATGCTGTCGGCACTGTGGACGACCACGAAGGAAGTGCTCTGGGGCTTCCTCTTCGCCATCGCCATCGGCTTTTCGCTGGGCGTTCTGGTCGGAGAAACCGCCTTTGGCGAGCGTGCTGTACTGCCCTATCTCGTCGCCATCGACACCATGCCGAAGGTTGCTTTCGCACCGCTCTTTCTGGCCTGGCTCGGTTTCGGCATAGCGTCGAAAGTTGCACTGGCTGCCTTCATCGCCACCTTTCCGATCGTTGTCGGGACGGCGGCGGGGCTGCACGCCGCGGACGAGAATGCGCGCATGCTTTTCCGGACACTCGGCGCAAGCCGCTGGCAGACACTGTTTCGCATGAAGATCCCGACCGGCCTGCCGCAGATTTTCACTGGCCTCAAGATTGGCGCGGTCGGCGTGATGGCGGGCGCCATCACGGCTGAATTCCTCGGCGGCGGCAAGGGCTTTGGAGAACTGATCCGCGTGGCTGCAAGCCAGCTCCAGACACCGCGCGTGTTCTCGCTGATCCTGTATCTCAGCGTCCTCGGCTTCCTGGTGTTCTGGACAGTGGTTGTCCTCGAGCGCAGGCTTGTCTTCTGGCATCGCGCGTCGGTCACGGGTATTGACGACCGGCGATGATGTACAGGTGCCATGTTCCGAAAGCATAGGATAGGAAGTCAAAGCCGATGACGACCCGCACGAGTGCCCCCCGCCGCGTAGTGCCGCGGCGGGTTGAGAAGGAGACCGCAGCCACGACGGTCTACCACGCCCTGAAGCGAGACATCGTGCGGGGCGTGCTCGAACCCGGCCACAAGCTCCTGATCGACCAGATTGCCGAACGCTATTCGGCGGGCACCAATCCGGTGCGCGAAGCACTCAATCGGCTCTCCTCCGAACGGCTGGTGGATCGCGAGGATCTGCGTGGCTTCTTCGTGCCGCCTATTTCGCTGGAGGATTTCCGCGACATCGTCCACACCCGCTGCTGGGTCGAGGGCAAGGCTTTGGAGGAATCGATCCGCAACCGGACGGAGGCCTGGGAGGACGCGGTGATCCTCGCCAATCACCGTCTCCGCAATACGCCGATACATTACTTCGAGCACACGGAACCGGGGATGCCGGCGCCGGACAACAGCATTTGGGAAGAACGCCATCGCATCTTTCATCGGGCCCTGATCGCCAACTGCGGCTCACGGCATCTTCTGCGTTTTGCCGAGGAACTCATGCTGCTCAGCGAACGGTACCGCTTCATCTCCATGGCGAACACCCATCCGCGCCGGCGCAGCATTGAAGAGCATCAGGCGATCGTGGATGCGGCACTGGCGGGCGAGACGGTGCGAGCCGTGGAGGCCCTTCAAGGGCAATACCTGCTGACCCTGAAGATTTACGAAGAGACGATGTCGGACGTCTGATCCCCCAATTCAAGCAGGAACCAATCCACCATGCCATTCGATCTGGAGACGCTTCTGGCCCTTGGCGGCCTGCTTCTTGTTGCGGGAGCCGCAGTCGGCTTCCTGGCCGGCCTTTTCGGGGTGGGTGGGGGCGCGGTCTCCGTTCCTGTGCTCTACGAGGCTTTCGGCCTTCTCGGCGTCGACGACGCGGTGCGAATGCCGCTTGCGGTCGGCACCTCGCTTGCACTGATCGTGCCGACGTCCCTGCAGTCGGCACGCGGCCACTACCTGCGCGGTGCGATCGACATCAAGACACTTCGGCAGTGGGCGCTGCCGATCCTGGTCGGGGTGTGCATCGGTTCGGTGGTCGCACGCTACTCCGATCCTTGGGTCTTCAAGCTCGTTTTCATCGGTGTCGCCGGGGTGGTCTCGGTGCGGATGTTGCGCGGTTCCGGCTGGAGCGTTGCAAGCACCTTGCCGGGCGCGGGCCTGATGCGCTTATTCGGCGTGATGATCGGCTTCCTCTCCTCCCTCATGGGAATCGGCGGCGGCGCGATCTCGAACCTGATCCTGTCGCTCTTCGGCACGCCGATCCATCGTGCGGTCGCCACGTCGGCAGGCGTGGGCGTGCTGATATCGATACCCGGAGCCATCGGATATGTCTTTGCCGGCTGGGGCAAGGCGGGGTTGCCGCCGGATGCACTCGGCTATGTCTCGCTTCTCGGCTTTCTACTCATGCTGCCGACGTCATTCCTCACCACGCGCTTCGGCGTTCGGGCGGCCCATGGGTTGGAGAAGCGACAACTCGAGCTGTTCTTCGGCCTCTTCCTGATGACCGTTTGCCTGCGCTTCCTCTACGACATCGTGTCATGATGTGTGTTGTGACGAGAATCGTCCGATAATCTGGACGAGCAGACCTGTCCTTTCCACGACAATACAACATGATTTTTGTTCGCCGCTGGGGCTCGCGGTCGAGATTGAGTTTGGATACGATAGTGCTGCGGCATTCGTGGCAGTGTTAAAATCTTGCGGGCTGTTCGATGTCCAAAGCAGGTCGACAAATACATACCGGTGCCCTTTCGGGAGAACGCAGGCAGGTCACCGCACTCTTCTACGACATTGTTGGCTCGACCGCCTTGCTGCACCAGCTTGATCCTGAAGATTTCGGCGACATGCAACGGACGCTCCACAACGAGGCGGCCGCGGTCATCAGGAACAACAGCGGTTACCTTGAATGGATCCAGGGTGATGGCGGTTGTGCCTTTTTCGGGTTTCCCCAGCCGAGCGAGGATGCCGCCGAATGTGCGCTCGTCTCGGCCCTTGAGATCGTCGAGCGATGCGAGCAGCAGTTCGGATCCAGCCTGAAAGTCAGGGTCGGCGTCGCCACCGGCGTGGTCGTCCTCGCGGATGCTTCAAATCCGACGCTACCCCAACATACCGAGGTCATCGGCATCGCCCCTGCACTTGCCGCCCGCATCCAGTCCGAGGCTGCGCCGAACACCATCGCGGTCGCGGAGGCGACCTATCGGCTGACCACCGGAACGTTCGAGTTCGAGGAAATCGGGCATCGGCAGATCAAGGGTTTCGAGGAGCCGGTCGCGTTATGGCGACCGATCGCCCGACGGCAGCCGCCCGATCGCTTCACGGCTTCCCGGCGTGTCTCGACGCCCCTGGTCGGCCGCGTCGAGGAGATCGGGCTGTGCCAGCGACGCTGGGCCCGAGCCATAGGCGGCAACGGCCAGTTCGTGTTCCTGCATGGCAACGCCGGCATCGGGAAATCGCGGCTCATCACCGAGTTCCGTCGCGGCCTTGAAAGGCAGGGCGTGGACACGGTCGTATTCCAGTGCCAGCCCCGGGGCCGCACCAAACCGCTTCATCCCTTCCTGGAGCTCATCAGGCAGCTTGTCGCAGAGGCGAGCAGGCAGGCCGAACCGGACCGGGATGCGATCGTTCGTTACTTGCGATCCCTCAGTTGCGAGGTGGGCGAACTCGATGCCGGGATCGTTGCGTTCCTGATGCTCGGCAAGGCGCAGGAATCGTCCGACGAGACCTGGTCGATCGATCTCTCCGACGAGGAAATCCGGGCCCGCGCCGTCGAGGCCATGCTTGCCGTGCTGACCTCCACCGCCGTGTCGAAGCCCCTCCTGATCGTGATCGAGGATCTCCACTGGGCCGACACACTCACGAGTGCGCTTGTCGCTCGCCTGCCTGAATGGATCGCGGCAAGGCCTGTCCTGACCCTTGCAACGTCCCGCGATGCCATCGAGCAACATCTTCTGGACGATCCGAATGTTCTCGCGATGCCGTTATCCGGCCTCACGGCTGAAGCCACCTCGGAACTGATCGAGGGCATCTGGGAGACGACGCCTCCGGACGGGCTTGCCGCCTTTGTCTATGAGAAGAGCGACGGCGTGCCCCTGTTTGCCGAACAGCTCGCCCTGTTGCTCAGGGAACGCGCGAAGGACGGCGCCCAGGATCGGGCCGGATGGGAAGCGCCGCTCCGCGATGGCGTCATCAATCTGCGCGACCTCATCTCGACCCGGCTCGCCGACCTTGGACCGCTGAGGCGCGTTGCGCAAATCGCGAGCGTCATCGGGCGGGAATTCCGACGGAAGCTCCTCGTTGCCGTCATGGAGCCCGAACAGCTTCCCATTTCCTTGGACGAGGCGCTCGAGAAACTCGTTCACGCCGGCATCTTGCGGCGGAAGTCCGCGGGCGCAAACGACCGGTTCTGCCACGTCCTCATCCAGGAGGCAGCCTATGACAGCCTCCTGAAATCGGAACGGCGGCAGATCCACGGGCGCATCGCCCGCCTTGTCCAGGCAGGTTCGGTTTCACCGCTCCCCGATGAAACCATGGCGTGGCACTTCGAGCTGGCCGGCCAGCCGCTCGAGGCGGCGCGCTACGGAATTCAGGCGGCCGAGGCCTGTGGGTTCCGATCGGCCATGTACGAAGCCGAGCATTTGCTGGACGCTGCCGAGAAGCAGCTTGCGCAGGCGGGAAAAGGCGACGACGCGGATGACCTGATGCTTCGCCTTCTCGCGATCCGCGGGCCGGTTGCGGCGGCGCTCTTCGGGCGAGGGGGCGAGCAAGCGCGCTCGATCTACGAACGGGGCGTATCGCTGTGCGCCGAACACAAGGACCAGGATCGCGCGAAATGGTTCCCGCTCTATTGGGGCTGGTGGTTCACCGCGCCCGACTACGAGACGCAGCGCGCCCGCTCCGACATCCTCGTCCGCGACCTCGAAGGCTCGGCAGACCCCGAGGTCCGGCTTCAGTCGCTCCATTGCGCCTGGGCGACGAACGAAGATGCCGGACGGCATCTGCACTGCCTGAAATGCGTTGAGGACGGCCTCAGGCTCTACGACGAGAGCCGGGCGCGCTTCAGTCGCGGCCGCTATGGCGGCCACGATGCGCGGGTCTGCGGCCTGGGCGAACGGGCCTTCTCCCTCTGGTTCATCGGCGACGACGCCGGATCGTCGAAGAGCATCAACGCGGCGAAGCAATGGGCCGAGCACGTCAACCATTTGAACAGCCTCCTTCATGCGCTGGAATTCGATATCGAGCTGAAGCGCTATCGGGACGATCATGCCGGCGTGATTTCGGCTGCGGACAGGATCGCCGAACTCGCCGAAGCCGTACCCGGCGTCCTCGCCAAGGCAGCGCTGTTTCGCGCCTGGGCGCGCGGCCTGAGCAAGGACGCGGAAGCCGGCCTGGCGGAATTCGAGGCCGGGCTGAAACGACAGCGCGAGATCGCCACATACGAGGGCGCCCCGGTCTATGAAGGGATGCGGGCTGAACTGTTCGAGCGAACCGGCCGCAACGACGAGGCCCTGTCCATCCTGGACGGCGCGATCGATGCCTCGATCGGCAGCGGCCAGGTCTTCTGGCTCGCAGAGCTGCTCCGGCAGCGGGCCCTTCTTCGCCATGCCCGCCAGGAGCCGGAAAAGGCGATCGCGCTGGACCTTGGCCGTGCGCTGCAGGTCGCGACCGAGCAGCACGCTTCGGCGCTCGTCTCACGTGCGCGCCTGGACTTGAAGCGACTTGGGATCAAAGCCCCGGCGCCCGGCCCATGAACGGGGCCCATGCGGTAACGGCCGCTCAACTGGGAGCGCGCCTCGAGCGGGACATCGCCGCCAATAGCCATTTCCGGGGACGGGACCCGGACGCCACCGAAGAACTCGTCCGTGCACTTCTGTCCGCGCGCCGGCGCTTCGGAATCATGCGCGTCGGATCGCTGACCCGTCTCGATCGCGCCGGCGTCGCGGTGGCCCAGGTGGTGCGGCCGCTTTCGCTGTCCAACGCCGTCTCCCAGGGCAAGGGCGCCAACATCATCGAGGCAGCGGCATCGGCGCTGATGGAGGCGATCGAGAGCTGGGCAGCGGAGCGGATCGCACCCGAGCGCATCAAGGTCGCCAGCGCGCGCGATCTGGGAGACGAGGTTCGCAACCTCTACGCCGGTTGCCGCGTGCACGGCTTCGATGCCGGCTGGGACCAGTTGCGACTTGGCTGGACGGAGGGCTACGACCTCTTCACCGCGCGCATCCTGCCGGTTCCCGTCGCGATGGTCGACACGGTCTACACGCTTCCCTCGCCACATCCGATAGCGTTTCCACGCTCGTCACGGGGGCTCGCCGCCGGTCGGACCACGCTTGCTGCGATCATCCATGCGGCGCTCGAGGTCCTGGAGAGGGCGGGCGTCGCAGTGGCGGAACGCTATCCACGCTCCTACCCGGAGCTTCGGATCGATCCCTCCAGCATCGATGGACCGCTTGCGTCGCAGGCCTTGGACCGGCTTTCGGCATCGGATCTCGTCGCAGGCATTTGGCTGGTCCCGACCGGCCACGATCTCCCTGTCTTTCGCTGTCAGGTCATCGAGACCGAGGGCCATCGGGAGATCGCGCCGATGCCGGGCGAGGGGTTCGCGTGCGATTTCACCTATGACGGCGCGCTGGCGGCGGCTCTGACGGAAGCGGCACAGGCACGGGTGACGGCGCTGGCCGGCGCGCGCGAGGACATCACCCGCATGTCCTATCCCGAGCGCCATGACCGCGCATATCTGGATGCGCGCCGACGCGCGTTCCGGTCGCCAGGCGAGACGGCAGCACTTCCCGCAGAGCGCAACGTACCGGCTTCGGGCGCTGCCGCGCTGGCAGCCTTGCTGGCCGCGCTCAAGGCGGCCGGAGCGCTCGCGGCACTCGTGGTGCCCCTCCACAGCGGCAAGGATCCGGACATCGAGGTTGTCCGCCTCGTCGTACCGCCACTCAAAGATCTCGGCGGAGAGTGAGGCGATGGCTGGTGAGCTGGTCGTCTTCCTCGGACCGACAATGCGGCGCGCCGAAGCCGCCGAAATTCTCGATGCGGTCTATTTGCCGCCGGCTGAACAGGGTTCCGTCGTGCGCGCGGTGCGGGCATACGCTCCAAGGGCGATCGTACTGATCGACGGCTCGTTCGCAACGGCCCCGGCAGTCCGCCACAAGGAGATCCTCTGGGCGCTTGCGAAAGGGATCCCGGTGTTCGGGGCGGCCAGCATGGGCGCGCTCCGGGCGGCGGAGCTGGCCGCGGTCGGCATGCAGGGCCACGGCTTCATCTACCGGTGGTACGCCCTCACGCCCCTGGCGGATGACGACGAGGTCGCGGTGGCCATGTGCCCGCCTGAGCTTGGTGCCGCGCCGCTGAGCGAGGCGTTGATCAACATCCGCCTGACGCTGCGCCGCGCGGTGCGCGCCGGGATCCTGACCATGCCCGAGCAGCGCGCACTCGAAGCGCAGGCCCGCAACATGCACTTCGTCGATCGCAGCTATGCGCGCCTTCTCGCAGAAGCACGAGCCACACTGCTTCCTGTAGCCGCTGACGCGCTGGATCGCCTTGCGGACTGGCTCCCGTCCGGGGCGCTCGACCGCAAGCGCGAGGACGCGCTCGGACTGTTGACGAGGCTCTCCCGCTACCCGGAGTTGGTCCTGCGACGCCCTGACACCCCACCCTTCCGGTTGACCGAGGCATGGGCGTATGACCTCGACGCGGCAGGGCTGTGGGATGACGATATTGCAACAATACTTGCAGACAACAGTAAAATGACTTAAGGATAACTTCGGTCATCCCCGGCGACGGGGAGAAGGCGGGGGCGCCAGCATGGATTCTACCGGACAATGGCAGTCTGGCGAGAGGACCGCGGATTCCCGCCTTGGAACGCGCTTCCTCGTTTTCCCGCAGCCCCCTTTCATTCCCGGCTATGAGCGTCCGGAGACGATCTGGATTTCCACTCCGCCCGAGCGGATCGGCCCGGGACCAGCCGACCACCGGATGTACGTGATCGCCCCGCAGACCGAGAAGCAACCCTACCAGTTTCCCTACCTGCCTCCCTATGCCGGCGCCCTGCTGCCACCTGCAACGGCAGGCGCGGACGGTCACTTCGACACGATTCCGATCGGCACGCCGGAATTCGAGGCGGCACACGCCTATGCCTGCGTCCGGCGCGTGCTCGACATCTGCGAAAGCTACCTCGGCCGTGAAATCCCCTGGTTCTTCGAACAGACCTACGACCGGCTCGAGATCGTGCCGCGCCTGCACTGGGACAATGCGCAGTCGGGCTATGGCTTTCTGGAAATGGGGGAGGATCTGGCGCGCGGCGAACCGCAGCCCTTCGCGCTGAATTTCGACTCCGTCGCCCACGAGATCGGGCACCTGATCATCTTCGGTGTGATGGGCGCCCCCCGGTTCGACCCTCCGCATGAATACTACGGCTACCACGAGGCTGTCGCCGACTTCATCGGGCTCATCGGGCTGCTGCACTTCGACACGGCGCTCGACCTGCTTCTGCGGCGGACGCGTGGCAACCTCCTGATCGCCAACGAGCTTGATCGCTTCGGCGAGCTATCCGACGAGAAGCAGGTGCGGCTCTTCAGCCATTCGCTGCGGATGGGCGACGTCAGCGCAGAAGTGCACGATCTCTCCAAGCCTTTCGCGGGGGCCCTGTTCGACGTCCTGATTGAAATCTACCAGGTGCTGCTTTTCGAACGCGAGCTTTCCGATCTTGATCCGCGCGAGTTCCGGGACATCAGGAGCCAACTGTCGGAAGATGAACTGGAACGACAGCTTTCGGTCTCGCTCAGCGGCAACGAAGGCCGGCATTTTGCCCTGAAGTCGGCGCTGGAAGAGGCGCGCGACCTTGTCGGCGAGACGCTGGTCCGCTCATGGGAAGAGCTTGACCCGGAAACACTCGACTACCGCTGGGCGGCGGAGGCGATGATCGTGGCGGCCGAGAACGGACGCAGCAGCCGCTTTGCCGGCAGCATCATCGACAACTTCGCCTGGCGCGGGATTTTATGAAGCGAAACGCATGCCGATGACGAACCGGGGGCCGTGACGGCCAGTCGGCGCAGACGACAGAGTTCGTCGGCGTCGAAGCGATAAAGAGGGAGAAACTCGATGACAGACAACATTCCTGCTGCACCCGACCCGCGGAGGTTCTGGCCGGATCAGATTACCCTTTACGGAGTGGCATTGAACATCACAACGACGGCCGATACGGCCAATCTGCCATTCGACGGCCACTTCGTCCGGCTTTCAGTGGTGGAAATGGGGTCGGACGCTCCGGTGGCCCCGGAAGTGATGGTGATTGCGGCCGTCTACGGATATGCGTTCGAAGGTCAGTGCTACCGCTTTGACAAGCCAAAGCTGCTCGTATTCCGGCCAGGCGTGGCAGCGGCACCGGCAAACGGATGCGGCTTTGAGGATCTCGGATACTCCATGTGGCAGATCACCAAGCAGACGCCCGTCATGGAACTTGCCACGAGTACAGACCTTGCCGAGGAGATCGTCCTGAATGCCAATCTTCCCGGAAACCGCAATCCAAACACCTACGGCAACAGCTTCATACTCGGACATCGCAGCGGCCGGCTGAACCGCGGAGGGGGAAATGGCGGCTAGAGCAATTCCAGCAAAAGTGGGAACCGGTCTTGCGTCTGCGTAAAACCAAGAAGATAGAGCATAGTCGACGATTCAATAATCGCCGGCAATGTTCTAGCAGTCGCCGAACGCGCAACCGTGCTGACCGAAACTGCCGCCAAAGCGCCGCGCGACCATCCGGATTCGCGTTGCGTAGCTTGAGCATTGTTCTTCTCAAAGTCGTCGCGCACTGTCGCGCGACCGGCGCTGTCGCGAACTGTTCAATCTGCTGCGCCGGAAGCCTGCCGCCCTAAATCGGATATGGGTTTCCGTGAGCGACGAGCTTATTCTTGTCATGCGTCGAGAACGTTTTCCCGTCGCTACTTACTTCGACTTTTACGAGGCCGGAGTTTTGATCAAAAGTCTCGACAACTACAGGAAAAACTTCACCTACCGCCAGCAAGCCAGAAGTTTTCGGTACCGGCTTAACTGGATACAGATCTGTAATTCTCAAATATTTCTTCGTTTTATCCGCTGAGAATTTCACTAACGCTACCATTCTCGCCTCCATCGCGTTAAGATTGATCCAGTATCAATAATTTAACAGAGTACAGAGGCTCATTCCAGTTGCATAACAGCGCAACATGAAAGAAAAAATTCCGCATATACTGTGACGCGGCGTTGTGCGCCCGAGAGCCTTCAGCCTCCCCCACACCGCTCAGGGCGTGTCTGAAATTCCCCGAATGAGCGCTGTTGCGGAAACGCGGCGGGGTCGGGCTGGCCGAGCGGGCGCTCCCTTAGCCGGGCAGCGCGGCCCTTGGCGGCGACCGCCCTGCTACGGGGCATGCCCTTGCTTTGAAAGCGTTAAATCCGCGATAAGGTGGGGTCACCGATATTCTTCCTGCGAATCTCGGTCGGGGAGGGTTCATGTCCGAGACACCAGAAAAGCGCCTACGCAGCCGCCGCCTGTCCAGCGGCGGCGTCAGGATGGTGGATGTCGCCCGGCGTGCGGGCACGTCCACGCAGACGGTGTCGCGCGTTCTCAGCCGCCCGGAACTCGTCGCCGACGAGACCCGCAAGCTCGTGGAACAGGCGATCCGGGACCTGAACTACATTCCGAACAGCGCAGCCCGGCTGCTGGCGTCGAGCGTCAGCCATATCGTGGCCGTTATCATCCCGAGCCTTTCGGCCACCGTCTACGCGCAGGAAGTCCACCACATCGTGCGCGTGCTCGAGGAGCATTCCTTTTCCGTCGTGATCGGCCACAGCGACTATTCCGAGCTGCGCGAGGAACGGTTGGTCCAGTCCTTCCTCGAACGGCGACCGGACGGCTTCATCCTGACGGGCACCCAGCACACCGACCTGACCCGCCAGCTTCTCAGGAACAGCGGCGTTCCGGTCGTCGAAACCTTCGACGGCGACAATGCCGCCATGGACACGTCCATCGGCTTCAGCAATTTCGAGGCCGGCCGAAGGGTTGCCGAGCTTTTCCTCAGTCGCGGCCTGACGCGCATTGCCTATGTCGGCGGACGGAGGGACCAGGACTTTCGCTCCAATGCGCGTTTCGACGGCCTGCGCTCCCGCCTGAATGAAGAGGGACTGGCACCCGTCGCCCGGGTCGAACTCACCCTGCCGATGCCGGCCGGCGACGGCGTTCGTGGCCTCGATCGCGTTCTCGCCATTGATCCGCTGACGCAGGCGATCTTCTTCAGCGCCGACAACCTGGCAATCTCCGCCTTGCTCGAATGCAACCGCCGCGGAATCCGCGTGCCGGAGCAACTCGCGATCTGCGGCTTCGGCAACTACGATTTCGCCGATGCCGTGGTGCCGTCACTGACCACGGTCTCGGTTCCCTTCGAGGAAATAGGCGTCCTTGCCGCGAATGCCATCCTGGCCAGGCTGGACGGAACCACCAAGGGCCCGTCGCAGACCATCGTGCCGCTTCAGCTTCTCAGGCGGGGAAGCGCATAGGCGGCAGGGAACGCTCGATCGGCGATTGACAAGTGCTTTTGATAGCGCTAACACCAAATCACAAGATTTCGGGAGGAGATCCGAATTCCTGTCATTCGCAGCGGTCGAAGACGACCGCAGAGTGCCGGCGCCTGAAGCGCGCCCGCAGCAATCGCGAATGCCTGCATGCGGAGGAAAGGCACTGAATGTCGGGCGCGGTCTATTTCGAGCAATTCACCATCGGGGCGACGCGCTCTTCGCCGACCCGCACGATAACCGAGACCGACATCGTCGTTCACGCCGGGCACACCGGCGACTTCTTCCCTCACCATGTCGATGCGGAGTTTGCAGCAAAAACGCCCTTCGGCCAGCGCATTGCGCACGGTACGATGGTGTTTTCCATCGGCATCGGGCTGGCGGCCGCCGAGGTCAACCCTGCATCGTTCAGCTATGGCCATGACCGGTTGCGCTTCGTCCGCCCGGTCTTCATCGGGGATACGATCCAGACACGGATCACGGTCGTCGCAAAGGAGGACGATCCCCGCAGGCCCGAATACGGGCGGGTGACCGAGCGTTGCGAGGTGGTCAACCAGAGAGGCGAAACCGTTCTTGTTAGCGATCACATTCGCGTAGTTGAAAAAGCCCCAGGAGGGATCCGGAAGGCTGGATAGAAACAGGGCGGCGTCACAGTCGCCCGGCTCAAAGGGAGGAGAGAGCATGAAAATGATGGGAAGGGGCCTTTTGGCCGCAATTGCGTTTCTGGCGATGGCGGGCACGTCCTCGGCCGACGTCTCGGCCGTATTCGGTGGAGCCGACCCGCTGGAGGGCGTCTACGATCGTCAGAACCAGCATTTTGTCGACCTCGTCAATGAACGCGGCGCGGGCCAGATCAAGCTGGAGTTCATCCGCGGCGAACAACTCGGCAACGACGTCCAGGTCATCGAGCAGGTGATGAGCGGCGCCGTACAGTTCTACGGCGACGACTTCAGCTTCTATTCGAACTGGGTGCCGGAGCTGAACATCGTCAGCTGGGGCTTCCTGTTCCGTGACAATGCCCATGTGCAGGCCTACATCGAAAGCGACAGCTACAAGAACGCCGTCGAAAAGCTCCGCGCGGAACAGGGGATCAGAATTCTGGCCGCCGCCCCCGGGCAGGTCCGCGTGATGGTGTCGAGCCGCCCGATCAAGGGCGTCGAGGACCTCGCCGGCCTGAAGATGCGCGTTCCCGAGATCCGCACCTATCTCACGCTGTGGGAAACGCTAGGTACCGCGCCGGCGCGCGTCGCCTGGGGCGAGACGTTCCTGGGCCTGTCGACTGGCGTCGTCGAAGGCGCCGAAGGCGGGATCTCGTCGATCTACGGCGCGAAATTCCACGAGGCGGCGAAGAACGTCACCCGCACGGACCATGTCCGCATCATCGCGCACATCGCAGTCAACGATGCCTGGTTCCAGGCACAGACCCCGGAAATCCAGGAACTGCTGACCAAGGCCGCGCAGGATGCGGTGATCTGGCAGATGGAAACGGTGACCGCGGAGCAGGCCGAGACGCTCGACAAGATGGCCGCCGACGGTGCGACGGTGACGGAAATCGACGTGACGCCGCTTCGCGAGCGTTCGGAGGTCGCCGTGGAGAAGCTCGAAGCCGAAGGCTTCTGGCCGAAGGGCCTCTGGGCCGAAATCCAGGCCATGGACTGATTGGATGCCGGTGGCCGGCCACTGCCGGCCACCTTTCCCACCCGCCGGGCGGGTCGCACGTCGCGAAAAGGTATAATCCATGCTTGCCAAAAGAATTGACGGGTATCTTGCGGGCCTGATCCGCATCATCGCCCGCATAGAGATGTCTGCGCTTGTCGTCGCGATGGTCTTCATCATCGCCTCGATAGCGCTCCAGACCTTCACGCGGTACGCCTTCGGCCGCCCCATCACCTGGGTGGAGGAGGGCGCCGTCTACGCTTTCATATGGATCACCTTCGTCGGCGCCAGCTACGGCGCCAAGCAGGGCAAGCTGATCAAGGTGGAACTGTTCAGCGCCAATTTCGGCGAGGAGGGGCTTCGCCGGATTGCGATCCTGAGCCACATCTTCATCTTCCTCGGCTGCGCCTATCTCGCCTGGATCACGCCGAGCGTCATCGGCATCGAAAGCCGGAGCACAACGATCGCACTGCCGATCGATGTGCCGCGCTCCTGGTTCTATTCCGTGCCGCTGTTCTACTTCGCCTTCGTGACGGCCTTTTCCAGCCTCGCGCGCCTATTCCGGCTGATCGTGCTCAAGGACCGGACGCCGCTCGTCGCGCCGTTCCCCGTCGAAGAGCAAGACATTCCCCTAACCGCGAGCTGATCCCGTGCCGATATTCATTCTGTTTGCAGGCTTCCTGGCCCTCCTCGCGGCCGAGGTCCCCGTCGCCATTGCGCTCTTCCTGTCGTCGTTGGCCTATATCGACACCTTCACGCCGATGCCGATCCAGATCGTCGTCCAGCGCATGGCTTCCGGCCTCGACAGCTTTCCGCTGATCGCCATTCCGTTGTTCGTGCTTGCCGGCAACATCCTGAACGGCGCCGGCATCGCTGCCCGCATCTACGCCTTTGCCGTGGCGCTCGTCGGCCATATCAGGGGCGGGCTCGCCCAGGTCAACATCTTCGGCAGCATGGTCTTTGCCGGCATGTCCGGCGTGGCGCAGGCCGATGCGGCCGGCCTCGGCACCATCGAGATCAAGCACATGAAGGACCACGGCTACAGTGCGCCGTTCGCAGCCGCCTGCACCGCCGCCTCCGCCATCATCGGCCCCATCATTCCGCCGAGCGTGATCATGGTCGTCTATGCCGTGACCGCGCAGGTTTCCCTGACGAAACTGTTCCTTGCCGGCATCATTCCGGGCCTGACGATGGGCCTGGCGCTGATGATCCTCGTCTGGGTCCTGGCTGCGACGGGCCGCGTCAAGGCGCCGACGGAACCGCGTACCAGCATTCCGCTGATCGCCATCACCTTCTGGAAGGCCTTGCCGGCCCTGGTTGCCCCGATCTTCCTGACGGCCGGCATGCTGCTGGGCTTTGCGACACCGACGGAACTCGGCGCGCTGACGGTCATCTATGCCGTCGTGCTGGGCTTCATCACCAAGGACCTGACGATTTCGTCGCTGCTGATGCACATCCGCCAGAGCGCGGTGACCTCCGGCATCCTGACGCTGATCATCGCCGCCGCCGTGCCGTTCGGCTGGATCATCTCGGTCGGCAACTATGCTTCCGGCCTGCTTGGCTTCTTCGAAGCCATCGGTGCGAACTGGGTGGTGTTCCTGCTGGTCGTGAACATCGCGCTGCTGGTCTTCGGCCTGTTCATCGAGACCACTGCCGTGCTGCTGATCGCAACGCCCGCACTCCTGCCACTCGCTGCAGCCTTCGGGATCGACCCGATCCATCTCGGCGTCATCATGATCGTCAACCTGCTCATCGGGGCCATCACGCCGCCGATGGGCGTCATCCTGTTCATCTGCCAGCACATCGCCGAGATCCGCTTCTCGCAGATGATCAGGGCGATCCTACCCTTCTACATCCCGCTCGGCATCATGCTTCTCATCATCACCTACTGGTCGCCCATCGTGATGTGGCTGCCGAACTTCTTCTATTGAGCACCGACTGCGAAGTCAGCACCAAGGATCTACTGACATGACCAAAAGCTCCGGTATTCTTTCCGGTTACCGCGTCCTCGATTGCTCCATCGCCATGGCGGGGCCCTTCGCCGCGCAGCGCCTCGGCGATCTCGGGGCCGATGTCGTCAAGATTGAACCCGTCACCGGCGAGTGGCAACGCCACGTTTCGGCCGGCGGCGCGAAGGGCAACCGCATCAACGTCTCGTTCCTATCGCTGAACCGCAACAAGCGTTCGCTGGCGATCGACCTGAAGTCGCCGGAAGGCAAGGCGGTGCTGCTCGATCTGGTCAAGGATGCGGACGTCTTCCTGCAGAACTACCGTCCCGGCGTCGCCGCACGTCTCGGCGTCGATTACGAGACGCTGTCCAGGCTCAATCCGCGCCTCGTCTACGTCTCCATGTCGGGCTATGGCGAGAGCGGTCCCTATCTCGACCGTCCCGGCCAGGACCTGATCCTGCAGGGCATGTCGGGCGCCATGCTGTCGGCGGGACGGGAAGGCGAGGCACCCACGGCCGCCGGCCAGTACCTGGTCGATGCCGTGGCCGCCTACAACGCCTTCGAAGGCGCCCTCGCAGCGTTGCTACACCGCGAACGCACCGGCGAGGGCCAGCTTGTTCAGGTGAACATGCTCGACGCCATCACCAACATCCAGATGCAGGAACTTTCCGTCTTCACCGTCGCCGGCAAGCCGCAGGCGCGCTCCGCCGAACCGCACGCCCATGTCTACATCCGCGCGCCCTATGGCGCATTCGCCACCAGCGACGGCTACATCATCGTGGCCTTCCCGCCGCTCCGGAAATTCGGCGAGATCATCGGCGAGCCGTCGTTCCTGACGATGGACGACGAGACGGACAGCTGGGCGCAGCGCGACCACATCTTTGCCCGCACGCGCGAGCGGCTGCTGGCCAGGACGTCCGCCGAGTGGCTGTCGCTGCTGCGCGCCGCCGACATCTGGTGCGGTCCGGTCTACGGATACGAGGAGCTCCTGAAGGACGAGCAGATCCGCCACAACGGCACGTTCGTCGAGTACGACCATCCGACCGAGGGCCGTATCAAGACGCCCGGCTTCCCCATCAATTTCTCCAGGACGCCCTCCCGCGTTGATCGGGGAGCACCGGTGACCGGTCAGCATTCGCGCGAGGTCCTGAAGGAAGCCGGGTTCGCACCCGAACGGATCGAAAAGCTTCTGGCGACCGGCGTCGTCGCGCAGGGAGAACTCTGAGCGATGACGGACGACATTGTCTTCACAGTCGATGGCCACGTGGCGACGATCACGCTGAACCGGCCGCAGAAACTCAACGCCGTCACGCCGGAAATGTCCGATGCGATCGTCGAAGCGGTGGAGACGGTCAACGCCAGCGACACGATCCGCTGCGTCATCGTCACCGGCGCCGGCGACCGGGCCTTCTGTGCGGGCTCCGACATCAAGGAACTGGACGGCTACGAGACGCCCTGGCAGTTTCGCAACCGGCCCGACTATTGCGACGCCATGCGGCGGCTCCTGAAGCCGACGATTGCGGCCGTCAACGGCTATGCCTTCGGCGGCGGGCTGGAAACCGCGATGAGCTGCGATATCCGCATCGCCTCCGAAAACGCCCAGTTCGCGGCGCCGGAGATCAAGCTCGGCTGGATCGGCGGCGGCGGCATGGCCACCTTCCTTGCGCATTCGATCGGTGCGTCCAACGCGGCGCTGATGCTGATGACCGGCGATGCCGTGTCGGCCGAGAAGGCGCTCGCCTGGGGCCTCGTCAGCGAGGTCGTCTCGCAGGCCGAGTTGACGGCACGGGCCCGCGGCATCGCCGAGACGATCGCTTCGCGTGCGCCCATCGCCGCCGAGACTGCCAAGCTCAACCTCCGCGCCGCCCATGCCATGCCGCAGGAAAAGGCGATCGAATACGAGCGCGACCTGCAGACGATCTGCTTCGCTACGGCGGATGCGCTGGAAGGCCGCGCCGCCTTCAAGGAGAAGCGCGCGCCGGTCTTCCACCGGCGTTGACGACAACCCGTTCCCGAACACGCGACAAGAGACAAGAGTTGCGACCATGACCGTGACACTGAAAGGCATGACCTGGAGCCATCCGCGCGGCTACGATCCGATGGTGCGCTGTTCCGAGGTCTACAAGGAGAAGACGGGGATCGAAATCGTCTGGGAGAAGCGCTCGCTTCAGGACTTCGAGAGCTTCCCGGTCGACGAACTGGCCCGCGCTTACGACCTGATCGTCATCGATCATCCTCATGTGGGGCAGGTGACGCAGGAGAATTGCCTGCTGCCGCTCGATGTCGAGGGCAGGGAGGCTGAGCGGGAGGCCCTTGGCGACGCCTCGGTCGGCCCGTCTTACCGCAGCTATTTCTGGCAGGGGCGCCAGTGGGCGTTCCCGATCGATGCGGCAACGCAGGTGCAGGCCTTCCGGCCGGATCTCGCCGCTCGCGCACCGAGGCGCTGGGAGGAGGTCGTCGATCTCGCCCGCGAAGGACGTGTCCTGCTACCGCTTCGCGCGCCCCATGCGCTGATGACGTTCTACACGCTGGCTGCGAACATCGGCCAGCCGTGCTCGACCGTATCGGGCGATCTGATCGATGCCGCCGCCGGCGCCCGTGTCTACGATCTGCTGAGGGAGCTCGTCACCCATCTCGATCCCGCCTGCTTCGACATGGATCCGATCCAGGCATCGGAAGCGATGGCGATGGCGGACGGCAGGATCGCCTGCATTCCCTACACCTATGGCTACGTCAGCTATGCCCTGGAAGGCTTCCGCGACAGGCGGCTGGATTTTGCCGATATTCCGGCCGCGGGGACGAACGGACCGGTCGGGGGAACGCTCGGAGGAACCGGCATCGCTGTCTCCGCCTATACGAAGCATCCGGAATCAGCGATCGATTTCGCCTACTGGATCTCGGGTGCGGATGCGCAGCGCGGCCCCTATGCGGCGGCAGGCGGGCAGCCGGGACACGCGGCTGCCTGGGAGGATGATGGCGTGAACGCTCCCGCCTGGGATTTCTACAAAAAGACCCGCGCGACGCTCGAGGGCTCCTATCTCCGCCCCCGCCACGACGGCTACATGCCGTTCCAGGCGGCGGCATCCGAACGCATCAGCACCGGCCTCAAGTCCGGCGAAGCGGCCGAAACCGTGATCGCCGACCTCAATGACCTCTACCGCAACAGCTTCGCCTGATGCGCATCGGGGACTAGCCATCAGGACGGATACTGGCCCGGAATCGGGCGGTATATCGCCCGACGCCGCCTAGAATAGGAAAATCGCACGGAAATCGTTGCATCTATGCGAGTCGGACCGGTCACGGGAGCGTCACCTGGAACCGCATCCTGTTCCAAGTGGCGTCGGGAAACTGCGGCATCCACCGAGATCTCGTCCCGCATCGCCATGCCGTGGCGCTGCATATTACCCCTCACCGGTGAAACTGCCGGGTCGGCGCGTTCGCCAGCCACGATCAAAGCCATGCCCCATCGCGATCGCCGTGGCCCTGAGTTTCTCTTCCACGGCATCGCGCTCGGCTAGCAGAGATCGGATCGCTTCCAGCGCGTTGCCGTTGTGCAATTCAAGGATCGCGACCGCCTCGTCCAATGGAGGCGGCCCCTCGGAAGTGGCGGCGCTCATTGGAGGGGCAGGCGGAGTTGGGTGCCAGCCTTGCGCCGAACGTAGACGGGACGCGGCGGTGCCTCCAGGCGCTTCTGCGCCTCAGCACGACGGGCAAGGAGACGTTCACGAAGCGCCTTTGAGGCTGCGACCGCGGCGAGGGCTTGCGCGATGACTTTGTCGGTATCGGCCATATCAAAGCTCCATAATGTTCCCTTTATGTTCTCATTCGAGAGGCCTGGAGTCAACCAGAAACGCGAGCGGGCCGGGAACGGAATGCTGTCGCAGGTCGACTTCGCTTGCCCCCTGCAGGACTTCGTGGCCGCCGATCGGGGCAGGAGGAAATTCGTGCCGGCCAAGCCGTCGGCCAGGCATCCGCGACAGGCGGCGACGTCGCAGCTTTACATCGAAACTCGATCGGTTAACTATTCGCGCGGAGGAATGGAGGAGGGGACGCGCCAAACGCGGCCTTGAAGCTGCATGTTCTCGCATTCGGAGCATATCCGTGAAATCGAACGGGTCAGCCGCGGGCTGTCGACCGGGCGCGACGACATCGTCGTGCAATCGTGGCTGCGCTGCCTCGACCAGCATCGTCTCGACCCCACCCATGCCTGCGAAGCCTTCATCCTGCCTGAGGCGCGCTTGCGGGAACACCGGCAACGATCCGAGGATCTGATACGGATCGCCCGATCCGGGCTGGAGCATCTGTTTCATCAGGTGGCCGGGCAGAACTACGTGCTGCTTCTCTCCGATCGCAAGGGTGTCACGGTCGAGTTTCTCGGCGATCCGCTGTTCGACAACAACCTGCGCAAGGCCGGACTCTACCTCGGCTCCGAGTGGTCGGAGAGCCGGGCGGGCACCTGCGCGGTCGGCGCCTGCCTCGAAACCGGCGAGGCATTGACGATCCATCAGACCGATCATTTCGACAACACCCACACGCCGCTCTCCTGTACCGCGGCTCCGATCTACGACACGACGGGCGAACTTGCGGCCGTGCTCGACATCTCCCTTTTGAGTTCGCCGACCCGCAAGGCGAGCCAGAACCTGGCGCGCCATCTCGTCGGCGCGACGGTACGGCGGATCGAACTTGCGAACCTGATGGCCCAGACCCGCCACGAATGGGTTTTGCGCTTCTCGCGTTCGCCTGAATTCCTGGATGTCGATCCGGAAGCGGCGATATCGATCGATGGCGGCGGCCGCATCATCGGCATGACGCATGGAGGGGCACAAATCCTCGCCCAGGCGGCCGGTGCGGACTGGCGCACGCCGGCGAGCCTGATCGGGCAGCCCGTGTCGACGTTTCTGAACCTCGAAGTCGACGGCCTGTCCGAGTTGACCCGGCGCCGGCCGACGCAGGACCGGCTGGTCTTCGCCCGGGACGGTAACGCGCTGTTCGCCCATGCGATCGAACCGCAGGTCCAGCGTCGCGCCTCCGCCTGGGTGCGCGGCGAGATCCCCCGGCCGATCCGCCGGCTCGGCGGCGACACACCGGAGATCGTTGCGTTGCAGGCAAAAGTCGCAAAGCTCGCCCGAACGGCGCTGCCGGTGCTGATCCAGGGAGAAACCGGATCGGGCAAGGAGCACCTTGCCCGCGCGATCCACGAGGGCAGCGGCCTCAAAGGCGCCTTCGTCGCGATCAACTGTGCAGCCATTCCCGAGCAACTGATCGAGAGCGAGCTGTTCGGGTACATGCCTGGAGCCTTCACGGGCGCTTCGGCGAAAGGACGCAAAGGCCTTGTCGAGCAAGCCGAGGGCGGAACGCTCTTCCTCGACGAGATCGGCGACATGCCGCTTGCCTTGCAGAGCCGGCTCCTGCGCGTTCTCGCCGAGAAGGAAGTGCAGCCGATCGGCGGCCATGAGCCGCGCCCCGTCGACATCCGCATCGTATCGGCCTCCCACCGGCCGCTGCACGAACTCGTCGCGGAAGGATGGTTCCGGCAGGACCTGTTCTATCGGCTCAATGCTGCGACGCTCGCACTGCCGCCACTGCGAGAACGGACGGATTTCGAATGGATCATGGCTCGCATCCTCGAGCGGCACGCGAAGGATGGCAACGTGCCGGTGTTGTCGCCGCTTGCGCTCGATCTGCTCAAACGCCATGACTGGCCGGGCAACATCCGCGAACTCGACAACGTTCTGGCGGTCGCGGTCGCCATCAGCGAAGGCGACGTCATCGAGCCTTCCGATCTGCCGGAAACCTTGCCCGGCGCGCCTTCCGGCGCCGGCATGGCAGACGACGCCGGCGGCGAACTGCAACAGCTGCTTTCCGCCTGCAACTGGAATGTCTCGGAGGCGGCGCGCCGGCTGGGCGTCGATCGCTCCACCGTACATCGCCAGATCAGGCGCTACGGGATCGCGCCCAAGCACTGATGCCACGCCTGTGGCGCCACAGGCGTGGCGCTTTTTCGGCCCGCGCCACATCACAGTTCGATTTCGCCCCTGAAATTGCTGTGTTTTCCGGCGCTGCCGCCGTGGCACGTCGCTTGCTGCCCTTGTTGTCGGAGGACCGCCGGAGGAGGAGTTCCGGCAGGCCCCATCGACAAATGCCAGCAAAATGGAGGAGATCCCATGCTTGACGACAGCCCCGGCACGAAGATCGACAATGCACTCGCAAAACTGGGCAAGGCATTGGAGACCGGCGACATAGACGCCGCGGTGAACCTGTTCCAGGCCGATTGTTACTGGCGCGACCTGGTCACCTTCACCTGGAACCTCAAGACCATGGAGGGCCGGGACCAGATCCGCGACATGCTGACAAGACAGCTGGGCGCCATCAAGCCGCGCCATTTCCATCAGGATACGGGCGAGCCTGCCAGCGACGGCGACGGCATTACCCAGGGCTGGTTCGGGTTCGAGACCGACGTCGGACACGGATATGGCCATATTCGGCTGAAGGATGGCCTCGTCTGGACGCTTCTCACCACCATGACCGAACTGAAGGGACATGAGGAACCCAAGGGCATCCGCCGGCCGCTCGGCGCCGAACACGGGCATGGCAAGGCGCGCAGGACCTGGAAGGAAAAGCGCGAACAGGAGACGTCGGAACTCGGCTATGGCACGCAGCCCAATGTGGTGATCATCGGCGGCGGGCAGGGCGGGATCGCGCTCGGCGCCCGCCTGCGTCAGCTCGGCGTGCCGACGATCATCATCGAGAAGAACGAACGACCGGGCGACAGCTGGCGCAAACGCTACAAGTCGCTCTGCCTGCACGACCCCGTCTGGTACGACCACCTTCCCTACATTCCGTTCCCGGAGAACTGGCCGGTCTTCGCGCCGAAGGACAAGATCGGCGACTGGCTGGAGATGTATACCAAGGTCATGGAACTCAACTACTGGAGTTCGACCGCCTGCAAGTCCGCCTCCTACGACGAGACGAAGAAGGAATGGACGGTCGTCGTCGAGCGTGACGGCAAGGAAGTGGTGCTCCGGCCGCAGCAACTGGTGCTGGCGACCGGGATGTCCGGCAAGGCCAACATTCCGAAATTCCCGGGACAGGACGTGTTCAAGGGCGAACAGCAGCATTCCTCGCAGCATCCGGGCCCTGACGCCTACAAGGGCAAGAAGGTCGTGGTCATCGGCTCCAACAATTCGGCTCATGACATCTGTGCCGCGCTGTGGGAAGGCGGTGCCGATGTCACCATGGTGCAGCGTTCCTCGACGCACATCGTCCGCTCCGACACGCTGATGGATGTCGGTCTCGGCGACCTCTATTCCGAGCGGGCCGTGGCGGCAGGCATGACGACCCGCAAGGCCGACCTGATCTTCGCCTCGCTCCCCTACCGGATCATGCACGAGTTCCAGATCCCCCTCTACGAGAAGATGCGCGACCGCGACGCCGCCTTCTATGATGCGTTGGAGAAGGCCGGCTTCATGCTCGACTGGGGTGCAGACGGCTCCGGACTCTTCATGAAGTACCTCCGCCGCGGCTCGGGCTACTACATCGACGTCGGGGCCTGCGACCTCATCATCGACGGTTCGATCAAGCTGAAATCCGGCTCCGACGTCGACCACCTGACGGAAGATGCGGTGATCCTGAAGGACGGGACGGCGCTGCCGGCCGATCTTGTCGTGTACGCGACGGGCTACGGCTCGATGAATGGCTGGGCGGCCGACCTGATTTCAAGAGAGGTTGCCGACAAGGTCGGCAAATGCTGGGGGCTGGGGTCGGACACACCGAAGGACCCCGGGCCCTGGGAAGGCGAGCAACGTAACATGTGGAAGCCGACACAGCAGGAGGCGCTGTGGTTCCACGGCGGCAACCTGCACCAGTCGCGGCATTACTCGCAATATCTGGCGCTGCAGCTGAAGGCCCGAAAGGAAGGGATCGCGACGCCGGTCTACGGACTGCAGGAACGGCATCATCTCGGTTGATGCACGGCAACCCGGCCACCGGAGAGCAACACACTCTGGCGGCCGGGCTTATCCAGCCCTGTTGGGTCACTCCCCGCCAAGGCAAGCGTAGGGATTGCCGCTAGGAAACGAAGAACGGCTCGTCGAGGGCATAGCTGCTGACCCGTCGAACCTCGCTGATGATCTTGTCCGCGAGATAACGGGCCGCCGGGGAAAGCTGCCGGTTGCGCAGCCTGATGAGAGACATGGCGCGGCGGATGTGGGGGTCGGTCAACGTCATCGTCCGGGCATTGGCGAGTGGCTGCTTCTCCAGTCGGGTGCTCGGCTGAATGGCGACCCCCAGACCGGCCTCGGCCATCGCGATGATGGTCTCGGCCTGTATGAACTGGTATCGGCTCGTGGTTTCCAGTCCGTTCTCGCGGAGAACGCGGTCCACGATCCGGCGCATGGCCGTCTGCGGGGCGGGCAGCAGGATTGGATATTGCGAGATCTCGCGCCAGGTCACGCTGTCGCGAGGCTCCGCTATGAAACGCGGATGGACCAGGGCGTGAAGCGGTTCCACGAGGATCGGGCTGAAATCGAATGCACGGTCTTCGGCATGTGGGCCAATCGCAAAATCGACCTCCTGCTTTCGCAGCGCCTCATAGAGGTCTGTCGACGTCAGTTCGCGGATGGTGACCGCGATCTCGGGAAACTGCCGTACGAATTCCGTCAGGATCGGCGGCAGATGAATTGAGGCGAGATGCGACGAACTGGCGAGTGAAAGCTGGCCACGCTTGAGATCGGCCGCCTCCCGGATTTCCCGCAACCCATGCAGGATTTCGAAATGCGCCTTGCGCAGGCTCTCCCGCAGTTTTGCACCTTCCTCGGTCAACCGCACATTGCGCGTCGTGCGTTCGAAAAGCCTGACCTGAAGCTGTTCCTCAAGCTGCCTGATCTGGATGCTGATGGCCGAATGCGCGCGATTGAGCTTGTCCGCGGCAAGGCGGAAGCTGCCTTCGCTCGCGACCACGAGAAAGGTCTGGAGCAGTCTGAGATTGATGTCGTTGACGATCTCCATGGCTATTCCATTGGTGCACAAAGATGACCAATCGGTATCATTATTATACTTGAACCACCACCCTGTCCCGGTCCAGACTTTGGGTGTCGCAATCGGGAAGGGATTGCCGACACCGGCGGAGGCGCCCTGATCGAAACCGCAAATGCGAACCGCGTCATCAGTCATGGCGACGAAATCTCGCATCCGGCGAAGGCTGTGCGATGCCTGAAGGCATCCACCTGATCATGGCTACCTGCCGGGCGACAGACATTTTGGGAGGAAAGACAATGGAAAGACTTAAGACCCGTAACGGACTGAAGCGTCGGGCGCTGCTGGCCTACGGTGCAACCCTGCTTGCGCTTCAGCCGATGCTGTCCATGACGGCGCAGGCGCAGGACTATCCCGCCGAGACGATGAACTACGTCGTCGCCTTCGGCGTCGGCGGCGGCAGCGACATCATCGCCCGCACCATGGCCAAGGTGATCGACGACAAGAAGCTCATTCCGGTGAAGATGCTGGTCGAGAACCGGCCGGGCGGCTCGGGCGCCATCGGCTACTCGTTCATCAACGCGCAGAAGGGCAATCCCTACTATCTCGGCGGGGTCGGCGTCAGTTTCTTCACAACGCCGCTTCTGGGCAAGATGCCGTTGAGCCACCGCGATTTCACGCCGCTCGCGGCCATCGCACGCTCGCCTTACATTCTTGCCGTCACCGCGGACTCCGATATCAAGACGATCGACGACATCAAGACGGCGACGGGCCTGACGATCGGCACGGCCGGCGCCGTCTCCGATCCCGCCCTGCTGGCCCATCTCCTCAACAAGGAATTGGGCGCCTCGATCAAGGTCGTTCCCTTCGACGGCGAGGGCGAGGTCATGGCGGCCGTGCTCGGCAAGCATCTCGACCTTCTCTTCGGCAACCCCAACGAAATCCTCGAGCAGGTGAATGCCGGGACGATGCGGGCACTGGCGGTCACCTCCGCCGAGCGCATGACGTCGCTTCCCGACGTGCCGAGTTTTTCCGAGCTTGGCCACGACATCGTACACACCCAGCTCCGCGGCATCATCATGCCGAAGGATGTTCCGGCCGAGGCCGTGACCTATTGGGAAGGTGTCCTGAAGACTGTCGCCGAGAGCCCGGAATGGCGCGCGCAATATGTCGATCGTTTCAACGAGATTCCCCTGTTCCTCAACAGCAGGGAATTCGGAGAGGAGATCGTCGCCACCTCCGCGCGCTACGAAGCGCTGATGCGCGAACTCGAGCTCATCAAGTGAGGTCGGCGGCCCCCGCAATTCGAACGGGGGCCGCCCATCGGCCGGCATCGGACGCCGTGAGCCCAGGAGAGACAGCAGTGATACGCCTAAGAACCTTCGACCTTGGCCTGTCGGCCACCCTGACCCTGCTCGGCATTTATATCGTCTCGCAGGGCATGAACTACGGATACCAGGATGGAAGCGTCCCAGCCGCCGGCTTCTTCCCGTTCTGGATCGGCGGCGGGCTGGCGCTCTTTTCCGCCCTCAACTTCATCAAGATGCTCAGGCAGTCCGGCCTGGCTGGTGCCGTCGACAGGACGGAAGTGGCGCGGGTCGGGCTGGTCAGCCTGGCGATCGGCGGCTTCGTCGTCCTCTCGGGGTTCATCGGAATGATCGCGGCCGCGGTGCTGCTGATGGTCGCCATCGGCGCCATATTCGGCGCCCGGGACATCCGCTCCCTCATGGCAGTGAGTGCAATCGCTGTGGCGATGGCTGGGGTCCTCTACCTCGTCTTCGGCCTCGTGCTGGCAATGCCGCTGCTGTGATCTGCGCAAAGAGAAATCATCATGTTTGAATCTTGGCAATTGCTTGCTCAAGGGTTGGCCGCCGCGTCGCAACCGACCGTCCTCGCCGCGATCATGGTCGGTGCAATCATCGGCCTGTTCATCGGTGCACTGCCCGGCCTGGGGCCAACGGCCGGTGTGGCCATCCTCTTGCCGGTGGCCGTCAGTTTTGACGGGACCGCCGCGATCGCCGCGCTTGGCGCGGTCTATTACGGCGCCCAGTATGGCGGCGCGGTAACGGCTATTCTTCTCGGCATTCCCGGCGATGCCTCGGCCACCATGACCGTCATCGACGGGCACAAGATGGCGCGCAATGGCAAGGCCGGCGCGGCGCTGGGGCTGAGCATCGCCGCGTCCTTCATCGGCGGCCTGATCGGCCTGGTCCTGCTGACGGCCTTCGCCACCACGATCGCGAAAGCCGCCATCGCCTTCGGCCCGATAGAGATGACAGCGCTGATGGTCTTCTCCCTGTCGCTGGTGAGCGTGCTTGGCGGACGCGACCTGAACAAGGCCATGATCTCGCTGTTCCTCGGCCTCTTCATCGGCACGATCGGCCTCGACCCGATGGTCGGGCTGCCGCGTTTCGATTTTGGCGAGGTGCGTCTGTTCGACGGCATCGAATTCTCGATCATCGCCGTCGGCCTCTTCGGCCTGGCGGAAATGTACGCCACGCCCCCGTCCACGGGCGCGCACGACGACTCCGGTCGATTTCGCTTCCGTGAACTGCTTCCGGATGTGCGCAGCACGCTGCAATGCTGGCGCGAGCTTGGTTCGGGTTCGCTGATCGGCTTCTTCGTCGGCATCCTTCCCGGCGCGGGAGCGACCGCGGCCACGATGATCTCCTACGCCTTCGCCAAGCGAACGTCGAAGCATCCCGAGCGGTTCGGCAATGGTGCAATGGAAGGTGTCGCTGCGCCCGAGGCCGCCAACAACAGCGCTGCCTACGGCAACATGATCCCGATGTTCGCCCTCGGCATTCCGGGATCGGGGACCACGGCGGTGCTCATGGGCGGCCTCCTGATGATCGGACTGCAGCCGGGGCCGATGCTGTTCCAGACGCAGTCGGAATTTGTCTGGACTATCTTCGGCAGCTTCTACATCGGCAATCTCGCGCTCGTCGCCATCACGATCCTGTTGACGCCGATCCTTGCGAGTTGCGCATTCGTTCGCCCGAGCTACCTGTTTCCGGCCGTGATCGCCATCATCGCTTTCGGCATCTACGGCATCAACAACGCGATGTTCGAAGTGGTTCTTGTCATCGGCTTTGGGCTTCTCGGCTACCTGATGATGAAGCTGGACTATCCGCCCGTGCCACTCGTTCTGGGCATGATCCTCGGACCGATCCTGGAGCGCGGCATCCGTCGCACGCTCGTCGCGTCGGATGGCGACCTGTCGGTCTTCTTCCGCAGCCCGATCGCGATCGGCATCATCGTCGTGACCGTAGTGCTTCTCGTCTCGCCCTGGCTGGTCTCGCAGCGGACCAGGCGACGGGCGGCGGCCATCGCGAAATAGGACGCAACGGTGCCGTCCAGCGTCCGCCGGGAGCGACGTTCAGACGGCCGATGCCTCCTCTGTTTGCAGACCTGAACCTGCATGACGACGCGACGGCGAGTGCCGGACCGCCGCGTGTGGAAACTCGGCCTCAGTTCCAGTCTGAAGGCCTTGGCGATATTCTATGAAGGGAAGAAATATCAATGGTTTATCATCACATCTATTCCGGCTTCGCAAAAGCCGGAGAAGTCAATGTCGGGAATATCGGTGCCGGAAACTACGGGACCGCCATTGTGACCCAGGCACCCCGCACACCGCGGCTGAACGTCGTGGTGGTGGCCGATATCTCCACCGATGCCGCGCGCGGCGCCTATGAAAAGGGCGGCTATGAGATGGCCCGTGTCGCCTATGCCGAGACGGCCGAGGAAGCCCAATTGCACATCGCCGAGGGTCGGTTCGTCTACACCGATCGTCCGGAGATCGTCGGCCGCATACCGGCCGTGCAGGTTGTCTGCGAGAGCAGCGGCGTGCCGGAGGCAAGTGTCAGATATGCCGTGCAGGCGATCAATGCCGGCAAGCACGTTGCCATGGTCACCAAGGATTGCGACGTCGCCGTCGGACCGATGCTGAAGCGGCTCGCGCAGGATGCCGGCGTCGTCTACACACCTGTCGACGGCGACCAGCATGGTCTTCTCATCCAGTTCTACGAATGGGCGAAGTCAGTGGGCCTGACCGTCTTGTCCGGCGGCAAGGCCACCGATGGCGAGTTCGTCTATGACGAGGCCAAGGGCACGGTCACGATCAAGACGGACAAGAAGATCCATGCGCCCAACGTCGCGTCCATCTCCGTCTCGGAAGAAGATCGCAAATGGCTTGCCATGATCCCCGAAGGGCAGGCCGCAGAATTCGTCGCTCGCCGCAAGGAGATCCTGGCACGGCTGCCGCAGCCCGGCGCCTATGATCTTTGCGAGATCACCGTTGCGGCCAACTACACTGGAATGATGCCGGCGGTAGACACCCTCATCCACGCCCCGCTGCGCATTACCGAGATCCCCGTCGCCTATTGCGAAGCGGTGAATGGCGGCCTGTTCGAGCGCGGCGATACGATCGACCTTGCGACCTGCCTGCGCAGGCCCGACGAGTCCGGTCTCGGTGGCGGCGTCTTCCTGGTGGTGCGCTGCGACAACGCCTATTCGAACCACATTCTGACGACGAAGGGCCAGATCCCGAACTATGACGAAACGGCGACCGTCATCTACCGTCCCTACCACCTGTGCGGCGTGGAGACCGCGACGTCCCTGCTGATGGCGGGCCTCCTGGGGATAGATACCGGTTCGGACGATTACCGGCCCCGCTACGATCTCGCCAAGGTGGCGGCCCGGGATATCAGGGCAGGGGAAACCTTCGGCAACGATCACAATCCGATGATGACGGCGCGCATCATTCCGGCGGTGCCGGTCGCGCCCGGCAACCCGGCCTGCGCCCACCTGCTGACCGGAAACCGCGCCAAGGTGGATATTCCTGCCGGAACGCTCGTCACCTACGACATGGTCGAGGAGCCGCAGGGTTCGCAGCTATGGGAAATTCGCCGGCTTCAGGACCGGGCATTCCTGTCCGAACAGACTTCGAAGGCAAAGGTCGATGCCTGACAGTGCGCCCCGCATCTTCCTCTTCCATGCCACGCCGGTGGCCATGGAGCCGGTCCAGGGCGCCATGCGGGCTCTCTGGCCGGAAGCGGAGGCGGTGAACATTCTCGACGAGAGCCTGTCCATCGACCGGGCGAGGGAGGTGGGCGGATTGTCTCAGGGCCTCGTCTGCCGTTTCGTCGCGCTGGGCAAGCAGGCGGTCGCCGGCGGCGCCGACGGGATCCTCATCACCTGCTCCGCATTCGGCTCCGCGATCCGCCAGCTCGCCTCGCAGGTGACGGTTCCCGTGCTGATGCCGAACGAGGCGATGTTTCGCGACGCGCTGGCGCGCGGGGAACGCATCGGCATGGTGGCGACCTTCGCGCCGGCAGTATCCACGATGGAAAGCGAATTTGCCGCCTTCGCCGCCGAGATGGACCGCTCCGCACGACTGAAAACGGTCATCGCGGAGGGCGCAATCGAAAGCCTGCGCCGTGGCGACCGGGAGGATCACGACCGGCGCGTGGCACAAGCCGCACGCGATCTTGTCGACTGCGACGCGATCATGCTGGCGCACTTCTCGACGACCCGTGCCGCGCAGGCGGTTCGGCGTGCCGTCGATATCCCTGTGCTGACCGCGCCCGAGGCGGCAGTCAGCCGCATGCGCGCGTTGATCGAAGGGAATGAACGACGCTGATCGGCGGCAACTGCCGCGCGATTTCCGACCGAGGAGCACTGCTTTACGCCGTCGACAAAGCGCATCGTCACCGACAAACTGTGCTTATACGGAACTGCAAGACGAGAGGTTATCCGACGAACAATAAGGGCTTGATTTCGCCATACTCGCGGCCCACATGAGGACCATGGACATGTTGAACAGGACATCGAGGCACATCGAGCAAGCACGCGCCGTATCCCGGAGCGCGCGGCTTTGATCCTGTAACGCCGCCACAGACCCCGCTGCTCCGGGAACCTCACTCGCAAACAGTGCGGTTTATGCTGCGCCTTCCACGGCGCATCGTTGGAGCGTATCCATGTCCTCGTTTCGGTCCCATCCGGTCTGCAATACCTGCAGCCGGCGTCTTCCTGTCGCCGCACGTCGTTGCCCCTGGTGCGAGGCGCCGATCTTCACCACCGGCGCCCGTCCCTTCTCCCGCATCCTGAGAGAAAAGGGTGCCAGTCGGTTCGCCTCCTCCCTTTTCGAGGAGGGCACCGGGCGATGAGACCAGAAATGACCAGTGGTCGTGCCTTGGAGGCCGGCAGGCGGGACGAGTTGCAGCAGGTCGGTGTTCTTCCCTGGCGAATCCGGAAGAATGGCGAAGCGAAGGTCTTGCTCATCACCTCGCGGGAGCGAGGGCGGTGGATCGTGCCCAAGGGGTGGATGGTGAAGGGATATCCTGCCTTCGTCGCCGCATCACGGGAAGCGTTCGAAGAGGCTGGGATTGTCGGCGATATCTCGTCGACACCGATGACGTCCTATCGATACCTGAAGTTGCTGGATGACGGTTCGCAGGTTCCCTGCCGCGTCGCGGTGTTCGGCATGAATGTGCGCGGCACGCTCAGCCATTGGCGGGAAAAGGGGCAAAGGCAGCGACGGTGGTTTTCTCTGGATGCAGCGGCCGATGCGCTCGACGATGTCGAACTCGCCGTATTCGTTCGGACGCTTGCCGCCACAGCCCCGGACCGTCTGGAGCCATTCGTCGGCGCAGGCGGGCGGATGTTGCCGTTCGGCAGGCGGCCCGCGATGGAATGCTGAAAACCGTCCCGATGTTCCTGCCGGTGTTCAAGCGCCGCCCTCGGCGGCTGCCTGCCTTCCCTATCCACAGGGTCAGCGCCGGGCGCTGACTGCCTGGCGTCACTACCTGCGACGGCAAGAGTGGTGCCAGGCGTTTTCCCGATCCCAAATGGAACCCTTCGGAGCAACGCCGGCCCCTTGATGCGCCGGGTCGTTGTCCAATTCAGAAAGAGCCAGCAATGAGCTTCCGATACAGTCATACTTTCCCCATCAGCGGCCCGAACAAGCTGCCGCGTTTCAGGCAGTGGGCGGCCGAGAATATTCCGGGCATCGCCCTGTCGCTGCCGCCGCAGGTGCCGATCAAGAGCATGGCCCAGACGGTCCGGCTGAAATCCATCGAGGATCGCGCCGTGCTGATCAAGAAGCTGGACGGCGTGAGCTTCGAAAACAGTGCCCGTAAGAGCGCGTAACGATCTGGCCGCACTTCCGTCTTTCGAGCAAAGGCGGAAGTGCTTGGAGGTGCTTGAAAATTGAGGTTGCGTTGTCCCTCGATTTCCGCAGGTAGCGCTATCTCAGGCCAGGTTCCTGGTCACGGGCAGGACGAAAGCTGCATCCGAGGTCCGACAGCGTTTGCCTGATGGACGCGTCAAACGTCCTGGCCTCCGTCCGGATCCATTCGGCGAAGACACTGACGGTACGACGGCTGACATGGCGGGGAGGGCAGACCAGCCAGTAGGCTGGAAATTCCACCACATCGAACGCGGTGCTCAGCGGCACGAGCGTGCCGCGCTCGAGATCCTCATGGGCGAGTGTCACGGAATCGAGGACGACCCCGGCGCCATCCCTGGCAAGCTGGATGGCCATGTTCGATCGGTCGAAACGCAGCGGCGCATGCTCCGTCGACGGATCGATGCCGTGCACGATCAGCCAGATATCCCACTGGTAGAGTGCCTTGACGGATTGAATGCGGCGCGCATTGGCGATCTGGATCACCGGGTCGTCGCTCAGCGCGCGCAGTTGCTCGCGATACTCCGGGCTGCACATCGGCAGCACGAGATCGTGAATGATGCATTCCGTATGAAGATTTTCCCAGGCGCCGGATCCGTAGCGCAGGTCGAGGTCGATCACTTCGGTTTCGAAATCGGAGAAATCCGGTGTCGCATCGACCCGCACGCCCCAGTCGGGATTGGCATCCAGAAACGGTTTAAGCCGTGGCGTCAGCCAGCGGACGGCGAAACTCGGGCTGGAGCGCATCGTCAGATGCCGGCTGTTACGCTGACGAAGAACCGCAGAACGGGCTTCCCGGATCATGCGAAATGCCGTTGTTGTCGTCTGGAACAGCATTTCTCCATCGATGGTCAGGCTGAGCCGGCGGTCCTTGCGGCGGAAGAGCCGGACGCCCCATTGCTCTTCGAGCTGCTTGATCTGCTGGCTGACGGCAGCGGCCGACACGCCGAGTTCTTCGGCGGCGAGCGATACCCTGCCGGTTCGGGCGACTGCCTCGAAGTAGGCCAGCGAATTGAGGTTGGGGCTGATCGCCATCTTGTCCTCCCGCTGCGCCGATCCCGACGCCGAATGTGGAGGAATGCGCGCAGTCGCATTTTCAATGCGGCCTGCGCGCAGCCGGTGTCAAGAGATGCCGTTCAGGCGCCGGTAGGCGGCGATGACCTGGCTGTCGTCGAGAAGCCCGTTGCCGGCGCCGCTCTCGCCGAGGAACATCTGGTGGGCTGCGGCGGCAAGCGGCAGGCCCATGCTAACGGAGCGTCCGGCGGCAAGGGCGATGCCGAGATCCTTCACGAAGATGTCGACCGCGCTGGTGACCGGCGGGTGCTCCATCAGCATGCGCGGCCCGCGATCCTTCAGCATCCAGCTGGAGGCGGCCGAGCCTGAGACGATCTCGAGCAGCGTCGCAGTATCGACGCCGGCCTTCTCGCCAAGGGCAAGCGCTTCGCCGGCGGCGGCGAGATGCACGCCGCAGAGCAACTGGTTGATCGCCTTGACGACCGCGCCCTGTCCCTGTTCCGGCCCGCAGTGATAGAGCTTGTCGCCCATGGTGCGCAACACCGGCGCCACCGCGTCATAGTCCGCACGCGGTGCGCCGACCATGATCGTGAGCGTTCCGGCCTTGGCCCCGACGACGCCGCCGGAGACCGGGGCGTCGACGAGGATCTTGCCGCTCTTGGCCACGTCCGTTGCCAGCGTCTGCACCTCGTCGGGCGGGCATGTTGCCATGAGGCAGACATGCGCACCTTGCGGCAGGGCCTCAAGCGCGCCGGCATCGACGAGCACCGTGCGTGCCTGAGCCGCATTGACGACCATGAGCACGAGGATGGCAGCGTCGCCGCAGGCATCCTTGAGACTTTCGGCCGGTTTCCCGCCGATCGTCACGAGGGCATCCATCGCCTCCTGGCGCGAGTCCACGCCTTTGACGGTGTATCCCGCGTTGACGAGGTTGGTGGCCATGGGAAGCCCCATGGACCCCAACCCGACGAATGCGATGTTCTTTGTGTCTTGCATTTCGGTCTCAGTAGAGTGTGAAGGCTGGAACGTATGAGATGAGGACGAGGACGGTGAATGCGACGAGGTAGAAGGGCCAGAGTTCCTTGACGACGGTCCCGATGGGGACGCGGGCGATGGCG
>NZ_JAJNCZ010000012.1 GCF_021026345.1 Rhizobium sp. GN54 | reverse complement strand
CCTCGGCCGATTTCCACCTCCCGCCATCCGGTTTTACCGCGCAGGGTGAGTAGCATGCCCTTGTCGAGAATCTCGATCCAACCGCGACCGTCCTCAGTCTGGTCCGCCTTCAGATCGAGGCCGACGACCTCGGAGCGCCGAAGACCACCGGCAAAGCCGATGAGCAACATTGCCCGATCCCGCAGGCCGCGCAAAGAGCCGCGATCGAGCGTCTCGACCATGGCGATGATGTCTTCAGCCATGACCGCTTCCTTCTGGACCGGTGGCTTGGCGTGGCTGTTGCGGATACCGGCCATCACGGTGGCGATGTGCCGGTCCTTGCGATCGAGCGAGAGGCCACGTTGAGCATAGTTCCAGGAGAGCGAGGAGAGGCGGCGTTCGATGGTCGAGACTGAATTCGCTTTTGCACACCGTTCAGCCGTGCCGGAAGCGCAGGCGGTGATGTAAAGTCCGACGGTCTGTGGATGCGGGGGCAGGGGGGCCAGATTGGACCGCCTGCACCACGCCGAAAAGTGCTTCCAGTCGGCGGCATAAGCTTTACGCGTGTTGGCGGAGCTCGCCGCCTCGACATAGCCCCGGGCGCGATCAGCAAGGTTAGCGAGATGAGCCGGTGTCTTGTCCTCGCCGGCAGGGGAGGGGAGGGCGCTGTCGCCCGACACCTGCGGCACAGAAACATCATGCTCCGCAGCCGTGCTGAGAGACGGCGCTGAGGTGTCCTCGATGTGATTTTCGGTGTTCTGCTCGATGATTTGGGCCATCTCTCTATAATGAGCAAAACGTCCGATAAGGCAACATTATCGGACATTATAGGCTGTCGACAAAGCGTGCGGTTTTTGTTGATTGTGATAGCTATAAGTGCACACGCGGCATATGCTGGTCGACATGGATTCGCGCCCGCTCCAGCCGTCATCGCCGTCCCTTCCGTGCATGCAGCTGCCGGGCTGGACGCTGCCCCGCTGCCGCAAACCGAACGAAGCAGACGCCGCCTTCGCAGCTGGCATCGCCCTGAAATCGCTCGACGATCTCGTCAAAACCGAACCACAGTGGGCCGGCTGTTGGCGCGCCCGCCAGGCGCTGAAATGTGCCGCCGTGGCGGTGCAGCTGATGGGGCGCACCGAGGACGAACACGCGTTGCGTGATGCGCTTTTGCTCACCGCCGCCGGCGACGATCCCGGGCCCGCCGGAAGGGTATTTCTGGCCTACAAAAGGCTTGTCAGCCGAAAACCAGGTTTCTCCTCGAAAAGTGTCGCCGAACTGGCTGACCTGCTGGAGCTTGTCTGGGACGACCATCTGGCGGCCGCCATCGATCATGCCGACACTGCCCAGCAGTCCGGGCGCGCCGCGCCCTTTGCCGCCGCGGACCTGGTGAGCGCCGTCTACGCCGCCCGTCCGGATGCCGAGCCGCTCGCCTGGGCACTTGCCGACCTGCTGATCGCCGCGCTGCTGAAATGGGATTATGCCGTGCCGCTGCTGATGGCCGAGCGGTATGGGCCGGCCTTCAAGACATCAGGGGGCAGGGGCCGTGTGCGCCCGGGGGAACCCACCTTTGCCCGCGCCGTCTGCCTGGCCGTGGTCGAAGGCACCGGCGCGGCGTTGCGTGCCGCGGGCGAGATCGCGCGCCGTGCCGACACGTTGCTTGCCGCCGCGCCCAAAGTCCGGACGAAAGGTGCCTGCGTGGTGATCCAAAGGCTGCTTGACGAGGACGCCGTGGCGGCCTCGGCACCCGGCAGCAATCTGTCGCGCTGGGCGGCGAGCCGGCTGTTCGATCGGCTTGAGGGGTTTGGTGTCGTTCGTGAACTGTCCGGCCGCAGCTCGTTCCGGATCTATGGGTTGTGACATGAGCGGATCGGAGGCGGCCAAAGCACCGCATGGCAAAGGACGCACCCGGCAAGCGAACGCTGGAGATGAACATCTCCTGGATCGGGAGCTGGCGGACCTGCCGCCGGACTTGCGCTGGCGTGAATGGATTCTGCGGGTGGAGGCGGTGATTTTGCTTCCGATCAGCCCGTCGGCCGCGAGACGCTGGCACGCGTCGTTGGCCGCGACTGTAGCATCGATCTGTTGATCGATGACCTGCGGGAGGAATTGCGCGATCGACCCTATGAGCTGGTTTCCGTCGCTGGCGGCTGGCAGCACCGCACTCGTGGTCGGTTTGCGGACACCATTCGCGCCTCGTCGGCGCCGACCCGCTCGGCTGCCGCGGGACTCTCCGAGTTCGAGGCAATGGTGTTGATGGCGGTGGGATATTTCCAGCCCGTCACTCGCGGCGAGCTCAGCAAGATCTTCGGCAAGGAAGTATCGCGCGATACGATCGGCGCGTTGCGGAGCGCCGGCTTCCTCGCCACCGGCCCGCGCAGTCCGACGCCGGGCGCGCCCTATACCTATGTAACGACCAAGCACTTCCTCTCCGCTTTCTGCATGGAGACGCTACGCGACCTGCCCGACATCGAGGCGCTCGAGGACGCCGGACTGCTCAGCCGGAAGGAAATTGCTGTAGCAGCAGGGCGATCTCCAAGCGATGTATCGGAGGCACTGGAATAGTGCCTTTGGGGCTTGCGTAGCCTGTCAAACCCCACGGTCACCTTGCCGTGCGGGAAGTGATGAGGCGGGGACATTGTCCCGATCAGAGGCGTGGGGTCGACAAGCTAGACCGGGTCGTTAGTCGACGCGTCGCCGGTACCTGCCTTTTCGGCGTGACCCAATATATTCCAGCAACCTGGCGCGCTGAAGGCCCTGGATATCCCGCCGCGCGGTCTTCAGGCTGACCTGCCAGACGAGGACAATCTCCTTGGCACCACATCGGTCAGGCATGTGTCCCCGACCGAGCAGCGCTCGTTTGGCGTCGCTCTGCGACGCAACTGAAGTGAAGTCGGACATGTCGCACTTCCGCCATCTTCATTCAACGAGCGCATGTTGCGGCGATGACAAGCGGACGAGGTGGAACGGGACGGTGCGCTTGCCTGATCCGGTAGACCGCGGCAGGAGGAAGATTGGCGAGTGTGCCTCCGATCCGCTCCGCCTCCAGCCCGAGATGATCAAGCAACCTGAGTGGAACCGGGCAGCGAGGACCGTACGTGAATTGGTAGAGCGAGCCGTCAGCCCGCATCTTGCGGAATGCGCCCGTCAAAATTGCAACCACTTTACGGGGCGGCATCGACAGCAGCGGCAGCCCGCTGATGACAGCACCGGCTTGCCTCCCGTCGAAGAGATCGACCGTCCGCAGGCGTGCGGCATCCATCCAGAGCGTGCGTGCTCTCGGGTAGTGGAAATGGAGCGCGGCGGCGAACTCTGATCCGAACTCGATTAGCGCGAGGTCTTCTTGCCTGACGCCACGAGCGATCAGGGCGCGCGTGAATGCTCCAGTGCCGGGTCCAAGCTCGATCACCGGCCCAGTGTCGTGCGAGATTTCGGAAGTGATGAGGCTGGCCAGCGCCCGGCCTGACGGCGCGACAGCCGCGACGCGCAGAGGGTTCTTGAGCCAGGCCTGAAAGAAGCCGAACGTCTCGGCGATACGCTGTTGCTTCATGGCAAATGATCTCGAACACGAATCTTTTGCGGGCGACGCGGGCAATGGCGCGCCGCCGCGAGCAGATCTCAGGTCCCGCAAAACGCGGCGCCCGGTTTGCGACGGGCGCGAACCCACCTTGCGATCCAGAACAGGGCCGCCTCCGCGATGAGAAGGCTACCGAGGGCAGTCAGGGCGAGGATCGTCGTGTTCGCCTTCTCGATCGAGTGGGAAGCCAAGTAGCCGATGCCGATGAACAGGCCGTTCCAGAGCACGACCCCGGCCGCCGATGCGGCCAGGAAGCTCCGGGAATTCCCGCGAAGAAGGGCCGCGAATGCGGGAGCGAACAGCCTGACGGTCGGCACGAGCTGAAACGCGAAGGCCAGCGCGGTCTGGTTGCGGCGGAAGGAGGCGGCCCCGCGCTCGATGCGATCAACTGACATTCCGAAGAGTCGGCCGACTCCGTTGATGAGGCGCGTCGATCGCGTTTCGCCCAGTCCCCGCAGGGCGTAGAAGCAGGCTGCGCAACCGATCATGCCGCCGAGGGCAGTCGACAGGAAAGCGGCCGGCAATGACCAGGCGCCGTCGGCCGCGCCGATGCCGACCGCGAGCAGCAGCCCGTGGGAAGGGATCACCGGCACGAAGCGCTCGGCGAGCGCGAATGCGAAAAGACCGATGAGCCCATAAGCGCCGATCCACGCCATCATTGCTCCAACGGGATCGAAATCCATAGGCAGATCCTCTTTAGTTGAGGCGAGCGGTCTCGTTCGCCGGGGATGAATGGTGCTGCCGCCTCCGTCGCGCGGAGCGACGGAGGAGCGACACGATGAAGACGCCCGTTATTCGGAAGGCCACGATTGCTCGGGGTGCGAGGCGTGGATCACCGGACATGGCGACGCCTCAGAACCGGTAGGCGATCGCGAGGCCGCCACTCGGCTGCCAGCGGCGTCCTTCTTCGGTGACGGGGCTGTCGGCGATATCGCCGACGAGGTAGTTAGCTCCGATCCGGCCCGTGACGCCGAAGCGCTCGCTGAACCAGTATCCGGCAGTGACGCCGACGCCGACATCCTTGATGCCAGATCCCGGGCTGTAGGTGGCCAGACCGCTTGCCGCGGACTCAGCCGGGGTAACCCCGAAATAGGTGCGCGCATAGTCCTGGTTCACCCAGGTCGTTTGCGCTTCGAGCGACAGAAAGAAATCGTCGCGACGAACCGCGGCGTAGCTGGCGCTCGCTGTCGCGAGGAGCCCGTCATGGACGCCCGAGACATCGTGGACGACGGAAAGCTCCATCGCCAGTGCGCCCTGGCCGCTCTCGTCGCCGCCGAAACGATAGCCGATGAACCCGCCCGCCTCGATCGCCGTGTCGATGTCCGGCAACAATCCAACCGCGCCGTCCACGTCGCTTCTTGGCAGGCGCGCGCCGATGACGGGTCCGATCGAAAGGCGCGGATCGGACGCGAGGTCGGCCCGCGCCCGAAGCCCGCGGATTTCCAGATTGATGTCGCCCCAGTGGACGTCCGCCTGCACGAAGGGGATCGCGCGGAGATCCTCAGCCCCGTCATATTCGGGAACCACGCCCGCGCCGATCGCGACGACGCCGTGGGGGCCGATGTCGGGCGGCGCTGCCTGGGCGTTGGCGCTGGTGGATGACAAGGCTGCGCCACCGGCGAGCAGGATGGGAAGGACTACACGCATTATCGAAACTCCTTCTGCAGGGAGGTGGGGTCCCCGAAGGCGCCCGCCTTGTTCGCGGTGCGCCTTCGGGGGGGGTGAAGGCCGCCGGTGAAATGGGGGAGCGGCGACCTCCGGTCGGATCGGCGGAAGTGGGGGCGGCTATCCGCGATCCGGGTTCAGTTCGAGGCCGAAGCAGCGATGGCTGGCTTCGGCCGCCCCACGGGTGTGATGTCTTGCGGATCGCGATCGCCTCAGAAGAAGCCGCCATTGGCGAACACGAGCTGCCCGTTGATCCATTCGCTGTCGCCAGAGCACAGCCCGGCGATGGCGTTGGCGACATCCTCCGGCTCACCGATGCGGCCATAGGGCGTCATCTGCGCGGCCTGGGCACGCTGCGGGGGCGGCACGTCGAGCAGGGACGTGTTGGTCGGTCCAGGCGCAAGCGCGTTGACGGAGATGCGGCGGCCGGCGAGCTCCTTGGCGAGGCAGCCGGCATAGATCTCCTGGGCGGCCTTGGTCGCGGCATAGCCGCCATGGGTCGGCCGCCGGGCGCGGATCGACGTCGAAGCAAGCGTGATGATGCGGCCGCCATCGCGGGTGCGCCGCGCGGCCTCGCGCAGCACGTTGAAGCTGCCCTTCACATTGGTGGCGATCATCCGGTCGAAGGCCGCGTCGGTGAAATGGGCGAAGGGTGCGACGTTCATGATGCCGGCGTTGCTGATCACCACGTCGACGCCGCCGAAGGCCTCGTCATTGGCGTCGAACAGGGCCTTGACCGCCGCCGGATCGGCGACGTCGGCCTGACGGGAGATGGCGCGGCCGCCCGCCGCCTCGATATCGCGCACCACCTGGGCCGCAAGATCGCGGTTGGTGAGGTAGTTCACGGTCACAGAGAAGCTATCGCGCGCCAGGCGCTTGGCGGTCGCGGCGCCAATGCCGCGCGACGAGCCTGTGACGATGGCGGCCCGCCCAGTTCCAGGCAATGCGCGGCTACTAGTCTCGGAGGTCTGTGCCGAGGCCACCCCCCCGAAGGCGACGGCTGCGGGGGCGGCGGCGGTGAGTGCCAGGAACGTGCGGCGGGCGTTATCGGTATCGGACATTGGAAAGTCTCTCTTTCTCAGGAAATCGCGAAGCTTGGCGGTACGGTGATGGCCGCATTCGGTCGTCACTGCCGCCCGAGCCAGGCGGCGATGCGGTGGTTTGCAATCAGCATGGCGATACCGGTCAGGACGCTGGCGATAGGCACGATGAGCAGGCCAAGCCCCAGGCCATTGGGAATCTCAGCCGCGGTCGCAGCATCACTGATCATGCCGACGATGAGAGGACCAAGCGCCGGCCCCAGAAGGCCGGAACCGATCATCGCGAGACTCGTCGCCATCGCCTCCTTGCCCTTGCCGGCAACCAGGTGTGCAGCACCGAAACACCACGGCAGCAGAAATGCGAAGGACAGCATGCCCGGCACGAAGAGGAGGATGGAAAGCCAACCGACCGGCGCGAAAAGCGCAGCGGTGGTCGTCAGGCTCGCGATCATGAAGAGGATGGCGGGTGGTCCGAGAACCCGGCCGGCGCCGGAGCGCACGGCACGGTCGAACAGGCGCCCGCCGATCAGCGTTCCGCAAATCCCCATCGCACCCTGCAGCAGTCCGAACGCCAGTCCGGCCTCGCTGGCGCTAAAGCCGTGGGTGCGGATCAGGAAGGGAACCGCGAAGGCGTAGAAAGGTGCTGCAGCGAAGCCGAGTGCGACCGAGCCGATGAACAGCCAGCGAAATGGCGGGGACGAGAGCAGCCGCAGGCTTGCCTTCAGGAAGGGCTCGCTATTGGCAGCTAAGCGTTTGAGCGGCGGGGTCGGACCGATGACGACGAGCGCCAGCAGGCCGATCAGCACGCCCATGGCACCTGCGCCTACTAGGGCCGTACGCCAGCCCAGCGTATCGCCGATCGCGCCGCCGACGGCGAAGCCGACCATGGTGCCGAGCGGAATGCCCATCGAGAAGATGCCAAGCGCCAGACCGCGGCGTTCGGGCGGGATCTTTCGGGCGATGATTGCATGGCTTGCGGGCGTGCCCCCGGCCTCGCCGAACGCGACGCCGAAGCGGGTGAAGGCGAGGAACAGGAAACTCATGGCGAGGCCGCCGAGCAACGTCATCGCGCTCCACAGTAGGATGCACAAAACGAGGACGAAGCTGGGCGATCCGCGATCGGCGATGCGGGCGAGCGGCATCGACAGCAGCGTGTAGCAAAGCGCAAAGGCGATGCCGGTGAGCAGGCCCACCTCGGTATCACTCAGATCGAGGTCTTCCTTGATGGACTCTGCCAGGACGAACGGAAGTATCCGGTCGATCTGGGAGGTTGCGCTGACGAGAAACAGCGTAATAAGCAGCACCGGAACGCGCCATCCATGGACGTGTTCATCGCCGCTCGCCTTCGATACAATGGGCAGTCTATTCTGCTGATCTATTGACGACGCGGCGGTTTCTGTCATGCTTGGCTCTTCCCTGGCTGTGACTGGCATCACCAAGCTAGAGGAAGTCTCAAATGACCAGAATGCCGGATACCTCAAGAAACTTGCCCATTCCTACAGGCCGCGATATGCTGCCGACTGAAGGGCGAGTGCTGCGCTGGCCTCGAAACCCGGTGGAGGGTCGCGTGTCGTCATCGCTACTTGGCGGAATCACCGCTTATATCGAAAGCCAGGGCGGCGGTGAAGGGCTGTTTCCGACGCAGATCGAGAGCGTCAATATCATCCGTTCCTACCAGCAGCGGATGCCGATGCGGCAAATCTACCGGCCGTCGCTCTGCATCGTCGCCCAGGGGGCGAAGGAAATCCTCTTTGGCGAAGAAACGCTTCGCTACGGGTCCATGGAGTGCCTGGTCGTCAGCATGGAAATGCCGGCCAGTGGGCGGGTTGTCGATGCGAGCCCCGAGGCACCTTATCTCGGCGTCACCATAGACCTCGACGTGACGATGCTGCGCGAGGTGCTGGAACAGTTGGAGACGCCGCCCGTCCCACCTGCCGCGCCGGGTCCATGCGTGTTCGTCGGCAAGGTCGACGAACCGCTGGCGGAATGTGTGCTGCGCCTGCTCCGAATGTCGCAGACGCCGAAGGCGATCCCGATCCTCTATCCGTCGGTCATGCGCGAGATCTGCTACTGGCTTCTGAGCGGCCCGCACGGGGCCGAACTCTGCAGCCTGGCCGTGCCGGAATCGAATTTCATGCGGGTCGCGAAAGCGATCTATTTTCTGCGCGCCAATTTCGCCGAGACGCTGCGCGTGGAGCAAATGGCCGAGGTGGCGCGCATGAGCTCGTCATCGTTCCATCAGCACTTCAAGCAGCTCACCTCGGTGACGCCGCTTCAGTTCCAGAAGCAGTTGCGCCTGCTCGAGTCGCGGCGGCTGATGGTGGCGGACGCTGCAAGCGTCGAGGAAGCCGCCTACAAGGTCGGCTACGAAAGTCCGTCGCAGTTCAGTCGCGAATATTCCCGGATGTTCGGCGTTGCGCCAAAGCAGGACGCGCTCAACCATCAGCGGATGTACAGCCAGTACGCCAGCCGCAAGGCGCGAACTGTCTAAGCGCGTGTTGCGGGAGGCGGCTCCGTGCGGTGCGCCCGGAGCGGCCCTTCCGATCTGCGAACAGAATTGCCAATACCGGCGCTGACGGGGAAGGATTCGTCAGACTCTCAGTCGTCGCCGAGCGCACATCACATCAAGCCTTGCTGCGCGGCCTGGTGGACGGTCCTCACGACCGGTTGGAAGCCGAGGCGGCGGGCAAGCGAGACATCCACGTGGAGGCGCCAGGGGTTGTCGAGCGGCGCTGAGGAGGGTTCCATCGCTCCGCCGGCCAGGGCGACGAGTTCGTAGATCGAAGTCGGCGCCTCATCGGCGATATTGACGATGCGCTCGTCCATCACCCCTGTCAGGGCGAGGTTCATTGCGGTGGCAATGTCGCGATGGTGAACCATGCTCATCCTCTGGGCGGGATGCATTTTGAAATCGGCGACCAGTCGGGGCAACGCTTCGAGATGTCCGTCCTTGTCGCCATAGACGAAGCCGAACCTCTGGATCGACCAGTTCAGCCCGCTTTCGCGCAACGCATTCTCGGCAGCGAGCTTGCTCGCCGGATAGGCCTGTTGCGGTTCGGCTGCATCGTCCTCGCGGCCGGGGCGCGGGCTGTTCGCGTCATACACATTGGACGTGCTTGCCAGGATGAAACGCGCTTCGGGCGCATTTGCCTTCGCCGCGGCGATGAGATTGCGCGCGCCGTCGAGGTTGCTCTTCCAGATCAGCTCGGTGTCGGGCGTCCGAAATACCGCGGCGAGATGGATGATCGCAGACACGCCATTCACCGCCTGCATGAGCGAATCCGGATCGAGAAGGTCCGCTTCCACCGCGCTCACGCCAGCGGGCGCCGCTTTGCCGCCGCGCAGAAGCGCGCGGCAATTCACCCCTGCCTCGACAAGGCGTGGAAGAAGGCGGGCTCCGACGAGCCCCGTTGCACCGGTCACCAGGATTGTCATGCAGTCGTTCCTTTCTGAAGAAGGTTTTCGAGGCGCTCCGTTGCGGTCTGTAGAACCCGGACCGCGACCGCGATTTCGGCGTCATCGACGCCGTCGAAGGCGACCGAACGGATGAATGAGAGATCGGGCAACTCGCCCCAAAGCGTCGCGCCGGCGGCGGTGATGCGCAGGAGCTTCTGGCGCTGATCGACGCGGTCGGCCTCTTGCTCGACGAGACCCTTGCGCACGAGCGTTGCGACGATGCCGGTCATTGTCGCCCGTTCGATCGCGAGCAACCGCACGAGATCACGCTGCATGGTCGGCCCGACAGTCGCTAGCTGGTAGAGCACGTACCACTGCACTGAGCCGAGATCATAAGGACGCAGGACGGAATCCATGACCGCCCGGCCAGCGAAATAGCACCGCTTTGCCCACGCTCCGACGAGGTCGCGATCCGCGCTTTTCCGTCTCTCAACCATGTGCCCTTCAATCTCGCTAGCTCCCTAGCAAATATGTAAGGCACCTAGCAAGTGTCAAGGGGTCCGCTTCGCTCGACCGCGTTTTCAGATGGCTTGGGTGCCGGTCCTCGAATCCTGTCCCGTCAAGATTTGGGCAAGAATTCACTGGCCAGGGCTCACCTTAATCCAGCTGGAGGATCAGGCAGGAAATTCGCGGTAATCGGTATTCGCCGTCGTACAGCCGGCGGGTAGCTTCACGGCGCATTGCCTCGGGAGCGATTGGGCTCGGTTCCACATCGCGCTTTCCGAGGTGAACGGCGGATCGCTCCGCAGGCATGAAGTTTCGGGCGGCGCGCGAAATCTTTCGCGCCGATCCCATACACGCGCCAACCCATCGATAAGGAAACACAAGATGCTCAAATCGGTAACAGGGCCTTTGCTGGCCGCCGCGCTCGCAGCAGGAATGACAGGTCTCCCGGTTGGAGAGGCTTTCGCACAGGCATCTTCGCCGGATCAGATTGTCGGCGTCTGGGAGTCCGAGGACGGCAATCTTAAACTTGAGATGTTCGACGCCGGCGAAACCTATGCCGCCCGGGTCCTCTACGGAAAGCTTCTGATGGAGGCAGACGGAAAGACCTTCAAGAAGGACACACTCAATCCGGACCCGAACCTCAGAAGCCGCTCCCTCGAGCGAGCCGTTCTCGTGACCAACCTCAAATGGGATGCCGATGACGGTCGCTGGGAAGGCGGTAATTTCTACAGCGGTGCAACTGGTCAGACCCACTCCGCTCGAGCAACGCTGGTGAGCGGAAAACTGGAACTTCGCGCATATATGGGCACCGCCATACTCGGTCGGACCATGGTGCTTCGCCGCGCACAATGAGTGCAGGATTTAAGACAATCCCCATGGCAGATAGTTCATCGATCGTTGATCGTGAACCGGCCGAGCCAACTGGCGGCTCTCATGGTGCAGCCCTGCGCTGGAGCGCTCGGCTGCTCGTGGCCGCGAGCTGGATCAGCGGCGCCATCTTCGCCACCTACATCCTCGCTTTCTTCGGAGGCGTCGCGTTAGGCGGAGCCGCCGAGCGATGGAACGAGTCTCTTCCCGATTTATACGAAGGGAGCGCGCTGCTTTCTACGGCAGCCATCGGCGCGCACTTCATGGCCGGGGGCGTGCTCCTGCTGCTCGGGCCTGTTCAGTTGATCGGGAGCGTGCGCGATAATGTGCCCGGCCTCCATCGTTGGCTGGGCCGAATCTACGTCATTTCGGCCGGCTTGGCTGGTCTGGGTGGGCTTGGCTTCATATTGGGAAGAGGAACGATTGGTGGCCCGCTGATGGATACGGGCTTCGGCATCTACGGCGCGTTGATGGTGCTCTGCGCCGCCATGGCCTACGCCCGCGCTCGGGCTGGCAGTTACGACCGGCATCGTGCCTGGGCGATCAGGCTGTTTGCGCTGACGGTCGGCTCCTGGCTGTACCGGATGGAATATGGCGCCTGGTTCCTGGTCTCCGGTGGCATTGGAACGGCGAGCGGCTTTACCGGCTGGTTCGACGCGATCATGATGTTCTTCTTCTACGTCCCCAATCTCATCGTCGCTGAACTCTTCATTCGGGCGCGCCGGCGGCATCGCGGAGCGGTTGCCGGCTTTGCGGCAGCAACGGTGCTCCTGGCTGCAACCGCCTTCAGAAGCTTCGCGACCTGGAGCTTCACCGCTCGCAGTTGGGGCCCGAGAATGATCAGCGGCATCACGGAAGCGGGACTGTAGGCCATCCGCCAAGCGGTACTGCCATGCCAGATGATCCTGTTACCGTGCGAACCTGAGCACCATCAGAACTTCTGCCGTTGTTTGCCTTCCCCGGGCCGGTGCAACACGCACAAATGTAGGATCAGGCATACTTTTTACTGGTTCTGGCATGGAGAGTGGCCGCGCTTCGGGCATCCTGCCGAAGAGGACAAAAAGGCGGGTGCGTAGAGACCATCAACGCTCAAGATCTCCGCCGAGCGGTCGAAAAGGCAAGGATGATTGATGACCAAATGGACGACAAGTAACATTCCACCACAACACGGCCGTTCGGCAGTCGTCACCGGCACCGGAGGGCTGGGTTTCGAGACGGCGTTGGCCCTGGCGCGCGCCGGCACTAACGTTGTGATCGCCGGACGCAATCCCCAGAAGGGCGCTGATGCCGTCGCGGCGATTAGAAATGCCGTCTCTGGCGCGCAGGTCCGGTTCGGCAAGCTGGACCTTGCGAACCTTGCTTCGATCGGTGAATTCGCCGGGCAACTCGCACTGGAGCAAGATGGCCTCGAACTCTTGATCAACAACGCTGGCGTTATGAGAACGCCGGATCGTCGCGAGACCAGCGATGGCTTCGAGCTACAACTGGGCACAAACTATCTCGGCCATTTCGCTCTCACCGCGCATCTGCTGCCGCTCCTGAAGCGAGGGCAAAAGCCGCGTGTCGTGACTGTAGGCAGCGTGGCAGCGCGGTGGGGAGCGATTAACTTCGACGAACTTCAAGCCGAGCGCAGTTACAAGCCGATGCAGGTTTACAGCCAATCGAAGCTGGCCTGCATCATGTTCGCCTTCGAATTGAGTCGACGCAGCGAGGCCGCCGGATGGGATGTGCAGAGCCTTGCGGCCCATCCCGGCATCTCACGCACCGACCTGATACCGAACGGACCGGGCTGGTCGAGCGTACCGGGGTTTGCGCGGCGCTACTTATGGTTTCTCTACCAGCCCGCATGCCAGGGCGCCTTGCCCACGCTCTTTGCGGCGACAGAACCGGCGGCGCTGAGCGGCGCTTACTACGGGCCTGACCGGCTTGGTGGGACGCGAGGCCATCCGATCCAGGAGAAACCTCCCCGCCAAGCGCTGGACACAGCCGTCGCAGCGCACCTCTGGGATGCGTCTCAGGAACTGACGAACGTAACGTTCGTGTGAAACGTCCGAGTGGCGGGCACCGTTTTTCATCGGGAAGGCAAGTGACACGGTTGACCTAAATCCGGCGACGATCGACCGGATACTCCCGCTCATGCCGATCGCAAACGAGTGCATCGCCGCTGACCCTTCGCAAACACTGACATCGCCTAACCATCCAAAACTCCATTATTCAAAAGGATTCCTGAAATGACAGACACGCGGAGGAATGAGCCTGGCAATGCCAAAGCATCGGGGTTGTCGCGCCGTTCATTTGTTCGATACGGCGCGGCCGGCCTTGCTGTTGCGGCCGTGGGCGGCGGCGTCGCCGTCTGGGCGAACAGGCCACTCGTTTCCCCGCGTCAGCAGGGACTGCCGAGGATCCCCGATTGGACGGCGACCGACATCCCCTCGTTGCGAGGGCGCTCGGCGCTGGTCACCGGCGGCAATGGTTATCCCGTGGGCGACCGAAGCGGACTGGGCTTTCATGACGCCCTTGAACTCGCTCGCGCCGGGGCGGACGTAACCATCGCGTCCCGGAAGCAGGAACGGGGCGAGGAAGCGGTCAGACACATCAGGAGCACCGTTCCCGGCGCTTCGATCCGCTTCGAGACGCTCGATCTTTCAGACCTCGCTTCAGTCGCCGGTTTTGCGGAGCGTATTCGAGCGTCCCGGGGAAGTCTGGATATTCTCGTCAACAATGCCGGCGTCATGGGGCGGAAAAGCCGCGAAGTGAGCGCCAATGGAATCGAGCGGGTTTTTGCTACCAACACGCTGGGTCATTTTGCATTGACCGCCCGATTGCTGCCGCTGCTGCGCGAAGGCCAATCCCCGCGCGTCGTCTGGGTTTCCAGCAGCCGCTCGTTCATGGGTGCTATCAACTTTGCCGACCTGCAACTGGTTCAGGACTACGACTATGGGGCGGCCTATGACAACTCCAAACTCGCCCTCCTAATGGTTGCCTTCGAGATGCAGAGGCGCAGTGCGGCGGAAGGCTGGGGTATCTCGGCCATAGCCGCCCATCCTGGCATCGCCCGCACGAACCTCGTCCCGGACGGCCCGGGCGCCGATAGCCTGGAGGGGCGCAATCATCGATACATGCCGTTCATGTTCCAGACGGCAGCCCAGGGCGCCTTGCCGACCCTGTATGCGGCAACGTCGCCGCAAGCGGCGGCTGGCGGATACTACGGCCCCAACGGGGTGATGGGACTTGGCGGCTTACCCGGTTGGGCCGGGGTTCCTGAAAAAGCCGACGACCTGCAAGTTGCGGCGAGGCTGTGGGCCACACTTGAGCAACTCGGCGACGTGACATTCGGGCGAGTGAGCTGATGCACAAATATCTCGCTCGATGCGCGATCCGTGCTTGTCGCAAACCTTTCAGTAGGCTGAGGCTACCCTGCAATCGGCAGCATTTTCATGCTTTTTTAACTTTTTGAAGTCCGAAGAGGCGCGCGAGCAGATCATTCTGATCGTTGACGTTCCAGTTACCGGAAAAGCCAAAGCCTTTCCGCAACCAGAGCATCGCTTCGAAGCCCGCGATCGTCCGGCGTGCCGTTTTGAAGGATTGAAAGCCGCCGATCTTTGGCATGTTCTTCTTCACTCGAAAGTGGTCGCTTTCGATGCCTGCTGGAGATGTTTGGTAACGTAGTGCACTGGGTCGGGATGCAGCAGGCCGTCATCGACGACCGTCTTGATTGTTGAGGGGAAGGTATTGGCACCGTCCTTACCGATCTTGCCCGGCGAAAGCAGGGGTTCGTGCTTGAGCATCTTGCGGAAGAACCGCTTGGCGGCATCGAGGTCACGCTTTGCGGTCAGAAGGAAATCCACCGGGTTTCCGTGCTTATCGATGGCGCGGTATAGGTAGCGCCACTTGCCGCGGACCTTGACGTAGGTTTCGTCAATGCGGATCGAACCGCAATGGGGTCGGCGGAACTGTCGTAGCCGCTTCTCGATGATCGGCGCTAGGCAAGGACCCATTGGTTGATCGTGCTGTGATCCACTTCAAAGCCGCGCTCTCGGAACATCTCTTCCAAATCGCGGTAGCTCAGCGGATAGCGCAAATACCAGGTAACGGCCTGAACAATGAGCCGACTGCATTCTTCAGGGCCTCCAAATTCAAGCTCCTTATGTCCGTATGTCGAATTCACGCCTGTCGGAATCCGGCGCGGCGCCGTAATGCTCACGTCGAGCAAAGACCGTGTTGCCAGACGAATGGTAGCTTCTGTCCCGGAGCATCGGGAAGTGATCTAGGCTCACACTGTTCGCTGCGACGTTCAAAATCTCGGCATCGGTTGGGCGGCAAGCCGACGCCTTCGCGCCTCATTCACTGTCATTCGACGACGACCAATTCCTTCGAGACAATGCGCTGTGCGGTCGACAGATCGATGAAGTTGATGTGGTCGGGATCTACCTTGGTTAGGAAGTTCTCCGAGAAGAACAGGGCGTCGATGTCTTCTACGCTGTCGAACCATGTTTCTACGAGCGCATCGTAGCTTGGCTCCGGCCAGTTCGGCGCCGCGATCGGATATGAGATGACGAAACGTCGAATGAGCTTCGCCTCCGGAATCGCAAAGAGCAGCGGCGCGTGAACATCGCGACGATAAGCCTGGAAGTCGTCCACGCTCCTCCCTTGCTTTCGTTTGAACGTGATTGCCATCTTGACCACTGAAATTCTCCCTGTCTTTGAGTGTTGGACGGATGCCTCACCGACCCCGGTGGCGCCGCAGTCTTACGCCGCGACCAAGGCTGCTGCGGAGCCGAGGGACGTATTGGCGCGGGCCTATTGCGCTTCTTCTCGCGCCGTCAGGGGACTGCCGCGAAAATCCGCATCGACCTCCCCCTCGAAGATCACCAAGGCGAGGCAATGCTCGGTCATGCAGTGGTCGGCGTGAAGTTCGCCACCGGGCTGGCGCCAGTAGGATCCGGGTCGCAGGACCACCGCGGTCTCTTCGCTGCCGTTGGCATCCCAGTGCTTCATCTCCCCTTCGATCAGGATGCTTCGATAGGTATAGGTGTGGGTATGCAGTCGTCTGCTGCCCTCGTAGTTGTTGCGATAGCGGAACAAGGTGATCGAAGGCCCTGCCATCGGATCCCCTTCGATTTCTCTGATGTTGGGGCCATCGGCATGGCCAGGGATGAGCGGACGAAATTCAGCCAGTGTCTCTGCCGGAGCGACAATCATCCCTTCGGCAGGGACCGACAGCGTTGTACTGTAGTTCCGCTCCGACGGGGCAATTGCACCTTCGCCTGATTGGGAGTGCGCCCGAGAAGACGCCATCAGGGATGCAAGGATCAAGGCGAACGTGACGCTGCGGGCCTGGACATTTGGATCCACAGGCAATTCATTCTCCTCCGTGTTCCAAGCCGACGAAGTAGCCGTCCGTTTCGAGAGTTTCGAGCAAGCAGTTCTCGCGCGGTATCCAGCCGGTCAGCGCGCGGCTCTTCGCGCTCGATGCGGGCGCATCAATCGTCACGAACCGGCCCAGCCAGCCGAAATGCGCGATAGCCCTCTCCTCCGTCAGACTGCGGGCCGGCACACCGATCCCCGCGCCGATCGTGTCGGCAATCGCGCGAAAGGCGATGCCTTCGTCTTGAACAGCATGGTAGCGTACGCCACTGCGCGCCTGTTCGACCGCATCGCAGAACAGGCGTGCCGCATCGTCGCGGTGAACCGCCGGCCAGCGATTGTCACCGTCGCCGACATAGGCCGAAACGCCTGTATGTCGGGCGAGCGCGATCAGTGCCGGAATGAAAGCCTTGTCGCCGCGCCCATATACAGACGGCGGAAGCCGAACGATGCTGACCGGCAATCCACGGGTCGCGTGACGGAGGATCTTTTCCGACGCGCTTCGTGGGTTTTCGGGTCGCGCGTCCTCCTCCTCGGTTGCCGGATGGCCTACCGTGGTGACCGTCGTCGCCGAGGTTGCCACCAGCGGGGTGTTGGAGCCTTCAAGCGTGTTGGCTATCGTCTCCAGCAGACGCTCGTCGGATCGGCAATTCTCCTCGTAGCGGGAGAAGTCGTGGTCGAAGGCGGTATGGACCACCGCGTCGATGCCGCCGAGGCCGTCCACGACGCTGGCGGGCTCGCCGATGTTGCCCCGATGGACCTCCACGCCTCGCGCGAGGAGTGCCGCCGCCGATTGATCGCTACGTGCGAGGCCGCGAACTTGGTGCCCCCGGCCGAGGAGTTCCCCAACTACGGCCGCACCGACAAATCCTGTCGCTCCTGTTATAAATATTCGCATGCCAGGTATCTCCGTTTCCAATAAATCCCTGACATGCGCGAACGGCTCTTAACAGTCGTGACGTCATACCGGTAGCCGGACTACCCTGCTGAACGAAACACGGAGATCGCCGCGTCCAGTGCGGCGCGGTCGCTGTCGCTTACCGGGTTGTAGACGACCATGCTCAGGTGTGGCGCGCCTTCGACGTCGAATGCATTGTAGTCGAGGATGATGCGCCCGACCCGAGGCAGCATGGCGACCTTTCGTCCATCGGCCAGAGAGGCAACAGCGCCTACGTCCCAGAACCGTCTGAAGCACTCGCTGCGGCTCAACAGGCTGTTGATCATCGGCTGAACCTCGTCGCCCGCACCGACGCGCGCCACGTCGCGTCGGAACGCTGCGACGGCGGCGTGCGCGTCGGTTTCCCAGGTCTGCATTCGCTCGCGCGGCTCAGGTCGACAGAACAGAATTTCGAGAATGTTGCGCTGTTCGGGCGGCATGGCGGCATAGTCGGTCAGCACTGCCAAGGCGCCCTCATTCCATGCCAACACGTCCCAGCGATGGTTTTTAATAAACGCGGCCGCTCCGCGCAGCGAGTCCAGCACGGCCTGCAACTTCGCCATCGAGGGTTCTACGGGCGCACGTCCGATCGCTGGCGGCCGCTGCTGCGCCAGCAGGAACAGATGCTCTCGTTCGTCGGGCGACAGAAGAAGCGCCTGCGAAAGGCGATCAAGCATGTCCGCTGACGGCGTTCCTTCGCGTCCCTGCTCGAGCCACGTATACCAAGTGACACTGGCGTTGGCTCGCTGTGCGACCTCCTCCCGTCGCAGGCCCGGCGTCCGTCGCCTGTGGCCGCTGAGGCCGAGAACTGTGGGATCAAGCCGTTCGCGGCATCGCCGCAGAAAGGCGGGAAGATCCTCCAATGCCCTAGTATCGTCTGGGGCGTTTGTTTTTGACGGACTGTTCTTCATCATCTGCCATCCATTCGGATCGTACCGGCTTTATCGCCCCACTGCTGGCGACGGAGATCGATGATCGCAGCGTCGACCGAGTGTCTCCCCTCGCCCTTCTCGAGAACGATTGCGAGCGGACTGCGCCTATAAGAATCGCTCGCAAGCATAGTCTCGGGAACCTTTACCTCATCGCAAAGGCCGTCCGCGATGTTCCAGTTCCAGGCAAAGCCGTACAACTGAGGATGGAGCGTGCCCACGTACAGGCTTGCCCGGTCAAGCGGAAAGTTAGCCGCACCATGCGCCAGACAAACGCTTCGAAAAGCGTGATCAGGTTAGGTATCTGTACCGCGTCGTCGAGCAACCAGGCTTCAACTTCGGCAATCGTCAAATGTTCGGGTGCCAAAGACCTGCCGCCAGCTGATCGTCGCATCAACGCCAGAGTCGCGAGATAGGCCCGTGGTGCCGGATCGATGTGGATGGATCGCATGGAGTGATTATTCCTGCTCATATCATCCTGCGCAAGCTTGTTGTGTTTAACAGCGGGCAGTGACAATCCTCCCCAGGGAGACAAAAAGCCACCGCGACGTCGGGTTTCGGACGACTGCAAAGTTCGCCTCAAGGTTCGCCATTAGGGCGCAAAGCTCCTACTGGCGGCGCGGCCTTTGCATTCACTCTGGCAATCCGGCCATACGATAGCGATCGGCCGTGTTGCATGGATCCGGTTATTGGTCAGGATATCCCCTTCCCAAGATGAATTTCATGCGGTGCGTGTCGAAGACTGGATGCCCGAGTTCGGTCATTCGGTTGAGAGCACGAACGGCGATCCGAGCCTCGGTCCTCTAGTTCGGGCCTCGGTCTTCTGGCTATTGAAGTCTCTGGCTCGCAGCTTCGCACCGATGACGGTCTTCCATCGGCCCATCTGAGGCTCGATCCGGCTACGTTGATTGTGACCCGTCGATGCTTGCTGACTTTCAGAGCGATGTCTTGCAGGCGGCAATACCAAATTCTTGCTTCGGCGCGACAGGGTTGAGAAATCGGGGGGCGCGACGTCGAGGCCCATCAAGTCCGCAATGCTACGCATCAGACCCTGGGTCTGGCAGGCACAGTGTGATCGCCAGATCCGAATATTCTGCTGCCCACCGCGGGACATGTGCCGCGACGCCGGCAAGAGGCATTGCACTTCCTCGCTCACCCAACCGTCAAATCGCCACGCTGCCGCAGGCTTTCGTTATAGGCCGCCCAGTTTGTTACCCGATGTTTCTGCCTGGCAATCTTATGTCGGCGGGCAGAGTTCAAATTGTGTGGCATACCCAAAATCCTGGAAGGCGTTCGGCCCGCTCGATATCAGCCCCCGGGCGATCCATGCAACACGGCTCCTCGGCACGACATTTCCTCGAACCGTCATCGCCAACTACGGACCGCCGCCATGCGGATGTGGCACGAGATCGCTCTGTTGGCGCTCGCCTGACGCTGGGGCGTCTACGCTGGCCGCGCCTGGTCGGCGTTAATTTTACAGTGCCGTACGGACTGTGCGGCTGGCATATTCGCTACACAAGCGCTGCTGGTTCATCGCGTCAAGCTTCGGCGCGGTGCCAAACATTCGGCGGTATTCGCGGCTGAAGTGCGAAGCGCTCTCGTAGCCGACCTGATAGGCAGCCTCCGCTACGCTCGCAGCCTCTGCCACCATTAACCGTCTTGCCTCGAGAAGGCGCAGCTGCTTTTGGAACTGGAGCGGCGTCATCGAGGTGAGCGCCTTGAAGTGTTGATGGAACGATGACGGGCTCATTCGCGCGACCTCAGCCAAATGCTCCACATGCAGCGTCTGGGCGAAGTTTGTGTGCAGCACGGAGATGGCTTTCACGACCCGCTCGATGTTCGATTCGGGTAATGCCAGCCTATAGAGCTCGCCTCCATGCGGGCTGTTCAAAAGCCAGAAGCAGATCTCGCGCATGATGGAGGTATAGAGGATAGGGATCGCTTTCGGCGTCTCGGATATCCTGATGAGACGCTGGGTGCAATCCGCCAGCGATTCATCGACCTGACTCACGAACATGCAGGGACCGGGGTTGGTAGATGGAACAGGCGGCTCATCCAACTGCTCCACCACCTCGCGCATCATCGTCACGTCTAGATCTATGGTGACGCCGATATAGGGGGCGTCGAGACTCGCCCCGACGATCCGCCCGCTGGCCGGCAGCTCCACGCTTACGACAAGACACTCCATCGCACCGTAGGACAGCATGTCGTCACCAAAGAGGATCTCCTTTCCTCCCTGGATCACAACGCAAAGGGACGGCTTGTAGATCGCCCGCATCGGCATCATCATTGCCTGACAGGAGCGGACGATGTTGAAGCCATCGACCAACGTTGGAAACAGGCCGTCACCGTCACCCTGACCCTCGATATAGGCGGTAACCGCCGCGAGAAGCGATGACGACACGCGAGTCTCCGGTTGGTTGTGAGGCCAAGGCGACGCGCCATCCATATCTGGCAACACATAGTCTTTTGCAGTAATAGGCAAGTTTCTTGAGAGTTCTGGCATTCTATTCACTGTGCACTCCATCTAGCTTGAAAGTGCCAAACAAGCGAGGAGTTCGCCGAGCATGACAGAAACTGTCTTGCGGTCAATAGATACTCAAATGGGTAAATCACCGGCTAGGGAAGCGGGCCAGTCTCAACGGTCCTGGTCGGAACTACCCTACTGATCGCAAAACAACGCGTCGCCACCCACCCTCGACAACACTAACAGTTGTTCCACGCAAGCGGACAGCCGGGCAGCTGCCCACGGCGCGCTGGACGCGGGCGCAGCCATGTCGAGTAAGTCTTGCAACAGCCTCAAGAAAGGAGACATTCCGAAATGTCCGATACTGATAGCTCCCGCCGCGCGTTCATGGTGCTCGCAACCGCTGCTCCAGCGGCTCTCGCCCTGACGAGCGCGACATCCGCGCAAACGTCCACCGCTGGCACCGGTACCCTGCCTGGTGCCGGTCGGGCTGCGGTCATTACCGGCTCATCTCGGGGCATCGGCGCCGCCGCCGCCAAGCGTCTGGCGCGCGACGGCTACGCCGTGACCGTAAACTACCTCACCAACAGCGATCTGGCCGCTCAGGTCTTGGCCGACATCGAGGCGGCTGGCGGTCGCGCCATCGTTCGCCAGGCGGACGTGGCAGACCCCACAGCGGTAAAGGCGCTCTTCGACGCCAATGAGGAGGCCTTCGGCGGCGTTGATGTGGTGGTCAACAATGCTGGGATCATGAATGTTGGCTCCTTCGCTCAAATGACCGACGCGGCGTTCGATCGAATGATGGCCACCAATGTGAAGGGCAGCTTCAACGTATTGCGCGAAGCAGCGCGGCGCACGCGTGACGGCGGCCGGATCATCAGCCTCAGTTCGAGCATCATAAAGACGCCCCCCCCGGCTACGGCCGCATATGCAGCCACAAAAGGTGCCCAGGTGCTTTTTTCCAGCGTCCTCGCGAAGGAATTGGCGGGCCGCAACATCTCGGTCAACTCCGTAGCGCCCGGCGCAGTCGACACGCAACTCCTCCGTCAGCACGGAGAAGATGCGCTCCGAGGAATTCCCGAGCAGACGCCGCTCGGTCGTTTGGGCCTGCCTGAAGACATCGCCGGCGTCATCGCCCTTCTTTGCTCTCAGGACGGAGCCTGGATCGATGGTCATAATGTATTCGCAAACGGCGGTCTCGGTTAAGGCAGAGCAACGAGCTTCCCAACGGCGTCGAAGCCCCCGCTAAGCACCGTTCCCGTCGGCACGAACTGAATGGAATTGAAATCGGATCAGGGAAACCGCCCGATGATCCGAAAGGAGATCGCAGGATACCCCCCAATAGCTGGCGATCTCCAGGCCACCGAAGATCGTATCCGACAACTGGGGCCTTCGCAGGCCCCTTCCCCACCCACGACTACTGGCATGGGCGAAGCCTATGGATTTCTACCCGGTCAGCACAATCATTGTGCAGATCAGCCTGGCCGATCGCGGTCAGATCCTGCGTAATATGCTGGGGCGCGAAGCATCGACCTCATCGTTCTCAATATCATGATGCCTGGCGAGGATGGTATCAGCATATGCCAGCAGCTTCGTGCAGCCATGACCACTCCGATCCTTTTCCTGACGGCGGTGTCGGAGCGCACGGACCGCATCGCCGGTCTTGAGGTCGATGCGGACGATTGTCTTGCCAAACCCTTCAAACCTCGCGAACTGCTTGCGCGAGTGCGCGCTGCCCTGCGGGGGATCCAAGGAGCTTCGCCGAGACAGAGATCCAATCAAGGTAAACACAGTTCGTTTCGATCACGGACCTTGAACTTCGCCCCCTCAACGGCCTGATCAGTTGTTTCGGCGGGGCTGATTGGAGGACTTTCCCCCTCGGTAAAGCCGTGAGTCATCGCTGGACGGTTCATGACCAGAGGGCCACCCGACGAAACGGCTGGGACGGATTTTACCAAGGTGAACCCGGCTGCGAGCGCGACGATGGCAGCGAAGTTGCGCTTCGTCTTCTCGCATCGTAAGGCGACACGCTCGAAACGCTTGAGCTTTCCGACGGCCTGCTCGATACGGGCGCACCCTTGTAGATGGCCTTTGCGAAGTAGCCCGGCTTGCCCTTTTCGTTGGCCTTTCGCGGAATGACGGGGATGATGCCGTGTGACCGCGCCGCTTGCCGGTTGGCCTTGCTGGCGTAGCCCTTGTCGGCGACGGCCGCCCTCGGATCGACATCGGGACCGAGCCCGAGCAGAATGGTGAAGTGCGGTGCGTCGCCTTTTTCACCGCCGGTCAGGTCGAAGGCGATCGGATGGCCGTCGAAGTCGGTCTTCAGGTGAATTTTGGTGGAGAAGCCGCCGCGCGAGCGGCCGAGCGCTTGGCCGTTCTGCCCCCTTTTGCGCCTGCTGCCGAGACATGAGCGCGCACGACGGTGCTATCGAACATCTGAATCAGATGCGCCGAGGACGACAGTGCCGCGAGATGTTCGAAGAAGGTTTCGAACACGCCTGCCTTGCTCAATCTGTCGAAGCGTTTCCAGACGCTGTTCCATTTGCCGAACCGGTCCGGAAGCGCACGCCAAGAGATGTTGTGGACAGAAAAATAGTGCATCGCTTCCAGAAATAACCGGTCGTCACGGCCTTTGTCGCCCCGACGCGGAAGCGAGGCCTGAAACACATCCAGCGCCGCCGCCCAATCCTTCTCCGTCATCTTCGTAGACATCGCCGACCTCCAAATCAGTCGGCTCTCCATGAATCAGACAAATCCTCTCAGAGGAATCCCCGCCTCTCTTCATGCGGCAATCCGTCCACACCGCCTAGATGTTTAGTCCCGGCATTTGATGGATAGGGTCGATCGTGAATCTTTCCCGCTCTATTGTCCAGATTTTGCAGATGAATTCGTATGGCGTGAGGCCGCGAAGGGTCTTCAGGCGGCGGCCGAAATTGTAGGCCTCGATGAAGTTCGCCTTATGGCTGTGCAACTGGTCATGGTTGTCGTAGTGGAAGCGCTTGACGGTGGCGTCCTTAATGGTGCGGTTCATCCGTTCGACTTGCCCGTTCGTCCAGGGGTGGCGGGGCTTGGTCAGGCCGTGCTCGACATCGAGATCGGCACATGCCGCCTCGAAGGCATGGCACCGGAAAGGCACATTCTCAGCCCGCATGGCCTTGATCTCGCCGGGTGTCCAGCCTTCACCGGCGGGATCGGTGAAATGGGTACCATTGTCGGTCAGCACCGTATGGATCTTGTACGGTACGGCTTTTGCCAGCGCCCGGAGGAACTCAGAGGCAACGCGTCGGGTTGCTTTCTCAACCAGTTGGGCAAAGGCGAATTTGGATGTTTGATCAATGGCGACGAAGAGATGCAGCCTGCCTTCGGCCGTCTGCACTTCGGCAATGTCGATGTGGAAATAGCCGATCGGGTAACTCCTGAACTTCTTCTTCGGCTCCTTGTCGCCTTCCACATCCGGCAGGCGTGAAATGCCATGGCGTTGCAGGCATCGGTGCAAGGATGAACGGGTCAGATGCGGGATCGTCGGTTGGAGCGCATAAAGGCAATCATCGAGAGGCAGCAATGTATGCCTGCGAAAGGTGACAACGACCGTTTCCTCCTCCAGGGATAGGACCGTCGAATGCGGGTCTTTCGGCCCTGTCGGCAGATCGGCCAACGAGGTTCGTTTCTTCCACTTGGCGACGGTTTTCTGATTGATCCCGTATCGCTTCGAAAGCGCCCTCAGGCTCTCTTGACTACTTTGTATAGCTCTACGGATTGCCTCTGTCGTCGTGGCGCTGCCATGCAGAACTTGTCCCATAGTGCATCCCTCCAGGCCTGAGAAAATAATGCACCATCAAATGCTGGGATCAAACATCTAGTATCAGGCAAGTTTTTTGCAAATTCGGGCATGGATGTTCGCGGCATCATAGTCATCTTGGGGTGAACGTGAATTGCAGGCACATCAAACGGTGATCGCTCGATGGCCTGCTCGAGAAGGCACGCATCTTAATGACGAAGTGGACAACCGAGAATATTCCTTCGCAAAGTGGCAGTTCGGCAGTCGTTACAGGAACCGGTGGACTCGGGTTTGAGGACGCTCTGGCCCTGGCCCGTGCTGGCGCAAATGTGATTGTCGCCGGGCGAAATCTCCAAAAGGGCGCCCAAGCCGTTGATGCAATCAAACAGGCTGTCCCCGGTGCGCAAGTGCGGTTCGGTAAGATTGACCTGGCGAACCTCGCCTCAATCGCCAGTTTCGCCGCGCAACTGACAGAGGAGCAAGAGAGCCTTGATCTCCTGATCAATAATGCGGGCGTCATGACCCCGCCGGAACGCCGCACCACCAGCGATGGCTTCGAACTGCAGTTTGGCACAAATTATCTTGGCCATTTCTCCCTCACTGCGCATCTGTTGCCGCTTCTGAAAAAGGGGATGAACTCGCGCGTCGTGACCCTTGGCAGCATCGCTGCACGGCAAGGCGCGATCAGCTTCGATGACCTCCAAGCCGAGCACAGCTATAAGCCAATGCCGGTCTATAGCCAGTCAAAACTCGCCTGCATAATGTTCGCGTTCGAACTGAGCCGGCGCAGTAAGGCGGGCGGCTGGGGCGTCGAGAGTATTGCGGCACATCCCGGCGTCGCGCGCACAGAACTCATCCCGAACGGCGCGGGTCGGTCGAGCCTGAACGGCAGGATAAGACGCTTCATGCCATTCTTGTTTCAGCCTGCATGGCAGGGTGCGCTTCCGACACTTTATGCGGCGACCAATCGAGCTGCACGGGACGGTGCCTACTACGGGCCTGATAAACTGGGCGGCACGCACGGTTATCCGACTGAGGAGAAGCCCCCAAAGCAGGCGCTGGATACTGGTATCGCAACTCGCCTCTGGGAGACCTCTCTGAAACTGACCGGCGTGACGTTCGAGTAAGGCGCCACGCGGCTTCCAGTTATGGCCTGTTTGCACTGGCGGGTGCCATCGCTGCTGCCTGCGAAATCAGGCAGCCCCTCACTCGACCCGGTGAATTCATGTCACCGATGTTCGACCTTTGCAGCAGAACCGCAAGGAGTTCAATTTGGTGATCCTCACCCAAACATCTCCGGCTGGCTGGTTTGATGCCCCATATACCGGCAAGACAGTGACGGTTTCCTTCACAGGAGCGGAGCGCATTGGCCGCCGGTATCCCACCCCGTGGGTAGAGCGCCCGCTAGCGTCGTTTCTTCCCCTTACAATCAACAATATCGGATCGCAGGCGAAAGCTTTCGGCTTATCTTGGAGTCTTACCGATGACATGGTCGTCCGGATACTTTACTGACCTGAACTATACGCACGGATATTATCCGGAAATGAACCCGGCCATGCTGCGCCTCGCCTGCCTATGCAACGCTGTCGAGCCGCAACTGCCCGAAGCGCCATCTTATCTGGAGCTCGGCTTCGGTCAGGGCGTTACGATCAACATGCTCGCGGCTGCTTCAAGCGGCTCGTACTGGGGCACGGATTTCAATGCAGCGCAAGCGGTGGAGGCTCGCAAACTCGCAGATGCCTCCCATGCCGATATCCATCTGTTTGACGACTCCTTCGAAGAATTTGCCAATCGGAAGGAACTTCCCGATTTCGATATCATCGCACTTCATGGCATCTGGAGCTGGATATCGGAAAACAACCGCAAGGTCATAACAGACATTATCCGGCGAAAACTCCGTCCCGGCGGCATCGCTTACATAAGCTATAATTGCTTGCCCGGCTGGGCTCCGGTCGTACCGATCCGACAGTTGATGTCGCTTTATCAAGACTATGGTGGCGGGAAGATGTCGAGGCCGATCGAAATGATTGAGGGAGCGGTGCAGTTTGCAACAGAGATCGCAAAAGCCGGCTCGTTCTATTTTCGCGACAATCCGTTCGCCAAGCATCATCTGGAGGAGCTGTCGAAACAAGGGCGCAATTATCTCGCCCATGAATACATGAATGCGGATTGGCATCTTGAACATTTTTCCGACATGGTCCGGAGCCTGGCAGACGCCAAGCTTACGTATGTCGGTTCCGCACGGCTTTTGGATGGCATCGATACCTTCCAAATGAACGAAGACGGGGCCAAACTGGTTTCGCAAATCGGCAACCCGATCATGCGCGAGACAGTCCGCGACTATCTGATAAACAGGCGCTTCCGCACCGACATCTTCGTCAAAGGAGCCAAACTGATTGCGGGTCGGGAACATCGCGACGCTTGGCATACATTGTCATTCGTATTGACGACACCGTCGATCAACATCCCGAAGAAAATCATGTGTGGAAGGGGAGAAATCGAGCTGCCCGCGGACAAGTACGATCCTATTCTCGAAGTTCTGTCTGACGAGGGCTACAGACCGAAGCATGTCGAAGAACTCTTCAAACATGTGAAGCTACAGAACCTCAATCCTCAGGATATCGTGGACTACTTGACTGTTCTGGCAGGGGCCGGTTTCGCAGTGCCTGCCCAGATCCCCTCAGAGAAGATCAGAGACCAATGCAGAGCCCTGAATCAGTACATTCTTCAACGAGCGCTTGTCAGCGCGGATCTGCATCATATGGTATCGCCAGTGACCGGAGGAGGGATTGGGCTCAATCATATGACACAGTTGTTCATTCTCGCATCGAGCGAGGGGAAGGTTAGCGCCGGGGCATTGGCCGGCTATGTATGGGACTTTCTGGAGAGCATCGGTGAACGTCTTGTCAGAGACGGCAAAAGGATCGAATCCAAGGAGGAGAACCTGAAGGAAATCAGGACTTCGGCAAAAAAATTCGTCAAGTTCGGGCGCCCGTTTCTCGAAGCTTTGCAGATCATCGAAAGCCCCGGCGCCGCAGATGTATCAAGAGCTGCTGCTGAATGATCAAAAATGACAACCAAGCCTAAATCACGCTTCTGGCCGTGGGGGCGATGTCACGCTTGAACTGGCTCAGGCGAAAGACGATCCCGGAGAGGTCTTGGCTATCTGGGATATTGGCGAGGAAACCCAGAATGCTTGTGGCCATCGCGCTGGCGAACAAGATGGCGCGAGGTATCTAGGCCATGCTGACAAACGGAAAGGATTACGGGAATCCCGCACAGACTGCCGCTGCATGACAGAGGTGTGGCACAAGGCAGTTTAGCGCTGCTGACGGAGGTGTGAGAACGTCGACGACCCATATGGGCAAAATGATCGAACAGATCTGGTTCAGGAAAACCAGATAGGGGCATAGAGCCATTCAGCTCGCCGAATAGATTTTGACCTGAACTGCTGATCACCATATCGGCCAGCGGCTTCCAAAGTGCCGCATTTAAAGGCCTGACAGAAGACCGCACTCGATCACGCCCAATGGTTCAGAAATTTCTTGCATTACGGGCGGCAACCACAGAAGCCCCAGGCTATGAGTCTCGATGCACAGTCTGGCTCTCAAGCTGATCGCCGTCGGATGCTGGAGAATCCACGGTCGGTTGCAATAAACCGTTCTAACATCGGGACAACCAGACGAATTGGATCGGTGACCGGTTCGCCCTGTTCCCTGCCAAGAACTTCAGCATAGGCGCGCAGGTCGCGGTGCAGCGTCGCAGGCAGCTCCAGAGTGACTTTCACTGGCCTATCATCGACGATTGGGCCGAGCTTCAGCTTCGCCATCACGATCCTCCATAGGGTTCGAGTACCAGATCCCGCGTGACGATCACGCGGACGGGGAAGCCGGGGCGGATGATGAGCGTCGGCGCGATGTTGAGCTGGCGCCGGACGATCTGCTGGCCGGCGTCGTTCATCGTGTCCTGCCCACCGTTGCGGATCGCCTGGATCAGACGGTCGTCATTGTCGACAGCAAGCTCGGCGCTGACGCTGAGCAGCGTTGACAGACCGGCCGCCTTGGCGAGATCCCACCAGTGGTAGTCCACGCCATCCTGCAGGTCGGCAAAGCCCTGGGCATCGGTGCCGGGCTGACGTTCGAGGACGATCGAACGGCCGTTCGGGAAGATCAGCCGGTTCCAGACAAGAAGCACGCGACTTTGCCCGAACTGCACGTTGTTATCGTACTGGCCGATGACACGTGTGCCCTGCGGCACGAGAAGGATGCGGCCGGTCGGGCTGTCATAGATGTTCTCCGTCACTTGAGCAGTGATCTGGCCGGGCAAGTCCGAGCGGATGCCGGTGATCAGCGCCGCCGAAATCACCGCGCCGGCCTGGAGAATATTGGGCGATGCCGGTGCTGCGACACGATCGGGCGCCTGTCCTGCGATCGGCCGCAGCGTTCAGGAATGCGCTCTGACGATCCTGCGCCGATGGTGTAGCTGGCGGCGGAGCGAGGCCAAGGCTTGCCAGGTCTGGCGTTAGCGGGAGCGCTGGAGCAGCTCCGGCCGCGGCAGGCGCGCCCCTGCTTTCCGATCCGGAGAAAAGCCGGCTGGTCCGCGCGGTTTCGATCTCCTGAAGCCGACGTTGCTCCTCCGGGCTGATACCGGGATTGGGCGCGGCGACGCCCGGTGTGGGCACCGGCCGGCCACGATCTTGAGTGCTGAGGATCGGCCGTCCCAGATCGCCGGGCAGCGGAGGGCCGAGTTGTGGAACGCCGCTATAGTCTCGCGGCAGCCCGGCAAGGCCATCGGCGGTCGAGCGGTTTCCTGTCGAATAGAGTTCCTCGTTCGACCGACCGCCATCGCGGGTCTGGAGCGCGTATATAAGCGCGCCACCCAGCCCGACGCTGGCGACCAGGCCGACTCCGGCGAGAACCTTCCGCGACAACCGGGTGACGCGCGGCGGCTCGGCGCGCAGGCGCATGGGCGCAGGCCCGACCGGTTCGCCGGTCAGTGGCTGCGTCTCGTCGTCCGGCGCTTCCTCATTCCGGGGATCAGGCTCGCTCACGATGCCGGCCTCCCATCGGTCCGCGTGATGCGGACGCGCTTCTGGCGATCGCCGGAACCGAAGCGAAGCTCGGCGGCGGCGAACAGCCGGTCGACGATCATGTGACGACTACGGACTCGGTAGTTGACCAGCTCGGAGGTGTTGCCCTCGGGACCGACGACGAAGAGCGGTGGCATCTCGCCCTGTCCGATACCGCGCGGGAACTCGATGAAGACCTGGCGGCCATCGTCGAAGGCGCGTAGCGGCCGCCACGGCGCGCGGTCGCCCTCGATCGCATAGGGGAAGTTGACGTTAGCGAGATCAACGCCGCTCGCTACCGGCTGAGCTGCCTGCGCTTCGGCGTTCTGGCAACGCAGGGCGATGAGTTGATCCTGCGGATACTGCCAGGAGACCGATGCCATGTAAGTGCGCTCGGTCGAGCGCAGTTCCATGTGATAGGTACGCATGCTGGTGTTGATGACGAGGTTGGTCATCAGGTCGGCGCGCGTGGGCTTTACGAGGATGTGGATCTGGCGCGTGGCACCCGATCCGCTTTCGGTGTCGCCTATGATCCAGCGGACCGTGTCGCCGGCTGCCACGGGGCCTGCGCCGACGAGCTGTTCGCCGGGTTGCAGCGCGATGTCGGTAATCTGCCCGACGGCGGTATAGACTTGATACAGCGCCCCTTGCGTCCAGGGATAGACCTGCATCGAATTGATGAAACCGTCTCGCACCGGCTGGACACGGGCTGCCTCGTTGGCCTGATTGACGCGAGCTGTCGGATTGGGGGGCTCGGGAGCGCGGCGCGTGGTCTCGACACGCTGCAATTGGCCAGGCAGCGGTAGCGGCCGCGGCAGTTCGACCACCGTGACGGGCGCAGGCGGATCGACAGTCTGCACGGCCGGCGCCGCGTTGTCGTAGGAAATCTCCGGCGGAGGATTGGTGGTCGCGCAGCCGGCGAGCGTTGTCGTCGCCAGCAGGACCTTGGGGATTGCGGTTCTCCTGTGAGAGGCTGGGTTGCGGGGGTGACGCGGTAGTCGCCGTCGGGGCCGAGGCCTTCGACCCGGGCGAGTTCGGCAAGGCGGCGTGATGCGCCGCGGCCGGAGAGCACGGCGACCAGATCAATCGTCTCGGCGATCAGGGCGCGTGGAACGCTTACGACAGCTTCCTGGATGAGTTGCTCGAGGCGTCGGAGCGCACCAATGGCTGTGCCCGCATGAATGGTGCCGATGCCGCCGGGGTGACCGGTGCCCCATGCCTTGAGCAGGTCGAGCGCTTCAGCGCCGCGTACTTCGCCGATCGGGATGCGATCAGGGCGCAGGCGCAGCGAGGACCGGACGAGATCGGACAGCGTGACCACGCCATCCTTCGTCCGCATGGCAACGAGGTTCGGCGCGGCGCATTGAAGCTCGCGCGTGTCCTCGATCAGCACTACGCGGTCGGCGGTTTTCGAGACCTCGGCGAGGAGCGCGTTGGTGAGCGTGGTCTTCCCGGTCGAGGTGCCGCCGGCGACCAGGATATTGCGGCGCTCGGCGACGGCGACCCGCAGCCCTTCAGCCTGGTCGGCCGCCATGATGCCGGCCACGACGTAGTCGTCGAGGGTGAAGACTGCGACCGCAGGCTTGCGGATGGCGAAGGCCGGCGCGGCCACCACTGGCGGCAGAAGGCCCTCGAACCGCTCGCCTGTTTCCGGCAACTCGGCAGAAACGCGCGGGCTGCCTGGATGAACCTCGGCGCCGACATGGTGCGCGACGAGGCGAACGATGCGCTCACCATCGCCGGGCGACAGCCGTTCACCCGTGTCGGAGAGTCCTTCGGAAAGACGGTCGATCCAGAGCCGCCCATCGGGGTTGAGCATCACCTCGACAATCGCGGGATCTTCCAGAAATTGGGCGATCGCCGGCCCGAGAGCAGTGCGCAGCATGCGTGCGCCGCGAAGGATCGCCTCCGATTTCTGGTGAGTGGCCGCCACGTCGTCCCTGTTCTCGTGCGGGCCTGCAAAGTGCGGCCCTGGATCGGGGATGAGTAGAAGAGGCAGAATTCAGGGCATGATAACAACCGTAATGTGATCGTCGTACCGTGGCGTACAAAGACAGGGAAACGGCGGGATGACCGAGGAAGCGCAACGTCTACGGATTCATCGTTCGAATTCCACCGCCCGCATCGTTGCACTTCCGGATACTGTGGCCGTGGCGTTCCAGCAGGGATATGAAAGTGTCTTTAGCGGCGCAGTAGTCCTGATCGTATGCGGCACGCTTAGCACTTATTTGACAATTGGAACCTATCTCTGATCACGGATGTAGTCGAGAAAAGCCCGCACAGCCGCACTCGTATGTCGCTTGCTCGGATAGTACAAATACCAACTTGGCAGATTCTTCTTCCAGTCGGGAAGCAACTCGATCACTCGGCCTTTTTCGATGTCATCACGGACATAGTCCTCGAATAGGTGGGCAATTCCTGATCCTGCAAGCGCTGCCTGACGCTCTTGATGCGCTGAACTCAGAGTCAATCGACCTTTCGGGGTGATTTCCACGTCGTCGCCGTTTTTCTCAAAGTTCCACGTCACCGTGGTTCCCCCCGGAAAGCGGCGGCGAATGCAGTCGTGTCGCAACAGGTCGTTTGGTGATTCCGGCCGCCCACGACTACGCAGGTAGTCGGGCGAGGCCACGATCGCATATCGCAATGCTGGGCCAAGCGGCATTGCTATCATGTCTTGAGCCAGTTGCTTTCCGAAGCGCACGCCAGCATCGAAACCCTGCTCCACGATATCGATGATCGCGGCATCACTGACGATCTCGACATTGATGTCTGGGTAGACTTCCATGAATTCAAAGGCCAAAGGGCACAGAACGTGGTCGGCGGCCGGACCCGGTGCATTGATCCGCACAGTGCCAGATGGGCGCTCGCGAAGCTGATTGAGATCGTCGATCGCTGTTCTGATGTCGTGCAGGGCAGGTCTCAGTCGTTCGAGAAGCTGCTCGCCCGCTTCAGTCGGCGCGACACTGCGTGTCGTTCGGTTCAGCAGCCGAATGCCCAGCGCTTCCTCGAGCACGCTGATCGATTGACTAATGGCGGACGATGAAACGCCCCTGCCGAGCGCGGCGGCTCTAAAGCCACCACAGCGCACGACGTCTTCAAAGATCTCCAGGCTGTCAAGGCGTAATGGCCGCATTGCAAAGTCCTACTTAATAAGCTGATCCGTTTTCATTAGCTTATCCGCTCGCCTGATCTGTGTCATCCCTAGCCAGTATGTCGCCAGACGCTGCCACAGATTAGCGCGGTCCTTACCGGCGACGCGCCAATCAAACGCAACACCTGCGATCTGATATTTGGAAGGGATCAGAAATATGGGTGAAATCACACTGAACCGCAGAACGATCATGTTGACGGCCGCATCGGCTGTGACAGGAATGATCTTGCCGATCGGCCTGGCCTCTGCCCAGACCGGTTCCGCCACCTCCGTGCAGACGCTGGCTGGAAATTTCGGACATTATCGCTTTCGTATCGGTGATATCTCTGCGACCGTGCTGAGTGACGGGCTGATCGGCGGACCGCCGCGGGTCTATGCCAGTGATGCACCGGAAGCGGAACTGCAGCAGGTGCTGAGAGACGCCTTCCTGCCGCCTGACCGCCTGACGCTCAATCTCAACACGCTTCTGATCGAGACGGAAGGAAGGCGGATCCTCCTTGAGGCGGGAGCCGGGCAGACCATGGGCCCGCAAGGCGGCCGCGTGTTCGAGAACTTGGCTGCAATCGGTTTGCGGCCTGAGGACATTGACGTTGTGGTTGTCTCGCACACGCACCCGGACCATGTCGGCAATCTTCGAACCGCCGACGGCAGCAAGGCATTTCCGCGGGCGACCGTCTTTGCGCCTCGTGCCGACTGGGACTTCTTCGTCAGTAGTGATCCGGACCTGTCTTACATGCCGGTGCCTGAGGAGTTCCGCCGCAATTTTGCATCGGCAATCAAGCGCAGTGTCGCGCCCGTAACGAACGGGATCGAGTTGTATGATGCCGGGGCGGAGATCGTCCCTGGACTGACCACGCTTCCGGCACTCGGTCACACCCCCGGTATGGCGAACTTCCTCGTTCAATCCGGGAACGATCAGCTGTTGCTGACGGCCGATCTCGCCTACCATCCGATTGTTAATGTTGACCGGCCATGGCTGCCCGGGCCAGATCGCGACAAGGATACGGCTCTCGCCTCGCGCCGCCGCATCTTCGACATGGCGGCGACAGACCGGCTCCTCGTCCTTGGTTTCCACTATCCGTTCCCGGGCCTCGGCCGAATGCTGAAGACGGACGCCGGCTATGCCTGGGTTCCGCTCAATTGGCAGTTCTAATCCGATGACTGACGGAGGCTCGCGATGACGATATCAAGGCGCGCACTTCTCTCGGGTTTTCTTGCTTTGCCGCCGCTCTTGCCGTTGGCTGGAGTGGTTGCCTCTGGGCAAGAAACACTGCTCCTACCGCTGACGCCCGCTTGCGTCGACGGTGACGAACCGACGCCCGCCCGTGAGGCCGGCCCATACTTCAAGCCGAACTCACCGTTAAAGCAGGATCTCTATCTGGATGCGCCCGGCGGCGAGCGCATGACCCTCGCCGGCTATATCCTCGACTATCGGTGCCGCCCTGTGCCGCGCGGTCTCGTTGAGATTTGGCATGCCGACGAAAATGGCGAATACGACAGCCGCGGCTTCCGGCTAAGGGGTCATCAATTCGCCGACGGGCAGGGACGCTGGTGGTTCAACACCATCGTGCCGGCGCTATATCCGGGACGCACAAGGCATTTCCATTTGAGGGTGCAACGGCCTGGCGGAGATGTCCTGACGACGCAGCTCTTCTTTCCTGGAGAGCCTGGCAATGTGCGCGATCGGATCTTCGATGAAGCGCTTCTCATGTCGATAAAATCCGCGGGCGACGGTCAGTTCTCGCGCTTCGATTTCGTGGTCTGAGCCTTAAGCAACACCGCTAGGACAGGGAGAAAATCTATGAGTGAACAAGACCCGTCGCCCCGCGACCGAAGCAACGACTTGGCGATCAGCCGACGTGACGCGCTGCGGATCAGCGCGGCCGCTACAGGCGCCTCGCTCGCGGGGTTCGGCAAGACGATGGCCGCGGCGCAGCCGATGCCGGTCGCTTTGCCCGGGATGAGCCTGACGGTCCATTTTCAGGTCAACGGGAACCACATCGAAACGTTGGTCGATCCGCGCGCCTCGCTGCTCGATGTGCTGCGCGAGCAGCTCGCCCTGACCGGAGCGAAGAAGGGTTGCGACCACGGCCAATGTGGAGCCTGCACCGTGCATGTCGACGGTCGCCGCGTGGCATCCTGTCTCACCCTCGCTGCGAAGGTGGAGGGTCGCCAGGTGCTGACGATCGAGGGGCTGTCACTCGAAGACGGGTCGCTTCACCCGATGCAGCAGGCGTTCATCGATCACGATGCGCTTCAATGCGGCTACTGCACGCCCGGCCAGATCATGGCCGCGGTCGCCTGCGTGCAGGAAGGCCATGCGTCCAGCGATGCCGAAATCAGGGAATACATGAGCGGCAACATCTGTCGATGCGGGGCCTATGTCGGCATTGTCGCTGCCATTCGGGATGCTGCTGTGACCATGGGAGGCGACTGAGCCATGCAAACGTTCACCTATTCGCGCGCCAGATCGATCAACGAGCTCCGCGCCGTGCAGGCGGCGACCGGCGACCGCATTCTCGCCGGCGGCACGACGCTTTATGATCTCATGAAGCTCCGCATCGAAACGCCAGACCGTCTCGTTGACGTAACAGGCATCGCCGGTCTCGACGAGATCATCTCGCATCCGGATGAGTTGGTCTTCGGCGCCTTGGTCACCATGAGCGATGCGGCCGCCCATCCGGCCGTGCTCCAACGTGCGCCTGTGCTTGCGGAAGCGCTCTCGAAGGCTGCCTCTCAGCAGCTGCGCAACATGGCTACGCTCGGGGGTAACCTGCTTCAAAGGACACGTTGTGCCTATTTCCGTAACGGTACCGAATATCCTTGCAACAAACGAACACCTGGAAGCGGGTGTGCCGCCCTGGAGGGCCTCGACCGGGGGCATGCCCTATTCGGTGGCAGTGGATCCTGCATTGCCGTTTACCCCGGGGACTGGGCGGTAGCTTTGGTCGCCCTCGACGCCGTTGTGGATGTCCGGGGTTCACGTGGGACGCACACTATTGATGTCGCCAGTCTTCACCGTCTTCCGGGAGATACACCGCATGTCGAGACGGTGCTCGAGCCAGACGAGATGATCCTGAATATCCGCGTTCCGGTCGGCCGGTTGGCGCAAGCCTCGACCTACCACAAGATACGTGACCGGGAATCCTATGCCTTCGCCCTCGTCTCGGCGGCCGTCGCGCTGGAACTGGAGGAAGGCTTCGTCAGGCAGGCACGTATCGCTCTCGGAGGTGTCGCGACCCGGCCATGGCGGGTGCCGGCCGCAGAGGCCGGACTTACCGGACGACGCCTCGATCGCGCAACCGCGCTGGAGGTCGGGCGGATGACATTCGCCGATGCTCGCCCCGGCCGGCACAACGGCTTCAAGATTGCGCTCGGCGCTGAAGCTGTTGCCGACGCGCTGATGATTGCCGCGCAGAGGAGCGAGAACCGATGAACGAGACCATCTATCCAGATCGCGCGCGAATTGACGCCCTAGAAAAGGTGCTCGGCCGCACGCGGTTTGCCGCCGATATCCCGCTACCACGCATCACGCACGCCATGACCGTGCCTTCTCGGATCGTGCGCGGTCGACTAGCCGCCATCGACATTGGTGCGGCCCGGGCTGTCGATGGCGTCCTTGCAGTTCTCACCTGGCGCGACTTCACGAATGCGCAATCTGCCGGCTACCTGATGGGCGGCGGCTTCGGCTTCCAGAGCCACCAGCCAATGCTCTCTGATCGACTCGTCCACCGTGGCGAGCCGATTGCACTCGTGGTTGCGGAAACTCTGGAAATCGCGATCGAGGCTGCTGCCCTGGTCGATGCCAGATACGAGGAGGAGCCGTTTGCGGCGCTTCTCGAGGATGAGCGAGCGGAAATTCTCGCTCCACAAGCCGGCCATGCCATGGGGGACGCGCAAGCCATGCTTGCCTCCGCGGCCTTCCGCGTAGATGCCGAGTACCTGTCCCCGGCCCAGTATCAGAACCCGATGGAGATGATCGCGACCGTGGCCGAATGGCGCGACGGCACGTTGACGATCCATGAGGGGACGCAGAACTCCAGCGCCGTCAAGTTCGGCGTCGCTGCAGCCCTGGGCCTCGATTCCGCACGCGTTCGAGTGAAGAGTGCCTATCTGGGCGGCGGCTTCGGCCAGAAGAACTCCCTGCAAGGGCAAACGGTGCTGGCCGCGCGCGCTGCGATCCTGCTCGGCCGGCCGGTGAAACTCGTGATGCCGCGGGCGCAACTCTATCACACCGCGAGCTTCCGCCCCGCTAGCCGCCACAGAATCCAGCTGGGGGCCGACGCCGATGGACGGATCGTGGCAGCAAGCTACGAAGCGGATATGCAGAACAGCCGAGCCGACACGTTCCGGGCCAGTTTCAGCGAGATCACCGCACGGCTCTACAGCATTCCCAACTATAGCAGCACGGCGCGGCTCGTACGCACGGACGTACAATCGCCGGGTTACATGCGCGCCCCGTTCGAGCATCCCGCCGCGTTCGCTTTCGAGAGCGCCGTCGACGAGTTGGCTTATGCCACCGGCCGCGACCCGTTGGCCTTTCGTCTTAACAATGATGCTGAGACGGATCCTGTCACCGGAGACCCCTTCTCGTCGCGGTTCCTCGCTGAGTGCCTGAGGACCGGTGCGGACCGCTTTGGTTGGTCCGAGCGCAATCCGGCGCCCGGATCGATGCGCGCTGACGATGGCACGATGATCGGTTGGGGGGTGGCGGTTGGCGCGTACAAGGCTGCCATGGCCCCGGCAATTGCGCGTCTTCGGGTCCGAGCAGACGGAACGACGCTGCTCTCCGTCAGCGGTCATGAAATGGGGCAGGGCATCCGCACGGCCATCTTCGCCGCGCTGACAGAGGGATTGGAGATCGATCCGGCGCGCATCGAGATCGTGATCGGCGATCCGGACGCCGCGCCCCAGCACCTCACGGCCGGGTCCTGGGGAACGGCGAGTTCGGTTCCAGTCGTCCGAAGGGCTGTGGAGACCATGCAAGCTCGCTTTGACGCGTTGAGGGATGGTCGATCGGTTCACGGCAGCATTCATCAGATGCTTGCTCTTTGGCGACGCCCCTACATCGAGGTCGAGACCCGGCTGCAGGCGCCGGGTCAGCCCGATGCCGTGTTCGATCGCCTTCAGCGAGGCCTGCCCGCAGCTGGCGGTCCGGAATACAAGCCCTTCGTCAGTTTCAGCTACATCGCTCATTTCGTCGAAGTGCGTGTCGAGCCGACAACGCGTCGCATCCGCGTCCTGCGCGTCGTGAGTATTGTCGATTGCGGCCGCGTCGTAAGCCCGCGCACAGCAGAAAGCCAGGTTCGTGGCGGGGTTGTATGGGGCATCGGCGCGGCGCTTCGTGAGACAGCCGAGATCGATCCGCGGTTCGGTGGCGTGCTGAACAACGATTTGGCCGAATACGTCCTTCCGGTGAATGCCGATATCGGTGCGATCGAGGTCGGTTTCATCGACCAACCGGACCCGATGCTGAACGAGGCTGGCGTGAAAGGGCTTGGCGAGGTCGCCATGGTGGGCGTCGCCGCGGCGATCGGCAACGCGATCTTCCATGCCACCGGGCGGCGGCTTCGACAATTGCCGATGCGCATCGAGCATCTGATCTAGGAGATCGGATCGCACTGCCACCGACGCGCCCAGGCCCATACAGAAAAGCAGGCTTACCAAAAAAGGAGACGATTGCATGAGTGAACAGCAGGAATCTGGTTTCAGCCGGCGTGGTTTCATCGGGGCTCTAGGCGCAGGGGCCACCATGCTGGGTGCAACACCTCTCTTTTCCGACAATGCCCACGCCCAGAGCCAGCCGATCGCGCAGACAACGCTCTCCTCGGCATCCGCGCGAACGCGAACGATTCCTAGAACGGAGCAGAGCCTCACCACGCTTGGTCTCGGTACATTTCTGACCTTCGACGCTCGCCCGGGCGATGATCGTACCAATCTCGGCGAGGTCTTTCGGCGTTATGTAGCGGGTGGTGGACGCGTCATCGACACGTCGCCCCTCTACGGATCGGCGGAAGTCTCGGTTGGTGCGTTCCTTGCCGCGACACCGCAGGCGTCCGAGATTTTCCTCGCCAACAAAATCTGGTCGACCGGTGAATATCTCGGCGACGAAAGCCATGCGTTGGCAAGCTTTGAGCAGTCGAGGCTGCGCATCTGGCGCGATACAGTTGATCTCATGCAGTGCCATAGCATTGTCAACGCGCCGGTCGTCATACCTTTGATGCAGGCCTGGAAGAAGGAAGGTCGTATTCGCTATGTCGGCGTGACGCACCATGAAGCAGGCGCACAGGATCAACTGGCCGAACTTGTCGAGCGTGGTGGAGTCGATTTCATCCAGACGAACTATTCGATATTCAATCGCAGCGCCGAGCGACGCCTGCTGCCGGCCGCCGCTGACCGCGGTGTCGGTGTCTTCATCAATCTACCGCTCGAAAAGGCACGCCTGATGAAGGTGGTGGAGGGGTGCCCGCTGCCGGATTTCGCCCAGGAATTCGAAGCTGCGACCTGGGCACAGTTCTTGCTCAAGTGGGTCATGGCGCATCCGGCGGTCACGACAGTGTTGTGCGGTACCTCGAATCCAGAACATGCCGAGGATAACGTGCAGGCCATGTACGGGCCCTTGCCGGACGAGGCGATGCGCCAGCGCATGGTGCAGCATATGGAGACGATCCCGGGTTTCGCAGACATCGGGCGCATGCCCTGGTATCCCGGCAAGGACGCCCAGTACCAAGGACTGATCAAAGCGGCTCAAGCAACGGCTCGTGCTCGATTGGCCCCATGATCTTGGGACTACAAGGTAGATGAACGGTGGCGTCGGAGAGCATGCAACATTCAGGGGGCGCCACCCGATAGCGTCTCGTCGATGAAGCGAGCATCCACGGCTTTGGAATAGCGGCGCGGCGACAACCCCATGACACGGGTAAAGGCGGTGTTGAACGCGTTCTCGGATTCGTAGCCGACAGCGCGCGCGACATGCACAAGCGTCTCACTCCCTGTGACAAGACGCTCGGCGGCCAGCATCATGCGCCAGCGCGTGAGATAAGCGACCGGCGTCTCGCCCGTCTTCTCGCGGAAGCGTCGCGCGAAGACGGTTCGTGACATGCCGACATGTGCGGCGAGTTCTTCGAGCGTCCAGCTGTGACTTGGGTCTGCGTGGATCGCCCCGATGGCCGAGCCGATCTGCGGGTCGGCAAGGCCGGCGAACAACCCGATTTCCATGCCGGCCTGCTGCGTCAGATATAGGCGCAGCGTCTGCGTCAGCATTATATGGGCAAGATGCTGCACTATGAGAGACGCGCCCGGCTGCGCTTCCCGCAGTTCCCGCATCATCAACTCGATCGACCAACGGAGCGCCGCTTGGTCCACGGCAGCTCTGAGGTGCACGACGGGCGGCAGCGTTCGGAGCAGCACGTCGGCATGCCGGCCGCTGACTTCGAACCGGCTTCCGGTCAAAAGTACGTCTCCGCCGCCATTGTAGGTGACAGTCTCGCCATCCCGGTCCGGCGCAAGGGCTTCGCTTGCGAGCGTCGGCGCCAATTCCGGGGCGCTCGAGATCCGCACCGGGCGTCCGCTCGGAAGCACGAAACAGTCGCCGGTGACGATCTGAATCGGCTTACCCGCGTCCTCCAGCGACAGCCAGCAACTGCCGCGCATCACCGCGTAGCATTTGATGCGGCCGGCAAGATCGTCCAGCCGCAGCGACCAGTCGCCGCCGGCATCGAACCCGGCAGTAATGTAGCTGCGCGGCTTCAGGAGCGAGAGGATTTCAGAAAGTGGATCCATGGGCGGTACGATCGCGAAGAAACATGATACTTATAGCTAGGGATCGTACCGTGAATCTGAGCTATTTGCATCTCCAGATCGACAGTTCATCGAGTGATCAGGAAAAAAAGATGAAGGCAGCAGTTGTCACAGATTTCGGCCAGGCGCCCGCCTACGGTGATTTCCGGGAACCCGTCGCGGGTGACGGAGAAACCATCGTGAGGGTTCACGCCGCACCTTTGAGCCCCATCGTCAAGGCCCTGGCGTCAGGCAGGCACTACATGAGCTGCTCCCAGGCAGGCTTCATCCCGGGCGTGGATGGTGTTGGTACTGACCCGCAGGGCCAGCGGGTATATTTCCTGTTCCCCAAAGCCCCCTTTGGCTCGATGGGCGAACTGGCGCTGGTCTCGGACGAAATGATCGTTGCCATCCCCGATGAAATATCGGACGTGCGCGCTGCAGCGGTCGCGACCGGTGGCTTGGCATCCTGGGTCGCCCTGACTCGCAGGGCACCGATTCAGCCTGGCACCACCGTTCTCATCAACGGCGCGACGGGTGCTGCGGGAGGCATGGCCGTGCAGATCGCACGCCATTTCGGCGCGCACAGGATCATCGCGGTTGGTCGCAACAAGACAGCGCTGGATCGGCTCGATGTCGCGTCGCGCATTGCCCTCGACGATCGTGCCGACGAGGCTCTGCGCACGGAATTCGACCGCGGCGTCGATGTCGTTCTCGATTTCCTATGGGGCGAGCCTGCCGCGCGGATCATCGCCGCCGCGACGAAGAATCGTGGTTCGCGAACGGGCGAACCGAGAGTGCGGTTTGTCCAGCTTGGCACCGTCGCCGGCGATGAAATTTCGCTCCGTGGCGATGCTTTCCGCAGTTCGGGGCTTGAACTGATGGGTAGTGGAATCGGCAGCGTTGCCATCCGGGAACTGTTGGCTGGCGCACGCGAACTTCTGATGGAAACAGAGAAGGCCGGATTTGATGCCCCCGTGACAACCCTCCCGCTTACGGCTGTCGCCGAGGCGTGGACCGGTCTCCCGGATGTTCGCTACATCCTGTCACCGGCAGGCCACACACATTGACGCAGGCGAGCAATGTCCGTCCGACTGTTGGCCGGGCGGGCATCATCCTGCACACAGCCGACCGTTTTGAAGATGTCGGTCTCGACCAGGGTCGCGGAAGCGCGCGGCGACAAATTCAAGGAAGTAGGTCACCCGCAGGCGAAGTTCGCCGTCTCGTCGTCAACGGTGCATTCGAGATCCGCGGTGGCGCCGCCAACACCGTCGATGCAATGATCGAGACCGCCGACTGGGATCACCCACCATTACAGCTCGCGCTGGGTAGCACTGCCAATGAGAACATCAGCGCCCGCGCTCACTTTGACCGGGAGCGCTCGAAGGCCGACGAGTCTCGCCTCTTCGGCCGATCAAAAGGAAGATTGAGATCATCGAGCGCAGAGCAATGTTTGTGGCTGGCACCGCCGCGATGGTCCTTTCCGTCGCCACCCCAGTGGCGTTGCTTCGCGCCCCTATATTTCTGGGCCGCAGGGAAAGCTGGTGTTTACGAGCGACCTGCATTTCGTCGAGTTCCTGTACGATCCGCGCATCCCCCGCTTTACGTCGAACGAGTGTGGAGGCGGGACAGACGAGGACAATAGGGGCGCCATAGCAGGCACTCTCGCCTTATATGGCCGATGCACCGTCGATGTGGGCGGCAGTTTCAGCGGAAACACGGCGGAGGATGCGTCTTTCTCAACTGGATCGGGGGTGTTCGTACAACGAACGAACTAAAGATGTTGGTCGAGGGCAATCGGATGATGGAGAACTTTCGCGCCTTGGGGGCGAAGGTGACGATTATCTGGGGGCGTGTGCGCTAGCGCTCCGATGCTATGCAAATGTTACGGCTGGACACTAGGTTTCGCGCTCAACTGCGCTTGTCGGGCCCTTTGTTGCGGCCAGAAGCGGACGCCTGTCGGCCAAGTGTCGGCAACAGGGCCGCGGTCAGCCGCAGGACGCCGACGATGTTCGTCTCGATGACGGAGAGCGTTGTGTCGATGTCGATCGCATCGCCATCCCACGCCTCGAGCCGCGAAATACCGGCATTATTCACGAGCACGTCAAGGTCGGGGAAGCGGGATTGGACGTCTTCGGTCAGACGAGCGATCGCTCTCGGATCCTGCATATCAACAAGCAGGCCATGCATCCCCGGATGCGCAGCGGTGATCTCGTCGATGAGCGCCTGGCGTCGCCCTGCGATGACAACGTGGTTGCCGAGACTGTGGAACGCTTCGGCGAGACCCCGGCCGATGCCGCTGGTGCCGCCGGTTATGAGAATGGTGCGACCAGTCAGATGCATGGTCTGAAACTCCTGTTGTTGTTCGAATGGAGTGCGGGCCTACCCGTCGATGGCGACCTTGAGCGTGTCCTCGCACCACTGGCGAAAGGTTGTCGGCGTTGAATTTTCCGGTGTGCGGGACACTGCCAGGTCGAGGCCCCGATCCTTGGCCCAGGCCATATCCGTCATGCCCTGCGTCATGGCGTCGGACATGCCGAACTGCACGAAGCGCGCCTTGTAGGTGTCGAACCCGATCTGCTGATAGCTGACCGGTATGCCGAGCACGTCGGATATGATCTCGGCCATGTCGTTGAACGAGAGGTCCTCGGGCCCCAGTACCGGAACCTCGCTCTGGCCCGACCAGCTGTCGTCGAGCAGCAAGCGGGTCGCGACAGCGGCGATGTCGCGGGTCGCAACACTCGGAAGTTTGAGATCGCCAGAGATCGGCGAGAAGAACTTGTTCTGATCCCTGATCGCAACCGCCTGACGGGCGATGTTGTCCATGAAGGACGGGTTGGCGAGGCCACGGAATGCGACGCCCGTGCTGGCGATAAGATCGTCCATCGCCAGCGAGCCGGTGACGTAGCCCGCCTCGTTCGCGAAGGGCGAACCGCGCCCGAGCGCCGTGATCGAAACAACGCGCTTGACCCCTTGCTCTTTCACTGCCGCCGCTGCGGGGCGAGTAAAATCGACATAGGCGGCCATGACGGAAGCGGCCTTGGGATCAGCAGGCGCGAGCCAGAACAGCGCGTCGGCGCCCTCGAAGGCCTTGTTCACAACGGCGACGTCGCCATGGGAACCTTCGACAACCTCGGCGCTGTCACGCACTTCGGTCGACAGATGCGATGGATCGCGCGCGATGACCCGGATGGGCGCACCTGACTGAAGAAGGTTCTGAACGACCTGATGGCCAATGTCGCCGGTGGGGGCGGTTACAACGATCATATTTTTTGCTCCGGTGTTTGAAGGCAATGGCGCGGCCCGATCGTCCGCCCTCGGCTGGCCGGACAGGTGCGGCGCCGCCAGTATTGGTGTTCGGGCCGGAAGGTAGGCGGTTGCTTTAGGACGGGCTATGCGCGATGATCCGCCTCATCTTCGCAATCGTCCGAGATGAACCAATGGATCCACTTTCAGACGTCCTTTCTCTGCTGAAGCCGCATGCCTATGTGTCCTCCGGGTTCGACGCCGGCGGCGACTGGGCCGTCCAGTTCGGCGATCAGCACAAGCTCATCAAATGCTATGCGGTCGTGTCGGGTGGTTGCTGGCTCACCGTCGAGGGCACCAGCGACCCGGTGTGCCTGGAGGCTGGCGACTGCTTCGTGCTGCCAACGGGACGCCCCTTCCGACTTGGCAACAGCATCGACGGGCCAGCAGTCCACGCGAGGGAGATATTCCCTCCCGCGCGACGGGGCGGTGTTGTTCAGCTCAATGGCGGCGGCGGACTATTCCTTGTTGGAAGCCGCTTCGGTGTTAGCGGCAATCACGCCGATATGCTCTTGGAGCTGCTTCCTCCAATCGTCCACATTCGCGAGCAACCCGAGCAGGCGGCGCTGCGATGGTCGGTCGAGCAGATGATGAAGGAGCTGCGGAACGGGGATCCTGGTAACGGCCTTGTGGTGCAGCATTTGGCTCATCTCATGCTCGTGCAGGCCCTGCGTGTGCATCTGAACGCGAGCGGCGGTGATCGCGTCGGCTGGTTTTTCACTTTGGCGGACAAGCAGCTTGGCGCCGCGATCAAGGCAATTCATTCCGCTCCCGCTCATCAATGGACTCTGCAAGAACTTGGCGAGATCGCCGGAATGTCGCGCTCGACATTCGCGCTCAGGTTCAAGGAGCGCGTCGGAGAGCCGCCGATGCAGTATGTGGCGCGGTGGCGGATGCTGCTTGCCTGCGACAGGCTGGAGAATTCGAGCGATTCCGTTTCCGCGGTGGCCGTCTCGCTCGGCTATGAATCGGAAAGCGCGTTCAGCACGGCCTTCAAACGCGTCATGGGCTGCTCGCCTCGACAGTATGGACGTTGGCGGAAGGTCAGATCGGAAACCAGTTCCGTTGCTGCAGGCGTGCCGTCCGATCGGCTGCGTCCTGATGCCAACAATGGGAGCCGACGCATCGAGCGCACGGTCGCTGTGGCGGCAGCGGGAGGCCGACCTGGGTGAGGCCAAAGGCGTACATACGCCGCCAACGGCTAGGACTGCGAGGACACGTCGCTATTGCTGAGCGCGTTACCGCTAAGGAACGGCAGACTTTTCGTTGGAGATCCGGTCAATGCCAGCATGGCATTCGCCACCGCGGGCGCGATCGGCGGTACGCCGGGCTCGCCCATGCCGGTCGGCCGGCTGGTGGACTTGATTATATGCGTTTCGACCGCCGGCATCTCGTTCATGCGCAGGACCGGATGGCTGTCAAAATTGGTCTCCTGGACGATCCCGTCCTTCAAGGTCATCGCCCCGTACAGCGCGGCCGACAGGCCGAAGCCGATGCCGCCCTCCATTTGCGCTGCGATCTGGTCGGGCGCGACCGCAATTCCGCAGTCGACGACAGCGACAACGCGGCGCACGATCGGCCGGCCATCCACCAGCCGCACCTCCGCGACCTGGCCGACGATCGTACCGAACGCCTCGGCGATGGCGAGCCCGCGGGCCCAGCCGGCTTCGAGCGGGCTGCCCCAACCTGCCTTGCCACAAAGCTCGTCGAGCACCCGGATCCGCCGCAAATCGCCAGCCTTCTCATAGAGGGTACGCCGATACGCCGCCGGATCTCGATCGGCACGCCGCGCGAGCTGATCGATGACATGCTCCATCACGAAGGCGGTGTGCGCGGCGCCGACAGAGCGCCAGAAGCCGACTACGACCGGAAAGCTCGGACTGAATATCTTGCCGTCTACGGTCGAGGCAGTCGAAAAATAGGGTGAGTTGGTGATCCCCTCAGTCGCCTGAAAATTCGGCCCGATCGGCGTCAAGGCCTGGCAAACGCTGTGGACGCGCCAACGCGCCGGGAAGGCATCGGCCCCCATCTGGACCCAAACGCGATGATGCGACATCGGCCGGTAGTAGCCAGACATCATCTCGTCCTCCCGGCTCCAGATCAGCTTGATGGGACGCCCTTGGATCCGCTTTGCAATCCGTACACATTCGACAAGATAATCGGAAGACATGATGCCGCGGCGGCCGAACGAGCCGCCGGCCGGCACGACTTCGAGGTCGACCTTGCCGGGGATCGTGCGGGCGGCGATCGCCGCCATGACCTGGTCGAGTGTCGCCAGATGGGCGCCTGAGGTGATCGACACGTTCCAGCCTTCCACTTGGGCGACGCAATCGAGCGTTTCCATCGGAGCATGGGCCAGATAGGGGAAATCGAACGCGAACTCGACGACGTCGCCGTCGAAGGGGGCCCCAGGATTTTCGCCCTTGGTTCCGAAGTCGCTCGGCTCCAGGTCGCCCCGCCCGGCCGCAATTTGATGATAATATTCGATGAGCTCCGGGGTTGACCGCATCTCGGCTTCGCCGTCGTTCCACTCGATACGCAGTGCGTCGCGTCCGCGCCTTGCGGCAAATGTCGTCTTCGCCACTACCGCGACACCGGTCTCAATTGCGAAGACGTCGACGACGTCCTTCACCTTCAGCGCGTCAGACGCATCGAACCGCGCCAGCGTTCCGCCGAAACGGGGGCTGTGCGCCACCATCGCAACCAGCATATCGGGACGTTGAATATCCTGAGTGTAGATCACGGCGCCGGTGCTTTTTGCCAGGCTGTCCTTGCGATGCACCCTATCGGTGCCGATCAGACGATAATCCTTAGGCTGTTTGAGCGTGGGCGACTGCGGAGGCGTCTGGCGAGACGCGTCTTCAAGAAGGTCGGCGAACGTCGCAGACTGGTTCGAGCCCGGATGCGACACAACGCCGTCCCGCACCTCGATGGACTGGCTCGAAACATTCCAGCGGTGCGCGGCGGCCGCGACAAACATCGCGCGCGCCGCAGCGCCTGCATTGCGCATTGCGTCCCAATTGCTGGCGATGGCGTTCGACCCCGCCGTCATTTGCAAGCCGTAAGCGCGGAAGTTGTTGCGCGCCTCAATCACGCGCACGCGATCCCAATCCGCGTCGAGTTCCTCGGCGACCATCGCGGCTATGCCGGCATGGATGCCCTGGCCCATCTCCTGCTGCTTGTTGACCACTGTCACCCATCCATCGGAGCCGATGCGAACGAAGGGCCCAAAGGCGCTCGGTTCCGGATCGCTGCCGCCGCCCTGAAGGATCGCGCCAGCGACTTGCATGGGGTGTGTGGCGGTATAGCCGACGATCAGGGCACCGCCGATCAGCGATCCGCCCAGGATCATCCGCCGACGCGTCATACGGAACCCTCGATTGGAGGCCTGTGGCTTGTTCACGGGCGTTTCCTCTTCCGAAAAATGGGCTGGTTCATGCAGGGCATTTTCCGCCGGTATCGAGCCAAGCCTTGATGATTGCCCCGAACTCCGCCTGCGTGCCCGGCGCGGGTTTGCGACCTCCGCCAGGGTGCCAGGCCCAACCAACAAGCGCATCCTCGCTCATGTGCTGAAGCAGCTCCTCGCGGCTCATATGAGAGCGTGCCGGGTCCAGAAGCTGCCGACAGATCTCGCCAAGCGTCTTGCCGTGCCAGGCCATTTCGATCGGTGCGAGCATCCACATTGGGTTTCCGGGCACGCCGGATGACTCGAAATTCGTGGCTCCATGGCATGTCGAGCAGCGGAGCGTCGGCTCTCCGGCGCCATCCGGACCGCGTGATACCCATGGCCTGTGCGGACGCATCGCGTCTGTCTGGGTAGGGCGATCCGTTCGCGGATGACAATTCATGCAGCGTGGGTGCTGGATCACGCGACCCGCTTCCTCGAATAGCGCGATCGAACGCTGGTCCAGATCGGCAATCGCAGCGAACTCCGCCACTGCGCGCAGACGCTCGAGGTCCAACTGCGGCTCGCGGATCTGAATAGCCTGCGTCTGCGGCATGGGCCGAGGATAGAGCGCATAGACGAGCGTTGCCGCGATCATCGCTGCGAATGTGGCGAACAGCCACCGGCCAACGCGAAGACGCCCGCGCCGTGGCTCGGAAGGGGATCGCCGCCACCTCATCGGGCCGTGCCGAGCTGGGCCGCAGCGTCATGGATCGCGGCACGAATCCGGTTGTACGTGGCGCAGCGACAGATGTTGCCGCTCATGGCCACATCGATGTCGCGGTCGGTCGGTGTCTTGAGGGTGCGGAGCAACGCAACGGCACTCATGATCTGCCCGGACTGGCAGAATCCGCATTGCGGGACATCGCGCGCGACCCATGCACCCCGGATCGCCTGCGCCTCGACTCCTTCGATGGATTCGATTGTGGTGATTCGAGCCGAGGCGGCCACCTCCAGGGGGAGCGTACAGGAGCGCGTCGGCGTGCCGTCAACATGCACGGTGCACGCGCCACATTGCGCGACCCCGCAGCCATATTTGGTGCCTGTGAGCTTCAGCGTGTCGCGAAGCACCCAAAGAAGAGGAGTCTGCCCGTCATCTTCGACGTGGTGAACCTGGCCATTGACGGAGATCGCATAGGACATGAACAACTCTCAGGATTTCAACTGTGTCGCCTGAGAGGCTAATCTTTTCTCGCTCAGACCGACACGCGTGATCCTTCAGAAAAATTGCCCATTCCTACAAATTCTTGAATGGCCGCCCGCCGGCAGTGATTGAACAGGAGAGCCCATAGCCGCGATGCCGCGCGGCTATGGGAAGTCGTTCGCCGAGCCAGTTGTGGAGGGCTGCGTTGCCCAAAGAAGGTTTAGATATCCAGAGCTGCCTTCACTCGTTCTGGCGTGAACGGGTAGTGGCGAAGCCGCACACCTCCGGTGAGCCGCGCGACAGCGTTTGCGATTGCCGGGCCGGTGGGTGGAAGACCTGCCTGACCAATGCCGCCAAAAGGACTCCCCGGCGTCGGCACCACGGCTACTTCTATCTCAGGCGCCTCGGACATTCGGATCACCCGGTACGTATCGAAATTCGACTCCTGCACCTCGCCGTCGATGACGTTGATTTGCTCGAACAGCGCATGGCCGGTACCGTTGGTGATACCGGTCATCATCATGGCCTCGATATGGAGAGGCTGGATCGCCACACCGGGATCGATCGCGCACCAGACCTTGTGCACCCGGATGGCGCCGGTGTCCCGGTTGAGCGAGACCTCGGCGACCTGGGCACAATGCGAGCCGAAGGCATCGGAGTAAGCGACGCCGAGCCCCCGGCCGTCTCGCGCCCGGTCCCACTCAGCCATCCGGGCCACGGTCTCGATCACCTTGCGCGCGCGCGGCTGGTCCTTGAGAAGCTCCAGCCGCAACGCGACCGGATCGATGCCTCTGGCGGCGGCGATCTCGTCGACAACGCATTCGATTGCGAACCTCGTATAGCCGACCCCCACGGCGAACCAGAAACCGATGGCGAGACCGTTGTCCTGGCGTAGATATTCTATCTGATGGGCGGGAACAGTATAATTGAACTTCGCACCCTCGGTCACGACGTCGTCGTGGCCGCCTGCTTCTTCGAACACCGGTGGCAAGGTTCGTGCAAAGATCGAATCCGCCACAATGCGGTGACGCCAGCCGACGATGTTCCCCTCGGCATCGAGCCCGACCTTGACGTGCTGCGCCTCGAGCGGCCGGAACTTGTCGTGCCGGACGTCGTCCTCGCGGCTCCAGATGACCTTAACCGGTCGGCCCTCCACGGCTTTGGCCAGCGACACTGCATCGATGATGAAGTCCGCCTCCGCCTTGCGTCCGAAGCCGCCGCCGAGCAGGGTTGTGTTCACCTTGACCTTGTCAGGCGTGGTGCCCACCACCTCTGCTGCGAAGCCCTGTGTGCCCGTCGGACCTTGCGTCGGCGCCCAGATCTCCACCCTGTCGCCGGTCACGAGCGCCGTGGCGTTCATCGGCTCCATGGTCGCGTGGGCGACATGGTCACTCATATAATCGGCTTCTATGACCGTCGTGGCGCCAGCGATCGCGGCCTCGGCGTCACCTTTGGTATGAGCGGGAACGCCTTGCTGGCCAAGGTCGCGGCCGACGGCGCGATACTCGTCGAGCAGCCGCTGGCTGCTATAGTTGCGAACCCTTGACGTCGTGCTCCAGGTCACATTGAGCAGATCTTTCGCGCGCCGCGTGGCTTCAACGGTTTCGCCGACAATGCCGACGCCATACGACAGTGGGACGATATGGGTGATGCCGGGCACATCACGCGCTTCGGCATCGTCGATGGTCTCAGGCCGTTCGTCCTGAACCGGCGCCCGCAGGACCGCCCCGTAGAGCATGTCCGGAAGCTGAACGTCGATACCGAAGACCGCGGTTCCATTGACCTTCGAGGGTACGTCGATGCGCTGGATCGTCCTGCTTCCGATATAGCGCCACCTGTGGCTTTGCTTCAGGTCGGCCTCTGTGGCCTGCGGCAACGGATCCGGAAGTACCGCCCTGGCAGCGATCTCACCGTAGTCCAACGAGCGCCCCGAGGATGGATGCAGAACCCTGTGGGGCTCGGTCTCAAGCTCACTCACTGGCACGTTTAGCATCCCAGCTGCGCCCGCCAGCAGGATTAATCGTGTCTGGGCACCGGTCATGCGAAGCAGCGCATTGTACCCGCGCGTCGACTCGCTGCCGCCGGTAAGCTGAATCCCGTAGAAACCAGGATTGCCGTAGGTTTCCGCGTCGGACGGCGCCTGGACCACCCGCACACGGCTCCAATCCGCATCCAGTTCCTCCGCGACGAGCAGAGGCAGCGTTGTCGTGATGCCCTGGCCCATTTCGACGGCCGGCGAAATAATGCTGACCGTGCCATCCACGCCAATCGTGATCCAGGCGTTGGGACGGAAGTCGCCCTCGGCGGCGGGTGCCATGGCTGCGCCGCTGGCAAGGTCGGGCACGCTCCCGAACGCGACAGCGATGCCGAGGCCGCCGGTCGTGACGAGAAAACTACGTCGCGACAGCACGCGGCTTTGAGGCTGGAGAATCGGGGTCATGGCTCAGCCCTCCCTTGCTGCGCGCTGGATCGCGCTGATGATGCGGACATAGGTCCCGCAACGGCAGATATTCCCGTCCATGTGGTCGACGATCTGTTCGCGGGTGGGGTTGGGCGTGGCGGCAAGAAGGGCGGCCGCCTGCATGATCTGGCCGGATTGGCAGTAGCCGCATTGCGGCACCTGCTCGGCGATCCAAGCCCTCTGCAACGGATGGCTGGAATCCGGCGACAGACCTTCGATCGTTGTGACCTTCCGGCCGGCGACATCCTCCAGGAAAGTCTGACAGGAGCGCATCGGCTCGCCGTCGACGTGGACGGTGCAGGCTCCGCATTGAGCAATTCCACAGCCGAATTTGGTGCCGGTGAGCTTCAGATGTTCCCGGATCACCCAAAGAAGCGGTGTATCCGGTTCGGCGGCGACATTGACCGCTTGTCCGTTGATCGTGAAGGCTGTCATGAATGCTTCTCCTCAATCTGGTGATTGGCTCTCGAGGTAGTTGATGATTGCAGCCCGCTGTGCGCCATCGGGGATGCTGACGGTCATCCGTGTCCCGCGGATCATTTGGCGCGGCGCGGTGAGAAAGGTCTCGAGTGACTGGCGATCCCAGGTGATGCCGGAAGATTGCATCGCCTGGGAATAGTTCGCGCCTTCGACGCTGCCGGCAGTCCGGCCGATAATGCCAAGGAGTGAGGGGCCCATTTTGGTTTGTCCCGGCTCGATGTTGTGGCAGGCGGCGCAACGCTGCCGGAACAAGCGCTCTCCATCTACCTCCTGAGCGGCGGCTGAAGACCCGAGGCACAGTCCGATAGGCAAAATGATTGTAAGCAGAGCGCCCGCCGGTCCTTTGATGCGACCTGCTGCAGGCGCGGTTATGGAATGGATCGTGGTGCAAATCATTGTATCGCCTCCTTAGTCAGGCGATACGATAGTTATGCCCGTGGAAACGATCTATGCTCGGAAATCCGTGATATCTTTTCGATCGTCCGGCATTGATGTTTGATATCTTCGATGGATGCGCTCGCTATTATATCCGGAACGGGTCGTGATCGCCGCAGAAGGTCAGATCATTTGCGAGCATCGTCGCGTCATTGATCGCTCCCACGACAGGCCAGGACAGACGATCTACGACTGGCGGCACTATCTGGCGGTGGTGCAGCGAAAGCCAGGTGCGCTTCGCAATGGCGCACCGTTCGCCAAACTCCCCGATGCATTCCGGACCTTGCAGCAATATCTGCTCAAGAAGCCGGGCGGAGACCGGGAGATGGTCGATATCCTGGCGCTGGTCCTTCAACACGATGAACAGGCCGTCCTGTCGGCTGTCGACATGGCGCTGAAGTCCGGCGTTCCGACCAAGACGCATGTGCTGAACCTGCTGCATCGTCTCGTCGACGGCAAATCCTTCACGCCGCCGACCATTGATGCGCCGCAAGCCCTGACGCTCATCAACGAACCCAAGGCCAATGTCGAACGATACGATGCCCTGAGAAGGACGGAGGCCCGCCATGCGTCATAATCCAGCAAGCGGTGCGATCGTCATCATGCTGCGGCAATTGAAGATGCACGGCATGGCACAAGCCGTCGGGGAGCTGACAGAACAAGGATCGCCAGCGTTCGAAGCCGCCATTCCCGTCCTGTCGCAGCTTCTCAAGGCGGAGACGGCAGAACGAGAAGTACGATCGACCGCCTATCAGCTCAAGACCGCACGCTTTCCGGCCTATCGTGATTTGAACGGCTTCGATTTTGCCAGCAGTGAGATCAACGAGGCACTGGTGCGCCAACTTCACCGCTGCGAGTTCCTCGACGACACCAACAACATTGTCCTGGTCGGCGGCCCCGGCACAGGCAAGACGCACATCGCGACTGCAATCGGCGTCCAGGCCATCGAGCACCACCACAAGCGGGTCCGGTTCTTCTCGACCGTCGAACTGGTCAACGCGTTGGAACAGGAGAAGGCGCAGGGAAGGTCTGGGCAGATCGCAAACCGGCTCGTTCATTCCGATCTCGTCATCCTCGACGAACTCGGATACCTGCCGTTCAGCGCATCAGGCGGTGCGTTGCTCTTCCATCTGCTGAGCAAGCTCTACGAGCGAACCAGCGTCATCATCACGACGAACCTCAGCTTCAGCGAATGGGCCAGCGTCTTCGGCGATGCCAAGATGACCACGGCGCTGCTGGATCGGCTCACCCATTGGTCTGCCCCCTGAAAAGTGATCCTTCTTGAAGTATGGCTATTGAGCCGAGGAAGGACATTGAAATGGCAGGGAAAAGACACAAGGCAGAAGAGATCGTCACGAAGCTCCGTCAGGTTGACGTGTTGAATGCGCAGGGAAAATCGATGGCGGAGGCGATCCGGTCGATAGGCGTGACGGAAGTTACATACTACCGGTGGCGGTCTGAATACGGCGGCTTGAAGGGTGACCAGGTGAAGCGGTTGAGAGAGCTGGAGGCCGAGAATGCCCGGCTCCGGCGTGCCGTTTCCGATCTCACGCTGGACAAGATGATCCTTGCCGAGGCCGCCAAGGGAAACTTCTAAGCCCCGCCCGCCGCCGCGCCTGCGTGGATCATGTCATCGAGGAACTGGGCGTGTCCGAGAGACGGGCCTGCCGAGTTCTCGGTCAGCATCGTTCGACGCAGCGCAAGATCGCCAAGACCCCGGATGACGAAGCAGCGTTGACCGCCGACATCACGGCGCTCGCTCTCCAGTATGGCCGCTATGGCTATCGTCGCATCACTGCGATGCTGCACCAGGCTGGCTGGATCGTGAACGTCAAGCGGGTCGAACGCATCTGGCGGCGGGAGGGGCTGAAGGTGCCGCACAGGCAACCCAAACGCGGTCGGCTGTGGTTGAACGACAGCTCGTGTGTCCGGCTTCGGCCGGAATATCCAAACCATGTCTGGTCCTACGACTTCGTCGAGGATCGCACACACAATGGCAGGAAAATCCGCATGCTCAATGTGATCGACGAGTTCACGCGCGAATGCATTGCCATCAGGGTCGAGAGAAAGCTGAAGGCCGTCGATGTCATCGACGTGCTTTCCGACCTGTTCATCCTGCGCGGCGTCCCGACGCATATTCGGTCCGACAACGGGCCGGAGTTCATCGCCAAGGCATTGCGGGAATGGATCGCGGCGGTGGGTGCCAAGACCGCCTACATCATGCCGGGCAGTCCGTGGGAAAACGGCTATTGCGAGAGCTTCAATTCGAAGCTCCGTGACGAACTGCTCAACGGTGAAATCTTCTACACGCTCAAGGAGGCAAAGATCGTCATCGAAAACTGGCGACGTCACTACAACACCGTGCGGCCGCACTCATCGCTGGGCTACAGGCCACCGTCTCCCGAAGCCTCTGTTTGGCCTCGCCAAAACGGACCGGCATCAACGCCAGCGGTGGCCAGCAGGCCAAGCATGCACTAACATTCCAACCGGATCACCCCATGGGGGCAGGCCAGAGGTTGTTCGCCATTCTCGAAGCGATCGATAAGTCCCAGCGCAGCGTTTATCTTATCCGCTGTGATGCCGATCATGGTTCGGGCTCCGGTCAACGATTGGCTCCTTCGCGTTTGCCATCAAAGTGAAGGCTTGTCCGCGGTTGAGTTGAGATGGGCCTCCAACTCCTGAATGCTGGTCATGACCGACGCAAATTCAGGCGGCGTCCCAAATATCATGGCGGACATTTTTTCGTAGTCGGTTTCGAGTTTCTTGCGCATCTCGGGCGTAGGCACCAGCCGGAAACTACCGGGCACGGCTCGATCATATCGATGGTCCGGTGCGCGAAACATTAGCTCTTTATGCCGGCGGCAAGCCTCAGCGAGGTCAAGCATCGATGCAGTGGCCTTGCCGTAGTCGGGATTCGTCCAAATTTGATGAACATCGTAGTAGTGGCGCGAGTATCGATTGAGGTCTGGAACTTTCAGCTCAGGACTATTCTGCATGCTTCGTTTTTCCGTCATCTCCGTCATCGCGTGAAGGATCAGAACTTTCTCCCAGAAAGTGCGCTCCGGCTTGACGGTCGCTACATTCTGGACCGTCAGGTCAGTGCCCTTTCGCATTTCCGAGGCAGCGTATGGAATGATCTCTCGCTTCTCGGCCGGAACCGGATCCGGGCGTGCCCCGCCTTCGATGCGCACTGCCGCTTCGACATAACCGCCGCTCGTGTCAAAGACGCTCATGTATCCCAGAACCAGTACATCGAGCGCCTCCTTCTTTCGGTAGAGATCGTATCCGAAGTCGAGCGAGAAATGTCCTGGTTGTTCGGTCTCTCCCTCGACCGCGGCGATTTCCTCATCGAGCAAGCGCTTGAGCGGTCCGGACATATAATGGCGTGCTGCCTCGTCCACTTGCTCGGCCAGAGCCTTCTGCTGCTGATTGACGGAGGGAAGGGCTGCGATATCGGCTTCCAGCGGAACTTTTAGATCTGCCTTGTAGATGCCGATGTCGATGTCTTCGGAGAAACGCTTTATCAGGCCATATGCCTTGCTGAGGCTGGTGCCGCCTTTAAAGTAAAGACCGATAGGATCGTCCCTTCGCCGGTTGAACAGGAAGTCCAGCACCCAGCAGACGTACAGATCCTTTTCGATATTCTCGGCCCGCGTCTCCAGATCGGACGCAACGGCGGAGAATAGTGCTCTCCTCTCGTCAGCGCTTGAGCGAAGGATATCAACGAAACTCTGGCGCATGTTCATCCATTCCCTCGCGGCCCGGCGGAATGCTTCCGTCTTCCTGGGGCGGCGGATCGGCAGTTATGGTCTCCACAGCCTGGTACATCCAGGCTGGGATGGCATGGATGTTCTCGCGCAGATCCTCGACGATCGGCTGCCTGTGGGGGCTTCGTGTCAGGTAGCGGACGATACCATCGACAACTGCCTCCAAATTGGAGCGCTCGTCGCGAAACCAATGGAGGGCCTGGATCACTCGCATTGCCGGCCGGCCCGCCCAAAAAGCGGTCTTTGCCGAAATGCGCTTGAAGTCCAAGATGTAGATAACCGGCTTCGTGGCCGCGGCATCGCCGGCATTGGCCTCGATCTCGATGGTTCGGGGATATGTGTCCGCATAGATTGTAGACCTGGCGGGGACGGCCGTCGTCAGGCCAAGATCATTGGCAGCCGTCATGCCATCGACGCAAACACGAAGCTTGTCACGTCGTGCGATGGCATCAATGAATGAGGCCCGTGGTGGAAACACCATCTTGCCGGTCAGCTGGCTGATAGCTGGCTTGTCGTAAAGACCACGATGAGGGCGGCGGATTTTGCCGCGATTGGTCAGCCTCTGCAGGGCTTTTTCGACGGCATTAGGGGTTGCGATGTCGAGAAAATCGGAACGCGACCAAACGCCCGAAGGTGCCGCACCGGCGATCCTTTGGTGAATGCGTTCCAGAGTGTCCGATGTGGGATCCGGCATAACCATCCTACCTTGTGACCGAAGATTATATATAAATTTTGGTCACTGGCAACGACTCGTGTTCTACTGACCAATTTTTATATCGAAATATCGGTCAGTATAATGACTGCTCACGCTTTCATATAGTGCTTTTGAAAAGCTGTGGTCAGGCCTTTGTCGTTCGTCTGCTTGCACACGGCAAGGATAGCCGGAGCGAGTTTCAAGTCGAGAGTATATCGGCTCGGCTTGACCGCTTTCTTTGCGACGTCGAACATTTCCAATGCCTCCGCAGAAAGTGACCCCGTCGCCCAGAATTCAAAATGGACTTTCAGGTTTTTCCAATCTGGATGGTTTTTGATGGCACTGAAAGCCGTCGGCACGTTGTGCTGTAGCCATCGCTTGAATTCACTGTCCGGGATTTCGCCGTAGGGACTGTAGCCTTTGCACTCGAAGAGGTGAATTGATGCATTGCCATTGATCGCCACGACATCCACCTCGGCCTGCTTCTTGTTCGCATCATCTTTGAAGATGCGGTTCATCTTGATATCCCAGGAGATAGTTTTCCGGACTATGTCGGCTGCGAGGTACTCGAACAGCGTACCGCGAAGTTGTGTGGACGCCCCTTCGATCTTACCAAGCTTGCTGAAAAGTTCGTCGAACCTCGCGGGGTCGATTGCAGATGTTGCGGCTTGACGCAGAACGCTGGTCAGCTCCTTCAGCCCAGCGGCGATTTCGTCTCCAAACAGATTTCCCGGTGTCGCCGCTATAATCCCGTTCTGCTTGGCAAGCATGAACGCGTCATGCGAATAGGAATCGGCGACGAACATCTGGATGGTAGGCCCGACGTTACGCAGTGCACGCAGCGAATGGCATTTTTGAAGAAACGGCCGAATCCCCCCAACGCCGACCTCTTCGCCGAGAAGAATATCGCAGGCAAGAAATCCCGGCTTCTGTTTGCCGTCGTCACCTTTCGTCAGAAAGCTCAGATAAGATGGCGCCGTTAGATCCCACGCAAACGTGCCCACCCTTGGCAGTGTCTCTCCGTCACGTGTGGACACCTTTTCGTAACTGACGAGACCGAGTTTCCTGCTCCAATCACTAATGGCCTTGAGCAGTACGGACTCGGTAATTAGCCTCGCTCGGACATCTTGCGCCAAGAATTCGTAACGGCCCTCGTATTGGCTGAACACGATGCATTCACCAATGCCGCTGACAAGAACCTTGTCCAGAAGTTGCGCCTGCTTTAGTCGATTGAAGATCGTATCAGGTGACAGATGCCGTGCCTGCATCATCGGAGCACCACAAGCGATCGCAAAGTGCTTCACGGGAATAAGCCCACCACGTTGCAAGATCGACTCGATCGCCAATCCATATGCCGACCGTGTTCTGATCAGCGCCTCGACGAGTTTCTCCCAATATTGTGGCGAGCCGTACTGCTGCTGCAGATAGATGAAGCGGGCCTTTCGGGGGAAGGTGATATATGCGAGACGCTTGACTGCGGTTCGTGTTCTCGAGACCCGTTGCCTAGCAGCATCCGGTTTCAAACCGTGGTTGTCGATCAGGAATTGTGCCACATCGCTTGTAAGCGAGGGGCCATGAGCCGACAGATAATCCAGAACTGCATCACTCATAGGGAAAATCTCGCTGTCACACAGCGCTATTAATAACTTACGTACATGATAGCCAGAAGCCTTTTTTCGCGTTCCAAGCTATGCCATTGTTTTGTAACATGAAAATAGCATATTTAATGAACGCTTTCTTCCGTTGATGTCACAGTCGATGAAGTCATGGCTGAATTTCGGTCCGATTTCTCGGTCGATAATGGCACCATCACCTTCTGGCGCGGCGACTTCGATCGGCCGATTTACACCAGCGGACTAACGCGGCTGCGGAATTGGCAACGCGTTAGCCTGGGAGCGCGTGCCGATGCACAGTCCCAGAGCATGTAGATTATTGAAGCAGCTTCGCCTTGATCGCCTGTCCGACAATGGTCAACTGCAGCACCGGTTCGCCGCGGATGAAGCTTTCCTCGACCAGCTCCATCTTTTCCAGCCGCTCGACGAGCTTCTCCGACAGCCGCTTGTTACCCACGAGCCAACCGCGGCCTACTTTTCTTTGCCGCCGAAAAAATGCGATCGCTCTCAGCGCTTCTTCTTGCGTCCGCGTGAGGTTACGTAGCGTCTCCCCGGCGGCTGGATGGTCTACCGTGTTTTGCATGGTCACAACTCTCCATCTCTGTTTGATGGCTTATCGGCGCCGGGCCAATCGTTGGAAGGCTCCTCTATCGGTTCGTCTGCCGGATCAGGATCACGATCATAGGCGAGCTGTCGCTTTGCCAGGACGTCCTGCAGCGTCTCTATGACACGCGCCGTTCCATGGCCCTCACTAGCGAAACGATCGATGATCTCGGCGACAACATCATCCAGTTGCTGAAACAGTCGTTCCGGATTTTTCTCGGTCATGAACAACCCTCTCGATCAGGCACCGATCCGGCGTTGCTTCCAGTCCTTATACGGTGCCAGCAGCTGGCCGGGGAAGCGGTCCTCTATAGCCGTTTCCACCATCGCGATCTGAGCGAACACATCGCTGTCATCGCGATTTTCGAGAGCGATGCTCTCGCTTGCTTCTTCAAGCTTCTGCATCATTGCAAACACTTCCTCGTCCGTCATCGCCGCCAAGCGATCCGCGAACTCTGCGGCATCGAATTCTGATTGAGCGGGCATTACGACTCTCCCATGTTTTCGCCAACGGCTATCACCGAGTATGGTGCGCTAGGTAACGGCACCCTGTATCTTTGGGATATGCTATCCATCATCCAGTTCAATCCAGACTGGGGCATGGTCGCTGGTGTGCTCCCATGCACGGGCGAACTTGTCCACGCCGCAGGTCTGCAGCCTTTCCCGCAGTGACGGACTGAGAAGAAAATGGTCGATGCGAAGGCCTGCATCGCGGGCGAAGGCGTTGCGGAAATACTTCCAGAACGTATAGATCCGCTCTTCCGGATGCAGCAGCCTGACAGCGTCCGTCCAGCCCATGGCAATGAGCTCGGCATAGGCGGCCCGTACTTCCGGCCGAAACAGGGCATCGTCTCGCCAGCGCTCCGGCTTGTAGACGTCGAGGTCTGTCGGCATGACGTTGAAGTCTCCGACAAGGGCGACCGGCACATCGAGCTCAAACAGTTCCGCCGCGTAGGAATGCAGCCGCCCGAACCAGCGGAGTTTGTAGTCGAATTTCGGCCCAGGTGCCGGATTGCCATTTGGAAGATAGAGGCAGCCGACGTTCATGCCATCGATGGCCGCCTCGATATAGCGGCTATGGCTATCGTCGGGATCGCCCGGTAAGCCGCGGCGCGTCTCATGCGGCTCCTGGTCCCGGGCTAGGATCGCCACACCATTCCAGGATTTTTGACCATGCCAGATGGCGCCATAGCCTGCCCGCTCGATCTCGCGGCGCGGAAACTTTTCATCCGGCGCCTTGAGTTCCTGCAGACAGACGACATCAGGCTTCGCTTCGGCCAGCCACCGCAGCAGGACGTCGAGGCGACCGTTGATGCCGTTGACGTTATAGGTGGCGAGCTTCACCGGCGTTGTCGTCAGTGTTTGCGATCGCCGCTGTCGCCCTGGCCGGGCTTCGCATCATGCTTCGCGTCGCGACGGGCATCGGCGGACAGCGATCGCGAGACGTCGACGCTCTCCTTGAACTTGCCTTCCTTGTCACGGCGGACATAGCGCTTGTCGGTTCCGGTATCGATCAGTTCGCGTTTGCTCATGGCAGGACTCCTCCAGGGTTGCTGTACAGGGAAACGCGCGTGATCGCGAAAAGATGCACCGGAATCAACAGCCTAGCGCAGACTCGCAAAACGAGCGCCCCAATCGGCCTAAGTCATTGAAAAATGATTCGTTTCGACTCGGAACAATTACATGTCGATTCGCTTGAATCGCATTGGTTGTGTCAGGAGTTTTGCGTCATGGTCGCCCCAAGAGCGAATTGGAAAGGCTTCATCAAATTCGGAGAGGTTGCCTGTCCGGTGGCCCTCTACACCGCGGCTTCTTCGTCGGAACGCATTGCGTTCAATACGCTCAATCGCAAAACCGGAAACCGCGTCAAGCGCGAGTTCGTCGATAGCGAGACCGGCGATCCCGTCGAGCGAGACGACCAGGTCAAGGGCTACGAGATCGAAAACGGCCAGTACATCATCCTCGAGCCGGACGAAGTGGCGGCCGCCGTTCCTGATAGCGACAAGACCCTCAAGATCGACGCCTTCATCCCCTGCAACGAAATCGACGACGTCTATTTCGACAAACCTTATTACCTTGCTCCCGACAAAATGGGCACCGATGCCTTCGTGCTTTTGCGCGACGGCATGAAGAAGGCCAAGGTCGCGGCGATCGCGCGCACGGTCCTTTTCCGCCGCATGCGCACAGTGTTGATCAGGCCGCACGGCAAAGGTCTGATCGCCACGACGCTCAACTTCGATTATGAAGTCCGATCGTCTCAGGAGGCCTTCGAGGAACTCCCGGACCTCAAGATCGAAGGCGAAATGCTGGAGCTTGCCGAGCATATCATTGGCACCAAGAAGGGAAGCTTCGATGCCCGCACATTCGATGATCGTTATGAAGCTGCCGTCGCGGAGCTGGTGAAAGCGAAAATCGAGGGGAGGGCGCTCCCGAAGAAGAAGGCGCCGGCCGCGTCGAAACCCAGCGATCTTCTGCAGGCACTCAGAGAGAGCGCCGGCATAGGTGGGAAGAAGGCCGAGCCGAAACGAGCGGCTGCCAATGTCAACAAGGGCACGTCGCGCCAGAAGGCCGCCAAGCCCGCCGCTGCCAAAACCAAGTCTGCGGCATCGCAGACCCGCCGCGCAGGTTGATCGGAGGAAAACATGGCTGTCCGTCCTTATTGGAAAGGCTATCTCAAACTATCGCTGGTCACCTGCCCCGTGCAGATGATGCCAGCGACCTCCGAGAACGAAAAGGTTCGCTTTCACACGCTGAACCGTGAAACCCAGAACCGCGTCGTCAGCCACTATGTCGATTCTGTCACCGGCAAGGAGGTCAAGGACGAAGACGAGGTCAAAGGCTACCAGCGCGGCGAGAACGAATACATCATGCTGGAAGACGAAGAACTGGAAAACGTCGCGCTCGACAGCACCAAGACAATCGACATCTCGACCTTTACGCCGCGCGACAGTGTTGAATGGATCTGGCTCGACACGCCCTATTATCTGTCTCCCAACGATCCTGTCGGACAGGAAGCCTTCTCCGTCATCCGCGACGCGATGGAAGCCCAGCACATGGTCGGTATCTCGCGGCTGGTGATCTCACGCCGGGAACGCGCCGTCATGCTGGAGCCACGCGGCAAGGGTATTGTCCTTTGGACCTTGCGCTACGGGGATGAAGTCCGTGACGAGGATACCTATTTCGCAGGCATCGACGACGACGAGACGGCGGATTCCGATATGATGCCTTTGGTGCAGCAGTTGATCAAGAAGCAGACGAAGCATTGGGATGCCAAGATGGTGATCGACCCGGTGCAGGACCGGCTGCTCGATATCATCGCCGCCAAGAAGAAGGCGATGAAGAAGCCGGCAAAAGCCAAGCCGCAAGCGCCGGGGAAAGCCACGCCAAGCAACGTCATCAACATCATGGATGCCTTGAAAAAGTCGGTCGCCGCCGAAACCCGGACGGGCAAATGAAAAGATCCGCCAAGCCCCTGCTGCAGGACGACAGCTTCACTGCAAAATCGCAGCCGCGTCGAAAGCGCGATCCGGCGCAGCCGATCCTTCCCTTCGATCCGATGCCCGATCGGGTTGAGCCATGCCTTGCCTTGCTAAAGGCAGCTCCACCGGTCGGACCGGATTGGTCATACGAGATAAAGTGGGACGGGTACCGTCTGGCGATCCACATCGAGCCGAAGGGCGTGCGGATCATCACGCGGGGCGGCCATGACTGGACACATCGCTTTCCCGCGATTGCGGCAGCTGCCAAAGAGCTCGGGATTGGAACCGCGATTCTCGATGGAGAAGCCGTCGTGCTCAATGCGCAAGGCCGCTCCGACTTCGGCGCCCTTCAGCGATCGCTCGGCGGACGCGGCGGTAAACGAACCTCTACCGAGTCCGTTCTCTTTGCTTTCGATCTCCTGTATTTCGACGGACATGATCTGACGAAGACCGAACTCTCGGTCCGCCGGCATCTCCTGACAGATCTGCTCGACGGAGCCGTTGGCGCGATACAGCTTTCCGAGGAGGTGCAGGGTGACGGCGCCGAGCTCCTAGAAAACGCTCGTTCGCTTGGATTGGAAGGCATTATCGCCAAGCATCGGGACAGCCCATATCGATCCGGGCGAACAGGCGACTGGCTGAAGATCAAATGTATTCAGAGTGAAAGCTTCATGATCGTCGGCTACGAACAGTCAGCCGCCGCGCGAGGCGGGATCGGTAGTCTGTTGCTGGCTGCCCGGCGCGGCCATGATTGGATCTATGTCGGCGCCGTCGGCACGGGCTTCAAGGAAAAGGATGCGACCTATCTGAAGAAGACGCTCGACATGCTGAAAACTCGAACGCCGGTCGTTCCACTCAAGGGCAAGAACTATGTTTTTGCGCAGCCGACGCTGATCGCCGAGATCGAGTTCCGCGGCTGGACGGACGACGGAAACCTCCGTCACGCCTCCTACAAAGGGCTTCGCGAAGTCCAGGATAATGCTGCTGTTTACGCGCTCGATTGAGTGCCTTCCGCAGCCCCAAAAAAGGTCAAAATTTTTTTCTGACCGTAGTCTTGAATCCGAAAATCTCAGAAACCAAATCGATTGCTGCCAGCCGCTGATGAAAGGGCTGGCCTTGCTGGAGGCGCCGTCTTTCGGCGCTTCCGTACCCATGTTGCTTCAAGGAGGATATGGCTATGGCAACATCTTACGACTATGCACCGCTCTACCGTTCGAGCGTCGGATTCGACCGGGTTTTCAATCTTCTAGAAAACGCCCAGCGCGCTCGCTCGATCAGCGACTGGCCGCCCTATGACATCGTCAAGACCGGTGATGACAGCTACCGGATCTCGATTGCTGTGGCAGGCTTCGCCCTGGACGATCTCGACATCACCTTCCAGTCCAACCTTCTGACAGTCACCGGCAAGAAGCAGGAAGCTTCCTCAGATGGCTACCTGCATCGCGGCATTGCCGGGAGGCCGTTCGAACACCGCTTCGAACTTGCCGACCATGTGCGGGTGAACGGCGCCGATCTGCAAAATGGTCTCCTGTCGATCGATCTGGTGCGTGAGATCCCCGAGGCACTGAAGCCGCGAAAAATTACCATCGAAAGCGCCCCAGCTTTGGCATCTGCAGCTCCGGCACAGATCGAAGCGCAGAAGGCGGCTTAATCGACACTGTCCCTCAACAAGGGCGCCGTCGCGACGGCGCCCATCGACATTCCGGGTTGGGAAGGAGAGAACGATGAAACCCGATATGTTCAGACAGCCTGTTTCCATTCTAGTCGGCCTCGGCTTTCCGGCAGAGGTTCGCGGCGTGATGGACGCCTACCGGCATCTTTCCGAGTGGCCGGCCTCAAACCGGGACACCGCGCATTCGATCGCGCTCAAGGCATGCAGTGCTGCGTTGCGCGGTGAGATCGAAGCAGAGACCGCGCGCGGGCTCTTCGCCGCCTTCGCCGAGAAACATGATCTGCTGGCGCCGGAAACCAACGTGATCACCGCCTCGCGCTTGCGGCGAGACAAGGATCCGCACGTGTTGTGAGGTGGTCGGATGATGCACGATTTGCTTCAGCAGGCGGCCAGCAACGCTATGGCGATGGGACCAACGGTCCTGCTTCAGGGCATGCAGCTTCGGCGACCGATCGACGTGGTGAGAGCGCCGGCCCTTTCCGTCGATGACAAGCGCGCGATCCTCGCAGCATGGGCGTCGGACTTTTACGCCGTCGATTCCAAGCCAGGACTCCGTCAGCTACCGGGAACAACTCCTGTCTCGATCGATGAGGTGCAGGCTGCCCTGAAAGAACTCGATCAGCGCTACGGTTTTTGATGGCTGGCGCGTTCAGGCGGCCTGCTTCATCGATTTGGCCAGTCGCTTGATCGCCTGTTCGAGCGGCCGCTGGCCATCGCAGTAGTCCTGCCAGGCGCTCGTCTTTGACAGCAGCGCCGGCACGGTGCGGATGTTAAACCGCTTCGGATCGAGATCCGTCTTTACCTGGCTCCATGTCAACGGCATCGACACTGTAGCCCCCGGACGGGCGCGCGGGGACAGCGGCGCCACGGCCGTCGCCATGCGATCGTTGCGCAGATAGTCGAGGAAGATGCGGCCATTGCGCTGGTTCTTGGCCATCTTGATCAGATAGAGTTCCGGGTTCTCGCGCGCCATCTGCAGGCAGACGTCGTGCGCGAAACCCTTTGCCTCGTGCCACGCCAGCTTCTTACCCTTGGCCACGGCGAGCGGCGTGACGACGTGAAGGCCCTTGCCGCCGGTGGTCTTGCAAAAACTGACGAGGCCAAGTTCCTCCAGCCGGTCACGCATCTCGCGGGCGGCTTCGACGACGGTGGAGAAGGGGACGTCCGGACCCGGATCGAGGTCGAAAACGAGGCGGCCCGGCACTTCAGGGAGTTTCGGCTCGCAATTCCAGGGATGAAGCTCGACACCACCGATCTGGGCGATGGCGGCCAAGCCCTCGGCGCGATCGATCTGTAAATAAGGTTTTTTGTCCCCGAAGACCTGCACCAGTTCCAGGAGATCGGACGTGCCCGGCATCGCATGCCGCTGGAAAAACTGCTCTCCGCCAATGCCATCGGGAGTCCGGATGATCGAGCACGGCCGGCCCTTGATATGATCGATCAGCCAAGGGCCGACGGCCTCGTAGTAACGAGCCAGTTCCACCTTCGTGACCGGTTCGCCATCGTTGGCGTCCGGCCAAAGCGGCTTGTCCGGGTTGGAGATCAACACGCCCATGACATCTTCCTTGCCGCCTTTGCGCGGCGGCTTTCCGGGCCGTTTGGGTTTGGCCTCTGTCTCCGGATCGGGCGTTTCCAGCTCCGCTGGTTCGACCGGCTTCTCGGCGACGACTTCCCCCGCTGGCTTATCTTCCCGCAGTCCCTTGAAGGCCGCCTGGCGGACGAGCCCGTCGGCAGTCCAGCCGGCGAACTCGATCTCTGCCACCAGATCCGGCTTCACCCAGACGACGTTGGGATCCTTCTTCGGCGCTCCGATACCGGTGAACGGTGACTTCGCCGTTTCCAGCGCGCGCAGCTTGGGCAGCAGCACGTCGACCTTGCCGGCGCCATAGCCCGTGCCGACACGGCCGACATAGACAAAATGGCTGCCGCGGTTAACGCCGACCAGCAGCGAGCGGAACTTGCCGTTGGTCGTGGCGTAGGCGCCGATCACCACCTCATGGCCGGCCCGGCATTTGGATTTGGCCCAGGTCGCGGTGCGGCCGGATTGATAGGGCGCATCCGCCTGTTTGGAGACGATGCCTTCGAGCGACAGCTTGCACGCCGACTTCAAAACGGCGTCGCCGCCGGTCTCGAAATGCTGGACGAAGCGCAAGCGGGGATCCTCGCCAGCGTCATCGAGCAGTTTCTGCAGCCGATCCTTTCGCTCGGTCAGCGGCAGTTGTCGAAGATCCTTATTGCCTTCAAACAGCAGGTCGAAGGCAAAATAGACCAGCGCATCCGTCTTGCCTTCCGAGAGCGCCGCCTGAAGTGCTGCGAAGTCTGGCGCGCCATTTTCGTCAAGGGCGCAGATCTCGCCGTCGATGATGGCGTCAGGAAGCGCGGCGCCGGATTCGGCGATTGCCGGGTACTTTGCCGTCCAGTCGAGGCCCTTGCGGGTTTTGAGCGTCGCTTTTCCGTTTTCGATGCGCATCTGGATGCGGTATCCGTCGAACTTGATCTCGTGGATCCAGCCATCGGCGGCAGGCGGACGCTCGCGCGTCTCGCAGAGCTGCGGCGCGATGAAGTCCGGCATTGCGGCCTTCGCTGCTTTGGCAGCTTTGGCCGGCGCTTTCTTCTTGGCTTTGGTTTCGGCTTTGCGCTCTTCCGCTGCAAGGCCGTGATTGCTGTCCCAGACCGCATCCGCCTGGACTTCGACACTCTCGATCATGAACGGCTTCGGCTTCTTGCCCTTGCCGGCGGCGATCGCCTCCATCGTCCGACCCGAGGCGACGGAGGTTGCGTTGTCTTCCAAAATGGCCGCGCCGTTCTCATCGACCGAAAAATCATCATGATGCTTAATCAGCAGCCAATTGGTTCGTTTGCCGCCGTCACGGTCGTTCCGCATCCGCACCAACACGAAGCTGCCGTGCAGCCTCTCCCCCTCCAGCGTGAACTTGAAATCGCCCTTGGAGAGGGCCTGCTCTGGCGTCTTGCTGCCTTCGGGCTCCCAGTAGCCGCGATCCCACAACATCACCGTGCCCCCGCCATACTGGCCTTTCGGGATCGTGCCCTCGAAGTCGCCGTAGTCGAGCGGGTGGTCCTCGACCTCGACCGCCAACCGCTTGTCGTGTGGATCGAGCGACGGTCCCTTGGTGACGGCCCAGGACTTGAAGACGCCATCGAGCTCAAGCCGGAGATCATAATGTAGCCGCGTAGCGTCGTGCTTCTGGATGACGAAGCGCCTGCGATTCGAGGCCTTCAGCTTCGCTGCGCCGCTCGGCTCTTGCGTCTTTTGAAAATCGCGCTTCTGCTTGTAGGTCGAGAGCTTGTCGCTGGCCATGGCAGTCCCCGGTAAAAATCCGCCTCCCGTCTCGGATGAAGACGGGGACGAGGCGCGGGCCGGACAGGTAAGACGCTCGGCTGCCGTTTCGTTGGCCGCGATGAGAAACCGGAAAAATCATCGCGTTCGTCATACCTGTCACGTCCGGTTGACACAGCACGCGACCTCAACAAGCAAAAGGCAAGAGATAATCGTTTTGTTCCACGGAGTTGAGCAGGGGGAGTTGGACAGGAGCGCCATCTCTTCTGAATGATCGACCTTGCCCAGCCGGAATTGGTATGCGCTCTCGGCATAACTGCACTGCAGTAAAGTCTATTTAATAGGCGGGGAGAACCCGTATGATGTGTCTATCGAAGCGATGCACCTCCTCCCGCGTCGGTTCGATTGGCAGACGTCCTCTCCTCCTCCCAAGGGCGTTTGCGGGAACAGCAACACTCCTCCTCCCAGTTGCTGTTCGGATATTTTCGGAAAGCCTGCCGCACCTCCTCCCGCGGCAGGCTTTTTCGTTTCGGCCGGTGTCAAGCCGCGGCATCTTTCAGGTCCTTGTGCAAAACGCGAAAAAAATGAGGCCGCAGAGTCACTTGGCTCCCACAGCCTAGGCTCCTGATTCGTTTCATCATTTCGCCCACACCGCTTTAGCGGAGCCTAAATAAGCTCATTAAGACCGGCTTGACTCCTTCGAGAAGACGGAACAAAAGAAGAACATAAACAATTTTCGGGGACATGAGGTCCATGCAACGCGAGCCGAGGAGGTCCGTGAACGATGTCGCGCGCCTACAATCCTCGGATGATCGAGGAACTCAGAGACCGGATCGCGCTTCTCGAGGGGAGTGCGTCAAGAAAAGCCGTCGTGCTTCCCTTCGGCGTTCGCCAAATGGACGAACGGCTACCGGGCGGCGGACTGGCCTATGGTGCCGTGCATGAAATTGCCGGTGGCGGCTCTGGCACTGTGGATGGCGCGGCGGCAGCGTTGTTCGCCGCCGGCATTGCCGCGCGCTCGAAAGGCAAGGTGCTTTGGTGCCTGACGAGACCTGACCTGTTTTTCCCGGCGATCGCCCAGGCCGGCCTGCATCCCGATCGTGTGATCTTCTGCGAAGGCGATAAGGAAGAGGATGTCCTTGCCTCCATGGAAGAGGGGCTCTCTTTTGGGGGATTGGCTGCTGTCGTGGGCGAGCTTGTGCGTTTGCCGATGGTGGCATCCCGGCGGCTGCAGCTGGCTGCCGAGAAAACCGGGACCATCGGGCTCGTTGTCCGCAGATGGCGGCGTCAGACGGAAGCGTCGGACTTCGGCAATCCGACGGCCTCGACGACACGGTGGAGGGTGAGCGTGCTTCCGTCGGAGGAACTGCCAGTGGCTGGGGTCGGCCGGGCTCGATGGCTGTTGGAATTGATGCGCGTGAAAGCAGGCGAATGTGCTGAGTTTGAAATAGGAGCCTGTGATGCCAAGGGTCGTGTGTGTCTACTTCCCCACTCTGCCAACAGACCGGATACGTCGACATGGAGAGGGAGCCGTGCCAGCTGATCAGCCGCTCGTCGTCATTTCCAAATCGGGGTCGAAACGCTGGATCTCGGCTGCCGATACCGCCGCGCGCAAGCTTGGCCTCAAGCTCGGCATGCCGGCGAGCAAAGCCCAGGCCGTGGTTGCCAACCTCACGATGATCGATGCTGATCCCAGCGCCGACGCTGCTGCCCTTGAGCGGCTCGCGCTGTGGGCGCTCCGCCAGTACAGCCCGGTCGTAGCCGTCGATGGCATGGACGGGATCGTCATGGATACCGAAGGCGCCGATCACCTTCAAGGCGGTGAAGATCTGCTAATCTCCGGGCTGGTCAACGGCTTGAGAGCACGGGGCCTGACCGCACGTGCCGCCGTCGCCGACACATGGGGAGCCGCGCATGCGATCACCCGCGTGACGTCGGCTGGAACGACGGTTGTCCCGGTTGGCGGCGTTGCGAAAGCGGTTACTGGCCTGCCGATCCACTGTCTGCGTCTTCCACCAGACACAGTCCATGGACTGCGGGTGATGGGCGTCGAGACGGTTGGCGAACTCTCCGCAATGCCGCGCGCTCCCGTGACCCTGCGATACGGACCCGAAGTCGGCCGGCGGCTGGATCGGCTCTTTGGGCGGATGGCGGAACCCATCGAACCCCTGCGCACTCCGGAGCTTGTCGAGACAGCGAGGAACTTTCAGGAGCCGATCGGCGCGGCGGAAACGATCGCCAAATATGTGCGCCGACTGGTCGGCGAACTGACCACCAAGCTGGAGACACGCGGTCTCGGCGTCAGGCGTTCCGATCTCGTCATCTATCGTGTCGACAACACCCGCCAGTGTATTCGAGCGGGGTTGGCGAAACCGGTCCGGGATCCCGCCCGACTGTCAAAGCTGCTTTGCGACCGCATCGAAAAGATCGACCCGGGCTTCGGGATCGAACGACTTGTCCTTGTCGCCATCATGGCAGAGCCACTCGAGGAGCGACAGGCTGCGTCCTCTCTGATTGAAGAGCCCGTCGTCGACGTGACGCCGCTTGTCGATATTCTCGGCAATCGCGGCCAGCGGCTTTACCGGGTCACGCCCGTCGCCTCCGACGTTCCCGAGCGATCGGTGATGCGCGTCGGCCCGACGGCCGACGAGACTGGAGCGACATGGGCCGCAAATTGGCCGAGGCCATCGCGGCTGCTGGCAAACCCGGAACGGATCGACGTCACCGCTCTGCTCCCCGACCAGCCGCCGGCCGTATTCACCTGGCGCGGAAAGCGCCGTCGGGTGAAGCGCGCAGACGGGCCGGAGCGGATATTCGGCGAGTGGTGGCTTCGGCCGAGAGAACATGCCGCCGTTCGAGATTATTTCGTCGTCGAGGACGAGGCCGGCGAACGCTACTGGGTCTATCGCGCCGGCGACGGGGTGGACACTGACACGGGCTCGCATCTCTGGTTTCTGCATGGAGTGTTCGGATGAGATATGCCGAGCTCCAGGTCACCACGCATTTCTCGTTCCTACGCGGTGCCAGTTCCGCGGAGGAACTGTTCGCGACCGCGGCAGCGCTTGGCATTGATGCCTTGGGCGTTGTCGATCGCAACTCGCTTGCCGGCATCGTGCGCGCCTGGGAAGCGGCAAAGACCACGGGCGTGAGACTTGTTGTCGGCTGTCGGCTCGATCTTTCCGACGGCATGTCTATCCTGGTCTACCCAACCGACCGTCCAGCCTGTCCGACATCAGCGCCCATGAGACAGACCTGGCTTAATTGAGAAGAGAGGATTTTCGGCTCATCGTAGCTCTATCAAAGGAAGCGAAGATGAGACAAAAATCCGGGCCGCAGACATCGGCGGCCGAGAAGACGATCAAGGACATTCGGCGCGCGACGCGCAAGCACCATTCTGCGGAAGACAAAATCCGCATCGTGTTGGAAGGGTTGCGTGGCGAAGACAGCATAGCTGCGATCTGCCGCCGTGAGGGGATCGCCGAGAGCCTGTATTATAGCTGGTCGAAGGAATTCCTTGAAGCGGGCAAGAAGCGGCTTGCCGGTGATACCGCTCGTTCAGCGACCAGTGACGAGGTCAAGGCTCTGCGCCGTGAAAGCCGCGACCTGAAAGAGGCGCTGGCTGACCTCACCCTGGAGAACCGCCTGCTCAAAAAAAGCATGATCGCGGATGGGGGCGACGAAGAATGAGATATCCCGCCACCGAGAAACTGGAAATCATCCGGTTGGTCGAGCAATCGCACCTGTCGGCTAGGCAGACACTCGACAAGCTCGGAATTCCAAGGCCGTCCTTCTACCGCTGGTATGATCGCTTCCTGACCCATGGCGTCGAGGGGCTGGAAGACCGGACGTCTGCGCCGTCACGGGTGTGGAACCGCATCCCCGACGATATCAGGGACAGGATCATCGAAATGGCGCTGGACCACGCCGACCTGTCGCCGCGCGAACTGGCGGTGAAGTTCACCGACACGAAAAACTATTTCGTGTCGGAGGCTTCGGTCTATCGGCTGCTCAAGGCCCATGACCTGATTACCTCGCCTGCCTATATCGTCATCAAGGCGAATGACGAGTTCAAGGACAAGACCACGCGTCCGAACGAGATGTGGCAAACCGACTTCACCTACCTGAAGGTCATCGGCTGGGGATGGTTCTACTTGTCGACCATCCTCGACGATTATTCCCGCTACATCATCGCCTGGAAGCTGTGCACCAGCATGAAGGTCGATGACGTCACCGACCCCCTCGACTTGGCGCTGACCGCCTCAGGCTGCGACAAGGTCAAGGTCGAACATCGACCGCGCCTGCTGTCCGACAACGGCCCGTGTTACGTCGCTTCCGATCTCGGCGAATGGCTGGAGACATACAAGATCAACCAGGTTCATGGCGCTCCCGGCCATCCGCAGACACAAGGGAAAATCGAACGCTGGCACCAGACATTGAAGAACCGCATCCTGCTGGAAAACTACTTCTTCAAAGAAGACCTCGAAGCCCAGATCGCAGCCTTCATCGAGCACTACAACCATCGCAGATACCACGAGAGCCTCGACAATCTCACCCCGGCCGACGTCTACTTCGGGCGCGGCCAGACCATCCTGCTCGAACGCGAAAGGATCAAACGAGAAACCATCAGACAACGCCGCTTGAACCACCAGGCCAAAGCGGCTTAGATCAACCCGCAAACCGAGCCGGAAACTCCAATCTTCCAAAGACCAAAACGTCTCAAATCATTCGACGACGGACAGAGCAGTGTTTTCGCGTGCATTCGGCGCTTGCTAGGCCACCACCAGCGGAGCCTTCCCCCATCGGGTAGTTAAAGCCGGACCCGGCATCGAGCCAGGTCCGGCTTTTTGGGTAGCCACCGAGAGGAGGAAAACCTGCTCAGTATCCGGTGATGATGCCGACGGGACTGCCGTCGTCAAGGATGAGCGGTCCCCCCAATTTCGAATTGGCAGCAGAGCCGCCAACACGAAATCGGCTCCCCCACTCCCCGGCGCTGCCGGTCGCTTCAGCGATCCCTGACATCGACATTCCCTTTCCGGCGCCGCTGATCGTCTTTCACATAGGAGATCAGACGATGACCTACGAACTCGAACAACAGATCGAAGAACTTCGTGCCGAAATGCGTAACGCTGTCGATCCTTGCGAGCGCCGCCAGATCGAAGCCGAGCTGGATCTCGCACAGGCGGAACTGACGCTGGCGATTGCCGAGATGGACGGCTGCGTCGATACGGAGCCACCTTTCTGAGGGGCGGCCTCAAGTCGCGTCGTGTGCGTCACCCGGTACCCGAAGATCTCCTGTTGATCGGATTTCATTGACATCAGGGACGGTGCGTCCCGGGCGTCTGGCTGCAACCTGATGACGCCAGAATTTTCCCCGCTTATCGCTCCTCGCGCATCAAAATTCAGTCGCCATCAGGTCCTCCGCTCCGCTTCGGCCCTGCGGGTGCAGCCGTCCTTCCCCGTCCGCTCTTCATCCCCGCAATGAACGCAATCAACAGGAGATCCATGATGCAACAGCTCGCAAAATTTCTCAGCGCCACCGGCCGCCGTCTACGTACACTTGGCAAAGTCGTCAGTCACCTCTTCCGCAAGGGCAAGCTCGGCCTGAAGATCGCGATTAAGATTCCGTTCTTCGCAGACGTTGAGCTCAACATCGAAACCGAATGGGACCGGCGCGAGTGAGCGCCAACAGGCTCGGCCTTCACCGGCCTTGCCGTCCTAGCACCATGGTTCGCGACGTCCTGTCCAGGTCCGGGCCAGCCCTTCCGAGACCAGAATATCGCCGAGGCTATGGCCATGGCGAACAAGAACCCGCAGAGCGCGACCGTAGAGATCCTTGTCACGACCCGGCCATGCCTGCAATTCGAATGGACCCTGGTTCACAAGTTCGATCAGCCGCTCGGTCGCGCGGTTACCGAGAGCAAATTCCGAGGCGCATTTGGGCTCGCTGATCTCGGGTGCGTCGATGTCTGCAACCCGGACTTTCGTTCCATCGATCCAAAGCGTATCGCCATCGATGACGCAGCTAATCCGATCGCCGTCGGTGCATTTTTCAAACTTTACCGAAGTCATATGTGGTGCAGCCAGCGTTATCGTTGGAGCACTGACCGCCAGGGCGGCGACGCTCACGAGGGGAGGGATTATCGCGAGGATCGCGAGATTGCGTTGCCCTCTCTTTTTCCGGAAGAGAAGCCGGAGATCAGGTGGATATGCCAAACGTCAAATGCTCCTGTTTCATCATCGTCGATGTGTGGATGTCAGCCAAAGGTCGCAAGGGATCGCCCACCGTCAATGACGGGCTGCCGAAGGCGTGACCCGGTATCCACGGCCTCGCTTCTGTCGGAGAAGATCGAGGAAGGCTGTGACAGCGTCTCGCTCTTTGGCGAAACGCTGGACCTTCATCTGGCCCTGCGCACCGATCCGGCCCCAGCGGCGTGTCAGGCAGATCTCGCCGAACAGATTGGGCTCAATCGTCATGGCATAGAAGCGAGCCATGTTACGGGCTTCGTCCGTGCGTTCCACATAAAGCTGATAGGGTTGAGTGAGCATGGCAGCATAATCGCTCGGCCGCCAATTTTCGTCCAACGAGAGATATGAATCGATGACGTCTGACCGATTCATTTTCGTGAAGTTCCGCTGAAGGCTATGGGCGGTCCGCCTGCGGCGTACAGCTCTATTCGCCGGGGCGAACGATGTCCTGCGGTCTTCGCCCATTCGGGTCACGATCTTCCCGTAAACACCAGGCGCCATCGGTGCAAACGGGCGTCGATCAATATCCGAGGAAGCCGAGGACATCCCCGCCATAGAATTCTCCGTAGCCGTCAGGATGCCCGATGACTTCCCCACTGTCCTTATCGATAAGCGCGCCGTCGGCTTCGCGAACCCCCGCCGTGATGCCATGTTTGCGGCATTCCTCGATCGCCTCGGTCGCCGTCACCTGTGCTTCGCACGCTTCCCAATATCTCATTGTTGCGCCCTCGATCTATCGCACAACAGGTTCATGCGTGCCGTAAGAGCTCTTGTGAAACCGGTTCTTTCCGACACAGGCCTTCATGTCCTCGCGCCGGAACCAGATGGCGCGCCCGCATCGAAGCGGTGCATTGCCCGACGTGAAGACGATCTGTTCGTCGGCGCGCATGCGCAGAACCTCATGCGGAAGGATCAACGGCCGGCGGTTGAGTTGCTTCGACCGCGATCTCGACGACCCCTTCAATCCGGACGAGCGATTAGTCTGATCGACCTCGACCGTCGTGTCGCCGCAGCGCTTGGAGATGTAGTCGGCGGTATCGGGATCGTTGATTGCCGAGAAAGAAATCCACGAGGCGGATTCGAACCATTTGCTCGTCGCGTCACGCCCGCCATATGCCTCGCGCATCTGGCCGAGCGACTGGAAGATCATCGTCAGCGTGATGCCGTATTTGCGGCCTGCGTCTCGGGCGGTTTCGAGGATGCGCAGATAGCCGAGGCGTGCCACCTCGTCGAGCAGGAAAAGGGTGCACCCCTTCACATCGCCGTTGCGGTTATAGATCGCGTTGAGCAGCGAGCCAATGACCACGCGCGCGAAGCCTGGATGGGCTTCCAGCACTTTCAGATCGAGCGCGATGAAGATGTCCGTCTCGCCGTTTGCGAGATCGTCCGTCGAGAAACTGTCGCCGGAGACCAGAGCGGCATAGTTGGGGTAGGACAGCCAGTGCGTTTCCTTAACGGCATTGGCATAGACACCGGAAAATGTCTCCGGCGTCATGTTGACGAAGACGGCGACATTTTCCTTCACGAAGTCGGACTCTGACCCTTCGTAGATTTTCGTCAGGCGTGCCCGAAGCTGCGGCTCGGGTTCGGACAGATTGGCCCGGACACGGCGCAAAGTTTGGTCTTTTTCAGCTGTGTGCCCCGACAGGCAAACGTCGGCGATCAGCGCCGTCAAAAGCTGCATCGCCGAGGCTCTGAAGAAGTCGTCTCGAGCGGACGCCGTGCGCGCATTGTCGGTCATGATCCATGTGGCGACGGCGACGATATCCTCTTCCTTGGTATTGCCATGACGACCGATCCAGTCCAACGCGTTGAACCCGACAGCCGACGCGGTGGGATCGAGTACGATCACTTTCCGGCCCGCCTGGCGCCTGTGTTCACTGACCATGCGCGCAACCTCGCTCGACGGATCAAGCACAACCAGACCGCCTCCCCATTTGAGCGCGGTCGGGATCGTCACCGAGGTCGTCTTGAATCCGCCCGAACCGGCAAAGACGATCCCGTGCGACGAGCCGAAGGAACCGTCGAAACAGAGTAGGGGCGCCTTGCCACCGCCGCCCCAGCTTTGTTTGTCATCGGCCCGGAACGGCAGAGCGGCAACACTATCGCGATCGACGCGATATCGCTCGCCAATGACGATGCCGCCTTGCTGGGGAAACAGCTTTCCGGCCTCTTGCATCTTCATCCAGTCGGCTTCACCGTGGACCGCGCGCCTGCCGCCGATCCGCTTTGGTCCCGCCATTGCGAAAGCGGCATTCCCCTTGATCGCAACCCTCAAGGCGAAGACGCTTCCGATGAAGCAGACACTAGCGCCGATCATCGTTGCCGGGTCGGCATAGGCGAGAACCGATTGCTTGGCAGGCACGTCGCGGGCAATAGCGGCCAAGCGGATCGTCTCGCGTGAAATCGCGGTGATGACGACCAAAGCGCCGCCAGCCAGCACGCTCAGACCGGCAGCCTTGATATTGGCCGAACCATTGGCCGCGAACAGCGCGACGACGCCGATTGCGGCGGCAACGAAATAGGGCAGGGCGAGGCCGATGCGGCCCAGCATCAGCTTCGCTTGCGCCGATGTGCCGAGCGCCGCCAGCCGATGTTCAAAACCTGAGATGAGGACCATCGCCGTGATCATGATTGCCGCGGGCAGGATTGCCAGAAGCAGCCTATTCGCCGTCATTGCCAAAGGCCTCCGCGCCGATTGCTGCCAGTCGGGCCTTCTCCGTTTCGTCGCCCCTGATCCGCTTGGCGGCATCGAGCAGCAGGCCGAGCAGCAAAGAACGCTTCTCGTACCGCAGTCCCGCCTTGACGATCAGACCGCCGAGTTCGATTTTTTCGCGCGTGTCCTTTTTGCGCGCCTCTGTCGTCGTTGATTTCGCCATCCGCTCAAGCCTCAACAGACCCGCCCGCATCCGCGCTAGCCGGCTGCGTCGCGGACGGGTCACTGCCGCTCCTGCTCTCGCCGGCATACTTTCTTCCGGTCGCAGCACCTTTGCCTCCGCGAAACCGTTTGGCGACGTCCTCGAAGGCAGCCTGAAGCTCTGCCTCATCAATCACGATTTCCCCGAGACCTGCCTTCAGTGCGATGCGGCCGATGCGTTCGGCCTCACGGGTCTCGGCCTGCTTCAGCTGGTCCTGCAATCTTGCGATCTCTTCCCTGATCTTCGATGACGGCTTCTTCATTCCGGTTGCTCCTTTGAGTTCTGGGCGTTGCATGTGCGACGCCCAGATTCTTCCGGATGTGCTGAAAAAGACATCTGCAGATCTGCAGATCGCCAAGGGTGATGCTTTTGTGAATGATCCCGCCGTTCCGAAGGAATGGCTCCAAGGGCGCATTTATACGTCGCGAAGCGACGTGTTGCTCATCGCCCCTGGCGGGGCCGTGTGGCCCCAGCCGCTCCGGACGAACCCGTTCGAACCCTGGAGTTTCCTTCGCTGTGGCCATCGCCCATTTCTCAGCCAGCATCGTCAGCCGCGGGTCGGGCCGCAGTGTCGTGCTGTCTGCGGCCTATCGGCACTGCGCGAAGATGGAATACGAGCGTGAGGCCCGAACCATCGACTACACGCGCAAACAGGGCCTGCTGCACGAGGAGTTCATGCTTCCCGCCGGCGCCCCGAAATGGTTTCGCTCCCTGACCGCTGATCGTTCTGTCGCTGGCGCCTCGGAGGCCTTCTGGAACAAGGTCGAAGCGTTTGAGAAGCGCGCCGATGCGCAGCTTGCTCGCGACCTGACCATCGCACTTCCGCTGGAGCTGTCCGCCGAGCAGAACATCGCCCTGGTCCGGGATTTTATTGAGAAACACATTCTCGCCAAGGGCATGGTTGCTGACTGGGTTTATCACGACAATCCCGGCAACCCGCATATCCATCTGATGGCCACGCTACGGCCTTTGACGGAGGAGGGGTTCGGCTCGAAGAAGGTCCCTGTCAGTGGCGACGACGGCCAGCCGGTTAGAACGAAGTCCGGGAAGATCCTCTACGAGCTCTGGGCTGGATCGAGGGACGATTTCAATGTGCTGCGCGACGGCTGGTTCGAACGACAGAACCATCATCTGGCACTTGGCGGTATCGATCTTCGCGTCGACGGCCGCTCCTACGAAAAGCAGGGAATTGATCTCGAGCCCACCATTCATCTCGGCGTCGGGGCCAAGGCGATCGAGCGCAAGGCAGAGCAACAGGGTGTTCTGCCGGAGCTTGAACGGGTCGAACTGAACGAGCAGCGCCGCACGGAAAACGCCCGCCGCATCTTGAAGAATCCTGCCATCGTGCTCGACCTGATCACGCGGGAAAAGAGCGTCTTCGACGAGCGAGATATCGCCAAGGTCGTGCATCGCTACATCGACGATCCCGCTGTCTTCCAGAAGCTGATGATCAGGATCATCCCGAACCCGGACGTGTTGCGGCTGCAGCGCGACACGATCGATCTTGCCACGGGCAAGAAACTGCCAGCGCGCTACTCGACGCGAGCGATGATCCGGCTGGAAGCGACGATGGCGCGACAGGCCATGTGGCTGTCGGCTAAGCAGACGCATGCCGTTTCCGAGGCTGTACTGGGTGCGACGTTCCGGCGGCATGAGCGGCTGTCCGACGAGCAGAAAGCAGCGATTGAGCGCATTGCCGGACCTGCCCGCATCGCTGCCGTCGTCGGCCGCGCCGGGGCCGGCAAGACCACGATGATGAAGGCGGCTCGTGAGGCCTGGGAACTGGCCGGATATCGCGTCGTTGGCGGCGCGCTTGCGGGCAAGGCAGCTGAGGGCCTGGAGAAGGAAGCCGGGATCCAGAGCCGGACGCTTGCCTCATGGGAGCTGCGCTGGAACAGCGGTCGTGACGTGCTGGACGGCAAGACGATCTTCGTCATGGACGAGGCCGGCATGGTCGCCTCGAAACAGATGGCCGGGTTCGTCGATGCCGTGGTGAGAGCAGGTGCGAAGATCGTGCTGGTCGGCGATCCCGAACAGCTCCAGCCGATCGAAGCGGGTGCTGCCTTCCGCGCGATTGTCGATCGCATTGGATACGTCGAACTCGAAACCATCTATCGCCAGCGCGACGACTGGATGCGGAAGGCATCGCTCGATCTTGCGCGCGGCAATGTCGAGAAGGCTCTCGTTGCCTATGAGGGTCAGGGCAGGGTGCTCGGCTCTCGTGTGAAGTCCGAAGCCGTCGAGAGGCTGATCGCCGATTGGAACCGCGACTACGATCGGACGAAGACAACATTGATCCTCGCTCATCTGCGCCGCGATGTTCGCATGCTAAACGTCATGGCCCGCGAGAAGCTGGTCGAACGCGGTATTGTCGGTGGAGGTCATGTCTTCAAGACGGCCGATGGCGAGCGCCATTTCGATATCGGCGACCAGATCGTCTTCCTGAAGAACGAGGGATCGCTTGGGCTCAAGAATGGCATGATCGGTCATGTCGTCGAGGCCCAACCCAACCGCATCGTCGCAACGGTTGGCGAGGGCGATCGGCGCCGACAGGTGATCGTCGAACAGCGGTTCTACAACAATCTCGACCACGGCTACGCCACGACAATTCACAAGTCGCAAGGCGCGACCGTCGACAAGGTCAAGGTGCTCGCTTCCCTGTCCCTGGATCGGCATCTGACCTATGTTGCGATGACTCGCCATCGTCAGGATCTGCAGCTCTACTACGGGACGAGATCCTTCTCCTTCAATGGCGGCCTCGCTAAGGTTTTATCCCGAAAAAATGCCAAGGAGACGACGCTCGATTACGAGCGCGGTCAGCTCTATCGCGAGGCGCTCCGCTTTGCCGAAACGCGCGGCCTGCACATTGTCCAGGTCGCCCGCACGCTGGTCCGCGACCGGCTTGACTGGACTCTGCGCCAGAGGGCGAAGCTTGTCGATCTCAGCCAGCGCCTTAGCGCCTTCGCCGCGCGCCTTGGCTTCACCCAAACCTCGAAGACCGAAACGATGAAGGAGGCCGCACCCATGGTCGCAGGCATCAAGACATTTTCTGGTTCTGTTGCCGATACGGTCGGTGACAGGCTTGGCGCCGATCCCGCTCTGAAACGGCAATGGGAAGATGCCTCGGCGCGCTTCGCCTATGTCTTCGCCGATCCCGAAACCGCGTTCCGCGCGATGAACTTCGATGCAGTGCTCAGTGACAAACAGGTAGCGAAACAGATCCTGCAGAAACTCGAGGTGGAACCGGCGTCAATCGGTCCACTGAGGGGCAAGACCGGCATCCTCGCTACCAAGTCAGAGCGGGAGGCGCGCCGCGTCGCGGAGGTCAATGTTCCGGCCTTGAAGCAGGATCTTGAGCAATATCTTCGGATGCGCGAGACCGCTGCAATGCGGCACCAGGCGGACGAGCAGACCCTGCGCCAGCGGGTTTCGATCGACATTCCGGCGCTGTCGCCGGCGGCGCGTGTTGTGCTGGAGCGGGTGCGTGACGCTATCGACCGCAATGATCTGCCGGCGGCGCTGGCCTACGCGCTCAGCAATCGCGAGACCAACCTAGAAATCGACGGGTTCAACAAAGCCGTCACCGAGCGGTTTGGGGAGCGAACGCTGTTGAGCAACGCGGCGCGCGAGCCTTCCGGAGCGCTGTATGAAAAGCTTTCCGAGGGAATGAAGCCGGAGCAGAAGGAACAGCTGAAACAAGCTTGGCCGGTCATGCGAACGGCGCAACAGCTTGGCGTCCACGAGCGCACCGTCCAATCGCTAAGACAAGCCGAGGAACGGCGTCTATCCCAGCGCCAGACACCGGTGCTGAAGCAGTGAGGCGGAGGCACATCCTTCTGTTTCTGATGGGCGCCGCCGTTGTCATGTCCACACTGGTGGCGATTGCCTTCGCGGGTGGCTATCGGCTGAACCTGACCCCAAGCGAGCCGCTCGGCCTCTGGCGGATCGAAGAGCTTCAACGCCCGGTCGCCATCGGTGATCTGGTGTTTCTGTGCCCACCCATGACAGCCACGTTCACAGAAGCACGGCGGCGCGGATATCTGCGGCGAGGGCTTTGCGCCGGCGGAATTGCGCCGCTGATCAAGACGGTCGCAGCACTTCCCGGACAGCGGGTCGAAATCACCGATCACGTGCTCATCGACGGCCGTTCCGTTCCCGCATCGTCCCTGTGGAACAGGGATGGCGAGGGCAGGGTGCTCTCGGCCGATCCCGGCGGTGTCGTGCCGCCGCATCATCTGTTTCTTCACTCATCCTTCGCGAGTTCCTATGACAGTCGATACTTTGGCCCGGTTCCGGATTCCGGTCTTCTCGGCCTGGCGCAGCCGGTCTTCACCTTTGAGCCGTGATGACGATGAAAATCATCCACCAAATTGCTGGAAATCCATACGCCTGATCATCGCGGCCATTGCCTGTGGGTGGATCGGCTGGAGCGGCGAGGTGCTTCTTCTTCCGGTCGCCATGATCTTCCCTTTACTCTGGGCAAGGGCGCCGTCACGCACGATTGCTACCCTATTAGCAGCTGGATATTTCCTGGCGGCCTCCCGTGGGCTGCCGCATGGCGTGGCGACCTTCTATGCCGCCAATCTCTGGCCTGGTCTGGCGCTCTGGGTAGTGGCGTCCGCATCCTTCGTCACTGTTCATGCGATGTTTTGGACGAAACCTCGTGGCGAAAACGCTTCCGGGAGAAAAGGGACGGATGCGGCCAGAGCGCTACGCTATCTTGTGGTGATGGTGCTGATGGCAGTGCCGCCCTTCGGCATCACCGGTTGGGCGCATCCCCTGACAGCAGCCGGGGTGCTGTTTCCTGGCTGGGGATGGTGGGGACTGGGCGCGACCGCGATCCTGTTGGTCGTCATGACCGGTAGACGATGGCAAATCGCGGTCGCAGTCCTCGGAGGACTTTACGTCTGGTCCGCCACGAACTGGACGCCCCCGAAACGAACACCCGGCTGGATGGCCGTCGATTTGAAACAGGGGGCAAGCCTTGGGCGCGATGGCTCGCTTCAGTATCACCGTGATCTGATTGCGAGGGTGCGCAAGGCCGCGGAGGCAGGCAAGGATGTTCGTGTCGCGGCGCTGCCCGAAAGTGCACTTGGCTTCTGGACGCCGACGGTCGAGCGGGTCTGGCAGGAAGGGTTCCGTGGCTCGGACCTCACCATCGTCGCAGGTGCTGCTGTCATCGACGCCAAGGGCTATGACAACGTGATGGTAGCGATCTCTGCCGATGCGGCAAAGATCCTTTATCGTGAGCGTATGCCGGTTCCCGGCTCGATGTGGCAACCGTGGTTGCAATGGACCGGGCAGGGCGGTGGCGCGCGGGCCAACTTCTTCGGCAATCCGATGGTCGAGGCTGACGGTTTCAAGGTCGCGCCGCTGATCTGCTACGAGCAGCTTATTCTTTGGCCGGTGCTGCAATCATTGCTGTACTCGCCCGAATTGATTATTGCGGTCGGCAATGGCTGGTGGACGGAAAACACCTCGATCGTCGCCATCCAAAAAGCGAGCTCGGTCGCTTGGGCAAGCCTCTTTGGCCTGCCCATCGTTATGGTCTTCAACACCTAGGGGTACTCAGCATGCTCGATGCGTTCCTGATTCAGCAATGCGCAGATCCCTCCCTGAAGCCTGCGATCGTCGAGCAGTTCATTGCGATGGCGGGATCGCAGGATCCTCTCGCGATCACCGTGCGCTCTGGCAATCGTCTGGTGCTGGTGCCGAAGCCGACAACACCGGAAGAGGCACTGGCCGTGATCCGCGACAATCTCGGTCGCAACACCGTTCGCGTCGGTATCACCCAGTATCCGGCAGGCCTCGGAATCGTGGAGGCTGGCCAGTTGAAGCCAGAGATGGTCGAGCCCTGTGAGAATATCCGCATGGGAACGGCGCTGTTTGCCAAGGTCTTTCGGATCGTCCTGAAATGGTATGGCAATCCCTCAGCGAAAGAGGTCCTGCCACAGGTTATGGACGATGCGGTTGTCGCTTGGCAGACAGGATATTTCGAAGGCGTGGCCGTGTTTCGCGCGGAGGATCCAGGTGACGCAAAGTCCCCTCAGCCGGTACACGATCCGCTACATGACGGCGACAAAGATGTCGGCTCCCGGGAAAATCTCGGTGAACCCGAAGTGGTCCCGGAACATGCCGGCTCAGATCCGAACAAGGCAGGTATGCGGATTGATCTGACAGGAATAGGAGGAAGAACTTGAGTTTCTGCAGATCTGCAAAGTGATTGTTTTTCCATCGCTCTAGCGAAAACAATACCCGTCCATTATAAGGTCGGGCAGGGCAGTACGCGCTGCCTCGGGGTGTGGAAACCTCTCCTAGCGGTTGGCGCCGGCCGGTACGGCGCCAGTATCCTCTGACCATTTGGCCGGGGGCCTGTGACGTATGTCCAGGTGCCTCGGTGCTAAAGGTCGCAGGACTGTCTAGGACAGTTTCCAACCCCCGGCTTGGGATCAGAGTAGGTGTTTGCGGGGGCGTACCGCAGACCAAACCTGAAGGTTGGACAGTCATGGACATTGATAATGTGGCAGTGACAGGAGCAGGCGATCTTCGCCCGGTGATCGGACTGACGCGCGGGCTGCCCGTCGCCGATGTCGAGCTGCTTGCGGTGAACGCCATTCGGCTGCATCGGCAACTCCTGGAGAAAGCCGATCAACTGTTTCAGGCCCTGCCGCAAGAATACAAGACTGGTATGGCCGCTGGTGGCAGCCAGCATCTCGAATACATCGAGGCGATGATCGAGATGCATTCCCAGATGGCCGCGTTGAACACGCTGGTTGGGCTTTTAGGTTACATCCCCAAGGTGTCGGTCAACTGATCTCGACAATCAGATCAGGCCGGCACGGATGGCGAGCGCCACAAGATGCGGCATCGTATGGATTTGCAGACGCTTTCGGGTCTCTTCAAGCTTACTCTTCACTGAATTGTACTTCACGCCCTCGAGGTCTGCGGCCTCATCCATGGTTTTCCCAACCGATATCCAGTTCAGGTAGGCAGCCTCTTTCGGATCAAGCCAGTCCGGTTTTTGTTCGGTCGGCGTCAGCGGCAATAGCGACATTCTTGCATGGAGTTGGCCAACAGCCGCCGCGGCCGCGATGGGGTTGATCTCGCGCTCGAGCCGGATGGCTGTCATGTCGGAAACGAGCGTAAACATCGACGTCGAACCATTGGCTGCACCGATAGGAATCGTAGTCCCGGAGCGAATGCCGAAATCTGCTGCGCAGTCGAAGAATGCGCGCTTTTCCTTGGGAAGACGCCGGCGTTCTTCCTCGCTGCTCCACAAGAACGCCTGCTTCAGAGACTTTGCGCGGTGGACGATTGGGTCAACCGCCTCGAATTTCCGCTTGAAGTAGAGTGTGCGCCATTCGGGGTGATAATTGGATGCGGCGACCGTATGACCCGGGCGGATGTATAAATAAGCATAACCGTCAAACCCCGCTTGCTCGGCGAGGTGGCTCAGGGCGTCCTTCAGGATGGTTTCATCGCCGCGAAGCGCGGCGAGATCGGTTAGCTTGTCTAGCCAGTGCTGCATTTGGATACTCCGTACCAGTGTCAGGTGGGACAGGTCACACTAAACACCTCGTAGTCAGGCTGATATAAAAGCAACTATAAGTTGCATAATCTATATTATGGAACCTCTTTCAAGAACGAGCACTGAGAATTACCGGGCGGTGGATCGCTTACATCACTATCGCCACCGCTCAGTTCTATTGCAGAGCGCGTTAGGGCCGGGCGAACGACTTCCAAATTTGGAGTACCATCTCACTACAGTGCTACTCGCCAGGTCTTTAGCCGCTCGATTAACCTCGCGGCGAGCGAGGGCAATCGGTAAGTAAAGGCTTGCTAATGAAGGTGCTTCGATCATATGAGATTGGTTTCCAACCGCTCAATGATCTTGTCAATCTCCCCTGCACTTCGCCGTCTCTGCTGACTATGGATCGAACGAGCGAGAGGCAGATCCTTCGCAAGCAACGCGTCGACAAGTGCCGCATGGGCATCCGTCGATTGCACCGGAACGGGCCGCATCATCCGCGTCAACGCGCGCACCCGCCACATTTGTTCAAGAAACTGATTGGCGCATTTGAACAGAACATCGTTGCCGCTCAGTACCAGCAGCTTCTTGTGAAACTCCGCGTCAGCTTCGGACCAGAGCTTCAGGTCGTCAGCATCGTTGGCCGACCGCATCTTTTTGACGGCGTCCAAGAGCGGCCGCAGGTCCTCCTTGGAACAACGCTCATGTATACTGTCGATCGCGAGTAGCTCCAAGCCGGCGAGTACCTCTTGGACGTCCGCTAATTCCTTCCTTGAAATCAATGGAACCCGAAAACCTTGCCGAGGCAAAACTTCAAGGAGCTTTTCTTCAGATAGACGCTGGAGCGCCACCCTAATAGGCGTGCGGCTCATTCCTAGACGCTTTTCGACGTCGCCGATCGAGATTGACACTCCCGGCCGATAACTTCCCGCTAGGATGTCGCGCTTGAGCGACGTATAGGCGACTTCATAGTTTGTCTGGTTCTCGACGGTCATCAACTTTTCCAAAGAATCCGAGTTGGTTATACGGTATCGTATACCTCGCACTGCAGCAAGTGCCGTGCGGCATCGTTTGCCTTCGTCGATAGCCGGGCGCCCGCGCAATTAAGGCGGAGGCCCGTTGATCCCGATGCTTAGGAGGCCTTCGAGAAGATCCAGACGTCATCAGCAGGCAGTTCGCACCAAACGTTGCCGGGCTCCCGACGGACGCTGCCCTGCGCCTTCAGGGTCACGCCGGGCGCGCTCAGACGGTATTCCCAGTGGTCGCCGAGATAGATGCTGGCATCGAGATTGACGGCAATCCGGTTGGGGCCCGGCTGGTCGTGGATCGTCATCTTCTCGACGCGCACGATCGCGGACGCGGCCTTCCCGTTCGCGTTTGCCACACCTTCCGGCATCACGCCGGAGATGGACCATGTCTCGCCTGAAACGACAGCCTTGCTGCCATCGATGGAGAGATTCCCATCGAGAGTATTGTTGTTGCCAAGGAATTCCGCGGTGTAGCGGTTCTTCGGATTGCTGTAGATTTCCAACGGCGAGCCGCTCTGAACGATCGATCCTCCCTTCAGCAGCAGGACATTGTCTGCCATGGCGAGAGCCTCGTCCTGATCGTGAGTGACCATGACTGCACACAATTCCAGCTCGAGAATGAGCTTCCGGATCCAATAGCGGGCTTCTTCGCGAAGCTTCGCGTCGAGATTCGAAAGAGGTTCATCCATGAGGATAACCTTGGGCTGGTAGACCAGCGCCCTGCAGATCGCGACGCGTTGCTGCTGGCCGCCCGACAGCTGGAATGGGTAGCGGTCGCCGAGATGGCCGAGGCCGAGCTTTTCGAGCATCTCCTGGACGCGTTTACCGATCTCCGACTTGTTAGTGCCGCGGATCGTAAGACCGAAGGCAACGTTCTCGGCGACGGTCTTGTGGGGCCACAACGCGTAGGACTGGAATACCAGGCCGATGTTGCGCTGCTCCGGAGGCAGAAGGATGTTCTTTGACGAGTCGAACACCGGGGTTCCCGAGATATCGATCCGCCCCTTGCTCGGAATTTCCAGCCCGGCGATGGTGCGCAGGAGTGTAGTTTTGCCGCTGCCCGACGCGCCGAGAAGCGCGACGACTTGCCCTTTGCTCGCGGTGAAGGACGTTCCCTGCAGAACATGCAGCGCGCCCAGATGCATATGGATGTCTTGAACGATCAGATCATTCATGGATACGACCTCCCAGTCGATTTGCCAGCACAAGGCCGCCAGTCGTCATGACAACGCTGATGAGGGCCAGGGCGGCGATAGTGTCGAGTGATCCGCTTGCCATAAGCGAGACGATAAGTGATCCGACCACCTCGGTGCCGTTAGTCATGAGGTACACCCCTGTCGCGTACTCGCGGAGGAAGATGATCATGATCATGATCCATGCGCCGAGCAGACCCGGCCGGATGATCGGCACGACAATGCGCGACCAGGTCTGCTTGATCGTGGCTCCTGCGGATCGGCCGCTTTCCTCCAGTTCTGGGGCGACCTGCATCAGAGTCGCTTGGATCAGGCGGAGCCCATAGGAGAGCCCGACGATGATGTAGGCGATGAGCAGGCTGAGCAGCGTGAGCCGGAAAGGCTTCAGGAATGGCACGAACAGGAAGATCCAGAAGAACGCCAGACCGATGATGAGTCCGGGCAACGCCCGCGGCATCAGCACCATGTAGTCGAGAGCGGTGTTGCCTGGCCCACTCCAGCGATGTCCGGCGAGAGCAATCAGCAGGTAGGCGCCGACGGCGAGGGCTCCCCCAACCACCGACAGCAAAAGCGTGTTTATGATGCCACGCTGGAGCGCCGCAATGCTGAAGAGCTGCTGGAAGTTGTTGAGCGTCAGGTGATCGAACAGATTGACGCCCGCGCCCCATGCGTCGACGAACGCGCGGATGGCGATGCCGCCGATCGGCAGGACGATTGAAATCACCAGCCAGATACCGATGCCTATCCAGGCTGCGATCTGGCCGCCCTTCCCCAATCGAATCCTTGTGACGCGCGCTCCTTTGCCCCCGATCGTCGCAAAGCGCCGTGCACGGCTGAGGAGCTTTCGCTGAATGAAAACCAGCGGAAAGATGATCGCGAGCAGGACAACGGCGACGACGGCCATCAGCTGATAGGACGGAACGCCGAGGATCGTGGTCAGCTTGTAGATGTAGGTGGTCAGCACGAGAACACCCGCGGGATCGCCGAGAACGAGCGGCAGACCGAAAGCCTCGAAGGCCAGCATGACATTGAGACCGATGCTGAAAATCAGCGCAGGCATGATCAACGGCCAGGTGACGTGCCGCGCAACCGTCCAAATCCCGGCACCGGAAGTTCTGGCCGCCTCCTCCAGATCGCCGGGAAGGTTTCGCATCGCGGCGGAGGAATAGAGGTAGACATGCGGAACGTGCATAAGTCCGGAGATGAACATCAGGCTCCAGAGCCCGTAGATGTTCCACGGCACGAAACCGAACAGCCGTTCGAACGCCAGCGTCACGACGCCAGTGGGACCGACGGCGACCGTGTAGCCGAAGCCAAGCACGATAGCCGAAAGGAACATTGGCACAAGGACGACGCCTTCGAGCCAACGCCGACCGACCAGATCGGTGCGCGTCAGTAGGAAAGCGAGGATGGCGCCCAGCGGAACGCAGACGACGATCGTGCCTAAAGCGAAGATTGCTGTCGTGCTAAGCGCTCGATAGAAGTCGGAATCGGTGAAGATATAGACGTATGCATCAAGACCCAGCGTGCTCAATGGAGAGAAGAAGGGTCCGGTGAGGAAGCTCTGATACAAGATCAGAAGAACGGGTGACAGTACGAGGATTCCGAGCGCCGCCAAGGCGGCGAAGCGGAATCCCGTAGCGTCGGCAGTGGTCCTAGCCATAACTACGGGATCCTCGGGTTTACTGGTTCAGGGCTTTCTTCCAGTCCTTGAAGAACTGGCCACGCTTGGTTGCCTGAAGGCCCTCAAGCAGTGCGGCATCGAGCTTGATCGGCACGAGCTTGCCGCCGGCTTCCTTGTTCACCGAGTCCCAGTTGTCGGCGGTCACATCGCTGCGCACCGAAGGGAGGCCCGCCTCGGCAACGGCCGTCTGCCCAGCCTTGGACAGCATGTAGTCGAGGAAGAGTTTCGCTGCATTCGGGTTCGGTGCATCCTTGCTGATGAAGGCAGTGCGCGATGCAGCGATCGTGTAGTCGTCAGGATAGACCACCGTGAGCGTCGGGTTGGACTTGGCCCATCCCTTTGCGTAGGCACCGTTGACGTTGAAGCCGAACGGATGCTCGCCGGACAGGATCTTTTCGCGCAACTGCCCGGAGCTGGAGTAGACCTTGCCCTTCGCCTTCCCGAACGCATCGATCAGTGTCCAGAAACCGTTGTCGTTGACGACGTCGTTTTCCATCACGGTGTAGGCGGATGCCGATTTTTCGGGATCGAAGGTTGTGACCTTGCCCTGAAGCTCGGCGCCCTTCTTCACAAGAAGGTCGGCCAGTTCCTTATGGTTCTTCGGAACAGAGTCCGTGAAGACCTTGTTGTTATACATGAAAACGATCGGCTCGACGGTCGTCGAATAAGCCGCATCCTTGTACTGAGCCCAGGCGGGAATATTGGCGGCTTCAACCGACTTGTAGGTTTCCACGTGCCCCTCTTCGACGAGCTGCAGCTGGAGGTCCAGGCCATTCGACCAGACTACGTCTGAACCGACCTGTCCGGCGGCGGCTTCGCTAACGACACGGTTGTAGACCGCGCCGCTGGCGACGTCGTTCCATTTCACCTTGATGCCGGGATAGGCCTTCTCGAAGCCGGAAATCAGCCCGTCCGCTTGCTCGGAGTCGGTCGGCGAATAGACATTCACCGAACCTTCTTTGATCCCGGCGGTGACAATGCCCGCGTAGTCGGCGGGGTAGCCTTCAGGCGCCTGCTGGGCACCCGCAGGGAATGCGACGACGATTACGGACTGGAATACTGCCGCACATGCGGCCACTTTCAAGGTTTGCATCTGGTATCCTCCCGTGATGCTGTTGAACCTATTTCTGGAAGCGACGGCAGCTGGTCCTCTGCCCGCTGCCGCCTCTCAAATCAGCTTGCCGCCTTGACTGGCTCGCGAAGATTTTCTGCGATCGCCTTGGCAAACGCCTGGGTTCCGAGGTCGCCGCCGAGGTCTCCAGTGCGCTGACCGGACGTCAGTAGAGCGTCCATCGACTGTTCAATGGCCTTCGAAGCGAAGTGGAATTTCTCGCCGCCCTGCTTCGCGCCCCACCAGTCCAGCAGCATTGCCGTCGAAAGGATGATGCCGCTTGGATTGGCGATGCCCTTCCCAGCGATGTCAGGCGCAGAACCATGACCCGCATTGGCGGCAGCGTGAGTGTCGCCCACGTTCAGCGCGGAGGCCAGACCGAGGCCACCGGAAAGTGCGACTGCCAGGTTCGACAGGATGTCGCCGAACATGTTGGTAATCAGGATCACGTCGAAACGGTCCGGGTTGGTGTAGATGTCCGCGACCATCGCGTCGATATCGACTTCGCGAAGTGTCACGTCTGGATAGTTGCGCGCGACGGCTTCCGCCTCTTCGACGAAGAGGCCGTCGGAGACCTGGAGGACGTGGCGCTTGCCGACGACGGTGACGTGCTTGCGGCGCGTCCGGGCGAGTTCAAACGCCTTCTCCGCGATACGGCGCGAAGCTTGGCGGGTGATCTTGCGAACGGCGAGTGCGATATCCGGCGTGGGCATGAACTCGCCGCTGCCGAGGAACATGTTGCGGTCGGCATAGAAGCCTTCCGTGTTCTCACGCGCCAGAATGCAATCGAGACCCGGACGTGCGCGCTCGAGGCCATTGCGGGAGCGCGCCGGGCGAAGGTTCGCATAGAGATCAAGCTTCTTGCGGATCGTGCCCGGGATGTTGAAGCCACCTTCGGAGAGCGGTGGGTAAGCGGTCATGCCGCCCGGGCCAAGCAGGACCCCGTCGGCGTCGAAAGTAGCCTTGACAGCGCTGTCCGGGAGAGTTGTCCCGGTCTTCCGGTGCGATGCCATTCCCACTTCATGGACGTCGAATTCGAGCCCCAGGCCGAAGCTTTTGTCCGCCGCGCGCAAAACGCTCAACGCGGCTTCAGTGATCTCCGGACCAATGTCGTCACCGGGCAAAACTGCAATTCTCATTTGGTGCCTCCTCAATTTATACTTGACCGTATACGATGCGGTATGCGAAGTCGTCAATCACAAAATTTTCGGTGCTGGGGATGAAGCCAAACTGCCCTCACCGCGGGAGGTACCTTGTGAACCGTGATTGAAGACGCGTTTCCGGCTGCTTGACGGCTGAGGCGTCTACTCTCGCAGTTCAACAGAACCCTTCCGATCAAACTGTTGGAGGAAACGTAGCCGACATGTCGAAGTCACCGAGGATTGCTCTGATCCATGCCACGCCAGTCGCAATGGACCCGATCCGGGACGCGTTCAAGAATCTCTGGCCCGACGCCGAGCCGATTAACATTCTGGAAGAAAGCCTGACCCCGGACCGCGCCCGGTCGGCCGAGATCCCCGACGAACTCACCGAGCGCATCGTTGCCCTCGCCAGGTATGGCGCATCAACGGGAAGCGATGCTGTCCTGTTTACCTGCTCGGCGTTCGGGCCAGCGATCGAGTACGCAGCAGCCCAGCTCGCCATCCCGGTACTTAAGCCGAACGAGGCGATGTTCGCGGCGGCGATCGCCGAGGGCGGCCGGAGCGCGATGCTCTACACCTTCCCGCCTGCGAAGGAGAGCATGGAGCAGGAATTCCGCGAGGAAGCCGCGCGGCGTGGGTCCGATGCCCAGATTGAAAGCGTCTTCGTGCCTGGTGCTATCGACGCCGTGCGCCAGGGAGACGTTGCCACGCACAATCGCCTGATCGCCGAGGCGGCGAAGTCGCTCTCCGGTTTCCGCTCAGTGACACTCGGCCAGTTCTCGATGGCACGGGCGCTGGCAGATGTTCAGGCTTCCACCGACACCCCAGTCTTCAGCAGCCCGGAACAAGCAGTCCTTAAGCTCCGTGGCTTGATTGGCAAAGAATAACAGAACGACATCGGCTGCACGACATCGGTTAGACTGATGGTTTCGGCCAAGGAGGAAGAAAATGCTTCTAGGAGTGATCGCCGACGACTTCACGGGCGCAAGCGACATCGCCAACACGATCTCGAAGGGTGTGGCGCCGACAGGCGGCCTTAGAACGGCGCAATTTCTTGGCGTGCCAAACGGCCCCGCAGCCGCCGACATCGAGGCTGGCGTTGTTGCACTGAAGAGCCGGACCGTCCCGGTCGAAGAGGCTGTCCGCGAGTCCCTTGGCGCACTCGAGTGGCTGTTGGCACAGGGGTGCCAGCAGATCGTGTTCAAATACTGCTCGACCTTCGACTCGACGCCGACCGGAAACATCGGCCCGGTTGGAGAGGCGCTGGCCGTGGCACTCGGTGCGAAGGGCGTCGTCGTATGCCCGGCGTTCCCTGGCGCCGGGCGGACGATCTACATGGGGCATCTGTTCGTCCAGGATCGGCTCCTGAATGAATCCGGCATGCAGAACCACCCGCTTACGCCGATGACCGATCCCGACATCCGCCGTTGGCTGGCTCAGCAGACGACGTCGACGGTGGGTCATGTCGGTTTGACCACCGTTCGCAAGGGAAAGAGCGATGTCGCGCTCGCGCTGGCGACGACCAATGACACGCTCGTCGTCGTGGACGCGACATCCGACGAGGATCTGATCACGATTGGCACTGCGATTGCCGACCACAAACTCGTAACTGGCGGATCGGGTATCGCTATCGGGCTCCCGGGCAACTTCATCGAACGCGGCCTCGCCGCAGGAAACTCGGGCGGCCGGGTTGGCGTCGAGGGTCCCGAGGCGATCCTCGCTGGGAGTTGCTCCGGGGCGACGCGTGGCCAGATCGATCTGCACAAGCGGAGCCACCCCACGCTGGCGATCGACGTCGACAAGGTGATGAGCGGCGCCACCACGCCTGATGACATCGTCGAATTCATCAAGATCAATCACGGGAAGGCTCCTCTCGCCTACTCGTCCGGCACCCCTGACGAAGTCCGCCAGATGCAGGCGAAGTATGGCCGCGAGGAGGTTGCCGGAAAACTCGACGGGTTCTTCGCGGATGTCGCGCGCAAGCTCGTCCACTGCGGCGTGAAGCGGCTGGTCGTGGCTGGCGGGGAGACGTCGGGGGCAGTTGTTTCGGCGCTCGATCTCGGCGCACTCACCATTGGCCAGGAAATCGATCCCGGCGTTCCCGTCCTGCTTTCGCACGGTGAGCAGCCCGTCGCACTCGCCCTCAAGTCCGGCAATTTCGGTTCGCCGGACTTCTTCACCAAGGCCCTCGAAAGGTTGAACGCAAAGTGAGCACCTCGGAAAACAAGATCCGTGAGGACATCGCCCGGCTGTCGAAATCTCTGTTCGACCGGGGATTCTCGGTCGGATCGGCAGGCAACATCAGCGCTGCCGTCGACGACGGGATCCTTATGACACCCACCAACTCGTGTCTCGGCTTCCTTGACCCGGCGAAGATCAGCAAGGTATCGCGCGACGGACGACATCTATCCGGAGACAAGCCATCGAAGGAGATTTTCCTTCACAATGCATTCTACGCAACCCGCCCTGAAACCGGGGCGGTGGTCCATCTTCATTCTACTTACGCAACCGCCTTGTCCTGTCTCAGCGATGTCGATCCCGAAGACTGCATTCCTCCGCTGACGCCTTATGTCGTCATGCGAGTCGGTCAGGTGAAGCTCGTCGACTATGTTCGTCCGGGCGACGAGAGGGCTGGCGATCTGATCCGTGCCCTTGACGGAAAATATGCCGCCGTCCTGCTGGCCAACCACGGTCCGGTCGTCACCGGAAAGGACATCACCTCGGCGGTCTATGCAGCAGAAGAGCTCGAGGAGACTGCGAAGCTTCTGGTCACTTTGCGCGGCATGCCTACGCGAATGCTCACCGACGAGAACGTCGCAGAACTCAAGGCAGTATTCGGAGGCTACTGATGTCAGTTGCTTCCAACAGGGAACCGGAGACGGTGCGCCCTTCACTTCAGGATTACCCTGATCAGCAGGCTTCGTCCGGCATCTCGTCCGAACTGACCGCTATCGTCGCCGCGTTGGCAAAGGCCTCTCTGGAAGTCGCCGATCGGCAGGAATCCTCGCGATCCTCAGGCTGATTGGCGCGCTCATATTCGACGCGGTGACCCTGACCTGATCTCCCTTGTGCCTTTGACCAATGCTCAAGCCTGTCCCGAACTTTGGAGAAAGCTCGAATGAATAACAAACTCTCAGCCCACATTGGTTATCTGTTCAAAGAGGTCCCGTTGGGCGAACGCGTAGCCTCAGCGGCGGCGGCGGGCTTCACCGCGGTTGAGCATCCGCAGCCTTTCAGCATCGGCCCACAGGTGATGCGAAAGATGGTGGATGAACACGGGCTCTTTTTCGCGCAGCTCGCTGGCGGCGCCGGCGATGCGAGCAAGGGTGAAAAGGGTCTTGCATCCCTACCCGGCCGTGAAGCCGATTTCCGTGCGAGTTTCGACCGGGCGCTCGAATATGCACTGATCGTCGGCGCTCCGCTTATCCATCCGATGGCCGGTGTTCCGGGCGATGAAAATGCAGCTCAAGCAAAAGATGTGTATCTGGAGAACATCCGTTACGCCGTCGACCAGACCGCAGGCAGCGGCGCCAGGGTCCTGATTGAGGCCATCAGCGAGGCGGCCGTCCCCGGATACGCCATCTCCAGCCTCCAAAAGGCGATTGAGGTTCAAGACATATTTGGTATCGAGAAGGTCACGCTCCTGGTGGACACGTTCCACGCTGCGGTGACGGAGGTGGAACTGACGAAATGGATACCCTGGAATGGTGCCCGCATCGGTCACGTCCATATCGCGGACTTCCCTGGAAGGCATGAACCCGGAACGGGAACCCTTCCTTTCAACGACATTCTCTCAGCACTGCAGGCCGTAGAGTTCGGGGACGCCATTGGATTCGAATACATTCCTTCTAATTCTACGGTTGAGAGCGCTTCTTTCCTGCATGATTGGAAGCTCCGTAGCTGATCTCTCCGCGACCAGAACACTCCCCTCACACAGCGTCGTCGGTATCGGACGACGTCTGCCTGTGAGGAACTTTCGTTCGCCCTACTCCCCTATGAAGGAGATTCTTATGCTCACGTCGCTTCGCCAGATCCTCGACTATGCCGCGGAGCATGGCTACTGGATGCCCGCGTTCAACTTCACCAATTGTGAAACCGTTAAGGTGGTTCTGCGGGCCGCCGAAGACGACAAACAGCCCCGTCCTCCTACATGCGGGCGTCGAAGTTCCCAAGCGACATGAAGAGGTCAGGCTTGATCGCAAAGAACAGGTGACCGACGTTCTGAGGCTCGCTGTGGTCGAAGTAGAGGCTCTTGACGGTAAAATTCTGTCTTGTGGCGTCGGTCGCCGTATCATGGGCGGCGAGCGATGAGCTCTTTTTTTGCCGCCAGCCGGCGACGGCGCCGACCTAGCGATGCTTGAAGGGAAGCTTGGTGGGGCCGACGCCGCTCAAACACCGGCCGTGTTTTAAGGGTTCCTGATGTCGGCCGATTACGATCGAGGGCGCTCGACAATGCGTGACGGGGCCACTGTGACACCGGAAACACCATATCGATTCAAGGCATCGGCAATTAAGCCATGTGATTTTGCACGCTCGACAAAATCAGACAGGAACACCTCGGCGGCGACACCATGCGAGCGGGCGACGCCCATCGCTTGCTCAATGACCATGAAACGCTCCGGCAATAATCTGAGACCGCCGAACGTCTCGGCATCCTTCTCAAGCTGTTGACGGACGCCGGCAGCGACGTGGGCATTTGTTTCGAGAAACGTTTCGACGACGGTAGGGGATGTCGGTGCACGTTCGATGGTCGCGTGCTGGATCTGACGTGTTAGAAAGAGATCGTAGGCACTTGCCTTGCCGACCGTCAGCCGAGTGCCAGCTTTGTCGACATCTGCCAAGTCGAAAAAGTTGGAGCCGTCCCGAACAATATACCAACCTTCGATGAGGACGTAAGGGTCTGTGAAGGCGATACGTGCGGCCCGGTCAGGATCACGGGCGAAAAAGCCGATGTCGGCCTCCCCGTCTTCAACGGCTGCGACAGCCTTTCCCGCCGATTCCAGGATATGGAGATATAACGGAACTTGGAGATCGGCCGCAAGCATTCGCGCGAGATCAACCGATACTCCACGGACCTCACCGGTCTCATCGTCTCGGATTGCGAGGATGGGATTTCCAACATTTATGGTGGCTCGGAGCGTGCCGGTCGGCGCGAGCGCATCACGGGCCGTCGATTTTGCAACATCTGTCATTTGTATCTCCGAAATTGCTCCCACACTACAGAAGCTCCTGGGCATATCTCAGCCTTCCTGCCCGGCTATTTCGCGTGGTAGCCTAGGGACTGGTGAAGTTCGGACGTTCACGCTTCCTCTTCACGAAATGCTTCCTGTCTGGCTTTTCTTGCCGCGGGTGCGGCAACAAGTATCAGCAGGCCGAGGGCAGCCACCAGCATCGCGGCGCTGACCGGTTCGGTGACGAGCACCGAGGGATCGCCCCGGGACAGTAGAAGAGCGCGCCGAAGGTATTCTTCCATCATCGGACCAAGGATAAAGCCGAGCAGAAGCGGCGCCGGTTCGCAGTCGATCTTGCGCAGGATGTAGCCAACGAGCCCAAACAGCGCCATGAGGTAGATATCGAACGTCGTGTTGCTCAGGCTGAACACGCCGATCGCGCAGAAGACGAGAATGGCAGGATAAAGGAAGTGATAGGGAACCGAAATCAGTTTCACCCAAAGTCCGATGAGCGGGAGGTTCAAGACAAGCAGCATCAGATTGCCAACCCACATCGAGACAATGAGGCCCCAGAACAACGCCGGCTGCTCGATGATGACGGAGGGACCTGGCTGGATACCCTGGATCACCAGGGCACCGATCATCAAAGCCATGACCGGGTTCGACGGAATACCGAGTGTCAGCATGGGAATGAAGGACGTTTGTGCCCCGGCATTATTGGCCGATTCCGGTCCTGCGACGCCGGCGATCGCGCCATTACCGAACTCTTCCGGCGTCCGTGATACCTTCTTTTCAAGCGCATAGGAGGCGAAGGATGCGAGCATTGCCCCGCCGCCTGGAAGAATGCCGAGAATGGAGCCGAGTGCGGTTCCACGCAGGATCGGCGCGGCCATTTTGCGCCAATCTTCACGCGTCGGCATCAACCCCGTGATCCGGCTGCCGAGGACAGAGCGAATGCTCTCGTTCTGAAGATTGGCAATGATCTCGCCCAATCCGAATATACCCATGGCGATGATGACGAAGTTGATACCGTCGGCGACTTCGGGAAACCCAAAGGTGAACCTCGTGATACCGGAGTTAACGTCCGTGCCGACGATACCGAGGATCAGGCCGAGAACCACCATTCCCAAGGCATGCAACAGGGAGCCGTGGGCCAGCACGATGGATGCCACAAGGCCAAGGACCATCAACGAGAAATAATCGGCCGGCCCGAATTTAAGCGCAACCTCCGTCAGGGGCGGGGCAAACAGCACGATGATGACCGTCGCGACCGTGCCCGCAAAGAACGAGCCGATGGCAGACGTCGCGAGCGCCACGCCAGCTCGCCCCTTGCGGGCCATCTGGTACCCGTCCAACACCGTCACGACAGATGCGGACTCACCAGGCAGGTTGACCAGAATGGCTGTGGTGGATCCGCCATATTGGGCACCGTAGTAAATCCCGGCAAGCATGATCAGGGATGAGACGGGCGGCAATCCGAAAGTGATTGGCAGGAGGATAGAAATCGTGGCCAGAGGACCCAAACCCGGCAAGACGCCGATTCCTGTGCCGAGAAGAACTCCGATGAAGCAGTAAGCAAGATTGGTGAGGCTCAGCGCTGTTTCAAAGCCGAGGAAGAGGTGAGATAGCAGTTCCATGGCTTATACCAATCCGGCGAACCAGGTGCCGACAAGGGGCAGGGGTACGCCTAAAAGTTTCACGAACACGATGACGCAGAACGCAATCAGCAACATCAGCGCGAGCGCAGGGCGCCAGCCAAACTTGAAGTTCTCACTGATCGCCGCGCTGAGGAAAATCAAAACGAACAGTGCCAATGGCAAGCCGGCATGCGGCAGCAGAAATCCGAACAGAGCGGTGCCGCCTGTGATGGCCAGAAGCGGCCTCCAGGCTATGCTGCCAAGAGGATCTCCGTCTGAACGGAACGCTCTGAACAGCGAAAGCAACCCCAACAGCGCAAGGATGACGCCAAGGATGGTCGGAAAGTAGCCGGGTCCCATTCTCGTTGCCGACCCGAACGGATAGGATCTGGCGATTAACACGGCGCCCGTGCCAAAAAAGATGTAAAGCGTCCCCGCCCAAAAATCCTTGGGGTTTGTTATTCTCATCACTCGCTCCTCCCAGCGTCAAGTTCAGATAATCGGCGCTCCATGAAGATGTGCCGACAGATCCCCTCCCCTTAGACCGCCGTCTTGTCTGCGACGGGAGCGCTCCGATCGGCATATTCATGAATTTTCGCGAGCAGCCCGTTGTCGATGGCAATACCCGTCTTTCGTTGACGCGCAAGGTTGCGCATCTCGGTCTCGCCAGGAAGAAGAACGGGCGCGTCCGGGTTTGTGGCCGGCGTCGAATGCAGGATATCTGCAAAGTCCATCATGCGTTCCGCAAGCCAGCTTTTCTGTCCCAGGCGGGTGGTATCGATGACAAGAAAAAAGTGCCCAAGGTTTTGCGGTTCGCCAGGGGCATCGACCCAGGATTTGACATGGGAGAGATAAGCCGCACCCGATAGCACGCCTGCGAAAAGGTCTACGACCAGAGCAAGGCCGTAACCCTTGTGCCCGCCGACCGGAAGGAGGAACCCGTCTAGGGCGGCCTTAGGGTCGGTCGTAGGCTGCCCTTGGTTATCGGTTGCCCAGGTGGCCGGAATGGATGAACCGGCTTTCGCGGCATTGCGGATCTTCGCCCTGGCCACGACGCTCATCGCCATGTCGAGGATGATGGGATCGCCGCCCGGGTTCGGAATGCCGAAGCCGAGGGGACTGTTGCCGAGCTTGGCTTGCCTGCCCCCCCACGGCGTGATGGTCGTTGTCGCATTGCTGCAGATGAAGCTTGCAAACCCTTGTTCGGCAGCAATGAAATTGTAGGGAGCGACAGGGCCAAAATGATTGCTGCCACGAGCGAACGCGACGCCCACGCCAAACTCCCGCGCGGATGTCATCGCCGCCTCCAACGCGCGATACCCGACAAGCGGTCCGACACCATTGTCTCCGTCGACCATACTGACCGACGGAGCGACCTGATCGATCTCGATGTTCGGGCGTGGCGTAATCCCACCAATTTCAAGACGTTCGCCGTAGCTTTCGATCCGGCTGACGCCGTGGGTCGTGACGCCGAAGAGTTCCGCCAATACCAGGATGCGGGCGGCGTCAGTTGCGTCATTATCGGCAAGGCCGAGACCACGCAAGGCCTGGGACGTAAGATCCTGAAGCGCTTTTTCATCGATGGTCGTTCTGGAGTTGCTGTCAGTCATTTGTGAGTCCCCGCTCGTCTGCCGGCAGCCGAAGCCGGCAGCCTGCAAACGTCGTTGATGATGAGATGAAGGATTTGATGTTCGATGGTTTGTTTTGCCGCAGGCGGCCTCACTCGGCTTTGAGATTAGCCTTGCGCACGATTTCGCCCCAACGGGTCCGCTCGGCAAAAATGAACGCCTGAAACTCCTCAGGCGTCGAGCCGACGGATACACTGGCGTCCTCTTTCAGACGCTCGCTGACGGAGTTGGTCTTGAGCGCCTTCACCGCCTCTGACTGAATTCGATCAATTGCCTCCTTAGGCGTTCCAGCAGGAGCGAGAAACCCAAACCACTGCGAACTCTCGAAACCTGGATAGCCCTCTTCGACGACGGTCGGGACATCGGGGATGAGTGGCAGGCGCTCGGAGGACCCAACGGCAAGCGCGATCAGTTTGCCGGATTTAAGATGCGGCAAAAAGGGCGGAAGGCCTGCCGAGGCGGCATCGGTGCGGTGGCCCAGGAGATCCGTCAGCTGTGCGCCCGTGCCCTTGTAGGGAACATGCAAAATGTCGGTCTGGGTGACCAGCTTCAGCTGTTCAAAGGCAAGATGACCTGCGCTTCCATTGCCGGCAGACCCATAGCTGAGCTTGCCTGGTTCCGATTTCGCCAATGCTATGAACTCCTTGAAGTTCTTCGCGGGCACGTCAGAATGGATCACAAAGACGACCGGAACTTTCGCAATCAAGGTGATCGGCACAAAGTCCTTGTCAGTGTCATAGGGTATGCTGGAAAGCATGGACGGGTTCACCGCTAGCGTGCCAACATGCCCAAGCACGATCGTATAGCCGTCCGGGTCGGAGCGCGCGACGTCTTGCATCGCCACCACACCGGACGCGCCGGGCTTGTTCTCGACGACGATCTGCTGGCCGAGTCCTTTGGACATTTCCGATGCCATCACTCTTGCAATAATGTCCGAGCTGCCGCCTGGGCCGTAGGGTACAACTAGCCGTATCGGCTTTTGCGGAACCCACTCCGCGGCATGCGCAACCCCGCCCGCGATAACGACGGCTGCGGCCATCGCGAAAAGCGCTCCACGACGACGCACCACACGCATAGTTTCGATGTTCAGCATTATCTATCCTCCCCAGGATCATTCGGCCAATAGCAGGCTCGAAACTGCTCTTTTTGTCGGTTGGAGAGCTGCGACCGGCGACCTAGGGCTAGACGTTATTCGTCCCAGGGTTTGACGGAATGCGCGCTCGAATGTTCAGATGATAGCGAGTATCGGTGCTAGAACTACAACAGCGAAACTAAATTCGCGTTTTGGGAATCCTTTAAGAATGGACACGCGGTTTCTGGAAAGTTTCATTGTCGTTGTCGAAAGCCAGTCGCTTTCGGAAGCCGCGAGGAAACTCAATCTAACTTCTGCAGCACTCAGTCTCAGAATTAAAGCTTTGGAGAACGAGGTTGGGTTCGCACTCGTCGTACGGACCGGGAGAACGGTCAGCCCGACCGCTTCTGGCTTGACCTTAGCAACCCGGGCAAAAAGCTTCCTTGCGGATCTGCGCGATTTCAAGACAATCGGAACCGAGCGGCTACTCAAAGGCGAGTTGCGACTGGGCGTGGCGTCAAGCGCCGTCGCGGGCCCTTTGTGCAATCTCTTGCTAGGGCTCTCGGACAGGTATCCTGACATCGAGCTATCAGTCAGCAAGGGCAGCTCGTCAGATCTCTATCGACGACTGACCAATGCCGATCTCGACCTAGCCCTGATGTACAAACCCCAGTTCGACCTGCCGAAAAGCCTGGAGTGGCGATCGGTGGTGAAGGAGCGTTACATCGTCATCGCCAGCAAATCGCTCGCCGAACAGGATCCACACGAACTTCTGAGAACGCAGCCATTCATCCGCTACGACAGGACATTGTGGTCGGGACAGCTTGCTGACGAATATCTTCGGACCGCGGGTATTCAACCGAGAGAGCTTATGGAGCTGGATGGGTTGGAAGCGATTGCAGTCCTGGTAGATCGAGGTCTCGGAGTCTCGCTGGTCCCCAACCGGTCAGCTCCTTGGCCCGAAGGCCTCAGCCTGGCAAAGCTCCCTCTTCCCGACGAAGCACCTGTCAGGGATCTGGGTCTTCTTTGGACGAGAGGCTCCGCGCGGCTGCCGCTGATTGAGGCCGTGGCCGAAATGACGGTGGATCGCTGACGTCGTATGTCACTTTTCTTGACGATTTCGCCTTCTGATTCGAAGTAATGGCAAAGTGAAGACGGTCGAGGTGGAGCGCCTAATCGCCGAGCGAAACGCCCTAACGAGAACCGCGGCCACTTGGGCCTCAGGCTCAACGACCCGAACGTCACCACCCCGATGTAGATCAAGCTGTTCGATGGCGAGGCGACACCTCTTCGGGGATCTGGGCCCGCCCCAACGCGCAACGCGGCGACAGACGCGCAGGGCGAGACCTCTGCTAGAAGGCCGGTGTCTCGCCCCGTCAAATGTCGAATGCTTGTCGAGACTACTTGCTCGGGAGGGAGGACACCCGCAGCGCATCAGTGATACCTAAGCGCCGAGCGCCTCGTCTCTTGCGTGGCTTTCTACAGTGTAGAGCGGGATGCGCTTCGGGGAATAGTTATTCCTTTGACTGGAGCGCTGGGCGCAGAAGGCCCTTCCTTCCAGATCAGGTGGAACACATCCATTCGACGTTGCTCCGAACGGCAGACCCGCCACAGGCGATCACCCCTCCAAACCGAGAAGACGCTCGCGGTATGAAGCGACGGTTCGACGGAGGGCTTGGGCACGGTGGTGTTTCAGACTCCCAACTCCTTTTCCCACCACCCGCGGGTATTCACGTTGGCAGTGTCGGCGAGTGCCTCGAGCTCTGCAATGTCGTCGCTGGAGAGCGTCAGGCTGGTGGCTCGGACCAGACCATCGACGTAGTCGGCGTTGGTGATGCCGATGATCGGCGTGGTGCCCTTGGCGATGGCCCAAGCCGTCGCGACATCGGGCGCTGCTGCACCGTGGCTCTGGCCAATCGACGCGAGCTTGTCCGTCAGCGCCTTCAGCTTGGGCAGCATACCATTGTAGGCCTTCGCCCGATTGGTGCCTTGCGGCAGCGGGTTCGCGGAGCTGTACTTGCCGCTCAAGGCGCCCTGTTCTAGCACCATATAGGCGTAGAATGGGATGCCATGGGTGCGGCAGTGCTGTAGGATACCAGCATTCTCGGCGCCGCGGTACAGTAGGCTGTAGTGGTTCTGGACGGCCTCGACCTTATGCCCGGCTTCTCCGAGGATCTGATCGGCAAGCTCGATTTCGCTCAAGTTGTGATTCGAAACTCCGACACCTTTGACCTTCCCGCTCTTCAGCAAGGGGATTAGATGGGGGGTCCACCGCGTCACATCGGCTGGATTGTGAATCCAGTAGAGGTCGATGTAGTCGGTGCCGAGGCGGGCCAGGCTCTGCTCCAGCATATCTGCCATCGGGTCGTCGCCGCTTCCCACTGCCTGCGGGGTGAACTTCGTGGAGAGCTGGTAGTCGCTGCGGGCGAAGCGCTGCAGCACGTCCCCGAGTACGGTCTCCGAACGACCCATACCGTACACAACGGCGGTGTCCCATAGACTGAACCCGGCCGCATGCGCCTTATCGGCGACCTCCTCCAGGCCAGTCTGAGTGAGATGACTGCCGAAGTACCCATCGCCAGTCTCGCCGCTATCGCCCCAAGCCCAGGTGCCTAGTGCGACCTTGGAAGTCTTCAGATTATCGATTTTCATGTCTGCTCCATACGCGTTCCGCGGCCGCGTTTGCTTTAACGCATGCGCCGCTGAACACTGTGATACGCGGCGAGGTTCGACCGTTAGCCTTATGCGCCGGGATTACTGCCCAATCCTCCAGAAGTGACGGTTTCGGACTGCCGCCTTTCCGAGGCCCAAGTGATTGCCGCTCTCCCACGCGCGTGCGATGGTCCGACTCATGGAAATTCTGAACGAAATCTCGGCCGTCATTGGCCGGCACGTATCGAAGGATGGCTTCCAGGCCACCCCCATCGAACGCATGACGCTTGTTCGATCCTCCACCGTGACGATGCCGATGCCAAATGTTTACCGGCCGCAACTGTGCCTCGTCGCGCAGGGGCACAAAGAGGTCACACTGGGCGACCGCGTGTTCAGATATGCACCGGGGCGCTATGGAGTTGTGACCTACGACCTGCCGGCGATAGGCCACGTGGTGGAGGCGACGCCCGACAAACCCTATCTCTGCCTGTACCTCGATTTCGATCCGGTCATGCTGGGCGAGTTGGCGCTACGCGTGCCGCTACAGCAGCAAGCGCCGATCCGGCCCATTGGCAAGACAGTGTCCGACGCCGACGCCGCTCTGCTCGACGCGACACTACGCCTGCTGCGCCTGCTCGACGATCCGGCAGCGTTGCCTGTGCTCGGGCCGCTTGCGGAGCAGGAAATGCTGTATCGCCTGCTTGCCGGTCCGGACGGCGCCAGGATGCGCCACATCACCTCCAGCCAGGGCCGGGTGGCCCAGGTCGGCCGCGCAATCGCTTGGATCGGGCAGAACTTCCGCGAGCGGTTCAGCATCGAACAGCTTGCCGCGGAAGTGGGCATGAGTCCGTCGAGCCTGCATGAGCATTTTCGCGCCGTGACGGCGCTAACGCCGTTGCAGTTCCAGAAGCAGCTCAGGCTGCAGGACGCGCGCAGCCTGATGCTCGTCCAGGACATCGACGTCAGGACTGCCGCCTTCCGCGTGGGTTACGAAAGCCCGACGCAGTTCAGTCGCGAATATAGGCGCCACTTTGGAGAACCCCCGGGGCGCGACATTGCCCGCCTGCGCGCGTCGCCGGGCTTGGCGGTAGTTGCATGACTTCAGTCGGCTGTTCCGCCAGCTCCCTCAGCGCGCTGCACCTCGTTGCCAGCAAACGGATGATCAGAATTCCGGATGATGCGACGGTTACCGTACCGTCGGGTGGGAGACTCGCGAAGATGGCGGCTACGGTATCGACGTGACGTTGGCAGTCCACGTGCGGAACATGGACAGGGCTGAACTCGAGCCTCTTGTGGCTAAGGCACATCAAGTGCCTCTATAGCTACCTCTTGCGGACCTAATACAAGGTGCCGGTCACAATCGTGTAGCGGTTCATGACAGGTCCGCCTCCTCCATGCCACTCGAAGCAATGTATGAATCGCGAGCCCCAAACCAGGTCCACCGCGCGCTCTTAGCGCGCTTGATCGCATGCGTCCTTGATCGGGCGGCGGCATTCGCGTTCCTCAACGATACTGACCTGGAAACACGATGTCCTGATCCACGAGGACGTTGAATTTGTAGCCAGGCCGGATCTGCAGCGTTGGCTGTACATCCATATTCCGCTGGATCGTGCGGTCGGCGACTCGCCCGAAGGTCTCGGCAAAATTGCGCCTCGCCGCGTCGGATGCCGTGTCCTGGGTGGCAAGCGTTGAGCTCTGAGGCACCCCCATGTCGATGCCGGTCCCGATCAGCGCGATCATAACCGCCGAGCCGAAGGTCTTGAAGTAGTGGTTGTTCACCTTGTCGTTGAAGCCGCCGTAGCCTTCCGCGTCCGTGCCGGCCATGCCGCCGATCTGCAAGGTGGAGCCGTTCGGAAAGATGATGTCCGACCAGACAACGAGCACACGGCTCTGCCCGAACGAAACCTTGCTATCGTAACGGCCGAAGAGTTTCGTGCCCTGTGGGATCAGCAGGCGATGTCCGGTCGCGCTGTCATAGACGTTCTGGCTGACCTGCGCGGTGATACGTCCCGGCAGGTCTGAGTTGATGCCTGATATCAATGTTGCCGGAATAACGGACCCCCGTTTCAGTTCGTATAGGGACTGCTGGGGCACGACGCGGTTCGGCAAATATCCAAGATCCTTGAGATCGGCATTGAAGAAGTCTTCCTTGGAGTTCTGACCGTTCGGATCGACGTTCTGCCCGCCCAGACCGGCGCGCAATGCCGCGGCGTAAAGGTCGGACGCGTTTGCGTTCGCGGCTGCTGTCGTCGGCATCCGGTCTGTGGCGCCCTCATCTCTTTCCGACCGCGCTTCCAGCTTGCCGCGATCGATGGCAAGCGGCGCATCGTATGCGGAGTCTCGCGCCTGCAGGCGGGCCATCCGCTGACGCTGCTGCTCGCGAAGAACCTGTTCCTGTTGCTCGCGGGCGAGACGCGCTCGCCACGCCTCTTCCGGCTCCAATTCCGGTCCCCGCCGCTGCTGTCCCTGCTCGGGCTGAGGCGTAAAGGGGTTGGCCGCCTTCTCTTTGGCCCTTTCGGTCTCGACCGGCGTCGGCTGGAACGTCGTCTGCTGCTGTGGCTCGCCAATGATGCCGTCGCTGACACCTCGCTTGATCTGGTCGGCATAGGTTGAGGCCGGATTGCCCGAACTGGTGCCCGGTCCGCTATCCTTGCCGAAGTAAAGCCCGCGCGAGGAAAGCCCATAGAAGATGATGCCGAGAAAGGCGACCAGCAGCAAGATTACGAGGATGACCGGCAGGCGGTTGACCCGCTTGATGCCGGATGGAGACTGACTATTGGCGGGACCGCCGAGTTTGAGGGATTGCACCATGGTGTCCTCCCTCACCCGCGCCGCATGAGCGAAAGAGCGCTCGCCGGTGTCGCACCCGATGTCGTTACTGTGTAGGCGCGACCGAGTTCGACACTGCTGGTCGAGAGCCTTGCGAGCACCTGGCCGTCATAGGGCATGATGACATAGGCGAGTGGAATGACAGGCGAGCCACTATCCGTCTTCTGGTCGGTGACAACGGCATAACCCCATCCCTTCAATGCTGCTTCAAGCGCTTGTCCGAACGGAGAACCATCCTGTTTGAGTGCAACGGTCGCCTGTCCGATCTGTTCTGCAAGTCGGCTGACCATATCGCCGGCGATCGCGCCCGCCGCAGATCCGGAAACCTCAGGCGGTGCTGCGCTGTCGACGAGTGCCCCACTATCCACCGACTGACATCCGGAAAGGAGGATGGCGACGACGCAGGCCGCGGCAGGGCAACGGAAGCGGCGGAGGCGGTTCGGGCTGTAGCGAAAGAGTTTCAGCATCACCGCCCTCCCCTGCTGATCGTCACCTTCTGCTGTTTCCAGCCGACGCCCGAGACAAGGACAGCACGATCGATATTGTAGTCGACCACCATCATGTCGTTCTTCATGCGATAGTTGACGATGCGGTTCTGGCCGCCGGAGACAACGAAGAGAACAGGTGCATCCTGACCGGAAATCGACCGCGGAAACTGGATGTAGGTTTTTTGCCCATCCGAATAGACCCGCGTCGGCCGCCAGCCGGCATTGCCCGAGACGGAATAGCCAAAGCTCAGTTGCTCAGCGGGAACGCCGGCGCCTGGAATGGTGCTGGCTTCCAGCCGCGCGTTGACGTCGGCAAGCTTTGCCGAGACGTCCTCCGGATATTCGAAGCCGACGCGCGCCATATACTGCGTGGCATGCGATTTCAGCTGGATATGATAGGTGCGCCGCGACGTCGTCACGACCATCGACGTGATCAAACCCGGCTCCGACGGCTTGACGATCAGATGGATCGCCTGCCCGCCAGCAGCACCGGATGTCGCGGGCTCGACCTTCCACCGCACAGTGTCGCCAACCAGCACGTCACGAACGACCTCGCCGCCCTGAAGCTCAATGTCGCAGACCTGCAGAGGCGAGCAGACGACGGATGGCTGCACCTCGCCATAAAGGAAGATCACCTTGCCATCCGCGCCTTTCGTGACCAGGCCGCGGCTTCCGCGCCACTGTGTCGAGATGCCCATTCCCTTCGCCTCGTTGGCGGTGACGCCATCGGCGGCGCGTGCCTGGGAAGTGGGGAGGGCCATTGACAGGAAAATCATCAGCACGGCTGCGCTCGAACTCAGGGCGGCCCGTATTCTGAGATGTCGTATGTTCATGTTGGGAGCCATGCCTTTCAAAGCTGCGCGGTCCAGTCGAAGTCTCTCAGATAGAGACCGATGGGATTGAGGCGGATGACGCCCTCGTCCTGAGGCGGCGTCAAAGTCACCGTGGCGATGCCGCGGAAGCGGCGCGTGGCGGTCTCCTTGCCGCGGCGATCCCGCTCGAACTCGGTCCAGTCGATCTGGTAGCTCTGGTTCGATAGAGCGACGATGTTGTTGACCTCGATCGCCACCGTCGCGGTCTTGGCCTTTTCGAAGGGCGAATTCGAGCGGAACCATGCGTTGACCTTTTCGGTCGCGGGATCAGAAGTGCGCAGCAGCCCGTAGGTCCGGTCGATATATTGCTTCTGCACCACCGCATCCGGCGTGACGGATCGGAAGTTTGACACGAAGCTGCCGAGTGTCGCGCGCACCACCCGTGGATCGGCATATTCAATCTGCTGCGGAAAGCCCGCATTAACCGCAGTGCCGAGCTTGTCGACTTCGACGATATAAGGGATGAGCTTGACCTGAGTGCTCTGATAGAGCGCGTAACCAAAACCGACGACGGCCATGGTCATTCCGGCTATGCCGACGACGCGCCACGCGGCGGCGGCTTTGACATACGAGCCATAACGCTCGTTCCATTCGTTGCGGGCGGCGATATAGGGATTATCTGGGATATTCTGTCCGGCCATTCTTTCAGCGTCCCGTCACTTGCTTTCGTTGATCGGTGGTGGTGGAGGCGTTGTGCCTGGCCGGCCGGATGGTTGATCGAGTTTGGCGTTGGCAAGGCCGAGCATCGATCCGGCATAGGCGCCGGGCGAACCAATCGCCTTTTCCTTTGCTGCCGAGCCGACTGCGCCGGCCGCTCCGCCAATCCCGGCCTGCATGCCGCGCAGCGCCGCACTGGCCAGAGACGCGCCCCCTGCCCTTGCGGCACCAGCGGCCCCGAAGCCTCTGTTGGCCGCACCGATCGTCAGGAAGCCAGCGCCGAGTGCAGCGGATGCGGCCTGCCCGCCATGGCGAATGGCTTCCATGCCGCCGCCGACCGACGCGCCCTGGACCACGCCCTGCAGGATAGGCGGCACATACATGGCGATGACGAAGACAACGACCGAGATGCCGGCAATCGCGAGCGTCGTGATGAACTGTTCCGAGGTCGCGGTTGGCGCCTCCGCCAGACCGAGAAGGATGTCCGAGCCGATCTTGGCGATCATCACCAGCGCCATCAGCTTCATGCCGACGGAGAAGGCGTAGACCAGATACTTGACCGCGAAATCCTTTGTATGGGAAGAACCACCGAGCCCGAGCATGATCATTCCAGCGAGCAGGCCGACATACATCTCGACCATGACGGCCACGAAGATCGCAGCGACGAGGCTGAACGACACGACGACAACGACCATGGCGAAAACGGCGGCGATCGCCAGCGCGTTATCCTCCCAGAGACCGAACTTCGCCTGTTCCGACATCTTCGTCGCGACACGAATGCCGGCATCAAAGATGTTGGCGGGAGATGCCGAGCCGCCACCGGCACCGATCTGGTAGAGACTGTCGACCACGGCCTTGGCGAACTCCGGTCCTCTGTCGAGGATGAAGGCGAACAGACCGATGAACATGATGCGTTTGACGAGTTCAGCGAACCAACTGTCGAGCGAGGCGGCGTTGATTGCCAGCCATACGGCAGCGATGCCGACCTCAATACCAGCGAGGATCCAGAACAATGAGCGAGCCGCATTCATCACCGTCGTCTCCCAGCCCTTGGCAGCGGTGACGACGGAATTTTCGAGTGTGGTCAAGACCTGGCCCTGTTGTGCCAGTGCCGGCGTCGTCGCCAAGAGGACAACCGCCATCGCGATAAACACCCGTTCGAGCGCGCGGGAAGAGGGAACGGCTACCATCGGGGCTTCATCTCCTGGCCGCCGCGGATGTCGCGGTCGGGATTCCCGCCAAAGAACTCTTCGCGATGTCGGCGCTGTTCTTCATCGGAGGAAGAACTCGTTGCGGCCGTGCCCGACCCTGAGACTGGCGTGGCTTGCGGCTGGACGATGCTCCAGGTGATGGCGCTCGCACCGGCCGCGGAACCGATCGCGACGAGGGCGATAAAGAGGAACAGACGCGGGCTCACCAGCGCGGCTCCATGGTCTGGCCGCCCCTGATGTCACGCTCGGTTCCGCTGAAGAACTGTTCACGCCGTGCTTGCGCCAGATCCTTTTGCGCCTGTTCGGACTGGTACCAGGTCCCCATCATTGTCATCTGCTGGGAGACGAGACCGCGCAGTTTCTGCATCTGGGCGACCTGCTGCGCTGCGATCTCGTGGCCGACCTGCAGAGCCTTCATCTGACCGTCGGCCGTTTCCGACATCGATCTGAGCTGCGACATCGTGCTCTCCTCACTCGAAAACTGCTCGGCCGTCAGGTTGGCGGCCTTGAGCGTCCCGGCGATGGTGTCGCGATTGGTGTCGGACCAGCTCTGATAGGTCGGGGAAAAGCTCGCGCCGTCCGGCAGGTTGCTCTTCATGTCGGCGAAGCTCTGGAAACGCTGCTTCAGGACATCGTCGACATTGCCCATGGAGAAGGCGACGCCCTGTCCCTGATTGACGACGGTCTGGAGGTTCTTCAGATCGCTTTCGACCTGACCCCAGATGTGGTTTGGAAGCTGCGCGGTGTTCTGCAGCATGTTCTTATAGATGTTGAGCTGATTTTGAATCTGCTCGGCGAGCTGCGAGATCTGGGTGATCTGGTTGTTCACCTGCTCAGCGGACTTGCCGACGAGCGAGATCAGTTCGGTATTGTTGGCGAGCTGTGTCCATTCGGTTGCCTGTCCCGTCACGCCGCCGGCCTCAGCTGGAAGCGGGAAAGCGGACGAGAGCGTGAGGGCCACACCGAGCGCGGCGTGCCATATCCTATTCGGTTGGGAAGAGCGTGTCGGCATGGGCGATCCCCCTTTGCTGGAGCCAGTGGAGAGGCCACGAGGCCCCATGTTCAAGATGCAGGGTGCGGATGCGCTTGAGGTCTTCCTTTCCGGACGCTCCGACAAAGGAGAGCGCTACGGGGCCCAGTGCCATATCGAACAGACGGCGCCCCTCGGGCGAGACGACGTAATAGTCTCGCTTCGGGATGGCGGTCGCGACGATCTCGATCTGCCGTTCGTTAAATCCGATGCGCTCGTAGAACTCGCGTGTTCCCGGCTCCCGAGCAGCGCCATTCGGCAGGCAGATCTTGGTCGGGCAGGATTCCTTCAACACGTCGATGATGCCGGAGCGTTCCGCATCCGAGATCGACTGAGTGGCAAGCACCACGGCGCAATTGGCCTTGCGCAGCACCTTCAGCCATTCCCTGATCTTGTCCCGAAACACCGGATGGCCGAGCATCAGCCAGGCTTCATCGAGAATGATCAGGCTGGGCGACCCGGTCAGGCGCTTTTCGATGCGTCGGAAGAGATAGGTCAGGACAGGCACGAGATTGCGCTCGCCCATGTTCATCAGTTCCTCGATCTCGAAGCACTGGAAGGCGCCGAGCGCCAGGCCGTCCTCCTCGGCATCAAGAAGCTGCCCCATCGGGCCATCGACGGTGTAGTGATGCAGGGCGTCCTTGATCTCACGCATCTGTACGCCTGAGACAAAGTCGGAGAGGGAACGACCGCGCGACGTCGTCATTAGCCCGATCTGTCGGGAGATAGCGTTGCGGTAGTCCGGCGTGATCGTCACACCCTGCAGCGCGACCAGCATCTCGATCCACTCGGAGGCGAAGGCCCGGTCGGCATCGGTCGAGAGTTCTGCAAGCGGGCAGAAGGAGAGCGCTTTTGTCTCGCCGTTCGCCGATTGGCCGATATCGCCGCTGATCTGGTAATGGTCGCCGTCCAGCCCGAGTGTCAGCGGCAGCATCGAGCCCCCCTTGTCGAAGGCGAAGATCTGCGCACCGGCGTAGCGTCGGAACTGGGCTGCGATCAGTGAGAGCAGGGTTGATTTTCCGGAGCCGGTCGGGCCGAAGACCAGCGTATGGCCAACGTCGTCGACATGCAGGTTCAGCCTGAAGGGTGTCGATCCGCTTGCGACCTGCATCAGCGGAGGCGATCCCGGCGGATAGAACGGGCAAGGCGCGGTGGGACTTCCCGACCAGACCGAATTGAGCGGGATGAGGTCGGCGAGATTGCGGGTGTTGACCAGCGGCTCGCGGATATTGGCATAGGAGACGCCGGGCAGGCTGCCGAGGAAGGCATCCGTGGCATTTAGTGTCTCGATCCGTGCGCCAAAACCTTCAGCCTGGATCAGACGTCGAACCGCCTCACACTTCTCCTGCAGGCTTTGCTGATCCTCATCAAAAAGTACGATGACCGGTGTGTAATAGCCGTATGCCACAAGCTGCGACGAGGCCTCGGCGATCGCGTCCTCGGTCTCTGCCACCATCAGCATCGCGTCTCGGTCGAGTGAGCGCGACTGCGTCTGAAACAATTGGTCGAAGAATGGCCGCACCTTCTGCTGCCATTTCTTGCGGGTGCGCTCCAACTTGGCGCGGGCTTCCTCGGCATCGAGGAAGACGAACCGGGACGACCAGCGATAGGTGAGCGGCATCAGGTCAAGACTGTTGAGGATTCCCGGCCAGCTTTCCGCAGGCAGACCGTCGATTGCCACCACGCCGAGAAACCGGTTCTCCACGAGCGGCGTGAGACCGTGCTCCAACTCGGCAGTCACCAGCCAGTCGAGATACATGGGAATGTCAGGCAGACGCACCGGATGGTTTTCCCCGGTGATGCAGAAGCGGATGAACTGGAAGAGCTCGTCGTAGCGAGCGACACGATGACCGCCACGCTCTGAGGTTTCGCGTGTCATCATCCGGCGGATCGACACGACATTGGCGAGATATTGTTCGACTTCGCGGATCGACGTCAGGAAGCTCTCAAGCGCCTTGTCGGCGTAGGTCGCGGATCGGCTGCCAACGTCGGAATAGACATAACGCGTCAGTCCAGTCCGCCTCGGCTCTGGTGGACGCCAGGTCAGGATCAAGGCATGACGGCTTTCGTAGTGTCCCCTCTCCTTCTGGAAATGCGCTCGCCGTTCCGCATCGATGGCGCGGGTGACCGGATCGGGGAAATGACTGACTTCCTCTGTTGGATAATCCCCCGTCGGCACCCTCACAGCCTCGACCTGGATTATCCAGCCAGACCCGAGCCGCGACAGGATGGCATTGATTTGTCGCGACACCTCGTTGCGCTCGGCGTCGGTCGAACTTTCGCTGTCAGGTCCGGCAAAATACCAGCCGGCCATCAGCGAGCCGTCCTTCAGGAGAAGAACGCCGTTGTCGACCAGGCCGGCATAGGGAACGAGATCGGCAAAGGACGGTCCGGAATGGCGGAAAGATTTGAGGGCAACCATGTCGTAGTCCCTCAATACTTACGCCACGGCGAGGATGTCGCGCGGTAGAAGGCCTTGTAGGAGATATGCCGGATATAGATCCTTCGCATCAGCGGATCGGCCTTGGCCATCGTTCGAAGGGCTGCGACCGTGACCAGCCAGATCGCGGCGCCGAACAGGGCCGCATACCAGGTCAGAACCACGAAGATCAGGATGACGGCGGCAAGCGCCGTCAGCAGGACAAGCTCGCGATCGGCGCCCATCAATAGGTTGGGGCGCGACAGCGCCCGATGCACCCGCGACCGGATAAGGTTGGAGCCGGCTTCAGCCACGATCCTCCTCCCCTGCCACGGATAGCATCGTCACCGGGACAGAGACGACCGGAGCAACAATCGCCTCGCCATGCTCGCCAATCGAGGCGCCGGTTGCGCCGAACAAGGCGACGATCTGGGTGGCACCGAGCAGAACGCCGCCGACCAGGGCGACATAGCAAAGGCGCCGGGCAAAATCGTTGAGTTCACCGCCGAAGATCAGCATGGCGCCGGCGATCGCGACCGCGGCAAGCGCGATGAACCCGGCGACAGGTCCAGTGATCGACTGCTGGATCTGCTGCAGTGGCGATTCCCACGGAAGCCCGCCTCCGCCTGAGCCCGCGAATGCGGGCTCCGAAATGCTGAAGAAAACGGCAGCAAACATAAGCGCTGCGAGAATGGGATAGGTCTTACGCGACATGGCTGTCCTCGTCGATCTGGGCATAGTGTTCGGTCTGGTAGTGGTTGTTGCGGTATCCCTCGATGTGGATCACCTCGCGGACCCGCCTCCCCTTTCCCGTCCGCTCGATGGAGACGACGAGGTCGACCGCTTCGCCGATGACTTCCTGCATTGGCTGCTGGCTGGCCTCTGCGGTCAGTTGCTCAAGCCGACGAAGCGCCGACATCGCGGTGTTGGAATGAATGGTTGTGACGCCGCCGGGATGACCGGTGTTCCAGGCTTTCAGGAGCGTGAGCGCTGCTCCGTCGCGGACCTCGCCGACGATGATGCGGTCTGGACGCAGCCGCATGGTGCTTTTTAGCAACCGCGCCATGTCGATCGTATCGCTGGTATGCAGGCAGACAGCGTTTTCGGCCGCGCACTGGATCTCGGCGGTATCCTCGAGGATGACCATGCGATCGTCGGGTGCACTCAAGACGATCTCAGCGATGATCGCGTTAGCGAGCGTGGTTTTTCCGGAGCCAGTGCCCCCGGAAATGACGATGTTCATGCGGGCATCGATCGCGCTACGGATGGCAGACGCTTGCGCCTCCGTCATCACCTTCGAGGACACGTAATCATTGAGCGGAATGAGACGGGAGGCGCGGCGTCGGATCGTGAAGGCGGGTCCGGATACGATTGGCGGAAGCAGACCCTCGAAGCGATGACCACCGATCGGCAGTTCGCCGGAGATGATCGGGCGCTCGTCATCTGCCTCCGACTGCAGTGCGTGGGCGACACTGCCGATCACGACTTCCGCAGCCGCTGGCGTCATGACCCCGGCTTCGGCTACACCGTGACCGAGGCGTTCAATGAACAGTCGGCCGTCAGGGTTGAGCATGATCTCGACGACTGTTGCATCGTCAAGCGCAACGCAGAGCTGGTCGCCAAGTGCGTCCTGGAGTTTGCGGACAAGTCTTGTATGGGAGCGAAGCTGGGTCACGCTGCGCTCCTCTCCGAATGATCATCAGTACGAGAGAGAGCGGACCGATAGTTCGATGGGCGAACCTGTTCGAAGCTCTCCTGATCCGCTGGAAGTGTGCCGGCAATGGCGACAGTATTGCCAATTGCCACCGGTTCACCCAACCGCGCGATCGGCCAGCCTGCCCGGTTCAGGATGCGCTCGAAGCGAAGATCAGTGGCGGTAACGATCCTGTCGTAACCATTCGCCATGGACCATTCGATGATCCCAGCAAACATGGTGAGTGTTGCCAGGTGGAGTTGCCCCCCTCCCCTGCCTGCGGGCAAAGTCGTATCAACGCAGAAGCGCGAACTCTCGATCATCGTACTGGTCGCATTGAGCGAACCATCCCTCAAGAGCTGCGGAAATGTCAGTTCGAGCATAGTCGGGCCCACCGCCGGAAGGAGGCGCGCGCATCCGACCACATTGCCGCCGGAGATGGCGAGGATGTAGGTCGGATTGAGGTCGTCGTATTGATCCCGCTCGTCACCGTCCACGATGGTGACGTCCCATTCGAGCCGCCCGCCAAATACCTCGGCGCGCAGCCTGTACATCTGCTTTAGAAGAGTCTGATGCTCGACATATCGGTCGGGCGAGATGGTGAGAACCTGCATCCTTATCTCCGCGTGAACTTCGTCAGCGGGATGAAGATCATCTCAATCCACGGTTGGCCATCTGCAGATCTGCAGGCGGTGATTCTGGTGAGTCGCAACGGCGAAACCGGATTCGGCGTCGGAAATCTCTCGGCTCGTTCTGCAGATCTGCAGGTAGCTGTTGAAAGCGCCGCGTTCTACTTTTGCTTTAAGTGGCGGATTCGGCTTCCTGAATCCGATTGCAGTGTAGATTCCGGGAAATGCGTTAACCCCTCGTTAACCTTAAAGATCTTGCAAAGATCGTCGAAATGAGGTGTCTTTGGACACGGCAAATTGCTGTGTTTACGAAAATTACCGTGTGTACGAGAGGAAGTCGTGGAGAATCCCGCCAAGCTACAGAAGGCTATCCATAAACTGATAGCGGCACACGCGCGAGATCTCTCAGGTGCGTTGCACGAACATCGCATCAAGCTTTATCCACCGGAAGCACGCAAGACCCTGCGATCTTTCTCATCGATTGAGGCTGCCAAGCTTATTGGCGTCAACGATGGATATCTCCGCCATCTCTCCTTGGAAGGAAAAGGCCCGCAGCCGGAAGTGGCCGCCAATAACAGGCGTTCCTACTCCGTCGAGACCATCCAGGCCCTTCGAGAGTATCTCGACGAAAATGGCAAAGGCGATCGCCGATATTCTCCGCGACGCACAGGTCGCGAGCATCTGCAGGTCATAACGGCTGTCAATTTCAAGGGCGGCTCTGGCAAGACCACGACAGCAGCTCACCTTGCGCAGTTTCTTGCCCTCAACGGTTACAGGGTACTCGCGATCGACCTCGATCCGCAGGCCAGCATGTCGGCACTGCATGGCTTCCAGCCGGAATTCGACGTCAATGACAATGAAACCCTATATGGTGCAGTTCGCTACGACGACGAGCGTCGCCCGCTCAAGGACGTGATCAAGAAAACGTACTTCACGAACCTCGACCTGGTTCCCGGAAACCTCGAGCTCATGGAGTTCGAACACGATACGGCGAAGGTCCTTGGCTCGAACGATCGTAAGAACATCTTCTTCACAAGGATGGACGAAGCGATCGCGTCGGTTGCCGATGACTACGATGTTGTTGTTGTGGACTGCCCTCCCCAACTCGGTTTCCTCACGATTTCCGCACTTTGTGCTGCCACTGCTGTCTTGGTGACAGTTCACCCGCAGATGCTCGACGTGATGTCGATGTGTCAGTTTCTGCTGATGACTTCGGAGCTTTTGAGCGTCGTGGCCGACGCTGGGGGCAGCATGAATTACGATTGGATGCGATACCTCGTCACTCGCTACGAGCCGGGCGATGGGCCACAGAACCAGATGGTGTCGTTCATGCGGACCATGTTTGGCGAGCACGTCCTCAACCACCCCATGCTAAAAAGCACGGCCATATCGGACGCCGGTATCACCAAACAAACCTTATACGAGGTCAGCCGCGACCAGTTCACGAGGGCGACCTACGACCGAGCGATGGAATCGCTCGACAACGTGAACCGTGAAATAGAGCAGCTTATTCAATCGGCATGGGGGCGCAAATGACCGGTGGCTATCACTCGTTCTACTATGCATCAGCGCGAAAGTTGCCAGCCGGAAACTTTGGTGGAATTGGCCCTCAACCGCCCGCCTACGTCGAGCTTTACGTGATTCAGAAAGGAGGCACGGATGGCTAGAAAGCATCTACTCTCCGACCTCAAGATTCCAAGTCAAACGGCTGCCGAGGTAGCTGAAACTCCAGACCAAGGATCAGCACCTCCGCAATATGCGCCCAGGGGAGCTATTGGTGCGGTCTCGCGTTCGATCGAGCTGCTCAAGTCACAGTCACTGAGTGAACTTGATCCCGATCTAATCGATGCGCCGCCGGTGCGCGACAGGCTTCCCGAAGACGAGACTGAGTTCGAGGAGTTCGCGCGCAATATCCGCGAGAATGGGCAGCAGGTACCAATCTTGGTGCGGCCGCATCCGACGGCGGAAGGACGTTATCAGGTGGCCTATGGGCGTCGTCGTCTACGCGCTGTCAAAGCCGCGGGGATGATGGTCAAGGCTTCCGTCCGTCCTCTTACCGATGAAGAGCTTGTTCGAGCCCAGGGGCAGGAGAATACCGGACGACGCGATCTTTCGTTCATCGAGCGAGCCCTTTACGCGGCCGAGCTTGAGGCAAACGGCTTTGAACGCCCGGTCATCATGGCGGCGCTCGGTGTCGACAAGAGTAATCTCTCGCGGCTCATTCAGGCTGCGACACAACTGCCGAAGGACGTCATACAATCGATTGGGGCGGCTCCGAAAACGGGACGTGACCGCTGGTACGAACTCGCGGCTCGTTTGATCAGTGAGGATGCTATCGGTTTGGCACGCACGCTGCTGGCTGATCACGGTTTTCAAGCGCTATCATCCGACGACCGCTTCTCGCGTGTCTTCGACGCCGTCGCTCCCAAAAAGGCGAAGAAGGACAAGCCGCGTGCGCAGGTCTGGGAAGCTGACGACGGCGTGAAGGCGGCCAAGTACCATCAGGACAAGCGATCAATCACACTGACGATCGACAAGAAGGCTGCGCCGGATTTTGGCGAATACCTTCTGTCGGCCCTCCCCGAAATCTACGCGACGTTCAAGAAGGCGAAGCGGTAGATGAAGCCAACCAACGAAAGGTACCGATAGCGCAAAGAAAAAGCCCTCCGAAACGGTGTTCCAGAAGGCCTCTCTCAGTTTGGTCGCTTAGAGAATCGCACTTCCCGGAATCACAGTCAAGAGTCAACGCCATTCAGGCGTAGCCTTTTCTTTGCCTTGTGAAAGGTGAAGGACATGGACACGGGAAGTTTAACGACGCCCTTTGGGCGGCGGCCGATGACGCTTACCCTGGTGAAGCGTCAGTTTGAGACGAAGAAGGCTGATACACCAACAGCCGTCGACAAGTGGCGCGTCTTCCGCGACATCGGTGACGCTCGTATGCGCCTTGGCCTCCAAGATCGGGCACTGGCGGTATTAAACGCGCTTCTGTCATTCTTTCCTGCCACGGAACTCGGCAGTGACAAGAACCTAATCGTGTTCCCATCGAATGCTCAGCTGTCTGCCCGCGCAAACGGCATTGCCGGGACGACACTTCGTAAATGCCTTGGGACCCTAGTCGAAGCCGGCATCATCATTCGTAAGGATAGCCCTAACGGCAAACGATACGCTCGAAAGTCCGGCGAAGGAGACATCGAAGACGCCTATGGCTTCAGCCTAGCCCCCCTTCTCGCTCGCGCCGCCGAGTTCGCGGCCCTCGCGCAGGAGGTTGCCGCCGAGCAGCGACGGTTCCGCATCATGAAGGACCGCCTTACGATCGTACGTAGAGACGTGAGGAAGCTCATCACCGTTGGCATAGAAGAGAACTTGCCAGGTGATTGGACGGCAGTTGAGGCATGCTTCATCGACGTCGTAAGCCGGTTCGTGAGGAGACCGACGTTGGCGGACATCGCAGCGAGTCTCGAGGAGATGAGCCTGCTGCACGAAGAGGTCTCTAGAATGTTGGAAACCCAGGAAGAAATCAAAAAAAACGATGGCAATGACATCGTATTTGGACGCCACATACAGAATTCAAATACCGAATCCTGCAATGAACCTGAACCTAGCTTCGAAAAGAAGCCGGGCGGAAAGTCCGCGACAAACAAAATAACGAAGCGGAAGGACGAGCCGGAGGTATTCCCGTTGTCGATGGTTCTGCGGGCCTGCCCGGAAGTTGCTGTGTTTGGCCCGGGGGGATCTGTCGGAAATTGGCGAGACATGATGTCTGCTGCGGTAACTGTCCGATCCATGCTCGGCGTGAGCCCCTCGGCGTACGAAGAAGCTTGTGAAACATTGGGGCAGGCAGGCGCTGCGATTGCTATCGCGTGTATTCTCGAGCGCGCGAACCATATCAACTCGGCCGGCGGTTATCTGCGAGATTTGACCGCAAAGGCGAGGCGAGGGGAGTTTTCGCTTGGGCCGATGCTCTTTGCTCAGGTTAGGGCGAACGCGTCAGCGGCCACGCGAGTGAGTTGACGCGACAGGCCGCCTTGGCGCTCTTAAACACTTGAATTTCATAAAAAAAATACCTTAGCATGACGCAGTTTCCGGCTGGCAACTTCAAGTGTGAGATCAACCTGGGCCAAGCAGAGCGATCGCTCCTTTCGCGGGCGCGCTAGGGGCGGCGTCAGCAAGCCGTCGAACAAGTCGAGCAGGAACAAGAGCGGGAGACCGCCGCGATGGCGCCGAACGGTATGGAGATCGCCGCCGTAACAATCTCAGCCTGCCACCTCCGCTTAAGGTTGCGGGAACGTTCACCCGTTATCGAGTATCCATGTCAACCAAGGATGAGCCTCTTGATCAATGAATTACTGCCCCGCCTGCTACAGGATTCTGATTTTGATCGAGAGATGACCAATCTCGGACTGAAAGCCTATCATGGTGCTCAGCAACGGGCGGGTTTGAAGTGGCGCAATGGCCGATGGCCTTGCATGTATCCCGGGTGCCAGCACAAGGCGATCGGCTCCCATACACTTCAAAAAAGCAACAGCCTCGAGGCCATCGCGGAAGGACCGAGGCCGGGCGCCGGAGTTGTCGTCACCCCGAAATTCGACCCGGCCTTTGGAGACCGGATCGATACGAACCTTTCCTTTGAAAAGGCCTCGATCTTTCCAGGCTTCTGTGGGGACCACGATCGGGAACTCTTCAAGCACCTCGAAAGCACAAGCGGGACGCCTGATCCGCGTGCTTTGGTCCTGCAATGCTGCCGGACGTTTTCCCGGGAAAGGCGTGTTCACAACCATGCCCACGAAACCTCGAAAGCCGGCTATGACGCCATGGTGCACGACCAGCACGTGGCGATTGGCCGTCGCCTTGAAGGGCTGGCCGGCAAGCCGTTGACGGCCATCGCGGGCTTTAGGACGGCGGAACGGTTCCAATACGACGCCAATGAATTGAGGCGCATCCGTCATGGCGCAAGCGCCCAGTGGGAGTTCGTCAAATCCTTCGAAGAACTTGCGCCATCCGTCGATGATTTCTATCGTGACAGCACAGCCCGCTTCCCGCAGATGTTCATCAAGACCTGGGCGGTCTCCACGTGTCTCGATTTCGCGTTGTCGGGGGCCGATGACATAGGCCTGTCCTTCGCACCGATTCCAATCTTCTATTTCGTGATGCCCCGATCCGGCGTCAGCCTTCTCGCGGTCTTCAGTCATATCGATGACGAGGCCATCTTGGCAGCGCTCTTGCAGCAGAAAGGACTTTACGACCTCAAACCCGGACAAACCGGCGCTGGTCTCTTCCGTTTCTTCGAGCAACTCATGATCAACCGGACCAATCACTGGTTCCTCAGGCTGAGTGCTTGGGAGCGGTTGCTTGACGACGACAAGAAGCGACTAGCTGACGAGGTTAATATCCACGAGCGCCCGGTTATCGGCGATGGGACGCCGATCTTTGCTATTCCTGAGGGGTTGGAGGTGACACGAAACGCGGTCTGGCGTCCGAGCCCTCTGAAATAGCGGGGAGGGTTCGAAAGAGTGGGCCGCAACGGCACGGATCGACGCCTGCCGCGATTGCGGTGAGGTGGGGAGATGCTTACCCATGTCGGAAACCGCCTCATCCGAGCGAAACCGGTGGGTGCCATCAAGATGAGGATGGCCGCAGCCCTGATCAGCTATAATCCGCCGGCGGCGCTATAGATCAGCACACCCATGACTACCAACCATTAAGGGGCGGATGAAATCTATGTGGAAGAGCAGCTTTGAAAGACTATGCTTAGCCTCAGTCGACCGTTCCTTTCGCCGGAGCATGTCGATGGCGCTACCGATCTCGAAACAAATATCGGTAGCCGTCCCCGAGACATGCTCGATCTGGCCCCTTAAGACGCCAGACCGACAACGAGTGTCGTTGCGCGCCAGTCCAGCTGGACCATGAGATCGGCAACGCCAAGCAGGGCGAGCAGAAGACCTTCCGCGAGTCGCTGTAAGCGTGGATTGTGCCATTCCCGCGCCGATGGCTTGCATGGATGGGGAGTGTTAAGTCCGACGCGCCGGCAACAAAGGAGATGATCGCACAAAACAGAAAAACGCCCGATCTCCAAAGCTCGATCGCGATGTGGTCCGACAGGGTCGAGACATTCCCCGTAATATTGACGGAAAAAAATCCGACGGCATAAAGAGTGGCGAGGGCGGGGCGAGTTTACGGTCGATCGCAGCGGTTTGGCCCGTTCCTTAACGGCGCCTCTCGCATCTCAAATCTAAACCATCTGTTTGTTGGAGGCGTGGGTGTCGAAAGCTAAACTTGGCCGTAACGATCCGTGCTGGTGCAATTCCGGCAGGAAATACAAACTTTGCCATTGGGGTCACGAGCGCAATCGGGTTGTCACGCTCAATCCGGAACTTCACCCGTCAGGTGCGCCGGCTACCTTCGATTTCCGGGACGACATCGCCAACATCTTTTCGGGTTTCGACAGCCAATTATCGGAGTTCTGCAAAAGCGCCGGATCGTATTTTTTTCATTCCGCGGTCCGCATGGGTGACGTTGAAGTCGCGGTGGGACTGCTGCAGGAGGGCAAACTCGCGCCCAGCTTCTTCATCGACGCCTATCGACGGTTCGCAACGCGGAAGGTCGTCGAGGGTCTCCTGCAGGATGCGTGTGAAAATCTCGAGCCGTTTACGGGTCGCCGTGAAATCTTGATGGACGCGGTCGCCGTGCATTTCGAGAAACGATACAGCGTTACAGTGCCTGTATTGTTTGCGCAGATGGAGGGCATACTGCGCAAAATCGGGGGGCTTGAACATTCGGAAACTATGCGGCCCACAATTCCTCGCGATATCTGGGGCAACCGCCTGCTGTTTTCTTTAGGTGACAACGCCAGTGACTTCAACGCATTCATTAGTGGGCTCTACAAGGGCCAGGAGACCGGGTTCAACCGCAACGCCGTCCTTCACGGTTTCAACTTGGACTATCAGACCGAGGAGAATTCCCTGATACTCCTGCTTTGTTTGCTTGAGATCCGCACCTTTCTTTGGATCGAAAGAAACACCAAGGCCGTCGTGTGAGCCTGCACACGGGGTGATGCTTACAAAGGATATAAGGGGAAGTCATGAGGATTGGGCAACGATCGGCATATGCAACGCGCCTAGCGCGTTCTCTCTACAAAGGCGACAGCCCGCCAATCTCGATGGTTATGGCGAATGATCAGCCATTGCGCCTGGAATGGTGGACCTCGAACGCCCAGCCTGAAAGCGCCGAGAGTGAACGCCACTCAGGAGCGCTTCTTCTTTATCTTGAACTCGCGAAGTCATCGAAGGTCACGCTTCCCCCATACACCTTCCCTGCTCGCCTCGATCTTGACGATCAATCGATGCGGCCGGACAAAGGCGTCATGAAGGTCTTTCTCGAGCGCGGATTGGTCACACCCCGTATGATGGGTGCGCAACTGGTGTTTGATCTCACTGACGACGGCCGGGCCTATTTGGATGCACTTGGGATCGGGAACGATCGCGGATAACCTTTCCCAACCTGGACGAATTTAGAACGAAGGGCGTAGCATGCGATTTCTGGCGTGGTTGGCGGGCCTCATTGCGGTCGGCGTGGGCGCTTATCTTTATCGGCCGATCTCGGAATTCAACTTGGAAATCTGGCTATCGGTCGGAATCGCCGTGGCCGTCTGCTCGATCCTGGCTTGGACCTCAACCGTGATTGACCGAGTGGTCGACCCTAAGGAAGGGGATTCACGCGGCGTGTTCACATTCCTTATTTCGGTCGCCTTCGCCTTAATTGGGATCGTCTTTGTCGTCGCAATCCATGGGGATTGGGCAGACAAGAACTGGGGAACGTTTGGCGATTTTCTGGGGGGTGTTCTCAACCCTGCTTTGACCTTCCTGAGTTTCATGGCCCTCCTCTTTACGATCATCCTGCAGCAACGGGAGATCCACGGAGCAAAGAATGATGCCAAGGAGCTTCGCGATCAACGCCGGGACGACCGTTTGAGTAGCGAGCGGATGCAATTCGAGAACACGTTCTTCCAGATGCTCTCGATACACAACACAATCGTCAATTCGATGGATGTCGATCGTGGCCAGTCCAAAAATCAGCTGCGGGGGAGGGACTGTTTCAAGCATTTCCGCGACATAATGAAGGATTACTATGATGCCGATCCCACGCCCGATGAACTCCGAAAGGCGCTCGCCGCGCATGATAAACTCTGGGAATCCTGCCAGAATGACCTGGCTCACTACTATCGGTACTTCTACAATATCATCCGGTTCATCAATGAGAGTGACGTCGACAAAACGCGATATATCCGGATTTTGCGTGCGCAGTTCTCCGATTTCGAATTGCTTGTGATGTTTTACAACGGGCTCATTCCGTTGGCGGCCAAGTCGAAGGAATATGTCGAGTTCTTCTCAATGCTCAACAATCTGCCGAAGGACTTGCTGTTCAATCCGTCCCACGAAAGCTTCTACGAGCCCAGTGCCTTCGACGAAAAGGCGCAAAAAAAGCCGCTGTCTTTCACAGACTACCCTCCGCCTGGGGCATAGGGTACTAGCGACCTCCAAGCAGCCGAAACATCATCCAGTGGTCATCCGGCGCAAGACGTGTGCTTTCCTAGTAGATCTGAGGGACCAGTGCGCCGGCGATTAGAAGCCTCAGGAGAGATTATCATACATCGGTTGCCAGGCTGCGGCCCGGTGGCGGGCAGCAACAGTATGAGTGATAAAGACCGAGGTGATAGATCTGCGCGGCAAGCCGAAAGATTGGGGGTCCTTCGGTACTGGTTCGACAGGAGTTCCGCCGGTGACCCAGCCTCAACGAATAGGTAACTGGCGGCTGAAAGCGACATAGCAGTCGTGGTGCACTGCCTTGTATTACCTACAGGCTTCCCTAAACCGTTTCGCCTGCGTCACCAAACTTGCGGACAGGGCATGCATATCTTCTGGCGAGAATTTCGCGAGGTCGAAAGTCTTACTTACCGCAATCAAGTCACCCTCCGGATCGAACATAGGAACGATCGGCAGGCCTTCTGCAATGATCCGTCTATGCGTGATTGCGGTATCGCCAAGCGATCGCGTTGCAAAAATCTTCTTCCCAACTTCAAGGAGGTAGTTTTCGGCAATGTTCACCGAGGTGTTCAAATTCCCCGGCGAATACTCTTCCATCTTCAGGATAGCTTGCCTGAGAATTTCTTGCGATTCAGGCAGACCAGCCCGGTTTAGGGCGGTATCGAGCCATTCCTGCTTGTTCATGCCTTCTTCCCAGCGACCGGTGACGGACGCGATAACCTTGAACGCGAAGCCACAATCCCTGGTTTTCTTAAATCCGGCGAACAATTCGGCCCAGTCGGACATCGATTCAGGAGGAGAAAGCGCCTCGAAACTCTCGGGCGTGAGATTCAGCACAATATGGGCTAGCGCGGAGGACAACTCGTAAGCAAGCAGGACGTCCGAGATTCTGCAGTAATGCGCTAAGAGGTGGGCGGGCGCAGTATAAAGCGTGAGATCTGGATTATACATAAATCTGAGGATTTGCTGACCATACAGTCGCTGCTCGACAGCAAACTCGTCCTTATCCAAGGCTCCCATGAGCTCAAGATTCGTCCTCATTTCAGACCAAACGGCGTTGATTTCGAGCAGTGCCCCTGCCACGATCGGCTGCCGTGCGATTTGATCGGACGTCTTGTTGTCTAAAAACCTCGTAAACACGATTGGTCGATTCTCATCCGGTTTGCCTGCCGGATCGAATTCGCGTCCAGCCGTAAATTGAAGCCGCCAAGGCGTCTTGTGATCGTGCGGTTTCGGGTTTGGATGAACTGTCCGGAAGTATCGAGAATGCATCATCCTCCGCTCGTGGTCGTGCAGGTCGATAAAGCGATGAAGATCGGTCTCTACCCCTGGGTCGTTAACACGAGGCAGAAGTCGATAGCAGTCGTAGAGACAGCGGAGATGGGTTCTTCCCCAGAGCGTCCCAATCAGATCAGCCCAGTGGGTCGCCTCGTGCATCATCGTGCCGAACATATTTCGAAAGTCGGCCGTTGGCTGCTGCTTCTGCAAAGCGGCGACAAAATCGCCTTTCTTGAAACCGTTCAAATGGATCGTTTGAGACTGTGGATCAAAGTATGCGACGGTGCCCGAGTTTGGAAAATAGTCTCTTTTTCCCAAGCGCTTCTGAGTTTCTTGATAATCGTACATCCCAGTTGTCCTTCGTGGCTGAATAGTTGCCTCACAGGCGCTCCAACCTCATCCTATGAATGCTCTGGCCTTGAGCAGCAAGTCAAACACTCCAACCTTGGCCGAGCGACAATCGAGATCTTCTGAGCTGCGACGTAGTTTTTCCCGATTTTGCGCCGCAACACTTGTTCTTCTAGCCTCCAATTCTGCCGGAAGCGCCGAACGAGATTTTCGAAATTAAAATTTCTGCTAAAGCCCTGAGGCCTTCGTCAAATTCACGCGGAAACGGTCTCGCCGGCGTTGATAGCGGCGGGTCATCTCTGCGGAAGCATGGCCGAGCTGTTTCTGAACGTAACGCTCGTCGACTTCGGCGGAAGAGGCCAAGCCCGCGCGAAGGGAATGGCCGGAGAACTTGAAGGCGCGTTCAATTTCGCTGAGATCGCCCCGAACACCGGCGGCTACGGCGGTGCGCTTGACGAGCCGTGCGACCTCCTTGTCATTGAGACGCTCCGCTTCGACGGATTTGCCTTGTCCGGTGACCCTGCGGAAGAGGGGGCCATGAGCCAGCTTGGCGAACTTGATCCAGGTTTCGACGGCCGCGACCGGGCACGTCGCGTCGGAGGAACCTCGGCCGATTTCCACCTCCCGCCATCCGGTTTTACCGCGCAGGGTGAGTAGCATGCCCTTGTCGAGAATCTCGATCCAACCGCGACCGTCCTCAGTCTGGTCCGCCTTCAGATCGAGGCCG
>NZ_JAJNCZ010000011.1 GCF_021026345.1 Rhizobium sp. GN54 | reverse complement strand
TCCGGACGACAGATGCGGCAAGGGAACCGCCGTCGATCACGACGTGATCCGTGATTTCGACATGCTGTCCGGGAAGTGCTGCGATCATCTTGATCAGCGGCGCGAACCCACCGGCGCACAAGCCTCGTCGGAGATACCCTCGCCGTCGTGCCTCCTCGAATATTGCGGTCGGGGGCGGGCAGATGAAGACGAGATCTCCGGCCTCGAGCGGACGATCGAGTTTCTCGATACGCCAGAGCCCGACCGGTTCGCTCGGCGTCAGGTTCAGCCTATAACCGCCGACAAACGCCGCTGTGATAAAGCAAGCGACAGCCACCATTGACGCGCTCAGCAGCATCATCGCGCCGCGCCGCCTCATTGTTTCACAACCGGAGTCTGGCGCTGCGCGAGACGCAATTCCTCGACCTGCCGCAGGGTCTCGGTCGTACGCTCATGGGCAGCGAGCTGCTGGGCCGTGCGCATGACTGGCCAGGCTTCCTTCAGGCGCTCTTTCTCCTGTGGCTGCATTCCCTCGGAGAGCTTGTCGAACGTTTTGCCCGATGGCTCACGTGCGGCATTGGTCAGCAGGGTGCGTTCGCCGAACCTCTCAGTCACCGCCTTATTGAACCCATCGATCTCCAGCTTCGTCTCCCGGTTGCTCAGCGCATATCCAAGGGCGGCGGGAAGATCGTTGCGGTCGATCGCATCGCGCACGCGCTCGAGCACGGTGCGTGCCTCAGGTGAAAGCGCCGGAATGTCGATCGAGACGCGCTGCCTTAGCGCCCTTTCCTCGGTCTCGTGCCGCAGTGCAACGCTCTCTCGCATCTGCAGATAGCGTTCGATGTCGCGTTTCACTGCGGGCACATTGACCTCGGCGATGCGGCGCGCCTCGCGATCCGTCTTGCTGGCAAGAATGCCGGTCTTGCCCTTGAGCGGGCCGATCGACGCCGGCTCGGTCTCAAGCTTCTGCAGCATTTGTCGCGCCGTGTCCCTGTCGGCCAACACGGCACCAAAGTTCATCGCCCGAAACGCCGTCTCGGGATCAGCGAAGACATAGCGGAAGCGGATCGAGACCTCCTCCCATTGCTTCTTCAGCGCCAGATCGGCGTCGAGTTTTTGCTCAACCGTGTCTGCAACAGAATTCTCGAACCGGGTGATGCCGGCGACCATGGGTTTCGACTCCTTGGCTGATTGTGTTGGCGGGGATTGCCGCAGGCCGAAACGTTCACCGATCTGGCGAAGGCGGTTGGTGAGATCGGTGAGCTTGCTTTTCTGGCGCAGCGTCCAGTCGAGCCGGTCGCGCAGCAGCGTCCGCGCCACTTGCATGATATGCAGGCCTCGGTTTTCGGCAAAGCGAAGCGCCTCGCGGTAGAGCGTGCCGCGCTCGTAATCGAGGGTCGTTTCCTTCACGTTTCGCCGCGACAGGATCTTCGTCAGCCCCCCGTTCATCTCAAAGGAGCGGCGACCGAAATAGACCTGAAGGTCCTCCCGATGGCGCGTCATCGCGACATAGGTCAGGTGGCGATCCAGAGAAAGGGAAGCCAGCACCTTCACCCGGTCGACGGTGGCGCCTTGGGCTTTGTGGATCGTGGTGGCATAGCCGTGGTCGAGATTGCAGTAGAACCGCTGTTCGACAATTACCTGCCGGCGCTGATCACCCTCCCCCACCGTTGCAACGATGCGGTTCGCCGCCGCCTCTACCACATGACCGATCATGCCATTCTTAACGCCGAGCGATCCCTCGTTCTTTAGGAAGACGATCTGGTCGCCGGCGTCGAAACGGCGGGGGCCGTCGGCTGTCTTGAAGACGTGTCCCTCTCCGACAACGCCTCGCTCGACCAGCTGTTCGCGTGCCATGACATTGAGCATGCGCACGTCGCGGCGCAGATGGGCGAGGATCAGCGTCGTCTTCGTCTGATCGTAATCGTGGTTCCAGTCGGCGATCAGTCTCTCGACGGCTTCAGACTTGAGACGCGCGCCGAGCACGCTGCCTTCACTCTGGTATGCAACAATCGCCCGCTCGACATTGCCGCGCGCAAGATCGAGCGACGCCTTGCGCATCCAGTCCTGGCGCTGGCGATAGATGGTTTCGAGTTCGGCGTAGCCGATGCGATCGACGATCGCCCGGAAAGCAGCACCCGCCTCGATCGGTTGAAGCTGTTCGGGATCCCCGATAAGCACGATCTTCGCACCTGCCTTGACCACGGCGTCGATGAACCCAGCCATCTGTTTTGAGGCAACCATGCCGGCCTCGTCCATGACGAAGATGGTCTTGTCGTCCAGAACGTCGCGGCCGCGGTTCCAGCGCAGCTCCCATGAGGCAAGCGTTCGGCTCTGGATCCCCGCTTCCTTTTCCAGACCTTCCGCTGCCTTGCCCGCAAGCGCACCGCCAACAACCCGATATCCAGCCAGTTCCCACGCCTCGCGGGCCGCCTTCATCATGGTGGTCTTACCCGCGCCTGCGCGGCCGACCACCGCCGCGATGCGCGCGGAACCGGCAACATGCTCGATAGCAGTCCGCTGTTCTTCCGACAGACGCGAATGAAGGGCGAAGGTGGCCTCCAGCACCTTGTCCGAGACGCTATGCGACGCCCTTCCCGCGAGCCAGACCGACCGACTCGCCATCTCCGCCTCTAGCCGGATCAGCGCGCGCGCCGTGTAACGGGCCGGCACTCTTTCCCCGGTCGCGAAGTCGATTGTTTCGCGCTGAAGCCGCAGCACCTCCGGGCTCTCGATGATCCGTGTCAGGAGCTGCTGGAACACGGACTGATCGTCGACATAACGGTTCAAAACCTTCGCAACATCTCGGGCGCCGAAGACGCTTTTCTCCCGCGTGATCAGGTCGAGCACGATCCCAGGGGTCCGAAGGATGCGGCGGGTGTTTTCGGCACGCCGCGCATCGTTCAGCTCGATCCGTTCCAGCTCAGGCTGAACGCCCTGCTTCTCCGCCTTGCGCTCGATTGCCTTGGCGCCGACGCCGAGATGGATGGTCGGCTCCAGATCGATGCCCTGCTTCTCGTAGGATCGACCATCGACACGCAGCGAGATCCCGTTCAGCGCCAGGTGATGGTTGAGGCGCTCAAACCAGGCGTCACGAAAGGCATTGAAATCATCCGTCGCGCCGGCCCAGAGCTCGTACACGATCTTTCCGGCTTTCGTCCTCAGCGGCTGGCCATCCTCCCCGAGAACCGCGACCTTCTTCGGGCCGAAACCGTCCTCGGTGAGCGGCCGCAGGGTCGTCATCAGGTGGATGTGCGGATTGCCGGGATTGTCGTGGTAGACCCAGTCCGCCACCATCCCCTTCGACAGGATCTGCCGCTCCGCGAAATCCCGCACCAGAGCAATGTTCTGCTCTGCCGTCAGCTCCAGCGGCAAAGCAATGGTCAGGTCCTTGGCAAGCTGGGCATCGGAGCGCTTTTCGAAAGCCTCGACCTTGTTCCAGAAGGTTTCCGAAGCACCGGCAATCGAACGATCGGCTGTCAGCAGCCGCACCCATTTCGGGGCATCCGCCGGGAGAGCAAACTCCTCGTGCAGAAGCCCTTCTTTCCGGGTGTAGTCGATGGTGCGGGCCTCCCGCTCGTACTCCATCCTGGCACAATGCCGGTAGGCAGCCGACAGCACTGCACTGCGGCCGTCACCACGGCTGACAATGCTGACGGAGAAGTGGGCGATGGCCACGGCGGTGAGTCTCCTGGTTCGAACCTCGTTCGTCGGGAACTGGCCAGGCCGTTCAGGCCTCAACGCAAGGCTTCGCGCCAGCGACGTATAATTGCGCCCTTGGAAGCCGCTCCTTCGGAACGGCGGGATCATCCACCAAAGTGTCGGCCTTGCCGACGTGCAGATCTGCACATTCCCTCCCAAGGGCATGCGGGAGAATCTGGGCATCGCAAGTGCAACGCCCAGACGTCATAGGAGCAACCGGAATGAAGAAACCGTCGTCCAGGATCAGGGAAGAAATCGCCAGATTGCAGGACCAGCTGAAGCAGGCAGAGACCCGTGAAGCCGAGCGCATCGGCAGGATTGCGTTGAAAGCCGGTCTTGGTGAGGTTGAGATCGAGGAAAGCGAGCTTCAGGCGGCTTTCGAGGAGATTGCCGAAATGTTTCGCGCAGCAAAGGCAAGGTCGGCTGGGAAAAAACAAGCCGGGGGGACCAGGACCATCGACGAAACATCTGCGGCGCTCGCGTCTGGCGCGGATGCGGGCGGGCCTAGTGAGGCTTGAGCGAATGGCGAAATCCATGGCGTCAGACGCGCGCAAAAAGGACACGCGCGAGAAAATCGAGCTTGGTGGCCTGATCGTGAAGGCAGGCCTCCGCTACGAGAAGCGCGCACTGCTGCTCGGCATGCTGATCGACGCAAGCCAGCGGATCAAAGGCAATGAGGGGGAAAAATCGCGCCTGATCGCGATCGGGGCTGAGGCATTCGGCGATGACGGCGAATAGATTGATGCTTCTCATACTGCCGATGCTGGTCATGCTCACCGCAATGTTCGCGACATCCGGAATGGAACATTGGCTGGCAGCACTCGGAACATCGGCACAGGCCAAGCTGATGCTGGGCCGAGCCGGTCTCGCTTTGCCCTATGTCATCGCGGCCGCCATCGGCATCATGGCCCTGTTCGCCACGAACGGATCAGCCAATATCAGGGCGGCTGGTCTGAGCGTGCTCGCGGGCAACAGCTTGGCGATCACTGTCGCCATCGTCCGCGAGGCATTCCGCCTGGCCGGCTTTGCCAACAGTGTCCCGGCAGGGCAATCGGTTCTGACCTATATCGATCCGGCAACCATGCTGGGTGCGGCCACCGCCTTCACCAGCGGCATGTTCGCGCTGCGTGTTGCACTCAGGGGCAATGCCGCCTTCGCGACCAGTTCGCCGAAGCGGATCACCGGCCGACGCGCCGTCCATGGCGAGGCCGACTGGATGAAACTGCCCGAGGCTGCAAGACTGTTTCCCGACACCGGCGGCATCGTCATTGGCGAGCGATACCGTGTCGATCGCGACAGTGTCGGGGCCATGCCGTTCCGGGCCGATGACAGACAAAGCTGGGGAGCCGGCGGAAAGTCACCATTGTTGTGTTTCGACGGTTCCTTCGGCTCGTCGCACGGGATCGTCTTTGCAGGTTCCGGCGGTTTCAAGACGACATCCGTCACGATCCCGACTGCGCTCAAGTGGGGCGGTGGTCTTGTGGTGCTCGACCCGTCGAGTGAAGTTGCGCCGATGGTCATCGATCACCGGCGCAAGTCCGGCCGCAACGTGATCGTGCTCGATCCCGCCACGCCTGCGATCGGGTTCAATGCGCTCGACTGGATCGGCCGCCACGGCAACACGAAGGAAGAGGACATCGTCGCGGTGGCGACGTGGATCATGACCGACAATGCACGGGCCGCGTCCGCCCGCGACGACTTCTTTCGCGCATCCGCCATGCAGCTCCTGACGGCGCTGATCGCCGATGTCTGCCTGTCCGGGCATACGGGCGAGAAAGACCAGACGCTGCGGCGGGTCCGGTCGAACCTCTCGGAGCCAGAGCCAAAGCTCCGCGAGCGCCTGACGCGCATTTACGAAGGTTCGGACTCCGATTTCGTGAAGGAGAATGTTGCCGTTTTCGTCAACATGACGCCGGAAACTTTTTCCGGCGTCTACGCCAATGCGGTGAAGGAAACGCATTGGATGTCCTATCCGAACTATGCGGCGCTTGTGTCGGGCGACAGTTTCTCGACCGATGATCTCGCGGAAGGCGGCGCGGACGTATTCATCGCGCTCGATCTCAAGGTGCTGGAGGCACATCCTGGTCTGGCGCGCGTCGTCATCGGCTCGCTGCTGAACGCGATCTACAATCGCAACGGCAAGGTCAAGGGACGCACGCTCTTCCTGCTCGACGAGGTCGCGCGCCTTGGTTATCTGCGCATCCTCGAAACGGCCCGCGACGCCGGCCGGAAATACGGCATAACGCTCACCATGATCTTCCAGTCGATCGGCCAGATGCGCGAAGCCTATGGCGGGCGTGACGCGACCAGCAAATGGTTCGAATCCGCATCGTGGATCTCGTTCGCCGCGATCAACGATCCGGACACGGCGGATTATATTTCGAAGCGCTGCGGCGACACCACGGTCGAGGTCGACCAGACAAATCGCTCCACCGGTATGAAGGGAACGTCACGATCGCGATCGAAGCAGCTCAGCCGTCGGCCGCTGATCATGCCGCACGAGGTCCTGCGCATGCGCAGCGACGAGCAGACCGTGTTCACCGCGGGCAATCCGCCGCTCAGATGCGGTCGCGCGATCTGGTTCCGACGTGACGACATAAAAGCCTGTGTCGGGCAGAACAGGTTTCATCGTGAAGGAGAGTAAGGGGAATGAGAGCGCGCTCGAAGGATTGCGATCTGCTGCCGGCGGCGAGCCGGTCCGCGAGAGGATCGCAACCCGCATGGGACGAAATCGCCTGGCGTGTTCGGTGCGCTCAAGCGCATAGAGCCGTGCGGCAAAGCCGCCTCGCCCACGCTCCTTTCATTTCGAAGGGAAAAGCATCAGCGAGATGAATCGATCATCCGGTACCGATTCATAGAAGTCGTTGGACGCCGGTTCGCGAAGACGCGAGAATCCGGGCATGCAAAACGAGGAAACATGCCCGGTACATCTTCACCGTATCGACGCTACACAGAATATGCGGCGCTTCTATATGCTCGCGATTCAACCGACCCTGTTTGGTGGCGCCTCCGTCATCCGCAACTGGGGACGTATCGGATCTAACGGGCAGACGATGATTGAAACCTTCGATAGCCAAGAGGACGCGAACACGGCTATGTCTCGCCTCGAGCGCACAAAGAGAGCCCGAGGCTATCGCGACGTCCGCTGCGCCGATTGATGTGTCTGGAACAATCGAAACCTCATGTTTCCTGTGGTTTTCCCGTGTCTGGCAACACTTCCAGCATTGGAGGCCCTATAGCTGCCATATCGTCGCCGTCATACCTGAAGGACATAAACAAGCAGAGGAGATTGTCCTTCATGACCACCACAAATGAAATCGCCGACAAGATTGCATCCGAGCAGAACCTGACCAAGGCACAGGCCAAGGCCATCGTCGAAAGCGTCTTCAGCCAGATTACAGAGGCAGCAAAGGCTGGCTCGGAAACGTCGATCCCGTCTTTCGGAAAGTTCAAGATCAAGGAGACACCCGAGCGTGAGGGCCGCAATCCCGCAACCGGTGCGACCATCAAGATCGCCGCCTCAAAAAAGCTGACGTTTGCGCCGGGCAAGACGGTGAAGGACGCGCTCAACGGCTGAGGCATTTATGCCGCCAGGGGTCTGGCTGCAAGACGGAAGCCTCCTAGAACGGAGGGACCGCACTGACGCGACCGTCCTGCTCAGCCTCGACGGCGGCAAGCTCGGCCAGAGCGAGTTCCAGCTCCGCCGCAATCTGGCGCCCCTCGTTCGCGTCGCAGGCGGTGTTCATCTCAGCCCGCAGTTCCTCGATCTGGTTTTCGAGTTCGTAGGTCATTGTCCGATCTCCTATGTGAAAGACGATCAGCGGCGCCGGGTAGGGAATGACGATGTCAGGGATCGCTCAGGCGACCGGCAGCGCCGGGGAGTGGGGGAGCCGATTTCGTGTTGGCGGCTCCGCTGCCAACTCGAAATTGGGGGGACCGCTCATCCTTGACGACGGCGGTCCCGTCGGCATCATCACCGAATACTGAGCAGGTTCTCCATCCTCTCCGGATGGCACCAAAAAGCCGGACCTGGCTCAATGCCTGGTCCGGCTTTGATTACTCGGTAGAGGAGAAGGCTCCGCCGGCGGCGGAGCCCGTGATCTCATCAGTCCCGGTTCGGGCGGGACCAGATGAGCTGGAGGCCGTCTTCGCCTTCGACCTCGGCGAGCGTTGCGTAGATAGGGGCCGGGAAGCTCGGATCGTCGAGCTTGACCGAGAGGTAGTCGCGGCCTTGCTCGGAGGTCTTCTGCCAGGCGGCGCCTAGCTCTACGCTACCGGCGTAGACGCGGAACTGCGGGCCCTTGTCGGAGGGGTTATCGACCCGTGCGATGCGGGCTTTGACGTTTAGGGCGAGAGTACGAATGGAGCCGGTGAAGCCGTTTTCGGTGGAGGTGAAGGTGCCGATAGTTGCCATTGTCGTATTCCTTTTCTCGTGTCGGGCCGCGCCCATCGCGGCCTCGATGGCTGTCGCAAAGACCGGTGACGATCGGACCGCACCCAGCCGGGGTCCCCAACGCGCTTGCGCGTTGGGGTGGCGATTGGGCCGGAACAAAGTGGAGGGCGGCAACTGCCACTTTTGTTAGTCGGAGAGGAATGGCGGCTAAGCCGGCAGGGGTAAGAAAAGTGGTGGTGGCCGTTGCGGGAAGACGATCTAGGCGCAGCCGGTCTCCGGTCAGACATGCCTCATCGAGCCCGCGGATGGGTCGCTAGAAACTCTGACGGGAAGGGATATGGCGATGGCATTCCGCTGCATTTGCCTTGGGTACGAGGCCATCCCGCGCCACGCGCGCCGGGACCGCTCTCATCGTCTGCTTCATCAGGGGACAAGCGTTTCAGCTAACATTGGCCCGCTTGCTGACTGCGCCCGGTGCGATATCGTTGCCCTCGCGAATCGCTGCCTGGAGGATCAATGCGTCAGCAGACCAAGCCGTTCATCGTCGAACGCAAACCGTCCCGCAAACCCAAGCCCGACACTGCAAAACCGTCGATCTGGGGAAGGCTGGATGCTGACATTGCACAAGGTCTCCAACAACAATTGCATAGGGACCAGCCGGATATCGACTACGGGGCCGCCACCGGTGGTGACGACCGCGCTTGAACCTCAGGCGGCAGCTTTCACATCCGCTTCCGGCTGCAGCGAATGCAGGAAGCTAACAGCGCGCTGCGCATGGGCCGCCGCCTGAAAAATCGCCCGCTTGTCGTTGGCCAAAACCGACAACCACGACTGCAGATAGGATGCGTGATCTGGCCGAGGTTCGAGCTCCGGTGCGATGCCAAGATCGGCGCAGAGGAAGCAACTGCCTAGCTCGGCGATGAGTTCCTCCCGTGCCCGCTCGGTCCGGTCCTTCGCATAGCGCGACAGGTCACGTCCCACGCGATGCTCCGCAGCCGTCCAGTGGGTTGCCTCATGACTGAGGACAGCCGCGTATCCGGCAGCATCGCGAAATGCCTCGAACGGCGGCATCCGAATATAGTCCATGACCGGGGAATAATAGGCCTGATTGCCGCCTTGCCGAATGACCGCACCGGTATTTCGGAAGAAGCGATCGGCGCTGTCGATCCGCTCGACCGGATCAAAGACCTGGGCGGACGGCGCATAATAGCTGACGGGCAAACCGTCGATTTGCTCCACGTTGAACACCGCATACGCCTTCAGGAACGGAATCTCCCGGTCGACCTCGTTGCCGTTTCCGTCCGATTCCGACTTGGTGAAACGACTGGCGAAGACGACAGTCGAGCCAATCTCGCCCTTGCGCACGGCTCCGCCCAGATCGAGCGCCTGCTTGAAGGTCATCCACATTGATGAGGCGAAGCCACGTGACATCTGCTCCGACCACAGGAGCAGAACGTTCACGCCTGAATAAGGAAGGCCGTTATGGCGCAGCGGCCGGGTGATCCGGCCACCGATGTTGGAGGGGCTCCACGGTTTCATCCAGGGGCGGACGCCCTTTTCCAGATCCTCGACGATCCGATCGGTGATCCGCGTGTAGATCTCCAATCGGTCCGCTTCTGGTTTCTTTGTCATGACTTCTCTCTCCTTTTCTTAAGGCCGCGCCTATCGCGGTCCGTCACGGAGGTCTGAAGTCAGGGGCCGTTGGTGTGGCCAATGCACCGAAGGCCGTAACAGCGTGGAGGACGGCGGAGCCGTTGCATGGGCGCCCGGCTCCTGCAGGACCGCCGAGCGGGACGGGCCGCGATTGGGGCGTCTCCAGAGTCGTTCTCGACATGAAAAAGGCCGGCGCCTGTTGGCGCCAGCCTGAAAAGAGGGAAATGGCGAGGTGTGATCCCCGCCAAGTGTGTCATCCGAGTGCCGCCATCTGAGCCTCGGCCGCCTTGCGGTCGAGCGATGCGCCCGGGTTCTCGACCGGTCGGTCGAAGGGTTTCCAGGTCTCGCCGACAACCTGCTCGTAGGCCGCCACCGCGCCCTCGGCTGCCATCCGCAGCGCATGGGACTGGATGCCCATGTCGGCCGCGAATTCCCGCTTACGCTGCGCGGCGCTGTCATAGCCAACCGGACCGTCGAGATCCTCGTCGCGGGCATCGTTGGAGGCCTTGGCCGTTGCGTCGCGCGCTTCGGTGACGGCGCGGGAGTAGAACTGGCCGGCGCCGTGCGCCGATCCGACGAAGGCTCCGACAATGCGCTGCAGATGGATCTGCATTGCCTTTTCGCCGAGCCCTTCGGAAAGGCTGTCGGCGGTGTCGACGATCAGCCGCTCGTGCAGACTGCGGATGCCATCGCTGTCGACAACCGCTGTGCCGAAGCTTTCAGCGATCTTAAGTGCCTGGGAGGCGTCGGGGCACGAGAGGCGAACCATTTCGAGGGTTGCGCCTTTGCGGAGTTGCGAGACCCGTGCGTTGGAGCGGTTGAGAGTTGCGGGCTTGGCCATATCAGTTCCTTCCTTGGCTACCGAAGCGGTTCCGGCCTGTGCCGGTCTGCCCTTCGATGCGGGTACTCAAGAACCGGCAAAGGACGGGCGGCTTCAGAGGTCCGGTCCGGCTGAACAAGCAGGGCAGGTTTGCGGGCCAGCAGGTTTTGACCTGAGCAGACCGCGCGCCTGCTCTCGCGCTGTGAGGCTGAATCGGCCGCTCCGCGGCGCGACAGCGGCCTTGAAACGCCCGGCCGCCGGTTCAGACCGCAGCGAACAAGAAGGGCAGTCCGGCACGGCCCGATATCTGGCTCTAGCGGGAAGGAACAGTTTATGGCCAAGCCCACCATGCCGACGACATCAAAGCCGGATGTTCAGCACCAGCGGCTTCTTATCCGGGTCTGCCTATGTCGCCGGATGATGCGGAGGTCGCTAATCGCAATGCTGCAGTTCGCCGATGACGGTTTCTTGCATCGCCAGCCTGTGGTGGATCATGTCGATTTCGATCCAACGCTCGAAGGTGAGGCGGTCAACGAGCTCCTGGTGGCAAATACGTGGACCTGATCGGCGACGCGCCCGGCTCCGGGCCTTCATCGTCATCGCCTGCCTTCCCGCGCGCGCTGTAATCTACCGGGTCAGACGTCCAGATGCCGCTGGGTCTCTCGCCGGGCGCCGATTGCTTTCGCCAGCGGTTTCGAAGCGCGAATGTCGATCATGTCACATCCCCCGGCTTCGGCAGCCGATGAAGAAGGATGGCCAGTCGTTTTCAGCATGGTGCGTGAGATTGACGACGAAGCCGTCCGCACTGGAGTTGAACGCTACCCCCGAAAATCGGGGGTGGGTGCTGCCATGTTCGACTGGCAGGCGGCGGTCATGCTGCCGCTCGCTGATCGAAGTCATCGTCGTGCTCTCCGTCGTCAGACAAATCCGGATCCTGTAGATCGTCCAGATCCGCAGCCTCATCGATCTGCCCGTCCTGCTCCTCAGCAGGGTCGTCGGCTTGGCCGCCGTCGTCGTCGTGCGAGGCCGTGCCAAGGGTATCGGTGGGGGAGCTTGCTCGGATCCAATCGAGTAACTCGTCGGCAGGTGGCGCGAAGCGGGCCGACGCATGGACGAAGTGCTCGCTCGCGAAATGCTCGACGAGCGCTGCGCGGGTCTCCCGAACCTTTGGCCGCGGCTGCACCGATGCCTCGGCGCAAGACGCCTCCAGCGCCTGGCGCGACAGGCACAGGAGGAACTCCTCCGAACCCATGTTCGGCAAGAACTCGTCGGCGCCGATTGCCTCACCTGCAATACGGGACACCATGCCGCTGTTCGACATGCCCCGGCGGCACGACAGAACGTCGATCAGCACGGAGCGAACGGCAACACGAAGCGTGTCCTGGTCGAAGGCGAGCTTGCCATGCTCGTCGAACAGAGAGCCAGCATGGCGCGAAAAGCGCTTGCCGCCGTAGAAGGTCCCATCCGCACCGGAGTCGACACGGACGTTCTGCCCGGCGAAGGCCAGCACCAGCAGCGCCATAAGCATGTCGTCCTCTATCGGCGCGCGGCCAAGCGCGTCGTGCAAAGCGTCAGTGCGGAAATCGCCGATCATGTCATGGCCCTTTTGGGTGACATCAGGGCGAGGCTTTGAAACATCAATTGCACCGACACCTTCGCCGCTCTCGGTGATTCCTTCCCTGCCGGTTGCCTTCGGCTTGGCCGCTTCCGGCATGCGGTAATGCAACGTCTGGACCTTGCCGTCGCGATCGAGGTAAAGCGCGGTGTGATCGGACTTGGAGGGTTTCCCGTAGACTTGGGCTGCCTTCTTCGGCAGCTCCGGCTGGCCCCAGCTGTTGACCTCGACGATGGCGCCGCGCTTCGGCAGGTTTCTGGTCATCCACTCGTGTTGGCCGCCGAGGAACCCCTCGACATTTGTGGTATAGCGTCCGTCCTGGTCGGCGGGTGCGAAGAGGTCCTCGACCCATTCGATGCCGTAGGCCTGGGCCAGATCGTCACCGAAACTTGCATCCCTTGCGTACATGCGCTTCTTGGTGAGCGCGGACGCGATCTGCCACCACGGAGCGGTGTCGTCCTTCTTCGGCTTATGCGCCTTCCAGACCTCCTTCTGCTCCACCTGCCCCGCGGCCGCGATGATCCGCAGCTGTTGCTCGGACGGCATGTCGCCGAGCGCCATCTGCTCAAGCATCGCAGGCAAGACATTGGCGAGCAGGCGCAACTTGCGGATCTGGCGGACGGGAAGCGCAAGAGCGACCGCGATCGCTTCCTCGGTCCAGCCGAGAGCAACGAGACGTTCGATGCCCCGCCACTGATCGACCGGGTTAAGAGGCTCTCGCGCGGAGTTCTCAACCATCGAACGCATGGCGCCCCAAGAACGAGGATTATCGTTAGCGGCATCCACGACGAGGATTTCGATTTCTTCCAGTCCGGCGGCAATGGCGAGCCGCACGCGGCGATGCCCAGCGTCGATGATGTACCCGTTTCCGCCATCCGTTTCGGGGGCGACCACCGGTGGCTGGACGATGCCAACGGCCTTAATGGTCGCCAGCATCAGCGCATCGGCCTGCGGCGACGACTTCGTTTGGCGCATCCGGTCGGGATTTTCCTTGAGCGCGCGCGGGTCAACTTTCATGATCTGCATGGGATTTGTCCTTGTCTAGAGGGTTCCAGACCGGCGCTTTGCCAGCCCTTCCTGTCTTCCTTTCTTCGAAGACACCTCCCGGACCGCCGAGCGGCCGGACTGCCGCAACTGCGGCCGAGCATCCCTGCTGGGAAGGGCAAGCGGGGCTAACGGCCCTGCGAAGGACAATCAGCCGGGATGGCGCAGGCGGCGGTTGAGCGCTAGCGCCGACAGGAGGACCGATCTGCGACCGGTTCATCCTTGCTGCTTTCCTCTTTTCTCAAATTCTCATTTCTCAGTTCGTGCCAACCGCTCGACGACCGGAGAATGCCGGCGGCCGCCATACTCCGAGGATGGGACTAGGTTCGGCGCCCAAGAAGAGCCAGGCCATCGGCGAGCATGCGCTTCAAGATCAGTTTCCTGCTTTCCGGTGCGACAGAAACCGCTTCTGGGATAGCAATTGCAGAATGCGGTGGATTGACGGCTTCGGGGGGCGAGATCGGGAGGGGCTCCTCGACCATTGCGGCGACAACGACGTGCGTGATCGTTGTTTCATCCGATTTCACCGAAACGGTGACCTGTCCTCCGGAGCGAAGGCGGTCGACGCCCGTTTGAGCGGCCTCCTGCTCGTCTCGAGCTTCGACCAGCGATGTCTGCGTCACCAGAAAAAATGGCATGTGTCCCTGCGATGTGTTTTGCTGCAGATCTCATCCGCAAAGCGGTTGCGGTCAAGATGCAGCACCTCCTCAGCGGACGCCTCCGATACAAAAAAGGCGCTCGACCCGTGAGGGGAGCGCCTTCTTCTGTATCCCGGGACAATCTCAAACGCCGCGGCGATTGCAGCGAGCAGGACATCGTCTCATCGGGAAGTGATGCTCAGATATTGTTGACGAAAGGCAGTTTCAAGTCGTGATTCAATTTGCCGCCTGATAGATCTCGCCGTTCATCATGAATGCAGGACTAAACCGCATGAGCACAGATCCCGAGACCCGGAGAGCCATCGCAAAGCGTGCGATTGACCGGGCACGGGTGCATGGTGTGCCGATCGACACGGATCCTGCTTTCCTAGACCTTTCGGAGGAATGGATTCGCGGAGAAATCGATATGAGGACCATGCGCGAACGGTACCTTGCGATAATTGCGCTTCGATCTGCCGAGCGGCGGGACCCGCGCATAAGTCGTTTCGGCATAAACCTCCCGGATTCGTCCAACGAGGCGAACGGAGAATAAAAAAATGGGCCTCCGGAAAACCGCGGCCCATGAAGTGTGGAGATCTAAAACCTCCAGAGGGGAACAGCTGCTGCGACGGAACTGGGAGGTGACCGTCATCTGCATCAGCTGAAGGCACTATGCCCGAATTTTGACCAACTGGAAAACATTTATTGTGCAACGCAGCTATGCAGCTGCCGCGACGGTCACGTTGTCCAGACCTTCCGCCAGCTGAGCCTCGATTGCCCCCAACTTCAGCCGCTTTTCCTTGAGGTCGTCTGCGAACGCGAAAGCGCCTCCGTCTCGGGACCGGTATGACACCAATCGCCGCTCGGCCTCTTCAAGCCGCCGGCGATACTGGTTCTGTTCCACATAGAAGCCGCTGAGAGCGTGTTCCAAGCGTGATATGGCGCCGAGCGGTGTGACGGTGATCGCCAGATCGATTTCGTAATCGGCGCCGGTGCGCTGAAGCAGCGTCTCATAACGATAACCATCGCCTTTGCCGAGGCGCTCACCCTCATAGACAAGGTCGAAGCCACCAATCGTCCCCATATGCACCTCGCCCTCTTGCCGCAACTGCAGAAGCGTCAGGATCTTTTTCATCAGCGCGCGACCCGCTTCCTTTCTCTCAGCATGGCTCTCGCCGAGCACCGTCATGCTGAAGGCCTCGCCGCCTGTCGGCTTAAGCCGCGCGATATCCTGGCCGATCTCGGCGATACGCCGGGTCGAGACCTCGATCTCTCGCTCTGCATCACGCATCTGCCGACGAACGGCATATTGATCGTCTTCGTGGGCAGCACGCAATCGTTCAAGCCTCGCGATGTCGGCCTCCAGTCCGGCCTTCTGCATCAGCCGCTCGTCGCCGGAGGCGATGGCCTTGGCCATCGCGAACTGGTTGGCAGCTCCTTCGCCGATGTCCTCCAGCCGCCGGATCGACGTGTCGCCTGAAAGGGCGGCGGCAATGAATCGCGCCTTGCGCTCATTGTTCTGCCACATAGAGGCGTCCAGCGAGCCTTCCGTGGCGTAGGCAAAGATATCGACCTCGTCATGCTGATTGCCCTGGCGGACGATTCGGCCCTCGCGTTGCTCGATCTGCGATGGCAACCATGGCACATCGAGATGGTGGAGTGCCTTCAGCCGGAGTTGGGCATTAACGCCGGTGCCCATGGTCTCTGACGAACCGATCAGAAACCGCACCTTGCCTGCCTTGATATCGCCGAACAGTCGCTGCTTGGCTTCGGTCTTCTTGTAGTCCTGCATGAAGGCGATTTGCGAGGAGGGCACACCGAGCCGGATCAGCTCATCGCGAATGAAGCGATAGGCCGAGAATCCGCGGGACTTTTCGACATTGATCGTGCCGAGATCGGAGAAGATCATCTGTGCGGCGCCCGGCAGGTCGAAGTCCTTGCCGTCGGGGCGACGATAGATGGTTTCGCCGGTCTCCTGCCAGATCCTGTGGGCGTTGCGAACGAGCAGATTGAGCTTGTTGTCCTCTTCGTTGTCGGTCCCCGGCATGACGAAACGGAGGTCGATCGCCGCATGGCGTCCATCGGTGATGACCGAGAGCAGGATGTCGTCGCCCGGCTTGGCGGGACCTTCGCGCTGCTCGATCGCCTTGATCCTGGTATCGAGCATCTGCTGATAGGTCTTGAACAGAGCCGTCGGCTTGGCCGTCAGGATCTGACGGCGGCCGGTCGAGATGTTGGGCACCTTCACATATTTCCGGAGATCCTCCGGCATCACGACATCGGCGAACGAGCGGAACATCGCGATCAGTTCCGGCACATTAACGAAGGAGGCAAAGCGGCTGACCGGCTTGTATTTGCCGGATGGCTGGATCTCGAGTTCGGTCGTCGTGTCACCGAAGCAGGAGGCCCAGGCATCGAACTCGTGGAGCCCGCGTTCGGCAAGGGCAGCATGGCCGAGCAGGCGCTGGATCGAGAACATCTCGCCGAGCGTGTTGGTGATCGGTGTGCCGGAGGCGAGAACCAGCGACCGACCGGGATTCCTCATCTCGATATAGCGGGACTTCACATAGAGATCCCAGGCGCGCTGCGAGCCGTTCGGGTCGATGCCTTTCAGCGTCGACATATTGGTGGCGAAGGACAATTTCCGGAACTCCTGCGCCTCATCGACGACGATCTGATCGACGCCGATCTCCGAGATCGTGAGCAGGTCGTCCTTGCGGGTCGCTAGGCCCTGTAGCCGCTCCTGCAAGCCTTCCTTCAGCCGCTCGAGCCGCTTGCGCGAGACGCGGTCCTCGCTGTCGACTTTGGTCAGCAAATCCTCGTAAAGCTGCAATTCGTCCTGGATCATCTGTTGTTCGAAGGCCGATGGTACGGAGATGAAGCGAAACGCCGAATGGGTGATGATGATCGCATCCCAGGTCGCGGTCGCTGCCCGCGACAGAAACCTCGCGCGCTTGTCCTTGGTGAAGTTGGTCTCGTCGGCGACCAGGATGCGCGCGTTCGGATAGAGCGCCAAGAACTCGCGGGCCGCCTGCGCCAGGCAATGGCCGGGAACGACGAGCATCGCCTTGGCGATTAGGCCGAGACGGCGCTGTTCCATGATCGCTGCCGCCATGGTCATGGTCTTGCCGGCACCGACGGCATGAGCAAGGTAGGTCGAGCCATCGGCGATGATCCGCCAGATGCCGCGTTTCTGGTGGCCATAAAGAACAAAGGCGCCTGAGGCGCCGGAAAGTTTCAGATGCGAGCCGTCGAATTTTCGCGGCGCGATGTTGTTGAAGCGATCGTTGTAATCCCGCGCCAGTCGGTCGGTGCGATCGGGATCGGTCCAGACCCAGTCCTGGAATGCCTGCTTGATCCTCTGCAGCTTGTCGCGCGCCGCCTCGGTATCGACGACATTGAGCACCCGACGCTCGCCATCGGCGTCCTTGAACACGTCGAAGATCTGCGGGACCCGGCTGTTCAACGCATCGGCCAGCAATTCCCCGGCATGCCGCCGGCTCGTGCCCCATTCGGATGTGCCCGCCGCCGAGTAGCCGAGCTGCCGCGCCTCGACCGTCCAGGAGCCGAGCTCCGGCATATGATGGATGCGGATATCGGCCTCCATCGTCTCCTTGACGAAGGCGACGACATCGGTGGCTGGGATCCAAGGCGCACCGAGACGGGCGGTGATGTCCGATGGTCGCAGATCGGCCGGCTGCACATCCTGAAGCGTCCGCACGTTGCGCTCATAGGCCGTATCGAGCTCGGCTGCCGCTTGTGCTGCGGCGAGCTTGGTGCGCACCGTGCCGGAGAGATAGGCATCTGCCGTCTGCCAGGATCCATCGGCAGGATCGCGGAACACTTCGTCGCCGAGCTCGGCGATAACGGTGGAAGCATCGAGATGCAGGAGTTCGGCGATATGATCGAGATCGACATGGCCGCGCTCGTTGAGTACGACGGCCAGCGCATCAGCCGCATTGGTGATGACAGGCGACACCGGCGGAGCGATCACGCGGGTTGCGAATATCGGACCTGGCTTCGCCATGTCGGTCTCCAGATCATAGTCCTCGATCGAGGCGACCAGCCAGCAGTCGGGATCGTCGCGGAAAGGTGCGAGGTTCGGCTGCCGATGGGTTTCCTTCACCTCGCCAGTCTCGGCATCCTCCTGGATGGAGACGGTCGTGTGGTTGATCGGCCCGAAATCGCGCACGAAACTCGACCAGGCTATGCGAAGCCGGACCTGAAGATCGCGCCATGGCCGGTCGGTTTCCTGGGCCTTCAGCACCTCGCGCACGGCGTCACGGATCGGGATCAGCTTCGAAATGATCCGGACACGCTTTTCCGAGATCCCATCCCCTGTATGACGCTTTCGCACCGTCACAGGCACGGCAGCTCCATCCAGCATCTGCATCAGGCCCTTCGACCGGTCGATGAAGAAGCTGCCCTCGCGGATAGCTCTGTCCCTCGGCTGCAGATCAACGATTTCGCCGAGCTCGTCCTCCAGATCGATGTCGATCGGCGTCGGCTCGCCGTCATAGAGATCGGCCGGGAGAAGATCGATCGCAGTGGCAAGGGCGGCTTCCAGATCCTCTCCAGCGCGCGGCAAGCAGGTATAGACTTCGCCGAACGGTCCAGACGTCAGCGCATGGGTGCCAAGCACAAAGCCGGGGTGCCGGGCAAACCACCTGTTGACGCGGATCGCACTTTCGTCCTCCGTTTCGGGGCGAACCTCGTCAACGTCGAGCCAGGTCTGATCCCCCTGCGGCTCACCGGGCTTGCGCTTGCGGAAGAACAGGATGTCGACGACGACATCAGTGCCGGCGTCCCGGCGAAAGCTGCCCTCGGGCAGGCGGACCGCCGCGATCAGGTCGGCGGACTTGGCGATATGCCCCCGCGCCGTCGTATCGGCCTTGTCCATGGTGCCATGGGAAGTAACGAACGCGGCCAGCGCGCCCGGCTTCAGCAGATCGATAGACCGGGCGATGAAGTAGTCGTGCAGGCGCAGGCCGAGCGACCGATAGTTTCGGTCTGAGCGGACGGTGCGATCGGAGAAGGGCGGATTGCCGACGGCGAGATCGTAGATCGGAGCAAGGTCGGTGCGGGAAAAGTCGCCCTCGATGATCCGGGCCTTCGGCTGCAGCAGCTTGACGATCCGCGCGGTGACGGGATCGAGCTCGACGCCGGTGACGTAGCTGCTGTTTCGAAACGCTTCTGGCATCAGCGCGGGGAACAGGCCCGTGCCGATGCCTGGTTCCAGCACGCGGCCGCCGCGCCAGCCAAACCTCTGGATGCCGGCCCAGATCGCCAGGATAATGAACTCTGGCGTGAAATGCGCATACTGCGTGCAGCGGGCGAGCGATGCATAGTCTGCTTCGGAGACTGCGTTCTCCAGCGAGGATCCTAGATTGTTCCAGCCGTTACGGAAATCGCCCTCGCCCGGCCTACGGAACATGCCATTGGCCAACTCGCCGGCGCCAAAGCCGGTGAAACGGATCAGCTGCGCTTGCTCCTTGGGGGTTGCTGGGCGGTCCTGCTTGGAGATGTTATTGGCGACAATGATGGCCGCAACATTGGCGCGGGCGCGATCCTTCCAGGACGGAGGTAAGCCGCGATCACCCTCAAGATAGAAGTTTGCCTGAAGTCCTACCCGCCGAATGGGAGTGCCAGCGACCGGCGTGGCAGGTGCCGGCGCCGGCGGCGTGGGTTCCGGATCGTCGTCATTTGCGGCTGCAGGCGAAAAGTCGCCGAAGGCAGTGACGCCAAGGCCAAGCCCTGAAGAGAGTGCAGAACTACCGAACATGTCGAGCGTGAAGGGATCGTTGCTCACGATACAAACTCCTTGTGAAAGCGCGCGTCATCGTTCCGCCGGTGGAGTTCGGCGGCGAACGGACGCTGATTGATGTTGAAGATCCCGCTGCGGCGGGGACGTTACGACCACTCGATGATGAAGAGCTCCATCGAGTCATCATCGAAGGTGATGCCGAGGTGCCTCGCATTGGGGGTGGCAGCGATCATCGCCTCCAGTTGCTCGGCATCGATGAATTCGACGCCGTCATCTCCCCCGAAGGTCTTACGTTTGACCTCGAACCAGTCGTCGTTCGTGCGAGGATCGCATTCGAGTGCGTAAGCGACGAACGGCTTTTCGCCATCCGGCAATGCACCGTTCGAGCACAAGTAAACACCGTGGTCACCGACCAGCCATAGACCTGGCCGTTCGTCGCGCCCGGGCTGAAGGCCATAGTGGGGATTGCGAGAGCCGCCATTGGCTTCTGCATCGGCGCGACCGCGGGCGATCACCGCCCGCACGGATTCAATCGGAAAGGACAGCATGGCGCCCATCCCCTCACGCTGCGGCTGCCGCATCGGGAATACGGCGCAGTTGGACGGGCAGTTTGGTGGCGATCTCGTCGTCGGTCAGGTCGTCGAGAAGCTTTAACCTGGTAGCTCCAGCCCCTGTGTAGAGAGCGATGACGCGCTGGCCCGGCAGATACTGCGCGGCAGTTTCATCGGAATAGCCGCGATAGGCGTCCGCCGTGGCGCTCCAGATGTGCTCGAGGCGTTCGTCCCGCGTCATCGCTCTCACCGGGCGCGTCTCCCGCTCGATGATCGCCAGTCGCATGTCTTCCACAGACCCACGGTCGGAGAGATCACAATAGCTATGGAAGTAACGAATGACCCCGTCGATCCGCAACGCAAAAAATACCGATGTGACGGATCCGATCAGGAATTCCCGCATTGCGAACATCGAGCCCCGGATCCACAACGGCGGCAGGATCTCGTACATGTAATCATGTGCACGCTCGGTGATTTCAAACCACTCGCCAGCATAAAGCGCGCTCGCGTTACCCTCGAAACGGTGAGGACGCTGTGCATGCCGATCGAACATTCGGAACATCTGATGGCGCTCAGTGATGCCCTGGTAGACTTTACGGATTGCGGAAGGGGTGCTCATTGGCGGCTCCTTTGGCCCTGTCCGAACCGAAGTGCGGCGCTGCCCTGCCTCACCATCCTCTTCAGTCCTTCTTGACCCCTCCCCTCAAGCCGCAGCGTGTTCCGCCCGGGTCAAGGGCCGGCAAAGCCGGGCGCAGCTTCATCCTTGATGCGGGCGGCGCGACTGCGGCAGGCCTCGGCTTGTGTCCATTCTTCTCTCCCTCTTTTCTTTCTCCCGCGCTTTCAGCGCTTCATTCCAGTCCTCGGCCGGCGGCTTCAGGCGCAGCCAGTCACGGCCCACCTCATCAGCGATCTCACGGAGGCGGCCGGCAAAGGTCTCGCCTTGGCTATTGGCGTCCGTAGCCGCGACCAGAACAGCACCGCGACGCGCGGCCAGCTTACGGACCGCGGCGTCCGTCGCGGGCGACCAACCACCGCCGGTGCTGAGATAGACGCTCCCCTCGCGAAGTCCCTCGAATGCCGCAAGGCTCATGGCGTCGATCGCCGCTTCGGTGACGCAAAGACGCAAGGCGTCGGAGGAACCAAGGCGAAACAGGATTTTAGAACCGCTTGTCGAAAAGCCGCGCCAGTCGGGACCGCGCTCCTCCCAGCCGGTGACAGCGCCATCGCCATCGACATGCGCGGCCCACATGCTGCCATAAGGGCCTTCTCTAAGAGCGTCCCTTCGGATGGCCTCTTGAATGATGGTTACCGGCAGGCGGCGCTCGGTGTGCAGATAGCGCCAAGTCATGGATCCCTGCCACGGCTTACGTCGTGAGGTCCAGCGTTCCGGGACGGATGTGCTATAAGCGGGCTTTTGGACCGCACGAGACCAGACAGGATCCCTGGCGATGACCCCGACGAGATCCGCCACCCGATTGAGCGCTTCGACAAAGGTCACGCCGTCCAGATGCTCCATGAGACCGAAGACATCGCCTTTCGCGTCGGACAGTGGATCAAACCATCCCCGCCCCTCATGGATGACGATGACGATTTCCGCACCGCGCCGGTATTTTACTGCCTTGCGGGTGCTTTCCTTGACATCGATGGAAAAGCCAGACTGTTCCAACACGGCTGCGCACGGGACACGGTCCCGAAGTTCTTCCAGTTTCTGTTTCTCCATTATTTTCCCGGCGCTCTTGGCGCCGCCCTTCTCTCCAGATCCATTCTTCCCGCAATTTGCGGACCGTTCCCGGCGGTCCGCGAAGAGCAAAGGAGGCAAGGGCGCGCCATGGCAACCTGCTGATCTGCAGCTTGGCACCTCCTGTCGGTGCCACGGCGCGGCGAAGCTTCCCTTGTCGCCTGCCGCGCGCAAGCGGCATCAAGGAGAGGAAAATGCCGGCTCAATGAGCCGGCCAGGGATGAAATTCATGCACGATCTCCAGATCGTCTTCATCGTCGAGTTCGTCGCTCGGCAGAACGCCGAACTCGTCGCCGGACCTGAACAGTGTGACCGGAACCATCAGGGTGCGGGAAAGCTGGAAGGCGTGGTTTTGCGCAAGAGAAAGATCGGTGTTCATCTGAGGCTCCATCTTTGGAGCGGGCCATTCCCGCTCGATGGCTCCCGTCAGTGTCCGGAACCGGTCGCGATCACCGCGAAGGCAAAGCCGAAGCGGCGGCAGCTTGCTAGCGGACCCCGTCAGCGGGTTGATCGACGGAGATCCGGGGCCGGACCAGGAAGCCATCCATCAAGAGCGGGATTGGGACGCCTCGATGGACCTGCCTTCGACAAACAACGATCGTGCTGATGCGGAACTTTTTGTAGCCTTCGGGTACCTGATGCTATCTTCTTTTCGATCCGGTCATCAGGTCAGACTCGATGCCCATAACTGCTGGAGGCGGATCACAGACGAGGTGAGGCCGCAAATGCTGGACGTCTGCGATTGTGAGCCATGCGGAGCCGCCTCTTGAAAAGCCGACGCGTAACCGATATATATTGAGCATAGTCGAGAGCGCTGATCCGTCGGTGCGTTGAACGATTGTTTCACTCGGCTTACCGAATTGGAGCGGACCGCATGCGGTCCGCTTTTTCGTTTCAGGGGGATTCGTTGCATCTACTATATCTCGACGAGTCTGGTCACTCGCATGATCCAAGCTCCGACTTCTTTGTCCTTGCAGGCTTTAGCATATTCGAGCGCCAAACGCATTGGCTGGAAGCCCAGATAGATCCTGTAGCGGCGCGCTTCAGCTCGACCAATCCTCGAGAAATCGAGTTCCATGGAAACCCAATGCGCTCGGGCAACGGTACCTGGAAAGGTGTGCCTCCCAACGACAGAGTTCAAGCCGTCGTCGATATCCTGTCGCTACTGGCAGACAAGCAATTGCAGTTGAAGGTCTATGCCTGCGTCATCGAAAAGAAGCTCTTCTCTCCGAACGATATTCTGGCTCGGAGCTTCGAAGAGGTGGCTTCGTGTTTTGATGACTATCTGAAGACGCTTTATAAGAAAAAGAACCCCCAGCGCGGCTTGGTCATCCTCGACAAGAGCAACTATGAGGAGAAAATCCAAACCCTTTCTCATGTGTTTAAGCACGTGGGGCATGCCAACGGCCAACTTCGCAACTTTGCTGAAGTCCCGCTTTTTCTGGATTCGAAGGCATCGCGCCTGATTCAGATGGCGGATTTGATCGCCTACTGGATTTTCCGTCACTTTCAGTCAGGCGACCAGCGTGGCTACGACCTCATAAGGCCTTACTTTGCCCGGTATGGCATCGGGCCAGTCTCAGGTCTGCGCTGTCACGTCTCGCCGGAGACAGAAGCGCGCCTCGCTTCGCTTCCAGTTCCAGCTCACCCTTTTCCGAAGGCAACGCCGAAAACTATTGCCGCCGCATCCCAAGTCTCTACGCCTGAGGATCAAAGCGGTTTTTGAGGTGCATGCGCTCCCTCGACACGCCCGGTTTGAGCATTTTTCAGTGAAAATTCCTGCTCTTCACTTTCAGCGTGTCGATATGGAGATCGGGGACGAACAAATCCCTCGACTTCACACCCATAGACGGCCGCTCGCGGCTATCCGGGCTGCCTGGTGAACCATGGGCAAACTCATCGCCCCGGCCTGACGGCAGGCGGAAACCATCCCGCTCGCCAAGGCTTGCCAGATCTGTGGTCAGATCGAACATCCGTTGCGCCACCAGATGCACGACGCCGCCCTCGCGCTGGATCTTGCCGTTGATCGCCATCATTGAGGATCCGAGCACGACGCGACGCTGCTTTTCGAACAGGCTTGGCCAGACGACAACGTTGGCGACACCTGTTTCATCCTCGATAGTCATGAACATCACGCCCTTGGCACTACCTGGCTTCTGTCGGACGAGGACGAGGCCAGCGGTCATCAACCATCGCCCGTCACGAGCCGTTGTCGCCTCGGCGCAGGTGACGATGTTTCGGCGGCCGAGATCCTCCCGCAGGAAACTGACCGGATGGGCTCGTAGAGTGACACCCGTATGCCCGTAGTCCTCAACGACATTGGCGCCCTCCGTCATCTGCCGAAGCGTCACGTCCGGTTCCTGCTGTTCGGCAATCACCGCCCGCTCACGATCGGCAGCAGCAGCGAATAGTGGAAGCGGTTCATCGCGCAAGGCCTTGATCGCCCATAGCGCATCGCGTCTTTCAAGTTTGAGAGAGGGCCGGAACGCATCGGCTTCGGCGAGCTTGACCAGAGAGGCCGACGAAACGCCGGCACGCCGCCACAGATCGTCGACGGAAACGAACGGATCCTCGCCACGCGCCACCGCGATTTTTGCCGCATCCTGTTCAGGCAGCCCCTTTACCAAGCGCATACCGAGCCGCACGGCATGGTCATCGGATCCCCTGATCTCTTCGAGCGTGCAATCCCACCGCGAACGATTGATGCAGACCGGCCGGATCGCAACGCCGTGGGCCCGAGCATCCGAAACAATCTGCGCCGGCGCGTAGAACCCCATCGGTTGCGCATTGATGAGGGCGGCACAGAACACATCCGGATAGTGGCATTTGATATAGGAGGAGGCGTAGGCGATCAGGGCAAAGGACGCAGCATGGCTCTCCGGAAAGCCATAGGAGCCAAAACCCTCAAGTTGCGAGAAGGTCTTTTCGGCAAACTCTTCAGTGTAGCCGTTTTTCACCATGCCCTGGACAAGCTTGTCCTTGAACTTGCTGACCCCGCCGGTGAACTTGAACGTCGCCATCGAGCGTCTGAGTGCGTCGGCCTCGCCGGCGGTAAAACCGGCACAGACGATCGCCACCTTCATCGCGCTCTCCTGAAACAGCGGCACGCCCAGCGTCTTGCCAAGCACGGCCTCCAGTTCCGGCTTCGGATAAACCACTGCCTCCTTGCCCTCGCGCCGTCTCAAGTATGGATGGACCATATCCCCCTGGATCGGACCGGGACGAACGATCGCCACCTGGATCACCAGGTCATAATAGGTCTGGGGTTTCAGCCGCGGCAACATCGACATCTGCGCGCGGGACTCGATCTGGAAAGTGCCGAGCGTGTCGGCCTTTCGGATCATCGCATAGGTCGCCGGGTCTTCCTGCTCGATTGTCGCCAGATCCAGCTTCACTGCCTTGTGCTCTTCCAGAAGGGCAAAACCCTTGGCCATGCAAGTCAGCATGCCCAAGGCCAGCACATCGACCTTCATGAACTTGAGCGCCTCGATATCGTCCTTGTCCCATTCGATCGTTTGGCGGTCCTCCATGCGGGCCTGCTCGATCGGCACCAATTCGTCGAGGCGGTCATTGGTCAGGACGAAACCGCCGGGGTGCTGGCCCAAATGACGCGGAGCCCCCATCAACTGCTGCGCCAGCTCGATTGTCAGCCGCAGGCGGCGATCGGACATGTTCATATTCAACTCGCTGACCTGCTTTTCGCCGACGCCCTCCTTGCTCCAGCCCCAGACGCTGGCCGACAGCGCCGTGATCATGTCTTCGGGCAGGCCGAGCACCTTGCCGACATCGCGAAGGGCGCCCTTGGCGCGGTAGCGGGTGACGGTCGCGCAGAGGGCAGCCTTCTGCCGGCCGTAGGTCTTGTAGATCCACTGGATGACCTCTTCGCGCCTGGCATGTTCAAAATCGACGTCGATATCGGGCGGCTCGTTGCGCTCTTCCGAAATAAAGCGCTCAAACAACAGATCGTTGGCGGCCGGATCGATTGCCGTGATCCCCAGCACATAACAGACGGCGGAATTGGCAGCACTTCCCCGACCCTGGCAGAGAATATCCTGAGATCGCGCAAAGCGGACGATGCTGTAGACGGTCAGGAAATACGGCGCGTAGTCGAGTTTGCGGATCAGATCGAGTTCATGGTTGAGGGTCTTCACCACATCATCCGGAACACCCTCGGGGTAGCGATCGCGCACGCCCTCCCAGGTAAATTTCTCCAGCGACTGCTGCGCCGTCAGCCCGGGGATGATCGCTTCCTCCGGATATTGGTATGTCAGCTCGCTCATGTCGAAGCGACAGCGGTCGACAATCTCGCGGGTACGGGCGAGCGCCTCCGGATAGCGGCTGAACAGCCGGTGCATCTCCTCGGGCGGTTTTAGAAAGCGATCGGCGTGCCGTTCACGCAAGAATCCGGCCTGGTCGATGGTCGTGCGATGTCGAATGCAGGTGACGACATCCTGCAGCTGTCGCCTGCCCGGCTCGTGAAACAGCACGTCGTTGGTAACAACAGGCCGAACCTTGTGCCGGATCGCCAGCGTGTTGAGCCCATGCAGGCGCAGCTGATCGTTCGGACGCCGGCGCAGCGTCAGTGCCATGTAGGCGCGGTCGCCAAAGATATCCCTCACTTTTCGCAGCTGGACAGCGCAGGCATCATCAGCCTCGTCGGGGATCAGGATGGCGAGCAGTCCCTCTGCATAAAGGGCGACATCCGACAGATCGAGGATGCAATTGCCCTTGCCGCCCCGCTCTTTGCCGAGCGACAGAAGCCGACAAAGCCTCGAATAGGCAGCCCGGTCTATCGGGTAAACCAGTATTGACATGCCGTCCGTCAGATCGAGCCTGCAGCCGACGACGAGGCGGACACCGGTTTCCTTCGCCGCTTCCCAGGCGCGTACAATCCCGGCGAGGCTGTTGCGATCAACGATACCAAGTGCCTCGATGCCGAGTGCCTTGGCGGTAGTGAACAGCTCATCGCAGCCTGACGCACCGCGCAAAAAGGAAAAATGACTGGTGACCTGGAGCTCGGCGTAGCGCATCAGCCATAGATCCCGTGCAGGAACCATTTGGCCGTTCCGGTCGCGGGATCTACGCCATCGCCGGAGCGATAGACCCAGAAGCGATTGCCGTCCTCGTCCTCGACGGAATAATAGTCCCTGACCGCTTCCATCTCGGAGGAACGCACCCACCACTCGCCGAACACCCGTTCCGGCCCGTCACCACGTTTGATGCGCCGGCGTTTTCCCCGCCACGTCATGGATGCTGGTGGATGGTCGGGCGTGAGCGCAATCACCTCGATCCGTTCCGGGTGCGCCAGCATCCGGCTTGGCCGGGGCCAGCGGGTTGGCCAGGCCTGACCGAGTTTTGCGGCAATGGGAGAAACGCGCCCGACATTGCGCTCCGGAACATCGCTTTCAACCGGCGCCAGCCGGTACATGCGTTGGCCGCGATTTCCAAAACTGTCGAGCAGCGGTGTGACATCGACGATGGTTTCTTCGACCAGTGAGGAGATCGACTGCTTTTCTTCGAACGGCTCGATCATGGTAGCAGTAAGGGACAGCTTTTCGATACCGAAACCGGGATCGATCCTCTCGATGCTGGAACAGAGAAGCTTTGTCAGATGGGGGATATCGCGCACCGGCTTTGCCGTGCCGGCACGCAGGGACTGCAAGGTGTTGTCGACGCGGTAGACAATCAGATCGGCGCGGCGAACGCCCTGCCCGCGCGTCTCCAAAGCGGCGCAGAGTTCGACCACCAGCTTGCCAATATATTTGGCGATGGTTTCGGCCGCTCCGATCGGCTCGGAGAACGACCGGACCACCTCGATCAGGTCCGCGGTGCGAATGGGGTCGATCGGTTCAGCAAGTCGCCCGAACATCTGATCGAGCCGGCGGCCGACCTCCGGCCCAAAACGCAGCGCCAAAGGCGCCCGCGGCGTTGCCGACAGTTCGCCGACGGTGCGAAACCCGAGCACGGCGAGGCCGCCGATGATGTCAGGAGGCAGACGAAGGCTGGAAATCGGCAAGTTGACGACGGCTCTGGCGGTCTCACCAACCGGGACGATGATCACCTCGCGCCGCGTGGCACGGGCAATGCCATGGGCGCTGCCCCAGGTGTCGGCGATGGCGCCACGTGCTTGAAGGCCGCGGTCGCGCAAGGCGTTGACCAGACCGGTCAGCATTGGCAATTCGCCGCCGCGCAGATGGTCGGCACCTTCCGTGTCCATGACTATCCCGTCGGGAAGATCCACGGCAACAATCGGCGTATATTGGCGCAGCATCCACAGCGCTAGGCGCTCGATCGCCAAGGCGTCGCCGCCCGGATCGGCATCGACTATGTGCAGGCCGGATATCATCGCCTGGGCTTTGGCGGCGGGCATGCCGATGCGGACGCCGGCCTTGAAGGCCGCAGCGTCGATTGCAGAGACGGTGCGTTTTGATCCACTGCGGGAAACAACCACAACAGGTGTTTCAGCCGAAATTCTGGGATCGGCGCGCCTGATCCTGTCCGTCGCGAGCGTGGGGAGAAAGACTGATACGACCCGTGGCATCGCAGGCACCTATTTCAAATTCTGCGGCTTCTCCCGCCCTTGCTCTGATCAATTCCGCCAGCCACCGCGCCCGCCCGATGCCCGGCACGGGAAGCGGTTCGGAAGGCAGGACGCTGATGCGCCATCGTGTCGTGGCCGCCGTCGGCTGCCCGAAATCAGCGGCCTCTGTCGGGCGCCTCCATCGTCTAAGCGCAATGCCAATCGTTCCTGAAGCTTCGGCGGCCAGCTGCAGCCGCCGTGAGGCGGTCATCGGCAGACGTACGAGCTCGGCAACGACGGCGCCAAGCCCGCCGAAACGCAGTCCTTCTTCGAAATTCGTGAGCACGTCCTCTTCCCGGTCGGCCTCGACATAGATCACCCGATCATGGTGAAGGCCCGCCTGTGCCAATGCCGGCGCAAACAGATCCGGCCGTGTCAGACACCAGAGGATGTCGCCTTTGGTGCGCGCAACGATTCCGGCGACAAACAGAGCGGCGGCCGCGCCATGTACGGCATCGGCGCCACCACCGGCCACCTCATGCAGGGCGCCGCGGGCCAGCCCACCACCGGGTAGCTTTGCGTCGATCTCGGCAATTCCGAACGACAGCACCTCGCCCTTGCGCGCAGCTCCGCCTTCAAGCCGCCGGATGCGGTCCTGAAGCTCGGAAATGACGGGGTTGGCGGCAGTGATTGGCATCGGTTTCCAACGTCAAGAGTGCATTTGCATAGCCAAGAAAAGCTGATATGTTCTGTTTTTGTTCTTTAAACAGCGATGAGTCAACGGGCAAGAATCGGGTGGACTGCAGCCGGCATCACGAGACGGCTGTTGCTCAATCGATTCATCAAGCAGATTCAATTCGATGCTGAATGTGACGAAAAATATCGTAGATGAGAAAATAGAAATATGCCCGACCTGCTGACGCTTAGAGATTTCAAGGGACCGGTGATTACCGTCGAATGCAAACCGTGCGGGCAACAGCGTGAGCTTGATCGCAAGGCTTTGGTGAAACAGTTCGGCGCCAGCATGCGTTTTGTGGATCTGCGCCGGCGCATGGCGATGGGTTGCGACAAGATGCATTGTTCTGACGGCCAGGATAGATGCGGGACGGGATTTCCCTGTTTGCTGGAGGCGGCCGTAGTTCTTGAGCTGCAAAAGCCCACGTGATCGCTGGAGCTCTCAAAGCTTGGTTGCATTCCGAAAGAGTCGGAAACTTCGCCTTGACACGCATTGGATAGGAGGACTGGTAGTGTGTAATCTCTATAATGTGACGACCACGCGTGACGCGGTTCTGCAATATACAAAGGCGTTCCGGGATCGAGCCGGCTGGAATGAAGCCTCATTCGATGTTTATCCAGGTTATCAGGCGCCGATTGTCCGCGTTGCCGAGGACGGACAGCGCGAGATTGCCCGGGCGACCTGGGGAATGCCCTCGCCGCCAGCTTATGTGAAAAACTACGATCCGGGCGTCACCAATATCCGCAATGTAAGTTCGCCGCACTGGCGGCGCTGGCTCGGACCAACCAGCCGCTGCGTGGTTCCGTTCACGTCTTTTGCCGAACCGGATCCAGCCAGCAAGATTGAGGGCGGACGGGTGCCTAATGCCTGGTTCGCGGGCAGCGAAGATCGGCCGCTGATGTTTTTCGCCGGCTTCTGGACGCCGTGGAAGGGCGTGCGCAAAGTCAGGGATGGCGAGCAGGAATACGAGCTGTTCGGATTTCTGACGACATCGCCGAACGAGGTCGTCTCTCCCATCCATGAAAAGGCTATGCCGTCGATTCTGACCACGCCGGAAGAGGTCGACACCTGGCTGACAGCACCGTGGGATGAAGCCCGCCACCTACAACGTCCGCTACCGGGCAATATGCTGGTGATCGTGCCGCCACAGGCCAAACCGAAGCCGGACGAAGAAGGTCTGTTGCTGTGATCACCAGCACTCAGCACGACCAGTGCAGTCAGATGCCCGTTCACGAAATGCCGGTTTACCGCCTGAAAACTGACGGAATGGGTGGCGTGCAACCCGTGCGCAAAATCATCCATGTGGACATGGACGCATTTTATGCGTCGGTCGAGCAGCGCGACAATCCGGACCTGCGCGGGCGACCATTGGCGGTCGGTGGATCGGCGGCACGCGGCGTTGTGGCCGCCGCAAGCTACGAAGCGCGTGTCTTTGGTGTGCATTCGGCCATGCCGTCGGTCACCGCCAAGCGCAAATGCCCGGATCTGATTTTTGTGCCGCCGCGCTTCGACGTCTATCGGCAGGTCTCGCAGCAGATCCGGGAAATCTTTGCCGAGTACACACCTTTGATCGAGCCGCTGTCACTGGATGAGGCCTATCTCGATGTCACCGAGAATTTGAAGGGCATGGAGATCGCCACCGAGATTGCGCTGGAGATCCGTGCGAAGATCAAGGCGGTCACCGGCCTCAATGCGTCGGCGGGCATTTCCTACAACAAGTTCCTGGCCAAAATGGCGAGCGACCTGAACAAGCCAAACGGCCAGGCCGTCATCACGCCAAAGAACGGCCCGGGTTTTGTCGAGGCCCTCCCCGTCAAGAAATTCCATGGCGTGGGGCCGGCGACGGCCGAGCGGATGAAACGGCATGGAATCGAGACGGGGCTCGATCTCAAATCGAAATCACTGGCCTTCCTTCAGCAGCACTTCGGCAAGTCCGGCCCGTATTTTTACGGCATTGCCCGTGGGATCGATGAACGCCGGGTGAGACCCGATCGCATTCGAAAGTCTGTTGGCGCCGAAGACACGTTCGTTGAGGACATCGGCAATCTCGATCTTGCCAAAGCCGAGTTGCGGCCATTGGCCGAGAAGGTCTGGCGCTATTGCGAGGCCCATGACATCACGGGAAAGACGATCACCGTCAAAATCAAATATTCGGATTTCAGTCAGGCGACACGCAGCAGAACAGTGTCAGGGTCCGTTTCGGACATCGAGATGATCCTGGAGATAGCAGAGACCCTGCTCGCCTCGGTGTTCCCGTTCAAACATCCGGTGCGGCTGCTTGGGATCACCTTGTCATCGCTGAACACCGAAGAGAGCGGCCAGGAACCGCAGCTCGCTCTCGAACTCTGAGACGGCGGTCCTGAAAACGAAAAAGCCTGCCGCGGGAGGAGGTGCGGCAGGCTTTTCGAAAAGAACCGAACAGCGACTGGGAGGAGGAGTGCCGCCGTTCCGACAGACGCCCCTGGGAGGAGGAGTGGGCCGTCTGAATTCGAAGCTCTGCGGGAGGAGGTGCATCGCTTCGATGAAACCAAGATACCCATTCTCGCCGCACATTAAATAGACTTTGCTGCAGTGCAGCTATGCGAAAATGCTCGTCATCTTCCTGGCAAAAGTACCCCCTAACTCAGTGCTTCGTGCCAGGCCAGATACAGAAACGCCCGCGTCATCAGCGGGCGTAGATTCAATAGGCATGGGCAGGAAAAAGTCGCTTAACGAGCGACCGACTGGCGAGCGACGCTGTGGATGTCGGCGCGATTGATACCGAGGTCCTGCAGTTCGCGCGAGCTCATGCGGCCGAGTTCGGTAACGGTCTGACGATACTTGCGCCAGTTATTGAAAGAGCGTGCTACGTTCATGATGATCCCCTTTCGTGAGGTCTCTTGACGCCAGCAACCTTGCTTCAGTTCCGACGTCGTTTCGATGGTTGGAATATAGGCTCTTGGGCGCTCATCGATAAGACACAAGGTCTCAGGTCGGCCATGCGCTCAAGGCATGGGTCCAATCAGAGATGAGCTGAAGGGGGCTATCAGGCCCGGAACCGGTCGAAGGCGGTGAGGCGTTTGATTGGAGGATCGGCGTCTGGATAGCGGTAGATTTCGGCCCTGAGATAGCGAAGCTCATCATCGAGCGCTTCCTCGCCCACCTCGATCCACCAGGACTTCGGGCGGCCATCGCTTCCGTCACACCAGCGATAGCCTCGCCCCTTCAAATGATCCTTCATGTCGAAGGGGCTGTTTTCCGCGAATATCCGGACACGCGACCGTTGGCTTGCTTCGTAGAGTTCCGCGAACGCGGTGGAAGCCGATCCACCAGCCTCTCGGGCGAGGACCTCCAGGAGCGCGAAACAGTCGTCGACCGCGCGATGACCGTCATGGAAGTAGCCCGTCTGCCCGATCAGGTAGCCGAGCTTGGTCCCTTCATAGCCACGCGACGACCAGTCGATCTCGGAGTTGGAGCACGCCCAGGCCTTGCCAGAAAACAGCTGAGAAAATGCCTCACAGAATGGCCGGTCGAAACCGGCATTGTGGGCGATCACCAGATCCGCTGGTTCGATCAGCGACTTTAAAGCAGCCATATCGATCGATTGTCCGGCCACCATCTCGTCGGTGATGCCGGTGAGCTTGGTGATGTCGGAAGGAATCGAAACGCTCGGCTGCTGAAGTCCACCGTATATCCCGGTGACGTCACCCATGTTTCCTTTGGCATCGAACGTGAAAGCGATCACGCCAATCTCGACGATCTCATCCTTGCGCGCATTGAGGCCCGTGGTCTCGGTATCGAGAATGATGCCCTTGAGGGAGTACTCCGGGCGTGGGAATGGCGCGATTGCGCGCGGCACGAGTTGCCGCAAGATCCGATATCGACCTGTCTCCGACAGATACCGAACCATGTCCTCTTCATTCATGGGGATGGTAGGTTGTTCGAGCTTGACGACGCCGGAGGCGGCACGCGTGATCACCCGATCGCGCGAAGCCTCTTCCGAAAACATATCGAACTGTTCTGCCATTCCTGTTGTCAAATCCCCGGCGCCAATGTGCCACCTTCAAAACACGGCATGATCGGCAGATCAACCGTGTTGGTGGGTGTGCGATTTCCGCCAACCTGGCGACCAAGGCTTAGAATCGAGCGGTTTCACGCAGTGGCAGCTCTTGGGTCGTCGGGCAGCAGCGCCCAAGATGTGAATGGGCATACCAGCTGTAGCGGGAACCGCAAAAGCCGTTCGCCTCCCGCAAGACCGGTTAAAAGGGTTGCCGCAGGAGGTTCAGCATAGCGCCGGCAAAAGGCCGGGAACCGGGACCGACAGCCCCCGGCGCGCGGGGCCACTCTTAAACCAGCGACCGCCGCAGTGGCGCTTTCGGCGCGTTAGATGTGAACGCCTTGAACGGATACGAACCGCCGACCCCGTTATTTGGCCGATAAGTTCGCGCTGAATTTCAGTATAGGGGCAACTACTTGCCCTCGGGAATGGCTTATATCGGGCCGTGAGCGAACTGTCCGGTTCTGGTCCGGAAACTGGGAAAGCCGACGTTCGTTCAACTGCCCCATTATAGACGTTCGCAACGTGGGTAGGATCGCGACTAGGGTACGCGAGTCTAAGGCGACCCCTGCTAGTGGAAGATAATGGCCCGTGGGGATTCCTTCGATCAATCGGGTAGGTTGATCCACACAATGAACTCGTGAGGCTGATAATCAACCTGCTTAGCGTCTTCAATGGGAATGGCGTCGAGCGCTTCCATCAGGAAAGCATCGAGCTGCGTGCCGCCGATATTCTGACACCAGACGTTCGGCAGGCCTCCATTAACATGATCGAGCCGAAAAAAGCCAGGCCTGTGCGCGTGACCCCGCTCCTGCGCGCCGGCATGGAGCACTGCGAGATGATTCATGATGATCACCCCGTCGACAGAATCGAACGGAACACGCACACTATTAAACTGATAAAAGGAGTGCTCGGTCAGTAGACCTGATTGCGGGTAGGTTAGAGCCGAAATGGGTTCATACATATAGGCGTCCCAGAAAACGACGAGCACACCAATCGTCTCCTTTGCGGAGAAGCCCGAGAACTTGTCATCGGCGCTTTCGAGAAAATCCTTCAGGACGTTGTCACGCGGCCAAGTGACGGGCTCGTTCGGGTTCGGGTTCGCGCGAAGGGTATCTCCCAGTTTGGAACGGGCGGGGATCTGTCGCGGATTCGCTCCCCGTGCTGCCTGATGATCGACGAGGGAGGGGCATTTGACCTCGAATAGATAGACACGCTCTGCGAGTTCAACGGCGAGTTCTGGCCGACGACCGGTGGTGGGATTGGCTGGTTCATGCTGGAATTGTGCGCCTGCGGGCCAAGGTGCTTCGAGCAACACCCTAAGCACCAAGATTTCGGCGAACTTCTGCAGCAGTTGCTGGAAGCCCGCTCTCCATGCCCCAGGGTTCTGCGCCGCAGGGGTGTACCCCGTACCGATCAGCTCATCGACAAGGCGTTCGCCCAAACCAGGTAATCGATACTCGCAGGAAGCCAAAGCGCACATGAGCGCTTCGCCAAAATCCGTTACGCGAGCTTTGTTAAGGTGATAGGTCAGCCAATGGGTTCGGCCATCGACGCCGGCACGATACCGGTCGGCGAGAATTTTCGAAATATCTGAAATATCTTGATCGGCTACGCTTTTCTGATCCTGGTTCAAACCTAGCCTCCAGTGTTTGAAAGAAGTAAGAAACGAGGCGAAGACGTTAGTCCTAATTTCTCCGCACAATGGAGTGAGACCTCACCTTGTTGCCAGACACAATCAACCCAAATTGCCGTTCGATGGCCCACTGTAAAGTTTTAGCTGCCGTTTAGACTAGGCGGGGGCCGCATGAGACCGGATCGGTATGAGCAGGCAAAGCTTGTCGGGCGTGCAGAAACACCGCCTGTGTAGACTCATGAACGCGATAAGCATCGGCAATCAGCGGTGGCAGAAGCGTGTCTACTGTCGTTGCGATAGTGACTTGTAGTAAATCCTGGCCGAGCCAGGCGTGGGCTCGAAGGTGAAGCAATCGCAATAGTCATCGATCGCCTGCATTACGCCGAGCAGGGATGGGCCGGAGAATGCCGCTGCCTGGCCGGTGCCCCAATGGCTTAGGAAGTTTCCAACGATCGTCACCATATTGGTGTTCAAACCGGCTTGCTGGGCCGCGTCGAGTTCGAGGCTGTTGCCGGCCTTGTGCAGTTTGACGGCCGCCTCAATGGCCTTGAGGAATTCACTCGACAATTGCTTGTCGTCGTTGAAGGCGATGTCCACCGGCACCGGGATCCGAAGCTTGCTGATAAGATCGCTCAATCGATATTCCAAATACTGCCGCACGCCTTCCTTTGCGGAGTCGACCTGACCGGCTTGAAGCATCGAAATGGTGCGGTCGCGCACCTTGTTGACCGCTCCAGCCTGCGGCAGGACGGCAACCTGCGGCGATCCTTCGAGGCGCTGGTGCCACCACGTTCCCGAACCGCTGTGCTTGTTGAACAGCTTTTCGAGCATCGTGTCGTGGCTCAACAGGATCACCTGCGGTCCTGTCGCGTTTCCAGGCCTCGCGAAGGTGGTTCTGATGAGTTCAACGAGAAAGTGCTGGTGCCCGGCGTCGAAGCTGGACGTCACATCATCGAGAACCACGAATTTCGGCAGTCCGCCGTAGAGAGACGCGGCCGCCAGATAGAGCGAGATCGCGAAGGCGTTGCGGAAGCTCTCGGAGAGAAGCGCCTGAGGTGAGACGTTCGTTAGCCCGTAGAATTGGGTAAGGCCGATGCGCAGTTCCTCGCTATCTGCCTTCTTGGAAACCCCCGGCTCGACGCCGTGAAACGACATCTTCTTGAAATAGTCCTTGAAGACGGGCTCGACTCTAGCAAGGCGCGCCTTGCTCATACCTGCCTCCGCCGTCGCGAAGGTCTTGGATGCATCAACAAGAAAGTCACGAACCCGATCGACACAGGCGTCTCTTGCGGCTTCTTCCGCAATCACATTCCGGGATCGCTCGAGCTTATTCCAGCTATCCTGCAACCGCCGCGCGGTCTCCACTTTCTTGGTCACCTCGACCGACGACGGCGGCAATTCTTTCTCGAGATGGGCCTGCTCTGCTGCCAACTGCGCATCGATCTCGCCAGCCTTGGCGCGCAGCGCCGCAAGATGTTCCACCAACGCCTCGGCTTCCGCCTTGGTGATCGAGCCAGCGGCGGCTCGGGTATGCCGGGCGGCGAGCAGGCGTTTTTCGGCGGTGGGCTCCATCGTGGATTCCAGTTGAAGAAGCTCAGTCCACCCGGACTCGCTCCATTCCGTCGCCAGCGCCGTAGCCGCCTTATCCAAGGCCTCGAACTCGGAGAGCTTGGAGGCAATGTGGTCCCGCAGGCTGTGAGTTCCCGTCCCATCGCAAAGCGGGCAAAGATGCGGATCCTCCCACTGTTCGGTTTCCACAACCTTCGAGCCTGCCTGATAAAGCTGGAGCATCAGATCGCCGGCGGTCCTTGCCAGCGCGTCCTCCCGCTCGGCGGCAAGCGTGGTCAGTTGCGCGGCCCGCTCCGCAGTTGGAGCCTCATGATTAACTTTAGCGAGATCACCACGCTCTCGGATGCAGGTGCCAAGGCGCTCGCGTTTCGGCCCGCCCTCGGCATCCTTGATCGCCTCGATGCAGGCGTCGATGTCGATGGCTCCGAATGCTTTTCCTTCACAGACAGGTTTCAGCGGCGCGATCTGGGCCAGCGCGTCCTGGCACTTCTCTTTCGCCGCCGTTGCATTCAACTCTCCAATGGCCGCGCCAACTAGAATCTCGTAGTCCTTGGCAATTGCTGCTGACAGCTCACCGGCGGTCCGCTCCTCGCGCGTCTTGTTTTGTGCATGGGCGGCAACGCTGAAGTGATTGTTGAACGCGCGCGTATTCACTAGACCCGCGAGAGCCTGGCGAAGGTCGCTGTATGCCGATAGCCCCAGCAACCCGGAAAAGGTACGTCCGCGTACGAGTGGCGCCGCAGTGATGAACTTCTGAAATGTCGGTCCATCGAGGAATACGAACTCGCGATTGAGCGCGGTCAGAATCGCGCTGGCATCCCATGGCGGAGTGGCTGCGACCGAGCGAAGGCCCAGCGTGGTCCGGCTGACGGTGATCGTGCATCTTTCTCCGCCGGGTTCGGCGACGAGCAGGAGCTTTATAGTGGACTGACCGGTCGAGTGGAATCGATTCTGGTAGTAGTCTTTGTCCCGCTCGGCGGCTGGGAGTTCATCTAGCCAGGGTAGCTTTCCGGTGATCGCGTAACGCACAGCGTCGTAAACGGATGTCTTGCCGACCCCGTTCACCGCAGAGATACTGCTGACCTTGGTGGGCTGCAGTTTGAGCTCAAGGGGGTGCCCCTCATTGTTCACGCCTCTGAAGCCCTCGATCGAAACGCCTTCAAGTAACCAGCCGGTCACTGGCGGCAAGGGCGCGGCCAATGGTTGGGCGATAGCCGCGTTGGCGGGCGCTGCCACGACCTCTGCCTCGCTTGTGTTTTTGTCCTCGGTGGGCGGCGCGGTGCAAATCTCGAACAACCGATCCCAGACTTCATCCGCCTTGTACCTCCCCTCGAGAAGCGCCGAAAATTGCTTTCGCATATCCGCTCCCAGCACGGCGTCCATCTGGTCGATATAGTTTCCGAACGCGGATAGATTGTCATCGAGACTTGCATTCTCGTCGAATGCGAAGGCCGCTGCCTGTACAGCCATAATAGACACCCCCCATTTCTGCCCACCTCAATCATGACGTGAGGACTTCATGGGCACAAGTGTCGCAGGTTTGATCGGGGTGAGTCGCGCGGCGGTAATAAGCCTCCGCCAGCAGCCCCCAAGATGCCAGAACCGGTGAGTGCCACGCGGTCAGCGTCGCAAAGTACGAGCCGGCCGCTTCTTGGTGATGGCAGAGTCTAGCTGAAGGTCCGCGAAGGAGGCGCAAAGACGCCGGTACCCGCACTTCGCTTCGATGTTTCTTTGAACTGCAGACCACACCTTACGAAATCAGATCGGTTGATGTGAAGGGATTTGAATCTGCGGCCTTGTTATTACAAAGGTCCTTCGCCGCTAATTAATCAATGGCACAATCGGCTCGACCTTAATTGAGTGACTGATTATGCGCCGAAAGGGGTTCGCAGCATTCGGTTTTTACGAGGGCCCTTGCCTTCGTTCAAGTGATCGCCCACCCTGAAGACAGACAACGAAGGATCCGCCGGGTGCGAGAAATTGAGGATTTCACTGACGATCGGCTGAAGGCGTGGTGCATCCATTGTGGCGCGGTAATTGCCGACATCGAAAGCAATCGCGACCATGTTCCGACCAAGTCGCTCCTGACGAAGACACTCCAAAAACGAGGCGCTGACTATGACAGCGGCGCCGGGGATCAAATGGATTATCTGCCACAGGTTATCGTCTGTAGGCGCTGCAATTCCAGCTTCTCACCAGACGAGAACTACTTTCTCTGCGTGCTTCACGCGGTTATGGCTGGAAGCCTCTACCCCGATCCGACGAAATATCCCGAAGCGGCGACTATTCTGCGGAGCAACCGGCACGTAGTCCGATCCCTGAAGAGAAGGCCGGACGGACAGCTTCTTTTGTTCGAAAACCTCGAGCCGTTCACCCTCTTTCCCGACACCAACAAGATACGGCGCGTCATTGTAAAGAACGCTCGGGGCCACGCCTATCACGAGATCGGCGAGCCGCTGCTCGACGCGCCTGATCACGTGGCATTCCTACCGCTGGAGCAGTTGAGTCGAGAGCAGCGTGACGCCTTCGAGGCTGTCGGTACCGGTACAGAACTCTCAGTCTGGCCAGAAGTCGGAAGTCGCATGTCCGTCCAACTGCTCGACGAGGAAGCGATGGTCGGCGGCTGGATTACGGTCGAGCCGGGTCGCTACCGCTATTCTATAGACTGGTCCGATGCCGTGACGGTGAAGACTGTCGTATGGGAGTATCTCGCTACCGAGACGCGCTGGGAGCGCGAGACATTAGCACGCGCTTAACGAGATGGTAATGAAAGCCTACGTGATCGACAGCAATATGCTGCAGTCGGACGAACTCCGCCGCTACTTTACGGAAGAAAGCGGCAATCTGGCTATACTCCCGGATTTCGCGTGGTACGAACTCTACAAGCAGCAATCCTTGGAAGGGCTGAGATTGGGGCTATCTGTCGTCGGCGATCATCCTGAGCAGGTGATCCTCCTTCGGTCCGGCGGCCATATATCGCGCTTGGATCCGGCGGTCGCTGAGGATCTGAACCGACTGGTCTTCAACGGACATGAAGGCGAGATCGGCGAACTTGTTCGCCTTGTAAGATCTGACGAACCAATGGGCGATCTGGCGGCGGCTCGATTGACCTCGTTATGGGACTGGGCACGAACACTGCAACCTTCGTTGATCGACGGCGCGACGGACATCGCCGTGTCTTTTCCTGAGATGCAGGAGCAAATGTTCAATCATAAGGAGATTCGGATTATCAGGACGGCCGGCAAGTACACCGAACAGATGATCCTCACCATCTTCGGCGCCGCGCTGCAGATTTGGGAAACTTTGGCAGACCATTATGAAATCGAGTGGGAGGGCCTCGACGAAACCGTCGTATGCCGGGCCTATCTCTTTCGGTATGCGTTGGGCATAGTGATCAATCTGCTCTGGTGGATCCGGGGCGGTAGTCAAGTGGTGGTGCGCATGGATCGAATGAGCAATGACCTCATCGATCTCGGTTTCGCTGTGTATGCCACGTACTTCGACGGACTTTTCACTGGTGACGAGAAGGCCGGCTGGGTTCATGCCAATCTCGTCGCAGCAATCACAAGTTTTCGCGACATTCACAGCGCGGATTGAACTCCTGCCGCACATGCTTCACAAAGGCCGCAAGGTCGTCGCTCGGTCGCGGCTAGGACTACGAGGCGCAATGAGTTTCGGAAGCTCATGGCGAAGCACTATTCTGGCTGGGGCGTGAACAGCGTCGCTCGCGAAAGGGTCTTTGCTGCAAGCCCCACATACCAGGCATTCATCCGTCTGTCCCAGCTGCGCACCTCGCAGAACGTCTTCCAATCGAACTCGTAGACTGCGAGCAGTTGCCAATCGGAATCAATCCGCACGACAAGCAAATATTCGAACAGCTGCTTTTCCGGGTCATCGCGATCCGGATAGACAGTGCCGGTCTTACGCGCATCGAGCACGCCCTTGATCGAATAGCGGTCCCCGCGCCGTGAGAGGGCGTCGACGTTCTGCGTGCCCGTCGGCGCAGATTGAAGATTGGGACGGCCCGGCGTGGCGTTATAGAGGGCAATCGCAAGGCTTTCCGCGACCTGCCCGACATTCGACGCCAGCCCGCGTCGCTTGAGCTCCGCCGCGACCCTACCGCGCAATCGAAGCAGCGCGATATCGCTCAGGTCACCAAGAGCGTCCGACGGATCTGCTGCCGGAACCGGCAGGACTTCACTCATAAAATCTCCTCCGCTGATGGTGAAATTCGGTTCTCCGCAATCTCTTTAAATATGGCATCGCTGTTCAAGAAGGCTGTTACTTGCTCCGCGAGCTGGCTTTCCGGCAGCCGGCCGCGGCCCTTGAGCGCGCATTCCCAAATCCACAGGCTGCGCCAGCCGAGATCTTTGAGCGCGGTCATTGCAGCGGCATCGCGCTCACGATTGACAGCGATTTTCGCCGACCAAAACTCCGTGCGAGTTGCCGGCATGCGAAACAACGAGCAGGCGTGACCATGCCAGAAACAGCCATGCACAAAGACCGCCGTTCGAAACCGTGGAAGAACTAAATCAGGCTTGCCCGGCAGCTCCGTTCGATGAAGCTGGTATCGAAAGCCCCGGCTGTGCAGAAGCCGACGTATTGTCCATTCTGGCGCTGTATTCTTCGCGCGGATGCGGCTCATATTGAGCCGGCGCTGCTCCGGGGTAAGTCTATCGGCCATCGCTCCCAGCAGCCTGCTCCTGGGGTACGACATCGACCTCAGCCAGGGGCGCTCCAATCGCTAGATCAGCTGGAACGGCAGGAAAGGCCGCTGAGAGTGCGTTGAAGGCATCCGACCCTGCTGAAACCATGGCCACGCTGTCCCGGAATTCATCGACAAGGCTGGCAACGATCCCTGCGTGGAGAAGACGCTCGCGTTGACGGCCGATGAACGTCATCAGGATCGGCTGAACGCCGTCATTTCCCGCAACGGACCGCAGCAGCACGAAATCCTTGCTGTCGAGGAAGGCGCAAGCGTTGGCTGTGATCTTGCGGCCGCCCAAGCGCCAGTTCTTGCCGACTTTGCCGATATTCCTGAATTCCCGGTTTCCGTAGCCGCCATAGACACAGATCAAATCCATGTCCGCGCCGCCTTTTTCAAACAACTGCGCGCTCAGGAGCTTTCGCGCCACAGGTGTGGTCAGTGCGATCGCGCGCTGCTTACTGGTGGCGCTCAAGCGGTGCGCCGAGAAGAGACCCAGGTCCGATTCCGCAAGTGACCTGACGACGATTATCTCCTCGCGCCGGCTCATAAGCGACCTGCACCTATCACGCGCGGCAGGTCCTCTGTCGCCACTCCTCGGACAAGCTGACTGCGCAGGGTCAGAGCGATCGCGCGAGCGAGCAGCGGCGGGACCGCGTTGCCAATCTGACGGAATGCAGGGTTCATCGTTCCGGCAAAGCGAAAGCCATCAGGAAACGACTGCAAGCGCGCTGCCTCGCGTACCGAGATCGGCCGCGCCTGCCGGCTATCGTAATGAATGTGACTGTAGCCATCCTTGCCGAGATGCGCGAGGAGGGTGCGGGCAGGCGTGATTGCTTCCATTTTGCGCCACTTGTTCGGAAACTTCCCCGCATCGTACGGAGGCACGAAAGCTGCCTTGAGCGCGTCCCATTCGGAACTGCCGTCTTCGGGGCGTTTACCCTGGGCATGAAGTCGTTCGAGCTCGGCTTCGAAGAGACTCAGCGCATAGCGACGTGCCTCAGGATACTGATCGCCCGGCTTCAGGCCAGCAAAGATACGATAGTCGCGCGGGAGATATCGGATCACATGGTCACGCACATGCGAGCTACCCTCGAACCCGGGCCAGGTTCGCATCTCCTTCACATAGTCGTTCTGCTGATTATGCCCGCCATAAGGAAGCATCGCGTCAAGACGACGCGTGCCACGCCGAAGCGCCCCTTCGGCAAGTAATTCCCGCGCCATTATTTCCGGAAGATCCCCGATGGCCTGTTGGGTGGAGACGGCGGGCGTCAGGGTTTCAACAGCCTCCGGAGCGGCCTTGTATGCGCTGCCGCCGGTTGCTTCGGTGAGCAGATCCCTTCCTGTGGCCAGTTTAAGCGCTACAGCGCGCGAACCCTGATAGCCGGACGGTAGTTCAATCCAGTGTGTCGGCGCGGGAAATTCGACATCGTCCGCAAGTTCTTTTCGGATTGCGATGAGAATCATCCGCTCACGCATCTGTGGCACACCGTAGAACGCTGCGTTGAGCAGCGTGTAGCGAACGACATAATCCTTGCTCGCTAGGATCTCACCGATCTCTGCCGCGAGGTTGTGTCCCCCATGATTGAGCATGTCCGGTACGTTTTCGATCACCACGGCGAGCGGTGCGCAAGCTTCTACGTAGGTCAGATACTCAATATAGAGCCGGGCGCGAGAATCATGTCTAAAGGCCTCCGGATGTTCGGCGATCTCGCGCAGTTTTGAGCGCCCGACACGCGCAAATGCCTGGCAGGGAGGGCCGCCCACGATCACATCGAACGCGCCTGCCGCAGGGCCAAGGCCGAGCGCCGTGGCAAGGGCAGCTGGCGACGTTGCGGTGATGTCACGTGGGATACTATGGCGGTCCTCTCCATGATGGAAGTTGAGTCCGTGCGAGCGGGCCGCGTCGGGATCATTCTCGACCGCTGCGGCGATCTCAAAACCCGCCGACTGAAAACCAAGCGAGATCCCACCACAGCCTGAGAAAAGATCAAGCACACGAGGGCGCGCGCCGGAGTTTAACCGCTGAATTTTCTGGCGGATAACTTTCGGATCAATGCTCATGACCGATCACTTCCAAACGGCAGCTCGGCTTGGCCGGCTTTCGTGGCAAGATATTGTAGAACTGCCTGCCGAATCACCCAGGCAGCTGATACATCATTGGTAACGGCCAGCGCCTGCACTTGGCGATAAACGCCTTCCGGCAATAACACTGTAGTGCGGACGGTCTTACCTGTTGCCAACATTGAGATACTCCCTGGACGTCTAGGCTACATCAGATTGCACCAATATGCACCACTTTTCACCACGAAGGACGCAGTTGTACAGGATCTGAGTAAGTCACCAAGCTGGCTTCCAAAGGGCGAAAATCGCAGTTTCGCTCTGTCGGGCTTACTCTCAGCATTTCCGACTTGGTGCGCGTCGGCATAAATGCATTCCACCGTCTGCCACCGGAGGCTGTCTGTTGCGTACTATCGAAATAACGCCATCACCGTATGCATTACTGAAATCTCTACGGGGTCTTGGCTATTCCCCGGAGACAGCGCTCGCTGATCTGGTTGACAATTCGCTCGCCGCTGGTGCGCGAAAGGTCCGCATTCACCTAGATTGGCGCGATGGCAATCCGCTCGTTGAAATTCTCGACGATGGTGTCGGAATGAGTTTCGACCGACTCGTTGAGGCAATGCGCTTTGGGGGTGCTGGACCCGACGCCCAACGGCAGGCTGGCGATCTCGGCCGGTTCGGACTCGGATTGAAGACCGCCTCACTCTCGCAGTGTCGGGAACTGACCGTGGCGTCTCGCTGCGAAGGCTTTGTCGCGCGGCTGACCTGGGATGTCGATCGCGTTAGCCAGGGATGGTCCGCTGCGGCGCCCGATGCATCGCCGTCGGGTACGTTGGCGACCGAATTCCAGTCGACAGGCAGTGGCACTCTGGTGAGTTGGAGTCGAATGGACCGACTCGGTGGCTTTTGGGGCCTCGATCGCGATACCTTTAATGAGAGGATATCTAACATATGCGCGCATCTCGCGATGACCTTTCACCGTTTTTTGAGCGGCGAGGCGCGGCGACTGGCCATCAGTGTCAACGGCCGCCCACTCGCCGCCTGGGATCCCTTTTGCAGATGGCATGATGCAACCATAGCAATGCCACGTGATATCATTCGCGGTTCTGACGGCAGCATTACAGCACGGCCCTATATTCTCCCTCATCGAGACCGGTTCACCAGCGAGCGTGAATGGGAAGATGCTGGTGGGCCGGGCGGTTGGGTCGAACGGCAGGGATTTTACGTTTACCGGGGCGATCGTCTCGTCTCGGCCGGCGGCTGGCTTGGGCTCGGGGGCGCTCGGGCTTGGACCCGCGAGGAATCGAGCCGCCTCGCCCGCATCGCACTAGACCTCCCCGCCTCAATGGATGAGGCTTGGCGGATCGATATCCGAAAATCTGTTGCTCGACCGCCCGCGTGGGCTCGGGGGCGCTTAGCAGGTCTTGGTACAGACTGCCGGAGGCGCGCTCGCGAGGTCTTCGCCTGGCGCGGTGTCGGGGCGGTTGGCAAAGGCCGCCGGAGCAGCGCTGACGGGGAAGCATGGCCATGGGAGGCGCGCAGCGCCAAAGCTATACCACGGTATCGCGTACGGCGGGACCATCCTGCAGTTTCTGCTGTGGCGCAGGCGCTTGGTTCCGAATCGAAGCTGCTCGAAGGACTGCTCTCTGCCCTTGAGCTTACCGTTCCGGTTGAACGTATTTGGTTGGATGTGGCCGAGCAGGGTGGCGCAGAGTTTGTGCAACCGGCAGCTACGGAGATTGCAGAACTCGCAGCACCGCTTGCAACCCTGGTACGCAGCATGGATAACATGGACGACACTGGAGACCGACTCGACTCGGTGCTGCGCTCCCTAGGGATCATGCAGCCCGCGCTTCGCGCCGCAGTTATCCGAAAATTGGGGGAGAAGTGAGCTTATGGATCCGGTCACACAGCTTGCGAATACCGCCCGCGTTGCACTTGGTCCACGAGCCGGCGACCGCACGCTGGGCACGGATGAAATCATGGCCGTAGTGTGCGCCTCGGCCCCGCTTGTGGGGTTGACCAGCGGGCACAGTTTCACCGAAGACGAGATACAAGCAGCGACGCGCGACCTAGAGGCACTTTTCGTGGTTGCGCAGGGGCCGTCGATCCGGCTGCTTGGTGAAACGCAGCCGCCGCCGTGGTATCTTGGCGAACGCCGTCGGCCGGGCGCCTTCTTCTCACGTTATCTGCAGAAATTGAGCGAGAACGGGTGGGCGCCGCGTGCGATTGAGGCGCTTGAGGAAAGCACGGCTGATGTTCTCGAGCTGATCGATGATCCAAACCGGGATGTGCCATGGAATTGGCGCGGCCTTGTAGTCGGCAATGTGCAGTCGGGCAAGACCGCACACTATGCGGGGGTCATCAACCGGGCCGCTGATGCCGGCTATCGCGTAATCATCGTCCTGGCGGGCATGCACAATATCCTGCGTCGCCAGACCCAGCTGCGTCTCGACCAGGATTTTCTCGGCTTCGATACCGCCGGCATTGCGGGAAGCGGAGGGCGCCGGCCGGTCGGCGTCGGCCTGTTGCCGGGACCGGTACAGCTGGTGGACAGTCTGACTACCTCACAGTTGAACGGCGACTTCAACCGAACTGTCGCGCAAAATTCCAACTTCGCGCCGGCCAACCGGCCGTTCGTGTTCGTCGTCAAGAAGAACGGCGCAGTGCTCAGGAACCTCAATCGGTGGATCGCGCGGCTGCCCGAGGAATCGCGCAACGCGCCACTGCTCGTTATCGATGATGAGGCGGATCAGGCATCGCCTGACACCGGCGATCAGGGTTTCCTCCCGGACGGCAGCTTCGATGAAGACTATGATCCGAAACGCATCAACGGCGAGATCCGCAAGCTGCTCGGCGGGTTCAGGCGCAGTGCCTATATCGGCTACACCGCGACTCCCTTTGCCAACATCATGATCCATGATGAGCGTGCGGCTGAGGATTATGGTGCCGACCTGTTTCCTTCCTCCTTCATCGTGTCGCTGTCCGCTCCGGACGACTATTTCGGACCACTGGCGGTGTTCGGTCGCGACGACGACGCTGAAGCAGTAGGGCTGCCAGTCATTCGCCATCTCGACCAGGCCGCTGAGAACTGGATTCCTGACCCGCACGATAAGAACTGGCGGCCCATATACCGGGGCGAGGCACGCATCCCGCCAAGCCTCGTGGAAGCGATCCGCAGCTTTGTCGTCTGCTGCGCGGCACGCGCAGCCCGCGGCCAAGCCAATGCGCACAAGACCATGCTGGTCCATGTTTCGCGTTTTCAGGATGTTCATGACCCGGTTCATGCTCAGGTCGAAGGAGCGCTTCGCTCGATCCGCAATGCTATCGCTGCGGCCGATCCGATCGAAATGGCGGAACTTGAACGGCTTTGGTGCGAGGATTTCGAACCGACAACTGAGGCAATGGCGTCCTCCGTATTCGCGCGTTCTGTTCGACAGGTCGGCTGGGATGAGGTCGCACTACAGCTTGGAGATGAGGCTGACCGCATTCAGGTCGTGGTATCCAACGGCCGCAGCCGTACGGGCATTGATTATGATGCTGCCGACGCTGCCGGACAGAGCCTCTCGGTCATTGTCATCGGTGGTGACAAGCTGTCACGAGGGCTGACGCTTGAAGGTCTTTCGACCAGTTACTTCCTGCGCGTCTCCCGTCAGTATGACAGTCTGCTGCAGATGGGGCGCTGGTTCGGTTACCGGCGCGGTTATGCCGATCTCTGCCGGCTGTACACCACCACAGATATGGAGATTTGGTTCCGGCACTTGGCCACGGTGAACGAAGACCTCCGCGCGCAGCTGGCACATATGCGCGTCACCGCGGGCACGCCTAAACTCTACGGTCTCAGCATCGCTGACCATAGTATTATGAACGTGACGGCGGCGAACAAACGGCGACACGCTGCCCTCCGTCCCGTCACCTATGCCGGCGAAGGCAAGATCCAGACCGTGCTATACCGGGACACTGATACTACGATTGCGAACGCTGCAGTTGTCAGCGGTCTACTCGAAGAACTAGGAGAGCCGGAGATCGATCCGGCCCGGCCGGGAGGCCGCCCGCCGGCAGCCGGGTTCATCTGGCGGAATGTACGTGGCAACCGCGTCGCCGCGCTGCTTGAGGCTCTGGCGTTTCCGCCTGAGAGCAGCGACGTCGATGGGAAACGTATGGCGGCCTATATCACCACGCAGCTTCAGCTGGGCGAACTGAGTGACTGGGCGGTGTTCGTACCCGCTGGTGTCGGAGCCAATGTTCAGGTGGCAGGGCGCGACCTGCGCAGCGTTCGTCGCTCGCCTATCGCCCGTTCGACCACTGCGCGCTTTATCACCAAGTCGATCCTCAGCCCGCTCGACGAGGCCATCGATCTGAGCGACGACCAGTATCGCCGCGCGCAGGAAAATACCGATCAGGTGCTGGCCGACGAGGGGGAGCCGCCCGCTGACCGTCCCTCCGGCCCTTGGATCCGAAGAGCCCGTGGTGAAGATCCGCGTCGCGGTCTGCTCCTTCTCTATCCGATCGACCCGGCAGGTGCTGGCCTGGAAGCTGGAATCCCGCTCTGGGGTGTAGTCGTGAGTTTCCCGACCTCCCCGACAGCTTCGGCCGAGTGGCGCTTGGAAAATACCGTCCAGCAGCGGGCGACGCAATGAGCGTCACTCCCGATGCGGCGGCGTTACTGAGGGAATGGGACGAGCTGGCCGCCGTAGCCCCGGGGGATCGGCTGTATCGAAGCCGACGGCTTTCTCGCCCGATGCAGCTCGATCTCCGCGTGGGTCTGCGGGAAGCTGACGGCGCACCTTGTCTCGTTGCGTTGCCGGGTGTCGCTGGCAATTCCATTGCTTCTTTTGAGACCGCGGGCCTGCGGCTATCCCGAACCGCTGATCCCGGTGGCTTCCTGCTGGTCCTTTCACTCGAGGAGACCTCCCGACGTGATCTTTTCGCCGAGATCTGCAGCGACTGCGTCCGCTCCGTCCTGCGCGCTGAGGATGAAGGCGAAACTGAATTGGTCACAGTCTTCGCCGCCCGTCTCGCTGCGTGGCGAGCGTTTCTGCGCGATCAGGCCGCTGGCCTGTCGAGAAACGAAATAGTTGGGCTGATCGGTGAACTCCTCGTCCTCGATCGGATGCTGGATGAAAACGCTGAAGCGGTCGCCGCGTGGAAGGCACCTGATGACGGGTTACATGACTTTGTGCTCTCGGGTCAGGGGCTTGAGGTGAAGACCGCTCTGGGAGCGGCGCGGCGACTCCATATTTCGACGCTCGATCAGCTTGACGACGCCGGTCTTGTCTCCCTGCACGTCGCGCACGTCCGTCTGGTGGAGTCGGTTGCCGGCGAGACGCTCGGCCAGATCACCGCACGGATCGAACAGCGGCTAAATGGCGAGCGGGCGCGTGGGGCTTTTCGCAACGCGCTTTTGCGTCGCGGTCTTGCACCCGGAGGCGATACGAACTCCGGGCCGCGAGTCGCCCTCGCGGGCATTGATTGTTACGCGGTAAACGATGGCTTCCCGCGGCTTCGAAGGAGCGATGTAGCGCTCGGGATCGCGGAGGCGACCTATCAGATCGAGGTGCGCGCGCTCGTCAGATTTGCCGTCGATGCGGCAGCGGTATTCGATACGTTCGGAGGAACGGGCGATGAGTGAGGATGCGACGTCGGAATTTGCTCGAGCATTGGCGGAAGAAGTCGACGAGGCTCGTGATGACCCGACAATAGACATCCCGTCGACCGAAGCGCTCTTCACACGCCTAGTCATTGATGAGCTGGAGGAGATTGGTCACTTCGAGGCAGCGTTTGATCTTCCCCAGGAGGGAAAGGTCGGACGGTCACCGTTCCGGATCAGCGGGTATGCGATCGATGAGGACGCCGGCCAGCTGACGCTCTTCGCAACGCATTATTCTGGCGACGTGCCGCCGCGTCGAGTTCCCGCCTCGGACCTGCTGAAGACTGCGGAAAGAGCCGGCACATATGTAGCGGCATGCATTGGTGGCTTGGCAGATCGCATCGAGCCGTCCAATACAGAAGCTGGGGACTTGGCGCGCCGCGTGGCAGTGCTTGGCGAGCGCATTGATCGCTTCCGGATCGTCGTGCTGACAGACTGCATTGCCGGTGGCACACTCCCCGCGACGGTCGACAGTCATGGAAAGCCGGTCGAGATCGAGCTCTATGACATGGTCCGGTTGCATAGGGTTCTTGGAGAAGGCCAGACCCGCGCTGATATCGACGTAGACCTCGTAGCTCTGACCGGCCATCGCATCGCTTGCCTGCCGGTCGCCTCGGGCGCAGGGCATTACGAGGCATTCCTTGCCGCTTTCCCGGGAGAGGCGCTGTCGCGCATCTACGATCGATACGGCACGCATCTCCTCGAGCTGAATGTGCGCGCATTTCTAGGACTTTCCGGGCGCAAGTCGGTGAATGCCGAGCTGCGGCGCACGCTGGTCGAACAGCCGGAGATGTTCCTCGCTTTCAACAACGGCGTGGTTGCAACCGCGGACGAGGTGCGACTCGAGCGTGAAGGCGGCGCGGTGTACCTGACCGGTCTGCGGGGCCTGCAGATAGTCAATGGTGGACAGACGACGGCGTCGCTGCACCGCGCCCGGCGCAAGGAAAGCGTGGCGCTTGGTGCGGTGGAGGTACCGGTCAAGATTATCCGAGTGACAGAGGGGGATCTGGAGCAAATGGTTTCCTCGATCTCTCGCGCGGCCAACCGGCAGAATACCGTGCAGCAGGCCGACTTCTCGGCCAATGATCCCTTCCATCGCGAGGTGGAGACGCTGGCGAACAATGCGTGGCTCGAAAACGGGCGCGGGCGCTGGTTCTATGAGCGGGCGCGCGGATCATGGCTTGCGGCTGAGCAGAAAGCTTCATACCGCACCACCGAGCAGCGCGCGTTCCGGGAGCAGACACCAAAGGCTCGACGCTTTGGCAAGCTCGACCTCGCGCGTTATCTGTCGGCTTGGGACGGCTTCCCCTGGCGTGTCGCTTTTGGCGGTCAGAAGAACTTTCAGGCGTTCATGCAGCGCCGCAAGGAGGTGACGGCTCCGCCCCCGGACGCCGCCTGGTTCCGCCGGCTGATTGCGCTAACCATCCTCTATCGTACTACCGAGCGCTTGGTCAGAGCGATGAAGTTTCCGGCGTATGGCGTTAATATTGTCGCATATCTGATCGCCGCGCTTGGAGAGCGCACGGGCGGTCGTATCGATTTTGACTTCGTCTGGCGCCAGCAAAAGCTGTCGACCGAGATGGAGGCCCTCATCTCCGCCTGGGCACCCATGATCGATCAGGCACTGCGCGCCAGTGTCGGTAGCCGCAATCCCACGGAATGGTTCAAGAAGGAAGACTGCTGGGCTGAAGTCCGCAATCACCTTCCGACACTGTCGGATCCGCTCCCGGCGGAGCTCAACGGCACCTCGCCAAGCACGGCCGGCGCTGTGACGGATCGACATGGACAGACTCTGCAGGTCGCTGACTATGATCGGATCGAGGAATGCATGCGCATCCCATCTGCGGTCTGGGTGGCAGCGGCCGAGGCCGGTCAGCGCAGCGGAGTGCTGCACTTCAAGTTGGCCAGCATCTGCATGACGCTGGCCAATTATGCCGCAGGGGGTTGGAGCCGACGTCCTTCGATCAAACAAGCGAAGCATGGGCTTGAGAGTGTTGCTAAGGTGCGTGCCGCCGGCTTGTTCGACGAGACACAGCGCGAACCAGGATAGGAGCACCAATCTCCACCGCTGAAGCTGGCGGTTTATCAGGTTTGCGCGACCTCTCGTTTGCGCGCACGTGTTCGTAACTCCGAAGGTTAAAACCATTGCAGAAGCTCTAAAGATGCCGAGACCCAAAAAGCCGAGATCGGCGAAACGACGAAAGAAGGTAGAAAGCCAAGATGTCCGCAGGCTGCGTACTGAAGCGGAGCTAGAGAGCCGAATTACCAGCGCTCTAGCAGCCGCTCTGCCAACGTTCTCACAAGGCGATTTTGTTCAGCAACGACGGTTCACAATTCGACTCGGGCACGAGAGCTTTGAATTCGACAGCGCGGCACTTTGGGAGAAGACAGGCCGAGCCGATATCCTGATCTTTTACGGTGACCGACCGCTGGCTGTCCTTGAAGTGAAGCGGGAAACGGTCGCGTTACAAAAAACCGACTACGAGCAGGCGCAAAGCTACGCCAACATGCTCACGCCGCGCCCACCTCTGTTGATCGTTAGCAACGGCAAGCACACACAGCTTTTCGACAGCAACACCACTCGGCGATTGGATACTGGAGACTACGACAAGGCCGCCATCACGAACTTGCTAGAGAATGTTGGTAAAGTCGCCGCAGCCGACATGCGCTGGGCGATTGAGGCGTTGATGGGTCGCGAGGTCGACATATGGCCGCGCGCGGTTCGTAAATGCACCGCCGCATTGATCGAGACGTGGACCGATCCGCCAGGCGCTACAGGACGGCCCGTTGCCCGCGACCTGATTTTTCCGCGCGAGGCCACTGAGCAAGCAACTAGTGCGCTTACTGGAGCCGACCTTTTCACTGTCGTGGTCGGACCACCAGCAAGTGGCAAGACAAACTTGCTCTGCGAGTTAGCTCTGCGGACGACTGCGAGCGACGAGCTGGCGGTTCTGATGCTTCAGGATAGTGGTCCGGGCCTCTTTCAGGCCGTGTCGAACCTCTTTTCGCGAGAACTCGAGTGGACACTGACTCCTCACGATGCTCGACATTGGCTGCGCCGAATGTCGAGGGGACCCGCGGGGCCAACTCTCGTCATTGCAATCGATGGCGTTAAGCCAGGTAGTGCGATCGCTTCGGATCTGCAAGAACTGCCCGATCTTGGACTCGGAGAACGGCTCAGAGTAATCTTGACGACAGATCAACCTGAGGGGTTGACGCGAACGGGAAATGGGCGCGGTGTCACCAAGCTTGGATCATTTAGCCAGGAAATTGAGCTTGGTCCTCTGAACCTCAAGGAATTCAAAGCCGCTTGCTCGATAATGGAGAACAATCGGATCTTCCTTGTCCGCGGCGCATCGTTCTTCGAAGAAAATCGCGTCCCGTGGATTTTGCGCACGATCTATGATCACGTTGCGGGAAATTCGCGCTTCAAGGACGAAACATGGGGCGTCACGCTTCAACCGACGCTCGGCGTAGGCTTGATCGACTATGTGCAGAACGCTTTTGCCGGCCAATCGGAGCTCCTGCGAGCTTACCGCTCGCTTGCCCGTGACGCCCTTGCCGACGATCAAAGGGTTTCGGGGGATCTCGCGCTTGAGCAGTCGAATGGTTTTGTTATCCGTCGGGATGCATTATCGGTAGAATCACATGCCTCGCTGGGAGAACTTCGGACGAGAGGTCAGATCCAGACTTACCGCCGCGGCCGTATCGATGTCGTCGTACCGACAATTCCTGCTTTGTTTGTAGCCGAACTTGCGGAGGCCGCCAGCGAGATGTTGAGTGCCATGGTGACCGAAAATCCTTACGACGGAGGGCGCTGGCTCGGAACACGGCTGGAAGGCTTCTTTCTTGGAGAAGTAATCGGTGCTCAAGCTATTCGCATTCTTGCAGAGACCACGGGTGGCTTCAGCCGAGAAATCGTTAGGGCTCTCATCGACATCGAACCGCAAGAGGACACATTTGAAGATAGGCATATCGCGCTCCAAGCGGCGAATGGCGAGGTCGTTGATCTCGTTGTGCGTGAGGGTAAAGCGTGGAGATCGGACCGGGCAGGGAACCTCTACGGTGAGCCTGTCGAGCTTGATGAGCTGCCCCGTACGTTAGCGAACACGACGGCCTGGATGATGCTCGCGCATCTGTCGCTTCTTCCGATGGCATCCGGTGGCGACATCGACGACAGGCTAGATGCCCAGATCCTATTTACTGTCGGGCAATGCGCATTTCCGCTGATGCGTGCTAGCCTGGACCCGGAGGGGCATCTTGAACACGAGATTGAAGGTTTCGGTCGCGTCCTTTGTCCAACACAAGGTCCAATCGAAATAGCAGCCGTATCACTGGCAAGGCTTTTTTCACACGAGTGGGACAAAGCTGACGAGTTTATCGAAGCAATAATAGCGGAGGGATCATTGCCGCTGATGAACCGCACCTTGATTGCCCTCCGCACAGTCCACTCCTACCAAATTCCCACCCGGTCCGATTGGGCTGCATTTGTAGAGAAAGACAAACTGCTGCCCGCGATCGAGGCGTTGATCAGCACCGTAAGAAAGCAGAAGGCAAACTGAAATCACAACGAGTAGCGAGACGTTTCCGGGAACAGGACAAACGCCCGGGATATATGAACCGGGAAGCGCTAAGAATGCTACAACACCCCCCACGCGCGAAACCTCCCCCTCCCGGTCATCTCCCTCAGTCCCAGTTCCAAAACAATCCGCCGCGCTGCCTGCGGCGTCACCTCAAGCGTTTTTGCGACCATGCCGGCCGACACCAATGGCTTTGCCATCACCAGCTCAACCAGCTCCGGCAGTTTTGACGACGTCCTCCGTCCCTCCAGTTTTCGGTCCATCATCGTTTTCGCCAGAGTCAGTCGGTCATGCTCTTTCAAGCCGATCTCGGCGGCCGCCAAGAACCCGTGAGCAATGGCGAGCAACCGGGTCTCCCGATCACGATGCCGGCGCCGGTCGACCGGAATGGTTTTGAGGCCCAGATTGATGGCGGCCAGGTGCGCGCCGGTGGTGACGCCGGCCTGGCGCAGGATGGAGGCGGCAAATAGCCGGCCGAGCCAGGGTGCATGCTGCAAGACGGCAAGCTCGGTCCAGGCATCGAGGGCGACGATGGCCTGCAGCACCGCCGGCAAGTTTTCGGCCTGACGCAACACGCCACGCCATTCATCGAGCCGGACATCCTCGTCCCAGTCGAGATCATAGACCAGTGCGTCTCTGTCTGCCGAGCTGGCGCGGCCGGGCTTTTTGGCTCGTTCGATCGCAGCGTCAGAGCGCGCGAGCAACGCATCGATAGCCGCATAGTCGACGCCGGGGAGATCTTGGGCGTCGTCGGCGTCATCCCCCTCCCCCTCCGCGTCGATCGCGATCGCCGGCCGAATAACTCCGCTCGTCGTAGCCTCGTCCGCGCCGCCCGCCCCGATCTCCGAGGTTTTCCGCAGCGAGCGGATGCCGTCGGCGGAGAACGCCCAATCCGGGGTTTGGCCGGCGATGCGCCGGCGGGTGCGAAGCACGTCGCGGGCGATTGTCAGCTCGTGGGTGGGCGTGCGAATATCGCGGGTGGCGTCATGCAGGACGAGGTCCTCCAGGTGAACGAGTTCACCGCCGATCCACAAGGACGCGCAAGCGTCGGTGAAGTGGGACCGCTCGATCCAGCCCTGACCAACCGGCGAACGGACGATGCGCTCGTCCAGACGCGTGAGAGCGATACCGGCGTCAAAAGCCGGCCGCATCAAGCTACTCATGCTGGTTTTCACGAGATCGTAAGCCATTGATATTATGGTAAACGATTCCCTAACGGAACTCTATATGAATATTGTGGTTCCTCACATGGTATTATTGAGGGTTGGGCTTCTAACAACCGATAACTATCGCTTATCGATGGTAGTTGATCTGGAGACGCAAATCAGCAAGAATCGGGGCAAATCACGGCCCTGGAGGCCGCCGAATACAGCGATTTCGGAGCGTCCGTGGCCAAAGCCAAAACATCACTCACCGCCGTCGAGCGACGCGCCGAAGAGCTCGACACCATCGCCGCCGTGCTGCCGATGGAGCGCCGCGACGAGCTGGCCGAGCTGCTCAACGACCACGACGTCGAGACTCTACGCCATCTCGTCAACCAGGGCATGGGCGACAACACACTTCGGGCGCTGACCTCGGATCTCGCCTATCTCGAAGCCTGGGGACTGGCCGCGACCAGAAAGTCGCTGCCCTGGCCAGCGCCGGAAGCCCTGCTGCTCAAATTCGTCGCCCATCACCTCTGGGACCCGGAGCGGCGTGAGACTGATGCCGATCACGGCATGCCAGCCGATGTCGACGAAAAACTGCGTCGCCAGGGTTTTCTCAAATCGGTTGGTCCGCACGCGCCGGCGACGGTACGCCGGCGCCTGGCGAACTGGTCGACCCTGACGAAATGGCGCGGACTCGACGGCGCCTTCGCCTCCCCTGCCCTCAAGTCCGCCATCCGCCTCGCCGTGCGCGCCGTCCCACGTCAGCGGCGCCGCAAGAGCGCAAAGGCCGTGACCGGCGACGTGCTTTCCAAACTACTTGCGACTTGCGCGACCGACGGTCTGCGCGATATCCGCGACCAAGCGATCCTTATGGTCGCCTTTGCCTCAGGCGGCCGCCGACGCAGTGAGGTCGCCGGATTGCGGTGCGAGCAACTGGTCGCCGAGCCGCCGATCGAAGTGCCGGGCGGCCCTCCCCTCCCCTCTCTAGCCATCCATCTCGGCCGCACCAAGACCTCGACCGGCGAGCGTGATGACGTCGTCTATCTCACCGGTCGGCCTGTCGAGGCGTTGAATGCTTGGCTGGCCGCGGCGAAGATCGACAAAGGCAGTGTGTTTCGGGCGATCGGCAGGTGGGGAACAGTCTCGCGGCGGGCGCTCGATCCGCAGTCGGTCAATGCGATCCTGAAGCAGCGAGCGGAGTTGGCGCGGCTGGATCCGAGAGAATTTTCTGCGCACGGGCTAAGGTCCGGGTATCTTACCGAAGCTTCCAACCGTGGCATTCCCCTCCCCGAGGCAATGGAACAGTCGCGTCACCGTTCCGTCCAACAGGCTTCAGATTACTACAACAGCGCGGCCCGGCGAAGTGGTCGGGCAGCACGGCTTCTCTAACCGCGCAGCCGGCCCGACGCGTACTTTTCCTGCCGGGGCGTACTCGTCGCAGACATAAGCTGCCCGCACTTTGTGAAGCTCGAGGACTGAAAGGCCTCATTTTCTCCCGTCTTAAAGCTATTGCAACATCGTTGATCGTAATCGTGGTCGATTAGATGTCGACAACCGGAGCGATAGTGATTGTTCGAGACGCTGTTTGAGAGTGACATCGGCGGGACTGACGCTGAAGAGTTGCGGGATCGTTACGCAATCCCATTATCTGTCCTCGTCCAAAAGGCGGCCGTGATTGGCTTCGTTCCGATCATAGATCGCGACGTAACAGCGAGCGACGTTATCGGTTGGCGGTGCAGCGAAGGGCACGAATTCCAAGCATCTTGGCGGGAGCAGCGTCATCGCAGATGTCCAGATTGTCCAGCCTTGAGTTACGGTGAACGGCTTGCTCGCGCACTATTCAACTACTACCTCCCAGAAGGAAAATGGCACAAGGTTCGCGAAAAAGGCTTTGACCCTGACAATCCTGATTTAAGGCTTGAGATTGATCTGGTTTCTGACCACCACCGGATCACGGTAGAGTGCCAAAGCTCGTTGCACGATCCCGACGCACCGAAGCAGGGTCTCGCGACGAAAACACCAATTGACGAAATCGTCCGACGCGACGAGCTCAAGAGGGCGCTGAGTTCGACGCACTCACGATTTAAGGACTACAGGCATGTCGAGTTGTGGCTGGAACTTGCGGAGGTAAGCAAGGTCGTCAAAAGGGCCGTGAATGAAAGAGTCGATCCAATTCAGGAAATCGTCAGAATCTTCTTCGAATCCCTTGCCGACAGCAATGTTGAAGTCCCGGGCCGACCGCTTCCAGGATTTGAGGAGTTGTTCTCTGGTTTCAGCGAAGCCCGGCGAACCTCAGCACTACTTGACGAGAACGGTCTGGCGTTGCGCTCCGGTCCTTGGTTGGGCCTCACCGACCTAGCGGTGACGTGCCGAAGTTGTGGGCATGATTGGAGAAGCTCGTTAAGCCAACTGCGCCGGGGATGGTCTCGCGGCCGATCGGGCTGCGCCAACTGCTGGAGCATCGTCCTCGACCAGTTGTCCGCAGAACGGAGCGACGCTGGATGGGCTGCCTTCCAAGAGCTTTGCGCCGACCACGGATATGTCCTTCTTGGCCCGGTTTCCGGACCAGGCAATGTAGAGGTAAAGGTCAAAGAGAAATCGACTGGACGAGTTGCGACTGGTAGGCGCCACTATATAGCCGGACGCTTATTAGACGGACTTGTCGTCGTTGACGCGAAGAGGATCGAATACGACAAGCGCCGCGACCGTGTCGCAGAAACTATTTCGAAACATCGCGCCTTTCTAGAAGCCTATGGCATCCGCCTTGCGTTGGGCCAAGATCGTCCGACGACTTCGCGCGGGCCAGACAAGCAAATTAGAACGAACAGGTTCACGATTCAGTATTTGGGCTGCCAGCATTTTGCTAAGGTGCCGCTCGGTCCTTTTGTTCAGAAGCTTGCGAGGCACAAAAGCCGCACCGCGGATGGGTCACCCGGTCTATGCCCTCGATGCCGGCGAGAGAAAATCGCACAAGAGAAGACCGCAAAAATGGTTGCTCAAGCAGCAAAGTATGGCGTGACTTTCTTAGGCCCAAGCTACATCAACGCGACGAAAACGCGTTACAAATTCAGCTGCCTTCCGGACTGTGAAGAAGGTCTCTACTCAGCTACGTTTTCTAATCTCGAGAAGAATGGGGTGGCGTGTCGCGGCTGTAAAAGGATCCGAAAACGGCAACAGAAAGCCGCTCTGAGACCACCACGAAATCGGCGTTGATCTTTGCGCGTGGCGTTTGATCTTCGAAAGATACGTAACTGATGTCCGGACAAGCTCCATCTGCTAGGCCGATCCTTCGCCCTCAGCCGGCCTACGGCTTTACCAACCCTCAGCTGATTTCGGTGCGGGAGGCCAGAGGATCTTGAAATCGCCCTTGCCAGAAGGCCAGGCGAGACCGAAGCCGTTCTCCAGCGCCAAGGCTCTGTCGTCGGCTTTGGTCACTTCAGTTTCCACCACGATCAGTTGCTTCCCTTCCCACCGTTGTTGTTGACGATAGTCGAGTAGCTGTCCCATCGCTGTGCGGATAGCAAACCGAACAATTGATGTCTCGGTAGGCTTGACCTCGACCATCACGTCCAGGCTCTTCCCATCTGTAAATCGCATGTCGTCGCAAAAGGTAGGAAGAAATTGAACACCAGGGATTGTCCGTTGCAGATAGTCTTTAAGTAGCCTTTCGAGTTTGTTGTGCCGGGGGCTGATCTGCACCTCATGACGTTTCACATACCTGGTGTAACCGTCAGCCGCTGCTTGACCCGCCCGATGCTTCACCCTACTGCGCGCGGGTGGCCGATCAAAAGCGGGCAATTCCCCCCCAATGATCGCGCGGATATTTTCTACAAAGCTCCTTGCCGCCGGGTCAGACGTGTCATCCGCATACCACCAGCTCGCCTGCCCGCTCCAGCCTTTCCCACGTTCAAGGTAAAGGCCTTCATCACGCTTTTTCACGGGAATGAGATGCGCGTCCTCGGCCCGCGCTCGTACCCGGAAGCTCAGGACTTCATCATCCTCATGCTGGCCGGAAGGGTATACGCCATCAAACCTCTGGCGTTTACGATAGACTCGCGCATTCTTGTACCATCCGATTACGCAGCGCGGATCCCTTCCATCGACAGGGGCAGTCCAGACGACATCGACACCATCGATGAACTCGGCTGAGGGCGACGCCCCCAATCTCTCGATTTTTACATCGCGATCGACGTCGTTCTTGATTGTTTCGAAGTGGCCGTAGACATAGCCATCGTCGGCTTCAACGAAGTTCAATTCCTCCCCGGCTCTTCCCTCGGAGACTACGTAGCCACCCCCACCTTTCGGAGGGTCCTTGGCATCGCGGCCTGCATAATTCTTCATCCAGGCGATATTGCAAAATAGGAGCGGCATGAGTTCTTCCGGGTCCGAGAACCTGTTGTGTCAATTCATCTCTTCATCTGCGCTAGTACGTTGCAGACCGTGTCTGCGGTTCGCCGCGGCCGGCTCCATGGAACAGGAGCTCGCCGGATCCTCGAAAGCACACAGAAGGCGACGACGGTCAGACAATCCTTCTCCGAGGAGCCGATCCCGGGCTTCTTAGTTGGGGCAAGCGACGACTTCAAGCATAAGTGGCCGGGCAAATTCCACCCCTAGTCCCGAGTGATGTAAAGCAGCGTCTGCTTGTCCTCAGCGACTTCAGTATGAGGGGCAGCATACGAGCGAGCATCGATCACCGAAATTCCCTCGGCGAAAAGGCCTTCTGCCTCTGGCTCGCGTTCGACCAAGGCAGGCTCTGCTTGCGCCGGCGGCTTCACCAATATCGTCGAATAGAGGATTAGATCCTCGTCGCGACCCAAGACCGCGAATCCGTCTGGAAAGATTGCTCCTCCGGATCGCTTTGCTGCCTCGACGATATCCGTCGGAAACTCTGGAAGTTCTGCCATGAGGTCGATCCCGACTTGGCTCGACTCGATGAAGGTAAAGATGCGCTGAGCAATTTCCAGATCCAGCGCCATGCCATTCACGAGCCTCACCGGTCCTGACCTGAAGATCAAGTGCTCTTTGGCGGTGATGACCAGCGGCTCCCACTCTGCGTCTTCTCCAACAATCCAGGTTCGGCCGAGCCATTCAACCGTGGTAAAGCTCTGCTCCGAAGGTTTCCAGGTACGATCGCGGGCAGCCTCCCCGACCTCGGGCCCGAAGAGAAGAGTCAGCACACCGCAATAGCTGCCAAACAGCACGTCTCCTGGATCAGAGCGTTCGGAGGGGCCGTCGTCCTTGTCCCGGGGGGTAGTCCATCATGTGCCGTGTGGTCGATGAATATCTCCGCTTTCTTTACAGATTTCATCCAGCTGCCGACCGCATAGCCATGCGACGCTACCCAGGAACCGATTTTGCGACCCAGATAAGGCTCGACCTGCTCCTTGTAGCCTTCCCTGACAGTCTTCGTGAAAGCTGCCCTGGACGCTCCCTTGGTCGCTTTCGACTCCGCAAGGGCGACAAACATATCCCCCGAACGGCTGAAGACGTAATCCGGAGAACGAGTGGTCGGACGTTTGCCGTGGACTTCATGGTTTTCGAAATGATCCATCCAGCGGTATCCATCCCGGACCATCTTGGAGGTAGGCAATGCCGTCGCCGACCAGGCCGGTCATCGTCTTTCCGACGTAGTCCTTGAGGGTCCGGGCAGTATCTAGCAACGCAAAGCGCTCATTCTTGTCATCAACGTGCCGGGCGATAAGGTGTCGGCACATCTGGACCTGAGCCCTCGCGGCGCGCTGGTCCATCTTCGCCCTGCTGGAGCATTGCGCCATCGCACCGTACAGCTCGGCGGGTGTGAACAGCATTTCGATATTCTCCGGCGCTCGACCGGTGATCAAGCGGTTCCTCCTGGGCACATGACCGTTGATCTGCTCGACGCCGATCTGCTTTTCCTTTGCTTTCCACATAGGCTGGCGACCCCTCAGAACTGGCGTTCAGTGCCAGTAACTCCCTGTATCAGAAAAGAAAATCACGAAAAAAAACGGCTGACAAGTGACCTATTGAAGGCTCGGGAGCGGATTTCGCCGCTTGTCGGCCCGCTGCGTCGCTCCATCGTCACGCAGTTCTTTGGTCTCTTTGGTCAGTTGCCTTCATCAGAGCCATCAACATAGGCCCAAGGGAAAACTCGCCGCGCTCAGAGCGCCTGGTAAGATCCCGCAGATAGCCGCCTGCCGACGTTATGAATTTTGACCGCTCGAGAATACATGCCATCGCCACCGCGGCATTTTCCGGTCCCATGGCGTTGCACGCCTCCTCGTAGGCAGAGGGGCTGACGCCGAGCATTGAGCGCACAACGATGGCCGCCTTCATGAGTTCGCGCCAGTGCTCGATGCGCCCGCCGGGCCCATAATCAGTTATCTGGGGGCAGGCCCGGAGAACCATTCCAAGCGGGAAAGCCTTTATCGGTTCAGGCTTCGCCTTCTCCCGCTCGATCGGCGCGCTGTTAGCTTGTGGCTTATACCCGAGGCTTCCGCCCTGCTCTTTTCCAGAGCTAGGTTCAAGTTCATTTATGGATTCGGTATTTGAATTCTGTATGTGGCGGTCATCCTGAATGGCATTGCCGTGCATTCCATCTGTTTTAAGCTGCATTTCCAGGATGTTGAGCACCTCTTCCCGTAGGAGCTGCATTTCGTCGAGCGTGGTCTCAACTTGTAACCGGTTCGGGTAGCGCGGGAGGCGTGCGAGGATGCTGACGTACTCGGACTCCACCTGATCCCAATTGCCCGTAGCGCCGTCTTCCAGCGCGGCCGAGATCAATTTGCGCACATCGCGACGGCAGATCGTCAGCGCTTCCCTTGCCCTACGAAAGCGCACGCGCTCAGCGGCGACATCCTGTGCCATCAAGGCGAGTTCCGTGGCACGAGCCAGCAGCGGCGTAAGGTCAAACCCGTAGGCCTGTTCGATCTCGCCATCCCGGTTGCGGTGCGCGTAGCGTTTACCGTTCGGGCTGTCGCGCCGCAGGATAAGGCCGGCATCGACAAGCGCGGCGAGTTGCCGGCGTAGCGTCGTCTCGGTGATTCCATGAGCCCGCACTGACAACTGGGCGTTGGATGGGAATACGACCAGGCCCTGGCTCGGATCGAGTTCCGCGTGAGGGTGAAACGTCAGCAGGGCATCAAGGACGGCGAGTGCCCGGTCCTGGATTCCCAGCCGTTCCCGTGCCTCACATACGTCTCGAAAGACCTTCCACTTCTCGATGCTCGTTTCCGGCCGCGGATTCTCGATCGCCATTTGGCTGCGTACCAAGGCGAGCGACATCGGCCGCCGCCCAAAGGGCGTCGTCACATGTCCCGTCTGCATTTTTCTCTTACCTTGCTTCAGGCAAAGGAAATCCGCTCACCAAATCGGCGCCAAGACTCTTGACTGTGATTCCGGGAAATGCGATTCTCGATCCTGCTAGAGATGACGAGAGAGGCTTCCACGGTTCGCCGTTCGGGGGCCTTTTTCTTTTGCGGTTCAGTCTCCGTTGGTTTCGTTCTTCGACCCCTTGTACTCCTCGTACAAGCGGTCCATGCGAGAAGACAGCCATTCGCTGAAGGGCTTGGCTTCGACATTCGTGAGCTCGATGGCAACTTTCTTTGCTTTGGCGGTCATCGCGAGATTCAGAGAGCGATCGGACGATACCCAGCCTTTTGCTGCGGTATCGGCTTTGGGCTTTTTCGCAGCCGATTTGGCCTTGTACCGCTTCACGTAATCATGAAGCTCATCGAACCGCTCGGCTTCGGGGACCTTCTGGAATTCGGCCGATGCTGCATGCTCAGCAGCGGCCTTCGAGAGGGCAGGGGCCAGGATCAACTGCCGGAGGCTGAGCCATCGGTCACGGCCAATCTTCTTGGATGCACCCAGGGCTTGAATGACGGAGGCTGGCACCGCTTCGACGACTGCGAGCATCTTTGAGAGCATCGCCTCGTCGATGGCGAGCGATGACCGAACAGTTTCCTTGGTCATTCCAGACGCGATCAGGTTCTGGGCGAAATAGGCGCGTTCAATGAACGACAGGTTCGAGCGGGCCGCGTTTTCCTGACCCTGCACGATCGCCGAAGTGATATCATCGAGCTTCTTGACAATAGCCTTGACTGGAACTCCAAGCTCACGAGCGACCCTGAGACGACGGTGACCGAACACCACCATATAACGCTTGGCATCTGTCGAGCTTGGGCGAACCAGAATAGGCGTCGTTTGACCCGATCCCTTGATCGCCTCGAGCAGCTCCTGAAACTCCTCTCCATCATCTGAAAGACGATCAGATACGAAGGACACGTCGACCAAGTGTGGATCGAGGTCGACGATCACCTCGCCTTCCATGAGCTTCTTGGTGTTCTCGGCCATATCTTCAATGGAGCGAACAACCGTCTTGGCGGCGCCTGTCATGCCATAACCAGGCTTTGTCGGCGTCTGGCTCGCCGAGATTGCGTCCATATCCAGATTGGCGAACGGATTTTTACGGGACATGGGCGCACTCCAAATCTTGCGTCAACGCCGGTAAGGGACTGGCAAAGCTAGAACAATTGGCGAAAAAAACGGCTGACAAGTTGCTCATTTTCTCCCCCAAACCCCATGGATGAGCTCCACGATCTCGGCGTTGGTAGAATTCAAGCTCTCCATGGCCCTGTCATAGGTTGCCCGGACAAATTCACCCCGCTCAACCTCGTACAGGGTTTGCTTCTTGATGGACGCGTCGGAAATCGCAGTGGACTTCAGAACGTGGTTTCTCAGCATCTGCTGTGCGAACATCGACTGCATGAATCCGACCATCTGGGCCTGCGGAATATCCGTGGGCTCAAAGCGGGTGATAAGATACCGGAACCACTGAACACGCATTTCGGCCCCGGCCTCCGCAACCGGCCCCATGATCCCCCCGAGCATCATAAGAAACTGGCTCATCGACATGATGTCCAGCATCTGAGGATGAATGGTGATAAGGATCCCGGTGGAAGCCATGAGGGCGGTAATCGTCAAATAGCCCAGTTGAGGCGGGCAATCGATGACGACTACATCGTACTTGTCATCCACCTGCTTCAGAGCGCTGGCGATCCGCATATAGAAGAGTCGGCCATCCTCCCCCTTCTTGGATGAAATCGCCAGTGGCACGTCATATTCGTATTCCTGCAGAACCAGGTTAGCGGGCACGACATCCAGTCCAGGAATGTTGGTCGGCTGGATGACGTCAGCGATTGACTTCCGTTCGTCGTCAAATCGAAGAGCCTCATAAAGAGAGGCAGTATCATCAAGCTCCGGCTGGATCCCGAAAAGCGAAGTCAGGGAAGCCTGCGGGTCAAGGTCGATCGCTAACACACGATGGCCGGTGAGGGCGAGATACTGCGCCAAATGCGCGGCAGTGGTGGTCTTGCCGCTTCCGCCCTTGAAGTTGACGACCGATACGACCTGCATCGGCTCTCCTTCTTTACGCCTCGGCACATAGTATCTCTTGTCCGACTTCTTGTTGGCCTCGAGATAATCCCGGAGCTCGAGCATCTGGTCAGCAGTATAATATCGGCGTCCACCGATGGACTCGATTTCCGGTCCTTTCCCGTCAGAATGGAGTTGCCTCAGGTGCGTCTGGGTGACACCCATGAAGTCTGCAACTTCAGCAAGCTGAAACTTGCGTAATCCCTTGCGAGCATCAGGCGGGTACTGCTGGCTGCGCAACATATGCAACGCGCTTGAGATCTTCGCCCCTTGCTCGGCAATCTCAATATCAAATCTGTTGGGCAGCAAATTGCTCATTTTGCGAACTATTTCCCGGAGGTCGTCAGTTTCGAAAAAATGGCTCGAACGCCATCATTTGCGAAACTATCCTGCGATTCCGGCATCGTCGCAAGAGATTTAAAGTTAACAAGTAGTTAACGGAACTCCAGGAGTGGCTGACATAATATCGATTCATCCAAAGACTTCCGCATGTTAGCCCAGCTTTGTCCGCCGGCACCACTGACAGAGAAATGCAGATCTGCACCTCTTATCAACATCCTAGAACCCGGTTCCCAACCGGCGTTTGAGACGTATAGCGCCGATTCGGTAGAATCACCGGATGCAAATCTGCACATAGCCACACGCAGCACGAGATGATCTTCCTTCGCCTGACCAGTTCATGCGGAGATCACAATGCAGATTCTGAGCGTCTCGGCCGACCACTACGCAAGCAACCACAACTACCTGAACCAGATGCACCGTCTTCGGGCCGCCGTGTTTGGCGACCGCCTGGAATGGGATGTCACGATTACGGACCAGGGAGAGCGGGATCAGTACGATGATCTCTACCCAACCTACATCCTGGCGATCTCAGCCGACCAGAAAGTCGTCGGCTGCGCGCGCCTGCTGCCTGCATCTGGCCCGACGATGCTGGAGCAGACATTCCCACAACTGCTGGAGCGCGGTTCGCTCGACCCCCATGCCGCAATGGCCGAGAGCTCACGCTTCTGCGTCGACACGTCGCTTAAAGCGGGGAGGGGAGGTAGCCTCCATCAGGTCACGCTCACCATGTTCGCCGGCATCATCGAATGGTCGATGGCGAATGGTTACAGCGAGATCGTCACCGCGACCGATCTTCGTTTTGAACGTATCCTGAAGCGTGCGGGCTGGCCAATGCACCGCGTCGGCAATCCGGTTGCGATCGGGAACACCGTCGCCGTCGCGGGCAGTCTGCCGGCTGATCGCGCCAGCTTCGAACAGGTCTGCCCGCCAGGATACCGCTCGGCAATCGTGCGCAACGGTTCCGGCCCCTTCAGGAGCGCCGCGTGACCCAACTCCGCTCCCATCCCCGCCTCGTGCGCAAACTCCAGGACGCCCTGGGAGACCAGCTTTGCGTCGCACTCGACGATGCAACGGTCGTCGAGATCATGCTCAATCCCGACGGAAGGCTATTCATCGAACGGTTGGGGCATGGGGTCGCTCCGGCCGGCGCCATGAGCGCTGCCACGGCCGAAATCGTCATCGGCAGCGTCGCCCATGCGCTGCAATCGGAAGCAGACGATGAACGGCCGATCATTTCAGGCGAATTGCCGATCGGTGGTCACAGGTTCGAGGGGTTGCTGCCGCCCGTAGTATCGGCGCCAGCGTTTACGATCCGGCGGCGAGCATCGCGGCTCATCCCGCTCGGCGACTACGTGACGTCGAAGGTGATGACCGAAGCGCAGGTATCGGTTTTGCGAAGCGCCATCGCCTCGCGCATGAACATCGTCATTTCAGGCGGAACCGGATCGGGCAAGACGACGCTCGCCAATGCCGTGATCGCCGAGATTGTCGCAACGGCGCCCAACGACCGCATGGTCATCCTGGAAGATACCGCCGAGATCCAGTGCGCGGCCGAAAATGCCGTATCGCTGCACACCACCGACACGGTCGATATGGCGAGGCTCCTGAAGAGCACGATGCGTCTCAGACCCGACCGCATCATCGTTGGCGAGGTTCGCGATGGCGCGGCTCTTACGCTGCTGAAGGCCTGGAATACCGGTCATCCCGGAGGCGTCACCACCATCCATTCCAATACGGCAATGTCAGCACTCCGCCGGCTGGAGCAGCTGACGGCGGAAGCGAGCCAGCAGCCGATGCAGGAGGTGATCGGCGAAGCCGTCGATCTTGTCGTTTCCATCGAGCGCACGGGCAAGGGCAGACGGGTCCGGGACGTGATCCATGTCGAGGGATTCAGCAATGCCCGCTACCGGACCGAACACTACGCCCAGATTGATGAGGACAGCCATGCCGCATGAGACAAGGATAAAACTCGCCACCCTGAGCCTCGCCACCATCGCATTAACCCTTGCAGAACCGGCACTGGCCTCCTCGGGCGGCGGCGGCCTGCCATGGGAGTCGCCGCTGCAGCAGATCCAGCAATCGATCACCGGACCCGTCGCCGGCTTTATTGCCCTGGCAGCCGTCGCCATCGCCGGCGGCATGCTGATCTTCGGCGGCGAACTCAACGATTTCGCGCGGCGACTTTGCTTCATCGCCCTTGTCGGCGGGATCCTGCTCGGCTCCACACAGATCGTCGCCCTGTTCGGCGCAACCGGTGCATCAATTGGAGCAGTCGACACGACGTCAGCGACCGACATCGCTACGCCGACGCGCGCACGTTCAAGAGAAGGGGAGGGAGCGCATGGCTGAACCTGGCTCCAACCTTTCCCGCTCGCCTGTACACAGGGCGCTATCGCGTCCGAACCTGCTGATGGGCGCGGACCGCGAACTCGTGCTGCTGACTGCCCTTGCCGCCGTCATCCTGATCTTCGTCGTTCTAACCTGGTACGCGGCGCTCTTCGGCCTCGCGATCTGGATGATTGCCGTCGCGGCACTGCGCATGATGGCGAAAGCTGATCCTTTGATGCGGCGGGTCTATGTCCGCCATATCTCTCACAAGACGTTCTATCGCGCGACGTCGTCGCCTTGGCGCAAGTTCTGAGGGTTTTCGATGGTTGCCCTCAAATCATTTCGTCATTCCGGTCCGTCCTTTGCCGATCTGGTGCCCTATGCCGGCCTAGTCGACAATGGCGTGATCCTCCTCAAGGACGGCTCGCTGATGGCCGGCTGGTATTTCGCAGGGCCGGACAGCGAGAGCTCGACCGACGCCGAGCGCAACGAGGTGTCACGGCAGATCAACGCGATCCTGTCGCGGCTCGGCTCCGGCTGGATGATCCAGGTCGAGGCCATCAGGGTTCCGACCGGAGACTATCCGGCCGAGGACGATTGCCACTTCCCCGATCTGGTCACGCGGGCGATCGACGCCGAACGGCGAGCCCATTTCCAGAAAGAGAGGGGGCATTTCGAGAGCCGGCACGCAATGATCCTGACCTGGCGGCCGCCCGAGCCGCGGCGCTCGGCGCTCACGCGCTATGTCTATTCCGATGCGACCAGCCGTTCCGCGACCTATGCCGACAAGGCGCTCGAGACATTTCTGACCTCGATCCGCGAGGTCGAGCAATATCTCGCCAATGTCGTGTCGATCCGCCGGATGATGACACGGGAGACTACAGAGCGCGGCGGTTTCCGGGTCGCCCGCTATGACGAGTTGTTCCAGTTCATCCGCTTCTGCATCACCGGCGAGAACCATCCGGTGCGCCTGCCCGAGATCCCGATGTATCTCGACTGGCTGGTGACGGCCGAGCTGCAGCACGGTCTCACGCCTTTGGTCGAAAACCGCTTTCTCGGTGTCGTGGCGATCGACGGCCTGCCGGCAGAAAGCTGGCCGGGAATCCTGAACAGCCTTGACGTGATGCCGCTCACCTATCGTTGGTCGTCGCGTTTCGTCTTCCTCGATACCGAGGAGGCGAGGGGAAAGCTGGAACGCACCCGCAAGAAATGGCAGCAGAAAGTCAGGCCCTTCTTCGATCAGCTCTTCCAGACCCAATCCCGCTCCGTCGATCAGGACGCCATGCAGATGGTGGCGGAGACCGAGGACGCGATCGCCGAAGCGTCATCACAACTCGTTGCCTATGGCTACTACACCCCGGTCATCGTCCTCTTCGACGAGGACCAGTCTCGCTGCCAAGAGAAGTGCGAGGCGATCCGCCGGCTGATCCAGGCGGAAGGTTTCGGCGCACGGATCGAAACGCTAAATGCAACCGACGCCTTTCTCGGCAGCCTGCCGGGTGTTTCCTATGCCAACATCCGCGAGCCGCTGATCAATACGCGCAATCTCGCCGATCTTATCCCGCTCAATAGCGTCTGGTCGGGAAGCCCAACGGCGCCTTGCCCCTTCCATCCGCCTGGCTCGCCGCCGCTGATGCAGGTGGCCAGTGGCTCGACGCCGTTCCGGCTGAACCTGCATGTCGATGATGTCGGGCACACGCTGATCTTCGGGCCGACCGGTTCAGGCAAATCCACCTTGCTGGCACTGACCGCCGCGCAGTTTCGGCGCTACAGCCAAGCCCAGGTCTTCGCCTTCGACAAGGGCGGCTCGATGCTGCCGCTGACGCTCGGAGTCAATGGCGATCACTACCAGATCGGCGGCGATATCGAATCCTCGGCAGAAGGAGAGTGGAGGGCGCTTGCCTTCTGCCCGCTTGCCGAGCTGACGACCGATGGCGACCGCGCCTGGGCGTCGGAATGGATCGAGACCCTGGTGGCGCTTCAGGGCGTGACCATCACACCGGACCATCGCAACGCCATCTCCCGGCAGATCGGGCTGATGGCGGAATCGCGCGGGCGGTCCATGTCGGATTTCGTGTCGGGCGTGCAGATGCGTGAGATCAAGGACGCGCTGCATCACTACACCGTCGACGGCCCCATGGGTCAGCTTCTCGATGCCGAAGAGGATGGTCTGGCGCTCGGCGCGTTCCAGTGCTTCGAGATCGAGGAACTGATGAACATGGGCGAGCGCAATCTCGTGCCGGTGCTGACCTACCTGTTCCGTCGCATCGAGAAACGCCTGACCGGCGCACCCAGCCTGATCATCCTCGATGAGGCCTGGCTCATGCTCGGCCATCCCGTCTTCCGCGACAAGATCCGCGAATGGCTGAAGGTTCTGCGCAAGGCCAATTGCGCCGTGGTTCTGGCCACCCAGTCGATCTCGGATGCGGAGCGCTCCGGCATCATCGATGTGCTGAAGGAGAGTTGCCCGACCAAAATATGCTTGCCGAATGGAGCTGCCCGCGAGCCCGGCACGCGAGAGTTCTATGAGCGCATCGGCTTCAACGAACGGCAGATCGAGATCGTCGCGACGGCGCTTCCAAAGCGCGAATACTACATCGTCTCGCCCGAGGGCCGCAGGCTCTTCGACATGGCGCTCGGGCCCATCGCGCGCTCCTTCGTCGGGGCATCCGGCAAGGAAGATCTGAAGCGCATTCGCGCCCTGCATTCCGAACATGGGGCCGCATGGCCTTGTCCTTGGCTCCAGCAAAGGGGGATCGCCCATGCCGAACCATTCTTCCCGGCCAAGTAAGATGGCGTGCGCCACAATTATCTCGGCCATCATCCTCTCCACGACACTGCCTGTCCGGGCTCAGGCCGGCGGCGTCACTGGGCAGGCGACCGAGTGGACACAGCTCGCCAACAATGCCGAACTCGTCTCGCTGGTCGGCAAATCGGCTGAGCAGGTAAACAACCAGATCACCCAGATCTCCCAGCTTGCCGAGCAGATCCAGAACCAACTCAACATCTACAACAATCTCCTGCAGAACACGGCCCAGCTTCCGAACCATATCTGGGGCCAGGTCGAAGGCGACCTGAAAAGCCTGCAGAACGTCGTGGCCCAGGGACAGGGCGTCGCCTTCTCGATGGGCAATATCGATGACGTGCTGAAGCAGCGTTTCCAGAGTTTCTCGGAGATGAAGAGCAATCTGCCGGATGGGGCGAGCTTTTCCACGACCTATCAGAACTGGTCCGACACCAACCGCGACACGATCGCCGGGACGCTGAAGGCAGCGAACCTGACCGCCGACCAGTTCTCGAGCGAGGAGAGCGCGATGTCGTCGCTGCGCTCGATGTCGGAGTCGGCGGATGGCCAGATGAAGGCGCTGCAGGTCGGACACCAGATCGCCGCCCAACAGGTTGCGCAGATGCAGAAGTTGCGGGGCCTCGTCTCACAGCAGATGACCATGATGGGAACGTGGTTTCAGTCCGAGCAGGCACAGAAGGACTTGGCCCAGGCGCGTCGCGAGCAGTTCTTCAACGGGACCGAGCGTGACATCCGCGGCGGCCAGACCATGGAGCCACGCTGGTGAGCCCGCGTCTGATTATCATCCTCGTCTTGGCGGGGCTGGCCGCACTCGGCGCCGGCATCGTCACCTGGAACATGGTCCAACTCCGCCCGGCCCCCGTGTCCGGATCCGGCGCAGCCGCTACGCGAACCACCTCCGATGTGGAACGCCGTGAACATCGGGAAAAGTTCTTCAGCGGTGATCCGGATCGCAACGTCCGTGGCGGGCAGGAGATGAAACCGCGATGGTGATCGTCCACCCCTCCCGGAAGCTGGAGCTTTCGTTCATTTCGATCGGCCTCATCCTGCTGGCGACGACACCGGCCCTTGCCCAACAGGGTTCGGTTCTGACCACACTGGAAAACTCTGTCGTCACGGCCGCGAAAGGTTGGGAGACGACTGTGATGAACGCGGCGCGTTCGCTGTTCTGGATCCTCGCCGGCATCGAGATCGGGATTGCCGCGGTATGGCTGGCGATCAACGCGGCCTCGCTCGACAGCTGGTTTGCCGAGCTCGTGCGGAGGATCATGTTCATCGGCCTCTTCGCCTTCATCCTGGACCAGGGGCCGTCCTTCGCCAAAGCCGTGGTCGATAGCCTCTACCAAATTGGCGCCGGCGGTGGCTCGGCCTCACCGGCAAACATCTTCGACGCGGGCATCCGGGTCGCGACCAAGATGTCCGAACAGGCAAAGTTTGGTCTGTGGGAGGACAATGCTCTGGCGATCGCCGCCGTCTTCGCCATGGTCGTGGTCGTCGTATGCTTCTCGTTGGTCGCCGCGATTTTCGTCGCCGTCATGGTCGAGATGTATGTCGGCCTGCTTGCCGGAATGATCATGCTGGGTCTCGGTGGCTCGTCCTTCACCAAGGACTTTTCCGTCAAATATCTGGTCTACGCCTTCTCCGTCGGCATGAAGCTGATGGCACTGGTGATGATCGCCAAAATCGGGTCCGACATTCTGCTGGGCTTGGCCGAGGCGCCGACGGCCACATCCGAGCAGTTCATCACCACACTTGCGATCGCTGGCATCTCAGTCGTGGTCTTCGTGATCGCCATGTATGTGCCGCCGATCCTGCAGGGCGTGGTCCAGGGCGCCTCCATCGCCGGCGGCATGGAAGCGATCCGCCACGGCGGCCAAGCCGCGACCTTTGCAGCCGGCGGGGCGTTCCTCGGCGCACGTGCTGCAACGAAAGGGGCGCAGACGGCAAGCTCGGCGCGGGCAGGGGGCTCTTCGATGGCGGGAGCGGCACTTCGCGGTATGGCGTCCGGCATTGGAAGCGCGGGATGGGCTGCCGGATCGGCAGCCAAGGAAAAGGCGATCGCGTCTCCCGGTGCCTATGCCGGGTCGCTGCTCGGCCTTGCCAACGCCAAGCTCGACCAGTCGCGTCAGTCGGGCCGACCAACACCGTCACCTCCGCCCCCACCCATCAACGACACCAAGTAGAAGGCTGAGAACGCATGGCTGGACGCAACCCGCCAGATAATCCCTATATTGCCAATCCCTATCTCGCGGCGCGCAACGAATGGAACGAGCGCTATGGCTCCTATGTGAAGGCGGCCGCGGCCTGGCGCATCGTCGGCGTCACCGGCATGGTGATGGCAGTGATCGGCTTCACTTACGCGCTCTACCAAAGCACGCAGGTGAAACTCGTTCCCTATATCGTCGAGGTCGACAAGCTCGGAACGGCCTCCGATGCCGGCTTCCCGCAGCAGATCGAATATGCCGATCCGCGTGTGGTGCGCGCCACGCTCGGCAGCTTCGTCTCGAATTTCCGGAGCGTGACGCCGGATGCGGTGGTGCAAAAGCAATATATCGACCGGACCTACGGCCTGCTCCGGACCTCGGATCCGGCGACAGAGAAGGTCAATGCCTGGTTCCGCTCCAATTCGCCCTTCGAGATGGCGAAGGCCGCCACGGTCGCTGTCGAGGTCAACAATATCGTCGCGCTCTCGAACCAGTCCTATCAGGTCGATTGGACCGAGTTCGAGCGCGATCGCCGCGGCAAGGAGACAGCCACCCGCCGCTTTCGCGGCATCGCCACCGTAACCCTCACGCCGCCGCAGGACGAGGGGGTCATCCGTCTTAACCCCATCGGTCTCTATGTCAGGGACTTCGACTGGACTGCGCAGCTTTGAAAGGCATGGCCCGAACATGAATATCCGACTTGAGAACTATTCGGCCATGCTGACTGCCAGCGCCATCATATCAGCGGCGCTGGCGTTCTCCGCCCTTGCACCTCTCGATGCCGTTGCGGCCGACGGCGTCACAGCCAATGAGGCGAAGGGCGTGAGCATCTCCGGCCAGTGGCGCGGATCGCGTGGTCTCGTGACCAAGGGCGCCGACGGCAAGGTGATCTTTCTTTACGGCGAGGTTCAACCGTCGGTCGTCTGCTCACCTCTGCAGGTCTGCGACATCGAGCTTCAGGGAGGCGAGGTCGTTCGCGACGTACTCGTTGGCGACACTGTGCGGTGGAAGGTCGAGCCGGCGACATCAGGTGCGGCGGACGGCCAGGCGATCCACCTCATCGTCAAGCCGTCTGAGCCCGGTCTCGTCACCTCGATGGTGGTGACGACGTCGCGGCGGACCTACCATATCCAGCTCAAGTCGCATTCGAGCCAATATATGGCCCGTGTCGGTTTCGAGTATCCGGAGGACGTCTCGGCGAAGCTCGCCGATATCAATGCCCGTCTCGAGGCGAGCACCATTCCAGGCGCCGGCGTGCCAGCCGAGCAGCTCAACTTCTCATATTCGGTCTCGGGAAGAGCGGGCTGGCGGCCGTCACGGGTCTATTCCGACGGCCTGAAAACCTACATCCAGTTTCCGCGCTCGATCTCCGGCCAGGATGCGCCGGTGCTGTTCGTGACATCCGGCGGCCAGAACCGGATCGTCAACTACCGCATGAAGAACGACATGATGGTGGTCGATTATCACATCGATCGCGCGGTGCTCGTCTCGGGCGTGGGCTGGAAACAGGAGAAGGTGACGATCAGAAGGGGAGGACGGTGATGCGAACCTTTGCCGACAATCTCCTCTTGCGCCCCATCCGCGCCCTTGCCGCAGCCGGCACCTTCGCCATCCTCCTCTCCGGATGCCAGTCTATGGGAACTGACGGTCTCGTCGCCAGCAACGCGCCGCCGGAAATCTCCGGCCCGGCGGCAAGCGCCATTGCCGACGATATGGTCAGCCGGCTTGCCGAGCAGATCGGACCCGGCAAGGCGACAGTTGGGCTGAAGGCGGACGCCTCGCCCTTCGGGCAGGCGCTCGAAGCAGCACTCAAAGGATGGGGTTATGCCGTCGTTACCGACCAGAAGACGGACGACGGAACGAAGATCATCCCGCTCGCCTATGTGATCGTGCTCTTCGACGGACAAGTGCTGGCGCGTCTTTCGACCGATAGCGTCGAGCTCGGCCGGGCCTACACCGTGACTGCCAGCGGTGCTGCGCCGGCAAGCGCGCTCTCGCTGATGCGACGTGGCTGAAGGGAAGCATCATGGTCCAATCCTTGCAACTTGGCGGCGCCGCAAATGCCGAAGCCGAATCTGGGCTCAAGCGGATCAACCGCCTGCCGATTGTCGTGGTGATGGTGCTAGTCATCGCTTTCCTGGGCGTGATTTTCTACGGGCTCTCCTCCCGTGGACTCTATTTCGGAAAGGACAGCGGTCCGGAGACAAGTTCGGGTAATCCGGCATCGACCTTCGCCGATCAGATCAAGCGCGGCGTAACCGACGGCATCATCGGCGAGCCGCAACAGCAGACCACGTTCCAAGCGACACCCACCGAGACCAAACAGGAAGAGAAGGCGAACAATCCCTTCACGCCCCAACCGGGACAAAACCAGGAACAGCAGCGCGGGCAGGAACTAGAAAACGAAGAGGTCTGGCGCGCACGGCTCGAGCGCGAACAACAGGAGCAGTATCTGCGTGAGCGGCATCGCCAGCGCATGGCCCGGCTGCAGGCGAATGACGCAGCCTATGACGCGCCGCTTGCCATCGATCGCAGCAAGCTCGAAGCGAGAGCTGACGAGATCACCTCAGCCGGAACGACGACAAACACGCCATCATCAACGACCGCCGGCGCTACCTCTGATCTTTATGCCGCCGCGTTGCGGGCCGGTCTCGGCGGGCAGAATGCCGATCCGAACGGACAATCCTCCAAGGAGGATTTCTTCAACGCCGATCTCAAGGAACTCGGATATCTCCCAAATCGTGTCGTGCCGCAGCAGTCGCCGTATGAACTAAAGCGGGGTTCGGTCATTCCGGCAACGTTGATATCAGGCATCAATTCGGACCTGCCCGGTCGTATCACAGCCCAGGTCAGTCAAAACGTCTACGACAGTGCGACCGGGCATCGCCTGCTGATCCCGCAAGGAGCGAAGCTATTCGGGCGCTACGACAGCAAGGTATCGTTCGGTCAAAGCCGAGTTCTCGTCATCTGGACCGATATCATCTTCCCAAACGGCTCCACGCTGCAGATTGGCGGCATGGCGGGAACGGATGCACAAGGCTATGGCGGTTTCCAAGACAAGGTGAACAACCACTATTGGAGAACATTCGGCTCGGCGGCACTGATCGCTCTGATCGGAACCGGGGTCGACGCGTCCATACCCGAAAGTTCGACGCTGGCCACCCAGGATACGGCCTCCGATGCGGCGAGGCGGAATTTCGCCGAGAGCTTTGGCCGCATCGCCGAACAAACCATCAGCCGCAATCTCAGCGTCCAGCCCACGCTCGAAGTCCGAGCGGGGTACCAGCTGAACATCCTCGTCGATCAAGACATTGTGTTTCCGGGCGCTTATCGACTACAGTGAAGGTCATCGGGAGTAGTAGCACCGTGTCGACGGAGCTAGTGAGTGTTCAACGAGAAACGGGGCCGCAGGTTATCCACGCCACCAAGATCGCCGATGCCGCGACACCAGGTTACTTATTCAACAAATGTCGGGCTAGTCGATATTGCGGGCGTTACGCAGGCGCATGCAGCGCGAGGTGGTGCTGCAAACCGGCCGGGAAATGCCTGAAACCTGTGCGCAGGCCATTGTCGAACATTGCACGGTGCGGTGAACGACCTCTTCGAAGCCTTGCGCCGGGCTTTGCAAATGACGGTGTCACAACTAGCGAAGGCCTGATCGGCCCGACGCCGCTGCGGGTAAGCAGTTCTCCCCCATTGAATCCGCAACTTTGTCAGCAGCCGCTCGGTTCATGCGGCCATGCCGTATGCTCTACCGGCTTGGCGACAGTTCTAAGATTGCTCAAGCCTAGCAACTGAGGCGCGCTCGACTACCTCTGTTTCCAGAACGATGCAACTTGGTTGGCCACTGCTTCCATTCAGGCGTTTAACCAGCATAGAGGCAGCCATCTCGCCGAGCTGGTAAACAGGCTGGCGAACGACTGTGACAGGGGGAGACGTAACCGACGTCCAATCGGCATCATGGAACGACACCAACGATAGGTCTTTCGGTATGCGAACCCGTAACTCTCGGCACACCTTGAAAACTTCGAGTCCGATAACGCTGTCCGACGCAATGACTGCGGTCGGGCGCTGCAACGAGGTAAGCATGTTTGTGATCGTTCGGCGGGTATGGTCTGGGGTTGCAGCACCTATTTGTATCGAGTCTTCTGTCAATTCAAGATGCTCTTTTTGGCAGACATCGAGGAATCCCTCGATGCGCCGGCGGACCGAACCGGTAGTTATATCGGTCGGTGTGTGAAACCGCTGGCCTGGGTCGCCGCAGCCCGTAATATAAGCGATGCGACGATGGCCTAGCCTAATCAGCCAGCGAGTGATCTCCTCAGCCGCCTGGCGGTCATTGGCGACCACCGTATCGACTTCTACCACCTCGCTGGCCCGATCAAGCAGCACTAGCGCTCTACCGGAGCGGGCGACTTGCCTGAGATGTTCGATATCGTTTACATCTGCGGGCGAAACGATCAGGCCATCGACCCGCTTTGTAAGCAAAGTGCGGACCGCATCCTTTTCGATTTCCGCGTCCTCGCCGGAGTTGATGAGGACGACGGTGAAGCCGGCCTGCCGCGCTACATCGTTAATCCCCCTCATAGCAAGACTGAAGAAGGGGTTCTCTATATCGCCGACCACGACTCCGATCGTGCCGGAACGCCCCGTGGTCATGCTACGAGCAAGCTCGTTAGGGTGGTAGTCAAGCGCGCGCGCAGCTGCAGCAACAGCTTCGCGAGTTCGATCGCTGACGATTCCATATCCGCCTAGAACTCGAGCGGCCGTGGCCTTTGATACGCCTGCCTTAAGCGCCACGTCGGCCACTGTAACTGGGGTGTTTCGAGCTTGGTTTTGATTCATGACGCCTCGCCTTTATAGGAGATATTGACGTCTAGCAATTCGAAGGCTAAATAACCAGCCAACAAAAAGAGACCGGTCTCATTGTTGATGAAACCGGTCTCTTTCCGGAACACACGACACATCGACTAGGGCACCACGGTTGGCGCTACTGCGTATCAACCAGATACTTTCTCCAACATTGGTCTTCCTCCATCACAATCGATAAGGGGCAACATGACACGACAGATACGATGGGGCGTCCTGGGCTGCGCCGGCATCGCCGCGAAGGCGGTCATTCCGGCGATCCAGTCGAGCCGACTCGGCCGAGTTAAGGCCATCGCTTCCCGGAATGGTGACAAGGCACGGCAGATGGCCGAACGCTTCGGCATCGCCAGGGCCTACGGCTCCTATGAGGACCTGCTGGCCGATCCCGAGATCGATGCGATCTACAATCCCCTGCCCAACTACCTACATGTGCCCCTGACGATCAGGGCGCTCCAGCAAGGCAAGCCGGTACTTTGCGAAAAGCCGATCGCGCTCGATGCGCAGGAAGCCGGAACGCTTCTGGACGCACAGAAGGCTGCCGGCCTGCCGGTCGCGGAAGCCTTTATGGTACGGCATCACCCACAGTGGAAACAGGCAAAGGCGCTGATTGCCGAAGGCCGGCTCGGCGAGGTCGGCGCCATACAGACAATCTTCTCCTATTATCTCGACGACCCCGGCAATGTTCGCAATCAAGCGGATATCGGCGGAGGCGGCCTGTTCGATGTCGGCTGCTATGCCATCAACACGGCCCGCTATCTTTTCGATGCCGAGCCGCTGCGGGCGATTGCGCTGATCGAACGGGACCCGGCCTTCGGCACTGACCGCCTGGTGAGCGGCCTGCTGGCCTTTCCGAAAGGCCGCCAGCTCGCCTTCACCTGTTCCACCCAGTTGGCGCTGACGCAGAAGATCACCGTTCTCGGCACCCGCGGGCGCCTCGAAATCCCCGTTCCGTTCAATGCGCCTGCCGATCTGCCGACCCGTCTCTTTCTCGACGATGGCCGAGATCTCGACGGCGGCGGACGCATCGAAATCGCCGTGGAGGCGGTCGACCAGTACCGCGAACAGGCCGATGCCTTCTGCGAGGCCGTGCTCTTCGGCACGCCGCTTGCCACAGGGCTGGAGGACGCCATTGCCAACCTGAAGGTGATCGACGCGCTATTCCGCTCCGCCGAAAACGGCCGCTGGGAAGAGCCCTGACCCGACCAATCCCTGCCGCACCTGATGAACATCACAAACCGACTGAAAGACAGACCATGACAGACAAGACCATCTCCTCTGCCGTTATCATCGGCGCCGGCATTTTCGGCGTTTCCACCGCCGTTCAGCTTGCCAGGCGCGGCATATGCGTCACCATTCTCAATGATGGCCCGGCGGCCAACGGCGCATCGGGCCGCTCGCTTTCCTGGCTGAACTCGTCGCGCATGCGCTCTGAACCCTATCACCGGCTGCGCATGGCCGGCATCGACCGCTATCGCACGCTGTTCGCGCGTAATCCCGATACCGACTGGCTGCGTTTTGACGGCGGTCTCACCTGGGATGCCGACGATGCGGGCAACGAGATCGCCGCTGCCTATCGCCATGAGGTTTCGCTGGCTTATGATGCACAGCACCTGGCCGCCGGCGAGGTAGCGGGCGTCACGCCGGGCCTCGATGCACGCGCGATTACCCCGCAGGGCGCGATCTTCAATCCCGGCGAGGGCTGGGTGGACCTGCCCGTCCTGATCGGCCTGCTTCTGAAGGAGTTGTCCGCTCTCGGAGGCGTGCTGGTGACGGATCAGGGGGCCGCGAGGGTCATCGTCGAAGATGGCCGCGCCACCGGCGCGCAGACTGCAAGCGGCGATCGTTTCAAGGCCGATGCCGTGGTGGTCGCCACCGGTCCGGCTGTGCCGAAGATGGTGGCGGAGAGTGGGGAGACCATCGGCGACGGAACGCCGATTGCGCTTCTGGTGCAGACGAAGCCGCTCGATCATCCGCTGCGCGCCGTGCTTAACACGCCGCGCATTGCCGTCCGCCCAGCGCCCGGCGGGACCTTTTCACTGGACGCCGATTGGGCCGCCGACGAAGGCGTGACGCTTCACCCCGATGGCAGCTACGCAATCGATGATGCGGTTTTGGAGGCGCTGATGGCAGAGGCGAGCAGGGTGATGCATGGCAATCCGAAGCTTGAGATTGCCTCCATCGGCATCGGCGGAAAACCGATCCCCGGCGATGGGGAGCCGGTGATCGGCGCTCTCAAGGCCATCCCCGGCTACTATATCGCCTTCAGCCACAGCGGTGCCACGCTCGGTCTCATCGTCGGCGAACTGCTCGCCTATGAGATTGCGACTGGAGCGGAACATCCGATGCTCGCAAAGTTCCGTCCTGAGCGCTTCGCATCACAATAAGGCGATAGTCTTTCCAGACCAACGCGCCCGTTCTGGCCAGGATCGGCGGTCGCAGATCGTGTGCCAGTTTCAGCGATGGCATGCCTATGCGAACCTTCGACGCGGCGCTACAAGGGGATCCCGAGGGATCCTCCTTGTACGATAGCGAAAGGTGAAACGGCTGGGAAACCGGCGAGTTGAGGGATGTTGCGGCGCTGGCGAATGTATGGCAAGTACTGCTCGCGCCCTAGACAGTGATGGGGTGTGGCGCAATCCCGACAATTCTTTTCGACGATCCCTTGAAGGATCTCAAGATAGCTTTGCGCGGGGCGACGCGCTCTGAAATCGTCAAGCTCGGACAAAGCATGTCCAGTATCACGATAATCTATGTGCCTCACGACGAGAGGAAAGCGATGCCTTTCGGCAGGCGGCAAAAAGTCAAGGGTCAGCTCGGCGTCCGCGCAGAAAGCACGCGTATCGACAAGGGCAGCGGAACAATTTTAGCATTCATTTGAACTCTCGATCTCGCCGAACATCTCGGCGAGGTGGAGACCCTCGCTGTAGACCTACCACGCACCAGCTACGGTCAATGGGGATGGGCCGCTTCTGCAAGCGCGTGCAAGGTAGTGGTTTTACCGCAGGACTTCGGGCCTACATTCCTTTGATGCTAAAAAGACCGCCTCACAACGCTACAGGCCCACTTTCTTGATTGTCTCGTCGTGAAAATCCCAGAATTCGCGCAAGAACCGGTCGATGATATCGGAGCGGCTCTGGTTTGCGGAGCGGATGGCGAGGAAGCCGGCATCGATGAAAATACCGAAAGGGCGGACGATCACGCCCCTCTGCGTAAACTCGCTGGCAGAGGTCGGGTCGATGATAGCAATCCCCGCTCCTTCGCTGACCAGTGTCAGCGCCGTGTGTGACAGCCGCGTTTCTAGTGTTGCAAGACGGCGCACGCCGGCCAGCGCCACCTCAACCCGCATCGCGAAGATGGTGCCCGGTTCGAGGCTGATCATGCGCTGCTCCTCAAGATCGCCGGGATGGATCGTCTCCTTGATGCAAAGCGGATGGCCTTCGGGAATGGCGACAACGGCGGCCAAAGGCCGGGTCTCGATCACGAATCCCAGACGGTCGAGCGGACCGTCGGCGTAACCGATGTCGGCCTGTCCCGCAGCCACGGCCTCTATGACCATGGAGGAGGGGAGACCGCTCAGCGAAGCATGCAGGTTTGGTTTGTCACGCAGGAAACGGGCGAGGAAACGGGGAAGAATGCCGTTGGCCAGCGCCGGCATCGCAGCAATCCGCAAAGTTCCCGCGGCGTGCCGTGCGATCTCCTCCGCCACGGAAGCAATTCGCTTCAAGCCGATGAACGCCCGATCCACCTCCTTCCACAGGGTCAGGGCCTCCTGCGTAGGGGTAATCTGGTTGCCCCGGCGCTCGAACAACCTTAGACGCGTTGCGTGTTCGAAGTCCCGGATCAGTCGGCTCACCGCGGGTTGTGTGACGGACATCAATTCTGCAGCAATCGTCATCTGGCCGGTGAGCATGACCGCCCGGAATGCCTCGACTTGTCGGAGGTTCATCGCAGACTCCATAACATTGGGTTATTCTTGTGCCGTTTTTTTGAATTTGACCGCATGGTGGGCCCGTGCGATCCCTTCTGTCAATAGAAGGGGCAAGCTTCCGAGGCCTTCTGAGTTCACGGCAGCAAGACAGTCTCTCCGGACAAGAAAGCGCTAAGAACCGGCCGCCTCGTGCGTCGGCGCGATGACGCGCGCAATCACGCATCGGAAATGAAAGGCTGGGCGGGTGGACTATGTGCGGCTCATGGGCTTCTGGCCCGGTGGATGGGGATACAGCCTGCTCACGGCCACCGCGATGACGGTCGCGGTCGCGCTCTGCGGCTTCCTCGTAGGAGTCGTGCTCGGCTGTCTTGGCGCGGCGGCAAGCTTCTCGCGCTTGCGCGCATTCCGCTGGGCCGCCGACGTTTACACCACGCTACTGCGCGGTATTCCCGATCTTCTGGTCATCTATCTCTTCTATTTCGGCTCGAGTTCGCTGTTAACGACGGTCGGGGCTTTGTTTGGCGCTGAAGGTTTTGTCGGTGCTCCCGCGTTCCTGACGGGTGCCCTGGCGATCGGCGTCGTCTCCGGCGCTTACCAGATGCAGGTCTTTCGCGGCGCCGTGTTGGCGCTGCCGAAAGGCGAGATCGAGGCCGGGCGCGCCTATGGCATGAAGTCATTGCTGCTGTTTCGCCGTATCGTCCTGCCGCAAGCCGCCCGCTTCGCCATTCCCGGCGTCGGCAATGTCTGGCAGCTGGTGTTGAAGGAATCGGCGCTCATATCGGTTATCGGTCTCGTGGAATTGATGCGGCAGGCACAGATCGGCGCCGGCTCCACGCGCCAGCCCTTCAGCTTCTATCTGACTGCAGGCGCCCTCTATCTGCTCATCAGCTTCATTTCCGGGCGGGGCTTCCGGCTGGCCGAACAGCGGGCGATGCGCGGCATACGGAGGGTTGCCTAATGCCCTTCGATCTTCCCTTTCTCGCCGAAAGCTTCGCGGCGTTGCTCAGGGGCATTCCGCTTACGTTGCAGCTGGCCGCCTTGTCCGTCATTGCGGGCGGCTTCCTGGCCTTCGCGCTCGCCTTCATGCGCATTTCCGGAAAGTGGTGGCTCGACGCGCCGGCGCAGTTCTACATCTTCGTTTTCCGCGGCACACCGCTCCTGGTTCAGATCTACATCATCTACTACGGCCTCAGCCAGTTTCCGATGCTGCGTCACAGCCTGCTCTGGCCTTTCTTGCGCGAAGCCTATTGGTGCGCGGTGCTGGCGCTGGCCTTCAATACCGCTGCCTACAGCGCGGAAATCATCCGTGGTGGTCTGCTTTCGGTACCGGCCGGCCAGATCGAGGCAGCCCGCGCCTGCGGTATGTCCGGTCACTTGTTGTTTCGCCGGATCGTCATGCCGTTGGCTCTGCGGCAAATGCTTCCGGGATATAGTAACGAGATCATTCTGATGGTGAAATCGACGGCGCTTGCCTCGACCATCACGCTTCTTGAAATCACCGGCATCGCGGCCAAGCTGATATCCGTAAGCTATCGCACTGTGGAAGTCTTCGTCTGCGCCGGCGCCATCTATCTTGCCATCAATTTCCTGGTCGCCCGGCTTTTTGCCTGGCTCGAATACACCGTGTCGCCGGAGACCAGAAGGCCGGAGGAACACCATGCCTGATGCCACCGCCACACCCGCAGTCGCGCTGTCCGGCATCCGCAAGAGCTACGGCCCGCTTGAAGTGCTGCATGGCGTATCGCTCGAAGCGCGGGAAGGGGAGGTGATCTCCATCCTCGGCTCCTCCGGCTCGGGAAAATCGACGCTGTTGCGCTGCATCAACATGCTTGAAGTCCCCAATGGCGGTTCTGTTGCGATCCAAGGCGAGGCGATCGCGCTCGACCAGACGCCGGGCAGAACTCCGCGTCCGCGCGACAACGCTCAGGTCAACCGCCTGCGCGCCAAGGCGGCGATGGTGTTTCAGTCCTTCAATCTTTGGTCCCACCTGACCATTCTCGAAAATCTCATCGAGGCGCCAGTCCATGTGCAGAAGCGCAACCGCAAGGACTGTCTGGCCGAGGCCGTGGCGCTGCTGGATCGCGTCGGCATCGCCGACAAACGCAATAGCTATCCGGCGCATCTGTCCGGCGGCCAGCAACAGCGTGCCGCGATCGCCCGGGCGTTGGCGATGCGGCCGAGCATCATGCTGTTCGACGAGCCGACTTCGGCGCTCGATCCCGAACTTGTCGGCGAGGTGCTGAAGGTCATGCGCGATCTCGCAGCCGAAGGCCGCACCATGCTGATCGTCACCCATGAAATGGCCTTCGCCCGCGACGTCTCCACCCGCACGATCTTCCTGCATAAGGGCCGGATCGAGGAGGAGGGCCCGCCTTCGGAAGTGTTCTCGAACCCGCGATCGGAGCGCTTCAGCCAGTTCATTTCGCGGGAAAACACCTAAGGCCGCAAGGCCAGCGGTCATTCTAGCAGCAAAACCAAACCAGAGGTGAACCCATATGAAACTGAAATTCACACTCGCCGCCCTGCTCCTCGCCGTCGTCGCCACAGGCACGGTTTCCGCGCAGGAACATAAGAAAGTCACTATCGCCACCGAAGGCGCCTATGCGCCCTGGAATTTCTCTGGCCCGAACGGTGCTCTCGAAGGGTTCGAAATAGACCTCGCCAAGGTGCTCTGCGAGCGCATGAAGGTCGAATGCGAGATTGTGGCGCAGAATTGGGATGGCATCATCCCTTCGCTGACGGCGAAGAAATACGACGCCATCATGGCGGCGATGAGCGTGACGCCGAAGCGAGAGGAAGTCATTGCATTCTCGACTCCCTATGCCGCTGGCATCAATGGCTTTGCCGTCGCCGCCGACAGCCCGCTCGCCGATATGCCCGGCACCGGCGAGAGCTATTCGCTCGACAGCGAGGCAGCCGAGGCTCAAAAACGGATCGACGAAATCGCCGCCCTTCTCAAAGGTAAGGCCGTCGGCGTGCAGGGATCGACCACCGCGTCCACCTTCATGGAGGCCTATTTCAAGGACGGCGTCGATATTCGGGCTTACAAGACCACGGAAGAGCACAATTTCGACTTGGTCAGCGGACGGCTTGACGCCGTCCTTGCCAACGCCACCGTTCTTGCCGCGGCACTCGAGAAGCCTGACATGCAGGGTGCGAAACTCTCCGGCCCGCTGTTTTCCGGCGGCGTCTTCGGCGTGATCGCCGTCGGCTTGCGCAAGGAAGACACTGCGCTCAAGGCGCAGTTCGACGAAGCCATCAAGGGCGCGCTGGCGGACGGCACCATCAAGGAGCTGTCGATCAAGTGGTTCAAGGTCGACGTCAGCCCGCGCGGCTGACGTTCTGATGCGAACCGGTGCGGCCCTCGGGGTCGCGCCGTACGCCGCACGCAAACGGACATTCTCTGATGCCTTTATTGGACAAAAGCGATATCGCGGTCGTCGGCGGGGGACTCGTCGGCGCTGCGCTGGCTTGGGGGCTTGCCCGCGCCGGCCTGAAGACCATGGTTCTGGACGGAGCGGATCTCGATCCGCGAGCGTCGCGTGCCAATTTCGCCCTCGTCTGGGTACAGGGCAAGGGTCTGCATGCGCCCCACTACGCGCTGTGGTCCAAAGCTTCGGCGGAGCGCTGGGCGGCCTTCGCCGCCGCGCTTGCCGAAGACACCGGCATCGATGTGGCGCTCAGCCAGCGCGGCGCCTTTTCCTTTGCGCTCTCTCTGGGCGAACTTGATGGGCTAGCGGCGGAGCTTGAGCAGATTGCCATCGAGACCGGTGGCGCGGCTGCACCTTATGAAATACTCACCGCGCAAGAGACGCGTCGGCACCTGCCGCTTGTCGGCCCCGATGTCGTCGGCGCGGCCTATTCGCCGGCTGACGGACATGTGAATTCGCTGCGCCTCTTCCGCGCGCTGCATGCGGCCATGCGCCATCGCGGCGTCGATTACCGCTCCGGTCATGCGGTCGAGCGCATCGAGCCGCAGGGCAACGGTTTTCGACTTGTCGGCGCATATGGCGCGATTGCCGCCCGCCGCATCCTGCTGGCCGCTGGCACCGACAACCAGCGCCTGGCCGCGATGGTCGGGCTTCACGCGCCGCTCAAGCGCAGCAAGGGCCAGATCTTGGTTACCGAGAAATGCCGCCCGTTCTTCGAATACACCTCTGCGACGATCCGACAGACGGACGAGGGCGGCGTGATGATCGGCGACAGCGAGGAGACGCACACCTCCGCCATCGCCACGAAACAGGAGATCAGTGCAGTGCTCGCCAATCGGGCCATGCGTGTCTTTCCCTGTCTCGCGGAGCTCAATGTGGTGCGCAGCTGGGCCGGCTTCCGCGTCAAGACCCAGGACGGTCTACCGATCTACGAACAGTCCGCCTCTCATCCCGGTGCCTTCATCGTGGTCTGCCATTCCGGCGTGACGCTGGCGGCCAACCACGCGCTGGTTGTCGCTCCGCAGATCGCCGCCGGCACTCTCTCGACCGATCTCGCACCCTTTCACTCGCGGAGGTTCCATGCTTCTGAGAATTCGTGAACCCGCCGAGATGGTAACCTTCTCCTTCGATGGCAGACACGTGACGGCAGCGCGCGGCGATACGCTGGCTGCGGCCCTTCTTGCCGCCGGTGTCGATACGTTCCGTGAGAGCGTGGTGGGCGGAGAGCCGCGTGCACCCTATTGCCTGATGGGCGTATGCTTCGAATGCCTCGTCACCATCGACGGCATCCAGAACCGCCAAAGCTGCCTGATCGAAGTGCGCGAAGGCATGGTGGTCAACAGTCAGCTCGGCGCCCGCCTGGTGACGGGGTGCGCAGATCGATGAGCATGCGCAGGATAACCGATGCGGGCACACTTGCCCCGCACTACGATCTCGTCGTCGTTGGCGCTGGCCCGGCTGGCCTGTCGGCCGCGACCGAGGCGGCCGCGGCCGGCGCCTGCGTGTTGGTGGCCGACGAAAATCTTGAGCCGGGCGGCCAGATTTACCGCGCCGTAACCCGCAATACGCAGGGACGGCAGGATTTCCTCGGAAAGGATTACTGGAAAGGCCGCATTATTACCGAGGCATTCTGCGCGTCATCGCTCGATTATGCCGCCGCGGCCACCGTCTGGAGCTTGGATGCCGCCGCGGCCGGGGAAGATCACGCGACCCTCGGCCTGACGCTCGGCGGCGCAGCACGGATGATCTCCGCCCGCGCCGTCATCCTGGCGACCGGCGCCATGGAGCGGCCTATGCCGGCAATTGGCTGGACGCTTCCCGGCGTCATGAGCGCAGGCGCGGCGCAGATTGCGCTGAAATCCGCTTCTGGCATTCCCGGCGGCCGCATCGTGCTCGCCGGCTGCGGGCCGCTGCTCTACCTGTTAGCCGATCAATTGTTGCGGGCGGGTGCCAACATATCTGCTCTGCTCGATACCGCTGACAAAAACCAACGGATGGCGGCGTTGCGTCATCTTCCGAATTTTCTGCTCTCCCCTTATGTCGCCAAAGGTCTTTCCCTGCTGTTCAGTGTGCGACGGCAGGTAAGGGTGATACCTGGGGTAACGGAACTGGCGATCACCGGCGCCCGGCGTGCGGAAGGCGTGCGTTTCCGCTCCGGCAAACGACAGGAAACGATCGCTGCCGATTGCGTGCTCTTGCACCAAGGTATCATCCCAGGCATCAATCTCGCCAGCGCCAGCGGTTGTATCATCGAATGGAACGACACCCAGCGGGCCTTTCAGCCATACACGGATAGCCATGGCCGCACCTCGCTTGCCGGTATACTGTCGGCAGGCGACGGGGCGGATATCGGCGGGGCCGAACATGCCGCGGTTTCTGGCCGCATTGCGGCACTGGCGGCACTTGCGGATATCGGCTTGCTGCCACCGTCGCAGATTGCCACTCGTCTCGAAGAGCTTGAAAAGCAACGCCAGCTCTACCGCCGCGGCCGAGCCTTTCTCGACACGCTCTACCGGCCGGCCCGCCAGTTTCTCGCGCCGCCAGAGCCCGACACCATGGTTTGCCGTTGCGAAGAGGTGAGTGCCGGAACCTTGCGGCAAGTGATTGCGCTCGGGGTACCGGGACCGAACCAGCTCAAAACCTTTTTGCGCTGCGGCATGGGTCCCTGCCAAGGCCGCATGTGCGCCTCGACCATTACAGAGATCATGGCAAATGAGCGAGGTGTCAGCCCCGCGGAGATAGGCACTTACCGCCTCCGGGCGCCTGTCAAGCCGCTGCGCCTTGCAGAGCTTGGTGCCCTGCCACAGACGCCGGCTGCCGTGGTCGCCGTCACCGGTCGCCCACCCGAGCACCGTTCAATTGAGGAAGAAGGAAAGAAGCAATGACGACACGTCACAGTCAGACCCCGATCATGCACCGCGTCGTTGAGTACAACGGCATCATCTTTGTTGGCGGCACTACCTGCGACGACGAGAGCCTCGACATGGCCGGCCAGACCCGCGAGATTCTTGCCAAGCTCGATAAATACCTCGCGGAAGCTGGCTCGGAAAAGTCAAAGCTGCTTTCGGCGACCATCTTCATTACCGACATGACCTTGAAGCCGCAGATGGATGCTGTCTGGAAGGAATGGCTTGCGCCGGAAAGCTTCCCCACCCGCGCCACCGTCGGCGTTGCCGATCTCGGCGGCACGACGCTTATCGAAATCGTCGTCACCGCGCACAGCTGATCCCGCAGCACCGAACCCTGTTAGGAAGGCAATCCGATGAAGATCAGCAATATCAAGATCTATCGTGTCGAGGGCGGCGGTCTGCGCCCGGTGCTCGTTGAGATCGAGACGGATGAGGGCATTTCTGGGTTCGGCGAGGCAGGCGTTGCGTATGGCTACGGCGCGCCCGCTGTTGCCGGCATGCTCGAAGACATGGCCTTGCAGCTTTCCGGTCGCAACCCGCTGGAAATCCGGCGGATCTGGCAGGATCTATACGACCATTCCTTCTGGGCTAAGGGAGGAGGGGCGATTTCGTTCGCTGCCATCAGCGCCATCGAACTGGCGCTCTGGGATATCAAGGGAAAGGCTGCTGGCCTGCCGGTCCACGAACTTTTGGGTGGCGCGGTGCGCACCGACATCAAGGTATATGCCAATGGCTGGAATCACGAACACGATGATGTGGTCAGCTGGGCGAAGGCTGCAGGCCGGCCATTGGCAGATGGCTACCACGCACTCAAGGCCTATCCGTTCGCCTATGAACTTCCTGATGGCACGTTCCGCCACGTCTCGGCGCGCATGCTGGACGATGGCCGCTTCCGCCAGGCGATCGAAAGAGTCAAGGCCCTGCGCGCCGAGGTCGGCCCGGATATCGAGCTGATGCTCGACCTGTCAGGGGGCCTCTGCGACGACCAGTTGCTGCGCTTTCTCGATGTCTGCCGCGATCTCGACATAACCTGGATTGAGGAGCCCGTCGATCCCTTCAACCTCACTGGCCTGTCGCGGGTTGCGGCCCGCAGCGGCATTCCGATCGCGCTCGGCGAGCGGGTCTATGGCCGCAGCGGTTTCCGCAACGTGCTCGATACCGGCGCCGTCTCGATCGTCATGCCCGACGTCGCCAATTGCGGCGGCATGCTGGAGGCGGTGCAGATTGCCGGCATGGCGGAAACCTACAACGTGCGCGTTTCGCCACACAATTGCGCCAGCTCGCTGTGCACCGCCGCCTCGCTGTCGCTCTGCGCCGCGATTCCGAATGCGATGAACCTCGAAGTCTATCCCTATTTCGCCGACTCCAACACCTACGTCCAGGTGCTTGAAAACCCGCCTGAGCAGGCTGTTAGGCGCGATGGGAAGTTGCAAGCGAACTCAATGCCTGGGCTCGGTATCACCGTTGACAGGAGACGCATCGAAGGGTGTTTGAGCTTCGCTCTTGTTTGACTTTCGCTCGTTTAACTGCATCTAGCTGAATAGCGTCTGGCACACCCGGAGATCCGTTCGTCGGCAGACAGAATGTAAAACTGTCAGCGATCACAGCAGGTACGTGGATGCGAAATGCCAAACGCGACAACATCCCCGACGCCAAGATTTGACCTAACCACGTCTGGGCAAGGTTGCGAATGTCCTGAAGTGACTTCAAAACGTCGTCGCGCGAGGGCAGGGGAGCACATTCTCGATCGGCAATACCAACCCACGTGCTGAAGCAGCGCTTCCAGAGCTCCGCTGAGATGAAGATCCGACTGCCCCACGGCGCCAGCTTTTCCATGACCTGCCAGGATTGGTCCGGCACCAGTCGTCATACGCTTGCCAGCTCGTTGAGGACCGTGAACCTGATCGCCGAGCAATTCTCCAACTAGAGAGAACACGAGGTCGTCGAGGTGCTCTCAACGTTTCGCCCTGAGCGCACCGCAGTGCAAACGAGGCAATAAATCTCTCAAGACGAGCGCGCCCGTTCTGAGCTAGGATCGGCGATCACAGAGGGTGTGCTTTCCACGAGGGCTGCCTATGGAAACCGTCTATGCACAATGAAGATTGTGAGAGATCGTCAACGTACGATAGCGAAAGGTGAAATGGTTCGGAAACCGGCGACTTTGAAGGATGTAGCGGCGCTCGCAGATGTTTCGCGCGCGACCGCGGCCCGTGCCTTGAACAGCTATGGTTATGTCGGCGACGAGACCGCCCAAAAGGTCCAGGCGGCGGCGGAGAAACTCGGCTACCGGGGCAACCGCCTGGCGCAGGCGCTGCGCAACGGGCAGTTGCCGATCGTCGGCTGCATTCTCGGCGACATCCAGAACCCGTTCTTCGCCCGGATCGCCCATGATATCGAGGTCCTTGCCCGCGAATGCGGGCACAATCTCGTCATCGGCAGCAGCGAGGAGGAACTGGGGCAGGAGATTTCCCTTCTCGCGAGCCTGCGGTCGCTCTCCATACGAGGTTTTGTCGTCGCGCCGACATCGGCCGACAACAATGCGCATCTGCAAGGATTGATTGCGGAAAACGTGCCTCTCGTCCTGATCGACCGTGTTGCCGAGGACGTCGAGAGCGACCATGTGGTGGTGGATAACGAGGGGGGCGCGCGCAAGGCGGTGGAGTATCTCATCGCCATGGGCCATCGCCGCATCGGCCTGCTGCAGGACGATATGCGCATCTTCACCTCGCGCGAGCGCATGACCGGCTACCGGACCGCACTTGCTGCCGGCGGCATCGAACCAGACGACCGGCTGATCGCCGTTTCACAATCCACGGTAGAGCACGCCGTCGACGCGACAATACGGCTCTTCAGTCAGAAGATGCCACCGACGGCGCTCTTCACGGTCGACAGCCTGATGACGCAGGGCGCTCTTCTTGCCTTCCGTTCGATGGGAATCTCCATTCCCCACGACGCCTCGCTGATCGGTTTCGACGACTTCAATCTGGCGACATTTACCGATCCGCAGATCACTGTCGTCTCGCAACCGGTTTCCGAAATCGGGCGGGCCGCCGCGCGGCTTCTGTTTGACAGGCTCTCCGGAAAAAGCGATCCGCCACAGAAAATCCGCTTTGAAACCAAGCTGATAGTTCGCGGCTCCGTCAGCCGCCACAGCGCCGGCTAAAGGCCGGAAACTGCCTCCCAGATTTTTTTGATGCCCTACTTGTCAGCGGGAAATTCTTGTGCGCTAAATATGTGTGAGATCGATCTCACATTGTCTCAAGGATCACTGCGTGAAGACGTCAGCTCGCTTCGAGGACGATTGCGGAGCGCAAAACGGGAAGGTTCAAATGCTCAATTTCGATAGGGATCGCTTTGTAAAGATCCAAAGCGGCGCGGTTGCAATCGCCAAGGACGTGCGTGTCCTGATGCGCGAACTGCTGGACGGCGGTCTGGAACGCATCTTCTTCATGGGGACCGGCGGCGTGCAGTTTCTGACCCAGCCGGCCATCGAGCTTGCACGCAACGCAACGCTCTTCCCGGTTTCAGCCGCCTATTCCGCTCAGGTCGTTCTGGAGCCGCCGGCAGGCCTCGACGACAAGGCGCTGGTCGTGCTGCCGTCGCTCTCCGGCACCACCAAGGAGAGCGTGCAGCTTCTCGCCTTCCTGAAGGAGCGCGGCGTGAAGACGCTGTCGCTCACCGGCCACAAGGATACGCCGCTCGGCCGTGACGCCGACCACAACTTCACCAACTTCGCCGAGGACGATACGTCTTCAGAATCGTTCTATCTCCAGACCCTGCTCATCGTGCTCGCCCTGCTGGCCGAGCGCGGCGAATACGCCGATTTCGATGCGACGGTCGGCGAACTGGCGCTGCTGCCGGAACTGCTGGTTTCGGTGAAGGAAGGCTACGAGGCCGAGGCCGCCGCGCTCGCCCGGGAAATCAAGGACGAGACCTACCACATCTTTACCGGCGCCGGCTCGGTCTGGCCGGAAGCGCACTACTACGGCATGTGCATTCTGGAGGAGATGCAATGGATCCGCACCCGCCCCGTGCAGGCATCCGACTTCTTCCACGGAACGCTGGAACTGGTGGAGCCGGGCGTCAGCCTCTTCGTCTTCAAGGGCGAGGATGCCTTCCGCCCGCTGACGGACCGCGTGGAGAACTTCGCCAAGCGTTACACCGACAAGGTGCGCGTTCTCGACGCGGCCTCCGCCAAGCTTCCGGGCGTCTCGGCCAAGACGCGCAGCCTCATCTCGCCGATCGTCCTGGCGACCATGCTGGAGCGCCTGAGCGCCCATCTGGAAGTCCTGCGCGATCATCCGCTGACGACGCGCCGCTATTACAAGCGCGTCGAATACTGAGATTTTCCTGGTCCGGCGGCGACGCCGGACCAGGTTTTCGACTTTTGCATGCCCCAAAGAAACGAAGACAACAGAGAGGAACTGCGAAATGAAAGCCAACACGTTCTTGAGCACGACGAGCCTCGGCTCGCTTTTCGCTGCCGCATTCGTCATCGGCGGTGTCGGCAGCGCCTCTGCGGCCGATCCGGTCGTGGCCGATCCCAATGCGGCGGTCGAATATTCCGGCACGGTCAGCGTGCTGACGAAATTCGGCCTGCAGCAGCTTTCCCCCTTCTTCGTCAACGCGGCCCAGGAATATGAAAAGCTGCATCCCGAGGTGAAGGTCGAACTCATCCAGGAGAGCGACGACAGCGTGAAGGGCAAGACGAAGGCCCTGGTCGCGTCCAATTCTCTGCCGGACGTCTATTTCACCTGGACGGGCAGCTGGGGTGAGAATTTCGTGCGCGGCAACCGCGCCGTCGACTTGACGCCGGTCATCGGCCCGGACACCGAATGGGGCAAGACGCTTGCGACGGCCGCGGTCTCCGCCTTCCAGTACAACGGCAAGCTTTACGGTATTCCGCTTTATCTCGATGCCAAGTTCATGGGCTACAACAAGAGCCTGTTCGAAAAGGCGGGCGTTGCCGAGCCGAAGACCTTCGAGGACCTGCTGAGCGCCTGCGCGGCCCTCAAGAAATCCGGTGTGACGCCAATCTCCTTCGGCAACAAGGAAGGCTGGCCGGGCGTACACTATGCGGGGCAACTGCTTGCCTACAACGTGCCGCAGGCGACGCTCGAAAAGGACTTCGTCCCGGCCACGGCGGAATTCGCCGATCCCGGCTACGTCGCCAGCCTGACGCAGTTCAAGCAGCTGATCGACGAATGCTCCGATGGGTCGGGTACCAACGGTTCCTCCTATGCCTCGGCCCTGCAGCAGTTCAGCAACGGCCAGTCCGCCATGTACTACCAGGAGATCATCGAATTCGATCAGGCGACGGCCGACGGCGCGTTGAAGCGCGAAGACTTCGGTTTTTTCAAGCTGCCGGTGCCTGCCGACGCCAAGGGTGACGTCAAGGCCATCGAGGGTGCGCCGGAGGGATACATGATCAGCGCCGCCTCGAAGAACATTCCGCTTGCCATCGATTTCATGCGGTTCGTCACATCGGCCGATAACGGCAAGGTGCTTTCGGCGCCGCCCTACGGCCAGCCGAGCGCGACGGTCGGCGGCTATTCTGCCGATGCCATGAACCCCGCGGTCGTCGATGGGCTGAAGGTGATCGCGGATTCCTCCTACCTCATGCCCTGGCTCGACACCGCCAATCCGCCGCGCGTGGCTGCCGCCTGGCTTTCCGGCCTTCAGGCGCTGATCGGCGGCACCATGCCCCCTGAAGAGGTCATGGAACGGGTCAAGGAAGCGGCGGCTTCGTCGAAGTAGGATCGGTCCGACGATGACTGTCATGAAGCAAGACTACAAGGGTGGAGCCGTCAAAATCGGCTCCACCGGGCCGGGCCGGCCTGAACAAGACCGGCTCGGCCCGATCGCCGGGATCCTGTCCTTCCGCTGGGTCCTGATCGCCTTCGTCCTGATCCTCTGGTTCGTCTATTACCCGATCATCGACAACTTCCTCGTCAGCACGAAGAACCAGGACATTTTCACGGGGCAGACCGACTTCGTCGGGCTTGACAACTACCGGCGCCTACAGGGCGACCCGGTCGTCTGGACGGCGATCGTCAACAACACGCTCTATGCCGTCATCTCCGTCATTTTCCAGGTTTTCGGCGCGTTCGTGCTGGCGGCCCTCATCGAGGGGCTTGCCGAGGAGAGATGGCGCCGGTTCTGGCGCGCCGTCTATTTCATACCTTCGGCCATCTCGATCACGGTCACCGGCCTTCTCTTCTATTTCATCTACCAGCCTGATATCGGCCTTCTGGATTCGGCGCTGACGCAGATCGGGCTTGCGGACTGGTCGCGCGCCTGGCTCGGCGAGGAGGGAACCGCGATCTACGCTGTCATCGCCATGAGCCAGTGGCAGGGTTTCGGCTATTCCACGCTGCTGTTCGCCATCGCGATCCAGAAGATCCCGCGCGAACTCTACGATGCGGCGATCATGGACGGGGCGGGAACCTGGCGGCGCCTGTGGAACATCACCTTTCCGCTGACCCGCGAGATGACCGGTCTCATGGTGATCGTCACCATCACCGGCGCGTTCCAGGTCTTCAACGAGGTCATGGTGATGACCGGTGGCGGGCCGAACAACAGCAGCCAGGTGCTTGGCACTTGGCTCTACCAGCAGGGCTTCATCGAAAACGACTTCGGTTACGGCGCGGCCATCGCGTCGCTGATCTTCGTCATCACGCTCATCACCGGCTTTGCGCAGCTCTGGTACACGAAGAGACGGAGGGTCGAGCTGTGAGCATCTCTCATCAACCGCATGAAACGGAGCGCAGGGACTTCGTCGCCGTTCTGGCGAAGGTCTGCCTCGTCACCTTCCTCACCAGCCTCGGCATCGTCGTTCTCTATCCGTTGTTCTGGATGGCGCTCAACGGTTTCAAGACCAATGCGGAGATCTTCGGCAACCCCTTTGCGCTGCCCAGCGGGTTCAGCATCGCGAACTACATCTCGGCCTGGAACCAGGGCATCCGCAACTATATCGCCACGAGCATCATCGTCACGCTCGGATCGGCGGTCTGCACGGTTTTGGTCAGCGCCTGGACCGCCTATGGTCTCACCCGCTCGAAACTGCCGGGCAAGCCTTTCTTCGTCGGCATCGTGCTCGGCGGCCTCATGCTGAGCCCGACGGTCGCCGTGATCCCGTTGGTGCGCATGATGCAGGACCTCGGCCTTTACAATACCTACTGGGCGCTCATCATTCTCTACACCGCCTTCCGCATTCCCTTCACGACCTTCCTGATCCGCGCCTATATGCTGGGGCTACCGCGGGACCTCGACGAGGCCGCCGTCATGGACGGCGCCAGCGAAGGCCAGATCTTCTGGAAAGTGACGCTGCCGCTGTGCAAGCCGATCCTGGTCTCCTGCGTCATCCTGCATGTGCTCTTCGCCTGGAACGAATATCTCTTCGCGATGATCTTCACCAGCGGCGCGGATCTGCAGACGCTGCCCGTCGGCCTCACCTCGATCATGGCAAAACACGGCACCAACTACGCGGTCGTCTTCGCCGCCATGACACTCTCGGCACTCCCCATCGTCATCGCCTTCTTTGCGGCCCAGCGCTTCTTCATCCGCGGGCTGGCCGAAGGCATCGGAAAATAGGGCAGGCATCATGTTTAAACGACAACAGCTCATCGGTGCGAACTTCTCCTTCCAGCACCACCCCTTCCGCTGGACCGCCGAAAAACTCAGCGGCATGGGCTTCCAGCGGATGGAGTTCTGGGGTGTCGCCCCGCATCTCGATCTCTTCCACGACAATCGCGCGCGGCTTGCGGAGGTGAGGGCGATCCTTCGCGACAACGGCCTGACGGTCCACTGCTTCACGCCCGAGCAGGTCCTCTATCCGATCAACATCGCATCTGGCGACAGCGCCTATCGCGCGGCGAGCGTGGAGCGTTTCCTGCGCGCGGCGGATATTTGTGCGGAACTTGGTGCGAAGTATCTTTTCCTGACACCCGGCCGCGGCTTCGAATGCGAAAGCCGCGAAACCGCCTGGGGCAATTCGATCCAGTCGATAAACCGGATCGCGGCCCATGCACGCTCGCTTGGCGTCTGCTGCCTGCTGGAACCGCTTCAGCGCCTCGAAAGCAACATCGTCACCGATGCCGACGCGCTTCACAGCTTCTGGCGCGCGCTCGACGGCGACGATATCGACATCGTTCTCGATCTCGTCGCCATGGCGACGGCAAACGACAGCGTCGACGGCTACTTCGAGCGCTTCGGCAAGCGCATCGCGCATGTGCATATCGTGGATGGAACGCCAGCCGGGCATCTTGCCTGGGGCGACGGCAACCTGCCGCTTGGCGACTATCTCGGACAACTAGGCAGGCACGGTTTCGCCGGCACGCTGACCTTCGAACCTTTCGGCAACGGTTCCTATGCGCTCGATCCCCTTGCCGCCTGGCGGCGATGCCTCGACGCCATTGCCACCCATCTCGATGAAGCGGACACAGAATGACGACGGCCAATCCCAACCTGATCGCTGTCGGTGACAATTGCCTCGATGCCTACCTCAGCAAAGGGTTCGTCACCGTGGGCGGCAATGCCCTCAATGTTGCCGTGCAATGGCGGCGGCACGGTTTGAATGCCCGCTATTTCGGCGCGCTGGGGCCGGATGCGGAAGCCGACATCATGCTCGCCGCCATCGAGCAGGCGGGGCTCGACCGCAATGACGTCGAGATCCGCCCCGGCGCATCGGCAGTCACGTTGCTCACGGACGACGCCGGCGAACGGCGCTTCCTTCTCGAGTCGCTCGGCGTGGGGGAAAAATACGTTCCGAATGCAGACCGCTACAAGGCGCTGCGGCAAGCCGACTGGGTGCATCTCGGCACGAATTCCAGCGAAACGCTCGTCCGCCGGCTCGTCGCCGATGACGTTCCCTTCAGCATCGACGTTTCCACCCGGCATTTCGACCTTTCGCTGCACGACGTGCCGCTGGTCTTCGCCTCCGGCCCGGACGATCCGGCTGAGCCGGTCGATCCGCTGATCGCACAGTTCAGGGCCGCAGGTGCCCGGCAGGTCGTCGTCACCTGCGGCAAGCGCGGCTCCCTCCACGACGATGGAACCGTGACATCCAGGGCGGGTTCCGTGCCGGTTACCGTCGTCGACACCTGCGGCGCGGGGGACAGCTTCATCGCGACCTTCATCGCGTCGCGGTTCTTCGCGGGCCTGCCCGTGCAGGCGGCGCTCGACCTCGCCGCCGAAAGGGCATCGGAAACCTGCACCCATCTCGGCGGCTTCCCGCAGCCCATCCGGGCCATCCCGGACTGGCTGATTAACAAATATGTCGATGTCATCGGCAGCACGGAGAGGGTGGAAACATGAACACCATCACACTGAGGCCGCCCGTCGCGGCGCCAAAGAGCGATCGCTCGTTCTGGCTGCAGAGCATCGCGGCGGATGCCGTCGCGCCGCCTTTGCAGGGCAGCGCGGATTGCGACGTTGCCATCGTCGGCGGCGGCTATGCCGGCCTCTGGACCGCGCTCCGGATCAAGGAACAGGCGCCCGAAACGCGCATCACCATGCTCGAAGCGGATTTCTGCGGTTCCGGTGCGTCGGGTCGCAATGGCGGCCAGGTCCATAGCTGGTTTGCCGAAATCGACATGCTGCACGCGCTTGTCGGCGAAGACGACGCGGTCATGCTGTGCCGGGCAACCGCCGACGCGATCGAGGAATTGAACGGCCTGCAGGCCTCCGGCACCATCGACATGGACCTGAGGCTCGACGGCTGGCTGTGGACGGCCAGTTCGACCGCCCAGGAAGGCGCCTGGACGGCGGCAACCGAACTTTGCCGCGCGCTCGGCGAGAACCGCTTCCGCCCGCTCCGGCGCGAAGACATCCTGCATCGCACCGGCTCGGCCGTCTCCTATGTCGGCATTCTGGAGGAAAGGGCAGGGACGGTGCAGCCCGCAAAGCTCGCCATCGGCCTGCGCAGCCTGGCGCTTTCGAGGGGCATCGTCCTTCACGAACGCAGCCCGGTGATAGAGATCGTGCCGGGCCCCCGGCCCAAATTGCGAACCGCGGAGGGAACACTGACCGCCGGCAAGGTGGTGCTCGCCGCAAATGCGTGGCTCTCCGCTATTCCGGAACTGCATCCCTATCTCTATGTAGTCAGCAGCCAGGTCATCGCAACGGCGCCCGTGCCCGATATCCTCGCGCGGATCGGTTGGACGGACGGGGCATCGATCTGCGACGCACAGCAGCATGTCCTCTATTACCAGCGCACGCCCGAGGGTACGGTGATCTTCGGCCGGGGCACGGGCGGCATCGCCTATGGCGACCGTATCGACGCCCGTTTCAACCGGAGCGGCGACGGCGGCGCGGAGAATATCCGCGAAATGCACAGGGTCTATCCCGAGCTGAAGGACGTGCCGGTGCTCCACGACTGGAGCGGCCCGATCGACTGCACGGCGCAGCACCTGCCGGTCTTCGGGCATCTGAAGAATCACGCGAACATCTTCTATGCGATGGGCTTCAATGGCACCGGCATCGCGCAGGCGCCCGTCGCCGGTCGGATCGTGGCGAGCCTCGTCCTCGGGCGCGACGACATCTGGAGCCGATGCGGTCTGGTCGGTATCGGCAAGCGCACGAGGCTGCCGTCCGAGCCTCTGCGGTATCTAGGCGCCCGGGTCGTTCGCCGCGCCATCCGGCGCAAGAACGACCTCGAAATTCTCGACAGAAAACCCGGGCCGATCACGCGGTTCCTGGCCGGGCTCGCGCCCTGACGACATGTGCTTTTGAAATCGAACAACGGAATGGAACGATGGCCGATCTGTCGCTGAGAAACATCCGCAAGGCCTATGGTGACCTGGAGGTCCTGCACGGGGTCGACCTCGATATAAAGTCGGGCGAGTTCATCGTCTTCGTCGGTCCGTCGGGCTGCGGGAAATCGACCCTGCTGCGCTCGATCGCCGGCCTCGAGACGATAACCTCCGGTGACCTCGTCATCGATGGCGCGCGGATGAATACCGTCGCCCCCTCCAAACGCGGCATTTCAATGGTGTTCCAATCCTATGCGCTCTATCCGCATATGACTGTCTACGAGAACATGGCCTTCGGGCTGCGCATCGCGGGAACGCCGAAAGCCGAGATCGATGCACGGGTGCGCAGGGCCGCCGAAATCCTTCAGCTCGACAAATACCTGCAGCGTCTGCCGAAGGCGCTTTCCGGCGGACAGCGGCAGCGCGTGGCGATCGGCCGGGCCATCGTGCGCAATCCGCGGGTCTTCCTGTTCGACGAGCCGTTGTCCAACCTCGATGCCGCGCTTCGCGTCGCGACCCGCATCGAGATCGCCAAGCTGAAGCAGAGCATGCCCGATGTGACGATGATCTACGTCACGCACGACCAGGTCGAGGCGATGACGCTGGCGGACCGCATCGTCGTCTTCAAGGACGGCTATATCGAGCAAGTGGGCACGCCAACGGATCTCTATCGCAGACCGGCCAACCTTTTCGTCGCGCAGTTCATCGGCTCGCCGGCGATGAATATCCTGAAAGGCGAGGTCGTTGACTGCACCGAGAGCTCGGCGCGCTGCCGGCTCGCTTGCGGTGTCATGCTCGAATTGTCGGCCGAGCCCGGCAGGCTGGCAAAGGGAGAGGCGATCAGCATCGGCATCCGCCCGGAAAACACGCGGATCGCCGAGGGCGATGGAACCGGTCCGACATTTGCTGGAACCGTTGATCTCGTCGAGCATCTCGGCGAGGTGCAGATTCTTTATCTGGATCTGCCCAATAGCGGCGAGAAGTTCCTCATCAAGGCGGATGGAGAGCTTTCCTACGCGCGCATGCAGGACATCCGCTTCACCGCACGCCTCCAGGACATTCACGTCTTCGATGCCGAGGGCAAGGTCGTTCCGGTTCACAGCCGGCGCGACACCTGACCGACTCCGTTCACAACATTGACAGAGGAGCCATGGCCGCGGGAAGCGCCGAGTCTGAATGTCCGGCATTTTCCGACTTTGCTCGTTTCTTCTTCTAGCTGAAAAGCGTCTGACAAACTCCGGCTATCCGTCCATCGTCCGTGAGAACGTAAAATTGCCTCCAGCGATCGAAGCATGTACATGGATGGGATATCCCAAACGTGACCACATCGCCGACGCTAAGTTCCGGAGCGTTTTCAAGGCGAAGAAAGGCATGCTGGTCGTTCAGTTTGAACACAGACATCGATGAAGGGTGGTGGTCAGCCTTCAAGGCCCCGTCACGGAAAATCGCGAGGGGGACTGGCATGCCCTGGTCGAACGAGACGTCCCGCATCCCAAATCCGCAAATCGCAAGACCCGGCTCCGGAACGGATAGGATCTCAGCCCAGAGCTTCAGCGCGGGCTTGAAGGAACGCTCGGCGGAAACCCTCTCCTTTCCCAGAAGCAAGCCGCCTCGCCGGTCCATGGCAGCCAGCCCCCGCCGATAAATTCCGTGATCGTAGAAGAAAATAGCCCCACTTCTGAGGAGCAGAAATGCATTCTTGTCTTCTTCCACGACAGGGACGATCGCTTCGACGACGCGGTCGAAATAGAGAGAACCCCCGGCACTGATGATGAGGGGATCTGCAGGCATGATCCGACGCAGATGCAGAAAAAAGCGGGTTACGAAGGCAAGCAATGCATCGATACCCTCGATGCGGGCCGTTTCCGTCGGTCCTTCGACGGATCCCTCATACGTGGTGACACCTCGCAGGACCAGCATCGGGTCATTCAGGATTGCCTGGGCTATCAGGTGCGCGGTTTCAAAGCTGCGTGCCCCACTGCGGCCCGCACCCAATTCCACAAGCACCGGTATCGACGATCCTGCCGCGGTCGCGGCGGCGCTGAGCACCGCCACAGCCGCAATGGAATCTGCGATGCAAACGATTTCGCACTCGGGATAGTCCTTCCGCAATGCCGCAAGTCTTGGAGCGTTCCGTAAGCCGCCCAATCCGTTCGCGATCAGGATCCTGCTGATGCCATGAGAAAGCATCGCTTCGGCTTGCTGGAGATTGGCGACAGTAGCCGCCCATGCGCCCGCCTCGATCAGATCGGCAGCAATGTCGGGTGACATCGGTGTCTTGGCGTGAGGCGCGATCCTGACACCTGCGGCACGAAGATAACCCAGGAAGAAATCGCGGTTATGGCAGTATGCGGCCTCGTCCACTGTCAGGGCAGGCAGCAACACCTCGCACGCTGACGGGCGTAAACCAAGGACGGACGAAAGAGTGTGGTGAAATTGTCCTAGCGGCATTCGGTGCTCATCCTTTATGACTTGGGGGCGAACGGCTCGCGAGCGCGAGAACACCAGCAACGGTGGTGAAGAGTGACCCCACCAGCATTGCTAGATCGGGGAGGTCTCCCCAGACAATGAAGCCGGCCACAAGTGACAGGGGCACGGCAGAGTAGCGAAACGGAGCGATCTCAGCGAGCGTGGCGATGCGGGTAGCTTGCACAAAAATCCAGGTACCCGCGGCAGCGAAAACTCCTGCGTACGCAAGAAGCATGAAATCTTGAGGGTGCATCGGCAGATAGCCTCGAGCGGCAATGACCGGTGCAACAAGGATTGGTACGGAGAGCGTCGTTAAGAGGGCGACAAGGCCGGATGGAACATCCGCCGACGTGTGTCGCGTAAACAGGTCGCGAGCGCTAAGAAGAAGGGTAGCAGAGCAGGCAAGAAACAGCGGTACATTGACGCCGGTGGACACCGGCCGCGCGAATATCATTACGCCGATGAAACCAAGCACCACACTTATTGTAAGCCTTCCCGTCAGCCGTTCACCAAAGATCAGGGCGCCGGTGGCGGCAGAAATAATGGGCGCGAGCATCATGATGGCGGTCAATGTCGCAAGCGGCATCTCAGCAAGGGCAAAGACGAAGGCGAGACTTGCAAGCCCGTCGCAAGCAGATCTGATTATCACTGCCGGCATGAGCGCATGCTTCCAGCTGTAAGTAGTACCAGTCACCCGCAAGAGGACGAGTAGCGAGGCGGCGCCGATCACGCCTCGAACCATCATAACCTGAAGGGTATCGAATCGCTCGGTCAGCAGTTTGGTGGCGACGTCATTCTGTATGTAGAGAGTCATGGCGACGACGACGAGCGCCGCGCCTTTCAGGGCCTGGTTTTGCATCGCCTATCGCCGGTAGGACCTGTCGATCCGGTCGAGAAGCCTAAGGTGAGCATCCCATTCCAAAACGAGGTCGCCATCGTCGAATGAAACGATGTCTGCCTGCTCAGCCACCCTCGACCTGACCGACGACTCTGGCAGTTTGATCTCACGATTCATCGAAAGCGTCGCAACCTGGATTTCGCAAGCGAGATTGAGATAATACATCAGGTTGAACGCTTCCGCGACACTGCGACCGACCGTGAGCAGCCCATGGTTTCGAAGGATAAGCGCTCGCTTGTCTCCAAGGTCGGCAACAATTCGGGCGCGCTCCCCGATATCAAGCGCAATGCCCTCGTAGTCGTGATAGGCGACATGCGGCACCAATCCCAGAGCGATCTGGTTCAGCGGGAGGAGCCCTTCTTCCAGGCTGGAAACGGCCATACCCGCTCTTGTGTGCGTGTGAATGACGCAGAGCGCATCATGTCGTGCACCGTGGATGGCGCTGTGAATTACAAAGCCTGCTCGGTTAACCCGATAGGGGTTCTCTCCGATCTTGTTTCCGTCGAGATCGATCGTGACCAGAGAGGAAGCGCTAATTTCCTCCCAAAGCAACCCGTAGGGATTGATCAGAAAGCGACTGTCCTGATCGGGCAGTCGAAGAGTGGCGTGTGTATAGATAAGATCGGCCATCCGGTAATGGGCTATCAACCGGTAGCACGCCGCCAGTTCGACCCGGTGCTTCCATTCGGCGCTATGCAAATGCATTGGTGCGCGCTCCTTGTCGTTCAGGCGTCGTGATCGAGGAATTCAAGCAGCCGCTCAGCCGCGGCCGTGAGCTCCTTCGTTTCCCGGTTAAAACAAAGCCGAAAGTAGCCTTCGCCGGCCATGCCGAACGCTCGCCCCGGCGCCAGGCCAACTCCGGTTTTCTGCAGCAGCCTTCCGGCGAACGCCGTTGAATCGGCGATCCCGTCGATGCCGAAAAACAGGTAAAAGGCGCCGGCGGGCGCAAAATGTACGCGGGAAGAGGTTGCGAGGATTGAAGAGATACTTTCGAGCCCTCTGCGGCACCGCTCCATCTGCGTGGCCAGAAATACCTCGCCATCGTTCAGCGCCGTGCAGGCGGCGCGCTGCATGAATACCGCGACGCCCGAAGTCGAATACTGGATCAGATTTTCGATGGCAGGCCCGGCCGCCACCGGTGCCTCGATCCAACCGATTCTCCAGCCGGTCATCGCCCAGTTTTTCGAGAAGGTGTTCACGAAAAGAACGCGATCCTCTAAGGTAATCAGCGAGTGGAGCGATGGTGCGGCCAAGGCGTCGGAATAGGTGAACCGGCCATAGACCTCGTCCGCGATGATCCAGAGGCCGTGCTTCCGAGAAAGATCCAGGATCGCTTGAAGAAACAGGGGATCTGCGGTCCAGCCGGTCGGGTTTGACGGCGAATTCAGGAAGATCGCGCGGGTTTGGGATGAAATCGAAGCCTCGAGCAGGGCAAGGTCCAGAATCCAGCCGGCCGGGTCGAACCGCATGGCAACCTCACGGACATGGGCGCCAGCTAGTCCGACGGCCGCGGAGAAGTTCGGCCACGCAGGGGTGGGCACCAGGATTTCTTCGCCGACCCCTGCCACCAGCCGAACCGCTAGCTGGATCGCCTGCATTCCGGAGCCCGTGACAAAGAAACGGTCAGGTTCGAACTGTTTTCCGAAAAGCCCGCCATAGACCCGATCATGATATTGGGCTAGCGCGCGGCGAAGCTCGGGGATACCTGGCTGCGGCATGTAAAATGTTTCGCCCCGCTCAAGTGCCGTCGCCGCCGCGCGACAGATCACAGCGGGCGTCGGCAGGTCACCCTCGCCAACCCAAAGCGGTATGATGTCGGAGCGTCCAAAACCATGCTTCATGACCGCGGCGATGCCGCTCGCTGGTGCCGCAACGGCTTGTGGGCTGATGGACAATGAGGGGCTGATCATTACGGGCTCCGGACCAAAAAAACGGGTCAACGGCCAAGCAGAGGCGGTCCGTCGACCCGCAAAGCGCGCCCTTGATAAGGGCGCCGGGGAAAGGCTTACTGGTGATCGTAAGGGTTGCCGCGCGTCACGAAGGGTACGATGCTGATTTTTCCATTTTCATCGGACCGGTAACCGCGCACACCCGCATAGGAAATCTTGTTGGCGTCCAGGAGGCTCTTGGCCGCCTCTTCCTGACCTTCGGGAACATACAGAAAGAAAATGCGCGTTTCGTATTCCGGCAGAGGATCGCCGGCTTCGGAAGCCGCCCTCCAGAGTGGTACCTTGGCCGGATCGAGAACCTCCTCGACGTCGCCGATCTCGCGGGTTTTGCCATCCGAGTCAATGACGACGATGTCGGGGTAGTAGTCACCCGCAGGACCGGGCACCGCACGTCTTTTTCCTGGAGCGTTGGTCAAAGTGGTGTAGTTCGCGGGCCAAGTCGTTTGGCCCGGAAAGGGAAAGCGGTTCGCCGCAACGAAGGCAACAACCTCATCATGCGAAGGTACTGGCATTGTGTTCTCCTTGAACGTTTGTGAATTCGTTAGACGATGTACCTAGCGCACCGACCATTCGGGACCGCGGGGGGTGTCGATCCATTCCGGCCAGCGATAGTCCACTGGCGCCTGGAAGTCGGAAGGAAGCTGAGGCTGCACCCACCGCGACCCGCCAACACCGCCGCCAGTTCTTTCACGGAATTCCTGCTGGGCGCGTTCGAGGGCCGCGCGATCTGTCATCATGTCGAGGATCGTCGTGGAAATGACGTCAGCCGCCTTGCTCCACATCGGGTCGATGCAGGCTGGATCGCCGTTCATAGCGTGCCGAAGCCACTCGCCGTAGCGCTTGCCGGCTGGATCCGGCTTAAGCGTTGGACGGGCGACATAAAGACGGACCGTCGGTGCGTGCCAGGTGTATTCGACATAGTCGTCCGCCGCGTAGTTGAACTGCCATGCCGGCAACTGCTGACGAAAAGCGGCTTCGGCCTCCTGTGGCGGGGTCAACCGCATCATATTGTCGATGAAGGGCTCGTCCATCGGCTCGATGCCGTGATTGCGCTGACCTTCGCGGGCGAATTGCTTGGCCGCGTCGCCCCACACGGGCGCTCCGAGCTTTTCGAAATTTCGGAAGGTCAGCTCAGCAAGGGCATGGTTTGGCAGGCCCGCGCGGGTCTTGGTGATCCAGTCCGCCCGCCAGGTGCAGTGGGTCATCGCGGCGATGTGCTCGGCATTGCGGTCGAGCACGGAGAAGACGGTCTCGCACATTTCCAGCGTCGGCGCCCGCATGGAATACTGTATCTGGGAATAGGCGGGCGCCAGGTTGTCGGCCGTTGCCTGCCCGGCGACGGGAATGAATTCATTGAGGGTCCAGGTGCCGGTGTGCGGCAGCATGGATTCCTTCATCATCTTCGAATTGGTGTACATGAGGCACACGGCGTCGATGGCACCCGGCGCGCGCGCGGTCGCGTGTGCATGCGCCACGGCGCCGCCGCGACTTTGGTCGAGCCAAGTCTCAGGGGTGTCGCATTCGAACGTGTAAATACGGCTCCAGTAGGGCGCGCTGGTCGTGTCCCAGAAGCAGCCGTTGGTGAGCGCGTTAAAGGAATGCGGATGAAAGCTGATCGCGGCATCCAGCACGTCGTAATAGCCGTGGGCGGCATGGACCGGCTTGGAACCGCACATCTTCTCCGCCGGCTCGCCGAAGAACCGCAGAGTGCCGGTGATGCCATGCGCTTCCATGGCCTTCTTGGCCGCTAGAAAGCCGGCGAAAGCTCCCATGCCGAGCGCGGAATGGGGATCGGTGTGGCCAGCGGCGTGTTTCGTCGTTCCGGGCCGCGGCGCGCGGCGCGGCTCGGCGACCTGGGATTGGCCGGGCACCGCATCATATTCGGCGTAGCCGCCAACAACGGGTCCGTCACCGTTCGACCAGGTCGCGCAAAAGGCCGTCGGCATTCCCGCGGACCCCTGCTCGACCTCGAAGCCTTCTTCCCGGAGCCGGTCGACGTACCACTGGGACGAACGGTATTCACGCCATGAAGGCTCGTGAAACGACCAGATCGTCTGATGCCAGGTGGAGATAAGAGCGCGATTTGCATCGAGCCAGTCCAGGGCGTGGTTTTGGGCGGCAGAGAAATCACTTCTGGTCATGGGTGCTCCCGGTTCCGCTCTCAAGGCGCAATGGGCCGTCACCGTTCTCACAAGAGAATGGCCGCTGCGCGTCAAGGCGGTTCAGAAAATTTCAGGTTTGCCCGGCGGAATGAGTATGCCGCGCGGGCCACCACCTATGCATAGGGGATGCGGACAAACCGCGCAAGAACAAATTTGGAGTTGACTCCAAATTTGTTAAACTGGGTCTTCGATAACCCCGCGCAGTACCATTTCCAGATGCGGGATCCCCCATTCGCGCATCGCTTCCGGCTTCATCATGCTGGAGGTGACGAGCCGGGCGAGCGCGGCGCTGCCGATGCCGAGAAGCAGGTCACAAAGCACGGAGAGTTCGATGTCGGGCTTGATCCGCCCGTTCTGTTGATAGGCCGCGAGCATGCGCATGTACTGGCGTCGCAGCAGCAGGTCGAGGCGCTTTCCGGTCCGGTGCGCGATGCCGCCGGTGTCCAGGAACTGCGCCGACATGACCACCCTCCAGCATTCGCGGGTAAGGTGGCGCACAGCCTGATCCGCGAGGAGGCGCTCGAAGGCGAGGATACCTTCCACCGGATCGTCCGGGAGATTTTCCAGGAACTTGCGCCGCTCGGGCAGGGCCGCCTGCACGTGGCGAAGCGCAATCTCCATCAGCAGGTTCGGCTTGTTCTTGAAGTAGTTGTAGACCGATGCGGGCGCCACGGAAGCCAGTTCGGCGATTTCCTCGATCTTGGTGATCTCATAACCTTGCTCGCGAAACAGAGCATCGGCGGCGTCGAGCACTTGCTCCACCCGCTTCTTGCGATGCTTGAACCTCAGTCCTCCGGTCATGTCCTGTCCTTCCACACGGTCATGGAAATATGCATTTTCGTCAAAACTGATTCCGTCTCTATTTTTAGAGTTGACACTAAGTTTGTAGTCGTGGAACATGTCAATATATCGAGCGCGGTTCAAGTGGGAAGCGCAGCCAATCGACAAAATAATGAAAACAGCCGGCCTTTCCGTCGCGACAGGCCGCCGGCCGCGCGCGGCCGCAGGAAGGAGAACGCCTTTTGCTCAAGCTGATCGACAACCCGCCGCAATGGCCGAACGGCGCACGCTGCGCTGTCTGTTTCGCGTTCGACCTCGATGCGGAAAGCTTGCTGCACCTTTATTATCCCGAGGATTCGATGCGGCGCATCACGCTCTCCTCGGCCTTGCGGTATGGCCCGAGAGTCGCGGTGCCGAGGCTTATCCGCATCTGGGAACATTACGGTATCAAGCAGACGGTGTACGTTCCCGGATGGTGCGTCGAAACCTACCCGGAAGCGGTGGAGCAACTGGCGGCGGCGGGCCACGAAATCGGCCATCACGGCTGGCTGCACGAGCGGGTCAACGCCCTCGACGCAAGCGACGAGGCGACGGTGCTGAAAGCCGGCATCCAGGCGATCGAGCGGATCACCGGCAAACGGCCGGCTGGTTATCGCTGCCCCTCGGGCGCGTTCTCGCCCGCCACGCTCGACCTCCTGATCGACGAGGGCTTTGCCTATGACGCCTCGCTCTCCGGCGACGACGTGCCCTACATGATACGCAGTGAAAAGGGCGCTCTCCTGGAACTGCCTTCGGACCACGCACTGGATGACTGGCCGCAATATGTAAACATGCGCGATTTCAATCACATGCTGCCGATCCAGTCGCCGGAGCAGGCCATGCAGGTATTCCGGTCGGAATTCGATGCCGCTTGGGCGAACGGAGGCCTTTGGTCCTCGGTGTGGCATCCGTTCGTGTCGGGAAGGCCCGCCCGTGCCCAGGCCATGGTGGACCTCATCGAATACATGCGGGCCAAGGGAGACGTCTGGTTCGCCACGATGGAGGAGATCGCGGCGCATGTGCAAGGCCTCGTCGATAGCGGTGAATGGAAGCCGCGCGAGGAGAAACTACCTTTCTGGCAACAGCCGGTGCCGCAGATCGTTCGCCCGGTGCGTTAGCCTGAAGCGTTCAAATATCAGTCAAACCAAAAAAAGAGGGAACAATGCGTAAAATTGGAATTCTGGCTACCGCGGCCCTCGCCGCCACGCTCTTCGCCGGCGGCGTCTCCGCCCAAACCGTGCCGCAGGACATCAAGGATTCCGGCAAGCTGATTGTTGGCACCGAGCGCGACCACCCGCCGATGGAGTTCATCGATCCCAAGACGAACGAACTCGTCGGCTTCGACGTCGACCTCATCCGCGCGATCGCGGGCAAGCTAGGGCTGGAGGTAGAGTTCGTCCATTCCCGCTTCGAAGGCCTCACGCCAAACCTGCAATCGCGCCGCATCAACCTGATCATAAGCGGGATGTACGACACGCCGAAGCGGCGCGCGAGCTTCGACTTCATCGACTATCTGAGCGCCGGCACGACCTTCTACACGCTCGACAAGAACACCGAGATCCAGGAGCCGAAGGATTTCTGCGGCAAGGTCGTCACCACCAACCGCGGCACTACATATCCGGACTCCGTCAAGAAATGGAGCGACGAGAACTGCGTCGCCGCCGGCCTTCCCGCCATCGACGTGATCACCGACACCGACATGGCATCCGAGTTCCTCTACATAAACCAGGGCCGCGCGGTCGGCGCCGTGCAGGGCACCGAGGCGATCCCGACCGTGCTCGCGAGCACGGATGGCCCCTTCCGCGTCGTCGGCAAGCCGTTCACCAATGTGCGCATCGGCATCGGCTTCAACAAGGAAGACACCGAATTGCGTGATACGATCCTCAAGACGCTCGACGATCTCTTCAAGTCCGGGGAGTATCTCGAGATCGTCAAGAAATGGGGCCTCGACGCCAGTGCGCTCGATGCGCCCACCGTCAATGCGGGCGACGCGCCGTGACGCTCTCGTTCGCTCTCGAAGACAGGACAAACGACCAGCGAAAGCCGGATATGGACGTCATCGACATCTCGAAACTCAAGCATGCGCGCCCGCTTCACCTCGGGCGCCTTGCAACCGCCGCCGTCCTGCTGGCCGCCGGGGCCTACATCGTGTACGCATTTGCGGTCGGCACCATCGACTGGCCGGTCGTCGGGGAGTACATGTTCAGCGAGCGCATCATGAGGGGCGCGGTCACCACCGTCGTCATTTCGGTGATCGCCATGGCGATCGGCATCGTCATCGGTATCCTGACCGCCATCGCCCGTTCCTCGCGGAACATGGTGCTGTCCTCCGCCGCCATGTTCTACACATGGCTGTTCCGCGGCGCGCCGATGATCCTGCAGCTTCTGATCTGGTACAATCTGGCACTCGTCTTTCCGACTATCGGCATTCCGGGCCTGTGGGAAGCCAAGACGGTGGTCGTCATGACGCCGCTAGCCGCGACCCTTATCGCACTCAGCCTCAACCAGGGCGCCTACACGTCCGAGATCATCCGCTCCGGCATGCTGGCCGTCGATATCGGCCAGTACGAGGCGGCCAAGTCGATCGGCATGACCTATTCCGACACGTTGCGCCGCATCATCCTGCCGCAGGCGATGCGCGTGGTCGTGCCGCCGCTCGGCAATGAGTTCATCGGCCTGCTGAAGGTGACGGCGCTTGCCAGCATCATCGGCTTCGGCGAACTGCTCGGAACGGCCCAGGACATCTATTACAGCAACGCCAAGATCATGGAGATGCTGTTCGTCGCCACCATCTGGTATCTGGTGATCGTATCCCTCCTTTCCGTCGTGCAGATGTGGATCGAAAAGCGTTTCGCGCGCGGCTTCGCAAACAGCGGGAGGCACGGATGAAACCCCTCGTATCGGCCGTCAGGCTCGGCAAGAAATTCGGCGACCACCAGGTCCTCCACGACATCAACATCGACATCATGCCGGGCGAGGTCGTCTGCATCGTCGGCCCCTCCGGATCGGGCAAGACCACATTCCTGCGCTGCATCAACCAGCTCGAGACGATCGAGATGGGGGCGCTCTATCTCGACGGGGAACTGACCGGATACCGCGTCGAAAACGACGTCGTGCACCGCCTGACGGACAAAGAGATCGCCCGCCAGCGCCGGATCACCGGCATGGTGTTCCAGCGGTTCAATCTCTTCCCGCACATGACGGCGCTGGAGAACGTCATGGAAGGGCCGACGCGGGTCCTGCGGCAGGACCGGCAGGCCGCGCGGGACACGGCGATGGGCCTTCTTGCCCGCGTCGGGCTCGGCGACCGGGCCGACGCCTTTCCCAACAACCTATCGGGCGGGCAGCAGCAGCGCGTCGCGATCGCCCGGGCGCTAGCGATGCAGCCACGGCTGATGCTCTTCGACGAACCGACATCCGCTCTCGATGCCGAACTCGTGGGCGAAGTGTTAGGGGTCATGCGTGATGTCGCGGCGACAGGTATGACCATGGTCATCGTCACACACGAGCTTAACTTCGCCCGCGAGGTGGCGGACAAGATCGTGTTTATGGCCGACGGGCGCGTGGTGGAGACCGGCCCGCCCGAGCAGGTCTTGGAAAACCCGCAGGAGGCGCGAACCAAAGCGTTCCTGGCGGCGGTCGTCAGCAAGAAGCAGGACGCCGCCTGAGCGGCGGCCGACCATATCTCAACCTCACTTCGAAAGGACGTGCCGAGGCCTCGCCCCGGCAAACGACGCAGCCATGCCCGCCATCATTATCAAACCGGACCGTCTCCTTGCCGACCTGCACCGGCTCCGCACATTCGGAGCCTACAAAACAGGTGTCCATCGCCCCACCTATTCGCCGGAGGATATGGCGGCGCGCCGCTGGCTGGTGGCGCGCATGCAGGAAGCCGGCCTCTCGTCACGCATGGACGGGATCGGCAACATCGTCGGCGAAAACACTGCGGCGCGGCGGCGGCTGCTCGTCGGCTCGCATTCCGACTCGCAGAACCATGCCGGCTGGCTCGACGGCGCCATGGGCGTCATCTACGGATTGGAAATCGCCCGGGCATTCGTAGAGTCGGGCACGCCCGGCGGCGCGGGAGTGGACGCTGCCGTTTTCGCTGACGAGGAGGCACATTTTGCGAGCTTTCTCGGCAGCCGCTCGGCGATCGGCGCGCTGGATGAAGACGAGATCGATATCGCCCGCAACCTCACGACCGGGGAGACGCTGCGCGAGGCGCTTGCCGATGCTGGCCTTGCGGATCTCGATCGGCGAGCCATCGATCCGTCCCAGTATCTCGGCTATCTTGAAGCCCATATCGAGCAGGGCGACGATCTAGAAGCGCGGGGATTGAAGCTCGGCGTCGTCACTTGCATCGTCGGCATTCATCAGTACCGCGTGCGGTTTTCGGGGGCCAGCAATCATGCGGGTACTACTCGCATGGCAATTCGCCGGGACGCGGGCGCGGCACTGGTTTCCTTTGCCCACGCAATTAACGAACGGTTCCGACAACTGGCGGCGGAGCGTACCGTCTGGACGGTCGGCAATATCAGGCTTGATCCCGGCCAAGTGAGCATCATCCCAAATCATGCAGAAATGCTGCTGCAGGTGCGTGATGCCGACCCGGCGGTTCTTGCTCGGATGCGCGCGGCACTGGAGCATCTGGTTGCATTGACAAGGCAGGCCGGGCCGTGCGGAGTGGAGCTCGAAATTCTGGCACAGAGCGAACCTCACGAGATGAGCTGCCATTTCCAGGATGCACTTGGAAACGCCGCATCCCGCATGGCGCCTGGCCGATGGCAGCGGATGCCGAGCGGCGCGGGTCATGACGCGCAAATCCTAGCGCGCATCATGCCAGCGGGCATGCTGTTCGTTCCCAGCATCGGCGGCGTCAGCCATCATGTCGACGAAGACACACGGGAGGACGACATCGTGCTGGGCTGTGAGGTTCTGGCTGCAGCCTGCTCCCAAATTCTTGAAACTAAAGGTGAACAAACATGAAGACGTTCGGTCAATTCGTCGTAGACTGCCTCACCGACTACGGTGTCGAGTATGTCTTTGGCATCCCAGGGGTACACACGATCGAGCTCTACCGTGGGCTCACGGGCAGCGGCATTCGCCACGTAACCCCTCGACATGAACAGGGTGCAGGCTTCATGGCGGATGGATACGCTCGCGTTTCCGGAAAACCCGGAGTCTGCTTCATCATCACAGGGCCCGGCCTCACCAACATCGCTACGGCGATGGGTCAAGCTTATGGCGATTCCATCCCCATGCTGGTAATTTCGACTGTGAATTCCGCTGGCGCCTTGGGATCGGGGGAGGGCCACCTTCACGAGCTGCCCGACCAGCGTCAGCTAATGCGTCAGGTGACAGCCTTCAGTCATACCATTCATCACCCCCAGGAATTCGAAACGGTCCTTGCCCGCGCCTTTGCAATCTTTGAATCATCACGCCCGAGGCCTATCCATATCGAGATACCAGTCGAAATGCTTGGGAGGGAAGTCGATTTCGTAAGGTCATCTCACCGTCGTGTTTTTACCGCGCCTCCCACAGCGCATGACAAAGAAATCAACGAGGCTGCGCAGTTCTTGAACAATTCGCAACGTCCGCTCTTGATCGCAGGAGGCGGTGCAACTGGAGCAGCACGGGAAATTGAGGATCTTGCATCTCGTCTGAGGGCCCCCGTCTTGATGACTATCAACGGCCGTGGAATTCTGGCGGCCGGACACCCCTTGGGCCTATCGATCAGCGCCGCGAGTCCAGCTGCACTGGACCTTATGGAAAGGGCTGATGCCATCCTTGCCGTAGGAACAGAGCTTGGTCCGACGGACTTCGATGAAACGCTGACAACCCGCCGTCATCTTGGTGAGAAGCTTGTGAGAATTGACATCGATCCCGAACAGCTCGTGCGGTCTTTGCGACCCGCGATCCGGCTCGTCGGCGACAGCAAGGCGACAATAGAGGCGCTAAGCCCGGCAGTGCGACCGCGAGAGGCTGAAGGCTGGGGCCAAACGGCAGCTTCAAGTGCCCGCCACGCACTGGAGAGCAAACTCACTGCTGCCCAGCGGGTACAAATAACAATGCTCGAAACACTTCGCGACACTCTTCCGGGAGTCGTGATCGTCGGGGATTCCAACCAGCCAGTGTATGCGGGATGCATGGGCTTCGAGGCCACGGCTCCAAAAACCTTTTTCAATTCTGCAACAGGTTATGGGACATTGGGTTACGGACTCCCCGCGGCTTTAGGGGCGAAAATCGCCGCTCCCGAGCTACCGGTCGTAGCGCTCATGGGCGATGGCGGCTTGCAGTTCACACTTGCAGAATTGGGAAGTGTGACTGAGTACGGCGCACCCCTGATCCTTGTCCTCTGGAATAACAACGGTTACCATGAGATCGAAAGGGCTATGGTGCGCGCGGGCATCGATCTGCTTGGAGTCAGGATCTTTACGCCCGATTTCAAGTCAATTGCTACGGCGTTCGACTGGCGGCATGAGACGGCAAGCGACGTCACTGAACTCTCAAAGATCGTTAAGAGCGCGGCGGCAACGAGATCGCGTATCGTTGTCGAGCTCGATGAGGCCGCCTTTTGTATCGGGGAGGCATCAGAGTGAATTGCCCCGCGGATTGGCTTAATTCTGTCTTCTTAGGCAATCCGCGTGACAACCACGAGGAGAACCCCCGTCCTTAGAGGCCAGAGCGCGCTGCCGGGCGGACGCTGACGAGAGCATGTATCCGAGCACCCCGCAGACATGTCGACCGATCAATGAGCATTGATTTCCTCGGTTGCCGAACAGAGCACTCTTTGCGATACGGCTGATGGCACGCTTACAGAGACTGTCGTTCATTCGGTCGCTTAAGCTCCTTCGCTGCATTCGCCGCGCCTGCCGCTCTTCGCCGTGATCTGCGGCAGGGTCACCGGCAGCCTATGCCGACATATTCCAGATCAAGCGTGACGGCCACGGCCGTCACGCTTGATCTCGGTGTGCCCGTCCCATAACCAAAGTAGCCGTCTTCCGGCCGTGTGATCGTTTAAGCCACAGGCCGATAAATCGAGCGTCACTGGTCAACCAGCTCGACAAACCATTCGCAAATATTCGTCGAATCGTTCGAATAGGCGTGAGACGCTTGTATGCGAAGGCGCTGGGCGCCGGTGCCTGGGACGGTCACGACAATGCTGTTCGAGTAAGCGCCTTGCCCATGGGTCCGCATCGCGAGATAGCGGCCTTCGTCCCAGTTCACGCCATCCGTGGAGTAGTACAGGACGAAATGCCCCTTGCCTTCGACGGGACCGTAAGATCCGCTGCGGCCGTGCAGGAAATAACCGCCCTTGAAGGCGATCATCTGTGGATTCCTGATCCGTTTGGCGAAACGGCTTTTCTGCGGCGCGCTCCAGCTCAGGCCCTTGTCGCTGGAAATGCAGTAATCGAGGTATTCCTCGTCACGCTTGTGATAGACATAGGCGATGAGACGACCGTCGTTGAGCGCGCACAGCGTGCCGTAGCCGCGGCCCAGCGTGTTGAACGGCAAGTCGCTGACTTCCGTGAATGTGGCGCCATCGTCATGGCTGGCGTAGAGCGTATAAATGTGTTCATCCGTCGTGCCGCAGAAGTCGACCACGGCGTCGTTGCGGAATTTCAAGGCATAGATCACGCCGTCTAGGTAGCACGCACCATAGACGCGTCCTTTCTCGGCGCCGATCTCGACCGGATCGCTCCAGGTCAGCCCGTCATCGGTGCTGCGGGTGGAGGTCGGAACCAGATACGGCTCCCAAAGGGCATCGACCGAGATATCGCTGATCAGATGGAACAAGACGATCGTGCCATTGTCGGTGACGATCCCCTTCTCGGTGAAAATCGCGGAGCCTGATTTGTCCAGGTAGTTTTGCTGTGAATAGGCGAGGGGCTCCGGCTCACTCCAGCTTTGGCCGCCGTCGGAGGAGCGTTTATATTCCATCCAGCCGGCGGCTGAATGACCGGACGTGCCGTGGCGGCCCGGATCGTCGGAGCTGCAGCTCGGATAGAAAGCGAAGATCTCCCCGTCTTGGCGCTGGAACGCGGCGTGCCCCAGATGGCCGCTGCGTCCGTTTTTTTCATGGTCGACGAACACGTTCAGCTCGAGAGGCTGAGGGGTAGTTGCAAAGCTGCTGAAAGATGGGGGAGCGACAGGGGTGGTCATGATGGTTCCTTGGACAATTTGATTTCAATGGCGCTGGGCTTGTAGCGCTTGTGCCATTTGTTCGATGATGTCGCCGAGCACCGGCGCTGCCGACAGAAGCTGGCGTGTATAATCGTGCTGGGGCGCACGGAAGACGTCTGACACCGGGCCGGCTTCAAGGCAGCTTCCATTCTTCATGACGATCAGATGGCCGCCGAGAGCCCGCACCACGTTGAGATCGTGCGTGATGAAGAGGTAAGAGACGTTTTCCTCCCGCTGCAGGCGCAGCAGAAGATCGAGCACGGCCGTCTGAACAGACAGGTCGAGCGCCGAGGTCGGTTCGTCGCAGACGATGACGCGCGGCTTGGCGGCGAAAGCGCGGGCGATCGCAATGCGCTGCTTCTCGCCGCCCGACAGCTGGCTTGGGAACCGCCTGGCGTAATCAGCCGGCAGCTGCACCGCCTCCAGCAATTCTGCGACGCGGGCGTCCATGCCATCAGAGGGGCAACTTCGGTAAAGCTGCATGGGTCGCTTAAGAATCTGCGCGATCGTCTGGCGCGGATTGAGCGAGGCGTCCGGGTTCTGGAAAATCAGCTGCACAGCCTGCCGGTCGGCGCGGGAGCGCCGGCGCGGATCCATCGGCAGAGACAAATTGCCGAGAGAAATCTTGCCCTCGTTGGCGTCGATCAGCCCTGTCACGATCCGGGCAAGGGTGGTCTTCCCGGAACCGCTTTCGCCGACGACGGAGAGGGTCTCGCCCTGCGCCAACCGGAAGCCGACACGATCCACGGCGGTCAGGGTCCTTGCTTGGCCGAGAATGCCGCCACCATATTGCTTGACGATGTTCTCGGCTGCGAGCACCACGGGAGCTTCGCAGCGCGGGCCGCTCTCAGCGACCTCCCTGGGGATCGAGGCAATCAATTGGCGCGTATAGGCATGGCTCGGGCGGCTGAAAACCTCCGCGGTCGTGCCCGTTTCGACAATCTCGCCATGCCGCATAACGACGACGCGGTCGGACACGCGCGCCACCACGGAAAGATCATGGCTGATGAACAGAAGCGCGCAGCCATAGCTCTGGCGTAACTCGCGCACGAGCTTTATGATCTGGATCGACGTCGTCACGTCAAGGCCGGTCGTCGGCTCGTCCATGATGATGAGCTTCGGTCTGCAGGAAATGGCCGCGGCGATCAGCACGCGCTGCTGCTGGCCGCCTGAAATCTCGTGCGTATAGCGGTCGAATAGGTCCGCCGGCCTTGGAAGATTGACCTGCTCGAACAAGTCGATCACACGCTTGCGCGCCTCAGCCTCTGAAAGCTCCTGATCATGTGCGCGCAGCTGCTCCACCACCTGCGGTCCGATGCGCATGCTCGGATTGAGTGCCTTCTTGGGATCCTGCGGCACCATCGAGACGGTGCCGCCTCGCAGGCGCCGCAGATCCGGCTCGCTCGCATTGACTATGTCGCAGCCCGCGAGCCGAATCCGCCCGCGAACGTCCGCTTGCGGCGTCCAGCCCGTCACGGAATAGGCCAGCGTGGATTTTCCCGATCCGGACTCGCCTATGATCCCGACCGCTTCTCCCGGGGCGATCTGCAGCGTCGCGCTACGCACCGCGTCCACCGTTCCACGCGCGGAACGATAGGTTATACCCACATCGACAATGTCCAAGACCGGGTCTGTCATGCAGCCCTCCTTCGCCCAAGGGCTCACAGTCCCGGGATGGGATCGATGGTTTTGAATTTCGCCTTGTAGGCGGCGAGATGACGGCTCCAATCGGGGGCTTCGGTATAGCCCATCGTCACCTTGCCGACCGGCCATTCGCGGTTGCGGAAAATCTGCACCGAGCCGGTATGGCTATATTTCGGGAGATGGCGCGAATCCAACGGACGCCATGCGTAGGAGCCGGGTTTGGCTTCGACCGGGTGGCCTGTAATCGGATCGAGCAGCAGCAGATCGCCGCGCAGACGGAAGATCTCGTCGGCCACGTCATGCCACTCGGTGCATTCAAAATTGCTGCCCGGCCACATGACATCGATGCCGAAATTGTTTCGGCTGTCCGGCTCGCTTCTCAGATGCTTGACGATGTTCACGCTGGTGCCCGTCGCCGTGAGGGCGCACTCGCTCGTACGAACCTGCCAGGGGATCGTATCGGGATCGATGATGGCGAACTCGCCCGAGCCGGTGTCCTTTTCGCCGGTGGCAAAGAAGACGGCTGAGCCGGCGTGGAGGGTGATCGCCCGGCGCGGCGACTTCGGAGGCATATAAACGAAGATATTGCTGCCAACTTCGGCGCCGTTCGCCGTCACCGCGCCGCTCAGCACAAAGAGCTCGAACGTGCGGCCTTCGGGAAAATTGAACGAGATGTCCTGGGGAGCCTCGACATAAGCGCTGAACGCCCCGTCGACGTCGTCCTGGGTAAACACCCGCGCGTTGGCGCCCGCCAGATAATCGGCTGCATCCACGATTGGGAATTCGACAAGGGGGCGGCCTTCAATGATTTCACGAGCCATTTATATACCTGTGGGTTGGATTTGAGGGTGAGGTGTCGCAAGCGTTCCCGTCAGGCGGGAAGCTCCCCGCCGGAAAGCCAGCGATTGATTTCGTTGGCGATCACGTAGATCGAGATCACCAGGCTGGCGATGGCGAGCGTCGGAAACAGCGACACCCACCAATAGCCGGCCACCAGCAGGCCGTAGGCCTGGGCCACCAGCAGCCCCCAATCCGGAGAAGGCGGCTGCACGCCGAAACCGAGGAAGGAGAGATTGGCGACCGAAAATACGGCAAACGTCATGCGCACCGTGAATTCCACGACCACGACGGAAAACACGTTGGGCAGAAGCTCTCTCAGCATTACATAGGCGGCGCTATCACCGCGCGCACGCGCTGCCAGGATGAAATCTTTTTCGGCTTGCAGCAGGACCGCGGCGCGAATAGTGCGCGCGACGACCCACATGAACTCGAACGCGATCACGCCGATCAGCGCGACGTTCGACCGGCCGAGCGCGGCAATCAGCAGCAGCGCCATGATCACGCCCGGCAACGAAATGACGGCTTCGCCGATACGCGATAGGACTTCGTCGAACACCCCTCGCAAATAGCCCATCATCAGTCCGAGCAGCGTCCCCGAGGCGGTGCCGATGATCGCTGCGAAGAAAGATACGGTGAGAATGTCGCGCGAACCGACAAGCACGCGGGAGAACACGTCTCTTCCCATATCGTCGGTTCCGAAGAGGTATTCGGCGCTCGGAGGCAACAGCATTGCGTCCAAACGGACATTGAACGGATCGTGCGGCACGAACGCGCGAGCGGTGATGGCCGCAAGAACCCAGAACATGAAAACAATGGCAGCGACGATCAGTGCGAATGAGGGGCGATAAAGGCCTAGGTTGGCGCGGTTCTTTTTCGAATCGGACAGGATCCGGCTCATCATGCCACCGCCTTTCCAAGACGCGGATCCATGAGCCGCTGAAGAAAATCGGCCAGCAGGGTGACGACGATATAGACGAGACCGATCAGAAGCACGCCTGCTTCCAACACGGGCATGTCGTTATATTCCGCCGCCCGAAGCATCATCACACCAAGTCCCGGATAGTTGAAGATTTTCTCCACGATCACCAAGCCGCCGAGCAAATAGCCGACCTGCGTCGCGATCACGATCATTGAGGGGGCCATCGCGTTCTTGAGCACATGGCGGAGCGTCACCTGACTGGGCGTGATGCCCTTAAGGGTCGCCGTGCGGACGTAGTCGCTCTGGTACACATCAAGCGCGTTGGCGCGAATGACGCGTGCGAGATAGCCGAAAAGCGTGGTCGACAGCACGATGGCCGGCAGCAGAAGATAATAGAGCTGGGTTGCGAATGTGCTACCCGGCGGGGGCATGGCGGTAATCGGAAAAACAGGGAAGACCACGCCCAGAACAAGAATGAGAACGATGGCCACGACAAAACTGGGAACGACCATCAGCGCCATGCCGCCGTAAGTCACTATGTGGTCGAACACGCCGCCGATGCGCCGCGCCGACCAGAGGCCGGCCCCGATCGACAGCGGCACAATCATGAAAAGCGTGACGATCCCCAGAGACGCCGATCGTCCCCCGGCGGAACCGAGCATCATCGTCACAGGCATTCTCTGCGCGTAGGAGGTGCCCAGATCGCCTGTCAGCGCATTGCCGACCCACTCGACGTAGCGAAGCGGGGCCGGTCTGTCGAGGCCAAGCTGCGTGGTCAGGACCGCCACGGCCTCTTCGCTCGCATCGTTGCCGAGAATGGCGCGTGCGGGATTGCCGGGAAGTATCTCTGCGCCGACGAAAGCAATGACCGACAGGAGCAGCAAAGTCAGTAGCCCCGAGCCGATCCTGCGAAGGAAAAACGTTCCCATGCGACAAGCCTCGAATCATTGGATAGTGGGAGCGAAGCGGCGTCGTCCTGCGACTGACGACCGCCCCGGTCCGCGTTTGGGAGCATGCGCCCGCGAGGACACATGGCAGGCGAGCAAAGCCCGGCCGTTAGGCCGTGCGCACCGCCTTGTGCAGCACGGGATAGGAAGCCTGACGCTCGAGCCCCTCGATGGAGTTCTGGCTCAAGGAAACCTGGTTCTTGAATGCCGGGTAGATCATCGGCGTCTCGTCCAGCAGAAGATTGTGGATCTTGTTGGCGATCGCACGCTGCGACTGGAGATCGACTTCGGCGGCGAATTGATCCGCCAGCGTGTCGAACTCCGCGTTGGCGAAACGGGCCGAGTTGATGTTTGCGCCGGACTTCAGCTGGATGTTGAAGAACAGGTTCGGCACGCCGCGGTGGCCATAATTGTTGATGCCGGAGATCGAATCGAGCATCGGCGAGCTGCCGTAACGCAGGTTGCCGCGATAAGCGGCGCTATCCAGCAGTTCGAGGTCGGCCTGAACGTTGACCTGCTTCAGCGCGCTTTGCAGCAACTGGGCCATCTGCGGCAGGATCTGGTAGTTCAAGACCGTCAGTTTGAATTGGAAGCCGTTTTCATGTCCCGCCTCGGCAAGCAATTTGCGGGCCTTGTCCAGATCGTATGAACGCTGCGGAACATCGCTCGTGTAGGCCGCGTGGACCGGCGCGATCGGCGCGTCGTTGCCGACGGAACCATAGCCCATCAGCAGGCTTTTCACCAACGCCTCGCGGTCCAGGCAGTGGGCAATTGCCTGTCGAACGCGCTTGTCCTTGAAAGGCTCCATATCCATGCGGAGATGGATTGGATCATGGACGGACGTTTGGCGCACGTCAATCTTATAGGCGGCCGGGTTGGCGAGAATTGCCCGCGCATTGCTCAAGCCGACAGGCCCGGTCATGTCTATGGACTGATTCTGGAACGCCAGAAGAAGCGCCGTTTCATCTTCGAACATGGAAAGTTCCGCGCCGTCGGCCAGAGGCGCGCCGCGCCAGTGGTCCTTGTTCGGCGCAAAGGTCGCGCGCACGCCCGGGATATATTCCTGTATGCGCCACGGACCGGTGCCCACCCAGTCCTTGGCCCAGACGCCATCATAGTTCTCCGGCAGAATAACCGAATTGTAGTTGTCGTTCGAGACGAGCCAGGGGAAGGAACCTACCGGCTTTTCCAGCTCGAACACGACGGTGCTGTTATCCGGAGCGGAAACGGAGCCAGGCAGAAGCGTATTGGCGAACATTCCCGATGCGCTCGACGGGAATTCCGGATTGGCGAGGCGGTTGAAGGTCCACGCCACGTCGCGGGCGGTCAACTGCCTGCCATCGTTGAACTTGACGCCCTGACGGATCTTAAAGGTCCAAACTGTGCCTTCATTGTTCGGTGTCCAGCTTTCGGCAAGCATGGGACGCAGCGTCTCGGGTTCCGACCAGCAAAGATATTCGCCCACCTGGGTAACGGCCATCGTGCCGGCGCCGTCCTGGATGAGGATCGGATCGAGCTGCTGGCCGGGTACGCCGCCGCCCAGACGAAGAATGCCGCCGCCGCCGGCAGTTTGCGCTCGCGCCGGCTCCGGGATGCCCGCAAGAAAATGCGCCGCCGACACGGATATGCCGAGCGTGGTCGCCACCCGAAGGAAGTTTCGGCGGCCAAGGCGGCCGCTCCTAAGTTCATCGATGGCGTGATTTTGCAGTTCGTTGCTGCTGCGTCGAATCTGTTCCTCGTGTTCGTCTGATCTCATCATGTCCTCCTCGTCGCGCATCGTTTGCGTTTCATGCGGTCCGCATAAAGAACAATGGACCTTATAAAGAATCAATTAAACTATTATCGGCTCTTCTCCAAGGCAAAGTTCTCATGCTTGGGTGGTTCTAATCGCCCTATCATCGACTCGATGAGGCCGGCTCCAAGTTGCTGGGTTGAAGCCCGGGAGCATCGATAATGCTGCTGGCTCGACAAGCGCGCCGTGATGCCCGATGACGATGGAGGCGACATGGACGGCGTGTTGCGCCGCCTCAACCGAGCTACCAACCGCGGTGAAGCGTGCTAGAAACGCACCGTTGAAGCTGTCTCCCGCACTGGTGGAATCGACGACCTCGACAACCGGCATCGCCTCGACCCGGCAGATTACTCCGTGGTCACTCATTTCGATGCCCCTCTCGCCATTCTTGACGACGACCCGCTCCACACCAAGTGCTTGATAGCGGGCGATGGTCGCCTGCGGGTCAGGGTCACCGAAATGGAGCTGTTCGTCGTCGAAGCTGGGCAATAGGAGGTTCGACACGCACGCCGCCTGCGAAATCCATTGGTGTAGAATTTCCGCATTTTCCCACAACAACGCGCGGATATTCGGATCGAAAGCTATGGTGCAACCCCGCAGACGTGCTTCATGCAGAACGCGCAGCAGGTTCCGTCGCCCCTGTGGTGGCAGGATGGCGAGCGTGATACCGGAAAAGAAGATCGTGTCGGCGTCGCCGATAGCCTCTTCGAGCCAGGCGGCATCGTCCGCAAGCCGGCGGGCCGCGGCGTCCGAGCGCCAGTAGGAAAAGCTGCGCTCGCCCTTGTCGAGATGAATCATGTACAGTCCGGGCAGCATATCCGTCAGCCGCCGTATGCCGGCCGTGCCTATGCCGTTTTGCCCGATGAAGCGCTCCATCTCCAGCGAAAGGCGGTCGGTTCCGATGGTCGAGACATAGTCGACTGTCCAGCCGGGTGGAGAGAAGAGGCGGGCATAATAGGCGGTGTTCAGGCTGTCGCCGGCGAAGGACTGTACGATGCCGCCCTTACTGGTCTGCCGGAGTTCGACCATGCACTCGCCGATCGAGACGAGGCGTTTGAACCCGCTGTCACTTCTGTCGGCGCTCATGACCCCTTGCCCGTCGGTGCCGGGTGTACGTTCCTCCAATGCGTGGCAATATCGATTCGGCGCGTTACCCAGACGTCGTCCAAGGTAGCGACATGATCGAGAAAGCGCGCGAGATCGGCGGCACGTCCCGGCTTTCCGGCAATCCGGCAGTGCAGGCCCACATTCATCATCTTCGGCTGGGTCCGCCCCTCCTGGCGCAGGAGGTCGCAAGCCCGGGTTAGGTATGTGGCGAAATCCTGTGCCTGCAGTCCGAAGCCGTTAACGTAGCGCCCGTCATTGTTGTCGAGCGTGTAGGGCACCACGAGTTGAGGTTTGCCATTGTCGCTGACCCAGTATGGAAGGTCATCCGAAAAGGAATCCGAATCGTAGGCGAAACCACCGATCTCGGACAGGATGCGCCGGGTGTTCACACTCATCCGGCCCGTATACCATCCCTGCGGCCGCTCGCCGGTGGTTTCCGTGTGGATGCGGATCGCCTCGATAATCTGCCGGCGTTCCTCGGCCTCTCGCATGTCGGCATAGTTGATCCACTTAAGGCCATGCGAAGCGATTTCCCATCCCGCATCCTTCATGGCGGCGACCGCGGCCGGATTTTTCCGCAGGGCATTGGCAATGCCGAACACGGTGACAGGAAGACCACGCTCGGTCATAAGGCGATGCAGCCGCCAGAACCCGGCGCGGCTGCCGTATTCATATTGGGATTCAACATTGATGTTGCGTCGCCCGGCAAGCGGCAAGGTCGGCTCTTCCGTGAGGAAGGCCTCGGAGCCGCCGTCGCCGTCGAGGACGCAGTTTTCCCCGCCTTCCTCGTAATTGATGACGAACTGGATAGCCAGCCGTGCGCCGTTCGGCCACTGCGGGTCAGGCGGTCGCCCGGCAAATCCGAGCAGGTCGCGGTGGGGCTGGAGAGGTGATGTGGACATCCCGATCTCCTCAATAGGCCAGGCGATGAAGGCCGGCGGCGAGCACCTCGATGCCGGCGACGATGTCTTCGATGGATGAAAATTCGTCCGGAGTGTGGCTGCGCCCGTCCTTGCTGCGTACGAAGATCATCGCCACCTTGGCAATCTTCGCCATCTGCTGCGAATCATGACCGGCACCGCTTGCCATCAGCATCGTCGGCACTCCCTGCGTATCGGCCGCCGCCCTGAGAGTCGAAACAAGCGTCGGATCGGAAGGGCAGGCCGGGTGGTCGATCATGATCTTCCAGCTGATCTCCAGGTTACGTCGTTTCGCCACCTCCCGCATGAAGGCCTCATGGGTGTCGTAGAGTTTCTGGCACAGATCCGGATCGGGGTGGCGCGCGTCCAGCGTGAAGGTCACGCTGTCCGGGATGATGGCCGTTGCGTTGGGTTTCACATGCACGCGCCCGACCGTCGATACGGCGGGACGGCCCCAGCGATGGGCGGTATCAACCACGCCAGAGACTATCTCGGCGAAACCCGCCATGGGATCTCGGCGCAGGTCCATCGGGAACGCACCCGCATGGTTCTGTGTGCCACGCAGTTCGATTTCGTAGTGGCGGATTCCGGTAATGCCGGTCACCACGGCAATCGGCAGATTCGCGTGTTCGAGGATCGGACCCTGTTCGATATGCAGTTCAACGAAACTGTCGATATCGGCGCGCCTGGCCTCCGGAATGAGCGCTGGATCGAGGCCCACCTCTCGCATGGCGCTGGCGATCGTCTCGCCGCCGAAGCCGATAGTCGTCTCCGGATCGTCGGTCCGGATGCCGCCGGTGATGGCGCGCGAGCCCCAGAAATTGGCGGAGGGGAACCGGCTCGATTCCTCTTCGCAGAACGCGACGCATTCCAACGTGCGCTTCGGCTGGCCGAACTGTTCCTTCAACGCCTTCAGCGCAATCAGCGCCGCAAGCGCGCCAAGGATCCCGTCGTAGCGCCCGCCTGGCGTCTGTGAATCGATGTGTGAACCCGAAACGATCGACTTGCCCGGCTCGCTTCCTCCCAGCCGGCCCCAGACATTGCCGACACTGTCCATCTTCGCGGTCAGGCCGGCCTCCTCGCACCAGCGGGCGTAAAGCTTCGTCGCCGCCACCCATTCCGGGGAATAGACCGTGCGGGAGACCCCGGTTCCACCGTCGGAACCGTGCTGGGCCATGTCGAGAATGAGCTTTTCGACGAAGGCAGGGTCTATGGTGATGCGGGGAGTGGCCGTCATTATTGTCTCCATTGACGTAAATCGGGGCTTCTGGCTTGGGATCGGGTAAGAAAGCCCCGCCACTTCCAGTGAAGGAGGAGGCGGGGCGCTCGGCGGCCCTTGGGAGGAGGGACTTCCGGAAACGTCAGGGCTTCAGTGCAAAGACCTGGATCTCGACGAGCAGGCGGGGATCGGCGAGCGGCGCCTCCACGCAGGCGCGCGCGGGCGCGGCATCTGGCGCAACCCAAACGTCCCAGACGCTGTTCATAGCATCGAAATCTGTGCCGTGCTTCAGCCAGATATATGCATGAGTGATGGCGGCCTTACCGGTGCCGGCCTCGGCCAGCAAGGCATCGACGCGGGCGAGGATATTGGCGGTCTGCCCGGCAACGTCCAGGTCGCGATCCGAAGATACCTGCCCCGCAAGCACGACCATGGTGCCGCTTAGCGGGAATTCAACGACCTGACTCATACGGTTGCTGCTGTGATGGCGAATGATGGTCATGCAAATTTTCCTGTTGTTGTGGGAGAGATCCAGCTATTATGAACGGATGGGGAAGACGCGGGGCGACATCGCTTCGATAGAGCGGCCGGCCCAATCGCGCGCCGGTGCGTTGGCGATGACCTCGCGTTGCGCCCTGCGCAGCATTTCGATGTCTTCATCGATTTCGAAGGCCGCAAGCTGCCCGTCGGCAACCAGCTTCACCCCGTCCACGTAGACGTCACGGATAGCTCTGTCGTTTGCAGAATAGACCAGGCTCCGCAGCGGCTCGTAATCGGGCTGCATGTAGGGATTGGTCATGTCGACGATCGAAAAATCGGCCTTGCAGCCGGGGGCCAGCCGACCGAGATCGGGTCGGCGTATAATGTCGGCGCCTCCGGATGTCGCAGCCGTGAACGCCTCCGCCGTGCTGGCGGCGGTAAAGCTGCCCGCGACGATGCGCCCGGCATAGCAGGCCATCCGCAGTTCATCGAGCATGTTGTGCGGGAAGGTGTCCGTGCCGATGCCGCAACGAATTCCCGCCTGCCGGTAGCGGTGCAGCGTGTTCATGGCGATGCCGCGCCGCGCGAAAACCACCGGGCAATGCGCGACCTGGGCGCCGCTGTCACGGAGCACCGCGAAGTCGTCCGCATGGGGATAGTGCAAGAAAGGGTGGTCGTTGAGAAAGATGCCGTGACCGATCACCGTATCCTCGCCAAGCGCCCCGATCTTCTCCAGCCAGCCGATGGGCGTCTCGCCGTAGCGCCTCAGGATTTCCTGAAATTCGATGACGGACTGGGCCGCATGGATCTGAATCGGCTGCCCGCGCTCGCGCGCCGCCGCCAACGCATCCCGGATCTGGCCCTCGCTGCAGGTATCGACCTGGGCAGGCGCGATGAAGCCCTGGATGCGGCCGCTGGCATGACCGGACGCTTCGTCCGCTGCCGCAATCGCGTCGCGAAGCAGACGGTCGCCCCGCGCGAAATCCAGATCGTAGCCGACCGAATGCCCGTCCTTCGTATACCAGGGACCTGAGCGGAACATCGTCCAGAGGACCGCCCGGATACCCATTGCGGCATAGTCCTCGGCCCATCCTTCCCGTGGACCGCCAAGGTCGCAGATCGTCGTGACGCCGCTCTTCAGCAGTTCGGCAACCGCCACGCGGCAGGCGTGACGCGCATATTCCGGGGCGACGTTGAAGACGGGCATGAACTCGTAGAGCGAGCTTTGCCCCAGCTTCGGGCTCCCGAGTTCCTCCAGCATACCCTTCCAGCCGGGTTCGTGGCCGGGATGGCTGTGGAGATTGACGAAACCGGGCATGACCATTCGCCGTCTGCCGTCTATCTCTACATCAAACGGGCCGTCATATGACTTGCCTACATGCACTATGCGATTTCCAGTAAAGGCGAAATCGCCATCGTTCTCATAGACATGCGAAGCGCTTGCGGCATCCCAGGCAACCAACCACTCGCAATTGCGGATAACGGTGATCGACGGCTTCGTTTCAGTCATGTGCGTTCCGTGTAAAGAATGACGTTCTGTCTACGGAGACGATAGTCGCTTTCATTGTTTTGTCAACCACGCAATCTCGGCGTATTGCGCCCTCGAATTTGCCGAAAAATTATCTTGACAATCGCCGGCTGCGTCGTGACCATGATCCATATTAGGAATTCTATTCTTTATGCGGAACGTGACCTATGGCTGCCCTGGACGGAGTGACAAAAATTATTCGCCGTGCCCATTGCGTCGTCTCTTGGGATGACGAACAGGGTGGGCACGTCTATCTGCGCGACGCCGACATCGCCTTCGGTCGATCCATCGTGGCCATCGGAGACGATCTTGAGGCCGACGGGGCGGAGGTGCTGGACGGGCAGGGCTTTATGGTCATGCCGGGTCTGGTCAACATCCATTCGCATCCTGGAGAGGAGCCGCTGAACAAGGGGCTTTGGGACGAGGTCGGCAGTCCCGGCTTCTATAATACCTCCCTTTACGAATATCTGATGGTGCTCGACCGCGATCTGGCCAGCACGCAGGCAGCATATCGCGTCGCCTTCGCCGAATTGCTGAGGAGCGGCGTCACCACGATCTGCGACCTCGCGGTGCCGACAGAGGGATGGCTGGATGTGATCGCCGCGACGGGAATCCGCGCCTGTGTCGCGCCGATGTTCCGCCAGGCGCGCTGGGTGACGGAGAACGGGCACAGGTTGGATTATGCCTGGGACATCGCGAGGGGACGCGAGGGCTTCGAGCGGGCCCTTGCCGAAATTGCGCAGGCGGCGCGGCATCCCTCCGGTCGCCTCTTCGGTATGATGGCGCCTTCCCAGATCGATACCTGCGACGAAGAGCTGCTGCGGGATGCGCATGCGGAAGCCGTCCGCCTCGACATTCCCTTCCAGACCCATGCGGGGCAGTCGCTGACCGAGTTTCACGAGATGACGCGCCGTCATGGACTGACGCCAATCGGCTTCATGAGAAAGATCGGCATCCTGTCCGAGCGCACCATCATCGGGCACGGCATCTTTCTCGATCATCATCCTTGGGTGCATTGGCCGAAGACCGACGATCTCGGCAGTATCGCGAGCGCCGGCGCGACGGTTGCTCATTGTCCGACGGTTTTTGCGCGGCGGGGGATCATGCTAGACCATATCGGATTGTACCGTCAGCGAGGAGTCAACCTCGGTATCGGTACCGATGTCTATCCGAACAACATGCTGGACGAAATGCGGCTTGCGATCTACGCCGGCCGGCTCATGGCTAGCAATCCACGGGATGCGACGCTTGCCGATGTTTTCGCCGCCGCCACGGTTGGCGGAGCGAAAGCGCTGCGCCGTCCCGATATCGGCCGCATCGCACCGGGCGCCAAGGCCGATCTGGTGATGGTGGATTGCCGCGCACCCGTGATGCAGCCCTGCAGGGATCCCTTGCGCTCTCTCGTCTTCTCCGCCTCGGACCGCGCGGTCCGCCATGTCTTCGTCGATGGCGACCAGGTCGTGAAGGACGGCGTCGTGCTGACCGTCGACGAGGCGGAAGCGGCAGCTGCCCTTTACGAGGCGCAGTGCCGCGCCGTCAAAGGCGTGCCGCGCAACGATTGGGCCGGCCGCACCATCGACCAGCTCGCTCCACCCTCGCATCGTTGGGCGTGACCGACCGTCTTGTTGAAAGGATATCTTCTCATGACCATCAACTCCCGCGTCCGAGCTCTGCCGGACAGCGCGCATTACCGTCCGGATCGCAGTTCATGAGCCCGCTCAAGGAACATGTGATCATCGTAACCGGCGCCGCGCGCGGTATTGGCAAGACCATTGCCGAAACAGTTGCGCGCCAGGGCGGCCATGTCATCGTGACGGACATCTTGACGGACGGAGCGGAGGCAGTCGCGGCTGGCATCACTGCGTCCGGCGGATCGGCCACGGCCTTCACCCTGGACATCACCCGGCCGGAAGACGCCGAGGCCGTCGCCGGAAAGATTCTCGAACGGTTCGGCCGCATCGACGGTCTCGTCAACAACGCGGCCCTGGATGCACCCCACGGCCGCGCGTGGGAGATCGGCACGGCCGAGTGGCGCCATGTGATCGAGGTGGATCTCAACGGCGCCTGGTATTGCTCCCGCGCCGTCATTCCGGCCATGCGGACGCAGCGGCGCGGCCGGATCGTCTTCATCAGTTCGATTGCCGCCCGCCTCGGCTCGCCGCATCTGTCGCCGGCCTATTCCACGGCAAAGGCTGGATTGATCGGACTGACCGTCTCGCTCTCGGCCCAGCTCGAATCCGACGGCATCCTCGTCAACGCCATCACGCCGGGGCCGACCGGCAATACGGGCGCCGCCTATTCCGAGGCCGGCCGCAAGGCTTATCTCGATGCGCATCCGCTCGGCTTCGGCGGACCGGAGCCGATCGCCAATGCGGTCGCGTTCCTACTCGGACCGGGATCAGGCTGGACGAGCGGCGCGGTCATGAACGTCAGCGGCGGACATTTCAGGGGAATCTGACCATGGTCATGGAAATGACGAGCGGATCAACAAAGTCATGCGCAGGTGAGCAAAACGCGGTTCGCTTCCGCGGTGTGAGCAAGCATTTCGGTGAAGGCGCCCATGCGCTGACGGTCATTCGCGATCTCAACCTGACGATCGGGAAGGGCGAGTTCTTCTCGCTGCTCGGCCCCAGCGGGTGCGGCAAGACGACGGCCCTGCGCATGATCGGCGGCTTCGAGCATCCAAGCGAGGGCGATGTGCTGCTGGACGGAGAGAGCATCATCGCCGTGCCGCCCTACCGACGCGACATCAACATGGTCTTCCAGTCGTATTCGCTGTTCCCGCATATGGATGTCTATGAGAACATCGAGTACGGACTGCGCCGCAAGAAGGTCCCGCGCCAGGAACGGCGCAAGCGGATTGCCGATGTCGTCGCGCTCGCCCAACTCGACGACTACGTCTCGCGGCGTCCGAACCAGTTGTCCGGGGGGCAGCAGCAGCGCGTCGCGCTCGCGCGCGCACTGGTCAATCAGCCGAAGGTACTGCTGTTGGACGAACCACTCGCGGCGCTCGACGCGAAGCTTCGCGGCACGATGCAGGAGGAACTCCGCCGCATTCAGCGCGAGGTCGGTATCACCTTCGTTTTCGTCACTCATGACCAGCAGGAGGCTTTTGCCTTGTCGGACCGCGTCGCGGTAATGCGCGCGGGCCGTCTGGAGCAGGCCGGGACGCCACTGGAACTTTACAACCAGCCCGCCACCCGCTTCGTCGCCGATTTCGTCGGGCAGTCGAATTTCATCAGCGGACCGGTTTGCACCACGGCGCGTTGCCTTCTCGAACTGGGGCAGGAAGGGGACCGCGTCTTTCTCCCCGCGGAAGCGCCCGGCACGGCAGCCACGATCGTCGTTCGGCCGGAGCGGATCGCTTTGCATGCGGACCAGCCGGAATTGCAGGGTGAAAGCCTCTCCCGCCTCGCCGGGGTTGTGAGTGAAAACACGTTTCTGGGTTCGAAACACGTCCTCCGGATTAAGACATGTCTGCCGGAACCAATCCTGGTCGAGGCCAGCCATGCCGCTGTCAGCGCACTGGCCCCGGAACCGGGCCGTTCGCTCTGGCTCTCGTGGAGATCCGGCGACGGCGCGCTGCTCGCCGACTGAAGCGCCGAGACCATTCCCCAACATCGTCGGGGATGCGCGCATGTGCATCCGCGATCCCTCCCGCTTTGTCTTCGAAGAGGCAGATGCGGGCAAAAGCAAAGCCGGGGCAACCGGTCAACCGTCACTGAAACCTGAGAGGGACTGTCCATGACTGATAATCACAATGACATCCGCGTGCTTGCCTCTGCGGACTGGACCCGGCGCAATTTCTTGCGCCTCGCGGCCTTTGCCGGAGGCGTGGCCGCCCTGTCCATCAACGGCGTTGCCATCGCCGCCGACAAGGGGGATCTCGCCGAAAAAGCGCGCAGCCTGAAGGGTGATGCCGATCTGGGCGACACGCTATTCATCTATTCCTGGGCGGACTACGCCAACCCGGAAGTGCTCGACGCCTTTTCCAAGGGCGCCGGTCCGCGCATCGAAATCGCCACTTTCGATTCCGTCGAAGCGGCCATCGCCAAGCTGGAAATCTCTGGCGGCTCCGCCGGCTACGACATCGTCGTCGTGGGCGATGCCTATGTGGAACAGATGATTAATCGCAAGCTGATCCAGAAGCTAGATCATTCGAAGCTTCCGAATCTTGGAAACTTGCGCGACGAATTCCAAAATCTGCCATTCGATCCCGGCAACCAATACACCGTCATGAAGAATTTCGGCACGATCGGAATTCTCTACAACAACACCGTGATCAAGGAGCCGATCAAGAGCTGGGACGATTTCTTTCGGGTGGGCGCTTCCGAGGTTGCAAGCCGCCGTCTCTCCGTCCTCAACGACCAGCCGAGCGTCTTCGGTCTCGTCTTCTGGCGCGAAGGCAAGGACTATAACACGGGCGACGAGAAGCGCCTGAACGAAGCCAAGGATGTGCTGATGAGGGACCTCATCCCGCACCTCAAGGCATTCGACGCCAACCCTGTGCAGGGACTGCTGAACGGCGATTACGTGCTTAGCCAGGGCTATCTCGGCAGTTCGCGCCATATCTTCGAACAGGATCCCGACAGCTACACCTGGGTCTATCCGGAGCCGCAATGCGTACTGTGGAGCGATCATTACGCGGTGCCGTCCGGCTCCAAGAGCACGGATGCCGCCCATGCCTTCATCAACTACATGCTGGATCCCGATGTGGCCGCGGCCGAAGTGGCCCATATCGGATACGACACTGGCGTAAAGGGTGTCATCGAGAAGCTGCCTGACGATCTCGTCCGCAAGGACATGATCGTGTTTCCCGAAGGGGTCAACGACCGCCTGATCTACCAGAAGGTGGAAGGCTCCAATCCCACGCTGCGCATCCAGATCTTCAACGAACTGAAGGCGGTGGCGGCACGCAACTAAAGCCCCGTCAGCAGGAACCCGTTCGGGTTGATTGGACACGCAACCAGCACCCGCGTTCAGGCGATCTCGGCTGTACGCGGGATGCCCATCAGGTGGCGACTCCCGCCATCGGTCGATTTCCAAACAGATAGGGAGGCCCGCGAGTTGACCTCGATAACGGTCCAGGCAAATGCATTCTCCACTCTTGGAGGCCGGAAGGCGGCAGGCTTCAGCTTCGCCGTAGTGCTTCTGCCGTTCTTGCTGTACGCCGCTTTTTTCATCGCTCCCGTGGTCCTGATCGCCGTGCAGAGCCTGACGCCCTATGTCGTGGGCAGCAATGGCGGGCTGTCGGACGCAGGAGGCCTGACGCTCGACAATTATGCCGGCGTCTTCTCTCCCACCTTCCGTTCAGTCTTTACCGACAGCCTGCGCAATGCGCTGGCGGGGTCGCTGTTGTGCCTGCTGATCGGCTACCCGGTCGCCTATTTCATCAGCACCCGCTGTTCGGAACGCCTGAAGCCCTGGTTTCTCGTGCTGGTCATCCTGCCATTCTGGACGAGCTACCTGCTTCGCATGCTCGGCTGGCGCATTCTTCTTGGTGCCAATGGCGATATTTCCGCCGTCCTCCAGAGCCTGCACCTGCTTGCCCCCGGCCAGGGTCTTCTCTTCACCCAGGCGGCCGTGCTGCTCGGGCTGGTGTACAATTTCCTGCCGGTGATGATCCTGCCGATCTATGTATCGATCGAGCGCCTTTCGCGCGAGCACCGGGACGCCAGCCGTGATCTCTACGCCCGGCCCTGGGAAACCTTCCTCAGTATCACGCTGCCGCTCACTTACCCCGGCATCATGGCCGGGATGACCGTGGTCTTCATCATGATGACCGGCGACTACGTGACGCCGGAGCTGATGGGCGGGGCCAAAGGCATGATGGTCGGAACACTGATCTATTCGCAGTTCCTGCAGGGAGAAAACTGGCCTCTGGCTTCCGCCATGTCGCTTTCGCTGGTTTTCGTTCTGGTGGTCGCGGTCCTGGCGATGAGCGCCGTTGGATCGGGTCTTCAGCGGCTTCCGACTCTCTTCAGAAGGGTGACCCGATGAGCACGTTCCGCACACTCCCGGCAAAGTCCGTCCTGCTTGGCGCCTGGTCGCTGTCCGTCGTCTTCTTCCTGTTTCTTCCCATCGTGACGGTCTTGGTCTACTCGTTTAACACCGGCAATTATCTGATCGCGTGGAAGGCTACGGGTTGGCGCTGGTACTGGCGCATTCTCGAGGACGGCAATATTCTCGCCACATTGCGCACCAGCCTGACAGTCGCCGTTCTTTCCACGCTTCTCAGCCTAGTCGTCGGAGGAATGAGCGGCCTGATCCTCGGGCGCCGGCCGGCGGTCATCGCCTATCCACTGAGCCTGCTGTTGCTCACGATTATTTCCTTTCCCGAGATCGTGAAGGCGGTCGCCTATCTGACCTGGTTCGTCAAGATCGACCTGCAGATCGGAATCCTGCGTATCGCCATATCTCACGCGCTGTTCGGCAGCGCCATCGTCGCGTTCATCGTTCGCGCGCGGCTTTCCGGAATGGATGGCAGGATCGAGGAGGCGTCGGCCGATCTGGGCGCCACGCCCATGGTCACTTTCTTCACCGTGACGCTTCCCCTGCTCATGCCCGCTTTTCTGGTCGGTGGTCTTCTTGCCTTCACGCTGTCCTTCGACGACGTGATCGTCTCTCTATTCGTTGGCACGGCCAACAGTACGACCTTGCCCGTCTATATCCTTGCCTCAGTCAGGCAGGGCCTGAAGGGCGATATCGCCGCCGTCTCGGCCGTGATGTTCTGTCTCACGATTCTCGCCTTCACCTGCGCGGGCATCTATCTCGCCCGCACCGGCGCATCCCGGCGCGACACCGTCCTGATGCTCGCGGGCCAGAACGATGCGCATGCCGGACAATAACTCTTTCGCAAAAGACTGGAGAAACAACCGTGACCATCGATAAACCCGTTGCCCTCGTGACCGGCGCAGCCTCCGGCATTGGAGCCGCCACGGCGGCCGATCTGCTCGGAAAGGGCTACATTACCTATGCGCTCGACAGGGACGGCGCGATGCTGTCCCGCCTTGGACCGTCTGCCAACCTGCGATGCCTTACGGTAGACGTCGCGGACGAAGAGGCGCTGGCCGCGGCTGTCCGGCAGGTGATCGAGGCGGAAGGGCGGCTTAACGCCGTCGCCGCGGTGGCCGGCATCAGTGTGACGGCTTCGCTGACAGAAACGCGATCCGACGATTGGGATAAGGTGCAACGGGTTAACCTGCGCGCTGTCTATCTGCTGGGCAAGCTGACCGCTCCGCATCTGGAAGCAACCGGCGCCGGCTCTTTCGTCGCCGTAGCCTCCGAACTCGGTACCGTCGGTCAACTAGGCCTTGCAGCCTACGGCGCCGCCAAGGCCGGGGTGATCAACCTGGTGCGGGTGATGGCGCTGGAATATGCGACTCGCGGCGTGCGCTTCAATGCTGTAGCGCCCGGCGGCGTCGCCACGCCGATGATGGAGCGGGAGCAGAAGCGGCTGGGCCTGACCGTCGACGACGCCGCGCGCAACATTCCGATGGCGCGGCTTGCCCGCCCGTCCGAGATCGCGTCGGTCATCGCCTTCCTTCTTGGACGTGAGGCGTCCTTCGTCACCGGCGCCACGTTCGTGGCCGACGGCGGATACACCGCGCGATAACGCCAGGACGCGCCGCGACGGCGCGCCTGAAACTGCCAAGCAAGGGAGGAATTTGCGCGTGGACGCAGTCATTCAAAATGGAACGGTGGTGACGGCTAGCGATATGTTTCTCGCCGATATCGCCACCAGGGACGGGAAGATCACGGCGATCGCCGACCGGATCAAGCCGCCGCCGGACGTGCGCGTCATCAATGCGCGCGGCATGCTGATCATGCCCGGGGGCGTGGATGTCCACACCCATCTGCAGACGCCCGGCGTTCTCGCCGATACCGCGGATGACTTTTTCACCGGAACCGTAGCCGCTGCTCATGGGGGCACCACGAGTATCGTCAATTTCTGCCCGCAGATTCGCGGACAGGGTCTTCTTGCTTCGCTGGCCGAACATCGCCGGCTTGCCGATCCGAAAGCGGTCATCGATTTCGCCCTCCACAGCATCGTCGCCGATCCGTCGGAGAAGACGCTGTCCGAGCTGGGTGCGCTGCCGGCTGAGGGCGTGACCAGTTTCAAGCTGTTCATGGCCTACAAAGGCGACACGATGGTGGATGACGGGACCATGATCCGGGTGCTCGACGAAGCGGCGCGGCGCGGTGTCGTGGTCATGGTTCACGCGGAAAACGGCGATGCGGTCGAATTCCTGCGTGATCGCTTTGCCGCCGAGGGCAAGCTTTCGCCCCGCTATCATGCGCTCAGCCGCCCGCCGCGCGTGGAGGCGGAGGCGACCAATCGCGCGATAGCGCTGGCGGAGATCGCAGGCGCGCCGCTGTATATCGTTCATGTCAGCTGTGCGGAAGCCCTTGAGGAAGTCCGGCGCGGACGGGCGCGCAAGGTCAATGTGCGGGCGGAGACCTGCAGCCATTACCTCCATATCACCGAGGAAGTGTTCGACCAGCCAGGTTTCGAAGGCGGCAAATATATCTACACGCCGCCTCCGCGCACCGCCGGCCAGCCCGATATCCTGTGGGAGGCATTGAGCTGTGGCGACCTCCAGGTCGTCTCGTCCGATCACGGGCCTTTCATGTTTAAGGGTGGCAAGGACATCGGCAGGGACGATTTCCGCCTGATCCCCAACGGAGCGCCGGGCATCGAAGAGCGCATGGTGCTGGTCTGGCAAGGCGTTGTGCGCGGATTGCTGACGCCGAGCCGTTTCGTCGATCTCGTCTCGACCACGCCGGCAAAGCTGTTCGGCCTCTACCCCGCCAAGGGCACGATCGCGATCGGGGCCGACGCGGATATCGTGGTGTGGGATCCGGCTGTCGAGCGCCGGCTCAGCGTCGATGCGCTTCATTCGGCGGTTGACTACACGATGTACGAGGGCAAGCAGGTCAAGGGCGGGGTCCACACGGTCCTGTCACGCGGGGACGTCATCATCGAGAACGGAATGTTCAGGGGCGCGCCTGGACGGGGTCGCTATATCATGCGCCAGCCCGCCAGCAGGGCTGCGAGCGGTTAGCATCGGGAAACCCGTGTTTCACGGTCCGGTAAAAGCTGGCGCGGCTGGTGGCCGCGCCAGCGTGTCGCGATGAATGTCGCGTAGTGACACGAGCATTTCGCGCGCGACCGATTCCTCGAGCGGCAGGAAACGGTCGATCATGAAGGAGCAATTGAAGACATAGGAGACCTCGCCGTCCCGATCGAAGATGGGCAGGGCGATCGCCATGATACCTTCGGTGAATTCGCCCTTGCTGACCGCATAACCTCGCCGCCGGGTTGCCTCTATGCCCGCCCGCACGTCTTCTTCCGTTAGCGGGCTGCGCGAGGTGTAGCGGGTTGGCTGCCAGTTTCTGAACCAGGCATCGATACGCTCGGGTGACTGCCACGCCAGATAAGCCCGCATTTGCGCGCAGGCGTCGCGCGGGAAGCGGTGACCCACGGGGAAGGACAGTTCCATGCTCGTGGGGCCATTGAATTTGTCGATGACAATATAAGCCCCGTCGTTCATCGGCTGGGTCAGCAGGCAGGGTATGTCAACACGATGGACCAGCGCGGTGAGATGACGGCGGACCGCATCCAAGACGGGCGAATTGAGCAGGCTGGAAGCGCTGGTGAAAATGCCGGAATGCAACCGGTAGGTTTTAGAACGCTGATCGTATTTCAGCCATTCGAAATGTACCAGTGTCTTGAGAATGGAATGGCAGTGGGTTTTTGAAATGCCGAGCGCGGCGACGATTTCCGCCAAGGAGGCTTCGTGAGGCGCCGCTCCGTTCAAGTACTGGAGTACGGCAATGGTGTTTTCCAGCGCGGGTACCAATCCCGGGCCGCTGCGCGAGGGTTGCTCGGCCATATGTGGGCGGAGCAGCCAGTGCTCTCCATCATGAAGCAACTCGGCACCCGAGGAGCGTGTGTCTTCTTTGGAATCAGGCATTGCGCTTCGTTCTCCATAAGGAACAACTTCCTTCGCACTAGTGGATTTTGGATTCAAGCCAATGCGCGAAAATTTCACAATTCCGGCCGTTCGGGTGCCACCACAAAAAGATAGCTAACTCTAAAAATAGAGTTGACTACATTTAATTGCCAACGTTACATGAGTGCAGTGGGAGCGATGCGAGGAGCGAGCAGTTGCTGAAATCAGGAACGGAACTTTTGATGATCCCAGGGCCGACAACACTGCCTGGGGCCGTCGTTCAGGCTCTGTCGCGTCCTGCGACCGATATCTATCACGGCCCGCTGCACGACGTTTCGCTGGACTGCCTTCAAGGTCTCTCAGAGTTGTTCGGCACCAAGGAGCGTCCCTATATTTTTACCGCCAACGGTCATGGCGGCTGGGAGGCGGCGCTTTGCAACACGCTAAGCCGTGGAGACCGCGTCCTGGCACTTGAATCCGGTCTTTTTGCACCTCATTGGGCTGAGACCGCGCAGACGCTTGGAATCAGCATCGAGATTCTTCCAGGGAGTTGGAGGCGAGCGGTCGACTGCGAAGCCCTAAAGGATCGGCTTCGGGCCGATACCAATGGCAGTATCCGCGCGATCCTTACCACGCAAGTTGACACCGCGACGGGTGTCCTCAACGATATCCCGGCGATCCGCGGCGCTATCGACAGCGCCGGACACGACGGGCTGCTGATGGTGGACTGCATCGCCTCGTTGGGGTCTACGATTTTCCAATTTGATGCCTGGAAAGTCGATGTTGCCGTGGCGGCCTCTCAAAAGGCGCTTATGACGCCCCCGGGGCTCGCCTTTCATGCCGTGAGTCAGAAGGCGCGCAAGGCGCACCTCATGGCCGGACTCCGAACGAGCTATTGGGACTGGTCGCTGCGCGACCGCGCTGACCATTACTTCTGGCATTCCGGCACGCCGCCCGTCAGTCTCTTGTTTGGGTTTCAAGCGGCAATCCAGTTGATCCGGGAAGAGGGACTAACAACGGTAATCGCCCGCCACGATGCGCTCGCCAAGGCGGCGCGCGCAGCGGTGGGTCGTTGGAGCTTATCGGGAGGCGTTGAACTGAACGTGTCGACGCCCGGTGAACAGGCTGCGGCCGTGACCGTCATGCGCGTGCCTGAAGGCACGGCGCGGCCTCTTGTCGACTACTGCAAACAAACGTTCGGCGTCCTCTTCGGTGAGGGCATCGGTGCCTTGGAAGGCATGGCAATTCGGATCGGACACATGGGTCATGTCGGTGCGCCGCAGCTTATAGGCGCCCTGGGGTGTCTTGAACTTGGCATGCGCGCCATCGGGGTTGCCTGCAAACCCGGCGGCATTGAGGCGGCGCTTGTCGCGCTTGAAGGCCTCTCCAGGCAGAAGCCGCAACCGGCTGCCGTTCCGGTTGTAGAAATTTCAACTCAGAAGAGGGGGGTTCTATAATGAAGAAGTATTTGGTCCCGGCGCTGCTCTGCGCGGCATTTTTCCACGGCAGTGCGGCACGGGCCACCGAACAGCCAGCTGTTCCCGACCGCATAGCGACCGCAAAGAAGGTCCGTATTGCCGTCAACGCCGGGTTTCCGCCCATGGAGATGCGCGACCCAAAGACCAATGAGCTTGTCGGGTTCGATATCGATCTTGGCAACGCCATCGCGTCCGAGCTCGGGCTTGAGACTGAATGGGTGGATGGCGCGTTCGAGCAAATGATTCCGGCGCTCATATCCAAACGTGTCGACCTGATCATGAGCGGTATCTCTGACCTGCCGGAGCGGCGCGCCACAGCCGACTTCATTGATTATCTGAAATCAGGGACGCAAATCTACGCGATGACCGATGGCCCAATTTCGCAGCCGTCGGACCTTTGCGGCCATACTGCAACTGTCAGCCTGGGCACCTCGATGCCAGACGAGCTGAAGAAGTGGGCCCAAAAGACCTGCGACGACAATGGCAAGCCGCCATTGAAGATCATTCTCGACAACAATCTTGGTCAGCAGATTATCAACCTGAAGCAAGGGCGGGCGCAGGCTGCGGTGCAGTCGCTGGAAGGTATCGACTTGATCCTCGAACAGGAGAAGGGGGCGATGAAGCTGGTCGGGGAGCCAATCCACGTGACCTTCCAAGGCATTGCATTCCGCAAAGATGATACCGTCCTGCGCGACGCTTTCTTCTGGGCCACCAAGCGAAAGTTCGAAGACGGTACCTATGCTAAGCTCCTTGAGAAGTGGAAGCTAACCACCGCGGCTTATCCGACGCCAACGATTAACAAAGATCCGGAGTGATGGCCGTGACCACGCAACATCGCGGTTCAGGAGCGGTTGCGGCTATGCCAGCTTCGTTGCCGCGCCTTGATATTGCCGAAGCTGTGCGTATCAGGCGGTTCCGACCGCTACGATTATTGCTGGGCGCGCTCGCCATCGCATTTGCGATCTTCGTTTTCAGAGCTTTTGCTGATGCGCAGATCGACTGGAGCGTGGTCTGGGAATATCTGCTGGCACGAATCACCATCGTCGGACTGGGCTTCACAATCCTGATGACTCTCGTTGCCATGATGATCGGATTGTCAGTTGCGGTAGTGCTTGCCGTGGGGTTCGGTTCGCACAATCCCGTCACGCGCTGGATTTGCAAGACATATGTCTGGCTTTTTCGCGGCACGCCACAACTCCTCCAGCTGCTTCTATGGTACAATCTTGCATTGGTGTTTCCGATCGTCGGGTTTCCGGGCTTGGGCTCTTGGCAAACTGTCGATCTGATGGGACCGTTCGCTGCGGCGGCGATCGGACTTGGACTGAACGCCGGCGCCTACATGTCGGAGATTATTCGTTCGGGGTTGCTGTCGGTCGATACCGGACAGTATGAAGCGGCAAAAGCGATTGGCATGACGAGAGGCAAGACCTTGCGGAAAGTAATCTTCCCGCAGGCGATGCGCGTCATTATTCCGCCCCTCGGCAACGAATTTATCGGAATGACAAAAAACACGTCGCTTGCCAGCATCGTCGGCTTCGGCGAGTTAATCTTCGTCATGCAGTCGATCTATTTCTACAACTTTAAAGTCATAGAAATGCTGCTCGTGTCAGCGTTTTGGTATCTCGTCGTCACATCAATTTTGTCGGTGGGACAGTATCAACTGGAAAAACGGTTTGGGCGCGGCTTCAGACGGGGAGGGAGCCTATGAACGTCGTTTCCGCTGTAAATCTCTCGAAAAGCTTCGGAGCGTTCGAGGTTCTCAAGGGCATCAATCTCGACATTGCGAAAGGGGAGGTGGTCTGCATCATAGGTCCCTCGGGCTCGGGTAAGACCACATTCTTGCGATGCATCAACCAGCTGGAATCGATCAACAGTGGCGCGCTCTGGGTGAATGGCGAGCTTGCGGGCTTTCGCGTTGTCGGAGAGCGTATCCTGCCCCTGGACGAGCACGAGATTGCCTTCCAGCGCCGCGCGACTGGCATGGTGTTCCAACGTTTCAATCTCTTCGCCCATTTGACTGCCGAACAGAATGTTGCTCTCGGGCCGGTCGAAGTCTTGGGACAAGCCCCGGCCCAGGCACTGGGAACAGCGAGAGATCTCCTCGCTCGCGTGGGTCTCAGCCAGAAGCTTAAGTCCTATCCTGCCGAACTCTCCGGCGGCCAACAGCAGCGTGTGGCGATCGCCAGGGCGATGGCCATGAACCCGCAAGTCCTGTTGTTTGACGAACCGACCTCCGCGCTTGACCCGGAGCTTGTGGGAGAGGTCCTTAAAGTTATGCAGGAGGTGGCAACAACCGGGATCACCATGGTCGTTGCGACCCATGAACTGAATTTTGCACGGGATGTCTCGGATCGGGTTGTCTTCATGGCGGACGGCCGGATCCTTGAGGTCGGCTCTCCGGAGCGCATGCTTACTAAACCCCATGAACCACGCCTCAAGACCTTTCTAAGTGCCCTCAGCGGATCGCGGGCTGGGAGCGGAGACTCAGATGCGCAATCAACGTAAATTCTACATCGACGGCCAGTGGGTGGCGCCTCTTAAGCCCAATGACCTCGAGGTAATCAATCCGGCGACGGAGAAGCCAATCGCGGTGATTTCCATGGGCACGGCCGAGGATATCGGCCGCGCAGTTGCCGCCGCCAAGAGGGCCTTTGTAACCTACAGCCAAACAAGCGTCGAGGAGCGGCTGGCGCTGCTCGAAAAACTGCTCACCGTCTACAAGCGCCGCTACGATGAGATGGTCGACACGATCACCATGGAACTCGGCGCGCCGAAGACCATGACGCGCGAACAGCAGGCCGATGTCGGCGTCGGCCACCTCCAGGGCTTCATCGACGCGTTGAAGCGTCTGAAGACCCGCGACCGGCTGCCGAACGGCGACGTGCTCCTGCGCGAGCCGATTGGCGTCTGCGGCCTAATCACGCCCTGGAACTGGCCGATCAACCAGATTGCACTGAAGGTGGTGCCGGCGCTGGCGACCGGTTCGACCTGCGTTTTGAAGCCGAGCGAATTCACTCCATTGAATGCGCTGCTTTATGCGGAAATGGTGCATGAATCGGGCTTCCCGGCGGGCTCGTTCAACCTCGTCAACGGTGACGGATTCGAATGCGGGGCGGCACTCTCCAAGCATAAAGATATCGATATGATGTCCTTCACCGGCTCCACCCGCGCCGGCATTGCCGTGAGCAAAGATGCTGCAGATACGGTCAAGCGAGTGACGCTGGAACTCGGCGGCAAATCGCCGAACCTCGTCTTCGCAGATGCGGACTTAGAGGATCGCGTGGCCGGCAGCATACGCGAATGCTTCAACAATTCCGGCCAATCCTGCGATGCGCCGACGCGCATGCTTGTCGAACGGTCGGTATACGACAAGGTGGTCGAGATCGCCGAGCGCATCGGCAAGGCGACCAAGGTTGGCAATCCCGAGGAGGAAGGCGAGCACATTGGCCCGCTCGTTTCGCATATCCAGTTCGGCCGCGTTCAGGCGCTAATCGAGGCGGGCGTTGCCGAAGGGGCGCGCCTCATTGTCGGCGGGCCAGGCAAGCCGGAGGGTTTTGAAACGGGCTATTTCGTGAAGCCGACGATCTTCGCCGACGTCAACAACGAGATGCGGATTGCCCGCGAGGAAGTGTTCGGCCCGGTTCTCTCAATCATTCCCTTCGACACGGAAGAGGAAGCGATTGCGATTGCTAACGACACCCCCTATGGCCTTGCCGCCTATGTGCAAACGGGCAATCCGGGACGCGCCGAGCGCGTCGCCGCCCGCATTCGCGCTGGGATGGTGCACATCAATGGTGGCCCACACCGCTACGGCAGCCCCTTCGGTGGCTTCAAGCAATCCGGCAATGGCCGCGAGGGGGGCATCTTTGGGCTGGAGGATTTTCTCGAAATCAAAACCATCCATCAGCCGGTGTGATCATCGTGTGCGGTCGATCCAGCTGATCGAGAACGACGCGCTTGCTGCTCTGGAAAGGAAATTTTTGGCGATCTTTTCGCCAATCGGTCGCCGCCGATCGCGCCAGAGAAGCTACTGCCGGCCAAGCTGCAAGCCATATATTCCTTCCGCTCTGCACCGCTGCTGATAGAGCGTCAGATTATGCCCTTTGTTCCGCTGGTTCGTCGGCATTGGTATCGACATGCGGCGCGGACCATTCGGCGATTTAGAAGACCGAGATCAACTGCTCGCAGGCGACATCGCCAAGAAGTTCCTGGCTGCGATTCTTAGACCAACCCAAGGTCAAGAGCCTGTTGTCCACCGACCACCGCTCCGTCGAAGGCACGTTATATGAGGCCTGGCTCCGATTAAGAGCGGCAAGTGAAGGATGGTTTGAACAAGTGAAAATTTTGCCGATCATTCTCATGAAATGACGGCTTGACAAACATCAATAATGGAGGATTGATACCGGTCTCTTCCGAGGTGAGACCGGTATCAATCTCCCGTCGGTGAGTAAGAGGGTGAACTTAACCGAAAGAGAAAACATATGATTCACGCACTGAAAAAGGCAATTGGACTAGTTGTTTCTGCCGCAATTTTCTCCGCCGCCGTTTCCGCTGCAGGGGCGGAGGACAACCCCTTGGGATTGATTGAGCCCGGAAAGCTCCACGTCGGAACGATCAGCGACGGCCGGCCCTACAGTTTCATAGACGGTGAAGGAAACTTCGTTGGCTTTGAAATCGACTACTTCAACGATCTGGCCAAGCGGATGGGCTTCGACGAAGGCCAAGTAGTTGTTACAGCTCAGGACTTCACGGCGCTACTTCCGTCTGTCGCGAATGGACGTTTTGATGTCGCATTTGCCGCGATCGGGACGACCCCTGAACGTTTGAAGACGGTTGATTTTAGTACCGGGTATCTGGCCGGGTTCATGTCGATCATGACGCCCGACGAGTCAATTAAGACCCCTAAAGACCTTGCCGGAAAGCGGATCGGCGTCCTGCAGGGTTCTATTCAGGAAACTTATGCGGCCAAGAATTTCAAGAACAGTGAGATCGTTCGCTTTCCAAGCAACAACGCTGCTGTCGTCGCGCTCGTTAACGGTAGCATTTCGGGCTATTTTCTCGATTACGAAGGAGGTCTTCTTTTCCTCAAACAGTATCCTCAGCTCAAAATGACGATCAATATTTCCTCTTCCGACGCGCCGGCTGGCTTTGCCATAAAGAGAGGCAATGTCGCTCTAAAAGCCGCGCTTGACAAGGCAATCAAGGAATCTATGGCTGAAGGCGTTTGGCAACGGCTGTACGAGAAATGGCTCCCCGGTGTGCCTATGCCCGAGCAATACCTCCCCAACAGGTAAAAAAAAGCCGAGGCCCGCGTGCAAGCGAGCCTCTCTTCCCGTTTGTCTGGAGCCATGAATATGGGATGGTTTGAAACCTTCACGCGCACATTCTTTGACTTAGAGGCTATGGCCGCGACGCTTCCCCAAATGCTTTTGGTTGGGCTGAAAAATACGTTGTTGTTGTCTTTCTTGTCTACGCTTATCGGGACTGCCATTGGCATTGTACTCGCTATTCTAGGCGTCTCCCCCTTTAAGCTCCCGCGCTATATCGCTCGAATCTACACTGATATGTTTCGTGGAATGCCGGCGATCGTGACAATCCTCATCGTGGGACAGGGACTTGCGACGCTTGCCCGTCCAGTTTTTGGCATGTCGCCATATCCTCTAGCAATCCTTGCGCTCAGTCTGATCAGCGGAGCCTACATCGGCGAGATCTTCAGGGCAGGGATCCTCAGCGTGGAGCGCGGGCAAATGGAGGCCTGCCGTGCTCTCAGTATGAGACACTCGCAAGCGATGCGGCTTATCATTGTTCCCCAAGGTGTGCGGCGGGTCCTTCCTGCACTGGTCAATCAGTTCATCGGCAACGTCAAAGACTCTAGTCTAGTTTACCTTCTCGGCTTGCTGCCTTCAGAAAGAGAGGTTTTTCTTATTGGACAAGACTTTGCCATCAACACGGGGAATTTGTCGCCGTTGGTGCTAGCGGGCTTCATATACATGGCGATAACCGTCCCGCTAACGCATCTCGTAAATGTAATCGACTCAAGCTTTCGGCTTCGAAAACCGACAAATGAGCCCCAAAGCGGTCTTCAGGAAGCGGTCGAGTTAGAGCAGTTCAAAGCGGCTTCAGAGACCGTGCCCGCAGCTGATCTTACTGGAGGGTATTCTGGCTACGGGGGAATCGAGATTCGCGGACTCGACGTCTACTATGGCGACTATAGGGCTTTGAGCGATGTGAACTTAACTATCAAACCGGGAACGGTAACGTGCCTTATCGGCGCGTCCGGCTCCGGGAAGTCAACGCTCCTTCGTTGCCTCAACAGGTTAGCCGAACCCCGCGCGGGTGTAATTGAGCTCGATGGCATAGATGTACACCAGATAAGCCCGGAAGAATTGCGGGCGCGCGTGGGAATGGTTTTTCAAAATTTTAACTTATTCCCCGACCACACCGCTCTCGAGAATGTTGCGCTTGCACCCGAGAAGGTCAAGGGCATGCCTCGCGAAGAGGCACGGAGGATTGCCGCAGAACGCCTGACCGAGGTTGGGCTCCAGAATCGCTTGGGTCACCGACCTCGTGACTTGTCCGGTGGACAACAGCAGCGGGTAGCAATCGCGAGAGCCCTAGCTATGACGCCTGAGGTTATGCTTTTCGATGAAGTTACCAGCGCGCTCGATCCCGAGCTCGTGAAGGGTATTCTCAACCTCATGGCCTCCCTTGCGGAGAAAGGTATGACGATGGTTATCGTCACGCATGAGATGAATTTCGCGCGTCAAGTCGCAGATCAAGTCGTCTACATGGATGAGGGGCGGATAATCGAAGTTGGGGCGCCATCACAGATATTCGAGGCGCCGGCCAGCGAACGTTTGCGGCAGTTTCTTGCGCAAGTAATTTGATGACTGGCGCCAACCGCATGCTCGATCGATAGAAACACATTCCAATGGCTGAAACCATCCTTTCTTCGGCCGTCATCATCGGCGTTTCCACCGGCGTCCAACTCGCACGACGCAGCATAGGCGTCACCATACTCAATGACGGTCCGCAGGCCAATGGCGCTTCCGGCCGCTCGCTCTCGTGGTGGAACCCGGCCCGGATGCGCTCGGAGACTTATCATTGCCTGCGCAGGGTCGGTATTGATCGGTTGATGCCGTGCTGGCAGAGGCGCCAAGGTGTGGGAGGGCAATCCGACGCTTATGGTCGCCTCGATCGGGGGCGGCGGCAGGCTTTCCTCGCGGGTGCGAAACCGGTGATGGGCGCGCTTGAAGCACTTCCCAGCTACTATTTTTCCTCCAGCCACAGCGGTGCAACGCTGAGCCTTATCGCACCCAATGCTCGCCGTCTTCGGGCCCGAGCGCTTTGTGTCGCGTTTGGGCATGGGTTCTCTGGTTCTGCCCAGGCAGCACGGTCAGCGAGGTTCCATAATTCAGGTTATGCAATCTAAGGTTGCATTCATGGTAGTTTAGTTAAAGGGATCACATGATCTGTTCCAACTGACGCTCTACAAGGAATTTAAAATGCGACACTGGCTGGACAAGCTGACCGATCTCGCCGCCATTCCTGGCGACGAAAGCATCTTGAAGGACGGGCTGGCAACCTTTACCGAACAGATCGGCTTTACAGGCTATGCCTATCTGAACATCCAACCAGGGCGCTCACTCGCGATCTCGAACTATCGTCGTGAGTTTCAATCCGACTATTTCACGCGAGGCTATCTTGCGATCGACCCCATCATTCGACGCGCCAAGTCCCTGAAGCGAGCCTTCACTTGGAGCATCAAACAGGACAATCAACGGCTGACCAAAGCGGAACGCTCGTTCTTTGCCCATGCAGCCGATTTCGGAATTCGCTCCGGCGTCACGGTGCCTATCAAAGCCGCACACGGTACTATGGCGATGTTTACGCTTGCCTCGGAGAAGTCGGCCATCGACCTGGACCGCGAGATCGACCCTGTCGAAGCTGCATCCGCAGTTGCGCAACTCCACGCCCGCATCAGTTTTGCTGATCCGACCCCGAGTATCGAGGAACCGACTGCTCTGGATCCCAAAGGGGCGGCCTATCTGAGTTGGATAGCTGTCGGGAAGACTATGGAGGAGGCAGCGGACCTCGAGGGCGTCAAGTATAACAGCGTTCGCGTCAAAATCGCCGAAACAAAGAAGCGGTTTGACGTGCACACTCTGACCCATCTGACCGCTGTCGCTATCCGCCGAAAGCTGATCTGAGCTTCAGTTCACAGACACCTTTGGGATATAGCCGAGGATCGTGACCAGCGTGTTCACCACATAAATCTGCGCATGCATCTCCATGCAGGACTGGATGTAAGTGAGGTGCTGCGCGCCGCCCGCCTCCTTACCGGATTTGTAGGTGTCGGGCAGAGCCTGAAACAGCCGGTCTGCATTGTCGACCAGACGCCGATGGGTCCGGATAGCATCCACCGTCAAGCTCTCCAGGTCAGCCTTGGGCAGACCCTGCGTCAGCCCGTACACAGGACGCATTTCCAGTTTGTCTTCCGAAGTCGGCGCGTCCGGTGTCATTCGATCCAATCTCCGGCATGTCCGCGGTGCGCCCCCGCAAACGTTAATCCCTGATCCCAAGCCGGGGGTTGGAAACTGTGCTAGACAGTCCTGAGACCTTTAGTACCGAGGCACCTGGACATACGTCACAGGCCCCCGGCCACAATGGTCAGAGGATTCTGATGTCGAAACAGCCGACATCAACTGCTAGCAGGGGTTTCCACACCCCGAGGCAGCGCGTACTGCCCTGCCCGCCCTTATAGAGGGCGGACGCTGAATTCGCCAGTGCAAACATGCACATGATCACGTAAGTCGCATAGTGACCTTCGCGAGCATCAATGTCATTTGGCACCGATCTCGGAGAGATCGACACGAATACCCGCCTTGTTGGGATCGTCGCTCCGGGCTCCGTTCGTGACAGGATCGCTCACTTCCTCCCCGGCAGAATCTGCGGACTCGTCGATCGCGTCGATCGTGGACTCGTCCCCACCAGGTTCAGGGGCCTTCACCTCACCAGGGTCCGGCGCTCGGAATACGGCCATTCCCTCGAAATACCCCGTCTGCCAGGCGATGATCGCCTCATCGAATACCTGCGGCAGCACCTGCTTCGCCGTCGGGTCGCCATACCATTTCATGACGATCCGATAGACCTTGGCGAAGAGCGCTGTGCCCATGCGGAGATTTTCACAAGGATCGACAAGGTCAGGTCTCAGCGCTCCGGCCTCCATGATGCCAAGACCCGCCGGATATTGGGTGACGCCGACACGCACGATGTTGCGGCCGACATGCTGACGGATCAGTTCCATCGCCTCGTCGGACGTGGCCGGCTTCGGCACCAGCACGATGCGGTTTCCGGACGCTACTGTAATGGCGAGCGGATCCTGCGACCCTGCCCGCTCGATGAACCTTTCGACGATCGCCGGTTTCAGGCCGGGATCGGCGCATTGCTGGATGAGGGTAGCATCGACCATCTGGTGATCTCCATTATGTGTTGAAGGCCATAACGACGGGCAGGTCGAAGAGCTTTGCCCAGGCGGTCACGCTCGCCTTCTGGATCGCAATGATCGAAGTGCCAGCGGTCCACCAGCCGTTACCCGTCGCGACGATGACGGCGGGGGAATGCAGCATGGACTGCAGGACCGGCCAGACGAGGAGTTGCTCGTAGCAGATGAGCGGCTCGATCCTCGTTGTCCCAACCTCCACGACCTGGTTCGCGAACAGGTGCGCTTTTGCGCCGCCGCCCTGCCCTGTCCATCGCAACCATGGCTGCCACATGGAAACCGGAACCGGCATGCGCTCCTTGTAGAGGATGTCCGCGGCGCCGGAATGAACCGCCACCATAACGTTGTCGTAGCCGTGGACATCGATGACGTCGGCCCCGGCGACGACCGTGACGTCGCGCCCGTTCAGTCCCTCCCGCCAGAGGCGAGCGACCGTCGGCGTCCAGAAACCAAGGGCGCTTTCAGGAAGGACGACGACGCGGCTTCCCTCGGCTGCCGCTTTGCGCACCGTTGCGACCAAGGCACCATGATACTCGAGCGAAGCATCGCGACCGAGCATCTGACCGTACTCGAGATCGACGCCCCTCCATCCTTCCGGGAGCGTCGGCCCTGTCCAAGTGGCAGTGGACCAAAGCCATAAGCCTCCGAGACCAATGGCGGCAGCCGGCCGATATCTCGTCACCATGACGAGCAGACCGGCTGCAGTTGCGAGCAAACCCCACCATCCCCATCCTGGAAACAGCACTCCGGCCGCGGTCAGCGGATGCGCCCATCCTGTGATGCCGAAGGGCGGCAGCCCCGTCAGCACCGCCGCCGCCAGATAACGCACCGGTCGTCCTATTCCCGAGTAGCCCCTTCCCGGATGCCATGTCCAGAGAGCCGCATGCACGACGACGAAGGAGAGTGAGGCCGCGAACCAGAGCAGAAAGCCCGGCCCAAGATCGGCTGAATAGAAATTGGCGACGCCCTGCGGTAGACCGCGAGAGGCGGACAAGAAATAGCCGGCCGAGACGAGCGCCGCGATCACGCGTGACGGCGACAACGCCCAGAGCGCCGGGAAGAGCATCGTAACTGGGAAGGCGAGCACATTGCCGCTCCAGCCGAGTGAGCCGCAGGCGACGGATGCGAGGACAATCAAGGCAGATCGCCAAAGATCCGAAACGCGATAACGGATCGAAGGTGAAGACCGGTCGGGCGAGACCGAGGAGACCGCTGTCGGGGACCGACCCGAAGTATCGGGAGTCATAGGAGCTCGCAAAAGAAGAGTAGAGATAGAGATGTCCTGATGGCACGATGCCACCAGGATATGGCGTGATCGTCCTGCCCTCCCCGTCCGTCTTCCGGACGACAGATGCGGCAAGGGAACCGCCGTCGATCACGACGTGATCCGTGATTTCGACATGCTGTCCGGGAAGTGCTGCGATCATCTTGATCAGCGGCGCGAACCCACCGGCGCACAAGC
>NZ_JAJNCZ010000010.1 GCF_021026345.1 Rhizobium sp. GN54 | reverse complement strand
AACAGCTTCATCCCGTATTCCTCCGATTGAGACTGATACGGGAACAGCGACAGCTTGCCATGAGCAATTGCAAGATGCTCGGGCTGGTCGTGCACGGCGCAGGCCCCGTTACAGCATCTCATTGATCAAAGCCGAACGCATGGCCTTGTCAGTGGAGTCAGTCGTTCGACATAATGGACATGTCAATGGTATCTGAAGCCGATAAGTGCTCGTCTTCGCACGAGGTCTTTGGCACTGGAGCAAGTATTGCCTGAGAATGATTATGATGCGTTTGCAGCGGCCTATGACGCTGACAACGAGAACAATGCCTGGAATGCCTATTACGAACGGCCAGCCATTCTTTCGATGGTTGGAGATGTCACCGGGCTTCGGGTGCTTGATGCAGGGTGCGGCGGCGGAGCCCATGCTGCGGCCCTCCTCGACCGAGGGGCAATTCTAACCGGTATCGACTCGAGTGCGGGATTACTCGAGATCGCAGAACGTCGCCTGGAGGGTCGGGCGCGATTGTTGGTGGCGGATCTGAACGAACCAATGCCCTTCGACGATGGTTGCTTCGATTTGATCCTCGCCTCCCTTGTCATGCACTATCTGCCAGACTGGGCACGCCCCCTTTCGGAATTCACCCGTCTGCTGCCCCAAGGCGGCCGCTTGGTTTTCTCCACGCATCACCCGTTTATGGATCACCAGTTGGCGGGCCACGAAAACTATTTCGAGACCTATAGCTTCAGTGAAACGTGGCAGCGTGGCGGGAAGTCCATGACAATGCGCTTCTGGCATCGCCCACTTCACGCCATGCTTGATGCGTTGAAGTCGGCAGGATTCCAACTCGAGTCACTGAACGAACCTCAGCCCGATCCCGGGGCACGCTCACGCTTCCCAGAGGCATATCATAACCTAGCAACCAAGCCGCGATTTCTCTTCTTTTCCGCCGTGAAAGCGTGAGGGCGGCTCCTGTGGATCAAAGCCAAAAAATCATCGCTGCCGCGATGCAGATCGCTGAGAAGAAGGTGTGGGCGCGACGATCCTAGCGGGTGGCATTCCGGCGCCAGTCCTTGAGCTTGGCGAACATGTTCTCGACTTTGTGATGCTGACGATACAGCGCCTTGTCATAGGCGATGGGAGTTTTCCGGTTTCTGGTTGGCGGAATGCAGGGCTCGATGTCCTTCTCCGCGAGTGCCTCCCGGAACCAGTTACTGTCGCAGCCTCGGTCGGCAATCAGCGTGGAGCCGGAAGACAAAGCCTCGAGCAAGAGCCGGCACCCTTATGGTCACTCATCTGGCCCTCCGACAACAGCAGGATGATGGGCCGACCCGCCGCATCACAGACAGCGTGGAGCTTGGAGTTCAGGCCGCCTTTCGTGCGCCCGATACGACGGGGAACATCCCCTTTTTGAGCAGGCTGGCTGCCGGGCGGTGCGCCTTTACGTGAGTGGCGTCAATCATGATCCGGTCGGGCTTGGGCCCCTCACTTGCCAGGGCCGCAAGGGTCCGGTTGAACACGCCCAGTCGGCTCCAACGCATGAACTGGTTGTACAGCATCTTGTAAGGCCCATACTCTTTGGGCGCGTCCTTCCACTGCAGGCCGTTGCGGATGACATAGACAATCCAGCTGACCACCCGCCGGTCGTCCACGCGTGGTACGCCGTGAGCCAGTGGGAAGTACGGCGAGACCCGCGCCATCTGACGCTCGCTCAGCAGAAACAGATCACCCATTCACAGCCTCCTCGAAAGGAAGCTCTGAATCACAAGTCAAACCAAATTAATAGGTCCTGAGCCCAGCCTCGCCACTGCTTTTAGCTGGAGTATTGACAAAAGTGCGCCGGCGCCGGGGTAGCTTGAAAGTCAGTGCTCGGGCGGCTATCGTTTTTCCTCATTGAGGGAAATCATATGCCGAACATCTACCATAAGTTGTCAGTCGTCGTCCGCTCAGATGCACAGGGTCATTGGGTGGAGTGGACAAATATGGACGAAACCGGATCGCTTGGGCCTTACCAAGACCTCGAAACCGCTGAGCACGTGAGGACTGCCAAGGAACGCGAACTCGCGGAGAACTGGCAACATATCGACGACGTATAATGCCTCACATAGGCGCCTGCTCGACAAGGCGCCAAGCCCCGCTAGAAAGCGGGGGCCATGTTCGTTCACACAACTAACCGACATGCTCAGCCATTTCCTCGAGTTGGTCTTCTTCGTCCACATGGTGACGGCATGCACGTCACCATTCTCATCGCGGATGAAATTCAGATCCGACAGCGGTATCGCAATCGGTTTGGCGCCGATGCCCAAACATCCGCCGACATCAACGACGGCTGAGCTGCCGTGCACATTGCCCGGCTTCCTACCTTGCTTCATCAATCCTCAGCTTGGTGGATTGGCTTTCATTCCGAAGGGTATCTTTGTTCAGTCATTTCGCGGAACCGGAGTGGCGGAACGGTATTATTTCCTTGTTGAAGGGAGGCTTCAGATGCCAGCGAAGTCAAAAGCACAACAGAAAGCCGCAGGAGCAGCGCTAGCAGCGAAACGCGGCGAGATCAAAAAGATCGATCTCACAGGGGCTTCCAAGGACATGGAAAACTCGATGAGTGAAAAGCAACTGGAAGAGCTCGCTTCGACAACGCACAAGGGCAAACCCGAACACGTCAAAAAGTGATGCGCTAACTGCCTCTGGAGTCTCTTGTAGAGAGGTCTTGTTCGCCAATCATAAGGCGCGTCCAAGCTCGACGACGCCATGCCGCGCCTGGGAATGGGGCAGTACGTTAGCTGCATCTATAAAACCAGGTCGCCTGCACTATCCACCTGGCAATGGAGGATCTCATGCACGATATCGCCTCGCCTCGTCAGCCGCTCACCGCAGATAGGCTCATCGAGTGTGAACAGGCTGTGGAGGCCGAGCTGCAAGATCTCGTTTGGCGGGCAATGCGCGCCGGATGGGACGAGATGGAGGTCTGTACCGCGATCGCGACCCTCGCCGACCACCACATCCTGGCTACGCTGGACAATGCGAAGATGGAGAAGACAACCAAGCGGTCACGAAAGAAACGACCACACTGACCACCGCGAAACGGGGCGTGACCAGCAGCCTTATCTAGGCCGACGATTGACTCCAGCCGATACAAGAACATAATAAGAACAAATCGGCCGTGCGGCGGCCACCCCGACAACCGAATAGCATGCCTGCCGTGCAGCCACAGGAGACGAAGACGTGTGGCCAACCAATCGTTATCAGAACCAGAAACAGAAGTGAGCGAGCTCGAAGCCATCCTCGCCTATCACGGCGGTGACGCACGCGCCGCTGTGGAAACCTTGCTTGCCGATTGCCGCCATCTCCGGCGGAAACTTGCTTTGACCGAGGGTGTCATGAGCCGCGGTATGTTGCGCGGCTGGACGCCACGTTTCGAGCGGCAAGATGCCTGAGCGATACGTGCGCGAAATAACTCACTTTGGCGTGCGCGCAAAGATGCACAGCCTGTCAAAGGCCGAGGAGATTGGCCAGCTTGTCAAAGTCCGATGCGGATACTGCAACGTGACCCACTTCTATCGGGCTGGCGATATCGCCCAGCTTGTCGGAGACGTGTCGGTTCTTGAGATCGAGGGAAACTTCCGCTGCAGCCGTTGCGGAAAGAAGGACGCCATGACGGCAACCCTTGTGCTGCCGAGTGCGGCGGAAAGGGAGAAAATGACCGTCCGTCACCTCGTGACGATCAAAAACGTGAGGGTTCCCGTGTGGCACGACGTCCGGGGATAAAAAGGAGGCCAATCGGCCTCCCCTTGCGTCCTGTTCGGCGGAGTTATCGATCTTCAGAAGACCGCCTGTCCTGGTCGTCTCGACGCTCGCGACCCTGTTGGTCGTCCTGTTCGCGACGCTGGCGCTGTTGCTGCTGATCCTGCTGTTGCGGGCTCCGCTGCTGCTGCTGGTCCTTCCTCTGGTCGGGCCGTTCCTGCTGCTGATTTCCCATCACAATACTCCTCATTTGTGGGAATGCCTCGCGTCAGCGAGGACTGAAGAAACGTCGGGCGATCGCTTGTGTTCCGACTTTTCTGCCGCTTGACACACGCGGACCAACAACGCCACCGTGGAGGGAGGAGGATCAGCATGTGCAATCTCTACAACATCACGACCAACCAGCTTGCGATCCTACAAGCCACGCGCGCGATGATTGACAGCCTGGGCAATCTTGAGCCGTCGCTCGACATTTATCCCGACTACAAGGCGCCGATCGTCCGTAACACGCCGGCCGGCCGGGAAGCGGCCATGGTGCGGTGGGGATTGCCGTCGTCCAAACAGGCGCTGTACCAGGCCGCAGCCAAACGCGCCGACAAACTCCGCGCGAAAGGCAAGGAAGTCGATTTCGACGAACTGCTGAAGTTGGAGCCGGATGGAGGAACGACGAACGTCCGCAATACCTCAAGCAAGCACTGGACCCGCTGGCTTGGTGTGGAGAACAGATGCGTTGTCCCCTTCACACGGTTTGCCGAGCCTGATCCCGCCAGTAAGGCTGAGGGTGGCAGGACTCCGAATGCCTGGTTCGCGGCAAACGAGACGCAGCCGCTGTTGTTCTTCGCCGGGATATGGGTACCGCGGTGGGAGAGCGTCCGGAAGATCAAGGAAGGGCTGATAAGCACCGACCTGTTCGGTTTTCTGACGACTGAGCCCAACGGCGTGGTTGCTCCAATCCATCAAAAGGCGATGCCAGCCGTCCTTCGAGCCGGAGACGAAATTGATACCTGGCTAACGGCGCCCTGGGAAGAGGCAAAGCGGCTGCAGCGTCCGTTGCCTGACGCCGACCTTGTGTTCGTGCCGCCGCCAATGCCGGCGGGATAACCTCCTCAAGCTTAGCGCCTGTCACTTCAATAGACTTGGTTCGCTTCCTGAAGTGCCATGGAAAGCAAGTTCCCAACATGGCGGCTATTTCACCGTCTTGGCGGCTAAGCGCCAGTAATTCCTAGTTTCGCCTTGATGAATTCGCCTCGTGTCTCGCTCATCGCTCTCCTCACACCTAAGTCCCAGAGCGCAGAATAGTGAAAACGTGCGAAATTGCATCTTGATTTGCGGCGCTCGCATTTGACGCGGGTGTGCTGTACATGAGGTTTGCAGCAGCGGCCCAACGATATACGCTCGAGATATTCGAGCGGATGTCGGTTCACCGACCCTTTGCGCAATGGAACATAGAGGCCTCCAGGCGGTTAAGGTTATTCGCAAAGGAGGAAAAGCCATGAACCTCAAAGTTACAATCCCGGCTGCCATTGCCCTGGCAGTCTCTATCTACACGCCGAGCCTGGCAGACTGCGTAGACATTACGGGGTCGGTAAGCCAAGAAGCCCGCAGGGGCATTGCCAAGGATGGAACCCATGCTCCGATGGAAGGCGCATCGGGGTCGCAAGTCGAAACCAAATCTGCAACCGGCACAACGACAACCAGCTCGGACGCGCTGCCAAACACGGCGCAGAAGCACGGGAACGCTATGCCCATGGGCGAAAGCACCGATCTTGCCACATCCGGGCAGGACGTTATTGCTCAACAGAAGGGCGAAAGAACAGCAGCCGCTGAAGCTCAGGATAAATGCAAATGACAAATTGCTGGGCGTCCTCGTTCGCCTTGCCATCCCGTAGAAGTTGAAGCTAACGGAACATTCTCCTTAGCACGGAATGAGGAAGACGGGCACAACTTAGCCCGCTGGCGTCCGGCATTGAGTGCCCGTCGCTCGACCCCCCACAAGGTAGGCGGCGGGGCGCTCTTAGGCAGTGCGGCGGGCGACAAGTTTCATCCTCAAGAAGGCGACCGATAGCGCCGCATCCGGAACCGGCCGCGATACTATCTACGACTTCAGCAGGGGGCAGGGCGACAAGATCGACCTGAGCGCTGTCGATGCCAACTGGAAGGCGTCGGGCAACCAGGCATTCAAGTTCATCGGCGACGACGATTTCAACGCAAAGGCCGGCGAACTGCGCTACGAGAAAAAAGCCTCGAACACCTACATCTACGCCGATATCAACGGCGACAGGAAGGCTGACTTTGGCATTCACCTGGACGACAGGGTGTTTCTCTGGAAGGGCGACTTCATTCTGTAGCGAACCATTACACGCTTAGCTGTTAGGAAGCCGATGCCCCAAAAGCCGAAGAACGAACACTCCGAACTGGCGGGCAAGTTCACCGAGGATGGCGTCACCGTCCTGGTGGACATTTTTCGCCCAGCTGGCACCAACAATGACTGGCGCCTCGAGGTAATCACCAAAAACGAGGATGTGTTCGAGTGGGCAGATGGTTTCGCGACCGATAGGGATGCGTTCGACGAGTTTCTGGCCACGATAGCGCGGGATGGGATCCAATCGTTCCTGGAAGAAGAAGATCCGCCGGCAGTGCATTGAGCGGCGCTCGGTGCCTCGTGATCAGTTTCGCCCTTCGCTCCTCGCCATCACATCGGCCGGCCTTGCATTCTATAGGCCGACCGTCCCCACGACGTTCGCTGCAGCGCTACTCAACGGCATGGCCGTCTGGGCGTGATGGGGCTAGACAGGCGTCATTGGCAGGGGGCCGTATAGATACGTCCCTGCGAATCCTGATAGCGGCAGAGTTCACCGTTTCGCGATCCTGCCGGTGTCGTTGCTGTTCCAATTGCTGCGCCCGCGAGCGCGCCGGCGCCAGCGCCAACGATGGTGCTTTTAGTGTTGCGACCGACCGCCTGCCCGACGAGAGCACCGCCAGCCGCCCCGACCAACGCTCCCGTTCCCGCTCGCCTGTCTTGTTCTGACGACGCACATCCCGCGACGAGTGCTGTTGCCATCAAAGCAATGCCGATTTTGCGTACCATGGCGTTCTTCTCCCTGATTGAGCGAGAATATAGGCGTCCCGCCAGCCAAGGCAAATAAAAGAGCCTGGCGGAACCCAATCCGCGTATTAGCGTTCCCTAAATCTACTATCGAAAGACATAGGGCCTCCACGATAACTGCATGGAGGAAAAGATGCAGAGACCTCGCATCGCGGCTTTGGTCGCCACGTTCGTATTTCTACCAGTCGGCGCCGAGGCCAACCATGGCTGCGGCCGCGCTTCGTGGTACGCATTGACGTCGAAAACGGCATCCGGCGAACGCATGGATCCGACGCAGCTCACAGCCGCACACAAGACGATGAAGCTGGGTACAAAGATTGAGGTCACGAGCTCTGAAACCGGTAAGAGCGTCGTTGTGCGGGTAAATGATAGGGGCCCATTCGTTCGCGGCCGCGTACTGGACCTTTCCAAGGCTGCAGCGATGGAGATCGGGATGATTTCGGCGGGGCATGCCCGCGTCTGTTTCGACGACGTTAAGGATGCTGCCTGGCACCCGTTGTTGCGCCAATCTGTGAGAGCCCGCCCAATTTGGTAGCCCACCCCCAATGCAGGGAATCCGGCAATGGCATCAGCCGATCTACCATGTGCGCTCAGGGGATGAGGTCGCCCTTGAGCACATGCAAATCATCGTCCACTTGGACGGAGAAGTCAGCTTGGCTCTCTCCGTTACATCCACATAGACGAAGGTGTCGGCCGAACGGATTTCATAGCGAAGCTCACCCTGCCTCATTATGGAAATCAGCGTCTCCGATGAACTTGAACGCCTGGTTACCCGAGGCGTTGGTGTTGTCATCGATGTAGGAAGCATTCGATTTTGTCACCACCATCGAGGCTGAAATTGTAGATGGTGTCCCGCCCCGATGACGTCACTGTCGAGTCGCCACCGACTTCTATAGGAACCTGTCGGCGCCGCCGCCTCCGTAAAGCTTGTCTTGGCCGAGGTCTCCACGAAGCTTGTCGTCGCCGCGCCACCGCTTGTTATTGCGTGCGCTTTTCCGCAGTATTTCGAGCCAGGGAAACATCCCTCACAGTGCCAGCCGATTTAAGGACTACGTCATTACCGCTGAAGTTGGTTGCGCCTACCGCTTCAGCGGCGCACACTCCCCTTTGGGAGGCGATGGCGATGACAAGATCAATAAACTCCACGGACTGCGAATGCTTAGACGACCGCGCCAAGCTCGAGGAAATTTTCGACTCTGTGTGCCTGAAGGCGCACATTGCCAAGAGATCTGCCGCTGCCGATGAAATCGCGCGTCGCATGATGCTTCTCTACAGGGCCGGTGTCAGGGATAGTTCCGTCTACTTTGCGATCGCCGATCCCACGAACCACAGGCGACACTCCGATACCGGCTCCGATAGCGCTCACCAGCGCGGAAGCATTCTGCATTAAAGCCTACGACAAGCCTTTGCCGACAACAAACTAGCCAAAGGCGGCGGGGCGTCGGCAAAGGTGACACCAACCACCATACCGCCGATGCCGATAACGCCGAGGGAGCCAATATCCATGAGCTTCCAACGCTTCACGTCATCGGTCACCGGCTTCATCTCCAAGACATCTTCTTTCATTTCGATCAACCCCGAGATGGATCAACGCTGTTCTCCTCCATCCGCTGCAACGGTTGCCACGCATGCCCTCGTCGAGTTTCACCGAGTTGGCGGTCAACGTAGGCGTCAGTTTCGCTCGGCGACATCAGGTCACCGGATCTTGAAGCCCGAAACACCAATTCTCATTTTAGTACTGTTTGCCGGCGCGCGATGGCCAGGCGCCCCGAAATCGAGAGCACGTCATGATCCACCGTCACCTTCCGAAAGAAAGTTTCATCGATCCGGCTGGTCTCTCAATGTTGGGTGAAGTGTTCGACGACATATGTCGACAGCGGCAGATCGAGGCCAAGACTGAACCTGCTATGCGCTGGCAAGCAGGCTGATCACCCTCTATCAAGAGGGCATCCACGATCGCGAAAAGCTACTCGCGATGGCCGGAAGGCCCGATCAGAATCTGTTTGCAGGCGCGAGGTAAGTCGGAAAGGGCGGAACGATCGTCGCCACCGCGAAGGCGACGGCATCAGTGTGGCGTAGCCGGGCGATTCGCCCGAATATGCGGTAGTTCTCGTACGGCAATCTGCAGCAACCCCCGCGCCAGGTAACACCAGCCTTGGCAGAAAGCCTCATCGACGTTTTTCGTTCCGGTTGGCATAGGCGCGGTTCGCGATCCGCTCGGGCTGGCGTGCATAATCAGCCGCAATAGCGGCGGGCGAAAATGTTGCGAGAACATTTTGCGCAGCCCGGCCGCCGAGTAGTTCAAGTTTTCGGTGAGAGCGCGGTGCCCGCTCTCGTGGTAGGCCGTGCGAGCAGTGAGCCCGTCTGTCTGCCACTTTTTCAAGTTGGCTCGATCCCTTTGACCTGCCCCTGTGCCACCCGGACGCCAAACAGCGACCAACGCGCAGACGCATAGAATGCGCCGCGATTTGATGTCCTCTTTCGGTGATCGACGATACCACCGCAAGGAACTTTGCCCTGACGAGCGCGTTATCGGCGATCCCTCTTTGGCGGAGGCTGCGATGTATGACGGGTTAATAGAACTGTCCGCGTTCGGAGCTGCGGTGCTCTTCGTGCTTTTCGTAATCCTATTGGCTTGATTGGCCTGCCAGCGACGATGTCGGACCAACCCAACGAGGCCACACCCTGACGCTGCTCGTGTCCGTTGCCACGTTCCTCATACGGCCTGCACATCATAGCAAACACGTGCATCTACAAGCCCATCCGCCAGCGTCGCCCGGAACCTTGCTTTCGGCATCGCGTTTGAAAACCAGGAAAAGCAGAAGGAGGCCGACTATGCGAAGCATTCTAATTGGACTCACCGCGGCGTCGTTGCTCGGTGGTATCGCTTACGCTCAGACCGCAGAAACGACGACAACGGAGACCTTCGTTGCTGTTCAACCGACGGACGTCCTCAGCTACAATCTCATCGATCTCGACGTGACGAATGACGCCAGTGAGACTATCGGCGAGATCAAGGATGTTGTGATCGCCGACGGCAAGCTAAACGGTTTCATCATGTCTGTCGGTGGCTTTCTCGGTATGGGCGATCATTACGTTATGGTCAGTCCGTCTGCGGTGAAAATCACGTACCTTGAGAATGAAAAGAAGTGGACGGCCGTGATGAACGCCACCAAAGAGGAGCTAGAGAAGGCGCCCGAGTTCAAATACGAGGGTCGGTTTGAACGGTGAACTCGTCTTAACGGTAGCCCGCCGCGCCGGGCGGCGGGCTGAAAAGTGAGCCAGTATCGGATCTAGTGGCAAACTTGGAAGTGGCTACGTCAAAATTTATAGAAGCCTAATTTAGACTTTGGTATTAGTCTTCCCTTCACGGGAGGATTGTAATGAAGCATACCAATGACAAGGCTGTCGCAGCGGCAGCAACTCGTGTTTGGTCTGTCAAAGACTTCTGCAAGCTCTACCGCGTGGCCGAGGCTGAAGAAAAGAAACTTCTCCGCCTCTTCGGCGAATACGCGACTTCTTGCGAACTCCGCTACAACGTAAAACGTCAGCCACGTTGGCACTAACTCCAATGCGTCCCGGCGCACTCAAAATGCGCCGGGCTTCTCCGTATCTCCGACCGGATGAATTGACCGGGGATAGGGACTGGTCCGAAGGGTTGCGCTGCCAGACCCCTGGCAGGTGACGGGCCACTTCGCTTCAGGACGAAACAACGCGCCTTGCGATCGTGCCTGCACCACAATTGTCCACCTGCAAGTCGACCATGTCGCGATTGAGACAACCTTCCGCCCATGTTGCCATATTGATTGAGCATTGCATCTGCAGCGGGCATCGCCCCTCACTACGCTTGATTAAGCCGCAATCGATCATCTGGCGCTCGAAGGCCTTGTGCGGCCGCTGACCACCACTAATCTGCGATCAGAACAACGAGTGCGAAAGCTCACGTAACGTGATGACAGGTTCCGCTCTCGGGGCAGTAGGGCTCGCCCTCCGTCTCGGGCCAGCGCAGACGCTTAAAGCAGCCGTAGGCTGTCACATCCCGCATCCTGGCGAAATTGCGCACCGTCAGCGTTGGACCCTTTGGTGAAAGCAGGAAATGCTGACCCTTGGGATCGCCGAGCGTATTTCCAAGCCCCCGCCCAGAGTGCTGATTGCCAACACCGCAGGGGGGAAGTGATGGGCAAGGGCAGCGGTAGCGATGGCGCTGAAAGTTATGTTCAGGCTCCAGAAGACGACGGCGGAAAGGCGGATCAGCGGCCGAAAACGGCCGCGGGGAGATCAGAGCTGAATGCGTATCATCCTGAACATGACCCGGGTTATTACCTGGGCTTCTCGCCGGTGTCGATCGGAGGAAGTGGTTGCGTGTAGCTTGCAAACGATCGCTCCTCTAAAGACTTAAGCGTATCCAGAGTTGTAGCGATGCGCAATTGCCCCCCCCTCTTTCGGCCATATCGAATAGGCGTTGGCTGCTCCTAGCACTCTGTTGAACGACAACGGCGATGACACGGACCACGCGATCTCGACAGTCCGGCCTAGGTTTCTCTTTTTAATTCCAATACGAAGTGGCATGTGATGGCTTTTGCTACCTAATGCCCTATTTTCGCGCGTGGCCTACATCAAGGCCTGCAGGGATCTACATTCTGTTGCAGGGAACTCGGAACATCACAGGGTGCGAGTGAGTTGACCAACTCAACAGGAGGACACGCCATGAGCCTGCCCGTCAACCCCGGAGATGACATCCCAACGCAACCGGTGCCACCGCCTGTCGATCCGGGACCGCCCATCAAGGAGCCGGACCCACCGCGGTTGCCGGACGAGGGCCCGCTGCCAAATCCGGATGAGAATCCTGATCCGCCGAAGACGATCTGAGCAATCGTTCGCGCGACCACGAGATGTGGAACTCTGCGGCTTTCCCTGCGTTTCTTTGTGTTGGGAGACGGGGGTAATGCAAAATGGTCCCCGGGAGCCAATACCTTGAACTCGACATGCAGGGATGCTGATACCTGCTTAATCAATGCGGCGAACGCTGCCACGGAACAATGTCGCCTAGCGTTCGTTTGCACTCATCCGCAATCTTCAGGGGATGTGTCATGGCCGACAAGACAAGCTTCGAGATGGACCTCGGCAATGGCGGCGAGCCTCACCAGCATGTGCCGCTCGCGGGTCCGCATGACCGGGAAGGGAAGCTCACTACCAATCAAGGGATCCGGGTTTCCGACAATCAGAACAGCCTCAGATCCGGAGCACGCGGGCCGACGCTGCTGGAGGATTTCGTCCTCCGGGAGAAGATCTTCCATTTCGATCACGAACGCATACCGGAGCGTATCGTCCATGCCCGAGGTTCTGCCGCGCACGGTTACTTCGAGGTGACCGACGATCTGTCAGATGTAACCACTGCAGATCTGTTCCAAAAGGTTGGTGAACGGACGCCCGTGTTTGTCCGGTTTTCGACCGTCGCCGGTGGCGCTGGTTCGGTGGATACGCCCCGCGACGTCCGCGGCTTTGCGGTTAAGTTCTATACGAAGGAAGGCAATTGGGATCTTGTCGGCAACAATATCCCGATTTTCTTCATCCAGGATGCGATCAAGTTTCCGGATCTCGTACACGCGGTGAAGATGGAAGCTGACCGAGCCTATCCGCAGGCCGGCAGCGCGCATGACACGTTTTGGGATTGGGCATCACTCATGCCGGAAACGACCCACATGCTGATGTGGGCCATGTCGGACCGTACCATCCCCCGCTCCCTGCGCACCATGCAAGGATTCGGCATCCACACGTTCCGTTTCGTCGACGCGGCCGGAAAATCCACCTTCGTCAAATTCCACTGGAAGCCGAAGCTCGGCACACAATCAACCGTCTGGGACGAAGCTTTGAAGCTCCAGGCCGCCGACAATGACTTCCATCGCCGGGATTTGTTCGAATCTATCGCGTTGGGCAATTTCCCGGAGTGGGAGCTCGGCGTGCAGCTTTTCGACGAGGCCTTCGCCGACAGCCTCGACTACGACGTTCTCGATCCGACCAAAATCATTCCGGAGGAACTGCTTCCGCTGCGAAAGGTCGGACGCCTGATTCTCGACAGGAACCCGGACAATTTCTTCGCTGAAACCGAGCAAGTCGCCTACTGTCCCGCGAACATCGTGCCCGGCATCGACTTTACCAACGACCCTTTGTTGCAGGGGCGCTTGTTCAGCTATCTCGATACGCAGAAATCTCGCCTCGGCACTGCAAATTTCCACCAGCTTCCGATCAATGCGCCGAAGTGTCCGGTCATGAACTTCCAGCGGGACGGCCAGATGCAGATGAGCGTACCGAAGGGCCGTGCGAACTATGAGCCGAACAGTCTGGCAGCGCATGGCGAACCCGGCGGGCCACGAGAATGTCCCGTGACCGGCCTTCATACATTGGAGCGCCAGGCTCAGAGGGACGAACAGGGAGACAAACTGCGCGTCCGTGCGGAACTGTTTGCCGATCATTTCAGCCAAGCCCGCATGTTCTGGAAATCTCAGACCGAGTCCGAACAAGCACATATCGCCTCCGCCTTCGTGTTCGAATTGTCGAAAGTGTCCCTAGAGCAGGTGCCGCCGCGAATGGTGGGCAACCTGCGCAACGTCGACGAGACGCTTGCCCGGCGCGTTGCCCACGGTTTGGGTATCGAGCTCCCGGAAAAATCAGCAGCCGCACGGGATCCGATCGACATGGGTGCCTCGCCGGCGTTATCGATACAGAAGAATATGCTGGACACGATAAAAGGCCGCAAAATCGGCATCCTCATTGCGGACGAGACTGACGCCTCAGCCTTACAGACGCTGATCGCAGCCATCGAGGACGAAGGTGCCACGCCGTTTATCGTCGCGCCCAAGGTTGGCAACACCACCTTGTCGGATAACACATCCATCAAGGCCGATGGGCAGCTCCTGGGTTCCCCCTCCCCCATTTTCGACGCGGTCGCGGTACTTCTCTCGGACGAGGGCTGCAAGTCGCTCATTAACGAAGGGGCGGCCGTACAATGGGTGATGGACGCGTTCGCCCACCTCAAGGCGATCGGATACAGCCAGGGCTCTCAACCACTTCTTGACAAGGCTGGCGTCCAACCCGACGACGGTGTCGTGCCCCATGACAAAGGCTTCATCGATGCCGCGACAAAGCGGTATTGGGACCGCGAACCCATGGTGCGATCGCTGGCGTAGGTATTGGTCGACAATGAGTGGGCTCGCTTTTGTCTCAGCCAATAGGGCATCCAGCTGTCCATTTGGATCGGCCTCAACAGCTGCAAGCTCACCCTCGTCATCTAAGTGATGAATTTTCCAACGCTCAATAGATCGTCTCCCCGACCTGACGCAGCCCAGCAAAGTTGACCACCCGTGCTGATGTAAGTGCAACCTTAAACTGCGTTTCCAGATGACGCGGGAGAAGGCTTTCGTCCATGATGGTCACTTTCATTTTTCAGCAAACCAACATGGTGAAAGTTGCAATAGGGCGTCGGTCGAAGTATCAATAGAGTGCTGGTGAATGTTGCAATAATAAATGTCGAAACCACCAATAGGATACTGGTTTGACTGCTAGTACACATTGGAATTGACGAAGCTCAGCACTCATCGCGGTTAGCGCTTTTTCTCGACCTTGGCCTCCTCGTCCCCTCCCTGAACATCGATCCGCTGCGCGGCGCCTTGCCAGTAGCCGCAGAGGTTCTCCGACGTGGTGCGGTGGGTAACCGTTCGAAAAACGTCGAAGAGCTGGCAGCGCTGACCCAGCCGCGCTCCTTCGCCCAGGTTCGGGCGTAGCGCCCGACTGTGTCGTAACCGCCCTCGTGGCCGAAGTCGCCCAAGTGCGATCGCCCTGGGCGATATGGAGCGCGGGACCGTTTCGCCAAGTTTGCGGGCAGTTCCCGGAACGTCGCGCCACACGCCGCGTTAAAGCCAGCAGACTCCGCCGTCGCGTGAGCATAAGAAAAATCGGGAGGTTTTCATGACTAATCTTACGCTTGAGGACATCGCAAAGGAAATGAAGGACATCGACTTCGGGATGCTCACCACGCAGAGCCCTGCCGGTCGGATCTCATCCCGTCCGATGAGCAACAATGGCGACGTCGAATTCGATGGCGACTGCTGGTTCTTCTCCTACGAGGACACCCGGAAGATCGAGGATATCAAACAATCACCTGTCGTCTCGCTGACCTTCAGCGGTGCTCCTTCCCTCCTTGGAAAGCCTGGGATCTTCATCGCCGTCCAAGGCAATGCAGTGCTGTGCAAGGACAAGATCGAATTCCAGCAACATTGGACAGACGGTCTCGACCGCTGGTTCCCGGACGGCACTGACACCGAAGGACTGGTCCTGATCAAGGTTGTCGGCAACCGGGTAGACTACTGGGACGGCAACGAGAACGGCTCGATCGATCTAGCCCCATGATACGCCGAAGGACCCGCAATCCAGGCTGGGAACAATCTCGTCCATCGGCCGTTCCAGCAACGCCACAACCCATCAGGAGGATAAAGTGCAGACACTGTCCGAACTTTTCGAACACACCCTGAAAGACGTCTACTTCGCGGAAAGCGAGATCGCGAAGTCCCTTCCCAAAGTCTCCAAGGCGGTAAAGAGTGCTGAGCTTAAAAAAGCGCTCGACAACCATCTTGACGAGACGAAGGGGCAAATTGAAACCCTGAAGAAGGTGTTCAAGTCTATCAACGTAAAGCCCGCCGGAGAGAAGTGCGATGCGACCGAAGGGCTGTTGAAGGAGACCGACGGCATCATCGACGAGAGCAAGGGCGTCGCACTCGACGCAGGCGTCCTTGCCGCTTGCCAGGCGGTCGAGCACTACGAGATCGCGCGTTACGGATCGCTGCGCGAGTGGGCCAAGGTCCTCGGAAATGAAGAGGCGCACGTTTTGCTGAGCGAAATCCTGGATCAGGAGAAGGCGGCGAACAACGTGCTGACGAACCTGGCGGTCTCGAAGATCAACCACTGACCCGGCGATCGTCTACTGGTCTCCAGGCTTAGCTTTCAGGCCAGCCTGGAGGCCAGGCGAGGCCGCGTGAGGCGACGAGCCGGCATAGTCGTTCTGCCTCCGCGCATTGGCGGCACCGCGTGCGACTGAACCGAGCCCCGTCCGCGCCGACGACGAGATCGGCTGTGTCGGTCGAGCCGTCTGCAAACATCATCGACGCTTCGCGCTTGCCATCGACGACGCGCTTGATGTTGCGTCCGAGGACGTAGCTGTCGGGCGTCAGCATCGGGACCACGCCTTCATAGAGAACATCCCAGGAGATCTGTGTCAGCGGCGCCCGAATCCGACGCGACCACCGAGACCGGACGTAGAGCGCTCGTAGACAAGGACGTTGTGATCGTTACGCTGGAGCAGGATGGCGGCAAACAGGCCGCCGAGGGAACCACCGACGACCCGCACGCGTAGTCTTTTCATCGTGCCGTTCCTCACCGCATCTTTCCGATGGCGGCGGCACGGTAATGCGCGATGGCCTTAATACCGATCGCGACAAGCGCGAATACTACCCCCAACGTGCTGACGGCAGCCCAGGCACCATGCCCCCACGTGGCTGTGGCCCCGGCCGAACCGACTGCACCGCCCAGGAACATGCCTGTCATGAAGATTGTGTTGAGACGGCTTCGGGCTTCGGGATCGATCGCGTAGATAATGTGCTGGTTGGCAACCAGAGCGCTCTGGATACCCAAATCGAGAATGATGACGCCGATGACAAGCGCCGCCAGCGACGTCCAGAGGCCAAAGACGATCCATGAAACGGCAGCCAGTACCGCACCAATCCAGACGACGAAGCCGGGGCCGCGGCGATCTGCGACCTTGCCAGCCAGCGGCGCCGCAAAGATGCCCACCGCACCGACGATCCCGAACAGACCCGCGACATCAGCGCCGAGATCGAAGCTCGGCCCTTGCAGGTAGAGCGCCAGGATCGTCCAGAACGCCGTGAACGAGGCAAAAAGCGCTGCCTGCACCAACGTTGCCACTCTGAGAGAAGGCTGGTGCTTCCACATATGAACGAGCGAGTGCATCGCCGTACGATAACGCATACGCGACGCCGGACGATGATGGGGCAGGGTCAGGAACATCATCACCGCTGCAACGAGCGCCATCGGCACGCCGACCCAGAACATCTCGCGCCATCCCGCGTGCTGCCCGACGAAACCGGAAAGCGTCCGGCTGAACAAGATCCCCGACAGAACGCCGGCCATGACAGTGCCGATCGTGGCACCACGTTTTTCAGGTACAGCTAGCGATGCGGCAAAGGGAACGATCTGCTGTGCGACGGTGGATGTAGCACCGACGAGAAACGACGCAGCGACAAGCAGCCAGGCCGTCGGCGCAAGCGCTGCAAGAACAAGCGTCATCGCCAGCAGCAAGAATTGCCCGACGATCAGCGGACGGCGGTGAACGAGATCGCCCAGCGGTAACAACAAGAATAGGCCGATCGCGTAACCGAGCTGCGTCGCGGTTGGAATGAGGCCGGTGACCGGCTGGTGCTGGAACTCGGTCTCGATAAGGCCGAGCATCGGCTGGTTGTAGTAGATGTTTGCCACGGCGATACCGCCAGCCGCTGCCATGGCAAGAAGCGCAAGGCGCCTGACGCCGCCATACGAGGCGTCGGCATTCGCGGACGAAAGTGTCATATCCATTTTCATGCCCTTCTGGCTGAAGAAAGCGATGTGCAAGAACTAGAGCTTTATCGTAATTGGATGTACTGCTCTTGTATGTTCGACCTGTATAACGGATTTCGATATTGAACATTGACGACATCAACGTCTTCTGCGTCGCCGTTTCCGTTGGCAGCCTCGCTGCCGCCGCACGCCGACTGGGGATCACCGCCATGATGGCCAGCCGGCGTCTCGCAGCGCTCGAAACTGCGCTAGGCGTCCGCCTGCTGCACCGCACCACGCGCGCCCTGTCCCTGACGTCGGAAGGCGAAACCTTCCTGCCCTTCGCCCTGGCGATTGTCGAAAACGGCGACGAGGCACTGGCCAGAATGCGCTCCGACACCCGCGGCGCCGCCGGCCTGCTGCGCGTCTCCGTGCCAGTCGCCTTCGGCCTGCGCTTCGTCGCACCCGTTGTGCCCGGCCTGCTTGCCCGGCATCCCGAACTGCGTATTGCACTGGATCTCACTGATGCACTGCCCAATCTCGTCGCCACGGGCACGGATCTGGCGATCCGCATCGCCAAGCTTCGTGACAGCAGCCTCATCGCGCAGAAGCTTGCCGACAACCCGCGCCTCCTCGTCGCAAGCCCCGGCTATCTGGACACGCAGGGAACGCCGGCCTCGCTTGAGGCGCTAGCGGTACACGACTGCCTACCACTCGACGGTGTGACCCACTGGACGTTTTCGGGCGAAAAGAGCGACAGGCACGTCCGCGTCAATGCCCGCTTCTCCTCCAGCAGCATCGCCGCCTGCCTGTCCGTATGTCTTGCCGGTGGTGGCATCGCGCTGCTGTCGCACTGGAACGTCAGCGACGACCTCGCGTCCGGCAGGCTGGTTCGGATCGACCTCCCCGACGCGCGCCCCGAAACACTGAACATCTGGGCCGTCTATCCGACCGCCCGGCTTGTGCTGCCCAAGGTGCGCGTCTTCATCGCGGCCCTGCGCCAGGCACTGGCCGAGGGGGGTGTCGCGCCCCTCAAAGGGTGACGATTGCCTTGCGCACGACCTTCGGTGTAATCGGCATGTTGCGGAAGCGAACGCCCGTCGCGTCGGCGAGGGCGTTGGCAAGTGCGGCGGAAGCCGGCCCCTGGCCGCATTCGGCCACTCCGAGGAATGCCTGGCCCGGCTGTTCCACGATGACAACGTCAATAACCTTCGGAACGTCACCGAAGCGGAAGATGGGGTAAGCGCTCCAATCAAAGCTCGTTCGCAGCATCGCGTCATTGGTGGCCTCCTCGCGCGTGCAGCAACTCATGGACTGGATGACGGCGCCCTCGATCTGGTTTCGTACCCCGTCCGGGCTGGCGATCTCACCGCAATCCGCCGCCGCCTGCACGTGCTCCACCGTTATCAGGCCGGTGTTCTGGTCTACCACTATCTCTACGCACACAGCGCAATACGCGCCCAGGTTCTTGTACCGGGCGAAGGCCATCCCGAAACCGTGGAAGGGACCGCGTTTCACACGCGAGCGCCATCCGAACGCCTTGCTCGCCGTTATCATGACAGCGCGCGCCCGTTCATCAGCCATATGGTTCAGGCGCAGGTCCAGCGGATCCACGCCGCCTGCAAGGGCCAGCTCGTCAAACATACTCTCGATCGAGAACACGTTCAGATGTGCGCCGAGCGAGCGTAGCGCAGAAACCCGGATCGGCATGTCCTCTATGAAGTGATAATTCACGTTCATGTTCGGCAGGGCGTAAAGCGGGTTGGAATTGCGACTGCCGTCCCCCTCGGGCATGGGGATCGGCTTTCCCTGCGGCTTCGCAAAGGGCGTACTGATTTCGTTGCCGATGAGCACGCCGCCAGCACCGACCGGCCGGTTGTTGTGCGGATTGCTCCAAACGTCATGCTTCCAGCTGGCGATGCGGTTGTCGGCATCGAGGGCGGCTTCCAGCTCCGTCACCACGCCGGGGCCAAGCGGGCTCCCAGCCGAACTCCTGTTCGCGCATCCACTGGAGTCTGACCGGGCGCCCCGGAACGGCCATCGCCAGGAAGGCGGCTTCCGCCGCAGCCCGACTGTTGCTCCTGCCCGAAGGAAAGCAGCCCGTCATGATGGCACCAAGCATGATGAGCATCATGATTAACCAGAACGAGGGGATGCTCAACGCAAACACACTCGCCTTGAGAATGGTGCGATCCAGTGAACTGTCGTGCCGGCGGCCGGCAAGCAACCGAGCAAGGTTCCGGCTGGAGCTACGCCTTCGCCATAGTCACTACGGATCACTGTATCCCACTGCAGAAATCCGCAGGGAATGTCCTGTCGGGTCGGACCTGAAGATCAACCCTCCGCTTGCCGTGGAATTCATGGGAACATAGTCGAAGGTGGTCTCGATCGTCTCAAGCGCGCGATCGCCGTCCAGGATTTGGCCCCTGACGACAACGCCGGCCGCTGTCGCCTTCGCAGCATTGGCGATCTCGAACCGCACGTGGTAGCCGGCGCCTTCGCCGATCGTGCCAAGAATTCGAATGGAGAGTTCCGGTGCAGGGTCTCGGGGACCGAGAGCATCCCAGCCGATCCAGCCGATCAGCGCCAGGATGAACACTATCGAAACGAGGCCAGTCAGCCACTCGATCCAATGAGGGTTGCTCTTCTCGGTCGACTTCGGATTTGACAGTGTCGTCATCAGAACACCTATAGAATGAGACGCGCCGACGCAGCGCCGATCCCGCTGGGAAATCCGAGAACCCCCGCTGTGATGGCCGCCTCGACAAGATCGACGTCATCGAAGCGATGGAAAGTCCAGAGGCAATAGACACTGACCAAGAAAGCCACCAGGTAGCCGGGGACGGTGAACCGCACGAAGGCATGCCAGCCCGGGGTCCCCTCCTCCAGCCCATGCCCGCCGGAGAACGACAGCGCGTAGACAAACCCGTGCATGAGCGCGATCGAAGCAAGAATGACGGCGATCGCATGCCATGGGGTCATCTTGTAGGAAAGCAGGATCATTTCCTCCGTCGGAGCGACATTGAGGCCCAGGAACAAGGCTCCGACTGCCATCATGAAGAGTTCGCCGGCATAGCTGGTGTCGGGCGGCGAACCTTCCTCGTCTTTGTCGTCCTGGTGCTGGCCGAGCTGGCTTCGTCCGAGCAAGGCGCCAATGCTCGCGGGCACGGCCTGAAGCGCGACGGTGCCGACAATCTCGGTGGCAGCCTGGCCAAGCCGAAGAACGCCGATTGCGACAAGGATGGCAGTGCTCGCCAGTATTCCGAGGAAATAGGCGATCGCGGCGTCGCGAACAGCCTCGCGCCAGGAGGACGTCCGTTCAAACCCGATGCGGCGGGCAAGGACGATCAACAGCGGCACGTTGACGGTCAGCAGGAGGCATAGCCTGGCCCGGTCGATGTAGAACCCCAATTCCCACATCTCCATCGTCAGAAACATCGGTAGAGCAAAAAGGAGAGCGCCCGCGATCCCGCGCGACAGCCCGACGACGAAGCGCCGGTGGTCGAAATCCGCAACTGTTCTAGGACTAGGCATCTAGCCTCGCTCAACGGAATTCGAAAAGGCTGCTGTCCGGGTCCTTGTGCCCCAATATCTCGCAGGCGATAATCTCCGCAGCGATCTGGCTGAATGTGATACCGTTACCGCCGTACCCCATCGCTGCGTAGACGTTCCGGAGACCGGGGACAGCGCCTATCATCGGAAGTCGATCCGATGTTACGCCAAATGCTGCTCCCCATCGATAGACGGGCTGTTCGATCGGCTGTCCCAGCAGTACCTCGAGTTTCTTCCGTATCCGGCTGGCCTTGCGTTCCAGCTTTTCCGGATCGCGAAAGGCGGTCTCGTCATCTTCGTCCTCCCCTCCCGCGACAAGGCGGCCGTCTGGTGTCGCGCGAAAGTAGAGATACGGGTCTGAGCCTTCCCAGACGAGGAAGTCCTTCAGCCAGTTCGGAAGCGGGTGGCGGGTCCGAGTGGCCATTGCCCAGGTCGAGACGGTATTATGGCTTGTGTTCGCGACCGCGGCCAGAAATTCGTAGCCGGTACAGAACACGACGTGCTTCGCCCTGACGAGCTGGCCCTTCGATGTCGCGACGACGTTGGCTTCGTCCAGGCTGACGATATCGGTGATTTCAACGCCCTCGACGATCTCGACTCCATTTGCCCAGGCCCTTCTGAGCAAACCTGCGGTCAACTGCGCCGGGTTTGCGGAGGCCGAGATGTCCGAAACGAGGGCGGCGGACCGTTCGATGCCAAACTTCTCTTTCAATTCTGCGTGGGTCCAAAGCTCTACTGCAATCCCGGCCTCGCGCCGCGCCGCGCTCTCCGCCTTCAGCGCTCTCGAGCCATAACTCTCGCCCGCGAGATAGAGGGTTCGCTTCCGCGCGAACTGGCACTCCAGTCCCTGGAGGCGGACCAGCGCATCAAGACCTTCGACCGCCTTAGCAGAACGCTGCCACACACGCTGTGCAGGCCCAATCCCCTTGATCGCGACAAGGCGATGCAGCGGTACGTCGATCTCGTGCTGGATCATGGCCGTACTGGCCATGCTGCTCCCATGCACTGGTAGTCGACGGTCGATGACGAGGGTACTGAGGCTGCTCCCGAGCAGCGCGTTAGCCATCAACGCACCGCCAATTCCCGCCCCAACGATGAGCACATCGATCGAGACGTCAGGGATGCAGTTTACGGCCGGCACCTTGATGTGAGGCGTGACCGCCCACAAGGGCCGATCTGAGCGGAGCTGGCGTTTGCGTGTCAGGGATTGCAACTCACACCTCTCAGCAGACAGTTCTCCGAACCCAACAACGCGAAAGCGACGAATTCGTTGCAGGGGTCGAGCATCTCGGTGTGTCCGCTGCCGTCAGGTCACCGAGGACGACCCAGCTACCGTGCCCCTCGTCATAACCGCAGCGACTGGGTCGCGGTTGACCATTCCAATCGGCGTTGTAGAAGAGAACAGCGATCTTGCGCGCCGTCGCTGTCACGGCCTTCTGCCTTCCGGTCCTCCCCGCCAACCGTCTATAGAATGCTCCCAATGCAGTATCGCTTCGGCCGATGGTCGTGGCAGCGAGACTGCTGGGCTCGATGATCGCCGCGTTCTCGAGGAGAGCAACCTGCCACTCGAGATCATGTTGCTGGGAGCCAGGCATATCCAATAGACGCCCGCCGATCATCACGACCACCCGTCCAGATGCCAAGTATCATTTGGAGCTGGCGGCTGCCGACGCAAGCAAGTGGCATAGTCCGGGCCGAAATTCTTTGCCCAGCATCGGATCGTCTCGTAGGAAACGATGATGCCGCGCTCCAACAGCATTCCTCGATCAGACGCAGACTCGACGGAAACCGGAAATACAGCCAGACCGCATGGGCGATCACAGCGGGAGGAAAACGATGGCACTTGTAGCTGAATCGGCTCTTGCTCATCACGGCGAAACAGCCGCAGACCCGTCAGCCCCAGTTAACTTGCTCACCCACCGGTGTACCACACCAATGTATAGGTTAGACTACCATAGTAAGCGGGTATGCTTCTAGCGATAAGGAGTGGGGAACAATGCTCAAAGTGCCGTCAATTCTTCGCTCGAGTGGAGAAGCTAACCCAAGTACATCATGCCCGTCTTGCAGGGTAGGGGATCAATCGCCTTCCTGCAAATGCGCGAGGAACACTTCGGCCGGCGTCTTGTAGCCGAGTGTTGATTGCCACTGAGAACTGACCCGGCGTTTCCACCGAGAATTGACCCGCCTGTTAGGTATGTTTCGGGTCTGCGGTCGTGGTCAAGTTTCTCGTTTTCTCCTTCGTCGTTTTAGGCTCGGGCGCCGAGCTGTTCTTGAAGCGGAAGCTGTCGTTTCCGGTTTCGAGGATGTGGCAATGATGGGTAAGCCGATCCAGCAGCGCGGTGGTCATCTTGGCATCGCCGAAGACGCTGGCCCATTCACTGAAGCTGAGGTTCGTCGTGATGATGACGCTGGTGCGCTCGTAGAGCTTGCTCAGCAGATGGAACAGCATCGCACCGCCTGATGCGCTGAACGGCAGGTAACCGAGCTCGTCGAGGATAACGAGATCGGAGTGGACAAGCCGATTGGCGATCTGTCCAGACCGTCCTTGCGCCTTCTCCTGCTCCAGCGCGTTGACCAGCTCGACTGTCGAGAAGAAGCGAACCCGCTTGTGATGATGCTCGATGGCCTGGACGCCGATCGCTGTGGCGATATGCGTCTTGCCCGTGCCGGGGCCGCCGACCAGGACGATGTTGTTGGCGTCGTCGAGGAAGTCGCAGCGGTGAAGTTGGCGGACCAGCGCCTCATTGATCTCGCTGCTGACAAAATCGAAGCCATTCAGATCACGATAGGCAGGAAAGCGGGCGGTCTTGAGCTGATAGGCGGTCGATCGCACCTCCCGTTCGGCCGTTTCCGCTTTCAAAAGCTGCGACAGGATCGGAACGGCAGCCTCGAACGCCGGCGATCCTTGCTCGGTCAGCTCGCCGACGGCTTGTGCCATGCCGTGCATCTTCAATTGCCGCAGCATGATGACGATCGCACCGCTTGCTGGATTATGACGCATGGCGGGCCTCCGTCTTTCTCAGGGCATCGTATCGTTCGACATTGGCCTTGGGCTCGTTGATGAGCGTCAGGGCTTGCGGCGCATCGATAGTCGGCGGCGTGAAGGATTTGCCGTCGACGAGGCGATGCAGCAGGTTCAGCACATGCGTTTTGGTCGGAACGCCGGACTTCAGTGCCATGTCGACGGCCGACAGGACGGCCTGTTCATCGTGTTGAAGGACGAGCGCCAGGATGTCGACCATCTCCCGATCGCCTCCGGGCTTCTTGAGCAGGTATTGCTGCAAGGTCCGGAATGCATCGGGGAGTTCGACGAAAGGTGCGCCGTTGCGAAGCGCACCTGGCTTGCGCTGCACCACCGCCAGATAGTGCCGCCAGTCGTAGATCGTCTGTCCCGGCCGATCATGAGATCGGTCGATGACGCGACGATGCTCGCAAACGATCTGACCCTCTGCGGCGACCACGACACGGTCCGGGTAGACCCGTAGGCTTACCGGTCGGTTGGCGAAGGATGCCGGGACGCTGTAGCGGTTGCGCTCCAGATGCACGAGGCAGGTCGGTGAGACACGCTTGGTGGATCGAGCTTGCTCGGCCGCTCAGGGACATTGAACTTCGGCTCTACGCCGTCCAGGCGCAGGTATTTGCGGATGGTATTCCGGGATAGGCCAGTCCTGCGGCAAATCTCCCGGATCGATAGATGCTCTCGAAAATGCCAGCGTCGGATCACGCTCAATAACGCCATGTCGATCACTCCATAGCCCCCGCTGAAAACATGCGAGGGAAGGTTGGAACATGGGTCAATTCTCAATGGAAATATCAGGCCACGCCGGGTCAGTTCTCAGTGGCAATCAACATGCCGGGCTTCTCGGGAATGACAGCGATGCAGTTGGTCCGGGAGGGCCGCGCCGACGAGGTTCTCGACTATATCGACGCGGTCGATGCCGGCGTCCACGCCTGACAAGACGATGCGGTATGAAGGCGCGCTCTTTCGAGCACTGAACCCGATCTATGCACGCGAGCCAATGTCCGGGCGCGGGGCGGAGTTGTACGGCGGCCGCTTCAAAAAGAAGGGCACGCCAGCGCTCTACACCTGTCTGACGGTAATGACCGCCCTTCGCGAGGCCAATCAGGCCGGCAGTCTGCAGCCGACGACGTTAATCTCCTACGACGCCGACATAGGTCGGATATTCGATACCAGGGACGAGGCCGCGTTGCTGGCTGAAGGGATGACGCCGTCATCTCTCGCAGACCCGACTTGGCGGGACCAGATGAAGGCGAGCGGCGAGGCCAGCACCCAGGCTTTCGCCCGACACCTCGCCGCCGCAGGCTATCACGGCCTGCTTGTCAGGAGCTTCGCGCCCGGCGCAAACGTGGACAATCTCAACCTGGTCCTGTGGCATTGGGGCGCGGTCGGCCCCGCGCGCTTGACGCTGATCGATGACGAGAAGCGGCTTTCGCGATAACGACAGCCACCGTCGTCGACCACATGGAAAGAGCCAGCTGCACAGTCACAATGCGGGCTCAAAGCCAATTACGAAGCTATCGCGAGACTCTCTTCATTGGCCAGTTCGATGGCCTCAATGTAGCACAACGCGGTCAAAACGGTCGCCCCGTCCGCCAACGCTACTCGTCGTCAGAAGCCTCCTCGTTCTCCAGCGCTTCCGCCGGAATAAATCGTCGGGTGAGCAGCCCCGCATCCTCCAGTGCCTCGATGTCAGGAAGATCGCGCAGCGTCTGCAAGCCGAAGGCCGAGAGGAAGTGCTTCGTCGTCACATAGGTATAAGGCGCACCCGGCGTCGGGCTGCGCGGGCCGGAGGCGAGGAAATTGGCATTGCGCAGGCTGGCGATCGTGTCGCGGCTGACCTCCTTGCCGAAAATCTTCGACAGGTCGCCCCGGGTGATCGGCTGGAAATACGCGATCGCCACCAGCACCATCGCCTCGAAGTCGGACAGCGCCGACGCCCCTCCCACAGTCGACGCTTGCGACGCCCGGATCGCGGACGCGTAAGCCGGACGCGTTCGGTGCTGCCAACCGCCGGCGACAGAGACGATGTCATAGGGCCGGCCCTTCAATTCCTCGCGCAGGTCATCGATCAGGAGGTCGATGCTGCAGTCCTTGCCGACGACACGCGCCAGCGCCTCACGACCGACCGGCTCGGCCGCGGCAAAGATCACCGCCTCGACGCGCAACATCCATTCGCGCCAGCGCAGGTCCGGCGGCAGATCCGCCAACTCCCGATCCAACAAGCGTTCGCTTGCGTCCTTCGTCCGAGGCGTCCGTATTCTGCCACGTGCGTCCGGTTCAGCCATTGTCACAATCCGTAAATCCGGAACACGCTGCGACCGGACAGTTCCCGCACGGCGCCAAAGCCCTCCAGCCGGTCGAACAGCCGGGTCGCCGCCCAGCGCGAGAGATTGCTGCCGGGCGCCGAGGCTGCGACCGCGTCCTCGGCGAGCAGTTTTTCAATGACTGCATCAGCGCCTTTCGTGCGAACCTTTGGCGCGGCGGCACGCAGCGTATCGGCACGCCGCCCGATCTCCCCGGCGGTGCGCAAGGCCGCGCCTGTTGCCTCGGTGAGGGCAAGGCAGACGGCGCGGGCGAAGGCCGGTTCCCCCGGGCGCACGCGGCCCCTGCCCCCAAGCGTCTTGAAGGCCGGCCCGTAGCGCTCGGCCATTAATAGCGGCACGGCACAATCCCATTTCAGCAGCGCGGCGATCAGCAGATCGGCCAGCGCCCAGGCGAGCGGTTCGGCATCCGGCCGCGCGGCATGGATGGCCGTGACCAGGTCCGCCGTGGCAAACGGCGCCGAGCGACCCGATTGCAGCGCGTCGTCGGCGTGGTCGACGGCCGCGGTGAGCCGATCGTCCCAGGCGAGCCCCAACAAATCGGCAAGCTCGCCTACGGCCTTCGAAGAGAAGGCAGGTTTTCGGGTAGCCAGCCTTTTGGTCGCCAAAAACACCCGACCAGCAGGGCCGGGATCGTCACCGACGGCGGTGAGCAGAACGGCGTCGCGCAACGCCGCCTCGTCCTCGCTGCGGCCCATCAGCCGGACCGCGACGGCGGCGCATTTCAGTGCCTGGCGCGCCCGTCAGCAGCCAGCCCAGGCGGGCGCAGAGCGGACAAGATCATCCAGCGATTTCAACGCGATGCCGGCGGCGAAGGCGGCGGATACCTCGTCCGGCTCGCGGCCACGCGGCAGGGCCCAGCCGGGCAAGGCGGCCGGGAGTACCGGCGAGGCGACGAGAGGAGTGACGGGCGAATCCATGACCGCCATCCTACAAGGCATGCGCGGTTTAAGCTATAGATAGCGAAGAAACCGCACGACATGTCTTTCCTATAGAATGATGGATAAGATTGCCTTATCGTTCATATTTGACACAACTCCGCTTGTGCGGTAGAAATCGCAAAAAAGGTAGATCATTGGAGTCTCTCGTGTCTCTTAACATCAAAAACCCGGAAACCGTCGCACTTGCGGACGAATTGGCGCGCCGCCAAGGGATCAGCAAGACTGCGGCCATTCATCAGGCATTGAGTGAACGTCTGCATCGCCTCGGATACGGCGATGGGACCCAAGAGCGTCTGCTTGGCGAATTGCGGGCAATCAGGGAGCGGGTGAGCCGACTGCCCGAACTGGACAACCGCAGCAATGAAGAGATCATCGGCTATGACGAGCATGGAATTCCCAACTGATGGTGATCGATACCTCCGCCATCGTCGCGATCCTGCGCAACGAGCCCGAAGCGATGCGGCTGGAAAAAGCCCTCGTCGCTGACCGAATCCGCCTGGTTCCCGCGACCTGTGTGCTTGAGGCGAGCATGGTACTGGTCAGCAAGCGCGGCGAACATGCGCTGGCCGAGATCGATCTGTGGCTCAGCAAGATCGAGGCGAACACCATTCCGGTCGATGCCGATCTCGTGGATCTGGCGACGCAAGCCTGGCTTGCCTACGGCAAGGGCCGCCATCCGGCGGCCTTGAATTTTGCCGATTGCCTCTCCTACGCACTTGCAAAACGGGCGGACGAACCGCTGCTGTTTATCGGCAACGACTTTTCTCAAACCGATATCGAGGCGGCGTAGTGATGGCCCGCGACACGGATGCCGACGACGATCTGCCTGATATCGCCCCTTCCTCGTCCCCGCTGCCGATATCCAGCCTGCCGGGGCACCTGCAGAATCTGATCGATCGCGCCCGCGGCTACGTCGAGGCGGCCAGTTCCGAAAACACCCGCCGCGCCTATACGAGCGACTGGAAGCATTTTGCCGCCTGGTGCCGGCGCTCTAACCTATCCCTCCTCCCCCCGGATCCTCATGTCGTAGGGCTCTACATCACCGCCTGCGCTTCAGGGACCGCCGAGCGCGGAATGAAGGCGAATTCCGTCTCGACGATCGAGCGGCGCCTCGCCGCCATCGGCTGGAACTATTCACAACGCGGCATGCCCCTGGATCGAAAGGATCGCGCAATCGCAACAGTGATGGCCGGCATTCGCAACAAGCACGCCGCCCCGCCCCGGCAGAAGGAGGCGCTCCTACCGGAAGACCTCATCGCCATGCTGGAAACCCTCGATCGGGGAACCCTCCGCGGCATCAGGGATAGGGCAATGCTGCTCGTCGGTTTTGCCGGCGGCCTGCGCCGTTCGGAAATCACCGGTCTGGACCTTGGCCGCGATCAGACCGAGGACGGCCGGGGCTGGATCGAAATCCTCGACAAGGGTGCGCTGCTCACCCTGCGTGGCAAGACCGGCTGGCGCGAGGTCGAGATCGGTCGTGGCTCGTCCGACGCCACCTGCCCCGTCGCCGCGCTGGAAAACTGGATCAGGTTCGCCAAGCTCGCCAAAGGCCCCCTCTTCCGTCGTGTGACCGGCAAGGGAAAGGACGTCGCGCCGGACCGGCTGAACGATCAGGAGGTGGCGCGCCTCGTCAAGAAGACCGCGCTTGCCGCCGGCGTGCGTGGTGAGCTTTCCGAGGTCGAGCGCGGCCAAATGTTTGCCGGGCATTCGCTGCGCGCCGGCCTGGCTTCTTCGGCCGAGGTCGATGAGCGCTATGTCCAGAAGCAGCTCGGCCATGCCTCGGCCGAAATGACTCGTCGCTACCAGCGCCGGCGCGACAGGTTCCGGATCAATCTCACCAAGGCTGCAGGTCTATAGCCAAGTGCTGTGCGACACAGAACTGAGCAAAGAACCCAGAAGGCCGCCGATTTACCCCCTCCCCTGCGAAACGGTGATCGGAGCCCCTCGTCCTCTACGCCTCGTAGCGGAGGTCGAGCTCCTTCAGCGCCGACTGAAGTTCATCTATCGTCACGGGCTCGGCGAGGCCTGGAATCTGACGAAATGCAGGTCTTGATTCCACCGAGTAATAATCCGACGCCCATGCGGCAAGAATTGCCCTCTTGTCGTCGATTGAGAGAGATGGCGCATCGACGATGTCGCCGGGGCGTCGAAGCTCAGTCTTGCCGGTGATTAACACCGCTGGCCCCATGATCACCGCATCATTGGCAGCCTTCTGCAACGTTCCATCCAACATATACGCACCTCATCGAATATGGGGATCGCGGTCGCGCTGCCGTCGGTAGGCAATGACAGGGTCGCCCGGAGGTACCAGGAGGTCGTGCTTCTCGGCAAAAGCAACATAGAGACCGCAAGCGGTCTCGACCTCCACCTCCCCCTGCATTGCTGCGCGGCATGCGTTCAGTGCTATAGTGTATGAGGCATCCTTGTTCAGGTGAGGCCACTCGACCAAATGCCTGTAGGCCTCGGCCGCAGTCCGGATTTCCAAGGGAAACCCAAGACCAATCAATATCTGGATAGGTCTCGCAAACACATCGGGTTTCATGTTTTCCTCCTTCCCAACCCGTCATGCCATTGGGCGCCGCTCCACCGGCGCCCGTTGTCGCATCGTTCACTTCTTACGCGGCCTTCTGGCCCTCGATCTGTGCGGGAGATTCGAGCTTTCCGAGCGCAGGCGCGCTCACGATCGAAATCTTACGCGGCTTCATCTCCTCCGGAATCTCGCGAACAAGTCCGATCGAGAGGAGACCGTTATTCAGGTCTGCACTGTCGACCCTCACATGGTCCGCAAGCTCGAAGCGATGCTCGAATGGCCGAGACGCGATGCCGCGATGCAGGTAACCCTCCGCCGGCGCATCCTGTTTCCTGCCGGTCACAGTGAGCAGGTTCGACTGAAAGGTTATGTCGAGATCCTCTCGCGAGAATCCAGCGACAGCAATCGCAATTCGATAGCTGTCATCGCCGGTCTTGACGATATCGTAAGGCGGCCAGTCGCTGACTGAACGCGCACGCTGCGCGTTTTCCAGCAGGTTGAACACACGGTCAAAGCCGATGCTCGACCGAAAGAGCGGCGCATAATCGTAGGATGTTGCCATAACCATATCCTCCTTGAAGCAACATGGGTACGGGGCGCCGAAAGACGGCGCTCCCAGCAAGGCCAGCCCTGGTCCAGCGGCTGGCGGCAATCGATCTGGTTTTTCCTCAACTGACTTTCAAGGACATGATGCAGAATTTTTTGCGGCCGGTTCAGCGCAGCCTGAACTCGCCTTCGACACGCCGCCAGTCGTTGGCGCCAACGAGCCGCCTGTGGGTGTACCGCACCGAATGCAACGGCCCATCCAGCGACGTCCGCCAGAAGTCCAGAAATTTGTGCATTTCGGGAAAGTCCGGGGCGAGATCGTAGTCCTGCCAGACATAGGTCTGGAGAACGGATTCGAAGTCGGGAATGCGATAAAGGATATGCGCAGTTGTCAGGCCGTAGCCTTGGAGCTGGCGCTCCAGATCTGATGCAAACCGCATGCTTTCATCTCCGTTGTTCGCCCCCGGAATGATGCCGCCATCGTTCACGATCATCAACAAATTTCATCGTTCAACTTCGATTTTCTCGTAGTATTACAGTATGTTAGCAGCCACTTCTGACGAGTGCTGATTTTTTTTCGGCCAACCTCTTGAAATGAAAAAATCGACAATCCAGATTTTTGCGCGCAGGGCGCTCATGAGAGGTCCTGTACCCGCCCGGACCGGTCATCCGGTCCGGCTCCGGGTGAACATCGTCATCACTGTTTGTCCATTGGAGGAAAACATGTCGTTCCGACCGCTTCACGATCGCATTCTCGTTCGCAGGGTTGAATCGGATGAAAAGACGAAGGGCGGGATTATCATTCCCGATACCGCCAAGGAAAAACCGCAAGAGGGCGAGGTGATCGCCGTCGGCCCGGGCGCGCGCAACGACGCCGGGCAGATCCAGCCGCTCGACGTAAAGGTCGGCGACTACATCCTCTTCGGCAAATGGTCTGGCACGGAGATCAAGATCGCCGGCGAGGATCTGCTGATCATGAAGGAAAGCGATGTCATGGGCATCCTCGAAGGCCGAGCCGAACAGAAGAAGGCGGCCTGAGCGACCCCACCCATCCAACCAGTCACATAGCTGCCTATTGAGGAGTTAAAGAAATGGCTGCCAAAGACGTCAAGTTCAGCACCGACGCCCGTGAACGCATGCTGCGTGGGGTCGATGTGCTCGCAAATGCTGTGAAAGTAACCCTTGGGCCCAAGGGGCGCAATGTCGTGATCGACAAGTCCTACGGCGCGCCGCGCATCACCAAGGACGGGGTGTCAGTCGCCAAGGAAATCGAGCTTGAGGACAAGTTCGAGAACATGGGCGCGCAGATGCTGCGCGAGGTCGCCTCGAAAACCAACGATCTCGCTGGCGATGGCACGACGACCGCAACCGTGCTCGCCCAGGCCATTGTCAAGGAAGGCGCCAAGGCGGTTGCTTCCGGTATGAACCCCATGGACCTGAAGCGCGGCATCGATCTCGCCGTCGATGCCGTGGTGAAGGATCTCAAGAAGAATGCGCGCAAGATCACCAGCAACGCGGAGATCGCGCAGGTCGGAACCATTTCCGCGAACGGCGATGAGGAAATCGGCCGTTATCTCGCGCAAGCCATGGAAAAAGTCGGCAACGAAGGTGTCATCACGGTCGAGGAGGCAAAGACCGCCGACACGGAACTCGAAGTGGTCGAAGGCATGCAGTTCGATCGCGGCTACCTCAGCCCGTATTTTGTGACTAACCAGGACAAAATGCGTGTGGAGCTCGAAGAGCCCTACATCCTCATCCACGAGAAGAAGCTGTCGAACCTGCAGGCAATGCTTCCCGTGCTGGAAGCGGTCGTCCAGTCGGGCAAACCGCTGTTGATCATCGCGGAGGATGTGGAAGGTGAAGCTCTTGCGACGCTCGTCGTCAACAAGCTCCGCGGCGGCCTGAAGATTGCGGCGGTCAAGGCCCCTGGTTTTGGCGATCGTCGCAAGGCAATGCTCGAAGACATCGCCATTCTGACCGGCGGGACTGTCGTGTCGGAAGACCTCGGCATCAAACTGGAAAACGTCACCTTGAATATGCTTGGCCGTGCCAAGAAGGTCGCCATCGAGAAGGAAAATACCACCATCATCGATGGTGTCGGCTCCAAAGCGGAGATCGACGGACGTGTTGCCCAGATCCGCGGGCAAATTGAAGAAACGACCTCGGACTACGACCGTGAGAAGCTGCAGGAGCGCCTCGCGAAGATGGCGGGCGGCGTCGCCGTTATCCGCGTCGGCGGCTCCACGGAGGTCGAGGTGAAGGAGAAGAAGGATCGCGTCGATGACGCACTGCACGCCACCCGCGCGGCTGTCGAAGAGGGCATCCTGCCCGGCGGCGGCGTTGCGTTGCTGCGGGCGGTCCAGGCTCTCGACAATATCCAGGCGGCCAATCAGGACCAGCGGGTCGGTATTGATATCATCCGCCGGGCCATTGAGGCGCCCGTTCGGCAGATTGCTGAGAATGCCGGCGCGGAAGGCTCCGTCATCGTCGGCAAGCTGCGCGAGAAGGCCGATCTTTCGTTCGGCTGGAATGCACAAACCGGTGAATACGGCGACCTCTACGCTCAGGGCGTGATCGATCCGGCAAAGGTCGTCCGCACCGCGCTTCAGGATGCCGCTTCCGTAGCGGGCCTGCTTGTCACGACGGAAGCAATGATTGCCGAGAAGCCCAAGAAGGAGACGGCCCCCGCCCTCCCCGGCGGCGCAGGCATGGACTTCTGATCAATATCTCGCTGGTCCGCTCTGATGTAGGGCGGACCAGTCTTGCTGTTAACTCAAGGTCTCGGCATCGCGAGGAGAGTTCCCCCGCATTCGCGCCTCTTCTCGATGCGTTGACGACGCGGTCCGCTTGACCACGGCCGGATCGAAGGCCCGGGCTAGGCAAGTGTATGTCCACACTTCAGCATCCAAAGACGTTCACAAACGATCGTTTATCCTCCTCTGCAGCGTTTGGAAAACACCGTCATTATCGATACGTACCTGTATCGATAGTGATTGAATCTGGCGGTTGACCAAGTTTCGGAACGCTCCTATCTTTGTTGGAAAGCGCGCAGACGTGCCACCGATTCATGAGCGAGGACCGCATGAGCACCACAGTCAAGATTTCCGAGGCCAAGGCGCATCTGTCGGAACTGCTGGCCCGGGTCGAGGCCGGCGAGGAAGTGATCATCGCCCGCGGCAACGCCCCTATCGCCCGCCTGACCGCGATCGACGAGCGCCGCCAGCGTCTCGCCGCCATAGAGGCCGTCCGGGCGATTCGCGCCCGCGCGAAACCTGTCACCCAGGAAGAAATCCGTGAATGGCGTGAAGAGGGACGCCGGTACTGATGTCGTTTGTTGTCGATGCATCGATTGCCGGCACTTGGCTGCTGCCGGATGAGGAAAACGAGTTCGCCGCGCAGGTGATGTCCAGAATGGCAGACGAGGACGCGCTGGCGCCCGACCTGCTGCAGCACGAGATACGAAGCATTCTGCTGTCCGCCGAGCGGCGTGGCCGGATCGATGACGATCTGGTTTACACCGCCCTTTCCCGGTTTCGCGGGCTACCCCTTCGACTTGTTTCCCGGAGTGACGACGCAGAGGTGGTTCGGGTCGCGCGCCGGTATCAGTTGAGCGCCTATGATGCCGCCTATCTGGCGCTGGCTCTGCTCGAAAATGCACCGCTGGCAACACTTGACCGGAAACTTGCAAGTGCAGCCCGGAGCGAAGGTGTCCCCCTCCTGGGACCGCTCTCCCATGAGCAATAAGTTTTCCAGTACAGACCCGCTGATCGCAAAGCGCGTCGAAGAACTGGACGCGCTCGACGCTATCCTGCCGTTCGACCGCCGCGACCAGCTGGCCGCACTGCTGACCGACGATGACGTTGCCACCCTGAAGCATCTGGCGAAGGAGGGCATGGGCTCGAATACGCTGCGGGCGCTTGCATCCGACCTCGCCTATCTCGAGGCCTGGTGCGCACTGGCCACCGGAGCCCCCCTCCCCTGGCCCGCCCCCGAGGCGCTGCTGCTGAAGTTCGTCGCGCACCATCTGTGGGACCCGATCCAGCGCGAAAACGATCCATCGCACGGAATGCCGGCGGAGGTCGAAGTTGGATTGCGAAGCCGCGCACTGCTGCGCGTCGATGGTCCGCATGCGCCGGCAACCGTTCGTCGGCGGCTGACCTCCTGGTCGATCCTGACCCGCTGGCGCGGGCTGGCCGGCTCCTTCTCCGCCCCGTCGCTGAAGAGCGCGCTGCGGCTGGCCGTTCGCGCCGGCGGGCGCCCACGCCAGCGCAAGAGCATGAGCGCGGTCACCGCCGACATCCTCGCCCAGCTGCTGTTCACTTGCGCCGGCGACCGGCTTGTCGACATTCGCGATCGCGCCATCCTCCTGACCGCCTTTGCCTCCGGCGGACGTCGACGCTCGGAGATCGCCAATCTGCGCGTCGAAGACCTGATCGAGGAAGAGCTGGTTCGCGCGGTGCCCGACGACTCGGCCTCCCCTTCCCTGCCCTGCCTGGCGATCCGCCTCGGCCGCACCAAGACGACCGGGTCGGACGACTATGCCCGGTCGTTGATGATCGGCCGACCGGTAGAGGCGCTGAAACGCTGGCTGCAGGAGGCACGGATTGAAACCGGCCCGGTGTTCCGCCGCATCGACCAGTGGGGCAATGTCGATCGCCGGGCGCTGACGGCGCAGTCGGTCAACCTGGTCCTCAAATCCCGCTGCGCCAAGGCCGGGCTCGATCCGCAGAAGTTCTCCGCCCATAGCCTGCGTTCCGGCTATCTCACCGAGGCTGCCAATCGGGGCATTCCCATGCCAGAGGCGATGCAGCAGTCGCAGCATAAGTCGCTGACCCAGGCGGCATCCTACTATAACAATCCCGACCGCAAGCGCGGCAAGGCGGCACGGTTGATTGTCTAACCGTGCCTTGGGCAAGTGCTTTATGGACCGGTCAGGCCAGCCCATCGACAAGTATGAACCGCTGTCCCCTGGAGCAGGTTTCGATACGCGCGGCGACCTTGTAGATGTCCCGGAGCATGGCCGAATTGATGACCTCACCTGTTGGTCCACTGACGACCATTTCACCGTTGGCAATGACGATGACCTGCTCGCAGTAGCGCAGCGCGTGGTTCAGGTCGTGCAACGCCACCAGAACAATCATGCCGGCCTTGCGGGCGAGGTCACTGACGAAGCCCAGAACCTCGATCTGCCGGTGCAGGTCGAGCGCCGACGTCGGCTCGTCCATGAGCAACACTTCCGGCTTACGCGCCAGTGCCTGCGCCAGCGAAACAAGCTGGCGCTGGCCGCCCGACAGTTCGCCGAGACCACGGAATGCCAGATTCTCAATGCGAAGCGCCTTCAGGATCGCATCGATCTCGAAGAGTTCCTCGTCGTTTACCCGCCAACCACTCCCTTGCTTGGCGGAAAGCAAAACCGATTCATAGACGGTGAGAACGGCATTCGCCCCCGTATCCTGGGGCATGTAACAGATGGCACGGTCGCCCCGTTCGGTCTCAGAAAGGTGCACCAGGCCAGGCCCCGAAATCAGCCCGGCAATACGTTTGAACAGGGTCGATTTTCCCGCCGCGTTGGGTCCAATGATCGCGGTCAGGCTGCCGCTCTTCAGCGCGTCGATGCCCACGTTCGACAGGGCGGTCTTGCGGCCGTAGGATGCGCCGACCTCCTTGAGCGAGAGGGCTACCATGCACGCCTCCTGTTGCTGAAGATGAGCACGAAGAAGAACGGCACGCCAACGACAGCGGTGATGACGCCGATCGGCAGGATCGCACCGGGAATCAGGATCTTGCTGACAACGGATGTCGCCGAGAGAAGCAGCGCGCCGCATATGAGCGATCCCGGCAGGAAGAACCGCTGATCTTCGCCCACCAGCATTCGGGCGATATGGGGACCGACCAAGCCGACGAAGCCGATCGTTCCGACAAAGGAGACGGGGATGGCTGCCAGCAGGCTGACCGTCAGCATCGTCTGCAGGCGCAGGCTGCGCACCTTGACGCCCATACTGGCGGCCTTGTCGTCTCCGAGGCGCAAGGCGGTCAGTGCCCATGCGTTCTTCATGAACAGTGGAACCGTCACAACTATGATGGCCGCGGTGACATAGACCTTGTCCCAGGTCGCCTTCGTCAGGCTGCCCATGGTCCAAAACACCACTGCCGCCAGCGCCTGCTCGGATGCGAGATACTCGAGCAGCGACAGCGCTGCGTTGAAGGTGAAGACAAGGGCGATACCGAGCAGCACGATCGTCTCGACCGTCACGCCGCGCATGGTGGAGGCAAAATGGATGAACAGCGCTGCCACCATGGCCATCAGGAAGGCGTTGATCGGCACCATATATTGAAGGGCGGCGGGGAAGATGGCGACGCCTGCGACCAAGGCGAGCGCCGCCCCGAAGCTGGCTGCGGCCGAGATGCCGAGCGTAAACGGGCTTGCAAGGGGATTGGACAAGATCGTCTGCATCTGCGCGCCGGCGACCGACAGCGAAGCGCCTACCGGGACCGCCATCAGGGCGATCGGCATCCGGATATCCCAAATGACGACACGAAGCTGGTCGCCAGCGGAGGCAGGATCGAAAAGTGCGGAGAGCACCTGGGAGAGTGAGTAATTTGCCGGCCCCAGCGCCATATCGGCGGCCATGGTGAAGGCCAACGCTGCCATCAGCAGGACGAGGAGGAAAATGCGCCGAAGGGCGAGAGCGCGATAGCGCTCCCGCCCCGTTGCAGCAGCAGGCTCAGCAACGGCCGCCATCGGCTATTCGTCCTTCAGGGAGACGAAATAGCCCGGCTTGTAGTCGAGCGGCAGGAAGCGTGCGTGCAGTTCCTTGAATGTCGCTTCAGGGTCCAGATCCTGGAACAGCTCGGGATGCAGCCACTTGGCAATTTCCTGGATGGCCACGAATTGGTAGGGGTTGTTGTAGAACTGGTGCCAGATCGCATGGACTTGGCCGTCCTTCACGGCCTTGACGCCGGTAAAGGCCGGGCGCTCGGTCAGCTTTTCGAGCTTAACGCGGGCTTCCTCGACATTCGCGCCATAGCCGACGCCGACCCAGGCGCCGCCTGGAACAAAAGCTTCCCACATGCCGCCGGTAACGATGATCTGGTCGGGGTTTGAAGCAATGATTTGCTCGGGATTCACCGTGCCGAAGGTGCCGGGGATGATGTCCTTGGCCATGTTGATGCCGCCGGCAATCTCAACCATCTTGCCGAAATTCTCGTTGCCGAAGGACATGCAGCAATCGTCGGAGTAGCCGCCGGCGCGCTCAACGAAGACGACAGGTTTGTCCGGGTTGGCCTTCGCGAGGACGTCCGTCACGTGGGCAATGCTCTCGGCCCGAAACTTGATGAAGTCCTCGGCCAGTTGTTCCTTGCCCGTCAGCTTGCCCATGATACGCATGCTGGGCTCGGTGTTTTCCATCGGCTTTTCGCGAAAGTCGACATAGACGAGGGGAATGCCGACCTTGCCGAGCTTTTCGATATAGCCGGCCTCTTCCGTGGCCGTCTTCGCGTCGACGTTCATGAGGATGACGTCAGGCTTCAAAGCCACCGCCTGCTCGATGTCGAACGTGCCGTCCTTCATGCCGCCGAATGTCGGCAGCTTGGCGATATCCGGGTACTTGGCCAGATAGGCGGCATAAGTTTCCGGATCCGCCTTCGGCAGATCGTCACGCCAGCCAACGACCTGTTCGAACGGATTTTCTTTGTTGAGCGCCGCCAAGAAATAGATTTGCCGGCCTTCGCCGAGGATAACGTGCTTCACGGGAACGTTGACCTCGACGTCGCGGCCGGTCACATCCTTGAGGGTGATCGTGTCGGCCAAGGTCGGCCAGGCGGAAGACAGAAGCATGCCGGTCGAAAGGACTGCCGCTTTAAGGGTGAGGCGCATCGATTTGATCTCCGGTGGAAATTGCGCGCCGTCTAAGTTTTATGATTATAATGGTCAAGTTTGATCTTTTAGACACATTCAAAACAAGCCGCAGCTTGGCACAGGGACGTACTTGAAATGCAGGGTCAAAACCACGGACTGCGCGAGGAGATCAAAGCTTACTGGTCTGAACGCGCGGCCACATTCGACCTATCACCGGGCCACGAAATTTTCTCGGAGGCTGAGCGGACGGCATGGCAAAAGCTGATTCGTAAGCATCTGGGCGCGGGCGATCGGCGTAAAGCACTCGATCTTGCGAGCGGCACCGGCGTCATCTCGCATCTGATGGACGACGTCGGCTTCGATGTGACCGGACTGGACTGGTCTGAAACGATGCTGGAGCGGGCGCGGACAAAAGCGATGCAACGTAACCGCTCGATCCGATTCTACTTGGGCGACGCGGAAAATACGATGGAGGCAAGCGCCAGTTTCGACGTGGTGATCAACCGTCATCTGGTCTGGACGCTTGTCGATCCCGAGGCATGCTTTCGCGAATGGTTACGGGTACTAAAACCCGGTGGTCGGCTGCTTGTCGTCGACGGGGATTTCGTCAATGTCAGCCGCGGCGAGAAGATCGCCAAGCAATTGGCCGCCTTGCTTGAGAAGGCGGGTCTACTGAAGCTGGATCCGATGCACACGCCGCCGCAGATGGCTGAGCGCCACAAGAGCATTCTGGCGCGCGTTCATTTCTCAAACGGTGCACGCGCCGAGACGGTAGCCGCCCTGCTCGAAAGCACGGGATTCGAGGCGGTCGCGGTCGATACCGATTTTCGGGACGTTCACCGGACGCAGACCAAGAACTGGAACTATCTGAAAGCGCTGGCACGGGGACTGCAGCACAGATACGCGATCGTCGCCAGAAAGCCGGTTAGTAACGTCGGATCTGCCAATGGAGCAACCAGCGCCGAGTCGCCTTAGGCCTGGGTCAGGCCATTGACGATCCGATGCTGGACGTATTCGACGGGCTCACCGAGGGCTGAAGTCCCAGACGAGGCGCACCTACGTCACCCGCACCTAAGCGACAAATGTGCAGGCCGAGAAACGCGGCTGAGCCTTGACTGCCCGTATCCAAAATGAGAACATAAAGGGAACTCGCAGGAGTTTCGTCATGGCCTATACCGACAGAGTCGTCGCGAATGCCCTCGCCGCAGTCGCAGCCTCAAAGGCGCTTCGCGAACGCCTCCTTGCGCGTCGCGCGGAAGCACAGAAGCAGCTGGAAGCACCGCGTCCCATCTATGTGTTGCGCAAGGCTGGCGCTCAACTTCAGTTGCCGCTCCGCAGGCGCCCGCGTTCCGCCGGCGTCGTCATCGAATAGTACGGGTACTGGCGCGGCGTCATCTCGCCCTCGCCCGCGCGATCCACTGGGATAGCACTCGATGCCCCGAGCCGGGCCGCTACCTGCCGTGCCGACATACCTGCCGCCGACGCCTTCACAACCCGTGACCGTAGATCGTTGCTCAGCGCTCTGGCCATCACCCGCCTGCGTTCAACAAGGTGGATGTTGAATCATCATCGACGACAGACGTCACATCACAATCGATCCCACAATCGCGGGACCGGCTCTGGAATTCTCCAACGGTTCGGCCGCGTCTTCGTAAAGCTGAAAATGCTGAGTTGAGATCAAGGAGCCGGGGCGACCACGGCCAAGTTCAGACAGGCATATCGTCGAAGGTTCATGTCGGCCTGTCTCATTCCGGCGATTTGCATCAGGCGAAAGCAGATTTGCACTTACCGACAAGCGCCCGGCCCAAATGCGGGAAATCGTTCTGCTATGTTCCAAGCAGTCCATTGAACTAACTGACACACTGTTGCGTCCGGTGCGCGATCATTCAGGTCCGGGCCGTAGGAGGCGCTGCGATGACAAGTTGCTTTCGAGCCGGCAGAGCCCGAGGCAATCCAAAGGCGTTCCCGCCTTGCTATAACTCCTTGGCAGGGCAGTGGCTCCGACTAGGGAAGCGGCCTGCCAGTCTCCCGATAGCGGACGCGAACACAAAAACATGGTTCGCAGACATGGCGCGAACTCCGGTTCGCGCCCCCCCTCTCCCCTCTCGCCTTGATCGTGCTGCCGACCGGGACTTGACGGAAGGCGATGGCGGACGCGAAAGGCCGGCGCATTTGCCGTGCCGTCCCTCAGTCTTCCGGACAATTGGCCGAAGGCAAATGGCGCCAGGCATGCGGCCCCGCTCGCCTCCGTGAAGCCTGGTGTCACGAAAGGCCGATTCTTCGACCACCAAAAGTGAGATGGGTCCCGAACTTGGTCTGGGACAATGAACCTTTCGCCGATCTCGAGAAACCCACCACTGCTAACAGCAAAGTGAATTGTCAGAATGCGAATACTTGAAAAATGGAGAAGCTCCCTCCGCGGCCAGAGGCCGCAGACGGATGATGATTTGCTGATTGCCATCGCCAGGGGCGACATGGCTTCCTTTGAATGCCTGCATCAGCGTTATTTCCCGAAGCTGATGCATTTCGCAAAGCGTATCACGGGAAGTTCCGAGGCAGCGGAGGAAGTCGCCGGCGACACTTTGATGGTGGTCTGGAAGACTGCCGATCGCTTCGAGGGGCGTTCAAAACCGTCTTCCTGGATTTTCGGCATCGCTTACAGGCTGTCACTCAAGCAGCGGCAATCCATAGGCCGACACAGGGGTGACGTACTCCTGGATGAGGAACTGATCGACGACGCCGACACGGCGGCCACGATCATGCGGCAACGAGACATCAGCGGCGCGCTTCAACGGCTGACACCCGAATTGCGCGCCGTCGTTGAACTAACCTATTACAACGGCTATCTATACACCGAAATAGCCGAGATCCTCGGATGCCCGGTGGGCACCGTCAAGACGCGCATGATGACGGCGCGCCGCCGCCTTCGGGAGATGCTTTCCGACGATGCGGTCATATTTCCGGAGAACGCAGTTGCTTGACAGTCGAAGCTCATGGTCGGCGGGCAATCATGATGATGTTTGGGAGCTCATACCTTGGTATGTCAACGGCTCCCTGCCGCCTGAGGATATGACGGTCATCGAGAGACACATCATGAGCTGCGCCGAATGCACGGTCGAGGTCTCCCGCCAGCGCGGTATCGCCGCGCAGATTTCCGTCGGCGATCCCCATGCGGTTTCCACCGCGCGCAGCTGGAAGAAGCTCAGTTCGCAGATCAAGTCCGAGCGTGACGGCCGCATGCGACGCTCGCCCCCCCGAAACCGGTTTGGCGGTACCCGTGGCGGTTTCATGCTGGGTGGGGCCTGTGCCGCAGCCTGTCTGCTGGCGATATTCGCCTTCATACCGACCGACGGTGGTTTCCGCACTCTGACCAGCAGCACGTCCGGCAGCAGCAATACGATAAAATTCCAGACCGTGTCCGGCCTTGCCCGCGCGCAGCTTGAAGCGATCCTGGCGGAACACGGCCTGGAGTTCGTGGATGGCCCCTCGGAATCCGGGGTCTATACCGCCATTCCAACGCGCGACGGAGCCGACCCGCAGGCTTCCGCCAAGGCGCTGATGACAGCTCCGCAGATCATGTTCGCGGCTCCGGCGGAATGAACGCGATCCGCCACGCGCCTGCCCTGGTCATCGCCTTCATCCTTGCCTTCGCGCAGTTCAGTCCTGGCTGGGCCCAGAGCCCGCGCCTGGAACCAGCCAATTCTCTGACGTCCAACACGCATCTGATCCTGACCGTTCCGCTGGCCGAGCCTGATATGCTGACGGCGAAGGCCGCCGGGATAGAGGCCCGTTTCGGCGTGCGGCTTGCCGCGGAATGGCCGCTTGCATCGATTGCCGTCCACTGCTTCGTGATGGACGTGAGCGGGATCACGAATATCGATGAGCTGATTGCGCGCATGCGCGCCGACGTAGACATCCGCACGGTCCAGCCGATGCAGGATTTCAGCACGCTCGGTAATAACAATGACGATCCGCTTTTCCCCGCGCAGACGGCGCTGCGGCAGATGAACCTTCCCGCAGCCCAGCGGTTATCCAAGGGCACGGGCGTCAAGGTTGCCATCATCGACACCGCCATCGATGCCGCGCATCCGGATCTCGTCGCGCGCGTATCGAAACAGCAGGACTTCGTCGGGCTCGATCCGTCACAAGCGGCCGAAACCCATGGAACGGCGGTTGCCGGGATCATCGCTGCGGACGCCAGGAACGGGATCGGCATAGAGGGCGTGGCGCCGGAAGTCGCGCTTGTCGGCCTCAGAGCCTGCTGGCAAGAGGGCAAATCGGGCCATTGCAACAGCTTCTCTCTCGCCCGCGCCCTGAATGTCGCCGTGCTCGACCAAGTCGATGTCGTCAACATGAGCCTCGGCGGTCCACCCGACGCGCTGATCGGCGAACTGGTGCAGGCGGCGATCGGCAAGGGAACCGTGGTCGTCGCCGCCGCGGGCGAAACCGGTACGCTGGCATTTCCAGCCTCGGCTCCGGGCGTGATCGCCGTCGGCCCTTCCCATGAGGCGATCTCCGCTCCTTCGATCGACGTGCTCAGCACCGCGCCAGGCGACGGATACCGCTATGTTTCCGGCTCCTCGGTCGCGGCTGCGCATGTCGCCGGCGTGGCCGCGCTGATGCGGGCGGCAAGCCCTGGCCTGCGACCGGAAGAGGTCGCTCACGCCCTGCGTGAAGCAACGGCAATGCACGGCGAGACCGGAATGCTGGATGCTTGCCGCGCCCTCTCGGCCGTCGTCGAAGAGACGATGGACTGCGGCCGATAGAGCCAGTCGACCAGTCCCGGTCCCTGGGACCATTATTTTTTCTCCGTCATGAACCTGATCGATCGCTTCGGGCACCTACGGCTTGAACGAGGCTTCACATGCTGTCGCCGAGCGGCGCGGAAATGCCTCGCCGGAACCGATGGAGAAGGGACGATAAATGGGAATGCGCATTGCTCTCGCGATCTTGGCGCTTGTTCTGGGCAGCCTGCCGGCCACGGCTCAATCCGAGCGCGTCGTCGCCCTGGTCGTGTCCGTGGGTGACGGCACGGCGCGCGCCGACGCCGTTCAGACCCAATTGCAGTTGATGGGCGCCGAAACGCTGCGCGCGGACGGCCCGAACAATGCACAACTGCGCTCGATCGTCACGCGATTTGCCCGCGAAGCCGCGGATTCCCGCGCCACGTTCGTCTATCTCGACGCCCCTGCGGTGAATTTCGAAGGTCGTACTTTCGTCCTGCCCAAGGGCGCGACCCTGAAGAACCCGACCGACATCTTCACCCAGGGAATACCGATCCAGGCCTTTGCCCGATCTTCGGCGCAGGCTGAGCAGGGAGGGGCCGTGGCCATGATGGTGGCCGGCCAGCCGGGCGAGCTGCCGGATGCCCTCACCGTCACCGATCGCGCGCCGGAATCCGTGCCGGGTTCCGCCGCCGTTCTGGTCGCAGCTGTCGATGCCTTCGAACCCCTGCTCGCGATCGTCGAAACCGCTGCGACCCAGGAAGAGATCGAACTCGGAGCCATGTTGAAACAAATGTCCAGCCAGGCTGGCGTCACGGTATCCGACATTCCGCGTATTCCGATCCTGCTGCGGATCGGGACGCCGCCTCCAGCACCGGCGCGGGTCGATACGGCGGCCACGACCGCACCGGCGATCGCCCTGCCCGAAGCGCCAGCCACGCCTTCTGCGCCGGAAACAGCCTCCGGAGAACAGTCCGAGCCGCAGGAAACCCTGGAAGAGTTGACCCTGCTGGAGCAATCCATTTCCCGGGCTGCCAAACGGTCCATCCAGCGCAAGCTCCGTGACCTCGGCCATTACAAAGGCCTGGTGGACGGCATTTTCGGCCCGCAAACCCGTGATGCCATCAAGACCTTCCAGACAAGCCGTTCGGAGGAACCGACCGGCCTCCTCAATCGCCAGCAGCAGCTCGACCTGATCTCGTGACCCCCTCCGCGGGCCTTCACCCGCGCCCCGTTCAACCGCGCGCCAAGCGTGCCATCAAGGACCAAGACCCATGGGCCTGCGCCTGAAATACAATATCGTCCTGTTCCTCGCATGTTTTGTGGGTATCGCCGCTGCGACCGTCATTTCCTTTTTCTTCGTTCAGAAATCGGCGACGGAAGAGATCATGCAGTCGATCAGCCTGCTGCGCTCCAATGCGATCGCGGTTCGCTCCTACACGCTGAACAGCATCGACCCGCTGCTGTCCGACAACAACGATATCCTGTTCCTGCCGGAAACGGTCACCTCGTATGCGGCCCGGACGGTTTTCGCGACATTCCAGAAGCAGTTTCCCGAATTCAGCTACAAGGAGGCAGCCCTCAATCCGACAAATCCGGCCGACCTGCCGAACGAGCTGGAAGCCAAGCTGATCGAGCAATTGCGAGCCGATTCCTCGCTCGATCGGATCAGCACCGTGGTGGAAAATGACACCGGTCGCTTCTTCACCGTCGCCTTTCCGCTCACCATCACTCAGGAAGGCTGCCTGACCTGCCATTCGACGCCGGAAGCCGCGCCGCCTGCCATGGTCGATCTGTACGGACCGCACAACGGGTTCGGCTGGAAGATGGGCGAAACCGTCGGCGCGCAGATCATTTCCGCGCCGATGTCCATCGTCGAAAAGCGCGCGCGGGAAACCGGGCTGATCCTGATCGGTGGTCTTACCCTGGTTTTCCTGCTCGTCTTCGTTCTGACAAACCTGATGCTCGGCCGCATCGTGGTCCGTCCGGTGCGACGTATGTCCGATCTCGCGGAAAAGGTCAGCATGGGCGACTTCTCGCAGCCGGAATACCGCAAGCCCGGCAAGGACGAGATCAGCTCGCTGTCACTCTCCTTCAATCGCATGCGGCGCAGCCTAGAACGGGCGATGAGCATGATCGATGTCTGACGAAACCGTCATCGTCGCGGGCGAAGAGCGCCGATATATCGGCAAGTACCGGATCGACGGCACCCTCGGTAAGGGTGCGATGGGTGTGGTCTATGCCGGGCAGGACCCGGATATCGACCGTCCCGTCGCCATCAAGACGATCCACCAGCACCTGATCAAGGCCGCCGGCAGCGACGAATGGCTCACGCGCTTTGCGCGCGAGGCGCGCGCCGCCGGGCGCGTGCTGCATCCGAACCTGGTGACGATCTTTGAATACCTGCAACTGGACGGCGTTCCCTATCTCGTCATGGAACGCATCCGCTCGATCACGCTCGAAGATCGCCGCAACGGCGCCCAACATCTGCCGCTGGAAGAAGTGCATGCGATCATGGCGCAGATCCTGGCTGGGCTCGCCTGCATCCATGCAGCGGGGATCGTGCATCGCGACCTGAAGCCGGCCAACGTGATGCTGACGGATGACGGCACGGTCAAGCTGACGGATTTTGGCATCGCCCGCCTCACCGCGATGGATGCGACCGGCGCCGGCATGGTCGGCACGCCCTCCTACATGGCGCCCGAACAATTGATGGGCTCCGAGGTCGACGCCCGCGCGGACATCTATGCCGGTGGCGTGGTGCTCTACGAATTGCTGACCGGCCGCAAGCCTTACAAGGGCGGAGGCATCGAGGCGCTGTTCGAGGCCGTGCGAAACGGCCGCTTCACCCCGCCGAGCGAAATCGTTCCGTCCGTCCCGGCAGCGCTGGACGAAATTGTCTTCAAGGCGATGAGCGTGGAGCCGGACAAGCGTTTCGCCCACGCCGCGGAGATGCGCGAAGCACTGGAAAAGGCGCTGCCGAAGGCCGACCGCACCGGCCTGATCGAGGTGACGGCGCTGCCGCGACCCGCCGCCCGTCTCGATGGCTCCCTGTCCGGCACGATGATCGAGCGGATAAACGCGCAGACGCTCGGAAAGGTCGAGCAGTTCCTGACCCGGAGCATCGGTCCGATGGGCAAGGTGATTGCCCGACGCGCGGCCGGGAAGTCAACCAGCGTCGAGCAGATGATCGAAACCGTGCTGCAGGAGTTTCCCGACGAAGCGGAACGGCGCGACATGCGGATCGCGATGCAGCACGCTCTGGCCGAGACGCCGGCTTCCACCGCCTCCACCGCCGGCTTTGCCGAGGAAACCCTCGCGCGCCTCACCGACATCATGCGGCCCCATGTCGGGCCGATGGCCAATATCCTGGTCAGGCGCACGGCGCGCGAGGCGACGACACCGGAAGACCTCGTCCGTCAGGTCGCCGAAAATCTCAGCGATGCGCGCGAGCGGGAACAGTTCCTGACCGCTGCAAAGAAGATCCTGTAACCATTATCAGGACCGCCCCAACCCCGAACACCCCGAATGGAAACGCCATGCTGGACCTGGACAACCTGTTACGCAGCCTCGACGACGATGCGCCGAGCGGCCCTGACCTTGAATATGATTCCGATTTCACCGCGCTGATCCTTGCAAGCCAGGTCGGCGAGGAACGGGTCGTCGGCGCCTCGGTCATCCCGGCCGAGGAGCCGGACTATGGCATGGTCAGCCGGAACGCCATCGACCTGCTCGGACGCACCAGGGATATCCGCATTGCCGTCATCCTGGCGAACGCGATGCTGAAAACCCGGGGACTGCCGGGTTTCGAGGAAGTTCTCGACTACATCCGCCGGTCCCTCGAGGATTATTGGGAAAGCATTCATCCGAAGCTGGACGAGGATGACGACAATGATCCGACCATGCGGATCAATGCCGTGCTCGGATTGATCGACCGCTCGACCGTCCTTGCCGCCCTTCGCTCCGCCCAGCTGGCCGACAGCCGGGCTTTCGGGCGGTTCGCCCTGCGGGACCTGCAACTCGCGGAGGGCGAGATTTCGCCGGGATCCGAAGCCGAAGTCGTCCCCACGCACCAGACCATCTCCGCGGCCTTCCAGGATAGCGATCCGGTGCGGCTGACGGCGATTGCCGAGGCCATCGACAAGTGCCGCGGTCACGTCAAGGCCATCGAGACCGTGCTTGACGACAAGGTGGGGGGGCTCGCGCCGGATCTCGATCCGCTGCACAGGATGCTCCACGACATCCGCAGCCGGCTCGCCTCCCATGTCGTCACGGAGGTCGGGGAGTCCTCGGCCGAGCCGTTGGAGGGCGAGGAAAGCCGACCGGCTGCCGGTGTCACGACGCGGGCCATGCCGTCGGGCGCGATCGGTTCTCCGGAAGACGTCAAGAACGCGATCGATCGCATCCTCGACTATTATGCCCGTCATGAGCCTTCGAGTCCCATTCCGCTCCTGCTCCATCGGGCACGGCGGCTTGTGTCGGCCGATTTCGTCACGATCCTCAGGGATATCGCCCCTCAGGGCATGGAGAATGCGGCCCTGATCGGCGGTTTTTCAGAAAGCGACGACTGAGACGAAGATCGAATGAACCTTTGGGTTCCCTGACGGCACTCACCGGCAGACGAACACGGGAACCCAGAGATGGCCAAAAGCAGTCAGAAGTTTATTGCGCGCAATCGCGCGCCGCGCGTTCAGATCGAATATGACGTGGAAGTGTACGGCGCAGAAAAGTCCGTGCAACTGCCATTCGTCATGGGCGTCATGGCGGATCTGTCCGGCAAGTCGGAAGAGCCGCTGCCGGCGGTCGCGGATCGGAAATTCCTGGAAATCGACGTCGACAATTTCGACGAGCGCATGAAGTCGATGCGGCCGCGAGCCGCGTTCACCGTGCCCAACACGCTGACCGGTAAAGGCAATCTCGCCATCGACATCACCTTCGAGAGCCTCGAGGACTTCTCGCCCGCCGCGATCGCCCGCAAGGTCGAGCCGCTGCGCAAGCTGCTGGAGGCGCGAACCCAGCTCGCAAACCTCACCACCTACATGGACGGCAAGACCGGCGCCGAAAACCTGGTGGCGCAGATCATCCAGGATCCGACCCTGCTGAAGGCCCTGACGTCGGGTCCCGCCGTGCAGTCCAAGACAGTCGAAACCGAGGAATAAGCCGTGAACGATACGACGCACCTGGCAGCCGGGTCCGAACCGGCAACCGAGACCATCTTCGCCTCCAGCGAATTCGCATCCCTGCTCCAGAAGGAGTTTCGCCCGAAGTCGGATCAGGCGCGCTCCGCCGTCGAGGAAGCGGTGCGGACGCTGGCCGAACAGGTTCTCCTGAACGAGAAGCTCGTCTCCAACGACGCGCTCCGCTCCATCGAGAGCATCATCGCCGAAATCGACCGGAAGCTCACCGAGCAGGTCAACCTGATCCTCCACCATGCCGACCTGCAGAAGCTGGAAAGCGCGTGGCGCGGCCTGCATTTCCTCGTCAACAATACCGAGACGGACGAGATGCTGAAGATCCGCGTCTTCAACGTCTCGAAGAAGGATCTTTCCAAGACCCTGCGCAAGTTCAAGGGCACGGCCTGGGATCAGTCGCCGATCTTCAAGAAGCTCTATGAAGAGGAATACGGCCAGTTCGGCGGCGAGCCCTATGGCTGCCTCGTCGGCGACTACTATTTCGATCACAGCCCGCAGGACGTCGAGCTGCTCGGCGAGATGTCGAAGGTGGCGGCGGCGGCCCATGCGCCTTTCCTGACCGCAGCGGCCCCGTCGCTGTTCCAGATGGACAGCTGGTCTGAACTCGCCAATCCGCGCGACCTGACGAAGATCTTCCAGACCCCGGAATACGCGGCCTGGCGCTCTCTCCGCGAAAGCGAGGACAGCCGCTATATCGGCCTTGCCATGCCGCGTTTCCTCGGTCGCCAGCCCTATGGCGACAAGACCGATCCGGTCGACGAGTTCGCCTTCCAGGAAGACACCGAGGGCGCCTCGTCCGACAAATACTGCTGGGTCAACGCCGCCTACGGCATGGCGCGCAACGTCACCCGTTCGTTCAAGCAATACGGCTGGTGCACGCGCATCCGCGGCGTGGAATCGGGCGGCACCCTGGACGACCTGCCGACCCACACCTTCCCGACCGATGACGGCGGCGTGGACATGAAGTGCCCGACCGAGATCGCGATCTCGGACCGCCGCGAGGCCGAGCTGGCGCGCAACGGCATGATGCCGCTGATCCACCGCAAGAATAGCGACATGGCGACCTTCATCGGCGCCCAGTCGCTGCAGAAGCCGGCGGAATACGATGATCCGGATGCGACGGCGAACGCGAACCTCGCGGCACGCCTGCCCTACATGTTCGCCACCTGCCGCTTCGCCCACTACCTGAAGTGCATCGTCCGCGACAAGGTCGGCTCGTTCCGTGAACGCGCGGACATGCAGACCTGGCTTCAGGACTGGATCAACAACTATGTCGACTTCAACGCGGAAACCTCACCGGAAGAGGTGAAAGCGAGGCATCCCCTGGCAGCCGCAGAAGTGCTGGTGGAAGAGGTCGAGGGCAATCCCGGCTACTACACCTCGAAGTTCTTCCTTCGTCCGCATTATCAGCTTGAAGGGCTCACCGTGTCGCTGCGCCTGGTGTCCAAGCTGCCCTCCCAGAGAGGCGGGAACTGACCGTCCCACTCTCCTAATCCCATCATATCCATGATTGAAAGGAACATTCCATGTCCATTGATGCCTTCCTCTATTTCCCCGGTCAGACGGACGTCGTCGGCGAAACCCTCGATGGAGATATGTCCGAGAAGCGCGCCTTCGAACTGAAGAACTTCGATTTCACCATCAAGAACAAGATCAACATCGGCTCGTCTACGGGTGGTGGCGGCGCCGGCAAGGCTGATTTTGACCCTGTTTCGGTCGAAAAGCGCACCGACACCGGCTCATGCGGCCTGTTTTCCGCACTGTGCTCCGGCAAGCATTTCGATGAGGCGATCCTCGAGTTGCGTCGTTCCGGTGGCAGCACCAGCAGTTCCGGCACCACCTTCATGAAGGTCCATTTCAAGCTGGTGATGATCGCCGAAATGGCCTGGAGTGCCGGTGAAGACTCGGCCGACGAAAAGATCCAGTTCGAATATGGCGCGATCAAGATCGAGTATTTCAAGCAGGGCAAGGACGGCCGCATGACCAAGGCGTCCGGCGGGCAGGGCGAGACCAAGTGGAGCCGCGTCATGAACCGGGCGACCTACGAGGTCAAGTAAGGTCCAGGACCCCAATTCGCCGGGCCGGCCAGCTCCGGCCCGACGAACCTTCATCCATCGCGACAAGACCGGAAACCATGACAGCCGAGCAACTTCTCAAACTGGGCGATCTCGAAGGCGCTCTTGCCGCCTTGCAGGACACGATCCGCAAGACGCCGCAAGACAGCCGCCTGCGCATCTTCCTGTTCCAGTTGCTCTGCGTGCAGGGCCAATGGCAGCGGGCGATCGCCCAGCTCAAGACCTGCGCCACGCTCGACCCACAGGCGAGCGACATGGCGCACATGTATCGCACGGCGATCATCTGCGAGATCACCCGGGAAAAGGTGTTTCGTGGCGAGAAACAGCCGCTTGTCTTCGGCGAGCCGCAGGATTGGATCGCATGGATGGTCGAGGCGCTGCGGCTGGAAGCCGAGGGCAATCACCGTGCCGCCGAAGAGCTGCGACTGCGTGCCTTCGACACGGCCACCGCCATGCCCGGCCAGCTGAACGGCACTGCGTTCTCCTGGATCGCCGATGCGGATCCGCGGCTCGGCCCGCTTCTCGAAATCATCGTCAACGGTCGCTATTTCTGGGCGCCGCTCACCGCGATCTCACGGATCGTCATGAAACCGCCGGCCGATCTCAGGGACCGGGTCTGGATGCCGGCCGACGTCACCTGGTCGAACGGCGGTGACGCGGTCGTGCTGATCCCCACGCGCTATGCCGGAACCGCCGAGGCCGCCGGCAGCCGCCACCGTCTGGCACTCACCACCGACTGGCTTGGTGCCGAAACGGGCGCCACCGCAGCCGTCGGCCAACGCCTGCTGGCCACCGATACCGGGGATTGCGCGCTCATGGACCTTCGCGAGCTGACGATCGGGCAGTCAGAGGAGGCGGCTGCCGACAATGGCTGACCGATTGCTCGCGGAACGGCTGCAGCCCTCGCTGCTCGACCGGCTGACAGACGACGCGCCCCGCAGCATGGCGGAAGCGGGTTCCGGCCGCATGATCGACATCGCAAGGCTTCGCGAGATCATCCAGCGCGACCTCGCCTGGCTGCTCAATACGTCGAACATAGAGGCCGAGCATGACCTGGCGCTCTTTCCCAATGTCGCCGCTTCCGTGCTGAACTACGGCACTCCCACACTGTCCGGGTCGTCCAGCACCCGTATCCGGGCCGACGAAATCAGGCTGGCATTGCGCAAGGCGATCGAGACTTTCGAGCCGCGCATCCTGCCGCAGACGCTCGACATCGAGATGCGACAGGACAGCGGCGGCGGTGCCGTCATCTCCTTCGACATTCGCGGCGAACTCTGGGCCGAACCTGTGCCTGTCGATCTCTACCTGCGCACGGCGCTCGACGTGACCAATGGCGAGATCACACTGACGCGGCAAGGGTGACGGCATGGATACGCGGCTTCTCAAACACTACGAAAACGAGCTGGGCTACATCCGGGAGATGGGCGCGGAATTCGCCGAGGCCTATCCGAAGATCGCCGCCCGGCTGGGCATGAAGCAGATCGAGGTGCTCGATCCCTATGTCGAGCGCCTGCTCGAGGGTTTTGCTTTCCTCTCGGCCCGCGTGCAGCTGGAACTCGAACTGCAGTACCCGGTCTTCACGCAGAACCTGCTGGAAATCGTCTATCCGCATTTCCTGGCGCCGACCCCTTCCATGACCATTGTCCGGATGGTGCCGGATGCGGCCCAGGGCGGCATAAACGACGGCTTCACCCTGCCGCGCGGCACGTCTCTTCGCGGCCGGCTGACGGATGGCGAGCAGACCGCCTGCCAGTTCCGGACATCGCAGGACCTGACCCTGTGGCCGATCGAGCTTGCCGAAGCGGAATATGTCGAGGGCCGCAGCGAACTGGTGGCAGCGGGACTGGCGAAGGACAACGCCGCCAAGGCGGCACTGCGCCTTCGTATCCGGCGCAATGGCGGCGCACCGCTTAGCAAACTGCCGCTCGATCGCCTGACGCTTCATCTCTCGGGCGCCGGTGCCGAGGCCTGGCGTCTGTACGAGGCGATCCTGGCCCAGGGTCTCGGTCTGGCAGGACGCTCGACGGACCGGCGGCAGGACTGGTCGCTCTCGCTTGGAAAGACCATCCGCCCACGCGGCTTCGAGCCCGAGGAAGCCCTCCTGCCGGTCCCCGGCCAGTCCTTCGAGGGCTACCGGCTGTTGCAGGAATATTTCGCCATGCCGCAGCGGTTCTTCTTCATCGATCTCGGCGGGCTGCAGCCCGCGGTTCGACGGGCGGAAGGCGACGATCTCGATATCTACATCCTGCTGGCCGAGGGCAATCCGGCGTTGAAATCGATCACCGCCCGAAGCTTCGACATGTTCGCGGTTCCGGCGATCAATCTCTTTTCCAAGCGCTGCGACCGGGTGGCGGTGGCCGGCACCGAGATCGACCATCTCGTGACCGTCGACCGCACGGCACCGCTCGACTACGAGATCTATCAGCTCGAGGACGTCATCGGGATTGCTGGGGACGGGGCCGAAGACATTTCCTTCCGTCCCTTCTACAGCGCCCAGGATTTCACCCCCTTCGCCGATACCCACGACGCCTATTACAATGTCCGTCGCCGGATGCGTCAGCGCTCGGAGAAGCAGCGGCTGAAGGGTACGCGGACCTCCTATCTCGGCGCGGAAATCTATCTCTCGCTCAGCGACCGCAAGCAGGCGCCCTATCCCAGTCATGTGAAACAACTGGCCGTCAGGGCGCTGTGCACCAATCGCGACCTGCCGATGCTGACCGCGATCGGCGGAGCGGAGACCGATTTCACCCTTCCCGATGGAGGTCCGGCCTCCGAAGTCCGCGCGATCGTGCCGCCCACACGGCCGCGCCAGAGCCTGGCCGAAGGTGTCCGCGCCTGGCAGCTCGTCAGCCATCTGAGCCTCAACTATCTCTCGCTGGCCGATGCGGATCGCGGCAAGGGGGCCAATGCCCTGCGCGAACTGATCGGCCTTTACACCCCCTTGGGCGAACCGGCCCTCGCCAAGCAGATGGAAGGGCTGATCTCCGTCAGCTCAAGACCGATCGTCCGCCGCATGGCCGAACAGGTGCTCTCCACCGCCGTGCGCGGGCTCGAGGTCCGCGTCGGCTTCGACGAGAGCTTCTTCGAAGGGTCCGGCTGCTACCTGCTCGGCGCGGTGCTGGAGGCGTTCTTCGCCAAATACGTATCGCTCAACAGCTTTACCGAGACCGTCATTCATTCACAGCAGCGGGGGGACATCGCGAGATGGCCGGCCAAAAGCGGGAGGCGGGTCCTGATCTGAGCCGCCTGGCCGCGCTCGGACAGGACCCGCAGTCCCATCACATCTTTCAGGCCTTGCGGTTGATCGAGGCCACCCATTCCGACCGTCCGCGCCTCGGACGGTCGCGCCGTCCTTCGCAGGATGCGGTCCGTCTGTCACAGGCGCCGGAGCTCGCCTTTCCGACCTCCACGCTCTCGGCCTTCTCCAGCGATCCGGAAACCGGCCGCCATCTCCTGACGCAGCGGTTCTTCGGGCTCTTCGGCCCCAACGGCGCGCTGCCGCTGCATCTGACCGAATATGCCCGCGACCGGCAGCGGAACCACCAGGACCCGACGATCGTCGCCTTCGCCGACGTCTTCCACCATCGCATGATGTCGCTTCTCTACCGGGCATGGGCAACCGGCGAACCGGCCCCCTCCTTCGACCGCCCCGACGATGATCCCTTCGGCACCAAGCTCGACGCCCTCGCCGGCCTGGCCGGCGAAAACTTCGAATGCCGTGACGCCATGCCTGATCTTGCCAAGCGGCATTTCGCCGGCCTGCTCGCGACCGCCCCGCGCAGCGAGGCCGGCCTCAAGGCGATCCTGGCACGCTTCTTCCGCGCGGAGATCTCGATCGAAAGCTTTGTCGGCAGTTGGCTGCATCTGGAACCCCATGATCGCGGCCGTCTGGGCAATGCCAGCCTCGGCGGTTGCGCCAGTCTCGGCGAGAAAGTCTGGTCGCGCGAAGCCCGGTTTCGCATCCGTATGGGTCCGCTCTCGCTCGAGGACTACCGTCGCCTGCTGCCGGGCGGCCAGAGCCTCAAGCGGCTGGCAGCACTCATCCGCGGCTATGCCGGCGACACTCTGGAATGGGAGGCAAACCTGGTGCTCGACAGGAACCAGGTGCCGCCAAGCGTCCTCGGCCGTTCCGGAGCGCTTGGACACACCACCTGGATAGGCGTGCGACCGGCCGCCGACGCCGACGATCTGTATCTCACGGCTCCGGCGCAGCATGCGCCCTGAGCCAGCCATCGGGAAGGACGACCATGTCTGACATCAGCCGCGTCGCGCTGTTTGGAAAATTGAACCGGCTGGGCTTCCAGTCGATCGAAAGCGCCACCGTCTTCTGCAAGATGCGCGGCAATCCCTATGTCGAGCTGGTTCACTGGGTGCACCAGATCCTGCAGGGGCAGGACAGCGACCTGCATCGCATCGCCCGCCACTACGAGCTGGAGCCGGCGCGGGTCGCCTCCGATCTTGTGCGCAGCCTTGACGCCCTGCCGCGTGGGTCGACCTCCATTTCCGATCTCTCGCCTCACCTGGAAGACGCGGTCGAACGGGCCTGGGTTCATGCCTCGCTGCAGTTCGGCAGCAGCCAGGTCAGGACCGGTCACCTGGTACTGGGCATGCTGAAGACACCCCAGCTGAAAGGCGTGTTCGAGGGGATTTCCGGCGAATTTCGCAAGATCCGCGTCGAGGATCTGGCCGATCGTTTCGACGAGATCCTGAACGGTTCGCCCGAGGAGGGTCTCGCCTCCCAGGACGGCACGTCGCTCGCCGGCGGCCAACCGGGCGAGGCTTCGGGCGCCACGCCCGCCCAGCTGGGTGGCGGCAAGTCGCTGGAACAGTTCTGCACCGACCTGACCGAGAAGGCCCGCAAGGGCGAGATCGACGCCATCGTCGGACGTGACGATGAAATCCGCCAGGTGATCGACGTGCTGATGCGCCGCCGGCAGAACAATCCGATCCTCACCGGCGAGGCCGGCGTCGGCAAGACCGCCGTGGTCGAGGGTTTCGCTCTGCGTATCGTCCGGGGCGATGTGCCGCCGGCACTTCGCGAAGCACGGCTTCTCTCCCTCGACGTCGGTCTGCTGCAGGCCGGCGCCTCGATGAAGGGCGAGTTCGAAAACCGCCTTAAGAGCGTGATCGAGGAAGTCCAGGCCAGCCCGGTTCCGATCGTCATGTTCGTCGACGAAACCCACACGCTCGTCGGCGCCGGAGGTGCTGCCGGCACGGGCGATGCCGCCAACCTTCTCAAGCCGGCGCTCGCGCGCGGCACCCTGCGCACGATCGGCGCCACGACCTGGGCGGAATACAAGAAGCATATCGAGAAGGACCCCGCACTGACCCGCCGCTTCCAGGTGGTGCAGGTCGCCGAGCCCGACGAGGCAAAGGCGATCCTGATGATGCGCGGCACGGCCTCGATGCTGGAACGGTACCACAAGGTGCAGATCCTCGACGAGGCGCTTGAGGCGGCCGTCAGGCTCTCGGCCCGCTATATCCCGGCCCGGCAGCTTCCCGACAAGTCGGTGAGCGTGCTCGACACCGCCTGCGCCCGCGTGTCGATCAGCCTGCACGCGGTTCCCGCCCCCGTGGACGATTGCCGGCGTCGCATCGATGCCCTGAAGACGGAGCTGGAAATCATCGGCCGCGACGAAACCGCGGGCGCCGAGGTGACGGACCGTCGCGCCAGGGTCGAGGCCGAGCTTGCGACCGAGAGTGCGCGGCTCGACGAGATCACCGCCCGCTGGGACAAGGAAAAATCGCTGGTCGGCGAAATCCTCGACCTGCGCGCCCGGCTGCGCGAGGGCGGTCAGCCGATCGAGGCAAAGGACGGCGCGCAAGCGGCCCCCGCCGCGACCGGCACGGCGCTCTTGGGCGACGAGCGTGAGGCGGCCATTGCGGAGCTGCGGCGCAAGCAGGCGGAACTTGCAACCCTGCAGGGCGAGGCGCCGCTGATGTTCCCGATCGTCGATGCCCAGGCGGTCGGCGCCATCGTCTCGGACTGGACCGGCATTCCGGTCGGGCGCATGGTCAAGGACGAGATCCGCACCGTGCTCAACCTCGCCGACCACCTGTCGAAGCGCGTGATCGGCCAGGATCACGCGATGGAGATGATCGCCAGGCGGGTCAAGGCATCGCGCGCCGGGCTCGACAATCCGTCGAAGCCGATCGGCGTCTTCATGCTGGCCGGCACGTCCGGCGTCGGCAAGACGGAAACCGCGTTGGCGCTGGCCGAGACCCTCTATGGCGGCGAACAGAACGTCATCACCATCAACATGTCGGAATTCCAGGAGGCGCACACCGTCTCAAGCCTCAAGGGCGCCCCTCCCGGCTATGTCGGCTATGGCGAAGGCGGCGTGCTGACCGAGGCGGTCCGGCGCAAGCCCTATTCCGTCGTGCTGCTCGACGAGGTGGAGAAGGCCCATCCCGATGTGCACGAAATCTTCTTCCAGGTCTTCGACAAGGGGATCATGGAGGATGGCGAAGGCCGGGCGATCGATTTCCGCAACACGCTCATCCTGCTCACGTCAAATGTCGGCTCGGAGGTCATCATGGACCTGTGCGCCGATCCCGAACTGATGCCCGAACCCGAGGGCATGACGCAGGCCCTGCGCGAGCCGCTGCTGAAGGTCTTTCCCCCTGCCCTGCTCGGCCGGATGGTGACCATCCCCTATTACCCGCTCTCTCCGGACATGGTTTCCCGGATTACGCGGTTGCAGCTCGAGCGCATCAGCAAACGCGTCAAGGCGACCTATGACGTGCCCTTCACCTATTCCGACGCGGTCGTCGACACGATCGTATCGCGCTGCCAGGAGCTGGAAAGCGGCGGTCGCATGATCGACGCCATCGTCACCAACACGATGCTGCCGGCAATCTCGACCGAGGTTCTGACCCGCATGCTCGAAGGCGGCAAGGTGGCGCGCATCGCGATCGATATCGCGGAGGGAGATTTCACCTACGCCTTCGATTGAAGGACGAACATACTGGAATAAAGAGGACTTCTAAACGATGGAAACCACGCACAAGTTTTACATTGTCGATCTGGTTCGCAACAGGCCCAAGAGCAAGTTCGTAGAGATACCCAGATATACAGTGAGAATGGAGATCACCGTCTCCACGAGGGGTAAAGATCCCGCGCCGGAATCGCTTCTCAAACGGTTGGAGGAGGAAGGGCGCAAGGCACTGGAGGCAAAGGAGAAGGAAATCACCCTCTATGCCTTCGCGGTGGCCAAGCAGGTCAACGAGCTTCTCGGCGACGGCAAGCCTGACGACGAGGATCACCCGAAGGCGATGTACATCGCTTCCATCGCGAACAAGAAGATTCAGGAGCTGCTGGATTCGGCCAAAGAGGACGCGGACAACAAGGTCAAGAAGCGATTTGAAAGGGAAAAGAAGGACAACGAGAACCTGCGCGAGGCGCAGGTCAAGACGGCCATTTTCTTCGCGACCTCCGTGATCAAGCTTGTCGCAAGCGCCGCCAAGCTCGCCGCGTCCCATGGAACAGACATTTCGGCTATCGTCGGCATTCTGAACACGCTGGTCACCCTCCAGGCCGAGATTATCCAGCTCGGAAAGCGAGAGAACGAACTGGAACGGGACCTCGAAGGCGCGCTCTCCAACTACCTCACCGAAAAGAAAAAGGACACCTCAGCGAAAAAACCCTCGAAGGATGTGGATAACGCCGCAGGCAAGGTCGAGAAGACACGTAAGTATTATCGCGATCACCTGACCAAATTCCGGCAAAAAATCGATAATGTTTCTGTGAATGCAGGAAAGCTGCAGACAGAGATGAAGGCCGCCACGACGCTGAAGGAAGGCGTCAAGGTCGGAGCAGCCTGCATGAAGCTCAAAGGCGAAGTTCGCTCGATGACCGAGACGCTGACAAAACGCGAGCGTTATCTGGCCGACATGCAGGACATGTTCAAGAAAAACGGTGGCGACGTCGATGACCGCACCGTGATGGACAAGCTCAAGGCCTTCAACAAGGAGACGATTTTCGAGAAAGCCAACAGCCTCACCGAAACCGTGGGGGAAGTCAGGTCGCTTTTCGACAGTATCAAGGAACTGGCGGTCTAGGCCCCGGGAAAGCCCCGTTTTCAAGCGGGGCGGCACTTTTGCCTGCCATGCAAATGGCGTGAGCGCCGGCAAAAGGGCGATCTTCGTTTTTTTTGCTTCCGGTTCGAACCTCTTTGACTTTCCCGAGCACTAACCAGCAACAGGGCCGTGGTCGACTATTCCGACACCCGCCCGATTGTCAGGTTCTCGGGGAAGGTTCGATGTCGAAAAGCGGTCAGAAATTCGTTGCGCGCAACCGGGCGCCTCGGGTGCAGATCGAATATGACGTGGAAGTGTACGGAGCGGAAAAGACGGTCCAGCTGCCTTTCGTCATGGGCGTGATGGCCGATCTCTCCGGCAATTCGGCCGAGCCCCTGCCGGCGGTCGCCGATCGCAAGTTCCTGGAAATCGACGTCGACAATTTCGACGAACGGATGAAGGCGATCCGTCCGCGCGCGGCCTTCCATGTGCCCAACATGCTGACGGGCGAAGGCAATCTCTCCGTCGACCTGACCTTCGAGCGCCTGGAGGACTTTTCTCCGGCGGCGATCGCGAAGAACGTGGAACCGCTGCGCAAGCTTCTGGAGGCACGGACAAAGCTCAGCCATCTCGTAACCTACATGGACGGCAAGACCGGAGCGGAGGATCTGATCGCGAAACTGATCTCCGATCCCGCCACGCTCGCGGCGCTGACCGGACTTTCCGGCGCGTCGGGAAATCCGTCCGACGACCGCTCGAATGCGCTCGAAAGCCTGCGGGCTGCGGTGCCGGATGCCGAGGAGCCTGCCGGGCGCGACGATGTCGATGCGATCCTGAACTCCCTTCGCGCAACGCCGGTTGCGGAAGCGGTCGATGAAAGCGCCGCCACCGCATCCGTACTGGACCGGATGAAGCTTGTCGCTGCTTCCGACGAGGCCGAAATCCCTGACAATGCCGACCGGATAGAGGAATTCGAACCGGTATCCGACGACACGGCGGAAGCGGATCCGGTTGCGGACGACGATCTGGATGCGCTGTTGAACAATCTCGGCGACGACACCGACGAGGTATCGGACGCGGAGCCAGACGACGACATCGACGCCCTGTTGCTGCTGAACATCGAGGATGAAGATGCGGCGGACACCGTCGCCAGCGAACTGCCGGAGAGCTTCCTCGACAGCCCCGAATTGTCGGAGGCTGCCGAGCTTTCGCCGAATGAGGAAGCCGGGGAGGAGCCGCAGCCCGACGCTGACGACGATCTCGACGCCCTTTTGCAAAATCTCGGCGCCTCCGACGATGAAACCGGGGCGGAGCCGGACGCCGACCTCGATGCCCTGCTGAGTGGGCTCGATGCGGACTCGCAGGACGAGGCCACGGAACCCGACACGGATGACGACCTGTCCAGCCTCCTCGCCGGCCTCGACGATGACGAGACGGAAGAAACCGCGGACACCGAAGAGCCGGCGGCGGCGATCCTGTCCCCCTTCGGCACCCTGACGGCGGAACGACCCGCCGAGCTCGATCTGCCTCGGGCAAAATTCCGCATTGCGCTTCTTGGCGATTTTTCCGGCCGGGCCGTGCGCGGGTCAATCGAGATCGGCGACGAGCTTGCCGCTCGCAAGCCGATCCGCTTCGACGTCGACAGCATCGACGCCGTGATCGCCCGCTTCGCCACGACGCTTGTCCTGCCGATCGGCGCGGACGGCGCGGGCGTCGAAGTGACGTTGAGGAACCTCGACGACCTGCATCCCGATGCGCTTTACGACAATGTCGCCCTGTTCGAGGAACTCGCCGGTCTTCGCCAGCGTGTCGCCCGGGGCGATCAGCGGGCCATGGCCGAATTGCAGGGCTTCGCCGGCATTCACGCAGACTTCGACCTTTCGTCCCGCAAGCGGGCGAAAGGTAGCGCCGTACCGGCCGATCGCAGGCTCGGCGATTTCCGCTCGCTCATCGGCGACAGCCAGGGTCGGCTGACGCAGGCAAGCCCCGCCACGGAACTGATCGCCCGGATCGTCGGCCCCTATGTTCATGCCGCCCGCGACCCCGCCCAGGACACGATGCTCGCCGTCATCGACGAGGCGCTTTCGGGCGCGATGCGCGCCATTCTCCATCATCCGGATTTTCAGGCGGTCGAGGCCACCTGGCGCAGCCTGGAACTTCTGGCGCGGCGGATCGAGACCGGTGCAAACCTCGAAATCGTGCTTTACGACGTCTCCGCCGAGGAATGGGCGGCGGATCTCTCGGCCCAGGACGACCTGTCGGAAAGCGGGCTGTTCCGCATGCTGGCCGAGGAGCCCAGGCTCGATGATCGGCAGGGACCGCTGTCCGCCGTGTTCGGTCTCTACACGCTGGAAGAAACCCCGCCGCACGCCGAGCTTCTGGCGCGCATGTCGAAAATATCGGCCTGGATGAACGCGCCCTTCGTCGCGGCGATCTCCCCGCAATTCCTGGAAACGCGCAAGCATGACCGCCATCCGATCGTCGCCAGGACATGGGATGATCTGCGGGCACTTCCCGAGGCGGCCCATGTCGGCCTTGCGGCGCCGCGCTTCCTGCTGCGCCTGCCCTATGGCCGCCGGACCGAGCCGGTCGAGCCGTTCGACTTCGAGGAATTCACCCTGCGCAGCGGCCTCAAGGGCATGCTGTGGGCCAATCCGGCCATCCTCTCGGCCATCCTCATGGCCGCCACGGTGACCCGCATGGGCAAGACAATACGCCTCGGCGAGGTCATGTCGCTCGGCGACATTCCCATGCATGTCATGACCGATCAGCACGGCGACCAGATCGCGCTGCCCTGCACCGAGCGGCTGCTGGATACGCGTGGCGCGGCCGAGGTCGTGGCGCGCGGCTTCATGCCGGTCCTGTCCGTCAAGGGGCGCACGGAAATCCGCCAGGGCTCGTTCCAATCGCTTGGTGGCGCCATGCTCGCCGGACCCTGGGCGGGCACGCCAACCCGTTCGGCGAGCATGGATGACACCATCATCTCGTTTGCCGCCGCCCCATCGACGGAGACCGGGGACACCGCGCCCGCCACCGAATCGAATGATGGCGCGGAACCCGACTTCGATCTCAATCTCGACACCGGAACCGCTTCCGACGACGACGTCAGCCTTGATGACCTGCTTGCCCAGTTCGCCGACGACACCGGCGGATCGTCGGATTCCGAACTCGACCCCGAACTGGCGGCCCTTCTGGAGAACCTGTGATGCAACACCTTGAGACCAACCAGGAAGATGACCGGGATGAAGGCATCCTTCTCGTCGAAGTGGAGCAATCCTTCTGGCTGCTGGACGGCGACGCGCATCTCAGCGCCATGTTGAGCAATGAAAAGCCCTATCCCAAGCCGGTGCGCTGCCTGGGCCTGCCTTCAATGTCGGCGCTGGGCGAGCTGTTGCCGGAAGGCGTCACCCCGGGCGAATTGTGGGCCGTTCATCCCGACATCGTCGCACGTCTGAAGCAGAACGACGAGCTGGTCGCCGTCGAGCTGGCCCAGCCGAACTGAGCGGGGACGAAGGAAACCGTCGATGGCCAGCAACAGCATTCTGGAAGGACGTCAGGTCCGCCTCGAGCTTCCCAACAACCTCAAGGGTTTCCTCATGAGGGCCGAGGTCGGGGAAGGCCTGAGCCGGATCACGGAAGCGACGATCGAGTTCATGTCTCCGGATATCGACCTCGACCTGCAAAAGATCGTCGGTGAGCGTCTGCGGCTGGAGATCGATGCGCCGAAGGACAAGATTCGCTATTTCCAGGGGCGCTGCGCCGCCGCCGAATATCTGGGTTCCCATGCCGGACGCGGCTATTTCCGCGCCGAGGTGCGGCCGTGGCTGTGGTTCCTGACGCTGACCTCGAACTGCCGGATATTCCAGGACAAGTCGGTGATCGACGTGATCAAGGAAATCTTCGGCCAGCACGGTTTTTCCGACTTCCGGAACACGACCAAGCATCCCTACCCCAAGCGCAATTATTGCGTTCAGTACCACGAGACCGATTTCGCCTTTGTCTCCCGGCTGATGGAGGAGGAAGGCATCTATTATTATTTCACCCACGAGAAGACGAAGGAGATCCTGGTCCTCGCAGACGAGGCCAGCGCTCACAAGGAAATCGAGGACGGCGCCGAGATCGAATTCTACTTCCGCGAATCCTCCTATCGCCGAAACGAGGACCATGTCTTCGAATGGCGCGGCGCCGAAAGCATCCGCACCGGCAAGGTCACCCTGCAGGACTATGATTTCGAGAAGCCGAGATCCGACCTGAAATCGGTGAAGGCGCTCCCCAAGGGCAAGCATGCCTATAAGTCCTACGAGGTCTATGAATATCCGGGTCGACACGCCGACATCCGCGAAGGCGAACATCATGCGCGCGTCAAGGTCGAGGGTTTCGCCGCCCAGGCCCAGCGCTCCCGCGGCGTCAGCAATGTCCGCCAGATGGCGGCCGGCAACAAGTTCAAGCTGAAGAAACATCCCCGCAAGGCGGAAAACAGCGAGTATCTCGTCATTCATGCCCGCCACCAGCTGCAGATCGACGCCGATGTCGAGGACCGCGAATTCATCGATGCAATCCTCGGCCCGACGCTCGATTTCGACGGTGGCAACAGCAGCGACATCTATCGCTGCATCTTCGAGGTCCAGCCGGTCGACATGGCATTTCGCGCGCCGCAGGTCACCCCGCGCCCGACCCATTCCGGCCTGCAGACCGCCGTCGTCGTCGGAAAGCCGGGCGAGGAAATCTGGACCGACCAGTATGGCCGGGTGAAGGTTCAGTTCCATTGGGACCGCCTGGGGCGTCGCGACGACATGTCGTCCTGCTGGATCCGCACCGCCGTGCCGTGGAGCGGCAAAGGCTGGGGCATGGTCGGCGTTCCGCGCATCGGCCAGGAAGTGGTCGTCCAGTTCGAGGAAGGTGATCTCGACCGTCCGCTGATCACCGGCATGGTCTACAACGGCGATACCAGATTGCCCTATACCCTGCCCGCCAACCAGACCCAGGTCGGGCTGAAGACCAACAGCTCGAAAGGCGGCGGCGGCTTCAACGAGCTCGTCTTCGACGACAAGCGGGACGCGGAGCTCGTGCGCTTCCAGGCCGAGCGCGACTACACGCAGATCGTCAAGAACAATGCGGAGATCACTGTCGGCCTGGAGCATCGCAAGGGCGGCACCTTGCGCCAGACCATCCATGGCGACAAGACCGAGACCATTCGCGAGGGCAACCACAGCTTCACCGTCGCCAAGGGCGAGGAGGCGATCTCGATCGCCCAGAAGCGTACCACCACGATCGGCAATGATGACAAGCTGACCGTCAAGGCCGACCAGGCCGTCGCCATCACCGGCGTGAAGTCCGACGATATCGGCAAGAGCTACGACATAGATGTCGGAACGACGCTGAAAATCTCGGCCGGGTCGAAGATCACGCTGGTCTGCGGCGGCTCGCAGATCGAGATGACGCCGGCGAAGATCACGATTTCCTCCACCCAGATCGAGGTGAAGGCCACCGCCACCGCCAAGGTGACGGCCGGTGCCCAGCTGACGATGGAAGGCCAGGGACAGGCCTCGCTGAAGGGTGGCGGCATGCTGAAGCTCGAGGGCGGCGGCATGACCCAGCTGAAATCCTCCGGCCTGCTGATCGCCAAGGGCGCTCTGACGATGATCAACTGATGGGCACGGCGATGACAGACGGTTCTCCCTATCGCGATCTGAAGAAACTGCCCGGCATTCCGGCGGCCAGGATCCTTGCGCAAGGCAATGTCGTGCTGCGGACACGGCTGGAGGCCGCCGCCAGCGCCTCGATCGCCGACGTGCTGGCGGAACTGGAGACAAAAGGCGCGCTGATCGACATGCTGCAGCTTCTCGCCCACAGCCTTCCCGCCCGCGAGGCGACTTGGTGGGCCTGCCTGTCGGCGCGCGACATCGTTCCCGAAGGCGCCACCATCCCCGCCTCCCTGAAGGCCGCCGAGGCATGGGTCTACCAGCCCGGCGTCGAGAGCCGGACCCGTGCCCGCGAGGCGCTGGACAGCGCCGGAAACGAGGACGAGACCTTTCTCTGCGCCATGGCGGCCAGCTTCGCCGACGGCACGCTCGGCCCCGGCGAACTCGAGGACTACCAGGCGCCGCCCGGCGCCGTGGGTGGCGCGGTATTCGGCATGGCGCTCACCTCGCTGTTCCATAACGAGGAACAGGTCGGAACGCGCGGTCCGCTGCTTCTCGCCCGCGCACTCGATATCGCCCGGGGTGGCAGCGGCAATGCCGGCGCCGGCGCCGCTGGCCGAGCCATGCCCGGCAGCGAGGCGACGCCATGACCCTGCCCGCCGCGCGCGTCGCCGACAATCATGTGTGCCCGATGCTGACCGGGGTCATCCCGCATGTGGGAGGCCCGATCGCCGTGCCCTGCCCGACCGTGCTGATCGGCAAGATGCCGGCCGCGACCGCAACCGCCATGGCCGTCTGCATCGGTCCGCCGGACATGATCGCCAAGGGCTCGGCCACGGTCCTGACCGGCAAGAAGCCCCAGGCCCGGCTGGGTGACACCTGCGCCCATGGCGGCGCGATCGTCATGGGCTGCGTCACAGTTCTGGTGGGAGGATAGCGCCATGGGTCTCACACTGCGACTGATGTCCTCGGGCACGCTTCCCAATGGACGCAACACGATCGACATGGTCAATGGCGCGCTGACCATCGGGCGCGGCGAGGAAAACGATCTCGCCCTGCCGGATCCGGACCGCCAGCTGTCCAAGCGCCACTGCGTGCTCGAGGAGCGCAATGGCGACTATGTCATCATCGACATCAGCACGAACGGCACGTTTCTGAACTATGGTACTGAACGTCTCGGCACGATCCCCACGCCGCTCAACCATGGCGACGTGATCCAACTCGGTTCGTTCGAGTTGACCGTCGAGATCGCGGCTGCGGCGCACAATGCTCGCGCCGTACAGCCGCTGCCACCGGCCGCAGACAGCGTGATCGCTCCCGTTCCATCCGCCGGTGCGCATCCGACGTCCGGCCTGGACGACTTCCTGGCCGGCATGGTGACGCCGGGCCATGACCCGCTCGACGACCTGCTCGGCTCGAGCGCTCCCGTCGCCGGCGCCCCGTCCTGGAACAGCCCCGCTCTCCCCGACGACCCGTTGTCGGCGGTGCTGCCTGGTGCCGACAGCTTCCTCGGCGGCCAGCCGTCGCCTTCGCAAGGTGCGAGCATCTCTGATCATCGCCCGACATCGCAGGACTATTTCGCCGTTCCGGCCGTTCAGTCCTCGGCGATCCCGGACGACTGGGACGAGCTCTTTGCCCCGGCGCCACAGGAACCCGCCGCCCAATCGGCACCCCAGCCGGCACCTCCCGCACCTCCGGCATTCGAACCACCGCCGGCGGCTCCCGCTTTCGCGCCGCCGCCCCCTCCGCCTTCCTTCCCTTCGGTTTCCGCCACCCCGGTTCAGCCGGCCGCGGCCAGTGTCCCTCCGACGCCCACGTCGCCGGCGACAGGCGATGCCGCGGCACGGGCGTTTCTCGCCGGCGCGGGCGCGAGCCACCTGAACATCCCTCCCGCCGAACTGGAGGACATCATGAAGCGGCTCGGCGGCGTGTTCGCAGCCATGGTCACCGGCATGCGGGAAATCCTGATGACCCGCGCCTCGATCAAGAGCGAGATGCGCATGGACCGCACCATGATCGGCTCGAGTGGCAACAATCCGCTGAAATTCTCGATCAGTCCGGAACAGGCGATCGAGGCGATGATCCGCCCGACGGTGCGTGGCTATCTTGATGCCGACGCGGCCACCGCCGAAGCGCTGAACGACATTCGCGCCCATGAAGTGGCGATGATGTCCGGCATGCAGGCGGCGTTGAAGGACCTGCTCCAGCGGCTCGGCCCCGATCAGCTGTCGGCCCGCATCGAGTCCGGAACGACGCTTGGCAGCCTGCTGGCCGGCAAGAAGGCCCGTTACTGGGAAGCCTACGAAAAGATGTACGCCCAGATCGCGAAGGAGACCGAAGACGACTTCCAGTCCGCCTTCGGTCGCGAATTCGCACGGGCCTATCAAGCACAACTCCGCAAACTCTAGAAGGAACGGACCATGTCCCTCATCCGCTCAATATTCGCCCTGGCAGGATTCCTCGCCCTTTTCGGTTGCGCCGCAACCGGACCAGCGGCGACGACCGTCCAGCTCTCCATCGCCGGCACGAACGACATGAACGGCGGCGCGCCGGCGAAGGTCAAGGTTTACTATCTCACTTCGAGCGGAACCTTCCGGACTTCGGACTTCTTCACGGTCTTCAATTCACCCCAGGCCGCACTCGGCGCCGACCTGATCGCCGTCGACGAATTCCAGCTGGCTCCGGGCCGCACAGTCAACAATACCCGCAGCTTCCCGACGGCGCCTGCGGCGATCGGCGTGGTCGCCGCCTTCCGCGATATCGATGGCGCGAAGTTCCTCGATGTTCGCCCGTTTACCGACAATGTCCGGATCGTCGTCTCCGGCAAGTCCGTTTCGATCCGCTGAACCGGCCATTGAAGGAGTAACGCAAGCGTGTCCTGGGAAAACAAGGTCGTCTGGCAGGAGGGGCTGTTCCTCCAGCCCCATCACTTCCAGCAGCATGACCGATATGTCGAGGCTCTGGTTGCCGGCGTCGCTTCGGCTGTCGCGCCCTATGCCTGGGGCGTCAGGGAGCTGACGCTCGACGAGGAATTGCTGAAGCTCGGCAAGATAGCCGTGAAATCCTGCACCGGCCTCACGCCCGACGGCACGACATTCCGGATACCGCTCACCGACGATCACCCTTCGGCGCTGGAAGTCCCGGCCAGCGTCAAGAATTCCGTCGTCTATCTGGCGATCCCGATCCGCCGGCAGGGCGCCGCCGAAGTCGACATGACCGGGGCGCCGCAATCCGCGGCGCGGTTCAGGCCCGACGAGATCGAGGTGACCGACAGCATGGGCCGCGACAACAGGGCCGTGCGCATGGCGATCGCCAGGTTGCGCCTTCAATTCGCGATCGATCTGGACGATCTTTCGGACCAGATCGTCATCCCGATCGCGCGCATCATCGAGGTGCGCCAGGACCGCGAGATCATCCTCGACCGCGCCTTCATCGCCACCTGCACCGATGCCCGCGCCGCGCCGCCGCTGCATGACTTCCTGCGGGAGCTGGAAGGTCTGCTGAGCCATCGCGCCGAGGCGCTGGCCGGGCGACTGAACCAGAACGGTACGGCGAAGGGCGTCGCCGAGATCACAGACTTCCTGCTGCTTCTGTCCGTCAACAAGGCCTTGCCGGCGATCCGCCACCTCGTCTCCATCGAGAATGCGCATCCGCAGGTGGTCTTCCAGACGCTGGCCTCGCTCGCCGGCGAGATCGCCACGTTCATGACGCCCGAGAAACTGTCGCCCCAGTTTCCGATCTACCAGCATCACGACCTGACCAATGTGTTCCAGCCGGTCTTCCGGGCGCTGCGCCAGTACCTCAGCGCGGTGCTGGAGCAGAACGCGGTCCTGATCCCGATCGAGCCGCGCAAATACGGCGTGTCGGTGGCCCTGATCAGCGACAAGCGACTGCTGTCGTCGGCGACTTTCGTGCTTGCCGCCAAGGCCGCCGTGCCACCGGAGGCCGTCAGGCGTCACTTTCCGACCCAGGCCAAGCTCGGTCCCGTCGAGGATATCCGCCAGCTCGTCAACTCCGCGCTGCCGGGCGTCGCGCTGCGTCCGCTGCCCGTGGCTCCGCGCCAGGTGCCCTACCACGCCGGCGTCGTCTACTTCGAGCTCGATACGACAGGTCCGTCCTGGAAGCAGATGACGACGTCGGGCGGGCTGGCCGTGCATGTCTCCGGCGACTTTCCCGATCTTGAAATGGAACTCTGGGCCATCCGCTGAGCCCTGCCCCCCGAGGAGCAACCCATGAACCGTGACGACCCCTTTGCCGAACCGTTCGACACGGACAAGACGGTCATCCGACCCAATCCCGCCGGTCGCCGACCCGCGGCCCCGACGCCGATGCCCCCTCCGGACCAGGCATCGCAGCCCGGTCCCGGGCCTGCGGCCATGCCGGCTCCTTCGTCCGGTTACGGTTCCGCTTCGGCGCCTGCGAGCGCGGATGCCCAGAACGTGCCGGTCGGCGCCGGCTCGACAGGCCTGAACCCGCTCAACGCCGCCGCCTCGACACTGTTCTCACTTGTCGCCCGCATCCGTAACCGCGCACAGCATTCCGATCCGGCGGCCCTGCGCGAAAGCGTCGTGACCGAGATCCGCAATTTCGAGAACGCCGCCCTGCAGGCCGGCGTGCCGGCCCAGACCGTTGTCGCCGCCCGCTACGCGATCTGCGCGACGATTGATGACGTCGTGCTGAACACGCCCTGGGGCGGCCAGAGCGTCTGGGCGCTGCAGAGCATGGTTGGCACGTTCCACAAGGAGACCCATGGCGGCGATCGTTTCTATGAACTGCTGTCGCGCTTCGAGGCAGCCCCCTCGCAGAACCGTGACATGCTGGAATTCCTCTATGTCTGCCTGAGCCTCGGCTTCGAGGGCCGCCTGCGCGTCGCCCCGCGCGGGGCCGAAAAGCACCTGGAAATCCGCGATGGCCTTGCAAGGCTGATCCGGACCCATCGCGGCCCGGTCGAGCCTGATCTGTCCATCCGCTGGAGGGGCGCCGATATCGCTCACCGCATGCTGTCCGCCTGGACACCCGTCTGGATCACCGCGGGCGCCACGCTGGCCATGACATGCCTGATCTTCTTCGGTTTCTCCTTTGCATTGGGCGGCGACACCAACCGGCTGAGCGGGCTCATCACCTCCCTCGACGTCAACGGACCGGTCGAGCTCTCGCGCCCGGCACCACCGCCGCCGCCGCCACCGCCGGCACCACAGGAGATTTCGACCGTCGAGGCCGTTTCCTCCTTCCTGAAACCCGAGATCGACGAGGGCCTGGTATCCGTGGCGAGCACTGGCAACACGCTGACGATCAGGATTACCGGCAACGGCATGTTCCCGTCCGGCTCGGACCAGCTCGAGCCACGGTTCGGCGACATCATGGACCGGGTCTCCAAGGCGCTGAACGACGAGGAAGGTCGCATCATCGTCGCCGGCCATTCGGACAATGTTCCGATCAAGTCCGCGCGCTTCGCCTCCAATCTCCAGCTTTCCCTGTCCCGGGCGAAATCCGTGATGGGCCGGATTTCCGGCACGCTGACTGACAAGGGCCGCATCACGGCCGAGGGACGCGCCGACAAGGAGCCGCTGGCGTCGAACGACACGGCCGAGGGTCGTGCCACCAATCGCCGCATCGAAGTCATTCTAGTGAAGGCAGGCTGAGCCATGTTCCGCACCATCCGCTCCCACCTCCTGAGCCCGATCGGAGTGCTGATCCTTTTCAGCATGATCCTGGCGGTCACCGTCTGGCTGCTCGGCCCGCTTCTGGCGATCGGCGATGTCCGCCCGTTCGACAGGCCGGCCAACCGGCTGATCGCGATCGCCGGCCTTGCCGCCGTCACGATCATCGCCATTCTCGTCATCCTGCTGCGTCGCCGCTCGCAGGATCGCCAGATGTCCAATGCGATCGCCAGCAATGCCGCCGCCCCAACGACTGAAGCCGATGACGGCGCCGTCGCGGCAGAGCTTTCCGAAGTGCGCAAGCGCATGACCGAGGCGCTCGGCTTCCTGCGCAATTCCAAGCTCGGCGGCCGTTTCGGCTCGCGCTACCTCTACCAACTGCCCTGGTACATCATCATCGGCCCGCCGGGCGCCGGCAAGACGACGGCGATCGTCAATTCGGGCCTGCAGTTTCCGCTTGCCGAGCGCATGGGCAAGAGCGCCATCGGCGGGGTTGGCGGCACCCGCAATTGCGACTGGTGGTTCACCAACGAGGCGGTGCTTCTCGACACCGCCGGCCGTTACACCACGCAGGACAGCAATCGCGATGCCGACGCCATGGCCTGGACCGGCTTTCTCGACATGCTGAAGAAGCATCGGCGCCGCCAACCTATCAACGGCGCCATGGTCGCCATCAGTCTCTCCGACCTGTCGCTGCTGGACGACCAGGAAAGGCGCGCCCATTCCCAGGCGATCCGCTCCCGCCTGCAGGAATTGCGCGAGCGCCTCGGCGTCCGCTTTCCAGTCTATATCCTCTTCACCAAGGCCGACCTGATCGCCGGCTTCCAGGAGTTCTTCGACAATCTCGGATCCGACGAGCGCGAACAGGTCTGGGGCTTCACCCTTCCCTATGAAAAGGGCGCAGAGGCCACCGACAAGGCGCTTGCCTCGTTCAATGCCGAATTCGAACAGCTGCTGTCACAGCTCGCCAATCGCAGCCTGGAGCGGATGCAGGCCGAGACCGACTATCAGCGCCGCAGCCTCATCGCCGGTTTCCCCGCGCAGATCGCCTCGCTTCGCGGCGTGGCCGAAAGCTTCCTCGGCGACATCTTCCACGACAGCCGCTTCGAGGACAACCAGTTCCTGCGGGGTGTCTATTTCACCTCCGGCACCCAGGAAGGCACGCCGATCGACCGGCTGATGATGGGCATGGCCCGCACCTTCGGCATCGGCCGGCAGGCCATCGGCACCGGCCGTGGCCAGGGACGCAGCTATTTCCTGACGCGGCTGATGAATACCGTGATCTTCCGTGAGGCAGGGCTGGTCTCAGACGATGACGCGGTCGAGCGGCGCTATCGCTGGGTCAAGCGCGGCGCCATCGCCGCCAGCATCCTGGCATTGTTCGGAGCCACCGCGCTCTGGACCAACAGCTTCGTCGGAAACCTGGCCCTGATCTCCGGCGCCACCGCCCAGGTCGACGAGTTCCGCAAGCTCGCCAGCGGCATTCCCGGCAACCCGATCGCCGATGCCGATCTGCCGGCCATCGTGCCAGCCCTCAACCTCCTGCGCGACCTGCCCGGCAATCCCGCGGCAAGCGATCCCGAAGCGCCGCTCGAACTGACCTTCGGCCTCTACCAGGGTGACGCAGTCGGCACCGAGTCCGCGCAGACCTATCGCAGCGCGCTCAACAGCATGATGCTGCCCCGTCTCCTCTTCCGCCTCGAAGAGCAGATGCAGTCCAATATCAACAATCCCGAGTTCCTGTTCGAGGCGCTCAAGGTCTACCAGATGCTGGGCCTGCAAGGCCCGATGGATGCCGATACCGTCCGGCAATGGATGCAGATCGACTGGGCGATCGCCTTCAAGGGACAGGACGAGGTGCAGCAGGAACTGCTCGGTCATCTCGACGAGTTGGTCAACCAGCCAATGCGCAAGATCGGGCTTAACGGTCCGCTGGTCGAACAGATCCAGCTGCTGCTGGCCGAGACGCCGATCGCCGAACGGGTCTATCGGAGCCTGGTCAAGGCGCCGGCGGCCGCAGCGCTCGAGCCTTTCCGCATCACGGATGTCGGCGGCCCCGCCGTCTCGCGCGTCATGCTGCGTCCCTCCGGCAAGCCGCTCAGCGCCGGCGTGGAAGGCGTCTATACGCGGAATGGCTTCTACACGTATTTCCTGCCGTCGCTCGGCACGGTCTCCGATCGCGTCCAGTTCGAAAATCTGGTCCTCGGCCCGCATGCGGACGAGGTGACGCCGGAAATTCTGGCCCGGCTCGGCAAGGATATCCTCGCCCTCTACGAAAACGACTACGTCGCCCGCTATGACGAGCTTCTGGCCGATGTCGATATCATTCCGATGGAAAATCTCGGCCAGGCGACCCAGGTCATCAACATCCTCTCGGGACCGACATCGCCGATCCGCAACGTGCTGCAGGCGGTAAGCAAGGAAACCCGGTTGACGGTCCTGCCGGGTGCGGAGGCGGTGGCCGGAAACGCGATTTCCGCCGTAACCGACCTCGCGCGCGGCGAGGCCATCTCGAAGCTGGATGCCGGCGGGCAGCAAATCGTCGAGGCGCTGAGTTCAGCCGTGCCGACCGACGTCCAGACCGCGGCACCCGGACGCTTCGTCGAGGATCGCTTCCGCAGCCTGCACGAGCTTGTTGCCGGCGCCGATGGTGCCCAGTCCGAGCTGGACCGGATCATCCAGCGCATGGCGGACGTCTTCGGAGAGCTCAACCGGCTATCGCTCGGCCAGAATACCGGCGCCGCGATCGCCGGCCAGGGATCCGGCGCCGTGGCCGAGCTTCAGGCCGCCATCACGCTCCTGCCCAATCCGCTGCAGCGCTGGGCCTCCCAGATCGTCACGGCCTCGTCGGGAGCAGCCGTCGGCGGGGCACGCGCAGATATCAATGCCAAATGGCAAGGTCAGGTCCTGCCCTTCTGCACGCGTGCGATCGACGGCCGTTATCCCTTCAACCGTCAGGGCGAGGCCGATGTGGCCCTCCAGGATTTCGGCCGGCTGTTCGCGCCGAACGGACTGATCGACAAATTCTTCAACGACAACATGGCCCAATTCGTCGACACGACCTCGAACCCCTGGCGGTTGAGGCGAGTGAACGGCGTCGATATCGGCATATCCGACGCCGTCATCGCGCAGTTCCAGAAGGCATCGGAGATCCGCGACAGCTTCTTCGTGGCGCCCGGCCTGCCGTCGATCACCTTCGACGTCACCCCGGTCGCGCTCGATCCCAATGTCGAGCAGGTCGTGGTGGAGATCGAGGGGCAGCCGGTCACCTATGCTCACGGTCCGCCGCAGGTCACGCCTCTCACATGGCCCGGCCAGAACAGCGGGCGCACGCGGGTGTCCTTTTCCCCCGCCCGCACCGATATCGAAAACGCCATCCAGCGTGACGGCCCCTGGTCCTGGTTCCGGCTTCTTGACACGGCCGAGGTGCGGCGGACGAACGTCTCAGATCGCAATCGCGTGGTCTTCAATCTCGGCGGCAGGATCGCGATCTTTCAGCTGAGAGCCGGTTCCGCGCTCAATCCGTTCACGGGTTCGGCGATCGGCAGCTTCAAGTGCCCGAGCTCGCTGTGATGGAAGCCGGCATGAACTATGGCTGGTATGGGAAAGTTCCCTGCGTCGGCGATTTCGTTCGCTCCGGCCTCTCACCGCAATTCGTCGTCGCCTGGGATGCGTGGATGCAGACATTGCTGACCACGGGGCGGGAGGTCCTGGGCGAGCGTTGGCGGGAATGCTATTTCAGCGCGCCGATCTGGCGTTTCGCCCTCTCGCCTGGAATGACCGGATCGCACGCGGTGGCGGGCATCGTGATGCCGAGCGTCGACCGGGTCGGTCGCGAATATCCGCTCTGTCTGGCGGTGGAGCTCGATGCCCCGGTCTGGTCCGCCTATCGGGCCCTCGAACCGATTTTCGCGCCGCTGGAAGAGACAGCTCTCGCCATGCTCGAGGATGGCTCTTCCCTGTCCTTCCTGAAGGACGCGTTGGCCGGGCTTCCACCACCCGGGGCGCCAGCCGTGGCCCGGTCCGGGACGATCGGCTCAGCCGGGGCGATCGTCACGGATGACAGCCCGGAATTCGCGCTTGCCACGCGCGCAATCCCGAAGCCGGCGTCAATCTTCATATCGACTGTCATGGGAGCAAACCGCCTCCTCCTGACAGGGCAATTACCATCCGGATCTGACGAGGCGACCGCGCTTTTCGATATTCACAGCCCCCGGTGGGTTTTCCACGACTGAGCCGATGGAGAGGTTCACGATGACCGCAAATTCCGCCACGACAATCCGGCGCCACAGCGCTCGGACCCATGTCGGCTTTGTCCGCAAGGTGAATGAAGACGCCATCCTCGCCCGACCCGATATCGGGCTCTGGGCCGTATCCGACGGAATGGGCGGACATGCCGCGGGCGATTTCGCCAGCCAGGCGATCACCGAGCTGCTGGATCGCCTGCCCGCCGATCTCGACCCCGCCGAGACCATGCAGGAGGCCCGCAAGGCATTGCATGAGGCGCATCGGCTGATCGGCATCGAGGCTAACCGGCGCGAAAGCGGCTTGATCGGGGCGACCGTGGTCGTGCTGCTGCTTTCCGAACAGCACTTCATGTGTTTCTGGGTCGGTGACAGTCGCCTCTATCGCCTGCGCGAAGGCGAACTTGAAATGATCAGCACCGATCATTCGTTTGTCGGTGAGTTGGTCGAGCACGGCTTTCTCACATGGGACGAGGCTGAAAACCATCCCCAGGCGAACCAGATCACCCGTGCCATCGGCGTCGGCGAAACGCTGGAAATCGACAAGCGGCGAGGCGACATCCGTCCGGGTGATATTTTCCTGCTCTGCTCCGACGGCCTTTCAAAATATGCCGGCCTCGATGTCCTGCGCCGTCATCTCCTGGAACGGCCGATCGACGTCCTTGCCGAGGAACTGATAGAGATCGCTCTCAAGGGCGGAGCCGTCGACAATATTTCCGTTATCGTCGTAGAGGCCTGAGCGGCGATGTCCTGCTTCTGCACCGTCCCTGCCGACAGCGCACGCAACCGGTTCAACTGGGGCATCATGCCGGTCCTGCCGACGGCGCCGCTAACAATGAAGCTTGCGCTGGCCATCCCCGGCATGCAGCCCGCGAGCCGGCTCGACATGAAGATTGCCTCCGGATTCCAGCCGGAAACCCTCCCGAATCTCGATTTCGGCGGTGGACCGCTGGGACAGATAGCCATGATGCTGTCGCTGATGTCCGGCACATTCGCGCTCGACGACCTGCCGAAGCTGGAAATGCAAATGGAGCAGGCGGCCAACAGCATCGCGCGCAATGTCTGGCCAAGGCTCGGATGGCTGACGACGCTGAAGATGCAGCCGCTCGTCAATTATGCGCTGGTGGCCCGGCTGGTTCTCGACCTGCAGGCACTCGGCATCGATCCGTTCGTGGTCGATACGTTCCCGGCCTCGTCTTCGACCATTCCCAACTTCGGATTCGCGCTCTCCCCCTTGAAGTTGAGGATGGCGAAGATCGTCGCCGGCCTGCCGACGATCATGCAGATGAGCGAGATGCTGGACCTGCCGCCCCTTGGTGATCCCGGCGCGGTTTCCGCCCTCAACAACCGGCTGCAGGGCATGGCGAGCCTCGCCCCGCCCAGCCTGATCATTCCCATGCCACTGCTGATGAAACTCGCCATGGTGCTGGAATCGCTGGCGAAGATCGAGGAAGCTTTCGGTCCTGACGCGTTCTCGCCAGCCAAGCTCGGGCGGATCGAAACGATGCTGTCGATGTGGAGAGGCTTCCAACTGCCGTTCCCCACACCGGAACTCGCGCTGGCGCTGAATGCGAAGCTCGACCTGCTGCCTACGATGGAGGATATCCGTCTCGGCGAAGCCGTGGCCGGCCAGACCGCGGGCGCTTTCGCGGCCAACTTCGCACCGCCGAAACTCGCCATCGGGCCCTTCCTCAACATGGTCCTGGCGCTTCACGCATCGCTACAGTTCGCGATCGACATGGAGCCGTTCGACATGTGCGGCAGCTGTAGCTGTTGAAAACAAACAAAAGAAGACGGGAGCAAAACTGGCTGCGCAGCTCTGCTCCCGTGGGAATTTGCTAATTGTGATGCGTTTGCTGCGCCAAGAGTCAGCCTTGCTTCGCCAAGTCCTTGTAGACCTTCTTTTCCTTGAAACGCTTGATGAGATCGACAAACGGTGTCGTCTGCAATTTGCTGTTCTTGGGCTCCGCTTTCAAGATCTTCTCATAAATGGCAATCGCCTTTTGTCTATCCTTGTTCAGGTAGCATTCGATCATCTCCTGGCACCGTTCCTGAATGATGACGCCGCCAACATTGTCGAAGCCGCATTGCTTCAGCTTTTTCAGATCGAGTTCGATCCGCTGCGGCGGTGGCGGCACTTCCTCGTCCGTAGCGGGTTTTGGCTTTGAACTTGGCTTCGACGCCGACATGAGACCGCGGTCGATCAGAAACCTGTTGAAATCGGTGACACTCATGACCGTACGCTCGGATCGCAAGAGCTTCGTGGCAACAGTCAGTGTTGCATCTTCCCCCTTCAATTTATAGGCCTTGATATAGGCGTCGAGCAGTTCATGGCTCTTGAAATGGAGCTCCTCAGCGGCCTCCTCTACAGGCGAAACGAGCTTATCCTCCCTATTTCCACCTTTCTTCTCGTGGTATTCGAGGAACTCTTCCGACTGCCAGAAGCGGTACGCCAAAGCATTGCCCTCTATTAGATCCGCAACAACGTATCTGGCTTCCTTGACAATTGAATCCCAGCGCGGGTCCTCCCACAACTCCTGTTCACCAAGTTCCTTGGCCCTTTTGAGAATTGCACTTTGGACGTTAAGTGAATGGGGCGATCCATCCTTCAGGAAGTTTAAGTAAAGGGTTTTGGGTTTGAACGGAGACATCAGAAACAGGATATTCCCCTCAGACAATTCGCTTTTGAGGAACTGATAAAGAACTGAGGCCATCTCCTGGTCCTTGATGACGTCAAAGGCCCTGTCGGGATACCTGATTTTGCCATATCTCTTCATTGCATTCTCGCCTTGTTGGCCGCCTTTACGGCAAAAGTTGATAATACTGGTGAGTGGCGGCAGAATGCGGAAAGGTTCACAAAGCGAGGAACGTCGTGTACCTCTTCAAGGAAATGCTGGCGCGGCCATACCGGAGTCAGATTTCGCCCAGACGCCGCCATTGCTCCAGCTTCTCGCGGCTCACCTCGAAATGCATGGAATCCTCGCGGCTGAAGCCGGCACCCCAGATCCAGCCTTCCTTCTTGAAGAAATCGGCGAGCAGGATCAGTCCGAGCTGCGTCTTGTCGTCGGCGAGCGTATCGAGCACGCCGTCGATGTTGATATCCATGGCCAGACCATAGGCGTGGGCTGAAGCGGAACTCGTCGAACCCCGGATCAATCGCACACAGAGTGAGCCCGCGCTCTTGATCCGTGCATAGAGCTCCGGTTCGAACAGTTTCACATTGGCGAAGACCTGACGCGCCGAGATGAGTGCGGGACGTAGCATGCGCACGTCGATCGGACCGACATTCTCGGTCGAAAGCAATTCGGCCAGCTTCGGATTGGTTGCCGATTGGCAATCATCCGTCAGGTTTTCTCGTGGAAGGCCGAGCAGATCCTGGAGAAAGGACGGCGTCGGGACCGTCAGCCCCTCATTGGCCGAACGCCTGTCGGCGATCAGCACGACCTGGGCGAAGGAATCCTTGAGGCTGTCAGACGCGATGGCGACCTCCGGCTCCGGCGCCGTCTCTCGCTGCGCGCCGACAAGGCCAAGCGAGGTTCGCGCATCGAGTCCGTCGATGCGATTGCGCAGTTCAGCCACCTCTTGCCGCAGGGAACCGATCTCAACGTCCATTTTCGTCGTGTCGAATTCGACGGAGGCGGGAGCGGGTGGAGACGTGAAATGGTTCCGGGCGAAATGCCAGGCGAACGGCGCCGCCACGATCGACAGGGCGATCAGCAGGGCTGACAGCAGTCTCATCAAAAATCCCCTCTCCGGAACCGGGTGGATTCGAACGGCGCCGACAAGACGCGGCAATCCGACCATCCGAGGTCATGTCGGCCTCCACCATGTCGGAGGTCTTCCACTCCTGGGTTCCGAAATCAGGACAAATGGTTCATTCACCTTTCCTGTCGTTTCGAGGGAACTAGGCTGGGTTCAATTGGCGTCAGCCAGCGCCTCGAGCCCAGCCCTGTCACGCAGGATGAGCCAGCCATCCTTGAGATCGACAAGGCGTGCCTCCTCCCACCTCTTGAGGCACCGGTTGACGTTTTCCCGGCTATTGCCGATCATTTTCGCGATATCCGCCTGGGACAAGGACAGGCGTGACAGGGGAGACGCCGGGCTGGCGGGCGACGTCACCGACAGCCGCAACAGAAGGCGCGCGAGCCGGGTCGGCAGATCCAGGAAGGCAATTTCCATCATCCGCTCGTCGGAGCGCCGGACCCGCTGGCAGAGCAACTCGATCAGCCGGATCGAGAAATCCGGATTGCGCTGCAACACGTCGAGGAACGAGCGGCGCTCGAGCACGATCAGCGCGCAGGACCCGAGGGCGCGAACCGTGGCGGACCGTTCGCCGCCGTCGAGCAGGGCGATCTCGCCGAAGATGTCTCCGGGCCGAAGATCACTCAGGGTCACGTCGCGCCCGCTCGGTGTCACGACCTCCACCCGGACCGTGCCTTCCGCGATCGCCATCATGCTCTGGCCCGGCGCGCCCATCTGGAAAATCACCTCGCCGGCGACATGGCGCGTGATATGGGCAAAAGAGGCCAGATCCCTGCGAGCCTGTGTATCCAGGGCCTGGAATATCAGACTCTGGGCAAGCAGCTTTTCCTTGTCTATGCCGCGGTCATTCATCCGTGTCGTTCCGCTCCGAAGATGGTTCAATCGGTTTCCTCGTTACACCTAAATTGACATTGCCGAATTGCAACCGGATAAACGGGCATTCGATCGAAGCAACTTCAGGGACTTCCCGTGAAATCCATCTTTGTCGCAAGAATGTTGGCCACCCTGGCCATTTTCCTTTCGATCGTTTCGATGGCGACAGCTCAGCAGTCCTCCTCCTGCCAGCGCGAAGAACGTCCTGATCCCCCACGTTTTGTCTATCGTTGCGCCAACGGTCTTGTTCTGGAAGCCGAAGCTGCGGCGCAACTCGGAATCCCGCAGGACGCCGGACGAACGAGAGCGGCCTCGGCCACCGTGTCCGACAAGGCCGTGCTGATCGAGGTCGAGCCCGGCAGCGGCGCCTTTCAGATCCTGACGCCCCACGCCATCGCCGCCGTGCGGGGTACCGCCTATGTCGTCGATGTCACGGCCGACACCACCTCGGTCTTTGTCATCGAGGGCGAGGTTTCGGTTTCCCTGCCGGATGGCTCGCAGACCGTCGTCCTGGGCCCCGGCGAGGGCACGGATGCCACGGCCGGCCAGCCACTTGTCTCCAGAGTGTGGGGCCAGGAACGCGCCGCCCGCCTCATGGCTCGCTTCGCGCGATGAGGACAGGCCTGCCGGTCTGGTGGATCGCCCTGGCGATCGGCGGACTATGGGCCGGACTGCTGGGAATGAACCATATCGATGGTTCCGCGAGCCTGATCGACCGGATGGAAACCGTCCTTCTCGACCTCAGGGGCAGTCTGGTCGGAGGACGGGATGCGCCGGTCGAAGTTGCGATCGTGGCGATCGATGACGCGACGGTTCTTGATGCCGGCCGCTATCCGCTCGACCGGCGGAAATTGGCGGATCTGATCGACAGGATCGGCCACGCCGGCGCGCGCGCGCTTGCGATCGACATGCTGCTTCTCCAGCCGAGCGAACCGGACGCGGACGCCGCGCTGGCCGCGGCGCTGACCCGCATTCCGGTCGTGATCGCCGGCGCGGCCAGGTTTTCCGAAAAGGAGGCCCGTATCGGCTACGTACCGGCCGCGAAGGAGGTGCTGATGCCGCTTCCGCTTTTTGCGACCGTCGCAGAACTCGGACTCGTCAATGTCGTGACGGACGCCGGCGGCACACCGCGTCAAATTCCCATGCTGTTCCGGACGGCGGACGGCCCGGAGGCTTCCATCGTCCTGCGCGCGGCCGCGCTCTATTCCGGTCAGGAACCCGTGTTGAACGCCAGCGGCCTGACGATCGGACAGGCCGTGACATCACTCGACCTCGGCTGGCATCTCGCCCTCAACTATTACGGACCCGGCGGAACGATCCGCACGATCGGTGCTCTGGATATCTTGAAGGACGAGGATGCCGGGCGGCCACTTGAAGGCCGACTGGTGGTGCTCGGGGTGACGGCAACTGGTGTCGGCGATCGCTTCACCACGCCCTTCGACCAGATACTGCCCGGCGTCGAGGTGCTGGCGACCGGCATGTCCAACCTGCTGGACGGGTCGGCGCTGCGGCGCGACGGCATGGTCCGCCGGATCGACGGGGCGGCTGCAATGCTCGTCACCCTGACGGCGATCGCCGCCATGGCGTTGATGCCGCTGGCGGCAGGCTCGCTCACCTATCTCGCCATTCTCCTTGGCTGGTTTGCGGCCGTCACGCTCGCCTACGGCCAGTTCTATTGGCTGAGCGGTGCGCTGCCGCTCGCGGTAAGCCTGCCTCCCGTCTTGGCGACCGCCATATCCAGGCAGGCCTTCGACCGTTACCGGATGCGCCGGCTGGCTTCTGCCCAGGCGGCCCTCGGGCAGTTCCAGTCCACGACCTTCGCCAGGCGCATCGCCGAGGATCCGTCATTCCTGCTCGAACCGCGCGAACAGAACGCCGTCATCCTGTTCGTCGATCTCGTGGGCTTCACGGGCATCAGCGAAAGGCTGGGGCCGAGGCGGACCCGCGATATGCTCAAGGCCTTCCACACGATCGTGGTCGACGAAAGCGAGCGGCGGCAGGGGCTGGTGATGGATTTCATGGGCGATGGGGTGATGGTCGGCTTCGGCATTCCGGATGCAGGCCCACGGGATACCGCCAATGCGGTCTCCGCGGCTTTTTGCCTGGTCCGCGCGATCGACGACTGGCTGCTTGGCGCGGGGCTGGCAGAAACGAGCGCGGTCCGCATTGGTGCCCATTGCGGCCCCGTCGTGCTTTCCCGCCTCGGCCATGACAAGCACCAGCAGATCGCCGCGACCGGCGATTGCGTCAATGTGGCGAGCCGGCTTGTCGAGACCGTGCGATCTCGCGGGGCGGCGCTCGCCCTGTCGTCGGACCTGGTACAGGCCGCCGGATTGCAGCAGGACCTGATGGCGGATGGCCGGCGGTTCGAACGGATCGACATCCGGGGCCGCGAACAGGCAATCGATATCGCCGTCTGGACCGCGGCCGAGATCGCGCAACGGGGCTGAGCCCGCCCGGCCCCGGCATCAGCGGTTCTGCACCTGCAGCAGCCATTGCGCGAAACTGCTCGGCACCCCGGGCTGTATCACGTGCCCGCACAGACGAAACTCCCGGGCATCCTTCGGGCTATAGCCGAAATGCGCGCGAAACTGCCGGCTGAACTGGGCCGGATCGGCAAAGCCGTGGTCGTAGGCGATGGTGCTGATCAGCCTGACATCGGCAATGTCCTCCAGCACTGCGTGGCAGGCGGCAAGCCGCCGCTCGCGGATGAAGCTCGAAACGCCGCCGCAATGTTCGAAAAGGTAATAGAGCTTGCGGCGCGAGACGCCCAGCGCCCGGCACAGATCCCCTACCCCGAGGGTTGGCGAAGCGAGGTTGGCGTCGACATATTTGCGGGCGATTGCCAGCTGGCTCGCGGCGATCGGCGTCGCAGCCGCCTCGAACCCGTCCTGCGTCGGCTTGACGAGAGCGCCGAGAAGGGCGGTCAGCGAGCCGACGGCCGCGGGCACATCCCGGTGGGTGAGCGTCGATCGATAGCGTTCGAGCGTCAGGATGAATTCCTGCATGATATTCTTCATCGGCCCCTGGATCGGCCTGTGGCTGGCGGCGTCGAGACTGCCGGCCATGGCGGCGAAATTGTCGCGCTTCAACCAGATGCAGATTGTCTCGCCGGCGGTGGAATGGGCGATGGACGGCATGGTCAGCGAACGTAGTTCCAGGCTGCCGGCGGAGCTGCGCAGGACGTGACCGCTCGAACTGCTGAATTCCGAACCGCTGCGGCGCAAGGCGAGCTGCCAGTGATCGACCCTGCTGCGCCGGATCAGTTGTGGCGTGCGGCGATACCTCATCGCATCGACGCGCAAAGATGCGATATGCAGCCTGCCAAGATCATGCGCCCTGACCGTGGCATCGAAACCCTGTTTGCCGTGTTCGCCGCGCTCCACTTCGGCAATCGAAGCGACAAGGTTGCGCCAGCAGGGAAATTGTTCGGCTTTGTCCTTCACCAAGGTGGTGAAGCGATCCTCGCGGATCCGCGTGTCGAGAGCCTGATTATGCGGCTGCGGCGTACCCATGAGAGGGCTCTCCCTGTTGCATCCGGTCCGCGAGACCAGTCCTCGCGGCCTGTGAGCCCATAGAGCCTCAAATCCGGTGGGAGCCCCTGTTATGCGCGTCACACCCGTTCGGACGCACGATCATGTAATGCGCAGGCCTTGGCCCGCGTTATTTGCCCTTGATGAGGGCGTCAGGGAGAACTGAAATGCCCAATCAGGCGTTCGCGAAGGCGATCCATGGGCGGTTCCGCCCCTTGCTGCGACGGCGTCATGCCGGCATCGAAGCCATCGGCGATGAATCTTCCGACAAGATCGAGGTCACGACTGATGACATGTACGGGAACGGCCCGCGAGGCACCCGGGCCGGTGACCAGCGCCGCCGGCTGGTGGTCGCCGAGGATCACGAAGACAGCATCCCGGCCGTAGTGCAGCATGTAGCCCGCCAGCGCCTGGAGCGAATAATCGATGGTTTCGGCATACTGACGACGGACACGGTCGTGATCGGCCCAGACCACCGCTGGCATATCGCCGCTTTCGGCCTGGCTGTCGAAGACCGTGCCGTCACCGACCGCATCCCAGTCGATCATCTTCGGCACCGGCGTCCAGGGCGCATGGCTGGAAATCAGTGCGATTTCGGCCATGACCGGCCGATCACCGCCCGCTGCCGGCCGGCGCGAAAGGCGCTCGAAGGCGGAAAGCGTATACTGGTCCGGCATCGTCACCCAGTTGAAGGGCTTGCCGCGATAACCGAGATCCCTGGCCGCCAGAATCTGGTCATAGCCGTAATAGGCGGCTTCTGGCCAATCCATCGTTATAGCCGGCATGACAGCCGCCGTTCGCCAGCCGGCCGCGCGGAACAGCCGGTTGAGGCTCGGCCTATCGCTGGCCATCAGCCTGTCATAGCGCGCCTGGCTGTCGACCCGCAGGCCGGAGAGCAATGTTCCATGGGCAAGCCAACTCAGCCCGCCGACGGTCGGCGAACGCACCCAGCCGCTTGCCGCGGCAAAGCCAGCTTCTCGAAGCTGTCGTTCGACGTTATCAAGGCGCGGCCGGATCAGCCCGGCATAGCGCGGGTCCTCGACAGCGCTCCTCCCATAGGATTCGACGAAGACCAGGATCACGTCGCGGCCCCTGATGCGGGCAAAACGGGTGTCGCCTTCGGCGGGCAGATCCGCGACGGCAAGCTCGGCCTCGAATGCTCTGATATCTGCGACAGATTGAGCCACCAGAGAAAGCCGCTCGCCGAGATAGGCGGCGACGCGCAGGTCAGCGACGCTCCGCGCCATGCCGAAGGAACTCGCTCCGAGGAGCGCCAGCCCACCGGCAAGCGCGATGGAGAAGGCGGCAACGGATATCCGGCCGGCGGATCGATGAAGCCGGATCATGCCCCGGCATGCCCGCCAGAAGAGCCATACCAGCACCGCGAGGGCCGCGATTGCCAGCAGCATTGCACCAGCGGCGGCAGCCGTGCCGATCGCGCCGGAAAGCATGTTCCAGCCATCGAACATCATCTTCAGATCCAGATAGGGATTGAACCGCCGCTGGAAGGCCGAGATGACGCCGATATCGGCCAGTTTCAGAAACAGGAGACAAAGGACTGTTATCGTGGCAAGAAGCGCCGCGGCCAGGGCCAGTCGCCCGGGCAGCAGCAACAGGGCGAGCGCGACCAGCGGCAGTTCGAGCGGCAGGCGCAGGAGGGCCTCGACATGGAAGCCTTCAGGACTGTCCGGCATCGTGCACGCGGCAAAACCGATAACGACGAAGACCAGCACGGCAAGGCCGGCCTTCCACCCGCGAACCTGCCCGGTCCCCTCGTCGATAGTCAGCCACGTCATACGCCTCACCCTCTCGCCCGCAGATCAGACCATCGGCGCGCCGCTTGCAACCTTTCAATTGACTTGAGCCAGCCATGGGCAAACTGAAGAGGGTCGCCATAGGCGCCGGCCTCCTGCTCCTGACGGTCGTGATCTCCACCGTCGATCCGGCCGGCGTGCTCGATGCGCTCGGTCGAGTGCCGCCGGGACATGTGATCGTGGCCCTGGCTGTCGTCCAGGTACAGATCGTTCTGTCGGCGCTGCGCTGGCGCTTCACCGCCGCGCGCCTCGGCCATGTCATCCCGGCGTCCGTCGCTATCCGGGAATACTACCTCGGCGGCGTGCTCAACCAGATCCTGCCCGGCGGCATTGCCGGCGATGCCGCCCGGGCCTATCGCAGCGGCGACGAGCAGGCGGGCGGCTGGAAGCGCGCGGCGACCGCCGTGGTGCTGGAACGCCTCTCCGGCCAGTTCGCCTTCTTCCTTCTGACCTGCCTCGGCCTTGCCGCCTGGGCAATCCTGCTGCCGGATGCCATGCCCGTCGATCCTTCGCCGCTGGCCTGGATCGCCGTGGCCATCGTAGCCGTATGCGCGACGGTCGCCGGCTGGCTGCGCAAGCCTCTGAAGGTCCGGTTCGGCCGTCTGGGGCCCGATCTCGCGGCGGCCTTCTTGCAAGACGGGGCTCTCGGCATGCAGGCCGGGCTCAGCATTCTGATCGTCGGCACCTATGTGGCGACCTTCCTGCTGGCTTCCGATGCCGTCGGCGCCACGCTGCCGCTGATCGCCGCCGTCACCGCCGTTCCGCTCTGCCTGCTGACCATGCTTGTGCCGGTCGGAATCGGCGGATGGGGCACGCGCGAAGCTGCCGCGGCGGCACTCTGGCCGTTCTTCGGCTTCTCCGGCGCCGAAGGGGTGGCGGCAAGCCTGCTCTACGGAATCTTTTCGCTGGCCGGCACCGCGCTTCCGGGCCTCGTCGTGCTGGCATTCTCGCTGACCGGCGGGCTCGGGCGCAGGCGCTGACATGTCGGCCGGTGTCACGGTGTCAGCCGGGCGTAGATGTCACCCGAAGGGCTGCTCGGCGTCAGCTTTTCAAGGTCGGCAAGCAGCGCATCCGCGTCCTTCCACTCGGTATCGACAAAACGATGGCTCTCGCCGATCACCCGCCTGAAGCGATAGTTCCCGAGTTGGCCGAGCCGGTTGATCGCCTCGCGTGCGACCTGCGGCATGGCCGGAATATATTCGAAGGCGATCAATGGGATCGGAAGGGAAAGACCGCGTAGTGTCTCGCTCTCGGCACCCTCGACATCGATCTTGCAAAATTTGGGCAGGCCGTATTTCTCGATCAGCCGGTCGAGCGTGGTCATCGGGATCCCGACCTCGCTGTCCCATACCACGTGGCGAAAGCCCTCGGTCTGCCCGACGCCGTCGATGAAGCGGTCCGATATGGTGGTCACCGTCGGGTGACGGCTCGAAATATGCAGGGTCGCCTCGCCTTCGACCGCGCCGACTGCTACGCGCTCGAAGCCTTTCAGCCTGCCGGCAAGATGCATTTCGATCATGTCGGCGAATACCGGTTGCGGTTCCACCGCCACGACCTCGGCGCCAAGCGCGACCAAGGTCCTGCTGCGGCTGCCGACATGGGCGCCGATGTCGAAGACGAGATCGCCGGGCGAGACCAGGTTCCGGTAAAAGCGCCCGAGCGCCCGGCGCCGCCAAGGCTGGCCGTAATAGATCAGCAGCGAACGCGTCACGCCGATTGCCGTGTCGATCCTGGCGAACATGGTCACTCCTCCTCCTCCCCGGCTCCGCTCAGCAGGTAAAGGCAGTCGACCGCGAAGGAATAGGAGAGCAGCAGCAGCGCAAGGGCCGCGAGCCAGGAGCTTACGGGCGCGGTGACGAATGGCAAGAGGATCGCGCACAAGGCCGCGATCTGTACGACGCAGACGAGCTTGCGCCGCAGGGTGGGATGGAGTTCCCCGGCAAGGCGCGGCACGGGATATTGCGCCAGCACGAATCCATAGCGCATGAGGCCGATCAGCAGGACCCAGGCTCCCGCCTTGCCCAGGAAGAAGGCGGCGGCCGAGAGGCAGAGGATCAGCAGTGCGTCGATCTCCATGTCGAAACGGGCGCCGAGATCGGAAACCTGCTCGTAGCGGCGCGCCAGGTGGCCGTCGAACCCATCCAGGGCGAGCGCCACGAGAACGAAGACGACGAAGCTCCAGGGGGCATTCGCGATGCTTTGCGACGCTGCCGGATAAAATACCGCCGCCGCGACCAAACTGACCATCGCGGCCCTGACGGCGGTCACGGCATTGGCGAGACCGAAGCTCTGGTGTCGATGATGCTGCAGGCCGTTGAAGACGAGCACGAAGATGACGAGCAGGAGCGCCGCCGCGGCGATGCCGATATCGTGGTCGAACGACAGGTGATCGGCGAGCGGCAGATAGGCGGCGGCAGCGCCGACGAAGACGGTGGCCAGCACGAGTAGCGCGCTGGCCTTCAGCGCCGGCGACGGCCTGTTTTCCCCGGCGCCTTCCCGCATGGCTGGTGATTCCTGCGGCTGCATAAGACTACTCCGCCGCGACAAGCGTCTCGATATCGAGCATATGGCCGGCCCGGGCCTTCTTGGTGCGCAGATATCCGGCATTCTCGATGGTCACCTCGCCGGTCAAGGCCACGCGGCTTTCTACCGCGATGCCGCCTTCGGACAGTGCCGCCAGCTTCGACGGATTATTGGTAAAGACCACCACTCGCGCAATTTCCAGCTTACGCAGCATGGCGATTGCCGCCTCGAAGCGCCGGTCGTCGCTGCCATAGCCGAGCTCGGCATCGGCATCGATCGTATCCAGCCCTAGATGCTGGTAGCCGTAGGCCCGCATCTTGGCGCCGATGCCGGTGCCGCGCCCCTCTTGGTCGAGATAGAGAAGCACGCCGCCGCCCATCGCCTTCAGCGCGACGAGCCCGTTGCGCAACTGGTCGCCGCAGTCGCATTTCAGCGAAGCGCAGAGGTCGCCCGTGATGCAGGAGGAATGGATCCGGATCGGTACGGCACCGGTGAAATCCGGCCGCCCGACGATCATCGCCACCTGGTCCTTCTGCGCGAGGCCGCCGCGGAACACCACGAATTCCGTATCACCGAGATCGCGCAGCGGCACGCGTGTGCGCACCACGGTCTCGAATGTCTGGCGCGCAGCACCGGTGGCCGGAAGAGCGTGTTTCTCGATCCCGCAACAGCCCGCGAACCGTTTTTCGTTCCCCTCGATCTCGGCACAGATCACAGCGGGCAGAAGCAGCGCCAGCCGTGCCAGTTCGGCGCCCGCCCCCATCAGCGGCTCGGCCCTTCGCCATAGCGCGGGCGCTTCGGCACGAAACCCGTAAGCCAGGCGCGAGGCGGCATCAAAACCGATACCACGCAGCGGGACGGCGATATCCCCGCGGACAGGAGGCTGCAGACGTGCGGAGCGGTGCGAGGTCAGGAACAGCGACTGCCGGTCATCGACCGCATCGGCAAACCGGTCATAGACGGAAGGGGCCACGCAATCGAGTGCCAGCACTGCCAGCCGGCGAGTGCCGTCCGCGACGATGACGGGGCGTCCGAAACGCAATTCGGCCACGGCGCGCTCCACCTGCATGGCGGGGGATACGAACTGAAAACCGTAGCCGTCGATTTCTGTCATGAGCGAGTTATCCGAGAGGTCTGGAGTATGTGAAATACTGCACCGGATCCGTTCGCAATCCGTGTGCGGCCTTGCAGGCCATTTGTCGAATTTCTTCGGCGCGTGCCATGGTTAAACCGCTTGCGCGCACGAAATGACAAGCAAATTGCACGTCTGCACAGCCGTTGCCAGCGGCGTCGCACGCGCAGCCATGGTACCCGGGCCACGGAAAAACGGTATCGTCCGGTTGGCTTGGTGTTCGGATTCGGGGCATCGTCGGTGCGGGTTCCGCGCGAGGAGCGAAACAACGGGATGATTCAGGGGGACGCCCTATGAAGTCTGATACTGAGATGGCGGAGATGGACGGCGCAGCGCCAAACGCATGCGCGCTGTGGTTTCCGTCCGCAGGCCTTTGCGAGATGCGCGAGGAGCCCTTGCCTGAACCAGGAGACGGCGAGGTCCGGGTCCGCATGCTTCACAGTGGGATCAGTCGGGGAACGGAAAGCCTGGTTTTCCATGGCAGGGTGCCATCCAGCGAATTCGAAAGAATGCGTGGGCCTCACATGCGGGGAGCTTTCCCGTTTCCGGTAAAATACGGGTACTCGGCCGTCGGGCTGGTGGAACAGGGCGATGCTTCGCTGCTTGGCCGCACTGTGTTCTGTCTCCATCCACATCAGGATATGTTCACGGTCGCGGACGACGCGGTCGTGCCTCTGCCCGAGGCGCTTCCTCCTGCACGGGCTGTGCTGGCAGCCAATATGGAAACTGCGCTGAACATCGTCTGGGATGCCGGTATCCTGCCGGGCGACCGGGTCGCCGTCTTCGGCGCGGGCGTGGTGGGTGCCCTCGTTGCCTATCTGGCCTCCGGCATCATCGGCACCGACGTCCTGCTGATCGACCGGAATCCGATGCGGGCATCACTCGCTGCAGGTCTTGGCATCGCCTTTGCTACTGGCGATACGGTCGCGGATGAATTCGATGTTCTTGTCAACGCCTCCGGCTCTGCCCAAGCCCTGTCGAGGGCGATCGAGCTCGCCGGTCAGGAAGCCCGCATCGTAGAGGCAAGCTGGCATGGTGACCGGTCCGTCAGCTTGCCACTCGGAGGCGCCTTCCATTCCCGCAGATTGACTATTGCCAGCTCGCAGGTAGGTTGCCTGCCTGCGGCGCGGCGGATGCGGTGGACGCATGCGCGACGGCTCGTAAAGGCGCTCGAGCTTCTGCGCGACGACCGCCTGGATGTGCTGATATCGGGCGAAACCCGCTTCGCCGATCTCGCGGCCTTCTATCCAGCCATACTCGCCGATCCCGAAACCCTCTGCCATCGTATCTGCTACTCGGAGCAAGAAAAGCATGTTCGCAGTTGAAGTCCGCGACCATATCATGATCGCTCACAGCCTTCCCCGTCCTGTCTTCGGTCCTGCCCAAGGCATGCATGGCGCGACATTTGTGGTTGATGCCGCCTTTTTCACACGCGATGTCGATGAGGACGGGCTGGCGGTGGATATCGGCGCAGCCATGTCGGCTCTGGGTGAGGTACTGAAACCGCTCAACTACCAGAACCTGGACCAGCTCCCGACCTTCGCAAACAAGGTCACGACGACCGAGGTCATCGCCAAGTATATTTTTGACCAACTGGCCAGCGCTGTCTCGGACAAGAAGCTTGGACCGGGAAGCTATCGGATTTGCCGACTTAAGGTGACGTTGCACGAATCTCACGCAGCCCGCGGCTGGTACGAGGCGGACCTTTGAACCGTCGCCATGTCGCCGTCGCGTTTCCCGGCGATCTCACCCTCAATACCGGTGGCTACGCCTATGACCGCCGTGTGATCGCAGGGCTGCGAAAGCGGGGCTGGACGGTCGGGTGTCTGCCGTTAGGTGAAGGCTTTCCCTTTCCGAGCCGGGAGGTCAAGCGGGAGGCAGAGCAACTTTTGTCGCAGTTGCCCGATGGTGCGCTCGTGGTGATCGACGGCCTTGCTTTCGGTGTTCTCGACCGATGGGCAGGCCGCGAGGCGCGGCGCTTGCGCATCGTTGCCCTCGTTCATCATCCGCTGGCGCTCGAGACAGGGCTGGATTTCACCGCGCAGCAATTGCTTCGCAACAGCGAGCGACGTGCACTGTCCTTCGCAAGCGACGTCATCGTCACCTCGGCCATGACCGCCCGCGAGCTCAATGCCCACTACGATGTCGGCCCCGACAGGCTCATCGTCGCCATGCCCGGCACCGACCCCGCCGCAGTCGCGACTTGTGATGGCGATCCGGCACATATCGTCTCGATCGGCACGCTGACCCAGCGCAAGGGGCATGACGTACTGATCGGTGCCCTCAAGCGGATCGAGCAACTCTCCTGGCGGGCGACCATCGCCGGCAGCGAGACGCTCGACCGTCAGACCGCCGCCGCGCTCCGCCACCAGGTGGAAACGCTCGGCCTTGCTGAACGGATACAGATTGCCGGCGAGTGCAGGGACGCGCGTGCGCTTCTGGCATCGGCGGATATCTTTGCGCTCGCCAGCCGTTTCGAAGGGTATGGAATGGTTTTCGCCGAGGCCTTGTCACAAGGATTGCCAATCGTTGCCTGCCGCGCCGGCGCCGTTCCCGAAGTGGTGCCCGAAGACGCAGGAGAACTGGTGCCGGTCGATGATATCGGCGCCTTCGCTCAGGCGCTGCATGACCTGGTCGCCGATAAGGATCTGCGTCGGCAAAAGGCTGAAGCCTCCCGACGCGCCGGCGCGCAGTTGCCGGGCTGGGACCTGACCGCCGACATCATCTCTTCCAGACTGGAGACAATGTCGTGAGTGGTTTCGACACGCACTGGCTCGCACTGCGTGAGCCCGCCGATCGGGCGGCCCGACATCCCGGGTTGATCAACAGTCTGGCGGAGTATCTTCGCGGCCAGGATGCCCCCCTCGTCCTCGATATCGGTTGCGGTACAGGTTCGACCTGGCGCAGTCTCGCCGGTCGGCTACCGGCTGGCACGCGCTGGCTGATGTTGGACAATGATCCGCTGCTGCTGGACGAAGCCGCGCGCCGGATCGGTAGTGACGACGACGTGACGTTCCACCGGCACGATCTCAACGATGTCGAGGGCCTGCCGCTGGAAGGTGTGAGCGTCGTTACCGCCTCGGCCCTTTTCGACCTTTGTTCGGAGCGTTTCTGCGCGGCGCTGGCCGACCGGCTTGCTGCGGCGCGCTGTGGTCTCTATGCGGCTCTTAACTACGACGGAAGCATGCGGTGGTTTCCACCCCATCCGCTTGATGCCGGTATGGTTGAATTGTTCAACCGGCATCAACGTACCGACAAGGGGTTCGGCCCGGCGCTCGGTCCGGATGCAGTCGCCTGCCTGACCCGCCAGCTAGCCAAGCGCGGCTTCTTCGTCCGGACCGGAGACAGTCCATGGCGGCTGGACGCGGATATGGCCGAACTTGATGCGGAACTGTTGAAGGGACTACGGGGTCCGCTGATCGAAATGTCGGGTGTGAGTGATGTCGCGATCGACGATTGGCTGGCGTATCGGCTGGCCGGCCTTGGCAAGCAGCGCGGCTCAGACCTGGTTGGCCACACCGATATCCTGGCCCTTCCGGTCTGACGTGCATTCCAGCCGCAGCAGGCAGTCGAACAGAATGTCGCTACCGAGATTGTATACCTCGGTCGGCGGGCGGTGAGCGCCAGTCAGCCGTTCGATCGGAGACAGGCTGATGCCACTGGGCCCTGAGCCGATGATGATCGGCGAAATCGCCACATGCAGCCTGTCGACCAACCCCGCTTCAACGAAGCGAGCTATGGTACGCGCTCCCCCTTCGACCAGCACACGGTTGAGCTTGCGCTCTGTCAGCACGTCCAGAATGTCTTCAGGATCAAGACCGCAGGCCTTGGGTACAAGATCGATGATTTCCGCCCCTGGTAGTGGTTGCCGCCTAGAATTCACGCTGCGGAACACGATGATCGACGCACCTCCGTCGTGAAAAAGGCTCTCGCTGCCGTCGAGCTCGGCATGGCAATCGACGATCACACGCACAGGCGACAGCCCTTTGACCATCCTGACGGAAAGCTTGGGATCATCGGCCCTGACGGTGTTCACGCCGACAATTACGGCATCGACCAAGGCGCGACATCGATGAAGGTGGGTAAGCCCGCCACGCCCGGAAACGTCGCGAGCGTCACCTGCCGGCGTCGCGATCCGACCATCCAGGGACTGGCCTACCTGCGCCAGCACGAAACGGCCGCGCGCCCCTGCGATCGGCCCGTAGAGGCGATAAGCCGCCCCCGTCATCGCGACCTCGCCGGCGCCTTGCCGAAGTGCCAGCAGGCGCGACCAGATCGTGTCATTCATCTCCAAGTCGGACATTGCGGTCCCTAGAGTATGCGGTACAGGGTGTTGTCGCGTTTGATGACATGATGAAACAAGACAGCGCCGACATGCAACGCGAAAAGCGCCAAAAGTATCCATGCGCTCCAGGTGTGAACCGCCGAAAGCGTCCAGGCGATCTCCGGCGTTTTGCCGATCGGGCTCCAGACCGGAACGAGACCGAACCAGTGGAGCGGGAAACCGTGAGCGTTCGTGGCGAGAAAGCCGCTGACAGGCATTACAATCAGCAAGAGATAGAGCAGCCCGTGCACGCTCGAGGCGGCGAAGCGCTCGATCGCAGCGCCTTCGGCCGGGGGTGCCTTGACGAGCAGCTTGTTACCGATCCGAAGCAACATAATCCACAATACAAGGAAGCCGAGGCTTTCATGGATCATGTAGAAATCCAGCTTTACCTCGTTGGTGGTGAATTTGATGAAGAGGCCAAGCGGCCAGGTCGCCAGCACCAGTGCCGCGACGATCCAGTGAAGGAGGCGCGATGTGGCGGGAAACCGGTGGACGTGGATATCGGCTTCGGTGGGACAGGTCGCCCTTGCAAAAATATTTGGTTCGTTGATCTTGGACAAGATATTACCCTTGAGAACGGACCCGGTGCGATCTGGAGAAACGTCACGCAGGGTCGGCGCTGACCGTAGCGGCCAAAACACCGGAGACACTAGTGTGCCGAACGGATCGGCGTAAATGACGTAGCGTGCACGAGACTTGTATTCTCGTGCAAGGCGACCGCCCTTAACTCCTGCCCGCAAGGGCCTTTTCATCCGCGGCACAGGCTTGGGCCGGGTTTCATGTCACATCAAATGCAACGTCTCTTCATCTCTCCCCGGTCAGCAATAGCCAATCGACGAAAGTTCCCACCTCTTGTGTGGGCGCGGAGCCGCCGGCAAGCCATGCCGCGCGCGCCTCGCTTGGCGCGAAGCCGTAGCGTGCGCTGAACTGGCGACAAAAGGATGAGAGGTTGGTGAAGCCGTATTCATAGGCGATTTGGCCGATCAGCCTCCTTTCCGAGGCTTTGACCAGCGCACTGTAACAGGCGGCCAGTCGGCGGTTACGGATGTAGGTGGCGACGCCACCTTGCTGTTCGAAGAGATAATAAAGCTGGCGGCGGGACACGCCAACGTCACGGCAGACCAGATCAGGCGTTAGGCTCGGCGATTTCAGATTTGAGTTGATGTAGCGTCGAGCTCGTTCGAATTGCGCCGCTGCGATCGGCGCTCTGGCGGCTTCCATGCTCGCAGGCGTCTGACGCACCATGGCGCGAAGCAGATGGCCGAAGGCTTCGTTGACCGCTTTCCCATCCGACACCGTCAGTTTCGCAGCGCGGTGTTCAAGTGAGGCGAGGAAGTCTCCCAGGATATGTGACATCGGTCCGTGAACCTGTTGATGCGCGGTATTGTCGAGCTCGTCAGCGACATCCCAGAACTCGTCACGGCTGAAGAACAGGCCGGAATAGTTGGTGACGTCCACTCGTCCTTCAAACGGCCGGGCATAGGAGTGCAGTACCGTGTCTCCTGCCGTGGCGCGGAACCCTCTGTCGTCATCTGCTGCAGCGGCGGTGCCCTTGGTCACGATGCTGATGCACCAATGATCGAAGCTCGCTTTGCGTATGATGTCGTTCGTATATTTGAACCGCATCGGCGAAAGCTTGAAGGACGTCAGTTGCAGCGATCCGAGATGATACGATTCCGCACTCGCAATGAAACCTGATTTCGGTGATTCGATGGCTTCCAGTTCGCACATCGACGACGTGAAATCGCACCAGGCATCGAACTGCTCATGGCGTTCAAACGACTCGGTATTGAACTTCATACCGGGTATCAGTTTCCGGGATTCCGGTATCGTCTCGTGCAAATTCATGTTGCTTATCACCGTCAAAAAAATTTGTCGCCGCTTCGGCGATAATTGGAGCAATGTTGGGCGAACCGGAAGTGACGTTCAAATGAGAAACTAGGGTTACGGGTTAAAACATGCATGCATGCACGGCAATCCTGGATTGTCTTCCGTCGGGCCACGTCGCGAAGCTGTCGCCAATGCGTCGGATTGCCCTAAAGTGGAGTGGACAGGCGCGCATCGAGTGGAAAGGTCCGGGCCCGTCAAGGACATTTCAAGTCTTCTCTAGAGTTTGTCAGGGAAAAGTGGAACCCGGCTTTCCCGAAAAGATAAACGATAACAAAGACAGCGGGAGCCTGACGGCTTCGGCATGAAGCTGACAGACTCTGACGCCTTCATTGCGGTCGCCGGCAAAGGCAATGGACACCCCTGTCAGTCTTGATCGAAACCCTGCGCTTGCCTGGCCTCTCTATTGAAAGCAAGATTCACAGGCGGCTGCGCGCAACGGCATCCCTCCGATCCGGAAATGCCGCTGCAGGCGGCGGGTCTTATTTCAGGTCCGCTAACGCTTCCGGCATCCAATACCGCTGCTGGCGATCTGCCTTGAAGAAACACCGCCCGTATTTCGCCAGCGCCGCGTGATCGATTTCGATGCCGAGTCCCGGTTTCTGCGGCATGTCGAACCAGCCTTGATCGTGCATGAAAGGTTGGTCGATGATCGCATCACGCCCCACGGGAAGCCAGCCGGGCGGAGCCAGCGGATACTCGTAAAGCATCTCGTCGGCGAATCCGCTCGCAGCGAAGACATGCGCGTTGACGATGAAGCCGAAGCCGTTGGACCAGCAATGTGGCGTAAATTTCAGGCCTTGCTCTCGGCACAGCCTGCTGAGCTCGATCCCCTGTTTGACGCCACCTGCCCACATCGCGTCAGGCTGCAGGATATTGTAGCAGCCCATCTTGGCCATGCGTGCCAGTTCCCGATATCCCATGAGGTGCAATTCGCCACCGGCGATGGGTACCCGTGAATAGGCCGTCAGTTTTGCAATCTCCTCGTGCCATTCACCGAAGAGCGGTTCTTCCACCCAGGCCAGGCCGACATCGGCGGCCGCATCGACGAACCGCTTCGCACGATCGAGTGACCACAGTGGCGCCGGGCCATTCTGGGTCAACCGGAAGGCCTGATTGCAGTCCACGGATATCTTCATCCGTCCCTGCATGTGAAGCGCGACATCGGAAATGTGCTCTATGTCCACTTTTTCGTCGAAGTCGTGGACCCGGATCTTCAATGTGTCGAAGCCATCCTCGAAGCGTGCTTCCGCCTCGTCCCGTCGCGCCATCGGCTCACGCAGTTCGCCGGCAGAGGCATACAGGCGAATTCGGTCGTGATTGCCACCGAGAAGCTTGTAGAGAGGCAGGCCCGCGTTCTTCGCCTTGATGTCCCAGAAAGCCGGCTCCAGCCACCAGTTGAAGTGACCGCCCACCGCCATGATGTGGATCTTTTCCGACACCGCGTCGATATCGTCCGGATCCTGACCGAGAAAAAGATTGGCCAAGGTGTCGCCGATACCTGCGCGATCACGACCGCCTCCGGAAAATGCACTCCAGCCTTCCACCCCATCATTGGTGATGAATCTCGCCAGCGTGAAAGACACATTGTGCCGGATTGTGCCGGGCATCCATGACGGAGCGAAAGGCGCCGGCAAGGGGGCATTCACCACATAAAGTTCGATACGGTCCAGCACCTGCATTTTCATTCCTTCCTGGGTTGGCTCGGTCTACCAAGGCACGGTCTCGTTAGCATCTGGCTGGAACCTAAAATCAGAATGGATGTTCAACTATAGCCAATTTAATAAAACGGGCAGACCGCTTTTCAGTTTGGAGTACCTCGCAGTGGCAAACGGGGAAAGAATGATGCGGTTGAAGTCAAAGCCATATGCGAAGCGGCAACCCGGCCCACCATGTGCTTTTGTCCATCACGACGATGTCGCCGGCCGACAGGCTCGACACACCAGGATCTGTTCGACATAGGCGAGGAACACGTTGCCGGTCATGGCGCCGTCATAGACGAACAGCGCGGTCAAACCGGTCAAGCGCAGTGCGCCGGTGAAGGTGGTGATTTTCCAATGCCCATGCGGCAGGCCGGCCCTACAACGCTCACCGCGCGGCGCTCGTCCGCGCAGGCGCGCTAACCGTTCTTTTCCTCGATCTCAACGAACAAACTGCTTCACAAAGTCTAATCCAAGCCCGACCCTTTCGTAGTGAGCGGTGCACATATCTATCTTTGTGAAGACGTCTTCGAACCCGGTATGGTTTCCGTTCTCGTCGACATAGTACATGCAACCGGAGATGTTAAAGAAGGTAATCATTTCCTCGACATCTTCAGGGACCGTCAGTGTATGGGTCTCGCCCGGCGGTTCGAAGACATACGAGCCTTCCGTGGCGATCCAGTCGTGCTCAAGGTAATGCCAGCGGCCCTTGATCACATAGCCGTGGACAGGGCCGGGGTGCCGGTGGCGACTGAGAATGCCGGCGCGTCTTACTCGCAGAAGATTGCACCACCCACCCTGCACGGTATTGAGCATCAGCGGGCGAAACCAGACGTTCGGCGCCTGCGGAACCCAGATCCGCTCGTCTTCGGGAACTGCAGTTGTCACGATTTCGGGGGGCGACAGCGGATGAACGGAAACAAACGACATTCTTATCTCCTCAAGATCAGGCCGCGGAGTAACCGCCGTCCACCGGCACAATGGCGCCGGTCATGAAGCGCGCAGCATCGGAGCACAGGAACACAATTGGCCCTGCTACGTCCTCTGGTGTCCCCCAACGCTGCATCGGCGTACGCTGCAGGATGGGCTCTGAGCGGTCGCTGTTTTCATAGATCGGCCGAGTGAGTTCGGTCGCAATCCACCCAGGCGCGACCGCATTGACGCGTATGCCTTCGCCGGCCCAGGCAACCGCAAGCGACTTCGTCAATTGCGCGACCCCACCCTTGCTTGCCGTATAGGCAGGAACAGCCGGGCCGCCGAAAAACGATAGCATCGAAGCGGTATTGACGATGGCGCCCCCCCTCTTCGCCAGCAGCGGCTTTGCGGCAACGCACATCCGCATCGTTCCCGAGAGATTGATGTCGATGACGTCTGAAAAGGTGTCCGGATCGTACTCCGCGCCGCCACGGCGGATGAGGCCGGCGCAATTGACGAGTGCGTCGAGCCCCTCCAGTGGAGCGAACAGGTCATCTATGGCTTGCGGGCTGCGCACGTCCAGAACTGTTGCGGTCAGACCAGGTCGGAGCGGCATCGCTTCTATTTCGGGCTCATCGAGCCCTGTTGCGATGACCTCGTATCCTGCGTCGCAGAGGGCGAGAGCCGCCGCAAGGCCGATGCCTCGGCTACCGCCAGTGACAAGAGCGCGCTTCATTCGACGTCCTCCTGCGCCAGATACTGCAAGACCTCGGCGCGGGTCGGGATGGGAGCGACAGCGCCATAACCGCATGTCGAGAGTGCCGCTGCCGCATTCGCATAATGGGCAGCCTCCAATGGGGCAGCGCCGCGGGCGAGGCCGGAAAGAAAGGCGCCGTCGAACGTGTCACCAGCGCCCGTCGCGTCGACCGTTGCCACGGTTCTGCCGACGATGCGCGAGCGTCCGTCGCCGGTAGCCAACAGCACGCCATCAGCTCCCATCTTGAGAACGACCAGCGGAACACCAAGACCCAAATAGAAATCCGCGATCGCATCGGGGCGTTCCAGTCCGGTCAGCGCGGTTGCGTCCTCTAGACTTGGGAGGATCAGGTCGCACAGCGGAATTGTTGCATGGATCACGGCGCGGGCACGGGCGAGAGGCCAGAGCTTGAGGCGAAGATTGGTATCGAAGGATACTTTGGTGCCGGCTTCCCGTGCCACATCGATGGCAGCAAACGCCGCATCGCATGCCGCAGCGCTGATCGCCTGGCTGATGCCGGAGAGGTGAAGGAATTTTGCCGAGGCGATATAGCTTTTCGGCAATTTTTCGGGGCCGAGTCTGCCGGCTGCAGACCCGGCACGCAAGTAGCTGAAGACATGGCCACCAGGGCCATGACTCACGAAGTAGACGCCCGTGTGGGCATCACGGTCGCGTATGATCGCACTTGTGTCGACGCCTTCCGTCTTCCAAAGATCGATGAAGGCGTCGCCAAACGCGTCGGCACCCAGGGCCGTGACATAACCGGTTCGTGCCCCCTGTCTCGCAGCGGCTATGACTGCGTTGGAGGTGTCCCCGCCATGACCGAGTTTATAATCGCCGCTGATCCCTCCAACCTGATTGAATTCGATCAGCGGCTCACCGAGTGCTACGACGTCGTATTGCATGGCTTTCACTCAGATGCGTCCGTATTTCGCCAGGCCACCGCGCAGCGAGCCAGCCGTGATGATCAACTTTGCTTGCTCCAGTTCGCGCTCATCAATCTCGCGCGCCATGGTCAGAACGGCCGCAGCGTGCTCCTTCGGAACGACGACCACGCCATCGATGTCGCCAACGATGATGTCGCCGGCATGGACGATCACACCGCCAATGCGTACCGGCTGGTTCGCCGAAAGGGTTTTGAAGCGACCAAGTGTCGTCCCGGGCGAAGCCGAGCGCGAGAAGACCGGGAAATCGTAGTCTCGGCGGATCTCGGTGATATCGCGTACGCCGCCGTCGAGAACGGCGCCTTCATGCTTGTTGGCCACCGCGCCGGCCGTCATAAGTCCGCCCCACACGGCAACGTTCGTTTCCTCGCCGACCGAGATGCAGATGACGCTTCCGGCAGGGCTCTCGTCGATTGCGTCGAGTGCATGCTGCGGCGGCAAGAATTCGTCGGTCGGCCCTTCGAGAATGGTCACAGCGGGCCCCACGATCCTGCGATCGTTGATACGTGGCTTGATGGCTTCGTCCATATAGCCGCCTTTGCCGGCAATCTTGTCGACAGCGTCCGCGACGGATGCGGTTGCCACGTTGCGGAAACCTGCGATCAATTCTTCTTGTGTCATGAGAAAGCTCCTGATTTCATTCACTAAGCTTGGGTAGCGGGTTCTTGATCCCACCGGTTCACCCAGTTTCGCGGCGTCTCGCCAGCGAATACACGGGCAATTTCTTCACTCGCCTTGCGCCGCAGATCCCGGACGGACTCTTCCGAGTACCAGCCCGTATGATCGCTCACGACGACATTGGAGAGGGAAAAGAGCTGATCGCTGGTCGCCGGCGGCTCCTGTTCGAAGACGTCAAGACCGGCGCCAAAAATGCGACCCGCCGCCAGCGCCCGGTAGAGCGCCGACGTATCGATCAGGCCGCCGCGCGAGGTGTTCACCACGATTGCGTTTGGCTTCATCAGTGCCAGGCGTTCGGCATTGATGATGTGCCGAGATGCGTCTGTCAGCGGTGCATGGATCGAGACGACGTCCGCCTCCGCACATAGTGCGTCGATGGTGGCGAGTTCTGCGCCGCCCCCTGGCGCGACCTTCAAAAACGGATCGAAAACGAGCGTGCGATCGTATCCGAGTGCACGAGCCTTTCTATGGAAGGCATGGCCGATGCGGCCGTAACCAACGAGGCCGAGCGTACCACCGGAAAGTCGATACATCGGTTCGGATCTGGCGACGTTCCAGGCTCCGCTCCTGACGGCTCTGTCGCGCGAAACGACGCGCCGGGCAACTGCAAAGAGGAGGGCCAAAGCGTGATCGCTAACCTCTTCGACGCCGTAGTCGGGAACATTGGCTACGAAGATGCCGCGTTCGGTTGCAAAGCGTCGGTCGATGTTATCGACGCCGACCCCATAGCGGACGATCGCTCTGCATGAGGGCATGAGGGCAATGGCCTCTGCGTCGACGGGGCTTTCCCGCACCAGTACCGCATCGGCGCCGACAACGGCGCGCCGAACATCCTCGGCGCGCCCATGGCAAGGCCTTTCGACAACGCGCGCACCAACTGATGCGAGCACGGACTCTTCTATTTCTGTGCCGCCGTAGCCCTCGTCCAGAACGACAACGAGGGGGCTCTTTGCGTGCGACGCGATTGTCATGTCGGCTCTGGTCCTTATTGGCTTTTGAGTGCCGCGTCGGTCGCCTGGATCAGTTGGTCTACCAACTCGGCGCCGACGGCCTCGTCGAGGTGCTTGCGGACAGCGGGTTGGGCGATCGCCCGGAAGGCTGCGATTTCATCAGCGGTCGGTACGTAGACTTCCATGCCGGCGTCGGTGAGCGTCTTTTCCGCGGCCTCGTCCTGCGCGCGTGTCATGGTGCGATGGATGTCGCGTGCCTCGACGACGCAGGTATCGATTGCCGACTTCTCCACGTCCGTCAGGCCCTGGTAGAAGCCATCGCTGATCAGGTAAGCGTGCAGGCTATAGACGTGGCCGTCGAGGGTCGCGTATTTCTGGCTCTGGTAGAGGCTTGCGGCCATGATGTTGGTGATTCCGTTCTCCTGCCCATCAACCGTACCTTGCGCGAGCGCCGCCGGCAGTTCCGCCCAATCGATTGCCGACGGGCTGGCGCCAAGGCTTTCCATCAGGGAAATGAAAACCGGTGCCGGCTGGACACGCATTTTCAGCCCCTTCATGTCATCGGGTGACTTGATGGGATGCTTGGAATTCGTGAAATGGCGGATGCCGTTATCGGCGTAGGCGAGCAGGCGAATACCCGTCTCCTTCAGCATTGCGTCGCCGAACTGCTTGCCGAAATCGCCATCGAGAACCTTGTAGGCCGTCTCGTGGTTCGGGAAGATGTAAGGCAGGGCGAACACGTCGAATGGACGGTAGACACTCGAAATGCCACCATCGTGCACCACAGCCATCTCCAGCGTTCCCAACTTGAGGCCTTCCAGCGCCGTGGTGGCATTGCCGAGCTGGCCGGCGGGGAAGATCTGAACGTCGATCGACCCAGACGTCGCCTTCTCGACGCATTTTTCGAAGGCTAGCGCGGCAGCATGCTTGGGCTGGTCCTCGCGACCCGGTTGATAATGGGTGTATTTCAGGACCTTGGCGTCTGCCGCTGCCTGGCCGGCGGCGAGCGTCACCAGCGCTGTCGTCAAAAGAAACAGTTTCTTAAGCATCTCTCTTTTCCTCCGTATCGAGAGTGACTGGTCTTATCGGCCGTAGCCGAGGTAGTTCGGCAGCCAGAGCGTGAGCGCTGGAACGAACACGATGAGTGCGAAGACGATGAGTTCGGCAAAGAGCATCGGCAGGATGGCCCGTGCCAGGGTGAAGAGCGGGATTTTTGCCACGACGGTCACGACGAAGAGCACCCCGCCGACGGGCGGCGTGATCATCCCGATTGTCAGGTTCAGGATCACCACCATCGCGAAATGAAGCGGGTCGATGCCGGCGCCCTGTGCCAGGGGCGCAAGGATAGGAACCAGAATGATCACCGCGGGCAAGGTGTCGAGAAACAGGCCGCAAACCAGCAGGAACAGTGACACGACAATCAGGAGCATGGTCGGCGAAAGGCCGAGCCCGGCAATATACTGGCTGACTGCCTGGGGAATCTGCAGCACGGTCAGCATGTAGGCGAAGATGGTCGCCATCGAAACGACGAGCAGCACGGCCGAGGTCATGATAGCGGTGCCGACAAGAATGCGTGGCAACTGACTGACAGACAGAGTGCCGATGACGTAGCGTCCGACAACAAAGGCATAGACTGCGGCAACGGCGGACGCTTCCGTCGGCGTGAAGACACCGCCGTGGATTCCCCCCAGAATGATGACAGGCATCATCAGGGCCGGAAGGACCTTCCAGGACTCGCGTAGAAACTGGCTCCATGCCGGACGTGGAAGCGGGAACGTGTAGTTTTCCCGGCGGCTGATCCACCAATTGACGAAGAGCAGCGATATGCCCAGCAACACACCCGGCACAATGCCGGCGAGGAACAGGCCAATCACGCTGACGCTGTTATCCGTGAGCGCATAGATGATCATGATGATCGACGGCGGAATGATGGGCGCGATGATGGCGCCAGACGCTGTCAGTGCAGCTGCGTAGGACGTCGGATATCCCGCCTGGCGCATCATGCGGATGATGACCGAGCCTGGTCCGGCCGCGTCGGCCAGCGCCGAGCCGCTGATACCGGCCATGAAGATTGCCATGATAACATTGGCATAACCGAGCCCACCACGAACGTTGCCGATCAATTGGCAGGCAAAGCGCACCATAAGGTCTGTGATGCGACCACCCGTCATGAGTTCGGCCGCCAGAATAAAGAACGGCACGGCCATGAGCGGAAAACTGTCGATGCCGCTGAACAGGCGTTGCGGTACCAGCATCGGCGAAAACGTGCCGCCCCAGAGCAATGCAGCAATGCCGGCACCGCCCATGGCAATTGAAACCGGGATGCCGACAACGAGTGCGACGACGAAGATGGCGACGAGGGCTACGGTCATGCCCCGTTCCTTTCAAGGGCCGCAAAATCGGATACGTCCGAATGCGCGTCTGGCGCGTTCAGCTCGATGGGCGTGCGCTCGACGTAAGACCGGAAGCCCAGAACGAGATGGATTGCACAAACCAGGCATCCGATCGGAACACCCATGTACACGAGGCCGAGGGGCAGGTTCAGCACAGGCGAGTGCTGCCGCATGGCGAATTGAGCGTAGGCAAAGCCGTACCAAGCGACAGAGCCCAGAAACAGCAGGATGGCGACCGCGATTGCAATGCGTAGTAGACGCGTCAATCGAGCGGGTAGAGCATCCTGAAGCACTTCAACAGCGACATGTGCGCCGCCGCGGAGGGCAAGTCCGGCACCGAGATAGGCGACCCAGATCATCATGTAGCGACTGATTTCCTCCACCCAGGGCAGAGATATGCCGACGACGTATCGCAGCACGACGTTGGCGAAGACCAGTACGGTCATGATGAGCATGAGTGCTCCAATCAGGAACTGATTGCTCCAGATGAAGGCGCGATCGAATTTAGAAAGCATTGCATTCCTCCAGGGAGATGCCGCTGGGCGGCATCTCCCGCATGCGATCAGTTGAGATACGGTGTGGCCTTCACCGGCAGGCGCCAGATGGTAAAATTCGGCACCTCGGGATCCTTGAAGTTCATGTCGCCATCCACCCACAGGTGAAGGTGGTTGGAGATGACGTGCAACGCGCCGTCGGGCGCCCAGGCCAGTGTATCCGGCCAGACCATCTCAGGATGGTAAGCGACCTGGCTCAGGCGTCGGGTGTTGGTGTCGTATTTGAGGACACCGTTCAACTGCAGTGCGGTGAGATAGATGTTGCCGGTCTTGTCTGCGGTCAGTCCGTCCGTGTTGGATGGCAGAACCACCTCGACACGCACGGCGGCCTGGAGTTCGGACTCGGATACGGCCGCATCGCGCAGAAGCGCTGTCGGTAGCGAATAGAGTGTGTTACCGGTCAGGTTGGTCCAGTAGAGCGTCTTGCGATCGCCGGAAAGCGCGATGCCGTCGGCGCCGGTACGCATGCGACCGTTCTTCAGCACCTGCCGCCCGTTGATGGCGAAGCTGAATTGAGCTTCATCATTGGTGAACTTCGAAGCATTCAGAACGCGCCGCGCGGTGTTCGCATTCTTGTCGTAGACGATCAGGCCGCCGCAGAGCGGATCGGCAAAGATGCCGCTGTCGGCGATATAGGCAAAGCCGGAATCGTTATCGACGACCACGTCGTTGAGGAACGAGCATTTCTTGTCTGAAAGCTCGGGTCCGAATTCCAGACGCTGGATTTCCTTGTTGGCTTTGATGTCCCACAGGACCAGCTTTTCGTCTCTCGGGCCGGACGGCGCGCCCGCGATATGGCCCTGATCAAGCAGCCACATCACGTCGTTCTCATCGACTTCGAAGCCCAGAACTGCCTTGAGGCCGGCTTCATTCGAGACAGCATTCAGTTCCGCGGAAGGGAAAGCCTCCAGTTCATAGCCGTCGCCGCTCTTCACCAGTTTCGAAACCGTCGCCGGCATGTCGGCGCCGCCCCAGCGCGCGGTCGTTACATACATCGCACCAGTCGAGTCGAATTTCAGGCCCTGCACCAGCGTCTTGCCGAACAGCGGACTCGCCTGCCATTTGGCAGCGGCTTCCGCATCATCGACCTTGTAGGTGAGGCTGTTCCAGCGGGCGATCGGCTCGACCGCCTTGTCGTCTGCCCGTGCGGCGCCTGTCATTGGCGCCGCAATCGTCAGGGCCGCGATTGCTGCGGCAATGCCCACTCCGGCAATTCTCATGATATATCCCCTCCCAGGAATTGGCGCTTCAAATTCACGCGCCCAACTGCTACCTTAGGCGGCAGTTAAACTAAGGTAGCAGTTTTTTGACTGCTGTAAAGAGGGGTCTGCATGTCCGTATCCAGAACGTCATCCGAAAACCGGCGTGGAGAGAGCCAGGAAGGGCGTAAGGGGAGAGGGCGGCTTGCGCGCCCCGCGCTGCTCGTCGATGAGGTGATGCGCTCTATCCGCGACATGATCGTCGACGGGCGGGTGAGGCCGGGCGAACGTCTTTCCGAAAACGCACTTGCAGGAGAGTTGGGTGTCTCGACCACCCCGGTTCGGGAGGCTATCGCCCTCTTGCGTCGTCAGGGCCTTGTGACCGTACAACCGCAGTCGGGGACCTATGTTTTCGAGTTGCAACCGGGGGAACTGAACCGTTTGTGTGAGCTGCGATTTGCACTCGAACCGACTGCCGTGCGCCTCGCGCTGGAAAACCCGGAATCTTCGCTTCCCGATGAACTCGATCGAATCGTCGCAGACATGGAAAAGGCACAGGCCGAAGGGCGGGTGAGAGACTATCTGGCACTCGATACCGATTTCCACGATGCGATCATAGCAGCCTCGGGCAATGAGTATTTCAACAGCGCCTACGCCCTCATCGGCGCCAAGATGGCGGCGCTGCGCAATCGCCTTGGCAGCGACCCGCATCACATGGAAAAATCGATGCGGGAGCATATCGAGATCGCGGAAGCGATCCGCTCGCGGGATCTTGACGGTGCCGTCGGCATCCTTGTCCGCCACATCGCCCGCAAGGAAGGTTCCTACTGGGAGGATCTCGATCCACAGGACCCGAGCCGGCTTGAGCGCTCGGCCTGATGAAAACCTGCCAGTAGCTTGGTCTGTCGTTCTGGCACTATCTCGGCGACCGGCTGGGGATTGGCGACCAAGGTCTCACATCGCCGCATCAGCACGCGCCTGCCCCCCTCCCCTCTCGCCTCCAGAAACGCGAGCGATCTCCTCGGGATGACGCCGCGCCTGCGCATAGACACAATCGCTTCATCAATCGCGGGACCGGCTCTAGATATCTGAAGTCCATTTCCGATTGCGGATGTACTCCAAGAACAGCCGCACAGCCGCACTCGTATGTCGCTTGCTCGGATAGTACAAATACCAACTCGGCAGCTTCTTCTTCCAATCGGGAAGCAACTCGATCACGCGGCCTTTTTCGATGTCATCGCGGACATAATCCTCGAACAGGTGGGCAATTCCCGATCCCGAAAGCGCGGCCTGACGCTCTTGATGCGCTGAACTCAGAGTCAATCGACCTTTCGGGGTGATTTCCACTTGGTCGCCGTCCTTCTCAAAGGTCCAGGTCACCATGGTTCCACCCGGAAAACGGCGTCGAATACAGTCGTGTAGCAACAGATCGCGTGGCGATTCCGGTCGACTACGATTGCGAAGATAGTCGGGCGAGGCTACGATGGCATATCGCAATGCTGGACCTAGCGGCATGGCGATCATGTCTTGGGCGAGTTGCTTCCCGAAGCGCACGCCAGCATCAAAACCCTGCTCCACGATATCGATGATCGCGGCATCACTGATGATCTCGACGTTGATGTCGGGATAGACTTCCATGAATTCAAAGGCCACAGGGCACAGAACGTGGTCGGCGGCCGGGCCCGGCGCATTGATCCGCACAGTGCCAGATGGGCGCTCGCGAAGCTGATTGAGATCGTCGATCGCTGTTCTGATATCGTGCAGCGCGGGCCTTAGCCGCGCGAGAAGCCGCTCGCCTGCTTCAGTAGGCGCGACGCTACGTGTCGTTCGGTTCAGCAGGCGGATGCCCAGCGCCTCCTCAAGCACGCTGATCGATTGACTGATTGCCGACGACGATACGCCCCTACCAATTGCCGCGGCTCTAAAGCCGCCACAGCGCACGACGTCTTCAAAGATCTCCAAGCTGTCAAGGCGGAGTGGCCGCATTGAAAAGTCCTGCTTAATAAGCTGCTCCATTTTGATTAGCTTATCTGCACGCCCGATCTGTGTCATCCCTAGAGAACACGTCGTGAGCAGGCCCGGTCGCCGCTGAAATGAAGGGCGGCCCCACGATCAGGTATTTGGAGAGGATCAAAAACATGGGTAAAATCACACTGAACCGCAGAACGATCGTGCTGACAGCCGCATCAGCCGTGACGGGACTGATCCTGCCGAGCGACATGCCGTTTGCACAGACCACCTCCGCCACCTCGCTTTCGGCCCAAGGTCGAAATGCCGGCCATTACCGCTTTCGTGTCGGCGAAATCTCGGCCACCGTGCTGAGTGACGGGCTGATCGGCGGACCTCCGCGGGTCTATGCCAGCGACGCGCCGGAAACGGAACTGCAGGAGGTCCTGAGGAATGCCTTCCTGCCTGCCGACCGCCTGGCGCTCAACCTCAACACACTTCTCATCGAGACGAATGGCAGGCGGATCCTCCTCGAAGCCGGAGCCGGTCAGACCATGGGTCCGCAAGGCGGCCGCGTGTTCGAGAACTTGGCCGCCATCGGATTGCGGCCTGAGGACATTGACATAGTGGTCGTCTCGCACACGCACCCGGACCATGTCGGTAACCTTCGAACCGCTGATGGCGGCAAGGCATTTCCGCGGGCGGTCGTCTTTGCGCCTCGTGCCGACTGGGACTTCTTCGTCCGTAACGATCCGGATCTGTCCTACATGCCTGTGCCTGAGGAGTTTCGTCGCAATTTCTCCGCAGCCATCAAACGGAGTGTTGAGCCTGTCACGAACGGGATCGAGTTGTATGAGGCCGGCACGGAGATCGTCCCCGGGCTGACCACGCTTCCGGCACTCGGCCACACCCCCGGTATGGCGAACTTCCTCGTTCAATCCGGGAACGATCAGTTGCTGTTGACGGCGGATCTCGCCTACCATCCGATCGTCAATGTCGACCGGCCCTGGCTGCCCGGGCCAGACCGCGACAAGGATACTGCCCTTGTCTCCCGACGCCGCATCTTCGACATGGCGGCGACAGACCGGCTCCTCGTTCTCGGCTTCCACTATCCGTTCCCGGGTCTTGGTCGGATGCTCAAGACGGACGCTGGCTATGCCTGGGTGCCGCTCGGTTGGCAATTCTAATCCGGTGAGTGACGGAGGGGCGCACTTCTCTCGGGTTTTCTCACCGTGCCGCTTGTAACACTGGCCAATGCTATCACTGCGATGCACCTGGTCGTGTACCATCGCGCTGATCATCGCGGAAAGTCCAGACCGGCCGACCGGTGGAGGCGCTGAAACGCTGACTGCAGGAAGCTCGGACCGACAGCGGCTCGGTGTTCCGCCGCATCGACCAGTGGAGCAATGTCGACCGCCGGGTGCTGACGGCGCAGTCGGTCGACCTGGTCCTCCAATCCCGCTGCGCCAAGGCCGGGTTCGATCCGCAAAAGTTCTCCGCCCACGGCCTGCGTTCCGGCTATCTGACCGAGGCCGCCAATCGCGGCATACCCCTGCCGGAAGCGATGTAACAGTCGCAGCACAGATCGCTGGCCCAGGCTGCCGTCTACTTCAACAATCCCGACCCAAGCGTGGCCGGGCGGCGCGGTTGATTGTCTGAACGATCTGATCGCGCGCCTCTTCGGACTGCTAAGCTTAACAAGGCATGAAGAGGCAGGGTCTCATGGGGTAGTCTCAACCGACCGAAGCGTTTGGGACAAGCCCGGTGGTGCCGCTCGCCAAGAATCTCAAGGCCAAGACCGCGTAACCGCAGAGAGAACTACCCCTCGTCAGCCACAATTGATCTTGGCAACAGAGCCATTTCTCGCACCTAAGACAAAATCATGTGCAATCATAGCGTGTTTTCAACCATGGCAAATCTTCGTTTGCCATGGTCAGTCATGCGGTCGGTTCATAGGGACCCTGTGGGTCTCGAACTGCCGCCCCCCGGGCGGCTCAGCCGTGTGAAGCGGTAACGGTCTTCACGCGGGTAAAGCCGTAAAGTGCCTCAAAGCCTTTCTCGCGGCCGTGGCCGGATTTGCCGACGCCGCCGAAAGGCAGCTCGATGCCGCCGCCTGCGCCATAGTTGTTGATGAAGACCTGACCAACTTCGAGTTTGCGCGCCATGCGCATCTGACGTCCACCGTCTTTTGTCCACACGCCGGCGACGAGACCGTACTCCGTGCCGTTGGCGATCTTCAGTGCCTCGTCCTCATCCTCGAACGGGATGAGCACCTGGACCGGACCGAAAATTTCCTCCTGGGCCAGCTTGTGGTCGGGTGAGACGTCTGCAAAGAGGACCGGCGGCACGTAATTGCCAGCATCGGAAGCATCGTCGCGGATGACACCTTCAGCTGCGACCGTCAATTCCTTGCGTCCGATATCGATGAAGGAACTGACGAGTTGCTTCTGCTTGCGTGAGACGAGCGGACCGAGCGCATGGCTGCCGACGGCGGGACCGGCTTCGAGCCCACGATAGATTTCCGCCATGCGTCGCTTCACTTCTTCGTAGACGCCGCGCTGGACGAGGACGCGCGACGCGGCCGAGCAGGTCTGGCCGGCATTCTGCATGCAGGCGCCGACGAGCGTCGGCATCGCCTTGTCGAGATCGCAGTCGTCGAAGACGATATGAGGCGACTTGCCTCCGAGTTCGAGCGTCACCGGAACGACGTTGCGCGCAGCGGCAGCCTGGATACGCATGCCGGTGCCGACGGAGCCGGTGAACGAGATATGGTGGATGCCGGGATGCTCGGAAAGTACTGCACCTGCTTCCGTCCCCAGGCCGGTGACCACATTGACGGCTCCGGCCGGCACTCCGGCCTCGCGCGCGATCTCGGCGAAGGCAAGCGAGGAAAGCGAGGCATCCTCCGCCGGCTTCAGCACGCAGGCATTGCCGGCAGCGAGGGCCGCGCCAACGCCGCGCCCGAGGATCTGCATCGGATAGTTCCAGGGGATGATGATACCGGCAACGCCATGCGGCTCGCGCAGCGTATAGACGGTGAAGCCGTTCTGATAGGGAATGGTCGTGCCGAAAAGCTTGTCCGCCGCGCCGGCATAGAACTCGAGATAGCGGGCAAGTGCGCGGGAATCATTCTTCGACTGATGCAGCGGCTTTCCGACATCGAGCGCCTCGATCATCGCGAGATCGTCCGCGCGCTCCAGAACGATGGCAGACATCTTCATGAGGATGCGGCCACGCTCGGTGGCGGTCATCCGACCCCACTCCCCGTCCATCGCCTTTTGTGCGGCCCTGACGGCGGCGTCAACGTCCGCGGACGAACCGCGCGCTATCGCGCCTATGACCTCGCCGGTCGACGGATTCTCCACGTCGATCGTCTGGCCTCCGGCCGCATTGCGCCACTCGCCGTCGATGAAAATGCGGCGCGGATCGAACCAAAGAACGTCTTTCAAACTCATGGTCTTGCTTCTCCCTTGGAGCATTGCTCCACTCACCCTGCCCGGCCCCGCCGGGCAACTTTGTCGCTGCCCGATCTATAGCGAGCGTGCTTCAGTCGATAATCTGGTAGAAGGGCTCCATACGCGCCCGCGACGATGTGATATGCGCAGCCATCGCCGCGCGTGCCGCCTCTACGTCACCCATCTCCATGGCGGTAAGGATGGCGAGATGTTCCTTGACGGCCTCTTCCGCAACCGCCGAGTGATAGCGAAGGCGGAAAAGGTGCATGTGCGCGTAGAGCCGTTCCAGCGTCTCAGCGATCACCTCGTTGGCGCATGAATGCGCGATCAGTGCGTGAAATTGGCCGTCCAGCAACGCAAATCGCCCGTAGTTTGCCCGCGTATCGCCTTCCACCAGTTGCTTCATCTCCTCGCAAAGGGCGCGAAGCTGCAGACATGTTTCCGTCGTCTGTTGGATTGTGGCCAGGGCGGCGGCTTCGGGTTCGACGAGCAGGCGCATCGCGTAGACGTCGCGAAAGCGCGCACTCGAGGGCATCGGGGCCGCGCTGTATCCGGAATTGAATTTCTTGACGACAAGCCCCTCCGACTCCAGCCGGATAAGCGCCGCGCGCACCGGTGTCTGGGAGACGCCAAATTCGCGGGCCAGCGCGTCGACAGACATGCGCTCTCCCGGGGGGATACGCAGGGCGATCAGATCGGAAACGAGCGCCTCGTAGACGTCGTCGCCGATGGAATGGCGCTGCGCCAGCTGCGCGCGCGTCGTCTCGGAGTCCATTCTCGGAGATGGATTATCCTGCCTCGTCATCATCGTCCTGTCCAATTCGGCTTGCGTTGCGCCAGCGCATCGTATATGCGATCAAATATCGTATCGGATATACGATGTAAAGGTCTCGCGGGAGGCGGGACCTCTTGAAGTCAGGCATCGTCAAACATCAGGAGGAGGATGGAATGACGTATCTTTCGAAAATCGCGCATGGCGTTCTGGTCAGTGGCTTCGTGATGCTCGCAGGGGTAGCGCACGCCAAGGAACTGAACATTGCAATCACACCGCCGGAAGAATCGCACTACGGTGCCGGCGCCAAGGCGTTCAAGGCCAAGATCGAGGAGCTCTCCAAGGGTGACGTAACCGTCAACATCAAGGCCAATGGCGTCCTTGGCGGGGAGCGTGAAGTGCTTGAGGGCATGCAGATCGGGTCGATCGAAATGGCGGTCACGTCCACTGGCGCGGTGGGCGGTTTCGTGCCGGACACCTACGTGCTCGACCTGCCCTTCCTGTTCAAGTCCTACGATTCCGCCCGCACTATCCTCGATGGTCCGATTGGTCAGGGCCTGCTCGACAAGTTTGAGCCGCAGGGTCTCGTGGCGCTTGGCTGGGCGGAAAACGGCTTCCGCCACATCACCAATTCCAAGCATCCGATCAAGGGTCCGGACGACATCAAGGGGATGAAGATCCGTACGATGGAGAACGACATCCATATCGCTGCGTTCAACGCAGCCGGTGCGGCCCCCACGCCGATGAGCTGGAATGAAGTCATCACCGCCCTGCAGCAGGGCACGATCGACGGGCAGGAAAATCCGATGTCGATCTTCATCGCAAACAAGATCTGGGACGTGCAGAAATATGTGACGCTCAGCGGCCACGTTTATTCGCCGGCTCTTGTCCTGATGTCCAAGGTCACCTGGGACGGCCTCAGCGACGACGAGAAGGCTTGGGTCCGCGAGGCGGCGAAAGCAGCCATCCAGGCCAACCGGGACTACGTGTCGAAGAACGAGGAAATCGGCATCAAGACCCTGCGGGAACATGGCATCGACGTGACCGAGGACTTCGATCGCGACGGGTTCGTGCAGGCGGTTCAGCCGGCTTACGAGGCATTCTCGGAAAAATACGGCAGCGAAGTGCTCGACCAGATCCGCGACGCGCAGAAATAGGCCGCGCGCAATCGCAGCATGCGGCACGCTCGTGCCGCATGCTCATTCCGGGGAATTTGGTTTTGGAGGAAACTCGATGCGCTCATGGGCTGCATCTGCGAGCGAGAAGCTGATTTCGCTCACTCATAACATCGCCGCCATTCTACTCGCGCTGGCGACTGCCCTCATTTTCATACAGGTCATTACCCGTTTCGGCATGGGGCGGGCCGCCGTGTGGACGGAAGTGGTGGCACGCGGCGTGGTCATCTGGATGGTGTTCATGGTTGCAGGCGCTGGCTTTCGCTACGGCGCCATGATCCCGCTCGAGTTCATTCGCGGTGTGGTTCCACCATCGGTGAAGCGGCTAGTCATGGGTGTCGTGACGCTGCTTGTCCTGCTCTTCCTCGGCGTGCTCGCCTGGTACGGAACGATGATGGCAATGCGCGTGTCCGGGCAAAAGGTCGCCATGCTGCAAATTTCGATGTCCTGGTTCTATGCGGCGATCCCCGTCGGCGCGCTCCTGGCCGTGCCGGGCGTCCTCCTGGCGCACTTAGCTCCGCGCGAGCTCGATAGGGGGGCGTCGGAATGAATATCGCGCTCGTATCAGCACTCATTTTCCTCTTCGCCCTGTCCGTGCCGGTGGCGGTCGCCATCGCGCTCTCGGCGATCTTCGGGATCACGTTCTTCAGCAACCTGCCGCTGCTCGTGGTACCGCAGAAGATGTTCAATGCGCTCGACAGCTTTCCGCTGCTGGCCATTCCGTTCTTCATCCTTGCCGGCAACATCATGACGCGCGGCGGCGTTTCCCGCCGTCTCGTGGATTTCGCCAAGGGGCTCGTGGGCGGTGTCCAGGGCGGACTGGCGAGTTCCTGCGTCATCACCTGCATGATCTTCGCGGCTATCTCCGGGTCCTCCGTCGCCACCACCTTTGCGGTCGGCGCGATCCTGATCCCCGCCATGGTCAAGCATGGCTATCCGACCCCCGTTGCCGCAACCATCCAGGCCGCGTCCGCCGAGCTTGGGGTGGTCATCCCGCCCTCAATCCCGATGATTCTCTATGCCGTCGCGACAGAGACGTCGGTCACGCAGCTTTTCATTGCCGGCATCGGGCCGGGCCTGGTGATCGGCGTAGCCCTTCTCGTGATGGTCCAGATCTGGTGCCGCCTGAAAGGTTACGGCAAGGAAGATGGCGCCAATCGCGAGCCTTTCCTCAAGGTGACCCTGAATGCGTTCTGGGCGCTGATGCTTCCCGTCATCATTATCGGCGGCATCTACGGCGGCATCTTCACCCCGACGGAAGCGGCGGCTGTCTCTGCCGTCTATGCCCTCGTCGTTGGTCTGTTCGTCTACCGCGAACTGAAGTTCTCCGATCTGCCGGACATCTTCCGCATTTCGGCCGTCTCGACGGGCGCTGTCATGCTCATCATCGCGGCGGCAGGACTGTTCTCATTCCTCGTCAGCCTTTCCGACATCCCAAGTCTGATCGGTTCCTGGGCGCGCGGCAGTTTCGATAGCTGGATAACCTTCCTGCTGTTCGTCAACGTGCTGCTCTTCGTGGTCGGCATGTTCGTGGAAACCTCGGCGGCGATTCTGGTGCTTGCGCCGATCCTTGCCCCTGTCGCCGTGGCCTATGGCGTCGATCCGGTGCATTTCGGCATCATCATGATCGTCAACCTCGCGATGGGCATGATCACGCCGCCACTGGGGGTCAACCTGTTTGCCGCTGCGACCGTAGCGCGAACGCCGGTGCAGAGCATGTTCCGACCGCTGGTTTTCCCGGTGACCAGCGTCATTCTTTCCCTGGCTCTGATCACCTACATTCCAGCCATCACCCTGTGGTTGCGCGACATGTCGGTTGCGGCCGGCGGCTAGACGCCCTGGCCTGCGCCCATTCCATCCGAACGGGCGCAGGAAGAGAAGGCCTAACACGATATCGAGGACGAAAATGCCAAGCGTCGAGGAAATCAGGTCCGCCTCCCTTGCAGCACTTATGCGGGCAGGCGTTTCGCGCGAAGATGCCGAAACGCAGCTTTCGCTCCTGATGGAAGCGGAATTGAGGGGAATAGCGTCCCACGGCATGCTTCGTCTGCCACGCGTGATCGACCGCATCGCCAATGGCGTCACCAGCCCGGTTGCCAAGGGGCGCGGCGAATGGCGCGGCGAGGCTCTCCTGGACGTGGATGGCGAACAGGGGCTTGGTCCCGTCGTGGCCTCGCGCGCGCTCGACCTGATTTGCGAACGCGCGCGCAGGACCGGCATCGCGGCTGCGGCAATCCGCAATTGCGACCATCTCGGCATGCTCGCGTGGTATGCGGAACAGGTGGCAGGAAAGGGCCAGGTTCTCATCGCTTTCACAGTCAGCGAGGCACTTGTGCACCCCTGGGGAGGGCGCCAGGCGTTGCTTGGCACCAATCCGATCGCCATCGGCGTGCCAGCCGAACCGGCTCCGTTCGTCTTCGACATGGCCACGAGCCTCGTCTCCATGGGCAAAATTCATGACCACGCCAATCGTGGAGCCGCGATCCCTGAAGGGTGGGCGCTCGACGCTGATGGCAACGCAACGACGGACGCCACGGCTGCCAAGAGCGGCGCGATCGCGCCTTTCGGCGGTGCCAAGGGCTATGCTCTCGGCCTCGCCTTCGAACTGCTCGTCACCAGCCTGGCGGCTTCCGCCATTGGGCGCGACGTCAGGGGAACACTCGATGCGACCCATCCCTGCAACAAGGGAGACCTGTTCATCGTCCTGGAACCCGCGCATGGCGCAAGCCATGTCGTAGCAGGCTTCATGGACGAGATACGCCAATCCTCCCCGATCGATCCTGACGCGCCGGTGCGCATTCCAGGCGACCGCGCCCAGAGCACGCGCGCCCGGCGGATCGATCAGGATATCGCGCTGCCGGGCGAGGTCTGGCAGCGAATCCTGACACTTGCGGGCCAAACCCGCCCATACGTTGTACAAGGAGACTTCTGATGCGGCTTGACTACGGTGTGACACGCGCGCCGGCACGTCTGTTCTTCGGCCCGGGACAGCGCCGCGCCATTGGCCGGGCGGCTGCCGACCTTGGCAGGAAAGTGCTGGTCTGCACGGATGCACGCTTGGCGGCTTTGCCTGTGATGGTTGAGATCCTCGATGACCTGAGGACACACGGACTGGAAGTTGCCGTTTTCGATGCGACCGAAGCCGAACTGCCGCTTGCCGGCATTCACGCCTGTGTCGAGGCGTACCGCGATTTCGATCCGGACGTGATCATCGGCCTGGGGGGCGGCAGTTGCCTCGATCTGGCAAAGCTCGTCAGCCTGTCGCTGACCTATCCCGGTCCTCTGTCGCAATACTATGGAGAATTCAAGGTCCCGGGACCCGTGCGCCCGCTGATAGCGGTCCCGACGACATCCGGAACCGGTTCGGAGGCAACCCCAGTCGCGGTTCTCGCCGATCCGGAGCGTACGATGAAGGTCGGCATCTCCAGCCCCGCGCTCATTCCGCATACGGCGATCTGCGACCCGGAACTGACCGTCACCTGCCCGCGTGGCCTGACGGCGATCTCCGGCGCCGATGCGCTGGCGCATGCGATCGAGGCGTTTGCGGCGGTTGAACGTCCAGCCGATCCGCAGCTCGCCATGACGCGGGTCTTCGTCGGCAAGAATACGCTCAGCGATCACTATGCGCTCGCCGCAATCCGGCTTGTGTTCGACTATCTCGAGCGCGCCGTCGAGCAAGGTGACGACATCGAAGCCCGGTCCGCGATCATGCTGGCCGCCACCTATGCCGGCCTTGCCTTCGGCTCCGGCGGAACGGCGGCAGCCCACGCGATCCAGTATCCGCTCGGTGCCCTGACCCACACGGCCCATGGCCTCGGCGTCGGCATCCTGTTGCCGTTCACGATGGAATTCAATCTGAAGGCGGCAGGGGCCAACTACGCCGAAATCGGCCGCGCGATCGGTGCTGCAAGCGAAACACAATCCGACCAGGAAGCCGCCGCCGCTGCAATTGACAGCGTTCGCACGCTGTTCGCGCGCATAGGAATTCCGGACTCCGTCGGCGAGATCGGCGTCGCCGAAACCGACCTCGATTCCCTTTCCGAACTGTCGATGGGCGCGGCACGCCTCGTCGAAAACAATCCCGCTCGGCTCGACGCCGCGGCAATGAAAACCATTCTGACCCGCGCCCTGCAGGGGGCGAGAGGATGACGAGTGAAAGCGAGAGCATCATGAACAAGACGATCAGCATTCCGACAGACCTTTTCATCGGCGGAACCTGGAAGAAGGGCAGCCGCGACAACCGCATCGCCGTTATCAATCCGTCCGATGGACGGATCATCGATCGCGTAGCGGACGCAAGCGCCGAGGATGCGATCGCGGCTGTGGATGCTGCGGCGAGCGCCGCATCGGCCTGGGCGGCGACGCCGGCGCGCAAGCGGTCGGAAATATTGCGCAGGTGCTTCGAACTCATGACCCGCGATGCCGAGGTGCTGGCCCGCCTGATCTCCCTGGAGAACGGCAAGGCGTTGAAGGACGCGCGCGGCGAAGTGGCCTATGCGGCGGAATTTTTCCGCTGGTTCGCCGAAGAGGCGGTGCGCATCAATGGCGATCTTTCCGCCGCCCCCTCCGGTGCCAACCGTATCCTCGTGCAGTATCAGCCGATCGGCGTCTCGCTGCTCATCACCCCGTGGAATTTCCCGGCGGCGATGGCGACGCGCAAGATCGCCCCTGCGCTCGCGGCAGGCTGCACCTGCGTCCTGAAACCGGCGACGGAAACGCCGCTGACCGCCTATGCGGTGGCAAGGATCCTCGCCGAGGCCGGAGTGCCTGACGGTGTCGTCAATGTGCTGACCTCATCGACCACGTCCGAGGTGGTCAATGCGATGCTTGCGGACCCCCGGGTCCGCAAACTCTCCTTTACCGGCTCTACCGAGGTGGGCCGCATCCTGCTGCGCAAGGCGGCGGATCAGGTCATCCATTGCTCCATGGAGCTGGGCGGGAACGCGCCCTTCGTCGTCTTCGATGATGCGGACATGGACAAGGCGATCGAAGGCGCGATGGTCGCCAAGATGCGCAACGGCGGCGAAGCCTGCACCGCGGCCAACCGGATTTACGTGCAGCGTGGCGTGGCAGAGGAGTTCGCGCGTCGCCTTGCCGAGCGCATGCGGGCAATGAAGGTCGGTGCAGGCATCGAGGCCGACACGGATTGCGGGCCTCTGGTGAACGCCTCTGCGGTGAACAAGGTGGCGGAGCTCGTCGAGGACGCGGTTTCGCGCGGTGCCAGGATACTGTGCGGCGGCAAGCGCGGAGATGGCGAAGGCTACTACTATGCACCAACGGTGCTGACAGGCGTCCCTGCAGATGCGGCGATGGCGCACGAGGAAATCTTCGGGCCGGTCGCTCCAATCTACGTTTTCGACACGGAAGAAGAGGCGGTCGAGCGCGCCAATGACACCGAATACGGCCTTGTCGCCTATGTCTACACCAGGGATCTGGCACGCGGACTGCGTGTCAGCGAGAGGATCGAGGCCGGCATGCTGGCGCTGAACCGTGGGCTCGTGTCCGACCCGGCAGCTCCCTTCGGTGGCGTCAAGCAAAGCGGTCTCGGGCGCGAGGGTGCCCACCACGGCATGCTGGAATTCATGGAGGCCAAGTACATAGCGACCGATTGGTAACACTGAGCCCCGCCGGCGGTTCGCGCTGGCATTTGCAAGTTGATTGGAGGACTGGCCACTATGGCAAACTACCGTATCGCGACGATCGAGGGTGACGGCATCGGCCCCGAGGTCGCACAGGCAACGATATCCGTCCTGAAGGCGGCATGCGGCGAAAACAAGCTGGATTTCCAGATGTTCGACGGCGGCGCGGGGCACTATGTGAAGACCGGGCACGTCCTGCCGGACGATACGTTCGCCGCCTGCCGAGACCTCGACGCCATTCTTCACGGAGCGGCAGGCCTTCCGGGGGTCGTCTATCCGGACGGCACCGAAGTCGGTAACGATCTGCATCTTCGACTTCGCTTCCGGCTCGACCTCTACGCCAACGTCCGGCCCGTGAAGCTTCTACCGGGCGTGCTGTCACCGCTGCGCGCCTTCGAGAACGGCGGCATCGACTACGTGATCATCCGCGAGAATACCGAGGGGCTCTATGCAAGCCGCGGCGCCGGCGTACTGCTGCGCGACGAGTTTGCCTCCGACAGCCTCGTCGTCACGCGCAAGGGTACGGAGCGCGTCGCGAAATTCGCTTTCGAATTGTCCCGCAAGCGTAACGGCGCACCACGTGACGGTAAGCGCCGGGTGACAGTCTGCGACAAGGCCAACATCCTCCGCTCCTATGCGTTTTTCCGCGCCGTCTGCGACGATGTGCACGCTGCCTACCCGGATATCGAAATCGACTATGCCTATGCGGATGCCATAACGGTCCACATGGTCAAGCGTCCGGACTTCTATGACGTGATCGTGGCTGAGAACATGTTCGGCGACATCATCTCCGACCTCGGTGCGGCGACGGTGGGCGGCATGGGCATCTCCCCTTCCGGGGAAATCGGTGACGGCCACGCGCTCTTCCAGGGGGCGCACGGTTCGGCGCCGGATATCGCGGGCCAGAACCTGGCGAGCCCTGTCGCCACCATTCTGTCTGGCGTGATGATGCTGCGCTGGCTTGCCGAAAGGCATGGTGACGACACGCTCTCGGATGCGGCAAACAGGATTGAAACGGCCGTCGGCACCGTGCTTTCCAAGGGACTTGCCGTGCCGCGGGATCTTGGCGGCAAGGCAAGCTGCACCGAGGTGACCGATGCCATCTGCCGCGCGATGAAATGAAGGAACAATAGCCATGACCAAGCACAAAGTCGGAATGGTTGGCGTTGGCCTGATGGGCCACGGCATTGCCATCAATGTCGCCAAGAAGGGATGGCCTTTCGGTTATCTCCGGCATCCGGGAAATCAGCCGACTGACGATCTCGATGCGCTGGGCTCGAAGGCCTATGCCGATCGCCGGCAGATCGCGGCGGAAAGCGATGTCATCATCCTGTGCGTCAGCGGAACGCCGCAGGTGGAAGATGTACTGCTTGGCGAGAACGGAATGCTCAAGGCCATCCGCCCGGGAACGATCATCATCGACTGCTCGACCGCCATCCCCAGTTCGACCGAGGCGATTGCCGCGGCAGTCGTCGCCGTGGGCGGACATTTTCTCGACGCGCCCATGACGCGGACCCCTCTGGAGGCCGCGCAAGGACGGCTCAATCTGCTGATCGGTGGAGACCGGGACATCTATGAGAAGATGGTGCCGTTGCTCGAGGCTTTTTCCGAGAACCGCTTCTATGCCGGCAAGGCTGGTTCCGGGCACAAACTCAAGCTCCTGCACAATTTCGTTTCGCTCGGCTTCGTGACGCTCCTGGCCGAAGCGGCGGCCTGTGCGGCAGATGGCGGAATTGCGCCGGACGTGTTCGTCGACGTTCTTCAAAAGGGCGGCGGTTGGGGCGCCGCACTTGAACGCGTCGGACCGTTCGTTCTTTCGGAAGACAATTCGAAGATGAAATTCGCCGTGTCCAACGCCCGCAAGGACCTCAGCTACTATGTCGCCATGTCGAAGGACATCAAGGCGCAGAACAATACCGCCACCGGTGTGCTGAGCGCGCTGGACAGCCTCGTCGAGAACGGCTTCGGTGATGCATACCTGCCCGAGGCGGTCGCGAAGTTCCAGGCGCTCGGTACCTGAAAGGGGGTGGAATGGACAATTGTGTCCTTCCTCCCTGGCCTGGCTCTGTGGCGAAAACCTCATCGCTGCATGATTGAGGGCAGATAATCTCCAGCGAGATTTTCGATCACCGATTTCAAATGGCGGCATTTCCACGGCGAGGTGATCTTGTAGGCGGCTCGCTGGTATTGCCGCTATGGATCCGCGCACCGACGCCGTCCCGCTCATATTCGGTGGGACAATGGGGTTCATCGCCAGGGCGCTGCTGAGGGGGATCGCAGTGGCGGGTGGCAATACCGCCGTAATCCTAAGTGGCGATCAACAGACCGAATTCGTGTGATCGGCGGCTAGCAAGAAAATGCATTCCAAAAAGTTATGCGAATATTGATTCAAAGCAATTTTACATATGCCTCCTAGGGCGGCAAGTTCACTCTGCTTGCTCGATGGAGGACGAGGCTTGTGAATGACCTTGGTGATTTTCGATTTTCTCTACAGGCTGGCGGCGCGGCCGGTAACCTTCGATCACCGTTAAAGACAGGGTCGGCGCCCTAACCGCAATCATCCCGCCACCCCCGGCCACATTCGCATTGGGGGCTCAACAGACAGTTGCGCCTGCCTTGAGGAAAGGCAGCGCGCAACTATAGTTTTTCAAAAGGGAGGAAAACCATGAAATTCACATCCGTCTTCACAGGCGCAGCGCTGGTGTTGGCTATGATCGGTGGACCCGCCTTGGCGGAATATCCCGAACGGACGATCGAGAGTGTCCTGCCCTCAGGGGCCGGCCCGGCGATGTCCGTAAGCCAGATCATCGCCGACGCGATGGGCAAGGAACTGGGCGTGCCGCTAACGGTGCTCGCCACGCCCGGCGCGGGAGGCATAAAGGCCTTCCAGACTGCGCTCAGCAAGCCGGCCGATGGCTATACGATCATCGATGGCTACGTCGCGCCGCTGGTCCTGCAACCGATTCTCGGCAAGGCTGACTGGAGCTACGGCGATTTCATCCCGCTGCACGCGGCCGCCTCGAATGCTTTCGCAATCGGCTGGCGAACGGACGAGACGCGCTGGTCGAGTTTCGAGGAGATGATGGCCTGGGGCAAGGCAAACCCCGGCAAGCTGCGCTACTCGTCTGGCCAGCGCAACAACCTGCCTCACCTTGTGATGGCCAAGGCTCTGCAATCCTACGACGTTGTCGCGCAAAACGTCCCCTATGATTCTCCGCCTGCGGCAAACAACGATGTCAAAAGTGGCATCCTCGATTTCACCTTCGTCAATGTCGGCAGCTACAAGCAGGATCCCGATGCACTGAAAATCGGGCTTGTGTTGTCCGAGCAACCTGCTGCCAAAGAGGCTTTTGGCGGTGCGCCCTCGATTGCGGATATCGACGCGGATCTCGGGATCAGCGGACTGGCACCGATGGGTTGGGACTGGTGGCTCGTGAAGAAGGACACGCCGCCCGAGCGCGTGGAGACGTTGCGCGCCGCAATGGGAAAGGTGATGGTCGATCCCGACGTTCGGGCCAAGATCACACGTCTGGGCTTCGTGCCACTGGACTGGGATCACAGCGATTACGACAAGATCGTCTCGGGCGTGCATGACCAGCTTTCAACGATGGCCGATGCCATCAAATGGGAAGAAGAAGCCCTCAAGGCGGCGAAATGACGAGCTGGTTCGTACTTGGTCGGCGCTTTTCGGAATGGTGTGCGATCGCGCTGATGCTCGTGCTGGTGGCTTTGGTCTACCAGCAGGTCCGTGACGTGCTCGAGCCGTCAGGCATGGCGGAAGGGGGGCCGTATGACAATGCGGCCGCCTATCCGCGCGGAGTGGCAATGCTGCTGCTGGGCCTCGTTTGCTTGCAGATCGTCCTCCAGATCGTGGTGCGCGGGCGTAGTGGTGGGGACACTCTAACATGGCACCAATTGGTCCGCCCTGCTGCGGTCATCGTGACCTTCGGGCTCTATCTCGGGCTGCTCGGCATCCTTGGGTTCCACCTTGCCTCAGCGCCAATGCTGTTTGCGATCATGGTCACCTGCGGGTCGCGCCAGTGGTGGAAGATGGCGGTGATCAGCCTCGGAATTTCCTTAGGATTTGCGTGGTTCTTCGAAAGCCAGCTCGACGTCGTTCTTCCCGGCGGCATCTTCAATCTCAATATTCCTTGGTGAGCTGATGTTTAATATGCTTCTCGATGGTCTGGGGCTCGTGACGAGCTTTTCGACCGTCACGCTGGTCGGTGCAGGGTTGATTGTGGGGCTAATTGTCGGAGCCTTGCCGGGGCTGGGACCGCTGATGGGGATCATTCTGCTGCTCCCCTATGCCATCACGTTTCCACCGGTGCAGGCGATGGGTTTCCTGATCGCTATCTATGTCGGTGGCTCGTGTGGTGGTGCAATCTCCGCCATCTTGCTGAGGATACCGGGGACGCCGCTCGCCGCGGCAACGCTTTTCGACGGCTACCCGATGGCTCAGAAAGGACGCGCAGCTGATGCTATCGGCATCGCGATTGCGGCCTCGGCGCTTGGAGGTGTGTTCGGGGGCCTGATCCTGATCCTGTTCTCGCCCTCGCTTGCAGCGTTCGCAGCCGGGTTTGGGCCACCCGAATACGCTATGCTTGCGATTACCGGGCTGACCTCGATCGCTGCCGTCTCAGGTCATTCCATGCTCAAGGGCCTGATCGCGGGAACGGCGGGCTTGCTGCTGGCCACGGCTGGCACCGACGAATTCACTGCCGCGGAACGTTTCACGTTTGGTCTCTTCGAGCTGTCCAACGGTTTCAGTATCGTGGCCATTGTGGTCGGTCTCTTCGCGATCTCGGAGATGAGCCACCTGCTGACCGGCGATGACCTGCTCGATCGCCCCAAACTTTCAACCGCCCGGCCGGGCTTCGGTACCGTCCTGTTGGTGCTGAGGCGTTGGCCCAACCTCATCCGCTCCTCCACGATCGGGGCCTGCGTTGGCGCTTTGCCAGGGGCGGGTGGCGTGATTTCGTCCTTCACCGCTTACGCGGTGGCCAAGACATTCTCCAAGAGTGACGAGCGTTACGGTGAAGGCGCAGAAGGGGGTATCGTCGCGGCCGAGAGCGCCAACAACGCCACGGCTGGTGGCGCGCTGGTGCCGACCCTCGCGCTCGGGATTCCCGGCGACGCGGCCACCGCCGTGCTGATCGGCGCACTGTTGATCCTCGGCGTCTTTCCCGGACCCACACTTTTTGAACAGCATTCCGATATCGTGGGCGGGGTCTTCCTTGTCTACATGCTCGCGAATATTGCGCTGTTCGTCATCGGCATTCTCGTGACGCCGCTGTTCGTTCACGTGCTTCGCTTGCGTAAGGTCGTTCTTATTCCGACTGTGCTGTTGATGTGCGCCATAGGGACTTACGCCGTGAGCAGCTCGATTTTTGATCTTTGGGTGATGTTCGCCTTTGGTCTGGTCGGGCTGGTCTTGCGGGCCGGGGGCTATCCTTTGGCGCCGCTGGTGATTGGTGTGATCCTCGGGCCGCTTCTGGAAAACAATGTCCGGCGAACGCTGCTATTGTCGCATGACGGGCTCAGCATCTTTATCGAGCGCCCGGTTTCCGCGACCTTGCTGTTTATCAACATTGCGCTCTTGCTCTGCGTGGTCTTCTTCACAATGCGCCGTCTGATCGCGGGCCGCCATTCGGATCTGTCGCAGGAAGATACGTGATCCATGGCTACCCGCTATCCCGATCTCGCAGAGGCGAGCGCATTCGTTGGCGAAGCGGATGGTCCAAGTTCCGGGTTCCCACTCTCCGTGGGGGGCGAGGATTGGAATTGGATAAAGCAAGGCCGAAGAATGTGCCATTGGCGGTCGGCCAGCGGGGCTTTCCGCTGATACGATTAAACTTGATCATGCAATGCGCCGGTGATCCGTCGCAGTTCCTCGTTCATCGCCTTGACTGCCGGGATACCCAGGGAGCTCTCACGCAAGTAAATGCCGGCTGCCGATCGCGCCAACGAGGGAGAGACCGGCAGCACCCGTAGTCCATCGCGGCTGACGACAGACTGAATCTGGAGCGGCACCTGCATTGCAAGGTTCGAATGCCGGATCAGGTGCAGTCCTGCCGTGAAAGATGTCGTTTGCGCGACGAACCGCGGAAGTCCGAGCTGCTGCTGCGAGAAATAACGCGTCAGTAGCTCGCGGCTGCCCGGCACCTGGCTGTAGCTAACCCAATCCATTTCAGTCAGGTCGGAGGGTGAGAGCACATCCTTGCCGGCGCAGGGCATGTCTTCGGCCAGGGCTACGGCCTGCTCCACCTCAAGGAGCGGAATCACGTGCAGCAGATACTCCGAGGCCAGCGGCTCGATCGTACCGAGGACGAGATCCAGTTCGCCTTCCACCAGCAAGGGTAGGGTCTCGGCGTTGTTGCGTGCGACGAGATCGAGCCGCAGCATCGGAAAGTTCCTTCGGACTGCCGAAAAGGCTTGAGCCACGTAGCGAAGATGAAAGAGCGGTCCAGCCCCGACCCGCAAAGTCTCCATCCCGGCATTCTCCAGAATTCCGATTTCTTCGCTCGCCTGCCGGTATTCCTGCTCAATGCGACTGGCGTGGCGCAGGTAAATTCTTCCCGCTGCTGTCAGCTCCATGCCGCGCGGCTTTCGCTCGAACAGGCCAACACCCAAGCGCTCTTCGAGGGTGACCAGCCGCTTGGTGAGCGCGGGCTGCGTAACGTTGAGCCGCTGCGCCGCCAAGGTGAGATTACCCAGCCGGGCGACAGTGAGAAACGCTGTAAGCTGTCGGTCCATGGGAAATTCCAAAAAGTTATGTATGTGTCGATTTAAAGCAATTTTACATATACCTCGCCCGCTGACAAGGTCTGCCTACAGACTTGAAGGAGGACGACGCTTGCGCACGATTTTTGTCATGCTCGATTTGCCCCGCCGGTTTCCGCTGAGGATTTTGGGTGGCGATACCCTTCCGGATTCAAATGGCCCGACCGGTGCAACGCATGCCTGATCTTCGGCTTATCGCGTCTCCTTGGGAATGGCCGCTTCGGCTATGTGCGGGCCTATCGGCACTCGCTCCCTGAATAGAGCATGACCTTCGATATCGACGACGTGGTTTGTCTCGCGGCGCGTGCCGAGCGGCGCTGAGCCCGATCACTGACCTTCTAAACACGGACCCGATCATGAAAACTGTTTTCGTTCTATTCGACAGCCTCAACCGGCATATGCTGGGATGTTATGGGGGTAGCCGGGTGCCCACGCCGAATTTCGACCGCCTCGCGGCACGAGCCCAGGTGTATGAGAAGCACTATGTCGGCTCGCTGCCCTGCATGCCGGCCCGGCGCGACATGTTGACTGGGCATCTCAGTTTCCTCCATAGGTCCTGGGGACCGCTTGAACCCTTCGACAACGCATTTCCCGAATTGCTTCAGGAAAAAGGTGTCCACAGCCATCTGGTGACTGATCACTATCACTACTGGGAGGATGGCGGGGCGACTTATCACAACCGTTACAACACATTCGAGTTCATTCGCGGACAGGAAAGCGATCCGTGGAAGGCCCTGGTGCAGCCCCCTTGGGAGCGTTTGCGCGAGAAATACCATGCCAATCAGCTTGAACTCATCGACAACGCCCCCAAGCACAGGGCCCATCTGATCAACCGCGAATATATCCGCGAAGAGAAGGACTTCCCGTCGGTTCAGTGCTTCCAGGCAGGCTTTGAGTTTCTCGAGGCCAACCGCGAGGCAGATAACTGGCTGCTTCAGATTGAGACCTTCGATCCGCACGAGCCCTTCTATGCACCCGATCGGTTCAAGGAGCCTTTTGATACGGGCTGGAAGGAAGGGATCCTGGACTGGCCGCGCTATGGCCGGGTCGAGGACCTACCAAAAGAGGCCGACGAGCTGCGTGCCAATTACTATGCGGTGGTGTCTCTTTGCGACGACCTTCTAGGACGGTTGCTCGATGAGTTCGATGCCCATGACATGTGGAAGGACACCGCGCTCGTGGTCACGACCGATCACGGGTTCCTGTTGGGCGAGCATGATTTCTGGGCCAAGAACCGGATGAACATCTATGAGGAAATCGCCCATATTCCGCTGCTCCTGCACGATCCGCGCAATCCCGGCCCGTCTCGGGTCAACCGTTTGACCCAATCGACGGATCTGGCCCCTACCTTCCTGGATTTTTGGGAGATCGAGCCCCCGGTCGAGATGCAAGGCCAGTCCTTGTTGCGCGCAAGGGAGCGTGAGGCTGTGGTCTTTGGCTATTTCGGCGGTGCCATAAACGTGACGGACGGGTGCCGCAGCTATCACCGCTTTCCCGCCGATATCGCCGGGCAGGAGATCAATCAATACACCTTGATGCCCACTCATATCACCTCTCGCTTTTCGACGCAGGAGTTGGAAAAGGCAACGCTTGCACCGCCCTTTGACTGGACCAAGAATGTCCCCCTGTTGAAGGTGCCGGTGACCGAACGTTCGCCGATGTACTACAATTACGGCCCCGGTTGCCTGCTTGAGAACGAGACCAGGCTATATGATCTCGTGGCCGACCCCGGACAGGAGCGCCCGCTGGATAACCCCGCCCTGGAGCGGGAGATGGTGGCGAAGATGCTGCGCCAGATGCGCGCCAATGATGCCCCGCGCGAGGCGTACGACCGGCTGGACTTGTTCACCGAGCCCGAAGACGCACGCTAGCCCAATTCCATCGCAGCGCCACTCCCTCACCTTTCGCGGCAGGTGCGGGAGCCTGCATCCCCGAAGAATTTCGAGAAAGAGCATGATCAAGTGGTCTAGCAAGCCTCACTGGCGGCATTTGGTCGATGTCGGCACCCTGCGCGACGACCTGGTCGCCGCGATTACCGGAGCGGCGATCGTGTTGCCTCAGGCGATTGCCTTTGCCTCGATCGCGGGCCTGCCGCCGACTTACGGCCTCTATTCGGCGATGATCACACCAGTGGTCGCGGCGCTTTGCGGTTCCTCTCGAATCGTGGTTTCGGGCCCGACCACGGCGGTCTCGGCGCTCGTTTTCGTGGCGCTTGCGCCGACATATGTGTCCGGCTCGTCCGAATGGATCGGGGCGGCGCTGGTGCTTACATTGTTGGTGGGGGCTATTCAGCTGGCCATAGGGCTGGCCCGTTTGGGGCGGTTTCTCACCTTCGTGTCGTCGCCTGTCATCAACGGGTTCAGTGCGGGCGCCGCAATCCTGATCGCGATGAGCCAGTTGGGAGACGTGTTGGATGTGGCACTGCCGCATCTGGGTGTCCCCACGGCCTTCTTGTCACAGCTGGTCGTCGCTCTTCCCGCGGCCGCGCCGGGAGCGATTATCGTCGCTGGCGTGACCTTGTCGACAGCACTGATCCTGCGCTTCTACGTACCCGGGTTGCCCGGCCACCTCGTCGCGCTCGGAATTGGAGGCGTGGTGAACTGGGGCTTCGAGCTGGGAACGCGGACCGTCGGGGCGATCCCGTCGATCTTGCCGACGCCATCCGTGCCCAGTATTTCGATGACCAGTTTGATGGCGCTTGCCCAGCCAGCGCTGGCCATTGCGATCGTGGGCTTGATGCAATCGGTTACCGTCGCGAGGCTTTACGCGCATCGCCGGGACGAGACGCTCGATGGCAATCGCGAAATCATCGGACAGGGCCTTTCCAACCTGGTAGGACCGTTCTTCTCAGCCTATGCAGGCTCGGGCTCGCTTACGCGCACCGCAGTCAACCACGAAGCAGGTGCCCGCACGCCGATGGCCGCGGTCTTTGCTTCCTTCGCGCTGATCGCGATCCTGTTCCTTGTCGCGCCACTGTTCAGCGCGTTGCCCATTCCAGCGATGGCGGCGGTTATCATCCTCGTTGCGTGGCGCCAGATCGGCTTCGCCGAGTTCTACCGTCTGGCACGGCAATCGCGGCGCGACGCCTTCACCTTCTTCATCACCTTTGTCGCAGCCATTGCCGTCGGATTGGAGTTTTCGGTTTTCGCGGGGGTGTTGCTCAGTCTTGCTCTGTTTCTCAACGAGTCCATAAATGCCGAGCTTGAACTGACGGTACCCGACCAAAATCGCCCCAACCATTCGTTTCACAACGTGCGCCACGGCGGCCCGGAATGCCCGCAGCTGCTGTTCGGCCGGCTCAACGGGCCGCTCTATTTTGGCGTGGTCGACAAGCTGCGTCAGACCTTACGTCGGATAGAACGCGAACGGCCCGGCCAGAAGAACCTTGTGCTCAAGCTTACCGGGATCGGGCAGCTGGACCTTGCCGGGGCAGAGCTGCTGATCGAGGAAGGTCGCCGCCGTCGCGCCCGAGGAGGGCGATTGCACCTGACCTCGCGCTACGCGCCATTGCTGGACAGGATGAGGCAATACGGCGTGGTAGAGGCCCTCGAAGACGAGAATATCTACAGCCACCGACATGACGCGATTGCGGCCATCGTACCCAACAAACTCGATGCCGATATCTGCGCCGGTTGCAAGGCGCGCATCTTTCACGAATGCCCGCCGCGGTCCGTGCGCCGCGACACCGATTTTCTTTGAAAAGGAGGCCAGAATGATCCACCTTCCTAAAAGCCATGAAGGGTGCACAAAACCAACCGCCCACGACAGCGCAAGCGCACCAATCCCTGTTTTGATGCCCGAGGCCCCGCTCGGCGTAGCGCTGATTGGTACGGGTTTCATGGGCAAGTGCCACGCAATGGCCTGGCGCAATGTCGCGACCGTGTTTGGCGGCGCCCATCCCCGGCTCGAAATTCTTTGCGACACGCCCATCGACAAGGCTGAGGCCTTCGGTGCGCAGTTCGGCTTTGCGCGCGCCACCTCGGACTGGCAGGCGACCGTGCGCGATGCGCGCGTTGATGTCGTCTCGATTACTGCGCCCAACGGCCTGCATCGCCCTATGGCTGAAGCAGCAATTGCGGCCGGCAAGCATGTGTGGCTGGAAAAGCCGATGGCACTCACCTTGGCGGATGCACGTGCAATGGCTGATCTGGCCGCTCAACACCCCGGGCAGATGACCATCCTTGGTTATAACTACCTGCGCTCACCGGCGTTTCAGGCGGCGCGTGCGATGATTGGCGCTGGCGCGATCGGAACACCGCGCGCGTTTCGGGGTGTTTACGACGAAGATTACTCTGCTGACCCGGATCTGCCCTGGTCATGGCGGATGACTCACGAGGCTGGAGGGCTTGGCGCATTGGGAGATCTGGGCTGCCACCTCGTAAGCCACATGATCGCATTGATGGGTCCGGTGGCCGAGCTCACCGCGATGACGCAGATTGCCATTCCCGAGCGCCCAAGTCCCGATGGCCCTCGCCCGGTCGAGAACGAAGATAGTGCGATAGCGCTGCTGCGGTTCGCGAGCGGTGCACACGGAACCTTCGCCACCTCGCGCGTGGCACACGGTCGCAAATGCCGCTTGCAATGGGAAGTTCAAGGCTCTGAGGGTACGCTTGTCTTCGATCAGGAAAACATGAACGAGCTGTGGGTACACAGGATGGGTGAAGCAGGTTTCACACGTCACCTGACCGGCCCCAGTCAACCTGACTTCGCACCGTTCTGCCCTGCTCCGGGGCATAACTTCGGTTTCAACGAGCAAAAAGTCATCGAAGCCCGCGATCTGCTGGCCGCTATCGCGGGCGGCGCGAATGCCGGACCGGATTTCGCTTCGGGTCTCGAGATCGAGCGGGTCATTCACGCTATGGCCGCTTCCGGCGGGACGCGTGTCAAACTGGGAGCCGAGCTGTGATGGCTCTTGTGCCGACAGCGGCGACATCACCGCAGGCGTCATAACGGACCACGATGCCGGCGACGCCTCGCTGAGGCGCAGCCGCTCTCCCCCACGGTCGTGAGGGAGAGCAATCCTCGGCTTTGATCGGCCGGCGACCTACAGGTCGGCCGCGCCAGTAGCCTTCATCGGCTTTTTCAGCGTCTTCTTCACCGCCTTCATCTTGACCGCGTGCACCAGAGCATGCGCCAGATATTTTTCATTCTTGATCTTGACCTGGCTCTTGCCCTTGCCCTTGTCTTCGCGGCGAGACATGAGCAACTTGCAGCCCGCGTGAGCATCTTTCGGTTCCCACACGGCCTTGAGAGCAAGCGCCTTGAGGTTTTTGATCTCTTTCACCTCGATCTGATAGACGCCGCAGAAGACCTTCCAGTCGGTGACCGGAACCAGCCTCTCGGCGGTTGCCGGATCAAGCGTGATCGCGGGGTCGTCGTCATCCGCGTCACCTGCGCCTCCAGCGGTCGGCGTGGCACCGTTCGTCGGCGTGGACATGGGCGCGGGTGTGACCTCGGGATTGCTTGCCCTCAGCGCCGCGACCTTTCCATGCGCGAGTTTCAGGATGGTTTCGGCCGGCATCTCCGGAACCACGCCACCATTGCCCACGAGCTGTTTCGACAATGCGACGGCGCGCTGCTTGGCTTCCTCGATCTTCTTTTCCGCCAGCATCTTCGTGATGGCACGGATCTCGGTTGCCACCAGGGCGGCCAGATCGCCCTTCGGGGCGGAAGCATTCCGTTCCCTCTCCATCCGGTCCATGGTGTCGCGGTTGTAGACCTCGTCCGCCTGCGGGGCGGTTGTCGCACCGCCGCCATTGGCATTGCCGTTACCATTGCCGCGCGTATTTCCGTTGGCGCCTGCGCTGCCACCGCCGGGACCAGGACCCGGGCCGCGATCGCGCGGACCATTCCCGGGATTGCCATCGGCCCCGTTTCCGGCCTTGCCCTTGCGCTCCTTCAAGGCCTTGCTGATGACCATGAGTATGGTCCTCGTGATTTTCTTGACCTCTGCCTCGAACAACGTCTGCAAGTGGGGCTCCTCGCGAGGCCCTCCCAGCAGGAGCGAGGCAAGAGCGCGGGCGGACTGCTGCGCCTGCAAGATATTCCCCGGCACAAGCTCGGTGCGCACCTCCGCCAGCAGGCGATCGATTTCGGAACTTCCCGCTGTGTGGCGGGCGTTCCGGATAAGCGACATAAGCTCGGACTGCTCCGCGCCGGGAGGCGCGACATTGACGCCAGCCCCATTTTCAGCCTGATTGCCACCGGCATTCGTCGCCTGCCTGCGGGTTCCGCCTTCTGCATCGACGGGATCGGCAAGCAACTCGTCGAGATCCTCGGACGTGGAGCGGGACCGCTGGCTATCACTGCCGTCATCACCGGACAAATGTCTGCCAGTGTCGCGGAAGATGTCCAGCGAAACCCGGGAAGCAGCCGAGTTGAAGGTAGATCTCCGATCATCGCCATCGCCGTTGTCGCTGTCGTCGTCATCCGGGCCGGGAGGGTTTCCAGGCCCTGGACCACCCTGCTGCCGCGTCATGGTGCGCGCGATCTGACGGATGTAGTCCTGAAGCTCCTTCAGATTGACACGCGCGGCGTTCTCCGGGGCCGACTCTTCCACAAGAGAGAATGCAAGAGCATCGACGAGTCTGTCGGCAAGGCTATCATCGCCACGGGACATCGTCTCGGCGATTTGCGCCATGTGCTCCTGGATCAGCTCTTCGGCGCTGTCGGGCAGACGGAGAACGAATTCATCGAGAGTGAGGCGACCGCCCTCGCTTCGCCCGTCATTACCGGACATATGTCTGCCAGTGTCGCGGAAGATGTCCAGCGAAACCCGGAAAGCAGCCGAGTTGAGGGTAAATCTCCGATCATCGCCATCGCCGTTGTCGCTGTCGTCGCCATCCGGACCGGGAGGGTTTCCAGGCCCTGGAGCACCCTGCTGCGGCATCATGTTGCGCGCGATCTGACGGATATAATCCTCAAGCTCGCGGAAGTCGACACCGGCGTTCTCCGGAGCCGATTCTTGCGTGAGAAAAAACGCAAGGGTGCTGATGCGGGCTTCCGCCAGGCCGTTGTCGGCCGGCGGCATCATCGCCTCGGCAATTTGCGCCATGTGGTCCTGGATCAGCTCATCGGCGCTGTCGGGCAGGCGGAGAACAAAATCGCTCAGACTGAGGGGTTCGCCGCCACCGTGGCGCTCCTCATCACCCTCTTCGGAATTGTCGTCACCATCCAGGCTCAACCATTCATTCATGTCGACGGAGTCATCATCGCCGTCATTTCCACCACCTGGAGGACCTCCCGAACCACCGTTGTCGCCGCCATCACCGGCATTGCCACCGCCGCCATTGCCCGGACCGCCATTGCGGCCCTCGTCGTTGTCATTGCCGCCGCCGCCGTTACCGAGATTACCATCCCCTCCTTCGCTGCGGTTATCGTCGTCGTCCCCGCCGTCAGTGTTCTCAGCCTGAGCGGCAAGCCGGTTGTCGGGGATGAAGCCTCCCTTGATCAGCTCGTCGATAAATTCCTCCGGCGTGCCGAGGTAGAACAGGGCCTGTAAAGCTTTCTGAGCGAGGCTCAGGACCTCCCTCCATTCCGGCTTCTTTTTGTAATCATCCATGAAGCGCTGGATGGGGATGGGATTGTCGGAACCAAACAGCTTCGACGCCGCAGCGGCGTCGTACATCGCATCTCTTGCGATGAGCCCATCCTGCTCCAGCCGCTGGATCAGCTCTGCCAAATTCAGTTTGATGCCTTCCCGCCTGATCAGATCTTCGCCCGTGGCACGGACCTCTTCGGTCAAGCCAAGCCGGGTGTATTCCGCAATGAACAGGTCCCGGCGGGCAAGGAGACGGATATCATCCGGACGGCCGCCATTGCTCAGGTGAAGCGCCCAAAAGTCCTTGGACATCCAGAATTCATCGAACAGCGGCTGCGATTCCACCATATTTTCGATTTCGTTTCTGGCCTTGATCAGCGCAGTGTCCCATTTGTTCTGATCAAAAGGCCTTGTAGTATAAGCTAGGACAATTTCCTGCCTTGTTGTCCCCCGAATATTTATAGGATTTCTTTGGCTTGCAATGAACTTGTCATGAATATGCTTACGGCTTTTTCCAGAATAATATGCTTCAAGGAATCGAAAGCTTTCGTCAATCTTGGCGTCCCGCAGATGACGCTTGAGAGCGTCCCACATCTTTCTGTAGGTACTGAACATATCCCGAACCTGGCTGGGATATTTCTTTGCGCCGAACTGTTTCATAGCCGATTGGTCCTTCTTCGATACACAGGCTGCCGTCCCACCCTTCGCCATGGCGTTCGGGGTCGATGCTGAGTACCGGAAAGAGGGGCTCCAGGTTCATTGAACCTGGAGAAAACGTCGGAATGCCCGCTTTGGCCGGAGACATCGCTTGTGCCGTTGGCCCCTGTTTTCGGCTTCCAGTCTGCTTGCCGAAAGCCGTCCTGATCCACGGCGCGCCACAGCCAGTGCTTCTTGCCCCGGACCGAAATGACCGCGTCATTGCGGTGTCACTTGTCACCGAGACGGCCGGATGAGCGGCGGCGGATCTCGTTGGCAAAAGTACGGCCAAATTTCTCCCCCCACAGCCGGACGGCCTGAGGCGAGACAATGATGCCACGCGCCGCCAACAGATCCTCGACCATCCGCAGGCGCATGGGAACGCGGAAATAGAGCCACACTGCGTGGGCGATAGTGTCGACGCTCAAGCTGAAGCAAAGCCGCTCTCCCCACGGTCGCGGGGGAGAGCAATCCTCGGCTTTGATCGGCCGGCGGCCTACAGGTCGGCCGCGCCAGTAGCCTTCATCGGCTTTTTCAGCGTCTTCTTCACCGCCTTCATCTTGACCGCGTGCACCAGAGCCTGGGCAAGATATTTTTCATTCTTGATCTTGACCTGGCTCTTGCCCTTGCTCTTGCCCTTGTCTTCGCGGCGGGAGATGAGCAGCTTGCAGCCTGCGTGAGCGTCCTTCGGTTCCCACACGGCCTTGAGAGCAAGCGCCTTGATGGCTTTGATCTCGCTCACCTCGATCTGGTAGACGCCGCAGAAGACCTTCCAGTCGGTGACCGGAACCAGCCTCTCGGCGATTTCCGGATCAAGCGTGATCACGGGCTCGTCGTCGTCCCCGTCATCTGCGCCTCCAGCGGTCGGCATGGCACCGTTCGTCGGCGTGGACGTGGGTGCGGGCGTGACCTCGGGATTGCTTGCCCTCAGCGCTGCGACCTTTCCATGCGCGAGTTTCAGGATGGTTTCGGCCGGCATCTCCGGAACCACGCCGCCATTGCCCACGAGCTGTTTCGACAATGCGACAGCGCGCTGCTTGGCTTCCTCGATCTTCTTTTCGGCCAGCATCTTCGTGATTGCACGGATATCGGTTGCCACCAAGGCGGCCAGATCGCCCTTCGGGGCGGAAGCATTCCGTTCCCTCTCCATCCGGTCCATGGTGTCACGGTTGTAGACGTCGTCCGCCTGCGGGGCGGTTGTCGCACCACCGCCATTGGCATTGCCGTTGCCGCGCGTATTTCCGTTGGCGCCTGCGCTGCCCCCGTCGGGACCAGGACCCGGACCACGATCGCGCGGACCGTCACCGGGGTTGCCACCGGCCCCGTTTCCAGCCTTGCCCTTGCGCTCCTTCAAGGCCCTGCTGATTTCCGCAAGGATGGTAATCGTGACCTTTCGAACCTCTTCCGCGAACCATGTCTGCAAGTGAGGTTCCTTGCGAGGCCCTCCCAGCAGGAGCGAGGCAAGGGTCCGGGCAAACTGCTGGGCATGCGGTATATTTCCGGCCACCAGCGCATTGCGCACTTGCTGCATCAGTCGATCGATTTCGGAACTTCCCGCTATATGGCGGGCGTTCTTGATAAGAGTGAGCAGCTCCGACTGTTGGACACCGGAAGGCTTGGCATTGCCGGAACCACCATTTCCGGGCTGACCTTCACCCTGATGTCCACCGGCATTCGTCGCCTCCCTGCGGTTTCCATCTTCGGAATCTGGGGCATCAACGGAATCGGCCAGGAAATCGTCGAGTTCCTCGGAGGGAGAGCGGGACTGCCGGCTATCATCATCCACTTCATCATCACTGGACACGGTGCTGCCGGCGTCACGGAAGCTGTCGAGAGGATCGCTATAGTCCGAGGAGTCGAAACTTGAGCGATCGTCGCCGCCATCCGACCTGTGGCTTCGAACGTCCCGGAAGCTGGCCAGCGGATCGCTGAAGTAAGACGAATCGAAGCTGGAGCGGCGGCTATCATCATCATCGTCGTCATCAGGTCCGGGACCATTTCCGGGCGCGGTCCGGGCGGCCTGCCGCGCCCTGTTGCGTGCGATCTGTTGAATGTAATCACGCAGTTCCTGGAGCGGTGCCAGGGCCGCATCGGCTGGTGCCGACGCCTCGACGAGAGATCGTACCAGCGCATCGATATTGGTATCGGCGAGCGGGTCATCGTTCTGCGTCATCGCCCATGCAATGTCACCCATGCGGGCTTCGATCAGCCCGTCCACGTGGTTCGGCAACCGCAGGACGAAGTCATCGAGGGTGAGGCGACCGCCCTCGCTTCGCCCGTCATCATCTTCGGTTTCTTCCTGCCCGTCGTTACCGTCGGAACTGTCACCACCATCCAGGCTCAGCCATTCATCCATCTCGAGGGAGAGATGGGAGTCGGTGTCGCGGAAGGTGCTCTGCCGGCCTGCTGCGCCGTTCTGTCGCGCTCCGCCTCCGGGACCGTTTGCCCGCGCCCTGTTCGACCCGATGTGATGGAGGTATTCGCTCAGCAGAGCGCTGATAATCGTGGCCCCATCGCTCAGATCCGCCTGCTCTATCATCTCCTCGGCAAGCATCGTGGCCAGTTCCCGGGCGAGGCCATCATCACCGGTCGCGATGGAGTCCGCTATTTGATCCAGGACGGCGTCAATGTGGGCGTCGGCGCCTTGGGGCAGGCGCAGCAGAAAGTCATCGATCGTCAGGTTGTCGGTCGGCTCTTTTGGTTGCATAAAGCCTTCGTTCAACAACTCGTCGATGAATTCTTCCGGGCTGCCGTTAATCCCTGCCGCCGCCATACAACGGGTCGCGTCTGCCAGAATCTCGGCCAGCTTCCAATTCTTGTAGGCATATTTCTGCATAAACTCCTGGAGCGGCAGGACATTTGTAGAATTGAAATGTTTGGCCGCGGCATCGGGATTGTAGATATTCTTTTCCCTGATGAGACCCTGTGCCACCAGACGCTGCTGCAACTCCTTGGGCGTCCAGGTCTTGCCCTCCACGGCCAGAAGTTCGTTGGCCTTGCCGAGGGAAATCTTGTTCCAGCCATGTTGCTCGAAGCTTGAGACAAAATCATCCAGCTCGGTCTGGTTGCGGATGTCGTCATCGGTGCCACCACTGGCCAAGTGGTAGTTCCAGAAATTGTCCGACTCCCAGAACGTCCTGAGCTGGTCCTGAGAATCCAGCATATCTTCGATTTCATTGCGGGCTTCGACCAACGCGGCATCCCAATCCGCCTGCACGAAGGGATCGGCAAACGCGGCATTGGTCAGCTTCAGCACCAGGGCGTGCGAGATATTGATCTGGTCCTGAGAACCTTCAGGGATGAACTGATTATAGATTTCCTGCCGGCCCATGCCGGTATAGACCGCTTCCAGAAAGAGGAAACTGTCCTTCATGGAGTCATAAAGGATGGAGCCCCGGAACGCGTTCCACAGCCCCCTGTCCATGGCGTACATGTCTCTCGCCTTGTCAGGATATCGTCTGTTGCCGAACTGTTTCATTGCCGACTGGTCCCTTTCGATACACAGGCTGCCTGATCCACCCTTCGCCATGGCGTTCGGGGTCGATGCTGAGTACCGGCAAGAGGGGCTTCGGGTTCACTCGGCTGGAGAAAACGTTGTCATCGGTGCGATGGCTGGGCCCGACAGGCGTCGGCGCAGCGCCTCGATCGCAGCCTCGCCGTCACGATCGAGCCGCGAGGGGCTCGAATGCGGCAGCGACGAACGGTCGACCACGCTACGAATGCTATAGCCACCCGCCCTCGAACCCGGCGCGCCTGAGCCCCACCACGATCGGCTCGCAGCGGCGCATGATCTCCCACAGGAGACCCGTTCGGTAGTTCTCGATCATCAGGACGACCGGCCCCTGGTCGATGCCGAAGTGGCATGGACTGACCCACCAGCCGGTCTCGCTGCCCTCAAGCGGAAACGACCGGTTGAAGGACGGCTTGAAGCCGTAGAGCCGCGACATGCCGAGGTTCATGCGGGCAAAGTTCCAGACGGTCGGAATGACGATCTCCGGCGCGAACGGCAGCGAGGCGATGACCACCCAGGGCGACACGGTTCCGTCGTCCGGCCCGAAGGGCGCGCCGCGGGCGATGTAGTCGAAGAACTCCCGCTCGGTGCCGCCTATGCTCCGCTTGATCCAGCCGGGGCCGTCGCTGGCGGTGAAGCCCCAGCAATATTCGCCATAGCCGGCAAAGCCGAGCGGGTTGCGGATCGCATATTCCTGCTGGACGAAGGTCGCGTGCCGGCTGTTCCTGAAATAGTCGCTGTTGTGCTCGCGCATGAAGTCGTCACGAATGCCGCGGAAGTCGATCCACATGTGCGAAAGCTGGTGGGTGAACAGCGGCCCCGAATAGAGCAGCTCGCGGCCATAGATGTTTCGCCAGTCGTAGCTCTCGGTATAGGCGGCATAGGATTCGGGCGGCAACGGATGGGTGGGGGAGCCAAGACCCAGGATGTAGAGCAGCAGCCCCTCGTCATAGCCGCGCCAGCGATAGGGAATGAAGCCGTTCTCCGGCCGCCAGCCATGGGTCAGCGTCAGGCCATTGTCGCAGGCCCAGTTCCAGTCCGCCCGCTCGTAGAGCGCGTTTGCGAGACGGCGGATCTCTGCCTCTTCCGCATCGTCGCCGTCGAAATAGGCAGCGACCGTCAACGCGCCGGCGAAGAGGAAAGCGGAATCGATCGTCGACAACTCGCAGTTCCAGACCCGTCGGCCCGTCTCGATATCGAGGAAATGGTAGAAGAAGCCCTTGTAACCGGACGTATCCGGTTCCGGCCCCTGCGGGCACTCCAGCAGGAATTTCAGGCGCCGGCGCGCAATCTTCGCGGCGAACTTGCGGATGATGATCCCCCGCTCGACCAGCACCGGAATCGTGGCGAGCGCCATGCCGACCGCGGCAATGCTGGCGGGCGCGTCGGTGGCCGTCTTGTCGCGCACGAGGCCGTTGTCGGGGTTGGTACAATGCAGGTAGTAGAGCAGCGTGGTGAACTGCAGCCGTGCCAGATCCTCATCGGTCGGCATCCGGTTCAGTTCGGGATCGGTCGAGAGCATCTCTTCCATGGCTAGGTGTTGTCACCCTCCGTGGACGTCGCTGCCCTCGTTTTGTCTCCGCCCTTGGCACCCCATTTCCACCCGCTGATCGCAGGCATGTCGTCGCCGTGCTTCTCGATGTACTCGCGATGCTCGATCAGTTTGGCCTGTATGGCCTGCTTGAAATAGGCGGCGCGGGCGCCGAGTTGCGGCAACCGGTCGATGACGTCGCCGACGAGATGGAAGCGGTCCAGCTCGTTCAGCACCACCATGTCGAACGGCGTCGTCGTGGTGCCTTCCTCCTTGTAGCCGCGGACGTGCAGGTTCCCGTGGTTCGTCCTGCGATAGGTCAGCCGGTGGATCAGCCAGGGATAGCCGTGGAAGGCGAAGATGATCGGTTTGTCCGTCGTGAAAAGCCCGTCGAAATCGCGATCGGAGAGCCCGTGCGGATGCTCCCTTTCCGGCTGCAGCTTCATCAGGTTGACGACGTTGATGACGCGGACCTTGATTTCCGGGAGGTGCTCCCGCAGCAACTGGACAGCAGCCAGTGTCTCGAGGGTGGGGACGTCACCGCAGCAAGCCATGACGACATCAGGCTCGCTGCCCCGGTCGTTGCTCGCCCATTCCCAGATGCCGATGCCCATGGCGCAATGGCGCACCGCCTCCTGCATGGTCAGCCACTGCGGCGCCGGCTGCTTTCCGGCGACCACCACGTTCACATAGTTGCGGCTGCGCAGGCAGTGGTCGGTGACCGAGAGCAGCGTGTTGGCATCCGGCGGCAGATAGACGCGGACGACTTCGGCCTTCTTGTTGACCACGTGGTCGATGAAGCCGGGATCCTGGTGGCTGAAGCCGTTATGGTCCTGTCGCCAGACATGCGAGGAGAGGAAGTAGTTGAGCGAGGCGACAGGCCGGCGCCAGGGGATCTCGTTGCACACCTTCAGCCACTTGGCATGCTGGTTGAACATGGAATCGATGATGTGGATGAAGGCTTCGTAGCACGAGAAGAAGCCGTGCCGGCCCGTCAGGAGATAGCCCTCGAGCCATCCCTGGCACTGGTGTTCGCTCAAGACCTCCATGATGCGCCCATCCGGCGAGAGGTGGTCGTCCTCGGGATAGATCTCGGCCATGTAGCAGCGGTCGGTGACTTCGAGCACGTCCTGCCAGCGATTGGAGTTGTTTTCGTCCGGGCTGAACAGGCGGAAGTTCCTGTCGCCCATGTTTTCCTTCATCACGTCGCGCAGGAAGGCTCCCATCACCCGCGCAGACTCCGCCGTGGTCGCGCCGGGGCTTGGAACGTTGACCCCATATTTGCGGAAATCGGGGAGCTTGAGATCGCGCAGCAGCAGACCGCCGTTGGCATGCGGATTGTCGCTCATGCGCCGTCGCCCGGCGGGGGCGAGGGCTGCCAGCTCCGGCCTGAGCGCGCCGCTCTCGTCGAACAGTTCCTCGGGGCGATAGCTCTTCATCCAGCCTTCGAGGATGCGGATGTGCCCGGGCTTGTCCATCTCGCCCATCGGCACCTGGTGCGCGCGCCAGTAGCCCTCGCATTTCTTGCCGTCGATCTCTTCCGGGCAGGTCCAGCCCTTCGGCGTGCGGAAGACGATCATCGGCCAGGCGGGGCGCTTGAGGTTGCCGTTCTCGCGGGCGTCTTTCCAGATGTCCCTGATCTCGGCCGTCGCCGTGTCCATCGCCGCGGCCAGTTGCCGGTGGACGTCTTCCGGTTCGTGGCCCTCGACGAAATGGGGCCTGTAGCCCATGCCCTCGAAGAATTTCTGCAGCTCGTCCTTGGGAATGCGGGCGAGGAAACAGGGGTTTGCGATCTTGTAGCCGTTCAGGTGCAGTATCGGCAGCACGGCGCCGTCGCGGGCGGGGTTGAGGAACTTGTTGCCCTGCCATCCCGTCGCAAGCGGCCCGGTCTCCGCCTCGCCGTCGCCGACGACGCAGGCGACGATGAGATCGGGATTGTCGAAGGCGGCGCCATAGGCGTGGCTCAAGGCATAGCCGAGTTCTCCACCCTCATGAATGCTGCCGGGCGTTTCGGGCGCCACGTGGCTCGGAATACCGCCGGGAAAGCTGAACTGCTTGAACAGTCGCTGCATGCCCTCCACATTCTGGCTGATATTGGGATAGAACTCGCTGTAGGTGCCCTCCAGATAGGCGTGTGCGACCAGCGAAGGTCCGCCGTGCCCCGGGCCGATCACGTAGATCATGTCGAGATCGTCGCGCCTGATGACGCGGTTGAGGTGCACGTACAGCATGTTCAGCCCCGGCGACGTGCCCCAGTGGCCAAGCAGCCGGGGCTTGACGTGCTCCCGCTTCAAGGGCTCGCGCAGCAGCGGATTGTCGAGCAGGTAGATCTGCCCGACCGACAGGTAATTCGATGCCCGCCAGTAGGCGTCCATCAGTCGAAGCTCATCCGTCGAAAGCGGCTCCGGTGCACGCGTGTTGCCGGATCCCGCGTCCCCTGCCGCTGGCGTTTCGCGCGATGCCATCCGATCCTCCCGAACAAAATGATTGGAATGATAAGGTCGTTACGATTGTCCGCTCCACAGGCTACTGCAGCCTCATAACGATACGGCCGTCGACCTGGCCTGCTTGCCCTCCGCGGCGAACTGCAGCGATTGCTCCAGGTCCTGCCGCGTGCCCACGATCGACCCGCGCACTGTGATGCGCGTCCGGTCCAGGAGCGGGTACGGATAGTCCTCAATGACGAGCGGCATGCGGAACTGTCGAACGACGGCGGCCCTCATGGTTTGTGCCACTCTCAGTTCCTCCCTGATGCATCAACTGCGAGCCGGCATCACCACGGGAGTGCCGATCTTCGAATGCTACTGCGGAGACGGATCCGGAAAATGCTCCACGACGCCTCTGACACCGTGCACGTTCTCGGCAAGGATGCGCGCGGCACGCCGGCAATCGGCCGTTTCCACGACGCCCCACAGATGCACGACCCCGCCTGTGACCGCGACGGTGATGTCCAGGCTCTCAAGACCCGTGTTTTCCCCGAGGCGCGCGACGATGCTTCGCCGGATCGCTTCATCGTCCGCCAGCGTCTCATCCGGCCTTGCAGCCAGGATGACCTGCAGAAGGTCCGCACGGCTGACGATGCCGACGAGCTCTCCGTTACGCACGACCGGAATCCGCTTGATGCCGTGTTCCTGCATGAGCCTTGCGGCACGCGAGACGGACGCGTCCTCGTCGATTGTGACGGGATCCGCCGTCATGGCATCGCCGACCCGCCATGAGGACCTCTGGACAAACGCACTCGCTCGCGCATCCGGAGCAAGCGCCAGGTCCCCCGGCGATGCGACCATTCCGCTGCACAGCTCCGTCCGCCGGATCAGATCGCCTTCGCTGAGGACGCCAACGAGTTTCCCTTCGTCATCGACGACCGGAAGCCCGCTGACATGATGGTCGAGCATGATCCTGGCGGCCTGCCTGACACTGTTGTCAGGAGACAGTCGGACAACCTGCACTGTCATGACATCCTTGGCGCGCATGGGAATCCCACTCAGGCAATGGCCTCGCTAACGTCATCAGAAGGTACAGACTAAACCTGCTGGAGTTCTTCGACAACAGCACGCCGCCTTCCGATCTCATCGGCTGCGGTAACGACGTCGTCGTTGACCACGAGTATCAATTGCTTTGCGCCGCCCACCCCATGCCTACAGGCCAGGGCAACCGACATTGCCGCCTGCCCCTACCGCGCGGCTGACGGACGTGGGGCGTCAATACCAGGGTATGGCCGGAAAAGCTGCTTGTGTTCCCAAGGGTCAACATGGTGCTACGGGGCGCACCGCATGGCGACTGCCACTTGTGATGGAGGGGGCAAACATGGCCCCCTTCAATGTAGCAAATCTATTTCTTGCCACCCCAAAGTTCGGGGTATCCGGGCAGCTCCTGGCAACCACAGAGGCTGTAATGCAGCGGTGGCATGCGATCATCGATATATTCGGCGAGTACGTCCTCGGTTATCGCCGGTTGCGGCAGCACCCATTCAGGACCGGGAACTTGCTTGCCGTCGAGCACGTCGAGCGCAGCGATGACAGCCGTGCGCCACTGGTAGGTCGGATAGGACGGGCCAATCGCCGTCAGCTTTTCCGACTGCCACTTGCGCAGGAAGTCCTGCTGGTCCTCGCCGCTGATGACCGGATAGGGCAGGCCCGCATCCTCGAAGGCCTCCAGCGCCGCCGTTGCCGTATCGCCGGCGTCCATCCAGACCGCATCGATCTTCTCGCCGCGGTTGATGTAGTCCTCGACGACGGACTTGGTCTTTGCCCGGTCGCTGCCGGTGAATTCCGAGCCGACCACGTTGATGCCGGCCTCGTCGAAGATGTTCTTGGCGGCCGAGTAGCGGGTTTCCAGCACGTCGACGCCGGGCATGATGCGCAGCGCAAGCACGTTGTCGCCCTTCTTCAGCTTGCTGGCGATGAATTCGCCCGAGGTAATGCCGAAGCCGTAGCCGCCGACCGGGTGAATATAGGTCACGGGGCAGCTGGTGTTGACACCGCGGTCGAAGACGATGACCGGGAGCTTGGCGCAGGCCGCCTCGACGGCCGGCGTCAGCGCCGCCGTCGTATTGGGCGATACGATGAGCGCGTCGCACTTGCCGCCGCTCACCAGCGCCTCGATATCGGATATCTGCTTGTCGTCCTTGCCCTCGGCATCGACGACGATCAGCTCCTTGAGGCGATCCTTGTGCAGTTCGGCCTCGGCATTGAGGTTGTTGAGACCGACGACACGCCAGGGATTGAAGACGCCGGCGTTGGAAAAGCAAAGCGTGACCTGGCCGTCCTTCTTGTACTTTGCCGTATCGACCATGCCATCGCCGAGATGCTGCGCCCAGGGCTGGCCTTCCGGCCCCTGCGGCGTCATGGAAAGCTGCTCGCGCTGCTTCTTGAATTCGGCCGGATCGTTGAAATCCTGCGCCAGCGCCTGACTGGCGAATGTGAGCGCCACCGTCGTCGCCAGTAGTCCCCTCAGTGTCATGTCTTCCTCCTCCAGAAAGCCGGCTGCGCCGGCGGTTGATATCGAATGCCGGGGTTCAGGTCCGCCGGCGGATGCGCCACGTGCTGGCGCCGACGGCCGCGATCAGGATCAGCCCCTGAATGCTGTCGCGCAGCGCCTGCGGCAGGCCCAATAGATTGAGCAAGGTGAAGAGCGCGAAGAGGCTGAGCGCCCCGAAGACCGCGCTCCAGATGGAGCCGCGCCCGCCTAGGAGTTGCGCGCCACCGATGACGCAGGCAGCGATCGCCTGCAGTTCCAGCCCCTCGCCCGCATTGACGGAAACACCGGAGAAGCCGCCGATCAGGATGCCGGCCGTCACCGCCGAGACCGCCGAGACCACGAAAGCCAGGATGCGTGTCGCCGCGACAGGCGTTCCGGCAAGTTCGGCCGCGCGCGGATTGTCGCCGACGGCGAGCGCCCGCTTGCCATAGACCGTACCGTTCAGGCCGAACCAGACGAGCGCCACGAAGCCGGCGAGTACGACCGCCGCGAGCGGAAGCGTGCCGATCACCGGCACATCGCGCCAGACGAGCCGCCCGAGATTGCGGAAATTGTCCGGCAGGTCACCGCGCGCCGCCCCGCCGGACCAGGCGAGCGCCAGCCCGTTGACGAGAAGCATGGTGCCGAGCGTGGTAATGATCGAAGGCACCTTGAGGAAGGTGACGACGAGGCCGTTCACCAGGCCGACGGCAATGCCCATGGCATAGAGCGCGCCGATGACCGCCCAGGTGGTATCGGGATCCCCGTTGATGAGGATCGAAGCGGCCAGCACCACGAGCGTCGCGACCGCGCCCATGGAGAGATCGAAGCCGCCCGTCAGGATGACGTAGAGCTGTCCGCAGGCGAGAATGACGAGCGGTGCCGCTCGCCGCAGGAAGTTCATGAACAGGCCGAGCTCCAGATAGTTCGGCTGGAGAAAGGCAATGGCTGCGTAGAGGGCAACGAAGATCACGAGGCCGGCATTGAGGGCGAGGCGCTCCGGGCGGCGAAGGGACAAGGAGGTCTGCGGAACGGTGGTCATGCGACATGCCCCCTTGCGCGAACGGCATGGACGGCGACGGCGGCGATCACGATGGCCCCACGCAGCACCTGTTTGAGGAAGGCGTCGATGCCGAGCATGTTGAAACCCGCATCAAGGCTGGCGAACAGCAGGACACCGGCGAGCGTGCCCGCAACACCACCCTTGCCGCCGGCAAGTATCGTGCCGCCGATGACGGTGACGGCAATGGATTCGAGATCGTAGATGCCGTCGCGGCCGATCCATGGCGTGCCGGATTGCAGCCGCGCGGCGAGATAAAGCCCTGCCGCGCCGGCAAAGAGGCTGGCGACCATATGGGCGAACAGAATGACCCGCTCCGTGCGGATGCCGGCAAGCCGCGCACCATCGGGGTTGCCGCCGACCGCATAGATGCGCGCGCCGAAGAGCGTGCGGTCGAGCACAAGGCCGGCGGCAATCGACAGGCTGGCGAGAAGCAGCAGCGAATAGGGCACGCCCAGAACGCCGCCATAGGCGACGACCTGAAACTCCCGCGCGACGGAACCCTGAAGCGCGCCGAACGATGCGGCGAGCACGCCCTGGATGACAAGGCCGGTTCCAAGCGTCGCGATCAATGGATTGATGCCGCCATAGGCGACCAGCGCGCCGTTGACGAAGCCCACCGCGATGCAAAGACCGAGACACAGGAGAACCGCTGGCAGCATCATCGCCGCATCGCCCTGCATGATATGCGAGGCGAGGACGGCGACGGCGCTGATCAGCGCGGCGACGGAGAGATCGATCGAACCGACGAGGATCACGAAAGTCTGGCCGATCGCGACGAGTCCGAGCGCAACCATACGCTGAAGCAGGCCGGTAACGCCCTGCCCGCTCAACTGCGCGGTTTCGCCGGTCGCAAGCGCCACGACGACGAAAAATCCGATGGAAAGTCCCGCAAGCAGGACGGCGACGGACAGGCCCGGCTTCGGCTTCACAACATCCGTCGTCATGCGCCGGACTCCTCGTGTCGCGCCTCTGCAAGGCCGAGCGCAAGATGCATGATGTCCTCTTCGCTCGCCCCTCGCGGCACGGCACCGGACAGGCGGCCCTGGTGCATGACGAGCACGCGGTCGGCGATGCCGATGAGTTCCGGCATGTCGGAGGAGATGACGACGATGCCGCGGCCGGCGTCGGCGAAGCGCCGCATCGTGTCGTAGATGGCCGCCTTGGCCGCGATGTCGATGCCGCGCGTCGGCTCGACGAAGACGAGAATGTCCGACGCCTGGGCCAGCCATCGCACGATGATCGCCTTTTGCTGGTTGCCGCCCGAGAGCGTGCCGATCTCCTGGCCGAAATTCGCCGCCCGCACGTCCATCGCGCGCAGCCTTTCGTCGATGACAGCGGACGCAAGCGCGCCGCGCTGCGGGCGCGTGAAAATGCCGGTCATGGAACGCAGCGTCAGGAGCGCGTTGTCTCGTACGGACTGACGCAGCGCCAGCCCCTCGCGCTTGCGGTCGCCCGGCAGGTAGCCGATACCGGCTGCCGTGGCCTGCCGCGGCGTGCGAAGATCGATCGACCGGCCGCGAAGCGCAACCGTGCCGCCTGTAAAAGGAACATCCCCGACGAGCGCCTGCGCGAGCGCACCCTTGCCGGAATCCTCCAGCCCCGCCACGCCGACGATCTCGCCGGCCCGCACATCGAAGGTAATATCCTGCAAACCGGAATTCGTCCCACCCGTTATGGCAACGAGGACCTCGCCTGGCGCGGAAGCGGGCGGAGACGGATAGAAATCCTTGAGGTCGCGGCCGACCATGGCGCGCACGATCTCGCTGATGGGCGCGGCATCGCGCGGCCGTGTCCAGATCTTTTGGCCGTCCTTGAGGATGGTGATGCGGTCGGCGATGGCCGTGACCTCGGGCATGCGGTGGGAGATATAGACGATCGAAACGCCCTCCCCGCGAAGCCCATCGACCAGATTGAGTAGCGTGCGGCTGTCGCGTTCGTCGAGCGCGGCCGTGGGTTCGTCCATGACGAGAATGCGCGCATCGAGCAGGAGCGCCTTGGCGATTTCGACCAGTTGCTGCAGGGCGATGGAAAGCGAAGAGACCAGCGCCTGCGGGTCGATCTGCGCACCGATGCGATCAAGAAGTGCTGCAGCCCTCTCCCGCATCGCCGCCTTGTCCAGGATGCCGTGTCGGGCGATCTCGCGTCCCATGAAGATGTTGTCCGCCACCGTGCGGTGCGGCAGAAGGCTGAGTTCCTGGTGGATGGTCGCGATACCCGCTTCCGCCGCCTGCCGGGGATGTGTGAATTGCACCGTCTTTCCAGCGAGATGAATGGTCCCGGCATCCGGCCTGTAGCTGCCGCCGAGGATTTTCATCAGCGTCGATTTTCCGGCACCGTTCTCGCCGCAGATCGCGTGGACCTCGCCCGGCAGGCACTCGAAGTCCACGCCGTCGAGCGCGCGAACACCCGGAAAGGCCTTACTGATACCGGTCATGCTGAGAGAGGGGACAGCCGTCATGCCATCCGCTCTCCCGCCGCCGCCCATTCCCGACGGATGAAGGCGACGCTTTCGGCAAAGAGGCTGTCGAGATCGTCGAACAGGTCGCGCCATACGCGCGTCGCGCCGGCAAGTTCCGGCAGGGCGCGTCCGAAGGATTCGACGGTCAGCCAGCCGTCATAGCCGCAGCGGCGCAGCGCGTCGAAATGCGCTGCGAACGGCACATGGCCGGAACCGGGTACACCACGGTCGTTTTCCGAGACATGGAAATGGTTGATCTCGCCGTGATAGCGCTCATAGGTCGCCGGCGGATCCTTTTCCTCGATATTGGCGTGGAACGTGTCGAACATATAGCCATAGTTGGGGTGGTTGACGGCTTGGTGGATCGCCGATGCCTGGGCGATAGTCGACATCATGTAGCATTCGAAACGGTTGACGGCCTCCGCCGAAATGCGAATTCCGGCAGGCGCTGCATAGTCCGCCAGCGCGCGCATCGCCTCGACGCAACGGTCGAATTCCTCGGGCGTCGGCCCGAAACCGGTGAAGACGCCGACGGGCGAATGCAGCGGACCTGCAATGATCTCGCCACCCATCGCCGCCGTGCGGTCGACGATCCAGCGATGATGATCACGTGCTTTTGCGCGTATGGACGCATCCGCACTCACCGGATTGGCTTGCGGCGTGGCGACGGCGGCAGCCCCGGCCACAAGGCCGATATCGGCAAGCAGCCGGCCGAGCGCCGCATAGTGCTGCTCGCTGCCGGAGAAGACGGGGATTTCCACTGCGTCATACCCCAGCGCCTTCAGCCGTTCGAGCTGGCGCGCGTGCTGCATGCCGATGTCTGCACCGATCACGAGCAGGTTGAATGCGACTTTCACTGGTGTCCTCCCCTTCCCGCGCCAACCCGTCCCCATCAGGCCATCCGCGACGAAGGCACAATGGCAGGCTTGACTCGGCAATTCTTGCGGATGACAACAGTGGTAAATTTCTTAAGTCATTTTGTGTTGGGAGGCGCGAAGTGAACAGACATGCCGTCATATCCGCGGCCGATTGCCGGCCTTCGGTCTTCCGCCAGCCCGGCTCGACCATGTATGCGGACAATTGCAAGGAATTGCAGGCCGCCGCCCGTCGGGGCGAGGTCGAGCTTCATGCCTGGACGCGCGGCAGCTACCCCGGCATTTCGCTCGGCGAACGCCTGCCGGGCATCCGTACCGTCGGTTTCTGGGATGCGCGGCATAGCCAGTCCTGGGGGCTCGGCCGACATTGCAACGAGGGCTTCAAGATCGCCTATCTTGCCCGCGGCAGCCTCGATCTGGTGGTGGACGACCGGACCTACGCGTTCAAGCAGGGCCAGTTCATCGTTATCCGCCCGTGGCAATTGCACGCCATCGGCAATCCGAATGTCGGCCCGAGCCGGCTCCTCTGGATCATTCTCGACGCGGGCCTTCGCCGGCCGAGCGAGACGCCCGACTGGCCGGACTGGCTGGTTTTCTCCACAGACGAGGCCGAACGACTAGGCGAGATCCTGACGCAGAACAATCAGCCAGTCTGGGACGGCGGCGCGGAACTCTGCCGCGCCTTCGAGGCGATCCCGTCGATCCTGCTCGACCGTAGTCCGCAGGACGGGGAAACGCGCCTGAAAGTGGCGATCAACGCCATGATGCTGAGCCTGATCGACCGGATGAGCGAGCAGGTCCCGACACTCGACCCGGATCTCTCGACTTCGCAGCACACAGTCGCGATCTTCCTGCGGCGGCTCGCCCATGTGCTGGAGGAGGACTGGTCGCTCGAAGGAATGGCGGAGGAATGCGGGCTCTCACGCACCCGTTTTTCCGACTATTGCAAGAAGCTCACCAACATGGCGCCGCGCCAGTACCTACAGCATCTGCGCCTGGAACAGGCCTCGCGCCTCCTCCAGGAACGGTGCAACACAAGCGTTACAGAAATCGCGCTGAGCTGCGGCTTCAATTCGAGCCAGTATTTCTCCAACGCCTTCAAGAAACGATACGGGCATGCTCCGAGTAACTACAGATAGACAATAACTTCCCGAGGAACGGCGGCTTCACACGGCAGATCAACCACACGGCAAGCGCCTGTTTTCGCGGGATGATTCCGACGGACCAAAATTGAAAGAGAGTACTGTTACGGAGTTTTCTTTTGGCGTTCCGATCAACTCCGCAGGGCACCGTTAAGTTGTCGAGCGATTGGCGGAGGGTAAGCAAGCGTGTTGGCCGTCACGCTGCCGATTTCGCGCCAGATCTGCATGGCGACGTTGTGTAAGATCACGATGCTCGGCCGAGCTATCGACCGGCCAATGCCGCAAACAAGAGCTTCATGCGGCCACTACCGGACCAGAGCGAGCAATGGTAGGCTTTGGCATGTCAGGATTTGAGCTCACAGGCGCCAGCAGCATCCGACAGTCGGTCGGCAAGGCCCGTTTCACGCGGCGCGAAGCCCTTTCGCTCGGTTTCTGCCTATGCTGTCTGCCGGCGACCGGCCTTGCCGCCCAGGCCTTTGCATTGAAGGATTTCGGCAATGGTCTCTTCATCCGCGAGGCACCGCACGAGGAGGCGACGGCGACCAACAAGGGTGCCATTGCCAATATCGGCTTCATTGTCGGACGTGACAGCGTGCTCGTCATCGATCCGGGAGGCAGTGCGGCGGATGGCCGGTGGCTGCACTCGGAAATCAGAAAGCGGACGAGCAAGCCGATCCGGCGCGTCGTGATGACCCACGTCCATCCCGATCATTGCTTCGGTGCTGCAGCCTTTGCTGGGGAGCAACCGGAATTCATAGGCCACCACGCCCTGCGGCCTGCGCTCGACGCACGAGGAACCTACTATCATCAACGCCTCGCCGAGGTGCTCGGGCAAGAGAATGCAGGCAGCCTCGTCTATCCTACCCGGGAGATAGACGATGTCGCCGAAATCGATCTCGGCGACCGTCTGGTCCGGATCACCGCGCACCGGATTGCGCATACGGATTGCGACCTGTCGATGCTCGATACATCCACGGGAACGCTGTTTCCTGCGGATCTGCTTTTCGTCGGCCGCATTCCCTCCCTGGATGGAAGCTTGCCGGGATGGCTGGCCGAAGCCGAACGGCTTGTAAAGCTTGGTGCTGCCCGTGCCGTGCCGGGACATGGACCGGCAATGGTGGAGTTCGAGCCGGCCATGGCCATACAGCGGCGCTACCTGACGGCCCTCCAGGACGAGACGCGCGCGGCGATAGCGGAGGGCATTCCAATCGACGAAGCCAGCCGGACGGTCGCCGCGAGTGCAGCCGAAGGCTGGGCGCTGTCCGAGGACTATCACAGCCGTAACGTCATTCAGGCCTACAAGGAGCTTGAATGGGAATAGCGATCCCATTCAGGCGGGAGGAGGAGAATATGATACAGATAGTGCGACATGCCCTCGCGGCGGCTCTGGTCACGGTGTTCTGTGCAACATCGGCAACCGTTGTGGATGCCTCCGAGGCCGATGCCAGGCGGGAGGAGCGCTGGCAGCTGATTGCAGACTACCTTTTCGATGACCGCGAGATTCTCCCGACGGATACCCTGATCAGGATCGAAGCGCCGAAGCGCGCCCAGGATGCCGCGCTCGTACCGATCACCCTGACAATGCCGGAGAAGGACAAGATCAAATCTGTCTATCTCGTGATCGACGACAACCCTGCCCCGCTCGCCGCTCATGTCACCTTCGGGCCGGCCGCGGATCCGGGCACGCTGCACCTGCGCGTCCGGATCGACACCTATACCAATGTTCACGCCATTGCCGAGACGAAGGACGGAAAGCTGTATTCCACCGTGGCCTTCGTGAAGGCTTCGGGTGGCTGCTCGGCGCCGTCCGGACCGAGTGACGCCGAAGCGATGAAGGGGATGGGAGACATGAGGATGAAATTCGCGAAGGACATCCAGCAGGAAAAGCCCTCGGAGGCGACGCTGATGATCCGTCATCCGAATTTCAACGGAATGCAGATGAACCAGCTCACCCGGCTCTACACGCCCCCGCGCTACATCGACAAGGTGACCGTCTCATATGGGGACCAGGACGTACTGGACATCGTCGGCGATATTTCCCTGTCCACGAATCCCGCGCTCGGCTTCGGTTTCATTCCGCGCGGCGAAGGTCCGATGAAGGTCGTCGCATCCGACACCAAGGGAGGCCGTTGGGAACAGACTTTCGACGTGCCTTCCGTTACCCAGTAAGGGGGGGCGGACATGTCGGGCCTGATGGGATACCTGGTGAAGCCAGCCGCTTCACTCGCGATTGCATTGTTTCTCGCCGCCACGGTCACGCAGGCGTCGTCGGCCGAGGTGAAGGAACCGGACGGCATGTGGACCGGCCCGATGCGGGGAGAAACCCCGGCAACGCTGAAGGGTGCCGTGGTCGTTGGCCTGCCGGCGCTCGAGGCGCTCCTTCCGGAAAAACCGGTCCTTCTGGATGTCGGCCCCGCCGACAAGAAGCCGGAAGACTTTCCAAAGGATCGGCTGTGGCTGCCGACCCATCGCTCCATTCCGGGCGCCGTGTGGTTTCCGGGAGGCGGTGCAGCGGCCTTCGATGCCGCGCAGGAGGAAGCATTTTTTCGTCGTCTGGAGGAACTGACGCAAGGCGACAGATCAAAGCCGGTTGTCACCTTCTGCCGTCCCCAGTGCTGGGGCAGCTGGAACGCCGGAAAGCGGCTGGTGATGAAGGGCTATACCGGCGTTCACTGGTTCCCGGATGGCATCGACAAGTGGCAGGAGGCCCACGAGGCGGTCGAAGTCGAGCCGGACAAGGTTTGGAACGCGGCGACAATGAAATAGGCCCAGGGCAACGCTCGAATTTACCGATCGCCCGCAGCAGACGATTGAGATGCCCCTCGCCTCCAGATCGACGTCGCTGAACAGTTCGCCCATTCATTTGTCATCGGGACCGGTTTCGGCACTCTCCGGCGTCCGTATCATTTTGCGAGCATTCCCGTGCCAAATTCGTCCTTGGCCCCAATGTTGAAAAACGAAAACGCTTGCACACTTGGAAACAGTTCTTTCAAGGTTGCTCCCTAATTTTGGAAGCGTCGACTCCGAGATATGGGTAGAAACGGGCTATGGCTTTGGTATCCCCGAGAAGCTGGATCGCAGGTCTCAGAACCAGATTCGCGCAATGGCTGGGGGAACCGGCACTTGGAAACCCAAGCGCCAGCGCAGCCGAGATCGCCCATCTCAGAAAGATCTTCGAACGCTCATCGAAGGCTGCACGCATCGGGGTCTGGGAATGCGCCCTTCCCTCCGAGGCCCTGACCTGGACCGACATGGTCTACGAGCTGTTTGACTTGCCGCCCGGCTCCACTCTGGACCGACCGTCGATCGTAGACATGTATACAGAAGCCTCGCGCGCGGAACTGACCAGGCTTCGCAATCGTGCCATTGAAGAGCGCGGCGGTTTTTCGCTCGATGCGGAAATCATCACTGCCAAAGGCAACCACCGCTGGATACGGATCACGGCAATCGTTGAATGCGAGTGCGATGTCCCGGTCCGGATATTCGGGTTGAAGCAGGACATTACCTCCGAAAAGATCATGATCGACCAGATCCGCCGACTGGCCGAAACAGACGCCTTGTCCGGACTGGCCAACAGGAACCAGTTCGAAAAGGAATTCGAGCATGCCTGCGCCCATCGCTCCTCCGGCGATCAGTCCGCGCTTTTCCTCGTCGACATGGACGGGTTCAAGCTCGTCAACGACTCGTTCGGTCATCAGGCAGGCGACGAATGTCTGAAGGAGACTGCGCGCCGGCTGATGAAAATCCTCGACCAGGCGGACGTCATTGCCCGCATTGGCGGCGACGAATTTGCCATCCTGCATCGATGCGCCTCCCTCGATATGGCAAACCGGATCGGCGGAGAGATCATCGCCGCCCTGGCGCAGGACTATTCAAGGGACGGCAAGCAGGTCCGCGTGGGCGTATCGATCGGCGCCGTGTTCGGGACCTCGGGGTACTTGCCGAAAGATGTCTTCGCGGTAGCCGACAAGGCTCTCTATGCTGCAAAGCGTGAAGGGGGTGGCAGCCTCATCACGAAAGAAATGGACAACAGCCAACGCGTGCGCGCAGCTTGAACGTGCATGCGCGTATCATTGTGCTGGCGTGATGGGGGACGGAGAGAGAGTTTCTCCGTCGATGGTCAACGTCCCGTTACGGAGAAAATCTGCGCCAGGCCCGGCCGGAGGCTTGACTGCACCCTGTCGTTCAATGGGTGTACGTATACCCCCCTGCCCATGCCGCAGATGAAGATCCCCACGGATGCATCGTCCCAGCGTATGTCCGGCTGCACATCGCGCGGCGAGGCTTGAGACGTCCGCCGCCCTTTGAAGAAGGCAGGCAGCGTCTTCCAGTTGCGGCGGCACAGCATCTCGAACGCATTGCGGATCATCGACATCCTCCCACCTTCCGGCAGAGTACAGCCGATGAAGACCGGGCGGAAATTTGCATCCCAAATGCCCGTATTTCCAATACTTTGCTTAGGCGTCGCTCCCGATTTGCCAGCCGACCAAAGAAATAAACTTTCCAAATGCACCTATCATATGAATAAATTTTTGTGATGGCAGTGTGGCCTATAACGTCTTGCTCATTCGACGTCCCACAGATGGAGGAGCCCAATGACGGACGACATGCTGCATGTGATGAAATGGCATAATGGCGAGAAGGAATATTCACCCTTTTCCGACGGAGAGATGCGCCGCCGCCAGAGCGACGTTCGGCGCTGGATGGCGGAGAACGACGTCGATGCGGCGCTGTTCACGTCCTACCACTGCATCAACTACTATTCCGGTTGGCTCTACTGCTATTTCGGCCGCAAATACGGAATGGTCATCGACCAGGACAATGCCACGACCATCTCGGCCGGCATCGACGGCGGCCAGCCGTGGCGTCGCAGCTTCGGCGACAACGTCACCTATACGGACTGGCGACGCGACAACTTCTATCAAGCCGTCCGACAGCTCACGTCAGGCGCCAAGCGCATCGGCATCGAGTTCGACCACATCACGCTCGATTTCCGCCGCCAGCTCGAGGAGGCGCTGCCGGGCGTCGAGTTCGTCGATGTCGGACAGCCGTCGATGTGGATGCGCACGATCAAGTCACTGGAGGAGCAGAAGCTGATCCGCGAGGGCGCGCGCGTCTGCGACGTCGGCGGCGCGGCATGCGCGGCGGCCATCAAGGCGGGCGTGCCGGAACATGAGATCGCGATCGCCACGACCAATGCGATGATCCGCGAAATCGCCAAGTCGCATCCCTTCGTCGAATTGATGGACACGTGGACATGGTTCCAATCGGGCATCAACACGGACGGCGCGCACAATCCGGTGACCAATCGTATCGTCCAGTCGGGTGACATCCTTTCGCTCAACACGTTCCCGATGATCTTCGGCTACTATACGGCACTCGAGCGAACGCTGTTCTGCGATCACGTCGACGATGCGAGCCTCGACATCTGGGAGAAGAACGTCGCCGTGCACCGCCGCGGCCTCGAACTCATCAAGCCGGGTGCTCGCTGCAAGGATATCGCCATCGAGCTGAACGAGATGTACCGCGAATGGGACCTGCTGAAATATCGCTCTTTCGGCTACGGTCACTCCTTCGGCGTGCTGTGCCACTATTATGGCCGGGAAGCGGGCGTGGAACTGCGCGAGGACATCGATACCGTGCTGAAACCGGGCATGGTGGTTTCCATGGAGCCGATGGTCATGCTGCCCGAGGGCGTTCCCGGGGCCGGCGGATACCGGGAGCACGACATCCTGATCGTGACGGAAGACGGCGCCGAGAACATCACCGGCTTCCCCTTCGGGCCGGAGCACAACATCATCCGCAATTGAGCGGAAGGATGGGTGATCGATAGAAAACAGGCCGGCAAGGATCTTGCCGGCCTGTTCGTCGTCTGGGGCCGCCCGAGGCGCGGCATCAGGCATGGAACTCCGTCTTCAGCGCCGAGACGATACCCCTGACGCAGACATCGAGAAGGATGTGGCCCTTTTCTTCGGACGCATCCTTCGGCGAGGAGAGCGTGCCGCACGGCGGCGTCCATTCCGGTCTCAGTGGGTAGACATCGTAGGGTGGGAAGCTTGCCGGCGCGTGATCGACCGCCCGATCGAGCTCGACCAGATGCGGATAGAGGGCGAGCATCAGCGACGTCTCCAGCACGCCGCCGTGTTCGAGGTCCCAGCCGGTGAACCCGTCCGGGTAGAGCCGGGCGATCGTCGCCTTGTCGACGAAGTCCCAATAGGAAAGCACGACGATCTTGATGTCTTCGATACCGCCCCACTTGAGTTCGCGCAGGGCAAGATCGATCCCCTCGATGATGAACCAGGAGTTCTCGAAGTGGCCGTTGACCAGGCATATCTTGCGCACGCCATGGCGAGCGAATTCCTTGATGACGTCGCGCAGCGCCGCAACCAGGGTAGCGCCATCGAGGCTGGTCGTCCCGGGCAGATGATTGCCGCCGCCGGATTTCTGATGCGACTTGTAGCCATAGGTAAAGGGAGGCGCGACCAGACCACCCACCTCCCCGGCCACCCGCCGCGCGAATTCGGTGGGCAGGAGCACGTCGACATGCATCGGCATGTGGTGGCCGTGCTGTTCCATCGACCCTATGGGAATAAGGATCGGCACGGCGCCGTCGCGGACCCGGCTGTCATAATCCGGCCATGGCAGTTCGGCGGCAAATACGGAATCGGTCGGCATTGGCGTCTCCTCTTCAAAAACGGAGAGGAATAATTGCTGCCGGCCCGAAAATATGAGAAATTTATATTCATCATCCGTGTATGAGAAATTGAAATCCATGCGCCATATCGTCAACTTCCAGACCGACCTCCTGCGCACCTTCGTTTCCGTGATCGATCTCGGCGCCTTCACCAAGGCCGGCGAGGCGCTAGGGCGGACCCAGCCGGCCATCTCCCTGCAGATCCGGCGGCTGGAGGAACTGGTGGGCGCGCCGATCATCAAGCAGGTGGGACGCACGCTCCTGCTGACAAGCGAAGGCGAGATGCTCCTGAGCTACGCCCGGGAAATCCTGCGGATGAACGACGAGGCGGCCTCCTATTTCAACCGGGCCAAGATCGCGGGTGTCATTCGCGTCGGATTGCCCAACGACTATGCGGTGGCCTTCCTGCAAGGCGTGATCACTGAATATACCCGCCAGAATCCCGAAATCTCGCTCGAGTTGCATTGCGGATGGAGCGCGGAAATCCTCGACCGGCTGCGTGCCGACGAACTGGATATCGCAATCGCCATGGTCAACGGCGAAAGCACGCAATACCTGTCGCGCTCCTGGGTCGAGCGGCCGGTCTGGGCGGCCGTGGAAGACATCCGGTTCGACCGGGCGCAGGGCATTCCCCTCGCCGCCCATCCTGAAGGATGCGCCTATCGGTCACGCATGATCCAGGCGCTCGACGCCGCCAATATCCGCTGGCGTGTCGCCTATACGGGATCGGGGATAGCGGGGCTGCAGAACGCGGTCGTCAACGGCCTCGGCGTCAGCGCGCTCACCCGCTACACCATGCTGCCCGGCATGCGGATACTGGACGAGAAGGACGGCTTTCCGCCGCTCGCCGAAATCCGGGTCGGCTTGTTCTACAAGCACCCTCGCCTGTCGGATGCCGGCATCCGGCTGGTCAATCATGCCATTGCGCGCCTTGACGAGGCAGGGGTCTCCGGTGACCCGACCCGTGCTCATGTCGAACTGGTCCGGCAATAAGGCAGCCTAATGCAAAAATTATGAGAATTAATTTTGCAAATGGATAAGCGCTGCATACCCTCGCTTCCAATAACAAGCGAAGGGGAATGCAATGACCATCAAATCCATCTTGCCGGAGCGCCCGACCAGGCGCGATATCCTCAAGACAGCCACCCTTGCGGGCGGTGGAATTCTCGCCGCCCCGTATCTCAGCCGGATGGCCTTCGCGGCGCCGGTCGAACTCACCATGCTTGCTTGGTACGGGCATGCCGAGCCCGACGTTGTCGCCGAGTTCGAGGCGGAGAACAACGTCAAGTTCAAGCCCAAATACTATACCGGCGGTGACAACATGCTCGGGCTGATCGCCCAGTCGCCTCCCGGCACGTTCGACATCATCCTGTCCGACGCGGAATATGTCCAGCAGCTCAACGCCGCGGGCTATATCGAGGAGCTTGATCCGAAGGACTACGCCTTCGACGACTATTTTCCCGAATTCCAGCAGTTCCCGGGCCACTGGCAGGACGGAAAGCTCTTCTCCGTGCTTGCCCGCTTCGGCTTCCTGGGCGTCGCCTACAACACCGATGCGCTGACGGAGAAGGAAGCCTCGAGCTACAACGTCTTCTGGGACGAAAAGCTGAAGGGCAAGGTCGGGCATTTCGACTGGCACCTGCCCAATCTCGGCCAGATCAGCCTGCTGGAGGGGAATTCCTCGCCATACGACATCGACGAAAACGCCTGGGAGAGGCTGCAGGAGAAAACAAAAACGCTCCGTCCGCAGGTCGGCGGCTTCTTCGACTACGGCGGCACGTTCTCGTCCCTCCAAAACGGTCAGATGCTGGCCATGGCCGGCATCGGCGACTGGATCACCGGCACGCTCGAAAAGAGCGGCGCCAAAGTGCGCAGCGTCATCCCCGAGGAGGGCGGGCTGCAATGGACCGAATCCTTCTCCATCGGCAAGGGTTCGGCGAAGGCGGACCTCGCCAGGAAATGGATCCAGTACAGCACCTCGGCCAAAGGCCAGGTGAAATCGGCCAACATGGCCGCCTATCCGGCGCTCATCCCCAACCAGAAGGGCTGGGAACTGCTGCAGACAGAGACGCCTGAAGAGGCCCGGCGCCAGGGAATGCTGCTCAACGAGAGCAACGTGATGGACATGATCCGCAACGGGCGCATCAAGTACCGGCAATTGCCCATCCAGCAGAGCCTCGAAGACTGGAACGACTTCTGGTCCGAATACAAGGGCGCCTAGCCGGCGGTTACGGGGGCGGCACTCTCCCTTGCGCTCCCCCTGGGGGCGGACTTCCGGTCCGCCCCTCCACTCCGGCAGCTCTGCGAGCGCCGGCCAGTTGCCGCATGTTGAGCCCGGAGCCAGCCAGATGCGCAAACCGATTACCCTGTACGGATTGACCTTCTCCCTGCCGATGCTGATCTGGCAGGTCATGTTCTTTCTCGCACCGTTGCTGTTTCTGATCGCCCTGAGCTTCTGGACGGTCAAGAACTTCCGGATGGAGCCGGATTTCGACACGGTCAACTGGGTCAGGATCCTTGGGCGGAGCGTCTTCTGGGACGCCTATCTTCGCACCTTCGCCCTTGCGGCCGCCTGCGCTGCCATCGCAAGCGCGCTTGCCTTTCCCCTCGCCTATACGATCGCCTTCAAGCTGTCGGACACGGCGCGGCGGTGGGCCAGCTTCCTGATGGTCATCCCCTTCTTCACGAGCTACCTCGTCCGCGTCTATTCCTGGCAGATATTCCTCTCCGACAACGGCATCTTCAACGCCCTGTTCGCCCGCGTGGGCCTGGGGCCCTTCACCATGCTCAACACCAGTTTCGGGGTGATGATCGGCTACCTGACCCTGTGCCTGCCGCTGGTCGTCCTGCTGCAGCTCTTCAGCCTGATCTTCGTCGACAGAAACCTGATCGAAGCGGCGCACAATCTGGGCTGCGGTCGCTTCGGCACGGTCTTCGAGGTCATCGTTCCCTCGGCGAAGGTCGGCCTGGTCATCGCCGCTCTCTTCTGCTTCATCCTCACCTTCGGCGATTTCGTCAGCCCGCTCTATCTCGGCGGCGGCGATCCGCCGACGCTTTCCATCCTGATCACGGATACCACCAAGTCCGGCCAGCAATGGCCGCGGGCAGCCGTGATCGCACTGACCATGATCGCAACCTTGCTGATGGTCGCCTTTGCGGCGGTCCGCTACGCCTACAAGGAGCGCGGACGATGAACGCCTTCAATCGCAATCCGCTGATAGAGCTCCTTCTGAAGCTCTACCTGCTGCTGGCCTTCGCATTCATCTTCGCCCCGATCGGCGCCAGCTTCGTCTTCTCGTTCAATGTCGACCGGTTTCCGTCGTTGCCGCTCGGCGGCTTCTCGACCATATGGTACGAGACCGTGGCCGCCGATCCGCTGGTCTGGGAAGGCCTCCGGAACACCCTGGTGACGGGCCTCAGCGTATCGGTCCTTGCCACCGCCATCGGCTTCGGCGCGGCCTACACCGACTTTCGCTACCGGTTCATCGGCAAGTCCCTCTATCTCGCGCTCGCGCTGCTGCCGCCGACCATCCCGGTGGTCATCCTGGGCCTTGCGATGCTCGCCTTCCTGTCGAACGTCCACCTTTCCGGCGCCACCCATTCGGTCATCATCGCGCATGTGGTGATGTGCGCGCCCTTCGCCATGGCGATCATCCGGTTGCGGCTGTCCCAGATGGACCCGTCGCTCGAGGCGGCCGCGTGGAACCTCGGTGCGTCGGAATGGATGGCGATGCGCCATGTCATCATTCCCTTCTGCAAGCCGGCAATCCTTGCCGCGCTGTTCATCACCATGGCCGTGTCCTTCGACGAGTTCGCCGTCGCCTGGTTCGTCTCCGGCCTCAACGAGACCCTGCCCGTCAAGGTACTCGGCTTCCTGCAGGGGCAGGTCAGTCCCCGCATCAACGTCATCGGTACCTTCGTCTTCGTCGTCTCCATGACGCTGGTGGTGCTGGCCCAGATCCTTCTCATGAAACGCGGAAGCGCGCCGAAGGCCGCAGCGGAAAACGCCGGAGTTCAATAGCATGACCGAAGAGGCTCTCGTTGTATTCGATGGCGTCGCCAAGCGCTTTGGCACCTATGTGGCCGTGGAGAGGACAGACCTGGAAATCCGCCAGGGGGAATTCCTCGCCATCATGGGATCCAGCGGCTGCGGCAAGACGACCACGCTGCGCATGCTGGCCGGTCTCGAAACACCGAGCGAGGGAGAGATCCGGCTTGCCGGAAAGCGTATCAACGACCTGCCGACCTGGAGCCGGGACACGCCCATGGTCTGGCAAAGCCTGGCGCTGTTTCCGTTCCTGACCGTCCGCGAGAACGTCGAGTTCAGCCTGCGCATGCGCGGCGTGGAAAAATCCGCACGCCGAAAGCGGGTCGACACATGGCTGGAGCGCATGCAGATCACCGAATTCGCCGACCGCAACGTCAACCATCTTTCCGGCGGCCAGCGCCAGCGCGTGGCACTGGCCCGCTCGCTCGTGACGGAACCGCAGATCCTCCTGCTCGACGAGCCGCTGTCGGCGCTCGATGCCCATCTCAAGGTGAGGATGCAGACGGTGCTGTCCAATCTCCAGCGCGAGCTCGGCATCACCTTCGTCTACGTGACGCATAGCCAGTCCGAAGCCTTTTCGATGGCCGATCGCGTCGTGATCATGAGCCGGGGGCGGATCGAACAGATCGGCAATCCGCAGGAGATCTATCGGGCGCCGCGCACCCGCTTCGTCGCCGAATTCCTGGGTTCGTCCAACATCTTCTCCGGCAGCGTCGTGGATGCCGACAGCCTTTCCGTGAAGATCGCCACGCGGGCCGGGGACTTCATCGTCGCGCGCCACACGGCCACGCCATTGCGCAAAGGGGATCAGGCCACCTTCGTCGTCTCGGACGACCGTGTCCATCTGAGCAACGAGCCGCCAAGCGAAGGCTACAACGGCGTACAGGCGTCGGTCGTCGGCGAGGAATTCGTCGGCGCCACGGCGGTCATCCATCTGGAGAACGCCGCCGCCGGGCTGGAATTGAAGGCACAGAAGAGCCACGACGAATTGGAAGGGCTCGACCTTTCTCCAGGGGCCGCGGCCTGGCTCTCCTGGCGCCCCGAGGCCGCCCATCTCCTGCCCGGTACACCCGGCTGACACGCGGAGAAGGAGAAGCCGTGATGTACGAACGTGGGGTAGGATATGTCGTCGCCAACCGTCCGGAGCCGCCCAGAACGCGCCATCGCCCAGGCGTCGAACTGAAGGTCGGTTTCGTCCTGGCGCGGCATTTCACCTTGAGCGCCTTTTCCCTGTTCGTCGATACGCTAAGGCTTGCCAGCGACGTCGACGACCGTTCCGGTCGGCTCCTGTGTGACTGGGACGTGATCAGCGCCACCCCGCACATGATCCGGTCGAGCAGCGGGATTCAGGTCTCGCCGACAACCAGGCTGGGAAATCCGGAGCGCTTCGACTACATCGCCGTCATCGGCGGCCTTCTCGATGTCGAGGAACAACTCGACCGTGAAACCATCGCCTTCCTGCACGAGGCCTCGCGCAGGAAGACCAGAATCATCGGTGTCTGCACCGGCAGCTTCATCCTCGCCGGTCTGGGTCTTCTGCGCAACCGACAGGCCTGTGTCAGCTGGCTGCACCATTCCGAATTCAGGGCCTGTTTTCCGGAGGTCCGGCTGACGTCGCAGCGGCTTTTCGTCGAGGACGGCGGCATCATCACCTGCGCCGGCGGCAGCGCGGTCGCCGACCTTGCGGCGCTTCTGGTGCGAAGGCATGTGGGAGAAAGCGCGGAGAAGAACGCCCTCGAAATCCTTCAACTGGAACGCCGGCGCGAAGGCAGCGAAGTCCAGAGCCGCGCGCCGATCTCGCTTCCGGTCCACTTCGACGGCCGTATCAAGGCCGCGGTGCTTTACATGGAGCAAAATCTCGACGAGCGGATCGGCATCGACAAGATAGCGCTGAACGTTGGGCTTTCCCGTCGCCAGCTCGAACGCATCTTTCAAAGCAAGACCGGCATGTCTCCAGCGGCGGCCTATGAAAAAATCCGCTTGAAGAGGGCCATGCTTCTCATCGAGCGCACGTCCAAATCGCTGATCGAGATCGCCCTCGACGTGGGTTTCGGGAGCAGTTCGCACTTCTGCCGGAGGTTTCGCGCAAATTTCGGGACAACACCGAACGCCCTTCGCGCAAAGTCACGGGCACCCCGATCGCTGAGGCTTGAAAAAGCAGACCACGCCACTCCATCTGCGGCCAGCGCTCCGGCTATCTGACCGAAGCCGCCAGTCGCGGCATTCCGCTGCCGGAAGCGATGCAGCAGTCGCGGATCGTCGCCGAACAAGGCGCCAATCTTGCGGTGGCGGCGCGCGATGGTGCCGATGAGAAGATCGCTCAAGCCGCCAATGCCCTGGGCCAGGCCGTGGTGGAGGCGATGTTGGAAGTCTTCGATGGCCTGATGCCGGAATAGACTAGGCTGCCCACCTCGGCATTCGCGCTCCAATCAGCGGCTAGGAGCCAAGTGACGTGCCGTGTCTTCGAAGCGGCAGGAGAGCGGACTCGCGAAACCATGATCCGCGACGAATGGAGGCGGCCGATGTGGCCGCCTCCCGTTTTCGATCCCGACGATTGCCTGGCGCCTCACAGCAGGAAGTCTCCCTTGTCGAGGGTGACGAGCTTGTCGATATGGAGGGCGAAGTCTGCCTTGCCGTCGCCGTTGGTGTCGGCGGTGACATAGGTGTCCTTGCCGCTCTTGGCGTAGCGCAACTCGCCGGCCTTGTCGGAGAAGGCGTCCGTGCCGATGAAAGTGAAGGCCTGGTTGCCCGACTTCGTCGTGTTGGCGTCGATCGCCTTCAGGTCGATGATATCGCCCGAGCCGAAGTCGAAGATCGTGTCGCGGGCCGACTTGGTCGAATCCGACACCGCCTTGAACACGAACACATCCTTGCCGCCGCCGCCATAGAGGTCGTCGGCACCCTTGCCGCCGTAGAGCGTGTCCTTGCCGGTCCCGCCCTTGAGCACGTCGGCCCCCGAGCCGCCGACCAGCGTGTCGTTGCCGCCGCCGCCCGAAAGCACGTCGTTGCCGTTGCCCCCGGTCAGCACGTTGGCGCTGCCGTTGCCGGTCAGCTTGTCGGCATGGCTGGTGCCCGTCAGGTTC
>NZ_JAJNCZ010000001.1 GCF_021026345.1 Rhizobium sp. GN54 | reverse complement strand
ACAAGCATCCAAATAAAAAGCCTCCGATGAAACCGGAGGCTGTTGTAACCCCATCGCAGATGGGGGTCCCGTTTGGACGCCGATCACCCCATGTGCGGGGTCCTTATTCCATGCCGAAACACAGTTCGGCATGCTCGAGAGCGGCGACCTCAATTCCGAGATGTCGGAAAAGCTGACCGAGGTCCTGCAGAAGCTGCTCGACCTTTCCAACGACCGGCCGAACGAGACCTACAAGGGGTCCGTCTCGCTGAAGCTCAACCTCGCCGTGAAGAACGGCATGGTCGAGATCAACGCGGAAATCCCGCCGCCCAAGCTGCCCAAGCTGCCGCGCAAGACCACGGTCTACTGGGTGGTCGAGGGCGGCCGCCTGTCCACCGAGCATCCCCAGCAGCACGACATGTTCGGCGGTCCGCGCGAGATCGACCACATGCGCAGCTGACCTTTTCACCCCCAAACAGAGGACCTGTTTCATGACCAAGCCAACCATCGAAAGTGCCGCCGGCGAACTCGTCGCCAGTTCTCTCCTGCCTGCCGGCGTCGATCTCGCCAGCATCACCGAACTGTCGGACAAGGCCGGATCGGGCCTTGTCGTCCTGTCGCTGGAAGAGGCCATCGCCGGCGTGCCGAAGACCATTCCGGTGTTCGTCAATCGCCAGGACGGCAGGGTCGAAAGCGTCGCCCCGCTCTTCGAGCCCTACCGGTTCGCACCGAAGGCCAAGACCGGCACGGCCAACGTCACGACGCTCGAGAGCTTCGTCGAGCTGACCGACCGGCACAAGACCGAAGACAGTGTCATCTTTGCCGACACCGACTGGCAGGACCCCTCGCTGACCGCCGTCATCGACTATCACCAGGCGGTTTCGGGCGGCGATGCCGACAACGGCAAGCACAGGATCCACTACGCCTTTCCGCGCTCCGAGGAATGGAAGGCCTGGGCCAGCATCCACAACAAGCCGCTGGACCAGTCCGCATTCGCCGAGTTCATCGAGGACCATATCGCCGACCTCGCCGCGCCCGACACGATGGAGGCGGAAGACTTCCAGGAGAAGTTCGGCTTCAAGGTCGCCTATCCGAACGAGCTCGTCGCGCTTTCCCGCGGCCTCGCCGTGCACACCGAGACGCGGGTGAAAAGCAACCTCGTGCTGCAATCCGGCGAGGGCGAGATCACCTGGGACGAGGAACACAAGGACGCCGCCGGCAACAAGCTGAAGGTGCCGGGCATGTTCATCCTGCAGATCCCCGCCTTCCACATGGGCGCGCCGCTGCGCATCCCCGTGCGGCTGCGCTACCGCGTCAAGGCCGGCGCGGTCGTCTGGACCGTGCTGCTCTACCGCCCGGACGTCTTCATCACCCAGGAAGTCCTGCGCGACCTCGAGCAGGCCGCCCGCCGGACCGAGTTGCCGGCGTTCGTCGGCACGCCGGAAATGTCGGCCTGATCACACAAACCATGAGGCGGGCACTGTCCCGCCTCGCAATCCCGGAGGTCGCATGTTCACCACCAGCAAATCCGCCCTGGGCGCAGCCCTGACCTTTGCCCGCGAGGCGGTCGAGAAGCGCAACACGATCCCGATTCTTGCGAACGTCGCGATCGAGGCCAGTCCCGAACCGGGCAAGCTGTCGGCGCGCGCGACCGACCTCGACGTGGAGATCGCCGTGAGCTTCGCAGCCGAGATCGGACCCGACTTCAGGCCCTTCACCGTTCCGGCCGGCACGCTCTTCGACATCGTCCGCAAACTCGCCGACAAGGCGGAGATCGCCGTCGCGGCCGCCGGCACGGAGGCCGATCTTTCGGCCATCACCGTCCAGTCGGAACGCGCCCGCTTTCGCCTGCCGGTGCTGCCGGTGAGCGACTTCCCCGACCTGAAGCCCGGCGACATGCCGTTCTCGATCGAGATCAAGCCGGCAGCGCTTGCGGCCGCCCTCGGCGCCGTCCGCTTCGCGGTTTCGACCGAGGAGACCCGGTTCTATCTGAACGGTGTCTTCATGCACCCCTGCGAGGCGGGCGTTCTGCTGGTCGCCACCGACGGCCACCGGCTGGCCAAGCGGCTTCTGCGCACCGACGCGCCCACCGCCGGGCTGTCGCCCGTCATCGTGCCGCGCAAGACGGTCGATATCCTCGGCAAGATCCTGCCGAAGGAAGGAACGATCACGCTGAGCGCCTCGGACGCCAAGATCCGCATCGCCGCCGACGGCCTCGAACTGACGTCGAAGCTGATCGACGGGACATTTCCGGACTATGTGCGCGTCATCCCGACGGCGCATAGCCAGCGCGCGGAGATCGACAGCAAGGCTCTGTCGGAAGCGATCGACCGCGTCACCACCATCAGCACGGAACGCGGTCGCGCCGTCCGCTTCACCTTTGGCGACGGACGCCTGCTGCTGACATCCAACAATCCGGATGCCGGCGAGGCCGAGGACGAGGTGCCGGCCGATGGCGAGGCGCAGATCGTGATCGGCTTCAACGGCCGCTACGTGCACGACGCGATCGGCAACCTGCCCGAAGGCCGGCTTGCCATCACGCTCCAGGACGCAGCCTCCCCCGCGATCCTGCGCGCCGTCGACTCCGACCCGGAAGACCTGGTCGTCATGATGCCGCTGCGGGTGGCGTGACATGGATCATGTTTTTTTCTGCGCCGCCTGGATCATTCTCGCCTGGGCGTGGTGCTGCCCCGAAAACGTCGGTCGCTGGCTCGCGAAGATCGATGCCGCCCGCCGCATGGAGGACAAGCCATGAAACCGACAGAGACGATGATCGAGACGGCATGCGCGGTCTATTGGGGCGACCACTGGAACGTGTTCAACGCCACGAAAGCCACCATCCGCGAGACAATGGCCAAGGCCCTTTCGGCCGCGCTGGAGGTAGAGGCGGGGGTGGCGCCAGATGAGGCAATCGCCCTGATCTGGAAGTCAGCGATGACCGTAGCCACCAACATCATCATAGCCCGCCAAAACGACTTGAATGATGACGATGGTCCGATGGAGGTACTGAACGAGCAAGGCGCGTGCATCGCGGCGCTGAAGAAGTGGCTGGATGTTGACGAAGTCTACCTAGACGAACTCCGTCGCATACTATCCTCCCCCTCCACCCCCGCATCGTCAGCGGTGGAGGGGGAGGCTGTGGCGTGGTGGTACAAAGACAGCACCGGATGTTTCCATATGTCGATGGATATGGGCCTCGGCCTGGTCCACGCTCGCGAGACCGGACACAAGCTGAACTATCTCTACTCCCATCCCGCCCCCACGCCTGCCGGGGAGTGGCGCACCATGGACAGCGCGCCGAGAGACAGCGCACCCGTCGACCTCTGGGTCGAAAGGACGAACGTCCCCGATGGCGATCCCACCGGCCCGGTACGCTGGCCGGACTGCCGCTGGGACGCCTTCGCAAAGGTCTGGGTCAACCAGCAAGGCCGCTCTCCCCGCGACTACGTAGCCACCATGACGCCGACGCATTGGATGCGCACCGCTGCCCCCACGCCACGGACGGAGGACCGCTGATGCCCCCGATAGAGAACGCCTCCACCCACCCCCTGCCCGCCCTTGCCTTTTCCGTCCGCCAGCCGTGGACCTGGGCCATCGTCCACGCCGGCAAGCCGGTCGAAAACCGCGACTGGAAACCCGGCAATCCGGGCCTGCGCTTTCGCGGGCGTGTCTGCCTGCATGCCTCGGCCGGCATGACGAAGGCCGAATATCGCGACGCCCGGGACTTCATCGAGAGCCTCGGCATCAAGGTTCCCGCGTTCGAGGACCTGCAGCGCGGCGGCATCATCGGCGTCACCACAATCGTCGACGTAGTGAAGCGACACGACAGCCGCTGGTTCTTCGGCCCGGTCGGCCTCGTCCTGAAGGATACGCAGCCGGTGGCGTTCATCCCGGTCAAGGGCGCGCTCGGCTTCTTCGAGTGGCGCCAACGCGTCATGGAGCCTGCGGCACCGACATCCCCGCCACCGAGCCAGGGGAGCCTGCTGTGAGCGATCACCCCTATATCTATCGCTGGGACCGCCAGGGCCGCAAAGGTCAGCCTTGCGAGGTGCTCGCGCGCGGTACGATGAACAGCTGCCTCGTCCGTTTTTCTGACGGCTACCGCATGGTCACGAGCCGCAACGCTCTCGCTCGGCGCAAGCCGCTGCATGAGGACGCCCGGCGATGAACGGACCCGGCATTATCGACACGCTGGTCGCACTTGCCCACTGCCCTGTCTGTGGCGCTGCACGGTCCAGCCTCACCTATCACAGGCCTCAGGTGATCGGCGAAGCGCTGTTCTCCTGCGGCGCAGCCTTCGCCGTGGCCAACGCCGAAATCATCCCATCAACCCTATGCCCGGCGCCGTCGCACGTTGCGGCGCGCGTCCTGAATGCTTCCACCGGAGCCGAAGAATGATGACGACCAATCAAACCGGCGCAGAGGGTTTCTCGACCTCGTTTCTGCTGTTCGCCCAGTACGGCGGCAAGGCGGTGATTCCGGTCGAGGACGTCTGCCGCGATTACTTCAACCACCTGACGCCGGACAAGTTCCTGCGTAAGGTCGGCTCCGGCGAGATCGCGATCCCCGTCGTCCGGGCGGAAACGTCGCAGAAGTGCCAGAAGGGCATTCATCTCCACGACCTCGCGGCCTACCTCGACAAGCGGCGCGATGCGGCACTGAAGGAATTCAGGCAACTTCACCGCTGAAGTCGATAGATCGGCGGGATTCCTTTCCACAGATCCGTCCCGCCGCGATGAAGCACACCCGGGAACGCGCTTGGCTGTCCGGCAGATGGAAACTAGCCTAGTTGCCACAACTTGTTTTAAACACAATGTCCCCCTATACGGACGTTATCGGCATCGCTGATGAGCGCTGGAACGCGTCTGCCGCTCGCGAATGTCGCAATCGCAATCTGACTTTGACCACGGATGTACTGGCATTGGAAGAATAGCGATTGATGAGGAAGGTCGGTGCGTTTTCGCCCCGGCCTTTTTTGTTAAGGGCGTGCCGTTGTTCGCGTCTTGCAGCGCTGCTAGACTTCCTTTGATCGATGCTGCGAGAACCCCCTCGCCATCCCTCCTGGAGATGGCTATGGCGGCTTCTACGATACGATACGCGGTTCGCTGCGAGGCCGATCAGTCGTGGACGGTCTATGACGTTTTCACAGGCGATCCGGCGAAACCTTCGAGCTGGTATTTGGTGGACCTAACGTTTGACGAATCAACCACGTTCTGCGCCATCCTGAATGCCAAGGACCTGAACCGCAGGAGTAGGCTGGGGATATAGGTGGCGGTTGGTATCACCAGTTCATATTGTCCAGCACCACGAACATCATAAAGCAAAAAACTCCGCTGAGGGTCAGTACGGACAGCCACCACGTGATGTTGAGAGCATTTTTCATGCCTCAGCATGCGCGTGTATCGGTGGTAAGTCGAGGACTTTCGGTGGTGCGCCATATTTGAGCGTCGGTCCGCCCACCATCGGCCGATTGGTGCCGCCCTGCTCCCCCGGAGGTATCGGGCTTGCGCGGCAAAAACTATCTGAAATCTCGCACGTAGAGAGTCCGGCGGCCACGCGCATATACCTTGGTCGCCACGTCGAGAATCGTCCCTCGTGCCGCATCGAATGCCACCAGATAGTCAGAAGCAAGGACCTCCGAAGATTTTGGCTTTATGAGTGCGGCAGCCTCAATGAAGAATGGCACCTCGAACATGCCGTCGTAGCCCAGAAAGCGGACGGCGTTTCTCGCATCATCGTAGCTACGACTGCGGTTTGGAAACATCAGAGTCATGGATTTTGTCTTTCGCTAAGGGAAGCAGCCCGGTTGAAGGCAGTCGGACCGAAAACGATCGAAGTGGGGTCGGGGCGTGACCTCGACCATGCGGACGATAACGAAAGCGATCGCAGGCTGCCAATGAACGCGACGGGAGATGGTCTTTCCATCTCCATCAAGCATGACGCATTGCCCTAGCACGTACCCATTGCCAACTCGGCGTCGTTTCGAAGTGCGCTCGCAATCTCCTCCGCAGACACCTGCAGAAACTGACGGGTGCCCGCCTCGACAGAAATTGCGGGGATTTCAAGGTGGGTCGCCACGCGCCTGTAGGCCACATAACTGGCCCCGTCGATAAGCTCTTCATCCACGACGAGACGATAAGTTCCGGCTTGCAAAGGCACCACCAAGACGCTGAGCACAAAGGGATGTGCGAAAGTAATCTCACTGTTTGTCGTTCTCTCTATCATGTCCGGTATCCGCCGTTCTACTGCGATGAATTTTGCTCACTCATTGTCGCCGGATTTTGGTGATCTCCAGGCTCAGGTCGGAATGTCCAGACCATCGCGACTGATAGCAGCACCAGCAACGTCGCTGTCAGTGTTCGGTTAGACATAGTCGGTCACCTTTTGGCGTCAGAACATTCCTGACGGCCATGGAGAAGGAAGCACGGGGATGCCCGACCGCGCCGCCCTCATTCTCCCAGGACTGTTCGTCTGCTTGAATGGATCGGGAACTCGCCTTGCTGACGACAGGACGGAGTTCTCTCAGATTGCTGGGCAGCCCTTGAATGGCATAGCGCGCAAATGGCGATTTGTAGGGAAGCTTGTTCACACTCGCCTTCCCGAAGTTGTACTCCAATTGCGCCGAAAGAGCGTCCGGAGACGTCTCCCCCGCCAGAAATAGCTTCATCAAGAGAAGCGCTGCCGCGTTGAATTGTCGTTGATCATCCCTCAGTAAACTGGCGTCATAGCCCGCGCTGTCCAAGATGGATTTGATCATCTTCATTTCTGCAGGGGAGATGACGGTAAAGCTGGGATCGGAAGACATGTCGTCCTCCTCTCATTGGGGCCAGGGTACTAGCCCTCAAGCGGTAGAGCCCGTGACATTGCTACCGACAATTTGAGGATGCGCTTAAACAGCACCTAACGCAAGCGAGCGTAGGTTTCATTCGGACTAGCAAACTAGGACCTTGCGGCTGGCTAAGTCCGTTCTTTTGGAGGGCGCAGCGTACAGGGCCGCCGTTGATACTGCTTGCGTAGCACCAAAAAAGCCACGCACCTGCTACAAAATTGCTACGCCTACATTCGCGATATTGTTTTATTTGAGTTATTTCGAACTTTCAGCCCAGTCGATCATCGGCGCCGTGGCGAAGAGCTTCGTCCCCGTCTTGAGTGCCTCGTGGTACATGGTCGGTCCTGTGTGTCGTTGCTAATGCGGCGGCCGCCGTGCACGATTGCGCACCGGATTCCGCCCCGCCCAAAAAGATGGTTTCCCGGCGCTCATAGCGCAAGGCGGGCGAAAAAACCACCCTTGTCGCCTGCCGCCTGTCCCCGCGCTGCCGGGCGATGCTAGACTGCGCCGACAGAATCGATGAGAGACCGCCATGCCGCTCTATGCGCTCGGGGACCGCGTTCCCGCCCTTCCCGCCGACGACCGCTACTGGATCGCCCCGGATGCCCAGGTGATCGGCCGCGTCGAGATCGGCGAGGATGTCGGCATCTGGTTCGGCGCGGTGCTTCGCGGCGACAACGAGCCGATCACGATCGGCACCGGCAGCAATATCCAGGAAAACACCGTCATCCACACCGATCCCGGCAAGCCGGTGACGATCGGCAAAGGCTGCACGATCGGCCACGGCGCCATCATCCACGGTTGCACGATCGGCGACAATTCGCTGGTCGGCATGGGGGCCACGGTGCTGAACGGCGCGGTGATCGGCCGGAACTGCCTCATCGGCGCCAATGCGCTGGTGACGGAGGGCAAGGTGTTTCCCGACAACTCGCTGATCGTCGGTGCGCCGGCCCGGGTCGCGCGCACGCTGGACGAAGCAGCGATCGCGGGGCTGACGGTGTCTGCCGAAAGCTATGTGCGCAACTGGAAGCGCTTCAAGGCGGACCTGCGCCGGATCGATTGAGCGATGAGGCCGGATTGGGGCATGCGGTCGACGCCGTCCTCAGGCGCAGCCGGCGCAGTGGCCGCGGATCTCGATCGTGGTCTTGCCGGGGCGGAAGTTGCGGTCGCTGGCGAAGGCGGCAAGCCGCTCCTCGATCATGTGATCGTGGAACTCGGTGACCTTGCCGCAGCTTTCGCAGATGGTGAACGCGGTCAGCCCGTGCGAGCAGCAGTCCTGGTCGGGATGGGCGCAGGCCACGAAGGCGTTGATGCTCTCCAGCCGGTGCACGAGGCCGAGATCCTGCAGCTTGTCGAGCGCCCGATAGACCTGCAAGGGTGCGCGAAAACCGTCGCCACGCAGCTTGTCGAGGATGGTATAGGCGCTGAGCGGCGCTTCGGACGCCGACAGCGCGTCGAGCACCAACGCCTGGTTCCTGGTCAGTTGCTGCACCGTCATCGGCTGTCTCCTCCGGAATGGGCGTTTGCGATTGCGCCGTGGTCCCGCCGGCCGAACGGCAGCAGGCTTGCGAGAAAGATCGCGAGTGCGGCGACGACGATCGAGGGACCGGAGGGCGTATCGAATCTCAGCGAGCCGAACAGGCCGCCGGCGACGGCGACGGCGCCGAGCAGCGAGGCGATAACGGCCATGATCTCCGGGCTCGCGGAGAACCGTCGCGCAGTGGCAGCGGGGATGATCAGGAGCGAGGTGATCAAGAGGATGCCGACGATCTTCATGGCGATCGCGATCACCACCGCCATCAGCAGCATGAAGGCGAGCCGCGCGCGCTCCGGCTCCAGCCCTTCGGCTGCGGCCAGTTCCGGATTGACCGTGGAGGCGATCAGCGGGCGCCAGAGGTAGACGATCGCCAGCAGCACGAGGATGCCGCCGCCCCAGACAAGGCTGACGTCGGCCTCGGTGACGGCGAGGATGTCGCCGAACAGGAAGCCGACGAGATCGATCCGTACCCAGGTCATGAAGGAGACGATGACGAGCCCGGTGGCGAGCGTCGCATGCGAGAGAATACCGAGCAGCGCATCCGTCGACAGCGTCCCGCGCTTCTGCAGCAGAAGCAGCGCCAGCGAGACGACGGCGGCGACGGCGAAGACGCTGAGGGTCAGGTTCATGTGCAGCAGCAGCGACAGCGCCACGCCGAGCAGGGCCGAATGCGCCATGGTGTCGCCGAAATAGGCCATGCGCCGCCAGATGACGAAGCAGCCGAGCGGGCCGGTCGTCAATGCCAGGCCGATGCCGGCGAGGAGCGCACGGATGAAGAAATCGTCAAGCATCGCGCTTTTCCGCCGCGTTGTCCCCGCCCGCCGCGGCCGGGTTAGAATGATCCGATCCGCAGCCGCAATCCGGTCCGTGCGTGTGCACGATCCGCATCGGTCCGGCGCGGCCGACGGGCAGGCCGTCATCGTGATGGTGGCCGTCGTCGGGGTGGCAATGGTCGGTGACGGAACCGTCGGCATGCAGGACGCGGCCGTCGGCAAGATGGGTATGGTCGTGATGGTGGCTGTAGATCGCGAGCGTCTGGCCCGCCCTGGCGCCGAACAGGCGCAGATATTCGGGGCTGCGGCTGACGGCTTCCGGGGTGCCGCGGCAGCACACATGCCCGTTCAGGCAGATCACCGTGTCGGTCTCGGCCATGACCACGTGCAGGTCGTGGGATATCAGCAGGATACCGCAGCCGGTGGAATTGCGGATCGTCTTGATGAGGTCGTAGAGCGCGATCTCGCCGGCGAAATCCACCCCCTGGACCGGTTCGTCCAGCACGAGCAGGTCCGGCTTGCGTGCGATCGCACGCGCCAGAAGCGCCCGCTGGAACTCGCCGCCCGACAGGTGCTGCACTTCGGCGCGGGCGAGATGACGGATGCCGGTCGCCTCGAGTGCGGCGTCGATCTCGCGCCCGCGCAGCGGCGCGGTCAGCGTCATCAACCGGTCCACCGTCAAAGGCATGGTCCAGTCGATCGAGAGCTTCTGCGGCACGTAGCCGACCTTCAGCCCGGCAACGCGGCGCACCTCGCCCTCGTCCGGGCGGGTCACGCCGATCGCCATCTTCGCCGTGGTGGACTTGCCCGACCCGTTGGGGCCGATCAGCGTGACGATCTCGCCGCGGGAGATGGAAAAGTCGACGCCGCGCACGAGCCAGCGACCCTTCCTGTACAGTCCGGCGGCCGAAAGCGACACGAGCGTCGACCGGTCGGGAGCATTCGTCTGCAGCATGTGAACTGTCCGAAACCTCGATTGCCTCTTGCTATGGCACACGTTATAGCATAACGCAACTTATGTAATAACATTACATTTGCTTTCAATGCGGAGTTCTCCACGATGAAGTTTGCCCCCCTCCTCCTGTCCACGACGCTTCTGGCCGCCGCCTCGGGCCCGGCCCTGGCCGACGCGCCGAACGTCGTCGTCTCGATCAAGCCGATCCATTCGCTCGTCGCCGCCATCATGCATGGCGTGGGCGAGCCCGGATTGATCGTCGACGGTGCGGCTTCGCCGCACACCTATGCGCTCAAGCCCTCCAATGCCGCGGCCCTGCAGGACGCCGACCTGATCTTCTGGGTCGGGCATGGCCTGGAGGCCTTCCTCGAAAAGCCGCTCGAGGCGCTCGGAACCGGAGCGACGATCGTCGAACTGGAGGATGCGCCAGGCCTGGAGAAACTGAAATTCCGCGAAGGCGGCGCCTTCGAGGCACATGATCATGAGGCAGAGGGGCACGCCCATGAAGCCGAAGGCCACGACCATCAGGCGGAATCCCACGAGACGGACAATCACGAGGCGGAAGGCGGCGGACACAATCACGAAGCGGCAGCCAGTCACGACCACGCCGGCGAGGACGGCCATGCAGCGGAAAGCGGGGAAGCGCACGCGCACGACCATGCCCATGAAGGCGGATACGACACGCATCTCTGGCTCGACCCGATGAACGCAAAGGCGATGGCGACGGCGATCGAGGCCGCCCTGGCCAAGGCGGATCCGGACAATGCCGCGACCTACAAGGCCAACCTCGCCGCCCTTGACGCCAATATCGACGCGCTCGACACCGAGATCGCCGCCACCCTCGCCCCGGTCAAGGACAAGCCGTTCGTGGTCTTCCACGACGCCTACCAGTATTTCGAACACCGCTACGGCGTGCGGGTGGTCGGCTCGATCACGGTGAGCCCGGAGACCATGCCGGGCGCCGAACGCGTATCCGAGATCCGCGGCAAGGTGACCGGGCTCGGTGCGGCCTGCGTCTTCGCCGAGCCGCAGTTCGAACCGAAGATCGTCAACGTCGTGCTGGAGGGAACCGCCGCCAAGGCCGGCACGCTGGACCCGGAGGCAGGCACGCTTGCCGCGGGCCCGGCGCTCTATTTCGACATGATGCGCGGGCTCGCCACCTCGATGAAGGATTGCCTGTCCGGGGCCAACTGACCAACGCCCGGACACAACCGTCAACGCAACGAAAAGGGCCGCCCTTGCGGGGCGGCCCATTCAATTTCGCATCGACCGGCCGAAGATTACTCGGCGCTGTCGTCTGCAGCCTTCTTCTTGGCCGGAGCCTTCTTCTTCGGAGCAGCGGCCTCTTCGCCTTCGGCAGCGTCTGCCTTGGCGGCGGCCTTCTTCTTCGGAGCGGCCTTCTTGCCTTCGGACTTGCCGTCCTCGGCTTCGTCGTCAGCCAAAAGCTCTTCCTTGGAGACGGTCTTGTCGGTGACGGCGACCTCGGTCAGCAGGTGATCGACGACCTTCTCCTCGAAGAGCGGCGCGCGCAGCGAAGCCGAAGCGCCGGGCGTCTTGCGGAAGTAGTCGAGGATTTCCTTCTCCTGGCCCGGGAACTGGCGGAGCTGCTCGAACAGCGAACGCTGCATTTCCTCGTCGGAGACCTCGACGCCGGCCTTCTCGCCGATTTCGGAGAGGACGAGGCCGAGGCGGACACGGCGCTCGGCGAGCTTGCGGTACTCCTCGCGGGCTTCTTCCTCGGTGGTGTCCTCGTCGGCAAAGGTCTTGCCGGCCTGCTGCAGGTCGGTGTTGACCTGGCGCCAGATGTTTTCGAACTCGGCGTCGACCAGGCGCTGCGGCGTGTCGAACTTGTACATCTCGTCCAGCTGGTCGAGGATCTGGCGCTTGACCTTCTGGCGGGTGACCGAACCGTACTGGCTCTCGATCTGGCCGCGGACGACTTCGCGCAAGCGGTCGGCGGATTCCAGGCCGAGCTTGCTTGCGAGCTCGTCGTCGATCTTGACGTCGGCCGGGGCTGCGACGTCCTTGACCTTGATGTCGAAAGTGGCTTCCTTGCCGGCGAGGTGGGCGGCCGGGTAGTCGGCCGGGAAGGTCACGGTGATGACCTTCTCGTCACCGGCCTTGACGCCGACGAGCTGGTCCTCGAAGCCGGGGATGAAGCGGTTGGAGCCGATGACGAGTTCGGCGTCCTCGTCCTTGCCGCCGTCGAAGGCTTCGCCGTCGACCTTGCCGAGGTAGTCCATGGTGACGCGGTCGCCGGTGGCGGCCTTGCCCTTCTTGGTCTCGTAGGAACGCGCGCTCTCGGCGATCTTGAGGATCTGCTCCTCGACTTCCTTGTCGTCGATGTCGACGACTTCGCGGGTGATCTTGATGCCGGAGACATCCTTCAGCGCGATGGCCGGGATGACTTCATAGGACAGCGTGAACTCGAAATCGGCCTGCGCTGCGAGGATCTTCTCAGCCTCGGCCTGGTCCTCGGTCATCGCCACTTCCGGCTGGGTCGCCGACTTCTCGCCGCGCTCGGAGAGAATCGTCGTCGGGCGCTCGCGGATGATCTCGTTGACGAGATCGGCCATGATCGACTTGCCGTAGACCTTCTTGAGATGGGCGACCGGCACCTTGCCCGGACGGAACCCGTTGATGCGAACGCGGTCCTTGGCCTCGGCCAGGCGCTCGTTCATCTGAGCTTCCATGTCCTTTGCGGGGATGACGACCTTAAGTTCGCGCTTCAGCCCTTCAGCGAGCGTTTCGATTACCTGCATGTTCAAACCTTCATTTCGATCTGGCGGTGCCCCGGCCGGAAACCGGCTCTCTTGGCGGGCACCCCTCCGGGTCCATTTGCCGGGAGTGGCTTTACTGTCATCGGTGGCCTTTTGGCAAGCAAAATGGCGCTATGGCACCTGTTCCGTCCCATCGAATGCGCTCCGACGGACTTCCAGGCCCCCATTCCATATCCGCGTCCGCATTGCGCAGTCAGACGGCAGCAGCACATCATCACCAGCGCGCCGGTCGGCATCCGAGCCTGAGGGAACGGACCCTCGCGCCCTGCGGCATCAAACTTTCAGACTGCGCCGTTCGTGAAGGAACACGAATTCGGCGATCATATAGTGTCACAATCGGCACGCCTTGTCACAAGCACGGCACGCTTTCATGACTGGTGCGGGTGGAGGGACTTGAACCCCCACGCCTTGCGGCGCTTGGACCTAAACCAAGTGCGTCTGCCAATTCCGCCACACCCGCATCGGGGGCGCTACTTACGCGACCATATGGCGTTGTGCAAGGCTCCGGACGCCTTCCTCCGCGCAATCGCTATATCGCACCATTGGCTGCTCCGGATCGCCCCCAGCCACCTTGAAATGCGGTTGGGAGCAAGGGGAGCCGCGCCGTACGAATATGTATTACCTCAACTGCGCCACGGCGGACGACCCCGTCAGTGCGGCGACGGCATCGTACTTGGCCTCCAATTCTGGGTGTTCGGCAATGAAAAGCTGCTCCGCCTCCGTCAACTCGGTGCGCTTACTCGCCTTGAACTTTTCGGATTCGTTAGCCTTCTGGCCGGGATCGATCGAGGCGGCCCAGCCTGCAGCATCCGGCAGGTCAAGAAACGCGCCCAGATCGGACAAAAGCTCCGGGCCACGGGACTTCAGGTGCTCCACCGGGAAGATAAACGCGTTCCCGTAGTCGCTCATGATGTCCTCGATGGCAGCCAGGGATGCGAGATATGTCGCCGACGTGACCTCGATCGTGCGCCCCGGCCAGCGCGTCGTGCAGGAAAGGTGGTAAGGCCCGAAACGCCGGATGCAAAGGACGAAGGCAGGGCTGCCGTAAATCCCCTCCAGTTCCCGCCAACGGGTAACCGCGCCCGGAAGCTTGAAGCCTGTGAATCCGAGTTTCCGTTCCTCGGGGCTTGCAGAGGTCTGCTCGCGCTTCTGCAGCGCCGCGACGATGTCATTGAAAACGCCGACCCGGGTCTTCGTCCAACCCTTTTGCCAATGCCTTTGACTGGGTCTGGCATACATCTTGTCGCAGGTACGCATGAACTTCAGAGCGTTGTCGAGGAGCATCGGCGGCACCTCGCCCTGGATCGAAACATCCGGATGCCTGTTCAGCGCGTCCGCCACAAAACGCGTTCCAGTCCGGGGCGGACCGCCGATCACAATGGATTTTCTCTGCATTATCAACTTTCAGTTTTATAGGGAGAACACTATTACCCATAACGGTCGCAGACAGACAAGAGCACAACCCTGACAAAGACATCGCTTGCGGGAACTTCCACGAACGAAAATGCGCGCCTCTCGCGTGAAAACCGAACCGCCAGGACGTGCGGTAAGCCATCTGCAGGGAGGCCGATTCCTGTCCTGTCAATAGTTCGGGACGGCAATCGCAAGCTGCAGCACGAGGGCGCAAATCTGGGTGAGAAAATGCATTTGTCCGACAATAATCCGGTTCGGAAGGCGACTTCGTGGTCGAAATGGCATTTCGACAGGCCCAAATGCGCAAAGAAGACGATGTGACACGTCGAGGACGGCCAACTGGACGGGCATGCAGGCGGCGCATATCATCCATGCCTATATTGCACTGCACAAAATCGATTTGTCCGACTATATTGCAGTCATCGGATCGGGAATGATCCGGAACAGAGAGATCAGGGCGCAGACATCTTCTGCTGACCGGCTCTTGAAAAAGTGGAAGCGACCTACCACCTGAATTCCGGTTCAGAAAAGGTCCGGCAGCCGAGAGGCAGCCGACAGAATTCGGGCCGGCGCACTCCTCCTCCCAGCGCCTGTCCGATACGATTGGCAACATCTCCTCCTCCCAGTTGCCAATCATCCCAAATGACGCCCGCCGGATCTCCTCCCCCGGCGGGCGTTATTGCGTTTGGGGATCGGCTCCTTGTATCAGCCTCCGCAATGTAGCGAGAAATCAACGCCTTGGCGGGCGTCTTTTGCGTAAATATTATGCATTTGCACTCACGATCGGCCCGCCGTTTGGGCAAGCCATCCGGTTCTTGCATGCGTGATATTCGGCATGGGCGCTTCACCGCGACCGGGCCCGGCGCTATAACTCAACCATCAATCGGGCGCGGCACTCCTCCTCCCAGCCAGCCCCGATGCGATTGGCGACACTCCTCCTCCCAAGTTGCCAATCAGGATCGACGCCCGCCGGATCTCCTCCCCCGGCGGGCGTTGTATTTTCCCGATCGTCCGACATGCGTGTGAGCCGACCGGAGCCCGAATCGGGTGCTCAATTCCTAGCCAGTCTTTTCATGGGTTTTTTACTTGACATGCACATATCGCATGACTGCCATTCGGCTTTATCTCTGTAATGCAGGCCTCCGGCGTCGTATATACGGGTCATCAGATGAACGCCGGCGCTGATTGGAAATGCCGGCCCCACCACGAAGGGTAACGGACATGAACATCTCCCGCTCGTTCAACACTTGGCGCAAGTATCGTCAGACCATCACCGAACTCGGCCGCATGAGCGACCGCGAACTGAACGACCTCGGCATCGGCCGCTCGGACATCCGTCGCGTCGCCCGCGAAGCCGTCCGGTAATACGCCGACCCCGTCAGGTCCGGCCAAACGCCTTCCGGAGAGATCCGGGGGGCGTTTCTTTTTGTGGCAATGGCTAATGCGCATGGGTCGGATGCGATCGCCCCATACGGTCCCCAAAAGGCGGTGCGCAGCCGGTACGCAGCGGCAACCGGCGGACTGCCGGAAGCGCTGTTTTTCAGGCACTGCGCAGGAATGCACAGTATTTGTCCAGCTAATTGCACAATTGCATAGCAGCTGCATTTTCTTTGCACTGCATCATGACCGGGAGAAGGAGTAAAAGGGTCTCAACAAACGAGGACGACGCCGTCCCGTCCAACGCTTCCAGGAGACCTGCCATGAACCCGATCCGCCTTGCCAAGAACTGGCTCAGCTACCGCCGCACCCTCAACGAGCTCGGCAACCTGTCTACCCACACGCTTTCCGATATCGGCCTGACCCGCCACGACATCCGCGGCATCGCTGCCCGTTCCTTCCGCTAAGCGGACCCCGCGCCGGTTACGGCGTGACGTCGACTGACGACCGCGACAGACGCTTCAAACGGCACCATTCGGTGCCGTTTTCGATTCCGGCGATTGGAAGCGCCGGCCCTGCATGATATGCACCCGCCCATGACCAACCAGACCTCCCCCTCTCCCATCCATATCGTCGGCGGCGGACTTGCCGGCAGCGAGGCTGCCTGGCAGATCGCCGAGCGCGGCATCCCGGTGGTGCTGCACGAAATGCGCGGCGTGCGCGGTACGGATGCGCACAAGACCGACGGCCTTGCCGAACTGGTCTGCTCGAACTCCTTCCGTTCAGACGACGCCACCAGCAACGCCGTCGGCGTGCTCCATGCCGAGATGCGGCTCGCAGGCTCGCTGATCATGCGTGCCGCCGACGCCAACCAGGTTCCGGCCGGCGGGGCGCTGGCGGTGGACCGCGAGGGCTTTTCTGCCGCGGTGACCGCCGCGATCCAAGGCCACCCGCTGATCACCGTGGCTCGCGAGGAGATCACGGGCCTGCCGCCCGAGGACTGGGACCAGGCGATCATCGCCACCGGCCCGCTGACCGCGCCGGATCTCGCAGCCGCGATCCAGCAGCGCACCGGCGCCGACGCGCTCGCCTTCTTCGACGCGATCGCGCCGATCGTGCACACCCATTCGATCGACATGGACATCTGCTGGCATCAGTCCCGCTACGACAAGGTCGGACCGGGCGGCACGGGCAAGGACTACATCAACTGCCCGATGGACGAGGCGCAATACAATGCCTTCATCGACGCGCTCATTGCCGCCGATACCACGGGCTTCAAGGAATGGGAGGGCACGCCCTATTTCGACGGCTGCCTGCCGATCGAGGTGATGGCGGAGCGCGGGCGCGAGACCCTGCGCCACGGCCCGATGAAGCCGATGGGGCTGACCGACGCGCACAACCCGACCGTCAAGCCCTATGCCGTCGTGCAGTTGCGCCAGGACAATGCGCTCGGCTCGCTCTACAACATGGTCGGTTTCCAGACGAAGCTGAAATACGGGGCACAGGGAGAGATCTTCCGGATGATCCCGGGGCTGCAGAATGCGGAATTCGCGCGGCTCGGCGGACTGCACCGCAACACCTACCTGCAATCGCCGGCCCTGCTCGATCCGTCGCTGACGCTGAAGGGCCGCCCGGGCCTGCGCTTCGCCGGGCAGATCACCGGCTGCGAAGGCTATGTCGAGAGCGCCAGCATCGGCCTTCTCGCCGGCCGGTTCGCCGCTGCCGAACGGCGCGGGGAAAAACCGGCGCTGCCGCCCGCCACGACCGCCTTCGGCGCCCTGCTGAACCACATCACCGGCGGACACATCCTGTCCGACGACGAGCCGGGCAAGCGCTCCTTCCAGCCGATGAACATCAATTTCGGCCTGTTTCCCGACCTCGCACCGGGTTCGATCGTCAGGCCTGAAGGCGCCAAGCGCTTCCGGGGCAAGGACAAGGCGCTGGCCAAGAAGCAGGCAGTGTCGGCGCGCGCGCTGGAAGACTGCCGCCAGTGGCTGGCATCGGCGCCTTGAGGGATCAGCCGTCGCGCTGAAGCGTGCGCGGCGCCTCCTCGATGCCGGCCGTGGGCAGCAGGCTGCCGAGCAGCCAGAGCGAGACCTCGGCCGCCTCGCCGCTGGTGGCGAACTCGAAGCTGCCGTTCTCGTGCGGATTATCGTGGAACTCGATGGCGAGCCCCTTGCCGCTCGGGCTGTTGTGCACGAGCACGCCGCCCGGCTCGATCAGCAGGCAGGTGTAACGCGATCCGCGGGCGCGCATGCAGCCGACCTTGCCGTCATGCAGCCGCAGGAAGATCGCATCGCCACCGGCGGTGGTGACGACCTCCCGGATCGCCTCGTTCGGAAAGACCCGGCCGAACTCGACGATGGCAAGGCCGGTGTCGTCCGCCCCGTTCCTGCGATCGCTGCGGCGCTTCGTCCGCAAATAGACATAGACGGCCAGGACGAGGCAGGCGATCACGACAGTCCAAATCATTGCAGGTCCTCCCGCGGGTCATCGAATGCGCCCTGTCTAGCCCGCGTAGCTTGCGCCAGTTTTACGCCATGCCCGGCAGCGCCTTCGGCCGACCGCTTTTCTTCGGGATCGCCTCAGAAGCGGCCGGTACGCAGGGTCTTCCACATCCACCATTGCCGCCGCCATTGCGCCGGCAGCAGTGCGTGCTCCAGCGCATCGGCGCCTGCCCGTTCGGCGCGGTCGAAGACATGGCGCGCCAGCGCCACGGGCAGGAAGGCGGCACGGTTTGCCGGGGCGATGCCGCCGGCTGCTTCCGCCTTCTTCAGGTGCTCGCGGCCGAGCCCGGCGAAAGCCTCAACAGCGCGGGCGGCCCGCTCGCGGTCGTGGCCTGCGATCAGCGCTTCCGCATCCAGGCCGGTGGCGGCCAGGAGGTCGCCGGGGATATAGACCTGGCCGCGGCGCCGGTGGACCGGCAGCAGCAGCAGCATGCCCGCGATCGCCTGCGCAACGCCGGCATGGCCGGCTGCGGTCGCCGATTGCGCGGCCCCTGGCGGATCGAGGACGAGGCTTGCAAGCTGGATCAGCGCCGAGGCGGTCTCGCCGGCATAGCCCTCCAGCGCCGCCCGGTCCGGCATCGGATCGTCATAGAGGTCGAAAATGCGCGCCTCGATCATGTCCGTCAGGACGGCGACCGGCAGCCTGTGCTCGGCGACGCAGCGCAGCAGGCCGGATGCGAGCGGATTGGCGCTCGCCTCGCCTGCCGCCGCATTGCCCTCCAGCGCATCGCGCCACCATTGCAGCCGGATCTCGCCAGGAAGCGGCTCGTGCACCACGTCGCGCACGCGGGCGATCTCCGCATTGAAGGCGTAGAGGGCGGCCAGCGCGCCCCGCTTTTCGGCGGGCGCCAGCAGGCAGGCGAGATAGCGGTCGCGATCGGTTTCGCGCAGCGCCGCCAGGCAATGGGCATAGGGATCGGCAGCGGGAGCCTCGGGGGCGCGCCCTGCTGCCGGGGCTTCTTTCGGGTGCATCGGATCTTCCGGACTGGCACTAGCTGAATTGGGCATTGGCTGACGGCTGCGGATCAGACCGCGATCAGGGCCGCCGCGACGGCGCGCGATTCGGCCAGCATGACGTTGAAGGTGCGCACTGCGGCACCCGTGGACATCGGATCGGAGCGGACCTGGCGCTCGCGCAGGGCGGCGCGCACTTGCGGCGAAAGCGGCCGGATCTCGGCGCCCGTTCCGACCAGCAGCACCTCGATCTGTTCCGCTTCCGCCAGCACGCGGGCAAGGTCCTCCGCCGACAGATCGCTCGCGTCGGTCTTGTCCCAGCCGTAGATGCCGGAGGGCAGGCAGAGGATCGATCCGCGATGCGACATATCGGCAAAGCGGAAGCCGCCATTGCCATAGGCGTCGATCGGGGCCCTGCCCGGAAAATGCGCCTGTCGTATCTCTATGCCCTTGGCCATGTTCATGCCTTCGCAGCCGGGCTGCCGCCGCCCTTGAGACGATAGCGGTCCGGCCTCAGGCGGAACAGGATGAGGACCGGACCGGCAATATAGATAGAAGAGAACGTGCCCACGGCAATGCCGAATAACATCGTGACAGCAAAGGCGCGGACGCTCTCGCCGCCGAAGACCGTCAGCGCCAGCAGCGCGATCAGTGTGGTCGCCGCCGTCAGCACGGTACGCGACAGCGCCTGGCTGATCGAGGCGTCAATCAGAAGCGGCAGTGGCATCTGGCGGAACTGCCGCAGGTTCTCGCGGATGCGGTCGTAGACGACGATCGTATCGTTCAGGGAATATCCGACGATCGTGAGCAGGGCCGCGATGCTGCCGATGTCGAACTCCATGCGGGTGACGGCGAAGAGCCCGATGGTCAGGAGAAAGTCATGGGCGGTGGCGATCACCGCGCCGATCGCGAACTGCCACTCGAAGCGGATCCAGATGTAGCCGATCAGGGCCGCGAGCGCGAACGCCATGCCAAGCGTCGCAGCCGAGATCAGGTCGCCGGAGACCGAGGGACCGACGACCTCGACGCGGCCGATGTCGAAGTCCGATTCGAGTTCGCCGCGCGCGACCAGTGCCGAGGTCTGCTCGGCGTTCTCGCCGCCGCCCTGCGGCGGAATGCGGACCGTGGCGGTGGCGGGATCGCGGCCCGAACGGACGGTGACGTCGCCGAGGTTGGCTTCCTCGAGGCGCGCGGCGATCGCTGCAGGATCGGCCACGCCCTGCCGGCTCTGGATCTGCAACTGCGCGCCGCCGGTAAAATCGATGCCGAGGTTGAGGCCGTTCAGCACCACCAGGAGGGCCACGGCGAGCGAAACCACCGCCGTCCCGGCAAAGGTATAGTTGCGGATCGCCATGAAGGGCAGGTGCAGGCTGGCGAACAGGCCGGTGCGGACGCTGCGCGGCAGGTGGGTGATCCGTCTCAGGCGCACCCAGCGCCAGGCGAGCCAGCGGGTCAGCGTGAAGGCTACGGAGAGCGTGGTGAGGATGCCGATCCCGACGGTGACGGCAAAACCGCGCATCGGCATCGACCCCAGGAAATAGAGGACGAGCACGGCGATCATCGTGGTGACGCCCGCATCGACGACTGTCGAAAACGCGCGCGTGAACCCCGCAGCCAGCGCCTCGGGAAGCGGCTTGCCGCCGGCGGCCTCCTCGCGCATGCGCTCGTAGACCAGGACGTTCGAATCGACCGCCATGCCGATGATCAGCACCAGGCCGGCGATGCCCGGCAGGGTGACGGCGGTTCCGGTGAGGGCGAGCACCGCGACCACCAGCATCAGGTTGAACAGAAGGGCGATGATCGCGATGACGCCGAAGGCGCCGTACCAGAAGATCATGAACAGGGCGACGGCGATGCCGGCCGCCACGACCGCGGTCAGCGCGGCACGGGCCGAGGCGTTGCCGAGCGCGGGCTCGATCGAGCGCTCCTCGACCACGGTCAGCGATGCCGGCAGGGCGCCGCTGCGGAGAACGACGGCCAGGTTCTCGGCGCCGGCCGCATCGAAATCGCCGGAAATCTCGCCGCGACCGTCCACCAGCGGACCGGCGACGATGAAGGCCGCCAGCACCTGATCGTCGAGCAGGAGCGCCAGCGTGCGGCCGACATTGGTCGCCGTCGCCTCGGCAAGACGCCGGGTCGCGTCGGGGCCGAGCTGGTAGACGACGGTCGCGTTGCCGCCATCGCCGCCGGACAGCACTTCGGCAGAGACGACGTCGCGCGAGGTGAAGATGCTGGAGCGGCGGACCAGATAGCCGACCGGCGGCTCGCCCAGCGTATAGACGACCTGCGTGCCCGGCGGCGGGCCCTGTTCGAGCGCCTGCTGGAGGGAGACGCCGGTTTCGACAAGGCTCGCCGAGAACTGGCCGCGCTGGTCGAGGACGTCCTTCAGCCGCTGGGGATCGTCATATCCCGGCACCTGCAGGGCGATGCGGCCGGGGCCGGCCTGTTCGACGACCGCGTTCACCCCGCCGGCGCCGGCGACGCGCTGGCGGACGACCTCGACCGCGGCGGCGGTCGCTTCGATCTCGGCTGCGGCGAGCGATTCGGCGGTGATATCGAGACGGATCTCACTCCCCGCCTCCGGCGCGCCCGAGCGCGTTCCGGCGATCGCGGCAAGGGCTGCGCGCGCATCCTCGACGCGGGCGCCGTCGGTGACGCGCACGACCACGTTCCGTCCGGTCCCGGACAGGCCGGCATAGGGGATCTGGGCACTGCGGAGCGTCTGCCCGACCTCGTTGACGACGGCCAGCAACCGGTCGTCTTCCACGTCGTCGCGCTCGATCTTGACCACGAGCCCGGCGCCGCCGCTGAGATCCAGGCCGGACGTCAGCCGCAGCGAGGAGAGCCAGCCCGGCAGGGCCGACCTCTGCGTATCCGTCAGAACGGTGGGCAACAGAACAAGAAGGCCCGCCACGACGGCGAGCCAGGCAAGCAGGGTTTTCCAGCGGGCGGGTTGCAGCATAGCCATCTCGAAATGCCCGGCACGCTGCCGGCAGACCATCCAGGCGCCATCCGGCGGAAGCCCCAGGGGCCGCCGGATGGCAGGACCATACTATTCCTTGACCGGCTCGCCCTTGACGCGGACCTCGGAGACGCCGCTGCGAACGACGCGGACCTTGATGCCCTCGGCGATCTCGACTTCGAGTTCCTTGTCGTCGATCACCTTCGTCACCTTGCCGACGACACCACCGCCGGTCACGACCTGGTCGCCGCGGCGGATGTTCTTCAAAAGCTCCTCACGGCGCTTCATGGCGGCGCGCTGGGGGCGGATGATGAGGAAATACATCACCACGAAAATCAAAAGGAACGGCAGGACGGACATCAGAAGATCCGCACCACCCGCGGAAGCAGCCGGCGCCGTCTGGGCGAAAGCCTCGGTAATCAACATTCAAAAACTCCTCGAAACTGGAAGCCGGGGGATGCATTTCCACCCGCGACAGTGGGCGCGACTATAGGCAAGACCGGCCTGAATGCAACATTCGAGCCCGGATTCTGCCGGAAATTCAGGGTTTTCTCTCTTTTCGGCCGGACCTCGCCATGCTACCGCCCATAGGGTCAGACAACGGGATGGAGCAGGCACGTGCAGGATGAACAGATTCGGTCGCTGTTGAAGGAAATCACCGGGCTCAGGGCCGCAATCGAGCGGCTGGCCGGACCGGCGCCGGCCGAGAACGACTGGAGTGCCGCCGACTGCTTCGTGTGGGTTCCGGCGCGGCACTATCTCCAGCCGGTGGCGCGGCCCAACCGCGTCGACATCGACCTCATCGTCGGCGTGGACCACGTCCGCGACATCCTGCTGGACAACACGCTGCGCTTCGCCAAGGGGCTGCCGGCCAACAACGTCCTGCTCTGGGGCGCCCGCGGCATGGGGAAATCCTCGCTGGTGAAGGCCGTGCATGCCAGCGCGGCGGCGACCACCGAAACGGCGCTGAAGATCGTCGAGGTGCACCGCGAAGACATCGCGACCCTTCCGGCGCTGATGGAGATCCTCAAGGAAGCGCCCGCCTCCGTCATCGTCTTCTGCGACGACCTCTCCTTCGACCACGACGACACCTCCTACAAGTCGCTGAAGGCGGCGCTCGACGGCGGCGTCGAGGGCCGGCCGGACAACGTGATCCTCTACGCCACGTCGAACCGGCGGCACCTGCTTCCCCGTGACATGATGGAGAACGAACAGTCCACCGCCATCAATCCCTCCGAGGCGGTCGAGGAGAAGGTCTCGCTTTCCGACCGGTTCGGCCTATGGCTGGGTTTCTACAAGTGCAGCCAGGTCGATTATCTGGCGATGGTCGACAGCTATGCCGACCATTTCGGCCTCGAAGGCGACCGCGACGCGATCCATGCCGACGCCCTCGAATGGGCGACGACCCGCGGCTCCCGCTCCGGCCGCGTCGCCTGGCAGTTTATCCAGGACCTCGCCGGCCGCACAGGCAAGACGCTCGGCCGATAGGGATGGCGCGGGCCACGGTGAAACGCCGGGTATCCTTCGTCCCGATTGCCCTGAACGCAGGAAAGCCGCCCCGTTGCCGGCGCGGCTTTTCCTGGCATCAAATATTATTTCCGCCCGGCTATTCGAGATAGGTCATCGGGTTGACGGCGGAGGCGTTCTTGCGGACTTCGAAGTGCAGCTTCGGACGGGTGGCGTTGCCGCTCATGCCCGACGATGCGAGCGTCTGGCCGCGCTGCACCTTCTGGCCGCGCTGGACGTTGAGGCTGGAGGCGTGGCCATAGACGGTCACGGTGCCGTCGTCGTGGCGAACCAGAACGGCGTTTCCGAGTTCCTTCAGGCTGCTGCCGGAGTAGATGACGACGCCGTTTTCGGCAGCCTTGACCGGGGTGCCTTCGGGAACGGAGATATCGATGCCGTCGTTGCGGCTGCCTTCGACATTCGAACCGTAGCCGGCGATCACCGCGCCGCGGACCGGCCAGCGATACTTGCCGATGCCGGTCGATTCGGGGGCTGCCTCGGTGATGTCCGTCTTGGTCTCGATCTCGCTCAGCGTCTGCTTCTTCTCGACCGGCGCATAGGCCTCGGCCTTTTCCGTCACAGGTGCGGCGGTCTTCTTGGGATCGGGGAGCGAAGCGGTCATCGTGCCGTCGGTGGCGGGCCTGGAGGCGGCGGGGATGTGCAATTTCTGGCCGACCCGGATCGAGGCTCCGTTCAGGCCGTTCGCCTGCTTCAGCGCATCGACCGAAACGCCGTTCCTGGCGGCGATCTTGGCGAGCGAATCGCCCGGCTGAACCTCGTAGCCGCCCTCCGGCTTGCCGTCGCCGCCGGCTGCGACCTTGCCCTTGCCGGCCTCGCCGGCCGTCTTGTCGCGGTTCTTGGCGGAATTCGGGAGAATGGCGACTTCGGCGCCGGTGTCCTGCGTGTTGCCGGGCCGCTTGCCGTTCGGGTCCAGAGCCGTGTCGATCGACGCCTTTGCGGCGCTGCGGGCGGTCCCGAAGACGGGAATGGTGATCTTCTGGCCCGGTTCGGCGGCGGCGGCGGTCTTCAGGCCGTTGGCCTTGAGGATCTCCTTCTCCGGCACGCCGTAGCGGGTCGATAGCGTCTTGATGCTCTCGCCCGACCGCAGCATCACGACCGGCGCATTGGCGGTCGACCAGCCATCCGTGCGCTTCGGCGCGGGGGCCGCGGCACGGGCCGGAGACTCGAAAGCATCCGAAAGCGTCGGCGCCGCATTGGCGGGAATCGGCTGGGCCATGGCGACTAGCCCGGCGGACGCGGGGGCCGCAGAGGGCTCCGACAGCGTGTTGCGCTGGACCGACATCGGCGTGCTGGCGCGGCGAACGCCCGAGCCGTCCGCGGTCTCCATGGGCATCGGCGCATTGGACACCGTACCCTGGGAGGCATAGCCCTGATTGGCGGCAACAGCGCCGCTGGCGCCATTGACATCGCCGCGCGGCACATAGCCGACATTTCCCCCGCTGCGCGGGATGGAGCCTGTCGTCATGTCGTCGGAAGAGGAGAACAACCCACCGAAGCGGGTGGCGTCGGAACTGCAGCCGGTTGCCACACCGGCCAGCAACACCGCCACGAGGACCCGTGGTACGGTTCTAGCAAAACGCGGCGATACACTCTTACGCATGTCAAACTACCCAATCGAAACACAACCAACTGCCGTGCAATGATTAAAGCGCGTTAGAGTTACCGCCCGGTTAAGACCGCTCCCGCCGATGCTCATTCTTGAGATGTTGATAACCATGCGATGCCCGCCCGGCTGCAGAAACGGGAGCGATGCAAGGCAGGATTGCGGGCCGACGAGTTCCAAGGCGCATCGCGATCCTTCGGATTCGCTACCGCGCCTTGGCTAGCTGCCTTGAAGCATGTCCTGATCCCGAAACCGGTGCCCACTTTCGGGCGACATGCTCTAGAAACTGGCGAGGTACATCGAGGTGGCGCGGGAGGCGCCGATCGCGTGGAAGGCTTCCGCGCCCCGGAGGCCTGCCGTCGCGGCGGCCATCTGCGGCACGTCGCGGTGCACGGTGTCGACGCTCGCGAGAATCGTGTCGATCACCGCCGGGGCCTCGCCGGCCGTGTCGTCGTCCATCGCCTTTTCGGCATAGGCCAGCGAGCGAAGGGCGGAGACGGCGATCTGCCGGCTTCCGGCGTAGCGCGGACTCGACTGGTCCTGCGGCTGGAGCCTGTCGTAATATTCGATATAGGCGCGGTAGTAGCTCTTCATGTCGCCTTCCTCGCGGAAGTGGCGGAAGGCCTTGTACTCGCGCTCCTCGAGCGCCTGCGATACCACGTTGTTGCGCTCGTCCTCCGACAGGGCGGGAAGGCTCTGGGTGTCCCGCGAGGCGCTGAGGATGAGCAGGGCCTCGACGGACAGCGACACCCGATCGGACGGATCATGATTGCCTGCCGTGAAGGCGCTCGGGCGCGTTGCCTCGACCGCGTCCTCGCTGGTCCGCCCGGCGGCGCGGGCTGCGAGATTTGTGAGGCTGTCCTGTGTCGCCGTCCCGGCGATCCTGTTCGAGATTTGCATGCCCATCTCCCTCGGCGGCGAGATTGCCCAAAGATCCGTGCGTCGACGTGGGTTTCGTCTCGACTATGGGAATATGGCGCGAAGCTTGCGCGAGGCTGACCGTGGTTAACGATTTGTTAACCTTTTGGGCTGGCGCCGCGCAGATTGCCGATGCGGCCGGCGCCCGTCCCGCCGAATTGCGGCCCGCTGGAGCGGACGAATGGCAAACGACGGGCGCGAAGGGACAGCGCACCGGCGGCTTCGCCGGTGCGGGGACGTGATTCTCCTGGTCTTCAGGGTTTCAGAGCGCCTGCGCCAGATGTGGCACGATCGGCAGGTAGGGAACCTCGAAGAGGTCTTCCCGGTCGAAGCGGCTGCCGGTCTTGACCAGCTTCAGCATGCGGCATTCGGTGTCGCTCACCATCACCGGAGCCAGGAGCATGCCGCCGGAGACGAGCTGTTCGGCGAAGAGCCGCGGCATGGCGGGAAAGGCGGCGGTGACGAGGATGCGGTCGAAGGTCCCCTCGCCCGGCATGCCGTTGCTGCCGTCGGCCTGGCGGACGACGACGTTGCGGATGCCGGCCTTCTCGATGCCCTGCTGCGCGCCGGTGACGAGCGTGCGATAGCGGTCGACGGTGAGAACGCGTTCGGTCAGCCGGCCCATGACGGCGGCGGTGAAGCCGCTGCCGGTGCCGATCTCCAGCACCCGCTGGCCGGACTTGAGGTTCAGCAGATGCAGGAGCCGCACGGCCAGGTCCACCCCTTCGACGAAGGAGCCGCAATCGATCGGCAGGAGGCGGCTAGAATAGGCGTCGCCGGCAAATTGCGGCGGCACGAACAGGGTGCGCGGCGTCTGCTCCACGGCCGTCAGCAGGTCGATGTCCTTGATGCCCTGGCCGCGCAACCGGAGCGCCAGTGCGGCGAAACCTTCCTTCTCAACCACCCGTGCCGTGTTCAATCGTCACCTCTTTCAGCCAGCCAGCGCGCGCTGGACGCGGTCCAGAACCGTATAGTCCGTCAGGTCGAGCTTCAGCGGCGTGACGGAGATCGCATTCTCCCGGAGCGCATGGATGTCGGTGCCGGCGCGGAAATCGCCGTGCCGGTCGCCGAAGCGCAGCCAGAAATAGGGAAAGCCGCGCCCGTCCTTGCGCTCCTCGATGGTGATACCGAAATCGAGCTTGCCCTGCGAGGTGACCTCGATGCCGCTGACCGCATCGGCCGGGCAGTTGGGGAAATTCAGGTTGAAGAAGGTGCCGTCCGGCAGTTCGACCTCCATCAGGCGGCGGATCAGGTCCGGCGCGTGGCGCTCCACCACCGCCCACGGCACGGTGTGGCCGTCGGTGTAGCGGAACGCCTGGCTGATGGCGATGGAGCGGATGCCCTGCAGCGTGCCCTCGATGGCGCCGGCGATCGTTCCGGAATAGGTGACGTCGTCGGCCATGTTGGCCCCGGCATTGACGCCCGAGAGCACGAGATCGGCGGGACCCGGCAGGATCTCGCGCACGGCCATGATGACGCAGTCGGTCGGGGTGCCGCGGAGCGCGAAGCGCTTGTCGCCGACCTTGCGCAGCCGCAGCGGCTCGGACAGCGTCAGCGAATGCGCAAGCCCGCTCTGGTCCGTCTCCGGCGCCACGATCCAGACATCGTCCGATAGGGTGCGGGCAATCCGTTCCAGGACCGCAAGCCCCTCGGCATGGACGCCGTCGTCATTGGTCAAAAGGATGCGCATGGGCGCGGTCTTCCCTTCAGTTGGCTTTTTCGATCTTCTTCAGTCCGCCCATGTAGGGCAAGAGCGCGTCCGGGATCGTCACCGATCCGTCCTCGTTGAGGTAGTTTTCCAGGACGGCGATCAGCGCGCGGCCGACGGCGGTGCCGGATCCGTTCAGCGTGTGGACGAACTTCGGGTTCCGGTCGTCCTTGCCGCGGTAGCGCGCATTCATGCGCCGGCCCTGGAAGTCGCCGCAGACCGAGCACGACGAGATCTCGCGATAGGTATCCTGTCCCGGCAGCCAGACCTCGATGTCGTAGGTCTTGCGCGCGCCGAAACCCATGTCGCCGGTGCAGAGCGTGACGACGCGGTAGTGCAGGCCGAGGCGCTTCAGGATTTCTTCGGCGCAGGCGGTCATGCGCTCGTGCTCTTCGATCGAGCTTTCGGCGTCGGTGATCGAGACGAGTTCGCACTTCATGAACTGGTGCTGGCGCAGCATGCCGCGGGTGTCGCGGCCGGCCGAACCGGCCTCGGAACGGAAGCACGGCGTCAGCGCGGTGAAGCGCAGCGGCAGCTTCTCCTGCGCCAGGATTTCCTCGCGGACGAGGTTGGTCAGCGGCACTTCCGCGGTCGGGATCAGCCAGCGGCCGTCCGTCGTCCGGAACAGGTCCTCGGAAAACTTCGGCAACTGTCCGGTACCGTACATTGCATCGTCGCGCACCAGCAGCGGCGGCTGTACTTCGACGTAACCGTGTTCCTGCGTGTGGGTATCGAGCATGAACTGGCCGAGCGCGCGCTCCAGGCGGGCCAATTGCCCCTTCAGGATGGTGAAGCGGGCGCCGGCGATCTTCGCCGCGCCCTCGAAATCCATCCAGCCGAGCGCCTCGCCGATCTCGTAGTGCTCGAGCGGCTTGTGGTTCCAGCCGGGCTTGGCGCCCCACTTGTGCTTTTCGACGTTGTCGTTCTCGTCGCTGCCGACCGGAACGTCATCGAGGGGGATGTTGGGAATGCGCGAGAGCGCGTCGGTGAGCTCGGCGGTGACCCGGCGCTCCTCCTCCTCGGCTGCGGGAAGCTGCGTTTTGAGCTCGGCGACTTCCGCCTTCAGCTTATCGGCGAGCGCCATGTCCTTCTGCGCCATCGCCGCGCCGATCTCCTTGGAGGCGGCGTTGCGGCGCGACTGCATGTCCTGCGCGGTCTGGATGAGCGTGCGGCGGGTCTCGTCGAGCGCGATCAGGCTCGCCGACAGCGGCTCGGCGCCTCGCTTGGCGAGGGCGGCATCGAGTGCCTCGGCGTTGTCGCGGATCCATTTGATGTCAAGCATTGTCGCTCCAGGCGTCGCAGGGTTTCGCCCTCTCCGCCCGACAGCGTCCGCCGGAAACCGACAACCGCTTCAGGCCTTGTCGGCTTCCTGCGATGTCGGCGCCTGCGCCGTATCCTCCGTCTCGGAGTCCGCTTCCGCGGCGGCGCCCGCCCGCTGCCGTTCTATGAGTCGGGCCGTGTAGATGGCAATCTCGTAGAGAAGGATGGTCGGCAGTGCAAGACCGATCTGGGAGACCGGATCCGGCGGCGTCAGGATGGCCGCGGCGACGAAGGCGATCACGATCGCGTACTTGCGCTTTTCGACCAGGGTCTGCGCGGAAATGAAGCCGGCGCGCACCAGAAGCGAGGAGATCACCGGAAGCTGGAACACCAGGCCGAAGGCGAAGATCAGCGACATGATCAGCCCGAGATATTCGGACACCTTCGGCAGGAGCTGGATCGAGACCTCGCCTTCGCCGCCCCCCTGCTCCATCGACAGGAAGAACCACATCACCATCGGTGTGAAGAAGAAGTAGACGAGGGCCGCGCCGATCAGGAACAGGATCGGCGAGGCGATCAGGAACGGCAGGAACGCCGCCCGCTCGTTCTTGTAGAGGCCGGGTGCGACGAACTTGTATATCTGCTGGGCGATGATCGGGAAGGCGATCACCAGCGCGCCAAACATCGCCACCTTGATCTGGGTGAAGAAGAATTCCTGCGGCGCGGTGTAGATGAGCTCGACGTTGCGGTGCGACAGGCCGGCCCACTCGACCGACCACTTGAACGGCTGCACCAGGATGTTGAACAGGGCCTTGGCAAAGTAGAAGCAGATCAGGAAGGCGACGAAGAACGCGCCCACGGCCCACATCAGCCTCCGGCGCAGTTCGATCAGGTGTTCGATCAGCGGCTGGGGCTTGTCTTCGTACTCGCCGCTCATGCCTGATCCTTCTTGGGCTTGCGGGTGGTGGCCTTCTTCGCCGGTGCGGCCGCGGATGCAGCCACCGTCTTCGCCTTCGGCGCCGCCTTGGCAGGCGCCTCGGGCTTGGCCGCAGCCTTGCGCGGCGCCGCCTTCGGCTTCGTCGCCGGAGCCTTTGTCGTATCAGGGGCCTTGGCAGCGGCTGGAGCCTTGGTCGCCGCAGCCTTGGTGGTGGTCTTCCGGGGTGCCCTGGCCGCGGCGGTCTTTTCAGCCGGGGCTGCAGGCTTGGCCGGCTCGACCGGCGCTGCCGTCACCGGCTGCACGGGCGCCGCGGGAAGCGGACTTGCCGCGGCAACCGGGGCCGCCGCAGCCGCAGCAGAGACGACGGGCGCCGGCGGGACGGCGGCAGCCGTCGCAGCTTCGCCCGACGCCGCGGACGTGCTGTCGGCGGCGGCGGTCGTGGAGGTGGAGGATGCCTTCTGCGTCGAGGTGACCTTCGACAAGTCGGCCTTGATCTCGTCGCCCATCTGCCGCAGCGGATTGACCGCATCGCGGATGGTGTTCATCGGGTTGAGCTTCTGCGCATCGCCGATGGTCTTGCGGACGTCGTCGAGATCCGCCTCGCGCAGCGCCTCGTCGAACTGCTGGCGGAACTCGCCCGCCATCGAGCGCATCCGGGTGACGACACGGCCGAACGTTCTCAGCATCTGCGGCAGGTCCTTCGGACCCACCACCAGAATCAGAATGATGGCGATGACAAGAATTTCGCTCCAGCCGACTTCAAGCATTAGGCAATGTCCTTGAGGGATCGCGACCGTGTGCCGCGTCCCGACCGATCACTTGGTCTCGTCAGCCTTGTGCTCGACAGTCTTCGACTGGTCAGCCGCAGCGGCCTCGTCGTCGGACATGCCCTTCTTGAAGTTCTTGATGCCCTTTGCGACATCGCCCATCAGTTCCGGAATCTTGCCGCGGCCAAACAGCAGCAGCACCACTGCCAGAACGATCAGCCAATGCCAGATGCTGAATGAACCCATGTGACTTTACTCCCTCTAGGATTTCGTACCCGATGTAAGACGTTCAGGCGCCTTTTTCAAACACTAGTATGTCGCGCTCGTTAGCCGAAACCGTGACATCGCGCAATCCACCGGGAAGTTGCCCGGCCCTGATTCGTGCACGCACGGGCTGGTCGGTTCCCGGCACGGCGAGTTCCAGCAATTCGACGACGCCAAGAAAACGCCGCGACAGGACCCGGGCGGGGATCGATCCCGCCGTCGCGGAGACGGCGATACCGGACAAACGCACGGCAATCCGCACCCTTGCGCCGTCTGCCAGGTGTCCGGCCGGAACGTTTCCGAGCGGCGTCTCCACCCGTCCCGACAGCACATGGCCGGGAAAGACGTTGATCTCGGAGAAGAAGCCGGCGGCGAAGAGATCGGCCGGTCGCAGGTAGAGTTCCTCGGCGGTGCCCACCTGCACCAGCCGGCCATCACGCAAAAGTGCGATGCGATCGCCCATCCGCATCGCCTCCTCGGCGTCATGGGTGACGACGATGGCGGTTGCGCGGCTATGACGCAGGATCGCCAGCGTATCGGCGCGGATGGAATCCTTCAGCCGCGAATCCAGGCCGGAGAACGGCTCGTCCATCAACAGCACCGCCGGGCGCGGTGCCAGCGCCCGGGCAAGGGCCACGCGCTGCTGCTCGCCGCCGGACAGCGCATGCGGGAATTTCTCGGCATAGTGCGAAAGGCCCACGCGCTCCAGGGCCAGATGCGCCTCGGCGATCGCCTCGGCCTTCGGGATCGCCGTCAGGCCGAAGCGGACGTTGTCGAGCACGGACATATGGGGAAAGAGCGCGAAATCCTGGAACATCAGGCCGACGCCGCGCCGCTCGGGCGGGAGGAACACCTTCGGCCCGGCGATCTCCCGGTCGTTCAGGAGCACGCGGCCGCCGGCCTGCGCCTCGATGCCGGCGGCGATGCGCAGAAGCGTCGTCTTGCCGGAACCGGACGGCCCGAGCAGGCAGAGAACCTCGCCGGGCTGGGCCGACATGGAAATGCCGCGGATCGTCTCCTTGCCGTGATAGCTGTGATGGATGTCCTCGAAGGAGAGCTTTGCCGCGAAGGTCACCGCGGACGCAGCCAGCGCCTCGATCCCGTTCAGATTCGACGAATCCGAAGCCATTCCCTGCCAATCCCCGAGTTCGCCCCCGGCACATGCTGCCCGGCGCTTCTGCCGACACGCCGTGAAGAGCGGCGGCAGTTCAGGGCGCGGCAATTCAAGGCGACGATAAGCTTCCGCTATTCGTCTTCTTTTCCGCCCGGTGTCAAGAGGCCGAGTTCCTCGAGGTCCATCTGCGTGATCGGATCCTCGTCGTCGGCGAGTTCTTCCTCGCCGATCGGCAGGGGGATCTGGAAATTGGACGGGATGCGGCCGGAGAGCAGCCCTGCCCCCTTCAACTCCTCCAGCCCCGGCAGGTCGCGCAGTTCCTCCAGGCCGAAATGGTCGAGGAAATCCTTCGTCGTGCCGAAGGTCACCGGCCGGCCCGGGGTGCGCCGGCGGCCGCGGAACCGCACCCAGCCCGCCTCGAGCAGCACGTCCAGCGTGCCCTTCGAGGTCTGCACGCCGCGGATGTCCTCGATCTCCGCCCGCGTCACCGGCTGGTGGTAGGCGATGATCGACAGCACCTCGAGCGCCGCGCGCGAGAGCTTGCGCACCTCCCCCTCGTCGCTGCGGACGACGAAGGACAGGTCCGGCGCGGTGCGGAACGCCCAATGATCGGCGACCTGGACGAGGTTGACGCCGCGGCCGGCATAGAGCGCCTTCAATTGGCGCATGACATGGCCGACATCGACGCCCGCCGGCAGGCGGTCGGCGATATAGGCTTCGGGAACGGGGCCGGCGGAGGCGAAGACCAGCGCCTCGGCGATCCGCGCCGCCTCGTGCAGCCGGCGAGGGTCGACGACGGTCGCGGCCTCGCTGGCGGCGTCCGCCCCCCCTGCGGCATCATCCTGCGGCCCGTCGACCTCAGACATGGTCGTCAACCCCCTGCTCTTCCCGCTGGCCGCCCGGCCGGGCCGGCGCGCCGCGGCGCAGGTAGATCGGCTGGAACACACCCTCCTGCCGGATCTCCAGTTGCCCCTCGCGCACCATTTCCAGCGTGGCGGCGAAAGCGCTCGCCATCGCCGTCCTGCGCTCGGAGGGTTCGGTCAGGTAGCGCAGCAGAAAGTGATCCAGCGCCGTCCATTCCTCGACCTCGCCCATCAGCCGGTGCAGGATCTCGCGTGCATCGGCGAGCGACCAGACGGTGCGCTTCTCGATCGTCACCTGGGTGATGGCGTGACGCTGGCGCAGCGACGCATAGGCGCTCAACAGATCGTAGAGCGAGGCATCGAAGGCGGAGCGCCTGTGGGTCGGGATATGCTCGGGGGCGCCGCGGGCGAAGAAATCGCGGCCCAGGCGGTTGCGGTTGACAAGCCGCGTCGCCGCATCCCGCATCGCCTCCAGCCGCTTCAGCCGGAAGGCCAGCGTCGCCGCCATCTCCTCGCCAGTCGGCCCGTCATCCTTCGGCTGCCGGGGAATGAGCAGCCGCGACTTCAGGTAGGCGAGCCAGGCGGCCATGACCAGATAGTCGGCCGCAAGCTCGATGCGGATCTGCCGGGCGCGCTCGATGAAGGCCAGATACTGCTCGACCAGCGCCAGAACCGAGATGCGGGACAGATCGACCTTCTGGGTGCGGGCCAGATGCAGGAGCAGGTCGAGCGGGCCTTCGAAGCCGGCAATGTCGACGACGAGGCCTTCCTCATGCAGCCCGCGGTCGCGATCGTCCTGCCACAGCTCCTCCATCGGCGCCGCGTCCGATGCGTCCGTCTTCTGCGGCTTGAACCTCGATCCGTACACCTGCACTCCAAGAGCGGCTTGCCGATGCGGCGCGAGATATCCTCAGGCGACCGCGATCAGCGCATTGAATTCTTCCCGCAGGGCCTGCTCGTCCGCCCCGTCGGCCTCAGGAAACCCGGTTTTCACCGCATCCGCGCGCCGCCGGCTTTCTCCTACCAGCGGTGGCACGTTTTCGGCAACCGCGATCATTTCCTCCATGTTCCCATGGCAATGCAACACCAAATCGAGGCCGGCGGCAATGATCCCGCGCGCACGGGTTGCAATATCGCCTTTCAGGGCGTTCATCGAGACGTCGTCCGACATCAGAAGCCCGTCGAAGCCGATGTGGCCGCGGATGATCTCGCGGACGACCTTCGGCGAGGTGGTGGCGGGATTGCCGGCGTCCAGTTCGGTGAAGACGATATGGGCCGACATGCCCATCAGTTCGTCGCGCAGGTGGCGGAAGGGCACGAAGTCGATCGCCTGCAACTGCTCCAGCGGCGCGTGGACCACCGGCAGGTCATGGTGGGAATCCACCATCGTGCGGCCGTGCCCGGGCATGTGCTTCATCACCGGCAGCAGGCCGCCGGCCTTCAGGCCTTCGGCGGCGGCCTTGCCCATGACGGAGACGATCTGCGGCTCCTGCCCGTAGGCGCGGTTGCCGATCACGTCGTGCACGCCCGGGACGGCGACGTCGAGAACCGGCAGGCAATCGACGTTGACGCCGAGGCGGGAAAGATCGAAGGCGAACAGCCGCGACATCAGCCAGGCCGCGCGCAGCCCCTTGTCCTCGTCCTGCCGATAGATGGCGCCAAGCGCTGCGGCGTTCGGATATTGCGGCACATGCGGCGGCCTGATCCGCTGCACCCGCCCGCCCTCCTGGTCGATGAGGACGGGGATCGCCGGATCGCCGCCGACCGTCTCGCGCAGCGCCGCCGTAAGTTCGGCCACCTGCGACGGCTCGCCGATGTTGCGGCCGAACAGGATGAAGCCCCAGGGGCGCTCGTCCCGGAAGAAGGCCTTTTCGTCATCGGTGAGGACAAGGCCCTTGCAGCCGGAAATGAAGGATTTCGATTCGCTCATGGACCGAATCATAAGCCGTGTGCCGCGAAAGGCGAGAGCGCCGGGCGACTTCTTTCACAGGAAAGCATCGCAGCCGCAGCCATAAGACGAAAATGGCGCGTCAGGGACGCGCCATTGTTCCATTTTCGCGTTCCTCGTTCCTCAGCGGGTGACGAGGCAGCTGCCGCCTGCGGCCTTGTACTTGGCGCAAAGGGCGTTGGCCTCCTCGCGCGAGCCGGCCGGAATGCGGACGCGGTAGTAGGTGCCCTTGTTGGCGATCTCGGCGCGCTTGATGTCGACACCGCGGCCGCCGATGACGCTGCCGAAGCGCGACGACAGGTTGTTGTAGGAGGTCTGGGCCTCAGCCTCGGAGGGAAGCGACGCGATCTGGATCACGTAGCCGCCCGGATTGGCCGCTGCCGGCTGTGCCTGTTCCGGCGCTGCGGCTGCGGGCTGCGCCGCCGGTTCGGATGCAAGCGCCGCCGTCTCGGTCGGGGCCGTCCCGGTCACGCGGCCGCGCTCGGATACGGTGCCGACCACATCGACGGGCTGTTCGGCCGGTCGCGAGACGGGTACCGGCGCGCCGGCCATCACCTCGCCCTGGGGCACAGGTGCTGCGGCAGCATCGGGAGCGGTGATACCGGTTGCGGCGACACTCGTGGCGGCGACCGGCGTGGTCGTCACCGTCCGCACCGGTGCCGTCTCCTCGACGGCTGCACCGGCGAGTTCCTGCAGAGCCCGTTCGTCGCCATTCGGCAAGGGAGCGCCGTTCGACGGCTCGGCCCGCAGGCCGGCCTCGGCGGATGCAGCCGGCTGGGTGGCTTCCGCGAGCGCAGGTCCGGTGGTCTCCGCGGGCGCTGCCGGTTCTTCGCGAGCGACCAGCGTCCCATCCGGCTTGACGATCATCGTCCTGACCTTGCGCGGCGAGACGACCGGGCTGTTGCCCTCGCCTGCGTCCTGCGCCGCCGCCTGGTCGTCCACGCCCGGCAGAAGCCGTTCGTCGTCGCCAGCGGCATTTTCGGCCGGTGCTGTCGCATCGTCCTCGACCGGACCATCATAAGGCAGCGATTCCGGCGTCAGCGTGCGCTGGACGACATCGACGGGCTCCTCGGTCGAGGTGACGAGTTGCTCCTGCTGCGGGCCGCTGTCGGACTTGCCGGCGACGCGGTCGTAGACGGCCTTGTCCTGGTTGGGGACGCTCTTGCCGCCGCGCTCTTCCGGAACGATCTTGACCGGTGTCTTGTCGGCGGCGATGACGCGCGGCTCTCCCGAGCCGGTGCCGACCGCGCCGGTGCCGGCCAGGAACGCGTAGACGCCGGCGCCGCCGAGAACGACAACGGTTGCGGCGGCCGCGGCGAGCATCAGGCCGCGCCCTCGGCGGGCCGGTTCGTCATAGCCGTCACCGACATAGTCGTCGTCATCGGCCTGCTGGGCGTCGAGCGGGATGGCGTGGCGCTCGGGTTGCGACAGCGAACGCCGCAGGTCTTCCTCGAGCGCCTTGTCGAACGCCTCCGCATCGCCCGTCGCGGGCTTGAACTGTACCACGTTGGCGGCGACGGCAGCTTCCGCGGCGCGGCTGGGCGCCGGCGCGGGCGCAGGGTCGCCGAACAGATTGGCCATCTCGGCATCGATGTCGAGATCGTATTCCGGTTGATGGACCGGCGGCTTTTCCCTGTCGACCGCCGGAAGATGCGGCACGTCGAGTTCGCCGACCTGCGCGACGCTGACATCGGTGTCGGCGATCAGCGACGGATCGAAGGGCAGGACGAAATCCACCGGCGCCTGCTCCGGCTCGCGAACCGGCTCGACAGTGCGCGCAAATGCTTGTTCGACCTGCGGGGCGGCGGGGGGAACGACTGCGACCGGGGCCACGACACGAGGCGGCACGGCGGCGACGGGAGCCGGCGCTACGGGCGTCGGGGCAATGGTTGCCGATGCCGGTACGGCCCGCTCGACCTCTATGGGCGTCGCCGGCGGTGCCGCGGGCGCCACCGTTGCCGCCGCCATGGCGGCGACTGCCGGCGCGGACGGCGGCTCGACGGGTGCGGACGGCATCAGTTCCGATGCGTCCAGATCGAATTCGATGTCCGACAGGTCGAGTTCGAAATTCGCAAACGCGTCATCGATATCCGAAGCCTCGCTCTCGACCGCCGGTGCGACGGACGGGAACGGTTCGGCTGCGGGAGCGACGAAGTCCGCCTCGACCATGGCGGGAACGGCGACGTCAACGGTCGGCTCGACGGCAAACGGTTCGGCCGCCGCGGGCTCGACGAAGGCGGTTTCGAAGGACGTCTCTTCGAATGCCGTCTCGGGGAGCGCGGCGGGCTCGGGCGCAGAAACGGGCGGGCGAGCCGCCGCTACCGGGGTCGCACGGCCGAACTTGACGTTCGAGAAGCCCTCGAGCATGCCCGGACGCGGGCGCGGTGCCTCCTGCGCGGCTTCCGGAGACGGTTCCAGTGGGCCAGCGAGGGAAGATTCCAACGGCGCCGGGAGCGGCGGGCGGCTTTCTGGAACGGGGAAGCGCTCGACTTCGGCCAGGAGTTCGTCCAGGTCGAAGCCGTCTGCGGCCCGCGCCGGCGGGGCGACCTCGTAGGGATGCGGGGGCTCGAAGACCGCCGCGTCCTCGGCATGTGGAGACAGGGACTCCTCGGCAGCGGCGAGCGCTGCATCGGCATGCGGGTCGGCGATCCAGTCCGGGACGAAATCGACCGAGCCGATCTCGACCGGCAGTTCCTCCGCTTCGAAATGGGCGCCCTCGCCGAGGGCGGGCGTCACCGGAACCGGATCGGCATAGGTCGGCGCGGCCGCAAATGTGGCTTCCGCATGCGATGCTACGGACGGCAGGGTCTCGACGAACGTCTCCTGCACCAGACCGGCATGGGCGTCGCCGCTATCGACGATGGCATAGCCTGCCGCGGCCGGATCGTAGGCGTGGGTTTCGTGACGGGCGTGGCTCTCTTCCATCGGCCACGCATGGGCCGGGGCTGCGTCGTCCTGCGGCGCGACGAGCAGAGGCTCGGAAGGCTCGGAACGCTCGACAAGGGCCTCGCCCAGCGAAAGCTCGAGTTCCTGATCCAGATCGAGCCCGACCGGCTCCTCGAAGGTTGCCGGATAGTCCGCCGGCTGCAGGCCGAGGAACGTCGGGGCTGCGGGGGCATCGTCATGTTCCGCCGCAGCGTGAACCACGGGCACCTCGACCTGCGGCGCCTCGTAGGCGACGGCCTGCGGGTATTCGTCCTCCAGGTCTTCGCCGGCAGGCTCGACCGCGGACCCTGCCTGCTCGCCTTCATAGGCCGGCTGGGCGTCCCAATCGGATACAGGCGCCACGTCCGCCGGGGGTTCGGCAAATGCGGGTTCGGCTAGTGCGGCTTCGGCAGATGCGTGCTCATCCTGCCAGTCGGATACGGCGTCCGATGCGGGCTGCTCCGCCTGGGGTGATGCAACCTCTTCCTCGTAGGACGGCGCGACATAGGCAGGCTCGACCATCCCGGGCGAATAGGCCTCGACCGCCTCGACGGCGGGAGGCACCTCGCCGAAGGTCTCTTCGAGCGTTTCGCCCCGGTCGAAAGACATGGGCTCCGCGAGCGGTTCGGGCGCACCTTCGAACTCGCCGGCCGGATCGAGTGCCGGGGCGTCGTAGAGCGCGAATTCGCGCAGAAGTTCGCCCTCGAGGTCGAAGACGGGTTCCTGGAGAGGCTCGGGCGGCACCGGGCGGGCCGCCGTGGGCACGTTGCGAGGCTCGTAGCCGACGATGCGTGCGAGTTCCGCCAAGGGATCATCATCCGACAGAAGGTCGGCATCGGCGGGTCCGCTTCGCGCGAGATTCTTGTCTGCCATACTGCTCCACTCACAAGCTTCAAAATCGCGTTTGCCAGCTTATTGTGGGCAAATGGTGACGCTATCGCATCTCGTCCGGGGCGGCCGTGCCTGTAATGGCAAGGCCTGACTTGAGAACGGATGCAACAGCAAACACCAGCCCGAGTCTGGCTATACTCAATTGTCGGTTTTTATCATTAACAAAACGTAAGTCCGGCTGATCCTTGCCTTTGTTCCAATGCGCATGGAAGGCGCTGGCCAGATCGTACAGGTAAAAAGCGATGCGGTGGGGCTCGTGCGCCAGTGCTGCAGCCTCGACGATCCGGGGATACTCTGCAAGCTTGGCAAGCAACTGCAGTTCGGCCGGATCGGATATGCTGCCTTCGACTGCAGCGGCAAGATTGACATCCTTCAGGTCGAGGCCCGGGAATGCTTCCCGCGCCTGCCGGAAGACCGACATGCAGCGCGCATGCGCATATTGCACGTAGAAGACCGGATTGTCCTTCGACTGCTCGGTGACCTTGGCGAAGTCGAAGTCGAGCGGCTCGGAGCTCTTGCGATAGAGCATCATGAACCGGACGGGATCGCGGCCGACCTCGTCGACCACCTCACGCAGGGTGACGAAATCGCCCGAGCGTTTCGACATCTTCACCGGCTCGCCGTCGCGGAACAGCTTGACGAGCTGGCAGAGCAGCACGGTCAGCTTGGCGTTGCCCTCGGAGATTGCCCGGCAGACCGCCTCCAGCCGCTTGACGTAGCCGCCGTGGTCGGCACCGAGGATATAGATCATCTCGTCGAAGCCGCGGTCGAACTTGTCCTTGAAATAGGCGACATCGGCGGCGAAATAGGTATAGCTGCCGTCCGACTTGATCAGCGGCCGGTCGATGTCGTCGCCGACCTCGGTGGAGCGGAACAAGGTCTGCTCGCGGTCCTCCCAGTCCTCCGGCAGCTGGCCCTTCGGCGGCGGCAGCACGCCCTTGTAGACGTGGCCCTTGAAGGTCAGGTCATTGATCGCGGTGCGGATCGGCGCCCCGTTGCCGGCATGCAGCGACCGTTCAGAGAAGAAGACGTCGTGGTGGACGTTCAGCGCGTCGAGATCGGCGCGGATCATCGCCATCATCGCGTCGATGGTCCTGTCCTTGACGATCGGCAGCCACTGGTGCTCCTGCATGATCCGCAGGCTCGAGCCGTATTCGGCGGCGAGCGCCTCGCCGACGGGGACGAGATAGTCGCCGGGATAGAGCCCGGGCGGGATCTCGCCGATCTTCTCGCCGAGCGCCTGGCGGTAGCGCAGGAAGGCGGAGCGCGCGAGCACGTCCACCTGCGAACCAGCGTCGTTGATGTAGTATTCCTTGGTCACTTCATGACCTGAGAAGGCCAGCAGGTTGGCGAGCGCGTCGCCGACCACGGCGCCGCGGCAATGGCCGACATGCATCGGCCCGGTGGGATTGGCGGAGACGTATTCGACGTTGACCTTGCGCCCCGCCCCGATCGCGCTGCGGCCGAAATCGGTACCCTTGCGGATCATGTCGGCCAGCACCTTCTGCCAGTATCCGACCGACAGGCGGACGTTGATGAAGCCGGGGCCGGCGACGGTGACCTCGGCCACTTCCGGATCCTGGCGCAGCTTCTCCACGATCAGTTCGGCCAGCGCGCGCGGATTGGTGCCGAGCGGCTTGGCGAGCACCATCGCGGCATTGGTGGCCACGTCGCCATGGCTGGCGTCGCGCGGCGGTTCGACCCCGACTCGGCCGAAATCGAGATCAGCGCGCTTTTCACGCACGACATCAATTTCCTCAAGTACGTTTTTGATCCTGCTCTCGAAATCAGTAAAGAGGTTCATGTCTTCCATCCGCGCGCCAGAAGCGGCGCAAAGCGCCCAAAGCGCTGAATTTCCAGTCGGCCGGGTGACTATCGCAATTCCGGGGTGTGGTCAAACAGCCGCCTGTGGGTATCGATCGCGTAGTTGTCGGTCATGCCGGCGAGATAGTCGCCGACATGGCGGGCCCTCGCGGCCTGCGGCATCCCGCGGATGTGATCCACCCAGTAGTGCCCCTTCATCAGTTGCGGGTCGTCCATATAGGCCGTGAACAGGTCGGTGACGATGGAGGCGGCATTGGCGCGCACGCGCATCACCTCGGGATGACGGTAGATCCGCGAGAACAGCATCTTCTTGATCTGCCGGTCGGTGACCAGCATTTCTTCGGAAAACGTGGCCATGACCCGGCCGGCCTGGCGCACGTCGTCCGCACGTTTCGGCCGGACTGCGCGCAGCGCCGCCTGCGCATAGGTGATGACGTCCTCGACCATCGCAGTGATCTGCCGGCGCATGATCTCGTGGGTGAAGCGCGCCGGCTCGAGGTTCGGATAGAGCTGCCGCACCTCCGCCATCAGCTTCGCCAGGAACGGGATCTCCTCCAGCATGTCGAAGGAGAGGTAGCCGGAACGCAGGCCGTCGTCGATGTCATGGGTGTTGTAGGCGATGTCGTCGGCGATCGCCGCCACCTGCGCCTCGAGGCTTGCAAAGCTCGCAAGCTCGAGGTCGTGCAGGGCGCAGTAGTCGAGGATCGGCTGCGGGACCGGGCCGCGGGTGCCCTGCCCGTCCGGCGTCAGCAGCGGGCCGTTGTGCTTGACGAGGCCCTCCAGCGTCTCCCAGGTCAGGTTCAGCCCGTCGAACTCGGCATAGCGCCGCTCCAGCTTGGTGACGATGCGCAGCGACTGGGCGTTGTGGTCGAAGCCGCCATAGGGCTCCAGCGCCTCGTGAAGGGCGTCCTCTCCCGTGTGGCCGAAGGGCGTGTGGCCGAAATCGTGCACCAGCGCCACGCCCTCGGCGAGATCCTCGTCCAGCCGCAGCGCGCGGGCGAGCGCGCGGGCGATCTGGGCGACCTCGATCGTATGGGTCAGCCGCGTGCGATAGTGATCGCCATCGGCGGCGATGAAGACCTGGGTCTTGTGCTTCAGGCGGCGGAAGGCGGTGGTATGGACGATCCGGTCACGGTCACGCTGGAAATCCGAACGGGTCGGGCTCCTGCCCTCCTCGAAAAGACGGCCGCGGCTCGTCCAGGGATCGGCCGCATAGATCGCCCGCTGGCCTGCGCCGAAGCCGAGGGCATGTCTGTCCAGTGTCATAGCTCACCCGCATTCGGGCCGCCCATTGACGCGGCCCCGATGCCTTCATACCTATAGTGTGCACAGCGTAAAGCCGCATCGCAAGCGCAATGCCTGTTTACCAGCAATATCATGCGGTTGCGGAACGTGTTACGATGCAGCGCACGGCCGGGGTGGAAGCGCCCGGCACGGAATCGATTCTCGGCGGACCTTGAACCCGCCCGGAGGACCTTGATGAACGACAAGAACGTGACCCTCTCCGATGCCGCCGCAAAGCGCATCGCCAGCATCCTGAGCGCCGATCCGGCCAAGAAGGCCATGCGCGTCTCGGTCGAAGGCGGCGGCTGTTCGGGCTTTTCCTACAAGTTCGATCTCGTCGATGCGCCTGCCGACGACGACATGGTGCTGGAGAAGGGGGACGCCCGCGTCCTGATCGACCAGCTCTCGCTCGTCTACATGGACGGCTCGGAGATCGACTTCGTCGACAATCTGATGGGCCAGTCGTTCCAGATCAAGAACCCCAACGCCGTGGCGAGCTGCGGCTGCGGCACCAGCTTCTCCATCTGACCCGCCAAGGGAGAGGCGGCGCGCCGCCTCCTTCTCGAATCACCGTATCGCAATGACCGCGGTCTAGCCTGCGGCGGAACGGGTCGTGCCGCACTCGCGCGCGTCCACAGTCCGGGCGGGCGATGCGGTTTGTCAGAGGTCCGGTTTGTCAAAGGACAGGCGAGCGGCTAGAAAGGCGGCGGCCCGCCCGGGCACAGCTGGATTCGGAGACTGTCGATGAAGATCGCGACCTGGAACATCAACGGCGTGCGCGCGCGCATCGACAATCTCCTCGCCTGGCTCAAGGAATCGCAGCCCGACATCGTCGCGCTTCAGGAAATCAAATGCCAGGACGAGGCGTTTCCGCGGCTCGAGGTCGAAGCGCTCGGCTATCACGTGGAGACGCACGGGCAGAAGGGTTTCAACGGCGTGGCGCTGCTGTCGAAGATCCGCCCCGACGAGATCAACCGCGGACTGCCGGGCGACGACGGCGACGAGCAGTCGCGCTTCATCGAGGGCGTGTTCTCGGTCGGCGGGCGCGCCTTGCGGGTCTGCTCGATCTACCTGCCGAACGGCAACCCGGCGCAGGACCCGGTGAAATATCCCTACAAACTCGCCTGGATGGAGCGGCTGGCGCGGTTCGCCGAAGACCGCCTCTCGCTCGAGGAGCCGATCGTGCTGGCCGGCGACTACAACGTCATCCCGGAGCCGCACGACTGCTGGGACGTGAAAGTGTGGGAAAACGACGCGCTCTACCTGCCGCCGACCCGTCAGGCGTTCCGCCGGTTGGAAAACCTTGGTTTCACCGACGCCGTGCGCGCCACGACCGACGCCACGCCCCTCTACACCTTCTGGGACTACCAGGGCGGATGCTGGCCGAAGAACTTCGGCATCCGCATCGACCACCTGATGCTGTCGCCGGAAGCCGCCGACAGGCTTTTGAGCACTAATGTGGAAAAGCATGTCCGCAACTGGGAGAAACCGTCGGACCACGTCCCCGTCGTCGCGCATCTGGCGGTGTGAGCGGACCGGACGGCCCGGATTTTCGGATCGCTCTATAGCGGGCCGTCAGACAGTTGCAGCAATGTTGCGCTGGCCGTGGGTCGGATCAGTTGACGCCGGCCTTGGCTTCCTCGGCCATGGAAATAGCCTTGCGCCGGTCCTTCTCGCTTGCCAGCGAGAACGCCTGTTCCTGCATCTCCTGCAGCCAGGGGCGATCCTTCGGGCCGCACCGTTCGAGCGCGGTCGTCAGCATGGCCAGGCCGCGGGCGGACTGGCCCTCCTGGAAGATGATGTTGCCGAGCAGGCCCATGGCGCCGGCATGGCCGTTCTTCTGGGCCCGGTTCAGCCATTTCTTGGCCTGGTGGATGTTGGCCGAACCGCCCTCGCCCGACAGCATCATCCGGGCCAGCTCGAACTGGGCTTCCGGCACGCCGAAGGTGGAGGCAGCCTGGAAATAGAGCTGGCGGGCCTGGCCGAGGTCGATCTGCACCGGGCTGTCGGGGATGCCGCGGCTGTAGTAGCCGGCAAGGGAGATCAGGGCATTGACGAAGAAGCCCGTGTCTTCCGATCCCGGCTCCACGCCCTGGCTGGCGATCTCGCTGTAGATCTTGAACGCCTCTAGATCGTTCTCCGGAACGCCGTCGCCATCCGCATACATGTTGGCGAGCGCCCAGCGCGACCCAGTATGGCCCTTCTCGGCCGCATAGCGGTACGCCTCGATCGCATCTTCCTTGCGGCCTTCCTTGTAGGAGAAGAAGCCGAACTTGAAGAGGTCGAACGGGCGGCTCTCCTTGCTGACGCCGGCAGCCGGATCGAAGGCAAGCGCCCGCGCGGCCAGCATGCCCTGGCCGAAGGAAAGACAAAGGCCGACTGCGAGGCATTTCAGGGAAAGTGACTCAGGCTTGTACATGGGTTACAGCTATCTTCCGCACCGGACCGCATATTGCGGCATACGGATTTCCAGAGTTGGAACAAGGACTTGAACAAGGTCATCCATGTTCCGACTGTGCGCCACGCTGCTTCTGGAAACGGGGGATGCCGACGCCCGGTCAAGGCGTCCTTCTGGCAATCCCGTCACGTATGGCGTCACTCGGTTCATCGGTTCCTTCGGCGCTCGTCCACAAGCGCGCTCTCGAGCCCATCGCTGCTCCCCGTTTGTGGCGGGAAATGGACAAGACGGCTCCTCACTCCTGTGTAGCAAACTATCGCAAAGAATGTGTTGCCAATTCGGCACATGCGCCGAAGGAGAAGAGTTCTCGTCAACCATATCCCCAAGGGGAAATTCAGCTTTGAGCCACTATTGACGACAAAAAAGGCCCGGGTATGGCCCGGGCCTTCATCAATTCGCATAAGGTCAATCAGAATTTAACTTTGAACTCGCCCGAGAGCGCCGAGACGAAGTCGGTTCCGTATTCGTAGCTCGTGGTCGTCATGTTGATCGGGTTCGACTCCCCGCTCGTCAGGACACCGAGCGCGCCGGCGAGGCGGAGCTCGACGTTCTCGGTCGGCGCATAGGCCGCACCGAGGCCGACGGTCCAGCTGTCGGACTGCGAGCCGGTGACGGTGCTGGTGCCGCGATCCCAGGTCAGGCTGACGCCGCCGCTCCACTGCTCGTTGAACTTGTGACCGACACCGCCGGTGACCGTCCAGCCGTCGCGGTAGTAGAGATCGAGCGAGGTGAGCGGGACGCCGTTGGCGGTGCCGCAGAAGGCGGCACTGCCGTTGCAGGTGAATTGCACGCTCTGCAGCAGGCTCCAGTTTGTCCACTTGATCGAACCGAAGGCCAGCCAATCGGGCGCGATCCCCGACTGCAGCTTCAGTTCGAGCGAATCCGGCAGCGTCGCCGAGCCGGTGACGGGCGTGCTGTTGCCGAAGATGCGCGAATAGAGCGCCTGCCTCATCGGATCGAGCTCGAGCAGGGCTGCGGCGGCCGGCACCCCGGTCAGGTCCAGCGTGCCGTCGATGCTGTCGTATTTCACGCGGCTGTTGTAGACGAGGCTCGCGCGCATGGCGTATTCGGGGATCTCATAGCCGATGCCGATCCGCCAGCCGCCGCTGCTGTCCTTCATGCCTTCGAGGCGGCCGAGGCCGCTGTAGTTGGAAAAATCCTGGCCGATGAGCGCGCCCATGCCGGGCAGGATGTCGGGGGAGAAGACTACCGCCTCCTTGTGGCCGCCGATCTCCTGGTAGAAGCCGCCGCCGATGATGCGGAACTGGCCCGGGCCTGCATCGAACTTGTAGGAGCAGGTGCCGCCGTAGTTGCGGCTGTACACATCGATCTCGGTCATGTCCTTGGCGCCCGCCCAGTTCTGGCCGGGATTGGAACTCGCGCCCCAGGGCTCGGAATAGTCCACCATGCAGTCGATGGAATCGCCGATCGCAGCCTTTCCGCCGACATAGGGATCGGCGTAGTTCTCGTATTCGTCTGCTGTCGTCGAGTAACCGAGATTGTTCAGGTTGGTCGGATCATCCGCCGGAACGCTGTGGTCACGCGCATTCTTGATCTTCCGGTTCGGCATGACATAGGTCACCGATCCGTCGAAGAAGAACGGCGAGCTCTCGAACAGGAGGTCCACGTCGTAGCCGTGCCGCTCGAGGCCGCCGGCCAGCGCCGAGGTGGAAACGGCGAGCGCCGCAAGTCCCGCGATCCCCGACGTCAATGTCATTCTTCTCATCAATCCCCCCAGGTATTCTCCGCGGCTGCCCCGTTTTCGTGGATCCGCCGCGATCGCCAAGAGTATCAAAGAGCCGCGAAAGCTTTGCAAACGCCAGTTCGCGGCACCGTCGGTGACATGCGGTTGCCTGAATTACGTAAGTTCGCCTCCGTCCTGCGAAAAATCCGGCGGAGTTAGATCAATTTTTCCCGAATAGCCGAAAACCCTTAAATTTTAGAGTATCGTTTTCCAGTGAAGTGACGGTGTGTCACTTTTCAAACACATTGGGCGAATTGGTCCGCGCACAAACGAAAACCGCGCCGCTGGGGTGCGGCGCGGTCCGAAGTCTTGCTGAAAGGGGCGTCCGAAACCGACTCAGCCGGCCTCGACGACACGGGCAAGTGCAATGCCGAGACTCGACAATTGCTGATCGAGGTCCGCCAGCCGCTCCCGTTCCGCCTCGACGACGTCGGGCTTGGCGTTGGCGACGAACTTCTCGTTCGCGAGCTTGCCGCGGATGCGGTCGGCCTCGCCGTTCGCCTTGGCGATCGCCTTTTCCAGCCGCGCGGCCTCGGCCTTGAGGTCGATGAGCGTGCCGAGCGGCAGGCAGGCGGTGGCCTCGCCGACGACGATCTGCGCCGATCCCTTCGGCGCCTCGCCGGCCAGCACGATCTCGCCCACGCGGGCGAGCCTGCGGATTGCCGCCTCGTGGCGCTCCAGCCGGGTGCGCGTCTGCGCATTGGCCCCGACGATGACGAGGGGCGCGACGGCTGCGGGCGGCACGTTCATCTCGGAGCGGACCGAACGGATGCCGGAGACGAGATCGACCAGCCAGTTGGTCTCGTCGGCGGCAGCCTCGTCGGCATAGGCGGGCGTCGGCCATTCGGCATGGCAGATCAGCCCCTGCCGCTCCTTGCCTTCGGCCGCCGTATGCGCCCACAGCTCCTCGGTCATGAAGGGCATGAAGGGATGCAGGAGCTTGTAGGTCTCCTCCAGCACATAGGCCGCGCAGGCCCGCGATTCGGCCTTGGCGCCCTCGTCCTCGCCGTTGAACACCGGCTTCAGGAGCTCCAGGTACCAGTCGCAGACCTGGTTCCAGACAAAGCGGTAGAGCGCGCCGGCCGCATCGTTGAAGCGGTAGGTCTCGATCGCCTCGGTGACGTCGCGCGCGGCGCGGGCGAGCTCGGTCAGGATCCAGCGGTTGATCGTCAGCGACGCGGCTTCCGGCACGAACTGCGGATCGAGCCGGACGCCGTTCATCTCGGCAAAGCGCGTGGCGTTCCAGAGCTTGGTGCCGAAGTTGCGATAGCCGGCGACGCGGGCGGGATCGAGCTTCACGTCGCGGCCCTGCGCCGCCATGATGGCGAGAGTGAAGCGCAGCGCGTCGGCGCCGTATTCGTCGATCAGGTCGAGCGGGTCGATGACGTTGCCCTTCGACTTCGACATCTTCTGACCGTTCTTGTCGCGCACCAGCGCGTGGACATAGACGGTGTGGAACGGCTCGATCGGATTGCCGAGGTCGTCCTTCATGAAATGCAGGCCCATCATCATCATCCGGGCGACCCAGAAGAAGATGATGTCGAAGCCGGTCACCAGCACGTCGGTCTGGTAGTAGCGATCGAGTTCCGGCGTCTCCTTCGGCCAGCCGAGCGTCGAGAACGGCCAGAGCGCGGACGAGAACCAGGTGTCGAGCACGTCCTCGTCGCGGGTGAGGATCTCGCCGGGCTCGAAGTTCTCCAGCTTCTCCTCGACCCAGGCCTTCCACGGGCCTTCGTGGGAGATGTAGTGCTGGATGGCGGCGTGCAGCGCCTCCTCCTCGGTCTTCTCGACGAAGACCTGCCCGTCCGGGCCGTACCAGGCCGGGATCTGGTGGCCCCACCAGAGCTGGCGGGAGACGCACCAGGGCTGGATGTTCTCCATCCATTCGAAATAGGTCTTCTCCCAGTTCTTCGGGACGAAGTTGGTGCGGCCTTCGCGGACGGACGCGACCGCCGGTTTCGCCAGCGTCTTGGCGTCGACGTACCACTGCTCGGTCAGGCGCGGCTCGATCGGCACGCCGCCGCGGTCGCCGTGGGGGACGGTGTGCTTGTGCGGCTCGATCCGGTCGACGAGGCCCGCCTCCTCCATGATCTCGACGACGATCTTGCGTGCCTCGAAGCGATCCTTGCCCTCAAGCTGGTCCCAGGCACCGTGCAGGGCGGCGGGATGGTCGAGGCCTTCGAGGAAGTCCTCGTTCTCCTTCAGCGTGATGCGGCCCTCGACGGTGAGGATGTTGACGGCGCGCAGGCCCCGGCGCTTGCCGACCTCGAAATCGTTGAAGTCGTGCGCCGGCGTCATCTTGACCGCGCCGGTGCCGGCGGTCGGGTCCGGGTACTCGTCTGCGACAATAGGGATCTTGCGGCCGACGATCGGCAGGATGACGTGCTTGCCGACGATCGCCTTGTAGCGCTCGTCGTCCGGATGGACGGCGACGCCTGTATCGCCCAGCATGGTCTCCGGACGGGTGGTGGCGACGACGAGATAGTCGCGCGTCTCCCACTCCGTCGCCTTGCCGTCATCGTCGAAGGCGATCGGGTGCTGATAGGTGACGCCCGGCTCCAGCGGATAGCGCAGGTGCCAGAGATGGCCGTTGACCTCGACCTGCTCGACCTCCAGATCGGAAATCGCGGTCAAAAGCTTCGGGTCCCAGTTCACAAGGCGCATGTCCTTGTAGATGAGCCCTTCCTTGTAAAGGCTTACGAAGACTTCGAGAACGGCCTCCGAGAGGCCCTCGTCCATGGTGAAGCGCTCGCGCGACCAGTCGGCCGACGCGCCGAGGCGGCGCAACTGATTGAAGATCAGGCCGCCGGATTCGGCTTTCCACTCCCAGACCTTCTCGACGAAGGCGTCGCGGCCCATCTCGCGCCGGTGCTGCTGTTGCTCCATCAGCTTGCGCTCGACGACCATCTGGGTGGCGATGCCGGCATGGTCCATGCCCGGCTGCCAGAGCACGTCCTTGCCGCGCATGCGCTCGAAGCGGACCATGATGTCCTGCAGCGTGTTGTTGAGCGCGTGCCCCATGTGCAGCGAGCCGGTCACGTTCGGCGGCGGGATCACGATCGAGAAGGTCTCGGCGCCCGGCTTTGCGCCGGCGCCGGCGCGAAACGCGTCCGCCTCTTCCCAGATCTTGGCAATTCTCGGTTCTACGGCCGCGGAATCATAGGTTTTCTCAAGCATCTTACTGGCCATACCCAACAGTTTCGGTCACCGGTTCTAAACCGGATGCCTAGATTGAAGTCAACATCCGCAAAAGAAAAGCCGCGCCCGTTCCGGCGCGGCCCATCGCAGCAGAGAAACAGGTCGATTTAACGGCGCGGTCCGCGCGCCACGCGCTCGATCTCCTCGCGCACGAGGCGCTCGACCAGCGTCGGCAGGTTGTCGTCCAGCCATTCCTGCAGCATCGGCCGCAGCATGTCCTCGGCAATCTCATCGAAGGAGCGGCGCGGACCGGCCTCGACCGCCTCGGCAAGCGCGCCGAAGGAATGAGCGACCTTGGCGCCGATGTCGGGCGAGATCAGCGAACCGCGCGAGGGCGCGTCGGCCGACGAAACGGATGCAGGCTCGGCGAACGGAAGCGGCGACGGAAGGGGCTCGCCGGCGTCCTCGGCCGCGACAGGCGATGCCGCGAACGGGTTCTCCGCCTGTGCCGTCTCCGGTTCGGCCTCGGACACCGGACGGGCGGCCTGCTCGCGCAGGAGCATGCCATTGCGCTCCGAGGCGGCCCGCACCCGGGCTGCGACATCGGCGAGCGACATGGCCGGCTGGGCGGCGCGCGTTTCCGGCTCGACTACCGGCGGCTGCACCGGAACGGCCTGCACCGGCGCCTCGACGGGCGAGCGCACGAACGGAGAACGGTCGAAGGGGGAACGATCGAATGACGGGCGATCGGCGGCGATCACCTCCGCGCCGAAGCCGTCGTCGTCGCTTGCGGAATCGTCCTCGGACGCGATCGGGGCGAAGGCGGCCGGCCCGCCGATGGGCGGCTCGTTGCTTTCGATGATCCGTCGGATCGACGCCAGTATCTCGTCCATCGACGGTTCGCGCGCTACGTTCGGCTGAGCCATTTTCATCCCCGTTCATTGCCCCGCCCGACCTTCCGGGCACGCCTCGGCGGCATGCAGGCGGTGCGGATGAGCAAGACCATAGGTCACTCGCGAGGGCAAAAAAATCGTCGCGAATCAACTCTCAACAGTGATGCACAGATTTATCGGCGATGCCAATGGCGGGCAATAGCGCAGCCGCCGGGGCAGGCTCAGCGGCCGTCGACGGTGCGCAGGCCGAACCACTTGTCCTTGACCGCCTGGTAGTGCTCCTCGGCACGGTATTCGGCGACCTTCAGATTCTGGCCGCGGACCGTCAGGCGCGCGATCGAGGCCAGCAGCGAATAGCTGGCGACGACCTCGACCCGGCGGGAAAGGACGAGGCTTTCCTGCGCGTCGAGAACGGTCTGCTGGGCGATCAGCACGTCGAGCGTGGTGCGCTGGCCGACGTTGCGTTCCTCGATGACGCCCTTGAGCGCCATGTCAGCGGCCTCGATCTCGGCGAGGTTCGCCTGGATCGCCGCGCGGGCGGCTTCCAGCTGGGTATGGGCGGAGATGATCGTCTGCTGGATCTCGAGCCTCGCCGAATCGACCAGGATGCGCTGCTGGCCGAGCCGTTCCTTCGCCTGGCGGATCTGACCGTATTCGGCGCCGCCCTGGTAGATCGGCACGGTGACGCGGGCGGAGATGCTGCCTTCGACGTTGTCGTTGGTGCTGCCGCTGCCGTTGACCGACTTGAAGACGTCGCCCTGGATGGAGACGCCGGGCAGCATGGTGCCTTCGGCGGCCTTGACGTTGTAGCCGGCGGCATCGACGCTGCGTTCGGCCGACAGGATCGTCGGATGCTCGCGCATGCCGATCGCGACCGCCTGGTCCAGCGTCGGCGGGATCCCGCGCGTCGCCGGGCCCGGCTGCTTGATGTTCTTCGGCACGTCGCCGACGATCTGGAAATAGACCGCCTCGCTCGTCTTCAGCTGCGCCTCGGCGGACACCAGCAGCGCCTGCGCCTCGGCAAGCTGCGATTCGGACAGGCTGACGTCGGTCTGCGTGCCCTCGCCCACCTCCAGCCGCGCCCGCGACGCATTCAGCTGCTCGCGCAGGAAGGCGAGGTTCTGCTTGCGGATACCGACGATGGCCTGGTCGCGGGCGATGTTCGCGTAGGCCTCGACGGCGGCCAGCAGGATGCTGATCTCCTGGGCCCGCAGCGCTTCGCGGTTGGCGAGCACGTTGGCCTCGGCGGAGCGGACATTGTTCAGGGTCTGGAAGCCGTCGAAGATCTGCTGGCTGACGGAGATGCCGAAGGCGGAGGTGAATGTGTCGGTTCTCTTGATCTCCGGCCCGAACAGGCCCGACGAGATCGGCTTGTCGTAGATCCGCCGCGTCGCGTTCGCTTCCGCCACGCCGTTGATCTGCGGGCGCATCGTCGCCTTGGCGATCGTGACGTTCTCGTCGATGGCGCGGAGTGCTGCGCGGGCGGCGTTCAGGTCGGGATTGTTGGCGTAGGCCTTGGCCATGGCACCGGCCACGGTCTCTGCGGACACCGGCAGCGTCGTCGCCAGAAGAGCGGGAACGAGCACCGCGGCGAGCGCGGACTTTCGCAAGATGGACACCTATGAACTCCAGACTGGACCGGTGGACCGACCCCCTCGGCGGGACAGCGCCGTCTCTGCGCGCGCTGCGCCGCATGTTTCCTGCGAATACGGCGGATTTCCGCCGCCGTATTCCGCGCCATGCGCCGACTTGTGGATATTCCCCGTCGTCAGCATTGCTGCCGAAGCATCATGGTTTCCCACCCTCCATCCGAAACCGCCCTCCGGTCTCCGATGTGTTGCAATCGCCCCGCCCCCGCGTTGCGATCCCGGTGCGGCAGACTCGCCGCATATGCGATCTTGCGCATAAAACCCGGTCGAAATCGACTCGGATTTTACTAAAAGGTTAATCAGAACACGAACTCGGCGGACTTGCGGAAGCCCGGCAGCGGCTTCACGGCGGTGTTGAAGACGCTGCGCTCGGAGGCGATGCCGCGTTCCTTGATGTAGAGGCGGGCCTGCGAAGCGTTGCCGTAGCCCTCGACGACGACCAGGCGACCGCCGTCGCGCAACTGGGCGAAGAAGGCTTCGGGAACGACTTCGACGGCGCCGTGGACGAAGATAGCGTCATAGGGCGCCTCGGCGGCGTAGCCCTTTTCCAGTTCGCCGGTAACGACGGCGACGTTGTCGTAGCCGAGCTCGGCGAGCGTTTCGCCGGCCGTGGCCGCGAGCGCCTCGTCGACCTCCAGGGCAACCACCGAGCCCGCAAGCTTCGACAGGACCGCCGAGGCATAGCCGGTGTTGCAGCCGACCTCGAGGACGACGTCTTCCCTGGTGATCACCGCGAGCTGGATCAGCTTGGCCAGCGGCGACGGCTCCATCAGGTAGCGCCCGGGCGCGACCTCGATGTCGTTGTCGATATAGGCCAGCGGCTTCAGCTGGGCGGGAACGAAGGCCTCGCGGGGAACGGTCAGGAACGCCTCGAGAACCGAATGCGAAGTCACGTCCGTCGTCCGGATCTGGTTGTCGACCATTTTGATGCGCGCTGCGGTGTAGTCCATCATTGCCGTCCTGATTGCTGCCTGCCGGAGCCTCGTGGCCGCCCTGGTCCAGTCGTGATCTGGCGGCGGGGCCCGGCGGCGGAAAAATCCAGCTGTGTCTTAATGCCCTTTCGGCACGGGTGTCCATATGTCGAACGGCCCGCAGGGCGCAAAAAAGTGAAGCGGCTGCGGAGCGTCCCCCGCAAATATCATGACAAAGGCAGTCATGATAACGTTGCCCCCGCGCGCAAAATTGTTGTATGGGACGCTCATGATTAAGCACAACCGGAGTGCGGCGCAGGCTTGCGCCTTGCTCCCTTGGCGCAACGACCAGAGGATCCGGACTTTGCTGACACGGCCCCGAATGGCCGCGGCTTTCGCCGCAATCGGCCTTACACTTTCCATTTCCGCAGCCGCCATTCCCGCGCATGCCCAGGAGAATGCCGCACCGGCCGCAACGACGCAGACGCAGGGGCGGCCGACCGCCGCTTCCGAGCCCGCGCCGGCCACCGGCGAGACGGCTCCTGCGACGGGGCAGGACGGGACGGCCCCGGCGACGGGGCAGGACGGGACAGTCCCGCAGGTGGGCGCCCCCACGGATGCGGCTCCTTCGGCCGATGCGCCAGAAGCCCAGGCCGCACCTTCCGCCGAGATCCAGGCCGCACCCGCTGACGCAACCGACGATGCCACCCTGCCCGGCGACGAGGCGGTGCAGGTGGAAGCGGGCGGGGAACGGCAGGCCGGCCTGCCGCACGACCTTTCGCCCTGGGGCATGTTCATGGCCGCCGACCTTGTGGTGAAGGGCGTGATGGTCGGTCTCGCCTTCGCTTCCTTCGTCACCTGGACGGTGCTGATCGCCAAGCTCATCGAGCTCGGTGCGGTGCAGCGCTCGGTGCGCCGCGCGGTGCGCAGCCTGACGGACGCGCAGGGCCTTGCCGCGGCGGAGGAGATCTTTGCCGGCCGCCGCAGCGTGCCCGCCCGCATGGTGCATGCGGCGCGGCAGGAGATGAACAGCTCGGACGCCGTTCTCGACTACGTCTCCGATTCCGGCGTGAAGGAGCGTGTCGCCTCGCGCCTGCAGCGCGCCGAGGTCCGGGCAGGACGGCAGATCGCCAAGGGAACCGGCATTCTCGCCACAATCGGCTCGACAGCGCCGTTCGTCGGCCTGTTCGGCACGGTCTGGGGCATCATGAACTCCTTCATCGGCATCTCCGAGGCCCAGACCACCAATCTCGCGATCGTGGCGCCCGGCATCGCCGAGGCCCTGCTCGCCACCGCCATCGGCCTCGTCGCCGCCATTCCCGCGGTCGTCTTCTACAATTTCCTCGCCCGCGCCATCACCGCCTACCGGCAGGGCCTGAGCGACACGTCGGCTGCGATCGAACGGCTCGTCAGCCGCGACCTCGACGTACGCCGCGCCGGGCTCGCCGCCAATCGGGCGGCCGGCACGGGCCGCGTCGATCCCGCACGCGTCAGGATGGGCTGAACCATGGCAGGCAAGATCAGAGAAGGCGGCGGCGACGACCTGGAGGAAAACAGCGAGATCAACGTCACGCCGTTCATTGACGTGATGCTGGTGCTGCTGATCATCTTCATGGTGGCCGCTCCGCTTGCGACCGTCGACATCAATGTCGACCTCCCCTCCTCCGTCGCCCGGCCGGCGCCGCGCGAGGACAAGCCGGTGTTCGTGACGCTGAAGCAGGACCTGACGCTGTCGCTCGGCAACGGCACCGTCGCCCGCGAGACCTTCGGCAGCGAACTCGACACCATCACCGGCGGCGACAAGCAGACGCGCATCCTGCTGCGGGCCGACAAGGCGGTCGGCTACGGCGACGTGATGGACGTGATGAACCTCCTGCGCACCGCCGGCTATCCCAAGATCGCCCTCGTCGGGCTCGAGGGCGCGCCCGGCTGAGGCCGAGGGATTGCGCGCGGCGCCCGACGGGCGCCGCTTTAACGAAAGCCCTTCTACCGTGGGGTGCAGATCGCCGGGCGGACGCCCCGCCGACGCCCTTTTTGGCTTTGCAGTCGGGTTCTTCTTGCAAACGGCTGAAAACCGTAGATAAATTGCATCTGCCGCATCCTGCGGCCAGAAGCGCGTCGCGATCCACCGGATCCGCTCCCGCGCTTCGGACCTTTGATTTTGCGCATGTCGTCATTGCAAGACCGCGCCCCACGCCTTTTGCGCGACATGCTTCAGGAGGGACGCCATGAGACATGCAGCATCCTTGACCGCGTTTTTCCTTTCGCTCCTGGTGATCACCGGGTGCACGACCTCTGCCGCGAACAACACGACCTATTCGCAATACCAGGGTCCGTCGCCGGACGCCGAGATCGTCGGCATGCGCACCGGAACGCAGAACGCAAGCTACTAGGGCCAGCGCCCGACCTCCGCGGCGGGACCATCGCGCGCACCGACGGCCGCCTTTTGCGGCCGCGGCCGTGAGGGCACGCATCGATTCATCGCACAATCAGCAGGCAGAAGCGCGCGGTCCCAGGCGGCCTCTTCCGGGACCGCCCCAACGCATTACCAGAACATTCAACAAAGTAGTTGAATATCTATTCGGGCGAGTCTATATTCAACCACATGGTTGAACTAGAAGCATCCCGACTCGATACCGTCTTCCACGCCCTCGGCGACGCCACGCGGCGGAAGATGCTGCGCGAACTGGCGGACGGCGAACGGACGGTCGGCCAGCTGGCCGAACCCTTCTCGATCTCGCTGGCGGCGGCGTCGAAGCACATCAAGGCGCTGGAGCATGCCGGGCTGATCCGCCGCGAGGTGCGGGGCCGTACGCATGTCTGCCGCCTCGCACCCGGCCCGCTCGCCAGCGCCCATTCCTGGCTCAGCTTCTACGAACGGTTCTGGATCGAACGGCTCGACGTTCTCGAACGCCTGTTGCGCGAGGAGGACGCGAAGAAAAACCGCAAGCCCAACGAAGGAGAAGACAGATGACGGAAGTTCTGACACTCGACGCCTACGGCTCTGTGACCGAGCCGGCCACGCTGACGATGCAAAGGCTCCTGCCCGGCCCGATCGAGCGGGTCTGGGCCTATCTGACCGAAAGCGAAATGCGCCGGAAATGGCTGGCGGCGGGCGACATGGAGCTGACGGTCGGCGCGCCGTTCGAATTCGTCTGGCGCAACGACGAACTCAGCGACCCGCCCGGCACGCGACCGGATGGCTTTTCCGAGGAGATGCGGATGCAGAGCCGGATCACCGAACTGGACCCGCCGCGCAGGATCGCCTTTTCCTGGAGCCGCAGCGGCGACGTTTCGATCGATCTCGAGCCGAAGGGGAGCGAGGTCCTGCTGACGCTCGTCCATCGCCGCCTGCCCGACCGCGCGACCATGGAAATGGTGGGTGCGGGATGGCACACCCATCTCGACGTCCTCGTCGAGCGCGTCTCGGGCAAGGACCCCGAGGCGTTCTGGCCCCGCTGGACCCGGCTGCGCGCCGAATACGCCCGCAGGCTCTCGGCCTGACAGGGTCGCTGCAACCACGGCCGATGTGACCACGGCCCCCGCGACCGCCGGCCTCGCCCCTCCCCGGGGCGGGGCCGGCCGGCGGGCGACACGGCCTGCCGGGACGCCGGCGACGAGGAAAACCGCCCGCCGACGACGAATGCCTCTTGCACCGATTTTCAATTCGTTCTAAACGCCCGGCACCACTCGCTTTTAAGCAGACGGACGGCCTCGTGGCGGAGTGGTTACGCAGAGGACTGCAAATCCTTGCACCCCGGTTCGATTCCGGGCGAGGCCTCCACTTTCTTTCCCCAGCAAAAATATTAGGCAGCAACGCTCTGCCCTTTTGTGCCGCGTTTGCAGTCCAATTCCCTTGATTTCCCAGCATTTCCCGTCACACCCGGCAAATCCATGCGACCCAACTCCGGCGCCCTTCTCTCGGAAGGCAAGGCTTACTTGGTGGGCCCTTTGTGCATCCGCAGCGCTTTGTTAGCGAAGAGAGCGCGGACAGCGACATTTTGAACATCAGACAGATCGGCACCGCATCCCTAGGGTCTACACGGTTTGCGCGGCGCTATGGGAGGCATTCCTGTGGTGCACGGGATCATTGCTCACCCGGGTGTCGTCGCGCCCATCCATCAGAAAGCGATACCGGTGATACTGCGCCCAGGCGAAGAAGTCGAAGAATGGCTTACCGTGCTATGGGAGGACGCTAGGCGCCTGCCGCGACTGTTACCGAAGAAGGAACTTGAGCTTCTGATACAGATGCCGGACGCGTGAACCTGTTCGGGAGATTGTAAATGACAGACACACTCAAGCTGATCGTGCTCGCAGCGTTCGAGAATGATGACGAGGAGTCGGCACCAGGGGCCGGCTCATTTGCTCGCGACTATGAAGCACGCTATAGGCCTGGTGCCCCGATAACGATCGGCATTTATGAGTGTGACACGGTATGTGCTAGTGACAGAACAGCGCTTTAAACTGTGCATCTTAGAAGCGCCCCTTAAATGCTATCGAGTAGCAAATCGACGTTCCAAGGTGAAAATATTGCTCTCCATCATCAACAATTTTCTGTTCATCCATATCCCGAAGACAGGAGGCAATTCACTACAAAGCGTACTCTTGCCGTTCAGCGACGACCACATGACTCTTCCGAGTCCCCGTCACGACGGCATCAACCGTTTCGAGGTTCGCTCATCGACACTGGACATTCATAAGCATTCGACACTCGAGGACTATCGAAGGCAAATTGATGCGGAGACGTTCGCTCGGCTCCGAAAAGTAGCCTGTATCCGAAACCCTTGGGATCGATGTGCGTCGTTCTTCTTTTCACCGCATCGTGGATCAGTGCAGTGGTCGCCTGAGGACTTCGAAAACTTCATTGAAACATCAGTGAAGCCGCATAGAGACTACCTTGATATCCAGGGCGGGAATTGTGACCCGTTCCACAATGTCGATATCGTGCTTCGGTTTGAACATCTTGACGAAGATTTCGCAAAACTGTGCGATACGCTTGAAATTCCCCAGCGCAATCTTCCTCGGGTGAACTCGTCAAAGCGTGAGCACTACCGGTCCTATTACACTCGACGTCAGAGCATCGATCTAGTAGCGCGAAAGTTTTCCGACGAAATCGCTCGATTTGGGTACATTTTTTAAATTTGTAGGCAGCTCTGAATGCGTCCGAATATAGTCATCATCAATCCTGACCAGATGCGTTGGGACTACGCCTCATGCTATGGTCACCCGTTCATCGGGACAAAAAATCTTGATCGACTTGCGCGCAAAGGGACGCGCTTCGAGTTCGCCTTCACAGCGTCTCCAATTTGCGGACCAAGCCGCACGAGCTTCCTTACCGGACAGTATCCGATCGAGCATGGTGTCCGCCAATATGGGGGCACCTACGATCAGGCTAAGCCGAATGCTCTGCGGGTCCTTGGTGATGCCGGCTACGTCCGGGGAATTTGGGGAAAGGACCATTGCTTCAGAGGGGACGTCATTGGTAGCCTCTATGATGAAGGCGAAGATATCTGCATCGGGATCATGGACCGACATCCCGAGTACATAAAAGCATGGGATAGCGCGAGTCTTGCAGCCAATTCGGAATGGAATTTGACCAAGCGGCTAACGGATGCGGGACTGGACTTCATACGCCGCCACGCGCACGGCGACCAGCCATTCTTCCTCACGCTGAACTATCAAGACCCGCACCCTTTCTTTGCTTGTCCGGAGCCCTATTCCTCGCTTTTTAACGCTTCGCAATTCGAGCTTTCTCCGAACTACCGCCGGCAGCCGACTGATGGTGAAATCAGGCGCTTGACGCACTGGCGCATCCACAGCGGCGAGACTGAGATGCCTATCGAGGAACTCAAACGGACGATGGCAATCTACGCAGGTCAGATTCGCTATGTCGATGATCAGGTCGGGCGCATTCTGGACACGCTGGAGAGTCTACGGATCCTTGAAAACACCATTGTTCTTTTTTGGAGTGACCACGGCGAGTTCATCGGCGATTTTGGTGTAACACACAAAATCCCCGCGTTTTACGAATGCCTGATACGAGTCCCACTGGTGCTCTGGGATCCAACAGGGAGGGTGCCACGTGGCGTCAATAGCAGCTTGGTCGAACTCATGGACGGTATGGCGACGGTGCTGGATCTCTGTGGTCTGCAACAACCCAGAGGATCTCATGCACTATCGCTGGCCGACAGTGTTGCACGGCGGCGCGATATCTATGCGGATGCGGGCATGATGGTCCGCCAACCACAAGCCCCCATCGCCGGCCTACGCATCAAGGGCGCGCTACCGCCTACACCTTTTGGGCCCGGCGTCATGCTACGGACAAGAGAATGGAAGCTCTGCCTGTATGCCGAGGACCAGGGCGAGTTGTTCGACTTAAACGCTGACCCATACGAGACCCAAAATCGCTTCAACGATCCTGCTTGTGTCAAGGTGTTAACCTCAATGATGCAACGCCTTGCTCAGCGCTCGATGTGTTTTGGACAGATTCCCGAGAATTTACCCGAGCGGGAGGTCAAAACAGGATAGCTCTCCAGGCCCACGCCACCGGAGATATCCTGGCTTTAAGTCCCGCAACCCGGCGCGGCGGGAATTATCCTGAGACTTCAACAGCTTCCGACGCGTTCAGCGCGAAACGATCATCATCGCCAACGCGATCCATACGAGGGCCGAGAACTCTGCGGCTATCAGGTAGCCCATTGCCCTGTCGCTCATGATTTCCTCCCGAATTGCCTCCATCCGAGGCTAACCCTACCGGGAAACGACCGGTTTCACTACCCTGCGATGGGTGTCGTGACGCAGGCCTTGCAACCGGCCGGATCGAGAGGGAGCGCGGCGCTACGGCTTCGGGCGCATCTTGCGGCTCGCCCACCAGACCGAAAACCTGCGGCGCTGGCGGCGCAGAAAGGGGGAATCGTGCGACAGGACGAGGAGGCCGAGCGGTATCATCCAGAAGCCCAGCACCGGCAGGAAGCCGAGGCAGCCGAAGAAGACCAGCAGGACGCCGACCGTCGTGCGCCATGCCCTCGATTGCGGAAGTTTCAGGCGGAAGGAACCGATGACGATCTCATGGGTGGCGTGATCGATGCCGAAACGGGTTCCTTTGGGCTCTTTCGCTTTCATCAACTCTCGTCACAATCCCCGGGGCTGGCTCAAGGCACGTCGCGATCTGTCAGATTCGCTGCCGTGCCTTCGGTCCTTGATCCTGCACATGTCGTCGTCGAAAGCCGATGCACAGTTTTACACGACACGCTTTCGGGCTGGAAATCCAATGCCCGTGCCTGTCATCTGGTTCCTCTCCCGCAATCAATCAAGGAAGAACCGTCTTTTTGCAAAAAAGCGCTTGGCAAATCGGTTCAGCGTTTGTATGACGCGCTCATTCCGCAGCGAGCGGATGATCCCTGGTAGCTCAGCGGTAGAGCATTCGACTGTTAATCGACAGGTCGCCGGTTCGAATCCGGCCCGGGGAGCCAGTTTTTCGCTAGAGCGCGCCATTGGCGCGCTCTAGTCGTTTCAAGCCTCCCGAACGGCGACGGCCCACATCTTCCCTCGACGGCCAATCGGTCGTTGCTGCCGCCTCAGCGTCTCATTGCCCGCCGCTACGTCCGTCCGATGCGGCGGTAGCGGAAATCTTCGGCGTGGGACGGGGCGACGGCGTTGGCCTCTCCGATCAGGGCCGCCATCCGGTCATGCAGCGGGGATTTGATGCAGGCGGGGTCCGTCGCCGCCGCGTTGCCGGCGATCGCCATGGCCTGGCAGCGGCATCCGCCCCAGTCGATCTCCTTGCGATCGCAGCTTCGGCAGGGTTCCAGCATCCAGTCGTCGCCGCGGAAGGCGTTGAAGGCCGGCGAATGCACCCAGATGTCCGTCAGGCTCGCCTCTCCGAACCGTTCGAAATGCAGGGTCGGAATGGTTGCCGCCGCATGGCAGGGAAGGACCTTGCCGTCCGGGGCCACCATGAAGGCGTCGCGCGCCCAACCGCCCATGCAGGGTTTCGGATAGACGGCGAAATAGTCGGGCGCGACGAAGTCGATCGCCATTATGCCCTGCAGCCGCGCCTGCGCCTCCTCGACAATTGCGACCTGGCGCTCCACCGCCTGCCGGTCCGGCATGAGGACGTTGCGGTTGAGAAGCGCCCAGCCGGCATATTGCACGTTGGCGATCTCCAGACGCTGCGCGCCGAGGGAGAGCGCGAGGTCGATGAAGGCCGGCACCTCCTCGATGTTGTGGCGATGGATCGGTGCGTTGATCGTCAGCGGCAGGCCGAGTTCCACGACCTTCCTGGCGACGTCGAGCTTCTTTTCCAGTGCGCCGCGGTGATTGCCGATCTTTTCCGTCGTCGCCGCACGGGCGCCCTGGATGCTGAGCTGTAGGTGGTCGAGGCCGGCATCGCGAAGCCTCTCAAGCCGGCCCTCGGCGATCCCCACGCCGGCGGTGATCAGGTTGGTATAGACGCCGCGGCGGGCCAGACAGCTGACGAACTGCTCGAGATCGGGCCTGAGGGTCGGCTCCCCCCCGGACAGATGGATCTGCAGGACCCCGAGATCGGCCGCTTCCTCGAAAAGCGCGAGCCAGGCGTCCGTCGAAAGCTCCCTGTCGGCCTTCAACAGCTCGAGCGGATTGGAGCAATAGACGCATTGCAGGGGACAGCGATGCGTCAGTTCGGCCAGCATGCCGATCGGCGGCAGGAGTGCGTCGCTCATAGCGTCACCAGAAATCTGTCGGACCATTCCTGCAGGAATTCCTCGACATCGGGCGCGATGTCCTCGCGGGCCGCATCATACTGGCCGGCGAGTTCGGAGACGATCTGCAGGACCGTATGCCGGCCATCGCACAGCCGCAATATATCAAGGCTGACCTCATCCGGCCAGAACACCTTCTCCGGCGACAGCAACGCCCAGGCGCTGCGCACCGGATCGTATTGAAGCCGCGCATAGCGTTTCAGCTGCGGCCGCGACTGGTCCGAGACGATCGCGCGCTGGCGGCTCTCCATCATCGCGCCTCCGGCACGAAGGCGCCGGGCGGGATATGGCCGCCCTCGCCATAGGCGTGGTCCAGAGCGTCGAGCATGGCCCAGAGGATATCGCACTTGAACAGGAGGGCATCGATGACGGCCTGCTGCTTTTCCGGGTCGGTCGCATGCTTGCGGACATAGGCGAGCGCGAAATCGGAATCGCGCGGGGCCTGCTTCAGCCTCGGCATGAAATAGGCGAGCGTGTCCTCGGTGACGTAGCTGTATTTCGCCAGCATGGCCGGCACGCGCTCGCCGATGATAACAGGCGAAAACAGCTCCGTCAGCGACGAGGCGACGGCTTCCAGCAGGCTGCGGCCGGCACAGAAGGACAGGTAGGCCCCGACAGCGAAGCGGGTCGCGGGCAGCGCGAACCGTTCGCTCTTCACCATCTCCTCGTCCAGCCCGAGCCCGGTCGCCAGCTTGACCCAGCGGGCGATGCCGCCGTCCCAGCCGGTCGATCCGTCATGGTCCTCGATCCTGCGGCGCCATTCGACGCGGAACTCCGGGTCTTCCGCCCGGGCGATGATCGTCGCATCCTTGCGCGGGATCATCGCCTGGTAGCAATAGCGGTTCAGCGCCCAGGCCTGGAGCTCGGCCCGGGTCAGGCTGCCCGCCGTCATCCGGTGATGATAGGGATGCCGGTTGTGGTATCGCTCGGCCCCGATCTCGCGCAGCACCTCTTCGAGCGCGGCAGGCGTCAGACCGTTTCGTGCCGCATCCGCAAAATCATTCATAGGCCGATCTCCATCCCGTCATGGCCGATCTCCCAGCCCCCTGCCCGCACGGCGGTCGCCTCGGGCGAATTCTCATCGAGGATCGGATTGGTGTTGTTGATATGGACATAGATGCGGCGCTGCGGGGCGACATCGGCCAAAAGGGCCATGGAGCCGTCGGAGCCGGCGATGTGCAGGTGCCCCATGCGCAGGCCGGTCTTGGTGCCGACGCCGGCCGTCTGCATCTCGTCGTCGGTATAGACCGTGCCGTCGAAAAGCAGGCATTCCGCGGTAGAAATTCGTTGTTTCAGACCGGCGTCGACGGCGGCGCAGCCGGGCACGTACAACGCTGCGGCATCCCGGCCCTCCTGCCGGATGCGGACCCCCACCGTGTCGCCTTCCTGCGTGCCGAACCCCTCCTCCGCCTTGCCGGCGTCCTCCAGGAACAGGGCCACCTTGCCGGGAACAGGGAAGGCCTCGACCACGATCGCGGTCGGCCTGCCGTGACAGTCAAGGATCGGCGTCGGAACGTTCAGCGCAAGTTCGCGGCGCTCGACCAGTTCGCCGTCGAGGACATTGAAGATGCTGTTTTCCGCCAGCACGCGAAGCACCCGGGCGGTCGCATAGATGACGAAACGATGCCGCTCGCGCAGGCTCAGGAGCCCGGCGATATGGTCGACATCCGCATTCGTCAGGACGACGGCCCGGATCGGCGAGGCGCGCAACGGGCCTTCCTCGCCTGGCTGCAGTTCGCGGGTCGCCGCGATCTGCTCGCGAATGTCCGGGGATGCGTTGAAGACAATCCAGTCCCGGCCATCGGCGGATACGCCGAGGCTCGACTGGGTCCGCGCCCTGAAGCCCTGCTCGCCCTTGCGAACGCCGCGGCTCAGCCGATAGTTACAGTTCCACTGGGGAAATCCCCCTCCGGCCGCGGAGCCGAGGACCTTCAGCCGCATGTGACGATGCTTCCTTCCGGCAGCAACCGCTCCATGCGTGTGCGTCGCATGGAGCGGTCGATGCGCCTATTTCTTGGCCTTGAGTTCGGCGGAGTGGTAACGCGACATTTCCATTCCGACCGAAACCGTGCACATCGTAGGCTTCCTCCAGCTTTTCTTCATGGATATCTCCTCTTCGCTCTATGCCCGAGATCAACGATTTGATCTCCTCCCGGCATCGTGCGCCTTCCGGCGCAAGCTCTGGACTGCGAGGGCATTCGCATCCGTCACGCCGGAGCGGTCCAAGAACCGCCGCGAGACAGTCTACACCCCAATGCGATCACCCTCACTCACATCTGGTTCAACGGCGCCCGGCTCCCGTCCGGCGCAGGCCGAAAGAACCGTCACCCCTTGATCTCGTTGCCCGCCTCATCGACCAGAGGCACCTGATATTGCTGGAGAATCCGGTTTATCTCCGGCTGGTTCTCCCGGATCAGCGTGTTCAGCGTGCGCTTCCATTCCTGATCGGAGGGACGGACACCCATGGTGATGCGATAGGCCATCTGGCTGCCGGTCTCCTTGAGGAGCGGCACCACGACGAGATCCGGATTGATCTCCTTGACGTAGTAGCCGGCCATCGGTCCCCAGAGCAGAGCGACGTCGATGACGTCGTTCTGAAGGTCCTTCAGCATCACCTCGGCCATGGACGGCATGGTGCGCGTATCCACCATGAGGGGATAGGTCCTGGCGGTCCGCATCAGGTTGGCCTTGGCCAGGTTGGCGCTCGGCGGCGTTCCAGCCACGACGCCGACCTTCTTGCCCGCAAGCTTCGGGTCCTCGATCGTTTCCACGCCGTCGAGGCCCTTGTCCTTCTTGAACACCATGACGTAGGTCGAACGATAGTAGGCGTTGGTGTTCTGGACGAGTTCATCGCCCTGGGCATAGCCCATGATGATATCGCAGCGGTTCGCCCTCAGCGTGTTGCGGACGAAGCCGGTCGCCATCGGATACCAGGTGTAGGCGACCGACTTGCGGCCGGTCTTCGCCGCCACCAGTTCGGCCAGCTTGTTTTCGAAGCCCTCGCCGCTCTCGTCGGTGAACGGCATGTTGGAGGGATCGGCGCAAACGCGCAGCACGTCCGGATCGACCAGCTCGCCCGCGGCGCCGAGCCCGGCGGTCTGCGGGAGGGCAGCGGTCGGGACCGCGGCCATCATCGCCGCGATCACCGGAAATATGTAACGACGGCATGATCTGCGTGCCGACATCTGTTCAGCTCCCCATGCACGAGGCTTCGTAATCCTTGGCACCCTGCGGCTTGTCCGCCTTCTTGGGAGGCCTGCCGCGCGGGATGCCATCGACCGCACGCGCCCGCAGATAGATGTAGATATCGTCCAGGTAGCAATAGACGTTCTTGTTTTCACCGAAGGCGGGCATGACGTTTTCCTTGCCGCCGCCCACGTTCTTGCGCCCCTCGGCAACGATCGACAGGAAGGTGCCGTAGTCCATCGTCTTCAGCGAATCGGCGAGCGCCGGGGCATAGGTGGAGCCCACGCCATCGGGCCCATGGCAGGTGTGACAGTCGGAATGATAGCGGCGATAGCCGCTGAACGTGTACCAGTCGACGGTCCCGTCCGGCTGGAGCTTGTATGTCGGGGTACCGTCTGCGTCGAAATACTTGCCGTCCTCGTCGGTAACGGCTGCGGCCTTCTGCTTGTCGTCTGTTGCAGATGCGATGCTGGAACCAACGAGGAGAGCGAACGCGATGACTGATACTGCTTTGCGGACTGACATTCCTACCTCTTTCCCATTTCGCCACGGACACAGCTCGGCTGTCGCAATGCGGCGTTGACAGTTGGGTTGTGGGATACGCGACGAAACCGGGAGCCCGGCCCGGATTTCAGGTGATCCGGGCTCCCGTTTCTCTGCTGGCTGGCCGCCGCCTACGAAGGGACGGCGCGCCTGCGGCTCCGGCTCGTTACTCCGGGAGGCCGAAGACGGTGAGCTGACCGCCCAGCGTCGTATAGTCGGCCAGGGCGGCATAGCCACCGACCGCGCCGAGACCTGCCGTGGCGATCGACTGCGCCTGATCGGTCGGAGCGTTCTCGCCGGCAACGGCCGTCTGCCAGGCAGCTGCACCGTCCGCCTGGAGCAGGCCGCCTGCAAGGCCGATGCCTGCCCAGCCGCCAACACCCGACAGCACGGCGATGTACTGCTTGCCCTTGTGCTCGAAGGTGTTGATGTTGCCGATGATGCCGGACGGGGTCTTGAACTTGTAGAGTTCATTGCCGTCGTGATCGACCGCCTTGATGTAGCCCTCCAGCGTGCCGTAGAAGACGACGTCGCCATCGGTCGACAGTGCGCCCGACCAGACCGAGAACTGCTCGGGCTTGGACCAGACGATCTCGCCCTTGGCGGCATCCCAGGCGATGAAGTTGCCCATGCCGCCATGGCTGTTCGGGGTCGGATACATCGACACCGCCGCACCCACATAGGGCTGGCCGGCCGTGTAGCTTACCCGGTAGGGCTCATAGTCCATGCAGACGTGGTTGGTCGGCACGTAGAACAGCCCGGTCTTCGGCGAATAGGAAGCCGGCTGCTGGTCCTTGGTACCAAGCGCCGCCGGGCAGATGCCCGTGGTGTTGGTGTCCTCGCCGTTCTGCTGGGTCGAATACTGGGCCACGACCTGCGGGCGACCATACTGGTCGCTGTTCGGGTCCATCACGACTTCGGTCGCCCAGTTCACCGTCGGATCGTACTTCTTGGCGACGAGCAGTTCGCCCGTGCCGCGATCCATCGTATAGGCAAAGCCGTTGCGATCGAAATGGACCAGCACATCGCGGGGCGAACCGTTGATCTGCATATCGTCGACGAGGATCATCTCGTTGACGCCGTCGAAGTCCCATTCGTCATGCGGGGTCATCTGGTAGACCCACTTCGCCATGCCGGTGTCGGCGTCCCGGGCGAAGATGGTCATCGACCACTTGTTGTCGCCGGGGCGCTGGACCGGGTTCCAGGTCGAGGGGTTGCCGGTTCCGTAGTAGACCAGGTTGAGCTCCGGATCGAAGGCATACCAGCCCCACGTCGTTCCGCCGCCCTGCTTCCACTGTTCGCCTTCCCAGCTGCTGACGCCGGAGTCCTTGCCGACCGGCTTGCCGAGCTGGGTCGTCTTCTCGCCATCCATCAGGGTCTCGGCATCGGGACCCGTCGAATAGGCCTTCCAGGCGACCGTACCGTCCTTCAGGTTATACGCGGTCACATGGCCGCGGACACCGAACTCGCCGCCGGAGATGCCGATCAGCACCTTGTCCTTGAAGACCATCGGAGCGGCCGTACCGCTTTCGCCCTGGCCGCCGGAGATATCCTCGCCGTTCTTCGCCTGCCAGACGACCTTGCCGGTCTTGGCATCGAGAGCGGTCACGGTCGTGTCGGCCTGGTTGAGGATGATCTTGCCGTCGCCATAGGCTACGCCGCGGTTGACCGTGTCGCAGCACATGATCGGGATGACGTTCGGATCCTGCTTGGGCTCGTATTTCCAGAGGATCTTGCCGTCATTGTTGAGATCGAGGGCATAGACGGTGTTGGGGAACGGCGCATGGACGTACATGACGTCGCCGATCACCAGGGGGCCGCCTTCATGGCCGCGCAGGACGCCGGTCGAGAACGTCCACTTGACCTGAAGGTTCTTCACATTGTCCTTGGTGATCTGGTTCAATTTCGAAAAGCGGGTGTTCGCATAGTCACCCGTCGGAATTGCCCAGTTCTTGGAATCGGAAATCAGCTGCTGGACTTCGTCATTGGCAATTGCTCCTCCCGCCAATGACAAGGAGACGGCAGCCGTCACCAATGCCGATTTTAGAAAGTCTGATCGTACACGCATTTAGTCCTCCCGAATTCGACAGGTGACTTTTGCGGCGGCGCCTGTTCCATAACAGGAGCCCGCGTCACCGGTTCAGCATTGTGGGAAGTATTTCCGGCAGCGTGTCACGACCTAAGCCAGGCGTGCGGAGGGCACCGTTACCGCCCACCCGCTTGGCCTACGAAGACTGTCACCACTCCCTTGACGGCAACGTCCTTGAAGCCGGAAACAACGCAACCATAAGAGATAGTTTTCCTTTCGGCAAGCGCGTTTCTCAATCAATACTCGCTGCGCCGCACTATGCTTATATTGCGCCGCAACAACATCCATCCGGAATGTTGTCCTATATTACTGGATATCGATGCGAATTTGAACCTATACTTGCAGCGGTCTTTGCGCGCCCTGCCGGGTCCGCGCCTTCGGAACGAGGATATGTCATGGTTACGCCAGCGAAGATTTCCCTAGCCGTACTCGCGACGGCGGCAGCAGGCCTTGCTCTCCCGGCGGTTGCAGCGATGAGCTATCCGACCAATGCGGTGGCCGAGTATGTCTATGCCTGCATGAAGGCCAATGGCGAGAACAGGGCCAACCTCGATCGCTGCTCCTGCTCGATCGACGTCATCGAATCGATCATCTCCTACGAGCGCTACGAGGCGGCCGCCACCTTCCGGCAGATGGGACTGGTGCCTGGCGAAAACGGCGCGCTGTTTCGCGAGAGCGCTCCTGCCAAGGCCGCGATCGCGGACCTGAAGAGAGCCCAGGCCGAAGCCGACATCCGCTGCTTCTGAGTAGCGACCGGTCCCGGGGCGCATCGGGGTCCTCCGATTCGCGCCTGTGGTCGTCGCAAATCGCGGCGTGGTCTTGTGCCACTGCGTCAAAGCTGCGTCGGGAACCGTTCGTGGAAAGAGCGCAGGATGTCGCTGCGCACCTGCGCGTTGCGGGATTGCCGCGGAACCCGGATCAGGAACGACCCGACGACATGGGAGGGGCGCGGCGACAAGACGATGATCCGGTCGGCCAGCATGATCGCCTCCTGCAGGTTATGCGTCACCATCAGCACCGTCGTCGGACGCTCCGACCATACCTGGAGCAGGAGATGGCGAAGCTGCTGCGCGGTCGCCTCGTCGAGGGAGACGAAGGGCTCGTCGAGCACCAGCAGATCCGGCTCGATCGCCAGCGCCCGGGCCAGGGCGGCGCGACGCGCCAGCCCCAGCGACAGTTCGCCGGGATAGAAGGCGCGCATCTTGCCCAGGCCGAGCGCATCGAACAGGTGATCGAGGCTCCTGCCGTGCAGGGCCTTCGGCAGGGCGAGGCGCACGTTCTCCTCGACGGTCCGCCAGGGCAGCAGGACCGGCTCCTGAAAGACCATGCCGATGCGCGGCTCCCCTGCCCCCGGCAGCTTGATGCGCCCTTCGAAATCGCGGTCCAGGCCGAGAAGCAATCGCAACGTCGTGGTCTTGCCGCAGCCGGAGGGGCCGATGAGGCAGGCGAATTCGTTCTGCTCGACCGCGAAGTCGAGATCGTGCAGGACATCGATGCTGCCGCCCCTGGACGCCTCGAAGGACTTGCGGCGGATTTCGATTTCAAGTCGCGCGTCTGCGCCAACGGGTTGAAGCGTGTTCAAGGGGCTGCACCAGAAGAATTTCGATCAAGAGCATCACGCAGACGAAGGCCAGCGTGTAGGCCAGGATGGCGGCGACATCGAAGAGCTGAAAATAGAGATTGATCTGGAAGCCGACACCGTTCGACCGGCCGAGCAGTTCGACGACGAGCACGATCTTCCAGATCAGCGAAATGCCCGAGCGGGAGGCCGCGGCCAGATAGGGCTGCAATTGCGGCAGCAGGACGTGGCGCAGGCGCGCGAACGCCCCGAACCGGTAGACCTTCGCCATGTCCGCATAGCGCAGGTCGAGCGCACGGGTCCCCTCCCGCATCGTGACGATGACATTGGGAATCTTGTTGAATGCCACGGCGCCGATGGCGGCGACCTCGTTCAGCCCGAACCAGATATAGGCGAGAACGATGACGACCAGTGCGGGAACGTTCAGCGAGAGAATGACCCAGGGGTCGAGAAACCGGTCCGCCCGCGGGTGGCTTCCGAGAAATATGCCGATCGCCGAGCCGATCACGATGGCGAGCAGGAACGCGGCGGCCACGCGGCACAGGGTGATCGCCAGATGATAGGGGATCTCCCCGCTGGCCGTCTCCCGGATCATGACGCGCAGGACGTCGAGGGGCGGCGGGAAGGCACGGCTAGGCCACAGGGTCGCCGTCAGTTGCCAGGCGACGGCCAGGACGACGATCGAGGCTGCGACCGTCAGCAACGGCCCCCAGTTTCGTCCCGGTGCAGCCTTGTCCGTTCGCCCCTGTGACGACGTACCGAGCAAGAACGAACTCACCTACTGCATCCTCCAGAACGTCCCCGGCGCCAGTTCCCTGGAAGGCCCAACCAGCTCCTCGCCGCCGATGCCCGCAAGGACCTTGTAGAGCGCTGCGGCGTCCCTTTCCGCATCCTCCCGGGAGCCCCTGGGGATGCCCTCCCGGTAGCGATCGCGCATGACCCTGCGTTCGGCCTCGTCGCCGGGGATCAACGGGGCAAGCAGGTCCCACTCCTCGTCGGACCTTTCGAGAAGCGCCTTCGCATCGGCGCTGGCCTTGACGAAGCCTCCGATTGCGGCCGGGCTGTCCTTGGCCCAGGCATCGTGGAAGACATATCCGAGGGCGACGATCGGCCCGGCGGCGCCGAGGGCGGCGGCGGCCTCCTGACCGCTGACCAGCCGGCGGAACCCCTTCGCCTCCAGGCGGGCGCAATAGTTCCAGAAATTGAGGACCGCATCGAGTTCGCCCTGCTGCACCTTCTCCGTCAGCAAGGGCGGTGCGCCATAGGCGATCGTGCTGGCCGTCGCCAGATCGGTGGCGTGGTCCTTCTTCGCCATCGCCTGGATCAGCAGCCAGTTCTTGTCGAGGGGGCCGCCGGCGACGCCGATCGTCTTGCCGGCCAGGTCGGCGAGACTGCCGATCGGCGAATCGGGCGGCACCATGATGGCTCCGACCGCGGTCGAATAGGGCACGAAGGTCAGGTCCAGCCCCGTGGCGCGCTGCCGCGAGACCCACAGCCAGTCCGAGACGATCACGTCGACCGATCCGGCCATCAGGGCGACATTCGTCGCGTCCTCGCCGGCGAAGGCCTGCACCTCCAAAGTGATCCCGTGTTTTTCATCGAGCTTGTGCCGCTTGATCGTATCGAGTTCCCAACTCACGGTCCCGAACTTGAGTACGCCGACGCGCACGACCTCGGCGGCCGCGGCCTGCCCTGCCGTCTGCGCGAAAAATGCCACCAACAACAACGATAATGCGATCCGAAACGATCGGCCGATGCAGCCTCCCACCCGTTCCTCCCATGCGATTCGATTTCAGATGTCGCGCCCCTCCGACGCGTATTCGCAGCGCCACTTGACGACGCGCAATTTCGGGTGCTCCGCAGACCATTTCGCAATCCGCGGCGGCGCCTGGAGCATGCAGGTCACCGGGCCTCCCATGTCTTCGAAATGGAGATTTTCCTCGCGGCAGCTCGCAGGCTTGTCCGCAAGGCAGATCGTCAGAACGAGTTCGATGAACGACATAGTGCACCTTTTGACTGGCGGGCTCGCCGCAGCCGTTTCCCCTGCCCCGCGATCGCAGATGCAACCGCCAGTTAATCGCGTCTTCTTCCGGTGCCTGGAAGAGAGCGTCACGAGGTTAGGAGCATCGCGTCTGCCAGTCAATCGCAACTTCCGATTTGTGCCGCCAATGACGAGGCCGGAGGGTGTTCGAGGGTTGACTTGCACTCCCCGGCAGGTCACTTTTTCGAACGGATCGCGCGACTGGATGCCCCGATGCGGAAAGTCGCGCGATCCGAACTGGCCGGCGCCGGAGGAGGAAACCTGGCACCTGCCGTCGTCAAAGGGCACCCTTGGCGAGATGAGGAAAGAATATGAACTGTCGTGTCCTTCTGATCGGCGTATCAGTTGCGATCTTTACTGCCTGCGGGGTCAATGCCCAGGAGGGCGATGCCACCGCGGGTGCAACCGTGTTCAACAAGTGCAAGGCCTGTCATGACGCCGAGACGGACAAGAACAAGATCGGTCCGTCTCTGATGAACGTGATCGACAGGGTCGCCGGCACCCATCCCGGCTTCACCTATTCCAAGGCGATGGTCGAGGCAGGCAAGGCCGGTCTCAAATGGGACGAGGCATCGTTGCGCGAGTACCTTCACAATCCCAAGGCAAAGGTCAAAGGCACCAAGATGGCCTTTGCCGGCCTGAAGAAGGAAGAAGACCTCAGCAATCTCCTGGCCTATCTCGAGCAGTTCTCGACGAAGCAATGAGATGCGGGGCTGCCGGTTTCCCGGCAGCCCCGTCGTCCGTCTGAACCTCCATGATCCGTGTCAGGCCGCCCGACGTGTCAGCGCCTTGTCGGCCTGCCGCCGGATCGCTTCGATATTGCCGGCATAGGCCGACGCGTCGTTTGTCTTGAAGATGGCGGAGCCCGCCACCAGCACGTCGGCACCGGCGGCCGAGACCAGGGGCGCGGTCTCGGGCGTGACGCCGCCGTCGATTTCGATATGGATCGGCCGGTCGCCGATCATCCCCGCCACGCGGCGCACCTTCTCCACGACCGCCGGAATGAAGGCCTGCCCGCCGAAGCCGGGGTTGACGGTCATCAGCAGGATGAGATCGAGGCGGTCGAGCACGTATTCAATGGCGCTTTCGGGCGTCGACGGATTGAGCGAGACGCCCGCCTTCTTGCCGAGATTGCGGATCGCCTGCAGCGTCCGGTCGAGATGCGGTCCGGCTTCCGCGTGAACCGTGATGATATCGCAACCTGCCTCCGCGAAGGCGGCGATATAGGGATCCGCCGGCGCGATCATCAGGTGGCAGTCGAAGACGGCATCCGTCCGGTTGCGGATGGATTTCACCACCGGCGGCCCGAAGGTGATGTTGGGCACGAAATGGCCGTCCATCACGTCGAGGTGGATCCAGTCGCCCCCGGCTGCGACGACGTTTTCGACCTCTTCGCCCAGCCGCGAGAAATCCGCCGACAGGATGGACGGCGCGATGATCGTTCGTCCGCTCATGATGCGCCCTCCAGCTGTCTCGCCTCGCTCTCTTGTCCTGCCTCATTCCGGAAGATGCGGCTGGCCCTGATGTCGGCGGCGACGATGGTGGACAGCGTATCGGCGCCGATCGGCCCGTCGGACGTCTCGAACAGCCGGTTCGCCTGGCGCAGGCGTGCGCGATCGAGCGCGTTGCGGATGGAACGCGCATTGGCGAAATGCGGCTGGCGGCGGCGAAGCGCGATGTATTGCTCCATGGCGGCCCGCCCTTCGGCGTCGAAGCCGTAGTTCTGCTTTTCGAGCATCACGTCTGCGATCGAAAGCAGTTCGTCGTCGGCATAGTCCGGAAAGTCGATGTGGTGGGCGATGCGCGAGCGAAATCCCGGATTGCTCTCGAAGAACCGCTCCATCCGGTCGCCGTATCCCGCCAGGATGACGACGAAATCCTCGCGCTGATGTTCCATCACCTGCAGGAGGATTTCGATGGCCTCCTGGCCGTAGTCGCGCTCGTTCTCCTGCCGGTAGAGATAGTAGGCCTCGTCGATGAAGAGGACGCCGCCCATCGCCTTTTTCAGGATCTCCTTCGTCTTCGGCGCGGTATGGCCGATATACTGGCCCACCAGATCGTCGCGCGTCACCGAGACCAGGTGCCCCTTGCGGATATAGCCGAGGCGGTGGAGCAGATCGGCCATGCGCAGGGCGACGGTCGTCTTTCCCGTTCCCGGATTGCCGCTGAAGCACATGTGCAGCGTCGGCGTTTCATGGGCGAGGCCGAGACGCTTGCGCGCGCGTTCGACCAGGAGCAGCGCCGCCGTCTCCTTGATCCGCTGCTTGACCGGCTTGAGACCGATGAGCGTGCGGTCGAGTTCGTCCAGCACGGCCTCGACACCCGATTCGGCATATTCCGCCCTGAGGTCGATGGCGGAGAGCTTTACGTCATCGACCTCTCGCATGATGGGTTGCGCCTCAGCCATAACGTTCCCCCGCCGGCCGGCCTGCGGCATAGGAACGCGTGGTGTAGCGGATGCCCCTGCCCGCGGTCTCCTGCCGTTCCAGGCGGAAGCCCGGCTCGACCGCGGGCCGGTTGACGATGAAGGAGAGGCGGACGGATTCCCACCCGTGACTGCTGTCGAAGGCGACGAGGCGGATGTACCGGTCGCCATAGACCTTGCGGCAGGCCTTCAGTTCCAGCATCAGCGCGGCGGCGTCGGGATTGTCGAACATCGGGTGGCCCCACATGTCCCAGTAGGTGTTGCGGGGATGCGGGTCGTCGGTGAATTCGAGGCTCACGGCCCAGCCCTTGTCGATGCAGTACTGCACCTGCCTGGCGATCTGTTCGTCCGTCAGCGGCGGCAGGAACGAGAATGCTCCCTGGGTGATGTGCATGTCGCGTCTCCTATTCTGCTGCGGTGGCCGTCGGAACGAAGTCCGGCGTGTCGGTGGAGGTGTAGTCGAAGGTCACGTCCTTCCAGACGTCGAGCGCCTGCTGCAGGGGCTGGCAGTGGCGTGCGGCGTCGCGCAGGATCTGCGGGCCTTCCTGCACGATGTCTCTGCCCTCGTTGCGGGCGAGCACCATGCATTCGAGCGCGACGCGGTTGGCCGTGGCGCCGGCGGCGATCCCCATCGGATGGCCGATCGTGCCACCGCCGAACTGCAGCACGACGTCCTCGCCGAGCAGGTCCAGGAGCTGGTGCATCTGCCCGGCATGGATGCCGCCGGAGGCGACCGGCATCATCCGGTTGAGCGAGGCCCAATGCTGGTCGAAGAAGATGCCGTTCTCCAGCCGCATCGGATTGAAGTCCTCGCGGCAGACGTCGTAGTAGCCGCGGGTCGTGGCGGGATCGCCCTCCAGCTTGCCGACGACGGTGCCGGCATGGATGTGGTCGACGCCGGCAAGGCGCATCCATTTGGCGATGACGCGGAAGGAGACGCCATGCGTCTTCTGCCGGGTATAGGTGGAATGACCGGCGCGATGGAGATGCAGGATCATGTCGTTGCGGCGAGCCCATTTCGCCATCGACTGGATCGCCGTGTAGCCGATCACGAGATCGATCATGACGATGTTCGAGCCGAGCTCCCGGGCGAATTCGGCGCGCTCGTACATGTCCTCCATGGTGGCGGCGGTCACGTTCAGGTAGGTGCCCTTGACCTCGCCGGTCTCGGCCTGCGCCTTGTTCACCGCCTCCATGCAGTAGAGGAAGCGCTCGCGCCAGTGCATGAAGGGCTGCGAGTTGATGTTCTCGTCGTCCTTGGTGAAATCGAGCCCGCCCTTGAGCGCCTCGTAGACGACGCGGCCGTAATTGCGTCCCGAGAGCCCGAGCTTCGGCTTCACCGTCGCCCCGAGCAGCGGACGGCCGAACTTGTCCAGCCGCTCGCGCTCGACAACGATGCCGGTCGCGGGTCCCTGGAAGGTCTTCACATAGGCGACGGGGAAGCGCATGTCCTCCAGCCGCAGCGCCTTCAGCGGCTTGAAGCCGAAGACGTTGCCGATGATCGAGGCGCTGAGGTTGACGATCGAACCCGGCTCGAACAGGTCGAGGTCATAGGCGATGTAGGCAAAGTACTGCCCTTCCGCATTGGGCACGGGATCGAGCCGATAGGCCTTGGCGCGGTACTTCTCGCTCGCCGTCAGCCGGTCGGTCCAGACCACCGTCCAGGTGGCGGTGGAAGATTCGCCAGCGACGGCCGCCGCCGCCTCGACCGGATCGACGCCGTCCTGCGGCGTGATCCGGAAGACTGCGATCACATCGGTGTCCTTCGGCTCGTAGTCGGGCTCCCAATAGCCCATCTTCCGGTATTCCATGACGCCGGATCTGTAGCGCGCCGCACCCTTGACGGTCTGGGATTTGCTGTCCATGGCCTGGTCCTTTCGCTGTCGTTCTGGACCGCCGCTCAGGCGGCTTTCGCGGTTGTGGTCTGCGGATCGAGGTCGCCTTTGGCGTAGCGTCTGGCCATCTCGTCCAGCGGGACGACCTTGATCTTCGAGGCGTTGCCCGCCGCGCCGAACCGCTCGAAGCGGTCGCGGCAGAGATTGCGCATGGCGTCCATCGCCGGTTTCAGGAACTTGCGCGGGTCGAACTCCTCCGGGTGCTCGGCCGCGATCCGGCGGAACTGCCCGGCCATCGCCATGCGGCAGTCGGTATCGATGTTGACCTTGCGGACGCCGTGGCGGATGCCGCGTTCGATTTCATCGACGGGAACACCCCAGGTCTGCGGCATCCTTCCGCCGAAGCGGTTGATGACATCCTGCATCTCCTGCGGCACCGAGGAGGAGCCGTGCATGACGAGATGGGTGTTCGGCAGCTTGCGGTGGATCTCCTCGATCACGTCCATCGCCAGGATGCCGCCGTCCGGCGCCCGGGTGAACTTGTAGGCGCCGTGCGAGGTGCCGCAGGCGATCGCCAGCGCGTCGACGCCGGTGCGGGCGACGAAATCGACGGCCTGATCCGGATCGGTCAGGAGCTGGTCGTGCGAGAGCACGCCCTCGGCACCATGGCCATCCTCCGCGGCGCCGGTTCCGCTCTCCAGCGAACCGAGAACACCAAGCTCGCCTTCGACCGAGACGCCCACCCAATGGGCGATGCGCGCCACCCGCCCGGTGATCTCGACATTGTACTCATAGGAGGCCGGCGTCTTCGCGTCCGCTTCGAGGGAACCGTCCATCATGACGGAGGTGAAGCCGTGGCGGATCGCCGTCATGCAGGTCGCCTCGTCGCTGCCGTGATCCTGATGGATGCAGACGGGAATGGCCGGGTAGATCTCCGTCAGCGCCTCGATCATGCGCGCCAGCATGATGTCCTTCGCATAGGAGCGCGCGCCCTTCGAAGCCTGGAGGATGACGGGCGCGTCGCAGGCGACCGCCGCCTCCATCACCGCGAGGCCCTGCTCCATGTTGTTGATGTTGAAGGCCGGAACGCCATATCCGTATGCCGCTGCGTGATCGAGCAGCTGGCGTAGTGTGATGCGGGCCATGGTTCTGCTCCTTTTCTACCGATCCGTGCGGTCCGAGCCCGACGCCCGGGCGACAAGTTCGAGCGCCGTCTCCACGACGGCCCCGGCGGTGATGCCGAAATGTGCGTAGAGATCGGATGCCGGCGCGCTGGCGCCGAAGCCCGTCATGCCGACGAAGACGCCGTCCTCGCCGAGATAGCGGTCCCAGCCGAGGCGGGCGGCGGCCTCGATACCGATCCTTGGCGCGGTCCCAAGGACCGCCTTGCGATAGGCGGGCGACTGCCGCTCGAAAAGCTCCCAGCAGGGCATGGAGACCACCGCCGCGGCGATGCCGTGTCCGGACGCGAGCGCATCGGCGGCGGCACAGGCGATTTCGACCTCGGAACCGGTCGCGAGGAGGGTGACTGAAGGTGGTTCCGAGGTCGCGCGCAGCAGATAGGCGCCACGCGCAGAAAGGTTTTCCTCGCTATCGGCCTCTCGGCACACCGGCAGGTTCTGGCGCGATAGCACCAGCACGCTCGGACGATCGCGTTCCTTCAGGGCCAGTTCCCAGCATTCCGCCGTCTCGACGATGTCGCAGGGGCGGAAGACGTTGAGATCGGGCGTCGCCCGCAGCATCGCCAGATGCTCGACCGGCTGATGGGTCGGGCCGTCCTCGCCAAGCCCGATCGAATCATGCGTCATCACGTAGACCACCTGCTGCCCCATCAGCGCCGACAGGCGGATCGCGCCGCGGGCGTAGTCGGAGAAGACGAGGAAGGTGCCGCCATAGGGAATGAAGCCGCCGTGCAGGGCCAGCCCGTTCATCGCAGCCGCCATGGCGTGCTCGCGGATGCCGTAGTGGATGTAGCGGCCGGCGTAGCTCCCCGGCCGGATCGCGCCCATTCCCGCCGTCAGCGTCAGGTTGGAATGGGTCAGGTCGGCCGAGCCGCCGATCGTCAGGTCGGTCGCGGCGTTGACGACGCCGAGCACCATCTCCGAAGCCTTGCGGGTGGCGACCTTGGTCGCGCTCTCCCGATGCTGCCTCCGGAACGCGGCAAGCGCGTCGAACAGCGATGCCGGAACGTCCCGGTCGATGGTCTTCAGGAACGCTGTGCCATCCGGAGCAGCGGCAACCCGGTCCAGCCATGCGCGCCGCTCAGCGGCCCCGCGCGCGGAAACTTCGCTCCAGCGCTCCAGAATGGCCTCGGGAACCTCGAACGGGGCATGATCCCAGCCCAGTTCCCGCTTCGTGGCGGCGACCTCACTTTCGCCGAGCGGCGCCCCATGGGTCTTTTCCGACCCCTGCAGGTTGGGCGCGCCCTTGCCGATGATCGTCCGGCACGAGATGAACGACGGCTTGCTCGACGTGCGTGCCCGGGCGATCGCCCGGCCGATCGCATCGAAATCGTGGCCGTCGATGTCCTGCACGTCGAAGCCTGCCGCCTCGAAACGGGCGAGCTGGTTCATCGAGGTCGAGAGGCTGGTGGGCCCGTCGATCGAGATGGAATTGTTGTCCCAGAGGACGATCAGCCGCGACAGCTTCAGATGGCCAGCGAGGTCGATCGCTTCGTGGCTGATGCCTTCCTGCAGGCAGCCGTCGCCGGCGATGACGTAGGTATGGTGATCGACGAGCCCGTCGCCATGGCGGGCATTGGCGATCCGTTCCGCAAGCGCCATGCCGACGGCGGTGGCGATGCCCTGGCCCAGCGGGCCGGTCGTCGTCTCGATGCCGAGGGCGTGGCCGTATTCCGGATGGCCGGCGGTCCTGGCGCCGAGCTGGCGGAACCGCCGCAGTTCCTCGACCGTCATGTCCTCGTAGCCGATCAGGTAGTGAAGGGCATATTGCAGCATCGAGCCGTGGCCGGCCGACAGGACGAAGCGATCGCGATCGGGCCAGTCGGGATGGGCCGGATCGAGCTTGATGAAGCGGCCGAACAGAACGGTGGCGACGTCCGCCATGCCCATCGGCATGCCCGGATGACCGGAATTGGCCTTCTGGACACCGTCCATGGCGAGCGCGCGGATCGCATTGGCCATGTCGGTTTCGGTCACGGCCGCGGGCGCGGCTTCTTCCTGCAGCTGCAATTGCGAATTCATGGCTTTCCTCCTCACGAGGCGCGGGTCTTGCGCTCGATCAGTTGCATGATCAGGGGTGTCAGGATCAGTTGCATGGCGAGATCGAGCTTGTTTCCCGGCACCACGATGGAGTTGGCGCGCGACATGAACGAGTCGTGGATCATCGACAGCAGATAGGGAAAATCGATGCCGCGGGGCCTGGCGAAGCGGATGACCAGCATCGATTCGTCAGGGGTCGGTATCCAGCGCGCGATGAAGGGATTGGAGGTGTCGACGATCGGCACCCGCTGGAAGTTGATGTCGGTCTGCGTGAACTGCGGCGTGATGTAGCGGACATAGTCCGGCATGCGGCGCAGGATGACGTCCATGACCGCCTCGGTGGAATAGCCGCGCGCTTCCCGGTCGCGGTGGATCTTCTGGATCCATTCGAGATTGATGACCGGCACGACGCCGATCTTCAGATCGGCATGGCGGGCGAGATTGACCTTGTCGGTCACCGCGCATCCGTGCAGCCCTTCGTAGAAGAGCAGGTCGCTCGGCCCGAAATCGCGCCATTTCGTGAAGCTCCCCGGAGGGACATCGTAGCGGGCGGCCTCCTGCTCGTCGTGGATGTAGGTGCGGGTGCGGCCGGTGCCGTTCCGGCCATATTCCTCGAAGACGGCCTCGAGGATCTCCAGTTCATTGGCCTCGGCGTTGAAATGGGTGAAGTTCGGGTTGCCGTTCCGCTCCTCCTCGGCGACCTTCTCCTTCATGGCCTGCCGGTCGTAGCGGTGAAACGCGTCGCCCTCGATGAAGGCCGCCTCGATCTTCTCGCGGCGGAAAATCTGCTCGAAGATGTTCTTGACCGAAGTGGTCCCGGCGCCGGACGAACCGGTGATCGAAATGATGGGATGCCGTGTCGACATTGCCGTTCCTCCGATCAGGCCCTGAAGAGGCCGCGGTTGCTGAAGAGCGGCGCCCGCTCGGCGATATTGCTGGGTTCGGCATGGTAGCGACCGATGCGGGCCACCTCGCGCGCCGAGCCGAAGACGAGGGGAACGCGCTGGTGCAGGCTCCGCGGCGTCAGGTCGAGGATGCGATTGATCGTGTCGGTGGCGGCGCCGCCGGCCTGCTCGATGAGGAAGGCGATGGGGCTGGCCTCGTAGACCAGCCGGAGCCGGCCTTCCGCATAGCCCCTGCGCCCGTCACCGGGATAGAGATAGACGCCGCCGCGAACGAGGATGCGGTAGGCGTCGGCGGCGACGGCCGCGACCCAGCGCATGTTGAATTCCCGCTCGCGCGGCCCTTCCGTGCCCTTCAGGCAATCGTCGACGTAGAGCCGGACGGCCTCGTCCCAATGGCGGTAGTTGGCCGTGTTGATCGCGAATTCCTGCGTCCGCGCCGGAATGGCCAGGCCTTCGTGGACCTGGGCGAACACGCCGCCGGCCGGGGAGAAGACGAAGACGTGGGTGCCGCTGCCGACGCTGAGCACCAGCGCCAGCTGCGGGCCATAGATGAAAAAGCCGGCGGCGAGCTGGGCGTCTCCTCCCTGGAAGAAGGAGGCGCTGCGCTCGCCGACCGGATCGCCAGCCTTTGGGAGGATGGAGAAGATGGTCCCGATCGGGGCGTTGATGTCGATGTTCGAGGAGCCATCCAGGGGATCGATGGCCACCGCGAGCGGGGCCGCCGGGTCCAGCAGGGCGGCGTCCTCGAGTTCCTCGGACGCGTAGACGCAAACAGGCGCCCGCCGCATGGCATCCATGAAGAGGGCGTCGGCCAGAAGGTCGAGTTCCTTCGGAACGTCGCCGCTCGGGCCGGCCATGCCGTTCCCTCCGGCAAAGGCCTTGCCGGGCGGCCCCATGCCGAGCGATCCCTGGCCGATGGTGCCGCACAGGGTGACCGCCGCAGCGGCCAGTCGCCGGACCGTGAGGGCGACGGCTTCGCCGAGCGGCGCACCGCCTGCGGCGTGGGATTCCAAAAAGGCGTCTAGTGTCAGCGACGTCATGGCCTACCTCCCTGCCCGCTCCTCACTGCTTCGGACATGCCGTCATCGAACCAAGAAACAGGAGCTAAGTAAAATTTAATCTGTTTACCTGCGTCGTAAAATTTCCTAAGTTCTCCGCATGAAGAACCTCACGCTCAGGCACCTGCGGGCGACGCAGGAAATCGGCAGGCACGGGACGATCGTCCGGGCCGCGAATATGCTCGGGCTGACGCCGTCCGCCATCACGATCCAGCTCAAGCAGCTCGAGGAGGACGCGGGGATCATCCTTTTCGACCGGACCAGCGACGGCCTGCGCCCGACGGCGGCCGGCCTCGCCTTCATCGACGCGGTGCGCTCGATCGAGGAAAGGCTGCGCCAGCTGGATGACGAGATCGACGCCATCAAGGAGGTGCGCAGCGGCTCGCTCGCGCTCGGCGTCGTCTCGACGGCGAAATATTTTGCGCCGAACCTGATGGCCACCTTTCGCAAGAGCCATCCCGGCATCGCCGTCTCGCTGTCGATCGGCAACAGGGCCGAGATCGTGACGAAGCTGAGGAACCACGACCTGGACATCGCGCTGATGGGGCGCCCGCCCAAGGACCTGCCGCTGCACTCGGCAGTGTTCGGCGACCATCCGCTGGTGATGATCGCCCCGCCGGATCATCCGCTGGCCAGGAAGCACGACATCACCAAGGAGGAAATCGCGAAAGAACATTTCCTCGTCCGCGAGCCCGGATCGGGCACGCGCATCTCGCTGGAGATCTTCCTGGGGGAGATCCCGGGCCGGATCGACGATCTGGGCACCGAGATGTCGTCGAACGAGACGATCAAGCAGGCCGTCATGGCGGGCCTCGGCATCGCCTTCATCTCGGCGCATACCATCGCCATGGAGCTGGAGTTCGGCAAACTCGTCACCCTGGACGTCATCGGCATGCCGATCCGCCGGCAATGGTTCTCGGTGATGCGGACGGACAGGACCGTCTCTCCCGCCATGAACGCCTTTCAGGTCTTCCTGCGGGAGCGAGGCGCGCAATGCCTGCCCTTCTTCGACAAGCTCTATCCGATGCTGCAGCAGCCCCGCTGAGGATCGTCGCGCGATCCCTAAAGCACGTCGCGATCTTTCAGATTCGCTCCGGTGCTTTAGTCCTTTGATTTTACGCATGTCGTCGTCGCAAAACCGCTGCACACTTTTGCGCGACTTGCGTTAACGGGGCGATCACGGCTCAACCTCTTGCAAACATGATTTCGCCCTTGCCCAACACGGCATTGTCCCCGCCGAAGCGGAAGGGTCTTGCGCCGAGCAGCGGCCGGTCGAGGATCCCCTCCTCCATCAGGTAGCGGTCGAACAGGACCGGAAAGCCGATCTCGACGCGGCCGCAGTCGATGAAGGTGGGCGACAGCTCGGCCGGCCTGCGGTCGAACAGCAGCGAGCCGCGCTTCATCAGGTGACCGGGGTAGCGGCCGACGCGGCCGGTGGCGACGATCGTGCCGGCGACCATACCGAGACCGGCATGGTCGCCGCATCCCTTCAGGAGCGCGATGATCCCGCGCCGCATCCTCTCGCCGGGACGATCGCCGGCCTTGCCGCGCACGACGATCAGGCCGCCGGACATGCCGTGGATTTCGCCCGCCATCGGTCCGCCGACGCCCTCGCCGGCATCGCCGTCGATGTCGATGCGCCCGTTCTTCATGCCGGAGCCGGCCTGCAGGCCCGCCTTGCCTTCAATCTTCAGCAGGCCGCCGGCCATGCGGCGGCCGGCACGGGCCCCGACATCGCCGGCGACGCGGATCCGCCCCGCCGTCATCTCCGCCCCGAGGAAGTCGAAACGTCCGCTGCCGCCGGCAAAGACGATGTTTTCGGCATCCTTGCCGGTGATCTTGAAGACATCCCCTGCCGCTGCCGGATGCCGACTGGTTCCGACCCGCAGTTTTCCGATTTCGGCGGACGTCATCCCGGCAAGCCTGTCGGGGGTCAGGCCCGACAGGTCGAGCCGCTCCTCCGGCTCGGACTGCAGGGTGAAGGTCAGCGGCGTCATGGCAGGAGGTCCTTCAGGTGATAGTGGAACTTGCCGAGCTTGCCGCCGTAGTTTCCGGCGCTGATGCGCAGGGCGCCGCGCCTGGGGCCGAAATCGATGACGGCCTTCAGCCCCGCCCGCATCGCCGCGGCCACGGCGTCGTTCGTTTCCCCGTCGATCACGACCTCCAGCACGGCGTTGATCTCCGGGCCGAGCGCGCTCTTGACGACGCCGCGCAGGGTCGGCGCATAGGCGTCGTTGGTCGAGGCCATCATGCCCTTGTACTTGCCGCCCACCTTCGAGCCGGACCGCACGATGCCGCCGGGGAACGGCATGATCGCGCCGGGGACCTTCTCGATCGCCGCCACCGCGCGTTCGGCAGCCGCCAGCGCCTTTCCGGCATCGGCGGCGAGCAGCAGGAAGTTTCCGCCGCCGACCGCCTCCTTCGTCAGACCGGTCTTCGCCTCGCACAGGAATTCGCCGTCCATGACCGGCACGCGCCAGTAGTGCCTGCCGCCGAACTTCTTCGAGACCTGCCAGCCGTCGCCGAAATAGCGCAGCGACGAGCCGAGATCGAGCGACGCGGTTCCCTTCAGCCCTGCGAAACAGGCGCTGCCGGGTGAGGTGAGGACGCATTGGCCCAGCCTCGTCTTCAACTGCTTCTGCAGCTCGTCCGTTCCCATCGCGAAGATCATCACCCGGCAGCCCGGGCGACGGTCCGGCGTCTTCGAGGCGGGGATGTCGATATCGATGGCGGCCTCGCAGCCGCAGCCGATGACCGAGGTGGCGAAGCCCGTCATGGTGATCGCCGCCTGGCGCGCCCATTTCAGCGTCGGCGCCGTGATGATGATCGCGGTCGCGCGCATGCCGAACGCCTCGGCGAAGGTGTCATCGATCGTGATGCCGTTGCGCGTCAGCTCCTGCATGCGACCTCCGCAAAGGGGTTTTCGCGGGCAATCGCCGTTTCCGGGAAGGTGAACCAGTCGAGCGACAGCCCGTAGCGATCCTCGTGATAGGCCTGCATGCGCCTGACGATCCCCTTGTCGGGGGGCGGATTGAGGCGAAGCGTCTTTCCCCAGCGATAATGCGTGACGACGCCATCCTCGACGACGAGATCGCCGTTCTTGAACACCAGCGCGGCGTCGGCGAACATCTTGCTGACGTCCTGCCCCTTCCGGTAGACGGCGATATCGGCGATCGCGCCGGGGCCGAGGTGACCGCGGTCGTCGAGCCCGAGCAGCTTTGCGGGGGCTCCGCGCGTCATGACGGCGATCTCGTCCAGCGTATATTCGCGGGAGATCGAGGCGAGCGTGGTCAGTTCCAAAGCGGACTTGTCGAGTTCGGCCATCTTCGCTTCGCGGGCGTCGCGGCGCATCAAAAGCTCGAACAGGTCCGGATAGGCGGTGAACGGCGCGCCGTTCGGATGGTCGGTGGTGAAGAAGACTCGCCAGGGGTCGTTGATCAGCAGGAACAGCTCCAGTCCCACCGCCCATTGCAGCGAGCCGTAATAGTCCGGGCGATAGCGATAGGGCACGATGCCGCCGCCGTTGCCGTCGCCGTCGATGAGGATGGACTTCTTCGGGTTGGCGGTCCGCATTCCCGAATATTGCCGCGTCACGTCCGAGGAGATCGTCACGGTCTGGCCGAACATCACCTGGCCGACATCGATCGTCACATCAGCATTCTCGTTGACCAGTTCGGCGAGACGGGCCGCCTCGGACGAGAAGCCGCGCTTGCCTTCGGTGCCGTAGCCGTAGAACTGCAGGTGGGCGAGATGAAGCGGGCGACCATCCGCCGCGCGGATCGTCTCGGCTGCCGTCGTGGCATTGCCCGCGATACCGAGGTTGTTGGCATGGACATGGAGGGGATGGGGAACCCCGAGACGGCCGACGGAGGCCTGCAGCGTCTCCACGATCCTGCGGGAACTGACCCCGTAGGACGGAACGACGTCGTCGAAGGAGAAGCGGCGGACATTTTCCTTGAAGGCGGCGGCGGCACCGGCGTTGATGACCTTCACGCCGAGCGCCCGCGACGTCGACACGGTCCAGGCGACATAGTCGTCGATCATCGCCGTCGAGGCGTTGTCGCGGATCATCGACAGCAGGAAATCGTCGTTGCCGAGGATCGCGAGCGTCGCCTTGTCGATGATCGGGATGTCGGCGAGCTCCATGTGGGTATGCAGCGCGCTCGAAGGCGACATGGCCGGCTCGACCACGGTGGTGAAGCCCATCTTCGCGTAGAGGCAGCCGGTATTGAAGGTCGACCATCCGGCGTTCGACAGCGGCGTATGCGCCGGGCGCCTGAGGTGGGCCGCATGCTGTTCCGGCAGCAGGAGACGCGCCGTGTTCACGTTGCCGCCGCCGATATGGGAATGGATGTCGATCGCCCCGGCCATGACGATGCAGCCGGAAACGTCATAGGTCCTCTCGGCCCGCTTCGAGGCCGGCCTTTCGACGATGACGCCGTCCTTGATCCAGACGTCGCGCCTGCCGGCCGGGCCGTTGACCGGATCCACCACGTCTCCACCGGCAAGACGGATCAGCATGGCATGTCCTGGCCCGTCAGGGCATGCTGGAACTGGTCCACGACCGCGCGGACGCTGGGAAGGTCGGAGGGCGCCTCCGCCGGCACGGATCGCAAGGTTCCGATCCGGCTCGAATAGACGACACCGTCATGGTCGAGCCCGGCCTTGCCGATCCGGATGGTGGCCGCCGCACCGGCGACGGGCCGTTCGCCCCTCACCAGCGCAATCGTCGGCGGGCCGCCGCGCCTGGCGGGCGGCGCCTCGTCGCGCTCCGAGACCCACACGTGCAGGTCCGCCTCCTTCTGTGCAATCATCCGGTCCACGTCGCAAAGCCACGGATCGTAGACCGGCGCGCCGGTCGAAAAGCCGGTGCGCGGCGGGAAGCCGGTCATCCAGGTCGACGCCAGCACCATGCCCCAGGCATCGTCGTCGGACGGCAGGAAAAGTGCCGTCGCGCGCTGCGTCCTGTTGATGTCGGCCAGCAGGCCCTGCAGCATCGCCAGAGCGGGGACGTCGGTCAGGTGCGAGACGACGAAGACCGGAAAGCGGGCCTTTGCCAGGGCGCCGAGGAAGGCATCGGCGTTGGCGAACGTGGCGGATACCTTTTTTCCAGAGAGCGAAGCCCTGAGGATCCCGAGTACGGCATCGACGGGAAGATCGGGCGACCCCACCCGGACGGCCTTCGGACCGCGCAGCGGCCGCCGGCCACCTGCGGACGCCGCCCTGCCCTCGATCTGATACCAGCGCCGCCGGCCCTTGCCGGCCAAGTCCGGTCCGGTCGCCGCAAGCGAGGAGAGCAGATCGTGGTGGACAGGCGGAACGTCGCCGACGATGGCGACGAGGTCGGCGCGACGCCGTACCTCCGTCGCGGTCGCAAAGAAGCCGCCGATATCGGTGTGAAGCGCGACCTCGTGGACGAGATCGCGGCCATGCACGTGATCGTAGGTCGCCCCGACGCGCTCCGCCAGCGCGATCAGGCTACGGCATCCATGGATATCCGAATCGAGGGAGAATACGGGGCAGCGGCTTGTCGCCAAAAGCTTTGCCGCCTGCTCGATCGCTGCCGACAAAGGAACTGTCCGGCTGCCGATCCATGCAACCATCACACTCCGAAACTTTCTGGTGCCGCCCTGAATTTATCCGTTCTTCGTCAAATGTGAAGCCCGTCCGGCGAAAAATGCCGATCAGCCGTCGTATTTGACGTAGGCGAATCGCTGATCGGTATTGGGCGTGCCCTCAAGCGCGCCGCCCGCCGTGCCCGGTTGCCATTGCACGACCTCCTCGATCTTTCTGGCGAGTTCGAAGTCCTTGTCGGTCACGCCCTTTGCGGCGTGATTCACCAGCAGGACCTCCACCCAGGCATAGGACGCCTTGAGATCGGGATGGTGCCAGGCGGCTTCCGCCAGATGCCCGACCGTGTTGATGACCATGAGCGTGGATTTCCAGCCATGCGTCTTGTACTTGCGGCGGATCCAGCCGTTTTCGTAGCGCCAATGCGGCAGTTCCGCCTGCAGTTTGGCTGCGATTTCCTCCTCCGAATAGACGCGCTCGCGCTTGCGTTCCGTCTCCTCGCCCATCGCCGTTTCTCCTCGCTTCTTTTTCTCCCGGCTCCCGCCCAGGCTTGCGCTGGTCACAAAATAGGCTACCATAAATGCGGGCCCGATTATCAAAAAGTTCAGAAAAGAACCGATGTCGGATTCCGTCTCCATTCAAGTTCCCGGACGCTTGCACCTCGGATTTCTGGATATCCCCGGGAAGGCAAGTTCGCGTTTCGGCAGCATCGGCCTGCCGCTCGAGGGCATATCGACCAGGCTGGAGATCACGAGGGCGGCCGAGACCAGCGTTCACGGCAACGAGAGCGCCCGCATCTCCGCCTACCTCTCCGCACTCCGCTCCCGGCTCGGCCTTGCCGGCCACCACCGGGTCACGGTGCTCGAGACCATTCCCACCCATGCCGGGCTGGGATCGGGAACCCAGCTTGCGCTGGCGGTCTCCGCAGCACTGCGGACCTTGCACGACCTGCCGTTCGACGTGCGCGCCGACGCAGCCTTTCTCGGGCGCGGCGGGCGATCGGGGATCGGCATTGCGGCCTTCGACGAAGGCGGTCTCATCTTCGACGCCGGCAAGGCCCGGGACGACCTCACCCCGACCGTCATCTCCCGCATCCCGTTTCCGTCCGCCTGGCGCGCCATCCTCGTCTTTGACGGCCGCAGCCAGGGCATCCACGGAGACGCGGAAATCACCGCCTTCCGCACGCTTGCGCCGTTTCCCGCCGCGCATTCGGCGGCGATCTGCCGCCATGTGCTGATGGAGATCATGCCCGCCGTCATCGAAAGGGACATCCTGACCTTCGGCAATGCGGTGACGGCGATCCAGCAGATGCTCGGCGACTATTTTTCCCCGACCCAGGGCGGGCGCTTCACCAGCCCGGCGGTGGAGGAAACGCTCATGCGGCTGGGCGAATGCGGCGCTGTCGGCATCGGCCAGAGCTCCTGGGGACCGACGGGCTTTGCCTTTGCCGAATCCCAGGCGGCGGCAGAGCGGATCGTCGCGCGCGCGGCACCGCACGACACGCAGACGACGATCCGGATCCTCGCCGGCCGGAACCGGGGAGCGAAGATTACGCGGGAGGCGGCGCCGCACGCGTTCGAACTGGGCAGAGGCACCTACTAGAGAAGGCAGGGCAATGAGCCGGAAAACCATCCTCCACATGCTTACGCCGTTGAGGCAGATGAGCCCCTTTGATGTCAACATGGCGCTCGATGCGGGCTACGACCATGTCGTGCCCTACACGGACGTGACGCTTGCCGACGTGACCGGCCTCGTCCAGGACGCGATCTTCTCGCGCCCGCCGGATGCCGGCACCGCGACCGGCGTCTTCCTGGCCGGCCGCGATACGGTGCTGGCGCTCGACATGATCGACGCCGCTAGAAAGGCGATGGTGCCGCCCTTCGAGATTTCCGTCTTCGCCGACCCGGCCGGATCGTTCACGACGGCCGCGGCCATGGTCGCCAAGGTCGAGACCGCGCTCGCAAAGCAGCACGGCCGCGGCCATTCCGGAACGAAGGTGGCGATCTTCGGCGCGACCGGCGTCGTCGGCTACTGCACCGCCGTGATCTCGGCCAAGGAGGGTGCGGAGGTCACGATCGTGGGCCATGACGGGCCAGGCCGCGTCGAGCAGATCGCAGAAGCGGTCAAGGCCCGCTTCGGGGTGACGGTGAAGGCGGCCGACGGTTCGACGGAAGAGAAGAAGGCGGCCTTGCTGCGCGAGACGGAGGTCATCCTGTCTGCCGCCAAGGCCGGCGTCAGGGTGATCTCGGCCGAGCAATTGCGGGCGGCGAAACATCTCCTGGTCGCAGCGGATGTCAACGCCGTGCCGCCGTCCGGCATCGAGGGCCTGACGGCCAATGCGAAGAGCGACAAGCTCGGCGAGACGGCGGCGATCGGTATCGGCGCCCTCACCATCGGCAATCTCAAATACAAGACGCAGTCCGGCCTGTTCAAGCAGATGATCAGCGCCGAGAAACCGGTCATCTACGATTTTCAGGACGCTTTCGCCCTTGCCCGCAGCATCGAAAAATAGCCCCGCCATCCTGATCGCCGCCATCTCCGGCCGATCGCTTGCGGCAGCGGCGCGGCGCGCCGGCTACAAGCCGCTGGTGGCCGATCTCTTCGGCGATTCCGACACCGTCGCCCTCGCCGGGCGTACGACGCTGCTCGCCGGCAGCATCCGCGCCGGGATCGACGGCGCGAAGATCGCCCAGATCCTGTCGGACCTTGCGCGGGACGAGGAGCCGCTGGCACTCGTCTACGGTTCGGGATTCGAGCGTCGGCCCGATGTCATCGACGCGCTCGGACGCGTCCTGCCGCTCGCCGGCAACAGTGGCGCCGCGGTCAGGGCGGTCAAGGATCCCGTTGCGCTCGCGCAGCTCTGCGATGGCCTCGGCATCCCGCATCCGGCGATCCGGTTCGACGCCCCTGAAAGGCCGCAGGACTGGCTCGTCAAGCTCGGCGGCGGGGCCGGCGGATCGCATGTCCGGCCGGCCGCATCCGCGCCGCTGGACGAGGGCCACTACTATCAGAAGCGTGTCCCCGGCCGCAGCATTTCGGCCCTGTTCCTGGCGCAGGACGGCGTTGCCCGCATCATCGGCTTCAGCCGGCAGTGGTCATCGCCCTCGCCGGCATCGCCGTTTCGCTATGGCGGCGCGGTGCGGCTGATGCGCTTCGACCGGAAGAAGAAGGAACGGATCGGCCGCTGGCTCGACGGGCTGGCGCGCATTACCGGCCTCGTCGGCCTTTGCAGCGCCGATTTCATCGATGGACCGGAAGGCCTGCACCTGATCGAGATCAACCCGCGGCCGGGGGCGACGCTCGATATCTTCGACAGCGATACGGCACCGCTTCTCAACGAGCATCTGCGTGCCGTGCGCGGCGAGACGATCGCCGTGCCGACCTATCGGGGGGCCGCGGCTTCGGCGATCGCCTATACGCCTCGCCCCATTCCCCGTTTCCCCGAGATCGCATGGCCGAGCCTGACGGCCGACCATCAAAGCCCGGGTTCTGTGCTCGACGCCGGTGATCCCGTCTGCACCGTGCTGGCGCAGGCGCGATCGGCTGCGGACGCAGAGCGCGCCGTCAAGCGTCGGATCACCGAAGTGGCGGAATATTGGAGGGAGGGATTCCCATGAAGAACGGAAAGGCTCATCTCAACAGAAACGCGCAACGGATCGTCGACCAGTTGATCGCGGACGACGAGAGATACGGCATCGCCCATAGCCGCGGCCCGCTCGGGGAACATCTGATCGATGCCGGGGCTGTGAGTGCCGGCGGGCTGGAAGCGGGGCTGCGGATGACGGAGATCTGCATGGGCGGCCTCGGCACGGTTTCGCTCGCGCTCGATCGCAACAACGAGAGGTGGCCGCTCAGCGTCACGGTCCACTCGTCGCAACCGGTGCTTGCCTGCCTCGCCAGCCAGTATGCAGGCTGGCGCCTGACGCACGAGAAGTATTTCGCCATGGGCTCCGGGCCGGCGCGGGCGCTGGCCCGGGTGGAACCGCTGTTCGAAGAGATCGCCTACAACGAGACCGATGCCCCCTCCTCCGTTCTCCTGCTGGAGACGGACAAGCCTCCGCCGGCGGCCGTCGTCGAGAAAGTGTCAGCGGCGACGGGGCTGGCGCCTGACGCGCTGACCTTCATCTACGCCCCGACGCAAAGCCTTGCCGGCTGCGTGCAGATCGTCGGCCGCTCGCTGGAAGTCGCCCTTCACAAGGCGCACAGCCTGCATTTCCCGCTGGACAATATCGTCGATGGGACCGGCTGCGCACCGGTTCCGGCACCCCATCCCGATTTTCTGCAGGCGATGGGACGGACGAACGACGCGATCATCTATGGCGGGCTGGTGCAACTGTTCGTTCGCGGCAGTGCGGCGGCCGCGCGGGACCTCGCCGAGCAACTGCCGAGCAGCAGGTCGCGCGACTACGGACAGCCCTTTGCGGAGATCTTCAAGACGTTCAAGGGCGACTTCTACGCGATCGACCCGCATCTCTTCAGCCCGGCCGAAGTGATCGTCACGGCCATCGAGACGGGCGAAACCTTCCGCGCGGGAGAATGGAACAGGCAGATGCTGGAGCAATCCCTTGGCTGAACAGGTGCTGACGTCCGACAAGATCCTCATCGTATCCGACAAGGCAGACAGGCAGGTGAAGCAGTTGCGGCGTGCCTTCAGGGAGCGCGGCGCGGAGACGATCTTCTGCCCGCTCGCCGATATCGCCTTCGACACCCGATATCCCTCCGGCATCGCCATTCCGGACCTCGACGGCGCCCTGCCGGCCGGCGTGATCGTGCGTTCGATCTCGGCCGGGACGTTCGAGGCGGTCACGCGGCGGCTCGGCCTCCTGCACGCCCTCGCCCATCTCGAGGTGCCGGTCTGGAATTCGGCCAAGGCGATCGAGCGCTGCGTCGACAAGTCGACCACCACCTTCTTTCTGGCCAATGCGGGGATACCGACGCCGGAAACCTTCGCCGTCGAGGGTCCCGGCAATGCCAGAGCCATCGTCGAGCGCGAGATATCCCGCGGGCCGCTGGTGCTGAAACCGCTGTTCGGCTCGCAGGGACGCGGGATCAGGCTTGTCCGGTCGATCGAAGACCTGCCCGACCCCGAGGAGATCGACAACGTCTACTATCTGCAGCGCTTCGTCACGCGGAGCGGGCCACCCTATCGTGACTACCGGATCTTCGTCAGCAACGGCGAGATCCTCGGCATGATGGGGCGCTGCGCCGACGGCTGGATCACCAATATCGCCCGGGGCGCGACGGCGGAGCCGGTCACGGGGCCGTTGCGCCAGAAACTCGAGGAACTCGCGCTTGCCGCGACTGCGGCCGTCGGCGCCGATTTCGCGGGCATCGACATCGTCCAGGGATGCGAAGGCAATCTGCTCGTGCTGGAAGTCAACAGCATGCCCGCCTGGACCGGCCTGCAATCCGTCGTCCCCGTCCGCATCGCCGATTGCATCGCCCGGGCGATGCTGGCGCTTGTCGACCCGGACATGAAGCAAAGACCGGCCGCATGACACTGACGCGGCAGCAGATCCAGACCGCCTACCTCGATGCCTGCCGCGCCGAGATCGATGCCCTGAAACCCGGAAACGTCCACCGCTTCGCCGACGGCCACCGCATGAGCGCGGACCAGTTCCTTCAAAGCGCTGCCGTCAGCGCGCCGTGGATCTGCGAGACGCAGGCGCCGGTCGGCCGGCGCATTCTCGGCGCGGTCACGGCCACGCGCGAAAGCGTGGGAACGAACACCAATCTCGGCATCCTGCTCCTCTGCGCGCCGCTCGCCAAGGCGGCCGCGGATGCAACCACGGATTTCCACCGGGCCCTGCGCCGGACGCTGGAGCACATGGATGCGGACGATGCCCGCGACGTCTTTGCCGCGATCCGGCTCGCCAATCCCGGCGGGCTGGACGCGGTCGAGGACCAGGACGTCAGCCGGGAGCCGACGGTCTCGCTGATGGAAGCCATGGGCATGGCGGCCGATCGCGACATGATCGCGCGGCAATATACGACCGGTTTTGCCGATATTTTCGCCGGCGGCCTGTCGGCCTGGCAGGCCGCGACGGATCGCGGCGAGAACGGCATGTGGCCGACCGTCTTCGTCTACCTGCATTTCCTGTCGACCTTTCCCGACAGCCATGTCGGGCGCAAATTCGGCGGCGAACTCGCCTGCGCCATCAGGAGCGAGGCGGAGACGATACGCCGGAAAGTCGCGGACGAGCCGAGCCTGTCGGGGCGGGAGGCGGTCCTGCTCGACTTCGACCGGCGGCTGAAGGACCGGGGCATCAATCCGGGGACCTCCGCCGACCTGACGGTCGCCACACTTTTTGTCCGCAGCATCAAGTCCGGCTTGCATAACCACGACTTAAATGCTTGAATTTGGCCGGCGAACATACTCATTCGCTGCTATCTGGCCAACCGACCCAGTCAAGGGTGCTGCGAACAAGGATAGCTGTCCATCGAGCCTCTCGTCTCATGGTACGGCTTCTTTGGACAAAACATTTTTGACATGCGGTACAAGGGAGGAATTGGCCGTGGCAAAGATCAGCAAGGTAATGGTTGGTGAGTCTCTCGTTGGCGAGGGAAATGAAGTTGCGCATATCGATCTCCTGATCGGCCCGCGCGGAAGTGCGGTGGAAACGGCTTTCTGCAACGCGCTGACGAACAACAAGGACGGGTTCACCTCGCTCCTGGCGGTGATCGCGCCGAACATGGCGTGCAAGCCCAACACGATCCTGTTCAACAAGGTCACGATCAAGGGTGCCAAGCAGGCCGTGCAGATGTTCGGCCCGGCACAGCATGCAGTGGCCAAGGCCGTGCAGGACAGCGTCGCCGAGGGCATCATCCCCGTGGAAGAGGCCGACGACGTCTTCATCTGTGTCGGCGTCTTCATCCACTGGGAAGCCGACGACGACGCCAAGATCCAGGAATACAACTACAAGGCAACGAAGGAAGCGATCGAGCGCGCCGTCACCGGCAAGCCGACCGCCGCCGAAGCGACCGCCCAGCGCGACAAGGTCAAGCACCCGTTCAGCGCCTAGACAGGAAGCAATCCCGCACAGAGCGAGCCCCCCGTGGAAACAGGTGGCCTGTTGCGCCGATTGTCGAGACTTCTTGGCTTCAACTGAACACCGTCGTCCGGCACCGGCAGGTGGCGGCGACGATGCTTCGGCCTCGGGCCGGAAGAGCGGGCGGGGCTCGAGCATGAGCCCTGCCCCCATCGACAGGATCCCGACAATCCCGGAACCCCTACGGGAAAGGCACGCTCCTTTTCTCCCGAACGGCTCTATGCGCCCATGAAGGTGGAGATTTCGGCGGCACCGAGCTCGCCGCTGTGCAACGATGTCGCAACGAGCGCCCCCGCAATGCCGATATCGGCGAGTTGTTCCAGGTCGCCTGCGTCGCGGACCCCGCCGGCGGCGATGATCTCGCGGTTTCCGGCGACGCCCCTCACCGCCTGCAGGCGCTCGAAATCGGGACCGCGGCGCGCGCCCACCTTGTCGAGGGTCATCACGATCACCCGTTTCGGCCAGCGATCCGGCTGCGAAAGGATGGCCGGCGGCCCCATCAGGGCGTCGTTGCGAAAATCGAGGGAGAGGATCAGCCTCGGATGCGTCCCGAGCGCATCCAGAAGGCCGGTATCCGTCTGGCTTTCCGAGCCGAGGACCACTGATATCTGCGGATCGGCAAGCGCCCGTTCGATATCGCCTGCATCCCGAAAGCCGGCATCGAGCCAGACCGCGGGCTCCGGCTGCAGGGAGGACAGCGCACCGGCGTTCGCAAGCGGGTCGGAGCCCTTCTCGATGGCATCGAGATCGGCCATGTAGAAAGCCGGGAACGGATGGATTTTCCGCAACCCCTCGGCAACGTCCCTGATCGCCGCGGTCGGGCTCAGCGGTGTCTCGATCGGCCTATAGGTATCGCGCAAGCCCATCTGCGCACGCATCACGCAACCGTCTTTGACGTCGAGAACTGGAATGATAAGCAATGGTCGAACCCCGGCAAAACGATGAGCGCATGAAAGCCCGAACTGCAGGCAAAGGAAAGGACACAGTTTTCGGCTGGGACATCGGCGGCGCGCATCTGAAGATGGCGCGGCTCGAAGGCGGCCGGATCGCGCAGGCCCAAACCCTCAAGGCGTCGATGTGGCTCGGGCTCGACCAGGTGCGCGAGGCGCTCGGCCCATTGCGGCCGCTATTCCAGGGTGAAGCGACCCATGTCTTCACGATGACCGGCGAACTGTCTGACGGCTTTCCGTCACGGGAGGCCGGCATTCGCGAGCTGCTGGACTTCATCGCCACGGAATTCGGCCGCGACGACGTGTGGATCTATGCCGGTCGCGCCGCTTTCGTGGCGCTTGACCAGGCCTACGATCTCGGCCCCGACATCGCCTCAGCCAACTGGCACGCAACGGCCGAACTGAGCGCCGCCATTACCGGCGACGGCCTCTTCGTCGATATGGGCTCGACGACGACCGACATCCTGGCCTTCCGCAACGGGCGTCTCTGCAATGACGGCTATTCCGACGCGGAACGTCTGCTGACGGGCGAACTCGTCTATACCGGCTTCACCCGCTCGGCCCTGATCGGGATCGCCGAACGCGTTCCCGTCCGCGGCACGATGACACCGCTGATGAACGAATATTTCGCCAACACCGCCGACCTCGGACGTATTCTCGGAACGCTGGACGAGGCCGACGACCAGTATCCCGCCGCCGACCGCAGGGACAAGTCGCTGACCGGCTCCATCGGCCGGATCGCCCGCATGGTCGGCCGCGACAGTTCCGATCTCGACGAGGGCGAATGGATCGACATCGCCCGCTGGTTCGGCGAGCACCAGTTGCGCATGATCCATGACGGCGCCTTCAGGGTGGCGGCCAAGGCCAGGCTGGACGCGCGCGCGCCGGTCGTGGGGGCCGGGATCGGCCGGCCGCAGATCATGCAGCTCGCAAAGCGGCTGGAGCGCCCCTATGTCGATTTCGGTACGCTTGTCGAAGCCGCATCGGAAGCGGCGGGGAACGAGGCAAGCAAGGCCGCACCGGCCGCTGCCGTCGCCCTGCTCTGGTCTACGCGCCGGACGTCGTAATACCGGCGCCCACGGCCGCCTCATCGCCCGGCGCGGTGCGCGTTCACGCGTTCCATCAGCCAGTCCCAGGCCTGCCGCTCATCCGGTCCCGCGGTCTTGTCGATGGCGATCGTCAGATAGGCGATCTCGGCATCGATCTTTTCCTTCGGCAGCATATGCAGCCTGCTGACCAGGATCGCGAGTTCCAGGACGGCCGCCCTGGCGCGGTTCATCCCGGTAAAGGGCGCATGCGTGGCCTCGGCGACCACCTTGCAGAAATAGCGGGGACGCGTCTCGTCCTGCGTGACGGAGACGACCTGCAGAACCGAATGGCTGAGTGCCGCCGCAAGGCGCGGGACCGGGCCCCCTTCCACCGCGACCACCGGCCAGTCCCGCCGCCCGGTGAGGCAGCCGGCGAAGATCCGCATGTCGTCGGTATAGTTTGCCACGGCGAACGGCACGGCGGACAGGTTTTCCAGGGTCGTGGAGGGCCGGAACGGCGCGATCACCCATCCATCGTCCTCAGCGATGATCCCGAGCGGCGCGATATGCACCCTGCCCTCGGCGCTGACGGTCGTCACGATCGTTTCGCGAATATAGGTCATGCGCCGTCCTTCCTCGCCCGCAGCGTATGCCCGGCCTCGGCAAGGCGGGTACGGTCCTCGCGCGTCCGCGGGCTCGCCACGCCCCAGGCAAGGGGCTCGTCCTGCGAATAACGCTTGCCCAGTTTCCAGGCCATCTCCGCCTTCATCAGTTCGGCCCCGAGATAGAAGGCATGCGCGCCGTCACTGGCCACATCGAGATGCGGAAAGAGTTCGAATGCGTCGCTTGCCGTCCAGTGCCCGCGATTGTTGAAGATGTGAACGCCGTCCGGCGCGGTCATGATGCGAAAGTTGCCGTCGCGGACGGTTGCGGCCAGAGCGTCGATATCGGCGACGCTGCTGGCAAAGGGCGAACGGTCGTGGACCTGCAGCAGGCCGGGGTCATAGCCGCGCGGCAGCGCGTGATCGTGCCTGGCTGCGAACATGATGCGCCGCGCCAGGTCATGCTCCTCCACCGTGCGCACCGTATGCGGGCTGACGTTGACGACCAGGACGTTTGTGATCGCTAGCTCCGAACAGAGACCCGTCAGGATCGCCGTGACCCCGGACGAATCCGCATCGGTCAGTTCGGTCAGGTTGCCGGTGCCCATCATCATCTCGACGTCCGGCCAACGGCGGCGCGCCTCGACGAAACGCCCGAGAGACGCGGCGAAGCCGAAATGGATCGGATCGAGAACGGGATCGGCGATGAAGGTTAGACCGGCCTTCCGTGCCGCATCGATGGCGCGGCCGAGCGAATCGAGATCGCCGGGCACGGCCGGAACCAGAACCGGCGTTGCTTTCGACCCGGCGGCGATGGCGATGGTGTTCTCGTTGAGGCTCAGGAGATAGTCGACGCCCGCGCGGGCGGCGAGCGCCAGTTCATCGGGATCGGCGGAATCGACGCTGACGCAAAGCCCTTCGGCCTTGAGCCGCCCGATCGCCTCCGCCAGATGGACGAAGGGCGTGTCGGGAAGACAGCCGAGATCGATCACGTCCGCGCCGGCAGCGGCAAGGGCCCTGGCGCGTTGCAGCAGGTCGTCCAGCGAAAGCGTCGATGCGTCGACGATCTCGGCAAAGATGCGCATGTCGTGGCGCGAGAGGTTGGGCGGCTTACCGGCGCGGCCGAGATAGGCGGGCAGATCGGCCACCTCGTCCGGTCCGCGGACGAACGGCATGCCGAACGTGTCGCCCAGGCGCTCCAGTTGCCCGCGAAAGCGGCCGGGCAGCACCACCCGGTCCGCCTTCAGCGGCCGCGGCAGGCGACGGATGACGATTTCCTCCGTCATCAGCGCGGCGACCTTCACGCCGATATCGATGATGTCATAGGTGAAGGGCGTCGCTCCCAGCCCGGCGAGAACGTTTTCGAGCCTGGCCTTCGCCAGGTGCCCGGTCAGAAAGACGAGATGCTCAGTCACGGCCCTCGACCTCTCCCTTCCGGCGCGCCACCGCCAGCTTCAGATCGGCGAAGGATTCGACGACTTCGGTCAGCGGGAAGGTCTTGAGGCGTTCGGTGTTTTCCAGGTCGATCGGCCGCGGATAGACCTTCACCATCCCGTGCGGCGCCATCGTCTCCAATTCCGGCGCGGTATCGCAGGCGAAGACGATCGACGGCAGGCGACACTTGCCGGCCTGCGCATAGACATTCGTGGCGATCGTGTCGGAAATGCCGGCGACGCATTTGGCCACCGTGTTCGACGTGGCCGGCGCGATCACCACGCTATGGTAGACGCCGTGATAGAACTCGCCGACGGGAACCGCGCTCGCCGTCTTGTCGTGGAGCACTCGCGTCGCCTCGGGAAAGTCGAGCTTGAGCCGGTACATCCTCAGCACCTCGTCCGCAGCCTTTGTCACGAAGACGTCGCAATGGTCGAGCGTGCGAATGAGCTCGAAACATTCGATGAAGAAATGGCCGGATCCGGTCAGAACCCAGGCCCAGCGCGGCGTCTGCAGCCGCGTCATTGGGTCTCTCCTCCTCCGGCCGTCGCGCGCAGTCCCACGCGGATTCCCGGTATGCGGCTCATGGGCAGTGCCGCCAGCTGCGAGCGCAGCGACGATGGTCCGGCAATATGCAAGCTTGTTTCCTCCCCAAGCAGTTCCGGCAGCATGGCATCCACCACGCCCATGTCAACCAAGGCCGGCAAGCCCTCGGGAAGGCCTTCCGGATCGACCTGCTTGCACAACAGCAGCTGCCGGCTGCCGATCTGCCGGCCCAGCCAGGCGGCAAGCGAATCGGACGTGATGTTCCAGGACGGCGCGATGTCGGCCTTGCGGGTCATCTGCGAGGCAAGCCAGACGGGCACGCCGCCTTCCGCAAGGATCGCCTCGAATTCGTCGAGCGAACGGGCCGGCTGGAGGCGCGGGTGACGCTCTGCGATGACGATGCCGAACTGCTCCATGGCGAGGATGGCCATCTCGTGCGCCGCCGCATCCGAAAACCGCATCTCCCCTTGCGCCGAACGCACCTGGTCGGCAAACGGACCGCCGCCAGGCACGATCACCAGCGGCAGGGTCGCCCCCGCCAGCACGGCGATCCATTGCTCCATCTCGATGCGGCCGGCCGTGCTTCCGCCCAGCTTGACGACCAGCGGCGTCATCCGCCTTTCCTTCCTCCATCGGCCGAAGCGACGACGCGGAGCGGGATCGACGACCGCTGGCTGTCTCTTTTCCGCTCGATCTGCACGCCGACGCCCCCGGGGCCGAGCTCCAGCTTCTCGGCCCGCACGATCACGCGGGCGACGCGGGGATTTTCGAGGATGAAGGCCGCCGTCTGCTCGGCGAGCGTCTCGACCAGATCGACATGGCCGCGCCCGACGATGGCGCGGATGCCGTCCATGATGAGGTCATAGGAGACGATGTGGTGCATGTCCTTCGGATCGCGGGTCACGCGCAGCACGTCCGCCGTCACGTCGAACCGCACCTTCTGCGGCTTGCCGTGTTCGAAGCTGTAGGCGCCGATGTGGACGGGCAGCACGAAATCCCGCACGAAAATCTGGTCCGTGCCGAGGTCCTCGTCGGCCGAACCGGGGAAATAGCCGCGTGCCGCGAGAAGGTTGAGATCGACGCCGGGTGATTTTTCGGCCGGCCGTTCGTCGGGGATGAGCGCGCGGATCTTCGCCGCTGCCTCGGCGTCGATCGCGGCTTTGCGGGCCAGGCCTTCGCAGAGCGCGCCCCGGAAACCGAGATAATCCGGCCCGGCCGGCAGCAGCCGCGGAATGTCCGGCGCCTCCAGCGATCCCGCAAGACCGACCATCAGGCCGTGCCGGTGCCCTTCGGCGACGAAATCCGGAATGTGGTCCGGCGGCATGTAGTCCAGCAGCCGCCCCTTCGACTTGTCGTCGGTATCCAGCATGATGCCGTAGAAGCCGGCCCTGGCGAAGGATGTCATGACGTTCTCCTCGTATCGATGATCGGCAAAGAGGACGGCGACCAGCTTCTTGCGGCCGGCGATATCGGCCAGGGCTTCTGCACCTTCCGTGATCGGAGAGGACGGGAGAAATCCGATCTTGATGAAATCCACGCCCGTCGCTGCGATCTCTTCCACTTTTGCGCGCAGTGCCGCGGGATCGCCGGAGAACTCTCCGCACGCCGCGCTGACGAGCCGCTTGCCGGCGACGAAGGCGACCACGTCGGTGATGTCGCGGATGTCAGCCGCCCCCAGCGCGCCGCGGGCCGGGTCCTTGAGATCGATGATATCCGCGCCCGCCTGCAGAGCGATCTCCGCCTCCCTGCGATCCCGGACGCTCGCCAGCATCAACGTCATAGGATGCCTCCCGACACACCACATCGTGTCCGGCCGTGACCAGAAAAGATGAGTGCAAGTATTGAGATTATTTTGGATTTGGTTACAAACATCGTGGGCACCTTATCTGTACAGCGCAACCGTCTTCTCCGAAGACGAGCGAAGGACGTGGTATGGACATGAAGAGTACGGTGCCGAATACTCTCCTATTTTTTTTCGCCTGTTTTTTCCTGCTCGTCAATGCGCCTGAACCGATGGCGCAGCAGAAACCCGCCGCCAAGCCCGTGACGGAAATCCGGATCGGCTATCTCAGGGCCTACGAGCCGCAGCTGGCCCTTTCGGTGCTGGATATCCCCCCGGAGGATGAAGGCGTCGCCGGGGCGAACGTCGCCATCAACGACAACAACACAACCGGAAGCTTTCTCGGCCAGTCCTTCAGTCTGGACGTGGTCCAGACGAAGCTCGACGAGGATGTTGTTCCGGTATTCAGGGAGATGCTGGCGCGCGGCGAGAAATACGTGCTGACCGACATCTCGGCCAGCCAGTTGCTCTCCATCGCCGACCTCGCCAGGGAAAACGGCGTCCTTCTCTTCAACGTCGGCTCGACGGACGATGTCTTGCGCGAGCAGGAGTGCCGCTCCAACGTCTTCCACACGGCACCGACGCGCACGATGCTGGCCGACGGCCTCGCCCAGTATCTGGTCTGGAAGCAGTGGCGCACATGGGTGCTTCTCTACGGTTCGCACGAGCCGGACCAGCTCTATGCGGATGCGATCCGGCGGGCGGCAAAGCGCTTCGGCGCCAAGATCGTCGAAGAACGGCTCTACGAGGACACGGGCACGGCCCGCAGGACCGACAGCGGCGTCGTTCAGGTGCAGCGGCAGATGCCGGTCTTCACGCAGAACCTGCCGGCGCACGACGTCGTCATCGTCGCCGACGAGAGCGAGGTCTTCGGCAGCTATGTCCCCTACCGGACCTGGGATCCGCGGCCGGTCGCCGGGACCGCCGGCCTCATCGCGTCCTCCTGGCATCCGGCCAGCGAGCAATGGGGCGGCTCGCAGATCCAGGGCCGGTTCGAGAAGGCCACCGGACGCCGCATGCTCAGCAAGGACATGCAGGCCTGGACGGCCGTCCGCATCCTCGGCGACGCGGCGACGCGGACCAACAGCAATGACACCGCAAAGATCGAGGCCTTCATCAAGGACGAGAAATTCTCGCTGGCCGCCTTCAAGGGCCAGAAGGTGGGCTTCCGCCGGTGGAACTGGCAGCTTCGCCAGCCGATCTTCCTCGGCGACGGCCGCGGCGTGGTCTCCACCTCGCCGCAGGAGGGGTTTCTTCATCAATTTTCCGAACTCGATACTTTGGGAGTGGACCAGCCGGAAACGGCCTGCAAACTGAATTGATAAAAGGGAATGGGAGGAAAGAATGAACAGACTTGCTTACCTGCTCGCGGGAACGATCGCGACTGTCATCCAGACGGGGCCGGCCTGGGCCAACGCCGTCTACGTCTCCAACGAAAAGGACAACACCGTCACCGTCGTCGATTCCAATACGATGGAGGTGACGAAGACCATCAATGTGGGGCAGCGGCCGCGCGGCATCACCATTTCCCATGACGGGAAGCATCTCTATGTCTGCGCCAGCGACGACGACACGGTCGAAATCATCGACACGGCCACGCACGAGATCATCGGATCGCTGCCATCCGGCCCGGATCCGGAGCTGTTCGTGCTCTCGCCGGACGGCAAGACCCTCTACGTCGCCAACGAGGACGACAATCTCGTCACCGTCATCGACGTCGAAAAAAAGCGGGTGATCACCGAGATCCCGGTCGGCGTGGAGCCGGAGGGCATGGGCATCAGCCCCGACGGCAAGACCATGGTGAACACCTCCGAGACCACCAACATGGCGCATTTTATCGACACCTCGAGCCATGAGATCGTGGCCAACGTGCTCGTCGATTCGCGCCCGCGCTTCGCCGAGTTCACGCCGGACGGCTCGCAGGTCTGGATATCCGCCGAAATCGGCGGCACGGTTTCCGTCATCGACAATGCGTCGAGGGAAGTCGTCGAGAAGGTCACGTTCGAGATCCAGGGCCTGCGCTCGGAGGCCATCCAGCCGGTGGGCGTGCGGATCTCCGCCGACGGCAAGAAGGCCTATGTCGCGCTCGGCCCGGCCAACCGGGTGGCCGTCGTCAACACCGAAACCTACGAGGTCGAGAAATACATCCTCGTCGGGCAGCGTGTCTGGCAGCTGGCGTTCACGCCGGACGGCAAGCATCTGATCAGCACCAACGGCCTTTCGAACGATATCACCTTCATCGATACCGCGACCGACGAGCCCATCAAGTCCGTCACCGTCGGCGCGCTGCCCTGGGGCGTGACGGTCGCCCCGAACTGATCCGTATTTTCAATTTTCAACGGGAGGAAACCATGTCGAAATTCAAAGTCATTGCCTTTGCCGCACTCGTAGCCGGCGCCCTTTCCATGCAACACCCGGCCCTTGCGCAGTCCGACGATGACGACGATGACGACGACGCGCCCAAGGTTACGCGGGCCAGCCAGAACGTTCCGGAACTGATCCTCGGATCGAAGGACGACAACTTCGCCGTCAACCAGAAGGACTTCGAGCTCATCGCGGGACAGGGCTACCGGTGGAAGATCACCTCTGCGGCCGGCCTCGAATACAAGTTCCTGACCGATCTGTTCCGCAATGTCTGGATGAACCAGATCGTCATCAACGACCTCGAGATCCACATGAACGGCGCACCCGCCTGGCTGGAATTCGATGCGGAGGGAACGATCAACGTGCAGTTCACGACGGTGCGGCCGGGCGAATATACATGGTCGGTCCCCGATCTCGCGGACAAGGGCATGACCGGCAAGATCATCATCAAGTAAGGTCAGTTCCGGCAGGCTGCGGCCAGGCCGCAGCCTGCAAGAGGCACATTCGATGAAACTGCAATCGCGTTCACCAGAAACGCCCCGAACCGAGGAGAGAGCGGCAGCCGCCGCTCTCGAACTCGCCTCGGTCAGCTACAATTACGGACAGCGAAAGGCGCTCGACGACGTCTCGTTTGCCATTGAGCCGTCGCGGTTCACCGTGCTTCTGGGGCTCAACGGCGCCGGCAAGACGACGCTGTTCTCGCTCGTCAGCCATCTGTTTTCGCCGCGGACGGGCCGCATCCGCGTCTTCGGCCAGGATATCGACCGGAACTCGGGCCAGGCGCTCAGGCGTCTCGGCATCGTCTTCCAGGCCCGCACCCTCGATCTCGACCTCACCGTCCGGCAGAACCTCCTCTACCACGCTGCCCTGCACGGCATCGGAACGCGCGTGGCGCGGCAGCGGATCGACGAGTTGCTCCATTCGATCGACCTCAGCGACCGCATCGAGGAGAAGGTGCGCGGCCTTTCCGGCGGACAGGTCCGCCGCGTCGAGATCATCCGCGCCCTGCTGCACCGGCCGTCGCTGCTGCTTCTCGACGAAGCGACGGTGGGGCTCGACATCAAGTCCCGCGCGACCATCCTGAAGGACATCCGCGCGCTCGTGGAGCGGGACGGGATCAGCGTGCTCTGGGCGACCCACCTGATCGACGAGATCGGCCAGGCCGACCAGGTTCTTGTTCTCGACAAGGGAAAACTGGTTGCCGACGGCCCGGTGGCGACCATTCTGTCGAACACGGGAACGGAGACCATCAACCAGGCCTTCTCGAAATTAACCGGCATCACGGACATGAACGTCCGGGGAGGAAGGCCATGACCGACGCGACCGACGTCGCCGGCTTGCCGCGGGAGAAATGGACGGGCTTCACAACCAGCCAGTACATCGTCTGCCTGAAGGGCATTCTCGTGCGGGAATGGCTGCGGTATCTCTCGCAGAAGGAACGTTTCGTCTCCTCGCTGGTGCGCCCCCTCCTCTGGCTCTTCATCTTCGCGGCCGGCTTCCGGCAGGTGCTCGGCGTCTCTATCATTCCACCCTACGAGACCTATGTCCTCTACGAGGTCTACATCACGCCGGGACTGTGCGGGATGATCCTTCTCTTCAGCGGCATGCAGTCCTCGCTGTCGATGGTCTATGACCGCGAGATGGGCAACATGCGCATCCTGCTCGTCAGTCCCTTTCCGCGATGGTACCTGCTGGTGTCGAAGCTTTTGGCGGGCGTCGGCGTCTCCCTGCTGCAGGTCTACGCCTTCCTGGCGATCGCCTGGTTCTGGGACGTCAAGGCGCCGGTCGCGGGCTATGTGATGATCCTGCCGGCGCTCTTCCTCGCGGGATTGATGCTTGGAGCGCTCGGCATGCTGCTGTCGTCCCTCGTCAAGCAGCTGGAGAATTTCGCCGGGATCATGAATTTCGTGATCTTTCCGATGTATTTCGCGTCCTCGGCGCTCTACCCGCTCTGGCGGGTCCAGGAGTCGAGCCCCCTGCTCTACAAGATATGCCTCCTGAACCCGTTCACCTACGCGGTCGAACTCATCCGGTTCGCCTTCTATGCGCGCATCGAATGGACATCGCTTGTCGTCGTGATGGCTGTCACACTCGCCCTGCTGGGCGCAGCCATCCTGGCCTACAATCCTGCGCGCGGCCTGACCGTCCGCAAGCAGGACATGGGAGGAAGCCAATGAACCGGTTCATTTTTCTCGTTCCGCTGCTCGTCACCCTGTCGGCGCCGCCGGCGGTCCGTGCCGCTGCAAACACCGATCCGGACTGGCCGTGCATCCAGCGCAAGGTGCCCGAACTTTCGATCGCGCAGGTGTGGAACGGCGAGGCGATCCCCGAGAGCGCCAAGGACTGGGGAAAGGATGCCCGGCTGTCCGATCTCGCCGCCGAACTCACCAAGCGCAGCAATGCGATCGAAAATGCGCGCAAGCAGGTTTCCGACTTTGCCGCGACACTGCCTCAGGAGCAGGTGCACGAAAAGCTGGAGCAGCTGTTCATGGCGGTGTTCGACAGGATCAACATCGAGCGCGGCCAGATCATCTCCGGCATCGCCCGCTATGCCGGCAAGCAAAGGGACCTTGCGGCGGATATCAGGAGGAAGGCCGCGGAGATCGACAAGTTGCACGCCACGCCCGATACCGACCCGGCAGTGCTCGCCAGGCACGACCAGCAACTGGCATGGGAGACCCGCATCTTCGAAGAGCGCGTCCAGTCGCTGACTTTTGTCTGCGAGGTCCCAACGCTGATCGAGCAGCGGCTCTACAGCCTGTCGAAGATCATCAACGAGGCGATGCCGAAGGACTAGGTGCTGTCCGGGCCTCCCGAAAGGCGGCGGGCCACGGTCCTGCGTGTCCGGGGATGGCTCCGGGCCGACGGCCGCTCGGCCAAAATTTGCCTCCAAGGCCTCGAAACGGCGAACAGATTTTCTTGCAAACCATTGCTTGCGATCCGAAAAGTCGCTGCCTAATCTAGGACGTTAAAGTGCGAGGTCGCGGACAATGGCAATTCTTCCTTCGGTATTGGACGCAATCGGCAACACCCCGCTCATCAGGCTGAAGCGCGCCTCGGAGGCGACCGGGTGCACCATCCTGGGCAAGGCCGAGTTTCTCAACCCGGGCCAGTCGGTGAAGGACCGCGCGGCGCTCTCGATCATCCGGGCGGCGGAAAAGGCCGGCCAGTTGCGCCCGGGCGGCATCATCGTGGAAGGCACCGCCGGCAACACCGGCATCGGCCTTGCCCTTGTTGCGCAGGCGCTCGGCTACCGCACCGTCATCGTCATCCCGGAGACGCAGAGCCAGGAGAAGAAGGACGCGCTGCGGCTGCTCGGCGCGGAACTGGTCGAGGTTCCGGCCGTCCCCTACAAGAACCCGAACAACTACGTGAAGCTGTCCGGCCGGCTGGCCGAGCAACTGGCGGCGAGCGAGCCGAACGGGGCGATCTGGGCCAACCAGTTCGACAACGTCGCCAACCGCGACGCCCACGTCGAAACGACGGCACCGGAGATCTGGCGCGACACCGACGGCAAGGTAGACGGCTTCATCTGCGCCGTCGGCTCGGGCGGGACGCTTGCAGGTGTCGCCGCCGGCCTGCGCGCCAGGAACCCGGCGATCAAGATCGGCCTTGCCGACCCGGACGGCGCTGCCCTCTACAACTTCTATGCCCATGGCGAGCTCACTTCGTCGGGAAGCTCGATCACCGAGGGCATCGGCCAGGGCCGGATCACCGCCAACCTGGAAGGCTTCACGCCCGACTTCTCCTACCAGATCCCTGATTCCGAGGCGGTTCCGCTGGTCTTCGACCTGATCGAGCACGAGGGCATCTGCGTCGGCGGCTCGACCGGGATCAACATTGCCGGCGCCATCCGGCTGGCAAAGGATCTCGGCCCCGGCCATACGATCGTGACGATCCTGTGCGACTATGGTAACCGCTACCAGTCCAAACTGTTCAACCCGGACTTCCTCGATTCGAAGGGCCTGCCGGTACCGGCATGGCTGAAGGCGACATCGACGATCAAGGTCCCCTACCAGGCTGTTGCGTGATCGATGACGAAGCCCGTTGCCGCGCTCTTTCGTGACGATTTCTACCTTTCCACCGCCGAGGCCATCGTCACGGCGGTTCACGAGGACGGCGGCATCGAGTTCGACCAGACCTGCTTCTATGCCACCTCGGGCGGGCAGCCGGGCGATACCGGCTTTCTCGAGCGCGCCGACGGCAGCCGGATCGCGCTGGGCCCGACCGTGCACGGCCCGACGAAGGACATCATCCTGCACCGCCCGCTCGAGACCGGCCTGCTTCCCGCCGTGGGCGAGACGCTGGTGCTGCACGTGGACTGGCCGCGCCGCTACCGGCTGATGCGCATGCACACGGCCTGCCACCTGCTCTCCGTCGTCTGCCCCTTCCCGATCACCGGGGCGGCGGTCGGCGAAGAGGAGAGCCGCGTCGATTTCGACATGAGCGAGACGATCGACAAGGACGAGGTGACGGCGCGACTGATGCAGCTCGTGGACGAGAACCACCCCGTCTATGTCCAGTGGATCACCGACGAGGAGCTTGCCGCCAATCCGGGCATCGTGAAATCGAAGAACGTGCGCCCGCCGATCGGGCTCGGCCGGGTCAGCCTCGTCTGCATCGGCGAGAACTCGGCGGTCGACAGCCAGCCCTGCGGCGGCACGCATGTCTCCGAGACGCAGGAGGTCGGCGCCATCCACATTTCGAAGATCGAGAAAAAGGGCAAGGAGAACCGGCGCTTCCGCATCAAGTTCGGCGCGCCCGATCCTGCGCCTTGAGGAGAAGCCTTCGTGACCGCCGAAAAGAGCAAGTTCGTCGTCAGTGCCGACTGGGTCCACAAGCAGCTGGGCGCTCCGGAATTCCGGATCATCGACGCTTCGTGGTACCTGCCCGCGCAGAACCGCAACGGCGCTGCCGAATACGCCGCCGGGCATCTGCCCGGGGCGGTCTTCTACGATCAGGACGCGATCGCCGACCACTCGACCGGCCTGCCGCATTCGATCCCCTCGCCGGAGGATTTCGCCACCGCGCTGGAAAAGTTCGGCATCTCCGACACCGACACCATCGTGGTCTATGACGGCCCCGGCATCTTCACCGCGCCGCGCGTGTGGTGGCTGCTGCGGACCATGGGGGCGGAGAACGTGTTCGTGATGGATGGCGGCCTCGACGGCTGGAAGAAGGAGGGCCGGCCGCTGCAGACCGACCTGCCGGAGCCGAAGCCAGGCCGTTTCCGGCCGCGGTTCAAGGCGGACGCGGTCACCTCCTTCGACGAGATGTTTGCGATCGCCTCGACGGGCGGCCGCCAGATCGCCGATGCCCGCAGCCTCGGCCGCTTCGCCGGCGAGGAAGCCGAACCGCGCGCCGGCATGCGCTCGGGCCACATGCCCGGCGCCCGCAGCCTTCCCTCGGGCGTCTTCTCGGTCGATGGCCGGCTGAAGGACCTCGACGCCCTGAAAGCGACGTTCGAGGCGGCCGGGATCGACCTCGACCGGCCGGTCGTCACCACCTGCGGCTCGGGCCTGACCGCGGCGATCATCACGCTGGCGCTGCAATCGCTCGGCCATGAGAACAACACGCTCTATGACGGTTCGTGGTCCGAATGGGGCGCGCGCGAGGATACGCCGGTCGTCACGGGGCGGGGCTGAGCCGATGGCCGCCGCTGCCAGGCCGGCACCGCTGCCGGTCCACATCACCGAACTGCGCATGACGGCGCCGCCCAAGCAGAGCCTGCCGATGCCGGTCAACATCCAGACCGCGATCATGCGCGTGCCGGAGATCCCGACCGCCTATTACCGCTTCCTCTACACGCAGGTCGGCCGCCGCTGGCACTGGGTCGACCGGCTGCGGATGGACGACGCAGCGCTCTCGGCAATCCTGCACGACAAGCGCACCAACGTCACCGTGCTCTATGTCGACGGCGCGCCGGCGGGCTTCTTCGAACTGTTCCAGCACGATGCCGAGACGACCGAACTCGTGCATTTCGGCCTGTTCGAGCGGGCGCTCGGGCTCGGGCTCGGCAAGTGGTTCCTGCTGCAGACGCTCTATGCCGCCTGGGCCTCCGAGCCGAGGGCGCTGGAGATCACCACCAACAATCTCGACCATCCCCGCGCCCTGCAGCTCTACCAGATGTTCGGCTTCTCGCCGGTGCGCACCCGCGACGACGTCGTCGTGCCCCTGTCGGACGCCGAACTCCTCGAACTGGCGCGGCGCGGCTGACGGATCCCGCACCTCCTTCGGCCGGAGTTTCCGGAAAGGCGGGGATGCTTCGGCTTGCGACTGGAAACACGGTCCGGTTTGAGCCATATACGGGCGCCGCCATCGGGATGCGGCCAGACGGCAGCCACAACAGGATCGTTCCCCTTCGCATGAAGAGCGCCCATCCCAGCATCAGCGAACTGCTCTCAGGGCACGCCGTCGTCCTGCACAGGAAGTGGCGTTTCCACCTGCAGAAGCGGATCGTGAAGCTCGACGGGCAGACCTACGTTCTCTACCGCTTCCGCTTCCGGCGCGCCATGGTGCGGTTCGAGGAAGCGCTCGGCCGGCTCGAACGGGCGGGACTTTCCGTCCAGAGCATTTGCGCGCGGACATCGAGCCCCGGCGAACGGCTGCGCCACGGCAACTGGCTGGCGCTATCCTACCTGCCCGGCCGGCCGCTGGAGCGGCGACCGGACGCCGGGCGGCTGACCTCGCTGGGCAAGACGATGGCGCGCCTCAATGCGCTGACCGGCGAACCGCGCCACGCGCTGTTCCAGCACCGGCATCCGACCTTGCCGCACGAGGCCTATCTCGCCGCAGAAGGCCGGCTGACCGACGCCCAGCGGGACTGGATCCGGGCGAGCCTGGCGCGGCTCGAGACGCTTTCGGCCACGCAACTGACGCACGGCGACCTCTACGGCGACAACATCATCGTCGATGCCGACGGCTCCGTGGGCCTGATCGACTACGAACTCATGGCCTACGACCTTGCCGGCATCGAGCTGGCGGCGACACTGCTGAGGCCGTTCTGCCGAAACGACCGGACGCGCCGGGCGCTGCTGCGCGCCTATATGGCCTCCTGCCCCAGAAGGCTGCGGCGCCTCTGGCGGAAGAACAGCTGTGACTTCATATTTGCCGCCGCCGCAAGGCTGGCGCTGGCGCGACAGGACCGGGTCAGCCATATCGAACGCCAGGAGCGGCTCCTCTCCCTGCGCCGGCTGCTGCCCTTCGGCCCCGACAAGGCCGCCTATGACCGGGCACGGGAGAGCCACGACAAGATCGTGCGCGCCGCGCAGCGAAACGAGGCCTACTACCGGAACGTGGCTCGGGTCATGGTCGACATCTGCATCCGGCGCCCGGGCATCGGGCCGGTCTCGCTCCTGAGGATCTGCGACCAGCGCTACCGGAAAGCCCGCGGTGCGGCCGCCCGCCGCCCGCGCTGAAGCCGGGTGCCGGAATCGGGTGTCGCCGGAATGGGATCAGGAGCATCCTTGCTCCACGTCCACCGGAGAGCCACAATGCCCGTCCAGTTCCTTCCCCTTCCGACCGAGACCGCAACCGCCTACTGGAACGGCGGCCCGGATGCCTATGGCATGACGCCGGAACGGGCGGTCTCCGACGGCGACGGCGTGCCCTGCCGGCACTGCCTCAACAGCGTCAGGGCCGGAGAGGCCTATCTGATCCTCGCCCACCGCCCCTTCCCGGACCCGCAGCCCTATGCGGAGACCGGCCCGATCTTCCTGCACGCGGCACCCTGCCCTGCCTATGCCGGGCCCGGGCTGCCGCCGATGCTGGAAAGCCGGGACTATATCGTCCGCGGATATGACGACCGCGACCGCATCGTCTACGGCACCGGTGCCGTGACCCCGACCGGCGAGATCGCCGGCTATGCCGAGGCGCTGCTGGAACGGACCGACATCGCCTATGTGCATGTGCGCTCGGCGCGCAACAATTGTTACCAGTGCAAGATCGTACGCACCTGACGGCCGTGGCCCGTCGGGCCGGGCCAGCATGTCGTTCCATACGAACGGCCCCGGAGGCTATTCCTCCGGGGCCGGTTCTTTGGTCCGTATCGTTCCGGACGGCGTCTCAGGCGACGTTGAGGGCGACCTCCGGTGCGGCCATCTCGTAGCCCAGCGCCTCGGCGACAGCCCTGTTGGTGATGCGGCCGCGATGGACGTTGAGGCCGGCGCGCAGGTGGCGGTCCTCGGCGATCGCCTTCAACCCGCGATCGGCCAATTGCAGACCGTAGTGCAGGGTGGCGTTGTTCAGAGCCTGCGCGGAGGTGATCGGCACCGCGCCCGGCATGTTGGCGACGCAATAGTGGATGACGCCGTCGACCTCGTAGGTCGGCTCGGAATGGGTGGTGGCGTGCGAGGTCTCGAAGCAGCCGCCCTGGTCGATCGCCACGTCGACGATCACCGAGCCGCGCTTCATGCCCGACAGCATCTCGCGGCTGACGAGCTTGGGGGCGGCAGCGCCCGGAATCAGCACCGCGCCGATGACGAGATCGGCCGCGAAGACTTCCTCCTCCAGCGCGTCGATCGTCGAATAACGGGTATGGACGCGGCCGGTGAAAAGGTCGTCCAGCTGGCGCAGGCGCGGGATCGAGCGGTCGAGGATGGTGATGTCGGCGCCGAGCCCAGCGGCCATCCTGGCGGCATGCAGACCGACGACGCCACCGCCGATGACGGCGACCCTGGCGGGCTCCACGCCCGGCACGCCGCCGAGCAGGATGCCACGGCCGCCATTGGCCTTCTGCAGCGCGGTGGCGCCGGCCTGGATCGACAGGCGCCCGGCCACTTCCGACATCGGCGCCAGCAGCGGCAGGCCGCCGCGCTCGTCCGTCACCGTCTCGTAGGCGATCGCCGTCACGCCGGACTGCAGCAGGCCCTTGGTCTGCTCCGGATCGGGCGCGAGGTGCAGGTAGGTGTAGAGGATCTGGCCGTCGCGAAGCTGCGCCCATTCGGAGGGCTGCGGCTCTTTCACCTTCACGACCATGTCGGCCTTGTCGAAGATGTCGCGGGCGGTGGCGACGATCTTCGCGCCGGCCGCGCGGTAGGCGTCGTCGTCTGCGCCGATGCCGGCGCCGGCTTTCGTCTCGACGATCACCTCGTGGCCATGCGCCACATATTCGCGCACCGCACCTGGCGTCAGGCCCACACGATATTCATGGTTCTTGATTTCCTTCGGGCAACCGACACGCATGCTTGCGTTCCTCTCTCGCTGGCAGCCAAATCCCGAGGCTCACGGCCTCGCCCGCCACTCCCTGCGGGCGCACAATTGGAGCAGAAGTGCAACGCAATGTCCTTGCGAAGACGGTTGGATTTCTTGCGATTTTTCATTTATCCTTGCGCGCACACTGGCTTCATTCGAAGGAAACTGCGTTGAGCGCGCTCGATTCGATAGATACTGCCATGCTGCGCCTGCTTCAGCAGAACGGGCGCATCTCGAATGCGGAGCTCGCCGAGCGCGTCGGCCTGTCGCCGTCCGCCTGTTCGCGCCGGCTCGACATCCTGGAAAAGTCCGGCGTCATCAGCGGCTATCATGCGCATCTGTCGCAGCAGGCGCTCGACTACAAGATGATCGCCATCGTGCACATCTCCCTGTCCGGCCAGTTCGCCAAGACGCTGGCGGAATTCGAGGCGGCGGTGAAGCTTTGCCCGAACGTTCTCGTCTGCTACCTGATGTCGGGCGAGTACGACTACATCCTGCGGATCGCGGCGAAGGACCTGGCCGACTACGAACGCATCCACCGGGACTGGCTGTCCGCCCTGCCCCATGTGGTGAAGATCAATTCCAGCTTCGCCCTACGCGAAATCATCGACCGTCCGAACGTCGGCTTCTGACGCCTCCCTGCCGACGACCCTGTTGCGGCCGCCGCGCTTGGCGGCATAGAGGCGGCCGTCGGCGGCGGTGAGCAGCGAAATCAGCGTCGTGCCGTCGTGATCGCTGCTTGCGACGCCGATGCTGACAGTCACCGGGCGGCCGTCCGGGCGGACGATCTGCGCCTCGACGGCACGGCGGATCTGCTCGGCGCGCGCCACCGTGTCGCCATGCGAAAGCCCTTCGCACAGGACGACGAACTCCTCGCCGCCGAAGCGGTAGACCCGGTCACCGCTGCGCATGCTCTGCTGCAGCGTGGCCGCCGTCGTCTTCAGCACCTGATCGCCGGCCAGATGGCCGAAATCGTCGTTGATCGTCTTGAAGTGATCGGCATCGACAACCATCAGGCTCGTCGTCGAACCGGCCATGACCGATGACTGCAACAGGCGCTGCCCCTCATATTCCAGCCTGCTCCGGTCCCAGAGGCCGGTCAGCGCATCGCGCCCGGACCGGTCGAGGAGGTCCTCGTAGCGCTCGCGGAAGGTCAGGTCGTTGAAGATGTCGGCGATCGGGCGCGAGGAGACGGGAATGGCGGAGATGCGGGCGAGGCTGAGGTAGCCTGTCGTCAGCGTGGCGAAGACCAGCGTCGCCAGCATCTTGGCGATCCATCCGCCCCACAGCACCGTCGGCGGAGCGGCGTTCAGGATATGCAGGACGGTGAAGAATCCGAACTGGTCGAAGGTCAGGACGACGGCGCCGGAGAAAAACAGGCGCGGCCAGATCGGCATGCGCCTCGACCGGCCGAGCCGTTCGTAGATCAGGATGATGGCGAGCGCATCGATGTAGAGCAGCGTCGTGCCCCACAACATCAGCCAGCCCATCTCGTCGATGAAGGAGAGGTCGACCACCCGCCCCGGCACGACGCTGACGGTGTCATGGTGCTGCAGGATCAGGGCGAGCAGGACCGTCAGGAAATTTCCGGCGAGCAGGCCGTAGATCGGTGCGCGGACGATGCCCGCATCCTCCTTGATGTAGAGCAGCAGGATCATCATCAGCTTGCCCGAGAAGAGGATGGACGAGCCGGGCGAGAGCACGCCGAACGGAAGCTCCACGTAGAAGACCGCGGCGAGATAGGTCTCCAGGAAGTGCATCACGCCGAGGGCCGTGATGAACACACCGATGCCGATGCGATGACGCTGGTGGAGCAGTGTCACCATGAAGGCGAAATAGACGAGCGCCTCCACGAAGAACAGGATCAGGTTGTTGAATTCCATGCACGTACCTGCATCAATTCTTCGCCCCGCGCCGACGCTATCCGCGATACGGGCGGCAAAGATAGTCTTAAATCTTAGGGGTCCGGACCCTCGCCTGTCTTTCAGGCGCCGATTCTCACGCGCATGCAAGGGCGATTTGCGGAGCCCGGCGAGCGCTGCGGGAAAGGCTGTGGTCGCGATCAGACGTTGCGCGACGGCTCGCCATCCGAAAAGAGCGAGGGGCCGTGCTGGTCGACGATCTGCCGGGCCTTGCGGAAGGCGGCCGCCACCGTGTCGTCGCGGCTGGTGAAGACGTCGGCGCGCACGAACCTGCGCACCAAAACGACGTCGCCGCCGTGCTTTTCGATGCGTCCCGCCAGGCGGAACTGCGACCCCTCCGGCATCGGCGTCGCGACGATCACGAGTTCGTTATAGGTCTCGCGATCTTCCGGCGTCGGAGCCTGCGCTTCGGATTTGCCGGAAAGGCCGAACAGCTTGGAAAAGAATGATGCCATGGCCGAGTGGTAACACAGCATGAAGGGCTGTCAACCGCTTCCGGCCAGGCGGAGGTGTGGCAAATGTCCGGCGGCGGTCAGATGATCAGGTTCGCGAGGACCTCGTTTTCGGTGATGTCCTGATAGCGCAGCCCGGCACCGTCGAAGGCCTCCTTCAGGGCGACGAAATTCTGCGGCGACTTCGTCTCGATGCCGATCAGGATCGAGCCGAAGTTGCGGGCCGACTTCTTCAGATATTCGAACCGGGAGATGTCGTCTTCCGGGCCGAGCAGGTTGAGGAAGTCGCGGAGCGCGCCGGGCCGCTGCGCCATGCGCAGGATGAAGTATTTCTTCAGGCCACGGTGGCGCATGGCCCGCTCCTTGACGTCGGGCAGCCGCTCGAAGTCGAAATTGCCGCCCGAGACGACCGCCACCACGGTCCTGCCCTCAAGCCGCTCGCGGCCCAGCGCCTCGAGCGCGGTGACCGACAGCGCACCCGCAGGCTCGAGCACCACGCCTTCGACGTTCAGCATGTCGATGATGGTGACGCAGATCGCGTTCTCCGACAGCAGCATGGCCTGCCCGGCATCGAAGGTGCGCAGGGCTGAGAAATTCAGGTCGCCGATCCGGCCGACGGCGGCGCCGTCGACGAAATTGTCCACCTGATCGAGGGTGACCACCTCGCCCGCCTCCAGGCTGCGGCGCAGGCTCGGCGCACCTTCCGGCTCGCAGAATACGAAGCCTTCCGGCGGCACGCTGTCGGAGAGATAGCCGGTCACCCCGGCCGCAAGGCCGCCGCCGCCGACCGGCAGGACGACGAGATCGGGCCTGATGTCGCCGAGCTGTGCGGCGATCTCGGCCGCCACCGTCGCCTGCCCCTCGATGACATCAGGATCGTCGAAGGGCGGCACCATGACGGCGCCGGTGTCGCGCGCATGCTCCTGCGCGGCCCGGTAGCACTGGTCGAAGATGTCGCCGATGAGGCGGATCTCGACGAACTCGCCGCCGAAGATGCGGGTCTTGTCGATCTTCTGCTGCGGCGTCGTCACCGGCATGAACACCGTCCCCTTCACGCCGAAGTGGCGGCAGACGAAGGCAAAACCCTGGGCATGGTTGCCGGCCGATGCGCAGACGAAACTGTCCTGCCCGCCCTTCCCGGCGATGACCTTGCGGAAGAAGTTGAAGGCGCCTCGGATCTTGTAGGACCGGACCGGCGTAAGATCCTCGCGCTTCAGGTAGACCTGCGCGCCGTAGCGGGCGCTCAGGTGTTCGTTCAACTGTAGCGGCGTTTCGGGAAAAAGCGTGCGCAGAGCTTCGGTTGCGCGCTCCACATCCTGTTTCATGACCTGCGGCATCCTTGAGTTTGATCCTGCCAAAGGCTATTGCATATCGTAGCCGCGGAGGCCACCCGTCCTCTTCCGGGCGGAGCGTGGCGGCGACGCCGCCCCTGACGCCGCCTCATGCGAACGAGACGATTTTGAACGCCACGATCTACCGCTCCGCCATCAACATCGCCGCCACCTGTGGTCTCTATCTGTCGCTGTCGATGCTGCTGCCGATGGTGACCGACCTCTACTACGGCCACCAGGACTGGAAGATCTTCGCGATCTCGGCCTTCATGATGGGCGGGCTGTCGCTTGCGACGGCGGCGGCGACGCGCGCCGGCCCGCCGCCCTTCAACAAGAAGATGGGCTTCCTCGTCGTCAACCTGCTCTGGCTGGTCTTCTGCCTGATCGGCGCCATCCCGTTCTGGATGTCGTCCCTGAAGCTGGATTTCGCCGAGGCCGTCTTCGAATCGGTGTCCGCCGTCACCACCACCGGCTCCACCATCATCGTCGGGCTGGATCATGCGCCGCCGGGCATCCTGATGTGGCGGTCGCTGCTGCACTGGCTCGGCGGCATCGGCATCCTTGCGCTCGGGCTGTTCATCATGCCCTATCTGCGCGTCGGCGGGCTGTCCTTCTTCAAGCTGGAATCCTCCGACAGCGGCGACAAGCCGTTTGCCCGCATGGCGGTCTATTCCCGCGCCTTCATCCTGATCTACGTCCTCCTCACCGTCATCTGCGCCATCGCCTACAATGCGCTCGGCATGAACCGCTTCGATGCGATCAACCATGCGATGTCGACAGTGGCGACCGGTGGGCTTTCGACCCACGACGCCTCTTTCGGCTACTACGACAGCCTGCCCTTGCTGTGGGCAGCGTCGTTCTTCATGACGCTCAGCAGCCTGCCGTTCTCGATCCTGATCCTGTTTATCGTGCGCGGGCGGCTGGACACGCTGAAGGACCCGCAGATCATCGTCTTCCTCGGCTATGTCGTCTTCTTCGCGGTCGCCGCCAGCCTCTACCAGCGGCTGGAAAACGGCGTGGCCTTCCACGAGGCGCTGGCGCATTCCTTCTTCACCGTCACTTCGATCCTGTCGACCACGGGCTTTGCCAGCGACGATTATACGAGCTGGGGCCATTTCATCGTCATACTCGCCTTCATCGCGACCTTCATGGGCGGCTGCTCCGGCTCGACCGCCGGCGGCATCAAGGCCTACCGCATCATCATCCTGTTCAATTTCGTCCGCTCCGGCCTCTACCGGCTCATCTATCCGAACGGCATCCATGCCGTACGCTACGGTCCCATCACGGTGGACGCGGACGTGCAGCGCAACGTCTTTTTGTTCTTCATCTCCTACATGATGATCTGCTTTGCCGGCGGCCTGTTTCTCGGGCTGATGGGCTATGACGCGCTGACCGCGATCTCGGCCTCGGCGACCGCCCTTTCCAACGTCGGCCCCGGCGTCACGCCGTCGATCGGCCCGGCCGGCACCTTCGCCGGCATGAGCGATCCGGCCCTCTATCTCCTGTCCTTCCTGATGCTGCTCGGCCGTCTCGAGGTCCTGACCGTGCTCGTCATCCTGACCCCGCTGTTCTGGAAGAGCTGAGGCAGTTCCAGGCTCGGTTTCGGCCCGGTTTCAGGCCTGTGCCTTGCCGGCGCTTGACTGCCCGCCGGCATCTGCGCATCCTTCCGCCACGATCCGAGGGAGGAAGAATGCCCGCAATGTCCCCTTTGCCCGCATCGACGCTTGCCGCCGTCTTCAGCTTCCTCTCCCTGCCGGCAGCGGCCGGCCCGCTGGTCGATGCCGCCACCAAGGCGGAGCAGATGGCGACGTCCGGCAATCCCGTCGGCGCGCATGAGGCGATGCGCGAGGCCTACGGCGCCTTCTCGTCGGGCCTGCCGTTTTCGATCGGCAAGGCCACCTTCGTCACCGAGCCGCCGGAAGGCTACGGCATGTACACGCCGCGCCCGAACGCCGTCTACAAGACCGGCGAGCCGCTGATCTCCTATGTCGAGCCGGTCGGGCTATCCTGGCGGCCGGTCGACGGCGGCAAGGTGGAGGCGCAGTTCACCGTCGACCTGGAACTCCTGAACGCCAAGGGCGAGACGCTGGCGGAGAAGAAGGCCTTCGGCTCCTTCACCTATCGCGGCTTCATGCGCAACCAGGAGATCTTTGCAAAGCTCACGCTCACCCTCAGCGCTGAAGGCCCGCCACAGGGCGACTATGTCGTCCGCTACCGCTTCCGCGACGCCATCAGCGGCGCAGTGGCGCTGTCGGACCAGAAGTTCTCGATTTCTCCGCAGTGAGCGGAGGGGGCGATCGCGGCGTGCGCCGGCATGGCAGGTAGGTGGTGCGGACGACGGGGGTCGAACCCGTACGGATCACTCCGAGGGATTTTAAGTCCCTTGCGTCTACCAGTTTCGCCACGTCCGCCTGTGATCGTCGGTAGCCGACAGGGCCGGTGCGATCAAGGGGCTGCCGCGGTTTTGCGCAGATTGCCGGTGGGTGCGCTCACACCATCTCGACGTCGATGACGCCGGGGGCGGAGCGCAGGGCGGCGGCGATCTCGGGCGAGATGCGGTAGCGCTCGCCGAGTTCGACCTCGATCTCGCGCTCGCCGTTGTCCTTGATGACGATGAAGGAGACGAGGCCGTCGCCCCTGGCGTTCAGGTGGGCGGCGATGGAGCGCAAGGGGCCCGAGTCGCGGACGAAGACGCGCAGCGCCTTCTGTTGCTGCAGCGCTTCCTCTTCCAGGGACCGCAGCGTCTGGATCCTCAGCCCGATGCCTTCCGGGCGCTCTTCCGCCTGCACCGTCATCACCAGCGACTTTCCCGGCTCCAGCAGGTCGCGGTACTGGTGCAGCATCTCGGAGAACAGCACCGCCTCGAACTGGCCGGAGGCATCGGAGAAGGCGACGATGCCCATCTTGTTGCCGGTGCGGGTCTTGCGCTCCTGCTTGGAGGTGACCGTGCCGGCCAGGCGGCCGGCGGTCGCCCCCTGCTTTACGGCGACGGCGAAATCGGCGAAATTCTGCACGCGCATCTTGGCGAGCATGGCGTTGTAGGTGTCGAGCGGGTGGGCGGAGAGATAGAAGCCGAGCACCTGGAACTCGCGGTGCAGCTTCTCGGACGCCAGCCAGGGCGCATAGGACGGGAACGAGATCACCTCCGGCCCGGTCGCGGCCCCCGCCCCGAACATGTCGCTCTGGCCGCTGGTCTTGTTCTCCTGCGCGCGCTGGGCATAGCCGATGAGCCGGTCGAGGCCGGCGATCAGGGCTGCGCGGTCGTGGCCGAAGCCATCGAAGGCACCGGCGCAGATCAGGCTTTCGAAGGTGCGGCGGTTGACGAGCTTCGGGTCGATCCTGAGGCAGAAATCCTCCAGGCTCTCGAACGGCCGGTCGCCGCGCACCTCGACGATATGGTGGACCGCGGCCTCGCCGACGCCCTTGATGGCGGCGAGCGCATAATAGATCTTCTTCTCGCCGGTCTCGAAATGGGCATAGGAGGTCTGGATCGACGGCGGAACGACGGTGATACCGAGCCGACCGGCGTCCTGGCGGAAATCGTTCAGCTTGTCGGAGTTGGCCATGTCGTAGGTCATCGACGCGGCGAGGAACTCGACCGGATAATGCGCCTTCAGATAGGCCGTCTGGTAGGAGACGATGGCGTAGGCGGCCGCGTGGCTCTTGTTGAAGCCGTAGTTGGCGAACTTGGCGAGCAGTTCGAAGATGTTCTTCGCCTGCGGCTTGGAGACCCCGTTTTTGACGGCGCCATCGACAAAGCGCTCGCTCTGCTGGTCCATCTCGGCCTTGATCTTCTTGCCCATGGCGCGGCGCAGAAGGTCGGCTTCCCCGAGCGAATATCCGGACAGAACCTGGGCGATCTGCATCACCTGTTCCTGGTAGACGATGACGCCCTGCGTTTCCTTCAGCAGGTAGTCGATGGAGGGATGGACCGATTCGATCTCCTCCTCCCCGTGCTTGCGGGCGTTGTAGGTCGGAATGTTCTCCATCGGGCCCGGCCGGTAGAGGGCGACGAGCGCGATGATGTCCTCGATGCAGTCGGGGCGCATGCCGATCAGCGCCTTGCGCATGCCGGCACTTTCCACCTGGAACACACCCACCGTCTCGCCGCGCGAGAGCATCTCGTAAGTGAGCCGGTCGTCGAGCGGCAGGCTCTCCAGCGCAACCTCGATGTCACGCTTGCGGATGAAGTCGACCGCGGTCTTCAGCACCGTCAGCGTCTTCAGGCCGAGGAAGTCGAACTTCACCAGCCCCGCCTGCTCGACCCATTTCATGTTGAACTGGGTCACCGGCATGTCGGAGCGCGGATCGCGGTACATCGGCACCAGTTGTGACAACGGCCTGTCGCCGATCACGATGCCGGCGGCATGGGTCGAAGCGTGGCGGTAGAGGCCCTCGATCTTCTGGGCGATATCGAGCAGGCGGCCGACGACCGGCTCCTTTTCCGCCTCTTCCAGAAGCTTCGGCTCCTCCTCGATCGCCTTGGAGAGCGGCGTCGGGTTGGCCGGGTTGTTCGGCACCAGCTTGCAGATCTTGTCGACCTGGCCGTAGGGCATCTCGAGTACGCGGCCAACGTCGCGCAGTGCCGCGCGCGCCTGCAGCGAACCGAAGGTGATGATCTGCGCCACCTGTTCGCGGCCGTACTTGCGCTGGACGTAGCGGATCACCTCCTCGCGACGGTCCTGGCAGAAATCGATGTCGAAGTCCGGCATCGAGACGCGCTCGGGATTGAGGAAGCGCTCGAACAGCAGCGAGAAGCGGAGCGGATCGACGTCGGTGATCGTCAGCGCATAGGCGACGAGCGAGCCCGCCCCCGAACCGCGCCCCGGCCCGACCGGGATGTTCTGCTGCTTGGCCCACTTGATGAAGTCGGCGACGATCAGGAAGTAGCCCGGAAACTTCATCCGCTCGATGACGCCCAGCTCGAAATCCAGCCGTTCGCGGTAGTCCTGTTCGCTGTAGCCCGGCGACAGGCCGAGCGCGGCCATGCGCCCTTCGAGCCCTTCGACGGCCTGGCGGCGCAATTCCGCCGCCTCGGCGCGCTCGGCCTCCTCCGCGTCGTCGGTGGCGCCGGTGAAGCGCGGCAGGATCGGCGCGCGCGTCTTCAGGACGAAGGAGCATCGCCGCGCGATCTCGACGGTGTTCTCCAGCGCTTCCGGCAGATCGGCGAAAAGAGCGGCCATGGCCGAACGGCTCTTCAGGTAGTGGTCGGGCGAAAGCCGGAAACGGTTGTCGTCCGACACCATCGCATTGTGGGCGACCGCCATCAGGGCGTCATGCGCCTCGTATTCCTCCGGCGTCGGAAAGAACGGCTCGTTCGTCGCCACCAGCGGCAGATCGTGCCGGTAGGCCAACTCGATCATCCGCCGCTCGTGCTTGCGGTCATAGTCCGCGTGCCGCTGCAGTTCGACATAGAGCCGGTCGCCGAACAGGCGCTTCAGTTCCAGAAGCCGTGCCTCGGCGGCGGCCGGCTGGCCCGCGGAAAGCGCCATGTCGACCGGGCCGGACGAGGCGCCGGTCAGCGCGATCAGGCCGTCCGTCCCCTCCTCCAGCCACGAGCGCATGAGGTGCACCGAATGGCCGCTGCCCTCGCCGCCGAGATAGGCGCGGCTGACGAGATCCATCAGGCGGGCATAGCCGGCGTCGGTCGCGACCAGGATGACGATCGACGGCAGCTTGGCCAGCGCCTGCGACGGACCGCGACGCTCGCCCTCGCCCTCGTCTTCCATGTCGATCGACAACTGGCAGCCGATCAGCGGCTGGATGCCGTCGCCCACGGCCTTCTGGGAGAATTCGAGCGCGGCAAACAGGTTGTTGGTGTCGGTGATCGCAATCGCCGGCTGGCTGTCGGAGACCGCCTTGCCGAGGATCTTCTTGATCGGCAGCGCGCCTTCCAGCAGCGAATAGGCCGAGTGGACACGCAGATGGACGAACTGGACGCCGCCCCCCGCCGAATGTCCGCCCGTGTCTCCCGCAACCGCCTGCGCCATCTTTGCCACTCCATTTCAGAGGCGCAAGGATAAGCGGATTCGGGCCGCGGAAGTCCAGTCAAACATTTCCGCCGCTCCCCTTATCCCCGCAATGGGTTCCCGCAGCCTGATGCGAGATCGTTGCGGATGCGGAGCGATGTGGCCGGCGGTCGCGGAGGTTACAGGCCGAGAGCGAGGACGGACAGGCTCGCAACGAACATGGCAATGGAGGTAAAGGCGGCGAGTTCACGCATGAAATCGGTCATTTGACGTCTCCAATCTGTTTATGTTTTTAGTTTGTTCTATTTTTGTTCTTGCGTCAACCCCCGATTTTTGCAATAGCCGTTCCGGCACACGGCGGGCGGGAACGCTGGACTGTCCCCAAGGCATTTCCTATTCTCCGGGCGCACCGAACAGGGAAACGCGCATGACGAGGACCGCACTACCGCTCGCCCTTGCCGCCCTGCTGCCGGCGGCGGCTGCGGCGAGCGACTTCCCCGCCGACCGGATCACGGCGGCGGCGGTCGGAGACTGGAACCGGGACGGGGTGCAGGACCTCGCCGTGATCGCTAGGCCGCCGGAGGGCAGCGACGACGACAGCGGCGTCTACATTTATCTCGCCGACGACGGCGCATCGCGGTTGACGCTGAAGGTCTCGGTGCCGAACAAGATCTGGGGCAGCGCCACCGTCTACGGACAGGAGGCGGGCGTGGCCGCCCTTGCGAACAGCTCGATCGAGCTCACCTCGCAGAACAGCGCGATCGGGCGCGACCGCTGGGAGCAGCGCGTCACAATTGCCTATCGGGAGTCCCGGTTCGTCGTCGCCGGCTACACCTACTCCGCCTACGACACGCTCGATCCGAACCACACCGAAAGCTGCGACCTGAATGTGCTCACCGGCAAGGGAACCGCGAACGGCAAGCCGGTCGCGACCAAGGGCGCGCAGGTCGCATTCGAGGATTGGCGCGACAAGATCGGGCGGAAGGCCTGCGGGCTGGCGCAAGAATAGCCGAATTCGGGCGCGGCGGACCGAACCGGCCGGACCGCGAAGAGCCGCGACCGCGGCTCACTGCATATCGCGCACCTTGCCGTCCTCGATGGTCACGCGGCGGTCCATCAGCGAGGCGATCTCGTGGTTGTGGGTGGCGATCAGTGCGGCCAGCCCCGACTGGCGCACCAGCGCCTGCAGCGCCTCGAACACGTAACCGGCCGTCTCGGGATCGAGATTGCCGGTCGGCTCGTCGGCCAGAAGCAGCATCGGCGCATTGGCGACGGCACGGGCGATCGCCACGCGCTGCTGCTCGCCGCCGGAGAGCTCCGAGGGACGGTGGTCGCCGCGATGGCCGATCCGCATGTAGTCGAGCAGTTGCCTCGCCCGTTCGCCGGCCTCCGGCTTGGAAAGGCCGGCGATCAGCTGCGGCATCATGATGTTCTCCAGCGCCGAGAACTCCGGCAGGAGATGATGGAACTGGTAGACGAAGCCGATCTCGTTGCGGCGGATCGCCGTGCGCTCCTCGTCGCCCAGCCCGGCGCAGGCATGGCCGTTGACGACGACGTCGCCGGCATCGGGCCGCTCCAGCAGGCCGGCGACGTGCAAGAGCGTCGACTTGCCGGTGCCCGAAGGCGCCACGAGTGCTACGATCTCGCCGCTGCGCAGGGTGAAGTCCGCGCCCTTGAGAATCGACAGCACCGTCTCGCCCTGGCCATAGTGGCGATCGACGCCGGTCAACTTGAGTGCCACGCGCGCGTTCATCGGTCGGTCCTATTCATACCGCAGGGCCTGCACGGGATCGAGCTTGGAGGCGCGCCATGCGGGGAAGATCGTGGCCAGGAAGGACAGCGCCAGCGCCATGACGACGATCGAGACCGTCTCGCCGAAATTCATGTCCGCAGGAAGCTGGCTGAGGAAATAGAGTTCCGGATCGAACAGGGTCTGGCCGGAAAGCCAGGAGAAGAACTGGCGGATCGATTCGACGTTGAGGCAGACGACGACGCCGAGCAGGACGCCGGCGATCGTCCCGACCGTGCCGATCGCGGCCCCGGTCATGAAGAAGATGCGCATGATCGAGCCGGAGCTGGCGCCCATGGTGCGCAGGATGGCGATGTCGCTGCCCTTGTCCTTCACCAGCATGATCAGCCCGGAGATGATGTTCAGCGCGGCGACGAGCACGATCAGCGTCAGGATCATGAACATCACGTTCCGCTCGACCTCGAGCGCGGAGAAGAAGGTGCGGTTCCGCTGGCGCCAGTCGGTGATGTAGATCTGCCGCTCGGCGGTGGCCTCCAGCGGCTGTCGGAGCGCGTCGACGGCATCGGGATTGTCGACGAAGAGTTCGATCGACTGCACCAGGCCCTCGGCGTTGAAATAGAGCTGGGCCTCCTCCAGCGGCATGTAGATGATCGTGGCGTCGTATTCCGACATGCCGATCTCGAAGACCGCGGACACGGTGTAGCTCTTGACGCGCGGATTGACGCCGAGCGGGGTCACGTCGCCCTCGGGCGCCACCAGCGTGATCTGGTCGCCGGCGGAAATGCCGAGTTGCTCGGCCATGCGCGCGCCGATCGCGAGGCCGTCGCCGGCGGCAAAACCGACCATGTCGCCGGCCTTGATGTGGTCGGAAACGGTCTTGAGCCGGGTGAAGTCATCGGCGCGGATGCCGCGGACGAGCGCCCCGGTTCCGGCGCCGCCAGCGCCAGAGGCCAGCGTCTGGCCCTCCACCAGCGGGATCGCCAGCTTGACGCCCGGCACCTTCGAGAAGCGCTCGGCCAGGTCCGCATAGTTGTCGAACGGTCCGTCGATCGGCTGGACGATCATGTGACCGTTGATGCCGAGAATGCGCGAGATCAGTTCGGTGCGAAACCCGTTCATCACCGCCATGACGATGATCAGCGTGGCGACGCCGAGCATGATGCCGATGAAGGAGAAGCCGGCAATGACCGAGATGAACGCTTCCTTGCGCCGCGAGCGGAGGTAGCGCCATGCGACCATGCGTTCGAAGCCGGAAAACGGGCGGCTTGCGGGCGCCGCTTTCGCCTCGACCACGGTGCCCTCGCCCGTCGCTTCCGCCATGATACCTCCGGTCCTGTCGCCGCCAAAGCCCGCGCCCGGCGGACGCGATTCGGCAGCATCTCGAATCTGCGCCTGATGCTACTGCATAATCGCCGAAACCGGAATCGATTTGCGGGTAAAATTATGCAGTGGAATTAGGGCGTTACGGTGATGGCGGAATGTTGATTCCGCCCCGTCGCGCACTTGCCCGGTCCCGGCCCGCCTGACCTCAGCCGGCCGACGTCAGGCGCGCGATCGCGGCGTCGATCGTCAGCGTCTCGCGCTCGCCGGTCTTGCGGTCCTTGACCTCGACCTCGCCGGCTGCGACCGAGCGCGGCCCGACGACGACCTGGAACGGCGCGCCGATCAGGTCTGCGGTGGCGAACTTCGTGCCCGCGCGCTCGTCCTTGTCGTCAAGGAGCACGTCGACGCCCGCCTTCAGAAGCGCGCCGTAGATCGTCTCACTCGCCGCGTCGCAGGCCGCGTCACCCGCCTTCATGTTGATCACGACCACCTCGAAGGGCGCGACCGCCTTCGGCCAGATGATGCCGTTCTCGTCGTGGGAGGCCTCGATGATCGCCGGCACGAGCCGGGTCGGGCCGATGCCGTAGGATCCCATGTGGACCGCGTGCTCCTTGCCGTCCGGTCCCTGGACCTTGGCGCCCATCGCCTCGGAATATTTCGTGCCGAAATAGAAGATGTGGCCGACCTCGATGCCGCGGGCCGACAGGCGCTCGCCCTCCGGGATCGCTGCGAACGAAGCCTCGTCGTGCATTTCGGAGGTGGCCGCGTAACGCGACGTCCACTTGTCGAAGATCGCCTTCAAGCCGGCGACGTCCTCGAAATTCGTGTCCTCGCCGGGGATATCGAAGCCGAGGAAATCCTTGTGGCAGTACACTTCGGATTCGCCGGTATCGGCCAGGATGATGAACTCGTGGCTGAGGTTGCCGCCGATCGGGCCGGTGTCGGCGCGCATGGGGATCGCGCGCAGGCCGAGGCGCGTGAACGTGCGCAGGTAGGCGGCGAACATGCGGTTATAGGCGTGCTCCGCCCCCTCGCGGTTGAGGTCGAAGGAATAGGCGTCCTTCATCAGGAACTCGCGCGAGCGCATGGTGCCGAAGCGCGGACGGATCTCGTCGCGGAACTTCAGCTGGATATGGTAGAGGTTGAGCGGCAGGTCCTTGTAGGACTTGACGTAGGAGCGGAAGACGTCGGTGATCATCTCCTCGTTGGTCGGGCCGTAGAGCATGGCGCGGTCCTGGCGGTCCTTGATGCGCAGCATCTCCTTGCCATAGGCGTCGTAGCGCCCGCTCTCCTGCCAGAGCTCGGCCGACTGCAGGGTCGGCATGATGAGTTCGACCGCGCCCGAGCGGTTCTGTTCTTCGCGGATGACGGCGTTGACCTTGTCCAGCACGCGCTTGCCGAGCGGCAGCCAGGTATAGATGCCGGCCGACTGCTGCTTGATCATCCCGGCGCGAAGCATCAGCCGATGCGAGACGATTTCCGCCTCCTTGGGATTTTCCTTGAGGATGGGCATGAAGAAGCGGGAAAGACGCATGGCGGGGTTCCAAAGAGACAGGTTTCGCCTAGCCGTGGATTCGGGCGAAATGACGTTGAATTCGGAGCGTTCATAGACGCTTCACCGGCGGAAGTGAACCCGGACGCACCGTGCTTCGACGAAATCGTCCGAATGCCGGATCGCGCGGGAGATCGGGAACGGGGCCCGGAAAGCGGGGGATGACAATAACGTGAATGGCGATTATAAAGTCAACGGAAAAAATTTCTCCAAGTGTAACAAATATGCAAAAAATCAGATGACAACGCCCAACCTTTGAGCTAGTTTCAGGCCACAAAACAGGCAGGAAGTACAAATTCTTGCCAATTTCGCGGTCAAGTCTTGGGAGGATCAGATCTTGGCGCGCCTAGCCGCTGCCACCGGAAACGGGCAAAGATCACGCGATACTTTAAAAACAAGGCTTTCAGCCTTGTTTTTTTTTGCCTTTGGCAACCGCCAGCCTTCCCTTACAGATTTTGTATGACAAATACACGACAGCGGTGATGCGACAAACCTACGCATGGCGGCGCGGTCCCGCCGCTTGACCGATCATCCGCTCGCCCGGCGCCGAAGTGAACGCCAGCGTGCACAAGCACTTCAGAAAAACGAATGTATCAGTCGAAGTTCGGGAAGAACTGCGGGATGGCGTCGAAGCCGTAGCCGAGTTTCACCGACAGCACATACCAGGCGGCATGGACGGCGGCGGCGGCGAGCGTGGTGACGAGAAGGACCCGCCAGATCCTGAAGCGCGCCGGCGCGCTCTCGACGCTGCCCGGGACGACCTCGTTCTCCTCGGCCTGGGTGCGCAGGCCGAACGGCAGCACGGCAAAGAGCGTCACCCACCAGATGATGAAATAGACGGCGAAGAGCGAAAACAGCGTCATGTCCGATACCCGATGGCGCAGGCCCGCGAGCCACTGCGCAAGACTTTGATGGCATAGCACCGGTCACGACCGATGCGAGGGCGGCGGCCCTTGCCGCGCGACTGCCGCCATGGCTTCTTACCCCCATGGCCGCGGCAATTCAAATCCGCCGGCTGTGGCCTGCGGTCACACCTGTTCCAGCTCGATCAGCGTGCCGAAGAAGTCCTTCGGGTGCAGAAACAGCACCGGCTTGCCATGCGCCCCGGTCTTCGGCGCGCCGTCGCCTAACACCCGTGCGCCGCCGGCAACGAGCCTGTCGCGGGCGGCAAGGATATCGTCCACCTCGTAGCAGATATGGTGCATGCCGCCGGCGGGCGACTTCTCCAGAAAGGCTGCGATCGGCGAGCCCTCGCCGAGCGGTTCGAGCAGTTCGACCTTGGTGTTCGGCAATTCGACGAAGACGACGGTGACGCCGTGTTCCGGCAGTGCCTGCCGAGCACTGACACGGGCGCCGAGCACGTCGCGATAGGATGCCGTCGCCGCCGCCAAGTCCGGCACGGCGATGGCGATGTGATTGACCCGTCCCAGCATTCCCGCCTCCTCCTGCGCGTACCAGCCTGCTTCCGAAAGATGGTCCGCCTGTCGCCGCCGCTGCACGCGCGACCTGCTTCAGCCGTCCGCCGCCGTCACACCCTGGTGACGAAGACGGTGACGACGGGCTTCTTGCCCCAGACCTCGTTCGCCATGGCGCGCACGGCCCGGCGCACCGCCTCGCGGACGGTGCCGAGGTCCTTGCGCCGCGCGCGCGGAATGCTCTCGACCGCGCCGAGAACGGCGTCATAGAGCGTGTCGCCCATGTCCTCGCCCTCGTCGTCGAACTGCGGCAGTCCGTAGGGAACGACGTCGGGATCGCCGCGGAAGTCATAGCGCGCGTCGAGCACGATGTTGACCGCCACGTGGCCGACGAACGACAGCTTGCGACGGTCGCCAATGCCCATCTCGTCGAAGTCGCCGATCAGGTTGCCGTCCTTGAAGATGCGGCCGAAATGGACTTCATCGATGATCTCGGGGGCGCCCGGCGCGAGCCGCAGCATCTTGCCGTCGCGCACGCGCGGCACGACCGGGATGCCGGACTGCTCGGCGAGTTCGGCATGGGCGACCAGATGCGCGGCCTCGCCATGCACCGGCACGACCATCTGCGGCCGGGTCCAGGCATACATCTGCTGCAACTCGCTGCGGCGGGGATGGCCGGAGACGTGCACCAGCGCCTCGCTGTCGGTGATGACGTGGATGCCCTGGTCGACCAGGCCGTTCTTGATGTCGTTGATCGCCTTCTCGTTGCCGGGAATGGCGCGCGAGGAGAAGATGATCGTGTCGCCGGCGGTGAAGGCGACGTTGCGCATCTCGTCGCGGGCGATCTTGGCGAGTGCGGCCCGCGGCTCGCCCTGGCTGCCGGTCAGGATGACGACGACCTTGTCGCGTGGGATGTAGCCGAATTCGTCCTCGTCGATGAAGGGCTTGATGCCCTCCATCAGACCGATGTCGCGCGCGACCGCCGTCACCCGCTTCATCGAGCTGCCGAGCAGCAGCACCTCGCGGCCGGCCATCTCGGCGGCCTTGGCGACCGAGCGGATGCGGCCGACATTCGACGAGAAGGTGGTGATGCCGACGCGGCCCTCGGCGCTCTCGATGATCTTCGCCAGGCTCTGCGACACCTCCTCCTCCGAAGGCGAGACACCGTCGCGCAGCGCATTCGTGCTGTCGCAGACCAGCGCCAGCACGCCCTCGTCGCCGAGCTTGCGGAAGCGCGCCTCGTCGGTGAGCGGTCCGAGCGAGGGCTTGAGGTCGATCTTCCAGTCGCCAGTGTGGATCACCGTGCCGAGCGGCGTCTTGATCGCCAGCGACATCGGCTCGGGGATCGAGTGGTTGACGCCGATGCCCTCGATCTCGAACGGACCGAGATTGATCCGGTCGCCCTGCTTGAAGATCGTCACCGGGATCTCGGTGCGGCTGCGCTCGTAGTCACGCTTGGCCTCGAGCATGCCGGCGGTGAAGGGCGAGGCATAGACAGGCACGTTGAGGCCGGGCCACAGGTCGTTCAGGGCGCCATAGTGGTCCTCGTGGGCATGGGTGATGACGATGCCCTTCAGGTTCCTGCGTTCCTCGGCGAGGAAGCGGATATCGGGCAGCACGAGGTCCACGCCCGGCAGTTCGGGGCCGGGAAAGGTCACGCCGCAATCGACCATGATCCATTTGCGGTTACCGGGTGTGCCGTAGCCATAGAGCGCGAGATTCATGCCGATCTCGCCAACCCCGCCAAGCGGCAGGAACACCAGGTCTTCTTGGTTTGCCATATTCTGAAAATTTCCGGTTATTCGAAGAAAACATCGCCGGCTGCGATCAAGCGCACGCCGCCGTCGTCGGTCTGAAGCCTGAGCAGACCACTATCATCAATTCCGGCAAAGCGCCCGGAAATTGATTGGGTCGGCAGGTTGACCGTGATCCGTTCGCCGATCCCGCCGGCGACCTTGCGCCAGCGCGCCATGATCTCGCCGATGCCGTTGGCGCTGTCCCAGAGCCTGAGGATATCTGCCATCTCGCGGAAGAGATGGGCGAAGAGCTCCGCCGGCCCGACCGCACAGCCATAGTCCGTGAGCCGGGCGACGGGATAGAGCCCTGCCTCCGGGGCAACCGCGACATTGATGCCGCAGCCGATCACGATCGCCTGGCGGCCGTCCGCCAGGGTCTCCGCCTCCACCAGGATGCCGCAGATCTTCTTCTTCTCGATCAGGATGTCGTTCGGCCACTTGATCGCAACCGGCGGGGCAGCGATCGGCATCACAGACGTGATCGAGGCCTGGACGGCGACGGCCACGGCGAGCGGAAGCGAGGCGAGCCGGTCGACGGGGGCCGGATCGATCAGGAGCAGCGAGGCATAGAGATTGCCGGGCTCCGACGTCCAGGGCCGGCCGCGCCGTCCCCGACCGCCGGTCTGGCGTGCCGCCGTCACCCATAGACCGGAAAGCGCGCCCTTGCGGGCGCGCTCGAAACACTCCGAATTGGTCGAGACGGTCTCGACAAGCGCTTCGTGCCGGAAATCATCCAGCGACAGCTGGCCGGTGCCGGTCCGGCCGGTCAAAAGAAGGTCCGGGCGGCGGCTTCCGCCGCTTCGCCGATCGGTCCGCCGATCAGGACATAGCCGGCCACGAACAGGCCCGCAACGCCGAAGACCAGCTTCAGTTCACCGGGGGTGCGCGCAAACTCGTCGGTGGCGGCATCGAACCACATCAGCTTGACGATGCGCAGGTAGTAGTAGGCGCCGACGACCGACGACAGCACGCCGATGATCGCGAGCGCATAGAGATGCGCCTCGATCGCCGCCATGAAGACGAAGTACTTGGCGAAGAAACCTGCGAGCGGCGGAATGCCTGCCAGCGAGAACATCATCACCGTCAGCACGCTCGCCATGAACGGATTGGTCGTGGACAGGCCGGCGAGATCGTCGACGGCCTCGACATTGCCGCCCTCGCGGCGGCGCATGGCGAGGATGCAGGCGAAGGTGCCGAGCGTCATGACCATGTAGATCAGCATGTAGAGGGCGACGCCGCGCACGCCTGCCATCGAGCCCGCCGAAAGGCCGACGAGCGCGTAGCCCATGTGGCCGATCGAGGAATAGGCCATCAGGCGCTTGATGTTCTTCTGGCCGATGGCGGCGAACGAGCCGAGCAGCATCGAGGCGATCGAGATGAAGACGATGATCTGCTGCCAGTCGGCGACGACAGGCTCGAAGGCGTCGATGACGATGCGGACGAGCATGGCCATGGCAGCGACCTTCGGGGCGGCTGCGAAGAAGGCGGTCACCGGCGTCGGTGCGCCCTCATAGACGTCCGGCGTCCACATGTGGAACGGCACGGCCGAGATCTTGAAGGCGATGCCGGCAAGGACGAACACCAGGCCGAAGACGAGGCCGAGCGAACGGCCTTCGGCGGAGAGAGCCGAGGCGATCTCCTGGAAGCCGGTATGTCCGGTGAAGCCGTAGACCAGCGACATGCCGTAGAGCAGCATGCCGGACGACAGCGCGCCGAGGACGAAATACTTCAGGCCGGCCTCGGTGGAACGCACGCTGTCGCGGTTGATCGCGGCGACGACGTAGAGCGCGAGCGACTGCAGTTCCAGCGACAGGTAGAGCGAAATCAGGTCGTTGGCCGAGATCATCAGCATCATGCCGAGCGTCGCGAGCACCAGGAGCACCGGAAACTCGAAGCGGTCGAGCTGCTGCGAACGGGCATGGCCGACCGTCATCACCATGGCGGTGATGGAGCCGATCAGCGTCAGGATCTTCATGAACCGTGCGAAGGAATCGGAAACGAACGCGCCGCCATAGCCGACGCCGTCGCCACCCCGAAGCACCAGCCAGACGCCGGCGATGATGAGAAGCGCCACCGCAAGCCCGGTGACGGTCGTCGCCGACCGTTCGCCGGAGAAGACGCCGATCATCAGGAGCGCCATGGCACCCAGCGCAAGGATGATCTCGGGCGTCGAGAGCTGAAGGCTGGAAAGGAGGATTTCAGCAGTCATGTCGGATCATCCCGTCGTCAGTTCGCCGAGAGCGCAACGGATTGCGCTGCTTCGAGGGCTGCGGTGTAGTTGTTGAGGAGCGCGTCGACCGAAGCCGCCGTGGCGTCGAAGACGGGTATCGGGTAGACGCCGAAGAAGATCGTCAGGATCACCAGCGGATACAGGATCGCCTTCTCGCGGCCCGAAAGATCGAGCAGCGCCTTGAGGCTTTCCTTCTCCAGCGGGCCGAAGACTACCCGGCGATAGAGCCAGAGCGCGTAGGCCGCCGAGAGAATGACGCCGGTGGCGGCGAAGAAGGCCACCCAGGTGTTGGCGCGGAAGGCACCGAGCATCGTGGTGATTTCGCCGACGAAGCCGGAGGTGCCCGGAAGGCCGACGTTCGCCATGGTGAAGATCATGAAGGCGACCGCATATTTCGGCATGTTGTTGACGAGCCCGCCATAGGCCGAGATGTCGCGGGTGTGCAGGCGGTCATAGACCACGCCGACGCAGAGGAAGAGCGCACCGGAGACGATGCCGTGCGACAGCATCTGGAACAGCGCACCCTGCACGCCCTGCTCGTTGGCGGCGAAGATGCCCATGGTGACATAGCCCATGTGCGCCACCGAGGAGTAGGCGATCAGCTTCTTGATGTCTTCCTGAACGAGCGCCACCAGCGAGGTGTAGATGATGGCGACGACCGAGAGCGTGAAGACGAAGGGCGCGAAATAGTCGGACGCCAGCGGGAACATCGGCAGCGAGAAGCGCAGGAAGCCGTAGCCGCCGAGCTTCAAAAGGATGCCCGCCAGGATCACCGAACCTGCCGTCGGCGCCTGCACGTGCGCGTCGGGAAGCCAGGTGTGGACCGGCCACATCGGCATCTTCACCGCAAACGAGGCGAAGAAGGCGAGCCAGAGCCAGGTCTGCATCTGCCGCGGGAAGTTGTAGGCGAGCAGTTCGGGAATGCTGGTCGTGCCGGCCTGCCAGTACATCGCCATGATGGCGAGCAGCATCAGCACCGAGCCGAGCAGCGTATAGAGGAAGAACTTGTAGCTCGCATAGACGCGGTCCTTGCCGCCCCAGACGCCGATGATGATGAACATCGGGATCAGGCCCGCCTCGAAGAAGACGTAGAACAGGACGATGTCGAGCGAGACGAAGACGCCGACCATGAACACTTCCAGGACGAGGAAGGCGATCATGTATTCCTTCAGGCGCTTCTCGATCGAGTTCCAGCTGGCGAGCACGCAGAACGGCATCAGGAAGGTCGTCAGGATGACGAACAGCATGGAGATGCCGTCGACGCCGAGATGATAGGCGATGCCGGTGCCGAGCCACTCATGGTGCTCGATCATCTGGAAGCCCGGATTCGAATAGTCGAAGCCAATCCAGACGAAGAGCGACAGGACGAAGGTGAAGAGGGTCGTCAGCAGCGAGACGTTCAGGATGTTCCGCCGCCCGTAGGGGCTGTCCTCGCGGGTCAGCAGCAGCAACGCCACGCCGACCAGCGGAAGAAAGGTGACCGCGGAGAGAATCGGCCAATCGGTCATCAGAAGGAACTCCCGAGCATCATCCAGGTTACGAGTGCCGCAATTCCGAGCAGCATCGCAAAGGCATAGTGATAAAGGTAACCGGTCTGCAGGCGGACGACACGGTCGGTCACGTCGAGGACGCGTGCGGCAATCCCGTTCGGGCCGAGGCCGTCGATGACCGCACCGTCACCGCCCTTCCAGAACAGGCGGCCGATCCACTGCGCCGGCCGCACGAACAGGAAGTCGTACAGTTCGTCGAAGTACCACTTGTTCAGCAGGAACTGGTACAGGCCGCGGTGCTGGTCCGCCAGGTACTTCGGCAGGTCCGGACGACGGATATACATATACCAGGCCGTGAACAGGCCGAGCGCCATGGCCGCGAACGGGCTCCACTTCACCCAGAGCGGGACGTGGTGGAATTCTTCCAAGATCTCGTTCTCCGGACCGGTGAACAGGGCGCCCTTCCAGAACTCCACATAGTGGTGACCGAAGAAGTAGTCGTGGAACAGCACGCCCGCGAGCACCGCGCCGGCGGCGAGGATGTAGAGCGGGACCAGCATGATCGCCGGCGATTCATGGACATGGTGCATGACGTCCGACGACGCGCGCGGCTTGCCGAAGAAGGTCATGAAGGCCAGGCGCCAGGAATAGAAGCTGGTGAACAGGGCCGCGATCACGAGCAGCGTGAAGGCGAAGCCTGCGACCGAGCTGTGCGAGGCAAAGGCGCTCTCGATGATCGCATCCTTGGAGAAGAAGCCGGCGAAGCCGATGATGGTGCCGGGGATGCCGACGCCGGTGAGCGCCAGCGTGCCGATCGTCATCATCCAGAAGGTGACCGGGATATGGGTGCGCAGGCCGCCCATGTAGCGCATGTCCTGCTCGCCGTCGACGGCATGGATGACCGAGCCGGCGCCAAGGAACAGGAGCGCCTTGAAGAAGGCGTGCGTGAACAGGTGGAAGATCGCGGCACCATAGGCGCCGACACCGAGTGCGACGAACATGTAGCCGAGCTGCGAGCAGGTCGAATAGGCGATGACGCGCTTGATGTCGTTCTGCACCAGGCCGACGGTCGCGGCGAAGAAGGCCGTGATCGCGCCGATGACGGTGACGACGGTGAGCGCATCCGGGGACAGCTCAAACAACGGCGACATGCGGGCGACGAGGAAGACGCCGGCGGTGACCATGGTCGCGGCATGGATGAGGGCCGAAACCGGCGTCGGGCCTTCCATGGCGTCCGGAAGCCAGGTGTGCAGCAGGAACTGCGCCGACTTGCCCATTGCGCCCATGAAGAGCAGCAGGCAGGCCGCCGTCAGCGCATCGGCCTTGTCGAGATGCATGCCGAAGAGCGTGATGACGGGTTCGGCGGCGTCTGCGGCACCTTCTGCCGGCAGGTAGGTCGCGGCCGTGGCGAAGATCGTCTCGAAGCTGACCGAGCCGAACAGGTAGAAGACGGTGAAGATGCCGAGCATGAAGCCGAAGTCACCGACGCGGTTGACGATGAAGGCCTTCATGGCGGCGGCATTGGCGGAGGGCTTCTTGAACCAGAAGCCGATCAGCAGGTACGACGCCAGGCCCACGCCTTCCCAGCCGAAGAACATCTGCACGAGGTTGTCCGACGTGATCAGCATCAGCATCGCGAAGGTGAACAGCGACAGGTAGGCGAAGAAGCGCGGCCGATGCGGGTCGTGGTGCATGTAGCCGATCGAATAGGCGTGCACGAGCGTCGACACCGTGTTGACGACGACGAACATGACGGCCGTCAGCGTATCGACGCGGAAGGCCCACTCGGCATCGAAGCTGCCGGACTGGATCCAGCGCATCAGCGAGACCTTGATCATCTCCTCGTGGCCGAGCGCCACGTTGAAGAAGACCAGCCAGGACAGCGCGCAGGCGATGATCATGAAGCCGGTGGTGACGTATTCGGACGCCTTGGCGCCAATCGCGTTACCGCCGAGGCCGGCGATCAAAAAGCCGATGAGCGGCAGGAAGACGATTGCCTTGATGATGGTATCCATGGCCGCTCAACCCTTCATCACGTTGACGTCTTCCACGGCGATGGAGCCGCGGTTGCGGTAGAAGACGACGAGAATTGCAAGACCGATCGCGGCTTCCGCGGCTGCGACCGTCAGGATGAACAGCGCGAAGACCTGGCCGACGATGTCGTTCAGGAAGGCCGAGAAGGCGACCATGTTGATGTTGACGGCAAGCAGGATCAACTCAATCGACATCAGGATGATGATGACGTTCTTCCTGTTGATGAAGATGCCGAAGACGCCGAGCGTGAAGAGGATGGCGCTGACCGTGAGATAGTGGGAAATACCGATTTCCATGATGCAAATTCCTTAAGTCCAGCGCGCCTCAGAGACCCTGCCCGGGCTTGACCTTGATGACCTCGACCGCGGTCTCCGGCGTGCGGGCGACCTGCACGGAGATGTCCTGCCGCTTGATGTGCTCGCGATGGCGCAGCGTCAGCACGATCGCGCCGATCATGGCGACCAGGAGCACCAGGCCGGCGATCTGGAAGAAGTAGACGTAGTTCGTGTAGAGCACGTCGCCCAGCGCAGCCGTGTTGGTCCGCTCCGCGATCGGCGGGATCGGGTGGGCCGCCTGGCTTGCGATCTCCGGCGACAGCGTCGAGCCGCCGATGACCACGATCAGCTCCACCGCCAGCACCAGGCCGACCAGCGCGCCGACCGGCGCGTGCTCGATGATGCCCGAACGAAGCGCGGCAAAGTCGATGTCCAGCATCATCACGACGAAGAGGAAGAGCACCGCGACCGCGCCGACATAGACGACCAGCAGGATCATCGCCAGGAACTCGGCGCCGGTCAGGAGGAACAGGCCCGCCGCATTGAAGAACGTGACGATGAGGAACAGCACGGAATAGACCGGGTTCTTCGCCGCGATCACCATGAAGGCGGACGCCACTGCCACGAAGGCGAACAGATAGAAAAAGAGAGCCTGGAGACCCATGTTGGTGCCTTTTTTCTTCCCCGGGAGAGACCGGCGTCTCAGCCTGCCTCTTCCGTCGAAGCCCGGCGGCCGCGCCACCGGGCAGATATTGAGCGTTCGATGTCCGCAGCCCTCACGGGCGGCAGTCCCCTGCCCTACCAGCTTACCGGTAGGGCGAATCCATTGCGATGTTGCGGGCGATTTCCCGCTCCCAGCGGTCGCCGTTGTCGAGCAGCCGCTGCTTGTCGAAGTAGAGTTCCTCACGGGTTTCCGTGGCGAACTCGAAGTTCGGCCCCTCGACGATGGCGTCGACCGGGCAGGCTTCCTGGCAGAAGCCGCAATAGATGCACTTCACCATGTCGATGTCGTAGCGCACCGTGCGGCGCGTTCCGTCGTTGCGGCGCGGGCCGGCCTCGATGGTGATGGCCTGGGCCGGACAGATGGCCTCGCACAGCTTGCAGGCGATGCAGCGTTCCTCGCCGTTCGGATAGCGGCGCAGCGCATGCTCGCCCCGGAAGCGCGGCGACACCGGGCCCTTCTCGAAGGGGTAGTTCAACGTCGCCTTCGGCCGGAAGAAATAGCGCATCGACAGGAAGAAGGCGCCGACGAATTCCTTCAGGAACAGCGAATTGACGGCTTGCGACAGACTGGCCATTACTTAGCTCCAATGCTGCTGAAACGCGGGGCCACCATCAGGCGGTCCACCCGGTGAGCTTCAGCACGAATGCGACGATCACGACCATGGCGAGCGAAATCGGCAGGAAGACCTTCCAGCCCAGCCGCATCAGCTGGTCGTAGCGGTAGCGCGGCACGAAGGCCTTCACCATCGCGAACATGAAGAAGACGAAGCCGGCCTTCAGCACGAACCAGACGATGCCCGGGACCCAGTTGAGGAACCAGACGTCCACCGGAGGCAGCCAGCCGCCGAGGAACAGGATCGTCGTCAGCGCGCACATCAGGCAGATGGCGGCGTATTCGCCGAGCATGAACATCATGTACGGCGTCGAGCCATATTCCACCATGAAGCCGGCGACGAGCTCGGATTCGGCTTCCGGCAGGTCGAAGGGCGGGCGGTTCGTCTCGGCCAGCGCCGAGATGAAGAAGATCACGAACATCGGGAACAGCGCCAGCCAGTGCCAGTCGAGGAACGAACCCGGCAGGCCGATCATGGTGCCGATGCCGTCGCGCTGCGAATTGACGATGTCCGTCAGGTTCAGCGAGCCGACGCAGAGAAGGACGGTGACAATGACGAAGCCGATGGAAACTTCGTAGGACACCATCTGTGCGGCCGAGCGCAGCGCGCCGAGGAACGGGTACTTCGAGTTCGAAGCCCAGCCGCCCATGATGATGCCGTAGACCTCGAGCGAGGAGATGGCGAAGACGTAGAGGATGCCGACGTTGATGTTGGCGATCACCCAGTTCTCGTTCAGCGGGATCACCGCCCAGGTGGCGAGCGCCAGCGTCACCGAGACGAGCGGCGCCAGCAGGAAGATCGCCTTGTTGGCGGTGGCCGGGATGACCGGCTCCTTGAAGACGAACTTCAGGAGGTCGGCGAACGACTGGAACAGGCCCCAGGGGCCGACCACGTTCGGGCCGCGCCGCAGCTGGACGGCCGCCCAGATCTTGCGGTCGGCCAGCAGGATATAGGCGATGAAGAGAAGCAGCGCGACCAGCAGCAGCAGCGACTGACCGATCATGATGACCGCGGGCCAAACATAGCTCGAAATGAAAGCGTCCATAATGCCTATTCCCTCGCGCTCATTCCGCCGCGGCTTTGAAGTTGTTGCGGGCCAGTGCCGAGCATTCGGCCATGACCGCGGAGGCGCGCGCTATCGGGTTCGTCAAATAGAAGTCTTTGACGGGAGACGCAAACCCGGATTTGGTCATCTTCCCGCCTTTTTTCGAAAGCGCGGCGAGTTGGCCGCTGTCGCCTTCGGCAATCTCGTTGACGCCGGCGAAATGCGGATGCGCCGCATAGAGCCTGGCGCGCAGCTGCGCCAGCGAATCGAAGGGCAGCTTCTTGCCGAGCACGTCGGAGAGCGCGCGCAGGATCGCCCAGTCCTCGCGGGCCTCGCCCGGCGCGAAGCCGGCGCGGTTGCCCATCTGGACGCGGCCTTCGGTGTTGACCCAGGTGCCCGACTTCTCGGTATAGGCCGCACCCGGCAGGATCACGTCGGCGACATGCGCGGCGTTGTCGCCGTGCGAGCCGATATAGACCGTGAACGCGGTCTTCTTCGAGAAGTCCATCTCGTCGGCGCCGAGCAGGAACAGCACGTCGGTCTCAGTCAGCATCTCGGATGCCTTCCTGCCGCCCTCGCCCGGCACGAAGCCGAGGTCGAGGCCGCCGACGCGGGCGGCTGCGGTGTGCAGGATGCCGAGACCGTTCCAGTCGGCGGTGACCGCGCCGACGGCATCGGCCAACTTGAGGACATTGGCAAGCACCGCTAGGCCGTCGGTGCGCGACAGCGCGCCCTGGCCGACGATGATCATCGGGTTCTTGGCCTTTTTCAGCGTCTCGGCGAAGGCACCGTTGCCGGCGACCAGTTCGGACAGGGTCTCCGGGCCGGCGCCGAGATATTCATAGCCGTAGCGCAGTTCGGCCTGTTCGCCGATGACGGCGATCGGGAAGCCGTCCATGCGCCAGCGCTTGCGGATGCGGGCGTTCAGCACGGCCGCCTCGACGCGCGGATTGGCGCCGACGATGAGGAGCGCGTCGGCCTGCTCGATGCCCGATATCGTCGGGTTGAACAGGTAGCTGGCACGGCCGAAGGCCGGGTGCAGCGCCGTGCCGTCCTGGCGGCAATCGAGGTTGGCCGAACCGAGCGAGGCCATCAGCTCGCGCAGAGCGTACATCTCCTCGACCGAGGCGAGGTCGCCTGCGATCGCGCCGATCCGGTCGCCCGGCTTGCCGGCCACCGCCGCCTTGATCGCGTCGAAGGCCTCGGCCCAGCTTGCGGGCTGCAGGCGTCCGTCCTTGCGGACATAGGGTCGGTCGAGACGCTGGGTCTTCAGTCCGTCCCAGATGTAGCGGGTCTTGTCGGAGATCCACTCCTCATTGATGTCCTCGTTGACGCGGGGCAGCACGCGCATGACTTCGCGGCCGCGGGTGTCGACGCGGATCGCCGAGCCGACGGCGTCCATGACGTCGATCGATTCGGTCTTGTTCAGCTCCCACGGGCGGGCCGTGAAGGCGAAGGGCTTGGAGGTCAGCGCGCCGACCGGGCAGAGATCGACGACGTTGCCCTGCAGTTCGGACGTCATCGCCTGCTCGAGATAGGTGGTGATCTCGGCATCCTCGCCGCGACCGATGAGGCCGAGCTCGCTGATACCGGCGACTTCCGTGGTGAAGCGGACGCAGCGCGTGCAGTGGATGCAGCGGTTCATGATCGTCTTGACGAGCGGGCCGATATACTTGTCCTCGACGGCGCGCTTGTTTTCAGCATAGCGCGAACTGTCGATGCCGAAGGCCATCGCCTGGTCCTGCAGGTCGCATTCGCCGCCCTGGTCGCAGATCGGGCAGTCGAGCGGATGGTTGATCAGCAGGAATTCCATCACGCCTTCGCGGGCCTTCTTGACCATCGGCGTGGTGGTGAAGACTTCCGGGGCTTCGCCGTTCGGACCGGGACGCAGGTCGCGCACGCTCATGGCGCAGGAGGCAGCCGGCTTCGGCGGGCCGCCCTTGACCTCGACAAGGCACATGCGGCAGTTGCCGGCAACCGACAGCCGCTCGTGGAAACAGAAGCGCGGAACCTCGGCGCCGGCCTCCTCGCACGCCTGCAACAGCGTGAAATGATCCGGAACCTCGATCTCTTTTCCGTCGACTTTCAGAATTGCCATATCCGTCTTCCCGCTTCCGATGCACCGCTTTCGCCGTGCCAGCGCCATTTCCGTTGCAGGCGCCTGCGCCCATCGCGCCTGCCGCCCGCCTCAGTTTTCGCCTGCCGTCGCCTCCGGGCCTTCAGCCCTTCGCCTTCGCCAGCGTCTTTGCCTGCTCCACCCAGCCGTCGCGGGCGATCCGCCCGTCGAGGCCGAGTTCGGCTTCGATCTTCTCCACCTCCGAACCGGTCCAACGCGCGATATCGGCAAAGCGGAAAATCCCCTTGCCGTTCAGCGCCTGTTCCAGCTTCGGCCCGATCCCTGAAATCACCTTCAGGTCATCGGTCTTTCCGGCCCCGGATCCGGAACTCTTCCGGACCGATACCGGCCTCTTTACCTTCGTCACGGCCGGGCGGCCATCCCCCTCGGCCGCCTTCTTCGCTTCGGCCGCCGGCGCCCTGCGCGCGGTCGCCCTCCCGGCTTTCATTGCCGGCACCGGGGCCGCGCGTTTTGCAGCCTTCCCGTCGACCACGCTGCCGACACCGGCCCCGGCTGCGGCATCCTGCCGCCCCGCCCGAACCGGCTCGCCCGTCGCGCGGCCATCGGCCTTCGCGGCGTCGTCCAGCACCGCCTTCATCCGCTCGGCGCTTCCCTGCATCGCGCCGATGACGGCGCCCGCGATCTGGCTGGTCAGGCCGAAGCCGATCGCCGTCACGGCCGCCATCGCGGCCACCGGGTGCGCCATCAGCGGCGGGATCGCCACCTGCGGCATCTCCTTCAGCCATGGCGACAGTCCGAAAAGATCGTCGGCCGCAGCTGCCGCCGGCGGGACCCGGGTTGCCTGAGCTTCCTGTCCTGCCGGCTTCGTCATCGCCTTACTCCGCCGGTTCCAGCACGGCGCCGTGCGCCATGGCGTTGTGGGTGTACTGGTCGATCCGCTTCTCGATCTCGGGGCGGAAATTGCGGATCAGGCCCTGAACCGGCCAGGCCGCGGCATCGCCGAGCGCACAGATCGTGTGACCCTCGATCTGCTTGCTGACGTCGAACAGCATGTCGATCTCGCGCTTCTGCGCGTTGCCCCTGGCCATGCGCTCCAGCACGCGCCACATCCAGCCGGTGCCTTCGCGGCAGGGCGTGCACTGGCCGCAGCTCTCATGCTTGAAGAAGGCCGAGATGCGGGCAATCGCCTTGATGATGTCGGTCGAGCGGTCCATGACGATCGCGGCCGCCGTACCGAAGGACGACTTCACTTCGCGCAGGCCGTCGAAATCCATCGGGCAGTCGATGATGTCCTCGGCCTTGACGACCGGGCACGAGGCGCCGCCGGGAATGACCGCCAGAAGGTTGTCCCAGCCGCCGCGGATGCCGCCGGCATGGGTCTCGATCAGCTCACGGAAGGTGATGCCCATCGATTCCTCGACCGTGCAGGGACGGTTGACGTGGCCGGAGATCATGAACAGCTTGGTGCCGACGTTGTTCGGACGGCCGATCGCCGAGAACCAGGTGGCGCCACGCCGCAGGATGGTCGGTGCGACGGCGATCGATTCGACGTTGTTGACCGTCGTCGGGCAGCCGTAGAGGCCCATGTTGGCCGGGAACGGCGGCTTCAGGCGCGGCTGGCCCTTCTTGCCCTCGAGGCTTTCCAGCAGCGCAGTTTCCTCGCCGCAGATATAGGCGCCCGCGCCGTGGTGGACATAGATGTCCATGTCCCAGCCGTGGACGTTGTTCTTGCCGAGCAGACGGGCGTCATAGCACTCGTCGATCGCCGCCTGCAGCGCCTCGCGCTCGCGCATGTACTCGCCGCGGACGTAGATGTAGGCGGTGTGCGCGCCCATGGCGAAGCTCGCGATCAGGCAGCCCTCGATCAGCGTGTGCGGATCGTGGCGCATGATGTCGCGGTCCTTGCAGGTACCGGGCTCGGATTCGTCGGCGTTGACGACGAGATAGTGCGGGCGGCCGTCGCTTTCCTTCGGCATGAAGGACCACTTCAGCCCGGTCGGGAAGCCGGCGCCGCCGCGGCCGCGCAGGCCGGAAGCCTTCATCTCGTTGATGATCCAGTCACGGCCCTTTTCGAGGATCCCCTTGGTGCCGTCCCAGTGGCCGCGGCTCATCGCGCCCTTCAGGGACTTGTCCTTGAGGCCGTAGATATTGGTGAAGATGCGATCCTGATCCTTAAGCATGTTTCACCTTTCAACGCGGCTTCTTGCCGAAGACGCGGATGTATTCCGCTTCGCCGCCCTTGGCGAGCGCCTTGGCCTGCTTGACCCAGTCGTCCCGCTCGATGCGGCCCTTGAAGTTGAGGTATCCGTCGACCCATTCGCGCTCGGCCTTCTTCCAGCCCGCGACCTGCGCAAAGGTGAAGATGCCGAGTTCGTGCAGTATGCCCTCGATCTTCGGACCGACGCCGGAGATCAGCTTGAGGTCGTCGGGGGTTGCCGGGCGTTCGATGCCGGACGGACGGTTCTTGTCTTCCAGCGACGGCTTGCCACCTTCGGCGCGCGTCTCGCCCTTCACCTTGGCGTTTGCCGCGGCCTCCGCCTTGGCGGTCGCCGGCGTCTTCAGCACCGGATTGGTCTCTTCGGCCGCGGTCTTGGCCCGCGCAGCGTTCGAGGGCGGCGTGGAGGCAGCTTCGGCGGCAGGCTTGGCGGCCCGCTTCGCCGCGGGCTTTGCCGGTGCCGCGTCGGGCGTGGTCAGCGACGTCAGGCCACCGATCGGGGCGGAATAGATGCGGTCGATCTGCGGCCCGGGCTTGACGCCCGCGCCCTCGCCCGCCTCGAAGCGATCGATGATCTCCTCGAGTTGCGCCGGGGTCAGGTCCTCGAAACTGTCCTTGAAGATCATCACCATCGGCGCATTGACGCAGGCGCCCTGGCACTCGACCTCTTCCCACGACAGCGTGCCGTCGGCATTGCGCTCGAAGGGCTCGGCGTGGATCTTGCTCTTGCAGACCCGGATCAGGTCTTCCGCACCGCGCAGCATGCAGGGCGTGGTGCCACAGACCTGGACGTGAGCCCGCGTGCCGACCGGCTTCAGCTGGAACTGGGTGTAGAAGGTCGCCACCTCGAGAACGCGGATATAGGCCATGCCGAGCATCTCGGCGACCTTCTCGATCGCGGCCTTGGTGACCCAGCCATCCTGCTCCTGCGCCCGCATGAGAAGCGGGATCACCGCGGACTGCTCGCGGCCCTTCGGGTACTTGTTGATCGTTGCCTTCGCCCAGGCCGCATTCTCACTGGAAAATGCGAAGCTTGCGGGCTGCACGGCCTCATCGGCCAATCGACGAACGGACATTCTTTGGCGCCTTATTCAGTGATCAGCCCGCAGCGCGTCGTCGTCACGGTGACGAACTGACAGGCGTAGGCCGTCTTCTCTTTCTGCATGAACACGATGTAGCGGCTGCTGGCCTGGGCCGTGCCCTTGATCTCGTAGCCATCGGCAAGGAGCCTGGCCATCGTCGACTGCGTCGCGCCCGCTCCTGCGGTCACATCCGAGGTCTGGGCGTGGACGATCGCCGTCGATGCGGCGAGGGCTGCAAGGGCAAGGCTCAGTCGAAGCATCATCAGCGGTCCACCTCGCCGAAAACGATGTCGAGCGAACCGAGCACGGCGGAAACGTCGGCAAGCTGGTGGCCGCGACACAGGAAATCCATGGCCTGCAGGTGGGCATAGCCCGGGGCACGGATCTTGCAGCGGTAGGGCTTGTTGGAACCGTCGGCGACCAGATAGACGCCGAACTCGCCCTTCGGCGCCTCGACCGCGGCGTAAACCTCGCCGGCCGGCACGTGATAGCCCTCGGTATAGAGCTTGAAGTGATGGATCAGCGCTTCCATCGAGCGCTTCATCTGGCCGCGCTTCGGCGGCACGATCTTGCCGTCCAGCGAGGAGACCGGACCGACCCGGGCGTCGCCGAGAAGGCGGTCGACGCACTGGCGCATGATCTTCGCCGACTGGCGCATCTCGATCATGCGGATCAGGTAGCGGTCGTAGCAGTCGCCGTTCTTGCCGATCGGGATATCGAATTCGAGGTCGGAATAGCACTCGTAGGGCTGCGAACGACGCAGGTCCCAGGCGGCACCCGAACCGCGCACCATCACGCCCGAGAAGCCCCAGGCCCAGGCGTCTTCAAGGCTGACGACGCCGATGTCGACGTTACGCTGCTTGAAGATGCGGTTGCCGGTCAGAAGCTCGTCGATGTCGTCGACGGTCTTGAGGAACGGATCGATCCACTTGCCGATGTCCTCGACCAGCTGGTCGGGCAGGTCCTGGTGGACGCCGCCGGGACGGATATAGGCGGCGTGCATGCGCGAGCCGCAGGCCCGCTCGTAGAACACCATCAGCTTCTCGCGCTCCTCGAAGCCCCAGAGCGGAGGCGTCAGCGCGCCGACGTCCATGGCCTGCGTGGTGACGTTGAGAAGATGCGACAGGATGCGGCCGATCTCCGAATAGAGCACGCGGATCAGCTGACCGCGGATCGGCACCTCGGTTTCGAGCAGCTTCTCGACGGCCAGCGCATAGGCATGCTCCTGGTTCATCGGCGCCACGTAGTCGAGGCGGTCGAAATAGGGCACGGCCTGCAGGTAGGTCTTCGTCTCGATCAGCTTCTCGGTGCCGCGATGCAGCAGCCCGATATGCGGATCGACCCGCTCGACGATCTCGCCGTCCAACTCGAGCACGAGGCGCAAAACGCCATGTGCCGCCGGATGTTGCGGACCAAAGTTGATGTTAAAGTTGCGGACGTTATGTTCCGTCATGCCGCTTGCTCCAATGGGCGCCGCATCGAAAGGACGCGCGCCCGAAAATCAGTTCGTCTTCGCCTTCTCGTCGCCCGGCAGCACGTAGTCCGTGCCCTCCCAGGGGGAGAGGAAGTCGAAGTTGCGGAATTCCTGCCTCAGTTGCACCGGTTCATAGACGACGCGCTTGACCTCGTCGTCGTAGCGAACCTCGACGAAGCCGGTGGTCGGGAAGTCCTTGCGCAGCGGATGGCCCTCGAAGCCGTAGTCCGTCAGGATGCGGCGGAGGTCCGGATGGCCGGTGAACAGGATGCCGTACATGTCGTAGGCCTCGCGTTCGAACCAGTCGGCACCCGGGTAGACGCCGAAGGCGGACGGCACCGGCTCGAACTCGGAGGTTTCGACCTTGACCCGGACGCGGACGTTCTGCTGCGGCGACAGCAGGTGATAGACCACGTCGAAGCGCGCTTCGCGCGCCGGCCAGTCGACGCCGCAGACGTCGATCAGGTTGACGAAGCGGCACTGCACGTCGTCACGCAGGAAGGTCAAAAGCGCAATGACCTTGTCGGCCGTGGTCGAAAGCGTCAGTTCGCCATAGGCGAGCTTAGTCTCGGAAATCAGGTTTCCGCGCACCTCGCCGAGATAGGAGGCAAGCTCCTGGAGGGCCTCGCTCATGATGTCAGTCCCCTGCCCTTAGCGCTCGATCGTGCCGGTACGGCGGATCTTCTTCTGCAGCAGGAGCACGCCGTAGAGCAGCGCTTCTGCCGTGGGAGGACAGCCCGGCACATAGATGTCGACCGGCACCACGCGGTCGCAGCCGCGCACCACCGAATAGGAATAGTGATAGTAGCCGCCGCCATTGGCGCAGGAGCCCATCGAGATGACGTAGCGCGGCTCGGGCATCTGGTCGTAGACCTTGCGCAGCGCCGGCGCCATCTTGTTGGTGAGCGTGCCCGCGACGATCATCACGTCGGACTGGCGCGGAGAGGCGCGCGGCGCAAAGCCGAAGCGCTCGACGTCGTAGCGCGGCATGGAGAGCTGCATCATCTCGACCGCGCAGCAGGCGAGACCGAAGGTCATCCACATCAGCGAGCCGGTGCGCGCCCAGGTGATCAGTTCGTCGGTGGAGGTGACGAGAAAGCCCTTGTCGGCCAGTTCGTTGTTGATCTCGCCAAAGAAGGCGTCGTCGCTGCCGACCGGCTTGCCGGTGGCGGGATCGATGATCCCCTTGGCCCGGGGGGCCACGAGCGTGGTACCGGAGGTCAGTTCCATTCCAGCGCTCCCTTCTTCCATTCGTAGATGAAGCCGATGGTGAGCACGAACAGGAACACCATCATCGACCAGAAGCCGAACCAGCCCAGATCGTGGAACGACACCGCCCAGGGAAACAGGAAGGCCACTTCGAGGTCGAAGATGATGAAGAGGATCGACACCAGATAGAAGCGGATGTCGAACTTCATGCGCGCATCATCGAACGCGTTGAAGCCGCATTCATAGGCAGAGAGCTTTTCCGAGTCGGGCGCCTTGTAGGCGACGGCGAAGGGGGCGACCAGCAAGGCGATGCCGATCACGAGCGCGATGCCGATGAAGATGGCGATCGGAATATAGGATCCGAGAAGTTCAGTCATTTTCGTCCGTCCTGCCTGCATCGGGCGTCGGAGAAACGCCGCCGGGTCGAAAGACCTGCAAGCCGAGAAAGTATGTTGCAACGCCCACGTCGTTAGCGCAGTGAGCGCCCCTGTGCAAGGCTTAGGTCGGGCATTCGCCCAAAGAGTGCGCACATTTCCATGGCGCCGGCCGATGGTGACAAAAGGGGAACCTTCGGCGACACCTCGGCCGGCGGGCACCGCGCCATTCGAAAGGCCGGTGCCGCACCCGGCGAAACCCCGGTCGGCATCGCGCCCGCACGCCACCCGGCCCCCGCAGGCGTTCAGTATCCCGTCAGCTATACGCGCCAGACTGGCCGACGTTCGCGAATCGACGGGAACATCAACAGGAGGCGTCGACAGGCACCCCGATGGGAACGAAGAGATTGAACCTGGGCATCGTGCTCGTCGCCGGCCTTGTCGCCGCGGTCTGCGTCATTCCGCTCGTGCCGCACAGGATGCAGGCATCGATTTCGCCCCCGCTCCTGCAGTCCTGGAACGCTGACGGGAACTGAGGTGGGGTCGGGCGCGCCGCCGAGGCAAATTGCCGCGGCACCGGACAGGGGCGTTCTAAACGGAATCAGGATATGGAAGAGAGAAAGTGGCGCGAGTGACGGGGCTCGAACCCGCGACCTCCGGCGTGACAGGCCGGCACTCTAACCGACTGAGCTACACCCGCGCATTTGGTCTTCCGACCGCAACACCCGCAAGATCCGGACCCTGGAAATGGCGCGAGTGACGGGGCTCGAACCCGCGACCTCCGGCGTGACAGGCCGGCACTCTAACCGACTGAGCTACACCCGCATTCTGACCAAGTCCGGATGCCCGCAGGCATCCTTCGAAGCGGCCGGGGCCGTTCGATGAGCGGCTAACTAAGGGGTTCGCTTATGGGTGTCAAGCAGGATTGAAGACAAAACGGTGACGGCGCGCGAATTGTTGAAAACCGCCCCGCCAAACGTCCGTTTCCCCTCCCGATCCCCAGCTTTCCCCTCCCGATCCCCAGCTAGAGGGTGGACAGATTCGTCAGTGGGCGCCTGAGGGTCTCCCGAGCCGGGACGGTAGAAACCGGCCCCTCTCCCTTGGCGCACACCCCGGATTTTCCGCCAGTGTCGCAAACCAGGTCAGGCACGTCGTGCGGACCATGCCCTCACTCCCCGCCCCCACCACGCCTGCCCGCCTCGCCGGCCGTGCGCAAAATTTTGCGAAAAAGATCATCAGGGCTCTTGCGGTTTCATCCGGTTCCGCATAGATCACGGCCACCAACGCGGCGGGCGATTAGCTCAGTTGGTAGAGCGCCTCGTTTACACCGAGGATGTCGGGAGTTCGAGTCTCTCATCGCCCACCATTTTTCCTTCCCTGAAATACGTCATTCCAACCCCGCGGACACGGGATTCTGTGCGCCTTGGAAGAACGGATAGCTTTCATTCCCCGTTGTTGCGGTCAGCGGCCTCTCCCGATAGCACGCAGCGCGGTCGAATCGTCGACGATCAGGAGATCGAGAGTCCCGAAAGCTGTTCGCGGTCGAATTGCTCTGACGATGTCGAGCAATGTTACGTGTGCGGGATATCTGCGAGTTCCCGGCTGTATATCCGGACCACGTCATTGAGCAGTTCCTTCGTCAGGCGCTCATTGTCCTGAAGCCCGAACCCCGCCTCGTAGAGCGGGCGGCTGTTGAAGGCGACCATGCTGTAGACAGCCGGATCCATCTCACTCAACATCGATGCGCCCCACATGCCCATGCGGTGCTCCCAGTAGAACAGGTCCCAAGCCTTGTATCCGAACCGATCGATGCCGTCGTAGTTCGCCCTTCCCCAGAAACCTTCGAAAGCTTCATGACAGAAAGCCAGATAATCCTTGCCCTTCTCGGTCCCTCGCATGCTTGTGCTGTAGGTGTAGGTCATGGCGGTATGGCTGAAAACATTATTTCGCCTCTGGTAGATGGGAAATCCTCTCAGGATCTCGCCACCATATCCGCGGATGAATACGCCGTTGGCGTCGCCATACTCCTTTGCCATGGCCTCGACATAGGCGCGACGGCCACGCATTCCGCCACCCGCCTGCCCCGCCGCACTCGATATCTCGCCTAAACGGTGCTGGGCCGGATCGATCCAGACGTGCTTTACCTCGAGCTTCGACACGATCTCGGAGACGATCGGCCGTTCCTCGTCCTTCAGGGGGCGCACCCATGTCATCCCGAGAAAATCACCGGCGAACGGAGCAAAACCTGCCCTGCTGTCTATGCCGCCCGTGATGCCGAACACCGGCTTGTAGCGCGACCGGATGAAGGGATGGAACGCGTCAAAATATGCCTTTGAAGCAGAAAGGAAATCCTTCTTGCTGGTCGAAGCCATCGGTCCCCTTGGCCAGTAGCGGTGCGTCCCCCGCCCGTCCCAATAATTGTTTGGGACCAGCGCGAACACATTGCTGAAAATCGTCAGATCCCCGGGCAGGTAGCCCACGGTCCTGGATTTGTACTCCGCGGAGGCCATGAAGGCGGCAACCCGCTCCGATTTCTCGGTGCCCAGCGCAGCAGCCAAGAGCGCGGCATGCGAGGCGATGGCCGTCCGGTCAGGCGTGTAGAACACCATCCTCGATCCGAACGGGTCGTTTGCCACGCGGATGCTTGGCCCGGAGAGGAACAGGATCGCGAACCGCCCGCCGAGGTCATCGATACCTGGCCACGGATCGCTCCAATCAAGTCCCGCCAGTCGTGACTTCAGGTCCATGCCGGAATGACAATAGGCATCGCCGAGGACAACGATGTCACCTCCCGCATGGGCCACGACTTCGACACGGGCTTCAGGATGGAGCCAGATGACGAAATCCTGTACGTCCTGGCGAACGAACGAGTCCGATAATTCCGGCCATGTTCCAGCCATCGCCTCGGCCTTGTGATGGCAAAGGAACCCGTAGCGATACTGCAGCATGAGCGTCCCCAACAAAACTTCGGTCGGGGTTCTAGATGGAGGTTCACCTGACGGCAAGCAGCATCTGTCCTGGAGGAAAAGTGATATCTATCGCCCAGGTGATTCCGCGCCGATTCCCTTGACTTCCCAGGGTGCCGGCCCCCACCGTATAGCCGACATCGCCGCCAATGCGGTCAAGGCCAAACGCCTCGGTATCGAGACAGGTCGCGTCGCGGATAGGCGACACCGCACAGGTCGAATCCCTGCCTGCCCTACCGCGTCGCCTTGCGCCAGCCGGCGGCTTGGGCTTCGCTTTCGCTGCAGAACCAGCGTTCGCCGTATTCCGGGCTGATGCGGACCACCTCGTAATAATCCTGGCCGGGGACGCTGTAGATGCGTTCACCGGTCTGGGCGCTGATGTTGCCCTTGATGGCGCAGCCGCGGGCGCGGGCGGTGGCGGAGGCGATGAGGTCGCCGGCGCTGACATAGGTCAGGCCGACCGCGGTCACCGCGGCAAGCGCGATCTTCGCCGCCTCGCGGGAGCGCGGCCATCTGCCGGGGTCCGATTGGCATGGGTGAAACCGCATAGGAATTCCTCCTCCATGACCGTCCCAACGCGACAATGCGGGTATAATGGGGCAGTTGGAGAGAAACCCGGCACCGCTCCACACAGGGGCGGCGGTGGCCGTTGCATATTTGCGCCACCCGTTTCGGGCTGCCCGCGCCCCGATCCCTCGCCCTGCCCTCGGTGCATGAGCGCTCGGTCCGGACCGGCCGGGGCGATCTGCCTTACCGGCGCGGCCGTCTGCCATGCGCAAGAAAAAGGGCGCGGCCGGCGGCCACGCCCTTTTTTGATTCGCGCGCGCGCGAAGCGTCGTCAGCCGGCGATCTTGGCAGCCAGTTTCGCGACGTGTGCGCCCTGGAAGCGGGCAGCGTCGAGTTCGACCTTCGAGGGCTGGCGGGAGCCGTCGCCGTCGGTGATCGTGGAGGCGCCGTAGGGCGAGCCGCCCTTGATCTCGTCGACGCCCATCTGGCCCTGGAAGGCGTAGGGAAGGCCGACGACGGCCATGCCGTGGTGCAGCAGGGTGGGGATAAAGCCGAGGATGGTCGATTCCTGGCCGCCGTGCTGGGTGGCCGACGAGGTGAAGACCGAGCCGACCTTGCCGACGAGCTTGCCGTTGAACCAGAGACCGCCGGTCTGGTCCCAGAAGTTGCGCATCTGCGAGGCGACCGTGCCGAAGCGCGTGCCGGCGCCGACGATGATGGCGTCGTATTCCTCCAGTTCGTCGACGGTCGCGACCGGGGCTGCCTGGTCGAGCTTGAAGTGCGAGGCCGTGGCGACCTCCTCCGGAACGAGTTCCGGCACGCGCTTGACCACCACTTCGGCGCCGGCGGACTTCGCACCTTCCGCCACTGCATTCGCCATGGCCTCGATATGCCCGTAAGCCGAGTAGTAGAGGACCAGTACCCTTGCCATTCGCTTCTCCTGTCGTGTCTGAAACACAAGTCTTTCCGCTTGATTGCGGCTGGCACGAAGATGTAGCAGAGGACACGGTTGCGCCAGAACCCGGCCGGGCAACAGACTGTTCACCACAGATTGACAGTCCTGCCCGGGTGTGAACGATCGGCGCCGGATCAGGAGCGTTTCCATGGGTTCAAGCAAGATCATCACCGCCGGCATGCTCGCAATCGGCGACGAACTCCTCTCCGGACGCACCAAGGACAAGAATATCGGTCACCTCGCCGACATGCTCCACCTCGCCGGCATCGACCTGAAGGAGGTGCGCATCGTCGGCGACGAGGAGGAGATGATCGTCGAGGCGCTGGACGCGCTGCGGGGGCGCTACGACTACGTCTTCACCTCCGGCGGCATCGGCCCGACGCATGACGACATCACCGCGGACGCGGTGGCAAAGGCCTTCGGCGTCGCTTGCACCCACGATCCGGCCGCGATGGAACTGATGGCGGCGATGTATGCGCGGCGCGACATGGAATTCAACGAGGCGCGGCAGCGGATGGCGCGCATGCCGGTGGGCGCCAGCCACATTCCCAACAGCGTCTCCACCGCGCCGGGCTTCAGCATCGGCAACGTCCACGTGATGGCCGGCGTTCCGCAGGTCTTCGTCGCCATGCTCGAGGCGCTGCTGCCGACGCTCCGGACCGGTGCGCCCGTCCTGTCGCGCAGCGTCGTCTCGCCCTTCGGCGAAGGCGATATCGGCACCCAGCTTTCGGCCATCCAGAAGGCGCATCCCGACACCTCGATCGGCTCCTATCCGCGCTTCGACGGAAACCGGTTCTCGACCGAGATCGTCATCCGCAGCCGGGACGAGGCACCGGCGGAGGCGGCCGAAAAGGCGATCCTCGCCGTGATCGCCGAGATCGCCGCGGCCAAGGCTGCGGATTGACCGGCGTTAAGGACGGCGGCCCGGGGAAGCACCACAGTGACGTCGTCGCCGGCAATTCGCACGCATTTGCGGCCCCCATGCGATGAGAGGTCGCAACCCCCTTGAACTGCGGGCGATTTGGGGAAAGGATCAATCGGGATTTCAACGCGTTACCGCTCCGCGGCGTGAGTTGCTGCTGGCGGCGCAACGGCCCGAACACAACGGAGAGCGCCATGGCATACAGGACCATCACCGCCGTACTCAGCACCGCCGAGGACGCAGAAAAGGTCACCCGGCACGCGATAGCACTGGCCGAACGGCACGGCGCGCATCTCGTCGGCGTGCATGCGGAAACGCCGATCGTCGTCACCATCGCCGCCCCGATGGAGTTTCCCGACCCCAACGCCATCATGGAACAGCAGGCCCAGGCCCGCGAGGTGTCGCAAGCGATCGAGCGGACGTTCCGCACGCTGGCGCAGCGCTCGGGCGTGTCGCACGAGTGGCGCCTCTTCACCGGCAGCGCCGGCTACAGCGCCAGCGGCGTGATCGACAGCGCACGCGGCAGCGACCTCGTCGTCGCCGTCCAACTCGATCCCTACGGCGACGGCCCTTCGCGCGCCGATATCGAGGACCTGCTCTACGAGAGCGGCCGGCCGCTCTGCCTGATCTCGGATGCGGTGGCCGGGCCGGAGGTGCCGGACCGCGTCCTGATCGCCTGGAACGGCACACGCGAATCGGCACGCGCCGTCTTCGATGCGCTGCCGCTCCTGAAGGAGGCGAAGGAGATCGAGATCTTCTCGGTCAATCCGCCGGACGATGCCCTGCAGAGCGCGGGGCTTTCCGGCAGCGAGATCGCCGGCGCCCTGACGCGGCACGGGCTGAATGTAAGCCTCAACACGGCGAAATCCGGCGGCGACAGCGTGGCCCACGTGATCAACCGCCGCGTCACCGAGACCGGGGCGAACCTGCTCGTGATGGGCGCCTTCAGCCACTCCTGGCTGCGCCACCGCCTGTTCGGCGGCGTCACCAGCGCGATGATGAAAGAATTGCGGGTCCCGGCGATCATGTCGCGCTAGCGCCGGTCGGGCGTCCTGACTGGACGTTGGCTGGGCATCATGGCTGTGGATCGGGGCGGCGCCCCGCGGAGGCAGTGATTCCCTTTTTCGCCCTTCTGCTCTAGAAGGGCGAAACCAGCCGCAATCTGCCGGACGCCCGGCGAAAGGAGCCCGCCATGTCGCTTCCCGACAAAGCCTTTCCCGTTTCCTGGGACCAGTTTCATCGCGACGCCCGCGCGCTCGCCTGGCGACTCGCCGACGGCGACCGGGAATGGAAGGCGATCGTCTGCATCACCCGCGGCGGCCTCGTCCCGGCGGCGATCATCTCGCGCGAACTGAACATCCGCCTGATCGAGACCGTCTGCGTCGCCTCCTACCACGACTACCTGTCGCAAGGCGAAATGCACGTGCTCAAGGGGATTGCGCCGGAGCTGCAGCAGAACGGCGGCGAAAGCATCCTCATCGTCGACGACCTGACGGACACGGGAAAGACGGCCGCGCAGGTGCGCGCGATGCTGCCGAAGGCGCATTTCGCCGCGGTCTACGCCAAGCCCAAGGGGCGGCCGCAGGTCGATACCTTCGTCACCGAGGTCAGCCAGGACACCTGGATCTACTTCCCCTGGGACATGGGCTTCACCTACCAGGAGCCGATCGCCAAGGGCCCGCGCGGCTAGGACCGCCCCCTCACGCATCGCATGCTGCACAGGCGCGGAGCCGGGTCTCTCCGCGCCACGGCGCCGCATGGCCTTCGAACCATTGCCGGCCACGGCTCGGCCCGAGCGGGCTTCCCGGGCCCCTGCCCCACGCTTCGCCAGGCGAAAGAATCCGGCATCGGAGGGCGGCCTGCCGGGCCCTTTTCCCGGCCCATCCTTGTGCGTCCTGATTCGGTTTTCACATCCGTTGTGGCATGGCAATCGGCTGTCGCCAATATGCCGCAATCCACCCCGAATTTTGCCCTATTATTTATTGGGCTATCCACAGCCGGAGCGCGCCCCGCGCCGTGACCACGGCTGAACCGGCTGATTTTCCGGCATTTGCGCCATGTCCCCGCTTTCCACAGGCAACACACACAACATCTAGCGTCCACAAATCCGTCATAAACCACCCCTTGACGGAATCGGGTGCCTTGGCGTTAATGGTTTCCACGCTGCAACTGCGGCTGGGCCGACGAGTTTAAAGTCCGGTTCCGACAATCAAAAAATACAGAACGATGACCATGCGTCGAGGTGGATGAGCCGCCAGCCGCAGGGGAGGTTTTTGCGCACGATTTTGTCGCGGTGACGCCGCGAAAAGACTGGCATAAAGAAGTTGTTAACACTATATTTAGTGTTTGCAGCCACGCTCAGCACAAGATACAGGGTGCCGCGAAAACGGGTTTCCCGCATAGACATGACGATTGAGCTGGCTGCGCAAGGTCGCGGCCGGTCGGGGATAATTGCGCCTAGAGGCTGGCCACAGCGGGCGCGCGACAACCAAAGGACAAGGGACCATGCGCATAGAACGTCGCTTCACCAAGCAGGGCCAAACGGCCTATGCAGAGATCGAATTCCGCAAGGCCACATCCGAGATCAAGAACCCGGACGGCTCGATCGTTTTCCGGCTCGCCGACATCGACGTTCCCGCGCAGTTCAGCCAGGTCGCAGCCGACATCCTGGCGCAGAAGTATTTCCGCAAGGCCGGCGTGCCGGCGAAGCTGAAGAAGGTCGAGGAGAACGACGTCCCCTCCTTCCTGTGGCGCTCCGTTGCCGATACCGAGGCCCTGAAGGCGCTCCCCGAGGGTGAGCGCTACGGCTCGGAGACCGATGCCCGCCAGGTGTTCGACCGTCTCGCCGGCACCTGGACCTACTGGGGCTGGAAGGGCGGTTACTTCGCCTCGGAAGAAGATGCCTCCGCCTTCAAGGACGAGCTCGCCTACATGCTCGCCACCCAGCGCGTCGCCCCGAACTCGCCGCAGTGGTTCAACACCGGCCTGCACTGGGCCTACGGCATCGACGGTCCCGGCCAGGGCCACTTCTACGTCGATCCCTTCACCGGCAAGCTGACCAAGTCCAAGTCGGCCTACGAGCATCCGCAGCCGCATGCCTGCTTCATCCAATCGGTCGAGGACGATCTCGTCAACGAGAACGGCATCATGGACCTGTGGGTGCGCGAGGCGCGCCTGTTCAAGTACGGCTCCGGCACCGGCTCGAACTTCTCGCACCTGCGCGGCGAAGGCGAGCGGCTTTCCGGCGGCGGCCGTTCCTCCGGCCTGATGAGCTTCCTCAAGATCGGCGACCGCGCGGCGGGCGCGATCAAGTCGGGCGGCACGACGCGGCGCGCGGCCAAGATGGTCGTGGTCGACATCGACCATCCTGATATCGAGGCCTACATCAACTGGAAGGTCAAGGAAGAGCAGAAGGTGGCGGCCCTCGTCACCGGTTCCAAGATCGTCGCCTCCCACCTGAAGGCGATCATGAAGGCCTGCATCAACTGCGCGGCCGACAACGACGCCTGCTTCGACCCCAACGAGAACCCGGCCCTGAAGCGCGAGATCCGTGCGGCCAAGAAGAACCAGGTTCCGGAAAACTACATCAAGCGCGTCATCCAGTTCGCCAAGCAGGGCTACAAGGACATCGAGTTCAAGACCTACGACACGGACTGGGATTCGGAAGCCTATCTCACGGTATCGGGCCAGAACTCCAACAACTCCGTCTCGATCAAGGACGACTTCCTGCGGGCGGTGGAGAATGACGGCGACTGGAACCTGACCGCCCGCAAGGACGGCAAGGTGATGAAGACGCTGAAGGCGCGCGACCTGTGGGAATCGATCTCGTATGCCGCCTGGGCTTCGGCCGATCCGGGCCTGCACTTCAACACGACGATGAACGACTGGCACACCTGCCCGGCGGCCGGCCCGATCCGCGCCTCCAACCCGTGCTCGGAATACATGTTCCTCGACGACACGGCCTGCAACCTCGCCTCGCTGAACCTTTTGCAGTTCAAGGACGCGGCGACGAAGAACATCAACATCGCCGACTACGAGCATGCCGTCCGCCTGTGGACGATCGTGCTGGAAATTTCGGTGATGATGGCGCAGTTCCCGAGCCGGCAGATCGCCGAGCTCTCCTACGAGTACCGCACGCTCGGCCTCGGCTATGCCAATATCGGCGGCCTGCTGATGTCGTCGGGCATCCCCTATGATTCGACCGAGGGCCGCGCCATCGGCGGCGCGCTGACGGCGATCATGACCGGCATCGCCTATGCGACGTCGGCCGAAATGGCCGGCGAGCTCGGCACCTTCCCGGGCTTTGCGCCGAACCGCGACAACATGCTGCGCGTCATGCGCAACCACCGCCGCGCGGCCTACGGCGAGACGGTCGGCTACGAGAAGCTGTCGGTCGACCCGGTCGCCCTCGTCCACAGCGATTGCCCGGACCAGGACCTGATCGTCCACGCCAAGCTCGCCTGGGACAAGGCGGTGGAACTCGGCGAGAAGCACGGCTACCGCAACGCCCAGACGACCGTGATCGCGCCGACCGGCACGATCGGCCTCGTCATGGATTGCGACACGACCGGCATCGAGCCCGACTTCGCGCTGGTGAAGTTCAAGAAGCTTGCCGGCGGCGGCTACTTCAAGATCATCAACCGCGCCGTTCCGGAAGCCCTGCGCACTCTGGGCTATTCGGAGGCGCAGATCGCCGAGATCGAGGCCTATGCCGTCGGCCACGGCAACCTGAACCAGGCGCCCGGCGTCAACCCCGGCTCGCTGAAGGCCAAGGGCTTCACGGATGAGAAGATTGCCGCCGTCAACGGCGCGCTGAAGAGCGCCTTCGACATCAAGTTCGTGTTCAACCAGTGGACGCTCGGCGCCGACTTCCTGAAGGAAACGCTGAAGGTTTCCGACGAGCAGCTCGCCGACATGAGCTTCAACCTGCTCGAGCACATGGGCTTTGCGAAGAAGGACATCGAGGCCGCCAACATCCACGTTTGCGGCGCGATGACGCTGGAGGGCGCGCCGTTCCTGAAGCACGAGCATCTCGCCGTCTTCGATTGCGCCAACCCCTGCGGCAAGATCGGCAAGCGCTACCTCTCGGTCGAGAGCCACATCCGCATGATGGCGGCCGCCCAGCCGTTCATCTCCGGCGCCATCTCCAAGACGATCAACATGCCGAACGAGGCGACCGTCGAGGACTGCAAGAACGCCTACATGCTGTCCTGGAAGCTGGCGCTGAAGGCGAACGCCCTCTACCGCGACGGCTCGAAGCTGTCGCAGCCGTTGAATGCCGCGCTGATCGAGGACGAGGACGACGAGGATGCGGTCGAGGAACTGGTCGCAGCCCCCGCTGCCGCCCAGGCGGTCGCCGTCACCGAAAAGATCGTCGAGCGGATCATCGAACGCGTCACCCGCGAGCGCGAGAAGCTGCCGAACCGGCGCCAGGGCTATACCCAGAAGGCCGTCATCGGCGGGCACAAGGTGTATCTGCGCACCGGCGAGTTCGGCGACGGCCGCCTCGGCGAGATCTTCATCGACATGCACAAGGAAGGTGCGGCCTTCCGCGCGATGATGAACAACTTCGCCATCGCCATCTCGCTCGGCCTGCAATACGGCGTGCCGCTCGAGGAATATGTGGAGGCCTTCACCTTCACCAAGTTCGAGCCGGCCGGCATGGTCATCGGCAACGACGCGATCAAAAACGCCACCTCGATCCTCGACTACGTGTTCCGCGAACTGGCCGTCTCCTACCTCAGCCGTAACGACCTCGCCCATGTCGACACTTCCGACTTCGGCAACACGGCCCTCGGCAAGGGCATCCAGGAAGGCAAGACCAACCTGATCTCCACCGGCTGGACCCGCGGCTACAAGCCGACGCTGGTTTCCGGCACCGGCGGCGAGCGCCCGCTTTCCGAGCCGAAGGGGGCTGCGACGGCGGCACCGGCCAAGGCCGCCTCGTCCGGCAACATCACCGCCTTCGCCGGCGGTGCGGCGCGCAAGCTCGAGCCGACCGTCGCAATCTCGACCTCGGAGATCGTCGCCTTCAAGCGCGATTACGAGGAGCGGGCGGCGGAACTGGCCGAGGAGATCGCCGAGGAAGCCCCCGAGGAGGTCGCCACCGAAAGCCAGCAGGCCGTGACTGCCCTCTTCTCCGACAAGGCCGCCGCCGACGCGGCCGCCGCCAAGGCGGAGGCCAAGAAGGTGGAGAACGAACGCCGCATGCGCTCGATCGCGCAGGGGTATACAGGCAACATGTGCTCGGAGTGCCAGAACTTCACGATGGTGCGCAACGGGACGTGCGAGAAGTGCGACACGTGTGGTGCTACGAGCGGGTGCAGCTGAGCGGCCAATATCCGCGAAAGAAAGTAAGAAGCTAAGAACCAAAGGCGGATGATTTATATTGGCCCGGGCAATCAATGCCCGGGCGGCTGTATATATGCCTACGCCGATGCGCTCGTTGCCGAATCGGCACGCCAAAAACTTTGCTTCTGAGGCGATGTGAAGATGAATGATATGGCGCAAAGATTGTGGAAAACTACGTTCTCCACAAAATTCTAAAATTAATGCTTTGCAGGGATTTATCCACAAGATATAGTGCGAGACAGAATAGTCAGCACACAATGTAGATTACAAGCCCATTAATGTCGCGATTCTCTGATGGGGTCAAGCATGTATGTGGACAACGTGGATAACTTGGACGCTGGACATTCTAACGCAGGCATTGAAGCATAACAAAAAAGGCGACGTGACTCCTACATCACGTCGCCTTCGGAACAGTCAGGGAGGTCCTGCCGCCCTGTGTCCAGGTGCTTTGGATAAAGCTTGGGTATGCTGTTCCTCCGATCAACAGATGTCAAGTGCGCGCAAGCCTACTTGGCAACGCAATGATGCAGGAGAAAGGAAGAACAACATGGCAACCGGACGCACCGCCCGTACAGGCGAAACGTGCCCCGAGAGCGGTGTCTGGAAGGTAGTTGGTACGCCTTCGACAACGGCACCGATTGCGAAGGGCAACCGCATGCCGCCTTACGGCGGCAACGCGGTAACTTGGCAACTCATTCAACTTGCGTAGTTGCGAGCATCAGTAGAGGCCAGCCCATAGCTGGCCTCTATTTTCGTGCATTGCGATTTTCTTGTCGACATCTCATGCTGCCCATTACTACTGGAAATCCGTAGTCGCCCATGCTAGATTTCGAATGGGATGAACAGAAGGCTGCGGCCAACCTCGCCAAGCACGGCGTCAGCTTTTCTGATGCCTCCGCCATATTCAACGATCCCTTCGCCCTCGACATTGAGGAATGGTCGATGAACTACGGTGAAGTTCGGCGGCGCATCATCGGCCTTGGAAACGGTCGCCATCTGACAGTCATATACACGGAGCGTGGTGACACAATTCGTCTCATCTCGGCCCGAAAGGCGACACGTATAGAACGACGGGAGTACGAAGATGCCAAGTGGTAAAACGCAGCAATCCGACTGGCCCCGTCTCGACGCAATGACTAACGAGGAAGCGGAAGCCAATGCGCGTTCGGATCCGGATAACCCTCCGCTGACACAGGAACAACTGCGCTCCGCGCCCCGTATGCCGCAGGTCAAGGTCATCCGTCGTGCGCTTGGGCTGACGCAGGAAGAGTTCTCCGCCCGTTACCGCATCCCGCTCGGCACCTTGCGCGATTGGGAACAAGGGCGCACCGAGCCGGATCAGCCGGCGCGGGCCTATCTCAAGGTCATTGCGGTCGATCCGGAGGGCACGGCCAGCGCGCTGGCCATGGGTGCGGCTTAGGCAGACCCGTAGTCAAATCCTGGCAAGCCTCCCTGCCCCGCCCCATTTGTCGCAAAACCGAAACACGCCGTCTCTAAGGGCTAGAACGACTCTAAACCGGGAGTCCATTCGAACGCGGAGACAGCCTGATGACCGAACAATTCTCTCAAAAGATTTTTCCGACGACCCAGCTCGAAGATGCCGACGGCGACGGGCATAACCCGACCGCCAACCCGACCATGGGCGAGATCATCGGCAAGCGTTTCTCGCGCCGCGGCTTTCTGCAGGGTTCGCTCGCTGTCTCGGCGATCGCCGCAACCGTCTGTCCCGCCGCGCTTCTGAGCGCTCCCAATGCAGCCCGCGCGGCCGGCGGTTCGGCCTTTTCGTTTGCCGAGGTCGAGGCCGGCGTCGACGCCAACCACCATGTCGCCGAGGGCTATGACGCCGACGTGCTGCTGCGCTGGGGCGACGCGCTATTTGCCGATTCGCCCGCCTTCGACCCGACGAAGCAGACGGCGGCCGCGCAGGAGCGCCAGTTCGGCTACAACAACGACTATGTCGGCTTCATCCCGCTGGAAGGCTCCTCCGAGCATGGCCTGCTCATGGTCAATCACGAATATACCAACCCGCACCTGATGTTCCCCGGCCTTGTCAAGATCGTCGACGGCAAGGTCGAGCAGGGGCCGCTGTCGAAGGAGCAGGTGGACGTCGAGATCGCCGCCCATGGCGGCACGATCGTCGAGATCCGCAAGGTCGACGGCAAGTGGCAGGTGGTGCCGGACGGCAAGCTGAACCGCCGCGTCACCGCCAGCACCGAGATGCAGCTTTCCGGTCCCGTCGCCGGCCACGACCGCGTCAAGACCCATACGGACGCCAGCGGCACGAAGGTTCTGGGCACGCTCAACAACTGCGCCGGCGGGGTGACCCCGTGGGGCACCTACATCATGGCGGAAGAGAACTTCCACGGCTATTTCTCCGGCGAACTGCCGGCCGGCCATGCCGAAGCAGGCAACTACGAGCGCTACGGTGTGCCGGAGGGCGGCTATGAATGGGCCAACTTCTACGACCGCTTCGACCTTGCCAAGGAGCCGAACGAACCGAACCGCTTCGGCTGGATCGTCGAGGTCGACGTGATGGATCCGACCTCGGTGCCGAAGAAGCGCACCGCTCTCGGCCGCACCAAGCACGAGGGCGCCGAATCGATCGTGGCCCAAAACGGCAAGGTCGTCTTCTACCTCGGCGACGACGAGCGCTTCGACTATGTCTACAAGTTTGTCACCGACGGCACCTACAATCCGGACGACCGCGCCGCCAACATGGACCTGCTCGACTCGGGCACGCTCTACGTCGCGAAGTTCAACGAGGACGGCACCATGGCCTGGCTGCCGGTCGTGCACGGCGAAGGCCCGCTGACGGCCGAGAACGGCTTTGCCAGCCAGGCGGACGTGCTGATCGAGACCCGCCGCGCCGGCGACCTTCTCGGCGCCACCAAGATGGACCGTCCCGAGGACGTGCAGCCGAACGGCGTCAACGGCAAGGTCTACGTCATGCTGACCAACAACACAAAGCGCAAGGCCGACCAGGTCGATGCCGCCAACCCGCGCGCGGAGAACGCCTTCGGCCACATCATCGAGATCGAGGAAGATAGCGGCGACTTCACCGCGACCTCAGGCAAGTGGGAAGTGCTTCTGAAGTGCGGCGACCCGGCCGTCGCCGACGTCGGCGCCACCTTCTCGACCGAAACGACGAAGAACGGCTGGTTCGGCATGCCCGACAACTGCGCCGTCGACGCCGCCGGCCGCCTGTGGGTCTCGACCGACGGCAACTCCAACAAGGCCACCGGCCGCACCGACGGCCTCTGGGCGGTGGACACCGAGGGCGACGCCCGCGCCACCTCCAAGCTGTTCTTCCGCGTACCGGTCGGCGCGGAGATGTGCGGCCCGCTGTTCACGCCTGACGACGAGACGGCCTTCGTCGCCGTCCAGCATCCGGGCGACGGCGGCGAGGACTGGGACGGCCACGGCCGCCCGTCCTACTACGAGGACCTCTCCACCCGCTGGCCGGACTTCAAGGACGACATGCCGGTACGCCCGGCCGTGGTCGCGATCACCAAGGTCGGCGGCGGCAAGATCGCCGTCTGATCCTGACAGGCCCATGGCTGCGGTCACCGGTGACCGCAGCCTGCCCAACGCGACATCACAAGGTCGGTTTCGCAAGGTCGATTTGGCAGGGACGACCTCGCAACGTCGACAAAGCCGGCCGCAGGCATGCGGCCGGCGACCGCCCTTCGCCCTGTCCCTTCCAGACGGTGGAATGGAGATGCGGCGAAGAACTCCGAGGCCTACTGCCAGCCGCCGTTCGGCAGGCGGCCGTGGTAGGGCGTATCGCGGCAATGGCCCCACGGGCCGATCCAGTAGCCCGGAGGGCAAGGGTTGCCGACGACGGGCGGGTAATAGGGGCGAGGCTCGTAGTAGCGCGGTTCGGCCGCGGCGGCGCCCAGGACGGCGCCGGTCGCAAGCCCGACCCCGTACCAGCCGGCATTGTTCCAGCCGCGCCAGTGATCGACGAACAGCGCCGCCGGCCCGCTTGCGCCGGCAAGGCTGCCTTCGAGCACCGTGACGTCGAATGTCAGCGTCGTGCCCTCCAGCGTCGGCGCCTTGAGCGTCACCACGGCATCGCTGACATCAGCGCCGCCGCCGAGGACCGAAATCGTCGCATTGGGCGGATCGCTTTCGAAATTATCCGGCCCCTGCCCCCATTGCCTGACGATCTCGTCGGTCGAGACATGGCCGGCGGCCCGCACAGGGCGGTCGGCGAACACGATCGCGCTCGCAGCCACGCCGGTCAGGACGAGCTTTTCGCCCTCCAGCGTCGCCCCGTCGGAATTGATCACCAGGAGCGAGGCGAGCGGGCCCTTCTGGGTGACCTGGCCGACCGTCTTCTCGAGCGGAACATGCGGCTTCTTCGCATTGTCCTGGCTCCAGGCGCTGCCGCCGTTCAGAACCGTCATGCTGCCTGCCAGAAGGAGGCAGAACGCTTGCTTGCGTGTCATATGCGCATCTCCGGAATGGGTTGATGTCGATTTGTCGGAATCAATTTTCTGTCATCCGCGTCGTCGTGGCGCGGGAAAGGACCGGGTCGGCACGATGGGCGCCCATCCGGCCTCAAGCGCTGCAACCATAGGCTTTCGCGGGATTTCCGGCCAGCGAAATCGACGGCCGCGGCGCCGCACGAAAGCCATGTCCCGAATGCGATTCCTGCAGCACCGGCCGGTTGCGGGCGTATCAATTTCGCACCGTAAAGATTGGATTCAGTCTTTCTTGGTAATTCTCCGTTAGCCTTTCCTCCCTGTGGTTCCTGGCGGCTCCGTTCGGGCCGTCTTCCTTGGTCTTGCGTAACGGGTTCCCATGCACCTTTCGGCCGCCCCTGCCCTCATCCTCCTCGGTCTCGCGCTGGCGGGCTGCTCGTCCAGTTCCGGTCCGGAGGCGCTTCAGGCGGGGCTCACCTCCCGCGAGACGACGAGTTCCATCGTGCGGCCGGCGGCACCGGTGCCGGTCGCCGACGTCGGCGATGTGGCCGGCGGGGAGACGAGCGACGACAATCCGCCGCCGCACGAACTCGCCTGGGCCGGGCCGGTTCCCGACCAGCAGCAATTCGAGGCGGTGACGCGCGATGCCGGCATGGCGGTGCCCTCGCAGCGCCCGCTCCAGGCAATCGCTCCCGAACAGCCGGCCACGGGCCTAAAGAGCGGCAAGCGCTCGCGCATCTACAGCCAGCGCTTCGGCGACGCCAAGCCGATCAACTTCGGCAAGGTCAGCCCGCGCCACCACGCCGTCCACGGCGTCGACGTCTCGCGCTGGCAGGGCGAAATCGACTGGATGACGCTCAGGACGCAGGGCGCGAACTTCGCCTTCATCAAAGCCACCGACGGCGGCGACCATCTCGACCCGATGTTCCAGAAGAACTGGCGCCGGGCCAAGGAAGCCGGGATCAAGCGCGGCGCCTACCACTTCTTCTACTGGTGCCGCACCGCCGGCGAGCAGGCCGACTGGTTCATCCGCAACGTGCCGAAGGAAGCCGGCGCGCTGCCGCCGGTGATCGACGTCGAATACAATGCCGAATCGAGCTGCAAGCGCCGTCTGTCGCGCGCCGTCGTGCTGGAAAAGATGCAGGTCTTCATGGACAAGCTCGAGCGCCACTACGGCCAGCGCCCGATCATCTACACCGCACCGGACTTCTATGCCGACAACCTTTCCGGCGAGTTCCCGAACCATCCGTTCTGGCTGCGCTCGGTCGCAGCCCACCCGTCCAAGCGCTATCCCAACCGCAAATGGGTGTTCTGGCAGTATTCCGGCTCGGGCCTGTCCCAGGGCGTGAACGGCAAGATCGATCTCAACGTCTTCCGCGGCAGCGAACGCGACTGGCACAACTGGCTGGCCGGCCAGTCGAGCTGACCGGCCGTACGTCGGCGCAGATTGTGATGAAACGCGCCGGCGCACCATCAGGCACGCCGGCGCCGCCCCGGCTCACAGGATGAAGTCGGAAGCCTTCAGGTTGTAGGTGCCGTCCAGAAGGATTGCGAGATCGGCCTTTCCGTTGCCGTTGGTGTCGGCTGACACGAGCGTGTCGCCGTTCTTGTGCTGGTAGCGCAGTTCGCCGGCCTTCTTGTGGAAGGCGTCGTCGCCGATGAAGACGAAAGCATTGTTGCCGCCGACGCCGGTCTTCGCATCGATCGCGGACAGGCTGATCTTGTCGCCGCTGCCGTGGCTGAAGTCGTCGATCCTGTCCCGTCCGGAAGAAGCCACCGTGGAATGGCCGGCCAGCCGGAAGACGAAGGTGTCGGCGCCCGACCCGCCCTCCAGCCGGTCCGCACCGGCGCCGCCCTCGAGCGTATCCTTGCCGGTGTTGCCTTTCAGCGTGTCGTTGCTGCTGTCGCCATAGAGGCGGTCATTGCCCGAGCCGCCGTCCAACCGGTCCCTGCCGCTGCCGCCGTAGAGCCTGTCGTTTCCGGCCGCGCCCAGGAGCTTGTCGTGGCCGGCGCTACCTTCCAGCCTGTCGTGACCGTTGCCGCCATCGAGCGTGTCGTTGCCGCTGCCGCCGACGAGGGTGTCGCTGCCGCCATAGCCGAAGACGCGATCGTTGCCGGCAGCGCCGTAAAGACGGTCTGCATTGTCCGTGCCCCGGATCACCTCGTGAATGTCGTCGTCGTTCGCGATCGTCGCCACGCCGGCCGTGATCACGTTCTTCACGATGCCGCCCACCGGCGGGGTCAGGACCAGCGAGAAGGTCTCATCGCCCTCGAAGCGTTCGTCCGCGCGCAGATCGACCGCCACGGCTGCAACCGTCTGGCCGGCCAGGAAGGTCACCGAGCCGGTCTTTCCGACATAGTCGCTGCTGCTCGAGGCGGTTCCATTCTGTGTCTTGAACTTGAATGTGAGGTTTTGATCATAAACTTCTGAAAGATGTATCTGGAATACCGCCTGCCGCACCCCCGAATTGCCCTCAACCACCGTGGGGCTCGACACGAAGGCGGAGCGGTTGCTGCCGGTGCCGTCGTCGTCGTTGACGATGCCCAGGACGCGCTCGGTCTTCTGGTCTCCGGCAAAGCGCGCGTTCTGCGGGACGGAGAGTTCCAGCCACAGCGATTCGTCGACCTCGTCGAGGTAGTCCGGATTGGCGCGGACCTCGATGAAACCGACCCTGTCGCCGGCCTCGATCACCAGTGTCCCCGTCTGGGGAGCGTAGTCGCGGTTGTTGAGGGGCGCATCGGTCGCCGAGCCCAGGACCGTGCGGAAGTCGATGCGCACCTCGTCGTCGGTCGCCTTGGACAGGACGACGCGGAAGCGCATCCCGCCTCCCTCGGTCTGGCTGGCCCGTTCGGCGAAGATGATCGGGATCGCGCCGTTGCCCGTGTCGTCGTCGAGGATGGTGGCGATCCCGGCACTGCCCTCGTGACCGTTCCTGATCGCGTCCGGCGGGTCGAAGACGAGCGAGAAATACTCGTTGAGCTCGATCGAATTGTCCTCCACGAGATCGATTGCGACCGTCGCGGTGGTCTGCCCGGCCGAGATCGTCACGGAACCGGTCTTGGCGACGTAGTCCTTGCCGGCCAGCGCCGATCCGTCGGCCGTGCGGTAGTTCAGCGTCAGATCGCTGGCGAGCGCCTCGGAGAGGTGCACCTCGAACACCGCCCGCCGCGTGCCGCTGTCGCCCTCCACGACGATCGGGCTCGAGACGAACATGGCAAGGTCGGATCCGGTGCCGTCGTCGTCATGGACGACGCCCAGGACCCGGACGACCGCAGGATTGCCGACGAAGACGGCGCCCTTGGGGTTGAACAGTTCCAGCCAGAAGGATTCGTCGACCTCGTCGAGGTAGTCGGGCCGCGCACGAACCACGATCTCCGCCTCCGTCTGCCCGGCGGGGATGACGAGCGTAGCGACCCGGTTGACGCCGGTATAATCCTGCTGGTTCAGCGGCGCATCCTTGGCGGTGCCCTCAAAGCCGCGGTAGTCGATCCTGACCTCGTCCGTCGTCGGCGCGCTCAGGGTCACCTTGTAGCGAAGATAGCCACCCTCAAGAGCCTCTACACGCGTAATGCTGATGGTCGGAACCGCCATATCGCTCTCCCGTTGAAGACTGTCTCAAGCATTTCGAACCGCAGACACACGGGGTCGTGCCCCCGTCCGGCCGTGGAGACGGGAGTCCGGTGCCCAAATTTTGTATATTAGAAATTGCTTTATCACGAGATTGCGAGCCAGGGGATAGCTCATCCTATCTATTGTGAGCGCTTTTCCGCGCTCTCCCGGCCTCTCGCGACGATTTGTTTGCGAAAAACTCTCGATTTCGACTAGATTTCCAACGACGATAGGCACGGATCGCCATCAGCCCGGTACAGGGCCAGATATGAGGCAGGTCACGCATGCACGTCTCCGTCAGGTTTCTTCTGTCCTTCGTGTCCGCGCTCGTTGCGGCCGCGCCGGCGGCTGCGGACGAGAAGGCGTTCCTGCGGTCGCTCTCCGGCGACTGGACGGGCAACGGCACCGTGATCATGCGGATCGGCAGGCCGGCGGTCAGCGTCGATTGCAGGCTTCGCTCCGACGCCGGCGCCGCATCAATCTCGATGAAAGGAAACTGCAGCGCGCTCGCCTTCTTCCGCCGGGCGATCTCCGCCGAACTCAACGCCCGGGGCGCCCGCTACAGCGGCGTCTATATCGGCCCCTCCGGACAGCCCTCGGCGCTTTCCGGACGCCGGATGGGCGGGACCATCAACCTCGCGGTTCGCTGGAACAGGGTCGTCAACGGCGACCGCAAGGCGGAGATGACGATCCAGAAGCTCGGCGACAACGGCCTGCGGCTGCGCACGGTCGACCACAATCCGTCCAACGGCAAGGCGGTGGTGACGAGCGATATCCGCCTCGTCCGCAACTGACCGCCCCGTCATTTCCAGGGCCGCCCGCAGCCTGCGACAGAATTCGCCGGCGCCTCTCCCTGTTCATTTCGCCGGCCTGCCCTATGGTTGAGATAGGAGCGGAGGCGTGCGACGTTTCGCCAGCGCGAGCGTTCCGCCTCGCCTGGCCACGGTTCGAAGGAACAGAGAATGAGCGGCAGTCCCTACGAGGTCCTCGGTGTCAGCAAGAGCGCGACGCAGAAGGATATCCAGAGCGCCTATCGGAAGCTCGCCAAGAAGCTGCACCCCGACCTCAATCCCGGCGACAAGGCCGCCGAAGACCGGTTCAAGTCCGTGTCGGCGGCCTATGCGCTGCTCGGCGACGAGGAGAAGCGGGGAAAATACGACCGCGGCGAGATCGACGAGACCGGCGCCGAGACGCCGCCGCGGCAGTATTATCGCGACTATGCCTCGGCCGGCCAGACCGGCGGGCACTACCAGGGCAACCAGAGCTATTCCGATTTCGGCGACGTGGACGACATCTTCTCCGGCTTCTTCTCGCAGCGCGGACGCGGGCAGCAGGGCGGCAAGGGGCGCGATGCCTATTTCACCATGGAACTCGACTTCCTCGAGGCGGCGAACGGCACGAAGAAGCAGATCAGCCTGCCTGACGGCCCGCCGATCGACCTGACCGTCCCGCCCGGTACCCGCGACGGCCAGACGCTGAGGCTGCGCGGCAAGGGAGAGCCGGGCCACAACGGCGCGGCTGCGGGCGATGCCCGCATCGAGATCCGTGTGCGGCCGCATCCCTTCTACAGGCAGGACGGCGACGACGTCCGCTACGAGATCCCGATCTCGCTCACCGAGGCCGTGCTCGGCGGCAAGATCCGCGTGCCGACGCTCGACGGCGCCGTGAACGTGACGATCCCGCCGCATTCGAACACCGGCAAGACCCTGCGCCTGAAGGGCAAGGGCCTGCACAGGCAGGGCGGCGGCCATGGCGACGCCTATGTGACGCTGCAGGTCGTGCTGCCGCAGACGCCCGACCACGAACTCACCGCGTTTGCGGAGCGCTGGGAAGCCGGAAAGGCGCAGGCACCGCGCCGACACATGGGAGGCTGAGATGAAAGACACCGACCTCTGCCGCAACCTCGAGATCGAGATCACCCTTCTCGACAGCTGGATCGCGCATCGCTGGCTGGTGCCCGAGGAGCGCGACGGGATGCGCCTGTTCCACGACGCCGACCTCGCCCGCGCGCGCCTCATCCAGGACCTGATCGGCCCGATGGGGGTCAACGAGGACGGCGTCGACGTCGCCATGCAACTGCTCGACCAGATCCACGGCCTGCGTGGTAGACTGGGCCTGCTGATGCAGGCGATCCGCAGGCAGGACGAAGAGATCCAGCGGCGCATCCTCGCGCTCATCGACGAGGAATAGCGCGCCGCGCACGGGACCATCATCACGACGGGAGATTTCCATGCCCACCGACAAGTCCGAAAAGTCGAAGACCAGGAACACGCCCCCGAAGGACACGCCGCAGAAGGAAAAGGAGAAGCGCAAGAAGGAAGACGAATATCTGGACGAGGCGCTGGAAGAGACGTTTCCGGCAAGCGATCCGATCGCCCCTCCCAGGTTCGACGACGCCAAGAACTGACCAGCGCGTGCGCAAGGTCTCCCGATGGTCTTGCGCCTAGGAAGGCCGCTCGCGCCATGGCCGCGCATCCGCAGCGCGGCCTGCTGCCATCCGCAGAACCTTGGCTGCGGCTGCCGGCGGCGCCATAGGCCTTTATGAATTTCTTACGCCCGGCGTCGGCTTTCCCAATCGAAATCATACCCATGACCATCCTAGATTCCGGACATCGTCAACTGGATACGATGTCATGGCCTCCGATCATGCACCGACGCCGCTGAGCACGCGGACCGTTTTTGCCAAAGCCGTCATGGATGCTGCAGAAAAGGCGCGGCGGCGACGCGCCCGCCGATCCGTAGCGCATTCATTCCGGAATCCCGGCCGCGCCGGCACACGGTTGCGGCTCGGCATCGCCCTGGCGCTGATCGCCGCCGGCATCGGTTGGCTCATCCTGTTCGGCTAAGCGCGGGTCGCGACCATGCCCATGCACACTTCGACAGACGTTCCCTCTCATCCGACGCAGCCCCAGCCGCTCGACGACGCCGATCCGGTGCCGGCGCTGCGCCTTCGGATCGCGGCCGCCCGCGTCCTGCGCGAACATCTCGTCTGGGAGGCGCTGCGCGTGCTGCCGGCGCTAGCCAACGTCCGTGAGACGCACGATGCCTTCGCCCGCTTCCGTCAGTTGATGGAACAGGACGATCTCGACAGCGCCGTCCTGCTGCTGGCCGCATCGGCCGCCCCACCACGCGCACTGCTCGACCAGGCGCTCGTAGACGGAATCTGGACCTGCCGGCTCACAACGGAGACAGCCCCGCGGTGCCGGCGCATCCATGCCGCCCACCACCCGGACCGTCCCGCATCGTTGCTCGCGGCCCTTGTCGCCTCCGACGACATCAATGCCTGAGATACCCATGGAGATTCTCATGTCCCCCTTCCACGCCTTTCTCCCCCGCGGCGCGGTCTGCGACCTCGTCACACCCTTTCGCGGCGGCACGCTCGACAGGATCGGCCTTCTGACCCTCGTCGAATGGCAGATCAGGAGCGGTATTTCCGGACTGCTCGTCTGCGGCGAAGCCGGAGAGGCGCCGACGCTGACCATGGACGAGCGCTACAGCATCGTCCGGACCGCGGTGGAGGTCGCCGAACGCACCGTCCCCGTCCTGGTCGGCTGTGGTACCAACTGCACGGAATCCACCATTGCGCTGACCGCTCAGGCCAAGGCGCTCGGCGCCGATGCGGCGCTGCTGACGGTGCCCTACTACAGCAGGCCCTCGCAGGAGGGTATCTTCCGCCACTTCGAGACGGTCGCCGCGGCCGTCGATATCCCCCTCATCATCTACAACGCGCCCGCGCGCACTGCCGTCGACCTCTCCCCGCGCACCATCGAACGGCTGGCAACGATCGCATCCGTCGCAGCCCTCGTCGACTGCACGGGCGACGTCTCGCGTTTCGCGCAGACCGTACCTGATCTGCGGGCCCGACTGCTCCACTACTGCGGTCACGAGCCGGCAGCCTGCCCATTCAGCCTTTGCGGTGGTGGCGGCGCCTTCTCGATTGCGGCAAATGTCGCACCTCGCCTGACTTCGGCGCTTCACAATGCGCTGCGCACCGGCAACATCGACGTCGCCTACGCGCTGCAGGAACGCCTGATGCCGCTGCAGACGGCGCTGGAGGCGGAAAACACCGTCGCCTGCGCCAAGGATGCGCTATCGCTGGTGCTCGGACTTTCGGCAGAGGTCCGGCTGCCGCTGACACCGCCGTCGCTCGAAGTACAGAAGCTGCTGCGCAGCGCGATCGCCGGCCTGCCGGAACGCGCCGAACTCCTGAGCCGGACGGCATAACGCCATGAACCGCCACAAGATCAATCCGTCCGGCGGCCAGACGCCGCTCTCCCCTTCCCCTTCACCGGAGCGCGCGACCGATCGCCGGCCTGCCGATACGGCAAGCCCGGGTCCCGGCATGCTGGCGTTGCGCCACATCGGATTGCGGCTCGGCATCACAGTCCTGATCGCCGGCGCCATCCAGATGATCAGCAACTGGTCGGCCGGCTGACATCATCATCGTCAACAAAGGAAACCTGCATCATGCAACGTCGAACGCATCGCCTTTCCGTCGGTACCCGGCCCGCCCGTTTCACGGTCGGGCGTGACCATCACGGCTGGTGGGTCGTGCAGGACGGGCTCGGCAAGGTTGGTGGCCTTTTCGCCAGCGAAGACGCAGCGCTTCATTTCGCCAGAGAGGAGAGCGACCGCAATCCGGCCGCGGTCTGCCGGGCGCCCGAGGGCGTTGCGGTCGAACTCGATGCCCTACCCCGGCGCCTTCAGCGCCCTCGCCAGGGCAAAGTTCGCGGGCCAACTGCATGGAACCGCAAATCGAGCTGACCGGGATGGGTTCTCAAACGCACCACGCGCCACTGCCGATCATCCTTTGCGCCGTGGTTTTTCGCGGCTCCGGCGCCAACCGATCCTTAACCGCTGCCATGCATGGTGGCGGCGCACTAAGGCAGCAAGGACGGCAATGGCGCAGACCTCCCTCCCCTATACCCACTACGACCTGCAGGACATCCGCGAAGGCGTGGTGATCGAGATCACGTTGTCGGCCGTTGCCAATGTCCGGCTGATGACGCATGCCGATTTCGACCTGTTCAGGAACGCGCGCCAGCACAAGTTCCTGGGCGGCGTCGCCAGGCAGACGCCCATCCGGCTGACCATCCCCAAGAGCGCCCACTGGCATGTGGTCATCGACACCGAGGGGCACTCCGGCAAGGTCGAATCCTCGATCCGGGTCGTGCAGAAGCCGAAGGCGAAATCCGGCCCGCGCATTTCCCCGCCCTCGCGGCAATCCGCCCAGCGCTGACGACAGGCTGCTGTGCCGGTCAGCCGTTGCGCTCGCGCCTGAGCTTCGCCCACCAGTCGAGCCGCTTGCGGATATCGCGCTCGAAGCCGCGCTCCGGCGGGTCGTAGAAGGTCTGCCGGCCCATCCGTTCCGGGAAGTAGTCCTGCCCCGAAAACGCATCCGGCTCGTCGTGGTCGTAGCGATAGCCGTCGTTGTAGCCCTCGCTCTTCATCAGCTTCGTCGGTGCGTTCAGGATGTGCTTCGGCGGCAGCAGCGAGCCGTTTTCCTTCGCCGCGCGCGTCGCCGCCTTGAAGGCGGTATAGACCGCGTTCGATTTCGGCGCGGTGGCGAGATAGACGCAGGCTTGAGCGAGCGCCAGTTCGCCCTCCGGCGAGCCCAGGAAGTCATAGGCATCCTTGGCCGCGTTGCACACGACCAGCGCCTGCGGATCGGCGAGCCCGATGTCCTCGACCGCCATGCGCACCAGCCGGCGGCCGAGAAACAGGGGATCCTCGCCGGCATCGAGCATCCGGCAGAGATAATAGAGGGCCGCATCCGGATCGGAACCGCGGACGGACTTGTGCAGGGCGGAGATCAGGTTGTAGTGGCCGTCCTGGGCCTTGTCGTAGACCGGGGCGCGGCGCTGGACGATGCGGAACAGGTCTTCCTGCGCGAAGACCTCGCCGGGCCGCGCCGCCCGCCAGACTTCCTCCGCCAGCGTCAGCACTGCGCGGCCGTCGCCGTCGGCCATGCGCAGGAGTGCGGCGCGGGCGCCGTCGTCGAGCGGCAGCGGTTTGTCCTCGGTCGCCTCCGCCCGCTTGAGGAGCTCGCCGAGGCTGTCCTCGTCATGTGGCTTGAAGGTGAGCACCCGGGCGCGCGACAGGAGTGCGGCGTTGAGTTCGAAGGACGGGTTCTCGGTGGTGGCGCCGACGAGCACGATCGTGCCGTCCTCCATCACCGGCAGGAAGCTGTCCTGCTGGGCGCGGTTGAAGCGGTGGATCTCGTCGACGAAGAGCAGGGTCTGGCGTCCGCCCATGCGGCGCTGGCGGGCGGCGTCGAAGACCTTCTTCAGGTCGGCCACGCCGGAGAAGATCGCCGAGATCTGCTCGAAGGCCAGTTCCGCCTCGCCGGAGAGAAGCCGGGCGACGGTGGTCTTGCCGGTTCCGGGCGGCCCCCAGAAGATCATCGAGCCCAGCGAGCCGGACGCGATCATCCGCGTCAGCACGCCGTCCTCACCGGTCAGGTGCTCCTGTCCCGCCACCTCCTGAAGCGACTGCGGCCGCAGGCGATCGGCCAGCGGCCGTTTCGCCGCCATGCCTGCCGGTTCGGAGGTGGCGAAGAGGTCGCTCATCGGAAGAACTGCCGGATGCGCTGGCCGTCGCGCTCGATCTCGACGCGCCAGACGGAGGGGTCGTCGCCCACCAGTTCCTCCAGCACCTCGGTGGAGGCAACCTCGGTGCCGTTCAGTTCGACGATGATGTCGCGCGGCTTGAGCCCGATGCGGGCCGCGGGCGAGCCGCGGTTGACGTCGGTGACGACGACGCCCTCGGTGCCGGCCGGCATGCGCAGTTCGTCGGCGACGCGCGGCGAGAGATTGGCGACGACGGCACCCGAGAAGGGATTGCGCCCCTCGATCAGCCGTTCGTCGCGCGGGGTCGTCTCCGGCGGGCGGTCGAGCGCGATCGTCAGTTCCTCCTGCTTGCCGCCGTCGCTGACGCTGAGCTTCGCCGTGCCGCCGATGCCGACCGTCGCCAGCCGGTAGCCGAGCGCGTCGGGATGTTCCACCTCGATGCCGTTGACGGCGGTGACCACGTCGCCGGGCTTCAGGCCCGCCCGTTCCGCCGGGCTGCCGGGCAGGACCTTGGACACGAGCGCGCCGCGGGCCTTGGTCAGGCCGAGCGCCTCGGCGACGTCGGAGGTCACCGCATCGAAAGTCGCGCCGACGAAGGGCCGGTCGAAATTGGTGCTGCCGCCGACCGCGCTTGCGATGAACACCTTCACCAGATTGGCGGGGATGGCGAAGCCGACGCCGTTGGAGCCGCCGCCGCGCGAGAAGATGGCCGTGTTGATGCCAATCAGCTCGCCCTTCATGTTGATCAGCCCGCCGCCGGAATTGCCGGGATTGATCGAGGCGTCGGTCTGGATGAAGAAGCCGAAGTCGCCAGCCCTGACCTGGTTTCGCGCCAGCGCCGAGACGATGCCGCTCGTCACCGTCTGGCCGACGCCGAAGGGATTGCCGATCGCCAGCACGAGGTCGCCGACCTCGACGGCGTCGCTGTCGCCGAGCGGCAGCATGTCGAACGTCTCCTTCGCCTCGATCTTCAGCACCGCGAGATCGACGCGGTCATCCTTCAGCAATACCTTGCAGGGATACTCGCGGCCATCGGCAAGCGCGACCTTGATGTCGTCGGCGCCCTGGATGACGTGATTGTTCGTCACCACGATGCCGTCCTTGCCGACGATGACGCCGGACCCGAGCGAGGACTGCTTCTGCGTCCGGTTCGGCATGCGCTGGCCGAAGAATTCCTCGAAGAACGGATCGTTGAACACTGAGCGCTGCTCGACCATCCGCTCGGCATAGACGTTGACGGTCGCGTTCGCGGTCTTCTTGACCAGCGGCGCGAAGGACAGCTGCATCTCCGTCTGCGAGCCGGGAACAGCCTTTTCCTGCGCGATCGCCGGGGCGGAGACCGTGAGCAGGAGCAGGGTTGCGGTAGCGAGGCCGTGGCCGAATTTCATTTCAGATTCTCCCTTACGATGCCGCCACGTTCAGATAAGATCTGGCACGAAAAAAGGCAAACGCGCCAAGGCGATCTACGCCCGGGAACCGCGCCGGCCCGCGCACGAAATCGTGCGCGACGCGCCTCTATCGAAATGGCTGAAACTTTGCTGTCATGCCTGCCGTAAAGTCCTGCGAGAGGCCCCTTGTTCCGCAGAGGAAAACGATATGACTGCTTACCGTCCCCCCAGGATCGCGACAACGGAGATCACCCCGGAACCGATCTTCCTCAACAGGCGCAGCTTCATCGGCGCCACGGCGGGAGGGCTGCTTGCGGCCGGCGCGTCCGGTTCGCATGCGGCAGAGCTGAAGGCCGCCGCCTCCGCCTTCGGGACCGACGAGGCAACGACGCCCGAGAAGGACGTCACCAACTACAACAATTTCTACGAGTTCGGCATGGGCAAGGGCGATCCGGCCGCCAACAGCGCCGACTTCAAGCCGAACCCGTGGACGATCAAGGTCGGCGGCATGGTCGCCAAGCCGCGGGAATTCGGCCTGGAGGAACTCCTGGCGATGCCGCTGGAGGAGCGGACCTACCGCATGCGCTGCGTCGAGGCCTGGTCGATGGTCATCCCCTGGATCGGCTTTCCGCTGGCGGGCCTGCTCGACAAGGTCGAGCCGCTCGGGAGCGCCAAATACGTCGCCTTCGAGACGGTCGTACGACCGGAACAGATGCCGGGCCAGTCCGGCTATTTCCAGCCGCTGCCCTGGCCCTATGTCGAGGGGCTCAGGCTCGACGAGGCGCGCCATCCGCTGACGATCCTGTCGGTCGGCCTCTACGGCAAGACGCTGCCGAACCAGAACGGCGCCCCGGTCCGCCTCGTCGTGCCGTGGAAATACGGCTTCAAGGGCATCAAGTCGATCGTGAAAATCACGCTGACCGACCAGCAGCCGCCGACCACCTGGAACCTCTCCGCCCCGAGCGAGTACGGCTTCTACGCCAATGTGAACCCGGTCGTCGACCATCCGCGCTGGAGCCAGGCGACGGAAAACCGGATCGGCGAAGGCGGCTTCTTCGGCGGCAGCCGCCGCGACACGCTGGCCTTCAACGGCTATGGCGAGGAGGTCGCTGGCCTCTATGCCGGCATGGACCTGGCGGCAAACTACTGACCATGGCCTCGATCCCCGCCCTGCCCCGCAAATATCACGGCGCCTCGGTCTGGGCGCTCTATGCGCTCGGCTTCATCCCGGCCGTCTTCGGCTTCTATCTCGGCGCAACCGGACAGTTGCCGGGGAACGCGATCAAGGAGTTCGAGCACCTGCTCGGCATCTGGGCCCTGCGCTTCCTGATCGCCACGCTCTGCATCAGCCCGATCCGCGACCTGTTCGGCATCAACTGGATCCGCTACCGCCGCGCGCTCGGGCTTCTGGCGTTCTGGTACGTGGTCATGCATTTCTCGACCTACATGATCCTCGACAAGTACCTGGATTTCCCGCAGATCGTCGCTGACATCGCCAAGCGCCCCTTCATCACCATCGGCATGGCGGGTTTCGTCATGCTGATCCCGCTGGCGCTGACATCGAACAACTGGTCGATCCGCAGGCTCGGGCCGCGGTGGAACCGGCTGCACAGGCTCGTCTACGTCATCGCGGCCGCTGGTGCGCTGCATTTCGCGATGTCGGTGAAGGTCGTGGGGCCGGAGCAGATGATCTATATCGCGCTCGTCACGGCACTCCTCGTCTGGCGGCTGTTTCGCCCGCGCTTCAACCAGTGGCGGCGCGGAACGGCGGGACGGCCGGGCATGGGGCGGGCGTAGCGGCCCGCAATGCCTTAAACCGCCCCTCATCCGCCTGCCGGCACCTTCTCCCCGCGAGCGGGGAGAAGGACGGATGCCGCGGGGCGCCGCATCCCACAGGGCCTGTTTCTGACAAGGTCCGTGGCCTGCAGGTCATCTCTCGCCCGATGCACACTCGTCCCCTCTCCCCGCTTGCGGGGAGAGGGTTAGGGTGAGGGGCAGGTGCATGCCATGTTCTGCACACATCGAGGTGATCTGGAATCCACTAGACGCAAAAAGGCCGGGCGCTTTCGCACCCGGCCTTTTCATTTCATTCCGTTGCCTGAAATCAAGCGGCTTCGGCAGCAGCCTCGGCTTCAACGCGGGCCTTGTCGGCTGCGCCCTTGGCGGAGACGTCGCGATCGACGAACTCGATGACGGCGAGCGCTGCGTTGTCACCCGTACGGAAGCCGGCCTTCATGATGCGAAGGTAGCCGCCGTTGCGGGTGGCGTAACGGGTCGCAATCGCGTCGAACAGCTTCGAGACGGCGGCGGCGTCGCGGATCTGCGAGATCGCCTGACGGCGGGCATGCAGGTCGCCGCGCTTGCCGAGGGTCACGAGCTTTTCGACGATCGGACGGATTTCCTTCGCCTTCGGAAGGGTGGTCACGATCTGCTCATGGGTGATGAGCGAGGCAGCCATGTTTGCGAACATCGCCTTGCGGTGGCTGGCGGTACGGTTCAGCTTGCGGCCGGCTTTCTGGTGGCGCATTGCTATTCTCCTTTGATGCAGGTCTCCCGATATCGCATCGGTCCTGCCGTTTCCTGGCACATACAGGCGACTTGCCTGCTGTCTGACGGGGAAAGGCAGCGAAAAAACCTGCCTTCTATTTCACTTCAATCGGCGCGGCATGCGAGCGGCTGACCACCCGCATGCCGTTTTGTGCCGCTCAATACTGGTCTTCGTAGCGCTTGGCCAGATCTTCGATGTTCTCGGGCGGCCATGCCGGCACTTCCATGCCGAGGTGCAGGCCCATGGAAGCGAGAACTTCCTTGATCTCGTTCAGCGACTTGCGACCGAAGTTCGGCGTGCGCAGCATCTCTGCTTCGGTCTTCTGGATCAGGTCGCCGATGTAGACGATGTTGTCGTTCTTCAGGCAGTTCGCCGAGCGGACCGAAAGCTCCAGCTCGTCGACCTTCTTCAGAAGCGCCGGGTTGAACGCCAGTTCGGTGACCGATTCCTCTTCGGCTTCCTTCTGCGGCTCGTCGAAGTTGACGAACACGGCAAGCTGGTCCTGCAGGATACGGGCCGCGAACGCGATCGCATCTTCGCCGGTGACGGAGCCATCGGTCTCGATGGACATCGTCAGCTTGTCGTAGTCGAGAACCTGGCCCTCACGGGTGTTCTCGACCTTGTAGGAGACCTTCTTGACCGGCGAGTAGAGGCTGTCGACCGGGATGAGACCGATCGGAGCGTCTTCAGCGCGGTTGCGCTCGGCCGGAACGTAACCCTTGCCGTTGTTGACCGTGAACTCCATGCGGATCTCGGCGCCCTCGTCGAGGGTGCAGATCACGTGGTTCGGGTTGAGAATCTCGATGTCGCCAACCGTCTGGATGTCACCGGCGGTCACGACGCCCGGGCCCTGCTTGCGCACGACCATGCGCTTCGAGTCATCGCCATCCATCTTGATGGCGATTTCCTTGATGTTGAGCACGATGTCGGTCACGTCTTCCCGTACACCCGGGATCGACGAGAATTCGTGCAGCACGCCGTCGATCTGCACTGCGGTGACGGCAGCACCGCGCAGCGACGACAGAAGTACGCGGCGAAGCGCGTTGCCGAGGGTGAGACCGAAGCCGCGCTCGAGCGGTTCTGCCACGAGCGAGGCCTTGGTGCGGCCCGACGAGGAGAACTCCACCTTGTTCGGCTTGATCAGTTCCTGCCAGTTTTTCTGGATCATGTCTTTTGCCTTCCGTTCGCCACCACCATCCAATCGTGGCGGCCGAGCCTTGAAGAGCCGGCGGCGCGAGAGACGCGCCGGCCGGCATCACGAATGCGAATGATCAGACGCGGCGCTTCTTGCGCGGACGGCAGCCATTGTGCGGGATCGGCGTGACGTCGCGGATCGAGGTGATCATGAAGCCGGCAGCCTGCAGCGCGCGCAGTGCCGATTCACGGCCCGAACCCGGACCGCAGACTTCGACCTCGAGCGACTTCATGCCGTGCTCCTGGGCCTTCTTGGCGCAGTCTTCGGCGGCGATCTGGGCGGCAAACGGGGTCGACTTGCGCGAACCCTTGAAGCCCTTGGCCCCGGCGGACGACCAGGCAATGGCGTTGCCCTGTGCGTCGGTAATGGTGATCATCGTGTTGTTGAACGAAGAATTGACGTGAGCAACACCGGAGGTGATGTTCTTGCGTTCGCGACGGCGGACGCGTGCGGCTTCCTTGGCCATGGGTATTCCTTTCGTTGATCTCGACACCGCCGTAGTTCCAGCGGCTCCACCGGGTTAGGAGCACTTCCGCCCCTGCCCTGAATTGTCATGTGCACGTCGCCATGATCGGCTAGCGTGCGGCGATATCGTCACTGCCGTAGTGCCAGCAGCTCCACCGACCGGGACAACCTCAAAAGACGGTCGCCGCAAATTGCGGCCGAGGCCCCGCTCGAAACTCAAAAGAGGCCGGCGCAAACGCCAGCCTCCCCATTCCCCATTTCGGGAAATTACTTCTTCTTGCCTGCGATGGCCTTTGCCGGGCCCTTGCGGGTGCGGGCATTGGTGTGCGTGCGCTGGCCGCGGACCGGCAGGCCGCGACGGTGACGCAGGCCGCGGTAGCAGCCGAGGTCCATCAGGCGCTTGATGTTCATCGAGGTCTCGCGACGCAGGTCGCCTTCGACCTGGTAGTCGCGGTCGATCGCTTCGCGGATCGCCAGAACCTCGGCGTCGGTCAGCTGATGGACGCGACGGTCGGCGGGGATGCCGACCTTCTCGGTGATTTCCTGTGCAAACTTCGGACCGATCCCGTGAATGTAGGTCAGCGCGATGACAACGCGCTTTGCAGTCGGGATGTTGACGCCAGCGATACGAGCCACGCCTGTTCTCCTTGCTTCCAGTTGCCATCCGGCAAGTGGTTTTTTCTTCGTCATGCGACCGCGAGGCCGCGCGTTCAATTTCGAGCTTCGGGACATGTCAAAAGCGACCGCACCCGGATCTCGTTCTTTCGAGAAATCCGCGCCGATCGCTAGCTTGTCGCGAGTTGGCGCTCTCTTAAGAGGAATCGGCCGGGAAAGTCAACCCCGCCCGGCCCATTTGGCAGATCGATGGCCTAAGCCAGGATCCTGCCGATCTCTGCGGTCACCGCCTGGACGTCCGCCATGCCGTCGACCGTCTTCAGCTTGCCGGTGGAGGCGTAGTATTCCGACAGCGGCGCGGTCTTCTCGCGATATTCCGCCAGGCGACGCTCAAGAACTTCCGGCTTGTCGTCCTGCCGAACGGTTCCGCCCGCCGCGATGGTTTCCGCGACGCGGCTCTCCATCCGCTTGAGGAGCGCCTTCTCGTCCACCTTCAGTTCGATGACGGCGTCGAGCCCGAGGCCCTTGCCGGCCAGGATCTCGTCGAGCGCCTGCGCCTGCGGGACGGTGCGCGGGTAACCGTCGAGGATGAAGCCTTTCGAGCAGTCAGCCGAATCGATCCGGTCGGAAACGATCTCGTTGACGATCGCATCGGAGACGAGCTGACCGGCATCCATCACCGCCTTCGCCCGCTTGCCGACCTCCGTCTGCGCAGCAACGGCGGCGCGCAGCATGTCACCGGTGGAAAGCTGGGGAATGCCGTGCTTCTCCGTCAGGAGCTTCGCCTGCGTGCCCTTGCCGGCACCCGGCGGCCCCAAAAATATCAGTCTCATCGTCCCCTCTTTCCTCCACGCAGCTTTGACTTCTTGATCAGCCCTTCATATTGCTGGGCAATCAGGTGACCCTGAATCTGTGCTACAGTATCAAGGGTGACGCTGACAACAATCAAAAGCGACGTACCACCAAGGTAGAAGGGCACGCCGGTCTGCGCGATCAGGATTTCCGGAAGGATGCACACAAAGACCAGGTAGATGGCGCCGAGGACCGTGATGCGGGTCAGCACGTAATCGATATATTCCGCGGTCCGCTCGCCCGGGCGGATGCCCGGGATGAAGCCGCCGTGCTTCTTCAGATTGTCGGCCGTGTCCTTCGGATTGAAGACAATGGCCGTGTAGAAGAAGGCGAAGAAGGCGATCATGGCGGCGTAGAGCACCATGTAGAGCGGCTGGCCGTGGCCGAGGGCGGCGACGATCGTGGTCGCCCAGCCCGGCAGTTCGGCGGTGTTGCTGAAGCCCGCCAGCGTCGCCGGCAGGAGCAGCAGCGAGGAAGCGAAGATCGCCGGGATGACGCCCGCGGTGTTGAGCTTCAGCGGCAGGTGCGAGGTGTCGCCCTGGAACATGCGGTTGCCGACCTGTCGCTTTGGATACTGGATCAGCAGCCGGCGCTGGGCGCGCTCGACGAAGACGATCAGGGCGATGACGGCAACGGCCATGACGACGACCGCGGCAATGACGCCGAAGGAGAGCGCGCCGGTGCGGCCGAGTTCCAGCGTGCCGGCCATGGCGGTCGGCAGATGGGCGACGATGCCGGCGAAGATGATCAACGAGATACCGTTGCCGATGCCGCGCGAGGTGATCTGTTCGCCGAGCCACATCAGGAACATCGTGCCGCCGAGCAGCGAAATCACGGTGGAAATGCGGAAGAACCAGCCCGGATCAAGCACGAGCCCCTCCCCGCCCTCAAGGCCGACGGCGATGCCATAGGCCTGCAGCGTGCCGAGAAGCACGGTGCCGTAGCGGGTGTACTGGTTGATGATCTTGCGGCCCTGCTCGCCTTCCTTCTTCAGTTGCTCCAGCGAGGGAACGACCGAGGTCATCAGCTGAACGATGATCGAGGCGGAGATATAGGGCATGATGCCGAGCGCGAAGATCGCCATGCGCTCCACCGCGCCGCCCGAAAACATGTTGAACAGGCCAAGGATGCCGCCGGACTGCCCCTGGAAGGCACGGGCGAAGGCATCGGCGTTCAGGCCGGGCAGCGGAATATAGGTACCGAGGCGATAGACCAGCAGCGCGCCCAGGGTAAACCAGAGCCGCTTCTTGAGGTCCTCTGCCTTGGCAAAGGTGGAAAAGTTGAGATTGGAGGCGAGTTGTTCCGCTGCCGATGCCATGCGTTTCTCCGCGTCACCATGTCCGGGAGACGGCCTGGCAGGCCCGGCCCGGACAACGGCTGAACCGTTGCAGCGCGCGCTGTCCGGAAGGAATTCCCGGCCTGATGCGACACGCTCGAATTTCTGTCGCCAAGCCTCGCGATGACGCGAAGCAGGCGGCACGGAGGGTAAACCGGGCGGAGCGCGGATTGTCAAGCAATCCCGACCCTCCCCCTGGCCGATACTCCCTGGAAACAGGCGGAGCCATCCCGCCCGATCCTGCCAAATGCCTGAGATCGCCCTCGATATCAGGAATTGGGCAGCTCAACCGTCGTCGCTGCAGCGACGTCTTGTCCCCTGGCTCCTGGCTGCAAGCTGCGGCGCGAGGCCCTCATATGGGAACGCGAACGCCCGGAGTGAAGCACCCCGGGCGTTCAAATAATCGGCCGATTATTCAGCGGCAGCCGAGAGCAGCTTGATGCTGCCGCCAGCCTTCTCGATCTTCTCGATCGCGGCCTTGGAGGCGCCGGCGACTTCGATCGTCAGCTTTGCCTTCAGTTCGCCGTCGGAGAGGATGCGGACGCCGTCCTTGGCGCGACGGATAACGCCGGCAGCCTTCAGGGCATCGGCATCGACAGTCGCCTTCGGGTCGAGCTTCTTGGCATCGATCGCAGTCTGGAGGCGCGCCAGCGATACCGTGACGAACTCGGATGCGAAGATGTTGTTGAAGCCGCGCTTCGGCAGGCGACGATAGATCGGCATCTGGCCGCCTTCGAAGCCGTTGATGGCGACGCCCGAACGGGCCTTCTGACCCTTGACGCCGCGGCCGCCGGTCTTGCCGGAGCCCGAACCGATACCGCGACCGACGCGCTTGCGGCTCTGGGTTGCGCCTTCGTTGTCCTTGATTTCGTTCAGTTTCATGAGCTTATCTCCCTCACTTCTCGTCGACGACGCGAACGAGGTGCTGGACGGCACGGATCATGCCACGCACGGACGGCGTGTCTTCCAGCGTGCGAACCCGGTGCATCTTGTTGAGACCGAGGCCGATCAGCGTCTGGCGCTGAATGGCCGGGCGGCGGATCGGCGAGCCGATCTGTTCGACGGTGACCGTCTTTGCAGCTTCTTTCTTAGCCATGGGTCAAGCTCCCTTATTCTTCGGAAGCAACGCCGGCGGAAGCACGGCGGGCCTGCAGCGTTGCGTACTTGATGCCGCGCTGTGCCGCGATGTCCTTCGGGTGCATCTGGCTCTTGAGCGCGTCGAAGGTCGCACGGATCATGTTGTAGGGGTTCGACGAACCGGTCGACTTGGCGACGACGTCCTGCATGCCGAGCGTCTCGAAGACGGCGCGCATCGGACCACCGGCGATGATACCGGTACCGGCCTTGGCCGAACGCAGCAGCACCTTGCCGGCGCCATGGCGGCCGTGCACGTCGTGGTGCAGCGTGCGGCCCGAACGCAGCGGTACGAAAATCAGTTCGCGCTTGGCAGCTTCGGTCGCCTTGCGGATCGCTTCCGGAACTTCACGAGCCTTGCCGTGGCCGAAACCGACACGGCCCTTCTGGTCGCCGACGACGACGAGCGCTGCGAAACCGAAACGACGGCCGCCCTTGACGACCTTCGCGACGCGATTGATCGCGACGAGCTTGTCGACAAACTCGCTGTCGCGCTCTTCGCGGTTCTGGCGGTCTTCACGACCGCGTCTTTCCTGTGCCATTGTCCTTTTCCTTTTTCTTTTCCGGGTGCAATCGGCAGATTGACAAAGTCGCCTCCCCTCGTTCGGGCAGGCGACCGGTACCCACTGATCGTCACATGGCGGGCACGAGGCCCGCCAGGATCGATCAGAAGCTCAAGCCACCTTCACGGGCAGCTTCGGCGAGAGCCTTGATGCGACCGTGATAGATGAAGGCGCCGCGGTCGAAGACCACTTCCTTGACGCCGGCCTTGGTGGCGCGCTCGGCGATGAGCTTGCCGACGGCAGCGGCTGCTGCCGTGTCGGCGCCCGTCTTCAGAGACGAGCGCAGATCGGTGTCGAGCGTGGAGGCGGACGCAAGCGTCTTGCCGGCCACGTCATCGATGACCTGTACGTAGATGTTCTTCGACGAGCGATGAACCGACAGGCGCGGACGGCCGTTGGCGACCGCCTTGATTTGACGGCGCACGCGGTTGGCGCGACGTGCAAGTTGTTCTTTCCTGCTAGCCATTTCGCGTGTTCCTTACTTCTTCTTGCCTTCTTTGCGGACAATCCGCTCTTCGGCATACTTGACGCCCTTGCCCTTGTAGGGCTCGGGGCCACGGTATTCGCGGATCTCCGCGGCAACCTGGCCGACCTGCTGCTTGCTGATGCCGGACACGATGATTTCGGTCGGCTTCGGAACAGCGATCGTGATGCCTTCCGGGGCTTCATAGACAACGTCGTGGCTGAAGCCGAGTGCCAGCTGCAGGTTCTTGCCCTGCAGGGACGCGCGGTAGCCGACGCCGTTGATCTCGAGCTTGCGCTCGTAACCGTCCTTGACGCCCTTGAAGATGCCTTCGATCATCGTGCGGGACATGCCCCACTTCGACCGTGCATCCTTGGAATCGTTGACCGGCTGCACAACAACCGAGTTGTCTTCCAACTTCACCGTCACTTCGTCATTGGCGACGAAGAACAGCTCGCCCTTGGGGCCCTTTGCGGTGACCTTCTGACCATCGACGGTCGCAGTTACACCAGCGGGAACCGGAACGGGCCTTTTACCGATACGAGACATTTTTTCTACCTGTCTGTTCGCTATGGAGATTCCTTGCACGTCTTAGAAGACGGAGCAAAGAACCTCGCCACCAACGTTCTGTTCGCGTGCCTGGTGATCGGCCATCACGCCCTTCGGGGTCGAAAGGATGGTGATGCCGAGACCGTTCGCGACCTGCGGAATGGACTTGACCGAGACATAAACCCGGCGGCCCGGCTTGGAGACGCGGTCGATCTTGCGGATCACGGACGCGCCTTCGTAGTACTTGAGTTCGATGCTCAGTTCAGCCTTGCCGTTGTCGAATTCGACTTCGGAATAGCCGCGGATGTAGCCTTCGGCCTGCAGGACATCGAGAACGCGGGCGCGCAGCTTCGAAGCCGGCGTGGAAACGCTCGACTTGCGGCGTGCGGCGCCGTTGCGGATACGGGTGAGCATATCGCCCAGCGGATCAGTCATTGCCATGTACCCGTCTCCTTACCAGCTCGACTTGACGACGCCCGGCACCTTGCCGAGGTTGCCCAGTTCGCGCAGTGCGATACGCGACATCTTGAGTTTGCGATAGAATGCACGCGGGCGGCCCGTCACTTCGCAGCGGTTGCGGATGCGGGTCTTGGAGCCGTTGCGCGGCAGGGAGGCAAGCTTCAGGGTAGCCTTGAACCGATCTTCGATCGGAAGAGCCTGGTTCTGGATGATCGCCTTCAGAGCTGCACGCTTTGCAGCCTGGTTGGCAACCAGTTTGCGGCGGCGCTTGTTCTTTTCGACTGCGCTCGTTTTCGCCATAACAGTTATCCTTCTTTACGCTTGTCGTTACGGATTACTGGCGGAACGGGAAGTTGAACTCTTTCAGAAGAGCCCGGGCTTCGTCGTCGTTGGTAGCCGTCGTGCAAACGATGATGTCCATGCCCCACATCTGATCAACCTTGTCGTAGTTGATTTCAGGGAACACAATGTGCTCCTTGATACCCATGGCGAAGTTGCCACGGCCATCGAAGGACTTCGGGTTCAGACCACGGAAGTCGCGCACGCGGGGGAGCGCGATGTTCACGAGGCGATCCAGAAATTCGTACATGCGGGCGCCGCGAAGGGTGACCTTTGCGCCGATCGGCATGCCTTCGCGGAGCTTGAAGCCCGCGATGGAGTTGCGGGCACGGGTGATGACCGGCTTCTGACCGGCGATCGCAGCCAGGTCGGCTGCGGCAACCGTGGGCTTCTTGGAGTCGCCCGTCGATTCACCGACGCCCATGTTGATGACGATCTTCTCCAGGCGCGGGATCTGCATCTCGTTGGCGAACGAGAACTGTTCCTGCAGCGCCTTGCGGATCCGCTCGACATATTCCTTCTTGAGCCGCGGCTCGTACTTAGCTTCAGCCATCGATCGAAACTCCCGAACGCTTAGCCACACGGACCTTCTTGTCGCCGTCGATCTTGAAACCGACGCGGGTCGGCTTGCCGTCCTTGGGGTCGGCGATCGCGATGTTGGACAGGTGGATCGGGGCTTCCTTGCTGATGATGCCGGCTTCCTGCGACTGGGTCTGGCGCTGGTGGCGCTTGACCACGTTGACGCCACGCACGATCGCGCGATCTTCCTTCGGCATGACCTGAACGACCTCGCCGGTGCGGCCCTTGTCCTTACCGGTGAGTACGACGACCTTGTCGCCCTTGCGAATCTTCTGCATTGCCATCGCTCCTTAGAGTACTTCCGGAGCCAGCGAGATGATCTTCATGTGGTTCTTGGCGCGCAGCTCGCGCGGAACCGGTCCGAAGATACGGGTGCCGATGGGCTCTTTCTTGTTGTCGATCAGGACGGCGGCGTTGTTGTCAAAACGAATGACGCTACCGTCGGCGCGGCGGATGTCCTTGGCGGTGCGAACGACCACCGCCTTCATCACGTCGCCCTTCTTGACGCGGCCGCGCGGGATCGCTTCCTTGATCGAGACGACGATGATGTCGCCGACCGAAGCGTACTTGCGCTTGGAGCCGCCCAGCACCTTGATGCACATGACACGACGTGCGCCGGAATTATCCGCGACGTCGAGGTTAGTCTGCATCTGAATCATGTCAGGTCGCCTTCTTGTTGTAACCGGACCGGTTGGGCACGGATGCCCCCTGTTCCAGCTTATGAGAATCTATGTTTTTCGCGCGGGATGGGTCTTGCCAAGGTGGTTTCCTCGAGGAAATCGCCAGCGATTCCCGGGACCTTCCCTGCGCTCAAAGCAAAAGAACGCCCGATTCCGAGCGTCCTTGCGCTGCTTCATACAGGTTTTCGCGCAAAGGGCAACCCCTTGCGCGAAAAGTGATGAATTAAGCCTGGGCGGAAACGACCGTCCAGCGCTTGTCCTTCGAGATCGGTGCGCATTCCTCGATGGAAACCACATCACCAACCTTGTACTGGTTGCTCTCGTCATGCGCCTTGTACTTCTTCGAACGGCGGACCGTCTTCTGAAGCAGCGGATGCGCGAACCGGCGCTCTACCCGGACAACAACGGTCTTCTCGTTCTTGTCGGAAACGACGACGCCCTGCAGAATGCGTTTCGGCATATTATTCTTCCTTAGGCCTTGGCTTCTGCCGCCTTCTGGCGGGCAATGGTTTTCACGCGGGCGATGTCCTTGCGGACCTCGTTGATGCGCGAGGACTTCTCGAGCTGGCCGGTCGCCTTCTGGAAGCGCAGGTTGAACTGCTCCTTCTTCAGCTTTGCGAGCTCGTCATTAAGCTGGTCGGCGCTCAGTGCGCGAACGTCTGCGGCTTTCATGGCTCAATCCTTACTCTGCAATGCGCTGTACGAAGCGCGTCTTGACCGAGAGCTTGGCCGAACCCAGGCGAAGAGCTTCGCGAGCGATCTCTTCGCTGACGCCGTCGATCTCGAACATCATACGGCCGGGCTTGACCTTGCATGCCCAGTATTCGACCGAACCCTTGCCCTTACCCATGCGGACTTCGGTCGGCTTCGCGGTGACCGGAACGTCCGGGAACACGCGGATCCAGACACGGCCGGCACGCTTCATGTAACGGGTGATCGCGCGGCGGGCCGCCTCGATCTCGCGTGCGTTGACGCGGTTGGGTTCCTGAGCCTTCAAGCCGAACTCGCCGAAGGCGAGGTCCGAGCCGCCCTTGGCGACGCCCTTGATGCGGCCCTTGAACTGCTTGCGGTACTTAGTACGCTTTGGCTGCAACATTTTTCTATTCTCCGATCTGCTCGCCTAAAGCGAATTAAGCGTTTTCACGGCGGCGGCGTTCGCCCTGGCTTGCGCCCTGGGCATCGCCTTCGGTCGCGCGGCGCTCGGAGGCCATCGGATCGTGCTCAAGGATTTCGCCCTTGAAGATCCAGACCTTGATGCCGCAGATGCCGAAAGCGGTTTCCGCTTCTGCCGTACCATAGTCGATGTCCGCACGCAGCGTGTGCAGCGGAACGCGGCCTTCGCGGTACCATTCGGTACGTGCGATTTCCGCGCCACCCAGACGGCCGGCGCAGGTGATCTTGATGCCTTCGGCGCCAAGACGCATGGCCGACTGAACAGCGCGCTTCATCGCACGGCGGAAAGCCACGCGGCGCTCGAGCTGCTGGGCGATCGACTGGGCAACCAGCGTCGCGTCGGTTTCGGGCTTGCGCACTTCGACGATGTTGAGGTGCGTTTCCGAATTGGTCATCTCGGAAAGCTTCTTGCGGAGCTTCTCGATGTCCGCACCCTTCTTGCCAATGATCAGACCCGGGCGAGCCGAGTGGATCGTGACGCGGCACTTCTTGTGCGGACGCTCGATGACGACCTTCGAGATACCGGCCTGCTTCAGTTCGTCCATCAGATACTTGCGGATCTTCAGGTCTTCGTGAAGGAGCTGGCCGTATTCGGCGTTGTCGGCGAACCAGCGGCTATCCCAGGTACGGTTGATGCCGAGGCGGAAGCCGATCGGATTGATTTTCTGACCCATTATGCGGCCTCCCCTTTGGCTTCGACTTCACGGACGACGATCGTCAGGTGCGAGAAGGGCTTCTCGACGCGCGATGCACGGCCGCGACCGCGGGCGTGGAAGCGCTTCATGACGATCGACTTTCCGACGAAAGCCTCAGCGACGACGAGCGAGTCGACGTCGAGATCGTGGTTGTTTTCAGCGTTCGCGATCGCCGATTCCAGCGTCTTCTTGACGGTGCCGGCGATGCGCTTGCGAGAGAACTCGAGTTCGGCCAGAGCGCGGTCGACCTTCTTGCCGCGGATCATCGCGGCAACCAGGTTGAGCTTCTGGGGGCTGACGCGGATCGTGCGCGCAACTGCTTGCGCCTCGTTATCCTTCAGCCGACGTTCGGCTTTTGCCTTGCCCATCGTTACTTCCTCTTCGCCTTCTTGTCCGCACCGTGACCGTAATAGGTCCGGGTCGGAGAGAATTCACCGAACTTGTGGCCGACCATGTCTTCGTTGACGCTGACCGGGACGTGCTTGCTGCCGTTGTAGACACCGAAGGTGAGACCGACGAACTGCGGCAGGATCGTGGAGCGACGGCTCCAGATCTTGATCACTTCATTGCGGCCGCCCTCGCGCACCTTCTCAGCCTTCTTGAGAAGATAGCCGTCAACAAACGGGCCTTTCCATACTGAACGAGCCATTTCTGACTAACCTCTCTTACTTCTTCTTCAGGTGGCGCGAGCGCATGATGAACTTGTCGGTCGACTTGTTCGAACGGGTGCGCTTGCCCTTGGTCGGCTTGCCCCACGGGGATACCGGGTGACGACCACCGGACGTGCGGCCTTCACCACCACCGTGCGGGTGGTCGACCGGGTTCATGACGACACCGCGGTTATGCGGGGTCTTGCCGCGCCAACGCGTACGACCGGCCTTGCCGTCGTTGATGTTGCCGTGATCCGGGTTCGAAACCGCGCCGATCGAAGCAAGGCACGAGCCCGGTACGAGGCGCTGTTCGCCGGAGTTCAGGCGAAGGATAGCCATGCCCTGGTCACGGCCGACGAGCTGGACAAAGGTACCAGCCGAACGGGCGATCTGACCGCCCTTGCCTGGCTTCATCTCGACGTTGTGAACGATCGAACCGACCGGGATGTACTGCAGCGGCATGGTGTTGCCGGGCTTTACGTCGACGGCCTTGTCGGAAGCGATGACCTTGTCACCGGCAGCAAGACGCTGCGGAGCCAGGATATAGGCCTGCTCGCCATCAGCATAGGATACCAGAGCGATGAACGCCGTGCGGTTCGGGTCGTACTCCAGACGCTCGACCGTGCCTTCGACGTCGAACTTGCGACGCTTGAAGTCGATCAGGCGGTAGGTGCGCTTGTGACCGCCGCCGATGAAGCGGGCGGTGATGCGACCGTGGTTGTTACGGCCACCGCTCTTGGAGAGACCTTCGGTCAGAGCCTTGACCGGCTTGCCCTTGTACAGGCCCGAACGGTCGACAATGACGAGCTGACGCTGGCTCGGAGTGGTCGGATTGAAACTTTTCAATGCCATTTTCTTTTGTCCTCTTTAGCCGACTGCTCGATCAGAGCCCGGTGGAGACGTCGATGGACTGACCGTCAGCAAGCGTGACGATCGCCTTCTTGACATCTCCCTGCCGGCCGGAGAAGCCGCGGAAACGCTTTACCTTGCCCTTGCGGACGAGCGTGTTCACAGCCGTGACCTTGACACCGAAGAGCGCTTCGACGGCAGCCTTGATCTCAGGCTTGGAAGCGGTCTTGGCGACGTTGAATACGACCTGGTTCTGTTCGGAGACCAGCGTCGACTTTTCGGTGATCGAAGGAGATACGATCACATCGTAGTGGCGAAGATCCGTCATTTGAACCGCTCCTCGAGGGCTTCGACTGCAGCCTTGGAAAGCACGAGCTTGCCGCGGCGCAGGATGTCGTACACGTTGATGCCCTGGATCGGCAGAACGTCCACGTTCGGGATGTTCTGGGCTGCGAGCTTGAAGTTGCTGTCGAGCTCTGCGCCGCCGATGATGAGGGCGTTGGTCAGGCCGAGGCTGGCGAACGAGCCGGCCAGTGCCTTGGTCTTGGCTTCCTTGGCGACGAGGTCATCGACGATGATGACGTTCTCAGCCTTCAGCTTTGCCGAAAGGGCGTGACGCAGGCCGAGCGCGCGGACCTTCTTGGGAAGGTCGTGCTCGTGGCTGCGGACGACCGGGCCGTGGGCCTTGCCGCCGCCGCGGAACTGCGGAGCGCGTGCGGAATGGTGACGAGCGCGGCCCGTACCCTTCTGCTTGTACATCTTGGCGCCGGTGCGGGAAACTTCCGCGCGGCCCTTGGTCTTGTGCGTGCCCTGCTGCTTCTTGGCGAGCTGCCAGCGAACGACGCGGGCGATGATGTCCTCGCGCGGCTCGAGGCCGAAGATCGCGTCGGAGAGGGAAACCTTGCCGGCGTCCTTCCCGTCGAGGGTCGTGACTTTGAGATCCATAACCAGGCTCCCTTACTTAGCTGCGGCGCGGACAGCGGCCGGACGCGGAGCGTCGGCCGGGATGCCGGACTTGATGGCGTCGCGGACGACGATCCAGGCACCCTTGGAACCCGGGACGGCACCCTTGACCAGGATGAGACCACGGTCCTCGTCGGTCGAGACGACTTCGAGGTTCTGGGTGGTGACGCGCGTCTGGCCCATGTGACCAGCCATGCGCTTGCCCTTCCAGACGCGGCCCGGATCCTGGTTGGAGCCGGTCGAACCATGCGAACGGTGCGAGACGGAGACGCCGTGCGTGGCGCGCAGACCGCCGAAGTTGTGGCGCTTGATCGCGCCGGCGAAGCCCTTACCGATCGTCGTGCCGGTCACGTCGACCAGCTGGCCGGCGATGAAGTGGCTGGCGGAGAGCTCCGCACCGACCTCGATGAGGTTGTCGGCGGAAACGCGAAACTCGACGAGCTTGGCCTTCGGCTCGACGCTGGCTGCGGAAAACTGGCCGCGGAGCGCCTTCGACGTGTTCTTGACCTTGGAGCGGCCGGCACCGAGCTGGACTGCGGTGTAGCCGTTCTTGTCTTCCGTGCGATGGGCAACGACCTGGCAGCCGTCCAATCGCAAAACTGTTACAGGGACATGCTCTCCTGCGTCATTGTAGACGCGAGTCATTCCCACCTTCTGTGCAATCACACCTGAACGCATGGTTCATTCCTCTTAAAAGTCCTGTGGGGGCGAGGCCCCTACACGCCTTTTGTTTAAGGATTCCACGGAGGCCGTCCGACCTTCGGGTTTCCCGTTCCTAGAAGCCGTTGGCGTTACCGCCACGTACCTTCCTTGTTATTCGGCTTGCGCCGGACTTGCTCAAAGCCTGATCAGAGCTTGATCTCAACGTCGACGCCGGCGGCGAGGTCGAGCTTCATCAGGGCGTCGACCGTCTGAGGGGTCGGGTCGACGATGTCGAGAAGGCGCTTGTGGGTGCGCATCTCGAACTGTTCGCGGCTCTTCTTGTCGATGTGAGGCGACCGGTTGACCGTGAATTTCTCAATACGTGTCGGGAGCGGCACGGGACCGCGGACACTGGCACCGGTACGCTTGGCCGTCGACACGATTTCACGCGTGGAGGCATCGAGGATCCGGTGATCAAACGCCTTGAGGCGAATGCGGATGTTCTGGCCGTTCATACGACTTGTCCTTGTTCTTGTTTATCGCGGGAACCCCTTGGGGAACACGCATTGAACTTCGATAAATGTCCGGCCAGTCCGCTAGTTTTTCAAAGATCGGAGGGACAAGGTTTCCCCTGCCCCTTCCTATTTGAGCGGCCGTGGCCGGCCTTGTCCTTTGGCGATCGCACCATGACGAAGCAGGTGCAAATCACGCGTGCGCGCCATTTGCACTATTTTGCTCTCGTCGGCAAGCGGTGCGGCCGACTAAATCTATCGTGGCGGCTATGCCCGGGCCGCATAGCACTGCGGCCCGGGAATTCCGCCGTTGCCCGCCGACTGCTCGACGGACACTGCGTCGAGATTACTCGACGATGGAAGCGACGATGCCGGCGCCGACGGTGCGGCCGCCTTCGCGGATCGCGAAGCGCAGCTTTTCTTCCATCGCGATCGGAACGATCAGCTCGACGTCAACCGTGACGTTGTCGCCCGGCATCACCATTTCCGTGCCTTCCGGAAGCGTGACGATGCCCGTCACGTCGGTGGTGCGGAAGTAGAACTGCGGACGGTAGTTGGTGAAGAACGGCGTATGACGGCCGCCTTCTTCCTTCGTCAGGATGTAGGCTTCGGCCTTGAACTTCTTGTGCGGCTTGACCGAACCCGGCTTGCACAGGATCTGGCCACGCTCGACGCCGTTGCGGTCGACGCCGCGCAGCAGCGCGCCGATGTTGTCGCCGGCCTGGCCCTGGTCGAGCAGCTTGCGGAACATCTCGACGCCGGTGCAGGTCGTCTTCGTCGTCGGACGGATGCCGACGATCTCGATTTCCTCGCCGACCTTGACGATGCCGCGCTCGACGCGACCGGTCACGACCGTACCGCGGCCCGAGATCGAGAACACGTCTTCGATCGGCATCAGGAACGGCTGGTCGATCGGACGCTCAGGCGTCGGGATGTAGGCGTCGACGGCGGCCATCAGTTCGCGGATCGCGTCTTCGCCGATCTTCTTGTCCGAATCTTCCAGAGCGGCCAGAGCCGAGCCCTTGACGATCGGAATGTCGTCGCCCGGGAAGTCGTAGGACGACAGCAGCTCGCGAACTTCCAGCTCGACGAGCTCGAGCAGTTCGGCGTCGTCAACCTGGTCGACCTTGTTCAGGAACACCACGATCGCGGGAACGCCGACCTGGCGGGCCAGCAGGATGTGCTCGCGGGTCTGCGGCATCGGACCGTCGGCGGCCGAGCAGACGAGGATCGCGCCGTCCATCTGGGCAGCACCGGTGATCATGTTCTTGACGTAGTCGGCGTGGCCGGGGCAGTCGACGTGTGCGTAGTGACGGTTCGGCGTCTCGTATTCGACGTGCGCCGTCGAGATGGTGATGCCGCGCGCCTTTTCTTCCGGAGCAGCGTCGATCTGGTCGTACGCCTTGAACTCGCCGAAGTACTTCGTGATCGCCGCCGTCAGCGACGTCTTGCCATGGTCAACGTGGCCGATCGTGCCGATGTTTACGTGAGGCTTGTTGCGCTCAAACTTACCTTTTGCCATTTCCGGCTCTCCATTTTCTGTCCCCTAGACGGGGAATGGTTCAATTCGTTTCGGGTGGCGTATTCCGGTCACTTCTGACCGGAATACTTTGCCTGGATTTCCTGCGCCACGTTCGACGGAACCGGTGCGTAGTGATCGAACGTCATCGTGTACTGCGCGCGGCCCTGCGACATGGAGCGCAGGTTGTCGACGTACTTGAACATGTTCGCCAGCGGCACGTTCGCCGCGATCACGACGGCCACGCCGCGCGATTCCTGGCCCTGGATCTGGCCACGGCGGGAGTTCAGGTCACCGATCACGTCGCCGACATAGTCTTCCGGCGTCACGACCTCGACCTTCATCATCGGCTCGAGAAGCTGGGCACCAGCCTTCTTGGCCGCTTCACGGAAGCAGGCACGCGATGCGATTTCGAACGCCAGGACCGACGAGTCGACGTCGTGGAACGCACCGTCGATGAGCGTCGCCTTGACGCCGAGCATCGGGAAGCCAGCGAGCGGACCGGAGGACAGAACGCTCTCGATGCCCTTCTGGACACCGGGGATGTATTCCTTCGGAACGGCGCCGCCGACGATCTTGGACTCGAACTTGAAGTCTTCGCCTTCCGGGTTCGGTTCGAAGATGATCTTGACGCGCGCGAACTGGCCGGTACCACCGGTCTGCTTCTTGTGCGTGTAGTCTTCTTCGCAGAGCCTCGTGATCGTCTCGCGGTAGGCCACCTGCGGAGCACCGACGTTGGCTTCGACCTTGAACTCGCGACGCATGCGGTCGACGAGGATGTCGAGGTGAAGCTCGCCCATGCCGGCGATGATGGTCTGGCCGGATTCCTCATCGGTCTTGACGCGGAAGGACGGATCCTCGGCTGCCAGGCGGTTGAGCGCGAGGCCCATCTTTTCCTGGTCGCCCTTGGACTTCGGCTCGATCGCGATCTGGATGACCGGCTCGGGGAATTCCATGCGCTCGAGGATGACCGGCTTCAGCGGATCGCAGAGCGTGTCGCCCGTGGTCGTTTCCTTCAGGCCCGCCAGCGCAACGATGTCGCCTGCGAAGGCTTCTTCGATGTCTTCACGCGAGTTGGAGTGCATCTGCAGCATGCGGCCGACGCGCTCGCGCTTTTCCTTGACCGTGTTCATGACCGACGTGCCCTTCTCGAGCTTGCCGGAATAGATGCGGGCGAAGGTGAGCGAACCGACGAAGGGGTCGTTCATGATCTTGAAGGCCAGCATCGAAAGCGGCTCTTCGTCGGACGCATGACGCTCGATCTCGGCGTCCGTCTTGACGTCGATGCCCTTGATGGCCGGAATGTCGACCGGCGACGGCAGGTAGTCGACGACGGCGTCGAGCAGCGGCTGTACGCCCTTGTTCTTGAACGCGGTACCGCAGAACATCGGGTGGAACTTCACGTCGATCGTGCCGCGGCGAACGAGTTCGCGGATCTTGTCGTTGTCCGGGTAGTTACCTTCGAGGTAGGCTTCCATCGCGGCTTCGTCGATCTCGACGACGGTCTCGATCAGCTTCTCGCGATATTCCTCGGCCTGGGCCTTCATGTCTTCCGGGATCTCGACGACGTCCCACTGGGCGCCGAGCGATTCGTCGCGCCAGACGAGCGCATTCATCTCGACCAGGTCGATGACGCCCTTGAACTCGCTTTCAGCGCCGATCGGCAGCTGCATGACGACTGCGGTCGCACCGAGGCGCGACTTGATCATGGACACCGAGCGGTAGAAATCCGCACCGGTCTTGTCCATCTTGTTGCAGAAGATCATCCGCGGAACGTTGTACTTCTCGGCCTGGCGCCAGACGGTTTCCGTCTGCGGCTCGACGCCGGCATTGGCATCGAGCAGCGCGATGGCGCCGTCGAGAACGCGCAGCGAACGCTCGACTTCGATGGTGAAGTCGACGTGGCCGGGGGTGTCGATGATGTTGAAGCGGCGCATCTTGCCGTCACGGCCCTTCCAGAAGGTCGTGGTGGCAGCGGACGTGATGGTGATGCCGCGTTCCTGCTCCTGCTCCATCCAGTCCATCGTGGCGGCGCCGTCGTGGACTTCGCCGATCTTGTGGGACTTGCCGGTGTAGTAGAGGATACGCTCGGTCGTCGTCGTCTTGCCGGCGTCGATGTGCGCCATGATACCGAAGTTACGGTAGTCTTCGATCTTGTATTCGCGTGCCATAATGGACTGCCTTTTCGAGATTACCAGCGGTAGTGCGAGAACGCACGGTTGGCGTCAGCCATCTTGTGCGTGTCTTCGCGCTTCTTGACGGCACTGCCACGGTTGTTTGCGGCATCCATGAGTTCGCCCGAGAGGCGCTCGACCATGGTGGTTTCGTTCCGCTTGCGTGCCGCTGCGATGAGCCAACGGATAGCGAGAGCCTGACGGCGCTCCGGGCGAACGTCGACCGGGACCTGGTAGGTTGCACCACCGACGCGGCGCGAACGAACTTCAACGTGCGGCGCAACGTTGTCGAGGGCCGAATGGAACACGCCGAGCGGGTCCTGCTTGGACTTGCCCTGAACGCTGTCAAATGCGCCGTAAACGATGGTTTCGGCGACGGACTTCTTGCCGTCGAGCATGATGGCGTTCATGAACTTCGTGACCACGAGATCGCCGAACTTCGGGTCCGGGTTGATCTCGCGCTTCTCTGCTTTATGACGTCGGGACATACGTTTCGTCTCTCAACTAAATTGGGTTCCAGCGAAATGGCGCCGGTGACTGGTTACTTTGGACGCTTCGCGCCGTACTTGGAGCGGCGCTGCTTGCGGTTCTTGACACCCTGGGTATCGAGAACACCGCGGATGATGTGGTAGCGCACACCCGGAAGGTCCTTCACGCGGCCGCCGCGGATCATGACCACGGAGTGCTCCTGAAGGTTGTGACCTTCGCCCGGGATGTAACCAATGACTTCGAAGCCGTTGGTCAGGCGGATCTTGGCGACCTTACGCAGAGCCGAGTTCGGCTTCTTCGGCGTGGTCGTGTACACGCGGGTGCATACGCCGCGCTTCTGCGGGTTCTCCTGGAGAGCGGGAACCTTATTGCGCTTTACCTGTGCCTGACGCGGCTTACGGATCAGCTGGTTTACGGTAGGCATTCAACCATCCCTTGATCTTGTCTCGTTACCCTTGCGGGCGGATTTTGCCGTTGCCGGCGGCTGCCACACGCTTCTTTTCATGCGCAAAACAGGACCGATCCGCCTTTTGCGAATGGCCCTCTAAGGCAGAGGACGCAGCCAGGCCGCGTCATGCGTGCAGCATTCATGTCTTCAACGTGCGTTGAAGCCTTGTTTGAGGCGAACTTCAGAACGAGTCGTACTGAACCAGCCAGCCTCACATAGGCTCCGATGGGCGTGGCTCTACTGGCTTACGCCCTGCACGTCAAGGGGACTGGCGAAATATTCTTGCTTCGCCCTTCATGAACGCCCTGAATTTCGAGGCGTTCGCGCGCTGGCGTGCAATCTAAACCGGAGCCGGAACGGCCGGCACTCCGAAATGCTTCGGCCCGACGATTCTTAAGGAATCGCAAAGGAAGAATCAATGCCGTCGTTGCAGCCGCGCGCCTCGCCCGCAGCCGCCTCGCCTCCCCTCGCCCGCGCTTTCCATTTCGGCCCGATCGGCGTAAGGACGTTGCCAGATCGCGAACCTGAAGGAAGCGCCATGTCCATCTCTCCCGACAACGACAACAACAATGAAGACGCCATGGTCTTCATCATCATCGGCAAGGCCTATGAGCGCGACGGCGACGACGAAGGCATCGACATCCACGTCATGCTGCGGGCGCCCGACGACGACAGCGCCGTGCGCGAGGCGCTGAACGCGCTGGCGGAAGAAGGCTTCCTGGAGGCCGATCTCGACCAGATCGGCACGCTGACCGATGCGCCGATCGACGAGCCGCACGCCTCCGCCTACCAGGGCGCGCTCGAAGGCGAGGTCGCGATCATCCGCTTCGCCTGACCGGGACCGGCAGCTCTCGGCCCATAAGAGCCGCCCGACGGTTCGGGCGGTTCCATTTCGGCGGCGGCAGGCCGCCTCAGTCGCGGATTTCGGCGGTCGGCTTCGGGGTCGACCGCGTCTCCGCCGGCAGGATCGGATAGACGACGTCCGGCACGGTTCCCGTTAGCGCATGCAGGAAGGCGACGATCAGGTCGGCATCCTCGCTCGCCAGTTCCTCGCCGAGCTGCGTTTCCCCCATCAGCGTCACCGCCTCCTTCAGATCCCACACCTTGCCGGAATGGAAATAGGGCGCAGTGTGCTCGACGTTGCGCAGGGGCGCTGCGCGGAAGACATAGGTGTCATCCACCGTGTTGGTCACGGCGAAGCGCCCCCTGTCGCCTTCCGGCAGGACGTCGGCGCCGGGACGTTCGACGAGGCCGAAGGGATAGTACCCCTCCCCGCCGACATTGATCCCGCCGTGGCAGGAGGCACATCCCTTGTCGATGAAGAGCTGCAGCCCCTGCTTCGCCTCGACGCTCATCGCCTCGTCGTCACCGTTCAGATAGGCGTCGAAGGGGGCGGGCGTGATCAGCGTCGCCTCGAAGGCCTCGATCGCCTTGGCGAAGTTGTCGAAGGTGACGGGGTCGCTCTCGCCGGGGAACGCGGCCTTGAACCACGCGACATATTGCGGCATCGAATTCAGCGTCGCGACCACCTGCAACGGCGTGTTCGCCATCTCGACGCCGGCCTGCACCGGTCCCTTGGCCTGCGCCTTCAGGTCCTCGGCGCGGCCGTCCCAGAACTGGGCGACGTTGAACACCGAGTTCAGCACCGTCGGCGCATTGCGCGGCCCCTTCTGCCAGCCATGGCCGATCGAGGTCTCGAGGTTGTCGTCACCACCGGTGCCGAGATTGTGGCAGGAATTGCAGGAGAACACGCCCGACGCCGACATGCGCGGATCGAAGAACAGCGCCTTGCCGAGCGCGATCTTCTCCGGCGTGATGCGGTTGTCCCTCACCGCCGGGACGGTCGAGGGGAGCGGGCGGAAGATTTCCAGCGCCGTCTGGCGCAGATCGGCGGGTGCAGGGTCTGACGCGACGGCCGCATTGGCCGACAGGACGCACAGCGCAACGGAACAACTCAACAACAGCTTTTTCATCAATTGCCTCCTTTCGCTGCCGCGCACCCGTGGGAGCCGGGCCGCTCGCAGCTTCAAATTCCAAGGCCTGGCCCGCTCTGCTGCAGGCTGCCTCGGGCTACGGAGGAATTAGAACCGTTAAAAGGTTCCGTGCCGTTGAGCAGGGTCAACGCACGCTCTGGCAAAACGCAAGAAACGCCCGGATTGCTCCGGGCGTTTCGCATTGGTCAGGTAGGCCGGTGCGACAGATCGCCCCGGCGGCAGCAGGCTTATTCGCCGGCCGGCACGGTCTCGCCTTCGGCGAGGTCCGCAAGCATCGGCGTGGCAACGCCGGCGCCCGTCGACTTGCGGCGCTCGTCGAGGATCATCTCGTCGCGGGCCGTCGCAATGCGGCGGATCTGCGTCATCGTTCCGCCGGTACCTGCCGGGATGAGGCGGCCCACGATGACGTTCTCCTTCAGGCCCTGCAGGCCGTCGGTCTTGCCGGCGATCGCAGCTTCCGTCAGCACCTTCGTCGTCTCCTGGAAGGAGGCGGCGGAGATGAAGGACGGCGTCTGCAGCGACGCCTTGGTGATGCCGAGCAGGACCGGCTCGCCAAAGGCCGGCTTCTTGCCTTCCTCGATCAGGCGGTCGTTGACGTCTTCCAGTTCGATCCGGTCGACATTGTCGCCGACGATGTAGGTCGAGTCACCCGCATCGGTGATCTCGACCTTCTGCAGCATCTGGCGAACGATCACCTCGATGTGCTTGTCGTTGATCACCACGCCCTGCAACCGGTAGACCTCCTGGATCTCGTTGACGAGGTAGGAAGCCAGAGCCTCCACGCCCTTGATCGCCAGGATGTCGTGCGGCGCCGGGTTGCCGTCGAGGATGTAGTCGCCCTTCTCGATGTAGTCGCCGTCCTGAAGATGGAAGGGCTTGCCCTTCGGGATCAGGTACTCGACCGGCTCGACACCATCTTCCGCCGGCTCGATCGTGATGCGGCGCTTGTTCTTGTAGTCGCGACCGAAGCGGACCGTACCATCGATCTCCGCGATGATGGCGTGGTCCTTCGGACGACGAGCCTCGAACAGTTCGGCAACGCGCGGCAGACCGCCGGTGATGTCCTTGGTCTTGGCGCTTTCCAGCGGCGAGCGGGCAAGAACGTCACCCTGGGAGACCTTCTGACCCGGCTCGACGGAGAGGATCGCGTCGACCGAGAGCATGAAGCGGGCTTCGCCACCGCGGGACAGCTTGGCGACGGCGCCGTTCTTGTCCTTGATGACGATCGCCGGCTTCAGGTCGGAGCCGCGCGGGGTCGAACGCCAGTCGACGATCTGGCGCTTGGTGATGCCGGTGACTTCGTCGGTCTCTTCCTTCACGGAGATGCCGTTGACGATGTCCTCGAATTCGACGACGCCGTCGATTTCCGTCATCATCGGACGGGTGTAGGGGTCCCACTCGGCCAGACGCTGGCCGCGCTTCACCTTGTCGCCGTCGTCGACGAAGATCTTCGAACCGTAGGCAACGCGCTGCGAGGAGCGCTCGACGCCACGTTCGTCCAGGATCTGCACCGCCATGTTGCGGCCCATGGCAATCAGGTTGCCATCGGAGTTGCGCAGCATGTTGCGGTTCTTGATCTGGATCGTGCCTTCGTAGGACGCTTCCAGGAACGACTGGTCGACCACGTTCGCCGTGCCACCGAGGTGGAACGTACGCATGGTGAGCTGGGTGCCCGGCTCGCCGATCGACTGCGCCGCGATGACGCCGACAGCCTCGCCCATGTTGACCGGCGTACCACGCGCCAGGTCGCGGCCGTAGCAGACCGAGCAGACGCCCGTCTGGACTTCGCAGGTCAGTGCCGAACGAATGCGGATCGACTGGATACCGGCCTTCTCGATCTCGATCACATCCGGCTCGAGGATCATCTTGCCGGCATCGACCAGCCGCTCGCCCGTGACCGGGTGATCGACGTTGTCGAGCGCCGTACGGCCAAGGATGCGCGCGCCGAGCGATGCCACGACCTGGCCGGCATCGACGATCGCCGTCATCGTGAGACCGTTCGAGGTCCCGCAATCGACGAGATTGACGATGCAGTCCTGCGCGACGTCGACGAGACGACGGGTCAGGTAGCCCGAGTTCGCGGTCTTCAGGGCGGTGTCTGCCAGACCCTTGCGGGCGCCGTGGGTCGAGTTGAAGTACTCGTTCACGGTCAGGCCTTCCTTGAAGTTCGAGATGATCGGCGTCTCGATGATCTCGCCCGAGGGCTTGGCCATCAGGCCGCGCATGCCGCCCAGCTGGCGCATCTGGTTCGGAGAACCGCGGGCACCCGAGTGCGACATCATGTAGATCGAGTTCATCGGCTTCTGGCGACCGGTCGCCTCGTCGAACTCGACGGCCTTGATGCGGGCCATCATCTCTTCGGCGACCTTCTCGGTGGCCTTGCCCCAGGCGTCAACGACCTTGTTGTACTTCTCACCCTGGGTAATCAGGCCGTCGTTGTACTGCTGCTCGTATTCCTTCACCAGCGCTTCGGTATCGCCGACGATCTTCGCCTTGGTGTCCGGGATCACCATGTCGTCCTTGCCGAACGAGATGCCGGCGCGGCAGGCGTGCGCAAAGCCGAGCTGCATGATCCGGTCGCAGAAGATCACCGTGTCCTTCTGGCCGCAGTGACGGTAGACCGTGTCGATCATCTTGGAGATGTTCTTCTTGGTCATTTCCTGGTTGCAGGTCTCGAAGGGAACGTTGACGTTCTTCGGCAGCAGTTCGCCGATCAGGAGGCGACCGGGGGTCGTCTCGTAGATCTTGGAAACCGGCTTGCCGTCGGCGTCGACGGTCTTGAAGCGACCCTTGATCTTGGCGTGCAGGGTCACCGCCTTGGTCTCAAGCGCGTGCTGCAGTTCGCCGAGATCGGAGAAGGCCATGCCTTCGCCCGGCTCGTTCTGGTTCATGATCGACAGGTAATAGAGGCCGAGAACCATGTCCTGCGAGGGAACGATGATCGGCGCGCCGTTGGCCGGGTGCAGGATGTTGTTGGTCGACATCATCAGCACGCGGGCTTCGAGCTGGGCTTCCAGCGACAACGGCACGTGAACGGCCATCTGGTCACCGTCGAAGTCGGCGTTGAAGGCCGTGCAGACGAGCGGGTGCAGCTGGATCGCCTTGCCTTCGACCAGGATCGGTTCGAAGGCCTGGATGCCCAGGCGGTGCAGCGTCGGTGCGCGGTTCAGGAGAACCGGATGCTCGCGGATGACCTCGTCGAGGATATCCCAGACTTCCGGCTTTTCCTTTTCGACCAGCTTCTTGGCCTGCTTGACGGTGGACGAGAAGCCCTTGGCGTCAAGACGGGCGTAGATGAACGGCTTGAACAGCTCGAGCGCCATCTTCTTCGGCAGGCCGCACTGGTGCAGCTTCAGTTCCGGACCGGTCACGATGACCGAACGGCCGGAATAGTCGACGCGCTTGCCGAGCAGGTTCTGGCGGAAGCGGCCCTGCTTGCCCTTGAGCATGTCGGACAGCGACTTCAGCGGACGCTTGTTGGCGCCGGTGATGACGCGGCCACGACGGCCGTTGTCGAACAGCGCGTCTACAGATTCCTGCAGCATGCGCTTTTCGTTGCGGATGATGATGCCCGGAGCGCGCAGTTCGATCAGGCGCTTCAGACGGTTGTTACGGTTGATGACGCGGCGGTACAGATCGTTCAGGTCGGACGTCGCGAAACGGCCGCCATCAAGCGGAACCAGCGGGCGCAGGTCCGGCGGGATGACCGGGACGACCTTCATGATCATCCACTCCGGACGGTTGCCTGACTCCATGAAGTTCTCGACGATCTTCAGGCGCTTCATCAGCTTCTTCTGCTTGAGATCCGACGTGGTGTCGGCAAGCTCGGAACGCAGGTCGCCAGCGATCTTCTCGAGGTTCATCGAGGCGAGCATCTCGTAGATGGCCTCGGCGCCGATCATGGCGGTGAACTGGTCTTCACCATATTCATCGACCGCGATCATGTACTCCTCTTCGGAGAGGAGCTGGTTTTCCTTCAGCGCCGTCAGGCCCGGCTCGGTGACGATGTAGTTCTCGAAATAGAGAACGCGCTCGACATCCTTCAGCGTCATGTCGAGCAGGGTCGAGATGCGCGAAGGCAGCGACTTCAGGAACCAGATGTGGGCAACCGGGGCTGCGAGCTCGATATGGCCCATGCGCTCGCGGCGAACGCGCGACAGGGTGACTTCCACGCCGCACTTTTCGCAGATGATGCCCTTGTACTTCATGCGCTTGTACTTGCCGCACAGGCACTCGTAGTCCTTGATCGGCCCGAAGATGCGCGCGCAGAAGAGACCGTCGCGTTCCGGCTTGAACGTACGGTAGTTGATCGTCTCCGGCTTCTTGATCTCGCCATAAGACCAGGAAAGAATCTTCTCCGGCGACGCAATCGAGATCCGGATGGAATCGAAGGTCTGTGCAGGCACCTGCGGATTGAAAAGATTCATGACCTCTTGGTTCATGCCTGTCTCCTTTGTGGGCCTAAGCCCTCAGCTTAGCGGGCGAATGCGGCGGTAATACCCGGGCGCCGCAATGGCCGCTTGAAACGGAATGCCGCCCCGCTACGAGGCGACGAAGCACCTCCCCGCCATTCTAAAGCGGAGAGGCAGCGGTGCGCGCCGGACGGGCGCGCACCTTTCAGACCTTATTCGGCTGCGTCGGGAAGCTGTGCTTCGGCGGTCGCGTCGACCTTCGAATTCTCCAGCTCGACCGACAGGCCCAGCGAACGCATTTCCTTGACGAGAACGTTGAAGCTCTCCGGAATGCCCGCCTCGAAGGTGTCGTCGCCGCGGACGATTGCCTCGTACACCTTGGTACGGCCGGCCACGTCGTCCGACTTCACCGTCAGCATCTCCTGCAGGGTGTAGGCGGCGCCGTAGGCTTCGAGCGCCCAGACCTCCATTTCCCCGAAGCGCTGACCGCCGAACTGCGCCTTGCCGCCCAGCGGCTGCTGGGTGACGAGCGAGTACGGACCGATCGAACGGGCGTGGATCTTGTCGTCCACGAGGTGGTTCAGCTTCAGCATGTAGATGTAGCCGACGGTCACCTGGCGGTCGAACTGGTCGCCGGTACGGCCGTCGAAGAGCGTCGACTGGCCGGTGACCTTGAGGCCGGCCTGTTCGAGCATCTCGTTGACGTCCTTCTCGACGGCGCCGTCGAAGACGGGGGTCGCGATCGACACGCCGCGGCGGGTCTGTTCGGCCAGCCGCACGATGGAATCGTCATCGTACTGCTTGATCGGCTCGCCCTTCGGGCCGGAACCGATGACGCTATCGATCGTGTCGCGCAGCGGCTGGATGTCGGCGCCTGCCTTGTAGGCGTCCAGCATCTCGCCGATCTGCCTGCCCATGCCGGCGCAGGCCCAGCCGAGGTGCGTCTCCAGGATCTGACCGACGTTCATGCGCGAAGGCACGCCCAGCGGGTTCAGCACGATGTCGACATGCGTGCCGTCCTCGAGGAACGGCATGTCCTCGACCGGAACGATGCGCGAGACGACGCCCTTGTTGCCGTGACGGCCGGCCATCTTGTCGCCCGGCTGGATCTTGCGCTTCACGGCGACGAAGACCTTGACCATCTTCATGACGCCCGGAGGCATCTCGTCGCCGCGCTGGACCTTCTCGACCTTGTCCATGAAGCGCTGTTCAAGGCGCGACTTGGATTCGTCGTACTGGCCGCGAAGCGCCTCGATCTCGCCCTGTGCCTTCTCGTCCTCGACGGCGAACATCCACCACTGCGAGCGGGGATATTCCGAGATGACGGCGTTGGAGAGCTCGGTGCCCTTCTTGAAGCCCTTCGGGCCGGCGACGGCCACATGGCCACGCAGCATGTCGATCAGGCGGCCGTAGACGTTGCGGTCCAGGATCGCCTGCTCGTCGTCGCGGTCCTTGGCGAGGCGCTCGATCTCCTCGCGCTCGATCGCCATCGCGCGCTCGTCCTTCTCAACGCCGTGGCGATTGAATACGCGAACTTCGACGACGGTACCGAAGGTGCCCGGCGGCATGCGCATGGAGGTGTCGCGGACATCGGAGGCCTTCTCGCCGAAGATGGCGCGCAGAAGCTTTTCTTCCGGCGTCATCGGGCTTTCGCCCTTCGGCGTGATCTTGCCGACGAGGATGTCGCCCGGCTGGACTTCCGCACCGATGTAGACGATGCCGGCTTCGTCCAGGTTCTTCAGCGCTTCTTCCGAGACGTTCGGAATGTCGCGCGTGATTTCTTCCGGACCGAGCTTGGTGTCACGCGCCATCACTTCGAATTCCTCGATGTGGATGGAGGTGAACACGTCGTCGCGCACGATCCGCTCAGAGAGCAGGATCGAGTCCTCGTAGTTGTAGCCGTTCCAGGGCATGAACGCGACGAGCGCGTTGCGGCCGAGCGCCAGATCGCCCAGGTCCGTGGACGGACCGTCGGCGATGATGTCGCCCTTGTTCAGAACGTCGCCGACGGTGACCAGCGGACGCTGGTTGACGCAGGTGTTCTGGTTCGAGCGCTGGAACTTCTGCAGCCGGTAGATGTCGACGCCGGACTTGCCCGGATCGAGATCTTCGGTGGCGCGGATAACGATACGGGTCGCGTCGACCTGGTCGACGACGCCGCCGCGGCGGGCCGCGATCGCAGCACCGCTATCACGCGCAACCACCGGCTCCATGCCGGTGCCGACGAACGGCGCTTCCGCCCGCAGGAGCGGAACGGCCTGACGCTGCATGTTCGAGCCCATCAGCGCGCGGTTCGCATCGTCGTTCTCGAGGAACGGGATGAGTGCGGCCGCGACCGAGACGAGCTGCTTCGGCGAAACGTCCATCAGGTCGATCTGGTCGCGCGGGGCGAGCATGACTTCGCCGGAGTGACGGCAAACGACGAATTCTTCCTCGAATTCGCCTTCGGCATTCAGCACCGAGTTCGCCTGGGCGACGTGGTACTTGGCCTCTTCCATTGCCGACAGGTAGACGACATCAGTCGTCACCTTGCCGTCCACGATCTTGCGGTACGGGCTTTCGATGAAGCCGTACTTGTTGACGCGGGCGAAGGTGGCGAGCGAGTTGATCAGACCGATGTTCGGGCCTTCCGGCGTCTCGATCGGGCAGATACGGCCATAGTGGGTCGGGTGAACGTCGCGGACTTCGAAGCCTGCGCGCTCGCGGGTCAGACCACCCGGGCCAAGAGCCGAAAGACGGCGCTTGTGAGTGATTTCCGAAAGCGGGTTCACCTGGTCCATGAACTGCGACAGCTGCGAGGAGCCGAAGAATTCACGCACGGCGGCAGCGGCCGGCTTGGCGTTGATCAGGTCCTGCGGCATGACGGTGTCGATCTCGATCGACGACATGCGCTCCTTGATGGCGCGCTCCATGCGCAGCAGACCGAGGCGATACTGGTTTTCCATCAGCTCGCCGACCGAACGGACACGGCGGTTGCCGAGGTTGTCGATATCGTCGATCTCGCCCTTGCCGTCACGCAACTCGACCAGCATCTTGACGACCGCCAGGATGTCCTCCTTGCGCAGCACGCGCACGGTGTCCGGGCAGTCGAGGTCGAGACGCATGTTCATCTTGACGCGGCCGACGGCGGAGAGGTCGTAGCGCTCGGCGTCGAAGAACAGCGACTGGAACATCGCCTCGCCCGATTCCATCGTCGGCGGCTCGCCCGGACGCATGACGCGGTAGATGTCGAACAGCGCGTCCTGACGGTTCTCGTTCTTGTCGGCGGAAAGCGTGTTGCGGATGTAGGCGCCGACATTGATGTGGTCGATGTCGAGAACCGGGATCTCGTCGAAGCCAGCCGACAGGATGACCGGCAGGGTCTTCTCGTCGATCTCGTCGCCGGCTTCGAGGTAGATCTCGCCGGTCGACACGTTGACGACGTCTTCCGCCAGGTAGTTGCCGTAGAGGTCGTCGTCGGTCGCCTTGAGCGCCTTCAGGCCCTTTTCGGTCAGCTGCTTGAGGACGCGCGGGGTCAGCTTCTTGCCGGCCTCGACCACGACCTCGCCGCTGTCGGCGTCGATCATGTCGGAGACGGCCTTTTGGCCCTTCAGCGCGTCGGGATGGAACGGCACGCGCCAGCCTTCGCCGTCGCGCTGGTAGAGCGACTTAGTGTAGAAGGTGTCGAGGATTTCCTCGCCGTCCATGCCGAGCGCCATCAGCAGCGACGTCACCGGGATCTTGCGGCGGCGGTCGATGCGGGCATGCACGATGTCCTTGGCGTCGAACTCGATGTCGAGCCAGGAGCCGCGATAGGGGATGACGCGGGCAGCGAACAGCAGCTTGCCGGAAGAATGGCTCTTGCCCTTGTCATGGTCGAAGAAGACGCCCGGCGAACGGTGCATCTGGGAGACGATGACGCGCTCGGTGCCGTTGACGATGAAGGTGCCGTTGTCGGTCATGAGCGGCATGTCGCCCATGTAGACGTTCTGTTCCTTGATGTCCTTGATCGACTTCGCGCCGGTATCCTCGTCGATATCGAACACGATCAGGCGCAGCGTCACCTTGAGCGGCGCCGCATAGGTCAGGTCGCGCTGGCGGCACTCCTCGACGTCGAACTTCGGCTGCTCGAACTCATAGGAAACAAATTCCAGCATGGAGGCGCCGGAGAAGTCGGTGATCGGGAAAACCGACTTGAAAACGGCCTGCAGCCCCTCATCCGGGCGGCCGCCCTGGGGCTCGTCGACCATCAAAAACTGGTCGTAGGACGCCTTCTGAACCTCGATGAGGTTCGGCATCTCTGCGACTTCGGGAATTTTACCAAAAAACTTGCGTACGCGCCTGCGACCGTTAAACGAAAGGGTCTGAGCCATCGTCGCTCCTTCAAACTAGTGCATCCGGGCCTGCAACGGACGGGGTTCGCTGGCCAGTCGATCCCGTCGAACATGGGTAGTCTCAATCTCGTCCCGTCTCCCGAGCCCGCCGGCCGGATTGCCTGAAAGCGGTTCGGTTCGGGACCATCCTCTTGAGAACCCATTACCCAAGAGCCGTTTTCGACGGCTCTTGGGTAATCAGTTCAGAAGAAATGACCGGGAGAGGGAGAACCCTCCCCCGGCACATTCCGATATTACTTGACGTCGACCTTGGCGCCGGCATCCTCAAGCTTCTTCTTGAGGTCAGCGGCTTCAGCCTTGGAAACGCCTTCCTTGACAGCCTTCGGAGCGCCTTCGACGAGGTCCTTGGCTTCCTTGAGGCCCAGGCCGGTGATGGCGCGGACTTCCTTGATGACGTTGATCTTGTTCGCGCCGGCATCAGCGAGGATGACGTCGAACTCGGTCTTTTCTTCTTCAGCAGCAGCAGCAACAGCGCCGCCGCCAGCAGCAGCAACAGCTACCGGAGCTGCAGCCGAAACGCCCCACTTCTCTTCGAGAAGCTTGGAAAGCTCCGCGGCTTCCAGGACGGTCAGCGAGGAGAGGTCTTCAACGATCTTTGCGAGATCAGCCATTTTGATAGTTCCTTTTGTTCGGTTCGAACCGGGTTGTTTGATTTACAGCGAAAAACCGCCTCAAGCGGCTTCGTCCTTCTTGGCGTAGGCTGCGAACACGCGGGCAAGCTGGCTTGCCGGTGCTGCGACGACCGTTGCGACGCGGGTAGCCGGGGCATTCAGCAGGCCCAGCAGCTTTGCGCGCAGCTCGTCCAGCGAAGGCAGGGTCGCAAGCGACTTGACTGCTTCGGCGTCGAGCGTGGTCGCACCCATGGCACCACCGAGAACAACGAGCTTGTCGTTGGTCTTGGCGAAGTCCATGGCAACCTTCGGAGCGATCATCGGATCATTTGCGTATGCAATGAGCGTCTGACCCTGGAAGAGATCTGTCATCCCTTCCGACTCCGTACCCTGAAGGGCGATCTTGGCCAGGCGGTTCTTCGCGACTTTGACGGTTCCGCCGGCAGCACGCATCTTCGTACGAAGATCGTTCATCTGCGCAACGGTGATACCGGCATAGCGGGCCACGACAACCGAACCGGAAGCCTTGAAGACTTCGTTCAGCTCTGTGACGAATTCGCGTTTTTCCGCTCTTTCCACTGCCTATCTCCAGTTGACGGGGCTACGGACGTCCGCAGTCCCCATCGGGTTTGCCTTTGCCGCCAGGGATCGTCTTGTCGAAGATCCCGAGCGACGCTCGAGGATCCTGTCCCCTCGCGCTCGGCCTTTCGGCCGGGGCACAAGGCAAGGTAGGTTCGAACCGAATTCTCCCGCGCATCGCTGCGGGGTGAAATCCAGGTCTTACCCGTCTCATGCAGGCAAAGTGATTAAGGGATAACCACCTGCAATCTCGGACAGGAGTTCCGGGTTGCCCCGGAAATTCCCGGCCAGACATGACCGGAAATTCTTGGTCGGGTCCGGCGCGCGGCCGGACCGAAAAATCAGGCGCCCAAACTCAGGCGACGGTCGCCGGGTCGATCTTGACGCCCGGGCCCATCGTCGAAGAGATCGCCACGCGCTTGACGTAGTTGCCCTTGGCCCCGGTCGGCTTCGCCTTGATGACGGCGTCGGCGAAGGCCTTGATGTTCTCTTCGAGCGCCTTGGCGTCGAAGGAAGCCTTGCCGATACCGGCATGGACGATACCAGCCTTCTCGACGCGGAACTCGACGGCGCCGCCCTTGGATGCCTTGACGGCACCGGCGACGTCCATGGTGACGGTTCCGACCTTCGGGTTCGGCATCATGCCGCGCGGGCCGAGGACCTTACCGAGGCGGCCGACGAGCGGCATCATGTCCGGGGTGGCGATGCAGCGATCGAAATCGATCTTGCCGCCCTGGACGATCTCGACCAGGTCTTCGGCGCCGACGACGTCTGCGCCGGCAGCCTTGGCTTCGTCGGCCTTGGCGCCGCGGGCGAAGACGGCGACGCGAACGTCACGGCCCGTGCCGTTCGGCAGGTTGACCACGCCGCGGACCATCTGGTCTGCGTGGCGCGGGTCGACGCCGAGGTTCATGGCGACTTCGACCGTCTCGTCGAACTTGGCGACAGCCCGCTCCTTGACCATGCCGATGGCGAGGTCGAGAGCATAGAGCTTGGTGGGATCAACGCCTTCGTTGATCTTCTTGGTACGCTTGCCAGCCATCGTCTTAACCTACCACTTCCAGGCCCATGGAACGGGCCGAACCCGCAACCATCGCCATTGCGCCTTCAACGTCGGCGGCATTCAGGTCCTTCATCTTGGCTTCCGCGATCTTGCGGACCTGCGCCTCGGTGATCGAGCCTGCCTTGGCCTTGCCGGGGGTCTTGGAACCCGACTTCAGGCCAGCTTCCTTCTTGAGGAAGTAGCTGACCGGCGGCTGCTTCATGATGAAGGTGAAGGACTTGTCCTGGTAGTAGGTGATGACGACCGGGATCGGCATACCCTTTTCCATTTCCTGCGTGGCGGCATTGAACGCCTTGCAGAATTCCATGATGTTAATGCCACGCTGACCGAGCGCAGGTCCGATTGGCGGGGACGGGTTCGCCGATCCTGCCGGAACCTGCAGCTTGAGCTGGCCTGCAACTTTCTTAGCCATTTCTCTCTGCCTCTACTTTGGTGAGACCGGTTTCCCGGTCATCCTTGCCAGCATCCCCGAGAGGACCCTGGCGGCTGCGGTTGCGTGGTGCGGTCGTTGGCGCCCGGCTTTGGTAGACGCCTGCCCTTCCACGCGATTTGCGGGTCACCCCGCGGCCGGCACCGTCAGGCGCCGGAATTCGACGGGCGCCGCGGAACGATGTCCTGCGGCGCCGATGATCAGATTTTCTCGACCTGAGCGTATTCCAGCTCGACCGGGGTGGCGCGACCGAAGATCGACACTTCCACCTTGAGGCGCGAACGCTCCTCGTCGACGTCCTGAACCGTTCCGTTGAACGAGGCGAACGGACCGTCCGAAACCCGGACCTGCTCGCCGATCTCGAAGGAAATCGAGGGCTTCGGCCGATCGACGCCGTCCTGAACCTGACCGAGGATACGCTCGGCCTCGTGATCGGGAATCGGCACCGGCTTGTTGTCGGAGCCGAGGAAGCCCGTGACCTTCGGCGTATTCTTGATCAGGTGATAGGCCTCGTCCGTCAGGTTCGCACGAACCAGAACGTAGCCGGGGAAGAACTTGCGCTCGGCATCGACCTTGCGGCCGCGACGCACTTCCACCACCTTCTCGGTCGGCACCAGGATCTTCTCGAACAGATGCTCAAGCCCCTTCTGGCGAGCCTTCTCCTCGATCGATTCGGCAACCTTCTTCTCGAAATTCGAATAGGCGTGAACGATATACCAACGCGAAGCCATGCTGATCTCCACCCGATTACGCGCCGACGTTCAGGATCAGGCCGATCAGCCATCCCATGAGCTGATCCGCCGCAAAGAAGAAAATCGCAGCGAGGAATACCATGACGAAAACCATGACGGTCGAGATCGTCGTCTCGCGCCGCGACGGCCAAGTCACTTTGGACGCTTCAGAGCGGACTTGCTGCAGAAACGCTATCGGGTTCGTCTTGGATGCCATTGAATGCTCACGCCATTACGGCGCGTAAAGCCGAATGATCAGCCCCACGCACCGCGTGTCTGTTTGACCCTACATAAAGCGCGATTCTTCTTTTCACAAGAGGCAAACGCGCTTTTCATGAAATTGGACCGGAAACCGGTCCGTCGCCATCCTGCCGCCGCCGCAAGAGCCTGCGCAGGCTGGCGAATGGCAGGGGCAGAGGGGCTCGAACCCCCGACCTGCGGTTTTGGAGACCGCCGCTCTACCAACTGAGCTATACCCCTTTATCTCCGCTGCGGCGCCTGCAAATGCGGCAATCGCGTCGGGACAGCGGCTTATTATTCAACTTGCCCGGCGATGACAAGCGCCTTTCAGAGAAAAGCGAAATTTCTGCGTGGAAAGCCCGCACGCGGGCCCGCGACAGGTCAGGCCCCGCCCCTCCACAGCCCTCACCGTTTCCAGGGGCCAGGAATAAAAAGAGGAAGGCCCCGCGGTCACCCACGAGGCCTCCCCATTATCATCTTTCAGGCGACGATTCGCCCCGCCGAGATTACTCGACGATCGAGGCGACGATGCCGGCGCCGCGGGCAAATCGCGCTTGCGCGCCATTTGCCCCACTTCTTCGCCGTCGGCAGCTTTCGCCCTCGTCGCCCCGTCGAGATTACTCGACGATGGAAGCGACGATGCCGGCGCCGACGGTGCGGCCGCCTTCGCGGATCGCGAAGCGCAGCTTTTCTTCCATCGCGATCGGAACGATCAGCTCGACGTCAACCGTGACGTTGTCGCCCGGCATCACCATTTCCGTGCCTTCCGGAAGCGTGACGATGCCCGTCACGTCGGTGGTGCGGAAGTAGAACTGCGGACGGTAGTTGGTGAAGAACGGCGTGTGACGGCCGCCTTCTTCCTTCGTCAGGATGTAGGCTTCGGCCTTGAACTTCTTGTGCGGCTTGACCGAACCCGGCTTGCACAGGATCTGGCCACGCTCGACACCATTGCGGTCGACGCCGCGCAGCAGCGCGCCGATGTTGTCGCCGGCCTGGCCCTGGTCGAGCAGCTTGCGGAACATCTCGACGCCGGTGCAGGTCGTCTTCGTCGTCGGACGGATGCCGACGATCTCGATTTCCTCGCCGACCTTGACGATGCCGCGCTCGACGCGACCGGTCACGACCGTACCGCGGCCCGAGATCGAGAACACGTCTTCGATCGGCATCAGGAACGGCTGGTCGATCGGACGCTCAGGCGTCGGGATGTAGGCGTCGACCGCTGCCATCAGCTCGCGGATCGCGTCTTCACCGATCTTCTTGTCCGAATCTTCCAGAGCGGCCAGAGCCGAACCCTTGACGATCGGAATGTCGTCGCCCGGGAAGTCGTAGGACGACAGCAGTTCGCGAACTTCCAGCTCGACGAGCTCGAGCAGTTCGGCGTCGTCGACCTGGTCGACCTTGTTCAGGAACACCACGATCGCGGGAACGCCGACCTGGCGGGCCAGCAGGATGTGCTCGCGGGTCTGCGGCATCGGGCCGTCGGCGGCCGAGCAGACGAGGATCGCGCCGTCCATCTGGGCAGCACCGGTGATCATGTTCTTGACGTAGTCGGCGTGGCCGGGGCAGTCGACGTGCGCATAGTGACGGTTCGGCGTCTCGTATTCGACGTGGGCCGTCGAGATGGTGATGCCGCGCGCCTTTTCTTCCGGAGCCGCGTCGATCTGGTCGTACGCCTTGAACTCGCCGAAGTACTTCGTGATCGCCGCCGTCAGCGACGTCTTGCCATGGTCAACGTGGCCGATCGTGCCGATGTTTACGTGAGGCTTGTTGCGCTCAAACTTACCTTTTGCCATGTCTATTCTTCCTGTGAACGAACTTTGGGCTTAACCGGCCCTTCCCGGTTTGGCAGCCGTTTAAGGCTTTCGCAAGGAATGCGCAAGCGCTAAATCCATCGGCAACCGGCAGCCGTCGACCGCCACAGCCGGACACCTCCTGGCGTTCATCCAGCCAGCCTTCCGAGCACCGCTTTGCCCCGCATTTCCGCATAGAACGCGCTCAGTTGCCGCCGCTTGTTCATCCTGGCTCTCAAAAACAGGTTCATGGCCATCCGGCCGTACCGCTCCGGACCGCAGCGGTCGCCTGACGGCTAAATCGCCGGTTGCGGCCATCAGGCTCCCATGGGACACTTCCACCCATGGATTCTGCAGATACGAGATCTCGCGTGATTCCGCCTTCACCGGCCGGGTCCGGGGGCGAGCATCGGGCGACCGGGTCGGCTCGTCCGGCCGCGGCCGGGTCAGCGCCCTCGACCCGCCACCTCCGTCCCGGGCTCATGGCGCAGGCGCTCGACCATCTCTTCCTGCCGTCGGTCGCCGCCTGGTTCGCCTTTCCGCAGCGGTTCGACCGGGCCGTCGCGCAACTGGCGCAGCGCGGCGGGCGGGCGGTATCGCCACGGCAGGCGGCAGCACATTTCGGCGGCAGCCTGTTTCTTCAGATCGATCCGCGGATCCTGACCCACCGGCTCGACGAAAAATATGTCGATGCCGACGGATGGCACTGGATCGGCGAGAGCTTCCTCGACGCCGGGGACTGGCAGGAGCGGCTGTCGCCGCTGCGGCGCTCGCCGGCGCATCGCGAGATCGTCGAGATCTGCCGGACGCGGGACAATTTCCGCGACGGCAAGCGCTACCGGACCTACCTGCGCCAGATCGCCGAGGGCCAGCCGCCACGGCGCAACGGCCGGCCGATCGACACCGTGGGCAAGCTCGACGCCTATTTCCGCTACTATGCCGACCTGATCGACAACATCGATCGCACCGGCATCCTACCGCGTAACCGCTTCCAGCGCGCGGCGAGCAGCGGCCAGCAGCCGCGTCGGGCGCGCTCGTTCTGGCTGGACTTCGTGGAGCGCGACATCGGCGTGGCGATCGACAAGGACGGGCGGCTCGTCCGCCACACCTCGGGCAAGCACCGCCTGGCCGCCGCCATCGGGCTGGGCCTCGAGAAGGTGCCGGTGGAGATCCGCATGGTGCATTTCGGCTGGCTCCAGGCGGAAATGCAGACGCGGCAACTGCCGGCGGCGAAAGCGCTGGCCGCCGCCCTGCGCGAAATGGACTCGGCCTGAGAAGAACGCGACGCCGCCAAGGCGGATGCGTCTCGCCAGGGAGCGCATCTGGAACGACGTGCAGCGTGCTGACGAGATCGTGACACGCGGTATAGCTATGCGATTGAAAAGACTGGAGCGGGTAGCGGGAATCGAACCCGCGTATTCAGCTTGGAAGGCTGCTGCTCTACCATTGAGCTATACCCGCGGCGTTCGATCCGTACCAACAGAATGGTGGAGGGAGTTGGATTTGAACCAACGTAGGCTGAGCCAACGGATTTACAGTCCGTCCCCTTTAACCACTCGGGCATCCCTCCATTTTTCTGTCGGGATCAAGCGACCAAGCATTTCAGAACGAAGCGCGTTTTCTGCCGAAGCGAGGCGCCCTTTCGGTCTGCGCCGGGTATATGACCGGCCCGTTTCTTCCTGTCAACACGGCCCTTTGGAAAAAGTTGGGAAAAATACGACGGCTCCGGCGCGACCGCCGCGATCATTGGATTTGCGGATTTCGCGCCGGGGGCTATAAGGCGGCATGAGCAAGGACGATGCAGGCGGCAAGAACGCCAAGGATACCCATTACGCCAAGCTGCGCCGGGCGCACCGCGACCAGCGGCGCGAGCGCGGCGAAATTCCGACGCCGAAGGCCGACCGCCGCCACAGGCAGGCGGAGGACTGGAAGGCGCCGTCGCTCGTCCCCGACCAGGTGCTGCTCTACGGGCTGCATACGGTGCGCGCGGCGCTGGACAATCCCGAGCGGCAGGTCATCAGGCTGTCGGTCACCAAAAACGCCGCGCAGCGACTGGACCTGCCCGATCCGTCCACCCTGCCCTACCCGGTCGACACCGTGCTGCCGTCCGATATCGACAGGGTGCTCGGGCCGGATGCGATCCACCAGGGCGTGATGCTGGAGACGCGGCCGCTGCCCGTGCGCAGGCTCGGAGCCCTGAAGGAAAGCCCGCTGATCCTGGTGCTGGACCAAGTCACGGACCCGCACAATGTCGGGGCGATCCTGCGTACCGCCGTCGCCTTCGGCGCCGGCGCCGTGATCACCACCATGCGGCATTCGCCGACCGAATCGGGCGTGCTGGCGAAATCCGCCTCCGGCGCGCTCGAGCTCATCCCCTATATCCAGATCACCAACCTCGCCGACGCACTCGAGGAACTGCATTCGCACGGCTTCTATTCGGTCGGGCTCGATTCGGAGGGCCCGGAGCCCTTCGAGGCGACGCTGGCGGGCGAGAAGGTGGCGCTGGTGCTGGGATCGGAGGGCAAGGGCCTGCGGCAGAAGACCCGGGCAACCTGCAAGGCGCTCGCCCGCCTCGACATGCCCGGCGCGATCAAGTCTCTGAACGTCTCCAATGCGGCGGCCGTCGCGCTCTATGCCGCGCGCCAGTACCTGGCCCGGTAGAAGCGAGCGGGGCACAAGCGGAACACTCTCCGGAAAGGTCCCGCGAGCCGAAGCGACTGAGGTAGAGGCTGCGGCAGAGGCTCTTCGGTCATTGTACGTCGTAGGGCATCGAAGGAAGCGGACCGACCCTTGCCGCCACCGGGCAGCCGTCCTGCACCTTCTGCCAGCTGGTGACGTTCAGCACCATCTCGCATCGGGCGAGATACTTGCGCCCGTCGACGCTGAGACAGACGACTGCGCCGAGCGCATGCCTGATTCCGTCGCGATTGCGGCAGGTGCAACGGGCATCGGGCGGCCCGGCCGCAGCCCATGCCGGCACGATCAGGACAGCCGCACCGAGCAGCATGCAAGACAAGAGGCGCATCGGCGATCTCCCCTGTTCCCTGGCCTGCTTCCTGGCATGTCGGTGGAGTCTAGACCGATATTTCCGCCTGTCGAGCACCGATCGCGATGCCGGCCGGATCGCGATTCGGCAGCTAGCACGATCCGGCCCTGGCGCGTGTGCCGACAAACGAAGCCCGCCGGGGGAGATCCCGACGGGCTTTCGGTTGTTCAGGGACGGCGGTTTAGCTTGCGAGCTGCAGCTTGCCGAGACCGGTGATGTTGCGCTCGGCCTCGGAGATCGCCGACGCCTTGGAGACGTCGCCGAGGTTCAGGCCTTCGGCGCGGACGAACTCGACGTCGGTGATGCCGAGGAAGCCGAAGACGGCGGTCAGGTAGCTCTCCTGATGATCCATGATCGCTGCCGGGCCGGAGCTGTAGTGGCCGCCGCGCGTGGAGACGACGATCACCTTCTTGCCCTTGGCGAGGCCTTCGGCACCGTTCTCACCGTAGCGGAAGGTCTTGCCGGCGACCGCGATGCGGTCGATCCAGGCCTTCAACTGGCTCGGCAGCGAGAAATTGTACATCGGCGCGCCGACGATGACGGTATCGGCGGCCAGGAACTCCTCGAGCACGGCTGCGCTGGTGGCGACGTCGTCGGCAACCTTGCTGTCGAGTTCTTCCGGCTTGGCATTGGCAGCCATCAGGTGGGCGCCGGTCAGGTGCGGAAGTGCGTCGGCGACGAGGTCGCGGTAGGTGATCGTGGCATCGGGCTGATCGGCCCTGACCTGGGCTGCGATCGCTGCGGTCAGGCGGCGGGAGACGGAGTGGTCGCCGAGGATGCCGGAGTCGATGTGGAGGACGTTCATGGTGTGGTACCTCTGAAAATGCGTTTCGTTGGAAACTATATGTCCTGAAAACAATCGAAGGATTAGCCGGCCAATTTTCAATTGACTGTTTCCTGAGGGAAACAATAAGAGGAAATCGAAGGCGCCCTGGAGTTTGGCCATGCAAGACCTCAACGATCTCGCCCTGTTCGCCGCGGTGGTGAAGAACAAGGGTTTCACCGCCGCCGCCACCGCGCTCGGCGTGCCGAAATCGAAGATCTCCAAGCGCGTCGCGCAGCTGGAAGACCGGCTCGGCGTGCGCCTGCTGGAACGCTCCACCCGCAAGCTCAGGGTCACCGACATCGGCCAGACCTTCTACGAGCGCTGCGAGACGATCCTTGCCGGCGTCGACGAAGCGGAAACGATCGTCGCCGCCGCCAAGTCGGAACCGGCGGGGCCGATCCGCCTGTCGATGCCGCCGGGCTTCGCCCCGATGATGGCCCACATCCTGCCGACCTTCCTGAAGCGCTATCCGCAAGTCCGGCTCGCCGTCGTGATGACCAACCGGCCGGTCGACCTGATCGAGGAGCGGATCGACGTCGCCCTCAGGGTGCGGGAGAGCTATGACGGCGACCAGTCGGTCGTCGTCCGCAAGTTCACCAGCACGCGCCAGTTCCTGGCGGCGAGCCCTTCCTTCGTTGCCGCGCACGGGCCGATCGTGCTGGAAGACCTCCCGAAACTGCCGACGCTCGCCATACAGGAGCATACCGGCCGGGCTGTCTGGTCGCTCATGAACGCGGCCGGCGAGGTCTGCGACATCGCCCATATCCCCACCCTCTCCTCCGTGGAGTTCGGCATGCTGGAGCGTGCCGCGATCGAGGGGGTAGGCATCGGTCTTCTGCCCGACAACATCGTCGAACGCGGTTTTCGGGCGGGCTTGCTCGTGCCGGTGCTGCCCGAGTGGAGTTCGCCCGAACAGAGCATGCACGCCGCCTTCACCTCGCGCCACGGCATGCTGCCCGCCGTCCGCGCGCTCATCGACTACCTCGCCGAGGTTCTGCCCCGCACCGTCGAGCTCTGCAAGGAAGCAATCCCGCAATCGCCGTCCATGACCGATTGGAGCACCTGAGGGCCGCTTTTTCGCTTTACAGCCCGCCGGAATGTGCTAACTCCGTGCCGAGTGCCCTTATAGCTCAGTTGGTAGAGCACCTGATTTGTAATCAGGGGGTCCCGGGTTCGAGTCCTGGTGGGGGCACCACTCCGATTTTCCAGCATTGATCTTGCTGAATTTTTTCGCTCTTTTTACCCCACTTTTTCCAACCCTGCTCGATGCGGGACACTGTTTGTCGTCCGATCGTTCCAGCCCTTGAGGGAGGTCCCGGAATCGGCGCCCATCCGGTCGTGCGCGGCTCAGGCCAGGCCGCCCTCGATCGTCAGGAAGTCGACGATCCGCTCGATCCCCTCGCCGCGCTTCATGTCGGTGAAGACGAACGGCCTGGCGTCGCGCATGCGGGTGGCGTCGCGGTCCATCACGTCGAGATCGGCGCCGACATGGGGGGCGAGGTCCTTCTTGTTGATCACCAGAAGATCGGAGCGGGTGATGCCCGGGCCGCCCTTGCGCGGGATCTCCTCGCCCTGGCAGGTGGAAATGACATAGATGGTGATGTCGGCGAGGTCGGGCGAGAACGTCGCCGCCAGGTTGTCACCGCCCGATTCGATGAAGACGACGTCGAGATCGGGGAATTTCCGGTTGAGGTCGGCGATCGCCTGCAGGTTGATCGTCGCGTCCTCGCGGATCGCCGTGTGCGGGCAGCCGCCGGTCTCCACGCCGATGATGCGGTCCGACGACAGCGCCTGCATGCGCACGAGCGCCTCGGCATCCTCGCGGGTATAGATGTCGTTGGTGACGACGGCGACCGAATAACGCTCGCGCATCGCCTTGCAGAGCTTCTCCGTCAACGCCGTCTTGCCCGAGCCGACGGGGCCGCCGATGCCGACGCGCAAGGGGCCGTTTGCCGATTTCATTTGCTGTTCCTTTCCATGGTCGATGCGCCGCTTGGACCCGCCTTCAGGAGCGGAAAAGCCGCGAATTCTGTGTTTCGTGTTTGAGCGAGGCGATCTCCGCGTGGATCGCCGCACCGCCGAGATCGTCGAGCGTGGACCGCCCGGCGCGTTGCGCCGTCCCGGCCAGTGCGTACTCGAGGGCGGCGAGGATGGCCACCCCCTCCGCCTGCCCGCAGACGCCGAGCCGGATTCCGGCCGAGACGGACTGCGAGATCGCGGCGTGCAGGTAGGCGGCGAGCGCATCGTCGACGGGTACGCCATGTGCGGCTGCCACGGCCCCCACGGCGACGGGGAAATTCACCGCCTCCGGCAGGCGATCGAACACCGGATCCGGCCAGGCCGACGCCGCCGCAACGAAGGCCGTGCCGAGCGAGAGGGTTTCGGCGTGCCGCTCCCCCGAGCCGGCCAGGGCCAGCCCCAGTTCCGCGACCTCCCGCAAGGCCTCGCCGCTTTCAAACATCCGCCAGGCTTCGGCGAACAGCACCGCATCGTTCCAGAGCGAACCATGCCGCAGGAGTGTCGACAGCCAGCCCGACAGGCCAGCCGCATCTTCGACCTGCCCGTCGTGCACGGCCCGCTCCAGCCCGCCGGACCAGGCAAAGCCGCCGATCGGGAAGGCCGGCGACAGCCACGCCATCAGCCGCAGCAGCGCGCGGGTATCGAATTCCCCGCTCATCGAGGATCAGTCATGGGCGTGATGATGGCCGTGCCCGTGATCGTGACTGTGGCCGTGATCGTGACTGCCATACGCGTGATAGGCCCCGCGCGCCGGATGGAACGGCTCCTCGACCTCCTCCACCGTCGCCCCCAGCCCCTCCAGCATGCCGCGGATGACGTGGTCGCGCGGCACGAGGATGCGCGTCTCCTCGATCTGCGCCGAAAGGTGGCGGTTTCCGAGATGCCAGGCGAGTTCGATCAGATGCAGCGTGCCGAGGCCCTTGATCGCGAAGAGCTTCTCGGGGGCTGCGTGGATTTCGACCGTGTCGCCGTTGTCGAGCACCAGCCGGTCGCCGTGGTGGAACAGCACCGCTTCCTTGAGGTCGAGCATCACCATGTCGCCATTGGACAGGTGCAGGACCTTGCGGCGCAGGTGGCGCAGGTGCGAGGGCAAGGTGACGGTGTCCATCGGCGGATCGGACACCTCGCCGGCCGGGCGATAGGAATGGACGTGCTGCATGGGAATCTCCGGTCGAATGACATGGGTCGGGGATAAGGTTACGCGCCCGCGGATGCAGTTTCCAGAGGCTGGCGACCGTACACGCCGTCGCCCGCAGGCGACAACGAACGCAAGCCGCCTCAGAACAGGAAATAGCGCTGCGCCATCGGCAGTACCGTCGCCGGCTCGCAGGTGAGCAGTTCGCCGTCCGCCCGCACCTCGTAGGTCTCCGGATCGACCTCGACATGCGGGGTCGCGGAATTGTGGATCATCGAGGCCTTGGAAATGCCGCCGCGGACGTTCCTTACCGCCACCAGCTTCTTGTCGACGCCGAGGCGGCGCGCCAGCCCCCCGTCGAGCGAGGCCTGGGAGACGAAGGTGACCGACGAACTGGTGCGCAGCTTGCCGTGGGCGGCGAACATCGGCCGGTAGTGCATCGGCTGCGGCGTCGGGATCGAGGCGTTCGGGTCGCCCATGGGGGCTGCCGCAATCGAGCCGCCGAGCAGCACCATTTCCGGTTTTACGCCGAAGAAGGCCGGGTTCCAGAGCACCAGGTCGGCGCGCTTGCCGACCTCGACCGAGCCGATCTCGTGGGAAACGCCGTGGGCGATCGCCGGGTTGATCGTGTACTTGGCGATGTAGCGGCGGACGCGGAAATTGTCGTTGTCTCCGGTCTCTTCCTTCAGCTTGCCGCGCTGGCGCTTCATCTTGTCGGCCGTCTGCCAGGTGCGGATCGCCACCTCGCCGACGCGTCCCATCGCCTGGCTGTCGGAGGAGATGATCGAAAACGCGCCGATATCGTGCAGGATGTCTTCGGCCGCAATCGTCTCCTTGCGGATGCGGCTTTCGGCAAAGGCGATGTCCTCGGGGATCGACGGCGACAGGTGATGGCAGACCATCAGCATGTCGAGGTGCTCGGCCAGCGTGTTGACCGTGTAGGGTCGCGTCGGGTTGGTCGAGGACGGGATGACGTTCGGATGACCGCAGACCTTGATGATGTCGGGCGCATGGCCGCCGCCCGCCCCTTCGGTGTGGAAGGCATGGATGGTGCGCCCCCTGATGGCGGCGACCGTGTCCTCGACGAAGCCGCTCTCGTTCAGCGTATCGGTGTGGATCATCACCTGCACGTCGAAGGCATCGGCCACCGTCAGGCAGTTGTCGATCGCGGCCGGCGTCGTTCCCCAGTCCTCGTGCAGCTTCAGCGACGAGGCGCCGGCGAGGATCATCTCCTCCAGCGGTGCCGGCAGCGAGGCGTTGCCCTTGCCGGCGAGTGCGAGGTTCATCGGGAAGGCTTCGAAGCTCTCGATCATCCGCTCGATGTGCCAGGCGCCGGTGCAGGTGGTGGCGAGCGTGCCGTGCGCCGGGCCGGAGCCGCCGCCGAGCATGGTGGTGACGCCGCTCATCAGCGCCTCCTCGATCTGCTGGGGGCAGATGAAGTGGATGTGCGCGTCCATGCCGCCGGCCGTCAGGATCCTGCCCTCGCCGGCAATGGCTTCCGTGGACGGACCGACGATGATGGTGACGCCCGGCTGGGTATCGGGATTGCCCGCCTTGCCGATCGCGTGGATGCGGCCGTCCTTGAGGCCGACGTCGGCCTTGTAGATGCCGCTATGGTCGACGATCAGCGCGTTGGTGATGACGGTGTCGACCGCGCCCTCGCCGCGCGTCGCCTGGCTCTGGCCCATGCCGTCACGGATGACCTTGCCGCCGCCGAACTTCACCTCGTCGCCATAGGTGGTGAAGTCCTTCTCCACCTCGATGAAGAGCTCGGTATCGGCAAGCCGCACCCTGTCGCCGGTGGTCGGGCCGAACATGGAGGCGTAAGAGGCGCGGGACATCCTGTAGGACATGGATCAGGCTCCTTGGGAGGGAGAGAGCGAAGGCGAAGAGGTGGCCAGGAGGCGCAGGCGCCCCTCGGCGGCGAGGCCGGCGACGAGGCGGCGCTCGGCGGCGAAGGGATGACCGTCCCAGCCCTCGTGGCCGAAACCGGCGAGCACGACCTCCGAGCCGGAAAATTCGGTTGCGGAGAGGACATGAAACAGCGTGACGAGGCCGCTGCTCGGCACCACGTAGGCGCCGGGCGAATGTGCCGCCAGCGCGGCATCGGCCGCCTCGTGCGCGGCTGCGGGAACGATCCGGTGCCGCTTGCCGCTTGCGGCCGCGAACCGGGCAAAATCATCGGTGCGGTCGTCGCAGAAGTCGTCGAGTTCGGGATGGGTCACGGCCAGTTGCGGACGCAGGCGCGCGAACTTCTCCGGGTCCCGCACCGACCAGATCTCGCGGCTGGCCAGGACCGGGGCGCTCTCGCGCCATTCGGGACCATCCAGCATCTCGTTTGCCGGACGCCCGGTGTTGCAGACGGCGACCGCATCGGTGCGCGTGCCCGACTGCCCGGTATTGCGGCTCAGGTTGAAACGGACGACGAAATCGGCAGCGTCGATCACTGCGTCCGCGCCCTCCGCCACCTGTCCGTTTCCCACGATCACGATGCGCCGCCCCATCCCGTCCCGCCCGTCAGTTCCCGAAGCTGTCCGCAAGCGTCGCGAGTTCCTCGGTCCGCTTGCGGGTCAGGTCCGCCAGGCAGGCGGAGACGACCATCGGCTGCATCGATCCGCCCCCGACCGTGAAGCCCTCCGCCGCGCACTGGCTGTCGCGATAGGCGAGCCAGGCGCGCTGGGCCTTCAGCAGGTGGTCCTCGGCGCCGCGCGGCTGCTCTTCAGACCTGGCGCGACGGTCCCATGCGGCCGCGGCCTTTTTCGTCGCCAGCCACCGCGCGTTCAGGGCCTTGTCCGCCTTCTCGTAGTCGGCGGCCGCGCAGGCGTTCATGTCCATCTGCGTCATGGCGTCATTGCAGTCGGCCGGCAGTGCGTCCCCGCCCGAGGCCGGGGCGTCCATCAAAAGGACGCAGCCGCACAGCATCGTCAGAATTCCGGCCTTCGTCATCGCCTTCCTCCCTTCATGCGACGCTCACGCCGATGCGCCGTCATGGGCGTGGGAGGCAAGCGCGCGGGGGTTCACGCCTTCCAGGCAATTGACGTTGATCGCGACCATGGACGCGCCGTCCGGCTTGTCGCCATAGGCGAAGCCCTGGATGCCGCAGGTCTTGCAGAAGAGGTGATGCACCGTCCTGTTGTTGAAGAGATACTCCGACAGGTTCTCCTCGCCCGACTTCAGCGTGAACGCCTCGCGCGCCGTGAACGCAAGCACGGAGCCGAGCCGCTTGCAGCGCGAGCAGTTGCAGACGATCGTCCTGTCGAGATCGACATCGGCCTCGAAAGAGACAGCGCCGCACTGGCAACTGCCGCGGTAGTGCGCCATTCCCATATCACAATCCTCCCATGACCTGTTGGCGGAAACCGTAGATCTCGCGCTTGCCGGCAAAGGGGACCAGCCGCACCGTGCGGGTCTGGCCCGGCTCGAAGCGCACCGCCGTCCCGGCCGGAATGTCGAGCCGCAGGCCCCGGGCCCTGTCGCGGTCGAAGGCGAGGCCGGCGTTGGTCTCGTAGAAATGATAGTGGCTGCCGACCTGGATCGGCCGGTCGCCGGTATTGGAGACGTCCAGTTCCGTGACCGGCAGGCCGGCATTGAGTTCGATATCGCCGCTTGCGGCGATGACTTCACCGGGGATCATCGTTTTCCTCCTCCGTGCCTGTCAGCGGATCGGTTCGTGGACGGTCACGAGCTTGGTGCCGTCCGGAAAGGTCGCCTCGACCTGGATGTCGTGGATCATCTCGGCGATGCCTTCCATCACCTGGTCGCGGCCGACGACATGGGCGCCGGCCTCCATCAGGTCTGCGACCGAGCGGCCGTCGCGCGCGCCTTCCACCACGAAATCGGTGATCAGCGCGATCGCCTCGGGATGGTTGAGCTTCACGCCGCGCTCCAGGCGCCGGCGGGCGACGATGGCCGCCATCGAGATCAGCAGCTTGTCTTTTTCGCGGGGGGTCAGGTTCATGGAGGGCTCGTCCGTTTCATCCTACAGAGTCCAGACTTTCGGCAGGCCGGCGCCGTTGCGCAAGTGCGAAATGACCGGGATGAGGGTTTTTCGCATGGCGAAGCCGTCAGCCGCGGTCATGCGCACTACCAGCTTGTCCTGCCAATGGCTTGCGCCGGCGAACGCCTCGCCGAGCAGCGCGCGGGTTCCGGCGAGCATCGCCTCCGCCCGCACGCCGCAATAGAGGAGCGTGGCAAAGGCCCCTGCCCCGGCAAGGACCGCTGGCTGCAAGGCCTGCTCCGCAATGGCGCCGGACAGGAGCGCCTCCTCGGCATGGATCAGCCGGCCGGCGCGGCGGATCCGCCAGCGGTCGCGGAAGAGGCCGTTCGCCACCGTCTCCCCCATCGCCCTGCGGCCGAGCAGCACCGCCTCGACCGCGACGAATTCGGCATCCGGCGCGAGATCGACCGTCAGCGTCCGGGAAAGCGCGGCGCGGTCGAACAGGATCGTCTCCTGCGGCAGCCAGTCCACCCGCGCGCCGGCGCCGACGACAATGCGCGTGCCGACCGAAGCGGTGCCCGCGGCGGCCTTGTAGATCTTCTCGCAGGCCTGCGTGGTCAGCGTCAGTTGCGTCGCCTCGCCCGCTTCGAAGGACCAGTCGACGGCGTCCCCGCCCGTAAGCCCGCCGGAGGTGTTGATCAGCACCGCCTCCATCCCCGCATCGAAGGTTTCGGGCAGCCGGATCTTGGCGCAGCCTTCCTGGTAGAACGTCTGGAGGCGTGTGCGCCCGTCGCGGGCCCGGGTCGAAAGACGTCCCGATCCGCGGGCGCGCTGGGGAGCGATCGTCGCTTGCATCGTCACGTCGGTTCTCCGGCTGCAGCCTCCGGCCTCTGCGATGGTGGCTGTTCCGTCGACCATGTCGATACGCAAGCCGTCAGGCCGTCAGGTGCCGCCGTGCCTCGGGCGTATCCAGCGTCTCGGCCGGCCCCTCGTGCACGATCTCGCCACGATCCATGATGTAGACGTGATCCGCAAGCTCACGGCAGAAATCAAGGTATTGCTCCACAAGCAGGATCGCCATGCCGGTGGAATCGCGCAGGTACTTGATCGCCCGGCCGATGTCCTTGATGATCGACGGCTGGATGCCCTCGGTCGGCTCGTCGAGTACCAGGATCTTCGGCCGCGTCACCAGCGCCCGGCCGATCGCAAGCTGCTGCTGCTGGCCGCCGGAGAGATCGCCGCCGCGGCGGCCGAGCATGGTCTGCAGCACCGGGAACAGGCTGAAGATATCGTCGGGGATCGAGCGGTCGGCCCGCCTCAGCGGCGCATAGCCGCTCTCCAGATTGTCCTTGACCGTCAGCAGCGGAAAGATCTCGCGCCCCTGCGGCACATAGCCGATGCCCTGCTTGGCGCGATTGTAGGGCGCCATTCCGTTCAGCGCCACGCCGTTGAAGCTGACGCTGCCCGACGATAGCGGGTGCTGGCCGGTGACGGCGCGCAAGAGGCTCGACTTGCCGACACCGTTGCGGCCGAGCACGCAGGTGATCCTGCCCATCTCGGCCGAAAGCGAGATGCCGCGCAGCGCCTGGGCGGCGCCGTAGTGGAGACTGGCGTTTTCGACTGTCAGCATGGCACTTCTCTTCTCATCGTTCGTTTGCCCCTCATCCGGCTGCCGCCACCTTCTCCCCGCAAGCGGGGAGAAGGACATAGGCCGCCCCGCCCCACCCGGATCGTGAAGGCGGGACTGCGTCCCCTCTCCCCGCTTGCGGGGAGAGGGCTGGGGTGAGGGGCAAGTTCCGCCGGCCGAACCCTCACCGCCCCAGATAGTTCTCGATCACCTTCTGATCGGCGCTGACGAAGTCGATCGAGCCTTCCGCCAGGACCGAGCCTTCCGCCAGGCACGTCACCTTGACGCCGAGTTCGCGGATGAAGCCAATGTCGTGCTCGACGACGACGACCGAGCGCGTCTTCGCGATCTCCTTCAACAGCACCGCCGTCTCCGCCGTCTCGGCATCGGTCATCCCGGCCACCGGCTCGTCGACCAGCAGGAGTTCCGGCTCCTGCGCGAGCAGCATGCCGATCTCCAGCCACTGCTTCTGGCCATGGCTCAGGCTCGCGGCGAGGTCGTTCTTGCGGTTCGACAGGCGCACCGTCGACAGGATCTCCTCGATGCGGGCGTTGTCCTCCGCCGTCATCCGGTAGAAAAGGGTAGCGAAGACGCCGCGTTTGCGGTTCAGGGACAACTCCAGATTGTCCCACACGGTGTGGCTCTCGAACACCGTCGGCTTCTGGAACTTGCGGCCGATGCCGAGCTGGGCGATCTCCGCCTCGTCGCGCCGGGTCAGGTCGATATCGCCCTTGAAGAACACTTCGCCGCTGTCCGGCCGGGTCTTGCCGGTGATGATGTCCATCATCGTCGTCTTGCCGGCGCCGTTCGGGCCGATGATGGCGCGCAGTTCGCCCGGCTCGATGACGAAGGACAGCGAATTCAGCGCCTTGAAGCCGTCGAAGGAGACGGAGACGCCGTCGAGATAGAGCAGGCTGGTGGGTTTCTTCTCGTTCATGTCGCTTACTCCGCCGCCACAGGTTTGGCCACGCTCTGGCCCCTTGCCGCCTCGTCGGCTGCCGCCTTGCGATAGTCCTTCCGCTTTGCCCGCCACGCCTGCACCGTGCCGACGATGCCCTTCGGCAGGAACAGGGTGACGAGGACGAACAGGCCGCCGAGCGCGAACAGCCAGAACTCGGGAAACGCCGCGGTGAAGACGCTCTTTCCGCCGTTGACGAGGACGGCGCCGATGATCGGGCCGATCAGCGTGCCGCGGCCGCCGACCGCGGTCCAGATGACGACCTCGATGGAATTGGCCGGATCGAACTCGCCGGGATTGATGATGCCGACCTGCGGCACGTAGAGCGCGCCGGCGACCCCCGCCATCATCGCCGAGACGGTGAAGGCGAAGAGCTTGAAGTGCTCGACGCGGTAACCGAGGAAGCGGGTGCGGCTCTCGGCGTCGCGCACGCCGACGAGGATCTTGCCGTATTTCGAGCGGACCATGCCCGAGGTGAGGATCAGGGAGGCGGCGAGCGCCACTGCCGATGCAGCGAACAGGGCGGCGCGGGTGCCGTCGGCCTGGATGTTGAAGCCGAGGATGTCCTTGAAGTCGGTCAGGCCGTTGTTGCCGCCGAAGCCCATGTCGTTGCGGAAGAAGGCGAGCAGGAGCGCGAACGTCATCGCCTGGGTGATGATCGACAGATAGACGCCGTTGACGCGCGAGCGGAAGGCGAACCAGCCGAAGACGAAGGCGAGCAGGCCCGGCACCAGCACCACCATCAGGGCGGCGAACCAGAACATGTCGAAGCCGTACCAGAACCAGGGCAGTTCCTTCCAGTTGAGGAAGACCATGAAGTCCGGCAGCAGCGGATTGCCGTAGGAGCCGCGGGCGCCGATCTGGCGCATCAGGTACATGCCCATGGCATAGCCGCCGAGCGCGAAGAAGGCGGCATGGCCGAGCGAGAGGATGCCGCAGAAGCCCCAGACGAGGTCGAGTGCGAGCGCCAGCAGCGCATAGGTCAGGTACTTGCCGAACAGCGACACCAGATAGGTCGGCACATGCAGCGGATGCTCCGGCGACGTCAGCAGGTTCAGCGCCGGCACGATCAAGGCGAGCCCGAGGATGATCGCGACGGCGATGACGATCGTGCGGTCGAAGGACTTGAGCAGAAACGAGGTGATCATGCTTCGACCGCCCTTCCCTTGAGTGCGAACAGCCCGCGCGGCCGCTTCTGGATGAACAGGATGATCAGCACCAGCACGAGAATCTTGCCGAGCACCGCGCCCGCATAGGGCTCGAGGAACTTGTTGAGGATACCGAGCGCGAACGCACCGACCAGCGTGCCCCAGAGATTGCCGACGCCGCCGAAGACCACGACCATGAAGCTGTCGATGATGTAGCCCTGGCCGAGGTTCGGCGAGACGTTGTCGATCTGCGAGAGCGCGACGCCGGCGATGCCGGCAATGCCGGAGCCGAGCGCGAAGGTCAGCGCATCGACCCAGGGGGTGCGGATGCCCATGGAAGACGCCATGCGGCGGTTCTGCGTGACCGCCCGCATCTGCAGGCCCATCGGCGTCTTCTTGAGGAGGAACAGGAGGGCCGTGAACACGGCGAGAGAGAAGACGATGATCCAGAGGCGGTTCCAGGTGATCGTCAGCCCGCCGAGTTCGAAGGCGCCGGACATCCAGGAGGGATTGCCGACCTCCCGGTTGGTCGGACCGAAGATGGTGCGCACCGCCTGCTGCAGGATCAGCGAGATGCCCCAGGTGGCGAGCAGGGTCTCGAGCGGCCGGCCGTAGAGGAAGCGGATGACGCCGCGCTCGATCGCAAGCCCGACCACGCCGGTGACGAGGAAGGCGAGCGGCAGGGCGATCGCGAGCGACCAGTCGAACAGGCCGGGAAAGGAGGTGCGGATCACCTCCTGCACGACAAAGGTGGTGTAGGCGCCGAGCATCACCATCTCGCCATGGGCCATGTTGATGATGCCCATGACGCCGAAGGTGATGGCAAGGCCGATCGCAGCCAGCAGCAGCACCGAGCCGAGCGACAGGCCGTACCAGACGTTCTGGCCGGCCGACCACAGCGCCTGCCGCTCCTTGATGCTCGATATCGCGGCCTCGAGTTCCGGGCGGAGATTGTCGTCGGCGGAAGAAAGGGCTGCCGACAAGAGCGACAGGGCATCCTGTCCGCCTGCATCGGCGATAACGGCCACGGCCGCCTTCTTCTCGTCGTCCGGCCGGTCGGAGACGAGCAGGGCCGCGGCGCGGGCGCGCTCCAGCACCGGCTTGACCCTGGCATCGGTTTCGGCGGCGAGCGCCGCCTCGACCTGTTCGAGCGCGTCTGCGGACGGCGTGCGCAGCATGGTCTGCGCCGCCTGCAGGCGGACGCCGGCGTCGGGGCTCATCAGCGTCAGGCCGCCGAGGGCGGAGCGCACCGCGCGACGAAGGCTGTTGTTGACGCGAATCTTCGTGAGTGCGCCTGCGGATTCGGTGCCGGCCTCGGCGCCGGTGAGCGGATCGACGAGGGTCAGGCTGCCGCCGGCCGGCTTCGTCAGGAACACCTGCCTGTCGGACTTGCGCAGGTAGAGGTCGCCCGCAGCCAGCGCCTCCAGCGCGGGGACGATCTTCGGATCGCCGGTCCTCGCCAGCGCCTCCACCTGCTCGATGGTCTTTGCAAAACTGCCTTCGCCGAGCGCGTCGATCATCGTGCGGAGGTCTTCCTGCGCCCGCAGATCGGTCGCAAACACGGTGATCAGAAGGCAGAGGGTCACCAGCAGGGACTGGAGCGATCGATAGGCTAGCCGCGTCAACATGAGATCATCCTTGCCAGCCGGGCCTTGCCGTTTCCGGGGGCCGGCATGTGCAGTCAGGGCCGCGCCGCGAACATGGCCGCGGCGAGGACGGGCGGCCGATGGCCGGCCCGGCAGTTCGGATCCGCTGCGACCCTCCGCCCAAGGGACGGGACAAGGGAAGCAGCCTCAAGCCCGGATGCATCCCGCCACCGGAGATGACGGGACGCATCCGGCCGGCCGCGCAGGACATCCCGCGCGGCCGACCGACCCATCAGGCAGATCAGGAGCCCTTGCCGCCGCACTTGCCGGTGGCGACGTTGAAGTTGCCGCACGACATCGGCGAGCGCCAATCGGAGATCAGGTCCTTGGAGTCCGGCAGGTAGTCCGACCATTCGTCGCCGACCACGAGGCCGGGGGTCTCCCAGACGGTCTCGAACTGGCCGTCGGCCTGGATCTCGCCGATCAGCACCGGCTTGGTGATGTGGTGGTTCGGCATCATCGTCGAATAGCCGCCTGAAAGGTTCGGGACCGAGACGCCGATCATCGCGTCGAGGACGGCGTCGGTGTCTGTCGTGCCGGCCTTCTCGACCGCCTTCAGCCACATGTTGAAGCCGATGTAATGCGCTTCCATCGGGTCGTTGGTCACGCGCTTGTCGTTCTTAGTGTAGGCCTTCCAGGTCTTGATGAACTCGGCATTGGCCGGGTTGTCGACGGACTGGAAATAGTTCCAGGCGGCGAGATGGCCGACGAGCGGCGCAGTGTCGAGACCGGCGAGTTCCTCTTCACCGACCGAGAAGGCCACGACCGGGATGTCTTCGGCCTTGACGCCCTGGTTGCCCAGTTCCTTGTAGAAGGGAACGTTGGCGTCGCCGTTGATGGTGGAGACGACAGCCGTCTTCTTGCCGGCCGAGCCGAAGCCCTTGATGTCGGAGACGATCGTCTGCCAGTCCGAATGGCCGAACGGGGTGTAGTTGATCATGATGTCCTCGGGCGCGACACCCTTGGAGATCAGATAGGCCTCGAGGATCTTGTTGGTCGTGCGCGGATAGACGTAGTCGGTGCCGGCGAGCACCCAGCGCTCGACGCCCTCGTTCTCCATCAGGTAGTCCACGGCCGGGATCGCCTGCTGGTTGGGGGCGGCACCGGTATAGAAGACGTTGCGCTGGCTCTCCTCGCCCTCGTACTGGACGGGGTAGAACAGGATCGAGTTCAGCTCCTCGAAGACCGGGAGCACGGACTTGCGCGACACCGAGGTCCAGCAGCCGAAGACGGCCGAGACCTTGTCGACGGAGACGAGCTCGCGCGCCTTTTCGGCAAACAGCGGCCAGTCGGAGGCCGGGTCGACGACGACGGCCTCGAGCTGCTTGCCGAGCAGGCCGCCCTTCTTGTTCTGCTCCTCGATGAGCATCAGCATGGCGTCCTTCAGCGTCGTTTCCGAGATCGCCATGGTGCCGGACAGCGAATGCAGGATGCCGACCTTGATCGTGTCATCGGCCGCAAAAGCGCCGTTGAGCGCCGTGGTGGAGAGAACGGCGGCGACAAATGCGCCGGTCAGGCGTGCCTTGATAGTCATTGTTGTGAACCCCTCTAGCTCTGACGGACAACGGACGGTCTGGCCGCTTAGCCGTTGCTCAAGGGATCATCGGACGATCGCGTTGCAGTGCACATACGTCATTCTACGTAGACGCCGGGGTAAAGAACGGCACCTCTGCCGCAGCGCACCAATTCTCGCCGCCGCCGCGATGTGCTAGGACCGGCTCACGGGCAGGGTCTGCCCGCCCGCTCGAAGGAAGCCCATGGCCGCACGCCAGCGCATCATACCGGTCCGGCGCCAGTACAACCGTTGGGTCGCCGACCAGACGCTGGAGGACTATGCGCTGCGGTTCACCGCCAAGAGCGCGCGGCGATTCTCCTCGGAGCGGATCTCGCAGACGGCGATCGGGGCGATCTCGTTTCTGGCGCTGGAGGCGATCGGCGGCACGATCACCATGTCCTACGGCACGACGAATGCGATCGCCGCGATCCTCGTCGCCAGCCTGATGATCCTGCTCGTCGGCCTGCCGATCAGCCGCTACGCGATCCGCCACGGCGTCGACATCGACCTCCTCACCCGGGGTGCGAGCTTCGGCTATATCGGCTCGACCATCACCTCGCTCGTCTATGCGAGCTTCACCTTCATCCTGTTCGCCATCGAGGCCTCGATCATGTCGGGGGCGCTGGAGCTGGCGCTCGGCATCCCCCTGTGGATCGGCTACATCATCAGCTCGGTCGCCGTCATCCCGCTCGTCACCTACGGCGTGCGGCTGATCTCGAAGTTCCAGCTGGTCACCCAGCCGTTCTGGATCGTGCTCAACATCCTGCCCTTCGTGTTCATCGCCTTCGCCGACTGGAACGCCTTCGGCGAGTGGCTCGCCTATTCCGGTATCCACCATGCTTCCGGGCCATCAGGCACCATCGCGCCGTTCCACCTGGTCGAGTTCGGGGCGGCGTCGGCCGTCATATTCGCGCTGATGGCGCAGATCGGCGAGCAGGTCGATTTTCTGCGCTTCCTGCCGCCGGACGGGCAGCGCAAGCTCAGCCACCGCATCGCCGTCTTCCTCGCCGGTTCGGGCTGGGTCGTGGTGGGCGCGCCGAAGCTTCTGGCCGGCTCCTTCCTCGTCGTGCTGGTGCTGAATTCGGGCGTGCCCTCGACCCGGGCGGCCGACCCGGCGCAGATGTACTACACCGCCTTCGGCTACATGATCCCATGGGAGACGGCGACGCTACTTTTGATGGTCGCCTTCGTCGTCGTCTCGCAGCTGAAGATCAACGTGATGAACGCCTATGCGGGCTCGCTCGCCTGGTCGAACTTCTTCTCGCGGCTGACCCACAGCCATCCCGGCCGCGTCATCTGGCTCGTCTTCAACGTGGCGATCGCGCTGCTGCTGATGGAGCTCGGCATCTACCGGCTGCTGGAGGAGACACTCGGCATCTTCTCGATCATCGCCATGGCCTGGCTGTGCACGATCTCGGCCGATCTCTTCATCAACAAGCCGCTCGGGCTGTCGCCGCCCGGCATCGAGTTCAAGCGCGCCCATCTCTACGACATCAATCCCGTCGGCCTCGGTGCGATGTTCTTCTCCGCGAGCCTGGCGCTGATCGCCCATTTCGGCGCCTTCGGCGACATCGCCGCCTCGCTCGCGCCCTACATCGCCGCCGGCGCCGCCTTCGTCGCCTCGCCGCTGATCGCCTGGAAGACGGGGGGCAAATACTATCTCGCCCGCAAGCCGCGGCGGAACTGGCACCTGGAAAACACCATCACCTGCTCGATCTGCGAGCATCCCTTCGAGCCCGAAGACATGGCCTGGTGCCCGGCCTATGCCGCGCCGATCTGCTCGCTCTGCTGTTCGCTCGACAGCCGCTGCCACGACATGTGCAAGCCGAAGGCGCGCTTCCATGCGCAGGCCGCCCATGTCGCCCGCGCCGTGCTTCCCGAGCCCGTGGTCGACAAGCTGAAGACCCGGCTCGGCCGCTACGCGCTTTCCGCAGCGCTGTCGATCGCCGGCATCGGCGTCATCCTCGCGATGATCGCCCACCAGGCCGGCGGCGCCTCGCCGGAAACGGCGGCCGTGGTCGAGGGCACGGTCGCGATCGTGTTCTTCGTCTTTGCGGTCGCAGCCGGCGTCGTCTGCTGGTTCTATGTGCTCGCCCATGACAGCCGGGTGGTGGCGGAGGAAGAATCGTCCCGCCAGAACACGCTGCTCCTGAAGGAAATCGCGGCGCACAAGAAGACGGACGCGGCTCTGCAGGAGGCGAAGGAGGCGGCCGAGGCCGCCAACCGCGCCAAGAGCCGCTACGTCGTAGGCCTCAGCCACGAACTGCGCACGCCGCTGAACGCCGTGCTCGGCTATGCACAGCTCCTTGAACGCGACGAGACGATCCCTGCCCCGCGCCAGCCGGCTGTGAAGGTGATCCGCCGCAGTGCCGAGCATCTGTCCGGCCTGATCGACGGGCTGCTGGATATTTCCAAGATCGAGGCCGGCAAGCTGCAGGTCTATTCCAACGAGATCAACATCCACGATTTCCTCGATCAGATCGTCGACATGTTCAAGCCGCAGGCGCAGGCGAAGGGCGTTGCCTTCGAGCATGTCCGCAGCCCTTCCCTGCCCCAGATCGTGCGCACCGACGAGAAACGGCTGCGCCAGATCCTCGTCAACCTCGTCTCCAATGCGCTGAAATTCACCGACAGCGGCCATATCCGCCTCGACGTCGGCTACCGCAGCCAGGTTGCGACCTTCACCGTGGAGGACAGCGGCCGCGGGATCGCGGAGAAGGACCTGCCGCGCATCTTCGATCCCTTCCAGCGCGGCGCGGCGGAACATCAAAGCCGCATGCCCGGCCTCGGCCTCGGGCTCACCATCACCCGGCTTCTGACCCAGACGCTCGGCGGCGAGATATCGGTGACGAGCGCCAAGGATCGCGGCACCGCCTTCCGCGTCCGGCTGATGCTGTCAGCCGTCGACCGCCCGCAAACCCTGCTGGAGCCGGCCAGCCGCATCCGCGGCTATGGTGGGCGGCGGCGCAGCATCCTCGTCGTCGACGACAACGAGGACCATCGCAACCTGATGGGCGAGACGCTCGCCCCGCTCGGCTTCAACGTCCTGACCGCCGGCGACGGCGGCGAATGCCTGGCGCTGACTGAGGCGCTGCGGCCGGACCTGTTCCTGATCGACATCCAGATGCCGGGCATGAGCGGCTGGGACCTCGTGGACCGGTTGCGCGACGCCGGGCAGACCGCGCCGATCATCATGCTGTCGGCGAATATCGGCGACGGCTCGACACAGGGCGGCAGCGGCGGCCACGACGACGCGATCGCCAAGCCGTTCGACCTCGGCCAGCTCTGCGACAAGCTGGCACTGCACCTGAAGCTCGACTGGATCACCTCCGACGCGCAGGCGGGCCAGCCCGTTCCGGCAACGCTGCGGCGGATCGTCGACCCCGGCCCCGCCCACGTCGCCGAACTGATCCGGCTCGGCGAGATCGGCTATGTCCGCGGCATCGAGGCCAAGCTCGCCGAGATCGCCCGGGCGCCCGAACACAAGCCGTTCGCCGATGCGCTCAGGGACTATGTCCAGGCCTTCGACCTTTCGGGCTACGATGCCTTCCTGAAGAACATTTCCGCAGAAAGGACCGAACCGCGTGACTGAGATAGCCGGCCCGCGCGACATCGTACTCCTCGTGGACGACAGCCCCGAGGCGCTCGGTTTTCTGACCGAGGCGCTGGAGCAATCGGGATTTTCGGTGCTGATCGCCACCTCGGGCACCTCCGCGCTCGGGATCGTCGAGCGGATCACCCCCGACATCATCCTGCTCGACGCCGTCATGCCGGGCCTCGACGGATTTGAAACCTGCGAGCGCCTCAAGGCGAACCCGGCCGTCAGCCAGACGCCGGTGGTGTTCATGACCGGGCTGACGGAGACGGAGCACGTCGTGCGCGCGCTGGAATCAGGCGGCGTCGACTATCTGACCAAGCCGATCAACATCGACGAGTTGCGGGCGCGCATCCGCGTGCACCTGACCAATGCCCGCTCGGCCCAGAGCGCGCGGGTGGCGCTCGACGCCGCCGGCCGCCACCTGCTCGCCGTGCGCGGCGACGGGCGGGTGCGCTGGTCGACGCCGCAGGCGACGCGGCTGATCAACGCCGCCACCGGCTCCGACGACGGGCTGGAAACGCTGACCGCCCATGTCGGCCGCTGGATGAAGGAGAGCGAGACGACGGGCAAGGACGGCAGCTTCACCATCCGCCAGAACGGCCAGGCGACGCTGCAGCTCTCCTATCTCGGCGCGATCGGGGCGGACGAGTACCTGTTTCGCCTCAGCGCCGAGAACAGGCTCAGCGACGACGAGATCCTGCGCCAGCATTTCCAGCTGACGCAGCGCGAATCCGAGGTGCTTCTGTGGATCGCCAAGGGCAAGGCCAACCGCGACATCGGCGAGATCCTCGGCCTCAGCGCCCGAACCGTCACCAAGCACCTGGAGCAGATCTACGTGAAGCTCGGCGTCGAGAACCGCGCTTCGGCGGCAGTGAAGGCGGCGCACGTCCTGCACGCGGTCTGAGACGCGGCAGAAACCATAGACTTCGAACCGGTTTCCGACTTCCGCCCACCCATGCTATCCTTCTTGCGGGGAGGAGCTGTGATGGAAAACTTTTTTGCATTGTCTGCCATAGTCCTTGGAACCGCCGTGCTGGGCTTCGTGCTCGCACAGGCGATGCGCCGCCAGCGCGAGCACCAGCGGCCGCACCATCATGACGAGATCACGCCGCCGTTCTGACGGCCGTTCTCCATGCCGAAGACCGCCGGCCGTTGCGACGGGCCTTGCCAACGGCAGGCTTTCGGGACCAACATGCGCGCAGCGGGCCGGCCAATATGAGTGACACATGACCCGGCTACGCTAACGGGCAACCGTTCGAGACCGGGAGACGGCATGGATACGAGCGAAGACCACAAGGGCGAACCGGAAGTGGGCGTCCTATTCCGCAACGGCAACCTCACCGTGTTCGGGATCGTCCTCTCCTTCTCGCTCGGTTTCCTGAACACCTGGGCCAGCAATCCGAACGAGTGGCAGCTGACCGACCTGCCGACGCTCATCCTGATCTCCACCGGCATCGTCTTCCAGGCGCGTGCGCTCTGGCGGTTGCTGCGCCCCAATTCGCTGCAGAAGTCAGTCTTCGAGGCCGGTAACCGGCTGTTCGCCGTCGGCCTGCTTTTGACGGCGGTCGGCGTCATCATGTCGATTGCGATCGACCTGGCGCGGATGGCGGTCGACTGACGACTGGAACCAAAGGCTTACGGCGGCGTTGCCCGTCCGATGCCCGCGCCAAGAGCGCTCGACAGTCCACCCACGCTATGAGAAACTCCGGCCATGATCGAAAGCAGCGATATCGAAGTCGAGGACGAGCGCCTCAAGCTGATTGCCGAACTGGCGCAGGCGAGAGGTACCTCATCGGCCGAACTGCTGACGCGCAGCGCCGCGGGCACGCGATCCTGTCACGAGGCGACGCACACGGCGTCCATCGTCCTCGACCTGGTCGACCAGCACCTTTTGCACCATCCGGCGATCGCCGCCAATCCGGAATGGTTCCGCTATGTCTCGAAGGCGAGCGAGGCGCTGTTCAACCTCTACCAGTCCATGGGCGAGGCGCAGCTGGAGCATCACGGCGACGGGCTGCGGCCCGAGGAACTGAACGCCAGCAACGACGACTGAACGGGCGCGGAACCGCTTGGCCGCGGCCCTTCGTCGACAGGCCGCCTTCTCACGATGTCGATGCGCGCCGGCGTTCGTTCAGCGCTTCCACCACCCGGTCGCGGCCGACGCGGATGACGTTTTCCATGGCGCGGCGCGCGCCTTCCTCGTCCCGCTTGCGGATCTCCTCGACGATACGGATATGCGTTGCCGCCACGTCATCGATCTTGCCGCGGTCGCGGGCCGGCGAACTGAGGCGGAAGACGCCCACGAGCGCTGCCTCGATCAAACTGCCGATGGTGCGGAAGAAGGGATTGCGCGAGGCGTCGAGCACGCTGAGGTGAAACCGGAGGTCGGCCAGCGCCAGCGTCTCGGCGGTGTGTTCCGGGTCGCCCATCGCCACTGCCAGCCGCATCATGTGGCTGATGTCGGCGTCCGTGGCGAAGCGGGCCGCAAGCACGGCGGCGTGTGGCTCGAAGGCCAGCCGGACTTCGCTGAGGTCGAGCAGGAAGACCTCGTCCACGCCCTTGGCCAGCTGCCAGGTGAGAATGTCGCTGTCGAACAGGTTCCATTGCGAGCGCGGGGTGACGCGGGTGCCGATCCGCGCTCTCGGAACGATCAGCCCCTTGGCCGCGAGCGTCTTCATCGATTCCCGGAGCACCGTCCGCGAGACCTTGAAGCGCGCCGCCAGTTCGGCATCGCCCGGAAGGGTCGCGCCGACGGGGAACTCACCGGCGACGATCGCGCGTCCGAGCTCGTTGACCACCTGGGCATGACTGGTGCGCGTGTTGGCGCCCGTGATGACGGTTTCGAGAAGTCCTTTGCGCAATCGACCCGTTCCTCCCCCATCCGGCCACTCCCGGCCGGTTGCATTCCATCTCGTCACGCCAGCCGCCTGCCACCCTTCGACAGATAGAGAAATCCCTTCTGCATCAGGATGAATCCGAACAGAAGTAGCCCAATCAGGATCTTCGTCCACCAACTTGAGAGCGAACCGTCGAAGGTGATGTAGGTCTGGATCAGCCCCATGATGAGGATGCCGATCAGCGTGCCGCCGACGAAGCCGGAACCGCCGGTCAAAAGCGTGCCGCCGATGACCACGGCCGCGATCGCATCCAGTTCGACACCGACGGCGGCCAGCGAATAGCCTGCCGAGGTATAGAGGGAGAAGACGATGCCCGAAAGGCCGGCCAGGAGCCCGGAAAACGCGTAGATCGCGATCGTCGTGCGCGCGACCGGAACGCCCATCAGCCGTGCGGTCTGCACGCCGCCGCCGAGCGCGTAGACATTGGCGCCGAAGCGGGTGCGGTGGGCGATCAGGATGCCGGCGGCGAAGACCAGCAGCATCAGCCCGCCGATCAGCGTGATCCGCCCTCCTCCCGGCAACCGGTAGTAGAACGCCTTCATCGTCGCATAGAACGGATGCTTCACCGGCACCGAATCGATCGACAGGACGAAGGCCATGCCGCGGGCGAGGAACATGCCGGCGAGCGTGACGATGAAGGGCGGCATCTCCAGATGGTGGATGATCGCGCCCATCAGCGCGCCGAACAGCGTGGCGATCCCGAGCGCCAGGACGAAGACGACGAGCGGATGCAGGCCGGTGCTCTCCAGCACCACGGCGATGAAGACGCCGGTAAAGGCGATCACCGCGCCGATCGACAGATCGATGCCGCCGGAGAGGATGACGAAGGTCATGCCGACGGCGGCGATGCCGAGGAAGGCGTTGTCGGTCAGGAGGTTGCCGATCACCCGCGTCGACAGCATGTTCGGGTACTGCAGGATGCAGAGCGCATAGGCTGCGAGGAAGATCGCGACCGTGGCGGCGAGCGGTACGTAGCGCGGGTTCATTTCGCCTCCTGCTTGACGGATGCCTCGGCGCTGTCGGCCCGGCCGAACAGGGTGGCGAGATCGCGGATCCGCGGCGACTGGATGACGAGGATCAGGACGATGATCGCCGCCTTGATGATGAGGTTGAACTCGGGCGGGAAGCCCGACAGCAGGATGCCGGTGTTGATCGACTGGATGATCAGGGCGCCGAGCAGCGAGGCTGCGATGCTGAAGCGGCCGCCGAGCAGCGAGTTGCCGCCGACCACGACGGCCAGGATCGCGTCGAGCTCCAGCCAGAGCCCCGCATTGTTGGCGTCCGCGCCCCTGATGTCGGCAGCGGCGATGATGCCGGCGATCGCCGCGCACAGGCCGCTCAGCACGTAGGCCGCGATCAGCAGAACGCCGGTCGATACGCCCGAAAGCGTGCTGGCGCGGCGGTTGATGCCGAGTGCCTCGACCAGCATGCCGAGCGCCGTGCGCCGGACCAGCAGCGTGACCGCGATGCCGAAGACCAGCCAGATGACCACCGGCATCGGCAGGCCGAGGAACGAACCGCTGCCGATGAAGATCAGGCCGGGATCGTTGAAGGTCAGGATCGCGCCCTCGGTGATCAGCTGCGCGATGCCGCGGCCGGCGACCATCAGGACGAGGGTTGCGATGATCGGCTGGATGTCGAGGACGGCGACGAGGATGCCGTTCCACAGGCCGCAGAGCATTCCGACGGAAAGTGCCAGCGCCAGCGTATAGACGAGCGAGTGGCCCGACGTGATCGAGGCGGCCGCGACCGCGCCGCAGATCGCCATGACCGCACCGACGGAGAGGTCGATGCCGCGGGTGGCGATCACGATCGTCATGCCGATCGCCAGCAGCGCCACCGGCGCGCCGCGGTTCAGGACGTCGATAAGGCTACCGTAGACACGGCCGTTCTGGATCTGCAGCTTGAGGAAATCGGGGAAGGCCAGCGAGATCAGGGCCACGACGGCGATGAGGACGGCGAACTGCGGCAAGAGCCGGATCAGATGGGGCTTCAGCGCGTTCATCAGGCGGCCCCCTGCTTTTCGCCGGCGGCGATCGCCTCGACGATGTGAGCGGTCGTCACCGCATCGCCGACCAGCTCGGAGACATGGGCGCGGTCGCGCAGGACGATGACGCGGCGGCTGTAGGCGACGAGCTCGTCGAGCTCGGAAGAAATGACGATCAACGACATGCCCTGTTCGCAAAGGTTCTCGATGAGGCGGATGATTTCCGCGTGCGCGCCGACGTCGATGCCGCGCGTCGGCTCGTCGAGGATGAGAAATTCCGGATTGGTGGCCAACCAGCGGGCGAGGATCGCCTTTTGCTGGTTACCGCCGGAGAGAAGCCGGATCGGCTTTTCCCGGTCGGTGGTGCGGATGTCCAGCGCCTTGATGTACTGGTCGGCCAGCCGGTCCTGCTCGGCACGCGGGATCGGGCGCGCCCAGCCGCGCCGGGCCTGCAGCGCCAGCGCGATGTTCTCGCGCACCGACAGATCGCCGACGATGCCATCGACCTTGCGGTCCTCGGGGCAGAAGCCGAAGCGGTGGCGGATGGCGGCGCGCGGCGAGGTGAGCTCGGCCGGCTTGCCGTCGATCTCGGCCGTGCCGCTGTCGGCCTTCTCGGCGCCGAAGAGGATTTCGGCGGTCTCGGTCCGCCCGGAACCGAGCAGGCCGGCAATCCCGACCACCTCGCCCTTCCTGACCTCCAGGTCGAACGGCTCGATATGCCCCTTGCGGCCATAGCCCGCAAAGCGGTAGCGCACGGGACCCTCGGCGGCGTCGGCACGGGCGACGGCCTTGATCTCGTCGCCGAGCTCGCGGCCGAGCATCATGGCGATCAGCTCGCGTCGCGGCAGCGCGGCCGCCTCGCGGGTGCCGACGAGCTGGCCGTTGCGCAGCACGGTGATGCGGTCGCAGATCGCGTAGACCTGCTCGAGGAAATGGGTGATGAAGACGATGCCAAGGCCCTGCGCCTTCAGACGGCGGACGATGGAGAACAGCATCTCCACCTCGTGGGCGTCGAGGCTGGCGGTCGGCTCGTCGAGGATCAGCACCTTGCCGGAGAGATCGACGGCGCGGGCGATCGCCACGACCTGCTGCACGGCGACGGAGCAGCTGGAAAGCTCAGCCCTGACGTCGACGTCGAGGTCGTATCCGGCAAGAAGCGTTTCGGCACGCCGGTTCATTTCGCGCGCATCGACGAGGCCGAAGCGCTTCGGCTGGCGGCCGAGGAAGAGGTTTTCGGCGACCGTCAGGTTCGGCAGGAGGTTCACCTCCTGGTAGACCGTGCCGATGCCGAGGCGCTGCGCCTCGAAGGTGTCACGCGGATCGATGTCGGCGCCGTCGAGGACGAGGCGGCCGCCGTCGCGGCGATAGGCGCCGGTGATGCACTTGACGAGCGTCGACTTGCCGGCGCCGTTCTCGCCGAGCAGCGCATGCACCTCGCCGCGGGCGAGCTGGAAATTGACCTTGTTCAGGGCCTTGGCGCCGGGAAAGACCTTGTCGATCCCCGTGGCGGAGAGAATGATGTCGTCGCTGCCGAATGTGTTTCCTGGCATTGTCCCTGCCCGAATTGGATGCCGCTCCGTGGCGGCGCGAGGTGCAAGGCCCCTCACCCGCCTGCCGGCACCTTCTCCCCGCAGCGGGGAGAAGGATAAGCGCGAAAAAGCCCCGCATCCGCATTGGCGCGGATGCGGGGCCGGGAGAGATCAGTAGCCGAGGCCCTTCTTTTCCTCGTAGACCTTCATCGGATCGTCGGCCTGGGTGTAGAGCTTCGATTCCGTCTGGATCCACTTCGGCGGCAGCGTGCCGTCCTTCTGGAAGGCGGCGAGCGCGTCGAAGGCGGGCCCTGCCATGTTCGGCGTCAGTTCCACCGTGGCGTTGGCTTCGCCGGCGGCCATGGCCTGGAAGATATCCGGAACGGCGTCGATCGAGACAACGAGGATATCGGTGCCGGGCTTCAGGCCGGCTTCCTTGATCGCCTGGATGGCGCCGACGGCCATGTCGTCGTTGTGGGCGTAGAGCGCGCAGATGTTCTTGCCGCCGTCTTCCGCCTTCAGGAAGCTCTCCATGACTTCCTTGCCCTTGGTGCGGGTGAAGTCGCCGGTCTGGCTGCGGATGATCTTCAGGTTGTCATTGCCGGCCAGAGCCTCTTCGAAGCCCTTCTTGCGGTCGATCGCCGGCGAGGAGCCGGTCGTGCCCTGGAGCTCGACGACGTTGCAGGGCTTGCCGGCAACCGTGTCCACCAGCCACTTGCCGGCGACGTTGCCCTCGTGGACCAGGTCCGAGGTGACGGCGGTCATGTAGAGGTCTTCGGACGAATCCACCGTGCGATCGAGGAGGATGACCGGGATCTCGGCGTCCTTGGCCTCGGTCAGGACGTCGTCCCAGCCGGTCGCCACGACCGGGGCGACGAGGATCGCGTCGACGCCCTGGGCGATGAAGGAGCGAAGCGCCTTGATCTGGTTTTCCTGCTTCTGCTGGGCGTCGGCGAATTTCAGGTCGATGCCGCGGCTTTCGGCCTGCTGCTTGGTCAGCGTCGTCTCAGCAGCGCGCCAGCCGGATTCCGAGCCGATCTGCGAGAACCCTACGGTCAGGTCGGCGGCGTGAGCCGAACCGAACATGCAGGCAGCCAGAATCGTGGCACTCGCGAGTGCGGTCTTCAAAGTCATGATATCCTCCCAAAGAAAGCTGCTCTTCAGCAGCCATGCAAGAAAAATCATATTGTATGACTATTGTAAACTCCAAATTCCGGGCGCGCACAAAATTCGCAAAGCACAAAAATTCACGCCATCATCTTGCGGTGCAACATCCGCCCCTCGCCAACAAAGCGCACGGACTGCCGGATCGTGCCCCACCCGTTCAAGGGATCTGGTGCCGGTGTTCGAAGTGTCAAGGATGGCTGACCTGAAACGCCCGCCGAGGTGGCCAGGTCGCCCGGACCGGCCCGAGGAACAGGGAGCAAGGGCCGGCCCCCTCATGCAAGCAGGCCCCGGAGCGTTTCCGCTGCCGGGGCCTCCGTTTGTCGCCTTTCAGCTCAACCGATCCTAGACGATCGGGCTTACTGTGGCAGCTTGTCGTCGACGCCGGCGATGTAGAAGTTCATGCCGAGCAGCACCTTGTCTTCCGGCTTCTCGCCGTCCGCCAGCCAGTCCGAGCCGTCCTGCTTCTTGATCGGGCCGGTGAAGGGGTGCAGTTCGCCGGAGCGGATCTTCGCCTCGGTATCCTCTGCCATCTTCTTCACGTCGTCGGGCATGTTGGTGTAGGGCGCCATCGTCAGGATGCCGTCCTTCAGTCCGTCCCAGACCTGTTCGGACTTCCACGTACCGTCGAGAAGTTGCTCGGTGCGCTTGATGTAGTACGCGCCCCAGGTGTCGACGATCGCCGTCAGCTGGGTTTCCGGGCCGGCCTTGATCATGTCGGAGGCCTGGCCGAAGGCCTTGATGCCGCGCTCGGCTGCAACCTGCATCGGCGCGGTCGTGTCGGTGTGCTGCGTCAGGATGTCGACGCCCTGGTCGATCAGCGCCTTGGCGGCATCGGCTTCCTTGCCCGGGTCGAACCAGGTGTTGGCCCAGATGACCTTGACCTTGAAGTCCGGGTTCACCGACTGGGCGCCATGGACGAAGGCGTTGATGCCCATCACGACTTCCGGAATCGGGAAGGAGGCGATGTAGCCGGCGACGCCCTTCTCGGACATCTTCGCGGCGATCTGGCCCTGGATATAGCGGCCCTCGTAGAAGCGCGAGTTGTAGGTTGCGACGTTGGCGGCCGACTTGAAGCCGGTGGCGTGCTCGAACTTCACGTCCGGGAACTTCTCGGCAACCTTGATCGTGGCGTCCATGAAGCCGAAGGAGGTGGTGAAGACCAGCGCGCAGCCGGAACGGGCCATGCGCTCGATCGCGCGTTCGGCATCGGGGCCTTCCGGCACGCTTTCGAGGAACGGCGTCTCGATCTTGTCGCCGAAATGGTCCTGCAGCGCCTGGCGGCCGATGTCGTGCGCCTGCGTCCAGCCGCCGTCGGTCTTGGAGCCGACATAGATGAAGCAGATCTTGGTCTTGTCCTGGGCGCTGGCGGAGGCTGCGAAGCCGAGCATCGCCGCCGAGGTTGCGAGTGCGAGAAGCAGTTTTTTCATTTTGACCCCTGTAGGTTTGAGACTTGGTTTTCCCGTCGCTTCTTCTTCATCGGTCGGGCACGAACGGCTTTCCGAGCGATGCGGGCGTGTTGATCAACGTCGTGCGCCGATTGTGCGATATCAGGACGAGGACGACAACCGTGGCCGCATAGGGAAGCGCCGACAGGAACTGGGAGGGGATGCCGAGGCCGAGCGCCTGGGCATGCAACTGGCTGATCGAGACAGCCCCGAAGAGATAGCCGCCGGCGAGCACCCGCCACGGGCGCCAGGAGGCGAAGACGACCAGCGCCAGCGCGATCCAGCCGCGGCCGGCCGACATGTTCTCCACCCATTGCGGTGTATAGACGAGCGACAGTTGCGCACCGGCGAGACCGGCGCAGGCGCCGCCGAACATCACGGCCAGATAGCGGATGCGGATGACGCCGATGCCGAGCGCATGCGCGGAGGCATGGTTGTCGCCGATGGCGCGGATCTTCAGCCCGGTGCGGCTTTTGAACAGGAACCAGTTCACCCCGATGACCAGCGCGATCGACAGGTAGAAGATCAGGTCCTGCCGGAACAGCAGCGGCCCGACAAAGGGAATGTCCGAGAGCAGCGGGATTGCGATCTGCGGCAGCTTGGTACCGGACATGCCGACATAGGCCTCGCCGATCTGGCCGGAAATGCCGAGGCCGAGGATGGTGAGCGCCAGGCCGGTCGCGACCTGGTTCGCCACCAGCGTCAGCGTCAGGAAGCCGAACAGGAGCGAGAACAGCGCACCGCCGCCGATGCCGGCGAGGATGCCGAGATAGGGCGAGCCGGTCGCGTGCGTGGCGGCAAAGGCCAGCACCGCGCCCATGATCATCATGCCCTCGACGCCGAGGTTGAGCACGCCGGCGCGCTCGGTGACGAGTTCGCCGAGCGCTGCCAGCACCAGCGGCGTCGCGGCGGTGATGACGGTCAGCAGGATCGCTTCGACGATACCCATCATTCGGCTCCCTGCTGCGCTGCCGGCACCGCCCGGCCCGGGAAGACGAGCCTGATCTTGTAGAGGATCAGCGTGTCGCAGGAGAGCACGAAGAAAAGCAGCAGCCCCTGGAAGACGCGCGTCACCTTGTCGGAGACGCTGAGCGTCAGTTGCACCGCCTCGCCGCCGACATAGGTCAGCGCCAGGAACAGGCCGGCGGCGATGATGCCGAGCGGGTTCAAGCGGCCAAGGAAGGCGACGATGATGGCGGTGAAGCCGTAGCCCGGCGAGATGACCGGCTGGAGCTTGTTGATGTTGCCGCTGACCTCGGCGATGCCGGCAAGCCCTGCGAGCGCGCCGGACAACAGCAGCGAGAACCAGATCATCCGGCGCGAGGAGAAGCCTGCGAAGCGCCCTGCCCGCTCCGACTGGCCGAGCACGCTGATCTCGAAGCCCTTCAGCGTATAGCGCATCATGAACCAGACCAGGACGGCAGCGACGATGGCAAAGACGAAGCCGAGATTGGTTCGGCCGGAAGTGAGGATCTCCGGCAGAATGGCCTCGGGGGCAAAATCGCGCGTGACGGGGAAATTGTAGGCTTCCGGGCTGCGCCACGGACCGCGCACCATCCAGTCGAGGAAGAGCTGGGCGATATAGACCAGCATCAGGCTCGACAGGATTTCGTTGGTGTTCATGTTGGCCTTGAGGAAGGCGGGGATCGCCGCATAGAGCGCGCCGCCGATCATGCCGAAGACCAGCATCAGCGGCAGCACCAGCGGCGAATGCCATTCGTGGAAGACGACCGGCACGATCGCACCCGCGATCGCGCCCATGATGAACTGGCCCTCGGCGCCGATGTTCCAGTTGTTGGAGCGGTAACAGACCGAAAGGCCGACGCCGATCAGGATCAGCGGGGCAGCCTTGATCGCGATCTCGTGCAGCGACCAGACGTCGAGCAGCGGCTCGACGAAGAAGCTGTAGAGGGCTGAGACCGGATCCTTGCCGAGCAGCCAGAACATGATTCCGCCGGCGATCACCGTCAGCACGAGCGCGATAAAGGGCGACAGGATAGCGTAGAGGGCCGAGGCGCGGGGCCGCCTTTCCAGTTCAATGCGCATGCGCGGCCTCCGGCACCCTCTCGCCGTGCATGCCGCCCATCAGCAGACCGATCTTCTCGCGCGTCAGCGCGCGCGCCGGATAGGCGTCCGACAGCCGCCCCTCGCTGATGACGGCGATCTCGGTCGCCACCTCGAAGATCTCGTCGAGATCCTGGCTGATGACGAGCACGGCCGAGCCGGATCTGGCCAGATCGACCAGCGCCTGGCGGATGCGGCTCGCCGCCCCCGCGTCGACGCCCCAGGTCGGCTGGTTGACGATTAGGACCGCCGGCTGGCGGTCGAGTTCACGGCCGACGATGAACTTCTGCAGGTTGCCGCCCGAGAGCGAGCCCGCCGGCGGGTCCTCGCCGCTCTTGCGGACGTCCATCGCCGCGGAAATCCGTTTCGCGGCCATGTGCACGGCCGCGGACTTGATGATGCCGAGCACGCCGCCGCCGAGAAACGCCCTGCGGTCGGACTGGCTGCGGGCGAGCACGAGGTTGTCGGACAGCGACATGGCGGGGACGGCGGCGTGGCCGTGGCGCTCCTCGGGCACGAAGCCCGCCCCCATCAGCCGGCGCGCGGTGATGCCGAGGCTGCCGACGGGACGGCTGCGGATCAGCACGGCCTCGCCCTTCGATACCGGGTATTCGCCGGAAAGCGCGTCGAAGAGTTCGCCCTGGCCGTTGCCGGCAACGCCTGCGATCGCCAGCACCTCGCCGCCATGGACCTTCAGCGACACGTTCTTGAGCGAGACCGCAAAGGGCGTGCGGGCGGCGACGTCCAGGTCGCGCGCCTCCAGCAGCACCTCGCCCTTCGTGTTCGTTCCTTCCGCCGAGACGGCCGCGACATCGCTTCCGACCATCATGCGGGCGAGCGAGGCCGGCGTCTCCTGGCGCGGGTCGCAGGCGCCGGTGACCTTGCCGTGGCGCAGCACGGTGGCGCGGTCGCAGATGCGCTGCACCTCCTCCAGCCGGTGGCTGATATAGAGGACAGAGCGGCCCTCGCCCTTCAGCTTGGCCAGCGTCTCGAACAGGCGGTCGGCCTCCTGCGGCGTCAGCACCGAGGTCGGCTCGTCGAGGATGATCAGTTGCGGATCCTGCAGCAGCGCGCGAACGATCTCGATGCGCTGCCGCTCGCCGACCGAAAGGTCGGCGACATGCGCCTTCGGATCGAGCGGCAGGCCGTAGGCGTGCGACAGGCGGGCAGCCTCTTCGGCAACCCTGGCAAGCGAGATGCCCGGCGGCAGCGACAGGGCGATGTTCTCGGCCACCGTCAGCGCCTCGAACAGCGAGAAATGCTGGAAGACCATGCCGATGCCGAGCCTGCGGGCAGCCCCCGGGCTTGCGATCGAGACCGGCGCGCCCAGCCAGAGGATCTCGCCGGCCGTGGGCGCCAGAACGCCGAACAGCATCTTCACCAGCGTCGACTTGCCGGCGCCGTTTTCGCCGAGAAGCGCGTGGATCTCCCCCGGCCGGATGTCGAGATCGATGCCGTTGCAGGCGGCAAAAGTGCCGAAAAGCTTCGTCAGGTTGCGCACAGCCAGCAACGGGCTGCCCGCGGACGCTCCAGCAACTGACACTATGCCCCTCTCCTCTCGCGGCCCTTTCGCGACGTCGCCCTTCAGGGAATGAGCAACGTCGCTCCGCTTGTTTTTCTGGTTTCCAGATCCGTGTGCGCGCGCCCCGCCTCAGCCAACGGATAGGTCTGGTTGATATTGATACGCACTTTGTTGCTGCGCACAACATCAAACAGCGAGTTTGCACACGCATCGAGTTCAGGCCGCGTGGCGATGTACTGGAACAGCGTCGGGCGCGTCGCATAGAGCGAGCCCTTCTGCGCCAGAAGGCCGAGGTTGAAGGCGTCGACCGGGCCGGAGGAATTGCCGAAGGAGACGAACATGCCGCGCATCTTCAGGCAGTCCAGCGACTTCGGGAAGGTGTCCTTGCCGACGGAATCGTAGACGACGTCGCACTTCTTGCCGTCGGTCAGTTCCAGCACGCGGGCGACGAAGTCCTCCTTCGTGTAGTCGATGACGTGGTCGTAGCCGTGCGCCAGCGCCAGCTCGATCTTCTCCTTCGATCCTGCCGTGCCGATGACGGTGGCGCCGAGCGCCTTGGCCCATTGGCCGGCGATCAGGCCGACGCCGCCGGCCGCCGCATGGAAGAGGATCGTCATGCCGGGCTTGACCGGGAAGGTCTGCAGCAGCAGGTACTGCGCCGTCATGCCCTTCAGCATCATCGCCGCCGCCGTCTCCAGCGAGATCCCGTCCGGCACCTTGACCAGATGGGCCGTGTCGATATTGCGCTCGGCCGCGTAGGCCCCTTCCCCTGCCGCATAGGCGACGCGGTCGCCGACGGCAAAGTCCGACACCCCGTCGCCGAGCGCCGTCACCGTGCCTGCGCCCTCCTTGCCGGGAATGAAGGGGAGTTCCGTCTTGTAGAGGCCGGTGCGGAAATAGACGTCGATGAAATTCAGTCCGACGGCCGCCTGCTTGATGCGGACCTCGCCGGGCCCGGGCGGCGTAAGCTCGACCTCTTCGACCTTCAGAACCTCGGGGCCGCCGAGCGACCGGACGACGATTGCCTGTGTCATTTCATTCCTCCCGGATCAATGCTTACCGAGGCGCGGGAATATCTGAAGGATCGCGCCGATGAGATAGAGATAGAGGCCGGTTCCGACCACGCCCAGCACCACCCATTGCGGCGTCTCGAAATGCAACAACAGCGCATAGCCGCCGAGCGCGGACCAGGCGAAGAAGATGATCAGGTTGAGCGTCCGCAGCCGCTCGACGCGCACCGGATGCAGGAAGTTGATCGGCATGAAGGTCAGGAGTACCGAGACGAACACGACGATCGAGGCCGTCACCTCGCTCGCCTTGATGACGAACAGGGTAAAGACCACCATGTTCCAGACGACGGGAAAACCGGAGAAGAAGTACTCGTCCGTCTTCATGCCCATGTCGGCGTAGTAGATCGCACTCGACACGACGATGGCGCCGGCGGCGACGAAGGACCAGGGCTCGCCGATCATCCCGCTCTGGTAGAGCGCAAATGCCGGCAGGAGCACGTAGGTGACGTAGTCGATGACGTTGTCGAGCGTATCGCCCGACCAGTTCGGCAGCACTTCCTTCACCCGCACCTTGCGCGCGATCGGGCCGTCGATGCCGTCGACGAGCAAGGCGAGCCCCAGCCACCAGAACATGTCGACGAAACGGTGCTCGGCTGCGGCGACGACGCCGAGGAAGGCCAGGAACGAACCCGACGCCGTCAGGATATGGACGGAAAAGGCACGGATCTCCGCATAGGGAACGCGCTTGTAATTGAAGAACTTCATCGCTTGCCCTTGTCTTCTCCCAAGCGCCCCGGCCACTGCGCCGCATGGCAAGACCCGCCGTCATCGCAGGATTTTGCCCGGTAATATGCACCGATTGGCCGCCGCTTCCAGCGGAAATCCGGCACTTCGCCCCTCATGGCAGCCGATGCGGCGCCGCCGCGGCATTGGAACCCATGGATTTTGGCCGGTTCCGGGCGTAGTTTGCGGTTTCAGCCCCGCAGGCATTTCTGTGGGAAAGCATGAACGGAAAGCAAGACGTCGCATGGAAGCCTTTGATATCGCTATCGTCGGGGCCGGGCTCGCCGGCAATATCGCTGCACTCGCTCTTGCCGATTCGGGCAAGCGGGTGGCGCTCGTGGCACCGGCGGGCCGCAGCACCGACGGTCGCACGACGGCGCTGATGGCGCAGTCGATGGACTTCATCCGCGATCTCGGGCTGTTCGAGGAGATCGCCGCCGTCGCAGCTCCGCTGGAGACGATGCGCATCCTCGACGGCACCGGACGGCTTTTCCGTGCACCGCCGGTCAGCTTCCGGTCCAGCGAGGTCGGCCTGCCCGCCTTCGGCTACAACATCCCGAATGCGCCCTTCCTGGCCGAACTGGAGACGCGGATTTCCGCGCACCAGGCGATCACCCGCCTCGAGGCGAAACTCGAACGCCTCGTCCTCACCGAAAGCGCCGTCGAACTGCACCTTTCCGACAAGCGCTCGATCATCGCCGGGCTGGTTGCCGGCGCCGATGGCCGGCAGTCCGAGGTGCGGCGTCAGAGCGGCATTGCGGTGCGCGCGTGGACCTATCCGCAGACCGCGCTGGTCCTGAATTTCGCCCACGACCTGCCGCATGCGAACACCTCGACCGAGTTCCATACCGAGCACGGGCCGTTCACGCAGGTGCCGCTGCCGGGCCGCCGCTCGAGCCTCGTCTGGGTGCTCTCTCCCAGGGAGGCGGAGGCCACCCGTAGCCTGCCGCTCGAAGCACTCGGCCGCGCGGTCGAGGAGCGCATGCAGTCGTTGCTGGGCAAGGTCACCGTCGAGGCCGCGCCGCAGGCCTTCCCGCTTTCCGGCATGCAGGCGGAGCGCTTCGGCAAGGGGCGCGTGGTGCTGCTCGGCGAGGCCGCGCACGCCTTCCCGCCGATCGGCGCCCAGGGCCTCAACCTCAGCCTGCGCGACGTGATGGCGCTGCGCGACCTGCTGGCCGATCCCGCCCGGCCCGCCGCGACGATTGGTGAGGCCTTCGACCGCAGCCGCCGCGCCGACATCCAGAGCCGCACCATGAGCGTCGACCTGCTCAACCGTTCGCTGCTTTCCGGCTTCCTGCCGGTGCAGATCCTGCGGACGGCCGGGCTGCACATGCTGTCCGCCATCGGGCCGCTGCGCAGCGTGGTCATGCGCGAGGGCGTCGAGCCGGGCGGGTCGTGGAAGGCCGTCCGCGATACCTTAAGGGAACGGGTCACCCGGAAGCAGGCCTGACTTGATCGCATAGAGCAGGAGCGTGACGGTCGCGACCGAGAGCACGGTGGTGATCAGGATCGTCGCAGACGCGCGCTCGGGCCAGACCCCGTATTGCTGGCCGATGACGAAGACGTTCGTCGCCGTCGGCAGTGCGGCGAGCAGGACTGCCGTCTGCACCCAGACCGGATCGAAATTGCCGGCGGCACCCAGCAGCAGATACATCGTCAGCGGCAGCAGCAGGAGCTTTGCCGGCACGATGTAGCCGATCTCGGCCGGCACGCGCTTCAGCGGCCGCAGCGCCAGCGTCACGCCCATGGCGAACAGCGCGCAGGGGGCGGCCGCCTGCGCAAGATAGTCGATCAGCCGCTGCGCCGGCGCCGGCGCCTCGAAATGCCAGAAGGCTGCGAGGAAGCCCACCGCCGTGGACAGGATGAAGGGGTGGGTGACGATGCGGCGGACCACATCCCTGACGATCGCCGGCGTCCCCCGCCGGTCGCCGCCGGAAAACGACATCAGCGCCGGCGCGACCATGAAATGCAGCATGTTCTCGAAGCAGAAGACCAGCGCCACCGGCACCGCCGCCGGCTCGCCGAAGGCCAGCAGTGCCAGCCCGGGGCCCATGAAGCCGATATTGCCATAGGCGGCGGCCAGGCCGTGCATGGTCGCCTCGGCGACGCGAGCGCGCCGGAACGCGATGCCGATGGCAAAGATCAGGCCGAAGACGAGGTAGGTGGCACTGACATTGGCGAGGATGAAGTCGACGCGGGTCAACTGCTCGATCGGCGTCCGCGAGATGATCTTGAAGAACAGCGCCGGCAGAGCGATGTAGATGATGAAGGTGTTGAGCCAGCCGAGCGCCTCGGCCGGCTGGCGCGTGATCTTCGCGGCGACGTAGCCCAGCAGGATCATGCCGAAGAACGGCAGGACCAGTCCCATAATTTCCGCCATGCCGTCCGCCGATACCCGTACTTCGAATTGCCTTCGAATGCCTCTAGCGCAAGTCGGCGCCGACCGGAACAGCCGGTTGGAAAGAAACAGGCCCGCTCACCTGATCTGCTCAGCCGATCTGCGACAGGATCGGGAAGGTCTGCTGGAACCAGATCGCCACCGAGCTGATATAGCCGAACATGAAAGCCAGCCCGGTCAGGACGAGCAGCACGCCCATGATGCGCTCCACCATGCCGAGGTGCTTGCGGAAGCGCATCAGGAACCGCATGAAGGCGCCGGAAAAGCCTGCGGCGATCCAGAAAGGCACGGCGAGCCCCAGCGAATAGACGGCCAGCAGGGCTGCGCCCTCGCCCACCGTCTCGCGGGCGGCAGCGACGCCGAGGATCGCGCCGAGCACCGGGCCGATGCAGGGTGTCCAGCCGAAGGCGAAGGCGAGGCCCATCACATAGGCGCCGGACAACGTTGCCGGCTTGCCGCCGCCCTGGAAGCGCGCCTCGCGGGAGAACAGGCCGATCCGCAGCACGCCCAGGAAATGCAGCCCCATCAGGATGATGACGAGGCCGCCCACCTGCGCCAGGATATCCATGTGCCGCCTGAGCGCCATGCCGATCGTGGACGCACCCGCCCCGAGCGCGACGAAGACGGTGGCGAAGCCGAGGGTGAAACACAGGGCGGAGAACAGGACGGCCCGGCGCGCGCGGCCGTCGTCCACGGCGACGGCACCGGCGCCGGCGACTGCACCGTTGCGGAACTGCTCGACGGAAATGCCCGCCATGTAGCAGAGATAGGGCGGCACCAGCGGCAGCACACAGGGCGACAGGAACGACAGGGTGCCGGCCAGAAGCGCGCTCAGCAGGGATATTTCGGCAATCGACAACTGCTTCTCCACGGGAGGCCACGCCCCCATGGGACCGGCCCGCCTCTTCCGGGTCTCACCCGGATGCCATGTACAACCGTTCGACGCCGGTTGCGGTCTTCTGCTTGCGGCGCCGACGTCCATGGCATCCATAAACGCCCGGCCGGGCTGCGCCAAGCACGTTTCTCCCGGCGCGGCGAAATGCAGCAAAAGCCCGATTCGACGCGATTTTACGGGTTGACCGGAAAAAGACGCCTGCTATATGTCCGCCCACTTCCAGGGGGCCCGCGCCCGCTTTCGGGAGCGCGTAGCTCAGCCGGTAGAGCAACTGACTTTTAATCAGTAGGTCCAGGGTTCGAATCCCTGCGCGCTCACCAATAAAATCACTCATTTCGACGCAAGACCTGATGTTTTACTTCAGGAATGGCTGCCCTCATCCCGTCAAACCGGACGTCATTCTTTGCGCAACTGACCGAATGCAAACCGGTGGTCTCCTGTCGGCGGGCGCTTTGTCGGCTTTCCGGCAAGCGCTTGAAAAACATGATGCGCTTGCCGGCGCGGCGTGCCAAATAGACGTGCCTGCAGGCGTGCTCCTGCCGGCCCGGCCCGGGGAGCGGCCGGAGGGGCAGGACAGTCGGGCAGGAAGGCAGAAGCACAGAAGATGAGCCGTAAGATTCGATCGCTATCGTTCGTCGCCTCGCAGGCACCGGAGGCGGAGCAGGCCCGCGACCAGCTGGTCGAACGCTACGGGGACGCCCTGCCGGAGGAGGCCGACGTGATCGTCGCGCTCGGCGGCGACGGGTTCATGCTGCAGACGCTGCATACGACCATGAACTCCGGCAAGATGGTCTACGGCATGAACCGCGGCTCGATCGGCTTCCTCATGAACCGCTTCAGCCTGGCGGACCTGCCCGCCCGCATCGAACGGGCGGTGGCCAACATCTGCCGGCCGCTGGAAATGCGCACGGTCGATGCCGACGGCCAGGTCAGCGAGGCGCTGGCGATCAACGAGGTCTATCTCTTCCGCCAGTCCTACCAGGCGGCCAAGCTGAGGGTCGACATCGACGGGCGGACGCGGCTGCAGGAACTGATCTGCGACGGCCTGCTGCTGGCGACGCCGGCCGGATCGACCGCCTACAACCTGTCGGCGCACGGCCCGATCCTGCCGCTCGAGGCGCCGCTTTTGGCCCTGACGCCGGTCAGCCCGTTCCGGCCGCGGCGGTGGCGCGGGGCGCTGCTGCCGAACCGGGTCACCGTCGACATCGAGATCCTCGAGCCCGAGAAGCGGCCCGTCAACGCCGTCGCCGACTACACCGAGATCAAGTCGGTCCGCTCGGTGCGGATCGCCCAGTCGGAGAGTTCCACCGCCATCATCCTCTCCGATCCCGACCACTCCTGGTCGGAGCGCATCCTGTCCGAGCAGTTCCAGTACTAGCCCGAACCGATCGCTCAGGACCAGCCAGGCACGAAAGGCGCAACAGATGTCCCGTCCCTACCCCGCAATCATCGCCCTTACGGCCCTGCTCGCCGTCGCTCCTGCCGCAGCGGCGCAGGAACCCTCGCCGTTGCCCGCGAACGTGACCTTCGCCGTCAGCACCGGCTACTGGGAGGAACAGGCGGGCGACGAGGGCGGGAAGCAGGCCGCCTCCGGCGCCGCGACGCCGGAAGCGTCGGCGGTCCGGCGGGGCTACTACAAGCTGTTCTCGCTGCGCCAGCCGGACGGCACGGCGCAGATCCACCTGCAGCGGATCGAGGCGACGCCCGAGGGACCGGCGATCGCCTCGTCGACGGAGCTGGAGGAATTCTCGACGATGAAGGCCTATGTCACCGATATCCGGCCGGAAAGCTCCGACGGCGTGAAGGGCCAGCCGGGCATGTTCGCCACCGTCCATCTCAAGACGGACCCGCAAGCGGCGGAATCGACCGCCTGGACGGTGCTGATCGACGATATCGGCGAATTGACGGTGGAGAAGGCCAGCAACTGAGCGGGCCGCGGGGCGCTATCGCGTCCCCTGCAGGCCACCGGCATCGGCGCCTCTCCCGCTTCGGGAAACAGACGGCGCCTTGCGGCGCCGTCATCTATCAATGGACCGATAGGCCCGTCAGGCCAGGTCGTCCACGACCGCGTCGGCGCCGCCGCTCACGCGGTGGGCGAGCGCGGCTTCCATGAAGTCGTTGAGTTCCCCGTCGAGCACGTCGGAGGGCGACGTGCTTTCGACGCCGGTGCGCAGGTCCTTGACCAGCTGGTAGGGCTGCAGGACGTAGGAGCGGATCTGGTGGCCCCAGCCGATGTCGGTCTTCGACGCGGCCTCGGCATTGGCGGCCTCCTCGCGCTTCTTCAACTCGGCCTCGTAGAGGCGGGCGCGCAGCATGTCCCAGGCCTTGGCCCGGTTCTTGTGCTGCGAGCGTTCCTGCTGGCAGGCCACCACGATGCCGGAGGGAATGTGCGTGATCCGCACCGCCGAATCGGTCGTGTTGACGTGCTGGCCGCCGGCGCCGGACGAGCGATAGGTGTCGATGCGGCAGTCGCTCTCGTTGATGTCGATGCTGATCGAATCGTCGACGACCGGATAGACCCAGATCGACGAGAACGAGGTGTGGCGACGGGCATTGCTGTCATAGGGCGAGATGCGCACCAGCCGGTGCACGCCCGATTCGGTCTTCATCCAGCCATAGGCATTGTGGCCCTTGACGAGGATCGTCGCGGACTTGATGCCGGCCTCTTCGCCGTCGTGAATCTCGAGCAGCTCGACCTTGAAGCCCTGGCGCTCGGCCCAGCGGGTGTACATGCGCAGAAGCATGTTCGCCCAGTCCTGGCTCTCGGTGCCGCCGGCGCCGGAATGGACCTCGACATAGGTGTCGTTGCCGTCGGCCTCGCCGGAGAGCATCGCCTCCACCTGGCGGCGGTTGGCTTCCGTTCGAAGCTCCTTGAGCGCGGCCTCGGCATCCTTGACGATGTCGGCGTCGCCCTCTTCCTCACCGAGCTCGATCAGCTCGATGTTGTCCTTCAGCTGCTGCTCCAGCCCGCGCAGGCCGTTGATGCCGTCATCGAGCTGCTGGCGCTCGCGCATCAGCTTCTGCGCTTCGGATGCGTCGTTCCAGAGGCTCGGGTCCTCTGCCTTGTTGTTCAACCAGTCCAGTCGTCTTACCGCCTGATCCCAGTCAAAGATGCCTCCTCAGCAGGCTTATGGCCTGCTTGATTTCGTCGACTACGTTCTCGATTTCCGCGCGCATATCCGTTTTCTTCTGTGGTTTGCGAGTTGGCCCGTGAGATAGTCACATGGCCGAAAGATGTAAAGGCGGACGTCGGAGAACGCCCGCCTTTTTCATTCTGTCTGTCCGGTCAGGACGAGCGGCTCAGAACAGGCCGCTCTGGCCGCCGGTGACGGCCTGGTTGGCCTGCGGCGAGCTGCGCAGGATCTCTTCCGGCTCCATGAACTCGTCGCCGCCGATGACCGAGAAGACGTCGGCCGGGCCGGTGCCGGGCTTGAAGGCTTCCATGATGGTGTCGGGATCGCCCTCGGATGCGGCCATGCCGGTCTTGCGGTCGACCGCGATCATCTGCATGCCTTCGGGGACGAGGAACTTGGTCGGCGGGGTACCTTCGACCGCCGCCTGCATGAACTCGTTGAAGAGCGGTGCCGACAGAGAGCCGCCGGTCGAGCCACGGCCGAGCGGAGCCGGGCTGTCGAAGCCGATATAGAGGCCGGCGACGAGGTCCGGCGTATAGCCGACGAACCAGGCGTCCTTCTCGTCGTTGGTGGTGCCGGTCTTGCCGGCAGCCGGGCGGTCGAGCTTGATCTTGCCGGCGGCGGTGCCGCGCGTGACGACGCCTTCCATCATCGAGGTGATCTGGTAGGCGGTCATCGGATCGAGAACCTGCTCGCGGTTGTCGATCACGTTCGGCTCTTCCTGGTTCTCCCAGTCCTGGGCATTGCAGCCCTCGCAGGTCCGCTCCTCGTGGCTGAAGATCGTCTTGCCGTAGCGGTCCTGGATGCGGTCGATCAGCGAGGGCTTGATCTGCTTGCCGCCGTTGGCGAGCACGGAATAGGCCGAGACCATGCGGAGCACCGTGGTCTCGCCGGAGCCGAGCGACATGGCCAGCACCGGGTTCATCTTGTCGTAGACGCCGAAGCGTTCGGCATATTCCGCCACGAGGCCCATGCCCATGTCCTGGGCAAGGCGGACCGTCATCAGGTTGCGCGACTTCTCGATGCCGAGCCGCAGGGTCGAGGGGCCGGCCGAGCCGCCGCCGTAGTTCTGCGGGCGCCAGACCTCGCCGCCGGAGACGATCTCGATCGGGGCGTCCATGATGACGGAAGCGGGCGTATAGCCGTTGTCGAGGGCTGCGGCGTAGACGAAAGGCTTGAACGAGGAGCCCGGCTGGCGCATCGCCTGCGTCGCGCGGTTGAATTCCGACTGGCTGTAGGAGAAGCCGCCGACCATGGCGAGCACGCGCCCGGTATGCGGATCCATCGCCACCAGCCCGCCCTGCACGCGCGGCGGCTGGCGAAGCCTGTAGCTGCCATCGGTCTCCGTCGGCTCGACATAGACCACGTCGCCCGGCGACAGCACGCCTTCCGGCGAGCGGGCCGTCTTGCGGTCGCCCGTGGCCGAGCGGTAGGCCCATTTCATCGCGTCCGCCGCGATGCGGCCGGTGACGCGCTCCTCGGCCACCTTGCCGGACGGTTCCTTGCGCGGCTGCAGGCCGATGTCGGCGCCCTCGGCGTCGGTCGCGAGCACGACGGCGAGCTTCCATTCGGGCACGTCGCCGTAGCCTGCGACCTTGCTCAGTTCGATGCCCCAGTCGCTGCCGATCTCGACGGTTTTGATCGGGCCGTGAAAGCCGCGGCGCTCGTCATAGCTGATGAGGCCGCCCTGCAGGACCCTGCGGGCGATGACCTGCATGCGCGGGTCGAGCGAGGTGCGCACGGACAGGCCACCTTCGTAGAGCGCGTTGTCCCCGTAGCGCTCGATGATCTGCCGGCGCACCTCCTCGGCGAAATAGTCGGAGGCGAAGAGATAGGAGCCGCGGTTGCGCGGCGTCACGCCGAGCGGCTGTTTCTTGGCTTCGTCGCCTTCGCTGCGGGTGACGTAGCCGTTCTCGACCATGCGGTCGACCACCCAGTTGCGCCGCTCGATTGCAGCCTCGGTGCGGCGGAAGGGATGATAGTTGTTCGGCCCCTTCGGCAGGGCCGCGAGATAGGCCGTCTCGGCGATCGAAAGCTCGGTGACCGACTTGTCGAAATAGGTGAGCGCTGCGCCGGCGATGCCGTAGGAGTTCATCCCGAAGAAGATCTCGTTGAGATAGAGCTCGAGGATGCGGTCCTTGGAATAGGCCTGCTCGATGCGGAAGGAGAGGATCGCCTCCTTCACCTTGCGGTCGATGGTCTGGTCGGAGGAGAGCAGGAAGTTCTTGGCGACCTGCTGGGTGATCGTGGACGCACCGACCGGACGGCGCCCGGAGCCCATCTGCTGGAGGTTGGTGACGATCGCGCGGAAGAGGCCCGTCACGTCGACGCCGGGGTGGTTGTAGAAGTTCTTGTCCTCGGCGGAGAGGAAGGCCGCCTTCACCCGGTCGGGGATGGCCTGGATCGGCAGGTAGAGCCGCCGCTCGCGCGCATACTCGGCCATCAGCGCGCCGTTCGTCGCGTGCACGCGCGTGGTCACGGGCGGAGCGTAGCTGTTCAACACCTCGTAGTCGGGCAGATCCTTCGTGACATTGGCGAGATAGACCGCGACGAACGCGGCCACACCGAGGAAAAAGACGGTGCCGATCCCGAAAAAATATCCAATCAATCTGACCATGTGCCGTTACCGGTATCCTATCATTTCATCAGCCAGGACGATGAAGGCGCACCGCATCATGCGCGGGTACTGGCGACCTCGGCCATTGCGGCAGGCGACCAGAGAATTCGCCATCGAGTCGTCCGGATACATGACCCCGACTAGAGCCCCGAATGTGAGGAAAATAGGGCTTACTGCAAACAACGCGCGAAGGCCACGAAACAATTGCCCGTGCTGTCACTTTTTCGGCACATGCGTGCAAACTGACAGAGCAGCGACCGGTTTCCCGGCAGATCAGCCGCCATTGGCAATGACGACCGAGCGATAGCGCTGCACTGCCTCGGCGATCAGGCCCGCCACCTTCTTCTGCCAGGCCGGATCGAGCAGAAGCTGCTCGTCGTCCTTGTTCGACAGGAAGCCGAGCTCGAGCAGGACGGAAGGCACGTCCGGCGCGGTCAGCACGCGGAAGCCGGCGTGGCGATGCGGGTTGTTGATCAGCTTCACCTCGCCCTCGAAGGCACCGACCACCTCCCTGGCGAGGCTGATGGAGAAGGCCTGGGTTTCGCGGCGGGTGAGATCGATCAGGATGTCTGCGACCTCGGCCGGCTCGCCCTGCAGCGGCATGCCGGCGATCTCGTCGGACAGGTTCTCGCGCGCGGCGAGGTTGGCGGCAAGGCTGTCGGAGGCCTTGTCGGAGATCGTATAGACGGTAGCGCCGCGGATATCCTTCTGCCGCAGGGTGTCGGCATGGACCGAAATGAGCAGGTTGGCGCCCTGGTTGCGGGCGAGCTGGACGCGCTGCGACAGGGAGAGGAATTCGTCCTTGTCGCGGGTCAGCACCGCCTTCGTCGCGGGCGAAGCGTTCAGGGCGGTGGTCAATTCCCGGGCGAAGGCGAGCGTCACCGCCTTCTCGTGGGTCCCCGTCGCCGCCCCTTGTGCGCCGTTGTCGATGCCGCCATGGCCGGCGTCGACGGCGATCACGAACGTCCCGCCGTCGCCGGTCGCTGCCCCCGGCAGGACCGGCCGGGTCTCGGCCACCGCGGCGGCATCCTGCCAGCTCTGGCCGCTGAGGAGCTTCGCAAACGCGTCCTCGGTCACGATCGCGGTGTCGACGACGAGCCGATAGCCCGCGCCCCCCTCCTCCTTGCGCACCTCGGACGCGACGACGCTTGCCGGGCGGTCGGCGGTGAGGACGATGCGGGATTTTCCAGCGGCCATGCCGCCATAGCGGATGTCGGAGAAAAGCCCGCGCGCGGCGACGTCGTCCTTCTTCAGGGCAAACACCGTGTCGGGCAGGTCGATCAGGATGCGGTAGGGATTGGCGACATAATGCACCGAGATTTCCGGCCGCTTGTCGAAGTCGAGGATCAGCCGCGTGCGGGCGTCGTCGCCGGCGACCCGGCCCGAATAGGCGACCAGCGGCACCTTGTCGGCCGGAATGGAGGCGTCGGCCGGGATGGAGGCCGTCGGCACGTCCGCCCCCGCGGCACGCGACGGCGCGGGAACGAAGGCGAGGATGCCGGCCAGAAGGCACGCGGCACCGGCAAGCCGATGCATCGCAGAACGCCGCTTCGCCGCTTCGACCCTCACCCGGTCACTCCCTCGTCAAGAAACTGAACATCATGGCGCCGGGATCCAACCGCGATTCGGTCGCGCGCGCCAGCGGCGACACATCGGGCCGCCCGCGCACCAACTTGCATTCGCAGGGTTAACCAAAGCTTACCACCCGCCCGCACTCCATCCGGACCGGGGCCATTCCATCCGGCCGGATTCCATCATAATTGTGACGGTCAGGGCTTTTTCCTTGCCATTGTGACATATTGAACATAAAAGCGATTTCAAGGAAAAAGTACAGACGGGATAGAAGCCGCAGGCGGGCAGCCAACCATTTGGATTTGGCGCCGAAACTGGCCTTCATCCGCCGTCGCAATGCTTCTTCCCGAGCAATGGAATCGCGGTAATCCGGCGGTGGCCGGACCAAATTCAACGGTGGATATCCACCATGGGCACTCACGCCCGCTTCATCGGACCTTTTGGGTCTATGGCATTGGCATTCTCGTTTGGACGTTGATGTTGTCGCTGCGGTATTTGTCAGAGGTTAACAGGCTCCGGTGCGTGATCGTACCAGCCGTTGTCTGGCCGCGGCCCGCTCATCCAGCCCCGACGGGGAATCACTTATCCGGCGCAGCGCTCCCTCCCTCCGGTCCCCCGCCCTTTGGCGGGCGGTCGCCAGACAGGCTTGACCTGCGCCGAGGAGCAGAACTTTCATGGCAGACAAAATGCTTATCGATGCGTCTCATGCAGAGGAGACGCGCGTCGTTGTCGTACGCGGCAACCGCATAGAAGAATTCGATTTCGAATCCCAGCACAAGAAACAGATCCGCGGCAACATCTACCTTGCCAAGGTGACCCGCGTCGAACCCTCGCTGCAGGCAGCGTTCGTCGATTACGGCGGCAACCGGCACGGCTTCCTGGCCTTTGCCGAAATCCACCCCGACTACTACCAGATCCCGCTGGCCGACCGGCAGGCGCTGCTGCGTGCCGAGGCCGAGGAAGCCCGCCGCGACGACGACATCGAGCATGTCGAGACCGCGCCGGTCCCCGCCCAGCCGATAAAGGTCAGGCAGAAAGCCGCAGACGAGCCGGAAACGGCGGTCGAGGCCGTCGCCGTCGAAGACACCGTTGAAGCCGCTCCCGCCGCGGAAGCTGCCGTCGACGCCGAGGCTGCCCCCGTCGAGGAAGAGGCCAAGCCGAAGGCAAAGAAGCCCCGCAAGCCGCGCGCCAAGAAGGCTGCCGCGAAGGACGAGGCGGTTGAAACGGCCGAGGCCGCTGCTGCCGACGACGAGGACGGCAAGACGCCTTCCGGCGACATGGCCGCCGCCGTCGATACCGACGTGATCTCCGAGGACGTGCGCAAGCGCCCGGGCGACGACGACGATGACGACGACGATCACCACGAAGAAAAGGAAGTGATCGAATCGGTCGGCGCCGAAGACGCGATGGAAGAGGTTCCCGACCGCGCCGCGCGCCGCCCGCGCAAGCAGTACCGGATCCAGGAAGTGATCAAGCGCCGGCAGATCCTGCTGGTGCAGGTCGCCAAGGAAGAGCGCGGCAACAAGGGTGCGGCGCTGACCACCTATCTCTCGCTCGCCGGCCGTTACTCGGTCCTGATGCCGAACACCGCCCGCGGCGGCGGCATTTCCCGCAAAATCACCAACCCGCAGGACCGCAAGCGTCTGAAGGAGATCGCCCGCGACCTCGAGGTTCCGCAGGGCATGGGCGTGATCCTGCGCACCGCCGGCGCCAACCGCACCAAGGTCGAGGTCAAGCGCGACTTCGAATACCTGATGCGCCTGTGGGAGAACGTCCGCACGCTGACGCTGAACTCGACTGCCCCCTGCCTCGTCTACGAGGAAGGTTCGCTGATCAAGCGCTCGATCCGCGACCTCTACAACAAGGACATCGGCGAGATCGTCGTCGCCGGCGAGGAAGGCTACAAGGAAGCCAAGGGCTTCATGAAGATGCTGATGCCGAGCCACGCCAAGGTGGTTCAGCCCTATCGCGACATCCACCCGATCTTCTCGCGCTCGGGCATCGAGGCCCAGCTCGACCGGATGCTGCAGCCGCAGGTGACGCTGAAGTCGGGCGGTTACATCATCATCAACCAGACCGAGGCGCTGGTTTCGATCGACGTCAACTCCGGCCGTTCGACCCGCGAGCATTCGATCGAGGAAACGGCGCTGCAGACGAACCTCGAGGCGGCCGAGGAAGTGGCGCGGCAACTGCGCCTGCGCGACCTTGCCGGCCTCGTCGTCATCGACTTCATCGACATGGAGGAGAAACGCAACAACCGCGCCGTCGAGAAGCGCCTCAAAGACCACCTGAAGAACGACCGCGCCCGCATCCAGGTCGGCCGCATCTCGCATTTCGGCCTGCTCGAAATGTCGCGCCAGCGCATCCGCGCCTCGGTGCTCGAAAGCACGATGCAGATCTGCTCGCACTGCAACGGCACCGGCCATGTGCGCTCGCAATCCTCCGTGGCGCTGCACGTCCTGCGCGGCATCGAGGAGTACCTGCTCAAGAACACGACGCACAACATCACCGTGCGCACGACCCCGGATACCGCGCTCTACCTGCTCAACCACAAGCGCGGCACGATCGGCGACTACGAGACCCGCTTCGGCGTCCATATCGTCATCGACGCGGACGCCCATGTCGGCGCGCAACACTTTGCGATCGATCGCGGCGAGCCGGTGGAGAACCCGGTCAGGATCGACCAGTTCGTCCAGTTCGCTCCCGAGCCCGATGAAGACGACGACATCGTCATCGAGGAGGAGATCGACGAGGAAGCCGAGGCCGTGAAGCCGGCGGCAGCCGCTGCCGCCTCCGACGACCAGGCCGGCCGCAAGCGCAAGCGCCGCCGCCGCCGCCGCGGCCGTGGCGGCCAGGACGGCGCCGAGGGCAGCGACACCGCCTCCTTCGGCGGCGAACAGGCCGGCGACGAGGACGAGGACGGCGAGGATGCCGAGGGCGAGGCCAGCGAAGCCGAGGGCGATGCCGCCCGCATCGCCGCCGACGGCGACCAGTCCAAGCGTAAGCGCCGCCGGCGCGGCAAGCGCGGCGGACGCCGCAACCGCGGCGACGAAGGCGACATCGCTGCAGACGCGGATGCGGCCGACGGCTTCGAAGACGAAGGCGAGGCAGCGGTAGAGGCAGAGGCAGAGGCCGAAGTCGCGGCAGCCGCCGACGACAACCTGGACGCAGCCGCCGAGGCTGCGATCGAGGGACAGCCCGCTCCCGTCGAGGTCGTGACCGAGGTGGCGGAAGCCCCTGCGCCCAAGGCCCGCCGGACCCGCAAGGCGAAGGCAAAGACCGGCGACGAGGCGGTTGCCGCGGAGCCCGTAGAGAAGGCCGCAGCGGACGCGGCGGCACAGACCGCGGTCGAGGAACAGCCGGCGGAAGCGGCTGTCGAGCCGGCCGTCGAGGAAGCGGCAGCCGTGCTGGACGAGGCCAAGCCCGCCCGCGCCAACCGCGACCTTTCGACGATCGCAAGCGCGCCCGTCGTCAAGTCCTCGGCCAAGCCGGAAACCGAAGGCGACGAACCGGAAAAGCCCAAGAAGGGCGGCTGGTGGCAGCGTCGCGGCTTCTTCTGAGACGCCTGACATCACTGGAACAGAGGACCCGGCCTTCGCGCCGGGTCTTTTCGTTTTGCGCCGGAATCGGGTGGTTCCCCAATCGTGCGTCTGCGACACCGGCGCTCATCAGGAACCGGCAAGGGAGCCACCCATGACCCGCCTCACCAACAAGATCGCCATCATCACCGGTGCCAGCTCGGGGATCGGCCGCGCCGCCGCGCTACGCTTCGTGCGAGCAGGCGCAAAGGTCGTACTGTCCGCCCGTGGACGCGAACGGCTGGAGGCGGTCGCGCAGGAAATTCGCGCCGAGGGTGGCAGCGTGATCGCCGTTCCCGGCGATGTCGGCGAGGAAGCCCATCACAAGGCCCTTGTCGAAGCGGCGACGGCCGAATTCGGCGGCCTCGACATCGCCTTCAACAATGCCGGCACGACCGGCCGTGTCGGCCCCCTCCCCGAACTGTCGATGGCAGACTGGCAGGACGTACTGGCCGTCAACCTGACCAGCGGCTTCCTCGCCGCCAAGCATCAGTTGCCGGCCCTGGAGGCACGGGGCGGCGGCGCCCTCGTCTACACTTCCACCTTCGTCGGCCACACGGCGGGCTTTCCGGGGCTCGCCGCCTATGCCGCCTCGAAGTCGGGCCTCATCGGCCTCGTGCAGGTACTCGCTTCGGAATATGGGCCGAAAGGCATTCGCGTCAACGCGCTGCTGCCGGGCGCAACCGACACGCCCATGGGGCGGCACGTCGCGAACACGCCGGAGGCGCGGCAGTTCATTGCCGGCCTCAATGCCTTCAAGCGCATCGCCGCGCCGGAGGAAATCGCCGAGGCCGCCCTGTTCCTCTGCTCCGACGCCTCCAGCTTCATCACCGGCACGGCGATGCTGGTCGACGGCGGCGTGTCGATCAACCGTGTATGAGACGGCGGGTCTGTTTGCCGAGAACGATGCCGGCTCAACCCAGCCAGCGTGCGAGGCGGTCGACGGCCTCGCTCATCTCCTCGAAAGAACCGGCAAAGGAGAAGCGCACGGTGCGATGGCCGCCCACGGGGTCGAAGTCGTGCCCCGGCGTCGCCGCCACGTCGATCTCCGCCAGCATGCGCCTGGCAAAGGCCATGCTGTCATTGGTGAAGCGGCCGGCGTCGACATAGGCGTAGAAGGCGCCATCCATCGGCGAGGCGATCGAAAAGCCGATCTCGGGCAGCCGGGTGGCGAGCAGGTCGCGGTTGCGGCGGTAGGCGTCGCGATGGAGGTCGAGCTCGTCGCGCGCGCCAAGTGCTGCGAGCCCGGCGAGCTGCGAGATTTCCGGCGCCGATATATAGAGGCTCTGCGACAGCCGCTCGATCGAGCGGACGACGCCCTCGGGCAGCACCATCCAGCCGATCCGCCAGCCGGTCATGCAATAGTATTTGGAAAACGAGTTGATCACGACCACGTCGTCGGTCAGTTCCAGCGCGCTGGTCTCCTCGCCGGAAAACGTCAGCCCGTGATAGATCTCGTCGGAGATGAAGGCGATGTCGTTTTCCGTGCAGTAGTGCGCAAGCGCCTTCAGGTGGGCGCGGTTGGTGACGGTGCCGGTCGGATTGGCCGGGCTGGCGAGGAGCACGCCGGATAGCCTGCCGAACACGCTCTGCGCCGCCTCCAGGCTTTCCGGCGTGATGGTGAAGTCGTTTGCAGCGCTCACCTCGATCTCGATCGTCTCGATACCGAGTGCTGCCAGGATGTTGCGGTAGGCTGGATAGCCCGGCCGCGCGATCGCGACCCGGTCGCCGGGGTCGAACAGCGTCAGGAAGGCCAGGTTGAAGCCGGCCGACGAGCCGGTGGTCACGGCGATGCGGGCCGGATCGACCTCGACGCGGTGATGGCTGCGGTAGTGGTCGGCGATGCCGCGGCGCAGGGCGGCAAGGCCCAGCGCCTCGGTATAGCCGACCCGCCCGTCGGCAAGGGCTGCCCTTGCGGCATCGAGGGCGGCGCGCGGCGCCGGACAGGCCGGCTGGCCGACGGCCATCGAAATGACAGGGCGCCCCTGTGCACGCCGGCGCGTCGCGTCCGCCAGCACATCCATCGCATGGAAGGGTTCGACTGCGCTTCGTCGGGAGACTTTCATCTTCGCACCTGTCCTCGCTATTGCATGGGGCGACCGGGCATCTTCGATGCCATATGCACTAGCCGCAAGAAAGGCCTGTTCACAATCCCGGGATGACCGGATTTTCGCCGTCTTTGCGGTTTCGTTTGCGACAACCGCGCCATATGGTGGCCGCGATGCGCCGAAAGGCGCGACGGATAACGGCCGCGGCATCCGCCTGACGGCACTACGAGGACAAGATGTTTCGCACCAAAGCCAAATCGTTCGCTGCCGCGCTCGCACTCGCCGGCGCCGTCTTCCTGCCGCTTCAGGCGCAGGCGCTCGACGACAAGCAGAAGGAAGAGTTCGGCGCCTATATCAAGGAATATCTGCTCGCCAACCCGGAAATCCTGATGGACATGCAGGAGGCCCTGCAGCAGAAGCAGGCCCAGCAGCAGCAGGAACAGGCCACGGCCGCGATCACCGAGAACAAGGCCGCGATCTTCAACGGCAAGGACGACATCTCGCTCGGAAACCCCGATGGCGACGTCACGATCGTGGAATTCTTCGACTACAATTGCGGCTACTGCAAGCGAGCCCTTTCCGACATGGAAGCGGTGCTGGAAAACGACAAGAACGTGCGCTTCGTCCTGAAGGAACTACCGATCCTCGGCCCTGATTCGCTGGCCGCCCACAAGGTCAGCGCGGCCGTGCGCGATCTGGCGCCGGAGAAGTACGGCGAGTTCCACCGCACGCTTCTCGGCGGCGAGGAGCGCGCGACGGAGGAGACGGCGATCGCGGTGGCGACCGGGCTCGGCCTCAACGAGGCCGACATCCGCAAGCAGATGGAGACCAAGCCCCACGACGACGCCGTGCGCCAGGCCTATTCGCTGGCCCAGAGCCTCGGCATCACCGGCACGCCCTCCTACGTCATCTCGAACGAGGCGGTGTTCGGCGCCGTCGGCGTCGACGAACTGACCGCGAAGGTGGCCAATGTCCGCGCCTGCGGCAAGGCGGTCTGCTGAGCCGGGCGACGCACCCCGGCCAGAAAAACGATCCGCATGGTCCCGAACGACCCGCCCTGCCCCGGGATCATGCGCTTCCGCCATCTTTCCGCCATTCCCTTGCGGTTCAGCCTTCTTGGTTGTGGACAAGACGCGCGTGATTCCTTGGGGCTTTTCCTTGGGGAACCGGCGGTTTATAGGTAGCCCACGATCCAGCAAGCGGAAATCCGAATGGCATCCACCATCTTCGTCCTGAACGGCCCGAACCTCAATGCGCTCGGCAAGCGCGAGCCCGGGATCTATGGCGGGCATACGCTGGCCGATATCGAGGTCCTGTGCCGGGCCGAGGGCGAGCGGATCGGTTTCGCCATCGATTTCCGCCAGTCGAATCACGAGGGCACGCTGATCGACTGGATCCACGAGGCGGGCGACACGGCAGCCGGCATCGCCATCAACGCCGGCGCCTATACGCACACTTCGCTTGCCCTGCACGACGCCATCAAGGCGATCAGCATCCCGGTCGTCGAACTGCACATTTCCAACGTCCATGCCCGCGAGGAAGTCCGCCACAAGTCCATGATCGCATCGGCGGTCAAGGGCGTGATCTGCGGGTTCGGCGAGCAGAGCTACATCCTGGCGCTCCACGCGCTGAAATCCATCACGAAATAAGAAGAGAATAAGAGGCTTACTCCCATGGCTGACAAGAAACAGGGCATCGATCAGGTGCTGATCCGCGATCTCGCCAACATCCTCAACGAGACGGACCTGACCGAGATCGAAGTCGAGCAGGACGACCTGCGCATCCGCGTCTCTCGCGCCGGCACGCCGCAGTACGTCAGCGCCCCTGTTCCGACCGCGGTCGCGGCCGCTCCGGTGGCCGTGGCGGCAGCCCCCGTCGCCGCCGTGCGCGACAACAAGAACGCGGTCACCGCGCCGATGGTCGGCACAGCCTACCTGTCGCCCGCACCCGGCGCTCGCCCCTTCATCGAAGTCGGCTCCAACGTCCAGGAAGGCCAGACGATCCTCATCATCGAAGCGATGAAGACGATGAACCAGATCCCGGCGCCCCGCTCCGGCAAGGTCACCGAAATTCTCGTGGCAGACGCCGCGCCGGTCGAATATGGCGAACCGCTGATCGTCATCGAGTAAGGTCAGCCCGATGATCTCCAAAGTCCTCATAGCCAACCGCGGCGAGATCGCGCTCCGTGTCCTGCGGGCCTGCAAGGAACTCGGCATCGCCACGGTTGCCGTGCATTCGACGGCGGATGCCGACGCCATGCACGTCCGCCTCGCCGACGAGAGCGTCTGCATCGGCCCGCCGCCGTCGCGCGAAAGCTACCTCAATATCCACCAGATCGTCGCCGCCTGCGAGATCACCGGCGCCGACGCCGTGCATCCGGGCTACGGCTTCCTGTCGGAAAACGCCAAGTTCGCCGAGATCCTCGACGCGCACGGCATCACCTTCATCGGCCCGACCGCCGAGCACATCCGCCTGATGGGCGACAAGATCACCGCCAAGCAGACCGCCCAGGAACTCGGCATCCCCGTCGTTCCCGGCTCCGACGGCGAGGTGAAGCCGGAGAACGCGCTGGAAGTCGCCCGCAAGATCGGCTTCCCCGTGCTCATCAAGGCCACTGCCGGCGGCGGCGGCCGCGGCATGAAGGTGGCCAGGAGCGCGGCCGACCTCGACGAGGCCGTGGCGACGGCGCGCTCGGAGGCGGCCGCCGCCTTTGGCAACGACGCCGTCTACATGGAGAAGTATCTCGGCCATCCGCGCCACATCGAGATCCAGATCGTCGGCGACGGCTTCGGCAACGCGATCCATCTCGGCGAGCGCGACTGCTCGCTGCAGCGCCGCCACCAGAAGGTCTGGGAAGAGGCCAACTCCCCTGCCCTGAACGTCGAGCAGCGGATGAAGATCGGCCAGGTCTGCGCCGACGCGATGAAGAAGATGAAGTATCGCGGCGCCGGCACGATCGAGTTCCTCTACGAGGACGGCGAGTTCTATTTCATCGAGATGAACACGCGCCTGCAGGTGGAGCACCCGATCACCGAGGCGATCACCGGCATCGACCTGGTGCACGAGCAGATCCGCGTCGCCTCCGGCGCCGGGCTGTCGGTCACGCAGGAGGAGATCGAGTTCTCCGGACACGCGATCGAGTGCCGCATCAATGCCGAGGACCCGCGCACCTTCGTCCCCTCGCCTGGCACGATCACGCATTTCCACGCCCCCGGCGGGCTCGGCGTGCGCGTCGATTCCGGCGCCTATCAGGGCTACAAGATCCCGCCCTACTACGACAGCCTGATCGGAAAGCTGATCGTGCACGGGCGCACCCGCGTCGAATGCATGATGCGGCTCCGCCGCGTGCTCGACGAATTTGTCATCGACGGCATCAAGACAACGCTTCCCTTGTTCCAGGAATTGATTTCCAATCAGGACATCGCCAACGGCGACTATGATATCCATTGGCTGGAGAACTATCTGGCCAAGACCAAGGCCTAGGGGAAGCGCATGGCAGGGCGACGCGGCAGGTCCCCGGAAGTCACACCGGATCTCTTGCTGCGCGCCTATTCCATCGGACTGTTTCCGATGGCCGATTCGGCGGACGACCCGGAACTCTTCTGGGTCGAGCCCGACATGCGCGGCGTCATCCCGCTGGAGCAGTTCCACGTCTCGCGCAGCCTCGCCAAGAGGATCCGCCAGAAGCCCTTCGACATCCGCGTCGACACCGCCTTCGAGGCGGTGATCGCGGCCTGTGCCCAGGCAGCGCCCGACCGGCCCTCCACCTGGATCAATTCCAAGATCCGCACGCTCTACGCCACGCTGCATCAGATGGGGCATGCCCACAGCGTCGAGGCGTGGGAGGGCGACGAACTGGTGGGCGGCCTCTACGGCGTGTCGCTGGGGGCGGCCTTCTTCGGCGAAAGCATGTTCTCGCGGCGCACCGACGCCTCGAAGATCTGTCTGGTGCATCTGGTCGAGCGGTTGAAAGAGCGCGGCTTCCGCCTGCTCGACACACAGTTCACCACCGAGCACCTGAAGACCTTCGGCGCGATCGACGTGCCGAAGGCGGATTATGAGTGCATGCTCTCCAAGGCGCTGGCTTCGCCGAACCTGGCGTTCTGATTTTCGGCACCCGGGACAGGGCGCCCGGTCATGAGAACATCCGCCTGGCGCCAGTTGCGGCTCGAAGGCTGTTGTGGGTGCTCACGTGATTGGGGATTGTCATCCTTGCTTTTCACTTCACAAGAATTGCACATTTAGAAAAATGAAATGCTGGCGTGGCAGCTTGGCAATGCACGTGCGTGTGCCCTGCGCCAGGGCCGCATCGTCAGGCAGTGTGGGAAAGTGATTACTTGTTTACGCAACCGCAATTGATGTCGATCCTTTCTTCCCTTCCCGATCCCGCCTTCATCCTCACCCGCAGTGGCCGGTATGCAGCTATTTTCGGCGGCAAGGACCTCAGGCACTATCATGACGGCAGCAGCCTTGTCGGACGCAGCATGTTTGAAGTGCTGAAGGAGGAGAAGGCACGGTGGTTCGCTGACCATATTGAGAAGGCGCTGGATAGCGGCGTACTCCATATCGTCGAATACGAACTCAGCGGCAGCGACGTCAAGGGAGCGAGCGACGACGGCCCCAGTCATCCGATCTGGTTCGAAGGTCGCGTCCAGGCGCTGAATTTCCAGGTCGAGGGCGAGGCTGCGGTCGTCTGGGTCGCGAGCAATATCACCGAGAAGCATGCGGTTCAGCAAAAGCTGCAGAAACTGAGCGAAACAGACGCCTTGACCGGGCTATACAACCGGCGAAAGCTGATCGAGACCCTGGATCACCGGCTGGCGATCTTTGAACGGGAGAAGTCCCAGACTTCGGTGCTCGTCTTCGATCTCGACAATTTTAAACGGCTGAACGACGAGATGGGGCATCACGCGGGTGACGCGGCCCTCGTGGAAATTGCCCGCCTGTGCCGCCAGCACCTGCGTCAGAACGATGTCATCGCCCGTTTCGGCGGTGACGAATTCGTGGTCGTCATGCCCGGCACCCATCGTGACGATGCACTGGAAATCGCAGAGCGGCTGCGCGAGCACGTTCCCATCGCCCTCAGGGAAAACCTGCGCTACGAATCCACGATCAGCGGCGGCGTCAGCGAGTTCGATCCACCAGATCGCTTTTCCAGCGACATACTGAGACGCGCCGACGAGGGGCTGTATCTGTCGAAACGAGCCGGCCGCAACCGTGTATCGGCTCGATAAATAACGCAATGCCGATGACGATCTGGTCCGGAAGCGAACGGGCGCCCTGCTCTTGAAAACGACCGTCGCTCTCGCAGCCGATGAGTCCTACTGCGCGCTCGTTGTTTCCGGCGGCGGCACGTCGGACTGCATCTTGCACTCGGTCAGCCAGACGTCATAGACGGGGTGCTCGACGGCGTTGAGGCCGGGGCTCTCGGCGAACATCCAGCCGGTGAAGATGCGGCGGATCTTGCGGTCCAGCGTGATCTCGTCGACCTCGACGAAGGAATCAACCTTCTGCGCTTCCGTGTCGTCGCGGTTGTAGCAGACGCGCGGGGTGACCTGCAGGGCGCCGAACTGCACGGTCTCGCCGACATAGACGTCGAACGAGGTGATGCGGCCGGTGATCTTGTCCAGCCCGGAGAAGACGGCGACGGGATTGGAGATGCGGGCTGCCTCGGCGGGGGTGCCCGTGGCAAGGGCCGCCGCACCGAGGGCGGCGAGCGCGCATGCACTGCGCGAAGCGATTGTCAGCCTGCCTGCCAAGTCCGTCCCCTTCAAGTCTTCCGCATGTGAATCGGCCCGGCGCAATGCCCGGGCCCGTCTGCGCTAGCGGTCAAATGTGGCGAAAGCGGTTCAGCCGCGCGGGGTCCAGGCGTCGTAGTCGCCCGTGACGCGAGGGCGTTCGCCGCGGGCGGCGAGCGAGCCCGGCGGACGATAAGCCTGCGCCGTTCCGGTGCCGTTGGGGCGATGGTTCTTTTCCCACTCGCGCGGCTTGTAGTCTTCGTCGGCGGGGGAAACATCGGTGCGGTGGTGCATCCAGCCGTGCCAGCCGGCGGGGATCGCCGAGGCTTCGGCATAGCCGTTGTAAATCACCCAGCGACGGGTGCGGCCCTCGCTGTCGGTGCCGCCGCCCTGGTAATAGACGTTGCCGAACTGGTCCTCGCCCACCTTCTTGCCGAAGCGCCAGGTATGGAAACGCGTGCCGATGGTCTGTCCGTTCCACCAGGTGAAAATCTGCTTGAGAAGGTTCATGATGCCGTCCCTGACCGGTCGAGCACAGGGCCGACCGGATACCAATACCATGCCCGCTTATGCCCCGCCGGACTTTTCTTGTCCAGTGATTCCGCCGCGTTCACCCTCATTTCAGCGGCATGCGAAAGCCGAAATGGCTGCGCTCGAACCCGAGGCGCTCATAAAAGCGGTGGGCGCGCACGCGCGTCATGTTCGAGGTGAGGTAGAGCTTGGCCGCACCCCTGGCCCGCGCCTGCTCGATCGCCCATTTGACCATCCGTTCGCCGATGCCGCGCCCGCGCATGTCCTCGCGCGTCTGCACGGCCTCGAGCAGCAGGCTGGAACTGCCGCGGCCGGGCAGCGAGGTCAGAAGGGCTATCTGGAAGGTGCCGACGACCTCGCCTTCGCAGGTCGCGACATAGAGCGTCTGCAACGGCGAGGCGGCGATCTGCTCGAAAGCGGCGGCATAGTCGGAAAATGCCTCGGCGGCCGTCGTGTCACCGTGTCCGCCGACCGTATCGCTGGCAAAGAGCGCGATGATCTCGGCAAGGTCGCCACGCCCGGCTTCACGGATCGTTATGTCGGTCGTCACCACGGGTCCCCGGCTCGATTGCATTACCGGCGATGCAACAATCATCCGAAGACAACAGCGCCGTGACGGTCGCGACTTTTCCACAGGAATGGGCAGGCCGCGTCAGCCCAGCGGCTTCTCGTAGACCAGCGCCGGCAGGCCGGACTGGTCCTGGCCGCAATGGGCGGTCTCGCCCGTCCGGGCAAAGCCGTGCGCCTCGTAGAACGCGATCGCTGCGGCATTGCCGGGCTCGACTTCGAGCCGCATCACCTTCGCATCGGGGAAGCAGGTCTCGAGTTCGGCGAAGAGATCTCGGCCGATCCCCTGACGCTGGAACTGCGGCAGGACATAGAGCTGGTGCAGGAGTGCGACCTTCGGTTCGCCCTTCGACATGGCCGCATAGCCCATGCCGCCCAGCACCTTGCCGTCGTCGGCGACGACGAACTCGGCATCCCTGCGCTTCAGCTTCTCCGCCAGCGCCGGCACCGAATGCCACTTTCCGGTGATCTCGGCCACCTTGTCGGCGCCGTAGACTGTGTCATAGGTCGCATGCCACGCCTCAGCCAGGAGCGCGCTGATTTTCGCCAGGTCGTGCTCCGAGGCCGTTCGGACGAAGAACACGGGGCCTATTCCTCGATGCCGAGCTTGGCCTTGACGAGGGCCTGCACGGCCTGCGGATTGGCCTTGCCGCCGGTCGCCTTCATGACCTGGCCGACGAACCAGCCGGCGAGCGTCGGCTTGGCCTTGACCTTCTCGACCTGGTCCGGATTGGCGGCGATGATGTCGTCGACGGCCTTCTCGATCGCACCGGTGTCGGTCACCTGCTTCATGCCGCGGCTTTCCACGATCTCCGCCGGCACGCCGCCTTCCGCCCAGACGATCTCGAACAGATCCTTGGCGATCTTGCCGGAGATCGTGCCGTCCTTGATCAGGTCGATGATGCCACCGAGCTGGCCGGGCGAAACCGGAGTCTCTTCAATGGCTTTGCCGGCCTTGTTCAAGGCGCCCAGCAAGTCGTTGATGACCCAGTTGGCCGCAGCCTTGCCGTCGCGGCCGCTTGCCACGGCCTCGAAATAGTCGGCGATCGCCTTTTCCGAGACGAGCACCGAGGCGTCGTAGACGGACAGGCCGAGCTCGCGCACGAAGCGCTCCTTCTTGTCGTCGGGCAGTTCCGGCAGGTGCTGCTTCAGTTCCTCGACATAGGCGTCGTCGAATTCGAGCGGCAAGAGGTCCGGATCGGGGAAATAGCGATAGTCGTGCGCGTCTTCCTTCGAGCGCATCGAACGGGTCTCGCCCTTGCCCGGATCGAACAGGCGGGTCTCCTGGTCGATCGTGCCGCCGTCCTCGAGGATGCCGATCTGGCGGCGGGCCTCATATTCGATCGCCTGGCCGATGAAGCGGATCGAGTTGACGTTCTTGATCTCGCAGCGCGTGCCGAAGCCCTCGCCCGGCCGGCGCACGGAAACGTTGACGTCGGCGCGCATCGAGCCCTCGTCCATGTTGCCGTCGCAGGTGCCGAGATAGCGCACGATCGAGCGCAGCTTGGTCATGTAGGCCTTGGCCTCGTCAGACGAGCGCATGTCCGGCTTGGAGACGATCTCCATCAGCGCCACGCCGGAGCGGTTCAGGTCGACATAGGACATGGTGGGATGCTGGTCGTGCATCGACTTGCCGGCGTCCTGCTCCAGATGCAGGCGCTCGATGCCGATCTCGATGTCCTCGAAATTGCCCTGGCGATCGGGCCCGAGCGAGATGACGATCTGGCCCTCGCCGACGATCGGGTCCTTGTATTGCGAGATCTGGTAGCCCTGCGGCAGGTCGGGGTAGAAATAGTTCTTGCGGTCGAAGATCGAGCGGTTGTTGATCTTCGCCTTCAGCCCGAGGCCGGTACGGATTGCCTGGCGCACGCATTCTTCGTTGATAACAGGCAGCATGCCGGGCATGGCCGCGTCGACAAGCGAGACGTTGGCATTCGGCGCGTTGCCGAACACGGTCGCAGCGCCCGAGAAAAGCTTGGAATTGCTGGTGACCTGGGCGTGCACCTCCATGCCGATGATCACCTCCCAGTCGCCGGTGGCGCCGGGGATGAAGCGTTTCGGATCGGGGGTGCGGACGTCGACGATGGTCATGGACAAGCTCTTGAATATCGCTTCGGAATGGCTGATTTTCGAACTGTGTCGGTAGACCATATGGGCAGGCGGCGCAAGGCTTTCACCCTATCGGCTCCGCCCCTGACAACAGCACCCTCGTCAAAACCCCAAGCGATGCGTTAACCGGCATCGGGTAAGCACTCACGGCATGAGTGCCCTGTCTGTTGCCGCCGTCCTTGGTGCGATCAATGTCCTGACGTTCCTTGTCTTCTGGCGGGACAAGCAGGCGGCCCGCGCCGGCGGCCGGCGGGTTCGGGAAAGCACGCTTCTGGGCCTCGCCGCCCTCGGCGGCAGCCTCGGGGCGGTCGCGGCCCAGCGCATGTTTCGCCACAAGACACGCAAAGAGCCGTTCCGGACGGCGTTGCCGGTGCTCCTCGCCCTGCATGTTGCCCTCGGTATCGCCCTGATCGCGAACCCGGATCTTGTGCCCGATATGCTCCAGTCGCTCGGCCATTGACGACGTCGGCCCGGCTTCCTAGAAATCGACCGTTCTATCGGAGCCTTTATGTTCTCTATGTCTGAGACCCGCTGAGGGCCCTGCCCGCAAACTTCGCTTGCGCGCACGGGCCAGAAAAACGTTTCAGCCCCGCCGACCTTCGTCTGGCGGCAACGTTTTTTTTGCGTTCTCTCGAACGCCTCTCGGACTTCAACGACAATGGATATTTCACGCGCCGAACAGCGCATTCTCCACCTGCTCGCCCAGGGCGGCAGGATCGAACTCGAACGGGACCAGTCCCGGGCCATCCTCAATGTCCACTGCATCACGCGGGACGGCTGGCGCGCCGGCGGCCTGGACATGGAGCTCTTCCGCAAGCTGAAGCGGCGCAAATGCATCGCCTCGCAAGGCGGCAGACCGTACCGCATCACCCAGCGCGGACTGGTGCTGGTGCGCGCGCAACCGGACAACCGCTGACGACGGCATGCGCGGCCTCGGCCGCGCATGTCCGCTCACTCACTGCGGCGTTACCGAGAGGTGCCTAGAATCCGCCCGGCCCGTAGCCGATCGGCTGGTCCTCGATGAGCTGCCGGCGCAGGCCGACCGATTCCACGTCGCGGTCGAGCTTCGGCGAATAGGCGACAGATAGCCAGTTCACCGAATAGCCCCGGTTGCGGAAGAAGGCGAGCGCGGGCGTGTTGCGGGCATGGGTCTGCAGGTCCGCGGTCTCGACATCCGACCGGCGCATCTCGTCCTCGATCGCGCCAAGAAGGGCCGAACCGACGCCGCGGCGCTGCAGGGCGGGATCGACCCAGAGGTCGGTGATCTCCTCGTTGAGTTTCTCGCGCGCGGCCCAGCCGGCGATGCGCCCGCCGTCTTCGGCGACGATCACCTTGACCCAGTTCGCCGACAGGAACTGCAGGAAGGCGTTGCGGGCATTGTCGCGCAGGGCATTCAGGTCGGCGACCCCCGTCACCGCCTGTTCCCAGGCCCGCATGCCGACTTCGGCCAATGCGGGCACGTCTTCGCTATGTGCATATCGAATGGTCATCATCCAGCCTGCCCCTGTTCGGCGGCATCAAAGCATTCGAATCGATGGTTGGCGAGAGGGGCACGCATTACGGGAATCTTCGTCGCTCATGGACAATCGCGATCACCTCGATCTCCCTCTCAACCGGGAAATGATAGACGGCAAAATACGGAAGCCGAACGATCGGCAGTTCGCGCGTCTCCGGCACGCGTCCGTCCCGACCGAGGGTCGGAAAGTGTCTCAGCATGGCTATCGACTGCAGTATGCGCACGACGACCCGATCGGCAGCGATGGCATCGTCCTTCGCGATGAATTTGCGAATTGCTGTCAGGTCGGCAAGGGCACGGGACGAGAAGCTAAGGTTCAAGACCGAGCATCTTCCAGACTTCGTCCTCCGGAATGCGCGATTCGGGGCGCGCCTTGGCCTCTGCCAGCGCAGCCTCGATCTTGGCTACCGCCCATTCGCCATGGTCGGCGTCACCACCGAGGGGGCCGGCGGCGATGTTGTCATGATCGGGCTTTTGCTGCACCTTTCGCATGCAACGAAGCCTATCACACCGCACCGCACGGTGTCACGCCCGCAAGCAATGCGGGCGGTTCCCCTACCACCACTTCTTCGGCGCGAACCGGCCGGCGGCCTGCTCGATGACGTGGGCGGTCTTGAACAGGGTCTCTTCCTCGAAAGGCTTGCCGATCAGTTGCAGACCGAGCGGCAGGCCCTTGTGGTCGAGGCCGGCGGGGACGGCGATGCCGGGGAGGCCCGCCATGTTCACCGTCACCGTGAAGATGTCGTTCAGGTACATCTTGACCGGATCGGCAGCGAGGTCCTCGTCGGCGATACCGAAGGCCGAAGACGGGGTCGCCGGCGTCAGGATCGCGTCGACGCCGGCGTCGAAGGCAAGGTCGAAGTCGCGCTTGATCAGCGTGCGGACCTTCTGCGCCTGCAGGTAGTAGGCGTCGTAGTAGCCGGCCGAGAGCACATAGGTGCCGATCATGATGCGGCGCTTGACCTCCGTGCCGAAACCGGCGGCGCGGGTCTTCTCGTACATGTCGACGATGTCCTTGCCGTCGACGCGCAGGCCGTAGCGCACGCCGTCGTAGCGGGCGAGGTTCGAGGACGCCTCAGCGGGGGCCACGATGTAGTAGGCCGGCAGCGCGTATTTCGTGTGCGGCAGGGTGATGTCGACGATCTCGGCGCCGGCCTCCTTCAGCCAGGCGATGCCCTGCTGCCACAGCGCCTCGATCTCCTCGGGCATGCCGTCGACGCGGTATTCCCTGGGGATGCCGATCTTCATGCCCCTGACCGACTGACCGATGGCCTTCTCGTAGTCCGGCACCGGCCGGTCGACCGAGGTCGTATCCTTGGCGTCGACCGATGCCATCGACTTCAGGAGGATCGCCGCATCGCGCACGTCGCGCGCGATCGGGCCGGCCTGGTCGAGCGAGGAGGCGAACGCCACCACGCCCCAGCGCGAGCAGCGGCCGTAGGTCGGCTTGATGCCGACGGTTCCGGTGAAGGCCGCGGGCTGGCGGATCGAGCCGCCGGTATCGGTCGCGGTCGCGCCGGCGCAGAGGAAGGCGGCGACGGCTGCGGCCGAACCGCCCGAGGAGCCGCCGGGCACGAGGTCGAGATTGGAGCCCTCGGCGCGCCAGGGGTTCTTCACCGGGCCATAGTAGGACGTCTCGTTGGACGAACCCATGGCGAACTCGTCCATGTTCAGCTTGCCGAGCATGACCGCGCCGTCGTTCCACAGGTTCTGGGTGACGGTCGATTCGTATTTCGGCCTGAAGCCGTCGAGGATGTGGCTGCAGGCCTGGGTATGGACGTCGCGGGTGCCGAACAGGTCCTTGATGCCGAGCGGGATGCCTTCCAGCGCGCCGGCCTTGCCCTCGGCGATGCGGGCGTCCGACGCCTTCGCCATCCCGCGCGCCTTCTCGGGCGTGACCGTGACATAGGCGTTCAGCGTCTCGTTGGCCGCGTCGATCGCGGAAAGATAGGCGTCCGTCAGCTCGACGGCGGTGATCTCCTTGGCGCCGAGCTTCTCGCGGGCTTCGGCAATGGTCAGGCGGGTCAGGTCGGTCATGGCTCTATCTTTTTTCGGGTCACGCAGCGCTGGAGGAACGTCCAAGCTGCTTCTGGTAGAATATCGAATACGGGCTTTCGGGATAATCGAGAACAGGGCCGCAGCGGGTGAAGCCGGCTTTCTCGTAGATCGCCCAGGCGGCCGGATGCCGATCGCCGGTCTCGAGCACGAGTTCGCCGATCCCGTCCGCTTCGGCGGCGGCGACGATCTCGGCCAGGATCGCCCGGCCGATACCCCTGCCCTGCCATTGCGGCCGGGTGTACATCCGCTTCACCTCGCCGGTTTCGGCCGAATGCCGCTTCAGCGCGCCGCAGCCGACCACGCCACCGTCCTCGTCGCGGGCGATCCAGACGGTCACGCCGGGCTCGGCCATCTGCTCCACGCTCAGGTGGTAGCAGGCCTCGGGTGGCGACAGCGTCAGCAGCACCGCGTTGAGTTCGGCAATGAGCGCGCGCACCTCGTCCTGAAGCGGGCTTTCGACGGCGATCGTGAAGGCCAAGGGCTTACTCCACGACCTTCGGCACGAGGAAGAAGTTGCGGTCGGACACGGGCGCATTGGCGACAACGTCGTCTGCCTTGTCGCCGTCGGTGACGCGGTCGTCCCGTTCCTTCATGGCCATCGGCATCACCGAGGTCATGGGCTCGACGCCTGATACGTCGACCTCGCCCAGTTGCTCGACGAAGCCGAGGATGCCGTTCAGTTCGCCCATCATGCGCTGGGCTTCTTCTTCGCTGACCGCGATACGGGCAAGGTGGGCCACCCGCTTGACGGTGGCAAGATCGACAGACATCGGCATTCTCCGGTCGGAAATTTCACTCCCGCTATAATGAGAGTGCCCCGGCTGCGCAACGGGGGAATGTCGGCTGCCGGCGGCGGGAGCACCGGAAGCCTGTTGCGGAGCCGTTTCTCGAAGGCACGCGATCGGGGCGGCGCTGTCTCTACCGCGACACGACTTCGCCGACCTTCGGCACCTCGACCTTGGTCTTCGCCCCGTCCATCGCGGTCACGAAGGTGTCGGCCGTCTGGTCGATGATCGGGAAGGAGCCGTAGTGGCAGGGGATGACGGTGCCGAACTTGAAATAGCGCTGGCAGGCAAGCGCCGCCACCGCACCGCCCATGGTGAAGCGGTCGCCGATCGGCACCAGCCCGATCTCCGGTCCGTGCAGTTCATGCACCAGCGCCATGTCGGAGAAGATGTCGGTGTCGCCCATGTGGTAGAGTGTCGGCTCGTCCTCGAAATGCAGGACCAGGCCGTTGGCGCTGCCGAGCGAATGGGAGACGCCATCCTCGGTGACCTGCGCGGAGGAATGCAGCGCGTTGACGAAGGTGGTCGAGAAGCCGTCGAAATGGATGGTGCCGCCGGTGTTGCCCGCCTCGAGCCGTTTCACCCCCTTTGTGCCGAGCCAGGATGCGAGGTCGGCATTGGCGAGTACCGTGGCGCCCGTCTCCTTGGCGATCGCGACCGTGTCGCCGACGTGATCGCCGTGGCCGTGGGTGAGCAGGATATGGGTCAGGCCGGCGGTCGCCTCCTTGCGCCTTCCGGCATCGAAGGAGGGATTGCCGGTGAAGAACGGATCGATCAGGATCTTCGCCTTGCCCGTCTCGATCCGGAACGCGGCGTGGCCGAGCCAGGTGATCTTCATGATATTCTCCCGTTGTACTTCTGCCATCAAATGACATAGAGCATGGCGCGCACGTCGACAGCCCGGTTGCGCAGAAGACCCGCTTTGGGGTCGAGGAAAGCCGTATCGATGGCGGGCGCATGACGATCATGGAACCCGGTCCGGACAATGCGCCTGGCTCCAGCAATAACCAAGCTTCTTGACGGAGACAAGCATGGCCACGGATGACGACGAGTATGTCTACGACGAAGCAACGGGAGATTGGCGTCCGGCCTCCGAAGTGGCCGCAGCGGCCGCCGCGAAGCAGCCGGTAGCGCGCGATTCGGCCGGCAACCTGCTTGCCGACGGCGATGCCGTCACGCTCGTCAAGGACCTCAAGGTCAAGGGCACCAGCACCACCCTGAAGCAGGGCACGGTCATCAGGTCGATCCGCCTCACCGAAAATCCGGAGGAGATCGACTGCCGCCACGAGGCGGTCAAGGGCCTGGTGCTGCGCACCGAATTCGTCCGCAAACGGTGAGCCCGCCATGGCGACGGTGACGATCGAAGAACTTGCGGCCATCCTCGAACCGCGCCAGCCGATCGCAGGCCTCGACCTCGGCACGAAGACGATCGGCCTTTCGGTCTCCGACCTCGGACGCCGGCTGGCGACGCCGCGGCCGGTGCTGAAGCGGGTGAAGTTCGGGATCGACGCGGAGACGCTGCTTTCCTTCGCCGAGCAGGAAAAGGTCGCAGCCTTCGTCATCGGCCTGCCTGTCAACATGGACGGCAGCGCCGGTCCGCGCGTGCAGGCGACACGCGCCTTCGTGCGCTCGATGAGCGAGCGGACCGACATTCCCTTCGTCTACTGGGACGAGCGGCTTTCCACGGTCGCGGCCGAACGGACCCTCATAGAAATGGACGTGTCGCGGAAGAAGCGGGCGGAGCGGATCGATTCGGCCGCCGCCTCCTTCATCCTTCAGGGCGCGCTCGACAGGCTCTCGGCACTCGGCAGGTCCTGAGCGGACGCGGCCTGCCCGGCCGCACGACTGCGGCGCCACCATGCGACGATCTGCTTTCGCCTGCGGAAGGCGATGATGGCGAAGACGAACAGGCTGTCGACGGCGATGGCGCGCGCGACGAGCGGCGGGATCGTTTCCGGCGGAATGCCCAGAACGTTGCCGTAGATGCGGAAGACGAGGTCGTGGGCGTCGCGGGTCAGCATGAAGATGCCGAAGCTCATGTCGTAGTAGGACAGCCCGTACCAGCTGCCGAGCAACGCGATCGGGCCGGCCCAGAGGATCAGGAACCACTTCATGCCGTTCTCTCCTCGCCTATGAAGATGTCGCCGAATTCCAGCCCGAGTTCGCGAACGGCGACCAGGCCGATCAACACGGCCGCCGGCACGGCGATGTCCAGCGCCAGCGCTGCAAAGAAGGCCGTCATGGCCGCGGTCAGGACCGATTTCGGCATCGTGCCGTCCCCGATGGTTAACAATGCATTAATAACGGCACCTTCCATCGATCGCCGCGGGCGCGCAACGGAAACCCCGGATCAAGGTTAATTTCCACATCGACGCCCCTGCGCGGCCGCAGCGCCGGCGCCCATCAGAGCGAGGCCGCCGCCGACAAAACCGAGCTTCAGGATTGCCGTTTTCGCCCGTCCGTGAAATGAGAGGCCGATTGTCTCGCATACCGGTCCTGCTATGCTCGTCGTCTTCGAAAGCATCATCCCCGTCTTCCTGCTCGTCATGCTCGGCACCGCGCTCAAGCGATGGCGGAAGATCGACGACGGGCTGTGGCTGGGACTGGAGCAGCTCGGCTTCTACGTCCTGTTTCCGGCGCTCCTGTTCGCCACCCTCGCGCAGGCCGATTTCGCCGGCATGGAAGCGGGCGCGCTCTCCATCGCCTCGATCGGCGCGGTGACGCTGATGTCGGCGGCGATCCTTCTCGCCTGGCCGCTGTTTCGCAGGGCCGGCGTTTCCCGCGCCTCCTTCACCACGGTCTTCCAGACCTCGACGCGCTGGAACGGGTTCATGGCGCTCGCCGCCGCGGGCAAGCTCTACGGCCAGGAAGGGATCGGGATGCTGGCGCTGATCATGACGCTGATCATCATCCCGATCAATTTCTACAATATCGGCATCCTCGTCTGGTTCGGCGGCGGCGCGCGCGACGTGCGCAGCTTCCTCGTGCGGATCCTGACGAACCCGCTGATTCTCTCGTCCGCCCTCGGAACGCTCTTCAACCTGCTCGGCATCCATCTCTATGCGCCGGTGATGGAGACGATCAACCTGATGGCGGAAGCCTCGCTGAGCCTCGGCCTGATCATGGTCGGCGCGGGCCTGCATGTCGGCGACGCCCTGCGGCCGAGCGGGCCGGCCCTGATCTCCGTCGCCCTGAAGCTGTTCGCGATGCCGCTCGTCATGGTGAGCGCGGCGTGGCTTCTCGGGATAGAGGGCAATGCGCTGCTCGTGGTCGCGCTCGGCGCCAGCGTGCCGACGGCGATGAACGGCTATCTCCTGGCCAAGCAGATGGGTGGCGACGCACCGCTCTACGCCTCCGTCGCGACGCTGCAGACGGCGGCGTCGTTCCTCACCATTCCGCTGGTGCTGACGCTGACCGCCTACGCCGCCGGATAGAGCAGGTCGACGATGTAGGCCGAATCGAAGCGCGAATCGAGCATGCCGTAGGTCGAGCGCCAGCCCGCGGCCAGCCGCGTCTCGAGGAAGGCGTCGGCGATGCGTCCGGCGCCGATGCGGTTCAGTTCGGCGGCGGCGGCCGAAAGCGCCAGTTGCTCGACCAGCATGCGCGCCGCCCCCTCGTCGCGCTCGCACAAGGAGGTTGCCGCGCGCAGCACCTCGACCGTCTTGCGCCCCGAGGGACCGAGGTCGCGGGCAATGCCGGCGAAGACGGATTCGAACAGGTCCTTGCCTCGCGACAGCACGCGCAGCACGTCCAGCGCCATCACGTTGCCCGAGCCCTCCCAGATCGCATTGACCGGGGCCTCGCGGTAGTGGCGGGCGATCGGGCGCTCCTCGACATAGCCGCTGCCGCCGATGCACTCCATCGCCTCGTAGATCAGCGCAGGCGCGATCTTGCAGCACCAGTATTTCGTCACCGGCGTCATCACCCGGGCGTAAGCCGCCTCGTCGCCGCTGACCGGCGCGCGGTCGAAGGCCTCAGCGAGGCGCAGCGACAGGGCGGTCGCCGCCGCGACGTCGAGCGCCATGTCGGCGAGCACGCGCGTCATGATCGGCTGTTCGACGAGGGTCTTGCCGAACGCCTTGCGCCCGCGCGCATGGTGCACGGCCTCCGCCAGCGAGGCGCGCATGATACCGCTGGAAGCGAGCGCGCAATCGAGCCGGGTCAGCGTCACCATGTCGAGGATGGTGCGGATGCCGGCATCCGGCGCCCCGAGAAGGAAGCCGAAGGTGTCGTTGAACTCGACCTCGGACGATGCGTTGGAGCGGTTGCCGATCTTGTCCTTCAGCCGCTGGAAGCGCAGTCCGTTGGCGGTGCCGTCCTCCAGCAGGCGCGGGACGAGGAAGCAGCCGATGCCGTCGCGCGTCTGCGCCAGCATGACGAAGGCGTCGCTCATCGGCGCCGACATGAACCACTTGTGGCCGCTGAGACGGTAGATGCCCTCGCCCACCCGCTCGGCGGTCGAGGTGTTGGCGCGCACGTCGGTGCCGCCCTGCTTCTCCGTCATGCCCATGCCGATGGTGATGGCGCTCTTCTGCATGGCCGGGCGGTTGGTGCTGTCGTACTTGCGCGACAGGATACGGCCGGCCCATTCGCGCTGCACCACCGGAGAGGCGGAAATGGCGGCGACCGAAGCGCTCGTCATCGTCAGCGGGCAGAGATGGCCGCATTCGAGCTGCGCCGAAAGATAGAAGCGGACGGCGCGCGCCTTGTGTGCCCTGCCCTTTTCGTCGGGAAGGTTCTCCCAGATCGACGAATGCAAGCCGTTGCCCATCGAGCGGCGCATCAACGCGTGCCATGCCGGATGGAAATCGACCACGTCGAGGCGCTCGCCGCGCGGGCCGTGCGTTCGCAGCTGCGGCGGCGATTCGTTGGCCATCCGCGCCAGTTCCTGCGCCTCGGGGGCAGTCACGTAGCGGCCGAGCGCGTCGAACTCGTCCCGCAGGCCCTTGGGCAGCGCGGCCGTGCCGTCGACGAGCAGCGGATCGGACCGGTAGGCGTTGATGCCCGTCCACAGCTTCGGCTGGTTCAGGTCTGCAAGAGCTTGTTCGGTCCGGGTCATCTGAGTCATGCTGGCGTTCTATCCTAACTGCGCGGCCCGCGAAACGGGGACGCAACCGCCGTACCCCGAAAGAATGCTTGAAAACAAACGCGATCCGCCGGCCGGGCGGTGCGGCCGCCTTGCCGCATGGCGGCATAGCCTCTATAGACCCCGCGTATTCACGACATCGAGGCGACCCCCATGGATTCCTTTCCGCATCGCCACCTGCTCGGCATCAAGGGATTGCCCGAGCCGGAAATCAACTTCCTGCTCGACAAGGCGGACGCGGCCGTCGAGATCAGCCGGCAGCGGGAAAAGAAGACCTCGACATTGCGGGGCCTCACCCAGATCAATCTGTTTTTCGAAGCCTCGACGCGGACGCAGTCCTCCTTCGAACTCGCCGGGAAACGGCTCGGCGCGGACGTGATGAACATGTCGGTCGGCAATTCCTCGGTGAAGAAGGGCGAGACGCTGATCGACACGGCGATGACGCTGAACGCCATGCACCCGGACGTGCTCGTGGTGCGCCACTCGTCTGCCGGTGCGGCCGCCCTGCTCGCCCAGAAGGTATCCTGCTCGGTCGTCAACGCCGGCGACGGGCAGCACGAGCATCCCACCCAGGCGCTGCTCGACGCACTGACGATCCGCCGCGCCAAGGGCAAGCTGTCGCGCATCATCGTCGCCATCTGCGGCGACGTGCTGCATTCGCGCGTCGCCCGCTCCAACATCCTTTTGCTCAATGCGATGGGCGCCCGCGTACGGGTCGTGGCGCCGGCGACGCTGCTGCCGAACGGCATCGCCCAGATGGGCGCGGAGGTCTACCACTCGATGGAGGAAGGCCTGAAGGACGCCGACGTGGTGATGATGCTCAGGCTGCAACGCGAGCGCATGTCGGGCGCCTTCGTGCCCTCGGTGCGCGAGTACTTCCGCTATTTCGGGCTCGACGCCGAGAAGTTGAAGGCGGCCAGGGAGGATGCGCTGGTGATGCATCCCGGCCCGATGAACCGGGGCGTGGAGATCGCCTCGGAGATCGCCGACGGCCCCCAGAGCGTCATCGAACAGCAGGTGGAAATGGGCGTCGCCGTCCGCATGGCGGTGATGGAAACCCTCCTCGTCTCGCAGAACCAGGGATCGCGCGCATGACCCGCCCGACCGTCATCAAGAACGTCCGCATCATCGATCCCTCGCAAGGCATGGACGAAACCGGCACGATCGTCGTCAAGGACGGCCGCATCGCGGCTGCCGGCAAGGCCGCGCAGAACCAGGGCGCGCCCGAGGGCGCCGACATCGTCGACGGCACCGGCCTCGTCGCAGCACCCGGTCTGGTCGATGCCCGGGTGTTCGTCGGCGAACCGGGCGCCGAGCACCGCGAGACGATCGAATCCGCATCGCGCGCGGCGGCCGCGGGCGGGATTACGACCTTCATCATGATGCCCGACACCGATCCGGTGATCGACGACATCGCGCTGGTCGAATACGTGCTGAAGACGGCGCGCGACAAGGCGCTGGTGCATGTGCATCCGGCCGCCGCCCTGACCAAGGGACTGGCCGGCACCGAGATGACGGAGTTCGGCCTGTTGCGGGAAGCCGGCGCCGTCGCCTTCACCAATGGCCGCCAGGCGATCCACGACGCGCAGGTGCTGCGCCGGGCGATGACCTATGCCCGCGAATTCGGCGCGGTGATCGCGCTCGAGACCCGCGACGAACACCTTGGCGCCGGCGGGGTGATGAACGAGGGACTGCTCGCAAGCTGGCTCGGCCTGTCGGGCACGCCGCGCGAGGCGGAGGTCATTCCGCTGGAACGCGACCTGCGGCTCGCCACCCTGACGCGTGCGGCCTACCACGCCGCCCAGATCTCCGTTCCGGAATCGGCCGAGGCGATACGGGTGGCCCGCACCCGCGGCGCCAACGTCACCTGCGGCATCTCGGTCAACCACCTGACGCTGAACGAGAACGACATCGGCGAATACCGCACCTTCTTCAAGCTTTCGCCCCCCCTGCGCGGAGAGGACGACCGCACCGCCATGGTGCAGGCGCTCGCCGACGGAACGATCGACATCATCGTCTCCTCGCACGATCCGCAGGACGTCGACACCAAGCGGCTGCCCTTTGCGGAGGCGGCCGACGGGGCGATCGGGCTGGAGACGATGCTTCCCGCAGCGCTTCGCCTGCATCACAGCGGCGAGGTCTCGCTGACGCGCCTGATCGACGCCATGTCGACCCGCCCCGCCCGGATCTTCGGCCTCGACGCCGGCAGCCTGAAGGCCGGCGCGGTCGCCGACATCGTGCTGATCGACATCGACGAACCATGGCTCGCCACCAAGGACCGCTTCATCTCGCGCTCCAAGAACACCCCGTTCGAGGATGCCCGCTTTACGGGACGCGCGGTCAGCACCTATGTTGCGGGCAAGCTCGTGCATATCGGGCGGTAACGGCTGACTTGGAGCTGGACTGGGCGAATACAGACGTTTGCCCCTCATCCGGCTGCCGCCACCTTCTCCCCGTGAACGGGGAGAAGGGACATCGCCGAACCGCTGCGGCAGCTTGTGACGAGCGTTGCTAGGAACGTCCTTCTCCCCGCCTGCGGGGAGAAGGTGGCGGCAGCCGGATGAGGGGCATCGCAAGGCTGCGGCAAGACACGACAGATCGGCAATCTCGGGGGAAACACTAGAGTGTCTGACATCCTGACCTGGCAGCTTGCAGCGCTGCCGACGCTTCTGAGCCTCGCCTTCGGCTATCTTCTGGGCTCCATTCCCTTCGGCCTGATCCTGACCCGGATGGCCGGGCTCGGCGACGTGCGGCAGATCGGATCCGGCAATATCGGCGCCACCAACGTGCTGCGCACCGGCAACAGGAAACTCGCCGCCGCCACGCTGCTGCTGGATGCGCTGAAGGGGACGACCGCGGCGGCGATCGCCTCGCGATGGGGGCTGGATGCCGGCATCGCCGCCGGCCTTGCCGCCTTCCTCGGCCACCTCTATCCCGCCTGGCTCGGCTTCAAGGGCGGCAAGGGCGTCGCCACCTATCTCGGCGTGCTGCTCGGGCTGGTTCCGTTCATGCTGGCCGTCTTCGCCGCGATCTGGCTCGCGGTCGCCTTCATCAGCCGCTACTCCTCCCTTTCCGCCCTGGTTGCAATGGCCGCCACTCCGGTTGTATTGTGGTTTTCGGGGAACGAGAAGGTTGCACTGCTGTTCGCCGTCATGAGCGCGATCTCGTGGTGGAAGCACCGCGCCAACATCGTGCGCCTGATCAACGGCACCGAGAGCAGGATCGGCAGCAAGGGCTAGGACAAGAGGGGCAGATGTCCGAGGGCGCAGGCAGGCAGGGAATTGCGCTTTCGGACAGACAGAGGATCGCCTGGCTGCGGCTGATCCGCAGCGACAATGTCGGCCCGGTCACCTTCCGCGACCTGATCAACCATTTCGGCACGGCCGAGGCGGCGCTGGAGATGCTGCCGGAGCTTTCGCGCCGCGGCGGCGCCGTCCGGGCGATCCGAATCGCGAGCCGCGCCGACGCCGAGCGCGAACTCGACATGGCGGAGCGGCACGGCGCGGCCTTTGTCGGCATCGGCGAGCCGGACTATCCGGCACTCCTGCGCAAGATCGACGGTGCGCCGCCGTTGCTGGCGACGAAGGGCAACCGGAAGATCGCCTCGGACCTCGCCGTCGGCATCGTCGGCTCCCGCAACGCATCGATCGCTGGCGCAAAGTTCGCCGGCATGCTGGCAAGGGACCTCGGCGCCGCCGGCTATGCCGTCGTCTCCGGGCTTGCCCGCGGGATCGATACGGCCGCCCATCGCGCCAGCCTTGCCACGGGCACGATCGCGGCGCTGGCAGGCGGCCTCGACCGGCCCTACCCGCCCGAGAACGTCGGGCTCCTGGAGGAGATCGCCTCCGGCAACGGCCTCGCCGTCAGCGAGATGCCGTTCGGCTGGGAGCCAAGGGCGCGCGATTTTCCGCGCCGCAACCGGCTGATCGCCGGCATCGGCCTGGGGCTCGTGGTCGTCGAGGCGGCCAACCGTTCCGGCTCGCTGATCACCGCGCGCAATGCCGCCGATTTCGGCCGCCTCGTCTTTTCCGTGCCCGGTTCGCCGCTGGATCCGCGCGCCCACGGGACGAATGCCCTGTTGAAGGATGGTGCGATCGTGACGACGGGGGCGGCCGACATCCTGGACGCGCTGGCGCCGCTGCGCGAACCGGACCTGTTTTCAGGACCGGTCGGCGCCGACGAGCCACCGCGCGAGGACGTCACCCTGCCTCCCAGCGACGGCGACCGAGGCCGGATCGCCTCCGCGCTCGGCCCCACGCCCGTCGAGATCGACGAAATCATCCGCCACACGGAGCTGCCGGCCGCGAGCGTCTATCTCGTTCTCCTAGAACTGGATCTTGCCGGCCGCCTTCACCGGCACCCCGGCGGCCTTGTCTCGATCGCCGCCGATTGACAGCGGCCGCACGCCCGACTGGATGTCCCCCGCCTCGACATAGGCCATCTCGATCAGGTAGCGCAGCATCTCCGCGCCCTCCATGTCGGCGACGGCGCGAAGCTCGCCGAGCATCTGGCGAATATAGGCCACGTTCTCCTGCGTCCGCCCGGTGGGAGGCGCCGCAATGATGGGTTTGGTATTCATTTCCACATCCTGTCCGAATACCGTTGCGCAGCCGCACGTCATCGCCGCAGCTTTCACTCCCTGAAGACGATACAACCTTTATTTTAAATTGCAACACACTCAAGGACCCTCTTAGGTTGCATACCCTGAACGCCAGTTATTTTGGCCCTTCCTCTTGACCGGGACGTTTTCCCTGTTCATTTCGAGGGCCAAGACAACGCCGGCGCGCATCGCTAATCAGAAGGGCCATCCCGCCGGGAACGGCCCCCGGCACAGAGAACGACGATGAATGTTGTAGTGGTGGAATCGCCTGCCAAGGCCAAGACGATCAACAAGTATCTGGGTTCGGGCTACAAGGTGCTCGCCTCCGTCGGCCACGTTCGCGACCTGCCGGCCAAGGATGGATCCGTGCGTCCCGACGAGGACTTCGAAATGTCCTGGGAGGTCGACAGCTCGGCAGCCAAGCGCATGAAGGACATCGCCGACGCGGTGAAATCCTCCGACGGCCTGATCCTTGCGACCGACCCGGATCGCGAGGGCGAAGCGATCTCCTGGCACGTGCTGGACCTTCTGCGGAAGAAGAAGGTGATCGGCGACAAGCCGGTCAAGCGCGTCGTCTTCAACGCCATCACCAAATCGGCGGTGCTCGACGCGATGAAGGCGCCGCGCGACATCGACATGTCGCTGGTCGATGCCTATCTCGCCCGCCGCGCGCTGGACTACCTCGTCGGCTTCAACCTGTCGCCGGTGCTGTGGCGCAAGCTGCCGGGCGCGCGGTCGGCCGGCCGCGTACAGTCGGTGACGCTGAGGCTCGTCTGCGACCGCGAGGCCGAGATCGAGCGCTTCGTCTCCGAGGAATACTGGAACCTGTCGGCGCTCCTGAAGACGCCGCGCGGCGACGAGTTCGAGGCGAAGCTCGTCTCGGCCGACGGCAAGCGCCTGCCACCCCGCGCAGTCGGCAACGGCGAGGAAGCCAACCGGCTGAAGGACCTGCTCGAGGGCGCGGCCTACCGCGTCGAGAGCGTCGAGGCCAAGCCGACGCGGCGCAATCCGGCGCCGCCGTTTACCACCTCGACGTTGCAGCAGGCGGCCTCCTCCAAGCTTGGCTTCTCCTCCTCGCGCACCATGCAGGTGGCGCAGCGGCTTTATGAGGGCGTCGACATCGGCGGCGAGACCGTCGGTCTCATCACCTACATGCGTACCGACGGCGTGCAGATGGCGCCCGAGGCGATCGATGCGGCCCGCCGCGCCATCGGCGACCAGTTCGGCGACCGCTACGTGCCGGAAAAGGCGCGCTTCTACTCCACCAAGGCGAAGAACGCCCAGGAAGCGCACGAGGCGGTGCGGCCGACCGATTTCAACCGCGTGCCCGATCAGGTCCGCCGGTTCCTCGACCCGGACCAGGCGCGGCTGTACGACCTGATCTGGAAGCGTGCCATCGCCAGCCAGATGGCGTCGGCCGAGATCGAGCGCACCACCGTCGAGATCGACGCGGACAATGGCGGCAGGCATGCGGGCCTGCGCGCCACGGGTTCCGTCATCCGCTTCGACGGCTTCATCGCCGCCTATACGGACCAGAAGGAAGACGGCGAGCAATCGGACGACGGCGACGACGACGGCCGCCTGCCGGAGATCAATGCGCGCGAAGCCCTCGCAAAGCAGAAGATCAACGCCAGCCAGCACTTCACCGAACCGCCGCCGCGCTATTCCGAAGCCTCGCTGATCAAGAAGATGGAAGAACTCGGCATCGGCCGGCCCTCCACCTATTCGGCGACGCTGAAGACGCTCAGCGATCGCGAATATGTCACGATCGACAAGCGCAAGCTGATCCCCGAGGCCAAGGGACGGCTGGTGACGGCTTTCCTCGAAAGCTTCTTCACCCGCTATGTCGAATACGACTTCACCGCGTCCCTGGAAGAGAAGCTCGACCAGATCTCGGCCGGCGAACTGAACTGGAAGGACGTGCTGCGCGACTTCTGGCGGGACTTCATCGCACAGATCGACGACACCAAGGAACTGCGCGTCACCAACGTGCTGGATGCGCTGAACGAGATCCTCGCACCGCTTGCCTTCCCCAAGCGCGAGGATGGCGGCGATCCGCGCGCCTGCCCCTCCTGCGGCACCGGCAAACTGTCCTTGAAGCTCGGCCGCGGCAGCGGCGCCTTCATCGGCTGCTCCAATTATCCCGAATGCCGCTACACCCGCCCCTTCGGCGCGGAAGCGGCCAATGGCGAGGGCCAGGTCTCCAACGAGCCGAAGGCGCTCGGCAAGGATCCGCACACCGGCGAGGAGATCACGCTGCGCTCCGGCCGCTTCGGCCCCTATGTCCAGCGCGGCGACGGCAAGGAGGCCAAGCGCTCGAGCCTGCCCAAGGGCTGGGCGCCCGACAGCATCGACCATGAGAAGGCGGTGGCGCTGCTGTCGCTGCCGCGTGATATCGGCGCCCATCCCGAGACGGGCAAGATGATCTCGTCGGGGCTCGGCCGCTACGGGCCGTTCGTGCTGCATGACGGCACCTATGCCAATGTGGAGAGCATCGAGGACGTGTTCTCGATCGGCCTCAACCGCGCCGTCTCGGTGCTGGCCGACAAGCAGAGCAAGGGCGGCGGCCGCGGCCGCGGCGGCACGCCGGCGGCGCTGAAGACGCTCGGCGACCATCCCGACGGCGGGCCGATCACCGTGCGCGACGGCCGCTACGGCCCCTATGTCAACTGGGGCAAGGTCAATGCGACGCTGCCGAAGGGCAAGGATGCGCAGGCCGTGACGCTCGAGGAGGCGCTGGTGTTGATCGCCGAGAAGGCCGGCAAGGGTGGCGGCGCCAAGGGCAAGGCCAAGACCGCCAAGGCGAAGACCGCGGCCGCAAAGGCGGACGGCGAGAAGACCACGAAGGCGAAGACGACGAAGAAGGCCGCCGGCACGAAGGCCAAGGCTGCTGCGAAGCCCCGGAAGGCAAGCGCCAAGAAGGTAGACGAATGACGCATGACCCGCGCGACCGGTCGAGGCAGAGCAAGCGTCCCGGCCGCGCGGGCCGCGACCTGCCGCCGGGTGCCGAGATCCCGCTGATCCACGGCGAAATCCCGCCGCGCGAGGTGCTGCTGCGCTTCATCGCCGAACATCCGGACAAGGCCTCCAAGCGCGAAATCTCCAAGGAATTCGGGCTCAAGGGCGAAAAGCGGGTCGAGTTGAAGCAGATCCTGAAGAGCTTCGAGGAAGAGGGCCTGCTTTCGAAGCGGCGCAAGTCGCTGGTCCGCCCCGGCGCCCTCCCCCCCGTCACCGTGCTCGACATCACCACCCGCGACGTCACCGGCGATCTCATCGGCCGGCCCGCCGAATGGCTGGACGACCTCGGCGTGGCGCCGGCCGTGACGATCCGCCAGCCGAGCGTCGGCAAGTCGGCCGGCAAGGCGCCGGTCGCGGGCCTCGGCGACCGGGTTCTCGCCAAGATCTTCCCGGCCAAGGACCGTGGCGGCCCGGCCTACACGGCCCGCGTCATCAAGGTCCTCGACAAGCGCAAGAATGCCGGCATGGGCGTGTTCCGCGCCATGCCGGACGGCGGCGGCCGGATCCTGCCGATCGACAAGCGCGGCGAGGAACTTGCCGTCGATAGCGATTTCACGGCAGGAGCCAAGGACGGCGACCTCGTCGAGATCGACGTGCTCCGCATCGGCCGCTACGGCCTGCCGCGGGCGCAGGTAAAGTCGGTGATCGGCTCGGTCGCCTCCGAAAAGGCGATCTCGATGATCGCGATCCATGCACACGGCATTCCCCATGTCTTCCCCGACAGCGTGCTGAAGGAAGCCGCCGACGCCGGTCCCGCCACCATGGCGCACCGCGAGGACTGGCGCGACCTGCCGCTGATCACCATCGACCCCGCCGACGCCAAGGACCATGACGACGCGGTCTATGCCGAGGCCGACACGGCACCCGAGAACCCGGGCGGCGTGATCGTCACCGTGGCGATCGCCGACGTCAGCTACTACGTCCGCCCCGGTTCGGCGCTCGACCGCGAGGCGCTGAAACGCGGCAACTCGGTCTATTTCCCCGACCGCGTCGTGCCGATGCTGCCGGAGCGGATCTCCAACGACCTCTGCTCGCTGAAGGAAGGCGTAGACCGCCCCGCACTCGCCGTGCGCATGGTGTTTTCGAAGGAAGGCCGCAAGGCGAGCCACACCTTCCATCGCATCATGATGAAGAGCGCGGCCAAGCTTTCCTACCAACAGGCGCAGGCGGCGATCGACGGCGCGCCGGACGACAGGGCCGGACCGATCCTCGAGACGATCCTGAAGCCCTTGTGGCATGCCTACCGCGTGCTGACGGTCGGTCGCGATCGGCGCCAGCCGCTGGAACTCGACATGCCCGAGCGCAAGATCCTGCTGAAGGAGGACGGCACCGTCGACCGCGTGGTCGTGCCGCCGCGGCTCGACGCGCACAAGCTCATCGAGGAGATGATGATCCAGGCGAACGTCGCCGCCGCCGAAACGCTGGAGAAGCGGCAGCAGTCGCTGATCTACCGCGTGCACGATGCGCCCTCGCTTTCCAAGCAGGAGACGCTGCGCGAATTTCTCGGCACGCTCGACATCTCTCTCGCCAAGGGCGGCAACATGCGCGCCAACCATTTCAACGGGATCCTGAAGAAGGCCGAGGACAAGCCGTTCCAGCAGATGGTCAGCGAGATGGTGCTGCGCTCGCAGAGTCAGGCGATCTACAGCCCTGACAATATCGGCCATTTCGGCCTGAACCTGATGAAGTATGCCCACTTCACCTCGCCGATCCGCCGCTATGCCGACCTGATCGTGCATCGCGCGCTGGTGGCCTCGCTCAAGCTCGGCGAAGGCGGCATCACCATGGAGGAGGAGGCAGCACTTGACGACATCGCCGCCGAGATCTCCACCTTCGAGCGGCGCGCCATGGCCGCCGAGCGCGACACGGTGGACCGGCTGATCGCCCACCATCTCGCCGGCCGCATCGGCGAGGAATTCGCAGGCCGCGTCTCCGGCGTCACCAAGGCCGGGCTCTTCATCGTGCTGCCCGCCTATGGCGCCGACGGTTTCGTGCCCATTTCCACGCTCGGGCGCGACTATTATATCTACGACGAGGCGCACCAGGCGCTGTCGGGCGAGAAGACCGGGCTCGGCTACCGCCTCGGCGACGAGGTGCAGGTCAGGCTGGCCGAAGCCGTGCCGCTGGCGGGCGCGCTGCGCTTCGAGATGTTGAGCGAGGGCCGCCAGATGCCGACGGGCGTGCGCTCGTTCCACAAGGCCAACCGGCGTGACCGCGCCGGATCGCGGCGCCAGCCGGGAACGCGGCCGCCGCGCGGCAGGCGCTAGGTCATGCCGTGCAAAAGCGTGCGGCTGTTGGCAGCGAAGCAAGGGTTGTGACGATGCAGACGACATTCGAACAGAAGCGGACCGGACCGGCCACGGTGTATACGGAGGATCGGCCGACCGGTCGTTCCATCCGCCGCGGCCTGCTCTGCCGCTGCCCGCGCTGCGGCGAGGGCCGGCTGTTCAAGTCGTTCCTCAAGCCGGTCGACGCCTGTTCGGTCTGCGGCGAGGAAATGCATCATCACCGCGCCGACGACCTCCCCCCGTACCTCGTCATCACCATCGTAGGCCACCTCGTGCTTGGCGGTTACATGATGACCGACCTGATCCTGCCGTTCAGCACCTGGATGCACCTGGCGATCTGGGTGCCTGTGACGCTGCTCGGCGCGCTGGCGCTGATGCAGCCGGTCAAGGGCGGCGTCATCGGCCTGCAATGGGCATTGCGCATGCACGGCTTCGGCGGCCAGGAGCCTGCGCCGGAAGAAGGCCTGCCGCCGCGCGACGCCGACGCATGAGCGGGCAGCGGCCGCTGCGTCCGGTGGATGCGGCATCGGTCCTCCTCATCGACCGGTCGGACGATCGCTTTCGCGTGCTCGTGGGCAAGCGCAGCAACCGGCACGTCTTCATGCCCGACGTCTACGTCTTTCCCGGCGGGCGGCGCGATGCGTCCGATTCGCGCGTTCCCGTGCAGGCTCCGCTCCATCCGGCCGCCACCGAGCGACTGCTGCTGCGCACGCCAGTGCGGACCGGGGTCGCGACGCTGCGCGGGCTCGGCGTCGCCGCCCTGCGCGAGCTCTACGAGGAGGCCGGCCTAGTGGTCGGTGCAGCGGCGGCAGAAGCGCCCGGCGCGGGCGCCACCCCTTTTCGGCCGGACCTGTCGCAATTGCGCTTCGTCGCGCGCGCCGTCACCCCGCCCGGGCCGCCGCGCCGCTACGACACCCGCTTTTTCGCCCTATTTACCGACGATGTCGGGGTCGACCCCCAGGCGGTCCGGGACAGCCACGAGCTTTCCGACCTGCAATGGATTGACATCTTCCAGACATTGAAAGTCGATATGCCCGCGATCACGGTCTTCATCCTCGAGGAACTGAAGATTGCCCTCCGGAACGATCCGTCGCTGCCGTTCGGCGGTCAGGCGGCCTTCTTCCTGCACCGTCGTGGAAAACTTGTCAGGGACACACTCTAGAGCGATGGATTCTCGCATGCCAGATCCCAAGTCCGGGAGTGCTTCCACGCCCGACAGCATTCACTGGCGCTCGCTGATCGCAGCCATGGCCTCGATCGCCGCCGTCGGCATCGCAATCGGCCTCGGCCTGCCGCTGCTCAGCATCATCATGGAGAAGCGCGGCATCCCGACGACGCTGATCGGGCTGAATTCCGCCATGGCCGGCGTCGCCGCCATGCTCTGCGCCCCGTTCACGGCGCGGCTGGCGCACCGGTTCAGCACTTCCACCGTCATGGTGGCCGCCATCGTCCTTGCCGCCGGCAGTTCGCTCGGCTTCTACTACATCCAGAATTTCTGGCTCTGGTTTCCCCTGCGCATCGTCTTCCACGGCGCGACCACGATGGTCTTCATCCTCTCGGAATTCTGGATCAACGCCGCCGCCCCGCCGCGACGGCGAGGGCTCGTGCTCGGCATCTATGCCACCGTCCTGGCGCTCGGCTTCGCCAATGGTCCCCTGCTCTTCTCGCTGCTCGGCAGCGATGGTCCGCTTCCCTTCGCGGTCGGCGCCCTCGTCATCCTGCTTGCGGCCGTGCCGATCCTGATCGCCCGCAAGGAGAGCCCGGACATCTACGAGAAGCCGGAAATGCATTTCATGCGCTATATCCTGTTGGTGCCGACGGCGACGGCCGCCGTCTTCGTCTTCGGCGCGGTGCAGGTCGGCGGCCTGTCGCTGTTTCCGGTCTATGCCACCCGCGCCGGCTTCAGCGAATCGCAGGCGGCGCTGCTGCTGACCGTGATGGGCGTGGGCAATTTCCTGTTCCAGATTCCGCTCGGGCTGTTGTCCGACCATATGAAGGACCGGCGGCGGCTTCTGTCCATCATGGCGCTGGTGGGCATGGTCGGCGCGGCCTCGCTGCCGCTCCTGTCGCAGAACTGGTTGCTGATGGCGGTGGTGCTGCTCTTCTGGGGCGGCTGCGTCTCCGGGCTCTACACGGTCGGGCTCAGCCATCTCGGATCCCGGCTGACCGGCGCCGACCTCGCGGCCGCCAATGCCGCCTTCATCTTCTGCTATGCGGTGGGGACCGTCGCGGGGCCGCAGGTGGTGGGCGTCGCCATCGACGTCGCCGGCGACGACGGCTTTGCCTGGTCGATCGCCTTCTTCTTCGGCCTTTATGTCGCGCTTTCCCTCGCCCGCATGGTGTTTCGGCCAAAACGGGCTTGACTTTTCAGGCGGGATTCGTAGTTTCGCGCCACATTTGAAGCTCCAATGCCGTGGAACCGGACTGGTCGTCCACGGCTTCGTTTTTGTAAAGGCAGGACGACCATGGCCAAGGCTACCACCATCAAGATCAAGCTGCTGTCGACGGCCGACACCGGCTTCTTCTACGTCACGACGAAGAACAGCCGCACGATGACGGAAAAGATGACCAAGACGAAGTACGATCCGGTCGCGCGCAAGCACGTCGAGTTCAAGGAAACGAAGATCAAGTAATCCTTGTCGCTTCGGAACCTTCCGTAAGGCGCATCGCTCCGGCGGCGCGCCTTTTTCTTTGCGCGCAGTTCGTCGTCAGGACCACGACGGCCGCCGGCGGACGGAGCCCACCGACGCCCGCCCCTGAAATGCGAAACGCCGCCTCCTTGCGGAAGCGGCGCTGATCGGGGGCCGGCTGGGGAAGACAACGGCACGAGGATTCCGTTTATGTCGTCACCAGCCGGCCAACCCCACGACCCAGGAGATGCGGCGGACCTAGCATCATGGGGTAACTCGCGGCGGACTTTTCGCCCGCCTTTCCATAAAGATCGCGCGGAATTGGAAAAAAATCAATGAATTCTTGCGCGCCGCTGCAACAGTGTCAGCCGCGATGGTTAAATCGTTTCCCCGCACCGAGAGGATTCAGGCGAGGAAAACGCTCTTTACAGCAACAGTTCCGTGTGCCCCACTCAACAACCCGCGGATGTATGACTTCCGGCAGGGATGACCTGACGTAAGGTAAGCCCCAATTACCTCGCCACCAGAAGATCTTGAATACATTATCAAACCCGAACAATAATATAAATTGCCAAAAGTAGCCTATCCGACACTGTTTTTACGGCAGACCGGAGCGGCCGAACCGGCAAGACTTGCGCATTGCCAGGCGCCTCGAAAATTGACGCTGTGTCATTTTCCACCCAAATGAAGGGCAGAAAATCTGTGGATAAGTGAATTAGACGGGAAGACTGTGTCGATGTCGCCACGATTCGGTAGACCGGGCTGAAGCGACCGGGGTGCGTTTCAGGCCGCGGCGGCGACGACGCGGTTGCGGCCGGCGCGCTTGGCCTCGTAAAGCGCGTTGTCCGCCCGCTTCAGCAGCGTGTCGGGCGCGTCTCCCTGCGGCAGCAGCGAGGCGATGCCGATCGAGGCGGTGACCTTGAGCGGCACCCCTCCTGCCGAAAGGCGGAAAGGCTCCTCCTCGATCGTGATGCGCAGGCGCTCGGCCACCGCAGCCGCGGTCTCCGCCGACGTGTCGGGCATCAGCAGCACGAATTCTTCGCCGCCATAGCGGCAGGCGAGATCGGCGCCGCGCACGGCGGTGCGCAGCCGGTTGGCGAATTCGCGCAGGACCGCGTCGCCAACGTCGTGGCCATAGGTATCGTTGATCAGCTTGAAGCGGTCGATGTCGGTCATGCAGATCGACATCTGCCGGCCCCGGGCCACCGAGCGGTCGATCAGCAGCTTCAGGTGGCTGTCGAGATAACGCCGGTTGTGCAGCCCGGTCAGTCCGTCGGTGACGGCGAGTTCGATCGTCTGCTTCACGCTGGCGCGCAGGCGGTCGTTGTAGCGCTTGCGCCGGATCTGCGTCAGGCTGCGCGCCAGAAGCTCGTTGGCATCGACCGGCCGCATCAGATAGTCGGTCACGCCGAGATCGAGGGCGCGCACGATCATGTCGTCGTCGCCCTGCTCGGCGATCAGGAGGATCGGAAGGAACCGCGTCCGCTCCAGCGAGCGGAGCTGCGAGCACAGGCGAAGCGGGTCGAAATCGCTGAAATTGGCGTTGACGATGACGAGTTCGAACGGATGCTCGGCAGCATCGAATAGCGCCGCCTGCGGGTCCGACATGCAGGTGACGTCGGCGATCGGCTTCAGCGCGCGGACGATGCGTTCCTGCGAACTGGCCCTGCCGTCGACGAGCAGGACAGCCCCCGGCTCGTCGCCGATCGCAGCCCCCAGCCCCGTCTCCACGCCGATCGCTTCTGCCGTGGCCGCCCGCACGCGCAATTCGTCGGTCAGCGTCTTCAGCCGGACGAGGCTCTTGACGCGCGACATCAGCTGCAGGTCGTTGACGGGCTTGGTGAGAAAATCGTCGGCGCCGGCCTTCAGCCCCCGCACGCGGTCGGAGGGCTGGTCCAGCGCCGTCACCATGACGACCGGGATATGCGCCGTGCGCGGGTTTTCCTTCAGCCGCTCGCAAACTTCGAAGCCGTCGATCCCCGGCATCATGACGTCGAGCAGGATGAGGTCCACCTGCGTCCGCTCGCAGATCGCCAGCGCGTCGTAGCCGTTGTCCGCCGTCAGGACGTCGAAATACTCCGCCAGAAGCCGGGCTTCCAGGAGCTTCACGTTTGCGGGGATATCGTCAACGACGAGGATGCGCGCGGTCATCTGTCGGAATCCAGCCTCATGCGTCACCCAGGTAGGTCTTGATGGTCTCGATGAATTTCGGAACCGATATCGGCTTGGACACGTAGGCCTCGCAACCGCCCTGGCGGATGCGCTCCTCGTCGCCCTTCATGGCAAAGGCGGTGACGGCGATGACGGGGATGACGTGCAGTTCGTCGTCCTCCTTCAGCCATTTCGTCACCTCCAGCCCGGAGACTTCCGGAAGCTGGATGTCCATCAGGATCAGGTCGGGGCGATAGCGGCGCGCGAGATCCAGCGCCTCCATGCCGTTGCGGGTCTGGATGGTGCTGTAGCCCGAGGCCTCGATGAGGTCACGGAAGAGCTTCATGTTGAGCTCGTTGTCCTCGACTATCATCACCTGCTTCGGCATCACGTGTCCCTGCCCCTCGCTCCAGCCTTGCAACACCTCTGGAGATATATAAGTTGCCGTAATACCGACTTCACCCAGCGCGAACCTCGCGACAGTAGCGGCATTTGGTTGACTAAAAGGTAACTTTTCCGGGAAATTGCCATGCAAAGCCAAAAAGATACATCGGCCCAGGACGCCGAATCGACGGCGATCGCCGTGCTTGCCTGGCTCGCCGGCGAACCGGAACTCCTGTCCCGTTTTCTGTCGCTCACCGGCATGGATCCGGCCGGCCTGCGCGCCTCCGCCGGCGACCGCGGCTTCCTTTCCGGCCTGCTCGATTTCCTCATGGGCCACGAGCCGACGCTGATGGCCTTCTGCGAGGCGACCGGGACGACGCCCGAACGGGTGGTGCGGGCGCATGCGCTGCTGACCGGTCCGGGTGCTGCAGGCGAATGGTCATGACCGCCCGGCCAACCATGCCGCCCGGCACGGTCCCGCTCGACCATGTCCGGCTCGCCGACCGGCCGCTCCTGGTCTGCGACGTCGACGAGGTCGTGCTGGAATATCTCTCGCCGCTCGACGCCTTCCTGCGCTCGCGCGGCCACGAGCTGCTGCCGCGCTCGTTCCGCCTGCACGGCAACATCGTCGACAGCCGCACGGGCGAGGCCGTGCTGGACGCGGCGATCAAGGCCCTGCAGGAGGATTTCTTCGCCACCCAGGACGAATGGCAGAAGCCCGCCGAACGCGCGGTGGAAACGCTGGAAGCACTCGGAAAGGACGCCGACATCGTGTTCCTGACGGCGATGCCGCCGCGCCATGCCGAGGTGCGTCGCCGGCTGCTCCACCGTTTCGGACTGGATTTTCCGATGGTCGCCACGGAGACGGCAAAGGGCCCGGTGGTCCGTGCGCTGCATGGCGGGCGCCCGCTGCCGCTCGCCTTCGTCGACGACATCCCCTCCAACCACCATTCGGTGCGCGAGCATGCGCCGGATGCCCTTCTCTTGCGGCTGATGGCCAACCAGGTGTTTCTTGCCATGGCGCCGGATCCCGGCGAACACGTCATCGCCGCGCGCGACTGGCGCGATGCCGAACAGCGGATCCGCGCCCACTTCGAAAACCCCGCCGGCCGATGACGCACCCGTCCGGCACCGGCGGGCCGGTGCGGCGGCAGTGCGGCATGTGACGCGGCTATCCATGCGTTCCTCGCTGGACGGGCTTGAGACTCGCAAGTTTAGAGGCTAATCTGCGAATGTTCAATATTTGTTCCAGAGATGCAGCCAGACGAGACGCGCCATCCGGGTTTCTGCCGTGACTGCCTGACGGGGCAATCCGCGGGCATTCGCCGCTGCAGGCAATGCGGAAGCCCGCGCCTTCTCTACCATGACGAGCTCTACCGGCTGACGCTCGCCCATATCGATTGCGACGCCTTCTACGCCTCGGTCGAGAAGCGCGACAATCCGGAACTCGCCGACAAGCCGGTGATCATCGGCGGCGGCAAGCGTGGCGTCGTCTCCACCGCCTGCTACATCGCCCGCATCCACGGGGTGCGTTCGGCGATGCCGATGTTCAAGGCGCTGGAGGCCTGCCCGCAAGCCGTCGTGATCAAGCCGGACATGGAGAAATACGTGGCCGTCGGCCGCCAGATCCGCACCATGATGCAGGACCTGACGCCGCTGGTGCAGCCGCTGTCGATCGACGAGGCCTTTCTGGAACTGAAGGGCACAGAACGGCTGCATCACGACCCGCCGGCGCGCGTGCTCGCCCGTTTCGCCCGGCGCGTCGAACACGAGATCGGGATCACGATCTCGGTGGGCCTCTCCTACTGCAAGTTCCTCGCCAAGGTCGCCTCCGACCTGCAGAAGCCGCGCGGGTTCTCCGTCATCGGACAGGCCGAGGCGCTGGAGTTCCTCCGGACGAAGCCGGTGCGGCTGATCTGGGGCGTCGGCAAGGCCTTTGCCGAGACGCTGGAGTGCGACGGGATCCGCGACATCGGCCAGTTGCAGACCATGGAGGAGACCGAACTGATGCGCCGCTACGGCGTCATGGGCCGGCGGCTCTACCACCTCTCCCGCGGCCAGGACGACCGCGAGGTGCATGCGAACGACGCCGCCAAGAGCGTTTCCGCGGAAACGACCTTCTTCGACGACATCTCCGCCTATGACGACCTCGTCACCCACCTGCGCCGGCTCAGCGAGCAGGTGGCCGCGCGGCTGCGCAAGGCCGGCGTCGCCGGCCAGACCGTGGTGCTGAAGCTCAAGACCGCGGACTTCAAGGGCCGGACCCGAAACCGCAAGCTCGAAGATCCGACCATGCTGGCCGACCGGATCTTCCGGATCGGCCTGGAGCTTCTGAAGAAGGAGGCGGACGGGACGAAGTTCCGCCTGATCGGCATCGGGGTCAGCGATCTCTGCGACCCGCAGCGCGCCGATCCGCCGGACCTCGTCGATCCGCAGGCCGGCCGCCGGGCGGCCGCGGAGGCCGCCATCAACACGCTGCGCGACAAGTTCGGCAAGAAAAGCGTGGAGACGGGCTACACCTTCGGCAAGGACCGCCGATAGCGCGCCCTGCCGGGCATAAAAGGATTCTTAAAATCCAGGGCCTATCCTCGGCGCCTTCCCATGTATTGCGTCAGGGACGGGAAACATGCTTTTGCGCCTCGCAGCCGGGTTCGGCCTTATCGCCCTCCTCTCATCCACGGCACTTGCCGGAACGATCGAGGGACCGCTGCAGATCATCGTCTCGCGCGACCGGCAGACGCTGAAGGTCTATGACGGCGACACCGTCGTCGCGAGCTCGAACGTGTCCAGCGGCAAGGAGGGGCATGCGACCCCCACCGGCATCTTCTCGATCCTGGAGAAGAAGCGCATGCACCATTCCAACATCTACGACGACGCCCCGATGCCGTTCATGCAGCGGCTGACCTGGTCCGGGATCGCCCTGCACGCATCCGGCCACGTGCCGGCCTATCCGGCCTCGCACGGCTGCGTGCGCATGCCGGACAACTTCGCCAGGATGCTCTATCGCCTGACCCGGCGCGGCGGCCATGTCCTCGTCAACAGCGCCGACGTCGCACCGCACCGGGTGGAGCACCCTGCCCTCTTCCAGCCCGAAGGCGCCGAGCCGGAAAGGCAACTGCTCTCCGATGCTCCCCTGCGCCCGACGATCCTGGGTCCGACGATCCTGGGTCCGACGATTCCGGACCTGACGATCCCGGGCCCGACTCTGCCTGACCCGACCGGCGACAGCGTCGAGGTGGCGATGCGCGTCGCCGCACCGCCGGTGCAGGCAAAGCCGATGTACCGGCCGTCCGGAGACCCAATCCGCATCCTTATCACGCGGGCGACGCCGCGCGATACCATGAAGGACCTGCAGGCCCTGCTCGGCGAACTCGGCCATGACGCCGGCCCGGCCGATGGCGTGGCGGGCCAGCAGACCGCTATTGCCATCAAGGCTTTCCAGACCGCGGAAGGGATGACCGCCGACGGGGCGGCGAGCCCTGCCCTGATCGAGGCCGTCTTCCGCAAGGCCGGCCGCGACCTGCCGGCAAACGGCCAGCTGTCGGTGCGCAAGGACTTCGTCACCCTGCTGGAGGCGCCGGTGACGATCCGCGAGGAGCGCGCAGAACTCGGCACGCATTTCCTGCTCGCCCGCACATCCGCCGGCGGCGACGATCTCGACTGGTTCGGGGTGACGATGGACAATGCGCTTTCGACCCCGGCGCGCAAGCGCCTCGGCATCGCCGAGCCCGGATCATTCTCGGCACGCGCGTCGGATCCGATCCTGGAAGCGCTGGGGCGGATCGACATTGCCGCAGAGGTGCGCGGCGAGATCGAGGGCCTCGTCGGCGACGGCGCCTCGCTGACGATCACCGACACCGGCACCGAAGGCGAGACGGGCAAGGGCACCGACTTCATCACGCTGACGCGCCCGGGCCCCGCCGGATCGGGATACGCATCCTCGAGCGCCCGCTGGAAGAAGGAATCCTCGATCGTCGTGATCGAGTGAGGCGGGCGGGCACGGCAGCGCTCCGGCCGCCGTCTCAGGCCTTCGGGTGGTTCGGCGCGAACTCCGCGACCAGTTCGTGGCTCTCACCCGGATAGGTCAGACGCACATGCGTCACATAGGCGCCGCCGCTCCAGGTCCGGCGCTCGATGACGAGGCAGGCCGCGCCGTCGGCGATGTGCAGCAGGTCGGCGACGCGCCGGTCGGCCGCCACGGCGCGGATGCGATGCTCGGCAGCGCTCCACGGCACCTGGCTCAGCAGCCATTGCCCCGGCGGCGCCTGCTCGAATTCTTCCGCCGCCGCCTCCGGCACCGCCGAAAGGCTGATCGTGCGCTCCTCCAGGCAGAAGGGGCGCGCACCGGCATGGTGGACCACGACGAGATCGACGACCCGGGCGCCGGCCGGCAGGTCCAGCAGCTTGCGGTCCGCCGCCCGCACCGTCCGCTCCGAACGGGAAAGCCGCTGGTAGCGGTATGGCAGGCCCAGCGAGCGGACCTCCGCCTCGATGTCGTGGATCTCCAGGATCGCCGACTGCGCATGCGGGCGGGTGACGAAACTTCCCGACTTGCGCCGGCGCTCGATCAGGCCGCGCTTGACCAGTTCCGTCAGCGCCTTGTTGACGGTCATGCGCGAGCAGCCGTATTGCGCGGTCAGTTCATGCTCGAAGGGGATGCGATACCCCGGCGGCCATTCGCCCGACATGATCCGCCCCTCGACGTCCTCCATGATACGCCGGTGCAGCGAGGGCTCCTTCGGCGTCAGCGCAGGATCGGTGGTGTTGTCCATGCCCCTGTTCCATCCGCATTCTTCGGGCGCGCCACGCTCGGCGTGAGATCTCCGGCGGCCGCAACGACGGACGCCGCCGTCGCCGGCCATCGTATCCGCGCGAGGCCACCGAACGAAGCATCACGATTCTGGGCCGGCCTGCAACCACGGCGGTGCAAAACGGCGCTCAGTCGAGGCGTCTTGCGGTGCCGGGAGGCATCAGATAGAGGTGAACCCTTCTTTTTCAGGCATGAGGTCATCGGCATGGGAGCCGGCAAGTCAGCAGACAAATAGGCCGCAACGACATTTTTGTTGTTGCGGCGTTCTGTGAAGCCAGTCACATCCGATTGCTGACGAGCAGACGCCGCCGGTTTTTCCAATCGAGCGGATGATTCGTCATGACTATCACGCGCCCCAGGTGGGCCTATACCTTGCCGGCAGCGCTGCTGCTGATGGCACCCTTCGACATCCTCGCCTCTCTGGCGATGGATATCTATCTCCCCGTCGTTCCAGCGATGCCCGACATCCTCGGCACGACGCCATCCGTGATCCAGCTCACGCTCAGCCTCTATATGGTGGTGCTGGGCCTGGGTCAGGTGATCTTCGGGCCGGTCTCGGACCGCATCGGCCGGCGGCCGGTCCTGCTTGCCGGCGCGGCGATCTTCATCGTCGCCTCCCTTGGCGCTGCCTCGTCGTCTGGCGCCGCAGTCTTTGTCGGTTTCCGCATCCTCCAGGCAATCGGCGCGTCGGCGGCGATGGTGGCAACGTTCGCGACGGTTCGGGACGTCTACGCCGATCGGCCGGAAGGCGTCGTCATCTACGGGCTCCTTGGTGCCGTTCTGGCGTTCGTGCCCGCACTCGGCCCCGTCGCCGGAGCGCTGATCGGGGCGTATTTCGGCTGGCGCGCGATCTTCGTCACGCTGGCTGCGCTGGCGCTGGTCGCCATGGCGAACGCCGGGATCCGGTGGCACGAAACGGTTACTCCGGACCGGGCGAGCCCGCGTCGATCGGTGCTGCCGATCTTCGCCAGTCCGGCCTTCTGGGTCTACACAATGGCGTTCAGCGCCGGGATGGGCACCTTCTTCACCTTCTTTTCGACGGCGCCCCGCGTTCTCATCGGACGCACGGGCTTTTCGGAGATCGGTTTCAGCATGGCGTTCGCCACCGTCGCGCTCGTCATGGTCGCGACGACACGCTTCGCCAGGGCTTTCGTCGCCAGATGGGGCATCGCCGGATGCGTGGCGCGCGGGATGCTTCTGATCCTTTGCGGTGCGGCCCTTCTGGGCATCGGCGAGCTTTCCGGATCGCCGTCCTTCGTCAGCTTCATCGTTCCAATGTGGGTCGTCTGCATCGGGATCGTCGTGACCGTCTCGGTGACGGCCAACGGCGCGCTGGCGCAGTTCGATGATATCGCCGGCTCGGCGGTCGCCTTCTATTTCTGCATCCAGAGCCTGATCGTCGGCATCGTCGGAACGCTGGCGGTGACGATGCTGGATGGCGACACCGCCTGGCCCATCATCGGCTATGCTGCGACGCTGGCCGCGCTGGTGCTGCTCGGCCTGCGGCTGCTCCGGTCGCGCAGGCCGGATCCGGCGAGCCCATCGGCCTGACAGGCAGGTCGGCCAGGCGACGGGCGGACACATACGGGCCTATGCCGCAAGCTCTCGCATGACTTTTGCGAACCGGTCTGCGATCGCCGCGCGTGCGGCATGGTGGCCGTTTTCGACCAGCTTCTTCCCCGCCACCCAGACGGTGTCGGGGAAGGCGCCGCCCGAGAACACAAGCGCGTCGAGCAGCCTGTCGCCGGCAAGGTCGAGGTCGTGTCGGGCACGGAGGCTGACGAAATCGGCCGGCGCGCCGGCTGCGAGCCCCGTCCCGACGCCGAGGGCGGCCGCACCGCCGGCGGCCGCCCCGTCGAACAGGGCGCGGCCGGTGGAGCCGCCCGGCGCGGCGATCATGTTGCGGCCCCGGTGCAGCAGGCGCTGCGAATATTCGAGCTGGCGCAGTTCGTCGCCAAGGCCGATCAGCACGTTCGAATCCGAGCCGATACCGAAGCGGCCGCCACCGGCGACGAAGCGGATCGCGGGGAACGTCCCGTCGCCGAGATTGGCCTCGGTGATCGGGCACAGCCCGGCGATCGCGCCCGACGCCGCCATCCGGTCGGTCTCCGCGTCGCTCATGTGGGTCGCATGGATCAGGCACCAGCGGCCGTCGACCGGGGCATTGTCCAGAAGCCATTCCACCGGCTGCCGGCCGGACCAGGCGATGCAGTCCTCCACCTCCTTCACCTGCTCGGCGATGTGGATGTGGACGGGAGCGTCGCCGGCCATCGCGACGACGGCGGCCAGTTCCCCGGGGGTGACGGCCCGCAGGCTGTGCGGCGCCACGCCGGTGATGCCGCCCGGCAGCGCGGCGGTCAGGTCCCGGCAGCGGGCCAGAAGGCGCGCATAGGCATCGGGATCGTTGACGAAGCGGCGCTGGCCTTCGCCGGGATCGGCGCCGCCGAAGCCGGAATGGGCGTAGAAGACCGGCAGCAGCGTCAGGCCGATGCCGGTCGCCGACGCGGCGGCCACGATACGCGCCGCCAGTTCGGCGATGTCCGCATAGGGCCGGCCGTCGGCATCGTGGTGCAGATAGTGAAACTCGCCCACGCGGGTGAAGCCGGCTTCCAGCATCTCGACGTAGAGCTGCGCCGCCACCGCCTCGACCTGCTCCGGGGTCATCGACAGCGCGAAGCGATACATGACGGTGCGCCAGCTCCAGAAGCTGTCGCCGCCGGGCCCGCGCGTCTCGGCGAGGCCCGCCATCCCGCGCTGGAAGGCGTGGCTGTGGAGGTTGGCCATCCCCGGCACGATCGCACCATGGCGCTCGTCGTCCGGTTCGGCCGCAACGCCCTTCTCGACCGATGCGATCAGGCCGTCCTTCAGCGTCATGCGAACATTGCTGGCCCATCCCTCAGGCAGCAGCGCCTGCCCGGCGAAAATTGCTGTCACGGCATCGTCCTCCATCCTCGGGCGCAAAATCAGCCTTGCGTGATGATTAATATGTATATACATTATCTAGCATCAAGGAAAGAGCGAAACGATGTCCCAGATGCCCGCAGAGACGACATCAGCGAACGGCAGCGACACGGCGAAGCTGTGGCGGAACGCGAAGCTCGCGACCTTTTCCCCCTCCCTTCCGGGCATGGGGATCGTCGAACGGGGCGTGATCGCCGTGCGCGACGGACAGATCGCCTATGCCGGCCCCGAGGCGGAGCTTCCCGCGGCCCTGCGGCTGGCAGAGACGGTCGATTGCGAGGGACGCTGGATCACCCCCGGCCTGATCGACTGCCACACCCATCTCGTCCATGCCGGCACCCGCGCCAACGAATTCGAGATGCGCCTCGAAGGGGCGTCCTACGAGGAGATCGCCCGCGCCGGCGGCGGCATCGTCTCGTCCGTCAGCGCATTGCGGGCGTCCTCCGAGGACCGGCTGGTCGAGGAGAGCCTGCCGCGGCTCGACGCGCTGATCGGCGAAGGCGTGACCACGGTCGAGATCAAGTCCGGCTACGGGCTGGACCGCGACAACGAAACGAAGGCGCTGCGCGCAGCGCGCCGCCTGGGCGCGTTGCGCGACGTCACCGTGCGCACGACGTTCCTCGGCGTGCATGCGCTGCCGCCGGAGATGAAGGGCGACAAGGCCGGCTACATCGAGAAGGTCGTCTCCGACATGCTGCCGGCCATCGCCGAAGCGGGACTGGCCGACGCTGTCGACGGCTTCTGCGAGGGTATCGCCTTTTCGCCGGCGGAGATCGCCCGCGTCTTCGATGCCGCGAGCGCACTCGGGCTGCCGGTGAAGCTGCATGCCGACCAGCTTTCCAATCTCTCGGGTGCGGCCCTTGCCGCCTCCTATGGCGCGCTTTCGGCCGACCACCTAGAATATACCGACGCCGACGGCGCCATGGCCATGGCGCAGGCGGGCACCGTCGCGGTGATCCTGCCCGGCGCCTTCTATTTCATCCGCGAGACGAAGAAGCCGCCGATCGCGCTGTTTCGCGAACATGGCGTCCGGATGGCGATCGCCACCGACAACAATCCCGGCACCTCGCCGCTGACCTCGCTGCTTTTGACGATGAACATGGCCGCCACCCTGTTCGGCATGACGGTCGAGGAATGCCTCGCCGGCACCACGCGCGAGGCAGCGCGTGCACTGGGACTGCTTCATGAAATCGGGACGCTCGAGGCCGGCAAACGGGCCGACTTCGCGCTCTGGGACATCGGCCAGCCGGCCGAGCTCGTCTACCGCATGGGCTTCAACCCGCTTCACCGGCGCGTCTATCGCGGCCGCTGAGATCGAATGGCGGCCCTTCCGCCGCACCGGAGAGAACGCAATGACCATCATCCTGCACCCCGGCTCCGTGCCGCTGAAGGATCTCGAGACCATCTACTGGACGGGCGAACCCGCCCGCCTCGATCCCACCTTCGACGCCAGGATCGAGAAGGCCGCCACCCGCATCGCCGAGATCGCCGCCGGCAATGCGCCGGTCTACGGCATCAACACCGGCTTCGGCAAACTCGCCTCGATCAAGATCGACGCCGCCGACGTCGCGACGCTGCAGAAGAACCTGATCCTGTCGCATTGCTGCGGCGTCGGCGCGCCGCTGCCTGACAACATCGTCCGGCTGGTCATGGCGCTGAAGCTCGTCTCGCTCGGGCGCGGCGCCTCGGGCGTGCGCATCGAGATCGTCCGGCTGATTGAAGCGATGCAGGACAAGGGCGTCATCCCCGTCATTCCCGAGAAAGGCTCGGTCGGCGCCTCGGGCGATCTTGCGCCGCTCGCGCACATGGCAGCCGTGATGATGGGTCACGGCGAGGCCTTCTTCGACGGCAGGCGGATGGAGGGCGCGGCGGCGCTGGCCGCAGCCGGCCTCGTCCCGGTCGAACTCGCGGCCAAGGAGGGGCTGGCGCTGATCAACGGCACGCAGGCCTCCACCGCACTGGCGCTCGCCGGCCTCTTCCGCGCCCACCGCGCCTCGCAGGCAGCCCTGATCACCGGCGCGCTTTCGACGGATGCGGCGATGGGCTCGTCCGCGCCGTTCCATCCCGACATCCACACCCTGCGCGGCCACCGCGGCCAGATCGACACCGCCGCCGCCCTGCGCGCGCTCTTGGACGGCTCGCCGATCCGCCAGAGCCACATCGACAACGACGAGCGCGTGCAGGACCCCTATTGCATCCGCTGCCAGCCGCAAGTGGACGGCGCCTGCCTCGATCTCTTGCGCTCGGTCGCCCGCACGCTGGAGATCGAGGCCAATGCGGTGACCGACAACCCGCTGGTGCTGTCGGACAATTCGGTCGTCTCCGGCGGCAACTTCCATGCCGAACCGGTCGCTTTCGCCGCCGACCAGATCGCGCTCGCCGTCTGCGAGATCGGCGCGATCTCGCAGCGCCGCATCGCGCTCCTCGTCGATCCCGCCCTCTCCTACGGCCTGCCAGCGTTCCTGGCGAAGAAGCCCGGGCTCAATTCCGGCCTGATGATCGCCGAGGTGACCTCGGCCGCGCTGATGAGCGAGAACAAGCAGCTTTCGCACCCCGCCTCGGTCGATTCCACGCCCACCTCCGCCAACCAGGAGGACCACGTCTCCATGGCCTGCCACGGCGCGCGGCGCCTGCTGCAGATGACGGAGAACCTGTTTTCGATCATCGGCATCGAGGCGATCACGGCGGCACAGGGCGTAGAGTTCCGCGCGCCGCTTTCCACGAGCCCGGAACTGCAGAAGGCGATCGACGCGCTGCGGGCCGTGGTGCCGACGCTGGAGGTGGACCGCTACATGGCGACCGATCTGGCAGCGGCGGGCGAACTGGTGAGGACCGGGGCGCTGAACGGCGCTGTCTCCGCCGGCATCCTGCCGGCGCTGGAGGGGTGAGATGGTTGCCGTTGTGCCGTCAGGCCCCCCTCATCCGACCCTACGGGCCACCTTCTCCCCGCCGGGGAGAAGAGGGAACGGGCTGCACCGGCCCATTCCAATGCACCCGCTCGATGCGCAAGACGGCGATCTCATGCGCAGCCGCTCCGGCAAGCACCCTCTTCTCCCCAGCGGGGAGAAGGTGGCCGCAGGCCGGATGAGGGCGACTTTCCTCCACCGGTTCGCCAAGGAGACTTCCGCATGACCACCCCCGTCGTCGAAACCCGCCGGGGCACCTCTCCCGTCATCCTCGGCTTTCCGCATACCGGCACGGAGGTCCCCGCCGACATTTGGGCGCGCCTCAACGGCACCGGCAAGATCCTCGCCGATACCGACTGGCACATCCACGACCTCTATGACGGCCTGCTGGACGGCGTCACGACCGTCCGCGCCACCTTTCATCGCTACGTCATCGACGCCAACCGCGATCCGGCGGGTGCGAGCCTCTATCCCGGCCAGAACACCACCGGCCTCGTGCCGGAGACCGACTTCGACGGCAACGCGATCTGGAACGAGGGTCAGGCGCCGACGAGCGAGGACATCGTGGCGCGGCTCAGCGCCTTCCACGCGCCCTACCACGCGGCGCTCGCGGCCGAGATCGAACGGGTGAAGGCCATCCACGGCGTCGCCATCCTCTACGATTGCCACTCGATCCGCGCGCACATTCCCTTCCTCTTCGAAGGCAGGCTGCCGGACTTCAACATCGGCACCGACATGGGCCGGACCTGCGCGCCGGAGGTCGAAACGGCCGCCGTGGAAGTCGCAACGCGCGCAGAAGGTTACACCGCGATCCTCAACGGCCGATTCAAGGGCGGCTGGACGACGCGGCACTACGGAAAGCCGGAAACGGGCGTCCACGCCATCCAGATGGAACTGGCCCAGTCGACCCATCTTGCGGCGGAAGCACCGCCCTTCGCCTACGACGCGGGCAAGGCGGAGCGGCTTCGCGGCCACCTTCAAACCATTCTCGAGCGGATCGCGCGGATCGCGCCCGACCTCAAACCCTGAGCCGGAGGAAATGATGACCAATCCCCGACACAACATTCGCGACGTGCGCGCCCCGCGGGGCAACGAACTGAACGCCAGAAGCTGGCTGACCGAGGCGCCGCTGCGGATGCTGATGAACAATCTCGATCCGGACGTGGCGGAGAACCCGCATGAACTGGTGGTCTATGGCGGCATCGGCCGGGCGGCGCGGACATGGGACGATTTCGACCGGATCGTCGCGACGCTGAAGGACCTGAACGAGGACGAGACCCTGCTCGTCCAGTCCGGCAAGCCGGTCGGCGTGTTCCGCACGCACAGGGACGCGCCGCGCGTTCTGATCGCCAATTCCAACCTCGTGCCGCACTGGGCCACCTGGGACCACTTCAACGAGTTGGACAAGAAGGGGCTTGCCATGTACGGCCAGATGACGGCCGGCTCGTGGATCTATATCGGCACCCAGGGCATCGTGCAGGGCACTTACGAGACCTTTGTCGAGGCCGGCCGCCAGCATTATGAAGGCAATCTCAAGGGCAAGTGGATCCTGACCGGCGGCCTCGGCGGCATGGGCGGCGCGCAACCGCTTGCCGCCGTCATGGCCGGGGCCTGCTGCCTTGCGGTGGAATGCGACGAGACCCGCATCGATTTCCGCCTGCGCACCCGATATGTCGACGAGAAGGCCACGTCGCTGGACGAGGCGCTCGCGATGATCGACCGCTGGACGAAGGCCGGCGAAGCCAAATCCGTCGGCCTGCTCGGCAACGCCGCCGAGATCTTCCCCGAACTGGTGCGCCGTATGAAGGCCGGCGGCCCGCGGCCCGACATCGTCACCGACCAGACCTCGGCCCACGATCCGTTGAACGGCTACCTGCCGATCGGATGGACCGTGGCGGAGGCGAAAGCCAGGCGCGAGAGCGATCCGAAGGCGGTGGAGGCCGCGGCACGCGCATCGATGAAGACCCATGTCGAAGCCATGGTCGCCTTCTGGGATGCCGGCGTGCCCACCCTCGACTATGGCAACAACATCCGCCAGGTCGCCAAGGACGAGGGACTGGAAAACGCCTTCGCCTTCCCCGGCTTCGTGCCGGCCTATATCCGTCCGCTGTTCTGCCGCGGCATCGGTCCGTTCCGCTGGGCGGCCCTGTCCGGCAATCCGGAGGACATCTACAAGACCGATGCCAAGGTCAAGGAACTCTTGCCGGACAACAAGCATCTGCACAACTGGCTGGACATGGCGAAAGACCGCATCGCCTTCCAGGGCCTGCCGGCGCGCATCTGCTGGGTCGGTCTCGGCGACCGCCACAAGCTCGGCCTCGCCTTCAACGAAATGGTGCGAAACGGGGAACTCTCCGCCCCTGTTGTCATCGGCCGCGACCATCTCGACTCAGGCTCGGTCGCCTCGCCCAACCGCGAGACGGAGGCGATGCAGGACGGCTCGGACGCCGTCTCCGACTGGCCGCTGCTGAACGCGCTGCTCAACACGGCCTCGGGCGCCACCTGGGTGTCGCTGCACCACGGCGGCGGCGTCGGCATGGGCTTCTCCCAGCACTCCGGCATGGTGATCTGCTGCGACGGCTCTGATGATGCCGACCGGCGGCTGGAACGCGTGCTCTGGAACGACCCGGCCACCGGCGTCATGCGCCACGCCGATGCGGGCTACGACATCGCACTCGATTGCGCCAGGGACAAGGGCCTGCGCCTGCCCGGTATCCTCGGGAACTGACTGAAAACCGCGATCGTGCCGGGCCTCAGATCGTCATGAGGCCCGGATATCAAGGATCGAGCATGTATCAAGCGGAACCGAAAATCCTCGCCAGCGCTCGTCATCGCCGCATGCCGTGGAAGAACGGCGGCGGGGAGACGGTGGAGGTGGCCGTATACCCGGAAGACAGCGACCTTGCGGGCTTCGGCTGGCGGGTCAGCATGGCAACGGTTGCAAGCGACGGGCCGTTCTCCCTCTTTCCCGGCATCGACCGGACGCTCGCGCTCCTCTCCGGCGACGGCATGGAACTAGAGATCGAGGAAACGGGGCGGCATTTGCTGGTGCCGGACAGCACGCCCCTCGCCTTTCCGGCCGACGCGCCGACATCGGCGCGACTGACCGGCGGCGCGATCACCGACCTGAACGTGATGACGCGACGTGGGTTGTTCCGCCACACGCTCGGGCGCATTCGGCCCGGATCGGGGCCGAAGCTGGACACCGCGCATGACTGGACCCTCGTGCTTGCCCTCGCGGATCTGGAGATCGTGGCCGCGGGCACGCCGTTCAGGCTGGAACCGCTGGACGCGCTTCTCATGGAAGGCGGCCGCGAAACCGCCATCGACCGCCCCGGAGGCGATGCCTACCTGATCGGCATCGACAGGGTCTGACCGAAGCCTTTCGATCTGGCCCGGCTCCCGGGCTTGTCGGCCGGATGCGACGGCGCTACACCGGCGCATCGAAAGATGGGAGACGAGAGATGAGACACCGGCAGTTCGGACGCACCGCCTTCACCACCACGGATATCGGCTTCGGCGCCTGGCAGATCGGCGGCGCCTGGGGCGACGTCAGCGAGGCGGACGGGCGCTCCGCCCTCAACGCCGCGCTCGACGCCGGCATGACCTTCATCGACACCGCCGACGTCTACGGCGACGGCCGCTCGGAAAAGATCATCGCCGACGTCCTGAAGGCGCGCGGCGGCACGCGACCGATGGTGGCGACCAAGGCGGGCCGCCGGCTGTCGCCGCACATCGCCGACGGCTACACCAAAGCCAATCTCGAAGGCTTCATCGATCGCAGCCGCCAGAACCTGCAGGTGGACCGGCTGGACCTCGTCCAGCTTCATTGCCCGCCGACCGAGGTATTCTACCGGCCGGAGGTGTTCGAGGGGCTGGAGGAGATCAAGGCTTCCGGCAAGATCGCTGATTACGGCGTCAGCGTCTCGACGGTCGAGGAAGGGCTGAAGGCGATCGAATATCCGGGCGTCGTCAGCATCCAGATCATCTTCAACATCTTCCGGCAGCGCCCGGCGCACCTGTTCCTCAAGGAGGCTGCGCGCCGGAACGTCGCGGTGATCGCCCGCGTGCCGCTCGCAAGCGGCCTGCTGTCCGGCAAGATCACCCGCGAAACCGCGTTCGCCGCTGACGATCATCGCGCCTTCAACCGCCACGGCGAAGCCTTCGACGTCGGCGAGACCTTTGCCGGCGTTCCCTTCGAGGTGGGGCTGCAGGCGGTCGAGGAGGTTCGCAAGCTGGTGCCGGCGGGTGCGGGCATGGCCGCCTTTGCGCTTAAATGGATCCTGATGAACGATGCGGTCGGCGTCGTCATCCCCGGCGCCCGTAACGCGGCGCAGGCGGAGGCCAATGCGAGGGCCGCCGATCTGGCGCCGCTCTCCGCCGAGGTGATGGCCGCGACCGCCGACATCTACGACCGGCTCGTGGCGCCGCACGTCCACCATCGCTGGTAGGCGATCGATCCCGGTTCCCGCAAGGTCCACAGGGGCGGAATGCGGGTCCGGCCCTGCACGAGGCGCATAAACGTGAATGATATCCGCTATCATGCCTATCTATTTCGTTTATACTTCGTGCAGCGCTAGGCTCGCCTCACCCGTTCAAAAAAGCACTGGGAAAAGGGGAACGATCATGAACATGAGCATTGCCGCGCTGGCGCTTGTCGCTGCCAGCCTTCTCGCCACGACCGCATCCGCCGAGACACTGACGATCGGCACGGAGGGCGCCTATCCGCCCTTCAACTACCAGGAACCCTCCGGCAAGCTCGGCGGCTTCGACGTCGATATCGGCCTTGCGCTCTGCGAGAAGATGAAGGTCGAATGCGAGGTCGTGGCGCAGGACTGGGACGGCATCATTCCCGGCCTGCAGGCGAAGAAATACGACATGATCATCGCCTCGATGTTCATCACCGACGAGCGCAAGAAGCAGGTGTCCTTCACCGACCCCTACTATCTCGCCGCCATGACCCATGCCGCACCGAAAGGCGCGGGCATCACCGACTTCACCAACGAGGGCATGGCGGGCAAGACCATCGGCGCCCAATCCGGCACCACGCAGGCCGACTACGTCGCCGCCGTCTATCCCGATGCCGACATCAAGCTCTATCCGACCCAGGACGAGGTCAACCTGGACATGGCGAACGGCCGCCTGGATCTGCAGGTGGGCGACATGATCCCGCTGCTCGACTGGGTGACGAAGAACGACGACGGCAAGGCCTGCTGCGAACTGATCGGCGAGCCGATCACCGACAAGAAGTTCGTCGGCGAAGGCGTCGGCATTGCCGTGCGCCAGGAAGACACCGCGCTCCGCGAGCGGATCAACCAGGCGCTGAAGGATATCCGCGCCGACGGCACCTACCAGAAGATCAACGAAAAATACTTCAGCATCGACGTCTATACGATGAAGTAGAGGCCGCTTCGGGCCGCCATCCTCCTGACGCACGGGAGGATGGCCGCCCGGCGCCCGCCACCAGATCGGGCCTCTGTCTCCATGCCGACCAATCGCCTCGAACGCTTTGCCCATAACCTCGACTGGAACCTGCTCCGCACCTTCATCGTGGTGGTCGAGGAAGGCAGCATCACGCGGGCGGCAAACCGGCTCCTGCTGCAGCAGCCGGCCGTCAGCATGGCCTTGAAGCGGCTGGAGCAGACCGTCGGCCACAAGCTGATCGACCGCCGGCCGGGGCGCTTCGAACTGACCGAAGCGGGCGAGCGGCTGCATGCGCTGTGCCGCGACATCTTCACCGCCGTCGTGCGCCTGCCCGAGGCGATGGAGCCGACTGGCCACGACGTCACAGGCCACATCACCATCCACACCGTCAGCCACGCACTGAACCCGGACTGGGACCGGGCGCTCGCCGCCTACTTCCGGCTGCATCCGCGGGTCACCGCGGGCGTGAAGGTGGAAACCACCTCCGACGTGATCCGGTCGGTGGAACGCGGTATTGCCACGCTCGGCATCTCCGACGGCATCATCCCCGCGGGCCTCGCCTGCACGCCGTTCTGCATCGAGACCTACGCGCTCTACTGCGGCCGCGACCACCGGCTGTTCGGCAGCGAGGACGTGCGCATGGAGGCCCTGCGCGGCGAACCCTATGTCAGCTTCATCTCCGACGTCCTCGGCGGACCGCACATGGGGCCGGTCACGGCCGTGCGCGCGGTGGGTTCGTTCGGCCAGCAGGTCCGGGCGATCGCCTTCAACGTCGAGGAGGTGCTTCGGCTCGTCATCGCCAATGCCGGCATCGGCATGCTGCCGGTGCATCTCGCCCGGCCGGCGCTGTCGGCCGGCGAACTCTGGCAATTGCCGCCCTACCACGACCTGCCGCAGACGGAGACCTTCCGCATCACCAATCCGGGCGCGGCCCTCAACCCGGCCGAACGCGCATTCCTGGCGCATATCGCAAGCGTGCCGCCCTTCCGGCACCCGTCTTCATAAACGAAATCGATAACCGCCTTCATCCCTATAAATTTGAACGGGGGTAAAAGCTCGCGTAGATCAGGCCCGACACAGCTGGCCGGACGTCCGGCGACCTCACTCCAAGGGGATCAGGAACATGCAGCACCATGACGTAGCCATCATTGGCGGCGGGATCGCCGGCCTGTCGCTGGCCTCTTTCCTGGCGCCGCATCGTTCGGTCGCCGTGCTCGAGCGGGAGGCGGCGAACGGCTATCACAGCACCGGGCGCTCGGCGGCCGAGTTCACGCTGCGCGACAACGCCCCGCCGGTGAACGCGCTCGCCCGCGTCAGCCATGCCTTCATGGCGGAGCCGCCGGAGGGGTTCGCCACCGTTCCGCTGCTGACGCCCCGCGGCAGCCTCTGGATCGGCACGACCGGCAAGGAGGACGCCGTGGAGCGCGCCCGGCTGGCTGCGGAGGACGCCGGCGTCGCTGTCGTGCCCTTGACCATCGAGGAGGCCGTCCGGCGCGTGCCCTTCCTCGACCCCGCCTATCTCGGCGCCGCCTATTTCGATCCCGACTACTGGGACATCGACGTGGACCAGCTGCTGCAGGGCTATGCGCGCTCGGCCCGCCGGGCGGGGGCGGTCCTGCTCTCCGGCGCCGAGCTACTGAATGCGCGCCACGACGGACGGCGATGGAGCCTCGAGACTTCGGCGGGCGCGATCACGGCCGATCTCGTCGTCAATGCGGCGGGCGGCTGGGCGGACACCGTTGCTGCCCTTTGCGGCGTCAAGCCTGCCGGCATCGTCCCGCACCGCCGGACCGCCGTTACCGTGGAGCTGCCGGCCGGGATCGACGCGGGCGCGCTGCCGGAGATCAACGAGATCGACGACACCTATTATTTCAAGCCGGATGCCGGCCGCCTGCTGGTCTCGCCGGCGGACGAAACGCCCTGCGAGCCCGCCGACGTGCAGCCGGAGGAACTCGACGTCGCCTATGCCGCCCACTATCTCGAGGAGGCGACGACCCTGACGGTCGGCCGTATCGCCAGCAGCTGGGCCGGGCTGCGCAGCTTCGCAGCCGATCGCCTGCCCGTCATCGGCCCGGCCAGAGACAATGCCACCTTCTTCTGGCTCGCCGGCCAGGGCGGCTTCGGCATCCTGACCTCGCCCGCGATCGGCCAGCTCGCCGCCGGCCTGATCGCCGGCCTGCCGCTTCCGGACGCCTTCGCCCAGGAGGGTATCGATCCGGCCGTCTTCTCGCCCCGCCGCCTCGATTGAGGCCGGGCACGCGGCAGAGCCGAAAATGCGAAGGGGCGCCGAAGCGCCCCTTTCTTATTTCTGCCCGATGGCCTGTCCCTCGGGACCGGCCGCGGCCGGAGCGCGGGCGCCCTCGCGGTCCTTCCACCAGCGCGACAGGAACAGCAGGATCGGACCGCCGATATAGATCGACGAGGACGTGGCGACGACGACGCCGAAGATCATCGGCCAGGCGAACGGCTTGACCGTGTCGCCGCCCCAGATCGCCATCGGCAGCAGCGAAACAGCGACGGCGACCGAGGTGAAGATGCATCGCATGATCACCTGGTTGATCGACAGGTCGATCAGGTCGGAGAACGGCATCGACTTGTACTTGCGCAGGTTCTCGCGCATGCGGTCGTAGACGACGACCTTGTCGTTGACCGAGTAGCCGATCAGCGTCAGCACGGCGGCGATCGCCGTCAGGTTGAAGTCGATCTGCATCAGCGCGAAGAAGCCGATCATCTTCGTGATGTCCAGGATCAGCGTCGCGATCGCGCCGACGGCGAAGTGCCATTCGAACCGCCACCAGATGTAGATCAGGATCGCCAGCATGCCGAGACCGACGGCGATGAAGCCGGAGCGAGCGAGCTCGGTGCTCACTGTCGGGCCGACGACTTCGGTGCGCTCGAAGCTGGCGTCCGGGATGACGTCGACGACGCCCTGGCGGATCTGGTTCAGGGCCGCGGTCTGCGCTTCCTCGCTGCCGGGCTGCCGCTGGACGCGGATCAGCACCGAGGCCCCGTGGCCGAATTCCTGCAGCGCCACCTCGCCGAGGTTCAGCCCCTCCAGTTCCTCGCGCAGCGTGCCGAGATCGATCGGCGTCTTCGAGGTCGCCTCGACCTGGATGCCGCCGACGAAGTCGATGCCGTAGTTCAGGCCGGGGGTGAAGAACAGGATGATCGAGCTGATCGACAGGAAGGCCGACACGCCGATCGCGATGAAGCGACCGCGCATGAAGGAGAAGCTCGGAATGCTGCGCACCGCGCCGATGATCGAATGGATCTCGATCTTCTTCATCTTGCGGCGGACAACCGCCTCGCGCATCAGCAGTCGGACGACGGTGATCGAGGTGAACATCGAGATCGCGAGACCGATGATCATGGTGATCGCGAAGCCGCGCACCGGGCCGCTGCCGAACATGAACAGCAGCAGCATACCGACCATCGTCGTCATGTTGCCGTCGACGATCGTCGCATAGGCCTTGTTGAAGCCGACGTCGAGCGCCTTCATCGCGCCTGAGCCGGAAGCGGTCTCCTCGCGGATACGGGCATTGATGAGGATGTTCGCATCCACCGCCATGCCGATGCCGAGGATGATGCCGGCGATGCCGGGCAAGGTGAGCGTCGATCCGAGCAGGCCGAGGACACCGATGGTCATGACCGTGTGCAGGACCAGGCCGACGACGGCGATGATGCCCCAGGCGCTGTAGAGGCCGACCATCAGGGCGATGACGAAGGCGAGACCGGCGAGACCGGTGTAGAGGCCCATGCGGATCGAGTCGCTGCCGAGGTTCGGGCCGACGGTGCGCTCCTCGATGATGGTCAGCGGCGCCGGCAGGGCGCCCGAGCGCAGCAGTGCGGAAAGAACCGTCGCCTCCTGCGGGGTGAAGTTGCCGCTGATCTGGCCCTGACCGCCGAGGATGGGCTCGCGGATAACGGGCGCGGTCAGCACCTTGCCGTCGAGGACGATGGCGAAGGGCCGGCCGACATTGGCCTTGGTAATCTCGCCGAACTGACGCGCGCCGGTGGTGTCGAAGGTGAACGAGACGATCGGCTCGTTGGTGCGCTGGTCGAAACCGGCCTTGGCGTCGGCGAGGCGGTCGCCCGAGATCGCCACGCGATCCTCGACCGCGTATTTCTGGCCGTCATTGGCGCCGGGCAGGATCGACACGCCGCGCGGCGGCACGCTGTTCGGATCGGCGGAGGCATCCAGCATGTGGAAGCTCATCTGCGCGGTCGAGCCGAGAAGCTGGCGGAGCCGGGTCGGATCCTGCAGGCCGGGCAGCTGGACGAGGATGCGGTCGCCGCCCACGCGCTGGATCAGCGGCTCGGCGACGCCGACCTGGTCGACGCGGCGGCGGATGATCTCGAGGCTCTGGTCGACGGCCGCGGTCATGCGGTCGGCGACCCCGGCCTCGGTCAGCGTCACGGCGACGGTGTCGCCCTGCTGCTGGACGTCGATGTCGGCGGCGGTCGCGCCGAAGCCGAGCGTGCCGGCGGGGGCTGCGAGATTGCGGATCTCCGGCAGGATCTTGTCGCGCGCTTCCGGCGAGGTCGGCGTCACAACGATGGTGGTGCCGTTCAGCCGGGCGGCCGAGGCGCGTTCGCCGGCGGTGCGCAGGATGCCGCGGACGTCGTTGAGCAGGACGTCCATGCGCGCCTTGGTCAGGGCGGCCGAATCCACCTCCAGCACGAGGTGCGAGCCGCCCTTGAGGTCGAGGCCGAGCGTCACGGGCTTGGCCGGCAGGAAGCTGCCGAAGCGCTCGAGCTGCGAGGGCGTCAGGATGTTCGGGACGGCCGTGAGGACGCCGAAGATGATGATGACGAGATAGGCCGCGAGGGCCCATTTGGATGTGCGCATGGAAAAATCCGCTTCAGGTGCGAGGGAGCGTCGGGCCGGGGGCCGCAAGGCTCGGGTATCGTCGGAAATGCGGCGCGCCATGGCGCCGGATGCGGCCCCGGGGGGGCCGTCAGAGGACGCCTTGCGGGGGCGCCCGCCCGTCAAAATGATGCCGGGGCGTGGCGGCGTGGACTGCCTCGTCCGGCAATAGGCGGCCTGCGACGTCGGCGAGCTTTGCCGAAGGCGACGGCCGGCTGGAGAGCGGCAGGCCGAATTCCGGCCACGGATCGCCGCCGCCGGACGCCTTTGCCTTGGCGGCGCGCCGTTCGGTGGCGCTTGCCGTCACATGCCAGCTGTCGCTGCTGCCCGATCCGCCGCCGGCGGACAGCGGGCGCGACCCGGCATTGCCGGAAGCCTTGTCGGCCGCCGTGCGCGACACCGCCGGATCGGCGGCGGAGCGGACGGAAACCTTGCGTTCGAGGGTGACGAACTGGCCGACGACGAGGGCGAGCATGAGCAGGAACGCCCCGAGGAAACCCCGCTGCCGTTCCGTCACGCCGCTCGAATGTCCAACCGTCATGGCCCTCGCCCGTTGAAGCTCCGGCACCGGGCCGAAGCACCGTGCCAAGAACCATCGGCGTTGCGTCAAGTCAACCCCGACGGCCGAGATTGCATGCGGGACCGGCATTCTTGCCGGTGCCGCAGTCCGATGCATGTAGGCCGCAGACCCCTGCCCTGCCGGACAGGTCCGACCCCGGCCAGAATCCTCCTGTTGGCCCGGAAATGCAAGAAGGACCAGCACGGACGACGACGCAAGCTTCCGCCGGCGCTGTTACACGCGGGTCATTTTGGCCACGTAGCGTCCCGTCACGGCCAACGATTCCCCGGAGGCAGGTCCGCATGATCGACGAGCGCCAAGACGAGGACCGCCCCGGCAGCTCGGCATTCGACGATGCGTCCGCCCGCCGGCGGTTCTCCACCATCCTCGCCGAGCTTGCCGACGATACGGCGCGCGAGCGCATCAGCGTCGGCGACATTCTTGCCGCCATGGGCGACCGTGCGTTCGGCGCGCTGATGTTGATCTTCGCGCTGCCGAACATCCTGCCGACGCCGCCGGGCACGTCCGCGATCCTCGGCGCTCCCCTGGTGGTGCTCACCGCCCAGATGACGCTCGGACTGAAGCCGTGGCTGCCGAAGATCATCGCCGCTCGGTCGATGACGACGAAGGACTTCGCAACCATCGTCGGCCGGCTGATGCCGCTGCTTGTGCGCGCCGAGCGCCTGCTGCGCCCGCGGCTTGCCTTCCTGGCCGCGCCACCGGCGGAGTATGCGGTCGGCGCGGTCTGCTTCGTCCTCGCCGTCGTGCTGTTCCTGCCGATGCCGCTCGGCAACATCCTGCCGGCGCTGGCGATTTCGCTGGCCGCCTTCGGCATCTTGGAGCGCGACGGGGTCTGGGTCGTCGCCGGCCTCGTCTGCGCCGTCGTCGCCCTGACCGTGGTGGGCGGGGCCGTCGTCGCCGCCACGCTCGCCTTCATGCTGGTCGTGCAGCATCTCCTGCTCTGAGCTGGGGCCTAGAGCTCGTGCACGGTCACCCCGGGGCAGGCCCGCCTTGCGATGTCGCACAGGTGCTGGTGGTGCGTCAGGTAGACGACCTGTCCGACCGTCGCCATCTCCGCCATCAGCCGGAAGGCGTTGAAGGCGCGGCCGTCATCGAAGGTCTCCATGATGTCGTCGGCGACGAAGGGCAGGATCTCGCGGTTCGCCGCGACCTCGTGATAGCCGGCGACGCGCAGTGCCAGGTAGAGCTGGAAGCGCGTTCCCTTGGAAAGCTCGCGCGCGAGCTTCGATCCGCCGGCGGCCGCGGCCGCGACGAGGATCTCCTGGTCCTTCTCCACCACAGTCGCGAGTCCCGCATATTCGCCGCCGCTGATCGTGCGGAAGGCGTCCGAGGCGTGGCGCATCATGGCGCTGCGATGGCGTTCGCGATAGAGCCGCAGCGCCGCCTCCGCCGCCTGGATGCCGGCGCGGGTGGCAAGATAGCCCCTCGCCCGCTCGGCGAGATCGACGATCAGCGTCCGCCGCCGCTCCTCGATCGCCGCGACCGTTCCGTCCGCGCCGATCGCCGCCAGCGCATCGGCGGCCTTGATCCTTGCCGCATGCGCCTCGCGCAGCTCCCCATCCTGGTCGTCGTGCAGGGCCCGCAGCCGCTCGCGCTCGACGCGCAGTTCCGCCTCGTCGCTTCCGGCAAGCGCCGCCTCGGCCTCGTCGGCGGTGGCGGTCAGCATGGCGCGCGCGAGGTCGAAGGCGATCTCGTCGGCACGCTGGCGCAGGTCCTCGCGCTCGCGCAGCCTCTCCAGCACCCGTGCCGCCTCCGCCAGCGTGTCGCAGCCGAGTGCTGCGCAGATGTCGCCCGTCTGCCGGCGGTGCACCGACAGCCGGTCTTCGAGAGCGCTGCGCTCCGCCTGAAGCCGCTCCAGATCGGCGCGCAGGCTTTCGCCGCGGGCGTCGACATCGCGCGCACGCTGCAGCCGTTCGCCCGCGCGCCGCAACAGCGCCAGCGGATCGTCGGCCTCCTCACCGAGCCTTTCGGCAAGATCGCCGGCGATGCGGCGGAAATGGGCCTCGTCGCGGCGCATGGCCTCGATCCGGCGGTCCAGTTCGCGTTTCGCATCGACGAGCCGGGCAATGTCGTGGACCACGGGCAGGAGCGCGCCGGCGCGCGCCGTGTCGGCGGCGGCGCCAGTGGCCGCAAGCCAGGTGCCTTCGCAGGCTGCGTCCCATTCCGCCTGCCAGGCAGCAATCGCCGCCTCAGCCTCCGCCCGGCCCGCCTCGCGCTCGCGGTGCCTGATTTCCGCCGCCGCAAGCGCCGTCCGCGCATTGCGCCCGCCGGCGATGGCCTCGCCGAGGGCGGCGGCGCGATCGTCGGCGCCGAGCAGCAATTCCTCGAGGACGGTCGCGGAAACGTCCGCCGGTGCCGCCCGCCCGAGCGCCGAAGACAGCCGGCCGGCGCCCTCTGTCGCCTCCTGCTTCGTCACCGACAGGGCGGCGCGGCGGCCGGCCAGAAGGTCGGCGGCGGCGATCGCATCGTGCCACTGCTCCACGGCACGCTCGATACCCTCGATTTCCGCAAGCGCGCCCGCAAGCCAGGCCGCGGCCGGCTCGCCATCCGGCTCCGGCAGCGCTACTTTCCGTGGCGCCGAGGCGGCTGCGCCCAGCGAGACGGCGGCAAGACCCGTAGCGGACGGCCTTGCCCGGCCGGCGCCGGCGTTGCGGCCGGTCGCGGCTGCGCGCCCTCCGGGTCCTACCCCGTCGGACAACGTCCTGATCCGGTCGTCCAGCCCGACACGATTCCTGGCCGCGCGTTCGAGGTCGGCCTCGAGCGTTTCCAGCCGCGCCTCGTTGCCGGCAAGCATGCGCTCGGTCAGGCGCAGCTCGGAAAGCTGCCCCGCCTGCGCCAGCCGCTGGTCGGCGGCGTGGTCACCCTTGCGGAGCAGGGCCTCGAAGCGCTCGGCCGTCCCGGCATCGAGCGCCGCCCGATGCGCCTGCCATGCCTCGTCGCGGGCGCGGCGCAAGGCGCCGGCCTCGTCGTCGCCCACCAGCGTCTCGTTCCGGCGCATGCGCTCCAGGCCGGCGCGCTGGCCGGCAAGTTCGCGGACGAGATCGCGCGCCTGCGCCTCCATCCTTTCCGCAGCCTCGGCATGGCGGCGAACGGCGGTCTTGAGGCTTTCGATTGTGTCCCGACCGGGAATGTCCGCCGCCCGCACGGCTTCGACGTCGTCGCCCCAGCCGAGATGGTCGAGGCTTGCCGCCAGCGTCGCCTGCGCGGTCGAGACCTCGCGCTCGCCGTCGCGCAGCCTGTTCGCAAGGCCGTTGGAGCGCAGGGTGCGGGTCAGCGTCACAAGACGGTCGCGGGTCCCGGTGGTTTCGTCCTCCTGCCCGCCGTCCCCCAAGGCGGCAAGCGCGGCCGCTGCGGTCTGCCGGCTGCCGTCTGCCTCGACCTCCTCGCGCCGTGCCGCCAGCAGCCGCTCGTCCAGCCCCGCGCGCGCAGCGACCAGCCCGGCGAGCGTCGCGGCGCGGTCGGGCGGCAGCACGAGATCGGCAGCCTCCGTGCCGGTCGGCAGGGCGATGCGGGCGAGCTTCCCGGCAATCTCCCCCTCCAGCCGATCGCGCTCGGCGATGCGGCCGTCGAGATCCATGCCGGCGGTGTGGTAGCGCGCCTCCAATGGCGAGCCGGCGAGTGCGGCGATATCCGCCTCCACGCCGCGGATCGCCGGATCGCCGACAAGCGCCTCCAGCGCCTCCTGCCGCTGGCGGCTCTCCGTGGCGATCCGCTCGCTGCGGGCGGCAAGCTCGGCCTCCTCGCGCATCAGCGTTGCGACGAGGCCGTTCCATTCCTTCGGCGGCGCATCGCCGGAGGCGAAATCCGCAAGCTGCGCGCGCACGCCGCGAAGCCGCTCCAATAGCGGGATCGCAGCCAGCCTGCGCTCCAGCGCATCGAGCCCCGCCCCGGTCGCGGAGCGGGCACGCAGCGCCTCGTCATAGCGGGCGGTCGAAGCCTCCAGCTGGCGGGTCAGGCCGGCATAGTCGCGCGCGGCGACGTCGAGCGTCCGGCGCTCCTCGCGCAGCGCCTCCATCTCGGACTTGAGCGTCGCCAGTTCGTGCTTGCGCGCCTGCGGGCGGAAGAAGGCGTCCGCCTCGGCCTTCATCTTCTCCAGCCCGGTCGCAATCCCCGAAAGCCCGGAGCTGGCGGAAAACAGCAGCGCGCCGAGTTCCCCCTCGCTCTTCAGGATGCCCTCGCCGCCGCGCTCGATGCTCTCGTCGTCGAGCGAGAACATCATCTGGTAGGCCTGCCGGTCCATGCCGCCGAGAACGGACGCAAAGAGCGTATCCGGCAGGACCCGGTCGTCGGGATCGACGAGCGATCCCTGCCGCCGCTTCAGCCGCACCACCTCGTGGCGCTCGGCACCGATCGTCACATCCGCGCCGATCCGCATGGTCGGATGGGGATGCAGGAAATTGTAGGTGCTGTGCAGCTCGATGCCGAAGAGCAGGTCGAGATAGGCCGAGAACAGCGTCGACTTGCCGGCCTCGTTGGGGCCGTAGACGAGATGGAAGTCCGGCACGCCGGCGCGCGCGGTGCCGAAATCGAGGCGCCGGTCGGTGAACTTGCCGTAGCGCGCGAGGTCGAGGCGGTTGAGACGCATCAGGCGCGATCTCCTTCCCGCTCGGCGGCAAGCCTGGGGATGACCTCGGATGCGCCGCGCAGGGCGGCCGCTGAAAGCAGCGCCTCCTCCTCCGCCTCGTCGGTCCCGAGCAGGTCGCGCACCTCGCGCGGCAATTGCGACATCAAGGCCGACAGCGTCTCGCGCAGTTCGGCGCGATAGGCGTGCGAGGCCAGCACGTCCTGTTCCATGATGGCGGCAAGCTCGGCGAGCGCGCCGAGATCGTCCTGCCCACCCGCCTGCGCCGCCGGGCGGACGTCGAGTTCCACCGCCTCGATCCAGCAGGCGCCCACGCCCTCGGCCACGGCCTGCAGTTCGGCGGCCAGCAGGTCGCGATCGCGCTGCAGCCGCCAGGCAAGCGCGGTCGCGCCGGACAGCGTGACGCGGCAGACGATCTGGTCGGCCGACAGTTCCTGCCTCGCCTGCTCCAGCGCGGCCCGGACGGCGCCCAGCATGGCGGTCCAGTCCTCCATGCCTGCGACATCGACCGAGAGACGCTGGAATGCCGCCACCGCCAGGAAATGTTCCTCCAGGCCGAACGTGCCGTCGTCGCCGACGGTCACGAGCGTGACGGATTTCGACCCGGCCTCGTTGATGTCGCGCCCCTGCGGAATGCCGGGCATGACGACCGGCGGGTTCCGGCTGTGGACCGCGCGCTGGTGGATGTGGCCGAGCGCCCAGTAGTCGAAGCCATGGGCAAGGAGATCGGCGAGGCCGACGGGAGCGTAGTTGTCGTGCCGGCTGGAGCCGGCGAGGCTCGTGTGCAGCATGCCGATGTTGACGGCATCGGCAACCGGCGGCTTGTAGCCCGGCAGCAGGCTCGCCGGTGCGTGCGGCTGGCCGAAGCTGATGCCGTGCACATGCACCTCGCGGCCGTTGCCGAGCGCCCCTGCCCTGACGGGGCGGCCGCGGCCGTCGAAGACATGAACGTTCGGCGGGAAGGTCAGTTCGCGCGTGATCTGCGACTGGGCGTCATGATTGCCGCGGATGATGAAGGCGCGGATGCCCGCGGCCTCCAGCCGTCGCATCTGGGCCGAAAGAAACAGCGCCGTCGCCATCGACGTCTGCGCGCCGTCGTAGAGATCGCCGGCGACCAGCAGCGCATCGACCTCCTCGGTGATCGCAAGATCGACGATGCGCTCGAAAACCCGGCGCGAGGCGCCGCGCACGAGATCCGCCAGGTCGCCGTTGCGCAGGGCAAGCGACGCGATCGGCGAATCCAGATGCAGATCGGCGGTATGCAGGAAGCGGAAAGGCATGGCCGACCTTTCCGCGCAGGGGCACCCCGGTCAATGCTCTTTCAGGCCGTCCCGGCGCTTATTCACCAATGAATTTCGACAGGCCGTTGAAGAAAGCGAAATGATTGTTCAATAAATGAAGCCGGTTCCCAAAAAGAACCTTCAAATCTTTTGACATGGTACCTCAATATAACTATATTGGACCTCATGACCGATACGCTCGAAATCGCCCAGGGCATGTTCAAGATCTATCACCAGGTGAGCCGCCTGGTGAATGAATGCATGATGGACGAAGGCGTGTCGCTTGCACGCAGCAAGTTCCTCTTCCTTTTGTCCTGCGAAGGCCCGCAGCGCTCGACCGACATCGCCGCAGCACTCGGCTTCGCGCCGCGGACGGTCACCGAAGCGATCGACGGGCTGGAGCGCGACAAGCTGGTCGTGCGCGAGCCGGATCCGAAGGACCGCCGCGCCAAGATCGTATCGATCACGGAGACAGGGCTTGCGGTCATGAACGCGGCCATGGAGCCCAAGCACAAGATCGTCAAGGCGATCTTCGAGGTGCTGGACGAGGAGCAGAAGGCGCAACTCGCCGAGATTCTCGAATGCCTCAGCGCGCAGACGCTGGAGCTCCAGCGGGCGCGGGACGAGGCCGAAGAGGTCCCGGGCCGCCAGGCGAACTGATCCCGCCAGACCGCGGCTGTCGCCAGCCGGAGCTTTTCATCCACTCCTTCCGTCACCCCGGACTTGATCCGGGGCCTAGCTGCGTCGCGTCTGCGGCGCCGGAAATGCTTTATCGCGCAAGGACTTGCGCGGGCTGGATACCGGCTCGGGGCCGGTATGACGGGAGTGCTGGTAGCGGCCCATCCGAGGACATGGACGCCGAGACAAGCCCGTGTCAAAAAGCCGAAAAGGCCGGGAGCGGTGCCCCCGGCCTCTTTCATTTCGCGTCCGGCCGATCACATGGCGTTGACGGGGCCGATGCTGAAGAACAGGGTCTCGCCGGAGGAGTCGTCGACGCCGTCATTGTCGGTCACGACATAGCCGTTGCCGGCGGCGTCGATGGTGAAGCCTTCGACCTTGTCGACGACGTAGCCGTTCAGCGCCTTCAGGTCGGGGATGAGGTCGCGGACCTCTTCCTTCTTCACCGTCGGCAGCGTTTCGCCGAGCTTGCCCGGCTTCAGGTCAGCGAGCGCGACGCGGTAGAGCTTCTTCAGCTTCGCGTCCTTGCCGAGAAGATTGTCGCGCTCGATGATGTAGGCGTAGTCGCCGTTGACGGTGATCTCCGACAGGCCGACCCAGCCGGCCTCAGCCTTTTCCAGCGGATAGCGGACGGCACCCCATTCCTCGGTCGAAGGCTTGTAGGAGACGAGCTTGACGAAGCCCTTCTCGTCGTCCTTCCACTCGCGCTGGACGGCCATCCACAGCACCGTGTCGTCGCCCTCGCCGACCGTGGTGATGCCCTCGAAGCCGAAGCGGATCTCGTGGGCGCGCAGTTCGGCCGGGATCGCGATCTCCTTCTTGATCTCGCCCTTCTTGTTCACATGCAGAATCGCATGGGAATAGAGCTTGTCGGAATTGCCCTCGGAAGCGAGCCAGAAACCGCCCTCCCCGTCATTGGCGATGCCTTCGATATCGAGCTTCTGCGCCGGAGCGCCGTCGCGGGTGATGCCGAGCTTTTCGGTGATCAGGGCCGGCTTCTGGGTGGCGTCGATCGTGAAGATCGCCGGATCCGATGAATAGACCGAGTCGCTGACGGCAAAGAGCTTGCCGGGTTCGTCCTTCGCCGCGGCGAGGCCGGAGAGCGCGCCGAAGCCGACCGGCAGGCCGTCCTTGTCGGCGGACTTGATCTGCGGATAGGCGGCCGTGCCTTCGGCCCGCTCGTAGATCATGACGTGCGAACGCGCCAGGTTGTCCTCGACGAGATCGGTCTCGTTCGCGGTCACCAGCAGGTTGCGGGACGGGATCGCGACGGCGCCCTCCGGGCCGATGCCCGACGGGAGGAGCTGCAGCAGTTCCGGCTCGGCGCCGGTGTCCTTGTAGACGCCGACGATCGATGCGCGCTCGGCGAGCACGAAGAAGAGGTTGTCTTCGCCGAAGGTCGCAGCCTCGAGGCCTTCCGGCTCGACGCCCTTGGAGTTGCGCTTGTCGGGGTAGTGGCCGATCGAGGCGATCGCGTATTCGAGCGACGGGCCGCTCTCGTGGACGACCTTGCCGGTCGTGTCGAAGATGGTGAAGCCGCGGCTGCCGCCTTCCCAGTCGCCCTCGTTGGCCACGACCAGCCGGTCGTCGCCCAGCCACTTCACGGCGTCGGGCTCCCGCTTCTGGCCTTCCTTCTTGCCGGTGAAGGCAATCTTGCCGTCCCGCTTGGTGTCGATCTTGTCCAGGTCGACGGCGCCGGCGGAGAAGTGCGACTTCACCGTGCCGGTCTTGCCGTCGAGGATGACGATGTAGTTGTTTTCCTGCAGCGTCAGCGCGATCTCGTCATTGCCGTTGAAGGAGACGAATTCCGGTTCCGGATCGTCGCCGGCGATATCGGCAAGCCCCGTCAGCGCGACGTGCTTGACGCTCGCGCAGTCCGGCGCGCCGTCCTTGAGCGAGACGAGCACCAGGTCGCCCGCCGGCATCTGCGGGATCGCGCCGTCGTTCACCTCTTCGTCGCGTTCGTTCTCGATCGCAATGGCGGCGATCGTCCTGTCCTTGTTGAGCGCGATCGAATCCGGCTGACCGCCGAGGTCGCAGGTCGTCTCGATCGCCTTCGTGGCGATGTCGACGACCGCGAGGAAGCCCGACGGCTTGACGTAACTCTCGCTGGTGTTGACGGCGACGAGCGCCTTGCCGCCGGCGACGCCGACCGAGGTCGGCTCGCCTTCGAAGGCGACGGTGCCGGCCGCCTTCGGCGCCTTCGCATCGGTGATGTCGATGAAGCCGATCGCCTTCAGCGGGCTGTCGGAATAGACGAGCGTGTTGCCGTCCTCGGTCGCCGCGATGATCTCGGAGGACGTCGGCGTCTTCGGATCGGTACCATCAGGCATGTTGTCGGCGACGGCAAAGGAAGCAATGCGATTGAAGACGGGCTCGGCCTGTGCCGCGGTCGCGACCGAGGCGGCCAGCACGGCTGCGAGGCCGGCAATGATGGAACGGGATTTCATCTGATCCTCCGGAGTGTGCGTCAAGGAATGCCGGGGTTTGTGGTCCCCGCCCGTTACAAGGCGATGACGATCAGATGACAGATTGACGACAGTCCACGGCAACGAAAAAGGGCCCGGAAAACCGGGCCCTTCCGTCGGCACGAAGCCGAAATGATCGCTGGAGGATCAGCCGTTGACGGCGTCCTTCAGGCCCTTGCCGGCCGAGAACTTCGGCACGTTGCGGGCCGGAATGTCGATCTCTGCGCCGGTCGAAAGGTTGCGGCCCTTCGATGCTTCGCGGCGGGAGACGGAGAAATTGCCGAAACCGACGAGGCGGACGTCGCCACCGCTCTTCAGTTCGCCCTGGATCGTCTCGAATACAGCATCGACAGCCGATGCGGCATCCGTCTTCGACAGGCCGGACTTCTCAGCGACTGCGGAGACGAGTTCGTTCTTGTTCATGTTTCCACCCCTTTCAATACGGTTCGAAACGACTCATGTACAAGTCGAGGGCAGAATACGCATCGACCCTTCCGCCGCAACCGGATTTCGTCCGTAAATGCTGATATTCCGGGCTTTTCACAGGCTTTTTCGACAGAAAAGAGGCCGGCATTGCTGCCGGCCTCCCGAAACTCCCCTCTATGGGGAGAATTTCTTCCTAGCTGTCGACCGTCAATGGGCCACCGCGGAACCCGCTTCGTCGGTCGATTCGACCGCGACCGGCTTCGTCTCGGCCGCCGCCGCATCCCATTCGATCGGCTCGGGCGTGCGGACGAGCGCATGCCGGATCACCTCGCCCATACGCGAGACCGGGATGATCTCCATGCTGTTCTTCACGTTGTCCGGAATGTCGGCCAGGTCCTTGGCGTTCTCTTCCGGGATCAGCACCTTCTTGATGCCGCCGCGAAGGGCCGCGAGCAGCTTTTCCTTCAGGCCGCCGATCGGCAGCACGCGGCCGCGCAGCGTCACCTCGCCCGTCATCGCCACATCCTTCGAGACCGGGATGCCGGTCATGATGGAGACGATGGCGGTCGCCATGGCGATACCGGCCGACGGACCGTCCTTCGGCGTCGCGCCTTCCGGCACGTGCACGTGGATGTCGGTCTTGTCGAAGCGCGGCGGCTCGATGCCGAAATCGATGGCGCGCGAGCGGACATAGGAGGCCGCCGCCGAGATCGATTCCTTCATGACGTCCTTCAGGTTGCCCGTGACCGTCATGCGGCCCTTGCCGCCCGGCAGGCTCACGCCCTCGATCGTCAAGAGTTCGCCGCCGACCTCGGTCCAGGCCAGACCCGTGACCACGCCGACCTGATCGTCGCGTTCGGCTTCGCCGTGGCGGAAGCGCGGAACGCCCAGGAAGTCGTGGATGTTGTCCGCCGTCACCTCGACCTTGGTCGTCTTGCCCTTGATGATCTCGGTGACCGCCTTGCGGGCGAGCTTCATCAGTTCGCGCTCGAAGTTACGGACACCAGCCTCGCGGGTGTACTGCTGGATCACCGCCATCAGCGCGCCGTCGGTCACGGAGAATTCCTTCTCCTGCAGCGCATGATCGCGGATCGCCTTGGGCAGCAGGTGACGCTTGGCGATCTCCCGCTTCTCGTCCTCGGTATAGCCGGCGATGCGGATCACCTCCATGCGGTCCATCAGGGGTGCCGGGATGTTCAGCGTGTTCGCCGTCGTCACGAACATCACGTTCGACAGGTCGTATTCGACCTCGAGGTAATGGTCCATGAAGGTCGAGTTCTGTTCCGGATCGAGCACCTCGAGCAGGGCCGAGGACGGATCGCCGCGGAAGTCCATGCCCATCTTGTCGATCTCGTCGAGCAGGAAGAGCGGGTTGGACTTCTTCGCCTTCTTCATCGACTGGATGACCTTGCCGGGCATCGAGCCGATATAGGTGCGGCGGTGACCGCGGATCTCGGCCTCGTCGCGCACGCCGCCAAGCGCCATGCGGACATATTCACGGCCCGTGGCCTTGGCGATCGACTTCGCAAGCGAGGTCTTGCCGACGCCGGGAGGACCGACGAGGCACAGGATCGGACCCTTGATCTTGGTGGACCGGGCCTGCACGGCGAGATACTCGACGATGCGCTCCTTGACCTTGTCCAGGCCGAAATGATCCTCGTCGAGGATCTTCTCGGCGTTGTTGAGGTCGGTCTTGATCTTCGACTTCTTGTTCCACGGAATACCGGTCAGCCAGTCGAGATAGTTGCGCACGACGGTGGCTTCCGCCGACATCGGGCTCATCTGGCGCAGCTTCTTCAGCTCGGCGTCCGCCTTCTCGCGGGCCTCCTTGGAGAGCTTGGCCTTGGCGATCTTCTCTTCCAGTTCGGCCATCTCGTCGCGGCCGTCCTCGCCGTCACCGAGTTCCTTCTGGATCGCCTTCATCTGTTCGTTCAGGTAGTACTCGCGCTGGGTCTTCTCCATCTGGCGCTTGACGCGCGAGCGGATGCGCTTTTCGACCTGCAGGACCGAGATCTCGCCTTCCATGAAGCCGAGCGCCTTTTCAAGGCGCAGCTTGACGCTGGTCGTCTCCAGCATCTCCTGCTTCTCGACGATCTTGATCGACAGGTGCGAGGCGACGGTGTCGGCCAGCTTCGAGTAGTCCTCGATCTGGCTTGCGGCACCGACGACTTCCGGGGAGATCTTCTTGTTCAGCTTGACGTAGTTCTCGAACTCGGAGACCACGGAGCGCGACAGGGCCTCGATCTCGACCGGATCCTCTTCGGGCTCCGGCAGCACATGCGCCATCGCCTCGTAGAAGTCCTCGCGGCCGGTATATTCCTCGATCTCCGCGCGGGCGCGGCCTTCGACCAGCACCTTGACGGTGCCGTCGGGCAGCTTCAGCAGTTGCAGCACGTTTGCGACCGTGCCGACCTTGTAGATCGCATCGGGTTCCGGATCGTCGTCGCCGGCATTGATCTGGGTGGCAAGCATGATCTGCTTGTCCGTGCCCATCACTTCCTCGAGCGCGCGAATGGACTTCTCGCGGCCGACGAACAGCGGCACGATCATGTGCGGGAACACCACTATGTCGCGCAGCGGCAGAACCGGGAAGGCCAGGTTCTCTTGCGCGCCAGACGTTTTCTTCGTCATGTCATGTCCTTTCCAACTTCCCGTTGCCGGGAGCTGATGCCGGAGCGCCCTGTTGCGCCGAGCCGGCTAACTTTCTTCCACCCTCAAGTGGATTTCAATCGACCACTTTTCAACCCCGCGCACCCCGGGGCCCCTGTCGCCCGGTGACGCCGGGCGCCTCATGCAAGGGAAGCCACACTAGGCCCGCCCCTGTCGCGAAGCTTGCCTGTCGCGCACCCCGTGCGCCGGGCATTCCTCAGTAAAGTCCTGAAATCCCGTTCGATTCCCGGCGCCCGGTACCACCGTCCGGGACACCGCCCACGGGCTGCCTGCATTCCTGTGCCGAGAAAGATCGCGCCAGCCGAGCGGCAGGCGCAGCCATGCCATGCGATATTGCCGCATCCTCCCTGCTGCCGGGCCGTCTGCCCGCCTGCCGAAGCCGGAGCCGGCAGACCGGACCTGCGGCGAGAGGACCCGCCCCTGGCGGATCCCCGGTAAGCGAAATCCCGATCAGGCCGAAACGTTCGCCTTTTCCTCGGAACGGTCGGAGTAGATGTAGAGCGGGCGGGCGGAACCCTTGACCACCTCGTCGGAGATGACGACCTCGCGCACGCCTTCCAGCGTCGGCAGCTCGAACATGGTGTCGAGCAGGATCTTCTCCATGATCGAGCGCAGGCCGCGCGCGCCGGTCTTGCGGATGATGGCGCGGCGGGCGATCTCGCGCAGCGCGTCCTCGTGGAAGGTCAGTTCCACGTCTTCCATTTCGAACAGGCGCTGGTACTGCTTGACGAGTGCGTTCTTCGGCTCCGACAGGATCTGGATCAGCGCGTCCTCGTCGAGGTCCTCGAGCGTCGCAAGAACCGGCAGACGGCCGATGAACTCCGGGATCAGGCCGAACTTGACGAGATCCTCCGGCTCCAGCTCGCGCAGCACCTCGCCGACGCGGCGGTCTTCCGGGGCGCGGACCATGGCGCCGAAGCCGATCGAGGTCTTCTCGCCGCGGGCGGAGATGATCTTGTCGAGGCCGGCAAACGCGCCGCCGCAGATGAACAGGATGTTGGTCGTGTCCACCTGCAGGAATTCCTGCTGCGGATGCTTGCGGCCGCCCTGCGGCGGAACCGAGGCGACCGTGCCTTCCATGATCTTCAGCAGTGCCTGCTGCACGCCCTCACCCGACACGTCGCGGGTGATCGACGGGTTGTCGGACTTGCGCGAGATCTTGTCGACCTCGTCGATATAGACGATGCCGCGCTGGGCGCGCTCGACATTGTAGTCGGCTGCCTGCAGGAGCTTCAGGATGATGTTCTCGACGTCCTCGCCGACATAGCCGGCTTCGGTCAGCGTCGTCGCATCGGCCATGGTGAAGGGAACGTCGATGATGCGGGCGAGCGTCTGGGCAAGGTAGGTCTTGCCGCAGCCGGTCGGGCCGACCAGCATGATGTTGGACTTCGCCAGTTCGACGTCGGAGCCCTTGGCGGCATGCGCCAGGCGCTTGTAGTGGTTGTGCACCGCGACGGAGAGGATGCGCTTGGCCTGCTGCTGGCCGATCACATATTCGTCGAGGACCTTGATGATGTCCTGGGGCGTGGGGACGCCGTCGCGGGACTTCACCATCGAGGTCTTGTTCTCCTCGCGGATGATGTCCATGCACAGTTCGACGCATTCATCGCAGATGAACACCGTCGGTCCGGCAATCAGCTTGCGGACTTCGTGCTGGCTCTTGCCGCAGAATGAACAATAGAGAGTGTTCTTCGAGTCGCCGCCGTTGCTGCCGCTGACCTTGCTCATATCACTTTCCTTCCGGCACTTCGCACAAACGAAACGTCTGCGCGGACCACTCAACCCGCCCCGCGGTCCGGCTCTTATGCCGGCCCATCCGGGCCCTTCGGGGTACTGACCGGTCGAGACGATCGACCGGTGGCAACGAAACCCCCACCCTACCGTCCGCCGCATCACGATATGTGACCACGGCGTGACGGCCATTATTAACGTCTTTGGCGCGCGGATAAAGCCCTTGGACCATTACAAATGCGTCATTGCAGATCCGACCCACGCCCAATCCCCCGCAATCAGTCGGCCTGCGCGCCCTCGACGGCCTCGCGCGTGGTGATGACCTTGTCGACGAGACCCCAGTCGAGCGCTTCGTCCGCGCTCATGAAATGGTCGCGATCCAGCGTCTGCTCGACTTCCTCGTAGGTGCGGCCGCAGTGCTTGACGTAGACCTCGTTGAGGCGGCGCTTCATCTTGATGATGTCCCTGGCGTGGCGCTCGATGTCGGAGGCCTGGCCCTGGAAGCCGCCGGAGGGCTGGTGCACCATGATGCGCGAGTTCGGCGTGGCGAAGCGCATGTCCTTGTGGCCGGCAGCGAGCAGCAGCGAGCCCATCGAGGCCGCCTGGCCGATGCAGAGCGTCGACACGGCCGGCTTGATGAACTGCATGGTGTCGTAGATCGCCATGCCGGACGTGACGACGCCGCCCGGGGAATTGATGTAGAGCGCGATCTCCTTCTTCGGGTTTTCGGCCTCGAGGAAGAGGAGCTGCGCGCAGACGAGGGTCGCCATGCTGTCTTCCACCGGCCCGGTGAGGAAGATGATGCGTTCCTTCAGCAGGCGGGAAAAGATGTCGTAGGAGCGCTCGCCGCGGTTGGTCTGCTCGACAACCATGGGCACGAGGCCCAGCGCGGTATCAACGGGATTTCTCATATCAACCCTTTTCAATGTGCCCGAAACCTTTGCGAAGCGCCGGGAATCAACAGTTCTTCATAGTCCCTACATAGAGTGTCCCGGTGCCCTACTTCAAGACGCGCAGGAACTTTGGGTCCGGTCAATGGCAGATTGGGGTTAACCGGCGAAACCCTTTGGCCGATATCCACAGCGCAATGGGCCCGGAGCGTAAAGGAAGCCTGCCTTCCGCCGCTTCGCCGCTCGCAACCTGATGCCCCTGTCCCGGGTGCTGTCGATTGCCACGCGGGTCGCACGGAGCCATAGTATTGCGGCCATTTCGAGGGGGATTCCATGCCGAGGAAGCTTTTCGCCTACGCCGTCGCCGCACTCGCGTTTGTTGCCGCTCCCGCCACATCGCAGCAGGCCTCGGATGCGACCGCACCGGAGGCTGCGACGCAGGCCCCGACCCAGGCGACGACGGCCAGGCTCGTCACGGCGAAATCCTACATGGTCGCCGCCGCCAATCCGATCGCAGCCGCTACCGGCGCGGAGATCCTGAAGCAGGGCGGCAGCGCCATCGACGCGGCTGTCGCCGTCCAGACGGTGCTCGGCCTCGTCGAGCCGCAATCCTCCGGCCTCGGCGGCGGCGCGTTCCTGGTCTATTACGACGCCGGCCGCAAGCGGCTCGTGACACTCGACGGCCGCGAAACCGCGCCGCAGCGGGCGACGCCGAAGCTCTTCCTCGACAAGGACGGCCAGCCGATGGAGTTCATGGACGCGGTCGTCGGCGGGCGCTCCGTGGGCACGCCCGGCACGGTGCGGCTGCTGCAGGAGGCCCACAACCGCTACGGCCGGATGGACTGGAGGCGCCTGTTCGAGCCGGCGGCGGCCCTTGCGGAGGCCGGTTTCGCGGTCTCCCCGCGCCTCGCAGCCCTGATCGCCGAAGAGGGCGACGGGCTGAAGACGTTCGAGGCCACGCGGGAGTATTTCTTCGACGCCGCCGGAGCGCCGCTGAAGGCCGGCGCCATCCTGAAGAACCCCGCCTATGCCGCCACGCTGCGCGCGATCGCGGACGGCGGCGCGAACGCCTTCTATTCCGGCCCGATCGCCGAGGCGATCGTCGATACCGTGCGGATGGCGCCGGGCAATCCCGGCGTGCTGGTGCTGAACGACCTTGCCGGCTATCGCGTGCGTACGCGCGAACCGGTCTGCATCGCCTATCGCGCCTTCGACGTCTGCGGCATGGGACCACCGTCGTCCGGCGCCGTCGCCGTCGGCCAGACGCTCGGCATGATCGAGAACTTCGACATCAAGGGCCTCGGCCGCGACAATCCGCAGAGCTGGCGCATCATCGGCGACGCGCAGCGGCTCGCCTTTGCCGATCGCGGCCGCTATCTCGCCGATACCGATTTCGTGCCGGCCCCGATCAAGGGCCTGCTTCAGAAGGACTATCTCGGCAAGCGTGCGGCCCTGCTCGACGGCGACAGGGCGCTGGCCGGCGACGCGGTGAAGGCGGGCGAGCCGGAATGGGACCACGCGCTCCTGTTCGGCCGCGACACGGCGCTGGAATTGCCCTCCACCAGCCACTTCGTCATCGTCGACCGCGATGGCAACGTCGTGTCGATGACGACGACGATCGAGAACGGTTTCGGCTCGCGGCTGATGACGGGCGGCTTCCTGCTCAACAACGAACTGACCGACTTCTCCTTCACCACCCACGACAACGGCGTGCCGGTCGCAAACCGGGTCGAGCCGGGCAAGCGGCCGCGCTCGTCGATGGCGCCGACGATCGTGATGAAGGACGGCAGGCCGCTGCTTGCGATCGGCTCTCCCGGCGGCAGCCAGATCATCGGCTATGTCACCCAGGCGCTCATCGCCTATATCGACTGGGGCATGGACGTCAGCCAGATTGTCGCAATGCCGCACCTGCTCAACCGCTTCGGCCCCTTCGAGATCGAGGCCGGAACGGATGCGGAAAAGCTGGCCGGGCCGCTTCAGGCGCTCGGCTATGAGGTGAAGACCGGCGACATGAGCTCCGGCCTGCACGCGATCGAGATCACCGCGGACGGCCTGAAGGGCAGCGCCGACCCGCGGCGCGAGGGCGTGGCCGTGGGCGAATAGCGGGAGACGCCGTCCCGCCGGTCGCCGCTCTCTAAGACGCGCTTTTCACCTTGCGCGAAATCGACTAGGTCTTGGCGCATGTCCAAGCCGTTCGCCTTCCTCTCCATCGACGCCGCCAGCCGCCGCGTCTCCCTCGATGCCCGCGACCCCGCCTTCTACCGCGATCCGAACCCGGTCTATGCGGCGCTGCACGCCCATTGCCCGACCTTCTACTGGGAAGAGCAGAAGCAGTGGTATTTCACCGGCTACGACCAGGTGAACGCGCTCCTGCGCGATCGCCGCTTCGGCCGGCAGATCCTGCATGTGGCGAGCCGCGAGGAACTGGGCATGGCCGCGCCGATGCCGCATCTGAAGCACTTCGATGCGGCCGAGGCCTGGTCGCTGCTGGAACTGGAGCCGCCGGAGCACACGCGGCTGCGCACGCTGGTCAACCGCGCCTTCGTCTCCCGTCAGATCGATCGCCTGCGACCGGAGATCACCGCGCTCGCCAACGGGCTCATCGACCGTTTCGAGACGGACGGCAAGGTCGAACTGCTCTCCGCCCTGGCCGACATCGTGCCGGTGACGATGATCGCCCGGATGATCGGCATCCCCGATGCTATGGGGCCGCAGCTCCTGAAATGGAGCCATGCCTATGTGCGCATGTACATGTTCGGCCGCACCGAGGCCGACGAGCGCGCCGCCGACAGGGCAGCCGAAGAATTCGCCGACTACGTCCGCACCGTCATCGCCGAGCGCCGCGCCGAGCCGCGCGACGACCTTCTGAGCCACATGATCCACACCGAGCACAAGGGCCAGTTGCTGACCGACGACGAGCTGATCTCGACGACGATCGTGCTGCTCAATGCCGGCCATGAGGCGACCGTGCACCAGATCGGCAACGCCGTCCGCGTCATCCTCGACAGCGGGCTGCCGCCGCAGTCGATGTTCGCCGACGAGACGGCGACCGGGCGGACGGTGGAAGAGTGTCTGCGCATCTGCGCTCCGGTGCACATCTTCCAGCGCTATGCGCTCGAGGACGTCGAAGTCGAGGGCATCCCGTTCCGGCGCGGCGACAAGGTCGCGCTCATCCTTGCGGCCGCCAATCTCGATCCACGGAAGTTCGACGATCCGCTCGCCTTCCGCCCGGACCGCGACGAGGGCGCCAACCTCTCCTTCGGCGCCGGCATCCATTTCTGCATCGGCGCGCCGCTCGCCCGGCTGGAGCTGAACATCGTGCTGCCCCTGCTCTTCCAGCGCCTGCCGGGACTGCGGCTGGCGCAGACGCCGACCGTGAAGGACGTCTATCACTTCCACGGACTGGAGCGGCTGGATCTCGAATGGTAGGCGCCCTCAGGGCGGGCCGGCAGAATTTCTCCGGATGCTCGGTGAATATGCGGCGCGCCGTCACCACGCCCCGTGCGGTCGATCCGAAATTGGACCGATCGCGAACCCCACGACGCTTCCGGTCAACCGGGCCTCACCCTAAAGCCGGATCACATAGTCCTTGCGAGTCGTTTCAACGACTTCCCAGGTTCCCTTGAAGCCCGGTCTGAGGATCAGCCGGTCGCCGGCCTGCAGGTCGAACACCTCGCCCGTCTCCGAGGTGACGATCGAACGACCCTCGAGGAGGTTGAAATACTCCCACTCGTCATATTCGATGCGCCACTTGCCGGGCGTCGCCTCCCACACCCCGCAATAGAGCCCGCCCTCCGCCTCCTCGAGGTTCCAGGTGCGAAACTGCGGGTCGCCCGCGATCAGCCGGTCGGCGGCCGGGCGGCCAACCTCGGGCTCGATGGCGGAAAGGTCGAAGGCAAGGGCGTTGGTCATGTCTTCTCCTGTCCCGAACGGCGGATCTTCATTCCACCATCCCCGTTCTTAATCTCGAAGCTGCCGGTACCGCGAACGAGATCACTCAACTTGCGATAGCCGAAGGTGCGTGGATCGAAGTCCGGCGCAAGGTTTGAGAGCTGGCTGCCGACGGCGGCCAGCGCCAACCACCCGTCTTCATTGGCCGCCTCCGACAGGACTTTGCGGATCAGGGAAATCGCGACACTGGGCGGCCGGAGGGCCGTCTTCACCGCCTGTTCGCCATTTCCGGGCGGCAGCAGGTTCTCCGTATAGATGAAGCGCCTGCAGGCCTGCCGGAAGCTCTCGGGGGTCTTCTGCTCCCCGAATCCGAAGACATCGATGCCCTGCTCGCGGATTCGGGCCGCAAGACGGGTGAAGTCACTATCGGAGGAGACGAGGCAGAAGCCGTCGAAGCGACTGTTATGCAGAAGGTCCATCGCGTCGATCACGAGCGCAATATCGGCTGCGTTCTTTCCGCTCGTGGTCAAAAACTGCTGCTGCGGTATGATGGCATGTCGCGTCAGGGTCTCCGCCCATCCCTTCATCTGCGTCCCGGAAAAATCGCCATAGATGCGGCGCACGCTCGCCTCGCCGATCTTGGCAATCTCCTCAAAAAGGCCGTCGGCGATCCTGGGCGAGGCATTCTCCGCGTCGATCAGCACGGCCAGGCGAGGTGATCTTTTCTCCATCGACCCGTCCCGCACTACGCCTTCGCCAGCGACTGCTCGATGTCGGCGATGATGTCGGCGGCGTCCTCGATACCGATCGACAGGCGGACGACATCAGGACCGGCGCCGGCGGCGGTCTGCTGCTCGGGCGAGAGCTGGCGGTGGGTGGTGGAGGCCGGGTGGATCACCAGCGAGCGGGTATCGCCGATATTGGCGAGGTGGGAGATCATCTCCAGCCCCTCGACGAAGCGTTTCCCCGCCTCGTAGCCCCCCTTCAATCCGAAGGTAAAGACGGCGCCGGCGCCGCTCGGCGAATAGCGCTTCTGCAGCGCGTGGTTCGGGTCGGCCTCGAGGCCGGAATAGTTCACCCAGGACACCTTGTCGCTGGCCTTTAGCCATTTGGCAACGGCGAGCGCGTTGTCGCAATGGCGCTGCATGCGCAGCGGCAGCGTCTCGATGCCGGTCAGGATCTGGAAGGCGTTGAAGGGCGAGATCGCCGGGCCGAGGTCGCGCAGGCCGAGCACGCGGCAGGCGATCGCGAAGGCGAAGTTGCCGAAGGTCTGGTGCAGCACAATGCCGGCATATTCGGCGCGCGGTTCGGACAGGGCCGGATATTTTCCTGATGCCGACCAGTCGAAGGTGCCGCCGTCGACGATGATGCCGCCCATGGAGTTGCCGTGGCCGCCGAGGAACTTGGTCAGCGAATGGACGACGATGTCGGCGCCGTGCTCGAACGGGCGGACGAGATAGGGCGTCGCCATGGTGTTGTCGACCACCAGCGGCAGCCCGTGCCGGTGGGCGATCTCGGCGATCGCGGCGATATCGACGAAGGTGCCGCCGGGATTGGCGAGGCTCTCGATGAAGATCGCCTTGGTGCGGTCGTCGATCTGGCTCTCGAAGCTTTCCGGCCTGTCGGTATCGGCCCAGCGCACCTGCCAGTCGAAATTCGCAAACGAATGGCCGAACTGGTTGATCGAGCCGCCATAGAGCTTGCGGGCGGAGACGAAGTTGTCGCCGGGGCGCATCAGCGTGTGGAAGACGAGAAGCTGGGCAGAGTGGCCGGAGGCGACGGCGAGCGCCGCCGTGCCGCCTTCAAGGGCTGCCACGCGCTCTTCCAGCACCGCCTGGGTCGGGTTCATGATGCGGGTGTAGATGTTGCCGAAAGCCTGCAGGCCGAACAGCGAGGCCGCATGCTCGGCATCCTCGAAGACGAAGCTCGTCGTCTGGTAGATCGGCGTGATGCGCGCGCCCGTCGTCGGATCGGGGGCAGCGCCCGCGTGGATCGCGAGCGTGGCGAAGCCCGGCTTGTTTTTCGTCATGTCATCCTCCTCCGGCACGCGCCTTCCTCGGCATCCGTGCCCCTGTGATTCCGCGTCTTTTTTCAAAGCCTTGCGTGTCCGGCCGCTCTTCTCGCGCCCGTCATCGGCATGCGCCCCGAACTATTCCAGAGCCGGCGGAGACGGTCAAAGAAAGTTTTCGCTATCCGGCGGGTTCAACCGGAAATGGCTGTGCGCATTTCCCTTTCGCGACGAAAAGTCGCGCGCCGCGAGACCGGGAAACTCGGAAACGGTCAGCCGATCAGCCGGGGATGTTCGATCGCCGGACAACGGTCCATCACGACCTTGATGCCGGCAGCCTCGGCCTTCGCGGCGGCCACGTCGTCGCGGACGGTCAGTTGCCCCCAGATCGCCTTCGGCGGCGGGTCCAGCGCCAGCACCTCGTCTACGAGGGCCGGAAGCGCATGGGCGGCGCGGAAGACGTCGACCATGTCGACGGGATCGGGAATGTCGGCAAGGCGGGCATAGACCTTCTGGCCGTGGATCTCCTTGCCTGCCTGCCCCGGATTGACGGGGATGACGCGATAGCCCTTGCGCAGGAGGAAGGCCATGACGCGGTTGCTGGGGCGCTCGGGATTGGGCGATGCGCCGACCAGCGCGATCACGCGCGTCTGCCGCAGGATTTCGGCCAGGTAGAAGTCGCTGTAGCTGTCGTGATTCATGCCGCATCCTCGTTTAAGCCGAAAGGATGGGAAGACTGCGGCTCTTGTCAATACGCGACTGACGTAAGGTCAGGCCGGATCAGGACGCGCGGTGGGTCAGGCGCGGAAATTCGGTGACGGGGCAGCGGTCCATCACCACGCGCAGGCCGGCGGCCTCGGCCTTCTCGGCCGCGGCATCGTCGCGCACGCCGTATTCGCCCCAGATCACCGCCGGCCGCGGATCCAGCGCCAGCACCTCGTCGACGACGGCCGACAGCTGCGACGGCGCGCGGAACACGTCCACCATGTCGACCGGTTCGCCGATGTCGGACAGGTGGGCGACGACGGTCTGCCCGAGGATCTGCTTGCCGGCATGGCCGGGATTGACGGGAATGACGTGGTAGCCCTTGGCGATCAGGAAATCCATCACGCCGTGGCAGGGGCGCGAGGGGTTGGGCGAGGCGCCAAGGACGGCGATCGTATGGACCTGGCGCAGGATGTTGCAGATATAGGCGCTGGCATAGTGATCGTGGTTCATCGATGCCTCCCTGCGGCAACCGCAAGGCCGGCCCCGCCTTGCGCTCCCGATCCGTATCAATCGTTCATGATACGTCATTTCGTTCGCGATGGCGAATACGGCGGCCAGGCCGGCTCCGGACGGATCCGCGGCAGGGAGATTTTCCCGGGGGCGAGGCAGGCGCCCGATTGCCAAGGGCGGAATTTCGGAAGATGTAGGGTTCGGGTCGCAATGCCCGCGTACCCGCCATCCGAACCGACCGAGGTATGTCGTGCCGATAGACGTGATTGCGCTCGTGCTTCTCGGCGCGGCCCTGCATGCCACCTGGAACGCCATGGTGAAGGCGGGTAGCGACAAGTCGCTCGATGCGGCGATGATCGCGCTCGGCGCCGGCGTGTTCGGGCTGGCGTTCCTTCCCTTCGTGCCGCTGCCCGCCCCCTCGGCCTGGCCCTTCATCGCCGTCTCGGCGCTGTTCCAGTTCGCCTATTTCCAGCTTGTCGCCGCCGCCTACCGGGCCGGCGACATCGGCCTCGTCTATCCCCTGATGCGGGGTGCCGCCCCGCTCATCGTCGCCTCCACCAGCGGCATCGTGCTCGGTGAGCATCTTTCCACCGGCGCACTCGCCGGCATCCTGATCATCTGCGCCGGCGTGCTGACGCTCGCCTTCGAGAGCCGCCACGGCAGCCGCCGCGCCTTCCTCCTGGCGCTGGCGAACGCCTGCGTCATCGCCTGCTACACCTTCATCGACGGCGCCGGCGCGCGCCTTTCCGGCAATGCCATATCCTATACGCTGTGGATGGCGCTGCTGCCGCCGGTTCTGCTGTTTTCGTGGGCCATCTGGCAGCGCGGGCTCGACGTCGTCACCAACCACGTCCGGCGCAACTGGCAGCGCGGCCTGATCGGCGGCGGCGGCTCGATCGCCTCCTACGGACTGGCGCTGTGGGCGATGACGAAGGCGCCGGTCGCAACCGTGGCAGCACTGCGCGAGACCGCGATCCTGTTCGCACTGGTGATCTCGGTCGTGTTCCTCAAGGAGAAGGCCAGTATCTGGCGCTACATCGCGGGCGCCACGATTGCCGCGGGCGTTCTGGTGCTGCGGCTGGGGTGAGATATCGGCGAGCAGATCATTGAACTCTCCGCCTCGCTCCGCTAATGTACAGAGATCCGTACAGGAGCCGAGAGATGAAAATCGTCAGCCTTTCCGATTTGCGCGCCAACATGGCCAGGCACTTCGACCAGATCGAAAGCGACCATGACGAACTGATCGTAACGCGGCAGAACCGCGAACCGATGGTGGTGATGTCGCTGGCCGACTTCGAGAGCTGGAAGGAAACGATCTATCTGCTGGCAACCCCGGCGAACCGCGATCGCCTGCTCCGATCGGTCGAGGAACTCGACGCGGGCAAGGGCACGACCAGGACGATGGACGACCTGCTGGCGGCGTCGCGCAAGTGAAGCTGACCTTCTCGTCGCAAGCCTGGGACGACTTCACCTACTGGGTCGAAGGCGACCGGAAGACGCTCGCAAAGCTTCTCGCCCTGATACGGGACTGCCAGCGCACACCCTTTTCCGGCCTCGGCAAGCCGGAACCGCTCCGGGGCGAACTGAAGGGCTTCTGGTCACGCCGCATCACGCAGGAACACCGGCTGGTCTATCGTCTCACCGGTACAGGTGAGACGCAGCAACTCGAAATCGCCGCCTGCCGCTATCACTACGAATAACTCATTCCCCCTTCCACTCCGGCATCCGCTTGTCCAGAAAAGCGCCGATGCCTTCCTTGGCGTCGTCCACCAGCATGTTGTCGATCATGATCGAAACGGCCTTGTCATAGGCTTCCGGCAGCGGCAGGCCGGCCTGGGCGCGGTAGGCGGCCTTGCCGATCCGCAGCGCCTGCGGCGACTTCGAGGCGATGACGGCGCAATACTTGTCGACCACCTGGCGCAGGTACTGCTTGGGCACGATGCGGTTGACGAGGCCGAAGTCCTTGGCGGTGGAGGCGTCGATCGTCTCGCCGGTGAGCAGCATCTCCATCGCCTGCTTGGGATGGGCGGCCCGCGTCACCGCCACCATCGGCGTGGAGCAGAAGAGGCCGATATTGACGCCCGGCGTGCAGAAGGCGGAGGTATCGGTGCAGATCGCAAGGTCCGCGGTCGCGACGATCTGGCAGCCGGCCGCCGTCGCGAGCCCGTCGATCTCGGCGAGTACGGGCTGCGGCAGTCCGGCGATCTTCAGCATCAGGTCGGCGGCCATACGCAGGGTCTTGTCGTAGAAGGCGCGGCCGCCATCGGGGTCGCTGCGGTGCGCCGTCATCTCCTTCAGGTCGTGGCCGGCGGAATAGAGGTTGCCGCCCGAGGCCAGGACCACGACGCGCACCGTCTCGTCGGCCGCGGCCTCGTCGAGGGCTGCCGACAGCGCCTCCATCAGGGCGATCGAAAGCACGTTCGCCGGCGGGTTGTTGAGCGTCAGCCGCAGGACCGCGTCGTTGCGCTCCTTCAGCACCAGGCCTCCCGCCTCCCCCTTGTGCAAATGGACCACGTCAGCCATGGCGGCATTCTCCCTGTTCGTCGTTCCTGCTCCCGTGGTAGACGTGCCGCAGGCGGCTTTCAAGGGCGGGCTCGCCCCATCACGGCCGAAACGAAAGGACGACGAGAGGATGGCGACGCACTTCACCCCGGTCATGACGGTCGAGGACCTCAACCGCTTCCTGGAGACGGACTTTCCGGAGATCCACACCGACGGCAAGCTGTTCGAGGTGACCGCCGTCGGCCCCGGCACCGTCGCGATGCGGCTCTCTCCTTCGCAAAAGCACCTGCGCCCAGGCGGCACCGTCTCCGGGCCGACGATGTTCGCGCTTGCCGACGTCACCGCCTATTGCGCGGTGCTCGCCCATATCGGGCCGGTGGCGCTGGCGGTGACCACCAATCTGAACATCAATTTCCTGCGCAAGCCGGAGCCGGGGCCGCTCGCCTGCGACTGCCGGTTGTTGAAACTCGGCAAGCGGCTGGCGGTGATCGAGGCCGCAATCTCGGCCGGAACGGAGGGCGAACTGGTGGCGCACGCGACCGCGACCTATTCGATTCCACCGAGATAATTTGTGGTATTGAGGCACCACAATACTAAGTAATTGATTTTAATATATCTTTATCGCCGCCATCAAAACAGCCTCGCTTGACGCCCGGATGCGCTTCGCCTATAAGCCGCCGCAGATCGCGGTCCCTTCGGGACGCTTTCGTTTTGGCACGGCCCTGCGCCTGCCGACCAAGCAACAAGAAACGCCCGGGCGTTCGCGCCTCGGGTCCCAAACGAAAAGAGCTTTACCATGGCAACCTTCTCACAGAAGCCCGCCGAGGTGGAAAAGAAGTGGATCCTCATCGACGCCGAAGGGCTCGTTGTCGGTCGCCTCGCCACCATCATCGCAAACCACCTGCGCGGCAAGCATAAGGCCACCTACACCCCCCATGTCGACGACGGCGACAACGTCATCGTCATCAACGCGGAGAAGGTCGTCCTGACCGGCAAGAAGTACTCCGACAAGACGTACTACTGGCACACCGGCTATCCCGGCGGCATCAAGGAGCGCACCGCGCGCCAGATCATCGAAGGCCGCTTCCCGGAGCGCGTTCTCGAGAAGGCCGTCGAACGCATGATCCCGCGTGGCCCCCTCGGCCGTCGCCAGATGAAGAACCTGCGCGTCTATGCCGGTTCGAACCATCCGCACGAAGCACAGCAGCCGGCCGTCCTCGACGTCGCCAAGCTGAACAGCAAGAACGTAAGGAGCGCCTGAGTATGGCTGACCTCTCTTCCCTGAAGGACCTCGGCACGGCTGCGGCCGAAACGGCTTCCTCCGCCCCGGTTCACGTCAAGAAGGTTGACGCCCAGGGCCGCTCCTATGCCACCGGCAAGCGCAAGGACGCCGTCGCACGCGTCTGGGTCAAGCCCGGCTCCGGCAAGATCACCGTCAACGGCAAGTCCTTCGAGGCCTACTTCGCCCGTCCGGTCCTGCAGATGATCCTGCAGCAGCCGATCGTCGCAGCCGCCCGCGAAGGCCAGTTCGACATCGACGCCACCGTTGCTGGCGGCGGCCTCTCCGGCCAGGCCGGTGCGGTCCGTCACGGCCTGTCCAAGGCGCTCACCTACTTCGAGCCGGGCCTGCGCCCGGTCCTGAAGAAGGGCGGCTTCCTGACCCGCGACTCGCGCGTCGTCGAACGCAAGAAGTACGGCAAGGCCAAGGCCCGCCGTTCGTTCCAGTTCTCCAAGCGCTGATCGCTCTACGAACTTCGCATCTATCGGAAAAGCCGGGCTCGTCCCGGCCTTTCTCGTTATGGGGTTTGTTTTTGGAGGCTTCGCGTCGCGATACGCGCGCAGTGTCGTCATCCTCGGGCTCGTCCCGAGGATCCGACCACGCCGCCATCCTGCGCCAACATTCCCATCAACTGATTGATATCTTTAACGCACCAGATCCTCGGGACAAGCCCGAGGATGACGTCGAGCATGGGGGCACCTCGGCGGCCAGCCGCCAGCGACAACCGTGCCCACAATTTTCCCCTGCGCGAGCGGAGACCGCCCGCTCGCATCCCCCCTGCCGTCATGCCGGACTTTACATCGGGGCCGGCATCCAGCAGCGCCGCGTCCGCGGCGCGAGGGAATCCTCATACGAGCCGACATCGGCACACGTCGTGCCCTCGCCCACCATGCACCCAAAAACCGCCTCAGATCGGCAATTCCGTCGAGGCCTTCATCTCGCGCAATACGAAAGATGAAACGACGTTGCGGACATGCGGGTTGCGCAAGAGGTGACGGGTCATGAAGGCCTCGTAGCTTTCCACGTCTGCGGCGCGGATCTTCAGCATGTAGTCGAAGGCGCCGGAGAGCGCGTAGCACTCCATGATCTCGGGATGGGTCCTGACGACGGCGGAGAAGGATTCGATCGCCTCCTCGTGGTGGTCGTCGAGCGTCACATGGGCGATGACGCAGAGCTTGAGGTCGAGCCGGCGCGCGTCGAGCAGCGCCACCCGCCTGCGGATCACGCCCGCCGCCTCCAGGTCCTGCACCTTGCGCCAGGCGGTGCTCTGCGACATGCCCGCGCGCTCGGCGAGGTCGGCGAGCGCCAGGCTGCAATCCTGCTGCAGCAGACGGAGAAGCCGCAGGCCGGACTGATCAATTTCTTTCATGAATATCGCCCTCCCCGCGATTTTCATTCAGCATCGCAGTATCCGGCCGCCAGATTGAAAAGTCTATCCGCCGACTTCGCCTACAATTTTCCGAAGAGGATGCGGACCTGGTCCGCAGCGATGGGAGGCGAGGATGCCGAAGGAAAGCACATACACAGCGAAACTGCCCGACGATAACGGCACCTACCCCTACACCGCGGAGGAGGATGCGATTTGGAGCGAGCTCTACGCCCGCCAGATCGCGCTTCTTGCCGACAAGGCCTGCGACGAATATCTCGCCGGCGTGAAGACCCTCGGCCTCGACGCGCCGCGCGTGCCGCAGTTGCGCGACGTCGATCAGCGGCTGAAGCGGGCGACCGGTTTCGGCGTCGAGGGCGTGCCGGCGCTGATCGCGCCGTCGAAATTCTTCCAGCTCCTGTCGGAGGGCAAGTTTCCGCTCGCCACTTTCATCCGCCGGCGCGAACATATCGACTATATCGAGGAGCCGGATATCTTCCACGAGGTCTTCGGCCATTGCCCGCTGCTGACCAACGCCGCCTATGCGCGTTTCGTCCGCCGCTTCGGCGAAAACGCCGTCGCCCTCGGCAAGGATTACTCCTGGCACCTGTTCCGCATCTTCTGGTTCACCGTCGAGTTCGGGCTGATCAACACGGAGAAGGGTCGCCGCTGCTACGGCGCCGGCATCGTCTCCTCCCCGAACGAGACGCGGGCGGCGATGGTGGAGAAAGCCTGCGAATTCCGCCCGTTCGACCTGATGACGGTGCTGCGCACGCCCTACCGGATCGACATCGTCCAGCCGATCTATTACGTGATCGACAGCTTCGCCGACCTCGACGCCATCAACGACCAGGACATCGGCGCGGCCATCCGCGAGGCCAGGGTGCTCGGCGATTTCCCGCCCGCCTTCGCCGCCAAGGCGTCGTGAACGGGTGAAACGCGCGGTGGAAATTGCCACCGCGCCCCCTTGTCTTCCCGGCGCCGATTGGCCAACGTCCTGCGATCCAAGGAGGACGGCGGATGGCAAACAGGACGATCGATCACGCGATCACGGCGAAATCGCTGAAGGCTGCGGCCTCGGACCCGACCCATGCGGGCATCCTCTCCTTCATGCGCCGGCGCTACACCAAGAACCTGAAGGACGTCGACGCAGTCGTCTGGGGCATTCCCTTTGACGCCGCCACCTCCAACCGTCCGGGCGCGCGCTTCGGGCCGCAGGCGATCCGCCGGGCGTCGGCGATCATGGACAACGATCCGCAATATCCCTTCGAGCAGGACCTGTTCGAAAACATGGCGGTGATCGACTACGGCGACTGCCTGCTGGACTACGGGAACCACCAGAAGACGCCGGCTACGATCGAGCGCGAGGCCGCGAAGATCCTCAAATCCGGCGCTTTCCTGCTCACGCTCGGCGGCGACCATTTCGTCACCTGGCCGGTGCTGAAGGCGCATGCGGCAATCCACGGGCCGTTGTCGCTCGTGCAGTTCGACGCCCACCAGGACACCTGGCCGGACGAGAAGGGCCGCATCGACCACGGCTCCTTCGTGGCGCGCGCGGTCAGGGACGGCGTCATCGACCCGGATACCTCGATCCAGGTCGGCATCCGCACCCATGCGCCGGAGGATTGCGGCATCCGCATCCTCTATGGTTACGAGGTGGAGGACATGCCCGCGTCCGCGATTGCCGATACGATCGTCCGCCATGTCGGCGACCGGCCGTGCTACCTGACCTTTGACATCGACTGCCTCGACCCGGCCTATGCGCCCGGCACCGGCACGCCGGTGTCCGGGGGACCGTCGAGCGCCAAGATCCTCTCGGTCCTGCGCCATCTCGGCGCGCTGCACATCAAGGGCGCAGACGTCGTCGAGGTGGCGCCCGCCTACGACCACGCCGACATCACCGCCATCGCCGCCTCGACCATCGCCATGTACATGCTGGGCCTGCGCGCCGGCTGGCTGGCGGAACGACGCTAGCCTGCCGCGCAGCCCCTGTCCTTCTCCCCGCCTGCGGGGAGAAGGTGCCCGAAGGGCGGATGAGGGGCAGTTGCCTGAGTGTGCCCGTAGCCGTCTGAAGCTTTGCCCCTCACCCTAACCCTCTCCCCGCAGGCGGGGAGAGGGAACGTGCCTCAAGCCGGCCTTGCCCCCGGTTCGAACCTGTGCCGGCCTTGTCCCCGGCCTGAACGGCCTTGATTATCCGGCGATACGGCCACGGCACCCGTCCTTCTCCCCGCCTGCGGGGAGAAGTTGCCCGAAGGGCGGATGAGGGGCAGTTGCCTGAGTGTGCCCGTAGCCGGCCGGAGCTTTGCCCCTCACCCTGACCCTCTCCCCTTTGCCCCTCACCCTACCCCTCTCCCCGCAGGCGGGGAAAGGGAACGTGCCCAGCCTCCAACCCTCTGCTCCGGCCCGCCCCACGCTTTGCATTGAAAGCGTCATGCCGAGGCGCTATAGGCAGCCACAGACCGTCCGGCCCTGCGCGACGCAGCGCGCCGGCCGCGACCGGCGTCCGGCAGAGCGAAAGGCAGTCCCATGAAACCGAAGATCTTCATCGATGGCGAACACGGCACGACGGGCCTGCAGATCCGGACGCGCATGGCCGGGCGCGCCGATGTCGAGCTCCTGTCGATTCCCGAGGCCGAGCGGCGCAACAACACGATGCGCGAGGATCTGCTGAACGCCGCCGACATCGCCATTCTCTGCCTGCCCGACGATGCGGCGAAGGAAGCGGTCGCCATGGTCGCCGGCAACAATTCCGTGCGCATCATCGACACCTCGACCGCCCATCGGATCGATCCGAATTGGGCCTACGGCTTTGCCGAGATGGACGGGGCGCAGGCGAAGAAGATCGCCTCGGCCCGCCACGTCGCCAATCCCGGCTGCTATCCGACTGGTGCAATCGGCCTGATCCGCCCCTTGCGCGCCGCCGGCCTCCTGCCGGAGGACTATCCGGTCACTGTCAACGCCGTCTCCGGCTATACCGGCGGCGGCAAGCAGTTGATTGCGCAGATGGAGGATGCCGGCCATGCCGATCCTATCGACGCTCCGCACTTCCTCTACGGCCTGCCGCTGAAGCACAAGCACGTGCCGGAGATGCAGGTGCACGGGCTTCTCTCCCGCGCACCGCTGTTCTCGCCCTCGGTCGGCAAGTTCGCGCAGGGCATGATCGTGCAGGTGCCGCTCTACCTGGCCGACCTCAACGACAACGCCTCGCTGGGCTCGATCCACGCCGCCCTTGCAGACCACTATGCCGGCCAGGACATCGTCGAGGTGGTCGACCTGAAGGACAGCGCAGCGCTGCCCCGCGTCAACGCGGTGGAACTCGCCGACACCGACCGGATGAAGCTCTTCGTCTTCGGCACCGCCGGCGCCCCCCACGTCAACCTCGTCGCCCTGCTCGACAATCTCGGCAAGGGCGCCTCGGGAGCCGCGGTGCAGAATATGGATCTGATGTTGAGGCAATAGCCAATAGGCAATAGGCAGTACAGAAGGGCGCGTTCCCGGAATCGGGACGCGCCCTTTCATTGTCCGGGCCAGGCTTTCGTCGCGAGGCCAGTCCCCTATTGCCTATTGCCTATTGCCTATTGGCTATTGCCTACTGCCTCCCCTACTCCCTCACCTCGATCGCCACCGGCTTCGGATACTCCCCGACGAAGCCGCGCCAGTGGGCGATGGCGAAGCCGAGGACGACGAGGGCGCCGCCCTGGTGCGCCAGCGCCCAGCCGAGCGGCACCTGCCAGATCAGCGTCAGGATGCCGATCAGCGCCTGCAGACAGACGAGGATGAAGAGCAGCACGGTGCGGCGGGCGTGGGTGGTCCCGGGTGCTGCGCGCAGCGAGGCGATCATGTGCACCAGTGCCATGGCAAAGAGCAGATAGGCACCGCAGCGGTGCAGGAACTGCACCGTCTTGGGGTTCTCGAACAGGTTGATCCACCAGGGCTGCTGGACGAAGAGACCGCCCGGCACGACGGCGCCGTCCATCAGGGGCCAGGTGTTGTAGGTCAGCCCTGCGTCGAGGCCGGCGACCAGTGCGCCGAGATAGATCTGGAAGATCGCCATGCAGGCGATCGCCGCCGCCCATCTCCTGGAATTGCCGGCCGGGGCCGGATCGTCGCTGTGCGGCGACAGCCCGCGCATGATCCAGACGCAGGCGGCGAAGATCAGACAGGCGATGACGAGATGGGTGGCAAGCCGGTACTGGCTGACCGAGACGAGCTTCGTCAGGCCCGACGACACCATCCACCAGCCGATGAAGCCCTGGAAGCCGCCCAGCGCCAGCAGGCCGACCAGCGGCCAGCGCAGCCGGCGTTCGATCCGGCCCGTGACCCAGAAGAAGACGAGCGGCAGGGCGAAGACGATGCCGATCGAACGGGCGAGCAGCCGATGCGCCCACTCCCACCAGAAGATCGACTTGAAGCTCTCCACCGTCATGTCGCTGTTGAGCTCCGAATATTGCGGGATGCGCTTGTAGAGGTCGAACTCCTCCTGCCACTCCGCCTCGGTCAGCGGCGGGATGACGCCGTGGATCGGCTTCCATTCCGTGATCGACAGGCCGGATCCGGTCAGCCGCGTCGCCCCGCCCACGAGGACGAGCGCAAACAGCGTCAGGAGGACGATACCAAGCCACAGGCGCACGGCCCGGCGGTTGCGGTCGACGCGGTCGATGTCGCTCAAGAGCTGTCGTTCGGTCGCGGAGGTGATGGTCATGGCTGCTCCTGTCTTGTCGCCGTTGATTTGCAACACGATGCCATGCAAAACAAGTCCGATATGCCTTTGCGGCATCCGGTCGCGGGGTCCCGCCGATGCGGATGCCGTGCAACCATACGGGACCCTTCATGCCCCCTCGCCTGCGCAAACTGATCGGGACGATCCTGATCATCATCCTCGTGATCGTCTACGCGCTGGTCGCCACGACCATCGCCTCGCTGACGCTTGGGGCCTCGCCCTGGTGGGTGCACATGCTCTACTTCCTCTTCTCCGGGCTCCTGTGGATCCTGCCGGCGATGCTGATCATCAAGTGGATGGAAAAGCCGGCCAAGCCGCGAAAGTAGACGTCATGCGGCTCGTTTCGACTGTCCCGTTAGCCGACCGGTAACCGTAGTTGCGGATTTCGCCGGCGCCCGCGGCGCATGGGCACGGGAAATAAACCGGTTGGCGGCCATGGCGATGTAAGGTCCGCCGATCCCGGTGTGGCCCCGGCAGGAGCACGATGGCATCGAAAGCGCGGGCAATGCAGCTTGATTTCCAGATCATGCCTGCGGACGGAGACGTCCTGGGCAAACTGGCGCGGTATGTTCCCGGTGGCGAGCGTCGCTCTGCCGCGGTCCCTTTCGCCATCCAGTTGCACGACCGGATGGAGGCGCTGGAGGCGACCTGGCGGACGCTCGAGGCCGGCAACGCCCTGTCGCTGCACCAGGGCTACGACTGGTGCCATGCCTGGGCCTCCACCCACGACAGCCGGCTCCTGATCGTCGAAGGGGTGCATGCCGGGCGGACGGAAATGATCCTGCCGCTGGAGATCGTGCGGCACGGGCCGGTCCGGATCGCCCGCTTCCTCGGCTCGCGCTTCAGCAACATCAATACCGGCCTCTACACCGAAGCCTTCAGCACGCTGGCCCCGCCGGCGGTATTGCGCCAGGCGCTCGACCAGGCGCGCGGCCAGTTCGCCCGCTATTTCGATCTCATCATGCTGGAAAACATGCCACTCGACTGGCGCGGACAGGAGCATCCCTTCTCGCACCTGCCTGCGGTCCTGAACCAGAACGCGGCCTTCCAGCTCACGCTTCACGCCGATTTCGACCGCACGCTCGCGCAGGTAAACGCCAAGCGCCGGCGCAAGAAGTTCCGCCAGTGCGAACGGCGGCTGGAGGCGTTCGGCGGCCATGAGCACGTGATTGCCGAAGGCCGCGCCGAGGCCTGCCGCATGCTCGGCCTGTTCTTCCAGCAGAAGGCGGCGCGCTTCGAGGCGCTTGGCCTGCCGAACGTCTTCCGGGACGCGCAGACGCAGGCCTTCTTCCGCACCCTTGCGGCCATTCCCGCCGGGCCCGACAGCTATCCGCTGCAACTGCATGCGCTCCGGATCCGCAGCGGCAGCGAGGCCGGCCGGGTCATCGCGATTGCGGGCCTGTCGCGCAAGGGCGACCATGTCATCTGCCAGTTCGGCTCCATCGACGACGGCTTTGCGCCCGAGACGAGCCCCGGCGAAACCCTGTTCCACCTGATCATCGAGAAGCTCTGCGGCGAAGGCGTCGCCCTGTTCGATTTCGGCATCGGCGACCAGGCCTACAAGCGCTCCTGGTGCAACATCGAGACGGCGCAATACGACCTGCTCTGGCCGACGACGCTTTCGGGAAGCGCCGTCGCAGCGCTGCACCGGGCGCGGGCGGCCGCCAAGCGCTCGATCAAGCAGAACCCGAGGCTCTACGGCTTCGTGCAGCGATTGCGCTCGGGCAAGACCGAATTCGTCCGGCCCGCCGCGACCAACGACGAATAGCCTCGGCGGGGCCGGTTCAGGCCGCGCGCCGGCCGGGGCGCGGCGGTGTACCTGTCCCGGTCATCAGCACGATCTCGCTGTAGCCGGCGTCGGCGAACCTGCCGATCGTCTCGACGACGCGATCCTCGTCCGCGCCCGGGATGGAGAGGATGATCTCGGCCTGTCCCGACGGCGTCAGCCGGTGCACGCCGGCGACATCGGCCGGGCCGCATTCGACGATGACGGTCTCGTAGGCATCCGAAAGCGCATCGACGATCATCGACAACCGATCGATGCCGCGCATCGCGCGCTTGATGTCGGCATTGCCGCGCGCGACGACGTGCGCGTCGGAAGCCTCGTCGCCGTGAAGGATATCGGCGAAGGCCGCATCGCTGACGAGCAGGTCCGTCACGCCGGCAAGGCGGGTCGTTCCCGTCATCAGCCGCGTCGGCAGGGCCGATCCGGTCAGGTCGACCAGCACGGTCTTGCGGCCCCTGTCCGCAATCGTGCGGGCCAAGGCCACGGTCGCGGCCGACCCGGCATCGCCGGACGGGGAAACGGCGATCGCGACGGCGACATCGTTCTCGGTCATGTTCCGCGCCACGGCGGCGACTGTGAAGTCGTCCTCGTCGTCGCCATCGTCCACGACAGGGGACGCTGCGAGGGACGCCGCATCGTCCTCCTCCTCGGCATCATACGCGGCCGGAACCGACCGGAAGTCCGGCGTCTGCGCCTCGGCGTAGGCGGCGATGCCCGCTCCGGCCACGGTCTGCCGTGCCGCGGCAACATCCGCACGAACAAGCGGTCGGCGCTCGACCTCCGCCTCGTCGGTGAAATCGCCGTCCGGCGCCGGATTGCCGGGCAAGACGGGCCGCAATCCGCGGCCGCTGAAGAGCTCGGCGAGCAGGATCGCCACCGAGGACAGAAGGAAGCCGGCGAGCCCGCCGACGATGGTGATCGGCAGCACCTTGGGGAACTGGCGCTCGGTCGGCGGAACGGCTGCGGAAATGATCCGCGCATCGGCCGGCGTCGAGCTGGCATCGGAACGGGACGTCGCCTCGCGGTAGCGGGCGAGATAGGTCTCCAGCAGCTGCCGCTGGGCCGTGGCCTCGCGCTCCAGCGCCTTCAGCCCGACCTCGTCCTCGCCGGCGCGGGCGCTGTCGGCCTTGACCGCGTTGAGCTGCTGGATCAGCTGCTGCTCGCGCAGGCGGGCGACCCTCGCGTCGTTTTCGAGGCTGGCGAGGATCTTCGAGGTTTCGGCGGTGATCTGGGCGCGGATCCCGGCAAGCTGGGAGCGCAGGCCCTTCAGGCGCGGATGCTGCTCGAGTAGGCTCGTCGAAAGGTCGGAGACCTGACCCTGGATCTGCGCCTCGCTTTCCTTCAGCCGCTGGATCATCTGCGAGCCGACGACGTCGCTCAGCGTATCGGGGGCGCCGCCGCTCTTCAGCACCGCGCGCACGCTCTCCGCCCTCGCCTCGGCCGTCGCCTTCTCGGTGCGGACGCGGGCGAGCTCGCCCGATACGTCGTTCAGCTGCTTGACGGCGAAGGTGGCGTTCTCCCCGGTCGGCAGGAGATCGGAGCTCGAGCGGTACTGCGCCACCTTCTCCTCCGCCTCGCGCACCTTCTCGCGCAGGTTGGCGATCTCGGGCTCGAGCCAGCGGCTCGCCTCGGAATTGGTGTCGAGCTTGGCCCCGCTCTGCAGCGACAGATAGACCTTGGCCATCTCGTTCGGAATGGCGGCGGCGAGCAGCGGGTCCTCCGAGGTGAACTGGATCGCGACCACGCGCGACTTCTCCACCTGATAGACGACGAGCTTGTCCTCGAACTCCTTGAGCACCCGCTCCTCCGGCGGCAGATCGAGCGGGTTCTTCTTCAGGCCGAAGGCGACCAGGATATCGGAGAGCGCGGACGGATTGGCGGCGGGATCGAACTCGGCAAGCTCATAGAGCTTCATGTCGCGGGCGACCTGCTTGATGAGGTCCGCCGACTTCAGGAGCTGGACCTGGCTGACGACGTCGAGTTCGTCGAACGCCGGCTCGCGCACGGCGCTGCGGTCGACGCCCGTCGTATAGGCCGGCTCGCGCGCCTCGATCAGCAGGCGTGTCTCGCTGCTGAAGGTTGGCGCGATCATGCTGGAAGCGGCAAACGCCAGGCCGGCGGAGACGACAGTCGCAAGCAGCACCTGCCCGCGCCTGTTCCAGATCGCACGGACCAGCCCGCCGAGGTCGATATCGACGTCGTCCTGTGCCCCATATCCGCCTGACATCTGCATACTCCGTGAACGCGCAGTTTCTTCGCACGGTAAACAATCATGGTAACCCAAGCGTTAATGCGGGCCACGCCTGCAACCCTGCATTCAAAAAACTGCCGCCGAACGCAGGAAACAGCATCCACGCGTTGCAACATTTACCGGCCATTAACCCTAACAGGAGGATAACGGCTGCAGACAGGAACCAATCCCGACAGGCAAGGCGAATGGCATTCGCAATTACAACCAGAGGCGCTGCGCTCGCAATCGCCGCCATTGCGACGGTCGTGATGACCGGTTGCAGCGGCTATCGCCCGGCACCGAAGTCGTTTCAGGAAGCGACGATCCAGCCCTACCGCCTCGACAGCGGCGACCGCCTGCGCGTGACCGTGTTCGAGCAGCAGAGCCTCAGCAACACCTATCTCGTGGACCAGGCCGGCTACATCGCCTTCCCGCTGGTCGGCTCGGTGCCCGCACGCGGCAAGACGATCCAGGAGATGGAGAGCATCATCGCCGGCAAGCTCAGGCAGGGCTACCTGCGCGATCCGGACGTATCGATCGAGGTGGCCAACTACCGCTCGATCTACCTCATGGGCGAGGTCGGCCAGGCGGGGCAGTACAGCTACGTGGCCGGCATGACGGTGCAGAACGCGATCGCCGTTGCCGGCGGCTTCTCACCGCGGGCGAACCAGTCGAACGTCGACGTGACCCGCAAGGTCAACGGAAGGATCATCACCGGGCGCATATCGATCTCCGAACCGATCCTCGCCGGCGACACCATCTATGTCCGCGAACGCCTGTTCTGATTCCGATGACCGACCAGGGACCGTTGCGCATCATCCATTGCTTCCGGTCTCCGATCGGCGGGATCTTCCGTCACGTGCGCGATCTCGCCGAGTATCACGCCCGCCAGGGCCACGAGGTCGGCATCGTCTGCGACAGCAGCACCGGCGGAACCTACGAGGACGCGCTGTTCGACGAGATCCGCCCCTTTCTCTCGCTCGGCGTCTTCCGCCTGCCCATCCGCCGCTCGGTCAACCCGGGCGATCTGCGGGCACTGTGGAAGAGCTATCGTGAAATCAGAAACTTGCGGCCGGATGTGCTTCACGGTCATGGCGCCAAGGGCGGCGCCATCGCCAGGCTCATCGGCTCAGTGTTGCGGGTCAACAGGTATCGCGTAGCCCGCCTCTATTCCCCGCATGGCGGCAGCCTGCACTTCACCCGCCAGACGATCGCGGGAAGGACGATCTTCCGCCTCGAACGCCTGTTCGAGTCCTTCACCGATGCCATCGTCTTCGTCTGCGACTTCGAGCGCGACACCTATGTCGCCAAGGTCGGCAAGCCGCGCTGCCGCAGCGAACGCATCTATAACGGCATCAGCGACCGCGACTTCGACACGGTCTACCCCCGGGAAGGGGCAGCGGACTTCCTCTATATCGGCATGCTGCGCGACCTGAAGGGGCCGGACGTGTTTATCGACGCCTTCGCCCGGGCCGAGCGCCGGGTCGGACGGCCGCTGTCGGCGCTGATGATCGGCGACGGGCCGGACGAGGACAAGTACGAGCGCACCATGCTGCAGCTCGGGCTTGGAAGGCGGATCGCCATGATGCCGGCGATGAAGGCGCGCGATGCCTTTGCCATGACGCATGCCGTCGTCGTTCCCTCCCGCGCCGAGGCCATGCCCTATATCGTGCTGGAGGCGCTGGCGGCCGACGTGCCCGTGATCGCCAGCCGTGTCGGTGGCATTCCCGAGGTCCTGGGCGAGGACAGCATCGCGCTCGCCGCCCCCGCCGACGCCGATGCGCTCGCCACCTGCATGGCGCTGTCGGTCACCGAGCCGAAATGGCGCTGCCGGGCCATGCCCGATCCCGAACGCTTCAAGGCCACCTTCTCGGCCTCGGTGATGGCCGCCACGACGATGACGCTCTATCGCGACCTGCTGCCGCCGGCAGGACGCAGCGCAGGTTGTACCGCTACATCACAACTCGCGTAAGCGTTTTCTTAGGAGCTCTGTGCTATCCGGTCGGGATTAACGTCCCGGGTGGAACCATGAACCATATCGACAAGCCAGATGCCTTCGATCCCGAGCAGATCCGGCGCAAGGTGTCGGAGGTGCGCACCATTGCCCAGGGCGTGCAGCCGGACCAGGAGGACGGCGGCAAGACGGTCGAGCTGAATGCGCTCGCGCAGCAGATCGCCCTGCAGTTCCGCGCCGAGAGCTATTCGCCGAACATGATTACCGGACTGCTGCGGCTTTTGGAGTTCAGCGTCCTGTTCCTGATCGGCTATGCGACCACCACCTTCTACGTCGCCCCGCCGATGGACCTCGTGCTGTTCTATGTCGGCGTGGTCGCCGGCGGGTCGGCGCTCGGGGTTCTCCTGCTGCATCTCGTCGACGCCTACCAGATCCCCTCGCTGCGCGCCGCCTGGCGGATGATCCCACGGATCCTCGGCGCCTGGGCGGTCGCCTTCGCGGCCATGGCGCTGGCGCTGTTCTTCTTCAAGACGGCGGAGGCGACCTCCCGCGTCTGGTTCGTGCTGTGGTTCGTGCTTGGCGCGCTCTATCTCGTCACTGAACGGCAGCTGATCGCCTATTCGATCCGGCGCTGGGCCCGCAACGGCACGATGGAGCGGCGCGCGGTGATCGCCGGCGGCGGCGAACCCGCCAAGGAGCTGATCCGGGCGCTGGAACGCCAGCCGGAGAACGACATCCGCATCTGCGGCATCTTCGACGACCGCGACGAGCGCCGTTCGCCCTCGGTCGTGGCGGGCTATCCGAAGCTCGGGACGATCGCCGAGCTGGTCGAATTCGCGCGGCTTGCCCGCATCGACATGCTGATCATCTCGCTGCCGCTTTCGGCCGAGGCGCGTATCCTGGCGCTTTTGAAGAAGCTCTGGGTGCTGCCGGTCGACATCCGGCTTGCGGCGCATTCGAACGGCCTGCGCTTCCGTCCGCGCAGCTATTCGCAGGTCGGCGCCGTGCACATGCTCGACATCTTCGACAAGCCGATCGCCGACTGGGACAAGGTCGCCAAGCGCATCTTCGACATCGCCTTCAGCGTGGTGGCGCTGCTCTTGCTCTGGCCGGTCATGATCGGGGCGGCGCTGGCGGTGAAATTCACCTCCAGGGGGCCGATCATCTTCAAGCAGAAGCGCCACGGCTTCAACAACGAGGTGATCGAGGTCTACAAGTTCCGCTCCATGTACACCGACATGGCCGACCCGACGGCGAAGGCCGCCGTCACCAAGGGCGATCCGCGCGTCACCCCGGTCGGCCGTTTCATCCGCAAGACCTCGATCGACGAGCTGCCGCAGCTCTTCAACGTGCTGAAAGGCGAGCTGTCGCTCGTCGGCCCGCGCCCGCACGCGATCCAGGCGCAGACGAACGACCGCAAGTATGTCGACGTGGTCGAGGGCTACTTCGCCCGCCACCGGGTCAAGCCCGGCGTCACCGGCTGGGCACAGATCAACGGCTGGCGCGGCGAGATCGACCATGACGACAAGATCCGCTACCGCACTGAGTTCGATCTCTATTACATCGAGAACTGGTCGCTGCTGTTCGACCTGAAGATCCTGTTCCTGACGCCGATCCGGCTGCTCAATACGGAAAACGCATATTGAGTACCGCCGCGATCCCGATGCGCCAGCCGATGCGGCCGCAGCTTGCGACCGTCGGCCTCATCGCCTCCTCCCTGGTGACGCTCGGGGTGTTCCTGTCCGGCTTCGTGATTTCCGAGCCGGCGCCCTACGAGCTCTTCATGGTCGGGCTGATCGGGATCTGGGCCGTCCTAGGCCTGCGCATCTCGCGCAGCGTTGCACCGCTGCTCGCGCTCTACCTCGCCTTCAACGTCGGCGGCATGCTGTCGCTCACCGTCATGCAGGACATGGCGGGCGGGCCGATGTATGTCGCCGTCTCGCTGTTTCTGGCGCTCTCCGCCGTCTTCTTCGCCGCCATCATCGAGGCGAAGCCGCAGCGGCTGCAACTGATCTTCCGAGCCTGGGTCGCCAGCGCGCTGATCACCGCATCTCTCGGCATCCTCGGCTACTTCAACGCCTTTCCCGGCAGCGAGGCGTTCACGCTCTACGACCGCGCCAAGGGCGCCTTCCAGGATCCCAACGTGTTCGGCCCCTTCCTCGTGGCCCCTGCCCTCTACCTGATGCACGGCCTGCTCGCGAACCGGCTGAGCCAGGCGCCGCTGAACGTCGCCGGCCTCCTGGTGATAGCGCTCGCGCTCTTCCTGTCGTTTTCGCGGGCCGCCTGGGCGCTGTTCCTGTTTTCCGCCTGCGCCATGGTCTTCGTGATGCTGCTCAAGGAGCGGACCGGCGCCTTCCGGCTGAAGATCCTCACCCTCAGCATCGTCGCGGTCGGCGCGATGGCGCTCGCCCTCATCGTGGCGCTGCAGATCCCGCAGGTCGCCGACCTCTTCTCCAGCCGCACCCAGCTCGTGCAGGACTATGACGGCGGCCATCTCGGCCGCTTCGCCCGGCACAGGCTCGGCTTCTTGATGTCGATGGAGCATCCGCTCGGGATCGGCCCGATGGTGTTCAGCACGATCTTTCCCGAAGACGAGCACAACATCTGGCTGAAATCGCTGACGAGCTACGGCTGGCTCGGCTTCCTCTCCTACCTGACGCTGGTGGCCTGGACGCTCTGGGCCGGGTTTCGCAACCTGCTGCTCAACCGGCCCTGGCAGCCCTACCTGATGATCGCCTACATCGCCTTTATCGGCCATACCGCCATCGGCTTCGTCATCGACACCGACCACTGGCGCCACTTCTATCTGATCGTCGGCATCATCTGGGGCTGCCTCGCGCTCGAGCACCGCCACCGGCGGCAGCACCTTGCCGCGAGGCGGGTGCCATGAAGCGGGCCGGCGACCGGGCCACGCGCCCCCTGCGGCTGATGCAGGTGCTGGAACCGAGCGGCGGCGGCTCGGGCCGGCATTTCCTCGACCTCTGCCGCGGCCTGAAGCAGCGCGGCCACATCGTCCACGCCGCCTATTCGCCACGCAGGGCGGAGGAGCGTTTCGTCGGCGAACTGCTGTCGCTCGGGCTCGATGGCATTCATCCCATCGACATGGCGCGCGCGCCCGGGCCATCGGATTTCGGCGCCTGGCGGCGCCTGCGCGGCCTGATGCGCGAACACGGGCCGTTCGACGCCGTCCACGGCCACAGCTCCAAGGCCGGCGCGCTGACGCGCCTCCGCCTGCCCGGCCCGCACGTGCCGCGGATCTATACCCCGCATGCCTTCCGCACCATGGATCCGGGCCTGGGACCGGCGGGTTACTTCGTCTACGGCCTGATCGAGCGCTGCCTCGCCCGCTTCCTGACCGACCAGCTGATCTGCGTCTCCGCCGACGAATACGCCCATGCGCGTGCGCTCGGCATGTCGCGCAGGAAGCTCTCGATCATCGTCAACGGCGTCGAGGAACCCGCCCACGGCCTGCGCCGGCGCATCCGCGCCGAACTCGCGCTCCCCGACAATGCGCTCGTCTTCGGCTTCGTCGGCAGGCTCTCGGCACAGAAGGCGCCGGAACGCCTGATCGACGCCTTCACCATCGCCGCCCGCATGCTGCCGCACGCCTATCTGCTGATGGTCGGCTCGGGCGAACTCGAGCGGCAGGTGCGCGAGAGGATCGCCAAAAGCCCCGCCGCCGACCGCATCCGGCTGACCATGCACTATACCGGCCGCCAGGCGATGGACGCGATCGACGTGCTGGCGATGCCGAGCCGCTACGAGGCGATGTCCTACGTGATGCTGGAAGCCGCCGCCGCCGGCAGGCCGCTGGTGCTGACCGAGGTCGGCGGCGCCTCGACGGTGCTGGAGGACGGCCGCAACGGCATCCTCGTCGCCAATGTCGACGACCCCGCCCAGTTCGCCCGCGCCCTGGTCAAGGCCTCCGACCCCAAGCGCCTCGCCCGCTACGAGACCGAAGCGGCGCGGAAGCAGGGCGACTACGGCCTGCCGCGGATGATCGCGGAGACGGAGGCGGTGTATCGGCGGATGGTAAAGTAGGAGAAGGGCCTACGCTGTCAGCTTCCCAAGCTGAACGTCTGTTGCCACGGCAACTGCACGGTTCCAATAATAGATTCTGAGCTTGGGGAGATTCGGCGTGGCGAGAAAACTCATAGGCAACATCAAGACCGCGGTAAGATGGATCCAACTCATTCTCTTCAATGTGATCGCGGTAATTTTTCTAGCCCTATCCTTCTTGTTGCTTTTTGAAGATCGGGCCGCAGCCGCAACTGTTGCGGCCTCCGTCGCTGTCGGCCTGTTGGTGATTTGCTACATTCCAATCCTGGATAGTTTCGAAATATTCGGTCTGAAGGCAAAGCTACGGCTGCAGGTGAGCGAGGCCGATAGAGCACTCGAAGCACTCAGAAACTACGCCACGGTATCCTCCAAAATTCTATCCGACCAGTTCAAATGGTCTCGTATTATGGCTGCGCCAACTCTGGACCAGACCGCCGATTGGTATGAAAGCCTCAATCGAAGCCTTGAAGAAATGCATGTTGATGAGGCGCAGTTGAGGCGAAACCAGCAGCCATTTCTCGACTATCTATCCTGGCAGCTCTTCAATATTTTCGAGAGGGTGGCGATCGAGAGAACTCAGGAGCGCATGACGGAGTTGCGGAAGGAAATGCAATCTACAAATAGCGTTCATCTGGCAACTGAGATCGACGCACTTAGTAGTTCCTTGGAGACTGATGTCCGGCACTTTGATGACCCGGCTTTGAGAAGCCTTTCAGTAAAAATCGAGCACCGTATCGGCCAGTTAAGGCTCGATCAGGATGATGTCCGCAAGCTTAGGGAGTTCGCCAGGGATCTGATCCGCCTATCTGACGAACTGCAAGCCACAAGAAGCGTGGGCGCGGAGACCCGCCGTTTGCTGGACGAGTATGAGATGGATGTCTTTCGCTGGAAACGGGATTTCTATCGGGTTTTCGGGCGCGAGGCGTAAGGACCCGTTCGCGAGGATTCCGTTCGGGCTCGGTGCGGTCCGCCATGTTGCGAGCTAAGTGCTAGGAAATCTGCAGGATGGCATCCTGTCTCGACCCGGTGCGACGGGTGCGCATCCAGGCTATTTTTTGCAAGACGAACACAGCAAGAACATCCGTGGGACTCTCGTGGGACTTTCTGTACCCTAACCTGCGTTTCCCCACCGTTTGTTCTTTTTCCGTTTGACCACCCATTTTTGCCCTTGCTTCCAAATGCCCGAGACTATAGGGCTTTCCTCGGTTCGGAGCGTAGCGCAGCCCGGTAGCGCACTTGACTGGGGGTCAAGGGGTCGTGGGTTCGAATCCCGCCGCTCCGACCATTTTCCCTTCCCCTTCACCGAGATATCGCCGGCAGTTGTTCCCGAGACAGGGTGACACCTTCGTGCGGAACGGGCTGTCCGTGGCCTGCAGCCCTCCTGCGTCGGATGGATTTGCCGAGATCGCCTTGCCTGAGGCTGGCGAACCGGAAGCCGTCGTCGGCCCGCCTCTCCATCTCGATGGCCTCCGGACAGTCCCGGCGTTTGCGCGTCAGGCGCCGGCGAGGGCGTGCGCCATGCGGGTGGTGGCGGCGATGCCGCCGTCGGCCGGGGTGAACGGGGCGCGGAGCGCGGCCTGCCGCTGGCGGTTGCGGCGGTCGCCGGCGACCGGCATGCCGGCCTCGAGGCAGGCGAAGGCGAAGGCCTCGCGGGCGACCGGCGCGGGCAAGGAGCGCCCCAGCACCTCGCGGCACTGGCGGATCGCCCGCTCGTAGAGCGCGCCGTCACGGGTCGGCCATTCGTTTTCAAGGAAATCCAGCGCGTCGTAGATGCAGGAGAAGGTGCGCGTCAGTCCGGATTGCAGATGAACGCGGACCGGATCGGTCCAGCGCGGATAGAGGCTGTTCATTTCGGGGTCTCCTGGGCCCTGCATGCTTCTGTGCGCATCCGATAGGTGAGTCGCATGACGATAGCGCGACGGCTGCCCGTCGCGCTTCCCCGGCTGCTCCCCTGGCGGCATCCCTTGACGGCATGGCCTGACGGCTGCGCGGACGGGGAACGCCGAGCGCTTCGGCTTGTTCCGCCCCGATGGGAATTTGGTCGAAGACGACGGGCTGCGGTCCCGGGATGCGGGCGCTGGCGTCGGCCATGCGGTCGAGCCTGCGGGTTCCGCCTCAGCCCGGCGGCGAGAAGACGAGTACGCTCGCGCCGGGCGCGGTCACCTGTTCCTGCGCTTCCGTCTCCTCGAACGGTGCCGCGGCGCCAGTGTCGAGAAGGCGCCGCCAGCGCGTCACGCCATTCGGCGACGGCAGCCGGATCTCGCTGTCGCCGCCGGCGTTGAACACGAGCAGGAGGTGGTCGGCGATCTGCTGCCCGTCTTCGACCTGGACCGTCTTCGCCAGATAGAGCATGACGAAACGGCGGCCGGCGTCGCTCCAGGCTGCCTCGTCCATCGGATGGCCGTCTTCCCGGTACCAGGCGATCTCCACCGGGCCGTCGCCGCTGTCGCCGTCCGCGAACCGCTCCGGCCGCAGGCAGCCGTGCTCCTTGCGCAGCGCGATCATCCGGCGGCAGAAGTCGAGGAAGGGGTCATCGAGGCCGCTCCAGTCGGTCCAGCCGATCTCGTTGTCCTGGCAGTAGGCGTTGTTGTTGCCGCCCTGGCTGTTTTTCGCCTCGTCGCCGCCGAGGATCATCGGCACGCCCTGGCTGAGCAGCAGCGTCGCCATCATGTTGCGGCGGCGGCGGGCGCGCGCCTCGGCGATGCCGGGATCGTCCGTCGGCCCTTCCCATCCCATATTGTGCGAATGGTTGGCCGAATGGCCGTCGCGGTTGTCCTCGCCGTTCGCTTCGTTGTGCTTGCCGTCATAGGAGACGGTGTCGGCCAGGGTGAAGCCGTCATGGGCGCTCAGCAGGTTGACCGAGGTGGTCGCGCCGCGGTCGGAATGGTTGAACTGCACGGCCGATCCGGTCAGGCGCTGCGCCAGGCCGGAGACCAGCCCCTCGTTGCCCTTCCAGTAGCGGCGCACGTCGTCGCGGTACTTGTCGTTCCACTCGCGGAACGGATGCGGGAAGCCGCCGACCTGGTAGCCGCCGTCGCCGACGTCCCACGGCTCGGCGATCAGCTTGACGCCGGCGAGCACCGGATCCTGCCGGATCGCGTCGAAGAAGCCGCCGTCGCGGTCGAACTCGACGTGGCGGGTGCGGCCGAGTGTGCTGGCGAGATCGAAGCGGAAACCGTCGACATGCATGACGCCGACCCAGTAGCGCAGGCTGTCGAGCACCATGCGCAGCACCATCGGATGGGCGACGTTCAGCGTGTTGCCGGTTCCGGTCGTGTCGTAGCTGTGGCGCTTGTCCTCCGGCGACAGGCGGTAGTAGCTGAGATTGTCCAGTCCACGGAAACTCAGGGTCGGGCCGCGTTCCGAGCCTTCGGCGGTGTGGTTGTAGACCACGTCCATGATCACCTCGATGCCGGCCTTGTGGAAGCGCTTGACCATCGTCTTGAACTCGGTGATCCGGTCGCCGGACATGAAGCGCGGCTGCGGCGCGAAGAAGCCGAGCGTCTGGTAGCCCCAGTAGTTCTTCAGCCCCTTTTCGAGCAGGTAGCGATCGTCGGGGAAATACTGGATCGGCAGGACCTCGACCGCGGTGATGCCGAGTTTCACCAGATGGTCGACGATCGGATCGCTGCACATGCCGAGGAAGGTGCCGCGCAGGTCCCCGGGCACGTCGGGGTGCAGCATTGTCATGCCGCGCACGTGTGCCTCGTAGATGATCGTGTCGGTCCAGGGCCGGCGGATCGCCTCGTCGCCGTCCCAGTCGAAATTCGGGTCCTGCACCACGCCCTTCAGCGCAAACGGCGCGCTGTCGCGCTCGTCGAAGGAGAGATCGCCCTCCTCCGCCCCGATCCGGTAGCCGTAGAGCGCGTCGTCCCAGACGAGTTCGCCCTTGATCTGCTTGGCATAGGGATCGAGCAGCAGCTTGTTCGAGTTGAAGCGGTGGCCGGCGGAGGGGTCATAGGGGCCGTGCGCGCGGTAGCCGTAGACGGTGCCGGGCTTCAGCCCCGCGATATAGCCGGACCAGATGTCGCCCTCGCGCTTGGGCAGCGCCATCCGCGCCGTCTCCTCCTGGCCGTCGGGCGAGAAGAGGCAGAGATCGATGCTCTCGGCATGGGCGGAGAACACCGCGAAATGCACGCCGTCGCCGGTGAACTCGGCACCCAGTTCCGGCTTGAGGAAGTCGAGTTCGGAGAAGGTCATGGCCATGGTCGTGCCGCCCCATCGGTTCGTTTGGTTTTGAGATCTGCCCTCGGGCCCTTGCCAGTGCGACATGGACTGTCGCTACATGGGCCGGCGTGACATTTCGGGTGTGACATTGCCGATGCCCCTGCGCCGATGTCCCCTGTGCCGATGTCTCCTGTGCCCGGCCAGCCTGCCCCGGCCGGCGTGCTGACGCCGTGCCTGCAACGCGGCACCGGGGCGAAAGTTCCGTGCGGGTGCATCCGGCAATGCAAAATTCCCTCACGACCGGGGGCGGAACTTTCCCCCTTCCCCGTCATTTCCCGAGGCAGAAAGGCAGGTTGTCATGATCCCCTCCCATCCTCCATTGAACGTGCATTACGATCCGGCGAGCAAGACCGCCCTGCTCCAGTTCGGCAGGCGCAGCACCGTGCTGCACGATCTTCCGACCCTGCAGAAGGCCGAGGACGCGGCCCGCGCGTTCGCCTCGAGCAACTGGGGCTATGTCGAAGAGAAAGCGGGCGCGCCACCGGAAGACCACCCTGCGGCCGGCAACGCCTGAGGCGGATCGTCATCCCGTTGCGATCCGGTCCCCGGGATGGCACAAGGCGGAGATGGACCAGGGTGACATAGACCTGAATGATGCGACGGGCTGGCAGGACTTCTTCGATCGCGACGCGCAGGCCGTTGCGCCGGACCTGATCGGCGTGCAGCTTGCGATCGACGGCGTCGGCGGCGTGATCGTGGAGACGGAAGCCTATGCGCCCGATGACCCCGCCTCGCACAGCTTCCGCGGCGAGACCCCGCGCAACCGCGCGATGTTCGGCCCGCCCGCCCATGCCTATGTCTATCGTTCCTATGGCATCCACTGGTGCCTGAACCTGGTCTGCCGTCCCGGCAGCGCGGTGCTGATCCGTGCGATCGAGCCGACGACGGGGATCGAGGCGATGCGCAAGCGGCGCGGGCTGGACGATCTGCGGCGGCTTTGCGCCGGTCCCGGCCGGCTCTGCCAGGCGCTCGGCGTGACGGACGCGCTCGACGGCCTGCCCGTCACCCTTCCGCCGTTCCGGATCGCGCCCGCGACGGCGCCTGCAGCCGTAGGCTCCGGGGTTCGCATCGGGTTGACCAAGGCGGTCGACGTTCCCTGGCGGTTCGGGCTGGGCGGCTCGCCGTTCCTGAGCCGCAAGCTCTGAGGGGTATTTCGGCCGGGGCCGGCCGGCGTTCGCCCGCCGGACGCGGCTTCTACTATCTCACCTGATCGAGCAGGCGCTTGCATTCCAAGAGGTCGTAGAGCGCTTCCTGGAGAAGGGCGCGGTCCTCCTTGCCGACACTGCTCTTGCCGATCGAGATTTCCGGCGCATCCTCGTTGCCGCCGCCGACGAAGGAGAAGAAGCGACGGCTGGTCGGCGCCTTGGCGCGGCCGACGATCTGGTCGTCGTCCGCCGTCTTCGGCGCCGCCGGCTCTTCCTGGCTGGCGGCGGCCAGCGCCTCGACGGTGGCAAGGTCGCCGCTGGCGATGGCCGCCACGAACTTGTTGCCGTTGTTCTTCAAAAGCTTCTGGACGCCCTTGATCGTATAGCCGTGATCGTAGAGCAGGTGGCGGATGCCCTTCAAAAGCTCGACGTCGTCGGGGCGGTAGTAGCGTCGCCCGCCGCCGCGCTTCATCGGCTTGATCTGGGAAAACCGCGTCTCCCAGAAGCGCAGGACATGCTGCGGCAGGTCGAGATCGTCCGCGACCTCGCTGATGGTGCGGAAGGCGTCGGGGCTCTTCTCCATCGAAACTCCTCACCGAAAAGCTTTTTCGACTCACGTTCCGGGCGCGCCGGCTGAGTCTTTGCATTTCAGCGGGTTGTCACACTTTTTTCAAGCGGAGAATCGGGGCCGTCCCAAGGCGATCCGCGATCAGGGCGCCGGCGCCTGCACCTTCTGCCTGGTCTTGCGGGCGGTGTGGGCCTTGAGAACGCGCTGCTTGAGCACGTTGGAGGCCTTGAACGTCATGACCCGGCGCGGCGAGATCGGCACTTCCTCGCCCGTCTTCGGGTTGCGGCCGATGCGCTCGTTCTTGTCGCGGACCTGGAACGTCGCGAAGGATGACAGCTTCACGCTTTCGCCACGGACGATGGCGTTGCAGATCTCATCGATCACGGTTTCGACGAGTTCCGCCGATTCTGTCCTGGAGAGACCGACCTTCCGAAAAACGGATTCGGCCAAATCTGCGCGTGTCACGGTTTTGCCGCTCATCTTCTCCCACCGTTTTCTTATTGAAAGCGCTTGCTTATCCGGCAAGAGTATTGCCCTTGCCGCTGTCGGTCAAGCACCGTTGAAGTAGGGGGCCGGGGCATTTTTCCTACCAGCGAAGCAGCACCGCGCCCCAGGTGAAACCGCCGCCCATCGCTTCCAGGAGCACCAGGTCGCCCTTCTTGATACGACCGTCGGCGGCAGCGGATGCGAGCGCCAGCGGGATGGAGGCGGCGGACGTGTTCCCGTGCAGGTCGACGGTGACGACGACTTTCTCCAGCGGAATGCCGAGCTTCTTGGCCGATCCGTCGATGATGCGGCGGTTGGCCTGGTGCGGAACCAGCCAGTCGAGGTCCTCGATCGACAGGCCGGTGGCGTCGAAGGCGGCGACGATCACGTCGGTGATCATGCCGACGGCATGCTTGAAGACCTCGCGGCCCTCCATGCGCAGATGGCCGACGGTGCCGGTGCTTGACGGACCGCCGTCGACGTAGAGCTTTTCGAGATGGGCGCCGTCGGAACGGAGCTGGGCCGTCAGCACGCCGCGGTCGGCCACCGTCCCCTCGCCCTCCTGCGCCTCCAGCACGATCGCGCCCGCGCCGTCGCCGAAGAGCACGCAGGTCGTGCGATCGGTCCAGTCGAGGATGCGCGAGAAGGTCTCCGCGCCGATGACCAGCACCCGGCGCGCCAGTCCGCCGCGGATATAGGCGTCGGCCGTCGCCATGCCGTAGACGAAGCCCGAACAGACCGCCTGGAGGTCGAAGGCGTAGCCATGGTGCATGCCGAGGCGGTTCTGGATGTTGACGGCGGTGGCCGGGAAGGTGTTGTCCGGGGTGGAGGTCGCGACGATGATGAGATCGATGTCGGCCGCCGTCAGCCCTGCCCTGTCGAGCGCCTCGCGCGCCGCCGCCTCGCCGAGCGAGGCCGTCGTCTCGCCTTCGCCGGCGATGTAGCGCTGGCGGATGCCGGTCCGCTGCACGATCCACTCGTCGGACGTGTCGACCATGCTCTCCAGCTCACGATTGGTGAGCACCCGCTTCGGAAGCGACGTCCCGAAACCGCGAACCACTGAACGGATCATCTTTGTTCCTATATCCCGTCGCTCATGCTGCCGGCCGCGCCTTCGACGGGTCTGTCTGCATGATACCTCTTGAGGTCTTCTTCTATCTTTTCCTTCAGGCCGTTGCGAGCCATGTCGTAGCCGACGTCCACCGCCGCCGCGAAGCCCTCGGCATCGGTGCCGCCATGGCTCTTGATGACGATGCCGTTGAGGCCGAGGAAGACACCGCCGTTGACCTTGCGCGGGTCCATCTTCTCGCGCACGCGGTCGAAGGCGCTCTTGGCGAGGATGTAGCCGAGCTTAGCCATCCAGGTCCGCGACATCGCCGCGCGCAGGTATTCGGCGATCTGCCGCGCCGTGCCCTCGGCCGCCTTCAGCGCGATGTTGCCGGCGAAGCCTTCGGTGACGACGACGTCGACCGTGCCGCGGCCGATATCGTCGCCCTCGACGAATCCATAATAGTCGATCGTGTCAAAATTGGCCTCGCGGATGAGCTGGCCCGCCGCCTTGACCTCTTCCTGGCCCTTGATCTCCTCGACGCCGACATTCAGCAGGCCGAGCGTCGGGCGTTCGATCTCGAACAGCGCGCGCGCCATGGCCCCGCCCATCAGGGCGAAGTCGAACAGTTGGTTGGCGTCGGCGCCGATCGTGGCGCCGATATCGAGCACGATGCTCTCGCCCTTCAGCGTCGGCCAGATGCCGGCGATCGCCGGCCGCTCGATGTCGGACATCATCCTCAGGCAGAACTTCGCCATCGCCATCAGCGCGCCGGTGTTGCCGGCGGAGACCGCGACGTCCGCGTCACCCTTCGCGACCGCGTCGAGCGCCATCCACATCGACGACTTGTTGCGGCCGCGGCGCAGCGCCTGGCTCGGCTTCTCGTCCATGGCGATCGCGATCTCGCAATCGGTGAACGTGCTCGCTTCCTTGAGCTTGGGATAGCTGTCGAGCAGCGGCAGGCATTGGGAAGCGATGCCGAACAGGCAGAAACGAATGTCGGGGTGACGTTCGAGCGCCTTGGCTATGCCAGGGATGACGACCTGCGGGCCGTAATCGCCACCCATGACATCGACGGAAATTCTGACCACGCGAGTCCAGTCCTTGTTCTCCAGCCCCGGGGGCGGAATTTCGGTCAAAATACCGCTTTTCATCCGGGTGACAACTGAATTGTCGAGGGCCCGAAAGCCCATTCAGCTCTTTTTCCAGTCCTTCAATGCGGCAAACGGCGACGGCTTTGCGTCATCGGCTTCCGCACTCTCCACGTGAGCGGAAAAGGCGACACCCTCCTTGCGCGGATAGGGGTCGATCGCCATCGCGGCATATTCGGCGGCGACCGCGCCGGCGTCGATCGTGTCGCCGTGGAAGGTCTCGGGACTGTCGGGCCCGTCCGGGTCCAGCAGCATCTCGCCGCTGTCGGTCAGGGCCGCCCGGGCGAGCTTGGAGCCCTCCGGCACGAAGATCGCATCCACCGGCTCGTCGATCTTCGAGGCGACCGGCTCGAGCGTGACGACGCAGGTCTGCACGATCTCGGTCGCGACCCGGCCCTTCAGCCGGACGCCGTCCTTCTTCCAGCGCCGGACCTCGAATTCGGCTGCGAACGCCTTGACCTCGACGACGCCCCACTGCCGCGCCAGAACCCGGCATTCCGCCGGGTCGGCGGCGATTTTCACCGTCACCGGGTTGGAGGAGATATGTCCCACCTTCACGAGATAGGAGAACGGCTGGTCTTCGATGTTCTTCATGGTCCTGTCCTTGGCGGCCTGCCGTCTCAGGTGGCCGGGCCCGCCGGAGGCAGCAGCGCCTCACCGGCTTCGACGGTCGCCTCATCCAGCGCCGTCAGATGAGCCTCGGCGGCAAAGAGATAGCGCGCCAGTTCCTGCATGTCTGGGCCGTCTTCGCCCGTTTCCGGATAGATATTGCGTTTCAGCGCCTGCGCAAGGGCCGTCTCGTCGCCGGCATCGAGGGCGGCTGCATAGGATTCCAGCCGGCCGTAGAAGCGGGCGGCGAGCTTCTTCATCCGCTTCGGCACGCCGACGTCGCTGATGCCGAGTTCCCGGATCGAATGATCGATGTCCTGGAAGAAGGCGTCGACGATCTGCTGGGCGATCTCCTGGCCCGACGTCGCCGATGCACGGGTGCGGCGGAAGTAGACGATCATCACCGCCGACAGCATCTCCAGCCGTCCCATCACCGTGTCGGGTACATCGAGGCGCTCGTAGAGATAGGGCTGCCGCGCGGCCGCGGTCAGGTGGCCGTACTGGCGCTCGACGATCCGCTGGTTTGAGTTTTTTTTCTTCAGCAGGCCGAAAATCATCATAACGCCCAGTTTTGGCTGATTGAAGGAGCGAGCGCTGCCAGTGTCGTGTTGCATGACAGCCGAAGCTGGTTTACCGAAGCACCCACGAATTGCAATGGCTTGCCGGCCATCTTAGGCTCAAGGGGATTGTCGTTGAAGAGACGCTATTTTGGGACTGACATGAAATTGCTACGCAACGCAGCCATTGCCATCGGCCTTTCCACCACCGTGCTTGCAGGATGCCAGACCGGCGAGATCCTGAACCAGGGCTATGTCGTCGACGAACAGACGCTGGCGCTCGCCCCGGTCGGCTCCTCGCGCGAACAGGTGCTGCTGTCGCTCGGCACGCCGTCGACGACGGCGACCTTCGACACCGAGGTCTTCTACTACATCTCGCAGAAGCGTTCGCGCCCGGTCGCCTTCATGAAGCCGAAGCTGATCGAGCAGAGCATCCTGACGGTCTATTTCAACAAGGAAGGCAACGTGGATCGCCTTGCCAACTATACGATGAAGGACGGCGTGCCGTTCGACATGATCTCGCGCACCACGCCGACCGGCGGCGTCGAGCAGACCTTCCTCGGACAGCTCCTGAAGGGCGGCGCCGATCCGAACGCAGCGATCCGCAACGCGCTCAGCCAGCCGCAATAGCGGCGCCCACGATCCCCATGCAAAAGGCCGCGGAGCTTGCGCTCCGCGGCCTTTCTCGTTTCCCTGCCCTCAAGCCAGGACGGCCAGGAGCAGAAGTGCGACGATGTTGGTGATCTTGATCGCCGGGTTCACAGCCGGGCCGGCCGTGTCCTTGTAGGGATCGCCGACCGTGTCGCCGGTGACGGACGCCTTGTGGGCTTCGGACCCCTTCATGTGGCGATGGCCGTCCTTGTCGACGAAGCCGTCCTCGAAGCTCTTCTTGGCATTGTCCCAGGCGCCGCCGCCGGAGGTCATCGAGATGGCCACGAACAGGCCGTTGACGATGACGCCGAGCAGCGAGGCGCCCAGCGCCGCAAAGGCCGAGGCCTTGGAGCCGGAGATCAGGAGCACGCCGAAATAGACGACGAGCGGCGCCAGCACCGGCAGCAGCGAGGGCACGATCATCTCGCGGATCGCGGCCTTGGTCAGAAGGTCGACGGCGCGGCCGTAGTTCGGCTTGTCCGTGCCCTGCATGATGCCGGGCTTCTCCTTGAACTGCCGGCGCACCTCCTCGACGATCGCGCCTGCGGCCCGGCCGACGGCGGTCATGGCGATGCCGCCGAAGAGGTAGGGGATCAGCCCGCCGAAGATCAGCCCTGCCACCACATAGGGATTGGAGAGATCGAAGGAGATCTCGCCCATGCCGGCAAAGTATGGATAGCGCTCCGGATTGGCGGCGAAATAGGCGAGGTCGTTCGAATAGGCGGCGAACAGCACGAGCGCGCCGAGGCCGGCCGAGCCGATCGCATAGCCCTTGGTGACGGCCTTGGTGGTATTGCCGACCGCGTCGAGCGCATCCGTGGACTTGCGCACCTCCGGCGGCAGGTGCGACATCTCGGCGATGCCGCCGGCATTGTCGGTCACCGGACCGAAGGCGTCGAGCGCCACGATCATCCCGGCAAGCCCCAGCATGGCGGTGACCGCGATGCCGGTGCCGAACAGTCCGGCGAGCTGGTAGGTGGAGATGATGCCGCCGACGATGACGATCGCCGGCAACGCGGTCGATTCCAGCGAGACCGCCAGGCCCTGGATGACGTTTGTGCCGTGGCCGGTCACCGAAGCCTGCGCGATCGAATTGACCGGCCGCTTGTTGGTGCCGGTGTAATACTCGGTGATGACCACGATCAGCGCGGTGACGACGAGGCCGAGCAGGCCGCAGACGAACAGGTTCGCCCCCGTCACCTCGACGCCGCCGCCCATGCCGATCGAACCCCAGCCGACCGTCAGCGAGGTCGCGGCCGCAAGGCCCAGGATCGACAGCAGGCCGGTGGCGATCAAACCCTTGTAGAGGGCGCCCATGATCGAGTTGTTGGTTCCGAGCTTGACGAAGAAGGTGCCGATGATCGAGGTGATCACGCAGGCCGCGCAGATCGCCAGCGGATAGACCATCGCCGCGGCCAGCACCGGCGTTCCGGCGAAGAAGATCGCCGCCAGCACCATGGTCGCCACGACCGAGACGGCATAGGTCTCGAACAGGTCGGCCGCCATGCCGGCGCAGTCGCCGACATTGTCGCCGACGTTGTCGGCGATCGTGGCCGGGTTGCGCGGATCGTCCTCGGGAATGCCGGCCTCGACCTTGCCGACGAGGTCGCCGCCGACGTCCGCACCCTTGGTGAAGATGCCGCCGCCGAGACGGGCGAAGATGGAGATGAGCGAGGCGCCGAAGCCGAGTGCCACGAGCGAATCGATGACCTCGCGGGCGGCCGGATCATGGCCGAGGATCGCGGTCAGGTACCAGTAGTAGATCGAGACGCCGAGGAGCGCCAGGCCCGCCACCAGCATGCCGGTGATGGCGCCGGACTTGAAGGCGATCTCGAGGCCGGCCGCCAGGCTGACCGAAGACGCCTGCGCCGTGCGCACGTTGGCGCGGACGGAGACGTGCATGCCGATGAAGCCGGCGACGCCGGACAGCACCGCGCCGATCAGAAAGCCGATGGCGGCGGTGGATGACAGAAGAAGCCAGGCGGCGATGAAGACGACGATCCCGACGATTGCAATGGTCTTGTACTGGCGGGTGAGATAGGCCTGAGCCCCCTCCCGGATATAGCCTGCAATTTCCTGCATGCGGGCGTTCCCCTGATCGGCGGCAAGCACCGACCGCGTCGCCCAGATGGCATAAACCACCGAGAGCAACCCGCATGCGATAACGCCCAACAATATGGCCATTTCGCTATTTCCTCCTGTGAGGCCGCAGTTCCCAGAGCTACGGCCATAAAAAACGCCAGCGACCCGATTGCCTCCTCACAAAACGGGCGGTTGACGACAGGGGCAGAGTGCAAGTGCGAATCGCCCGCGTCAAGACGCAGGCGCCAGATCACAATGATCGGCAGGGCTTATCCTGCCAAAGGCGCAGATCAGCGGGCCCTTGCCCGCGTGCGGTAGAGCAGCATCAAAACGAGGAAGAGGCTGATACCCGTCACCGGCCAGAAGACGAGGTTGATGGTCTGCCAGCCATAGGCGGTGAAGACCTTGCCGGAGGAGAAGGACGCGAGCGCGACCGTGCCGAAGAGGACGATGTCGTGGAAGCCCTGGACCTTGTCGGCCTCGTGCGGGCGGTAGCTGGAGGCGACGATCGCAGTGGAGCCGATGAAGCCGAAGTTCCAGCCGACGCCGAGCAGGATCAGCGCCCCCCAGAAGTTCCAGAGCGCGATGCCCATATGGGCGATCGCCGCGCAGGCCATCAGGATCAGGAGGCCGGCCGCGACCACCTTCTCGGTGCCGAAATGCTGGATCAGCATGCCGGTGAAGAAGCTCGGCGCGAACATGGCAAGCACGTGCCACTGGATGCCGAGGGTGGCGAGTTCCGGCGAGAAGCCGCAGCCGATCACCATGGCGAGCGGCGCACCGGTCATCATGAAGGTCATCAGCGCATAGGTGGCGATGCCGCAGACCATGCCCGTCAGGAAGCGCTGGGTGAGCACGATCTCGGCCAGCGGCCGGACGGGCGCCGCCTGCACGCCTGCCGAAATCCTGGTCTCCGGCAGGCGCAGCATCAGAAACAGCACGATCGCCGACAGGCACAGCGGGACGAGCGCCACGAAGGCACCGGCGAAGAGCACGGGCTCGAAGAGATCCTTGGTGAAGATGACGAGCTGGGGACCGAGGATGGCGGAAACGACGCCGCCAGCAAGGATCCAGGAGATCGCCCGCGGCTTGTAGAACGAAGGCGAGGCGTCGGCTGCGGCAAATCGGATCTTCTGGGCAAAGCCGCTCGAGACCCCGATCATCAGGAAGCCCGCCGCCATCAGCCAGAAATCGGAGCGGAACAGGGCGATCGCCGAAAGCAGGCCGCCGGCTGCGCCCAGCAGCGCGCCGACGATGAAGCCATTGGCACGGCCGAGCGCGCGCGCGAGGATGGCGACGAGGACGGCGCCAAGGGCGACGCCGACGTTGAAACCCGTCAGCGGCGCGGTGGCGAGCGACTTGTCCTCGCCCAGCAGCTGGTAGCCGGCAAGCCCGCCGACGGCGAAGACGATCGGTCCCGCGGAGGCGAGGATCGCCTGCGCCGCCGACAGCAGAAACACGTTGCGGCGCGCGGCAGCCAGTTCGCCTTCCAGACCTTGCGCCGCAACCGTCATCGCAGGAACCTCTAGGCCTTCCGCTCCGTGCGGACCTGCTTGGCGATCCGGTCGAGCACGGCGTTGACGAGCTTCGGCTCGTCGTCCTCGAAGAAGGCCTTGGCGATCTCGACATATTCGGTGACGATGACCGCCACCGGCACGTCCTTGCGCTCGATGAGTTCGAAGACGCCGGCGCGCAGGATCGCGCGCACCGTGGCGTCGAGCCGCGACAGCGCCCAGTCGTCCTGCAGCGCGCCGCCGATCAGCGGGTCGAGCTTGCGCTGGTCGCGCACGACGCCGGAGACGATCGAGCGGAACCAGGCGGGATCCGCCTTCAGGTAGGTCTCGCCGTCGATCTCCTGGCCGAGACGGTGCGCCTCGAACTCGGCGACGATCTCCAGGACCCCGCTGCCGCTGATGTCCATCTGGTAGAGCGCCTGAACGGCCGCAAGGCGGGCCGCCCCGCGCTGGTTCGCCTGTCTTACCGGCTGGTCCGATTTGTCCTTGGTCACGATACGCCGCCCAGTTTCTTCTTCAGTTCGATCATCTTGAGCGCCGCGCGCGCAGCGAACCCGCCCTTGTCGCCCTCGGATCGGCGGGCGCGCGCCCAGGCCTGCTCGTCGTTCTCGACCGTCAGGATGCCGTTGCCGATCGGCAGGCTTTCGCTGACGGTCAGGTCCATGATGGCGCGGCTGGATTCGTTGGCGACGATGTCGAAGTGATAGGTCTCGCCGCGGATGACCATACCGAGAGCGACGAAACCGTCATATTCGGTGCCGCCGTAGTCCATGCCGTCGAGCGCCATGGAGATGGCGCCGGGGATCTCCAGCGCGCCGGGAACCGTCACGATGTCGTAGGTCGCCCCCGCAGCGTCGAGCGCCGCCTTGGCGCCGTCGAGCAGCGCGTCCGCCATGTCGTCGTAGAAACGTGCCTCGACGACGAGGAGATGTGGGGTTTCAGCATTTGCCATGGGTCACCCGAACGTTGGAAAAATGGCACGCGGATCGTCGCGGCAGAGGCGCGGTCAAACCACGACGGGCCGGCGATGGCAAGGAAATTCGCACACATCTGTGCGAATCCCGCAAACCATGCGCAATGTGTCGCAGGCGCGATCCGGACACGTGTCCCGATCGCTGTCGCTGAAGTCGCGGCGAGAGCGTCACAGCCGCCATCGGAGGAACCGGATCATGGAAAAGCTCCCAAAACCCGTCGTCAACCCAGGCCGGTCGAAGCTCGATCACTGGACGAGAGGCAGCCTCTACGAATCGCGCGACATCGCATTCGGCCGGCTGCTCGGGCTGAAGAACCTCGGGATCGGCTACAGCGAGGTGCCGCCGGGCAAGTCCGGCTGTCCGTTCCATAGCCACCATGTCGAGGAGGAACTCTTCGTCATCCTCGAAGGGACCGGCACTTACCGCTTCGGCGAGACCCGCCATCCGGTCGGGCCGGGCGATGTGCTCGGTGCGCCGGCCGGCGGGGCGGACACGGCCCATCACCTGGTCAATACCGGAGAGGTGCCGCTGAAATACCTGTCGATCTCGACCATGGCGGCAACCGAGATCTGCGAATATCCGGACTCCGGCAAGTTCCTCGCCAAGACCCGCAAGGAAGCCGGCGGCCCCGTCGAGTTCCGCTACCTCGGCCGGCTGGAGAGCGCGGTCGACTACTGGGAGGGCGAGCCGGGAGCGGACGAGAGCTGATTGAACGCTCCCCTCCCCGACACAGATGGCTCTGCGCCCGCCGAGGCAGCAAGGCGCGAAACTGTCTCGCCCCCGGTTTGCTGCAATCCTTGTCGGGAGCGCCCGTCATTTGTCACCCCGAACCTGATCCGGGGCCAGCAGCGCCGCGTCTGCGGCGCGAAAGATCGCTTTTTCGCGCAAGGACTTGCGCGCGCTGGACGCCGGATCAAGTCCGGCACGACGGCACCCGTGGTGACTGCTCGAACGATTGCCCGGCACAAGGCCTTGCCCGGTCGGAGTCGCGGACAGCGGCTGCTTCCGGGACAAGCGGGCTCCCGCGGGGGAGCCCGGGCCGGTTCAGGCGAGCGTTCTTGCGCGCTCGGCAAGCCGCACATGGGCGTCGCCGATCGGGTCGTCCCTCTTGGCGAACGGCATCACGACCGTCCGCAGCAGGGCCTTGAGGTGATCGCGGCCGCGCTGGTGCATGACCGGGGCGAAGGACGCCATGGTGAGCGTGGCCGCATCCGGCATGACCTTGGTCACTTCGGCGAAGTTCGCGAAGATCTCGTAGTTGGCCGCCTCGATGCGGAAGGTCTCGGCCGGCGCACCCTCGGCCAGCACGATCTCGTGGCTGTCCAGCAGGATGTGGAAATAATCGGCCGTATCGTGCCCCTTCGGCATTGCCGGAACGATCGAACGACCGTTGGCCAGGTCCTTGGCCTGGATCAGCACGCCGTCCACATGCAGGTGGTGGTAGGGCGAAAGATAGAGGTCCTTCGCCGGAACGCCATCGGCGAGCGCATCGCGCGCGATGCGGATCGGCATCACGTTCCTCGTCCAGGCGGAGCCCGTCCGCTTGAAGGTCTGCCGGCCGATCCAGCGAACGGCCATGCTCTTGCCGGTCACCGTGGTGATATGGTCGCCGACGCGAAGGTTCTCGACCAGCACTTCCCCCTTCGGGGTCGCGATCGCAGTGCCGCGCAGGAAACAGCGCGGCCCCCAGCCCGGCTTGCCCTTGCGTCCGCGATGGGCGAGCGCGCTGCCGGGAAACATGCTCGTCGCCGCGACACCGATGGCCGCTGCCTTCGCGCCCGCGGCCACGGCCGCGCCGAGGAAATTCCGTCGAGCCCGGTTGAACTCGGAACGTTGCTTACCGTTCGTAGACATAGCTTCCTCCTTGCACCGCTATCCGCTACCGTACACACCACATCCTGCCGCAATCAGGGATGTTAAGGAACATGCGTCCACCCGCTCCGCGCCCCCGAATACGGTGGCGCCGGGTACCCCGGAGGGGATAGCGATCGGTCTTCAGGAGGAGGGCGTACCGCTAAAGTGGATATCCGCCAGCGGAGCTAGACCTCGAACGAACGATCTAGATCGTCTTTGAGGTTGGGAATTCGGCGAGGCGGGCGGCATAGCGCGCCATGGTGTCGACCTCGAAGTTGACGAAATCGCCAGCCTTGCGCTCGCCCCATGTCGTCACCTCGAGCGTGTGCCGGATCAACAGGACGTCGAACACGTCGCCCTCGACCCGGTTGACCGTGAGCGAGGTGCCGTCGAGCGCGACCGAGCCCTTCGGCGCGACGAAGCGCTCGAGGCCAGCCGGGGCGCGCAGCGTATAGCGGGTGGCGTCGCCCTCGGCCTCGACGGACAGGATCTCGGCCTTGCCGTCGACATGGCCGGAGACGAGATGGCCGCCGAGTTCGTCGCCGATCTTCAGCGAGCGTTCGAGATTGACGCGCGTGCCCGCATTCCAGGCGGCGATCGTGGTCAGCCGCAGCGCTTCTTCCCAGGCCTCGACCTCGAACCAGCGTTCATTGGAGCCTGCCGTGGGCAGCGCCGTCACCGTCAGGCAGGTGCCGGCATGGGAGATCGAGGCCCCCATGTCGATCGTCGAGGGGTCATAGGCCGTGCGCACGCGCAGCCGCACGCCCTCGTTCATGGGTTCGACCCGCTCGACCGTGCCGACATCCGTTACGATTCCAGTGAACATGACCAGTCTCTTTCGTATTCTTCCAACAAATCGGGGCCGAACCGCAGGGTACGCACGAGCGAGAAGCCTGCGGGCGCCGTTCCGGGCACAAGTGGGGATCGGATCCCCCCTTCGCCAATGGGGACCGCTCCCGCGTAGAGATGGATGCGGTCGACGAGGCCCGCCGAAAGGAAGCTCGACGCGACGGACGCGCCGCCTTCCACCAGAAGCGAGGCAATGCCGCGCGACGCCAGCGCCGACAGGAGAACCGGCAGCTTGTGCGGATCGCACTGCACGACCTCGACGCCCGCCTCGTCCAGCACCGAGCGGCGGGCGAGAAACGCCTGGTCCTCGGCCTCGTCGAAGCGCGGCGGCTCGGTCGCGATCGCCATCACCGGCACCGTGTTTGCGGTGAGCGCCAGCTTCCCATAGGGCGGCAGCCTCAGGTCGCGATCCAGCACGATGCGGATCGGCGAACGGTCGCCGAGCCCCGGCAGGCGGCAGGTCAGTTCCGGATCGTCCGCCTCGGCCGTGCCGACGCCGATCAGGATCGCATCGCTCGCAGCCCGCAGGACCTGTACCTGCCCGCGCGCGACGGGGCCGGTGACGACAAGCTGGCCGGCGCCGAGCCGACCGATCATGCCGTCCGGAGAAACCGCCAGCTTGAGAGTGATATAGGGGCGTTTCTTCACCTGCCGCATGAGATAGGCGGCCAGTGCCCGGCGCCCGTCTTCAGCCAGCACGCCGGTCTCGACCGCGATCCCCGCCGCTTCGAGCATGGCAAATCCCCTGCCCGAGACGCGCTCGTCCGGATCGCGCACGGCCACCACCACCCGCGCAACCCCCGCCTCGATCAGCGCATCGGCGCAGGGCGGCGTCCTGCCGTGGTGGGAACAGGGCTCGAGGGTGACGTAGGCGGTTGCCCCGCGTGCCGCCTCGCCTGCCTCGCCGAGTGCCATGCGTTCGGCATGCGGGCGGCCGCCGATGTCGGTAACGCCGGTGGCAAGCACGCGCCCGTCCTTGACCAGCACGCAGCCGACGGACGGATTGGTACCGGTGCGCCCGAGATTGCGCAGGCTCAGCCGGATCGCTGCGGCCATGAAGCGCTCGTCTTCCGCCGCATCCGCCATGCTCAGCCCTCGTCGCCAGGGTCGCGCGCGATCTTCGCGGCGACCTCGCTGAGCGTCTTTTCGAAATCGTCCACATGGGAGAAGTCGCGGTAGACGGAGGCGTAGCGGACGAAGGCCACGTCATCCAGCGCCTTCAGCGCCTCCAGCACCTGCAGGCCGATCTGCTCCGAAGAGATCTCGGTCTCGCCGGAGCTCTCCAGCCTGCGGACGATGCCCGAGACCGCCCGCTCGATCCGGTCGCGATCGACCGGCCGCTTGCGCAGCGCGATCTCGAACGACTTCATCAGCTTCTCGCGCTCGAAGGGGGCCTTCTTGCCCGTCTTCTTCAGCACCATCAGGTCCCGCAGTTGCACCCGCTCGAAGGTGGTGAAACGGCCGCCGCAATCCGGGCAGATGCGGCGGCGGCGGATGGCGGTCCCGTCCTCTGCAGGACGGGAATCCTTCACCTGGGTATCTTCCGAGGCGCAATAGGGGCAGCGCATGCCGCCTCCTTACATGTAGGGATACATCGGGAAGCGGTCGGTCAGCTTGACCACCTTCTCCCGGACCGCAGCCTCGACGGCAGCATTGCCCTCGTCGGAATTGGCGACCTTCAGGCCATCGAGGACCTCGACGATCAGGTTGCCGATCTCCTTGAACTCGGCCTCCTTGAAGCCGCGCGTGGTGCCTGCCGGCGTGCCGAGGCGGATGCCTGACGTGACGAAGGGCTTTTCGGGGTCGAAGGGGATGCCGTTCTTGTTGCAGGTGATGTAGCCGCGGCCGAGTGCCGCCTCGGCGCGCTTGCCGGTGGCGTTCTTCTTGCGCAGGTCGACCAGCATCAGGTGGTTGTCGGTGCCGCCGGAGACGATGTCGAGGCCGCCTGCGATCAGCGTCTCGGCCAGCGCCTTGGCGTTCTTGACGATCTGGGCGGCATAGTCCTTGAAGTCCGGCTTGAGCGCCTCGCCGAAGGCCACGGCCTTGGCGGCGATGATGTGCATCAGCGGGCCGCCCTGCAGGCCCGGGAAGACGGCCGAGTTGATCTTCTTGGCGATGTCCTCGTCATTGGTCAGGACGACGCCGCCGCGCGGGCCGCGCAGCGACTTGTGCGTCGTGGTGGTGGCGACGTGGCAATGCGGGAACGGCGAGGGATGCTGGTCACCGGCGACGAGGCCGGCAATGTGGGCCATGTCGACCATCAGGTAGGCGCCGACCGAATCGGCGATCTCGCGGAAGCGCTTCCAGTCCCAGATGCGCGAATAGGCGGTGCCGCCGGCGATGATGAGCTTCGGCTTGTGCTGCTCGGCCTTGCGCGCAACGTCGTCCATGTCGAGCAGGTTGTCGCCTTCGCGCACGCCGTAGGAGACGACGTTGAACCACTTGCCGGACATGTTGACCGGCGAGCCGTGGGTCAGGTGGCCGCCCGAGTTCAGGTCGAGGCCCATGAAGGTGTCGCCCGGCTGCAGCAGCGCCAGGAACACCGCCTGGTTCATCTGCGAACCGGAGTTCGGCTGGACGTTGGCGAAGTTGACGCCGAACAGCTTCTTGGCGCGCTCGATCGCCAGTTCCTCGGCGATGTCGACGAACTGGCAGCCGCCGTAATAGCGCTTGCCCGGATAGCCCTCGGCATACTTGTTGGTCATGATCGAGCCCTGGGCCTCGAGCACGGCGCGCGAGACGATGTTCTCGGAAGCGATCAGCTCGATCTCATGGCGCTGGCGGCCGAGTTCCTTCTCGATCGCGCCGAAAATATCCGGATCGGTATCGGCAAGCGAGCGGGAGAAGAATGCTTCGGTGTTGGAAGAAAGGCTCATCCTCGAGGCTCCTGTAAGACGGTGGCACGGTGTTTATCGTCCTCGCATGGCAAGGGCAATATCCGCTGTGCCGATTGCGGCATTTCGAGCCGGGCTTTGGAACAATTACGACGCCGGCCGACGGCCGCAACGGAAAGGGCCGCGCAACCTTCCGATTGCACGGCCCTGCGAAAGTCGCGGCGGGCAGGCTTACTGCGGCAGGAAGTCCCTGTCGATCGGGCCGGCGGCCTGTTCGACGCCGATATTGGTCTGCAGCGCCAGTTCGGCCACGCCGTCCTGCTCGTAGATGTCGTCGCGGAACTGCACGACGCGGTCGGTCGCCGACCAGGCCGTGACGTAGACGATGTAGACTGGCACTTCCTGGGCGAGCTTGATCGGGGTGTTCTGGCGGGTGGCGATGACGCGCTCGATCTCCTGGCGCGACCAGCCCTGCGTATCGCGCAGCAGCCAGGTGATGAGGTCGCGGACGTTCTGCACGCGCACGCAGCCGGAGGATTCGAAGCGCATCAGCTTGTTGAACAGGCCCTGCGAGGGCGTGTCGTGCATGTACTCGTTGTTCGGATTGTGGAAGTTGATCTTCGTCGAGGCCATGGCATTGATCTTGCCGGGGTCCTGCCGGAACATCAGGTTCGGCGCCTTGTCGGCGTACCAGTCGATCGTCTCCGGCGCCACCTCGTTGCCCTTGCCGTCGAGCAGACGGATGGCGTTGTCCTTCAGGTAGCTCGGATTCTTGCGCATCAGCGGCACGATATCCTTCTCGATGATCGAGCGCGGCGCGGTCCAGTACGGGTTCAGGATGACTTCGTAGATCTTGGAGTTGATGGCATGCGTCGGGCGGTCGATCTTGCCGACGATCGCGGCGTGGCGGAGCGCCACACGATTGTTCTCGACAGCCTCGATATAGGCGGCCGGGATATTGACCATCACGAAGCGGTGGCCGAGGTCGCCGGACATGGCCTGGATGCGGATGAGGTTGGTCTGGAGCTGGCCGAGACGGACATTCGCCGGAACGTTCATCGCCTTCAGCGTGAACTCGCCGAGCACGCCGTCCGCGGGCAGGCCGTGGCGGGCCTGGAAGCGCTTGACCGCGCCGTCGACGTAGGAATCGTAGGCGTTCGAGATGCCGGCAGAGCGCGGCAGGTCGCCCGAGACGATCAGGCGCTGGCGCAACTGCTGGACGGAGCCGTCGCTGACGCCGAGCTCGAGCCTCTGCGAGGCATTGACCATCGGCCAGCCGCCGCTGGAGACGATGTTCTGGTAGTCGAAGATCGCCTGCTGGATGTGGCCGGCCGAGCCGGGGCCGAAGATCGGATTGTTGGAGACGACAGCGGTCGCGGTGCGCGACGCCTTGGCGTCGAACTGGTCGTCCCAGTTGCCCCGCCCCGTGGCGTTGAGGATGTCGTCGATCGCGGTCTGGGCGGCGGCCGATCCGGCAACGGCGGCAGCGCCGACAGTGGCTGCGGACCGCAGGAAGGCGCGGCGCGAAAACACATCAATTCCGATCTTGCGAGACATCTATCCTACCATTCTCTGCCCGGCCGCAAGCGACCATCGCCCGTACGAATCTTGCGCCACACGGCCCATATCCCACGGAACCTAATACGAACAGGGTTAACAAACGGAGACCGGCCATGCCGAACCTGCATGGCTGGAGCCATCCTCTCGCTGTCACAGTAATATGGCCAAAGCGTGTCTGGCGCGAACACGCCGGCCTCACGCAGGCGTGATCGCGGGGTGATGTCCGGTGCTGTATCCAGCCTCTCAGCCAACACATTCCGATTGATCGTTTACACTTCGGGAAAAGCTGAAATAATCTCCAGGCACGGCTTTCTCGTCATTCGCTTGCGACAAGAGCAGATCGATGACCTCGGACCGCCCCGTTTCCACGCCCTACACCGACCTCCCCCCGTCCCGATACTGGCGCAGCGCCGTGGCGGATAGGCACCCTCTGGATATGGAGGACCTCTATTCGCCCCGTTTCCCGATCGGCCCCGCGGACCGGATCGCGGTGGCGGGCAGCTGTTTTGCACAGCATGTCGGCCGGGCGTTGAAGGCGAGCGGCTTTTCCGTCATCGACCAGGAGCCGCCGCCAGAGGACCTTGATCGCCGGTTCGCCGAGACCTATGGCTACGGGATCTATTCCGCCCGCTACGGCAATATCTATACAGCCCGCCAGTTGCTGCAATTGCTGAAGGACAGCCAGGCGGGAACGGTTCGGGAGGGCGATTTCTGGACGCGCGACGGGCGCTACTACGACGCGCTCCGGCCCTCCGTGGAGCCCACCGGGCTCGACAGCCTGGCAGAAGCCATGGCCCATCGCTCCAAGCACCTCGGGAAGGTGCGGGCGATGCTGGAGAGGACGGATATCTTCATCTTCACGCTCGGCCTCACCGAGGCCTGGCGCGCGACCGGTTCGGGCGTCGTCTACCCGACCTGCCCCGGCGTCGTCGCCGGGCAGTTCGACGACGAGACGTTCGCCTTCGTCAACTTCGATTTCGTGGAGATCCTGCAGGACATGATCGAGGTGCGGACAATCCTCAAGGCGATCAATCCCGCAATGCGCTTCCTCTTCACCGTCTCGCCCGTGCCCCTGGCGGCGACAGCCTCGGGGCAGAACGTGCTGGTGGCGACGACCTATTCGAAATCCGTCCTGCGTGCCGTATGCGGCTCGCTCTGCAACCGGTTCGACGATATCGACTATTTCCCCTCCTACGAGATCATCGCCTCTCCTTCCACCCGCGGCTTCTTCTACGAGCCGAACATGCGCTCCGTGAACCCGCACGGCGTCAAGCACGTCATGCAGACGTTCTTGAAAGCACATGGCGTGAAGGCTGGCGCTGGTGCCGGCAAGGACGGGAAACGCCAAAAGGCGAAAGGCAAGCGCTCTGCCGGGAAGTCTTCCGACAACGTGATCTGCGAAGAAGCGCTGCTGGAGGCGTTTGCCTGATGGCGAGGGCGATCTGCGTCATCGGAAACTCCCATATCGGAGCACTGAAGCTCGGCTGGGAAAGACTGAAAGGAAATTACGACCACCAGCTTTCGTTCCTGGGGGTGCCAGGTGCCCATTTTCGCAAACTCGCCGTCCAGGACGGCAAAGTCGTCGCGACCACACAGATTTCCCAGCGATATTTCTCAAAGACCATGGATACGGAAGCGATCGCGCTGGAATCTTACGATGCGATCATCGTGGTCGCGGCGGGGCTCGGACTGCTCAAGACCATGGAGTTGACGGATCGCTGGCGGCCATACTGGCTGCTGGACGACGGAGCACTTGGCGCGTCGGCGGAATTCGATCTGGTCTCGACCAAGGTGTTCGAGGAACTGGTTGCCGCGAAGGTTCGCAAGAGCTTCGCGCACAAGTTCGTCAGCCGGATTTCACAGCAGGGCGCGGCAGCCGTTCTCTACATGCCCACGCCGCTGCCATCCTCGGACGCCAAGCTTCGGACGCAGTATACAAATCCCGTCCTTGGCCTTCTGACAGGCGCAAAGGGGCGGGAACTTGCCTCGGTCTATTTCGACGCGGTCGAGAAGGTAATGAGGAGCGAGCGGGTCATGCGTCCGCCGGCGCACATCTTGGTGGACGGGGCGATGACCGATAGCCGGTACAGCCGGGGTTCGGTCCGTCTCGACAGCGAAAGCGACCATCCGGAGCACGACCTGCAGCACATGAATGCCGACTATGGCGCGTTGATCCTGGAAGCGGCGCTCGACCGCCTCGCCGGAAATTCCGACTGGCGCTGATTTCAGTTCAGGGGCGCGCGCGCCTGCATCGGACAGGCGTCAGCGCAGCGCTACGGGCGGTCGCCGTTTCGCGTTCCGGCATACGGCGACCGCGCCTTTCCGGCGCCATCACAGGCGGTACAGGATGCTATCGTTCCAGAAGCGATCGAGGCGCTGCAGCAGGCGGTTCATCTCGGTGAACTCGTTCTCGCCGATGCCGCCGACCTGCTGGATCGAGCCGATGTGGCGCTCGTAGAGCCTGGCGACCGTCTCGGCCACTCCCTGGCCGCTCTCGGTCAGGCTGATGCGGACCGAGCGGCGGTCGACGCGGGAGCGCTGGTGGTTGATGAAGCCGAGGTCGACCAGCTTCTTGACGTTGTAGGAGACGTTCGAGCCGAGGTAGTAGCCGCGCGAGCGCAGTTCGCCGGCGGTCAGTTCGGAGTTGCCGATGTTGAAGAGCAGCAGCGCCTGGACGGCGTTGACGTCGGAACGGCCGGCACGGTCGAATTCATCCTTGATGACGTCGAGCAGGCGACGGTGCAGGCGTTCGACGAGGTGGAGGGATTCCAGATAGAGATTGCGGATCGCAACTTCCTGCTGGTCGATGGCGGGTGCCTGCGGCTTAAGCTTCGTGTTCATTTTCTGCCTCACTGTTTTGGTGGCGGTGTCTGTTCCCGCCTTGAGTGAGACCCTATCGAATGCGTCTAAAATTCTACTTAAACCGCAGCCTTAACAGCGCCTTACCGGAACGCGACCCTGTCTCAGGGTAAATCAGTCCTTACCTGACGCGCCTGCTTGCGCCGCTGCAGGAACAGGGCAAGCTGGAAAAGCACGTAGACGGCGGCCACCGCGAGATGGGCGATGACGAGCAGCGGCTTGATGCCGAAGATGGAGGGATAGAACGCGTGCATGGCGATCTCGGTCGCCGCTGCGAGCACCCAGATGACAGCCCCCCAGGGCGCCAGCAGCCACAGGCCGACGGCGGCCACGGGGAACATGACGGCCAGTGCCGTCGAGGCCGCCTTCCAGGCCGACGGCAGGAGGTCAAAGCGCCCCCTCCCCTCCAGCGAGAAGCCGGTCAGCATCGCCCAGTACTGCAACGCGAACCACAGGCACAAGATGGCCATCATCCGCAGGAACAGCATGTACAGCGTGTCCGTCAGCGTCCATCGCGGCACGTTTGGAGAATCAGAAGCCATGGGCGGACAATAGCAGCCCGCCACCGCCCATAAAGCGTCAATGTCCGCAACAAGGGCTTCGTGCCGCATTCGCGCGGGCGCCGCATTCTGCTATGGAGCGATCGGCATGCCATGAGCACACAGAACCTCGCAAGGACAGGACCCATGACCAACATCGTCGACCAGATCACCGGCCACCGGCGTATGCGCCGCAATCGCAAGGCGGACTGGACGAGGCGCCTCGTGCAGGAAAGCAGGCTGACGGTCGACGACCTGATCTGGCCGGTCTTCGTCGTTCCCGGCGCGAACGTCGTGGAGCCGATCCCCTCGATGCCGGGCGTCAACCGCATGAGCGTGGACCGCCTGGTCGAGGCGGCGAAGGAGGCGGCCGACCTCGGCGTGCCGGCGCTCGCCACCTTCCCCAACATCGAGATGAGCCTGCGCGATGAGACGGGGTCGAACAGCCTCGCCGCCGACAATCTCATCAATCAGGCGACGCGGGCGCTCAAGCAGCACGTGCCGCAGATCGGCGTGATCACCGACGTGGCGCTCGATCCCTTCACCAGCCACGGCCATGACGGCATCCTGCGCGGCAGCGAGATCGTCAACGACGAGACGGTGGAACAGGTGGCGAAGGCTGCCGTCGTCCAGGCGGACGCCGGCTCGGACATCATCTCGCCGTCCGAGATGATGGACGGGCGGATCGGCGTGATCCGCCAGGCGCTGGACGAGGCCGGCCACCAGAACGTCGGCATCATGTCCTATGCGACGAAGTTCGCCTCCGCCTTCTACGGGCCCTATCGCGAGGCGATCGGCACCGGCGGGCTGCTGAAGGGCGACAAGAAGACCTATTATATCGATCCCGCCAACGGCACCGAGGCGATCCGCGACGCGGCACTCGACGTCGAGGAGGGGGCGGACATGCTGATGGTCAAGCCGGGCCTGCCCTATCTCGACATCTGCTGGCGGATGAAGGAGGCGTTCGGCCTGCCGGTGTTCGCCTATCAGGTGTCCGGCGAATATGCGCAGATCAGGGCCGCGGCGATGAACGGCTGGATCGACGGCGACCGGGTGATGATGGAGACGCTGCTGGCCTTCAAGCGCGCGGGCTGCGACGGCATCCTGACCTATTTCGCCGTCGAGGTGGCAAGGGCGCTGGCGAAGAAGGGCTGACGGCCCGAACAGGTCGTCGCATCGGCTTTCCGGAGGATACCGCGTGCGTTTGTTGCATTCGCACCGGCAATTCCCATATCAGGAACATGATTGAACGTAGGAGCCATTCGATGAGCAATATTGACGAGGTTCGTCTGCCGAGCACGGACTGGCGCGCCTACCGCGGCGTGCTGTCGCGACGGATCTTCGCCTTCCTGATCGACTATGCGATCGTGGCGCTCCTCTGGGTGCCGGCGGCGGTGGTCGTCTTCTTTCTCGGCATCATCACGCTGGGGCTCGGCTGGATGCTCTATCCGGCTCTGTTCGTCATTGTCGCCATGCTCTATTTCGGCCTGACGGTCGGCGGGCCGAACCAGGCGAGCGTCGGCATGAACGTGATGGATCTCGTCGTCATGCGCACCGACGGGCGGCCGATGGATTTCCTCACCTCCGTCGTCTACCTCGTGCTGTTCTGGATCGGCAATGCGCTTTTGACGCCGTTCATCCTGCTGATCGGTCTCTTCACCGACCGCAGCCGCCTCTTGCATGATCTCCTGCTCGGCACCGTCGTCGTCAGGCGATCGAGCACCTAGCACCGTTTGCATCCGGTGCGCCCGCCGAAGCCGCGCCTCAGCCATTGCGCTGTCGGCATTCTTCGAAAGGAGGCTCCGGGTGCCCTTCATTTGTAATGTTTCGCCCGGCCCGGACCGGTTGACCTTTTGCTCAACTGCGCCATGCTAATATTGATCGTCAGGCCCGGTTGGAGTCGCGCGCCGAAAACATGAATACCCAAACAACCCCTGCTCCCCAGTTCTATCTGACGGCTCCGGCTGCTTGCCCGTACCTGCCGCATGAAATGGAGCGGAAGGTGTTCACCCATCTGGTCGGCGAGCGCGCGCCCGAACTCAACGACCTCTTGACCCAGGGTGGCTTCCGCCGTTCGCAGAACATCGCCTACCGCCCCGCCTGCGAAACCTGCCGGGCGTGCATCTCGGTGCGCATCCTCGTCAACGAGTTCCGGCCGACCCGCTCGATGCGGCGCGTGCTCGCCGGCAATGCCGATCTCGTGGGCTATGAGTATCCGGCCGAACCGTCGAGCGAGCAGTATTCCCTGTTCCGCAGCTACCTCGATCGCCGCCACCAGAAGGGTGGCATGTCCGACATGTCGGTGCTCGACTATGCGATGATGGTGGAGGATACCCATGTCCACACCAAGATTATCGAGTACCGCAAGCGCGCGGAGGGATCGGGCCTGGAGGAGCGGCCGCGCGGCGAACTGGTTTCGGTGGCGCTGACGGACCGGATGGGCGACGGGCTGTCGATGGTCTACTCCTTCTTCGATCCCGCCCAGGACCAGCGTTCGCTCGGAACCTTCATGATCCTGGACCACGTCCGGCGCGCCAAGGCGCTTGGCCTGCCCCATGTCTATCTCGGCTACTGGGTCAAGGGATCGCGGAAGATGGACTATAAAACAAAGTTTTTGCCGCAGGAGCACCTGATGGCACGCGGTTGGGAACGCTATGATGGCGAAACCTCTGACTGAGAATCGGATTTTCGCTTGTCGTACCTCCAAGACCCCGCCCTGCACCGCAAGGGCCTGCTGATCACCGCCATCGGCGGCCTCGCGCTCTCCTTCGACATTCCTCTGATCCGCTCCGCGCAGGGCGAGGTGTGGTCGGTGCTGGCGGTGCGCAGCCTTGCGACCTGCACCGTCGCCTTCGTCGTGTGGTCGATCGTGCGCCTCCTGCTCCGGCGTCCGCTCACGCTCGTTCCGGGCCGCGCGGGCATCCTGGCCGGCGCGCTCTACGGCATCGGGTCGATGACCTTCATGCTCGCGGTCTTCAACACGACGACGGCGAACGTGGTCTTCATCCTCGCCTTCACCTCGATGTTCGCGGCATTGCTCTCCTGGATCTTCCTCGGCGAGCGGCCGGCCAACGCGACGCTGCTCGCCATGGCCGCCATGGTGTGCGGCGTGGCGCTGATCGTGCAGGACGGACTGGTCAGCGGCAATCTCTTCGGCGATGTGATGGCAGCCCTGAACGCGTTCGTGCTCGCCAGCGCGATCACCGTCAGCCGCAAGAGCGGCGCCGACATGGGGTTCGTGCCGCTCGTCGCCGCCGTCATCCCCGCCGCCGTCGCCCTAACCATGCTGCCGGGCGGGGCGTTCCAGATCGAACAGCCCGGCTTCATCCTTTTCAACGGGCTCGTGATGATCCCGCTGGCGTTCTGGTGCCTCGCCACCGGCCCGCGCTATCTCTCCGCGCCCGAGGTCGGCATGTTCTACCTGCTGGAGACCATCCTTGCGCCGATCTGGGTGTGGATCATCTTCACCGAGCGCCCCTCCGGCCAGACGCTTGTGGGCGGATCGATCCTGATTGCGGCGCTGTTCGCCCATTCGCTGTGGCAGATGCACAGCAAGGCCAGGGCGGCACGCCGGCTGAAAGGCTGCCCGGAGATCGCCGCGACACAGGCCTGACCGCTCGAATTGCGACGGCTCGCGATCCATGTTATAACACCGTTGCAACATGAGGACACTGCCATGAACGTCACCATCCGCAAGATCGGCAACTCCGAAGGCATCATCATCCCGAAAGAGGTGCTGGAGCGTCTGGGATTGAAGGCGGGGGACGAATTTTCCGTGACGGAAGAAAACGGCCAGCTCACGCTCGTTCCGCAAAATGCCGGGCTCGCCGAACAGCTCCGCGCCGCGAGCATCGGCATGGAGAAATACCGTGTCGCCCTGCGCGAACTCGCCAAATGAACCAGCTGAAGTGGCTCACTCGCGAGGCCATCGAACTCGTCCATGGCGACCAGTTGCGAGAACATGGTGGCCTGCCGGGACTGAAGGACGAAAACGCGCTGGAAGCGGCGCTCGCGCGGCCACAGCACAAGGCGGCTTACGGCGAGGATGACCTGTTCGTACTCGCCGCCGCCTACCTCTACGGTATCGTCCGCAACCATCCCTTCTCGGACGGCAACAAGCGCACCGGATTCCTGGCGGCCTTCATGTTTCTCTACATCAACGGCCACCTGATCCGGGCGGATCAGGGTCTGGTGATCGAACTCGTGCTCGGCGTGGCCGCCGGCGAGATCGATGAGGACGGGGCGACACGCTTCCTGCGTGACTTCACCGCCCCCCTGCCCTCCAGGTCCTGAACACCAAAGCGTGTTGCGATCCTCCGGATTCGCTCTGCACGCTTTGGCCTCCTTTTTTGCATGTCGTTATCGCAAAACCGCTGCACACTTTTGCGCGACATGCTTCAGCCGCTGAACTTGCCGCTACGCGGGAAGCCCTTCGGCACCGTGCGGCCGGCGCTGGCGCGGTCGCCCATCCATTCGGTGAGCTCTTCCCGGGTGCGGACGAAGGTGCGGCCGGCGCTGTCGTCCCAGCTGAGCCCCTCGGCCATCGCAAAGCAGCGGAGGTCGGAAACGCCGCCGTCCTTGTAGCGCTGCAGGCGCACGCCCTTGCCGCGCGACATTTCCGGCAGTTGCACGAGCGGGAAGATCAGCATCTTGCGGTTCTCGCCGACGACGGCGACGTGATCGCCGCGCACCGGCACCACGAGCCTCGCCTCGTCCGGCATGCCGACGTTCATGATCTGCTTGCCCTTGCGGGTGTTGGCGACCATCTCGGTCTCGGCGACGACGAAGCCGTTGCCGGCCTGCGAGGCGAGGATCACCTTGCGGGCGGGGTCGTGGACGAAAGCCGTCAGCACGTCCTGGTCGTTTTCCATATCGACCATGATCCGCAGCGGCTCGCCGTGGCCGCGGCCGCCCGGCAGCTTGTCGGCGCCGAGCGTATAGACCTTGCCGCCGGTGGTGACGATCAGGATCTTGTCCGTCGTCTGCGCCGGGAAGGCGACGTTGAGCGCATCGCCCTCCTTGAACTGCAGGCCGGAGGTGTCGGCGATATGGCCCTTGAGCGCGCGGATCCAGCCCTTCTCGGAGATGACGACCGTCACCGGCTCCTTCTCGATCATGGCCTGCTGGATCGCCTCGATATCGGTCTCCGGCGCATCGGAGAACTGGCTGCGACGGCGGCCGATCTCGGTCGCCTTGGCGAACTTCTTCTTCACCTCGCCGATCTGCCAGGCCACCGTCTGCCACTGCTTGGCTTCCGAGGCGAGCAGGGATTCGATCTCAGCCTTCTCCTTGGTCAAGCCGTCGAACTCCGTGCGGATCTCGAATTCCTCGAGCTTGCGCAGCGAGCGCAGCCGCATGTTGAGGATCGATTCGGCCTGCAGGTCCGTGAGCGTGAAGCGCTCCATCAGGGCGGGCTTCGGCTCGTCCTCCTCGCGGATGATGCGGATGACCTCGTCGATGTTGAGATAGGCGACGAGGTAGCCGCCGAGGATCTCCAGCCGGCGCTCGATCGCCGCCAGCCGGTGACGCGAACGGCGCAGCAGCACCTCGCGGCGATGCGCCAGCCATTCCGACAACACCTCGTTCAGCGCCATCACCCGCGGCACGCGGCCCATCGACAGCACGTTCATGTTGAGCGGAATGCGGCTTTCCAGTTCCGACAGCTTGAACAGCGATTCCATCAAGAGAGCCGCATCGACGCTGCGGCTCTTCGGCACCAGCACGATGCGCACGTCCTCGGCGGATTCGTCGCGGATGTCCTCCAGGAGGGGAACCTTCCGCGCGATCAGCAGTTCGGCGATCTTCTCGATCAGCCGCGACTTCTGCACCTGGTAGGGGATTTCGGTGACGACTATCTGGTAGCCGCCGCGGCCGAGGTCCTCGGTCTCCCATTTCGCCCGCACGCGGAAGCCGCCGCGGCCGGTGCGGTAGGATTCCAGCATGCTCGCGCGGCTCTCGACGATCACGCCGCCGGTCGGGAAATCCGGTCCCTCGATGCCGCCCTTCTGCGGGTTGGCCGGATCGAACATCAGTTCCTCGACCGTCGCCTGCGGGTTCTTGATCAGGTAAAGTGCTGCGTCGCAGAGTTCGTGCGCATTGTGCGGCGGGATCGAAGTCGCCATGCCGACCGCGATGCCGGAAGCACCATTGGCGAGCAGGTTGGGGAAGGAGCCCGGCAGCACGACCGGCTCGTCGTCCTCCTCGTTGTAGGTTGGGCGGAAATCGACCGCATCCTCATCGATCCCCTCCAGGATCAGTGTCGCGACGTCGGTCATCCGCGCTTCGGTGTAGCGCATCGCGGCCGCGTTATCGCCGTCGATGTTGCCGAAATTGCCCTGCCCGTCGACGAGCGGATAGCGGATGGCGAAATCCTGCGACAGGCGCACCAGCGCGTCGTAGATCGAGGCGTCGCCGTGCGGGTGGAACTTACCCATCACGTCGCCGACGATGCGGGCGCATTTCTTGTAGGCCTGTCCCGGATCGAGCCTGAGCACGCGCATGGCATGGACGATGCGGCGGTGGACCGGCTTGAGGCCGTCGCGAACGTCGGGCAACGCCCGGTGCATGATGGTCGACAGCGCATAGGCGAGATAGCGCTCTTCGAGCGCCGCCTTCAGGTCGACCGGAAGGATGTTGTCGTCGTCTCCGCCACCGGGCGGCAAAATCTCTTGTCCCATGGGACTTGACTAGCGAACTAGCCGATTCGCGGCAAGAAATCCGGGCGATTGCGCTGTGGATAGCCGCGCGGGTGCAGGTCACATTTCCGGGCCCTTCGCCCACTAGACTGGCCTTGCACGGATGCTTAACCGCGCGCGAATATTGTCCGCGCGCCACACGTATAAGTGCGGGGACGGCACCCGTCATCCTATTGCCAGATAAGAGGAATTCCGATGTTTCATTACCGCACTCTCCGCACGACGCTGACAGGCGTTGCGCTTGCAGCCCTTGCAGGCCCCGCCTTCGCGCTGGACGGCGCCGACCTCGTCGCCAAGCTCAATGCGGCGAACGGCGCAAGCGGGCTGACCGTCTCTTTCGCCAGCATCGCCACCGACGGCGACACCCTGACCCTCCAGGGCACGAAGGTGACGTCGACCGGCGGCGAGCCGGCGGAGATCGGCGACGTCAGGCTCGAGGGCGTGGCGGAAAGCGGCGACGGCGGCTATACGGTCGAGACGGTCCGGTTCGCCGACGTCAACCGCACCGAGGGCGACACGACCATCACGGCGAGCGGCATGGAGCTCGGCGGGCTCGTCATCCCGGCGAAGGCCGACGGCACCTCGCTCGACACCATGCTCTTCTACGAGCGCGCCAGCTCCGGCCCGATCACCGTCATAAACAAGGGCACCGAGGTCTTCTCCCTCTCCGGCATGGAGGGCAACGTCGTCCGCCGCGCCGGCAATGTCGGGCTCGACTATGACGGCACGGTCTCCGGCATCAAGGCAGACCTCACCCAGGTCGACGACCCGAAGAGCCGCGAGACGATCCAGAAGCTGGGCCTGACCACGATCAGCGGCAAGGCCAGCATGAAGGGCGGCTGGGCGCTCGACACCGGCCTGATGACGGTCGACGAATACGCGCTCGACTTCGACGATATCGGCCGGCTCGACCTCACCTTCGCCATTTCCGGCTATACGCTGGACTTCATCAACGCGATGCGCGAGGCGATCGAGGCGAGCCAGGCCAACCCCAAAAGCGATGAAGCCAACAACGCGCTCGGCATGTCGATGCTGGGGCTGATGCAGCAACTGACCTTCAACAGCGCCAAGGTCAGCTTCGTCGATGCCTCGCTGACGAAGAAGGTGCTGGACGTCGTCGGCGCCGAACAGGGCGTCAGCGGCGAGCAGATGGCGCAGTCGCTGAAGGGCCTTGCGCCGCTGATGATCGCGCAGCTCAACATGCCCGAGTTGCAGAACCAGATCGCCCAGGCGGTCAATACCTATCTCGACGACCCGCGAAGCCTGACGATCACCGCGGCCCCGGCAGCCCCGGTCCCCTTCCCGATGATCATGGGCGCCGCCATGGGCGCGCCGAACACGATCCCGCAGGTGCTGGGCGTGACGGTGACGGCGAACGACTAGCAACGGCCCTGCGACCGACGATGAGCGACCCGGCGGCGATCCCGCCGGGTTTTCCATGCCCGATTGGACCACTCAGTGCGATGCAGGCAGTGCTGCGCCGTCCTTGTCGTGCACCGCGAAGCGGTCGAGCATGTGGGCACTCGCCTCGTTCAGGCCGCGCACCTCGACGTCGATGCCGTGACGGCGATACTTCAGCACAACCTTGTCCAGCGCACCGACGGCGCTGATGTCCCAGAGGTGGGCGCCGGAGACGTCGATGACCACCTTCTCCACCGCCTCGGCGAAATCGAAGGCGGCGACGAAGCTTTCCGTTGAGGCGAAGAAGACCTGGCCCTCGACCACATAGGTGCGAACGCTGCCGCCGGCATCGATCCCGGTGCGTACTCGGAAGAGCCGCGCGACCTTGCCGGCGAAGAAGACGCCGGAGAGAAGCACGCCGACCAGCACGCCCTTGGCGAGATCATGCGTGCCGACCGTCGTCACCACCGTCGCCAGCATCACGATCGAGGACGACAGCGGATTACGGCGCAGGTCGAGCACCGAGCGCCAGGAAAACGTGCCGATCGAGACCATGATCATCACCGCCACCAGTGCGGCCATCGGGATGATGCGGACGAGGTCGTCGAGGACGAGGATCAGGAACAGCAGAAAGGCGCCGGCGACGAAGGTCGACAGCCGCCCGCGGCCACCTGACGTGACGTTGATCACCGACTGGCCGATCATGGCGCAGCCGCCCATGCCGCCGATCAGGCCGGAGGCGATGTTGCTGGCGCCCTGGCCGATGCACTCCTGGCTCTTCGAGCTCGTCGTGTCGGTCATGTCGTCGACGATCTGCGCCGTCAGGAGCGATTCCAGCAGGCCGACCGCGGCGAGCGCCACCGAATAGGGAAAGATGATCTGCAGCGTCTCGAAGGTCAGCGGCACCTGCGGCAGGGCGAAGACGGGGAGCGCTGCGGGTAGCTCGCCGAGATCGCCGACGGTGCGCAGGTCCAGCCCGCCCCACCAGGCGATCGCGGTCAGAACGAGGATCGCCACGAGCGGCGACGGCACGGCCTTGGTCACGTAGGGGAAGAGGTAAATGATGGCGAGGCCGGCGGCGATCATCACATAGGTCAGGTGCGGCACGCCGACGAGCTCGGGCATCTGCGCCATGAAGATCAGGATCGCCAGCGCATTGACGAAGCCTGTTATGACCGAGCGCGAGACGAAGCGCATCACCCGGCCGAGCTTGAACATGCCGGCCAGAATCTGGATCGCGCCCATCAGGAGCGTGGCGGCGAAGAGGTATTGCAGCCCGTGCTCCTTGACGAGCGTCACCATCAGGACGGCGGTCGCCGCTGTCGCAGCCGAGATCATGCCGGGCCGGCCGCCGGCAAAGGCGGAGACGCAGGCGATGGCGAAGGAGGCGAACAGGCCGACCTTGGGATCGACGCCGGCGATGACGGAGAAGCCGATGGCTTCGGGAATGAGGGCCAGGGCGACGACGATCCCTGAGAGAATGTCGGCACGAATGTTGCAGAACCATTCGCGCCGGTAGGCGGATAGCGTGGTTTTCATGGAGAACTTCGCAAAATGAGAGCATCCAGGCCGGGGCTTGGTCCGGCATGCGACTGGTCTGATGCTTTTGCGTTGTCTGGCGGATCGGCGGCCAGAAGAGCCACCCGGGGTTTCACCGGGTCCGGGGTGAGTTCCCGCTGTATAGACGCCGATCCGTTGCATGGCAACATCGCGCCGGTGACAGGGTAACGGGCGAGCCCGTCAGGGATCTGCCGCGGCCCGCAATCCCGGGCAGGCCGCGGCAGGGCGAGCGGGGCCGGCCGTTCAGCCCGCCTGTCGGGAAAACCGCAGGATCCGACGCTGCGCGTCGGCGACGTCGTCGCGCGCCTCGGTCGCTTCCGGCAGCCGGAATGCGGCGACGAGGTCGCGCAGGCGCTCGGCCTGGGCGGCGAGGACGGCGCTGGCGGCGTTGTTCTCCTCCACCATGGCGGCGTTCTGCTGGGTGCCCTGATCCATCTGGTTGACGGCCTGGTTGACCTCCTTCAGGCCCAGAGACTGCTCGCGGGCGGAGACGGCGATCGCCTCCATGAGGGCGTGGATCGCCTTGACCTCGCTGCCGATCGCCTCCAACGCCGTGCCGGTGTTGCGGACGATGCCGACGCCGTCCTCGACCTCGCTGCTCGACTGGCGGATCAGGTCCTTGATTTCCCTTGCGGCCACCGCCGAACGCTGGGCGAGTTCGCGCACCTCCTGGGCCACGACGGCGAAGCCGCGGCCCGCCTCGCCGGCACGCGCCGCCTCGACGCCGGCGTTGAGCGCCAAAAGATTGGTCTGGAAGGCGATCTCGTCGATGACGCCGATGATGCTGGAGATCCGCCGCGATGATTGCTCGATCCGCTCCATCGCGCCGACCGTGCCGCCGACGAGCTCGGCGGTGCGCTCGGCATTGGCGTTGGCGCGGGTGGCGACGTCTCGGGCCTCCTGCGCCCGTTCCGCAGCCTGGGTGACGTTGGCCGTGATCTCGTCGAGCGCGGCCGCCGTCTCCTCCAGCGCCGCTGCCTGCCGCTCGGTGCGGCCGGACAGCGTCTCGGCGCTGGCGCTGATCTCGCGGCTGCCGCCGTCGATGGTGATGCCGGCGGTGGCGATCTGCGCCAGCGTCCCGCCGAGTTGCCGGAGCGCCTGGTTGAGATCGTGGCGCAGCCCCTCGAATTCGGGGGAGAAAGGCTCGACCAGGGCGAAATCGAGGTCGCCGTCGGCGAGACGCCGCAGGCCGCCGGCAAGCCCGCCGGTCGCCTGCATCAGCCGCTCATTCGCCTCGGCCTCGGCGGCCGCCTGGATGGCGACGCGCTCGGCCTCGGCCCGGCCACGCTCGGCCGCCGCCTGCTCCTCCAGCCGCCGGTTGTCGATCGCGGCCTGCCGGAACACTTCCAGCGCCGCCGCCATGGCGCCGATCTCGTCGCGCCGCTCCAGTCCCGGCACGGCGATCTCCGTGCGGCCGCCGGCAAGCGTGCGCATCGCCGCCGTCATCTGGCCGATCGGGCGGACGATCGAGCGGCCGACGAGCCAGACGGCCAGCAGCAATGCCGCCACCGCACCGGCAATGAGCGCGGCGACCACCGCGATCGTGCGGGCCGCCGAGGCGTCGGTTGCCCTGACGTGGTCGGTGCGGCCTGCCGCCAGGAGCGCGGTCGCGCGGTCCTTCGCCGGTTCGATCGCCGCATGGGCGGCGCTCACCGCCGCACGGGCGGTGGTTTCCCTCAGGCTCGCCTCGGCATAGAGGCGGAAGGCGTTACGGTAGACGTCGAGCCGCTCCATCACCCGCTGGCGCTGGGCGCCGGGCCGGTAGAGCTTGCGCACCAGGCCGGTGAAGGTTTCGGCCTCCTCGGCGTGGCGATCGATGTATTTCGGGTCGCGGCGCAGGATGAAGTCCTTCTCGTGGCGGCGCAGCATCAGCATGCTGGCGAGCACGCCCATGTCCTCGACGCCCTGCAACTGTTCCTCGATGTCGTGGACGGCCGAGCGCATGGCGCCTTCCAGCCCGGTGGACTGGTCGAGGCCCAGTTCCCCGTTGACCGCGACGAGACCGGCAAAGGCTGTGCGATAGGCGGCAAAGCGCGCCTCGATCTCCTCAAGTTCGGCCGAGAGCGCCGGTTCGGCGGTGGAGCGGAGCGTCTCCAGGCGCGCCGTCGCGGCATCGGCGGTCGCTTCGAAGGCGGAACTTGCGGCCATCTCGCGGGCGAGCAGGAAATCCTTCTCGTTCAGCCGGGCGGCGAGGAAATCGGCGGAGAGGCTGGCGAACTCGGCCTCGCGGGCGGCGAGCCGGTAGCCGACCTCGCGGCTCTGGGCCTCGACCTGCCGCTGGACGAGCAGGATTCCGGCGATCACGGCGATGCCAGTGACGGCGAGTGCGCCGAGCAGCATCACGCGGTGGGCGATTTTGAGCTTTGACAACAGGAACATGGTGCGGTGCCATCGAAACGGGAACGGAGCCCGACCTATGGCTTTGCGAGACTTAACGGATATTCAAGCATTTATGAATGTTTTGTGACATTTCACAGGAGCACGCACCGGTCAGTCTTCCCGCTTGTTCCTGAAGAACATAACGGCCACCGTGACGCCGATCACCACGCCCAGGATGACGTCGAGGAAACGGGCGAGGCCTGCGGATTGCGGGCCCATCAAGAGGACGAGCATGGCGGAGACGCCGGCCTGGATGGGGACGACCGGCGCGGGGCCGAACAGCGAGGCGAGGATCATCGCGACAAAGGTGGCGCTGGCGAGCCGGACTTCGCCCCATTCGTAGGGGATCAGGAACGCCAGTTCGCCGACGAGGATGCCGACCGTCACGCCGAGGAGCAGGTTGGCGCCCTGCTTCAGGTGATCGGGAATGCCGGGCGCCAGGCAGATCAGCGCGCTGATCGCGGCGAAGAGCGGTTGCGGCTGGCCGAACAGCAGATGCGCCAGCCAGTAGGCCAAGGCGGCGGTGAGCGCCGCCGCCAGGGCACGGGAGAAAGCTGCGCGGCCGCGTTCGAACAGCGTCCGCAGCAAGGTCCTAGTCCTTCTTCGGCGTCGGGGTCACGCGCAGCGCCAGTTCGCGCAACTGTGCCGGGCTTGCCGGGCTCGGCGCGCCCATCAAGAGGTCCTGCGCCTGCTGGTTCATCGGGAACAGCGAGATCTCGCGCAGGTTCTTGGCGCCGACGAGCAGCATGACCACGCGGTCGATGCCGGCGGCCATGCCGCCATGCGGCGGCGCGCCGTACTGGAAGGCGCGGTAGAGGCCGCCGAAGCGGTCTTCCACGTCCTGCTGGCTGAGGCCGACCTTCTCGAAGGCCTTGACCATCAGTTCCGGCGACTGGTTACGGATCGAGCCCGAGGCGATCTCGAAGCCGTTGCAGACCATGTCGTACTGGTAGGCCTTGATCGAAAGCGGATCCTGGCTTTCCAGCGCGTCCAGCCCGCCCTGCGGCATGGAGAAGGGGTTGTGGGCGAAGTCGATCTTCTTCTCGTCCTCATTGTATTCGAAGAATGGGAAGTCGACGATCCAGCACAGCTCGAAACGGTCGCGGTCGACGAGGTTCAGCTCCTCGCCGGCGCGGGTGCGGGCTTCGCCTGCGAATTTGTAGAACTTGGCCGGGTCGCCGGCGACAAAGAAGCAGGCGTCGCCGTCGTCGAGGCCGAGCTGGGTGCGGATCGCATCCGTGCGCTCCTCGCCGATGTTCTTGGCGAGCGGGCCGGCGCCCTCCAGCTTGTCGCCTTCCTTGCGCCAGAAGATGTAGCCGAGGCCCGGCTGGCCGGTCGACTGCGCCCAGGCGTTCATGCGATCGCAGAAGGCACGCGACCCGCCGGTCCTGGCCGGGATCGCCCAGACCTCGACCTTCGGGTTGGAGGCGATCATGTTGGCGAAGACCTTGAAGCCGGAGCCGGCGAAGTGCTCGGTGACGGCCTGCATCTCGATCGGGTTGCGCAGGTCCGGCTTGTCGGAGCCGTACTTGCGGATCGCCGTGTCATAGGGAATGCGCGGGAACTGCTGCGTCACCGGCTTGCCGTTCGCAAACTCCTCGAAGATGCCGCGGATGACCGGCTCCATCGTGGTCCAGACGTCCTCCTGCTCGACGAAGCTCATCTCCAGGTCGAGCTGGTAGAATTCGCCCGGCAGACGGTCGGCGCGCGGGTCCTCGTCGCGGAAGCAGGGGGCGATCTGGAAGTAGCGGTCGAAACCGGCCACCATCAGGAGCTGCTTGTATTGCTGCGGCGCCTGCGGCAGCGCGTAGAACGTGCCCTCGTGGATACGGCTCGGCACCAGGAAGTCGCGGGCACCCTCCGGCGAGGACGCCGTCAGGATCGGCGTCGAATATTCGGTGAAGCCGACATTGGTCATCTCGCGGCGCATGGCGGCGATGATCTGGGTGCGCTTGACGATGTTCTTGTGCAGCGTCTCGCGGCGCAGGTCGAGGAAGCGGTACTTCAGGCGCACATCTTCCGGATAGTCCGGTTCGCCGAAGACCGGCAGCGGCAGTTCCTTGGCGGCCGAGAGCACCTCGATCTCGTGGGCATAGAGCTCGACCTCGCCGGTCGGCATGTTCTTGTTGACCGTCTCGTCCGTGCGCGCCTTGACGAGGCCGTCGATGCGGATGACCCACTCGCCGCGAACGGTCTCGGCGACCTTGAAGGCGGGGCTGTCCGGATCGGCGACGACCTGGGTGATTCCGTAGTGGTCGCGCAGGTCGATGAAGAGCACGCCGCCATGGTCGCGGACGCGGTGGACCCAGCCGGAAAGACGGACCGTCTGGCCGACGTCGGACTTGCGGAGGGCGGCGCAGGTATGGCTGCGGTAACGGTGCATTGTTCTATCCTGGAATGCTGCGCGGCCAGACCCGGAAAGCGGGGCCGCGCGTCTTCAAAATCGGGCGGAAAAGCGCATGACCGGTCCGATTTGTCAAGGCTTGCGGCGGGAACGCCCGGGGCGCTTGCCCGGGAACGAGGCTCGCCCTCCATCCTCGCCGCAAGGGGGAGGCTTGGCCCGGACGCTTCACCGAGGCTTCATCCGATCAGGCGAGCGCGACCTGCCCTCTCCGCCGAACATGATGAAAAAATGACACGCGACCGGCAAATCGGCATGTGAACAACTTCTTAAGGACTTGCCCGGCGCCCGCAGAACGAGCATGAAGAATTTGTTAACCCTGCCCGCGCGGCTTCGCAATCCGATTCGAAGCGCGGGAGGAGCCTGACGGAAGAAAAGCGCCCTCATGCCTGAACTCGTCCATCTTTGGCCCCTGCTCGTCACCTCGGTCGCGATCTATTATTTCTATCGGTGGGTGGTCACCGACATGAACCGCCGATAGGTCGGCAGCCCATCCGTCTTCGAGGCTCTGGAAGCCAGCGGGCAGCAACGGGCGTTCGCGCGACGGAAACTCCGCCCGCGTTATTCGCATGGTTCGGACGGGGCGCTGGAAGCTGCCTCATCTGAGTTTGGTTATGTGACACCTTTCAGCGCCCCGTTCGACGGTTATTGTCCGCAACTTCGCCCTGCTGCTCCAGCCGCAGGCATTTGCGCCGGCAACTGACCTGTGTGCCACCCGGACACGTCCGGAGCGCAACTCGGGACTTGTCCCGCCGTCTCCAGAGGAAGGCCTTTCTGCGAACCCCTCGGTGCGGGGAAACGCGTCCCTCCCCCGCACAAGGCGTCGGCTCCGCCTCGCCGCGACGCCTCGCGGTGCATCCGTGACGGAACGGCGACCAGTATGACCCGACGACGGTCAGCGGGCATGGCCGACGGAGCGTGCCCTTGATTCGATTGCCGAAATTCCGTCCGTCGTCCCGCAGACAGCGCTTCATTTCCCGCCCGCGGCCAGCAGGACCGTGAGAACGGCATGAAAGACGACGGCGGGCCACAGGAAGATGCCGGCGAAGGTGCCGGCGAGGCCGAGCCAGGCCAGATAGAGCGTGGCAGCGGCGCTGTAGAAGAGCATGGCCTGCAGCGGCGAGCCGCGCCAGCAGGCGATCGCCAGCGCGATCAGGGCAAGGCCGGCCACCCGCGCCGCCGGAACGCCCGCGCCACTGATCTCCGCGCCGAAGAGAAGCCGCCCGACGAAGGACGGCGTGGCCAGCAAGGCCAGCCCCGTCGCCGCTTCGCCGGCGGCTGCGACCATCAACGTCGAGCGTCTCGACAGGATCACCGCGATTGCCTTTCACCCTGTCCGTTCGGCCATCGGTCCGTCACGGGGCCGCCTTCGGCTGCTCCCCGAGCTTGAAGGTCAGCCGGTCGATCTTACCGGTGAAGCGGAACGGCACGTCATAGCGATATTCCAGCATCGCCACGCCGGAGCGCGTGTCGAGGCCGACGTCGAAGCTCTCGTCTTCCGGGAAGGTGACGGGCGTGCCGTGCTCCAGGACGTTGCTCGCGACCTCTTTGCCGTCGACCGACAGCGTGCCCTTGCCGCCCTTGCCGAGTTCCGGACCGTCCGAGACGAACTCGAAGACGATCGTGTGCCGGCCGGCGTCGAGCGTCGGCCCCTCCCAGGCGGTGCGCTTGAGATCGAGAAGATTGTAGAGGAAGACGACCTTGCCCTTGCCGAACCCGAGTTCGCCCTTGCTGAGCAACAGCGCGTAGCCGCCGAAGCGGCCGCCCTCGGTGACGATGACGCCCTCGGCGCCGCCATCCGGGATCTCGACCTCGGCGGTGATGGTGTAGGACCTGTTCAGGATGCTGGGCGCGGCACTCTTCGGCACGCCGCTGAGTTCGCCCGAATAGGCGAATTCCGTGCGGCCCGCCGTCAGGCTCGGACGGGCGGCGTTCCAGCGCGCCAGCGTCGAATTGTCGAGCGGCAGCACGTCGTACTTCGCGGCTTCCGAATAGAAGAGCGCCTGCATCTCCTTCAGCTTGTCCGGCATCGATGCGGCGAGGTCGTTGGACTGGGTGGGATCCTCGGCGACGTTGTAGAGCTCCCACGCATAGCCGGTGATCACGTCCGGCGGCGCCTTGGTGCTCAGTTCCCATGGCAGCGTCGCCGGCGTCGTCGCCGCCACCCAGCCCTCGTCATAGATGGCGCGGTTGCCGAGCATCTCGAAATATTGCGTCTTGCGGGCAGACGGCGCGGTCTCGTTCGCCTTGTCGAAGGCATAGGCCATGCTGACGCCGTCCATCGGGCGCTGCCTGATGCCGTCGATGGTGTCCGGCTGGGCAATGCCGGTCACCTCCAGGATGGTCGGCGCGATGTCGATGAAGTGATGGAACTGCCGGCGGATGCCGCCGGCATCGGTGATGTGGCCGGGCCACGACACCGCCATGCCCTGCGCCGTGCCGCCGAAATGGGACGGCACCTGCTTCATCCACTTGAACGGCGTGCCCATGGCCCAGGCCCAGCCGGCGGAGAAATGCGGGAAGGTGCGGTCGGAGCCCCAGAACTCGTACCAGAGATACTGGTCCTTCACCGGCACCGGGATGCCGTTGAAGGTGGTGAACTCGTTCGGCGTGCCGTTGACCATGCCCTCGGCGCTCGCGCCGTTGTCGCCGCTGATGTAGAGGATCAGCGTGTCGTTCCATTCGCCGAGATCTTCGACCGCCTGGATCACCCGGCCGATCTCGTGGTCGGTATAGGCGAGATAGGCGGCATAGATGTCCGCCTGCTTGACGAACAGTTTCTTCTGCTCGATGTCCAGCGTATCCCACTGCGGCAGTTCCTTCGGCCAGGGTGTCAGCTGCGCGTTTTCGGGCATGATGCCGAGCTGCTTCTGGTTGGCGAAGATCGTCTCGCGCAGCTTGTTCCAGCCCTCGTCGAAGAGGTGCATGCCGGAGATCCTGTCGATCCATTCCGGCGTGGGATGATGCGGGGCGTGGCTGCCGCCGGGCACGTAATAGACGAAGAACGGCTTGTCGGGCGCGATCTCCTTCATCTGCTTCATGTACTGGATCGCGTCGTCCGCCATGGCCGTCGTCAGGTTCCAGGAGGGATTGCCCTCGAAGGGGTAGATGGCCGTGGTGTTGCGATAGAGGTTCGGCTGCCACTGGCTGGCGTCGCCGCCGACGAAGCCGTAGAAATAGTCGAAGCCCATGCCGTTCGGCCACTGGTCGAAGGGCCCCGCCTGGCTCGCCTGGTAGAAGGGCGTGTTGTGGTCCTTGCCGAACCACGAGGTGGCGTAGCCGTTTTCCTTGAGGATCGTGCCGATCGTGCCGCATTCCTTGCGGATGATCGAATCGTAGCCCGGATAGCCGGTGGCGATCTCGCCGACGACCCCGAAGCCCGCCACGTGATGATTTCGCCCGGTGATCAGGGCGGCGCGCGAGGGCGAGCAGAGCGAGGTGGAGTGGAAATTGGTGAACCGCAGGCCCTCCTCCGCGATGCGGTCGAGTGCTGGCGTCGGAATGACGCCGCCGAAGGTGGACGGCGCTCCGAAACCGACGTCGTCGGTCATGATGAGCAGCACGTTCGGCGCGCCTTTGGGCGGCACGATGCGCGGCGCCCACCAGGGTCTGGAGTCTGCCGCCTTCTCCTTGATGACCCCGCCGAAGGCCGGGTCCGGCGGTGGAAGCTGCCGGCCCTCGATCGTCGTCGTGGCGCTTGGCGTGCCGGGCACGCCGCTGACGTCCTGCGCCCAGCCGAAGGTGCAACCGAGGGCGAGGAAGCCTGCGCCCGCAAGCAAGGTGCGACCGATGCTCATTTCGCAATCCCCCCGAATACAAAGACCCCGCATTATTAGTATATACTAATAATAAGGTTATTGCCGAGTTCGGCCACGATGGCTTTCCTGCGGCGGCGGCAAATATTTCTCCGGTGCCCGGAATTGCCCTGTCGCGGGCACGGTTTCGCCTGTAGACATTGCTATCCCCGTGCGGCGCCCCGATTCCCCTCCCCGGCAGCAGAATGAGCCACATCCGCCCCCTCGTTCCCCTTCTGATCACCGCCGGCATCCTGATCGGCGGCAACGGGCTGCAGGGGACCTTCATCTCGCTGCGCGCCTCGCACGAGGGATTTTCGACCTCGCTGATCGGCCTCGTCGGCGCCGGCTACAACATCGGGTTTGCGGTCGGCTGCATCTACGTGACCCGGGTGCTGCGGGCGATCGGACATATCCGGACGTTCTCGGCGATGGCGGCGATCGCCTCGGCCTCGGCGATCGCGATGCTTCTGGTGATCGACCCGACCTTCTGGTTCTTCATGCGTCTGCTCGCGGGGCTCTGTTTCGCCAGCCTGTTCGCGACCGTCGAGAGCTGGCTGAACGCCAGCGTCACCAATGCCAACCGGGCGCGCACGCTCTCGCTCTACCGCCTCGTCGATCTCGGCTCGGTGACGGCGGCGCAATACCTGATCCCGGGCGTCGGCATCGGCGGCTTCCAGCTGTTCGCGATCATCTCGATGGCGCTGACGCTGTCGCTGGTGCCGATCTCGCTCGCCGACCGCTCCGCGCCGGTAGCGCCCGAGGCGATCCGCTTCGACGTCAAGAAGCTCTGGAACATCTCGCCGCTGGCGACGATCGGCTGCATCGTCGTCGGCCTGACGAACGCCGCCTTCCGCTCGCTCGGGCCGATCTACGGCGAGGAGATCGGGCTGTCGGTGACCGAGATCGCGAGCTTCATGAGCGCCGGCATCATCGGCGGCGTGGTGCTGCAATACCCGCTCGGGCTCTATTCGGACAAGCTCGACCGGCGCGTGATCATCCTCGTCGCCACGCTCGGCGCCACGCTCGCGGCCCTGTTCCTGGCGATCTTCGCCGGCGGCGACGAATGGATGAACCTCGCCGGCATCTTCGTCTTCGGCGCCTTCGCCATGCCGCTCTACTCGCTCTGCTCGGCGCATGCCAACGACCATGCCGGCGAAGGCGAGCATGCGCTGGTCTCCGCCGGCATGCTGTTCTTCTGGTCGATCGGCGCGATCATCGGTCCGCTGTTCGCCTCGGTGCTGCTCGACATCTTCGGCCCCGACGCGATGTTCATCTACATGGCCGTGGTCATGGTGATGTTCATGGCCTACACGGTGCTGCGCATGGGCACGCGGCCGGGCGTGCCGGCCGAAAAGCGGCACGGGCGCTTCCGCAACCTCCTGCGCACCTCGGCCTTCTTCAACAAGCTCGCCGGCGCGGAGCGCAACGGCAAAGGGTCCGGCGGCAAGCGGCGGTGAGCCTGCGACATCAGGTTCCGGCCCGCCATATTGATGAGTGCGCCGATCAGGATTATGCAGGGGCATCTTCCAAGACCGGGACCCGCCCATGCCGATCAGCCGCCGCACGCTTCTGAAGAGTTCCGCGATCGCCGCCGGCGCCTACGGCGCGGGGCTGGCCCTGCCTGCGGTGCGCCGCGCGCTCGCCGGCGCCCCGGAAGACCTCGTCGCCTACGAGTCCAGCGCGCTCCTCACCGGCGAGGCCGCGACCGGGGGGATGATGTCCTACGGGCTCGGTGCTGCGGGCGAAGGGGCGCCGCCGGTGCTGCGGATGCGCAAGGGCGAGGAATTCTCGGCCAGGCTGGTGAACCGGCTGAACGAGCCGACCACCGTGCACTGGCACGGTCTCAGGATCGCCAACGCCATGGACGGCGTTCCGGAGATGACGCAGCCCTATGTCTATCCCGGCGATACGTTCGACTACCGCTTCACCCCGCCCGACGCCGGCACCTTCTGGTATCACCCCCACTGCAACACGCTGACGCAGATGGGGCGCGGGCTGACCGGCGTCATCGTCGTGGAGGACCCGGCCGATCCGGTGTTCGACGCGGAGATCGTGCTCAACCTGCGCGACTTCCGGCTCGGCGGCGACGGCCAGTTCATCGCCCCGTTCAAGCCGCGCGACGCCGCCCGCAGCGGCACCTTCGGCACGGTGCGCACCACCAACTGGCGCGCCGCGCCCGCCTATGACGCGCCGGCGGGCGGGCTGGTCCGCGTCCGCATCGCCGCCACCGACGTGACCCGCATCTACAGGCTCGCCCTTGCGGGCGGGGCGGGCAAGGTGATCGCCCTCGACGGCAATCCGCTGCAGGCGCCCATCCCGCTCGACCTGCAGGACGTCGGACCCGGCCAGCGGCTGGACTTCGTGCTGCGCATGCCGGATGGCGAGGGCGAGATCGCCACGCTCACCAACGTCAAGGGCAGTACCCCCTGGACGATCGCGACGTTCCGTGCGGTCGGCGCGAGTGCGAAACGGTCGCTCGGGGACGCCGGGCCGCTGCCGGCAAACCCGATCCCGGTGGCCGACCTCAAGGCTGCCGAGATCATCCCGATGGAGTTCACCGCCACCGCCGAGCACGGGGCGAGGGAAAGCATCTGCGGCTCGCTGGGCTACACGTTCTGGGCGATCAACAGGATCGCCTGGCCGGGCGACACGGCAGACGGCGTGGCGCCGCTCGCCGAACTGAAGCTCGGCAGGAGCTACGTCTTCCGGGTCGCCAACCGCACGCCGCATGCGCATCCGGTCCACCTGCACGGCATGAGCTTCCACATCGTCGCCTCCAACCAGCCGCGGCTTCTCGGTCACGCCACCGACACGATCCTGCTGCAGCCTGACGAGACCGCCGACCTCGCGCTCGTCGCCGACAATCCCGGCCAGTGGATGCTCCATTGCCACATCATCGAGCACCAGAAGACCGGCATGAGCAGTTACGTTACGGTAACCTGAGCGCCGTCCGCAGTTTTTGATTGTGGCAAAATGGTGGAGCGGGTAAATCATCTGATCTTTGAAACCAGCCGTCGCCCGAGCAGATTGATGCAGATCATCGAAACAACCGCAGCCCTGGCCGAAGCCTGTGCGCTGCTCGCAAAGTCCGACTACCTGACCATCGATACGGAATTCCTGCGCGAGACCACCTTCTGGCCGGAGCTCTGCCTGATCCAGATGGCGGGCCCCGAGACGGCGGTGATCGTCGATCCGATGGCCAAGGGTATCGATCTCGCCCCCTTCTTCGCGCTGATGGCCGACAGCAGCGTCGTCAAGGTGTTCCATGCCGCCCGGCAGGACCTGGAGATCATCTACAATCTCGGCAAGCTGATCCCGCATCCGATCTTCGACACCCAGGTCGCCGCCATGGTCTGCGGCTTCGGCGACAGCGTCTCCTACGACCAGCTGGTGCAGAAGACCAAGGGCGTGCAGATCGACAAGTCGTCGCGCTTCACCGACTGGAGCCGCCGACCGCTGACGGACAAGCAGCTCGAATACGCGCTGGCCGACGTCACCCACCTGCGCGACGTCTACCAGTTCCTGAAGGCCAGGCTGGAACAGGACGACCGCAGCCTCTGGGTCGCCGAGGAGATGGCGGTCCTGGAGGCGCCCGGCACCTACGACATCCACCCTGATGACGCCTGGCGGCGGCTGAAGATGCGGGTGAAGAAACCGATGGAACTGCTTGTCCTGCAAAAGGTCGCGGCCTGGCGGGAACGAGAGGCGCGCGGGCGCAACGTGCCGCGCTCGCGCATCATCAAGGACGACACGATCTACGAGATCGCCCAGCAGCAGCCGGCCGACGCCGAGGCGCTCGGGCGGCTTCGCACGATTCCCAAGGGCTGGGAACGCTCGCAGTCGGGTTCAGCGCTGCTGGAGGCGATCCGCGACGCGCTGGACACGCCGAAGACGGACCTGCCCCGCCTGCCCCGCCAGCCGCACGTGCCCGAGGGCGCCGCCGCCGCGAGCGAGATGCTCAAGGTGCTGTTGAAACTCGTCTCGGAGAAGCAGGGCGTCGCCGCCAAGATCATCGCCAACAGCGACGACCTGGAGAAGATCGCCATCGACGGCGAGGACGCCGAGGTCCCCGCGCTGCACGGGTGGCGGCGGGAACTGTTCGGCAACGTCGCCCTCGACCTGATCGGCGGCAAGGTGGGCCTGCGCTTCGTCAACAAGAAGATCGAGGCGGTCGAGCTTTAGGGACCGGTTTCGCTTCCTGACGGCACGGCTTTCGTCCGCTCGCCCCGACCGCGCTCGTGCGAACTGCCATGGGCGGGCGCCGATGGCTTCGCGATCAGCGTTTCGCGACATCCGGCAAACGCGTACAATACCGTCATGGACACGGTGGAACCCTTCAGGATCGCGACCGTAGCGCTTGCGGACGGCGGGCGGATCGGCATCAGCCGCATCCCGGGCCGCAACGACGCCTATGACGGCGACCTGCAGGCGATCTCGGACTGGGGCGCGCGCACGGTCGTCTCCATGACCGATCGCAGCGAGATGGTGGCGCGCGGCTGCGAGGACCTCGGTCTCAGGCTCGCCGCCCGCGGCATCGGCTGGTTCCATTTCCCGATCCGCGACTTCGGCGGGCCGACCGGCGGCGGGCTCGTGGAATGGCCCGGCCTGTCGGCGCAGTTGCACGAGATCCTCGACGAGGGCGGCGCGGTCCTCGTCCACTGCCATGGCGGCCACGGCCGCGCCGGCATGGTGGCGCTGCGGCTTCTTGTCGAGCGTGGCGAGGCGCCCGAGGTGGCGTTGAAGCGCATCCGAGCGGTCCGGCCGGGCGCCGTGCAGACCGACGCGCAGTATCGCTGGGCGGCGTCCGCGGCCGGGTGAAGGACGCCGGCCGGCGATGATCCGGTGGGGATGTGGAAAACCTCCCCACAAGGGGGAGGGATTAATCTGGATGCGTCGCCGAGATTCCCATTCGGCGGGCCCGTGCAGCGGACCTTCCCCCATTTGTCGGAGATGCCCAGCGGGGCAGAAGCGTGCTTGCATCGGCGATTGCCCCGGCAGACACCTGACCCGGCCCCGCCTCTGGGGACGGTCACGAAAGCTTCAAGCAACTGTCAAGCCGCGTTCACGCGGTCCTCCTATCGGGTTGCTCGCAATGCCAACCCAATGGGGACCCTTCGATGACCAGAACCTTGCTGACCACCGCTGCCCTTTCGCTTCTGATGGCGGGCGCCGCCCTTGCCGAGGAGAAGGAATTTCCGGCCACGCTGAAGGCGCACGCGATCCTGCCGGCCAACACGATCATTGCCGCCCCGGCAGACGCCGCCGACTACCTGAAGACGTCCGGCAAGTTCTCCACCGCCGACCGCAAGCGCGCCGAGACGCCCGGCACCGTCATGGGCAAGGACGGCGTGCGCGAGACGGGCCTGGCGCTTCCCTTCGACGGCCAGCCGATGCAGGGCTTCTCCGGCATCAAGACCATGGACGACGGCACCTTCTGGTCGCTGTCGGACAACGGCTTCGGCAGCAAGCTCAATTCCTCCGACGCCATGCTGATGATCCACAACATCCGCCTCGACTGGGACAAGGGCACGCTGGAACCGGTCAGGACCGTCTTCCTCTCCGACCCGGACCGGAAGGCGCCCTTCCCGATCGTCATGGAAGGCGCCGGGAAGCGCTACCTCACCGGCGCCGACTTCGACGTCGAATCGATCCAGCCGGTCACCGACGGCTTCTGGATCGGCGAGGAATTCGGTCCCTACATTCTGAAGTTCGACCTCGAGGGCAGGCTGACCGATGTGATCGCCACGGAAGTCGACGGCAAGCCGGTCGCCTCGCCGGACAATCCGACGCTCACAGTCCAGGCCGATCCCTCCAAGAAGATGCCGGCCTTCAACCTCAAGCGTTCCGGCGGCTATGAGGGCCTTGCCCTGTCGAAGGACGGCACCAAGCTCTACGGCCTGCTGGAAGGCCCGATCTGGACCGACAACGAGAGCGTCGAGGAGGCGGACGGCCGCCCGGCGCTGCGCATCATCGAGCTCGACGTCGCCTCCAAGGCCTGGACCGGCCGCAGCTGGCTCTATCCGCTGGCCGAGGGCGGCGAGGCGATCGGCGATTTCAACATGCTGGACGAGACGACGGCGCTGGTGATCGAGCGCGACAACGGCGCCGGCACGGCCGACAAGGCCTGCGCCGATCCGAAGGAGCCTAAGCCCGACTGCTTCGCCGTCGCCTCCAAGGTGAAGCGGATCTACAAGATCGCCATGACCGGGGAGAACGTCGGCAAGGCCGTGCGCAAGATCGGCTATATCGACCTGCTCAAGATCGCCGACCCCGACAACAAGAAGCGCCAGGGCGGCGGCGACGGCTTCTACGACATGCCGTTCGTCACGATCGAGAACGTCGACCGGGTGGACGAGACCCACATCGTCGTCGGCAACGACAACAACCTGCCCTTCTCCGCCGGCCGTTCGCTCGACAAGGCCGACGACAACGAGTTCGTGCTTCTGGAAGTGGGCGAGTTGCTGAAGGCTGAGTGACCGTCCTGCTACAGATGTCGGCGGCAACCGCCGCCGACATCGGCCACGATCCTTGCAACGTCCTGAAGTGGCCATGCAGCGCCGGCGTCTTCTCTGCCGCGACCTGCTTCAGTAGCCTGCTTCTTTCTGGTGGCGAAATGCCAGGATATAAACGGTATCGTCAGCCGGCTCGTAGCGATAGAGCGCGACATACCCTGCGTCCCCGAAGGGAACGAGGAGCCCCCGCAACACGGGGTTTTCCGGAAGTGGACGACCGATCGCCGGCGTGGTTTCAAGAAGCCGCAAGTGGCGCGCGATCGCCTGGCCGGCCCGTCGCGCCGCTTCGGGCACCTTGGCATTCAGGAACCGGCGGCAGCGTTCCAATCCCTGCGCCGCGCCGGCGGTGACGATCACTCGTGGCAATCAGGGATCTCTTTCTCGCTGGCTGTTCCCCAACCGGTCAACCACTCGGCCACTTCCTCGCCGGTCAGGTGACGTCCCGTCTGCCGGTAGGCCTCCCAGGATGCCTCGGCCTCCTGCCTGAAGCTCTCGCGGGCCTCCTCGCGCTCGACATACTGCTGGATCGCCTCGAGCATGATCCAATGAGCCGAGCGGCGGCGCTGATTGGCAAGTTGTTGAACGCGGCCCTTGAGCGCGTCGCCGATCTTGAGGGAGGTTGCCATGAACAGTCCCGTATTAAAAGGTAATACCTTTTACTAAGGTAGGCGCCTCCCTCCCCGTTGTCCAGCCGTGGCTCCGCCCATCTCAGGGTATTTCCAGCGACAGCATCGGCAACAAAGGCGATATCAGGACCCAGCCTGGAAGCCGTAGTCTCCGTTCTCATCCCTGTCGAACGCCCCGATGGCGTCGAGGCACTCCGGTTCTGGATCCGGTTGCATGATGGGCCTCGTAGAGCCGTTCGGCAGAAGTTCGATGGCCGTAGCCGTGGAAACGGGGATCGCTTCGCCACTGGCGGCGAGGCGGTAGCTGCCGAACCTATCGGTCATGACGATCCGACGTTGCGCATCCCGGCACAGCGCGAGGCGGCCGGCGCCCCCGGTATCCAGGTCGAGTTCGGTCTTGACCTCTGCGCCTGTTGTGTCGACCACCGTCAGGATGCGCTTGTATTCCGCCAGAAAGGGGTGGACGGCATAACGTTCGAGCCGGATTTTGCGGCCGTCGATCATGGCCTCGGAGCTGTCGGCCAGCGGGTAGTCGCCTGCCTGCATCCGGCGCATCTCCAATACAATGCCGACGACGAACATGACAAAGAGGATCAGGAACAGACCGACGGTAGCGAAAAATGCAATCGCCAATGCCTTGACGGCCCGCCGCACCGTCACTCGAACCTGAACGCCAGCTTCAGCCCCGTGAGCTTGGCCAGTTGCTGCAGCCGGCCCTCGATGCGTTCGCCGGAGAAATCGGCGTATTCGGCGGGGACGACGAAGTCGAGGTCGGTGTCCGGGGCGGTCGACGGGCCGACCTGCAATCTGGGGACGACGCCGGGCATGGAGGCGGAGAACAGGTAGACGATGCGCAGGAGGCCGCCGAGCAGCTTGGAGAGCATCAGCATGCGCGGCGTGGCGATCGCCGCCAGCGGGCTGGTGGCGCCGTCGTCGTAAAGGCCCTCGAAGCGGTAGTAGTTGGCCAGCGCGATATAGGCGCGGCCGGGATGGGTGATGCCGGTGAAGGTGCCGTGCGAGATGATGTTGAGCGCCTGCAGGCCGCGGTAGTCGGGATGGGCGCGCCAGCTGATATCGGCGAGCAGGCAGGCGGCCCGACGGTAGCGCGCCTCCTGCGCGGTCTCCTCGATGCCGAACTGCGGCATGACGCGGCCGGTCCAGTCCGCCAGTTCGCGGGCATGCTCGGGCGAGCGGGCGCGCAGGATCGCCAGTTCCTCCGCCGCCGCCAGCAGCGGATCGCGCTGCTTCTCCCTCTCGGGCAATAGCGAATAGAGATAGCCCTCGCGCACGCCTTGCGAGGAGAACGACACTTTCGACGGGCGCATCAGCGCGATCGTCTCCTGCATGGCGACGGCGCCGTAGGGCAGAAGGTTGCGGCGGTTCTTGGAAATGGCGGCGTAGGCCGGATCCTTGGTGTCCTTGGTGGTGACGACGTAGGTGAGAAAGTCCATCGCCTGGTCGTAGGAAATCTCGTAGCCCTGCATCATGTGCAGGGGGTAATTGTTCAGTTCCATGTGCAGCTTGGCGAGCGAGCGCCAGGTGCCGCCGACGGCATAGAAGGTGCGCCCCTGACCGCGCTTGAGCAGGCCCGCCGTCTTCAGATAACGGCGGGCGATGACACGCGCCTGCGCCACCGAACCGCCCGAGCTTTCCGACAGGCGAATACCGCCGAGCGGCAGGGTCATCCCGGTGCCGATCGCGTCCCCTGAAACATCGACCAGTTCCAGCGAGCCGCCGCCGAGATCGCCGACGATGCCATCCGGATCGTGGAAGCCGCTGATGATGCCGAGCGCGGAGAAATAGGCTTCCTCGGTGCCGGAGAGCACGCGCACCTTGTGTTCGAGGATTTCTTCCGCGCGCTCGATGAAGGCCGGGCCGTTTTCCGCCTCGCGGGCGGCGGCGGTGGCAAGCGCATACATTCGCGTCGCCCGCGCCTGCTGCGACAACGCCTTGAAGCGGTGCAGCGCGGCCAGCGCCCGCTCGACGCTGGCATCGTCCATGCGGCCGGTCTTCGCCAGCCCCTTGCCAAGGCCGCACATCACCTTTTCGTTGAAGAGAATGGCCGGCGCGCGACTCATCCCCTCGTAGATCACGAGGCGGACGGAGTTGGACCCGATATCCACCACAGACACCGGGGCGATCCCTGGCAGGCGCCCCTGCGCTTCAGATTCAACCATGCAAATCCAGTTTTACCGTTTGCGCTGGCTCTTCCAGCCGGCGATCGCCTTCGGCGCGCTGGACTTCAGAGCCTCCCCCCGGCCCGACAGGCTGGGGTTCGTCATGAAATATTGCTGCGCATTGAACGGTTCGGTTCCCTGCGGCACCTGCATGCGCCGCGACGTCCCGTCCGACAGGATCTCGTAGCTCTGCTGGTTGTCGATCAGATTGCCAAGCATGATCTGCGATAGAACCTGTTCGTGCACAGTGTGGTTGGTCAGGGGAACCAGCGTCTCGACACGCCGATCCAGGTTGCGCGGCATCAAATCCGCCGAGCCTATATAGACGAGCGCCTTGTCGGAGGGAAGCCCACGGCCGTTGCCGAAGCAGAAGATGCGGGAATGTTCGAGGAAGCGGCCGACGATGGACTTGACGCGGATATTATCCGACAGGCCCGGGACCTGGGGACGCAGGCAGCAGATGCCGCGCACCACGAGATCGACCTCCACGCCCGCCTGGCTGGCGCGGTAGAGCGCATCGATGATCTCCGGGTCCACCAGCGAGTTCATCTTCATCCAGATCGCGGCGGGCAGGCCGTTCTCGGCGTGCACGATCTCCTCCTCGATGTGCTGGAGGATGCGCGGGCGCAGCGTATGCGGGGAGACGGCGATCTCCATGTCGCGCTCGGGCTCGCCGTAGCCGGTGATGAAGTTGAAGATATTCGCCATGTTGTGGGCGATCGACGGGCTGCAGGTGAAGAAGGACAGGTCGGTGTAGATCTTCGCCGTGACCGGATGGTAGTTGCCGGTGCCGAGGTGGCAGTAGCTGCGCAGCCGGCCCTCCTCGCGACGGACGACGAGCGACATCTTGGCGTGCGTCTTGAGCTCGATGAAGCCGAAGACCACCTGGACGCCGGCGCGCTCGAGGTCGCGGGCCCAGCGGATGTTGGCCTCCTCGTCGAAGCGGGCCTTGAGCTCGACCAGGGCCGTCACTGACTTGCCGGCCTCGGCGGCGTCAATCAGCGCGCGCACGATCGGGCTGTCGTTGGAGGTGCGGTACAGCGTCTGCTTTATCGCCACGACCTCAGGATCGCGCGCAGCCTGGAGCAGGAACTGGACCACCACGTCGAAGGATTCGTAAGGATGGTGGACCACCATGTCCTTCTCGCGGATGGCGGCGAAGCAGTCGCCGGCATGCTCGCGGACGCGTTCGGGAAATCGGGCATTGTAGGGCTCGAACCGAAGATCGGCGCGCGGGGCCTTGGTGATTTCCGACAGCGTGTTGAGCGCCAGAAGGCCCGGCAGCACCGCCACGCGGTTTTCCGGCACGCCGAGCTCGTTGACGACGAACTGGCGCAGCGACGCCGGCATCTCCGAATCGGTCTCGATGCGGATCACCGAGCCGCGGCGGCGGCGCTTCAGCGCCGTCTCGAAGAAGCGCACGAGATCTTCCGCTTCTTCCTCGACCTCGATGTCGCTGTCGCGGATGATGCGGAAGGTGCCCGAGCCCTGCACTTCATAGCCCGGGAACAGCCGGTCGATGAACAGGCTGACGGCGTCCTCCAGGGTGATGTAGCGGATCGTCGCGCCGTCGTCGGGCAGGCGGATGAAGCGATCGAGCGCCGGCGGCAAGCGCAGGAGCGCCGTCATCGGCTCGCGCTCCTTCTTGCTGACGAGCTGCAGCCCCATCGAGAAGCCGAGATTGGGGATGAACGGGAACGGGTGGGCCGGATCGATCGACAGCGGCGTCAGGACGGGAAAGATCGACTGCTCGAACTCCTGGGCGAGCCAGTTGCGGTCGTCGCCCTTCAGCGCCGAGGGGCGGACGATGACGATGTCTTCCTTGGCGAGATACTGCTGCAGGACGGCGAGCGAGGCCTGCTGCTCCATCTGCAGGTTGTCGATTTCCTTGAGGATGTCGTCCAGCTGCTCGGCGGACGTCTTGCCGTCCGGGCTGCGGATGGCGATGCCCTGGCGGACCTGGCCCTCCAGCCCGGCGACGCGGACCATGAAGAACTCATCGAGGTTGGCTGCCGAGATCGACAGGAAGCGCACGCGCTCGAGCAGCGGGTGCGCCGTGTTCAGCGTTTCCTCGAGCACGCGCCGATTGAACTGGAGCCAGGAGAACTCGCGATTGACGAAGCGCTCGGGGCTCTGCATCAGCTCCCGGGTGGCGTCGGAAAGATCGTCCGCCTTCCGCTCCGCGTTTTCTGCTTCAGACGTAACAGCATCCATTTCGACCACCGCCCTGTTGTTTTTGTTCGAGGCTCGTAAAGCAGTTTGACGACGCTTCTGTGACAGTCAATCCCCGGGACCGGGCGCATCGGCGCCGGTCATCTCGCCCAGGACCTCCTGCGCCAGCGCGCGGGTGATGCGGCTGCCGCGCGCGAGCGCCAGCCGGTCGAGCCGTTCCACCGCCTTCTGGGCAGCGTCGAGCGAGCGCTCCATCCGGGCGACCATGTAGGCGACGAGGCGGTCGTCGACGAAGAGCTGGCGGTCGGCGAAGAGCTTGACGATCACCTGCGAGAGCAGTTCGTCGTCGGGCTCGCCGATCTCGACGACGGTCGCCGCCTTCAGTCGTGAGCGCAGATCGGGCAGCGTCACCGGCCAGGACATCGGCCAGAGCCTGGACGTCATTAGGAGCGCATGGCCGTTCTGGCGGACATTGTTGATGATGTGGAAGAGCGTGCGGTCGTCGAAGCCGACGCGGTCGACGTCCTCGAACAGCACCGGGCCGGCCTCGGCGGCCTGCTCCGCACCCAGGCCTTCGAGCGCGTGGATCTGCGAAGCCCCCGAGCGTTCCCGCCAGATGGCGGCAAGGTGCGTCTTGCCCGAGCCGATGGGGCCGGCGAGGATCACCACCGGAGAAGGCCAGTTCGGCCAGGAATCGACCACCGATATCGCCGCGCTCAGCGGATCCGATACCAGAAGGTCGTCCCGCCCGGACGAGGGGACGTGCTGGAACTCCAGCGGCAGCTGTTCTGCGGGCTTCGACGGTTTCATGCGGCTACTCGTTACGGCTTGCGCCCGGTTGCCGCTTCCTTCTTGCGGACGGCTGGCTTGCGGACGACGGGCGGACTGCCCTGACCGTGATAGAGGTCGCTGTCAAGGTACCGCCGCAGGCCGAAGCGGACAAGCACGCCGATCGCGGCCGAGGCGGGGACGGCGACGAGCAGGCCGACGAAGCCGAACAGCGCACCGAAGGCGAACAGCGCGAACATCAGCCAGACCGGGTGCAGCCCCACCTGCGAGCCGACAAGCTTCGGCTGCAGGATGTTGCCCTCGATGAACTGGCCGGAGAAGAAGATCGCGAGCACCGCTCCGATCCACAGGTAATCGGGCCAGAACTGCACGATGGCGACGCCGACGGACAGCACCAGGCCGACCATGGACCCGACATAGGGGATGAAGCTGATGAGGCCGGCAAAGAGGCCGATCAGCAGGCCGAAATTCAGCCCCACCCCGGTCAGCCCGATGCCGTAGTAGAGGCCGAGGATGATGCAGATCGAGCCCTGGCCGCGGACGAAGCCGGCGATCGCCGTGTCCATCTCGGTCGCAAGCTCGCGCACGGTCGTGACGTGCTCGCGGGGGATCCAGCTGTCGACCTTGGCGATCATCCGGTCCCAGTCGAGAAGCAGGTAGAAGGCGACCACCGGGGTGACGACCAGCAGCGAGGCGATGTCCACCAGCGCCAGGCCGGAATTCCAGATCTGCTTGAACACCGTGCCGAGGAAGCCGGCGCCTTCGGCGAGCACGCTGCCGAAGCCCTCCTTGATCGTGCCCATCTGGCTCGAGACCCAGGGCGGCAGGATTTCGGGGTTGAAGCTCGTGACCAGCGACTGCAGCTGGGAGATATAGTCCGGCAGCTTGGAGAGAAGGTCGGACGCCTGCGTCGCCAGCAGCGGGATGACGATCATCAGCGACAGGGCGAAGATGATGACGAAGGCGATCAGGATGACGACGGTGGCCATGGTGCGGCTGAGGCCGAGGCGCTCCAGCCGGTCGGCGACGGGATCGAGGAAATAGGCGAGCGCCATGCCGGCCACGAAGGGCAGGAGGATGGAACTGAACACCATCAGGAAGACCACGACGGCGGCGAGCGCCAGCAGCCAGAAGATCACCTGCCGCTTCAGCCCGGCGCCGCTGACATGGCCCTTGCCGACGGCTCCGTCAGGCTCGGCAGGCCCGGCCTCGACGGGTGCGACCTTGCTCTTCTGCCGCGCGCTTTCGTAAGCCTTCACCATATCTTCCCTTGCCTGAAATCCGTTGCCGTACTGAGATAGGCCGTTGCGCAGAGCATGGTCAAGGTTGCGGGAGCCGGGAGCGGAGACAGGCCGGCCTCGCGCAGGGCCCGCAGCGTCCGGCAAAAGCATGAAAAAGACCGGCCGTGCGGGGCATTGCGCTTGCACTTGTCGCCTCGACGTGCCAATCGGGCGCCATTGCCAGAAAGCGGAGAGCGGACGATGAGCCAGTCTGACAGAAACGGCCTGACCTACAGCGATGCGGGCGTCGACATCGACGCGGGCAACCTGCTGGTCGAGAAGATCAAGCCGGCCGTCCGCTCCACCCGCCGTCCCGGCGCCGATGGCGAGATCGGCGGCTTCGGCGGCCTGTTCGACCTCAAGGCCGCAGGCTTCACCGATCCGGTGCTGGTCGCCGCCAATGACGGCGTCGGCACCAAGCTGAAGATCGCGATCGACGCCGACAGGCACGACACGGTCGGCATCGACCTCGTCGCCATGTGCGTCAACGACCTCGTCGTGCAGGGCGCGGAGCCCCTGTTCTTCCTCGACTACTTCGCCACCGGCAAACTCGACCCCGACCAGGGGGCTGCGATCGTCGGCGGCATCGCCGAGGGCTGCCGCCAGGCCGGCTGCGCGCTGATCGGCGGCGAGACGGCCGAGATGCCCGGCATGTATGCCGGCGGCGACTACGATCTCGCCGGCTTCGCCGTGGGTGCCGCCGAACGCGGCAAGCTGCTGCCGGCCGGTGACATTGCCGAAGGCGACGTGATCCTCGGGCTCGCCTCCTCCGGCGTCCACTCCAACGGTTATTCGCTGGTGCGCAAGATCGTGACGCTGTCCGGCCTCGGCTGGGACGCCCCTGCCCCGTTCGCGTCCGGCGAGAGCCTGGCGGAAGCGCTGATGACGCCGACGAAGATCTACGTGAAGCCGCTTTTGAAGGCGATCCGCGAGACCGGCGCGATCAAGGCGCTCGCCCATATCACCGGCGGCGGCTTTCCCGAAAACATTCCGCGCGTGCTGCCCAAGCACCTCGCAGCCGAGATCGACCTCGGCGCAGTGAAGGCGCCGGCCGTCTTCTCCTGGCTGTCGAAGACCGGCGGCGTGGCCGCGACCGAGATGCTGCGCACCTTCAACTGCGGCGTCGGCATGATCGCCGTGGTTGCCGCCGAAGACGTCGAACGCGTCGGCGCCGTGCTTGCCGCCGAGGGCGAGAGCGTCTTCACACTCGGCCGCATGGTCGCGCGGACGGAAGGCGAGGCCGGCACAAGCTACAAGGGCACCCTCGCCCTATGAGCGCAGGCCTTTCCCGCAAGCGCGTCGCAGCCTTCATCTCCGGCAGCGGCTCGAACATGGTGAGGCTCGCGGAAGCCTGCGCCGATCCGGCCTTCCCGGCCGAGATCGTCGCCGTCTTCTCCGACAAGGCCGACGCCGGCGGGCTCGCCAAGGCCGAAGCCCTCGGCATCCCCACCTTCGTCCTTGCGCGCAGGGATTTCGCCTCGAAAGAGGCGCACGAAGACGCGATCCTCGCCGAACTCGACCGGCAAAAGCCCGACATCGTCTGCCTCGCCGGCTACATGCGGCTGCTCTCCGGCCGCTTCATCTCGCGCCACGAGGGCAGGATCCTCAACATCCACCCCTCGCTGCTGCCGCTCTTCCCGGGTCTCGACACCCACCGCCGCGCCATCGAAGCCGGCATGAAGCTCGCCGGCTGCACCGTCCACTTCGTCACCGAAGGCATGGACGAGGGCCCGCAGATCGTTCAGGCGGCGGTGCCGGTGCTCGCAGGCGATACCCCGGCCGATCTGGCCGCGCGGGTGCTCACCGTCGAGCACAAGGCCTATCCGCTGGCGCTGAGGCTGTTCGCGGAGGGCAAGGTGCGGATGGAGGATGGCCGGGCTGTGGTGGCGGGTGCGGCGGCTTGGGAAGCTACGGGCTCGCTGATTTCGCCGGGCATTTGAGAGGCGGAAGCCCGAGGGGGCACCGACCGGCCGCAGGCTGGCGACGAGAAGCGGTGTCTCGACGACGCGTCTGGCCTACGAGGGTACCCTTGCTCCAGGGATGTTGGGGATCAGGCTCGTCGCCGTCCGTGACGCCGCCTCCGCAGCGCCTCCCTCCACCTCACCCGCCGGAAAATCACTACTTCAAGTTTTGCTATTGAAAAGGCGGCAATCCGATGCACATGATAGCGCGTTCATCGGTTCCCATCGGCGCAACAAAGCATGGGTCGGCTATCTAACGTCCCTTCAATGCGACACCGGGGGATTGCAGGAACCAGTTCGGCCATGGCGACATCCCACTACCAGCTTTGACACGACGGCAGTCTGAGAAACAGCATCGAGCGCCCAGGCGGACGGTCGATGCGCTGTAACGGCCGATGTCGTGTCCCCAAGTTTGAATTGTGCACCCACGCGGAGGATACAATGATCAGGCATTCCATAACCGCAAGCATGATGATCCTTGTCACACAGGCGGCGATTGCGTCGGCCCAGACGTCGCCGGCCATACCCGGGTCTATCTCAACGCCAGATGCCGTCGAAACTCCGATCGGTAAGCTGGAATTCAAGGATGGGGTGCCGACAAGGGAAAGCGCCGCCAAACTCTACGACAACCTTGACTTCACCTACGCCTACCGCGCCTTCATGGACAATATGCGCGGTGTCAGCATCCGTGCGCTGCGCAATGGGCTGCAAAGCATCGGAGTCAAGGAAAACGAGGTTCTCGTCTTCTCCGACCTGATGGATGCCAAGTCCCTGTTCCTGACGGCGAACGCCGACACGATTTATGTGATGGGTTACCTTGATCTTACGAAGGGGCCCGTGGTGCTCGAGACGCCGCCGGAATTCCTCGGAGCCGTACAGGACGCGTGGTTTCGCTGGGTGGTCGATGTCGGCGCGCCGGGACCTGATCGCGGCGAAGGCGGCAAGTATCTGATCGTACCGCCCGACTACAACGGACCGCTCCCGGAAGGCGGCTTTTACATCGCCCATGCCAAAACCAACACCGTGTTGTGGTTTGGCCGGTCTTTTCTCGACAACCACAGCGATCCCAAGCCGGTCGTCGAGATCATCCGCAAGTCCACCAAGGTCTATCCCTACGAGCCGGGTGGCGTGGGAACGTCGATCGCCGCCTTCCTTTCCGGCAAGGCCAAACTCGGGCAGATCAAACCGCCTCCGGCGACGGTCTTCCACGAGGGTAGCGGTATGGTGGTGAACACGATCCCGCCGAGCGACTGGAGCTACTTCGAACTGCTGAACGAAGTGGTCCAGAGCGAGCCCGCCACCGCGCTCGATGCCGAACTGATGGGGCCATTGGCGTCGATCGGGATTATCAAGGGAAAGCAATTTTCTCCGGACGAACGGATGAAGAAGATCATGACAGCGGCGCTCGCGGCTGCCAATGCGACCTCGCGCAGCTTGTTCATGAGTCCGCGCGATCCGAACTGGTTCTACTATCCCAATTCGTCCTGGTTCAATTTCCTGTTCGACACCGGCTACGAGTTCGAAACACCGATCCCGATGATCACCGCGGAAGGGGTAAAACCCTATCCACCGACCGGCTATCGGACCATGGATGCGCGCACAAATTTCTTCTACGGCATAACCGGCATTACGCCGGCCATGGCGATGCGTCTGCCTCGGATCGGCTCACAATACCTGCTCGCCACGACGGACGCGGACAAAAACCATTTCGACGGTGCCAGAACATACAAGGTCACGCTCCCCGAAGGCATTCCGGCGGAAAATTTCTGGTCGTTCACCGTCTACGACAACATGTCTCGATCGATGCTTGATACGCCACAGCGCTATCCGCGAGCCGGAAGCCAAAGCTATCCTTCGCCTGCAGCCGAAGCTGCCGCCGACGGCTCCACAACGATCTGGTTCAGTCCGAAGCAACCCGATGGCGTAGCCCGCGGCAACTGGATTCAAACCGATCCGCGAAAGGGCTGGTTTACGATCCTTCGCCTCTACAGCCCACTTGAGCCCTTCTTCGACAAGTCCTGGCGACCGGGCGAGATCGAAGTGGTGGAGTGAGGCGTTGCCGCCGGCTACCCCCGCCGCGCCAGCGCCCATTGCACCAGCATGATCGTCTTGCCGTCGCAGATCTCGCCGGTCTCGATCATCCGGGCCGCCTCGTCGAGGGTGAGTTCGACGACCTCGATGTCCTCGTGTTCGTGGTCGGCGCCGCCGCCCTTGCCTTCGCGGACGGAGGCGTCGATCTCGGCGGCGAAGAAATGCACGAGTTCGGTGACGGCGCCGGGGCTCATGAAGGCGCGGAAGAGCGACTTGACCTCGCCGATCCGGTAGCCGGTCTCCTCCATCACCTCGCGGCGGATGGCGTCGGCCGGATGGTCGCCGTCGAGCAGGCCGGCCGGCGTCTCGAGCAGCCAGCCGGAATGGCCGTTCTGGTAGGCCGGCATGCGGAACTGGCGGACGAGGATGATCGTGTCGCGCTTCGGGTCGTGCAGCAGGATCGTCGCACCATTGCCGCGATCATAGACCTCGCGGTCGAGGCGGACGGTGTGGCCGTCCGATCCGGTATAGTCGAAGGTGACCTTGCGCAGATGGTACCAGTTGTCGGAGAGCGTCTCGTCGGAGACGATCTCGACCTTCGCGTCGCGGAACTTCGTCATGCCGTCTCTTTCCTGAGCCAGACGCGGTTGTCGTGCACGGCAGCACCGCCATAGGGCGCGACCGGATCGGCGCCGGTCAGGACGTTGATGCCCTCGCCGTCGAGATGGGCGCCGTTCGGCCAGATGCCCTCGGCGATCAGCACGCCCGGCCTGCCCTCGCCCGTCACCCTCGCATGCAGGCGGATCTCGCCTCTGATATTGCCGAGCCGGACGACGTCGCCGTCCGCAACGCCGCCTGCGGCCGCGTCGTCCGGATGGATCATCACCTCCGGCCGGCCCTCGCGCTCACGCGACCACTTCATCTCGGTGAAGCTCGAATTCAGGTAGGTGCGCGCCGGCGGGGTGGCGAGGCGGAAGGGATGGTCGGCGTCGGCCGCCTCAATCACGGCGACATGGTCGGGGAACTCCGGCAAGGCCGCATGCGGGCCGAGCACGCCGATCGAGGCCGGCGGGCGGTTCGGCGCGGGCGTCGTCGTCCAGCCGGGGCGGAAACGGAAGCGGCCGTCGGGATGGCCGAAACCCTTGGAATAGTGCGCAGTCTCGAAGTCCGGCTGGCAATCGATCCACTTCGCCTCGGCAAGCCCGTCATAGTCGATCCCGTAATGCGGCAGCATGCGGGTGATGTGCTCGCGCTCCGAAAGCCCGAAGCCCGGCATGTCGGATACGCCGAGGCGCCGGGCGAGTTCGTCGATGACGAAGAGATTGGTGCGCACGGTGGCAGGCGGCTCGACGAGCCTGGGGCCGAGCAGGATGTGCTGGTGGCCGCCACCGCGATAGAGGTCGTCATGTTCGACGAACATGGTGGCCGGCAGGACGATGTCGGCGAGCCTGGCCGTATCGGTCATGAACTGCTCGTGCACGGCGACGAACAGGTCGTCGCGCAGGAAGCCCTGCTTCACCAGCCGCTGCTCGGGGGCGATGTTGGCCGGGTTGGTGTTCTGGATCAGCATGGCCGTCACCGGCCCGCGGTTGCGCAGCGCCACCGGATCGCCGGTCAGCACCCGGCCGATCTGCGACTGGTCGAGCGCGCGGATCTCGGGATCGACGAGGTCGAGGCCCATCAGTTCGCGCTTGTCGAGCCTGTAGATGCCGCCATTGTTGTGGAAGGCGCCGCCGCCCTCGTGCTGCCAGGAGCCGAGCACGGTCGCGACCGAGCAGGCGGCATGCATGGCGACCGAACCGTTGCGGCTGCGGGTGAAACCGTAGCCGAGGCGGAAGAATGTGCGCTTCGTCTCGCCGACAAGACGGGCGAAGGCCTCGATCTCGTCTGTCGAAAGCCCGGTGATGGCGGCCGCCCATTCCGGGCCGCGGGTCGAAAGATGCGCCTCGAGGCCCGCCGGGTCGTCGGCGAACTTCTCCATGTAGGCGCGGTCGGCATGGCCGTCTCGGAAGGCGATGTGCATGACGGCGCAGGCAAGGGCCGCATCCGTGCCGGGGCGCAGCTTCAGCGCCATGTCGGCCTGCTTCATCGTCGGGTTGTCGTAGATGTCGATGACGACGAGCTTGGCGCCGCGCTCCTTGCGCGCCCGGATCGCGTGGGTCATCACGTTGACCTGGGTGGCGACCGCGTTGGTGCCCCAGATGACGACGCAATCGGCTTTCGCCATCTCGCGCGGGTCGGGACCCGTCAGGCTGCCGGTGCCCATGACGTAGCCGGTCCAGGCGGTGTTGGTGCAGATCGAATCGAAGAAGCCGGAATAGCGCTTGGCATGGCGCAGCCGGTCGATGCTGTCGCGCTGCACCTGCCCCATGGTACCGGCATAGTAATAGGGCCAGACGGCTTCCGTACCGTGCGCCTGCTCGGCCTTGACGAAGGCCTCGGCGATCGCGTCGAGCGCGTCCTCCCAGGAAATGTCCTGCCATTCGCCGCCGCCCTTCTCTCCCGTGCGGCGGAGCGGCTTCAGCAGCCGGTCGGGATGGTAGAGCCTATCGGCATAGCGGGCGACCTTGGCGCAGACGACGCCGGCCGTATAGCTGTTGTCGGCGCTGCCGCGCACCTTGCCGATGCGGCCGTCGGCGCCGATCTCGATGTCGAGCGCGCAGGCGGAGGGACAGTCGTGCGGACAGACCGAATGGCCGATCCGGGATTTTCCGAGATGGGGGGTCGCAACGTTCATGGCACTTGTATATTGCAGGGCGAAAGCGCCAAGAAGGGATAATATTCTCCCATCGCAACAATTGATGGGCGCATCACCAAAAACGCGAGCTTCGGTGTCGGGATGAACTACCGCCATATCTACCATGCAGGCAATTTCGCCGACGTGCTCAAGCATGCGGTGCTGGCGCGGCTCGTCACCTACATGCAGGCCAAGGACAAGGCCTTTCGCGTGCTCGATACCCATGCCGGCCTCGGGCTCTACGACCTTTCCAGCGAGGAGGCGCAGAAGACCGGCGAATGGCGCGACGGCATCGGCCGTCTGCTGGACGGCGAGATGCCGGCGGACATGGCCGAATTGCTGGCGCCCTATCTCGAGGCCGTGAGGGCGCTGAACCCGGATGGCGGCATCCGTCTTTATCCCGGCTCGCCGAAGCTCGCGCGCATGCTGTTCCGCCCGCAGGACCGGCTTTCGGCGATGGAGCTGCACCCGGACGACTACGAGAGCCTGCACCGGCTGTTTGACGGCGACTTCCAGAGCCGCGTCACCCATCTCGACGGCTGGTTGTCGCTCGGCGCGCACCTGCCGCCGAAGGAGAAGCGCGGCATCGTGCTCGTCGATCCGCCCTTCGAGATCGAGGGCGAATACGAGCGGCTTGCGGACGGGCTCGCGAGAGCCTGGCGGCGGTTCCCCGGCGGCGTATACTGCCTGTGGTATCCGCTGAAAAAGGGGGCGCCGATCGCCGAGTTCCACAAGGCGTTGAAGGATCTCGGCATTCCCAAGATGCTCTGCGCGGAGCTTGCCGTGAAGAGCGACCGCGAGACGACGGGGCTTTCGGGCTCCGGCCTGATCGTCGTCAATCCGCCCTATACGCTCAAGGAGGAGCTCGGCCGGCTGCTGCCCTTCCTGAAGGAAAGGCTGCGGCAGGACCGCTTCGCCTCCTCGCGTTGCTTCTGGATCGCCGGCGAGACACAACTCGCCTCTTGACCGCGGGCCCCTGCGGGACGCAATCTCGGCCCTACGGCGCGACCCGCAGAGCTTGCGGATTCGCGACCAGATGGGATGCGCCCGGGGTCGCCTGTCGGACCGGGTCCCGCCGCCGGAGGGGATCATGACCGTCGCCAGTGTCACCAGTGTCACACAGTGGGCCAGGAGGGCCGCAAGCACGGCTTTCTGCCTTCTCGCCGCCGCGCTGTGCGCCACACCGGCGCCGGCCGCCGACTACGAGGGCTATGCCGCCCCCGGGCCGGCCCATGCGGGCGGCGTGCCCGCCGGGGCCTGCGCCGATCCGGGCGTGCTGCGCTTCATCACCAACCGCTTCGAATACAAGGCCGCCAACTATATCCGCCGCGACCTGTCGATCTACGAGATCGGCCGGATGCAGCTCAGCCGCTACGAGCCCTTCAACGAATACATGTCCTCCGTCCAGCGGGAATACTGCCTCGCCGATGCGACGCTCACAGACGGCAGCCGCCGCCCGCTCGTCTACCTCATCGAGACGCCCTTCGGCTTTGCCGGCGTCGGCCGCAGCATCGAGTTCTGCATTCCGGGCCTCGATCCCTGGCATGTCTACGGGGCTGCCTGCGCCTCGCTGCGCTAGGGTCCGGACCTGACGTGATCGCCCCCCGAACCGCCCCTGTCCGGCGCCGCGCCGTCCGCCTTGCCGCGCTCGCCCTTGCCGCCTGCCTGCCGCTTGCTGTGTCCGGCTGCGGCGAGGAACAGGCGGGCGCGGGCGGCGGAAAAGCCGAGCAACCGAGAACGGCTGCCAACACTGCGACCGGCAAGGCCGCGGGCAACGGCGCCGGGCGCGCAGGCGGACCGGCGGCGGTGCCGATCGGGCGCGGCTTCGATTTCTACGTCCTCTCGCTCTCCTGGTCGCCGACCTGGTGCATGGACAACGACGCCTCCGGCCGCAGCGAGCAATGCCGCACCGGGCGGAACGCCGGCTTCATCGTGCACGGCCTCTGGCCGCAGAACGAGCGCGGCCATCCGGAATTCTGCCGCACGCGCGAGCCCGACCGGGTGCCGTCCTCGCTTGGCCGCGCCTATCTCGACATCATCCCCTCCATGGGCCTGATCGGCCACCAGTGGCGCAAGCACGGCAGTTGCTCCGGGCTGTCGCAGGCCGACTATCTCGCCGTCGCGCGCGCAGCCTTCGAGCGCATCGACCTGCCGGAGGCGATCGAGGACGGCGGCAGCAGACGCCTCGACCCGGCCGACATCGAGGCCTCGCTGGTTGCGGCCAATCCCGGCCTGGGCAAGCGCGGCATCGCGGTGACCTGCGACGACGGACGGCTCGACGAGATCCGCATCTGCCTGACGCCCGGGCTCGACTTTCGCGATTGCCCGGAGGTGGACCGCGCCGCCTGCCGGGCGAGGACCATCACCCAGCCGCCGGTCCGATGAACCGGACGGCGCCAGACAGGAGAACATGCGTGAAGATCTTCTATTCCTCGGCCTCGCCCTATTCCACCAAGGTGCGCATGGCCGCGCATTATGCCGGCCTCGACGCCGAGCACGTCGTGACCGACACCAATGCCGATCCGGCCGAACTGATCGGCGCCAATCCGCTCGGCAAGATCCCGACGCTGCTGACCGATGCGGGGCTGGCGGTCTATGACAGCCGCGCCATCATGCATTTCATCGACCGCGAGACCGGCCGCAAGCTCTATCCGCGCAACGCCGCCAAGCGCACCGAGGCGGACGTGCTGGAAGCGACGGCCGACGGCGTCTGCGACTGCCTGCTCGCCATCGTCTACGAGCGCCGCTTCCGGCCGGAGGAAAAGGTCCACCAGGCCTGGATCGACCGCCAGTGGTCGAAGGTAGAGCGCAGCCTCGACCATCTGGAAAAGACCCTGCCCCGCCTCGGCAAGAAGCCGCACGGCGGCCACTTTGCCCTCGCCGCCATGCTGCGCTACATCGAACTGCGCTTTGCCGGAAAATGGCAGAAGGGCCGCCCGAAGCTGAAGCGCTACCTCTCACGCTTCGAAGCGGGTGTTCCCGGACTACACGCAGTTCAAGGACTGAGGCTACGGGCTCGGCACTCACCTGCGGCGTCATGCTCGGGCCCGTCCCGAGCATCCGACCACGCCCGCCAAACCGGCAACGATCGTGATCGCGTGTGAAAGCGGGGCCGGCCCGGATCCTCGGGACAAGCCCGAGGATGACGTCTGCGGAAGCGGGACAGCTTGCCCCGATGACAAAAGGCCGGGCGCTTTCGCACCCGGCCTTTTGTTCGTGCTGCTGATCGGGAGGATCAGAACTTCACGCCCATGCCGACGCGGACGCTCTGTTCGTCCTGGCCGGCAGAGACCTTGCCGCTATCGAGGTTGAAGTCCTTGCTGCCGTAGTCGGTGTAGCGGTATTCGACGCGGGCGGTGACGTTGTTGGTGACGAAGGTTTCGGCACCGACGCCGGCGGTCCAGCCGAGCATCGTCTTCTTGTCGGACGAGCTGTTGTCTTCCATCTTGGCGCGCGAAGCGGCGACACCGCCGGTGCCGTAGAGCAGGACCGGGTTCAGGTCGACACCGACGCGGGCGCGCAGCGAACCGTTGACGCCCTGCTTGGCTTCGCGGAAGCGGTTCTCCGAATCGATGCCCGAGTAGTTGACGTCGGCTTCGCCACCGTAGACGAGCTGGCCGCTCTGCATGTTGTAGCCGCCGTAGACGCCGCCGCCGAAGCCGTTGGCGCCGTTGCCGCTCTGCTTTTCAAAGTTGCCGTGCTGCCAGGTCACGGTACCACCGGCATAGCCGCCGGCCCAGTTGCCGCTTGCGACCGGCTCGGCGTAGTCGGCCGCCGGGGCCTGGGGGATCTGATCGACGGCGTCGGCCGCATGGGCGGACTGGAAGGCTGCGATCGACATGGCGGAGGCCATCAGGGTGAGGATCAGAGTACGCATATGAATTCTCCTTTGCACTTCATGCCGCCGGCAAATGTACGCACCAACACGGCATCACTAAATCACGGATCTGGTCGCCCGGTTGCGTTGAAATTGAATAAAGATTGAGGATTTGGAAGAGCCGAAATGTGAAATCTTTGTGGCCCATACGTGACTAGATTAAGATGTTGCTTTTGCACAACACGGTATTTGTTAACCATATCTTCAAGTAATGCAAATATACTTTGATTTCACCCGGAAATCTCGCGGGCGGCACGGATCTGTTAATTATTTCGAAAACTTTTACGGGACCCAGTTTAAGGCCCGGCGTTAATCTCTATATCTGTGGGAGGTTAAGCAAAAGCAACGCGACGCGGGCATATCATTGAGAATTCTTCATCGGACAGCGCTGGTGACGGGGGCCGCCCAGAGGATCGGCCGCGCGATCGCGGAGGACCTGGCCGCGCATGGTTTTTCCGTCGCCATCCATGCCAATTCCTCGATCAAGGCCGCCCGGCAGATCGCAGCCGCGATCACCGGGAACGGCGGCAAGGCGACGGCGCTGGACTGCGACCTTGCCGACGCGGCGGCCACGGAGCGGCTCGTCGGGCGCGCGGTCGAGGCCCTCGGCCCGCTCGGCGTGCTCGTCAACAACGCCTCGCTGTTCAAGCCGGACAATCTGCGGCACTTCGACAGCGCGCTCTGGGACCGGCATTTCGACGTCCATGTCCGGGCACCATCGATCCTGGCGCGCGACTTCGACCGGCAGTTGCCGGCGGACTCGGGCGGGCTGATCGTCAACATCATCGACCAGCGCGTCTGGAACCCGACGCCGCGCTACTATTCCTACACGCTGTCGAAATCGGCGCTGTGGATGGCGACGCGCACCATGGCGCAGGCCTTGGCGCCGCGCATCCGCGTCAACGCCATCGGCCCCGGGCCGACGCTGCCGAACGAGCGGCAGAGCGAAGAGGATTTCCGCGCCCAGACCGAGGCGCTGCTGCTGCAGTCCGGGCCAGGGCTCGACGAATTCGGGCGGACGATCCGTTTTCTGGTCGACACGCCTTCGATTACGGGGCAGATGATCGCGCTTGACGGCGGCCAGCATCTCGCCTGGGAAACGCCCGATGTCGCGGAGATCACGGAATGACCACCGGCCGGCCGGTGCAGGATGGCGGCATCCTGTATGACGAAACCGAACGGGACGACGAGGACGAGGTTGCCGAGGCTTCCCCCGCCCCCGCCTCCCTGCCCGCGATCGAATGGTCGGAGACGATCGAGCGCAACGAGGGCCTGCGCGGCACCGAACTGATCCAGGCCTTCGTCAAGCGTCTGCCGAACAGCCCCGGCGTCTACCGCATGTTCAACGAGGCCGGCGACGTGCTCTATGTCGGCAAGGCCCGCAGCCTGAAGAAGCGCGTCAACAATTATGCGCTCGGGCGCGGCCATTCCAACCGCATCGGCCGGATGATCCGCGAGACGGCGAACATGGAGTTCGTCACGACCCGCACCGAGACCGAGGCGCTGCTGCTGGAAGCCAACCTGATCAAGCGGTTGCGCCCACGCTTCAACGTCCAGCTTCGCGACGACAAGTCGTTTCCCTATATCCTGGTGACCGCCGATACCCGCGCGCCGGCGATCTTCAAGCATCGCGGCGCGCGCAGCCGCAAGGGCGCCTATTTCGGTCCCTTCGCCTCGGCCGGCGCCGTCGGGCGGACGATCAACTCGCTGCAGCGCGCCTTCCTGTTGCGCACCTGCACCGACAGCGTGTTCGAGAGCCGCACACGGCCGTGCCTGCTCTACCAGATCAAGCGCTGTTCGGCGCCCTGCACGCATGAGATCAGCGACGAGGGCTACGGCGAACTGGTGGCCGAGGCGAAGGACTTCCTTTCCGGCAAGAGCCAGAACGTGAAGGGCCAGATCGCCGCCGCGATGAACGAGGCGGCAGAGGACCTCGACTTCGAGCGCGCCGCCGTCTACCGCGACCGGCTGGCAGCACTTTCCCACGTCCAGAGCCATCAGGGCATCAACCCGGCCGGCGTGGAGGAGGCGGACGTCTTTGCGGTCCACCACGAGGGCGGCATCTCCTGCATCCAGGTGTTCTTCTTCCGCACCGGGCAGAACTGGGGCAACCGCGCCTATTTCCCCAAGGCCGATCCGCAGCTTTCGGGGGCCGAGGTGCTGAACGCCTTCCTCGCCCAGTTCTACGACGACAAGCCCTGTCCCCGGCAGATCCTGCTGTCGGAGAAGATCGACGAACTGGAGCTCCTGTCGGAAGCGCTGAGCGAGAAATCGGGGCACCGGGTGGCGATCCTCGTGCCGCAGCGAGGCGAGAAGAAGGACCTCACCGACCAGGTGCTGCAGAACGCCCGCGAGGCGCACGGGCGCAAGCTCGCCGAGACGGCCTCGCAGTCGCGGCTGCTGGAAGGCTTCGCCGAGACCTTCAAGCTCGCCACCGTGCCGCGCCGCATCGAGATCTACGACAACTCGCACATCATGGGCACCAATGCGGTGGGCGGCATGGTGGTGGCGGGGCCGGAAGGCTTCGTGAAGGGGCAATACCGGAAGTTCAACATCAAGTCGACCGAGATCACCCCGGGTGACGACTTCGGCATGATGCGGGAAGTGATGACGCGCCGGTTCTCGCGGCTGATCAAGGAGGAAGGACTGCCCGACCGCAGCGCCGAGGCCGCCCAGGCGGGCGTCGACGCGGCCGACCTGCCCTTCCCCGCCTGGCCGGACGTGATCCTGATCGACGGCGGCCAGGGGCAGATGACGGCGGTGCGGGCGATCCTGGCAGAACTCGGCATCACCGACCATGTCGTCGCCATCGGCGTCGCCAAGGGTGCCGACCGCGAGGCCGGGCGCGAGCGCTTCTTTACATCAGGCACGCCGGATTTCTCGCTGCCGCCGCGCGATCCGGTGCTCTACTTCATCCAGCGCCTGCGCGACGAGGCGCACAGGTTTGCCATCGGCTCGCACCGGGCCCGGCGCAAGAAGGAGATGGTGAAGAACCCGCTGGACGAGATCGCCGGCATCGGGCCGACGCGCAAGCGCGCGCTGCTGCAGCACTTCGGCACCGCCAAGGCGGTCTCGCGCGCCGGCATCTCCGACCTGATGGCGGTGGAGGGCATTTCGGAAAGCGTCGCCCGGCTGGTCTACAACCACTTCCACGAGGACGCGCGATAGGAAGGCAAACGCCGGCGCTGCGGCGCCCACCGTCCTTGCGCTCAGAGCAGGAAGTCACCCTTCGCAAAGGCGATGTGGCCGGAAAACAGGATGGCGAAGTCCGCCTTGCCGTCGCCGTCGGTGTCGCCGGAGAGCAGCGTGTTGGAGCCGGACTTCGTGTAGCGCAGTTCGCCGGCCTGCTTGCCGAAACCCGCCTTGCCGATGAAGCTGAAGGCGTTGTCGGCGCTGCTCGCCTCGCGCGCGTCGATGCCGCGCAGGTCGATCACGTCGCCTGCGACGCGGGAGAAGTCGAGGACGGTGTCACGACCGGCGCTCGAGACCGTGCTGTCCGAGAGGTCGCGGAAGACGAAGACGTCGCGGCCGGAGCCGCCCTTCAGCCTGTCCGACCCGGCGCCGCCGTCCAGCACATCGTTGCCCCGGCCGCCGGCAAGGGTGTCGTTGCCCCTCCCGCCCTCGAGTGCGTCGTTGCCATCGTTGCCACGCAGGGTGTTGTTGCCGGTGTTCCCGGTCAGGCGGTTCGCGGACGCGTTTCCCGTACCCCAGGCGTTCGCCGAACCGGTCAGGATCAGCCGCTCGACATGGTTGGACAGGGTGTGGCTGTGGGCGGAATAGACGGTGTCGGTGCCGCCGCCGGCATATTCGATCACCCTGTCCGACCTGCTGCCGACTATGTAGGCGTCGTTGCCGGCGCCGCCGTAGAGCCGGTTGGTGCCGGTGCCGCCATCCAGCGTGTCATTGCCGGCGCCGCCATCGAGCCTGTCGTTGCCGGTCCCGCCCTCCAGCCGGTCGTTGCCGGCGCCACCAGTAAGCGTATCGTTGCCGGTCCCGCCTTCCAGCCGGTCGTTGCCGGCGCCGCCGGAAAGCGTGTCGTTGCCGCTACCGCCATCCAGCGTGTCGTTGCCGGTGCCGCCATGGAGCCTGTCGTTTCCGGTGCCGCCCTCCAGCCTGTCATTGCCGTCGCCGCCGGACAGTGAATCGTTCCCCGCGCCGCCATAGAGCCTGTCGCTGCCGGCCATGCCCTTCAGCGAATTGGCGCCGGCGTTGCCGGTGATGATGTTGGCGAGTTCATTGCCGGTGCCGCGGTAGCCGGCCGAGCCCAGGAGGGTCAGCTTCTCGACATTGGCCGTCAGGGTATAGCTGCAGCCGGCCTGCACGATATCCGTCCCGCCGTTGGCGGCCTCGACCACCCTGTCGCTGGAGCAGTCGACCACATAGGTGTCGTTTCCGCCCTCGCCCTTCATCGTGTCGGTGCCGGTGCCGCCGTCGAGCAGGTCGTCGCCGCCGCTGCCGGCCAGCGTATCGTTGCCGGCCCGGCCGTACATCAGGTCGCCATGGACGCTGCCGGAGAGGCGATCGTCGCCGTTGGTCCCCGAGAAGACGTCGGCCGACACGCCCTTGACGGTCAGGGTGATCGTCGCCGTCGTCGTGCCGCCTCTGCCGTCGGACACGGTGTAGCTGATCACGACCGTGCGGCTTTCGCCGTCGGCGATGTTCGGGTTCGGGCCGCCCATCGGGTTGTAGATCAGCATCTTCTTCGCATCGATCATGACCGAGCCGAAGCCGGAGACGATCTTGGCGTTGATCATCGCCAGCTTGTCGTCGTCGACGTCGATGGCGGCGTCCTTCAGCTCGATCCGGTAGATCGCGTTCTCATAGGTCGTGCCGCGAATTTCCCGGACATCGGGCCGGTCGTTGACGGCGTCGACGTTCAACGTGATCTTGCGGGTGACGGGGTCGGTGTTCTTGCCACCGAAGTCGGTGCCGCCGTCATCGATGACGTTGAAGGACAGGGCGGCGATCGCCGTGCCGTTCAGGTTGGCGGCCGCCTTCCAGACGAGCTTGCCGTCGGCGATCTGCGACGCCTTGATCTCCTGGCCGGGCACCACCGGCACGCCGCCGAGGGTGAGCGTGCCGTTTACCGGGACCGCGCTGACGCGGATCGCCTGCATCTGGTCGCCGTTGACGTCGGAGAAGCCGAAGTCCTCGACCTTGAAGGTGTAGCTGCCGTCTTCCTTCAGGTAGCGCGCGCTGCTCTGCCCGGTCGGCGCGTCGTTGACCGTGCGGAAGACCTTTTCATAGAGGTGGACGCCGTCCTCCTCCTCGACCTGCCAGGTCAGCGCCAGCCCGCCGTTTTCGAGTGCGGCGATCTTCGGCGCGCCCTGCGGCAGGGCGGTGAGGCCGGTGACATATTCCTCGGCCACCATCCGGGGCGTGCCGTCGGCATGGAAGAGACGGAGCGCGATGGCGTAACCGGCCGAACTCTTCGTGGTCCAGGCGACCGCAAAACCGCCGCCGGCAAGGGCGGCCACATGCGGATCGCCCTGAATGCCGTCGACGGCGAGGTTGACCGGGATATCGCCGGGGATGCGGCTCTTGCCGTCCGGATTATAGACCTGCATGGCGAGACCGGCGTCGTCATGCCAGGCGCTACCGCTCCACAGGACGACGAAGCCGCCGTCCTTCAGCGCCGTCACGATCGGGGCGCGCTGCTCGCCGCCGGTGTGGATGTTGACGGCGAAATCGGTGCCGGCGCGGGCCCTGCCGTCGGCATCGTAGACCTGCATCGCGACATCGGCCTTGTCGCCCTGCCGCTCCCCGACCCAGGCGACGACGAAGCCGCCGTCGGCGAGCGCGGTGACCGCCGGATGGTGCTGGACGTCGTCCTCGTCCGCTGCCAGCGAGACGATCGCCTCCCGTTCGAGCGATCCCCCGGCGTCGTAGATGCGCATGCGCACGGGCCCCTCGGCCCCCTCGCCTTCGGCGACGCCGTCATGGACGACGACGAAGTCGCCGCCGGCGAGCGCCGTGATCTCGAAGTGACCGGTCGAGACGTCGATGCGGATATCGGCGGCGCCGGAACGGATGGTTCCGTCCTTCTCGAAGACCCGCAGCGAAAGCGCGGTCCTGTCGCCGTCGCCGACACGCCAGGCGACGACGAGACCGCCATCGGCCAGCGTCGTGATCATGGCGGCGGACTGGATACCGGCCGTCTCCGCATTGGCCGGCAGGTCGAAGGCGTCGCGCGCCGTGCCGTCCGCGTCGAACAGCCGGAAGGCGACCCCCCGATCGTCGGCGGCGGTCGCGCCGCTCCAGACGACCGCAAAGCCGCCTTCGGCAAGCGCGGTCACCTGCGGCGTCGCCTGGTCACCGCCGGCATCTGCGGCCACCGGGATCTCGACCGTCGAGCGGAGGCTGCCGTCCGCATTGAACACCCGCATGGTGACGTCGGTCGTGCCGTCGGCCGCCCCGCCGCTCCAGACGAGTACGAAGCCGCCGTCCGCCAGCGTCACGATGTCCGAATGTACCGGCCCCTTCGCCCGGTCGCCGTTCAACGGCAACAAATCTCCACCGATGATCCCCATCCGGAGGACCCACCTTTCCCAACTACAGATTTGAATTTTGCACACGCAGCAAAGGCGGCCTGCAACTACAGGTCGCCGTAACGCGGCTGGCGGTACGCGATTTCTGTTTCAATACGAACAAAAAACGAATTCTATTCGCCAAGACTGAAAATATTTGTTCAGCCTGTGTCGGCCGGGTTACAGGCCCGATACCGGACTGCGCGGTAGCGCACGCAACCTTCTTTTAACGAGGGCGATCCGAATATTGCCTTGTTCGCGTAGAAAAGCTCTCGCAAATGGTTGACGGAACTGTCACAAAGACCGCAACTACCCGCAAATACAGTAGAGACTGCAATCCATGGCCCGCCGCGCTTACAGCATCCCGAACCTCCTCACCTATGGCCGCATCCTCGCCGTTCCGGTCATCGTCCTCTGCTTCTTCGTCGAAGGCCGGTTGCAGTCTTCGGATTTCGCCCGCTGGACCGCGCTCGGCCTGTTCGTCGTCGCCTCGATCACCGATTTCCTGGACGGCTATCTCGCCCGCATCTGGAAGCAGACCTCCAATATCGGTCGCATGCTCGACCCGATCGCCGACAAGCTGCTGGTCGCCTCGGTGCTGCTTCTGATGGCGGCCGACGGCACGATCGCCGGCTGGACCATCTGGGCTGCGATCATCATCCTGTGCCGCGAGATCCTGGTCTCGGGCCTGCGCGAGTATCTCGCCGAACTGAAGGTCAGCGTGCCGGTGACGCGCATCGCCAAGTGGAAGACGACGATCCAGATGTTCGCGATCGCCTTCCTGCTCGCCGGCCCGGCCGGCGACAAGGTGCTGCCCTACACGACGGAATTCGGCATCGGCCTTTTGTGGATCGCCGCCGCGATCACCATGTATACGGGGTATGACTACTTCCGGGCCGGCCTGAAGCATATCGTGGACGAATGATGACGACCAAGCTTGTCTACTTCGCGTGGGTGCGCGAGCGGATCGGACGGGACGAGGAGGAGATCGAGCTTCCCGGCCACGTCAGGACCGCGGGCGACCTTTTGCGCCATCTGAAGACGCTCGGCGAGGAATACGAGATCGCGCTCGAGCACGAGAACGTCATCCGGGTCGCCGTCAACCAGGAGCATGTGGAACACGACGAGCCGATCGCGGGTGCGCGCGAGATCGCGCTGTTCCCGCCGATGACCGGAGGCTGAGCCATGGCCGCCACCTCTCCCCCTGCTCCTGTCGTCGTGCGCATCCAGCGCGACGATTTCGACGTGGCGGCGGAGACTGCGGCGCTCGTCGCCGGGCGCACGTCCATCGGCGCGATCGTCACCTTCACCGGGCTTTGCCGCGACGAGGACGGCGCGCTTTCGGCGCTGGAGCTCGAGCACTATCCCGGCATGGCAGAGGCCGAGATCCGGCGGATCTGCGAGGACGCCGTCACCCGGTTCTCGCTGCAGGGGATTGCGGCGATCCACCGGTTCGGCCGGATGGCGCCGGGCGAAAACATCGTGCTCGTCATCGCCGCCGCCCCGCATCGCCAGGCCGCCTTCGACGGCGCCTCCTTCGTGATGGACTACCTGAAGACTTCCGCCCCCTTCTGGAAGAAGGAGCACCTGGCCGACGGGACCGACGGCGGCTGGGTGGAAGCGAAGGATGCCGACGACCGGGCGCGCGCGAAGTGGAAGCCGTAGACCGGCCCCTCATTTTCAGGGGATTCCCCGCTCGCGGCGGAAGACGACGAGCAGCAGCACCAGCGCCGAATAGATGACGAGGTCGCGCCAGAGGAAATCGCCATAGGCGTTCCAGAGCGTCTCCGCCACGCCGAGGGCGGCGCCGCCGAGCGCGGAGAGGAGCGGGCTGGCATAGCCGCCGATAGCAGCGATGAAGAGCACCTTCACGCCGAAGCTGAGGCCGGCGCCGAAATCCATGTTGCCGTAGTAGCCGGAAGCCAGGATGCCTGCGACGCAGGCGATGAAGGCTGCGAGCGCGAAGGCCGTCAGGAAGACGCGGGCGCCGTCGATGCCGCAGAGTTCGGCCGCCTGCCTGTCGTCGCAGACCGCCCGCCAGCGCCGCCCCCATGGCGAGCGGGCCAGGTAGACATGGCCCACGGCGACGATTGCGACCATCAGGGCTGAATTGACCATCTGCAGGACGGTCAGCGTCACCGGAAACGACGGATCCCCCCAGAGTTCGACCGGCTGGCTGAGCAGCGGCGGCAGCCAGAGGCTGCGCGTGTCCGAGGCGAGGCGCGCCGTCTCCATCAACACCAGCACGACGCCGAGAGCGGCGACGACCACGGTATTGTCGGCGGAAAAGGCGAGCGGGCGCATGACATGGCGGCCGACGACCAGGCCCACGCCCATGCCGTAGACCAGCGCCATGGCCGCGCCGAAGCCGAGGGCGGCCGGCAGGACGAGCCAGAGCCGGTTCCAGCCGATATCGGAAAACAGGATGAACATCTGCCCGGCAAAGGCGAAGAGCGCGCCATAGCTGATATCGGCCCGCCGCGTCACCGAGAATGCGATCGCATAGCCGAAGGCGAGCACGGCATAGAGGGCCGCGACCGGGACGGCATTGGCGATCTGCTGCAGGAAATAGGCCATCGGGCTACTCGCGGGTGACAAAGCCAGTATAACTGGTAAAATGGCTTTTACCAGTTAGGACGAGAGCATGACCTTCTCCTGGACGCCCCATCGCTTTTCCGGCGGCGCGCTTGCGCTGGACGTCGCCAATTCCGTCGTGCTCCGGGCGGACCCGGCGCGCCGGATCGACCGCTATGCCGACCCGGCAACGATGGACGCATTTGCGGCCGCCGCGAGCCTGCATTGCACCGAGCGTGACAGCGCCGCCCCGCTCGTCCCCGTCCCGCCTGTGCGGCGCGACGCCTTCATCGGGCTGCGCGAGGCGATCGACGGCCACTTCCGGGCGGAAGCGTCGGGGCGCGGTTCGCCGGTGCTGCTGGCGCAACTGCTCGACGCCATCGCCGGTACGCTGCGCCGGTCCGGACGGGAGCCGGGCGCCCTCGACACGGCGACGGCCCATTCGGCGCTGCGGCTTGCGGCCCATGCCGAGCCCGACCGGCTCAAGATCTGCCCCAATTGCGGCTGGCTGTTCCTGGACCGCAGCCGCAACCGCTCGCGCGCCTGGTGCGACATGGCGGTCTGCGGCAACCGCGCCAAGGCGAGCCGGCACTATCGCCGCCGCAGGGAGGGCTGACGATGGGGCATTTTCGACCGTTCGCCATGGCAATTGCGCTTGCGCTGTCGATGGCGCTTGCCGGATGCCAGCGCGAGAGCGGCGCCGATCCGCTGCAACTGACCGGCAAGATGTTCGTGTTCAACTACCGCCTCGCCTACGCCACCTATGTCATCACGCTGAACCGGACCGAGCCGCTGCCGGACGGGGCGACGGTGACCGCCGAATTCGAGAACCCGGCCGGCGGGACGCCGCTGGTGACGACGCGCAGGCTGTCTCCGAAGCTGGAGAAGGTGGTGCTGGAAAGCCCGGAGATCGCCTGCGTGAAGAAGGCAAGGCCCTATCGCGTGGCGATCCGGGTCAACGGGCCGGACGGCGCGCAGTTGCAGGCGCTGGAGACGACCGTCGTCTCCGACCTCGACCAGAGCGTGCTGCCGGCACAGGCGCTGGTGGTCGGCCCGGCCTACGACAAGAACCCGCAAATGTTCAAGGACGGCAAGGCGCCTGTGCATTTCGAGACGGCGAAGTGCCCGGTGTGATCCGACCCCGGGCAAGGCGCTCCAGCGACGCGCGGAATGCGCTCGCCGCATTGTAGAGCACATCCGGCGCAAAACCGGAGAAGCCGATCACCAGACCCTGCCGCGGCGGTTCGGACACGGCCATCGAGGACAGCGCACGCACGCCGAGGCCGGCCGCGGCTGCGGGCTCGACCAGTTCGGTGTCGCGCATCCCCGGCGCCAATCCGGCCAGCAGGTGCAGGCCCTGCTCGGGAATGTCGACGCCAAGCCCCTGCCCGCCCTCGAGGCCGGCGGCCAGTGCATCGCGGGCAGCCGCCAGCCGGCGGCGGGCGCGGCGCAGGTGGGCTGCGAGATGGCCCTCGCGGATGAACTCGGCCAGGGCCGCCTCCGCCAGCGTGGCGGGAAAACGGTCGGTGCGGGCGCGCAGCGCGACCACCTTCTCCATCACCGCCTCCGGCAGCACCGCATAGCCGATGCGCAGGCCCGGCAGCAGAACTTTGGAGAAGGTGCCGAGATAGACGACGCGGCCGGCAGCATCCAGGCCCTGCATGGCCGTCAGCGGCGGGCCGGCATAGCGGAACTCGCTGTCGTAGTCGTCCTCGACGATCCAGGCATCGTTGCGGCGCGCCCAGTCGATCAGCGCCAGCCGCCGGCGCATGCTCATCGCCACGCCGAGCGGGAACTGGTGCGACGGCGTGACGTAGACGGCGCGGGCATCGGGCATCAGCGCCGCGCCGCGCTCCACATCCAGCCCCTCGGCATCCACCGGCACGCCCTTGAGGCGGATGCCGTTGCCGTCGAAGGCGGCGCGGGCGCTCGGATAGCAGGGGTCCTCGATCCAGGCGCCGTCGCCGGGGTTCAGCATGGCCCGGACGAAGAGATCGAGGCCCTGCTGGGTGCCGGCGGTGACGATGATCTGCCCGGCATCGCAGCGCACCCCGCGGGCGGTGCGCAGGTAGGCGGCGATCGCCGCGCGCAACCCCTCGCCGCCGCGCGGGTCGCCATAGTGGAAATGCTCCGGACCCGGGCGGGCGAGATGCCGGGACAAGAGCGCCCGGAAGATCTTCAGCGAGCGGCCGTCGGCGGTCGCGACCCCGAGCGTGCCCGGCAGCGGCATTTCCGGCTTCCGGCCGCGGCCCTCGAGAACGGGTCGGGCGTCGATCAGCGGCACCGCATCGCTGACGAAGGTGCCGGCGCCGACGCGGGCCACGGTGAAGCCGTCCGATGCGAGGCGCTCGAAGGCTGCGACCACGGCGATGCGCGACATGCGCAGCCGTGTCGCCAGGTCGCGCGTCGGCGGCAGCTTGGCGCCCGGCGGCACTGCCCCGGTCTCGATCAGCCGGCGGATCGCCGCGTAGAGCGCCTGCGTGCGCGGGCCCTCACCCGGCAGGACCGGGACGAGCGCCGACCAGTCGGGCAGATTGGCCTTCTTTTTTATCTCTGGATTGGAGCTGTTTCGAACCAATGACATGGCGTCATGTAAGCGCCGTACCAGACGAAAGGCAAGACCGTGACCGTCCATCCGCAGCAACCAGACCCCGCCCCCAGCTATCCGGTGTCGGACCGCAACAGGCTGAAACGCCGGCACGACCGGGCACGCTACGACCATGCCTCGGTGCATGCGGTCCTCGACGCGGCCATGCTCTGTCACGTCAGCTATGTCATCGACGGCCAGCCCTATTGCACGCCGACGCTGTTCTGGCGGGAAGGCACCCGGCTCTACTGGCACGGTTCCTCGGCAAGCCGCATGCTCCGGCACCTGCGGGCGGGGACGCCGGCCTGCCTGACCGTGGCCCATCTCGACGGGCTGGTGCTGGCCCGCGCCGGCTTCAACCATTCGGCCAATTACCGCTCGGCCATGTGCTTCGGCACTGCGCGGATCGTCGACGATCCGGAGGAGAAGGCGGCCGCCCTTCTCGCCGTCGTCGACCGTCTCTATCCCGGCCGCTCCGCAAGCTTGCGGCCGATCACGGCGCGGGAGATCAAGGCCACCAGCGTGATCGGCATGGAGATCGAGCAGGCCTCGGCCAAGGTGCGGGCCAAGGGCGTCGCCGACGACGAGGCGGATTACGGGCTGCCGATCTGGGCCGGCGTCGTCCCGGTCACGACCGTTCTCGGCGCCGCCGAGCCCTGTCCGCGGCTGGTGGAGGGAGTGGAGCCGCCTGCGGAACTCCTCCGCTTTGCGCCCGGCCAGGCGCTGGACAAGAGCCTGGCCGACGCCCAGCGGGCCTTCGAGGAGGCCTGACCGCCCGCCGAAGCCCTTGCCGAAAAAGAAAAGCCCGGGACGCAAGCCCCGGGCGATTTTTCATGCCGGCATCGTTTGCGGTTCCGCTTTACCGAATCCCGTCAGGGGCTTGGCTGCGGATCCTCAGAGGCTGAATCAGCCGACGATTTCGGTGTCGGAGAACCAGTAGCGGATTTCCTGGGCGGCGGTTTCCGGGGCGTCGGAGCCGTGGACGGAGTTTTCGCCGATCGAAAGCGCATGGGTCTTGCGGATCGTGCCTTCGTCGGCGTTGGCCGGATTGGTCGCGCCCATGATCTCGCGGTTCTTCAGGATGGCGTTCTCGCCTTCCAGCACCTGGACGATGGTCGGGCCGGAGGTCATGCCTTCGACGAGTTCGCCGAAGAACGGGCGCTCCTTGTGGACGGCGTAGAAGCCTTCAGCTTCGCGGCGGCTCATCCAGACGCGCTTGGAGGCGACGACGCGCAGGCCGGCATCCTCGAGCATCTTGGTGATAGCGCCGGTCAGGTTGCGCTTCGTCGCATCCGGCTTGATCATCGAAAAGGTGCGTTCAATCGCCATAGTCTCGTTTCCCTTGGTGTACGGTGTGGCGGTTCCTTACCCGCCAACGCGCCGCAAAACAAGGGGGCCCCAGCTCGAGGCGATCGATGCCGGCGAGCGTTCAGGCGGCGCGCACGCCGCGACCCAGTCCCTCGTACAGATCGAGGCAGCGCTCGAACCATGCGGCGACGGGGTCGTCGTCCTGCAGCACCTTCGCCGGCGAGGCAACGCGCAGCCACTGCAGCGCGCCGAAGACGATGTAATCGGCAAAGAGCGGACCCTGCCCGCCGATGAAGGGCTGGACTTTCAGCATGGCGCGCAGCGGTTCGAGCTTGCCGGCAAAGGCTGCGACCTCGTCGGCGCGGGCGGCCACGACCTCCTCCAGCGGGCGGCCGAGGCGACGTTCGCGGCTCTGGCGGAAATAGGCCCGGTCCTCGGGGCCGAGCATGTCGTGAATGTCGACCAGCGCAATGCGCATCACCGCCGGGTGCAGTGTCGTCATCGACCAACTCTCGACGAAACGCGCCATCGCCCTGCCGCCCTCGCCGGAAAACAGCGCCGGCCGATCGGGATAGGCGTCATCCAGATAGAGCGCGATGTCGAAGCTGTCGCGCACGAGCCTGTCACCGTCCCGCAGGACCGGCACCGTGGGCGAAAAGCCTTCCTCCAGCTTCGGGATCTGCGTGAAGCCGACCGTCTCGACCTCGTGCGCAAGCCCCTTGTGGGCGAGCGACAGCATGGTCTTCCACACATGCGGGGAAAAGGGACGGGTGCGGTCGGCACCGCAGAGCGCGTAGAGCTTCAGGGGCATGGCTTGTTCCTTGCGAGTCGGGACGTCTGGGGCGGCCATTGCAGACGAGGCAGCCTGCGGGATCAAATCAGAAAAATTCATGCGACCCATCACCGCGCCTCCGCTAAGGGAGTGCTAGACTTCCCCCTTTGCAACAGCATCCGGAAACCGACATGCTCGATCACTACAGGAACCTGGCCGCCTACAATGCCTGGGCGAACCGCGTCGTCTATGCCGAGGCCGCCTCGCTCTCGCCGCAGGCCTACCGCGAGAATCGCGGCGCCTATTTCGGCTCGCTGCACGGAACGCTCAACCACCTGCTGGTCGCCGACCGCATCTGGATGAGCCGTTTCACCGGTTCCGGCGATGCGCCGACCCGGCTCGATGCCATCCTGCACGAGGATATCGACAGCCTGCGCCAGGCGCGGGTGGCCGAGGACCAGCGGATCATCGACTGGCTCGGCTCACTCGACGAGGACAGGCTCGGCCAGGAGGTCACCTACAGCCCGATCACGCATCCGACCCCGGTGAAACATCCGCTCAGCATGGGGCTTGCGCATTTCTTCAACCACCAGACCCACCATCGCGGCCAGTGCCATACGATCCTGACCTCGATGGGCAGGCCGAGCCTCTCGCTGGATCTCATCTTCTTCATGCGCAACGAGGGCGCGAACCTGCCGCGGATCTGACATCCCTCGCGCGGGTCGGTTCCCTCCCTGTTACCCAAGTGACAGTGTTGCTCCGGTTGCAGTGCCATAGTCGTTTCGCCGGAAAGCCGAAAGGCGATTCCCCCCACCCCGGCGACGAGGACGTGACATGGCGAGAAAAAGCGATGAGTGGAGCGCGCTGCTGGGCAGCACGTTGTCGAAGATGGCGCTGGTGCGGGGCACGGACAGCCCGGACGCCTACCTGCCGGACGAGTGCTTCGACGTGATCGAGAAACTGTTTGCGGTGGCGATGGAAGAGGCGCGCGCGGAAGGCTATGCCTCAGCGATCCGCGACACGCAGCAGGCGCGGGCGCGCGCCAAGGAAGGGACCCTTCGGCAGATGATCCGCGTGATCCGCGCCCTGCCGAGTGTGCGGCTGTTCGCCTGACCCATCCGCGGCACCGGTGCGGCAGGCGACCGGTGCCTGTGTTTCCTGCCGACCGCGCGGGCGCCTTCGTCGTCGCCCGTGAGCGGCCGGCTTCGCGCGCCGCCTTCCCGCGGACCGGCCTGCAAGCAACGGGTTCTTAAGGCTTATCAGCTAGTGATTGTAGACGCCGGCACCGGTTAAGGACCGGCGCGCCCCGCACGCTGTCCAACCACTGGTGAGCCATGACCGCAAAGGCGAATGCACCGGATACGCTTGCCCGATCGGCCGCCGTGCTGGCGAAGATCGCGCAACTGATGACGCGGCTGGAGATCCCGGCCATCCCGCGCAATTTTTCGCTGCTGCACGAGGCGCTGACGGGAAGCAACACCGCGCTCGGCCGCGAGATCACCGCCCTCGGCAAGGCGCCGGCGCAGGAGGCGCTGGACGCCATCGGCCTGCGCAACGGCCTGCCGGACCACAATGCGCTCGTGCTCGGCCACAGCGCCACCGACCTGATGCGCACCATCGCGGCCCTTGCAAGCGAGGCGGAGGGCGAGCGCCAGAAGCGCGCCAATGCGGTGACGCAGATCAACCAGCTTCTCGGACGCCTCAGGGCCGATCCGGTGATGGCCATGACGGATTTCGCCAGCCAGGCCGGCCTGCTCGTCGCTGCCGTCGAGGCGCTGATCGGCAGCGAGAGCGCCCACTGCCAGCGGCTCGACGCCCTGGTCGCCCGGCTGGAGAACGTTGCGGCGGGGGCTGTGGCCAGCGAGACCGCGCTGCTGCACGACCCGATCACCGGCCTTGCCAACCGCACCGCGCTGATGAACCGGCTGGTGGCGACCTATGACGCCGAGGACAGTTCCGGCAGCGCCCTGCTGCTGATGCGGGTCGAGCGGCTGAAGAGCCTGTCCGACAGCCATGCAACCGGCGCCAGCGAAGAGGCGCTGAAGCAGATCGCCACCATCTTCCGCAAGTCGATCAAGAAGCTCGACTATGTCGCCCGCGTCGGCGGCGACGGGTTCGCCTTCCTGTTCGACAAGGTCGACCACGACAGCGCGGTCCTGATCGCCGAGCGCATCCGCCACCGGCTGGAGACGGAAGTGTTCCGCATCTCGGGCCGGGACTACCTGCCCGGCACGCTCTCGCTCACCGTCGGCGCCGCGTTCACCGACGATGCGCAGAACGGCAACGAGCTCTTCCGGCAGGCGATGCTGGCGCTCGAGGCCGCCAACGAGAGCGGAACCTGCGTCTACTCGGTGGAACTGACCGAGCTCGCCGGGCGCAACTACCGCAGGGAGAGCGCCTGAGGTCACGCGGACGTCAGGCCCGAACCGGGCCGGTGCCTCTTGCGCAGGTGCGGCTCGCCACCCTATAGACGCCGGTCATGATCACCATCTCCGGCCTCTCCGCCCGCATCGCCGGGCGCCTGCTCCTCGACAACGCCTCCGTCTCGCTGCCCTCGGGCACGAAGGCGGGCCTCGTCGGCCGCAACGGCGCCGGCAAGTCGACGTTGTTTCGCATCATCACCGGCGATCTCGTCTCCGAGGCCGGCTCGGTCTCGCTGCCGAAGAACGCCCGCATCGGCCAGGTGGCGCAGGAGGCGCCGGGAACGGACGAGCCGCTGATCGAGATCGTGCTGGCCGCCGACAAGGAGCGGGCAGCGCTCCTGCAGGAAGCGGAGACCGCCACCGACCCGCACCGGATTGCGGAAATCCAGACGCGGCTTGCCGATATCGGCGCCCATTCGGCCGAGGCGCGCGCCGCCAGCATCCTCGCCGGCCTCGGCTTCGACCACGAGGCGCAGAAGCGGCCCGCCAAGAGCTTCTCCGGCGGCTGGCGGATGCGCGTGGCGCTCGCCGCCGTGCTCTTCTCCGAGCCGGACCTGCTGCTGCTGGACGAGCCGACCAACTATCTCGACCTCGAGGGCACGCTGTGGCTGGAGGACTATGTCCGCCGCTATCCGCACACCGTGCTCATCATCAGCCACGACCGCGACCTGCTCAACACCGCCGTCAACGCGATCGTCCATCTCGACCAGAAGAAGCTGACCTTCTATCGCGGCGGCTACGACCAGTTCGAGCGACAGAAGGCGGAAGCCGACGAATTGCAGATGAAGGCGAAGGCCAAGAACGAGGCCGCGCGCAAGCACCTGCAGAGCTTCATCGACCGCTTCAAGGCCAAGGCGACCAAGGCGCGGCAGGCGCAGAGCCGCGTCAAGGCGCTGGAGCGGATGGGAACGGTGGCGGCCGTGATCGAGGACCACGTGCAGGGCTTCACCTTCCCCGAGCCCGAGAAGCAGCCGGCATCGCCGATCGTCTCCATCAGCGGCGGGGCCGTCGGCTACGCACCGGGGCAGCCGATCCTGAAGCGGATGAACCTGCGCATCGACAATGACGACCGCATCGCGCTGCTCGGCTCCAACGGCAACGGCAAGTCGACCTTCGCCAAGTTCATCTCCGGCAGGCTCAAGGCCGACAGCGGCGAGGTGAAGACGGCGCCGGGGCTGAAGATCGGCTTTTTCGCCCAGCACCAGCTGGACGACCTGGTGCCGACCCAGAGTGCGGTCGAGCACGTGCGCCGGCTGATGGCGGACGCGCCGGAAGCCAAGGTGCGCGCCCGCGTCGCACAGATGGGCCTTGCGACCGAAAAGATGGATACGCCGGCGAAGGACCTCTCCGGCGGCGAGAAGGCGCGGCTGCTGATGGGCCTCGCCGCCTTCGACGCGCCGAACCTCCTGATCCTCGACGAGCCGACCAACCACCTCGACATCGACAGCCGCCGGGCACTGATCGAGGCGCTGAACGACTACCAAGGCGCGGTCATCCTGATCTCGCACGACCGCCACCTGATCGAGGCGACCGTCGACCGGCTGTGGCTGGTCAAGGACGGCACTGTCACGAATTTCGACGGCGACCTGGACGAATACCGCACGCTGATCGTCGGCGGGCCGAAGCCGAAGGAAGACAAGGCGCGCCCCGTCCTGAGCGATGACGGCCTGTCCAAGGCCGACCAGCGCAAGGCCAATGCCGACCGCCGCGCCTCGCTGGCGCCGCTGAAGAAGAAGATCAACGAAGTCGAAGCCTTGACCGGAAAGCTTGAGAAACAGATTCAGGCGCTGGACACGGAACTGGCCGACCCGCAGCTCTACGAGAAGAACCCTGGCAGGGCGGCGCAGAAGGCCAAGGAGCGCTCCGACGCGGCCGACAGGCTTGCGGCGGCAGAAGAGCACTGGCTGGAGCTCTCGTCGGAATATGAGGAGGCGATGGCCGGATAGGCTTTGCCGCCGTGCCCTCCCGCGGGAGCCGCGGCGCGGCCCCTGTTTCCGGCGCCGGAAACGCCCAAAAAGCAGGCAGATGCGCACGCCCGTGCCTGTTAGACCAAAGTCGTACAGTCCAGCATCCGGGTAAATCGCGCCGTGCGCTTGAAACCGGTGATCCACCATGATTAGGTTCCCGGCGAACATAAAGGGGCTCGGGAGGCCCCGGCAATCGGGAGGAAGAGAATGGATCGTCGCTCATTCATGAGAAAGGCCGGCGCTGCCGGTGTGGGCGCTGCCGCGGCAACCGCGCTGGCCGCGCCCGCGCTGGCGCAGGCAGACCCCAAGATCAACTGGCGCCTCGCCTCGTCGTTCCCCAAATCGCTCGACACGATCTACGGCGGCGCTGAAGTCATCTCGAAATACGTCTCCGAAGCAACCGACGGCAATTTCCAGATCCAGGTCTTCGCCGCCGGCGAGATCGTTCCCGGCCTGCAGGCGGCGGACGCAGCTTCCGCCGGCACGGTGGAAGCCGCCCATACCGTCTCCTACTACTACTGGGGCAAGGACCCGGTCTGGGCGCTGGGTGCTGCGGTGCCCTTCGCGCTCAACGCGCGCGGCATGAACGCCTGGCAGTACCACGGCGGCGGCATCGACCTGTTCAACGAGTTCCTGGCGACGCAGGGCCTGATCGGCTATCCCGGCGGCAACACCGGCGTGCAGATGGGCGGCTGGTTCCGCAAGGAGATCAAGACCGTCGCCGACCTGCAGGGCCTGAAGATGCGCATCGGCGGCTTCGCCGGCAAGGTCGTCGAGCGGCTCGGTGTCGTGCCGCAGCAGATCGCCGGCGGCGACATCTATCCGTCGCTGGAGAAGGGCACGATCGACGCCGCCGAGTGGACGACCCCCTATGACGACGAGAAGCTCGGCTTCTACAAGGTCGCCCCCTATTACTACTATCCCGGTTGGTGGGAAGGCGGCCCGACGGTCCACGCCCTGTTCAACAAGGCGGCCTTCGAGGGCCTGCCGAAGAACTACCAGTCGCTGCTGCGGACCGCCTGCCAGGCGGCCGACGCCAACATGCTGCAGAAATACGACTGGCTGAACCCGCCGGCGATCAAGCGTCTCGTCGCTGCCGGCGCCAAGCTGGCCCCGTTCTCGCCCGAGATCCTCGCGGCCTGCTTCGAAAAGGCCAACGAGGTCTATGCGGAGATCGAGGACACCAACCCGACCTTCAAGAAGATCTGGGACTCGATCAAGGCCTTCCGCGGCGAGTACTACCTCAACGCCCAGATCGCCGAATACAACTACGACACCTTCATGATGATCCAGCAGCGCGGCGGAAAGCTCTGAAACTGGATCAGATGCGGCACGAGGGAACCCCGGGGCGCTCCGTCGCCCCGGGGTTTTTCGTTGACGATCAGGTCCCTGCAAGCACGCGGACCTGGACCGGTTGCTCGAAGCCCTTGAGGGCAAGCAAGCGTTCCCCGGCCCCGTCCATAAGGTGCGGCACCCTGGCGGCCGTCTCGGCCGACACCAGTATCTCGCCAGCGGCGGCCCGGGATTCGAGCCTCGCAGCCAGATTGACAGCACCGCCGATCGCCGTGAAATCGCTGCGGAAACTGGAGAATTCGCCGATTTCGACGTCACCGGTGTGAATGCCGACGCCGACGCCCGGTGCCTGCCCCTGCGGTCCGCCGGTCATCGAACGCAAGTCATCGAGCGCGGCCTTGCACAGTCGCTGCAGATCGAGCGCGGCCTCGACCGCTGCCGCTGCGTGATCCTTCGAGACGATCGGAAAGTTGAAGATCGCCATCAGGCCGTCGCCCATCTGCTTGTTGACGATGCCGTCATGCGCCCAGATCGCCTGCGCGCACCGATCCTGGAACACGCTGACGATCTCGCTCAGGCTCACGGGGTCAATCCGCTCCGACAGGGCCGTGAAGCCTCTTATGTCGGCGAACAGGATGGTTGCGTCGACGGTTACATGGCGCTGTTTCTTGACGGTGCGGAAGGAGCGCTCGCAAATCGTGCAGATGTTCGGGTTCATCTTGCTGCGGGTGATGCCGAATGCGCGGAACGGAAGCGCAAGCACACCGCGAATCGGGATCGGCACATGCATCTGGTCCCAGCACCCCCGGCAGATGCCGGCGTTGCCATGGCGGGTAGGCCTGATGAGATTGGCTGTCGTCATGTCCCGCAAACTTCCCGGCTGGCTGGCCGGTTGGCCGTCCCACGCAACGAGCTTCGGATATTCGTCTGCGATTGGCAACCGGTGGCCGGCATCGTCCCGAGCCGGCCGGACGGCCGCGCCCGTCGTTCGTCGACCAAACGGGAACGGGCCGGCTTGCGCCGGCCCGTCCTGCCATGTCCGTTCGCTGCCGTCAGTTGAACGACGGCGGCTGGCTGAGGTCGTTCGCCGGCGGGGTTTGCGGCTGGCCTTGCGGCTGGCCGCCATCGGGTGCTGCCGGCGGCTGTTCGAGCGGGTTTCCGCCCGGAAGCTGCAGGCCGCCGGGAAGGCCGAGGCCGCCGCCATTGTCGGGCAGGCCGAGCCCCCCGCCCTGCCCGCCGAAGCCCGGCACCTCGATCTTGATCGTCGAGGGATCGACCGCGGCAGCGGAGCCCTTGTAGTGCATGACCATCTGCGGGAACATGATCGTCAGCGCCACCATGATGATCTGGATGCCGACGAAGGGCACCGCGCCCCAGTAGATTTGCCCCGTCGTCACGGGTGCAGTCATCTTGCCCGTCACCTTGTCGAGATAGGGCACGCGGGCGGCCACCGAACGCAGGTAGAAGAGCGCGAAGCCGAAGGGCGGATGCATGAAGCTCGTCTGCATGTTGATGCCGAGCAGCACGCCGAACCAGATCAGGTCGATGCCGAGCTTGTCGGCGGCAGGCGCGAGCAGCGGCACGATGATGAAGGCGAGCTCGAAGAAATCGAGGAAGAACGCCAGGAAGAAGACCAGCAGGTTCACCGCGATCAGGAAGCCCACCTCGCCGCCCGGCATGGAGACGAGCAGGTGCTCCACCCACAGGTGGCCGTTCACGCCGTAGAAGGTGAGCGAGAACACGCGGGCGCCGATCAGGATGAACAGCACGAAGGCCGACAGCCGGGTGGTGGACGCCAGCGCCGAACGGACGACGTCGAGATTGAGCCGTCCCTTCGCCGCCGCCATGATGAGCGCGCCGACGGCTCCCATGGCGCCGCCTTCCGTCGGCGTCGCGATGCCGAGGAAGATCGTGCCGAGGACGAGGAAGATCAGCGCCAGCGGCGGGATCAGCACGATGATGACCTGCTGGGCCAGCCGGGACATCATGTTGATGTTCAAGTTCTTGTCGATGAGCGCCACGACATAGATGAAGACGATACCGACGGTGGCGCCGAGGATGTCGGCGTTCTCGCCCTGGGTCGGGGAGAGATAGACATGGGCGGCGTAGGCGAACGCGGCGGCGACGGCGAGCGCGATCAGAAGCGAGGTCACCCCCGCGCCCAGCGAGCGGGCTTCGGGCGGCAGCGCCGGCATCGAGTCCCGCCGGATGAAGGTCATCAGCAGGATATAGCCCATGTAGAGGCCGGTCAGGACCAGGCCCGGGATCAGCGCGCCGGCATACATGTCGCCGACCGAGCGGCCGAGCTGGTCGGCCAGGACGATGAGGACGAGCGAGGGCGGAATGATCTGGGCGAGCGTGCCGGAGGCGGCGATGACGCCCGAGGCGATGGAGCGGTCGTAGCCGTAGCGCAGCATGATCGGCAGCGAGATCAGCCCCATGGCGATGACGGAGGCCGCCACCACGCCGGTCGTTGCCGCGAGCAGCGCGCCGACGAAGATGACCGCATAGGCGAGGCCGCCGCGGATCGGGCCGAACAGCTGGCCGATCGTATCGAGCAGGTCCTCGGCCATGCCCGAGCGTTCGAGCACGATCCCCATGAAGGTGAAGAAGGGGATGGCGAGCAGCGTGTCGTTCGACATCACCCCCCACAATCGCTCCGGCATGGCATTCAGGAGGGGCCAGGACAGGTTGATGCTATCGGACAGCGGCGCCAGTTCCACGCCGATGACGAAGAAGAGCAGGCCGTTTGCCGCAAGCGCGAAGGCGACCGGGTACCCCAGCAGCAGGAAGACGACCAGCGACACGAACATGATCGGCGCGAGGTTCTCCGCGATGAACTCGATCATGGACGGGTCTCCTGGGCGGGAACGTCGATATCGAGCGGGGCATGGGTGGGCACGAAGGGCGTCGGGTCATCCATGTCGCCGCGCATGATCGCGATCTTCTTGATGATCTCGGACACGCCCTGGGCCGCGAGCAGCACGAAGCCTGCGAGCAGGATGGCCTTGGCCGGCCAGACGATCAGGCCGCCGGCGCTGGACGACCCTTCGCCGGAGCGGAAGGACATCGTCACGTAGGGAACGAGGTAGTAGACCATCAGCAGGACGAAGGGCATCAGGAAGAAGCAATGGCCGAAGAGATCGATCCAGTGTTGCGTCCGGCGCGAGAACTTCCCGTAGACCACGTCGATGCGGATGTGCTCGTTCTGGCTCAGCGTATAGGCGGCCGCGAGCATGAAGGCGCCGCCGAAGAGATACCATTGGGCCTCGAGCCAGGCGTTCGACGAGACGTTGAAGACCTTGCGCACGACAGCGTTTCCGGCGCTGACGAGGACGGCGACGAGAATCAGCCAGGACACCGCCTTGCCGATCCTTTCCGTAACAATATCAATAATTCGGCTGAGGCCGAGCAGCGCTCCCATTGCATTCCTCCCCGCATGGCTTTGTTGCTTCTGTCGTTCGGCATGCACAGCCAGAGTGCTGATTTCAAGTCCGGTTTCAAGCGCAAAGGCCGGTTTTCCCGGCATGAGCGGCCGGATTAGACGAAAGGCGAATAGCTCGGTGGCGCCGTTGCACAATGCTTAGGCAGCCATGGGAAAAGACGCTCTTGCCGCTGTCGCCCATTCTGCTAAAACACGCTGCAATCATCATACAAATCGAGCAAAACACCATGTCCCCGATCCATCTCGCCATCGTCGGCGTCGGCAAGATCGCCCGCGACCAGCACCTGCCCTCGATCGCAAAGAACCCCGATTTCAAGCTCGTGGCCGCCGCCAGCCGGCACGGCACCGTCGACGGCATCGACAATTTCAAGTCGATCGACGAGATGCTGGACAAGGTCCCCGCCATCCAGGCCGTCTCGCTCTGCATGCCGCCGCAGAACCGTTACGAGGCGGCCCACACAGCACTTTCGGCCGGCAAGCACGTGTTCATGGAAAAGCCGCCGGGGGCGACGCTCAGCGAGGTCGCCGACCTGCAGGCGCTCGCCGACGCCAAGGGGCTGTCGCTGTTCGCAAGCTGGCATTCGCGCTATGCGCCGGCCGTCGAGGCGGCCAAGGCGTTTCTCGATTCTACCGTCATCCGCTCGATGAAGGTCGTCTGGAAGGAAGATGTCCGCCACTGGCATCCGAACCAGGATTGGATCTGGCAGGCGGGCGGCCTCGGCGTCTTCGATCCCGGCATCAATGCGCTGTCGATCGTCACCCACATCCTGCCGCGGCCGGTGTTCATCACCAAGGCAACGCTGGAATTCCCGGAAAACCGCGACGCGCCGATCGCGGCCGCCATCACCTTCACCGATGCCCACGGTCTCGACCTTTCCGCCGAGTTCGACTGGCGCCAGACCGGCAAGCAGAGCTGGGACATTGTCGCTGCGACCGACGACGGCGAGATGGTGCTCTCCGAGGGGGGCGCGAAGCTCTCGATCGACGGCGTGCTGAAGCACGAGGAGCCCGAGCAGGAATATCCGATGCTCTACAAGCGCTTCGCCGAGATCGTGCACGCCGGCAGGTCCGACGTCGACCTCGCGCCGCTCCGCCACGTCGCCGACGCCTTCATGCTGGGCCGGCGCAAGTTCGTGGATGCGTTCTACGACTGAGGCGCCTGGTCCTCATGCGACGGCGCCAGGGACCTCTGGCGCCGGCCTATGCAGCCGTCGCAGCCAGATGTTCGAGCAGCCGGCGGGCCGGGTTGGTCAATCCGTCCGCACGGTGGCAGATGACGAGCCTGCGGATCGCCCAGGGTTCGCCAAGGACAGCGACCGAAAGGTGCAGCGATCGGCGCAGGCGCCGGGCAGCCGTCTGCGGGACGATGCCGATGCCGACCCCGTTTGCCACCAGCTGGCCGATGCCCTCGAACGTCCGCACCCGGATGCGCACGTTCAGCCTTTTGCCAAGGCGCTCGGCCTGCCCTTCGACATGGCCCTGCAGCGCCCCGTCGACCAGACCGACGAAATCCTCGCCGATGAGATCCGTGAACCGGACCGGCGCCGCCAGCCGGCGCTGCGGTGCGGCGATGACCACCAGCGTATCGGTGGCGAACCGGTGCAGCCGCAGATTTCCCGTGTCCACCGCCTCCGACAGGATGCCGAGGTCGGCAAGGCCACCAGTGACCGTCCGGGCGATGTCGACGCTCTGACGCTCTTCCAGATCGACGTCGACGGACGGATTGGCGGCCAGCCACGGTCCGATCCGGGCCGGCAGGACCTCGGTCATGGCGGCGGTGTTGGCCAGCACGCGCACGGTCGCCCGCACGCCGATGGCATGTTCGCTCAGCGCGCCGCGCATCTGCGCCATCTGCTGCCCGATCAGGCGGGCGTGATGGACCAGCGCCTCGCCGGCCGCGGTCAGCGCCACGCCGTGGCGACGACGTTCCAGCAGGCTGACCCGCCCCTCTTCCTCCATCGCGCGCAGCCGTTCGCTCGCGGCAGCCAGCGACAGGCCGATCTTCGCCGCGCCATGGGTGATGCTGCCGGTGTCGGCCACGGCGAGAAAGAGGCGGAGATCGATCAGGTCAAATCGCATGCGACGATGCTACCGCGAATTCAGCCTTCGTTCCAGCCGAAGCCTGGCCACGGATCTTCCGCATTGTCGCCCGCGGCTGATTTGCTATCAGGCAGGCATGGACGCATCGCTACAGCTTGCCCTGATCGTGGGCACGATCTTTTTCCTGGCGGGGACCGTGAAGGGCGTGACGGGGATGGGGCTGCCGACGGTGGCGATGGGGCTGCTCGGCACGCTGCTCTCGCCGGTCGCCGCGGCCGCGCTGCTGATCGTGCCGTCCTTCGTCACCAATGTCTGGCAATTGTTCGCAGGCCCCAGCCTGCGCACCGTCGTCCTTCGGCTCTGGCCGATGATGGCAGCCGTTGCGCTCGGCACGATCGGCGGGTCGTCGCTGATCGCCGGGAGCCGTCTTCCGGGTTCCGCCGCCACCTCCGCCCTCGGCGGGATACTGGCCCTCTACGCGCTGACCACACTGCTGCTGCGCGCGCCTCCGGTGCCGCGGGCGGTGGAATGGTGGCTGTCGCCGCTCACGGGCCTGGTGACAGGGATCGTCACCGGTGCCACCGGCATCTTCGTCATCCCCGCCGTTCCCTATCTACAATCGCTCGCCCTCGATCGCGACGACCTCGTGCAGGCGCTCGGGCTGTCGTTTACCGTCTCGACGGTGGCGCTGGCGGCGGGGCTCGCATGGCACGGCGCCCTCGATGCCGGCAACCTCGGCACCTCGGCGCTCGCCGTGGCGCCGGCGCTGGCCGGCATGTGGGCCGGGCAGGCCATCCGCGCGCGAATAGAGCCGGCCGCGTTTCGCCGTTGGTTCCTGATCTGCCTCCTGGCGCTCGGCGCGGAGATGCTTCTCCGCCCGCTCTTCTGACTGACTACCGGCGTCCGTTCCGACCGTGCCCTGCCCCTCAGGCGTTCTTCACCCAGCGACCGTCGTTGTTCTGCTGCCAGTAGGTCAGCTGGTGGCCCTCGCCTCTCAGCCGTTTCCACTGGCTGCGGGCAGCGTCGAGCTCGGGCTGGTCGTGGCCGTCGAACATGAAGATGACGCGGTCGTAGGCGTCGAGCGGCGGCGGTTCGGCGTTGTCGACGAGGAAGCGGACGGTCGCGGCGTTGGCGTTGTCGGGGCCTGTCGTCAGCAGCACCGGCTGGTCGGCGGGGTTCGGTTGCTCGTCGGTGCCGTGCGGCAGGAAGCTGTCCTCGCGCCAGGTCCAAAGATGCGTGTCAAGCGCGTCGCGCCGCTCGGCCGTGCCGGTCTGGACGACGACCCGCCAGCCGCGCTCGAGGCTCTTGTCGAGCAGCGGTGGCAGGGCGTCTTCCAGTTTCGATTCGGTCAGGTGGTAGAACAGGATCTCGCTCAACGCGGGTCAGCTCTCGTATTGCGCCCGCACCAGTTCGTCGAGCAGCCGCACGCCGAAGCCCGAGCCCCAGGACTGGTTGATCTCGTCAGCCGGCGAGCCCATGGCGGTCCCGGCGATATCGATGTGCGCCCAGGGCGTGTCCTTGACGAAGCGGTGCAGGAACTGGGCGGCGGTGATCGAGCCGGCAGAGCGGCCGCCGGTGTTCTTCATGTCGGCGAACTTGCTGTCGATCATCTTGTCGTATTCCCGGCCGAGCGGCAGGCGCCAGACCCGCTCGTTGGTGGCAAGGCCGGCCGCCGTCAGCCGGGCGGAAAGCGTGTCGTCGTTGGAGAACAGGCCCGCATGGTGGCTGCCGAGCGCGACCATGACCGCGCCGGTCAGCGTCGCGAGGTCGATCATGAACTGCGGCTTGAAGCGTTCGTTGCAATACCAGAGCGCGTCGCAGAGCACGAGCCGGCCCTCGGCATCGGTGTTGATGACCTCGATCGTCTGGCCGGACATGGAGGTGACGATGTCGCCGGGGCGCTGGGCGTTACCATCAGGCATGTTCTCCACCAGGCCGAGAATGCCGACGGCGTTGACCTTGGCCTTGCGGGCGGCGAGCGTGTGCATCAGGCCGATGACGGCTGCGGCGCCGCCCATGTCGCCCTTCATGTCCTCCATGCCGGCGGCCGGCTTGATCGAGATGCCGCCGGTGTCGAAGACGACGCCCTTGCCGACGAAGGCTATCGGCTTGTCCTTGGGCTTGCCGCCGTTCCACTGCATGACCGCAAGCCGCGGCGGGCGGGCGGAGCCCTGGGCCACGCCCAATAGCGCCGCCATGCCGAGCCGCTTCATCTCGCGCTCCGTCAGGATCTCCACCTCGACGCCGAGCTTTTCCAGCGCCTTGGCCTTGGCGGCGAACTCGACGGGGCCGAGCACGTTGGCCGGCTCGTTGACGAGATCGCGCGCAAGCAGGACGCCGCCGGCGATCGCCTCGCTCTCGTCAAAGGCCTTCTTCGCGGCAGCGGCTGCAGCCGTGACGATCGTGACCTTGACGGGCTTCTTGCCGTTGGCCTTCTGCTCGTCCTCGTCCTTCTTGGTCTTGTAGGTATCGAACCGGTAGGCGCCGAGCAGCAGGCCGAGGGCGAAATCGGCAGCGGCCTGACCGCCGACCTCGACGCCGGCCGCGTCGAGATAGATCGACACCGATTCGGCGTCGCGGGCCTTTGCGGCCGCGACGCCGCCGGCCTTCAGCCAGTCGTGCGCGACGATCTTGGCCGGATCGCCGAGGCCGACCAGGATGATTCGGTCGAACGGCGAGCCGTGCGGCGCGACGATATCGAGGCTCTTCAGCGCCTTGCCCCTGAAGCGCCCGACGTCCGCCGCCCGGGCGACGACGCCTGCGGGGTCGGCGTCGGCCGGTGCGCCGATGGAATCCTGCGCCTGCAGGACGATTGCCGTCCCGCCCGCGGGCTTCGCCGCCTTCACAAAATTGACATCGAACTTCTGGGACATGGTCTGCTCCAAGGGTATGCGATCGAGGAATCCGGTCGCTGGCGACCCGGAATCCCGGGTTGCGACGATGACTGTCGGCAATTCCTTGTCGCTTTTGCGGCGCTTGGCAAGATGCAGCGCCCGGTTTAAAACCGGACACGCGGGTTTGTTCGCGGCAAATTTCCATGGCATAGGGGCCGCGCCGGTCTGGTGCCGGCCGAATGACAGCCTATATGGGCTCGAGCGTTTCCGTCGACCGGCGGGACCGATCGGCTTCCACCGGGTGACCGGACGACCAACAGACAACAGGAACGGGACCCCGGTTCGGAACACATATGAAGCTGATTGAACGCTACATCCTGCGTCGCACGTCGCTGATGTTCCTCGGCACGCTCCTGCCGCTGCTCGGCATCGTCTGGACGACGCAGGCGCTGACGAACGTCAATCTCGTGACCGACAGCGGCCAGTCGATGCTGGCGTTCCTGACGCTCGCCACGCTGATCCTGCCCTCGGTCATTCCGATCATCCTGCCGTTCGCCTATGTCATCGGCGTGGCGCAGACGCTGACGGCGATGAATGCCGATTCGGAGCTGACCGTGCTGAACGCGGCGGGCAGCTCGCGGATGATGATCATCCGCCCGGTCATGTATCTCGGCATCGCGCTCAGCATCATCTCCTTTGCGGTCGACAATTTCGTCGAACCCTATTCGCGCATGGCCGTGCGCCAGATGGTGGCGACGGCGCATGCGGACATGCTCTCCTCGGTGATCCAGGAGAACGCCTTCCGCAAGGTGACGGACGGGCTCTACGTCCAGGTCAGCCGCCGCAAGGGCGGCGGCGTGCTCGAGGGCCTGTTCGTGGCCGATACCCGCGATCCGAAGGTGGAATACGTCTATTATGCCCGCGAAGGCGCCATCGACGAGAAGACCTCGGCGCTGGTGATGAACGACGGCGAGGTGCAGCGGAAGCTGCCGAACGGCGACGTCTCCATCATCAAGTTCGATTCCTACGCCTTCGACCTCGCCGACCTGACCCAGCGCGCCGGCGAGGCGACCATCCGCGCCAAGGACCGCGACCTGCCGTTCCTGCTGAACCCCGACCCGGAAGACGAGCAGGTCAAGCGCAATCCCGGCGCGTTCACGGCCGAGCTGCATCGCCGCTTCACCGAGTGGACGCTGCCGATCCTGTTCGGCCTGGTGGCGCTCGTCGCGAGCGTCGACGCCCGCTCCCACCGCGAGGCACGCGTCCATCCGATGATCTCGGCGCTGCTCGTCGCGCTCGCCATCCGCTGGGCGATCTTCTATGCCGGAAGTGCGGCCGAATCGTCGCGGCTGGCGATCCCCTTCATGTACCTGATCCCGATCGCCGTGGCCGCACTGGCCATCCGCCAGCTGTCGCGCCACAAGAGCCTCGAATTGCCCGCCTCCTTGCGGACACGGCTGGTCGAGTTGCGCGACAGGCTTGCCGCGCGCCTGCCCGGCCGATCCGGCGCGGCGTCCACGAGCAACGGACCGCAGCCATGATCCCTACCCTCGCCCTCTATTTCTTCCGCCGCTACATCGTGACGACGATCTGGTTTTTGATCGGGATCTTCGCGCTCGTCTTCATCATCGATTTCAGCGAGACCGCCAGCCGCATGGGCGGCCTGCCGAAATATACCGCCTTCAGCGGGCTGGTGATGACGGTTCTGCGCATTCCGATGATCCTGATGCAGACCATCCCCTTCGTCGCGCTCTTTGCCGGCATGGCGGCGCTGATCTCGCTGAACCGGCGCTATGAACTGGTGGTGACGCGCGCCGCCGGCGTCTCGGTCTGGCAGTTCCTGCGCCCCTTCGCCATCGGCGCCTTCCTGTTCGGCGTGCTGGCGGTGACCGTGCTGAACCCGATCGCCGCCTGGGGCACGCGCCAGGCGCAGGTGCTGGAGGCGGAGTGGGGCTCGAACCGGAAGTCGGCCGGATCCGGCATCCCGTGGATCCGCCAGCGCCACGGCGACGACGACGCGATCATCGGCGCCAAGGCCGTCGAGGACAACGGAACGCGGCTCTTGAACGTCTCGATCATCCATTTCGACAAGGACGGCCGCATCAGCTTTCGGCAGGACGCCGATTCGGCAATCCTGAAAGATGGTTACTGGGAGCTTAACAACGTGCTGGAGACACGCAACGGCGAGTTGCCCAGGCGTTCCCCTTCGGCACAACTCGAAACCAATTTGAGACAGGAGTTCGTGCAGGAAAGCCTCGAAAAACCTGATTCCGTTTCGTTTTTCAGCCTGCCGAGGAAGATCGAAGCGGCGAAGTCGTTCGGGTTCGCCACCGAGCCGCTCGAAACGCAGCTCCATTCGATGCTTTCGCTGCCACTTCTCCTGGTTGCAATGACCCTGATCGCGGCTAGCGTATCGTTAAAATTTAGCAGGTTTAATCAATCACGTGCGGTGATTCTGGGTGGCATCCTCTCCGGCTTCATGCTTTATGTCGTCACCGTGCTTGTGAAAGCATTCGGAAGCAGTGGAATAGTCCCACCGTTTGTTGCGGCCTGGCTCCCAGTTGTCGTAGCAATGTCGCTGGGTGCAACGATCCTGCTGCACCAGGAGGACGGCTAGTGGCGGCAGGCAACCGCGAACGTAAGACTTGGATCGCGACCGCGCTGCTTGCCGGTGTCGCCCTGTGCGCGCTTGCGCCCATGGCTGCGCTGCCGGCGCGCGCCCAGTCGTCCAATGTCGATCAGCTCGCACCGAACATTTCGCCCGATGCCAAGCTCATCCTGGCGGCCAACGAACTCGTCTATAACAGGGACGCCGACACGGTGACTGCGCGCGGCGCCGTGCAGATCAACTATGGCGGCTACCAGCTCGTCGCCAAGCAGGTGATCTACGACCAGACGACCGGCCAGTTGCGCGCCGTGGGCGACATCGAGTTCATCGAGCCGACCGGCAACAAGGTCTATGCGCAGGAACTGACCCTTTCCGACGATTTCGCCAACGGCTTCGCCAATTCGCTGCGGATCGAGACGACCGACCTGACGAAGATCGCGGCGACGAGCGGCGAACGCGTCAACGGCGAGGAAATGATCCTCAACCACGGCGTCTACACCGCCTGTACGCCGTGCGCGACCGACCCGACGCACCGCTCGCTCTGGCAGATCAAGGCCGAGCGCGTCGTGCAGAACGGGCGCACGCACACCGTCCGGCTCGAGCATGCGCGTTTCGAGATGTTCGGCAAGCCGATCGCCTATTTCCCCTGGCTCGAGGTTCCGGACCACACCGTCAAGCGCAAGACCGGCGTGCTTTTCCCGAAGTTCAGCTTCACGCAGAAGCTGGGGCTCGGCGTCGGCGTTCCCTATTACATCGCCATCGCCCCCGACATGGATGCGACGATCACGCCCAACGTCTATACGAGCCAGGGCTTCCTGCTCGAGGGCGAATTCCGCAAGCAGTTCCATAGCGGGCTGGTGACGCTGCGGGCGGCCGGCATCAGCCAGATGCAGCCGGAGCGCTTCACCGCCGGGACGAGCGACCGCGAGGTCGACGGTCGCGCGATGATCGCGTCCGAAGGCGTGTTCCAGATCAACCCGCGCTGGGCGTTCGGCTGGGACGTGATGTCCCAGACCGACAACAACTTCGCCCGCACCTACGACCTGACGGGCTACGACGACCGCATCATCCGCAACCAGGTCTACCTCACGGGACTCGGCAAGCGGAACTTCCTCGACCTGCGCGCCTTCTACTTCGACGTCCAGGACGCGGATCCGGACGACGTCGCCGAGCGGCAGCAGGCGGTCCCGCAGTCGTTCGACTACGAATACATCGCGCCCAATCCGGTCTTCGGCGGCCAGCTCAGCGCGACCGTGAACCTGACCAATGTCGAGCGCGACCGTCTCGACCGCTACCATGCGGGCTCGTCCTGGCGCTTCCCCGGCCTCGAGGGCGGCACCTCGCGGCTGACGACGGAGATGGAGTGGAAGCGCCAGTACGTGGTGCCCGGCGGCCTCGTCGTGACCCCGCTTCTCGCCGCGCGCGGCGACGCGCTTCGCCTCGACATGACCGATCCCGGCTCCCGCTACGACGGCAATTTCGACACCGACGACAGCGCCACGCGCGGCATGGTGACGGCCGGCCTCGAGGCGCGCTATCCGATCCTCCTGACGACGGCGGGCAGCAGCCACGTGTTCGAGCCGATCGCGCAGGTCTATGTCCGTCCCGACGAGCAGCATGCCGGCGGGCTGCCGAACGAGGACGCGCAGAGCTTCGTCTTCGACGCGACCAACCTGTTCGAGCGCGACAAGTTCTCCGGCTACGACCGGATCGAGGGCGGCACCCGCGCCAATGTCGGCTTCCGCTATACAGGAAGCTTCGACAACGGCTACACGATGCGCAGCCTCTTCGGCCAGTCCTACCAGCTTTCCGGGCAGAACTCGTTTGCGACCGACGACCTCGTCAATGCCGGCGCCAATTCCGGCCTCGAGACCGACAGTTCCGACTATGTCGGCATGGCCGGCCTCGACACGCCGCTCGGCTGGGCCCTCTCCTACAGCGCCCGCATGGACCGCAAGGACCTGTCGGTGCGCCGCACCGACACGCGCGTCGGTTTCGAGAACTACCGCCTGCAGGCCGCGCTGACCTACACCCGCATCGCAGCCCAGCCGGACTACGGCTTCCCGGAAGACAACGACGAAGTGCAGACCATCGGCGCGCTCAAGTTCCGCGACTACTGGTCGGTGTTCGGCTCGCTGACCTACGACATCAACAACAGCAACCTGGCGCGCAGCGGTGTCGGCCTGACCTATGACGACCGCGACACGATCTTCTCGATCGTCTACGAGAACACGCGCGACACCGGCTCCACGATTGCGAACGACTGGTCGATCGGCGCCCGCCTGAGCTTCCGCACGCTGGGAGACATCAACGTCGGCGATACGACCCTCGACGGGTTTGACGATTACTGAGCAGGCAAGCCCGCTCGGACCGCACTTGTCATCGTTTGGCCGCATGTATTATGCAAATGGCCGCGAGAAGGACGCGACGCGCGGGAAAGTTGATTTGCGCAATCTCGCGTAGAGGAAACGGCGGGAGCGCGCGCAGCGGCACACTGCAACGCTCTCCGGACCGGCACGCGGGCATCCCGACGGGATGCGGACGGCGCGCCGAGCCACGGAAAGGGATGGGCATGAGGAACATGATGTCAATGATGCGGGCGATGGCTCTCGGCACGGTCATCCTTGCGGCCACGGCAACCGTCGCGCCGCCTTTCGCAGGCCCGGCCGTCGCGGCAACCGGGGTCGAGGCCGTCGTGAACGGTTCGGCCATCACCTCGGGCGACGTCAGCCGCCGGGCGGCCTTCCTGAAACTCCAGCGGACCAAGAGCACGCGCGAGATCGCGCGCCAGCAACTGATCGACGAGACGCTCAAGCGCAGCGAGATCGCGCGTCTGAGGATGTCGGTCAGCACGGCGGACGTCGACGCGTCCTATGCCCGCTTCGCCTCCGGCAACAAGCTGTCGACGGACCAGCTCAACAAGATCCTCGACCAGGCCGGCGTCGGCTCGGATCACTTCAAGCAGTACATCGCCGTGCAGATGAGCTGGCCGCGGGTGGTCAACGCCCGCTACGGCAACGGTCCCGGCGGCAAGTCGCTGGTGGAGCGCATGCAGGAAAGCGGCGGGCAGAAGCCGTCCACCACCGAATATTTCCTGCAGCAGGTGATCTTCGTCGTTCCGGAGAAGCGCCGCAGCGCCATTCTCGGCAAGCGCCAGGCCGAGGCGGAAGCCTCGCGCTCGAAATATCCGGGCTGCGACGACGCCAAGATCTTCGCGGCGACCATGCACGACGTATCGATCAAGGAACTCGGCCGCGTGCTCGCCCCGCAGCTGCCGGAAGACTGGAAGCCGCTGATCGAGAAGGCCCAGGGCAACACGACCGGCACGCGCGTGACGCCGCGCGGCGTCGAGTATCTCGGCATCTGCAAGAAGCGCGAGGTCAATGACGACATGGCGGCCGAGATGGTCTTCCGCGCCGAGGAACTCGGTAAGGGCGGCGGCGAGAAGGAAGACAGCAACAGCCAGAAATATCTCGATGAGCTGCGCAGCAAGGCGCAGATCGTCAACCGCTGATCCCTTTAGAGCGCCGGTGCGCCCCTGTCGCGCCGGTGCCTCCTTGACAGAAACCGCATCCATGACCGCTGTGACCGCTCCCCCGCTGGCCCTTACGATGGGCGACCCGTCCGGGATCGGTCTCGACATCACGCTCGCGCTCTGGGCCGCGCGCCGGACCCTCGGCCTGCCGGCCTTTCTCTTCATCGGCGACCCGGAGGCGCTTGCGGACCGTGCGAAGGCGCTCGGAACCGAGGCGGCGATCGCGGAGGCGACCCCCGAGACCGCCGCATCCGTATTCGACGACGCCATTCCCGTCCTGCCGGTCCGTCTTGCCGAACCCGCCCTTGCCGGCGCACCGTCGTCGCGCAATGCCGGTGCGATCATCGGCGCGATCGAGACGGCGGTGACGCTGACGATGGCGGGACGATGCGCGGCGGTGGTGACGAACCCGATCGCCAAGGCGGTGCTCTACGACGCCGGCTTCCCCTTCCCCGGCCATACCGAATATCTCGCCGCCCTCGCCACGCGCGCGACCGGCCGGCCGGTCCTGCCGGTCATGCTGCTTGCCGGGCCGAAGCTGCGCAGCGTTCCTGTCACGATCCACATTCCGCTGAAGGACGTTCCGGCGGCACTGACCGAAGACCTCGTCTTCGAGACGGCGCTTGTGACGGCGAACGATCTGCGCCAGCGCTTCGGCATCGCCGCGCCGCGGCTGGCCGTCGCCGGCCTGAACCCGCATGCCGGCGAAGGCGGGGCGCTGGGGGTGGAGGACGACGCCGTGGTGGCGCCGGCGATCGCGCGGCTGAAGGCTGCGGGCATCGACGCCTTCGGGCCGCTGCCGGCCGATACCATGTTCCACGAGGCTGCGCGTGCCACCTATGACGTGGCGATCTGCATGTATCACGACCAGGCGCTGATCCCGGCCAAGGCGCTCGGCTTCGACGATTCGGTGAACGCCACCCTCGGCCTGCCCTTCATCCGCACCTCGCCCGACCACGGCACCGCGTTCGCGCTGGCCGGCACGGGCAAGGCGAAGCCGGACAGCCTGCTGGCGGCGCTGCGGCTCGCCCGGGAACTCGCGCTGCACGAAGGTGCGGCGGCGCTGCGGGGCGAAGGCTGATGGCGGCAATCGACGGACTGCCGCCGCTGCGCGAGGTGATCCAGCGCCACGGGCTGGACGCGAAGAAGTCACTCGGCCAGAACTTCCTGCTCGACCTCAACCTGACCCAGAAGATCGCCCGCACCGCCGGGCCGCTGGAGGACTGCACCGTCATCGAGGTCGGCCCCGGTCCGGGCGGGCTGACGCGCGCGATCCTGTCGCTCGGGGCGAAGCATGTGATCGCCATCGAACGCGACGCCCGCGCGATGCCGGCGCTGCAGGAGATCTCCGACCACTATCCGGGCCGGCTGAGCGTGATCGAGGGCGACGCGCTGAAGGTCGATTTCGAGGCGCTGGTGCCTGCGGGCGAGCCGGTCCGCATCATCGCCAACCTGCCCTATAATGTCGGCACGCAATTGCTGGTGAACTGGCTGCTGCCGAAGGCGTGGCCGCCGTTCTACCGGTCGCTGACGCTGATGTTCCAGCGCGAGGTGGGCCTGCGCATCGTTGCCCGGGAGGACGACGACCACTATGGCCGCCTCGGGGTGCTGGCCGGCTGGCGGACGCAGGCGCGGCTCGCCTTCGACGTGCCGCCGCAGGCCTTCGTGCCGCCGCCGAAGGTCACCTCCTCGGTCGTCCATCTCGAGCCGGTCGCAGATCCCCTGCCCTGCCCGGCCGCAGCACTCGAGCGCGTCACCCAGGCGGCCTTCGGCCAGCGCCGCAAGATGCTGCGCCAGAGCCTGAAAGCGCTCGGCGGCGAGGCGCTGCTGGCAAAAGCAGGGATCGACCCGCAACGGCGGGCGGAAACGCTGTCGGTCGAGGAATTCGTGACGCTGGCGAACAGCCTCTGAGCAGCCGACGATCCGATCGCCAAAGCGTCAAGCGCAACACCATTCGAATTATTCATCGGAGCATTCGGGTCGCGGGATGGATTCCCTCGCTCCCAAGGGGCTAGCCTCGGTCTTCCGACTGCCAGCCTTGCTCTGAACGGTGATTTTGATGCCTCTTCTCGATGCGAATGCAACGCACCCAATCACCCTGCCGGACGAAACGCTCTATCGCGACACTGTCCACCTCAAGAACGTTATCAGCCATCCGCGCATGGAGATCGGCGAATACAGCTATTTCACCCACTCCGGCGAGCCGGAGGACACTGCCGAAATACTCGCGCCCTATCTCGGTCACAGCGTCCGCGAGCGGTTGATCATCGGCAGTTTTGTCCAGATCGCCAGGGGAAGCTATTTCATCACAAGTTCCGCCAATCATCCGATGACGGGCTTTACCACCTATCCATTCCGCATCTTCAGGCCCGAGACCTTCGGCTACAAGGACCTGCCGGTCAAAGATACGGTGGTCGGGCACGACGTCTGGATTGGCCATAACGCAGCGATCATGCCGGGCGTGCAGATCGGTTCAGGCGCGATCATCGCTGCCGGGTCCGTCGTCGCCCGCGACGTTCCACCTTACGCAGTTGTCGGAGGGAATCCGGCTACGGTCATTCGGATGCGCTATCCCGCCGAGACCGTCAGCGCGCTTCTCGATATTGCCTGGTGGCATTGGCCCCTCGAGAAAATCGACGCGAACCTGGCCATCCTTGAAGAGGGCGACCTCGCGGCACTCAGGATCGTTTGAAAACCAGGCAATGCGGCCGACAATCGCCCCTGAAGCGTCATTTCGCTGCCGATCTCACCCTCAAAGTGCCGGCTTCTCGGTCAAGAGTTTCGAGACGAAGTCGAACATGCCGTGGCGGCGGTCGCGGCGCAGGCGCTCGGCCTTGACGATGCTCTGCACGGCGTCGAAGGCGGCCGTCAGGTCGTCGTTGAGGATGACGTAGTCGTATTCATGCCAGTGCTCGATCTCGGCGCGGGAATTGGCGAGCCGCGTCGCGATCACCTCTTCGGTGTCCTCGGCGCGGCGGTGCAGGCGCGACTGCAGCTCGGTCATCGACGGCGGCAGGATGAAGATCGAGACCACGTCCGCCGCCATCTTCTCCTGCAACTGCTGCGCGCCCTGCCAGTCGATGTCGAACAGCATGTCGCGACCGGCGGCCATCGCCTCCTCGACCGGCTTGCGCGGGGTGCCGTAGAAATTGCCGTGCACCTCGGCCCATTCCAGAAGCGCGTCGGAATCGCGCAGCATGTCGAATTCGCCCCGGTCGATGAAATGATAGTGATGGCCGGCGATCTCGCTCGGGCGGCGCTGCCGGGTGGTGACGCTGACCGACAGGCTGATCCCCGCATCGCGTTCCAGAAGGTTGCGGGCGATCGTCGACTTGCCGGCGCCCGAGGGCGAGGAAATCACCAGCATCAGCCCGCGCCGGGCAATCTGGATCGGTTGGGACTTCTGCGGCGCGGTCATGGCCTACTCCAAATTCTGTATCTGTTCGCGGAACTGGTCGATCACGACCTTGAGTTCGATGCCGGCGGCCGTGACGGCGGCGGCGTTGGACTTGGAGCAGATGGTATTCGCTTCCCGGTTAAATTCCTGTGCAAGGAAGTCCAGCTTTCTTCCGACCGGGTGGTCGGCCGCCAGCAGCTCGCCCGCGGCGCGGACATGGGCGCCCAGCCGGTCGATCTCCTCGCGCAGGTCCGCCTTGGTGGCGAGCAGAACGGCCTCCTGGTAGAGCCGGTCGCGGTCGAGGCCGCCATTGCCCTGCATCAGCATCTGGACCTGCTGGGCAAGCCGCCCGGCGATCGCCTCGACGCCACGGCTGTCGTCGGCCTCGATGAGGGCGGCCAGCTCGGCGATCCGGCCGACCTGCGCAAAAAGCACCTGCTGCAGCGCACCGCCCTCGCCCTGCCGCATGGCAAGCAGGCGCTCGACGGCGGCATCGAGGCCCGCGGCGATGTCGGCATCGCGGCGCGCACGCTCGTCCTCACTCTCCTCGGCCTCGCGGAAATCGACCACGCCGCGCACCGAAAGCAGCGTGTCCAGCCGCAGCGGGGCGGGGTCGACGATGCCGGCAAGCTGCTCGCGCAGCGACAGGATCGCCGAGAGCGCCCCCTGGTTGACCACCGGCTGCACCTGCGGCTCGGCGATCGAGACGGAAAGGCCGATCTGCATGTTGCCGCGGGTGAAGACGGCCGCCGCCTTCTGCCGCACGGCCGGCTCGAAGTGCTCGAAACCCTGCGGCAGGCGGATGCGCAGGTCGAGCCCCTTGCCGTTGACCGAGCGCAGCTCCCAGGCCCAGCGGCAACGGCCGCTCGTCCCCTCGCTTCGCGCGAACCCGGTCATGGATTGCAAAGGCATGGCGATCTCCGCTCGAGCTGGATGCGGCGCCTGCGGAATCAGCCGCAGCGCGCTCCCTTTTCTTATAGCTCTTTCCGGGAGGAAAAGCGTGGGGTCCGTCGACAACACACAGCCGATGCGGCGGGCGGAGGCGGACGCGCCGCCCCCGGCATCGTCACTGGCTGGTCGCCTGTCCGGCGTCCTGCGCCTCCTTGGCGGCCTCGGCGGCCTTCTCGGCCTCCAGCTTGCGCCACCGGCGGACATTGGCGTTGTGGTCGTCGAGCGTTTCGGCGAAGGCGTGGCCGCCGGTGCCGTCGGCGACGAAGTAGAGGTCGTCGGTCCTGGACGGATTGGCCACCGCCTCGAGTGCGGCGCGCCCCGGATTTGCGATCGGCGTCGGCGGCAGGCCCCTGATCACGTAGGTGTTGTAGGGCGTCTGCTTTTCGATGTCGGACTGCAGGATCGGCCGGTCGGCCGGTTTGCCGTCGCCGCCGAAGATCCCGTAGATGATCGTCGGGTCGGACTGCAGGCGCATGTTCTTTTCGAGGCGGTTGATGAACACCGAGGCGACGCGGGGGCGCTCGTCCGCCCTGCCCGTCTCCTTCTCGACGATCGAGGCGAGCGTCACCAGTTCGGCCTCGGTCGCGATCGGCAGGCCGTCGTCGCGCCGATCCCAGATCTGCGCCACCAGCGCCTTCTGGGCGCCCAGCATCTGCTGGAGGATGTCGGCGCGCTTGGTGCCGCGGGAGAACTTGTAGGTGTCGGGCATCAGCGAGCCCTCGGCCGGAAGCTCTGCGGGAAGGTCGCCCTCCAGAACCGGATCGTCCGACAGGCGCTGGAACACCTGCTTGACCGTCAGGCCCTCGGGTACCGAGACGCTGTAGAGGATGGACTTGCCGGACTTCAGCAGTTCCAGCACGTCGTGCATCGAGGCATTGGCGCGGATCTCGTATTCGCCGGCCTTCAGCACCTCGTCCTGCAGGTAGATGCGGCTCATGCCGCGGAAGACGCGGCTGTCGGTGATGACGTTGTTGCGCTCGAGGCTGGCGGCGATCTCGTTGAGGCCGGCGCCGTTGCGGACGATGAAGTTGGTGTTGGTCTCCAGCGGACCGGGCCTCTCGTAGGTGTCGAGCGCGTAATAGAAGATCCCGGCCGCGGCCACCGTGACCAGCACGATGACGGTCATGACGAAATTCAGGAAGATGACCAGCTGGCTGCGCGCCTTGCGCGAGCGGCGCGGCGGGTGCGGGACCTGCTCGGGACGCAGCACCTCGTTTGCCGACTTCGGGATGATCGGCCCCTTGCTGGCATTGTCGCCGCGACCGAAGGTCATGTCGCTGGAATCGTTATTGTCGCTCACGGACACTCCTCGAATGATCTGGCCATGTTGGTCCGCTCCTCCCTGCCCGCGCGCACCCCGCGACAGTCGGGCGGAGAAGAATCATGCGCAGATGTTTATTGTAGCTGCGCCCCGATGACCCCACACGAACGCGTGATCCACTAGGGCAGACCAATACGGCAAAAACAGGAACGGAACCCGCCCCGGGCGGGATCCGCAGTCGTCGTCGGTGTTGCCTCGGGCGCGGCGAGCGCGTCGCCGTCACCGGAATTCGCCCGGCATCCCCTGACCGAACGGCCCAACGCCGCGGCCTATTCGCCGCGGCGCGGAGACGGATCAGGCATAGCGGCGCAGGACCAGCGAAGCGTTGGTGCCGCCGAAGCCGAAGGAATTGGAGAGCGCCACGTTGATCTCGCGCTTGCGCGCCTTGTGCGGCACGAGGTCGATGGCCGTCTCGACCTCCGGATTGTCGAGGTTGAGCGTCGGCGGCGCGACGTTGTCGCGGATCGCGAGCGCCGAGAAGATCGCCTCCACCGCGCCGGCCGCGCCGAGCAGGTGGCCGATCGCCGACTTCGTCGACGACATCGACAGCCTGGCGGCATGGTTTCCGACCAGCCGCTCGACCGCGCCGAGCTCGATCGTGTCGGCCATCGTCGAGGTGCCGTGGGCATTGACGTAGTCGAGGTCGGCGGGGGTCAGGCCGGCGCGCTTCAGCGCCATCTGCATGCAGCGATAGGCGCCGTCGCCGTCCTCGGAGGGCGCGGTGATGTGGTAGGCGTCGCCGGAGAGGCCGTAGCCGACCACCTCGGCATAGATCTTGGCGCCGCGGGCCTTGGCGTGCTCGAGCTCCTCGAGGACGACGATGCCTGCGCCCTCGCCCATGACGAAACCGTCGCGGTCGCGGTCATAGGGGCGCGAGGCCATGGTCGGCTCGTCGTTGTACTGCGTCGACAGCGCCTTGCAGGCGGAGAAGCCGGCGAGCGCCATGCGCGATATCGGCGATTCGGTGCCGCCGGCGACCATGACGTCGGCATCGCCGAGCGCGATCAGGCGCGAAGCATCGCCGATCGCATGCGCGCCGGTCGAACAGGCCGTGACGACGGAATGATTGGGGCCGCGCAGCTTGTGGCGGATCGAAACCTGGCCGGAGGCGAGGTTGATCAGGCGGCCGGGAATGAAGAAGGGAGAGACGCGGCGGGGGCCCTTGTCGCGCAGGATGTAGCCTGCCTCGACGATGCCCTCGAGGCCACCGATGCCCGAACCGATCAGGACGCCGGTGGCGACCTGCTCCTCGTCGGTCTTCGGATGCCAGCCGGCATCCTCGAGCGCCATGTCGGCGGCAGCGACCGCATAGACGATGAAGGGATCGACCTTGCGCTGCTCCTTCGGCTCCAACCACTGGTCGGCGCTGTAGGTGCCGTCCGTGCCGTCGCCGGTCGGAATGTAGCAGGCAATTCTTGCGGGAAGATCCTCGAACTCGAAGCCGCTCACCTGACGGGCGCCGCTCTCGCCGGCGAGAAGGCGGGACCAGGTCACTTCGGTACCACAGCCCAAAGGAGATACCATGCCGGTACCTGTGATAACGACACGTCTCATCGTCGGTGATCCACCCTATGTCTTTTCCTGGACCGAGGCGGCGCACACAGGTGCTGGCCGCAAGCGGGGTCGCGGCGGGCCGTTTACACGGCCCGCCGGAAAAACATGATCAGGCCTGTGCCTTCTCGATGAACTTGACGGCGTCGCCGACCGTCAGGATCGAGTCTGCCGCATCGTCGGGAATCTCGACGCCGAATTCTTCCTCGAAGGCCATGACCAGTTCGACGGTGTCGAGCGAGTCCGCGCCGAGATCATCGATGAAGCTCGCGCCTTCGCTGACCTTGTCGGCGTCAACGCCCAGATGATCGATCACAATTTTCTTTACGCGTTCTGCGATATCGCTCATGTCGGAAATCCTCGACCTTTGTTTTCTTCGGCGCCGTTCACGGCGCCGGGGCACTAACCAAGCCCGGAATGAAAGTGATCCCGGGCAATTCTTTTTCAACCGTAGATGCCCTCGGGCGCCGCCAAAGAGCGCCGCAAAAAGCCTGCATACCCCGGTCGACTGCTGACAGTCATGGCCCGATTAACACGGTTTAAGTCTGCCGCAAAGTCCGAAAATCGCCGCGCAAGCCGCGGTCAACATGCTATTTTCATGCGACAACGCGGTGTTTTCGCGACCGGGTCAGATCATCGCCATGCCGCCGTTGACGTGCAGGGTCTGGCCGGTCATGTAGCCCGCTTCCGAAGAGGCGAGATAGACCACGGCCGAGGAGACCTCCGCACCGGTGCCCATGCGCTTCATCGGGATCGCCCCCATGATCGCTTCCTTCTGCTTGTCATTGAGCTTGCCGGTCATGGCGCTCTCGATGAAACCGGGCGCGACGCAGTTGACGGTGACGTTGCGGGTGGCGATCTCCTGGGCGAGCGACTTGGAAAAGCCGATCATGCCGGCCTTGGAGGCGCAGTAGTTCGCCTGGCCCGGATTGCCGGTGACGCCGACGACGGAGGTGATGTTGATGATGCGACCGTAGCGGCGGCGCATCATCGGATGGGTCAGTTCGCGCGTCAGGCGGAAGACGGAGGTCAGGTTCACTTCCAGAACCGCATCCCAGTCCTCGTCGCTCATGCGCACGAACAGGCCATCCCTGGTGATGCCGGCGTTGTTGACGAGGATGTCGACGCCGCCGAGCTCGGCCTCGGCCTTCTCGCCGAGCGCCTTGACCTCGGCGCGGTCGGCGAGGTTGGCGGGAAAGACGTGCACGCGCTCGCCGAGCTCGTTCGCCAACGCTTCAAGCTTCTCGACGCGCGTGCCGTGCAGGCCGACGATCGCGCCCTGCGCATGCAGCGAGCGGGCGATTTCCTCGCCGATGCCGCCGGATGCGCCGGTTACCAGTGCCTTGCGGCCAGAAAGATCAAACATGGTTGTCGTCCGTTTTCCTTGGGATGCGCGCGGGACCCTTGGGCCCGCTGCCCGGGTGTCAGCCGCAGAGGGTCTGCAGCAGGTTCTCGATATCGGTCGCCGTGTTGACGGCGTAGCCGGTGACGGATTTGTCGATGCGACGCGCAAGCCCCGTCAGCACCTTGCCAGAGCCGATCTCGTAAAGCGAGGTCACGTCGTTGCCGGCGAACCATTCCACCGTCTCGCGCCAGCGCACCTGGCCGGTGACCTGCTCGACGAGCAGCCGGGCGATCTCCTTGGGATCGGTGACGGGCTGGACGGAGACATTGGCGACGACGGGGACGACCGGCTCGCGGATCGCCACTGCCGCCAGCGCCTCGCGCATCGCCTCGGCAGCCGGCGCCATCAGCGCCGAATGGAAGGGCGCGGAGACCGGCAGCATCAGCGCACGCTTGGCGCCCTTCTCGGTGGCGGTGCGCGCCGCAAGCTCGACTGCGGGCTTGGCACCGGAAATCACCAGCTGGCCGCCGCCGTTGTCGTTGGCGATCTGGCAGGAGCCGTGCACCAGCGAGGCGTCGCAGATCGCCTGCACCTCATCATGCTCGAGGCCGATGATGGCGGCCATGGCGCCTTCGCCGACGGGGACGGCCGCCTGCATGGCGTTGCCGCGGATGCGCAGCAGCCGGGCCGTGTCGGCTATGGTGAAGGCGCCGGCGGCACAGAGGGCGGAATACTCGCCGAGCGAATGGCCGGCGACGTAGGAGACCGTGTCGCGCAGGATCAGGCCGCGAGCCTCCAGCACGCGGACGATCGCCATGGAGACGGCCATCAGCGCCGGCTGGGCGTTTGCCGTCAGCGTGAGTTCGGCCTCGGGGCCCTCGAACATGGTCGCAGACAGCTTCTCCCCGAGGGCGTCGTCCACCTCGGCGAAGACGGCAGCCGCTTCCGCATAGGTCTCCGCCAGTTCCTTGCCCATGCCGACAGCCTGGCTGCCCTGGCCAGGGAAGGTGAAAGCGATGGTCATTGGGCTTCTCCCGTCGTTGTTTTCCCCTCCATTCACGGAATGCGGCAGCGAGTCAAGATTTGCGCGCGTGCCGGACGGGGAACGACCTGCCGGTATTCAGGGAGAATGCGGCGCATCATCTGCGCCCGATCGGCGATCATCCTGCCTCCGACTTGAAATTGCAGGCCCAGCGTTTACCTTCTGGCGCGGCGCAGGCCTGCGCCGTCCTTCCAATTCCGCCGCGCAAGCCCAAGGGCGCGCCGCCCACGCACAGAAATTCCGCTCATGAAATACAATCTTCTCGGCCGGACCGGCATCAAGGTCTCCGAAATCTGCCTCGGCACGATGACCTGGGGCTCGCAGAACAGCGAGGCCGAGGCGCATCTGCAGCTCGACTATGCCCTCGACGCCGGCGTCAACTTCATCGACACCGCCGAACTCTATCCGACCACGCCGGTCTCGCCCGAGACCTATGGTGCCACGGAGCGCTTCATCGGGTCCTGGCTCGCCGCGCGCGGAAACCGCGACAAGGTGGTGCTCGCCTCCAAGGTCGCCGGTCCCGGGCGTTCCTATATTCGCGGCGGCGGCCCGATGACGCGGGCGGCGATCCTCGAGGCGGTCGAGGGCAGCCTGGAGCGGCTGCGCACGGACTACCTCGACCTCTACCAGCTGCACTGGCCGAACCGCGGCCATTACCACTTCCGCCATTCCTGGGCCTACGACCCGTCGAACCAGGACCCCGCCCGGACTGGCGCGGAACTGGCGGAAATCCTGGAGACGCTCGGCGAACTGCACAAGGCGGGCAAGATCCGCGCCGTCGGGCTCTCCAACGAGACCGCCTGGGGAACGATGCAGTTCCTCAAGCTCTCCGACACGCTCGGCCTGCCGCGCATGGCCTCGATCCAGAACGAGTACAACCTGCTCTACCGCAGCTTCGACCTCGACCTCGCCGAGCTTGCCCATCACGAAGACGTCGGGCTTCTGGCCTATTCGCCGCTGGCCGCCGGCCTGCTGACGGGCAAGTATCTCGGCGGCGCGCGTCCGGACGGATCGCGGCTGACCATCAACGGCGATCTCGGCGGCCGCTACCAGCCCTACCAGGAGCCGGCGGTCGCGGCCTATGCGGCGCTTGCGCGCGAACACGGCCTCGACCTGTCGCAGCTTGCGCTCGCCTTCTGCCTGACCCGCCCGTTCATGGCCTCCGTCATCATCGGCGCGACGACGATGGAGCAGTTGAAGACCGATATCGCAGCGGCGGACGTCGCGCTCTCCGCAGACGTGCTGGACGGCATCGCCCGGATCCACAGGCAGTATCCGGCTCCGATCTGAGCCCTCTCCCGCCCGTGGCCGATTTGCGCTAACCGGCGGCCGCCAGTGCCGCCGGAACCACGGTGATGTCGCGGAAGGGCGGGCCGTCGATCGGAAGCCGCGACAGCCTGATGACCGCCGGCAGGCCCCATTCGCTGTTGCCGTCCATCTCGTTGTCGGCGTCGATCGCGGGCTCTGCCGGATCCTCGCCGAAATCGATCGGCGTGCCGTCCCCCCTTTTTCCCGTCAGCAGGGGATCGCGATGCGGCCCCCATGTCGGCTGCTGGTTCAGCCAGGACAACGGATCGCCCTTCAGGATTCCGGCAAAAGTGGCCGCGACGACAATCGAGCCGACCGGGCCGAGCCTGCCGCCCCCTTGCGCCTCCGCCTCCTTCAGCACGTAGTACCACAGCGTCTTCGGCTCATCTTGCGCAAGTGCTACGGGGGGAAGCCCGAACAGCCGGGCGACGTCGTCGCCGGCCGGCAGCTTCATCCGCACGCCGCGGACCAGGTTCCTCGCCGCCAGCACGTTCAGGAGCTTCTTCGGGTTGCCGGGGGCGTCCGGGTCCTCGTGCAGGTGCAGCAGGGCATTGGCGAGCTTTGTGTCGATCTTGCGGGCGCGCTGCGGGAACGGACCGCCGGAGGTCGTGAATTTTAGGAACCAGTCCCACTGCAGCACCCGGACGAGATCGAACGGCACGCCGCCCCTGAGACTCGACCTGCCGTGATCGTCGAAGATCGGAAAGAAGACGCGGAAACCCGCCACATGCGTGTTGCTGTTGGTCTGATAGGCGTTGCGGACCATCGAGTGGCCGAAGCGATAGGCCGCGACGGAGAACTCGACCGGCATGAACGGATCCTGCTTCCAGTCGTAGACGTCGTCCTTGTAGCCCATCTCCCAGAGCACGCGGCCGTCGGGCTGGATCCTCTCCTCCAGCGCCGTTGCATGGACGACGGGATCGGCGATGCGCCGGACGAAGTCGCTCCAGACGATCCACTGGTAGAGCCAGCGGAGCGTCTTTCGCGCCGCCTCGAAACGCTCGGCAACGGTGGCGCCCGGCATGGCGCGGGTGGCCCGGTCGAATAGCCGGTTGTGGGCCAGCAGGAACGCCAGGTGAAACTGGGCGACGATGACGTTCTCGTCGTTGCGGGGATCGCCGATCAGCGCCCGGTTCTCCGCATTCCGCGGAAGGTCGGACAAGGTGCGCGGGACGTTGGCAAAGCCGTTCGGTGCTGCCTCGAAGGTGCCGGGATCAAACGGGGCAACGAGGAATTTTCCCGTGAACGCCCCTTTGGCATCGTGCGCGTAGAGGTGCGGCTGGGCGGCCGGCCCTTGGCCGTAGAGACAGTCCAGATCGAGGCGGGGCGTGCGGAAATTGTGCAGCCGGTTGGGGTCGACCTCGGCGGAACTGAGCGGTGTGGCGTCCAGCGTCATGTCGTGATCGACGAACTGGCCGAAATAGACATAGCCGGAGGGGATGTCGGAATCGAAGGGCTCGACTACGTTCGGGTCGGCGGCGGCGGCCGCGGCGGCGAGAGCGGACGGCGACTGGCCGGGAAACTCCACCATGCTCTCCGAGGCGAACTTCAGGAAATGCTCCTCGAGCCTGTGTTCCGGCACGCCGATCGGGTACCAGGGGGCGAGATCCGGAAAGAGCCGGCCGAAGCCGCCCTGATAGGATCGCGAGCGGGGTGCGGTGACTTCAAAAGTCTTGCTGCCGTGGTCCATGGCGAAGCCTCCTCGTTCTGAAGATCGGGACAGTTATTCTATTTATTGGTGTATTATTTATTTCCACAACTATGATGTGCCTGTGACGGCCGGTTGGCAATCGACCGTCACATCAGGCAAAAGGCTTAGGAGGGTTAGGCGGCAGGGGGCGGCTCCGGAACACCGGGAGGAACGTCCTTCCATCGATGACCGGGAATTGGCGGCAGCGTCATGCGGACACGACAAAGCCCGCCACGAGGGGCGGGCTTTGCGCATTGCGGACTGCTTTTACGCTGAACGTGGTCCGCGACCGGCAGGAGAGGCCCCCGCCGTATGCAACGACTTTACTGGCCGGTTGCCGGAGCAGCCGGTTCGACGGGCTGCGGGGCCGGGTCGGCGGCGCCTTCGGTCGGGGCTGCTGCCGGCGGCGTTGCCGGCGCCGGTTCCTGCGTGCCGATCGACGAGGTGTTGGCGTTCGGATCCACGCTGTCGCCGGGGCCGCTGCCCATGAAGTAGAAGGCGCCGACAGCGACCAGCACGGCCACGATCGCCGCTACGGCCCAGCCGCCGGCTCCGCTTCCACCCGTGCTCGTATTGACCACGGTGGTGCGGTCCTCCGGCGGGCGGGTCTCGTGAACGGGTCGGTTCTCAACAGGATCTTGCATGTTTCCGCGCTCCTTTTTGGTTGCGTCGGGGAGAACAACGCAGCTTCCGGCATGTTGTTCCCGCCCGGACTCCGCATCCGCCGACGGCCCTCCGGTTTCCCGCCGCCTCCGCCCCTTGCCTTCTGCGGAAAAATCCGTATAAGCGCGCTGTTCAATACACCCGGTCTTCTCGGCTGGTGGCTGGACGGAGGGCCGTTTCCCGAAAGGGCGACGACAGGAACGGAAGCGTTCCGGCCTCCCGTGTCTCCGCTCTCGACCGTATAGATGAAACGCTTTTCTTGCACGGCCTTCCGGCCAAAGATCAGTCGTTGAGGCTTGGCGCCGGTTTCCGGGTGTGGATCAAACGCAAGAAAGGCAAAGCCACATGGCTCTCTACGAACATGTATTCCTGGCCCGCCAGGACGTGTCCGCCCAGCAGGTCGACGCTCTCGTCGAACAGTACAAGGGCGTGATCGAAGCAAACGGCGGCAAGGTCGGCCGGGTCGAGAACTGGGGCCTGAAGTCCCTCACCTACCGCATCAAGAAGAACCGCAAGGCGCACTACGCGCTGATGGACATCGACGCGCCGGCTGCTGCCGTCCAGGAGATGGAACGCCAGATGCGCATCAACGAAGACGTCCTGCGCTACATGACCATCGCCGTCGAAGCCCACGAAGAAGGCCCGTCCGCGATGATGCAGAAGCGCGACCGCGATGACCGCCCGCGCCGTGACGGCGACGACCGCGGCCCGCGCCGCGACTTCGGCGACCGTGGCCCGCGCCGCGACTTCGGCGACCGTCCGCCCCGTGGCGACCGCCCCCCGCGCGAAGACCGCGCGTAACCGAAGCCGAAGGAGACAACGACAATGGCTGATATTTCTTCCGCTCCGGCACGCCGCCCGTTCCACCGCCGCCGCAAGACCTGCCCCTTCTCCGGTGCCAACGCACCGCGGATCGACTACAAGGACGTGCGCCTGCTCTCGCGCTACATTTCCGAGCGCGGCAAGATCGTTCCGTCCCGCATCACGGCCGTTTCCCAGAAGAAGCAGCGCGAACTCGCCCAGGCGATCAAACGCGCCCGCTTCCTGGGCCTGCTGCCCTACATCGTAGCCTAATCTGGCGGACCCTGCGTGCCGGCCCCGGCCGGCATGCAGAGCACTTCGAGGGAAGGCGGACGCCGCCTTCCCTCCTCCCTTCCGCGTTGGGCGCGGATCGGACATCACCGGCGGGAGCAGCCACAGGCCGCGCCCGGCCAAAATCCCATGTTGGGGAGCCGTTCCTGAAGCAAACCGGCCTCAAGGCGTTTGTCAGGAAACTCCTCTAACTGTCGAAAACGACAGGACAGCGCTGTGCAGAACCTGAACTGGACCTCGATCGCGACCGGGCTCGTCGCCGGTGTGACCGCCGCTCTGCTTTCGCTGAGCGCGAACGTCCAGTCGATTCTTTCGATCGTCCTGTTCGCGGGCTCCGCGCTGCCGATCCTCATTGCCGGGCTCGGCTGGGGCAATGCCAGCGCGCTGATCGCCGTCATCGCCGGCGGCTGCGTCGCAGCCGCGCTCGCGTCCTCGCATTTCGCGCTCCTGATCGTCATCATCACGCTGATCCCGGCCGGCTGGCTCAGCAACCTCGCCAATCTCGCCCGCCCGGCCTCCGAGATCGGCGGCCCGAAGGATGCGCTCGCCTGGTATCCGATGTCGAACATCCTGACGCACCTGGCGATCATGGTGACGCTCGGCATGATCGCGGTTGGAACGATCATCGGCTACAGCGGCGAACTCGCAAGCCAGATGGTCGAGGTGATGCTGGCGGCGCTCAAGGAGCAGGAGCCGCTCTACAATCCCGATGCCGCCACGATCGCCCAGATGAAGGCGATCTTCGGCATGGCGCTGCCGCTGGTGCAGGGCGCGCTGTGGGTGCTGCTTTTGTTTGCCGCCTTCTACATCGCGTCTGCCATCGTGCGCCTGTCGGGCAAGGGACTGCGGCCGCGCGAGGACATGCCGATGGCCGTGCGCATGCACCGCAACGCCGTCTTCGTCTTCCTCGGCGGGCTGATCCTGTGCTTCCTCGGCGGGCTGCCGGCGATCATCGGCGCACTGATCTGCGGCACGTTCGGCGCCGGCTTCGTGCTCTCCGGCTTCGCCATCCTGCACTACCGCACGCGCGGCAAGCCGTGGCGGCTGGCGGCCCTCTGGCTCGCCTACGCATCGGTGCTGCTGTTCGCGCTGCCGGTGCTCGTCGTCCTCGTTCTCGGCCTGACGGATACGCGGCGCACCATCGCGCTGACCCCGGCAGGCCCCAAGCCTGAAACGAAATCCAACAAACCCTGAATGCAAAGAAAGGAACCAACATGGAAGTGATCCTCCTCGAACGTATCTCCAAGCTCGGCCAGATGGGCGAGACGGTAAAGGTCCGCGACGGCTTCGCCCGTAACTACCTGCTGCCGCTCGGCAAGGCACTGCGCGCCAACGAAGCCAACAAGAAGCGCTTCGAAGCCGAGCGCGCGACGCTGGAAGCCCGCAACCTCGAGCGCAAGTCGGAAGCCCAGACGGTTGCCGACAAGCTCGACGGCAAATCCTTCGTCATCGTCCGCTCCGCCGGCGAAACCGGCCAGCTCTACGGTTCGGTCGCCGCTCGCGACATCATCGACGCGCTGGCTGCCGAAGGCTTCAACGTCGGCCGCAACCAGGTCGAGCTGAACACGCCGATCAAGGCGATCGGCCTGCACAAGGTCGTCCTGCACCTGCATGCCGAAGTCGAGATCTCGGTCCAGGTCAACGTCGCCCGTTCGGCCGACGAAGCCGAGCGCCAGGCCAAGGGCGAGACCCTGACGTCGGCTGACGCCATCTACGGCGTCGACGAGGACGCCCTGAAGCCGGAAGACTTCTTCGATCCGGAAGCCGACGGCGAGGAAGAAGAGCAGGCCTGAGGCCGGCGCCGGCGGCGGAATTTCCGACCGCGCGGAACACAACTCAAACGTACAAAAACCCGGGTTGAAATCCGGGTTTTTTTGTTATTTGTTATTGTAATCAGACTGGAAAGGCGGTCGGGCCGCTCCCAGGCCGGTTTCCGACCAGACCCGCTCCGCCGCAGCCTGCGATGGAGTCCGCTGATGAAATACGTTCTTTCCGCGACGATCTCGCGCCTGGTACAACGTGGCAATCTGAAACTGACATTTCCCGACGGCACGACGACGGAAGCCGGCGACCGCACCGGCAAGCCGGTCCACGTGCGGCTGAACAGCAAGCGCGCCGTGCGGGGGCTCATCTTCGACCCGGCCTACTATCTCGGCCACTATTACGGCACCGGCGATATCGACCTCGTCGAAGGCGACATGTACGACCTTCTGGAGACGGTGTTCACCGGCAATCCCGACTTCAAATATTACGACGGCCGCTGGAACCGGCTTCTGGAGCGGATGCGCTATCCCCTGCGCTGGCTTCGGGAGAAGAACACGATCCGGCGCTCGCGCGACAACGTCCAGCACCACTACGACCTCACCGGCGCGCTCTACGACCTGTTCCTGGACGAGGACAAGCAATATTCCTGCGCCTATTTCGAGACGCCGGAACAGAGCCTCGACGATGCGCAACTGGCCAAGAAGCGGCACATCGCCGCGAAGCTGACGATGCGGCGGCCGGGGCTTTCGGTCCTCGACATCGGCAGCGGCTGGGGCGGCATGGCGCTCTACCTCGCGCGCAACCTCGGCGCGCGCGTCACCGGCGTCACCCTGTCGGACGAGCAGTTCGCGGTATCGCGCGAGCGCGCCAGGGCCACCGGCCTAGACGACGAGGTGCGGTTCCTGCTGGAAGACTACCGCAATGTCCCCGATACCTATGACCGCATCGTCTCGGTCGGCATGTTCGAGCATGTCGGGCGGCCGAACTACCTGACCTTCTTCCGCAAGGCGGGTTCGCTTCTGCGGCGGGACGGCGTCATGCTGCTGCACACGATCGGCCGGACGGACGCGCCGACGACCAACAACCCGTTCATCGAGAAGTACATCTTCCCCGGCGGCTACATCCCGGCCCTGTCGGAGGTGATGCGGGCAGTGGAGAAATCGGGGCTTGCGATCACCGACATCGAGATCCTGCGGCTGCACTATGCCGAGACGCTGCGGCACTGGCGGCTTCGCTTCATGGCGCGGCGCGACGAGGCGAAGGCGCTCTACGACGAGTGCTTCTGCCGGATCTGGGAGTTCTATCTGGCCGCCTCCGAGAGCGCGTTCCGCTGGCAGAACCTGGTGGTGTTCCAGTTGCAGCTCGCCCACGACCAGCAAGCCGTGCCGCTCACCCGCGACTACATCGAGCATGGCGAAGGCTGCCTGAAGGCCCGGGAGGGCGACGGCAAGGCGCGCGGCGGCGGCGCACGCCGTTTCCCGCAGGAAGCCTCCCTCTGACGGTGGCCCGGCGTGCGGCCGGCCGGCCGTTCCCGCGCCGGCCGAATCGCTCCACGGCGGCGTCAAGTACCCTTCCCCGTTTCGGCCCGATCCGGGCCGTTTAAATCCGCACTGTGGACTTTGCGCACGGGCGCCGTTGTGGAAAGGTCTAAGACTGTGTCCAAGACTGATTCGCCCGGCCGGTGAACGGCATTGCGGCACAGTCGGCGCTTGACCCCCGCTCTGCCCCGGTTGAAAGCAGAGGCTTCAGCGCAGACGGGATTCGGGAGAAACGGGCCACATGAACGACGCCGTGCGAAAGCTTGCCAATCCGGGCCGCGACGATCTCGGGGTGCACCACCGCGAGGCGCCGAGCAACATCGAGGCCGAGCAGGCGCTCTTGGGCGCGATCCTGGTTAACAACGACGCCTATTATCGCGTCTCCGATTTCCTCAAGCCGATCCATTTCCAGGAGCCGCTTCACCGCAAGATCTTCGAGCTTGCCGGCGACACGATCCGCATGGGCAAGATCGCAACGACGATCACGCTGAAGACGCACCTTCCGGCCGACGGCCGTGTCGGCGACCTGACGATCCCGCAATATCTCGCCCGGCTTGCGGCCGAGGCGGTGACCATCATCAACGCCGAGGACTACGGCCGCGCGATCTACGACCTGGCGCTGCGGCGCTCGCTGATCACCATTGGCGAGGACATGGTCAACATCGCCTATGACGCACCGCTCGACATGCCCCCGCAGAGCCAGATCGAGGATGCGGAGCGGCGGCTGTTCGAACTGGCCGAGACCGGCCGCTACGACGGCGGCTTCCAGTCGTTCAACGATGCTGTGGCGCTTGCGATCGACATGGCGGGAGCCGCCTTCGAGCGCGACGGCTCGCTGTCGGGCATCTCGACCGGCATCCATTCGCTCGACGCCCGCATGGGCGGCCTGCAGCGTTCGGACCTGATCGTGCTCGCCGGCCGCCCGGGCATGGGCAAGACGTCGCTCGCAACGAACATCGCCTACAACATCGCTGCCGCCTATGAGCAGGAGGTGCAGGCCGACGGATCGTACAAGGCCAAGAACGGCGGCGTCGTCGGCTTCTACTCGCTGGAAATGTCGTCGGAGCAGCTCGCCACCCGTATCATCTCCGAGCAGACGGAAGTCTCCTCGTCGAAGATCCGCCGCGGCGATATCTCCGAGGCCGATTTCGAGAAGCTCGTCGCCTGCTCGCAGATGATGCAGAAGGTGCCGCTGTTCATCGACCAGACCGGCGGTATCTCGATCGCCCAGCTTTCCGCCCGCGCCCGCCGGCTGAAGCGGCAGCGCGGCCTCGATTGCCTGGTGGTGGACTATATCCAGCTGATGACGGGCTCGGGCAAGTCGAGCGACAACCGCGTGCAGGAAATCACCCAGATCACCACGGGCCTGAAGGCGCTCGGCAAGGAACTCAACGTGCCGATCATCGCGCTCTCCCAGCTTTCCCGTCAGGTGGAAAGCCGCGAGGACAAACGGCCGCAGCTCTCCGACCTGCGCGAATCGGGCTCGATCGAACAGGACGCCGACGTGGTGCTGTTCGTGTTCCGCGAGGAATACTACGTCAAGAACCTCGAGCCGCGCGACGAGTTCGACCCGAAATACGAAGAATGGAAGGTGCAGTTCGAGAAGGTGAAGGGCACGGCCGACGTGATCATCGCCAAGCAGCGCCACGGGCCGACCGGCACCGTGAAGCTCGCCTTCCAGTCCGAATTCACCCGCTTCGCCGACCTCGCCGACCCGTCGTTCGCGCAGTACGAAGAGCACTGAGCGGCGCCTCGCCGCCCATGAGGCCGGACCGGGGTCCGGCCTTCAAGCGCCAAGATCGGCTGCCACCGCAGCAGCCTCCCGACCCATCGGCGATCGCGGTCAACGGGGCAGCCGGTGACCTGCGGTCGAACGCCCGCCCTCACTTCGAACAGTGACAATTCCGGCTCGCGACGTTGCGAGCGGCGCGTGCCGACGTCCCACCGTTCGCACCAACAGTACGCCATACTTGCACCGTGCCGAGCCGGATGGCATCGCGTCCGGCCGGGGGATAAGCATAGTTTCCAATCGAACAATTTTCCCACTTGTTGTTGATCTGCAACCTTGCTCTCGTATTATGCGAGTCACCTGGACATTTTTATCCGGGAAATTTGATTGCTGGGGAATGGGGAAATCAAATGACGACACTGACTTCGAATATTAGTGTGACGCTGGACGGATCTACGCCGTTCAAAGTGGGCGTCGATCCGTATGACTGGGGCAAGAACTGGCTTCTCTACGTCGATACGTGGGTCGAAGACTCTCTTCCTGTGCGCACTGCAACATATACGCTCGAAGGCTCCGGCTGGAACATCGATATGTTTCGTTTCACCGGCCAGGTGAAGGCCGTGATCAAGGACAACACCGACGGCACTGGCGGCTCGGTCGGTTTTCTCGCTTTGGGCGCTCTGAACGGCGCCGGATCGAGCGTCGCGACCTTCAATAGAACCTATGTCGACGTCGTGAAGGGCAGCGGAAACGTGGAAACCCTGACGCTTGGTGCGGCCGGCGCAGGGCAGATCGAGCTTGGCGGCGGCAACGACAGCGTCAAGACGGGCACCGGCTACGTCGACTACATCTCCGTCGGGCATGGCGCCAACAAGGTCACAATCGGCTCCGGTGGCGCGGGCGTCGTGCGCGCCGGGGAGGACCGCGACATCATCAAGATCGGGAGCGGCGCGGAAATCGACAGCATCGATGCAGGTCGCGGAAACGACAGCATCACGACCTCCTCGGGCTGGATCGGAACCATCTCCGGCGGCCGGGGCAAGGACACGATCTCGCTCGGTTCCGGCGGCGCCGACGCCGTGTTCGGTGGGCGCGACGCCGACACCGTCACGTTGCGCAAACTCGCCGAGGCGGATCAGTTCGTGATCGTCGACGGCGGGTCCGGCGTATCGACCGGGGCAGACCGGAACTCCGATACCCTGATCATGTCGTCGTTCACACGAAAGCTCGACATCGACCTCGGCATCAGCGATGTCGTCGATACCGGCAACGGGATCTTCCTCGTTCGCAATTTCGAGCATGTCTCGGGCGGCAGCAAGAACGATGTGCTGACCGGCAGTTCGGCCAGCAACACCCTTCGGGGCAATAGTGGCAACGACACGATCACCGGCATGAAGGGCGCAGACGCCCTGTATGGCGGCAAGGGCCGTGACGTTTTCGTGTTCGAATCGATCGCCGACTCCAAGCCGGGTTCCAGCGGCCGCGATACGATCTTCGACTTCAGCAAGTCACAGCGGGACAAGCTCGATCTGAGCGCAATCGACGCCAATACGAAGAAGTCCGGCGATCAGGCCTTCGAGTTCGTGGGGTCGAAGAAGTTTTCCGGCGACCCGGGAGAACTGCGTGTCAGCAAGTCGAAATCCGACACCTATGTCTATGCCGACGTGAACGGCGACAAGAAGGCTGATTTCGGCATTCACCTTGACGATGCCCTGTCGCTGTCGAAGGGGGACTTCATCCTGTAGCGCCCCCGGGCGGCATGGGTCAGGCGCCGAGTGCGCGCAGGACCTCCCTATCGCCGCAGGGCGTCAATGTCACAGGTCCGGGTCAGCAGCGCCACGGCGCTCTGGACCCGGGCCACCTGGGCATCGTCCATCATCGAGATGTCGAGCCGGTCGTGGCAGGTGCTCAGGGGGGTGCCGGCCTCGTCGGCGAGCGAGAGCCTGCTCGTGCATTGCAGGTGGCTGCCCCGGAGCACGAGCTGTCGCGCATGCGGGTCGCCGGGGCGAAGCGGGTTCTTTCCGGCGATCAGGTCGTCGACCGATCCATAGGCGACGGCGCTGTCGACCCGCTTCAGGTCCATCATCGTCAGCGACAGCACAGCCCATTCGCCGGGCGTCTGGAGTGCGGAGGTGGTGCGCACGCGGCATTCGTTGCCGCTCACCTCCAGCCGGGTGACGAGACGCGGCGCATCGGGGTTGTCGAGGTTCGAGCGGTAGATGTCGGTGCGGCCGTCGCGGACAGGCGCCTCGCCATCGAGATCGAGGCCGAGCAGGGTCGCGTAAGCATCGCGCAGTTCCAGCGGCGGGTCCGGCGTCTCCTGCGCACAGACCGGCCGGACGAGCGACGCCGCGGCGAGAACGAGCGCCAGCGAGGCGATGGCGATACGTCTTGGCATGCTTGCTGTTCAACCTCCCGATGTCTCAACCGCAGAACCCGGATTGCACGCAAAACGGAGGCATGCCTGACAAAATCGCCTCAGAATTGTCCTTGCGCGCAAAGCTCTAGCGGAATTTCGCACGGACGCAATCCTGTTGCTGCCGGAAGCCGGAGACTGTATTCCAGAAAATATGACGAACAACGGTTTTCCCTTCTCCGCCCCGGTCTCGTCGGACGATCTTCCCGGCGAGGAACCGGCCCGTGTCACCGTCGACCTCGGAGCGCTCGCCGACAACTGGCGCCTCATGGCGCGAAAATCAGGGAAGGCCCGCACCGCTGCCGTGCTCAAGGCCAATGCCTATGGAACCGGGCTGGAGCCGGCGGCGCGCACCCTCTACCAGGCCGGCGCGCGCGACTTCTTCGTGGCGACCCCGCAGGAAGGTGCGGCCCTTCGCCCCACCGTTCCCGACGGCCGGATCTACGTCCTCTCCGGCATGTGGGCCGGCTCGGAGCGGCTGTTCTTCAGCCATGACCTCGTGCCCGTCATCGCATCGAGCGAACAGCTTGCCGTCTTCATGGCGGCGATTTCGGAACATGGCGACTATCCGTGTGTCCTGCAGGTCGACACCGGCATGAACCGTCTCGGGCTGACGGTCGCCGAGGCCACGGCGCTGGCCCACGACCCGGCCCGCCCGGCAAGCTTTTCGCCGGTGCTGATCATGAGCCATCTCGCCTGCGGCGACGAGCCCCTGCATCCGATGAACCGCATGCAGCTCGACCGTTTCCGCGCCGCGGCAAGCGCCTTCGAGGGGGTGGAGGCAAGCCTTGCAAACTCCGCCGGCGTCTTTCTTGGCCAGGATTTCCACTTCGACATGACCCGCCCGGGCATCTCCGTCTATGGCGGGGCGGCGGTCAACGGCGAGCCCAACCCGATGAAGCCGGTGGTGAAGGCCGAGGCGCGGATCCTGCAGGTGCGCGAGGCGAAGATCGGCGAGGGCGTCGGCTACGGGGCCTCGGCCCTGCTTTCCCGCGACAGCCGGATCGCGGTGGCTGCGATCGGCTATGCCGACGGCTACCTGCGCAGCCTCTCCGGCGCCGGCGTGCCGCTGCGCCAGGCGGTCGTCTCCGGTGCGAAGGGCTATCTGCACGGCCACCACGTGCCGCTGATCGGCCGCGTCACCATGGACCTCACCCATTTCGACGTGACCGACCTGCCGGCGGGAACGGTGCGTGCCGGCGACTTCATCGAGCTGTTCGGCCCACACATGCCGATCGAGGTCGTCTCGCGCGCCGGCGGCACGATCGACTACGTGCTCCTGACCAGCCTCGGTCCGCGCTACCGCCGGGACTACATCGAGGCTGCACGGTAGGAATTGTTCTCCCTGAGTGATAGGATCGCCGCAAATCGCGGAGGTCGGCATGTCGAACGCAAAGAAATCCATCGTGGTCGGCGACCATTTCGAAGCCTTCATCGACGAGCAGGTCAGTTCCGGGCGCTACAACAACGCCAGCGAAGTCGTGCGCGCGGGCCTGCGCCTGCTGGAGCGGGACGAACTGCAACTGAACGAATTGCGGCGGCTGATCGAGGAGGGCGACCAGCAGATCGCGAACGGCGAGTATGTCGAGTTCTCGACCGATGACGACCTGACCGCCTATATCGTCGCCCGCGCGAAGTCCGCGAAGTGATCGAGGCCCGGCACTACCGCCTGTCGCCTGCGGCGATCGAGGATCTTATCGGCATATTCGATTTCATCGCTCAGGATAATCCTGACGCCGCCCTGCGCTTCGTCCGCGCGATCGAGGCCAAGATCAAATCAGCTGCGGCGGCCGGCTATACCGGTGTTGCCCGAGACTGGCTGGCTCCCGGATTGAGAGCCCTTCCCTACCGAGACCGATGCATCTATCTGCGGGTGTACGACACACGAATCGTCGTCATCCGCATCCTCCACGGCCGGCAGGACCTGTCGCCGGACGATTTCACCGAAAGCGAGACCTGATGGCCAAGGCCCGGACCCAATTCGTCTGCCAGAGCTGCGGCACCGTCCATGCGCGCTGGGTCGGCAAGTGCGACGCCTGCGGCGAGTGGAACACCGTCGTCGAGGAAGACCCGATGGGGGGCATCGGCGGCGGGCCGGGCAAGACGCCGAAGAAGGGCCGCGTGGTGGCGCTAACCACGCTTTCGGGCGAGATCGAGGAAGCGCCGCGGGTTTCGACCGGCATCGGCGAGCTCGACCGGGTCACCGGCGGCGGCTTCGTGCGCGGCTCGGCGGTGCTCGTCGGCGGCGATCCGGGGATCGGCAAGTCGACCGTGCTGATGCAGGCCGCCGCCGCCCTTTCGCGCAAGGGCCAGCGCGTCATCTACGTCTCCGGCGAGGAGGCGGTCGCGCAGATCAGGCTGCGCGCCCAGCGCCTGGGCGCCGCCGAGACCGACGTTCTGCTCGCCGCCGAGACCAATGTCGAGGACATCCTCGCCACGCTCGCCGACGGCAAGCGGCCGGACCTTGCCATCATCGATTCGATCCAGACGCTGTGGAGCGATATCGTCGAATCGGCCCCCGGCACCGTCACCCAGGTGCGCACCGGCGCGCAGGCGATGATCCGGTTTGCCAAGCAGACGGGCGCTGCCGTTGTGCTCGTCGGTCACGTCACCAAGGAGGGCCAGATCGCCGGCCCCCGCGTCGTCGAGCACATGGTCGACGCCGTGCTCTATTTCGAGGGCGACCGCGGCCATCACTACCGCATCCTGCGCACCGTCAAGAACCGCTTCGGGCCGACCGACGAGATCGGCGTGTTCGAGATGTCGGACAAGGGCCTGCGCGAGGTCGCCAACCCCTCCGAACTCTTCCTCGGCGAGCGCAACGAGAAGTCCCCGGGCGCTGCGGTCTTCGCCGGCATGGAGGGCACCCGCCCGGTGCTCGTCGAGGTGCAGGCGCTTGTGGCGCCGACCTCGCTCGGCACCGCGCGCCGCGCCGTCGTCGGCTGGGATTCGGCCAGGCTGTCGATGATCCTTGCGGTGCTGGAGGCCCATTGCGGCGTCCGCCTCGGCCAGCACGACGTCTATCTCAACATCGCCGGCGGCTTCCGCATCTCCGAACCGGCTGCCGATCTCGCCGTCGCAGCCGCGCTCGTTTCGTCGCTGGCCGGCCTTGCCCTGCCTGCCGATTGCGTCTATTTCGGCGAAGTCAGCCTGTCGGGCGCCGTCCGGCCGGTCTCACACACCGCCCAGCGCCTCAAGGAGGCGGAAAAGCTGGGCTTTTCGCAAGCGGTCCTGCCCACTGGCTCGGCCGAACTGCCGAAGGGCAACGGCGGGCGCTGGCAGGAGATCGACAGCCTGCCGGACCTGGTGGCCCGGATCGCCGGCTCGAAGGGCGCGCTGATGCGCGGCGAGGCCGGGGATTGACGGGACGGGAACGAGGGGACGACGACACGACAGGCCGCCGGCCGGCGGGCTGCCGTGAAATTGGCAAAGCTTTGTGGAAACAGTTCGTTGCCGATGAACCGAATTGAGACGCCGCTAACGCGATCGGCTAGAGTGCCGCGACAAATCGCGTCCGGGTCGCAAGAGATTCCTGGTCTGGAGTAAGACAAACATGCCCATCACTCTTCTCGACGGCATCGTCATCGGCGTCGCGCTGTTCTCGGCGGTGCTTGCGATGGTGCGCGGCTTCTCGCGAGAGGTCCTGTCAGTCGCAAGCTGGGTCGGCGCCGCTGCGGCCGCCTACTTCCTCTATCCCGTGCTGGTCCCCTACGCCAAGGAATACACGACGAGCGACACGGTGGCGATCATCGGCTCGGCCGGCGTGGTTTTCCTCGTGGCGCTGATCGTCATCTCCTTCATCACCATGCGGATCGCCGACTTCATCATCGACAGCCGCATCGGCGCGCTCGACCGCACGCTCGGCTTCCTGTTCGGTGCGGCCCGCGGGCTTTTGATCGTCGTCGTCGCCATGCTGTTCTTCAACTGGCTGGTCACGCCGCAGCAGCGGCCGACCTGGGTCGAAAGCGCCAAGTCCAAGCCGCTGCTCGACAATCTCGGCAGCAAGCTGGTCGCGCTCCTGCCGGAAAATGCGGACAATGCCATTCGCGACCGCCTGCTCGGCCGCAGCGCGCCGGCCGAAGGCACCGACACCCCGGCAGACGGCACCGACGGAGCGACTGGCCAGGCACCCGCGACCGGCGAGGAGCCGGCGGAAGACGCACCGGCCACGAACGGCTGACGACGCCCGGATGACAATGCAGGGCTGCCCCGCGATTTTCGAAAGGGCAGTCGCAATGGAAATCTGGTAGAGTGACTTCGCTACCACTGAAGCCCTCGGACTTCGGTGGTAAAGTCGTTCAGGCTTCCATATATAGGCGTCGCGGTCGCGCAAGTAAGAGGGCCGCGCCATGGCAGATCCGGCCCGAGGGTCCGCACCTGCCGCCAACGAAACGAAGATCGCGCAACCCCGCACCGTCCCGACCAAAGGCTTGCAGCACATGACCGAACTTTCCGTTTCCGACCACCGTTCCGAGCATGATGCCGACGACGATACGCTGCATGAGGAATGCGGCGTCTTCGGCATCCTCGGGCATCCGGACGCGGCGACGCTGACCGCACTCGGCCTGCACGCCCTGCAGCACCGCGGCCAGGAGGCGGCCGGCATCGTCTCCTTCGACGGTCTGCGCTTCCATTCCGAGCGCCGCATGGGCCTGGTCGGCGACCATTACACCGATCCGGCAACGCTGGCGAAACTGCCGGGCAGTATGGCGATCGGCCATGTCCGCTATTCGACGACCGGTGAAGTGGCGCTGCGCAACGTCCAGCCGCTGTTCGCCGAGCTCGAGGTCGGCGGCATCGCGATCGCCCATAACGGCAATTTCACCAACGGGCTGACGCTGCGCCGGCAGCTGATCGCCGGCGGCGCCATCTGTCAGTCCACCTCGGATACGGAAGTGGTGCTGCACCTGTTCGCCCGCTCCCGCTATACCTCGACCGCCGACCGCTTCATCGATGCCATCAGGCAGATGGAGGGCGGCTACTCGATGGTGGCCGTGACCCGCACCAAGCTGATCGCCGCGCGCGACCCGACCGGCATCCGCCCGCTGGTCATGGGCGAGCTCGACGGCAAGCCGATCTTCGCGTCGGAGACCTGCGCGCTCGACATCATCGGCGCCAAGTTCGTCCGCGACGTGGAGAACGGCGAGGTCATCATCTGCGAGGTCCAGCCGGACGGGACGATCTCGATCGACGCCCGCAAGGCCGGCAACGGCCTGCCGGAACGGCTCTGCCTGTTCGAATACGTCTATTTCGCCCGGCCCGATTCGGTGGTCGGCGGCCGCAGCGTCTATGTCGCGCGCAAGAACATGGGCATCAACCTCGCCAAGGAACACCCGATCGAAGCCGACGTGATCGTGCCGGTGCCTGATGGAGGCACGCCGGCCGCGCTCGGATATGCGCAGGAGAGCGGCATTCCGTTCGAATACGGCATCATCCGCAATCACTATGTCGGCCGCACCTTCATCGAGCCGACCCAGCAGATCCGCGCCTTCGGCGTCAAGCTGAAGCATTCGGCCAACCGCGCGATGATCGAGGGCAAGCGCGTGGTGCTGGTCGACGATTCGATCGTGCGCGGCACCACCTCGCTGAAGATCGTGCAGATGATCCGCGATGCGGGGGCGACGGAGGTGCACATCCGCGTCGCCAGCCCGATGATCTTCTATCCGGACTTCTACGGCATCGACACGCCCGACAAGGACAAGCTGCTCGCCAACCAGTATGCCGACGTCGAGGCTATGGCGAAGTACATCGGCGCCGATTCGCTGCAGTTCCTGTCGATCAACGGCCTTTATCGCGCCGTCGGCGGCGAGGACCGCAACGATGCCCGGCCGCAGTTCACCGACCACTACTTCACCGGCGACTACCCGACCCGCCTGCTCGACAAGGACGGCGAGACGATGGGTCGCAAGGTTTCCGTGCTCGCCAGCAACGGCTGAGCCGGCCGGGCGGTTTTCATTCGCCGACAAACGCTCTAGAAGGCTGCGGAAACGCGGCCTTCTTTTTTGGCGGCAACAGATGGGAAGAGAATGATGGACATCGACCTGAAGGGCAGGATCGCGCTGGTTACCGGCGCCTCGCGCGGCATCGGTTATTTCACGGCACTTTCGCTGGCGAAGCGCGGCGCGCACGTGATCGCCTGCGCGCGCACCGTCGGCGGGCTGGAAGAACTCGACGACGCGATCAAGGCGGTCGGCGGCACGGCGACGCTGGTGCCCTTCGACCTCGCCGACATGGCGGCGATCGACAAGCTCGGCGGCTCGATCTTCGAGCGCTGGGGCAAGCTCGACATCCTCGTCGCCAATGCCGGCGTGCTCGGCACGATCTCGCCGATCGGCCATGTCGAGGCGAAGGTGTTCGAAAAGGTGATGACCATCAACGTCACCGCCACCTGGCGGCTGATCCGCTCGGTCGAGCCGCTGCTTTTGAAGTCCGACGCCGGCCGGGCGCTGATCCTGTCCTCGTCCGCCGCCCACAAGTGCAAGCCCTTCTGGGGTCCCTACTCCGCCTCCAAGGCGGCCGTCGAGGCCCTGGCGCGCACCTGGGCCGGCGAGACGCAGCGCACGCCGCTGCGCATCGTCTCGGTCGACCCCGGCGGCACGCGCACGGCGATGCGCGCGCAGGCGATCCCGGGCGAGGATCCGACGACCGTCCCGCATCCCTCGGAGGTCGCCGAGACGATGATGCCGCTCGTCGGCCCCGACATGACCGAGACCGGCAAGCTCTTCATCGTCCGCGAGAAGAAGCTGGTCGACTACCGGCTGCCGGAGTAGGCACGGGGCCTTGGGTCCTCTCCTTCGAGGCCCCACAGACGTCCGCCCACCCGCCATGCAGGACTCGATCCGGAGTCCGGCGGCGCCCTGCCTGTGACGAAAAGATGCTTTATCGCGCAAGGACTTGCGCGGCTGGATGCCGACTCGGGGGCCGGCATGACGGAGAGTGAGTGACACCAAACGCTGCCCAAGATTGAATTTTGATATTACCGCGCCCATCATGATGTCATGAAGGGATACGTCTACATCCTCGCCTCACAGCGCAACGGCACGCTCTACACGGGAGTGACGACTAACCTGCCACGTCGGCTCTACGAGCACCAAAACGATCTCACGCCGGGATTCACAACTCGCTACGGCGTCAAGACGCTCGTCTGGTTTGAGGAGCACGACCTCGCCACCGATGCCATCGCTCGTGAAAAAGCCATCAAGAACTGGCCGCGGAAATGGAAGCTCGACCGAATAGAGGCCATGAACCCCGACTGGCAGGACATCGCATATTACCTGCACGGGCTGTGATCGCTTCGCGCGTCATCTCTTCCGGTTAGATCCATGCCATGAAGATAGGCCCGCATCCTCCCGTTCCCCGTCATGCCGGACTTGATCCGGCATCCAGCCACGCCGCGTCGGCGGCGTGAGAAAATGCTTTATCGCACAAAGACTTGCGCGTGCCGAATGCCGGATCGTCTCCGACATGACGGGCGGTCAAAGCATCCGGCATGCGGATCGGATTACATGGCCGGTGCCCGGCTCCGGCGTCCATGGATTTCAGCCGTTCGTCGGCGCAGCGGCCTGAGCCGTTGCGGCTCCGTCGCCGTCCACCACCGTACGCACGACCACCGACAGGCCGGGCGCCAGGCGGGAGACCTGGTCCTGGCCGGGGTCGATCGAGATGCGGACGGGGACGCGCTGGGCGACCTTGGTGAAGTTGCCGGTGGCGTTGTCGGGCTTGATGACGCTGAACTCGGAGCCTGCGGCGGGCGAGAAGCGCTCGACATGGCCGCGCAGTTGCAGGTGGTCGAGCGCGTCGACGGTGAAGGTCACCTCCTGGCCGGGCCGGATGCGGCTCAGTTGCGTCTCCTTGAAATTGGCGATGATCCAGGTGCCGCTCGGCACGACCGCCATCAGTTGCGTGCCGGCTGCGACATACTGGCCGAGCTTGACGCCGACCTCGCCGACGGTGCCGTCCTGCGGGGCGATGATGCGGGTGTTGGCGAGATCGATCTCGGCGAGTTCGACGGCCGCCTTTGCGCCATCGACGGCCGCCTTCAGCGAAGCGCGATTGACGATGATCGACTGCAGGTCCTGCCGCGAGACCTCGAGCTGCGCCTTTGCCTGGTCGACGGCGGCCTGCGCCTGGTCGAGCGTGGTGCGGCTCTGCTCGCGGTCGCTCTCGGCCATGATGCCCTTGGCGGCGAGGTTCTCCACGCGATCGGAGTTTTCCCTGGCGCGGCGCAGGGCGTAGGTGGCGCTGTCGACGGCCGCCTCGCTGGCGCCGATCTTGGCGTTGGCCGACTTCTCCTGCTGGATCGAATTGGTCAGCGCTGCCTCCTGCGCGGCCTGCGTCGCCTTCGCCTGCTCCACCTTCTGATTGAAGATGCGGTCGTCAAGTCTCGCAAGCAGTTGCCCGGCGCTGACGTGCTCGAAGTCCTTGACCGGGACCTCGACGATATAGCCGGACAGCTGCGGGCTGATCAGGGTGACGGAGCCGCGGACATAGGCGTTGTCGGTCGTCTGCACCGCGCTCCGGAACGGCGGCAGGTCCCAGGCATAGAGCACGAGGGTGACGCCGGCGATGCCGATGGCGACTGCGGCTGTGGAGGCAAGTTTGGTGAGGATGTTCTTCATGGTCGTTACTCGATAGTTTGTGCGTGGTCGCGACCGGCCTCAGGCCGTCGCGGGATCGCGCTGCGCGCGGATCCTGATGGTGTCGAAGGCCAGGTGCAGCACCAGGCAGATGGCGGCCACGAGCGAGAGTGCGGCGATCAGCACGAACACGTCGTTATAGGCCAGCACGTTGGCCTCGCGCGTGATCCGCTGGGCGAGCAGGCTGGTGCCCTCGGCGTTGAGCAGCGCCCGGTCGGTCAGCGTGTGGCCGTAGGTCGCCGAAAGCTGGCTGACGCGGTTGGCGACGACCGGGTCGGTGAGCGTGATCGACTGGGCGAGCACATTGGAATGAAACTTCTCGCGCAGCGTGATCATCGTTCCGAACGCCGCCGAACCGAGCTGCCCGCCGAGGTTCTGCGTCGCCAGAAAGACGAGGATGAAGGTGAGGAAGTGGTTCGGCCCCCGCTTGAACGCCTCGCCGATGCCCTTCGCCATCGCCGGCGGCAGGAACATGGCGCTGGCAAGGGCCATGAGCGCCTGGCTGACATAGATGTCGTGCGGGCGGGTCAGGTTGGTGGCGTGGCTGTCCATGTAGGCACCGGCGGCGATCAGCAGCAGGCAGACCAGGTGGATGTAGGGCTGGCGTCCCGGCCGGCTCAAAAGCGCACAGGTGACGCCGCCGACGATGGCCGCGATCGCGATGACGAGGTAGAGCCCGGTCAACTGGTCGCTCTGGAGGCCGAGCACGAGGAAGAAGTTGGTGGCCGCGGCCGTCTGTTCCGTCAGAAGCAGCCTGAACAGCAGCAGGACGGCGGTGAAATGCAGCATCGACGGGCTCATCAGCCAGCGATAGTCGATGAAGGGCTTTTCGCGGTTCAGGTCGATCACGATCGCAAGCGTCAGGCAGACGATGGACAGGACCAGCAACGCGCCGAGCCACGGGGCCTCGAACCACCAGTAGAGGCGGCCGGTCGACAGCACGATCGCCATGGAGCCGAGGCCCACGGCAATCAGCGGATAGCAGAGGAAATCCAGCCGCTCGATGGCACGGATCCGCGGCGGCGAGGTCAGCGGCAGCAGGTAGATCGCGCCGAAGCTCGCCATGGCGAGGCCGAGCTCGAAGATATAGAGCCCGTGCACGCCGCCGAGCTCGAAGAGCGTGGGGAAGGTGATGCGGGTGAGCGAGGGCATCACCGCGATCAGCGTCAGCGCCGCGGGGATGCCGTATTGCAGCTTCTTCTCCGGGGCCAGCTTCTCGATCATGTAGAGGAAGCCGAGGCTCGAAAGCGGCGCTGCGGCGAAGCCTGCGAAGAAGCGCACGGCGATCGCGCCCGAGAGGTCGGTGACGAACAGGTGCAGGATGCAGACGAGCATGAAGAAGAGGATGCTGCATTCGGCGAACCTGCGCAGGCCATACTGGTTGCGCACCTTGACGAGGGCGATCGACAGGCTGACGTTCGGAGCCAGGTAGGCGGCGATCAGCCAGGCGGCCTCGTTCTGCGTGGCGCTGTAGGCGCCCTGCAGCTGCGGCAGGTTGCCGGCGATCATGTTCATGCCGAAGCCCTGCGTCAGAAGCAGGAGCGCAGACGCGACGAAATAGGGCCAGGACGGAAGGTTCGGCGACGGATTCGCGACGGATGCGGGCGGCGGCTCGGCGATGGCATCGGCGGCCGGGGCCTCCGCGCGCGCGGCAAGCCCTGCCGGCGGGTCGTCATTCGCGGCGACGGGAGCGACGATGGGCCCGGCGGACGGGGTCGTGCCGGACGGGGCGCCGACGGTGCGGATCTCCCCGTCGTTCCGGATCGCGGTGCGCATCGCTACACGCCCTCCCGGCAGGAGGTCGTGGCGGAACTGGAGATCCGCTGCAGGACGCGCACGGCGGTGGCGATGTCCTTTTCGCTGACATCGGCCAGAAGGTCGTGGCGCAGGTCCTGGGCGAGCGCCACCATCTCGTCGGCCGCCCTTTCGCCTTCGGGCGTCATCACGATCTGCTTGGCGCGGCGGTCGCCCTCGACGTTGCGGCGCTGGATGAAGCCCTGCTTCTCCATGCCGTCGAGCAAGCGCACCAGCGTCGGCGTCTCGATGTCGAGTTCCTCGGCCAGTTCGCGCTGGTTGAGGCCCGGCGTCCGGCGCAGGATCAGAAGCGTGCGCGCCCGCGACAGCGTCACTCCCCTCGCCCGCACGCGGGCATCGAACAGCGCCCGCATCTTCCTGCCGGCACGGGAGAGTTCTTCAAGGACGATGTCCCGGGGGATCGAGGGTGACATTGCTTAGCCCAACCATAATTAGCACGCTAGTAATTAGCGAGTTAAATATCATCGATGAGCCAGGATCGCAAGCCGGCGAGAGTTGCGTTTACGCAAGGCTGAGGCGCGACGAGCGCATGCCGCACGCCATCCGGCGCGCAAGCGTGCGCACCGGATGCGGTCAGTACATGAAGGCGTGAAGCGAGGTGGGCCCTAGCGGCCGTCGCGGGTCTCGGGATCCTCTTCCACCTCGCCGGGGAAGTGGTTTTCCACTGCGGCATCGGCCGAAGGCCAGCCGCCGTACTTGCGGTACCAGGCGCGGGCGCCGAAGGGGAGCGAGACGAGATAGATCGCAACAGTCACCACCATGGTCTCCCAGGTGAAGCTCATCAGGGTGGCGACGTAGATGACGACGACCAGCATCACCGGCAGGACGAAATCCCGGCGGATGCGGCTGCCCTCGGACTTGCCCGACCAGACCGGCACGCGGCTGACGAGAAGGAAGGCGATCAGCACGGTATAGGCGGACGAGACGAGCGCGAAGGGCAGGCTGGGGGCGAGGCCGAGGAAGCCGACATAGACCGGCAGCAGCACCAGCATGGCGCCGGCCGGCGCGGGTACGCCGACGAAATATTCCGACTGCCAGGATGCCTTGGTCTCACGCTCCGACATGACGTTGAAGCGGGCAAGCCGCAGGCCGGCGGCGATCGCGAAGATCAGGGCGGCGATCCAGCCGACCGAGCGCGCCTGGTCGAGGATGAACACGTAGAGCACCAGCGCGGGTGCAACGCCGAAATTGACGATGTCGGCCAGAGAATCCATCTGCACGCCGAATTTCGACGTGGCCTTCAGGAGCCTTGCGACCCGGCCGTCGATGCCGTCGAGGAAGGCGGCGAGCAGGACCATGCCGACGGCGAGCTCGTAGCGGTTCTCGAAGGCGAGGCGGATGCCGGTCAGCCCCGCGCAGATCGCCAGGATCGTGATCATGTTCGGAATGATCACCCGGAGCGGTATCTGCCGCAGGCGCGGCCCGCGCGCCTCGTCGTTGGGGCCGTTCGGCTCGTAGGGGTGAAACGGCGTTTTCATCTCGGCTCGCTTTGCTGGCAGGACCGGCGCTCGCAGGTCAGGGCGCGCGGAATCCCGTTATGACGGAACACCGGCCCCGGAATCGTGCGATCCGCGCCGCCTGTCAACCCCGGCGTCCCAGAAGCGGACCCTTGGCGGAACCGAATTCGGCCAGCACCGTCTCGCCGGCGATCGCCGTCTGGCCGACGGCGACGCGCGCTTCCGCACCCGCCGGCAGGAAGACGTCGAGGCGCGAGCCGAAGCGGATCAGGCCGAAGCGCTCGCCGGCCTCCAGATGGTCGAAGGTCGAGGTCCAGCAGACGATGCGGCGGGCGACGAGGCCGGCGATCTGGACCACGCCGATCTCGCCATGGGCGGTGTCGATGACGAGGCCGTTGCGCTCGTTCTCCTGGCTCGCCTTGTCGAGTTCGGCATTGAGGAAGCTGCCGGCGCGATAGGCGATGCGACGCACGCTGCCGCGCATCGGCGACCGGTTCACGTGGCAGTTGAAGACGTTCATGAACACCGAGATGCGCAGCATCGGCTCGGAGCCGAGCTCGAGTTCGAGCGGCGGCGTCACCATGGCGATGGCCGAGACGCGGCCGTCGGCCGGGCTGATGACGAGATCGGGATCCTGCGGCGTGACGCGCTCGGGATCGCGGAAGAAATAGGCGCACCAGGCGGTCAGCACGAAGCCCAGCCACATCAGCGGTTCCCACAGGAAGCCGAGGATGACGGACACCACGAAGAAGATGGCAACGAATTTCCAGCCGTCGCGATGGACGGGAACCAGCGTGTTGCGCACCGTATCGACCAGACTCATGCCATCTCTCCGTTTCAAGTGCCCTGCAACTAGCGCGAAACCGCGGCCGGGGCAATGTGCGCGGCATGATGCGGCGGGACATATGAAAGGAACACCCCTCCCCACCCTCCCCACAAGGGGGAGGGCTTGACCCGGCCGCACCCGCCGAGGCTCGCCGCTCTGCCGAGGCTCGCTTCGGGCAAACGGGTGCTGCGGTTTTCTCCCCTCTTGTGGGGGAGATGGCCGGCAGGCCAGAGGGGGCGGCTCCAGATGCAATTGCCCTTTCATTGTGCCGAGCACTGTCGCAGCGAAGGAAGCCTGGATCGCCAGAAGCTTCGGCCTTCAGCCGAAGCCCTTCTCGCAAAGAGCCTTCAGGTCGGCGGGCGCCAGCCGGTCGAGCCCCAGATCGGGCAGGAGATCGTTCTGCGCGGCGAGGTCCTGCTCCATCGTGCCGGAGAAGAGCGCGATGCCGGCGTCGTGCAGCGGCGTCGGACGGCCGGAGATCTGGCCGAGCAGGCTCGTCGGCACGAGGCCGAAGGGCACGTCCTCGTGGATGTAGCGGCTGTCGACGGTCGTCGGACCGAAGCCGCCCCGCCCCTCCTGGTGCATCTGCTGGTTCATCTCGGCGACCGAGGCCATGGGGACATGGAAGGACAGGGAGAAGTGCTCCCTGACCGTGCGCACCGACAGGCCGAAGCTCTCGGCAATCGTCAGCCGCTCGGCGTCCAGCGCCTCGATCAGCGCGCCGACGCGCGGCGTCACGTGCTCGCCCTGCCCCCATTTTTCGCCCTTCTCCATGCGGGTTAGGTTGAGCAGGGCGATCGCGAGATGGTTCTGCGGGTTCAGGTTGGAGAGCGCGATCGCCAGCATGCCGTCGCGCTCGACGAAACGATCGCCGAAAAGGGTCGTGCAGAGCGACTTGCCGAGGGCCGCCTCGCTCTTCGGCAGGGTGGCGAAGTCGATCTTCTCGCGCACCGTGCTGACGGCCACGCTCACGAGGTCAGGCTGCTGGCGGCCGGTCAGAAGCGTCGTCCCCCACACGATGATCGGCAGCTTCAGGCCGCGCTCGGCACAGCGCTTCGACAGATAGAGCGCGCCGAACGAGCTGTGCGAGCTGACGATGACCGGCTGTCCCGGGCGCAGGTGCGGCAGCGCCTGGTCGAAGGCCAGGCGGTGGCCGTTGGTCGGCAGCGCGATGACGACGGCGTCCGCGCCCGATACCGCTTCCGCGCAGTCTTTCGCGACCGCCACCCTGCCCTCGAATTCGACCGCGCCGGTTGCGACCAGCGGTGCGCCGGCAGCGAGCTTTTCCGTCCGCTTGCCCGAAGGCGACCACAGGACGGGCTCATGCCCCCACTTGGCCAAAAAAGCGGCCATGCCGAAGGCGATCGATCCGGATCCGAGAATTGCGATGCGCATGACGTTTCTTCCTGTCTTTTCGGTCTGTGGAAACTGCCGGCCGGGCTACATGTATTTGGTCGGCAGCGCAGTGGTGAATTTCATCTCCTCCATGGCGATGGAGGAGGAAAGGTCGGAGAACTCCAGACGGTTGATGAGGTTCTGGTACACCTGGTCGTAGACCTCGATGTCGGGAACGACGACCCGCAGCAGGTAGTCGGTCTCGCCTGTCAGCCGATAGGCCTCCATGATTTCCGGAATGTCGCGGATCTCCTTGCGGAAGGCATCCAGCCAGACGGAATTGTGGCGCGGCACCTTGATGGCGATGAAGATCGTCATCCCGACGTTCGCCATGCGCCGGTCGACCAGCGCCACGCGGTTGCGGATCAGGCCCATGTCTTCCATGCGCTTGATGCGGCGCCAGCAGGGCGTATGCGACAGGCCGACCTCGTTTGCAATGTCGACGACGGACCTGTTGGCGTCCTGCTGGAGAATTTCGATGATCTTTCGGTCGATCTGGTCGAACATGCCGTCTCCGTTCATTGCGCCCGACCTTCGTTCCGCGAAGAGGTTTTCCCCAACCGGCGCTTCTTGCGCCAAATTGGTTCTTCCCTTGCGCCCGATCCTCGGCGAAATTCGCCGCCGAGCGACGCAACACCGGGTCGGCCGTCTCCTTCATTGATCAGGAAAAACGACGGCGCTGTAAAGTGTCAAAAAAGCAGGCAGTAGAGTGAAAATTTACGCATCGCCAATTTCTGGTAATTTCATCCTACCAAGATGGCAAAATTGCAGGATGACATTGCCGAGGTTTCGGCGGAGATCTGAAAAAACGCAATTTCACCGCATCCGCCCTGTCCTATCGTTTCTCCAGTCAGTAACAATGAGACGGAAGAAGCGCATGAAAAGGATAGGCTTGATAGGCGGCATGAGCTGGGAGAGCACCGCGGTCTACTATCGCCGCGTCAACGAGCAGGTTCGCGACAGGCTTGGTGGACTGAATTCCGCCGATGTGGTTTTGCGATCCCTAAATTTTGAGGGTATCGTGGCGCTCCAGAAGGCCGGGGCGTGGGACAAGGCAGCCGACGCGCTCGGCCAGGTCGCAAGGGAACTGGAGGGCGCAGGCGCGGACATGATCCTGATCTGCACCAACACGATGCATCTGCTCGCCGACAAGGTCCAGGCCAGTGTCGGCATCCCGCTGGTCCACATCGCCGACGTCACTGGCGAGGCGGTGGTCGCCGCCGGCTGCAGGCGTCCGCTGCTGCTCGCCACCCGCTACACCATGGAGCAGGAATTCTACCGCCAGCGGCTGAAGCAGGCGTTCGACATCGACGCGCTCGTCCCCGACGCTGCCGACCGGCAGGATGTCCACGACATCATCTTCTCGGAGCTCTGCTGCGGGATCGTCAGGCCGAACTCCAAGGAACGCTACCTCCAGGTCGTCGAGGCGGGCAAGGCGGCCGGCGCCGACAGCGTCATCCTCGGATGCACCGAGATCGGCCTGCTGGTCGGCCCTGACGACTTCGACATCCCGACGTTCGATTCCACGCTGCTGCATGCGGATGCGGCCGTCGACCTTTCGCTCACGACAGGCATGGCCAGGGCCAGGCCGGCTGGCCAACCTGCCGGGGTGCACTAGCGCAGCAAACAGGCCGCGGGTTATGCCCAGGACAGAGGGCGACCGGGAAATTTTCAACAGGAGAGAGACATGACAGACTTCACGCAGACCCGCCGCTCCACCCTCAAGCTCTTGGCCGCCGGCACCGGCATCCTGGCCGCGCCCTCGATCATCCGCCCGGCCTTCGCCCAGGAGAAGGTGGTCAACATCACCACCTACGACAAGTTCGTCCCGCAGGAATTCATCGACCAGTTCCAGAAGGACACCGGCATCGAGGTCCGCATCCGCCTGACCGACGACCAGGGCAAGCAGTACAACCTGCTGTCGGCGGAAGGCAGCGCGCCCTCCACCGACATCGTCACCGTGACCGGCCACCGCCTGTCGCAGTTCATCAAGGGCAAGCTGCTTGCCCCGCTCGACACCGCCCGGCTGAAGAACTGGGGCAACCTGGCCTCGGCCTACAAGGGCGCGCCGCAGCTGACCATCGACGGCTCGACCTATGGCCTGCCGCTGCTCGCCGGCTTCGAGGGTCTGGTCCGCAACACCGAATACACCAAGGCCTCCGACAGCTGGTCGATCATGTTCGACGAGGAGTACAAGGGGCTGACGACCTACATCATCTCCGACTTCCTCTCCATCGCCATGCTCTACCAGGGCAATGACGGCGACTACGTCACCTACGAAGGCAAGCCGGAGGAGGCGCAGGCCGCCACCGACAAGGCGCGCGACTTCCTGATCGAGCAGAAGGGCCAGGTGCGCAAGTATTACGACGCCGGCTCCGAGGTGCAGCAGATGCTGGTCAACGAGGACGCCTACGTCGCCCAGGCCTGGTCCGGCCCGGCAGCGAAGCTGATCATGGACGGCCACCCGGTCGAACTGACCGTGCCGAAGGAAGGCACCTACGGCTTCCTCTACTCGTTCAACGTCGTCAACAACGCGCCGAACGCCGAGGCCGCCTACACCTTCCTCGACGCGATCCTCTCCTCGCCGGAAATCGGTGCGGCGATGACCCGCCAGTCCGGCTTCTCCTCCGCCTTCGCCGGCGTCGAGAACGTCCTGAACGAGCGCGAGCGGGCGGCCAATGCGCTTCCCCCCGAGCAGATGGAGCGCATCAAGTTCTTCTCTTCTGTCAACCGCGACATGAAGAACGACATGATCGACAAGGCCGCGGCCGAGATCAAGGCCGCCTGACCGGCGCGTCCCGACACCGAACGCGAAAGGAACCGGCCCGCTCGGGCCGGTTCGAACGAGAGCTTGTCCAGAGCCGGGAACAGAGAATGGCAGAAAGCATCATGACACCGAGCGGAAAGACGTCGCCCCCCTCCGCGCCCCGCTATTCGGGATGGATCGGGCGCCTTGCCGCCTCCCCGATCTATGCGGGAACGATCGGCCTCATCGCCAACAGCCGGGCCGTGCGCCTGACCATCCTGCTCGGGGTGCCGCTCGTCTGGATCGCGGCCCTGCATATCGGTCCGATCTACCAGATGCTCCGCATCAGCCTGCTCGAGAACTACCCCGAAGCGGTGGACGGCCAGAACGCCTACACGCTCTCGAACTACCGGCTGTTCTTCCAGGAACCGCTCTATTTCGTCCCCTTCATCCGCACGCTGATCTTCGCCGCGCTGGTGACGCTCTGTACGCTCGTGATCGTCTATCCCGTCGCCTACTACGTCGCCAAGGTGGTCAAGCCCAGGAACCGGATGCGGGCGCTGCTGCTGCTGCTCCTTCCGTTCTGGGCCGGCGAGCTCATCCGGACCTTCTCCGTCATCATGCTGCTCGCCAACCGCGGCGCGGTGAACGTGCTCCTGCGCGAGCTCGGCCTGATCGATCGGCCGATCCCGATGCTCTACACCTATTTCTCGCTGGGCTTCGGCGTCGTGTACCTGATCGCGCTCTACATGCTGCTGCCGCTCTACTCGGCAATCGAGAAGATCCCGCCGCAGCTGGTCGATGCCGCCGACGACCTCGGCGCCGGGCCCTGGCAGCGCTTCCGCCGGGTGATCCTGCCGCTGTCGAAGGACGGGATCGTCTCGGGCTGCAGCCTGGTCTATCTCACCACCGTCGGCGTGTTCGCGGCCCCCCTGCTGCTCGGCGGCCCGGAGACCGTCATCTTCCCGGAAGTGATCGCAACGCTCTTCCACGGTTCCAACGACAAGTGGCCGGAAGGGGCTGCGTTCTCGATCATCATGCTCGTGGTCTCGCTTTCGACCGTCGGACTGTTCATGAAGATCGTCGGCGGCCGCTCCGTCCGGCTGATGTGAGGGCAGCACCGATGCGCCATTATTTCAACGATCTCCCCAAGACCGCGCTGACAGCGGGCTACTGGCTGTTCGTCGCCTACCTGCTGCTGCCGCTGACGCTGATGATGTCGATGAGCTTCAAGGACGCCAACTTCATCGCCTTCCCGATCCAGGACTGGACGTTGCGGTGGTACGCAGAGGTGCTGCAGGACCGACAGTTCCTCGACGCCATCGCCTATTCCGCCTTCATCGCCTTTGCCACCACCGTCTGCGCCACCGTCATCGGCGTCTGGATCGCGCTGGTGGTCGCCACCGAAGGCATCTTCGGGCGGGCGGCGATCTTCGCGCTCGCCTGCCTGCCGGCAGTCGTGCCGGGCCTGATCAACGCCATCTCGATGCGCATCTTCATCCGCGTCATCGACCTGCCGACCGGCACGGCGGCGATCATCCTCGCCCACACCGTGCATGCCGTGCCGTTCGTGGTCATCATGGCGCTGACCCGGCTGCGCTCGATGCCGAAGAACCTGACCGATGCCGCCCGCGATCTCGGCGCCGATCCCTTCATCGCCTTCGTCCGGGTGACCATCCCCTATCTGATGCCGGCGCTGCTCGGCGGCATGATCTTCTGCGTGCTGACCAGCATCGACGACTTCGTGCGCACCTTCTTCCTCGGCGGCTACAAGCCGACGCTGCCGATGCTGATCTTCGCCAAGGTGCAGGGCGGCATGTCGCCCCAGATCAACGCCATGGCGACGATCGTCCTCATCGCCACCGCCCTCATCGGCCTCTACGCCGAATATCTCACCCGCCGCGCAAGGAAATGACGATGCAGCCTGTCGTGCACTTCAAGAACGTCAACAAGTACTATGGCGCTGCGCTCGCCGTCGAAAACCTCGACCTGTCCGTCGAGCCCGGCCAGTTCGTCACCCTGCTCGGCCCGTCCGGCTGCGGCAAGTCGACCACGCTCAGGATGCTGGGCGGTTTCGAGACGCCGTCGTCCGGCGAGATCTTCCTCGACGGCAAGCCGATCACGAAGCTCCCGCCGAACAAGCGCAACGTCAACATCGTGTTCCAGGACTATGCGCTGTTCCCGCACCTTTCGGTCGGGCGCAACATCGCCTTCGGGCTGGAGCTCAAGGGGCTGGCGTCGGATGCGATCCACAAGCGGACCAGCGAGCTCTTGTCGCTCGTCAAGCTGGAGGATTTCGCCGAGCGCATGCCCGACCAGCTCTCCGGCGGCCAGCGCCAGCGCGTGGCGCTGATGCGGGCGCTCGCCCCCAATCCGCACGTGCTCCTGCTCGACGAACCGCTCTCGGCACTCGATGCGAAGCTGCGCCAGCAGATGCAGATCGAGCTCAAGTCGATCCAGCAGACCACCGGCAAGACCTTCATCTTCGTGACCCACGACCAGGAGGAGGCCCTGACGATGTCGGACGTGGTTGTCGTTATGAACAAGGGCCGCATCGAGCAGATGGGCGCGCCCGACACGCTCTATTCGCGCCCGCAGAGCCGTTTCGTCGCCAACTTCATCGGCGAGAGCAACTTCCTCGAGGCGGACGTCACCGCCGTGCACGGCAATGTCGCCACGCTCGACTGGGACGGGCATGTCATCCATGCCGACGTGAACGGCAACCGGGTTGCCGCGGGCGACCGGACGACGGTCGCGCTGCGGCCGGAATCGCTCTACTGCCTCGCCGACAAGCCCGGGGATAGGCTGGCGCTCAAAGGCCGGATCGTGCGGCGCGTCTTCAAGGGCGCCCACAGCGCGCTCACCGTGCAGCTCACGAACGGCAAGGAACTCGTCGTACAGATCGACCCGGTGGCGCTGTCGCAGCTTCATTCGGACGACATCTGGATCGGCTGGCGCGAACAGGACGCCGTGCTTCTGCGCGACTGAGGGCCGTCCGCAGGCAGACAGAACAACGCCGGACGTCCGCCAACGGCCGGACCGACCCGCATTCGACAAGGACAGGACAGACGATGACAAGCGCACAGGACCCGAGGCTCGCCGAGCTCAATGCAAGGGTGAAGCAGGATCTCGAATACCTGAACTTCCCGCCGGCCAACTGGAGCAAGCCGGTCGGAACGGAGGCGGGCCAGGCGGTCTGCGACGCCGTCATCATCGGCGGCGGCATGTGCGGGCTGGTCGCCTGGCTGGCGCTGACGCGGGCCGGCATCCGCAACCTGCGCATCGTCGATCGGGCGCAGAAGGGCGCGGAGGGACCGTGGGTGACCTATGCCCGCATGGAGACGCTGCGCTCGCCGAAGAACCTGCTCGGCCCGGCGCTCGGCATGGCTTCGCTCACCTTCCGCGCCTGGTATACGGCGCTCTTCGGGGTCGCCGCCTGGGAGGAACTCTTCCGGATCCCGCGCCCGATGTGGATGGACTATCTCAACTGGTATCGCGACGTCCTGTCGGTGCCGGTCGAGAACGGCATCGACGTCACGCGCGTCATCCCCCGCGACGACGGGTTGCTGGAGCTTGAGATCGCCGGCGGCGAGCGCCCTTCGATCATCACCCGCAAGCTCGTCATGGCGACCGGCCGCGACGGGCTCGGCGAGCCGGCCATCCCGGATTTCGTCGCTCCCCTCACCCGGCTGAAGACCTGGGGGCATTCCGCCGACATGATCGATTTCGCCGCGCTGAAGGGCAAGCGGGTGGTGGTGATCGGCGTCGGCGCCTCGGCGGTGGACAACGCGGCCGAGGCGCTGGAGGCCGGCGCCGGCGAGGTCCGCCTGCTGGCGCGGCGCAAATCGATGCCGACCATCAACAAGCTGATGGGCATCGGCTCCTACGGCGTCACGGCGGGCTTTCCCAAGATCGAGCCGGCCTGGCGCTGGCGGCTGATGGACTACGCCACCAAGCAGCAGACGCCGGCACCGCACAATTCGACGCTGCGCGTCAGCCGTCATCCGAACGCCTATTTCCATTTCGACTGCGGCATCCGGTCGATGCGCGAGGAGGACGGCGAGGTCGTCATCACCACGAACAAGGGCCGGATCTTCCGCACCGATTTCGTCATCCTCGGTACCGGCTTCAACGTCGATCCGCTGGCGCGCCCCGAACTTGCGCCGTTCCAGGACAGGATCGCCTGCTGGGAAGACCGCTACACCCCGCCCGAAGGCGAGGAGAACGCCCCGCTCGGCCGCTTCCCCTGGCTAGAGGAGGACTTCTCCTTCACCGAGAAGGAACCCGGGACCGCGCCATGGCTGAAGGACATCCACTGCTTCAACTACGGTTCCTCGATGAGCCTCGGCAAGGTCAGCGGCGACATTCCGGCGATCAGCGAGGGTGCGCTCTGGCTCGCCCGCGGCGTCTCCGCCTCCCTGTTCATCCGCGACATCGACCATCACTGGCAGGAACTGCTCGCCTACGAGAAGCCGGAACTGGACGGCTCGGAGTGGACGGATGCCGATGCCGTTCGGGAACAGAAGACAGCCTGAGGCCAGCCCATGAAAAAGACCGTCTACTATTATCATGCGCTCAGTTCGCCCTGGGCCTATCTCGGCTGGCCGCAGTTCAAGGCGCTGATTGCGAAGCACGATCTTAACATCGTGGTCCGGCCGACGCGGATCGTTCCGGACAATGGCGGGGTGCCGCTGCGCTCGCGGCCGCAGCCGCGGCAGGACTACCATGCCGTCGAGCTCGACCGCTGGCGCAAGCGGCTGGACATGCCGCTGGTGCTGAAGCCCAGATACTACCCCACCAACAACGAGTTCTCCGCCCGCATGGTGATCGCCGCAGACCGGCTGGGACTGCCGGCGCTGGAACTGAGCCATGCGCTGCTGCGAGCGCTGTGGAGCGAGGAGCAGGACGTGACCGTGCCCGAGGTGCGGATCGCCGTTGCCGACCGGCTCGGACTCGACGGCCGCAGGCTGCAGGCGCTGGAGGAAGACCCGGAGATCGTGAAGGCCTGGCACGACAGCCACGAGGAAGCAAAACGGCGCGGCGTGTTCGGCACGCCGACCTGGATCTACAAGGACGTGCTCTACTGGGGACAGGACCGGTTGAGCTTCCTCGACGAAGCGCTTGCGGAAGGATGAGGCAATGAGCGAGCAAACCACCGGCGACGTCATCGACAGCGTGCTCGGGCTCGAGGCGGGCTCCGAGCTCAAGGCGCTGCGCGAGAAGCGCGAGAAGCTGAAGGCGCTGACCCAGTCGAGCTATCTCGCGGCCCTGCGCCCGAAGGAGCCGCGCAATTTCCCCTACCCCCTCCGCGCCGCGATCGCCGCCCGCATGTCGGCCCTCTGGAAGGCCGACGAACTCGCCGCGCACTATCGCGGGCTGCTCGAACAGGAGGGCTCGACGGCGGAACTTCTGAACGTCGCCGATAGCGGCTGGACGCCCGAGGACGGGCAATCGCGCCTCGCTGCCATCCTGCGCCACGTCGATCTCGTCACGCTGAACCCGAAGGCTGCGACGCGCGCCAATATCGAGGCGCTCCATGCCGCCGGCCTGGACGACCGCGACATCGTCACGCTTGCCGGGCTGATCGCCTTCGTCAACTACCAGATCCTCGTGGTCGCCGGGCTCAAGATGCTGAGGGACAACTGACATGACCGTCGTAAATGATTTCACCCTCGAACCGCTCGACTGGCATCCTTACGTGAAGCCGGTGGATCTCTCGGCTGCGACGCCGGAACAGCTCGATGCGCTGAAGGTCACGCCGTCCAACACCAAGGTCTCGGCCTATGTGCTGGTGCTCGCCCAGGAGGCCGAGACGCTCGCCGAGCGTACGCCGCTGTTCAACGACATCATGTACAGCGAAGGCGGACTGTCGCGCGGCGGACGGGAACTCGGCGCGCTCGCCGCCTCCTTCGTCAACCACTGTGTCTACTGCGCGGCCGTGCACGCCAACCGCTACATCCAGCTGGAGAAGCGGCCGGAGGTGGTGGACGAGATCTACCGGAGCGGGCTCGATGCCGACCTTCCGGAATACGACCAGGCGCTGTTCAACTTCGGCGTGGACCTGACCGCCCATCCCGACAATGTCGGCGTCTACCAGTTCTACCACCTGCGCGAGAAGGGGCTCGACGATCTCGAGATCCTCGACCTGATCCACTCCGTCGCCATCTTCGGCTGGGCCAACCGGCTGATGCATACGCTCGGCGAACCGCATCGGAAAGACTGAGTGACCGCTTCTTCCGAAAGTGCCACCGGCGCGGCCAGGCCCTTCACGATTTCGCATGGCGACGTGCTGCGCATCGCCATCCCGATGATGATCGCCTATCTCTCGACGCCGCTGGTGAGCCTCGTCGCCACCGGCGTCATCGGGCAATTGCGCGACGAGGCCCTCGTCGGCGGCGTGGCGCTGGCGGCGGTGATCTTCGACGTGATCTTCGTCTCCTTCAATTTCCTCAGAGGGGCCACGACCGGCTTCACCGCACAGGCAATCGGCGCGGACGACCGCCTCTTCGAACAGCGCATGCTACTCGGCGGCCTCGTCGTGGCACTCGTCTCGGGGCTTGCGATCCTCGTCCTGCAGGGGCCGATCGGCACGCTCGGCCTCGCGCTGCTCGGCGCCGACGGCGCGGTCGCCGAGGCGGCGCAGGTCTATTTTTCCTGGCGCGTCTGGTCGGCACCCTTCGTGCTCGTCAACTTCGTCATCTTCGGCTGGATCATCGGCCGCGGCGAGGCGCTGACGGCGATGCTGCTGCAGACGCTGCTGAACGGCCTCAACATCGTCCTCAGCCTCTACTGGGTGCTGGACCTCGGCTGGGGGCTGGCCGGCGTCGCCGCCGCCTCGCTCGTGGCCGAAGCGGTGACCGCGATCGTGGGCATCGCCCTCGTCTTTGCCCGGACCGACCGCCACGCCTGGAACCGACCGGATCTGGCGGCGCTGAAGCGGATGTTCTCCGTCAACGGCGACATGATGATCCGCTCGCTGTCGCTGCTGATCGGTCTGTCCTTCTTCACCCGGCAGAGCGGCGTCCTCGGCATCGACATCCTTGCCGCCAACACCATCCTGCTGCGGTTCTACTTCTTCGGCGTCGCCTTCCTCGACGGCATCGCCACCGCCGCCGAGCAGATGGCGGGCCGGGCGATCGGCGCGCGCTACCGCCCGGCCTTCGACCGGATGCTGTCGCTGACGACGCTGTGGGGGTTCGTCTTCGCCGGCCTCGTCGCGCTGGCCTTTCTGCTCTCGGGCGGCTGGGTGATCGACATGATCGCGCCTTCGCCGGAGATCGTGGCGCTTGCGCACGACTACCTGCCCTATGTGGTGGTGCTGCCGCTGGTCGGCCTCGTCGCCTTCCAGATGGACGGCATCTATATCGGCGCGACCTGGTCGCGGCAGATGCGCAACCTGATGCTCGCCTCGCTCGCCGTCTACTTCGCCACCTGGGCGGTGCTGCAGCCGCTGTTCGGCAATACCGGGCTGTGGCTGGCGTTGCTGACGTTCCAGGGCGCCAGAAGCGTCGCCTTCCGATGGATGCTGCCGACGCTTGCCGACCGCACCTTTGCGGGCGCGGTGCGGCCGTAACGCTTATCCCTCTTACTCGCCGGCCGCCGGCTGGCGCACGACGACGCCCAGTTCGTCGGCGGCGCGGACCTGCTGCAGGTGTTCCTCGGCCTCGGTGGCCTCGCGCTGGCGGTTCCACATCGAGGCGTAGAGGCCGCCCTGCCGGAGCAGGCCGGCATGTGTCCCCCGCTCGGCGATCAGGCCGTCCTTCAAGACGATGATCTCGTCGGCATCCACCACCGTCGACAGACGGTGGGCGATCACGAGCGTCGTGCGGTTTTTCGACACGAGTTCGAGGGCTGCCTGGATCTCCTGCTCGGTGCGGGTGTCGAGGGCCGAGGTGGCCTCGTCGAGGATCAAGATCGGCGGGCTCTTCAGGATCGTCCGGGCGATCGCCACGCGCTGCTTCTCGCCACCGGAAAGCTTCAGCCCACGCTCGCCGACCATTGCCTTGAAGCCGCCTGGCAGGTGGTCGATGAAGCCGGAAATCTGGGCGATGTCGGCAGCCGCCTTTACCTCCTCGTCAGTAGCAGACGGCCGGCCGTAGCGGATGTTGTAGGCGATCGTGTCGTTGAAGAGCACGGTATCCTGCGGCACCATGCCGATCTCCGCGCGCAGTGACTTCTGGGTGACGTCACGCACGTCCTGGCCGTCAATGGTGATCGAACCCTGCTGGATGTCGTAGAAGCGGTAGAGCAGGCGCGACAGCGTCGACTTTCCCGCCCCCGACGGGCCGACGACGGCGACCGTCTTGCCGGCCGGGACCTCGAAGGAGACGCCCTTCAGGATCGGCCGCGCCGGATCATAGGCGAAGTGGACGTCGCGGAAGGCGATCGCGCCGCTGCCGATCGCAAGCGGCCGCGCGTCCGGCCGGTCCTCGACCTCGGCCTCGACCTCCAGGAGATCGAACATCTGCTCGATGTCGGTGAGCCCCTGGCGAATCTCGCGATAGACGAAGCCGATGAAATTCAGCGGGATCGACAGCTGGATCAGCATGGCATTGACGAAGACGAAGTCGCCGATCGTCTGCTCGCCGCGCTGGACGGCCATGGCCGACATGACCATCATGATCGCGGTGCCGACGCCGAAGATCAGCGCCTGGCCGAAGTTCAGCCAGCCGAGCGAGGTCCAGACCTGCGTCGCCGCACGCTCGTAGCGCTCCATCGACTGGTCGAAGCGCTTCGCCTCCATCTCCTCGTTGCCGAAGTACTTCACCGTCTCGAAATTCAGGAGCGAGTCGATCGCCTTGGTATTGGCTTCCGTGTCGCTGTCGTTCATCGAGCGGCGGATGGCGATGCGCCAGTCGCTGGCCCGCACGGTGAACCAGATGTAGAGCGCAACGGTGGCGGCGGTCACCGCGAGGTAGCTGAAGCCGTAGCCGGCCCAGAAGACGATCGCCGTCAGCACGAACTCGATGATGGTCGGGATCGAGTTGAGGATGGTGAAGCGGACAATCGTCTCGATACCCTTGGTGCCGCGCTCGATGACGCGCGACAGGCCGCCGGTACGTCGCTCCAGATGAAAGCGCAGCGACAGGCGGTGCAGGTGGACGAAGGTGCGGTAGGCGAGCTGGCGCACCGCATACTGGCCGACACTGGCAAAGAGCGCGTCGCGCAGCTGGTTCAGACCCGCCTGCAGGATGCGGGCAAGATTGTAGGCGATGACCAGCATGACCGCGCCGAGCAGGAAGGCCGGCAGCAGGTCGACCGCGTCCATCCTGCCGTTCAAGGCGTCGGTCGCCCACTTGAAGAAATAGGGAACGAGCAGCAGCACGATCTTGGAGGCGAGCAGGAACAGCGTCGCCCAGACCACCCGCATCTTCAGGTCCGGCCGGTCGGAGGGCCACATATAGGGCCAGAGGTTGACGATGGTTCCGAACGGATTGCTGCTGTCGGCAGAAACCGTCTTCTTCGTTGTGGCCGCCACGCGCGCCTCCGGGTGCCGACCGGCGCCGGCTCATGCGTTCAAGAAAAAATGCGGCGCCCCGAGGACGCCGCATGGGAGAGATAGGACCGATCGCCGTCCGAAACAACGGGCCGGCGCGGGAAAAGCCGTTCGCCGCCTCAATCGCCCTTGACGTGCTTGCGGTGGATCTGCTCGGCCTCGGCCTCCGGCATCGCCTCGTCCGGAACGCCGAAGACCTGGCCGGGCAGGATCCGGTCCGGGTTGTTGATCTGGCCCTCGTTGGCGAGATAGATCGTGGTGTAGCGCACGCCCTGGCCGTAGACCCGGCGGGCGATCTGCCACAGCGTGTCGCCGCGGCGGATGATCACGGAGTTCTTGCTCTGCTGAAGCGGCTCCTGCTCGACGGTCTGCGGCTGGCCGGCCGCGGCCTGCGTCTCGCCTGTGTCCGGCCTGGCATCGCCCGCAACCGGTGCGCCGCCGTCCGAGGCGGTGCCAGGGGCCGGTGCCGGCTCGTTTCCGGCTGCGGCGACCTGCGCCTGCGACAGCAGCGCGTCCGGCGCCGCCTTCAGCGCCGCCACCGCGTCCGCATAGCCTTCCTTCGCCGCATCCGCGGGCACGCCGGAAAGGGCCGCGGCGGCCGTCCGCGCCCAGAGCTTCAGCCGGTCTATCAGCGCCAGGCGGGCCGCATCGGTGCCGGTCGGCGCGGCATAGGCCGCAATCCCGTCGAGCGCCTGCTGCAGGCCTCCACGGGCCGTCGCGATGTCTGCCGGCGTCGCATTGCGGCCGGCGTCGAACAAGCCGGTGAACTGCCGGCCGAGTTCCAGCGCGCGCGCCTCGAGGGCGGTGATGTCGACGACGGGAACGGCAACCTTCGGCGGGGGATCGCCATTGGTCGCCGGCGTCAGCGCGTCCTTCACGGCGGCCGAGATCTCGCCGACGGACTGGCCGACGCTTGCGGCATCCTTCGGCAGCGCCTTCAGCTTGGCGAGCGCATCGGCGGCGACGGCTGCGGTCTTTGCCGCGATCGGCTCGCCGGCGCTGCCGGGCGGCGCCTTGTACTCGGCCAGCGACTGCAGGGCGATTTCGGTCGCCGAGCGTGCCGCCGCCAGTTCTTCCGCGGTCGGCTGGCGACCCTCGCCGTAGAGGCCGCCGAGCAGGCCGACGGCCTTGTTGGCCTCGGCGCGCAGCTTGTCGAAGCTGCCGTTGTCGATCAGGCCGAGCGTCGGGGCGTCGCTGGGAGCGGCGGGCTCCTGGGCGACGACCGCCACCTGTTCGCCCTCGGGCCGGTCGAAGGGGACGGAGGCGCGGAGCTCGACGGTGGCCGCATCGGCGCTCATGACGTCGGCGCGGATCACGTGGCGGCCGACCGCCAGCGGCATCACGCCGTCGACCACGTAGCGGCCATCCGAATCGGCCTTCATCTCGCCGAGCAGCTTGTCATTGGCATAGATGCGTACCAGCGCGCCCGGCCTGGTGCTGCCGGCGACGAACATATGGTCGCCCTCCAGCTCGACGGCGGAAATGCGCACGTTCGGGGCGGCGCCCCCTGTGGCCGCGGTCGCTGCGGAGGCCGCCTCGCCGGCCGGAGCCTGGGCATCGGTTTGCGGCGCGACGGCTGCGGTCTCGGCGCCCCCCGTGGCCGAGGGTTGCGCGGCGGAGGAAGCAGCGCCCTGCCCGGTCGCCGACCCTGCCGGGGCGGCAGCCCCGGAACCGGCTTCGGGCACGGTGATCAGCCGGCTCGCGGCTCCGGGCTTGGAGACCATGGCCAGCAGTTCCCCGCCCTTGTCCTTCGGGATCGAGACGGTGGCGACCTCTTCGGAGGCCTTTGCGGAACCGCCCTCGCCGAGAACGCGCAGGGTGAGCTCGTGGTCGCCGGCGGCGAGCGGCTTATCGAAGACGGCGGCGAATTCGCCGGACGGGTTGACGTCGGTCGTCGCGACCACGGTCTCGCCGTTGAGAATCTGCACGGTCTTGTTGGGCTCGGCCCTGCCGGCGACGACGGTGGAACCATCGGGCTCGACGCGCAGGACATCGAAGGACGGAGCCTGCCAGCCGCTGGCATCGCCAGCTGGCGCCCCCTGCGCAGCTGTACCGGCGTCAGCCGTGCCTTCCGCTGCCGGGGCTTCGGAACGTGCGGTCTTGCCGCCGGCCGAACCCGCCTCAGCCGTACCGGCCTCGGAGGTGGTTGCTGCGGGCGCCCCTGCCGCGGCCGGCGCGTCCTTTTGCGCCGATTGCTGCGTGCCTTCGACGGCCTTGTCCTTGTCGATGTTCGGGAGGACGAAGAACACCATCAGCGCCGTTGCCGCTGCCAGCACGCCCAAAGCGATCAGGCCGGTCTTGTATTTCATGTCGCGAATTCTCCCAGCAGCACCCGCCGTTACCCTTGAATTGCTAGCGATTTCCAAGGGTTTCCACAAGCTTGCGCAACCCTTGCTCAAGGTTTGGCCCGGCCTTTTTCGTCATTTTTCTTGACCAAGGGCCGCATCGGATGGCTCAATCGTCTCATGAACGACGAATCCATGCCCATTCGGTCCATCTGCGTCTATTGCGGTTCCCAGCCGGGCCGCGATTCCTCATATATCAATGCCGGCCGCGCGCTCGGCCGATCGATCGCAACGAATCACTTGCGGCTGGTCTATGGCGGCGGCACGAAGGGCATCATGGGCGCCGTCGCGAGCGGGGTCCTGGCCGCCGGCGGCCGCGTTACCGGCATTATACCGCAATTCCTGATGGACATGGAGGCCACGCGCCACTCGCTCGGCCAGCTCTCCGAACTGATCGTCACCGCCGACATGCACGAGCGCAAGCACAAGATGTTCGAGCGGGCCGACGCCTTCGTGGCGCTGCCGGGCGGCATCGGCACGCTGGAGGAGATCGTCGAGATCATGACCTGGGCGCAGCTCGGCCGGCATCGCAAGCCGATCGTCTTCGCTAATATCGGCGGCTTCTGGGACCCGATGCTGAAGCTGATCCGCCACATGGCCGATGCCGGCTTCGTGCATGCCGCCCATCTGGTGCAGCCGCTCGTGATCGACGAACCGGAGCAGATCGTGCCGGCGCTGATCGAGCACTGGGCCGGCACCATCGACCGAGAGGGCGAGGCCGGCATCATCGCCCGGCTCTGAGACCTCCTTGCCCTGTTGCGGCCTGCCCTGCTCCGCCGGTCCCTATTCGGCCGGCTTGAGGCTCGCGGCCGCGGCGCGCTGGGCGCGGGCCGAGGTCAGCATCGATCCCGAATAGACGATCAACGCCAGCCAGATCAGCCCGAAGGCCAGCATCTGCGCGTGGCCGAAGGGCTCGTGGAAGAAGAAGACGGCGATGACGAAGATCATCGTCGGCGCGATGTACTGCATGATGCCGATGGTCGAGAGCTTCAGGAGCTTGGCGCCGTTGGCATAGATCATCAGCGGCACCGCGGTGACCAGGCCGCAGGCGAGCAGCCACAGCACGTCGGCAGTACCGGTGTCGCCGAAATGGCCCCGGCCGGTCGTCTCCAGGTAGACGATGTAGCCGAGCGCGGGAACGCTGAGCAGCAGCACCTCCAGGAAGAAGCCCTGGTTCGGCCCGATCGGCAGCGTCTTGCGGAAGAAGGCGTAGAAGCCCCAGGAGACGCAGAGCGCCAGCGACACCCAGGGCAGCCCGCCCGCCTCGAGCGCCAGCACCAGGACGGCGGCCGCGGCAAGCACGATCGCGACGATCTGCGCACGCGTCAGCTTCTCCTTCAGCAACACTGCGCCGAGGAAGATCGAAAAGAGCGGGTTGATATAGTAGCCGAGCGCCGTCTCGATCGCCCTGCCCGCGCCGATCGCCCAGACATAGATGCCCCAGTTGACGGTGATCAGCACCGCCGTCAGCGTCGCCATGGCGAGCATGCGCGGCGAACGCAGCGCCGCGCGGATATCGGCGGTGCGGCCGAGGATGACGAGCACGAGGCCCGCCAGCGGCACCGACCAGAGGATCCGGTGCGCTACCACCTCGGATGCCGGGATGTGGGCGACCGCCTTCATGAAGAAGGGCAGGAAGCCCCAGAGCAGATAGGCTGTCAGCGCGAATAGAAAGCCTTGCAGGGAATCGCCGTTCGTCGCTGCGGGAGCGTTCTTGACTTCGGCCATGGCGCTGGTTCCTGTTGCTCACCGGTGGACTGGCGGGGCCAACCCCACGCCGCACCTCTGGCCGCGTTCCTACTGCAACGGCGCAGAATGTACCAATTCATTTCGGTGAAGGAAGGATCAGCGGCGCTCACAATGCCCGCGCGCCTCGAGGCGCGCGGCGATCGACCACTGGAGCAGGCCGCAGAGCCCGCCGGCGACGGCCCCGATCGCGGCATAGGCGGGCTCCAGCCCGGGTGCCGTGAAATAGTCGTCGAGCGTGGCGAACAGGCCGAACAGGAAGCCGGTCACGAGACCGTTGCAGGCGAGCACCAGGGCGGCACGGACGACGCGGCCGGCCTTGCGGGCGGCGACGAGTTCGGCGAGCCACGCCGTCAGCGCGCCCGGCGCCAGGATGATCGCCAGCATCAGGAGCGCCAGCCCGTCGTCGGGATCGAGGCGCAGCGGCTTGCCGTAGAGGATGTCCTCGACCGGGGTCGAGAGCTTGGCGGTGACCACGAACAGCAGGGCCGCGAGCCCGACCGCGGCCAGCACCAGCAGGAGTTTCGTCACGATGCGCATGGATGTCGTCCCTCGTCCTTGCCTGTCGCCGCCCGTCATTCCGCCGCCACCCGACCGGCCTCGCCGCGGTTCTTCAGGAGCTTGTAGACGATGCTGTCCATCAGCGCCTGGAAGGAGGCGTCGATGATATTGTCCGATACCCCGACCGTCCACCATCTGGCGCCCGTCGCGTCGGCCGATTCGATCAGGACGCGGGTAATCGCCTCGGTGCCGCCGTTGAGGATGCGGACCTTGTAGTCGGCAAGCTCGAGATCGGCGATCTCGGCCTGGTACTTGCCGAGGTCCTTGCGCAGGGCCAGGTCCAGCGCGTTGACCGGGCCGTGGCCCTCGGCGACCGACATCATCGTCTCGCCGTCGACCACCACCTTGACCACCGCCTCGGAGACCGTCTTCAGGTTGCCATTGGCATCGTAGCGGCGCTCGACCATGACGCGGAAGCTGTCGACGTGGAAGAAATCCGGGATCGCGCCGAGCGTGCGATGGGCCAGAAGCGCGAAACTCGCATCCGCCCCCTCATAGGCATAGCCGGTCGCCTCGCGCTCCTTGACGATCTCGATCAGCCGGTCGAGCTTGGGATCGTCCTTGGCGACGACGATGCCGCGCAGCTTCAGCGCGTTGATGAAATTGGCCTTGCCGCCCTGGTCGGAGACCATGACCTTGCGCAGGTTGCCGACGCTTTCCGGCGGTACATGCTCGTAGGTGCGCGGGTCCTTCAGGAGCGCAGACGCATGGATGCCGGCCTTTGTGGCGAAGGCGGAGGCGCCGACATAGGGCATCTGGTGGTCGGGCGAACGGTTCAGGAGTTCGTCGAAGCGGTGCGACAGCTGCGTCAGTCCCTCCAGCCGCTCGCGGTCGATCGAAACCTCGAAACGGGTGTTATAGGCCTCCTTCAGCACCAGCGTCGGGATGATGGCGACGAGGTTGGCATTGCCGCAGCGCTCGCCGATGCCGTTCAACGTGCCCTGGATCTGGCGCACGCCGGCCTCGACGGCGGCCAGCGAATTGGCGACCGCCTGTCCGGTATCGTTGTGGGCGTGGATGCCGAGGCTCGCCCCCGGAATGCCGGCGGCGATGACGGCTGCGACGATGTCGCGGATCTCCGGCGGCTGCGTGCCGCCGTTGGTGTCGCAGAGCACCACCCAGCGCGCGCCGGCGTCATAGGCGGTCTTCGCGCAGGCGAGCGCATATTGGGGATTGGCCCTGTAGCCGTCGAAGAAGTGCTCGCAATCGACCATCGCTTCCTTGCCGGCTGCGACGACGGCCTTCACCGAGGCCGAAATCGATTCCAGGTTCTCCTCGTTCGTACAGCCGAGCGCGACGCGGACGTGATAGTCCCAGCTCTTGGCGACGAGACAGACCGCATCGCCCGACGCCTCGATCAGCGCCGCAAGGCCGGGGTCGTTGGAAGCCGAGACGCCGGCGCGCTTGGTCATGCCGAAGGCGACAAAGCGGGCGGCGGTCGTGCGCCTGCTCTCGAAGAACGCCGTGTCGGTCGGGTTCGCGCCCGGGTAGCCGCCCTCGACATAGTCGATGCCAAAATCGTCCAGCATCGCGGCGATCGCGATCTTGTCCTCGACCGAAAAATCGACGCCCGGCGTCTGCTGGCCGTCGCGCAGCGTCGTGTCGAAGAGATAGATGCGTTCCTTGGTCATTGCGTGTTCCCTCCCTGGGAACGATGTCATGCGTCTTCAGTCCTGCCGCCCCTCATCCGGCCTGCCGGCCACCTTCTCCCCGCAAGCAGGGAGAAGGATACTCGCCGCGCCGTCCGCGTCCCCTCTCCCCGCCTGCGGGGAGAGGGTCAGGGTGAGGGGCAATTCTCAGCCGTCCGGTCGAACGCTTCTCAAATCTTCAGCCCGTGCGCCGGCCAGTTGTCGGTCTCGTGGTCGGGGTGCTGGAAGGAGATGATCTTCTCCTGGCGCGAATAATAGTCCGGGTCGTCCAGCCCCGGCTGGTCGAAGATGGTCTCGACCCAGGGCAGGCGGGCGGCGCGGTTGACCTGGATCTGCGGCGCCAGGTCGGTGCGGTCGTCGAAGGTGCCGATGGCGATCTCCAGCCCGTCCGGATGGCGATAGGTCATCGGCGTGCCGCAATTGCCGCAGAAGCCGCGGTCGATGTTGACCGAGGACTGGAAGTAGCTCGGTTCCTCGCGCGTCCACTCCACGCCGTCCTTCGGCGCGGTGACGAGGGCGGAGAACAGGCCGCCGAACTGCTTCTGGCACATGCGGCAATGGCAGATCGACGGGCGGCCGAGCGTGCCGTGGATGCGGAAGCGGACGGCGCCGCACTGGCAGCCTCCGGTGCGGGGGGTATCTGTCATGTCAGTCCTCCGGTGGCCAGTGATCGGTGTCGTAGTCCGGGTGCTGGCGGTTCGATTCCAGGATGGCGAGGTGGTGTTCCCGGCCGGCGGGTCCCGCAGCGTCGGTCTCCTTCTCCGGCAGGCGGGCAAGCTGGGCAAACCAGAACATGCGCGATTCGACGCCCGACTGCGCATGCGGGCGGACGTCCTCGGGATCGTCGAGCGAGCCGAGCACGACGTTGATGAAGCCTTCCCCGGGCATGTCGTAGAACAGCGGCGTGCCGCAATCGCGGCAGAAGCCGCGGCGGACGTGCTCGGACGAACGGAACCAGCCCGGCTCGCCGCGCGTCACGCTGAAACTGCCGCGCGCGACATTGGCAAGCGGCAGGAAATAGTTGCCGGCCGCCTTCTGGCACATGCGGCAGTGGCACAGGTGCGGATCCTCCAGCACGCCCTCGGCGCGGTAGCGCACCGCGCCGCACTGGCAGCCGCCGGTGTAGATCCGCGCGATGCTCATCGGCGCCCCTCCGGCGGGGCGGATGCCCCTACCCGGGCCCCGTCATCTTGGCCCTGCGCTTCGCCTGCCCTTGGCGGCGGCCAGACGGTCGTGTCGTGGTCGGGATGCTGGAAGGAAACGACATCGAGCACGAAAGGCGCCTCTTCGGCATCCTCCTCGGTCGTATGGCCCGGCAAGGTGTGCAGCACATCGACGAAGCCGATCTTCGCCTCGGTGCCGAACTGCACCACCGGCGGCAGCGCCGAGGGATCGTCGAAGGCGCCGGCCGCCAGCGCGACCCCGTCGGGGGCCTCATAGGTCAGCGGCGTGCCGCAATCGGCGCAGAAGCCGCGGGAGGCGAAATTCGAGGAGCGGAATTTCTTGGGCTCCCCCCGCGTCCAGACGAGTTCGGCGCCGCGAGTGGAGACCAGCGGCGCATAATAGGCGCCGAAGGCCTTCTGGCACATGCGACAATGGCAGATCGAACTGTCGGCCAGCGCCCCGCGGACCCGGAACCGGACCGCGCCGCACTGGCAACCACCGGTGTAGAGGGGGACGGTCATGGGGCGAGCTCCTGCCAGTTCTCGACCCTGAGGCCCCTGACGCGACCGAATTCCCGAACATTGTCCGTCACGAGCGTCACGTCGAGCGCAAGCGCATGTGCGGCGATGAACAGGTCCGTATAGCCGATCGGCTGGCCGATCTTCTCAAGCTCGAACCGTGCCTGGGCATATTTCCAGGAGACGTCCTCGTCGTAGGGGACGATGGCGATCCGCTCCAAGGCATTCTCGACGAGACTAGAGAGCCGGTTCGACCCCTTCTTCCTGAGGCCGTAGCGCAACTCCGAGGCCACAATCGCGCTCGTACAAAGGCTGTCGATTCCCGCCTCGAAAACGCGCTGCGTCACTGCACCGTCGGGGTTGCGCACCATCTGTGAAATGACATTGGTGTCAAGCATGTAGCGGAACTCCGTCACAGGTCGACATCCTCCGGGGGCGGCTGCTTCTCGTCCAGATCCGGGAAATCCTCATCCCAAGGCTCCAGCGTCGCGAGCCACTCCAGAAGATCGCTCTTCTTCTTTTTCGGCTCGATGATCAGCCGGTCGCCTTCCTTGCGCATCACCGCCTCGTCACCCGGCAGCTCGAATTCCACGGGAATGCGCACAGCCTGGTTGCGGCCGTTGCGGAACAGCTTGACGACCCTTTCGCCGGTCTCCCTGCCGGCATCCTTCTCTACGCGGACGACATTCATCGCAGCCTCCATCCGAAGTGGCATATGCCAAAGCATATGCCAATCACCATGCGGTGGCAAACCTCACCGCCTGACCTCCCACGTCGTCACCCGCTCGCCGGTGGCCGGGTCCTTGCCGTCCTTGAGCTGGATGCCCTTGGAAAGAAGATCGTCGCGGATCCTGTCGGCTTCTGCGAAGTTCTTCGCCTTCAGCATTTCGAGGCGAAGCTGAATGATCGATTCAACGCCCGCCTCCAAGACCTCTGAAATCTCGGCCTTTTTCGGCTTCACGCCGAGCAGCGCCGCGCTGGCCCGGAAGGAGGCGGCCGCAGCCGGGTCGGTCGAGGCCCTGTGGGCCAGCGCATGCAGCGCCTGCACCGCGGCGACCGTGTTCAGGTCGTCGGCCAATGCCGCGAGAACGGCCGGATCAACGCTCCCCTCTCCCGCCTCGGCCACCGGCCACTTGGCAAGCAGGCGCTCGGCCTCCTCCAGCCGCTTGACCGAGAAGTCGATCGGCTCGCGGTAGTGCGTCATCAGCATGGCAAGCCGCAGCACCTCGCCCGGCCATGTGCGGCCGCCGAAGGTGTCGGTTTCGAGCAGGTCGTGGATGGTGACGAAGTTGCCTTCCGACTTCGACATCTTGCGGCCCTCGACCTGGACGAAGCCGTTGTGCATCCAGACGTTGGCCATGACACTCGTGCCGTGGGCGCAGCGCGACTGGGCGATCTCGTTTTCGTGGTGGGGGAAGATCAGGTCCAGCCCGCCGCCGTGGATGTCGAAGGTCTCGCCGAGATAGGCGGCCGACATCGCCGAGCACTCGATGTGCCAGCCGGGACGTCCCCGGCCCCAGGGGCTGTCCCAGCCGGGCTCTTCCGGCGAAGATTGCTTCCACAGCACGAAATCGCCAGGGTTCTTCTTGTGGCTGTCGACGGCGACGCGGGCGCCGGCCTGCTGCTCGTCGAGATTGCGCTTCGACAGCTCGCCATATTCCGCCCAGGAGGTGTCGAACAGCACCTCGCCACCGGCCTCATAGGCATGGCCGCGTGCGATCAGCCGCTCGATCAGCGTGACCATGTCGGCGCGGCCGTCCTGGCGCTTCTGCACGAATTCGGTGGCGCGCGGTTCGTGCGTCGGCGGCAGCGTGCCGAGGGCTGCGACGTCGGCGTGGAACTGATCGGCGGTCTTCTCCGTCACCCGGCGGATCGCCTCGTTGAGGCTGACGGTGCCGGCCTCGATATCATGGCCGAAATCGCGCAGCGCGCGGGCGTTGATCTTGTCGTCGACGTCGGTGATGTTGCGGACATAGGTGACGTTGCTCTCGCCATAGACATGTCGCAGCAGCCGGAAGAGCACGTCGAAGACGATGACGGGCCGCGCATTGCCGATATGGGCGAAGTCGTAGACGGTCGGGCCGCAGACATACAGGCGCACGTTGTCAGGAGCGATCGGCGCAAACGGCGCCTTCGACCGCGTCAGCGTGTTGTAGAGGGTCAGGACCGGCTTCTCGGCCATCGAAATTCTCCCAGGGCAGTCGTGCGGAGGCAAGCGTCCGGCCGGCCCGGTCCGTTTGTCATCTGGGGATTTCAGGAGACGAAAACGGCCAAGCCAGCGGTGAGGCTAGCGAATAATGCTCCGGCAAATAATGCAGAGTTCCGTTTTCATGGCTCGCTTTATCGCGCCGGAATCCGCGACGGTCAAGGCCGCCACGCGCCCGCGATCGACAAAATCGTCGCCCGCTTCGGTGGAAGTGCGAGACGCGCGCCCGGCGCTTCGCCGCCCAGCGGCAAGAGGGCTAGCATCCGCCCTGTTCCTTCGGAAACACCGCAGGCATCCCGGCGCTGGCAAAAAGACGTCACAGCCCATCCACCAAAGCGACGGAGGACAACGACGATGAGCACGAAGATTGCCGCCAGACTGACGCCGGCCAACGGCACCGGCAAACGGGTCCGACCGGCAGGGCTGCGGGCAGTAATCGCCGCGGCATTGCACCTGAACGCCCGGCGACAGGAGAAATCCGTTCCGAACGCCTGACCGGGCAGCCGGGAAGCGGCTTCCGGCGCACGCCTTGCGCACATTTATATTGTGCGCATGTTAATGATTGTTAACAAATATCAAGCCCGACAGGTCCAACATAATTCGACATCTCGGCAGAATTTCACCAAAATCGGCCTCTATATTCCGATCGCGCACCGGGTAGTACATAAGCGTATCTTGGTGTTCCGGAATTATTAATGGGAGTAAAGAATGTTTACTGAAGGTGCGAAGCGATCAACTTCGCCGCGCGGGCGAAAGTCGGAGAAGCTCGAGGAACAATACAAGCCGCTGCGGCTGAAGGCGGTACTGGCGGCAGCCAGCCAGCGCAAGCCGAAGGGCGACAAGCCGGCGAAGGGAGAGCTGCCGGCCTGCCTGAAGGACGCGGCGGAAGCCTGACCGGCGCAGATCGCCGGCGGGCGCGGCCTTGTCGCCTTGACGACACCGCAGCCTTCAGAGCAACGACAGCTGGCCGCCATCGTCCGGCCCGCCGTCGTCATTTCCGGAACCGGCCTTGCCGGCTTTCCGACGTGCACCCTGCTGCCCCCTGCCCGCAGGGGATGCTGCGGCCCCGGCGAGCGCCGGGGCAACCGGCTCCTGGATCTCCGGGCCGACATTGGCGACCTTGTTGACCCTGTCGGAGACGGGGATCGCCTCGAAGAACGCATCGTCGATCGGCCGCAGCAGATCCTCGACCTCGCGCGGCTCCTGCGTCTTGCAATCCAGCCAGCGGGCAAAGTCCTGCGGCTCGATCACGACCGGCATCCGGTCATGGATGCCGCCGATCGCCCTATTGGCGGCGGTCGTCAGGATCGCGCCCGTATCCACCTCGGAACCGTCTGCGGATGACCAGGTTTCCATCAGCCCGGCGAAAGCGACGATCCCGCCGTTCCTCGGGCGGATCCAGTAGGCCTGGGACGTCTCCCTGGATCCTTTGGGCGGACGGTGCCACTCGTAGAAGCCGCTTGCCGGAACGAGGATGCGCCGATGGCGCATGGCGGCGCGGAAGGACGCCTTGCCGATCGCCGTCTCCGCCCGGGCATTGATGAGAAGGGGAAATTCGCGCGGATCCTTCACCCAGGAGGGCGTGAACCCCCAGCGCACCAGCAGCGCCCTGCGGTCGGGAAGATTGCTTCCGGGCTCCTGCCGGTCGCCGGCAATCACCACCAGGATCGGCTGGGTCGGCGCGATGTTGTAGCGCTCGGGAAACTCCTCAACGTCCACGACGTCGAGGAACTCCTTCAATCTCGCGGTCGGTTCCGTCAACGCAAATCGTCCGCACATGATGATCGCCCGCCTGTTTTGCAACCAGTCCCCGAGATAGACGGCGTGCGGGCCGTTTTCAACGCCGAAGCGCCGTTTGCGGACCGCAGTCGCGGCACGTCTGGAACAATCGGGCGGCGGCCCCTATAAGGGGAAGATGAAGAGTCGGAACCGCCGATGACCGCAAAACCAGCCTCCTCTGCCATTCTCGAGCGCGACGGGCGCTATCTGCTCGTGTTGCGGCGCAATCCCCCGGCAGCGGACATGTATGCCTTTCCCGGCGGGCGGGCGGAGCCGGGTGAGAGCCCGGCGGAGACGGCGCTGCGCGAATTCCGGGAGGAGACCGGCATTTCCGCCCGCGATCCCCGGCTTTATGCGACCTACGACCTGAACAGCCGGTCGACCGCCAGCCACTTCTTCCTGTCGGTGTTTCGCGTCGAGGCCGATGCGGACGCGGTCGCCGTTGCCGCCGACGATGCGGCCGATCTCGGCTGGTTCACCGCCGAAGAGATCTCGTCCCTGCCGGCGCCGGAAAGCGTGCGCGACTGCATCCGGCGGCTGGAGGCCGATCGTGGCCGGGCCGATGTCGCCCCGCCGCAGCCAGGCGGCCTCCGGTGAAGCGATGATGCACAGCCCCCGCCCCGCCCTCATGTCTCCGGCCCTCGCAGCGGTTCTGGCGCTTGTCCTGTCCGTGGCCCCGCATGCCGCCGCGGCACAGGAGGCAACCGCCCCTGCCGCATCCGGGCAGCCGGCTCCCGCCACCGCACCGGCGGCCGAGAGCAAGCCCGCACCCTATGACGGGCGGCTGGAACGGCTTTCGGAGATCCTGGGCGGCGTCCACTACCTGCGCAATCTCTGCCTGAAGGCGAAGGAAGACACCTGGCGCACGGCGATGGAAGACCTGATCGCGATGGAGGCTGGCAGCGAGCAGGCGCGCAAGGAACGGCTCACCGCGGCCTTCAACCGGGGATATCGTTCGTTCGCCTCCGTCTATGCCTCTTGCACCGAACAGGCCGTTGTCGCAGAACAACGCTACCGTAACGAAGGTGCAACACTTGCCACCGAAATTACCGCCCGGTTTGGAAATTAGCGGATAATTAACCTCTTTTTCGCCGCACCCGTGTCGTTTTGATAAAAGGCTGCTAAGCTCATTAACAGTCTGGTAAAGAAGTAGATGCCTCGCATGGATCACATGATGGAACCAAGCCTGAACGATATCGACGAGATGATCGTACACGAGAAGATGCAGGCCGCGCTGGAACACCAGAACGAGGCCTGGGCGGACGGGATGGCCGACGGCATCGAGCCGGAAATCATTGCCGACGCCGCGATTGCGCTTGCCATGCGCGAGACGATCCGCCTGCTCGGTGAAGACGGTGCCGAGGCCATGTTGACTTCCCTGCGCGAGCGCATGCTCGCCGGCGAGTTTTCCCCGGAACGCACGCTTCAATAGGCGAAAAGGCCAGAAGGATGCTGAGCTTGTACGACCGCATCAGGCTGCTTCGCGGCAGCGTGTTCGCCGTCTCGTTCGTGCTGGCGATCACGGCAAGCCCCGGCACCGGCACTCCCGCCTTCGCCCTCAGCGAACTGAAGCAGATTCCCGGACAGACGACGCAGGAACAGCCGGAGCGCGACGGCGGGCCGACCGCGCAGACGCCGCCGTCCGAAGAGGCCGAGCCCGATGCCGGCGAAGGGCTGCAGCTGCCCCTGCCCGACCCGCTGATTCGCAGAGGCGCCGGCGACGAAGCCGTGACCGAGCCTGCGGACGACACGGCGGTCACCGAACCCGAGCCGCCGGTCGAGGTTCTCTACGACATCACCAAGGCGCCCGAACAGGTCCGTCGTATGCGCGAGCTGATTGTCGAGGCGGCCGCATCCGGCGACATCGAGCGGCTGCGCCCGCTGCTCGGCAAGGGACCGACGCAGACGCAGGTCTCCGTCGTCGAAGGCGCCGACGATCCGGTCACGATGCTGAAGGGCCTGTCCGGCGACCCGGACGGCATCGAGATCCTGGCGATCCTGCTCGACGTCCTGGCGACCGGCTTCGTCAAGGTCGACGCCGGCACCCCGAACGAGACCTATGTCTGGCCCTATTTCGCCGCCAAATCGCTCGATACGCTGTCTCCGCCCGAAAAGGTGGAGCTGCTGCGGATCGTCACGGCCGGCGATTTTGCCGACATGCAGGAATTCGGCGGCTACAACTTCTATCGCGTCGGCATCTCCCCCGATGGCCAGTGGAAATTCTTCGTCGCCGGCGACTGATACCAACCTGCACTGATATTGACCGATTGCGCCGGGCGCTTGCGGGGCTTGCGCTGGCCCGACCGGCATTCTACCTCTGATCACGAACCTGATTTCGGCGCGCCGGTCACGGCGTTCGCCCAAGAGAATGGACAAGGCTGGCCGGGAACTGGCCAGGACTGGATTGAACCATGCCCGCCACTACCCTTTCCGGACGCGCCTTCGTGACGATCACCGGGCCCGATGCCGAAGACTTCCTGCAGGGGCTGATCACGACCGACCTTGCCGCGCTGCCGCAGCGCGAGGCGCGGGCCGGGGCGCTTCTGACCCCGCAGGGCAAGATCCTGTTCGACTTTCTCGTCTTCCGCCTCCCCGGCGGCGGGCTTTGCCTGGAAACCACCGGCTCCCAGAGCGACGCGCTCGTCAAGCGGCTGACCATGTACAAGCTGCGCGCGCAGGTGACGATCGCGACGACCGGCGAAACCGAGGCGACCGTCTCCTGGGATGGCGAAGGGGACGACGATGGCGAGGCAATCACCGACGACCGCTTCGCCAGGGCCGGACGAAAGGTGTTGCGCCGGCCGGGCGGCGGCGGCAACGCTGCGGCTTCGGTCTACGACGCGCTGCGGGTCGATTGCGGCATTGTCGAATCAGGCGCCGACTATGCGCTGTCGGACGCGTTTCCGCATGACGTGCTGCTCGACCTTTCCGGCGGGCTCTCCTTCCGCAAGGGCTGCTATGTCGGCCAGGAGGTGGTCTCGCGCATGCAGCACCGCAGCACCGCCCGCCGCCGGCCGGTGATCGTTCAGGCGCGGGCTGCACTGCCGCCCTCCGGCACCGAGATCGTGGCGGAGGGGAAGACGATCGGCACGCTCGGCACCGTTGCCGGCGAAAGAGGGCTTGCGATCGTCCGGATCGACCGCGTCGCCGAGGCGCAGCGGGCCGGCGCGCCGATCCTTGCCGGCGCGGTGGAAGTGACCGTGCGGCTGCCGGAATGGACGGGGCTTTCTTTTCCCGAAGAGAGCGCCGGGGCGCCCGCGCAATGAGCGGAACCGGACGGACGAGGACCGAGCCGCGCGCCTGGCAGCGCATGCTGTCCGGCCGCAGGCTCGATCTTTTGAACCCTTCGCCGCTGGACGTGGAGCTTTCCGACATCGCGCACGGCCTTGCCCGCGTCGCCCGCTGGAACGGCCAGACTGCCGGCGACCACGCCTTTTCGGTCGCCCAGCATTCGCTTGTGGTCGAGGCGATCTTCCGCGAGCAGAACCGCTGCGGACCCGACGAGTGCCTGATGGCGCTGCTGCACGACGCGCCGGAATATGTCATCGGCGACATGATCTCGCCGTTCAAGGCGGTGGTCGGCGGCGGCTACAAGACCGTGGAGAAGCGGCTGGAGGCGGCCGTGCACCTGCGCTTCGGGCTGCCGGCCGAGACACCGCGCGCCCTGAAGGACAAGATCAAGAAGGCCGACCGCATCGCCGCCTTCTTCGAGGCGACCGAGCTTGCCGGCTTCTCGCGCACGGAGGCGGCGAAGTTCTTCGGCGAGCCGCGCGGAATTGCGGTCGAGACGCTGCCGGTCGCCCCGCTGCCGGCGCTGCAGGCGCAGCGGCTTTTCGTCGAGCGCTTTGAGGCGCTGGAGGCGCAGCGCCCGGGCGCGACCGGGGAACGGCAGGCATGAGCGCCGGTGCAAATCTCGATGGCGCCACGAGCCGCATCGTCGTCGCGCCGCTGCCGAAGGTCGCCGAGATGGCGGTCCGCAACCGCTGCCGCGAGATGATCAGCCTGGTGGCGCCGAAGCAGCATTTCCATCGCCCGGCGGTGATCGACCCGGCCCGCCACCTGCTCCTGTCCCTGAACGACATCGCCTTTGCCGGCACCGGTGCGCTGGTCGCCCCGCAGGAAGCCCATGTCGAGGCGGTGATCGCCTTCGCCCGCGGCTGGGACCGGACGGCGCCGCTTTTGATCCATTGCATGATGGGCGTCTCGCGCTCGCCGGCGGCCGCCCTGATCGCGGCGCTGGCGGTCGTGCCCGACCAGGACGACGCAGCACTGGCACAGCGCCTGCGCGCGGTCTCCCGGCAGGCAACGCCCAATGCCCGGATCGTTGCGATCGGCGACGCGCTGCTTCAGCGGCAGGGACGGCTCGTCGCCGCGGTGGCGAAGATCGGCCGCGGCGCGGACTATGCGGGCGACCAGCCCTTCTCCCTGCCAGTCGAACCGCCCGCCGACGCACTTGCCGGTGAAGGAGCCGGACCGTGAGCATCCCGGCCTCGCCTCCGGTCGAGATCGGCCTGAACGCGGCGGTGGTGGCGATCGACAGCCGCGCGCCGGCGATCCTTGCGATCGCGGGCGAACGGGGCGCGCGCGACGCCCTGCCCTTCGGCCCGTTCGAGCCGACGCGCCACCGCACCTTCGAGACTAGCCTTCGCGCCAGCGTCGAGGCGCAGACGGCGCTGAAGCTCGGCTATATCGAGCAGCTCTACACCTTCGGCGACCGCGGCCGGCAGAAGGCGCCGGACGAGGCCGGCACGCACATGGTCTCCGTCGGCTACCTGGCGCTGACGCGCATGGACGCCGAAGCCACGGAGCGGCTGGAGGCGGCCGGCGCCCGCTGGCGCGACTGGTATGCCTTCCTGCCCTGGGAGGACTGGCGCTCCGGCCGGCCGGCGATTCTCGACCGGACGATCCTCCCGGCGCTGACCGCCTGGGCGGCGGAAAGTGCCGCTCATGACAGCAAGGCGCTGCCCGGCCGCAAGGCGCGCCTGCGGCTCGCCTTCGGGCTCGACGACTTCCCCTGGGACGAGGAGCGGGTACTGGAGCGCTACGAACTGCTCTACGAGGGCGGCCTTGCGGCGGAGGCGGTCACGGACGGCTGGGCGCCGCCCGGCAGGCCCGGCGTCGGCGTCGCCATGCGCCACGACCATCGCCGGATCCTTGCGACCGCGGTCGCGCGCCTGCGCGGCAAGATCAAGTACCGCCCGGTCGTCTTCGAGCTGATGCCGGCGGAGTTCACCCTGACGGACCTGCAGGCGACCGTGGAGGCGATCTCCGGCCGCCACCTGCACAAGCAGAACTTCCGCCGCCTCGTCGAAGGCGCCGAACTGGTGGAGCCGACGGGAGCGACGAGTTCCGCCACCGGCGGCCGCCCCGCCGCCCTCTTCCGCTTCCGCAAGCAGATCCTGGAAGAACGCCCGGCGCCGGGACTGAAGGTCGGGGGGCGATAGAAGGGGTAATCTACCGGCCCGGTGCGCGGCGCGGGCCGGTGGTCGCGCGATGCTTCACAGAATGAAGTCGCCCTTCACAAGTGAATGAACCCCGTCAAGTTCGATCGCGAAATCCGACTTGCCGTCCCCGTCCACATCCGCGCGGATGTAGCTGCCGGACTTGCCCTTGTCGTAACGCAGTTCGCCGGCCTGCTTGGAGAACGCATCCGTTCCGATGAACGTGAGCGCCTGATTGCCCTTTGTCTTGGTGCTGGCGTCGATGGCCGACAGGTCGATTCTGTCCGCGCCCCGGAAATCGAGGATCGTGTCCCGGCCGGATTTGCCGGGTGTCGTGTCCCGCACAGACGTGAAGCGGAACACGTCCGTCCCGGAGCCGCCGGTCAAGGTGTCGCCACCGGCGCCGCCCTGCAGGACGTCACGGCCGCTGCCGCCGAGAAGGCTGTCGTCGCCAGCGCGGCCATAGAGCCGGTCGTCGCCGCCGCGGCCGTTGAGGGTTTGATCGCCGTCGTCGCCGAATAGGGAATCCTTGCCGCCGGCACCGTAGATGAGCTCGACGCTCTTCAGCGTCAGTCCCTTGGCCAGGCCGTCATTCTTGTGCTGGGCGGCGAGATCGACCGTCACTGACTGGCGAACGTCGTGCAGGTCGTAGAGCTCCAGCAGTTCCTTCATCGAATCCGTCGGGCCCACATAGTGGCCGGCATAGTGATAGGACAGGCCGAAGGTGCCGAAACGTACGGTATCGGTACCGGCGCCTCCGTTGAACACCTCGGTGCCGGTCCAACTGCCATCGCGGTCGTAATATTCGGCAGCGCGCACGAGGACGTCGTCGCCCAGGCCACCGAACAGCCGGTCGTTGCCGCGACCGTCGGCCAGCATGTCGCCGCCGCCGCCACCCTTCAGCGTGTCGTCCCCATCGTTGCCCTCCAGAAAGTCGGAGCGCGTGCCGCCGGTCACCTCGTCACTGCCCGAACCGCCGGCCCAGGAGAGCTCCTCGAAATTGGCGACCGTCGTGTCGGCATCGATCGAGGCGGTGCCTGTCGTCAACACGAATGTCGTGTCGCCTTCGGCGGCAAAGAACAGGCGATCGATGTCCGCCCCGCCGTCGGCGCTGTCGCCGCTGGTGGTGGAGATGAAGTCGTCTCCGTCATCGCCGTAGAGCCGATCGGGGCCATCACCGGCACTGTAGTAGAGTTCGGTGCGGTCGCCACCGCCATAGATCCCGTCGTCGCCCGCGCCGCCCCGGATCGTGTCGCTGCCGTCTCCTCCGATGAACCAGTCGTCACCGCCACCCCCGTCCAGCGTGTCGCCTCCGCCGCCCCCGACGAGCCAGTCGTTACCGGCACCTCCGTTCAGCGTATCGATGCCGCCGTTCCCGTAGAGAAAGTCTCTATCGCCGCCGCCGTCAAGCACATCGTCGCCCTCGCCGCCGGTGAGGCTGTCCGACAGCGCGCCGCCGACGAAGGTATCGTCACCGGAACCGCCGACCACGTCGAGGCTTTCGAAGTTCGTCAGCCTCACCGGCGATCCGCTGTCCTGGACCTTTCCCGCAAGCGAGACGGTGAGCGCGGACTCGGCATAGAAAAAGTCCAACTCGGCCCGGTCGAGGCCGGCGCCGCCGTCGATAACATGCGCGGCATTGCTGTAGGAACTGAAGAAGAAGTCGTCGCCCGCGCCGAGATCGACCATATATGTCATCCCCTCGGCCTTAACCGGGGGGGCGACGGGATCATCGCCGAATTCACGCGGCGTACCGAACCTGACGGAATCATTGCCGGAGTTGGTGACGATTTCGCGATCGGCGGTCCCGTCGACAGCAATGTGCAGGCTTTCGATGCCCTTGAAGGTCGTGCCATTCGCAAGCGTGGTGGTCTGGTCCGCCGACAGCACTGCCAGGTTTTCGGCCAGGCTCATGATGAGGCTGTCGCGGCCACTGGAATCGACGATCCTGACCCGGCCCCGTTCTATAAAGTAAACGTCGTCGCCGGCGTCGCCCTTCATCGTATCGTCGCCCTGGCCACCGACGAGCGTATCGTTGCCGCGGCCGCCGTTCAGGATATCGTCGCCGCTTCCGCCACGGAGGTCATCGTCGCCATGGCCGCCATTCAGCACGTCGTCTCCACCCTTGCCGTGGATGCTGTCATTGGCTTCGGTCCCCGACAGTCTGTCGGCCTTGTCCGTTCCTTTGACCAAAGCCATGTGCCCTCACCCTTGCGACTAAAAATTGCAGCCTGAATGCAAGCTGTATTGGCTGTTCCGCCCACCGTCAACGGTTTGATCGGACAGCCGAATGCTACCTCCAAGCGCGCAATTTCGTCCCCGACCCGATCCTGGCGTTAGACTGTCAGTAGCACGGCTCGCAAACGAATGGCGAACCTTGCCGGCGCGCCTGCTGTCGGAGTGAACAGGCGGTTCGCTACTACTGGATCACCGCACAGGCCAGGCGGTCGCCGGCGCCGCCGGCGGGGGCGGTGCGGTAGTCGTCGAAGCCGGCGTGTATGACGATGGCGCGGCCGCGGATGCCGTTGTCGCCCTCCTTCAGCGTCACCATGCCGTTGAAGACCTGCGCGCGCATGACGCCGTCGTCTCCGACATACTGGTTCGGCATGTCGCCGGCATGGGGGCCGTCGGCGGCGAGGAAGCCGTGCTCCTTCTCGTCCGGATTGAAGTGCCCGCCGGCGGATTCGTGCGACGATGTCGGGTCGCAGGCGCCGGTCTCATGGATATGCAGTGCCACCCACTTGCGCGGCGGCAGGCCGGTCAGCTCGATCTCGAACAGCACGCCGCCATTGCTCTCGGTCAGCGTGGCGCGGCCGCTTTCCGTCCCGCCGAGGCCGAGGAAGTTCGCCTGCGCGGTATTGCTGTCCTGGGCGGTGGCGGTGGCGGCGGTGGCACACAGCAGTGCGGCGGCGAGCGTTGCGGTGGCAAGTCGGGTCATGACGGTCCTTCCATCGAATGCAGGTCGCGCAAAACCGTACCGTGGTCCTGCGACGACGGGGCAGAAACTAAGTCCAAGGCACAGGCGCTCATCCAGACGGACGATCGCGACGTGCCTCGGACATGGTGTCAGGATATCAACTCACCCGTCCGCCGCGTGTTCCGCAAGGCGGGCAGAAATTGCCGTTCAGCCGACCGCGATGTCGAGGCCGATGTCGAGCGTGGGGGCGGCCATGGTGATCTTCGAGGTCGAGATGTAGTCGACGCCCGTTTCGGCGATTGCGCGGATCGTCTTGATGTTGACGTTGCCGGATGCCTCGAGCTTCACCCGCCGCGGGTCGGCCGGGTAGGCCTCGTCGGACAGGCCGGCGCAGTCGCGGTTGATCTCGACGGCGCGGCGCAGGAGTTCCGGCCCCATATTGTCGAGCAGGATCACGTCGGGCGACGCTTCCAGCGCCTCCTCCAGTTCCTCCAGCGTCGACACCTCGACCTCGACCCTGACCAAGTGGCCGGCAAAGGCGCGCGCCGCGCGCACCGCGCCCGCGACGCCGCGGGAGACGGCGATATGGTTGTCCTTGATCAAGATCGCATCGTCCAGGCCGTAGCGGTGCGAGGAACCGCCGCCCATGCGCACGGCATATTTCTCCAGCGCCCGCAGGCCGGGGATGGTCTTGCGGGTGCAGCAGACCTTTGCCGCCGTGTGGGCGATCTCGTCGGCGAAGGTGGCGGTGTAGGTCGCGACCCCCGACAGATGCATGAGGAAATTGAGGCCGACGCGCTCGGCCGACAGCATGGCCCGCGCCGGTCCGCTCACCCGCGCCAGCACCGTGCCGGGCGCGACCCGGTCGCCGTCGGCAACGAAAGCCTCGAAGACGATCGCCGGATCCATCAGCCGGAAGGCGGCGGCGGCGAGCGCCATCCCGGCGATCACGCCGTCCTCGCGGACGTTCAGTTCCGCGGTCGCAGAGAGTTTGGGCGCGATCGTCGCCTGGCTGGTGATGTCGCCGGCGCGCCCGAGATCCTCATTGAGCGCGGCCCGCACCTGGTCTTCGACGAGAAGCGGCGAGAGGACGGGAAGATGGGCCTTGGTCATCGTGGTCATTCCTGCGTTTTGTCTCGCCGCTTGGCATCGGAAAGCCGCGTCTTCGGTTCCATCCGTTCATGGAGGATACGGAGCACGACCAGATCCCGGCTGCCGCGGGCGAGGTGATAATAGACAATGTGGGCGGCGGCATGCCGCGACGCTGCGGCCTGCGCAAGATGGAAGGATCGGACATCCGGGGCCAGTTCGCCGCGCGGGCGCGAGGCTGCTCGCAACGGGTTTTCGGCAAGCATATCAAGCCCTTTCTCGATGAGGGCGGCATATCGCATCGCCTGGTCTGGTCCGAAGGCCGTGATCGTGTAGCGGGCGATCTCCATCAGGTCCCGCTCTGCCTCCTTCGTCAGCCGCCACGCCATCACTCACCATCAGCGACGGCGGAAAAGATATCGCGAACCGAGCGGTCTGAAAGCTCGCCGCGGCGCGACTGGGCCAGCCCCGTCTCCACGGCATTGCGCAGGACGGCGATCTTCACCGCCTCGCTGTCGCGGTCGTCGCGCATGATCCGCAGGGCTTCGCGCACGACCTCGCTGGCGGAGACATAGGAACCGCTCGCGACGGATTCTTCAATGAAATCCGAGAATTCCGGGGTCAGGCTCACATTCAGAGTCGGCATGGCTTCTGTCTCCTTGCCATCAATTCTACGCTTGCGCGAACCGTTGTCAATTTTTGACAATCCCTGATCCAAACACCCCGTCGTTGCACACTTTACGCCGCTTTCGTCTCGGAGAGTTCGGCGACCAGACGGTCGGCGTCTTCGAGCGTCATGTAGGTGCGGTGCCGCCAAGTGGCGCGTTGTTCGGGGAAATCGGCACGGAAATGGCCGCCGCGGCTTTCCTCGCGCAGGTAGGCGCCGGCGGCGATCAGCTTGGCGGTGGTGACGATGTTGTGGAAGCGCATGCGGGTGTTCTCGCGCTCCAGCGTGGCGATCATGCCGATCGCCTCGGCCAGCCCTTCCCGGCTGCGGATCACGCCGGCATGGGCGCTCATCAGCCGGCGCAGCCGGGTCAGCGCCGGGCTGTCCTCCAGCGTGACGAGGTCGTCGCTCTCGCCGGCGTTCTGGCCCCAGTCGCCAGTCTTGGGTTCGGGCAGCATGCCCTTGATGTTGTCGGCGATGCGGCCGGCGAAGACAACCGCCTCGAGCAGGGAGTTGGAGGCCAGGCGATTGGCGCCGTGGACGCCGGTGGAGGTCACCTCGCCCGCCGCCCACAGGCCGTCGATCGAGGTGCGGCCCTCCGCGTCCGTGAGCACGCCGCCCATGTGGTAGTGCACTGCCGGCACGACCGGGATCGGCTGCGTCACCGGATCGATGCCGGCAGCCATGCAGGAGGCGTAAACGGTCGGGAACATCTCCGGGAAGTGCTTGCCCACCGCCCTGGTGCAATCGAGGAAGGCGCCGCGGCCGGCCTGGACCTCGGCGAAGACGCCGCGCGAGACGATGTCGCGGGGGGCGAGTTCGCCGTCGGGATGGATATCGGGCATGAAGCGGTGGCCGGCCGCATTGACGAGATGGGCGCCGTCGCCGCGCAGCGCCTCGGTCGCCAGCGGCGCGGGATCGCGGCCGATGTCGATCGCGGTCGGATGGAACTGGACGAATTCCGGATCGGCGATGATGGCGCCGGCGCGGGCCGCCATGCCCATGCCCTGGCCGCAGGCCTCCCAGGGGTTGGTGGTGACGGCATAGAGATGGCCGACGCCGCCGGAGCAGAGCACGACGGCGCGCGCCGGAAAATGCACGCGCTTCTTCGACTGGCCGGCATCGGGACGGGCGACGACGCCGGAGACGAAACGGCCCTCGCGCACCAGTTCCTCGACGACATAGCCTTCCAGTACGCGGATCGAGGGGGTGTTGCGGACGGCCGCGATCAGGGCCTCCATGATCGCCTTGCCGGCCATGTCGCCGCGAACGCGGACGATGCGGCGCTCGGAATGGGCGGCTTCGCGCGACAGCAGCAGCTTGCCTTCGAGATCGCGGTCGAAGGGGACGCCGTATTCGAGCAGGTCGGCGATGCGGGCCGGGCCTTCGGCGACCATCGAGCGCGCCATCTTCTCGTCGACGATGCCGGCGCCGGCTTCCAGCGTATCGGCCACATGCTTGTCGAAGGTGTCGCCGGGGCTCATCGCGGCGGCGATGCCGCCCTGCGCCCAGGCCGACGAGGCTCCCTGCCCGATCGGCGCGGCCGCCAGGATCGTCACCGGCCGCGGGCTGAGCTTCAGCGCGCAGAACAGGCCGGCGAGCCCGCCGCCGACGATGACGATGTCATCGATGGCATTCCAGGACTGGGGACGAAAACTCTCCGATGGCATGTCCTATTCCTCCTCCGCGCGCTCACGACCGCCCCTCACCTGCCTGCCGGCATCCTCTCCCCGCAGGCGGGGCGAGGAGCGATGGGCGCGCCGCCTTGCTCCTTCTCCCCGCCTGCGGGGAGAAGGTCCCGGCAGGGGGATGAGGGGCCAAGCCGGCCAAGGTCAAGGATATGGCGGAACGGTCAGTTATGCGGCCTCTCTCCAAACTGTTTGCGCGGGATGTCCCCACGTCACTGCTTCAAATTCACCATCCGCTCGACGGCGAGGCGGGCGCGGGCGGCAATCGCCGGATCGACCAGGACCTCGTCCGTCATGCTCACCAGGCTCTCCAGGATCTTCGGCAGCGTGATGCGCTTCATGTGCGGACAGAGATTGCAGGGCTTGATGAAATCGACACCCTCGACCTCGGCCTGGATATTGGAGGCCATCGAGCATTCGGTGACGAGGAGGACGCGCGGCGGGCGGTTGTCCTTGACGTAGTTGATCATGCCGGCGGTCGAGCCGGAGAAGTCGCAGACCGCGATCACGTCGGGGTGGCACTCCGGATGGCCGATGATCTCGATCGAAGGATCGGCCTCCTTGTAGGCCAGCAGTTCGGCCGCGGTGAAGCGCTCGTGCACCTCACAGTGGCCCTTCCAGGTGAGGATCTTCTTGTTGGTCTGGCGGGCGACGTTCATCGCCAGGTATTCGTCGGGGATGCACAGCACCGTGTCGCTCTCCAGGCTCTCGACGACGGCGAGCACGTTGGAGGAGGTGCAGCAGATGTCGGTCTCGGCCTTCACGTCGGCGGAGGTGTTGACATAGGTGACGACGGGGACGCCCGGATAACGCTGCTTCAACAGGCGCACGTCGGCGCCGGTGATCGATTCCGACAGCGAGCAGCCGGCCTTCGCGTCCGGAATGAGGACGGTCTTTTCCGGGTTCAGCAGCTTCGACGTCTCGGCCATGAAGTGGACGCCGCACTGGACGATGATCTCGGCATCGACCTTGGTCGCATCGCGGGCAAGCTGCAGCGAATCGCCGACGATGTCGGCGACGCAGTGGAAGATTTCCGGCGTCTGGTAGTTGTGGGCGAGGATGACCGCGCCGCGCTCCTTCTTCAGCCGGTTGATGGCATGGACGTAGGGCGCATAGACGGGCCACTCGATCGCCGGGATGAACTGCTTCACCCGCTCGTAGAGATGCTCCGTCTCCCGGGCCACGGCGGGCGTGAAGGCGAGATCGGGCATGTCGACGACGCCGAAGCGCTCGGCGGCCGAAAGCGGCGCGGCCTCCCGTGCGGCACTCGAACCGGTGGCAAGCTGGGTCATGAACCCCTCCCTTGACTGTCCGCCCATCGGCGGCGCCCCTATTTGCTCACATTGAGCATAACTGGAGCCAAATAAAACCGGCAAGGCCGGCCCGGGTGATTTAGAAAGTTTTGTGACAGTTTGCAAGGAGCCGGCGCGGACATTTTTGCCCGCACCGCGCAGTATGCGTCGTCAGGCCGCGGCCGGGCGGGCGACCGCCTGCTCGCGGATCGGCCAGTGGACCACGGCCGCGAAGATGCCGAGCGCTGCACCGAACCACCAGACCGGATCGTAGGTGCCGAAGCGGTCGTAGAGATAGCCGCCCATCCAGACCCCCAGGAACGAGCCCACCTGGTGGGACAGGAACACGACGCCGCCGAGCAGGCCGAGATGGCGCGTGCCGAACATGATCACCACCAGTGTATTCGTCGGCGGCACGGTCGAAAGCCACAGGAGCCCCATGACGATGGCGAAGATGATGACCGACAGCGGCGACTGCGGCAGAAGCAGGAAGGCGGCGACCGCCACGGAGCGGGCGAGATAGATGTATGCCAGGAAATAGGGCTTGGAATAGCGCTGGCTGATGACGCCGGAGGCAAGCGAGCCGATGATGTTGAAGAAGCCGATCAGTGCCAGCGCGATGACCGCATAGCGCGCGTCAATGCCGATATCGCCGATATAGGCGGGGAAATGGGCGGTGATGAAGGCGACCTGGTAGCCGCAGACGAAGAAGCCGGCGACGAGCAGGAGATAGCTCCGGTGTCCAAAGGCTTCCGAAAGCGCCTGGCCGACGGTCTGCTTGAACTCCGCCTCCCGCTGGATGCCGGACGCGGAATTGCCGCGCAGGGGGATCGCAAACAGCGGCACGAGCAGCATCAGCGCGCCGAGCACGACAAGGCTGTCCGACCAGCCGAGCGCCGAGATCAGCCCCTGGCTCAGCGGCGCGAACAGGAACATGCCGGCGGAGCCTGCGGCCGTGCCGAGGCCGAAGGCCATGGAGCGCTGCTGCGGCGTGACGTTGCGGGCGAAGGCGGAAAGGACGATGCCGAAGGAGCCGGAGCCGACGCCGAGGCCGACGAGCACGCCGCCGCCGACATGCAGCGTCCAGGGCGCGCCGCCGAGCGACATCAGAAAGAGGCCGCAGGCATAGATGACGCCGGACATGGCGAGCACCCGCCAGGTGCCGTACTTGTCGGCGATGGCGCCGAAGATCGGCTGGCTGAGCCCCCAGCAGAGGTTCTGCATCGCCATGGCGAGGCCGAAGGTGGTGCGGTCCCAGCCGGTATCCTGCAGCATTGGCAACTGGAAGAAGCCCATGGCCGAGCGCGGCCCGAAGGTCAGCATGGCGACGATCGATCCCGCCGCGATGATCATCCAGGGCATGTGGGCGCGGCCTGCGGCCAGGGTCGAGGTGGGGGCGGACATCTGCTCTGCTCCGGTTGGTCAGCCGCGAAGATAACCGCGCCGACCCATGTCAGAAAGTGAATTAATTTGCGGCGATCCATCAACGGCCTTGATGGATGCCAGGACGCCGGCGACCCGCCTCAGGCGCGAACCTTCATCGGCCAGCGATCGGTCCGCTCACCCAGGACCCTGACCGCATCGCCGAGGCGCAGTTCGCCCTCGCCGCGCGGCACGGCATTCCAGCCGAACAGGACGCCGGCGACGCTGCGGTCGGCCGACATGCGCTTTTCGGCGAGCCCCTGGATCGGGTTGCCGCCGATGCGCTCGCCGGTGATCTGGTCCTGCGTGGTCATGATGCAGCGGGCGCAGGGCTTGACGAGATCGAAGACGATACCGCCGATCTCGACTGCTTCCCACAGGTCCTCGTCCCAGGCGCCGTCGTGCTCGACCAGGATATTGGTGCGGAAGCGGTCCATGCCGACTGGCTCCTGGCCCTTCTCGGCCAGCGTCCGGTTCAGGTCGGCAAGCGAGCCGGTGGTGGTGATCAGCACCGGAAAGCCGTCGGCAAAGCCGACCGGCACCGGATTGCCGGCCCATTTCTCGCCGACATGGCGGCTCGCCTGCCCGTCCATGTGGACCAGCCGCACCTCGCGCCCGAGCCAGTCCGACAGCGTCGCATTCGCCGCCTCGTCGGCGAGGGCTGCGTCGACGGCGCTGTCCCAGACTGTGACCGGAAGGCGGCGGCCGGCGTCGAAGGCGGGGACCAGTTCGCGGCCGTTCATGGCAAGGCGAACGGTGCCGTCCATCGGATGGGCCTCGACCTGGGCCAGCGCCTGCAATTCGCGCTGGGTGATGAAGCGCCCGTCCGGCTCGGTCACCATGAAACGGCGGTCGCCGACGAAACCGTCGAGGCCGACCGACGCCGCCTGCACCGGGATGGCGCGGCCGCTCTTCAGCGGGTGGATGTTCAAGCCGGCGACCGTCATGTCTTCCGCCTTCGCGTTATGGGTCGCCATGTCCTGATCCTCGTGTGTCGTTGCGCAACATGCTCTAGCCGATTTCGGCGCCGGCCGGAACAGGGCGCGTGTGCTACTGCGGGGGCGGCTCCGGCTGGCGCGATGTCTCGATGCCCGTACCTGCGGACAGGATCCGCTGGTAGAACAGGCCGATGCCGATCAGGACGGCGCCGAGGCCGATGAAGGAGAGCGCGCGCAGGATGCCCTGCAGGTTGGACATATCGACCAGGAACACCTTGACCACGGCGATCAGCACCAGCGCCGCCGAGGCCAGGCGCAGGCTCCTGGCCGCGAAGCGCGAACCGAGCGCCAGCAACGCCACGCCAAGCAGCAGCCAGACGACCGAGTAGGTATAGGTCTCGCCCTCGAGAAAGCCCTTCCAGCTGGCGATGCCTTCCCCGTGCCAGTAGCGGCGGACCGACAGCGTCACCCAGGCGAAGACGAGCAGGGCGCCGGTCAGCGCCAGCAGCGTCACATAGGTCGCCGGGCGCCTGCCGCGCGCATACCAGGCAAGGCCGGCAAAGGCGAGACCGGGCAGCAGGTAGCCGATGAGGAGCAGATTGAAGAACGGCCAGCGGCCGGTCAGTTCGCCGCTGAAATAGGGATTGAGCGCGAAGAAGTGCGCCGACAGGATCGACAGCATCGACAGCACGCCTATGACCATCGACCCGTAGCGGAAGACCGGGCTCGGCTGCTTCAGGTCGAAGGTCATCAGGACGGCGGAGGCGCCGGCGGCGAGAAGCGTGTAAATCGCCTGCTCGCCGAGCGTCGGGGCCGCGCTGTCGAGCACGCCGCCGTTCATGGCGTGACGGACGAGGATGGCGACGGCCAGCAGGACGAACAGGCAGGCCAGCGCCTGCAGCAGGTTTCGCACCCGCTCGCCGGGCCAGCGACGAAGCAGCCAGGCCGCCCCTGCAAGCAGCAGCGCCGGAATGCCGTAGCCGGGCAGCAACTGGTTGAAGACCGGCGTCTTCGACAGGTTCGCAGCGCCGACAATCGTCGGCTCCCAGCCGATGCGGACGGCAACGACAAGGGCCGCACCCGCCATCATCCACGGCAGGACCGCCCACGGCCGCACTCGCGTCGCAAGCACCATGGCGAAGCCGAGGACGGCGACGAGCAGCGTCGTTGCCAGCCCGTCCGTCCATGCAAAGAGCGCGAGCACGAGAAAGGCGAAGCCGCCCGCCACGAGCGTCCATTGCGGCACCGGTGCGCGGCCTTCCGGAACGCTCCGGGAATGGACCTCCGCCCCGCCCAGATAGGCGAGCCCCAGCACCAGCGCGAACAGGCCGTGCCGCAGGTCGAAGGTGAGATTGCCGAAGGCGAGGAAACTGACCGTGGCAATCGCCACCGGGAAGACGGCCATCAGCACGCCGCCGAGCGCCGCATGGGCGGGCGCCCTGTCTTTCCACAGCCAGATCGCGCCGCCGCCGGCCACAGACAGGCCCGCGGCCAGAAGCAGGATCAGGTCGACCGGGCCGGCGCCTGCGGCGACCGGCACCGCGGTATCGAAATCCGGCTGCCCGGGCAGTGCGACCAGCGCCCCCAGCGCCAGCCGGCCGGAGATCCCCGCCAGCACCATCGTTCCGGCCAGGGCGCAGAGATTGCCGAGGACGGCGGGATAGAGCGCCCACGACCGCCCTGCCCCGAGCACGGCCAGCGCCAGGACCAGGGCCACGAAGGCCGCCGCAGCGGAGAGCGGCAAAGGGTGCAGGAAGGCGAGCACGATGGCCGGGACGGACACGGCCAGCGCCGCACTGAGGGAGACGGCCAGGAAGGCGGGCGCCAGCACCCGCCGCCAGCGGGATACGGCACTGCGGCTCCCGGCGCCGGGCGCGGCGGCCGCGGGGATCCTGTCTGCGACGGCGGCGTCGGTGTGCCCGGCTTCCCCGTCCGGCACCGCGGTCTCACTGCCCGCGCCGGCGGGGTGGTCTGTCGCCGCGGCGCCGTCAATGCCGCCGCCCGGCCAGAGCAGTGCTGCACCGGCCAGCACGACAAGGAGCGCCAGCGTCACCGGAAGCGTCTCGATGGGCTCGGCCGCAGCGAGGTAGATCAGCGCCCACAGGCCGATGGCGACGTTTGCGAGCGCCGGCACGGCCCGCCAACGGCGCAGGCGCGAGGCTGCCGCCGTCGCAAGCCAGGCGATCGAAAGATAGGCGAACAGGCGCCAGGGATCGGGTTCGGCGGTGGAGACGAGAAGCGGCGTCGCCATCGAACCGAGCAGGCCGAGGCCGGCGAGCGCCTGCCCGTGCAGGAGCGACAGCGCGATCGTCGCCAGCGCGATGGCCGCCAGCGTCAGGAACGACAGGGGCGCGCCGATGAAGCCGTAGAAGCCGTGGGCGGCATAGGTGACGCCGAACAGCGTCAGTGCGCCGGCCGCTGTCAGCACGCCGGGGATCATCGCGTTGCCGAAGGGGACGGCTTCCGCCGGCTGCCCGCGCCTGCGGATGACCTCGCCGGCCGCCACGAGCACGAGGCCGAACAGGGCCGCCAGCGCCAGCCGGACGGCCGGGCTCAGGACGCCGCTCTCGACCGCATACTTGACCATGAAGACGCCGCCGAGCGCGAGCGCCAGCCCGCCGACCCAGACCGCCCAGCGTGCGCCGATCCGGCTTTCCAGGCTCTCTCGCTCCGGCGGGTTCACAGCGGCGGCGAGCGCTTCGGCGCTGGCAGCGGCGGTTTCGGGCGTCGCCGCCTCCGTCGCGCTCCCGGCCTCGTCAACCGTTGCGCGCGCGCGCAGCCACGGGCTCGGGAACGGCGGCTCGGCGGTCGCCTCATCCGCGTCGCCCGGGCTCGCTTCCGCGAGTCCCGACGCGAGCGCCTCGCCGCCCTCGGCGGGACGCGCGGCAAGCACGGTGCCGCCGGACCTGATCGTGTCGAGTTCCTGGCGAAGTTTGCGAATCTCTTCAGTGAGTTTCGCCGTGTTCTTGCCATTCCTGTTCATCGCGGCGATCGCGAGCACGATGGCGACCAGAGCCAGTATTTCCGCCATATCTCTCCGCCTGATCCTTCCGCCAGCGCCTGCCTGTCGCCCTGCGCCGGACGATCCGGCACAACCCTAACCCGCATGCCGGCTTTTTAAAAATGGATTGCAATCAGCGCATGAGATTGGCGATCGGGAAGATCGCGCAGGTCTCGGTGCCGTGGGCGAGCAGCTTGCCGGCGCCGTCGCGCAGCCAGGCCTCGGAGGTGGCGATGGTGCGGCCGCGATGCACCAGCCGGCCCTCGCACGTCACCTCGCCCATTCCCGGCAGCACCGGGCGCACGAGGTTCACCTTGAACTCGACCGTGGTATAGGCCTCGCCCGGACTGATCGCCGAGAACACGGCGCAGCCAAGCGCCGAATCCATGATCGTCGCCGTCCAGCCACCATGGACGGTGCCGAGCGGATTGAGATGGGTTTCGTCCGGCAGGCCCTTGAAGACCACCCTGCCCTCCTCGACCTCGGTCATGCCGAACTTCAGCGTCTGCGCCATCGGCGGCGCCGGAAGCAGCCCCTCAAGCATCGCCTGCATCACCTTCAGCCCGCCGTCGCGCGCGACCACGTCGAGCGGCAGCGTGCCTATGCCCGAGACGGCAAGGCCCGGATAGAGTTCGACATTCATGAAACGGTCTCCGGTGGATTGGCGGCGGCAAGCGCCTTGAGCGTCGCCTGGACGAAGCCGTCGCGGGCGCTCGAAAGTTCGAGCCCGCGCGGCTCGCAGACGTGCCGGTTGAGAAAATAGGCGGTCAGCCGGAAGCCGTCGGAGAGCGCCTGGCCGTCGGCGGCGCTGCTGCCGCCCGCGCCGAGGAAGACCGGCAGCGCCAGCATCCGGTCGGCCCAGGGGGCGCCGGCGGTACGGCAGACGGCCCGGCCCGATTTCGGCGAGACGAAGACAAGGTCGTCCGCCTCGCCGGTCGCAGCACAGCGGGCAAGATCGAGACCGAAGCCGAGATCCTCCAGCACCGCCAGCTCGAAGCGGACAAAAAGCTCGCCGGCATCGGCGGGATCTTCGAGGTGGTCCAGGATCACGCCTAACATTTCAAAGAGGTGCGGATGCGGGTCGCGCTCGGGCAGGAAACGCAGGAGTGCCGCCATCGCCTGCACGCCATAGACGGCGATTGCCGCCTCCATCAGCCTGCCCGCCCGCAGTTCCAGCGGCTCGACGCGATACTCGCCGATGTGCTCGTCGAGGCGCGCGCGCCAGGTCGCCTCCACCGTGTTGCCGGGTTGGAGCACCGGCTGCATGGTGCGCGATCGCCCGGAGCGGATCACGCCGAGATGGCGGCCATGGCTGCGCGTCATCATCTCCGCGATGACGGATGTCTCGCCATGGCGGCGCACGCCGAGCACGATTGCCTCATCGGTCCACTGCATGGGCAAAGCCTTACCCCCGGCAGGGCGGTTCGGCAAGCGATGCAGCGCGGCGCGGGTCGCGACGGGATCGCCGCCGCCGGCGGTCGGGCTGGTCATCCTGCCCGCCTTCGGTCAGACTTCGGGCGACGAAGACGGAGCGACGGACGACGATGCAGGTACGCCCGCTGGCGCAGCGCGACATGGAAGCCTTCGGCCGGCTTCTTTCCGGCGAACGCTCGGCCGCCCATTGCTGGTGCATGTGGTTCATCCGCCGGGTGAAGGACTTCCATGCCGGCGGGGCGGCGGCGAACAGGGCCGCGTTCGAAGCACACGGCGAGACCTCGCCGCTGCCGCTCGGCCTCCTTGCTTTCGACGACGACGAGCCGGTCGGCTGGGTGGCCGCCGGGCCGCGGGCGCGCTATGCCCGCGCGGTGAAGACGCCGACCCTGAAGGCCACCGACAGGGCGGAGGACGCCGCAGTCTGGCTCGTCCCGTGCCTGTTCGTCCGGCCGGAGCGAAGGGGCCAGGCGATCTCCGGGCTGCTGCTGGCCGCAGCCGTCGAGCTCGCCCGGCGGAGCGGCGCCACCGCGATCGAGGGATTTCCGCTCGCTGGAAGGACGGGCAACGCCGACCGGCAGGTGGGGACCGAGGCGCTGTTCCGTCGGGCCGGCTTTCACGCCATCGACCGCCCCTCCTCCAACCGGGTGCTGATGCGGCTGGCGTTGCGCTGAACGGGACGCCGCCGCGACGGCAGCGGCGCCCCCGCAGATCAGACTTCGGCCGCGATGCGCCCGATCTCGGCGATGACGGCATTGCGCTCGTCGCCGGAAATGCCCGGTATTTCGCAGAAGGCCGCAACGATGACGGCGCCGCGATCCGGCGACCAGGCCACGGCGACGTCATTGGCGTTGCCGGCCCTGTCGCCGTTCGTGCCGGTCTTGTCGGCCGTCATCCAGTCGGCCGGGAAGCCGGCGCGCAGCCGCGTGTCGCCCGTCTTGTTCATCACCAGCCAGGCCGCGAGCTGCGCCTTCGAGCGCGCCGACAGCACGTCGGTGAAGATCAGCTTGCGCAGCGTCTCCACCATCGTGGCCGGTGTCGTGGTGTCGCGCTCGTCGTCCGGGCTCTCGTGGTAGTTGAGGGCCGGCTCCGTACGGTCGAGGCGCGTCACCCCGTCCCCGAAGCCGCGCAGGAAGCCGGTGACCGCCTGCGGCCCGCCGGAGGCCGCGAGCAGCAGGTTGGCGGCGGCGTTGTCGCTGAGCGTGATCGTCGCCTCGCAAAGCTCGGCAATCGAAATGCCTCTTGCGCCGACGTTCTTCTCCACTACCGGCGACCAGTCCACGAGGTCTGCCTCGCGCACGACGATACGCCGGTCCAGCGTTTCCTCTTCCCGGTCCACCCGGGCGAGGATATGTCCCGCCAACAGCGCCTTGAAGGTGCTGCACATCAGGAAGCGCTCATCCGTTCTGTGGCCGAGCCGGGCGCCCGTCGCGAGATTTAGTATGGCAACGCCGATGCGGCCATCGTGCCTGGCCTCCAGTTCGGCAAGCCGCGCTTCCAAATTGCCGCCGGCGGCGGCGCTGGCGCCGGCTGAGAGCGCGGACACCGCGGGAATGGCAAAGAGTGCGCCGGCCATGGCCTGCCGGCGTGAAATCGTGATCGTCATGTCAAATTTCCTGTCTGTCGGACACCGGCCTGCCTAGCATCGCCGGTTCGTTTGAGCCCGCCCACACCGCGACTATCGGTGATGAAGCAGATCGGGGCAAACGACGATTTCTGTCGGCAGCCATTAGGAAAACTTGGGCTTATTTCCGCTTCATCGCCTCCGCCAGCGCCGCGCCGAACGCGCCTTGCGCAGGCGCCTGCTGCCTGGGCGCCGGCTGGCCGGACTTCGGCTTCGCCGGCTGGTTGCGATCGTTGCGCGGGCCGTTGTCGCGGGCGGCGGGCGCGCCGCCGTCCTTGCGCATGGAAAGGCCGATGCGCTTGCGCGGCACGTCCACCTCCGTCACCCGCACCTTCACCACGTCGCCGGCCTTGACCACCTCATGCGGATCCTTGACGAAACGGTCGGCGAGCTGGGAGACGTGGACGAGCCCGTCCTGATGAACACCGATGTCGACGAAGGCACCGAAGGCGGCGACGTTCGTCACCGTGCCCTCCAGCAGCATGCCGGGCTTGAGGTCCTTGATGTCGTCGACGCCGTCGGCAAAGGTCGCGGTCCGGAACTCCGGGCGCGGGTCGCGGCCGGGCTTCTCCAGCTCGGCCAGGATGTCCTTCACCGTCGGCAGGCCGAAGCGATCGTCGACGAAGAGCTTCGGGTCGAGCGTCTTCAACGCCGCGCTATCGCCCATCAGGGCGCGCACGTCGCGACCGCAGGCGGCGACGATCTTCTTGGCGACGCCATAGGCTTCCGGGTGAACGGAGGACGCGTCGAGCGGCTCCCTGCCGTTCGGGATACGCAGGAAGCCGGCGCATTGCTCGAAGGTGCGCGCGCCGAGGCGGGAGACCTTCAACAGTTCCTGCCGGCTCTGGAACGGGCCGTTGGCATCGCGGTGGGCGACGATCGCATCGGCCGACGATCTGCCGAGGCCGGAAACGCGGGCGAGCAGCGGCGGCGACGCCGTGTTGAGATCGACGCCGACGGCGTTCACCGCATCCTCGACCACGGCGTCGAGCGAGCGCGACAAGCGGCCCTGGTCGACGTCGTGCTGGTACTGGCCGACGCCGATCGACTTCGGCTCGATCTTGACGAGTTCGGCCAGCGGATCCTGCAGGCGGCGGGCGATGGAGACGGCGCCGCGCAGCGAGACGTCGAGGTTCGGGAACTCGGCGGCCGCGGTTTCCGAGGCCGAATAGACCGAGGCGCCGGCCTCGGACACGATCACCTTGGTCGGCTTCGGCGCCGGCAGTTGCGCCAGCATGTCGGCGACCAGCTTCTCCGTCTCGCGGCTGCCGGTGCCGTTGCCGATGGCGATCAGCTCGACCTTGTGCTTGCGGACAAGGGCGGCGAGTTCGGCCTGGGTGCCGCGGATATCGTTCTTCGGCGGGAAGGGATAGACCGTCGTCGTCTCCAGCAGTTTGCCGGTGTTGTCGACGACCGCCACCTTGACGCCGGTGCGGATGCCCGGATCGAGGCCCATGGTGGCGCGGGTGCCGGCGGGGGCTGCGAGCAACAGGTCCTTGAGGTTGCGGGCGAAGACGCGGATCGCTTCTTCCTCGGAGCGCTCGCGCATCTCGCGCATCAGGTCGAGCGACAGCGACATGGAGAGCTTCACCCGCCAGGTCCAGCCGATGACGTCAGAAAGCCACTTGTCGCCCGGCTTCTGGCCGAGTGCATAGAAGGACGCGATGATGCGCTCCACGGGCTTGACGGCATCGGTGTTGTCGAGGTCGACGACGATATCGACCGACAGCACCTCCTCGTTCCAGCCGCGCAGCATGGCGAGCGCCCGATGGCTCGGGACGCCGGACCAGCGCTCGGTGTGCTCGAAATAATCGGAGAACTTGGCGCCCGCCTCCTTCTTGCCGTCGACGACGCGCGAGCGCAGCCAGGCATTGTCCTTCATGTACTCTCGCAGCCGCTTCAGAAGATCGGCATTCTCGGTGATCTGTTCGGCGACGATGTCGCGCGCACCCTCGAGTGCTGTCTTGGCATCGGGCACGTCGGCGGAGAGGAAGCTGGCGGCAAGCTCCGCAGGCACCTTTTCGCGTTCGGCAAGGATCTGCTCGGCCAGCGGCCCGAGCCCGCGCTCGCGAGCGATCTCCGCCTTGGTGCGGCGCTTGGGCTTGAAGGGCAGGTAGATGTCCTCGAGCTCGGCCTTGGTGGAGACGGCGGCGATCTTGGCCGAAATCTCGTCGGTGAGCTTGCCCTGGCCGGCAATCGTATCGAGGATCGCGGCGCGACGGGCTTCCAGTTCGCGCAGATAGACGAGCCGTTCGGAGAGCGTGCGCAACTGGGTATCGTCGAGCCCGCCGGTCACTTCCTTGCGGTAGCGGGCGATGAAGGGCACGGTCGCCCCCTCGTCGAGCAGGCCGACAGCCGCGGTGACCTGCGCAGCATTCGCCTTGATCTCGGCGGCGATCATGTTGGCGATCTTGAGCGGGGTGGCGGCCATGAACGTCTCCTATGCGATGATTGCGCGCAGACGATGACGACCGTTGCCGGTCAAACGCTGCGGCGGGCGGCGACCATAGTGCGCCACCGCCCGCCCGCCAATCACCGGACCGGGCCGGGTCCACAGTTATGAGTGAATGCCGGGAAAGGACCTGTTTGACGATTTGGATGGTCCGAACTAGATTTGTATTACAAACGGAGGCAAAAACGATGTCAGAACGGGAATTGTCCGATCCGATCACGATGCGTCTGCCCTTGGATGTGCTGGCCGAGATCGAGGAGATCGCCGCCGTCTGCGAACGCAGCCGCAGTTGGGTCGTCGTTCGGGCGCTCAAGTCCTATCTCGCTGCCGAGGGGCGGGAGATCGTTGCGCTGGCAAAAGCCCGCCGGGACATCGACGATGGACGCGGCAGCGACCTTGACGAGGCAATCGAAGAGCTGGATGCGATCATCAAGGGTGCGGCTGCTTGAAGGTCGTCCTGTCGCCGGACGCCAGGGACTATGTGAAGACGGAAGCTTCGTACCTCATGGCACGAAGCCCGCGCACGGCCCTTGAGTTTCGCGATAGCCTCAGGCGGCTGCAACAGGAGCTGGCGCGCTTTCCCCAATTGGGACATGCGCCGGATGATCTGCCTTTTCCGGGCGTCCGGCGATTCGTCCTCGGCTCGTATCTGTTCGACTACGAAATTCGTGCATCAACGATCGTCATTCTTGCCATACGGCACGGGCGGCAGCGACCGCCGGGTCTCCCAATTGACGATGACTTCGACTTCGAGAGCTGACGCCATGTTCGCGCCCCGGCGATGCAACTGGCTACCCGGCGGCTGTCGCGGCGACGTTCAGAACCGCACCGGCTCCAGCGGCGGGCGGGCGGCTTCGAAGGCGCGTAGGCGGGTCTCGGCCTCGCCGATATAGTCGCGGGCGTAGGGCACGGCGTCCTGGTGGCGGGCGAGCTGGAGCTGGATGATCGGCAGGCGGTCGTGGCGGAAGGCGGCCTCCATGGCGGCGAGATAGAACTCCCACATGCGGCAGAAGCGCTCGTCGTAGAGCCTGGCCGCGTCGTCCCAGCGGGCGACGAAGCGCTCGCGCCAGGCCTTCAGCGTCCAGGCATAGTGCATCGGCAGCATCTCGATGTCCTTGACGAGGAAACCGGCGCGCTCGATCGACGGCAGCACCTCCGACAGGGCCGGCAGGTAGCCGCCGGGAAAGATGTATTTCTCGATCCACGGATTGATGGCGCGGGCCGGCTTCACCCGTCCGATATAGTGCAGGACGAACACGCCCTCCTTCTTAAGAACCCGCGCCATCGTCTTGAAGAACCTGCCGTAATTGGCAAGGCCGACATGCTCGAACATGCCGACGGAAACGATGCGGTCGAACTCGCCCTTCAGGTCGACATAGTCGGTCAGCTCGAAGCGGACGCGATCGGACAGGCCGCGCCCGGCGACCCGTGCGCGCGAGACCGCAAGCTGTTCCTCGCTGAGCGTGATGCCGGTGACGTCGACGCCGGAGCTTTCGGCCATGTACATGCCGAGCCCGCCCCAGCCGGAGCCGACCTCCAGCACCCGCTGGCCCGGTTGAAGCAGGAGCTTTGCGGTGATGTGCCGCTTCTTGGCGGTCTGCGCCTCGTCCAGCGAGATGCCGCGCGGCTCGAAATAGGCACAGGAATACTGCCAGTCATGGTCGAGGAAGAGATCGAACAGCCGCGCGTCGAGATCGTAGTGATGGGCGACGTTGCGGCGGTTGTGGTTGACGGGCACGCGGGCGGAGACCTGATAGGCCAGCAGCCTCAGCACCGCCTTCGCCTTGAGGCCCGGCGTGGCGGCGCGGCGGATGCCGTTGCGGCGCAGAAGGGAAAGCAGTTCGAAGACGTCGCCCTCCTCCACGACCAGCCGCCCGTCCATATAGGCCTCGCCGAGCTTCAGCGCCGGGTCGGCGGCGATCTCGCCCCCCACGGCGTCGTCGGCAAGGCGGATGCGCAAGGGGCGGCCGGTGCCGTCGCCATAGGTGACCACGCTCCCCGCCGCGTCGACGACCTGCAACTGGCCGGTCCTGATCACGCGGCCAAGCATTGCGGAAAAGTCGGAAGCCATCTGTCGTTCCCCTGCCCTCGGCATCGATGCGAAGGCGAGCCTAGCGATCTGCTGGCGCGACGCAAGCTGCACCGGAGCCGAGATAGGCGCAACGTGCGGTTTCCCCGTAACAGTTCCTCAATTCTTGCTGCCTATCCTGCCCTTCTTGATGCAACGCGGGGCTTGCGGATGCGAAGATCCATGCTGATGGCGGCAGCAGCGGCGGCCGCCCTGTCGACGTCGGCGCCTGCGGAGGCCGCCGGCACGATCAATCTCCTGATCTGGCAGGCCTATATCGATCCGTCGATCCTGTCGGACTGGACGGCGCGGACGGGCATCGACGTCCACCAGACCTATTACGACAGCGGCGACGCGCGCGACGAGGTTCTGTCCAATCCCAGCAGCGACATCGATCTCGTCGTCACCGGCGAGAACGGCGCCAAACTCTTCGGCGACCGCGGCATCCTGAAGGCACTCTCGCCCGACACGCTTCCCTCGCTCAGCGAGTACGACGAAAGCTGGACCAGGCGCTGCGGCGGCTACGGCGTGCCCTATCTCTGGGGAACCATGGGCGTCCTCTACCGGTCGGACGCCGTCGCCACGGCGCCGACCTCCTGGGCCGATCTGATGAAGCCCGGCGAACCGCTGCGGCGCCACATCGCCATGTTCGACGACCACAACGAGGCCTTCGTGCCGGCGCTGATCCTGCTCGGCAAGTCGATCAATGCGAACGACGAGCCGACGCTGCGGGAGGCCTTCCAGACGATGAAGGCGCAGGCGCCCTACGTGCTCACCTACGACTACGTCATCACCTCGATCCAGAACCCGGATGTCGGCCCCGGCGTGCACATGGCGCTCGGCTACAGCGGCGACCAGCACGTCCTGAACGAAATGACGGGCAAGGAGCGGCTGTGGCGCTATGCCGTGCCGTCCGAGGGGACGCTCTTCTGGCTCGACTGCATGGCGATCAGCACCCGCTCCAAGCATAGCGAGGCAGCAACGGATCTCCTGAACCACATCGCCGGCGCCCAAAGTGCGGCGCGCAACGCCATCGCCCTCAAGATGCCGACCGCGAACCGGGCGGCTCTCGACCTCATCCCCGCCGACATGCGGGAGAACGCCGAAATCTACACCGCACCCGAAATCCTGGCGAAGAGCCAGTATCAGGAGGAACTGAGCGTTTCCTCGGTGCAATCCCGCCGTCGCATCATCAGCAGCCTGGTCCAGTTCCGTGACACTCGGTAAGCGCGCCTTCCTTCTCATCTTCCCGGTCGTCCTCGCAGGCTATGTCGTCGCCGCCACCCTGCTCTACATGAGCCAGAGCGACTCCATCCGGGCGCTCGAACGAGCGCGCCTGTGGCAGCAGCTGGGCCTGCTCGACGCGGTGTTCCAGAACGACGTGACGCAGAACAGGAGCCTGATCTATTCGCTGGTCGAAGGGACGGCGGTGCGGCTGTTCGTCAACGAACCGGATGCCAGCTACCGCTCGAACGCCATCGGCGTGATGATGCAGCAGAGCATCAGATCGCTGTCGGAGGATCCGACCCGCTTCGTCTCGCTGACCGTCATCCGCCCGCCGCTGTCGATCGACTACTACTACGAGAACAGCGACGATCCGTTCGCGGAAATTCCGAAGGTGCAGGTCGAGCATGCGCGGCGGCTGTTTGAAAGCCCCAAGCTCTCCGACTGGACCTATCTGAAGCCGGAGGGTGCCGAGCCGCTGATCGTCCATTCGGAATTTCTCGACCAGCACACCTTCAACCGCCCGGTCTCCAGCGCCAAGGCCAGCTCGATCCTGATCCAGACGGCCGTGCGTCCTCGCCAGTTCCTCGAAATGAAGGCGAAGCTCGAGCAGGAGTACGGTGCCGAGGTCGAGATCTCGACGCATCCCCTGACGGCAGCGGGGGCCGTGTCCGCCACCGCCAGGCTCGGCCCGGCGCTCTATGCGCGCCTGACGCCGCAGCAGGGCCATGTCGAGGACAAGCTGACGAACCTGAAGGCGTTGCTCGCGGTCGGCGCCATCGGCCTCAGCCTCTTCACCATCGGCCTCGTATTGCTGCTGGTGCGCCGGTTCATCACCAATCCGATCGCGCGCCTCGACCGGCAGTTGACCGACGTCATGTCCGGCCAGCGCAGCGAGCTGATGCCGGTCGAGGAGCTCGGCGAGATCGGCCGGCTTTCGATGAACATGAAGCAGCTTCACGACGATGCGGTCGAATCCTTCGGGCTGGTGCGGACGGCATCCTGGACCGACACGCTGACCGGCATCTCCAACCGGGCGCATTTCAATGCCCGCTCCACCGAGATCCTGGAGGTGGCGCGCGCCTCCAGCGCCGGCTGCACGCTGCTCTTCATCGACGTCGACAACTTCAAGTTCGTCAACGACAAATATGGTCACAAGGTCGGCGACGAGCTGCTGACGACGCTCGCAGCGAGGCTGGAGATGCGCGTCAAGGCGGTGACGGAGCGCCGCGTGCTGCCGGATGCGCTGGTGGCGCGTCTGTCCGGCGACGAGTTCGCGATCATGGTGCAGTCGCATCCGGGCGACGGCACCGTCAGCGAGATATCCGAGGCGATCGTGCGGCTGTTCGACGGCGGCTTCGAGGTGCTCGAACAGTCCTATCCGGTCACCGCCAGCATCGGGATCGCAGTGTTCCCGGAGGATGCGGCCGATCTGCCGGAACTGCTCGCCAATGCGGATGCGGCCATGTACCAGGCCAAGGCGCAGGGCAAGAACGGCTCGGCGCGCTATTCGCGCTCGCTGCACGAGACGCGGACGCGGCAGCGGCTGATCGAGGAAGAACTGCGAGCGATGAACCCGGACGACGAGATGCACCTCGTCTTCATGCCGATCGTCGACGGCCGCGGCAAGGTGACGGCCTGCGAGGCGCTGTTGCGCTGGACGTCGCCCCTGCTCGGCAGGGTCACGCCGGACGAGTTCATCCCGATCGCGGAAACCACCGGCCTGTTCAGCAAGATCGATTCCTGGGTCATCGACACGGCGATGGCCAATTGCCACCGGATCAAGCAGCTGTTCGGTGCGGAGACCATCCTCTGCATCAACATCTCCTCGGCGGAGCTCTATAACCGGTCGATCGCCGATCGGTTCAGCGACGCGCTGGCAAGGCACACGCTCGAGGCGCGCTCGATCGAGATCGAGCTGACCGAGACCTTCGCCGTCAAGCTCGGCGACCAGTCGCAGCGCAACATCGATATGCTCCGGTCGAAAGGCTTCCGCATCTCCATCGACGACTTCGGCGCCGGCTACACCTCGGTCCAGCAGATCATCGATTATCCGGCCGAGACGATCAAACTCGACCGGGCGCTCGTCGAGAGCCTGACGAATGCGGCAGCGCTGCCGACGCTGCGCGCGCTGATCGCGCTCTGCCACGCGCAGGACATGCAGGTGGTGGCCGAGGGCGTCGACACGACGGACAAGATGTCGCTGCTGGCGGCTGCGGGCTGCGACCTCTACCAGGGCTACCTGATCAGCGAGCCGCGCACCGTCGACGATCTCGGCATCTGGGCGATGCAGCGGCTGCTCGAACAGGCGCGTGAGAATGCCGGCGCGAAGGCGCCCGCAAAGGGACGCAAGTCTAGCCGGGCATGAGGCGGCCGATTTCGGGCCACCTGCCGCAATTTCGCCGATTCGCGCTGCACGTCATGCGTGTTTCATAGATCACGAAAGACGAGTGATGTTCCGAAATGTCCTTCTGTACCTCGGCGGCTGCGGCCTCCTCGTGTGGTCCTTCAATTCGAACCTGATTGCGGACATGCCGGAGGGCGAGACGCGGCTCATCGCCCATCGTGGCGTCCACCAGATCTTTTCCCCGGGCGGTATCGACAACGACACCTGCACCGCGACACGGATCCTGCCGCCGGAAAATCCCTATCTGGAAAACACCATCGACAGCATGCGGGCCGCATTCGACGCCGGCGCCGACGTCGTCGAACTCGACGTGCACCTCACGCCGGACAAGAAATTCGCCGTCTTCCACGACTGGACGCTGGACTGCCGAACGGACGGCAGGGGCGTCACCGAAGAGACCTCGATGGCGGTGCTCAAGGGGCTCGACATCGGCTATGGCTACACTGCCGACGGCGGCAAGACCTTCCCCTTCCGCGGCAAGGGCGTCGGGCTGATGCCGACGCTCGACGATGTGCTTGAGGCGTTTCCGGATGGCCGGTTCATCGTCAATTTCAAGAGCCGACGGGCAGAGGAAGGCGAGGCACTCGCCGCGCTCCTGCAGGCGCGGCCGGACTGGCGACCGGCGATCTGGGCCGTCTATGGCGGCGGCGAGCCGACCGAGGCGGCGTTGGCGCAGATCGACGGCCTGTCGGGATTTACCGCCGCATCGGCCAAATCCTGCCTGCTCGGCTATCTCGCCACCGGCTGGATCGGTTTCGTCCCCGAAAGTTGCCGCGACACGATCGTGCCGGTGCCGCAGAACTATGCCTGGCTGTTGTGGGGCTGGCCGAACCGGTTCGTGCAGCGCATGCAGGAGGCCGGCAGCGAGGTGGTGGTGTTCGGCCCCTATGGTGGCGACGCCAATGCCGGCGTCGACTGGCCGGAGGACGTGGCGGCCCTGCCCTCCCCCTTTCCCGGTTACATCTGGACGAACCGGATCGTCGAGACGGCGCCACTCCTGCGTCCGCAGCAGCAGTGACGCCGTCCGCCGTCACTGCGGGAATTCGAGGCCCATCTCGCGGAAGCGCGCCGGGTCGTCGCCCCAGTTCTCGCGGACCTTGACGAACAGGAAGAGGTGCACCGGCTGCTCGAGGATCTCCGACAGCTCCTTGCGCGAGGCCATGGAGATCGCCTTGATCGCCTCGCCGTTCTTGCCGAGCGCGATCTTCTTCTGGCTGTCGCGCTCGACATAGATCACCTGCTCGATCCTGACCGAGCCGTCCTTGCGCTCCTCCCATTTCTCCGTCTCCACGTGGGAGGAATAGGGAAGCTCCTGGTGCAGGCGCAGGAACAGTTTCTCGCGGGTGATCTCGGCTGCGAGCTGGCGCATCGGCAGGTCGGAGATCTGGTCTTCCGGATAGTACCACGGGCCTTCCGGCAGGGCCTTGGCCAGATAGTCCATGACGTCGTCGCAGCCCGAGCCGTTCAGCGCCGAGACCATGAAGGTGCGATCGAAGGCGACGGCGTCGTTGGTGGCCTTGGCCAGCGTCAGGAGGTTTTCCGGCGAAACCTGGTCGACCTTGTTCAGGACCAGGATCTTCGGCTGCCTGACCTCCTTCAGTCCCTCCAGGATCGTCTCCGCATCACCCTTCAGGCCGCGCTCACTGTCGATCAGGAACATGATGAAATCGGCGTCCTTCGCCCCGCCCCAGGCGGTCGTGACCATGGCGCGGTCGAGCCGGCGGCGCGGCTTGAAGATGCCGGGCGTATCCATGAAGACGATCTGGGCATTGTCGTGGATGGCGATGCCGCGCACGATCGCCCGGGTCGTCTGCACCTTGTGGCTGACGATCGAGACCTTGGCGCCGACGAGCCGGTTGACCAGCGTCGACTTGCCGGCATTGGTGGCGCCGATCAGGGCGACGAAGCCGGAACGGGTCGGTACACTGCCCTCGGTGGCCTCGGTTTCTTGTTCTGTCATGACAAATCCGTCTCTCTGGCTGCTCGCGCCGCACCTCATGATGCGCACAGGTCGCGGCCGCACTCAATCGTTTCCAATGGCATTCGGCCGGCGGACGCCCCTGCCCCGGCCGCGGTTCAGTCTTCCGGCTTCTGCCAGATACCTTCCCGCTCCAGCACTTTCGTCGCCGCGGCCTGCTCGGCCGCCCGCTTGGAGCGCTCGGAGCCGGTCGCGGGTGCCGCGCCGGCAATCTCGACCGTCACGGTGAAGCGCGGATCGTGATCGGGGCCGGTGCGTTCGTCGATGCGGTAGACCGGCGTGGTCGAAAACTTCGCGTGCGCCCATTCCTGCAGTTCGGTCTTGGCGTCGCGCCGGCCGCCGTGCTCGCTTCTGGCCCGGTCCTGCCAGTTGCGCAGGATGAAGCCGCGCGCCGCCTCCAGCCCGCCGTCGAGATAGATCGCCGCGATCAGCGCCTCGACCACGTCGGCGCGCACGTTCATCATCGGCTTGGCGGTCAGCTTCTTCACGTCGGCGCCGGTGCGGATGAACTGGTGCAGGCCGAGATCGTCGGAGACTTTCGCGCAGGTCTCGGCGCTGACGAGATGGTTGAGCCGCACCGACAGTTCGCCCTCGCTCGCCTCGCGGAAGGTCTGGAACAGCATTTCCGCCACGCACAGGCCGAGGACGCGGTCGCCGAGGAACTCGAGCCGCTCGTAGTTGCTGCCCTTGGCGGGCCGGGCGCTCGCATGGGTGATCGCCCGGTCGAGCCGGTCCTTGGCTGCGAAGGCGTAACCGATCGCGGCCTCGAGACGGCCGCGATTCTCCTCGTTCAGCGGCTTGGCCGATTTCATTCGACGACCTTGAACAGGCGATCCCAGCGCAGGTTGGTCGGCCACTTCCAGATCTCGCGGAAGGCGGTGTCGTTGCCGAGCGAGAAGAAGATCAGGCTGGCGCGGCCGATCAGGTTCTCGGCCGGGACGAAGCCGACGTCGAAGCGGCTGTCGGCCGAGTTGTCACGGTTGTCGCCCATCATGAAGTAGTGGCCCTCGGGCACGATGAACTCGCGGGTGTTGTCGCCGATCGTGCCGATGCGGGTATCGAGCGTATCGAAGGAGACGTCGTTGTCCAGCGTCTCGCGGAAGACCGGGATGTTCTCGCCGTTGTCATATTGGCCGTCGGCGCGGAAGAAGCCGGCCGGCTGGCGCGGCACGGCCTTGTCGTTGATGTAGAGGACGCTGTCGCGCACCTGCACGCGGTCGCCGGGAAGGCCGATCACGCGCTTGATGTAGTCGATGTCCGGGTTCGGCGGGAAGCGGAAGACGACGATGTCGCCGCGTTCCGGGTCGCTTCCGAAGATGCGCCCGGAGAAGAGATCGGGCGAGAACGGCAGCGAATACTTCGAATAGCCGTAGGAAAACTTGTTGACGAACAGGTAGTCGCCGACGAGCAGCGTCGGCATCATCGATCCCGACGGAATGGTGAAGGGCTGGAAAAGGACGGTGCGGATGACCACCGCGAGCAGGAGCGCCTGGATGATGACCTTGACGTTTTCCCACAGGCCGCTCTCGGCCTTCTTAGTCTTCTCTGTCACGCCTGATTTGTCCTCTTGTGCAACCATGCCGCCCTCTTAAACCAAGTCCTGCCGAATTGAAATGCGACCGGCGAAAATGCCGCCTGCCCGTTGCCGGCGCCCGATCACGGTGCCGTGACAGGCAGTGCCTCGATGATGACGAAGGCCTGCGCCAGCGGGAAATCGTCGGTGATGGTGATGTGGATATGGGCCTCGTGGCCGGGCGGCGTCATCGCCTTCAGCCGCTCCCCGGCCCCGCCGGTGAGCTTCATCGTCGGCTTGCCGCCGGGAAGGTTGACGACGCCCATGTCCTTCCAGAACACCCCCTGCGCCAGCCCCGTCCCCAGCGCCTTGGAGCAGGCCTCCTTGGCGGCGAAGCGCTTGGCATAGGAGGCGGCGCGGTTCTTGCGGGCATCGGACTTCCTTCGCTCGATCTCGGTGAAGCAGCGATGGGTGAAACGTTCGCCGAAGCGTTCGAGCGACTTTTCCACGCGGCGGATGTCGATCAGGTCGCTGCCGATGCCGATGATCATGCTCTTCTTCCTGTTTCGGTGCGGGGTTGCATTGCCGGGCGCATCACTTCCACGAAGCCGGCGGCAGGCCCGCCTCCGGCTCGCGGCCCGGCACCCTCTGGAGACGGCGCCTGCGGAAGGCCCGGACGGCGACCCGCGTGACGAGATAGGCGGCGGCGGCCAGCGGCACCCCGAGCACGAGCGAGCCCACGAGCATCGGCTTGAGGACCGGCACCCAGAGGTCTGCGAAAGTCAGATGGTCGAGCAGGTGCGCAAGGTCGACGAGGCCGCCGCTGTGTTCCGGGGCGACCCCGAGCACGAGTTCGCCCGTCCGGAACGTTCCGGCCCAGATGAACGGTAGGGTCAAAGGATTGGCGACGGCGGTCGCAAGGGCCGCGGCAACGATATTGCCGGACAGGAGGTAGGAGACGGCGACCGCCATGACGACATGGAGCCCCAGAAACGGCGTCAATGCCGACAACATGCCGACGGCAACGCCCGTCGCCACGGAATGCGGAGAGGAGGACAGCCTCAGGATCCGTTTTCCGAGATAGCGGAACGGGCGGCTGAGGCCCTTTCTGGGCCAGAACAGATCTCGGACCCGGTCGCGCCAGGTTGCCGGCTTGCGGCGTCTAAACAGCATGGTCCAGACATAGCCGATCGATTGGTGGCATTTCAATGACCGCGACGCGAAACCGCACGCGGCCAGGGGGTGGCGCAATCAGGTCGTTGCGCCACGGAGCGGCATGGCCTTAGTAGTACTTGCGGAAGAGGCCGCGGTCGATCTGGCGCTGGCGGTATTCGAGATCGATGCGGTCGATCGCACCGTTCAGATAGGCCGTCTCGCGTTCGGCGGCATTCGGTACGCGCAGGGCGCGGGTGAAATTTCTGATCTGCTTCAACATCGGTAAAACCCTTGTTCGGTTCGACCTCCCGAGTACAAAGATAGTAAAAGCAGCAAAAACCACCAGCGCCAGGAATAGACCTCAGCCATGCTACAGGCGCATATCTTGCGCTAACATTTAGGCAATCGTGCATGTTTCGCAGGCAGGCGCAGTGCCGATTGCACGGAAAACAGCTGAAAATCCGGCACGCCGCGTCCGGACCGGCAAACAGGAGGAAGCGCCGGCGCGCACTGCAGCGGTACCCCTGCACGCAAATGACGACCTGCCATGCGCTGAGCGGGAAGCAGAACCGATGCGCCTCCTGACGCAGCGGATACTATAGTCCAGCGCCGCTCCCCCGGCATTGACGCATCTCAACGCGACAGGCCGGTGGCAGCCTGCGCCGGCGGAAGCGGCCTCAGGCGAAGACGCGGCTGACGGTCGAGACGCAGGGAAGTTCCTTGAGCTGGCTGATGATCTGGTTCAGCTGGCGAAGGTCCCAGACTTCGAGGTCCATCTGCACCTCGGTGAAATCGGCTGCGATCCGGTTCATCGTCAGCGAGCGGATGTTCACGTCGCCGGTCGCCAGCACCTGCGTCACCTCGGCCAGCGAACCCGGCTCGTTCAGCTCGTTGAGGACGATGCGGGCCATGAAGCGGGTGTTGTTGGCCTCGTCGAGATCCCAGCGGACGTCGATCCAGCGCTCGGGCTCGTCGTCGAACCTCTGCAGCGCCGGCGACTGGATCGGGTAGATGGTGATCCCCTTGTCCTTCTCCATGATGCCGATGATCCGGTCCCCGGGCACGGCGCCGCCGGCGGAGAAATGCACCTCGGCGTTGCCGGAGAGGCCGCGGATCGGCAGCGCCTCGGGGCCTGCCGTGGCCATCGCCGCGTCGAGCTGGGCCTTCGACTTGCCGGGCAGCTTGAACACCATGCCCGAGGCACTGCGCATGGGGAACCAGCCCTCCTCCTGGCTCGGCTTGACGGTGACGCGCTCGTCCTGGTGGTCGGGATAGACCGCCCGCAGCACGTCCAGCGAGGAAAGCTCGCCGCGGCCGACGGCGGCGATCGCATCCTCGACGTCCTTCTGGCCGAGCCGGTGCAGGACGGGCTTCAGCGCATCGCGCGAGAACGGCTTGCCGGCGCGGTCGAAGGTGCGCTCGATGATGCGGTAGCCGAGGCCGGCATATTGCTTGCGGACGGCGGCGCGCGTGGCGCGGCGGATGGCGGCGCGCGCCTTGCCGGTCACCACGATCTCTTCCCAAGCCGGTGGCGGCACCTGGATGCCGGAGCGGATGATCTCCACCTCGTCGCCATTGTTCAGCCGCGTCACCAGCGGCATGATCCGGCCGTTGATCTTGGCGCCGACGCAGGTGTCGCCGATGTTGGTGTGGACGGCATAGGCGAAGTCGATCGGCGTCGCCCCGCGCGGCAGCGCGATCAGCTGGCCCTTCGGGGTGAAGCAGAAGACCTGGTCCTGGAACAGCTCCAGCTTGGTATGCTCCAGAAATTCTTCCGGATTGTCGCCTTCGGCCAGCGATTCGATCGTGCGGCGCAGGAGCGCATAGGCATTGGACGGCGGCTTCTCGCCGTTCGCCACCGCCTCCGGATCCTTGTAGAGCGCATGCGCGGCGATGCCGTATTCGGCGATCTCGTGCATGCGCCTTGTGCGGATTTGCAGCTCGATGCGCTGGCGCGAGGGGCCGATGATCGTGGTGTGGAGCGACTGGTAGTCGTTCTGCTTCGGCGTCGAGACATAGTCCTTGAAGCGGCCGGGGACGACGCGCCAGCGGGTGTGGACGATGCCGAGCGCGCGGTAGCAGGAGGGCACGTCGTCGACGAGGATGCGGAAGGCATAGACGTCGGAGAGCTGCTCGAACGACAGCGATTTCGACTGCATCTTGCGAAACACCGAATAGGGCTTCTTCTGGCGGCCCTTGACGATCGCCGTCGGAAGGCCGTTTGCGACCAAGAGGTCGCCGAGCTCGGCCTCGATCTTGCGGATCAGCCCCTCGTTGCGCTGGGACATTTCGGCAAGCTTGCGCGTCACCGTGTCGTAGGCTTCGGGGTTGATGTGGCGGAAGGCGAGGTCTTCCAGTTCCTCGCGCATGTCCTGCATGCCCATGCGGCCGGCGAGCGGCGCATAGATGTCCATCGTCTCCTCGGAGATGCGCGCCTTCTTCTCCTGCGACATGTGATCGAGGGTGCGCATATTGTGCAGGCGGTCGGCGAGCTTGACGAGCAGGACGCGCACGTCGTCGGAGATCGCCAAAAGCAGCTTGCGCAGGTTTTCGGCCTGCTTGGCCTTCTTGGAGACGAGGTCGAGCTTCTTGATCTTGGTCAGACCCTCGACGAGACGGCCGATATCCTCCCCGAAGATCTCGTCGATCTCGGCGCGCGTCGCCGTCGTGTCTTCAATCGTGTCGTGCAGGAGCGCGACCGCGATGGTCGACTCGTCGAGCTTCATGTCGGTCAGGATCGCCGCCACTTCGAGCGGATGGGAGATGTAAGGGTCGCCGCTCGCCCGCTTCTGCTGGCCATGCTTCTGCATCGCATAGACGTAGGCCTTGTTCAGCAGGGCCTCGTTCGCATCGGGCTTGTATTTCTGAACCCGCTCGACGAGTTCATATTGGCGCATCATCCGGCTTGAGCTCCCTCTGCGCCTGGCGTCCGCGGACGGCAAGGAGCGCAGTCGCTTCCCCTGTCTTGCACATCGCCCAAAGAGCCGGTCCGTCGCTCTCCAAGTCCTGCACGGCAACGAAAAAGTGCGCCGATCATGAGGACGGCGCACTGCACATTTCACATATATGTAACGGCTAGGCCGTCATCAATAATCGTCGCTCTTCTCCGGCGGCACAAGGCCCTCGATGCCGGCGAGCAGTTCTTCTTCCGACATGCGGTCGAAGGTCACGACTTCCGGCTGGTCCTCGTCCTCCTCGGCGACCACGAAGCCGGTCTCTTCGGCCGTGGCGATCGAGGCGGCATCGGGTTCCGGCTCGTCCACCTCGACATGCTTCTGCAGCGAGTGGATGAGGTCTTCCTTCAGGTCGTCGGGCGACAGCGTCTCGTCAGCGATCTCGCGCAGCGCCACGACCGGGTTCTTGTCGTTGTCGCGGTCGACGGTGATCGATGCGCCCTGCGAGATGAGGCGGGCGCGGTGGCTTGCAAGGAGAACCAGCTCGAAGCGGTTGTCTACCTTGTCAATGCAATCTTCAACGGTGACACGGGCCATTGCCTGTCCTTTGCGGTCTTGGAAATTCTGGAGCTTGGATGCCCCGATACAATCAATGGCCGGCGAATTCAAGTTTTTCCTTGACCTTGCACCTTCGCTGGCCGAGGGCGACAAGGTCGCACGGGGACCGACGCGCAATTTCAGCGCATTCAACCTAAGTTTGCTTGGAAATTTCTAGGGTCTGCCCTAATTCCTGTATATCATCGCTTCGTAATGTTTGGGATGTGGATATTTGTGGCCACTTCCCGACTTGCGCAGATATTTCAAGCGCTTTCCAAGAAAAAGGATAGGAATGAATGTTTGACCCCCGCGAGAAGATCGCACTCTTTATCGACGGCGCAAATCTCTATGCCGCATCGCGCACACTCGGGTTCGACATCGACTACCGCAAGCTGCTGAAGGCCTTCCAGAAGCGTGGGTACCTGCTGCGCGCCTACTATTACACCGCCCTGATCGAGGACCAGGAATATTCCTCGATCCGCCCGCTGATCGACTGGCTGGACTATAACGGCTACAAGGTCGTGACCAAGCCGGCCAAGGAATTCACCGACTCCCTCGGGCGCCGCAAGATCAAGGGCAACATGGACATCGAGCTTGCGATCGACGCCATGGAGCAGTCCGAAACCGTCGATCACCTGGTGATCTTCTCCGGCGACGGCGACTTCACGACGCTGGTGGAAGCGCTGCAGCGCAGGGGCCGCAAGGTTTCGGTCGTCTCGACCATGTCGACGCAGCCGCCGATGATCGCCGACGACCTTCGCCGGCAGGCCGATTATTTCATCGACCTCGTTTCGCTGAAGGCCGAAATCGGTCGCGACCCGTCCGAACGCCCGCCGCGGCAGACCGAGCCGCATCCGGCGGAAGACGTGCAGACCTGAGCCTGGCGGCAGCAGATCGATAAAATGTGAAGCTTCCGGCTTATCCTTTTTCCATGAAAGGGTGCTATGCAGCCCTTCTGGACAGGAGAAACACCCGGAAAGATGCTGAGCGCCGTTCCAAGCCTCTATGCAGCCGCCTATCCGCCGGCGGACGTGCGACCGCTGCCCCGCAGCGCGCGTACCGACGCCGCAGCGGCGGCGATCGCTGCGCTTGCGCCGGTGCGCCCGGTGCCGTCGGTGTCGGACGGCGCCGACGATGGCCGCCAGGCGTTGGCCTTCCTGTACGGACCGAACGGGCAACCCGCAGCACCGCCGCCGGCACAGACCGGCAGTACTGCGTCGCAGTCTGCCAATGACGGCGACGCCTCCGCACGGCTTGCGATGGAGAGCACCCAGGTGACCGCGCTGCTGTCGTCGCTGATGGCGCCCGGCGCTGCGGCTGCGAAGCAGGCAGATGCGGGCGCGCAGCCGCAGGCGAATGCCGCCACTCCGGAACCGCTGATCAGCCAGTTCTACCGCCAGTTCTGACGCATTTCCGCCGTGAGGGCGATGTCTCCCGGGAGACGGGCCGGCTAGCCGCGGTCCTTCAGGAGCCTGCTCTTCTGGCGGTTCCAGTCGCGCTCCTTGGAGGTCTCGCGCTTGTCGTGCAGCTTCTTGCCCTTGGCCAACGCCAGTTCCAGCTTCGCCCGGCCGCGATCGTTGAAATAGATCTTCAGCGGCACCAGCGTCATGCCCTCGCGATTGACGGCATTCTGCAGCCGGTGCATCTCGCGCTTGGACAGGAGCAGCTTGCGGCGGCGGCGGGTCTCGTGGTTGAAGCGATTGGCCTGCAGATATTCCGGCAGGTAGGAATTGATCAGCCAGATCTCGCCGCCCTCGTCGGAGGCATAGGATTCGGCGATGTTGGCCTTGCCCTCGCGCAACGACTTGACCTCGGTGCCGGTCAGCACCAGACCGGCCTCGTAGGTATCCATGATCTCGTAGTTGAAGCGGGCCCTGCGGTTTTCCGCAACGACCTTCTTCACCGTCGAAGGCTTGGCCTTGAGCGCCATCACTTACCTCAGTTCAACAGGCCGGCGTGCCGCAGCGCCGCATCGATCGCCGCCTCGGTCGAGGGCTCCAGCGTCGACAGCAGCGGCGAGCGCACCTTGCGGTTCATGCCGCGCAGGCGGTGTAGGCCATACTTGGCGCCGCACAGGCCGGGTTCCAGGAAGATCGCCTTGTGCAGCGGCATCAGGCGGTCCTGGTATTCGAGTGCTTTCGCATAGTCGCCAGCCAGCGTCGCCATCTGGAATTCGGCGCAGAGACGCGGAGCGACGTTGGCGGTCACCGAAATGCAGCCGACGCCGCCATGGGCGTTGAAGCCGAGGGCGGTGGCGTCCTCGCCCGACAATTGCACGAACTCCCTGCCGCAGGCGATGCGCTGCTCGGACACGCGCTCGAGCTTGCCGGTCGCATCCTTGACGCCCATGATCGAGGGATGGGCCTTGTGAAGCGCGCCCATCGTCTCCGGCGTCATGTCGACCACGGAGCGGCCGGGAATGTTGTAGATCACGATCGGCAGCTTCACGGCTTCGGCGATCGCCGCATAGTGGGCAAAGAGGCCCTTCTGCGTCGGCTTGTTGTAATAGGGCGTGACGACCAGGATCGCGTCAGCGCCGGCCTTTTCGGCGTGCTGGGCAAGCTCGATCGCCTCGCGGGTGTTGTTCGAGCCCGCGCCGGCGATGACCGGCACCCGCTTGGCCGCGACCTCGATGCAGAGCTCGACCACCCGCTTGTGCTCGGCGTGCGAGAGCGTGGGCGATTCGCCGGTGGTGCCGACCGGGACCAGGCCGTGGCTGCCCTCTTTGATCTGCCACTCGACGTGTTCTGCGAAAGCGGCTTCATCCACCGCGCCGCTTTCGGCGAAGGGGGTAACGAGAGCGGGCATGGACCCCTTGAACATCGAGAACTCCTGAGGCCAGGGGGCGCGGCGACCCATCCTTTGGCCGTATTCCTTGATTAATGGTGCCGCACCATAATCATGTGGCGGTCGGGCGGCAAGCGGCGGATGCGGCGTTTTCCCACTCCCTCCGGAGGCGCGGACGGCCTCGCCTGCGGCGGAAAGCCGGGCGGCCGACGGGCGTCTTCACATGGTCCCGAAACTTCCGGTAACCCTTCATTAACGAAACGGGACGCTAATCATCAAAGACGGATTCGCAAGCGCCTTTCGCGCAGGGGACAATCAGCGGGCGGGACGCCTCATGACCAGGACCACCAGCTATGCGGCGATCATCCTGCTGGCGACGGCGGCGATCGCCTCGTCGGCACAGGCCGGCACCGTTCCGGACGACAGGCTGCCCCTGCCCCGCACCCGGCCGCTCGGCTTTGCTGCCGGCATGCCGGCGCACGAGGCCATGGGCGCGATCGAAAGCGTCACCGGAACGGACGCAGTCTCCGAACAGCTGAAGGACGGCCTCGACGCGCTTTCGAACCGGGATCCGGCGGAGGCGCTACGCATCCGCGACACCCTGCAGCAGGACAGCCTCGACAGACACATCCTGACCTGGGCGATCGCCGTATCCGGCCAGAGTGGCGTGCCCTCCTTTGAGATCGCGACCGCGCAGAAGACCCTGAAGGGCTGGCCCGGGCTGAAATCGCTGCGCGCCAATTCCGAGCGGGCGCTGGCGCGCGAAAACCCCGCCCCCGACGCCGTCATCGCCGCCTTCGGTACGACGCGGGCGGAGACGGTGGACGGCGCCATGGCGCTGGCGCGCGCCAGGATCGCCAAGGGCGACAAGGCGGCGGCGCTCGACGCGCTCAGGCCCTACTGGTACGCCGATGCGCTCGACCGCGACACGGAAACGAAGATCCTCACCGAATTCGGCTCGCTCCTGACGGTGGCCGACCACCGCCGGCGCATGGAAATGCTGCTCTACCGGGAGCGGACACAGCAGGCGCAGCGCTTCGGCGATCTCGCAGAAAGCCAGTCCCTCTATCGCGCCTGGGCCGCCGTGATCGGCAAGGCAAAGAATGCGGACGCGCTGGTCAAGGCCGTCGATCCCTCGTGGCACAAGGATCCGGCCTATGCGTTCCTGCAGGCGGAGCTCGCCAACCGGGCCGAGAAATATGCGCTCGCAGCGGAGCTTCTGTCCAAGGGTGCGCCCGGAACGGACGACAAGGCTGCCTCTTCGGCCTGGTGGGTGGAACAGCGCATCGCCAGCCGCGGGCTTACGGAAAAGGGCAATTACGCGGCCGCCTACCGGCTGGTCGCCCATCACGCCGCCAAGAGCGAGACCGACACCGTCGAGGCGGAATTCCATGCCGGCTGGTATGCGCTGCGGGGATTGAACGACCCGAAGACCGCTTCGACGCATTTCCAGAAGATTCTGCGCGTCTCGAACCGGCCGCTGGCCGTTTCCCGCGCCTGGTACTGGATGGGCCGGGCAGCGGAGGCCGAGGGCTCCGCCCAGGCGAACGAATATTTCGTGAAGGCTGCGAACTTCGGCGGCACCTATTACGGCCAGCTCGCCGCAGCCCGGATCGGGCAGATCGGGCTGAACGTGGCCTATCCGACCGCCAGCCCGGAGGATCGGGCGCGCTTCCAGTCGCGCGAGGCCGTCCGCGCGATCGACCGTCTGGCCATGGCGGGGCACGGATGGCGGGCCGCAAGCCTCTACCGCGCGCTGGCAGAGGAATTGCAGAGCCCCGGCGAACTGGCGCTGCTGGCCGCCCGGTCGGAGACCGGCGGCGATCACCAGCTTTCGCTGCAGATCGGCAAGATCGCGTTCGGCCGGGGCATCGACGTTGCCGCGCTTGCCTTTCCTGTCGGCGTCATCCCGGCCAGCGCGAACATCTCCGGCTCCGGCAAGGCGCTCGCCTATGCCATCGCCCGGCAGGAGAGCGCCTTCAACCCCGCAGCCGTCTCGCCGGCCAATGCGCGCGGCCTGCTGCAGCTTCTGCCCGGAACCGCCAAGGGCGTGGCGAAACGCTACGGGCTTGCCTACTCGGCCGAGAAACTGACGAGCGACGCCGCCTACAATGCGACGCTCGGCGCGCATTTCCTTGGCGAGCAGATCAGCGACTTCGACGGCTCCTACATCCTGACCTTCATCGCCTACAATGCCGGCCCGCGCCGCGTCGGCCAATGGATCGCACGCTACGGCGATCCGCGCGGAAAGCCGATCGACGAGGTGGTGGACTGGGTCGAGAAGATCCCGTTCTCCGAGACGCGCAGCTATGTCCAGCGGGTGATGGAGAACTACCAGGTCTACAAGACGCGGCTCGGCCAGAAGGCCGACATCGTTCACGACCTGCGCGTCGGCCGGTCGTAACCACCGCCCGCGGCACTGCGGCATCGAGCCGGAGGGTATGCTTGCCGACGGAGGCCGCGCGGCAAGCCGGCCGTGCGGCATGCAGCGCCTGAAATACGTCGCGAACCTTTCAGGGCGCTCCGCCCGCCGGGCCCTTTGACTTGTGCCTGACGCCGTCGCAAAGTCGGCGCATGTTTCAACGCGACAGGCTCTTGGCGGAGACCGAATGACGACCGAGACCTCGCAGCCTTATCAGGAACGCTTCTTCGCCGCCCGCGATGGCCTCAGGCTTCATGCCCGCGACTACAGGCCCGCCATCCGGGGTGACATACAGGATGACACCCGGGCGCCGGTCGTCTGCCTTCCCGGGCTGAGCCGCAATGCGCGCGACTTCCACCAGTTTGCCTGCGCGATCGCCGACGAGCCCGGTCGACGCGTCGTGGCGCTCGACTACCGCGGCAGGGGACGTTCGGAGGAGGACGCCAACAAGGCGAACTACACCCTTGCCGTCGAATGCGCCGACGTCGAGACGGCGCTGGACGCGCTCGGTATCGACAGCGCGGTGTTCGTCGGCACCTCCCGCGGCGGGCTCATCCTCCACCTCCTCGCCGCTGCTGCGCCACACCGCCTGAAAGGCGTCGTCCTGAACGACATCGGGCCGGTGATCGAACCGAAGGGCCTGCAGGAAATCGCCGCCTATCTCAACCGGCCGCAGACGCCGGGCAATTGGGAGGAAGCCACGGTGATCCTGCGCGGGACGCATAGCGCGGCCTTTCCGGCGCTGTCGCAAGCCGACTGGCAGGACATGGCGCAGGCGATCTATGTGGAGCGCGGCGGCGCGATCGTCGCCGACTTCGACCCGGCGATCGCCCGCCAATTGCTGGCGGCGGACCTCACAAAGCCGCTGCCCGACCTCTGGGCCCAGTTCGACGCTTTCCGCCCCTTCCCCGTGCTGGCGATCCGTGGCGAGCACTCCTCGCTGCTGTCGCCGGAAACGCTGGCCGCAATGGCAAGGCGTCATCCGGGGCTCGCCACCTTCACGGCACGTGGCCAGGGGCACGCGCCGATCCTGCACAAGCCGGACGTGCTTGCGGCGATCCGGGATTTCCTGCGGACCGTCTGAGGCCGACCGCCGAAGACCTGCGGCCCTTCCTCCGGCACTCCACGGTCCGAGACCGCCCCTTTGCCCGCCGCCGCCGAATGAGGATCGCCATTCAGTCAAGCCCGTTCGATCGAGTTTGCAGCAGCTTCGAATGGCAGCATTTCGATTCGACACGCCTGAAACGGCAAGAGCCCGGCCTTGCGGCCGGGCTCCCTCCAAAATGACCGAGGTCAGATCAGATTAGAAGTCGCGCTGGAAGCGGATCATGCCGCCCCAATCTTCAGCCTTGTCGCCAGCGATGTCGCCGTAATCGGAGACGTAGCTGACTTCAGGACGGATCCGGAAGCCCGGAACGACGGCGTAGTTCAGACCAACCGAAGCTTCGAACTTGCCAGCGTCGGTGAAGTCGCCAGCAGCGTTGGTTGCACCTTCGTCCATGAAGTTGAAGTCGCTGTAGATAGCGAGCTTTTCAGTGAACTGGTAGCTTGCGCCGAGCCAGACAGCCCAGTCACCGTACCACTGTGCGTAGTCGTTCTGGTAGTCGCCGTCGGTGTTCCAGCCAGCCATGACGTATGCGCTGAAGGCACCGAAGGTAGCGTTGATACGAGCCTTGAGGGCGCCTTCTTCGACAACACCGTCGTAACCGCCGACGAGGAATGCCTGGAAGCCACCGGTCGAGTAGCTCATGCCGCCGACTACGTTCGGGACGTAGGTGTCGACGTTGCTGTGCGAGCCGAGGAAGTCGTCATGGTCGTCGCTGCTGTCTTCAACAGCGGCCGTGAACGAGAAGCCGTTGCTCGTGTCGCCGTAGGTGTAACGGATCTGGTTGCGAGCCGTATCACCGTAGTTGACGAGGATGTAGTCGTTGTTCGAGTTGCCGCCACCGATGTAGCCGCCTGCGAAGAGCGAGTCGGTGTAACCGATGAGGAAGCCGGCGAATTCGATGTAGCCGTGCGCCAGGTTGGTGCTGCCGCCGTTGTTGTTGTCCTTCTGGAATTCAACTTCAGCGTAGGTCTTCAGGGCGCCGTATTCGGTGTCCGTAGCCGTCGAGAACTTGACGGTTGCACGGGTACGGGTCTGCCAGGAGTCGCCGCCGCCACCCGGGAAGGTGTTCTGGCCGGTACCCTGGACGTCACCACCGCGCCATTCAACGCGGATGTAACCGCCGATCTTGAGGCAGGTTTCGGTGCCCGGGATGTAGAAGTAACCGGTGCCGAACGCGTCGCAGACGCGAACGTATTCCATCGGCTCCGGCTCGGCGGCGACGATCGCGTCGGCAGCCTGAGCGCCGGATACTGCTGCGAGAGCAGCAGCGGAGCCGAGAAGAAGGCTCTTGATGTTCATTTTCTGACCTCCAGTCAAAAGTTTCATTCGGGTCTGGGTCTTTTTGCTGAAGGACAGCGTTCCCTGCCCCATCCCCAATTTCAGGAAGCGGACGATCACCGCCCCTGCTTCCGGAGTTGAAAATACAAAACGGGGAACTTGGTGCAATCTTGAAACCGTCGGAAGCAAGCGTTTGGCACACCCTTCCGGTTACCGTGTTGCGCAAAGGACACAAAACTGTAACCGGGGTACAGAGAAATTTACGATACGTTAATAAAAGGCCTTACGATCCCAGCACTTAGCGGAGCGCGGAAAACGTTCGGACGACGCCATGGGCGGACCGTGAAAGGGCTGATTCACACGGGGAACCGTTGCCGGGAGGGGCGCGGGAGCGCGTTCGGAGGCCGGCGACCGGCCGCAAGCGCACAGGACGGCCTCCGCCGACCGGGTCCGATTCTGTCCCGAATCGAGAATCGCCGCAGCCGGGGACGGCGAAAAGCCCGACCGATGGCCGGGCTTTCCAGTCTGATTCGAAGCGGTCTTAGAAGTTGCGCTGGAAGCGGATGACGCCGCCCCAGTCTTCTGCGTCCGCGCCGGCCTTCTCGTCCATGTCGCTGCGGTAGTTGAGTTCCGGGATGATCGTGAAGCCCGGAACGACCTGGTAGGCAACGTTCAGCGCTGCTTCGACGTTTTCACCGTCGTCGAAGTTGACACCGGCGTTGATGGTCGCCTTTTCGGTCAGCGTGTAGGTGCCGCCGAGCCAGACAGCCCAGTCGCCGTCCCAGCGAGCGTACTTGTTCCGGACGTCGCCGTCCGTGTTCCAGCCGCCCATTGCGAAGAGCGAGACGGGGCCGAAGGTCACGTCGCCGCGAACCTTGATTGCGCCTTCCTCGGCGTAATCGTCGTAGGCGCCGACCGCGCGGAGCTGCCATACGCCGCCGTTGTAGCCGAGACCGGCGATAACGTTGGGTACGTAGCTGTCGTAGTCGGTGTAGGTGTTGTAGCCGTCGTCGTTGCTGTCGCTGCCGTCTTCGAGCGAGATGACGGCGGTGAAGCCGGCGCCCGTGTCGTACTTGTAGGTCAGCTGCGTGGCCTGGAAGTCACCGTAGTCAACGTCATAGTAGTCGTTGATGTTGTTGTTGCCGAAGCCGGTGAAGCTCGAATAGGCCGAGTCGGTGTAACCGACCAGGAAGCCGCCGAGTTCGATGTAGCCTTCCTGCAGGTAGGTGTCGGAATCGCTGTTGTCGTCACGATCGAAGCGAACTTCGGTGAAGGTCTTCAGCGCACCGTATTCGGTGTCGGTCGCCGTCGACAGACGCAGGGCTACACGGGTCCGGCTCCGCCAGGAGTCGCCGCCGCCACCGGGGAAGGTGTCCTGGCCGTTGACGTCACCGCCGGAAACGTCGACGCGGACGTAGCCGCCGATCTTCAGGCAGGTCTCGGTGCCGGGGATGTAGAAGTAGCCGGTGCCGAACGCGTCGCAGACGCGAACGTATTCCATCGGCTCCGGCTCGGCAGCGACGATAGCGTCGGCAGCCTGTGCGCCGGAAACTGCTGCGAGCGCCGCAGCGGAGCCAAGAAGCAGGCTCTTGATGTTCATTTTTGACCTCCAGTCAAACATTCTGATCCGATTGCGTCGGCGGGCGAACTCCTCGTCCATCCGTCCGACTGACGCATGCCCGGGGCGGGAAGCCCTGACCTGCTGCAGCCACATTGCAGCCGGACCGCCGCCGCGCAACCAACAAAATTGAATAGGCGCCCGTGTTTTAAAATAGATCGTCATAATTGTTGCAATAATAACACGTCCATTTTGAGTGGAATTTGGCTATCTATCGGATTCTTATCGGATTTTCGGAGGAAATTGATAACATATTTTATACTCGGTATCATGCTTGTTCCTTATCTTTATTATGAATGCGAGCTACAAAAATTAGATCATCGGGAATTTTACCCTAATTTACGATCTAAATATCCATTCTATACTTATAAATACTAAAAGTCAGAAGAATACACCGGAAGGGAACCTCGTACTCCGGAGCAGGCCGGGTGAAATACGGCATGGCGGCGAAGAGGCGGGCAGATTCGCGGCAGTGGATCGGCCTTGCCTATGGCGAAAGGATCGGCGAACATGACTTGGAAACGGCATCGGAAAGCTGAAGGTTCGACGCGCATGGGCCGCGGAAGCGTCAAATTCTACGTGCTGGCCGGCGCGATGATCACTCTGGCCGCAACCGTGGCGATGGCCGACGAGGCGATCGCGCCCGGTGACGCCCGCGAATCGACCGAGGCGGACTTCTGTCGGTCCTTCGGCCCCGGTTACTTCCGGCTTGCCGGCACGCAGACCTGCATGAAGATTGGCGGCAGCGTCCGGTTCGATGCCGGCGGCGGCGACTTGTCGGGCGACCGCGCACCGTCCAGAGACTGATTTCCGCCCGCGCGGGACAAACGCGATGTGCATGAAGCGTCTATTCGCTGCAGTCCTTCTGGCCGCAGCCGCGGCGGCGAGCGCCCGGGCCGCGGACGCGATCGTCGCGGCAGACGCCGGCCTCCTGGAATATGTCCGCGTCTGCGACGCCTTCGGCGCCGGCTACTTCTATATCCCCGGCACCGAGACCTGCCTGAAGATCGGCGGCTACCTGCGGGTCGAGGCGTCGGGGGGCGACGCCAACGAGCAGGATACGTTTCCCGGCGGCGGCGGCGATTCCTGGTCGACGCGCTCGCGGCTGGCGCTGCGCCTGTCGACGGCGAGCGATACCGAATACGGCACGCTTTCGACCTACAGCGAGGCCGAGATCCAGAACGACGACAACGGCCCGACCGGGATCAACCTGGAGAACGCCTATGTCGAGATCGGCGGCCTGCGCGTCGGCTTCTCCGACACGCTCTATTCGGAGTTCATGGGAGACGCCGGCAACACCATCAACGACTTCTACGACGTCGACTACGGGGATTTCGGCCGGACGCAGATCCGCTACACCCGCGGCAGCGCCAAGGGCTTCAGCTTCGCCTTCTCCGCCGAGGACAGCAGCAACCAGGACAACGATGAGACCGACAGCTACATGCCCGACCTGGTCGCGGCCGTGGGCTACGGGACCGACAGCTTCCGGATCCGCGCCACCGGCGGCTATGACGAGCAGATGGAGGCGGGCGCCGCCAAGGTCAGGGTGGACGGCATGCTCGGCCCGGTCGAGCTCTTCGCCATGGGCGGCTGGAACATCGGCGGCAGCGAGCCGAACGACTATGCCCGCTGGGACGGCGACTGGGCGCTCTGGGTCGGCGGCTCGTTCAAGATGACCGACAAGGCGACGATGAACGCATCCGCCAACTTCGACGACGGCGGCGACGCGGAAGCCGCGCTGAACCTGAGCTATACCGTCGTCCCCGGCTTCACCGTTACGCCGGAACTCAACTATCGCAACCGCATGGACGAGAAGTCCGGCCCGAAGGCGCAGGACTGGGGTGCCGTGATCCGCGTCCAGCGTGGTTTCTGACCCCCGATGCGGGGCGATGGGTGTCCTGCCAGTGCCGGGAGTGTTTCAGGAAGGACGGCGGAGCAGCACCTTCCGGCCGGGTGGATTCCGGCGCCGTCGAGGCCCGGCGGAACCGGGCCTCCTGTCTGTGCCGAGGTTCGCCGTCAGCGCTGGAAATTGACGACCATGCCCGGTGCGACGGCCGCACCGGTGCCCGGCTGGGTCTCCTCGACCTCGCCGGCGCCGAGCCCGGTCGCCACGACCGAGACGCGGAAGGTGCCGGCCAGATCCTGGTCGAAGATCGCGCCGACGACGATGTTGGCGTCGTGATGAACCTCGTCGCGGATGCGCGAGGCGGCCTCGTCCACTTCGAACAGCGTCATGTCGGTGCCGCCGGAAATCGAGATGAGCACGCCCTGGGCGCCCTTCATCGAGGCCTCGTCCAGCAGCGGATTGGCGATCGCCGCCTCGGCCGCCTTCATCGCCCTGCCCTCGCCGCTCGCCTCGCCGGTGCCCATCATCGCCCGGCCCATGTCCTTCATCACCGCGCGGACGTCGGCGAAGTCGAGATTGATCAGGCCTTCCTTGACGATCAGGTCGGTGATGCAACTGACGCCGGAGTAGAGTACCCGGTCGGCCATGACGAAGGCATCGGCGAAGGTGGTGTTGGCGGTCGCGACGCGGAACAGGTTCTGGTTGGGGATGACGATGACGGTGTCGGCGCACTCGCGCAGGCGGGCGATGCCCTCGTCCGCCATCTGCATGCGCCGCCGGCCCTCGAAGCTGAACGGCTTGGTGACGACGCCGACGGTGAGGATGCCGGCCTTCTTCGCCGCCTCGGCGATGACGGCCGCAGCCCCCGTCCCCGTGCCGCCGCCCATGCCGGCGGTGACGAAGCACATGTGCGTGCCGGACAGGTGGTCCATGATCTCGTCGATCGATTCTTCCGCCGCCGCCCGGCCGATTTCCGGGTGCGCGCCGGCGCCGAGGCCGCCGGTGATGTCGGAGCCGAGCTGGATGATCCGCGTCGCCTTCGACATGGTCAGCGCCTGGGCATCGGTATTGGCGACGACGAAATCGGCGCCCTGGAGGTCTTCGGTGATCATGTTGTTCACCGCATTGCCGCCACCGCCGCCGACGCCGATCACGGTGATCTTCGGCCGCATTTCCGCGACCTCATGGACCCGGGCATTCGTCATGTCTCGTCTCCTCGTAGCATCGGGGGCGTCACGCGCCTGCTCGCATCGCGAATCACCGCATCCCTGTTCGTGGATATTGGATAACAGATGTCCGCCGCAAATGAACGCAACCGGCAGTTCCCTCCAGCGAGTCGCGCACGAATCATAGAGAGCGGAAAAATGTGACTTTCTGCCGGCAGGAAGGGCTGCGTCGCAGCCTATGAACAGGGAAACGCGCTTGACGGCGCGGCCAGGCACCGGCCGTGACGCGGACGGGCGAGCGGGCGCGCTACCGCAGACCCAGCCTGTTGCGATGATAGGCCTCGTATTTCCGCGCCTCGTCCTCGCTCATGAACGCCGTATGCACCGTACTGTCGTCGACACGCACCGTGACGACCCATTTGCCGCTCTGCTGGACGACCGTGACCGCCTTTTCCGGACCGTTGTTCTTTCTCAAGACTACCTCCTGCCCCATTTCGAGCCACCCACTCAAAGTAGACGGGCGAGACATGCGGATTTGTGTCGCAACCGAAGGTAACGGTTTCGTGAACACGCCCGCGTCCTGCCCCTCGATGCCAGGCGCGATGCGAGGGCCTGTCGCCGTGTCAGCGGGTGCCCGGCTGCGACATCGAAACGGTGGACGGATCGCGCCGCATGGAACATTGTTGCAGTGCGGCGCTCTTGAGGTGAAACCGTGTCTTGGGAAACTAGGAGACAGCGAATGACGAACGGCAGCGAGAAGCAGGACCTGATCCGCAAGAAGGCCTATGCGATCTGGGAGACGGAAGGACGCCCGCACGGACAGGACGAGCGCCATTGGCAACAGGCCGAGGCAGAGATCGAGACGTCTTCACCAGCCGCAAGGCCCGCCCCGCGGAAGGCGGCAGCGACAAAGGCTGCGGCCCCGAAGCCGACATCCCTGAAGCCGGTATCCCCGAAGACCGCCGCCCCGAAACCTGCCACGGGGAAGGCGCCTGCCAAGCGCCGCACCAAGGCGGCCACGGATCCCGCCTGAAGCCAGCCTCAAACGCAATCGGATACGCAGACGGGCCGGCTCACGCCGGCTCCATTGGCCTATCGGGTAGGACATGACGGGCCGGGCCGAGGGGGCCGGCCCCGTGCGTTCGCCCTGTCGGTTCAGCCGGTCGGGCGCCGCAGGCGGTTGCCTGCCATGGAAATGAGCTTCTCCGGCTCGCGGACGCCGGCCTTGTAGAGCTGGATGACCTGCCTTGCGAGTTCGTCCGCGGCAGCCGACCTCTGCGACAGCAGGCACTCCTTGCAGAGTTCGTCAAAGGCCCGCTGCAGCATGGCGAGATCACCCGGACCGACGAAATCGTCGGCTCGGATAAAGCGCGTAATCATCGACACCTCCCTGTCTGGTGGAAAACAGTGCGCCCTCCGCCCTGGCGGCACAAGCGATCAACAAGTGTATCACATCGAAACGTTCCGTCGATCCGGCATCGACGGCCCGTGGCACACGGTCGCGCAGACGTGTCCAACGGTTTGCGAAAAGACAGGAACCCGAGGCGCCCAAGGCCAATCCGCAGGATCGCGACGCACCTTGAGGACGCGGCCGGAAGCACCGGCACGCCCCCGCGTCCGGGCATCGCGCGGAACGGCCGGTCAGTGCAGCGTCGGCGGCCCGTCGTCGTCCTCGTCCTCGTCGGCATCGAGGAGCGCGGTCAGCCCGACCTCCCGGACGCCCTGCTCGAACTCCTCCCATGCCGCCTGGTCGGTGGGGAAGAGCTCCTCCCAGACGGTCGAGCTGCCGTCCGCCTCGGCCAGTTCGAGCACCCAGCCCACCGCCCCTTCCAGCTGGTAGATCTCGACGTCGATCGTCACCCCGTCGGCCGTGAACTTGCAGGACAATGCAGACCTGACGATTTTCGGATCTCGCTTGCTCATCGGCTGTCGCTCCGCATCACATGACACAGCCCGCCCGAAAAGCGCAACGCGCCACGGGAGAAGCCCGGGAAAGGAAGTCTGACGCTTATATTGCTCCGGATCACCTGAAAAATCGATGGTCCGATCAGGAGCTGTGGATGGCGGAGAAGAAGGGATTCGAACCCTCGATACCGTTCCCGGTATACTCCCTTAGCAGGGGAGCGCCTTCGACCACTCGGCCACCTCTCCGTCCACGCTGGCGCTGATAAAGAAAAGAAGCGCGCTAATCAACTGCTTTCAGCAACGCTGCGGAATTTTCGCGCTGCGCCCGTGCGGGCTGCTGCGGGAAGGCCGCAGCGGCGGCGTCGTGCCATCAACCGGACGTGAACGTTCCATTCAACGCACATTCAGAAAAGATGCATAAGCTCCCCTCCAGCAACGAATCATTGCAAGGAAGAGGACGAGCACGATGGGTTGGAACGGCTACACCTACTACGGCACCAGCGGACGCAATACCGTCTACCAGGATGGCCGCGACGAAGTGGACATCTTCACCTATGGCGGCAACGACAAGATCTACCTCAACCTCGTCAGTTCCTACGGCGGCTTCAACTACGTCGAGGCGGGCAGCGGCAACGACTATGTGAAGAACTGGTTCGAGGGCGGCAACAAGATCTACCTCGATTCCGGCAACGACACCTATATCCACAACGGCTATGCCATCGACGACGACTATTACGACAAGGTCTATGGCGGCTCGGGCGACGACTGGTTCGAGGTGCTGACGCTGCAGAGCGACTACTACGGCGGCGACGACGACGACACGTTCCTCTCGGCCGGCTACTACAACTATTTCAGCGGCGGTTCCGGCCGCGACACGCTGAGCTACGAACTGCAGGACGACAGCGACCTGGAAGGCCGCGGCGTCTTCGTGGACCTCAACAGCAAATACGCCAAGGTCGGCTCGCACAAGGAGACCTTCTCCAGCATCGAGAACGCCATCGGCACGGGCTATGACGACACGCTGCGCGGCAATTCCGGCGCCAACGATCTGGAAGGCGGCAGCGGCAACGACATCCTGTCGGGGCGCAGCGGCAACGACTATCTCTACGGCGGCTCGGGCAGCGACGAACTCCTGGGCGGCAACGGCAACGACGACCTCGTCGGCGGCCGCGGCATGGACATTCTCGACGGAGGCTACGGCGCCGATCACTTCATCTTCGATTCGATCAAGGATTCCGCCGTCGGCAGCAAGCGCGACGTGATCGAGGACTTCCACCGCTCGGAGAACGACAGGATCGATCTCAGCAACATCGACGCCAACGTCAACAGGAGCGGCAACCAGTCCTTCACCTTCATCGGCAACCAGTCCTTCCACGACAAGGCAGGCGAGTTGCGCTACTCCGGCCACATCATCTCCGGCGACGTCGACGGCGACGGCCGGGCCGACTTCCAGATCGAGGCCAACCTGACGAAGTACTATTCGAGCGACTTCATCCTCTGAACAGACTTCGGCCGGGCGTCGGCAAAGACCGGCGCCCTGCCCCACGCTTTTCCCCGGTCATCCGCGGGTCCGCGCCGTCGCGCCCGCGGATGACGACGGCCGCGAGCCCGGCGAGGACCGCCTCAGCCGGCGGCCACGTCCACCCAGCGACGCTCGGCAAACGACTGCGCCATGGCGTGGACCGAGCGCTCGATCCGCAACCCCTCGGAAAAATCCACCGCCCGGCAAGGCTCGCCCGCGATCGCGGCCAGAAGCTCGCGGCATTCGATGACCTTGAGGTCGTTGAAGCCGAGGCTGTGGCCGGGGGCGGGAACGAACCGGCCATAGGGGCTGTGCTGCGGGCCGGCGAGAACGGTGGCGAAGCCCTGTTCGCCGGCGCGGTCGGTGGCGCGGTAGATCTGGAATTCGTTCATCCGCTCCTGATCGTAGAGGATCGCCCCCTTCGAGCCGAAGATCTGCAGCGCAATCCGCCCCTTGCGGCCGAAGGCGGCGCGGTTGACCATCAGGATGGCGGAGATGCCGCCGGCAAGGCGCAGCAGCACATTGGCCTGGTCGTGGTTCTCGACGGCGCGCCGCCCGCCGGCCGGAAGCGGGCGATCGGCATAGGGCTTGCCGAGATCCGCCATGACCTGTTCGGCATGGCCGAACAGGTTCCACAGGAGCGACAGCGTGTGGACGGCGAAATCGTCGAGCGCGCCATAGCCCGAGGCCTTCTCGCTGCGCGGCGAGAACGGCGCGTCCGGGTCGGCCATGAAGTCCTCGTCCATCTCCACCCGCACCTGGTTGACCGTGCCGATCGCGCCCTCATCGAGGAGGGCGCGGATGTGACGCATCACCGGGTTCTGGATGTAGTTGTAGCCCATGATCGCGACCCGGCCGGACTGCCGCGCCGCAGCCGCCATGCGCTCGGCGTCGGCCAGCGTGGTCGCCATCGGCTTTTCGCACCAGACGTGCTTGCCGGCCTGAAGTGCTGCGATCGCCATTTCGGCGTGGAACTGGTTCGGCGTCGTGATCGAGACGACGTCGACTTCGGGATCGGACAGCAGATCGCGCCAGTCGGAGGTGGCCCGGGAAAAGCCGAACTCGCGCGCCTTCGCCTGCGCAAGCCCGGCGTCGCGTTCGGCGAGATGGACCAGGCGCGGGCGCTCGACATCGCCGAAGATGGTCGCAACATTGTTCCAGGCAAGCGCGTGACACTTGCCCATATATCCCGTACCGATTAATCCGATGCCGATGGCTGCCATCTTCTCTCCTCCTCCTGACGATGTCCCGGATGATGGACCTGAACATTTCGGAATGAAAGTGACATTTCATGGAATAAATGTTTCACTTTCGATAGGACGACGCTGCACCGGGGAATGGGATCGCATATGGACGACCATCGGGACGATCATCAGGACGGGGATTCAAGGCAGGAGGGGCCGATCCGCGTGCCGCGCGACTTCGACAGCCTGCGCAGCGTCATCATCGAGCGCAAGGCGGCGATGCCGAAGCGGCTGGCGCAGGTTGCGGCCTACGCGCTCGGGCATCCCGACGAGATCGCCTTCGGAACGGCGGCCAGCATCGCCCAGGCCGCCGAGGTGCAGCCGTCCACGCTGGTCCGCCTCGCCCATCACCTCGGCTTCGACGGCTTTTCCGACCTGCAGACCGTCTTCCGGGAACGGCTGCGCGATCGCACGCTCTCCTACGAGGAACGGCTGGCGACGCTGGAGCAGGGTTCTGCCGCGGATGCGGAAGATGAACTGCTGACGGGCTTCATCACGGCCGCCAGCCAGTCGGTGGCGCGGCTTTCGGCGATGATCGACCGGACCGTGTTTTCTCAGGCGGTCGAGCTTCTCGCCGGCGCAGAGACGATCTACCTGGTCGCCAAGCGCCGCTCCTATCCGCTGACCGCGCACATGGCCTATGCCTTCGGCAAGCTTGGCATCCGCCACCAGATGATCGCTTCGCCGAACGGGATCGATGCGGAGCTTGCAGGCTTTGCAACGCCGCGGGATGCGGCGATCGCGGTGAGCTTTTCGCCCTATGCCGCCGAAAGCCTCGGCCAGGCGCAGGCACTCGGCGAGCGGGGCGTGCCGATCGTGGCGATTACCGATTCGGCCTTCTCGCCGCTTTCGGGCTGCGCCACGCACTGGTTCGAGGTTGCGGAGGCGGATTATGGCGGCTTCCGCTCGCTGTCGGCATCGATGGCGCTCGCCATGGCGCTCCCGGTCGCGATCGCCGAAAAGCGCCGCCAGCGCGGACGCGGCGGCAAGGGCGGGTCTCCGGGCGGGGCAAACCGCAATGGAACAAATATTCCGAATTGACTATCGAATGGAATTGATGTTTCATTTCGGCATGCGGGAGCCGGCCAGCCGGGTCGCGCCGACGGGAGGACCTCATGCCGACAGAAAACCCAGACACCTTGGCGGACACGACGCTCGACGTCATCACGATCGGCCGCTCCTCGGTGGACCTCTACGGCCAGCAGCTCGGCAGCCGGCTCGAGGACATCAGTTCCTTCGCCAAGTCGGTGGGAGGCTGCCCGGCCAACATCGCGATCGGCACGGCGCGGCTCGGGCTGAAATCCGCCCTGATCACCCGCGTCGGCGACGAGCAGATGGGCCGCTTCATCCGCGAGCAATGCGGCCGCGAGGGCGTCGCCACCGCCGGTATCGTCACCGACCCGGCGCGGCTGACGGCGCTGGTTCTGCTGGCGATCGAGGCCGAGGGCGTCTCGCCGATGATCTTCGTGCGCACCGACTGCGCCGACATGGCGCTCTCAAAGGACGACATCGACGAGGCCTTCATCCGCTCGTCGCGCGCCGTCCTCGTCTCGGGCACGCATTTTTCGAGGGCCAACACGGAGGCCGCGCAACGCAAGGCGATCCGCATCGCCAAAGCTTTCGGCCGCAAGGTCATCTTCGACATCGACTATCGCCCCAACCTCTGGGGCCTTGCCGGCCATGCGGAAGGCTTCGAGCGCTACGTCAAGTCCGAGCGCGTCTCGGCACTGATGAAATCGGTGCTGCCGGACTGCGACCTGATCGTCGGCACCGAGGAGGAGATCATGATCGCGTCGGGGGCGGACGACGTGCTCTCCTCGCTGAAGGCGATCCGCGCCGTCTCGGCGGCGACGATCGTGCTGAAGCGCGGCGCGATGGGCTGCATCGTCTATGACGGGCCGATCAGCGACGACCTCGAGGACGGCATCGTCGGCCAGGGGTTTCCGATCGAGGTCTACAATGTGCTCGGCGCCGGCGACGCCTTCATGTCCGGCTTCCTGCGCGGCTGGCTTTCGGGCGAGGACCACGCGACCTCGGCCACCTGGGCCAATGCCTGCGGTGCCTTCGCCGTCTCCCGCCTGCTCTGCTCGCCCGAATATCCGACCTTTGCCGAGCTATCCCATTTCCTCGAGCACGGCAGCCCGCACAGGGCGCTGCGCAAGGACGAGGCGATCAACAACATCCACTGGGCGACGACGCGGCGCGGCGAGATCCCGCTCCTGATGGCTCTCGCCTGCGACCACCGCATGCAACTCGTCGATCTCGCCGACGAGGCCGGTGCGCCGCATGAGAGGATCTCCGCCTTCAAGAGGCTGACAGTGGAGGCGGCCGCGCGCGTCGCCGGCGGCCGACCCGGCTACGGCATGCTGATCGACGAGCGCTTTGGCCGCGACGCCTTCTTCGACGCCGCCGGCAAGGGCTTCTCCTGGCTTGGCCGGCCGGTCGAGCTGCCGGGCTCGCGGCCGCTGCGCTTCGAATTCAGCCAGGACATGGGCTCGCAGCTCGTCGAGTGGCCGGTCGGCCATTGCATCAAGTGCCTGTGCTTCTATCATCCCGACGACCCCGCGCCCCTGAAGGCGGAGCAGCAGGAGAAGCTGCGGACGCTGTTCGAGGCGGCCCGGCGGTTGGGCCGCGAACTTTTGATCGAGGTCATCGCCGGCAAGAGCGGGCCGCTGGAAGCCGGGACGGTCTCGACTGCGCTCGAAGAACTCTACGCCCTCGGCATCAAGCCGGACTGGTGGAAGCTGGAGCCGCAGGCCTCCGCGCAGGCCTGGCGGAACATCCAGGCGGTGATCGAACGCAACGACCCCTATTGCCGCGGCATCGTCCTGCTTGGGCTCGAGGCGCCGAAGGACGAGCTGGTGAAGGCCTTCGAGGCGACGAAGGCGGCGCCTTCGGTGAAGGGCTTCGCGGTGGGCCGCACGATCTTCGCCGATGCCGCCCGCGAATGGCTCGCCGGCCGGATCGACGACGAGGCGGCGATCACCGAGATGGCCGGGCGGTTCGGCGAACTGACGGATGCCTGGCTGGAAACGCGGGGGTTGAAGTAGAGGGGAAGGCAGTGATGAGAGCTAGCGCCGCCGCCCCCTCACCCCGCCTCCGCTGCGCTCGGCGGACCTCTCCCCGAGGGGAGAGGAGGATCTGGGACATTGCGGCGCTTCCCTCTCCCCCGGGCAGAAGGTGGCCCGAGCGGCCGACTAAGGGGCGCCCGACGCTCTTGCCCATCCCTGACAGGGAGGGGAAAATGGAACAAGTGACTGACACTGGGTGGAGGCCCCGATGGCGAAGACGATCCGGCTGACGATGGCACAGGCCGTCGCGCATTTCCTGAAAAACCAGATGACGATCGTGGACGGCAAGAAGGTGCCGATCTTCGGCGGCGTCTGGGCGATCTTCGGTCACGGCAACGTCGCCGGTATGGGCGAGGCGCTCTACCAGGTGCGCGAGGAACTGCCGACCTTCCGCGCCCATAACGAGCAGGGCATGGCGCATGCGGCGATCGCCTATGCCAAGGCGAGCTTCCGCCAGCGCTTCATGGCCTGCACCACCTCGATCGGCCCCGGCGCGCTGAACATGGTGACGGCGGCGGGCGTGGCGCATGTCAACCGCCTGCCCGTGCTGTTTTTGCCCGGCGACGTCTTCGCCAACCGCATTCCTGACCCGGTGCTGCAACAGATCGAGGATTTCGGCGACGGCACGGTCACGGTCAACGACGCCTTCCGCTGCGTCTCGCGCTATTTCGACCGCATCACCCGGCCCGAGCAGATCATGCCGGCGCTGAAGCGCGCCATGCAGGTGCTGACGGATCCCGTCGATTGCGGCCCGGTGACGCTGTCGCTCTGCCAGGACGTGCAGGCCGAAGCCTACGACTATCCGGAAAGCCTGTTTGCCGAGCGCGTCTGGAAGGAGCGGCGGCCGCGGCCGGATGCGGACGAATTCGCCGCGGCGCTGGAGGCGATCCGGCATGCCGAGAAGCCGCTGATCATCGCCGGCGGCGGCGTGCTCTATTCGCGCGCGACCGCGGAACTCAAGGCGTTCGCCGGCATGCACGGCGTTCCCGTCGCCGTCACCCAGGCCGGCAAGTCGGCGATCCCGGACGACCATCCCCTGTGCATGGGCTCGATCGGCGTCACCGGCACGGCCGCCGCCAACGCCTTTGCGGAGGAGGCCGACCTGATCCTCGCCGTCGGCACACGCCTGCAGGACTTCACCACCGGCTCCTGGGCGCTGTTCAAGAACGCGCGCGCGCGGATCGTCGGGCTCAACACCACCGCCTTCGACGCTGCCAAGCATGACGCGCTGCCGCTCGTCTGCGATGCGCGCGAGGGGCTGACGCTGCTCTCCGAGGCTCTTGGCGGCTGGAACGCGCCGGCTGCGGTCGAGGCGGCTGCGAACACGCGCAAAGCCGAGTGGACCACGGCGGCGCGGCAGGCGACGGCAGCGACCAATGCCGCCCTTCCCTCCGACGGCCAGGTGATCGGCGCCGTGCAGCGCGGGATCAGCGGCGAGAATTCCATCCTCGTCTGCGCTGCCGGCGGGCTGCCGGGCGAATTGCACAAGCTCTGGCAGGCCGGCCATCCGGGCAGCTACCACATGGAATACGGCTTTTCCTGCATGGGCTACGAGATCGCCGGCGGGCTCGGCGTGAAGATGGCGCGACCTGAGGCGGACGTCGTCGTCATGGTCGGCGACGGCTCCTACATGATGGCCAATTCCGAGCTTTCGACCTCGATCATGCTGGGAAAGAAGCTGACGGTCGTCGTGCTCGACAATCGCGGCTACGGCTGCATCAACCGGCTGCAGATGGCGACCGGCGGCGCCAACTTCAACAATCTCTTGAAGGACGCACGGATCGAGATGATGCCGGACATCGACTTCCGGGCGCATGCCGAAAGCATGGGCGCGGTCGCCGTCAAGGTGTCGTCGATCGCCGATCTCGAAACCGCGCTCCAGCAGAGCAAGGGCAACGACCGCAGCAGCGTCATCGTCATCGACACCGATCCGCTGGTCACGACAGAAGCCGGCGGCCACTGGTGGGACGTGGCTGTTCCCGAGGTCAGCCCCCGCGAAGCGGTCAACAGGGCGCGCGAGGCCTATGTGAGGGCACTACAGGCGCAGCGGATCGGTTAAAAGACACCACCCTAGCCGTCATCCTCGGGCTTGTCCCGAGGATCCGTCCACGTCGCTCTTTGAGAAAGGTGCGTGGATCCTCGGGACAAGCCCGAGGATGACGGAAAAGGGGAACGCATAGACACAATGACAACGGCAAGCCTTGCTTCCCGTCATGGAGACTATCGATGAAAGTCAAACTCGGCATGTCGCCCATCGCCTGGTGGAACGACGACCTTCCGGAACTCAGCGACGACGTGTCGCTCGAGGAATGCCTCAGGCAGTCGCGCAGCGCGGGCTTTACCGGCATGGAAAAGGGCCGGCGCTTCCCGGACGATCCGGCGGTGATGCTGCCGATCCTGCGCGCCGCCGACGTCACCCTCTGCGGCGGCTGGTTCTCGGGCACGCTGGTCGACGAGGAGCTTTCCGCCAACAAGGACCGGATCGCCCCGATGATCGCGTTGTTCAAGGCGGTCAACGCGCCCTGCATCGTCTATGGCGAAGTGGGCCGTTCGATCCAGGGCGATCGGTCCAAGCCGCTTTCGACCAAGCCGCGCCTCTCGGACGACGAGATGAAGGCCTATGCGCGCCGCGTCACGGAATTCGGCGAATGGTGCGCCGAGCAGGGCATGCCGCTGTCCTATCACCATCACATGGCCGCCGTCGTCGAGACCGAGCCGGAGCTCGACGCCTTCATGCGTGCCTCGGGCGAAGGCATTCCGCTGCTGCTCGATGCCGGCCATCTGGCCTTTGCGGGCGGCGACGTGTTGCGCGCCATCGACAACCATCACGCCCGGATCAACCATGTCCACGTCAAGGATATCCGCAAGGCCGTGGTGGAGGGACTCGATCGCAGCCGGCAATCCTTCCTCGATGCGGTGGCGCTGGGCGCGTTCACCGTGCCCGGCGACGGTTCGCTCGATTTTGGCGCGATCGTCCGGCGGCTGGCGGACCATGGCTATGAGGGGTGGTTCGTCGTCGAGGCCGAGCAGGACCCACGCAAGGCCCCGCCGCAGAAAATGGCCGAGATCGGCCATGCGGAACTGATGCGCGTCATGACCGCCGCGGGCTATACCGTCGAAACGGAAGGCTTTCCGAATAGATAGCGCGCCCGCTGCCCGCCCGAACACGACTGCCGAATGAAAGGAACAAGCCGATGCCGAAACTGCTCGTCAAGCCGAACGGAACCCATGGCCGGGTGACGCATGTGACGCCCGAAACGGCCGGCTGGACCTATGTGGGCTTCGACCTGCACCGGATGAAGCCCGGCGAGATCGTGTCGGCGGAGACCGGCAGCCGCGAGATCTGCCTGGTGTTCGTCACCGGCAAGGGAACGGCGACGGCGGGCGGGGAGAGCTTCGGGGTGCTCGGCGAGCGGATGAGCGTGTTCGAAGGCCAGCCGCATGCACTCTACGTGCCGGCCGGATCGAACTGGTCGGTGACGGCTGAGACGGAACTCGAGCTTGCCGTCTGCTCGGCGCCGGGCGGCGGCGGCCACAAGGCACGCGCGATCCCGCCCGGCACCCATCCGCAGATCGTGCGCGGCAAGGGCAGCAATGTCCGCCACGTCACCAACATCATGCCCGAGGACGACGGTGCCGCGCATTCGCTGCTGGTGGTCGAGGTGATCACGCCGGAGGGGCACACCTCCTCCTATCCGCCGCACAAGCACGACCGCGACGACCTGCCGAACGAGAGCCTGCTGGAAGAGACCTATTACCACCGCCTCAACCCGCCGCAGGGCTTCGCCTTCCAGCGCGTCTACACGGACGACCGCTCGCTCGACGAGGCGATGGCAGTGGAGGACGGCGACGTGACGCTGGTGCCGAATGGCTACCACCCCTGCGCCACCTGCCACGGCTACGACCTCTATTATCTCAACGTGATGGCCGGCCCGAAGCGGGTGTGGAAATTCCACAATGCCGCGGAGCATGAATGGCTGCTCAAGTAGTGGTTGCGGCCGGTTGGTTGTTACGGTTCCTACCTGCCGATAGCTTCAGATCTTCCCGAAATTCGTACGGAGGGGTAAGAGATGAAGTTTTCGGTAGGCGATGTCGTGGTGTTGAAATCGGGCGGCCCTCCGATGACCATTCGCCACATCGAGGATGATGTGGCCTATTGCGAATGGTTTCACGATGGAGAAAGCAAGGGGCACAAGTTCGCTACCGCACAACTGGAGTTAGTAGACGCCTGAGGCAGCAGGTTACCGTCGCCGCAGCAGCCCCCACTCCCGCGCGAGTTCCAGCGTCGAGGAAAAGCCGGCGTCCAGCATGAACGGCTCGGAGCGGACGGCGTAGCCGCCGCCCTTGCCGCGGGTGACGGGGGTGCCGTGGCCGAGGCCGGCGATGCGGTGGAAGGTGACAAGGCTGCGGCCTTCGGCGTCGCGCCAGCGGCGGCTGCGTCGGCCCTTGGCGCGGGTCTCTGAAAAATTGGCCGGGTCGAGGCCGTGGACGTCCACCCATTGGGCGACGAGCGCCTCGGCATTGGAGATCGAGACCGTCCGGTCGGCCGTGCCGTGCCAGATCGAGACCGGCGGCAGGTGTGCCTGCGCAGGTGCTGCGGCGCGCACCAGTTCACCCCATTCGCGGGCGTCGCGCGCCGGCACCTGCTCCATGGCCGAAAGTGCGCGGCGGGCGTCGCGCGCCGCGCCGAACGGGAGGCCGGCGATGATCGCGCCGGCGGCGAAGAGCTCGGGATAGCCGGCCAGCATCGCCGCCGTCATCGCCCCGCCGGCCGAAAGCCCGGTGATGTAGATGCGGGCGGGATCGGCGAGCGTGCGGGTGCGGATATGCTCGATCATCTGGCGGATGGAGGCCAGTTCGCCGCGGTCGCGCGTGACCTCGCTCGGACGGAACCAGTTGAAGCAGCGGCGCGGGTTGTTCGCCTGCCTTTGCTCGGGATAGAGCACCGCAAAGCCGTGCTCGCGCGCCAGCGCCGCCCAACCGGCCGCCCGGTCGTAGCTGTCGGCCGTCTGGCGACAGCCGTGCAGGACGACCACGAGAGCGGCACCGGCCGGCAACCCGTCCGGCACGTATTCCAGCATCCGCAGATTGCCCGGATTGGAACCGAAGCCGGTCACCTCGGCAAGGTCCGGCCCCGCATTGCGGCGGCGCCGGGCGGGCGCGGCCTTCTGGTCGAAGTCGGGGATGAAGGGCCGGAACAGTTCGCCGAAGCGTTCCGGATCGAGGAAGAAATTCTCCATCGATCGCTTGAAGCGGTCACGCACGTTCGCGTCTCCTTGACAATTGGCAGGTCGACAATTGGCAGGAGCCTCGTGCCACCGGCAGTGGACATATTGATGACGAAGGCGTGAAATCTCGGATCGGGGTCGGCCTGTCGTTTCATTCGTGGGGCGCATGAAGCCATGCGGAAAGAGGTAAAGCGTGCGAGCCCGTGATTTGTTCCCGCCCTTCCGGCCGGCGCCATCCTGATGTAGCACTCTTGTCCGAGAAACGTCCGAAGACTGCGACGGCGAGAGGAAACCCTGCGATGAGTGCACACAAAGCGACCCCGGAACAGGCTCGCGCCAAGATGGCCGCCTTCGACTGGGAGGATCCCTTCCTGCTCGAGGACCAGTTGACCGACGAGGAGCGGATGATCCGCGACGCGGCGCGCGCCTATTGCCGCGACAAGCTCGCCCCGCGGGTGACGGAGGCCAACCGCCACGAGATCTTCCACCGCGAGATCATGACCGAGATGGGGGCGCTCGGCCTGCTCGGCCCGACGATTCCCGAGGAATATGGCGGCGTCGGCGCCAATTACGTCTCCTACGGGCTCGTCGCCCGCGAGGTCGAGCGGATCGATTCCGGCTATCGCTCGGCGATGTCGGTGCAGTCCTCGCTCGTCATGCATCCGATCTTCGCCTACGGCACCGAGGCGCAGCGCAAGACCTTTCTGCCGAAACTCGCCTCCGGCGACTGGGTCGGCTGCTTCGGCCTGACCGAGCCCGACCACGGCTCTGACCCCTCCTCCATGATCACGCGGGCGAAGAAGGTCGACGGCGGCTATCTCGTCTCCGGCGCCAAGAACTGGATCACCAATTCGCCGATCGCCGACATCGCCATCGTCTGGGCCAAGTCGGAAGCGCATGACGGCAAGATCAAGGGCTTCATCCTCGAGCGCGGCATGAAGGGCTTCGAGACGCCAAAGATCGAGGGCAAGTTCTCGCTGCGCGCCTCGATCACCGGCATGATCATGATGCAGGACGTGTTCGTTCCGGAAGAAAACCTGCTTCCCGAGGTCGCCGGGCTCGCCGGTCCCTTCGGCTGCCTCAACCGCGCCCGCTACGGCATCGCCTGGGGTGCGATGGGCGCCGCCGAGTTCTGCTGGCACGCCGCCCGGCAGTATACGATGGACCGCAAGCAGTTCGGCAAGCCGCTGGCGCAGATGCAACTCATCCAGAAGAAGCTCGCCGACATGCAGACGGAGATCGCGCTCGGCCTGCAGGGCGCGCTGCGCCTCGGGCGGCTGTTCGACGAGCACCGCGCCTCGGCCGAGCTGATCTCCCTGATGAAGCGCAACAATTGCGGCAAGGCGCTCGACATCGCCCGCGTCTCCCGCGACATGCACGGCGGCAACGGCGTTTCCGACGAATACGGCGTGATCCGCCACGTCATGAACCTCGAGGCGGTCAACACCTACGAGGGGACGCACGACGTACATGCGCTGATCCTCGGCCGGGCGCAGACGGGCCTGCAGGCCTTCCAGTAATCCGCCCCTCCCCGATATCGCCAGGACGGCGGCCCGCGAAAAGCGGGGCGCCGTCTTTGCATTTCGTCAACCGCGCCCCGGCTAGCATCGCTCAGGTCATCGGTCGGGAGGACGCCATGTCCCTTCAGGGCGCACAGGAGCATGTCAGGCATCAGAACCAGAAGCGCAGCTTCGTCCAGCATCGCATCGACAGGCCGAGCCATGTCATCCCCGTCGGCCATCACCTGAGTGCCACGACCGAGTACGACTGCATCGTCCGCACGATCTCGTCGGCCGGCGCCATCATCGACCTCAGCGGCCGGGTCGAGCTTCCGGACAGCTTCTTCCTGCGCATCGGCGGCATGCAGGACGAGATCGGCTGCACCCAGGTCCGGAAGGTGAGCGACGAAAGGGTCGTCCGCTTCAACATGTTCCTCGATGCCGACTATCTCAGGCTGGTGATGTCGCGCTGATTCGGCCTTGCCCGAAGCTGCCCAACCGTTACGCCCGGACCCCAATGAAATGGTGTGTAAATTTTGAGGAATTGCCTTCAGCCAATTCCAACACATAGTTGCAACACTATCGTGGCGGGCATGACGTCCTGCTTCTTTCTGGAGAGTTGCAATGGTGGAGCTGGTTGACAAGCGGCAGAGCGGCGGCCTGTACGAACGCAAGTGGGAACGGTTCAGGATCAACCGCCAGGGCATGCTGCTCTCGGTGGGCTTCGATCTCGCGCTCCCCAAGGTCAGGAGCTGTCAGATCCTCGATATCTCGCAGGGCGGCGCCAGCTTCTCGGTCACCACCACGATCGGTCTCGGCCCGCACTATTATCTCACCGTGGTCGGCCTGATGGCCCGCGTCGGCTGCGCGGAGGTCTACCGCAACGACCACCGCATCGGCGTGCAGTTCATCAAGGAGATCGACGAGGAACTGCTGCACGAGATCGTCCGCGCCGACTACTTCACCGGTGGCGTGGCCACCAAGAAGAAGGAAGCGCCCACCACCTACATGCGCGGCGTCGATCGCCCGCGCTTCGCCTTCGAGCGCAACTGACCGGCAGCGGGGACCGCGCGCGGCGTTTCCCCGGCCATATGCGACCACCGCATGTTCGGGCGCGAAATGTAACGCCTTGAATTCCGCGCACTATCCCGCCGAATACCAATTCCCGTTTTTCAGAATCTGCAGTAGGGTGCCCGCCGCATGTGCCGGGCGGCCGAGCGTCGCCTGCGCACCCTCCCGCGCCGCTCAATCGAAGGTTTGCAGTCATGTCCGGCTTTTCCCGCTTCACGCCCCTCGCCAATGCGCTACCGTCCACCGTTCCCTTCGTCGGGCCGGAAGCGATCGAGCGCCAGCGCGGACGGAAAGTGCGCGCGCGGATCGGCGCCAACGAAAGCGGCTTCGGTCCCGCTCCCTCGGTCCTCAAGGCGATCCGCGAGAGCGCCGGCGAGACCTGGATGTACAGCGATCCGGAGAGCTTCGAGCTGCGCGAGGCGCTTGCGCTTCATCACGGTGTCTCGCGCGAGAACATCGCCATCGGCTGCGGCATCGACGGGCTGCTCGGCGAAATCGTGCGGCTGGTGGTGGAGCCGGGCACGCCGGTGGTCACTTCGCTCGGTGGCTATCCGACCTTCAACTACCATGTGAACGGCTATGGCGGGCGGTTGGTCACCACGCCCTATGCAGACGATCGGGAGGACCTGGACGGGCTGCTTTCGGCGGCGAAGCGCGAGGACGCCCCGCTCGTCTACCTCGCCAATCCGGACAACCCGATGGGAAGCTGGTGGGATGCCGACAGCGTCACGGCGTTTGCGCGTGCCCTGCCCGACAGCAGCCTGCTCATTCTCGACGAGGCCTATTGCGAGACGGCGCCGGCGGGATCCACGCCACCGGTCGACGCGCTGATCGGCCAGCCCAACGTGCTCAGGATGCGCACCTTCTCCAAGGCCTACGGGCTGGCCGGCGCCCGCGTCGGCTATGCGATCGGCACGCTCGGCAATGCGCAGGCCTTCGACAAGATCCGCAACCATTTCGGCATGGCGCGCATCTCCACGGTCGCGGCCCTGGCAGCGCTGGAGGATCAGGCGTATCTGGCCGACGTGGTGGGGCGCATTGCCGGCGCGCGCGAACGGATCGCGGCGATCGCCAGGCAGAACGGGCTTTCGCCCCTGCCCTCGGCCACCAACTTCGTGGCGATCGATTGCGGAGGCGACGGCGTGCGTGCACGCGCGATCGTCGACGGGCTGATGGAGCACGGCGTGTTCATCCGCATGCCCGGCGTGGCGCCGCTGAACCGCTGCATCCGCGTCAGCGTCGGGCCCGATGCGGATCTCGACCTGTTCGAGGCGGTGCTGCCGAAGGTTCTGAAGGCGGTGAGGTAGCTGGCAGGCAGTAGGCAGTAGGGTCGCGGACAGCATCATCTTCCGCAAGCTTTGTTGTTCTTGGTCAACCCTACGACCTACTGCCGATTGGCTATTGCCTTCTTCCTCAATGCACCGTCATCCATTCGCGGGCGGCCCGCAGCGCCAGGGCAAGATCGGTCTTGCTCATCGTGGCTGCGAGGTCGGCGCGCAGTTCGGCGGCCCGGTCGCAACCCTTGATGGCGGCGATGTTGAGCCACTTGTGGGCTGCGACGAGGTCGACGGCACAGCCGCGACCGGTCGCATACATCAGCCCCATCTCGCGCAGCGCATCGGTGCGGGTCTCGCCGCCGGTCATGGCGGCATTTTCCGAGTCGTGGATTTCGAAGCGTGCCATTTTCTTGTCCCTGTCCTTGTTTCTTCTTCTCGTATCGCCCTGTTTTGTCTGCCTTTCGAAGCCCTTCCGTCTTTGCGGTCGTTGATCTTCGAAGGTTTGTCCGGCCGGTTTTCTTCCGTGCTCGTCTTATGGCTCCACTATGCCAGCGGGCCTTCAAGGGACGCTTAAAATGCATGCTTAATTTGCGACAAACAAAGTTCAAACGCTTGGTAAACTTGGGTTTTTGTTAAGCATCGGACCGGCTGGAATGCAGCGGATTTGCTTCAAAATTTACGAAAAATTCAACCGGCGATTTAAACCGATCGCTAACCACACAAACGGGTCGGCCTGTTCATCGTCCGGAAAATACCGGCGCGATCTGCCCCGCGGCAGGCCCGGAAGTATCCCGAAAAACCGGCGGATAGCGCTTCTTCGGCAATTTACCTTTACGTTCGCGTCAGATAGCTTTCGCCGCATCGGGCCGGAGGCGCGCGACAGTCGCGCCGTTCAACGCAGGCGGCCCGAAACCGGGAGGACAATGATGACACGCAGGTTTGTTGCGGCCATGGCGCTGTGCCTTGGCGTTTGCGGCGGCGCATTCGCGGCCGAGCCGATCGAGGGAAACTGGAAGACCGCCAGCGGCGAGACCGCGGCCATCGAAAGATGCGGCGGCAGCTTCTGCATCACGCTCAGGTCGGGCAAGTTCGCCGGAAAGCGGATCGGCCAACTCGAAGGAAACGGCAACACCTACAGCGGGTCGATCACCGATCCGGTCGAAGACAAGACCTATAGCGGATCCGGCTCGGTCAACGGCAACTCGCTGACGATGAAGGGCTGCATGCTCAAGGTCTTCTGCAAGTCGCAGACCTGGTCGCGGATTTAGGAAGCGTCTGCCTCTGACGCAAGCGATACCAGCCCCCGTCTCCCCGGACTAGATCCGGGGTCCAGCGGCACCGCGTCTGCGGTTCGGAGAATGCTCTTTCCGCGCAAGGACTTGCGCGCGCTGGATGCCGGCTCGGAGGCCGGCATGACGGAAGGGGGAGGCAACGCCCGGCTGATCTTCGACGCAAGCCGAAAGGTTACGCCGACGCGGACAAAGTCTACCGTGCCCGCTGGTTGAACAGGACCTTCTGGGCCTCTTTGTCCTCGGCGAGGCTTGCCTGGCGGGCGCGCTCCTCCTGGCCGACCTCGATGCCGCGCTGGACGGCGGGGCGGGCGAGCACGGCCTCGAACCAGCGCTTGAGGTTGGGAAAGTCCTCGAGCGTCTGGCCCTGGTTCTCGTAGGGACGCACCCAGCCGATGCAGGCCATGTCGGCGATCGAATAGTCGCCGGCGAGATATTCGTGATCCGCCAGCCGCCGGTCCATGACGCCGTAGAGGCGATTGACCTCGTTGGTGTAGCGGTCGATGCCGTAGGCGATCTTTTCCGGCGCGTACTGGCGGAAATGATGCGCCTGGCCGGCCATCGGGCCGAGCCCGCCCATCTGCCAGAACAGCCATTCCTCGACCTGCACGCGGGCGCGCTCGTCCTTCGGGTAGAAGCGGCCGTACTTGCGGCCGAGATACTGCAGAATGGCGCCGGACTCGAAGACCGAGATCGGCGCGCCGCCGGGGCCGTCCGGGTCGATGATCGCCGGCATGCGGTTGTTCGGCGCGATCTTGAGGAAATCCGGCGCGAACTGCTCGCCCTTGCCGATGTTGATGTATTTCACCTCGTAGGGAACGCCGAGTTCCTCCAGCATGATGGTGATCTTATAGCCATTCGGCGTCGGCCAGAAAAACAGTTCGATCGGCTTGGTCATCCGGTTCTCCCTTGAGGCACCGCCGCGGATGGCTCCGGCGGCGTCCTGCACGCGTTCATCTTGCTCCTGTGCCCGAGCGCCGCAGGGTGTGCGGCGCGGCAAGGACCCGACTGACTTAGAAGCCGCGCACGGCCTCTTCAAGGTGCCGGCGGCACCTTTCCTGAACGCCAGATGAACCGACCTCTCAGGACGCATTCAGTCACGCCATGCGAAAAGGCCATCATCACATGACACCCAAGGGGAACGACGATGGAAATTCTGGCCCGCCGACTGACGATCATCTCGCTGCTCATGACCATATTCGCAGTCTCCGTGGCCGCCGCCGTGGAAACCGACGCCCGCCGCCACGAGCAGATGCAGCGCTACGGCACGGCCAGTGCCTGCACCGTTCCCGCGCTCTGCCCCGCAGCACTCTAGCTTTCAACCGCCAAAAGGGATGCGTCCCATGCCGCTCGCGCTCGTCTCCGGTCTCGCCGTCAGCCTTCGCATCCTCCTCCTCGCCACCCTGATGGTCGCGCCGCTGGCGGCCGTCTCCCTTGCCAACGGCACCAGCCTCGGCATCGGCAAGCAGGGCGCCGGCCTCGTCCTCTTCGTCACCCTGCAGCGCCAGGCGATGATCTGACGGGCTCCCGCTCCATCGGGTTGCGGAAATTTCCCGCCTGCACGCGAAAGCGATTTCCGCTTTCCGCCGGCTTCCGCTAAGGATCGGGCTCCCGTCCCACGGAGCCGCCATGCAGTCCTTCCTCGTCTATGCCGCCGCCGCCCTTGCCGAAATCGCCGGATGCTTCTCCTTCTGGGCCTGGCTGCGGCTGGAGAAATCGGCGCTGTGGCTGATCCCGGGCATGGCGGCGCTGGCCGCCTTCGCCTGGCTCCTGACGCTGATCGACACCAGCGCGGCAGGCCGGGCCTATGCGGCCTATGGCGGCGTCTACATCGCAGCCTCGCTGCTGTGGCTGTGGCTTGCGGAAGGCGTTTCCCCCGACCGTTTCGACCTTGCCGGCGCCGGCATCGCGCTCGCCGGCACGCTGGTGATCCTCGCCGCGCCGCGCTGACGGCCGACAATCCCGCCGAAAACATGCCGATTGCCGTGCGCAGGCGTTACTTTCGTCGCGTTTGCGTGCAGAATTGGCAGGACTTCAACGATTCACGAGCAAGAGCAACTTGTCGCCCACCGCCCTTCCCTTCTCCACGCCCGAGCCCTTCGAGCCCCGCACCTTCGACGACGCGGTCGCCGCAGTCGATTGCCTCGAAGCGCTCTACGCGCGCAACACGCAGTTTCTCACCGACGCCTTCACGGGGCTTGCGAAGATCGGCGCGCCGGACTGCCGCTACCGGGCCTGCTATCCGCAGGTGAGCGTGCAGACCACGAGCTTCGGCCATGTCGATTCGCGCCTGTCCTACGGCTATGTCGCCTCGCCCGGCATCTATTCCACCACCGTCACGCGGCCGAAGCTGTTCCGCCACTACCTGAAGGAACAGCTCGGCCACCTGATGCGCAACCACGGCGTCGTCGTCACCGTCTCCGAATCGGCGACGCCGATCCCGCTGCATTTCGCCTTCGGCGAAGGTGCCTATGTCGAGGCGGAGGTTGCCGAGAACATCACCGTGCCGCTGCGCGACCTGTTCGATGCGCCGGACCTGACCAATACCGACGACGAGATCGCCAACGGCTCCTACGAGCCCGGCCCCGGCGAGCCCTCGCCACTGGCGGCGTTCACCGCCCAGCGCGTCGACTATTCGCTGGCCCGGCTCAGCCACTACACGGCGACGAGCGCCAACCATTTCCAGAACTTCGTGCTCTTCACCAACTACCAGTTCTACGTCGACGAGTTCTGCGCCTGGGCGCGGCTGCAGATGGCCGAGGGCGGCAACGGCTATACCGCCTTCGTCGAGCCCGGAAACGTCGTCACCCAGGCCGGCAACGACAAGCCGGACACCGACCTGACGCTCGCCCGGCTGCCGCAGATGCCGGCCTACCACATCAAGCGCAAGGGCCATGGCGGCATCACGCTGGTCAATATCGGCGTCGGCCCTTCCAACGCCAAGACGATCACCGACCACATCGCCGTGCTGCGCCCGCATGCCTGGCTGATGCTCGGCCATTGCGCCGGCCTGCGCAACAGCCAGACGCTCGGCGACTACGTGCTCGCCCACGCCTATGTGCGCGAGGACCACGTACTGGATGACGACCTCCCGGTGTGGGTGCCGATCCCGGCACTTGCCGAGGTGCAGGTGGCGCTGGAGAGCGCGGTCGCCGAGGTGACGGGGCTCGAGGGCTACGACCTGAAGCGGATCATGCGCACCGGCACCGTAGCCACGATCGACAACCGCAACTGGGAACTGCGCGACCAGCGCGGCCCGGTGAAGCGGCTATCGCAGTCGCGCGCGATCGCGCTCGACATGGAATCGGCCACCATCGCCGCCAACGGCTTCCGCTTCCGCGTGCCCTACGGCACGCTGCTCTGCGTCTCCGACAAGCCGCTGCACGGCGAACTGAAACTGCCGGGCATGGCGACCGCCTTCTACCGCACCCAGGTCAACCAGCACCTGCGGATCGGCATCCGTGCGCTGGAGAAACTCGCCGGCATGCCGACGGAAAAGCTGCATTCGCGCAAGCTCAGGAGCTTTTTCGAGACGGCGTTCCAGTAGGCGGAGGCAATAGGCAGTCGGCAGTGGGGCGAACTCTGGCGGCCCTTACCGCGCCTTCGCCGGGATCCACGACAGCACCATCGACAGCGCCGTGCCGAGGCAGGCGCTGGCGACGATCATCAGGTGGGCGTTGATCGCAGCCTCCGCCACCCCTGACAGGGCCGCCCGGCCGCCCTCGGCGCCGAAGGCGATCGCGCCGGCGGTGATGCCGGCGGGATAGGTGCCGACGCCGCCCGGCGCATGCACCGGAAGAACCGAGGACAATTCGCCGCCGAGCGCGCCGCCGAAGGTGGCGGCGTATGGGGAGACGCCGAGCAGGCCCAGCACCCAGGCCAGCACCAGCACCTTGACGCCCCAGTTCAGCACGGTGAACGCCCAGGCGCGGACGAAGCCGCGCCTGTCGGCCGGAATGCCGGCCTCGACCTCGTCCAGCAGCCGTTCCAGCCTGCCCGGTAGATGGCCTCTCAGCAGCCGGAAGATCGGACCCTTGGCGGCGAAGAAGGCGAGCGGCGAGAGGAGGAACAGCGCCCACAGCAGCCAGGCGAGCGCATGGTTGCCGGCGTTGAGCACGAGCCCGATGCCGGCGGCGGCGCAGAGCGCGTGCAGATCGAGCAGTCGCATGACCAAAAGCGCCGCCGTCGCCCGCGGCAGGGGAACGGCGAATTGCGAGCGCATCAGGATCGGGAAGCTCGTCTCCCCGGCCCGGAACGGCAGCATGATGTTGAGGAGGTTGTGAACCTGGGTCAGCCGGAAGAGCTTGAGGAAATGCCCCCTCGTCTCGGCCGGGAAGTAGTCGTAGATCCGCTGGGTGCGCACGAGATAGGTCGCTGTCAGCAGAGAGAGGGCGGCAAGCGTCGTCCATGCGCCGACCTTCTGCCACTGCGACAGGAGCCGGCTCCAGCCCCACTGCCACTCGACGAAGGCAAGATAGGCGGCAAGGCAGGCGAGCGTCAGCAGCGTCATGGCATGGCGGCGCGCCAGACGGGATAGCCCGGATGGTCGGCTGGAATTCGGCGCGGAACTCATATAAGTGCTGGGTTTCCCTCGTCAGGTTGCGGGCGCGTGTTATCACGATCCGCATGATGAAAGAACTCCGCCGGAGTGGAGAAAGAAGCGTTGCAGGAAAATCCAGACACCATCGCCGCGGTCGAGCTCCAGCCGGCCGGCATCGAGATTTCGCTCGTCGTTCCCGTGTTCAACGAGGAAGAGAGCGTCGGGCCGCTGATCGCGCGCATCCGCGAGGCGATGGCGGGCTACGAACATTCGTGGGAACTGATCCTCGTCGACGACGGCAGCACCGACGCCACGCTCCTGAAGGCGCGCGAGGCGCTTGCCCTGCCCGACCTGAACATGGCGATCGTCGAACTCCAGCGCAATTTCGGCCAGACGGCAGCCATGCAGGCCGGCATCGACGCCGCCCGCGGGCGGCTGATCGCCACGCTCGACGGCGACCTGCAGAACGACCCGGCCGACATCCGCGCCATGGCGCAGGCGCTGGACGACCGCCAGCTCGACCTGCTCGTCGGCTGGCGCAAGAACCGCAAGGACGGGCTTTTCCTGCGCAAGATACCGTCATGGTGCGCCAATGCGCTGATCGGCCGGATCACCGGCGTGCGCCTGCACGACTACGGCTGCAGCCTGAAGATCTACCGCGCCTCGATCATCAAGCAGGTCAAGCTGATGGGTGAGATGCACCGCTTCATCCCCGCCTGGGTCGCCGGCGTCGTGCCGAGCTCGCGCATCGGCGAAATGGTCGTCACCCACCACCCGCGCACGCTCGGCACCTCGAAATACGGCATTTCACGCACCTTCCGGGTGATCCTGGACCTTCTCTCCGTCCTGTTCTTCATGCGCTACAAGGCGCGGCCGGGGCATTTCTTCGGCTCGATCGGGCTTGTGGCGGGCGCGCTCAGCGCTCTCATCCTCACCTATCTGTTCATCGACAAGTTCGCCTTCGGCAACGACATCGGCACGCGGCCGCTGCTGCTCGTCGGCGTCATGCTGTTTCTGTCGTCGATCCAGCTGATCACCACCGGCATCCTGTCTGAGATGATCGCCCGGACCTATTTCCGCGACGACGACACGCCGAACTACATCGTGCGGCAGACCTTCCGCGGCCCCTGAGATGACCCGCTTCCTGCGCGCCTCGCCGAACGCCGTCTTTATCCTGCTGGCGGTCTATTTCGCCGTCAATTTCCTGGTGCGGATGGCCTTGCCGGATTCGCTGGAGCGCGACGAGGCGCAGCAGGTCCTGCTGTCGCAATGGCTCGCCGCCGGATATGACACCCAGCCGCCCTTCTACAACTGGCTGCAATATGCGCTGATCCAGATCACCGGTCCCAGCGTCTTCGCGATCAGCCTGTTGAAAAACCTGATGCTGTTTGCCGCCTATCTCGCCTACGGGCTCGCGGCGCGCACGGTCCTGAAGGACCGGGACCTTGCGATCATCGCCACCCTGTCGCTGCTGACGATCCCGCAGATCGCCTTCGAGGCGCAGCGCGACCTCACCCACACCGTCGCCGTCGTCTTCGCCGCAGCGCTCTTCCTCTTTGGCTTCCTGCGCACGCTCGCCGCCCCGACCGCGCTCTCCTATTTGGTGACCGGCATCGCCATCGGCGTCGGCATGATCGCGAAGTACAATTTCGCCCTGCTGCCGGCCGCCGGCCTCCTCGCCATCCTGTTCGACCGGGAATGGCGGCAGCGGCTGTTCGACTGGCGGCTGCTCCTGACGGCCGGGGCCTCCCTCGTCATCGTCGCACCGCATGCGTTGTGGCTCTTCGATCACCTGGCGCTCGCCTCCGGCGGCACGATGGACAAGCTGTCGGACGGCGACACCGGGATTTCCTCACAGATCCTGGAGGGCCTGCTGTCGCTCGTCACGGCGGTCCTCGGCTTCTCGGCGGTGACCGTCGTGGTGTTCGCGATCGTCTTCCGGGGCGGCCTGTGGAAGGCGCTGAAGGCCGGAAACCGCTGGACGGGGCTGATCGAGGCGATGATGGCCTTCTTCCTGCTGGCGCTGCTGCTCCTGATCCTCTTTGCCGGCGCCGCGCACATCAAGGACCGCTGGCTGACGCCGCTGCTCCTGGTGCTGCCGCTCTATCTCTGCCTGAAGATCGAGGCGGCCGGTCGCGCCGATCCGCTGCAGCTGAAGCGCTTTGTCCCGATCGCGGCGGCAGTGATGATCGCGGTTCCGGCGATCCTGTTCGGCCGCGTCGCCGCAGCCGGCCTGACCGGCGACTACCAGAAACTCAACGTGCCGTATGACGCGTTTGCCCGGCAGATCGCTCAGGAAGGCGTGGCACCGGCCGTCATCTTCACCGACGACACGCAGCTCGCCGGCAACCTGCGCCTGCACTTCCCCGGCACGCCCGTCTTTTCCGAGAACTATGCCGATTTCGCGCCTGACATCAGCTGGAGCGCGCAGGCACCTGTCATGGTCGTCTGGCGCAACGAGGACGGCTCACCGGCTGAGGTGTCGGAGGAGCTTCTCACTGACGCCATACGCTTCGGCAAGGCCCAGCCGGCAGCCGCGCCGGACCTGCACCGGGTGGAACTGCCCTACCACTACGGCCGCGACGGCGACCGCTACAGCTTCAGCTATGCGTGGGTGTATCCGGCGGCGGAGTGAGCCGATTTCGATCAGCGCGGTAGTCGCTGTTGGCGCAGGCGCATGTCCTCCCCCGAGGGCTACCGTGTGAACGCGCGGTCCCTTCCTCCTCCGTCATCCCGGACCTGATCCGGGATCCAGCCCGCGCAAGTCCTTGCGCGAAAGAGCTTTTCCCGCGCCGCAGACGCGGCGCTGCTGGATGCCGGATCAAGTCCGGCATGACGGATAGGAAGGTTGGGCGGCCGAGCGAACGGGGCGCCCCCTACCCCCGCATCACCTTCCACGCATGATCCAGCCCCTTGCGGGTGATCGTGATCATGTCGTCGATCTCGGCGCGGGTGATCACCAGCGGCGGGGAATAGAGCATGCGGTCGCCGGTGGCGCGGAGCACGAGGCCGTTTGCGAGGCAGTGGTTGCGGACCTCGACACCGGCCCTCTCCTTGTCTTCGAAGCGCCTGCGGTCCGCCTTGTCCTCGGCGAGCTGGACGGCCGCCATCAGGCCTACGCATTGGGTCTCGCCGACCATCGGATGGTCCTCCAGCGACTTCAGGCCGGCTGCGAGATAGGGGCCGACGTCGTCGCGGACGCGCTCGACCAGCTTCTCGTCCTCGATGATGCGCAGGTTTTCCAGTGCTGCCGCGGCGCAGACCGGGTGGCCGGAATAGGTGAAGCCGTGGCTGAAGTCGCCGACCTCGTTCACCAGAACCTCGCCGACGCGGTCGGAGACCATGACGCCGCCGATCGGGAGATAGCCGGACGACAGGCCCTTGGCGATCGGCGCGAGATCCGGCTCGACGCCGAAATGCTGGTGGCCGAACCACTGGCCGGTGCGGCCGAAGCCACAGATGACCTCGTCGACGACGAGCAGGATGTTTCTCGCCTTGCAGATGCGGGCGATCTCCGGCCAGTAGGTCTGCGGCGGCACGATGACGCCGCCGGCCCCCTGGATCGGCTCGGCGACGAAGGCTGCGACATTGTCCTCGCCGAGCTCGTCGATCTTTTCTTCCAGCTCGCGCGCGACCTTCAGGCCGAAGTCCGACGGCGAAAGATCGCCGCCTTCGCCGTACCAGTAAGGCTGGCCGATATGGGCGATACCCTCGATCGGCAGCGCACCCTGCTCGTGCATGTATTTCATGCCGCCGAGCGAGGCGCCGACCACGGTGGAGCCGTGATAGCCGTTGCGCCTTGCGATCACCATCTTCTTTTCCGGCCTGCCGAGGGTCGCCCAGTAGACGCGGGCCATGCGGAACCAGGTGTCGTTGGCCTCGGAGCCGGAGCCGGTGAAGAAGACGCGGTTGATGTTCGGGCCGGCATGGGAGGTGATCTTCTGCGCCAGAAGCACGGTCGGCGGCGTCGTGGTGCCGAAGAAGGTGTTGTAGTAGGGCAGCTCGTTCATCTGCCGCGTCACCGCCTCGGCAATCTCCTTCCGGCCATAGCCGATGTTGACGCACCACAGGCCCGCAAAGCCGTCCAGGTACTTCTTGCCGTGGTTGTCGAAGATATAGCAGCCCTCGCCGCGCTCGATGATGCGGGTGCCGGCGGCGTTCAGCTTCTTCATGTCCGAGAAGGGATGGATGTGGTGGGCGGCATCAAGCGCACCGAGATTGGAGGCTGCGGCAGACAGGTTCGACATGGAAGATTTCCTCGGTCTTCAGGCGGATGCCCACGGGGATGTTGCTGCGATGTTGCGGGGTTTCGCCGGCTTCTCCCCCAAGCCCGCGAAAGCGCCCGCGCTCATTGAACGGCGGGTCAGAATAGGCTAGAAAAATGCCCATGTAACAGGCATTTGGCAAGAGAGCGGCGCAAGAATCGCTCGGCCGGATGCCCTGCACGAACCTGCCCGAGGCGAATACAGATCATGACCAACGACATCCCGGCGCGCACCGCCGTGCCCGCCAATGCCCCGCCCCGCATCGAAATCCTGCTGGTCGGCATGAACGGCGACCTGCGCGGCAAGCAGATCCCGCTGGAAGCGGAGAAGAAGGTCTGGGACGGCACCGTCCGCCTGCCCTCCTCCACCCAGTCGCTCGACATCTGGGGCGACGACAACGACGACATCACCGGGCTGTCGCTTTCGGTCGGCGATCCCGACGGCGAATGCGTGCCCGACCGCCGCTCACTCGCCGCCATGCCTTGGGCGCCGGCCGGTTCGAAACAGGTGCTCGCCACCATGCACGAGCTCGACGGCACGCCGAGCTTCATGTGTCCGCGCGCGATCCTCGCCAATCTGCTGAAGCGCTTCGACGAACGCGGGCTGACGCCGGTGGTGGCCACCGAGCTGGAATTCTACGTGGTGCAGGACGACTGGCGCCTAACCGGCCGGCCGCGGCCGCCGGAACGGCTGATGTATCGCGACCAGCCGAACGGCTTCCAGCTCTACGACATGAGCGCCGTCGATGCGCTCGACGACTACCTGCAGACGGTGCGGGCCTATGCCCGCGAGATGGAGCTGCCGGCGGATGCGACGACCGCCGAATTCGGCCACGGCCAGTTCGAGATCAACCTGCTGCACCGGCCGGACGCGCTGGCGGCCGCCGACGACTGCATCTACCTGAAGCGCGTCGCCGAGCAGGCCGCGCGCCGGCACGGGCTGAAATCCACCTGCATGGCCAAGCCCTACGCCGACCAGGCGGGATCGGGCCTGCACGTGCATGCGAGCATCATCGACCACGACGGCCGCAACATCCTCGACGCCAAGGGCGGCGATCCGGCGAAGCTGAAATCGGTCACCGCCGGGATGCTGAAGACGATGCGCGAGGCGCAGCTGATCTTCGCCCCCTTCGCCAATTCCTACCGCCGCTTCCAGCCGGGCTCGTTTGCGCCTGTCGATATCGACTGGGGCTTCGGTCATCGGGGGACCGCGATCCGCATTCCCGACAAGGACGGCCCAGCCGCCCGCGTCGAGCACCGCGTCGCCGGCGCCGACGTCAACCCCTACCTGCTTCTGACCGCCATCCTCGGCGGCATGCTGCTCGGTCTCGACCACGAGCTCGATCCGGGGCCGGCGACGGAACCGGGCAAGGACCCGGTCGGCGTGCCGCGGCTGACGCACGACTTCCTGACGGCGGTGGAGGAATTCTCCGCCTCGCCCTTCATCGCCGACGTCTTCGGCGAGCGCTACCGCAAGCTCTACGGCGACACCAAGCGCAAGGAGGCGATCACCTACCTGCGCACGGTCTCGGACTTCGACTACCAGACCTACCTGCCGCGGATCTGAGGCGGCCGGTCGGGTTCAGGCGGCCGCCTCGTTCCTAGGGGAGGATTGCTGCGCCTCGACGCGCGGGACGATCACCTTCAGTTCGCCCGCGTGCAGGCGGAGCGCCACGTCCTTGCCCATCGGCAGGAGCTCGCCGTCGATGACGCAATTGACGGCGCGGTCGATCTTGGGGAAATGCAGGTCGACGGCGCTGCCGGTCATCTCGGTCACGTCGGCGTTCTCGCGCAGCTTGCCGCGCAGGATGTCGGTGGCGAGCCTGGCGACGCCGCGGGACGTCAGCGGATTGGCGACGTAGAAGCCGAGATGGCCGCCGGTGACGTCGTCGGCATAAAGCAGCCCGTCATTGCCGAAGCGGTTGTTGGAAACGTTGATCGCCGAGACGCGGCGATGCTCCTTCACGCCGTCGACGTCGAACTCGACCTCGAAATCCGGCGGATCCAGCATGACGCCGACGGCGGCGCGCACGTTCGCCGCCATCTTGCCGACCCGCGAGCGGTAGGTCATCGCATTGCGCAGCCGCACCATGCGCGCGTGCATGCCGGCGGAAAACTGGTGGACGAAGGCGCGGCCGTTGGCGCTGCCGATGTCGGCCTCGGCCACGGTGCCTTCGGCGAGCGCGTCGAGCGCGTGCCAGATGTTGAGCGGGATGCGCAGGGTGCGGGCGAAGAGGTTCATGGTGCCGGCCGGGACGACGCCCAGCGAGATGCCGCTCTCCCAGGCGAAACCTGCCGCTGCCGAGATCGTGCCGTCGCCGCCGCCGGCGAGCATGGCGTCGAGATCGGTGCGGTCGGCACAGCGCCTGAGCGCCATCTCGATATCGGCGCCCTCGACGACATCGCAATCCAGATGGTGGCCGGCATCGCCGAACACCCTTTCGGCGTGGCGGACATAGGCTTCCATGTCGGTGGTGCGGAAGGTACCGCCATCCTTGTTGAATATCGCCTGAATCCGCATCGGGTTCTCCGGTCCTTGTCGCCCTCCCCAAACGCTCTCCGCATTAGATAGTTGCAAAGCGGCGAAATAACAGCGTGGCCGATCACATCTCACTTACGCGCGGCGAACGCGGCTGCCATGCAAAAATGCCGATAGTCAAACCTGCGGACGATGCTAACGTCGGAGTTTCCCGGCGAATGCCTTGCCGGGTCTATCCTGATGATTCTTCGCGCATGGCCGTTGGCCGGATCGTCTGCACCGCAGCCTGGGAGGAAGGCTGCCGGGCACGCTCCCATCCCGTTCCATGCGCCGTCCATAGAGAAATGCCGTGTCCGACCTCCACCTTGCCGAAACCGCCCTTTCCCCCGCCGACCAGGTCCGCGTCTCGCCGCTCACGGTGGCGCTGATCGTCTTCGCGCTCGCGGTCGGCAGTTTCGGCATCGGCACGGGCGAGTTCGCCATCATGGGACTTTTGCCTGATGTCGCCACCACCTTCGGCGTCTCCAACGCGCAGGCCGGCTATGTCATCAGCGCCTACGCGCTCGGCGTGGTCGTCGGGGCGCCGGTGCTGGCGGTGATCGGGGCACGCTTCCGCCGCCGCGATCTTCTGCTGGCGTTCATGGCGGTCTTTGCGATCGGCAACATCGCCAGCGCGCTGGCGCCGACCTTCGAGAGCTTCATCGCGATGCGCTTCCTGACCGGCCTGCCGCACGGCGCCTATTTCGGCGTGGCCGCCCTCGTCGCCGCCTCGATGGTGCCGGCCAACAAGCGCACGCAGGCGGTCGGCAAGGTGATGCTGGGCCTGACGCTCGCGACCCTGATCGGCACGCCGCTCGCCGCCTTCTTCGGCCAGATGCTCGACTGGCAGTTCCTGTTCGCCGCCGTCGGCTTCACCGGCGCACTGACCGCAGTCCTCATCGCCGTCTTCCTGCCGCGCGACAAGGCGCCGGTCGGCATCAACGCCTTCACCGAACTGGAAGCTCTGAAGCGCAAGCAGGTCTGGCTGACGCTCGGCATCGCCGCCACCGGCTTCTGCGGCATGTTCGCCGTGTTCACCTACATCTCGCCGATCGTGACCGAGGTTGCCCGGCTCGACCTCTCCATGGTCCCGGTCATCATGGCCGTGTTCGGCTCGGGCATGATCGTCGGCAACATCTTCGGCGCCAAGCTTGCCGACCTGTCGCTGATGCGCACGATCGGCTGGTCGCTGACGGTCTACTTCTTCGTGCTCGTCACGCTCTCGCTGACGGCCCACATCCCCGCCATGCTGTTTGCCTGCTGTTTCCTGATCGGCTGCAGCTTCGTCGTCGGGCCGGCGCTGCAGACGCGCCTGATGGACGTCGCCGGCAATGCCCAGACGCTGGCCGCGGCCCTGAACCACTCGGCCTTCAACGTCGCCAATGCGCTCGGCGCCCTTTTCGGCGGCATCGCCATCGACCTGGGCTACGGCTACGGCTCGATGGGCTTCGTCGGTGCCATCATGGCCGTCTGCGGCATGCTGGTGTTTGCGACGTCCGTGGCGCTCGACCGGCGCGACCGGCAGGTTCCGGCAACCATTGTTCCGGCGGAATGACCGGCTGACCTCCAGCCGCCCTTGAACGCGCAGCCGCAGTCATGAGGCGCGCGGCCGCCTGTCGATCTTCCCTTCCCTTCCTCCTCCCTTTCCCCTCCCGGCACCCGGACCGCAGGCCAGCCGGCCTGCGCGGTTGTGCCCTGCGGCCTGCAATCACGACCGGTTACAGGGGTGTTACCAAGGTGACACCTTGCGGCACCCGCTTTGGTAGAGATGTCTCCAGCGGCCCGCTGAACGAACCGAAAAGGAGCGGGGCGGGGCGCCCGGAAGCCGGTAACGGCGCCGGAAGATCGAACATGTGACCTGGAGATTGAAATGCCTCGCTTTATCGATTCCCTGACCGGTTCCGACTGGTTCGGCACCCTCGCCCGCACGGTGCTGACCTCCATGTTCTGGATGAGCGGTCTGGCGAAACTGATCGACTTCGATGCCGGCGTCGCCGAGATGGCGCATTTCGGGCTGGAGCCCGCCCCGTTCTTCACCGCCGCCGTCGCGCTGACGCAGTTGTTCGGATCGGCCTTCATCATCGCCAACCGCTTCACCTGGCTCGGCGCCGGCATGCTCGCGGTCTTCACCGCGCTGACCATCCCGATCGCACACGCCTTCTGGACGATGGAAGAGCCGTTCCGCACCCTCGAATTCTATTTCGTGATGGAGCACGTGACCGTCATCGGAGCGCTGATGGTGGTGACCTGGAAATCCGCCCATCCCGAACCGGTTGCCGCTACGGCGTAGCGGCAAAGGGACGCCGCCCCGCCCCCCAACTCCCGGGGCGGCGTCCTGATCGCATTCCGCTTCCGATCCCGAATCGGTTCGGTCCCCTCGACACCCTCCTCCTCCTGGCATCGCCCATCCTGACCGGTTTGCCGCTGCGGCGTAGCGGCAAAGGGACGCCGTCCCGCCCCCCAACTCCCGGGGCGGCGTCCCCGATCGGGTCGGCTCGCAGGGTCTGCGAGGACACGAGAACAAGGCAAAAGGCCCCGGCGCGATGCACCGGGGCCTCCTTTTTCGTTCCAGCGGGCGGTCCTGCGCTCAGCCGTGCACGATCTCGCGGTGGCGCTGCAGGCGCTTGCCGTAGGCCTGGCTGACGCGGTCGAAGATGATGGCGATGCCGACGATGGCCAGCCCGTTGAAAATGCCGAGGGTGAAGTACTGGTTGGAGATCGCCTTCAGCACCGGCTGGCCGAGGCCCTGAACGCCGATCATCGAGGCGATCACCACCATCGCCAGCGCCATCATGATCGTCTGGTTGATGCCGGCCATGATGGTGGGGAGCGCCAGCGGCATCTGCACGTTCTTCAATTTCTGCCAGCCCGACGAGCCGAAAGCGTCGGCAGCCTCCAGCACGTCCTTGTCGACGAGGCGGATGCCGAGATTGGTCAGCCGGATCATCGGCGGAATGGCGTAGATGACGACCGCGATCAGGCCCGGGACCTTGCCGATGCCGAGCAGCATGACGACGGGGATGAGATAGACGAAGCTCGGCATGGTCTGCATCACGTCGAGGATCGGGTTGATGACGTTCTGGAGCCGGTCGGAGCGCGACATGGCGATGCCGATCGGAATGCCGACCGCAATCGACAGCACGGTGCAGACGAAGATCATCGAGATCGTCTTCATCGTGTCGTCCCACATGTCGAAATAGCCGATGACCAGGAGCGTGCCGATACAGCCGGCGACGATCTTCCAGTTGCGGCTGGCGAGCCAGGCGATCAGGGCGATCGCGAGGATGACGATCGGCCAGGGCGTGCGCGTCAGGAGCCGCTCGGACTGGATGAGGAAGAACTGCAGCGGATCGAAGAAGCTCTCGATCGTGTCACCATAGGCACGCGTGAACGCGCGAAAGCCCTCGTCGATCGCCTTTTTCAGATCGCGCAGCGAATTGTCGTTCATGTGCGGAAATTTGGTGAGCCATTCCATGCCCGTTCCCCTTCTTCTTGCCTCTCTGCGCCACCGGCCGTGCTGGCGGCAGCTGCCGAAAAACCGGCAGGCGGCGCGCCCTTGCCGGACGCGCCGCCGAGTTTAACAGTTACAGGATCAGAGCGAAGCCTTGATCTTCTCTGCCGCTTCCGGCGAAACCCAGGGGGTCCAGAGGGCTTCGTTTTCCTGCAGGAAGTGCTTGGCGCCGTCCTCGCCGCTCGCCTGGTTGTCGGTCATCCAGGCCATCAGCTTGTTGACCGTGTCATTGCTCCAGGCGCGCTTGTTGAGGTAGCCCATGACATCCTCGCCGGCGCGGTCGGCGAAGCTCTTCGTCACCAGCGTCTGCACCTTGTCCTTCGGCCAGTCGTTCTTCTTCGGGTCCGGGCAATCGGCCACGGTGTTGCAGCGCTTCCACTCGGCCATGTCGGCGGGGACGCCGTGCTCGAGCTTGACCATCTCGTACTTGCCGAGCAGGGCGGTCGGGGCCCAGTAGTAGCCGACCCAGCCTTCCTTGCGCTCATAGGCCTTGGCGATCGAGCCGTCGAGGCCGGCGGCCGAGCCGGTATCGATCAGGCTGAAGCCGGCGGCTTCGCCGCCATAGGCCTTAAAGAGCTGCGCGGTGACGACGGTGCCGCCCCAGCCCTGCGGGCCGTTGTGGACGGCGCCCTTGGAACTGTCTTCCGGATCGGGGAACAGTTCGGGATGCTTCAGGGCATCGTCGATCGTCTTGATCTCGGGATTGGCGTCGGCGAGATATTTCGGGATCCACCAGCCCTGGACGGCGCCGTCCGAAAGCGCCACGGCGGCGCCGACGAGCTTGCCTTCCTCGAGGCCGCGGTTGACGACGTCAGGCAGAAGGTCCACCCAGCCCTCCGGCGCCAGATCGGGCGCGCCCTTCTCGATCATCGAGGTGATGGTGGGAACGGTGTCGCCGACGATGACCTCCGCATTGCAGCCATAGCCTTCGGAGAGGATGATGCTGTCGAGGGCCGCCAGGACCTCGGCGCTCTGCCAGTTCATGCTGGCGATCGTTACGTCGCCGCATTCGGCGTTTGCCGCGCCCGCAAGGCCGAACAGGCCGAAGGCGAGACACGTGGTTGCAAGAAGCTTCTTCATTGTCGGTTCCCTCTATCATCCGGCGGTGATTTCGCCCCAATGTCCGACTGCACCGCCGCAACCGGAATCGCGATTGGAAGCACCGGACCGGACCGACGGCGGGGCGCCGGACCGGTCGGATGCACAGGCAAGAGTTTTGCAGGCGTGCGGGGGAATGTCGCTCAGAATGCGTCCGGGACTGGTCCCATTGCGCCATCGCCATCAATTCGCCATGACCGGCCGGCTGCAACGCGACCAGCGCCGCCCGTCATGCGGGTGCGGCGCTAATCGGATGATAGCATTCAGCTTTTTCGCAAGGCCGTCGAGAATCAGGCCTGCAGCACGACGACCCGGTCGCCGGAATTGACGCGCTCGTAAAGGTCAATGACGTCGTGGTTGAGCATGCGGATGCAGCCGCTCGACATGGCGAGCCCGATCGATTCGGGCTGGTTGGTGCCGTGGATGCGAAAATGGGTGTCGTTGCCGCCGCGGTAGAGATAGATGGCGCGGGCGCCAAGCGGGTTCCACGGTCCACCTTCCAGGCCGCCGGCGAGCTTGCGATAGCGCTCCTCGCGGCGCTGCATGTTGAGCGTCGGCGTCCAGCGCGGCCATTCCGCCTTGCGCCCGACATAGGCGTTGCCGGCCAGCGCCAGCCCTTCGCGGCCGACGCCGACGCCGTAGCGCATCGCCTTGCCCTCGCCGAGCACGTAGTAGAGCCGGCGCGCCGGCGTATCGACCACGATCGTGCCGGCCTTGTACGGTCCCGCATAGGCGACTTCCTGGCGGCGCAGCTCCGGCTTGATCTTGTCGAGCGGCATCGCCTTCAGTGGAAACTTCTCGTCGGGAACGGCCGCGTAGTTGGCGACATGGCTCGGAGCGCTGGTGGAGCAACCGGCAAGCAGGGCGGACATGCCCAAGAGGAGGCCTCGGCGGGAAATCGACATGAATGTGTCCTTGGTCAGTCAATAATATGACCAAGGTTTATTGAGTTTATGGTTAATGAATTGATAAAGCGCGATTGGGGATCGTGATCACGAATGCGTCAATTGGAGCGTGCGCACGTTCCGCGGTTGCCTGGTGGCGGCAGCGCTCGTGGCGTTCATCCAGCGCAAAGCTGCACAGCGACTGAACCAGTTGGGCGGAAGCGATCCCGCGGCGAAGGCAGCGCCGCGAAGAAGATGGCACCCCGATGGCAGTTGGGGGCCGCTCGACTGATCCGGCAGCCCCCCGCCCCTCACATATTCGGATAGACCGGGCCCTCGCCGCCCTGCGGGGGCACCCAGTTGATGTTCTGGTTGGGGTCCTTGATGTCGCAGGTCTTGCAGTGGACGCAGTTCTGGGCGTTGATGACGAAGACGTCCTTGCCGTCCTTCTGCACCCATTCGTAGACGCCGGCGGGACAGTAGCGGGTCGACGGGCCGGCATAGACGTCGAGTTCCGAGGTCTTCTGCAGTTCCGGGTCCTTCACCTGCAGGTGGACCGGCTGGTCTTCCTCGTGGTTGGTGTTCGACAGGAACACCGAGGAGAGGCGATCGAAGGTGAGCACGCCGTCGGGCTTCGGGTAGTCGATCTTCTGGTGCTTCTCGGCCGGCTCGAGGCTCTGCGCATCGGTCTTGCCGTGCTTCAGCGTTCCGAAGAAGGAGGCGCCGAACAGGGTGTTCGTCCACATGTCGAGCCCGCCGAGCGCCACGCCGATCGCCGTGCCGAACTTCGACCACAGCGGCTTGACGTTCCTGACCTTCTTCAGGTCCGAGCCGATGGCGCTATCGCGCCAGCCGCGCTCGATCTCGATCGGCTCGTCATGGGCGCGGCCGCTTGCGATCGCGTCCGCCAGCTTCTCGGCGGCGAGGATGCCCGACAGCACCGCATTGTGGCTGCCCTTGATGCGCGGCACGTTGACGAAGCCGGCCGAGCAGCCGATCAAGGCACCACCGGGGAAGGACAGCTTCGGGACCGACTGGTAGCCGCCTTCGGTGATGGCGCGCGCACCGTAGGAAAGCCGCTTGCCGCCCTCGAAGGTGCCGCGGATGGCCGGATGCGTCTTGAAGCGCTGGAATTCCTCGAAGGGATAGAGCCAGGGGTTCTTGTAGTTCAGGTGGACGACGAAGCCGACGGCCACCAGATTGTCCTCCAGGTGATAGAGGAACGAGCCGCCGCCGGTCTTCATGCCGAGCGGCCAGCCGAAGGAATGCTGGACGAGGCCGGGCCTGTGGTTCTCCGGCTTCACCTCCCAGAGCTCCTTGAGGCCGATGCCGAACTTCTGCGGCTCGCGGCCCTTCGAGAGGTCGAACTTCGCAATCAGCTGCTTGGCGAGCGAGCCGCGCACGCCTTCGCCGATGAGGGTGTACTTGCCGAGCAGCGCCATGCCGCGGGTATAGTTCGGCCCCGGCTCGCCGGAGCGCTCGATGCCCATGTCGCCGGTGGCGACGCCGATCACCGCGCCCTCGTCGTTGTAGAGCACCTCGGTCGCGGCAAAGCCCGGATAGATCTCGACGCCGAGTTCCTCCGCCTTGGTCGCCAGCCACCGACAGACGTTGCCGAGCGAGACGATGTAGTTGCCGTGGTTGTTCATCAGCGGCGGCATGGCGAAGTTCGGCAGGCGCACCGAACCGGCCGGGCCGAGGACGAGGAAGTGATCGTCCGTCACCTCTGTCCTGAAGGGATGGCTGTCGTCCTCGCGCCAGTCGGGCAGCAGCCGGTCGATGCCGATGGGATCGACGACGGCGCCGGAGAGGATGTGGGCGCCGACCTCGGCCCCCTTCTCGAGCACGACGACGGAAAGCTCGGGATCGACCTGCTTCAGCCGGATCGCGGCTGCAAGGCCGGCCGGCCCCGCGCCGACGATCACCACGTCGAACTCCATGCTCTCGCGTTCGGGAAGTTCCATCGCTTCGCTCATCCGTTCCTGCCTCCGCTGCCATCCCCTTGACGGCTGACTGTTATTGCGGCCGTCATGGCAAATGCGCAAGTCTCTGTCGAGCCAAGGGACGACAGGAAATGTCCGCATTTGCGCATGACGTCATGCCCGACGGTGGACATTTTCTTACGTTAACGTTTACGTCAACGGAAAATCCGGCCGGGCAACCGTTTCTCCCCTGCCCGACGGGCGCCTGCGTCCGATGGGCCTGTCGCAGCCTATGACCAACGCCGCGAGCATTCTTGACGATTGCGGAACCATTCTTGACAGGATCGGCACTCCACTGCCGGCCGAAGACGTCGCGGACGGTTTGGCAAGCCGTGACGGGCGTATTATAGCCATATGCCGACTGGCCGGCCGACGACTGCCCGCGTGGACGAACCATGGACGTGGCACCGATCGGCACGGCCTCCCGAAGAATAAACCAGCAGGAGAAGACAGATGGATCTCGGCATCAAGGGTAAGAGGGCGCTTGTGCTCGCCTCGTCGCGCGGGCTCGGCCGGGGCATTGCCGCAGCGCTGGCGCGCGAGGGCGCGGACGTGCTGCTGTGCGGACGCAATGCCGAAGACCTTGCGGCAAACTGCGCCGCCATCAACGCTGAAGGTGGCGGGCGCGCCTCGTTCGTACTCGCCGACCTGTTCGAGGCGGACGTGGTCGAAAAGCTCGAGGCGGCGGTCGCCGAGAAACTGGGCGGGATCGACATTCTGGTGAACAATTCCGGCGGCCCGACGCCGGGATCGACCGAGGACATGACGCCGGAGACGCTTGCGAACCATTTCAACGCGATGGTGCTGCGCCTGATTGCGCTTACCAACCGGTTCCTGCCGCAGATGAAGGCGCAGCGCTGGGGCCGCATCCTGACGGTCGCCTCCTCCGGCGTGATCGAACCGATCCCCGGGCTGGCGCTGTCGAACACTCTGCGCCCGGCCCTTGCCGGCTGGTCGAAGACGCTTGCCACCGAAGTGGCGCAATATGGCATCACCGCCAACATGCTCCTGCCCGGAAGCATCCGCACCGACCGGCTGGAAAGCCTCGATGCGGCCGCAGCCAGACGCAGCGGCCGGTCGATCGAGGCGGTGCAGGCCGCTTCCGAGGCGGAGATCCCGGCCCGCCGCTACGGCCGGGTGGAGGAATTTGCCGCCACCGCCGCCTTCCTCTGCAGCGAGCCCGCCAGCTACGTGACCGGCACGCTCGTGCGCTGTGACGGCGGCGCTGCGCGATCGACCTGAGCGAAGGACGCGCCCGACCCTGCCGCGGCCTTGCGGCGGGTGCGGCCGTTCCTGTATGGCTAGGGCATGATCTCCGCCGCCGACCTCCAAGCCGCCGAACTGGCCGCCCTGCTCGCGTTCCACGCCGATGCCGGTGTCGAATGGCTGCTCGAGGACCGGCCCGTCGACCGCATTGCCGAGTTCGAGGCGATGCGGGCCGCCCATGCCGCCCGGCAGGGACAACGACAGGACCAGGGCGGCGGCGACGCGACCGCCCGGAGCGCGGAAGGGCGGCAGGCGCCTTCCGGTACCGCCGGCACGCGCAACGCCGCACGGGCCGCGCCGCGGGAGATCGCGGCCCCCGCGGTAGCCATGCCCGACGGGCAGGCCGTGGCCGAGGCCTCCGCTGCGGCAGCCGGGGCTGCGACGCTCGACGAGCTCAGGGCGGCGATGGAGCGCTTCGGCGGCTGCAACCTGAAGAACAGCGCCCGCGGGCTGGTCTTTGCGCAAGGCAACCCGCAGCCCCCGATCATGGTGATCGGGCCGATGCCCAATGCGGACGACGACCGCGAGGGGCTCCCCTTCTCCGGCCGTCAGGGCGCGATGCTGGATCGCATGCTCGCCGGCATCGGCCTTGTTCGCACCGATGTGCTGCTGTCCAACGTCATCCCCTGGCGCCCGCCGGGCAATCGCGTGCCCTCGGCGCCGGAGAGCGACATCTGCCGCCCCTTCATCGAACGCCAGATCGCGCTGGCGGCGCCGAATCACCTGCTCATTCTCGGCAATTTCGCCGCTCGGTTCTTCTTCGGCGGCACGCAAACCATCCATCAGATGCGCGGTGAGTGGCGGCAGGTGGAGATCGGCGGGCGAAAAATTGCCGCACTGGCGACGCTGCACCCGCAGGATCTCGTCGCCGCACCGGTCAGCAAGCGCCTCGCCTGGCAGGACCTGCTTGCGTTTCGCGCAGGGCTGGCGGGCACTGTCGAGCGAATCGACTGATCTTTCAATCATTAATTTCAATAGGTTAATCGACATTCGCCATTACAGGCGAACGCGACCGGCGCGCTTGTTGTCGAAATCGCTGCCTTCTTCATGAACAGAATATTACGCGAGCCATGCGATCTGCGCATATCAGCGGGGCGTAATGTCGCATTGCAAGTCTGATGCTGCGCTGCAATATTAGCCACGGGAGGACAGATTAAGGATATTCGATCATGACCGCCCGCCTTCGCCCCATCCATTCGAGCTTCGAGACGCTGCGCCATGCCGCCTACCGTCCGGCTGATGGCTTCGGTGGCCTGCGCACTTTGGCCAACGAGCAGATGACCGCTTCCGGCTATGCTCGCATCAACCGCCCTGCAAACATTTACGCCGAGTTCGTGCAGCGCTGATAGCGCGCTTGCGTTCATCCGGCCCCTGCAGGACCGAAGTGCCGTTCCAAGACCGGGAAGAAACCGAATGCACCGTTTCCGCAAGCTGATTTCCGACCTGCATGACATCCGCGCGGCGGTCAACGCCGCGCGCGAGTACAACGTGCTGGCTTCCCTTCCCCGCGGCGCCGCGCAGCGGAGCGACCAGTTGAAGGCGTTCCTGCCGAACTGAGCGGCCTGGCGGGCGTTCGCCCGCAGGGCCGTTGCCCCGTCGCGGCCCGCAGCCGCGCCACTCCCTCCTTTATACCGCCCCCGTTCTTTGCGCCAATCGCTGTCGCAATGGACACCGCAAGCGGACTTCGTTAGAGGCACAGTCCTTGACGTCCCGCGCGCCATTTCGGCCGTGCGCGGCATCTCCGGAATCCTGTCATGCTGGCGAGTCTCGTCCCCTTTGTGAGCCTGCTGCTCTCGACGCTTCTGATGATGGTGGCGTTCGGCCTGCAGAGCTACGTCATCCCGGTGCGGGCGGTCGCCGAAGGCTGGTCGACACAGACGATCACCTGGATCGCGACGGGCTACACGCTCGGCTTCACCTCGTCGTGCATCGTCACCCCGAAGTTCATCCTCGCCGTCGGCCATGTGCGCGTGTTCGTGGCGCTGGTGACGCTGCTCTCGATCGCGATCCTGCTCTGCTCGGTGATGGTCGACTGGCGCGCCTGGATCCTGTTCCGCACCATTTCCGGCTTCGCGATCGCCGGCAGCTACCTGATCATCGAGAGCTGGCTGAACGAGCGGGTGACCAACGACAACCGCGCCGGCGTGTTCTCGCTCTACGTCATGACGACGATGATCGGCAGCGTCGCGGGGCAATATCTGGTGCCGCTCGGCGATCCGATGAGCACGACGCTGTTCATCCTCTGCGCCATCATCTTCTCGGTCTCGCTGCTGCCGACGGCGCTGACCTCCTCGCCGCTGCCCGCGCCGCCGACCCAGGCCCGGTTCGACGTGCCGAAGCTCTATCGCCGCTCGCCCGTCGCCGTCGTCGGCGCCTTCCTCGCGGGCGCGCTGTCCGGCGCCTGGCTCAATCTCGGCGGCGTCTTCACCCAGCGCATCGGCCTGACGACGACGCAGGGCGCCACGCTGCTCTCGGCGCTGCTCGTCGGCAGCACGCTGGCGCAGATCCCGATCGGGCGGGCTTCGGACCGGATGGACCGGCGGCTCGTCATGGTCGTCTGCGGCGGCATCGGCGTCGCCGCGAGCCTCGCCATGATCGCCGTCCAGGGCAGTTCGCCGGTCCTCCTCTATCTCGTCGCCGGCCTCGTCGGCTCGGTCCTCTTCCCGATCTACGCGCTGAACGTCGCGCATGCGAACGACCTCGCCCAGCCGGACGAATATGTCGAGATCTCCTCGGGGATGATGATCACCTATGGCGTCGGCACGATCTCCGGCCCGCTGGTGGCCGGCCCGGTGATGGACCGCTTCGGCCCGACCTCGCTGTTTGCCGTCTTCACGCTCTATTTCGCCCTCTACGGCGGCTATGCCGCCTGGCGCATCATGCGGCGCGATGCCCAGACCGGCATGGTGGGCAAGACCGACTACCAGGCGATGCCGGTGCAGCCGCTCGCAGCCGAAGCGGCTGCCGCCCTGCAGGCCGATGCCGTCACCGACGAGGCAACGGACGAACTCATCGCCGACACGACCACGCCGCAGTGGACGAAGCCCTGAGGCCCTGAACGGATCGAGGCGCAGGACAGGCGCGACCGGCCTGTCACCCCTGCGGGGTCAGGTGCCGGCGCGCCGCCTTCCTGCGCAGGCCGAGCCGGTGCTCGCGGATGATGATGAAGATGCCGGCGCCGACGACGATCAGCGTGCCGACCAGCATGGTCAGCGTCGGCACGTCGTCGAACAGGAGGTAGCCGAAGCCCATGCCGAGCAGGATCGAGGTATATTCGAACGGGGCGATGGTGGAGACGTCGGCATAGCGATAGCTCGCCGTCAGCAGAAGCTGGGCGACGCCGCCGCAGAAACCCGCCAGCGCCAGCAGGAAAAGCGCCCGGCCGGAGAGATCGACCCAGCCGAACGGCAGGGTGGCGAGCGAGAAGATCGAGGCGGACAGCGAGAAGTAGAGCACGATCGTCGACGTCCTCTCCGTCTGCACCAGCCGGCGCACCAGCACCATTGCGATGGCGCCGAGCGTGGCCGAGGTGAGCACGGCGAGGGCGCCGAGCGCTTCGGCGGTGCCGACGCCGCCCTGTTCCAGGAGCGTCAGCCGCGGCCAGGTGATGACGGCGACGCCGACGAGCCCGACCAGCACCGCCGACCAGCGATAGACGCCCACCGTCTCCTTCAGGAACAGGGCCGCGATCATGACTGCGATCAGCGGCATCGCATAGCCGATCGCGATCGCCTCGGGCAGCGGCAGGTGGAGAAGGCCGTAGAAGCCGAAGCTCATCGCCAGGATGCCGACGAAGCCGCGGCCGAGATGGCCGAGCACGTTTTCCGTGCGGAAGGAGGCCACGAGTTCGCCGCGCACGGCGAGCCAGGCCATGATCGGCACCATGGCGAAGGCCGAGCGATAGAAGGTGATCTGGCCGGTGGCGATGCCTTCCCCGGCCGCCTTGATCAGCGTGGACATGCAAACGAAGATCACGACGGAGGAGACCTTGAGAAAGATCGCCTTCATCGGCTGCTGCTCGGCGAATTCCATGCGTCTGACAGTCTCTTGTTCGCGGCCCTGCAGGGCCGCAGCGCATCGGCGTCCATAGGCGGGGGAAGGATTTCGCCGATCCTATACGACGGCGGCGGGATTGGGGATCAAATTTGGTGATGTGCCCGAAAAGGTTTTGATGGGCGGGCGAATATTTGCACGCAATGGTTTTATCATACGATTTATAAACCCTTTCTCAAATATTGAGCATTAATCATAATCGAGAAATATTTGATCAATTTCACCGCACCGGCGCCCCTGCCCGCCGGCCACTTCACGAGATTGTCATGTCCGCCAGACCCGCGACTGCACAGGTACAATCACAGCTTTCAGCCACGCCCCGGACGATGCGCGCCATCGCGGAGGGAATCGGCACCGAACTCGAGCATTTCAGCGAGGAGAACAGCTCGATCGCCCGCCAGATCAAGATGCTGGCGATCAACGCCAGCATCGAGGCGGCGCGCGCCGGCGATGCCGGAAAGGGATTTGCCGTCGTCGCCTCGGAGGTCCAGCGGCTGGCCGACATCTCCAGCACGATCGCCCACCAGTTCGAACGCAACGTGCTCGGCCGCATCGCGCTCGGCCGCTCCATCTCGGAATCGCTCGTCGACCAGATGGAGGGCGTCCGGCTGGTCGACCTGGCGCAGACGCTGGTGCAGCTGATCGTGCGCAACCTGTTCGAGCGCACGGCGGACGTGCGGTGGTGGGCCACCGATCCCGCCCTGTGGCAGGCCCTGCAGGAGCCCGGGCGCAGCGCCTTCGACGCCGCGGCCGCCCGCCTGTCGGTGATCGCCAAATACTATACCGTCTACCTCGACCTCGTCATGACCGACGCCGAGGGACGGGTGGTGGCGTCGGCCAATCCCGCCTATGCCAGCTCCGTGCGGGGCGTGAACCTTGCCGACAAGGACTGGTTCCGGGCGGCTGCGGCAACGGCGAGCGGCGACGACTACGCAGTCGAACGGGTCCAGCCCAGCAACCTGCACAACGGGCGGCATGCGATCGTCTATGCCACGGGCATCCGGGAGGGCGGCCTTCCGAACGGCCGGCTGCTCGGCACGCTCGGCGTCTATTTCGACTGGCAGCAGCAGGGCCAGTCGATCGTCGAGAAGGAGGCCAGCCTGCCGCCGCACGTGGCCGAGCGGACCCATGTGATGCTGCTCGACGGCGACAACCGCGTCATCGCCTCGAACCGCCCCGCGATGGTCTTCACCAGCTTCGGCCTCAGCAATCCGAACGGCGCCATGCGCGGCAGCTACTATGCCCCCGACGGCACCATCGTCGCCTTTGCAAGGACGATCGGCTACGAGGACTATGACGGGCTCGGCTGGACCGGCGTGGTCGTCCAGCAGACCGAGAACGACGCGGAGATCCGCGCGATGCTCGCCGCGCAGAAGTAGGCCGCCCACGCGCGCGCGCCACCGCACCGGTCGATTCGGCCGGCGCCCGCCGCCGCTTGCCAGCGACGGCAACCTTCGGCACACTCCCTTCATCGATGACAGCCGTCAATTGCACAAAGGCATACGGGCGAGGCATCCGGCAATGAGATGTTAAGCCCGGACGCATATGAAGGGACCAGCCGAAGACCAATCGTCCTTTCCCCCCTTGGCTGGTTCCTCTAGAACGACACGAGGCGAAGGACACGAGCAGGACCGAACATGCGCACTGAGAACGGCCGGATCATCCATCTGGCAGACTACCGCCCGACCGATTTCGTTCTCGAACGCGTCGACCTGACCTTCGAACTCGACCCGACCAACACCAAGGTCGATGCCCGCCTGATCTTCCGCCGCCGGGAGGGCGCCGACCCGGCCGCCCCGCTCGTGCTCGACGGCGACGAGCTTTCGCTGTCCGGCCTGCTGTTCGACCAGAACGAAGTTCCCGCCAGCCAGTATGACGCCACCCCCGAGAGCCTGACGATCCGCGACCTGCCCGCGGAGACGCCGTTCGAGATCACGATCACCACCTTCATCAACCCGGAGGCCAACACCCAGCTGATGGGCCTCTACCGCACCAACGGCATCTACTGCACCCAGTGCGAGGCGGAAGGCTTCCGCCGCATCACCTATTTCCCCGACCGCCCGGACGTGCTGGCGCCCTATACGATCACCATCATCGCCGACAAGGCCACGAACCCGGTGCTGCTGTCGAACGGCAACTTCCTCGGCGGCGGCGGCTATGACGAAGGCCGCGCCTTCGCCGCCTGGTTCGATCCGCATCCGAAGCCCAGCTATCTCTTCGCGCTCGTCGCCGGCGACCTCGGCGTCGTCGAGGACACGTTCACCACCCTGTCCGGCCGCGAGGTGGCGCTGAAGATCTACGTCGAGCACGGCAAGGAGGCGCGCGTCGCTTATGCCATGGATGCGCTCAAGCGCTCGATGAAGTGGGACGAGGAGGTCTTCGGCCGCGAATACGACCTCGACATCTTCATGATCGTCGCCGTCTCCGACTTCAACATGGGCGCGATGGAGAACAAGGGGCTGAACGTCTTCAACGACAAGTACGTGCTGGCCGACCCGGAGATTGCGACCGACGCCGACTACGCCAATATCGAGGCGATCATCGCCCACGAGTATTTCCATAACTGGACGGGCAACCGCATCACCTGCCGCGACTGGTTCCAGCTGTGCCTGAAGGAAGGCCTGACCGTCTATCGCGACCACGAATTCTCCGCCGACCAGCGTTCGCGCGCGGTCAAGCGCATCGCCGAGGTGCGCCACTTGAAATCGGAGCAGTTCCCGGAGGATGCGGGCCCTCTCGCCCATCCGGTGCGCCCGACCAAGTACCGCGAGATCAACAACTTCTACACCACGACCGTCTACGAGAAGGGCTCCGAGGTGACGCGGATGATCGCGACCATCCTCGGGCCGCAGCTCTTCAAGGCCGGCATGGACCTCTATTTCGAGCGCCACGACGGCGACGCGGCGACGATCGAGGATTTCGTCAAGTGCTTCGAGGATGCGAGCGGGCGCGACCTGACGCAGTTCTCGCTCTGGTACCACCAGGCCGGCACGCCGCTCGTTTCCGTCTCCAGCGCCTTCGACCAGGCCAAGGGCGCGTTCACGCTCTCCTTCGAGCAACTGGTGCCGCCGACGCCGGGACAATCCACCAAGGAGCCGATGCACGTTCCGCTGCGCTTCGGCCTGCTTCTTCCCGACGGAACCGAGGCGAAGCCGACGGCGATCGAGGGCGCCGAGGTCACCGGCGACGTGCTGCACCTCACCGGGCGCAACCAGTCCGTCACGTTCTCGGGCATCGCCGGCCGTCCCGTCGTCACGCTCAACCGTGGCTTCTCCGCGCCGGTCAACGTGCATTTCGAGCAGGCGCCGGCCGATCTCGCCCACATCGCCCGCCACGATGCCGACCTGTTCGCCCGCTGGCAGGCATTCGGCGACATCGTGCTGCCGAACCTCGTCGAGGCGGCGCGCAAGGCTCGCGAGGGCGGCGAGATCACCGTCGATCCGCTGCTGGCCGAGACGCTGATCGCGGTTGCCGGCGACGAGACGCTGGAGCCGGCCTTCCGTGCCCAGATCCTGGCGCTGCCGAGCGAGGCGGACGTCGCCCGCGAGCATGGCAGCGACAACGATCCTGACGCGATCCGCGCCGGTCGCGAGGCCGTGCTTTCGGTCGTCGCCCACAAGGGTGCGGCGCTGTTTGCAGCGCTGTTCGACCGCAACCGCACCGAAGGCAGCTTCACCCCGGACGCCGCCAGTGCCGGCAAGCGGGCGCTGCGCAATGCCGCGCTCGGCTACCTCGCCCTTGCCGAGGGCACACCGGATCGCGCCGCAAGGGCCTTCGCCGACGCCGACAACATGACGGACCTGAGTGCCGCGCTGACCGTGCTCGCCCACCGCTTCCCCGAGGCGCAGGAGACCGGGGCGGCCCTCGAGAGCTTCCGCGCCCGCTTTGCCGAAAACCCGCTGGTGATCGACAAGTGGTTCGCGGTCCAGGCGACGATCCCCGGCCGTGGCGCGCTTGCCCGCGTCGAGCGACTGATGGAGAGCCCGCTCTACAACGGCAACAACCCGAACCGGGTGCGTGCGCTGGTCGGCACCTTCGCCTTCTCCAACCCCACCGGCTTCAACCGCCCCGACGGCGAGGGCTATCGCTTCCTCGCCTCGCGGATCCTCGAGATCGATCCGAAGAACCCGCAGCTCGCGGCCCGCATCCTCACATCGATGCGCTCCTGGCGCGCGCTCGAGGAGGTTCGCGCCGAGCATGCGCTCAACGCGTTGCGGCGCATCGCTGCGGCGGACAAGCTCTCGGCCGACGTCTCCGACATCGTCGAGCGGATGCTGAACGGCTGAGAACGCAGCCTTTTGCCCCCTCCGGCGGCGGCGCGTCGCCGGACTACAACTTCCCACCGATGAGAACTGGTTAAGAAGTCGTTACCTTTTCCTCTGGACAAGGCGAATCGCGAATGATTCATTAGCTTAGATTCGGACGGCGGCGTTTTCGAATCACCAGAAGAAACAGGATATTGAATATGGCGGACGCGCAGCGGGGACGCGCAGCCGAGGGGCGGATTCGTCTCAAATTTCCGGGTGTGGCGCCCTGGAACCAGGACCTGGCAGGGCATGCCAGGATCTTTGCCGGGCCGGCCTCGTTCCGCTCGTCGCGCGCAGAGCCCGTCCTGAAGCGTTCGATCCCGATCCTGATCATCGCGTTCCTCCTCGTCGTCGGCATCTCGCGCCTGACCGGGCTCATGCTCGAGCACCAGCGCATGGATGCGGGCATGCGCGACGGCACCACGCTGATGGCGGCGGCCATATCCATGCTCGTCGCCGCCGACGACGGCCGCCTGATGGCCGAGGGACAGCGCGCCGGGATGGAGCGGGCGCTGTCGGAATTCCTGCCGCAGGACCGGCTTCCCGAAGGCGCGCTCGTGCTGTTCGTGCAGAAGGGCGGCCGGGTATTCGCCGCATCGCTTTCCGGGGCGTCCTTCGTCGGCATGTCGGTGGCGCGGATCGCGCCGGACGTGGCCGCGTCGCACTATTTCGGCGATCCCGCCGGCATCATCCGCGCCCGGATCGGCGACCTCGAGCACTACGTCTCGATCGTCAGCGGGCCTGCGGACGGCGCCTATGCGCTGGTGGCGAGCCCGATCGGCGCGGTCGACGAAATGTGGCGCAGCGAACTGTCGCTGAACGTCACGCTGTTTGCCGGCATTTCTGCCATCCTCGGCATCATCCTCTACGCCTATTTCCTGCAGGCGAAGCGATCGCGCGACGCCGATGCGATCTTCGCCGAATCCAACCTGCGGGTGGAGACGGCGCTGGCGCGCGGACGCTGCGGCCTGTGGGACTTCGACCTTTCCGGCCGGCGCCTGTTCTGGTCGCGCTCGATGTACGAGATGCTCGGCATGACCCCGCGCGAGGACTATCTCTCCTTCGGCGATGCCGCCCGGCTGATGCATCCCGACGACGACGGCATCTACCAGGTCGCCCGCGCCATCGCCAAGGGCGAGGCCCGCCAGGTCGACCAGGTGTTCCGCATGCGCCATGCCGAGGGCCACTATGTCTGGCTGCGCGCCCGCGCCCAGCTGATCCGCATGGGCTCCGGCCGCACGCACATGATCGGCATCGCCATGGACGTGACCGAGCAGCACAAGCTGGCGCAGCGCTACCACGAGGCCGACCAGCGGCTGGCGGTCGCGATCGAATGCACCTCGGAGATCTTCGTCCTCTGGGACAAGGACGATCGCCTCGTCATGTGCAACGCCCACTACCAGCAGGCCTACGGGCTGCCGGACGAGGTGCTCGTGCCGGGCACCGAGCGGCTGGTGGTGCTGGCCGCGGCCGCCCGGCCGGTGATCGCCCGGCGCATCGCCGACAGCGGCGGCAACACCGGTTCGCAGACGACGGAAGTGCAGCTCGCCGACGAGCGCTGGCTGCAGGTCAACGAGCGGCGCACGCGCGACGGCGGCCTCGTCTCGGTCGGCACGGACATCACCATGATCAAGCGCCACCAGGCCCGCCTGCGCGACTCCGAACGCCGGCTCGTGGCGACGATCGGCGACCTGTCGGCCTCGCGCGCGACGCTGGAAAAGCAGAAGGCCGAGCTTTCCATCGCCAACGCCAACTACCAGGCGGAGAAGGAGCGCGCCGAGGCCGCCAACCGTGCCAAGTCGGAATTCCTCGCCAACATGTCGCACGAGCTGCGCACGCCGCTGAACGCCATCCTCGGCTTCTCGGAGATCCTGCAGAACCAGATGTTCGGCCCGCTCGGCTCGGACAAGTACGACGAATACGCCCGCGACATCCACGAGAGCGGCCAGCACCTCCTGAACGTCATCACCGACATCCTCGACATGTCCAAGATCGAGGCCGGGCACATGCGCATCAGCTGCGACGCGATCGATCTCGCACCGCTGATCGAGGAGACATTGCGGCTGACGGCGATCTCGGCGAAGCAGAAGGACATCCGCGTCGACCAGCAGGTGTCATCGGGACTGTCGCTGATCGCCGACCGCCGCGCGATGAAGCAGATCCTGCTGAACCTGCTGTCGAACGCCATGAAGTTCACCAACAGCGGCGGCCAGGTGCATGTGCGGGCGAAGAAGCGGGGCGGCGCGGTGACGCTGACGATCGCCGACAGCGGCATCGGCATCCCCAGGGCGGCGTTAGCCAAGATCGGCCAGCCGTTCGAGCAGGTGCAGAGCCAGTATGCCAAGAGCAAGGGCGGCTCGGGCCTCGGCCTTGCAATCTCCCGCTCCCTGACCCGGCTGCACGGCGGCAGCATGCGGATCTGCTCCCAGGAGGGCAAGGGCACCGTCATCTCCGTCCGCATCCCGGCCGCCGACGACGTCGTGCTCCCCTGCCGCCAGGCGGGCTGAGGCTCGGGAGAGCGATCAGACCGCCGGCGTCTTGCTGCCTGAAGGATCAGTTCGCGACGATGGCCTGGAAGATGCGGCGCACGGCCTTGGAAAGCCGGCGCAGTTCCGCCTCCAGCGTCTTCAGGTCCGGGCAGTCGCCCGCCCGGCAGACGAGGTCGACCAGGCCTGCCGGCGCTTCCTTCGGGTCGAACGGCCCGTCGATGCACAGCCGCACGATCTGGGAGATCTCGGAATAGACCCGCAGCGCCTGCTGGACCGTGTCGAGGTCGTTCTCGTCCATCTGCCCGCGTGCGACGACCGAAAGCGCTTCGGCGGTCGGCAGCGCCTGCTCCGGCAATGCCACGCCCCGCGCCGGCGCCACCAGCGCCAGGAACTGGGCGATGAACTCGATGTCGATCAGGCCGCCGGGAATGAGCTTCAGGTCCCAGATGTCGCGCGGCGGCTTCTCCTTGTCGATCAGTGCCCGCATCTCCGCGACATCCTTCGCGATCGTGGCGACGTCGCAGCTCCGCCCGAGCACGCCTGCGATGGTGGAGCGGGTCTCGGTGGCAAGGTTGTCATCGCCGCAGACGACGCGGGCGCGGGTGAGCGCCATGTGCTCCCACGTCCAGGCCTCCTCCTGCTGGTACTTCGCAAACGAGGTGATGCGGGTCGCGACCGGCCCCTTGTTGCCGGAGGGGCGAAGGCGCATGTCGACCTCGTAGAGCACCCCTTCGGCGGTCGGTGCGGACAGCGCCGCGATCAGCCGCTGCGTCATGCGGGCGAAGTAGCGCGTCGCGTCGAGCGGCCGGGGACCGTCCGATTCCACCGAGGCTGCGCCGTCATAGTCGTAGAGCAGGATCAGGTCGACGTCCGAACCGGCCGTCAGCTCGAAGCTGCCGAGCTTGCCCATGCCGAGGACCGCCACGCGCCCGCCCGGAAACGTTCCGTGCGCCGCCTCGATCTCGCGCTTCACCGCGCCGAGGGCCGCCTCGATGATCAGGTCGGCGACATGGGTGAAGGCGCGGGCGGCCTGGGCGCCGCCGATCGCGCCCGTCAGCAGCCGGATGCCGATCAGGAAGCGCTGCTCGGCGGCAATGATGCGCAGCCGGTCCAGCACCTCCTCGTAGTGACGCGCGCCTCCGACGAAGCCCTCGATCCGCTCGGCCAGATAGGCGCGGGTGGGAAGCTCGGCGAGGAGGCGCGGATCGAGCATGCCGTCGAAGACGTGCGGCCGGCCGGCGATGATCTCCGCCAGTCGCGGCGCGGACGACATGATGTTGACGATCAGCGAGAGCAGCCGCGGATTGTTGCCGAGCAGCGAGAACAGCTGGATGCCCGCCGGCAAGCCGGAGATAAACTGGTCGAAGCGCAGCAGCGCCTCGTCGGCGCGCTTGCTCTCGCCGAACACCTTCAGCAGTTCCGGCGTCAGTTCCGTCAGCCGCTCGCGCGCCTCCACCGATTGGGTGGCGCGGTAGCGGCCGTAATGCCAGGTGCGGATCGTCTGCGAGATCGTCTCCGGCCGCCGGAAGCCGAGCGTGCGCAGCGTCTCCAGCGTGTCCGGATCGTCGCGCTGGCCGGTGAAGACGAGATTGCCGCCCTCCGTCGAGAGCTTCGCCTCCTGCTCGAACAGCGCGCCGTAGCGCCGCTCCACCGTCTTCAGCACCTCGACCAGTGCTGCGGAAAATCCGGCCGTATCGGCAAAGCCCATCATGAAGGCGATCCGCCTCAGGTCCGGCTCCGTCTCCGGCAAAAGGTGCGTCTGCTCGTCGCGCACCATCTGGATCCGGTGCTCGATGTCGCGCAGGAACCAGTAGGCCTCCGTCAGTTCGTCGCAGGTCGTCTCGTCGATCCAGCCGGCGCGGACGAGTTCGTGCAGCATCGGCTCGGTGGCGCGCAGCCGCAGGGCGGGCATCCGGCCGCCGGCGATCAATTGCTGGGTCTGCACGAAGAACTCGATCTCGCGGATGCCGCCGCGGCCGAGCTTGATGTTGTGCCCCTTCACCGCGATCTCGCCATGCCCCTTGTGCACGTGGATCTGGCGCTTGATCGAATGAATGTCGGCGATCGCCGCATAGTCGAGGTATTTGCGGAAGACGAAGGGGACGAGTTCGCGCAGGAAGCGGTCGCCGGCCGGCACGTCGCCGGCAATCGCCTTGGCCTTGATGAAGGCGGCGCGCTCCCAGTTCTGGCCGCGGCTCTCATAGTAGAGCAGCGCACTGTCGACGGTGATCGCAAGCGGCGTCGCCCCCGGATCGGGCCTGAGCCGCAGGTCGGTGCGGAAGACGTAGCCGTCGGCGGTCCGCTCCTGCATGATCCGGATCAGCCGGCGCACCAGCCGGGCGAAGGTCTCCGTCGCCTCACTCCCGTCGCGCGCGATTTCGGCCTGCGGATCGAAGAAGACGACGAGGTCGATGTCGGACGAATAGTTGAGCTCGCCCGCGCCCAGCTTGCCCATGCCGAGCACGATCAGGCCCGAGCCCTCCCCCGGCCGGGCAGCGTCCTTGAGGGCCAGCTTGCCGGCCGACTGCCCGGCAAGGAGCAGATGGTCGATCGCCGCCTGGACGGCGGCTTCGGCGAAGTCGCTGAGGAAGGCGGTGGTCCGGCGGCCGTCGATCAGCCTGGCGAGGTCGGCGAGCGCGGTCAGGAACGACAGCTTGCGCTTGGCCTGGCGCAGCCGTGCCATCACCGCCGCCTCGGAGGCGTCCTCGTGGACGGCGGGATCCCAGGCGCGCCGCGCGTCGGCGATGACATGGCGAAGCTGCGGCACGAGCGGCGAGCCGATCGCAGCTGCCAGCAGGTCCGGCGATACGCGCGCGGTGTCGCGAAGATAGGGAGACAGGGACAGGGCGGCTATGACGAAGTCCTTCAGCGCGCCCTCGGTGGCAAGGAGGGTTGCGACGTCCGGCTGCGCGCGGGCGATGTCCTTCAGGTCGGAGAGAACAGACTTCACCTCCGTCTGGCTCAGCGGCCGGATCGGGCAGGCCTCCATCTCGCTCAGTCGCACCGTCTCGCTCATCGTCATCGCCTCCCCCGACGCGCATCCGTTCCGACGACAAGCCGTGGTCGATGCCGATCCTGCTCTAGCAGGCCGATCGCGTCTGGAAAACCGATGCCGGTGTAAAATGCGGTGAGGACCGGTTCAGGGCAGGCTGGTGCTACCGGCCGCGCCTGCGGGAAAGCGCATCGTCGCCGTCAGCCCGTGCTCCATCCCGTTCTCGCCGATGGTGGCGTCGAGCCCGAGCGTGCCGTGATGCACTTCCATCACCGCCTCGACCAGCGACAGGCCGAGACCGGTACCGGGCTTGCTGCGGCTCTTGTCGAGGCGGACGAAGCGCTTGAGCGCATCGGCGCGGTGCTCGGCGGGGATGCCGGGCCCGTTGTCGGCCACCGACACCAGTGCCGCTTCGCCCTCCCGCGCAAGCCGCACGACGATGCGCCCCTCGTCCGTCCCTTCCGCATATTTGATCGCATTGTCGAGCAGGTTGCCGAGCGCCTGGCCAATCAGTTCCCGGTTGCCGGTGACCTGCACGCCGGGCGCGATCTCGGCCTTCACCGAAAGCCCGGCATCCTCGGCCGCCGGCTCGTAGAGCTCGACGCAGTCGGCAACGATCTGGGTCAGGTCGACCGGCCCCATCTCGGCGACCGCCGAGCCCGCCTCGACGCGGGAGATCATCAGGAGCGCATTGAAGGTGCGGATCAACTGGTCGCTCTCGGCGATGATCTCCGACAGGGATTCGCGGAACTCCGCCGGCTCGGTCTTGCCGGCAAGGGCTGCTTCCGCCTTGTTGCGCAGCCTCGTCAACGGCGTCTTCAGGTCGTGGGCGATGTTGTCGGAGACCTGCCGCAGGCCCTCGTTGAGCTTTTCGATGCGGCCCAGCATGGCGTTCAGCGATTCCGACAGCCGGTCAAACTCGTCGCCGGAGCCGCCCACCGGCAGGCGTTGCGTCAGGTCGCCGTCCATGATGCGCTGGCTCGCATCCGACATGCGGTCCATGCGGCGCAGCGCGTTGCGGCCGATCAGGTACCAGATCGCCAGCGCGCCGATGCCCATGATGCCGAGCGCGACGACCAGCGACTGGCGCACCAGCCCGCGGAAGCTCTCCGGCTCGCCGAGGTCGCGGCCGACGAGGATCTTGAGGCTGTTGGGAAGCAGGAAGACCTCGGCCAGCGCCGCATGGCGCTCCGACTTGCCCTCGTCGCCGTAGCGCTCGTATCGGAACGGCGCCGTGGTCCAGCCCTCCTGGTCGAGCACGCCCGGCTGTAGCGACAGCACGTTGCCGGCCAGGATCTCGCCGGAAGGGCTGGCGATGATGTAGAGATTGGCGCCCGGCTGGCGGGCGCGGCGCTCCAGCGCCCGCAGCAGCCCGTTCATGCCGCCACGGTCGTAAACCTGCTGGATCTCGGTCGCCTCCTGCGCCACCGTCTCGCGGATCTGGTCGCGCAAGAGGCCGAGCGACATCGAAGTCACGTAGAAGACGAGAAAGGCGGCGCAGGCGGCGAAGAGGAGCAGGTAGAGCGCCGAGAGCCGGACCGCCGTGGTCCGGAACAGCGCCTTCACCCCCGAGGCCTTCTTGGGCGCGACCATGTCAGGCGGAAACCTCGTCCTTGATCATGTAGCCGGCGCCGCGCACCGTGCGCAGCAGCGGCTGGTCGAAGTCCTTCTCGATCTTGGAGCGCAGCCGCGACACATGCACGTCGATGACGTTGGTCTGCGGGTCGAAGTGATAGTCCCAGACATTCTCCAGAAGCATGGTGCGCGTCACCACCTGGCCGGCGTTCTTCATCAGATATTCCAGCAGGCGGAACTCGCGCGGCTGCAGCAGGATCTCCCTGCCGCCACGGCGCACGACATGCGCGAGCCGGTCGAGCTCGAGGTCGCCGACGCGGTAGGTCATGTCCTGGTCGGGCAAACCCTTGCGGCGGCCGAGTACCTCGACGCGGGCCAGAAGCTCGCTGAAGGCATAGGGCTTGGGCAGGTAGTCGTCGCCGCCGGCGCGCAGGCCGGTCACACGGTCGTCGACCTGGCCGAGCGCCGACAGGATCAGGGCGGGTGTGTGGATGCCCCTGGCCCGCAGCTCGGAGATCAGCGAGAGGCCGTCGCGACGCGGCAGCATGCGGTCGACGACAAGCACGTCATAGGCGTTCTCCATCGCCAGAAAGAGGCCACTGTCGCCGTCGCTGGCATGGTCGGAAACGATGCCGGCCTCGCGGAACGCCTTGGTCAGGTAGGCGGCGGCATCCAGATCGTCTTCTACAATCAGTATCTTCATGGATGAACCTTACACGTGTTGACGCGCCGTTGAACAGATCGCGACGCCAGGCGCCGCGTCAAGACGCAAGCGCCGCGAAACCTTGCGATTCCGCGGCGCACCGGATCGATCTGTGCGGGTCAGCCCTGGTCGATCGGCAGGGCAAGGAAGCGGCTTCCACTGTCGGTATCGACCTGGAACAGCGCCTTGGTGCGGCCGTCCTTGCGGGCCTGGTCGATGACCTTGGTGATGTCGTCAGCCGACTTGACTTCCTTGTTGTTGACCGAGGTGATGCGGTCGCCTTCCTTCAGGCCGCGGTCGCTCGCATCGGAGTCCGGATCGACGGCGGCGACGGTGACGCCGGTGCCGTCATCGGACGGGCTGACGGCGATGCCGAGGTCTGCGAGTTCCTCCTCGCTCGACTGCGGCTCGTCCGGCGTTGCCTGGTCCGACGAGGCGGATGCCTGCTGGTCGGCCTCGAGCTTGGCGATCTCGACCTTGACGGTCTCCGACTTGCCGTTGCGCCACAGCGAGAACTCGGTCTCGGTGCCCGGCGCGATCAGGGCGACGCGCTTTGCGAGGTCGCGCGGATCCTTGATCGGGTCGCCGTCAAGGGCCGTGATCACGTCACCCTTCTTGATGCCGGCCTTCTCGCCCGGGGATCCTGCCTGCGGCTCGACCACCAGCGCACCCTGCGCCTCGGCCAGCCCCAGCGATTCGGCGATGTCCTTGGTCACCGGCTGGATCTGCACGCCGAGCCAGCCGCGTTCGACCTTGCCGTCCTTCATCAGGTCGGCGACGACGTCCTTGGCGACGGAAGCGGGGATCGCAAACGCGATGCCGACATTGCCGCCCGACGGCGAGAAGATCGCCGTGTTGATGCCGACGACCTGGCCGTCGAGGTTGAAGGCCGGGCCGCCCGAGTTGCCGCGGTTCACGGCAGCATCGATCTGCAGGTAGTCGTCATAGGGGCCGGAGCCGATGTCGCGGCCGCGGGCGGAGATGATGCCGGCGGTCACGGTGCCGCCGAGGCCGAACGGGTTGCCGACGGCGACAACCCAGTCACCGACGCGCACCTTGTTGTCGTCTGCGAAGCTGACATAGGTGAACTTGCGGTTGTCCTTGTTGTCGATCTTCAGGACGGCGAGGTCGGTGCGGCTGTCCTTGCCGACCAGCTTGGCGTCGAGCTCGGTGCCGTCGTTCATGATGACGGTGAAGGCGGCGCCGTCGTCGACGACGTGGTTGTTGGTGACGATATAGCCGTCCTCGGAGATGATGAAGCCGGAGCCCTGCGAGGTCGGGCGCATGTGACCCCTGCGCTTGCCGTCACGGTCGCGGTCGCCGAAGCGGTGCGGGCCGCGGTCGGCGCGCGGGCCGTCCTGGCCGCCGCCGGGGCCGCCGAATTCACGGAAGAAGCGCTTGAGCGGATGATCGTCCGGCAGGTCGTCGAAGCCGCGGCCGCCGAAGTTGAAGTTGAAGCTGTTGCCGTCACCCTCGTTGGAGACCGGCTTGACGTCGGACTGGACGCGGACGGAGACGACGGCCGGGGAGACGGCGTCGACGACATCGCCGAAGCTCGCAACCTGCGGCGCGGTGACCTTGACCGGCTCGGCGAAGGACTGCACGACCTGCGCGGGAATGCCGGTCGAAAGCATCAGTGCTGCCAGACCCGCGACGGTAGAAGTCTTCAGAACCGTCTTGAGCGAAGGGCGGAGGGAAATTTGCTTGGACATCGCGGAACCTTTTCTCTTGGGAATCGACTGGAGATCGATGACCAACAGATAGGGCCGTCCACATTACCGCGCACTATCCGCGGCATGAAATTTTGGTAATGTTTGCGCGAGGCGGACGTCAGAGCGCGTCGGGATTCGTCGAATTCGCTTTGCGCTTCAAGTCCTTGTTTTCTCGCAAGTCGCTGCGACAAGACCGCGGCACGCTCTTGCGCGAGCTGCCTCAGCTTTCCCCGCCCGCACCCTTTGCCTGGCTCCCGGCGACGATCTTCTCCAGCGCCGCCTTTTCCTCCGCCGTCAGCGGCTCGCCGACCGCCTTGCCGGCGCGCCGGCGCACGAACAGCATCATCGCGATAGCTCCGCCCAGAAAGAGCACGATCGGCGCGCCCCAGAGCAGCAGCGTCTCGCCCCGCAGCCGCGGTTTCAGCAGCACGAATTCGCCGTAGCGCGAGACGACGTAGTCGATCACCGCCTCGTCGCTGTCGCCGCTGACGATGCGCTCGCGCACGAGCACGCGCAGGTCGCGGGCCAGTTCCGCGTTGGAATCGTCGATCGACTGGTTCTGGCAGACCATGCAGCGCAACTGCGCCGAAAGCGCCCGCGCGCGGGCCTCCAGCGCCGGGTCGGCCAATACCTCGTCCGGGTTGACGGCGAAGGCCGGCAGGGGCGAAAGAAGCAGGAAGAGGATCAATGCCAGCCTGGCGAATATGCCACGACGCCCCTCATCCGCCTGCCGGCACCTTCTCCCCGCAAGCGGGGAGAAGGACGATCGCGTCGCATGGGGCACGTCCCCTCTCCCCGCTTGCGGGGAGAGGGCTAGGGTGAGGGGCAAGTACCGGAACTGGAGGGGCGACCACCGCATCATTCAGCCGCCCCCAGCGCCGGAACCGGCCTTGCCTTGCGCGCACCCTGCGGCGCGCCGATGCGCAGCCGGCGGTCGCACAGCGACACGAAGCCGCCCGCCATCATGATCAGCGAACCGATCCAGATGCACAGGATCATCGGCTTCCACCAGACGCGGACGACGATGCCGCCGTCGCTCATGGCGTCGCCGAGGGAGACGTAGAGCTGGCTGAAGCCGAAGGTGCGGATGCCGGCCTCGGTCGTCGGCATGCGCCGGGCCGTGTAGAGCCGCTTGGACGACCAGACCTCGCCCTTCGAGACACCGGCGCGGGCGATGGTGAAATGGCCGCTCTCCTCGGTGAAGTTCGGCCCGCGCCCCTGGCGCATGCCGTCGAAGGTCAGCGTGTAACCCCCGGCCTCAACGCTCGCGCCCGGCTTCATCTCGACCACGTGCTCGGTCTCGAAGGCGGTGACGGCGACGATGCCGATCACGGTGACGCCGACGCCGAAATGGGCAAGTGCAGTACCGAAGGCCGAGCCCGGCAGCCCGAACAGGCGCCGGCGCGCCACGCCTGCCGTCACCTTGCCGACGCCGGACCGCAGCGCCAGGTCGGTCACCGCGCCGGCCAGCATGTAGAAGCCGATCGCAAGGCCGAAATAGGCGAGCACCGGCCCGCCGCCCTGTGACCACTGCGCGATCGCCGCGAGAAAGAGCCCGATGCCGACGGCCGCGAACAGCCGCTGGCCCGCGGCCAGCAGATCGCCGCGCTTCCAGGCGAGCAGAGGGCCGAACGGCACCGCCAGCAGCAGCGGCAGCATCAGGAGGCCGAAGGTCAGGTTGAAGAAGGGGGCACCGACCGAGATCTTCTCGCCCGTCAGCGCCTCCAGCACCAGCGGATAGAGCGTGCCGGTCAGGACGGTCGCGGCCGCCGTCGTCAGGATCAGGTTGTTGAAGACGAGCGCGCCCTCGCGCGAGATCGGCGCGAACAGGCCGCCGGCCTTCAGCGTCGGCGCACGCAGGGCGAAGAGCGACAGCGCGCCGCCGATGAAGATGATGAGGATCGTCAGGATGAACACGCCGCGGGTCGGGTCGGTCGCAAAGGCGTGCACGGAGGTGAGCACGCCCGAGCGGACGAGGAAGGTGCCGAGCAGCGACAGCGAAAACGTCAGGATCGACAGCAGCACGGTCCAGATCTTCAGCGCCTCGCGCTTCTCCATCACCAGCGCGGAGTGCAAAAGGGCTGTGCCGGCGAGCCAGGGCATGAAGGAGGCGTTCTCGACCGGGTCCCAGAACCACCAGCCGCCCCAGCCGAGTTCATAATAGGCCCAGTAGGAGCCCATGGCGATACCGGCGGTCAAAAAGCTCCAGGCCATCAACGCCCAGGGCCGCACCCAGCGCGCCCAGGCGGCGTCGATCCGCCCGTCGATCAGCGCCGCGATGGCAAAGGAGAAGCAGACGGAGAAGCCGACATAGCCGAGGTAGAGCAGCGGCGGATGGATCGCGAGCCCGACGTCCTGCAGGATCGGGTTGAGGTCCTGCCCCTCGCCCGGCGCCGGGTCGAGCCGCAGGAAGGGATTGGAGGTCAGGAGGATGAACAGGCCGAAGGCGGTGGTGATCCAGCCCTGCACGGCGAGAACGTTCGCCCGCAGCCGTTCCGGCAGGTTGCCGCCGAAGGTCGCCACCAGTGCGCTGAAGAAGGTCAGGATGAGCAGCCAGAGCATCATCGAGCCTTCATGGTTCCCCCAGACGCCGGAGATCTTGTAGATCATCGGCTTCATCGAATGGGAGTTCTGCCAGACGTTGGCGACCGAGAAATCCGAGGTCACGTAGGCGAAGGTGAGGATGGCGAAGGAAAAGGCGGTCAGCAGAAAACCCGTGACCGCCGCCGACGGCGCCACCGCCATCAGGGCGGGATCGTTGCGGACCGTGCCGGCCAGCGGCAGCAGCGACTGGACGATCGATGTCGCCAGCAGCAGGACCAGGGCGTAGTGTCCGATTTCGATGATCAACGGATCGTCTCCTTGCCTCCGAGCGTCACGCCCTGCGCCTCCAGCCGGTCGGCCACGTCCTTCGGCATGTAGGTCTCGTCGTGCTTGGCAAGCACGGTGTCGGCCACGAAGACCGGGTTTCCGGCCGTGAAGGCGCCCTCGGCGACCACCCCCTGCCCCTCGCGGAACAGGTCCGGCAGGATGCCGGTATAGGTCACCGGAACCGTGCCGATCGTGTCTGTGACCACGAAGGTCACCGTCGAGCCCGAGCCGCGCTCGACCGAGCCTGTCTCGACGAGACCGCCCAGCCGGATCCGGGTGCCCGGCGGAACCTCGGTCTTCTGCAGGTCGCCGGGAACGTAGAAATAGGCGATCGACTGGCTGAAGGCGAACATGACGAGCAGCACTGCCGCAACCAGAAAGCCCACGCCCCCGCCGATGACTGCCAACCGTTTCTGCTTGCGTGTCATTGTCCGTCACCCCCGGCCGTTATCCGAAGCTCGCCCGCCAGCGCCAGCAGCTGCCTGCCATTGTCGCTCTCGGGCGGAAAGCTCTTCAGAGCCAGCGCTAGCGCCTCTTCGGCGGCCCGTCTTTGATCCAGCACCACATAGGAGCGGATGATGCGCATCCAGCCCTCGAAATTGTCGGGATTCTCCTTCAGCCGCGCAGCCAGGCTGTCGACCATGCCTTCGATCATCTGCTGGCGGCCCTGCGCATCCATCTCGCCGGCCGCGGCCACGTCTTCCTCGGTCGGGCCGCCCGGCGCGTCGTTTTCCGCCCGGGCGGGATCCTGTCCCGCCCCCTGCCCGGCGGCATTGCCCCCGAGCGAGGCGATATGGCGGTTGACCAGCGGCAGCCAGGGCGCCTCGGCCGGCGAATCCTTCGCCAGCGCTTCGAAGGCGCCGCGCGCCTCGGCCCGCTTGCCTTCCTGCTCCAGCGCCAGCGCCAGGTAGAAGCGCGTGCGCGGGTTTTGCGCGTCCAGCGCCAGCGATTGCTCCAGCGCCTCGCGGGCATCCTCGGTGACGACGCCGTCCGCCAGCGCGATCAGCGTCTCGGCATGGCCGTCGAGTCGCTCCGTCGAACCGCCCAGGATCCGGATCGCCTGGCTGTAGGCGTTCGCGGCGTCCTCCAGCCGGCCGTTGCGGGCGTAGATCGGCGCCAGCAGTTCCCAGCCGGCCCCGTCGTCGGGATTTTCGGCCAGGTGCCGTTCGGCCTTGGCGAGCAGGATGTTGAGGTCGTTGCCGGGGGCGGCAAGCCGCGCCGCCAGCGGTTGCGCGGGAAGTTCCGGCCGGCCCTGCAGCAAGTAAAGACAGAGCCCGATCGCCGGCAGGAGCACGACGACGACGACCTGCGCCAGCCGGTTGCGGCGCCGTTCCGATGCCGGGGACGCGGCCGCCTCGGGCGCCGCCTGTCCGTGGCCGCTGGCGGCGATCAGGCGGCGTGCGATCTCCGCGCGCGCGAGTTCCGCCTCGGCCCGGCCGATCAGGCCGGCCGCCTCGTCGCGCTGCAACTCGTCCAGCTGATCGCGATAGACCTCGGCATCGTGCGCCTCGGCACTATCGGCGTCCCGGCCCGCCCGCAACAGCGGCAGGAGCAGAACGATGGCGACCGCAGCGGTCAGGACGGCGACAAGGATCCAGAAGAGCATGGCGTTCAATTAATGGAACGCCGGCCCTTTTCCAATTGCAAAAGCCTTTCTGACGGAGATTTGAGGCGTTTCGCCGCATTCCGCCTCCCGGGCCACGCTCAGCTGGCCTTTCGGGCGGCGTCCGCCGTTCAGCTCAGCGGCGTCCAGGTTCCCGCAGAGGTGCGGCAGGCTGCGCCGCGGCTGACCGTCTCCCGACCGCCTACCGTTACCGTATGCTTGTATTGCCGGCAGTTCTGCGAACCCACCTGGTAGGGGGCGGCCGCGACGACCGAGCCCTGCACGCCGCGGCCCTGCCAGACCACGGGCTGGCCGCCGGGGGCGGCCTCGAGCGCGCGATATTCGGCCTCGAGCGCGCGCTGGCGGTCGGCGGCGGAAAGCGTCACCCCCGAAGCGCGCGAGACGAGCCCGCCGTCGAGCGCGGAGATATAGGATTCCGAGGATACGGCCGCCCCCGCGGAGGCATTGGCCATGGTGACGGTACGCCCCGATGTCGTGCTGCAGCCTGCAAGCCCGAGCGAAGCGACGACTACCGGAATGGTTACGACACGAGACTTTCTGTACATCCGGTCTGTCTGATTCATTTCAGGCCTTTTCCCGAGACTACCCGCTCATTCATCGAGCGCGGCGGACGACGTTGCATCGCCGGCACCTATCTTGCACTGTCTTCGGTATCAAGCAACATCCTTTGCGACAGCCGGCAGCGTCAATCGCGCGAGCAGTCCGCCGAGGGGGCCGCGCGCCAGCGTCAGCGTCCCCTGATACTCCGAGGTGATCTCGCGGACGATCGAAAGACCGAGCCCGGTGCCGGGCTTGCTCTCGTCCAGCCGTCGCCCGCGCTTCAGCGCTTCCTGGATCTGGTCGGGCTCGAGCCCCGGGCCGTTGTCTTCCACTTCGAGCAGCACCCAGCGGCGGCGCTGCACGTCGGCGCCGTCCGTCGCGTCGGGGGCCGGCATCGCGCGGATGGCCACGGTGTCGCGGGCATAGCGCGCGGCGTTCTCCAGAAGGTTGCCGACGACCTCCTCGAGATCCTGCTGCTCCATCGCCACCATCAGGTCCTCCGGCTCGATCGAGAGAGGAAAATCGATGTCGGCGTTCAGCCGCCGCATCACGCGCGCCAGCCGCTGCAGCACCGGCGCCGCCTCGGTGCGCGCCAGCACCGATTCGCGCTGGGCGGCGATGCGGGCGCGGTTGAGATAGGACTGCACCTGGCTCTGCATCGCCTCGGCCTGCGTTCGCACCAGTTCGCCGTGCGACGGCTGCAGCACGCGCGCCTCGTTCAGGAGCACGGCGATCGGTGTCTTGAGGGAGTGAGCGAGATTGCCGACCTGCATGCGCGCCCGCTCGATGATGCGGCGGTTGCTGTCGATCAGCGCGTTGACCTCGCTGGCCAGCGGCTGGATCTCCCGCGGGAAGGCGCCGCTCAGCTGCTCGGCCTGGCCGGCGCGGATCTGCTCCAGCGCCTTGCGCACGTGGTCGAGCGGCTTCAGGCCGATCAGGATGGCGATCGCGTTCAGGCAAAGGCTGCCGAAACCGAAGCCGGCCAGCGCCAGGTAGAGATTGCGGGAAAAGGCCCGGATGTCGTCTTCCAGCACGTTGCGGTTGCCGGCGATGCGAAAGCGCGCCGTGCGCCCGTCCTGGTCGAGCACCACCTCGGTCTCGACCACCTCGACCCGGTTTCCGAAGGTGTCCTCGGTCGTATAGTAGCGCTCGTAGCGCGTATCGAAGGGGATGGTCTCGGTGTCGGGGATCGGGATGCTGCCGTAGCCGAGCGAGGTCGAGGACATCGGCTCGGAGGGGAAGTTGTCGCCGATCGGCTCGACGATCCAGTACCAGCCCGTCTGCGGCTGCGAAAAGCGCAGGTCGCCGAGCTGCGGGCTGCCGGTCAGCTGGAAGCTCTCGTCGGTGGAGACGGAGTTGATGACGTTGTAGAGCTGGGCGCGCAGGAGGTCGCGGAAGGCGCCCTCGGCGCTGCGCCGGTAGAGCGTCGAGATCACAAGCGCGATCACCACCAGCGCCACCGCCGACCACAGCGAGGCGAGCAGGAGCACGCGGAAGGTGAGCGACCGCGCGCCCGCCTGCGCTCTAGCGGCCATCGCCGGGCGCTTGCATGCGGTAGCCGAGGCCGCGCACGGTCTCGATCAGGTCGACGCCGATCTTCTTGCGAAGCCGGCCGACAAAAACTTCGATGGTGTTGCTGTCGCGGTCGAAATCCTGGTCGTACATGTGCTCCACCAGTTCCGTGCGCGAGACCACCTGGCCCATATGGTGCATGAGGTAGGAAAGCAGGCGGTACTCGTGCGAGGTCAGCTTGAGCGCCACGCCGTTGACCGTCGCCTTCGAGCCCTTGGTATCGAGCCGGACCGGACCGCAGACGATCTCGGAGCTCGCATGGCCGGCGGCGCGCCGGATCAGTGCGCGGATCCGCGCCAGTACTTCCTCGACATGGAAGGGCTTGGCCACGTAGTCGTCGGCGCCCGCGTCGATGCCGGCGACCTTGTCGCTCCAGCGGTCGCGTGCCGTCAAGAGCAGCACCGGCATGCGCTTGCCGTCCGCCCGCCATTTCTCAAGGACGGTGATGCCGTCCATCTCCGGCAGGCCGATATCGAGGATCACCGCATCATAGGGTTCGGCATCGCCGAGATAGTGCCCCTCCTCGCCGTCATGGGCCTGGTCGACCACATAGCCGGCCTCCTTCAGCGCCTCGGCAAGCTGCCGGTTGAGGTTTTCGTCGTCCTCGACAACGAGAATGCGCATCTGTCGGCTTCCCTTCCCTTCACCCCTTCAAGCGCGCCGCCAACCCCGGGGAATCGCCCTGCGCGCCTTGCGTTCTTCTATTGTCGCACGTCGCGGGCGCAAACAGCCAGATGCTTTTGCGGCCGCATTTCTTCGGATCCGCCGGCCGTCCGGCTACTCCATCGGCACGCGTACGGTGATCTTGCGCGGCCGCGCATTGCCCTTGCCCGGCACCAGCACGGTGACCACGCAGACGCCGTTGCGCGGCTGCGCCGACAGCAGTTCGCCGCCCGTTTCGGCCATGACCTGGCGCGCCGCGTCGCTGCAATCGGCGGCAACCGTCTGCATGCGGTCCCCGGCCGGCGGCGCGAGGAACGCCATGCTGGCCGCTGTCGCAGCGATGATGATGGGCGAGGTCATGGACACACTTTCGATGGCACTAACAACTTCGATGACACTTACAACGTGGCGTCAGAATTAACGCAACGACGCTGAATGGCAAATGAATGTGTCGATGATTTCCCCGCGACCGGCCGCCCCTCAGCGCAACCGCCTGCTGGCGGCAAGCCGTCCTGCAACCGCGACGATCCCGCCCGCAGCCGCCATCAGCGCCGTCATTTTGTCCGCCAGCTCGGCCTGGTCGGCCCCGCTGATCTCTGTTCCGGCCAGATTGAGCACCGAGGCTGCGATCGCCAGTATGCCGCCCCAGACCGTTCGCGACAAATACCAGACCTTGGTCTCCGTCTCCATGGAATTTCCCTTTCATCTCAGGTTGTTACGGTTCTTTCCGCCGGCATGCCGTCGCGCACCGAAAGCCCGAGCTGGCGCACGCGGATGGTGATCGCCGGCTGTGCTGCGCCGAAGTCCAGCGTCTCGTCGGCCGCCGCATAGGTATGGAAGGGCCCGTCGGTCTCGACGGAGCGCACCACCGCGCCGCCGGCGAGGATCTCCAGCCGGTAGGCCTCGGACGGCTCGTCGAGCGGGATGTCGTAGCCCTCCCAGCCGTCGGCATCGCGCCGCGCCCGCCGGGTCCAGGAGAAGAGGACGGCGCCGTCGCCGCGCCGCCGGGCGCGCAGGTGCACCGGCGCAAGCGGCGTTCTCGCCCGCATGCCGCCGGCAAAGGCGACCGGTGCGCCCCCCTGCACAGCACCCCGCGCCTCGACGATGAAATTGAAGCTCCGCCCGGCCTCGTCGGCGGTCAGGGACAGGGGCCGCACCGCCGCGTCCAGCAGCACCGCCACCGAGCCCGCCGGATGTCCCTCGGCCATCGCGTCCTCGCTGCCGGCAAGCCCGCGCAGGAGACCGCCAAGCCGCCAGCGCCGCGGCGCCGTCTCTTCCGCCTCGAGAAAGCCCAGGATCTCCCAGCGCCCCGAGGGAGCGGCGACCGCGATCCTGTTGTCACCGCCGAGGACGGCATTGCGCGTCTTCGTCGACAGCGCGCCGAAGGTCAGGTCGAGTTCGATCGCCTGGACACGGTCGAACCGTCCCCAGGCGCCGGCCGAAAGGTCCGCCGCAAGCCGCCCGATTCGCGCCGGCCGCTCCAGCCGCACGCGCGGCGCGTATCCGTCCGCTCCCGGCGAGGAGGAGACCAGCACCGGCCGCCAGGGGCTGGCAAGGACGGCGACGCGGGCGAAGCTCTCCTCCGGCCCCGCCTCGAATGCCGGCAGGTCGAGCAATTGCACGTCCGGCAGGAAGGCCGCCGCCTCCAGCCCCGCAGCCGAGCGTGCCGACTGGCGGGCAAAGGGCACCGGCGCATTGATGTCGCCGCCGGCGAAACTCTGCGCCTCGATCTCGCGGACCTCGCCCTCGGTCACGCGCGTGACGACGAAGCGCCCGTCCGGCCCGTCGGCGAGCCGCACGACGTCGCCCGGCATCACCGAGAGCGCGTTCGGCGGCAGGCGGAAGGTCAGCCGCCGCATGCCGGCGCGATGGTCCCTGAGCATCGCCTCCGCCGCGCCCACCGCCGCCGCGCCATGCAGCACCGCCGGCAGCGACAGCCGCAGCACCCGGTCGTTTTCAGCCGTCGTCCGGCGCGAGCGTGCGGTCACCCGCTGATAGGCGGCCGTGTCGGAGAGATGGTCCAGCACCGCCTCGCCGGCGAATTCGCTGCCGTGGCCGCGCACCTCCTCGAATGCGGTCTCGTCCGGGCGTTCGGCCAGAACGTCGATTTCGATCGCCGGCAGCGCCGCCCGCAGCCGCGAGCGGAAGACGAGCGTCGCGCCCTCCTCCACCGCGTCGATCTGGAAGGCCGCCATTAGCGGCTCCAGCAGGCTGCGCGCCGAGCCCGGTTCGGCCTGCACCAGCCCCACGAGATCGCCGCCCACCCTGGAGACGTCGAAGTCCGAAAAGCCGTGGTCGCTCAGGATCGCCGCGATCGCGTCGGCAACCGTCGTCGCCCCCAGCCGCCCGTTCAGCCAATGGCCGAGCTGCCAGTTGTGGCCGTCGGCCCAGAGCGCGTCGTTCTCGGGAAAGGCCGGATAGGGCCGCGCGTCCCAGGTCCAGAGGAAGATGTGGTCCGGATCGACCATGCCGGGCTCCGGCCCCTCTCCGCGCCACCAGCCGAGATGGGCGTCCAGAAACCGCCGCTGCATCGCGTCCGCGCGGCCGCCGGCGGAAAAATAGGGCAACGCGTTCTCCGCGCTCTTCGGGTCGGTGAAGACGTTCGGCTGGTTCGCCCCCTTGTCGACCGCCGGGCAGCCGAGTTCGGTGAACCAGATCGGCTTGGAGCGCGGCTGCCAGGACGTCGGCTCCGGCAGTTCCGCCCCGCCCGCGCGTTCACGGTGAGGGTTGGTCCACCAGCCCTCAAGATCCTTGTAGCGATAGAGCCAGTCCCGTCCGGCCATGCCGTCGGTGATCGGCGAGCGCAGCCGTGCCTGCCGGTCGGCCGGGCTCGCATAGTACCAGTCGTAGCCCTCCCCGGCAGCGATCTGGCCGCGCATGGCCGCCGCGTCGTCGGCGAGGCGAAAGCCGTCCGGATTGCCGGCGACCGCATCGCCGTCGCGCCAATCGGAGAGCGGCATGTAGTTGTCGATGCCGATCGCGTCGATCGCCGCGGACGCCCAGAGCGGGTCGAGGTTGAAGTGCACCTCGCCGCTGCCGTCGGCCGGATGGTAGCCGAAATACTCGCTCCAGTCGGCGCCATAGGTGAGCTTCGTCTGCGGCCCGACGATCGCGCGCACGTCGGCGGCGAGGTCGCACAGCACCTCGACGAAAGGAAATGCGCCCGTCTCGTCGCGCACCTGCGTCAGCCCCCGCAGTTCCGAGCCGATGATGAAGCCGTCGACGCCGCCCGCGGCCTCGGCCAGCAGCGCATAGTGCAGCACCATCCGGCGGTAGCCCTCGTCGCCCGCGCCCGAGACGACCGTTGTCCCCGAAACGGTAAAATCGTCCGTCGCCGCCTCGCCGCAGAAGGCCTCGACCTGCGCACGCGCCGCAGCCGTCCGGTCGGCGCTTGCGGGCTGGCCGGTCGCCGGATGGCAGGTGATGCGCCCGCGCCAGGGATAGGCCGCCTGCCCCGTTGCGCCATAGGGGTCGGGCAGGTCGTTGCCCGCCGCCACGTCCATCAGCATGAACGGATAGAGATAGACCTTCAGCCCGCGGCGCCTGAGGTCGGCGATCGCGGCCACGACGCTTTCGTCCGAGGGGGTGCCGCCATAGGCCGGGCCGCCGCCGCTCTCGCTGACGACATGCGCCTGCCCGCGGCCGATCCCGCTCACCGCCCAGGGCCGGCTCTCCTCGCTGCGCGCGGCCACCTCCACCCCCGGCACGATCCGGCAATGGCCGGCCCGAAGGTCGGTGCCGAACCAGGCGACCACGAGCGCCACCCGCTCGAGGTTGGGGCAGAGCGCCTGCAATTCGTCGATCGAGGCCGTCCAGTCGGTCGCGGCGATCCTGTTGTTGCGGTTGATGTTGCGCCCCTCGCCGGCGCCGAGCCGCTCGGTCACGAGCCGCGGATCGTAGCCGTGCTCGCTGGAGCCGGGGATGATCGTCACCGCCCGGATCCTGTTCTCCAGCGTGCCCGTCGGCCGCAGCACCTCGAATTGCAGGATCGGAATGCGGTTGCCGAAACTGTCCAGCGGCAGCCGCTCGAACACCGCATAGGCGAGCCCGCGATAGGCCGGCGCGTTACCCGCCCCCTGCCTGGCCTCGATCAGCGGATCGGGCAACTGGTCCTCATCGCCCCGGTAGAGGCGCATCGGCAGCTCCGTCAGGTCCAGTTCGCGCCCGTCCGCCCAGACCTGGCGGATGCCCGCGATCGGTCCCTCGCAGATGCCGACGGCGAAGTTGCCGAAATAGCTGTAGGTCTCGACGCGCGGCCCGGTCGCCTTGCCGCCGGCGCGCTCGGAGGTCACCTCCTCCTCGAAGCGCGTGGCCCAGATCAGCGTGCCGCCGACGCGGGCCGTGCCGTAGACGCGGACGATCCCCGCCCCCTCGTCGGCGCCGGGAATGCGTCCGTCCTGCAGCCTCGCCCCGGTGACGGTCGAGGATCCGCCGATCAGCGCACGGTCCACCGCCGAACCCGCCAGCGCACCGACCGCCCGCCCCGCGATCGCCCCGATCGGCCCGAAGACGCCGCCAAGCGCAGCGCCCGCCGCCTGAAAAAGGATTGTCGCCATGAAGCCTCTCCAGCTTTCGGTCCATTTACCGCCCGCGGCGGCATCTCGACCCCCTCACCCCCTCCACGCAAGCGGGAGAGAGAACGGATCCGCCGCCATTCCCTCTTCTCCCCCTCGGGGAGAAGGTGGCCCGAAGGGCCGGATGAGGGGGCTTTCCCAGCAGGGCCGCCGCGTCCGCCGCCCCCCTCATCGCCTCGCTGCACTCGGCACTTCTCCCCGGCGGGGAGAAGAGGGAGGGTGCGGCCGCCGCCGGCGATCCGATCTCCTTGGCCGAGGAAGCCTGCTCTCATCCTGGCCCTCTCCCCGCAGGCGCGGAGAGGGAGACGGAGAGGCTGCGGTCACCGCCCTTCTCCCCGCCCGCGGGGAGAAGGTGCCGGCAGGCGGATGAGGGGCACCCAGAGGAACAACGACGGGGAAATGCACTGTCGCCACAAAAACTTGCAGCTTTTCCCTGCCGTTTCGATTCCGATCGTTGCCATTCCGATTCAGGTTGACGAACCGTCCTGCCCCTCCGGAAACCGGAACACCGCGCAGATCCGCCGCCGCCAGGCGGGCACCAGCGCGGATTCGATCACCGCCGCCTGCTCGTAGGCATGGATGAAGCGGTCGGGGCCGCTCAGGATGCCGAGATGCTTGGCCGCGCAGGCCGGCTGCCAGCGAAACAGCAGGACGTCGCCGGCCCGCATTCCGCCCTCCGGCACCGCCGCCCCGAAATGCCGCAGCGCTGCGGCCAGCAGCCGGTCCTCGCCCGCCCGCTCGGCCCAGTCCGGCTGGTAGGGCCCCGGCCGCTCCGGCTCGCGACCGTAGATCTCGCGCCACACCCCGCGCACCAGCCCGAGGCAGTCGCAGCCGACGCCCCTGCGGCTCGCCTGGTGCCGGTAGGGCGTGCCGATCCAGCCGCGCGCGGCCGCGACCACAGCTTCCGCAAGCCGCGCCTCACTCATAGAGTGGCCTGCCGTCGTGCACGGTATCGCCGTCGGCATAGCCATAGGCGAAGTCGCTGCCCGGCATGTGCGGAAAGCCCCTGAAATTCAGGTGGTTGTCGAATTTCTCCCGGCAGGTCGCAAAGCTCTTGTCGCAGCCGGCAACCGCTGAGAACCGGTCGCCCGCCGCCACCGCCACCGGCATCGGCAGCCACAGCGTCAGTTCCACCGCGTCCCCCTCGCGGCGGTGGTCCTCGAGATCGGCCGCCGTCCCGGCATTGCCGCCGTCGAGGAAGGTCAGGACGCCGTAGCGGAAGAAGCGCGCGGAGAATGCGCCAAGGCCCGAGACGCGCAGCCGCCGTTCGTCCAGCACCGCCGTCACCGTGCCCTCGGCGGTCAGGCCGCCGGCCAGGTCGACGCCGCAGCGTCCGTCGCCCAGCGCCGCGTCGCAGCGATGGGCATAGATGCGGCCCTTGGTCTGGTCCAGCGGATGCGTCAGCCGGCGCAGTTCGGCGCGAAATGCCCCACCCGCCCGCGTCACCTCGCCGATCTCGCCGACGCGCAGGATCATCCGCCGCGCCGGGTCGCGCCAGTCGACGAGGAAGACCTCGACCCGGGCGGCGTCATAGCGCCCGGCAGCAAGATCCGCCTCGCTGATCGCAGCCGACGAGAAGCCGCCCGCGATCTCGCTCGCCTCGGCGGCAAGCCCAGCACCCGCCTCGGCGTCGCTCGCCGCAAAGCCGCTCGCGGCGTGAAAGATCAGGCCGGCAAAGGCGAGATCGCGATCGTGCTCGGTCAGGCCCAGCACCGTGCCGTCCCGGCGCGTCACCCGCCAGCAGCGGCAGAGCGTCGTCGCCTCGTCGTCGAGCCGCGCCGCCAGGTCGTCGGGGATCTGTCTCATGGCCTGATCTCCACCAGAGGGATGGTCGGGATGCGCCCGGCGTTGAACTGCGCCAGGTCGGTGTCGATCCGGTCGGTATCGAAGCGCACCGGCACGTCGAATTCGTATCCGGCCGTGACGGCGGCGCCGGGGCCGGGAACGGCACCGGGAAGAAAGGTCACGATCCCCGTCGCCGGATCCGCCGACCAGTCCCCGGCCGCAACCGGGGTCCCCACCACCGCGACCGCGACGCTGCCGTCGACCGGCTTTGCGATCGTGCGCTGCGTGGACCCGCCGGCATCCCGGTAGGTCTTGACGAGCTGGAACGTCAGCGTAGCCCCGTCGCCGGTGCCGATCCGCTGGTCTCCTGCCTGAGGTAATTCGTTCGGTCCGCAGGACTTGAAATCGAGCGGATCGCGGAAGCGGAATCCGTGCAGTTGCCCCGCCCGCGCCTCGAAGAAGGACAGCACGGCATAGAGATCGTCGACCGAGCGCACGCCCGAGCCGGCGTCGTAGTGCCGCCGCGCGTCGTGCCAGCGCCGGTTCCGGTTCTCGCGTCCGTTCGACAGGGAGACGATGTCGGTGCGCCGCACCGGCCCGCCGCTGGTCCCGAGCGCGATCCGCAAGGGAAAGCGCACCTCGTGAAATCCGCTCATGGCCTCTCCCTCAAAGTCCGCGCTGCCCGCGCCCGACGGCCCGGGTCAGCATGGCGGCGATCTGCCCCTGCGAGCGCATGAAGCTCGCGGCATCGCTCGCCGTCACGTTGAAGACGATGTTCGCGCCCCCGCTTGTGCCGCCCGTGCCGGCTGCGACGCCCAGCGCCCCGTCCGGCCCGCGCTGCAGCGGCAGGATCGCCTCCGCGCCGGCCTCGCCCATCAGGCCGAGGCCGCCTGCGGCCGAAAAATAGGTCGGCGCCGCCACCACGCCGCCCTTGGCAAAGGGCGTCACGCCGGCGGCAAGCCCGGCGATGCCGGAGGACAGCAGCCCCTCGAGCGGCTTCAGCCCCACCGAGAGCCCGATGTCGCTGATGCGCAGCGCCAGTCCCTTCAGCACGTCCTCCAGCCCGCGCCCGTCGACCGTCGCCGATCGCAGCGCGCCCGTCAGCGCGGCGCCGAAGGAGCGCGAGCGCGCCTCGAGGTCGTCGAATACCGAACCCAGCGCCTCTGCGCTCTCCATCGTCCCGGCCAGCAGCCGGTCATCCGTTTCCGCCATGGTGAAACTCCGTCGTTTCGGCAAACCATTCCCGCCACCGCCCGGCCGCATCCGCCCGACCGCGCCTCATCCGCCCCGGCGCTTCCGCCCGCGTAGACCGTCCGCAGGTCGCGGCGAGCAGTCGATCAAGCCCTCAGCCGCAAGTCGCCGGCGGCGGCAGTGCCTGATGGCAAGCCCGCTCGCCATGCCTGTCGACCGCCGTGCCCACTGTCACATCCATTGGTGGCCAGCCGTCACTCAGCCGGCTTCACAGGGCCACCGTCATCGTCGGCATTGCCGTGCCCGAAGGCGCGGTCGGGAAAGCGCAGCATCAGCGCCTCGAGCGCCCCTCGTCCCGGCGCGCCCGTGCCGGCGTCGCGGTGCATCCCCGTCGCGATCGCAAGCTCGAGCGGCGTCATCGTCCAGAAGGTCTTCGGATCGAGCCGCATCCGGCAGAGCCCCGCCTGCAGCGCCGCCTTCCAGGGAAAGGGCGCCGGGGCGGAGGTTACCGCGCCGGATGCGGCACCGGAGGGTTTGCATCGTCCCCCTCCGTTCCGTGCGATACCGGGCTTTGTCCGAAACCGGCGCCGCTCCCCGCGTCCGCAGGCCCGTCGCCGACCCCGCCGCCACTCCTGTCACCCGGGCCGAACGTCGCGAGCAGCAGCTCCGCCACCGCCCGGGCCGCGGCCTCCAGCCCGCCGTCGGCGGTCATGCCGGCCACGTCCTCGTCGCTGAAAAGGTTGCCGCCGCCGCGAAGGCCGGCGCCGAGGATGCGGATGATGTCGCGGGCGCTGAGGCCGCCGCGCGAAAAGCGGGCGGCGAGTTCGTTGAGGTTGTCGATCGCAAAGGCCGTCTCCAGCTCCGCCAGTGCGCCCAGCGTCAAACAGAGGATGCGGCGCTCGCCGTCGAGCACCGCCTCGATCTCGCCGCGCCGGCGGTTGGCCCGTCCTGCCCGCCCTGTCGTCGCAAGCGCCCGCATCAGAGCGCCCCGAAGGAGAGCGCACCGGCCGATTCCAGCGCGATCTCGAACAGCACCTCGCCGTCGTGATTGCCGGAATATTCGAGCGCGGTGATCTGGAACGGGCCGCTCACCGTGCCGAAGTCTGGGATCGCCAGCTGAAACGACAGGATGTCGCCGGCAAAGAACGCCGCCCGCACCAGTGCGTCCGAGGCCTGGTCCCTGAAGATGCCGCCGCCGGAGACCGACGCGCGCTGCACGCCGGCCCCGCCCAGAAGCTCCCGCCAGCGCCCCGCCGACTGCGCATCCGTCACGTCGACGGCCTGCGCGTTGAAGGAAAGCCGCTTCGTCCGCAAACCCGCGACCGTCACGAAACTCCCCCCGTCCTCGACCTTCAACAGCAGGTCCCGCCCCTTCTGCGCCACCATCCGCTCGCTCCTTTCTCGAAATTGAAAACCGGCGCCGGAAGACGCCCGCGGTGCATCGAAACCCGTCCTCGCCGGGAAGCCTTCTCCTTCCTCCGTCATGCCGCCCCCCGAGCCGGCATCCAGCGGCGCCGCGTCTGCGGCGATAAAAACCATTTTTATTCAAAGGCATGATCGCACCGGCTGCCGGATCGATTCCGGCATGACGTCCCCCTTGGGGACCCGCCCGTTCCCGGAACAGGGCCTTGCGGCCGTCCGGACCGAAAGACGCCCGCAGTTTGCTGGCCGTCGCCTAGTAGCACCTCCCTCCGTCACCCCGGACCTGATCCGGGGCCCGGCGGTGCCGCGTCGGCGGCGCGAAAGAATCTTTTGTGCTCAAAGACTTGAGCGCGTCTGCTGCCGGATCGATTCCGACATGACGGCCACGAGACATCGACCAAGGTGCGCTACCGGCCGTCATCTGCACGGCCACGCATGGCCGTCAAACCTCTGCGGCCGCCTGTCGGTCCGACGAGGATTTTGGCGCCGTCCGCAGGCCAAAGCGTCCGGCCCTCCGGATGACCGCAGGCGGTCCCACGCAATCGGTCAATATCAGTGCCGGTTGGTATTACTCCGTCACCGCCCGGAACCGCATCTCCGCCCGGTGATGCGGTCGCGCGGCGTCGCGGGCGATCCGCGTCGAGCGATGCAGCAGGCCGACGAGGGCGAAGCCGTCGAGCGCCAGGCCGGCGTCGTGCAGCAGCGCGCGCACCCTTGCCGCGATCGCCTGCACCTCGGCATGCCCGCTCGCCCCGGACCAGGCCTGCAGCGTCACGACGTGTTCCTCGCCCGTCTCCGTCGCCGTCGACATGTCGCGGCTGTCGATCGCGGCAATCACCACTTTCGGCAGGCGCTGCCGGTCTACCAGGCGGTCGGATATGCCGTCAGGCCCGACAAGCAGCGTCAGCGCCGCGTCACCCGCCAGCCGTTCGAAGATCGCCCTCTGCAGGGCCGCGGCCGCACTCATCGCTCCGTCTCCTCGCAGTCGCAAAGCAGGTAGCGCCCGGCCTCGTCGGGGTCGCGGAACGTGCGGAGTTCGAACACGCGAGCGCCCTTGCGCAGCCGCATGCCGCTTTCGAGGTCGGCGCGGTGGCGCAGCCAGATCCGGTGGGTGATCGTCATCGGCTCGTCCCCGGCCACGGCGCGCCGGGCCGCAGACACCGGTTCTATCCGCGCCCACACCGCGTCGAAGGCGACATGGGCGACGTCCGCACCGCCCTGCCCGTCGGGCGTCTCCATCCTGCGCTCCAGCGTCAGCCGCGCGGTGAACGCGCCGGGATCGAACGGCAGCCTCGCCATCACAGCCTCCGCATCCTGAACGGCGCGACCAGCCGGTCGTAGCCGGCCGGCAGCGCACCCGGCTGTTCGGCCGGCGCCAGCACCCCGCGCAATTCGTACATGGCCGCCACATGGGTGAGCATCGCCCGCTTCAGCGTGTCGGGCACGTCGGTGCCGGCCTCGCCGAAGCCGGCGGTAAAATCGATCTCGATGCCGTTCAGCGCCCGGCCGGGACCGGGCAGCCCCGGCACTGCAGGCAGCAACAGCCGCGCCGGCCGCGCCGCGCCGTCCAGCACGGCACCGGCAAGGTCGAGCTCGACCGGCGCACCCGTATCGTCATAAACGGTAACGGCTTCAATCGCTTGCACCGGCCCCCTGACAATCGGAATCACCCGGCTTTCCGGCCAGGCATCGAGATAGAGGCGGAAGCTGCGGACGATCAGCGCCAGCCCCGCCTCGCGCTCCAGGTGCTCGCGCGCCGCCCGGATCAGCGCCGCCAGCAGGTCGTCCTCGGCGGCGCCGTCGATGCGCAGATGCGCCTTCGTCTCGGCAAGCGTGATCGGCTCGGCGCCGGGCGGCGCCAGTTCGGCAATGGTCATGACAGCTCTCGCATCTGGGAAGGAATCGGGGGCGGCCGGCGATCGGCTCAACCTTGGGAAGGCGGGTGGATGCGGCGGGAGGCGAGCCGCATCCACCCTTCGCACCGGCAGAGGAGGATTGTCCCCCGGCACGAAACTTTCGATGACAACGCAGCCGGCCGCCGTTTGTTGCGCCCGCCCGCCATCTTGCCTCGCTCAGCTCGCCGCGAAGCGCACCAGCTTGATCGCCTCGAAGTTCTGCACCCCGCCGCCGACGCGCTTGGTCGTGTAGAACAGCACGTAGGGCTTGGCGGAGTAGGGATCGCGCAACACCCGCACGCCGGTCCGGTCGACGACCAGGTAGCCGGCACGGAAGTCGCCGAAGGCGATCGACAGGCTGTTGGCGGCGACGTCCGGCATGTCCTCGGCTTCCACGAGCGGAAAGCCCATCAGTTGCGCCTGCTGGCCGGGGCCGGCCGGCGGCCGCCAGAGATAGTTGCCGTCGGCATCCTTGAACTTGCGGATCTCGCCCTGCGTCTTGCGGTTCATCACGAAGGATGCGTTCTGGCGGTGTCCCGCCTTCAGCGCGTAGATCGCGTCGATCAGCGTGTCGGAGGGCCCGGCCGCCTTGAAGGCGCCGGCAGCACCGGTGGCGATGTAGCCGATATTGCCCCAGCTCCAGGTGCCGTCGGCGACCGCGGTATAGCTCAGCAAGCCCTTCGGCTTGTTGATGCCGTCGCCGGAGACGAAGGCCGTGCCCTCCTGCTCGGAGAAGACGATGTCCACCTCCGAGGCGATCCAGCTCTCGACGTCGACCGCCGCGTCGTCGAGCAGCGAAGCCGTCGCCGCCGGCATGGCGTAGAGCTCCATGGTCGGAAACGACAGCTCGGCGAGTTGCACGTTGCCGGTCTGCGGCCGCGCCGCCGTCTCGGCCACCCAGCCCGCCGCCATGCCGCTCGTCGAGAACGGCTTCTTCAGGACCGCCGCCGAAACCTGCCGCACGGTCGCAAGCGCCCGGATCGGCGAGGCGATCGAAAGCCTGCGGCCGATCTCGGCATCCGTCTCGTCAGGCACGAGGTAGCCGCCGTCGGCGGCCGAGCCGACCGACATCGCCTTGCCCTCGAGCTCGCGCAGCCCCGCCTCGTCGCCGCGGCGGATATAGGCGGAAAACGCCTGCTTGTGCTCGGCCGCCTCGAGGCTGTCGGCCCCGCGAGACAGCGCCGGCCGCGCCTTCTTCAGCGCCAGGTGGTCGAGCGTGCGCTTGTGCTCGTCCATCGCCTTGTTGATCCGCTCCAGCTTGTCGCGGGTGACGACGTCGGCCGTCAGTTTCTGCTCGATCTCGCCGAACCTGCGGTCGTTCGTCTCCTTGAAGGCCTCGAAGGCTTCCATGAAGTCGTCGAAGGCGGCGGTCATCGTCTCCGGCACCGTCTTGGTCTCGGGCGCGGCGGTCAGGGTGTCCATGGGTTCGATCTCCATTGCGTCTTCCTTGGCTGGGCATGTCCGTCGATGGCACGAGCCGGATCGAAAGAGGCATGCGTGGGGGGAATTCGGGAAAGCCTGCAGTGCGCGGCAGGGCTCAGGATTTCAGCATCCGCGCAGCGCGCCGCAGGCTGCGGACCAGCTCGGTCTCTCGGTCGCGGAACCAGCGCGCGTTCTTCACGTTCGAGACGCGAGCCTGCGGCAGCATCGGAAAGGTCACGATCGAGATCTCCCAGAGGTCGGCCTCGAGGATCCGGCGCACGCCGGTCTGCCGGTCGGTTCTCGACCGCACCGTCTGGAAGCCGATCGAGAGCCCGTCGAGCGCGCCCGATTTCATCAGCTGGTGCACCTCGCGGGCCCGGGCCACGCCCGGCGAGAGTACGCCCTCGACATAAAGGCCGCGCTCGTCCTCGCGGATCGTCCGCCAGCGCCCCAGCGGCTCTGCCGGATCGTGCTGATAGAGCATCCGCACGCCCGCCGCCCCGCGCTTGGCCAGCGACCCGGCAAAGGCCCCGGGCGCCAGCGCGTCCTTGCCGAGGTCGACCTCGCCGAACAGGCTGGCATAGCCCGAAAACACCCCGTCGCCAGATACCCCGGCCAGCGTCAGATCCGCATATTTCTTCGTCCGCCAGACAGGCAGCCTGTCAGAGGTCATGGTCGTTCTCCGATGTTGGGGGGGGTGGGCAGTAGGCAGTAGGCAGTGGGCAGTAGCGAATAGCGAGTGGCGGGGTGCGGATAGCCGGCACGCAGCAGCGAACCGCGCAAAGCGAGCAAGGAGCAGGCAACAGGCATTGGGCACAGGCTGCAACGAATGCCGCAGCCGGCAGATTCTGGAGTGCCCGGACGCCGTTCCGTCCGCCACCTCCACTCGCTACTGCCCACTGCCTATTCCCTATTCCCTACTCGCCACTCGCTATTCGCTACCGCCCCCCGCCCCCGTCCCCGCCCCCGCTCATCCTTTCCGCCGCGCGCATCAGCACGCCGAGGCCCCACCAGGCCGTCAGGCTGGCGGCGGCGGAGCCGGCGAGCGTGGTCTCGTAGCGGGAGACGAAGGCTGCGATCTCCAGCCGGGTGGCGAGCCAGATCCCGACCGGCCCGCCGAAGATCATCCCGCAGGTCAACCCGGTGACGAAGCGCGACGCCGCCTCGCGGCGCCCCTTCGGCAGCATGTAGACGAGCGACACCGCAGCCCCCGCCGCAGACCCCACCCACCGCGCCGCCCAAAGCGGCGCGTCGTTTCCGAAATCAGCCATGGAAGGTCCTCTTGGTTTGGGAACACGCAGGAGGGAAGGGCGAATAGCGAATAGGGAATAGTCAGTGGGAAGTAGGGATCGGAAGCCGAGACAACGGTTGCGACCCGTTCGCTACCGGCCCCTCCGGGGCGTGGCTTTTCCCGCATTCCCTATTCCCTATTCCCTATTCCCTATTCCCTATTCCCTATTCCCTATCCGCCCATCCCTACTGCCCACTGCCCACTGCCTATCCCTCTACCTGCCCCTCAATACCCCACCGCCCGCCGCTTCTCCTCGTCGCTCAGGAACCCTGCCGCGCCCACGCGCGCCCAGAGTTCGCCGCGCTCGGCGGAGAGCCCGGCCACCTGGTCGAGGTCCGGTGTCAGCCGGAGCGGGGTCGCCCGCCCCTCGGACAGCCAGCCCGACAGGGCCGAGGCGGTGCGGAAGATCAAGGGCAGCACGGTCAGCCGCCAGAAGGCGCGGTTGGCCTCCTGGTAGTTGGCATAGGTGGCGTCGCCGGGAATGCCGATCAGCATCGGCGGCACGCCGAAGGCGAGCGCGATGTCGCGCGCCGCCCCGTTCTTCGCCTGGACGAAGTCCATCTCGCGGGGGCTCAGCCCCATCGCCTTCCAGTCGAGCCCGCCCTCCAGCAGCATCGGCCGGCCGGCCCGTGCGGGTCCCGAATAGCCCTCCTCGAGCTCCGCCTTCAGCCTGTCGTACTGGTCGGGCGAAAGATTGCCGCCGTCCTTCGGCTGGTAGACCAGCGCGCCGGACGGTCGCGCCGAATTGTCGAGCAGCGCCTTGTTCCAGTGCGCAGCCGCATTGGAGAGGTCCAGCGCCACCGAGGCCGCCTCCAGCGGCGCAAAGCCCAGATGGTCGTCAAGCGGATGGAACAGCCGCAGATGCAGCACCGATGCGCCCCCCGTCGGCGCCCCGCCTGCCCCGCTCTCGGCGGCCGGATAGCGGCGGACATGGGCGCCCGCCCGGTATTCATAGGCCTCGGGCCAGCCGTCGCGGCCCTCGATCACCCGTACCCGGTCGGGGCGAAGCAGGTGCAGTTCGCGCAGGTCCCCGCCGATCCGCACGCCCTCGACGAAGGCGTTGCCGGAGATCTGCAGGTGGCCGTAGAGCGCCTCGAAGAATTCGTTGCCGCCCATCCGCCCGTTCGGCCGGGACAACAGTCCTGCCGCGGGATCGTCGGCAAGCTCGTCCTCGCCCGCGTAGACCAGCCAGGGAACCGAGGCGGCCGCCTCGGCGATCATCCGGACCGCCCGGTGCGCCACCGGATTGCGCATGAAGCCCTCGCGGGCCAAAGCGGCGTAGCTGCGGCTCGTCCAGCGCGCCCGCGCCTCGGCCGTCAGCGTCACGAAGCCGCCCGCCTTGGTCTCGGGCACCGCAGCCGCATTCGCCCCGGCGCGCCGCCAGGCCTGAAGAAACTGAAATCTCATGAAGGTTCGTCCCTGTTCGATCCAACCCGACGCCGCCCCTGACGCGACGCCCACAACTCACGCCTCCGTCACCCCGGCCCCGATCCGGGACCCGGCAGCGCCGCGTCCGCGGCACGGAAAAGGCTCATCCGCACAAGGGGTTTGCGCGTGAAGGATACCGGCCCGCGGGCCGGCATGACAGGAGCAAGGGCTACCCCGCCACCGCGTCATGCCGCGCCCAAAGCAACCGACCCGCCTGCCAACACCGCCCTTCAAGCAAGGCGCACCACCCATACCCCCGTCACCCCGGACCCGATCCGGGGTCCAGCAGCGCCGCGTCCGCGGCGCGGAAAATGCTCCTTTCGCGCAACGACTTGCGCGGGCTGGGTACAGACTCGGGGGCCGGTATGACGAAGAGGAAAGAGCCTGCCCCGCCGTCCGCGTCATGCCGAACCGACGCAACCGCCCCACCTGCCAGCACCGCCCTTGAAGCAAGGCGCACCACCCATAACCCCGTCACCCCGGACCCGATCCGGGGTCCAGTAGCGCCGCGTCCGCGGCGCGGGAAATGCTCTTTTCGCGCAACGACTTGCGCGGGCTGGATACCGACTCGGGGGCCGGTATGACGGAGAGGAAAGAGCCTGCCCCGCCGTCCGCGTCATCCCCGGCCGAAGCAATCGGCCCACCTACCAGCGCCGCCCTTGAAGCAAGGCGCACCACCCATACCCCCGTCACCCCGGACCCGATCCGGGGTCCAGCAGCGCCGCGTCCGCGGCGCGAAAAATGCTCTTTTCGCGCAACGACTTGCGCGGGTCGAATACCGGCTCGGGGGCCGGCATGACGGAGGTGCGAGCCAGTCTCCCCCGTTGCCGCCCTCCTGCCCCCGCACGTCCTATCCCCCTGCCTTGACCCCTCACGCGGTCGTGTAGCTGATCGCGGCGTAGTATTCCCGGGCGTAGCTCGCCACCAGCATCATCTTGTCCTCGCCGTTGATGATGCGGCGGGCGTTGTCCCATTGCTGCTTGCGCCCGGCGAAATAGTCGGCGAGCTTCCTGCCGGTGAAGGAGCCGTGGATCATGCCGTAGAAGAGGATGTCGACCGCGGTCTTCAGCTCCATCGCCCGGTCCGGCCTGCCGGTGAGGTCGAGCCCGGTCGCTTCGGCCATCTTCTCGTAGTTCGCCTTGTGGGTGAGCTGGACGAGGCCGCGCCCCAGCCAGCTCTTGCCGTCGGCGTCCCTGCGCCAGTAAGGCCGGCTCACCCAGGGCAGCCTGCCGGCCCGGAAGGCCCGCTCGAGGAGCGCGATCGCCCGGTCGTCGCTTTTGGCAAAGGTCTCGCGCACCGGCTGCATCGTCCGGCCCGTCTCGTGATGCGCGGTCGCCAGCATGTAGGCGAGCCAGCGGTCGTCGGCGCCCGGCATCTCCTTTTCCCACTTGTCAAGGATCGCCGTCAGCCCGTCGACCTGGGCCTGCTTCAGCGAGCCGTCGAAGAGATGGCCACGCACGTAGTCGAAGAACGATGTTCTGTTGATGGCCATTCTCCCCTCCATCCGCCCGGCCCGAAAGGCCTGCGTCCGCACGAACGCCGGCATGGGCACGCTCATTGCGTCCGTCGCACCGGTCGCACGAAACCCGCGCCTTCGCAGCGTCCCTGGCCGCGCCGCCCGACGCAGCCTCACTATATCAGTCAAGACTAATATACACACCATAAAACTGCAGATGGCGCCTCTTGCGCCCTTGACGCGTCCCGTGGCGGATCCCGTTCAGATCCCTCTCACCCGCGGTTCGCCATGCCGTTCGAGCACCAGCGCCGTCAGCGCCCAGACGAGCGCGTCGAGCCGGTCCGGCGAGCGGCCGGAGGACAGTCCGTCCGGGCCGAAGTCGCACATCTGGTCCTCGAGCTCGGCAAAGGCCGTGGCATGCAGCACCCGGCCCTGCTCGTAGAGCGCCGCCACCGGCTCGGCGCGCAGGAACTTGCCCCGCGTCGCTCGCACCGTCGTCACCGGCAGGTCGGCGTCGATGCTCCGCAGCATAGCCGTCACCATGTCGCCGCCCTGGTTCACCTCGGCGACGATGCGGTCGGCATCGAAGCGCCGGAAGGCCTGCACCACCGCGCCCGCCCATCCCGCCGGGCTGGCGCCGGTGACCGAGCGATCGGCGAGCACCACCGCCCGCCCCGCCGTGTCCAGCCCCGCCACGACGATGCCGCAGCAGGATTGCGCAGAGGCCGTCGCCGGCGGATCGACCGCCACGACGATGCGCGACAGAGGGCCGGCATGGGGCCCGGCATGGGCCCTGGAATGGGGGCCTGCAGGTCGCTGGCGCACCGCCTCCAGCCGTTCGCGGGTCCAGAGCGCGTCCTCGCGGTCGGTGATCAGTTCGCCGTCCAGTTCCTGCCGCCCGAGCCGCGTGCCGCCATAGCGCTCGTTCAGCGCCTCGATGAAGCCGGCCGCGAGATTTTTCGCGTTGTCGGCCGTCCGGATGCGCTCGAGCGCCGTCCTCCGGTCGATGGCGAGCGTCCGCAGGAGCGGGATTGCCCGCGGCGTCGTCGTCACCAGCGCGCGCGGCCTGTCGCCGAGCCGCAGCCCGAACTGCAGCATGTCCCAGGTCTCCTGCGCATGCCGCCACTTGCCGAGCTCGTCGCACCAGGCAAGATGGAACTGCGGCCCGCGCAGGCTCTCGGGGTCTTCCGACGAGAAGATCTGCGCGATCGTCCCGTTCGGCCAGACGAGCCGGCGCCGCGAGGCCTCGAATTCCGGCCGGTCCCTGCGGGCGATCCGGCAGATGCCGGAAACGCCGTCGATCATCACCTCGCGCGCGTCGCCCAGCGTCTCGGCCACCAGCGCGATCCGCAGCTTCGCCGTCCGGCGCGCCACCTCGTGCACCCATTCGGCGCCGGCCCTGGTCTTTCCCGATCCGCGCCCGCCCATCAGCAGCCACACCCGCCAGTCGCCCTTCGGCGCCTCCTGGGCGGGATGGCGCTCCAGCGCCCAGAGCCGGAACGACCGGCCGAGCCGTTCGCCGCTGATCGGCCGCCCGCCGAACATGGCGGCGGGATTCCCGTCGAGGTCAGCGACGTCGCCATCGCGTTCCGGCCCGTCCGCCGCGACCGCCAGCCGGGCCTCTCCGCCCGCCCCCGCTTCACCCGCATCGTGCCGCTCGACCGCACCGCCACCGCCACCGGAAGGACCGGAAGCACCAGACACCGCCGTCGCGTCAGTCTCCCTTCTCCCCGCCTGCGGGGAGAAGGTGCCGGCAGGCGGATGAGGGGCAGCCGCCCCCTCGCCAGGAGACGACGGCGCACCGAAGGCCGCAGCCGCCGAACCGTCGACAGCGGACACGTACCCGGCCTGCCCGTCACGATCTCCGGCCGCACCGGTCGCGATCGCCGCCGGCCGGCCCTCGCCGCCCGCCTCGTCCCGCACCGCGCCCGCCTTGTGCCGCCCGATCTGCCGTTCCAGCGCATCCAGGCACCCCAGCGCATCCGCAACGGTCGCCTCACGCCGTGCACGGCTCCGGTCCGCGTCTCTCGCCATCCGGTCGGTCGCCTTCTGCAATCCGCGCTCGATCCTGTCTTCCAGCCGCCGCCGGCTACGGGCCGTTCTCGCCGTCGCCGCCGGGCCCCGCGGCGCCCGTTCCCCCGCCATCCACGGTCCCGCCGTCGGCCGCCCGCCGCGCGCTCTCTTCATAGTCCGCCTTCCATCGCTCGAGATAGGCGTTTGCCTTCTCCTCCACCCGCCGGTCGAACTCGGCAACCACCGCGTCGAAGTCCGCGGCCTCGCAGGCCAGTTCGACCGCGTCGCGCCGCTCGCTCAGGATCGTGCGCTGAAGGCTGTCGATCTTCTCCAGCGTACGCACGATCAGCGACACCGCCTCAATCGCGGCCTTGGCGTCGGCCTGGCCGAGCTTGCGCCCGGCCTCGTCGTCGGCCTCCGCCGCCATCTGCTCGGCAGTGCGGCGCTGGCTCTGGAAGCGCTGGAAGCGCTCGCGCAGCTCCTTCGTCATCTGGGACAGCATCGCCTGCATGTCGTCGAGCGGATCGCCGCCGGGCTCCGCCTTCAGGTCGAGCACGAGGGTCGCCGTCTCTGCTCCGTCGGCCAAACCGGCCGCGGCCAGTCCATCGCAGGCAGGCTCCGCCGCCCCGAACAGCCGCAGGTCGACCTCGTCGAATTCATCCATGGGAAGCTCCGCACGAAAAAAGGCGCCGCGGTCCGAACCGGACGGGCGCCCTGCATCTCGTCATTTCGATCTCTATTGGATCTCTCTTTTGGTCTCTGTGTCCGGTCTCTCGCCGGCCACCAGGCCCGGGACACGGGCCAAAACCGCTGCCGATCGGCCGGCGGGCGGATATCGCCGCTCGAGGGGTCCGGCACCGTCCGCACCGGCAATCCCACTGCTTTACAGTGAAATCGTCCGTGTCACGCGAACGTTTCTTGCCTGCGCGTCTCCCGGCGTCGATCTCGCTTCCGCCGGGACTGGCCGCACCAACCGGACTTTTGGGGGATCTCTCCGCCCGCACTTTTCCGACCGTAGCAAGACCCTACCAAACCACCGTCACGCCGTCAAGGATTATTTTCCTATTTGATGCGAATTCTCCACCCGCTCGCCCCGCGCCGCCTGCTTTCTGCGGGGCCCGATCCGTGCTACCTTCCATCATGACATCAGAAGATCTCGTCCAGATGGCGCTGGCCATGCCCGGCGCGGAGGAAAGTGCCCATTTCGGCAAGCGCGACTTCCGGGTGGGCGGGCGTATCTTCCTCGCCTTGCCGGAACCCGGGCGCGCCGTTATCAAGCTGACGCGCGGCCAGCAGGCGATGCTGACGGAAACCGAGCCCGGCCTCTGCGCCGCCGTGCCCGGCGGCTGGGGCCACAAGGGCTGGACCTCCGTCTATTTCGCCGCAGCCGAGGCCGACACGGTCCACCACATGGTCGAGATCGCCTGGGGCAACGTCGCGCCCCGGCAGGATCCCGGAACAGGAACCGGCGCGGCCCGGCGGGGGAAAGACACGACGCATTGAAAATGCCGCATTGCCGCAGGCCCGCCGCCGCAACCGGGCCCTGCAAGGTTTGGGGCACAACCGCCCGCCTCCTCAAAAAATGACTTTCTTTCTGCCGCCGGATGAATAGAAGTTCGATCCGAACCGCCGGATCGCCGGCATTTCCTTTCGACCGCTGCTTGCGGAACCAGACCAGACGATGGAACTCACATGCGGATAGTGATGATTGGCGCCGGCTATGTCGGCCTTGTTTCGGGTGTTTGCTTTGCGGACTTCGGCCATGACGTCGTGTGCGTCGACAACGTGGCCGAGAAGATCGAGGCACTGCGCAAGGGCGACATCCCGATCTACGAGCCGGGCCTGCAGGAGCTCGTCAAGTCGAATGTCGAGGCCGGCCGGCTGAACTTCACCACCGATCTCGAGCAGGCGGTCGCCTGGGCCGACGTCGTGTTCATCGCCGTCGGCACGCCGTCGCGCCGCGGCGACGGCCATGCCGACCTCACCTATGTCTATGCCGCCGCGCGCCAGATCGCCAAGGCAATCGACGGCTACACCGTCGTCGTCACCAAGTCGACGGTTCCGGTCGGCACCGGCGACGAGGTCGAGCAGATCATCCGCGAGGCCAATCCGGACGCCGATTTCTCGGTCGTCTCCAACCCGGAATTTTTGCGCGAGGGCGCGGCCATCGGCGACTTCAAGCGTCCCGACCGCATCGTCGTCGGCACCGACGAGCCGCGCGCCATCGAGGTGATGAGCGAGGTCTACCGCCCGCTGCACCTGAACGAGGGCCCGCTGTTCTTCTGCGAGCGCCGCACCTCGGAGCTGATCAAGTACGCCGCCAACGCCTTCCTCGCCATGAAGATCACCTTCATCAACGAGATCGCCGATCTCTGCGAGCGCCTCGGCGCCGACGTGCAGAAGGTGGCCAAGGGCATCGGCTACGACAAGCGCATCGGCGACAAGTTCCTGCATGCCGGCCCCGGCTACGGCGGCTCGTGCTTCCCCAAGGACACGCTGGCGCTGGTCAAGACCGCGTCCGACGCCGACAGCCCGATGCGGCTGATCGAGACCACCGTCGCCATCAACGACAACCGCAAGCGCGCCATGGCCCGTAAGGTCGTCGCCGCCTGCGGCGGCTCGGTGCGCGGCAAGAAGATCGCCGTGCTCGGCCTGACCTTCAAGCCCAACACCGACGACCTGCGCGACGCCCCGGCGCTGACCATCATCCAGGCCCTGCAGGACCACGGCGCGCAGATTTCCGCCTTCGATCCCGAGGGCATGGACGGCGCCCGCGCGCTGCTCTCCGACGTCGAGTTCGGCGCCGATCCCTATGCGATCGCGGCCGATGCCGAGGCGATCGTGCTCGTCACCGAGTGGGACGAGTTCCGCGCGCTCGACTTCCGCAAGCTGCACGCCGCCATGAAGTCGCCCAACCTGATCGACCTGCGCAACGTCTACCCGCCGCAGGAAGTGCGCCGCTACGGCTTCGAATATGTCGGCATCGGACGGGCCGACGACAGGACCTGAGAATGAGATATTTCATCACCGGCGCGGCCGGCTTCATCGGCTTCCACCTTGCCCGGCGCCTGCTGGAGGAAGGTCACGAAGTCGTCGGCCTTGACGGGATGACCCCCTATTACGACGTCGCCCTGAAGGAAGCGCGCAATGCCGGGCTGATCCAGTTCCCGGCCTACCGCTTCCACAAGGTGATGCTGGAGGACCAGGCCGGCGTCCGCCGCGCGCTGGAAAGTGCCGCGCCCGACGTCATCGTGCACCTCGCCGCCCAGGCCGGCGTGCGCTACAGCCTCGAGGAGCCGAAGTCCTATGTCGAGTCCAACATCCTCGGCACCTGGAACCTGCTGGAGGCGGCGCGGTCGGTCAAGCCCCGCCACCTCATGCTCGCCTCCTCGTCGTCCGTCTACGGCGCCAGCGACACCATCCCCTTCCGCGAGGGTGACCGCACCGACGAGCCCCTGACGATCTACGGCGCCAGCAAGAAGGCGATGGAGGTGATGGCGCACAGCTATGCCCATCTCTACGGCCTGCCGACCACCACCTTCCGCTTCTTCACCGTCTACGGCTCCTGGGGCCGGCCGGACATGGCGCTGTTCAAGTTCACCAGCGCCATCCTCGAGGGCCGCGAGATCGAGCTCTACGGCGAAGGCCGGATGAGCCGCGACTTCACCTATGTCGAAGATCTCGTCGAGGCCATGCTGAAGCTGTCGTCCGTCGCCCCCTCGGAGGACAACCGGGTGGTGACGCCCGCCGGCCTCGACACCCTCTCCCCCCAGGCACCGTTCCGCGTCGTCAACATCGGCGGCGGCAATCCGGTCGGGCTCACCGATTTCGTCTCCACGCTCGAGAACGCGCTCGGCAGGAAGGCCAAGACGAAGCTGCTGCCGATGCAGCCGGGTGAAGCGCCGCGCACCTTCGCCAGCCCCGACCTCCTCGTCGCACTGACCGGCTACAAGCCCTCGACCCCGCTTGCCGCAGGGGTGAAGGACTTCGTCGACTGGTACGGCGATTTCTATCGCCCCGGCACCCGCGCCGCGCGCTCCTGACGGACGTCCGCGGAAGGCGTCGCGCACTGGATACCGAAAGCGCAAGCCCCAGGGCGCCATTCCCGGCCTGTTGAAATCATGCGTGGCCGCGGAAGGCCTTTGCTATCCAAGTCCTGTTCCGTCTTGGCGGCGCGTCACCAGAGGCGACGCTGGCTGCCGACACCGCCGGCCACGTCCGCAAATAGCGCCGACCGCGTATCGGCAACCCAGCGTTAACAATATGCACCCTTTCGCGCGGCCGCGCGGATTGCTATCGCTTTACTGCGGTACCAATTGCCGCTTCACGTCATCTCGCCACCGAACGCCGGGACAGAACCGGGAACCCCTCAGGACCGACCCATGCACAAGGCCATCGCGGCGCTCTCTTCCGAACGGTTCCTGCAGAAGCTCCGGCTCGGCGCCGGCCTCGTCATGCTGTCCTTCGTGGCGCTGCACCTGATCAACCATGCGCTGCTGCTCGTCTCGCTCCAGACCGCCGATCGCGTCGGCTGGCTTCTCTCCCTCGTCTGGCGCAATCCGGCGGGAACGCTGGTCCTTTACGGCGCCCTCCTCGTTCATGTCCTGCTGGTGCTGCGGTCGATATACCGGCGCCGCACGTTGCGCATGCCGGCACGCGAGGCCGTACAGATGGCCTTCGGCCTGCTCATCCCCTTCCTGATCATCGAGCACGTGGTCACCGTGCGCCTGTCGCAGCCCCTCTACGGCATCATCGTCGACTATCGCATGGTCGTGCGCAGCCTCTGGATCTTCGATCCGCTCTCCGGCCTGCGACAGACGCTGGCCCTTCTCGTCATCTGGACGCACGGCTGCATCGGCCTCTATTTCTGGCTGCGCTTCCGCAGCTGGTATGCGAGCGCCTCGCCCTATCTGCTCGCCGCCGCCATCCTCATCCCGGTGCTGGCGCTTCTGGGTTTTGCCGATACCGGGCGCATGCTCGCGCAAGGGGCCGCGACCGCCCCGCAGTTGACCCCGGCACAAGTGGCTGCGGCCGAGGGGCTCGGCCGCATCAAGCTCGCCTTCTACCTTCTCTTCGTCGGCGCGATTGCGCTGGTCTTCTGGCTCCGTCGCCTGCGCATGCTGGCCGAGCGGGCCTCCCAGATCACCATCCGCCATGCCAACGGCGTCGTCGTCCGCGCTCCCCGCGGCCTCAGCCTGCTCGAGGCCAGCCGCCTCGGCGACGTGCCGCACTATTCGGTCTGCGGCGGCAAGGGCCGCTGCTCGACCTGTCGCGTGCGCATCCTCGACAGCGCCGCGCCGCTGCCCCCGCCGGGCTCGATCGAGGCCGCGACGCTCGCCCGCGTCCATGCCGACGAACACGTCCGGCTCGGCTGCCAGCTGCATCCTGAAGGCGATGTCAGCGTCGCGCTGCTGATGGCGCCCCATCCGGCTGCGAGCCTTCCCGTCGCCACCGAGCCCGTCCGGCCCGGCCGCGAGGAGGAGATCGCCGTTCTCTTCTGCGACCTGCGCAACTTCACCGACCTGTCGGAGGCCCGCCTGCCCTACGACGTGGTGTTCCTGCTCAACCGCTACTTCGCCATCGTCGGCCAGGCGGTCGAGCAGGCCGGCGGGCGGCTCGACAAGTTCATCGGCGACGGCGCCATGGCGCTGTTCGGGGTCGGGGCCGACCGCGACCGGGCTGCCCGCCAGGCGCTCGCCGCCGCGGCCGCGATCGTGCGCGACATCGCCCGCCTGAACACCGAGCTCGGGGACGAGTTCTCCGTCCGCCTCAGGATCGCCGTCGGCGTCCATGCCGGCCCCAGCGTCGTCGGCGTGATGGGCTACGGCACCACGAAGAGCCTGACCGCCGTCGGCGACACCGTCAACGTCGCAAGCCGGCTGGAGACGACCGCCAAGGAGCACGACGTCGCCATCGCCGTCTCCGAGCGCGCGCTCGCCCAGTCCGGTCATCGGACCGATGGCCTGCGCCACAGCGAGGTTTCGATCCGCGGCCGCACCGCGCCGCTCCGCGTCTTCCTGGTCACCGACGTCGAGAGCCGCCGCTTCGCGATGGAGACGGACAAGGCGTGAGGCCCCGTATCGGCCGGCAGGCGAAAGCGGCCCGGCCGGCGGCGCCTCCCGAAGATTTCATTTGCCGGCGCGCCTTGCCTGTACCAGGCCACAGTTCTGTGATCTGTGCCGATCGATGTCGATGATGAGGTACCTGCATGATTCGCTCGAAAATGCTTCTTCTTCCGATGGTCGGACTGCTCGGCCTGTCGCTTTCCGGCTGCGAGACGTCCGGCTATTCCGGCGGCTATTCCGAGGGCTACTACGGCGGCAGCTATTACGAGCGAGACCGCACGCGCTACCGCGTGGTGGAGCCGCGCTACGACCGCAACCGTTCCTGGGACGGCCGATACGACCGCGGCGACAGCCGCTACGACCAGCGGATTTCCGACCGCGAAAGGAACCGGGATCGCGAGCGGGACCGGGACAGAGATCGGGACCGGGATCGGGATCGGGATCGGAACAAGGACAACAGCCGCGACAGGGATCGTGACAGGGACCGCAACGATAGCCGTGACAGGGATCGCGACCGCCAGCAGACCGACCGCGGGCGTCCGGGACGCGATACCGCGCAGCCCGATCGCCGGCCGCAGTCCTCACGCGACTCCGACCGCAACAACCGCCCGTCCCAGCGCGCCTGCGATCGCGACAACAGCTGCCGATAGGGCGAGCCGCCGGGGCAGGTCGTTCATGGAACGCCCCTCCGGACTGCCGGCGAATCGCCCAGAGCAAGTCCCCCCTCTGGCCTGCCGGCCATCTCCCCCACAAGGGGGGAGAAAACCCGGGGGCGCCCGTCTGCCCGAAGCGAGCCTCGGCAGAGCGGCGAGCTTCGGCGGGCGCGGCCGGGTTAAGCCCCCCACTTGTGGGAGTCCCTCCTCCGCCTGCCGCGAACTGCCTGTGGCAAGCCCCCTCTGGCCTGCCGGCCATCTCCCCCACAAGGGGGGAGAAAACCGGAAGCGGCCGTCTGCCCGAAGCGAGCCTCGGCGGCGCGGCCGGGTTAAGCCCTCCCCCTTGTGGGGAGGGTTGGGGAGGGGTTTTCCGGGAAGTTCGGGGAGCGTTTTCGACGCCTGTGCGTCCCGTTCCTCACACCTTGCGATAGAGGAAATACCGGTCCTTCGGCACGCTGTCGGGGACGTCCAGCGGCTGCAGCGTCGGCTCGTCCAGCGGCAGGCCGCTGACGGCGATGCCGCCTTTGGCGAGCATGCCGGAGACCATCTGCGGCAGCCAGGTCAGCGTGACCTCGTCCTTTTCCGGATAGCCGGTGCCGATGTCGGCATGCACCAGGGCCGCGGTCCCGGTCTGGTAGGCCCTGCCGGTTTCGACGATCTCGCCCAGCACCAGGTCGGCCGCATCGGGAACGGAGGAGGCATGCGCGCCCATGGCCCGGTCGAAGGCAACGATGCGGCGGCCGGCGAAGCGTTCGCGCAGGTGGTCGAAGGTGCGGCCGTTGCCGAGCCCGATCTCCATGACCGGGCCGTCCGCCGGCAGGTCCAGCCGGTCGCCGATGTGGTTGAGAATGTCCCGCTGGGCCGTCAGGCGGCGGATGAAGCTGTCGAGACGGCTCATGGTCTTCCCTTGTCTTTCACTAACTCTATGCCTTGACGATGGTGTCGCCGTCGATGCCTCGGCGGGCAAAGGCGTTGCGGGTGTCGACCACCAGCGGTGCCCAGCGGGCGAGCGCTGCATAGTCGACCGCGTCGTGGTCCGTCGAGATCAGCACCGCGTCGTAGCCGCGCACGGTTTCCTCGTCGAGCGGCACCGAGCGGCGGCCCATGAGCGCCATGTATTCGCGGGTGCGCGGCACCTCGGCGACGTGGGGATCGTGGTAGTCCACCGTCCCCTTGCGCTCCAGGATCAGTTCGATCAGCTTCAGCGACGGGCTCTCGCGGATGTCGGGCACGTTCTTCTTGTAGGCGAGCCCGACCACCAGCACGCGCGCCCGGCTCAGGGCCTTGCCGAGCCGCATGTCGAGCGCTTCGGCAAGCCTGCCGACCACATGGCGCGGCATCGCCGAGTTGATCTCGCCGGCAAGCTCGATGAAGCGGGTCGGCAGTTCGAACTCGCGCGATTTCCAGGTCAGGTAGAAGGGATCGATCGGGATGCAGTGGCCGCCGAGGCCGGGCCCCGGATAGAAGGGCATGTAGCCGAACGGCTTCGTCTTCGCCGCCTCGACCACCTCCCAGATGTCGATGCCCATCGCGTCGTAGAGCACCTTCAGCTCGTTGACGAGGGCGATGTTGACGGCGCGGAAGACGTTTTCCGTCAGCTTCACCGCCTCCGCCGTGGCATTGGAGGAAACCGGCACGACCGCCTTGACCACGGCACCGTAGAAGGCCTGCATCAGCGCCGAGGCCGCCTCGCCCGCGCCCGCCACGACCTTCGGAATGGTCGCGGTCTCGAAATCGCGGTTGCCGGGGTCCTCCCGCTCCGGCGAGAACCCTAAGAAGAAATCCTCGCCCGAGCGCAGCCCGCCGCGCTCGAGGATCGGCCGCACCAGCTCGTCCGTCGTCCCCGGCCAGGTGGTCGATTCCAGCACCACCAGCTGGCCCGGCCGCAGCGTCTGCGCCACCGCCTCGGCGGTCCGCGTCACGTAGGACATGTCCGGCTCGCGCTGCTTCGTCAGCGGCGTCGGCACGCAGATCACGATCACGTCGCAGGAGGCGAGCGCGGAAAAATCGGTGGTCGAGCGGAACCGGCCGGCCTCGCTTTCGGCCTTCAGGGCGGCGTCCGGCACCGCGTCGATATAGGAACGGTGCGCGTCGAGGGCGGTGATCTTCGCCGGGTCGATGTCGAAGCCGGTGACGTCAAATCCGTTTCGCGCAATCGTGATCGCCAGCGGCAGGCCGACATAGCCGAGCCCGATGACGCCGGTGCGCGCGCGCCGTTCGGCAATCGCCGCCATCAGGCTTTCGGCGGAAGAAGAAAGCAAGGTCAATGCGTTGTACCCTTTCGGTCGAGACTGGGACAATTGGGCGCAAATCGGCGCGGCGTCAAGGCGAGCCGGAGCCGCCGACGCAGTCCATCTCCCGCCCGGCCGGCACAAATCTTCGCCGCGACTTCTGGTTTTGCCACGATCGCTTGCCTATATCTGGCGCTCCGGGCCGCGTTCGCCGGTTCGGCCGCACGACGCCCGCCGAGCGAAGCCCGCGGCTTCAAATCGACAAGGACAAAAGATGAACACGCGCCCTGCCGACGTATCCAATATCCTCCTCGATCGCGTCTCGTCCTGGCTGAAGACGGCGGCGCTCGGGGGCGAGAGCCTGGAATACATCGTCTCCGGCTTCTGCGAGCGGCTTGCCGCCGCCGGCCTGCCGCTGGTGCGGGTCCACCTGAGCTTTTCGATGCTGCACCCGCTCTACGATGCGCTCGGTTTCACCTGGATGCGCGGACAGGGCGTGACGGTCGAGGGCTTCCGGGCGGACGGCGAGAACGAAGAGCCCTCGCGCTTCCTGCTCAGCCCCTATTACTACCTGCTCAACAACAGCCTCGATCACCTGCGCCGCCGCATCGATCCGAAGACCCCGTCGGAATTTCCGATCTTCGACGACCTGAAGAAGATCGGCGCCACCGACTATCTGGCCTTCGTCCAGTCCTTCGGGGAATCGCCCGGCCAGGGCATGGTCGGCTCGTGGTCGACCGATGCCCCCGGCGGCTTCAGCGACACCGTGGTCGAGGCGCTGCTGAAGGTGCAGAACAGCCTTGCGGTCGCCGCCAAGATGGCCGTGCTCGGCAAGCTCGCCGACAACATGCTTTTGACCTATCTCGGCGGCAATGCCGGCAGGCGGGTGCTGTCGGGCCAGATCCGGCGCGGCGACGGCGAGACCATCCGCGCCGCCCTCGTCATGGCCGACATGCGCCAGTCGACCGTGCTGGCGGAGAAGGAGGGCCGGCAGGCCTATATCGACACGCTCAACGATTTCTTCGACGCGATCGCCACGCCCTTCAACCGCAACGGCGGCGAGATCCTCTCCTTCATCGGCGACGGCTTCCTGGCCGTCTACCCCTGCGGCCGGCACCGCGAGCCCTCGCAGGTCGCCGCCCAGAACGCCATGACCGCCGTCCGCCATGCCACCATGCGGATGAACGAGCTCAACGCCCGCCGCAACAAGCAGGGGCTGGCCGATATCCGCTACGGCATCGGCCTGCACGTCGGCAACGTCATGTTCGGCAATGTCGGCCTGCGGGACCGCCTGACCTTCTCCGCCTTCGGCTCGGCGGTCAACGAGGTCCAGCGGCTGCAGGGACTGACGAAGAAATACTCCAAGCCGATCGTCGCCAGCCAGACGTTTGCCACCTATTCCGGCGGCGAATGGGTCACGCTCGGCGAGGAGAAGCTGCGCGGCGTTCGCCAGAAGCTGACGGTGCTCCTGCCCGGCCAGACCAACCTGCAGCTCGACCAGGCCGAGGCGCTCGACGGCGAGGGCCGCGACGCGCGCTCGGAGGCCGAGCAGGTCATGCTGCTCTATCGCGACGCGCGCTCCAATCCGGACCACCGGCCGCGCATCCCGCTCCTGTCGCGCGGGCTCAACTGACATGGCCGACGGCTCTGCGCGAGGCCGCGGGGCCGGCCCGAAACCCGCCTTCGAGGCGGCGCTGGCCGATGGCTTCGAGGGCGACGACTTCTCTCCCGCAGGTGGCCTCTACTATCGCCGCAACGCCGAGCAACGGGCCGGCTTCTACGAGTTCCAGCGCGAGGTGACCCGCGGCAGCCCCGGCGCGCTGAAGCTTGGCGTGCGCCCGGCCGCAGTTCCCGGGCGCCACGGCAGCGAGCGGGCGGAGGTCTGGGAGCGCACCGCTCTCCGCGTCCCCTACGAGCGCGCCGTCTGGTACGGCTTCTCCGTGCGGTTCGGCGAGCCGATACCGCAGGCCGACCATCGCCACCTGATCGCGCAGTGGAAGCGCGAGATCGGCCCGTCCGCGCGCGGCGACTACAGCCCGTTCCTGGCGCTCCGCCTCGTGCGCGGCCGCCTGTTCGCCACGGTGGAGACGACGCTGCACCCCGCCGACCTCGCCACCCCCGACAGACCTGCCGCGACACCCGCCTGGCTGCGCCGGGACGCCGGCCAGATGCGGGCGCTGGTCGCAACCGACGACGGCTGGGGCGATGGCGACGGGTCGCTGTTTTCCGCCCGCACCGGCCGCATCGTCGTGACCGACCGCGGCAACCGCCTGCCCGCGCCCGACAGCGGCTGGATCGACTTCGCCGTGATGACGCGGCCGGGACTTGACGGCAGCGGCCAGATCGAACTTTTCGCCAACGGCCGCTGGGTGGTGACCGTCCGCGGCGACATCGGCCATGACGATGCCGGGCTCGGCGCCCACCAGTATTTCAAGTTCGGTCCCTACCGCTCCGCCGCCGCCGGCGAATGGACGCTCTATTTCGACAACTTCCGGCGCTCGATGCGCGCAAAAGATGTACTGGAACCCCGGACGCTTGCCGCCTACAGCGCCGCGGGCGCTCCGGGCCGGCCCGCAACCATCTGATTTTGAATACGTTTCTGTCCCGCGACGGCACTGGCACGGCGTTTCCAAATCCCATGGACAGGCTGCGGGCGCTCCGCTAGTGTGCCTGCGATCGGGACAGGCACATTTAGTAACCAAAGGAAACTCCGGACATGATCTCAGGGGCGGATCTGTTACGGATAGAAGATCTCAGCATCTCGTTTGCAATGCTCGGGGGCCAGATCGACGCCGTGAAGAAGGCCAACCTGCGGGTGTTGCCCGGCAGGGTGACGGCGCTCGTCGGCGAAAGCGGCTCGGGCAAGTCCGTCATCAGCCAGTCGATCATGCGCATCCTGCCGAAAGCGGCCTCGGCCAGCGGCCGGATCCTGTTCAACGATCCGCTGACCGGCACCGAGACCGACATGCTGCAGCTGTCGCCGGACGGGCCGGACATTCGCGCCATCCGCGGCCGGCGCATCGGCAAGATCTTCCAGGAGCCGATGACCTCGCTGTCGCCGCTGCACACGATCGGCGACCAGGTGAGCGAGGTGCTCACCATCCACGAGGACATGTCGAGGGACGAGCGCCAGGAGCGCACGATTGAGATGCTGCGCATGGTCGGCTTCACCCGCCCCGAGCGCGCCTTCAAGATGTATCCCTTCGAGCTTTCGGGCGGCATGCGCCAGCGCGCGATGATCGCGCTGGCGCTGATCTGCCGGCCGGCACTTTTGATCGCCGACGAGCCGACGACCGCGCTCGACGTCACGATCCAGGCACAGATCCTGCGGCTGCTGAAGGACCTGCAGCAGGAATTCAACATGGCGATGCTCCTGATCACCCACGATCTCGGCGTCGTCGCCAACGTCGCCGACGAGGTGGTGGTGATCTACCACGGCGAGATCATGGAGGCCGGCCCGGTGGAGGACATCTTCCGCCGTCCCGGCCACCCCTACCTCAAGGGCCTGATGGCGGCCGTGCCGCATTTCGACATGAAGCCCGGCGAACGGCTGAAGGCGCTGCGCGAGGTGCCGGTCAATGCCTCGCATCTGCTCGGCGTCTCGGAGGACCGGGGCAAGGAGCCGGGACCGGAGATCCTGCTCTCCGTGCGCGACGTCACCAAGTCCTACAAGATCCGCAAGACCGGGTTGTTCCGCCGCCCGGACGAGGCGCCGGTGCGCGCGGTCGACGGCGTCAGCTTCGACATCCGCCGCGGCGAATGCCTGGGGCTCGTCGGCGAGAGCGGCTGCGGCAAGACCACCGTCAGCAAGATGCTGATGCGGGCGGTGACGCCGGATTCCGGCTCGATCATCTTCCACGACCGCAACGGGCCGGTGGACGTGCTCGGCGCCGAAGGGGACGCGTTGCAGAAACTGCGCGGCAAGATCCAGATGGTGTTCCAGGATCCGGTCTCCTCGCTGTCGCCGCGCATGACGGTGCAGAACATCCTCTCCGAGCCGCTGGAGATCCACAAGCGCGGCACGCCGAAGTCGCGGCTGGAGACGGTGAGCGCGCTGATGGAGGTGATCGGGCTGAACCGGCGCTACCTCAACCGCTATCCGCATTCCTTCTCCGGCGGCCAGCGCCAGAGGATCGGGATCGCTAGGGCGCTGGCGCTCGGGCCGGAGCTTCTGATCTGCGACGAACCGGTCTCCGCGCTCGACGTCTCGGTACAGGCGCAGATCCTCAACCTGCTGAAGGACCTGCAGAAGGACCTCGGCTTGACCTACCTGTTCATTTCGCACAATCTGGCGGTCGTCGATTATATGGCCGACCGGATCGCGGTCATGTGCGCAGGACGGATCGTCGAACTCGCACCGCGTGAAATCCTCATGCGGGCGCCCGTTCACCCCTATACGAAATCGCTCCTGGCCGCCGTGCCCTTCCCGGACCTCGACCGGCCGCTGGACTTTTCGACGCTCAAGACGGCGAACGCCAGCGACATGCGGAACTGGTCCGCTCCGTTCCGCCAGGACGACGACGGACACGGCCTGGCAACCGCCGATCTCGGCGAAGGCCATCTCGTGCTCGCCCGTAGCAACGCGGATGTGAGAGAGCTACGCCCGTGATCACGCGTCGAACCGCCCTCGGCATGCTTGCCGCCACCTGCCTTCCCGCCGCACTGGCCCCCTCGCGGGCCCGGGCGACGCTCGCCCTTCAGGAACCGGAGTTCCTGAAAGAAAAGCTCGCCGACGGCACCCTGCCGGCGATGGCCGAGCGGCTGCCCAAGGTGCCGCGCGTCGTCAATCTCGCCGCCATGGGCCGCAAGCCCGGCCAGTATGGCGGGACGGCGCGGACGATCATCGGCGGCCAGAAGGACATCCGCCTGATGACCATCAACGGCTATGCGCGGCTCGTCGGCTTCGACGAGCATCTCGTGCTGCAGCCGGACATCCTGGAAAGCTTCGAGCAGGTCGACAACCGCATCTACACCTTCAAGCTGCGCGAGGGCCACCGCTGGTCGGACGGCCACCCGTTCACGGTCGACGATTTCGCCTATTACTGGGAGGACGTGCTCAACAACAAGGAGATGCGGCCGCGCGGGCTGCCGCTCGATCTCCTGTCGTACCTGAAGCCGCCGCGCTTCACGGTGGTCGATCCCCTGACGGTGCGCTACGAGTGGGACAATCCCAACCCGGAATTCCTGCTGAAGCTCGCCTCGCCGCAGCCGCTGACGCTGGCGCTGCCGGCGCACTACATGAAGCAGTTCCATCCGAAATATGCCGACGCCGATGCGCTGAAGAAGATCATCGAGAAGGAAGGCGAGGACGACTGGACGAGCGTGCACATCAACCGCTCGCGCACCTACCGGCCGGAGAACCCCGATCTTCCGACGCTCGATCCGTGGCGCAACCTGATCGCGCCGCCGGCCGAGCAGTTCATCTTCGAGCGCAACCCGTTCTTCCACCGGGTCGACGAGACCGGCCAGCAGCTGCCCTACATGGACAAGGTCGTCCTCAACGTCTCGGCCTCGGGCATCATCCCCGCCAAGGCCGGCGCCGGCGAGACCGACCTGCAGTCCGTCGGCCTCGATTTTGCCGACTATACCTTCCTCAAGGACGCCGAGCATCGCTATCCGGTCACGGTCAACCTCTGGGAGCGGACGCAGGGCTCGCGCGTCGCGCTCCTGCCCAATCTCAATTGCGGCGACAAGGTCTGGCGCGGGCTGTTCCGCGACGTGCGCTTCCGCCGGGCGCTGTCGGTGGCGATCGACCGCGAGGAGATCAACAAGGCGAGCTTCTTCGGGCTCGCCCGCGAAAGCGCCGACACGATCCTGCCGCAGAGCCCGCTGTTCAAGCCCGAGTACCAGCACGCCTGGGCGCAGTTCGATCCGGACCTCGCCGACAAGCTGCTCGACGAGGCCGGCCTGACCGAGCGCAAGAGCGACGGCGTGCGGCTTCTGCCGGACGGACGGCCCGCCAGCCTCATCGTCGAGTCCGCCGGCGAGAGCACGCTGGAGACCGACGTGCTGGAACTGGTCACCGACCACTGGCGTCAGGTGGGGCTGGCGCTGCACGTGCGCACCTCGCAGCGCGACGTCTTCAGGAGCCGGGCGCTGGGCGGCGAGATCATGATCTCGGTGCAGCAGGGCATCGACAACGGCATTCCGACCGCCGACATGTCGCCTTCGGCCCTGGCGCCGACCGGCGACGAGCAGTTGCAGTGGCCGGTCTGGGGCCTGCACTACCTTTCGGCCCAGCAGAAGGGCGAGGCGCCCGACCTGCCGGAGGCGGCAGAACTCGTGAAGCTGATGCGGCAGTGGAAGCGCTCGACCTCGACTGAGGAGCGGACCGGCATCTGGACCGAGATGCTGTCGATCTACACCCAGCAGGTCTTCTCCATCGGCATCGTCAACGGCACGCTGCAGCCCGTCGTCCACTCCAGGAAGATGCAGAACGTTCCCAAGGAAGGGCTCTATGGCTTCGATCCCACCGCCTTCCTGGGCGTCTACCTGCCCGACACCTTCTGGTTCGACAGGAGCGCCTGATCGATGCTGAGATACATCTTCTGGCGCATCGCCGTCATGGTGCCGACGCTGCTTCTGATCTCGATGCTCGTCTTCACCATCATCGAGCTGCCGCCCGGCGACTACTTCGAGAGCTACGTCGCCGAGCTGCGCGCCATGGGCGAGGCCGCCGACATGGAGGAGATCGAGGCGCTGCGCGAGCGCTACGGTTTCGACCAGCCGGCGCCGATCCGCTACCTGCACTGGGTCGGCGGCATGCTGCACGGCGATTTCGGCTACTCGTTCGAATACCAGCTGCCCGTGTCCGACGTGGTCGGGGACCGATTATGGCTGACGGTGCTCGTCTCCTTCGTGACGATCCTCGTCACCTGGATCATCGCCTTTCCGATCGGCATCTACTCGGCCACCCACCAGTATAGCTGGGGCGACTACGGGCTGACCTTCCTCGGGCTGCTCGGGCTCGCGGTGCCGAACTTCATCCTGGCGCTGATCCTGATGTATTTCGCCAACATCTGGTTCGGCACCTCGATTGGCCACCTGATGGACCAGAAATACCTGAACGAGCCGATGAGCTGGGCCAAGGCCAAGTCGATCCTCGAACACCTGTGGATCCCCGTCATCATCATCGGCACGGCGGGCACGGCCGGCATGGTGCGGCGGCTCAGGGCCAACCTTCTGGACGAGCTGCAGAAACAGTATGTGGTGACGGCGCGCGCCAAGGGCATGAACCCGTTCCGCGCGCTCGTCAAATACCCGCTGCGCATGTCGCTCAATTTCTTCATCTCCGACATCGGCTCGATCCTGCCGCAGATCATCTCCGGCGCCGAGATCACCGCCATCGTGCTGTCGCTCGAGACCACCGGGCCGATGCTGATCAAGGCGCTGCAGAGCCAGGACATGTATCTCGCCGGCTCGTTCCTGATGTTCCTCGCCTTCCTCACCGTCATCGGCGTGCTCGTGTCCGACATCGCGCTCGCCTTCCTCGATCCGCGCATCCGGCTGCAGGGCGGGAGCACCAAATGACGGCCCCCCTTCCCCCGCCCGGCGCGCCGCTTCCCCACTACGTCTCCACCGCCCCCTTCGATCCCTATTCGGTGGAGGCGATGACCGCCGGCCAGGCGAAGATCTACCAGGCCTCGCAACTCAGGCTGATGTGGTGGAAGTTCAAGAAGCACAGGATCGCGCTGGTCTCCGGCATCTTCCTGCTGGCACTGTACCTTGCGATCGTCGTCGCGGAATTCCTGGCACCCTACAACCTGCATACGCGCAACATGGATTTCATCCATTCGCCGCCGCAGCGGGTGCGGCTGTTCCACGACGGCCAGCTGGTCGGCCCGTTCGTCTATGGCCGGACCATGCAGCTCGACATGGAGACGCTGCGCCGGGTCTACAGCGACAACACCGCCGACGTGCAGCGGCTGCGCTTCTTCTGCTCCGGCGACCCCTATAAATTCTGGGGGCTGTGGGAGGCGAGCTTCCACCTCGTCTGCCCGGCCAAGGACGGCCAGTTCTTCGCGCTCGGCACCGACCGGCTCGGCCGCGACGTGCTTTCGCGCATCATCTACGGCGCGCGGATCTCGCTGACCATCGGCCTGATCGGCATCGCTGTCAGCTTCACGCTCGGCATTGTCATCGGCGGCCTCGCCGGTTATCACGGCGGCTATCTCGACCTCATGGTGCAGCGCGTCATCGAGGTATTGCAATCAATACCCAGCATTCCGCTGTGGATGGCGCTCGCGGCGATCATGCCGGTGAGCTGGAGTCCGATCCTGGTCTATCTCGGCATCACAGTCATTCTCGGCCTGCTCGACTGGACGGGGCTCGCGCGCGCCGTCCGCTCGAAGCTTCTGGCGCTGCGCGAGGAGGACTACGTGCTGGCCGCGCAGCTGATGGGGGCGAAGAGCAGCCGCATCATCGGCCGCCATCTCGTCCCCGGCTTCATGTCGCACCTGATCGCCAGCGCCACGATTTCCATCCCCGGGATGATCCTCGGCGAGACCGCGCTGAGCTTCCTGGGGCTTGGTCTCAGGCCCCCGATCACGAGCTGGGGCATCCTGCTCACGGAAGCGCGAAGCGTCAGCGTGATCGCTTTTTATCCCTGGCTCTTGTATCCGATGATACCCGTCATACTTGTCATCCTCGCCTTCAACTTCCTCGGGGACGGGTTGCGCGACGCTGCCGACCCTTACAAGTGACGAGAAAATATGCCATGGATATCGGGATTGGAGAGTTCGGTCGCTTGACCCGTACGATGAGCACTGCGCGATGACGCGACGGCTGGAAGACGCCCGAATTCTGATGTACAGCCATGACACGTTCGGTCTTGGCCACCTTCGGCGTTGCCGTGCGATCGCCCATTCGCTGGTCGAGGATTTCCGCGGGCTGAACATCCTCATCATCTCCGGATCGCCGATCGCCGGCGCCTTCGACTATCGCGCCCGCGTGGATTTCGTGAAGATCCCCAGCGTCATCAAGCTGCGCAACGGCGAGTACACGTCGATGGAGCAGCACATCGACCTGCAGGAAACGCTGAAGATGCGGCAGGCGATCATCCGCCACACCGCCGAAAGCTTCCAGCCGGACATCTTCATCGTCGACAAGGAGCCGATGGGCCTGCGCGGCGAGGTCGAGGACACGCTCGCCTATCTGAAGGCCTGCGGCACGACGCTGGTGCTCGGCCTGCGCGACGTCATGGACGCGCCGCACCTGCTCGACGCCGAGTGGAAGCGCCACGACGTGATGCGCAAGATCGGCCGCTACTACGACCGTGTCTGGGTCTACGGGCCACCGGATTTCTACGATCCGCTGATCGGGCTCGACGTGCCCTCGCAGGTACGCGGGCGCATGGATTTCGTCGGCTTCCTGCAGCGCAGCGTCTCGCACGAGCCCGGGCCGGAGCACCGGCCCAAGGGCGACTACATCCTGGTGACGACGGGCGGCGGCGGCGACGGCGCCTCGCTGATCCACGACGTGCTGCACGCCTACAAGGAAGACCCTGACCTGACGCACAGGGCGCTGATCGTGCTCGGCCCCTACATGCCCGGCGAGCAGCGCCAGAAGCTCCTGAAGAAGGGCGCGAAGATCCCCTATGTCGAGGTGATCGAGTTCGACAACCGGATGGAAGAGCTGATCGCCGGCGCCAAGGCCGTGGTGGCGATGGGCGGCTACAACACCTATTGCGAGATCCTCTCCTTCGACAAGCCGGCGCTGATCGTGCCGCGCGTCAACCCGCGCGAGGAACAGCTGATCCGCGCCACCCGCGCCGCCGAACTGGGGCTGGTCAGCATGCTGTCGTCGGAGGAATCCTGCCTGCCGCCGGTGATGGCGAAGGCACTGAGGGAACTGGTCCACCGGCCGCCGCCGTCGCAGACCTCGCAGGCGCTGAGGCTTGAGGGCCTGCGCAACATCTCCCAGATCGTCAGCGATCTGCTGGAGGAGACCGGCGCGCAGCTGACCGTCGTAAAAGGCTGACATCGCATTGACACCGAACAAGAAAATCGTCGTCGTCCTGAAGGGCTACCCGCGCCTTTCGGAGACTTTCATCGCACAGGAACTTTTGGGCCTGGAGCGCGCCGGCTTCGACCTGACGCTGATCTCGATGCGCCATCCGACCGATGCCAAGCGCCATCCGGTCCATGACGAGATCAGGGCGCCGGTGCATTACCTTCCCGAATATCTCTACCAGGAGCCGCTGCGGGTCCTGCGCGGGCTGTCGGCGTGCCGCCGGCTTCCCGGATTCGGCGCGGCGCTGCGCGCCTTCCTCAGGGACCTCCGCCGCGACCCGACGCCCAACCGGATCCGCCGGTTCGGCCAGGCCGCCGTGCTCTGCGCCGAATGGCCTGACGGAGCGGACTGGCTGCACGCGCATTTCATCCACACGCCCGCATCGGTCGCGCGCTATGCGAGCCTGATGAACGGCATTCCCTGGACCTGCTCGGCGCATGCCAAGGACATCTGGACCTCGCCGGACTGGGAACTGGCCGGCAAGCTCTCGGACACGCGCTGGACGGTGACCTGCAACCAGACCGGCTTCGACCGGCTGCGCGGGCTCGCCAACGGCAGGAACCACGTGCACCTGTCCTATCACGGGCTCGACCTCGACCGCTTCGGCCCCTTTGCCGGCAGCCATTCGGCGCGCGACGGCTCCGATCCCGGCGACCCGGTGAAGATCATCAGCGTCGGCCGCGCGGTGGACAAGAAGGGCTACGACATCCTGCTCAAGGCGCTGACGCTGCTGCCGGCCGATCTTTCCTGGCGCTTCGTCCATATCGGCGGCGGTGCGAACCTGCCGCAGCTGAAGGCGCTTTCGCAGAAGCTCGGCATCGCCGACCGCATCACCTGGCAGGGCGCGACGGACCAGAAGGACGTGCTGGAGCTCTACCGCCAGGCGGACCTGTTCGCACTCGCCTGCCGCATCACCGCCGACGGCGACCGCGACGGGCTGCCGAACGTTCTGGTGGAGGCGTCGAGCCAGCGGCTCGTCTGCGTCTCCACCAATATCTCCGGCATTCCCGAACTGCTGCAGGACGGGGTGAACGGCCTGGTCGTTCCGCCGGAGGACCCGCAGGCGCTGGCGGCCGCGATCGAACGGCTGGTCCGCGACCCGGCGCTCCGGCAAAGGCTCGGCGAGGCCGCCGAGCGGCGCGTGCGCTCCGAATTCGACCATCACGTCAGCATCCGCCAGCTGAAGGACCTGTTCGAGAACGAATGGCGGGCCGCCTGATGGAGGGGAAAGAAGGCAGGGCGCCGCGCGTCTTCTTCTATGTCCAGCATCTGCTCGGCATCGGCCACCTCGCCCGCGCCAGCCGGATCTCGCAGGCCCTTGCCGGGGACGGATTCGACGTCACCATGGTCACCGGCGGCACGCCGGTCGCCAGCTTTCCCGGCCCCGGCATCCGCCATGTCGAACTGCCGGCGGTGGTTGCGGGCGACGCCGGCTTTTCCGGCCTCGCCGACCTCGACGGCAACCCGGTCGATGACGCCTTCAAGGAGAGGCGGCGGGAGATGCTGCTTGCAGCCTTCCGCGCGGCAAAGCCCGATGTCGTCGTCATCGAGGCCTTCCCCTTCGGCCGCCGCCAGGTCCGCTTCGAACTGATCCCGCTGCTGGACGAGATTGCCGCGATGGAGAAAAGGCCGATCGTGCTCTCCTCGCTGCGCGACATCCTGCAGGAGCGCGCCAAGCCCGGCCGCGACGAGGAGAGCGTGGCGCTGGTCCGCGACCGCTTCGACGCCGTCCTCGTCCATGGCGATCCGGGTTTCGCCCGCATCGACGACAGCTTTCCGCTGGCCGCGCAGATCGCCGACAAGGTGATCTATACCGGGCTCGTCGCCGCCCCGCCGCCGCAGCCTGCGGCCGAGCGCTTCGACATCCTCGTCTCGGCCGGCGGCGGCGCCGTCGGCGCGGCGCTGAACGAGGCGGCCATCGCCGCCGCCCGCACGCTGCCGCAGGCGCTGCGCTGGTGCGTCATCGCCGGGCCCAACCTGCCGCAGGCGGCCTTCGACGCCGCTGTGGAGGCAGCACCGGATAACGTCTCCGTCGTGCGCTTCCGCACCGATTTCCCGAGCCTCCTGACGGCGGCGCGCCTGTCGGTCTCGCAGGCGGGCTACAACACCGTCTGCGACATCCTGCGGGCCGGCTGCCGCGCCGTCTTCGTGCCGTTCACGGCCGGCGGCGAGACCGAGCAGACGGCAAGGGCGATGCGGCTGGAAAAGCGCGGACTCGCGCGCGTCGTGGCAGAGCGGGCGCTGACGCCTCAGAGCCTGACCGAGGCAATCGGGGCGGCGCTCGACAGCCCGGCGCAGCCGATGCCGCCGCTCGATCTCGACGGGGCGGCCAGGACGGTGGCGCTGCTGCGCCGTCTCGTCGCCGGCGCCGCGGTCTCAAGGCTCGCCCAGGACAGCGCCGCGCTCTGACGCCGCCGCCGGGTCTGCGGCGAATACGGCAGCCGATGCCACCTGTGATTTCTGTGCCCCTGACGTTGCAATCTCCGCCTACGGCCTTGCAATCAATGCCAAAACGATCTTCACTGCATCATCGAGGCAACAATCGCGTCGCGTGCCTGCGGCGGAGGAACAAACGAACATTCGGGCGATGAAACCGGTCCGTGCCTGGCGGGCCGGCCTTTTCTGGAGCGCCGATAATGACTATATCGCAGTTCGACGTCGCCATGGCGCGTCGCTCATTCAATACGGATGCGAATTCCCTGCCCCACGGGGTTCGAAGCGTCCGGGTCCCCGTTATCTCTACGGTCTGATCGGTTCATGGAAAAAGGCCTAACCCACTACATCTGGACACACACGCGGCCGCAGCAGCTGTGGATCCTGCTCGTCGTCGCCGCCTCGATGATCCCCTATTTCCTCTCGTTCGACCTGCCCAAGCAGATCGTCAACGGGCCGATCCAGGGCCAGGGCTTCGAGGGCGAGGCGGCGCGCCAGCTGTTCATGCGAATCGAGTTCGCCCTGCCCGTCTTCGGCAACGTCGTGTTCTTCCCCGGCATCGAGCTGAACCGGCTGCAGATGCTGATCGCGCTGAGCATGGTGTTTCTCGCGCTCGTGGTCGTCAACGGCCTGTTCAAGCTCTACATCAATACCTACAAGGGCCGCCTCGGCGAGCGGCTGCTGCGCCGCATCCGCTTCGAGCTGGTCGACCGCGTGCTGCGCTTCCCGCCCTCCCAGTTCAAGCGCATCAAGGGCGCCGAAATCGCCAGCATGATCAAGGACGAAGTGGAGCCGATGGGCGGCTTCACCGGCGACGCCTTCGTGGCGCCGGCGCTGCTCGGCGGCCAGGCAGCCACCGCGCTGTTCTTCATCTTCGTCCAGAACGTCTGGCTCGGCATGATCGCGGGCATCATCGTCGCCGTGCAGGCGGTGCTGATCCCGCGCATGCGCCGGCGGCTCCTGGTGCTCGGCCGCGAGCGGCAGCTGACGGCGCGGGAGCTTGCCGGTCGCGTCAGCGAGATCGTCGAGGGCGTCAATACGATGCACGCCTACGACACCTCGAACTTCGAGCGCGCCGACATCGCCGCCCGGCTCGGGCGGATCTTCAAGATCCGCTACGACCTCTACCAGTGGAAATTCCTGGTCAAGTTCATCAACAACTTCCTCGCCTCCGTCACGCCGTTCCTGTTCTACCTGATCGGTGGCTATCTCGCGCTGCAGGGCCGGCTGGACATCGGCCAGCTCGTGGCCGTCATCGCCGCCTACAAGGACCTGCCCGGCCCGCTGAAGGAACTGATCGACTGGGACCAGGCGCGCCAGGACGTGCAGGTGAAGTACAATCAGGTGGTCGAGCAGTTCAAGGTCGACAGCCTCATCGATCCCGCGCTGCAGGAACTGTCGACCGACAAGGCCGCGCCGCTGGCCGGCGCGCTCGCCGTCGCCAACCTGACGCTTGCCGACGACAGCGGCGCGCACACGGTCGAGCACGTCTCGGTGCAATTCCCGCGCGGCGAATATGCCGCCATCATCGGCGGCGCGGCTGCGGGCGGCGACGCGCTCGCCGAAGCGATCGGCCGCTCGGTATGGCCGGAGAGCGGGCGCATCGCGATCGGCGACGCCGACCTGTTCGGCCTGCCCGAATCCGTCGTCGGACGGCGCATCACCTATGTCTCCTCGGACGCCTATTTCTTCTTTGGCACGCTGCGCGACAACCTGCTCTACAGCCTCAAGCACGCGCCGCTGCGCGAGCCGGAATACGAGGACGCCCATGCCAACTTCCGCAAATGGGAGGTGAGCGAGGCACGGATGGCCGGCAATCCGGACCACGACATCGAGAGCGACTGGATCGACTACGAGGCCGCCGGCGCCACCGGGCCCGAAGATCTGTTCCCCTCGGTCGTCTCCGTGCTCGACAGCGTCTACCTCACCAAGGACATCCTCGAGCTGGCGCTGCGCTCGGCAGTCGATCCGCACACCCACGAGGAACTGACGACCCATATCGTCAAGCTGCGCAACACCTTCCGCGAGGAACTCGACAAGGCGGGGCTTTCCAACCTCGTCGTGCCGTTCGAGCCGGACCGCTACAACATCGAGGCCACCGTCGGCGAGAACCTCCTGTTCGGCACCGCCCTCGGCGAGCAACTGGTCGGCCGGGCGATCGGCCGCAACGCCTATTTCCGCGAGGTGGTGGGTCGCGCCGGCCTCGACCGCAAGCTCTACCAGATGGGCTACGAGATCGCCGAGAACGCCGTCGAGCTCTTCGCCGGCCTGCCGCCGGATCATCCGTTCTTCCAGCAGCTGACCTTCATGACGCCCGACGACATCCCGATGTACCAGCAGCTTCTGCAGAAGCTGAAGGGCAAGGATTTCGCCGAGACGACCGACGAGGACAAGCACAACATCATCCGCCTCAGCTTCGCCTATATCGAGCCGCGGCACCGCTTCGGTCTTCTGACCGACGACTTGATGAAGACGATCGTCGAGGTCCGGCTCGCCTTCCACGAAGGACTGCCGGAGAGCCTGAAGGGCGCGATCGACCGCTACGATCCGCACAGCTACATGGCGTCCGCCAGCCTGTTGGACAACGTGCTGTTCGGCCGCGTCAGCCACCGCCACGCCGACGGGCCGGAGCGAGTGCGCACCATGGTGATCGAGCTCCTCAGCGAGCCCGGCCTCTACGACCAGGTGCTGTCGATCGGCCTGGAATTCAACCTCGGGGCCGGCGGACGCAGGCTCACCCAGGTGCAGCGCCAGAAGCTGAACCTCGCCCGCGCGCTGCTGCGCCGGTCGGACTACTACATCTTCAACCGGCCGCTGCCGGCGCTCGACGGGCGCACCCAGGAGCAGATCTGCCGCAATGTCCTGACCCTGGTGCGCGACAACAACGACAAGGACGTCTCGATCATCTGGGTGCTGACCAACACGACCCTCACCGACCTGTTCGACCGGGTGCTGATCTTCGACAAGGGACGGCTCGTCGGCGACGGCAAGCACGCCGAACTTGCGGACAACGCGACATTCAGGGAATTGGTGTCATAATGTCATAATATGGCTAAAATGCCAGACGACCGAGGGGACGGACGAAGACGATGCTTTTGAAAGACGAGGTACAGATGTTGCGGCGGGTGCCGCTGTTTTCGGGCGTGGATCCGACGAAGCTGAAGCTTCTCGCCTTCACCTCGGACAGGGTGCACTACGCCGCCGGCGAGATGCTGTTCCGGCAGGGCGACAACGGCGATGCGGCCTATGTCATCCTCACCGGCCGCGCCGATATCCTGGTGGAAGCGCCCGGCGGGCAGATCAAGGTCGCCGAGGTGGAGAACAACTCGATCGTCGGCGAGATCGCCATCCTCTGCGACGTCTCGCGAACGGCCACGGTCAAGGCCAGCACCAACCTCGAAGCCCTGCGTATCAGCAAGGACCACTTCCTCAAGCTTCTGACCGACTTCCCCGAGATGACCATCGAGATCATGCGGGAACTGGCAAGCCGCCTGAGCCGCACGACGATGGAACTCACCGACGAGCGGGCCCGCGCAAGGAAATCCGACTGACGCATTTTCCGCCCCAGTTGCGCATGCGAGAACCGGGCGCCAGGCGCGCTCCGGCAGGCCTGGAACGTTTTTCGAAGTCGTGCGTTTCAGAGGGAGGCCGGAGAAGGACGCGCGGGACGCGGTTTCGGCCCCGGAAAGGCATAAATCCCGCGTGCGAACTTCGTCCTCGCAAAACAGTTTCATATTCGCTACGCTTGGGAGACCGACCGTACCTCGGGTACAACCGGAAACTATGGAAGGTTAGTGTGACGAATGCTCGAATGGACCCGATATTCCGGTCCCGATTTGCGCGGGGTCAAAAACCTCGCTCCGACGCACCATATAATGTGTGTCGGACGCGGGGATGACCGAGGCGCGAAGGGCCGGGTCGAGCATCCGGCACTCTAGGACTTTCGCCTTGCCGGGCGAACTGGAAGAGGTCAGGCAGACATGAACATGATTGGAAGGCCGCCGCATTCGAACCAGAAGACCGCAGGGCCCCGCCAGCTCCGGCAGAGTAACGGCGCAAAGGGCGTGCTGTCGGTCAAGTTCTGGGGCACGCGCGGCAGCATTCCGGTTTCCGGCGAAGAGTTCAGCCGCTACGGCGGCAACACGGTCTGCATCGAGATGCGCTGCGGCGACGAGGTCCTGCTGTTCGACGCCGGCTCCGGCATCACGCCCGCGGGCTTTGCGATGAAGGCCGAAGGGACGAAGAAGGTCGACCTCTTCTTCAGCCACTGTCACTACGACCACATCATCGGCCTTCCCTATTTCAAGCCGCTCTACAACCCCGACTGTGACGTGAAGATCTGGTCCGGGCACCTTGCCGGCCAGATGTCCACCTGCCAGATGGTGCAGGAATTCATGAGCCCGCCGTGGTTCCCCGTCGGGCCCAAGGTGTGCCGCGCGCACCTGAACTACGGCGATTTCCACGCCGGCGACGTGCTCGCGCCGCGCGAGGACATCACCGTCCAGACCGGCAAGCTGAACCATCCGGGCGGCGCGATCGGCTACCGGGTCGAATGGGGCGGCCGCGCGGTGGCGATGATCACCGATACCGAACACGAGCCCGGCGTCCTCGACGCGGAAGTGCTGAAGCTGATCCGGGACGCGGACCTCTTCATCTACGACGCCTGCTATGTCGATGCGGAAATGGAGACGTTCAAAGGCTACGGCCACTCCACCTGGCAGCAGGCCGTCCGCCTCGCCCGGGCCGCCAACGCCAAGGCCGTCGCCTTCATGCACCACGCCCCCTGGCGCACCGACGCCGAGTTGCAGGAGATCGACCGGCAGGCCGCGGCCGAATTCCCGAACGCCTTTTCCGCCCGCGACGGGCAGGTGCTGGAACTGGTCGCAATCGACGCGTAAGCCGATTTCGGCACGCTTGCACCAGGGCGCGCCTATCCGACAATCTCGGAGAGCCGGACCCACCGGCAGGCCGGATGCCTTGCCGTCCGTGCAAACAGACCGTCCAGAAAGCGCCAGACCGCCTCGTCATGGACAAGGTGATGGGTGAGAAGGCCGAGCGTGCCCTCACCGTTCTCGTTATCGTTTTCGATCGCCTTCAGCCGCGCCACCATTTCGCCGACGAGAACGCCGGTGTCCCGGCCGCCGCGCGTGCCGTGCCAGTCGATCACGTCGACATGGGTGTTGACCGCGGGCAGGCCGAGGCTTTTTTCCGGGCCGAAGACCGACAGCGCGCGGAAGCCGATGCCGCCGAGACGGGGCACGAGCGCGGGATCGATACGGTTCCACGGCGGCACCAGCACCGGCACGAAGCGGGGGCCGAAGAGGTTCGCCAGGGTCGTGACGCCGCGCTGCAGCGAGGCGAGCACGACGTCGGCCGGCCGATGGGGCCCGAGTTCCTGCTTCTTCTGGTCCGGCGGGGCGAAATTCTCGTGTGACCAGCCATGCACGGCGACTTCGACATCGGGGGCTGCGGCAAGTCGGCGGGCGAGTGCTGCGCCGGTGAAGGCGGGGATGACCGCCAGCGCCACCGGCACGGCATGACCGGCCGACAGGGCCAGCAGCTGTTCGAGCGCCGCCGTCGGCTCCACCGCGTCGTCGTCGCGAAGCCAGAAACGCGCGACCCGCCCGGCGCGCGCCCAGCGGTCGAGTTCCCTCTCCAGCGGCGCCCATGCGGCATCCGTCATCCCTGCATCGGTCATGCGATCTGTCATGTGCGTCCCCCCACATGCCGGCGCAGGATATCGTCGAGGCGCTGGGAGGCGCGCGCGAGCGAGCATTCCTCGACGACGAAGCGCCGGGCGGCACGGGCCATGTCCTGCCGCATCGCATCCTCCGTCAGCATCCGCTCCAGCGCCGCGGCATAGGCGCCCACGTCGCCCGGCGGCGTGAGCAGCCCGGTGACGCCGTGGCGGACCACCTCCGGCACGCCGGCTGTCGCCTGGGCCACGACCGGCAGGCCGGCCGCCTGCGCCTCCAGATAGGCGAGCCCGTAGGCCTCGCCGGTGCCGGGCCAGGCATAGACGGCGGACGTGACCAGGAGGTCCGCGATCCCGGCCGTGCCGCGCTCGCCGTGCCAGACGATCCGCCCGCCTTCCACCGCCGAAAACAGCGCCTCGACCTCGCCGCGCAGCGCGCCGTCGCCTGCGACCGAAAGGGTCCACGGCACGTGCTGCAGGCGCAAGAGCGCTGCCGCCAGCATGCAGTAGCTCTCCATCTTGTCGCCGGGCCGCATCATCGCGACGGTGACGAGCGCATGCGGCTGCGGGGCCGGCTCCGCGGCCACGAAGGGCGACGGGTCGATGAAGGGCTGCAGCAGCGCCGTGCGCCCGTCCGGGATGGCGGCGGCGAGGCCGTCGCGGTCGCGGCGGGTCAGGCAGATGTTGACCGCCGCCGCACCGATCGTCTGCGCCAGCCGCCGCTGGTTTTCCGCCCACTGGCCCTGGTTGCGGCGCGCCGAATAGGAGGCTTCGGCGGTGACATAGGCGAAGCCGAAGCGGCGGGCGAGTTCCGGGCCGATCAGGTCGGGGGCCTTGTAATAGGGGTGGTAGCAGAACCAGGCATCCGGTGCCCCCCCAGCCTGCCAGAGCGCCGTCAGCCGCGCGACCTCCGCGCGCGCCGCCTGCTCGATGGCCGCCCTCCCCGCGCCGTCCGGGTCGGAGGAGAAGCTGCGCAGGTGCGAGGCGACCGTCACCTCGTGGCCCGCTTGTGCCAGCGCCTCGATCAGGAGCCGCGCCATCAGCCGATCCCCCGAGGGAACGGGATGGTCCGGCGATTTCAGCGGCGCATGGAAGGCGATCTTCATGTCCCACGGTTTAGAGCCATCGGGCGCCGAAGGGAAGCCGCCGTGACAGCCGCAGCCGCGCTAACGCCTTGAAATCCGGAAGCGATCCTCGCGCGAAATTGATAGGCCGAAAACCATTTTTACGCTAGTTGTGTGCTGTCCGGCCCGCCATGCGTCCGCCAGAAAGTCCGCCAGAGAGCCCGCCCGAAGCGCCCAAACAGAGAGCCCGCCATGACCTTGCCCCTCATCCGCCGCCTCATTGCCGTTTCCGTCCTTCTCGGCGCGGCCGTTCCCGCGACGGCCGAGGACGCCGCCTCGCGCAAGCTGCACGACGGCTTCGACGGCACCGGTTTTGCCGAGACCGGCGGCCTCTACTATCGCAAGAATGCCGAGCAGAAGGCGGGCACGGCGACCTTCCAGAGCGTGGAGAAGAAGGTCGGCACCGGCGCGCTGGAACTCAGCGTCCGCCCGCTGTGCAAGCCCGACAGCGAGGGTTGCAGCGAGAGGGCGGAGATCTGGGAGGAGACGGCGCTGCGGGTGCCCTATGACAAGGGCGTCTGGTTCGGCTTTGCGGTGAAGTTCGGCGATCCGATCCCGCAGGACGACCACCGCTACCTGATCGCGCAGTGGAAGCGCGAGATCGGCCCGGATGCCGAGGGCGACTTCAGCCCGTTCCTGGCGCTGCGGCTCGACAACGGCCGGCTGTTCGCCACGATCGAGAGCAATTACCAGCCGGGAACCGAGGCCACCACGGAGGGCGGCGTCGCCACCTGCGCGGGCGGCCAGGCGCCGGTCTGGCTGCGCCCGGAGGCCAACCAGATGCGCTCGCTCATCGCTCATGACGACCAATGGCGGCCCGTGGAAGACGGCGGGGTCTTTCCCGGCTGCACCGACAAGCTGATCCTGACCAGTCACGGAAACCCGCTGCCGACCCCCGATTCCGGCTGGATCGACTTCGCCGTCTATTCCCATCCCGGTCCGGACGGCGACGGGCGCGTCGAGCTCTTCGCCAACGGCCAGTGGATCGTCACCGCCAAGGGCTTCATCGGCCACAACGATCACGGCCTCGGCGAGAACCAGTACTTCAAGTTCGGCCCCTACCGCGCCGCCGGCGCCGGCCAGTGGACGCTCTACTACGACGACTTCCGCCGCTCGCCCGACTGCATCGACGTCCTGCGCGACGAGGCGGCCTGCGCGCTGGTGCAGTGAGCGGGGTGGAAGTTCGGTAGCACTCCGCCGTCCCTGCGGGCGCCTCAAAGCAGAAGGGCGATCTGCCCGCGCATATGTTCCGCAGCCGATCTCGCAGCCGCCTGCCTGTCGGTCCATGTATCGACGATCTCTCCGAGATACGCCCTTCGCGCATGGTCGAGGATCAAGGCATGCCGCCCTGGAAGCCGTGGGCGGGCCCAGGCGGCGGCGGCATCCTTCGAGACGAAGTCGCCGTGTTCGGATGTCCGCCACATCCGGGCAAGCGTCAGCAAGACGTTCCGCTCGTCTCCCTGCAATCCGTCCAGCAGGGCGGGAAGGCCCTCGCGCATGGCCGCGCGGATCGCACCGGCCGACACTTCGGGGAGCAGTTCGACGGCTTCGGGACCGAACAGCGGTATCGCATTTTCCCGCGCCTGCGCGAGGACGATGGTGTTCTCGGGGTCGCTCGCCGGGCCGGCTGTCTCCCCGGTCTCGAACGCATCGCGAAGCCACTCGCCATAGACTATTTCCGCCTGCGCCGGATAGAGATGCATGCCTTGCCCGTTGAAATCGAACACCATGACCTCGAGACATCTCGGCTCCGGCTCACGACGGGGATGACGCCCTGAAAGGCGCAGAAGCGCAGTCACAAGGGCGCGGCGCTGGCGTTCCGTCACCGGTCCTGCGACGACCACGAGGATGTCGACATCGCTTTGCGGCTGCAACCGGCTCTGCACTGCCGAGCCATGCAGATAGATGCCGAGAAGCGCATCTTCGAAAAGTTCGGAAAGCGCCGAGACGGTATCCTGGACCTGCCTGGAAATTCCCACCGATTGCATCCGTCCTCCACTCCATCAGCCGCATGGCCTTGCTTGATAGCGGCGCTTCGCCCCTCTCCCTTCCCGTTTGCGGGGTGAGGGGCATGTTCTTTTCCGTGCCGTAAGGTGGCAGCGGGGCGCCCCTCATCCGCCTGCCGGCACCTTCTCCCCGCAGGCGGGGAGAAGGACGGTTGCGGCAGCGTCGCGATCCATCCCGTCAGCACCGACGAGCATCGACGCCCCTACCAGGGCTTCCAGGCGACCAGCAGGCCGCCGTCGGTGCGTTCGGCTTCTTCGCACAGCGCAAGCACGTCTTCGACCGGCGCTCCGCGGGGGAGCGTGCCGGCGACGAGGGCGGCGTCGGCGATCGTGACGGCGCCGCCGCGGCAGACAACGGTGAAGAGCAGCGGGCCGGTAGACCACCAGGCCGGCGCACCCGGAAGGGCGGCCGCGGCCTGCGGAAGCGCTTCGAGGATGCGGCCGATGGCGGGATGGCCCGGGGGGGCGGCGATGAAGGAGTTGGCGAGAAGCAGGCTGCCCGCGCCGGTGTCGCGCGGAATATCCTCCGCCAGAACCGAAAGCCCGGTGAGCGGCAGGACCGCATGGAAGGGGATATCGCGGCGGGCGGGATACCAGTCGCAGTCGAGATAGATGCCGCCGAAGCGCTGAAGGATCAGGTAGCGGGCGACGTCGACCGCGCCCGGCAGGTCGCCGGCCGCCAGCATCGCGGCGAAGACCGGATGGGCGTCGATGCCGAGTGCGGCGAGATCGGCCTCGCGCCAGAGACGATATTCATAGCCGTGCCGCGCGGCATGGTCGGCCCAGGCGGCAGTCGCCGCCGGCAGGGCGGCCGTGCCGATCCAGACCTGGTGCAGCAGGTGCGGGACAGGCCTACGGCCGGCCTCGGCGATCGCGCGGCGTTCCCCGGAGGTGAAGCGGCCGAACGGCGCGAGCAGGCGCGGCGGCGGAACGAGCGTGTGCTGGTAGCCGATGCGGGCGACCGGGTCGCCCCGGCGCTTGGCCACCTTGAGGAAGGCCGAGTGCAGCGGCCGCGGCAGGCCGAGCACGGTGGCCGGGCCGAGCGCGCCGTTCTCCGGGTCGGCGGCCACCGCCTCCAGGATCTCCAGCGCCGCCTCGAAGCGCCCCTCCTCGCGCAGCGCCTCGGCCTGCCGCAGGCGCGCCTTCAAGCTGTCCCGTTTCGTCATGCCTCTTGCTCCAAAACGCCCAATGCACGGCCGCGTGGTCCCGGCGCATGGCTCCTGCATTGGGCTAGCCCGGAACGCCGACGGCCGTCAACGGCGGGCAGCGCCGATCCCGGCCTGCAACGGCGGTGGGGCGGCAGGGCCGTCGCGTGTGGTTTTCATTCCTACGCGGATGTCCCGGCCGCCGGCGGCATTCCGGCCTCAATCGTCCGCCGGCGCGATTTCCGGTTTCATGTCGCAGCGTTCGCATCGACAATGCGACTCGCGCAGACAGGAGACGCCCGCCTTGAAGATCGCCGCAGCCCAGACCGCCGTTTCCGCCGCCATCGCCGCCAACGGGGAGGCCATACGGGGCATGATCGCGGCGGCGGCCAGGGACGGAGCACGGCTCGTCCATTTCTGCGAGGGCGCGCTGTCGGGCTATGCCAAGGCCCAGATCGACCATCCCGAGGCCTGGGCGCGCTTCGACTGGGCGGCACAGGAAGCCGAGCTGCGCGCGATCGCCGCCCTTTGCCGGCGGCTGCGGATCTTCGCGGTCGTCGGCGGCGCGCACCGGCTCTCGGGCGGTCTTCCACCGCACAACAGCCTCTACGTCCTGTCCGATGCCGGCGAACTCTTCACCCGCTACGACAAGCGCTATCTCTCGAACAGCGAGTTGCAGGGGTGGTACACGCCCGGGACCGAGCCGGTCACCTTTGCGGTCGACGGCTACCGCTTCGGTTGCGCGATCTGCATCGAGGCGCAGTTCTTCGAGGTGTTTTCCGGCTACGAGCGGCAAGGCGTCGATGCCGTGCTGTTTTCCTCCTGGGGCATCCCCGTGCGGTTCCTGATCGCGCTTCGGGCGCATGCGGCCCTGAACTGCCTCTGGATCAGCGCCGCCACCCCGGCGCAGACGGTCGGCGACCGCAGCCCGGCGGGCATCCTCGGCCCGGACGGCAAGACGGCGGCGCATGGGCCGCAGGCGGCGGAGGCGGCGATTGCGACCGCCGTGCTCGACAGGGACGACCCGGCCTACGAGACAGTGCTGCGGAAGGCCCGCCCCTGGCGGGCGCTGGCGCGGGAGGGCGGGATCTACCGGCAGAACGGAAGCGACGATCCGCGAAGCCGGGCGCGGGACGCGTTCTGACGCGACGAAACCTGCTACTCCGGCTCCGCAGTTCCTGCAGCGCCATGCATCCAGGCACAACGCTGCAGGCCGACGGCGGATTGTCCGCTTGCGGCCATCTTCGGATCGACGTTCACCCGCCCCTCACCTCACACCTCGCGCTGCCCCTCACCCCGACCCTCTCCCCGCAGGCGGGGAGAGGGGGACGGAGGCGTCGCGGCCATCGTCCTTCTCCCCGTTCACGGGGAGAAGGTGCCGGCAGGCGGATGAGGGGCGGACGTGCCGCCCACTTGGTGCATGCCGCCCCGCCACAATCCGTCGTCTCTGTGACCCGGCGGCCGGGCCTGTGGCTAGCGCTTTTTGCCGTGGCCGCGCTTCGGGGTCAGGTAGCGCTCGATGATCTCGCGCTGGCCCGGTTCCAGTACGGCTTCGAGCTCGCTCTTGGCCGTCTTCAACCGCTCGGCCTTCGCCGCCCGGTCCTCCACGCGCAGGATCACCCGGTCGAGGAAATCGAAGCCGGAGGGCCGGCTGCGGCCGAGGCGGGGGCTATCGGGACGGGTGACCTGTTCGCCCGTGCCGGCTGCCGGCGCATCGCCCGGTGCCGCCTGCTGGCCGACGGCCGGCGTGTCGCCGGCGCTCGTGTCGTCCATCCGGTCTTCCATCGGCATCCCCTCGCCGGGATCGCCCGGTCCGCCGGGGCGGCCGCGATGCGGCATGGGGGTTGCGAAATCGACGAGAACCGCGGTGAAACTGCGCCAGGCGTCGAGCTGGGACGTCTTGATGCCGGCTGCGACCTCGGCTGCGGCAAGGCGCGTCGCCAGCCGCTCGCCCGACCACTGGTGGTGCCAGCGATGGGCGCGGGCCCGGTCGCGGTCCCGGTCGCCGCCGTGCCGGTAGCCGCGACGGTCGTGGTCCATGCCGCGGTCGCCGTGGCCGCGATCCATGCGGGCTTCCCGTTTCGACATGTCCTGTCCGCGCTCGCCGGAGACGGCCGGCGGCGGGCTTGCGTCCTGCGCCAGCGCCGGCAGCGCGCCGGCACCGGCCATGGGCAGCGCCAGCGGCAGGGCGAGCGCCAGCACCAGCGCCTTGCGCAATCCTCCGGAACGGGTCTGATGAATATCGGTTATCATTCTGTTTCTCCTTGGCATTCGTCCCTACGGGGAGAAAGATAGGAGCCGCCCGTGACCGCTCTAGGGCTCGAAGATGACGAATGGCATGGACGCGATGACTTTTGCGTGATCGCCGCGGGCATTGCGGGAGGACCGCAACTGCGGCTGGCAGGCGGCGCGGGACGACGGAGACTGCCGCGGCTAGCGCTTGGCCGCCTTGCCCACCTCCAGCGGCCAGGTGACGAGATAGTCCTCGTAGTCCTCGACGTCGATGCCCACTTCATCCACGGTGCGGCCGCGGGCGGAGATACCGGCCTGGTGCACCGTCTCGGGATCGCCGGAGACGAGCGGATGCCACCAGTAGAGGTCGTGGCCGTCGCGGACGAGGCGATAGCCGCAGGTGGGCGGCAGCCAGGAGATCTCGGCCACCGACTTCACCGTCAGGCGGATGCAGTCGGGCACGGTCGCCTGGCGGTTTTCGTAGTCCTTGCAGCGACAGCTGTGCTCGTCGAGCAACTGACAGCGGATCGAGGTCCAGACGACCTCGCCGGTGTCCCAGTCCTCGAGCTTGTTGAGGCAACAGAGCCCGCAGCCGTCGCACAGGCTCTCCCATTCGCCGTCCGACATCTCGGACAGCGTCTTGGTCCGCCAGAAGGGCGCATCGTCGCCGGAACCGTCGGCAACGGGGGCCTTCTTCACCTCGTTCTTCGCGCTCATTCCCGTCCACTGGACCCCGCGGGCGAAAAGGTCAAGCAAAAGCGCCCGCACGGGCGAGAACGGGCCTGCGGAACCGGCTTTCCGGCCCTACCGCTCCACGCCACTGTCCACCCCACTGTGTCCTGCGCGCAAGCCTTCGCGACAACGTGAACGCGGCCGCAACGGATCGGAAACCCTGTTGTTTTATCGGTGGCGATAGCCTGATATCTTTTCCAAGAGATCGCGCGCCCCGGGCGCGCGCGCATGAGGATGAACCGCCGTGCAGGACGACCATATGGACGACCGTCTGGACGCCCCGGGGCCCGAGCAGAAGCCGCGCCGCCGCCGGCGGCACATCCTCCTGCGGATCGACAGCTGGATCGACAGCACCATCTGGAACGCCGGCTTCCGGCTGGCCGAACTGTGGGAGGAGATCACCATCTTCTTCCGCCGCTTCCAGACGAAGGGCTGGAAGCGGGCGATGTTCGAGATCCTCGGCGAAGGCATGAACCTGGGCACCGCCGGCTTCGTGCTTTTGCTCGCGCTGGCACTTCCGGCCTTCGAGGAGACCAAGGGCAACTGGCGCAACCAGAGCGACTTCGCCGTCACCTTCCTCGACCGCTACGGCAACGAGATCGGCCATCGCGGCATCATCCACGAGGATTCCGTGCCGGTCGACCAGTTGCCGGACCACCTGATCAAGGCGGTGCTGGCGACCGAGGACCGCCGCTTCTTCGACCATTTCGGCATCGATTTCCTCGGGCTTGCCCGCGCCATGACCGAGAACGCGCGCGCCGGCGGCGTCGTGCAGGGCGGCTCGACCCTGACGCAGCAGCTCGCCAAGAACCTGTTCCTCACCAACGAGCGGACGATCGAGCGCAAGATCAAGGAGGCCTTCCTGGCGCTGTGGCTGGAGGCGAACCTGTCGAAGAAGGAGATCCTCCGGCTCTATCTCGACCGCGCCTACATGGGCGGCGGCACTTTCGGCGTGGCGGCGGCCTCGCAGTTCTATTTCGGCAAGGACATCACCGATGTCGATCTCGCCGAAAGCGCCATGCTGGCCGGGCTGTTCAAGGCTCCTGCCCGCTATGCGCCGCACGTCAACCTGCCGGCGGCGCGCGCGCGCGCCAACGAGGTCCTGACCAACCTCGTGCAGGGCCGGCTGATGTCGGAGGGCCAGGTGATCGCCGCGCGGCGGAATCCGGCGAGCGTCATCGACCGGCAGGAGCGGACCGCGCCCGACTTCTTCCTCGACTGGGCCTTCGAGGAGGTCCAGCGCATCGCCCGCCCCTTCGCCCAGCATTCGCTGATCGTGCGCACCACGATCGATCCCGGCCTGCAGGCGGCGGCCGAGGAATCGGTCGAGACCGGCTTGCGGCAATATGGCGAGAGCTTCCACGTCAAGCAGGGGGCGCTTGTCATGGTCGAGAACGGCGGGGCGGTGCGCGCCATGGTCGGCGGGCGCGACTACGGTGAAAGCCAGTTCAACCGCGCCACCAAGGCGCTGCGCCAGCCGGGCTCGTCCTTCAAGGTCTATACCTATGCGGCGGCGATGGAGAAGGGCAAGACGCCGGAGGACACCATCGTCGACGCGCCGATCACCTGGCGAGGCTGGTCGCCGCAGAACTACGGCCGCAGCTATGCCGGCCGGGTGACGATGATGACGGCGATCGCCCGCTCGATCAACACCGTCCCGGTGCGGCTCGCCAAGGACTATCTCGGCACCGAGGCGATCGCCGACATGGCGAAGGCGATGGGGGTGGAGACGCCGATCCGCACCGACAAGACGATGCCGCTCGGCACCTCCGAGGTCACCGTGCTCGACCAGGCGACCGCCTATGCGGTCTTTCCGGCGGGCGGGGTGCAGTCACGCCGGCACGGCATCACCCAGATCCTGAACTATGACGGCGACATCCTCTACGACTTCGCGCGCGACGCGCCGCCGGCCGGGCGCGTGCTCTCCGAGCGGGCCAGCGCCGACATGAACCGCATGCTCGTCAACATCCCGGTCAACGGCACCGCCCGCAAGGCGGCGCTCAACGGCGGCATCGTCACCGGCGGCAAGACCGGGACGACGCAGGCCTATCGGGACGCCTGGTTCGTCGGCTACACCGGCAACTACACGACCGCCGTCTGGTTCGGCAACGACGACTACACCTCGACCAACAACATGACCGGCGGCTCGCTGCCGGCGATGACCTTCAAGCGGCTGATGGACTATGCCCACCAGGGCATCGAACTGCGCGCGATCCCCGGCATAGAGAACCCGCTGCCCGGCCCGCAGGCGCCCGGCGCAGCCACCGCCGCCGCCGAACAGCAGCCCGACAACGCGCTTCCGGCCCTGGTGCGCCCGCGCTCGCTCTCGGTCGGCGTGACGAGGCTCCTGCGCTCGATCGCAAAGGACCTCAACGAGGCCAAGCCGCTTTCGGCCGACGGGCGCGTGGCGGCGCTGTAGGGCGGTGGCAAGCGCGGCGCTGCCCCTTACCCTGTTCTCCCCGGCTGCCCCTCACCCTGTTCGCCCTGGCTGCCCCTCACCCTAACCCTCTCCCCGCAAGCGGGGAGAGGGGACCTGGCCGGCTTTCCGACCGCGAAGGGTGGCGCCTGCTTTATCCGGGCGTCCTCGTTCCCAAGGTCACGGCGTTTCGGGTGTCCGTCCTTCTCCCCGCCTGCGGGGAGAAGGTGCCCGGCAGGGCGGATGAGGGGCTTATGCGAACGGGGCGTAAGGGCGCACTTCCCCACGGGCCTTGCCTTTGTCATCGATTTTCGCAACGGAATCATGCAATGCTCGCTGCCGGAGCCCGCGCCGCGGCCCCTTCGTGGCGATCGGTTCTCGCGTGTCCAACCGGTAGGCCGATTTGTTCCGTATTCCGCTTCTCGTCGCCCTTGCGCTCGCCATCACCTTCGGCCTCGGCACGGCATCGGCCGTCTGGGCGCTGAAGGCGACGATCGGGTTCGGGTCGATCGCGCTCGGCCCCTGGCATGCCTTTCCCGATGCCCAGACGGCCGGCGCCGATCCCTATGCCAAGGCCCATCGCGCCCGCGACGGCGCGCTCCTGTTCGGCAGCGCCGAGGGGCTGATCTTCCGCGCCACCCAGGACAGCGGCGGCCATGCGCTTTCCGGCCGCTGCGCCTACGACATCGTCGGGCTGACGCCCCCTGCCCGGCTGTGGACGCTGCATGCGAGCACGCCCGACGGCCGGCCGATGGCGCTGGCGCCCGGCATGCCGGCCGGGCTGAACTCGTGGACGACGCTGCGCGAGGCCGACGGCAGGATCGTCGTGCATGTCGCGCCCACAGCGCAGCCGGGCAACTGGCTCTCGGTCGCGCCGGGCCGGCCCTTCCGGCTGGTGATGACGCTGCTCGACACGCCGACGGCCGGCAGTTCCGGCGTCATCGACCTGTCGATGCCGTCGATCGAGCGGACGGGATGCGCCGATGCGTAGCATCCTGTTTGCGATCCTCGTCGGGGTGGTGGGCGCGGCCGGGCTGCACATCCTGATCATCCTCGCCGTGCCCTATTTCACCGGCAACGACGCCTATACCCGGATCGGCGACCTCGGCGAACCGCTGCGCTTCTATCCGCTGCCGAACGGGGCTGCGAGCCGCGGCGGACTGGTCAACGACGATCCGGGCCTGCGGGTCGCGGCGTGCGCGTTTTCGGTCGCCGACGCGCCGGTGCGGCTCTATGCGCCGGCCGGCGTGCCGTTCTGGTCGGTGGGCGTGTTCGACAGCTCGGCCAACGAGGTGTTCAGCATGAACGACCGGACGGCGGTGGCCGGCGCGCTCGACGTCGTCGTCGCCACGCCGATCCAGCTCAACGCCATCCGCAAGGCGCTGCCGGCAGCCCTTGCCCAGTCGATCCTGGTGGAGATGCCCGTCGACGAGGGCTATGCGGTGCTGCGCACCTTCGTGCCGACCGCGACGATGGACGAGGCGGCCCGCGCCTTCCTCGGCGATGCCGGCTGCGAGGCGATCGACGAGAGCACGATCGAATAGATCGTGCCGCCGGCGGCCAGTTCCTGGAATATTGTGGATTTTCAGTATCGCGCACGCAAGGCGGCGACCGGGATCGCCGAACGGACGCGCCTGCCCGCATCGCCGGGACGCGTGAGCCCGCGCGATGCCCGCAAGACGACGCTGGCTCGCCACGGCAGGTTCGCCGTGCGGCAGGGCCGGCCTCGCCTCAGCGGCAGGCGTCCTTGCCCGGCTTCGTCGGCCGACGCCGGCTCGCGCGCGCTTCTGCGGCAACGAGCGCCGGGGTCAGCCGCTCGTAGCGGACGCCGGTGAAGAACAGCACGGCGGCCGGGGCCTCGTGCCATACCTTCGCGCGCTGCGGCCTGCGGGCCATGCGTTCCTGAATTCGTACCACGTCTGCCATTCTCGCCTCCTTACAAGAACCGAGACGGATGAAGTACTGCACAAATCTCATCCTGCCCGCCTGACGGGCCAGTGCCACCGGATCCGTCCGGGGCTGCGGCTTCACACGCTGAACCATAACACCACAACCGGACCTTGAACGGCAAAGGCGCTGCAAAGGTTTCCCGATCGGGGAAAAGTTCTTCCAGCTGCCGTCCTGCGCGGAGTGCAATCATCTGCATCGCCGACGCGACTTCCCTTATCTCCGCATCCGCGCCTGTCCGGCACCATCCCCGAACAGGGGCCTGCGGCGAAGGGATCCGGTGCATCGCACCTTGCCTTCGAAACGTCGTTGCATCGGCTGCGACGCAACGCTCGCGCTTGAAGGGAAGAATAGCACGGGGACGCCCCCGACACTGCCCATCCCTATGTCCGAGAAGTTGCGTCAATACGGTTAACATCTTGCTAATTCTTTTCGTCTAATTGTTGGCGATCAAGGATTTCACGCGGCTTTGCGGTTCGGTTCGAACCGCTGACCCGCCGCAGGCCACGCCATCCCAAAGCGGTAGGGATCGGCGGGGAATGCACCGGGAAATGGCTGTCTTTGCGTAAGAGTGGTGCGTCGTGGGGGACAGTTTTCGAGCGCTGGAGAGACCGCAGCCGGGGCGGCAGAAGGACATCGTCCTGATGGCGACGGTCTCCAGCTTCGAGAGCCTCGCCCATCCTTCCCGATCCGACCAACGGCAATTCCACGAACTGTTCGTGCCCACCTATCTCGCCTCCAGCGACGAGGCGCGCCGCCAGGCGGTCGCAGCCCTGTCGCAATGCGCAGCCGTGCCCGAGGCGACGGCGCTGTTCATCGCCCGCGAGCCGATCGGGATCGCCGCGATCTTCCTCACCCGCTCGGCAGCGCTCTCCCCGCGGCTGCTGATGGAGATCCTGCACACCGCCTCGCCCGCGCATGCCCGCGCCATCGAATGCCGCGACGACCTCTCGCCGCAGACGATCGAGCGCCTCGTCGACCTGCATCGCGAGCATCGCAGCCGCGGCCCGGTCACGGTCGAGCCGGCGGCGACGGAGGCCCGGCGTCTCGCCCGCGAGGAGGACCTGCGCGAGGAACTCAAGGCGCTGGTGCGGGCGCAGGCCCCGGCGGAAACCGGCCCAACCGGGCTCGCCGCGATCGGCGAGGTTCATCTCGCCCTCATCGTTCGCTTCGCCCGCGCCGGCGAGACCGGCATGTTCTGCGTGACGCTTGCCGACGCGCTGGGCAGCAGCCAGTGGCTCAGCGAACGCATCCTGCTGGACGTTTCCGGGCTGCAGCTGGCAACGACGCTGGTGGCGCTCGACGCGCCGGCCGAAGACAGCGCCATGATGCTTGCGCGGCTCTACCCCCATCTTGCCGAGGCGGCGGAAGCGGCCCGGGGCGGAAATCGCGCCGCAGCGCTTGTTGCCGATCTCGGACGGGCGGCCTGCATCGAACGGGTGGAAAGCTGGCGGCGCGCCGACGCCTATACCTATGCCGGCCAGCCGCCGGCGCCGGCCAATTCGGACAGGGGCTCCGACCGGCGCCAGGCCGACATCGACGGCGCGGGCAACCGGGACGGCGAAAACCGGCGACGGGCCGCGCAGGGATAGCGGCAGGCAAAGGGAGTGCGACAGGCCGGGCGCATGCGGGCCTTCTCGCGACAGGGCGGACATCAGAAGAGCCGGTTCTGCGCCCGGACCCGCTCGCGCCGCTCGGCGCGGATCGCTGCAATCATGGTGGCCACATACATGAAGGCGACGAAAGCGACGAAAGCTGGCAGAACTGCAGACATCACGGACCTCCTGAAGTGCGTGCCGGGAGAAATTTCCCACACCTTACTTCTCGCACAGGTCGAGGTGCAGCGCTGTTACCGGCGGAACAGGGGGTGGCCGTCGTCCCCGCGGCTTTCCCCGCGGTCGTCCGTCGCGATCTCGAGGAGGCCGTCGATCGCCTCGGTCTCCAGCGCCACGATCCAGAGGTCGGGATCAAAGCGGATCTCGCGGGAAAGCGCGTCGGAGACGGCCTCGCGCGGCTGGCGGCCCAGCCGGCGCTCGAACAGGCGGCTGCCGCTGTCGTCCTCGTCGAAGAAGCTCTGCGGCGCAGGTGCATAGAGCGTCTCGGTGCCGTCGCGCCAGGACTGGCGGATGAACAGCGCCCCGCCTTCGGCCGCCCCCTTGCGCTCGATCGCGGCAAAGTCGCCGCGGGCGAAGACGTTGCGGACCAGGGCTGCGGCGAAGATCTCGGTTTTCAGGCGCATCAGCGCTCAATAGCGGCCCCTGCCCGCTGTGGCAACCGGGGGGCTGCGGCGGTCGCAGGGTAATCGCATGGAAGGAAGGCCTCTCCCTAACCCCAGAAGGCTCTCGCCAACCGCAAGAAGGCCCCTCCCATCCCCAAGAAGGCCCCTCCCCAACCCTCCCCACAAGGGGGAGGGCTTAACCTAGCCGCTCCATTGTCGTTCCACATTGGGCAGACGGGTGCGGCGCGTCTTCTCCCCCCTTGTGGGGGAGATGGCCGGCAGGCCAGAGGGGGACTTGCTGCCATACGATTGCCCCCCCGGCGCCCGACCAGGCCCTCAGAGGATGGAGTCGGAGACCGGGATCCCCACAAGAGGGAGAGCTTGACCCGGCCGCACTGCCGGGGTTCCTATCGGGCAGAAGGGCATCCGCTGGATTTTCTCCCCCCTTGTGGGGGAGATGGCCGGCAGGCCAGAGGGGGACTTGCCGCCATAGGCTTGTCCCCGGGCGCCGATCCCGCCCTCAGAGGATGAAGTCGGAGGCCTTGAGGCTGATCGACAGGTCGAGGGCGAAGGCGAATTCGGGTGTCTTGTCGCTGTCGATGTTGCCGAAGACGATGGTGTCGCCGCCGCTCTTCTCGTAGCGGATCTGGCCGGCGGCGGTGAAGGCCTTGGTGCCGATGAAGGTGAAGTCCTGGTCGCCGCTCTTCTTCACATCCGCGTCCATCACGTCGAGCTGGATCTTGTCGCGCTGGCTGCGGCTGAAGTCGGTGATGACGTCGCGGCCGGACTTGGTAACCTTGGTTTCTTCCGGCACGACGAACAGGAACAGGTCGGCGCCCGAGCCGCCGGCGAGGGTGTCGCGACCCATGCCGCCGTTCAGCATGTCGTTGCCCGAGCCGCCCTTGAGCGTATCGTTGCCGTTCATGCCGAGCAGCCAGTCGTCGCCGGCGTCGCCGTAGAGCTTGTCCTTGCCGTCATAGCCGTAGACCCGGTCGTCGCCCTTGCCGGCCTTGAGGGTGTCGTTGCCGCCATAGCCATAGAGCGTGTCGGACTTGGAGGAGCCGGTGAGCGTGTCGTCACCCTTGAGGACGAGCATGCGCATGCCTTCCCAGCCGAAATTGACGGTCGACTTGTGCATCTCGGCGGCCTTGACGTTCAGGCCGGTGAACTCGTTCAGCTTGTCGCCGGAGCGGGTGGAGAAGGTGATCGTCTTGATGGTGCCCGAGATCGGCTCACCATCGCTGTTCACCTTCAGCCCGGTGCCGACGACGCTCATCTTGAGGCCGTTCGAGGCCACCAGCGTCACCTTGGTGGAGGTGTGGCTGTGTGCCCGCAATTCGCCGAACCACTTGTCCTCGAAGAGGCCGTAATCGCCCAGAGAAGCGTACCATTTGCCCTTGGCCATGCGAAAATCCCCGTGTTGCAGATGCCGATAGGCGGCACCCGCGGGAGATATCCCGCCGTGCGGCCGACAGCGCCCTCGCCCTAGACAGGCTGATCCCGCGCGCCGCGGTTGCGACGCGCGCCCGATGCCGGCGGATGCCGGCCTTCCGGCACTCTAACGTTTCACGCGCAGATTTCATTTCCGAAAAAGGAGGTACGCCCCCGAAAAAGGGGTAGGTGTGGCGGCTCAGAGCGCGCCGATCTCCTTGAGCTTGTTCAGCACCAGCTCGTTCGGCTCGCCGGTGGCGGGCAGCCGGTAGTGCTTCTCGAAGGCGCGGATGGCCTCGCGGGTCCTGGAGCCGGCGACACCGTCGACGGTGATGTCGGCATAGGCGATGTTGCTCAGCCCCTTCTGGATCTTCATCACCAGCGCGCTCGACGGCCCGGGGCCTGCAGGCGCGGGTGCCGGTGCGGGCGCCGCGGACGCTGCCGCCGCGGGCGCCGGCGCCGGCGCGGCCACGGTATCGGCCTCGGCGGCGCGGATCGCGGCTGCGACCGGATCGATCTCCGTGCCCGCATTGCTCGCCCCGCCGGTATCGAGCGGCCGCTCGGTCGGCAGCACCGCCACCTGCTGCGGAGCGTCCGCAAGCAGTGCGGCCAGCAATCCCGCGTCCGGCGTGCCGGTGAGTGAAAGCCCCCGCTCCTGCTGGAACCTTCGGATCGCCGAGACCGTCTCCTCCTCCAGCCGACCGTCCGGGTCGCCGGCATAGAAGCCCTGGCGGGCGAGTTCGGTCTGGATGTCGAGGACGAGTTCGTTCGGCTGGCCGGCGTCCTGAACGCCGCCGCCCTCGGCCTGTTCCTCGCCCTCGCGCCGGATCACGAAGGTGGTGACGTCCGAGGGTTCCTCGCGCAGGGCGGAAAAGCCCAGCGTGTTCTGGCCGGAGCGCGTCTTGAGGATCGGCGAGGGATGGCCGCCCGGCTGATACCACAGCGCATTGGCGGCGACGAAGGAGAAGACGACGGCAAAGGCAGCGCCGCCGCCGACGATCGAGGGATGGCGCGCGGCGAAGGCGCCGAGCGAAAGGAGCGAACGCTGGAGGAGGCCCGGACCGGAGGCCTGCCGCTTGCGCGCAGCCGCGGTCCTGCCCTTGCCGGCGCCGCGGTCAGGCTGTTTTCGCGCGCGTGCCGTCATGGCCCCTGCTCCTGCTGCTGCCCTTGTTGGCGTTGGAGACGTCTCCCTCCGTCATGGCCGCCGGTATCGCATCGTTTCTCTCGCGGGGAAACAGCCGCGGCGGAAATTCCCCGTCATTGTCGAAGACGCACTCGCCGGCCTCAACCGTGCCGGAGCCGTCGGCGGGCAGGCAGACGGTGATGCGCGTGCCCTCGCCCGCATCGCTGCGGATCGTGAAGGAGCCGCCATGCAGGGCGACGAGGCCCTTGACCAGCGACAGGCCGAGGCCGGTGCCCTCGTATTTGCGGGTATACTCGTTTTCCACCTGGACGAAGGGCTGGCCGATCAGGTCGAGCTTTTCGGCGGGGATGCCGATGCCGGTGTCGCTGACGGTGATGACGAGGTCACGCCCGCGGCGGGCCGCATCGATCATGACCATGCCGCCCTTCTCGGTGAACTTGACGGCGTTGCCGACGAGATTGATCAGGATCTGCTGGAGCGCGCGCTGGTCGGCGATCGCCTCACCGACGTCGCAGGGCACGCGGCTCGACAGCTTCACGCCTTTCTGGCGCGCCTGCAGCGCCAGCATCTGCTCGCAGGCCCTGACGCTGTCGGCAACCGCGAAGGGTTCCAGCACCAGTTCGTAGCGGCCGGCCTCGATCTTGCTGACGTCGAGCATGGTGTTGACGACCGACAGGAGATGGCCGCCGGACTGATGGATGAGACCGACATATTCGCGCTGGCGGTCGTTCTCCAGCTTGCCGAAATACTCGCCGGCGAGAATGTCCGAGAAACCGAGGATCGCGTTCAGCGGCGTGCGCAGCTCGTGGCTGACGGCGGCAAGGAAGCGGGTCTTGGCGTCGTTGGCCGATTCCGCCTCGGCGGCCTTGCGGGCGCTGTCGTGGCGCAGTTCCGCCTCGAGCGAGATATCGCGCGACTGGGCGACGACGGAGGCGAGCAGCCCGGCCGTGTCGCGCACCGCCGTCATGTCGGTGCGGACGTGCAGGAACTGCGGGCTGCCCTCGCCGGACTGGCGCTGCTCCAGGCGAAGGTCGACGGTGACATGGGCCTGGCCCTGGCGCAGGCGGTCGATCGCCTGCAGGAAGCCGAGCCGGTCGGAGACGTGGATCTGGTCGATGAAGCCGCGGCCGGCGGGATCGCGCATGGAGCGGAGATAGGTCTCGCGGTCGCGGCCGCGGACGTCGGTGACGTAGCCGCGCGGATCGTGCAGCGTGACGAGACCGGCGAAGAGATCGTAGCAGGCGGCCGGATCAAGGGCGGTGGCCTTCGGGGCGGCTGCGGCCGCGGTCCTGCCGATGCGGCGGCGCGACAGCACCGACGAGGCCGCCGTCGCCAGCAGGCCGCCGGAGGCAGCGAGCGCGGCGCCGGCCGGGAGCGCGGCCGAAACCGGCATGACGGTTGCGAGCGCCAGCGGCAGCAGCGGGACGGCTGCGGCAGAGGAAAGCAGGATCGTGCGCAGGCCGGCGGGTGCCGCGTCACCGTTTGTGGAGACGCATGCCTCACCCGTAACGGCTGCCGCGAAGGCCGCCATCCTGTCAGCGATGTCACTCAAGAGACGCACGCAATACCCTGCCGTCAGTTGTTCTTTTATGTGGCCGCAGAATCGCACCGGCCGCTTAGAAAAGGATAAACAGGCCGGGTCGGAAAAGGGGCAAATAGGCCCAAAAGGGCCGTTTCAAACCGTTGCCGACGGCATTTGAATTTCGTGGTTAATGACGGGTAAGCGTCTAGAAATGCGGCATTTTCTCGTTCGCGTTAACCTCTCGGGCAGGAGGCCGGCGAAGGGAATCCCCAACTTTCCGAGACTTGCCCCGATGCTGCCTGCCTTGATGTTTAACGCCGATCGCTAAATGTTGAGGTAAATGTCCGGCGGCGGGCATTGATTCAAATTTTATGCAGTTTTGAGGAAAAGCCGAGTGATTCCCGCAAAGGGCCGTTTTGGTGTATCCCCTATTGTCACAGCGACGGTCCGAAACGCTTTTGCGGGGCGGACAAGACGGCAGCGGCCGGAAAGAGCGGCGCCGGACAGACAACGAGGATGGGCAAGGCGATGTGGTTTCTGATCAAGGGAGCGTTCTGGTTCTCGCTGGTTCTGGTGCTGCTGCCGCTGTTCGACACGGACGCGACGCAGAAGCTGGAGCAGGGTCCCGCAGTCGAGCTCGGCGATACCGTGAGCGCGGCCAGCGAGGCGATCTCCTACCTGTCGGCCATGTGCCTGCAGAAGCCGGAGGTCTGCGAAAAGGGCGCCGAAGCCTTCGTGGCCCTCGGCCACCGGGCGCGCGAAGGCGCCCACGTCGCCTACAAGCTGCTGGACTCGCAGTTCGCCGACCCGTCCGAACTGGCCGCCGCCCTCGACCAGCCGCTGCCGGCAGCCGCTACCGCCGAAGCGGACGCCGATAACGTCGTTACCGGCACGGTCGCTGCAAAACCGGCAACCCCGGCGCCAGACGCCCTGCTCGAGATCATCGCCATCCCGACGCCCCGGCCCGACCCGGCCGGCTGACAGCATTATCCGCCGCCTTGCCTGGCCGGCGCGCAGAACTGCCTGACTTCTTGCTTTGCAACCGCCGCGAGGACAGCCCATGCCTCGCGGCGTCTTTTTTGTGGCGCGCGATATTCCCGCCGTGCCGGTTCCGCCGCACGGTTCAAATTGCCGTCCAATTGCACTATATGTCCGGCAGGAGCCAATTGGACGCGACATGACAGAGTTTGACCGGATCATCGACGACTTCGCCTTCCTCGACGAATGGGAGGACCGCTATCGCTATGTGATCGAGCTCGGCAAGGCGCTGCCGGAACTGGCCGAAGACAAGCGCACGGCGCAGAACAAGGTGCAGGGCTGCGCCAGCCAGGTGTGGCTCGTCACCCATTCCGACGGCGGTACGGACCCCGTGCTCACCTTCGAGGGCGATTCGGACGCGCATATCGTGCGTGGGCTGGTGGCGATCGTGCTCGCCGTCTATTCCGGCAAGCCGGCCTCGGAGATCGCCCGCACCGATGCGATCGGCGTGTTCGACAAGATCGGGCTCGTCGAACACCTCTCCTCCCAGCGCGCCAACGGCCTGCGCTCGATGGTGCGGCGCATCCGCGAGGAAGCCACGGTCCGGGTCGCCGCCTGATACCAACTAGCCTCGCGCGCCGGTCGCGGCTGCATTCCTCAATCCGGCGCCGCCGGCCGGTCGAGGCGGCCGGCCAGTTCCGGCCGGTATCCCTCCGCACCCCAGGAATGGCTGCGCGGCTTCGGGCTCCTTTCGGGCGCATAGTGGCGCGAGAGCGCCATCAGGGCGGCGCGCAGCATCAGCTTGGCCGAACGCGCCGGCCACTGGCGCTCCCGCTCCACCGTTTCCAGACCCTTCATGAAGCAGCAGACGTCGAGGGCGGCGCCGGACAGCTCCGGCCCCATCGCCGCGATTGCCTGCTGCAGGCGGCCGCGCGCGGCGAGCGCGGTATCGGAGAGTTCGCGCGCCCGGCAGAGGTCGCCGCCGTCGCGCCCGGCGAGCCGCGGCTCCCAGCGCATGGTCAGCCGCGGCTGCAGGCCGGCGCGGGTGAAATCGCGCGCCAGCCGCTCCCCGGCCGCAATCGCAGCCTCGGGAAGAAACGGCGCGCCGGCCTTGTCCTTCAGCCGCGACAGCGCCGCAAGCGGCGATTCCAGCTGGTTGACGCTGACGCGCTCGCTTCCGGCAGCCGTGACAAGGGTGCGTTCGGCGATGTCGCGGTGCTGGTCGAGATAGTTGTCGGCTCCGGCCATGAGCCGCCGCAGGTGGCTGCGGGTCTCGGGGGAGGCGCGCAACATGCCCCCCTCGCGGATCGCAAGGCCAAGGCGAAGCGCCTCGGTGACGACGGAGGCGCTTGCCGTCGCCTGCCGGCCTCCGGCTGCGACGAGACGAACGGGATCCTCGCCGGAGATCTCCGCCTCGCTCGCGGCTGCAAGGAAGCGCAGGAGCGCCGCCAGCGGCCGCTTCGCCGGGATCGCGGACGGCTTGTTCACGCCCGGCCTACTCATGCTCTGCCGCCCCGGAAATGGCGAAGACGGACAGCGTGATGCGCTCGAGCGTCGCCACGAAATCGTCGAAGGCGCGGTCGTCGCGGCGGTCCTCGACCACGTTGCAGGCGTGGCTGACCGTGGTCCGGTCGCGGCCGAAGGCCTGGCCGATGTCGGCGAAGGAAAGCTGCAGCGCCACATGGCAGATATACATGGCGATCTGGCGGACATGGGCGGCCGGCCGCCTGGCGCTGCGCCGCTGCTGCGGCCGGTCGGCGACAAGCTGCAGGAGTTCGGCGACGAGCTGGCGCACAGTGCGGCAGACCGAACGGGCGGACGGTTCGGCGTGGTGGAACCTGCCGGCGCCGGTGAAGGTCACGGCGTGCAGCCGGTCGCTCCTGGCCCGCAGCCTTGCGCCGGCGCGGCTGGTCCGGCCCGGCCGGGCGCCGGGCTCACGATGGACGGGGGTGGAAACGGAAGAGGAAGCTGTGTCTTGCATGGGTGCATCTCCTTTGTAGGAATTTATTCATACACCCTACGAAGGAAACGGGGACGAATGAAGCGTACCGACACAACCATTCCTTGAATTTCCAAAGGAAACCCGAATGATCGTCCCCAATATAGGTTTATTTTCCTTAGATCATATAAAGGCAACGGCCCCGACGGAACCCGCGCGCATCCCCTCGCCGCCGCCGCGGGCCGGAAAACGCCAGCGCGACGCGGACATCATGCCCGCATCGGCGCAAAGGATCGGCTTTTTGGAAAAAGGCGCGCAGGAAGGGACACTGCGCCGGGACCGGGGGAGGTCCCGCAGGAGGCGCGGCGGGGCGATGCCCCGGCCTGCGCATGGTTTTGGCGCGAAGCCCGGCCGGGCTCCGCGGATCGCTTTCTCAGCGCTTGGCGGCGGCCGCCTTGCGGCGCTGGCCGAGGCCCATTTCCTTGGCGAGGCGCGAGCGCGCTTCCGCGTAGGACGGGGCGACCATCGGATAGTCCGCCGGCAGGTCCCACTTCTCGCGGTATTCCTCGGGGGTCATGCCGTAGTGGGTCATCAGGTGGCGCTTGAGCGACTTGAACTTCTGACCGTCCTCGAGGCAGATGATGTAGTCACTCTGGACCGACTTGCGGATCGGAACCGGCGGCTTGGGCTTCTCGGCCTGGACGGGGGCTTCGGCAACGGCGACGGGTTGCGAGGTGTTGTTCAGTGCGGAATGTACATCGGCGATCAAGGTCGAAAGTTCTGCAACCGGAACGACATGATTGCTGACATAGGCGGCAACGATATCGGCTGTCAGCTCAACTAGCAAATTGGAGCCGTTACCGTCGGAAATCTCAGTCATCTTCTTCTCCTGTGGGTCGAACCGCCTGACTCGCGTACGCGAGCGCGGAACAAACTACGCTCTCTTGCAAAGCATACCTTGTTTTGGCTGGGTGAACCTGCCCGCATCCATGAAAGGACGCCCCACGAGGGCAGACTTCACTAATCGCTAATATTACTTCCGTTACCGGAGCGCCCCTCCGCTACCCAAATCTTTGTCACAACCGTGCCTGAAAAAGAGCACTTTAGAATGGTCGCAACTTAGACTGGAGCTCTTCGCGCAAGCAAATTCAACACAGCAGCTTTACTTGAAGTGGAATAGCATCGTTTATCCCAAAGTCCAATATTATTTTGACCAAGATCAAACGATTCTTGTACATCCCCCAGATGGGTGAAATCCCGAGAAAAAAGCGTGTTTTTTGGGGGTGATCGAGCGCCCGTCAGCCCATCACTTCTTCGTGTGATCACGCATGTCGTCGCAGGTGGCGCCGCGCGAGAGGCGATAGCCGGCATGGTGGGCGGCCTTGGCCACCAGATGCGCCGCCACGGGCGCGGTGAGGACGAAGAAGAAGAAGCCGGCGAAGGCGCGGGCGAGCACGGCGAACTCGCCGGCATGCAGGCCGGCGGCGACCAGCATCAGCCCGGATCCGACTGTGCCCGCCTTCGAGGCGGCATGCATGCGGGTATAGACGTCCGGCAGGCGGACGACGCCGACCGCGGCCAAGAGGGTGAAGATGCCGCCGCCGATCAGCATGACGGCGACGACGAGCGCGAGCACGACCGCCATCACCGTGCCCTCCCCCGCCTGGAGGCGCGCTGCTTGCGCGGCGGCGGCCCCTTGCCGTGGCGCGCCGCCGACGCGGCGAGCGGATCCCGGTCGTCCTCCGGCATGCCCTGGGTGAGCACGAAGCGGGCCAGGGCGACGGTGGCCAGGAAGCCGACCAGGCCGAGCGAGATGGCGATGTCGATATAGAGATTGAAGCCGGTCTTAATCGCGATCACCGCCAGGAAGCCGATCGCGATCGCCACCAGCATATCGAGCGCGACGATCCTGTCCGGCAGGGTCGGGCCGCTGATGACGCGCCAGACGGTGAGGAAGAAGGCGACGCACATCAGGGAGAGGGCGACCGAGCAGGCGAAGAACACGACGGTTTGAGCAAAGGTCTCGGCGGTCATCAGCGAAGGGCCTCCAGGATCTTGCGTTCGAAGCCGGTGGCGATGTCTTGTTTGGCGGCTGCGGGATCGGAGCAGTCGAGCGCGTGGACATAAAGGAAGCGGCGATCCTCGGAGACGTCCACCGACAAGGTGCCGGGGGTCAGCGTGATCAGGTTGGCGAGAAGCGTGATCTCGATGTCGCGGTCGACCTTCAGCGGATAGGCGAAGATGCCGGGCCGGAGGTCCATCTTCGGGCTGGCCACGAGGACGGCGACCCGCCAGGCCGACAGCGCCAGTTCCTTGACGAAGAGGACCAGGAGCGAGAGCAGCTTGAACGGCCGGACGACCGTGCGGGTACCGGCGAAATCGCGGCGGATGATCCAGAGCGCGATCAGGCCGAGCAGGAAGCCGAGGACGAGGTTCAACGGCGACAGGCTGCCGGTGACGGCGGCCCAGACGACGGCGAAGACGAGGCCGGTGAAGAGGGTCACCATCATCGCGCTCCTTGCGGGAAGACCGAATTCAGATAGGCGGACGGTTCCACCAGCCCGCTCGCCGCCTGCTGGACCTGCCGCAGCAGCGGATCGGGAAAGAGACCGACCAGCACCGTCACCAGCACCAGCACCGAGAGCGACAGGATGGCGCTCGTGCGGATGGCGTCGTCGCCGCCGGGCGTGGCCGCCGCTCCCGCCGGGCGCCAATAGGCCAGCAGCCAGACGCGGCCGACGGCGATCATGGTGAGGAAACCGGTCAAAAGCACCGTCCCCGCCAGCCACCAGGCGCCGATGTCGAGCGCGGCCCTGGCCACCATCACCTTCGGCCAGAAGCCCGAGAACGGCGGCATGCCGGAGACGGAGAGGAAAAGGATGAACGACAGGGCGGAGAAGAAGGCGGTGCGGCCGTAGAGCCCGCCCGCCCTGTTCAGGTCGAAGGCGCCGGACAGGCGCCCGGCCATGCCCGCCGCCATGTAGAGCGCGGTCATCACCACCATCGAATGGAGCGCATAGAACAGCGCGCCGCCGACGCCGCCGGGGCCGCCGACGGCGATGCCGGCGAGCATCACGCCGATGCCGGAGATCACCAGGTAGCCGAGCAGGCGGCGGGTGTCGCTCTGACCGATGGCGCCGAGCGCGCCGAAGATCATCGTTGCAGCCGCGGCGGCCGCGATCACCACGCTCAGTTCGTCGCCCTCGACCGGAAAGAGCATGACCATGACGCGGATCAGCGCATAGATGCCGACCTTGGTCAGCAGGCCGGCGAACAGCGCGGAGACGACGATGCGCGGGGTGTGGTAGGAAGCGGGCAGCCAGAAATTGACCGGAAAGGCGGCGGCCTTCATGCCGAAGGCGAGCACGAACAGGACGCCGAGGGTCATCAGCGGCAGGCCGGCGCGGCGCTCGACGGCCTTTGCCGCGATGTCGGCCATGTTGAGGGTGCCGAACAGGCCGTAGAGAAAGCCGACCGCGATCAGAAACAGCGTCGTGGCGATCAGGTTGAGGAAGGCATACTTGATGGCGCCGTCGATCTGCTTCGGCTCCGAGCCAAGCACCAGCAGGCCGAAGGAGGAGATCAGGAGCACTTCGAACCAGACGTAGAGATTGAAGATGTCGCCGGTCAGGAACGCCCCGGAGACGCCTGCCATCAGCAGCATCAGGAACGGATAGAAGCCGTAGCGGCGGCCGGAGGCATCGATGCTTTCCGCCGCGTAGATGCCGCCGGCAAGGGCCACCAGCGCCGAAGACAGGGCGAACAGCGCGCCGGCGAGATCGACGGTGAAGGCGATGCCGAAGGGCGGTAGCCACCGCCCCATCACCATGGTCACCGGGCCGCCCTCGACCACCCGCCAGAGCAGGGCCGCATCGAGCACGAGAAGCACGGTCAGGGCCGCGATCGCCAGCGGCGGCTGCAGCCGCAGGTTCTTGCGCAGCATCAGCAGGATGGCGCCGCTCGCCAGGCACCAGGCGACGGGGAGGATCACCAGCCAGTCGGCAAGCGCTGGCGGCGTCAGCACCAGCGCCCTGGAGAGGTCGATCGCGGAAGCGGCAGGAGCGGCCATCTGTCTAGTATCCCGTCGGCGGCGCGCTGTCGGCCGCGGGTTCGGCGACGCGCATCTCATTGGCGTTGTCGGTGCCGAGGTCCTGGAAGGCGCGGTAGGAGAGCACCAGCAGGAAGGCGAAGAACGAGAACGAGATCACGATCGCCGTCAGGATCAGCGCCTGCGGCAGCGGATTGGCGGTGACGGCCACCTGGTGATCGAAGGCGGCGGGCACGATCGGCGGCACCTCGCGCACGATCCGGCCGTTGGTGAAGAGCAGAAGGTTCACCGCATTGCCGAGGATGGCGACGCCGAGCAGGATGCGCACGAGGAACTTCGACAGCATCAGGTAGACGGCGGCGGCGAAGAAGATGCCGATCAGGACGACGAAGGGCACTTCCATCAGATGTCCTCCCTTTCCAACGCCAGCGCGATCGAGGTGACGGCGCCGACCACGACCAGGTAGACGCCGAAATCGAACAGCATCACCGTCGACAGCGGGACCTCCACGCCGAACAGGGCCGGATAGATCCACAGGCCCGTCATGAAGGGGACGGCGGCGAAGATGGAGACGAGGCCGGCGATGCAGGCGAGCAGCAGGCCGAAGGCGGCGATCGTCATCGGATGGAACCACAGCGCCTCGCGCACCGGGCGGATGCCGCGGGCGATACCGTAGATCGCCAGTGCGGAGGCCGCGATCAGCCCGCCGATGAAGCCGCCGCCCGGCTCGTTGTGGCCGCGCAGCAGCACGAAGACGGAAAAGAGCAGCATCAGCGCGGTGAGGAACGGGGCGAGCGTGCGGAAGATGACGGTGTTCACGGCTGACGCTCCTTTGCGACCTTTTCAGCGCCCCGGGCGGCGGACGCGGCGGCCGTCCCCGAAAACCCCTTGCGGATGCGGATCAGCGACAGGATGGCGAGGCCGGTGGTCATGACGACGGCGATCTCGCCCAGCGTATCGGTGCCGCGGAAATCGACGATGATGACGTTGACGACATTGGCGCCGTGGGCGATCGACTTGGAATAGAGGTCGAAGAACTCGGTCAGGACCGGGTCGAAGCGGCCCTGCGTCACCTTCAGGAGATAGAGCGAGAGGCCGAGGCCGCAGGCGATGGCGATCGCCGCATCGGGCAGCCTCTCGGGCAGAGGCCGGGAATCGCGCGGCTGCAGGTGCAGCCGCGTCATGACGAGGGCGAGGATGACGACCGAAAGCGTCTCGACCATGAACTGGGTGAAGGACAGGTCCGGCGCGCCGAAGAGCAGGAACAGCAGGGCGACGGCGAAGCCCTGGATGCCGAGCGCCAGGATCGCGTTCAACCGGTTCTTCGCCGACAGCACGCCGAACACGCCGGCAAGCGCCAGCGCCATCACGGCGAGTTCGTGGAACTGCGCGTCGGCCGGCCAGATCGGCAGCCGCGGCCATTCGCCGTACCAGGCGAGCGGGACGAGGAGCGCCAGCGCCACGACCACGAACGTCACGGTGAGATAGGTCTCCATCAGGCCGGGCTGCAGACGAAGCGACAGCCGGTGGGAGACGCGGACGAGCCCGGCCATGAACTGGTCGAAGCCGCGGTCCGGTCCCCAGCCGAGCGTCAGCACCAGCCGATCCGCGGCGGCGCGCGCACGGTCGAGCAGCAGGAAGGCCGCGATCCCGAGCGCGACCGTGACCGCCGACAAGAGCAGCGGCAGGCTCACATGCGGGATCGCGGAGATGGTCACCGCCTCCGGTTTTCCGGCGATGGCAGTCGCCAGCGGCGAGGAGACGAGCGGATGGACGACACCTGAGAAAAGGCCGGCGCCGAGACCGAGCGCGGCAAGAACCGCCGGCCCCAACCAGAGCAGCAACGGCCCCTCATGCGGCGCCTTCGGCGTCTCGACGCGCGGGCCGAGGAAGGGCTTCAGCGCGACGGCAAAGGCGACTGCGAGCATCAGGGCGTTGCCGATCACGGCCGCGAGCGTGGCGGCGATCGCCGCCAGATTGCCGCCTTCGAGCGCCGCATAGACCTCCTCCTTGGCAAGGAAGCCGAAGAAGGGCGGCAGGCCGCCCATCGACAGCGCGGCGAGCAGCGCTGCGAGGAAGGTCACCGGCATCAGGCGCGCAAGGCCGCCGAGGCGGGTGACGTCGCGCGTGCCCGTCTCGTGGTCGATCACGCCGGCGACCATGAAGAGCGCGCCCTTGAACAGCGAATGGGCCACCAGATAGAGCGCCGCGGCGGCGGCCGCATGTTCCGAGCCGAAGCCGGTCAGCATCACAAGCAGGCCGAGCGAGGCGACGGTGGTATAGGCGAGCATCAGCTTCAGATCGGTCTGGCGGATCGCCAGCACGCCGCCGACCACGAGCGTCAGCCCGCCGAAGACCGGCAGGATCGTCGCCCACGAGGTGGTTTCGCCGAGCACCGGGTTGAGCCGCATCAAGAGATAGACGCCGGCCTTCACCATGGTCGCCGAATGCAGGTAGGCGGAGACCGGTGTGGGCGCCTCCATCGCGTTCGGCAGCCAGAAATGGAACGGGAACTGCGCCGACTTGGTGAAGGCGCCGCCGAGCACGAGCACGAGGATCGCCAGATAGAAGGGGCTGGCCCGCACCGCCTCGCCATGGGAGAGCAGCAGCGACAGCTGCGTCGCGCCGGTGACGTTCCACAGCACGAGCAGGCCGGCGAGCAGCAAAAGCCCGCCGCCGCCGGTGACGACGAGCGCCTGCAGCGCCGCCCGGCGCGAGGCCTCGCGCGCATGGTCGAAGCCGATCAGCAGGAACGAGGTGATCGAGGTGAGTTCCCAGAACACGAACAGCATCAGGAAGCTGTCGGAGGCGACGAGGCCGAGCATCGCGCCCATGAACATCAGGATGAAGGAGAAGAAGCGCCCCTGATGGGGATGGCCCTTCAGGTAACCGCCGGAATAGAGGACGATCAGCGCGCCGATGCCGGAGATCAGCAGCAGGAAGGTGAGCGAGAGGCCGTCGATCAGCCAGGAGAAACTGACATCATAGGCGGGCACCCAGGCATAGCCGCCGGTGACGACGCCGCCGGCTGCCACTTCGGACAGAAAGCCGGAAAAATGCGCAAAGATCGCCGCCGGAAACAGCGCCAGCGGCCAGGCGGCCCGGTGGCCGAGAAGGCGGGTCAGCACAGGGGCAACGAGCGCGCCGAGGAACGGCAGACAGAAGGCGATGAAGGTCATGGCCATCTTATCCGTCTGCATGCGCCCTCCCCCTCAAGTCCTGCGGCACCCGGTCCCCGGCCAAGGCGGAAACCCTCAATTTACGGCCGGCGATCCCATCGTCGCTGTCAGCGGCCGTGCGCCCGCCAACCTCGGTCGCGGGCCGCGATCCCGCCGTGCGGAACGGATCACGGACGCGCGGCGATCCGATTCGGTCGCTCCGTCAACGGGCAGGTTCTATGTCGGTATGGCCGAAATCGCCACCCTTGAAAAGCAGAGGAGCCTGTTTTTCCCGGGCGAGCGCATAGGAGAAGCAATCCCCGTAGTTCAGCTTCGCCGGATGGCCGCTTCCGCGGCCGAAGCGGCGGAAGGCCTCGAAGGCGACCTCGGCCGTATCAGCGCCGACGGGCTCGATCCTGATCGATGCCCGCAGAATGAAGGCATCGACGGCATTCGAGGCCTGCGGTCCGAAGCGGGCGAACAGCACCATCTTCGTCTCGAGCAGGGTCGCGGCGCTGATGGAGCGGACCGGCGCACGCTCGATGATCTCGTTGAAGGCGCGCCGCTCGGGTTCATCGGAGAGAATGGCGACGATCGCAGACGTATCGAGCACGATCATTGCGGCAGGCCATGCTCGTCATAGCCGATGATGTCTTCCGGCGAGCGCCGGTCGAGCACGGGCAAGGCGGCGCAATCCAGCGCAATCCGGTCGAGCTGGTCGGCCAGCCGGGGCACCGGCGCGTCGTCGCGCAGCCGCGCCAGTTTCTCCTCGAGCGCATGACGGACGGCCCGCGTCAGGGATTCGCCGGTCCGTTCGGCCAGTTGCCGCGCCAGCTCATGCGTGGCCTCGTCCTTGATGTTCAGCGGCATTCCACCATTCCTCTCTTTTTTCCTCCAAGCTGGAAGATAGATCGAAGATGCCTGCGGCGCAACGCCCCCCTCGATTGCATTCCGCCCTGCCGGGCCCTACATCAGGCGCAAAGGAGGCTCCCATGAGCGACAAGGCGAACATGAGCGACAATGCGAAGCTGAAGGTCGTCAAGACGGACGAGGAGTGGCGGCAGATCCTGACGCCCGAGCAGTACCGGATCACCCGGCAGCACGGCACGGAACGGGCGTTTTCCAGCCCGGACTTCGACAGTTCCAAGAGCGGCACCTATCGCTGCATCTGCTGCGACCGCCCGCTCTACAGTTCGGAGGCGAAGTTCAATTCCGGGACCGGCTGGCCGAGCTTCACCCAGCCGATCGCGCCCGATGCGGTCACCAACCACCGGGACCTGTCCTACGGCATGAACCGGGTGGAAATCCGCTGCGCCGACTGCGACGCCCATCTCGGCCACGTCTTCCCCGACGGCCCGCCGCCGGCCGGGCTGCGCTACTGCATGAACGGCGTGGCGCTGTCCTTCGAGGAGCAATAGCCAGGCGGTCGCGCGGGGACGAAGACCCCTCCCCACCCTTCCCACAAGGGGGAGGGATTAACCCAGGCGCATCGCCGGGGCTCCAGTCGGGCAGGACGTTGCCGCGGGCTTTCTCCCCCCTTGTGGGGGAGATGCCCGGCAGGGCAGAGGGGGTTGCGCCACCGGCGCCCTGCGACAGGCCACCTGCCCGCACGAAATAAAAAACAATATTAAACAATGACTTGATGGAATCTTACGAGAATTCGATTCCGTTCGGCGGAGCGGTCGGTTCCGCTTCGGATCAGACAAGGATTCGCCTGATCCGCCCACGGCCTTGTCAGGCAACGTTTTTCTGGCGCTTGAGGCAGAGCTCCATGCAGGTCAGGTCGAGCCAGCGGCCGAACTTGGTGCCGACCTCCTCGAACCGGCCGACGACGCGGAAGCCGAGACTTTCGTGCAGGCGGATCGAGGCTTCGTTCTCCGCCTCGATGCCGGCGATCATGACGTGAATGCCGGCATCCTTCGCCCGGGCGATCAGGCTTTCGAGCAGCGTGCGCCCGACACCCCTGCCACGAACGTCCCGATGCACGTAGATCGAGTGCTCGGCGGTGTGGCGGTAGCCGTCGAAGGCGCGCCAGTCGCCGTAGGAAGCATATCCGACCACCCTGCCCTCGATCTCGGCGACGAGCACCGGAAAGCCGCGGGCGCGACGGGTGCGGAACCAGTCGAGCCGGTTTTCCAGATCGACCTGTTCGTCGTTCCAGATGGCGGTCGTGTTGGCGACGGCGTCGTTGTAGATCTCCATGACCGCGCCCATGTCGTCCTCGCGCGCATCGCGGATGAGCGCCGCCTGTTCCGTCGTCGCTTGCCTCATGATCGCCTGTCCACTATTGTTACGATATGTCCATTTTAGCAGATGATTTCGACCGGAGTCTAGGCCTTCGCGTCCGCGCCGAGCGCGAGGGCCGCGGCTGGTCGCTGACCGAGCTTTCCGAACGCGCCGGCGTCTCGCGCGCGATGATCCACAAGGTCGAGCGCGGCGAGAGCAGCCCGACGGCAGCCCTGCTCGGACGGCTGTGCGGCGCCTTCGGCTTTTCCGTCTCCACGCTGATCGCGCGCGCCGAAGCCGGTTCCGAGCGCCTGATGCGCCACGCCGACCAGCCCGTCTGGGTCGACTCGGAAACCGGCTACCGCCGCCGCCAGGTCTCGCCGGTCGCAGCGCCCGCCGAACTGGTCGAGGTGGAACTGCCGCCCGGCGCCCGGGTCGCCTACCCCGCCGCTGCCTTCGTCTTCCAGCGCCAGATGCTGCGCGTCGGCTGCGGCGTGCTGACCTTCGTCGAGGGCGAGACGACCCACCGGCTCGAAGCGGGCGACTGCCTGACCCTCGGCGCGCCGGCCGACTGCGTCTTCGTCAACGACGGCAAGCAGCCTTGCCGCTACCTCGTCGTCCTGCTCAAGGGCGAGCGCCGTTCGCCGGGTCCCTGACCTTGCGCATGTCGTGCCGCAAACCGCAGCCCGGCTTTGGGCGACCTGCCGGCCGCCCTCCCCCCGTCAGGCGCTGACGCAGGAAATCACCGCGGAATAGTGGATGCCGGCGGCTGCGACGACGAAGCCGTGCCAGATCGCGCTCTGAAAGCGCAGGCTCTGCCAGATGTAGAAGACGACGCCGAGCGAATAGACGATGCCGCCGGCGAGGATCAGCAGGATCGTCGTTTCCGACAATGTCGCGCTCAAGGGCCCGGAGGCGATGACGCCGCTCCAGCCCATGCCGAGATAGAGCAGGATCGCCAGCCGGTCGTAGCGTCCCGGCAGCAGGAACTTGAGTGCCACGCCGGCGGCCGCGATCAGCCAGACGGCGACCAGCATGCCCGCCAGCACGGGATCGTGCAGCCCGCGCTGCAGAAACGGCGTGTAGGTCGCCGCGATCAGGACGAAGATCGCCGAATGGTCGAAGCGGCGCAGCATCCACTTCACCTTCGAGGCGGGCCAGAGATTGTAGGCGAAGGATATGCCGAGCGACATCAGCAGGCCGAGGCCGTAGATCCAGGCGGCGGCGATCTGTCCGCTCGTGGTCCAGACGGTGGCGTAGAAGATCAGCGCGGTGACCCCGATGAGGGCAAGCACGACGCCGATTCCATGAACGATGCCGTCGGCGATCAGTTCATGGCGGTCGTAGTCCCATCGGATGCCTTCGAGTTCCATGCGACCCCGTTCCACGCGCTACATTGCCGACGTCAGGCTTCGAAGGCGCGTCCGGCAAGCCAGGACCATCGGCGCCATGCTGCCCCACTCCCCTCCCGGAAGGGAGCGCCCCATAGAGACGTTGCGGGCATCCCATGGTGCCAATTGCGGGCGCAGCCTTCAAGGCCGGCAAGCGCCCGGAAAGCCGCCGGGGCTTCACGTTTGGTAACCTCGGTAACGGTTTGGCGAGGTCTCAAAGCGCGAAAAGCGATCTTTCAGGGTCGCTTCCGCGCTTCGGATTTCTGATCCTGTGCAAGTCGTCGCCGCAAGACCGCTGCACACTTTTGCGTGACATGCATTTTTTGATTGCGCATGTCGTCACCGCAAAACCGCTGCACACTTTTGCGCGACATGCTTGTGAGGAAAAAAACTACGGGTGGATGCACTCCTCGCAGAGCGCCGCATGCGGGACGGCTGCGAGCCGCGCCGGTGAGATCGGGTTGCCGCATTTGGGGCAGATGCCGAAGGTGCCGGCCTCGATGCGGTTCAGCGCGGCGTCGATGGCGGCGAGTTCGCCGAGGCCGGTATTGCCGATCTCCTCCAGCACCTCGTCGTTCTCGCGCTCGGTCGCGCGCTCCTCGGCGTCGGGATTTGGCGTCGCCTCCAGGTCGCCCTCGATCTTGTGCAGGCGGCGATAGAGTTCGTGCTTGCGGCCGAGAAGCCTGTCCTTGAATTGTGCGGTATCCAGCATCGGCTGTCCTTTCCAGAAAATACCCGTCCGTCGGAGACGGCGGGGATGCCCGCCCCGGCGCGGCGGCAACGCGACTGCACGACATGGGAGGAGCCTGCGTCCCACCTCCCATTGCCGCCCCGTCACGGGCCGGCGGTCGGGGCGTCAGCGATCGACGAGAACCGAGATCGGCGCATGGCGTACGACCCGGTCCGCAGTCGAGCCCAGCAGGTAGTTTGCCAGCCCCGGGCGATGCGAGGCAACAATGATGAGATCGCCGCCGTGTTCCTGCGCGGCGGCGAGAATTTCGCGGGCACTGGCGCCGTAGCGGATGTCGATCGTCGCCTTCAGGCCGAGCTTGTCGCGCAGGCGGGCGAGGCGCTCCTCGGCCTGCTTGAGTTCCATTTCGACCATGCCGGCGGGAAACTCGATCGAGATGTAGCTGGTGGCGATCTCGATGACGTTGACCAGAACGACCTCGCCGCCTTCCGACAGGAGTCCGACGGCCCTTTTCAGGATCTGCTCGCCGCGCTCCATCTGGTCCATTGCAACGGGAACGATGATCTTCTTGTACATGCCCGGCTCCCTTTTCTCCTTATCACGGAGCAAACGTCGCATGCCGAGACTGCACGCGACATTGACGAGGATCAAGCCAAAACTGAAGGACCGCGCCAAACCGGCCGCCGGCATGCGGTTACCGAACCGGCGCGGCCTCACCGTCAACTCCATGTTGACAATATTTCGCCGGATCGCCACCTATTCCGAACGACCGCCCGCAGCCATATTCACGACAGATCGGTTTTACCGAAAACCGAAGCCCGAAACCGGCCCGAAGCTCTCGGACCGGCACGATGGAAATCACAGCGGAGTAAGGTTCATGACCGAACAGACGGCGCTCGCCTCGCCCAACCATGCCGTCAACATGCCGGCCCATGTCGACCATGCGCACCTCGTCGTCATGGACCTGCCGATGGTGGCGGACTGGTACCAGAAGATCATGGGCCTCTCGGTGCTGGAGCGTTCGCCATCGGGCCTGACGCTGGGCGTCGGCGGCCGGCCGCTGTTGACGCTGTCCACCGACGGCAAGGCCGCCCGTGCCTCGCGCCGCGCGCCGGGGCTGTTCCACAACGCCTTCCTGGTACCGGACCGCAAGGAACTTTCACGCTGGCTCGCCCATGCCGCCCATGGCGGCGTGCAACTGACGGGCGCCTCCGACCACCTGGTCAGCGAGGCGATCTACCTGGACGATCCGGAAGGCAACGGCATCGAGGTCTATCGCGACCGCAGCCGCGAGGACTGGAACTACCAGCCGGACGGCACGGTGGAGATGGCAACGCTGCCGCTCGACCTGCAGCGGCTCTACGACGAGGCTCCCAAGGACGAAGCCTGGAGCGGCCTTTCCGAGGGAACCGCCATGGGCCACATCCACCTGCAGGTGTCGGACATTCCCCAGGCCGACGCCTTCTTCCGCGACGTGCTCGGCCTCGACCTGATGGCGCGCTATCCCGGGGCAAGCTTCTTCGCCTCCGGCAAGTACCACCACCATGTCGCGGCCAATGTCTGGAATTCGCGCGGGGCGGCCAGGCGGGAGCCGGCGATGAGCGGCCTTGCCGACTACACGATCCGCTTCGCCGAGCCCGGCCGGCTGCAGCAGGCGGTCGACAGGCTCGAGACGATGGAAATCGCAACGACGCGGCAGGGCGGCGTCGTCTCGCTGGTCGACCCCTGGGGGATCGGCCTCAACCTGTCGGCCTGAGGCAAGGCTTCAGGCCGATGCGCCGGGCGTCTCAGTCGTAGAGGTAATGCTCGTCCCAGGCCTCGCGCGGCACCATCTCGCCGATCTTGAACTTGAAGGCGGTAACGTCGAAATGGTCCGGCGTGGTCTCGCACCGGAAGGCGAGTCGATACCATTCGCCCTTGCTGCGGAAGACGGCGCCCTTGGTCTTGAGCATGTTGCCTGACGTCGTCGGATCGCCGAAGGAATAGGCGATCACCTTGTCGGGCTGGTAGCCCTCCTTGGCCTTGCGGATGCGGTTCATCGCCTCCATGTCGCAGCGCTGCTCGAGGCGGGTCTGGGGATCGAGCTTGGACAACTGGCGCCGGATGCTTGCGTCCATTGCGGATGCGGCGGACGCGAGCGCGCAGACGCCGACGAGCAGCGGGATGGCAGTCTTCATGCGTTTGGTTCACTCCGATGCTGGGACAGCCGCTCCTGCGACAGAAATGGGGCGATTACGAGTCCAAAACCGCACCTGGCATGTTTTACACAGGACGGCCGGCCGCAGGATCCCGGCGTTTCAGGGAACCGCGGGCGTTCTTGCGCGTTGTCTTCGCGATCCGGGGACCCGCACCATGCACAAGATTTCGTCGGCAGCCATCCATCAGATTGCGCGCAAGCGAGAAGGACGCGCGCTTGCGCGACAGGACGGCTCTGCGCTGCGCCTGATCGACGGGGCTGCGGAAGACGGGCCGCCGCCGACGATCAGCGGACTGGAACTCTCCTGGCGCTGGGCTATGATCGGCATCTTCGTCATCCTGGCGCTCGGCGTCATCTACCTGATGGCGCATATCCTCATTCCGCTGACGCTGGCGGTCGTCGTCGGCCTCATCCTCGGCGTCGCCGCCGAGAAGCTGAACGACCTCGGCATTCCGCCGCTGCCGACCGCGCTTTTGCTGGCGACCGGCTTCGCCACCGGCGCCTTTTTCGCCGTCGCCGCCCTGTCCGGCCCGCTGATGCGGCTTGCCGCCGAAGCGCCGGACATCGTCAATGCCACGATCGAGCGCTTCGCGCCGCTCCTGGGCAAGCTGGAATGGCTGCATCTCGACCCGCGCAGCCTCACCGCCGGCTCGGTGACGCTGGACGGGCTGCTCGACAAGGCTGGAAGCGTGCTCGGCATGGTCACCGCCGGGATCACGCCCGCCCTGATCCAGGTGCTGATCTTCTTTGCCGCGCTCGTCCTGTTCCTGTCGGGGCGGGTGAAGCTGCGGCGGATGCTGATCCTCGCCTTTCCGCATCGCCGGCAGCGGCTGACGACGATCCGGGTGATGAACGCGATCGACTGCGCGCTCGGCTACTACTTCGCCACCGCATCGCTGGTCTACGGCGCGCTGGGGCTGGTCACGACGCTGATCGCCCTTGCCGGCGACCTCGGCCTTCCCTGGATGTGGGGGCTGTTCGCCTTCGTCTCCTCCTTCGTCCCCTTCCTCGGCGTGACCGTGATGACGCTGGCGCTCGCCGCCGGCGGGCTTCTGGCGCACGACACCGTGCTGCCCGGCCTTATGCCGGCGCTGGCCTTCGTCTCCATTCATCTGGTGATCGAGAACTTCGTGCTGCCGGCGATCATGGGCCGGCGGTTCGAGGTGAACGCCTTCGTCATCTTCACCGCGATCGTGTTCTGGAGCTGGATGTGGGGGGCAGCCGGCGCGATGCTGGCGCTGCCGCTGTCGATCATCGGCATGACGATCGTCGACGAGCTTCGTCCCGGCCGCAAGATCCAGCCCGCGCTTCCCGGCTGACCGCTCCGCGCCTCCTGGCAGACCCGCCGGGACGGCCAGTGCCGGACCTACAGCGCCGGCAGGGCTTCCATTGCCTCGGCATCCGAGAGCCGGACGAAATGCACGCCCCTCGCCTTCAGCGCCAGCCCCCCCGGCCACGCCCTCGCCGGCGGAATGGGTCGGCTGATTGATATGGGCGGTGACGACATCGCCGTCGCGGGCAGCGGCGATGCGCGGTTCCGCCGTGCGGGCGGGCGCCTCCCGCAAGGCGCGCCGGCGCGGGAATATTCGGCGGCCGCCGGTTGTCTGTCAGGACGCCGGGCATAATACGAATGAACAGGGCGTCGACGCGCCGGCACCTGCGCAGGCGGGCACGGATCGGGTATAATGCGGCGGCCGCCCTTTGTCGGCGGCTTCCGGCGCGTCGGCCGGTGCGCCGGTCGGTTTCGGGAGGTCGCGACATGCAGGGGCGACGGCAGGCGGGATACGCCACACCACAGGGCACGACGCAAGACACCCCCTATGGCCCGCTCTCGATCTGCCTGCACTGGCTGATCGCGGCGCTGATCTTCGCCCTGATCGGCATCGGCTTCGCCATGCGCCGGACGGAGATCGACCCGGCGCTGCAGTTCTCGCTCTACCAGTGGCACAAGTCGCTGGGGCTGACCGTGCTGGCGCTCGCGGCACTCCGCGAAATCCATTGGCTGTTCGCCCGCCATCCGCAGCCGGTGGCCGATCTCGGACCGCTCGAACGGCAGGCTTCGCGGACGACGCATGTCGTGCTGGCGCTTCTCTGCCTGTTCGTGCCGCTGTCCGGCTGGGCGGTCGCCTCGACCTCGACGCTGGCCATTCCGACGCTCCTGTTCGACCGCGTACTCGTCCCCGCCCTGCCGCTGGCGCGCAGCGCGGCCGGCGAGGCCTTCTGGTCGCTCGTCCATGCGGGGTCGGCCTATCTGCTGCTGGCGCTCGCGGCCCTGCATGCCGCGGCCGCCCTCCATCACCATTTCATCCGCCGCAACGGCGTGCTCCTGCGCATGCTCGGCCGGCCGGCGGCGGGCAATGCAGGCAGGCCCGATGGCACCCGAGGCCCTGCGCGCAGAGGAACACGACGATGACAGACCGGACCGGCTCGATGGTCGCACGCATTACCCTTCTCCGCACCATGCTTGTCTGCGTGCCGGCGCTGCTGGTCACCGCGCCGGCACTGGCCCGCACGCCGGCGCTCTCGGAAGCGGCCGGGACCTACGACATCAGCAGCGCCTCGCAGATCCGCTTCTCCGTCGACCAGATCGGCGGCGGCGGCATCCGCGGCAGCTTCGGGAAATTCTCCGGCGCGGTGCGGATCGACGGCCGCCGGATCGGCGCCTCGACGGTGTCGTTCACGCTCTACCCGCAGAGCGTTTCCGCCGCGGAGGAGCGTATCGAAAACTTCCTGCGCTCCAGCGCCGTCTTCGACGCGGCCACCTACCCGACCGTGACCTTCCGCTCGACGGCGGTGCGCCAGACCGGCGCGGACGCGGCGGTGGTCGACGGCATGCTGACCGCGCGCGGCATCACCCGTCGCGAGCAGTTCGCCGTGCGGCTGCGGCAGCTCAGCGGCGGCACGATCGCCTTCAACGTCACCGGCAACGTCTACCGCTCGCGCTACCGGATGGACGTCGGCACGCCGATCTACCTCAACGTCGTCAAGTTCGACATGGACATCCGCGCCGTGCGGCGGTGAATGGCGCGCTTCCGGGGCCTGGAGCAACGCCGGACACCTGCGGCCGGCCTCCTCTACCTCCGTCATGCCGGCCTCCGAGCCGGTATCCAGCCCGAGCAAGTCCCTGCGCGAGAAGATCATTCTCCGCGCCGCCGACGCGGCGCCGCTGGATGCCGGATCAGGTCCGGCATGACGGAGGCATATGGTCGCTATCGTGCAGACACCAGCATGCATGCCCCGGTGCAGGGACCGTGGCCGCGTGCGGGGCTCAGGTGCGGTCGGGCATCAATTCAGCGCCGTACACTGCGTTGTCTTTCTCTTCGCGCACCGCCCCTCCTTCGTCATACCGGCCCCCGAACCGGTATCCAGCCCGCGCAAATCCTTGCGCGAGAAGAGCATTTCCCGCGCCGCCGACGCGGCGCCGCTGGATGCCGGATCAAGTCCGGCATGACGGAAGCGTATGTCGCTACCGTGCAGACACCAGCATGCATGCCCCGGTGCAGGGACCGTGGCCGCGTGCGGGGCTCGGGTGCTGCCGGGCATCAATTCAGCGCCGTACACTGCCTTGTCTTTCTCTTCGCACACCGCCCCCTCCTCCGTCATACCGGCCCGCGCAAGCCCTTGCCCGAAAAGAGCATTTCCCGCGCCGCGGACGCGGCGCCGCTGGATGCCGGATCAGGTCCGGCATGACGGAAGCGTATGTCGCTACCGTGCAGACACCAGCATGCATGCCCCGGTGCAGGGACCGTGGCCGCGTGCGGGGCTCAGGTGCGGTCGGGCAACAATTCAGCGCCGTACACTGCCTTGTCTTTCTCCTCGCACACCGCCCGCTCCTTCGTCATACCGGCCCCCGAGCCGGTATCCAGCCCGCGCAAGTCCTTGCGCGAGAAGAGCATTTCCCGCGCCGCGGACGCGGCGCTGCTGGATGCCGGATCAAGTCCGGCATGACGGAAGAGAAGGACGGAAACACTCGCAAACCGGCTGGCGGCAATGGCGGCGACACTGGAGGAGCCGTCGCGGCGGCGGCCGGCTGCTGTCGTCGGCGGCCAAAGCGACTTGATGCGCGGGCGCGCGCTCTCTATCTCTGTCGTTCCCGCCGCACCGGATCCCTATCGATCCACCGGCCCCATCCGGAGTACCGCCTTGTCCGCCTTCAAGTCCCTGCCCGCAGCCCCGATCGCCACGAAGAAGCCGGTGCAGGACACGCGCCACGGCATCACCCGCACCGACGACTACGCCTGGTTCCGCGCCGACAACTGGCAGGCGATGTTCAAGGACACCTCGATCCTCGACCCGGAGATCCGCGCCCATCTGGAGGCGGAGAACGCCTATATGGAAGCGGCGATGGAGGACACGAAGGGCCTGCAGAAAATGCTCTTTTCGGAGATGCGCGGGCGGATCAAGGAGGACGACAGCTCGGTGCCGGTGAAGGACGGCCCCTTCGCCTACGGCACGTCCTACGTCACCGGCGGCGAGCAGCCGCGCTACTTCCGCACCCCGCGCGACGGCGGCGAGCAGACGCTTTTGCTCGACGGCGACAAGGAAGCCGAGGGCAAGGGCTATTTCCGGCTTTCCGGCATCGACCACAGCACCGACCACACGCTCGGCATCTGGGGCTATGACGACAAGGGCTCGGAATATTTCACGCTGAGGGTGCGCGATCTTGCGACGTTCCAGGACCGCGACGACCTGGTCGAGAACACCGGCGGCGGTGGCGTCTGGGCGCCGGACGGCAAGAGCTTCTTCTACACGTTGCAGGACGAGAACCACCGGCCGTCGAAGATCTTCCACCACATCCTCGGCGAGCAGCAGTCGCAGGACCGGCTCGTCTACGAGGAGAAGGATCCGGGCTTCTTCCTGTCGGTCGGCGGTTCGCTGCTCGACGACGTCATCTATATCGACATCCACGACCACGAGACCAGCGAGTACCGGCTCCTGTCGACGAAGGACCTTTTCGCCGAGCCGGCGATCGTCGCGCCGCGCCAGACGGGGCTGGAATATTCGATGACGGAGGGCGGCGACGTCTTCTACATCCTGACCAATGCCGACGGCGCCAAGGACTTCAAGATCATGGAGGCGCCGGTCAATGCGCCGGGCCGCGAGAACTGGAAGGAAGTGGTGCCGCACCGGCCGGGCACGCTGATCCTCAACCACCTCGCCTTTGCCCGCCATCTCGTCTGGCTGGAGCGCCACGAAGGGCTGCCGCGCATCATCGTGCGCGACCGGAAAAGCGGCGAGCAGCACGAGATCGCCTTTGCCGAGGAAGCCTATTCGCTCGGGCTTTCCGGAGCTGCCGAATACGACACCGACGTCATCCGCTTCACCTATTCCTCGATGACGACGCCCTCGCAACTCTTCGACTACGACATGGCGACGCGCAAGCGCACGCTCCTGAAGACGCAGGAGGTGCCGTCGGGCCACGTGATCGACGACTACGTCACCCGCCGCGTCTTCGCGCCCGCCTGGGACGGCGAGCGCGTGCCGGTCACCCTGCTCTACCGCAAGGATACGCCGCTCGACGGCACGGCGCCCTGCCTGCTCTATGGCTACGGCGCCTACGGCATCTCCATTCCCGCCGGCTTCAACACCAACTGCCTGTCCTTGGCCGACCGCGGCTTTGTCTACGCCATCGCCCATATCCGCGGCGGCAAGGAGAAGGGATATGCCTGGTACGAAGACGGCAAGATGGAGAAGAAGACCAATACCTTCAAGGACTTCATCGCAGCGGCGGATTTTCTGAATCAGGAGAGGTTCACCTCCTACGCGAAGATCGTCGCAGAAGGCGGCTCGGCCGGCGGCATGCTGATGGGGGCGATCGCCAACATGGCGCCGGAGAAGTTCGGCGGCATCATCGCCGCCGTGCCCTTCGTCGACGTGCTCAACACCATGCTCGACGACACCCTGCCGCTGACGCCGCCGGAATGGGCCGAATGGGGCAACCCGATCGAGAGCGCCGACTTCTACCGGCTGATGGCGTCCTATTCGCCCTATGACAACGTCGAGGCCAAGGCCTATCCGCCGATCCTGGCGCTGTCCGGCCTGACCGATCCGCGGGTGACCTACTGGGAGCCGACCAAGTGGGTGGCGAAGCTGCGCGAGAAGGCGACCGGCAACCAGCCGATCCTCTTGCGCACCAACACGGGCGCCGGCCACGGCGGCGCCTCCGGCCGCTTCCAGCGCCTGGAGGAAATCGCCTTCGAATACGCCTTCGCGATCAAGGTGGCGGGGAAGATGTGAGGGTCGCAGGCATCCCGGTCATCAATCCGTTTTCGGACCCTTGACGCGGCCCACACACGCAATCGTGACCTTTCCGGCAAGTATTTCTTCAGCCCTGCAACCGAGTATCGCGCGCGAATGATCGGGGCCAGAGGGCCGAAGGCCGGGGGCTGGTGTGCGGGGAAGCAATGAGAGGGAGCAGGACGGCGGAGGACTTGCCGTCCGCGTCCTGACGGACATCGCCGGCATGGAGGCGATCGCGGACGAATGGCGGGCGCTGGAGCGGCGCTGCGACGGCGGGCTGTCGTTCTTCCAGAGTTACCTGTGGTGCAGGGCTTGGGCGGAATGCTTTGCCGGCGGCAGCGGCACCCCCCGGCCCTTCGTCGCCACCGTCCGGGCGGGCGACCGGCTGGTCGCCGTGTGGCCGCTGATGGTGGGCGGCCTGCGCGGGGCGCTGCGCCGCATCGAGACGCTCGGCGGCACGCACAGCCAGTACAGCACGCTCATCCTCGACCCGGAATTCGCCGGCCGGACGGCGGCGATCGCAGACGGGCTGCTCTCTTCGCTGACCGCATCGGGCGGCTTCGACGTCGCGCTGTTCGAGGCGGTTCCGGACGGCTCGGCGCTGGCGGCGATGCTGTCGCGGGCCGCCCCGGCCGCGACCGTGCGCAATGCCGCCTCCCTGCTCGACCTGACCGGATTTTCCTCCTCGGACGCCTATCTCGCCGGGCTCGGCAAGCTGCAGCGGCGCAACCGCAACCGCCGGCGCAACCATCTCGCCCGCCACGGTGACTTACGGTTTTCGGTGCTGTGGCCGGACGAGCCGGCGTTTGCGCCGACCGTCCGGCAGGCGCTGACGATGAAGCGGCGCTGGCTGGCCGAGACGGGACGGCTCGGCATCGGCCTGTCGCAGCCGGGCTTTGCCGGCTTCCTCGCCGGGCTGCAGGGCGACCGGGGCCGCCGCGAGGGCGCCTGCCTGTTCGTGCTGGAAACAGGCGAGCGGATCGCGGCGATTGAGCTGGGCTTTCTGCACGCCGGCCACTATTATTGCTATCTCGGCGCCTTCGACTGGGACCTGCGCGACGCCTCGCCCGGCAAGGTGCAGATGGAGATGACCGTCTGCTGGCTGATCGACAACGGCGTTTCGACCTACGACCTGCTCGCCAACCCGACCGCCTACAAGGACAGCTGGAGCAACCGCATCGTCGGGCTCGGCACCTATACGATCGCCCACACCTGGCGCGGGCGGCTCTATGCCCGGGGCTGGCTGCCGACGCTGCGGCCGGCGCTGAAGCGCGCCGCCGAGGCCGTCTCCTACCGCCTCCGCCGGCTGGCCGCCTTCGGCCAGGGGCTCGGCTGCCTGATGCTCGTGGCGTAGCGCTCCCCTGCCGCGGCCCGCCCGCTCAGGACGCAGCGGCCGCCCGGCGCTCGATGCCGCCACGAAACAGCATCCTGACGAAGGAGCGCAGGACGAGCAGCTGGTCGGGCAGGCTGCTCGGCTCGCGCAGCGCCTTGGACATGACGATGCCGCCTTCGAGCACGGTGGAGACCATGTCGGCGAGCCGGTCGGGGTCGAGGGGCTCGCGCGGCTCGTAGACCTCCATGATCTCGGCAAACATCGCCCGGAACCGGCTGCGCCATGCCAGCGCCGCCTGGCGGTTGATCTCCTGGATGCCGCGGTCGAAGGCGCGCTCGTGCACGCACATGACGGCGACGAGGCAGCCGGGATGGCCGTTCGGCAGGTCGGCGAGTTGCTCGGACAAAAGCTTCAGGCCGAGCAGGAACGCCTGCAGCGGATCGTCCGCAAGTTCGCGGGCGCGGCCGAAGATCTCGTCGTAGATGCGGTTGTCGTTTTCCAGGTAGCGTTCCAGCAGCGCCCTGGCGAGCTCGTTCTTGTCGTGGAAGTGATAGAAGAACCCGCTCTTGGTGATGCCGGTCTCGGTGATCAGTTCCTCGATCGAGGTCGCACCGAAGCCCTTGGCGAGCACGGCGGCCTCTGCCACCTGCAGTATTCGTGCGCGCGTCTCGTCGCCCTTGCGCATGCGCAGCCTCCTGCACCGCCGGTACAGTTTTCGCCCTTCACGCCCCGCCACTAGCATTAACATTGACGTGAAAGCGGCCTCCAAGCAATTGATTAATCGCTCATATGAGCTCTTCCTGCTGGAGCTTGACCACGAGACGCCTAGTTTTACGGGCGGAAAACAGGCAAAAATCCACACGCGTTTCGGAAAATGTGGGAAAAATCCTCAAGACGAAATCGCATTGAGGGATAACCAAAACACTGCTCATGACATGGCTCTCATTTGGCGCGTTCGCAAGACCGCGCCCGCTCCAGGCTTTTCCGGGACGGAAGTGTAACGAGTGGAGAAAGTTATGGCAAAGTACAGACATGGCCTGCCGCTGACGCGGGGAGAACGGTTTCTCACCGACGGCGGCATGGAGACGACGCTGATTTTCCACGAGGGCGTGGATCTGCCGCATTTCGCTTCCTTCGTGCTGATGGCCAGCCCCGAAGGGCGGCGCAAGCTGAAGGACTACTACATCCGCTATCTCGAGCTGGCCCGCAGCGCCGGCGTCGGCTTCGTGCTCGACACGCCGACCTGGCGGGCAAGCCCGGACTGGGCGGACAAGCTCGGCTACGACGCAGACGCACTGAAGGCCGTGAACGAAGAGGCGATCGGCATGCTCGTCCAGCTTCGCAAGCTTTACGAGCGTCCCGGCCAGCCGATCGTCCTGAACGGCGCCATCGGCCCGCGCGGCGACGGCTACAAGGCCGGCACCATGAGCGCCGACGAGGCCGAGGCCTATCACCGGCCGCAGGTCGAGACCTTCGCCGCCACCGAGGCCGACATGGTCAGCGCGGTGACGCTCACCAACATCGACGAGGCTATCGGCGTGGCAAGGGCGGCCCGGAAGGCCGCGATCCCCTGCGTGATCGCCTTCACCGTCGAGACGGACGGCAGGATCGTCACCGGCAGGACCCTGCAGGAGGCGATCGAGGCGGTGGACGCCGCCACCGGCGGCTATCCGCTGTTCTACATGGTCAACTGCGCGCATCCTGTTCATTTCGAGGACGCGCTCGATCACGGCAGCGGCTGGATCCGGCGGATCGGCGGCATCCGCGCCAACGCCTCGGCGCTGAGCCACCAGGAGCTCGACGAGAGCGAGACGCTGGACGCCGGCGACCCCGAAGACTTCGGCCGGCGCTACCGCGCGTTCGTCGGACGGATGCCGCAATTGCGCCTTCTCGGCGGCTGCTGTGGCACCGACCATCGCCATATCGGCGCCATTTGCCGGGCCTGCATGCCGCAGCCGGCCATGAGCGCCTGAGGAGAAGACCTTGAGGAGACATCGTCATGTCGACGAAGGAGCATCAGAGCAAGGGTCATAGACACGCCGCCGGCAAGCGGCACGGCACCGGCCTGTTCGGGCGGCTGTTTTCCGGCTGGCTCGGACGGCCCAACTACGACTGGGGCTGCGGCCCGATCGACCTTGCCGGATCGGAGGGCCTCGACGGCCACATCGCCCGGCGCTCCGAGTTCCGGAACCCGAGCGGTACCGGCCGCAACCGCCGCCACGGCCGGTAGCCCGGAATTCGGCAGTCCACGAAAGCCAGCGGCCCGCCGAAAGGCGGGCCGTTTTCTTGCGGGGGATTCCACGTTCCCGCCGTCTCCCCGAATCCGTGGTCCAAAGGCGTCGCGTCCGCGGCGCGGGGCATGCTCTTTTCGCGCAAGGACTTGCGCGGGCTGGATACCGGCTCGGGGGCCGGTATGACGGTTCAGTTTCGGGGCCTCGGGCGAAGGCGGAGCCTCCGGAGCAAGCCTTTGTCGACAGGATGGCTGCTTGCCGAGAGGCCACCGTTCTGACGCGGCATCCCCACCTCTGCCGTCTCCCCGGACTTGATCCGGGGCCCAGCAGCGGCGCGTCTGCGGCGCGGGAGATGCTTCTTTCGCGCAAGGACTTGCGCGGCTGGATACCGGCTCGGGGCCGGTATGACGGTTCAGTTTGGGGTCTGGGCGAAGACAGGAGAGCCAACAGCAAGACTTCGTCGGCAGCCTCGCTGCTTGCCTGAAGGGCGGCTGTTCTTTTGCGCGACATCCCCACCTCCGCCGTCTCCCCGGACTTGATCCGGGGCCCAGTAGCGCCGCGTCCGCGGCGCGGGAGATGCTTCTTTCGCGCAAGGACCTGCGCGGGCTGGATACCGGCTCGGGGGCCGGTATGACGGTCGCGTTTGGGGTCTGGGCGAAGACATGGCGAATGCCGGCCAGCCATCGCTGCAGCTGCCAGCGGACTTTCGCTCGCCTCGCGCGTTCCTATCTAATAGGCTGGAGACACCACGATCAGGGAAAGCGAGACAGCCATGACCGAGACGGCGACCCTACGAGACCGGATCGATGCGGGGCCGATCGCGTTCGACAATTCCTATGCGCGGCTGCCGCAGGGCTTCTTTGCGCACGTCGAGCCGACGCCAGTGGCGGCGCCGAAGCTCATCAAGTTCAATCGCGCGCTCGCGGAAGAGATGGGGCTCGACGCGGACGCGCTGGAGGCGGACGGGGCGGCGATCTTTTCCGGCAACCGCATCCTGCCCGGCTCCGAGCCGATCGCGATGGCCTATGCCGGCCACCAGTTCGGCCAGTTCGTGCCGCAGCTCGGCGACGGGCGGGCGATCCTGCTCGGCGAAGTCGTGCGCCCGGACGGCGCCCGGCGCGACATCCAGCTGAAGGGATCAGGCCCGACCCCGTTCTCGCGGCGCGGCGACGGGCGGGCGGCGCTCGGCCCGGTGCTCCGCGAATACATCGTCAGCGAGGCGATGGCGGCCCTCGGCATCCCGACCACCCGGGCGCTGGCGGCGGTGACCACCGGACAGCCGGTCTACCGCGAGCGGGTCCTGCCCGGCGCGATCGTCACCCGCGTCGCCGCGAGCCATATCCGCGTCGGCACCTTCCAGTTCTTCGCCGCGCGTAGCGACACCGACAGCATCCGCATCCTCGCCGACCACGTCATCGACCGGCATTATCCGGAACTGAAGGAGGCGGATGGCCGCTACCTGAAGCTTCTCGACGCGGTGGCGGCGCGGCAGGCGGCGCTGATCGCCCGCTGGCTCGGCGTCGGCTTCATTCATGGCGTGATGAACACCGACAACATGGCCGTGTCCGGCGAGACGATCGACTACGGCCCCTGCGCCTTCATGGACACTTACGATCCGCGCACGGTGTTCTCCTCGATCGACCAGACCGGGCGCTATGCCTATGGCAATCAGCCGATGATTGGCCAGTGGAACATCGCCCGCTTCGCCGAGACGCTGCTTGCGCTCCTGCACGAAACGCCCGGCGAGGCGGTGGACCTCGCCAATGATGCGGTCGACCGCTACATGCAGCGCTTCCAGGCGGAATGGGACGGCGTGATCCGCGCCAAGCTGGGGCTCGGCGGGACGGCAGGCGAAGGCGGTGGCGAAGCTGGAGACGACGAGGACACCGAGCTCGTCCGCGCCTTCCTGGCGCTGATGGCCGGGCAGAAGGCCGATTTCACGCTCTCCTTCCGCAGGCTCTCGGACGCAGCCGCCGGCGAGGCCGCCGATCCCGCCTTCGCCGCCCTTCTGGCCGATCCCGAGGCGGCAGCGCCCTTCCTCGCCCGCTGGCGCGCCCGGCTTGCGCGCGAAGCCCGGCCCGCAACCGAGCGCGCCGCCGCCATGCGCGCCGTCAACCCCGCCTTCATCCCCCGCAACCACCGCATCGAAGAGGCGATCGCCGCCGCGATCGAGGAGCAGGACTTCTCGCTGTTTGCGGCGATGAACGACGTGCTGGCCCGCCCCTATGACGACCGGCCGGCCCTCGCCGCCTTCGCCGAGCCTCCGAAGCCCGGCGAGGAAGTGCTGCAGACCTTCTGCGGGACGTGAGGCGGTCGGGGGGACGGAGGGGCGGCAGGGGAAGCCCGAGTTGTGGTGTTGCACGTCTGCACCAGCGGTTGCTCAAGTCGGGCCGCGTCCCTGTTCGGGTAGCATTCGACCTCGCGATCAACTAGCGTGTGCATTAGCGTGCAGGCGTTCAATCACCGATAACATCGCGAGGGGTCAGGCTCTATGGCAACACCAAACTCGAACTCGGTTTCGGCCAGGTTTTTCGATACCGCTTCGACCGGTGCTGCCAAATACCTGCTCTCCGGCTCAAAATGGGGTGGAGCAGTCGGTTCGGGCGTGACCCTCACCTACAGCTATTACGAAGGAAATCCGTCGGATCCCACCTATCTCGACGGGTACTGGTCCAATTCCTACCCAGGCTATATCGACACCAGCCGTGCCGACAGCCTCAACGGGGGCGCAGCCTCCGCCGACCCGTGGATACGGGACTGGAACACCGAGGCCCTCAAGGCGTGGTCCAAGTCCGCAAACGTGACTTTCAAGAAGGTCGCAGATACTCCGGACCGGGTGGGCGAGCTCCGGTTTTCCAAGATCAACAATCTGCGAAACGAACACGGCGAGAACGGGCGCGGCCTGGCGTTCTTTCCGGGCAACAGCCCCAATGCGGGCGACGTCTGGTACGACGATCACCTGTTCATAGACATGGCAACCGGCATGTATGTGCCGCACGACCGGTCCCTCATGAAGGGATCGGAGGTCTATTTCGTGATGTTGCACGAGATAGGCCATGCGCTTGGCCTCAAGCATCCACATGAGGGGACCCGGATGCCAAGCCAGTACGACAGCATCATGCACACCGTCATGAGCTACAACAAGAACCTTCCCGGCGTCACCGGCAGCCTTCTTCAATTCTTCCCGACAACGCCGATGTATTTCGACCTTCTCTCCATCAAGGAGCTTTATGGAGCGAGAAAGGTCAACAAAGGGAACACGACCTATTCCTACGACGAAGGAAAGAAGTATTTCGAGACGATCGACGATTCCGGCGGATACGACAAGATCGTCTACAACGGATCGAAATTCGCCTGGATAAGGTTGACGCCCGGTGAATTCAGCACGCTCAGCGAGAACATCGCCGGCGCCGGGGAAATGAGGAACTCCGTCACCATCGGGCCGGGTGTCGTGATCGAGGCTGCAGTCGGCGGAAGCGCCAACGACCGCCTGGACGGCAACAGCGCGGACAACACGCTCAACGGCCGCGGTGGCGACGACATCATGCAGGGCGGATCGGGCAACGATATCTACATCGTGAACTCCGCCGGGGATCAGACGATAGAGCTGGCCCGCGGGGGCACCGATACCGTTCGCTCCAGTATCGACTGGAAGCTCGGGGCGAATGTCGAGAACCTCGAGCTGCTGGGCACGACTGCCATCCACGGCAGCGGAAACGGAGCTGCCAACAAGATCACCGGCAACGCGGCCAACAATGTCCTGCGCGGCGGGTCGGGGCAGGACACGCTGGAGGGCGGGGTCGGCGCCGACAAGCTGGAGGGCGGCAGCGGGACGGACACGGCCTCCTATGCCGATGCGTCCAAGGGCGTTACCGCGAGCCTGCAGCGGCCATCCTCCAACACCGGCGAGGCGAAGGGCGACACCTATTCCTCGATCGAGCGGCTGACCGGCTCCGACCGTTCCGACAGGCTCGAAGGCAACGCCCTTGCCAACCGGCTGTCCGGCAAGGACGGCAACGACGTCCTGATCGGCGGCGCCGGAGCCGACCAACTCAGGGGCGGTTCCGGCCGCGACACGGCATCCTATGAGGGCGCCCAAAAGGGCGTCGTCGCCAGCCTGGCGAACCGTTCCTCCAACACGGGGGATGCAAAAGGCGACACATACTCCTCCATCGAAAGCCTGCGCGGCTCGTCCTTCGCCGACCGGCTGGAGGGCAATTCTGGGGCGAACACGCTCAGCGGCGGCGCCGGCAACGATCGCCTCACCGGCGGATCCGGGGCCGACAAGCTCTACGGCGGATCCGGCGCGGACCGGTTCATCTTCAAGAAGGTCTCGGACAGCACGGCGAACAACCCCGACACGATCTACGATTTTTCACGCGGCGCCGGAGACCGGATCGATCTTTCCAGGATCGACGCCCGCAGCAACAGTTCGGGCGACCAGGCCTTCACCTTCATCGGCGAGAAGACCTTCAGCGGCAAGGCGGGCGAACTGCGCTATGTCAACCAGAAGGGCGACACCTACCTTCGTGGCGACGTGGACGGCGACCGGAAGACCGAATTCTCCCTCCGGCTCGATGCCACCATCGACTTCAACAAAAGCGATTTCATCCTGTAGTCGGGACTGAGGCAGGCGGCGGGCGGGACATGAACGGCAGGTCGCCATCGCCCGGCCTCGCGGAAGTTTCGGGCAAGGATCGATCGCCGGCACCCCTCCGGGTGGCCGCGGAAGCGGGCTTCGCGCTTCGGTGAAATATCGTCCTGGTACAACCGTCCTTTCCATTCGCCGTCACGGCCCTAATTTAACGCTTGCCATGCTCATGGCGGGTGTGGCGAGGATTGAGTGGGAGCCTCCGCATGCGTGACGACAGCACCAATGAAAGCCCGGCGTCCGCGCCAGGCAAAATTTCTTTGACCAGACGAAACATTCTTCTAGCAGGATCGGCACTGGCCGCCGCCGGCATCGTCGGCACGGCGGGGACAGACGACGCAAATGCGCAGCAGGCGGCGAGCCCGGCGCCTTCCGGTTCGCCGACGGATCGGCCCAACATCCTCGTCATTTTCGGGGACGACATCGGCCTGACCAACGTCAGCGCCTATTCGATGGGCCTGATGGGCTTCGAGACACCAAATATCGATCGCATCGCGAAAGAAGGCACGATCTTCACCGACTACTATGCCGAGAACAGTTGCACGGCGGGCCGGTCTTCCTTCATCACCGGCCAGACGCCGAAACGCACCGGCCTGTCCAAGGTGGGCGTCCCCGGAGCGACTGTCGGCCTGCAGGATCGCGACATCACTATCGCCCAGGCCTTGAAGCCGCTGGGCTATGCCACCGGCCAGTTCGGCAAGAACCATCTTGGAGACCGCGACGAGTATCTGCCGACCAACCACGGTTTCGACGAGTTCTTCGGCAACCTCTACCACCTGAACGCGGAGGAAGAACCGGAGAACCCGACCTGGCCGAAGGACGATGAAGCCTTCACGAAGATGAACTCTCCACGGGGCGTCGTCAAAGCGACGGCCGACGGCAAAATCGAGGACACCGGCGCGCTGAACAAGAAGCGCATGGAGACGATCGACGACGAAACGACGGATGCCGCGATCGACTTCATCAAGCGCCAGGTCGAGCAGGGAAAACCGTTCTTCACCTGGATGAACGCGACCCGCATGCACCTCTTCACGCATGTGCGGGAATCGATGCTCGGCCAGAGCGGCATGCCCGGCAATTTCTATGCGGACGGCATGATCGAACACGACGGGCACGTCGGCAAGCTGCTCAAGACGCTGGACGACCTCGGCATCACCGAAAACACCATCGTCGTCTACACCACGGACAACGGCCCGAACAAATGGTCATGGCCGGACGCTGCGAGCTCGCCGTTCCGGAACGAAAAGGACTCCAACTTCGAAGGCGCCTTCCGCGTCCCCGCCATGGTTCGCTGGCCCGGAAAAATTCCCTCGGGCAAGATCTCCCGCGAGATGTTCTCCGGCCTCGACTGGTTCCCCACGCTTCTTGCGGCTGCCGGCGATGCCGACATCAAGGATCGGCTGCTTCAGGGGGCCGACGTCAGCGGCAAGACCTTCAAGGTGCACCTCGACGGCTACAACCAGCTACCCTACCTCACCGGATCGGAACAGAAGGGCGCGCGCGACGCGTTCGCCTATTTCAACGACGACGGCGTTCTCGTCGCCTACCGGCTTGGAGACTGGAAGGCCGTCTTCGTTGAAATGAAGTTTCCGGGAGGCTTTCAGGTGTGGCAGGAGCCCTTCACGCCGCTCCGGGTCCCGAAGCTGTTTCATCTGCGCATGGATCCTTACGAACAGGCCGACATCGTTTCGGATCAATACAACGACTGGCTCGTCAGGAACGATTTCAAGATCGCCCAGATCACGCTACATGCGGCCCAGTTCCTTGAAAGCTTCATCGAGTACCCGCCGAGCCAGGAGCCGGCATCGTTCTCGATCGACCAGATCGCCCGAAACGTCGAGGCCGCGATCAAGGAAAATGCGGCGAAGGCAAAAGCCACCGCACAATAAGGCCGGGTGAACGCTCGCCGGCCCGGATTGTCCGGGCCGGTCTTTCTGAACGTCGGCCTACTCGGTCACTTCTGCCGTTTCCGGCTCCGTCTCTGTCGGCTGTTCGGCGGCCATCACGTCGCGCACCTCGTCGATCTTTCCGACGGCCGGGCCGACGCCGAGGACATCCTTTGCCCACGCCATCACTTCCGGATCCGTCACCACGACGTCGCCGGGCTGCTGCACGGTGCCGATTTCCTTGTTGGATGCGGCCAGCAGGGCCGCATTCAGGGCCTCGTCGCCGAGGGCGGGATCGGTCGGGACCGCATCGACGCCGTTGTCGAGCTCAAACTGCGCATAGGAGACGACATAGGCGCGGATCGCGGCCATGCGCGGATCGCTGGAATTGAGGTAGGCATGATAGTTGCGCTTCAGCGAGTTCAGCCCCCCGAGCCTGGCAGCCAGGTTTGGCTTCGCCTTCAGGGTCGCCTCTTCCACTTCAACCGCGGCGACTTCCGTCACCACCTTGGGCTTTGGCGTGGGCTTGACGGCCTTCACGATCGCCTTGTCGGCCCTCGGCGAAACCCTGGTCTTTTCCGTCACGGTCTTCTTCGAGGCAACGCGCCTTTCCTCGCTCTTGCGGGTGCCGAAGATCTTTCCGAATGCATTCGCTACAGGATCGTTCGACCTGGCGGTTTCGCTCTTGCCGCGGGACGGTTGTCCGGATTTTCCGCGATCGGACGAGGCATGGCTTTCGCTTTTGCCCTTGCCGCCACCGTTGCCGCCGCCATTCCCGCCGCCGTTGCCGCCACCATTCCCGCCGCCGTTGCCACCGCCGTTACCACCGCCATTGCCATTGCCGGCTAGCGCCGCCGATGTGGTCAGCTTCAGGGGGCTTTTCAGGTCCAGGACGACAGGCGTGGCAGCGAGTGTTGCCGACACGCAGGCCACGAGCGTCAGAGTGCCAATTTTTCGCATGCACCATTCCTCCGAATCATACGCTTGGCGAGCCCCGCCACAAGGATTGTCGATATTCTGGCGCCGAATTGTGGCAACGCCCCATTGGTTGCACCCCGACTAAATTAGGGTGCATCTCGTGCATGAAGGGTTGGAAATATCGTTAGACTTGTCGCGACGGCCACTTGAGGCGATCGTAGAGCGACGATTTTCGGCTGCGCCGAACAGGCATGGCATGGTCGTGCAGCGGGGGTCCCATGGCGATGAAACGGCAATGTGCGCTTCTTGTCTGCCTTGGCCTTCTGGGAGGCAGCGTGCCCGCCCGGACTGCTCCGGTCGTGGTCGATCTCGCGCTGGTGCTTGCCGTCGACGTCTCCTATTCGATGGAGATTGACGAGCAGCGGATGCAGCGCGAGGGCTATGTGAACGCGTTTCTCCAGCCCGTGCTCGTCAGCGCGATCGAGAGCGGCGCGGTCGGCAGGATCGTGGTGACCTATGTCGAGTGGGGTGGCTCGGCGGTGCAGACCGTCCCCTGGACGCTGATCGACGGCGCGGGCAGTGCGGCCCGGTTCGCCGAGGCGCTGCGCCGGCAGCCGCTGCGGCGGATATCGTTCACCTCCATTTCCAACACGCTTGCCTTTTCGCGAAACCTCTTTGCGATCAACCCGTTCCCGGGCGTGCGGCGGGTGATCGACCTATCGGGGGACGGGCCGAACAATGCGGGTGTGCCGGCGCCCGTGGCCCGCAATTCGACCGTCGCCCGGGGCATCGTGATCGACGGGCTTGCCGTGATGCTGGCGCGGGATTCCGCATCGATCCCCGACCTCGACGCCTATTACGAGAACTGCGTGATCGGCGGCGACGGGGCCTTTCTGCTGACGGTCAAGGATCCCGGCGACTTCGCAGACGCCATTCTGAAGAAGCTCGTCATCGAGATCCTCGGGCCGGTCATCGGCGGGCTGCCGCGACCCGATCCGCTCGTCAAGCGCGTGGCCGGCTGGGCGGACTACAATTGCTTCGTGGGCGAGGAGATGCAGGAGCGCCGCATCGGACAGTAGAGCGCGTCGCGTGATTTCTCCTGCGCGTGTGCTAAGCTGCAACACCGTTGCACTTCGTGGAGGACCCGACATGAACAGCTTCATCGCCAGCCTGATCCCCGGCCTGATCCGAGGCGTCGCGGCCTGCGCCCTTCTCGCCGTGGTCCACGCAGCACCCGTCCATGCCGAGGACATGATGAAGTCCGACATCCTGCAGTCGGATACCATGAGCACCGAGGCGACGCAGCCCGGCGCGGCGCCCGCGGCAGGGACGACTACGGGAACCAAGGCCGACTGCCTGCACATGGCCGAAATGGAGACGGACAGCGTGAAGAAGGCGGAGATGACGAAGGCCTGCGAGGTAATGCAGTAAGGCCCTACTCGCCGACCTTGACGACGTCGGACAGCACCCACTTCCGGTCGAAGAAATCCTTCGTCGGCCCGTAGGCGCGGAACATCAGCTCGAAGTTCCGCTTGGGATCGGTCGGTACCCAGTTCGCCTCCTGGCCCTCGGGCGCCTTCGGGCCGAAATAGAGGTCGATCGAGCCGTCGGCGTTCTTTTGAAGCTCGGGGATCTGCGACGAGCGGCTGGCGCGGGCGACATTCCTGATCAGCGCGTGGGTTTCCCGGTCATAGGCGGTCACCGACCAGTATTGCTGGACGGGAACGTCCGGCGGCACGTTCAGCCGATAGGTGCCGGCGCCGTCGAAGGCGTTGCCGTCGCGGTCGCGGATCGAGATCGAATAGAACTGCCCCGCCCCGAGCCGCTTGATGCCGATATAGGCATAGCTGTAGGTGACGCCGCGGTGGTCGACGGGATAGGCGTTCTCCTCGTCGAAGCCCCGACTACCGGCCTGGATGAGGTCCGGGTAGGTCGGGAAGGTCCAGCGGCTCGTCTCGGAGAAGAACGGCGGCAGGCCGGCGCCGTATTTCGCCTCCAGCAGCGCCCGACCCTCTTCGATCGCCGACGTCATCAGCGCCTTCATGTGTCCGTCGGGCTGGTAGGGTTTGCCCTTCTCGATGCCGAGCGACGCCAACTGGTCGATCATCACCCGGTCGCGGACGATCCACGGCTCCTCCTGGACGACGCGGTTCAGGTTTTCGAAGAAGCCCGCATCCCACTTGATGGTGGAATCGAAGAGGATGTCCTTGACGTCGGTGAACACAGTCTCGGGCGGATCGGCGGCCGCAGACAGCGGGTAGACCTTCATCTTTTTACCGTAGTCGATCGAGGCCCGTACGTCGGCGTCGTCGTGGCTCTTCAGGTTCGAGCGGAACAGCATGTAGCCGCCGAACACCTCCGACGGCAGCGGGATGAAGCCCTCGGGCAGTTTCTCCGCATAGCCGGGCGGCAGCACGACGTACCGGCCGCCCTTGCCCTTGTCGAGACCGAGCAGGCCGGCGTCTTCCAGCGGCAGTTGCCAGGCGTTGACGATGTTGCCGTTGAAGGAGGCGCCGGCTTCGGCCGGCGGCAGATCGAGCACGACGGGGCCGTCCCTGGTGGTGAAGAAGACCATGAAGTAGAGGGCGTCCGGATTGGGCGTCAGCGTCTGGTTCCGCCAGTCAAGCGGGCGGCCCCAGTAGATCACCTGGCCGACCTTGCCGGGCGTCTTCGACAGCATCTCCTGGCGCATCAGGTCGTAGTTGACGGCGGGCATGCCCCAGATCACCGCCTGTACGGCCTTGCGCCCGATTTCCCGGTCGGCGATCTGTTGCGGTATCCGTTCCGCTCCGAATGCAGCGCCGCCGACCAGCAACAGGCTCAAGAGCACGATGAATTTCATCAGAGATCCCCCCACGCGAACTGCACCGCGATGGGGCGGGAGGATATCATATCGCACAGGCCTTGTCGGGATGGCGGTGCGCCATTCGTCCTCGGAAGGACAGGGGCAGGACCCGGCCATGGAGGAGAGCGATGACGATCACCCTTACCGCCTTCGAGAATTCGCCCGACCGCGGCAGGGGGCTGGCGCGGGACATGCGCGTGCGCTGGGCGCTCGAGGAGGCGGGCCTGGCCTACGAGGTCCGCCTTCTGTCGTTCAGGGCGATGAAGGAACCGGCGCATCTGGCGCTTCAGCCCTTCGGGCAGATCCCCACCTATGAGGAGGGCGATCTTTCGCTGTTCGAGTCCGGCGCGATCGTGCTCCATATCGCCCAAAACCATGCCGGCCTGCTTCCCGACGACGCCACTGCCCGGGCGCGGGCGATCATGTGGATCTTCGCTGCGCTCACCACGATGGAGCCGGTGATCGTCGAGCGCGAGACGGCCCGGTATGCGGAGGGCGACAAGAGCTGGACCGAGGCGCGCCTGGCGCTCATCGACGACCGCATCCGCACGCGGCTCGGCGAACTCTCCACCCGGCTCGGCAACGGCGAATGGCTGGACGGCGCGTTCAGCGCCGGCGACCTCGCGATGGTGTCGGTGCTGCTGCGGGCGAGCGGATCGGGACTGATGGAAGCCTATCCGAATCTTGCGGCCTATGTCGCCCGCGGACAGGCGCGGCCGGCCTACAAGCGCGCCTTCGAAGCCCAGCGCGCGGTCTTCCTCGCGAGATCGGCCCGCTGATCGGGGCCGGCGGCTTGTGGAATGAAGGCCCCTCTCCGCCCGCTCCACATGGAAGAGGGCCAGAGGGGTTTGCCATCGGCGACGGCCCGATGCATCCCCGCGCGGCCCCGGCCCGCGCCCTGCCGAAAGCGCTGTCGCGCGCACCTGTTGATTGAACGAAAGCGAGCACTAGTTCTTCGTTTGAGGTTCCCGGTCCGAGGTCCCGGCCGGCCTATCCCGTGTCGCCACCTGCGCTTTTTGGAGAATGCCCATGCTCCTCATCCTCACCGCCATCCTGTTCGACATCATCGGCATCGTCCTCCTTGCGGGCGGCGGCTGGCTGGTGGCGCTGGGGGGCAGCCCCTACTATCTGGTGGCCGGGCTGTTCTTCCTGGCGACCGGCATCTTCCTGTTCCTGAAGCGGCCGCCGGCGATCTGGATCTATGCGGCGCTTATCCTCGGCTCGCTCGCCTGGGCGGTGTGGGAGGTCGGGTTCGACTGGTGGCAGCTCGGCCCGCGCGGGGGCATCATCGTACTGCTCGGGCTGTGGCTGATGCTGCCGGCGATCCGCCGGCCGCTCGGCTTTTCGAGCCCGACCGGGCAGGTCTACCCGGCCTCGTGGCTGCCGCTCGCGGTCGCCTGCGGCGTCGCCGTCGTGGTCGCGGCCTATGCGATGACCCAGGACGTGCGCGACATCCGCGGCAGCCTGCCGGTGACGGCGCTGAACACCACGCCGGCGCTCGGCGGCGACGTGCCGCCCGGCGAGTGGCACCAGTACGGCCGCACGCCCTACGGCCAGCGCTATTCGCCGCTCGACCAGATCACCACCGGCAATGTCGGCACGCTTCAGGTCGCCTGGCAATACCAGACGGGCGACGTGAAGCTGCCGGACGACGTCGGCGAGACCACCTACCAGGTGACGCCGCTCAAGATCGGCGACACGCTCTACCTCTGCACACCGCACAACTGGGCGATCGCGCTCGACGCGGCGACGGGGCAGGAGAAATGGAAGTTCGACAGCAATTCCGGCATGAACCCCGACCGCCAGCACCAGACCTGCCGGGGCGTCACCTACTGGAAGGACCCGGCGGCAGCCGCCGGCGCGCCCTGCGCCGAGCGCGTCTACCTGCCGACCTCGGACGCGCGGCTGATCGCGCTCGACGCGGCGAGCGGGGAGATCTGCACGACCTTTGCCGACAACGGCGTGCTGCACCTGGAAACGGGCATGCAGTACAATCCGGCCGGCTACTATTATTCGACCTCGCCGCCGGTCGCCGTCGCCGGCAAGATCATCGTGGCGGGCGCGGTCAACGACAACTACTCGATCCACGAGCAATCCGGGGTGATCCGCGCCTTCGACATCGCCACCGGCGCGCTCGTGTGGAACTGGGACAGCGGCAATCCGGACGTCACCACGCCGTTGCAGCCGGGACAGACCTACACCACCAACTCGCCGAACAGCTGGTCGGTTTCCAGCTATGACGAGGCGCTCGGGCTCATCTACGTGCCGCTCGGCAACCAGGTGCCGGACCAACTCGGCATGAACCGCAGCGACAATGTCGAGAAATATTCCTCCTCCATCGTCGCCCTCGACATCGAGACCGGGCAGGTGCGCTGGGTGCGCCAGACCGTGCACCACGACCTGTGGGACATGGACGTTCCCGCCCAGCCGGCCCTGCTCGACATCACCAAGGAGGACGGCACGGTGGTGCCGGCGCTGGTCGGCCCGACCAAGCAGGGCGACATCTACGTGCTCGACCGGCGCACCGGCGAGCCGATCCTGGCGGTGACCGAGTTCCCCGCGCCTTCGGGCGCGATCCCGGAGGATTTCACCGCGCCGACGCAGCCGGTCTCCGACCTCACCTTCATGCCGGATCCTCTGACGGAAAAGGACATGTGGGGCGTGACGATGTTCGACCAGCTCGCCTGCCGCATCGACTTCCGCCGGCTGAAATACGAGGGACGCTACACGCCGCCCTCGCTCGAGGGCACGCTCGTCTATCCCGGCAATTTCGGCGTGTTCAACTGGGGCTCGGTCGCCGTCGACCCCGAACGGCAGATCATGTTCGGCATGCCGACCTATCTCGCCTTCACCTCCAAGCTCGTGCCGCGCGACCAGATCCCGCCGAAGGAGCAGGACGAAAAGGGCTCCGAGCAGGGGCTGAACCGCAACGAGGGCGCGCCCTACGGCGTCTACATGGGGCCATTCCTCGGTCCGCTCGCCATCCCCTGCCAGGCGCCGCCATGGGGCTATGTCGCCGGCGCCGACCTGCGCACCGGCAAGATCGCCTACAAGCTGAAGAACGGCACGGTGCGCGACATGGCGCCGGTGCCGCTGCCCCTGAAGGTGGGCGTGCCCGGCATCGGCGGGCCGATCATCACCAAGGGCGGCGTCGCCTTCCTGGGGGCCGCCGTCGACGACTACTTGCGCGCCTACGACGTGACCACCGGCGAGGAACTCTGGCAGGCCCGCCTTCCCGCCGGCGGCCAGTCGACGCCAATGACCTATACGGTGGGCGACAAGCAGTACGTGCTGATCGTGGCCGGCGGACACGGCTCGATCGGCACCAAGCCGGGCGACTACGTGATCGCCTATACGCTGCCGTAGCGACAGCAAGGCTCGCATAAGCTGTGCAACCTAGCGTGCCCCCGTTCCCGCGACATGCGCGGGAATCGCAACCAGACGATCGCGCGGGGCTCCCGCGCCACGGGGAGAGATCCGATGAAGATCGATAGCGGCCGCCTGACGGCCTACTCATATTCCTTCCAGCAGCCGCGCAACTTCGCCAATGACGGCGACGGCCCCGGCCGCACCGCCTCGGTCGCCAGCGCGGGCGCGCCGACCGTCGGGCCCTCGCTCGGCACCTCGAGCCTTGCCAGTTCGCTGTGGACGCTCAAGGCATCCGAGGACAGCCCCCTCCCCAGCCCGCGCGACGAGTTCCTCGAATGGGCGGACATGGACCCGACCGAGCGCCTGCGCGCGCAGATCCTGCAGTCGCTGGGGATATCCGAGGACGACCTGGAGGCGATGTCGCCCGAGGAACGCGCGGCGGTCGAAGCCGACATCCGCAAGGCGATCGAGGAGAAGATCGGCATGGCGGAAGACCCCACCGAGGCTGCAGACGACGTCGCGGGCACCGATCTCTGATCGTGATGAATGCGATCCCGAGGCGGACGCTGAGGGAAGAAAACCGCTCCCCAACCCTCCCCGCAAGGGGGAGGGTTTAGCCCGGACGCGCCACCAAGGCCTTCGATCGGACAAGCGCATGCCTCTGGTTTTCCTGCCTTTTTCGGGGAGATGCCGGCCGGGCATCGGGCGTGGCGTCACACGCGATTGCCCTGGCCGCGTCCCCGCATCCGTGGCGGCAATGCCGGCGGGCGCGGCCTCAGGCATGTCCGCGAAAATCGCCGACGCAAGAGAAAATTAACATGTGAACATTGCCTGTCGTCGCACATGGGGATAGGAGGATGCCATCCGCTGAACCGTCGCCCTCCCGCCGGTTCCTGGCAGTTTGCGGACAACATCAACGACCGGGCCGACCGGCCGCGCAGCCAAGCGCACGAAGGCCAGCCCGCAGTTCCATGTGGACCCATCAATGACAGTTACACTTCGAGACGTCGGGGTACCGGCCGCACCGGACCAGCGCACGCGTCTGAAATCCATCATCGGCGGCTCTGCCGGCAATCTCGTGGAATGGTACGACTGGTACGTCTATTCCGCCTTCACGCTCTACTTCGCCCCCGTGTTCTTCCCCTCCGGCGACCAGACGGCCGAGCTTCTGAGCGCTGCCGCCGTCTTTGCGGTCGGCTTCCTGATGCGGCCGATCGGGGCCTGGTTCATGGGGATCTACGCCGACCGGCGCGGCCGCAAGGCGGGCCTCACCCTGTCCGTCACGCTGATGTGCCTCGGCTCGCTGCTGATCGCGGTCACCCCCGGGCATGCGACGATCGGCGTCCTGGCCCCGGCCATCCTCGTCTTCGCCCGCCTCTTGCAGGGCATCAGCGTCGGCGGCGAATATGGCGCCAGCGCCACCTATCTCTCCGAAATGGCCGGCAAGAGCCGGCGTGGCTTCTTCTCGTCCTTCCAGTACGTGACGCTGATTTCCGGGCAGTTGCTGGCGCTCGCCGTGCTGCTCGTGCTGCAGCGGGTGCTGACGCCCGAGCAACTGACGGACTGGGGCTGGCGCATTCCGTTCTTCATCGGCGGGGTGCTGGCGATCGTGGTCTTCTACATCCGTCGGGGCCTGGCCGAGACGCAGTCGTTTGAAAACGCCAAGGCGGGCGGCACCCCGAAGTCCTCGGGCTGGACGCTGTTCGTCAAGTATCCGAAGGAAGCCTTCATGGTGCTGGCGCTGACCGCCGGCGGCACGCTGGCCTTCTACGCCTACACGACCTACCTGCAGAAGTTTCTGGTCAACACCTCGGGCTTCAGCAAGGAGGTGGCGACGGAGATCACCACGGCGGCGCTGTTCATCTTCATGCTCTGCCAGCCGCTCGCCGGCGCGCTCTCCGACCGCATCGGCCGCAAGCCGATCATGGTCGGTTTCGGCGTGCTGGGCGTCCTGTTCACGCACCTGATCTTCTCGACGCTGTCAGGCACCAGCGATCCCTATGTCGCCTTCGGCCTGGTGCTCGCCGGCCTTCTGATCGTCACCGGCTACACCTCGATCAACGCGGTGGTGAAGGCCGAGCTGTTCCCGGCCCATATCCGCGCGCTCGGCGTGGCCCTGCCCTACGCGCTCGCCAACACCATCTTCGGCGGCACGGCGGAATGGGTGGCGCTGAAGTTCAAGCAGATCGGCCACGAAAGCTGGTTCTTCTGGTACGTGACGATCATGATCGGCCTGTCGCTGATCGTCTACATCCGCATGCGCGATACCCGCGACCACAGCCTGATCCACGAGGACTGAGGGCGGGCCCCGCGCCCGAAGTCGCGAGGCTGCCCCTCACCTGAGGTCGCGAGGCTGCCCCTCTCCCCGCAGGCGGGGAGAGGGTGCCGGCAGGCGGATGAGGGGCGGCGGTGACGGCGGCGCGGTTCGTGCCGCCGGCGTGCACACACGGCCTCGTGCAAACGCTGTGATACCGTTGGCACCTACCCCCTCCGTCACGCCGGACTCGATCCGGCGTCCAGCCGCGCAAGTCCTTGCGCGAATGAATCACTTCCCGCGCCGCAGACGCGGCGCTGCTGGACGCCGGATCAGGTCCGGCGTGACGGTGGTGTATGTGGCGCCCCCCCGACAAACGGATCTTCGGCGGCGGTCATATGCGGCACTCTTACGATTGCCAACCTTCGCGCGATTTTCCCGATTGACATCCGCAGGAATTCGGAGAATATCGCCGCCATGATCACGAACGCACCCATCGCGCATACGTATTTTTGGCTGTTCCGATAGGAGCGGCTGTTCGATCATCATGTCAACAAGCCGCCATCAGGCGGCTTTGTTGTTTTAAGGCACCTGGTGGCACAAGAGACCCGAAGGAGCCCGACCATGACCGCCGTCCTCAAGCTTGAAACACCACCCGTCGAACGCCCTGCCGTGCTGACGATCCGCGCCGCGCGGCCCGGCGACCTGCGGCCGCTGCTCGACATGATCGCGCTGCATGCCGAATGCCACGGCGAAGCGGCGAAGATCACCGCCACCGACCTCGACCGCGACCTGTTCGGCACCTCGCCCTGGATCACCGCGCTCGTCGCGGAGGCCGGCGGCCAGCTGATCGGCTATGCCATCCTCGTGCCGCTCTACCGCGCCATGGAAGGCCGCCGCGGCATGGAGCTGCACCAGATCTTCGTGCGCGAGGGGCACCGCGGCACCGGCATCGGCCGCCATCTCGTCGCCCGCGCCCGCGAGCAGGCCCGCATGTCCGGCTGCTCGTATCTGTCGGTCAGCGCCGCCACCGGCAATTTCGGCGCGCATCGCTTCTACGAGGAGATGAACTTCCAGGCCGGCCCCGTCACCGGCATGCGCTACGTCCAGCAACTGGCATGATGCGGCGTGCCGCGCCCGGGCTCCGGCGCGGCACGCCCCTGCCCTGTCCGCGCCTTCGGCTGCGGCTTTCTCTGCTCCTTGACGTCAATGCGCCGGGATCGCCTTCAGATAGGCAGCGATGGCCTCGCGGTCGGCGGCCGGCAGGCGCGCCATGTTCTTCTGCACCGCCACCATCGCGCCGCCCACCGAATCATAGTCCGGCGTGAAGCCGGTCTCGAGATAGGAGGCGATGTCGCCGGCGCTCCAGCCGCCGATCCCGCCCTCGCCGGCGGTGATGTTCGGCACCCGCCCCGGGCCGCCCTCCGGGTTCGGCGCACCGGCGAGCCATTGCGCCGTCTCGAGACCGCCGAGGGTCGTGCGCGGCGTATGACACTCGCCGCAATGGCCGGGCCCCTCCACCAGATACTGGCCGCGCTCGATCTTGGCATCGGCACCGGCGAGCGTCACGCGCGGCGCATCGTTCAGGTACAGGAACTTCCACGCGCCGAGCAGCGGCCGCAGGTTGAACGGAAACGGCAGGTCGTGCGGCGGGGCGACGTTGTCGCTGGCGGAGAGCGTGCGCAGGTAGCCGTAGAGATCGTTGATGTCGCGCGGCGTCATCCGCGCATAGGAGGCGTAGGGAAAGGAGGGATAGAGATGCTCGCCGCGCCGGCCGACGCCGCCAAGCATGGCATCGCCGAATTCCTGCAGAGTCCACGCCCCGATGCCGGCCTCGGGATCGGAGGAGATGTTGGGCGGATGAAACGTGCCGAAGGGGCTCTTGAGCGGCGCTCCACCAGCAAGGACGAGCCGGTTTTCCTCGCCGGCACCGGGGGCGGCATGACAGCTGGCACAGCCGCCTTCGGAGAAGACGCGCTCGCCGTTTGCGATGTCGGGCTCGCCGAGCCCCTGCCAGCTTTCCGAAGCGCTGCGCGCCGGCGCCGTGATCCACGCGAAGGCGCCGATGCCGACAACGCCTGCGAGGAGTGCTGCGGTGGCAAGACTGCGAAGTTTCATGGTCTCGTTCCAGGGCTCATGGCGCCGGCCCGCACACCCGGCCCGAATGTGTGGTCCGCATGGATGGAAAGACGCCCGTCCGCATCGTCGCACGGAGGCGGCAAAAGGCAACCTTTCCGGGGTGCGGTCCCGGAAAGGTCCCGGGCCTTGAAGCGCGCCGCGATCCTCCGGATCGCCTTGCGCGCTTCAAATCGTTTTCTTTTCTCATGTCGTTGTCGCAAGACCGTGGTCCGCTCCTGCGCGACCTGCTCCGGACCCGCGCTACTTCTTGATGCGGTAGGTCTCGTGACAGGCGCCGCAGTTCTTGCCGATCGGGCCGATCGCGGCGGCCACCGCGGCCTGATCGCCCGGCAGGGCGGCGAGCGCTGCATCGGCGTCCTTGCCGAGCTGGGCCGACTTGGCGTGGAAGTCGTCCGGGTTCTCCCAGATCTTCGGGCTCGCCTCGGTTTCGGCGCCGGTCTCGGTGCCGGCCGGGAACTGGTCGGGGAAGGTCTTGGAAACCTCGCTGATCGTCGCAAGCGAGACGCGCACCACCTCGGCGTCATAGGGCTTCTCGCCCTTGGCGATGCCGGCCAGCGCGCCCATCGAGCGGCCGACGTCCTTCATCATCTGCTGGCGGGCGGCCTGCGGCTCCTGCGCCACCGCGACACCCGTGGCAGCGGCGGCGCCAAGACAGAGAAAGGTGGCCGCGGCAATTGTCTTCAGGTTCATGGATCACTCCCGGTAAGATCTCGTGCCCGCCGGTACCCCCGCCGGGCGGCGGCATGATTGCATGCGGGCGGCCCAGTCCAAGTAACAATATGTTGACCCGCGCAGAGGCCGAGGGCGACGGGGTCGTGCCGCATTCGCGGCCACGCCGGGACGTTTCATTTGCCGGCCCTCACACCGTCCCCCAGCCGCGCCAGACCGTGACCACGGCGATCGCGACGAGCAGCACGCCGGCGGCGCGGCCGATGAAGCGCGTGGCGGCGGGGCTGCCGGTCAGGGCGTCGCGGCTGCGGGCGGCGGCGAGCGCCAGGCCGCCATAGACGGCAAGCTGCGTCGCCCAGATCATCGCCAGCATGACGAGCGTCTGACGCCAGAGCGGGCCGAATTCCGGGCGCAGGAACTGCGGGAAGACGGCGAGCATGAACAGATAGGCCTTCGGGTTCATCAGGCTCGTCAGCGCGCCCTGGCGGAAACGGGCGACAAGGCCGCGCCGGTCGAGGGAACCTACGGCATCGACGACGATCGAGGAACGGAAGAGCTGCCAGCCGATGTAGGCGACATAGGCGGCGCCGACGAGCAGCAGGCCGTTGAAGAGGCCAGGCGCGAAATGCAGCAGCATGCCGACGCCGAGCGCGGCATAGAGCGTGTGCACGAGCCCGCCGGCCATGATGCCGAAGGTCGCCGAGAGCCCCGCCTTGCGCCCGCCGGAGAGCGAGCTCGCCAGCACGAAGACCATGTCCATGCCCGGCACGATGATGATGCCGGAGACGAGCAGGAAGAAAAGCCAGAGGTTTTCCGTGTAGGTCATGTCAGTTGTCCATTGCCTTCGCCTGGATCGCCGCCCCATGCGGCCTTTTGTTTCAAGCGCTTGAGGCATGGTATAAGGAAGGCCAACTGACAGCGCTGTGTCAGTTGTGACGGAGGACACCATGCGCAAGGCCTCGCGGCTGTTCGAGATCATCCAGATCCTGCGCCTCGCGCGCCACCCGGTCACCGCCGCCGACATCGCCGGGCGGCTGGAGGTGACGGTGCGCTCGATCTACCGCGACATCGCCGCGTTGCAGGCGATGCGCGTGCCGGTGGAGGGCGAGCGGGGCATCGGCTATATCCTGCGCCCCGGCTTCGACCTGCCGCCACTGATGTTCTCCATCGAGGAGACGGAGGCGATCGTGCTGGCGCTGGCGCTTCTGGAGCGTACCGGCGATGCGGAACTGAAGGCCGCCGCCCGCCGGGTCGGCGACAAGATCGCCGGCGCGGTACCGCCGCCGCTGCGCCAGACGCTGTCGGCCCGCGCCCTGCACGCCTGGGGCACGACGCCGCGCCAGCCGGACGGTATCGACCTTGCCACCGTGCGACGCGCGATCCGCGACGAGGAGAAGCTCGTCATCGACTACCGGGACGAACAGGGCCGCGCGAGCGGGCGCACCGTCCGCCCCATCGCCCTCATCTACTATTCCGAGACGGCCAACATCGTCGCCTGGTGCGAATTGCGCGAAGCCATCCGCAACTTCCGCGCCGACCGGGTGGAGGCCTGCGCGGCAACCGGCACGCATTTTCGCGGCGGCGGCGACAGGCTGCGGCAATTGTGGATTTCCGGCTGGGCGGAGAGCCGGCGGGATGCGGGGTGAGCGCTATTCCGGCCACGCGTCCGCGGGCCAGTTGCGTGCCGTGTGAATGACGCGGAGGATGAACACGGTCTCCCGGTCATCCCGCGTGCCGATGCAATAGGCGATGACGTAGGGCAGCCCGTTCACGGATTTCTCGTAGGTTCCGCCGACCCGGCCCGGCCTGCCGACTGGCCGCTCGCCGAGCAGGATGGCGGCGGCATCGATCCGGCCGGCGACGGAACGGGCCGCCGCGGGATCGTCGCGCGCAATATGGCCTATCTGCCGCTTGAGATCGTCGAGAGCGGAAAGCGACCAGCGGACGGGCCGCTTCACCGGCGATCGCGCTCGGCCGCATCCACGACGGACGCCAGTTCGGCCATGGCCTCCTCATGGGAGGCCGTGCGGCCCTGGCGGACGTCCTCCAGGCCCTGATTGACGCCTTCGACGATCGCGAGTTCGCGGGCGACATAGGCGGAGACCGCCTCGGCCGCAAGAAAGGACCGGCTGCGCCGCGTATCGGCGGCCAGCCGGTCGAGTTTCTCCTTGAGGTCCGCGCTCACACGGATCGTCATCGTCGTGCTGCTCATGCCCGTCGCCTGTGCTCGTTTGTGTACATGCTAGCACAGGCGGCCCGACCCCTCCAAGACAGGAAAAGCCCCGACCGTTTCCGGCCGGGGCTTTTCGAATGCCAAGGGTCGAAGCGCCTTACTTCGTCGCGGCTTCGTACATTTCCAGGACATAGTCCCAGTTGATCAGGCTGTCGACGAAGGCTTCGAGGTACTTCGGGCGGGCGTTGCGGTAGTCGATGTAGTAGGAGTGCTCCCAGACGTCGACGCCGAGGATCGGGGATGCGCCGTGGACCAGCGGGTTCTCGCCGTTCGGGGTCTTGGAGATGGCGAGCTTGCCGTCCTTGACCGAGAGCCAGGCCCAGCCGGAGCCGAACTGGGTGGTGCCGGCGGCGACGAAATCGGCCTTGAACTTGTCGTAGCCGCCGAGATCGCTGTCGATCGCCTTCTGCAGCGCGCCCGGAAGCGACTTGCCGCCGCCGCCCTTCTTCATCCACTTCCAGAAATGGACGTGGTTGTAGTGCTGGCCGGCATTGTTGAAGAGGCCCTGGTTGGTGCCGTAGGATTTCTTGACGATCTCTTCCAGCGTCAGGTTGGAGAGACCGGCTTCCTCGGCGAGCTTGTTGCCGTTGTCGACATAGGCCTTGTGGTGCTTGTCGTGGTGATATTCGAGCGTTTCGCGCGACATGAACGGGGCAAGGGCATCGTAGTCGTAGGGAAGCGGCGGAAGTTCGAAAGCCATGGGTCGTCTCCTCTTAATCGCGGAATTTTAAAAAGAAATCCGTGAAGCGGAACATAGGGGGATGCCCCCTCCCCGGCAACCGGCTGGATGCCAAAATTTGCGCTTGGTCAGGAATTTCCTTCCCCGCACAAGTTGCGCGCCTGCCTTGGAACCGCCCCGGGCTTCGGCCATTCCTGACCATGCGTGATTCGCATCATGAAAGGCTCTGACCATGACCGATTTCTCCCTCCGCCCCCTTCTCCTCGCCCTTCCGCTCGCCGCAGCCCTTGGCGCCGCGCCCGCACTCGCCTCCTCAGACGAAGCCTGGGCGGCGTTCAAGGCGGACGTCGAGGCGAAATGCGTGGCCGCACTGCCGGAAAAACTGAAGAACCAGACCGTGTTCGTCGACGAGACCGGGACCGAGGCCTATGGCGTGGCGCTGATCGCCGGTCGCTCGGCCAGCGAAAAGGCACGCGTGACCTTCGCCTGCGTCTACGACAAGCAGGCAAAGACCGCGCAACTGACCGGGCCGATCGGCCGCGAATTCGTCCGCGTCATCACCGACAAGCAGCGCGCGGCGATGGAGGAACGGCGGAAGGCGGGTGCCGGGGCGGACGACGACAACGGCGCTGAATGACGCTGACCGCGGCTGTCCGCTCGGGATAGCCCGTCATCCCGGCCCTCGAGCCGGGATCCAGCAGCGCCGCGTCGGCGGCGCAGGAAAAGCTTTATAGCGCAATGGCTTGCGCGGCTGGATGCCGGCTCGGGGGCCGGCATGACGGAGAGAAAGGGGACGGTCTCACCTGCCGGCAGGTCCCAAGACCTCCGTCATCCTCGGCTCTGTGCCGTACAACGCCCAGGATGACGTCGCCCGGGTTCCACGGCCCGTCGACGACCCGGGCGCAGTGCCCCGCCCCGCCTCAGCCGTTGGCGCTCGAGTGGGCCCAGTCGAAATAGAGCTCACGCGCCTTGGCCGTTACCGGGCCGGGCTGGAGGTGGCGGTCGTCGAGGCGGTTGACGGGGACGACCTTGGAATAGTTGCCGGAGGTGAAGATCTCGTCGGCGGTCTGGAAATCCTGCACCGTCAGCGTCTTCTCGACGACCTCGAAGCCCTCCTGGCGCATCAGCGTCATGACCCGGTAGCGGGTGATGCCGGCGAGGAAGGTCTGGTTGGCGGCGGGGGTGAAGACGACGCCGTCCTTGACCATGAAGACGTTGGAGGCGCCGGTCTCGGCGACGTTGCCGAGCATGTCGCGCACCAGCGCATTGTCGAAACCACGCTTCTTCGCCTCGACGATGATGCGGCCGTTATTGGGATAGAGGCAGCCGGCCTTGGCGTCGGTCGGCATGCACTCGATCGTCGGGCGGCGGAAGGGCGAGACGGTCAGCGAATTGCCGGCATGGGCGTCGCCCATCGGCGCCTCGAACAGGCACAGCGCAAAGCGGGTGGACTCCGGATCGGCCGGGACGACGCCGAAGGCGCCGTGCTCGGCCCAGTACATCGGCTTGACGTAGATCGCCGTCCTGCCGTCGAACTTCTCCACGCCCTCCCAGGTGAGCGCCTGGATCTCCTCGGCGCGCATCGTCGCGTTCAGGCCGAGGCTCACGGCCGAGCGGTTGACGCGCTGGCAATGCAGGTCCAGATCCGGGGCGATGCCGTCGAAGAAGCGGGCGCCGTCGAACACCGTCGAGGCGAGCCACATCGCATGCGAGGTGGGGCCGATCAGCGGCGGGTTGCCGGGAAGCCACTCGCCGTCGACATAGGTCCAGGTGGGGGTCCGCGGGGATGTATCGACTGCCATCTTGTTACTCCTTTTCTCTCCGGCGTGCCGCATTTCGATTGTCTCCGGCGTGCCGCATGTCCGGCCTGACGCTCCGGGGCAAGCTGCCTCTGGCCTGAACCAATCGGCGGGCGCTGTCCACTCACGATCTTAGATGAATGTATCAGCCATTGTCATGGGTGGTGCGGTGGCAGGCGGGGCCGGCGCGTGGCATAGAGGGGCAAGAGAGACCTGGAGGGACCGCCCGTGAAAGCGATGTACTACGAGGCCTTCGGTGCGGTGCCCGAGATCCGCGAACTGCCGGATCCGACGCCGACGCGCAACGGCGTGGTGGTCAAGGTCGAGGCGACCGGGCTCTGCCGCTCGGACTGGCACGGCTGGCAGGGGCACGATCCCGACATCCGGCTGCCGCACGTGCCGGGCCACGAACTCGCCGGCACGGTGCTCGCCGTCGGCAAGGACGTGTCACGCTTCAAAATCGGCGACCGGGTGACCGTCCCCTTCGTCTCCGGCTGCGGCCATTGCCACGAATGCCGCTCGGGCAACCAGCAGGTCTGCGAGGAGCAGTTCCAGCCGGGCTTCACCCACTGGGGTTCGTTTGCCGAATATGTCGCGCTCGACCATGCCGACCAGAACCTCGTCCATCTGCCGGAGAACGTCTCCTTCGCCACCGCCGCCAGCCTCGGCTGCCGCTTCGCCACCTCGTTTCGCGCCGTCTGCGACCAGGCGAAGGTCAAGGGCGGCGAATGGGTCGCCGTGCACGGCTGCGGCGGCGTGGGGCTGTCGGCGATCATGATCGCGGAAGCCCTCGGCGCCCGGCCGATCGCGATCGACATCTCCGAGGAGAAGCTGTCCTTCGCGCGCAAGATGGGCGCGGTCGCGGCCGTCAACGCGCGTGCCGTGACCGATGTCGCCGAGGCCGTGCGCGAGATCACCGCCGGCGGCGCGCATGCCTCGATCGACGCGCTCGGCTCGCCCGTTACCTGCTTCAATTCGATCAGGAACCTGCGCCGGCGCGGGCGGCATGTGCAGGTGGGGCTGATGCTCGGCGACGACGCCACACCGCAGATCCCGATGGCGCAGGTGATCGGCCACGAACTGGAGATCTACGGCAGCCACGGCATGCAGGCCTGGCGCTACGACGCCATGCTGTCGATGATGGCGGCGGGCAGCCTGCAGCCGGAGCGGCTGATCGGCCGAGAAATCAGCCTCGCCGAGGCCATTCCCGCGCTGATGGCGATGGACGGCGCAGCCGACCTCGGCATCAGCGTGATCACGACATTCTGAGGCGGCCGCCGCCGGACGAGCCTTGCCGCCGCAGCAGGACCCGCCCTATGACCATCGCGCGTCCCCCGCCGGGATGCGGGCCGGCGAATGGGAGGAAGACGATGGCTAACGGGACGAGCAAGAAGACGGGTAAGGGCGCCGATGCGACCGGGGCTGAAAATGGTCCGGTGCTGCTGTCGGGCGGCAATCCGCAGATCGCCAAGGGCTATGGCGACGCGCCCGTACAGGCCTATATCGCCGCCATGCCGGGATGGAAGAGTGCGGTGGGACGCCGGATCGACGCGCTGATCGTCGCCGCCGTTCCGGAGGTCACTAAGGCGGTCAAGTGGAACTCGCCGTTCTACGGGCTGGAGGGACAGGGCTGGTTTCTCAGCCTGCATTGCTTCACGAAATACATCAAGGTGGCCTTCTTCCGCGGCACCGCACTCGACCCCGTCCCGCCGGAAGCGTCCAAGAGCGGCGACACGCGCTATTTCCATATCCACGAGGGCGAGGCGCTCGACGAGGAGCAGTTTTCCGGCTGGGTGAAGCAGGCGAGCCGGCTGCCGGGCGAGAAGATGTGAGGCCAGGGAGGGAGGAACGCGGATGACGACCAGCGGTTCGAAGACGGCGCCTGTGGGCGAAGATCCCGCGCAATTGATCGATGCGCGGATCGCCGAACTCGGCGACTGGCGCGGCGAGGCGCTGGCGCAGGTGCGAAGCCTCGTCAGGGAGGCGGTTCCCGACGTGATCGAGGAATGGAAGTGGCGCGGGGTGCCGGTATGGTCGCATAGCGGCATCCTCTGCACGGGCGAGACCTACAAGGACGTCGTCAAGCTGACCTTCGCCAAGGGGGCCGCCCTTGCAGACCCTTCCGGCCTCTTCAACGCCAGCCTGGAGGGCAATACCCGGCGCGCCATCGACATCCGCAAGGGCGAGGCCATCGACGGCGAGGCGCTGAAGGCGCTCCTGCGCGCCGCTGCCGACCTGAACGCCGCAGCACGTCCGCGAAAGGCCAGGGGTGGCTGAGCGCGCAACGGGGCGGCAACCGGCCGACGCTGGCGCATGTCGGCGCCGGGTATTGTGCGGCGCACCGAATATTGCCATGATCGGAGACCAATGATCTGGTGCTAGCGATCTGGAATGTCAGCGCTTTCGGAAAGTTGAGCCATCGCCTTGTCCTATGCCGCCTATGTCTTCGATGCCTATGGCACCCTGTTCGACGTCCATGCGGCGGTCCGCCGCCATGCCGGCGACGTCGGCCCGGACTCCCAGCGTTTCTCCGAACTGTGGCGGGCCAAGCAGCTCGAATATTCCTGGACCCGGGCGCTGATGGGTGCCTATCGCGACTTCTGGCAACTGACCGAGGAGGCGCTCGACTTCACGCTCGAACGCATCCCGGGCGTCGATCCGGGCTTAAGGGGCCGGCTGCTGGAGGCCTACTGGAAGCTCGACTGCTATCCGGAGGTTCCGGCCGTGCTGAAGGCGCTGAAGGCCCGGGGGGCGCGGGTGGCGATCCTGTCCAACGGCTCGCCGGCGATGCTGCGATCGGCGGTCGCCAATGCCGCGCTCGACACGGTGATCGACGACGTCTTCTCCGTCGATGCCTTGCGCACCTACAAGACGGCGCCGGCCGTCTACGACGTGGTGACGACCAGCTACCGGCTCTATCCGGATGCCGTGTCGTTCCAGTCCTCCAACCGCTGGGACGTGGCCGGAGCCACGAAATTCGGCTTCCGCACCGTCTGGATCAACCGCAGCGGCATGCCGGACGAATATGCCGACCTCAAGCCGTCGCTGATCCTGCCGACGCTGGAGGCGTTGTAGCAAGGATGCCGGCAGCGGCCGGAAAAGGTTAGAGATCGGGAGGACAGGATGGGCTGGTCGGCGGCGCAATATCTGCAATTCGAGGACGAGAGGACGCGGCCGGCGCGCGACCTGCTCTCGCAGGTGCCGGACCTGCCGGCGGGCACCGTCTACGACCTCGGCTGCGGGCCCGGCAATTCGACGGAACTGCTGCTGGCGCGCTTTCCCGGCCATGCCGTCACCGGCATCGACAGCGACGCGGACATGCTGGCCGCCGCCCGCAGGCCACTGCCGCAGCTCGCCTTCGACTTCGGCGACCTTTCCGGCTGGACCCCGCCGGCCCCGGCGGCGCTCCTCTATGCGAACGCGGTGTTCCAGTGGGTGCCGGAGCACCTGGCGGTGCTCTCGCGGCTGATGGACCACCTCGTGCCCGGCGGGGTGCTGGCCGTGCAGATGCCGGACAACCGGACAGAACCGAGCCATGTTGCGATGGACACCGTGGCCGAGGACGGTCGTTTCGCGCGGTATTTCGCGACCGACCACCCGCGCCGCCCGACGCTGCCGCCGCCGCTCGCCTATTACGACGCGCTCTCGGCCAAGGCCGCACGCGTCGACATCTGGCATACGATCTACAACCACCCGATGCGCGATGCGGCGGCGATCGTCGAGTGGGTCAAGGGCACGGGCATCCGGCCCTATCTGGCGAAACTGCCGGCAGAAGAGCAGGACGGATACCTCGAAGCCTACCGGCAGAGGATCGAGCAGGATTATCCCAGGGCGGCCGACGGGCGCGTGCTGCTGCGCTTTCCGCGCCTGTTCCTGGTGGCGGTCAGGGCCTGAGCAGTCAGGGATTGGGTCCGTCAGGATCGAGGCGGGCGCTCTCCCCTCAGTCGAAGGGGCAGGGCCAGCTCGACGGGACGGTGAAGCCGGGCGGCAGCTTGGTTCCGGCGTCGCCGCAGGCGAGATCGACCTGTTCCTGCTCCAGCCCGGTCGAGGACGAAAGATCGAGGCCCTCGATCCGGGTCAGGAACAGGAAGGCATGGGAGAAATCGAGGCCGCCCTCGAATTTCGCCTTGCTCAGATCGGCGCGGGACAGATTGGTGTAGCGGAAGCGGGTGCCGGTGAGCTCGGCGCCGGAGAAATCGGCACGGCCGAGTTCGGCCTTGTCGAACACCGCATTGGTCAGCACCGCTTCCTTGAAGCTCGCCCGCTGCAATTCGGCGGCGGCAAAGGTGGCCCCGGTGGCGTTGACCCTGTCGAAGCCGGTGCGGTAGCCCTCGACGCGGTTGAAATTGGTCTTTTCGGCGCTCGCCCCCGTCAGCCAGGCGCGGGCCATGACGGCTTCCTCGAGATTGGCGCCGTCGAGATTGGTCTTGCTGAGGTCGGTCAGGGTGAAGTCGGCCTCGACGAGGACGGCGCCGCTGAAGTCGTTGCCCTGCAGCATGATCATCTTCTTGGCGCAGTTGCTCCAGTCGACGCCCGGTGCGGGTGCGTTCGAACACTCGGCGGCCGCGGCAGGCCGGGCCGGACCGAAGGCGAGCGAGACGAGGACGGCGCCTGCAGCCAGCAGGCAGAGACCCGGGCGGTGGCCGGCCGTTGCGGCCGGACGATCACGAAGCGCGGCAAGAACGCTCATTCCAGACTTCATTTCGATGCACGCTCCTGCAATCCCTGTCGAGCCTCATTTCTCGCATATGGTGGCGGAAATGGGAAGGACAAGTCGCGCGCCGGCAAGGCCCGGCAGATCAGGGCATCGGGGCTGTCCGTCCAGGTGCGATTGCCCTGCCTGCAAAGGAGATGCGTGGGGGCTGCCTGCGGAGGACGTCACCGCCTCCCCAGCGAGGCCAAAAGCGCCACCAGAGCGGCCTGTCGATGGGTGTCGGTCTTCTGAAAGATGGCCTTGATCCTGCTGCGGGCGGTCTCCTTGGTGACACCGAGCGCGTCCGCCGCATTTTCGAGGGTCTCGCCGGTCGCCAGAAGGGCTGCGAGACGCGCTTCCGCCGGCGTGAGCCTGAATGCGCGGCTGAACGCCTGCCAGTCGGACCTGGCCGGCCGGACGACCTCTTCGAGAAGCAGCAATGCCCGCGCGCACAGAAACGGGGACTTCGCCGCGCCATCGACGGGCAACGTCCTGATCACCAGCGGGGCGGCGTTCTCCCGCCGGACGACGATCGGAGGCGCCAGCAGGGTCTTGCCCTCGCGCAGTCCCCGCAGCCGGTCGACGACTTTGCCGTATTCGGCCGCCGCGTGACGGTCGCGGAACATCAGCCGTTCGCCGACGACAAGGATGGACGCCCGCATCAGTTGCCGTGCGGCGGCATTGGCATGGATGAACCTGCCGGTCTCGTCGATCGCCACCACCGCCTTTCCAATCTGGTCGAACGAATCGGCCACGGACGACAAGGCGACGCGGCCGGCGAGATGGGCAAGACTGCCGACTTCGTTCAGCCGCAGGGAGAATTGCCGGAAGACGGCCCTGTCGCTCTGTTCGAATGCGCCCTGGCGCAGGGACCGATGCAGTGTCAGGGACCAGAAATCGGGGCCGCCCCGAACGCCGATGCCCGCCCACCACCTGCCGTCGAAGCGGGGCATGAACTCCTCGAAGAACGGCGCGCGCCGGTCGTCGGCGCCGACCAGGTCACGATCGAAGGCAACCTCGCCTCGCATGTTCAGAACCCGGGCGCGCCGGTGGCTGTCTGCGTCCTGCTCGGGCCAGCTCTCGCGGACATAGGTTTCCAGGCATTCCACGAGGTGCGCGGTCGCCAGCGCCCCTGTCGATCCCGTCTGCGGGATCAGGGCAGCCCCCATGGCGCCGGTGGCCACCGCCACCTCCGCCAGGAGCTCCGTCCAGCGCGAGGGATCGGCAACGATGTCCGACACATGCATGGACGCGTGCTGCAACCGCTCGATGTCGATGGACATCCCTCTCCCCCGTCTTCTCCCCTGCGTGCTCTCCCCTGTGTGATCGCCAGACACAAACGGCGCGCACAACCTGAAGCAGAACCTAGTGCAATATGGGCCGGCTGACTACAGGACGGCTCGGCGCCCCCATTTGCACAGTTTTGCGCGATCTGCCCGAGTGCCGATCAACCCCCAAAAGGGGGTCGAATGTCTTCCCCGCCAATGCTTCCGTCCCCGCCCGGGGATCATGCCCCGCAGGACGAGCGGCAAGAGGGGCTGACGAGTATGGACACTTCCTGGAAACTGGCGGCGGCGTTTGCAGCCGCGCTGACGTTTTCGGCGCCGGCACGCGCCGCCGACGGCGACGGAGCGCACACATTCGACGTCGATGTCGCCATCGTCTTCGCGGTCGATTTCTCGTCCTCGATCGATCCGGACATCGCCGATCTGCAGAGGAACGGGCATGTTGCAGCCCTCACCTCGCCGGAGATCATCAAGGTCATTTCCGGCAAGCCCCGCGGCTGCATCGGCGTGACCTATTTCGAATGGGCGAGCCCGGCGCACATCAGGATCGTCCTGCCGTGGACGCGGATCTGCGGAGCGGCAGACGCCGAAAAGGCTGCCGGGGTGATCAGCCGGAAAGGCGATACCGGCTTCAGCCGGCGGAGCAGAGGCGGGACATCCATCTCGTCGGCGATCGAAGCCGGAAGACTGCTTCTCGACGAGTTTCCGGGACACGCCGACAGAAAGGTCATCGACATCTCCGGCAATGGCGAAAACAACGACGGCCTGCCTGTTCAGCACTCCAGGACGAAGGCCGTCGAGAAAGGGTACACGATCAACGCGATCGCCATCCCGGGTGGAAGGGACGAGAGCCCCGGCCGTTCGCTGGCGTCCTATTTTGCCGACAACGTCATCGGCGGCTTCGAAGCCTTCGTCATGGTGCCGCGGGCGACGGGCGACTACACTCTGGCCCTGCGCCGGAAGCTGGCAAGGGAGATTGCCCTCGACATCGACCTGCCCGTGGATCCGCATATGCAGAGTGCGGAGGCCCGCATCGGCTGGCCGCCCGCCGTCACCATAGCGGACGCGCGATAGGCCGGCCCATCGCTCAGCCGCCAATCCGCGCCGACAGGAAATCGACGAAGGCGCGGATGCGGGCGGCGAGGTGTTCGTGGCCGGCGAAAACGGCGTAGACAGCCTCGATCTCGCCGGAATGGAACTCCTCCAGCAGCGGCACCAGCCGGCCGGCTGCGATATCCAGCTCGACGTGGAAGCGGCCGACGCGACCGATGCCGACGCCGTCGAGGCAGAGCTGGCGGACGATGGAGCCGCTCGAGGCCATGACGTTGCCGGACACCGTATGGAGGACCGGCGAGGATCGGTCCGGCAGCCGGAACGACCACTCATCGACGCTGCGGCGGAAGTTGAAGCGGATGCAGTTGTGGGTCGCGAGATCGTCGGGCGTCCCCGGTATACCGTGGCGCTCGAGATAGGCAGGTGCCGCCATGACGACCGGCGTGCTCTCCATCAGCTTGCGCGCCAGCAGCGACGAATCGCGCAAGGGGCCCGTGCGGATCGCCACGTCGGTGCGCTCGCCGACCACGTCGATGACGCTGTCGGTCAGGGTCAGGTCGATCCGGATCTCGGGATAGAGCGCCAGGAAATCGGGAAGCAGTGGCAGGATGATGCTTTCGCCGATGGCGACGGCGGCATTGACGCGGATCGAGCCGCGCGGCGAGGCGCGGGCGCCGTCGGCGACCGCCTGCTCGGTCTCCTCGATCTCCGAGAGGATCCGGCGCGCCCGCTCCAGATAGACCTCGCCTTCCGGGGTCGGCTCCAGCCTGCGGGTGGTGCGCACCAGAAGCCTTGTCGACAGCCTGTCCTCCAGCCGGCTGACGAGCTTGCTGACAGCGGACGGAGACAGGCCCAGCCTGCGGCCGGCGGCCGAAAAGCTCTTCATGTCCACGGCCGTCACGAAGACTTCCATTTCGCCTGCGCGGTTGTCCATTGCGGTGGTCACCTGTGAATTGGCTTCAAAGATACTTATCCCATCACACGGATTATCGAACAAGGGCGCGCGGGCCATATTGGCGGCGACCAAACCGTTCACCCGTTTTGCCGCCCGGCCCGGGCCCTGCCCCGGCGCCTGCTGCGGAAGGAGAAGTCCATGCCCCTTGCGCTCTTTGCCCTGACGATCGCGGCCTATGCGATCGGCACCACCGAATTCGTCATCGTCGGGCTCTTGCCGACCGTCGCCTCCGACCTCGGCATCACCCTGCCGCTCGCCGGCCTCATCGTTTCCATCTATGCGCTGGGGGTCACCTTCGGCGCGCCGGTGCTGACGGCCCTGACCGGCCGGGCGGCCCGCAAGCCGCTGCTGCTCGGCCTGATGGCCCTGTTCGTCGCCGGCAACACGCTGGCGGCGCTGTCGCCCTCCTACGAGATCCTGCTCGTCGCCCGCGTGCTGTCGGCGTTTGCCCATGGCGTTTTCTTCTCCGTCGGCGCGACGATCGCGGCCGAACTCGTTCCCGAGGACCGGCGGGCGTCGGCGATCGCGATGATGTTCATGGGGCTGACGGTCGCGATCGTCACCGGTGTGCCGCTCGGCACGGTGATCGGCCAGACCTTCGGCTGGCGCGCCACCTTCTGGGCGGTCGCAGCCCTCGGCGTCATCGCCTTTGCCGGCATCGCCGCACTGCTGCCGAACAACCTGCAGCGCCAGAAGGCGGCGAAGCTTTCCGAGCAGGTGCGCGTGCTCGGTTCCGGCCGGCTGCTGCTCGTCTTCGCGATGACGGCGCTCGGCTATGGCGGCACCTTCGTCACCTTCACCTATCTCGCTCCCGTCTTGCAGGAGATCACCGGCTTCTCGGCCTCCTCGGTCAGCCTGGTGCTGGTGCTCTACGGGCTTGCGATCGCCGCGGGCAACATCGCCGGCGGACGGATCGCCGACCGCGACCCGGTCAAGGCGCTGACGGTGCTGTTCGCAGCGCAGGCTGCCGTGCTCGTGCTCTTCACCTTCACGGCACCGTCACCGGTGCTGGCGCTCGTCACGCTGACGGCGCTGGGCTTCCTGTCGTTCGCCAACGTGCCGGGCCTGCAGCTCTACGTGGTGCAACTCGCCAAGCGTCACCGCCCCGCCGCCGTCGACGTCGCCTCGGCACTGAACATCGCCGCCTTCAACCTCGGCATCGCGGCCGGCGCCTGGATCGGCGGGCTGGTCGTCGCCTCCCCGCTCGGCCTCGGCGCCACACCCTGGGTCGGCGCCATCCTGGTCGCCGCCGCCCTCGGCTTCACGCTCGTCAGCGGCGCGCTGGACCGGCGCAGCCATGCGGGCTCCGTCGAGGCCGGCGCCGATCCGGCCCGGGCCTAGGTGCCGGCCGGCGCTGAGGGGCTGCGGGCTTTCCTTTGCGCCGGGCCTCGCCTGCCCCTCATCCGCCTGCCGGCACCTTCTCCCCGCGAGCGGGGAGAAGGACATATGCCGCACCGGTTCCCGCCCCCTCTCCCCGCCCGCGGGGAGAGCATTGGGGCGAGGGGCGGCCCCTCGCACAATTCGCCCAAGTCGACGTTGCGGCGCCCCCCTCATCCGGCGCTTCGCGCCACCTTCTCCCCGGCGGGGAGAAGAGGGGAGCTTGCGGCACTCCCGAACGTCCCTGTCGAGACGCCGCCTCCTGTGCGCCTTCCGAGGCGATCCGGCCCCCCATCCGCCTATCGGCCCTTCTCCTCGCAGTCCGGGGGAAGAGCGCCCGCCACGCCCTCCCTCTTCTCCCCGCCGGGGAGAAGTGCCGAGCATAGCGAGGCGATGAGGGGGCTGCCGCGAACTCAGCGGGTGCCGCTCCCCTCATCCGGCGCTCCGCGCCACCTTCTCCCCGGCGGGGAGAAGACGGGAGGTTCCTGCGCCCCATTTCCTTCCGTCGCGGCCTCGGCTATGACGGTTGCGGGCCGTCACGGTGCCGCCCGGGGAACATTTCCATGCAGACCAACGAGAACCTTTCGGCACAGGCGATGCCGGACTGGCCGGCGATTGCCGCCGTCGTGCTCGGCGTCACCGCCTTTTCGGTGGCGCAGGGCGTCACCTATCCGCTGATCTCGCTGGTGCTGGAGGCGCGCGGTGTGTCGCCGACGCTGATCGGCGTCAACGCCTTCGGCTTCGCGCTCGGGCTCGCCGCGGCGACGCTGATGATCGGGCGGCTGACGCAGCGCTTCCGTGCCCAGCACCTGATCGTCGCGGGCCTCGTCGGCTGCTCGGTCTGCCTCGCCACCTTCGCCGCCTTCTCGTCGATGCCGGTGTGGTTTCTCGCCCGCTTCGTGCTCGGCTTCTGCGCCAGCCTGATCTTCATGCTGAGCGAGGCCTGGCTGAACGTCGCCTGCCCCGACCGGCTGCGCGGGCGCGTCTCGGGGATCTATGGTGCGGCCGTCTGCGCCGGCTTTGCCGCCGGGCCGCTGGCGATCCCGCTGTTCGGCACCGCCGGCGGCTTCGGCTTCGCGCTGACAGCGGTCTATCTCGCGCTCGTCGCGTTCGCCACCGGGCTTTTGATGGTCCAGACCCGCACCGTGCCGGAACCGTCGTCGACGAAGGACGTGTTTTCCTTCTTCCGCCATGCGCCGATGCTGGTGCTGATGGTGTTCGCCTTCGGCTTTGCCGACATCGCGGCGATCTCGGCGATGCCGGTCTATTTCGTCAAGAGCGGGCACTCGGAAGCCTTCGCGGCGCTGAGCGTCACCGTGCTGGCGCTGCCGACGGCGCTGGCGCAGCCCTTCATCGGCTATGCGCTGGACCGGCTCTCCCGGCACGCGGTCGCGGTCGGGACGGCGGCGGTCGCGGCGGCCGGCTATGTCGCGCTCCCCTTCCTCGACCGGCCGGCGCTGATCCTCGTCGCCTTCGGCCTGATCGGGGCGGCCAGCTTCTCGCTCTATACCTGCGCGCTGACCATGCTCGGCGAGCGCTTCCGCGGCAGCATGCTGGTGGCGGGAAGTGCGGCCTACGCCTTGACCTACGCGGTCGGCAGCGGCGCCGGCTCCAGCCTCACCGGGCTGGTGATGGGCGTGGTCGGGCTCGATGCCGGCCCGCTGATGGTGGGAGCGGCCCTTGCCGTCTTCACGGGATACTTTGCCCTTTCGGGACGGCGGCAGACCTGATTTCAGGGTTGATTTCGGGGCTAGCGGGCGCGTCCCGGCGCGGCGGTCGCCGTCACCGGCGGCATTTCGGCGACGGCGATCTCCAGGAAGAAACAGGCGCCGCCCCGGAGCAGCGCCGGAAGGCCGAAAAGAGCGACCGGACCCTGCGCGGGCGCGCCTTCCGCCGTCTTCGTGCTCAGACGAACTGGCCAAGGCCGGGGACGGAGCCTACGACCGCGTCGACAACGTCGTCACCGGCATGTTCGCGGGCGACGGCGATCGTCTCCTTGGCAAGCCCGGTGATCTCGCCCATGCCGAGACCCTCGCTCATCAGCTGCTGGCCGAGCGCCATGACGCCGCCACCGCCCACGGCGTTCATCAGCCCGCCGAGCAGGCCGCCGCCGCCGGCGCCCTCGCCGTTGTAGCGGGCGACCAGATCGGAGGCGCCGGGAATGGCCTCGATCATCTGCGCCACCGGCCCTTCCGCCGCCTCGCGCTGCAGGAAGCCCAGCATCATGCCGATCGCCTTTTCGGCCGTGGCCGGGTCGATGCCGACGCTTTCCGCCACGCGGTTGACGAGATCGTTCATGGAAATCCTCCGATGTTTTCTTTGACGTTAACGTCAACGTTATTGGAATCGTGCAGCAAACTCAAGCGCCGTCCAACGGCAATCCGCAACGGCGCTGCGGCTTACGAGAGGTGTTGAAGTTCCGCATCCACCTTATAAAGTCGCAAATACGATTCAATGATGAATTCGGGATGAAATCGGGGACGCGGCGGAACACGCCCTGCCCCGCCCGGCACGACAAGGGAGTGACACGGTGAGCGAGACGATACTTCAGGACGGCAAGCTCTACATCGGCACCAGCCGCAAGCCGGACAATGCGATCAACAAGCCCGAATACCTCGAACTGAAATTCGGCAACCGCCACGGGCTCGTCACCGGCGCCACCGGCACCGGCAAGACGATCACCCTGCAGATCCTCGCCGAAGGCTTTTCCAATGCCGGCGTGCCGGTGTTCTGCGCCGACGTGAAGGGCGACCTCTCCGGCATCGGCGCGATGGGCGAGGCCAAGGACTTCCTGCTCAAGCGCGCCGAGGAGATCGGGCTCGAGCCCTACGACTTCCAGGAGTTCCCGGTGATCTTCTGGGACCTCTACGGCGAGAAGGGCCATCGCGTCCGCACCACCATGACGGAGATGGGGCCGCTTTTGCTGTCGCGGCTGATGAACGCCACGGATGCGCAGGAAGGCGTGCTCAACATCGCCTTCAAGATCGCCGACCAGGGCGGCCTGCCGCTGCTCGACCTGAAGGACCTGCAGGCGCTCCTGAACTATATGGGCGAGAATGCCACCGAGCTTTCCAACAAGTTCGGCTTCATCTCCAAGGCCTCGGTCGGCTCGATCCAGCGCGAACTCCTGATCCTCGAACAGCAGGGCGCCGAGCACTTCTTCGGCGAACCGGCGCTGAAGATCTCCGACATCATGCGCACCACCAATGACGGGCGCGGCGCGATCTCGGTGCTGGCCGCCGACAAGCTGATGATGAACCCGCGCCTCTACGGCACCTTCCTGCTGTGGCTGCTCTCCGAACTGTTCGAGGAACTGCCGGAAGTGGGCGACCCGGACAAGCCGAAGCTCGTCTTCTTCTTCGACGAGGCGCACCTTCTGTTCAAGGACGCTCCGAAGGTGCTGATCGAGCGCGTCGAGCAGGTGGTCCGCCTGATCCGCTCCAAGGGCGTGGGCGTCTATTTCGTCACGCAGAACCCGCTGGACGTGCCCGAGACCGTGCTCGCCCAGCTCGGCAACCGCGTGCAGCACGCGCTGCGCGCCTATACGCCGCGCGAGCAGAAGGCGGTGAAGACGGCGGCCGACACCTTCCGCCCCAATCCCGATTTCGACTGCGCCACCGTGATCACCGAACTCGGCACCGGCGAGGCGCTGATCTCGACGCTGGAGGGCAAGGGCATCCCCTCGATGGTGGAGCGCACGCTGGTTCGCCCGCCGGCCTCGCGCGTCGGCCCGCTCACCGATGCCGAGCGGGCAAATGTGATGAAAGTCAGCCCCGTCGCCGGCCTCTACGACGAGGATTTCGACCGGGAATCGGCCTACGAGATGCTGGCAGGACGGGCGAAGAAGCTGGAGGAGGCGCAGCAGGCCGAGCAACAGGCCGAGCAGGCGCCGGAACCGGAAGGGGAGAACGGCGGCCGCTGGACGCTGCCGGGATTCGGCGACGAGCCGACCCAGGCCTCGACGACCGGAAAGACCAAGGCGCGCTCCGGCTACCAGCGCGAGACGGTGGTGGAAGCGGCGATGAAATCCGCAGCCCGCAGCGTCGCCAATTCTCTCGGGCGCGCGATCGTGCGGGGGATCCTGGGAAGCCTGCGGCGGTAGGCCGATCCGGCCTCCCCGCATCCTGCGACCGCGGCTCCAGCGCGAAATCGCGGGGCACAGCGCCAGACACGCCGTCGCAGGATCACCCCCACCCGCCGCTGCGCGGCGACCTCCCCCCTCAAGGGGGAGGTGGGCGGATGACGTGACGCCGGGGCCTCTACCCTCCCCTTGAGGGGGAGGGTCGGAGCGAAGCTCCGGGGTGGGGTGATGCGATGCCGGCGAACGGGTTCGGCGGCGGCGATTGGCGAACGGCGATCGGGCGCGACATATTGCCGACGACGGGGCCAGCCGCACCGCCGGCAAATGGTGACTGTCGCGAAACCGCAGATCACAGTGCCAGCCGCACCGCCCCAGGGGTCACCCCCACCCGCCGCTGCGCGGCGACCTCCCCCCTCAAGGGGGAGGTGGGTGGATGACGCGACGCCTGGGCCTTTACCCTCCCCTTGAGGGGGAGGGTCGGAACGAAGCTCCGGGGTGGGGTGATGCGACGCCGGTGAACGGGTTCGGCGGTGCGGGTGACGATCGGGTTCCCCCAGTACGCGTGACGATCGGCACGCCGCCGGAGCCTGCAAATCACCGGACGACCGCGCCCGTCTTGCCAGGCCGCGCAACCTCTGATTAGCTCGGTCCGTCGCAATCTGGAATCACGTCTCCCATGTCGGTCGCAAGGCGGCGGCGCCTGATCAGGCGCCAGCGAAGTTCTGTCGGGCTCGCGCTCGTCGCGGCCATCTCCTTCCTCGCCGGCATGACCGATGCGATCGGGCTGATGGCGGTCGGCGAGTTCGTCTCCTTCATGAGCGGCAACACCACGCGCGCGGCGGTGGCGCTCGCCGAAAGCGACGTGGAGCGGGCGATCCTGCTTCTGACCGGGCTTGTGGCCTTCGTGCTCGGCAACACCTGCGGGGTGGTCGTCGCCGCCCGCTCGCGGCCCTCCGGCGTCCTCCTCTGCGTCACCGCCCTTCTCGCCGCCTCGGCCCTGGTGCCGGAACCGCGGGAGGTGCGCTTCCTGCTTCTGATCTTCGCCATGGGCACGATCAATGCCGCCGTCGAGCAGATCGAGGGCCTGCCGATCGGGCTGACCTATGTCACCGGCGCGCTCTCCCGCTTCGGCCGGGGGCTCGGGCGCTTCATTCTGGGCGTGCGTGACCGGAAATGGCTGGTCCAGATCGTGCCGTGGACCGGCATGCTGGCCGGTGCGATCGCGGGCGCGAGCCTGCAGCGCAATGCGGCCGGCGCGGCCGTCTGGGCGCCCTTCATCGTCGCCGCCCTGGTCACCGCCGCCTCGATCCTCATTCCCCGCCGCTGGTCGGTCCGCTTCCTGCAGCGGTGACGGAAGGCGTATCCTGAGTACCCGGCGCTTCGGCTGCCCAATGCAATGTGGAGAACGCAGTGGCCTTGAGACCAATAAGCATCGATGAATTGGACGGCTTTCAAATAGACGACCACGGTCAATTGTACTGGCGAGAGAAGACCGTAATTCTAGAAAAGCGACTAAAACTGGAATTCTACCAGATCCTGTTGGCAACTCTTGCGACGGCTGGTGCCGTTGCATCCGGTCTGCATCCATTTGGCGTCTCGCTCGGCTGGTGGTAGCGCTAGCGCCCCATGCGTGGAGTTGAAAATTCCCGCGATCGGTGCTATCCAGCCGGCCTCAACTGATGCTGCGAAAGGAGGGCGGACGTGAGATTCGATTTCCTGCCCAATCTCTCGCATGGTCCCGATCGTGCCCTGCAGATGCGTTTGCAGGGCTGACCAGAGACCGTTTCTCGACGAACCCCTTCTGGTCTGCCCCTGGTGGCAGCGCGCATCCTTGCGAGATGCTGCGCCAATTCCAACGCTTCCGAGCCTGAACGCGCTTGCATTCGACGATGGCTGATGCCCGCGATGCCGCGACTGCCCGGAAAATTCGACCAGGGACCGACAATGTCGCTCATCACGCTTCGCAATCTCGGCGTCACGCTGGGCATGCCGCTCTTTTCCGGCCTGAACCTCTCCGTCAACGCCTCCGACCGGATCGGCCTCGTCGCCGCCAACGGCCGGGGCAAATCCACCCTGCTGCGGCTGATCGCCGGCAGCCTCGAACCCGGAGAGGGCGAGGTCACCCGCGCGCGCGGGCTGACTGTTGGCCATGTCGAGCAGGGCGTGCCCCCTGCCCTCATGGAGGCGAGCCTGCAGGACGCCGTGCTCGCAGCACTTTCGCCGGAGCAGGCGGAGGACGAGCGCTGGCGCGTCGACGTCGTCATGGAGATGCTGGCGGTGCCGGAGGCGCTGCGCACGCGGCCGCTGTCGCAGCTCAGCGGCGGCTGGCAGCGGCTCGCCCTTCTCGCCCGCACATGGATCCGCGAACCGGACGTGCTGCTTCTCGACGAGCCGACCAACCATCTCGACCTCTCCCGCATCCTGCAACTGGAGGGCTTCGTGAACGGGCTGCCGCGCGGCACGGCGGTGATCGTCGCCAGCCACGACCGCGCCTTCCTCGACGCCACGACGAGCCGCACGCTGTTCCTGCGGCCGGAGAATTCGGCCGCCTTCGCCCTGCCCTATGGCCGGGCGCGGGCGGCGCTGGACGAGGCGGATGCGGCGGACGCCCGGCGCTACCAGCGCGACATGAAGCAGGCGGCGCAGTTGCGCCAGCAGGCGGAGAAGCTGAACAATATCGGCATCAATTCCGGTTCCGACCTGCTGGTGGTCAAGACGAAGCAGCTGAAGCAGCGGGCGGAGAAGCTGGAGGACGCGGCAAAGCCCGCCCATCTCGAGCGCTCCGCCGGGGCGATCCGGCTTTCCAGCCGGGGCACCCATGCCAGGGTGCTGGTGACGCTGGAGGATGCGACGATCGCCACGCCCGACGGCACGGCCCTCTTTCGCACCGGCCGGCAGTTCATCTGCCAGGGCGACCGGATCGTGCTTCTGGGCCTCAACGGCGCCGGCAAGACGCGGCTCGTTATGGCGCTGAAGGCCGCGATCGAGGGGGCCGCCGTCTCCGGCATCAAGGCGACGCCGTCGCTGGTGCTGGGCCATGCCGACCAGGCGCTCGCCGACCTTGCCGATACGGACACGCCGCTTGCAGCGCTCACCCGCCGCTTCGCCCTTGGCGAGCCGAGGGCGCGTTCGCTGCTGGCCGGCGCCGGCATCGCCATCGAGAAGCAGGGCCAGCCGCTCGGCCGCCTTTCCGGCGGGCAGAAGGCGCGGCTCGGCATGCTGGTGCTGCGGCTGACCGAGCCCAACTTCTACCTGCTCGACGAGCCGACCAACCATCTCGACATCGAGGGGCAGGAGGCGCTGGAGCAGGAACTGATGGCGCTCCAGGCGACCTGCCTGTTCGTCTCGCACGACCGAAGCTTCGTCCGCACGGTCGCCAACCGCTTCTGGCTGATCGAGAAGCGGAAACTGGTCGAGGTGGAGGATGCGGAACGCTTCTTTGCAGAGGCCAGGGCGAACTGATCGATGGCGGAGGTGAGCGGACCAGGCCGCTTACCTTCTTGCCGCTGCATGGCTTGGATGTGGCCGCTTGCGCCTAGAGCATAGTCGGCGATTATTGAATCGCCGACTATGCTCTATCTTCTTGGTTCTACGCAATTCCAGACGCAAAACCTGTTCCCACTTTTGCTGGAATTGCTTTGGGGTGATGACCTGCCTTCAGGTGGCGGTTCATTTCTCTGCATCATCGGCATGCGTCGCGCGCAACAGGTTGTCCCGCAACTTCACAACAGATTCCTGCACCACTGGAAACTCGTCGCCCAGCCCGGTGGCCTCCATCAGCACTGAACCCGGTTCCAGTTCTACAAGGTCACGCCCGGCAGGGGTAAGGCTCACCCGCACCTGCCTCTCGTCGGCGGGATCGCGCCTGCGATGCAGGTAGCCTTCGGCCTCAAGCTTCTTGAGGATCGGCGTCAGGGTGTTCGACTCCAGGAACAACTTCTCGCCGAGCGCACGAACGGTCTGCTCGTCCGCCTCGGAGAGCGCCACGAGAGTAATATATTGCGTGTACGTCAGGCCAAGCCTGTCCAGGATCGGCTTGTACGCCCGCCCGAAGGCGAGATTGGCCGAGTAGATGGCGAAGCACATGAAATTCGCGAGCTTTCTTCCGCTGCTGCCCGTCTGCGCGGGCGCATCCTCTATGGTCCTGGTCTGAACAATGGGCATGAACATCTCCATCCGGTTTCTGGTACCCATATTAATCGTATCCGATTAAATCGCAATATGGTTGACAAGGGCATTAAATGAATCTATACACATCGCATCCGATTAGATCGGACACGATCAACACCATCAAGGGATATGAAACATGACTGAGAAGCTCGTATTCAGCGGCAAGACCCACAACACCGGCGGCCGTGACGGCGGCACCCGAAGCAGCGACGGAATGCTGGACCTTCGCCTGTCGCAGCCTCACCCGGCCGCCGAAAACCTCTTCGGCGCTGCATGGTCGGCCTGCTACATCGGCGCAATCGAACTTGCCGCCGCCCAGCGCAAGGTCAAGCTCCCGAACGGCCCCGCCGTCGACGCCGAGATAGACCTGAACGTCAATGAGGGTTCCTACTTCCTCCGGGCACGCTTCAACGTCAGTTTGCCGGGCATCGACCGAGACATCGCACATGAACTGATCCATGCTGCCCACGAAATCTGCCCCTATTCCAAGGCAACCCGCGGCAACATCGACGTGGAAACCACCCTTGCCTGAATCGGGACCGGCAGGCCCGCCCCACGCGGTGCCAAACGAGCGGAGGACATTCGCCATGACGGAAGAAACACGCAGCGCAGAGAACTACCCCGGCAGGCGCTTGCCCCGCACCACTGCAGCAGCCAACTGGACAGCCGGCTGGCGCCTGGCGTTCCGCAGCAACAAGCCGAACGAGTTCGTGACCGGCGAGCTTCGGGCCGCCCTTGGCGAAGGCTTGCCGGTGCCAACCGGCTTTGGCATCCCGATGAGCCGGCGCAATCTATCCGAAGCCTGATGAAAAAGGCCCGGCGAAGCAGTTCGCCGGGCCGCATCGACCAAGTTATGTCGACCGCTATCAGACGACCGTCGTCTTGACGTCGAGGTTGCCGCGGGTGGCGTGGCTGTAGGGGCAGACGACGTGGGCCTTGCTGACCAGGTCCTCGACCACGGCCTTGTCGACGCCGGGGACGGAGACCTGCAGGGCGGCCTCGATGCCGAAGCCGCCGCCGTCTTCGCGCGGGCCGATGCCGACGGTGGCCGTCACCCTGGCTTCATCGGGGATCTTTACCTTCTCCTTGCCGGCGACGAACTTCAGCGCGCCGAGGAAGCAGGCGGAATAGCCGGTGGCGAAGAGCTGTTCGGGATTGGTGCCGCGGGCGCCGTCGCCGCCGAGTTCCTTCGGCACGGTCAGCGTCACGTCGAGCACGCCGTCTTCGGTGGCGCCGTGGCCCGCACGGCCGCCGGTGGCAGATGCCTTGGTGGTGTAGAGAATGGGCATGTCGGGTCTCCTTTGGTTGTCGATGACTATTGTATAGCGCAAAATCAAATTGCGCGCAATATAATTTTGCGCATTGCATTTCAGGGAGACACCTGCGACAATACGGCATGGCCAAGGAACACGCGATCGCGGACATTCAGAGCAATAAGGCGATGCCGGGCGACGGCGCAATGCGGATCGACGACGCCATGCTGGCGCTCGACCGCCAGCTCTGTTTCGCCATCTACTCGGCGGCGCATGCGTTCAACCGCACCTACAAGCCGCTGCTCGAGCCGCACGGCCTGACCTATCCGCAGTATCTGGTGCTGCTGTCGCTCTGGCAAGACGACGCGAAGACCGTCAAGGCGCTGGGCGAAGCGCTTCACCTCGATTCCGGCACGCTCTCGCCGCTCCTGAAGCGGCTGGAGGCGAGCGGTTACGTCGCCCGCAAGCGCGACCGCGCCGACGAGCGGCAGGTGCTGATCACGCTGACCGGCAAGGGCCGGCAGATGAAGGAGGCGGCCCGCGGGATCCTGATGGAGATCGGCAAGGCCTCCGGCTGCACGGCGGAAGAGCTGGGCGCCCTCGGCGCCGGGCTGCAGGCGCTGGCCGACAATCTGCGCGCCGGCCACGACCCCGATCCGGCCGGCGGCCCGGCGGAAGGCATGCCGGAAGGCTCGCCGGGAAAATAGGCTGGCTCCGGCTGGCGCCCGCCCTATATTGCCGTTCGTCACCGACGATGGAGGCCGAATGCAGCACGATGACCAGCAATGGCGTCTGACCGGCCTGTCGGCGGGGCTGTGGTGCATCGTCGTCGGCCTCGGCATGATCGTCTTCTGGCTGGCGGAGCCTGCGGAACTCGCCGCCCGCCATCCCGAGATCTTCGGCATGAAGTTCAATGCGGCGCTGGCGTTCACGGTGCTCGGCGCGGCCTTTCTCCTGGCGCTTTCCGGCCATCGCGCGCTGCCGGCCATCGGCGCGCTCGCGGTGCTCGGCTACGGCGTGGTCGCGCTGGCGCAGCACGTCTTCGCCGTCGACCTCGGCATCGACCAGGCGCTCTACAGGCCGTTCACCGACATCGGCACGAGCCTGCCCGGGCGGATCGCGCCGAACACCGCGCTCTGCTTCATCCTCATCAGCCTCGCCGTCATCCGCCGCGCGCTGCGCGGCGAAAGCGACATCGTGCAGATCGCCTGCAGCTATGCGGCCGTGGCGATCGCCGCCACCGCGCTGATCGGCTACCTGATCGATTTCGACGCCGCCCACGACTGGGTCGCCTATACGCGGATGTCGGTGCAGAGCGCCACCTGCTTCCTGGCGCTGGGGGTCGGCATCCTCTTCATCGGCGCGCGGACGGCCGGCTATCACCGGCTGGCGATCGCCGCCTCGCTCGGGGTCGCGACCTACCTGATCCTTTTGACGCTCGCCTATCTGAAGGTCAGCGAACAGGCGAAAAGGCTGCCGTTTGCGATCGATCGCGACGGGATTTCCTCGACGGCGGCCACGCTGCTCGACCTCATCCTCCTGTCCGGGCTGATCTATGCGGGGCTGCTGGCCTATTCCTACTGGAGTTCGCGCCGCTACCGCCGCAGCGCCACCCATCTCAGCGAGAGCCAGGGGCGGCTTGCGGCGATCATCAACGCGGCCGTCGACGGCATCCTGACCGTCGACGCGAACGGCACCATCCTTTCGGCAAATCCCGCCTGCGAGCGCATCTTCGGCCATGCGCCGGAAGACGTCGTCGGCAAGCCGGTCAGGATGCTCCTGCCCGGGCCGCCCGGCGACGGGGCAGAGATGACCGGAGGCGGCCATAGCGGGGCCGGATACGTGGTCGCCAGCGGCGAGACGGACGCACGGCGCAAGGACGGGCGCATCGTCCCCGTCGAGCTCTCCGTGGCCAGGGTCGAGCTTGCCGAGGGAACCGTCCACACCGCCATCATCCGCGACATCTCCGAGCGCAAGCACTTCGAACGGCAGCTTCTGGCGGCCAATGCGGAGCTGGAGGAATTCGCCTACCGCACCTCGCATGACCTGCGCTCGCCGATCGCCTCCTCGATCGGCCTGCTCAACATTTCGCGCGAGCTTCTGGAAAACGGTGACCACGACGCACTGTCGGGCACGCTGGAGCGGATGGAGCGCAACTTCACCCGGCTCGACCACCTGATCCAGAACATCATCGTGCTGACGCGCGACCGGCTGCTGGAGGAGGAGGACCGCCGGATCTCCCCCTTCGACGTGGTGCAGAGCCAGGCCGACACCCTGTCGACGCTGGAAGAGGACGGGCGCGTGCGGATCGCCAACCATATCCCGCCGCAATTGACAATCTCGACCAAGCCATCGAAATTCGAGGTCATCGTCGGCAACCTCCTGTCCAACGCGATCAAGTACCATGATCCCGGGGAGACGGATCCACGGGTCGACGTGCATATCGAGGAGCATGACGGGAGGATCCGTCTCGTGGTGGAGGACAACGGGCTCGGCGTGCCGGAGGAGAAGCGCCCGCTTCTGTTCCGCATGTTCAAGCGCCTGCACCCGAGCCGGTCCTTCGGCAGCGGGCTCGGCCTCTACATTCTGAAGAAGAGCGCCGAATCGCTCGGCGGATCGGTCACCTTCGAGGCCAGGGACAAGGGCAGCCGCTTCATCGTCGAGCTGCCAAACGGGGGCGAGCATGAAGCTGAACACCATACTGGTGGTCGATGACGACGAGAACGACCAGTTCATCTGCGAATACACGATCCGCAAGTTCGATCCCGCCATCGCCATCCTGAAGGCGCAGGACGGCACCGAGGCGCTGGCGATCCTCAAGACCGAGACCCCGGACGCGATCATCCTCGACATCAACATGCCGATCATGAACGGCTTCGAGTTCCTGGAACACTATGCCAGCACATTCGCCCACCATGCCCCCGTCGTCGCCATGCTGACGAGTTCGCAACTCGGCTCCGACCGCGAGCGGGCGCTGCGCTATCCCTTCGTCAGGAGCTACCTGGAAAAACCGCTGACCATCGAGCACCTGCGGCAGATGCAGGCGCTTCTGGAGGCCTGACGGGGGCGCGCCTCCGGCAAACGCCCCTCATCCGCCCTGCCGGGCACCTTCTCCCCGCGGGCGGGGAGAAGGACGATGGCCGCGGCGTCTCCGTCCCCCTCTCCCCGCTTGCGGGGAGAGGGCCGGGGTGAGGGGCAGGTCTTTCCGGCGGGCGAACCGCCGGCGTTACAGCACCACGATCGGGGAGCCGTTCGGGACGCGGCTGTAGAGGTCGATGACGTCTTGGTTGAGCAGGCGCACGCAGCCCGAGGAGGCGGCGCGGCCGATCGACTTCCATTCCGGGGTGCCGTGCAGGCGATAGAGCGTGTCCTGGCCGTTCTGGAAGATGTAGAGCGCGCGGGCGCCGAGCGGATTGGACAGGCCGGGCGCCATGCCGCCGTTGCGGGCGGAGTAGCGTTCCAGGTCCGGCTGGCGGGCGATCATGCTGTCGGGCGGGGTCCAGCGCGGCCAGGCCTGCTTCCACTGGATGACGCCGCGGCCGTCCCAGGCAAAGCCCTCGCGGCCGATGCCGACGCCGTAGCGCATGGCGCGGCCGCCGGATAGCGTCAGGTAGAGATAGCGGTTGTCGGTATCGACGATGATCGTGCCCGGCGCCTCGCCGAACGGGTCCTGCACCTCGTGGCGCAGGAAGCGGGCGTCGATCTGCCGGTAGGGAACCTGCGGGATGGTGAAGCCGCCGTCGATGCGGACGTCGTACATGCCGGCATAGGCCGGGTCGAGATCCGGGATGCCGGTCGGCAGCACCGGCTGCTCGTAGGGTCCCTGGTCGGGATCGCGCCCCTCCAGCCACGGCCCCGGGACCCCTTCCAGCGCCGGATTGCGATAGACCGCGTCGGTCTGCCAGCGGAACCGGTCGGTGTTCATCGACGACGTGCAGCCGGCAAGGCCCGTGGCCGCGGCAAGCCCGGAGAGCCGAAGGAACCGGCGGCGGGAGAGAGTGAGTTCTGAGGCCATGATCAGCGACGCATTCCATGAAGTCCGAGAGACGCAGGCAGGAAGATAGGGGACGATTCCTTGCCGGCGAGATAACGTCGTTACCGTGCCGCAATTGTGGCAGACCCGGCTGGCGCGTGGCTTGCGGCCACCGCGCCACCGTCCCCTGCCCTTGCGGAGGCAAGATGTGGCCATTGCCCGCACGCGCGGTTTGCCTAATCTGTGCTCCGACGCCCTTTCCGGAGCCTGCCCGTGACCGCCATCCGCCGTGCCAGCCTCGACGAGATCCGCCTCTTCCATGCGAAGATGATGGCCGCCGCCGGCAATGCCACCGACGACCGGCTCGCGCGCATCATCGAGGCCGTGCCGCGGGAAGCCTTTCTCGGGCCCGGACCGTGGCAGATCAGGGCCGGCCGGAGCTATCTGGAGACGCCCTGCGCCGATCCGGCCTTCCTCTACCAGAACGTGCTCGTCGCCCTCGATACGGAAAAGGGCATCAACAACGGCGAGCCCTTCCTGCATGCGGCCTGGCTCTGCGCCGCGGCCCCCGCCGCCGGCGAGACGGTCATCCATGTCGGCGCCGGCACCGGCTATTATACCGCCCTGCTCTCGATGCTGGTGCTGCCAAACGGACGTGTCCATGCCTACGAGATCGAGGCGGCGCTTGCGGGGCGGGCGCGCGAGAACCTCCGACCTTTCGAGGGCGTGGAGGTGATCCACGGCGACGCCACGGCCCTGCCGCTGCCGCCGGCCGACCTGATCTACGTGAACGCCGGCGTGGTGGCCCCGCCGGTTCGCTGGCTCGATGCGCTGCGGAGCGGCGGACGGCTGATCTTTCCCTGGCAGCCGACCGACCGGGTGGGGCTCGTGCTGCTGGTGACGCGGACCGATGCCGGCCATCGTGTCCGCCCGCTGATGCGGGCCACCTTCATCCCCTGCATCGGCGCATCGGACCGTTCCGGCTGCCGCAAGGCGCCGAGCGTTGCCGACGCGGCCGCCGTCCGCTCGATCCGCCTGACGCGCGACGGGCCGCCGGACGAGACGGCCGTGGCGATCCATGACGACGTCTGGTTCTCGCGGGCCGACATCTGAAGCACGTCGCGATCTTTCAGCTTCGCTTCCGCGCTTCAGCCCTCTGATTGCAAGACCGCCGCGCAGTCTTGCACGACAGGGTTCAGAGCGTGTTCTTGTGGATCCTGCCGTCCTTCATGATGACGGCGAGGTTCTTCTGCGGGTCGCCGAGGAGGGCGATGTCCTCCAGCGGGTTACCGTCGACGAGGAGGAGATCGGCGAAGGCGCCGGGCTCGACGACGCCGAGCTTGGCCGGATAGGGGTTGCGCGGGCCGGAGAGGCCGAGGAGCTCGGCATTGGTCGAGGTCACCATCTTCAGGATCTCGGCGCCGGAATACCATTTCGACAGATGCGTCAGCATGGTGTTCTGGCGCATCGTGATCGTCGGCGAGAACAGCATGTCAGAGCCCCAGGCAACCTTGAGCCCGTGCTTGCGCGCCAGTTCGTAGACGACGGGCGTGCCGGCGATCACCTGGTTCAGGCGTTCGGCGGACGGCCCGGTCAGGGGCACGGCATCCTCGGTCGACAGGAACGGCTGGGTGCTGAGCCAGGCGCCCTTTTCCGCCATCAGCGCTGCGGTCGCCTCATCCATCAGGTGCGCGTGCTCGATACAGGCGGCACCGGCATTGACGGCGCGCTGCACCGTCTGCGGCGCATAGGCGTGCACGGCCACATAGGTGTTCCAGTCGCGCGCCACGGCGACGGCTGCGCGCAGGTCCTCCTCGCTGAAGGTGGTCATGTCGAGCGGGCTGCGCGGCGAGGACACGCCGCCGCCGCCCATCACCTTGATCTGCGAGGCGCCCTGCAGCAATTGCTCGCGCACGCGCATCTGCACTTCGCCCAGGCTGTCGGCGAGCATCGCGCCGCCCACCTGCTCCATGATGCTGAGCCGGGCGGGATCGCGGGGAATCTCCGTGGGCATCCGCAGATCGCCGTGCCCGCCGGAGGTGGTGATGAAGGCGCCGGAGGGATAGATGCGCGGGCCGGGAATCGTACCAGTGTCGATCGCCTGCTTGAAGGTGAAGACCGGGCCGCCAAGGTCCCGCACGGTCGTGAAGCCGCGCAGCAGCGTGCGTTCGGCCTCGGCCGTGGACGCCGTGTAGATCAGCCCCGGATCGCCCGTCGTCGCAACCCCCACCGGCACGGCGGCGAAGAGCGTGTGCCAGTGCGCGTCGATCATGCCGGGCATCAGGAACCGGTCGCCGCAGTCGATGACCGTCGCCCCCGCCGGCGGCGGGTTGTTGCTCCGGTCGACGGCCGCGATCCGGTTGCCCTCGACCAGGACCTGCACGCCGGCCTCGCTGCCGGCCGAGGTGCCGTCGAACAGCCTCGCCTGCCGGAACAGGGTCTGTGGCGGCTTGTCGGACGCCTGCGCAAGGACGGGCTTCGGCACGCCGACAATGAGCGCCGCACCGGCGCCGGCGAGCAGCGCGCGACGGGTCAGCCGCTCCAGGCGCAACGATGCCTGCTGGACCTCGAGCGACTGGCAGGCGCAACCGACGCCATGGACCAGATGACGGTATTTCTCCCCGAGACGCAGCATTCACATTCCTCCAGCAGGTCGAGATCGACAGAGACGCAAGGCATGCAACTTCCGCGGCACCTTGGCCGACCATGGCGGCATTGTCCAGCGTTAGCGGAAGCCGGCCGAGCCGCATGCGGACCGGTCGCGGCTATCCGCTCCAGGCGCACTGATAGGCGAGCACCCGCTTGGAGAAGCCCTTCAGCCGGAAGCGGCCGGCGCGAGCGAAGCGGTCGGCTGTGCCGCATTCCTGGAAGACCTTCTCGGAGGCGAGGATCTGGTCGGCGCCGGCGGCGGCGCAGAGCCGCGCGGCCGTCTGGACCGTCGTGCCGAAGAGGTCGTTGCTGTCCTCGACCGGCTCTCCGGAATCGAGCCCGATGCGGATGTGAAGCTCTTCGGGGTTGTCGGCATTGAAGCGCTGGAACTCGCGCTGGATCTTCACGGCGCAGTCGACGGCGGCCGCGGATGACGGGAAGGCGGCCATGATGCCGTCGCCGGTGTGCTTGACCTCGCGGCCGGCGGAACGCGACAGGCAGCGGCGGACGACCGAATCATGCGCCCGGACGAGCTCGGTGGCCCTGCGGTCGCCTAGGCGCGAGGTCATTTCCGTCGAGCCGACGATGTCGGTGAACAGCACCGCCCGGTGGCCGGCATCCCGGCTTTCGGCACCGGAGCCCCGGCCTTCCAGATCGTCAATCCGGCCGAGGAAAGCCTCCACGGCCGAGAGCGCCACCTCGACGACCTCGCTTGCGACGAAGCCGTGCGCCTCGCGATGGACGCACTGGGCGGTTTCCATGTCGGGTGCATCGATCAGGCAGAAGGTCCTGCCGTTGCGGTGGTCGAACCAGTAGGTCAGGAACTTGACCCCGTACTGGTCCTGAATGCCGAGATCCTTCAGATGCGCTTCGGCCACCTCCTCCGAGGTCGCGCCCGTCAGGTCGTGCCTGTCCATGAATATCGGCATCGCCCGCTCCCCTCGCCGGGATCGTGTCGCATGCCGGAATTTTACGTCAGCCACGGCGCGGCGTCCATCGCACCAGGCGCTCTCGCCTGCTGCAGGCTGCCCCTCCCGCAGCCCTTTCGCCGGACGCCGGCCTGCCGCCGCTCACCTTAAGGTGTCACGATGTTGAACCAGAACTCGAAGTTGTCGAGCATGGACACGAGCTGGCCGAGCTTGGCATTGTCGCCCGTCACCTTGACGCTGCCGTCTGCGGTTGCCTTGTCCAGCGTCGTTTCCCCCAGCACGATGCCGTTCAGGCTGTCGCGGGTCAGCGTGATCGTGGCGTCGGCATTGTCGGCCTGCCGGCCAGCCGTGTTGTTCAGAACGCCATTTTCCAGCTGAAGCAGGTACTTGCCGTCCTTTTCGCCGAAGTCGAAGTTGAAGGTCAGCTTCGTATCGCCGGCCTTCTGGCTGTTCAGACGCACGCCGAGATAGTCGAAGAACAGGTCGAGCGACATAGCCCGCACCGTATCCGGGCTTGCGGTGTTCGGTGTCGGCAGTTGGGTGACGCCTTCGCGCAACTCCTTTGCCCCGGTCAGGTAGAAGTTGCGCCGCGGCCCGGATTCGGCCTGGTAACCCTGCTGCTCCAGCGCATCGGCGACGAGGTTCTTTGCCGCCTGATTGTCCGGATCGGCAAAGACGACATGGTTCACGACCTCGGCGACCCAGCGGTAGTCGCCGTCCTCATAGGACTTCCGCGCCTTCTCCATGACGGCATCGGCCCCGCCCATGAACTCGACATATCTCTTGCTGGCCTCGACCGGGGGCAGTTCGTGCAGCGTCGAAGGATTGCCGTCGAACCAGCCGAGATAGAGCACATAGGTCGCCGCCACATCGTGGTAGACGGAGCCGTAATAGCCCCGGTTGGCCCAGAACGTGGCCAGGCTGTCTGGCAGTTTGAACGCCTCGGCGATCTCGCGCATGGTCATGCCCTGGTTCACCATGTGCAGGGTCTGATCGTTGATGAACCGGTAGAGGTCACGCTGCTTGGAAAGCAGTTCCCTGACGTTGTCGTTGCCCCAGGTCGGCCAATGATGCTGGGCGAAGATGATCTCCGCCTCGTCGCCCCACATGATCAGCGCTTCGTTGAGATACTTCGACCACGGCAGCGGCTCGCGAATCTTGGCGCCGCGCAGCGAATAGGTGTTGTGCAGCGTATGCGTCGCATCCTCGGAGGTCTGGATCGCCTTCTTCTCCTCGATGTACCAGAGCATTTCGGAGGGCGCCTCCGACCCCGGCGCCATCAGGAACTCGTAGGTCAGGCCGTCGATCGTTTCCTTCTGACCCGTCTCCGTGATGATGTTGGTCGGCGGGATCAGCGTCACCGTTCCGGCGGAGGTCGTGGTGCCGAGACCGGCGCCGACCTGCCCCTTGGGATCGGCGTTCAATAGGTTGCCGTACATGTAGCTGGCACGGCGGCTCATCGCGGTGCCCGCCATGACGTTCTCGGCGACCGCGGCTTCGAGGAACCCCTCAGGGGCATAGATCTTCACGGCGCCGGAGGCCACGTCGGCCTCTTCGACGATGCCGCGAACGCCGCCATAGTGGTCGACGTGGCTGTGCGTGTAGATCACTGCCTTCACGGGCTTGTCGCCGCGATGCTGGCGATAGAGGTCGAGGGCGGCCTTTGCCGTTTCGGCGGATACGAGCGGATCGACAATGGTGATGCCCTCGGTGCCCTCGATGATCGTCATGTTCGACAGGTCGTAGTTGCGGACCTGGTAGAGCCCCTCGGTGACCTCGAACAGGCCGCTGATATTGATCAGTTGCGACTGCCGCCACAGGCTGGGATTGACGGTCGCGGGCGCCTCTGCACCTTCGGTGATGAAGCGTATTGCTGCGGGTTCCAGATCGGATTGCCGCCGGCGCCCCGGATCACATCGGCCGGCAGCGGTGCGATCAGGCCCCGCTTGGCGTCGTCGAAGTCCGATGTGTCGTCGAAGGGCAGTTGGGTCAGCAGGGCATCGTTTGCGGCCCGCGTTGCCGCCGTGGCATCCTTCTGTGCTGCCGCGTCCTGCGAATGGGCGGGAGCCCCGCTGCCTGCGATGAGCGCGATAATGGAAAGACCGGTCAAAAATCTGGCTGTACGCATTCTCAAAACTCCATCCAAAAATGGTTTCTGGCACTGGGGTGTCGCTGCTATTTGAGATGCCTGCTCGTCAGAGCGTCAGTTCCTCGCCTCGGCGGCCTTCAACTTGCGGGGGCGGCCTTTTCTTTGCGCGATAGACAAGTTGTAGGGCGGGGAGGTCGTATTTCAAAGGGAAACACCCTGAAAGAACTCAGATTCTTGCGCCGCGGCGGCATTCGGGTTGCCTCCGCCCCCTACCCCGCCTCCTTCGCCTCCACCAGCGCCATCAGCGTCTCCAGCCGGTCGGCATCGCGGGGGAGCTTGTCGTCGCGCAGGCGGGCGATGCGGGGGAAGCGCATGGCGACGCCGGACTTGTGGCGGGTGGAGCGGTTGATGCCCTCGAAGGCGACCTCGACGACGAAGCCGAAGCCGGGCTCGGCGCGCACCGCGCGCACCGGGCCGAAGCGCTCGACGGTGTTGTTGCGCACGAAGCGGTCGAGCACCTCGAGCTCGGCGTCGGTGAAGCCGAAATAGGCCTTGCCGACCGGCACCAGCATCTCGCCTTCCGCCCCACCTTCCGGACCCCTGGCCCAGACGCCGAAGGTGAAGTCGGAATAGTAGCTGGAGCGCTTGCCGTGGCCGCGCTGGGCATACATCAGCACGGCGTCGACACTGTAGGGATCGCGCTTCCACTTGAACCACGGACCCTTCAGCCGGCCGGCCTGATAGGCGCTGTCGAGACGCTTGATCATCACGCCCTCGATGACCGGATCGGGCGGATCGGCGCGCAGGCGTTCCAGCTCGTCCCAGCTTGAGAACGGCACCAGCGGCGAGAGGTCGAAGCGGTCGTGCGGGGCCTTTTCGACCAGCCCGGCAAGGCGGGACCTGCGCGCGTGGAAGGTTTCCGGGCGCACGTCCGCCTCGGCATCGAACAGGATGTCGTAGGCGCGCACGAAGGCGGGGTAGTCCTCCAGCATGCGGGCGTTGACCGTCTTGCGGTTCAGCCGCTGCTGCAGGTCGGAGAAGCTGCGCGTCGCGCTGTTGGAGCGGGCGGTGCCGCCGACCAAAAGCTCGCCGTCGATCACGCCCTGAAAGGTCATGGCTTCGACGATGTCCGGGAAAGCGGCCGAGATGTCGTCGCCGGAGCGGGAATAGAGCCTGCGGGTGCTGCCCGCGGCCGAGAGCTGGACGCGGATGCCGTCCCATTTCCATTCGGCGGCGAAATCGGCCGGATCGAGCCCGTCGAGATCGCCCTCGCCCACGGGATTTGCCAGCATGACCGAATGGAAGATCGCCGGCGTCGCCAGCACCGGGCGCTCCGCCCTGCCCTCCAGCCAGGCAAACAGCGCCTCGTAGGGCGGCTCGAGCCCGTGCCACAGGGTCTCGATCTCGGTGATGTCGCGGCCGGAGAAATCGGCGAGCGCCTGCTTGGCGAGCCTTGCCGAGACGCCGATGCGCAAGGCGCCGGTGGCGAGCTTGATGAAGGCGAAGCGGGCGGACGGATCGAGCCGGTCGAGCAGGTCGCGCACGGCTCCCCGCACCTCGGTGCGGCCGAGCGCGTTCATGCGGGTGACGACGGCGGACAGGCGCGGCTGGCCGGCATCGTCGATCCGCTCCTTGCGCTCCTGGTCCCAGACGAGCGCGATGGTCTCGGCGAGGTCACCCACGTAATCGTAGGAATAGCGGAACAGCACCTCGTCCATCCGCTCCAGCACCAGATCGCGCAGCAGCGCCGGCTTGACGCTCTTCAGGTCCAGCGTGCCGGCGATCGCCGCAAGGCCATAGCCGCGATCGGGGTCGGGCGTATCGCGGAAATAGTCGGCCAGAAGCTTCAGCTTGCCGTTGCGCGACGGGGTGAGGACGAGGCGGTCGAGGAGGCTGGCGAAGGCTTTCATGGGGGTGCCGCCGTGCAGTAAGTCCCCTCCCCAACCCGTCCCCACAAGGGAGAGGGGCTCGGCCGGCGCCGGCCGACGCTGTCGGCCATCCGGTGCACCGCGGCAAAGCCCCCCTCATCCGGCCCTTCGGGCCACCTTCTCCCCGACGGGGAGAAGAGGGAGTGCGCGGGTGGCGCAACGTTACCAAACATTCCTTTGGCGAGGGCGTGGCCGTCCGGGCTCCTCTCCCCATCGGGGAGAAGGTGCCGGCAGGCGGATGAGGGGGGCGGCGGGGATGGCACGGCCGCAATGAGGGTGTCAGTCCGATTGCGATGAAGCACCATCACCATCAATCCCCCTCGTCCTCATACCCCACGAGGTGCAGCGGGCGGGCGGGGATGTTGGCGAGCTCGCACCAGCGCACCAGCGCCTCCTCGCGGCCATGAGTGACCCAGACCTCGGCGGGAGCGAGGTCGCGGATGGTTTCGGTCAGTTCGGGCCAGTCGCAATGGTCGGAGATGACGAGCGGCAGCTCGACGCCGCCCTGCCGGGCGCGCTGGCGCACCATCATCCAGCCGGAGGCAAAGGCGACCAGCGGCTCGGGGAAGCGGCGCGCCCAGCGCTCGCCGAAGGCCGACGGCGGGCCGACGATCACGGCGCCGGAGAAATCGGTCGGATCCCCCTTCTCAAGCGTCGCCGGGCGCAGCTCGCCGAGATCGATGCCGCGCGAGACGTAGTAGTCGCAGAGCCTTGCCAGCGAACCGTGGATGTAGATCGGCCGGTCATAGCCGCAGTCGCGCAGGAGCCGGATGACGCGCTGCGCCTTGCCGAGCGAATAGGCGCCGACGAGGTGGCTGCGCCCGGGAAACTGCTGCAGCGAGGTCAGAAGCTTGCCGATCTCGCCCTTCGGGTCGGGGTGGTGGAACACCGGCAGGCCAAAGGTCGCCTCGGTGATGAAGACGTCGCAGGCGACCGGCTCGTAGGGCGCGCAGGTCGGGTCGGGGCTGCGCTTGTAGTCGCCGGAGACGCAGAAGCGGATGCCGCCGGCCGAAATCGCGATCTGCGCCGAGCCGAGCACGTGGCCGGCCGGATGGAAGGAGACCTGCGTGCCCGAGAGGTCGATCGTCTCGCCAAAGGCGACGGCCTGCGCGGTGCCGCAGAAATCCGCGCCGTGGCGGATCGCCATGATGTCGAGCGTTTCGCGGGTGGCCAGCACCGCGCCGTGGCCGGCGCGGGCATGGTCGGAATGGCCGTGGGTGATCAGCGCGCGGGCGACCGGCCGCATCGGATCGACGTAGAAATCGCCGGAGGGGCAATAGAGGCCGGCGGGCGCCGGATAGAGCAGCTGATCTGGCTTCATCCCCGGAAAGATAGGCGAATTTGCGCGGGCCGCCAGAGCGGGCGGCGACTTTGCGGCGGCATGCCCCGGCGAACCCGGCCACTCCGCCATCGCGCCGCATGACGGGCGCTCGAGATGGCTGCCGCTCAGGACAGCATCTTCAATCCCTGCCGCAGCGCATCGACGTCGATGCCCGCGAGGCCGGCTTCGACCGCGGCATGGGTTTCGACCCAGATCGGCAGGGCGCGGGCCAGAAGGTCCCTGCCCGCTTCGGTCAGCGCCAGCCTGCGGCCGCGGCGGTCGCGCGGATCGGGCAGGACGGCGACGAGGCCGCGGCGCGACAGCGGCTTGACGGCCGCCGTCAGCGTCGTCCGGTCCATGGCGAGCAGGGCCGCGATAGGCCCCATCGGCGGCGGCTCGGGACGATTGAGCGCCATCAGCAGCGAGAACTGGCCGTTGGTCAGGCCCACCGGGCGAAGCGCCTCGTCGAAGCGGCGCCCGAGCGCGCGGGCGGCCCTCTGGGCATGCAGGCAGAGGCAATGGTCACGCACATGCAGCGTGGTATCGTGGGAAACGGCGGCGGGGGCGGCATGCTCGGTCATTTGCACTACTGTTGATATCAACGTAGTCTTGTCAAGAGCCACCATGTCGCAGGTCCCAAGCTGGTCTTGGCGGCTGGCGGATGGCTCCGGGTTTCTATCGCGGACAACACGCACGGGAGGTAGCGGCAATGGCAGAGATCACGACACAGCACCGGTGGCTGGAGCGGCTGGTGGGCACCTGGGACGTCTCCGACGAGGCGACAGCCGGACCGCCGGCGGAAACCACCTGGACGGAGACCGTCCGCCGCGTCGGCGGGCTGTGGGTGCTGTGCGAGGGCCGCGGGCTGATGCCGGACGGCGAGCCGGGCGAATCGGTGATGACGATCGGCTACGATCCCGCCCGCGACCGCTATACCGGCACCTGGATCGGCTCGATGATGACGCATCTGTGGCACTATGACGGGATCCTGGAGCCGACCGGCAACGTGCTGGCGCTGCACAGCGAGGGCCCGGATTTCGAGAACGAGGGCAAGCGCCTGCCCTATCAGGACGTGATCACCTTCATCGACGACGACCACCGCACGCTGACCGCGATCGTCAACAAGCCGGGCAAGGGCTGGGAGAAGATGATGGAAGTCCACTACTGGCGGCGGCGATAGGCGCTCGTCCTTCCCCGCCTGCTGGGAAGGGACGCAGGAGGCGCAGCGGGCGCGGTGCGGCAGGCGCGGAGGCATCCTTGCGGCATATGCCGGCATGGGCGGATCGACCTTGCGAAGATGACGAGACAGCCGGACGACGCCGGGCGTCCTCGGTTGACATATGGGGGGCAGCCCATAAGCTGCGCGCACGCCTTCGGCATCGACACCGTTTTGGGAGACAGGATCATGCAGGTGCCCCGCAGACACGTATGGCCAGGCGCATGAGACGGCTTCTGCTGGCGAGCCTCGCCCTTTGCCTTTCCGCCCTGGCGACCGCGGCCGCGACGCTCGACACGATTGCGAAGCGTGGAACCGTGCGTATCGGCTACATCGCCGACCAGGCGCCCTTTTCCTCCAGCCAGGCGGGGGCGGAACCGGCGGGATATGCCATCGACCTGTGCGGCAGGATCGTCGACGAGATCGAACATCAGTTTCCGCAGTTGAAACGCGAATATGTCGAGATGACGCTCGCCAACGGCTTCGATGAGGTCAGGAACGAAGAGATCGACCTGCTTTGCGGTTCCATCACCGTGACCTTGCAGAGGCGGGAGACCGTCGATTTCTCGCAACCGATCTTTCTCACCGGCGCGAGCGCGCTCTTGCGCAAGGATTCGCCCGACTACCTGCAGACGCTCTTTCTCGACGGACCCGCCGTTCACGCCGTCAGCGAGCGCCCGGCCACGAACGTCATCGGCATGCGCGCGAACACGACGACGACGGCGACCCTTCACGAGGCGCTTGCGATCCAGGAATCCAAGACCCGGCTTGCCGATTTCAACACGCACGAGGACGGGCTCAAGGCGCTGGAGGATCGCAAGATCGATGCCTACATCGCCGATCAGGCGCTGCTCGTCAGCCTGGCCAAGCGGGCGCGCGATCCCTCCGCGCTCAAGGTCGGCGACCGCCTGATCACGCATGAACCCTATGCGATCGCACTGCGCCGCGGCGACGCCGACTTCCGCCTGCTGGCAGACCGTGCGCTGACGGAATTCTACCTGTCCGACGATTTCCTGCCGCTGCTGGAGACCTATTTCGGCGCCGAAGCACCGATGCTGCACACGCAGATCATCATGCAGCACGTGCCGTAGGTCGAGCGGGCGGGCGGAAGCCGGTTTGCCTGCGCGGTCTTCGGAGAATGTCTGCGGAAGGGCCGGCAACGGCAAACCATGATATCGCGGACGGCCCATCGCGGGCGATGGGCCGTCCAGACTTTGCCCGATCACACCAAGCTCGAAAGCACTGCCCGATACCTCCGGGCAAGCCCACTCATGCCGTGTGCGTGGGAATGTCATGATCTCTGCGTCAACATGGCTGATGTCGTATGCAGCAGTTCTGAGGTAGTGCTCCGTCACGACAGATAGCGTCAAGCAACAGCCTGGAAATATCCGAAATGTGGGATTGGTTCCCTATAGTCTTCTTTCCGCTCAAGATTCTCGTGTTAGGCACGGGTATGTTCTTCGCCATCAAGTGGCATCACGATCAAGCGAAGAAGAAATAGCGAAACCAGCGGACCGCAAGCGCCCGCCGATTGGAGAAGCGCCGCCGTTTGGTCCGTTTAGGGGCCAGTTTAAGACCTTGGCATCGGGCGGCGATGTGTCCGCTTGTCGTGTCGCATTTCTCTGCAGCGGACGGTCCGCTGCCGGCCCCCAAGCTGCCATCTGATAACTACGGCGCGATTGACCGTTTTGCGCCTACACCGGACATCGGAGCACCATTTGCGATGCCCGTTCCAACTTGAAGACATGAACTCTGATCTGATGCTAGAGCGCCTCGATCTTCGGAGGCTGCCATGAACCATCCAGGATCGGCTCCTTGCCCCAATAGGCCCGTATATAGAGCGAGAAGCGCCCGTCTGGTGCGGGAACCCAGTTGCTCTCCTTGTCCCCTCCGGGGTTCTTCGCGCCGGCATGGAGCGTCAATGATCCGTCTGTATTCCGCTTCAGGTTCTTGTTTTTGGTTCCGAGCGAATAGCGCTTGAGATCGTTGGCATGGAACAGGTGCTTGTCGTTGTACAGTGTGAGCGACCAGAAGCCGTTCACCGGCGGTTCCTGCCCCGCTGCGAAAGTGATCGCATAGTTGCCGCTGCCCGTCAGTTCTTTTCCGGACGCGTCGTAGTCGGTGTAGAAGTATTGGGTTTCGTTCGGCCTGTTGTCGAACATGTTCGATTTCGACGTTCCGGTCCGGTTGAAATAGTCAACGCCGAATTGTGCATTGTTGGTTGAACGGTTCCAACCGTTGCCTGCCGGGCGGCCGTTGTGCTTCCACTCGAAGAACGGGTGGATGACGTTTTCCTCCGTTTCCTTGGCAATCTCGACCAGCAATTTCTTCAGTTCGGGGTCCTTCGCTGCCGCATCTTGCAACAAGCGGAACTGGCCATACATGGCCTCTTCGCCTGGCAAGGGATCGGCAGCAGCGATCGCGTCGCCGAACTGATCGAAGAATTTCTCCGGGATAACCCATTTTGTTTCGCCGCCGCCGTCAGCATCGGATGATGGCGGGACCGGAATGTCTTTGACGTTCGCCCACTCGATTGTCTTCATCTCGCCGTTGAAATCCTTGAGTGGATAGAAGACGACCTGATTGATCGCTGACTGGATGGCTTTCTTGTCTTCCGGGGTGTCGTCCTGGAAAATACGCGGAATGGCATTGGCGAGGGAGGTCGAACTACGGATGACGTCGGTAATCCCGTCGGGCTTCAGGCCATTCCACCTTGGACCGACGAGAAGGTAGAAACCGGGCTTTGTCCCGTATGGCTTGCCCAGTTGGCCGAATTGGTCGGTACGAGCATCATAAAGGGCATAGACCCAGAACCGGTCGCCGAAATCGGGAACCTGCGCCACAACCGGTTCTTCATCGAGCGAGAAGAAGCCCAGTCCATAGACGACATCCTGATTGGGGCATGTGACGAACGTTTCCGAGGGTTCGATATAGTCATGCAACATGCCGACCTGACCGCGAGGCGCGGCGGGCAGAATGCCGCCGAGCAAACCCGGATATGGTGCTTGGGTGATTTTGGCCTTGCGATTCAGCATGTTGACAATTGGCCATCCCCAGACATAGGCCATTTGTGCAATCGTCTTCGCATAGCCCGGATGCATGAGAATGCCTGTGGCAGGCATTGTGATTTCGGATGCAGACGCAGGGGTTTGGGCCTGTGCCGCGCCTGCCATGGCAACCATCGGCGCCGCGACCAATGCGGGTGTGGCTGCGCTTGCGCCAAAGGCTGCGAACGCCGCTGTCCCCAAGCTTCCCTTCATTACATCTCGGCGGCTGACCTTCATATTTTCATCCGTTGCATTGGCCATAATCCACACCCTCATTGCTCGACGATGAAAAATAGCGGAGGCCCGCCCCCGTGTTGTCGCCTTTGACGAGAGCGACATGTCCTAGTTGTAGGGCGGACGCGCAGTTTTCAAAGTGCGGTGAAACAAAAACACTTGCACGGAGTTGAGCTTGGTTTTGCGGATGGCCGCTTCGGGCCGAAGGCGGCCATGACGGCGTCTGCTGCCGAGTAGCATAGATTTCCGGCAGGGGCACGGCAGCGGACTGTCGGGTATCGCCGCACACGCCGAGACAGCTCAGATATTGGGAATGCGGAGCAGGGTCTCGATGCCTTCGGCGCGCACGGGCTTGCTCAGATAGTAGCCCTGGATCTCGTCGCAGCCGGCGCCGCGCAGGAATTCCAGTTGCTCGCGGGTCTCCACACCCTCGGCGATCACCCTCAGTTGCAGCGTATGGGCGAGCGAGATGATGGCGCGGGCGATCGCCGCGTCGTCGGGATCGTCGGGCAGGTCCTGGACGAAGGAGCGGTCGATCTTCAGGCGATCGACCGGGAAGCGCTTGAGCGCGCTGAGGCTGGAATAGCCGGTGCCGAAATCGTCGATCGCCAGATGCACGCCCAGTTCCTCCAGCCGGTGCATGAGGGCGACGGCCTGCTGCACGTCCGCCATGATCACGCTTTCGGTCAGTTCGAGCTCGAGATAGCGCGCCTCCAGCCCGCTTCTCTTCAGGGCAGACGCCACCCGCTCGACCCATTCCGGCTCCTGGAACTGGCGGGCGGAGACGTTGACGCTGACGACGACCGGCGGCAGGCCGGCGTCCTGCCAGGCCTTGTTCTGCCGGCAGGCGGCCCGGAGCGTCCAGTCGCCGATCTGGCCGATCAGGCCGGCCTCCTCGGCGAAGGGAATGAAGTCGCCGGGCATCAGCAGCCCGCGCTCGGGGTGGTTCCAGCGGATCAGCGCCTCGACGGCGAAGATGTGCCCGGTCTTCAGGTCCATCTGCGGCTGGTAGTGGAGCACGAATTCCTGGCGCGCGATCGCCCGGCGCAGTTCCTCCTGGTAGCGCAGCTTCTCGTGCGCGCTCGACGCCATCTCGGCGGTGAAGAACTGCAGGGCGTCGCGGCCGATCTCCTTGGAGCGGTACATGGCGAGGTCGGCATTGGCGAGCAGTTCCGTGGCGTTGCGGCCGTGGCCGGGATAGAGCGCGACGCCCATGCTGCAGGTGACCTGCACGCTGTGGCCCTCGAGCAGGACGGGATCGGCGACCGCCCTGCGGATCGATTCCAGCCGGACCGACAGTTGCTCGTTCCTGCGGCGCGGACCGGTGAGCAGGACGACGAACTCGTCGCCGCCGAGGCGCACCAGCGAATCCTCCGGGCGCAGCTTGTCCAGCATCCGCCGCGACACCGTCTTGAGCAGTTCGTCGCCGGCGTGATGGCCGAGGCTGTCGTTGACCAGCTTGAAGTTGTCGAGATCGATGAAGGCGACGGCGATCGTGCCGTTGGCGTCGTCGGCGGCCTCGATCGCGCTCGAGATGCGCTCGTCGAGCATGCTGCGGTTGGGCAGGCCGGTGAGCACGTCATGATGGGCGACAAACTGGATGCGGTCCTCGGCCTGCTTGCGCTCGATCGCGATGCCGGCGATGTGCGTGGCCATGCCGAGCAGCTTCTGGCAGGCGGCGGACGGCAGGCCGGGCGTGCGCCCGTAGAGCCCGAGCGAACCGAGCACCTGGCCCTGATAGGAGAGGATCGGCGCCGACCAGCAGGAACGGAAGCCGAAAGGCAAAGCGAGGTCGCGGTAGCCTTCCCAGAGCGGATCGGCCGCGATGTCGGCGACGAACACCGGCTCGCCGCGCCACATGGCGGTGCCGCAGGAGCCGACCGCCGGGCCGATCGGGATGCCATCGATGCGGGTGAAGCAGTCCGGGTCGAGATTGGGGGCAGCGACGTGCCGCAGGCAGTTTTCCGCCGGGTCGAGCAGCAGGATCGAGCCCGCGACATCGGCGACCTGCCCCTCGATCAGGTGGATGAGCGCGGTGAAGACATCCTTCAGCGGCGCGCCGACCGCGATCATCTTCAGAAGCTCCGCCTGGCCGAGATGCAGTTGCTCCTGGCGCATGCGCTCGGTGATATCGCGGGCAATGCCGATGATGCCGACGATCTCGCCCTGCTCGTTGCGCATCGGCAGCTTGGAGGTGAGCAAGCACTTCAGCCCGCCCCGGCCGTCCGGGATCTTCTCCTCCATGTCCAGCATCGGCTCGCCCGAGCGCATGATCTCCTGCTCGATCTCGAAGAACTGCTGCGCGAGTTCGGGCGGAAAGAGGTCGAAATCGGTCCTGCCGGTCAGGTCCGTCTCCCTATAGAGATCGGAGATGACGGAGTGGTTGGCCAGCAGAAAGCGGCTGTCGCGGTCCTTGAAGAAGAAATAGTCCGGCGCCTGGTTGATCATCGCCTCCATCCAGTAGGCGCGACTGTGCGGATCGCCGGCGATGGGAAAACGGCGCGCAGCCTCCGCCATCAGCCGCTCGCTCGCCGCGAGCAGGCGCGATGTCGGATCTATCGTCTCGCCTTCCGGCGGCGACAAATGCTCTGACAACTGCATCCGCAATTCCCCAACCTGCCTGCCTTGTGTGCGGCAGAACCTCGTCATTGCAACCCAAGGCTACACTCCAGACCATTATCCAAAGCTGAATCCATTCGTTCCAATGCCGGATATCCGGCGACTTCCGCACGGAAACGGCACGGCGGCCGGGCCGGTCGGTGCCCCGTTTTCGCAAGCCGTCCCGCGATGGACACGCCCTCCGGCGGCGGCGGGGCGCGATCACGCGGAATCCGTGTCATTTCGGCACAAAACAACCTGGCACGGTTCCTGCTCCCCGTAGGCCAAGGAGCAGAAATGGTTACCAGACGCCTAATCATCTCTTCGATCGGCCTCGGGGTGCTCGGCGCAGCCGCGCCGGCGCGCGCCGCCGGCATGCCGGCCGCAATCGAGGTCGACCTGCGCGGCGCCATCGACGCCTCGGCGCATGGCGTGCGGCCAGGCGGCGGCGACCGCAAGAGCAAGGCCTTTTCCAGGCTCCTGGAGGAGGCTGCGGCGAAGCAGATGCCGGTCTTCCTGCCGCCCGGCGACTATGTCGTCTCCAACATCGACCTGCCCGACAACACGCGGCTGACCGGCGTTGCCGGCGCCACCCGGATCCTCTACGGCGGCGACGGCTACCTGTTCGCCTGCCAGGGCGCCGGCAGCATCGTGCTCGAAGACCTGGTGATCGACGGCAACAACCGCTGGCTCGACGACACGGTGGAAGGCCTCGTCCATCTTGCCGCCGCCAGCGACGTCAGGATCGAGAACTGCGAGATCAAGGGCTCGTCGAAATCCGCGCTCCACCTGGAGCGTTGCGGCGGCCGCATCGAGAAGAACCGCATTTCAGGCGCGGCGGCGCATGCGATCCATGCGATCGAGAGCACCGGGCTTTCGATCGCCGCCAACACCGTGCTCGACTGCGCCGGCGGCGGCATCCTCGTGCACCGCTGGACCAAGGGGCCGGACGGCACGATGGTGACCGGAAACCGGGTCTCGGGCATCGGCGCGCGCAGCGGCGGCACCGGCGAATACGGCAACGGCATCAACATCTTCCGCGCCGACAACGTGATGGTGACGAACAATCACCTCTCCGACTGCGCGTTTTCCGCGATCCGCTCCAATGCCGGCTCCAACGTCCAGATATCCGCGAACACCTGCCTCGCCTCGGGGGAGACGGCGATCTACTCCGAATTCGGCTTTGAAGGCGCGATCGTCAGCGGCAACCTGATCGACGGGGCGGCCAACGGCATCCTGATCGTCAATTTCAACGAGGGCGGCCGGCTGGCGACGGTCACCGGCAACGTCGTGCGCAACCTCAGGCTGGAAGGCCCCTATGTGCACGACGGGGCGGGCTTCGGCTTCGGCATCGCCGTGGAGGCCGACACGGTCGTCAGCGGCAACACCATCGAGAACGCGCCGAGATACGGCCTGATGCTCGGCTGGGGCCCCTACATGCGCGGCCTCGTCGTCAACGGCAATCTCGTGCGCGCCGCCCCCATCGGCTGCGCCGTGACCGTGGTCGAGGGCGCCGGCACGGCGCTCATCTCGGGCAATGTCTTTTCGGAAACGCCGCAGGGCGCCATCGCCGGCTACCGCTGGAACGAGCGGACGACGGGCGAGCTTGCGGACGGGGCGGAGCCCTTCGCCCATCTCACGATCGAGCGCAACCGGACGGGATAAGCCGGGCAGGCGCTCCCGCGGTGCGCGTCTGGCCGACGCGCCCGCGGTCAACTCGAACACCGGCCGCTGGGCGACCCGCCTCGCGGCCTCTGGAACTCGCCCCTTCCGGTTTCCCGAACGCCGGAGGGGGCGATGGGGCGGGATGGGGAAGGTTACTCTGCGTACCTTTCCCATCTCCGTCCGCCCCGATCGGCCCGCCCCGGTCTGCCGTTGCGCTGCCATCCGGTGTCCCGTCAGCCAAGCCGCAGACATGGCCGCCGCTCTGGGTATTGACATATCGGTAAATCCCGATATTATCAGTGCATGGAATTGCTCGAAATATTCAAAGCCCTCTCAAACCGGACACGTCTTGATATCGTGAAAGGTCTGAAGGATCCCGCGAAGAACTTCCCTCCACAGGATGAAGGCGACGTTCATACAGTAGGGGTCTGCGTCAGCAGTATTCAAGAAGGCGTCGGGCTGTCGCAGTCGACGGTGTCCGACTATCTGGCAACGCTGCAGCGCGCAGGCCTGGTCGAAGTCCGGCGCATAGGTCAGTGGACCTACTACAAGCGGAACGAAGCAACCATCCGTGCTCTGGCCGAGATCATCGGCAAGGACCTGTAATTTTTGCCACATAATATCGAGATTTCTCGATATTCCTTTTTAACGAAGTGAGAATATGGAAATGAAAGCGATGACACTCAATTCCTTTGGCGGCCCGGACGCGTTCGAGCTTCGCGACATGCCAAAGCCCGTTCCGCAGGCCGGACAGGTCCTGGTGCGGGTCCATGCCACGTCGATCAACCCCCTGGATTATCAGGTTCGGCGCGGCGACTATCGCGACCTTGTTCCCTTGCCGGCCATCACCGGTCATGACGTTTCCGGCGTTGTCGAAGCCGTCGGTCCGGGCGTGACGGCGTTCTCGCCGGGAGACGAGGTCTGGTACACCCCGCAGATATTCGACGGTCCGGGAAGCTACGCCGAATACCACGTTGCGAACGAGGACATCATCGCAAGGAAGCCCGCCTCGCTCAGCCATCTCGAAGCGGCCAGCCTGAGCCTGGTCGGCGGGACGGTGTGGGAAGCGCTGGTCGGGCGCGTGGCGCTCCGGGTGGGCGAGAGCATCCTGATCCATGGCGGCGCCGGAGGGGTCGGTCATGTGGCGATCCAGGTGGCGAAAGCCATCGGCGCGAAGGTGTTCACGACGGTGCGCGAGGACAACTTCGCGTTCGCCCGCAGTGTCGGGGCCGATGTCGTCATCGACTACACGAAAGAAGACTATGTCGACGCCGTCTTGCGGGAAACGGATGGCCGCGGGGTCGATGTCGTGTTCGACACGATTGGCGGCGACGCGTTGTCCCGCAGCCCGGACGCGCTCGCGCAACTGGGCCGCGTTGTCTCGATCGTGGATATCGCACAGCCGCAGAACCTCATCGAAGCCTGGGGCAAGAACGCCAGTTTTCACTTCGTGTTCACCCGGCAGAACCGCGGCAAGCTCGACGAGTTGAGCACCTTGGTGGAACGTGGCCAGCTGCGGCCGCATGTGGGTGCCGTCTATCCGCTTGCCGACATTGCGCTCGCCCATGCCCGGCTGGAGACCCCGAACAACGGTCTTCGAGGAAAGATCGCGATTGCAGTCGATCCGTCAGCCCGTCTCGCAGGTGCGGACTCCTGACCGTCGAACGCACTGAAAGGAACGCCATGATTGATGAGATCGCTCCGGCTAGAGCAATTCCAGCAAAAGTGGCGTAAAAACCGGAGCATTGTCGGCGGTTCGATGATCGCCGGCAATGCTCTAATGTGCCTTGTGGCCCGCGCCCGCCGCGCCGCCGGACCTGAACGCCTCCACCTCGAACTCGACCTCGACCGCGCCCGCCTTCTCGAAAGTCAGGGTGGCGGGGAAGCTCTCGCCTTCCCTGAAGGGGGCGGCGATCCTCATGAACATCACGTGCATCCCGCCGGTCTCGAGCCTGACGGTCGCGCCGGGCGGGACCGGGATGCCGTCGGGGAGCTTGCGCATCTGCATGACGTCGTCCTGCAGGCTCATCTCGTGCATCTGCACCTCGCCGGAGACCGGCGAGGTGATGGAGACGAGGCGATCGGGCTCGGCGCCGTGATTGACGAGGGTGAAGAAGCCGCCGCCGACCGGCTGGCCGGGCATCGTCGCCTTGGCAACCGGCTGGAGGACCTCGATGCTGCCGGCCTTGTAGTCCCGCGCCGCCGCGCCGAAGGCCGGGGCCAGAAGCAGCGGGGCCAGAAGCAGCAGCCCCGCCGAAAGGATGTTGAAAAGCCGATTCATCCCGGGTCCCCCTGTTGATCCCGACCCTTCGCGGGCGCGCCCGCCTGTGCTGCCCGTGCGGCAATCACGCGGAAGCGGCACGGAACCCCGGCAGGAACCCCGTGGACGAGAAAGGTCAAGCGCGATCATACCGCATCGCGCCTGACCTTTCGCCCCCTGCCCGACCGCGGCACATCCGATCACCACAATTCATCGTTCGATCACTGGCACGCGCTGTCATCCTGGCCGCCGCTTGCCTATGGTGCGGCACCGAAACGGAGGACCGCACATGCTCACGATCTACGGCGTCTATCGCTCGCGCGCGTCGCGAAACTACTGGATGGCAGGCGAACTCGGCCTTGCCTTCGCCTCCGTGCCGGTGATCCAGGCGCGGCGGCTCGACGATCCGGCTGCGGCCGATGCGCCGCTGAACACGCAGTCGCCGGACTTCCTCGCCGTCAACCCGACCGGCCTCATCCCCTGCATCGACGACGACGGCTTCGTGATGAGCGAATCGCTGGCGATCAACCTCTACCTCGCGCGCAAGCATGGCGGCCCGCTGTCCGGCCTGACGCTTAACGAAGAGGCGGAGATGCTGCAATGGACGACATGGGCTGCGACGGAGGTGGAGCCGCATGCGGTCAAGATCATCCTGGCGCTCGATACCCATGCGGCTGAGAGCGAGCAGGGACGGCTGACGATCCGCGCCGCCACCAAGGCATTGAAGAAGGCATTCGCGTTGCTCGACCGGCGGCTCGCCGCAACCGGCCATGTCGTCTCTGACCGCTTCACCGTCGCCGACCTGAACCTCGCCGAGGTGTTCCGCTACACGATGAGCGAGACGGAACTCTTCGATGCCGCGCCGAACGTCAGGGCATGGCTTGCCGCCTGCCAGGCGCGGCCGGCCTTCAAGGCGATGATGGCGGCGCGGCAGCAGGAGCTGGAATAGGCCCGCCGCCGCCATCGTCGCCGATGCTTTCGGCGATCGCGCGGCGCATCCATGTCTTGAAGAGCGTGACCTTGCGCGGCTCGCGCACGTCCGGTGCAGTGATGAAGTAATAGCCCATGCCGGTCTTCACCCGGATGCCGAAGGGGGCGACCAGCCGGCCTTCCGCCAGCGCCCAGGAGGCGAGGATCGGCCAGGCCAGCAGCACCCCCTGGCCGGCGAGCGCGGCGTCGAGGCAGAGCGAGGCGTCGCTGAACACATGGCGGGTGCGCGGCGGCGGCTGGTCCAGCCCCGCCGCCGCAAGCCAGCGGTCCCAGGTGAATTCGTCGTTCGCATCGATCACCGCCGGCATGTCGACGAGGTCGGCCGGTGTCTTCAGCCGCTTCGCCAGGTCCGGCGTGCAGACCGGAAACATCTCCTGCGGCAGCACGAATTCCGCTTGCACGCCCGGCCAGGTGCCCGGGCCGATGCGGATGCCGAGATCGACGTCCGAGCCCGACAGGTCGGCAAGCGCGGTCGTCGATTCGATCCGCAGGCTGATCTCGGGGTGGGCGGCGCTGAACTGGTGGATGCGGTGGATCAGCCAGCGCGAGGCGAAGATCGGCGCAACCGAGATCACGAGGATCGTGTCGTCGCGATGGCGGGCGTTGCCGACCGCCTCGGCCAGCTCGCGAAAGCCCGCCGAAAGCTTGCGCAGGAACGGGGCGCCGAAGGGCGTTGGCCGCATGCCGCGAGCGGTGCGCTCGAACACCGTGCGCCCCAGTTGCGCCTCGGCCTTGATCACCTGCTGGCTGACGGCGCCGACGGTGACGCCCAGTTCGTCCGCCGCCGCCTGCAGCGAGCCGAGCCGCCCGACCGCCTCGATCGCCCGCAGGCCGTTCAGATGGATGCTGTTCAATGGGTTCATATAGTTTTTCTATAGTATACGCCTGAACTGCTCAATTGAATTCATGGCCGGGCTGAGCCAGTATCCAGTCATACTCCTTTGATCCCAACGCCCACTCGCAAGACACGAGCGGCCAATCCCTTGAACGGGAGAGGACGATGCTGAAGCTTTTCTTGAACCTTTTCACCCCGGTCGACACATTGGTGCGTAAGCCGGACGACCGGGACTGCATCTGGATCCGCGATCCGCTGGCGCATCCCGACATCGAGGCGATGGACGAGCGCCAGCGCGCCGACCTGCCCTTCCATAGCCTTCAGAGGGTCCCCGACCTTTCCGCACCGGCGGCGTGCCGGCCCTGAGCCGTCGTGGGCCACCTTCAGGCAAGGTCGCCGATGCGCTAGTGTCTGTCCGGAGGGAGACGGCACCATGACGGAAACGGAGACGGCAGCGCTCGTGGCGCGCCTGGAGCGGCTGGCGGCGGGGCTGCCCGGCGTCGAGACCGGCACCTCCTATGGTGCCGCCGCGCTGAAGGTCGCAGGCAGGATGATCGCCACGGCGAGGGACGCCGGGACCGTCGTGCTGTCGATGCCGCTCGACGAGAAGGAGCATTTCCTCGAGCTGGCGCCGGAGATCTACTACGAGACGCCGCATTATCACGGCTGGCCGGCCGTGCTGGTGCGCGCCGGCGCGATCGGCGACGACGAACTGCGCCAGCGCCTCGGCGAGGCCTGGCTCAGGCGGGCGCCGGCGAAACTGCGCAAGTTGCGGCCGGCCGGCGACGGATAGCGACGGACCGGGACGGCAGCGGGCGAAGCACCCACCTCGCTTGTTCTTCTGCAATCCAAAATCTGACGGCGAACGGGTGGAGACCCGCAGGTGCCCCTGCGCGGCTCAGCCCGCCGCCCGCTCCAGCGCCCGGGCGACGGCGGGGCGTTCCAGCATGCGGGCACGGTGCGCGGCGACCCGCGGAAAACCGTCGATATCGACGCCGTCCGATTTCAGCCAGCCGCTGATGGTGAAGAGATAGGGATCGGCGACGCTATAGGCCTCGCCCATCGCCCAGGGGCCGGCAGGCATCGTCGCCTCGATCAGGCCGAAGCACTCGGCCATGTTCTGCGGCACCTTCGCCCGCATCGTCTCCTGCGCGGCCGGATCGTCCGACCACCGCGCGCCGCGGCGGAAATGGGCGTGGGCCACGTGGACCGTCGAGCACAGATAGGCGGTGAAGGCCTGCAACTGCGCGAAGGCGAAGGGATCGTCCAGCGGCGCGAGGCGCCTTTCCGGCGTCACCTGCGCGATATAGGCGAGGATCGCCGGCGTCTCGGTCAGGACGCCGCGATCGGTGGCCAGCGCCGGCACGCGGCCCTTGGGGTTGATCTCGAGATAGGCCGGCGAGCGCTGCTCGGAAACGGCGAAATCCACCGTCTTCACCTCGAAGGCCAGCCCGCTCTCCTCCAGCGCGATCAGCGATGCCAGCGCGCAGGTGTTCGGGGCGAAGTGAAGCGTCAGCATGGCGAAATCCTCCGGGCCGTTCGTCGCCGCCGCAACAGAGCGCATATGCCGGCGAATGGCAAGCCGGGAAGCGCGACACCGTCCGGCCGCGTTTTCCGCCGCGGCGGCCAAGACGGACTGCCGGTGCCCCTTCCCCACCCTCATCCCCGGCGCAAGGGCCGAGGATGAGGTCGGGCCTCCTGCGGGGCAGGCAGCCCGTGCGGACGCGGCTGGCGGCTATTCCTGCGCCATGTGCATCATTTCCCAGACGTGGCCGTTGATGTCCTGGAAGCTGCAGCCGTACATCGGGCCGAACTCGATATTGGGCTTCCATTCGCGGGCGCCGGCAGCGAGCGCCTTGGCCTTGAACTCGTCGACCTCGGCGCGGCTTGCGGCGGAGAGGCAGGTCAGCACCTGCGTCTCCTTCTCCGGGTCGCCGACCTTGCCGTTGACGAACTCCTGGAAGCGGGCCTCCACCATCAGCATGACGAAGATCGCGTCGGAGACGACCATGCAGGCGGCCTGCTCGTCGCTGAACTGTTCGTTGAAGGTGAAGCCGAGGGCGCCGAAGAAGCGGCGGGTGGCGGGCATGTCCTTGACGGGCAGGTTGACGAAAATCATGCGCATGCGATCAGTCCTCCGTTTGGTCGCGGCCCGCCTCTCACGGCCGCCGATGCCTCAAGGACGCGCATATAGGGCGCAGACCGACAGCTCCCGCAGATTTTTTTCCACCGGCACGGGAAAGAGGCCTGCCGAGAGGCCGCCGCGGACGGCTCCGGGTGGCGAAGCAGAAAGGGGATGGCGCCAAGGCGGATGCAGTGCCCTCCCCGGCATATCGGCCTTGCGCTGGTACCCCCACGCAGTCCTTGTGCGAAAAAGTGCATTCCCCGCGCCGCGGACGCGACGCTGCTAGATCCCGGCTCGTGGGCCGGGATGACGAAGGTGAGCGGCATACGAAGGCGGATGCGGCCGGCACCGGCTGGAGAAAGGGAACGGCGGTGCCAACGGATGGTTTGTCGGGCCAGTTCTTCCCCGTCATACCGGCCTTGATGTACGGCCTTGATACATAGCTGACAGATGTTCGGAGACATGCCTGACACTTTCCGGAGGTTTTCCGGGAGGTTGTCGATGGTGTGGCAAGCGAGGTCTGTTGTGGATGAGCGGCTGGAATTCTTGCGGTTGGCGGGACTGGAGGGAGCGAATGTCTCCATGCTCTGTCAGCGGTTCGGCATCAGCCGGCAGACCGGTCATCTTTGGCTGAGGCGTCTGCGGGCAGGCGAGCCTGTCGAAGACCGCTGCCGCCGGCCGCATGCCAGCCCGAAACGCACCGATGCAGCTCTCGAGCAAGCTGTCCTTGCGATCCGTGACGACCATCCCGCCTGGGGTGCTCGTAAGATCGCCCGGCGGCTGAAGGATATCGGCATCGCCCCGCCGGCAGCCTCTACCGTCCATGCCATCCTCGCGCGTCACGACCGCATCCGACCGATGCCGGGCGGGGCACCACCCGCGTGCCGCTTCGAGCGCGAGGCCCCTAACCTGCTCTGGCAGATGGACTTCAAGGGATATGTCAGGCTCACCTCGGGCCAATGCTGCCATCCGCTCACCATCATCGACGACCACTCCCGCTTCGCCATCGGCATCGAGGCCTGTGAAAACGAGCAGATGCTGACGGTGCGCGACCGGATGGAGATCATCCTGCGGCGATACGGCCTGCCGATGGCGATCTATACCGACAACGGCAACCCGTGGGGCACGGGCATTCCCAACCAGTGGACGCGATTGCGCGTCTGGCTGCTCAAGCTCGGCATCGATCTGATCCATGCACGGCCCTATCATCCGCAAGGGCGCGGCAAGAACGAACGTTTCCACCGCAGCCTCAAGGCCGAGGTCCTGGCCTTCGCCCCGCTCGCCGACATGGCACAGGCGCAAAAGGCCTTCGACCGCTGGCGCGATCTCTACAACCATCACCGACCCCACCAGGGCATCGGCATGAGCGTGCCGGCCAGCCGCTATCGCGCCTCGCAACGTGCCTTTCCCAAGCGTCTGCCGGAACCCGAATACGACAGCGGCGAGACCGTGCGGAAGGTTCCCTCGACGCGCGCCAACGTCAACTTCAGAGGCAGGACATGGTATGTGCCGAAGGCCTTCTGCGGCGAGCACCTCGCCATCCGACCGCTCGATCGCGACGGTCTCTACGGTGTGTTCTTCGGTGCAAAACAGGTCGCTAAAATCGACTTCGACACAAAACAATGACTGTCAGGCATGTCTCCGAACACCTGTCAGGCATGTCTCCGGACTTTGCACTTGAGCCGGTATCCAGCCGGCGCAAGTCCTTGCGCGAAAAGAGCGTTTCCCGCGTCGCAGACGCGACGCCGCTGGATCCCGGCTCGGGGGCCGGGATGACGGAGGGGAGCGGGGCCGGCCGGGTGGATGCGGCCGGCTCGGCTTGCGAAATGGGGAAGCAGCGATTCCGGCAGGCCCTATCCCCGCAGCGCTTCGCTCACCCGAACGTCGCCGACGGGGAGGCCGTTCCAGTTCTTCATGGCGTGGTCGGCCTGGCGCATCAGGGCGGCGGCGACGGCGGGGTCGTCGTCGAAGAAGCGGGCGAGCGTGGCGGCGACCATGGCTTCGGCGGCGCGGGTGGCGCCGTCCTCGCATTTCAGCGCGATCGCGATGCCCTTTTCGGGGACCGCGGCGCAGAAGACGCCCTCCGCTCCGGTCTTGGCGAAGATGCGGCCCGGCGCCGTCTCCATCAGCCGGCTGCAGGCGCGGCGGGTGCCGGCGACGTAGAAGGGCTCGGCCATGCAGGCGTCGATCAGCCGGCGCGCGGCCATTGCTCGGGCGGGCGGCAGGCCGGCGCCCGTCACCATCCTGGCAAAGCCGTGTGCCAGCGCCTTCAGCGGCACGGCATAGGTGGGGATGGAGCAGCCGTCGATGCCGCAATCGTCGCGGCCGAGCGGCGTGCCCGTCAAGTCCTGCATGACGGCGCGGATCTCCGCCTGGACGGGATGGTCGTAGCCGACATAGCCCTTCAGATCGAGACCGCCGTGGCAGGCTGCGCAGACGAAGCCGGCATGCTTGCCCGAGCAATTGTTGTGCAGGGCCGTCGGGCGCTCGAGCGTGCGCGCCTGGCCGATCAGCACGGGCTGGTCGAAGGACCAGTGCGCGCCGCATTCCAAAACGCCCGCCTCCTGCCCGGCTGCGGCCAGCATGCCGGCCGCCAGCGCCACGTGCTTCGGCTCGCCGCTGTGCGAGGCGCAGGCGAGCGCCAGTTCCCTGTCGCCGAAGCCATAGGCATCGGCCGCGCCGCCTTCGACCAGCGGCAGCGCCTGCATCGCCTTGCAGGCCGAGCGCGGGAAGATCGCAGCCTCGATGTCGCCGCGGGCAAACGCCACCTTGCCGTCGCCGTCGACCGCCACCACCATGCCGCGATGGCGGCTTTCGACGCGATTTCCGCGCGTTACCTCGACGAGAACGGGATTTTCCATTGCCGGTGCCTTCAAAATTCCGATATCGGCTGTGGTATTAGCGGAATTCTCGCCCCGGCGCAGCAGTGGAAACGGAGAAGGCTGCATGAAAATCGGCAGGAAATTCCTGGTCCTGTTCCTGGCCATCTACCTGGTGCCGGCGCTCGCCAGCGCCGGCTACTGGTACCTGCTCGACCGGCCGGGCTCGTGGCGCGAGGCGAACTGGTCCTCGGCCGGCATCCTGCCGCATCCGGGCGACGAGCCGCGGGCGACGATCCACGTCTTCTCGGCTGCGACCGGCGGCATGAAGGGCGCCTTTGCCAGCCACGCCTGGATCGTCACCAAGAAGGAGGGCGCGGAACACTACGACCGCTACGACAAGGTCGGCTGGGGAAGCCCGATCCGGAAGAACGGTTATCCCGCCGATGCCTACTGGTATTCCAACCGGCCGCGCGCCGTCGTCAGCCTCGCCGGCGAGGAGGCGGCAAGGCTCATTGCGAAAGTCGAGGCGGCGATCGCCTCCTACCCTTATGCCCAGGCCGGCGGCTACCGGATGTGGCCGGGACCGAACTCCAACACCTTCGTCGCCCATGTGCTGCGGAATGTCCCCGAACTCGGCGCGGTGCTGCCGCCGGACGCGGTCGGGCGCGACTTCCTGCCCTTCGGCACCTTCGTCGACATCGCCCCGGACGGGCGCGACGTGCATGCGAGCCTGTTCGGGCTGATCGGCTTCTCCGCCGGCCTGCGCAGCGGGCTGGAGATCCACCTCGCCGGCCTCGTCGCCGGCATCGACATCATGCGGCCGGGCGTGAAGATCCCGGCGCTGGGGCGCATCGGGATGTAGGGGGCGCTGCGGGATCAGAACGCAAGGCCCCTCCCAACCCTCCCCACAAGGGGGAGGGCCTTAACCTGGACGCGCCCGCCGAGGCTCGCTTCGGGCAAACGGGTGCCGCGGGTTTTCTCCCCCCTTGTGGGGGAGATGGCCGGCAGGCCAGAGGGGGTTTTAACATGGCGACAGCCCCATCATGCCCCTTCCCTCCGCGGACATTGCGGCGGGCGTGAAAATGTGGTCGGGTGCAACCCCGTCCCGACACACCGGCTCCCGTCAGATCCCCATGGCAGACATGACCCCGCAAGCAGACACGGCGCGCCTTTCGGCGCTCTTTCGACCCGAGAACCTGCTGGCGACGATGATGCTTGGCGGCGGCATCGCGCTGCATGCGGTCGAGACGTATATCACTGCCACGCTGATGCCCTCGATCGTGCGCGACATCGGCGGGCTGCCGCTGTTTGCCTGGGCGACGACGATCTACGTGATCGCCTCGGTGGTCGGCTCGATCTATGTCGCCGTGCGGCCGGCCGGCGTGTCGCTGAACCGCTGCTATGTCTGGGGTGCCGTGCTTTTCGGCGCCGGAAGCCTGATCTGCGCGCTCGCACCGGTCATGGAGATCGTGCTCGCCGGCCGCGCCGTGCAGGGGCTGGGGGCCGGGCTGCTGGTGACGCTCGGCTATGCCTTCATCCGCTTCGTCTATTCCGAGGCGCTGTGGAGCCGGGCCTCGACGCTCTATGCCGCGGTCTGGGGGATCGCCACCTTCGTCGGCCCGAGCATCGGCGGCATCTTCGCCAGCGGCAGCGCCTGGCGCGAAGCCTTCCTCATCCTCGTGCCGATCGCGCTTCTCATGGCCTGGCTCGCGCCGCGCCGGCTGCCATCCGGCGAGGACCGCCATGCCGCAACCCCCGCCCCGTTCGTCCAGATCGCGCTGATCCTGGCCTCGGCCATGCTCGTCTCCTTCGCCGGCTCGGTGACGGCGATATGGCTGCGGGGGGCGCTGGCCGTGGCTGCAGTCGTGGCAGTGACGGCGATGGTGCTTGCCGAACGGCGGGCGAGCGCGCGGCTGCTGCCGGCCGGCGCCGTCGCGCTTTCATCCGCGCTTGCCCGCATCTACCTCATCATGCTGCTGATGCTGGTGGCGCTCGCCTCGGACATCTACATCCCCTATTTCCTGCAGGAACTGCACGGGGTGGCGCCGCTCGCATCGGGCTATCTGGTGGCGCTTCTGGCGCTCGGCTGGACGGCCGCGGCCTTCCTGACGGCCGGCCTGACGGGACGGCGCGCAATCGCCTCGATTGCCGGCGGCACGCTGCTCGAGGCCGTCTCGACCGGGCTGCTGGTGCTGCTTTTGGCGCGCCACAATCCGCAAGGCGACATCGCCGTGCTGGCGGCCGCGACGGTTGCGATCTTCGGCATGGGCTTCGGCGTCGGCATGGGCTGGGCCCACCTCGTCACCCTGGTGCTCAGGCTTGCGCCCGACGACGAGAAGGACAAGGCCTCGGCGGCGATCGTGACGATGCAGGCGCTCGGCACCGCCTTCGGGGCGGCACTTGCCGGCGTGGTCGCCAACAGCACCGGCCTCCTCGATCCCGGCGGCATTGCCGGCAACGTCTCGGCCGCTGCCTGGCTCTATGGCCTGTTCGCGCTCCCGGGCCTTGCCGCCTTCGGCCTCGCCGTCTCGCTGCTCCGCGAGCGCGACTGACGACTGATCAGTCATCAATCGAAGGCGATCACCACCTTGCCGATATGGTCGCCGTGCTCAAGCATGCGGTGGGCATTGGCGACCTCGGCGAACGGCAGCACGGCCTGGATCACCGGCGCCAGCCGCCCGGCGTCGAGCAGCGGCCAGACCTTTTCCCGGAGGTCGTCGCGGATCGCCTGCTTCTCCTCGGCTGTCCGCGGGCGCATGGCCGATCCCATGATCCGCAGCCGCCTCAGGAGGATCGGGCCGAGGTTGACCTTCTCGGCGAAGGTGCCGCCGAGGAAGGCGATGATCGACAGCCGTCCGTCAAGCCCGAGCGACTTGAGGTTGCGGTCGAAATAGGTGGCGCCGACCAGGTCGAGGATGACGTCGACGCCGCGCCTGCCGGTCTCCTCGGCGATGACGGCGGCGAAGTCCTCGGTGCGGTAGTTGATCGCCCGGTGCGCGCCGAGGCCGACGCAGGCCTCGCATTTCTCCGTCGTTCCCGCGGTCGCATAGACCCTTGCGCCGAAGGCCCGGGCAAGCTGGATCGCCGTGGTGCCGATGCCGCTCGTGCCGCCGTGGACGAGCACGGTCTCGCCGGCCTTCAGCTCCGCCATCATGAAGAGATTGGCCCAGACGGTGAAGAAGGTCTCGGGAAGGGCCGCTGCCCTCGCGGCGTCGTAGCCTTTCGGAAACCGCAGCGCCTGGGAGGCCGGGACGGCGCAATATTCCGCATAGCCGCCGCCGTTCGCCAGCGCGCAGACCTTGTCGCCGACCGAAAACGCCGTCACCCCGGGGCCGAGCGCGACCACTTCGCCGGCGACCTCGAGACCGAGGATCGGGCTTGCGCCGGGCGGCGGGGGATAGTCGCCCTTGCGCTGCATGATGTCGGGGCGATTGATGCCGGCGGCTGCGACCCGCACCAGGATCTCGCCCGTGCGAAGCAGCGGAAGGGGGCCGCTGGCGATGACGAGATGCTCCGGCCCGCCCGGCTCCCGGACTTCGACATGGGACATGGTCTCGGGCAACATGGCTTCGGGCGACGGCATGGGCTTTCCTCCGGCTGCGATACGGCAATGCAATTCCTGCGCGACGGGTTCCGACCATAACCGAAAGCGGGCGGCCAAGACAGCCGCAGAGGCGGGCCGGCGCCCCCGGAACATTAAATTTCGGTCATCTGGAATGCCGCCACAATTTGCCACAAACCATTGAAATAGCGACATTTCATGGGCTTGCCGGATTAATTATCTTTAATTTGAAGTGCCCTTCCGCCGGGCATAACGTTCTGCTCGAAGCCGGGAAGCGCCGGCGGTTTTCGCCGCGACGCGACGCCTTCCGGACGGCTTCATCCAATGCCCTCTCCCAGGGCATATACCAGGGACAAGTCTCATGCGTGTTCTTCTTTCCAACCTCGCGATCGTGACCGTTCTCACCGCACCGGCCGTTGCTCTGGCAGCCCAGACGACGACCGGGACAGTCAAGGCCTTCAGCCCGGCAGCGCAGACGCTGACGCTGTCGGACGGCACGAGCTACATGCTGCCGAAGGGCTTCAAGGACCCCGGCATCAAGGCCGGCGAGAAGGTATCGATCGCCTACGACATGGTCGGGAAAAAGCATGAAGCCAAGACTGTGAAGATCCTGCAGTAATTTCCGCAGGAATGATCCTGCAGTGACTTTCGCAGGAATGATCCTGCCGTGACTTCCACAGGCTTGAGCGGTCTGCCCCGACCCTACATGGACCGCTCAGGATAGGCCGCACCAGCGCTGTGTGTGTACCGCTGGCCGGCCGAAAGAGGGCGGGTCCGTGGCCGGGCCCGCCCTTCCTTCGTGTCATAGACTCATCCGGCGACGTGCGGGCCGGCGCCGAAGAGGACGATGCCGTCCTTGCTCGTCTTCGCCTGTCCCTTGAGCGTGGCGATGCGGGCGCTGATCTGCTGCGGGTCTGCGACCAGTTCCTCCTCGGGAACGACCAGCACCACCGCCGAACAGCGCATCAGCGGAAAGTTTCGCTCGTTTCCGTCGCGGTCGTGGCCGCGGATCACGCCGGCGAGCAGGTCCGCCGGCGCATAGAGCTGCCGGGCCTCGTGGGCGAAATCGCCGAGCAGGCGCTCGATCAGTTCGCGCACGGCGCCGACGTCGCGACCGGAGACGCCGGCAAAGAAATCGTCGCCGCCGAGATGGCCGATGAACACGTCCTCGCCGATGAAGTGACGGCGCAGCAGCGAGGCGAACTGCAGGATGGCGCGGTCGCCCATCTGGAAGCCGTAATGGTCGTTGAACGGCTTGAAGTTGTCGAAGTCGAAATAGCAGAAGCAGCGCAGCTGGTCGCCGTCGAGCGTCCGGTCCTGCAGGTAGTCGTGGATCGAGCGATTGCCGGGAAGCCCGCTCAGCGGGTTCTGGTCCTCGGCATTCTTCAATTGCTTCTCGCTGATGATCTTCAGGAGCGAGGAGGCGCTGAGGATGCCGGCGTAGCGCATGTTCTCCGTCAGGATCACGCATTCGCTGCCGCCCATGTCGGCGAAGATGGAGAGCAGTTGCTCGGCCGGGGTCTCGAGGTCAGCGACGGGCGCCATGGTGGAGAAATGCGACAGGCTCTTCTGGTAGATCTTGTTCTTCAGGAGATCACGGCCGAACGGATGGTAGCTGAGTTCGCGGACATGGTATTCGTGCAGGATGCCGCGCGGCTCGTCATTGGCGTTGAGCACCGGGAAGAAAGTGCGCCGCGGATCCCGGCGGAAGAGCTCGAAGACGGATTCCAGGCTGTCGCCCTCGTGGACGGCCGGCAGGTGCTCGATCTGGCGGCGGATGAGGATGCTGTCGAGCGAGGCCGAGCTGCGCCGGCCGGTTGCCGCGCGCGCCACCGGCGCATAGACCGACTGCAGGGCGGACATGTCGGTCTGCGGGCGGGCGATGTACCAGCCCTGCACCAGATCGCAGCCGCAATCGCGGCAGGCGACGAATTCCGCTTCCGTCTCCACGCCCTCGGCGATCACCCGGATGCCCAGCACATGGGCAAGGTTGACCGTGCTCTTGACCAGATGGCGCTTGCGGGCATCGGCGTCGAGGCCGGACATGAAGTGCCGGTCGATATCGAACGGGTGGTCGCACAGCGCCTTCATGCCGCTGTGGCCGGCGCCGAAATCGTCGATGGCGAGCTTGAAGCCTTCCTGGCGCAGGCGCGCGATCAGGGTGCCGAACGCGGGCATGCTGCCATTGTCGAAGCGCTCCGAGATCTCGAAGCAGATGGAGGAGGCCGGGATGCCGGCCCGTTTCAGGTGGCCCGACAGGCGGTCGACGACGTCGGAGGCGTCGGTGACGAGGCGGGAATCGAGGTTGACGAACAGGGTGCGGCTGGCGAAGTCCGGCAGGGCGGCGAAGGCGGCGAGCGCCCGGCTGTTGACCATGTGCTCCAGCGCCAGCAACTGCCCGGCCTCGTGCGCCCGGTCGAGAAGATCGAGCGGCGAGGCAAAGCCGAGCCGGTCGTGGCCGCGCATGAGGGATTCATAGCCGAACACAGCGCCCGAGGCCGTCTCCACGATCGGCTGGAACGCCGTCTCGATCACGAGCTTGGCAAGCGTGACAATCTGATCGTCGCCGAAGCGGCGCAGGGAGATCATTTCGGCGGCGGACATGGATCGGAAGCTCCGGGTCATCACATTGCGGCCCGACTCTTCTGTATCGAATCTGAACATTCCCTTTATGCAACGTGACAGTTTGATGAAACTTCAATGACTGCAAAGGGTTAAGTAAAGTTTCCTTCAAATGCGAAGCGTCAGCATGATGGCGCCGGCGGCGATCATGCAGACCGCCAGCCAATGCGCCAGCGAGAGGCGTTCGCCGAGGAAGATCGCCGCGAACGCCGCCACCAGAACCACGCTCAGCTTGTCGACGGGGGCGACCCGGGAGGCGTCTGCGAGCTTGAGTGCGCGGAAATAGCAGAGCCACGACGCGCCGGTCGCAAGGCCGGAGAGGACGAGGAACAGCCAGCTTTTCGGCGATACGGTCGAGGGCGCCTGCCAGCCGCCCGTCACCTGCAGGATGAAGGCGATCGAGACGAGGATGACGAGCGTGCGGATGAAGGTGGCGAAATCGGACCCGACGCCCTCGATGCCGACCTTGGCGAAGATCGCCGTCAGCGCCGCGAAGACCGCCGAGCCGATGGCCCAGAATTGCCAGGAAAGCAGGAGCGGCTTCACGTCAGGCTCACCGGGACGAGGCGTGCGAGAAACAGGCCGGCCGCGACGGCTGCGAGCGAAAGCACCACGCTCGACAGCACGTAGACGAGCGCGTGGCCGATATTGCCGCGCTCCCACAGCACGGCGGAATCGAGGGCGAAGGCGGAGAACGTGGTGAAGCCGCCGAGGATGCCGGTGGTCAAAAACAGCCGGGCTTCCTGCGGCAGGTGGCCACGAAAGGCGAAATAGCCGGCGAGCAGGCCCATCGCCATGCAGCCGAGGATGTTGACGATCAGCGTTCCCAGCGGAACGCCGCTGCCGAACAGGCGCGCGGCCAGCACATTGACGCCATGGCGGCCGGCGCCGCCGACCCCTGCCCCGAGAAACACGATGAGATAGTTCATGTCGTCACCTTTCCACGATGTGGCGGCAACGGAAACCACCCAAGAGCGGCTGCTGGTCGCAGGCCTGCACCGGGCGACCTTCCGGTCTGCCGCTGGCAGGAGCTATCAGCCGTTATGGCGGTTGTCGGGGAGCTCCATCCCCATCACACGCAAAATTCCTATCGCGGATCCGGCGGCGCTGTCAAACCGCAGCGCCGCCGGAATTCCTATGCCTTGCGCAGCGCCAGGCCGAAGCCGATCAGCGCCCAGCCCTGCATGGCGAGATCGAAGGCGAGAAACAGGCCGAGCAGCCACAGGCTGTTCACCGGCCAGCCGATCAGGAAGACGAGACCGGCGAGCGCGGTCACGATGCCGCCTGCCAGCAGCCAGCCCCAGCCGCCCTCCTGGCGGGCCCGCATCGCCACCCAGATGCGGAACAGGCCGGAGATGATCAGCGCCCAGGCCATGAGCAGCGTCAGCACCTTGGCGGTGAGCAGGGGATTGCTGAAGGCGAGCACGCCGGCGGCCAGATAGAGCAGCGCGCTCAGCACCCAGTAGATCGTGTCCTTCCAAGCCTTCACCTGGAAGGCATGGGCGAGATAGACGGCACCGCCGACGATCATCAGCATGCCGACATAATAGACGGTGACGGCGGTGGCCCAGAGAAGGTTGCCCGCGGCGATGAAGCCGAAGACGAGGAGCGCGAAGCCGAGGGCGACGAACCAGCCCCACTTGCCGCGCACTTCCGAAAGACGCGGTATTGACGAATGCACAGCCATGACGACCCCCCGATAGCTGAAACAAAACAATTCGATAGTATCACGAAATCGGCGGTTGTCATCGCCTGCGGGATACGCGCCGGTATCGATCAGATTTTTATTGATTGGCCAGTCAATTAAAAATAACATCACGGCAAAGGGAGACAGGCCTTGCCGAAAGTCGGAATGGAACCGGTGCGCCGCAGGGCGCTGATGGATGCGACGTTGAAGGCGGTCGGCGACCACGGCTCGCTGGCCGTCACCATGTCGGAGATCGCCCGCCATGCCGGCGTCTCGCCGGCGCTGGCGCACCACTATTTCGGCTCCAAGGAACAGTTGCTGCTCGCCACGATCCGGAACCTTCTCCAGCAATTGCGCGACGATGCGGTGAAAGCCGTCCAGGCCGTTCACACGCCGCGCGAGAAGCTGTCGGCGATCATCCGCGTCAGTTTCCACGCCGACCAGTTCGCGCCCGAGACGATCGCCGCCTGGCTCGCCTTCTATGCCGAGGCGCAGCGATCGGAGGAGACCCGGCGCCTGCTCGTGCTCTATGCCCGGCGCCTGCGCTCGAACCTCGTCGCCCGGCTTGCCACGCTCTGCCCGCGCGAGGACGCCGTCCGCATCGCCGAAGGGGCCGCCGCGATGATCGACGGGCTCTACATCCGCCAGGGCCTCAGGGCCGCCCCGATCAGTGCGGCCGCATCGATCGCGCTGACCGAGGACTACCTGGAGGCGCAGTTGCGGGTGGTCGGGGGCACGGCCTCCGGTGCTGCCCCTCATCCGCCTGCCGGCACCTTCTCCCCGCAAGCGGGGAGAAGGACGGATACGGCACCCTCGCCTTCTGCAGTCCCCTCTCCCCGCTTGCGGGGAGAGGGTTAGGGTGAGGGGCAATCTCTCATCCACCACGCTCTCCCTCACCCCAAGGAACCGCACGCCGTGACCGCCAGAAAGCCCAATATCCTGATCATCATGGTCGACCAGTTGAACGGAAAGCTGTTTCCGGACGGGCCGGCGGCGTTTCTGCATGCCCCGCATATCAAGGCGCTGGCGAAGCGCTCGGCGCGGTTTGCCAACAACTACACTTCCTCGCCGCTCTGTGCGCCTGCGCGTGCCTCGTTCATGGCCGGGCAACTGCCGAGCCGTACGCGCGTCTATGACAACGCCGCCGAATACGTCTCCTCGATCCCCACCTTTGCCCATCACCTGCGCCGGGCCGGCTACTACACGGCGCTGTCGGGCAAGATGCACTTCGTCGGCCCCGATCAGTTGCACGGCTTCGAGGAGCGGCTGACGACCGACATCTACCCGGCCGATTTCGGCTGGACGCCGGACTACCGCAAGCCCGGCGAGCGGATCGACTGGTGGTACCACAACATGGGCTCGGTGACCGGCGCGGGCGTCGCCGAGATCACCAACCAGATGGAGTATGACGACGAGGTTGCCTTCCTCGCCAACCAGAAGCTCTATCACCTCGCCCGTGAGAGCGACGACGAGGCCCGCCGCCCCTGGTGCCTCACCGTTTCCTTCACCCATCCGCACGACCCCTATGTGGCGCGGAAGAAATACTGGGACCTCTACGAGGATTGCGAGCATCTGACGCCGGACGTCGGCATGCTGGAGACGCAGGACCCGCATTCGCAGCGCATCCTGCAGTCCTGCGACTATGCGGGCATGTCGATCACCGAAGAGGACGTCCGCCGCTCGCGCCGGGCCTATTTCGCCAACATCTCCTATCTCGACGACAAGGTCGGCGAACTGGTCGACACGCTCGAGCGGACGCGGATGCTCGATGACACGCTGGTCCTGTTCTGCTCCGACCACGGCGACATGCTCGGCGAGCGCGGGCTGTGGTTCAAGATGACCTTCTTCGAGGGCTCGGCGCGGGTGCCGCTGATGATCGCCGGCCCCGGCGTCGCCCCCGGCCTGCACCTCGCCCCCGTCTCCAACCTCGATGTGACGCCGACGCTCTGCGATCTCGCCGGGATCTCGATGGAAGAGGTGATGCCGTGGACGGACGGCGAGAGCCTTGTGCCCGTCATCAACGGGGCGGAGCGGACGACGCCGGTGCCGATGGAATATGCGGCGGAAGCCTCCTACGCGCCACTCGTCGGCATCCGCGAGGGCAAGTGGAAATACATCCACTGCGAACTCGACCCGGAACAGCTCTACGACCTTTCCGCCGACCCGCTGGAACTGAACAATCTCGCGACTTCGGACAATCCCGTCATCCGGGCGACACTGGAGGCGTTCAGGCAGATGCGTGAGGCGCGCTGGGACATGGAGGCCTTCGACCAGGCCGTGCGCGAAAGCCAGGCGCGACGCTGGGTCGTCTACGAGGCGCTGCGCAACGGCGCCTACTACCCCTGGGACCACCAGCCGCTGCAGAAGGCCTCCGAACGCTACATGCGCAACCACATGAACCTCGACAACCTCGAGGAAACCAAACGCTACCCGCGGGGAGAATGAGATGAGAGCCCAGCCGAAAGCCAGCCACTTCATCGACGGCGCATATGTCGAGGACACCGCCGGCACGCCGTTCGAGAGCCTCTATCCCGCCACCGGCGAGGTGATCGCCAAGCTGCATGCGGCAACGCCTGACATCGTCGAGAAGGCGATCGCCTCTGCCAAGCGCGCGCAGCCGGAATGGGCGGCGATGAGCCCGACGGCGCGCGGCCGCATCCTCAAGCGCGCCGCCGAGATCATGCGCGAGCGAAACCGCGCACTTTCCGAGCTTGAGACGCTCGACACCGGCAAGCCGATCCAGGAGACGATCGTCGCCGATCCGACCTCCGGCGCCGACAGCCTCGAATTCTTCGGCGGCATCGCGGCGGCCGGGCTGAACGGCGACTACATTCCGCTCGGCCAGGATTTCGCCATCACCAAGCGGGTGCCGCTCGGCGTCTGCGTCGGCATCGGCGCCTGGAACTATCCGCAGCAGATCGCCTGCTGGAAAGCCGCTCCGGCGCTCGTCTGCGGCAATGCCATGGTGTTCAAACCGTCCGAGAATACCCCGCTCGGAGCCTTGAAAATCGCCGAGATCCTGATCGAGGCCGGTCTGCCGAAGGGGCTGTTCAACGTCATCCAGGGGGACCGGACGACCGGGCCGCTGCTCGTCAATCACCCTGATGTCGCCAAGGTGTCGCTGACGGGATCGGTGCCGACCGGCAAGAAGGTGGCGGGGGCGGCTGCGTCGTCGCTGAAGCACGTGACGATGGAGCTCGGCGGCAAGTCGCCGCTGATCGTCTTCGACGACGCCGATCTCGAAAGCGCCATCGGGGGCGCGATGCTCGGCAATTTCTATTCGACCGGGCAGGTCTGCTCGAACGGCACCCGCGTCTTCGTGCAGAAGGGCATCAAGCAGAAATTCCTGTCGCGGCTGAAGGAGCGGACGGAGAAGATCGTCATCGGCGAGCCGCTGGACGAGGCGACGCAACTCGGCCCGATGGTGTCGAAGGCGCAGCGCGACAAGGTCATGGACTATATCGAAAAGGGCAAGGCCGAAGGTGCCACCCTTCTCACCGGCGGCGGCATCCCCAACCACGTCTCCGGCGAGGGCACCTACATCCAGCCGACCGTGTTCTCCGACGTCACCGACGAGATGACGATCGCGCGCGAGGAGATCTTCGGGCCGGTCATGTGCGTGCTGGACTTCGAGCATGAGGACGAGGTGATCGCGCGCGGCAATGCCACCGAATTCGGCCTCTCCGGCGGCGTCTTCACATCCGACATCACTCGCGCCCACCGCGTCGTCGACCGGTTGGAGGCGGGGACGCTGTGGATCAACACCTACAACCTCTGCCCGGTCGAGATCCCCTTCGGCGGCTCGAAGCAGTCGGGCTTCGGCCGCGAGAACTCGCTGGCGGCGCTGCAGCACTATTCGGAGCTGAAGACGGTGTACGTGGCGATGGGGCCGGTCGAGGCGCCGTATTGAGGGAAAAAGTCCCCTCCCCAACCCCTCCCCACAAGGGGGAGGGGCCAGACTGCCGAACCCGCCTTGGCCGAAGCAACCCCGCTTCAAGAAGAAGAAGCCGTGGGAACCGGACAGGGTGCGGCAGTTTAAGTCCCTCCCCCTTGTGGGGAGGGGTTGGGGAGGGGTTTGCGGGGACAGGAATTCAAAGGGCAAACGTCATGCAGCAGGCAGACTTCATCATCATCGGCTCCGGTTCGGCCGGCTCGGCGCTGGCCTATCGTCTTTCCGAGGACGGCAGGAACACCGTCATGGTGCTGGAATATGGCGGTTCCGACATCGGGCCGTTCATCCAGATGCCGGCAGCGCTTGCCTGGCCGATGAGCATGAAGCGCTACAACTGGGGCTATCTGTCCGAGCCCGAGCCGAACCTGAACAACCGGCGGATCACGGCACCGCGCGGCAAGGTGATCGGCGGGTCGTCGTCGATCAACGGGCTCGTCTATGTGCGCGGCCATGCGGAGGACTTCAACCGCTGGGAAGCGCTCGGCGCGCGCGGATGGGCCTATGCGGACGTGCTGCCCTACTACAAGCGCATGGAACACAGTCACGGCGGCGAAGAGGGCTGGCGCGGCACCGACGGGCCGCTGCATGTCCGGCGCGGGCCGGTGAGGAATCCGCTGTTCCGCGCCTTCGTCGAGGCCGGCAAGGAGGCCGGCTTCGAGCTCACCGACGACTATAACGGCTCCAAGCAGGAAGGCTTCGGGCTGATGGAGCAAACCGTCTGGCAGGGGCGGCGCTGGTCGGCGGCGAATGCCTATCTCAGGCCGGCGATGAAGCGGCCGAACGTCGAACTGGTGCGCTGCTTTGCCCGGAAGATCGTGATCGAGAACGGCCGGGCCGTCGGCGTGGAGATCGAGCGCGGCGGCAGGATCGAGGTAGTGCGGGCAAACCGCGAGGTGATCGTCTCGGCTTCCTCGTTCAACTCGCCGAAGCTTCTGATGCTGTCGGGCATCGGCCCGGCGCAGCACCTGAAGGATATGGGCATCGAGGTGAAGGTCGACCGGCCGGGCGTCGGCGCCAACCTGCAGGACCATATGGAGTTCTATTTCCAGCAGGTCTCGACCAAGCCGGTGTCGCTCTATTCCTGGCTACCCTGGTTCTGGCAGGGGGTGGCGGGCGCGCAATGGCTTCTGTCCAAGGGCGGGCTCGGCGCCTCCAACCAGTTCGAGGCCTGCGCCTTCCTGCGCTCCGCCCCGGGCGTGAGGCAGCCGGATATCCAGTACCACTTCCTGCCCGTCGCCATCTCCTACGACGGCAAGGCGGCGGCGAAGAGCCACGGCTTCCAGGTGCATGTCGGCTACAACCTGTCGAAGTCGCGCGGCAACGTGACCTTGCGGTCGGCCGATCCGATGGCCGATCCCGTCATCCGCTTCAACTATATGAGCCATCCGGAGGACTGGGAGAAGTTCCGCCACTGCGTGCGGCTGACGCGCGAGATCTTCGGCCAGAAGGCCTTCGATCCCTATCGCGGGCCGGAGATCCAGCCGGGCGAGAGCGTCCAGAGCGACGAGCAGATCGACGCGTTCCTGCGCGAGCACCTGGAGAGCGCCTACCACCCCTGCGGCACCTGCCGGATGGGCGACAGGAACGACCCGCTCGCCGTGGTCGACCCGGAAACGCGGGTGATCGGCGTCGAGGCCCTGCGGGTGGCGGACTCATCGATCTTCCCGCATGTGACCTACGGCAACCTCAACGGCCCCTCGATCATGACCGGCGAGAAGGCTGCCGACCACATCCTCGGCAAGCAGCCCCTGCCCCGCTCCAACCAGGGACCGTGGATCAACCCGCGCTGGGAGACGAGCGACCGGTGAGGCGACGAACGGCGAGGACGATCAGTGGTAGTCGTCCTCGCGCTGGTGGCGGACGGCGGCGATCGTCACAGAATCTTTGCCGTCTATCTTGAACAGCACGATGTAGCCGGACGAGCCGAACGGGACCAGAAGTTCACGAAGCAAAGGGTCGTCTCCGCCAGCCTTCCGGCAAGTGAAAGGGAACTGCCGCAGGACAGCCATCGACGATGTGATCGCTTCCAGCGCCCTTGATGCGGCTTGCTCGTCGCGATCAAGCATATAGGCGTAGAGACGCCTCAGATCCTGGCGCGCCTTCTCCGTCAGCTTGATCGCGTATCTCATTCGGATCGCTTCTCAGCGCGCTTCGCCTCCAGCATCTCTCGCAACTCACCGAGGACCTCCTCGGATGTATAATAGACGCCGGTCCGCCTTGCCTCTTCCAGCGAGGCCAGCCCGCGGGCAATGAACTCCGCCTGCGTCTTGCGGTACTCGACCTGCCGGCGGAGCGAACTCTCCACGAAGGAGGACAGCGTCTCGCCCTCCTTCAGCACGCTCTCGGCGGCTGCGCGCAGTTCGGGTTCGACGCGCAGCGATGGAATGGTGGCGGTCTTCGCGGATCCGGTCGGCATGGCGGCACCTCGTGCGTTGCAATTGCGATGCAGTATGGCCGAGGGCGGGGTTGCGATCAAGCCGGTCAGAGAAACCCGATCCAGCGGCCGGCGACGACGGCGGCGATCCAGACGAGGAGCGAGGCGGTGGCGCCGAGGCGGAGCATGGGGCCCGGCGCGCCGCCTTCCAGCACGGTCTTCCAGCCAGAGCCGCAATGGACGACGGCGACGTTGACGAGGCCAAGCGCGATCAGGCTGAGCTTGGCGAGGAAGGCGGGGTTGGCCGCATATTCGGCCGGCCGGACCGAGAACAGGCAGAGGCCGGTTGCGATGGCGAGCGCGAGGCCGGTGGCGGCGATCCGCGACAGGTAGGGCGCAACGGCTGCAAGCGGGACCGGCCGCGCCAGCCCGAGCAGCCGCAGGTCCAGCGCCAGGATCGCCCCGAACAGCATGCCGATCGACAGGATGTGCGCAGCGTTGACGAAGAGGTACAGCGTCGCCGATCCCTTCAGGGCCATCGCGAGTGCGGATCCCGCGATCCATCCCGGGAGCCAGTCCAGCGCCTGCATGCGCGCCGCCTAGTTCGTCCGGATCCGGTCGGGATAGATATCGAAGACCTTGCCGTTGACGGTGATGCGCACCGCCTTCATCCGCTTCTCGTTGCCATCGAGCGAGCGGTTGCCGAGCACGACGACCTCGTCGCCCGGCTTGGCCGAACCCTCGACGAAGCCCGCCCGCTGCGTCTGGCGCGGATTGCCGAGCTCGATCTTCCACAGACCGTCGCTCGTCGTCTCCACCTCCAACGCGGGATGCGGCGGGGCGATGGTGACCGTGCGGATCGTGCCGGTCAGTTCGGTCTGCTCTTCCTCGGCCCAGCCCCACCCGTGATGGGCGAGCGCTGCGGTGGCGGCGAAGACGACGGCGGCGGCGCCCGCCGTGAACACGGCGTTCCTCAGGTGCATGGCGCGTTCCTTTCCTTCCGATGGCTGGGACCATAGGTAGCGTACCTCCACTGGAAGGCGAACGGGATCACCATTGCTTGATCGGTTGCCCCCGGGCACGTGAACGGTGCCGGCCGGGGACTGACGGCGGAGGCGGAAGTCCTTGCGGGCCGCCGCCTCCGGCGGCCGGCAAGACCGTCAGTAGAACAGCTTCCAGCGGGTCGGACGGAAGGACAGGATCGAACCGTTCGAGGCGGCCGCTTCCAGCGGCACCTCGATCTCGACGTGACAGGGCTCCTGGGAGGAGCCGAGCTCGATCTCGGCGATGCGGGTGCCGGCGAGGCGGCGGCTGGAGGTGACGGGTCCGGTCATGCCCGGCCCCTCCTCGATCAGCGCGACGTCCTGCGGGCGGAAGAACAGGCGCGCCTCGCCGTCGCGCTGCGCCGTCAGCCCGGTCGGGGCGCCATGGAAATGCACAACGCCGCCCTCGACCCTGACCGGCAGGTTGGCGCTTTCGCCGATGAAGGAGAAGACGAAGGGCGAATTCGGCCGGTCGTAGACGTCGTCCGACGAGCCGACCTGCTCGATCTTGCCCTGGCTCATGACGACGACGCGGTCGGCGAGTTCCAGCGCTTCTTCCTGGTCGTGGGTGACGAAGACGGTGGTGTGGCCGGTGCGGTCGTGGAACTCGCGCAGCCAGCGGCGCAGTTCCTTGCGCACCTTGGCGTCGAGCGCGCCGAACGGCTCGTCGAGGAGGAGCACCTTCGGCTCGATCGCCATGGCGCGGGCGAGCGCCACGCGCTGGCGCTGGCCGCCGGAGAGCTGGTTGGGGAAGCGCTTTTCCAGGCCGGTCAGTTGCACCATGTCGAGCAGTTCCAGCGCGCGGCGACGGATCTCGGCCTTGGGCGGGCGCTGCCCCTTGGGGCGGACCTTGAGGCCGAAGGCGACGTTGTCGAGCACGCTCATGTGGCGGAACAGGGCATAGTGCTGGAACACGAAGCCGACGTTCCGTTCCTGCACCGACCGGTAGGAGGCGTCCTCGTTGCCGAAGAAGATGCGGCCCTGCGTTGGCTGTTCGAGGCCGGCGATCAGGCGCAAGAGCGTCGTCTTGCCCGAGCCGGAGGGGCCGAGCAAGGCGATCAGTTCGCCCGATTCGATCTTCAGCGAGACGTCGTGCAGAGCGGGGTAGAGGTCGAATTCCTTGCGGATCTTTTCAACGCGAATTTCCATGTGCGATCTGTTCTTCTCAGTGTTTCTGGCCGGCCGACAGTTCGGAACCGTAGCGGGTTTCAAGGACTGTGCGAAGCACGAGCGTCAGCAGCGCCAGGAGCGCCAGAAGCGATGCGACGGCGAAGGCGCCGACCACGTTGTAGTCGTTGTAGAGGATCTCGACATGCAGCGGCATGGTGTTTGTCAGGCCGCGGATATGGCCAGAAACGACCGAGACGGCCCCGAATTCGCCCATGGCGCGGGCGTTGCAGAGCAGCACGCCGTAGAGAAGCGCCCATTTGACGTTCGGCAGGGTGACGTACCAGAAGGTCTGCCAGCCATTGGCGCCGAGCGAGATCGCCGCCTCCTCGTCGCCGGTGCCCTGGTCCTGCATCAGCGGGATCAATTCGCGGGCGACGAAGGGAAAGGTGACGAAGATCGTCGCCAGCACGATGCCGGGCACGGCGAAGACGATCTGCATGCCATACGACTTCAGGATCGGTCCCAGGAAGGAATTGGCGCCGAACAGCAGCACGTAGACCAGGCCCGAGATGACCGGGGAAACCGAGAACGGCAGGTCGATCAGCGTGATCAGGAACGACTTTCCGCGAAACTCGAACTTGGCGATCGCCCAGGAGGCGGCGAGGCCGAAGAGAAGGTTTGCGGGAACGGCGATGGCGGCGACCAGCAGCGTCAGCCTGATCGCCTTCACGGCGTCTGGCTCCTGCAGGGCCAGAATATATTCCTCCCAGCCCTTGCTGAAGGCCTCGGTGAAGACGATCACCAGCGGCGTGAGGACGAAGAGGGAGAGGAAGGCGAGAACGGCTGCGATCAGCGTCCAGCGGACGGGCGCGCTTTCGGTGATCGGGTTCTTGAAGCGCTCATTGCTCATAGCCGAACCTCCGCCTGCTCCAGGCCTGGATGAAATTGATGAGGAACAGCATCAGAAACGAGATGATCAGCATGACGGTCGCGATCACCGTCGCCGCGCCATAGTCGAACTCCTCCAGCCGGATGACGATCAGAAGCGGAGCGATCTCGGAGACGAAGGGAATGTTGCCGGCGATGAAGATGACGGAGCCGTATTCGCCGATGCCGCGGGCGAGCGCGAGCGCGAAGCCGGTGAGGATCGCCGGCGTCAGGCCGGGCAGGATGACGCGGAAGATCGTCTGGAAGCGGCTGGCGCCGAGCGAGGCCGCGGCCTCCTCGACCTCCTGGCTGATCTCCTGCATCACCGGCTGCACCGTGCGCACGACGAAGGGCAGGCCGATCGCGATCAGCGCCACGACGATGCCGAGCGGCGAATAGGCCACCTTGATGCCCAGCGGCGCGAGCAGGCTGCCGATCAGGCCGTTCGGTGCATAGATCGCCGTCAGCGCGATGCCGGCGACGGCGGTCGGGATCGCGAATGGCAGGTCGACGACCGCGTCGACGATGCGGCGGCCGGGGAAATTGTAGCGCACCAGCACCCAGGCGGCAACGACGCCGAAGACGACGTTGACGACGGCGGCGATCAGCGCGGTCGAAAACGAGATCCTGAGTGCCGCCAGCGTGCGGGGATCGAGGACGAGGCGGAGAAAATCGGTCCACCCGAGAGAAGCCGAACGCCAGGCGAGAGCGGCCAGCGGAATGAGGATGATGAGCGTCAGGTAGGCCAGAGTAAACCCGAGCGTCAGTCCGAATCCCGGAATGACGCTCGGGTTTTTCCAGTGCCACCGCGCAGCGCTGCGGGCGGATGTCATGTGTTGATCGGTTCCCCTCGGTCTCAGTTGCCGGGCTTGTAGACCTGGTCGAAGATGCCGCCGTCACCGAAGAATTCGGGCTGCGCCTTCTTCCATCCGCCAAAGGCCTCGATCGTCACGAGTTCCAGCTTCGGAAACTTCTCCAGCAGCGCGGGATCGACGATGGACGGATCCGACGGGCGATAGAAGTTCTTGGCCGCGAGATTCTGGCCGTCCTTGCTATAAAGATACTCGAGATAGGCGTTGGCAAGCTTTTCCGTGCCCTTGGCCTCGGCATTGCCCTTCACCACGGCCACCGGCGGCTCGGCGTAGACGGAGATCGACGGGGCGACGATCTCGAATTCCTCCGGGCCGAGCTCCTCGAGCGCCAGCCAGGCCTCGTTCTCCCAGGCCAGCAGCACGTCGCCGATGCCGCGTTCGACGAAGGTGGTGGTGGAACCGCGCGCGCCGGTGTCGAGAACCGGAACGTGCTTGAACAGCGTGGTGACGTATTCGGTCACCTTGGCCTTGTCGCCGCCGAATTCCTTTTCGGCCCAGGCCCAGGCGGCAAGGAAGTTCCAGCGCGCGCCGCCTGACGTCTTCGGGTTCGGCGTGATCACCTGGATGTCGTCCTTGATCAGGTCGCCCCAGTCCTTGATGCCCTTCGGGTTGCCCTTGCGGACGAGGAAGACGATCGTCGACGAATAGGGCGTCGACTTGTTCGGAAGCAGCGTGCGCCAGTTTTCCGGGATCTTCTTGGAGTGCTCCGCAATGGCGTCGATGTCGGCCTCGAGCGCCAGCGTCACGACGTCGGCCTCCAGGCCGTCGATGACGGAGCGGGCCTGCTTGCCGGAACCGCCATGCGACTGCTGGATCGAGACGTCTTCGCCGGTCTCGGCCTTCCAGTGGGCGATGAAGGCGGTGTTGTACTGCTTGTAGAGTTCACGGGTCGGATCGTAGGACACATTCAGCAGCGTCGTTTGCGCCCAGGCGGCGGTGAGGCTGCCGGCAGCCAGGCCGAGGCCCAGGGCGACTGCGCTCAAGCGTTTGGAAATAATGGACATTTTCCACTCCCTCTTCGGTTTGTGAACAAACTCTATCTAGTCAGTAGAGTAAGTCAACATTGAAGGCGGACTTCGCAAAAGTGGTTCCCTGCGGCGCTTCGGACTGCAAAATCGTTCCCGTGGCCGGGGGTCCCGGCGACATGCTTCTGCCGCAAAAACGCCGCGACGCGAAACGCGACCGGCACCGAATTGGCCGGGCGGAAGCGGGTTTTCCACCGTCTCCCGGCCCGCAGGACGCGCATTGCCGCGGCACGGACCCCGCCACCTTAGGGCAGAAACCACGCCTGCGGAAGCCGCCGCATCGGGCGGCCATGGCCCCGTGACAATCCGGTCGCCGCCCGGAAACTGGCCCGGTGGCACTCCTGCGAGGCCTTGTGAGAACCCCTCCCCGGGACGGATGGCCTCGACCGCGGGGCGGCAGGATTTCTGTCATCGGCGCGAGATAGAGAGATATTTGCTCTAAGCCAGAACGAATGGAAATCCGTTTTTCTGTCCGCCCCGGAGCCCGCCTGCGATAATCCGGCCAACTTTGGACAGGGTCTTTTCCATGACTGCAATGACGGAACACAGCGCCGCCAGGACGCTCAACGAACAACTGGCCGAACTCGACCTCGCCGGGCGGCTCGCGCTCGTCGCCGGCCTCGGCGGCCGCACCGTCTTCACCACCAGCCTCGGCATCGAGGACCAGGTGATCACCGCCGAGATCGGCCTGAACCGCCTGCCGATCGACGTCGCCACGCTCGAGACCGGCCGCCTCTTCAAGGAGACGTCGGATCTGATCGGCGAGACCGAGGAGCGCTTCGGCATCGAGATCACCCGCTTCCACCCGCAGAAGGACGACCTGGACGCCTACATCGCCCAGTACGGCCTGAACGGCTTCTATGAAAGCGTCGAAGCCAGGCACGCCTGTTGTGGCGCGCGCAAGCTGAAGCCGCTTGCGCGTGCGCTCGAAGGGGCATCCTTCTGGATCACCGGCCTGCGCCGCGGCCAGTCCGGCAACCGGGCGGAGACGCCCTTTGCCGAGTACGACGCCGAGCGCAACCTGATCAAGGTGAACCCGCTTGCCGACTGGGACCTCGACACGATCAAGGCCTACGTCGCCGACAACGCCGTGCCGGTGAACCCGCTGCATGCGCGCGGCTATCCCTCGATCGGCTGCGAGCCGTGCACCCGTGCCATCAAGCCGGGCGAGCCCGAGCGCGCCGGCCGCTGGTGGTGGGAAAACGACGAGAAGCGCGAATGCGGTCTCCACGTTCCCGAGGCCGCCATCCCTTCGCTCAATTCCAGTTCGCTCTAAGGCCCTTTCCCCGGCCGAACAGATTTCCGGAGACCGTCAGAGAATGTCCGATATCCGCAACGAGGCGGAAGCCAAGGGTGCCGCCGCATCCAAGCCGCCGCTCGATCCCCATCTCAAGGCGCTCGAAAACGAGGCCATCCACATCTTCCGCGAGGTCGCCGCCGAGTTCGAACGGCCGGTGATGCTCTATTCGATCGGCAAGGATTCGTCGGTCCTTCTGCATCTCGCCCGCAAGGCCTTCCATCCCGGCCGCGTCCCCTTCCCGCTGCTGCACGTCAACACGGGCTGGAAGTTCGCCGAGATGATCGCCTTCCGCGACGAGATCGTGAAGCGCTACGACCTCGACCTGATCGAGCACGTCAACCCGCGCGGGGCGGCCGAGAACGTCACGCCGTTCACCCACGGCTCGGCCCGCTACACCGACATCATGAAGACCGAGGCGCTGCGCCAGGCGCTCGACGCCGGCAAGTACGACGCGGCCTTCGGCGGCGCGCGGCGCGACGAGGAGGCCTCGCGCGCCAAGGAGCGCATCTATTCGTTCCGCACCCCCGACCACCGCTGGGACCCGCGCAACCAGCGCCCGGAACTGTGGAACATCTACAACGGCATGATCAACCGCGGCGAGAGCGTGCGCGCCTTCCCGCTGTCGAACTGGACCGAGGTCGACATCTGGCGCTACATCCAGGCCGAGAACATCCCGATCGTGCCGCTCTACTTCGCCGAAAAGCGCCCCTTCGTGGAGCGCGACGGCATGATGATCCTCGCCGAGGACCCGCGGCTGGAGCTTCTGCCCGGCGAGACGAAGCAGGAGGGCGTCATCCGCTTCCGCACGCTCGGCTGCTTCCCGCTGACGGGCGCGATCCGCTCGACCGCGACGACGCTCGACGACATCATCACCGAGCTGGAGACCGCCACCGTCTCCGAACGCCAGGGCCGCGCGATCGACCGCGACCAGTCCGGCTCCATGGAAAAGAAGAAGCGCGAAGGGTATTTCTGAAATGACCGCATCGGCAACTGCAACCGTTAGCGCCTTCCCGGCCGTCGAGACCGAGCGCGTCACGCGCGATTCGCGCCCGCTGCGGCTTATCACCTGCGGCAGCGTGGATGACGGCAAGTCGACGCTGATCGGCCGCCTGCTCTGGGATACCAAGGCCGTCAAGGAAGACCAGGCGGCAACGCTCGCGCGCGATTCCTCCGGCAAGCAGAACGATCTCGGACTGCCCGATTTCGCGCTTTTGCTCGACGGCCTGCAGGCCGAGCGCGAACAGGGCATCACCATCGACGTCGCCTACCGCTATTTCTCGACCGACCGGCGCTCCTTCATCGTCGCCGACACGCCCGGCCACGAGCAGTATACCCGCAATATGGCGACCGGGGCCTCGACCGCCGACCTCGCCGTGCTCCTCGTCGATGCCCGCACCGGCATCCTGGAGCAGACGCGCCGGCACGCTACGATCGCGACGCTGATGGGCATCCGCCAGTTCGTGCTCGCCGTCAACAAGATCGACCTGACCGGCTACGACCGCGCCCGCTTCGAGGAGATCAGCCACGAGTTTAGGGAATTGGCGCTGTCGCTCGGCGTCAAGCAGATCACCGCGATCCCGGTCTCGGCGCTGAAGGGCGAGAACGTCGTCTATGACGGCCGCGCCGCCATGCCGTGGTACGAGGGTCCGACGCTGGTCGAGACGCTGGAGAAGGCCACCGCCCGCTCCAACCAGACGGTCGGCTTCCGCCTGCCCGTCCAGCGCGTCTCGCGCCCGGGCGAAAGCTTTCGCGGCTACCAGGGCACGGTCGCCGGCGGCGCGGTCAAGCCCGGCGACAGCGTCGTCGTCGTTCCCTCCGGCATGGTCGCCAACGTCAAGCAGATCGTCACCTTCGACCTCGTGCGCAATGCCGCCGTCGGCGGCGACGCGATCACGCTCGTCCTCGACCGGCAGGTCGACGTCTCGCGCGGCGACATGATCGTCTCGATCGACAGCCAGCCGATGACCGGGCGCAGCTTCGACGCCCAGATCGTCGCCCTGCAGCCGGAAGGCATCGAGCCCGGCAAGCGCTACTGGCTGAAGAGCGGCAGCCGCCGCCAGCGCGTCAGCGTCGCGCCGGTAAGCCAGCTCGACCTGAAGAGCGGTCACTGGACCGCGACCGACAGGCTCGCGATGAACGCCATCGGCAAGGTGGCGCTGTCCTTCGACGAGCAGGCGATCTTCGACACCTACGAGCAGAACCGCACGACCGGCGCCTTCATCCTGATCGATCCCGACACGCACAACACCGTCGCCGGCGGGATGATCACCGGCCGGCATTCCGAGCTTGGCGGCATCCACAAGGACGACGAGCGGGTGATCCTGTCGCTGCCGGCCGATCTCGCCGACAGGCTGATGGCGACCGAGATCTTCGCCAACCGCCGCCACGACGCGGACGTGCGCCACACCAGCGCCGGCCGCGCCGCCGAGATTCTCGCCGACCTCGACGAGTAGGCGGACGTTCCGGAACGCTTTGGCGGGGCCGCAGGTGCGGCCCCTCGCCTGAAGATCGACAAGAAACCGCCTGCAGCGCCGACGTTGCAGGCGGCATTTTTTGGGCCGGACCAGCGGGCAGGCTTCATCCTGCGAACGCGCCTCGCGCGCAGCAAATGCTTGTGCTCGCATCAAGCATCGTGGCATTAGGACGTCTTCCTTCCGGAGACGAGACATGATGAAAACCCGCATGGCCGGACGAGCGTTAAAAGGGCTTGTATTGACCGCATCCCTCCTTGCGTGGATGCCGGCGAATGCGACGCCCGTGCTCGTCGTGGACGCCGACAGCCGCCAGGTGCTCCATCAGGAGGATGCCGACGTGCAGTGGTATCCGGCCTCGACGGCCAAGCTGATGACGGCTCTCGTGGTGTTCGAGGCCCTTCAATCCGGCGAGGTGAGCCTGACGACGCCGGTCACCATGTCGCGCAATGCGATGAAACAGGCGTTTCTGGAGTCCGGCCTGACCGTCGGTCGCGCGATGACGCTCGAAGATGCGCTCTACGCCCTGATCACCGCTTCGGCGAACGACGTCGCGGTCGCGCTTGCGGAGGCGGTGTCCGCCGACGAGGCCTCCTTCGTCCGGCGCATGAACGACACGGCAGCACGCCTCGGTCTTACCGGCACCCATTTCTCCAATCCGAACGGCCTGTTCGACCGGAACACCTATTCGACCGCACGCGATCTGGCGATCCTCGGGCTGGAAGTGGACCGGACGTTTCCCGAATACCGGCGCTTCTTCCTGGCCTCGGCCGTCACGATCGACGGCAAGGAAATCAAGTCCAACAACCTGCTTCTGACCCGCTTCAGCGGCACCATCGGGATGAAGACCGGATTCCTGTGCGCCTCCGGACGAAACTTCGTCGGGCTTGCCACGCGCAACGGAAAGCGCGTCATGGTGGTCATCCTGGGCGCGACCACGGAACGCGAACGCAACGAACGCTCCGCGCAATATCTGACGCAGGCCTTCGAGGGCCGCCTGTCTTCCGCCGCCGGGCCCGTGGACAAGCTGCGAAACCGGACCGACGTCGCCCCGCAGGACATGCGCATCCGCCTCTGTACCGACAAGAGCGCGGCCTACGAGGCGAGCCGGGACGCCCTCTACCCGATGGGCCTTCCGGGCCATGAAACCTATCTGCGCGACCAGATCCCCGCACAGGTGCACGCAATCACGACCTGGGCCGACGACAAGGCCACGGACGTTCCGCTCCCCAAGCCACGCCCGTCCTGACCGCTGACGCCAACCGTTTCCACCAGACGGTCGGCGACAGCCTGTGGTCGGTGTTGAAGCGCGCCGCGATCCTTCGGATTCGTCTTGCGCGCTTCAAGTTGCTGTTGTTCAGCATGTCGCGCAAATCGCCATAGACCTTTGCGCGACATGCTCTCGTCAGACAAAGCTGAAGTCGTCGGCGGTCACGGTTGTGCGCGGGGTCAGCATCGCGAACGTCACCGCATCCGCATCGCCGGTCCCGTCCGCGTCGAACATGAGGCGGCCGGAGGCCTTGTGGTAGATGATGCGGTCGTCGGCATCGAGGGCCGCCTTGCCCCTGACGAAGGCATCCGGATCGAGGGCGCCGGTGGTCGTGCCCGTAAAGACGACGCTGTCCAGCCGGATCTCGTCGGTGCCGGAGGAGAAGTCGATGATCCAGTCGACATTGCCGCGGCCGGGCTTCGTGTCGAAGACGAAGGCATCGCTGCCCTTGCCGCCGATCAGAACGTCGCGGCCGGTTCCGCCGTCAAGCACATCGTCCCCCTTGCCGCCGCTCACGACATCGTTGCCCTTGCCGCCGTCGAGGATATCGTCGCCGGCGGCGCCGCGCAGGCGATCGTTGCCGGCCCCGCCTTCCAGCGTATCGCCGAAGTCACTGCCCGTGATGCGGTCGTTGCCGCCCAGGGCCGCGACCAGCACGGCATGGTCGTAGGCCTTGTAGCTGACGACGTCCTTCGCTCCGCTCAGGGTGACCGTCTCTGCCGGCGGCGCGACTGTGATGGTGATGGTGGCGTAGCCGCTATTGGCCTGGCCGTCGGTGGCGTAGACAGTGAAGGTGTCGGTGCCGGTGAAGCCTGCTTCGGCGGCATAGTCGAAGAGATTGCCGTTCAGGAAGGGATGATAGTGGAGGCTGTCGAAGTAGTGGCCCTGCGGAAAGGGATAGTGGCCCTCCTGAAACCGCGTCTCCTGCGACAGCGTCCCATGGTCCGGGCCGTCGACGACGACGAAGGACAACAGGTCGTAGTCGGCATCCGACGCGGCAAAGGCGACGTCGTCGAGCGTCTGCCCCGGCACAAGGGTGAAGCTCATGTCGGTGGTGACCGGCGCGTGGTTGATGAAGGGATCGGGCTTGAGAACGCCGTCCTCCAAGATGATCTCATGCCTGCCGTACTGGGTGTTCTGGCCGCCGAAATATTCGCTGGCGCCCTGCCAGGCCACGGTGATGTCGTCGGGGCTTTCGGCGGTCACCGACAGGATCTCGGTCGAGCGGTAGGCCGCCCGCGCGGACAGGGTGCGGATATAGTTGCCGTCGTTGTCGAAGACGATCGTGTCCACCGTCGTATATGTCTGGGTGCGGCCTTCATTGGTGAAGGTGGTGAGGGTGAAGAAGCCGTCGAAGACGTCGACGGAGGCGATGTCGATCGAGCCGAACGGGAAGTCGGCGACGGCGCCGACCGGCCCGTGGACCTCGCCGTCGCTCCCGGTGATGCGGAACAGGATCGCATCGGGGCTCTCGTTGTCGACGTCGTTCCAGACATCAAGCTCGCTGCCATTGCTCAAGGTGGGCATCGTGATTTCCTTCGCTCTGGGGAATCGGAGGGTGCGTGTCCTTGGACGGGCGCAGACTAACGGCGCGCGTCAGGCGATCAACCACCCAGATCGGGCGGGGCGGCCGGTTACCGGGCATGGGCAAATCTGTGCGGCGGCGGGACAGGGAGACGGGCTGGGAGAGACGAAGCGACGGATGGGACCGCCGCCCGTCAGACAAGTCCTGCTGCGCCAAGGCGCTCCGTCAGCCAGTCGCGGTAGCCCTCCGCGCGGGCCAGGAGGAGGCGCCGGAGGTATCGGCCATCGAGGGACGGCGCCGCCTGGCGGACATGGGCGACGTCCGCCTTCGCCCGCTCCGTCTCCCCGAGGGCCTCGTGCGCCGCCGCCCGCAGCAGGCGAGCCCAGTGATATTCCGGCAGGACCGCGAGGAAATGGTCGAGCCCGGCGACCGCCCGCTCGAACTCGCCGGACGACAGATGGGCGTCGGCACGGAAGAGAAACACCGGGTGATAGCCGGGGTTGATCTGGTCGGCCTGGTCGAAGGCCGCGTGCGCCTCCTCGACCCGGCCGGCACAGGTCAGCCCCGTGCCCAGCCAGGTGTGGAATTCGGCGTCGTTGGGATTGAGGTCGGTGGCGCGGCGGAGCGCATCGAGACCGGCGCGGATGTCGCCCAGATAGGTCTGCGCAAGGCCGAGGGCGCTCAGCAGATAGGGCTCGCGATCGTTCAGCCGGAGGCCGGCGAGCACGCGGTCGCGCGCCTGCCGGAAGGCCTCCTGCGGGTCTTCGGTCCAGCCGTTGAAGGCGCAGTGGAAATCGGCCCAGGCCAGGCTCTCGCGGACGAGCACATGGCGCGGATCGGCTTCGAGCAACCGGTCGCACAGCCGGCGCGCCAGCACCATCCCCGCCCTCGTCGGCCGCTGGATGTGATAGAACACCTGCAAATAGAGCTGTTCGGCGCCGGCATTCTCCTGCGGCTCGGCATCGGCGTCGCCGGCGGCATGCCACATCAGGATCTGGTACAGGCTGCCGACAATGGCGCGGATCAGCCTGTCCTGCCCGTCGGCGGCATCGAGCGCTGTCGCCGGATATCGGCGGCTCCAGATCTGCGTGCCGCTGAGCACGGAGACCAGTTGCACCAGCACCGCCCCGCCCTCCTGCGCGGCTTCGCAGGACAGTTCCACCACATAGGCCGCATTCACGCGGCGACCGATCTCCTCGATCGTGAGATCCTTCGTCCTCAACGCCAGCATCGTCGCCGCCGCGACCACCGAAACGGGCGAGAACCGTCCCAGTTCGGCGATCATCCGCCGCGTCAGCGTCTCCGTGACGCTGTCGAGGGCGTCGTTGCGGGAGAGATTGACCATCGGCAGGACGGCGACCCGCGGCCGGTTCTGCGCTGTGGGACTGTAGGCCGGCGGGCCGTCCGGGGCCAGGATGCCGCCGGCCTCGCCACGGATGTGGTCCACGAGTTTCCGCGTCTCGGGGTCCATCGGGACGCCGAGGCCGCTCTCCAGCAGCGCCTGCAGCGTATCGCAGTGGCGCAGGGCGCGGGCGCGCTCGCCGCGTTCGAGGTGGCCGCGCAGGATGACGCGGTGGGCGGGCTCGTGATAGGGATCGTGCAGCAGGGTGCAGCGGGCCGCAGCCAGCGCCTGCCCGGCATCGCCGGCCTTCTCCATCGCCACGGCAAAGGCCGTCAGGCAGTCGATCAGGCGGTCGCGGTGACGGTCGCGTTCGATGTGCAGCCACGTATCGAGCGTCTCGTCCTGGAAGCTCAGCCCCTCCAGGAACTCGCCGTCATAGCTGTCGCCGGACAGGTCCAGCCATCCGGTCGCGGTCGCTTCCGCAAGGGCATCGACATCGCAGGCGAGCGCGCCCTTCTCGATCCAGCCGGCGGCATGGTCGATCACGACGGGCGACGGGCCGTGGCCCTCGACGGCGTGGCGGATGGCGAAGAGGGCCTGCCTGAGGCTGTTTCGCGCATGCTCCTCGTTCTGCTCGGGCCACAGGAGGCCCGCGAGCTTCGAGCGCGGGACGGGCTTGCCGCCGGCCAGCGCCAGCATGGCGATCAGGACACGGTGCTTGCGTGACGGAATGGCGATGCTTTCGCCAGTCGGGGCGAGCAATTGGAACCGGCCATACAAGCGCAGTGAGAAGCTCATCCGGTCCTCGCAGAAAGCCCGAATCCCGTCCTTCATGTAACGCTAATTTAACGGCGCAAAAGCGGCAAGCTGGCATAGTCGGACCCTTATACCAACCTGCACTGATATTGACCGCTTGCGTGGGACCGCCTGCGGTCATCCGGCAAGGAGCATACCGCAGAGCGATGCCTCGGCATCGGTCGAGGATTGCGACGCTTCCGGTAGCCGACAGGCGGCCCACCCGGAGGGCCGGGCGCTTTCGGTCAATATCAGTGCAGGTTGGTATTACCAGGCTGAACGCGGGGGCAGAGGTTCGGGTATGATCAGAACACTTCTGGGGATGATGGTCGCATTGGGGATGACGGCCGCACCGGCCGCCGGTGCGGCCCCTTGCGTCGATCTGGCGCTGGTGCTGGCCATCGACGGATCCGGCAGCATCACGGATGACGAATTCGCCTTCCAGACGAGCGGGATCGCGACCGCGCTCCGCACCGGCGAGGTCGGCCATGCGCTGGCAGCGGCGGGCACGGTGGCGCTCTCGGCGATCTTCTGGGGCGACGGCGAATTCGCGGTGCAGAAGGTGCGCTGGCACGTCGTTCAGGGTGGCATCGGGCTGGAGGCGTTTGCCAGCGAGATCGAGCGGGCGCCGCGCACGGTCTACGGCAATACCGATATCGGCAGCGGGATCTGGAACGCGCTGGACATGCTGGCCGATCCGAAATTCTGCGCGGCCCGGACGCTGATCAACATCTCCGGCGACGGCCGGGAGACGATCGCACCCAAACGGCGGCAGGTCGCGTCGCTGCCCTCGGCGCGCCAGCGGGCGCAGAAGATGGGCGTCACCATCAACGCCCTGACGGTATCGGAGGACGTGCCGGACCTTGCCGCCTATTTCGAAAGGTCCGTGATCGTCGGCGCAGGCGCTTTCGTGATGGATGTCAGGCGCGGCAGCGATTTCACCGCGGCATTCAGGAGGAAGCTGGTGCGGGAGCTGTCACCGCAGGCGGTGGCCGCCCTTGAGGGGCACGGCGCCGGACGCTCTGGCGATCCGGCGCCGTGGTCGGCTCAGAAATAGAAATACCAGATCAGAAGCACGACGAAGAGCGGAACGCCCATCAACCACAGAAGCAATGCCCGAAGCATATTGTTCTCCCTTTGCAAAAACGCTGGGGAGAGAACGAGCGACCGGGCCCTTTGTTCCTTGGTGCCCCGACTGGTCCCTGGCGCCCCGCGTTTGCCCTGCCGCCGGTATAAACGGAACGGCCCCCGCGCCTTCTTGTGCGCGGGGGCCGCTTGTCATGTCCTGTGCAGGGCCTGCGCCGTCAGCGCGTGGCCAGGGCCTCGTCGGCGGTCTCCTCGTTCGGCACGCGGGCGAAGTAATTGGCGATCAGTGCGCCGGAGATGTTGTGCCAGACGCTGAAGATGGCGCTCGGGACGGCTGCGACCGGAGAGAAATGCGCGTTCGCCAGGGCCGCTCCCAGGCCGCTGTTCTGCATGCCGACCTCGATCGCGATCGCCTTGCGCTTGGCAACCGAAAGTCCAGCCGCCTTCGCGGCGAGATAGCCCAGCATATAGCCGATGCCGTTGTGCAGGACGACGACGAGGAAGATCAGCAGGCCGGTGCTGGCGATGGCGGCCTTGCTGGCGCCGACGACGGCGGCGACGATCAGGACGATGCCGGCGACGCTGACGAGCGGCAGCGCCGGGACCGCCTTGGTGACGATGCCCGGCACCAGCTTCTGCAGGGCAAAGCCCAGCGCCAGCGGCAGCAACACGACCTTGATGATGCTGATCAGCATCGCCATGGCGTCCACCGGCAGATACTGGCTGGCAAACAGCCAGACGAGGAACGGCGTCACGATCGGGGCCGCCAGCGTGGTGACGCTGGTGCAGGCGACGCTGAGTGCTACGTCGCCCTTCGAAAGATAGGTCATGACGTTGCTGGACGTGCCGCCGGGGCAGCAGCCGACGAGGATGACGCCGGCAGCCACTTCCGGCGACATCGGGATCAGCATCGTCAGGATCACGGCGATGGCCGGCATGATGACGAACTGCGAGACGACGCCGATGCCGACTTCGATCGGGCGCCGGGCCACCTCGCGGAAATCGTCGAGCGACAGGGTCAGGCCCATGCCGAACATGATGATGCCGAGCAGCGTGACGATGTAGGGCGTCAGTTGCTTGAACGTGTCGGGGAGGACGAAACCGAGGATGGCGAAGAGGATGACCCAGAGGGCGAATGTCTTTCCGACGAAGGCGGAAAGGGATGCGATGGCTTTCACGACAGTCTCCAAAACGAAAAATCCGCCCCGCAGTACGCCTGCGGGACGGAGGTTTCAATCGCAAATCTCACAAACTTGCTTCCAGCCGCCCTCCGGCGACAGAAACTATCGTTCGCGGAAGGCCTTGGCGAAATAATCGGCAAGCGGCTTGACCAGATACTCCAGCGGCGAGCGCTCGGAGGTCTGGATGAAGGTTTCGACCGGCATGCCGGGCATGACGTGCTTGTCCTCGCCGAGCTTCAGCATCTCGCCGGCATCCGGCTTGATCTCCGCCTGGTAGTAGGTCGCACCCGTGCGCTGGTCCTGCAGCACGTCGGCGGCCACCTTGGTGACGTGGCCGAAGATCTCCGGCGTCGAGCGGTGGTCGAAGGCGCCGAAGCGGATGTGGGCCACCTGGCCGACATGGACCTGGTCGATCTGGGTCGGCGAGATCTGCGTCTTGATGACGAGGTCATTTTCCTGCGGGATGATGAACATCAACGCATCGGCCGGCTTGATGACCGAGCGCAGCGCATGCACCTGCATTCCGAGCACCACGCCCGGGACCGGGGCGGTGATGTCCATGCGGCTCAGCGTCTCGTGCTTGGCGGTGCGGTTTTCCTTCAGTTCGGCGATCTTGGCCTCGATCTCGCGCAGCGACGTCGTCGCCTCCTCGCGCATGTCGGAATCGATGTTGAGGACCGCAAGCTCGATCTCGGCGACCTTGCCGGCGTTCTCGGCGATGCTCGACTTGGCCTGGCTGATCGTGCCGGAGATCTCGGCCTCCTCGCGCTGCAACTGCAGCACGCGGCTGGCGTTCGTCAGCGACTGCTTCAGGAGCTTGTTCTGCGCTTCCAGTTCCTGGCTGATCAGCCCGAGCTGGGTATCCAGGGCTGCGATACGGCTGTCGAGACCCTCGTTCTGCTTGGCGATCTGGTTCTTGCGCTCGGTCAACTGGCCGATCTGCTTGTCGCGGGTCTCGCGGCGGGCCTTCATCAGGCGGGTCTGGCCGTCGATGATCTCGGCCACTTCCGGATCGGTCTTGGCACGCTCGACCATTTCCGGATCGAAGCGGATCTCGTCCTTCTCGTCCTGCTCGGCGATCAGGCGGGCGGCAGTGCCCATCAGGCTGTAGAGCTGGCTTTCGATGACTGCGAGTTCCGACTGGTCGAAGGTGTCGTCGAGGCGCATCAGCACGTCGCCGGCATTGACCCGGTCGCCTTCGTGCACGTTGATCTTGCCGACGACGCCGCCGGTGAGGTGCTGCACGACCTGGCGGTTGCTCGCCACCTCGATGATGCCGCTGGCCACGACCGCGCCGTTGATCCGGGTGAAGGCTGCCCATGCCGCCATGCCGCCCAGCAGTACGAAGACGGTGGTGTAGCCGATGAGAGCGTAGTTGCGCCCGCTCCAGGTCTTGTTCATGGTACTCATATCCTGTTCCGTCTGGTGCCGTCAGGCGTCCTACTTGTTGCTGCCGCCGGTGCCGGTGCCCGGGACGACCTGGGCATGGTTGCGCAGGTGCGCGCGCAGCACTTCGTCGCGCGGGCCGAAGGCGAGGCGCTGGCCGTTCTCGAGGATGAGAATGAGGTCGCATTCCTCGATCGCAGCCGGCCGGTGCGCCATGATGACGACGGACTTGCCCTCGGCCTTGAGATTGCGGATGGCGAGGTTCAGCGCCATCGAGCCCTCGGCGTCGAGGTTGGAGTTCGGCTCGTCGAGCACGACCAGCACGGGATCGCCGAAGAGCGCGCGGGCGAGGCCGACGCGCTGCTTCTGGCCGCCCGAGAGGCGTCCGCCATTGGGCGGCAGGCGGGTGTCGTAGCCATCCGGCAGGCGCAGGATCATGTCATGGGCGCCGGCCTTCTTGGCCGCCGTCACGACCTTCTCCGCATCCGGATTGACCTGCATGCGGGCGATGTTCTCGGCGACCGTGCCTTCGAAGAGCACGACGTCCTGCGGCAGGTAGCCGACGTGGTCGGCGAGCCCGTCGAAGCCGTACTGCTCGAGCGAGGCGCCATCGAGGCGGGCATTGCCGCCGGCCGGCGGCCAGATGCCGGTGAGGATGCGGGCCAGCGTCGACTTGCCCGAGGCGCTCTGGCCGATGACGCCGAGCGCCTGGCCGGGGGCGAGCTCGAAGCTCAGCATGCGCAGGGTGGCGACCTTCTCGCCCGGCGGGATGGCGGTGACCTGGTTGACCTCGAGGATCGCGCGCGGCTTGGGCAGGGCCGTGCGGCTCTCCTCTTCCGGCACCTTGGACAGAAGCTCCGACAGCTGCCGCCAGCCCTGGAAGGCGCGCTGGACCAGCGACCACTGGCCGATGGCGCCCTCGATCGGGGCGAGCGCGCGGCCGATGATGATCGAGCTTGCGATCATGGCGCCGGCCGAGATCTCGTTCTGCAGCACGAGATAGGCGCCGAGCGCCAGGATCGCCGACTGCAGGAAGACGCGGAAGGTCTTGGACGAGATGGCGTAGAAGCCGTTGCTGTCGCTGTAGCGGATATTGGCCTCGAGCGCGCGGTCGCGCAGCACCTGCCAGCGGGCGGCGACCGAGCGGCGCATGCCGAGCGCGCGAACGGTGTCGCTCTCCTTCTGCAGCGTCTGGGTCATCTCGTCGCTCTGGCGGCCAGCCACCATGGCGCGTTCCTGATCGCCCTTGGTGCCGTTCTGGTTCAGCCAGGTGAGCGCCACCAGGACCAGGCCGCCGGCAATGCCGAGGATGCCCATCCACGGATGGAACATGAAGATGACGAAGAGGAAGAACGGCGTCCAGGGAATGTCGAAGACGGTGAAGACCGCCGGCGACGACAGCACCTTCTGGATGGCGTCGAGGTCGCGCATGCCGGTCAGCGTGGAAATGCCGCGGGCGTTCAGCCCGGTGCGGTCGAGCACGGCGTTGAACACGCGCTTGTCGAACTTCGCCTGGAACTTCGCGCCGACGCGGGCTGCAAGGCGGGCGCGGATATGGTCGAGCACGCCCATGATGGCAAAGAGGCCGACGATCAGGCCGGTCAGCGCCACCAGCGTCGCCTCGGACCGCGAGGCGAGCACGCGATCGTAGATCTGGAGCATGAACAGCGGCCCGGTCAGGACCAGAAGATTGACGAAGAAGCTGAACAGCCCCATCGCGAGAAACGCCTGGGCGCTCTCCTTCAGTGCGGCGCGAAGTTCGTCCGCACCGGCAGTGTCAGCATGAATTGCCACGTTTTGCCCTCTTTCCACCGATGGTCGGCATCGACATCAAAACACGAAAAACCTGCCACGCCGGTCCGTCAGGGCGGCCCGCGACAAAGGCAGGTGTGTCGTCTCAGAGTAAAGACGATATACGATCGGTATTATTCACAAATCAATAGTACAAAATGGCGGCAAAAGGGCATTTTAGAGACATCTAAAGCAAAATTCTACCATGTCGTTCAATTCGGCACGGCTAAACCCGTTTTGCCTCGTCTGCCCCGGAAATGGGCTCCCCTGCCGCCGGTTGCGTGCCGGCTTCGTCCCCTGCCCCTTCCTGCGCCCCCGCGCTGTCCGTTACCAACCGCCCAAGTATATTAAGAACCACGAGACAGGCAAGGGTTGAGAAGGCGGCAATCGCCCAGTACCCGAGCCCGACCGACAGGCCGACGCCGCCGGAAAGCCACATTCCGGCCCCGGTGGTCAGGTTCCTGACCTTGCCTTGCGAGAAGATGATCATGCCGGCGGCGAGAAAAGCGACCCCCGAGGTCACCGCCTCGACGACCCGCAAGGGGTCGATGCGCACCTGCTGGTCGTCGAGGTGATGCAGGTGCACCATCTCGACGGAGATGACGGCGATGACCGCGGCGGCGAGGCTGACGAGGATGTGCGTGCGCAGGCCGGCGGGGTGGTTGCGCGTCTCGCGCTCGAAGCCGATCAGGGCGCCGAGCAGGACGGCGCCGGTCAGCCGGGCGAAGATCACCGCCAGCGGCAGCTCGGTCGTCGCGAAGATGTCATCGAGGATCGCCTGCATCCCCGACGAACGCGCACGCCCGGCGGAAGTTCCGCCCCGCCCGCATCGCATCCGCACCCGGCCGCGCGGATTGCCTCCGGGCCAGCCCGGGCACCGGCCTGCCCGGCGGGCGGCATGCGTGAATTTTTTTGATTTTTTCCGCTTGTCGAAACCGAAACCCTGTTCTATACGGACGCCGCTGGTCACGGAGTGTAGCGCAGCCTGGTAGCGCACCTCGTTCGGGACGAGGGGGTCGAGTGTTCGAATCACTCCACTCCGACCAGCTCGAAAAGCCCGCGGAAGCGGGCTTTTTTCGTTTTCGGCATGGCCAGACGGACCTAGTCGCCCGCCCCGCGGATGCAGAAGGCGCCTGCGAGCAGCAGCAGGGCGGCGCATTGCATGAGAAACATCGGCAGTTCAGGTGACATGGCGTGATCCTCTTTATCTTGAAGAGGTGGAGCAGTCGTGCTGTCCGTCAATCGCCCGTCGGCGATCATTGGCCGAAATCGGGCACATAAAGGCACTGCGTCCGGCCCTTGGGCCCGAAATTGCCGAGGCCGGCGCAGCGATGGAAGCGGCCGTCGGGAGAGTGCTTGATTGGCCAACTGTCATAGCCGATGACCTCGCCGGTGGTGCGCACCAGCCAACCCTCCTTGGTCGCCAGGATCTCCTCGTCGGGAACGGGCATGCAATCGCGGTTGGAACAGCATTCCAGGTCGTAGAAGCTGTGCGCCCGGGCGAGCCGCGGGCCACCGGACGCCATGGTGCCGCCCACCACGACGACGAACACGAGAACAGGGCGTACCAGTCGCATGCGTCCCTCCTCCTCCTCCGGCCCGGCCTGCGGTCGGTTGCGGCACGCCTGAGCGGCTGGCCCGCGCCGGTCGCTCCCTGGCAGCGGCCCCGAATCCGGATCCCGAATTCGGGCGACCTTCCGCAGAATGCGTGCGGATATTGGCAAGATCGCGCCCGGTCGCGGCGGCGGACGCCTTTTTTCGCGGCAGGGTGAGCGGACGGGCGCGTGGCGCGGCGTGCTTCAGGCGGCGGTGGCGCCCGGGCGCATCGCGCTCTTCAGCCGGCTTGCGGCGAGCGCATAGCCGCCGGCCGCACCGTCGATGAAATGGACGTGGTCGCGCGCGAGCGGGGTGGGCACGACGCAGGTCATCAGCGCGGACGCCTGCCGGTGCAGGCCGAAATGGCAAAGGCCGGCGAGACGCGCCTCCTCCAGCCGCGCCTCGATGGCCTCGATCCGCTGCGGCTCGAGATCGAGCGTCATCTTCAGGCCGTCGTCGAACTTGCGGAAATCGGAATTGGCGACGATATCGTCGCGGTAGCGGCGCGGGTCGAAGCGGCCGAGGGTGAGACCGAACAGGGTCAGCACCCGCATCAGCACATATTGCAGGGCGATGAAGAGCTTGCGCCGCCAGCGCCGTCCCGGCGGCACGGCCGCCCGCGCCTCCATGTCCAGCGAGGCGCGGCTGATGCCGAGTTCGAGGCCTTCGACGTCCAGCGGCCGGCCGCCGCGCGTCTGGCTGGCGGCGAGTGCGACGACGTCGGCGATCAGGGCCCGGAAGGCCTCCTCGGAGGCCCCTTCGGCGGGAACGGCGATGATCGAGACGATCTCGCCGTTGCGGGCGGAAATCGGGTTCCAGCGGCAGGAAAGGCCGACGAGTTCGGGGCGGGTTCCGGGCGGCGCCATCGGATTGGTTTCCAGCCCCGCCTTCATGCGCCGTTCCGCCCAGGCCGCGCCGCCGCCGGCGAACATGGCGTAGGAGACGAGGTCGCTCGCCGCATAGCGCGCCACCAGCACCTCCTGCCCCGCATCCCGGATCGCGGCGACCGGCACGACCGCACCGCGCATGACGAAGCCGAGCTCCTCCAGCGACCAGCGCTGGACGGCCGACAACCCGCTCCTTGCGGCGCCGGCCAGCGACGGCGGAACCGCGACCATCGCCCCGTCGCCGCCGAAGGCATAGGGCAGGTCGTGGCGGCCGGTCGCGTTCAGGACGCCGGAAATAACGCTGGCGCCGGCCATGTTGACGGCCTTGTAGCGGCCGGCCTCGATCGCTCCGGTGGAATCGACGATGTCGGCCAGCACCAGCACCCAGCCGTCCGGCAGCGGATGATAGTTGCGCGCGTCCGCCACGTCCTCGAAATCCGAGAAACTCGGGAGATTGCGGAAGAAGTCGTCGCTGCTGCCGTCGGCCATGGGATCAGCCTAACATGGAAGAGTGCGGGGTCGTTGCGCCGGTGTCGTCTATAAATGGGATATAGCAAGTCTCGACGATGCGTCCCATAGAACCGAAGGGTACCTGTCATCGCGATCCGGTACTACGTCACCTGTCGTTTCGGATGATTGCGTCCGGCCGATCACGTCACTGGCAGACGTCGACCCAGGTGCCGCCGACAAGCTGGACCATCTTCTCGGTGGGGATGCGGACGGCGGCATTGGTGGCGCCGGCGGCGGGCACGACCTCGTCGAACGGCTTCAGCGAGACGTCGCAATAGATCGGGATCTCGGAGGGAAGGCCGAAGGGGCAGACGCCGCCCACGGGGTGGCTGGTGACGTCCACCACCTGCTCGGCATCGAGCATGCGCGCCTTGCCGCCGAAGCGATCCTTGAACTTGCGATTGTCGAGGCGGGCGGTGCCGCTGGCGACGATCAGCATCGTCTCCTCGCCGACGCGCAGGCAGATCGTCTTGGCGATCTGCCCGGGCGCGACGCCATGCGCGGCGGCGGCGAGCGCCACGGTGGCCGAGCTTTCCTCGGTCTGGAGGATTTCGATCTCGGGCGCATGCGCCTGAAAGAACTTGCGGACGGATTCGAGTGTCATGGCGTCATGGATACCGGGGCCGCGCCGCCGAGGCAAGCGCCGGCAACCTGCGCGGGCGGCCGCCTGCCGTCGTGCCCCCCTCGCAACCCATCGCGAAAGTGTTGCAATTCGGCCGAACTTCAAGGCGCGGTGAGGTGGACAAGCGGCGGCGGGGCAAGAAGCGATTCCCCTGGAGCCATGGCCTGCGCTAGAGCACGGATCGCGCTCCCAAGAGCTTCGCCCGCACAACGCCCGCACAACGCCAAAGGATTTGGCCATGACCTTCCGCTTCGCCCTCCTGGCAGGCCTCGCGCTTGCCGTCACCGGTTGCACCTCCGTTGCGCCGTCAGCGCCGACCACGCCGCTCGAGAGCCGCTGGGTCGGCCGCACCGCCGGCGAGTTCTTCGCCGCCTACGGCCCGCCGATCAACGACATCGCCGGCGCGAGCGGCATGACCCTCTATGCCTGGCGCGGCGGCTACATCAACCGCAGGGCCTGCCAGGTCGAACTCGCCGTCAGCGAGGATTACCGGATCCGCAAGATCCGCACCGTGATCGACCGCAAGGACCCGAAGGGCGGCCCCTCGCACTGCGAACGGGTCCTGGACGCCGCGCCCAAGGCCTGAACGAAGGCCGGGCGCTGACGAGAGATCGGAGAAGTGGAGACATCACATGCCCGCCTTCGATCGCCTCTTCGACGACGTCGACCTTGCCGGCTTCTACGACCTGGAGAACGGCTGGGGCGCAGACCTCGACACCTGCCGCGCCCTTGCCGCCGATGCCGGGTCGGTGCTGGATCTCGGCTGCGGCACCGGCGAACTGGCGGTCTCGCTTGCCGGCGGGCGCCGCGTGGCAGGCGTCGATCCGGCCGCGGCCATGCTCGACATCGCCCGCGCCAAGCCGGGCGCTGCGGCCGTGTGCTTCATCGAGGGCGACGCGCGCGCGATCCGCCTCGGCGAGACCTTTGACCTGATCGTCATGACCGGCCACGCCTTCCAGGTCTTCCTGACGGAGGCCGACCAGCGCGCCGTGCTCGCCACCATCGCCGCCCATCTGTCGCCTTCCGGCCGCTTCGTCTTCGACAGCCGCAACCCCGCCGTCCGCGAATGGGAGGAATGGGTGCCGCAGGCCTCGGAGCGCGACCTCGTCCACGACCGGCTCGGACCGGTGACGGCCTGGAACGACGCGGCGCACGATCCCGCGACCGGCATCGTCACCTACGAGACGCACTATCTGGTCACAGCCGACGGGCGGCAGCTTTCGGCGACATCGCAGATCCTGTTTTCAGACAGGGACCGGATCGAGGCCCTCCTTGCCGAAAGCGGGCTGACGGTCCAGCGCTGGGCGGGCGACTGGCAGGGCGGGGACTGGCATCCGGGCGCGCCCGAGATCATTCCGATCGGCGGCCTTGCAGCGAATTGACGACAGGCGCCCCCCCGCAGAAGGCCCGCAATCCCGGCCCGCGCTAACCGATCGTTAAAATTTTAGAATATCCTTTTATTCTGCAATAAGCGCGTTTCTTAAGCCGGCGGCAATAGGCGGGGGGCGATCATGGCGCCATGCTGGAGGGCGTATGATGCACCCGAAATTTGCCGAGCATAGGCAGGGCGACCAACGTCGCGGCCTGCCGCTTGTGTCAGCCATTCCGGGCCTGATCTGTGTCGGGCTCGTGTTCTTCATCTTCGACATGCTGAGCGGCGCCGGGCTGGTCGCCGCCTTCGGCGCAGCCGTGGCCGATTGCCAGATCAAGGGCAATATCGACCTGGTCGACGGCACCCGCGCCTACTACCTGCCCGGACAGGATCGCTACGGCGCGATCCGCATCCACCCGGCCGACGGCGAGCGCTGGTTCTGCAGCGAGGAGCAGGCGGTGGCCGCGGGCTGGCACCGGGCACTGCGCTGAGGCAGGCCGGGGACCGCCGCCGGCGCCCCTGCCCCATCGGTGCGCAAGGGCCGCGTCATCCGGATTCATAGTGTCACGGTGCGTGGCGCCTGCAGCCCTCCCCGCGGCCGCATCACGGGTCGAAGGGGTAGATCTTCTTCCAGTCTTCCTTCATGTCGACCACCTGCCAGCCGCGTTCGCCGGCCTCGTCCAGCGCCTTGTCCAGCCTGCCGAAATGCGATTCCCGGTCGTAGGCATATTCGCGGACGGCGTCGGTGTGGTGGACGATGATGCCGAGCGAGGGGTGATTGCCGCTCGTCACCCAGCGCAGCATCTCGTAGTCGCCGTCCGAATTGCCGGCGGCGAAGATCGGGCGCCGGCCGATGAAGGTGTTGATGCCGACCGGCTTGCCCGGGCCGTCGTCTATGAAGTCGATCTTCGGCAGCCGCTCCAGCACCGGCTTGTCATCGACGACCCTGTACTCCGTCACGATCGAACTGCCGACCACCTGTTCGGGCGGAACCCCGTAGGCGCCCTCCGTCATCGGCCGCATGAACTCGATGCCGCCGCCGGAGACGATATAGGTCTTGAAGCCGTTGGCGCGCAGGTAATCGAGCAGCTCGATCATCGGCACGAAGGTCATCTCGTCATAGAGCTTGCCGGTCTTCGGATGGCGGGCGGTGGCAAACCAGTTGGTGACGATCGTCTCGAAGGCCTCTGTCGTCATGCCGGCATGGGTGACCATCGCAAGCTCGACGAGGCCCTTCTGGCCGCTGTCGGCGATGGCTGCGAGGTCGCCGGCGAGGATCGAGCGGAACGGCTCCTTCTCCTGCCATTCGGGATGCTCCGGCGCCAGCGCCTTGACGCGGTCGATGATGAAGCCGAGCTGGAAATAGAACGGCTGCTCCGACCACAGCGTGCCGTCATTGTCGAATACCGCGATGCGCTCGGCCTGCGCCACGTAGTCGGGACCGCCCTCGGTGGTGACGCGCGTCACGAAATCGACGATCGCCTGCCGCCGCGCACCGTCGTTCCAGGACGGCAGGTCCTGCGCCAGCGCGGTTGCGGGAAGAACGAGGATGATGAAAAGCACGCGCAGGGCACGGGACACGACACAGGACATGGCTCTCCTCCAGCGGCCACGGGCAGCACGGTGCAACGCCGGTTCCCCACGCCGAGACGGCCACTCTATCAGTCCAGCGACAGTAATGCATCCCGCACCGCAATCTGCGGTGCCGAGGCCGGGGCAGCTCGAAAGCCCGCCCCGCACCGGTCCTACCGGTCCGGAAAATGCTCGACATGGGTCTCGGCCGTCCGGCCGAAATAGACGACGCGGCGGCCGAAGAAGGAGACGATGTAGCCGGCGCAGCCGTGTGCCTTCGCGTTCTGGCAGAAGCCCCTGTAGGTGTAGTCGGGCCCGTTCGCCTGCGCCCGCCGCACCTCCGCCTCGAGGCCGGCTGCGTTGAACCTGGCGGCGACCTTGCCGTCGGAGGGCTCGTTGCCGAGGACGACGCTGTCGCCATCGGGGAGATAGTAGGTGGTGGTGGCGCACCGGTAGTCGACGAGATATCCCTCGAAGCCGGCGGCCATCAGCGTGTCGACGATCCCGGGAAAGGCCATCGTGCCGGCATAGGAGGCCGAGAGGCATTTTTGGGCAATCATGTCCAGATGCGCGTCCATGGCGCACTCCTTTGTCGGTGTGTGTTGTCGTTACTTCGTGCGGCGGCGCGATCCAGGGTCAGGACCTAGTCGGTCGTAACCACCGCCAGCCCCCGCCCGGCGACGATCTTCCTCAGGAGCCTGTCGAGTTCGCCGCGCTCCTCCACTTCGAGCACGCCGAAGAATTCCGTGTCGTTGCGGTCGGCGAGTGCTGCCAGCATCGGCACCCGAGCGCGGCCCGCAGGCTTCAGGGCGAGCGTCTGGGTGCGCTTGTCCGCAAGGCTCGCGCCGCGCTCGACCAGATCCTTGGCGATGAGCCGGTCGGCAAGCTTCGAGATCGCCCCCCTCGTCATCCCCATCGCTTCGGCAAGCGCGGACGGCGAGACCGTCTCGAAGTCGAAGAGCATCCGCATGAACACCCACTCCGCGACCGTCACCCCCTCGTCCTCGAGCTTGCGCGCAAAACCCTGCGAGACATTGTTCGACACCGCCCGGAGCCAATAGCCCAGGTGGGTTTCGAGGGAGGATACGGATGCTGCTTCGTTCATGTCGGACCCATTTGTTGACTAGGAAAGTATATGGGCTTTGTTTCCTAGTCAACTATAAAGATTGATGGGAGCCGGGAAGGGGATATGTGTGGCGGATCGGAGGCAGAGCATAAAGATGGCTGGGGCGCCAGGATTCGAACCTGGGAATGCCGGTACCAAAAACCGGTGCCTTACCGCTTGGCGACGCCCCAGCATGCGGGCCGAAGGCCCTGCAGGCCGGAGCCTGATAGCAAAGGCAAAAGCGGCGGACAATCCATAATGTCGGTCGGGCGCAAGTTTCTTTGGCGACTGTCGGGGCGTGATGCCGGCAGGGAGCGACGGGCGGGGATGATCGGTCCCGGGCCGGTCCCCGGGGCCGGCTTTTTGTGGCCGCGGTTCGGCGGCGCGGACGGGTGCTCGCCGGCTGCGATGCGGCTGGATGTTCACCGGTGGCGGCGCGGGCGGGTGTTCGTCCGCTGCGGGGAGCGCCTGGCCGCGGGGCGGCAGCTTTCGGAGGCGACAGCCGAAAGCCTCGAATTTCGATTCTTCAATGTGCCGGGCTTATCGGCTAGTGTCGGGCGCATGCGGCCAGACCGTTGTCCTTCCCCTGGCCGGCCATGGCGCCGGCGTTCTTTTCGGAGATCCGCATGAGCCCGTTCCGCGCCCGCCCGCCGGCCACCTCGACGCTTCTTCTCGATGACGCGATGGTCCGGGTGACGCGCTGGGACTTCGAGCCCGGTGCCGATACCGGCCATCACGTGCACGGGCTCGGCTATGTGGTCGTGCCGATGACGGACTGCGACTTCCTGATCGAGGAGGACGGCGGCGCGCGGCGGGTGCGGCAGGCGGCAGGCGCCGTCTACCGGCGCGAGGCGGGCGTGGCGCACAACGTCGTCAACGGCGGCGACCAGCCGATGAGCTTCATCGAGATCGAATACAAGTGACGTGGCAATGCAGCTGGCCAGTGCGGTTCTGGCCAGTGCGGTTGGCCGGCGAGACGGGCCAGCGAGGTGACCCAATGATGCGGGCCGACGGATCGAGCAGGAACCGGCCGAAAAAAATGGACCCATGGTGCGGGTTGACGGACGGCCCGGCGGAACCGGCCAGCGAGGATGAGACAGACGTGACAGACGTAGACAAGGACGTAGAAAAGCAAACGGCCCCCGCCTTCGACCTGGCCTTCCGGCCGGCGCATGGCGAGGCGGTGCCGGTGGCGGACAAGGTCCAGCGCATCACCGTCAACAATCCCGGCCCCTTCACCTTCCACGGCACCAACAGCTATATCGTCGGCGACCGGTCCGTGGCGGTGATCGATCCCGGCCCGGAGGACGAGGCGCATTTTGCAGCGCTGATGGCGGCGCTGAAGGGCCGCGAGGTGACGCATATCGCCGTCAGCCACACCCACCGCGACCATTCCCCGCTCTCCCGGCGGCTGAAGGCGGAGACAGGCGCGGTCATCGTCGCCGAGGGGCCGCACCGCTCGGCCCGGCCCCTGCACGCGGGCGAGGCCAACCCCTTTGCCGAGAGCTCGGACACCGACTTCGTGCCGGACATCGCGCTCGCCCACGGCGAACGCGTCGACGGCGACGGCTGGTCGCTGACGGCGCTCCTGACCCCCGGCCATACCGCGAACCATGCGGCCTTCGCCCTGGACGGCACCGGCATCCTGTTTTCGGCCGATCACGTGATGGCCTGGGCGACGACGATCGTGGCGCCGCCGGACGGCTCCATGGCCGACTACATGGCCTCGCTCGACACGCTGATGCAGCGCGACGACCGGCTCTACCTGCCCGGCCACGGCGGGCCGGTGACCGATCCGGCCTCGTTCCTGCGGGGGCTCAGGATCCACCGCAAGATGCGCGAATATGCGGTGAAGGAGCGCATCCGCAAGGGCGACCGGCTGATCGCCGACATGGTCCGGGCGATCTACAAGGATACCGACCCGCGCCTGCATGGCGCCGCGGCCCTGTCGGTGCTGGCGCATCTGGAAGACCTGGTCGAGCGCGGCGAGGTCGTCACCGACGGTCCGCCGCTGCTGAAGGGGATCTACCTGCCGGCGTGAGGGTTCCGGCACGGCCCAGCCCCAGCGCCTGTCACGGCGCCGTAACCCGGCAGCGTCAGTTGCCCGCGATCCCCAGCAGTTCGGCGTCCAGCGCCTTCAGGTAGCGGTCGGCGAAGGCGGCGCCGAGGCCGAGGTCGTGCGGGCCGTAGCGCGAGGCGACGCGCATGTCGACCAGGGCCGTCTCCTCCTCCTCGCGCAGGCGGATGGAGACGTCGAAGCGGAAGCCGAAGACCAGCGAACGCCATTCGCCCTGCAGCAGCACGTCGTTCGGCCCGCCGATCCGCGGCAGGAAGCCTTCCTCCAACGGCCGGGCGGAGGGGACCGGGACGACAGTGATCGCGCTCTCGCCGCCCGTGTCCCCGTCCGGCTTGACAGCGAGGTCCTCGAGGTCGGAGATGACGTTTTCCAGCCCCGCCTCACCGGTAAAGACGATGCCCTGCTCGTCGGCGACCTTGCGCACGCCCTCGAGCACGCGGTCGAGCGCGCCCTCGTAGCGCCGGCCGGTCAGTTCGGGATAGGCGGCCGCCTGGATCTCGCGGTCCTGCAGCGTCACCGGCGGGCGGGCCAGAAAATCCTGACGGGCGACGGGCACCTTCAGCCATGGCGGCGAGGCGAAGGGATCCGTCGTCACGTCGTAGATCATCGGCCGGGTGACATAGGCATAGGCGGCGTAGCCAGCGATCGCAAGCGGCGGGGCGGCGAGAAGAAGGGCCAGGAAGGCCGCCTTGCCGCCGCGCGCGCCGACCCGCCAGAGCCGGATGAAGCCGACGCCGGCAAGGACGACCGCCAGCGCCGAAAGGGCAGCGCCGCTTGCCGCCAGCACCAGGAAATGCGGTGTCGTCAGCGGCCCGAAGCGATGGGAAAGGGCAGCGGCGAGGAAGACGACCAGCCCGATCCAGGCGAGGCGCCGCGCCCAATGGGCGGAATGGGAATAGGGCCGTTCATATCGAATGACCATTGCCATCGGGCCGATCCTCGCTGCCAGTCTCGCGCCAGTCCGGGGGAGCCGGAGCGCGCCTTCGATTGCTTCTCGAGGATACGCGCTCGGCACGCATCCTCAAATCCCGAATATCTGCAAGGAACCTTCCGGCTCCGTCGGCGTTCTCATGTCGGTCGCCGGGTCGAACCGGCGCCCGGCGCAGTATTGCCGTGCATACTGATGGCAGGGATGGTCGCGTTTCGTCAATGCGGCCGCCACACTTATAAGTGGAACATGACGCAAAGGCCCGGTTTGTGCTTGTGTGCCGCAAAATTGCCACGCTCCTTAACGATTTTTTCCTGGGGACAGGTCAGACGGACAAGCAACAGGGAGAGGTTTACCGATGCTGCAGACACCGACGAGCGTTCAGGCACAGCCCCTGGCGCTGCCGCCGCCATCCGAAAATCCGGCCAATGATCCGGCCGACGACGCGGTCCCGGCCCTCGAACTGGTGGAACTGGAACTGTCGCTTGACGGCCTCACGGTGGACGAAGAGGGCGGCTTCTCCGAAGCGGTCCGTCGCGCCGCCGGCACGCTCGGCGGCGAATTCCTGTTCGACCTGCCGGCTTCCGGCCTTGCCGAGGACTGCCAGCGCATCGCCGCCCTTCGCATCCCCGAGGCGAACGGCAAGGGGATGAAGATCGTCTTCGCCCTGCTCGACGGCAGCGCGATCCGGGTCGAGGATCCGGGCGAGGAAACGAGCGACCTGAAGAACTTCGCCCATTCCTTCGTCGGCGTTCTGGAACGCATGCGGCGATCGCTGCAGTAATACCGACCTGCAGCCGCCTTGCAGCGGCCGGTGCGGCCCCTATATTTCCTTCATGACGAGGGCGGTCTTCCGCCGCCATGGAGGTCGGAATGCGCGCGCCCATCCTGTTCTCGGTGGCTGCGGCAGCCGCATTGCTCGCGGGCTGCCAGACGATCACGCCCGAACAGCGGCGCGCGGCCGACGAGCGGCAATGCCTCGACTACGGCTTCAAGCGCGGCACCAGCGCCTTTGCCACCTGCCTCCAGCGCATAGACCTCAATCGCGACGCCGACCGTCGCGCCTTCCTCTATGGCGATGCCGGCTGGTACGGCCCCGGCCCCTACCGCCGCTGGTACGGGCCCGGCTGGTAGAGGTCGGCTTCCCGACAGTCCCCGATCGCTGCGGTCAGCAGCCGTTGCGGCGCCCGGCAAAGGCCGCCTGGGCGGCGGCGAGGCGGGCGATCGGCACGCGGAAGGGCGAGCAGGAGACGTAGTCGAGCCCGGCGTCCTCGCAGAAGTGGATCGAGGCCGGATCGCCGCCGTGCTCGCCGCAGATGCCGAGCTTGAGGTCATTGCGGGTGCGGCGGCCGCGCTCGGCGGCGAGCTGGATCAGTTCGCCCACGCCGTCGAAATCAAGCTGGACGAAGGGATCGCGCTCGACGATGCCCTTCTGCAGGTAGGTATTGAGAAATTGCGAGGCGTCGTCGCGCGAAATGCCGAAGGTGGTCTGCGTCAGGTCGTTGGTGCCGAAGGAGAAGAACTCGGCCGATTCGGCGATCACGTGGGCGCGAAGGGCCGCGCGCGGCAGCTCGATCATGGTGCCGACCAGATATTCGATGTCGACGCCGGCCTCGGCGATGACCTCCTTCGCCACCGCCTCGATGCGGGCCTTGACGTAGTCGAGCTCGCTCTTCAGGCCGACGAGCGGCACCATGATCTCGGGCACGACGGCGGCACCGGTGTCCCTTGCCGCCTGACAGGCCGCCTCGAAGATGGCGCGCGCCTGCATCTCGGCGATCTCCGGATGGGAGATGGCGAGGCGGCAGCCGCGGTGACCGAGCATGGGATTGAACTCGTGCAGCGCATCGACGCGCTGACGCAACTCAACCGGATCGAAGGAGAGGCTGGCTGCGACCTCGGCGATCTCCTCGTCGGTCTTGGGCAGGAATTCGTGCAGCGGCGGGTCGAGCAGGCGGATCGTCACCGGAAGCCCGTGCATGATCTCGAACAGCTCGACGAAATCCGAGCGCTGCATCGGCAGGAGCTTGGCAAGGGCCGTGCGCCGGCCGGTCTCGTCCTCGGCGAGGATCATCTCGCGCATGACGTTGATCCGCCCGTCCTCGAAGAACATGTGCTCGGTGCGGCAGAGCCCGATGCCTTCGGCGCCGAAGGAGCGCGCGGCGCGGGCGTCGGCGGGCGTCTCGGCATTGGTGCGCACCTTCATCCGGCGGGTCGCATCGGCCCATTCCATGATGCGGCCGAAATCGCCTGACAGTTCCGGCTGCAACATGGGGATCGCGCCTTTCAGCACCTGCCCCGAGCCGCCGTCGATGGTAATGACGTCGCCCTTCCTGAGGGTCACGCCCTGCGCGATCAGGAGCTCGTTGCGCAGGTCGACGCGCAGGGTTCCGGCACCCGAGACGCAAGGGGTGCCCATGCCGCGGGCGACGACGGCGGCGTGGCTGGTCATGCCGCCGCGGGTGGTCAGGATGCCTTCAGCGGCATGCATGCCGTGGATATCCTCCGGGCTGGTCTCGACCCGCACGAGGATCACCTTGCGGCCTTCCTCCTGCGCGTGGACGGCCTCTTCGGAGGTGAAGACGATCTCGCCGGTGGCAGCCCCCGGCGATGCCGGCAGGCCGGCGCCGATCACCTCGCGGCGCGCGCGTGGATCGATCGTCGGGTGCAGGAGCTGGTCGAGCGATGCCGGATCGATGCGGGCGACGGCCTGCTCCTTGCTGATCAGCCCCTCCTCGGCCATGTCGACGGCCATCTTCAGGGCCGCCTTGGCCGTGCGCTTGCCGGAGCGTGTCTGCAACATCCACAGCTTGCCGCGCTCGATGGTGAACTCGAGGTCCTGCATGTCGCGATAGTGCCGCTCGAGCCTCGTGCAGATGTCGGTGAACTCGGCAAAGGCTTCGGGCATCAGCTTTTCCAGCGAGGGCCGGTCGGAGCCGGACGCGATGCGGGCGCCTTCGGTGATGTTCTGCGGCGTGCGGATGCCGGCGACGACGTCCTCGCCCTGCGCGTTGACCAGGAACTCGCCATAAAGCGCATTCTCGCCGGTGGACGGATTGCGGGTGAAGGCGACGCCGGTGGCCGACGAATTGCCGAGGTTTCCGAACACCATGGCCTGCACGTTGACGGCGGTGCCCCATTCGGCGGGGATGTTGTGCAGGGTGCGGTAGGTGACGGCGCGCGCGTTCATCCAGCTGGAGAAAACCGCGCCGACCGCGCCCCACAGCTGGATCTCGGGATCCTGCGGGAAGCTCTCGCCCAGTTCTTCCTCGATCGTCTCCTTGTAGCGGGCGATGACGTGCTGCCACTCCACGGCGGAAAGCTCGGTATCCTGCTCGTGGCCGAAGCGGGCCTTCTCGTCCTCCAGGATCTCCTCGAAGACCTCGTGGTCGAGCCCCATGACGACATCGCCATACATCTGGATGAAGCGGCGGTAGCTGTCCCAGGCGAAACGGGCGTCGCCGGCGTCGTGGCCGAGCGCCTGGACGGTCTCGTCGTTGAGGCCGAGATTGAGGACGGTGTCCATCATGCCCGGCATCGAGGCGCGTGCGCCGGAACGGACGGAGAGAAGCAGCGGCCGCTCGTTGTGGCCGAAGGTGCGCCCGGTGATCTCCTCCATCCGGCGAAGGCCGTCGCGAACCTCGTTCTTCAGGCTGTCGGGAACGGTCCGGCCGTTTGCGTAGTAGTGGGCGCAGGCATCGGTGACGATGGTGAGACCGGGCGGCACCGGCAGGCCGAGATTGCACATCTCGGCAAGATTGGCACCCTTCCCTCCCAGGAGATCGCGATCGGCCGCAGCCCCCTCGGCGCTTCCCCCGCCGAAGGTATAGACCCACTTCTGCATTGCTGTTCTCCACCCGAAACAGTCTATTGTGACAGATTTACAGCATATGGCACGAATTGGGAACGGATCGGAAGGCAGAAAATGCTGCGCCGCAACATCACGCGACGAAGGTCGGAGCCAAGGGCGGCTCAGACAGGCGGAAAGGCACCGGGCCGGCCATCGCAGGGCCGGCTACGGCGCCCGGATCTCCGTCAGTTCTCCTGGACCGACAGGCCGTCCTTGCCGATCTGGATCTCGACCCCGTCCGGCTTCTTCTCTTCCTGGTAGGCATAGTAGGAAAAGCCGGCGACGACGACGATGAGCGCGCCGATGATCATGTAGAGTGCGTTTCTTGACATCAATGTCCCCTTCCTGCCCGGCCCTGACGGCCGGCGCGAGGATGAATGCCGGAGCCGGGGATTGGTTCCGCTCAGGTGTCGAAAAAGGCCGGGAGGGTGTTCTGGCGGGCGTGAAGAACGCGGATCACGAGGATGGCGTCGCGGAACACCGTGTAGAAGACGATATGCTCGCGATAAGGAAAGGAGCGCAGACTGCCTGGCAGTTCCTGCCGCAACCGGCCGCTTTCCGGCCTGGCACTCAAGCGGCCGAGAAGATCGAACAGGCCGCCCACATAGGCTTCCGCCTGAGCATCACCCCAAGTTTCCAGCGTATAGGCGAGAATGGCATCGACATCCGCCTCCGCGCTGGCGGTAAACTGGTAGGCCGGAGCGCTCAGGAGAGAGCAGACCGGGCGCGCGCGAGAAACGCCGCCGCCGTGACGGCCCTGTGCCGACCGCTTTCCATGTCGTCCAGGCCTTCGCCCACCTTCTCCCGGAGCCGACCGATATAGGCCTCATGCAGGCGAAGCGCATCGTTGACGACGGCGCTGGCGTCATCGAAACGGCCGCTTTCGACCTCCTCGTCGATATACTTCTGCAGTTCCTTGCTGATCGAAACGTTCATCTGGCGCCTCCGGGACGACCGCAACTATAGCATGAAGGCTGCCTGCTCGAAAGCAGCTCCCCCCTACACCGCCTCGCGCAGTTGCTCGGCCGTCTGCAGGTCGACGGAGACGAGTTGGGAGACGCCCTGCTCGGCCATGGTGACGCCGAACAGGCGGTTCATGCGGGCCATGGTGATCGGGTTGTGGGTGATGATGACGAAGCGGGTCTCGGTCGAGGCCGCCATCTCGTCCATCAGGTTGCAATAGCGCTCGACATTGTGGTCGTCGAGGGGCGCGTCGACCTCGTCGAGCACGCAGATCGGTGCGGGATTGGTGAGGAAGACGGCGAAGATCAGCGCCATCGCCGTCAGCGCCTGCTCACCGCCCGAGAGCAGCGTCATCGTCTGCGGCTTCTTGCCCGGCGGGCGAGCAAGGATCTCGAGGCCGGCATCGAGCGGGTCCTCGCTCTCGATCAGCTGCAGTTCCGCAGTCCCCCCGCCGAAGAGATGGGTGAACAGCCGCTGGAACTGGGCGTTGACCACGTCGAAGGCGGCGAGCAGCCGCTCGCGACCCTCGCGGTTCAGGCTCTGGATCGCCGAGCGCAGCTTGCGGATCGCCTCGATGATGTCCTCGCGCTCGGTGACGATTGTCTGCAGCCTCTCCGACAGTTCCTTCTGCTCTTCTTCGGCGCGCAGGTTGACCGCGCCCAGCCGCTCGCGCTCGACCTTCAGCCGGTCGAGCTCCAGCTCGGTGTCGCGCGGGTCGGGCAGCGGCCGGTCGGAGGCATGCTCGGCGAGCTTCAGCGCCTCGTGCGGGGCGCAATGAAGGCCCGCGCGGATGCGGGCCTCGCCGTCGAGACGGCGCTCGCGGGCCGACACCAGCCGCTCCTCCGTGCGGCCGCGCTGCTCGCGGCATTCGGCCAGTTGCGACAGTGCCGTCGCCGCCGCTCGATCGGCCTCGCGCTGGACGTTCTCGGCTTCCTGCAAATGGTCGGCGGCGGCGCGGCGGGCCTCCTCGGCGCGGGCGAGCTCGCTCATCAGCGCGCGGCGGCGGTCCTCGATCTCTTCCGGCGCCTCGGCGATGCGTTCGGCCTCATCCTGCGCCTCGGCCTCGCGCTCGCGCAGCGAGGCGATGTGGCGCTCGGCATTGGCGGCGCGGTTGCGCCAGGTCTCGCGCTCGCTGGCGATCGCCGCCAGCCGGCGCTGCCGCTCGGCCATCTCGCGGGCGAGCCCGTCATGGAAGGCGCGCGCCTCGGCAAGGGCGGCGCGATCGGTGGCGACGGTCGCGGACTGGCCGGAAAGCCTGAGATCGAGCGCGGCGATGTCGGGCGCATCCTCCAGCGCCGCGCGTGCCTCTTCCAACTGGTCGCCCGCCTCCTCCAGCTGGGCCTGAAGCTGGGCGCCGGTCTCGTCGAGCACGGCGCGGCGGCGGATCAGTTCGCCGGACGCCCGCTCGGCGGCGTCGAGGGCGTCGCGCGCCTCGGCCAGCGCCCGGACGGCAAGCCGCTGCGCCTCGCGGCCGTCCTGCTGGACCTGGGCGGCGACGCGGATCGCAGCACCGGCATCGGCGAGGCGGGCCTCGGCAGCTGAAAGGGCGGCGCGCGCCTCGTCCAGTCCGCCCTCCAGTTCGCGCAGGCGGTTCTTCTGCGCCAACCGCAGGGCGGCGGCACTCGGCGCATCGGCGCCGGCGATGTGCCCGTCCCAGCGGAACACGGCGCCTTCGCGGGTGACCAGCCGCTGGCCGGGCCTGAGGCTTGCGAGAAGGGAGAGCGCCGTCGCCTCGTCCGCAACGACGCCGATCTGGCGCAGGCGGCGGGTCAGCACGTCCGGCGCGCGGACATGGGCCAGAAGCGGCACCGTGCCATCGGGCAGCGGCGCATCGGCCGCGCCGTCTCCGACAAGGCGCCAATGGGCGGCGGCGGCGGTATCGGCGGGCGAATCCAGATCGTCGCCCAGCGCTGCGCCGAGTGCCGTCTCGAAGCCCTTGTCGACCTGCACGTCTTCCACGACCGGCGAAAACGAGCCGCCGGCGGCGCCCGCCTCCAGCATGCGGCGGATCGTGCGCGTCTCGGTCTCGATCGCATTGACACCGCCGCGGGCGGTCTCGACCGGACCGCGGGCCTCGACCTCGGCGGCGCGCGCCTCCTCCAGCGCCTCCTCGGCCTCGGCCAGCCGCTCGCCGGCCTCTTCGAGCGCCGCCTCGGCCGACTGCACGTCCTGGCGCTTGCGTTCGGGATCCGGCAGGGCGGCGATGCGCTCGGCAATGGCGGAAATCTCGGCCTCGAGGTTCGAAAACTGCTGGGCGAGCCGCGCCTGCCGGTCGGAAAGGTCGCGAATGGTCTTTTCCAGCTGGTTGCGGACGGCCTGTGCCTCGGCGCGCTCGGCGGTGATCTCGCCCAGCACCTGCTCGCTCGCAGACAGGCGATGGGCGGCTTCGTCCATCGCCTCGCGGGCGGCGGCTGCGCGGTCGTCGGCCTCGCCCAAAATGTCGCAGATCTCCTGCTCCTCTTCGGCTAGCCGCTCCAGCGCCTGCGCATTGTCTGCGACCATCGCTTCCTCGCGGGCGATGTCCTCGGAAAGCTGCGCGAGCCTGCGGGCCAGTTCGTCGCGGCGGCGCAGAAGGCGGCCGGCGTCCTCCTCCAGTTGTGCGCGGGCGATCTGCAGGCGTTGCAGCGCGGCTGCGAGCTTCGCCTCGTTCTCGCGCAGCTCCGGCAGCTTCAGGCTGGCGACCGCCTGGGCCTTGGCCGCCTCCATCTGCGCCTGCGCGCGCTCGGCCACGAGCGAGGTCGCCTGGTTCAGCTGGCTCTCGGCCTCGCCTTCGGCCTCCTTCGCCTGCGCCCAGCGGATGTGCAGCAGCATCGCCTCATGGCGGCGGATGTCGGCCGACAGCATCTTGAAGCGGTTCGCCTGGCGCGACTGGCGCTTGAGGCTGTCGATCTGGCTCTCGAGTTGCGAGGTGACGTCGTCGAGACGCTCGAGATTGGTTTCGGCGGCGCGCAGGCGAAGCTCGGCCTCGTGGCGACGCGAATGCAGGCCCGAGATTCCGGCCGCCTCTTCCAGCAGCTGCCGGCGCGCCTGGGGCTTGGCCTGGATCAGTTCGCCGATCCGCCCCTGCCCGACCATGGAGGGCGAGCGGGCGCCGGTGGAGGCATCGGCGAAGAGAAGCTGCACGTCCTTGGCGCGCGCCTCCTTGCCGTTGATGCGGTAGACCGAGCCCTGCTCGCGCTCGATGCGGCGGGAGACCTGGATCTCGTCGGCATCGTTGAAGGCCGCGGGCGCGGTGCGGTCGAAATTCTCCAGGTAGAGGCCGACCTCCGCGGTATTGCGGGCCGGGCGGTTGCCGGAGCCGGAGAAGATCACGTCGTCCATGCCGGACGCGCGCATGTTCTTGTAGGAATTCTCCCCCATCACCCAGCGCAGCGCCTCGACGAGGTTCGATTTGCCGCAGCCGTTCGGCCCGACGACGCCGGTGAGCCCCCGCTCGATGACGAACTCGGTCGGCTCGACGAAGGACTTGAAACCCTGCAGGCGGAGCTTGGTGAATTTCATGGGGCATGCCCTCCCTTCTCCCCCGCGGGGAGAAGGTGGCCCGAAGGGCCGGATGAGGGGGAAGCGAAGCGCTCGGGTTCCCCCCTCATCGCCTCGCTACGCTCCGGCACTTCTCCCCGATGGGGAGAAGAGATCTGCGGCAACGCAGGCGCACGACTTCCCCCGGCGCCCGCAAGGATTGCGGGACCAGTCTCAGAGCTTGCTGTCGATGAGGGCCGACATGACGTCAACCGACATATCTCCGGAATAGCGCTGTCCGTTGACGAGGAAGGTCGGCGTCGCCGCGACACCGAATTCCTTGGCACCGCGCTCGCGTACCGCGTTCACATCATCGAGAAGTTTCTGGTTCGTCAAGCAGGCTTCGAAGCTCTGCTGTGTAAAACCGGCCAGCTTCGACATCTGCAGCAGCGCATCGCGGCCGTTTTCGGCCGCGGCCCACTGTTCCTGCTGCTTGAACAGCATGGAGATCATCGGGAAATACTGCTCCGGCGGGGCGCAGCGGGCGAGCATGAAGGCGGCTGCGGCGCGCGGGTCGAAGGGGAACTCGCGCAGGATGAAGCGCACCTTGCCGCTGTCGACATACTTGGCCTTGATCGCGTCGAAGGTCTCGTTGTGGAACTTGGCGCAGTGCGGGCAGGTCATCGACATGTATTCGACGATCGTCACCGGCGCATTGGCATCGCCGATCGCCATTTCCGGAAGCGGGCCGGGCTCCAGCACCTTGGCCATGTCGACGTCGCCGTCGGAGGCCGGAAGCTCGACGCTTGCCGCCGGCGCAGCCTGCGTGGTCCCTGTCTGGGCGGCTTCGGTCTGGGCGGTCTCTGTCTGGGCTGCCTCTGTGGTCGCGGCCGGGGCTGCGGCAGGGGCCGAAGCGGTATCGGCGCCTGCGGCCGGAGCGGGCTGCGTCGCAGCGCTCTCGGTGGTCGCCTGGCTCTCCGGAGCCGCCGAGGTCTCCTTCTTCTCCTCGCTGCAGGCGGCGAGCGTAACCGCCAGCGCAGCCACGGCGACGCCACCCATAAGACGCTTGAACGGGCTCATTGCGGAAAGGGACATGGTCTCTCCTGTAGGGACAAGTAAAAATGCTTCGATCGCCGGGATATACCGGCTTCATGTTGCGAACAAGCTGTGCCCACACCATGACCTTCAAAGAATTGTGACCTTGTGATGTTGTGCCGCAGCCCTCACCGCCGCGGTTCGCCCTTGCGGCCGAGGACTGCGGTGCCGAGCCGCTTCAGCGCCGCCTTCAGCGCGTCGCCCTCGATCCCCTCGACCAGTTCGTCCAGGTGACGCGCCGCCGCGCCGGTGAGCGGCCGCGGGGGGCGGCGGCGCCTTGCCGGCGGCGTCACCGGCTTCTGCACGATCCTGATCTGCCGGATCGCGGGATAGCCGAAGAAGCCGTTGATGCGCTGGATGAGCTCGCCCTGCTGATGCGACAGAAACAGCGCGCGCGAGCCCTCGCAGGCGATCGTCAGCGTGCCGGGCTGGTGGCCGCCGTCCTCGCCGGCCATCTCCGATACCCGTCGCGGCCAGGCGATCTTCTCCGGCCGGCTGCATTCCGCGAACGCACTGCCGGCGATCTCGTCCCAGGAGCCGAGCAGCATGGTGCTGATGCCGGCGCGCCTTGCGAGCACGGGATCGATCAGGCCGTTGGCGACCTCGCTGATCTGCTGGGCACCCTTGCGGGCGGGTCGGGAATTCACGTCAGGCACTCCACAGGCACTCAAGCGGAAAATATTCCTCGACAGGCGAGATTTGCCTTGAAGAAACGGCGCTGCTTCGCCAGTTATACGCTTCCTTATCGCGTCCAGGCAAACTGATGACGAATTCGCCCGCCGCAGACCAGACCGGAAAGATCGTCGCCTGGTACGACCGGCACCACCGCGACCTGCCCTGGCGCATCTCGCCGCCGATGGCGGTCCGCGGCATCCGGCCGGATCCCTACAGGGTCTGGCTTTCGGAGGTGATGCTGCAGCAGACCACCGTGCAGGCGGTGAAATCCTACTTCGCGCTGTTCACAGCCAAATGGCCGACCGTCACCGACCTCGCCGAGGCAGAGACCGAAGATGTCATGAAGGCCTGGGCCGGGCTCGGCTACTATGCGCGGGCCCGCAACCTGAAGAAATGCGCCGAAGCCGTGGCGTTTTCGCATGGCGGGCGCTTCCCCGATACCGAGGAGGGCCTGAAGGCCTTGCCCGGCATCGGCGACTATACCGCAGCCGCCATCGCCGCGATCGCCTTCGACAGGCCGGCGGCCGTCCTCGACGGCAATGTCGAGCGCGTCATCTCGCGGCTGCACGCCGTCGACGCCCCCCTGCCCGGCTCCAAGCCGCTGATGCGCGCCCTTGTGGCGAAGATGACGCCCGGCGAGCGGCCGGGGGACTTCGCCCAGGCTATGATGGACCTCGGCGCCACGATCTGCACTCCGCGGCGGCCGGCCTGCGCACTCTGTCCGGTGAACGGATCCTGCACCGCCCTTGCGAGCGACGACCCGGAGCGCTTTCCGGTGAAGGCGGGGAAGAAGGAAAAGCCGGTGCGTCTCGGCGCTGCCTTCGTCGCCGTCGACGAGACGGGTGCGGTGTTCTTGCGCAAGCGGCCGGGCCACGGGCTGCTCGGCGGCATGACCGAGGTGCCGAACACCGACTGGACGGCAAGGCAGAACGGCGCCACCGGCGCAGACGCCGCTCCCTTCGATGCGGCGTGGCACGATTGCGGGACGGTCGTCCACGTGTTCACGCATTTCGAGTTGCGCCTGACGGTGTTCCGCTCCAGGGTCGGCCGCGCGACCGCCGCAGGGCATGTCGCGGGACCGGGATGGTGGGAGCCGGAGGAGAGCCTTGCAGGAGAGGCGCTGCCGAGCGTCATGAAGAAAGCAATCGCACAGGCTATTCCGGACGCGTTCCAGCCGCGGCTCCGTTCGCAAGCGGCCATGCAATCGAGAGGGTAAGCATCCCATGACCATCGAAATCCATCACATCGTCTTCGACATCGGCCGGGTGCTGATCCATTACGACCCCCACATCCCGTTCAGCCGACTGATCCCCGACGATGCGGAGCGCAACTGGTTCTTCGCCAATGTCTGCACGCACGACTGGAACCTGGAGCAGGACCGCGGCCGGGCCTGGGAAGACGCCGAGGCGCTGCTGATCAGCGACTATCCCGACCACGAGGAAAACATCCGCGCGTTCCGCAGGCACTGGCAGGAGATGGTCTCGCACGCCTATGTCGAGAGCGTCGCGATCATGGAGACGCTGGTGTCCGACGGCCGCGACGTCACCATGCTGACCAATTTCGCCGCCGACACCTTCAGGGAGGCGCGCAAGCTCTACCCCTTCCTCGACCTGCCGCGCGGGGTGACGGTTTCGGGCGAGATCGGCCTGATCAAGCCGGACGCCGCCATCTACGAGCGGCATGCGCGCGACTTCGACCTCGTACCGGCGCACACGCTCTTCATCGACGATGCGGAGAAGAACGTCGAAGGGGCGCGCGCCGCCGGCTGGAACGCCGTGCACTTCACGGATGCCGAGAAACTGAAGAGCGATCTCGCCGCGCACGGCATCACGCTCTGACCACGTCGCCTGACAAACCGGGCCAGTTGACGAAAAACGCCCGGGGCCGTTGCCGGTCCCGGGCGTTTTCGTCTCTCCGGGACTGAAGGTACGAAACCGGAAAGACGGAAGCTCTGTCTGTCTGCCGCCGACCTTAGGCCCGGATGGTTAACCGCCGCTGAACACCGGCCGCCAAAGCGGGTATTCTCCGAACATTCGCAATGACTTGCATTCCCACACCCAAGGAAAGGGCGTTGAGCTACGTACCGCAACGGAGACAGGATGTGATGTCTGGAGAGAAGACGCGCGAGCGGCGCCTCGAGGATGGGCTTCCGGCCGGATATCAGCAGCGGGAGCGATTGTTGGGACGAACGATGTTCATCTGCAGTTCGTGGGCGGAAGCATAGCGGCCGAGTATCTTGATCAGCCTTTGCTCTTCCCTCCGGCTGACGCCGGCCTTGCGGCAGTATTCGGAAACCTCCCAGACACGCTTCGCCTGTTCCGGATCGAGGTTGCCGATTTCGATATGCCTCATGATCGCCTCCCGCTTTACACGTTAAGAATGCAATCCGACGCCCCAGGTTCCACCGGTTTTCTGATTGTTGTCGGTGGCCGTCATTTCCTCCCGCTATGGACCAGGGCATTGTGCCCACACCGTCGCGGCTTTGTCCATGTCTACCTGCGGGCGAATTGCCGCAAGCCTCGCGCGTGCGCCCGAAACTGCCACGACCTCCGGCGCAGGGAACGCCGAAGGCCGCGACGGGAGGTATGCTTTGGCGGTCCGTTTCGTCGCCGGCTCAGCCTTCGAGCTTCGCCATGTCGCTGCGGATGACGGAACGGAGCGCGTCGATCGGCTTCAGTTCGCTGCCCTCGGCATAGTGCCAGAAGGTCCAGCCGTTGCAGGCATCCAGTCCCTGCACCTTCGCGCCGACGCGGTGGATCGAGCCGGCATCCGCTCCCGAGGCAATGGTGCCGTCGGCGCGCACGATGGCGCTGTGGCGGCGGCGCGCGTCCGTCAGCACCGTACCGGGGGCGATCAGGCCGCTTTCGACCAGCGTGTTGAAGGCGACACGCGGTTCGGCCTTCTTGCCGGTCATGACCGTCAGCGTCTGGTTGCCGAGCGGCTGGACCGCGTTGATGCGGGCAAGGGCCGCATCGATGTAGTCCTGCTCACGCTCGATGCCGACGAAGTGGCGACCGAGACGCTTGGCGACCGCACCTGTCGTACCGGAGCCGAAGAAGGGATCGAGCACGACGTCGCCGGGCTTCGAAGACGCCATGATGACGCGGGCGAGCAGCGCCTCCGGCTTCTGCGTCGGATGGACCTTCTTGCCGTTCTCGTCCTTCAGGCGCTCGCCGCCCGAGCAGATCGGAAACAGCCAGTCGGAGCGCATCTGCACGTCGTCGTTGGCCGCCTTCATGGCGTCGTAGTTGAAGGTGTAGCCCTTGGCCTTGGGATCGCGGCTCGCCCAGATCATCGTCTCGTGCGCGTTCTGGAAGCGGCGGCCCTTGAAGTTCGGCATCGGATTGGTCTTGCGCCAGACGACGTCGTTGAGGATCCAGAAGCTGAGGTCCTGCAGCGTGGCGCCGACGCGGAAGATGTTGTGGTAGGAGCCGATCACCCAGATGGTGCCGTTCGGCTTGAGCACGCGGCGGCAGGCGAGCAGCCAGGCGCGGGTGAAGGCGTCGTAGGCCTCGAAGGAGGCGAACTGGTCCCATTCGTCGTCGACGGCATCGACGAGGCTCTGGTCGGGCCGGTGCAGGGTGCCGCCGAGCTGGAGGTTGTAGGGCGGATCGGCGAAGATGACGTCCACCGACTGGTCCGGCAGGGCGTCGAGCGCTGCGACGCAGTCGCCGCGGATGATCGTGTCCAGCCAGCCATTGGGGCGGACCGAACGGGCTTCTGCAAGCGAAAGAACATGGGACATCGGATACTCGCTGATACGCTTACTCGGGTACGAATTTGCTGGCCCTTATGGTTACCGAAGTTGGTTACCGAAGGGTGAAGGCGGACAGCGCAGCCAGCGAAATAATCGCCGAATGGAAATGCGTCCGCCAATGCGGTAGAACTGCGGGCATGAGAAAGAGCGAGGCGATCGAACGGCTGTTGAAGAACGAGGACGCGATCCGCGCCCTCGGCGCCACCTCGCTCTACCTGTTCGGCTCGGTCGCCCGCGACGAGGCCGGACAGGAAAGCGACGTCGACCTTTTCATCGACTATGATCTTGGGCGGCGGTTCTCCCTCGTCGATCTCGCCGGCATCAAGCTGTTTCTCGAGGACCAACTGGCGACCGGGGTGGATGTGACGACGCGCGACAGCCTGCATCCGAAGCTGAAGAACAGGATCGAGACCTCGGCGATCCGTGTCTTCTGATGGCACGCGACATCGAAGTGATCCTCACCGAAATGCTGGAGACGATCGCACTGATCGAGACCGCGCTCGCAGGAATGACGCGCGACGATTTCGGCAGGGACGACATTCTCCGGCTTGCGGTCCAGCGCGCTATCGAGATCGTTTCCGAGGCGAGCAGGCACATCCCCGACGCGATGCTCCGGCAGGCGCCGGACATCCCGTGGCGGTCCATCCGCGGCATGGGCAACATCCTGCGCCACGAATACCACCGCATCGCCGACGACGTGATCTGGAATGTCGCCGCGCATGACCTGCCCGCCCTGAAGACAGCGCTTCTCGCCCTTCGGGCATCGATCGACGGCCCCCGTTAGCCGCCCCTCTCAGGCCGCATCGTGCGTCGTCCGGCTATCTTCCGGCGCCCCGTCGCGCTCGAACATGCCGTAGTCGCGCAGCACCTGGACCACCCGCAGGCGATAATCGGCGAAGACGCCGTTGCGGCCGGCCTTCTGGGCCGTGCGGTGATCGGCGCAGTTGCGCCAGGCCGCAACCGCGGCCTCGTCGCGCCAGAAGGACAGGGACAGGATCTTGCCCGGCACCGACAGGCTCTCGAAGCGCTCGATTGCGACGAAGCCGTCGATCTCCTCCAATTGCGCCACGAGGCTTGCGGCGAGGTTCAGATAGACGTCTCGGCGGCCGGGCGCGGGCGCGACCTCGAAGATGACGGCGATCATCGCTGCACCCGATCGGCATGCGGCATCGAGACGTTCTTCAGGAAGATGCGGTCCTCCTTGAGGATGAAACGCTCGCGGCGGGCGAAGGCGTAGTTCTCCGCCCCCAGCGGATCGGCGGCGAGCCGGGCGCGATAGGCCTCGTAGGCGGCGAGGCTTTCGATGGTGTAGACGCCGTAGGCGGTCGTCGCCGAGCCCTCGTGCGGGGCGAAATAGCCGATCAGGCCGGCGCCGTTCCTCGGGATCGCCTCGCCCCAGTTCCTGGCATAGGCGGCAAACTCCTCCTTCTTGAACGGGTCGATCTCGTAGCGGATGAAGCAGGTGATCATCGTTGCGTCCTTCTCTGTTTCGATGACTGCAGGATGGCATGTTGCGCAGCTGCAATGCTTCGGTTACGATCGAAGTATGAAAGAAGGACCGGACATTGCCCAGATCGGCGCGCTGATCGGCGATCCCGCCCGCGCCAACATGCTGACCGTGCTGATGGGCGGCCGGGCGCTGACGGCGACGGAGCTTGCAGGCGCAGCCGGCATCACCCTTTCGACGGCGAGCTCGCATCTAGCGAAGCTGGAAGCGGGCGGCCTCGTCAGCCAGCGCAAGCAGGGACGGCATCGCTATTTCGCGCTCGCCGACGACGAGGTGGGGCTGATGCTGGAGGGGCTGATGGGCTTTGCCGCCCATCGCGGTTTCCTGCGCGCCCGGCCCGGCCCGAAGGATCCGGCGCTGCGCAAGGCGCGCGTCTGCTACAACCACCTTGCCGGCGACTTCGGCGTGCGCATGCTCGACCGGCTGGTCGCCGACGGGCATGTCGCAATCGACGGCGACGATGCGGCGCTGACTGCCGAGGGCGAAGCGAAGATGGCCGGGATCGGCATCGACGTCACCGGGCTCAGGAGCCAGCGGCGGCCGGTCTGCCGCACCTGCCTCGACTGGAGCGAGCGGCGCTCGCATCTTGCCGGCTCGCTCGGCGAGGCCTTGCTTTCGCGCTTCATCGAGATGGGCTGGGCGAGGCGCAGCGAGGATAGCCGCGCGATCCGCTTCACGCCGAAAGGCGAGCGGCAATTCCTCGACCTGTTCCCGCAGCCGGAGCGCCGCTGAGCAAGGCGGCATTTCCGAAAACCGAATCGAATTCGGGGCTTGGCGGGCGACCTTCACAGTTCGATTCGCTCCGTTGCGGCAGCGCGTGAAGCGGCTGCGGCGACACTTCAACAGCCTTCGCCGGTGGCCGGCGACCTGCCCACGAGGACGCCGGGAAAGCCGTGGGCTGAGACGCGCGAACAGAGATCGCCCCACTCGCAGCCGCTGCAGGCGGTGCGCAGATCACCGCCGGCGAAGGCGGAGCGCAGGCGCTCCAGCAGCGCCTCGTCCAGCACGATGGTCGTGCCTGCGGCCGCGGCCGTCCCGGTGAGGACGGATACGGCCTCCGCTGCCTGCCGGTCGCGCCCGGCAACGCTTTCGTCGCGGCAGTGGGTGTCGCCGTCCATGAGCGGTGCGCAGATGTCGTCCGGCCCCTCGACGACGAGGATGGTCTCGCCCGCCGAAAGCCGGCGGGCGATCGCCCTGTAGTTGTCGACGAAGGCGGGGCTGTAGCCCTTGCCGACGAAGGTCAACATGCAGAGCAGGTGATGGGCGCGGAGCCGGACGGTCACGGTGCGTGCTGCCGGTCAGGACAGGTCGTGCACAGGCCGGGGTGCGACGGCCTTGAGCACGGCGGCGGCGAGCGCGGACTTCAGCAGCGCGCCGAGCACGAAGGGGACGACGCCCAGCATCAGCGCCTTCTCCAAGCCGATCAGCGTCGCCAGCCACGCGCCGCCGAGCGCCAGGCAGAAGATGTTGGCGGCAAAATGCGCCGCGAAGCTCGCAACGATCCGGCTTCCGGTCCAGCCGCGTTCGGCCAGCCAGCCGACCATGGCCGCCATCAGCGGGAAGGAGACGAGGTAGCCCGCGGTCGGCCCGGCGAAATGGGCGATGCCGCCTGCCCCGCCGGCAAGCACCGGCAGGCCGGCCATGCCCTCGCCGAGCCAGGCCAGCACGGTCAGCGTGCCGAGCCGCCAGCCGTAGAGCGCGCCGATCATGGTGACGGCGAAGGTCTGCATCGTGATCGGCACCGGCACCATCGGCACGCTGATGCGCGAGGCGAGCGCCAGCGCCAGCGTGCCGGCCAGCACGAAGGCGATGCGCATCGGCACCGAGCGCGCATTGAGGCGCAAGGGATCGAAACCGGACGGGCCGGCGGCAGCGAGTTGGAACATCAATATCCTCCTGACGAGACTTATAGATAACCGGAATAATTATCTATAATTTTGAAGCTAGGCCGAAAATCGCCGAGCCGTCAAGCAGGAGAACGGCGGCACGGGCGCGGCGCCGGCAGGCAAAACGCGCGCAAATGCCCCGGAAATTCGGACTTTCGGCGCGAGAAAAGAATTATAGATAACTCACAGATTGCGCGTCCGACGACCCGGACAACCGCCCGTCAGCCGACGATCGAGAAGATCTCGCGGGTCTCGCCGGTGGCGTTGCGCACGGGCGTGCGGCCGATCCACTGCACGTGGCGGCCGAGGATCGAGACGGCCTCCTCGCCGTTGCCGTTCCCGAGTGCTGCGAGGATGGCGCGATGATCGTGGTCGGTGCGCGGCTGCCAGCTCGACTGCCAGGCGGAAAAGAGGAAGCGGGCGCTGGCGGCATGCAGGTCGTCGATCGAGGCCATGAGGCGCGGCATGGCGCAGGGCTCCAGGATCAGGCGGTGGAAGGCGCGGTTGGCCGCCTCCCAGGCGCGCACGTCGCGCGCGGCATCGGCCGCCGCGGTCGCCTCGGCCGCCCGATCGAGGATGGCAGGCGTCAGGTTGGCAATGGCGTGGCGCAAGGCCAGCACCTCGAGCGCCGCGCGCATCTCGGCCACCTCGCGCACCTCGGCCAGATCGAAGGCTGCAACGCGCACGCCGCGGCGCGGCTCGCTGACGGCCAGCCCCTGCGCCTCCAGCCGCCGGAACGCCTCGCGGACCGGAACATGGCTGGCGCCGAATTCCTCGGCCAGATGGTCCTGCCGCAACCGCGCGCCGGGCGGCAGCGCGCCGGAGATGATCCGTTCGGCGAGAACGCGGCTGATGCGGCTTGCGATCGTATCGTCTTGGCTGTTCGTCATGCGCTACTGATAGAAGGCCCGGCCGGGCCTGTCGAGCGCGCCGATGCATGTCCGAGGCCGGCAGCCGATGTTGAGCTTTGCGGCCGCATCGTATACATGCCTCCGCATATCCATCTTGCGCCGCACCGCGGTCGCGCCGGCGTCACGCCCCTCCCGATAGGACAGTTTCCATGGAAGGTTTCGACCTCATCATTTTCGATTGCGACGGCGTTCTCGTCGATTCCGAAATCATCGCGGCGGAGGTCGAATCCCGCCTCCTGACCGAAGCCGGCTATCCGATCGGCGTCGAGGAAATGGGCGAACGCTTCGCCGGCATGACCTGGCACAACATCCTGCTCACCATCGAGCGCGAGGCCTCCATCCCGCTTTCGGCAACGCTGCTCGACAAGTCGGAGAAGCTGCTCGACGCGCGGCTGGCCAACGAGGTCAAGGTGATCGACGGCGTCAAGTTCGCCCTGTCGCGGCTGCGCCGTCCCTATTGCATCTGCTCCAACTCGGCATCGCACCGGCTGGACCTGATGCTGACGCGGGTCGGGCTGAAGGAGATCTTCGCGCCGCACATCTATTCGGCCAAGGACCTCGGCCCCGACCGGGTCAAGCCGAAGCCGGACATCTTCCTGCACGGTGCGGCCCAGTTCGGCGCCGATCCGGCCCGCACGCTGGTGGTCGAGGATTCCGTGCACGGCATCCACGGGGCGCGGGCCGCCGGCATGCGCGTCGTCGGCTTCACCGGCGCCTCGCACACCTACCCCTCGCATGCCGACCGGCTGACAGACGCCGGCGCCGAGACGGTGATCTCGCGCATGAGCGACCTGCCGGGCGTGATCGCGGCACTGGCGGAGTGGCAGGAGGCGATGTGAGGGTGAGGCAGTAGGCATGTATCCCTCGGGGCGACGGAACTACCCCGCCGCAAGAGGGGCTTCCATGAAAATGAGATGGTTGTGCAGTTCGGGAGGCGCATCGTAGTAGGGCGCGATCTCTTCGAAACCGAGAGAGCGGTAGAGGCCAAGCGCCTCATCGTGGTTGCGCCCGGTATCCAGCCGCATGATGGCGTAGCCCCGCTCGGCAGCGACGCGCACGATGCTTTCGGCGAGGCGACGGCCGAGCCCCAAGCCCCGCCCCTCCGGGCTGATGAACATGCGCTTCATCTCGCAGGTGCGGTCATCGATCCGCTGCATCATCACGCAGCCGACCACCTTTCCGTTCAGGCGGGCAACAAGGATATCTCCATCCGGAGCCGCATGAATCCTCGGCAGGCTGTCCAGAAGCGCGGCCCATTGTTCCGGCGTGTAGTAGCGGTCGACGAACCAGGCGTTCTCGCCATAGCGTGACCGGCACCAGTCGAGGAAGCCGTTGCACAAGGCTCGAATGGCAGGGAAGTCGTCAGGTACGGCTGGACCGATCTGTGAGTTCTGTTCCACCTCTGCACCTCGCTCACGAGTTCTGCATCGGCAAGCGAACACTCCTTCCCGCGTTGCATGGACGCCGAAAAGAAGGCCGCGGTCGTGCTGGGCCCGAGCAATCCTGCACCGGGAGCTTGGAAATTCTTCCGCCCGGCGCCAAGTGCCCAAGCCATCATCAACTCTAGTCGAAACGCGTCTTGCGGACAATCTGCAGCAGCCTCGCCCGGCAAGCGCCGGAAGGCGCCCCAGCTATTGGCTATTGGCTATTGGCTATTGGCTACTGCCTCTCTTCACTGCGTATTGTACGGCCCCTCGTCGAAGCCGACGTAGATCTTGGAGAAGCTGCCGGCGCCGCCGGGGAGGACGACCTGTGCGTCGGTGAAGACGTATTGCGCCGTGCCTTCCGGCGGGATCGTCACGCTGAACTTGCTGAGGTTGGAATAGAGCGTCTTGCTGCCGTCGGTGGCGGCGACGCGGATGGGCAGCGTGACGGCGCCGGAGGCGCCTGCGGGACCGGAAACGACGCGGCCCTGCGCCATGACGGTGACCGTCAGGTTGCTCTCGTTCTGCACGCACTGGCGCGTGGTGGCGGACAGCGTCGCCTGGTAGAGCAGCTTTTGCGGATCGTCCTTCGCGCCGCGGGCATAGGCCCGGTGCACGGCGGTGCCTTCGCGCAGGTAGACCTGCGGGCAGGCACCCTGGATGACCGACGGCTGCGAGGCCTGCTGTCCGATGCCGCCGGCGACGCCCATTTCGCCCGGCTTGTCGGTCTGGCTGCACCCTGCGGCGATGGCGAGTAGAGAGATGCCGAGAAGGCGGCGTGTCTTACCAATCACGTGTGTCTCACCCCTGCATTCGGACTTCTGGCGCCCGCTACAACTTATAAAAAACGGGCCTTTCTCGACCCTCGCGGATGCTCTATAGCAGCGGTGCGGCAAAAAATCGATTGTCCAAAACCGGCCTTCCACTTTTTGCTGCATCGGTCCGCATGGCAGGATTCCCCTTGGAGAAACATGCGACGGAGAAGGCTTCGGGCGAGCGGCTTTGCCATCGTCCGCCGCAACGGGAACCGCGCATGCCGCCCGGTTCGGATATGTCCAGAGGGCGCGGCAGGGACCGCGACCGAACAGAAGGATGTTTCGTGACCACCGTCCTGCACAGACCGGCTCCGCCGCCCGCCATGCCCGCCCTCCAGAAGCCTGCCCATCGCAGGCCTGTCGCTCACTTTCAGGGATGATCACGTGAAGTACATTTCGACGCGGGGCGAGGCCCCTACCCTCGGCTTCTGCGATGCGCTGCTGGCGGGACTTGCCAGCGACGGCGGGCTCTACGTGCCGAAGGAATGGCCCTCGTTCTCGAAGAAGGAGATCAGGGCGATGCGCGGCATGAGCTACCAGGAGGTCGCCTTCGCCGTGCTTTCGCCCTTCGTCGGCGGCGAGATCGAAGACGAGACGCTCAAGGCGATGATCGCCGAGGCCTATGCCACCTTCCGCCATCCGGCCGTGGCGCCGCTGGTGCAGACCGGGTCGAACGACTTCATCCTCGAACTCTTCCACGGCACCACGCTCGCCTTCAAGGACGTGGCGATGCAGTTGCTGGCACGGCTTATGGACCATGTGCTGGCCGAGCGCGGCGAGCGCGCCACGATCGTCGGCGCCACCTCGGGCGATACCGGCGGGGCCGCCATCGACGCCTTTGCGGGACGCGAGCGCACCGACATCTTCATTCTCTTCCCGCACGGAAAGGTCTCGCCGGTGCAGCAGCGGCAGATGACCACGTCGAGTGCCGGCAACGTGCATGCGATCGCGGTCAACGGCAACTTCGACGACTGCCAGAACCTCGTCAAGGCGATGTTCAACGACCGGGCGTTCCGCGAGAAGATGCAGCTTTCCGGCGTCAACTCGATCAACTGGGCGCGCATCATGGCCCAGATCGTCTACTATTTCACGAGTGCCGTCGCACTCGGCGCACCGGACCGGAAGATCTCCTTCACAGTTCCCACGGGCAATTTCGGCGACATCTTCGCCGGCTTCGTCGCCAAGCGCATGGGCCTTCCCGTCGACCGGCTGGTGATCGCCACCAACGACAACGACATCCTGGCGCGCACGCTCAAGACCGGGCGCTACGAGATGCGCGGCGTCATCGCCACCACCTCGCCGTCGATGGACATCCAGATCTCGTCGAACTTCGAGCGGCTTTTGTTCGAGGCCCATGGCCGCGATCCGCAGGCGGTCCGCTCCGCGATGGACAGGCTCAAGCAATCGGGCGCCTTCGAGATCGGCGAGAAGGCGCTGAAGACGATCCGCAAGGAATTCCGCGCCGGCCGCGCGACGCAGAAGCAGGTCGCCGCGACGATCGCCGAAACGCTTGAAAAGACCGGCTACCTGCTCGATCCGCACACGGCGACCGGCGTCTTCGTGGCGGCGAAGAACGCCCGCGCGGCGAGCCCGATGGTCACGCTTTCGACCGCCCATCCGGCCAAATTCCCCGCCGCGGTAAAATCGGCCAGCGGTATTGACCCGGCGCTTCCGTCGTGGCTTGCTGGCATGATGCAAAGGGAGGAGCGGTTCGAAATCCTGGATCCGGAACTGGATACCGTTGAAGCCTTCATCGGCAGACACTCCCGAATTCGGGCTTAGCGATCGCGGAAAGTCGGAACATGAAAGTTGAGTGCACCAGGCTGCCGTCAGGTCTGACGGTCGTCACCGAGACCATGCCGCATCTGGAGAGCGTCGCCCTCGGCGTGTGGATCAAGTCCGGCTCCCGAAACGAGACCACCGACGAGCACGGCATCGCCCACCTGCTCGAGCACATGGCCTTCAAGGGCACGGCGCGCCGCACTGCCCGCGAGATCGCCGAGGAGATCGAGAACGTCGGCGGCGAGGTCAATGCCGCCACCTCCACCGAGACCACCTCCTACTACGCCCGCGTGCTCAAGGACCACGTGCCGCTCGCCACCGACATCCTCGCCGACATCCTGACGGAATCGGAATTCGACGAGGAGGAACTGTCGCGGGAAAAGCACGTCATCCTGCAGGAGATCGGGGCGGCCAACGACACGCCTGATGACGTGATCTTTGACAAGTTCTCCGAGGTCGCCTATCGCGACCAGACGATCGGCCGGGCGATCCTCGGCACGCCGGAGACGGTGCTCTCCTTTCAGCCGGCGCAGATCCGCAACTATCTCGGCCGCAACTACACGACCGACCGCATGTTCGTGGTCGCCGCCGGCGCGGTCGAGCACGACAGCTTCGTCAAGGACGTCGAGAAACGCTTCGCGGCGCTGCCGCAGACCCCATCCGCGCCGCCGGTGCTCGAGGAAGCCCACTATACCGGTGGCGACGTGCGCGAGACGCGCGACCTGATGGACGCGCAGGTGCTGCTCGGTTTCGAGGGCAAGGCCTATCATGCGCGCGACTTCTACTGTTCGCAGATCCTGGCCAACATCCTCGGCGGCGGCATGTCCTCGCGGCTGTTCCAGGAGGTGCGCGAGCATCGCGGGCTTTGCTATTCCGTCTATGCCTTCCACTGGGGCTTTTCCGACACCGGCATCTTCGGCATCCATGCGGCGACCGGCGGCGAGAACCTGCCGGAACTGGTGCCGGTGATCGTCGAGGAACTGCGCAAGTCGGCCGACCGGATCGACCAGCAGGAGATCGACCGGGCCCGCGCCCAGATCCGCGCGCAGCTTTTGATGGGCCAGGAAAGCCCGGCGGCCCGCGCCGGCCAGATCGCGCGGCAGATGATGCTCTACGGCCGGCCGATCCCGAACGACGAACTGATGGAGCGCCTCGAAGGCATCACCGTCGATCGGCTGACCGACCTCGCCGGCCGGCTGTTCTTCGACACCCACCCCACCCTTTCGGCCATCGGCCCGCTGGAGCAGCTCGCTTCCGCCAGCGACATCATCGGCTCGCTGACCCGCAGCGCCCTGCCGCAGCGCGCCGCAGGCTGAGGCGCCGCCTCCGGGCCGGCAGTCGTCACGACAGGACCTGAGAGGACCGTCGCGGATCACCCCGCGACGGTCCTTTGACGTCATGCGCCGGCGACCGCCTACGGGAGGCCGTGCCCAAACGAACGACGGCGAGGGCGCAGGGCAACATCCGGTTTGACGGGATCGCCGGCATTGTCCTAGTGTTGGACACAAGGCGGCGCGGTCGGCGCAACGGAGAGAATGCATGGCACGATCGGTCTTTCGGTTCCTGTCGCGGCAGTCCGACACCGTGACGCTCGAAAGCGAAACGCATTTCCTGCGCCTTCCGCGATTTGCCGATTATCGCCAGTGGTATCCGCTTCGCTCCGAAAGCAGGCGTTTTCTCGAGCCCTGGGAGCCGACCTGGCGCAACGACGAGCTTTCCGAGAGTTCCTTCCGTGCCCGCGTCGTGCGCAACGAGCAGGAATTCGCCAGCGGCCAGGCGCTGCCGCTGTTTCTCTTCCTCAAGGCCGAAGAGCAGCAACTGCTTCTGGGCGGCCTGACGATCGGCTACATCCGCCGCGGCGCCTCGCAATGCTGCATGGTGGGCTACTGGATGGGCGAGCGCCATGCCGGCTGCGGCCACATGCTTTCCGCCCTGAAACTGGCCATCCCCTATATCTTTGGGGAGCTTCAGTTGCACCGTATCGAGGCAGCCTGTATTCCTGACAACGAGCGGAGCATCCGCCTCCTTGAAAAGGCCGGCTTTCAGCGCGAAGGCTACCTGAGGGAATATTTGAAGATAAACGGGGAGTGGCGCGACCACGTGATGTATTCGCTGCTGGCAGGGGACAGGGCCCAGCCGCGAATTCTGGCCGCGCCGGAGAGAGGGCTGCTGGACCCGCAGACGACAGGAAATTAGCGTTCCAATGACAATCCGTTTCGTGCCGACACTGCTGTTCGTCAGCCGGGTGCTCGCCCTTACCCTTCTGGCGGCGCTCTCGCTGGTCGGCCCGCTCGTGTCGACCGCGCAGGCGGTCGAGCCGGTGCAGATCTCCCGCGACGACACGGCACTCGACCTGACGGCGACGACGGAGATCTATACCGGGCGCGGCGACGCCTTCCAGGTCTCCACGGCGCCGGGCACAGACGGCATCGTGCGCCGCATCGAGGTGCGGGCGAGCAACCCCTCGCACGAGGGCGACTGGGCGGTGTTCGCGCTCGCCAACATCTCCGAGGAGCAGATCGACCGCGTGATCGTCGCGCCGCATTTCCGGCTGGTGCGCTCCAAGCTGTTCTGGCCCGACCTCGGCTCGCAGCGCATTCTCTCCATTACGCCCAGCGAAGGCTTCGCCCTCGACCGCCAGCAGAGCGAGGAGGCGGACGTGTTCCGCATCACGCTGAACCCGGGCACGGTCGTCACCTTCGTGGCGGAACTGGCGACGCCGGACCTTCCGCAGATCTACCTGTGGGAACCGGACGCCTACAAGGACACGGTCAACGCCTTCACGCTCTATCGCGGCATCGTGCTCGGGATCGCCGGCCTGCTCGCGGTGTTTCTCACCATCCTGTTCGTCGTCAAGGGCACCTCGATGCTGCCGGCGACGGCCGCCCTCGCCTGGGCGGTGCTCGGCTATATCTGCGTCGATTTCGGCTTCCTGTCGAAGCTCATCAGCATCACCGCCGGCGACGAGCGGATATGGCGGGCGGGGACGGAGGTTTCGCTCGCCGTCGGCCTCGTCGTGTTCCTGTTCACCTACCTGAACCTGAACCGCTGGCACGCCCACCTCTCCTACGCCACGCTCGCCTGGATCCTCGGCCTCGGGCTGCTGTTTGGGGTGGCTGTGTACGACCCGCCGATCGCCGCCGGCATCGCGCGTCTTTCGTTCGCGCTGACGGCTTCCGCCGGCATCATCCTGATCGCCTATCTCGGCTTCAACCGCTACGACCGGGCGATCCTGCTCGTGCCTGCCTGGGCGCTGATCCTCGTCTGGCTGTTCGGCGCGTGGATGACGGTGACCGGGCGGCTCGACAACGACATCATCCAGCCCGCACTCGGCGGCGGCCTGGTGCTGATCGTGCTCCTGATGGGGTTCACGGTGATGCAGCACGCCTTTGCCGGCGGCGCCTACCAGCAGGGCCTGTTCTCCGACCTCGAGCGCCAGTCGCTGGCGCTGACCGGTTCGGGCGACACGGTGTGGGACTGGGACGTGGCGCGCGACCGCGTCGTCACCATTCCCGACATTTCCGCCCAGCTCGGCCTTTCGCCCGGCGTCATGCACGGGGCCGCCCGCAACTGGCTGCCGCGGCTGCACCCCGACGACCGCGACCGTTTCCGCGCCACGCTCGACGTGCTCCTGGAGCACCGCCGCGGCCGGCTGAACCACCAGTTCCGAGTCCGCGCCGAGGACGGCCACTACCACTGGCTGGCGATCCGCGCCCGGCCGGTGCTGGGCGCCAATGGCGAGATCATCCGCTGCGTCGGCACGATCGTCGACATCACCGAGCAGCGCAATTCCGTCGACCGGTTGCTGCAGGACGCGCTGCACGACAACCTGACCGGCCTGCCCAACCGCCAGGTGTTCCTCGACCGGCTGCAATCGGTTCTGTCGATCGCGGGTTCCGGCGAGGCGGTACGCCCGACGGTGCTGGCGATCGACATCGACCGCTACAAGCAGGTGAACGACGCGCTCGGGATCGCCGCCGGCGACAACATCCTGGTAGCGCTGTCGCGGCGCCTGCGCCGGCTCCTGAAGCCGCAGGACACGCTATCGCGGCTTTCCGGCGACCAGTTCGGCCTGATCCTGCTTTCGGAGCGCGATCCGGCCAAGGTCGCCGATTTCGCCGATGCGGTCTCCAAGGCGATCACCGTGCCGATCAACTTCGCCAACCGCGAGATCATCCTGACCGCCTCGATCGGCCTCGTCTCCTGGCTCGATCAGCAACAGGACGCGGCAAGCCTGCTCAACGACGCCGAGCTTGCCATGTACCGGGCGAAGAAGGCCGGCGGCAACCGCGTCGAGCCGTTCCGCCCGGCCTTCCGCACCATGGGCACGGACCGGCTGCAGATGGAGACGGACCTGCGCCGCGCGATCGAGCGCAAGGAGCTTTCCCTCGTCTACCAGCCGATCGTGCGGCTGTCGGATGCGGAGGTCGCTGGTTTCGAGGCGCTGATGCGCTGGGAGCATCCCAAGCGCGGCAGCATCTCGCCGGAGGAATTCATCCCCGTCGCCGAGCAGTCCGACCTGATCAGCCAGCTCGGCGCATTCGCCTTCGACAAGGCGGCAAGCGACCTTATGGACTGGCAGTTGCAGACCGGCGACCTGCCGATCTTCGTCTCAGTCAATCTTTCGAGCGCGCAGCTCCTGAACAACGAGCTCTACAACGACGTCCGCGCCGTGCTGTCCAAGACGCGCTGCGAGCCGCACAAGCTGAAGTTCGAGCTGACGGAATCGGTCGTCATGGAAAACGCCGAGCAGGCGCGGCTCGTGCTCAACAAGCTGCGCGAGGCCGGGCTCGGGCTGGCGCTCGACGACTTCGGCACCGGCTATTCCTCGCTCGCCTATCTCACCCGCTTCCCCTTCGATACGATCAAGATCGACAAGGCGCTGGTGCGCGACAGTTCCGACAAGCGGACCGTCCTGCTGCGCTCGGTGATCTCGATGGCGCGGGAGATGGAGATGCAGGTCGTCGCCGAAGGCATCGAGACCGAGGAGGACGCGATCGAACTCGGGCGGATGGGCTGCGAATACGGCCAGAGCTACCTGTTCGGCCCGCCGATCAACTACGATTCGGTGCTGCGGCTTTTGAAGGAACGATTTCCCCTGATGAAGCGCGCCTGAGCGCGCTCACGCCCTGCCCCTCGCAGTCCGCCTCGTGCTGCGGTCAGCGGTGCGCCCTGGCGACGATGCCGCGGATGAATTCCAGCTTCTCGACCACCGGCTGGGAGAGAACGAAGGGATAGCTGTCCGGCTGTCCCATGGAGCGCTGGATCTCGTTGACGGCGACGCTGAGCGGGATCCAGGCATCGACCAGCCGGTCGGCGCTGATGACGCGATAGGGGTCGAAATCGACCGTCGCCTCCAGTTCGTCGTTCCCTCCCCGCGGATCCGTATTGAGCCCGAAGGCGCGGGCCGTCTCCAGCGTATCGACGATGTGCAGATAGTGCGCCCAGCATTCGGCGAAGTCTTCCGCCGCATGCGCGCTGGCATAGGTGCTGATGAAGCGCTGCTGCCAGTCGGGCGGCGGGCCGGCCTGGTAATGACGCTCGAGTGCCGCGCCATAGTCCTCGCGCTCGTCGCCGAAGAGTTCGCGGGCGCGCGCGAGGTCGGCCTCGTCGGCAAGAAGCTGGCCCCAGTAGAAATGGCCGATCTCGTGTCGCAGATGGCCGAGCAGCGAACGGTAGCGCTCGTCCATGGCGACGCGCACGGCTTCGCGCACGTCGTCGTCGGCCTCCGCCGCCCTGAGGCTGATCAGTCCGTCCTCGTGGCCGGTCATCGCCGGCACGACATTGCCGTTCGCATCGACATCGTCGGCGAGGAAGTCGAAGACCAGCCCGCCGTCGGGCTGCTGCTCGCGGGTCGGATGCGGCAGGTTCCAGCGCAGCAGCGAATAGAACAGGTGGTGCTGTGCGGCCGAGATCCGCCGCCAGCGCTCCAGCCCGACCGGATCGGTGGTCGGCACGATGCGGTTATGGATGCAGACGGCGCAGAAGGCGTCGCCGCTCTCGACCGGCACCAGCCAGTTGCAGACGTCGATTGCGGCATTGTCGCAGAAGCGGAAGCCCTGGCCCGCGCGGCCCTCGATCTCCCATGTCCCCTCCTCCGCCATCGGCGCCAGCGCATGGAGGCGCATGTCGCCGACATCGAAGCCGAGCCGGGAGCCGCAGCGCACGCAGGCGCGATTGCCGAAATGCAGGGTCTGCCCGCAGGATTCACATTGGAAGAGACGCATGGCGACCTCCGGGCACGATTGCTGTCGGAAAGGGTCCGCGCACAGCGCCCATCGACCGGACAGGTTCCGCCGCGGCGAACCGGGAACGCCTTGGGAGCCCGGAGGCGCGCAAGACGCTCAGGCGTGCCCGGCTTCCATGGACAGCATGGCCGGGGTGACGCCCATCAGCGCGAGCGCACGGTCGTACTTCGCCTCGACCGGCGTGTCGAAGATCAGGTCTTCGGATGCCGGGCAGGTCAGCCAGCCGTTGGAGACGATCTCGTTCTCCAGCTGCCCGGCGCCCCAGCCGGCATAGCCGAGCATCAGCAGCCCGCGTTTCGGCCCCTCGCCGCGCGAAATGGCGCGGACGATGTCGAGGGTGGCCGTCAGGCTCATATCGTCGCTGACCGGGATGCTGGATTCGGACGAATAGTCGTCTGAGTGGAGCACGAAGCCCCTGCCGCTCTCGACCGGGCCGCCGGAGCGGATTGGGAAATCGATGGTGCGTGACGGCAGGCGGATCACCTCGTCCTCCTCGACCAGCTGGAGGTGCAGCAGGACGTCGGTGAAGCTCATCTGCTGCGGGCGGTTGATGACGAAGCCCATGGCCCCGTCGTCGGAATGGGCGCAGATATAGACGACGGTGCGCTCGAAATTCTTGTCGAGCATGCCCGGCATGGCGATCAGGAATTGACCGTCAAGAAAGCCCCGTTCTCGTCTGTTTTTCAGGACCGACATCGCCATAATGCAAACAGCCTATCAATTCGCACCGAAATGAAAAGCGCCTTCTGGTCGCTCCGACGCTTTTGTTCGACGCTGCGGGAGGAACATTGTAAAGAACTGGGACAGCGGCTTCACCATTCAAGTGAGCATCTTCGAAAAGGCCGGCCGGAGCCACGCAATCGCCGCCGTGAACGCATAGATCGTGATCCCATGACAGGTTTTCAGACAGGCTTTCGCTTCCCTCTCCTTGCCCTCGCGCTGCTGGCGATCTCGCCGGGGGCGGGCTCGGCTGCAACCTCACCCTGGGCGGAGACGGAGGGCGGCCGCGTCAGGCTGATCGTGCTGCCGGAGGAGGCGGACGGGCGCATTCCCGCCCTCCTCGACATCGAGCTGCAGCCGGGCTGGAAGACCTACTGGCGCGATCCGGGCGAGAGCGGGATCTCGCCGACGGTCACGATGGCGCCGGAGAGCGGGCTGGTCGTGGAGGCGATCCGCTTTCCCCTGCCCAAGCGCTTTTCCGACGGCTTCACCGCCTATACCGGCTACGACCGCTCGCTCGCCCTGCCGCTGACGCTGAAGCGGCAGCAGGCGACGCAGGGCGATCGCATCACGGCCTCGGTCTTCCTCGGCGTCTGCGAGAACATCTGCATCCCGCTGCAGGCGGAGCTTTCGGTGGACATGGCCAAGGTGTCCGTCGCCAACCCGATCGAGGCCGCGATGGCGGCGGCTGCCGAGGCTGCCCTGCCGGCGGCTGCCTCGCCCGACTTCGCCGTCACAGAGGCCCGCTGGAACACCGAGGGCAGCGCCCTTTCCGTCACCTTCACCGCGCCGGAGCCTTCGGCGGAGAAGCCGCTGCAGGTGTTCGTTTCCGGGCCGGAGGGCTTCCAGTTCGAGACCGGGGCGGCACCGGTGCGCAGCGGCGAGTCCTACCGCGTTGACGTCCCGCTGCGGCACAAGCCGAAGGCGGCCAGCCTCGATGACGCTGCCCTTCTCTTCACCGCCGAGAGCGGCGGCCGGGCGATGGAAATGCCGCTTGTCATCGACTGACCAGCGCCTATTATCCGCGGCCGACCGCCGGCGCAATTCGCGCGGCGAAGACAAGCCAAGGAGAACGATCGTGACGATTGCCGTAGGAGAGAAACTGCCCGACCTGAAGCTCAAGGAACCGACCGCGGACGGCCCGGCGGAGGTCTCGACCGGCGATCTGTTCAAGGGCAAGCGCGTCGTGCTCTTCGCCGTTCCCGGCGCGTTCACGCCGACCTGCTCGCTGAACCACCTGCCCGGCTATCTGGAGAACCGCGACGCGATCCTCGCCAAGGGCGTAGACGAGATCGCCGTCATCGCCGTCAACGACCCGTTCGTCATGACCGCATGGGCCAAGGAGACCGGCGGCCTCGGCAAGATCCGCTTCCTCGCCGACGGCAGCGCCCAGTTCGCCAAGGCTGTCGGCCTCGACATCGACCTCACCCCCAACGGCCTCGGCGTGCGCTCCAAGCGCTACTCGATGCTGGTCGAGGACGGCGTGGTCAAGACGCTCAACATCGAGGAAAGCCCCGGCCAGGCGACCGTCTCGGCGGCGGCGGCGATGATCGGGCAGCTCTAAAAACCGAGCTCATCTGGCGGTAAAATTCCTCCTGCCGCGAAAGACGCAAGATGCGTCACGCGGCGGGAGCGACCGGTCCCCCATTCTCGTTTCGACCGTTAGGCAATATGCGAAAGCGCCGCCCGGTAGTCTTCTTCGCGATTGCACCAGATGACGGCGAAACAGGACGTCCAGCCCTTCAACTTCATCGCGGCATGGCGGTGGTTTCCGTCGCGGACAAGAAGACGCCCCCCTTGCCATTCGACGATCAGGGGCGGCAAGCTTTCCGCATCGACGAGGCCGTCGGAAATGACGTCGATCCGCTCGCTCCACACATCGCCGGGGACACGATAGGCCATTCCGGCCTCCGGTCCGCAACAGCGCTCCAGCCGTGAAAGCTCCAGGGAGACGGGACCGATCCAATGGCGCTCCTGAAGCAGGAGCCCGTCGCGAAGCCCATGGTTCGCCCAGTAGCCGCTTGCAAGATAGTCCAGCACCCAACACTGCAGCCGGCCTGACCGGGCACTCTCCGCGCATGCTTCGAGGTCAAACATCGTGCGCTCTCACCGCTTCTTGAACGGCTCCATGCCCATGCGCGCGAGTTCGTCGGCCCGTTCGTTTTCCGGGTGGCCGGCGTGGCCCTTGACCCAGTGCAGCGTCACCTTGTGGCGGCGGCGGGCTTCGTCGAGGGCCTGCCAGAGCTCGCCGTTCTTGACCGGCTTCTTGTCGGCTGTCTTCCAGCCGTTCTTCTTCCAGCCGTGGATCCACTTCTCGATGCCGTCCATGACGTATTTGGAGTCCGTGTAGAGATCGACCTCGCAGGGCGCCTTGAGAGCGTCGAGCGCGGAGATCGCGGCCAGAAGCTCCATGCGGTTGTTGGTCGTCTGCGGCTCGCCGCCGGAGAGCTCCTTCTCGACCTCGCCATAGCGCAGCACCGCACCCCAGCCGCCCGGCCCCGGATTGCCCGAGCAGGCCCCGTCGGTGAAAATATCGACATGCTTCATCTGTGCACCGTCATCGCACAAGGCCGTATTCTTCCGCCGACTTCACCTGGCGATGGAAGCGCAGCTTCCTCAGGTATTCGAGCGGATCCTTCTTCACGACGAGCGCGCCCGGCGGTGTCGTCAGCCAGTCGTAGAGGCGCGTGAGGAAGAAGCGCAGCGCCGAGCCGCGGGCGAGCAGCGGCAGCGAGCGCAGTTCTGCGCCGTTCAGCGGCCGCACCTGCTCGTAGCCATCCAGCAGCGCCATGCCCTTGGTCAGGTTGAACGAGCCGTCCTTCTCGAAGCACCAGGCGTTGAGGCAGATGGAGACGTCATAGGCAAAGGTGTCGTTGCAGGCGAAGTAGAAATCGATCAGGCCGGAGAGCTGATCGCCGATGAAGAAGACGTTGTCGGGGAAGAGATCGGCATGGATGACGCCGTGGGGCAGCGTCTTCGGCCAGTGGCTTTCGAGGAAGGCCAGTTCCTCGGCAATCTCGTCCTGCAGGCCTGGCTCGACCTCGTCGGCGCGGGCGGCGGACTTGTCCCAGAGCGGCCGCCAGCCGTCGACGGAGAGCGCATTCCTGCGGGTGAGCTGGAAGCCCGCGCCCGCGACATGCATCTCCGCCAGCGCCCGGCCGACCTCGCGGCAGTGCTTCGCCGCCGGCTTGCGCAGCCACATGCCCTCGAGAAAGGTGATCATGGCGGCGGGCCGGCCGGAAAGCTCGCCCAGCAACGCGCCGTCCTTGCGCGACAGCGGCAGCGGGCAGCTCAGGCCGCGATCGGCCAGATGATGCATCAGGCCGAGGAAGAACGGCAGGTCCTTCGGATCGACGCGCTTTTCGTAGAGCGTCAGGATGAAGGCGCCCTTGGTCGTGTGCAGCAGGAAATTGGAATTCTCGACGCCCTCGGCGATGCCCTTGTACGAGAGCAGCGTCCCCACCTCGTAGTCGGTCAGGAAGCGGGCGAGGTCGTCCTCGGTGATATCGGTATAGACTGCCAACGAGCCATTTCCCTTTACATTCCAGGCAAGTCACCGGCCAGTGACATTGCCAAATTTCCTATCGGCTGATTGCGCAAGCAAACGCTTGGAATCGTGAGCAGCACCCTACCTTTCCAATAAGACCGAGATGAAGACTACGGCTATGAAGTAGAAGAAGCATGCAAAGAAAAATTTCCAAGCTGTCCAGATTCGCTTTCGAGCCGTCGCCGTCTGCGCGTCGATGAGCGGACTGAACGTCGCCTCCAGTTTCTGTGCCTCGCTCTCCCCCCAGCGTTGTGTTGATCCGCCGGCCATGAAGCGTCGAACCAAGCCTTTGAAGAACAGATACTGAGTGCCACCGATCGCGACGACAAACGCGCATGTCATGACCAGAGCCACAGTTGCGTTGGCGAGGAAGAGCATCCATTGCCAAGACGTGAAGTCAGAATCAGCTCCCACTAACCCCATCCTATTCGCCGTTGACGAAGGCCATGTCGGCCGTCGTCAGTTCGACGTTGCGCAGTTCGCGGTTCACGAGGAAATTCTCCGTCTCCTCCACCGTGTCGGCCAGTTCGACCGTGGTGTCGTAGCGGGCGCGGAAGGCCTCGATGATCTCGTCGACGATAACTTCGGGGGCCGAAGCACCCGCCGACAGGCCAACGGTACGGATTTCGCCCAGCCCGTTCCAGTCGATTTCGGACGCGCGCTGGACAAGCAACGACTTTCTGGCCCCTGCCCTGAGTGCGACCTCGACGAGGCGCTTGGAATTGGACGAATTCGGTGCGCCGACGATGAGGAAGAGGTCGCAGCCGGGGGCTGCCTGCTTGACCGCCTCCTGCCGGTTGGTGGTGGCGTAGCAGATCGAATCGGCCGCCGGCGCCGTCAGGTTGGGAAAGCGCTCCTTCAGCCGCGCGATCACGCCGGCCGTGTCGTCCACCGACAGGGTGGTCTGGGTGACGAAGCCGAGATTGTCGGGATCGGCCGGCACGTAGACGTCGGCATCCTCGATCGTCTCGACGAGCGAGACGGTGCCTTCCGGCAGTTGCCCCATCGTGCCGATCACCTCGGGATGGCCGGCATGGCCGATCAGGATGACATGGCGACCGAGGCGCTGGTGGCGCATGGCCTGCTTGTGCACCTTGGAGACCAGCGGGCAGGTGGCGTCGAGGTAGAAAAGATTGCGGGAGACGGCATCCTCGGGCACCGATTTCGGCACGCCATGGGCGGAGAAGACGACCGGCTGGGCGCGGTGCTCCTCGGGGATCTCGTCCAGTTCCTCGACAAAGATCGCGCCCTTCGCCTCCAGCCCCTCGACGACGTAGCGGTTGTGCACGATCTCGTGGCGGACATAGACCGGCGCCCCATAGGCCTTCAGCGCCAGCACGACGATCTGGATCGCCCGGTCGACGCCGGCGCAGAAGCCGCGCGGGCCGCACAGGCGGATCGTCAGGGGAGAGAGGGCAGTCGAAGAAGCCATGTCAGGATGTCACCGGTGTCTGATTGATGTAGGTGCCCGCGGGCCTTGCCGCCAGCCGTCATTCGCATCTTTGCGAAGCCACTGGCATTTATCACAAATTGACGTCGATGAAAGCGCCAAGCCGCCACCCGGCCCCTCAGCGCCGCGACCGCCAGGCATAGAGCCCCGCGACCCCCACCAGCGCCAATGCCAGTCCGTACCACGTCAATGCGTATTGCAGATGATTGTTGGGCAGGTCGAACTGGGTCACCCCGCCCATGGGAAAGCCGCCCGGATTGGGCGTGGCGTCGGCATCGACGAAGAAGGGCACGAGGGTTTCGGGCGCGACACCCGCGCTCGCCGCCATGGCGTCGAGGTCCTTCCAGTAGAACACGTTCTTGGCAAGATCGTTGTCGGGGACGAGCGAGGACGGCTTGCCTACCAACCTGTCGCGGGCAAGCCCGGTGACGGTCCGCTCGCCCGCCGCCTGCCCGTCCGGCCGCGTCGCGGGCGCCTTCAGGTCATAGGGAACGAAGCCGCGGTTGACGAAGACGGCGCGGCCGTCGGCAAGGCGCAGCGGCGTGTAGACGTGATAGCCGGATCGCCCTTCGTGTGTCGCCAGGAAATGGCGTTCCCGGTCGTTCTCGAAGGTGCCGGTCACGGTCACGGGGCGGTATTCGATATCGGCGCCGCCTGCCTTCATCGCCTCGATGGCAGAGAGCGGAACGGCGGCCTCGGTGCGCCGCTCGGCGATGTCGGCGAGCAGCTTCTCCTTCCAGGCGAGCCGCTGCATCTGCCAGGTGCCGAGCGACAGGAGCACGGCGAGCGCGGCCAGAAGGACGAGGCCGGAAAGGACCGCCTGGAGCGGGCGGCGGCCGGGCTGCCGCACCGGCTCAGCCACGGTCGCCCTCGTGATCGGTTCGGCGGTCGATCTCGCCGGGGCGGGCGTTGTTCCTGTACTGCAGCGCGATCAGCACGCCCTTGAGCATGCGCGTCAGCGCCAGACCGAAAGCGATGGCGAGCGGGATCCACAGGATGAAATGCAGCCAGAGCGGCGGGCTGTAGCTGACCTCCATCCACAGTGCCGTGCCGACGACGACGAAGCCGACGATCAAGAGCACGAACACGACAGGCCCGTCGCCGGCATCGATGAAGGAATAGTCCAGCCCGCAGGCGGCGCATCGCGGCTTCAGCTTCAGATAGCCGTCGAAGAGCTTGCCCTGCCCGCACCGGGGGCAATGGCCGCGCAGTCCGGTCGAAACCGGGTCGACGGGCGGATAGAGGGCCTTGTCTTCATTCATGTCACGCTCCATTGCGGTCGTCTGTCAACGGTCCGCGAATACGAAAACGGCCGCATTGCTGCGGCCGTCACGTTCGATCGCATCACGCCCTCACATATGGGCGACCGGTGCGCCCCATCCGCCCCAGATGTAGATGGCGAAGAAGAGGAAGAGCCAGACCACGTCGACGAAATGCCAGTACCAAGCGGCGGCTTCGAGGCCGAAATGCTGCTTGGGCGTAAACGCACCGTTGATGGCGCGAAGCAGGCAGACCAGCAGGAAGACCGTGCCGACGAAGACGTGGAAGCCGTGGAAGCCGGTCGCCATGAAGAATGTCGCGCCGTAGATCGAATCCTTGAAGGCGAACGGCGCGTGCATGTATTCGTAGATCTGCACGAAGGAGAAGAGCAGGCCGAGCAGCACGGTCAGCGTCAGGCCGTTGACCAGGCCCTTGCGGTCGTTGTGCAGGATCGCGTGGTGCGCCCAGGTCACGCAGGTGCCCGAGAGCAGCAGGATGACGGTGTTGTAGAGCGGCAGGTGCCAGGGATCGAGGACCTCGATGCCCTGCGGCGGCCAGACGCCGCCGGTGTGCTCCACGCGGGTCGCCTGGATGGCTTCGCCGGGGAACAGGCTGGCGTCGAAGAAGGCCCAGAACCAGGCCACGAAGAACATCACCTCCGAGGCGATGAACATGATCATGCCGTAGCGCAGGTGCAGGGAGACGACACGGGTGTGGTGACCCTCGTTGCCTTCCTTGATCGTGTCCGCCCACCAGCCGAACATGGCATAGAGCGTGATCGCCAGCCCGATGATCATGATCCAGGGGTTGGCCATCTCGATGCCGAACAGCTTCAGCGAACCGCCGGCGTGATAGCGCATGTAGACGATGCCGCCGAGCGCAAGCACGAAGGCGCCGATCGACGACAGGAGCGGCCACGGGCTCGGATCTATGATGTGGTAGTCGTGATTCTTCTGATGCGCATCCGCCATGTCAGTCATCCCCGAATGTCTCCATTGTCGCTTCCGGCGTTGCCGCCGGAAACGCTTGTCTCCTAGAGCTTGTCCGTATCCTTGCCGCCCGCATCCGTCACCGAAGCCACGGGCTTCGTCCTCTCATGCGGGAAGAAGGTATAGGAAAGCGTTATCGTGTGGACGTTCTTCGTCTCCACCGGCTCGACGATCGCCGGATCGACGAAGAAGAGGACCGGCATTTCCATCTCCTCGCCGGGCTCCAGCGTCGTCTCGGTGAAGCAGAAGCACTGCACCTTGTTGAAATAGGCGCCGGTCGCCTCAGGCGTGACGTTGAAGGTCGCCTGCCCGGTCGTCGCGACCGTCGAATTGTTGCGGGCACGGTAGTTCACCATGACCGTCTCGCCGATCTTCAGCTCGATCTCGCGCTGCACCGGCTCGAAGGCCCAGGGCAGGCCCGGGCCGGTATTGGCGTCGAAGCGGACCTTGATCGTCTTGTCCAGGATGACGGAGGAGGCCTGCTCGACGCGCTGCGTCGTGCCGCCATAACCCGTCACCTTGCAGAACATCTCGTAGAGCGGCACGGCGGCATAGGCCATGCCGAGCATGCCGACGACGAAGGTCAGGCACACCGCGACGACCGTCCCGTTGCCCGACTTCTTCGTCCCGCCCGTCTCGTTGCTTGCCATGTCTCAGCCCACCATTCCGCCGGCGATCTTCACCAGCGTGATGACGTAGAAGAGTGCGACCAGAGCCGCGAGCACGACGGCAAGCGCGATGTTGCGGCCGCGCCGCGACTTCTTCTGCTTGTCGCTCAGGGTGACCATTTCCATCAGAGGCTCCATCCTGCGGCCATCAGGGCGCGATCGATCATCAGGCCGGCGAAGATGGCGAAGAGGTAGAAGATCGAATAGGCGAAGAGCTTCTTCGCCGGGACCATGGCGCGGTCGCCCTCCGGCATGCGCAGCACGCCGACCGAGTACCAGACGAAGGCGGCGCCCATGGCGGCGGCGAAGATCCCGTAGCCGAGGCTGGCAAAGCCAAGACAGCTCGGCACGACGGAGATGATCGCCGTCAGCACGGCATAGATCATGATCTGGTGCTTGGTCGTCTTCTCGCCGGCGACGTTGGGCAGCATCGGCACGCCGACGTCGGCATAGTCCTTCATCTTGAACAGCGCCAGCGCCCAGAAATGGGCCGGCGTCCAGAGGAAGGTGATCAGGAACAGGACGATGCTCTCGACCGAGACGCCGCCGGTGACGCAGGCCCAGCCGATCATCGGCGGGAAGGCGCCGGCGGCTCCGCCGATGACAATGTTCTGCGGCGTCGAGCGCTTCAGCCACATCGTGTAGATGACGGCGTAGAAGAAGATGGTGAAGGCGAGAAGGCCGGCCGACAGCCAGTTCACCGCAAGCCCGAGGATCGCGACAGAGAAGGCCGACAGCGTCAGCCCGAAGGCGAGCGCCTCGCGCGGACGGATCCGGCCGGAGGGAATGGGGCGCTTGGCGGTGCGCGACATGACCGCGTCGATGTCGGCGTCGTACCACATGTTCAGCGCACCGGAAGCACCGGCGCCGACGGCGATGCAGAGCAGGGCAATCACCCCGATGATCGGGTTGATGTGGCCGGGCGCCAGCACCAGGCCGGCAAGGGCGGTGAAGACGACGAGCGACATGACGCGCGGCTTCAGGAGCTCGAAATAATCGCGCGCAGTCGCCTCGGAGAGGACAAGGTCCCCGCCGTCGACAGCCGCTTCGTGATGATCGATGATTGCCATTTGCCTGTCGCTTTTCCTGGCCGGGTCATCCGGCCCCCAAGGTGCGAGGCCGCCGCGGGACGGCGGCCTCTTTGTTCGATCCGGATCCTACTTGATCTTCGGAAGCTGTTCCCACTGGTGGAACGGCGGCGGCGAGGACAGCTGCCATTCCAGCGTGTTCGCACCTTCGCCCCAGGGGTTGTCACCGGCGAGACGCTTCATGGCGAAGGCGTCGAAGACGCCGTAGAGGAAGATCAGGACGCCGATGCCCGAGATATAGGAGCCGTAGGACGATACCATGTTCCAGCCGGCGAAGGCATCCGGATAGTCGATGTAGCGGCGCGGCATGCCGGCGAGGCCGAGGAAATGCTGCGGGAAGAACACCAGGTTCACGCCGATGAACATGACCCAGAAGTGCAGCTTGCCGAGGAACTCGGAATACATGTAGCCGGTCATCTTCGGGAACCAGTAGTACCAGGCGGCGAAGATGGCGAAGACGGCGCCGAGCGACAGCACGTAGTGGAAGTGGGCGACCACGTAGTAGGTGTCGTGCAGCGAACGGTCGAGGCCGGCATTGGCGAGCTGGACGCCGGTGACGCCGCCGACGGTGAACAGGAAGATGAAGCCGATCGCCCAGACCATCGGCGTGGTGAAGCGGATCGAGCCGCCCCACATCGTCGCGATCCACGAGAAGATCTTGATGCCGGTCGGAATGGCGATGACCATCGTGGCGAAGACGAAGTAGCGCTGCGTGTCGAGCGACAGGCCGACCGTGTACATGTGGTGCGCCCAGACGATGAAGCCGACGGCGCCGATCGCCACCATGGCGTAGGCCATGCCGAGATAGCCGAAGATCGGCTTGCGCGAGAAGGTCGAGACGATGTGGCTGACGATGCCGAAGCCCGGCAGGATCAGGATGTACACTTCCGGGTGACCGAAGAACCAGAACAGGTGCTGGAACAGGATCGGGTCGCCGCCGCCTTCAGGCGCGAAGAATGCCGTGCCGAAGTTGCGGTCGGTGAGCAGCATGGTGATGCCGCCTGCCAGAACCGGCAGCGAGAGCAGAAGCAGGAAGGCGGTGATCAGAACCGACCAGGCGAACAGCGGCATCTTGTGCAGCGTCATGCCGGGAGCGCGCATGTTCAGGATCGTGGTGATGAAGTTGATCGCGCCGAGGATCGACGAGGCGCCGGCGATGTGCAGGCCGAGGATGACGAAGTCCATCGCGGGACCGGGCATGCCTGATGTCGAGAACGGCGGATAGATCGTCCAGCCGCCACCCGCACCGTAGGCGCCTGCCGGACCTTCGACGAACATCGACAGGAACACCAGCAGGAAGGCCGGCGGCAGCAGCCAGAAGGAGATGTTGTTCATGCGCGGGAAGGCCATGTCCGGCGCGCCGATCATGATCGGCACCATCCAGTTGGCAAAGCCGCCGATCAGCGCCGGCATGACCATGAAGAAGATCATGATGAGGGCGTGCGCGGTGGTGAACACGTTGAACATGTGCTTGCCGCCGTCGATGGCGGCATCGCCTTCGAAGCCGTAGACCATCTGGGCCAGACCGTGGAAGATCTGGATTCCCGGCTCCTGCAGCTCGGCGCGCATGGCGATCGAGAGCGCGCCGCCGATGATGCCGGCGATGATCGCGAAGATCAGATAGAGCGTCCCGATGTCCTTGTGGTTCGTGGAGAGGAACCAGCGGACGAAGAACGAGGGCTTGTGGTCGTGATGACCGTGGTGGTCATCGTGGGCAGCGGTTGTTCCGGCCATGGAAGGCTCTCCCTTGAATTACTGCGCGGCGTTCTGGGCGACGTCGACGGACTTCTTTTCTCCGTCGATGGATGCCATCAGAGCCTTGTTGGCCTCGCCGACATTGGTGGCCGCGGCAGCGAGCCAGGTGTCGAACTTCTCCTGCGAGACGACGCGGATCGCGATCGGCATGTAGGCATGGTCCTTGCCGCACAGCTCGGAACACTGGCCGTAGAACAGGCCTTCGCGGTCGGCCTTGAACCAGGTCTCGTTCATGCGGCCCGGGATGGCGTCGATCTTGACGCCGAAGGACGGCATGGCGAAGGCGTGGATCACGTCGGCGCCGGTGACGAGAAGACGAACGTGCTTGCCGACGGGAACGACGACTTCGTTGTCGACGGCGAGCAGCCGCGGATAGGTGGCGCGGTCTTCCTTGCCGAGTGCGGCGCGGTCGCCGTCCTGCAGCAGCAGGCTGTCGAACGAGACCGGGGCTTCGCCGACCTGGTACTCGTAACCCCAGTACCACTGGTAGCCGGTGGCCTTGACGGTCAGTTCCGGTTCACCGGTCGGGGCGAGCTGCCGGGTCAGGAGCTGGAACGAGGGAACGGCCAGAAGCAGCAGGATGATGACCGGGCCGATGGTCCAGATCACCTCGATTGTTGTGTTATGGCTGGTGCGCGAGGGAACCGGATTGGCACGCTCGCGGAACTTGACCACGATAATGATAAGGAGAACGAGGACGAAGAGCGTGATCGGAACGATGAACCACAGGGTATACTGCTCGAACCAGCGAATTTCCTCCATGATGGAGGTGGCTGCGGGCTGCAGTCCCCTCTGCCAGTCGACCGGCTGGTCGGCGAGGGCGCCCGAGCCAAACAGCAGACAGCTCAAAGCCGCCAGCGCTGCAAAAACCTTGTTTATCACGTCATATCTCCCCAAAGCGTTTGATAGGGATCAAACGATTGCCGCAGAATCCCCGCTATGCTGACTGCTTAAAATCATAGTTTCCGGTTTGCCGCAACAGCGACAGGACTTTGCGCATGCGGCATTTTTGCGCAAAATCAAGTCTGCGGCGCAGCCATTCGGATTTTTGCCGGATTGTCTCTTAAAACGCGCGCGACCGATGCAGGAACACCCCTGCACGCACGCCCGTGGCGGTGCGGACGGGCGGAACCGATGGCAAAGGCGCCGGAAAGCATGTGGGCGTCCAATTTCCGCCGTATAGACTGGAAAAGACGGCGGAGGGCTTTTCATTTTCGCCGGCGCTATTCAAGAATGGCGCGTGTGATTCGAGATTTCGAGGTATTCATGGGTTCCCGCTCCCCTTCGCGTCTGGCACGGGCGGTCCGCGCAATCGCCGCACTCGCCATCCTGGCGACCGGCACGCCGGCCCTGTCGCAGGCGCCCCAGCAGCCGGGCACGGTGAAGGCCAACCATGGCGCATGGTCGATCGTCTGCGACCAGCCGGCCGGTGCTTCGGGCGAGCAGTGCGCACTGATGCAGAACGTCATCGCCGAGGACCGTCCCGAGGTCGGGCTCTCCGTCGTCATCCTCAAGACGGCCGACCGCAAGGCGAAGATCCTGCGCGTGCTGGCCCCGCTCGGCGTGCTGTTGCCCAACGGGCTCGGCCTGAACGTCGACGGCAAGGACATCGGCCGCGCCTACTTCGTGCGCTGCTTCTCCGACGGCTGCTATGCCGAAGTGGTGCTCGAGGACGAACTCCTGAAGACCTTCCGCTCCGGCGCCACCGCCACCTTCATCGTCTTCCAGACGCCGGAGGAAGGCATCGGCATCCCCGTCGACCTAAAGGGCTTCGGCGAAGGCTACGACGCGCTGCCGTAAGCGGCGGCGACGAGGCAGGAAAAATCAAAGCGCGGCCTAACCGGCCGCGCTTTTTGTTATCGAAGCCGGCGCAACTGTCAGCGCACCGGAGCGATCGGCCAGTCGGTCAGGTCGGCCTTGCCGCCTGCGAGCACGCCGCGCGTCTTGCCGACGACATCGAAGGGGAAACCCAGCGGGATGTCGCTTGCCGCATCCAGGCGGGCGATCTGCGCCTCCGTCAGCCGGACGCCGAGGGCTGCGAGGTTGTCCTCCAGTTGCTCCGGCGTGCGCGGACCGATGATCGGCAGCGTCGCGCCTTTTGCCAGCACCCAGGCGATCGCGACCTGGCCGGCAGGCAGGCCGGTCTCCTCGGCAACGGCAAGGACCGCATCGAGGGTTGCGGTCTTGCGCGCGTCGCTCTCGGCATGGATGACGGCACCGAGGCCCTGCGCCCTGCCCTGCTCACCCTTGCGATACTTTCCGGTCAGAAGCCCGCCGCCGAGCGGCGACCAGCTGACGGTGCCGAGCCCGAAGGCAGATGCCATCGGCAGAAGCTCGCGCTCGACGGTGCGCTCGACGAGGCTGTATTCCACCTGCAGGGCGGCAACCGCTGCCCAGCCGCGCAGTTCGGCGATCGTCGCCGCCGTCGCCACGCGCCAGGCAGGGAAGTCCGACAGGCCGGCATAGAGGATCTTGCCGCTACGGACGAGATCGTCGAGACCGCGGGCGATCTCGTCGATCGGGGTGACGTCGTCGGGCATGTGCACCCAGAGGAGATCGATGCGGTCGGTGCCCAGACGCTTTAAGCTGGCCTCGACCGACTGGACCATCGCCTTGCGGCTGTTGCCGGTGCGCTGCAGGCCGGCGCCGTGGCTGTCGCCGAGCGAGAACTTGGTGGCGAGCACCACGTCGTCGCGCTCTGAGGCGATGAAGTCGCCGGTCAGCGTCTCCGACTGGCCGAACTGGTACTGGTCGGCGGTGTCGATGAAGTTGCCGCCGGCGGTCCGATAGCCGTCGTAGATGGCCCTTGCCGCGTCGCGGTCGGCACCATAGCCCCAGCCGGTACCGAAGTTGCCGGTGCCCAGTGCCAATTGCGAAACGCGAAGGCCGGTGCGGCCAAATATCCGATAGCGCATGCTCATGTCCGTGATCCTTCCTGACGGTTGCGATTTTAAATGACGATCGTCATGTATTGATTATGAATGACGGTCGTCATATAATTTGTCAAGCGCAATCTCAGAGGACGATGACATGCGGCCAACCAAGGAGCAGGCGAAGGAGAACAGGAAGCGGATCCTGGAGACGGCAGCGAGGCTGTTCCGCGAGAACGGAATCCACGCCGTCGGCGTCGATGCGGTGATGAGCGGCGCCGGGCTGACGCATGGCGGCTTCTACGGTCATTTCAAGTCGAAGAGCGAGCTGGCCGACCAGGCGCTTGCGGATGCGATGCAGGGTGCACTCGCCGCCGAACCGGACACGCTGACCCTCTCCGATTTCACCGGAACCTATCTTTCCCCTGAACATCGCGACCACGCCGGCGCCGGCTGCGCGATCGCAGCGCTCGGCCCGGAAATGGCGCGGCTGCCGGAGAAGGAGCGGCAGGCGGCCACTGACTACATCCGCGCCCGGATCGCCCGGATGGAGGATCTGCAGCAGCGGCAAGGAGACGCGCCGGACCGCAAAAAGGCAATCGCCGATCTCACCAGCCTGGTCGGGGCCCTCGTCATGGCTCGCCTCGTCAACGACGAAGCATTGTCGGACGAGATCCTGGCGGCCGCGCGGGAGACGGTGACGGCGGCCTGAGGCCACCGCTCCGCCTCCGCCCCTCCTCTCCTTCTTCCGCCCTGCCCCGCAGACCCGCATCGCTTGCCCTGCGGTGGTCGAGCCTCTACATAAGCTGCCAATTGCCAATCCAGGAGCAGCCCATGAACACCGACCTGACCTCCCTGTTCGATGCCGACGAGGCGGCAGTGCGGGCGGTGCTCGCGCAGACGGTGAAGAACGCGGACGACGGCGAGCTCTATCTGGAGCACGCGCAGGCGGAATCGCTGACCTTCGACAACGGGCGCCTGAAGGGCGGCAGCTTCAACACCGACCAGGGCTTCGGCCTGCGCGCCGTCGCCGGCGAGGCCGTGGGCTACGCCCATTCCGGCGAGATGTCGCTTGCGGCGCTGAAGCGCGCCTCGGAGGCCGCCGGTGCGGTCACCCGCGGCTATGCCGGCAGCTATGCCGCCGCACCACAGGGTACGAACCGCAGGCTCTACGGCCCAGAAAACCCGATCGGCAGCCCCGGCTTCGAGGAAAAGGTCGCGCTGCTGCAGGATATCGACGCCTATCTGCGCGGCAAGGACGCCAAGGTCCGGCAGGTGACGGCATCGATCTCCGCCAGCTGGCAGGTGGTCAACATCCTGCGCGCCGACGGTCACCGGGTCACCGACGTCCGGCCGATGACGCGCGTCAGCATCTCCGTCGTGGTCGGTGAAGGCGACCGGCAGGAAAGCGGCTCCTTCGGCATGGGCGGGCGGCGCGGCTTCGGCGAGTTCCTGACGACCGAGAGCTGGCAGCAGGGCGCCGACGAGGCGCTGCGCCAGGCGCTCGTCAACCTCGAGGCGATCGAGGCGCCGGCAGGCACCATGGACGTGGTGCTGTCCTCCGGCTGGCCCGGCGTGATGCTGCACGAGGCGGTCGGCCACGGGCTGGAGGGCGACTTCAACCGGAAGAAGACCTCGGCCTTTTCGGGCCTGCTCGGCCAGCAGGTGGCCGCCAGGGGCGTCACCGTGGTCGACGACGGCACGATCGAGAGCCGGCGCGGCTCGCTGACCGTCGACGACGAGGGCACGCCGTCCGGCTACAACGTGCTGATCGAGGACGGCAAGCTCGTCGGCTACATGCAGGACCGGCAGAACGCCCGGCTGATGGGCATGGAAGCGACCGGCAACGGCCGCCGCCAGTCCTATGCCCACACGCCGATGCCGCGCATGACCAACACCTACATGCTCTCCGGCGACAAGACGCCGGACGAGATCATCGCCTCGGTGAAGAACGGCATCTACGCCGTCTCCTTCGGCGGCGGCCAGGTGGACATCACCTCCGGCAAGTTCGTGTTCGGCTGCACCGAGGCCTACCTGATCGAGAACGGCAAGGTCGGCGCGCCGGTCAAGGGCGCGATGATCATCGGCAACGGGCCCGACGCGATGCGCCGGGTGACCATGGTCGGCAACGACACGAAGCTCGACACCGGCATCGGCATGTGCGGCAAGGCCGGCCAGAGCGTCCCCGTCGGCGTCGGCCAGCCGCACCTGCGCATGGACCAGATCACGGTGGGCGGCACCAAGGCGTGAGCGGGTCCGCATGAGGCGCCGGAGGCCGCAACGAAGCGTTAACGGTCCGGATACCATGATGCTCCATAAAGGCGGCTGGGAGATCTGCCTACGGGAGCGCCGATGCCGACATTGAAAAATGTTATGCGCCGCAGCCTCAAGCATGCGGCCATAGCCGGTGGACTGGAACTGTCGAGCCTGGCCGGGCGGGCCGGGCTGATGTCGTCGGCGCGCGGGCGCGGCGCGATCTTCACGCTGCACCACGTCCGCCCGAAGACCGAACAGGCCTTCGATCCGAACGCCCACCTCGAAATCACCCCCGAATTCCTCGACGAGACGCTGACGCTGCTGGCCGCCGAGGGCTACCAGTTCGTGCCGCTGCACCACATGGAAGCGCGGATGGCGATCGCCCGGCCGGAGGAGCGCTTCGCCGCCTTCACGCTCGACGACGGCTACCGCAACAACGCCGTCCATGCCCAGCCGGTCTTCACCGAGCACCGCGTTCCCTTCACCGTCTTCGTCACCGGCGGCTTCTGCTGCCGGACGCACAGCATCTGGTGGGAGACGCTGACCGATCTCTTGCGGGCGCTGCCGCATATCGAGTTCGACTTCGGCTCCGGCCCGGTAACCCTGCCGCTGGCGACGATCTGGCAGAAGGACGCGGCCTTCAAACGCTTTGCCGCCTTCATCCAGTCCGGCGACGAGACGAGCCGCGTGGCGAGCCTCGACAAGGCGGCCAGGGCGCACGGGATCGATCCGCTGCTGATCACCGAACGGCTGATCATGCGCGAGCCGGAACTGAAGAGCCTGGTACTGAACCCGCTCGCCAAGCTCGGCGCGCACACGATCAGTCACCGGGCGCTTGCAAGGCTGGAAGAGCACGAGGCGCTGGAGGAGATGCAGGCCTCGGCCGAGCGCATCGAATGCATCACCGGCGTGCGTCCCCTCACCTTCGCCTTCCCCTATGGCTTCGGCGGCACGGTGACGCCGCGCGAATACAGGCTGGCGGCCGAGGCGGGCTTCAAGCTGGCGGTGACCACCATGCCCGGCACGCTGAGCCATCGCAGCTTCGACACGCCGACGGCGCTGCCGCGCATCTCGGTGAACGGGCTCTATCAGAAGCGCAAGTATGTCGCAGCGCTGGCGTCGGGCATCCCCTTCCGGCTGATGGGCCGCTAATACCAACCTGCACTGATATTGACCGATTGCGCCGGAGCCGCCGTCCGCAGGCGGTCCCACGCAATCGGTCAATATCAGTGCAGGTTGGTATGAGGCGGGCGGGCGCCGGCCCGCGCGCCTGCATCCGCCCGGCTCTCGTCAGGCTACCTTGAGGGCACCGGATATCTCGGCCACGGTCGCCTTCTCGGCATCGCTCACCGGCGTGCCGCCGAAGCCCATGAACCCGCCTTCCTTGGCCGCTTCCGCCACGCTCTGGCTGATCTGCAGCAGCCAGCTCTTGAAGCCTGCCGCGTCGGCCGGCGCCTTGGCGTCGACGATCGCCGCCGCCTGCCGCACCGCCTCGATGCAGCGCGTCTTGATCTCGTCGGGCTTGGCGCCCTTCAACGTCGCCGAAAGCCCGTCGCGGGCGGCATTGCGGTCCTCCGAGCGCTCGAAGGCTTCCACGATCGCCGTCGAGAGCGGCGTCGCGCCCGTCCCCTCCTTGGCTCCGAGCAGGGCGCGGCTGCTGGCCATCCCCTCCTTCAGCATGCCCCAGAGCCCGCTCGGATCGGCTGCGGTCACCGCGATCCCGGCCGCCATCACGCCCTGCATCAACTGGTTCCATTCCTCGGCACTGAACGTCGACTTGTCAGCCATGGCTGAGCCTCCTTCTGTGGTGTCCTGGTCTCGGGAACGGCGCAAGGGAAGGACCGCCGGCCAGAAGGCCGGCGGTCATCCGTCATCGCCTCAGGGCGCCAAAGCTGCGAGCTTCGGCTTCAGCGCATCGATCGCGGGCTTGAGGATGTCCGAGACGCCGGGGATCGCCAGCACCTTCTCGAACAGCGCGTCGAGCTGCGTCATCGCCGGCTTGACGATGCCGGAGAGGGCAGTTTTCTGCTCGGCCGTCATCTGGCCCAGCATGCCGTTGATCCTGTCGAAGGTCGAGGACGCGGTCTGGATCTGCGTCGCCGCGGCCTGCGCGGTCGTCGCATCGGTCACGCCGTTCAGGGTCGTCTGCAGGCCCGACAGCGTATCGGTGACCTCCTTGCCGACATCGACCCCGCCGATCATGAGGCCGCCGGCCGGCGCCGGCATGGCCGGGGCTTCGGTCTGGGTCGGAGCGGTCGGGGCGGGTTCGGCCGGCGCAGGCTCGGCCGCAGGCTCCGGCGCGGGCGCGGGTTCGGGCGCCGGCTGGGTCTCGGTCTGGGCCGGAGGGGTGGGTTCCGGTGCGGTCTCCGCCACCCGCTCCGCCGGACGGCCGAACAGATAGTAGAGGATCGCCAGCAGCGCGAGGGCCGCGATCAGCCAGTAGAGCCAGTTGCTGCCGCTGCGGGTGGCCGTGGCCGCTGCCGTCGAGGTCTGCCGGGCGGCCGCGGACGCGGCTGCCGCCGAACGGGCGGCGGCGTCGCCTGTCGCAGCCGCTGCCGTGCGCGCCGATCCGCCGAGCGAATCGAGCAGGCCGGTGCCGCCCAGCAGGTCCTTTAGGCCGGAGGGCATCGCGGCGGCGATATTGTCCTTCTCGCCGGCAAGCAGGCCGGCAATCCCGTTGGCGCTGAGATCGCCGCCGACCTTCTTGGCGATGCCGCTCATGACGAGGGGGGCGACCATGCCGAGCAGCGAACCGCCGGCGTTCGGCCCGAGGCCGGAATAGTTGCCGACCGCGTTCGCCAGCGTGCCGCTGGTGCTGCCGCCGAACAGCGACGAAAGCAGCTGTACGCCGCTCTGCGTGAGCGAACCGGGGCTGCCGCCGCCCGAAAGGAGGCCGCCGAGATTATCGAGCACGCCGCTCTGCTGCCTGGCCGCATCGGCGAGCTTCTGCGCTCCGCCCGGCTGTGCCGCGACACCCGCGAGCCCCGCCAGCACCGCCGGCACGGCGGCCGCCACGCCCCGCTGCACCTTGTCCGTATCGAGGCCCAGCGCGGCCGCAATCCGGGCGATCGTGTCGGGGGTCAGAAACTGCATGAGATAGGAAACGAGATTGCTGGCCATTGAACTCTCCTCCGCGCCACGTCTTGGGCCCATGCCTTGGGTCCATGTCTTGGATTGAGTCTCGCCCTTCGATGCGTGCGCCCGCTTCACGACGGGAAACGCGCGCACGGTCCTCCCGACCGCGGGCCTGTATCGCCTTGCTGCTGCACGAAAATATAGCACACCAATGGGAGTTGTATACCTGCCGCCCGCAGGCGCGGCGCGGCCGGCTCGAGGCACGGGCGTCACGGGAGAAGGACGCGGCCGATCGACGGCCGCCCTCCGATCGTCAGGCGGGCGGGGAGGCTTTCGCCGCCGTCACGGGTACATCCGCACCTTTTCCCAGCCCTCGCCCTCGGCCGCGATACGGCGGAACTCCACCCGGTCGTGCAGGCGGAAGGGGCGGTCGTGCCAGAACTCGATCGACACCGGCCTTATGCGGAAACCGGACCAGTAGGCCGGGCGGGGAATGTCGCCGATGGCATAGCGGGCGGTATATTCGGCCACCGCCTTTTCCAGCGCGAAGCGGCCCTCGAGCGGCCGCGACTGCTTCGACGCCCAGGCGCCGATGCGGCTGCCGCGCGGGCGGGAGGCGTAGTATTCGTCGGCCTCGGCGTCGGAGACGACCTCGACGGGGCCGCGCAGGCGCACCTGCCGGCGCAGCGACTTCCAGTGGAAACACATGGCCGCCTTGCCTGCACCCACGATTTCCTGGCCTTTCTGGCTCTCGAAATTCGTGTAAAAAACGAATCCGCGTTCATCGAATCCCTTCAGGAGAACCATGCGGACATTCGGCAAGCCTGAGGCGTCCACGGTCGCAAGCGCCACGGCGTTCGGATCGTTCGGCTCGCTTTTTCCGGCATCGGCAAGCCACTTCGCAAACAGGGAAAAGGGCTCGCTTTCCTCGGTGAAGTCACCGGTTGTTAACTCAATATCGCTCATATTTGAATCCAATGCCGACTTTCCGGTCCGTTGGGCTTGCGGGAGTTGAAGTCATAGCAAAGTCGCGACGGGAGACAATGACATTGTGGACGATGCGGTCACGGCTGCCGATACTGGCACTCTGTGCCCTGCCGCTTGCGGGCTGCATGGCGGGGGGATTGGACCTCGCTTCCGACATGAAAGTGGACAAGGCCGTCAAGACCGGCGCCGTTCCGGGGCAGAAGAGCGACAACACCTCCGATGCCGCGACGGTGCGCAACGCCGTCTCCTCTGCCGATCTCGCCCGCAATGACGGCGGCCCGATTCCCTGGGCGAACACGGTTTCCGGCAGCGCCGGCGTGGTGACCGGGCTCGCCGAACTCAACGACGATGCCGGCCGGACCTGCCGGGACTTCACGACGACGCTTCATTCCTATGCCGGGATCGCCAACTACGACGGCCGCGCCTGCGTCGGCGGCGACGGCATCTGGACGCTGACGCGCTTCGACCGGCAGGGATAGCGCCGCCCGGCCCCTGCCCTGCCCACGCGCCCGACGCCGACGCGCATATGCCGCCCCTGGCGCGCTAACGACTTGTACACCATATGCGATATGCGCCTCTTTCCCGTAACCAACGGTTAGGGCGTTGCCCGCATCATCGATCCCCGCGGGTGGAACGGGAGCCCGGACAACGGGCTGGAAGGCTCCGAAGGATTGAGGCAGGGACGGGTATATGTTGATGCGTGATCCGTATGCGGTGCTGGGCGTCAAGCGCGACGCGGGGCAGGAGGAGATCAGGGCCGCCTGGCGGGTCCTCGCCAAGTCCGTCCATCCCGACCAGAACCAGGACGACCCCTTCGCCACCGTCCGCTTCACCGAAGCCGGCAGGGCCTACGACCTGTTGCGCGACCCGGAACGGCGCAGCCGCTACGACCGCGCCCATCGCGACGCGGAGGTCCGCCGCGAGATGGAACTGCGCCGGATGGAGCAGATGCGCCGCCAGCAGACCGCCCGCAAGGCGCAGCCCGAGCCGGCGGCAGCGGCCACCGAGAGCGCGGAAGACATGGTCTCGCGCATCTTCGGCGTCGATGCGCGGCAGCAGCCATCCGGCAAGGCGGCCAATCCCTCCCCTTCCGCGCAGCCCGCAGCTCCCGCCCCGCGGCAAGCCGCCGCCAAGACGCAGCCGGAACCTGCGGCCGACGAGCCCGAGGCAAAGCCGGTCGCCCCGCGGCGCACCGTCGCCGCCGCCGACATCTTCACCGGCATCATCCGCCGCATCCGCGGCTCGCGGGCGGCCATTGAAAAGGCGCCGGACCTCGCCTGCGACGTCACCGTAACGGTTTCCGACCTCCTGAAGCAGGCGCGCATGCCGCTGGAGGTCAACGGCGAAACGCTGCGGGTCCATCTCGCCCCGGGCACCACCGAGGGCACCGCCGTCCGCCTGCGCGAGCAGGGCCACCGCATCAACGACCTCAAGCGCGGCGACGCCGTCGTCACCGTGCGCCTCGCCCCCGGCCCGTTCCGGGTCGACGGTTTCGACCTTCGCACGGCACTGCCGGTGACGATCGAGGATGCCGTGCTCGGCTGCGAGACGAGCATCGAGGGGCCGGACGGGGAGACGCTTACGGTCACCGTTCCCGCCTGGACCAGTTCCGACCAGGTGATCCGCCTGGAGGGCCTCGGCCTGTTCGACGCGGAGGGGGGGCGCGGCCATATCCTGGTCGAAACGCGGCTCCAGCTCTGGGACAAGCCGGACGCGAAGATGATCGACCTGATGCGCAGCCTGCGCGAAGGCCTCTATCTGTGACGTTTCGATGAAATCGCACCCATTGTTACGGGCGCTAACAGTTCCTGAACCGGGCCAGCTTGAACCACAATGCGGCGTGTGCCATAGGCTCAAATCGAATTAAATGAGCAAGGGACATTCCATGGTTCAGGTATCCGGTCTGATGAGCGGGAAGCGCGGCGTCATCATGGGCGTGGCAAACAACCGCTCCATCGCGTGGGGTATCGCCAAGGCCGTTCGCGCGCAGGGTGCAGAAGTTGCCCTCACCTATCAGGGCGACGCGCTGAAGAAGCGCGTCGAACCGCTCGCAGCGGAACTGGGCGGCGTGCTCGCCGGCCACTGCGACGTCAGCGACGAGGCATCGATCGATGCGGTCTTCGACAACCTTGAGAAGATGTGGGGCAAGATCGACTTCCTCGTGCACGCGATCGGCTTTTCCGACAAGGACGAGCTGACCGGCCGCTACGTCGACACGACGCCCGAGAACTTCGCCAGGACGATGCAGATCTCCGTCTATTCCTTCACCGCGGTCGCGCGCCGCGCCGAGAAGCTGATGACGGACGGCGGCTCGATGCTGACGCTGACCTATTACGGCGCCGAGAAGGTCATGCCGAACTACAACGTCATGGGCGTCGCCAAGGCGGCGCTCGAGGCGAGCGTGAAGTACCTGGCCGTCGACCTCGGCCCGAAGAACATCCGCGTCAACGCGATCTCGGCCGGCCCGATCAAGACGCTGGCTGCCTCCGGCATCGGCGACTTCCGCTACATCCTGAAGTGGAACGAGTACAATGCGCCGCTGCGCCGGACCGTGACCATCGAGGAAGTGGGCGACGTCGGCCTCTATATGCTGTCGGACCTCGCGCGCTCCGTCACCGGCGAAGTGCACCATGCCGACAGCGGCTACCACGTCGTCGGCATGAAGGCGGTCGACGCGCCCGACATCTCGGTCATCAAGGACTGAGGCAGACCCCCGGAGCGCCATCGTGCTTGTCTACATGATCCGCCACGGCCAGACCGACTGGAACGCAGAGGGTCGCCTGCAGGGTCAGAAGGACATTCCGCTGAACGATACCGGGCGCCGCCAGGCGTCCGGCAACGGGCTTGCGCTGAAGGAGATCCTCGGCGACGCGGCTTCCGGCTTCGACTATGTCGCAAGCCCGCTCGGGCGCACGCGCGAAACGATGGAACTGGTCCGGGCGGCGATGGGTCTCGATCCCCTCGCCTACCGCACCGACGACCGGCTGGTCGAGGTCTGCTTCGGCGACTGGGAAGGCTTCACCATCTCCGAGCTCAAGCAGACCGTGCGCGACAAGGTCAAGGCGCGGGCGCGCTCGAAATGGGACTTCATCCCGCCCGGCGAGAACGCCGAGAGCTACGAGATCCTGTCCTGGCGGGTGGGCTCGTGGTTCAACAACATCGAACGGCCGACGGTCTGCGTCAGCCACGGCGGCGTGTTCCGGGCCCTGTTCAAGTTCGCCGGCATGCCGCTCGTCGACGCCGCCAACGCGGCGATCCACCAGGACCGCATCCTCAGGGTCGACGACAGCGGCGCGGCCTGGCTCTGACCGGCCCCATCAGCGGAACTGAGACCCTTACTTCCGGTGAAACGGCCTTCGGCGGCTACTGGATGATTTCCAGGTCGTCGATGACGCGCTTGCCTTCGACCTCGGTGTAGAACACCAGCACCTTCACGCCCGGCTGCAGGCCTTCGAAATTGAACTCCTCCGGCGCCTGGTACTTCTTGCCGTCGTCGAGCGACAGGCTGAGCCCGTTGGTATCGACGCCGGTGATGACGGCCTCGACGTCTGCGCTTTCGGCATACACCGCCGTCAGCGGCGCAAGGATGCCGGCCGCTGCGAGCAGCACGGCCACTACATAACGCATCTTGTGACTCCTCTTTCCGGAATCGTTGTTCCTGTCAGGCACGCTTGATGCCCCTCGAATATGGCGAAATTCGCCCCCCGCGGCCCCCGAAGCCTGATGGATGCCCGCAAACGGGCCGGACCACAACCCCTCGCGGCGACGATCCACGTCCGAATTTCAATGGCTTGCGATGCCCAGAAGCCGCGTCGTGCATCAATGCAATCTTAATCGACGCTTGCATACTGTGCTGCAACGCAAGGGGAACCGGGCTTGACGCAGCCGACAACCACAAGACGCAGACTGAAGACCGTCGCCGATTGGGCCAGGCCGTCGCTGCTGCCGGCGGCGATTGCCGCAACCGTCATCTTCGTCGCCGGCCACGCCTACGAGAAACAGGACGAACGGCTCTATCGCAACGAACTGCACGCGCGCGTCGCCAACGAGCTGACGCTGATCAGCGCAAGGCTCGAAGGCGAGATCGACAAGAGCGTGTCGGCCCTTCGCGGGCTTGCCAACATGTTCGCCGTCTCGCCGCACCAGGCCGCGTCGCAGTTCGACGTGGTGGCGCGCAAGCTGATGGTGCAGAACGTGCAGCTCCGACGGGTTGCGGCAGCGCCGGACGGCGTGATCGCGCAGACCTTCCCGGAGGCCGGCAACGAGCGCTACCGGGGTACGGACCTCAACCGGTTCCGCTCCTTCCGCGTGGCGGCCGAGACCAACCGCGCCTTCGGCCGGCCGCTGATGCTGGGCCCGGTGCAACTGCCGGACGGCAGCCGGGCCTTCAACCTGTTCATCCCCGTCTTCGGCACCGACAGGGGCGCCTTCAACTTCTGGGGCTATATCGAGGGCGTCATCGACGAGCGCCGGATCTATACTGACGCCGGCCTCGTCACGCCCTCCGACGGGCGCAAGAGCGAGCAGTGGCGGGGCGGCGCCACCATCAGCCTTTCCATCCGCGACGTCAGCGTCGCCGGCAACGTCCAGGACCCGTTTTTCGGCGATCCCGAGATCTTCAACGGCGAATCGGTGCGCCGCACCGTCGATTTTCCGGGCGGCAACTGGGAACTGGCCGCGGTTCCGGCCGCGGGCTGGGAGACGCCGCCGGGCAATACCAGCTACGTGCGTGCGCTCACCGCCGGCGCCGCCCTCGTCATCATCCTGCCGATCTTCATCACCGGCGGCCTCGTCAGCGAGCGACAGCGCCATCTTGCCGGCATGAGGGCGCGCGAGACGGAGATCCGCGCCCTGTCGCAGCGGCTCGACCTCGCGCTGGCGGCGTCGAAGACGGGCATCTGGGAAATCTCGCTGGACGCGCAGCGCCGCACCTGGGACCGCCAGATGTTCTGTCTGCACGGGCTTGCCGAAGGGGAGCCGCCGAGCGACGAACTCTGGCGTTCGGTCGTCCATCCCGACGACCTCGCGGCGGCAGACGCGGCGGCCATGTCGGCCATTCACGGCCAGTCGGGATACTTCTCACAGTACCGGGTGTTGCTGCCGGACGGCGGTATCCGCCATATCCGCAACGTCGGTTCGCTCCTGACGATCGACGGCCAGGCGAAGCTGCTCGGCATCAGCTGGGACGTGACCGAGGACGTGCTCCTCAACGACCGGCTGAAGGCGGCGAAGGAAGAATCCGAGCGCGCCAAGGCGCTGGCCGATGCGAAGAACACCGAGCTGGAACTGGCCAAGAACCGCATCGAGCACAACGCCCTGCACGATCCCCTCACCGGCCTCGGCAACCGCCGCAAGCTCGACGAGCATCTCGGCGCGATCGCGATCCGCAGCGTCGCCGGGGACGTCGGCATCGGCATCCTGCACATCGACCTGGACCGGTTCAAGCAGATCAACGACACGCTCGGCCATGCCGCCGGCGACGCGCTGCTGGTGCATGTCGCCAGGATCCTGAGCGAGGCGGTGGCGCCGGGCGACCTGGTCGCCCGCATCGGCGGCGACGAGTTCGTGGTCGTCGTCGGCGACCGCAACAGCCGCGCCGACCTCTCCACCCTGTCCATGCGCGTGATCGAGCTGATGCGCCAGCCGGTCGAATATAACGGCCACATGTGCCGCTTCGGCGTCAGCATCGGCATCGCGGTCGGCAGCGGCAGGCGGATCGACACGCGCAAGCTGCTCGTCAACGCCGACATCGCCCTCTACCGGGCCAAGGCCCAGGGGCGCAACCGCCACGAGTTCTTCGATGCCGTCATCGAGGCGGAGATCGTGCGCAACAAGCGGACAGCCGACGACATCCTCAGCGGGATCGAGAACAACGAGTTCATCCCCTACTACCAGCCGCAGATCTGCGCCCGCACGCTCGAGCTCGTTGGCGCCGAGGCGCTGATCCGCTGGCGCCACCCCGAGAGCGGCATCCTGGCGCCGGCCCGGTTCCTGGCGATCGCCGAGGACCTGAACGTGACGGCGACGCTCGACCGCATCGTGCTGGAAAAGGCGCTGATCGACCGCAGCCGCTGGCTGGCGAAGGGCGTGCCGCTGCCGAAGATCTCCGTCAACGTCTCCGCCCGCCGGCTCCGCGACGAGACGCTGGCCGACAGCCTCTCGGGGCTCTCGATCCTTCCCGGCCAGATCTCCTTCGAACTCGTGGAGGCGATCTTCCTGGACGAGACCGACGACATCGTGCTGAAGAACCTCGAGCGCATCAAGGAACTCGGCATCGACATCGAGATCGACGACTTCGGCACCGGGCACACCTCCATCGTCAGCCTGCTGAAACTGAGGCCGAAGCGGCTGAAGATCGACCGGCAGCTCGTCGCGCCGATCCTGAGCTCGCGCCACGAGCAGGCGCTGGTGCGCTCGATCATCGAGATCGGCCGCTCGCTCGGCATCGAGATCGTCGCCGAGGGCGTGGAGACGATGGCGCATGCCGAAATGCTGAGCGCGCTCGGCTGCGACCTCCTGCAGGGCTACGCCTTCGCCAGCCCGCTGTCGCGGGAGGACTTCCAGTCCTACGCGCTGGAGGAGCGCTGGAGAGCGGCATCCTGAGCGGGTCCGTCCGGGTCTTTGCCGTAGATCGCCGCCTTACTCTCAAGAAACGCTTCAACTTTGCCGCAATCGGCACTATGAGTGCCGCCGGAAGGTCGGCTGCCGGCGGCGGCCGCGCAAGACCGCTTGCATCGGGCAGGAATTCATGTCGCACAATACTTTCGGCCAATTTTTCCGCGTCACCACCTGGGGTGAAAGCCACGGACCGGCGCTCGGCTGCGTCGTCGACGGCTGCCCGCCCGGCCTGCGCTTCACGCTTGCGGAGATCCAGGCCTGGCTCGACAAGCGCAAGCCCGGCCAGTCGCGCTTCGTCACCCAGCGCCGCGAGGACGACCTGGTGCGGGTGCTCTCGGGCGTGATGGCGGACGAGGACGGCGAGACGCTCGTCACCACGGGTACGCCGATCTCGATGATGATCGAGAACACCGACCAGCGCTCCAAGGACTATTCGGAGATCGCCAAGCGCTATCGCCCCGGCCACGCCGACTATACCTACGACCTGAAATACGGCATCCGCGACTACCGCGGCGGCGGGCGCTCTTCCGCGCGCGAGACGGCGGCACGGGTGGCGGCCGGCGGCATCGCCCGCAAGGTCGTGCCGGGCGTGACGGTGCGGGCGGCGCTGGTGCAGATCGGCAAGCACAGGATCAACCGCGACAACTGGGATTGGAGCGTGGTCGGCACCAATCCGTTCTTCGCGCCGGACCCGGCAATCGTCCCGGTCTGGGAGGAATATCTCGACGGCATCCGCAAGGCCGGGTCCTCGGTCGGGGCCGTCGTCGAGGTGGTGGCGGACGGCGTTCCCGCCGGGATCGGCGCGCCGATCTACGCCAAGCTCGACCAGGACATCGCCGCCAACCTGATGTCGATCAACGCGGTCAAGGGCGTGGAGATCGGCAACGGCTTCGGCGCCGCCGAAATCACCGGCGAGGAAAATGCCGACGAGATGCGCATCGGCGCCGATGGCAAGCCGGTGTTCCTGTCCAACCATGCCGGCGGCATCCTCGGCGGCATCGCCACCGGCCAGCCGGTGGTGGCGCGGTTCGCGATCAAGCCGACCTCGTCGATCCTGACCGAGCGCCGCTCGATCGACAGCGACGGCAACGAGGTCGACGTGCGCACCAAGGGGCGGCACGACCCCTGCGTCGGCATCCGCGCGGTGCCGATCGGCGAGGCCATGGTTGCCTGCGCGATCGCCGACCACTATCTGCGCGACCGCGGCCAGACCGGCCGGCTGAAATAGACACGACACGATCAGGAGAGACCAGGATGTCCTTTGACCAGAAGCGCGTAGTCGATGCCATCCGGGCGTTCGAGGCGGGCGAGATCGTCGTCGTCACCGATGATGGCGGCCGGGAGAACGAGGGCGACCTGATCGTCGCCGCCGTCCACTGCACGCCCGAGAAGATGGCCTTCATCGTCCGGCACACTTCCGGCATCGTCTGCACGCCGATGCCGCGCGAGGAGGCCAAGCGGCTGAACCTTGCGGCCATGGTCGCCGACAACGATTCGGCGCACACGACGGCGTTCACGGTCTCGGTCGACTTCAAGCACGGCACGACCACCGGCATTTCCGCCGACGACCGGACGCTGACGGTGCGCAACCTCGCCAACCCGAACGTCGGCGCGGCCGACTTCGTCCGCCCCGGCCACATCTTCCCGCTGGTCGCCCGCGAGGGCGGGGTGCTGATGCGCTCCGGGCATACCGAGGCCGCCGTCGACCTGTGCAAGCTCGCGAGCCTGCCGCCGATCGGGGTGATCTGCGAACTCATCAACGACGACGGCACCGTGATGCGCGGGCCGCAGGTCGAGGCGTTCGCCGACACGCACGGCCTGAAGCAGATCTCCGTCGCCGACCTGATCGCCTACCGCCAGCGCAAGGAGACGCTGATCGAAAAGGGCACTACCTTCGAGATCGACACCCCGTTCGGCAAGGCCAAGGCCACCACCTACTCGCTGCCCTGGGATCCGATGCAGCACATGGCCGTCGTCTTCGGCGACATCCGCGACGGGATCGACATCCCAGTGCGGCTGCATCTGGAGAATGTCGGCGAGGACGTCTTCGGCGCCGGCCGGGCCATCGAGGCCATCATGAAGCGCATCGCCGAGCACGGCCGCGGCGTGGTCGTCTATCTGCGCGAAGGCTCCGTCGGCGTCGGCGTGTCGCGGACGGCCCGCAAGGGCCATGCCGACCGCGAGGGGCACAGCGAGGCTGCGGCGCGCGAGCACGAATGGCTGGAGATCGGCCTCGGTGCGCAGATCCTGAAGGATCTCGGCATCGGCTCGATCCGGCTGATGGCGTCGCGCGAACGTCACTATGTCGGGCTGGAAGGGTTCGGCATCCGGATCGCCGCCACGGACATCTGCTGACGAAATACCCCCTCGCTCGATCGCTCCAGAGTCTGCATGAAGCACGACCGCCCCCTTCGTCTAGTGATGCACATCGGTCCTCACAAGACCGCGACCACCTATATGCAGGCGAACTTCCACGACAATGTCGAGGCGCTCCTGAAGCGCGGCTGGCTCTATCCGGTGATCGGCGAGCGGGTGGGCATCGCCCATCACGACCTCTCCGACCACGAGACCCAGTTCGTGAAGCGGGAAGGCCCCGCCTATGCCGACTTCATGAAGGTGCTGCAGCGGGCGGACCGCGAGGGGCTCGACATCCTGCTCTCCTCTGAAGGGTTCCGGCGGTGGAAGAAGGAGCACTTCCAGGCGATCGGCGACATCATCGGCAGCCGCCGGCTCTCGGTCGTCTATACGCTTCGCGACCCGCTCGACACGATCTATTCGTTCTGGGCGCAGAAGGCGAGCATGGGCTCCGCACCGAGCCTGCCGAAATGGATGGAGAAACCGCTGCGCTCGCCGCTGCGCGCGACCTTCATGAACCCGCTCAGGGAGATCCGCCCCGTCGCCTCGCTGCCCGGCGTGGACTACAAGGTCCTGCTCTACGAGGAGATCCGCCGGGACAAGCTGGACATCTATTCCTATTTCCTGCAGACGGCGCTCGATATCCACGACATGCAGCCGACCCGCCCCTCGACGAACGAGCGGCTGCCGATCGAACTGACCGAGTTCATCCGGCTCCTGGCCAAGGAGAGCAACTTTCCCACCGGAAAGGCGAACAGCCGCAGGGCGGTCCATATCGGCGTGGTCATGCGCTTCCTGTTCACGCCGGAGGAAAAGGCGCGGATCATCGAGACGATGTCCAAGGCCGGGGCGCCGGCACGGCGCACGCTGTCCCTGCCGCGCAAGTCGCGCAGTTTCCGGACGGTCGAGCGGCGGCTGATGACGGTGCTGCGCGGCCGGATGCATCCGCGCCCCTCCGGCAAATCGCTGTTCGGCAGGGGAACGGCCACCTTCACCTATTATGACGACGAGGCGCTGCGCGCCATTCCGGATGTGCAGGAACTCCTCCAGGCGGCGTTGAAGAAGACGAAGAAGAGCTATCCGCCGCTTGCCGCGCTCAACATGGGAAAGCGCCTGCTTGTGCGCTGGCGCAAGATCCGCAAACGGGTGCGGTTCTGAAGATGAGGCCCGGGCTGGCGTTGAATCTATCGCCAGCCGTCGAGGTAGCGCACCTCTTCCACCCCGGTGAAACGGGCGAGGCGCGCGAGTTCCGCTTCCAGCCGCTCCAGCCGGCCCGCCGAGGCCCTGACACCGGGCTCCAGCCAGAGCTTCCGGACGGTCAGTTCGCCCGCCTTGCGATCCGCCTTCATGTCGATGCGGCCGATCAGGCGATCGCCTTCCAGAAGCGGGAAGACGTAGTAACCGTATTGCCGTTTCGGCTCCGGGACGAAGACCTCGATGCGGTAGACGAAGGCGAACAGCCGTTCCGTGCGGTTGCGGTCCCGGATCAGCGGATCGAAGGGGGAGAGCACGCGCAGCCGGCCCGGCGGCTCCGGCGCGGTCTCCAGCAGCCCTGCGAAATCGGCAAAGGCGTGGGACGGTCGCGGCTTGCCGCCGTCGACAGGCTCGACCAGGATCGGCCGCAATTCGTCGGCATGGGCTCCGACCCAGGCCTTCGCCTCGTCCGGCGTGACGAGGTCCCAGAAGGCGGCAATCTCGCCGTGGGTTGCAAAGCCGAGCCGCGTCAGCGCGCTGCGGCAGGCCCAGTCGACGAACGCCTCGTGATCCACCTCATGCTCGTGATGGTGCTGCGGCAGCACCCGCTCGGCGAGATCGTAGACCTTCTGGAAATTCTCCCGCCTTGCGATCGCCACCTTGCCGGTGCGCCAAAGATATTCCAGCGCGGTCTTGCTCGGATGCCAGTTCCACCAGCCGCCGGATTCGTGCTCGGCTGCCTTCAGTTCGCGCGAGAGCACCGCGCCGCGCTCGGCGATATGGCGATAGGTCTCCTCGAAACTCGCATCGAACCCCTCCCCCTGCCAGCGGCGCCAGCGGTTCAGGATGGCGTCGTTCTCGCGGCGAAACTTGTGCTTCCAGTAGGGATAGAAGGCGCTCGGGATGATCGAGGCGTCGTGCGTCCAGTTCTCGAAGAGTTCACCGTCCTTCTCGAGCAGGTCGGCGAGATGTTCACGGCGATAGGTCTGGTTGCGCGAAAACAGGATCTGGTGATGGGCGCGCTCGACGGTGGCGATGCTGTCGACCTGCACGAAGCCGATGTCGTGGATGAGCTGCAGCAGCCCGGGCTTACCCAGCATGCGGCCCGGCGCCGCACAGAGCCCCTGCTTGGCCAGGAAGATCCGCCGCGCGTCGCTGTTCTTCACCAGAATCGTCATGCCTGCATGATAGGCTTATTTTCCCACGCCTTCCAACCCGGTTTCCTTCGCCCGGTGAAGTGGCTATAGCTCCGTCACCTCAGCGGCGCGGGAGTGGCTCTTGGACATCGTATTCAGCGGGGCTTCGGTCAGCTTTGCCGGGCGGCCGGCGCTGCATCCGCTCTCGCTCCGGCTCTGCGAACGGCGCATCGGCATCATCGGGCTGAACGGCTCCGGCAAGACCACGTTCGCCCGGCTGATCAACGGGCTCCTGCGCCCCACCGCCGGTCAGGTCACCGTCGGCGGGCTCGACACGGTGAAGGACGAGGCTGCGGTGCGCGGCCGGGCCGGCTTCATCTTCCAGAACCCGCAGCACCAGATGATCCTGCCGGTGCTGTCCGAGGACATCGCCTTCGGGCTGAAGAACCGCGGGCTGTCGAAGGAAGAGATTTCGGCGCGGACGGAGGCGGTGCTCGAGCGCTTCCGGATCACCCACCTGGCCGGGCGCCGCATCCATGAGCTTTCCGGCGGGGAGACGCAGCTTGCGGCCATCGCCAGCGTGCTCGTCACCGGCCCCGACGTGCTCATCCTCGACGAGCCGACTAACCAGCTCGACCTGAAGAACCGCCGCCTGATCGAGAAGACCATCGCGGACCTTCCCGAACAGGCGATCGTGATCACCCACGACCTGCCGCTTCTCGACGGCTTCGACCGCGTGCTCCTGTTCCACGAGGGCCGGCTCGAAGCGGACGCCTCGCCATCGGAGGCGGTGCGCGCCTATCGCGGGATCGTCGGATGCTGACGGGCCTCGACATTGCCGGCGACACGCCGCTTCACCGCGCCTCGGCCCGGCTGAAACTGATCCTGCTGTTTCTGGCGGCAGTGGCGCTGTTCCTCGTCGAAAATCCCTGGGCGCTGGCGGCGGCGGCCATCATCGCTGCCGGGCTCTATGCCTCGACCGGTATCGCGCGTTCCGAAGCCTTCCGCCGTGTGCGGTTCGTGCTCTTCACCGTCCTTCTCGTCGCCGTCGCCAATTACGTCTTTCACAGCCTCGCCGAAGCGCTCGCCGTGCTGTTCCGGCTCGGGGCGCTGGTGCTGCTGGCCGCGGCGGTGACGGCGACGACGACGATCTCCGCCTTCATGGACGAGATCACCCGCCTGCTGCGCCCGCTCGAGCGCTTCGGCTTCGTTCGCGCCGCCGACGTCAGCCTTGCGGTCGGACTGGTGCTACGGTTCGTGCCGGAGATCCTGGCGCGCTACGGCGACATCCGCGAGGCCCATCGCGCCCGCGGCCTGCGCGTGCGCCCGCTCGGCGTCCTGGTGCCGTTGATCATCCTGACGCTGAAGGACGCCGACACGATCGCGATGGCGATTGACGCTCGCGGCTTTCGGCGGCAATAGACGCAGAGCAACAGCGAAGGGATTTTCACCATGAGCACCAGGGATCTCGTCCTCGTCGCGCTGTTCGCCGCGATCATCGTGGCGCTCGGCCTCGTGCCGCCCTTCACGCTCGGCTTCATCCCGGTTCCGATCACCGCGCAGTCGCTGGGCGTCATGCTGGCCGGGTGCATCCTCGGCGCCAGGCGCGGAGCGGCGGCTGTGCTGCTGGTGCTGCTGCTGGTCGCGATCGGCCTGCCGGTGCTTTCGGGCGGACGCGGCGGGCTTGCGGTCTTCGTCGGGCCGACCGCCGGATATCTCGCCGGCTGGGTCGCCGGCGCCTTCGTCACCGGGCTGATCGCCGAGCGGCTCGAGCGCGAGGCGCAGCCGGAACTGGCGCAACTGCTCTCCTTCCTCACCGCCGCCATCGTCGGCGGCATCGGCGTCGTCTATCTTCTCGGCATCGCCTGGCTGGCCCATTCGAGCGGCAAGGCCTTCATGGAGATCGCCGCGGCCTCGCTCATCTTCATCCCCGGCGACCTGATCAAGGCTTTCGTGGCGATGCTGGCGGGACGCGCCGTCCTTGCCGGCTATCCGCTGCTGCCGGCGCGCACCTGAGTGCGGGCGCCGCGGATAGGACGGGCACGGGCTATTGTTGAAAAGCACGTGCCGCTGCGCCATTTCCCGTGGACCGGTCCCGGGACAAAGGGTAGCGTCTGACGATGACGACGATCCTCTTCGAGAACCCGATCTTCCTCCAGCACGAGACGCCGGAAGGGCATCCGGAGCGGCCCGACCGCCTGCGGGCGCTCAACCTCGCGCTCGAGCACGACCGGTTCCAGCCGCTGGTGCGGCGGAAGGCCGAGCAGGCGAACGAGGATTTCGTGCTGCTCGCCCATCCGGAAGCGCACCTGCGCTCCGTGATGGACGTGATCCCGGAGGAAGGCATCAACCATTTCGAGGCCGACACCTATGCGAGCCCGGCGAGCCTGCAGGCGGCGCTGAGCGGCGTCGGCGGGGCGATCGCGGCGGTCGACGCGGTCTTTTCCGGCGAGGCCGACAACGTCTTCGTCGCGGCACGGCCGCCCGGCCACCACGCCGAGAAGAACAGGGCGATGGGCTTCTGCTTCTTCAACAACGCCGCCATCGCCGCCCGCCACGCCCAGAAGGCGCACGGCGCCGAGCGCGTCGCCATCGTCGACTGGGACGTCCATCACGGCAACGGCACGCAGGACATCTTCTTCGACGATCCCTCGGTGCTGTTCTGCTCCACCCACCAGATGCCGCTCTATCCCGGCACCGGCGCGAAGGACGAGACGGGAGCCGGCAACATCGTCAACGCGCCGCTTTCACCCGAGACCGGCAGCGACCATTTTCGCGAAGCCTTCCGCAGCCGCGTGCTGCCGCGGGTCGCGGATTTCCGGCCGGACCTGATCGTGATCTCCGCCGGCTTCGACGCCCACCACCGCGACCCCCTCGCCCAGCTCCATCTCGTCGCCGACGACTTCGACTGGGCGACCGCGAAGCTGATGGAGATCGCGGAGCGTTCCGCGTCGAACCGGGTGGTCAGCGTGCTGGAGGGCGGCTACGACCTGCAGGGACTGGCCGAATCGGCGGCCACCCACATTTTCCGGTTGATGAGAGGCTGACCATGACATCGTCCATCCCCGCAGCGGAGGTCTCCGCGCTGTCGTTCGAGCAGGCCGTGGAAGAGCTGGAGAAGATCGTGGCGGCGCTGGAACGCGGCGACGTGCCGCTCGACAAGTCGATCGAGATCTATGAGCGCGGCGAAGCGCTCAAGAAGCACTGCGAGACGCTCCTGAACGCAGCCGAGAACCGGATCGAGAAGATTCGGATCGACCGCGCCGGAAACCCGCAAGGCGTCGAGCCCCTCGACAACGGCTGACGCGCTTCGGGCGCAGAACGGCCCGAGTCACAGAATCGTGACCCTGTGTCATTCGTACGCCGAAGTCTCCGTTTCGACGCCTGGGCACTCCGGATCGAAGGCCAGATTTTCGAGCGTTCCGCGCGATCCCGCGGCCGTGATCGCACCCCTGCCCGGCCGGCTTCCGGCTACGCTAAATTTGCCTCTTGCCATTTCGGGGGCTTGCAAAACCTGTCCGGAAATCTCATGTAGTACCCACATATGGAGTCCCCTCATTAAATGGGTGTGCTCTAATGGATTGCATCCGGGAAACCGGTGCACGCAATAAACGCAATGTTTCGGGGAACTAAACGACGGCTGGAAAGGATGGATGCATTCAGCAGAAAATCCGGCGACCTCCCAAGCTGGACCGACAGCAAGGCATACCGTTCCGATCCGACCGTCACGCCTATTTCAAACCGCCCAATTCGTCTCAAGCCATTCACAAGGCCACAGCATGCTTTCTCATCACCCCTCTTCCGAACGTCGCAATGTCGTCGCCGCCCGCAGCGGCAGCCGTGAAATTCTGGACCGCGTGGGCGACAAGTGGTCGCTCTCGGTCATCGAGACGCTCAGCGATGGCGCCCTTCGCTTCAACGAACTAAAGAAGCTGGTGAACGGCATTTCCCAGCGGATGCTGACGCTGACCCTGCGCCACCTGGAGCGCGACGGTCTGGTGACGCGGACGATGTTCGCGACCATTCCGCCGCGTGTCGACTATGCGCTGACCCCGCTCGGGTTCAAGCTCCTGAAGCCGGTCAGCGAACTCGTCGACTGGGTGCGCGAGAACAGCGACGAGATCGAAAAGGCGCAGCAGAGCTTCGACCAGCAATCGGTGCCGCAGCCCTCCGCCTGACGTAAAGGCGAAGGGCAATCGCCGGCAAGTCCCTTGCAACGGTCGGCAGGGTCCTGTTGACTGCAGGCAGACCGTGGCAAGGGAGCAAACATCATGAGCTTTTTCCCGGGGCCGGACCCCGTCGCTGGCGACGCAGCCGCCTGCAACGCGCTGGAACACCTGATCATTCCGCGTACGAGCGATCTCGGCGGCTTCGAAGTGCGCCGGGCGCTGCCCACCGCCAAGCGGCGGCTCGTCGGCCCCTTCATCTTCTTCGACCGCATGGGGCCGGCGCTCTTCAAGGCAGGCGACGCGATCGACGTGCGTCCGCATCCCCATATCGGCCTTTCCACCGTCACCTATCTCTTCGACGGCGAAATCAAGCACCGGGATAGCCTCGGAACCGAGATGGTCATCCGGCCGGGCGACCTGAACCTGATGACCGCCGGCCGCGGCATCGTGCATTCCGAGCGTTCGCCCGAAAACGTGCGCGGCCATCCCCACGGGCTCTCCGGCCTGCAGACCTGGCTGGCGCTTCCCGACGGCCAGGAGGAAATCGATCCCGCCTTCGTCCACTCGACCCGCGACGAACTTCCGGTTTTCGACACCGACGGCATGCAGGGACGCGTCATCATCGGCCACTACGAGGGCTACCGCTCTCCGGTGAAGGTGCCCTCCGACACGCTCTATACCGACCTGATGCTGGCCCCCGGCGCGAGCGCGCCGCTTGCCGCCGACTGGGAGGAGCGCGCGGTCTACGTGCTGTCGGGCGAACTCGACGTTGCCGGCGACGTCTTCGGCGCCGACAGGCTCCTGGTCTTCAGGCCGGGCGATGCGATCACGCTGAAGGCGGGCCCGGCGGGCTGTCACCTGTCGCTGTTCGGCGGTGCCGCGCTCGGCTCCCGGCGCCACATCTGGTGGAACTTCGTGTCCTCTTCCAAGGAACGGATCGAACAGGCGAAGGAGGAGTGGCGGACGGGCCGCTTCGACATCGTGCCTGGTGACGACGAGGAATTCATCCCGCTGCCGCAGAGCTAACATCTGCCCCAAGGGAGCGCCCGAGCGCCCTGCCCCTATAATCCGGGGCTGGCGCTTTGCCCCGACAATGCCTACTTGTGGCTCCAGGAAGCATCCGCCGCCGCGACGCGCTGTCATGTTTCCTTGGCCGCCATAAGCATCTATTCTGGCTCCAAGGTTGCAAACCCCGCCGCATTCGGCAATGACAGACAAGAGAGAATTCCAGGTGGTGCGGCCCGTGCCGGGCGCAGGATACCGCCGCCCCGCAACAGCGCATCAAGAGTGAGACAATTGCCAGCCACCCCACTGCTCGATCAGGTACACATCCCGGCAGATCTGAAGAAGGTGGACGATCGCGACCTGCCCCAGCTCGCCGCCGAGCTGCGCAGCGAGATGATCGACGCCGTCTCGGTGACCGGCGGCCATCTCGGCGCGGGTCTCGGCGTCGTCGAACTGACGATCGCGATCCACAAGGTCTTCAACACACCGCATGACCGGCTGATCTTCGACGTCGGCCACCAGTGCTATCCGCACAAGATCCTGACCGGCCGTCGCGACCGGATCCGCACATTGCGCCAGGAAGACGGGCTTTCCGGCTTCACCCGCCGCGCCGAGAGCGAATACGATCCCTTCGGCGCAGCACACTCCTCGACCTCCATCTCCGCCGGTCTCGGCATGGCGGTGGCCTCCGACCTCTCCGGCGCCGACCGCAACGTGATTGCGGTGATCGGCGACGGGGCGCTGTCGGCCGGCATGGCCTACGAGGCGCTGAACAATGCCGGCGCGCTCGATGCCCGCCTGATCGTGATCCTGAACGACAACGACATGTCGATCGCCCCGCCGACCGGCGCCATGAGCGCCTATCTGGCAAGGCTGGCCTCGGGCCGCACCTATATGGGCTTCCGCGAACTCGGCAAGAAGATGACCGCCTATCTCGGCAAGTCGGTCGACCGGGCGATTACCCGCGCGGTCGAACACGCCCGCGGCTATGTCACCGGCGGCACGCTGTTCGAGGAGATGGGCTTTTACCATATCGGCCCGATCGACGGCCATTCCTTCGAGCACCTGCTGCCCGTCCTGCGCAATGTCCGCGAGAACGCCCGGGGGCCGGTGCTGATCCATGTGGTGACGCAGAAGGGCAAGGGCTATGCGCCCGCCGAAGCCGCCGCCGACAAGTATCACGGCGTCAACAAGTTCGACGTGATCACCGGCGCCCAGGCCAAGGTCAAGCCGAACGCCCCCTCCTACACCTCGGTCTTCGCCGAGGCGCTGATCGGGGAAGCGGCGCAGGACGACAGGATCGTCGCCATCACCGCGGCCATGCCGAACGGCACCGGGCTCGACAAGTTCGGGGACATCTATCCCGCCCGGCTGTTCGACGTGGGGATTGCCGAGCAGCACGCGGTGACCTTTGCGGCGGGGCTCGCGGCGGAAGGCTGCAAGCCGTTCGCGGCCCTCTACTCCACCTTCCTGCAGCGCGCCTACGACCAGGTGGTGCACGACGTGGCGATCCAGGGCCTGCCGGTCCGCTTCCCGATCGACCGCGCCGGCTTCGTCGGGGCCGACGGGCCGACCCATGCGGGCTCGTTCGACACGACCTACCTCGCCTCGCTGCCCGGCTTCGTCGTGATGGCGGCCGCCGACGAGGCGGAGCTGAAGCACATGGTGCGCACGGCGGCGGCCTATGACGAGGGCCCGATCTCCTTCCGCTATCCGCGCGGCGAGGGCGTCGGCGTCGACATGCCGGTGCGCGGCGAAATCCTTCAGATCGGCAAGGGCCGCGTCGTCAAGCAGGGCTCCAAGGTGGCGCTGCTGTCGTTCGGCACGCGCCTTGCGGATTGTCTTTTGGCGGCCGAGGACCTCGACGCCGCCGGGCTGCCGACGACCGTCGCCGACGCCCGCTTCGCCAAGCCGCTCGACCACGACCTCATCCGCCAGCTCGCCCGCCACCACGAGGTGCTGATCACCATCGAGGAAGGTTCCGTCGGCGGCTTCGGCAGCCACGTGCTGCAGTTCCTCGCCCTCGAGGGCCTGCTGGAGACCGGCCTGAAGGTGCGGCCGATGGTTCTGCCCGACCTCTGGATGGAACAGGCCAAGCCGGAAGCGATGTATGCGAAAGCGGGCCTTGACCGCGCCGGCATCGTCTCGACGGTGTTCAGGGCGCTCGGCCAGAAGGGCATCGACGTCGGCGTCGCCGGCTGAACGGCGGCCTCACCGCATTCAACCGGGATCCCGTCATCCCCACGGAAATGAAAACGGAAAAGAAAAAGGGGCGGTGCCATCGGCACCGCCCGTTTCCGTTGTTCGATCGGTGAAGCGACCTCAGAACTCGGTCCACTCCTCCTTGACTGCGACCGCCGCAGCGGATTGGCCGCCGCCGAAGGCGCGTCCTACCTTGCCTGCCAGCGCGCGCGCCGGCGAGGCGACGGGGCGTGACGCCGGGGTCGCCACCGCTGCCTTGTGCATCGGAGCTGCCTGGCCGCCGCCGAGCTTGAACTGCGTCAGGAGCTCGTTGAGGGCTGCGGCCTCCTGGGCGAGGCTGTGGCTGGCGGCCGTCTGCTCCTCGACCATGGCGGCGTTCTGCTGCGTGCCCTGGTCCATCGTGTTGACGGCGGTGCTGATCTCCTGGAGGCCGGTCGCCTGCTCGCGCGTGGCGACCACGATCGAGGCGACGTGGCGGTTGATCTCCTGGACCTCGCCGACGATCGTCTCCAGCGCCTTACCGGTATCGCCGACCAGCGAGACGCCGGACTGGACCTGTTCGCCCGAGGTGGTGATCAGCGCCTTGATCTCCTTGGCGGCCTTGCCGGAGCGCTGCGCCAGTTCGCGGACTTCCTGGGCGACGACGGCGAAGCCCTTGCCGGCTTCACCGGCGCGCGCCGCCTCGACGCCGGCATTCAGCGCCAGAAGGTTGGTCTGGAAGGCGATGTCCTCGATGACGCCGATGATGTTGGAGATCTCGCCGGAAGACTTCTCGATCGCCTGCATGGCCGCGACCGCGTTGCGGACGATCTCGCCGGAATGCTCGGCGCCCTTGCGGGTGCGCTCGACGAGGCGACCGGCCTCCTCGGCGCCCTTGGCGCTATCGCGGACGGTCGAGGTGACTTCCTCGAGCGCTGCGGCGGTCTCCTCGACGGAAGCCGCCTGCTGCTCGGTGCGGCGCGCCAGGTCGTCGGCGGCCGACAGGATCTCGGAGGCGCCGGCGTGGATGGCGGCGGCATTGCTGCCGACCGACTGCAGCGCGCCGCGCAGCTTGTCGAGCGAGGCGTTGAAGTCGAGCCGCAGGCGATCGAGATGCGGGGAGAACGGCGTCTCGATGCGGTAGGCGACATCGCCGTCGGCAAGGCCCGCGAGGCCGGCGGCAAGCGCTTCGACCGCCTGGTTGATCTCCTGCGCCTCCCGCTTCTTCTGCTCGTCGGTGTCGCGGCGCTGGCGCTCCGCATCGTCGCGCATCCGCTCGGTCTCGCCGGACAGGCGCAGCTTTTCGACCGCCGCCTCCTTGAACACCAGGACGGCATTGGCCATGCGGCCGACCTCGTCGCTGCGGTCGAGCGCCGGAACGTCGATGTCGCTGTCGCCGCCGGCGAGCTTGTCCATGGCGGCGGTCATGCCGACGATCGGCCGGACGATTGCCTTCGACAGGGTCCAGGCGAGGAGCACGGCGATGGCGATGGCGGTGAGCGCGCCGACGACGAGGGCGAGCACGAGGCCGGAATTGGCAGCCTTCTGCGCGGCCACCTGCGCGGCCGCCCATTCGCCGGCCTGGGCCTTGATCGTGGCCGCCGAGACGCGGAACACGTCGAGCTGCCCCTTGGACTGGTTGCGGCCGATCTCGATGACCTCGGAGATCGGCGCCTCGGTGGTCTTGCGCGCTTCGAGCTGCGGCACGGTCAACTGTTCGTGGAAGACGTTGGCGGCCGCCAGCATGGCGTCGATCGACGTCAGCATCTCCGGCTGACCGGCCGCGAGCGCCTTGGCCTCGTCGATGAAGGTCAGCATCTTGTCGCGGTTGGCGAAGACGTCGCCATAGGTGCTGTCGCTGCGAAACAGCAGGAAGCCGCGCTGGTTGACGGCCTGTTCGAGCATCGCATGCAGGGCGTTGTCGATGGTGTTGACCAGCCGCTCGGAACGAAGCTGGACCTCGGAGGCCAGCATCGATTCACGCGCCTTGACATAGACGACGCCGGAGACGGCGAGAAAGACGAGGATCAGACCGGCGAACGTGATGCTGAGCTTCCCGCTCAGCGAGATATTCTTGAACTTCATGATGGAACTCCTACTGAGCGGCCGCATGCGGGCAGTCGCAGGGGACCGCAGCCGCGCGCTCCGTCATGGCGCTGGAAGACATGATTGGGGACACAACGATGGGCGCCGGTCATGGCACGCGGGAGGAAGTCGTCAGCCTCGAAAATCAATATCGGCTATAACCATTCTCCATAAAAAATTGGTGAATCTGGTCCTCCACCAACGGGGGCTTCGGGAATTCGCGCGACGCTAGGTCCCGGCGGGAAAGGCGTTCCGGGCGAAATCGATGAAGGCACGCAGTCCGGCCGGGACGAGGCGATGGCCGGAATAGAAGATCGCAAGGCCGGGAAACGGCGCGGTCCAATCGTCGAGCACGCGCACGAGCGCTCCGCTGGCGATGGCGGCTTCGGTGTCGCGTTCCGTCAGATAGGCAAGGCCCACGCCGGCAAGCGCCGCTTCCAGCCTCAGGTTCTGGTTGTCGAGCGTGAGCCTGCCCGACACGTCGAGCACCACCTGTTCCCCATGCTTCTCGAACTCCCAGCGGAAGACGGCTCCGCTCGGCAGGCGACTGCGGATGCAATCGTGGTGCAGCAGGTCGGCGGGGGTCTCCGGGCGGGGATGGCGGGCGAAATAGCCGGGTGCGCCGACCACGACGAAGCGCTGCATCGGGCCGATCGGCACGGCGATCATGTCCTTCGGCACCGCCTCGACCAGCCGCACGCCGGCATCGAAGCCGTCGGCGACGATGTCGACCAGCCTGCCTTCGGCGACGAGATCGATGCGCATATCCGGATAGCGCTCGAGGAAGCCGAAGATCACGGGCGCCAGGAACTGGCGCGCCGCCCCTTCGGAGGTGTTGATCCGCAGCAACCCGGCCGGACGGTCGCGGAACGCGTTCACCGCCTCGACCGCCGCCCCCAGTTCCCGCAGCGCCGGGCGGACGCGCGCGACGAATGCTTCGCCTGCTTCCGACAACGAGACGCTGCGGGTGGTGCGGTTGAACAGGCGCACGCCGATCCGCCGCTCCAGCGTGGTGATCGCATGGCTCAGCGCCGAGGCAGACATGTCGAGCTCGCGGGCGGCACGGCGGAAGCTGCCGTGCTCGGCGACCGCGACGACGGCGTTGAATTCGGCAAGGCCGGCCCTGGTCATTGTTCGATCTACCTCATCTGTTCATGCCAGAATAGCCGGATTATCAGAACAGTCCAACCACCCTATCTCCCGGTCGCAGACAGACAAACGATCCGGAGACATCGACCATGACCTCGACCATTCTCATCACAGGCACTTCGTCCGGCATCGGCAAGGCGGCAGCGCGGCTCTTTGCCGATAAGGGCTGGAACGTGATCGCAACGATGCGCGACCTTGCGAACGCCGACAGCCTGCCGAAAGGCGACAACGTGCTCGCCACGCGGCTGGACGTGCAGGATGCGGACAGCATCCGCGCGGCGATCGACGCCGGCATCGCCCGCTTTGGCCGCATCGACGCCCTCGTCAACAATGCCGGCTACGGTCAATGGGGGCTTTTCGAGGCGCTGACGCCCGCGCAGATCCAAGCGCAGTTCGACGTCAACCTGTTCGGGGTGATGAACGTCACCCGCGCCCTGCTGCCGCACTTCCGAGCGAATGGCGGCGGCGCCGTCCTCAACGTCTCCTCCGGCGCCGGCCTCTTCACCCTGCCGATGATCTCGCTCTACTGCGCCAGCAAGTTCGCCCTCGAAGGCTTCACCGAGGCACTCTCCTACGAACTCGCCTCGCAGGACATCAAGGTGAAGCTCGTGATCCCGCACGGCGGCGTCACCGCGACCCGCTTCGGGGAGAACCAGGCGGCGCGCGGCGCGGACGCCTCGTCGCTCTCCGACTACCAACCCTTCGTCGAGCGCACGCTCGCAACCTTCGGCCGCATGGCTTCGGAAAGCAACATCGCGGCAGACGACGTCGCAGCGCTGATCCACGAAGCGCTGACCGACGGCACCGACCGGCTGCGCTACCTGATCGGCGATGACGCCCGCGGCTTCGTCAGGGCACGGCGCACCCTGCCCGACCAGGACTATGTCGACACCATGCGCGGGTTCTTTTCCGCCTGAACGGCAACAGGCCGGGTCGGGATCGAGGCGTCAGCCGCAGCAGGATCTGGCGCCTGGGCTCCCGATTCCGGCCTGCATCTGCCCCCGCCCGGACTGCCGTGGCGGCGGCGCAAACGGGCAATTGCTGCGGCGTGCCCTTGCCAGCGGCCGCGGCAGGCGTCATTGAGGGGCGATGTCCGACCACGCCCCTTCGACCCGCCTCGACCAGTTGCTCGTCTCGCGCGGGCTTTTCGACAGCCGTTCGCGCGCCCGCGACGCGATCGCGCGCGGCACCGTGACCGTGGACGGCAGGACGGTGACCAAGGCCGGCGCCGGCGTCGGGGAGAATGCCGAAATCGCGATCGATGATCCGGCGCAGGCCTATGTCTCCCGCGCGGCGTTGAAACTTGCGGCCGCATTCGACCGGTTCGGGCTCGATCCCGAAGGCCGGAACTGTCTCGACATCGGCGCCTCGACCGGCGGCTTCACCGAGGTGCTGCTCGCCCGCGGGGCCGCGCATGTCATAGCCGTCGACGTCGGCCACGGGCAGTTGCATCCCCGCATCGGCGGCGATCCGCGCGTCACCAGCCTCGAAGGCCTGAACGCCCGCGAACTCTCCGCCGATCACCTCGTCGGGCGGACGATCGGCTGCGTCGTCTCCGACGTCTCCTTCATCTCGCTGAGGCTGGCGCTGCCGCCGGCCCTTTCGCTCGCCGCTGCCGGCGCGGTCTGCGTGCTTCTGGTGAAGCCGCAATTCGAGGCTGGGCGCACGGCGATCGGCAAGGGCGGGCTGCTGAAGGATCCTTCGGCAGGTCCGGAGATTGCCGCCGTACTGGAGCGCTGGCTCACCGCCGAGATGGGCTGGGAAAGCCTCGGCGTCATCCCCGCCCCGATCGCCGGCGGCGACGGCAACCAGGAATATCTTCTTTCAGGACGCAAGCCATGAGCACGGAAACGGTGACGATCAGCAGGCTCGGCAGCGGCGGGGACGGGATTGCGAGCGGCCCGGAGGGGCCCCTCTACGTTCCCTTCACGCTGCCGGGGGAAACGGTGGCGATCGCCAGGGTGAAGAACCACGGCACGGTGATCTCCACGTCTGCGGCCTCGCCCGACAGGATCGCGCCCGCCTGTCCGCATTTCGGCCCCGACGGGAGGAACGGCACCTGCGGCGGCTGTTCGCTGCAGCATGCCTCGGACGGGCTCTATCACGCCTTCAAGCGCGGCCTCGTGGCCGATGCGCTGAAGTCCAAGGGGATCGCCGCGGAGATGGCGCCGCTCGTCATCGCCCGTCCCGGCGAGCGCCGGCGGGTGGTCTTCACCGCGCGCCGGACCGAGAAGGGCCTGCTGCTCGGCTTCAACCAGGCGGGCAGCCACCACATCGTCGATATCGACCAGTGTCCGATCAGCCGGCCGGGCATCGTCGGGAAGCTGGATGCGATCCGCGCGGTCGCCACGGCGCTTTCGACCGACAGCCAGGGTTTCCGGCTCACCGTGCTCGAGACGCTCTCCGGCCTCGACCTCGCCTTCGAGGGGGTGCGCAAGGTCGGCGACCGGCAACGGCGGGCGGTGACGGAATGCGTGCTCGGCCTGCGCGGCATCACCCGCGTGTCCCATGACGGCGAGATCCTGATCGAGCCGCAGAAGCCACAGATCGATTTCGGCGGCGTTCTCGTCTCGCCGCCGCCGGGCGGCTTCACCCAGGCGACGAAGGAGGCGGAGGACGCGATGGCAGCCCTGGTGCTCGGCCACATCGGCAAAGCCAAGCGGGTGGCCGACCTCTTCGCCGGCTCCGGCACCTTCGCGCTCAGGATGGCCCGTTCCGCCCGCGTCCATGCGGTCGAGGGCGACGAGAAGGCGTTGAAGGCGCTCGACCATGCCGCCCGCCACGCCCAGGGGCTCAAAGGCGTCACCGTCGAGAAGCGGGACCTTTTCCGCCGGCCGCTGATGGCTTCGGAACTGAAGGTGTTCGACGCCGTCGTGTTCGATCCGCCACGGGCCGGCGCCGAGGACCAGTGTCGCGAGCTGGCGCGCTCGGGCGTCAAGAAGATTGCCGCCGTCTCCTGCAATCCGGTCACGCTCGCCCGCGATCTCGCGATCCTGACCGCCGCCGGCTACCGCATCACCGGCGTCACCCCGATCGACCAGTTCCTCTGGTCGTCGCATGTGGAGACGGTGGCGACGCTGGAGCTTTCGAAATGAGGCTGGCGGCGCAGCTCAACTTTTGACTGTTGCGAAGTTGTTTACACTCTTCTGGCTGTATAGAGCGGCCAGAAGGAGATTGTAACGTGAGTGCACCGGGCGTCTCGGATACCGGCGACCGTGCGGGCGTCGCCCGGAACTATGCCTATATCCTTTTCGGCCTGTTGTTCTTTCCGCTTCTGATCGTGGCGCACTTCATCGCGCGAAAGGGCCGGGCGCATCCCGAGGGGTTCGAACAGAGCCACTATTGCCTGCAATTCCGGACGACCACGGTCGCTCTTCTATGCCTGCTGGCCATGGTCGGCGTCGCTTTGAGCCTGTTTTTCTGGCTGCAGCCGTCCACGGCATTCCAACCCGTCCACATAGCGACGCTTTTCAGTTTCCTGAACAACCTCGTGCTGATCGCCATGTTCTGGGTTGCCGTGCGGAGTATTCGCGGCCTTTACATGTGCGGTGCTCTGCGACCAATCTGCAATCCGAAAACGCTCTGGCTCTGGCCGCGATGACAGGCCGTAATGCCGACCTGCTCAATCGGCAGACCGGCCCCATCCTCACTTCCTCGCCATGAAGGCCTCGAAGGCGGCGCGGGCTTCGGCGCTGCGCAGCCTGACAGAGAACTGGTGCGCCTCGTCGTCGATGCGGCCGGCGACCTCTTCGCGGTCGCCGCGCATCAGGTCGCGTGCCGCCCGGAGCGCCTCCGGCGGCTTGGCGGCAAGGCGGGTCGCGATCTCGAGCGCTTCGGTCTCGACGGCATCCGTCACCTTCCAGATCAGGCCGGCGGCGCGCGCCTCCTCGGCGGTGAACCCTTCGCCGGCCACGAGCAGGGCAAAGGCGCGCTGATGGCCCATCAGTCGCGGTGCGATCAGGCTGGAGGCGGCCTCGGGCACCAGCGCCAGATCGACGAAGGGCGTTTTGAACAGCGAGCGCGGCGAGGCGATCGTCATGTCGCAGTGGAGGTGGATCGTGGTGCCGATGCCGATCGCAAGGCCATCGACGCCGGAGACAATCGGCTTGTTGTGGGCCGCAAGCGCATGGAGGAAATCCACCACCTCCCGGCCCATCGTGCCGCCCATGGCAACGGCGAGGAAATCGGTCATGTCGTTGCCGGCGGAAAAGCAGCCCTCCGAGCCGAGCAGCAGGGTCGCGCGCACCGCCGGATCGACATCCGCGCTGCGCATCGCCGCCGTCAGCGTCTGGTACATGGCGCGGGTGATGGCGTTCTTCTTCTCCGGCCGGTTCAGCCGGATCACCTGCACGCCGGGGGCGGATTGCGGTCGTTCGATCAGGACGTGATCGCTCATGCGGTCTTTCTCCTTCCGGGCGCGGATGGCGCCTGATGTTCGTTCCGTGCCGCTGCGTCGAGGGCTCGTGGGGCGCCCACCTCCCCCATGAGGGGGGAGGTCGCAGCAAAGCTGCGGGTGGGGGTGACCTGCGGCGGTCGCGACCACCACCATGCGACTGTTGCCGCGGCATCACCCCACCCCGGCGCTTCGCGCCGACCCTCCCCCTCAAGGGGAGGGTTGATCCCCGTCGCCGGCTTCCTGTTGCCGGCGAGTATTTAGCCCAGCGCCGCCCTGGCGGCTTCCAGGCTGGCGGCGCCGTTGACGACGCGGTCCTTCAGGGCTGCGGTTTCGGCGATGATGTTCTCGGCGGCGAAGCGGCAAAGCGCGGTGCGCTCGCCCTTCCTGCCGTCGCCGGCGTCGGCCAGCGCGCCCCAGGCGAGATAAATCCCCGTCAGCACGAGCCCGAACAGCCGCTGGTAGGGCGTGGCGCCGGCGAGCGCTTCCGGCTGCCGCCCCTCGACCAGGGCCGTGCCGAGCCATGCGGTGGCCGCCTCGAGATCGGCGAGGCTCGCCTCCAGCCGGACGGCCGTGTCGCCGAAGGCCGGATCGTTGGAGGCGCGGACGGCGTCGGCGATGCCGCGCAGTTCGGCGATGAAGCCGCGCATCTGCGCGCCGTCCGAGAGCGGCAGCTTGCGGGTGACGAGATCGATCGCCTGGATGCCGTTGGTGCCCTCGTAGATGGGCGCGATCCGGGCATCGCGGTAGAGCCGGGCGGCCCCCGTCTCCTCGATGAAGCCCATGCCGCCATGCACCTGCACGCCGAGCGAGGCGACCTCGACGCCGGCATCGGTGGCGAAACTCTTGGCGACCGGCGTCAGCAGGCTGGCGCGCTCCGCCCAGTGGCGGGCCTCCTCGCCCTGCGTCGCATGCGCCATGTCGACCGCATGCGCGCAGGCATAGGTGATGGCGCGCGCACCCTGCGTCAGCGCCTTCATCGTCAGGAGCATGCGGGCGACGTCCGGATGCTCGATGATCGGGCTCATGCCGGATCCCTGCCATCCCGGCGCCCTGCCCTGCGTGCGCTCCCTTGCATAGGCGATCGCCTTCTGCGTGGCGGCCTCGGCGATCGCCACGCCCTGCATGCCGACGGCGAGCCTAGCATTGTTCATCATGGTGAACATGCAGGCGAGCCCCCTGTTCTCCTCTCCGACCAGCCAGCCGATCGCGCCGGCCTCCCCGCCGAAGCGGCCGTCGCCGTAGATCATGGTGCAGGTGGGCGAACCGCGGATGCCGAGCTTGTGCTCGACGGAGTGGCAGAACACGTCGTTTCTGGCCTCGAGCGAACCGTCCGCCTCGACCAGGAACTTCGGCACCAGAAATAGCGAGATGCCGCGCGTGCCGGCCGGCGCGTCCGGCAGGCGGGCCAGCACCAGATGGACGATGTTGTCGGTGAAATCGTGCTCGCCGTAGGTGATGAAGATTTTCTGGCCGAACAGGCGATAGCTGCCGTCGCCGCGGCGCTCCGCCCTGGTCTTCATCACGCCGAGGTCAGAGCCGGCATGCGGCTCGGTGAGGTTCATGGAGCCCATCCACTCGCCGGAGACCATCTTCGGCAGGTAGGTGCTTTTCAGCGCCTCCGATCCATGCGCCGTCAGGGCCTCGACGGCACCGATCGTCAGCGTCGGGCCGATCGCAAACGCCATGGAGCCGCCGTTCCACATCTCCATCGCCGCGACATGCAGCATGTGGGGGAGCCCCTGCCCGCCGAAGTCGGGCGATGCCGTCAGCGAATTCCAGCCGCCTTCGGCCCATGCCCGGTAGAGCGCGGCCCAGCCGTCAGGGGTCTTCACCTGCGCATCCTCAAGGACGACGCCCTGGCGGTCGCCGGTTTCGGCCAAAGGTGCGATCTCCTCGGTCGCAAAACGCCCCGCCTCGGCAAGGATCGCCTCGACGAGATCGTCCGAGAGTTCGCCGAGACGCCCGTCTGCGATTGCGGCCGAAAGCCCCGCGACGTGACGAAGGGTGAAGACGATCTCCTCCACCGGAGCCTTGTACATACGCATCCTCCCGTTGGCCGCCGGGGCCTGGCCATCGACAATGACGGCTGGCGGCATCCGGCGCAATGCGCGGCAGATTATTTATTTTTACGTAAACGTCAATTGCAATTGGCCGACGGTGCCCCTCTGCGGGAGACAGTGGAAAAGGTGACCGCCGATGGGGCCGAAAGGCCTTCCAATCATCCGTCACGCGCGTAAATTAGCAGAAACTGAAAAGCGAGGGGAATCGCCGAACCAGCGAATCATGCACATGAAAATGCTCCGGAACCGAAGTCCCGGAGCATGAAGGTCATGGTCTTGTCCTGCGACCCTTCGGGCCGCTCGCTAACGGTCAGCCGTAGGGCGAGTAGCACTGCTGGCGCGGGCCGTTATAGGGCTGGAACGTGTTGTCGTAAGCCCTGTAGGAGCGATAACGGTTGTAGCACCACTGGGTGTGGGCGCTGCCGCCACCGGAATAGACCGGAGCACGGGGGGCGGTGATCGCTCCGCCGATGATGGCGCCGGTTGCGAAGGCTGCAAGCGGGAACCAGTAGCCGTCGTGGTAGCGATAGCCCGGACGGGCGTAGCGATAGCCGCGGTGGCCGTTGTAGTAGCCGTTGCGGTAGCCGCGGTTATAGTTGCGGCGCGCCTGGCGGCGGTCTCGTTGCCAGTCACGGCGGGCGTCGCGGTGGTCGCGCCTCCAGTCGCGGCGGTCGCGGCAGTGACGGCCTTCGCAGCGCACGAGATCGACGCCTGATTCGCCGGCCTGAACCGTCATTTTCGGCATGGCCTGGCTGGTGGCGGGAACGACGGGGCTGACAGCGAAAAGCACGGACAGCGCGACGGCGATGGATCTGGTACCGAACATTCTGGACATACTCCTGTTGATGCGGATTACGTTGCTACATCCTGCAAAAGAACGCCGGAGACCAGAAAAAGTTTCGTGATCAGGGGCAAAATGCCATCCCGATTAGAAAGGCATTAACGTTACGGTAACCCTGTCGAAACAAAATTCCTGATCCGGAGGTCGACGGCGGAGCGCGAAACATGAGGGCAAGGAACCGATTTCTCGCATGTCTGGCCGGCGCGCTGCTCCTCGTCGCGCCCGTCCCCGGCATCGCCGCGGACGTCGAGCCATGGCGGAACAAGGACAACGCCATCGTCATCGATGCCTACGAGATGAACGAGATCGACTGGCCGCTGCTTCTGACCGACAAGCGCATCGCCGGCTTCATCTCCAAGGCCTCCGACGGCCTGCCGGAAAGCTTCGACTGCAAGGGCGACCACGACGGCGACACCGTCGCGCACTGCAGGACCATGTGGCGCAAATACGCCGTCAGCCGCGAACTCTACGAGACACGAAGGCTGCTGGCGCGGGCGCAGGGCCTGCTCTGGGGCGCCTACCACCTCGCCCGGCCCGGCAACCCGGTCGACCAGGCGAACCATTTCCTCGACTATGCGCGACCGCAGGCGGACGAGATGATGGTGCTCGACATCGAGGCGATCGATCCGAAGAAGTTCATGTCGCTGGAGGATGCGCAGATCTTCGCCGGCCACATCCGGACGCGCACGGGACGCTATCCGGTGCTCTACACCAACCATTCCACCGCGCAATACATCGCCGCCAACCGCCACAAATACCGCATCCTGTCGCGCCTGCCGCTCTGGTATGCCCGCTACAAGCCCGGCATCCGCAAGGTCTTCCCGCTCGGCAACTGGGACAACTACGCGCTCTGGCAGTTCTCCGCCGCCGCCAATTGCAACAAGCGCCGCTGTCCCTACCGCGTGAAGGGAACCTTCAATGACATCGACGTCAACGTGGTGCCGATGAACCGGGCGGACCTGACCAAGATCTGGGCCTTCGGCGACCTCTTGCCCGAGAGGCCTTTCGAGACCGGCGAGCCGCCGGTGGACGAGATCGTCACCGCATCCGTTGCCAGGGGTGCAGCCGCCGACGAGCCGAAGTCGCTGCCGGTGAATGCCGACGCCGTCTCGCTCGCCGGCCTTCCGGCATCGGCGAACGCCGCCGTGACCTTCGTGGTGCGCAACGAGGCGCCGGACACGGCACCCGCGCTGGAACAGATCGCCGACGGCAGCCAGAAGACCACGCCGGCCATCGACCCTCCGCACGCGACGCCCTGATCGGGCCCTGACCGAGCCCTGGTCGAGCAAGCCCTGCCCGCCTGTCCCCAGGCCTGGCGATTGCCCTGCGCGCACGCCCGGGGCATATAGCCGTCGCGCCGGTTGCGAGAGGTCCGGGCGAGCCCCCGGATATCCATCCTTCCTTCAGCAAATCGGTATAAGCAGGCGACATCGCCCCCTGCACATGATGAGCAGATGCCAGACAAGATCGTGATCACCAGCAACCGCACGACCGCCGTCTCCGTGACCGGAAACGACACCGAGCTCGTCGTCAACGCCGGCGTCCGCGTTACGACTGCGTCGACCGGCCTGATCGCGACGGGAACGGCCACCGGTCGCAGCTTCTATATCAACGGCGAGATTGCCTCCGGTTCCGGCTACGCCGTGCGGTTCGGCGCAAGCGAAGCTGCCGACAGCGACAGCCTCTTCGTCGTCGGCAAGACCGGCAGGATCCAGGGCGCCTCGGGCGGCATGGAGATCCGCAGCGGCGGGCTCGAACTCGTCAACCACGGCACGATCGAGGCGGGGCGGACGACGCTCGACATCACGGGTGCTGCGACCAGGGTCACCAACAACGGCCTGCTCGCCTCCACCGCCGGCACGGCCATCAAGGCGGCCGGAAAGGGCGAGATCCTGATCAACAACGGGACGCTCTCGGCTGTGGCCGACGCGCTCGTGCTGTCGGGAGCATCGGCAAGCCTGACCAACAATGGCGAGGCCGTTTCGACAAAGGCCCATGCCGTCGTCTCGTCCGGCAGTGCTGCGGTCCTGACCAATCACGGCACGCTCAAGAGCCAGTCGGACACGATCGTCTCGTCCGGAAAATCGGCGACCGTCACCACGGACGGGCTGGTGTCGTCGGCGAAGGGATCGGCGATCCTCGCAACCGGCATGCGGGCGGTCGTGACCAACAACGACGGCACGGTGAAAGCTACCGCCGATGCCATCGTGCTCGCCGGCGATAGCGGCAAGGTGACCAACAACGGCCTCATCCGTTCTTCCGCCTACGGCATTTCCGTCGATGCGGACAAGGCGATCATCACCAACAACAAGACGATCAGGGCCGCAGGCGGCGTCGAGGTCGACGGCAGCGGCTCCACGCTCGGCAACTACGGCACGATCACGGCGACGAAGGCCAAGATCGCGGCGATCGACTTCTCCGGCGCATCGGCCGCGAGCTTCCACAATTACGGTCTGCTCCAGAGCACAGGCACGGCCTTCCTCGGCGGCAGCGGCGTCCAGTCCGTGTTCAACAGCGGCACGATCAAGGGTTCGGTCCATCTCGGCGCCGGCAACGACTACTTCGACGGCACCGGCGGCAATGTCACCGGCAGCGTCCACGGCGGCCGGGGCAACGACGTCTATATCGTCAGCGACGCCTCGACGAAGATCGTCGAGCGGGCCAAGGAAGGCACGGACCTCGTCAAGTCGAGCGTCAGCCTTGCGCTCGGCGCCAATATCGAAAACCTGACGCTGACCGGACCTGCCAACGTCAACGCGACCGGAAACGGGCTTGCCAACCAGCTTCACGGAAACGCCGGCAGGAACGTCATCAAGGGCGGCGCCGGCGACGACACGCTCTGGGGTCACCGCGGCAACGACACCCTGACGGGCGGCAAGGGCGCGGATCACTTCGTCTTCGCCAAGGGCGACGGCCGCGACACGATCACCGATTTCACGGCAGGCGGAGCCAGCCACGACGTCCTCGACCTCACCGCGCTCGGCAGCATCACGAGCTATTCCGACCTGACCAGGAACCACATGAAGCAGGTCGGCGACGACGTGCATATCGACGGCAGGAACGGCGATACGATCCTGCTGCAGGACGTCAGGATCGCCCATCTGGACAAGGGCGACTTCCTGTTCTGATCCACGGGCGTGGGGCCTGTCGCAGACAGCGGCTCGAGCAAGCCCCTCCCCTTGCCGGTGGGTTGCCGGTGCGTGCCGCTACGCCTCGATCTGCACGTCGCCCAGCGGGCGCGAGCAGCAGGCGAGAATGTAGCCTTCGGCGATCTCGTCGTCGAGGATGCCGCCATTGTGGTTCATCTCGACTTCGCCCGACACCTTCATGACGCGACAGGTGCCACAGAGCCCGCCTTCGCAGGCGGCCCCGATGCGCACGCCGGCTGCGCGTGCCGTCTGCAGGATGGTCTGGCCGGGCGGGCAGGCAGCCTCCTTGCCGGCCATGGTGAAGGTGACGGTGAAGACGGCAGACGCATCGACCTCGCCGGGACCGGCGCGAACGGCAAGCTCCTCTGCGGCGGGGGCCGCGGCCGGCTGGAAGCTCTCCTCGTGATAGCGCGTCATGTCGAAGCCGCAGACCTTGAGCATGTCGCGTACGCCGCGCATGAACGGCTCCGGGCCGCAGCAGAAGACGGTGCGATCGCGGAAGTCCGGGGCCATCAGCGACAGCCTGGAGCCATCGATGCGGCCGCGCAGCCCATGCCAGCCGTCGCGCGGATTGCGGCCCTCGACGACGAAGCCGAGCGACAGGTTCGGCATCTGCGCCGACAGGCATTCGAGCTCGGGGCGGAACAGCAGGTCCTGAGGAGTGCGCGCGCAGGAGACGAAGGCGACGTCCGTCTGCGGCGCGCAATCGGCCATCCACCGCGTCATCGACATCATCGGCGTGACGCCGGAGCCGGCGGAGATGAACAGGTACTTCTCGCCCGGATGGCGGACAAAGGAGAAATCGCCGAGCGGGCCGAAGGCCTTCAACTGCATGCCGGGCCTGAGATGATCGAACATCCAGCGGGTGCCGATACTGTCCTTCTGCGCCTTGACGGTGACGGCGACGGAGAAGGGCCGCGACGGGGTCGAGGACAGCGTGTAGGTGCGCATCACCGGATCGTCCGGCGTCACCGGCAGTTCCAGCGTGACGAACTGGCCCGGCAGGTAGCGGAACCAGTTCTCGCGGTCGGAGCGGAAGGTGAACGTCATCACGTCGACGGTCTCCGCCGTCACCGCGATGCATTCCAGCATGTGCTGGCGGTCGTTCCAGGGCTGGAGCTCGTCGAAATGGCGGAAGTGGCTCGCGATCGTCATGTCAGGCCACCCGCACCAGCGGCTGCTTCTCGCCCTGAAGGCGCTGCTCCATGAAGGTGCAGTACCATTCGACGAACTGCATCACGCCGCCCTCGTCCTCGGGCGAATAGGGGCCGGGCTCGTAGGCGGGCGAGCGGATGCCGAAGGCGTTCTCCTCGACGATCTGCCGGTCCTGGTCGTTGGTCTCGGTCCAGACGTGGGTCAGTTCGTCGAGATTGTAGTCGATGCCTTCCACTGCATCCTTGCTGACAAGCCACTTGGTCGTCACCTGCGTCAGCTCGGGGCCGAGCGGCAGGACGCGGAAGGTGATGGCGTGGTCGGCCAGAACGTGGTTCCAGGTGGTCGGGTAGTGGAACATCAACAGCGTGCCGATATGGCTCTCCTGCACGTCGGACGACAGCGGACGGCGGACGGCGCGCGCGCCCGACATGGTGTAGCTCTCGGCATCTGCGATCAGCGGCATGCGGGCGAGGCGGAACTGGCCGGTCGGCGACATGCGGAACTCGCTCGGCAGGCCGGCCGCCTCGCATTTTTCCCAGTGGCCGGCGATGACCGGATCGTCCTTGGCGCCCTGGACGCCGGTGGCGCTCGGGGCCTCCGGATAGGTGCGGCAGAGCTCGGGATGGTTGGCGGCGCAATGGTAGCACTCGCGGTTGTTCTCCCAGACGAGCTTCCAGTTGCCCTTCTCCACGATCGTGCTCTCGAAGGCGACCTTGGTCTCGCCGAGGCGATGGCGGACGAGATAGGGCTCGGCCAATTCGCGATAGGGGGCGAAATCCGGCGCCTCGTCGGCCAGACAGATGAAGATGTAGCCGCCGACGGTCTCGCAATGGATCTTCTTCAGGCTGTGCTGGCTCTTGTCGAAATCCTCGGCCATGTGGCGGGCGAAGAGCAACGTGCCGTCGAGCTCGTAGGTCCACTGGTGATAGGGGCAGACGAGCTTGGCGGAGGCGCCCTTGTGCTGGGTGCAGACGCGCGAGCCGCGATGGCGGCAGGAATTGTGCAGCGCGCGGATCGTGCCCTGGCGGTCGCGGGTGACGACGACCGGATAGTCGCCCACCTGCAGGGTGAAGAAATTGCCGGCCCGCGGGATCTCGCAGTCGTGGCCGACGAACAGCCAGTCGCGATACCAGATCGTCTCCAGGTCGAGCTTGTAATAGTCCTGATCGATATAGAAGGCCTGGTCGAGGCTGTAGCCCTCGCGCCGGTTCCTGATCTTGCGAAGTACGTCGCTGCTGATATCCATTGCCGCTTCCTCAAAAGCATTGCTCGTCTGAAGCGGGCATGGATCGAGGCCGACCAGCATGAAGACATGGCTTCGCTGCGCCCCCGGCCGCCCACCGCAGCCAGTCACGTCATGTTTCTCCAAGGCTGGTTTCCGGGCTCGGGAGATGTCCTCTGCGGACCGCGCGGCGCCTTCCCGAATTGCTTCAGTGGCGTTTTGCCGCGATTTCTTCCCTTACCGTTGCGGGGGCAGCTCCGGATTTTCACCGGCTTCCCAATTATCCGCCCTCCCTAGAGAGGCAGCACCTTGAGCCTCTTCATCTAAGCGGAAAGGCCGGCGCTCCAGTCGCCCAAATGCGACGTCGCCTTCCGCTTTGGCGACAGCCGAAGACGAAGGCGTAAACTCAAAATAATTCATATGTTTCATAGACTTGCAAAACCGCCCAAGGTGTTTCGACCAACAAATAGGCGGCAAGATCGCAAAAGAGGCAGATAGTCTCTTTGCGTCACCATGGTCACAGTGCAGCCCGCATTGTTTCATGATAGCCTTGCATGGTGCGAGCGTTCACGCGATCCGCCTTGACGCAGAGGAGAAGGCGACAGACGCGCTCGGACCGACAATCAGAACCGACAACCAGCATGTCATTCAGCAGAAACGTCGAGCTATCACGGGAGGGTGAGCGATGGCGACCGAAAACGGATGTGACGACGCGAACAGCACACTTGAAGACGGCGAGCCGGCCCTGAGCCGCCGGCACGTGCTCATGGCAGGAACAACGCTTGCCGCCGCCGCGGCGCTCGGCGGCACCGGATCGCCGGCACAGGCCCAGGAACAGGCGCAACCGGCGCAGACGGCGACGCCTTCCACCAGCCGGCCGCCCAACATCCTTGTCATCTGGGGAGACGACATCGGCATCTGGAACATCTCGGCCAACAGCCGGGGAATGATGGGCTACCGGACGCCCAACATCGACCGGATCGCGGAGGAAGGCCTGTCGTTCACCGACTACTACGGCCAGCAGAGCTGCACCGCCGGCCGCGCCGCCTTTCTCGGCGGCAACGTGCCGGTGCGCACCGGCATGACCAAGGTCGGACTGCCCGGCGCGCCGCAGGGCTGGCAGAAGACCGACGTGACGGTGGCGACGGTGCTGAAGGCGCAGGGTTACGCGACCGGGCAGTTCGGCAAGAACCACCAGGGCGACCGCGACGAACACCTGCCGACCATGCACGGCTTCGACGAGTTCCTCGGCAATCTCTACCACCTCAACGCCGAGGAGGAGCCTGAGAACCGCGACTATCCGCGCGACCGGGTCATGCCGAGCGGCAAGACCTTCCTCGAGCAGTTCGGCCCGCGCGGCGTGCTGCATAGCTGGGCCAATCCGGATGGCACGCAGAAGATCGAGAACACCGGGCCGCTGACGAAGAAGCGGATGGAGACGATCGACGAGGAGACGCTCTCCGCGGCCAAGGACTTCATCACCCGGCAGAACCAGGCGGGCAAGCCGTTCTTCTGCTGGTGGAACGGCACGCGCATGCACTTCCGTACCCACGTGAAAGAGCAGAACAAGGGGATCTCCGGCCCGAGCGGCGACGAATACCATGACGGCATGGTGGAACACGACATGCATGTCGGCGAGCTCCTGAAGCTTCTCGACGACCTCGGCATCGCGCAGGATACGGTGGTGCTCTATTCGACCGACAACGGTCCGCACTACAACACCTGGCCCGACGCCGGCACGACACCCTTCCGCAGCGAGAAGAACTCCAACTGGGAGGGCGCCTACCGCGTGCCGGCCTTCGCCCGCTGGCCAGGCCGCTTCCCGGCAGGCGAGACTCTGAACGGCATCGTTGCGCACGAGGACTGGCTGCCGACCTTCGCGGCGATCGCCGGCGAACCGGACATCAAGACGAAACTCGCCAATACCGTCGAACTCAACGGCCGCAGCTACCGCAACTATATCGACGGCTACAACCAGCTGGATTATCTCGGCGGCAAGGTCGACCAGTCGCCGCGGCACGAGTTCTGGTACGTCAACGACGACGGGCAGGTCGTGGCGGCGCGCTACGACGACTGGAAGGCGGTGTTCCTGGAAAACCGCGGCGAAGCCTTCGGCGTCTGGCGCGAACCGTTCACCGAGCTGCGGGTGCCGCTGCTCTTCAATCTCCGGCGTGACCCGTTCGAGAAGGCGCAGCACAACTCCAACACCTACAACGACTGGTTCCTCGACCGGGTCTTCATCATCGTCCCGATCCAGGGCCTGGCAGCGCAGTTCCTGCAGACGATGAAGGACTATCCGCCGAGCCAGTCGCCCGGCTCGTTTAATCTCAGCAAGATCGAGGCGCAGCTGCGCGGCGTCGGCGGCGACTGACGGCCATGCAACCGGATCCGGCCGCTTCCCCGGCGGCCGGGTCTTGAGGCGGGATAATCCGAGGCCGGCACTTCGGCATAAGGGCGGCGTTAACCATAAGCGGGCATGATCCGGGCAAGACCGCCATGCTTCCGGAGCCCTTCCCGTGCTAGCCACGCCCGCAGCGAAATTCAGATACTACGACGCCGTTGCCTACAAGCGGACCCAGCGCGGCCGTTCGGTCGCCTATACGGACTTCCTGCGGACCGGGAAGCTGGAGCGGCGGGAGTGGAACGAGACCGAGAAGCGCTATCTCTCCCATCGCGAGGTCGCCGAGGCGACCGGGCGCAAGCTCGAGCAGGCCGGCACGGTCACCCATGACCGCATCAACGGCTTCCACCGCTCGATCCGCTTTCCGAAGCTGATCTTCCACCGCACGCTGGCCTCGATGCCGCATCTCGGCTACTGCCACGTAACGGTGTCGCGCACCCGCCTGCCGCAGCACGAGGACGTGCAATGGTCGTTCTACATGGCCAATTTCTATTCCGAGATCGGTGACGGCGAGCGTTTCTTTGCGGGGATCAACCCGAAATTCAAGCGCATGTACTTTGGCGTCGCGATCAGCCCCTCGGAAGAAGAGGGACGGCTGGAGATCAACCGCAAGGTCGGCGACGACGGCATTCTCTTCCACACGCCCGACCCGAAGGAGGCGATGAAGAACGTGCTCCTGCTCGGCGCCCGCGACGAGGAACTGCGCAAGATCATCCGGGCGATCTGAGCCCGGCACGGCCGGAATCGGCGCCGCGCGTCAGCGGATAACGGGACCGTCCGCCCTCTTCCAGGCGGCCATTCCGCCCTCGATGTGGCAGGCGCCGGCAAGGCCCGCGGCCTGTGCCGCCTCCACCGCCATCGCCGAACGCTCGCCGAAAGCGCAATAGAAGACGATCCGCCTGCCCGTCGCCGCCGCCAGTTCGTGCAGGACACCGCCCTCGCCGATGTTCTCCACAAGGTCGGCATAGGGCGCATGCAGCGCGCCGGGGATGCTGCCGTGCTTGTCGCGTTCGCCCTTCTCGCGCAGGTCGACCAGCGCTATCCCGGGGCTGCCGTGCAGCGCCAGCGCCTCCCCCGCCGTCAACGCCCAGCCGCGCCTTGCGATCTCGTCCTGGTGCAGGCCGACGCGGATGTTGGCGGGCACGGCCACGTCCATCATCTTCGGGTTCGGCAGGTTGAGGTTGTTCATCAGGTCGACATATTCGTCGACCGAGCCGACGCGCAGGCGCGGGTTGAAGTGCTTCTCCTCGCCGATGGTCGAGACGGTATCGCCCTTGTAGTCGTGGGCGGGATAGACCAGCGTCTCCTCGGGAAGCCGCAGCAGCTTGTTGAAGATGGAATCATATTGCTGCCGGGGATCGCCGTTCTGGAAATCGGTGCGCCCGGTGCCGCGGATCAGGAGCGTGTCGCCGGTGAAGACCCGGCCGCCCATCAGGCCGTTCATCAGGAAGGAATAGCTGTCGTCGGTGTGGCCCGGCGTATAGAGCACGTCGAGGCTCAGGCCCTCGATCGCGACGCGGTCGCCTTCGGCAACGCGCATCGAGACCACGTCGGCTGCGGTCTGTTCGCCCATGACGGTGACGCAGTGGGTGCGGTCGCGCAGGGCGCCGAGGCCGGTGACGTGATCGGCATGCAGGTGGGTGTCGACCGCCTTGACGAGCTTCAGGTCGAGTTCCTCGACCAGCTTCAGGTAGCGGTCCACCTTCTCCAGCACGGGGTCGATGATGAGGGCCTCACCGCCGGCCCGGCTGGCGATGAGGTAGGTATAGGTGCCGGAAACGCTGTCGAAGAGTTGTCGGAAGATCATCTGTCCCTCCACTCGACAAGCATGCCTTGCGGGAAAGACGACGGCGTCAGCTTCCCGGCTGCGGCACGATCCGGATATAGGGTTTGGGCGCGCGCCAGCCGTCCGGATACTGCTTGCGGGCGTCGTCGTCGGAGACGGAACCGGCGATGATGACGTCTTCGCCGCTCTGCCAGTTGACCGGCGTCGCGACCTTGTGCCTAGCGGTCAGCTGGAGACTGTCGATGACGCGCAGCACCTCGTCGAAGTTGCGTCCCGTCGTCATCGGGTAGACCAGGATCAGCTTGATCTTCTTGTCGGGCCCGACGACGAAGACGTTACGCACGGTCTGGTTGTCGGCCGGCGTACGCACGGTCGGATCGCCGGACACCGAGGCCGGCAGCATGCCGTAGGCCTTGGAGACGGCGAAATCGACATCGGCGATCATCGGGAAATTGGGCGCGTGGCCCTGCGTCTCCTCGATATCGTCGGCCCAGCCGGCGTGGCGGTCGAGCGGATCGACGGACAGGCCGATGATCTTGACGCCGCGGCGGTCGAATTCCGGTTTGATGCGGGCCATGTAGCCCAGTTCGGTGGTGCAGACGGGCGTGAAGTCCTTCGGATGGGAGAAGAGCACGGCCCAGCTGTCACCGATCCAGTCGTGGAACTGGATCGGACCGTCGGTCGTCTCGGCCCTGAAATCCGGTGCCACGTCGTTGAGCGCAAGTGTCACGGCAACCTCCTGTCGCAAGATGGCAGCCTCTCGTCGCGCATCGCGGGCGCACATGGCTGCGGGACGTGCGTGTCGCCCCGGGGCAGGAAAGTGGCACCAAAACGAGGGATAGGCAACGGTAAATTCACGCCCGACCGACAACCTTGGCGGGTTTTCGGCCGGCCGTGACGGGGTGGTTCAACCGGCCCTGTAGAGCATCCAGTCCTTGCCCTCGCCGCCGGCCTCGCTGTCGCGGTGGAGGACGATCCGGTTGCCGCCGGCGGCCAGCGCCTGCTGCAGCGACTTCTCGGCCAGGTTGACGAAATCGAAGGCATTGCCGGCGGAGCCGACCATGCAGATGCCGGCCGAGAAGGTCAGGCTGCCGAGGCTGCGCATCGTCTCGGGATGCTTCAGCGTCGCGGCCGCGAAGGCGGTGCGCAGGAGCGTCATCAGCCTGCCGACCTCGGTCTCGTCGGTGGTGTAGAACAGGAAGCCGAAGCGGAAGCCGTCGAAGCGGCAGACGACGTCGTTGGACGGCGTCGTGCGCTTGATCAGGCTGCCGTAGTGGCGGACCAGATAGTCGTTGAGCGCGTCGACCTGGATCGGCGAGAAACGCTTGCCGACATCGACCTCGACCACCGCCAGCGCGCAGGGGAGCGGCAGCTCCGGATTGGCGTAGACCTTGGCGACGGCCTTGTTGAAGGCACGGCGGTTGCCGAGACCGGTTGCGGCATCGGTAAACTTGGTGGCCTCGAAGGCGGCGAGGTCGCGCTGGATGGTGTCCATGGTCTTGGACTGGTTAGCGACCCTTGCTTCCATCGCGGCATTGCGGGTGGCCTGTCGCTCGGTCGCCTGCCGCAGCCGCTCGATCGAGTTGCCGAGCGCCTGGGCGGAGCCCTGGTCGCCGGAGAAGATCGCCTGCGAGGCCTCGCCGATCAGGCGGCCGTAGTCGCTGAGCGAGGTCTTCTCCTCCTGCAGCAGGGCCATGAAATTGGTCATCTCGTCGCGAACGGCGCCCGCCGAACGCTGCAGCACGGATTCCTCGTGATGATGCGGGAGATACTTGCGGCCGAGCTCGTCCAGTGCGGCTTGCGTCTTGAACTTCCCAAGCGCGATGAAATCGCGAACCAGCTCCGGATTGACGCCGGCATAGGCCTCGTAGACGAGCTCGTAGTTTCGCGGCAGTCCGTCGATGCCCATCTGCTGCATGGCCGTCGCGACTCGCAAGGCGACGTCGTTGGTGGAGGATTTCCTCTGGTTCATGTGCACAAGCCTCACCCATGTATTCCGCCCCGTTTTATCAGCGATCGGTTACGAAGCATCTAACGCGGGGGCAGATCGGGTGCAGCGGGCACGATCCCCGCACGCAGGACGCGTGCGACGCTCATTCGCCCTTGGCAGGCACCGGCCAAAGACGCTAAAGCGGGCCGGAAACGGCGAAGATGGACGAGATGGCAGAGATAATCGACACGGCCGGGGAGACGGATCGCGCCCTGCAACGGGCGAGCGAAGTGCTCGGCCGCGGTCTTCCGGTGGCGATCCCCACCGAGACGGTCTACGGGCTTGCCGCCGATGCGACGAACCCGCAGGCGATCGCGCGCATCTACGAGACGAAGGGGCGGCCCCAGTTCAATCCGCTCATCTGCCATGTCGCCGATCTCGAAATGGCCGAGCGGCACGCCGTCTTCGATCCGCTTTCACGAAAACTCGCCCAGGCCTTCTGGCCGGGGCCGCTGACGCTGATCCTGCCCGTGCGGCCGGATACGCCGATCCATCCGCTGGCGCGCGCCGGGCTCGATACGGTCGGCCTGCGGGTGCCGGCAGGTTTTTCCGGCCGGCTTCTCGCGGCGTTCGGCCGGCCACTGGCCGCGCCCAGCGCCAACACGTCCGGACGGATCAGCCCGACGCGTGCCGCCCATGTCGAGGCGGACCTCGGTGCTGCGATCGAACTGATCCTCGATGCCGGCCCGACGCCCGTCGGCGTCGAATCCACCATCGTCAAGGTCGAGGACGGCACGATCCGCCTGCTGCGGCCCGGCGGGCTCGACGCAGACGACATCGAGAGGCTGACCGGGCTTGCGGTGATCCGGCCCTCGGCGCCGGGGGCTGCGATCGAGGCGCCCGGTATGCTCGCCTCGCACTATGCCCCCGATGCCGGAGTGCGCCTGAACGCGCGCAACGTCGCCCCCGGCGAGGCGCTGATCCGCTTCGGCGGAGTGAAGCTTCCCGGCGAGGATCAGGCCGCGATCGTGCTCGACCTCAGCCCAAGCGGCGACCTGCGCGAGGCGGCCGCCAACCTCTTCGGCTACATGCAGACGGCCGACGCCACCGGCGCGCGCATGATCGCCTTCGCGCCGATCCCGGCCACGGGGCTTGGCGAAGCCATCAACGACAGGCTCGAACGGGCGGCCGCGCCGCGGAGCTGAAGCAGGAGATCACGCATGCCGACGCCTCCCGACACGATCATGGACGCCGATCTCCTCGCCCGCTTCTCGGCGATCACGGGCGCTGCCCATGCGCTGACCGACGGCGCCGCCGTCGCGCCCTATCTGGTGGAATCGCGCGGGCTCTACCACGGCACCACGCCGGTCGTGCTCAGGCCCGGCAGCGTCGCCGAAGTCTCGGCGATCCTGAAGCTCGCCAGCGAGACCGGCACGGCGATCGTGCCGCAGGGCGGCAATACCGGCCACGTCGCCGGGCAGATCCCGCGCGAGGGGCGGGCCGACGTGGTGCTGTCGCTGTCACGCCTCAACCGGATCCGCGACGTCGACCCGATTGGCAACGTGATCGTCGCCGACGCCGGCTGCGTGCTCGCCGACATCCAGAAGGCGGCCGAGGACGTCGACCGGCTGTTCCCGCTGTCGCTCGGCTCGGAGGGCAGCTGCCAGATCGGCGGCAACCTCTCCAGCAATGCCGGCGGCACTGCTGTGCTCGCTTATGGCAACACGCGCCAGCTCTGCCTCGGGCTGGAGGTGGTGCTACCGACCGGCGAGATCTGGGACGGCCTGCGGCGGCTGAAGAAGGACAATACCGGCTACGACCTGCGCGATCTCTTCATCGGCGCGGAAGGCACGCTCGGGGTGATCACGGCTGCGGTGCTGAAGCTCGTTCCGCGGCCGGCCGGCCACGAGGTCGCCTTTGCCGGCCTTCGCTCCGTGACGGCGGCGCTGGCGCTGTTCGACAAGGCCCAGCAGCGCTGCGGCGGCGCCCTCACCGGCTTCGAGCTGATGCCCCGGATCGGCATCGACTTCACCACCCGGCATATCCCCGGCGTCCGCGACCCGCTGTCGAGCCGGCACGACTGGTATGCGCTGATCGACGTCTCCACCTCCGATTCCGCCGAGACGGCGCGGATGATGGTCGAGACGCTCCTGACCGAGGCGATGGAGGCGGATCTCGTGCAGGACGCGGTGATCGCCGCGAGCGAGGACCAGCGCCGCGCCATCTGGCACATGCGCGAGAGCATGTCGCCGGCGCAGAAGCCGGAGGGCGGTTCGATCAAGCACGACGTGTCCGTTCCCGTCTCCAGCATTCCCGCCTTCATGGCCGAGGCGGACGAAGCGGTGATGGCGATGATCCCCGGCGCGCGGATCTGCTCCTTCGGCCACATGGGCGACGGCAACGTCCACTACAACATCTCCCAGCCGATCGGCGTCGACAAGCAGGCCTTCCTCGACTGCTGGCGGGAGGTGAACACGGTGGTGCACGGGATCGTGCTGAAATACGGCGGCTCGATCTCGGCCGAGCACGGCATCGGCCAGTTGAAGCGCGACGAGCTGGCCGCGGTGCGCGCGCCGATCGAGATCGAGCTGATGGCCCGCATCAAGCACGCCTTCGACCCCGCCGGCATCATGAACCCGGACAAGGTGCTGCGGGCGGAGCGGTAGCAGCCCGCAGCCTGCGCGTCAGGCCCCGCCCACCCGCAATTGCGCCATGCTCAGCAGCGTGTCGGCGCTGATGCTCTGCGTTCCGCCGGCCAGGATGGTGGCGGCCGACGAGGTCTGGGTGTTGTTTTCCAGATCGTAGAGGACGGCGAAGCGGACGATCATCTTCTTCACGTATTCGGGATCCTGCAGATCCTCCAGGTTGATCTGGCGCTTGATCATCTCGGCCTGGGCATCGATATCGGCATTGCCGACCTCGTCGGAGATACCGAAGCTCGTCTTGAAGACCTCGTAGAGGGCGTCGTCGGCGAGGATGTCGTAGGCGCTCGAGAGCGTCGGCGCCTTGCGCTCGAAGTAGAGCGCCAGCCGGACGCCGGGGTTCTGCGCGCCCTGGTCGGTTTCGACCGCCTGGCGGATATAGTTGTCGATCGTCTGGTAGATGCCGCGGCGGGACTGGATCGCCGTTTCCTCCGGCCGCTCGACGAGGCCGTCGGCGTTGAAGTTGAACGAGGCGACGATCGCCCGGTACCGGCGTTCGGCCTGCTGGTTGGCAAAGCTCTGCGGATCGTCGAGATTGGAGGCGAAGATCTGCTCCATGAAGCCTTCGGGCACCGTCTCCGGGTCGATGCCGTTGGCCTTCAGGATGACGTCGACGAGCCGCTCGTCGGCCAGAAGTTCCTTGACGGACGAGATCGACTGCATCTGGGCCGCATAGTAACTTGCTTCCTCTTCCGCCTTCTCCTTGTCCTCGGCCGTTCCGAAGCGGGACACGGCGGTGACATAGGCGCGGGTGACCACCTGGATCTCTGCCTCGCTCTGGGCCAGGGTGGGCGGCTCGATGTTGCCGTCGGCGTCAAAATTGAACGCCTTGGCCAGCTCGATATAGCGCTCGTCGCCCAGACGGTTGGCGTAGCTCTTCGGGTCGTTGAGATCGCTCAGAAGCACCTGCTTGATGCGGTAGGTCGATTCGGTATCGGGATCGAGGCCGAAAGCCTGGAGTGCCAGATCGTAGACGTTCGTGGAGGAGAAGAAGTCGGCCACGGTCTCGATCGCGTCGGCCTCGATCTTGTAGCGGCTGATGAGCTTCTCGTCGGCTTCGTCGTCCTTGTCGTTGTAGCGGCTCATGTAGTTCGAACCCGTCGACGCGGTCTGCGCCGCCGTCTGCGCACTGTCTCCGGCCGCGAGCGTGCCGTCGGCCTGGAAGTTGAAGGCCCTGTTCAGCGCGATATAGCGCGCATCGTTGCCGCCGAACGTCTGGATGTATCCCGCCGGATCGTCCGGGTCGTCGGTCAGGATGTTCTCCAGCGTCGCATTGACCACGGTGACGTCGTTCAGGTCGAAGGCGGTGCGGATGTATTCCTTGAGGCGGCTATCGGCGAGCAACTCGTCCACGGTCGTGATCGAGGAAATCGCCTCCTCGAAATAGGCCTGGTTCAGCAGCGCCCCGGCCGAAGTCAGGCGCGGTCCCGAGATGATGTAGGCCTCGTTGGTCGCGGTTTTCTGCTCGGCGGTCTGGGCCAACGTGCCGGTCGGCAGCGTCCCGTCCTCGCTGAACTCGTAGGCGGCGGCAAGAGCCAGGTAGCTGCCGGCACTGACGATCTCGGAGTTCCAGCGGTTGATCTGCGTCTCGAGCGAAGCCTTTTCCGCCGCCGACAGGTTGCCGCTGTTGATCTGCGCGCGGGCGTCCTGGACGAAGCCGGACAGCTCGGTGATGCGCGCGCCGAAGGTGGTGTTGACGTAGCTGTTCGGGTCGTCGAGGTCGCTCGTCAGCGCGCCGCGGACCTTCTCGCGGGAATAGGTTTCGGGATCGATGTCGAAGGCGGAGAACATGTAGTCCCGCAGGCGGTCGTTGTTCAGGAGCTGGTCGACATTGGTGACGCTGTCGATGACGATGTTGTAGTAGCGCGTCTCCTCGCTCTGCACGGCGCCGGCATTGGCCATCGCCGCCGTGTAGAGGCCGATGATGTCGTCCATCTGCGCATCCGACTGGGCGACCGCCGTCTCTTCCGCAAACGAGAACGCCTGGGCGAACTCGCGGTAGCGCGTATCCGTCAGCCGGTTGACGAAGCTGTTCTCGTCGGAAAGATCGCTTTCCAGCACCTGGCGCATGAAGGCGGTGGCGTAGGCCATGTCGTCGAGGCCGTAGGCCTTCATCGCATAGTTGAACAGGCGGTAGTCGCCAAGGAACTCGTCGACCGTCGAGACCTTGCCGATATTGTCGCGATAGTACTGCGCCTCGCGCGCGTTGATGGTTTCCTCGGACTTCCGGTTGAGCGTCGTCAGCAGGTCTCGGGTGACGAGATTGTAGCTCGTATAGGTCGAAAGCATCCCCAAAATATCCCTTTGCATCGGCGCGACGACCGATCGAGCCGCACGCGCGCGCATGTAACCTCCGCGATCATGGCCGGGTTCGCTTGCCCGGGGCTTTCGGGGCCGCCTCCGGGGGCGTTCACCAAACGGAAACCCTGCGCTTCCGGCATTTGCTAACCATCCGCCCGGGCAAAGCTTTCTTAACCGCGATTTTTAAGCCGCCCGGAACGCGCCGCCCCTAAGCTTCCCGACACAGAGGACGGAAAGTCCCGTGGAGAAGGGAAACCTGCTCTCAAGGAAGACAAGGGTGAAAGACAATGCTGAACACCGTTACCAAGCCGGCATGGGCCGGAAGCACGCTCAGGCTCGATCCCAGGCGATTTCCCCAGCAGATCAGCTATGCGATGCGCAACACCACCGGTGACGTGACCATCACGCTGGACGAACGGGGCGCGGTGATGCGCAAGATCCTTCCCTCCAGCGGCCTGCCGCTGTCGATCGCACTGCCGGCGCGCGCCTTCAAGGGCGTTGCCGCCCGCGCCATCGACCATGGCAACGGCGAGGTCACCGTGACGCTCGAACTGCACCATGACGATCCGGAACTGTGCATTCCGCTGCTCGTCGCCCACGACCTTTGCGACATCGCCGCCGACTGGCGCAGCTGGTCGGATGCCTACAAGATCCCGATGCTGATGGTGGAAGCCGACGGCGTGGCCCGCCCGCTGGAGATGCATCTCGGCGCGATCCCCGCCCGTCCGCCCCGGCAGCGCCGCCGCCATTCCTACTTCGCCGACCGGCGCCCGCGCTTCCTCGTGCGGCGCTCCAAAGGCGACCTCGGCCTGATGATGCGCATCAACGGCGACGAGATCATCGCGCGCAACTGAGACAAGAGCATAAAGGGGCATCTGGGCACCCGGAATGCGACGAGGCCGCCTCTTCGAGGCGGCCTTTTCGTTTTTGCCGAGATCAGGCGAAAGCGAGCGCCGCGACGAGGCCGAGGAAGACGATCAGGCCGACGACGCCGTTGAACTTGAACAGCGCGAGGCATTGCTCGCCGTCGTCGATGTCGATCGTCACGATCTGCCACACGAGCAAGGCGGCTGCCACGGCAAGGCCCGCATAGGCGAGGATGCCGACGCCGGCGAGCGCGAAGGACAGGCCGACCAACAGGACAGTGAGGCCGTAGAGGGCGACCAGCCACAGGCGGGTGCGATCGCCGAACAGGCGCGCGGTCGAGCGCACCCCGATCAGCGCGTCGTCCTCCTTGTCCTGGTGGGCATAGATGGTGTCGTAGCCGATGGTCCAGACGACGGCGCCGGCATAGAGGGCGACGGCGGACAGCGACAGCGAACCGAACTGCGCCGCCCAGCCCATCAGCGCGCCCCAGGAGAAGGCCAGCCCGAGAAAGAGCTGCGGCCAGTCGGTGAAGCGCTTGGCGAAGGGATAGACCGCCACGACCGCCAGCGAGGCGAGCGCCAGCACCACCGAGAAAGTGTTAAACTGCAGGAGTACGATCAGGCCGACGAGCGCCTGCAGCAGGATGAAGAGCTTGGCCTGGCCGCGCGACACCCGGCCGGACGGCAGCGGGCGGGAACGGGTGCGGGCCACCGCCTTGTCGATCTCATGGTCGACGAGATCGTTATAGGTGCAGCCGGCGCCGCGCATGGCGATCGAGCCGATGACGAAGAGCAGCACATGCCAGGAGAACAGCGAGAAGGAATAGGCCACTTGCGCGCGCGCCACGTTCGCCGCCAGCGCCGCCGACCAGAGGCAGGGCCACATCAGGAGCTGCCAGCCGATTGGCCGGTCCCAGCGGGCGAGCTGGGCGTAGGGCCAGAGCGACCGCGGCAGGACGCGATAGACCCAGTTGTCGGACGGCGCATCGGCCACGCGACCGGAATCGGAGGGGCCGGAATCGGAAGGATTGGTGCTCATGTCTCTGGTTCGCAGCCTGCCGGCTTCGCGTCAAGCGCCGATCCGGGGCGGATACAACCGATAAACGCAGACGCGCCCGGAACGAAATCGCCGGTATCGCGTTCCTGCCCCGGCTCAACCAGATTATACGACAGGAGTGACGTTCATGAACGCGAGCATGATGGAACTGAAGCTGAACGCGATCCGCTACGACGTCGGCCTCAGCCGCGGCGAAAAGATCGCCAAGCTCGAGCATCTGCGCAACGCTGCATGTGCGCTTCGCAGGGCCGCCCGGAAAAACGCGCTGTCGCTCGAATACGGCTGGTACCAGGACCTGCACCTGATCGACGCCGAACTCGCCGGCCTGAACGGCGCCGGCCATGAGGGCGCGACCATCACCTTTCGCTGAGATCACCTTACGCTGAGACGGGGGACGCCTTCCCCCTTTCGGACAAGCCCGCTTTCCCACCGCCTTTGCCCCGTCGCCGGCATCGTCGCCCTTGACCTTTCGCCCCCGTCCGCTTAACCCGCGGGAACGCGGCCGGGGGTCGCCGGCACGATGGCGTTTGGGGATTTGGCAATGAAGGTTCTGTTGATCGGCTCGGGCGGACGCGAACATGCGCTGGCCTGGAAACTGGCCCAGTCGCCGCTGCTCGCCGAACTCTTTGCCGCCCCCGGCAATCCCGGCATGGCCGAATGCGCCACGCTCGTCCCGCTCGACGTCGAGGACCATGCGACTGTCTCCGCCTTCTGCCGCGACAACGGCGTGACCTTCGTCGTCGTCGGCCCCGAGGCCCCGCTGGTGGCGGGGCTCGCCGACCGGCTCCGCGCCGACGGCATCGACGTGTTCGGCCCGTCCGCGGCCGCAGCGCAGCTCGAAGGCTCCAAGGGCTTCACCAAGGATCTCTGCGCCAAGTACGACATCCCCACCGGCGCCTATCGCCGCTTCACCGATGCCGCCGCCGCCCGCGCCTATGTCGGCGAGCAGGGCGCGCCGATCGTCATCAAGGCCGACGGCCTGGCGGCCGGCAAGGGCGTGACCGTGGCGATGACGGTGGACGAGGCGCTTTCGGCGATCGACGACTGCTTCGACGGCGCCTTCGGCGCGGCCGGGGCGGAGGTCGTGGTCGAAGCCTTCCTCGACGGCGAGGAGGCGAGCTTCTTCTGCCTCTGCGACGGACAGAACGCGCTGGCGCTCGCCTCGGCCCAGGACCACAAGCGCGTCGGAGACGGCGACACCGGCCCGAATACCGGTGGCATGGGCGCCTATTCCCCTGCCCCGGTGATGACGCCTGAGCTGGTCCAGCGGACGATGAAGGAGATCATCGAACCGACGATCCGCGGCATGGCCGCTGACGGCCACCCCTTTTCCGGCGTCCTCTTCGCCGGGCTGATGATCACCGACAAGGGGCCGGAACTGATCGAATACAACGTCCGCTTCGGCGACCCGGAATGCCAGGTGCTGATGATGCGGCTGAAGAGCGACTTGCTGCCGCTCCTGCATGCGGCGGCGACCGGCAGGCTCGACACGGTCTCGGCCGAGTGGAAGGACGAGACGGCGCTGACCGTCGTTCTCGCCTCGAAAGGCTATCCCGGTTCCTACGACAAGAATACGCCGATCCTCTCCATCCCCGCCGACGGCAAGGCCACCAAGGTGTTTCATGCCGGCACAGGCATCAAGGACGGCAGGCTCGTTGCTACCGGCGGGCGGGTGCTGAACGCCACCGCCGTCGCCGCCACCGTCGCCGCAGCCCAGGCCGGCGCCTATGCGCTGGCGGACCGGGTCGACTGGGCAAACGGCTTCTGCCGCCGCGACATCGGCTGGCGGGCGGTCGCGCGCGAGACGGTGTGAACGGCGCCCAATCGAGCCTGCGCGACGGCGCCAGGAAATTCGCGCCTCATTCAATTTTTACCAATTCTCCTGACCGGAAGGTAACGGAAAACGCATAGTCTTTCCGTCGACCCTGGTGCATGGCGTCTATGCGGGACCGTTGCGGTCTCCCGCCGGTCCTGCGCCGGAACGAAGCGGTGCCGCTGCCGCCGACGCGGCGCAACACGGAGAACCACGCATGCGCAGCCTCATGCCGTCCATCGGGCCTTCCATCGCGCCGGCCCTTGCATTCGTCCTTCTTGCCGCACCCGCTTTTGCGTCCTCCATCGAGCCGGTCGCCTCCGGCGGCAAGGGCCGGGGCAGCGTCGCCACCATCTCCTGCGCGCACTGCCCGCCGCTGAAGGTGGCGGAAAAGGGCCGTTCCTACGTGGTCCCCGAACTCGAGCCCGGCACGCAGAAGGTCGAGATCCGCGAAATCGACGGCGAACGGCGGATGTTCCGCAGCGAGGCCTGGTTCGGCGGCTCGCCGGTGGTGTTCGTCACCAAGGCCCCCGAACAGGCCGAGGACGCGGTCGCCGAGGCCCCGGTCGAAACGCCCGACGAGCCGATGGCCGCCATCGATACCGCAGCGATGACGGGCGCGCTGGACAGCGGCGTGGCGGCGGTCGCGGTGACCGCGGCAGCAGCAGCCCAGCCGGCCGCCTCACGCGAGCTTGATCCGTCGACATTTGAACTTCGGCTGAACTGACCCTATATTTTTCAGGTTCCCTGCCCCATCGGTCCCTCCAGGACTGATCGGGCATCCGCCCTGCGCAATCGGGCGCGGATGTCTTGCGCCCCTGAAGAGAAGCAGGGGCGCAAGCCTTATTCGGAAAGGGCATCGTCCGCGGACAAGGCTTCTGCCAGGCGATCCACCTCGAGGTCCGAGAACACGGCGATGCCGTGGCGCCTGAGCAGGGCCGCCGTTACCCCTTCGCCCGCGTGGCGCCTTCCGGAAAAGCTGCCGTCATAGAGAAAGCCCGAACCGCAGGACGGGCTGCCGTCGATCAGGAGCGCGTGGCGGCAGCCATTCGCCTCCGCGATCTCCAGCGCCCGGCGCGCGCCCTCGACGAAGCCGTCCGAGACGTCCCGGCCGGACCGCTCCACCACGCGCGCCACGCCGTCCAGCACCGCGTTGCCATCGCGTGCGCCGGCGATCTCGGCCGCCGGCCGCGGCACGGAGAAGCCGCCGGCGAGTTCCGGACAGAAGACGACGAGCCGCCCTTCCGCCTTCCAGCGCGCCACCGCCTCATGCAGGAGCGGCCGCGTCGAACCATTGTAGCGGACCGGCTGGCCCATGAGGCAGGCGCTGATCAGGATCTTGCCGGTCATCTGCGGGCGGTCTCCCGGGTTGCGGTCTGTTTGCTGGCCGTGCGGTGCCACGCTGCGGTCGGTCCGTAAGCATTTCGCGCTGCGCAACCATTTCCCCCTTGAAGGGGGAGGTCGCCGCAAAGCGGCGGGCGGTGGTGACTGTGACGGCGCGTCGATGGCTGCCTGCGCCTTGGGGCGTCCTTAGGTGAAGGGCGCCTCGCGACCGATCAGCACCCGTATCCCCGGCGGATCACCCCACCCCGGAGCTTCGCTCCGACCCTCCCCCTCAAGGGGAGGGTAGATCCAACTTGCCGCCCGGCGTCTTGATATGCGTTGGGCGTCTGCGTTTCCGTCGTCAGCCGGCGATCTTCGAAAAATCGGCGACCGTGCCGGTGGCCGCGCGGATCGCGGCGAGCAGGGCCAGCCGGTTTGCCCGGATCGCCGCGTCCTCGTCGTTGACGAGCACGTCGTCGAAGAACCGGTCGACCGGCGCGCGCAGCTTCGACAGCGCCTCCATGGCCGAGCGGAAGTCTTCGCCGGCAACGGCCGCGGCCGCCTCGCGCGAGGCGATGACGATCGCCTCGCGCAGGTCCTTCTCGGCCGGCAGGCGGAAGAGATCGACGGAGACGCCGTCGGCGACGACCGTGCCCTTCTTCTCTTCGGCGGCGAGCAGCTGCGTCGCCCGCTTGGTGCCCGCGAGCAGGTTCTTTCCGTCCTCGGAGGTGATGAACGCCGTCAGCGCCTCGACGCGGCGGGCGACCATGAGCAGGTCGTCGGAATCGGACGTCAGCACGGCGTCGATCAGGTCATGACGGGCGCCGAGATCGCGGAGATAGACCTTGAGGCGGTCGTGGAAGAAGGAAACGAGGTCCGGGTCGCTGACCACAGACATGAGCGGCAACCGGATACCCTTCTCCAGCAAGATCCGCACAACCCCCAGCGCCGCCCGCCGCAGTGCATAGGGATCCTTCGAGCCCGTGGGCTTCTCGTCGATGGCCCAGAAGCCTACCAGCGTGTCCAGCTTGTCGGCCAGGGCCACGGTGATCGCGACCGGGTCGGTGGGCACGCGGTCGGAGGGGCCCTGTGGCTTGTAGTGATCCTCGATCGCTTCGGCCACCGCCGGGTCCTCGCCCTGCAGAAGAGCGTATTTGCGGCCCATGATGCCCTGGAGTTCGGGGAACTCGCCGACGGCCTCGGTGCGCAGGTCGGCCTTGGCGAGCACGACGGCGCGGTCGACGAGAGCCGGATCGGCGCCGGTGACCTTGGCGAGTTCGGCGGCGAGCGCGCGGATGCGCTGCACGCGCTTGCCCTGCGTGCCGAGTTTGGCGTGGAAGGTGACGTCCAGGGCGTCGAGCTTGGCCATGCGCTGGTCGAGCGGCTTCTTCAGGTCGAGGCCGAACTTCTCGGCCGACGCCGTCAGCGTCTCCAGATCCGGCAGGTCGTGCTGGTCGCGGGTCCAGAAGTGGCGGGCGTCCGACAGGCGGGCGCGCACCACCTTGCCGTTGCCGTGGACGATCTCCTTGCCGCCGTCCTTCGCCTCGATATTGGAGACGAGGATGAAATGGTTGGACAGGCCCTCGCCGCCGGCCGGCCGGGTGACGAAGCACTTCTGGTTGGTCTTGATCGTCAGGCGGATGATCTCGGCGGGGATCGCCAGGAACGCCTCCTCGAAGGTGCCCATGAGCACCTGCGGCCATTCGACGAGGCCGGAGACCTCTTCCAGGAGCCCCTCGTCCTCGACCAGTTCCAGGCCGTTGGCAAAGGCGATGTTCCTGGCGTCGGTGGCGATGATCTGCTTGCGGCGCTCGGCGTCGAGGATGACCTTCGCCTTTTCCAGCGCTGCGGCATAGTCTTCGAAACGGCGCACCGTGATCGGCTCCGGCGCGTGGAACCGATGGCCGTAGGTGACGTTGGAGGCGACGATGCCGTCGACCTCGAAGGGCACGACGCGCGTCTCTTCGGTCTCCGAGCCGAACAGGCAGACGATCGACTGCAGCGGGCGCACCCAGCGCAGCGCGCCGGACCTTGCCGAGGCCGCGCCCGAGCGCATCGGCTTCGGCCAGGGGAAGTTGCGGATGATGCCCGGCATCACCTCGGCGATGATCTCTTCGGCCGCCCGGCCCGGCTTGACGATGTGGGCGACATAGAAATCGCCCTTCTTCGGATCGCTGTGGACATGCGCCTCGCTGATGGAGGCCAGCCCCGCGCCGCGCAGGAAGCCCTCGATCGCCTTATCGTTCGCATCCGTGCGCGGACCCTTTCGCTCCTCGCGGACGTCGGCGGAGCGGGCGTTCAGGCCGCGGATGTCGAGCGTCAGCCGGCGCGGCGTCCAGTATTCGCGGACACCCTCATAGGTCAGCCCCGCCTCGACGAGGGCGTCGGTGACGAGCTTGCGCAGGTCGCCTGCCGCCTTGCGCTGCAGGCGGGCGGGAATTTCCTCGGAACGGAGCTCAAGCAGGAGATCGGGCATGGGATGCTTTTCTGGCAGATCGTTGGACTGCGGCGGACTTAGCAAGCCTCAAGCAAAAAGTCATCCGTGCCCCGGCGGAAAAGTCGCCGTTCAGGCGGCCCGGTGAACAGGAATGCGGTCGATCTCGTCATGCATGCGCTCCGCCTCGACCTTCAGGTCATAGCCGGTCTGCAGGTTCATCCAGAATTCCGGCGTCGTATCGAAATATCTTGCCAACCGGAGTGCGGTGTCGGAGGTGATGCCGATCTTCTCCGTGACGATGCGCTCGATGCGCGTGCGCGGCACATTCAACTGCTTCGCCAGCGCACCGGCACTCATGTCCAGCGGCTCCAGATAGAGGTCCCTGAGGATCTCGCCGGGATGGATCGCAGGCATGTTGGCTACACTCATCGTCTCTTCCCCGGTTCGGCTCAATGGTAGACGTCTTTCGCCTTCCCGCAAAGGCGACGCTGGAGACCTACCATCCCCCACCCCCTCCTCCGCCGCCTCCGCCGCCCGAAAAGCCGCCGCCGCCGGAGCTGCCGGAGAAGCCGGAGGACGAGCTCTTGGGCGGGGGCGGGAGAGAGGCGGTCAGGGTGCCGGCCATGGAGCCGGCGAAGTCGCCCATGCGGTCGGCGAAGGCGCCGGAGCCGATGCCGTGGCCACCGTACCAGGCGGGCTGGTAGCTCGCGGCGGCGACACCCGCGGCGGCGGTGGCGAGCCAGCGCTCGAAGGTCTGCGACCAGGGTTTTTCCACGCCGAGCGCCACCGCATAGGGCAGAAGCGTCTCATAGTGGCGCGGCGACATTTCCGGCGCGCCGGCCATGTTCATCCGCTCCTTCTCGGCGAGCGTCAGGTACTGCCGCAGCCCGTCGATGCCGTCCATCATCTTCCGCCCGATCGGCGTCGGCGCGCCCATCAGGAAGAAGAACAGCAGGTTGAGCAGCAGGATGCCGCCGACGCCCGAGAGGACCGGCAGCAGCCCGTCGCGGATGCCGCTTGCGACGACGCCGGCCAGCACCGCGCCGAACACGGTGAGGAAGACGAAGCCGAAGAAGGCGATCATCAGCACGGTCATGATGCGCTGGGACAGGCTGCGCGCACCGCGCAGCGACTTACCGAAGGTGGTCGCGAAGACCGAGAGGAAGAAGGCGGCCGCGGCGGGGACGATCACCAGCGCGATCCCCTCCTCGTCCAGTCGGCCGAAGACCAGCAACGCTGCGAGGCAGGCGGCCGACAGCGCGACGCCGCCGGCGACATAGCCCCAGTTGGCGCGGTAGTACTTGCCGCGGTGTTCGGCCTCCATGGCGCTGCGGAAGCGGCTGCCGAGCGACTGCACCGCCTTGCCGTTCGCCTTGTCGATGGCAAAGGGCTCCTCCGAGGCGCCGACGGCCTTCAACAGCGCGCTCTCGCCGGCCGGGAGCTTTCCGTCCAGCGGCTTGTCGGTGCGGGTGACGACGATCGCGTTCTTCAGGTCGTCGAGAGTGACGAAGCCCTTGACGGCGAGGCTCAGAAGAGCTGCGGACAGGGCCGTCCAGCCTGCGCCGCCGAAGCCGCGGTTGTCGATGTAGTTGAGCAGCGCCGGCGAGGCGCCGTCCGGCGCGTCCCAGCGGGGGACCATGACGCCGCGCGGCGGATCGCGTCCGACCCTGTTCCAGGCGCGCAGATAGTAGAGGCCGACCAGCACGAGACCGCCGATGCCGATGAGGGCGCCGGCATTGTCCTTGAGAAACCACAGCCGCTCCTGCGTGGCGCCGGGCGGATCGATGCTGCCGGCCGGCATCATGACGCCGATCGTGAGCCCCTGATGCGGGGCGAGCCTCCGCGTGGTGACGAACTCGGCCCGGTTGCCGGAGGCGCTGGCGCGGGCATTCTTGCCGGTGTCGCCATAGGCGCCGGTGAAATAGGTCAGCTCCTGCGGCTCGACGCCGGCGGGCAGCGTCACCGCCGCAGACACCGCGACGATCGGAAAAGCCCATTCGGTGCCGGTGACGTTCCAGAAGAGCTCGTCGTGCGTGTCGAAATAGCGGATCTGGCGGGAGGTGCGGTAGGTCAGCTCGTAGACATGCCGTCCCGGCCGCAGCGTCACGTCGGCGGAGCCGAGATAGATGCGGATGCCGGGACCTGCGCTCTCGGAGCGATAGGGTTCCTCGGCACCGTCGCGGCGCACGTCCAGGATCTCGAAATCCACCTTGCGCGTGCGCCCTCCCGCATCGATGAAAGTGAGCGGGAAATCGCGGTAGATGCCGCGACGGATGCGGTCGCCCTCCGCATTGACGGTGATCGTCTCGGTGACGGTGATCTCCCCGTCCCTGGCCACGTCGATATCGGCGTGGAAGGCGGAGATGACCTCCTCCGCCCGTCCCGCGCCGACCATGGCCAGGAGGAGGAGGAGCGTGGCTGCGATGCGGGCGACCATCGGCCGGTCCCTTAGAACTTCACCGTCGGCACGGCGCGGTCGGCGGGATTCTCGATCTCGAAATAGGGCGCCTTGGCAAAGGAGAAAGCGCTGGCGAGCAGGCTGGAGGGGAAGCTCTCGACCTTGACGTTGAGATCGCGGGCAGCACCGTTGTAGTAGCGGCGCGCCATCTGGAGTTCGTCCTCGACCTCCTGGAGCGAGGCCTGCAACTCGCTGAAATTCTGGCTCGCCTTCAGGTCGGGATAGGCTTCGGCGAGCGCGACGAGCTTGCCGAGCGCCTGGCCGAGCAGGCCCTCCGCGACGGCGCGGCCCTGGACATCGCCGGCGGGCACGGCCTGCGCCCTGTTGCGCAGTTCCACCACCTGCTCGAAGGTTTCGCGCTCGTGCGTGGCATAGCCCTTCACGGTCTCGACCAGGTTCGGGATCAGGTCGGCGCGGCGCTTCAACTGCACGTCGATGCCGGACCAGGCCTCCTCCTTGACCTGCCGCGCCTTCACCAGGCCGTTATAGAGGATGATCGCGTAGAGCGCGACCACCGCTGCGATTGCCAGACCGATCATCCTGTCCTCCATAGGGCGAGCCGATTGCCGCGACCTTAGCATCCGCGCGGGCGGAGGAAAGCCCCTTCGGCCCTTCGCGCGCCGGTTGCCCGTGGAAAACGCCTTAGGGTCGCAAGGCCGGCGACAACGCCGGCTCGTGGGACGTTTCACGCTGTCCTTTCAACAGGATCGTGCCGGCGCTGCCTGTTCCCCCGGGAACCGCGCGATCGCCCGGCGGTGGCGATACTGGGCTTTCGATCAACCCCGGGGCCACATCCGAACTCGGCCAGACCGGCGTGCAAAGTCAGCGCCCCAAGCCAGCGTCCGTCACCATGAAGAAGCTCGCCCTCACCCTCGACGTCCTCGGCCTTGCCGCCCTCTTCCTCGCCTATACGGCCGCAGCCGTGCCCGAGCGTCCGGTCGGCGTGCGGCGCGCGCTGCAGACCCATGCCTGCCAGGTTCCGACGGGCGGGCATCCGGCGCCGGACGGCCTCGAGCCTTCGTTCACCGGCTTCTATATGGAGATATCGGCATGATGATCGCGACGACGCACCGCAGCCCGGCGGGCGACGCACGGGCCACCATCTATCACGCCGCCTTCTCGACCCAGTTCACGCCGCCGGCTTCGGTGAGCAGGAAGGCTTCGCCGCAGGCTTTTGCGAGCGTGCGGACGCGCAGGATGTAGCTCTGGCGCTCGGTGACGGAGATCACGCCGCGGGCGTCGAGCAGGTTGAAGACGTGGGACGCCTTAATGCACTGGTCGTAGGCCGGGAAGACGCACTTGTGCAGGCGCCTGTTGTCGGCATCGCCCGGGGCTCCGGCTGCAAGAAGCGCCAGGCATTCCTTCTCCGCATCGATGAAATGGCGATGCAGCATCGCGGTGTCGGCGAATTCGAAGTTGTGGCGGGAATATTCCTGCTCGGCCTGCAGGAAGACGTCGCCATAGGTGATCTTGTCCTCGCCCTCGCGGCCGTTGAAGTTCAGGTCGTAGACGTTGTCGACGCCCTGCACGTACATGGCCAGCCGCTCCAGCCCGTAGGTCAGTTCGCCCGAAACCGGCGCGCACTCGATGCCGCAGACCTGCTGGAAATAGGTGAACTGGGAAACTTCCATGCCGTCGCACCAGCATTCCCAGCCGAGCCCCCAGGCGCCGAGCGTCGGACTTTCCCAGTCGTCCTCGACGAAACGGACGTCGTGCAGCAGCGGATCGAGCCCGATCGCTTCGAGCGAGCCGAGGTAGAGTTCCTGCAGGTTGGACGGGTTCGGCTTCAGGATCACCTGGTACTGGTAATAGTGCTGCAGGCGATTGGGGTTCTCGCCGTAGCGGCCGTCGGAGGGGCGGCGCGAGGGCTGGACATAGGCCGCCTTCCACGGCTTCGGCCCGAGCGCGCGGAGCGTCGTCGCCGGATGGAAGGTGCCGGCGCCGACCTCCATGTCGTAGGGCTGCAGCACCGCGCATCCCTTGTCCGCCCAGTAGTTGTGGAGCGTCAGGATCAGCCCCTGGAAGGAGCGGGTCGGGTGCATGTGGTCGGGCAGCGCAGCAGCAGGCGTTGGCAGGGTCATCGGTCCGGTCCGGATGGTCTTGAAGATCGGGCGGACAGGTGCCACGGCGGGGCCGCAGGGTCAAGGGTGCGGCCTGCCAATTGACCTTCCTTTGGCGCTTCAGTGCCGCTCGAGCGAGCGGAACAGGCCGGAGCCCGCGGGCTGGGTGGTGGCCGCCGCCCGGCCGGGCGCAAGCCCCGGAACGGTGCGGAAGACGGTGCGCGAGGCCGGCGACAGGCGGGCGCGGTACCAGCCGGCGAGATGCTTCATCTCACCGGCGAGCGTCGCCTCGGGGCGCCAGCCGAGCGCCTCCAGTGCCGCCGTCGACACCGCCGGGCGGGTGACGTTGGCCGGACGGCCGCCGGTGAAGACGACGCCCGCCACAGGGTCCGGCACGGCATCGAGGACCATGCGGGCGACGTCGAGGATGGAATGGCTGCCGGGGGCTGCGACATTGTAGACGCCGTTCTTCTCGCCGCGGGTAACGACGGCTCGAAGGGCGGAGCAGAAATCCGACACGGCGACGAAGGCGCGGCGCTGGTTGCCGTTGCCATGCACCGACAGCGGCTTGCCGACGGCTGCGAGTTCGAGGAAGCGCGGCACCAGCTTCTCGGCGTTCTGGCGCGTGCCGATGACGTTGACGGGGCGCAGCACGCGGATGTCGAGATCGTGCAGCGGCCGCAGCCCGGCAAGCAGCATCTCGGCTGCGGCCTTGGAGGCGGCGAGCGGATTGTCCGGCCGCATCGCCGCGGTCTCGGACGGCATGGCGGTTGCGGCGCCATAGACCTCGGCGGTGCCGACATGGATCATCAGCGGCACGCGGCGCAGCGCCATCGCCTCGACCAGCACCTGCGTGCCGATAGCGTTGGAGAGGCTCGCCCGCTCGGGCGCGACCAGCGCGCGCTCGACATGGCTTTCGCCGGCGGCATGGACGACGAGTTCGGCGCCGCGCAGGACGTCGGAGACGAGATCGAGATTGCCGACGTCGCCCTGGCGCAAAGTGACGCGGCCGATGCGCATGGCACCGTCGAGATTGGCCATGTCGGCGGCGTAGGTGAAGGCGTCGAGCACGCGGATCTCGGCAGCCGGGCAGGCGCGCAGCAGATCGTCCACCACATGCGAGCCGATGAAGCCGGCGCCGCCGGTGACGACGATGGTGCGCAGGCCGGCGAGGTCGAGCGAGGCCATTGGATCTTCCTTCCCGTGCATTCAATCAGGAATGGCAGATGTCGCGGTTCCGCCCCGCCGGCGCAATCTCTCAGCGGCGCCCACCCGGCATTTATACGCCGTTAACCTTACCGGCGCCGGCTTCTGCGCCGTATCGGCACACTCAGGCACAGGGAGAAGAAGACAAGTCCCGCGGGGGCGGACAGTCGGCGGCTATTCGTCGTCGCGGCGCAGGCGGTATTCGCCGGTCTTCGGGTCCTTGATGAGGGTGCCGATCGCGTCGTTCTGGCGCTCCCGTTCGGCGGCGCGGCGCTTGCGGGTCAGCCGCTCGGCATCGGTGACGAACTTGCGGTAGCCGTACCAGGCGACGGCGACGACCAGAAGCAGGAATATGATCTGTGCCATGCGGTCCCTTCCCCCGGTCCTACTGGCCGTAACGCGCCCAGAGCGCCTTTTCCTCGGCGATCTCCGCAAGCGCGCCGACGCCGGCGGCCCCGGCCCTCTCGCCGGCGAGCGATAGCAGCCCCGAGCCGACGCCCGGCACCTTGCGGCCGAACAGGCCGCGCGCCGGCGAGACCAGGCGCAGGGCGGCATTGGCGCCGTAGCGGCGGCGGATCTCGCCGCGCATGTCGGCCAGCCCGTCGATCAGGCCGAGCGCCAGCCCGCGCTGGCCGGTCCAGAACAGGCCGGAGAAGATGTCCGGATCGTCGGCGAGCCGGGTGCCCCGCCGCGCCTTGACCATATCGATGAAGACGGCATGGATCTCGACCTGCAGCGACTTCAGGTAGTCGATGTCGGATTCCCGCTCCGGCTTGAACGGATCGAGGATGACCTTGTTCTCGCCGGCGGTATAGACGCGCCGCTCGACGCCGATCTTCTTCAAGAGCTCCGGAAACCCGAAGCCGCCGGACACGACACCGATCGAGCCGACGATCGAGGTCGGGTCGGCGAAGATCTCGTCGCCGGCCAGCGCGATCATGTAGCCCCCGGAGGCGGCCACGTCCTCGACGAAGACGAGCACGCGTTTGTTCTTCTCCGCCGCGAGATCGCGGATACGCTGGAAGATCAGCCGCGACTGCACCGGCGAACCACCGGGCGAATTGATGGAAATGGCGACGGCGGGGGCGGCCTTGTCGGAAAAGGCCTTCTCCAGCACCGGCGCGACGGCGGCGAGGTTGAGCGCGGGGCGGAGCTGGCTGCCGCCGGCCATGATGGCGCCCTGCAACCGCACGACCGGAATTGTGACGCCCTCCTTGCGGAACCGCTTCGGCATCAACTTCCTCAAAAATCCGGCCATCGCGCTTGTCAGTCTCCCATTTTGCGTTATCGCCAGATGTATGCACGCGGCGGTAAAACGCAATGGCCGGGGCGCAAAATCGGTGCAGCTTGGTATCAGGAAGCCGCGGGCCCGGATGCGCCCTTCGCCCGCGTGCGCCCGAGCCGCGGATAGGCGGCGCGGCCGTTGTTGAGGTCGTCGACGAAGGCGGAGAAGCGGTGGCTGTCGTCCTCGTGCATGACCAGCGGCGCACGCAGCACGAGCCGCGCCCGCGAGCCCTTGACGGCGGTGACGAGGATACGCACCGCGCTCTCGCCGGGGCGGGGATGAAGGGCCGTGATCTCAATGCCGCCGAAGCGCTTGCCGCAGGCGTCAATGATATCAGCGATGGATTCCGGCCGGGCGATCAGCGAGAGCTGGCCACCGGGCTTCATGATCGCGCCGGCGGTGCGGATCCACCGGTCGAACAGGCCGTCTTCCATCGCATGCGCCTCGGCCTTCAGCGCGTCCGGCGTGCGCCGGTCGGAGGCGTCGTTGAAGGGCGGATTCATGACGACATGGTCGTGCACCTCGTCGGCGAGCCCGGCTGCGAGCCGCGCCCGGCCAGTCAGGGTGACGTCGGCCTCGAGGACTAAGACGCGGCCGGCGAGACGGGCGTTCTCGGGCAGCGCCAGGCTCTTTCGCGCATAGTCGGCCATGGCCGGGGAGCGCTCGACCAGCAGCACGCGGGCGCCCTCGATGCGGGACGCCACCGCCAGCCCCGCCGCGCCGGCGCCGGCGCCGAGGTCGGCGACGCTGATGTCCCCCTCGCCCGCGACCAGCGCGGCGAGCAGCATCGCGTCCATGCCGGAGCGATGGCCGCCTCCCTTCGGCTGGACCAGATGGAACCGGCCGCGGTGAAAGGCGTCGACGGTATCAGCGGCTGCGATCACCGGACTTTGCCCCTCATCCGCCTGCCGGCACCTTCTCCCCGCGAGCGGGGAGAAGGACACGCGTCGCATCGCCTGCGACATTCTCCAGCGTTGCGCAGGCCACGTCCCCTCGCTCCGCCTGCGGGGAGAGGGTTAGGGTGAGGGGCGATCTCGACACCTTCACGAGCGCAACTCCGCGCCGAGCCCGGCATCCTTGAGGATCTTGCGGGCGTCGTCTTCGCGGTCGGCCTCGACCAGCAGGCGGCGCGGCAGCATGCCGAGCGAGCCCTCGAGGATGCTCATGCCCTCGTCGGCGATGAAGCAGTGGATGCCGGCATCCTTCATCAGGCTCTCGGCAAAGGAGAGCAGCACCGCGTCGTTGGTCCGGATGAGTTCGATCATTCCCTTTTCCGTCTTATTTTCGCCGGCTTGTCAATTCGCCTCTTGCTCCCGCAGCCCCCCCTTTCTATTGTCCCGCGACAGAATTGAACAGGAGTCCCCGCACGTGGGCGTCGTGATACCGCTGGACGAAGGCAAAAACAAACTGGCATCGGTAAAGCCCCTGGTGGACCTGACGAAAGCCGACATGGAGCGCGTCAACCAGTTGATCCTCTCCAAGGCCGGCTCCGACGTCCAGATGATTCCGGAGGTGGCGAACCACCTGATCTCGTCCGGCGGCAAGCGCCTGCGGCCGATGCTGACGCTCGCCTCCGCCTCGATGTTCGGCTACGAGGGCGACCATCACGTCAAGCTCGCCACCAGCGTCGAGTTCATGCACACGGCCACGCTTCTGCACGACGACGTCGTCGACGAGAGCGACCTGCGCCGCGGCAAGTCCACCGCCCGGATGATCTGGGGCAACCAGGCGAGCGTGCTGGTCGGCGACTTCCTGCTCGGCCAGGCCTTCAAGATGATGGTCGAAGTCGGCTCGCTCGAGGCGCTCGACGTGCTCTCCTCGGCCGCGACCGTGATCGCCGAGGGCGAGGTGCTGCAGCTTTCGGTCGCCAAGAACATGGAGACGACCGAGGACGACTATCTCGAAGTCATCCGCGCCAAGACCGCCGCGCTGTTCGCCGCCGCCGCCGAAGTCGGCCCGATCGTCGCCAATACCGGCCGGGCGGAGCGCAATGCGCTGAAATCCTACGGCATGAACCTGGGGCTCGCCTTCCAGCTCGTCGACGACGCGCTGGATTATGGCGGCAAGGCCGCCGATCTCGGCAAGAACGTCGGCGACGATTTCCGCGAGGGCAAGATCACCCTCCCCGTCATCCTCGCCTGGCGCCGCGGCACCGCCGAGGACCGCGCCTTCTGGCGCAAGGCGATCGAGGGCGGCGAGAGCGACGAGCAGAACCTCGAGCATGCGCTCGGCCTGATCACCCGCTATGGCGGCCTGTCCGACACGATCGCGCGCGCGCAGCACTATGGCATGATCGCCCGCGACGCGCTCGCCCCCCTGCCGGCAAGCCCGTGGAAGTCCGCGCTCCTGGAAGTGATCGACTTCTGTATTTCCCGCGTCAGCTGATTACGAAAGATTGCGCGCCGCGGGCGATGGATTTTCTTGCCGCACCGCGCCAAAAAAGCCATTCTCTGTGGTCATGAGTCCACGCTGATTTGGACAGGATCGTGACGATCCGACGAGCGGCATGCCCGCCGTCCCCCAAGTGAAAGGCATCTGCATGCGGCATTCCCTTTTCATCCGGCTTCTTTCCAGCGCCGCGATCCTTGCCGGCGTCACGCTTGCCGGCCCGTTGGCCGCAAGGGCGGAAGAGCCGGCCGCTGCCGCAGAGACCGTGACCTTCGACCCGAAAGCCGTCGACACCTTCTCGGGCGCCTTCCTGGCCGCCCGGACGGCGGACGTCGACAAGGACTACAAGACGGCGATCGAGCTCTACCGGATCGCGCTGCAATTCGACCCGACCAACACCGAGGTCAAGGAGCGGCTGATGATCACGCTGCTGCTCGACGGCGAGTTCAAGGACGGCGTCAAGCTTGCCGAGGCGCTGAAGGACGATCCGGCCGTCGAGCGCATCACCACTGTCGTGCGCGGCATGGACGCCATCCGCAAGCGCGAATACCGCACGGCCGAGAAGATCCTCGTCTATAGCGGCCCGAACGACCTCGACCGCATGATGAACGGGCTGCTTCTGTCCTGGGCGAAATTCGGCGACGGCAAGGCCAAGCAGGCGCTTGCCGGCATCAGCGACCTCGACGGGCCCGACTGGTTCTCGATCTTCAAGAACTACAATGCCGGCGCCATCGCGGCCGCGGCCGGCGACAAGGACACCGCCCGCAAGCGGCTGAACGACGCCATCCTCGACCGCAACGGCGGCAGTGCCGCGCCCGACACCTTCATGCGCGCGGTGATGGCGCTGGCCCGGCTGGAGGCCCGCGATGGCAACAAGCAGAAGGCGCTCGACGCCATCTCGGTCGGCGAGAACCTCGTCTCCAGCTATGCGCCGCTGAAGGCGCTGCGCGCCAGCATCGAGAAGGACGAGAAGCAGGAACAGCAGGTGCGCACCGCAGCGCAAGGCGCCGCGGGCGTGCTGTTTTCCATCGGCGGCGCTTTGAACCGCGAGGGCGCGGAGGATATCGTCTCGCTCTACCTGCAGATCTCGCGCGCGCTCGATCCCGACAGCGCCGATACGCTGGTGCTGCTCGGCGGGCTTGCGGAGAGCCAGGAGAAGCCGGAACAGGCGATCGAGTTCTACCGCCAGGTGCCGGAGAATTCGCCGATGCGCCGCATCTCCGAGCTGCAGCTCGGCCTGCAGCTTGCCGATCTCGGCAAGGTCGACGAGGCCAAGACCCACCTCAAGGCGCTGATCGACGAAGATCCGAAGGACATGCGCAGCTACCTCGCCTATGGCAGCGTGCTGTCTGATGCGAAGGAATACAAGGAGATGGGCGAGGTCTACGACCGCGCCGTCGAGCAGATGGGCAACGTGCCCAACCGCTCGCAATGGACGATCTACTTCCAGCGCGGCATCGCCTACGAGCGGCAGAAGAAGTGGGAGCAGGCCGAGCCGAACTTCCGCAAGGCGCTGGAGCTCAACCCGGAACAGCCGCAGGTGCTGAACTATCTCGGCTATTCCTGGGTGGACATGAACACCAATCTCGAGGAAGGCCTCGACATGATCCGCCGCGCGGTCAGCGCCAAGCCGGACGACGGCTATATCGTCGACTCGCTCGGCTGGGCCTATTTCCGCCTCGGCCAGTATGACGACGCGGTGACCGAACTCGAGCGCGCCGCCGAACTGCGCGCCGGCGACCCGACGATCAACGACCACCTCGGCGACGCCTACTGGCGGGTGGGACGCAAGCTGGAGGCGACCTTCCAGTGGAACCGGGCGCTGGGCCTGAAGCCGGAAGAGGCCGAGATCCCGAAGATCAAGGCGAAGATCGAAAAGGGCCTGCCGGACGAGAGCAACACGCCGCCGGCCGCAGCGCAAGCGATCGAGCAGAAGGAACCGGTCAAGGAACCCGCGCCGGGCGAGCCCGACAAGAAGTCCTGACCGCTCCATGGTTTGCGACGATGGCGCATCCGGGTTCACGCTGACGGAGCCGGCGCCGGCGAAGATCAATCTCGCGCTGCATGTCGTCGGCCAGCGCGCCGACGGCTATCACCTGCTGGACATGCTCGTGACCTTTGCCGCCTTCGGCGACCGTGTCTCGATCGCGCCTGCAGGGGCCGACCGCCTCACCCTCTCCGGCCGCTTTGCGGCGCAACTGGACGACACGCCCGGGGCCGACAATCTCGTACTCAGGGCGCGCGACCGGCTTCGCGCAGCCCTCACCGAGCGCGGCATCGCCGCTCCGCCGGTCCACCTGCACCTGGAGAAGAACCTGCCGGTCGCCTCCGGCATCGGCGGCGGCTCGGCGGATGCGGCGGCGACCCTGCGCGGGCTGCTGCGCCACTGGAACGCCGGGATCGACCGGGACCTGCTCGACGCCATCGCCCTCGGCCTCGGGGCGGACGTGCCGATGTGCCTCGCCTCGCGGCCGCTCGTCGCCCGCGGGATCGGCGAGGACATCGAACTGCGCGCCGACCTGCCCACTTTTGCCATGGTGCTCGTCAATCCGCTTGTCGGCGTCCCGACGCCGGAGATCTTCCGGCGCCTGCCGGACAAGCACAATCCGCGGCTGAAGGTTCCCAAGGCCGGCACCGCCGGACCCTGCTGGCTTGCAGCGCTGCAGGCGATGCGCAATGATCTGGAGGCGCCAGCGACCGCCCTCTGCCCCGAGATCGAGACGGTCCGGCAGGCGCTTGCGGCAACCGCGCCGGTGCTCGTGCGCATGTCCGGCTCTGGGGCGACCTGCTTCGGGCTCTATCACAGCCTGGAGGCGGCCAATGAGGCGGCGCAGGCTCTGGGCGCGGCACATCCCGGCTGGTTCGTCATCGCCAGCGCGGCTTTCGAGGGAGAGGACGGCCATGGCGCGCCTTGACGAGACGAGACCGTTCATTCCGCTTTCGATCGCCGTGCTCACCGTCTCCGACACCCGCACGCCTTCGGACGACCGTTCCGGCGACACGCTGGTGGAGCGGCTGGAGAAGGCCGGGCACCGGCTCGCCGCCCGCGCCATCGTGCCCGACGACAGGCAGGCGATCCGCGCGCAGGTCGAGGCCTGGACCAAAGACGCGGCGATCGACGTCGTCATTACCACCGGCGGGACCGGCTTTACCGGCCGCGACGTCACCCCGGAAGCGCTGGAACCGCTGTTCGAGAAGCGGATGGACGGGTTTTCGGAGGTGTTTCACCGGATCTCCTACGACAAGATCGGCACCTCGACGATCCAGTCGCGCGCCACCGGCGGCGTGGCGAACGCCACCTTCATCTTCGTCCTGCCCGGCTCGCCCGGCGCCTGCCGCGACGCCTGGGACGGTATCCTCGAGGGCCAGCTCGACTACCGGCACATGCCGTGCAACTTCGTCGAGATCATGCCGCGGCTCGACGAGCACCTGAAGCGCAAATAGGCGAAAGCGCCCGCTGCCGGCGCGGTATCCGCCTCAGAACCACAGGTCGCGGACGCAGCGGCCGTCCCGCGGCAGATCGTCGAAGCTGTCCAGCCCGTCGAAGTGATCGATCGGCAGGTGCGCGACCGCCTCGGGGGCCGCGAGACGGACATTGACCGCCATGCGCCGGCGCCCGTCCGGATCGAGGCTCAGCCCCCGCCAGCACAGGACGCATGCGCAGGTCGGGCAGAAGCGGATCTCCAGCGAGGGCCTGCTCCCCATGCGGGTGAAGGCGCTGGTGGTGCCGTGGAGGCGGATGCGCCCGTCCCCGTCGTCGCCGCCCTCGAAATCATAGGCCCAGAGCGCGCCGTAGCGGCGACACAGGGTGCAATTGCACGCTGTGACCGGTCCCGGATCGCCCGTCATCGTCCAGTGTGCTGCCTCGCAGTGACACGTGCCAATCAGCATCCGCAGCTCCCGCAGTTCGCGCCACAGCCCGCCGACATTGTCCGCTCAATTTTCGCGTTATCAAGACCCGGCCTGCTCGGCCGGGGACGGACTCTAGTCCCGCATCGCCCGGACAGCCCAGGCGGGAACGATCTCGGCGACCAGCTTGCGGGCGGCGAGGCCGGTGGCGAGTTCGTCCAGTTTCATGCCCTTGCGCACGATCGCGCAGGCCTGCCGCTTGGACACGAGCAGGCCGCATTCGAGCGGCGGCCGGCGCTCGACGAGGCGACGCATGAACGGCCGGCGATGGTTGCGCGATCCGGCGAAGCGCGCCGGTCCCTTGTTCAGCGAGACGTGCTCGGAAACCGCATCGACCCAGCCGAAGAGTGGCCGCGCGCCGGGCTCCAGCAAAAGCAGCCAGTCGCCGCGGGCGGAGCGTACGATCTCCTCCACGCTCCACTCGGTCATGAAGCGGCAGCCGGCCGCATCCGCGACCTGGGACGAACCGTCGTCCGAGCCGTGGTCGAGCACGATCACGTCGCGCACGATGCCCTCCACGGCGCCCGCCACCAGCGCGGACAGGGTCTGCGCCAGCTCGGGTTCGTTGTCTCGGCTTTCCATGATGACCGTCAGCATGGCTGACCCTTACCGCATCGCAACACCCAGCGCCACTGGCAACAAACGCATGGATTGCACTTAGTGGTAGTAGATTGGTCGCTTTCGCACCCGGATTACACCGTCCTTCATTTTGTTCTTGTATTGTTCTCCTTTCGTCGTTAGGAATAAAGTCATTGAGGGGGAGACGATTCCCCTGCGGAGAACCCCGATGGCAGACCTGTCCAGTCTCAGGCAGGGCGCGCTTGCGCCCGCCAATACGGCCGACATTGCCGATGCGCTGGTGGCGCAGAGCGGCCTGCGGATCGACATCGACCGCCGTCGCGGGCGCGGCGCCGGGATGAATTTCTCCGGCCGTTTCGAGCAGCAGGTGCGCGAGCGCTTCGACGACGGCTGGCAGACGCTCGAGGAGCTGCCGCCCTTCAAAACCGAGGTGCAGGTCGAAAAGCCGCGCAGCATCATCACCCGCAACGAATCCCCCGACATTCCCTTCGACCGCTCGGTCAATCCCTATCGCGGCTGCGAGCACGGCTGCATCTACTGCTTCGCCCGACCGACGCATGCCTTCATGGGGCTTTCGGCGGGGCTCGACTTCGAGGCGAGGCTCTTTGCCAAGCCGGACGCGCCGAAACTTCTGGAACGCGAGCTCTCGAAGCCCGGTTACAAGCCGCGGGTGATCGCCATCGGCACCAATACCGATCCCTACCAGCCGATCGAGAAGGAATGGCGGATCATGCGCCAGATCCTGGAGATACTGGAGACGGCCAACCACCCCGTCTCGATCGTCACCAAGTCGGCGCTGATCATGCGCGACATCGACATCCTCGCGCGCATGGCCAGGAAGGGGCTCGCCTGGGTCGGGCTGTCGGTGACGACGCTCGACCGCAAGCTGGCCCGCAGCATGGAGCCGAGAGCCGCGACCCCGCCGCGGCGGCTGGAGGCGATGCGCGCGCTTTCGGAAGCCGGCGTCCCCGTCAGCATCATGGTGGCGCCGATCATTCCGGGGCTGAACGACCACGAGATCGAGAAGATCCTCGATTCCGGCAAGGCCGCCGGCGCGCAGGAGGCGAGCTATGTGCTCCTGCGCCTGCCGCTGGAGGTCAGCCCGCTGTTCCGCGACTGGCTGCTGCGCGAGTATCCGGACCGCTACCGCCACGTCATGTCGCTGGTGCGCTCGATGCGCGGCGGCAAGGACTACGACGCCGAATTCGGCAAGCGGATGAAGGGGGCCGGTCCCTATGCCTGGCAGATCGCACGCCGCTTCGAGCTGGCGTCGAAGCGGCTGGGGCTGGTGCGGACGCGGCGGAACCTTTCGGCCGACCTGTTCGTGCCGCCGTCCGGCAGCGGGGTGCAACTGTCGCTGCTGTAGCACCGTGCCACGACGGGCGCGGCGTCTCCTGACGAGGTTCGGCACCTTGCCCTTTCCATTCGACATTGCCCTGTCCCCCTCGCAATGTCGACGTTCCCGGGTGCCGCCTCGCCCGGGGACTTGCGGGGAATCGGTCGGCCGTGCGAAGTTCGCCGCATGAAACGCCGCGCGACGACCGATTCCCCCCTTCTCTTCGACCTTCCCGCCGGACCCGATTTCTCGATGGAGCTTTCGGCACGCCGGGCCGGGCAATGGCCGGTGGCCGGTGCCGACGAGGCCGGGCGCGGACCGCTGGCCGGCCCCGTGGTCGCCGCCGCCGTCGTGCTCGATCCGGACAGGATCCCGGACGGGCTGCACGATTCCAAGCAACTGTCGGCCGTGAAGCGCGAGGCGCTGTTCGTACAGATCCTTGCGACCTCGGTCGTCTCCGTCGCATCCAGCAGCGCGCGCCGGATCGACAAGACCGACATCCGCAAGGCCAGCCTCGATGCCATGCGCCGGGCCGTCTGCGGCCTGACGGTCCGCCCGGGGCTGGTGCTGACCGACGGGCTTGATGTGCCGCCGGGGCTCGCCTGCGCCGGGCGTGCGGTGGTGAAGGGCGATGCGCGGGTCCTGTCGATCGCCGCCGCCTCCATCGTCGCCAAGGTCGTGCGCGACCGGATGATGGCCTGCGCCGACAACAGCTATCCCGGCTACGGCTTCGGCACCCATGCCGGCTACGGCACCGAGCGCCACCGCGACGCGATCGGCACCCTCGGCCCCTGCAACCTGCATCGCATGAGCTTCCGCCCGTTCCGCCCGGATGCCTCTGAGTAAGCAGGTGCGCAGCCTGGCCTGAGGCAGATCCCAATCCGCCACATTCGTCCTTCGACGTTTCTGAACACAGTCTTCGAGCCGTTGAGCGCCAGCCCATGCCGCAGCACCGCCGGAGGCCCACGCGAAACGTCCGCCGCATCAACTCACCGGCGAAATCCGCCATGCCCATCGACCGCCGACCGCCTGCACGGAGAAGCCGCAGAACCGGCGCGCGAATGCCAGATGCCACGCGCCCGACGAAGGCTCCCGAGACATAACCCCTTACCAGCGTCCGCAACGAAAAAAGGCCGGATCGCTCCGGCCTCATTTCATTTGCAGGCTTCGGTCGAACCTCAGTTCAGCCGTGCCTTGACCTCCGAGACGGCCTTGTCGAACAGCGACTTGCCGATCTCCGCGTCCTTCTTGGCCGCCAGCACGGTCTCTGCCGCGCCGATGGCGAGATCGACGGCAGCGGAGCGGACGGCGTTGATGGCGTCGGCCTCGGCCTGCTTGATCTTCTGTTCCGACAGCGCCGTGCGGCGTGCCACATATTCTTCCGTCTTCTGCTTGGCCTCGGCGGCCAGCGCCTCGGCCTCGCGCTGGGCGACGGCGACGATCGAGGCGGCCTCGGCCTCGGCTTCCTTGCGCTTGCGCTGGTATTCGGCCAGCAGGCTCTGGGCCTCCTCGCGCAGGCGCTTGGCCTCGGCGAGATCGTTGGAGATCTTCTCGGCCCGCTGGTCCAGCGCGCTGCCCATCATGGCCGGAACCTTGAGATAGGCGATCAGGGCCAGGAACAGGACGAGGCCGACGAAGGCGTAGAAAGTTGCATCAAATGCCATGGTCGTCCGCTCCTTACTTCGCCGCGGCCTTCACCGCAGCCGAGATCTCGGCCTTGGTGGTCTTGCCGCCGATCAGCTGCTCGACAACGGCGGCTGCGGTTTCCTCGGCGATCGCGCCGACGTCGGCAAGCGCCTTTTCCTTGATCCCGGCGATGCGGGTCTCGGCGGCGGCGATCTTGCCGTTGAGGCTTTCCTCGTTCTTCAGGCGCTCGGCGTCGGCCTTGGCCTTGGCGGCTTCGCGCGCCTCGGTGGCGATGACGTTGCCCTTGGCGCGGGCGTCCGCCAGCTCCTTTTCATAGGTCGAGATCGCGTTGTCGGCCTCGGCCTTCAGGCGCGAGGCCTCGTCGAGATCCTGGGCGATGCGGTCGTGGCGCGTCTCGAGGATCGAGCCGATGCGCGGCACGATGACCTTGGACATGACCAGGTAGAAGATACCGAAGGTGATCGCCAGCCACAGGAGCTGGGAGGGGAAGGTCGAGGCGTCGAAGGGCGGGAAGACGCCGCTTCCGTGCTCTTCGCCATGCGCGACCCCCGTTTCGGTGTGCAGTTCGCCAGCCGGGGCGGCGCCATGCGCATCACCTGCCGGAGCGGCGTCGTGCGTCTCCGTCGTGGTCTCGGCCTGAGCGATCTTGAATGGGATGGACTCGGCCTTGGCCGCGGTCGCAGACATGCTCACCTCCAGGTGCACTCAAATATCAAGCGGACCACGGCTCCTGAGAGAGAGCCGTGGTCCGGTCTTCGAGCCGTATCAGACGGCGAAGAGCAGCAGCAGAGCGATGAGCAGCGAGAAGATGCCCAGAGCTTCCGTAACGGCGAAGCCGAATACGAGGCGGCCGAACTGACCGTCAGCAGCAGACGGGTTGCGCAGGGCGCCGGCGAGGTAGTTGCCGAAGATGTTGCCGAGGCCGAGGGCCGTGCCGGCCATGCCAAAGCATGCGAGACCTGCGCCGATGTACTTTGCTGCTTCCGCTTCCATGATGAACTCCTTCGAATGGGTTGTTGCGGCTTGGACTGGTGCGGAACGCACCAACGACTTTATCCTTAGTGGCTGCCCGGGTGGATCGCGTCATTGAGGTACATGCACGTCAGTACCGCAAAGACGTAGGCCTGCAGGAATGCCACGAGGAACTCGAGACCGGTCAGGGCGACCGTCATGATGAGGGGCAGGATCGCGCCGCCGATACCCAGCGCGCCGAGGGTTCCGAGCGAGGCGACGAAGCCTGCGAACACCTTGAGCGTGATGTGTCCAGCCAGCATGTTGGCGAAGAGACGGACGGAGAGCGAGATCGGGCGCGACAGGAACGAGATGATCTCGATCGCGACGACGAGCGGAAGAAGCGCGCCGGGGACGCCGTGCGGCACGAACAGCTTCAAAAAGCCGAAGCCGTGCTTGTAGAAACCGTAGAGGACGACGGTGCCGATGACGAACAGCGCCAGCGCGAAGGTGACGATGATCTGGCTGGTGACCGTGAAGAAATACGGCATCATGCCGAGCAGGTTCGCCGTCAGGATGAACATGAACAGCGAGAACACCATCGGGAAGAACTTCATGCCGCCGCTGCCGGCACCTTCGCGCAGCATCGAGGCGATGAATTCGTAGGACATCTCGGAGACCGACTGCAGGCGGCTCGGAATGATGCCGCGCTGCGAGGTGGTCATGTAGAGGAAGCCCGAGGCGACCGCGGCGGAGGCGACCATGAACAGCGACGCATTGGTGAACGAGAAATCGATTCCGCCAATCTCGATCGGAACAATCTTGTTGACCAGAAACTGATGGGTCGGATCGTTTGCCACCGCTTGTTCTCTCTCGTTTGCCGCCCACGGGGCGGATATTCCTCTTGGGCCGGACGACGCTTACGCACCGTCCCCGTTCGCATTCGTCTTGCCGGAGGCATCCCTGCCGGCCATCCGGTCGACGGGATGGGGAGATGCCACCAAACCAGCCGACCGCATCACATTCAGCACGCCCGCGCAGAAGCCGAGCAGCAACAGCACGATCATCCCCCAGGGAGCCGTACCGGCAAATCGGTCCACAAGATAGCCCAGAAGCGCGCCGACGATGACCGCGGCCACGAACTCGCTGGAGAGCTTCATGGCGACCGCATAGCCCTTCCGGCTTTCGGCTGCCTTCTCCTCGGCGGCATCGTCCGCATGGTCCTCGGTGCGCCTCTTTGCGAGTTCGGCGTCGAGACGCTGCAGACGTTCTTCCAGACTTTCCTTGCGGCTGCCCTTCATGGCGCTTCCCTCCCGCTCCGCCCGGGCGCATGCGCCCTATTGCGGTCATATTCACGGCTAGGTTTTAAGCCAGCTTCAGGCCCGATTGAAGTCGGGCGCAACATAGTTTTAGGGGCTTGCATAGTCAAGGCGGGGGAAAGCTTTGACCAGCGCGAAATTAACCGAACAATATCAGATATTTGACATCTTCTCCACGATTCCCGGCAGATGACGGCCGGGGAATCATGCGCGACGCTGCGACATGTCGCAGCCCGGGCGGCAGGGCCGCCCCGCCTCAGATCCAGCCGCCGCCGTAGGTCCGGTAGAACACGTGCTTGCCGATCTTGGCGACGCGCTTCATCGTCGGGCCCCATTTCGGCCGCACGTAGGTGGCGTGGTAGTGGGTGGAGGAGCCGACTTCCGGCAGCCAGATCTTGCCCGCGGTCACGGCCATGGCGATCTCCCTGGCGGTCTTCCAGTGCCAGGGCGCCAGCACGAGATCGGGGATGCGGTCGCAGGTAAACGAGAACTGGCAGCCGGTGCGCAGCTTTTCGCCCTGGTAGACGACGCCGCAGATGGTGCCCGGATAGGCGGGGTTGCGCACGCGGTTCAGGATCACCTGGGCGACGGCGGCCTGGCCCTTGAGGCTTTCTCCCCTCGCCTCGAAATAGATGCCGGTCGTCAGGCACTTCTGCTCGGCTGCGGAAAAGACCGTCGCCGGCAGCACCGTCGCCGCCCAGGCATGATCCTCCGGAGCGATCTCGGGGACGAAACGGCCGTTGTCGACCCCCTTGCCGGCGAGAATCGAATCAAAGGGCGAGACGCGCGCATAGTCCGGCTCCGTCGGCGCGTAAGCCGTGGCGAGCACGTCGGCGCGATCGTTGGTGACGAGGCCGGCCAGGATCGACGGCACGCCCGGATCCGCGATCACGGCCTTCTTGCGGTAGAAGGCGGTGGCGATCTCGATCTCCTTGCCGCGGATCTTCGGCGAGACGAACCGCATGCGTTCCTTGGCGTCGAACTCGGGATCGATCATCAGCGACGCCTGCCGGTCGAGCACGGAACCGGCGGAAAAGGCCTTCGGCGGCGCGACCGGGGTGACGGCGACGATACGGCCCTTCTTCCTGCCGCGGGTGACGCGGTCCTCGTCGGGCGTGCCGCCCTGCCCCTTGCGGGCGTTGAGCAGCGAGGCCTCGCCGCCGCCCGGCAGCTCGATCCCGGCGCCGCCGGCGAGCGCGCCGGTGGTGATCGGGTCGTTGAAGGCGATGTCGACCGCATGGATGGCGCCGGCCGGCGCGCGGGTCATGACCAGTTGCTGGTTGCCACCCTTGCGGTTGACGCCCGAGACGAAGGTGGCGAGGTCGGCATGCCCGACATCGAAGGCGGAGGCGGAAAAGAGGGCGACGCCGAGGGCAAGCGGTGCGCGCCAGTTCTTCGGAGGCAAGGTGCGCGGCAAGACGCGCGACAGGACCGGCAACAGGGTCTGCGGCAGGGCCTCACTCATCATTCCAACGCAACTCTTACGCAACGTCACACTCCGACAACGCGGCCGAGCGGGATCGGCGCCCCGATCACCGGGACGGCGCTGTACCTGCTGGCAAATACTCTGCTGAAGCCCACCCCGGCGACGCGGGATGATTTCGGCCTGTTCGTTGACCGAGAATGAAGAATTAACCTTGATGGACGGTTAACGGTGCGCGTCCTGCCGGGCAGGAAAATCTATGCCGCCGCCCACCGCGATCACGTCTTCGCGAGCGGGCCTGCCCTCAGAGGATGACCACGCTCAGATGATGACCTGGGATCCGAGTTCCACGACGCGGTTGGTCGGCAGGCGGAAATAGTCGGAGGGATCGACGGCGGCATTGGCCATGGCGATGTAGAGGCGGTCCTGCCAGTGCGGCATGCCGGAGTGGCGGTCGGGAACGAGCTTGCGGCGGCCGAGGTAGAACGAGGTCGTCATGATATCGAACTTCACGCCCGACTTGCGGAACAGCCCCAGCGCCTGGGACACATTCTGCGTTTCCATGAAGCCGAAGCGGATCTGGATGCGGGCGAAGCGGTCGGAGAGCCGTTCCATGCTGCAGCGTTCGGCCGGGGCCACCTTGGGCGTGTTCATCGAGGTGATCGTCAGGATGAAGTTCTGCTCATGCAGGACGCGGTTGTGCTTGATGTTGTGCAAGAGCGCCGCCGGCGCCGATTCCGGATCGCTGGTCAGGAAGATCGCCGTGCCGGAGACCGAGACGGGGGCGTGGGCGCTCTTCTTCTCGATCGATTTCACGAAGGATTCCAGCGGCACCTCGATATGCCGCGTCTTCTCGCGCAGGAGCGCGGTGCCGCGCACCCAGGTCCACATCATGATCATGCAGGTCGCCGCGATCAAGATCGGAACATAGCCGCCGTCGTGGATCTTCAAGAGGTTGGCGCCCAGGAACGTCAGTTCGAGCAAAAGCAGCGGCAGCAGCACGAGTGCTGCCGTCGTCGCCTTCCAGCGCCAGCGCATGCGCAGGAACTCGAAGGCGAGCACAGTGGTCACCACCATGGCACCGGTGACCGAGATGCCATAGGCCGTGGCCAGCCCTTCCGACGAGGCGAAGACGAAGACGAGCAGCATGACGCCGAAGAGCAGGATGGCGTTGACCGCCGGCAGGTAGATCTGGCCGGTCTGCGTCTCGGAGGTGTGGAAGATCTCCATGCGCGGCAGGAAGCCGAGGTGGATCGCCTGCCGGGTGATCGAGAACGCGCCGGTGATGACCGCCTGGCTGGCAATGATCGTGGCCGCCGTCGCAAGGATCACGGCCGGCAGCAGCGCCCATTGCGGAAACAGCAGGAAGAACGGATTGGCGATCGCCTCGGGATGCTTCAGCACCAGCGCCCCCTGCCCCAGATAGTTCAGCGTCAGCGCCGGGAACACGAGGCAGAACCAGGCCCACTGGATCGGCCTGCGGCCGAAATGGCCGAGGTCAGCATAGAGCGCCTCGGCGCCCGTCACCGTCAGGAACACCGCACCCAGGACAACGAAGCCGAGATAGCCGTCCTGGTAGAGGAAGTTGATCGCATAGGCAGGGTTGAAGGCCAGAAGAATGCTGAGATCGTCGCCCAGGTGGTAAGCGCCCGCAACACCCATCACCAGGAACCACAGGATGGTGATCGGCCCGAAGAACTTCGAGACCGCCGCCGTTCCCCAGGACTGGACGGCGAACAGCGCGACGAGGATGACGACGGAGATCGGGACGACGTATTCCTCGAGCGCCGGTGTCACCAGCTTCAGGCCTTCCACGGCGGAAAGTACCGACAGCGCCGGCGTGATCATCGCGTCGCCGATGAAGAGGGCGGCACCCGCAAGCCCCATGAAGAACAGGATGGCCTTGTGGCCGTTGGCGGTCTTCATCAACAGCGCCAAGAGCGACAGCGTGCCGCCCTCGCCCTGGTTGTCGGCCCTCAGCAGGAACAGCACGTATTTCAGGGTGACGATGATCGTCAGCGTCCAGATCACCAGCGAGATGAGGCCCACGACCTCGTCCCAGGTGACGCCGTCATGCGAGATCGGGCGGAGCGCCTCGCGGAAAGCATAGAGGGGGCTCGTGCCGATATCGCCGTAGACGACGCCTACCGACCCGATCGCGAGGATCAGGAGCGTACGCGCACGGCTGTGCCCGGCTGCGGCATGGGTTTCGGTATGAGGCATTGCGGTCAACAGGCCCTAGAGCCAGCCTTTCCAGCGAAAGAAGAAGAACGGGATCACGGCCGAGGCGACCATCGCGGCGAGCGACAGCGGGTAGGCATAGGTGGCGTGAAGTTCGGGCATGAACTCGAAGTTCATGCCGTAGATCGAGGCGATCAGCGTCGGCGGCAGCAGCGCCACGGATGCGATCGAGAAGATCTTGATGATCTGGTTCTGCTCCAGATTGATCAGCCCGAGCGAGGCATCCAGCAGGAACGAGATGTTGCTGGAAATGAAGCTTGCGTGCTCCGACAGGGACTGGATGTCGCGCGAGACGGTGCGGCACAGTTCGCGGCTCTCGCGATCCGGCTGGAGCACCGGGGCGGCGTAGAGGAACGTCATCAACCGCGAAAGCGACATCAGGCTGTCGCGCGTCTTGGCCACCAGCCGGTGCAGCGCGGAGACGGCGACCAGCCTGTCCTCCAGGTAGCGCGGCTGGCGTTTCGTCAGGTGTCGCCGGTCGCCGAACACCTCGAGCGACAGCGTGTCGGCCCTGGCGACGGATGATTCGAGGATTTCCGCGGTCCGGTCGACGACGGTTTCGAGCAGGCGCGCCAGCAGCATGGTGCCCGAGGGGCAGCCGCCGGTGATGCGCGGCATCGCCGCCTTGAACAGGTCGAAGGACCGGGGCTCGGCGTAGCGGATCGTCAGCAGGCACTTGTCCGTCAGGATGAAGGCGACGTCGGTCAGTTCCGGCTGGTCGCTGTCGGCCTTGTAGACGAGAGAGGCGGTCATGTAGACCGTGCCGTCCTGCATGTAGAGCCGGCTGGAAGGCTCGATGTCCTTCAACTCGTCCTTGGTCGGCACGTCGATGCCGAGGAACGTCTCGACGAAGGCGTCTTCCGCATGCGTCGGGCGCAGCAGGTCGATCCATACGACGCCGGCGGGGACGGAGGCCGAATCTGCCAACATTTCGGGGACAAGAAGCAACGCTTCCCCGTTGGATCGATAGACGGTCAACACTTGCGAGTGGCTCCGGGGAAGACCAACGCACACCTTTGTCTTGTCAGGTTCGAGCACCTGCGCCCGCCCAGGACAGCCGGGCGGAAGCGCATATTGCGCGGTGCGGCATCAAAATCAAGCCCGGTCACTTTTCCGTCATCACACGGCCGGGCTCAGCCTCACTCGAAGACGATCGAAGGTGCGGTGCGGCCGCCGGCCGCCTGCCTCGCCTTCAGCTCGGCCCAGGTGCGCGTGGCGATCTCGCGGTAGATCCTGGCCGCCGCCCCGTCCGGGTCGGAGACCACGACCGGCGTTCCGGCATCCGAGGTTTCGCGGATGTCCATCGTCAGCGGCACCTCGCCGAGGAACGGCACGCCGATCTTCTCCGCTTCCTTCCGCGCCCCGCCATGGCCGAAGATATCGTAGCGATTGCCGGTATCGGGGGCGATGAAATAGCTCATGTTCTCGACGATGCCGAGCACGGGAACCTCGACCTTGTTGAACATGTTCAACCCCTTGCGGGCATCGATCAGGGCCAGGTCCTGCGGCGTGGAGACGATGACGGCGCCGGCAAGCGGCACCTGCTGGGCCATCGTCAGCTGCGCGTCGCCCGTTCCCGGCGGCATGTCGACGACGAGCACGTCGAGCTCGCCCCAGGCGACCTCGCGCAGCATCTGCATCAGCGCCGACTGGATCATCGGGCCGCGCCAGATCATCGCCACCTCCTCGTCGACGAGGAAGCCCATGGACATGACCTTGATGCCATAGTTCTCCATCGGCTTGATGATGCGGTTCTCGATCTGCTGCGGGCGGCCGGCGATCTTCAGGAGCCGCGGCATGGAGGGGCCGTAAATGTCGGCATCGAGAATGCCGACCCGCAGGCCGTTCGCCTTCAGCGCCAGCGCCAGGTTGACCGAAGTGGTCGACTTGCCGACGCCGCCCTTGCCGGAGGCGACCGCGATGATCGCCTCGACGCCCGGAACGCCGATCTTGGCGCGCGGCGCCTGCTGGCCGGGGGCCGGATGGGCGTGGCCGGCGTGGGCTTGGCCCCGCCCGGGCGCCTGTGCCGATTGCTGCGGCGGCTGCGGCCGCGATACCGGCGCGCCGCCGGTGCCTGCCCGCTTGTCGGCCGTCAGCGCCACCATGGCCGCGGTGACGCCGGGGATATCCCTAACGACGCGCTCGGCCGCCGCGCGCATCGGATCAAGCTCCTTGGCGCGTTCGGCCGGGACGGTGATCGAGAAATAGACCTTGCTGTCGGAGATGAAGACGTCCGACACCAGCCCGAGGTCGACGATGTTGCCTTCCATGTCCGGGCCGCGAACCGTCCGCAGCTTGTCCAGTACCTGGTCCTTGGAAATGTCGCTCATGCCTGCCTCGCCAGAATGAATTGGCGCGTTGATAGCGCATTCGGCGTCGAAGCGGAACGGTTTTCAGGCCGGCAATCAGCTGATCAGGCCGCGACGAATCGCCTTGACCACGGCCTGCGTGCGATTGACGGCCTCGAGTTTGCGGGTGACCTGGTTGAGGTAGTGGTTGACGGTATGCTCCGACAGGCCGAGGATTTCGGCGATCTCCAGGCTCGTCTTGCCGGCGGCCGTCCAGCTCAGGCACTCGACCTCGCGGTCGGTCAGCATGATCTGCCCGGTCTTCCAGGCGGCGCCGATCTCGGCGAGCCGGTTGAACACCTGGATCGAGATCATCTGCAGCAGCAACCGGCTGTCGAAGCCGAGGTCGCCGCCCTCGCCGCTCCAGACCACCACGCCGCGATTGCCGAGCGCATCGTGCACCGGGAAGAAATGCCCCGTCCGCAGCCCGTGCCGTTGCAGCATGTCGGAAAACTCGGCGAGCGGCTTCTCGGTCGGGGTGGCCTCGGCGATCCAGTCCATCAGGTCGTAGGAGAAGGATACTGTCGTCGTCCGCAGCCGGCGGATGCTGGGGCTGCGGCGGATCATGTTCAGCGCGTCGTACTTGGCCATCAGTTCGGAGGGCCAGTTGCTGACGATCGAATGCGGCGACAGCTTCTCGGCCTCGAAGCCGGGCAGCGAAAACGCGATGAAATGCTTCAGCGAAAAGGCTTCGCCCGTTCGCCGCAAGAAACGGACGATGTCGAACTGCGTCTGCAGGCCGGCGATCTCGGCACTGCAATCCTGACCCTCGCCCTGCCCCGGGTCCTGCACCGTCATATCGTCCTGCATCCATGCACTCCGGTGTCCGCAGGTTCCCCCCCGATCCTGCGGTATTGTCTGCAGCCGTCCCCGGCCTGGTTCATGTGAGAAGTCCGGCCCGGATCGCCTTGGCGACCGCCTGGACGCGGTTGACGGCGTCGAGCTTGCGCGTCGCCCGGTTGAGGTAGTGATTGACGGTATATTCCGAAAGGCCGAGGATCCCGGAAATCTCGATGCTGGTCTTGCCGGCGGAGACCCAGGACAGGCATTCGATCTCGCGCCCGGAGAGCGGCACCTGCGCGTCCGCGTCGGCCCGGCATTCGAGGATCTTGGTGAAGACGAGATTGGCGACCGCGTTCAGTTCGGCCATTTCCATATGCGCCAGCGCCGGGCGGTCGCCGGCGAATGCGAGCGCGCCGCGCTGGCCGAGCGGATTGTGCGCGGGAAAATAGGCGCCGCGCGATAACCCGTATTGCGCGAAGAGGCCGACGGCGATCTCCGTCTTGCCATCGAGGCGCGAACTGTTGGTGCTGACGGCGTCGAAGGTGAAGGGATTGGTGCTGCCCCGCAAATGGCGGATGACCGGGCTGCCGAGGACGAGGCCGGCCTCGTCGTAGCTCAGCAGCATCTCGACCGGCCAGTTGGTCGAGAGCACGTGCGGCAGGAGCTCGATGGAGGTGGTCGCCGGCAGGACGGTCAGCAGATAGCCGCGAAGCCCGTATTCGCCGGTCATCTCCGCCAGAAGCCGCGTCACGTCCTGTTCCGACCCCGCCTCGGCGAACCGGCGCGCCCAGCGCAGCGATGTCCTCGGGGCGATCACGATGGGCTGTTCGGTCATCCGGCGTCTTTCCAGAGAGAAGTAGTTTGCGACCAGACGGGCCCTCGGCCAACCTGCGTTCACTCAGCACTCGAATTGCAACTCTATTCCGCGATCGCCGGGATACAACCCTGAATCGAAGCACCCAGAAATGTTCGTTGGAGCGGAGGCTAGTCGTGGCTTTTATGTCCGTCCAGCGTGTTCCGCTAATTTACCGTAAAATGACAGGGTACAACAGCCCTGACGGGTGTATCGTTTTGCCGCGACAATCATCCCTTGGGGCCGAGGCGGGCGGCGATCTCCTCCATGACGGCGCCTGCCGCCGCCCGGACCAGCGGCGCCCAGTCGCGCAACGCATCCTCGCCGACCCTGTAGGCCGGGCCGGTGACCGAAACGCCGCCGACGAAGGTGCGCTCCCGGTCGAAGATCGCGGCCGCCACGCAACGGATGCCGGCCTCGTGCTCCTCGCGGTCGAAGGCATGGCCGGCCTTGCGGATTTCGGCGATCTCCGCCTCGAGAACGGAGCGGTCGACGATCGTGTACGGGGTGAACGGCGTGAGCTCGGTCAGATCGAGCAGCGCTTCGAGCCGGGACCGGGGCAGCGCCGCCAGCGCCGCCTTGCCGACGCCGGTGCAATAGGCCGGCGAGGCGCGGCCGATCTGCGAGGCCATGCGCACGGCCTGGCGGCTTTCGACCTTGTCGAGATAGATGATCTCGGTATCCTTCAGCATGCCGAGATGGATCGTCTCGCCGGTGGCATCGTGCAGGGCCTGCAGGTGGGGGGCGGCGAGCCGCCTGAGATCGCTGCGCTCCCAGGCCCTGGAGGCGAGCTTGAGCAGGCGCAGGCCCGGCACGTAGCAATGCTCGGCATTGACCTCCAGCAGCCCCTCCTCCACCAGATGGCAGAGCTGCCGGTGCAGCGTGCCGCGGGGCTGGCCGGTCCGGCCGAGGATATCGGTGAAACGCAACGGCCGGTCGGCGAGCGCGACGAGCTCGACGAGCGCGATCGCCTTGCCGAGCGTGCCGGTGCCGGGCGATACTGTCTCCGATGTGGGTACTCCGGTCATTGCCCGGCCTTTGCTTGACAAGTTCCCTCTGCCGGTCATAATTCCACATATTCAAAATAAGTTCCAGATAGTGGAACAAATTTTCCCGATCGCCTCTCGAAACCAGGCAGGAGAAGTGTCATGTCCGTGAGCGTCGCGTCCTATCCCGACCTTCGCGACCGCGGCGTCTTCATCACCGGCGGCGGCTCCGGCATCGGCGCGGCGCTGGTCGAGGCCTTCGTCCACCAGGGATCGCGCGTCGCCTTCGTCGATATCGCCGAGGACGACAGCAATGCCCTCGTCGCCCGCCTTTCGGAGGGCGTGGCGCACCGGCCGGTGTTCCTGAAGGCGGATATCCGCGACATCGAGGACCTGCGTGCGGCGATCGCGCTCGCCACCGCGAGGATCGGCCCGGTGCGCGTGCTGGTGAACAATGCCGCCCGCGACGACCGGCACGCGCTCGAAGCACTTTCGCCGGAGGGCTGGGACGAGAGCCAGGCGGTCAACCTGCGCCATCAGTTCTTCGCCGCCCAGGCGGTGGCGCAGTCGATGCGGGAGGCTGGCGGCGGCTCGATCATCAATTTCTCCTCGATCGCCTTCATGCTCAACATGGGCGACGTGCCCGCCTATGCCACCGCCAAGGCCGGCGTCGTCGGCCTGACCAAGTCGCTCGCCGGCAGGCTGGGGCCTGACAATATCCGCGTCAACGCGATCCTGCCCGGCATGGTGGTGACCGAGCGCCAGCTGCGGTTGTGGCTCAACGAGGACGCCGTCGCCGCCATGCAGGACAAGCAATGCCTGAAGCGGTCGCTGACGCCGGCGGACATGGTGGGGCCCTGCCTCTTCCTTGCCTCGGACGCGTCCCGCGGCATGACCGCACAATCCATGATTATCGACGGGGGAGTTTTCTGATGACCAAGCCGGCCTATGTCGCTGTCGACTGGGGGACCTCCAGCTTCCGGCTCTGGCTGATCGGCAGCGACGGCAGCATCCTTGCCGAACGCCGCAGCGGCGAGGGCATGACCACGGCCGCGAAAACAGGCTTCGCCAACGTGCTCGAAGGCCACCGCCAGGCCGTCTCCGCCCCCGAGACCCTGCCCGTCATCGTCTGCGGCATGGCCGGCGCCCGGCAGGGCTGGGTCGAGGCGGGCTATCTCGACGTGCCCGCGGCCTTGTCGGCGATCCCGTCCGCGGCCGTGCGCGTTCCGGGCGTCGTGTCCGACATCCGCATCCTGCCGGGCCTCGCCCAGCGCGATCCCGCCCGCCCGGACGTCATCCGCGGCGAGGAGACGCAACTGCTCGGCGCGCTCGACGCACTTCCGGAGGGCAACGGCCTCGTCTGCATGCCCGGAACGCACAGCAAGTGGGTGCATATCCGCGGCGGCGCCGTCACCCGCTTTTCCACCTTCATGACCGGCGAGCTGTTCGATGCGATCGGCAAGCACACGATCCTCAGCCATTCGATCCAGGACGCCGGTCCGTTCGACGGCGGGAGCGCGGCGTTCAGACAGGCGGTGACAGAGTGCATCCGCAACCCCGGTGCGGCCACCAACCTCTTCTTCACCACCCGCTCCGGCGTCCTCCTGCATGGGCTCTCGGCGGTTGACGCCAAGGCGCGCCTCTCCGGCCTCCTGATCGGGCTCGAGATCGCAGGTGCGCTCGACGGCGCCGAGCCGGGTGCCGCCGTCACGCTCGTCGCCTCCGGTGCGCTCGGCGCGCTCTACGAAAGCGCGCTCGAAGCGGCCGGCGTCGCCCCCACGATCGTCGACGCGGACACAGCCGTACGTTCCGGTCTCGCGGTCGCGGCGCGCGCGCTGTGGGACCTCTGATATCCGCTTTGCCCGAATGGAAGGCCATCCGATGAACCGCATTCCCTTTCCCACGATGAAATATCCGCTGATCGCCATCCTGCGGGGCCTGAAGCCGGCGGAGACGGAGGGCGTCGTCGGCGCGCTGATCGAGCACGGCTTCACCGCGATCGAGATCCCGCTGAACTCGCCCGATCCGTTCCGCTCGATCGAGATCGCCGTCAAGATGGCCCCGGAAGGCTGCCTCATCGGCGCCGGCACCGTGCTGACCACCGACCAGGTGGAGCAGCTCGACGGCGTCGGCGGCCGGCTGATGGTCAGCCCGAACGTGGAGCCCGAGGTGATTTCGCTCGCCGCCGCCAAAGGCATGGTGACGATGCCCGGCGTCTTCACGCCGACCGAAGCGCTGGCCGCCGCGCGCGCCGGCGCCACGGGGCTGAAGTTCTTCCCGGCCAGCGTCCTCGGCCCGTCCGGCATCCAGGCGATCCGGGCGATCCTGCCAAGCGAGCTCGAGATCGCCGCCGTCGGCGGCGTCTCGGAGACGAATTTCGGCGACTATGCCAAGATCGGCGTGAAGAGCTTCGGCCTCGGCTCCAGCCTCTACAAGCCAGGCATGGGCGCAGCCGAGGTGGCGGAGCGAGCGCGCGCCACGGTCGAGGCCTACGACCGCGTCTACGGGGCGGGACGATGACTGGGACGATAGCTGGGACGACGAGCGAGACCCTGCCTTTCGCCGGCGGCATCCTCTGCCACGTCAACAGCGAACTCGGCGAGGGCCCGAGCTACGATCCGGCGACCGATACCGCCTGGTGGTTCGACATCAAGGGCCGCAAGCTGCATGAACTGCACCTCGGTTCCTCGGCCAAGCGGGTGCACGAACTGCCCTTCATGGGCAGCGTCCTTGCCGTCATCGACCCTGCCCGGCAGCTCATCGCCTCCGACGAAGGCCTGTTCGTCCGCCATGTCGACGGCGGCAGGCTGGAACGGCTGGGAGCGATCGAGGACAAGCCGGAATGCCGCTCCAACGACGGCCGGGTCCACCAGAGCGGCACGCTCTGGATCGGCACCATGGGCCGGTCGGCCGAAAAGGGCGCCGGCTCGATCTACCATGTCGCCGGCACGACGGTAACGAAGCTCTATGCCAATGTCGGCATCCCGAACGGCATCTGCTTCTCGCCGGACGGGGCCACGGCCTATTTCACCGATTCCGCGGTCAACCATTTCATGCGCGTCGCCGTCGATCCCGCCACCGGCCTTCCCGTCGGCTCGCCGGAGATCCTCAGCGACGAGAGCGGTTCACCCGGCGATATCGACGGGGCGGTGTGCGACGCCGACGGGCTGATCTGGAACGCCCGCTGGGGTGCGGGGACGATCGACGTCTATCGGCCAGACGGCACCAAGCTCCGCCGCCATGCCGTTCCGGTCACCCAGCCGAGCTGCCCGGCCTTCATCGGCGCCAGGGCCGACCGGCTGCTCGTCACCTCCGCCTGGCAGGGCCTGGACGAGGCCGGCCGGGCGTCGGATGTCCATGCCGGTCGCACGCTCGAGCTGGGCGTCGCGGTGCGCGGCCGTTTCGAGCCTGCCTTCCGGCTCTAGCACCATCCCTGCCGATCTTGACGGCGCTGCAGCTTCGGATTGTCGTCCGGAGCTGTTTTTCCTTGAGAAATTCCCCCACCCTGCCGTCGAATTTTCTGCGGAACCATTCCAGCTTGCGTGAGTTTTCCAAGCATCAGCCCGGTGCGGACGGACAACCATAACGGTTCCGCCGCTCCAAGACCGAAAGCAAAGAAAGGCAGGTTCGACATGACCAACAAGCTTCTGACTTCCGTTGCCGCTGGTGCCATTTTCCTCGGTGCAGCCATCGCTCCCGCGGCCTTTGCGCAGGACACCACCCAGCCGCAGACCGCCCCGACCATGGAGGCTCCGGCAACCGCCCCTGACGCTGCCCCGGCCACCGGCGCCGATGCCGGCCAGGCCCAGCCGATGGACGACATGAACAACGCCCAGACGGAAGCCCCGGCGGCTGCCGACCCGGCAACCGATACGGCAGCGTCCACGACGGACACGTACCTGACCGAACAGGCCGAGACGCAGATCAGCGCCAACACCTATATCGGTCAGTCGGTCTATAACTCCGCCGACGAAAGCATCGGCTCGATCAGCGACCTGATCCTCGAGAAGGACGGCGGCATCACCGCTGCGGTGATCGGCGTCGGCGGCTTCCTCGGCATCGGCGAAAAGGCCGTGGCGGTACCGTTCAACAACATCACCGTCATCCAGGCCCCGGACGGCGGCGAGGTCAAGCTGACCACGACGGAGACGGCCGAGAGCCTGCAGGCAGCACCGGAATTCAAGACGCTGTCGCAGAAGGTCGCCGAACGCGAGCAGGTCGACACCTCGACCACCTCGTCCACCGATCCCGCTCCGGCAACGGCACCCGCTGAATAATCGGCGGATCGGAGCTTCGAGGCCCGGCGACGCGAAAGCGCCGCCGGGCATTTTCTCGTCCTGCCTCTGGGACGCAGACTCATAATCGCGTAGCCACACGGATTGCGACAGGATGCGTGAAAGAGGAGATTTCCATGGACAGGCTTCGTTACCGCAGGGCCACCGCAGCGGACGTGGAGACGATCGTCGCGATGCTGGCCGATGACGTGCTCGGTTCGTCCCGGGAAAGTGCGTCGCCTGAAGGGATCGAGCGCTACCACCAGGCCTTCGCCGAGATCGATGCAGACCGGAACCAGTTCCTTTGCGTGATCGAGGACGGGCAGCAGATTGTCGGAACCCTTCAACTGACCTTCATCCCGGGGCTCGCTCGCAATGGCGCCAAACGCGGACAGATCGAGGCGGTGCGGATCGCGAGCGATCGTCGGGGCGAGAACATTGGTCAGGCGATGTTTGCCTGGGCGATCGATGAATGCCGGGCGCGGGGGTGCTCGCTGGTGCAGCTCACGACGGACAAGGCCCGGCCGGATGCCCATCGCTTCTACGAACGTCTGGGTTTCGAACCAACCCATATCGGGTACAAGCTGAAGGTCTGAAGAAGGGCAACGCCCGCACTTCAAGCCTTTGCGCGACACGCTTTAGAGTCTGTCCGGGCTAGATTGCAGCATTCTGCCGGAGCAGGTTTTCGTTGGGGCAACGGCGATTGGCGAAGGGCATACCACAGGGTCTGTCCGAGCCGATCGCCGTTGATCCCTACGGAAAGATGCCCGGCAGAATGCTGCAATCTAGCCCGGACAGACTCTAGAACAGCACGCCGTAGCGCAGGGCGTCGTAGATGCCGGCGTGGATGTTGCGGCTGTGGACGGCGTCGCCGATGCGGATCAGGTCGAAGGCGCCTTCGGGGTTGCGGGTCTCGATCGGGTTTTCCTGCCGGATCAGCGCCTTGTAGTCGACCGCGCCGAGATTGCGCGACCTGGGCTTCAGCTCGAAATAGAGGTCGGCCATCGCCATGGTGCCGTGCTCGACCACCACCTGCGCCACCCGCCGCTCTACACGTGCGATCGCGGAAAAGTCCGAACCCAGCGTCGCCACCAGCCCGTTGCCTTCGCGGCGCACCGCCTTCAGCCGCGTGTTGATCGTCACGCGCACGTTTTTCTCGGCGAAGGCCCGCGCATAGGGCACGTGGTTCATGCCGCCGATCTCGGGGGCGAAGAAGCGTTCCGGCGAGACCACCTCCAGCTCGACCCCGGCATTGGCGATCAACTCGGCGGCCGTCATGCCGGAATGGGTGCCGGCATCGTCGTAGAGCAGCACCGGGCCCTCCGGCCGGATCGCACCGGCGATGATATCCCAGCTGGAGACGACGAGATCGTCGCCCGCCTCCAGTTCCGGGTTCTGTCCGATGCCGCCGGTGGCGATGACGACGAGATCGGGCGCGCGCTCCAGGACGTCGTCCTCGCCGGCGAAGACGTTGTAGTGGATCGGAACACCGAGGCGTTCCAGCTCCGACAGCCGCCAGTCGACGATACCGATCAGTTCCTTTCGGCGCGGATTGCGGGCGGCAAGCAGGATCTGGCCGCCGGCCGAGCCCGTCGCCTCCAGCACCTCGACCGCATGGCCGCGCTCGGCAAGCACCCGCGCGGCTTCCAGTCCGGCAGGGCCGGCGCCGACGACGACCGCCTTGCGCAACGGCCCGGTCGTCTTCGAAATCACGTGCGGTACCATTGCCTCGCGGCCGGTCGCCGCATTGTGGATACAGAGCGCGCCGCCGCCCTCGTAGATGCGGTCGAGACAGTAGGTGGCGCCGACACAGGGGCGGATCTGCGCCTCCCTGCCCTCCTCGATCTTCCTGACGATATACGGATCGGCGATATGGGCGCGGGTCATGCCCACCATGTCGAGTTTGCCCTCGGCGATCGCGTGGCGGGCAGTGGCGACGTCGGCGATGCGGGCGGCGTGGAAGACCGGGAACTTCGTCGCAGCCCGTACCTCGCCGGCGAAATCCAGATGCGGCGATGCCGCCATGCCCATGATCGGGATGACGTCGTTCAGATGCGCGTCGTGATCGAGATGGCCGCGGATGATGTTGAGGAAGTCGATCTTGCCGGAGGCCACGAGCCTCCTTGCGATCTCGATGCCGTCCTCCTTCGTAAGCCCGATGTCCCAGGCCTCGTCTGCGACCATGCGGGTGCCGACGATGAAATCGGGCCCGACCGCCTTGCGCACGGCGTCGACGACCATGTTCGAAAAGCGCGTGCGATTTTCCAGCGAGCCACCATATTCGTCATCGCGTCGGTTGGTGGCCGGCGACCAGAAGCCGTCGATGAGGTGACCGTAGGCCTCGATCTCGATGCCGTCGAGCCCGGCGGCCTGCATGCGCTGTGCGGCCGCGGCATAGTCGCCGACGATCCGCTCGATGTCCCAGTCCTCGATCTCCTTCGGAAAGGCGCGGTGTGCCGGCTCGCGAATCGGCGAGGCGGACAGCACCGGCAGCCAGTCGCCCTTGTTCCAGCTGGTACGCCGGCCGAGATGGGTGAGCTGGATCATCACGGCGGCACCGTGCTCGTGACAGTCGTCGGCGATCTTCTTCAGCCAGGGGACGATCTCGTCGGAATAGGCATAGAGATTGCCGAAGGCCGGCGGCGAATCCTCCGACACCAGCGCCGAGCCCGCCGTCATTGTCAGCGCGATGCCGCCCTTGGCCTTCTCCACGTGGTAGAGCCGGTACCGGTCCTTGGGCATTCCGTCTTCCGAATAGGCCGGCTCATGCGAGGTCGACATGATGCGGTTCTTCAGCGTCAGGTGTTTCAACTGATAGGGCTGGAGCAGCGGGTCTTTCGAATGCGTCATTTCCGGAATGTCCTTGGGCAGGCGTGTCAGTACCAGGCGTCGGCCATGGCCGCCTTCCTGCGGCTCACATAGTCGCAGAGTGCTTCGTCGACCGCGATGTCCAGCGGCGGCGCTTCGTATTCGGCCAGCGTCTTTTTCCACGCGGCGTTGGCGCGGGTGGCGATATCGGTGGACCCGCCCTCCTCGCTCCACTTCTCGAAGGGTTCGTTGTCGGAGAGCGCCGAATCCCAGAAGGCCGTCTGGTAGTTGCGCATGGTGTGGTCGCAGCCGAGGAAATGGCTGCCGGGGCCGACCTGCAGGAAGGCATCCATGGCCAGCGTGTTGTCGTCGATGGTGACGCCGGCCAGATAGGAATGCAGCGCGCCGCAGAGGTCGGCATCCATCACGAACTTCTCGTAGGACATGGCAAGCAGGCCATCGAGGAAGCCCGCCGAATGCAGGATGAAATTGGCGCCGCAGTGGACGGCCGACAGCATCGACATCAGCCCTTCCTGCATGGCCTGCCCGTCCGGCAGCTTGGAATTGGAGAAGTTGCCGGCGCAACGCAACGGCAGGTTCAGCCGGCGGGCGAGCTGTCCGACCACCATGGAGCCGATCGCCGGCTCCGGCGTGCCGAAGGTCGGCGAGCCGGACCGGAGCGACATGGAGGAGAGGAAATTGCCGAAGATGACGGGGGCGCCCTTGCGCTCCAGCTGCGTCAGCGCGCAACCGGCCAGCGTCTCGGCGAAGGATTGGGCGATCGCGCCGGCATTCGTCACCGGTCCCATTGCGCCGCCGAGGATGAAGGGAACGATGACGGCCGCCTGGTTGGCGCGGGCATAGGCGCGCAGCGACTTCGTCATGGTGCCGTCCCAGACGAGCGGGGAATTGACGTTGACATTGCCGAGGATGACGCAGTTCCGGTCGACGAAATCTTCGCCGAACAGGATGCGCGCCATGTCGATGGAATCCTCCGCCCGGTCCTCGGCGGTGATCGAGCCCATGAAGGCGCGGTCGGAATATTTGATATGGCTGTAGACCATGTCGAGATGGCGCTTGTTGACAGGCACGTCGACCGGCTCGCAGATGGTGCCGCCGGAATGGTGCAGCCAGGGGCTCGACTGGGCGAGCTTGATGAAGTTGCGGAAATCCTCGATCGTGCCGTAGCGCCGGCCCTTGTCGAGGTCCATCACGAAGGGCGAGCCATAGGCCGGTGAGAAGACGACGTTGCTGCCGCCGATCCGCACGCTTCTTTGCGGATTGCGCGCGTGCTGGGTGAACTCCGCGGGCGCGGTGGAGACGATCTCCCGCAACATCCCCGGCTCGAAGCGCACCAGCACGCCGTCCACCGTCGCGCCCGCCCGCTTCCAGTGCTCGACTGCGGCCGGATCGTCGCGGAACTCGATGCCGACCTCGGCCAGGATGCGGTCCGCCGTCCGCTCGATCTTCTCGAGATTCTCTTCGGAGAGAATGTCGTAGGTGGGGATGTTGCGGACGATGTAGGGCACGCCGACGGCCTTTGCCGCCCTCTCGCCGCGCGGCGGCCGCCCGCTCCTCGTCCGACGCGTCGCATTTTCCACCACAGCCGCAGCCACCATCTCGTCCTCCATAATCTCAGGCGAGGCTATTGCGGATGAATACGCCTGTAACGCTGGAAAAAACTTGGGACTGGTATAAACCACACTTATGGAAACACTGCGCCGCCTGCTGCCGTCCGCCGCAAGCCTGATCGTCTTCGAGGCGGCCGGGCGGCACCTGAACTTCACCCATGCGGCGAAGGAGCTCGGCATGACCCAGGCCGCGGTCTCCTATGCGATCCGGGGGCTCGAGGACCAGCTGGGCGTGCTCCTGTTCCACCGCGCCCATCGCGCCGTGGCGCTGACGGATGCGGGCGAGCGGTTCCATACCGAAGTTTCGGTGGGGCTGGCGCGCATCCAGAAATCGGCCGAGGACATCCGGGCCAAGGGGCGCGAGGTGAACGTGACGCTCGCGGCCTCCACTGCCTTCGCCTCGATGTGGATGCTGCCCCGGCTTGCCAGGCTGCGGGAGGACCTGCCGGAGATCGACCTGCGCATCCAGACGAGCGTGCGCGACCTCGATCTGGAGGAGGAGCCGATCCCGCTCGGCATCCGCGGCGGCGATCCGGCGGCCTGGCCCCGCTATCACGCGGCCCTGCTCGCGCCCGAGGTCATCAATGCGGTCGCAAGCCCCGCCTTCATCGAGGCGCACGGCATGCCGCAGACGCCCGAAGACCTGCTGCGGCTGCCGCTGATCCACCTGGAGGAGCCGGTCCGGCAGGCCTGCGACTGGCCGGACTGGTTTGCGAGCGCCGGATTGCGCTTTCCCGCGCGGTCACGCCGGCTGACGATCAACGACTATGTGCTGGTGATCCAGGCCGTGCTCGCCGGCGAGGGCATCGCGCTCGGCTGGCAGCACCTGATCTCGGGGCAGGTGAAGTCGGGCGCGCTGGTGCCGATCGGCACGCATGTGCTGGAGACAGGGCTGGCCTTCTACGTGGTGTGGCCGCGCTCGCGCGAACTGAACAGCCAGGCGCAGCGCGTCCGCGACTGGCTACTGGACGAGGGGAAGAAGGACCTTCCCCTTGTCGGATCCTCGACCGCCGTCAGCGGCGGATGACCGGTTTGACTTCCTCGTGGAAGAAACGGAAGTAGGAGGAGATCTGCGCCAGGGCATTGGTGTTGAGCTTGTACTCGATCCCGACGCGGCCGTTGTTGTACCAACGCACCGTCCCCGACAGACGCCCCAGTTCCTCGCTCTCCATGCTGATGAGCTGTCCCGGCACGATCCGGATCGGCTTCTCGATATCCAGCGCCATGCCGGACGGCGACAGGTCCACGACACGTGCAAGGCTCTCCTGGTGCATGACCTTCACCTTGACGAAAATACGGACCTTCGAGCGATCGGAGGCCCTTACCGGCATATCCTTTATGTTCTGCAGCATCCCAAAATCCCTTTGTTTTTCTAGGACGGGGCTACTTTAGGGGGCACGCATTTATTCCGTGCTAATCCGGATGGTTAACGGGCGCTCTACGCGCCGGAAATCGCTCAGGCCAGCAACGCCTTCGGCTCCAGCCCGATGTAGCGCTCGGCGAGGAAGCGCTGTGTCGTCACCGCGTCTGCGGGCTTGCCGTAGAAATAGCCCTGCCCCATGCCGCAACCGAGCGCCTTGAGCTTCAGCGCCTCGGAAAAGTCCTCGATGCCTTCGGCAACCACCTCGAGATCGAGCCCTTCGCACATGGCGACGATGGCCTTGATGATGTGCTCGGAGACGCGGTCGTCGGAAATGCGCGAGACGAAGGCGCGGTCGATCTTGACCTTGTCGAAGGTGAAGTCGCGAAGGCGACCGAGGCTCGACTGACCGGTGCCGAAATCGTCGAGCGAGATCCGCACCCCGGCCGCGCGCAGCTCGGCGACGATCTTCTGGGCGGTGGCGGCATCCGTCATGACAGCCGTCTCGGTGATCTCCAGCTCCAGCCGGCGCGGGTCGAGGCCGGCGCGGTTGAGGATCGCAAGCGTCGTCAGGCTCGTCTTCGGATCCATCAGCTGGGCGGAGGAAAGGTTGAACGACAGGAACAGTTCCTTCGGCCAGGAGAGCGCGGCTTCGGCGGCCTTGCGCAGAAGCGTGTCCGAGAGCGCGTCGATGAAGCCGCGTTCCTCGGCGAGCGGCACGAAGACGGCCGGCGAGACATAGCCGAGATCGGCGTCGCACCAGCGCGCGAGCGCCTCGAAGCCGACGACGAGATCATCCTTCAGGCGGACGATCGGCTGGAAGTGCACGTCGACCTCGTTGGCCATGATCGCGTTGCGCAGCGCCTGCTCCAGGTGCGTCGCGCGCTTCATCTCCTGGGCGATCTCCTGCGAATAGACGGTGATCTGCCCGCGCCCGCGCCGCTTCGACCGATAGAGCGCGGTGTCGGCGCTCTTGATCAGCTCGGTGAACTCCTCGCCGGCGAAGGGATAGATCGAAAAGCCGAAGGAGGCCGACAGCCGCACGTTGCGGTCGCCGAGGTCGAAGGGCGCCGAAAGCACCTCGCGCAGCATCTGGCCGATCTTCTCCGCGCCCTTGCGCTCGAAGACCAGCGGAAAGAGGAAGGCGAACTCGTCGCCGCCGTGGCGCGTCACCGTCGCGCCGTCGGGGATGCAGGCCTTGAGGCGATAGGCGACCTGGCAGAGGATCTCGTCGCCGGCTTCCGGCCCGAAGAGATCGTTGATCGGCTTGAAGCCGTCGAGATTGGCGATGGCGACGGTGAAGGGCGCGGGGTCTTCGGCGCGTTCGGCGGCCAGCTGGCGGACCTTGTCGCGCAGGCGATAGGTATTGCCGAGCCCCGTCAGCGGATCGGTGTAAGCCATGGCGTGCAGGTCGCTCTGCGAAACGTCCGCCACCGAATACCGACCCGATTTCATTTACGCAATTCCCGATGCCATGTTCGGGGTGAAGGATGAAGCATGGGGATTAACAAAGGCATAGCATTCGTGCTCATGATCTGGGGACGGTGATCCCGAGATCTCGGGGTTGACGGCAAGAAGCGCGATCAGGCCGCGCTCCGCCCCGCGGCCTCTGCCACGAACTTGCTGTAGATGCGCTCGATCATGTCCGGGCTGACCGGCTTGGTGATGTAGTCGTCCATGCCGGCGTCGAGGCAATTCTGCATGTCGACGTTCAGCGCCTGGGCGGTGACCGCGACAATAGGCGTATGGACGCCCAGCACCTTCTCCGCCTCGCGGATCTCGATCGCCGCATCGATGCCGTTCTTCAGCGGCATGGCGATGTCCATCAGCACCAGCCGCGGCATGTACTTGCGCCAGAGTGCGACCGCCTCCTCGCCGTTCTCGGCGATCCTGTGCGAGATGCCGAGGCCTTCCAGGATCTGCGAGAAGACGAACTGGTTGACCTGGTTGTCCTCGGCGACGAGCACCTCGATGTCGCCGCGCATGGCCGGGGCGAGCGCATCGGCTTCTGTCGCGATGTGCCAGTCGTCGAAGAGCGAGGCGGCCATGACCGGATCCGCAGGCGCTTCGTCCACCTCCACCATGACCGCGTGCGGCTCCACCAGCGCGCGGAAGACATCCGCACCGATGCCGTCGGGCATGATCGTGCGGACCGGCAGGCCCGCCTGCGACACGGCCTCGTATCCGTCCATCGCCGCGTCGAGCAGCACCATGTCGATCGGAACGCCGCAGTCGCCTGCGACATCCACGAAGGCGCGGAACTCCGCTTCCGAGCGCACGGCGCAGCAATCGGCGCCGCGTGCCTGAAGCTCGCCGACGACCAGGCTCTCGATCCGGGCATTGCCCGTGACCACGAGGATCCGCCTGCCTGCGAGATCGGTCGCCTCGTCGGAGCGGCATTGCTCCAGGAGCAACCGCTTCTCCACCGCCCGGACCGGATCGAAGCAGTTCTGCCCGCTCTCGAAGCGGATGCCCGCTCGCAGCGCGAGCCGGCCCGCAGCCGCATCCGGCTCGATGATGTCGGTGAGATCCTCCATGACGGTGACGAGCACCGGCCGATCCGGCGGGCCGGCCCTGTGCTTGCGGGTGATGGCATAGAGGCGGCTGCCGTCGGCCTTGACGATCTCTTCGGCCAGCCGGAACGGCACGCCGCTCGCAAGCACCTGCCGGTCGCTCTCCTCGATCCGCGCCGCCTGTTCGGGATCGACGAGATCCCAGCTCGTGCGCCCCAGCATCGCCCCGCCTTCCAGTCCGTGGACGGCGCGAAAGGCCCGGTTGAGGGCGACATGGGCGAGATTGCGGTCCTTGACGGCCAGCGGATGCGGCAGCGTATCGAGGATCTGCTCGGTCAGCGCTGCCCGCTCCATGTCGGCCCGCCACTTGTCCTCCTGCTTCCGCTGCTCGGTGACGTCGGAAAGGGTGGAGATGTTGTAGCCGTTCGGCAGCCGGCGCTTGCGGAAGCGGATCCAGCGGTCCTTGCCGATCCGTTCGACGCTGTCGTGCTGCTCGCGCCAGTGGGCGGAGATGCGCGTGGAGATCCAGTCCTCGCGGCTCACCCTGTGCCGCTGGTCAGCGTCGACACCGTAGCGCAGCCCGGCGTCGAAGATCGCGCCAAGAACGTCGCGCAGGCGCGTGCCAGCGATCAGGGCCTGCGGGTCGAGCGGCAGGAACTGCCGGGCCTGCCGGCTGACGAAGACGAGGCAATCGTTGCCATCATAGACGAACACGCACGCGCCGAGGATATCGCAGGCCGCGTTGAAGATTTCAGACTGGATGCTTGCGTCGACGGACGCGCCATCGGTCATTTCGTGCTGGCCCCGCCGCCGCTCGCTATCTGGGAAGCATGCTGATCGGGCGGAAAAGCCCTTGGACACAGGTAGGCCAGCGGCCAGCGACGCTGAACAGGTCCGCCGGGTTTGCCGGCCAGCTTGTGCTCATACAAGCGAGAAGCAGACGTTGGCAGTATTTTATTAAAGCTGAATTAAGCCCGGCGGAAACGACGGGAGAACCGCTGCAACGGCGCTTTCTTGCTTCCCACGGGCGTCCGAATCCCCGAAAATGGCGACCATGACGATACAGCAGCTGTCCGAGACCCTGATCAACCAGATTGCCGCGGGCGAGGTCATCGAGCGACCGGCGAGCGCCGCCAAGGAACTGATCGAGAATGCCATCGATGCCGGCGCCAACCGCATCGAGATCGCCACCGCCGGCGGTGGCAAGACGCTGCTGCGGGTCACCGACAATGGTCTCGGCATGTCCGCCGGGGATCTCGCGATGGCGGTGCGGCGCCATTGCACGTCGAAGATCAGCGACAGCCTCAACGACGTGCGCACCCTCGGATTTCGCGGCGAGGCGCTGCCCTCGATCGGTTCGGTGGCGAGGCTCACGATCCAGAGCCGGACCGGCGATGCCCCGGAAGGATCGCAGATCGTCGTGGCCGGCGGACGGGTCGAGCCGGTGCGACCGACGCCGGCCAATCGCGGCACCGTGGTCGAGGTGCGCGACCTGTTCTTCGCCACGCCCGCACGGCTGAAATTCATGAAGAGCGAGAAGGCGGAAGCGGCTGCGATCACCGAGGTCGTGCGCCGCATGGCGATCGCCTTCCCCGCCGTCCGCTTCGTGCTTTCGGGGCCGGACCGCTCGACGCTGGAACTGCCCGCCACCGGCGACGACCGGCTGGCGCGCATCGCCCAGGTGCTGGGCCGGGACTTCCGCGACAATGCGATCGAGATCGACGCCGGGCGCGAGGGCGTGCGGCTTTCCGGCTTTGCCGGCGTGCCCACCTTCAACCGCGGCAACAGCCTGCAGCAGTTCGCCTTCGTCAACGGCCGGCCGGTGCAGGACAAGCTGGTCTGGTCGGCGCTGCGGGCGGCCTATGCCGAGACCATTCCGAGCGGCCGCTATCCGATCGCGGTGCTGGAGATCGGGATCGATCCCGAGCTCGTCGACGTCAACGTCCATCCGGCCAAGTCGGACGTGCGCTTCCGCGATCCGGGCCTCGTGCGCGGGCTGATCATCGGCGCGATCCGGCAGGCGCTGTCGCGCGAGGGCGACCGGGCGGCGACCACGGGGGCGGCCGGCATGCTGCGCGCCTTCCGCCCCGAACAGCCACGGCCCGCACAGCCCTGGACGCCGTCGGCGTCGCCCTATCGGCCGCTCGATCCCGCGCCGGCCGCAAACGGCTTCGCGGAGGCGCGGCAGGCCGGCTTCGACCAGGCCGGCTTCGACATGGGGATCCAGCCGTCGGCCCGGGCCGAGCCGATGACGGCATCCGGCCATGCGGAGACCGTGCAGGAGCCGGCGCGCCATCCGCTCGGCGCCGCACGCGCGCAGTTGCACGAGAACTACATCGTGGCGCAGACGGAAGACGGCCTCGTCATCGTCGACCAGCATGCCGCGCACGAGCGGCTGGTGTTCGAGGCGATGCGCAACGCCCTGCATTCGCGGCCCGTCGCCGCCCAGACCCTGCTCATCCCCGAGATCGTCGACCTGCCGGAGGACGATTGCGACCGGCTCGTCGCCCATGCCGAGAACTTCTCGAGGCTCGGTCTCGGCATCGAGCGCTTCGGCCCCGGCGCGATCGCCGTGCGCGAGACGCCGGCGATGCTGGGCGAGATGGACGCGGCCGGACTGGTACGCCAGCTTGCCGACGAACTCGCCGAATGGGACACCGCGAGCGGCCTTGCCAGCCGGCTGGAATATCTGGCGGCGACCATGGCCTGCCACGGCTCGGTGCGCTCCGGCCGGCGCATGCGGCCAGAGGAGATGAACGCGCTTCTGCGGCAGATGGAGGTCACGCCCGGTTCCGGCCAGTGCAACCATGGACGGCCGACCTATATCGAGCTCAAGCTCGCCGATATCGAGCGTCTTTTCGGGCGAAGCTGAAAGTGCTGGAAATCGCGCGAAGGGCGCGATATGGCACAGGGACTATCGCTGCCGCCGAAGCGGTGTGCCGGCGGCAGGGGCTTTCAATGCGCCGGCGCACGGTTCTCGGCCCGGACGGGATCGAGGGGCGTGCGATGGAGCGGTCCGGAATGTTGCGGCGGCCATCGCGCTCGCTTCCGGGCGAGCGACGCCGGCGGCGAGACCAACAGGAGATGCGGATGATGAACCGACTGGAAGGAAACGGGAGCCGCGAGGCGAAGATCCGCTATCTCGACGCGGATTTCCAGATCCTGGTGCCGGGTTCCTACGTCGTCTGCGCGGTCACCGGCGAACAGATCCCGCTCGACGAGCTGCGTTACTGGAACGTCGCCCGCCAGGAAGCCTATGCCGACGCCGCCGCCTCGCTGAAGGCGGAACTTCTCCACGGCGACCATCCGGCACGAGGCTGAGGCGGAGGGAGCCCCTCCCCCGCCCTGTCCGTCAGGGTTCTCTATCCCTGTCTCCCGCCCTCGAGCCTGCGCTTTCGCGCCGAAGCAAGGGCCGCGTCGATGATCTTGTCGGGTGCGCGCGGGTCGTCGAAGCGGATCTCGACCTCGATCACCCTGCTTTTCTCCTTCAGCTGCGCCGCCGGCCCGTGCTCTCCGGCAAGCCGCACGCTGTCCTTCGCCGTCGTCACGATCGCATAATGGTGGGCGTCGGCGTGGTCGAGGATCTCGGCTGCCTCGTCGTCGGACAGGTGGTGATGGTCGGGGAAGCTGCGCGTGGCATAGAGGCTGGCGCCGGTGCCTTCGACGGTGCGGAAGAACTTGTCGTTGTCGGCAAGGCCCGACCAGGCGAGCACGGCGCGGCCGGACAGGTCCTGCGCATCCACCGTCGCGAGGTTGGCCGTATGCACCGGCTTGCCGGCGCGGGCGGCCCGGCGGATCAGCGCATCGGCCGCCTTGCCGTCACCGACGACGAGAAGCGCCGAGGTCTGGCGCAACTGTTCCTCAAGCGGCGCGCGCACCGGCCCGCTCGGGACCAGGTAGCCGTTGCCCAGTCCCCGCCGTGAATCGATCACCAGCAGGGCATAGTCGAAGACGAGCCTGGCGCTCTGGAAGCCGTCGTCCATGATGATGAGGTCGACGCCCTCGTCGACCAGCCGCCGCGCGCCCCCGACCCTGCGACGGGAAATCACCGTGACCGCCTCGCGCGCCAGAAGCAGCGGTTCGTCGCCGACGTCGCGGGCCCTGTGGCGATCCGGATCGACGACGGTGATGACGTCGAGCGAACCGCCATAGCCGCGGCTGAGAAAGCCCGGGCGCAGGCCGCGGGCCTTTGCCGCGCGCGCGAGCGCGATCGAGGTGGGCGTCTTGCCGGCGCCGCCGACGGTGAAATTGCCGACGCAGACGATCGGCACCGGGACCGAAGCCCGGCGCGCCCGGCGCATCCGCGTCCCTGCGACTAGGCCGTAGAGCCGCGAGACCGGCCACAGCGCATAGGCGCGCCAGTCCGGCTTCGTCCACCAGAAGGGCGGAGCCTCAGAAACCATACACTTCCCCCGATCCTGCCGCCCTGCGGCGGCATGCCCCGTTTCGCTGGAACCACGCACACCCCTCGAATGCGCCGCAGACGCCCTGTCGAAGCGTCCGCGCAGACAACAAAGCCCGAAAATCGAACGAATGCAACGGTTTCAGGCGCGCGCCGCCCGTGCCGGGCCATTGGCCGGCAGGAGCGCGGGCAGTTCGGTGATGTCGTTGAGGCAGTAGTCGGAGGCCGAAGACAGCGTCTCCCGCGATCCGGTACCGGTGAGGACGGCGACGGTCAGCCCGGCGCCGGCGCTTCGTCCCATGTGCAGATCGTGGTTGTTGTCGCCGACCACGGCCACCTCGTGCGGATCGAGCCCGGTCGCCGCGCAGAAGCCGAGCACCATGCCGGGTTCCGGCTTGACGCCGTGGCCGCTGTCATAGCCTGCGACATAGTGGAGATACTGCTCGAAGCCGAAGCGGCGGGCGGTCTCGCGGATCGACCGCTCGTTGTCGCTCGAGGCGACGCCGAGCCGGTATCCCTTGGCGTGCAAGGCCGAAAAGAAGCCGGCGAGATCGGTCACGGCGACCGCCATCGAGGCCGACTGCGCGAAGAGGCCGTCGAACAGCGCGGCGAGTTCGGCGGCGCCCATCGGCGCGCCGGCGGCGACCATGCCTTCGGCGATCTCGACGGTGTTGCCGGCCGCAAGCAGCGTATCGGGCGCCACGTGGCCGGTGTCGGGATCCATGCCGCAGGCCGACAGGAGCCGGCGCGCCAGATCCTCGTCGCCGCCGGCTGCGATCCGGGCGAGCTCGTAGTTCACCGGTACCCAGCTCTTCGCATAGTCGAGCAGCGTGCCGTCCTTGTCGAACAGGATGCCGGATATGGTCTGGGTCTTCGTCATGCCGGCTCGCTCGTCACATCTCGCGCGGATGCAGCCGCGCCTTCACGGTCAAGGGGTTGAGATAGGGCTCGAGCCCGCGGATGGTATCGGCCAGCGCGCCGCGCATCTCCTGGACCGTATCATGGCCCGCCTCGATCATCTTGTTGCGCATGTCGGCATGGCTCAAAAGATAGCCGACGCCCTTGGCCAGCATCTCGACATCGCGCACCATCTTGGCGCTGCCGCTCTTGGCGAGCCGCTGGTAGCTTTCGCGGAAATTCTGCACGTTGGGACCCGACAGCACGGCGCAGCCGAGCATGGCCGGCTCCAGCGGGTTCTGCCCGCCTTCGCCGAACAGCGAGCGGCCGACGAAGGCGATCTCCGTCATGCGCAGGTAGAGCCCCATCTCGCCGATCGTGTCCCCGAGAAAGATGTCGGTGTCCGCGGTGAGCGGATCGTTGCGCGTCCGGCGCGCGACCTTCAGCCCCTTGGCGACAAGCGCTTCCTCGATCGCGTCGGAGCGCTCGGGATGGCGCGGGACGATGATCGTCAGCAGCCCGGTGCGCTCCCTCAGAGCCCGGTGGACGGAGCCTGCCGCCGCCTCTTCGCCCTCGAAGGTGGAGATCGCAGCCCAGGTCTTGCGCTCGCCGAGCTGGCCGAGATAGCCGGCAAGCACGGCGGGGTCGTAGGGCGGCGCGTCGGTCTCGACCTTGAGATTGCCGGTGACGATCACCGGCAGGGCGCCCAGCGCACGGAAGCGCTCCGCATCCACCTCCGACTGCGCCACGACCAGGGCGAACTTCTCGAACAGGGCATCGGCGATCGCCGGACGCTTTTTCCAGCGCTGGAAGGACCGGTCGGACATGCGCCCGTTGACCAGCACCTGGGCGATGTGGCGGGCGCCGAGTTCGAGGATCGTCATCGGCCAGATCTCGGATTCCGCCATGACGGCAAGATCGGGGTGCCAGTGGTCCAGGAAGCGGCTGACGGTCGGCTTCAGGTCGAGGGGGACGTACTGGTGGATGACCGTCTCGCCGAGCCGCTCGCGGGCGACGCGGGCGGAGGTGACGGTGCCGGTCGTCAGCAAGACGTTGATGCCGCGGCGGCGCACCTCGCGGATCAGCGGCAGCAGCGCATTGGTCTCGCCGACGCTTGCGGCGTGGAACCAAACGAGCGGGCCGGCCGGCCGCTCGATGCTGGCATGGCCGAAGCGCTCGCGCCGGCGTCCGCGCTCCTCCTTGCCCTTGGCCGCGCGGATGGCGAGATAGGGCCGCATGACCGGATAGAGGCAGAGGCCGACCCAGCGATAGGCGGACAATGCGAAGCGCGCCAGAGCACTGCTCATCGGCGCCCCCTGGCTGCAATGATCCGTCCGCTGGGCTTCATGGGAATTCCGGTCATCGATGGGCCTCCGGCGCTACGGGACGCCGGGAGGCGACGTGAAGGCATCAGCCGTTTTCGGGATCGAGCAGCTTGTGCATGTGGACGATGAAGTAGCGCATGTGCGCATTGTCCACCGTCTGTTGCGCCTTCGACTTCCAGGCCACGAGGGCGGAGGCGTAGTCGGGATATATCCCGACGATGTCCAGCTTCTCGAGGTCGCGGAACTTTAGGTCCTTCAGCGTGGTGAGCTCGCCGCCGAAGACGAGGTGCAGGAGCTGCTTGCTGTCGCCAGTCTCTGTCATTTTCATCTCATCAATAGTGGTATTTTTCACACAGGGTTTGCGGCATCCGGGCGAAAAGGTCAATGGCCGTGAAGGCCGCCTGCCGCGCTTATCAACCTTCCAAGAACGGAGGATCCTGCGGCGCAGAGCACGTCGTGGCGGACATCGGGGCGATTGTAGGTGAGCGGCTTGCCGTCGAGGTCGGCGAGCCCGCCGCCGGCATTGGCGAGAATGAGGTCCGCGGCTGCCAGGTCCCAGTCCTGCGCGTTCCTCTTCACCAGCGTTCCGTCGATGCGTCCGTCGGCCACCATCGCCAGCCGGTAGGCGAGCGAGGGCACGTGCGGGATGCGTTCCACGGGTCCGAGGGCGGCCCGGTCGAGCCGGGTGACCATGTCCTCGGCGGCGGCCAGGCGCAGCGGATGCGCCCCGTCCGGCTCGGACGCGCGGACGGGTTGCCCGTTCTTCAGCGCAGGCCCGCCTTCCACCGAGGCGAACACTTCCTCGAGAGCGGGTGCGAACAGCACGCCGGCGACCGGTCGCCCGCGGTGGACCACCGCAGCACTCACGCACCAGAGATCCTTGCCGGCGATGAAGGCGCGGGTGCCGTCTATCGGGTCGATCACGAACAGCGTCTCGCAGGACAGCCGCGCCGGATCGTCGTCGGTCTCCTCCGACAGCCAGCCATAGTTGGGCCGGGCGGTCAGCAGCATCGACTTCAAGAGATCATTTGCGGCGATGTCCGCGGCGCTGACGGGGGAGCGTCCCTCGTTCTTCCACCAGACGTCCGGCCCGTTGCGGAAGAACGCCATCGCCCGCTCGCCCGCAGCGCTTGCGGCGCGCTGCAGGAGATCGAGATCGTCTGCCCAACGATGTCGGGCATTGCCGGCCGGCGTATCCATTGTCCGTTTCCGCTTCCGGGCGCGCCTTGCACCCAACACTTCCGATGGCGCTCGATCGCGTCCAATGAAGGCCTATTCAAGACCGGCCGCGGAACCAGGCGGGGCCCTGTCGAAAAAAGCCCGCGCGGACTGGCGATCCTAGAGACCCGCCAGCGTCATGCCCTCGATCGCCAGCGTCGGCGCGGCGACGCCGAACTTGCGGTCGATGTCGCTTGCCGGCGTGATCCGCATGAACATGTCGGTCAGGTTGGAGGCGATCGTCACCTCGGAGACCGGATAGGCCAGTTCGCCGCTCTCGATCCAGAAACCGGAGGCGCCGCGGCTGTATTCCCCGGTCACCATGTTGGCGCCGTGGCCGATCAGTTCGGTGACGTAGAAACCGGTGCCGACCTGGCGGATCAGGTCCTCGGGCAGGATGTCGCCGGGCTCGAGCGCGAGGTTGGTGCTGGCGGGGCCGACCGAGGTGCCGCCGCGCACGCCGCGACCGTTGGTCTTGAGGCCAAGCTCGTTTGCCGTGGAGGTGGAGAGAAACCAGTGGTTCAGCACGCCGTCCTCAATCATCACCAGACGCTCGCCCTTCACGCCTTCGCCGTCGAAGGGCCGCGAGGACGAGCCGCGGACGACCAGCGGGTCGTCGGTTACCGAAAGCCCTGCCTTCAGCACTTGCTTGCCCATCCTGTCGCGCAGGAAACTCGTCTTGCGGGCCACGGATGCGCCGTTGATCGCGCCGGCGATATGCCCTGCGATCCCCCGGGCCATCCGCGGATCGAAGACGACGGTGACGTTCTTCGCCGTCGGCGCCTGCCGCGGATTGACGCGTTTGGCGGCCCGCTCGCCGGCCATCCGGCCGATCTCGGCCGCATCGCGCAACTCGGCGAAATAGAGGCGGCTGTCATAGTCGTAATCGCGCTCCATCTTCGTTCCCTCGCCGGCGATGGCGCTGACGGAACGGCCGAAGCGGCTGGCGCTGTAGGCGCCGGAAAACCCGTGCGAGGTGACGAGCACGAGCCCGCCCCTGCCAGCGGACGCGCCGGCGCCGCTCGAATTGGTGACGCCGGCGACATCGAGGGCCGCCGCCTCCATGGCGAGTGCGGCCTCGGTCAGGGTGTCGGAGGATACCTCTGTCGGGTCGAAGAGATCGAGATCCGGCCACTCGCGGGCGAGATCGGACGGGTCGGCCAGCGAGGCGAAGGGGTCCTCCGGCGAGGCCTTGGCCATGGCGACCGCGCGCTCCGCCAGTTGCTGCAGGTCGAAGCCGGGATTGGCGGAGACGCTCGCGACGCGCTTGCCGACGAACACCCGAAGCGAGAAATCGTCGCTCTCGGAGGCCTCCGTTCCCTCGACCTTGCCGAGGCGCACGGAGACGGAACGGGAAGCGCCGCGCACCACGACCGCATCGGCGGCGTCGGCGCCGGCCTTGACGGCGCGGTCGATCAGCTCTCCGGCACGGGCGAGAAGGCTTCCGGAATCGATGGTCTCTGACATGATTTGGCCTTTCATTCCTGTCCCATTTATTGTGCAGTGGCGGGGGCATCAAGGGCTGGCTCGTGATTCTTGCCTCCCGCCAATCCACATACCGAAGGAAACCCGTCCGCATGGCTGATACGCATGCGCTGTTCGCCGAAGTATTGATTCTCCTCGGGGGTGCCGTTCTGGCCGCGCCGATCTTCAAGCGCCTGGGGCTCGGGACGATCCTGGGCTACCTGGCGGCGGGCGTCGTCATCGGCCCGATCCTGCACTATATCCACGACGGCGAGGAGATCCTGGGGGTGGCCGAACTCGGCATCGTCTTCCTGCTGTTCCTGATCGGGCTGGAATTGCAGCCCTCGCGCCTCTGGCAGCTTCGGCGGGAGATCTTCGGGCTCGGGACGGTGCAGGTGGTGACGACCGGGCTGGCGCTAACGGCGCTGGCGCTCTTGCTCGGCGTGGAGGGCTGGCAGGCGGCGCTGATCATCGGCTTCGGCCTCGCCCTTTCCTCCACCGCCTTCGCCCTGCAGATTCTCGACGAGAAGGGCGACACCAATACGCGCTACGGCCAGCGCGCCTTCTCGCTGCTCCTGTTCCAGGATCTCGCCATCGTGCCGCTGTTGGCGCTGATCCCGCTGCTGGCCAAGCAGGCGCCGGAGGACACGACCACCGCGTTCCAGGATTTCATGGTCGCCGTCGCGGCAATCCTGTCGATGCTGGCGATCGGGCGCTACGTCCTCAATCCGCTGTTCCAGGTCATCGCCAGGACCGGCGCGCGCGAAGCGATGATCGCCGCCGCCCTCTTCGTCGTGCTCGGATCGGCGACGCTCCTGCAGTTCGCCGGCCTCTCCATGGCCATGGGCGCCTTCCTCGCCGGCGTGCTGCTTTCGGAATCCTCCTACCGGCACGAGCTGGAGGCCGACATCGAGCCGTTCCGCGGAATCCTGCTCGCGCTCTTCTTCATGGCCGTCGGCCTGTCGCTCGACATCGACGTGGTGTTCCGCAACTACCAGATCATCCTCATCGCCGTGCCGGCGCTGATGGTGGTGAAGGCGATCGTGATCTACCTGATCTGCCGCATGGGGCGCTCGCCGCACAACGACGCGGTCCGGGTGGCGCTGCTTCTGCTGCAGGGCGGCGAGTTCGGCTTCGTGCTGTTCTCGGCCGCGGCCACCTCCGGCGTGTTCTCCTCCGCCGTCGCCTCCCTGCTCGTCGTCATCGTCACCGTTTCGATGGCGCTGACCCCGATCGCAGCCCTTCTCTCCGGCGTGCTGATCAAGGACGACGCGCGCGAGGAAATCGAGGAGGACTTCGAGGGCGCCGGTTCGGACGTGCTGATGGTCGGGTTCTCGCGCTTCGGCCAGATCGCCTCGCAGATCCTGCTCGCCAGCGGCCGCGACGTGACCATCATCGATTTCTCCGCCGACCGCATCCGCCAGGCGGCCAGCTTCGGCTTCCGCATCTATTTCGGCGACGGCACGCGCAAGGAGGTGCTGCGCGCCGCCGGCATCGAACGGGCCAAGATCGTCGCCGTCTGCACCCACAAGGCTGATATCACCGACAGGATCGTCGACCTGGTGCAGTCGGAGTACCCCAATGCGCGGGTCTTCGTGCGCTCCTACGACCGCATCCACACGCTGTCGCTGCGCTCCCGCCGCGTCGATATGGAAGTCCGCGAGACCTTCGAATCCGGCCTGGTGTTCGGGAGAAAGACGCTCGAGGCGCTGGGGGTGGCGGACGAGGAGGCGCGGGCGATCACCAACGACATCCGCCGCCGCGACGAGGCCCGCCTCAACCTGCAGGCCGCCGAGGGGCTGGCGGCCGGGCGCGACATGCTGCATTCGCGCCCCGTCCGGCCGGAGCCGCTGATCAAGCCGAAACATACCGAACAGATAGCCGACGACGATGACGACCTGATCACGCCGGAAACGCAGCCGGCGGTCGACTGATACCGGCTATCGCTGCGGCCGTTCGCGCGGCCGGTTTCAGCCGCGCTTGCGCGCATGCCGCTCGAACTGGACGTCGAGCGCCCGCTTGAATTCCTCGCGGATGCCGGCCGTGTGTTCGAGGATTTCCCTTGCGCGCAGGAAATCGAGGACACGGAAGCGGCCGACTTCGGGGCGGAGGAAGATGTCGGGCGCGCCCTGCTTCAGCTTCAGCTCGATCATCGCCCGCATCGTCAGCTGACTGGCGCCGTAGAGGCTGTCGATGCCGTTCGGGAGCTGGCCCTCGTCGCCGGACGGGTGGCCGACGACGTCGACGCCGACGGTGATGTCGGCGGTGCCGGCCAGATGGTCGAAGGGCACCGGGTTCCAGAGGCCGCCGTCGACGAGCACGCGGCCGTCGATCCTGACCGGCATGAACAGGGCCGGCAGGGAAGCGGAGGCGGCGATCGCCGGAAAGAGCGCGCCGGTCTCGCATATGTGCTCGCGCTGGGCATAGAAATCGGCGGTGACCACCTTCAGCGGGATCTTCAGCTCTTCGAAGCGATCGGGGATGTCGGGATGGAGAAAGGCGCGCAGGACGCGTTCGAGGTTGAACTGGCCGAAGCGCAGGCCATTGGACCAGAAGTCCGACAGCGTCGCCGGCCGCAGGCCCCAGATTCGGCCGAGGGCGTCGCCGGGCCTGCCCACGGCGTCGAGCGTGTGTTCGCGCACCTCGCGGCCACTCAGGCCCGCCGCCATCGCCGCCCCCATGATCGCGCCGATGGAGGAGCCGGCGATCAATTGCGGACGGATGCCGAGTTCGTCCAGGACCTCAATCACGTGGATATGCGCCAGTCCGCGCGCACCGCCGCCGCCGAGTGCAATCGACACCGTGGCGTCTGCCGTCCGGTGTGCGGACGTCTGCGGGGCAAGGGCATCGCTCGACATGAAACCTCCATCACGCACGGGATACGCCCCGGGTTCGGCCCGGGATCGCCCGGCCCGTGTCCGTATCCCGGCAGCGTCCGGCGGTCGATCAGCCGGGCGTGTACCGGTAGAAATGCATCCGCGTGTCGCCGAAGGTGCGAACCTCGAGAGGATCGAAGCCATCGGGAGCGGCCGGGGCAATATCGGCACGCTCCTCCAGAATTGCAAGCGCCCCCGGCACCAGCCAGCCGCCGCTCGCCGCCGCCGCCAGCGCCTTTTCCCCGAGGCCGCGGCCATAGGGCGGATCGGCGAAGACGAGGTCGAACGGCTCCATCGTCCCGACCCCGCCGAGCGCCGTCGCGTCGCGCCGGAAGATCTTGGCCCGGCCCTGCAGGCCGAAGGCCTCGACATTGGTGTGGATCAGGCCGCGGCCCTCGACGCCCTGCTCGACGAACAGCGCCGCCCGGGCGCCGCGGGAGATCGCCTCCAGGCCGACGGCGCCCGTGCCGGCGAACAGGTCAAGGACGCGCGCGCCCTCGACATGCTCGGGGTAGCCGTGGCCCAGGATGTTGAACAGGCTCTCGCGCGTGCGGTCCGTCGTCGGACGGATGTCGTCACCCTTCGGCGTCGCCAGCGTGCGGCCGCGGAATGTGCCCCCGACGATGCGCACGGCGCGTCAGTTCCCCCGTCCGCGCGGCTTGCCGCCGGCCGGCCGGCCACCCGGCTTGCCCCCTGCCCTGCCGCCGCCGGGCTTGCCACCGGCAGGCTTGCCGCCAAAGGACTTGCCACCGGCGGGCTTGCCGAAGGAGGGCTTGCCGCCGAAGGATTTTCCGCCCGGCTTGCCGCCGAAGCCGCGTTCGCCCGCAGGACGGTCGCCGAAGGACCGCTCGCCGGCAAACGACTTGCCGCGGGGCTTCCTGTCTTCGTTGAACGGCCGGTCCTCGCGCGGACCGCGATCGCTGCGGGGCGCGCGGTCGCCGAAATCGCGGCGCGGACGCTCGTCGAAGCCGCCGCGGCCGGAACCGCGGGCGCCCTCGTCACGCGGGCGCCGTTCGGGCTCGCTGGCGCGGATCCAGTCGCCACCCTCTTCGGCATTGAGCACGCGCGCCTTGCGTTCGCCGCGATCTGGACCCGGGCGGGCGGCAGCCGCACGGCCGGGGCCGCTCTTGCGGTCGGGATCGAACTTGTGGGTGGTACGGGTCGCCTCGCCGTCGCGGGTGCGGCCGTAGCGCTTCGTCTTCGGCGCGCCCTCGGGACGGGCGCGCGGCTCGCGCTTCACGGCGTCTTCGCCCTCGGCCGCCTTCGCCTTCTTCTCGGCCAGGGGACGGGCGCCGGGCGCCATCCAGACGTTGGACTTGCGGGCGCGGCCGCCGGGCTCGTGCTTCGGCCGATCGGAGAAACGATCGTCGTCGCGGCCGCGCTTGTCTGCACCGCCGTGCTTGCCTGCGCTACCACGCTTGTCACCGCGCTCGCCGAAACGGCCCTCACGGCCGCCGTCGTCACGCCGCGTGTCGAGGCGCGCGCGCGCCTTTTCGCGGCGGTCGCCGTCGTTCTCGCGGCTGCCGCGCTCCTCGCGTTCCCAGCCGCTTTTTGCCGGGCGGGCAGGCGCCTCTTCCTTTTCACCGGGCCCCTGTTCGAATAGCGGCGCCTCGAAATTCGCCTTCGCCTCGTCGATCAGGCGAGGGCCGAGCTGGTCGCGCAGCGTGCGGCCGCGGATTTCCTGCGCGTGGCCCTCGGGCAGTTCGCCGAGCTGGAACGGGCCGTAGGAGATACGGATCAGGCGGTTGACCTCGAGGCCGAGCGCGCCGAGCACGTTCTTGACCTCACGGTTCTTGCCCTCGCGCAGGCCCATGGTGATCCAGACGTTGGAGCCCTGCACCTTGTCGAGCGTCGCCTCGATGCCGCCATAGAGCACGCCGTCGACGGCGATGCCTTCCTTCAACCGGTCGAGCGCTTCCTGCTCGATCTTGCCGTGGGCGCGGACGCGGTAGCGGCGCAGCCAGCCGGTCGCCGGCAGTTCCAGCACGCGGGCGAGACCGCCGTCGTTCGTCAGGAGCAGCAGGCCCTCGGTATTGATGTCGAGGCGGCCGACCGACATGACGCGCGGCAGGTCCTCCGGCAGGTGCTCGAACACCGTCGGGCGGCCTTCCGGATCGGCATTGGTGGTCACGAGGCCTGCGGGCTTGTGGTAGAGCCACAGGCGCGTGCGCTCGATGCCACGGATCGGCTGGCCGTCGACCTCGATGTGGTCGGCGAAGGTGGCGTTGAGAACGGGCGTGTCGAGCACGACGCCGTTCACGCTGACCCGGCCATCCATGATCATGCGCTCGATATCGCGGCGGGAGGCGACGCCTGCCCGGGCGAGCAGCTTGGAGATGCGCTCGGGGGCCTGTGCTGCTGCGTGATCGGCAGCGCCGGCCGAGACGGACGGCCGCGCCTTTTCCGGCTTGCGGGCAGCGTCCTTCCTGATGCCGGCCTTGTCGACCGTCGCCTTTGCAGGGCTCCGCTCGCTCTTTGCCGCGCTGCCGGATTTCGCAGCGGCGCCGAAGGGCTTCTTGCCGCCCGTCTTCTTGGCACCGTCATGCGGCTTGCGATCGCGGTCGAAGGGCCGGGCGCCCGGCCGTCTTGGCTTGTCTTTGGATGTCATTTGAAGTTTGCCTAGCGTTTTGGCGTGTCGTATCAGGTCAGGCGGTCCGGGTTAAGAGGAATTCTGAGCGGAAATGTCGAATAGCTTCATGGACGAGGCACTGGCGGAGGCCCGCAGCGCAGGCGCGCGCGGCGAAGTGCCGATCGGCGCGGTGCTGGTGGTCGACGGCGCGATCGTCGGCCGCGGCGGCAACCGGACCCGCGAGCGGAACGACGTGACCGCACATGCCGAGATCGAGGCGATCCGTGCGGCTTCCGCCCTTCTCGGGCGGGAGCGGCTGACCGGCGCCGACCTCTACGTGACGCTGGAGCCCTGTGCCATGTGCGCCGCCGCGATCTCGTTCGCCCGCATCCGCCGGCTCTACTACGGCGCCGAGGACCCGAAGGGCGGCGGCGTCGACCATGGCGGACGCTTCTATGCGCAGCCGACCTGCCACCATGCGCCCGAGGTCTATTCCGGCATCTGCGAGGGCGAGGCGGCGGAGATCCTGCGCCAGTTCTTCCGGGAGCGGCGGGACGAGGACTGAGGGACGATCATCAGGACGCGGGATCAGGCCGCGACCGGGTCCACTTCGCGCCCGTCGATGACGATGCGGTTACGGCCGCCGGACTTGGCGCGATAGAGATCGTCGTCGGCACGGCGAAACAGCTCCATCGGCGCGCAGGGGGCCTGCGCGCAGGCGACGCCGATGCTGACGCTCAAGGGAACCGGCCGCCCGTCGGCCAGCAGTTTCGTTTCCGCCACGGCGAGCCGCAGGCGCTCGGCCGCCCCGATCGCCGCGCTGCGCCCGGTATCGGCCAGAAGTGCGGCGAATTCCTCGCCGCCGATCCGGCCCCAGACGCCGCTATCCCCGATCGCATCCGCCATCACCCTGCCGATCCGGCACAGCGCCTCGTCGCCGACGAGGTGGCCGAAGCCGTCGTTGATCTGCTTGAAGTGATCGGCATCGGCAACGATGAGCGCCATCGGTCCGTTGCCGTGTGCGGCCGCCTCCTCCAGCGCCTCGAAGAAGGCGCCGCGGTTGAGGCCGCCGGTCAGGGCATCGGTGCGGGCCTTCTCGCCGAGGTCGGCATGCAGGCGCTTGAGCTCGGCATGAGCGTCCTCCAGCTTCACATGCATGCGGGCGATCGCATCGCGCTGGCGGGCGATGGTTTCCGTCTGGTGGAACTGCCAGGTGCTGGCGGGGCCGGCGATCAGCAGCGGGCACAGCACGCTCATCCAGAAGCCCGGACCATCCGGCTGCCCGCCGAGCATCGGCACCAGCAACAGCACGACGCCGACCGAGACCGCGACGGACGCCGCCGTCGCAGCCGCCGCCTTCATGGCCGTGCGCCTGCTGATCCCCAACATGCGGCGGACGCTAGCGCGCAGGTGTTAACGGCCCGTAAGGTTGAAAACGAAATCTGTAACGAAGACCGGCCCGGCCGTTCTCAATCCCCGGCGGCGAAGGCCCTCAGGCGCTCGCCGGACAGGCGGTAGCGCGTCCATTCGTTTTGCGCCTCGGCGCCGATCGCCTCGTAGACGCGGATCGCCGGCTCGTTCCAGTCCAGCACGCTCCATTCGAAGCGGCCGCAGCCTTCGGCCACCGCGACCTTGGCGAGGTGGCGCAGAAGCATGCGCCCGGCGCCGGCGCCGCGGTGTTCGGGGGTGACGTAGAGATCCTCGAGATAGAGGCCGTTGCGGGCCTGCCAGGTCGAATAGTTCAGAAACCAGATCGCAAAGCCCGCCGGCGCGCCGGCATCGGTCTCGCAGATCACCGCGCGGGTGACCGAACCTTCGCCGAAGATCGAGCGGGACAGCGTCTCCACCGTCGCCTCGACCTCGTGGCCGGCCTTCTCGTAGACGGCGAGTTCGGTGATGAAACGCAAAATGACCGCGGCGTCGGCCGCGGTCGCGTTACGGATGCGATAGGTCATCTGCGCTGGCCCGGAAATTAGAAGGGCCACCACTTCTTGGCGCCGGAGTTGGCCACTTCGGCTTCCTTCTTGCGACGGCGTTCCTTCTTCCGCTCGGGCTCGCCGAGATCCTCCGTCGCTTCCGCGGGCAGCTTGCGGTAGTCGAGCGGCGGGTCGCTGAGGTAGCGGCGCTTGTCGGAATAGAGACCCTGCTCCAGCTTGCGCGCCTCGCGATACTGCTCGAGCTGTTCCTTGGTGGACAGCTTGCGCATGGTGTTGTTCTGGGTCTGCAGCGGCGAATTGTAGCCGATGCTGCGCTCGTTCTCGGTCGCTTCCGCCTTCAGGCGGTCACGCATGTCCTCCGGGCTTTCGACCCATTGCGGGTTGTCCTCGGTGGAGGCGAGCGTCTTCTGCGGCTCGACGAGTGCCGGCGCCTCGCCCTGCTTGGGCACGACGAGACCGCCGCGCGGCTGGTAGGCGATCTTTTTGTCGTTACCATTGCCCGGCTTCAGCATCACGGCGTTGCCGAGGTCGTCCATCAGCTGTTCGCCACTGGACTTGTCGGTTCCGTAGGTCGGACCGCCGATGCAACCCGAGAGGACGGCGCAGGCGCCAAGCAGCGCTGCCGCGCCGGCCAGTCGAATTTCTCGCGTCATTCCCATGCAACCTCTTCCCGGCCCGGCCGGTGGATAGCCTCGATAATATTCGTCGGATGCCGTGCGTTGACGGCAAAATCCGACGAATTTCGGGCAGGAATACCGGATGAAGCGCGAAAGCGCAATTCATCCGGTCACTTACATGCCTTGTTCACAACCTTTCGTGATCGCGCGGCCTCAGGCGGCCGCGCGAAAACCGATCTCGCGCAGCGCCGCCGCATCGCGCGCGGAGACGTCCGGATAGTCCGGATCCGAACCGACATCGGTGGTGATCCGCCAGGAGCGGGCGCACTTCGTACCCTCGGCAAGCTTCGGCTCGACGGCAACGCCTGCAACCTCGGCAAGGCGGAACGCCCCGGCCGGACCCTCGCCGGCAACCAGCGTGATTGCGGACGTGATGCAGATCTCGGCGAAATCCTCGCCTTCGAGCGCGGCCAAAAGGGCCGGATCGTTGACATGGACGACCGGGGCCGCCTCCAGCGACGAGCCGATCCGCTTCTCGCGGCGCTCGATCTCCAGCGCGCCGGTAACGACGGTGCGCACCGTGCGGATCTTCTCCCACTTTGCTTCCAGCGTGTCGTTGCGCCACTCGGCCGGGATCTGCGGGAACTGTTCCAGATGCACCGAGACCGCATCGGGCTTGAGCGACAGCCAGGCCTCTTCCGTCGTGAACGGCAGCATCGGCGCCAGCCACAGGACGAGGCAGTCGAACAGCTTGCGGATGACTGACAGGGCCGAACGGCGGCGCAGGCTGGAGGGCGCGTCGCAGTAGAGCGCATCCTTGCGGACGTCGAAGTAGAAGGCCGAGAGCTCGACGTTGGCGAAGTCGATCAGCGCGCGGGCAATCTTCTTGAAGTCGAAGGCGTCGTAGCCCTCGCGCACCAACTGGTCGAGTTCCGACAGCCGGTGCAGCATCAGCTTTTCCAGCTCCGGCATGTCGGCATAGGCGATCTCCTCGCCCTTGTCGTGGGCGAGCGTGCCGAGCATCCAGCGCACCGTGTTGCGAAGCTTGCGGTAGGCGTCGATGTTGGTCTGGATGATGGTCTTGCCGAGGCGCTGGTCTTCCCAGTAGTCGGTGGTCATGACCCAGAGGCGCAGGATATCGGCGCCGGCGTCCTTCATCACGTCCTGCGGCGAGACGACGTTGCCCTTGGACTTCGACATCTTCTCGCCCTTCTCGTCCATCGTGAACCCGTGGGTGACGACGGCGTTGTAGGGCGCGCGGCCGCGCGTGGCGCAGCTTTCAAGCAGCGACGAATGGAACCAGCCGCGATGCTGGTCGGAGCCTTCGAGATAGACGTCGGCCGGCCATTTCAGGTCGGGACGGTCTTCGAGGGTGAAGGTGTGCGTCGAGCCCGAGTCGAACCAGACGTCGAGGATGTCCATCACCTGCTGCCAGCGGGCATGGTCGTGATCGTTGCCGAGGAAGCGGTCCTTGGCGCCCTCGGCGAACCAGGCGTCGGCGCCCTCCTCTTCGAAGGCTGCGAGGATGCGTTCGTTGACGGCGTCATCGACCAGCACGTTGCCGTCCTCGTCGGCGAAGATCGCGATCGGCACGCCCCAGGCGCGCTGACGGGAGAGCACCCAGTCCGGGCGGGCCTCAATCATGGCGCGCAGGCGGTTCTGGCCGGTGGCGGGGACGAAGCGGGTGTCGTCGATGGCAGACAGCGAGCGCGAGCGCAGCGTGGTGCCGTCACCGAGCTCCTTGTCCATGTAGACGAACCACTGCGGCGTGTTGCGGAAGATGACCGGCTTCTTGGAGCGCCAGGAATGCGGATAGGAATGCTTCAGCCGGCCGCGGGCAAAGAGCGCGTGACGGGCGATCAGCGCCTTGATGACGCGGTCGTTGGCATCGCCCTTCTTGCCCTTGTCGTCGATGACGCGGGCGGGGCCGCCCTCGGCGTCGGGGCCGAAGCCCGGTGCATCGAGGGTGTAGAAGCCGGCGTCGTCGACCGGGAACGGGATCGCAGACGAGATGCCGCGCTGCTCCAGTTCGCGCGCCTTGTCCATCCAGGCGTCGAAGTCCTCGCGGCCGTGGCTGGGGGCGGTGTGGACGAAGCCGGTGCCGGCATCGTCGGTGACGTGGTCGCCGTCCAGCAGCGGCACCTTGAAGTCGTAGCCGCCGCCGAGGCCATGCAGCGGATGGGCGCAGGTGATCGCGGCCAGTTCGTCGCCCTCGATGTCGCGGACGAAGTTGAAGGTCAGCTTGGCCTTGGCGGCGGACTCGTCGGCAAGGCGCTTGGCGAAGATCAGCTTCTCGCCCGGCTGCGGGCCGAAGTCGTTCTCGGCCGTCGCGACCTCGTAGAGGCCATAGGCATAGCGCGAAGAATAGGCGATCGCGCGGTTGCCGGGGATCGTCCAGGGGGTCGTGGTCCAGATGACGACGAAGGTGCCGGCAAGAGCGTCGGGGCCTTCCTTGACCGGGAACTTCACCCAGATCATGTCGCTCTCGACGTCGGCGTATTCGACCTCGGCCTCCGCAAGTGCCGTGCGCTCGACCACCGACCACATGATCGGCTTGGAGCCGCGGTAGAGCTGGCCGCTCCTGGCGATCTTCATCAGTTCGCCGGCGATGCGGGCCTCGGCGTGGAAGTTCATCGTCGTGTAGGGGTTGTCGAAGTCGCCCTCGATGCCGAGGCGCTTGAACTCGTCCGACTGGACCTTGATCCAGCCGGTGGCGAAGTCGCGGCATTCCTGGCGGAACTCGTTGACCGGAACCTCGTCCTTGTTCTGGCCCTTCTCGCGGTACTTCTCCTCGATCTTCCATTCGATCGGAAGGCCGTGGCAGTCCCAGCCGGGCACGTAGTTGGCGTCATAGCCGCGCATCTGGAACGAGCGGTTGATGACGTCCTTCAGGATCTTGTTCAGCGCGTGGCCGATATGGATGTTGCCGTTGGCATAGGGCGGGCCGTCGTGCAGCACGAACTTTTCGCGGCCGGCGGCAGACGCGCGCAGTTGCTTGTAGAGCCCCATCTTCTGCCAGCGGGCCACGGTCTCGGGCTCCTTCTGCGGCAGGCCGGCGCGCATCGGGAAATCCGTCTGCGGCAGGTAGAGCGTGGAGGAATAGTCGATCTTCTCGGACGTGTCGGTCATGGCTCAAGCAATCGTTTCATCGCGCGATCTTTCGCGCAGGCAGGGAAAATTGTCGGTAACGGCGCGGGCGCATCGGAACGCCCAGGAACCCGGACCTCCCGGCCTCGCTCAGAGCGCGCGGAAGGCCGGGCCACTAATTCGGGATATGACACAAAAGCTGTGTGGCGCCATGGTGGCGGTTGTTTATGTGTTTTTGCCCGAAAAGGAAAGAGGGGCGCGGCCCGAATAGCCGATATCGGAAACAACGGACACGGAAGCGACGAATGCTGCGCGGCCCGGCTCAGAATGCGATCCGGGCGTCGATCTCGCCGATCGGGCGCACGCCGGAGAGCAGCGCCCGCGCCTCCTCCTCGTCGCGCCTGATCTGGACGACCAGCGCGTCCAGCCCGTCGAACTTCAGCTCGTCGCGCAGATGCTCGAAGAAGGAGACGGTACAGATCTCGCCGTAGAGGTCGCCTTCGAAGTCGAAGACGAAGGTTTCCAGAAGCGGCGCGCCGTCGCTGTCCACCGTCGGCCGACGGCCGAAGCTGGCGACGCCGTCGTGGATCGTTCCGCCGGGACGGCGGAAGCGGACGGCATAGATGCCGTTGCGCAGCGCGGCTTCCGGCGGCAATTGCATGTTGGCGGTCGGAAAGCCGAGCGCGCGGCCGAGCTGCTTGCCGCCGATGACCTCGGCCTCGACGGTGTAGCGGTAGCCGAGCAGGCCGGCTGCCTCCGTCACCGCCCCCTCGCAGAGCAGCGCCCGGATGCGGCTGGAGGAGATGACGTCGGCGTTCTCGTCGCGGAAGGCATCGACCAGGGTCACGCCGAAACCATTCTGCTCGCCGGCGGCGATCATGAAGGCCGGGCCGCCTTCCCTGCCCTTGCCGAAATGGAAGTCGAAGCCGGTGACGACGTGGCCGGCATGCAGCCAGTCCCGCAGCACGCCTGCGACGAACTCGCCGGCCGACATCAGGGCGAACTGGCGGTTGAAGGGGTATTCGATCACCGCGGCGAAACCCATGCCCTCCAGGATGCGCGCCTTCAGCGGCGCCGGCGTCAGCCGGAAGACCGGCTGGTCGGGGCGGAAGACGCTGCGCGGATGCGGCTCGAAGGTCAGGAGAAGCGCCGGCACCCCGCGTTCACGGGCGATCTCGAGCGCCCGGTTCAGCACCGACTGGTGGCCGCGGTGAACGCCGTCGAAATTGCCGATCGCCACGACCCCGCCGCGAAGATGATCCGGCAGCGGCTGCTTCGTCTCGTTGCGGTGGAAAACGGTCATGGCGCTTTCGTCCGTCCTGTCACTGCAGCCTGGGCATCCACCATTTCGCAGACGCCTTCTCCCGCTCCAGAAATGCCTGGAGCGCTGCCTCGTCGGTCTGCCCGTCGACGACATATTCCTGCGCATGGATGCCGCCGGAGACGTAGAGCACGTCCAGCCCATAGGCCTGCGCACCGCGGACGTCGGTTGGCATGCCGTCGCCGATCGCGATCACGCGGGAGAGATCGAACGGACCGCGGACGTCGCGGGCTTCCTCCAGCGACTTCTCGTAGATCGGCCGATGCGGTTTTCCGGCAATCAGGGTGCTGCCGCCGAGATCGTCATAGAGCTTGGCGAGCGCACCGGCGCAGGGGATCAGGCGGTGGCCGCGCTCGACGACGAGGTCCGGGTTGGCGCAGATGAACGGCAGGTGGCGGCCGCTCAGCACTTCCAGTTCGCCGCGGTAATCCTCCGCCGTCTCGCTCTCGTCGTTTCGCAAGCCGGCGCAGACGACGATGCCGGCCTCGCTTGCGGAAACGGCCTCGACGCCGAGGCCGTCGAGCAGGGCAAGGTCCTTTTCCGCGCCGATGAAGTAGATCCTGTCCGGGCCGGAGGCGATCAGCGCCCGCGTCACGTCGCCGGAGGTGACGATGCGGTCATAGGCCTCGTCGAGCACGCCGAGGTCGCGGATCTGCACCTTCACGCCCGGAAAGGGGCGCGGCGAATTGGTGATCAGCACCACCGTAAGTCCAGCCTGGCGCGCGCTCGCCAGCGCCCGCGAGGCTTCCCGGAACGCTTCCACGCCGTTGTGCAGGACGCCCCAGACGTCGCAAAGCACCACGTCGTAGTGTTCGGTGATCTCGCTGAAGGACTGAATGCGCTTGGCCATGCTGTTTATCCGATGCTGAGGGCCCGGGTGACATCGCAAAGCCCGGCCAAGAAAACAAGGCCCAAATGGCAAAATCGCAGGCAGGCGAAAGAAACCGGCGACCGCTTGCGGGGAGCGCCACGGCAGGCTTGCGAGCAATCCATGCACGCCGCATCGGGCAAAACGGAACGAAACGGCCGCGCGCCGACCGTGGCCGGAGAATATTTTCTGGAAGGCCGTCCTTGACTCCGTCCGGGGCCAAGCCTATCTCGGCTTCGCTAGCACTCGACAGGAGTGAGTGCTAACACCAATCCGCCGGATCGTTTCCGATCCGAGAATGTCATTTGATCGAGGGATTAGACAATGGCAACCACCAATTTCCGTCCGCTTCACGACCGCGTCGTCGTCCGTCGCGTTGAATCCGAAGAAAAGACCAAGGGCGGCATCATCATTCCCGATACCGCAAAGGAAAAGCCGCAGGAAGGCGAAATCGTCGCCGTCGGCTCCGGCGCCCGTGACGAATCCGGCAAGGTCGTCGCACTCGACGTCAAGGCCGGCGACCGCGTCCTGTTCGGCAAGTGGTCCGGCACCGAAGTCAAGATCAACGGCGAAGACCTTCTGATCATGAAGGAAGCCGACATCATGGGCATCATCGGCTGATTTCCAGCCGCTTGCCTTCACTGAAATATCGCTGACACCTCTTTTCAGGAGTTCTCAAAATGGCAGCTAAAGAAATCAAGTTCGGCCGCACCGCGCGCGAAAAGATGCTGCGCGGCGTCGATGTTCTCGCTGACGCCGTCAAGGTCACGCTCGGCCCGAAGGGTCGCAACGTCATCATCGACAAGTCCTTCGGCGCTCCGCGCATCACCAAGGACGGCGTATCGGTCGCCAAGGAAATCGAACTGGAAGACAAGTTCGAGAACATGGGCGCCCAGATGGTCCGCGAAGTCGCTTCGAAGACCAACGACATCGCCGGCGACGGCACCACGACCGCAACTGTTCTCGCCCAGGCCATCGTCCGCGAAGGCGGCAAGGCCGTTGCAGCCGGCATGAACCCGATGGACCTGAAGCGCGGCATCGATCTTGCCGTTGCCGAAGTCGTCAAGGATCTCCAGGCCAAGGCCAAGAAGATCAACACCTCGGAAGAAGTCGCACAGGTCGGCACGATCTCCGCCAACGGCGAAAAGCAGATCGGCCTCGACATTGCCGAAGCCATGCAGAAGGTCGGCAACGAAGGCGTCATCACGGTTGAAGAAGCCAAGACCGCCGAGACCGAACTCGAAGTCGTCGAAGGCATGCAGTTCGACCGCGGCTACCTGTCGCCCTACTTCGTGACCAACCCGGAAAAGATGATCGCCGACCTCGAAGACGCCTTCATTCTCCTCCACGAGAAGAAGCTCTCGAACCTGCAGGCCATGCTCCCGGTTCTCGAAGCCGTCGTCCAGACCGGCAAGCCGCTCGTCATCATCGCTGAAGACGTCGAAGGCGAAGCTCTTGCAACGCTCGTCGTCAACAAGCTGCGTGGCGGCCTCAAGATCGCTGCCGTCAAGGCTCCGGGCTTCGGCGACCGCCGCAAGGCCATGCTGGAAGACATCGCCATCCTCACGGGCGGCACGGTCATCTCCGAAGACCTCGGCATCAAGCTCGAAAACGTAACGCTCGACATGCTCGGCCGTTCGAAGAAGGTTTCGATCTCCAAGGAAAACACGACGATCGTCGACGGTGCCGGCCAGAAGGCTGAAATCGAAGGCCGCGTCGCGCAGATCAAGGCCCAGATCGAAGAGACCACCTCCGACTACGACCGCGAGAAGCTGCAGGAACGTCTTGCCAAGCTCGCCGGCGGCGTTGCCGTCATCCGCGTCGGCGGCTCGACGGAAGTCGAAGTGAAGGAAAAGAAGGACCGCATCGACGACGCCCTCAACGCGACGCGCGCTGCCGTTCAGGAAGGTATCGTACCGGGCGGCGGCGTTGCCCTGCTCCGTTCGTCGACGAAGATCACCGCAAAGGGTGAGAACGACGACCAGGAAGCCGGCATCAACATCGTCCGCAAGGCTCTGCAGGCCCTGGTTCGCCAGATCGCCGACAATGCCGGTGACGAAGCTTCGATCGTCGTGGGCAAGATCCTCGACAAGAACGAAGACAACTACGGCTACAACGCCCAGACCGGCGAATATGGCGACCTGATCCAGCTCGGCATCGTCGATCCGGTCAAGGTCGTGCGCACCGCTCTGCAGAACGCCGCTTCGGTTGCCTCGCTGCTGATCACGACGGAAGCCATGATCGCCGAGCTGCCGAAGAAGGACGCTCCGGCCGGCATGCCTGGCGGCATGGGCGGCATGGGCATGGACGGCATGATGTAATCGGATCGCATCCGGCTACAACCATGGGGGCGGCCTTCGGGTCGCCCCTTTTTTTCATCTACTTACTTAGCAACTTCGAATTTACTTGATATATTCCGTTTTTTGGATGCAACCCATTGCCGGTTGCAGTCGAGGCAGTGTAGATACCCCAAAAACTTAACGGACTCTAAACGGGAGCAGGGTTCAGGAAGCACGGCACAAAATGTGCATTTCGCGCTATCCGTGTGTCCGCGAGCCCTTTGAAGTCAGCATAGCGATCAATATCAGGTTGTCGGCGCGATGAGGGATCGAGTTGGCTGCTGGCCAGTCATATTCCCCGAAGCTGCCGACATCACTGCAATATGCGTACCGGCAAAGCCCGCATCTTTGCCGGTCTGCTCATCGGGGGACGGTGCGCTTCCCAAGGGGTGCGCGGGCAGGTCGGACCTGCCGGCTGGGGTTCATTTTGTTCAAGATTGCAAGATCCACTTTCACAATGCCTTTTCTTCCGGGTTCGATCGGCTTCGACCAGGTCGACAACGAGTACCTGGCGCAATATTGCCTGACCGAACGCTGGACCGGAGACCTGTCCAACGGCCTCTTTCAGCTCGGGGAAAGGGCCGCCCGCCTGCACGGGCTGGAGCAGCGCAATTGCGGCCTGCTCAATCTCGTCCGCTGCTACACGGCACAGGACCGCAGCCACGTGCTCGAACTGTTCGAGCAGGCGGCCACGATCTCGTCCTCCTTCTGCTTTTCGACCACGATCGAGGCCGGCGGCACGCCGCGGCAGCCGGTCATGTGCGTCGGCGAGTCCATGGGGCTGGAGCAGCGCTATGCGGGCGCGATCATCGGCGTTTTCATCTTCCCGCGCTTCCAGCTCGACACCCCCGGCACGGTCGTCCCCCAGCAGTAGACCGGAGGCGGCCGCGCGGTCCCGCCGCCGGCACGGCTCACGAGGCCGCGCTCAGGCCACCTTTGCGCGGCCGGCAGACGCCATCGGCGCGGGGCGGCCGAGGTAGTAGCCCTGCGCCTGGTCGCAGCCCTCGTGCAGCAGGATGCCGAGCTGCTCCCGGGTTTCGACGCCTTCGGCCAGCACCGGTATCTCCAGCGTCTGCCCCAAAGCGACGATCGCCCGCAGGATCGCCTTGGCCTGCGGATTGTCCTCCACCTCGACCATGAAGCTGCGGTCGAGCTTGATCTTGTCGAAGGGGAACGAGCGCAGCGTTTCGAGCGACGAATAGCCGGTGCCGAAGTCGTCGATCGCGATGGTCACGCCGAGCGCGCGGATCAGGCCGAGCGTCTGCAGCGCGCGGTCCTTGTCGCGGATGATCGTCGTTTCGGTGATTTCGAGCTCCAGCCGGTGCGGGGCAAGGCCGGTTTCCATCAGGACCCGCAGGACGAGATCGGCGACATCGGCATTGGCCAGTTGGACCGGCGAGAGATTGACCGCAATCTTGTGCGGCTCCGCCCAGCTCGCCGCCTCCCGGCAGGCCTCCCGCAGCACCCATTCGCCGATCGGCAGGATCGCCCCGCATTCCTCGGCGACGGGGATGAACTCCATCGGGGAGACCATGCCGCGCTCGGGGTGAAGCCAGCGCAAGAGCACCTCGTATCCGGTCACCGCACCGGTCTCGACCGCCTTCTGGACCTGGTAGTGCAGGCGGAACTCGTCGCGTTCGGCGGCAAGCCACAGATCCTTGGCGAGAACGCGCCGGCTGCGGGCCGCCTCGTCCATCGAGACCTCGTAGAAGCAGACCGTCTGGACCAGCTCGTCCTTGGCGCGATACATGGCGAGGTCGGCATTGTTGAGCAGCGCCTCGAGATTGTCGGCGTCCTGCGGATAGATGGCCACGCCGAGGCTGGCGCCCGGCTTGATCTCGAGGCCGTCGATCTCGATTGGCTCGTGGAAGCAGCGCTCCAGCCTCTCGATGAACGCCTCGAGCTCGGCCATATCGTCGTATCGCTTGCTGGCGGCGAACTCGTCGCCACCGAAACGCGCGACCGTCTCGCCCGGCTCGAGGCAGGCCTGCATGCGCTGCGCCAGCGTCGTCAGGACGAGATCGCCGGTGGCATGGCCGCGCGTGTCGTTGACCTCCTTGAACTTGTCGAGGTCGATGCCGATCGCCGCGACCTTACCGGACGAATGCCGCGCATCCTCGATCGCGACAGCGAGCGTATCGGTGAAATCCGCACGGTTCGGCAGGCCCGTTAAGCTGTCGTGCCGCGCCATGTAGGCGATCTGCTCCTCGTTTCTGAGCCGCTCGGAGATGTCCTCGTAGGTGGCGACCCAGCCGCCATCCGGCAGGGTGCGGTAGCGGACCTGCACGGAAGCGCCGGTCGAGAGCTTTTCCACCATCGATCCGCCGCCACTCGTGATGAGCTGGCGATGGCGCCCATAGAATTCGGCGGCCAGCGGCTGCCAGATTTCGGGCAGCCAGTGGCTGTCTGCCATCGCCCGGTCGATCAGTTCCTTGAAGGTCGTGCCGACGTCCGGCCGGCCGACCGGGAAGCCGAGGATCTCGGCGCTGCGCCGGTTGGAAAGCACCAGCCGCTCGTCGCGGTCGAACAGGAACAGGCCCTGGGACATGTTCTCGAGCGCCAGATCGAGGTTCCGGCTGACCTCGGCGATGCGGTCGGCGTCGGCCTTTTCCTTGGTCACGTCTTTGGTGATGGTGGCATAGCCGATCAGCGCCCCGTCGGCATCGCAGATCGGATCGATGATGACGTGGGCCCAGAAGCGCGTTCCGTCCTTGCGATGGCGCCAGCCTTCGGCCTCGTGCTTTCCCTGCTCGAAGGCGACCTGAAGCGATTGCTGCGGCACGCCCGCGGCCTGATGCTCCTCGCTGTAGAAGCGCGAGAAATGCCGGCCGACGATCTCGTCCGCCCCGTAGCCCATGTTGCGCTCGGCGCCGACGTTCCAGTTGGCGACGATACCGTCCGGATCCAGCATGTAGATCGCGTAGTCGGACACGCCCTGCACGAGAACGGCGAAAAGGCGCGTGCTCTCGTTCATCGCCGTCTCCGCCTGACGGGCCAGGAAGGCCGCCGTGAGGCCGCAGAAGAGCAGCGAGAAGGCGACGGTGGCGATCAGCGGCGCCATCAGTTCGGGCGAAAGCGTCATGGTGTCGTCGGCCAGAACCGGTTCCGGGACGACCGTCACCGCAGCCATGCTGACGAAATGGAGGCTCACCACGCCGAGCGCCATCAGCACGCCGGCGGCGATGCGCGCCCCTGCCCCGCGATGCCTGTGCAGGACGATGAATGCGGTGCTGCAGAAGGCGGCGCCGCCAGCCAGCGAAAATGCGACGAGCGCCCGGTCCCACTCGATCCGGCCGGGGAGTTCGAGCGCCGCCATGCCGAGATAGTGCATGGTGGCGATGCCGGCAGCCACGACAAGCCCGCCGCCGGCAATTGCGGCCATGCCCGGCAGGCAGGTCGCGATCGCGGCGCCCGCCGCCGTCACGGCGATCGCGACGGCGAGCGAGCCCAGCGTCAGTTGCGTGCCATAGCCCATCACGACGCCAGGATCGTAGGCGAGCATGGCGATGAAATGCGTCGCCCAGATGCCGAAGCCGCTGGCGACGCCGGCAGCGCCGAGCCAGAGCGCCCGTGCCCGTCCTGCGGCGGAGCGCGCCCGCTGCAGCAGCGAGACCGCGGCATAGCAGGCGAGCAGGCAGATTATGGCGGCGAGGAGAACCAACCGCAGATCATGTTCCACGGTGATACAGGTGAGAATGCGCAACATCGAAATTCCGGTCGTCCAACTTTCGCGTGCACTCCGCCGGACAAAGCTGAAAAATGGATGAATCAGCGCCCGAACGCGCCGTTCAAGCACTTGCATTCATGAGAAAATACTTAACGAAAGGCGAATCGCCGGCGGGCTGGGATCGAACCAGTCGCGCCGGCCGGCCGCGGCGGTCCGGCCGCCGAAAGCCTCAGAGCGTGAGCGCCTTGAGGTCCGTCGCCGGGTCCTCCAGTGCGGCCCGGTCCGGCGTGCGGCCTTGCTCCAGCAGCTTCTTGCCGACGACATAGGCTTTGGCGTCGTTGACCGCGTCGACGGCGATCAGGCGGCCGGCGCGGAAATACCAGACCGAGACGCTGCCCTCGCGCTGGCCGGGGCGGACGAGCGTATCGTCATAGCCGGCGCAGAAGCCGGCGATCTGCAGCTTGACGTCGTACTGGTCCGACCAGAACCAGGGCCTGGGCAGGTACGGATCGGTTCCGCCGGCGATGACGGCGGCGGCGGCCTCGGCCTGGTCCACGGCGTTCTGCACCGATTCCAGCCGCACCCGGCTTCCCTCGAAGGGCAGCACCGCGCAGTCCCCCATGGCGAAGATCGCCGGATCGGAGGTGCGGGCGTGCGCGTCGACGACAATGCCGTTTTCGACCTCCAGACCCGCCTCGCGGGCGAGCCGGTCGTTGGCGGAAACGCCGATGCCGACGATGACGATGTCGGCGGGGAGCACGAAGCCGTCGGAGAGTTCGGCGCCGGTGACCCGGCCGTCCTCGCCGATCAGCCGGACAAGGCCGGTCTTTTCGCGGACGTCGACGCCGCGGGCGATGTGGATGGCCTTGAGGATGGTCGCGGTCGCGGGCGAGGCCACGCGCTGGAGGATACGGTCGGCCATCTCGATGACGGTGACGTCAAGCCCCCGGCCGCGGGCGACGGCCGCAGCTTCCAGCCCGATATAGCCGCCGCCGACGATCAGCGCGCGCCGGCCCTCGCTCATCTCGAGCCCGATCCGGTCGGCGTCGAGATAGTCGCGGACGGTGTAGACGCCCTTCAGCGCGCCGCCGATCTCTGCCGGCAGGCGCCGGGGTGTCGCACCCGTGGCGAGCGCGAGACAGGCATAGGCGAGTTCGGAGCCGTCACTGAGCGTGACGGTCTTCCTTTCCCGGTCGATCGCGGTGACCTCGGTCGACAGCCTGAGATCGACGTCGTTTTCCGGGTACCAGGTTTCGGGACGGAAATGCAGCCGGCCGAGGTCGGCCTCGCCGAGCAGGTACTTCTTCGACAGCGGCGGGCGCTGGTAGGGCGGGCTGGCCTCGGCGCTGACGATGGTGATCGGCCGCATATCCTTCAGCGCCCGGAGCCTGGCGACCAGTGCAAACGCAGCCTGGCCGCCGCCGACGACTACCAATCTTCCCGTCACGACGATGTTCCTACCCTCATTCTTTTGCGCCAAGAGGTAGCGCGCCGGAGCGGGCGGCGTCAACGTGTCAACGCGCCGCCCGCTCGCCCCTTTGCGTCACGCCTCGGCCGTGGCCTTGACGGGTATGTCGATCCCCCTCTGCGAGGCCGGCCGGGCCATGCAGCGGTCGAGCCACTCCATCACGGCGGGGAAATCGCCATAGCCGATGACGTCGCGGCCGCCATAGAAGACATCGGCGCCGCGCACCCAGGGAAACAGCGCGATGTCGGCCACCGTATAGGTGTCGCCGACGATCCACTGCCGGTCCTTCAGCTGCGCTTCCATCACGCCGAGCAGGCGCCTGGCCTCGTCGCGGTAGCGCTCCATCGGATAGGAATTGTTGGCGACCTTCTCGGCGGCGAACTTGTAGAAATGGCCGAACTGGCCGAGCATCGGCCCGACCCCGCCCATCTGGAACATCACCCAGCAGAGCGTCTCGTACTTCCTCGCGGGATCGGCGGGGATCAGCTTGCCGGTCTTCTCGGCGAGATACCACAGGATCGCGCCGGATTCGAACAGGCCGATCGGCTTGCCGTCCGGGCCGTTGGGATCGATGATCGCCGGGATGCGGCCGTTCGGGTTCAGCGAGACGAATTCCGGCGTCTTCTGGTCGTTGGGCCCGAACTCGATCCGGTGCGGCTCGTAGGGAAGGCCGAGTTCCTCGAGCGCGATCGACACCTTCACGCCGTTCGGCGTCGGCAGGGAATAGAGCTGGATGATATCGGGGTTCCTGGCGGGCCACTTCTTGGTGATCGGAAAGGCGGAAAGATCGGTCACGGACTGCTCCTCGTGCTTTGCGGTGCAGCATAGATAGGGTGAAGGATTGCGCGGGGAAAGGGGGTGGAAGGACGGCGTTACCAGGTCTCCACCATCGAGCCGTTGGTCGCCTTTCAATCGATCGGATCGGTCAGCGCCCATCTCCGCCGTCACACCGCCCCCCGAGCCGGTGTCTAGCAGCGCCGCGTCGGCGGCGCGGGAAAAGCACTTTTCCGCGCAAGGACTTGCGCGGGCTGGATGCCGGCTCGGGGCCGGCATGACGGGGGGAATGTATCGCGACGGACAAGGTGGCGGCCGCGACCAGGGCGCGACTGTGCCGAGCAGTCACTTTCGGACAGGCCGCACGCCTCCGTCACACCGGCCCCCGAGCCGGTGTCCAGCAGCGCCGCGTCGGCGGCGCGGGGAAAGCACTTTTCCGCGCAAGGACTTGCGCGGGCTGGACGCCGGATCTAGTCCGGCGTGACGGGTGTTTGGGCTGACGGCCGTCTTCCGGCTACCCCCACACCTCAGAGCGCGCCGCGGACCGCTGCGATGATCTCGCCGACCACCGGGTCGGCGTCGTGGCCGGCCTTGCGGGCGCGGACGAGGCAGGCCTCGGATCCCAGGATCACCCCGTCGGAGAGGATCTTGAGATTGTTGGCGCGCAGCGTCGAGCCGGTGGAGGTGATGTCGACGATGATGTCGGCGGAGCCGGAGGCGGGCGCGCCCTCGGTGGCGCCGAGGCTTTCGACGATGCGGTAGAGCTGGATGCCGTGATTGCCGGAGAAGAACTGCTGCGTCAGCCGCCAGTACTTGGTGGCGATCGTCAGCCGGCGGCCGTGGCGGGCGCGGAAATCGGCGGCGACATCGCCGAGGTCGGCCATGGTCTCGACGTCCAGCCAGATCTCCGGCACGGCGACGACGACGTCGGCGTGGCCGAAACCGAGGCGGGCGCAGAATTCGACGCGCTCGTCGGCCTGGGCCAGTCCCTCGCGCACCAGGTCCTCGCCGGTGACGCCGAAGTCGACGGTGCCGTTGCCGATCTCGCGCGAGATCTCGGAGGCCGAGAGAAAGGCGATTTCGATATCGTCGCGGCCCTCGACGCGGCCGCGATAGGAGCGGTCGTTGCCGACGGAGGCGATGGTATAGCCGGCGCGCCGGAAGATCTCCGAGGCGTCCTCCTTCATGCGGCCCTTGGAGGGAAGCGCGATGGTGACCGTCATGCGCGCGCTCCCTGAGTGGTCGCCTGATCTGCCGGCCGTGCGATCGCCTGCTCGATGCGGTCGAGCCAGAGCGAGAAGCCGACGGCGGGGATGCGCGTCTTCGCGCCGAGCAGCGTCATCAGCCGGTCGAACCGCCCGCCGCCGGCGAGCACGGCCGGATCGTCGCCGGTGGCGATCTCGAAGACGAGACCGGTGTAATAGTCGAGCGGGCGGCCGAAGGCACTGCGATAGGTGATCGCCGCCGTGTCGACGCCGGCTGCGGCGAGCGCGCGGGTGCGGGCATCGAACCGCGACAGCGCGTCGTCGATGGCGAGCCCGTGGCTGCGGGCGAAATCGTGGAGGGCGGCCGGCGCATCGGCGAGCGCAAGCTCGATCGACAGGAAGGCGCGCAGCGTCGCAAGCGTGCGCGCGTCGAGGCGGGTGCTGGCGAGTTCCATCTTCTCGCGCAGCCGGCGGGCGATCTCGGCCGGGCTACGGCTGGCATTGGTGGAGTAGCCGGTCGCCTGCATCGTCCCGTCGATGTGGCTTTCGAGCCGCGCCTCGTCGTCGAGGATGCCGAGGATGGCCAGCCGCTCGACCTCCGCGCCGAACACGCCCTTGGCGGCCGGTTCGGAGAGTTCGGCCAGCAGGCCGCGCAGGCGATGCTGGTTGCCGAAGGCATGGATCAGCCGCTTCTGCCAGCCGGCGGGCAGGCCGCAGGCGGCGACCACCGCCTCGAACACCGACTGGTCGCCCAGCACCACCTTCAGCGTGCGCCCCGGCAGCCGGTTTGCGAGCACCTTCAGCGCGTCATGGACGGCACGGGCATCGGCGCCGGCGACGTCGCCCTCGCCGAGATCCTCGATGCCGGCCTGGTAGAACTCGCTGCCGCCCTCGCGCCGCTGGCGGAACACTTCGCCGAGATAGGCATAGCGGCGCGGCGTGCCCGTCGCGCTCTCGATATGACGCAGGCAGACGGGAATGGTGAATTCCGGACGCAGGCACAGGCTCTCGCCGGTCTCGCTCTCGGTCATGAAGATGCGCCGCCGCAGATCCTCCCCCGCCATGTCGAGGAAGGGCTCCGCCGGCTGGATCACCGGCGTATCCACACGCTCGGTGCCGAGGCTTGCGAAGTCTGCGAGGAGGTCGGGGGCGAAGGCCGGCAGATTGATCAGCGGCATGGGACTTTACCCCCCTCTGTCCTGCCGGACATCTCCCCCTCAAGGGGGGAGATTGGCCGGGGCACCGTTTCGCCCATCGCAAGCCGTTGAATTGGCATCGTGGTCCCGCGCCTTGCCGATCTCCCCCCCTGAGGGGGAGATGTCCGGCAGGACAGAGGGGGGTGCTGCAGCGGAGAAACAGCCATCTTTATCAGCCTGCCCGCCTCCGGTCGTCGGCCTGGTGGGCGAGGATCTCGCGGACGCGCTGGACCATGTCCTCTTCCGAGACGACGACCTGCGCCACGCGGGCCTCGCGCCAGGTGACGTTATCCTCGATCTCGCCGGCAAAGCGCTTGCCCTCGACCAGGTCCTTGATCTGGACGACGCCCAGCGCCCGCTCGTCGCCGCCCTGGATGATGGCGATCGGGCAGTTGCGGCGGTCGGCATATTTCAGCTGGTTGCCGAACTTCTTCCAGTTGCCCTGGTACATCTCGGCGCGGATGCCGGCGGCCCTGAGCGCCTGGGTGAAGCGCTGGTAGCGGCCCATGCTGTCGGCGTCGCCGTCCATGACGGTGACGAGCACGGGGGCCACGACCTCGTCCTGGCCGAGCTTGCCGAGGTTCTTCAAGGCCGTCATCAGGCGCGAGACGCCGATGGAGAAGCCGGTGGCCGGGACCGGCTGGCCCATGAAGCGCGAGACGAGCCCGTCATAGCGACCGCCGCCGCCGACCGAGCCGAACACAACCTTCTCGCCCTTCTCGTTGGTGACGGCGAACTGCAACTCGGCTTCGAAGACGGGGCCGGTGTAGTATTCGAGGCCGCGGACGACGGAGGGGTCGATGAGGATGCGCTTTGTGCCGTAACCCGCCGAGTGGAATAGCTGAGCCATGGTTCGCAACTCTTCCGCGGCCGCTCGGCCAGTCTCATTGTCGGCACCACGTTTACCGACCATCTCGGCAAGATCCAGATTGTCCAACCACAGAGCCTCAGGATCATTGAGTAAGCGATCGTCCAAAATAACGTTGTCCGACAGGCCACCTTCCTTTGCACGGGTGAAGCGAGCGCCGGTCGAGAAAAAGATCACCTTCTCTTCAACGACGTTGATCTGCTCGTCATTCAGCCCCGCGCCCTTGGTGAAGTCGCCGCTCTCGTCCTTGCGGCCTTCACCCAAAAGCAGACGAACCCCCTCCGGGCCGAACTTGTCGAGCTTGTCGATGGCGCGCAGCACCGTCAGGCGCCGGCCGGCATTCTCCTCGCCGCCGAGGCCGATGGCCTCCATGACGCCGTCGAGGACCTTGCGGTTGTTGACCCGGATCACGTAGTCGCCGCGCTTGATGCCGAGCGCCTCCATCGTGTCGGCCATCATCATGCACATCTCGGCATCGGCCTGCACGCCGGCGGCGCCCACCGTGTCGGCGTCGAACTGCATGAACTGGCGGAAGCGGCCGGGGCCGGGCTTCTCGTTGCGGAAAACGTAGCCGGCGCGGTAGGTGCGGTAGGGAAGCTGGATCTCGTTGAAGTTTTCCGCCACGTGGCGGGCGAGCGGCGCGGTCAGGTCGTAGCGCAGGCTCATCCACTGGTCGTCGTCGTCCGTCAGCGAGAAGACGCCCTCGTTCGGGCGGTCGCTGTCTGGCAGGAACTTGCCGAGCGCATCGGTATATTCGAACAGCGGGGTTTCGACCGGATCGAAACCGTAGCGCTCGTAGACCTCGCGGATCTTGCCCGTCATCTCGTCGACGGCGCGGATGTCGGCGGCGGAGCGGTCGACGAAGCCGCGCGGCAGGCGCGCCTTCAGTTTCTGCGGTTTCTTCTGCTTTTCGCTCATCGGGACGCCCGGATTTTCTGACATGGCCATAGGGCCGCTTCCCTAGCGGATCAGGCCGGTTGCGGCAAGGGCGGCAGTGGCCGCGGGCGCAATCGGCAAGGCTGCCGGAAAGGTTTCCACCCGCAAGGTGCGGGTGTGCCCTTTTCAACGGCGCGCCGACATCCTAGGTTCAGGCCATGAAACGCCTGTTCCTCATCCTTGCCATGCTTGCCGCGATGGTGTCCGGCTGGACGCCGGCGCTGGCGGCGGCGCAGCAGGCCGGGATGGCCGCAGCGCATGGCGCTCATGACACCCAAGGCTCCCAAGTCCCCGGCATCGCACAGCATACCGGCGGCGTTCACGAGGATGGCGGCCATGGGGACGACCTGCGCGCCGACGCGGGCCAGGCCTCCCACCCCGCTCACGGGGAGCACCGCGACGGACAGAAGCACGGCGCCCTGCATCCGCTCCTGTGTTCGGCCTGCTTCGCCGTCGTCGCCGGGGGCGTGGCCCTGCCGGTGACCGGCGCCAAGGCCGGCGCCGCGGCGCTGCCGGTCGCCATCTTCCACGGTGGCGAGGTCCTGCCGCCGGTGCCGCCGCCCCGTCCCGTCCGCCGCTGAATTTTCGTCACGACGCGTGAGCAGCCGCTCCGCGAAACGAAAGTCCACTCGGAAGGACAAGACATGTTGAGAAAAACCATTGCGCCGGGCATTGCGCTTGCGCTTCTTTTCGCGCCTGCGGCGCTGTCGCAGGATCACTCCGGCCATGGCGACATGGGGACCATGGACCATGCGTCGGGCCAGATGGACCCGGCCGCGCCGAAGGGCGACCAGGGACCGGCCAGCAAGGCCTTCGCCGAGGCCAACGCGCGCATGCATGCGGGCATGGACATCGCCTATAGCGGCAATGCCGACGTCGATTTCGTCCGGGGCATGATCGCCCACCACCAGGGCGCGATCGACATGGCCCGGGTCGAGCTGGAACACGGCAAGGATCCGGAACTGCGCAAGCTCGCCGAAGAGATCATCCGCGCCCAGGAGGGCGAGATCGCGATGATGAAGGCGTGGCTGGACAAGAACGCGAAGTAGCCGGAACGGCTTGACGCGGAAGGGCCCGGCCCGTCAGGTGCCGGGCCTGTTCGCCAGCGGCCATGCGCTGTCTACCTGGCGGGCTGCGCGCCTTGCTATTTTGCCGGCTGCACGTCTTGCTATTTTGCCGGCTGCGCGCCGGTGGCGACGGAGGCTTCCAGCAGAGAGGCCGCGATGACCTTGGCGAGCATCATGCTGTGCTCGCGAATTTCGGTATTGTTGCCGGTGCGCGCGGAGCGGATGAGATTGAACCCTTCGCGAAGGACTATCTCCTGAGCCTTGCTGCAGGCCCATGTTTCCATCTTCTGGCCGTCTTGCGTCATCTCTTCCCCGTCGGCTAAATCATTTAGCACCGTTCGGCACGCATCCCGGGTCGAAAACGCAATGTGAACCCGGATGAATTCCGTCTTTCCGAACGCCCCACAACCCAGACGATACATGATTCTCTAAAAAACACAGACCGAAAGTATCGCCCGCCAGCCGTGCCGCAACCCTCGCACAAGCTGCCGTTACGTGAGCTTCCGGGACGGTGCCGTTTCAGGGGGAGGCGTTTCAGGAGGCGGCGGTTGCGGCGAAGCGGCGGTCCAGCCTGTCGCGCATCGCCTCCACTTCCGGTTGGCAGAAGCAGCCGTCGAGATGGTCGTTGACCAGCCCCATCGCCTGCATGAAGGCATAGACCGTCGTGGGGCCGACGAAGGTCCAGCCGCGCTTCTTCAGGTCCCTGGAGATCCGCTTCGAGGCCGGCGTCATCGGATTGGCGACCAGCGTCTCGTAGTCCATCACCGCGGGCCGCTCGTCCACGGGCGGTTCCTGGCTCCAGAAATAGCAGGCGAGCGAGCCGAATTCGGCGCGCATCTCCTGCGCGCGGCGGGCGTTGTTGATCGTGGAGACGATCTTGCCGCGGTGGCGGACGATGCCGGCATCGGCGAGGCAGCGGGCGATGTCGTCGTCGCCGAAGGCCGCCACCCGGTCGTAGTCGAAGCCGGCGAAGGCTGCGCGGAAGTTCTCGCGCTTGCGCAGGATCGTCAGCCAGGACAGGCCGGACTGGAAGCCCTCCAGGCAGATCTTCTCGAACAGGCGGATATCCTCGGTGACCGGACGGCCCCATTCGGCGTCGTGATAGCGGCGATAGTCCTCCAGGTTGCCGTGCCAGGCGCAGCGCTGCCGTCCGTCGTCGCTGACGATGATCCCGCGTGCCGTCATGTTGCGCTCCTTCCGTTTCCGCTTTGTTCGCGTTTACCACTCATCAACCAGATTCGGAAAGCCGGCAATAACCCTACCCGAAGGTTTCCACGGTCCGTCGCCCTTTAATGAACGGGAATTTACCTTTCGCTTTCCACAGGGTGCGAGCATCCGGGCCGATATCGTTCGAGGTCCGCCGCCCGCAGGCGCGCCGTCCCGTCAGGTGATAAGGTTGAGAGTACGCCCGATGCTGAAGAAATCGCTGTTGCTTGCCGCAAGCCTTGTGCTTGCCGTCCCCGCCGCCGAGGCCAACGACCGCTACGCCACCCGCCCGCCGGTGGTCGTCAGCCCCGACCTGACCGCGCCCTGGGTAATGCAACTGACCGGCCAGGGCGTGCGCCCGGCGGTGTCGCAGCGGCGGATCGTCACCCGCCAGCAGGCCCAACAGCGCCGCAGCCAGCGCCAGCGCAACCCCGAAAGCGTGCAGCTTGCGGCGGTGACCGGTGCCGCACGGCCGGTGCAGACGCAGATGGACCCGATGTTCCTGCCGCAGATCGTCGCCTACGAGACGACGCACAAGGCCGGCACGATCGTGATCGACACCAACAACCGCTTCCTCTACCTCGTGCTGTCCGACGGCAAGGCGCGGCGCTACGGCGTCGGCGTCGGCAAGCCGGGCTTCGAATGGGCCGGCACGCACAAGGTCACCTCCAAGCGGGAATGGCCGAGCTGGACGCCGCCGAAGGAGATGATCGCCCGCGAGGCCGCCAAGGGGCACTACCTGCCGGCCTTCATGGAGGGCGGGCCGGAGAACCCGCTCGGCTCGCGCGCGCTCTATCTCGGCTCGACGCTCTACCGCATCCACGGCACCAATGCGCCCTGGACGATCGGCTACGCCGTCTCCTCGGGTTGCATCCGCATGCGCAACGAGGACGTGATCGACCTCTACGAACGCGTCGCGGTGGGCACGAAGGTGATCGTCATCTGAGACGGCCCGCCCGAAATCGCAGCGCCCGCGCCGCCGGCGCGGGCTACGGGACTGTGCGCGTTGCGCAACACCTGCGCCAATATTAGCGCCTCATTGCCTTCACAATCTGCCTTTACGGCGCGCGCCGCTTGAAACGCGGGAAGAGTCCGCTAGCGTTTCGGGCCTATGCGACCAAAAGGAAAACAGGACATGAGGAAACTCGTTCACGCGCTGCTGGCGGGAGGTATCACGCTTGCGACCGTTCTGCCGGCAGCCACGGCGAACGCCTTCGTGCCGGCATCGGGCAGCGCGCCCGCCGCCGCATCGACCGACGTGATCACCGTCGCCCAGCCGAAACCGGTGCCGCAGAAATACCATCGCCGCGTGGTGCGCCTGTCGACGGACGAACGTCCGGGCACGATCATCGTCGATACCAACAACAAGTTCCTCTACCTCGTGGAAGGCAAGAACCGCGCGGTCCGCTACGGCATCGGCGTCGGGCGCGAGGGCTTCGGCTGGTCGGGCGTCGTCAGGGTCGGCCGCAAGGCCGAGTGGCCGGGCTGGACGCCGCCGCCGGAAATGGTCATCCGCGAGCGCAAGAAGGGCCGGATCCTGCCCGCCTACATGGAAGGCGGCATCAACAATCCGCTCGGCGCGCGCGCGCTCTATCTCTACAACAAGGCCGGCCACGACACCGCCTTCCGCATCCACGGCACCAACGAGCCGTGGTCGATCGGGCTGAACATGTCCTCCGGCTGCATCCGGATGATGAACAAGGACGTCGAGCACCTCTATACCCGCGCCAATGTCGGCGCCAAGGTGATCGTCGTCGGCCCCGGCGGACGCGAGGGCAAGGTCAGCTACGACGACCGCGGCGTCGACGTGCTGCGCACGCTGTTCGGCAGCTTCGGCGGCTGACACCGGGAACCGACCGTCAAGAATTGCGGACCACGCAGGCCGGTGCCCGCGTGGTTCGTCGCGTTTTGCGGACAGGCACGTCGCCACGCCCTTCCCGCTTCTCAAGCCGCCTTGCTGAAGGCGCGACCGCCCGCGGCGAGGTAGGCGTCGAAGGCGGAGGCGGCGATGCGCACGACGAAGCGGTGGCGCTCGTCGACGCGCAGGGTGGCGCCGTCGATCTCGATCAGGCCGTCGCGGTGCAACGCCTCGAGCGTCGCGTTGTCCGACAGCAGCGGGCCGGCGGCAAAGCCGTGCCGTTTCGCAACAGCCTCGACGTCGACGGCGAAATCGCACATCACCCGTTCGATGAGTTCGGCCCGCAGCCTGTCCTCCGCGGTCAGGCCGTAGCCCTTTGCCGCGGCGAACCGCCCCTGCCCGATGCGGTCGGCATAGAGGCCGAGCGGCACGGCGTTCTGGACATAGCCTTGCGCAAACTTGCCGATCGCCGAGGCGCCAAGCCCGATCAGGGTGCGACATTCGTCGGTGGTGTAGCCCTGGAAATTGCGATGCAGGCGGCCGGTGCGCGCGGCGATGCAGAGATCGTCCTCCGGCAGGGCGAAATGGTCGAGGCCGATCCGCTCGTAGCCGGCGGCCACCAGCGCGTCGGCGATCGCCTCGGCCTGCTCGTTGCGCCCCTGCGCATCGGGAAGGGCGTTCTCGTCGATCATGCGCTGGTGCTTCTTGAAGTCGGGAACATGGGCATAGCCGAACACGGCCAGGCGATCCGGCCGCAGCGCCACCGCGGCCTCAACCGTCTCGACGCAGGACTTCACCGTCTGGTGCGGCAGGCCGTAGATGAGGTCGAAGCTCAGGGCGGAAATGCCGGCCTGCCGCAGGCGCTCGACGGCAAGAGCGGTGCTCTCGACGCTCTGGATGCGGTTGATCGCCTTCTGCACGACCGGATCGAAGCTCTGGACGCCAAGGCTCGCCCGGGTGACGCCGGCAGCGCCGAGGGCGGCGGCCATCTCCCCGGTCAGCGTACGCGGGTCGATCTCGATTGCGACGTTGACCTTGTCGGCAAAGCCGAGCCGGTCTTGCAGCGCATCCATCAGCCCGGTCAGCGCGGTTGGCTGCATGATCGTCGGCGTGCCGCCGCCGAAGTGGATCTCGCCGACATTGAGGGAGCCATTGCGCGCCTCAGCGACCAGTTCGGCCTCGCGCCGCAGCAGGTCGACATAGTCGGCGATCGGCTGGTCGTGGCGGGTGATCGTGGTGTGACAGCCGCAATACCAGCACATGGCCCGACAGAAGGGCACGTGCAGATAGAGGGAGGTGCGTTCGCCCTGCCCGATCGCGCCGATCCATTCGCGATAGGACGCGACATCTTCGAGCGGTCCGAAATGGGGGGCGGTCGGGTAGCTGGTGTAGCGGGGCAGACGGGCCTCGCCGTACTTCGCCATGATGGCCTGGGACATGGGTCTTGCTTTCGTTCGTTCTGATCCGGAAGCGACCCTAGGAGGCCCCGCCCGCACCGTCTTTGACGAATCTCAAACGGCCGGGGGTGTTTGGACCCGCAGGCCCGTCTCGCGCACTCTTGTCGCAGAGGCCGCCGGACCGGGTCCGGCGGCCTCTCTTCTCACAGGTCCGACTGCGGACACGATCAGATCAGGATGAAGTCGCTGGTGGAGAGCGAGGTCACCTTGTCGAGGGTTGCGACCAGCACGCCGTCGGCCTCGTTGCCGGTGCCGTCGGCGTCATACCAGAGCCGGCCGTTGTCCTTCTCGAAGAAGAACTGCGCCGCCGAGCCCGTGGCCTTCAGGTCGTTTCCGGAATAGAGCGCCAGCTTGGAGAAGCCGAAGACGGCCTTGTCGATGACGAGCTTGTCCTCGCCGCGCTTGAAGTCGGTGATCTGGTCGCCCGAACCGATCGCCTCCGAGGTGGCGTAGATGAACTGGTCGCGACCAGCGCCGCCGGTGAGCAGGTCGCCGTCGCCGCCGCCCTCGAGCTTGTCGTTGCCGGCGCGGCCGTCCAGCTTGTCGTCGCCGAGCCCGCCCTTCAGGTAATTGGCGGCGCTGCTGCCGAGGATGGTGTCGTCGTTGTCACTACCGATGACGTTCTCGATGCTGGACAGCGACAGGCCCGAGGCGATGCCGCCGTTCCTGGCGTTGTTCTGCAGGTCGATGATGACGGAGCGGTCGGAGACGACGTTGAACTCCAGCGTATCGACGCCGGCGCCCCCGGAGAAGTAGTCGGTTCCGCTCTCGTCTGTGTAGCGGGTGAACCAGTCGTTGCCGCCGTCGCCATAGAGCTTGTCGTTGCCGGTGCCGTCGACGAGGCGGTCGTTGCCGCTGCCGCCCTTGAGCGTGTCGTTGCCCGCGCCGCCGTTCAGATAGTCGACGCCCTTGCCGCCGGTGACGGTGTCACGACCGCTGCCGCCGATGTAGTCGAGCGCTTCCATGCCGGTGAAGGAGGTGGTGGAGTTCACCTTGACCGTTCCGTTGCTGAAGGCGAAGGAGACGTCGGAGCTCTCGTCCTTGAAGTCGACGACGACGCGGTCGGCGCCAGCGCCGCCCGAGGCGTAGTCGCGGACGTTCATGTGGATGACATCGTTGCCGGCGCCGCCGTAGAGCATGTCGCGGTCGTTGTCCTTGATGCCGCCGCTGCCGTAGATGGTATCGTTGCCGTTACCGCCGTAGATCCTGTCGGCGCCATTGCCGCCGGTCAGTTCGTCGTCGCCGCCGAGACCATAGAGCTTGTCCTTGCCGGCCATGCCGTTCAGCAAGTCGGCGAGCTTGCCGCCGGTCAGCTTGTCGTCACCCTGGCCGGACGAGATGTGCACGCTTTCGAAGTTCTTCGCCGTGACCCCGCCATTGACGAGGGTCGCCTTGGCAGAGAGCGTGAACGTCAGGTTGGCCTTGCTGTCATAGCGGTTGATCCAGAGGATATCCGTGCCGGCGCCGCCATCGGCCGTGAAGCGTCCCGCCGTCGAGCCGCCGGCATTGTTGATCGTGACTGTGTCGTTGCCGGAACCGCCCAGCATGGTCGTCAGCGCTTTGCCGGTCCGGGCTTCGGCGGACAGGTAGTCGTTGCCGTTGCCGCCGTCGAGCAGGTTGGTGCCGCCGCCGGAATCGATCAGCCGATCGTCGCCGTCGCCGCCCTTGACCGTGTCGTTTCCGGAAGTGGAATAGAACTGGTCGTTACCCTTACCGCCGGTCATGCGGTTGTTGCCGCTGCCGGCATCGAAATCGACTTGCGCCGCTGGTCCGGCCTTGAGCACGTCGTTGCCCTTGCCGGTGACGATGGTGAAGCTCTCGGCGTCGGTCACCACGCTGCCATCCGACAGCTTGGCGGTCTTGCCCGATACGCTGAAGGTGAGGTTGCTCTTGATGTCGGAGCGGTCGATCCAGACGCTGTCGAAGCCCTTGCCGGCCTTGATCGTATCCTTGCCGCCGCTGCCGACGATCAGCAGATCGTTGCCGTTGCCGCCGTCGAGATAGTCGATGCCGAGGCCGCCATCCAGATGGTCGTTGCCGCCGAGCCCGACCAGCCTGTCGTTGCCCGACATGCCGGAGAGCGTGTCGTTGCCGCTGCCGCCGGTGAACTTCTCGGCCTTCTCCGTGCCGCTCAGCGTGTAGTTCTCGAAGTTGACGAAGGTGGTGCCGTTGGAAAGCGTCTGCTTGACCGTGGATGCCTTGGCAGTGAACGTGCCGGCCAGTCCGTTCAGCACGAGGGTGTCGGTGCCGGTGCCGCCGTCGAGGATGTCCTTGCCGTCACCGGCCCAACTTTCCATGCTGTGGCTGATCGTATCGTTGCCGGAGCCGCCGCGCACCGTGTCGTTGTCCGAATCGCCGGCAAGGAAGTCGTTGCCGGAGCCGCCGTCGATCACGTCGCTGCCGCGGCCGCCCTGGATCGTGTCGTTGCCGCTGTCGCCATACATCTTGTCGTTGCCGTCGTGGCCATAGATGTAGTCGTCGTTGGCGCCGCCGGAGAGCGTGTCGTTGCCGTCCTCGCCGGAGAGCCAGTCGCGCCCGTAGCCGCCGGAGATGTAGTCGTCACCGGCCTCGCCCATGAGCGAATCGTTGCCGTTGCCGCCATAGATCTTGTCGTTGCCGTCGCCGCCCTGCAGCCAGTCGTCGCCGATCTCGCCTTTCAGCGTGTCGTTTCCGCCACCGCCGACGAACCAGTCCTTCCAGCGGCCGCCGACGAAGGTGTCGGCATGGTCGCTGCCGGTCAGGTTGAAGCGTTCGACGTTGACGATGGTCGCGCCGAGAACCGATTTCGCCGTGGCCGGATCGAACGCCGAAAACGAGACGCCAGTGCTCGAGGCGGCGAAGTTGACGCCCAGTTCGTCGAAACCGAGGCCGCCGTCGATCCTGTCGCCCGCAAGGTCCGCGACCGCGTAGTTGGAGATGGTGTCGTCGCCGGTGCCTGCATTGATCGTATCGGCACCGAGGCCGCCGCTGATCGTGTCCCGTCCTGAGCCGGTGCTCAGGGTATTCGCGTCGGCATCGCCGGTGACGTACTGCGAGCCGACGCCGGGGATGGTGTAGCTTGCGGCGAGCGGATCGAGCGCGAACGCCGACTGCAGCGGCGCAATGACTTTCAATTTATTGCTCATGGGCTTCCTCAAAAGTTAAGGTTGCAGCGCCGACATGGCGCACGCCTACTGCTAGACAAAGCCGCAGCCGCCGGTTGTTCCTGCGGGAACAGGCGTGTGACCGCCTTCCCTTTTTGCGTTGCGCAGCGACTTGGCGAATCTTATCAATAGGATCACGCTGGGGATTCCGCGCCGGACGCCTCGTCCGCAGCCGGGCGGCACAGGCAGGAAATCGGCGGTTCGGGGAGCAGAAGGGGCCTTGGGATGAGCGCGAGGAACGCAGCGACAGTGCCGGCGAAAGGGGTGTGGCGCGGTTCGCTGCGCACGCTTCTGGGCGTCGTCATGGTCGCTCTGCTGCTCGCCGTCTCGGGCGTGCTGATCGCGATCGACTTCAATCGCGCCCGAAACGCTGCTCTCGCGACCGCCGAGGGCCGCATGCGCGGCTTCGAGGAACGGCTGATCACCCGCATGCAGAGCCTGTCCGGCGACACGTCCGGACTGGTCAACCTGATCGTCTCGATCGCCAACTCCTTCCTGGCCGGGCCGGACGAACGCATCGCCGACAAGGTGACGATCCTCAGGGCGGCGCTCGCCCGCTCGCCGCAGATCGACGGCGTCTATGCCGGCTATCCCGACGGCGGCTTCTTCCACGCCGTCAACCTGTCGTCGACCGACTGGCGGACGGCCCTGAAAGCGCCGCCCAATGCCACGATGGCGGTGCGCATCCTCAGTCCGAACGACGGCGCGCCGATCGCCCACATCCTGTTCTACGATGGCGCCGGCAAGCAGCTATTGCGGCGCACGGAGACCGGATGGGACTTCGACCCGCGCCAGCGCGCCTGGTATCGGGCTGCGGCCGGGGGGAGCGGGCCGGTCGCCACCGGTCCCTACAGCATGGCGACGACGAGGACGCTCGGGATGACCATCTCCCAGGCGCACAAGGGAAATCCCCAGATCGTCGTCGGCGCCGACGTGGTGCTCGATCACGTGACCCGGTTCATCGCCAGCGAACGGTTGACGCCGAGCTCCGTCGCCTTCGTCGTCGATGCGAACAAGAAACCGCTCATCCATTCCGACCGCCGGCTGATGAACGCGATCGCAGCCTCGAAGAGCGAGCGGGACTTCGACCCGTCTTCGATGCGCGATCCGCTGTTGGAAGCGATCAGAGATAAGCCGCCGTCGCTGGACACGATGGGAATGGTCGAGGCGGCCGGCCGGCGCTGGGTGGTGCTGGGCTCGCAGGTCGACAGCGCCATCCTCTTTCCCGGCCACGTCGCGGTGATCGCGGCACCGGTCGACGAACTAATGGCGCCCGCGATCCGCGGGCTGTACCAGGGGCTCGCCATCTCCGGCGCGGTCGTCGTGCTGGCGATCCTCGGCGCGCTTCTGCTGGCGCACCTCATCACCAAGTCGCTGCACCAGCTGACCGCCAGCGCCAACCGCCTGCAGGATCTCGACTTCCGCACGCCGATCGACGTGCCGACGCGTGTGCGCGAGATCGCCACCCTCGGCGGCGCGATGAACAGGGCACGCGACGCGATCTTCACCTTCGGGCTCTACGTGCCGAAGGAACTGGTGCGCAAGGGGCTGGAGGCCGGCCATTTCGGCCGGACGGCGCGGCGCCAAGACGTGACCGCCATCTTCACCGACATCTACGACTTCACCACCATCAGCGAGCGCCATTCGCCGGAAGAGGTCGTCAGCATGCTGTCGGAGTATTTCGACATTCTCAACGACACGGTGAGCGCGCATGGCGGTACGATCATCCAGTTCCTGGGCGATTCGATCTTCGCCATGTGGAACGCACCGGCTGCCGATCCCGACCACGCCGAGAACGCCTGCCGCGGGGCGCTGTCGATGCGCGCGCGCATCGATGCGTTCAACGAGAAGCAGCGCCAGCTCGGCCTTCCGCAGTTCCGCACCCGCTTCGGCATCCACACCGGCACCGCCGTCGTCGGCAGCGTCGGCGCCAGCGACCGCCTGCAGTACACGGCGATGGGCGACAGCATCAACGTCGCCTCGCGGCTGGAAGGGATGAACAAGACCTACGGCACCACGATTCTCGCCAGCGGCGCCGTGTTCGAGCAGTGCCACGACAGCATCCGCTTCCGCCCGCTCGGAAAAGGCCAGGCGAAGGGGCGGACGACCGAGCTCGACCTCTACGAGGTCATCGGCGTGGTCGGCCGGATGGACGAACGGGAGCCGCAGGCGCCGGCGGCCCGGCCCCTTTCCTCCGGGCGCTGAACCGGCTCAAAAGGTCGGCGGCGTGCAGGCGCTGATGACCTCGCAGGGTACCGGCCCGACGCAGCGGAAGCGATGCGGCCTGCGGCTTTCGAAGTAATAGGCGTCGCCGGGGCCGAGGATGCGCCGCTCGTCGTCGACCGTCACCTCGAGCCGCCCGGACAGGACGATGCCGCCCTCCTCGCCCTCATGCACCAGCGGCACCTTGCCAGTATCGGCGCCGGGCTGGTAGCACTCCTTGAGAATCTGCAGGGCCCGGCCGAACAGGTTTTCGCCGACCTGGCGGTAAGAGATCGGCCCCTTGCCGATCTCGACCAGTTCGTCGGCCCGGTAGAAGGCCTGCTTCGGGCGCTCCGGCTCGAAGGCGAAGAATTCGGCAAGGCCGATGGGGATGCCATCGAGGATGCGCTTCAGCGCGCCGACCGAGGGATTCGACGCGTTGGATTCGATCAGCGAGATGGTGGAATTGGTCACCCCGGCCCGCTTTGCCAATTCGCGCTGGGACAGGCCGTGCCCGATCCGCAGGCTGCGCAGCCTGTTTCCGATATCGACCGACATGACACCTCCCGCGACCGTGCAACTGCGGCCTGTTTGCCTTGTTCGAAATATCGAAAACATGGCGAGAACGGTCCATATTTTTCAATGACTTCATAGCAGGCAGAAAAGGACTTGTTCAAGATCGCAAAGCATGGCCTCAATCCCGCCAGCCAGAGGAGATCGCCATGAACGTTCACAACAAGCCCAACGCGCCCGTGCTCGACAGCTACTGGATGCCGTTCACCGCCAACCGCCAGTTCAAGGCGGCACCCCGCCTGCTCGCCGGCGCCGAGGGCATGCACTATACGACGAATGACGGCCGCACGGTGCTCGACGGCACTGCGGGCCTGTGGTGCGTCAATGCCGGCCACGGCCGCCGGCAGATCGCGGCCGCCGTCGAGCGGCAGTTGTCGACGCTGGACTACGCGCCCTCCTTCCAGATGGGCCACCCGATCGCCTTCGACTTCGCCGAGCGGCTCGCCGAAATCGCGCCGGGGCCGGAAGGCGCCAAGCTCGACCGCATCTTCTACACCGGCTCCGGCTCGGAATCGGTCGATACCGCCCTGAAGATCGCGATCGCCTACCAGCGCGCCATCGGCCAGGGCACGCGCACGCGCCTGATCGGCCGCGAGCGCGGCTATCACGGCGTCGGCTTCGGCGGGATTTCGATCGGCGGCCTCGTCAACAATCGCCGGGTCTTCCCGCAGCTCCCCGGCTCCGACCACCTGCGCCACACCCACGATCTTGCGAAGAACGCCTATGTGAAGGGACAGCCCGAGCACGGCGCAGAATTGGCCGACGATCTGGAGCGACTGGTGGCGCTGCACGGCGCCGAGACGATCGCCGCCTGCATCATCGAGCCGGTCGCAGGCTCCACCGGCGTGCTGGTGCCGCCGAAGGGCTATCTGGAGCGGCTGCGCGCGATCTGCGACAAGCACGGCATCATCCTGATCTTCGACGAGGTCATCACCGGCTTCGGCCGCCTCGGCGCGCCCTTTGCTACCGACTTCTTCGGCGTGACGCCCGATATCGTCACCACCGCCAAGGGCCTGACTAACGGCGCGATCCCGATGGGCGCGGTGTTCATCAGCCGCAAGGTGCACGACGCGCTGATGCAGGGGCCGGAGGGCGCGATCGAACTGTTCCACGGCTACACCTATTCCGGCCATCCGGCCGCCTGCGCTGCGGGCATCGCCACCCTCGACATCTATCGCGACGAGGGTCTGCTCACGCGCGCGGCCGAGTTGCAGGACGACTGGCACGCGGCGATGCACTCGCTGAAGGGCCTGCCGCATGTCATCGACATCCGCACGATCGGCCTGATCGCCGGCATCGAGCTTTCTTCCCGCGACGGTGCGGTCGGCGCGCGCGCCTATGACGTCTTCGTCGACTGCTTCGAAAAAGGCCTCCTGATCCGGGTCACCGGCGACATCATCGCGTTCTCGCCGCCGCTGATCGCCGAGACGAAGCACTTCGACGAGATCGTCTCGGTGCTGGGCGAGGCGCTGAAGCGGGCGAAATGACCGACGCGCGATGAAATGGAAAGGCCGGTCTGCGAGGACCGGCCTTTGCTTTTGTCATCAGACCGATTTGGTCTAGAACTTGACGGCGAGGCCGATGATCGGTCCCTGTTCGACAATATCGAAGACGAAGCCGTCATTGCTGTAATCGACGCCAAGGGCGCGGTAGCCGATGACCGACGAGAACGTTTCGTTGAATTTGTAGCCGACCGTCGCAGCGACGTCCCAGTCGATATCGGCACCGCCGCCGCCAACCAATCCCCAGCCGGTCAGGAAGATATTCGGCGTGATGAAATAGGTGCCCTTCACGCCGCCGACGGCATCGACCCAGGTGTCGCCGTCGCTCGTCGAGCGGCCGTCCAGCAGGCCTCCGCTGAGAGAAATCGTCGTATCGACCGACCAGACGCGCACACCGCCGACGATATCGAGATGTCCGGTATTGTCCTGCAGAACCGAGTAGCCGACGCCGAGAAGACCTGCGAACGTCTCGCTGTCTACTGTCGCCTCGTCGGCCACAATGCCTCTTGGCGTGCCGGCGCTGCCGGACAACTTCACATACATGAGATCCGCGAAGATACTGTAGCGATCATAGCGGGCTTCCCCGATCGCCATTGCCGCAAAATCGAGATGGTCCCAGATGTCGCCGAAGGACGAGTCCACATCGACAGTGGGTTGAAAGCGCCCGATGTTCATTCCGACGTCCCCGGACATTCCCGCCGCCCAGAAATAGGGCGCGAAGGTGAAGGTCCAGCCGCTCTCCGTCTCGATCTGCTGTGCCTCCGGCGCCATGACAGGGGTGATATCCGCGGCGGCGGCGTCCTGTCCCAACATGCAGAGCCCTACGCAGAAAATGGTGGCTGCGATGCGATGCGTCATATGTCCCTCCAGAGGTCACAAGGGCGACCGTTTACATCTGACAGCAGTCTCCCGGCAGGCACAGTCCCCACTGCCACGCCGGGCATCGTCGCATCCGTCGAATCGACGGACAACGACGACACAGGAATGACACCAATTTGCACGACGCTTGACAAGCAAATCCGGCGACCGGACGGCTCCCCTGGAGAAATCGGCTGCCGGATGCGACGGAAATCACGCACTATCCGCCATGGACGCCCGATCCCGCCGCAATGGGCGGGCGGCCACCAGCAAATTTGTCGGCCGCCCCTGTCGGGATTACCGGCCCGCAACCGTCTTTCATGGGACCGGAAGCTCGAACGCAACAGGAGAACGCATATGCGCAAGATCGTAGTCGGAGCCTTCACCAGCCTGGATGGCGTGATGCAAGCCCCGGGCGGGCCGGACGAGGACCCCATCGGCGGCTTCAGGCACGGCGGCTGGGCCGTCCCCTACTTCGACGAGGCAATGGGGGAAGCGGTGGATGCAATGTTCGCCGCGCCCTTCGACCTTCTACTCGGGCGCAAGACCTACGACATCTTCGCGGCCCACTGGCCCTATGCGGGAGCGGACGATCCGATCGGCACCCTGTTCGACCGCATCACCAAATATGTCGCCACCCGCAATGCGGCCTTCGACCCCACCTGGAAGAACAGCCGCACGCTCGGCCCCGACGTGGTTGCGCGGCTGCGGAAACTGAAACTCGAGGACGGACCGAACCTGCTGACGCAGGGCTCCACCGAACTCCTGCAGACGCTGTTCCGCCACGACCTCGTGGACGAGCTCCATGTCTTCGTCTTTCCGGTCGTGCTCGGCGGCGGCAAGAAACTGTTTGCGGACGGTGCTGCGCCAGTCGCCCTGAGGCTGGAGAGCTCGAAGACGTCGCCCTCCGGCATCAGCGCCAACAGGTACACGCGCGCCGGCGCGGTCGAGACCGGCTCGTTCGAATTCGAGCAGCCAACCGAGGCGGAACTGGAACGGCGGCGGAAGCTGACCTGAGGCGGAGTGCCTTTTTCCCGTCCCGGATGGGCGTGGCACTTCTGATTGCATTTTGCAATTGGTTTTGTTAGGGTGCCGTCGTCATCCGGAGGCGGGGAGGAAACCGTGAGCCTTATCCTTTATGCACATCCGTTCTCGTCCTACTGCCAGAAGGCGCTGATTGCGCTCTACGAGAACGAGACGCCCTTCGAATTCCGCATGCTCAGCCCGGAACAGCCGGAGATCCTGCACGAATTCGAGGCGCTGTGGCCGGTGAAGCGGTTTCCCATCCTCGTCGACGGTGACCGGACGTTGCTGGAGGCGAGCGTCATCGTCGAATATGTGGCGCAGGCCCGTCCCGGCCCGTTCAAGCCGATACCGGAGGATCGCGCAGAGGCGATCGAGGTTCGCATGCTGGACCGGATCTTCGATAACTATGTCAGCACGCCGCAGCAGAAGATCGTGTTCAACGCGCTCCGGCCCGAGGCGGACCGCGATCCCCATGGCGTCACCGAAGCCCGCACGATGCTGGAGCGCGCCTACCAGTGGCTGGACCGGCACATGCAGGGCCGCGAATGGGCGGCGGGCGATCGTTTCAGCCTTGCGGACTGCGCTGCCGCACCGTCGCTGTTCTATGCCGACTGGACCCACCCGATCGATCCGGCCCTGACCAACCTTGCGGCTTATCGCGCCCGCCTGCTCGCCCGCCCCTCCTTCGCCCGCGCCGTGGACGAGGCGCGGCCGTACCGGACGTACTTCCCGCTCGGCGCACCCGACCGGGATTGAGGCGCGCCCTCCAGGCAGATGCAATCGATCCGTCTGAAATTTCGCCGCGGGCGGGCGGACGGGCGCGCCTGCCGCGCCGGCCGGGTTGACGGGGCACGGCCTTGCCCACACACTTCGGCGGGCGGATGACGGCGGGCGAAAGCGCGTCGAAACGGGAGGTTTCATCCGCGGGAGGAACACATGACGGAATCCATCAGGCTCTTTCGGGGCCCGTTCGGCCATGTCTCGCTGCTCAATGTCGGCGGCAATCTCGTCACCCATGCCCATCCGGAAGCGCACATCGTCATCTGGCTCGCCGGCGCGCCCGGCCGCATGACGGTGGGCAACAGGACGATCAGGCCGGAGCGCGGCGTGGCGGTCGGCATCAACTCGTTCGAGCCGCACAATCACGTCTTCGCCGAGGGCGAGGTGCCGGGGCAGTTCCTGGCGTTCTACATCGACATGGACTGGCTCACGGCGCGGCGCGGCCTGGCCGCCGGCACTAAGGCCTTCCACGGCCCGCTCATTGCGCTCGAAGGCTGGATCGCCCGCAACATCGAGACCCTGACCGCGCGGCTGATGGCGATCGACGAGGACTACGACCTCGTCGCCTACGAGCTCGAGCGCTTCATCGACCACGTGCTCGACCGGGCGGAAGCGGCGCGGCCGAAGAACCGGGTGCTTTCCGGCAGCCGCGGCGGGCGCGACTACCGCATCCGCAAGGCGCTGGCGCTGATGGAGGCGAATGTCGGCGAGCGCATCTGTTTCGACCAGGTGGCCCGCAGCGTCGGCCTGTCGCGGCCGCATTTCTTCGCCCTGTTCAAGGAACAGATGAGCGTGACCCCCAATGTCTACTGGAACACGCTCAGGATCGCAGAGGCGCTGCGCTGCCTGCAATCGACCGACGAGACGCTGATCTCGGTCGCCTGCAACCTCGGCTTCTCGACGCAGGGAAACTTCTCCCGCTTCTTCCGCGAGCACACCGGCGTGCCGCCGACGGTCTACCGCTCGGCCGCCACCGAAGGTCCCCACCGGATGGTTGCCGGGCGCCGGCTGCCTGCCGATCACTGTCGATGACGGCGCTTTTTCAGACGCTGCGATAGGCGGCCAAGACTTTCCGATAAGCGGACCCGGATGGCGGGCGTAGGCTGCCGTCACCAGAGACCGACAGGAAAAGATCCATGGCACACGTCTTCATCTCCTCCGTCATTCCCGCGCCGATCGACAAGGTCTGGGCGAAGATCCGCGACTTCAACGGCTTGCCGAGCTGGCATCCGCGCATGGTCAAGAGCGAGATCGAGGACGGCCTGCCGGCCGACCGGATCGGCTGCGTGCGCCGGTTCGAGCTCGTCAGCGGCGCCACGCTGCGCGAGCAACTCCTGACCTTCTCCGACATCGACCGCTCGGTCAGCTACACGATCCTGGAGACGCCGCAGCCGATCACCAACCACAAGGCAACGCTGACGCTGCGCCCGATCACCGACGGCGACCAGACCTATGCGGAATGGAGCGCCACCTTCGACGCGCCGGCGGAGGAAGCCGACAAGGTTGCGGCCGGCATGGGCACCAACGTGTTCCAGGGCGGCTTCAACGCGCTGAAGGAACACTTCGCGGCCAAGGCCTGAGGAGGCGACGATGGGGCTCGGCCTTGAGACCTTTCCCACGCTCGCGGCCGCCGGCGAGGCGCTGGCCGCAAATGCCGCGGCCCGCTATCTCGGCGGCGGCACGCTCGTCGTGCGCAGCGCCAACGAGGGCGATGTCGGCTTCGAGACCTATGTGACCGCAAGCGAGCGGGCCCTCACCGACATCGTGGTCGCGGACGGACGCGCGACGATCGGCGCGGGCGTGACCATGGCGCGGATCGCCCGCGAACCGGCGCTCGGCTTTCTGGCACCTGCGGCCAGGGCCGTGGGCGGACCGGCGATCCGCAACATGGCGACGGTCGGCGGCAATCTGTTCGCCCCCGTTCCCTATGGCGACTTCGCCGTGGCCTTGCTGGCGCTCGATGCCAGCCTCGACATCGACGGAGAGCCGGTCGCCGTGTCCGCCTTCCTCGCCGGACGGGACACGACGCATGCCGGCGCGCTGGTGCGCTCGGTCTCCTTCACGCTGCCCGCCGAAGGCAGCTTCCTTTTCGCCAAGGCCTCGCGGGTCCGGCCCAAGGGCGCGTCGGTGGTGACGATCGCCGCCGTCGTCGAGGAGCGGGCGGGAACGATCTCCAGCGCGCGGATCGCCTATGGATGCATGGCGGACCGGCCGATCCGCGCGCCCGCGGTGGAACGGGCGCTCGCCGGCAAGGCCCGGACAGCGGAGGGGATCGCGGCGGCGCTCGCCGTCGCGACGGAGGGCACCGCGCCGCCGACCGACGCGATCGCGAGCGCCTGGTACCGCGGCGAGGTGCTGCCGGTGCACCTGAAGAGACTGCTGCTTCCGGCGTGAAGGCGGCGCGGGCGCCGGCGGGAGGCCGACGCCGCAAGACGTGCAGGCAGGGACAGGCAGCATAGGCAAACACGGTTCGGGAGGACCGCATGAAGAAGGTTCCGGTGCAGTTCACCCTCAACGGCGAGGAAAAGGCCGAGTTCGTCGAAAGCGGCGTGACGCTCCTGAAGGCGCTGCGCGAGAAGATCGGCGACACCTCGGTCAAGGCCGGTTGTCAGCAGGGCACCTGCGGAAGCTGCGCGGTGATCGTCGACGGAGAGCTTCGGCTCTCCTGCCTCACGCTCGCCGAGCGCTGCGGCGGTGCGGCGATCGAGACGACCGGGGGGCTCGCGCATGGCGAGGTGCTGCATCCGCTGCAGCGTGCCTTCAACGAGGGTTTCGCCACCCAGTGCGGCTTCTGCACGCCGGGGATGATCATGGCGGCCAAGGCGCTGCTCGACCACAACCCGCAGCCGAGCCGCGAGGACGTGGTGGAGGCGATCTCCGGCAATATCTGTCGCTGCACCGGCTACGAGCCGATCATCCAGGCGATCCTGGCCGCCGCCCGGGCCAATTCGCTGAGCGCGGCCTGAGGGGAGAGAAGCATGGAACTGCGCAAGGAATACTTCGCCGACGAGCGCAAGGACGACCTGAAGGAGATCGGCCAGCCGCGGCTGCGCGCCGACGCGCTCGGGCACGTCACCGGCACGACAACCTTCTTCGCCGACCGCAACCTGCCGGGGCTCCTGCACCTGAAGATGGTGCGCAGCCCGCACCATCACGCCCGCATCCGTTCGATCGATCTTTCCGAGGCCGGACGGCATCCGGGCGTGGTCCGCATCCTGACGGCGGACGACGTGCCGCACAACGTCTACACGATCCTGACGCTGATCCAGGTCGGCCCCGAAGACGAGACGGTGCTGGCGACCGACAAGGTGCGCTGGAAGGGCGAGGCGATCGTGGCGATCCTGGCCGACAGCGAGCGCGCCGCGCACGAGGCGGCGCAGAAGGTGAAGGTCGACTACGAGGTGCTGCCGGCGGTGCTTTCGATCGACGAGGCGCTGGCGCCGGGTGCGCCTGTTGTCAACGAATATCACGGCCAGAACTTCTATCGCTACGACAGCGGCGAATGCCGCAAGGTGCGGTTCGGCGACGTCGAGGCCGGCTTTGCCGGGGCCGACCACATCCTCGAGCAGACCTACGGTTCCGGCCCGATCGAGCATGCGCCGACAGAGACGACCGGCTGTATCGTCATGCCGGAAGGCAGCGGCCGCTTCACCTGCTACACCAACACGCAGGCGATGTTCTTCACCCTCGACAACACCTCGATCATCCTGCAGATGGACGGCGCCAAGCTGCACATGGTCGGCGGCACCGTCGGCGGCGGCTTCGGCGGCAAGGTGGACGTCACCGTCGAGCCGATCGCCATCCTCGGCGCCAAGCTGACCGGCCGCCCGGTCTCCTTCATCTATTCGCGCGAGGAAGAGATGCAGATCTCGTCCCCTCGCGCGGCGGAAAAGCTCGTCATCAAGGACGGGGTGATGAAGGACGGGCGCATCGTCGCCCGCTACGTCAAGGCCTATATCGATGCCGGCGCCTATTCGCGGCATTCGCCCTATGGCGCGCAGAAGTCGGCCGCGCATTTCCCGGGTCCCTATACGGTCGAAAACGTCTGGGTGGACAGCTACTGCGTCTACACCAACCGCACACCGTCCAGCGCCATGCGCGGCTTCGGGGTGACGATCGGCGACTTTGCGCTGGAGGTGCAGATGGACAAGCTGGCGCGGCTCGTCGGCATGGACCCGCTGGAGTTCCGCTTCGTCAATGCCTATCGCGACGGCGACATGAAGGCGCATCGCCAGCCGACCGAAGGGGCGGCACTGATCGAATGCATGCAGGAGGCCTCGCGCGCGGCGCAATGGCCGGTGGCCGAGAAGTACCTGCAAATGTCGTCCGCGCGGCGGGAGGGGTGAGCGATGGCAATGCGACAGGGCCGCGGGGTGGCGGCGGTGAACTACCCGACCGGCATGAACCTCGGCGGCGACCCGACCCAGGCGCTGGTGCACTCCACGCCGACCGGGAACTTCATGGTGTCGCTGTCGAGCGTCGACCTCGGACAGGGGATGAAGCAGATCATGGCGCAGATCTGCGCCGAGACGATCGGCGTGCCGACCGACCGCGTCATCATCGACACGGCCGACACCGATACCGGCCCGCATTGCATGGGCACCTTTGCCTCGCGCGGCACCCACCGCGCCGGCAACGCCGTCATCGCGGCGGCGAAGGAAGCGCGGCAGGTGATGCTGGAGGTGGCGGCGGAGGAGCTTGAAGTCAACGCTTCCGACCTCGACACCGACGGCACCGGCAACATCCACGTCAAGGGTGCGCCACAGCGCTCGATCTCGATCTTCGACACCGCACTGGCCGCCCATTTCAAGCGGGGGCGCTCGATTTCGGGGCGCGGCATGTTCCTGATCCCCCGCTCCTATCCGGATGCGGAGACGGGCGCGATGAAGCCGTCGACCTGCTATGCCCATGCCTGCACGGTCGCCGAAGTCGAGGTCGACGACGAGACCGGCGAGGTCAACGTGCTGACGGTGAAGAACGTCTTCGAGATCGGCCGGGCGCTGAACCCGAAGATGGTCGAGCAGCAACTCGTCGGCGGCTCGTGGATGGGGATCAGCCACGCGCTCTACGAGACGACCGAACCCTACTATCCGAGCCGCGAGCATGGCGGGCGCGACTTCAACGAATATCTGATGCCCGGCCCCGGCGATCTCGCGCAGACCGAGGTGATCGTGCTGGAGCGCCCGGCGGCGGACGGTCCCTATGGCGCCAAGGGCCCGGGCGAGATGTGCGCCAATCCGCAGATCCCGGCGATCGCGAACGCGATCTTCGATGCCGTCGGCGTGCGCATCGACACGCTGCCGATCACGCCGGAGCGGATCCTGCGCGCGCTGAAGGCAAACGGTGCGGAAGACGCGGGCACGGTGGCGCATTGAGAACGATGCGGCGCGCGCGGGCGACGCCTGACACGCCCTGCCCGCAGGAGGAGCGATAGATGCGGGAGGATACCGCAAGCAAGATGCTGGAGACGCCGGAAACGGTGGCGGAACTGTTCGAGGACGTCGCCTACATCGCCGACGACGGGCTTGCGACGGCCGTCTTCCTCGCCGTCCAGCTTGGCAAGCCGCTGCTTCTCGAAGGCGCGCCCGGCGTCGGCAAGACGGAAGCGGCGAAGGCGGTGGCCGACATTCTCGGGCGGCAACTGATCCGGCTGCAATGCTACGAGGGGATCGACGCGCAGCACGCGCTCTACGAGTGGAACTACCAGCGCCAGTTGCTGGCGATCCGGCAATCCGACACTCGGGCCGGCGAGAACGAGGTGGATATCTACGACGACCGCTTCCTGATCGCCCGGCCGCTGCTGCGCTCCCTGCAGGCGCCGGAGGAGACGGTGCTGCTGATCGACGAGATCGACCGCTCCGACCACGAGTTCGAGGCGCTGCTGCTGGAATACCTCTCGGACTTCCAGATCTCGATCCCCGAGCGCGGCACCGTCACGGCGGCGGCGCGCCCGATCGTGATCCTGACCTCCAATCGCACGCGCGAGCTCGCCGAGGCGCTGCGCCGCCGCTGCGTCTACCACTGGATCGCCTATCCGGACCCGCTCCTTGAGGCGGCGATCATCATGCTGAGGGCGGGCGACGTGGCCGAGCGGACCGCGCGCGCGGTGGCGAACGCCGTCGGCGCCATCCGCGCCCGGCCGCTCGCCAAGCCGCCCGGCATCTCCGAGGCGGTGGAATGGGCGAACGCGGCGACCGTCCTGGAAAAGGGCGGCAGCCCCTGGCCGGAGGCCTTCCGCCGGGCGATCGGCGTGCTGATCAAGGACGAGGAGGACCTCGCTTTCATGGCGCCGGAGCTGGACGCCATCGTGGAGGAGGCCATGGCATGACAGGCCCGGACGGCCAGCACGGCGGGGGCAGGCCATGATGCGCGCCGAAACCGCCAGCCGGCGACGGGCCGGCCCGCTTCCCCGCGCCTGCGGCCCCTTAATGGCGTTCGTGCAGGCCCTGCGCGCTAACGCCTTTACCGTCGCGCCCGAGCAGGCGACCAGCTTCCTTGCAGCGGTCGCCCTCGTCGGCCCGAGGAGCATGGAGCATATCCGCCAGGCAGCGATTGCGACGCTTGCGCCGCCCCCCGAGCGCCGCGGCGCGTTCGACGCGCTTTTTCGCGCCGTCTTCTTTGCCGATGCCCCGCTTGCAGCCGTGGGCGACGACGAGGACGAGGAGACCCGCATCCGCGATGCCGGCGGCAGGGACGAGCGCCGCGAGATCCCGCTGAAGCGGGAAAAGGGCGGGGCGATCTCCTCGACAACGGAGCAACTCTCCGTCCGCAGCTTCGCCACCGGCGAGGATGCGGCGCTTTCCGCCTTCCGGCGGTCGCTCGCGCGCGCCCTGCCCGTCCGCCGCACGTTCCGGCAGCTGAAGGCCCTGTCGGGCGGCAGCATCGATCTCAGGCGGTCGATGCGGGAGATCGTACGCGGCGACGGCGACGTACCCTCGCCGGACTATCGCCGGCGCCAGCCGGTGCCGCGCCGGCTGGTGCTGCTGATCGACGTTTCCGGATCGATGCGCGAGCACACCGAAGCCCATCTGCGGCTGGCGCACGCGGCGGTGCAGGCCACCGCTACGGCCGAGGTCTTCACCATCGGCACGCGGCTGACGCGGATCACCCGCGCGCTGCGCATCCGCGACCGCGAGCGGGCGCTGGCGCTCGCCGCCGACACGGTGGCCGACTGGGACGGCGGTACACGGATCGGCCCGGCGCTGCTGGCCTTTCTCTCTGTGCCGCGCTTTGCGGCCCTTTCGCGCGGCGCGAGCGTCGTCATTCTATCGGACGGCCTGGAACGCGGCGACCATACAGCGCTGGAGACGGCGATGCGCCGGCTGTCGGCCCGCGCCTTCCGGCTGTCGCTCGCAAGCCCGCTCGCCGGCGATCCGCGCTTTCGGCCCGAGACGGCGGCGCTGGCCGCAATCCTCCCCTTTCTCGACGACCTCGTCGACGGCGCCTCTGTTTCGGCATTGACGGATTTCTTGCTTTCGCTCGGCCGACCCGCACCCCGCGCCGAGGCGATCTGGGGGAGGAGAAAACATGAACGGCATCGTTGACTCGCATTTCCATATCTGGCGGCAGAAGGACCTGCCCTGGCTGAACGGGCCGATGGTGCCGCGCATCTTCGGCCCCTACGAGCCGATCCGGCGCGACTATCCGATCACCGAATATCTCGGCGACCTGCAGGGATCGGGCGTGGAGAAGGCCGTCTACGTCCAGACCAACTGGGCCAGGGAGGACTACGAGAACGAGGTCGACTGGGTGAGCGCCACCGCCAAGGAATTCGGCTGGCCGCATGCGATCGTCGCCTATGCCGACATGAGCGTGCCGGACGTTCGGCCGCAGCTCGACCGCCTCAAGGCCTATCCGCTGGTGCGCGGCGTGCGCATGCAGCTGCACTGGCACCCGGTCGAGGAATACCGTTTCGCCCCCGATGCGAAGCAGGTGATCGATCCGGCCGTGCGCGCCAACATCGCCCGGCTGAAGGACTACGGCTTCTCCTTCGACCTGCAGCTGTTTCCGGCGCAGATGAAGGATGGCGCGCGGGTCGTTGCGGAAAACCCGGAGACGGACTTCATCCTCACCCATTGCGGCATGCTGGTCGACCGCGAGCCGCAGACGGTCTCGGCCTGGCAGGAGGGGCTGCGGCAGTTCGCCCGCATGAAGAACTTCCATGCCAAGCTCTCCGGGCTCGGCACCTTCATCCACCGCAACGACGCCGACCTCATCGGCTTCGTCGTCGACCAGGCCGTCGAAATCCTCGGCAGCGACCACCTGATGTTCGGCTCGAACTTCCCGATCGAGAAGCTGTGGACCGACTATCCGACGCTCATCGAGACCTATCGCGAGGCCACCGGCCGGCACGATCCGGCAGCCCGGCAGAACATGCTGCGCGATACCGCCATGCGGGTCTATCGACCGATGTGAACAGCTGCGGACGCCGGTTCACGCGAGATCCCGTTCCGATTCCTGGTGCATTTACGCTGGATCGGGTTGGACTCAATGTCTCCGGTCTGCCACAAGCCCTTGAGGACGCGACTGCCGTTATCTCTAGAACGGAGTCGGGCAACAGATTGACGTCACGTTGCTGCCGCGAGATCACGCCGGCCGTCCTGCCAATCTCCTCCGCTCGGCCCAGACGCCTCGTCCCGACCCTTTTTGAGAACGGCTTCCGCTCAGAGCAGGTCGCGGCCTGCTAGGTTGCGCATCAGTTCGGCGATGCCGAAGGTCCAGGGCGGGCATTCGGTCGACAGGCGGACCGTGTTCGTCAGGGCGCCGAGTTCGGCATTGGAGATCGTCACCCGGTCGCCGATCTTGTGCGTGAAGCCCTCGCCCTTGACGTCGCGGTCCTCGACCGGGGCAAACAGCGTGCCCATGAACAGCATGAAGCCGTCGGGATACTGGTGGTGGCGGCCGATCGTCTGGGCGACGAGGTCGAGCGGGTCGCGGCTGATCTCGCGCATCGTGCTCGACCCCTTGAGGACGAAACCGTCCTCGCCCTCGATCGTCAGATCGAGATCGGCCCTGCGGACGTCGTCGATCGAATAGGTCTCGTCGAACAGGCGGATGAAGGGGCCGATGGCGGCAGAGGCGTTGTTGTCCTTCGCCTTGCCGAGCAACAGCGCCGAGCGGCCCTCGACGTCGCGCAGGTTGACGTCGTTTCCGAGCGTGACCCCCTTCACCGTGCCGCGACCGTCAACGGCCAGCACGATCTCCGGCTCGGGATTGTTCCATCTGGAGACCGGATGCAGGCCGACAGAGGCGCCCCAGCCGACGGCGGAGAGCACCGGCGCCTTGGTGAAGACTTCGGCGTCCGGGCCGATGCCGACCTCCAGATATTGCGACCAGACGCCCTCCTCGATCAGCGCCGCCTTGACCTTGACGGCCGCGTTTGAGCCGGCCTTGAGATCGCGCAGGCTGTCGCCGATAATGGCGGTGACGCGCTCGCGGATCTTCTGCGCCAGCGCCGGATTGCCGGCCGCCTTCTCCTCGATGACGCGCTCGATCATCGAGCGGGCGAAGGTGACGCCGCAGGCCTTGACCGCCTGCAGGTCGCACGGGGCGAGCAAGTGGACGCGCGACAGATCGCCGGTACCTTCGACGGAATTGTCGAGCACGGCCGGAAGCGGTGCCACGACCTCGCCGGCCGCGGCGCGGACATGGGCGACCGGATCGTCCATCTCCAGAAGATCGCGCATCGTCGGCGCCGCCTTGCTGGTGATGTCGACCAGCATGCCGTCACGGACGACGACGAGCGAGGGCCCTCTCCGCTCGGCGCGCCAGATGCGCCCGACAAAGGTGCCGCGACCGAATTCTCCTGCCTGCAATGCCATGCCGATCTCCTCCCGAACTGCGGCGCTATTCATGCCCGATGAAGACAGGGCGGGGCAAGGGGGTGCGTGGTCATTGGCGGTGCAACAGCCTCCCCTCTTCTCCCCTCGGGGAGAAGGTGGCCCGAAGGGCCGGATGAGGGGGCGGCAAGGCAAGGCCCCCTCATCGCCTCACTGCGTTCGGCACTTCTCCACGCTCGGGAGAAGAGGGAATGTGCCGTGCGATGGCGCGTTGCCCTTTCCCCCAATGGGGATGCTCACCCCACCCGATCCCCCTTGTCGTCGAAGACGTGCAGGTACTTCTGCGGGAAATCGACGCGCACCGTTGGTCCCGCCGAGAGCGCCTCGCGGTCGAGGGTGAAGATCTTGAAGGGCAGGCCGTGCAGGGAGAGGTGGAGGATGATGCCGAAGCCGGTGGGCTCGACCAGGTCGACGCTCGCCTCCAGCATGCCGGTGTCGCTGATGACGACGTGTTCGGGGCGGATGCCGAGGGTGACGGTCGCGTCCGGACCGATGCCGGTACGGCTCGCGACCGGGACGACGGTGCCGTCGGAAAGGCGGATACCTGCGCCCTTCCCTTCGCCCGGAACGACATAGCGCCCCTCGAGGAAGTTCATGCCCGGCGATCCGATGAAGCCGGCGACGAACAGGTTGGCGGGAGTGTCGTAAAGCTCCAGCGGCGAGCCGACCTGCTGGACGACGCCGCCATGCATGGCGACGATGCGGTCGGCGAGCGTCATCGCCTCGATCTGATCGTGGGTGACGTAGATCGAGGTGGCCTTGAGATCGGCGTGCAGCTTCTTGATCTCGGCGCGCATCTGTTCGCGCAGGCGGGCGTCGAGATTGGAGAGCGGTTCGTCGAACAGGAACGCCTTGGGCTTGCGGACGATGGCGCGGCCCATGGCGACGCGCTGGCGCTGGCCGCCGGACAGCGCCTTCGGCCGGCGCTCCAGAAGCGGCTCCAGCCCGAGCTTGGCGGCGGCACCGCCGACAGCACTTGCGATCTTCTCTTTCGCCGTCTTCCGGAGCCGCAGGCTGTAGCTCATGTTGTCGGCCACGCTCATGTGCGGGTAGAGCGCGTAGGACTGGAACACCATGGCGATGTCGCGGTCCTTCGGCGCGAGATCGTTGACGCGGTTGCCGGAGATGCGGATGTCGCCGGAGGTCACCTCCTCCAGCCCCGCGATCATGCGCAAAAGTGTCGATTTTCCGCAGCCGGAGGGGCCGACGAGGACGATGAACTCGCCGTCCCTGATGGTGAGATCGACACCGTGCAGGACGGGAAACGGGCCGTAGCTCTTGCGCACACTTTCGATATCGATGGAAGCCATGACAATTATCCCTTGACCGCGCCGGCCGTCAGGCCCTGCACGAGGTAGCGCTGGATGAGGAGGAAGAACAGGCAGGCCGGGATCAGCGCGAGCACGCCGGCGGCCATCATCTGCCCGAAATCGACCGAGAACTTGGAGACGAAGGTCAGGAGTCCGACCGGGAAAGTCGCCGCATCGTTGCCAGAAATCAGCATCAGCGCGAACAACAGCTCGCTCCAGGCGGCGGTGAAGACGAAGCCGAGGGTGGCGGCGATGCCCGGCAGCGTCAGCGGCAGGATGATCTGGCGGAAGGCGACGAACTGGGTGGCGCCGTCGATCATCGCCGCCTCCTCCAGGTCCTTCGGGATGCCGTCGAAGAAGGACTGCATCAGGAAGGTGGCGAAGGGGACGTTGAAGGCGGAATAGACGATGACGAGACCGGTGAGGCTGTTGGTCAGCCCCAGCGGCGAGAGCATCTTGAAGATCGGCGCCACCAGCATGACCAGCGGAAACATCTGGGTGATCAGCATCAGCGCCACGATCCAGTACTTCGCCCGGAAGGAGAAGCGCGACAGCGCATAACCGGACAGCGAGGCGAGGATGGTGACGACGACGGCGGTGGCGCCCGACACGATCAGACTGTTCTTGAAAAAGGTCGGAAAGGCGCTGTGGGCGATGACGAAGTTGAAATGCTCGAAGGTCGTGCGCGACGGCCACATGCGCACGCCCTCGCTGTAGAGCAGGTCGTTCGGCGTCACCGAGACCTTCAACAGCCAGAACAGCGGAAACAGCGCGAAGACCACATAGACGAGGATCGCCCCGCGATGGGCGCCGATGAGGAGAAGCTTGCCGGGTCTCATGGGTTCAGCCCTTGTTCAGCATGGTCTGGCGGAGCAGCACGATCAGCATCGAATAGACCAGCAGCAACGCCAGCAGCACGAGCGCGATCGCCGAGGCATAGCCGAAATCGAGCCGCCTGAAGGCCTGGGTGAAGATGTAGCTGGCGACGATCTGGGTGCGATCGGCCGGGCCACCATTGGTCATGACGACGATCAGGTCGGCGAAATTGGAGATCCAGACGGTGCGCAGCAACACGGTGATCGCGATCGTCGGTGCGAGAAACGGCAGGGTGATCGACAGGAAGCGTTGCACCGGGCCGGCGCCGTCGATGCTGGCGGCTTCGTAAAGGTCGCGCGGGATCGCCTGCAGGGCGGCGAGCAGGGTGATGGCGAAGAAGGGGATGCCCCACCAGACGTTCGCCACGATCGGCCCCCACATGGCGAGATGCGGATCGGAGAGGATATTGTGCGGCTCGTCCATCAGGCCGAGCGCCACGAACCAGTGCGGCAGCGGGCCGATCACCGGATTGAACAGCCAGGCCCAGTTGAGGCCGGCGAGGAAGCTCGGCACCGCCCAGGGCAGAAAGACCAGCGCCTGGACGAGGCCGCGGCCATAGAACGGCTTGTCGAGCAGCAGCGCCAGGATCAGGCCGAAAGTGAACTGGAAGAACACCGAGGCGCCCGTCCACCACAGCGTATTGCGCAGCGCGCCGAAGAAGGCCTGGTCCTGCCCGAGCGCGCGAAAATGGTCGAGGCCGACGAAGCCACCGGAGAACGGGTTCAGCAGCTGGATGTCCCGGAAGGCATAGGAAATGCCGACGACGAGCGGCACCAGCATGACCGCGGCGATCAGGATCAGCGCCGGCGCGCTATAGAGATAGGGCTCCGACGCATCGGCAAGCCGCTTCCTGAGCGGCGGGCGATGCTTCTGGATCGGCTGGTGCATCATCGCAAGTCTTCCGTTGGCGTTTCTGGCCGAGGCGCTGTGCGTGGGCGGCGCCTCGGAAGTTTCGAAGTGGAGCGCTCGGGGACAGGCCGTGGCTGTGCCCCTCATCCGCCTGCCGGCACCTTCTCCCCGCAGGCGGGGAGAAGGAACAAGCCGCAACGCTTCCGTTCCCCCTCGCCCCGCTTGCGGGGAGAGGGTGCGCCGAGCGGAGCGGAGGCGGGGTGAGGGGCCGTCTGCGCCAGCGCTTGAAAGGATCAAGCCAGCTGTGAGACGACACGCTCACGCCCGCAGCGTTCGCTGCCCGGCCTACTTCTTCGCCAGGTACTTCTGCTGCGCCTTGGTCAGATACTCGGCCCACTGGTCGGCCAGTTCCTGCGGCGTGATCTCGCCAAGCAGCGCCTTTTGCGAGGTCTGGATGACGAGCGAATCCTTGAAGAAGGCGAACTCCTCCAGGTAGGTCGGCATGACCGTCGGAACGGCGTCCTTGTCCTCCAGTTCGGCGAACCAGCCCTTGAACTGCTCGCTGGCATAGAAGGGGTCCTTCTCGGCGGAGGTGTGGACCGGCAGCGCGCCGGTGCGCTTGTTCCACTCGATGTTGCCTTCCGGGCCCTCCAGCGTCTCGATCAGCTTCCAGGAGAGATCCTTGTTCTCGCTGTTGGCCATCATCGACCATCCTGCGTAGCCGATGGTCGGGAAGGTCTTGCCATCAGGGCCCTTCGGCATGGTCATGATGCCGTAGTCCTCAGCCTTCATGCGCTCGGCGATCGCGATCAGCGCGTCCGGGTCCTGGTCGAGGAAGGCGCAAGTGCCGCTGTAGAAGCCGGCGACGATCTCGTTGAAGCCCCAGTTGACGCTGTCCTTGGGCGCATAGCCGTTCTTGTAGAGGTCGATCAGCCAGGTCAGGCCCTTGACCCAGCCCTCGCTGTTCATGGTCGAGGTGCCGTCCTCGTTGAAGAACTTGTTGTCGCCGGCCATGGTGGCGCCGAACATCATCCAGCCGTTCAGGCCACCCGGGCCGCCGCGCAGGCAGTAGCCGGACTTGCCGGGCAATGCCGAGACCTTCTTGGCGGCTTCCGCGAACTCGTCCATCGTCTTCGGCGGCTCGCCGACGCCCGCCTCTTCGAGCAGCTTCTTGTTGTAGAACATGGCCCGGAGATAGAAGCCGTAGGGCAGCATGTAGGCGGTGTCGTTGACGTCGCGGCCGAGTTCGAGCGCGCGGGACGTCAGGCCCGAGGTGTGCTCCCACTTGGAAAGGTAGGGCTCAAGGCTCTCCAGCATGCCGTTGTTGGCATAGAGCGACAGCCAGGTGTCGGGCATCTCCATCACGTCGGGGATCTCGCCGGCGGAGACCATGGTGGCAAACTTCTGGAAGGCCTCGCCCCAGGGTAGCGAGATGATCTCGACCTTGGTGCCGGGGTTTGCAGCCTCGAACTTGCCGACGATCGATTTCAGCGTCTCGGTGCGCTCGGGACTGGTAATCACCTCGACGAGCTTCAGCGTCGTGTCGGCGAGTGCCGTCCCCGACATCATCGCGGCGAACAATGTGGCAGTCAGCAGTTTCTTCATGGTCGCTCCCCTTTTGGGCTTTGGTTTATTGCTCTTTAGTCTTGGGAAGCGGCTGCAATCGCCGCCTCCAGATCACTCCACAGGGCCTCGGTTCCCTCGAGGCCGACATGGAGACGCACGGACCGCGGATGGATGCCGAAGGCCTGCGCGGAATTAGGTTCGGCCTTCTGCTGCAGCACCACCTGACCCGGCACGATCAGGCTCTCGTGGCCGCCCCAGCTGACGCCCAGCTTGAACAGGTCCAGCCTGTCGGCGAAGGCGCGGATGTCTATGCCCTCGCGGAAGACGAAGGAGAACAGGCCGGAGGTGCCGGTCAGGCCCGGCGGCAGGCGGTTGGCGAGTGCCGGATGCTGCACGCTTTCCACGATGTCCAGCGCCTGCAGGCGGCGGGCGATTTCGAGGCCCGAGGCCTCGTGCGCCTTCATGCGGATCGGCAGGGTGCGCAGGCCGCGCACCAGCAGCCACGCATCGAAGGGCGAGAGCTTGCCGCCGAGATAGGGATAGGCCTCGGCGCGGATGCGGCCGATCATCTCCTTCGAACCGGTGACGACGCCGGCGACGACGTCACTGTGGCCGCCGAGATACTTCGAGGCCGAATGCAGGACGAGATCGACACCGAGCGACAGCGGTTTCTGGAAGACCGGGCTCGCCCAGCTGTTGTCGATGACGGAGACGATCCCGTGGCGTTTCGCGAGCGCTGCCAGCGCGCCGACGTCGTGGGCGTCCATGACCCAGCTCGTCGGACTTTCCATGTAGAACAGCTTCGCGCCGGGCAGCGCGCGCGCGACCGCCTCCTCGTCGCGGCCGTCGACATAGGTCACCTCGACCTTCATCCGCTTCAGGATGGTGCCGAACAGGCGGAAGGCGTCGGGATAGACGTGCCTGACAGCGACGATGCGGTCGCCCGGCTCGACGAAGGACAGCACGGTGGACGAAATCGCAGCCATGCCGCTGGCAAAGCCCATGGCGTCCTCGCCGCCCTCCAGCTTCGCCAGCATCTCCTCGAAGGCCCGCACGGTCGGGTTCAGGCCGCGGGTGTAGATCGGCCGGACGATCTCGCCGCGATAGGCCTGCACCATTTCGTCATAGGAGGAGAAGGTGAAGAGCGAGGTCTGCACGATCGGCGGCACCACGGCCTCGAAGGCGTTGCTCTCGTCATGGGCGACGATGAGGGAGGCGAGCTCGAACGGGTCGGAGCCGTTGATCATTTTGACATTTCCTTGATGTCTTCCTCGACGACGTCGAGAATCTTGAGCGTTTCGCGTCGGGCAGCCTCGGTGTCCTGCGCTGCGATCGCGTTGAAGAGCGTGCGGTGGAACGGAAAGGAACGGCGGGCGAAATCCGGCCGGTCGAAGGGTTCGTCCCAGAAGCGTTCGAACATCTCGCGCATCTGCTCCAACAACTGGCGGAACAGCGGATTGTGGGTGGCGTCGTAGATGGCGAGGTGGAAGGCCAGATCTTCCGGACCCGATGTGCCCTTGGCGAGGTGCACCCGCTCCATCGCGTCGAGCTTCTCCTCGATCACGACGAGATCACCGGCGGTGCGCCGGCGGGCGGCCACCATGTTGGCCTCGCATTCGATGCCGCGGCGAACTTCCAGCGTCTGCAGCAGCGCATCGCGCAGGTGCGCCGCGTCGAAAGAGAGCGGCATGTGGATCGTCGCGGTCGTGACGGGTTTCAGCAGGTAGGTGCCGCTGCCCTTGCGCGTTTCCATGACGCCGAGAGCCTGGAAATGGCGGATGACCTCGCGGATGGTGGAACGGCCCACGGCAAGGGCCGCCATCAGTTCGCGCTCGGCCGGCAGCCGGTCGCCGGCCCTGAGATTGGCCTGGCCGATATAGGTGGCCAGCGCCTCGGTCACCTGGCGCGCCCGATCCATCGGCGGCAATGGCATGATCGCCGGCTTGGCATCCATTCTCGCCGTCATGCGGCCTGTTCCCCGTTTCGTGTCAGCTTCTCAAATTGGTCTGACATCTGATCATTATGGAGGTGGAATATCCGGAGTCAAGAGTGCCAAGAAAAATCCTGATGACTGTGAAATTGTTGAAATTTCAGACACTTGTCGTTGACACGCCCTCTTCGACCGCTCGGACCGTGCCGTTGCATTCGGCGCGGTCGCCGGATAATCAGGTCCATCGCACCGCACAGGAAAGCCGACCATGAGCATCATTGACGAACTGACGACCGCGCTGGGCCCGGATCTGGTGCTGGCCGGCACCGCGATCGGCGAGCGCTACCGGAGCGACGAGAGCCTGATGGGGCGGATCCTGCCGCTTGCCGTCATCCGCCCGAGGACGGTCGAGGATGTCTCGGCGGCGCTGCGCATCTGCCACGCGCACGGGCAGCCGGTCATCCCGCAGGGCGGATTGACCGGGCTCGCCGGCGGCGCCAATGCCGCAGGCGGCGAAATCGCCATCTCGCTGGAAAACCTTGCCGGGATCGAGGAGATCGACACGGCGGCAGGGACGATGACGGTCAGGGCCGGCACCATGCTGGAGACCGCGCAGAACGCGGCGGCGGAGGCCGGCATGCTGCTGCCGATCGACCTCGGCGCGCGGGGGAGCTGCCAGATCGGCGGCACCATCTCCACCAATGCCGGCGGCATCCGAGTGATCCGGCACGGCGTGACGCGCGACAACGTGCTGGGGCTGGAGGTGGTGCTTGCCGACGGCACCGTGCTGCCGATGCTGAACAAGATGACGAAGAACAACACCGGCTACGACCTGCGCCAGTTCTTCATCGGCGCGGAGGGAACGCTCGGCATCGTCACCCGCGCCGTGCTGAAGCTGAAGCCGTCGACGCCCGGCCGGCAGACGGCGCTGGCGGCGCTCGATAGCTACGAGGCCGTCGTTGCGTTCCTCAACAAGGCGCAGCGCGGACTTTCCGCCCTCTCCGCCTTCGAGGCCATGTGGCAGAGCTATGTCGGTTTCAATGCGCGCGCAGCAGGGGTGAAGCTGTTTAACGCCGAGCATCCCTTCCTCGTCATCGTCGAGCAGGACGACGACGGTTCGGATGCGGCGCGCGAACGCTTCGAGGCCTTCCTCGGCGAGGCGCTCGAGGAGGAACTGATCGTCGATGCGCTGGTCGCCCAGTCGGAGAAGGACGTGCTGCGCTTCTGGTCGGTTCGCGAAGGTCACATGATGGGGCAGCTCCTGCCGTCGCTGGTCAATCTCGACGTCAGCCTGCCGATCGGCGAGATCGGGCGCTTTGCCGAGGCGTGCGAGACAGCACTGCTGCAGCGCTTTCCCGGCGCCCATGTCTCCTTCTTCGGCCATGTCGGCGACAGCAACCTGCACATTGCCGTTTCGGTCGGCGATGCGTCGGAAGACGACCTGCATGTGGTCGACGCGATCGCCTACGATCTGGTGCAGCGCTTCAACGGCTCGATTTCCGCCGAGCACGGTATCGGCACGCTGAAGCGGCCCTATCTCGACCGTTCGCGCAGCCCGGAGGAGATCGCAACTATGCGACTGGTCAAGCAGGCGCTCGATCCGAAGGGGATCCTCAACCCCGGCAAGGTGCTCTGAGGAAAACGGGTGGCGGAGCGCGGCCGCCCGCAGGTAGAGTGCCTTTCCGTGGAACCTAAGGCCACCTGCTCCGTTTTCCAGCCCTACGAAAGGAAGGGCTCATGCCGGCACGGATATTGCTGATCGTTCTCATGGTCATGGTCGTCTCGATCCTGAGCATCGTCGTCTTGCAGCAGACGTCGGGTTCCGGCAGCAATACGCAGCCGCCCGAGGGCGAACTGCTTTCGACGCCTTCGAAGATGGTGCACGAGCTCTAGCCGCTCCCACAAGACGCGGGATGGCCCCGGCGAGACGGCACCTCCCGGTCCGACGCGTATTTTTCGCGTTCCCATCTTCGGGCGATCTCTCTAGGAATGCAGCATGCGGACGGCGCGGCGGCGCTGACCAACAGACAGACCGGCCAACATGCGAGGGTTCAGATGACCGATGGCAAGCGACGCATACTCGTGACGGGCGCGACCCGCGGGCTGGGGCTGGAGATCGCCCGCGCCTTTGCGCGGGAGGGGGCCACGGTCGCCCTCAACGGCCGCGACCGGGACCTGCTCGAGAGCCATGCGGCGCAATTGCGCGACGAGGGTCTTGCGGCCTCGGCGCTCCCCGGCGACCTCTCCGCCGATGCGGAAGGGATCGTGCGGCAGGCGGCCGAGACGCTGGGCGGCCTGGACGCGGTCGTGCATGCGGCGAGCCTGCGCGACCGCCGCCCGACCGAGGCGCTGGACGGGGCGGCCTTCGCAGCGCTTCTCGACGTGAACCTGACGGCGGCCTACCGGCTGGCGCGGGCGGCCCTGCCGCTCCTGCGGCAATCGGCGGCGGGGCGGCTGATCTTCGTGACCTCGATCGCAGCGCGGATCGCGCGTGCACCGGACGCCGCCTACACCGCCTCGAAGGGCGGGCTTGAAGCCCTGACCCGCTCGCTCGCCGTCGAGTTCGGCTCGGACAACCTGACGGTCAACGCGATCGCGCCCGGCTGGTTCGTCACCGATCCGAACCGGGCCATGGCGGAAGACGCACGGGTGCAGGCCTATGTCGACGTCCGCATCCCGCTCAGGCGCTGGGGCCGGCCGGAGGAGCTGGCGCCGGCCGCCCTCTTCCTCGCCTCCCCGGCCGCGAGTTTCGTCAACGGCATCACGCTGACGGTCGATGGCGGCATGTCGGCGCAGATGTAAGGGGCAGAGAGGACGTCCGGCCTGCCGGCTGCCCTCACGCCTTCTGGCAATAGTTTGCGGCCTTTTGCTCACCGGTCTCGAAATCACCCGGCTGGGGCGGGGCGATCGGCTTGAACAGCGAGCGGTCCGGCTTGAGGTCGAGCAGCGGTGTGCCGTCGAGGCAATCGAGGCCGCGCACCAGCAGGACATTGCCCTCGATCCCGTCGAGGACCACGATCGACGTGCCGATCGGATTGGGGCGGACCGGCGTGCGCAGCGAGAAGGTCCCGTGCACCTTGCCGTTGCTGGCCGGGCTCTGCAGCACGAGGTCGCGCCGCGACCGGTCCAGCCAGTAGAGCACCTCCAGCCGCTCGAACGCCTCGACGCCGGCAAGTGCGGGCACCCACGGCTCGAAGATCTCGATCCGGCACTGCGGCCCGTCGTGACGGCCCTGGCGCGGACACAGAAGCCGCGAATCCCACGGCGTGCGGATGCGGCCGATGAAGGTCAGCCCCGCATCCACGGATTCGGGCGGGGTGACCGCAACCTCGTTCTCCCGGATTTCGTTTTCCCGCACCATGCCGCACTCCTGTCGTCCCAAGGCAGACCGCCCGCATATCCCTGTTCGCGCACTGTCGCGGGCGGGCGGGCTTTGCGCAAGCGATATATTTCTACGAACATAACACTAGCCAACAGCCTGACAGCGTTATATTCCTTGGAATATCTCGCACAACAGGAGCACGGACATGGAGTTCAAACGTCGTCATCTGGCGAAGGCCGCCCTCGCCTCCTTCGCCCTCGCCTGGCTGGGCGTCGCCGCCCTGGGCACGCAGGCGTCGGCCGCAGACAAGGTCACCGTCTTCGCGGCCGCCAGCCTGAAGAATGCCCTCGACGCCGCCAATGCGGCCTGGGCGAAGGAAAAGGCGACGGAGACGACGGTATCCTATGCGGCAAGCTCGGCGCTCGCCAAGCAGATCGAGGCCGGCGCGCCGGCCGACGTCTTCATCTCCGCCGACCTCGCCTGGATGGACTACGTGGCGGAGAAGAAGCTGATCAAGGACGACACGCGCTCGAACCTGCTCGGCAACCGCATCGTGCTCGTCGCCCCGAAGGATGCAGCCCAACCGGTCGAGATCAAGGAGGGCTTCGATCTTTCCGCCCTCGTCGGCGACGGCAAGCTCGCCATGGGTGCGGTCGACAGCGTGCCGGCCGGCAAGTACGGCAAGGCCGCCCTGGAAAAGCTCGGCGCCTGGTCGTCCGTCGAAAGCAAGGTCGCCGGCGCCGAAAGCGTGCGCGCGGCGCTGGCGCTGGTCTCCCGCGGCGAGGCGCCCTATGGCATCGTCTACCAGACGGACGCCGCAGCCGACCCGGGTGTCGCGGTCGTCGGCACCTTCCCCGAAGACAGCCATCCGCCGATTATCTACCCGGTCGCGATCCTGACGGAATCGAAGAGCGCCGACGCTGCCGCCTATCTCGACTTCCTGAAGTCGGACGCGGCGGCCCCCTTCTTCACCGAGCAGGGCTTCACCATCCTGAAGTGATCCCGCATCCTTGCCGCGCCGCGCGCCCTTCCCGGCGCGCGGCGTTTTCTTTAGGGATATGGCGCTATCCTGCCCGTCATTCCGCATTCCGGCCGAACGCCTAGGCCGCCCCGCAAGATCGTGAGTTGACCCGAATTGGACTGGCTGACCCTGAGTGAAGAGGAACTGACGGCGATCCGGCTCAGCCTGCTGGTGTCCACCGTCGCGGTCGCCGCCAGCCTGCCCTTCGGCATCCTCGTCGCACTCGCGCTGTCGCGCGGCCGCTTCGTCGGCAAATCGGTCCTCAACGGCATTGTCCACCTGCCGCTGATCCTGCCGCCCGTCGTCACCGGCTTCCTGCTCCTGATCCTGTTCGGCCGTAAGGGGCCAATCGGCGCCTTCCTCGACCAGTATCTCGGCATCGTCTTCTCGTTCCGCTGGACGGGGGCCGCGCTCGCCTGCGCGGTAATGGGCTTTCCCTTGCTGGTCCGCTCGATCCGGCTCTCGCTCGACGCTGTCGACCGCAAGCTGGAGGACGCCGCCGGCACGCTCGGCGCCAGCCCTATCTGGGTGTTCCTCACCGTCACCCTGCCGCTGATCCTGCCCGGCGTGATCGCCGGGATGATCCTGTCCTTCGCCAAGTCGATGGGAGAATTCGGCGCGACGATCACCTTCGTCTCCAACATCCCCGGCGAGACGCAGACGCTGTCGGCGGCGATCTACACCTTCACCCAGGTGCCGGGCGGCGACCTCGGCGCGATGCGGCTGACGATCGTCGCGATCGTGATCTCGATGGCGGCCCTGCTCGCCTCCGAGTTCATGGCGCACATGATCGGCAAGCGGGTGAACTTCGAATGACGCTCTCCGTCCATGTCCGCCACCGGTTCGGCGATTTTCATCTCGATGCCGGCTTCGAGGCGGAGGGGGGCGTCACCGCGCTGTTCGGCCGCTCCGGCTCCGGCAAGACCTCGCTCGTGCGCGCGATCGCCGGCCTGATCCGCCCGGACGAAGGCCGCATCGCGCTGGACGGCGACGTTCTGGTCGACAGGAAGCGGGGCCTCTTCGTGCCGAAGCACCGGCGCCGCTTCGGCTACGTCTTCCAGGAGGCGCGGCTGTTCCCGCACCTGACCGTCAAGGGCAACCTGACCTACGGCCGCTGGTTCGCGCCGCGCGACGCCGTCCCCGAGCGCTTCGACAGGGTTGTCGACCTTCTCGGCATCGGCCATCTTCTGGAGCGGCGGCCGGCCAACCTTTCCGGCGGCGAGCGTCAGCGCGTCGCGATCGGCCGGGCGCTGCTCTCCGCGCCGCGGCTGCTTCTGATGGACGAGCCGCTCGCAGCCCTCGACGAGGAGCGCAAGGCCGAGATCCTGCCCTATCTGGAACGGCTGCGGGACGAGACGAACGTGCCGATCGTCTATGTCAGCCATGCCGTCCACGAGGTGGCGCAGCTTGCCGACCGGGTGGTGGTGCTGCGCGACGGCAGGGTCGAGGCGATCGGGCCGGTTTCGGAGGTGCTGAGCCGCCCCGGGCTGCCGACTGCCGCCCATCGCCGGGAGGCCGGCAGCGTGCTTGCGGGCGTGGTCGAGGCCTTCGATCCGCCGCACCGGCTGGCGACGGTGCGGCTGAAGGGCAACACGATCCATGTGCCGAACGCCACCGTCGAGGCCGGCAAGACCGTGCGGCTGCATATCCCCGCCCGCGACGTGATGCTCGCCACCAGCCGGCCGGAAGGCATCAGCGCGCTGAACATCCTGGAAGGCACGATCGAGGCGATCGCCGACGACGACGAAGGCATGATCACCGTCCGGATCGATTGCGGCGGCGATATCGTCCACGCCCGGGTGACGGCGCTCTCCGGCGAGCGGCTCGCCCTTCACCCCGGCAAGACCGTCTTCGCCGTCATCAAGACGGTCGCGCTCGACCCTCGCTAGCCTCGGCCTGCCGTTTACGGAGGTCGGACGAGAGGTTGGCGCGCAGCCAGTCGAGATCGTCGCCGATCGCGGCCCTCGCCTTGGCCTCCATCGCCCGGAACCGGGCCAGCAGTTCCTCGCCGAAGGCCGTGACGACCGCGCCGCCGCCCTGCCGGCCGCCGCGCTGGGATTCCACGACCGGGCTGGCGAACATGCGGTTCATCATGTCGACGAGGAGCCAGGCGCGGCGGTAGGACATATCCATCGACCGGCCGGCGGCCGAGATCGAACCCGTCTCCCGGATCCGGGCCAGAAGCATCATCTTGCCGCGCCCGAGCCGGTCCTCGCGCGAGAAATCGATCCGCAGATTGACGGCTATGTCGTCCCGGGCGCCCGTTGTCATCGCTTCCCTTCCCTTCTGCCTTCCATCCCCGCCAAGGCCTATCGCGCGCTCCGGCCCTTGAAACGGCGCGTGTCGCGGCCGCAGAACCGCAGCATAGTTTTGCGCGCAGCGCCGACAATCCGATTCGACCGCGGATCAGACTTGCGCCATCGCCGCCCGCAAGCCAAGAGTGCGCCGTGCGGAAACGGAGACGGCTTGCGGAATGGCACAGGACGAGATCGCGGTGATCGGCGGCGGGCCAGCGGGCCTTGCGGCCGCCGAGGTGCTGTCGGCAGCGGGGCGGCCGGTCGCCGTCTACGAGGCGATGCCGACGGTCGCGCGCAAGTTCCTGCTCGCCGGAAAATCCGGCCTCAACATCACCCATTCCGAGCCGTTCTCCCGCTTCGCCGCACGTTTCGGCACCGCGTCCGGACGGCTCGGGCCGGCGCTTGAGGCGTTCACGCCGGCGGACGTGCGCAACTGGGCGGCCGGCCTCGGCGTCGAGACCTTCGTCGGCACCTCCGGCCGGGTCTTTCCGACGGCGATGAAGGCCTCGCCGCTGCTGCGCTCGTGGCTGCGCCGGCTGGAGCAGCAGGGCGTGACGATCCACACGCGCCATCGCTGGATCGGCTTCGATGGCGAGGCGGTCGTCTTCGAGACGCAGGAGGGGCACAGGACCGTCTCCTGCCGTGCCGTCGTCCTTGCACTCGGCGGCGCGAGCTGGCCGCGGCTCGGCTCGGACGCTTCGTGGGTGGAGACGCTGCGCGGGCGGGGCGTACCCGTCGTCCCCTTCCGTCCCGCCAATTGCGGCTTCGACGTCGCCTGGAACGCGGGCTTCACCGCGCGGTTCGCCGGCGAACCGCTCAAGGGAACGACCGCGACGTCCGACGCCGGCACCTTTCCCGGCGAATTCGTCGTCTCCCGGCACGGGATCGAGGGCAGCCTCGTCTATGCGCATGCCGCAGCGCTTCGCGACCGGATCGAGGCGGAGGGGGCGGCAAGCCTCGTCCTCGACCTCGCGCCGGGACGGGAGGCGGCCCGCATCGCACGCGACCTCGCAAGGCAGGACACCAAGGCCAGCCTCGCCAACCGGCTGCGCAAGGGCGCCGGCCTTGCCGGCGTCAAGGCCGGCCTCCTGCGCGAACTCATGCCCGATGCCGGGCGATATGCGCCCGACGAGCTGGCGCGGCTCATCAAGGCGCTGCCGGTGCCGCTGCTGCGCCCGCGGCCCATCGCCGAAGCGATCTCGTCTGCCGGGGGGATCAGTTGGAGCGGGATCGACGGAAGCTTCATGCTGGGCGCCATGCCGGGCGTCTTTGCGGCCGGCGAAATGCTCGACTGGGAGGCGCCGACGGGCGGCTATCTGCTGACCGCCTGCCTCGCCAGCGGCCGCGCCGCGGCGCGCGGCCTCTCGCACTGGCTCGAAAACACAGCCTAGGGTAGATCCACGCCGGCGCGGAGACTTCGGTGGTGCGCGCCGGCAAGAATATCCGCCCCGCGCCGAAATCCATCGGCATCATTTTCCTTGGCTTTCCGCAGTCGAACGTCCCGTCTCTTTCTCATCGCGGGACAGCCAAATTGTATTGTTATGACACATAGCGTACTTAACAAGAAATTAATTCGGATTTAAACCTGCGGTAATTAGTGTTACAAATAGAACCAGCACATGCTGGGGCCATCCGTGACTGAAGAAGACAACACGACCACCTTTGCGGGCAATCGCGTCCTTGCCTCATTGCGGCCGGACGTTCGCGATTTCCTGCTTGAACGGGGCGACATACGCCCGATACTTGCGGGCGATACCGTTTTCGACGACGGCGCGCCGCTGACCCATATCGTCTTCCCGCTGGAGGGGGTGATATCCTACGTCACCGACATCGCCAGCGGCAGGCATGTGGAGAAGGCCTCGCTCGGATGCGAGGGTGCGCTCGGGCTGGCCGTGGTGCTCGGCGGCGGCAAGGCGCTCGGCCGCTCCGTCGTGCAGGTGCCCGGCCGGGCGCTGTGGATCGCGGTGGCCGAATTCGAGCAGGCGCTTCACCGGTTCGAGGGGATGCGGGCGGCGATGTACGGCTATGTCCGCGCCTTCATCGAGCAACTGATGGAACAGGCTGCCTGCAACAGCCGGCACACGGCCGAGCAGCGCGTCTCGCGGTGGCTGCTGCAGGCGCACGACCGGATGGCGGGCGACGAGTTCCACATCACCCAGGAGGCCGTGTCGCAACTGCTGGCGCTGCGGCGGGCGACGGTCAACGCCGTCTGCACCGACCTGATGAATGCCGGCGCCATCGCCTACAACCGCGGCCGCCTGACCGTGCGCAACCGCCATCTCCTGCACGGGCGCAGTTGCTGCTGCTACGACCGGATGCGGCGCGCCATCGAGGCGTGACGGCGGCGGTGCGGGCCTGCGGGCGCTGCGCGATCAGAAGCCGCTGACCAGCTCTATCTTCGAGCCGTCGGTGAAGCGCGACAGGCGGAAATCCCTCGGGTCCACGATCGGGGTGTCGCCGGTGACGAGGTCGGCTATCAGCCGCCCCGCGCCCGGGCCGATGCCGAAGCCGTGGCCGGAAAAGCCGGTGGCGATGTGGAAGCCGGGGATCTTGTCGACGGCGGAGATCACCGGCACCGCATCGGGGGTGACGTCGATCATGCCGCCCCAGCGCTGCGCGACCTGCGCCCGGTCGAACACCGGAAAGGCGCGCCGCAGGTTGGCGAGCGCGTTGTCCGCCATCTTCCGCGACGGCACCGGATCGAGGACGCGGCAATATTCGAACGGGCTCGGCTCGTCCAGCGCCCAGCCGTTTGCGATCCGCGCCTCGTCGAAGAAGCGCCAGCCGGCGCGGAACTTCAGGGAGCGCCATTCCTTCTTCAGGGCAGGGATGAAATCGCGGGCGAAACGGAAGGACTTCGGCACGATGTCGACGATGTTCTCGTGGCCGGAGGCGACCGTGTAGCCGCCGTCCTGGCGCTTGCGGAAGGCGAAGCCGGTGGCCCACATCGTCTGTTCGGGCGCGCCTTCCAGCGGCCTGGTCCGAATGACGGAGTTCAGAACTTTCAGCTGCGGCAGGTGGATGCCGAGCGTGCCGGCGAACAGGCTGGACCAGGCGCCGCCGGCGAGCACGACCGCCCTGCAGGCGATGGCGCCGCGCTCGGTGACGACGCCGCAGACCGCGCCCGCAGCCGTCTCGATGCCGCGCACCGCGCATTCGGTGAGGATGGCAGCCCCGCTCGCCCTCGCCGCCTCGGCGATGGCGGGGGCCGCCTTCTGCGGCTCGGCGCGGGCATCGGTCGGCGTATAGAGCGCGCCCTTCAGCTTCATCGTCGTGCCCGGATACATCGCGCTGAACTCGGCGCCGCCCAGCATGCGCGCCTCGATGTCATAGCCATCGAGGTTGTTGATCCAGCGGCTGTGGTCGGCAAATTCCTGCTCGGTCGAGGAGGTGAAGATGATGCCGGCGCGCTTGAAGCCGGTGTCGCGACCGGTGCGCCGGTCGAGCGTGTCCCAGATCTGCAGCGATTGCGCCATCAGCGGCACCTCGCGCGGGTCGCGGCAGGCGATCCGGACCCAGCCCCAGTTACGGCTCGACTGTTCCTGCGCGATCCCGCCCTTCTCGCACAGGGCGACGCGCAGGCCCCGCTCGGAAAGCTCCAGCGCCGTCGAGGCGCCGATGATGCCGCCGCCGATCACGACGACATCGACCTCCTTCGGCAGTTCGGGATCACCGTGGACGGGCACGACATAGGGACCGGGCATGTTGGGGAGGTTCTCCGGGCAGGCTTGCGGATGGGAAGGCGATGGTCGCTCGTCCCGCAGTCAGGGCGCGATGTCAAGCTGCGATGGCGGGGTGACTGTGACGGCGAGAAGGCGCGGGGACGGGGCATGAACGCTCGCGGCCGCGCGCCGGAGCGGGAAACCCCGGCAAGAAACGTTGCAGGACCGCAAGCCCTGCATGGCGAGATGGCCCGGCCCGGCCCGGCCATGCTTCTGTCATTGCCATGTGCCCCAGGTTCCGCCTTCAGGCCTTGGGGTCAGGCCTTGAACGACGGCGCCCCGGGGGCGGAAAGGCCGTCGTTGCGGCGCAGCTTGCGCAACTGTTCCACGAGCGTGCGGACGCCCGCGGCCCGGGCGGCCGAGCGTTCTGAGCTGCCGGCGATCGTCGCGAGCACGCTCTCCGCCTCGTCGGCGGACACGACGCCGCGCATGGCAAGGTCGCCGATGAGATTGACCAGGGCGCTCTCCACCGCCAGCGACCGCCGCTCCACCTCGTTCTGATTCGATTTTTCATGCATCTGCCTTGTCTCCTTGCATCGCTAGGTCAACGGCATGTTGCAGCAATGGTTCCGCCCGTTTTTTCAACGCCGGGCGGCGGCGGACATGCAGATGGAGGCGGAGCGGAGAGAGTGGCTGTCAGGGGGGACTTCAGGGTGCCGGCGCGCGCGCCGGCGGGGTCATGCCCGGACGATGCACGGAGCCGGAGTGCGCATAAATGTCGCAGGCCGAATCAATCTATCCGACGCTGTTGGCAAGGTCCGAAAAGACGTGTTCAATACTCTTCATGGCCGTTCGCACTGAGTCTCTGCTCAAGAACCCTGGCTGCCAGAAAAGCTTCGCCTCCGACGAGACGGACGCCTTGGTCCCTGCGACCTCCGATCACACAATTCACCCGGAATGCCAATTATGTGAAAGGAACATTCATCCATGAAATCCGTTTTCCTGTATAATGATTCCACAGGCATTGATTCCATCCGACTTCAGCCGGTTGTCTCGGGAGACAAACATGCAAAGGGGTGAATCCGACGTCTTCAATCTGTTCTCGGAGATCTACTCAAGCACTGCGCGCGAGGAGATGTCTCTTCAGGAATATCTCCTAGCGTGCAGAGATGACAAAAGCATGTACGCCACCGCCCAGGAGCGGATGGTGGAAGCAATCGGCGAGCCTACCCTGATCGATACCAGCGCCGACGAACGGCTCGGGCGCATCTACTCCAACCGCACCATCAAGATCTATCCGGCGTTCTCCGAATTCTACGGCATGGAGGACACGATCGAGCGGATCGTCGGCTACTTCCGCTATGCGGCGCAGGGGCTGGAGGAACGCAAGCAGATTCTCTACCTGCTCGGCCCGGTCGGCGGCGGCAAGTCTTCGCTCGCCGAACGGCTGAAGAAGCTGATGGAAGTGAAGCCGATCTACACGCTGATGGTGGACGGCAAGGTCAGCCCCATCTTCGAAAGCCCGCTCGGCCTGTTCCATCCCGAGCGCATGGCCGACCTCCTGGAAGACAAGTACGGCATCGGCCGGCGGCGCCTCACCGGGCTGATCTCGCCCTGGGCCGCCAAGCGGCTCGACGAGGTCGGCGGCGACATCTCCAAGTTCAGCGTCGTCAAGATGCTGCCGTCGCGGCTGCGCCAGATCGCGATCGCCAAGACCGAACCGGGCGACGAGAACAACCAGGACGTCTCCTCGCTGGTCGGCAAGGTGGACATCCGCCAGCTGGAAAACTACAGCCAGGCCGATCCGGACGCCTATTCCTACTCCGGCGGCCTGAACCGGACGACGCAGGGCCTGCTCGAATTCGTCGAGATGTTCAAGGCGCCGATCAAGGTGCTGCATCCGCTGCTGACCGCGACCCAGGAAGGCAACTACAACGGCACGGAGAACTTCGGCGCCTTCCCCTATCAGGGCATCGTGCTGGCGCACTCCAACGAATCCGAGTGGCTGCAGTTCAAGAACAACAAGAACAACGAGGCCTTCCTCGACCGCATCCTCGTGGTCAAGGTGCCCTACTGCCTGCGCGTCACCGAGGAACGGCAGATCTACGAGAAGCTCCTGCGCGAAAGCGAGCTCGCCAAGAACCCGTGCGCGCCGGAAGTGCTGGAAACGCTCAGCCGCTTCACCGTCTCGACAAGGCTTGCCGTGCACGAGAATTCCTCGCTCTACACGAAGATGCGGGTCTATGACGGCGAGAACCTGAAGGACGTCGATCCCAAGGCGAAGTCCGTGCAGGAGTACCGCGACGCCGCCGGCGTCGACGAGGGCATGACCGGGGTCAGCACCCGCTTCGCCTTCAAGGTGCTGTCGGAAACCTTCAACTACGACACGAAGGAAGTGGCCGCCGATCCGGTGCACCTGATGTACATCCTCGAGCAGGCGATCCGGCGCGAGCAATATCCCAAGGAGACCGAGGCCGCCTATCTCGACTTCATCCGCTCCGAGCTTGCCAGCCGCTATGCCGAGTTCATCGGCCACGAGATCCAGAAGGCCTATCTGGAATCCTACAGCGAGTACGGCCAGAACCTGTTCGACCGCTACATCGCCTATGCCGATGCATGGCTGGAGGACCAGGACTTCAAGGATCCCGACACCGGCCAGATCCTCAACCGGCAGATCCTCGACAGCGAGCTGTCGCAGATCGAAAAGCCCGCCGGCATCGCCAACCCGAAGGATTTCCGCAACGAGGTGGTGAAGTTCACGCTCAGGGCACGGGCGAAGAACAGCGGCCGCAACCCGTCCTGGACCAGCTACGAGAAGCTTCGCGAGGTGATCGAGAAGCGGATGTTCGGCCAGGTGGAGGATCTCCTGCCGGTGATCAGCTTCGGTTCGAAGAAGGACAGCGCCACCGAGAAGCAGCATGCCGAATTCATCAGCCGCATGATCGAGCGCGGCTATACCAAGCGGCAGGTCCGCCGGCTGGTCGACTGGTACATGCGCGTCAACAAGGCCGGCTGACGCTTCAGCGAGCGGTCCGGGGGTGCATGTCATCCCCTGCCCGCGACCGGTATGCACTCCACCCGGAGGGACCTCGGAGATGGCGGCAATCCTCGCCGGCGCAGATGGCCGTCGCAGCATCGGGGCCGGGCAGGCACCTCCCTCCCAGCCCGCCATAAATTGCCTGAAATGGCGGTCCACTGTGCGATGGCAGCAGCATGAATGACAACCATCATCCGGGGCGCTGAGGCATGCCGAATTTCATCGACCGGCGTCTGAATCCGAAGGACAAGAGCATCGGCAACCGGCAGCGCTTCCTGAAACGGGCGCGCGAGGAACTGAAGCGTGCCGTCAAGGAGCAGGTGAAGTCGATCGGGATCGCCGATGTCGGCGGCGGGCAGAACGTCTCGATGCCGACGCGCGGGGTGGGCGAGCCGACCTTCCAGCCGGCCGGCGACACCGGCGACCGGGAGCGGGTGCTTCCCGGCAACCGCGAGTTCTCGCCGGGCGACCGGCTGCGCAAGCCGCAGGGCGGCGCCGGCGGCAAGGGCGGCGCCGGCACGGGCGAGGACGAGGACGACTTCCAGTTCTCGCTGTCGCAGGACGAGGTACTGGACCTGTTCTTCGAGGACCTCGAACTGCCCGACATGGTCAAGCTCTCGCTCAAGGAGACGCTGACGTTCAAGCCGCGGCGCGCGGGCTATGCGGTGACGGGATCGCCGACCAACATCAACGTCGGCAAGACCATGCGCAACAGCCATGGCCGGCGCATCGCGCTGAGAAGGCCGAAGCAGGCCGAGGTCGACGCGCTCGCAGCCGAAATCGCGGAACTGGAGAAGAAGGCCAGGCCGGGGCCGAAGGACAAGGAACGGCTCGCCATGCTGCAGGCTGAGCTGGACTGGCTGGAGCGCCGCCGCCGCCGCGTCCCCTTCATCGATACGGTCGACATCCGCTTCAACCGCTTCGAGCAGCAGCCGCTTCCGAATGCGAGCGCGGTGATGTTCTGCCTGATGGACGTCTCCGCCTCGATGGGCGAACGCGAGAAGGACCTGGCCAAGCGCTTCTTCGTGCTGCTGCACATGTTCCTCAGGCGCCGCTACGAGCGCATCGAGATCGTCTTCATCCGCCACACCGACGAGGCCCGCGAAGTCGACGAGGAGACCTTCTTCTACTCGACCCAGAGCGGCGGCACGATGGTCTCGACCGCGCTGGAGGAGATGCTGCGGGTAATCGAGGCGCGCTATCCGGCGAGCGAGTGGAACATCTATGCCGCCCAGGCTTCCGACGGCGACAACATCTCCGGCGATTCCGACCGCTGCGTGGCGCTTTTGTCGACGGTGATGAAATACTGCCAGTACTACGCCTATGTGGAGATCATCGACGAACGCGAAAGCGAGATCTTCGCCCGCACCGACAACGGCACTTCGCTCTGGCGCGCCTACCGGACGGTCGACGGCGACTGGCCGAATTTCCAGATGACCCGCATCGCCAAGCCCGGCGACATCTACCCGGTCTTCCGCAAGCTCTTCGCCAAGCAGCCGACGCTGCGCCAGCCGCGCAAGTAGAAGGAACCGTCATGAAGAGCTCCGGCAAGCTGCTGTTCGACGGGTCCGACTGGAACTTCGACACGCTGTCGAGGACCTATGACGCGATCGAGGAGATTGCGCTCGGCGAACTGAAGCTCGACATCTATCCGAACCAGATGGAGATCATCTCGTCGGAGCAGATGCTGGACGCCTATTCGTCCGTCGGCATGCCGCTGATGTACCAGCACTGGTCGTTCGGCAAGCGCTTCGTGTTCGAGGACCACCTCTACCGCAAGGGCCGCCGCGGGCTTGCCTACGAGCTGGTGATCAACTCCAATCCCTGCATCGTCTACCTGATGGAGGAGAACACGATGGCGATGCAGGCGCTGGTGACTGCCCATGCCGCCTTCGGCCACAACCACTTCTTCAAGAACAACTACCTGTTCCGGCAATGGACCGACGCCAGTGCGATCCTGAGCTACATGGAGTTCGCCAAGAAATACATCACCCGGTGCGAGGAACGGCACGGGACGGCCGCCGTCGAGGCGATCCTGGATTCGGCCCATGCGATCATGGACCAGGGCGTGTTCCGCTATCGCCGGCCGCCGCGGCTGTCCTCGGAAAAGGAACGCGAGCGGGCACGCGAGCGGCTGGAATACGAGGAGCAGACCTTCAACGACCTGTGGCGCACGCTGCCGACGTCGGGATCACCGAAAGAGAGGGCGGAAGCCGAGCGCGACGCCTCGGAGCGCAAGAAGGCGCTGAACCTGCCGGAAGAGAACCTGCTCTACTTCCTGGAGAAGACGAGCCTGATCCTGGAGCCCTGGCAGCGGGAGCTCCTGCGCATCGTGCGCGTGATCGCGCAGTACTTCTATCCGCAGCGGCAGACCAAGGTCATGAACGAGGGCTGCGCCACCTTCACGCACCATACGATCATGAACCGGATGTTCGAGAAGGACCTTGTCAGCGAAGGCACGATGCTGGAGGTGCTGCACAGCCACGCCAACGTGGTGTTCCAGCCCGGCTTCGACGATCCCCGCTACCACGGCATGAACCCCTATGCGCTGGGGTTCGCGATGATGCAGGACATCCAGCGGATCTGCACGGAGCCGACCGCGGAGGACCGGGACTGGTTCCCCGAGATCGCCGGCAACGGCGACTGGCGCGCGACGCTTCTCGACGCCTGGGCGAACCACCGCGACGAATCCTTCATCCTGCAATATCTGAGCCCGGCGCTGATCCGAAAGTTCCGGCTGTTTTTGCTGACCGACAGCTCCGGCGACAACTATCTCGAGGTCGCCTCGATCCACAATGAGCGCGGCTATCAGGCCGTCCGCGCGGCGCTTGCCCGCAACTACGACATCGGCGCGAACCAGCAGGACATCCAGGTGGTCGACGTGGACCTCCTCGGCGACCGGCAGCTCCGGCTGCAGCACAACGTCAAGAACGGCGTGCTGCTGGAGGAGGCCAGCCGCGATGCAACGCTACGCCACATCCGCCACCTCTGGGGCTACGACGTCAGCCTCGTGGGCGTGGATGCCGAAAGCGGAGAGGAGCTCTACGAATGCTCCACGGACGGCGACATGCTGTAAATTAGCTGGGGCGGCCGGCGCGTTCCGGCTATTCGGCGGCGTTGCGCGTCTCGATCTCGACCTCGACGTCGTAGGAATAGCCGTCCAGCATGCCGTAGGCCTGCTCGATGTCCTTGATCTGCGCCTCGGCCTTCTCGATCGCATCGGCGATCGCCTCGCTGCGAGCGCGCAGCATGCTGCCGAATACGTCCGTGGACGGGCGCTTGCCGACGCGGTCCATGTGGTTGCGGATGCGGGCGCGGTGGCGCTCCATCTCCATGATGTGGAAGCGCGCATTGACGATCTCGTTCGTCAGCTTGCGCCGGATGGTGGCGATCGGGTCGAAGCTGCCGGGCTCACGCTCGTCGAGGATCACCTCGTTGATCAGCTTCTCCAGCACCATCAGGCCCTTGAGGTCCTTGGTATCGGCGAGCTCGGGATCGTAGCCGGTGTCGTCATAGACCTTGCGGCGGACGGGATCGAGCAGGAGTTCGTATGCCGCCTTCAGCCGCGCGAAGGTATCGACGTCGCCGCCGGAATCGGGATGGGCGGTCTTGGCGCGGCGGCGATAGGCGGCCTTGATGGAGGCCGTGTTGGCGTCGCGCGCGACACCGATGATGTCATAGGGATCGATCACAGTTTCACCCGTCTTCGGCAAGTTCGATGAAGAACCGGCCCTCTCCTAAAGGCTGGCGGCGCCCGCCTCAACCCCGCAGAAGGCGTCATGCCCACTTCCTTGCGCCGTCTTGTATCGGCGGCGAGAATCATAGCCGAAATCCGACATTCCTATGTTCTCACGACCGGGGGAGCGCGACAATCGCACGCCCATCCACGGAATCTGCAATCGGTCGATATCAGTGCGGGTTGGTCTCAGTGGGGGCGCATGCCCTGATCGCGCATGTCGCCGAGCGCGCGAACGGCGTCGCGCTGGCCGGTCGCGGCAAGTGCCTCGAAGATCCGCCGCGCATCGCCCGTGCGGTTCAGGCCCTTGTAGGCATAGCCGCGCAGGACCATGAGATCGGCGCGCTCGGTGCGCAACTGCGCCAACTGGTCGAGGAAGAGGATGGTCTCGCGGAAGCGGCCGGCGTCGAAGGCGGCGACGGCGCGGTTCGACAGGATGGCCGCCTGCAGTTCCACCGCGCGTTCGCGCGGCTGCTTCGCCCTGGTCGCGGCGATGGCGGCCTCCCTGAAGAGACCGGCGCGGATATAGGCGAGGCTCTGGCCGTAGGCCGCATCGCGCCGCACGTCCGGCACCGTCGTGCGCAGTGCCGCGTCGAAGGCGGCGGCGGCCTCGAGCGGGCGGTTCAGGTCCATCAGGCACCAGCCGCGCGCAAGGGCCGTGGCGGGCGGCAGCGTCTGCGGGTCGAGGGTCGTCCTGCAGCCGGCGACGGTACGGGCACGCGCGGATTGGCGGTCGCGGCGAACCGCGCGCTCCTCGCCGGAGGGGCGAACATAGGTCACCGCCGCATCATGGGCCGCGCCTTGCGGCTCGCCGGTCGCCGCCGCCTGCGGCCGGGCCGCGCTCCCTTCGGCGCGACCGTCCCGTGTCCGCGGTTCCTGCTCGCTCACGCGCGCGATGCGCTCCGAGCGGCCCTGCCACAGCGCCTGCACGGCGCGCATACCCGTCAGGTCCCGCAGCCTCAGACGGGCGACGGCGAGGCCATAGGCGGAGGGCTCGTCGTCCTCCTTCCAGTTCAGCGCCGACAGGAACCATTGCTCCGCCGTCTTCGGCTGGTCGAAGGCGAGCGCATACCAGCCGAACTGCTGGGCGCTGGCCGGATCTTTCTCCTTCAACGTCGCAGCCGCCATCCGCTGGAGCACGTCGGCCGTGATGGCCACCGGCGGATCGAGGGCAAGCGTGTTGGCGACGGCGGCGAGATAGGTGGCCTTCGTCTCGTCGGAGGTGTCGTACCAGCGATGCATGACCTCTTCGGCTTCCAGCGGCATCTTCCGGTCGATCAGCGCCAGCGCCAGGCCCTGCGAGGCGGAGGCCGTGTCCTCGATACCGCGCGCCTTGCGGAACCAGCGCTCGGCCGTCGGCATGTCGTCTCGCCGCAGCGCATACCAGCCGAGCAGCAGCGCATCCGAGGAAAGGCCCTCGCGCTCCACCAGCCGTTCGACGCGCTGGATGTAGGGCACGGCGACGGCGAGCTTTCCGTCCTCGTCGCCGGCCGCGACGAACCGGCGGGCGAGATCGTCGCGGATGCTCTCGAATTCGCGCGTGCCGTCGGGAAGGGTCTTCTCGAAACCGAGCAGTTCCTGCATGTCGGCGTAGTCGAGCAGGGCGGCGGCCTTCTGGATGGTCGCGATGCGCTCGGGCTGGTTGGCGCAATTGCGCAGCACGTAGGCATAGGCATCGCGGGCGCGCATCGTGCGGTCGGTTCCCGCGAAGGCCTCGGCCACGCGCCAGAGGATATCGACGTCGCTGCAGGTCAAGAGGCTCGGCGTGTCCGCGGCGAGGCCGACCACCTCGGCAAACCGCTTGGCATCCGATGCCGCGATCAGCCGGCTGCGCCGCTCGGCGATGGCGAGCCGGTCCAAAAGGTCGGCCGGCGGCGTCCAGCCGGGTTCGCCCGCCTGCCGGTCGGCGATGGCGGTGCGGACGTCGGCATAGCGCGCCTCGGAATAGAGCTGCCACATCCGTTCCAGTTGTTCGTCGGCGTTCTGCGGCACGGCCAGCGGGTCACGCGGCGGCGTCCAGTTCGGATAGAGCGCGCGGAGCCGGGCGATCTCGGCCTGGAGGCGGGCGGTATCGCCCTTGCTGGCGAAATAGCGAAGGGCGCTCTCATCGACGACGGGCGCGGACGGGCCGGGCGCAGGTGCCGGTTGCTGCGGGGCCTGTGCCTGGTTCTGGGTCTGATCCTGGGCCTGTGCATGCATGACCGGCTGTGCCGCCGGTGCCTGCGGCCGGGATCGCTCCTGCGGCTGATGCCGGGCCAGCTGTGTTTCTCCGACCCTGCCGGTACGCGACGATCCGGTCGCCGCGGAACCGTCCGGGACCACCGAAGCGGTCTGGTTCATCCTGTCGATGGCCTGGTCGAACAGATGGATCTCCGGCCTCAGCACGCCGACGACGCTGCTTGCCGCCGCTCCCACACATGCGATCGCCAGAACTACGGATCTCATCGTGATGCCGGTCTCCACCTGGGGCGTCCGCGACGGGGCCCTGCCCCCGCGACGTTTCGCGTGCCGGCGGCGCGCGATTCCACCGGCAGGCGAGATATCGACAAAGCCAGACTATGGTTAACGATCGGTAAAGACGGCCCCGTCCCCACGCCTATCTGCCCTTTCCGAAACGGCCGAGCAGCGAGAAGGTGACGAGCCCCAGCAAGACGGACAGGCAGGCCAGCAGCACCGCATAGGAGAGAATGTTGGTCGACAGCCAGTTTGCGGCGATCAGCCGGTAGTTCCAGAAGGAGAACGGCTGCGTCGGCAGGAAGTCGACGCGGGTCACCGGCCGCGATTCCATGGGGGTATCGCCGATGCCGAAGAGCGTCAGCGAGCCGGAGAGACGCTCCCAGTTCGCATTGCGGGTCAGCGTGGCGGCGCCGCTCTGCAGCTTTTCGGGCGTCGGCGCGGTGAGCACGAGCCAGGCGCCGCCGCCGGACGGACCGATGCCCTGCGCCATCACCACGTTGGCGGTATCGGGCGGCACGAACATCGCCTCTTCGCCCGGCCGGAACCGCAGCGAGCCCAGTGAGATGTCGAACGTCCGGTCGAGCCATTCGCTGACGGCCGCAAACGGCTTCTGCCAGGAACTGCTGCTGGTCTTCTGGCGCCATTCGTCGAGCATGTCGGTATTGGCGTCGGCGGATGCGCTTTGCGCCGAGGTGCCCCAGATCTTGGCGGCCTCTTCGGAGAGGTGGGTCTGCGCCAGGGCCACCGGCGGGATCTGCGATATCTGGCCGACAAAGATGGCGTTGCCGCCCGTGGCGGCGGCGGACGCCTTGGGGACGGTGCGGATCGGCCGCCCGGCCATCACGGAAAGCTGGCTGAGCAGCGTGGCCGTCGCCGACAGCGTCTGGTTGTCGGTCCGCTCGACGATCAGGTCGACGGTCTCGCCGCCGCGACCGTAGGGAAATCCCGTGCCGGCCACGGCGGCGAGATTGGGAAGCTGGGCGATGCGGGCGAAATCGCCGACACGGAACTCCGAGGTGTCGAACAGGGCAAAGCGCGGCTCGTTGCTGGCGGTCGTGCCAGGCGAGCAGATCTGGTCGGCCCGGGTCTGCAGCACGGCCTCGATCTCGATCAGATTGGCGCCGGGGCGGAAATGACGCATCGTGAAGCGGATCGGATGATGGCGCAGGACATCGCCGCCCGCCCGGGTGATCGGCACCGTCGAGGCGATGCTGCCGTTCACGTAGACGTCAATGTGGCTGCCGGGCAGCACATCGCGCGAATAGGCCGCATCGAGCAGGATGCGGGCCTCGCCATAGGCATCGCCGTAGAAGTCGGAGGGAATGCCGACATGGAAACCGGTGCGGAACCGGCGGCCGCTGAACTCGGCCGACTTCAGGCCCAGCGCCGAGAACGGCAGGCGCGCGCTTCCGGTCAGAAGCGGCGTGTTCATGCCGGTCCAGCGCTGGGTCGCCAGCACCGCCCGGGTCACGTCCGGCGGCCGGTCCACCGGCGCCAGGATGTTGTCCACCACGCTCTCGACGGATTGCCAGCTCGGGCCGGTCAGGACCAGGATCGGCGCGCCGGTGGCGGGGTTCTCCATGAAGGCTGCGATGCCGCCCGAACGCGCGCCGTCGGGCAGCCTCGGCAGGATGACCTCGAGTTCGGCCGCGGTCCCGACGACGACGGTCAGTTCGCCGGCCTCGGCCTTCGCGGGAAGGCCGGTCGAGAACTCGAACACCTGGTTCGGCATCGCCGCCAGCATGCCGAGCGCCTGCGACAGCCGCAAAAGCGGGGTCATCGTCGCGGACTGCTCCAGTTTCGGCACGACGATGTTGAAGCGGGTCTGGCCGAGCGCGTTGACGCCGACGGCGCGGATATCGTCGAGGGTCGGCTGCGCGGTCATCTTGGCCGCGTCGAATTCGAGGAATGTCCGCTCGGGGACGACATCCGACCAGAGCTCGTAGGTCGACTGCACGGTGCAGTCGGTCCGGTGTCGCTGCGCGGCGCGGAAGCCGATCTTGTTCGTCCCCGGCCGCATCAGCCCGTAGGGGATCTCGAAGCTTTTGTCGGACACGTCGCCGGGCGACTGGATCGGCCCCTCGCCGATCAGGGTGTCGTTGACGAAGACCGACAGCGTCGAGGCCTCGGGGGCCACATAGATGCTGTTGCGGTAGCCGAAGTTCAGTTTCGAGGCCGCCTCGGCCTGCTCGGGGGTGAGATAGACGGTCCATTCGCGATTGGCAGTTTCGCCGGCAAGGCTGAGGCGGTCGGACGGGATGACGAACATCCGCTGCCCCGTGGTCGCGCCCGCGGGCTGCGGCAGGGGGCCGCCGGGGCTCGCCTCCGGGGCTGCCGGTGGTGCCTCGGGGCTTTCCGCCGGCGCCGGTGGCGGTTGCGGCGGGGCGCCGGTCGCGTCCGGCGAACGCTCGCCACTCATGTCGAATGGCTGCTGCGCGTATAGCGGCGCCGAAAGGGTGCTGGAGGCGATCAGCGCCGCGGCAAGGACGGCCCTCATCGCGTGGCCTCGCCGGCGACGCCCGGCCCGGCCTCTCCCGCCTTGGCCACTCTTGCCCCGGGCTTGGCGCTCCGGAGCAGATAAACGAGGCCGCGGCTCGTCTGGTAGAGCGCCACGCGCAGGAACCACAGCGTTCCGAACAGGATGCCCGGATTGCCGCGCCGGGCGAGCTGGAAATCGCTCCACTGGTTGGAATTCGCGAAGATGAGGTCGGCGACGAGGCTGTGGTGGCGCGCAACGCAGGGCGTGAAGCGGCAGCCGATCGCCGTCAGGTCGCCATGGCCCTCGACGTTGCGGACCTGCACCGGCAGTTCCTCCGGCTCGTCGCCGCCATAGGGCACGAAACGGATCACCGCATCCATGTCGAAGCCGACGTTCTGGCGGTCGATGCCGTAGACCTGCACCCGTGCGCCGTTCGCCGAGACATTCTCGATCGTTGCCGGAAAGCTGTGGCCGTCCGTCACGAAATCGCACCGGCGGCTGACCCGGACGCGCCGGCTCGCGGACTTCTCGCCACGCTCGGAGACGACGCCGAGCGCGCAGCCGGCGATGATCAGGTTGAGCAGGTTCCAGCCGCCCACCACCAACGTCACGTCGGCCTTGTAGGGCTCGGCATAGAAGCGATAGACGCTGACCAGGAGGGCGATGAACAGCACCGTGAAGATGACGAAGAACGGCCGGCTGATCTCCGACAGGCGGCTGACGAGAACCGATTCGTCCTTGGCGGTCACCTTGAAGGTCGGCTTGCGCGGGTTGAGGATCACCGAGACCACCGCCGGCAACAGATGCACGCTCTGCACATATTCGTAGAGCTCGGAAATCCAGGGCCACCGGAAGGTGCCGTAGAGATAGTTCTGCATCATCATGTTCACCAGCATGTAGGCCAGCGTGTAGCCGAGGAACTCGCCACCCGACGCGGTGAAGATCTGCAGGTCGAAGAAGAGGTAAAACAGCGGCGCGATCAGAAACATCGTCCGCGGGAACGGGAAGAACCAGAAGAGCGTCGACGACATGTAGCAGAGGCGCTGGGGGATCGACAGGCCGCGCTTGAACAGCGGAAAGCGGAACCGCAGGATCTGGATCATGCCCTGGGCCCAGCGGCTGCGCTGGCCGATGAAGCTCGCAAACGTGGCCGGCTGCAGGCCGGCAATCAGCGGCTTGTCGACATAGACGCTGTTCCAGCCGCGCGCATGCAGCGCGATCGCAGTCTCGCAGTCCTCGGTGATCGAGACGCCGCTGAAGCCGTCCGTCTCCTTCAGCGCCCGGCGGCTGAGGACCGCGGCCGAGCCGCAGAAGAAGGCGGCGTTCCACTTGTCGAGCCCGCGCTGGATGATGCCGTAGAACATCTCGTTCTCGCTCGGCATCTTCTCGAAGGTCCTGAGGTTGCGTTCCAGCGGGTCCGGGTTGAGGAAGAAATGCGGCGTCTGGACGAGGAAGAGCTTCGGGTCGTCGTCGAAATAGCCGACGGTCTCGCGCAGGAAATCGCGCGCCGGCGCATGGTCGGCATCGAACACGGCGACGAGTTCGCCGTCCGAATGGGCGAGGCCGTTATTGAGATTGCCGGCCTTGGCGTGCTCGTTGCGGGCGCGGGTGAGATAGCGCACGCCAAGTTCCTCGCAGAGCCGGCGCAGCGTGTCGTGGCGGGCAAGGGCGGCCTGCGCCTCCAGCACCTTGTGCGAGTTCCGTTTCTGCTCGGTGCTGCCGTCGTCGAGAAGCCAGACCTGCAGCCTGTCGGCCGGATAGTCCATCGCCTTGGCCGCGGCGAGCGTGTTGGCCAGCAGCGCCTCGTCCTCGTTGTAGCTCGGCACGAAGACGTCGACCCTGGGAAGGGATTTGACTTCGCTGGTGCGGCCGGTGCGCGGCGGAAGCGGCATGGAGACGACGAAGAGGCTGAGCGCGAGCATGCCGACGCTGTACATCTCCGCCAGATAGAGCAGGAAACCGGGGATGAAATTCTCGAGCTGGCTTATCGGCGGCAGCGTGCTGGTGGAGCGCCAGTAGACGTAGCGCAGGATGATCGCGGTGCCGAGCGCCAGCGCGACGAGGCGCCAGATGCCCTCGCCCTTCAGGATCTTGATGAGCGCCATGAGCGCCACGATCGTGATGCTGGCGATCAGTTGCGTCTGCATGTTGATCGGCAGGGTGATCAGGGTGAGGACGCACAGCGTGACCACTGCCCAGACTGCGACGGTGCCGATCCTGTTCATTCCCATTCCTTCGTGCGCGGGCAATAACCTAGAATTAGCCGCTTCCCGTTAACGAAAAATTAGCCGGCGGGAATTTCGCGGGCTCAATTGCAGGCGGCGTCGACGCAACCCGGCGCCGGCACGACGACCGTTGCGCCGGGTTCCGCGGTTCGCGCGCCCGTCGCAGAGGAAGGAACGGCCGCCGGAGAAGGAACGACCACCGCCGGGCGCGGCGATGGCCCGCCTTCGCCGTCTGCGGCGTCCGTTTCAGCACGCTCGACGGCAACACGCCGCACCCTCGGGGGGCTTGCGACCGGGCGGGCAGCGCGCGTCGAAAGCTCGGACGCGCCGGGCACGATCGGACTGGAATCCTCGCCGATCGCCGGATCCGCCGGACGCGGCGGGCCATAGGGGTTCCAGCCCTGCGGCTCGAACGTCCCGTTGATGGTGTAGCCGTACATGATTGCCAGCAGTTCGCGTTCGTCGGCGTCGCTGGCGCACAGGCGCGCGCGGATCTGGATGTTGCCGCGGTTCTGGAAGAGGGTGCGCTCGTTGTCGCGGGCGCGCAGCTGCTGCCAGCCGTAGAGGCAGGAATCGCCGGCCGCGCTGCGCCCGTAGGCATAGCCGAACGGGCCGTAGTGGTTCTGCAGGTAGAGCTGCGAGGTCTTCATCGCAACGCCCGGGATCTGCTGGCGCATCTCCGCGGACAGCTTGCCGGCATGCACTGGGCGGAAGCCCAGCCTGTTCTCGCCGTCCAGCGCCGCATCCATCGGTCCGAACATCTGGATGCTGAGGTAGTTCTGGCCGGGAATGGCAGACGAAGTGAAGAGGGAGACCTTCTGCTCCACGGCGTTGGCGTAGTTGCGCTGGACCACGTCGACGACGGCCGGGCCGCCGGCCGCAGGCACGATCAGCGCTTCGCTCTCGGCAACGATACGGTTGGCGGCGGGAAGGCGCACGCCATCGCGCGCCGCGCACCCGGCAACGAGGGCTGCGGCGGCCAGCGCGGCGATGCCGGTCTTCGGCCAGAATTGTCTTACGCCGCAAGCCGTTGGCAAGAGCAACGCTCCCGAATCAGTTCCGCGTTTCCATGCTCCCGTGTATAGATCACAAGGAAAGGCTGATAAACCTGCGGGGCGGCCGGCAAAGACAGAAAGCCGGCCCTTGCCGGGCGCTGCGTCAATCCATGGAACGGACGGCGGGACGCCTGCCGGGAGCGGCGCGGGCGCGCGCCTGCAGGGCCAGCACGGCCGTCAGGATCTCGGCTGTCGCAAGGGCCGCGATCACCGCCGGGCGCTTGTCGTCGAGGCCGCTGCCGCCGATCGGACAGACGAGACGCCCGGCGAGCTCCGGATGGCCGACCTCGCGGGTGAGCCAGGTTCTGAAGGTCGCGCGCTTCGTCTTCGAGCCGATCATGCCGACATAGGCCGCATCGTCCCGCCGCAGCGCCTCGGCGGCGATGAGGAAGTCGAGCGCATGGTCGTGCGTCAGGACGACGAAGGCGCTGCCGGCGGGGGCCTCGCGAACGACCGCCTCGGGCATGGCCGTCAGGCGGGTCTCGACTCCGGGGACCCGGGCGGCGGCCAGCTCTTCGGCGCGGCCGTCCAGAAGGATGGTGCGGACCGGGGCGAGCGAGAGCGCAAGCGCCAGCGCGTTGCCCACATGCCCGGCGCCGAAGAGATGGACGCAGGGCCGTGCTGCGATCTCGCGCTCGCAACGCTCGATCAGGCGTGCGGCCAGTGCGGGCGTGACCCTTTCGAAGGCGAGGCCGACGCGGCCACCGCAGCACTGGCCGATCTCGGGTCCGAGCGGAATGGACAGCGGCCCGGCTGCCTGCCGCTGCCGCAGGGCACGGCGGGCGTGGTCGATCGCCATGAACTCCAGTCGGCCGCCGCCGATTGTGGAGAAGCTGCCGCGCTGCGACACCAGCATCCAGGCGCCGGCCTCGCGCGGCGTCGAGCCGTCCACTGCCGCGATTTCGACCAGCATGCAGCCGGGCTCGGCTTGCAGGAAGGCGCGGAGATCGTCGCGGGCGACAGGCATTGAAAAGATCCTCGTCCCGCCGGCCGGGCGCTTTGGGCCGATGAGCCGGCGATAGTGCACGACGATGATAGTGCGCAAGTGCGATCGGGGACAACAAGGCGCTGCAATTTCGTCCCGCATGCGCTATCGATCGATAGGACCACCATGTGCAGACCGCATCCGCAGGGAGACGAGCATGACCGATAGAACCTATGTCGCGCCGAAGGGCGGCGCGCCCCTGCAGACGCAGTTGCTGACCGGCCGCGCGGTCTTCACCGAGGCCTATGCCTTCATCCCCAAAGGTGTGATGATGGACATCGTCACGAGCTACCTGCCGTTCTGGAACGATACCCGGCTTTGGGTACTGGCACGCCCGCTCTCCGGCTTTGCCGAGACGTTCTCGCAATACATCATGGAAGTCGCCCCCGGCGGCGGCAGCGAGCGGCCGGAGACGGACCCTGCGGCCGAGGGTGTCCTGTTCGTGATGGAGGGCGAGGCGACGGTCGAACTCGGCGGAAAGAGCCACGTGCTTTCTCCCGGCGGCTATGCCTACCTGCCGCCGTCCAGCGGCTGGCGCCTTTTCAACAAGGGATCGGAGCCGGCCCGTTTCCACTGGATCCGCAAGGCCTATGAGAAGGTCGACGGGCTGGACGTGCCCGAGGCACTGTTCCTCAACGAAAAGGACATCGCGCCGGCGCCGATGGCGCACACGGACGGCAAGTGGGCGACGACGCGCTTCGTGGACCCGTCCGACCTGCGCCACGACATGCACGTCACGATCGTGACGCTGGAGCCCGGCGCGGTGATCCCCTTTGCCGAGACGCATGTGATGGAGCACGGGCTCTACGTGCTGGAAGGCAAGGCGGTCTACCGGCTGAACCAGGACTGGGTCGAGGTCGAGGCCGGCGACTTCATGTGGCTGCGCGCATTCTGTCCGCAGGCCTGCTATGCGGGTGGTCCGGGCAGCTTCCGCTACCTGCTCTACAAGGACGTGAACCGGCACATGAAACTCTCCCTGTAGGACGGCGTCGCCGGCCGGCACCCGCCGCAAACGGGCAGGATGTGGCCGCTTTCGCGCAGGGCCGGAAAAAACGGGCCGCGGCGACCGATTTGCCGCGTGCGCCGATTGCAACGAGCGCCTTGATCGGTAAATATAATTTTACAGCGCATTGCGGGCATTGGAACGCGGTCTGCGCTACACGCTATCCCATTCTCACGAAGAGGTTCCGATTCGATTCGATATGTTTGCTGATGCCTGAAAAATTTCTGCTTCTTCTCTTATTTCTTCCCTTTGTCGGCAGCATCGTGACTGCCCTGCTTTGGCGTACCGCCGCCCGAACGCTTCCCGCCTGGCTCGCAGGCGGCGTCGCGCTTGCCGCCACGATCCTCACGGCGTTCTACTATCCTTCGGTGACGAACGGAAAGATCGTCCGGTTCGAGATAGCGTGGCTGCCCGAACTCGGGCTGAATTTCACGTTGCGGCTGGACGGCTTCGCCTGGCTCTTCACCATGCTGGTGACCGGCATCGGCTTCCTCGTGGTCGTCTATGCCCGCTACTACATGTCGGCCGAGGATCCGATCCCGCGCTTCTTTTCGTTCCTGCTCGCCTTCATGGGGGCGATGCTCGGCATCGTGCTGTCCGGCAACATCATCCTGCTGGCGATCTTCTGGGAGCTGACCAGCATCTTCTCCTTCCTGCTGATCGGCTACTGGTATCACAACGCCAATGCCCGCGACGGCGCGCGCATGGCGCTGACGATCACCGGCATCGGCGGGTTCTGCCTGCTGATCGGTTTCCTTCTGCTCGGCCATATCGTCGGCAGCTATGATCTTGACGAGATCCTGGCAGCGGGCGAGGTGATCCAGCAGCATTCGCTCTACCTGCCGGCGCTGGTCCTCATCCTGATGGGAGCACTGACGAAGAGCGCGCAGTTTCCCTTCCATTTCTGGCTGCCGAACGCGATGGCGGCGCCCACTCCCGTCTCGGCTTACCTGCATTCGGCCACCATGGTGAAGGCCGGGGTGTTCCTGCTCGTCCGGCTCTGGCCGGCGCTTTCGGGCACGTTCGAATGGTTCTGGCTGGTCGGCATAGCCGGGATCTCCACCCTAGTGCTCGGCGCCTACTTCGCCATCTTCCAGCGCGACCTGAAGGGGCTGCTCGCCTATTCGACGATCAGCCATCTCGGGCTGATCACCACCATGCTCAGCCTCGGCAGCCCGCTGGCGGCGGTCGCCGCAATCTTCCACATGGTCAACCACGCCACCTTCAAGGCGTCGCTCTTCATGGCGGCCGGCATCATCGACCACGAGACCGGCACCCGCGACATGCAGAAGCTGTCCGGGCTGTTCCGTTTCATGCCCTACACCGCCACGCTTGCCATGGTGGCCTGTGCGGCGATGGCGGGCGTGCCGCTCCTGAACGGGTTTCTGTCGAAGGAGATGTTCTTCGCCGAGGCGGTGGAAACGCATGCGGATTCGATCCTGGACCGGGCGCTGCCCTATCTCGCCACGCTCGCCGGCGCCTTCAGCGTCGCCTATTCGATCCGCTTCATCCATACGGTCTTCTTCGGGCCACCGCCGACCGACATTCCCAATCCGCATCCGCACGAGCCGCCGCGCTGGATGCGCTTCCCGGTCGAGTTCCTGGTCTTCGCCTGCCTGATCGTCGGCATCGTGCCGAGCCTGTCGATCGGCCCGTTCCTCGGTACGGCGGTGATCTCGGTGCTCGGATCCGATACGCCGCAATACAGCCTGCACGTCTGGCACGGCGTCAACCTGCCGCTCGTCATGAGCGTGATCGCGATGATCGGCGGCACCATCCTCTATTTCGCGCTGCATCGCTATCTCGCCCATGCCGAGGACGGCCCGCCGATCTTCCGGCACCTGCGCGGACAGCGCATCTTCGAGCGCATCCTCGTGACCGTCTCGTGGAAATGGGCACGCTGGCTCGAGGCGAACCTCGGCACGCGGCGGCTGCAGCCGCAGTTGCGGCTGGTGGCCGGGATCAGCTTCCTGGCCGCCTTCGTGCCGCTCTATTTCTCCGGTTTCGAGGCGAAGCTGCCGCCCTTGACCGGAGTGGACCCGGCCTTCGCGATGCTCTGGGCGATCGGCATGCTTTCGGCGCTGAGCGCCGCCGTCGTCGCCAAATACCACCGGCTCGCCGCGCTTTTGATGATCGGCGGCGCCGGCATCGTCACCTGCGTGACCTTCGCCTGGCTTTCGGCACCCGATCTCGCAATCACCCAGTTGCTGGTGGAGATCGTCACCACCGTGCTCCTGCTCCTCGGGCTGCGCTGGCTGCCCAAGCGGCTGGGGAAGGTCGACGACAGCACCAGCTTCACCGCACGGATCAGGCGCCTGCGCGACTTCGCCATCGCCGCCACCTGCGGCGTCGGCATGTCGATCCTCGCCTATGCGGTGATGACGCTGCCGGTGCCCGATACCATCGCCAACTACTTCCTGGAGCACGCCTATACGGAAGGCGGCGGCCGCAACGTCGTCAACGTCATCCTGGTCGATTTCCGCGGCTTCGACACCATGGGCGAGATCGCCGTCCTCGGCATCGTGGCGCTCACGGTCTTCGCGCTGCTCCGCCGCTTCCGTCCGGCGGTGGAGAGCATCGAGGTGCCCGAACAGCAGCGGATCCAGAACGCCTACGACCACGACCAGCCGGAGCGGCAGGAGGGCGACACCGTGCGCGACTACCTGCTCGTGCCGTCCGTGGTCATGCAATGGCTGTTCCCGGTCATCATCACCTTCGCCATCTTCCTGTTCATGCGCGGCCATGACCTGCCCGGCGGCGGCTTTGCCGCGGGCATCACCATGGCGATCGCCTTCCTGCTGCAGTATCTCGGCGGCGGCACGCGCTGGGCGGAAGACCGGCTGAGAATCCTGCCGCTGCGCTGGATCAGCCTCGGGCTGCTGGTGGCGGTGGCGACGGGCGCCGGATCGTGGTTCCTCGGCTACCCGTTCCTCACATCGCATTCGCAATACCTGACGCTGCCCCTGATCGGTAAGGTCCCGGCCGCCACGGCACTGCTGTTCGACCTCGGCGTGTTCGTCCTGGTCGTGGGCGCGACCGTGCTGATCCTGATTGCGATCGCCCACCAGTCGATCCGTACCTATCGGGTCAAGACCCCGCCGAAACCGGAGGACGCATGATGGAACTCATTCTCTCGCTCGGCATCGGTATCATGACGGGTTCGGGCGTGTGGCTGATCCTGCGCCCGCGCACCTACCAGGTCATCATCGGCCTGTCGCTCCTGTCCTATGCCGTCAACCTCTTCATCTTCGGCGTGGGCGGATTGAAGGTGAACGCGCCAGCCATCCTCACCGACGGCGTGCCGGTTTCCGCCTACACGGACCCCGTGCCGCAGGCGCTGGTGCTGACGGCGATCGTGATCGGTTTCGCCACCACCGCGCTCTTCCTCGTGGTGCTGCTCGCCTCGCGCGGGCTGACCGGCACCGACCACGTCGACGGTCGAGAGCAGTCGCAATGAACCTGGCCCATCATCTCATCGTCGCGCCGATCCTGATCCCGCTCGTCACGGGCGCGGCACTGCTCCTGTTCGACGAGCGCCAGCGCACCCTGAAGGCAATGATCGGCCTCGCCTCGTCGCTGCTGATCTTCGCCGTGGCGGTCGCGCTGTTCCGCTTCGCCGACCGCATCGACGGACCCGAGGCCGCCCGGCAGGGCGTCTACCTGCTCGGCAACTGGGCCGCCCCCTTCGGCATCGTGCTCGTGGTCGACCGCCTCTCGGCGCTGATGCTGGTGCTGACGGCGACGCTGGCGGTTCCGGCGCTGATCTTCGCGATGGCGCGCTGGCACACGGCCGGCGCCCATTTCCACAGCCTGTTCCAGTTCCTGCTGATGGGGCTGAATGGCGCTTTCCTAACCGGCGACCTGTTCAACCTGTTTGTCTTCTTCGAGGTGATGCTCGCCGCATCCTATGGCCTGCTTCTGCACGGCTCCGGGCTGCAGCGCGTCAAGGCCGGGCTTCACTACATCGCCGTCAACCTGGCCGCAGCACTCCTCTTCCTAATCGGGGTCAGCCTCATCTACGGGGTGACGGGCACGCTGAACATGGCCGACCTTGCCGAGCGCGTGGCCACCGTGGGTGCGGAACAGCGGATGCTGCTCGAGGCCGGCGCCGGGATTCTCGGGGTCGCCTTCCTGATCAAGGCCGGCATGTGGCCACTGAATTTCTGGCTACCTCCCGCCTATACGGCCGCCTCGGCGCCTGTCGCCGGCATCTTCGCCATCATGAGCAAGGTCGGCATCTACGTCATCCTTCGGCTCACCCTTCTGGTCTTCGGCGAGGGAACGCCGTCGTCCGGCTTTGGACTGCACATCCTCCTGATCGGGGGGCTCGCCACCATCACCTTCGGCGCGATCGGCGTGCTCGCCTCGCAGGCGCTGGGACGGCTTGCCGGCTTCTCCGTGCTCGTCTCCTCCGGCACGATGCTGACCGCCATCGGCATGAGCAGCGGCGGGATCACCACCGGCGCGCTGTTCTATCTCGTCAGTTCGACGCTGACGATCAGCGCCTTCTTCATGCTGATCGAACTCGTCGAGCGCGGCCAGGACGCCGGCGCCAGCGTGCTCGCCGTGACCATGGAGGCCTATGGCGACGCCGATGCGGACGACGAGGAGGAAGAGGGCGGCGGCGGCTTCGCCATGCCCGGGACCATGGCCATGCTCGGCATCTGCTTTGCGGCCTGCGGCATCCTGCTTGCGGGCCTGCCGCCGCTGTCCGGCTTCGTCGCGAAATTCGCGATGCTGTCGGCGATGCTGAACCCTGCCGGTGGCGACAGCGCCGCCCCGGTGCCGGCCTATATCTGGTTCGTCGTGTTCCTGATCATCCTGTCGGGGCTGTCCGCCCTGATCGCCATGACGCGTACCGGCATCCGCACCTTCTGGGCATCGATGGAGGGCACGGCGCCGCGCGTGCTGGTGATCGAGATGGCGCCGGTGCTGCTCCTGCTGTTCGCCACCATGCTCCTCACCGTCCAGGCCGGCCCGGTGATGCGCTACATGGATGCCACGACCGAAGCGCTCGGCGCCACGCACCACTATGTCGATGCCGTGACCGGCGCCCGGCGCGTCGGCGCTCCCGGCCAGGAGGTGCAGCCATGAGCGTGCTTCCCTACCCGCTCCTGTCGCTGTCGCTGGTGCTGATGTGGATGGCGCTGAACAGCTTCACCATCGGTCACCTCCTCCTTGGCAGCGTCATCGCCACCTTCGCCTCCTGGGGGATGGCGGCGCTCCGCCCGCACAAGCCCCATATCCGCCGCTGGCACCTCCTGCCCTACCTCATCGGCATCGTGCTCATCGACATCGTGCGATCGAACATCGCCGTCGTCTCGATCATCGTGGCCGGGCGGCGGCAACGGCAACGCTCCGGCTTCCTGACGATCCATCTGGACCTGAAGGACCAGACGGCGCTGGCCATCCTCGCCGTGATCGTGACCAGCACGCCCGGCACGGCCTGGCTGGAGTACAATTCCTCCAACGGCACGCTGCTGATTCATGTGCTCGATCTCGTCGACGAGCAGGAATGGACCGACCTCGTCAAGAACCGCTATGAAAGACTGCTGATGGAGATCTTCGAATGAGCGCCATCATCCTTTACTACGCACTGACGGCCGCCCATGTGATGCTGTCGCTCGCTATGGCGCTGGCGCTGCTGCGCATGATCCGCGGGCCGCGCGCCCAGGACCGGGTGCTGGGGCTGGACACGCTCTACGTCAACTCCATGCTGCTTCTTCTGACCTTCGGCATCGGCAGCGGCAGGACGATCTATTTCGAGGCGGCGCTGATCATCGGGCTGCTCGGCTTCGTCGCTACCGTGGCGCTGGCGAAATTCCTGATGCGCGGGGAGGTCATCGAATGAGCCAGGCCGCCGACCTGCCGCTGTGGGCGGCCATCGCCGTCTCCGCCTTCCTCCTGCTCGGTTCGGCGCTGGCGCTGATCGGCACGATCGGGCTGACGCGCCTGCAGAGCTTCTACGAACGCCTGCATGCGCCGACGCTGGGCACGAGCTGGGGGACCGGCGGCGTGGTGATGGCGTCAATGATCTTCTTCACCGTGACCGAGGCCCGCCCGGTCTTCCAGGAGATCCTGATCGGCATCTTCGTCACGGTGACCACGCCGGTCACGCTGATGCTGCTCGCGCAGGCGGCCCTCCACCGTGACCGCGCGGAAGCCAATCCCGAGGTGCCGCCATGGGCGACCGCGGGAACGGATCTGGAAAAGGATGCGCCCGGGGCCGTCGACTGACGGACAGCCCAGCGTTCCGGCTGACGCGGTTCTGCCGTCGCGCTATCGCGCCGGGCTGCGCGAAGCTATCCTCGCCCCGTCTGCAACAACCCTGCCGCATCGCTCACGCCATGACAAAGCTCGAACTCGAGACCTTCCTGCCCTACCGGCTGAACCGCATCAGCGCTGCGGTGTCGCGCGAGTTCCGCACCGTCTACGGTCCGGACTTCGACCTCAGCGTGCCCGAATGGCGCGTTCTGGCCACGCTCGGCCAGTTCGAGGTGGCGACGGCCAAGGCGATCGGGACCCATTCGGCGATGCACAAGACCAAGGTGAGCCGCGCGGTGAAGGCGCTGGAGGACCGGCGCTGGCTGCGGCGGCGGCCAAGCGAGGCGGACCGCCGCGAGGAACTGCTGCAGCTGACCGATCTCGGCCGCGGTATCTATCTCAGGATCGTGCCGCGGGCCAAGGCCTTCGAGACGCGCCTTCTCGCTTCGCTCGGCGACCATGCGGAAGCCTTCCTGCGAGGGCTGGAGATGATCGAGGCACAACACCTCGACGGCATCCCGCAGGACGGTCCCGACGAGACTGTCTGAACGGGCGCGCACTGCCGCGCCGGATCAGTCGTCCGGCGTCAGGCGGAGCAGGCGGCCGGGGCTATTGTCCTCGATGAGCCAGAGCGCGCCGTCCGGGCCGACAGCGACGTCGCGGATGCGATCCTCCATCTCCCAGCGATCGGCCTCGTCGGCCCCGCCATTGCCGTCGAAGGCGACGCGGATCAGCGCGGTGGCGGCAAGCCCGCCGATGAAGGCCGATCCCTGCCAGCCGGTAAACATCGCGCCGTCGTAGATCACCATGCCGGCGGGCGCGATGACGGGGTTCCAGTAGAGCGCGGGGGCTGCGAATTCCGGGCGCGTTGCATGGCGGGGAATGCGGGCGCCACTATAGTTGTCGCCGTTGGAGACGACCGGCCAGCCGTAGTTCTTCCCCGGCTCGATCAGGTTCAGTTCGTCGCCGCCGCGCGGGCCCATCTCGTGCAGCCACAGCTTGCCGTCGGGCGCAAAGGCGAGGCCGTAGGGGTTGCGGTGGCCCGTGGTCCAGGTCTGCGCGCGCACGCCGCCTTCCGCGCTTTGCGGATTGTCGTCGGGCGTCGAGCCGTCGAGATTGAGGCGCAGCACCTTGCCGCGGGTATCGTCCGGGTCTTGCGCCGTCTTCGGCCGCATGCGGTCGCCGGAGGTCAGAAACAGGTGCCGGCCATCCGGGGCGAAGGCGATGATGCCGCCCGGCTGGCCGCGGCCGCCCTGCGGCTCCTGCCGCCAGATCACCGACAGGTCTTCCAGCGCGGCCGCTCCATCGCTCTCGCCCAGAACGGCACGGGCGAGCACGAGGCTGCCGCCGCCGGAGCCCGGCTCGACATAGGTGATGTACACTGTACGGGTGGAGGCGAAATCCGGGGAGGCTGCGACATCGAGCAGGCCGTTCTGCCCGGACGCCGCCACCTCGGGAACGTTTGCGACCGGCGTCTTCGCCCCTTCCTGCGTCACCAGGAAGATCGCCCCGGGCTTTTCCGTCACCAGCATGCGACCATCGGGAAGGAAAGCGATCGCCCAAGGGGTGTCGAATTCCGCCACGGCGCGGGCTTCGAAGGGCCTGTCGGGAGAGGCCGCGCGATCGCCGGCATTGATGCCCTGCGCCTGCGCGCCCGAACCCAGCGCGAACGCGGCGATGCCGAGTGCCAAGAGACTGTGCCTGCCTGCAATCATGGTCGCTCCCTGCTGCGCTCTTCCTGTGCGATCGGTCATCCTTAACACGCCGCCGCCGGCACGGTTCCTTCACGTCTGCGTGTGCCGGGCGTGACGCCAACGTGACGCCACGCCGCTGCAGCCCGGGTCGTCGTGCAGCACGATGATAATGTCGTAGACAGGCTCTACACACGGTGACACAAGCCCTAATATCCGCCTCCGGTATCAAATCAGGGTCGCACGCAATGGCTGAATTTCCCACAAACGCAAAGGTCGTCATCATCGGGCTCGGAGGCATCGTCGGCGCTTCGATTGCCCACCATCTGATCGAGCGCGGCTGGGACGACATCGTCGGCATCGACAAGTCCGGCATCCCGACCGACATCGGTTCCACGGCCCATGCGTCGGACTTCTGCTACACCACCAGCCACGACTATCTCTCGGTCTGGACGACCCAATACTCGATCGATTTCTACGAGAAGATGGGCCACTACGCCCGCATCGGCGGCCTCGAAGTCGCCCGCACCGGCGACGACGCCTGGATGGAAGAGATCAAGCGCAAGCTTTCCTCCGCCAAGGCCTTCGGCACCCGCGCCCACTATGTCAGCCCCGCCGAGATCAAGGAGAAGTTCCCGCTGATCGAGGAAGGCCAAGTGCAGGGTGGCCTGTTCGACCCGGACGCCGGCCTCGTCATCCCGCGCTCGCAGACCGTCGCCGGCAAGCTGGTCGACGCCGCCGAAAAGAGCGGCAAGCTTGCGATGTTCGGCAACACGCCGGCCAAGTCGCTGATCGTCGAGAACGGCCGCATCAAGGGCGTCGTCACCCACCGCGGCACGATCATGGCGGATCACGTCATTGTCTGCGCCGGCATCTGGGGCCGCCTGATCGCCGAGATGGTCGGCGAGGACCTGCCGGTCATGCCGGTCGACCATCCGCTGACCTTCTTCGGCCCGTACAACGAATTCGAAGGCACCGGCAAGGAGATCGGCTTCCCGCTCTTACGCGACCAGGGCAACTCCGCCTACATGCGCGACACCGGCGACCCGAAGACGACCGAGGGCGGCCAGATCGAGTGGGGCTACTACGAGACCGACAATCCCCGCCTCTGCCATCCGCGCGACATCCTGGAAAAGGACCAGGCGCGGCTTTCGCCCTCGCAGCGCGACCTCGACATGGAGCAGATCATCGAGCCGCTCGAAAAGGCGATGGAACTGACGCCGATCCTCGGCGAGCTTGGCTACAACGAGGGCCATTCCTTCAACGGCCTGCTGCAGGTCTCCGCCGCCGGCGGTCCCTCCTGCGGCGAGAGCCAGAAGGTGCGCGGGCTGTGGTACTGCGTCGCCATCTGGGTGAAGGACGGCCCCGGCTACGGCAAGCTGATCGCGGACTGGATGACGGACGGCCGCACCGAGATCGACCACAACTCGATCGACTATTCCCGCTTCTATCCGCACCAGCTCGAAGAGAAGTTCATCGAGAGCCGCACCTATGAAGCGGCGCAGAAGATCTACTTCCCCGCCGTCCATACCCGCGAGCCCTATGCCACCGGCCGCAACGTCAAGCGTTCGCCTTTCTACGAGCGCGAGGTCGAACTCGGCGGCTATTTCATGGAGCTCGGCGGCTGGGAGCGCGCGCATGGCTATGCCGCCAACGAGCACCTGCTGGAGAAGTATGGCGATCGCGTTCCGGTGCGCGAGAACGAGTGGGACAGCCGCCATTTCTGGCGCGTCTCGAATGCCGAGCATCTGGCGATGAGCGAGGACTGCGGCATCGTCAACCTCAGCCACTTCCACATGGTCGACATCGAAGGGCCGGACCATGTCGAGCTCCTGGAATGGCTGTGCGCCGCGAAGATCGGCGGCGACGGCAATGTCGGCAAGGGCATCTACACCCACTTCCTCGACGACGAGGGCATGGTGCGCGCCGACTTCACCGTCTTCCGCATGGCCGACCGCTGCCGCCTCGTCAACGGCGCCGACGCCGGCCCGCGCGACTTCCACTACATGAAGCGCATCGCCGAGGACCGTGGCCTCGACGTCACCATCACCGACGTCTCGGAAAAGTTCATCACCATCGGCATTTGGGGGCCCAATGCCCGCGAGACGCTGAAGAAGGTGGTGGCCGATCCAGCCGGCCTCGACATCGAGAACTTCGCCTTCGCCGCGATCAAGCCGATCGAGATCGCCGGCAAGGCCGTCACCGCCTTCCGCATTTCCTATGTCGGCGAACAGGGCTGGGAACTGCACATGAAGTACGAGGACGGGCTTGCCGTCTGGGACGCGCTGCGCGCCACCGGCGTCATGGCCTTCGGCGTCGAGACCTATGCGAATTCGCGCCGCATGGAAAAGAGCCTGCGCCTGCAGAATGCCGATCTTCTGACCCAGTACAACCTGATCGAGGCCGACCTCGCCCGCCCGAAGGTCAAGGAGGCGGACTTCCGCGGCAAGGCGAAGCATCTGGAGTACAAGGCGCGCGAGCACCAGCCGGCCATGCTCTGCACGCTGGTGATGACCGAGAATACCGACAGGAACGGCGTCAAGCGCTACCCGGTCGGCAGCCTGCCGGTCATGGATCCGCAGACCGGGGAGACGCTCGTCGACGAACTCGGCCGCCGCTCCTACGTCACCTCGATCGCCTACGGCCCGACGATCGGCAAGAACATCGCGCTCGCCTACCTGCCGCAGGAATACTGCCAGGTCGGCCGCAAGCTGAACGTGGAGTATTTCGCCGAGACCTATCCGGTCGAGGTGGTCGGCATCGGCTACAAGCCGCTCTACGACCCCGAGAACCTCAAGCCGCGCACCTGATCTGCCCGGCGACCGTCCATGCGTCTCTTGGAAAGCCCGCCACAGGCGGGCTTTTTGCTGCGCGGACGCCGATCCATCCCTGTGAACCCGCAGCGGGGACGGGTCAGGCGGACAGGCTCGCGATCTCCGCCATGGCCGTGTCCTGGACGAAATGGCCGGGAGAGACTTCGAGGTAGGTCCGTTTCGGCGGCACGTAGTCATGAGGGCGGACGGGGCTCCTGATCTCCTCGCTCAGCGTCGGCCGCGCCAGCCCGCGTCGCGAGGGGTCGGGCAGCGGCACGGCGGAGATCAGGCGGCGGGTATAGGGATGCCGGGGATTGCCGAAGATGGCGGCGCGCGGGCCGATCTCGACGATCTCGCCGAGATACATCACGGCGACGCGGTGGCTGACGCGTTCGACGACCGCCATGTCATGGGAAATGAACAGATAGGCGAGCTGGCGCTTTTCCTGGAGATCGAGCAGGAGATTGGAGACCTGCGCCTTGACCGAGACGTCGAGCGCGGAGACCGCCTCGTCGGCGACGATCAGCTTCGGCTCCAGCGCCAGGGCGCGGGCGATGGAGACGCGCTGCCGCTGGCCGCCGGAAAACTCGTGCGGATAGCGATCGGCCATGGCCGGCGACAGGCCGACCTGTTCCAGCAGTTCGGCAACGCGCTCCCTGGATTCGCGCCTGCCCATGAGCCCGTGCGCCAGCATCGGCTCGGCGATCGCAGAGCCGATCGAGATGCGCGGGTTCAGCGAGGCGAAGGGATCCTGGAAGATCATCTGCGACGTGCGGCGCATGGCGCGAAGCGCCTTCGTGCCGGCCCTTGTGACATCCTGGCCATCGACGACGATGGACCCTGCGGTCGGTTCGATCAGGCGGATGATGGCGCGGCCGGTGGTGGACTTGCCGCAGCCGGATTCGCCAACGAGCGCCAGCGTCTCGCCCGGGCGCAGGTCGAAGGAGACGTCTTCCACCGCATGGACGCGCCCGTTCGGCAGGTCGAAGCGGACGGTGAGATTGTCGACCTTCAGGATCGGGGCTGCGTCTGCTGCGACCGCCTTTGTCTCACGGCCGCCGGTCGCCTCGCCGGTCTTGGGGTCGACCTCGGGGAAGCGTCGCGGCGATCGGGCCTCGCCCATGGTTCCGAGCCGGGGGATCGATGCGAGCAGCGACCTGGTGTAGATCGCCCCGGGTTCGGCGAAGATCCTTTCGGTGGCCCCGGCCTCGACCATGTCGCCGCGGAACATCACCACGGTGCGGCCGGCCACCTCGGCCACCACGCCCATGTCGTGGGTGATGAACAGGACGCCCATGTTCTCTTCGCGCTGCAACTCGCGGATCAGGTGGAGGATCTCCGCCTGGATGGTGACGTCGAGCGCGGTCGTCGGCTCGTCGGCGATCAGGAGCTTCGGCCGGCAGGCGAGCGCCATGGCGATCATCACGCGCTGGCGCATGCCGCCGGAGAACTTGTGCGGATATTCGTGCAGCCGGGTTTTCGCAGCCGGGATGCGGACGCGCTCCATCAGGCGCAGCGCCTCCGCCTCGGCGTCCTTCCAAGACAGCGCCTGGTGCAGGACCAGCGCCTCGGCGATCTGGTTGCCGATGGTGAAGACCGGATTGAGCGACGTCATCGGCTCCTGGAAGATCATGCCGATGGAGCCGCCGCGCACCGCGCGCATCTCGGCTTCGGACGCCTTCAGCAGGTCCCGGCCCTCGAGCAGGATGCGCCCTTCGCAACGCGCCCTGCCCGGCGGCAGGAGGCGCATGGTGGACAGCGCGGTCACGCTCTTGCCCGAGCCGGATTCGCCGACGATCGCCACCGTCTCGCCGGCATGCACCTCAAGGCTGATATCGCGGATGACGGCGCGCCAGCCGTCCGGCGTCCGGAAGGAGGTCGTGAGGTTTTCGATGGACAGCACCGGCTGGCCCGCAGAGGCGGCTTCACGCATGGTCAGCTTTCCTTGGCAAGACGCGGATCGACGAGATCTCGCAGGCCGTCGCCGAGCAGCTGCAGCGACAGCACCGAGAAGACGATGGCGAGGCCGGGGAAGACCATCAGCCACGGCGCGTTGTTCATGTATTCGCGTCCCGAGGCCAGCATGGTGCCCCAGGTCGGCATGTCGGTGGAGACGCCGACGCCCAGAAACGACAGGCTCGCCTCCGCCAGCATCGCCGAGGCGAACACGAAGGTCGCCTGCACCAGGATGGGAGAGGCGAGGTTCAGCAGCACGTGGCGCAGCAGGATCTGCCATGTCGGCAGGCCCATGGCGACCGCCGCCTCGATATAGGGCAGTTCGCGCAACACGAGCGTCGAGCCGCGCACGATGCGGGCCAGGCGTGGCGCGTAGGTGATGCCGAGCGCCAGGATGACGGTCGCGAGCGACGGGCCGAGGGCTGCGACCAGCGCGATCGCCAGCAGGATGTCCGGGAACGACATCATGGCATCGAGGAGGCGCGAGATCGGCGCGTCGAGCCTGCGGAAGAAACCCGCGGCAACGCCGAGAAGGACGCCGAGCACGGTGGAGATGCACACGACGCCAAGGCTGACGAGAAGCGATATGCGGCCGGCGAAGATCGCCCGGGAGAAGATGTCGCGGCCGAACTCGTCGGTGCCGAAGAGATGGGCCAGCGACGGCCCTTTCAGCTTGTTGACGATCGAAAGCTTGTTGGGCGCATAGGGCGCGATCCACGGCGCAAGCAGCGCCGCCAGCACCACGACCAGCAGGATGACGGCCCCGAACAGGATGGCGCGATTGCCGAACAGGCGGCGCAGGCTGGCGGCGAACGGCCGGGCGGCGGATGCGGTCGTCAGGGTCGTCATAGGCGTACCCTCGGATCGACGAGAATGTAGAGCATGTCCACGGCGAAGTTGATCAGCACGTAGATCGCGGCCACGACCAGCAACGCGCCCTGGATGACGGGATAGTCACGGCGCAGGACGGCCGAGACGACGAGATTGCCGATGCCGGGCAGGCCGAACACGGTTTCCGTGACGACGGCGCCGGCGACCAGCATGGCGATGGAGAGGCCGATGACGGTGATGATCGGGATCATCGCGTTCTTCAGCGCGTGCTTGAGGATGACGCGGCCCTCGCCGGCCCCCTTGGCCCGGGCGGTGCGGACATAGTCGTCGCCAAGGACGTCCAGCATGGCGGCGCGGGTGAAGCGGGTGATCAGCGCCGAATTGACGATGCCGAGCGCGATCGCCGGCAGCACGAGGTGATGCAGCCGCACGAGGAAGGTCGTGTCCGGGCCGCCATAGCCGGACGCCGGGAACCAGCCCTGGCCGACGGCGAGCACCTGGATCAGCAGCAGGCCGAGCCAGAAGCTGGGCACGCTGGCCGCGACCATGGTCAGCGTCACGACGATCTGGTCGAACAGCGTTCCGCGCCTGACGGCGGAGAGGATGCCGACCGGCAGCGCGATCGAAACCGCGATCAGGATGGAGAACAGCGTCAGGAAGAAGGTCGGCTCGGCCCGCGCGGCAAGTGCCTGCGTGACCGGCTGGTTGAGGAAGATCGACTGGCCGAGATCGCCGCGCAGCAGGCCCAGCACGAACTGGACATACTGGACGATCAACGGCGCATCGAGCCCCATCTTCGTACGCAGGTCTGCGATGTCCTGGGGCGTGGCGTCCGCCCCGAGCATCACCGCGGCCGGATCGCCCGGCGTCACCCGGACGATGACGAAAACAACCGTCACGACGATGGCGAGCACGACCAGCATGCCCCCAAGCCTGTTCAAGAGTGTCCGGGCGATCCGTGCCATGGTGCAGTGCCTCAGTTCTTCGGCGTGACGTTCCAGAAATGCGGCCAGTAGGTCGGCGTATAGCCGTCGACCGACGCTCCGACGCCCGCAACCGCGTTGAAGTTGCCGACCTTGAACAGGGGCGCGTCGTCGTAGATGACCGTCTGGATCGCTTCCCAGGCCTTGAGCTTGTCGTCGTCGCTCGTGGCCTCCATGTAGCCGGCTACGGCCTTGGCCTTCTGGTCGGACACGTACCAGCCCGGATAGCTGTCGGTGATCGTGTTGATCGTGGTCGGGTCGCCCGGAAAATTGGAATGGGTGATGAAGATGTCCCATTCCTTCGGGTCGGCGCGGCGGGTGGTCAGCGTCGCCCAGTCGACCACCTGCAGGTCGACCTTGAAGCCGGCGGCCTCGAGATAGGCCTTGGCCACTTCGCCGATCTTGTAGTGGAACTCGTACTGGCGGCTGGTCATCAGGCGGATCGGGGTGCCGTCATAGCCGGCTTCCTCGATGAGCTTTGCCGCGGCCTCCGGATCGCCTTCGCCGTAGCGGGCCACGCCGGCTTCCGTGTGCCAGAAGGAGCCGCCCGGGAAGAGCGAGGCATCGACGCTGAAGAAGCGGTCGTCGGAGAAGGCTGCCAGCATCATGTCGGAAGGATTGAGGGCGACCTGGACCGCCTGCCGGAGCGCCTTGTTCGTCAGCAGGCCCTCCTTCATGTTCAAGTTGAGCGAGGCCCAGCCGGCATTCTCGAAGATCACCGGCTTGGCGTTGCCGCTCGCCTCGACGCGCTCATAGGCGCTGACGGGCAGCGAATCGGCATAATCGAACTGGCCGGAGATCAGCCCTTCGACGCGGGTGTTCGCGTCCGGCACCGGCACGAAGCGGACTTCCTTCGCGATCGCCTCGCGCTTGCCGGCATAGTTGCTCGGCTCGCCCTCGGGCGACTTGTAGTCCTCGAAGCGGACAAGCTGGGTGTACTGGTCGGGCTTGCGCTCCTTCAGGGCATAGGGACCGGTGCCGACGAATTCGGTCAGCGTGTCGGCCACCTTTTCCGACGGGATGATGATCGACGCCTGCGAAAGCGTCGCCAGCAACGGGGCGTAGCGGGATTTGAGCTTGACGACGACGGCGTGGGCGCCGTCCTCGGTGAGGCTTTCGACGATCTCTGCGACCTGCTTGCCCTTGGAGTTGACCGCCATCCAGCGCGTCAGCGAGGCGACCACGTCCTTGGCGTCGAACGCGCTGCCGTCGTGGAACGTCACGCCCTCGCGCAGCGGAATGCGGTAGGTCAGGCCGTCTTCGGAGATCTCCGGCATCGCGGCTGCCAAAAGCGGCACCGACTTCCACTGGGCGTCATAGGTATAGAGCGTCTCGAAGATATGCTGGTCGATCATCAGCACGATGTCGGTCGGCGTCTGCATGGCGTCCAGCGTCGGCGGCTCGCCGATGGTGGCGACCGTCAGGATGCCGTCGGACGCCTGCGCAGGCATGAGCCCGGCCGAAGCGGCCAGAGCGGACGCCAAGGTCGCAATGAGAAATGTCTTCTTCATGAGGTTCCCCTTTCTTTCTGATGGCGGGCGCTTCGCGCACGCCGGCTTGTCGCAGCAGTCTCAGGTTCGAGGCGGCACGGATGCCGCGCCCGGGTCAGCTTTCCAGGCCCAGCGGATCGGCAACGCGCGGCCACAGTTCGAGGCTCGCCTTCCTGTAGGGCGTCGTTGCCGGATCGGTGGGATAGGAGGTCGGCGCGGCGATGTAGACGATCTCGGAAGCGACCGGCTGAAAGCCCGCGTGAAAGTGGTTGGTCGACTTCACCAGCAGCATGGCCTTTGCGGAAAAATCGATGCCGAGGTTGGAAAAGATGTCCGGCTCGTAGGTCTGCGTGCGGCTGGTGATCAGGACGATGTCGATCGCCGTGCCGACCGGGCGGACGACGGCCGCGCTGCCGAGGGTGACGCGGCTGTTGCGGAAGCTCTGCCAGCCGGCATCCACGACGCGCTCGACGCGGACCCGCAGGTCGAGCGGTTCTCCGCCTTGCGGGCCGGACTTGCCGCCGATGCGCAGGTCGAGCTCCGCCCCCTCGCCTGCCGCATGGCAGAAGGAGACGGCGACGGGATCCCAGATGGTGGCGACGGCGATGTCGTCGAGGCCACGCTCGATCATCCGGCGCAGGATATGGGTCGCATCACCCGCCACGCCGCCGCCCGGATTGTCCCAGACATCGGCGATCACGACCGGCTTGTCCGGCCGGGCGGCCCTGAGTTCCAGCGCCCGGTCGAGCCCGGCCTCGGTGTCGAGCATCGGCATGGCCGTCTGCCTGCGCATCCGGTAGAGCTCGTGCCCGAGTGCGCTTGCGAGCGCATCGCCCTTCTCCCTGGCGTCATCGGTGACGACGACGATGCGCGTTCCCATGTCCGGCACGTCGCCGGCCATGAATCCGTGGATGACCGAAATCGAGGCGATGCCGTCCTTGCCTTCCAGCGTCTTCAGGCGGTCGACGAAGGAGCGCATCGGCTCGCGGCTGGTCGGATAGATGGTGATCATCCGGCAGTCGAAGGTGGAGATCACCGGCTTGAACCCCTCGCGCAGCGCCCGAAGGGCGAGGTCGACGACGTGTTCGCCGCGTTGCTCGAAATCGGTGTGCGGGAACTCGAGGAAGGTCGCCATGAGGTCGAGACTGGCAAGGCGGAGCGCCGTCAGATGGCTGTGCGGATCGAATTCGGCGGCGATGAGGACGTCCGGCCCGACGATGGCGCGGACCTTCGAGAGGAAATCACCTTCCGGGTCGTCATAGCCCTGCGCCACCATGGCGCCATGCAGGCCGAGGACGACGCCGTCGACCGGCAGGGCGGCCTTCAGCTCGTCGAGGATCCGGTCGCGCAGCGTCTCATAGGTCCGGCGCTGGATGAGGCCGGCCGGCTCGGCCCAGCAGGAGGTACCCTCGATGACGGTGAAGTCTTCGGCGCGGCCGCGCCGACGCAGGATCGGCACGACGGACGAGCAGAGCGTCGGCGTATCGGGATGTTCGCCCGGCTCCGCATAGAACGCCGCCCTGAAGGCGTGCATGTCGGTCGGGACGGGAGAGAAGGTGTTGGTCTCGGTCGCCAGCGAGGCGGTAAATATGCGCATCAGATGTCCCAAGGCTGTCCCGGCCGATAGCCGTCGCCTGCCGGCGCTCCTGTCGTTCGACATGGCGCGCCGCCGTTCCTTTCATCACCGACCACCCCGGAGGACGCGCTTCGCCGCGCACGCGCCGCCGCCGGAGGCGGCCGGACATGCCGGTCGGCGAGATGCGGTTCGTTCCGGAGGCATGCCTGCCTGCTGATCCTGCTCACCCGTTCACTGTTGGCCAGTGTAATTTATTTTCTTCATTTTGCGTCATTGAGCCCGAATGTCAACGGACTTTGGATTGATGACAAGAAAATATGTAATTCATTTACATTCCTCTCGTAACGCCGTGAAAATTTTCATCGCGCATGGCTGCGCGCCGCCTGCCGCCGCGCACCCCGCATTGCGTTTTCTTTTGCAGATCAGATGCTTCCGAGGCACCGGCGCCCGGCACCGCTTCGAGGCGCATAGGCACGCCATGAAAAACGCGCCGGCAAATTGCCGGGAATTTTCGCTGCGCGGCGCGGCCAGGCCGGGCCGGGCCCACAGGGAAAATCCGGGGCCCGGCGCGAAGAAAGTCCTACATCGGCGCGCTTTTCACCACACCGTGCCGCGCGCGTCGACGGCTTCGACGCGGGTGACGACGCCGTCGCGATGGAACACCATGCGGTCGAAGAGATTGCTGACCACGCAGGTGTGGTTGGGCACCACCCTGACCATGGCGCCGACCTCGGGGAAGACGCGCGCGCAGCCCCTCAGATCGACCACCGCATGCTCCTCCGACAGGGAGACGATACGCGCGCCCTCGAAGCCCTCGATCATACCGTAGTCGCTGAAGCCCAGCAGATCGGAGGTCAGCGCCTTCGACCCGCAATCGAGGACGGCGCGATCGGGCGCGGGCCGCGAGACCACCGTCGCCAGGACATGCATGGCGAGATCGTCCGTCGTGCAATGGCCCGCCCGGACCATGCTGCGGTCGTTGTAGACATAGGTTCCGGCGCGATGCTCGGTGGCGGAGGGGACGAGGTGGGCGGAGAACAGGTCCGGCGAGCCGCCATTGGAGCGTACCGGGCATTCGATGCCCTTCGCCGCCAGCAACTCCATGGTGCGGACGATGAAGGCCTCGACGTTTTCGGCACCGCCGGTGGCCGGATAGGTCAGGATGCCCATGAAGCGAAGCCCGGGCGCGGCCGCGATCCTTTCCCCCAGGGCCGCGGCGTCTTCCGGCGTCTGCACGCCGCAGCGCCGGCCGCCGGTATCGCATTCGACCAGCACGGCAAGAGGCCGGCCGGCCTCGAAGGCCGCCGCCAGCCCATCGACGACGGCAACGCTGTCGGCCACCACGGAAAGGCGCGCCACCCGCTCGTGCAGGGCGCGCAGGCGCGCGAGCTTGGGCGCGCCGAGGATGTTGTAGGTGATCAGGATATCCTCGAAGCCGGCATCGGCGAAGACCTCCGCCTCGCTGACCTTCTGGCAGTTGATGCCGACGGCGCCGACCTCGACCTGCTGGCGCGCGACGGCGGCGATCTTGTGCGTCTTGATATGCGGACGAAACGCCTTGCCGTGGCTTTCGAGATAGCGCTGGGCCCTTGAGACGTTGGCCGCGAGGCGATCCTCGTCGATGACCGGCATCGGGGTTGCGACCTGATCGAGCGACGTGCCGACCTCGGGCCAGGGATTGAACATGGTTGCACCTCATTTTTGGGAAGGAAACGCGCCGTTGGCTGCGGCGCTGTCATTTATTTTCGTTCGAACACCCGCTTCCGTTGAAGCTCCGGCGCACTATGCTATGAAAAGACGTTCGAAAGAAATTCATTTTCACATTGGAATGGCATCGCCAAGGCGACGCCATCGCCCCGGGAGTTCCTATGGATCTTTTTCACGGCCTCTCCGACGAGGACGGCAGGCTTTCGGGGCTGGAGAAGAAACTCGCCCGGCTCGTGCTCGACGACGTGGAATTCGTGGTCAACTCGTCGATCATAGAGCTTGCCGAGCGGGCGGGCGTCTCGCCGCCGACGGTGACGCGCTTCTGCCGGCGGCTGGGGTGCCAGGGCTATTCGGACTTCAAGGTGCAACTGGCGCGAATGACCTATGTCGGCCTGCGCTACCTCAAGCCCGAAGCACCGACGGCCACGCCGGAGGAGGTCGCCGAGGACATCGTCACCAAGGCCCAGAATGCGCTTTTCGAGCTTCATCGCCAGCTCGACATCGCCGTGCTCGACAAGGCCGCCCATCTTCTGCGTGGCGCCGAGTTCATCCAGGCCTTCGGCGCGAGCGGCAACTCCGCCATGATCGTCAACGAACTGCATAACCGCCTCTTCCGGCTCGGATGCCGCATCAACGCCTCGAACGACCACAACATGAACATCATGATGTCGGCCGCCGTGCAGCCCGGCACGGTCGTGTTCGGCTCCTCGTTCACCGGCCGCGACCTCGGCCTCGTCCACTGCCTGGACCTGCTCCGGCAGGCGGCCATTCCGACGATCGTGATCACCCAGCCCGGTTCTCCCGTCGCTGCCGCGGCCGACGTTGTGATCGCGATCGAGCTGCCGGAGGGCAAGAACATCTTCCGTCCCACCTCGACGCGCTTCGCCTATCTCGCGGCGATCGACATCCTCGCCAACCTCGTCGCCTATGCCGATCGCGCGACCGCCATCAAGGCGCTCCGCTCCATCAAGGAGGAGCTGGTGCGCCACCGCGACGGCGATGATCGCCAGTTGCTGGGCGACTGAGGCGCCGCCGCAGGCTTGGCACGCGCCGCGCCAGGATCAGTCGAGCGGCTTGTAGGCGATGACGTCCATCTCGACCTTCGCGTCGACCATCAGCGGCGACTGGACGGTGGAGCGCGCCGGGGGATGATCGATGAAATGCTTCTGGAAGACGGCGTTGAAGCTGGAAAAGTCGCGCGCGTCGGCGAGCCAGACGTTGACCTTCACCACGTCCGCCAGCGTGCAGTCGGCGAGGGCAAGGACGTCCTTGATGTTGGCGACGACCTGCTCGGTCTGGGCGACGATGTTGCCGACGACCACTTCGCCGTCAACGGTCGGGACCTGGCCGGAGACATAGACGAAGTCGCCGGCCCTGACGGCCTTGGCGAAGGGTCGGCGCTGGCCGCCGGCCTGGCTGTCGGCCGTTTCCAGACGCACCAGTTTCTTACGGGACATGATGGATCCTGCAATTCATTTTCACGTGTTGGACATATTACATGACGCTATCCATCCAAGTGCGAAAAGTCCATCAATTGATGAAAATAATTTCCACGTAGAGAGCGCCGCGCACGCCAGTTTGCCGCATTGTACGCCGGACGGTGCGTGGGCTATGGTGCTGCATGTGCCGCAACGGTACCGGGGAAATCATGGTCGGGCGTCTGAGCTTCGTCGAACACTGCATGGTGCGTGTGCTCTGCACGCTCGCCCTGTTCTTCGTCGGCTTCGCGCACGATCCGGCAGGCGCGCGTGAGCGGGCGATCCCGGTCGGCGAGCTTGCGCAATACGTGCTGCCGGACGGCACCCTGCCGGAACTCTGCCATTCCTCGGGGCACGACGAGGACGGCCATAACGGCAGCGACCGGGGTTCCGGCTGCGAAGCCTGCAGGCTCTCCGCCTCCATCCTGCTGCCCGCGCCGCAGGAAGAGGCCGGCGAACCGGTCCCTGCCGGGGCCGACCCGCATGTCGCCTTCCGCACCGATACCCACTACCGGCAGCTCTTTCCCCCGAACACCGCCCCGCGCGGCCCGCCTTCCGGCCTTAACGCCTGAACGGTCGCCGCCGTTCGCGGCAGCGCCTCCCGTCGCGCCGGCTCCGCCGGACGGTGCCTCATGCCCGACAGGACACATCCGAACGTCGCGCGCCGCCTTGTGTCGGGAAACCGACCCTTCCACCGACAAACCAGACAAAATTGACAATGGAGACCATCATGAAACGACAACTCACGACACTTCTCGCCCTGGCACCGCTGCTGTTTGCGCCGGGCCTTGCGCTGGCGCACGATTTCAAGGTCGGGCAGATCGAGATCGACCACCCCCATGCGCGGGCCATGCTGCCCGGGGCGAAGGTCGGCGGCGGCTACCTTACGATCACCAACAACGGCAGCGACGACCGTCTCGTCGCCGTCGCGGCCGCCCGCGCCGGCGAGGCCCAGTTGCACGAGATGAAGATGGAAGGCGAGGTCATGGTCATGCGCGAACTGAAGGACGGCGTGGCGCTTCCGGCCGGGGCCACCGTCGAGCTCAAGCCCGGCGGCTACCACGTGATGTTCATGAACGTCGGCCAGCCCTTCAAGGAAGGCGAGGCGATCAAGGCGACGCTGACCTTCGAGAAGGCCGGTTCCGTCGACGTGGTATTCGCCGTCGGCCCGGCTGCGGGCGGCGCGCCGATGAAGCACGATGCCGCCGCACAGCCTGCGGAAGCAGGGCACGGCCAGTGACGTCACGCGCCGTCGGGCCAATCGCAGGGCGATCGCCTTGAAGCCTTGAGCCGCCGCGACCGCCGCAGGCGCGCTCAAGGAACGAACGGGGCGCGGACGGGTTCGCGGCCCGGGCCGTCTGCGGAGGCGCGAACCGGTGTATGTCCGGCCGAGCCGCAGCGGATACCCCGTCGTGGCGCCGGCAACCGTGCCCGTCGCGGCACCGGCGGCGAGAACACGCCGGAGGGTGACGGCGATGTGCCGCGCCCGTTCCCCTGTTGCAGCGAGACCGTAGAGCGCATTGCCGATGCGCGAATGGCCGCGCGATGGCGGCGCCGGGCGGTGGCCCCGATCGGCACGGCCTTCGGCGCCTCGGGCTCGGCGACCGTTCATTCAGAGAATTTCATCGGTCTCTGGACCCGGTCAAAATGCCTCAATTCGGGCCGAAATTGGCAAAACCAATCTATACAATCTCTATAGAATATGGTCTTTCTACCCGTCTGAAACCTGTGCGCCCTGAAACCGCATGATGCAAGGAGCAGTCGACATGGGTACGTTCTCGCCCGCGATTGGCCATCCTGTCCGCACCGCCGCCCTCATCGGCGCGGAAGACGAAGCGATCAACGTCGCCACCTCCATTGCCGCCTCCTTCGAACCCGCCGGAACGGACAGCACCGTCGACAGCCAGGAGGCCCGGCTGGAGATGGTCGGCCGCTCCGGCCTGTTCGGCGTGTCGGTGCCGACCGAGCATGGCGGCATCGACGTCTCCAACACGGTTCTTGCCGAGATCTGCGCCCTCGCCTGCGAACGCTCGGCGGCACTCGGCGAGGTCCTGGCGGCGCATTTCGTGGCGCTCGAACACCTGCGCAGCCACGGCACCGAGGGACAGCAGACGGCCCTTTTTCCGGCAGCGCTGGCCGGCGCGCGGCTTTCGATGGCGACGCCGGTGCAGCGCGACGGCGGGATGGCGACGGCGCTGCCGCTGACGCCGGCCGGTGTGGGCTGGCGGATGGGCGGCGAGCTTCTCTGTACCCCCTGCGCGCGACATGCCGACTGGGTGCTGGTGCCGACGCGGACCGAGACGGGCAAGACGGCGTTGGCACTGCTGCCGACGCGCCTCGACGGCCTGCATTATGTCGCCAACACTTGCGAGCCGACGGCCCAGGGCACCGCGCGGCCGGAGCACGTTCTCGTCAAGGACGTGCCCGTCGATGCCGGCGCGCTGCTGCATGCTGTCGCCGACGTCCCGCGAAGCGACGTGCCGCATGCGCTGGACCTGCTGCTGCAGGCCGCAAGACATCTCGGCGCCGGGCGCCAGTCGCTGCAGGCCGCCCTCTCCGACGACGATGCGGATCCGCTGGCGATCGGGCTCGCTTCCGCCCGGATTGCCGCCGCGGGTGCCGCGGTCGAACAGGCCGGTCGTGCGATCGACGCGGCCCAGATCGGCCTTGCGGAACTGCACCGGACGAACGCATTCCTGGCCGCGGCGGCCGCCTTCGTCACCGCCGCCGATGCCGCAGGCGGGGTTGCTGCGCCCTGCCGGCCGGACGGCACTCCGGCGAAGGCGCCCGACGATCTCGCCGCGACCATTGCCGACATCCTTCGCGAGACCGGCGCCCTGCGGCTCATGGCCCATCGCCTTCCCCCCGAGGAAGACTAAAGAGGTCATCTGGCCTGACGCTGCGGGATGCCCGTGTTCGCTTCGGCAAGCGTGCGGATGTCCGCGGCTACCCGGTCGGCCACGAAATGCGCGTGCTCGGTGACCTGCGGCAATCCCATCAGTTCGCCGAACGTGCCGCGCGCAAGCGGGCCTGCGACATAGAGCGAGCGCTGCGGCTGTCCGCCCGCATCGACGGCTCGGCTTTCCTCGTCGACATCGATGCCAAGGCCGACCGGGTCGGCGCGCAGGCGCCCCTCGGCAGCGAGCCCGGCGAGGTATGGCTGGCTTGCGAGGATGCCGGCGTGGCCCGGGCCGGTGGTCACGACGACGGCGTCGTAGCGTTCCTCGCGCACGCCCTTTTGCTGGCGCGCGCGGAGCCGGACGGCGATCTCGCCGTCGTCCAAGACTTCCATGCCCGCAATCGAAGCCGGGCGGAAGGTCAGGCGTCCATCGGCAAGCCGCCTTTCGAGCACCGCCTCGACCTGCGGGGCGATGCGGAAGCGATGCACGTCCCAGTAGGGACGCAGGAAGCGCACAAGACGGCAGCGCTCGGCCACCGGCAGCGCCTTCCAGATCTCGCCGCCATCGGTGCGCAGCCGGTCGAAGACCGCATGCCAGGAGAGGCCCTGCGCCGCCGCTTCGGCAATGGCGCGGCGCGTGGCCCGCAGCAGTTCCAGCGCGGTCCGGCTCGGCTGCGTCATGAAATCGCCGAACGGCTCCTGCGGCAGGGCGGCGTGCCCGCGCGAGCGCAGTCCCCTTCGCGAGATCGCCGCAATCGCACCGCGATGGCCCGCGGCATCGAGGGCTGCGATCACGTCGGCGGCCGTCAGCCCCGCCCCGACCACCAGCACCCTGTCGTCCGGCCGGATGGCGGCGAGCGCGCCCGGCACGGTCGTGTCCGCCACGTAGCGCGGGTGCTCCGCAAGCGCACGCGCCAGCACCGACGGCGCCTGCGGGCTCGGATGGGTGGTGGCGACGACGACGATATCGGCGACCGTTTCGGAGCCGTCATCGGCCTCCAGCCGCCAGCGTCCCTGATTTGCGCCCCGCCCTATGGCCGTGACCGAGCGGACGCGCGTCTTGCGGTGCTCGATACTGCCATCGGCCGCCAGCGGGGCGAGATGGGCGTGGACATAGCGGCCGAAGGCGCCGCGCCGGGGAAACATGCGGCCATCCGCCGTCACGGCCTCCGGATCGTCCCGAAGCGCGCCCGTCTCCTCCAGCCAGCGCGGGAAATGCTCCTCGTCGCCGGGAAAGAGGGACATGCGGGTCGCCGGAACGTTGATGCGGTGGACGGCCTCGTCGGTGTCGTAGGCGAGGCCGCCGCCGACGACCTGCCGCGGCTCGAAGAGGACGATGCGCGCCGAGCCTGCGCAGATTCCGTGGACGAGGCGATAGGCCAGCGCCGCGCCGGTGAAGCCGCCGCCGATGATGGCCACGACCGGCCTTGCGGCGGCGCGGTTCACGACTGACAATCCTTCGCCGCCGAACAACGGGTGCCGGCGACCGGCTCACCGGAGGCCCCGGCGCCGATGGTCGCCCGGGGCGACGGAATGCCATGATCGAGCGGACGTTGCGACATGGGCAGTTCCTCGAAGCGATCAGCCTCTTCTGGAGGAAGGTAACGGGAGAAGACGGGGCTGTCGATGCCGATCCACCAGTCCTTTCCGAGACGCCGGAAGGCATTCTGCGCCGCCTCGACGCTGATCTTTCCGGGCGCGGCAGTCATGTCTCGATGCTCCTGATGTCGCATGTCGGGCGTCTTCACCGACGAGGTCAAGCTTGTCCGGATGCAGAGCATAAAATACATAAAATTAGTTGACAATAGAATTCCACCTCCGCATTCTCGCCGCGAAAATCGGGCCCGGCAGTTAGGGCGGAGACAGGAGACCGGGGATGAACATGGCCAGGCTGACGCGGGACGAGCGCGACGAGGTCCGTGCGCAAGGCTCCGCCCTCATCGATCCGGGCCTGCTGAAATCGGCCATGCGCAGCGTATCCGGGGCCGTGTCGGTGATCAGTGCCGGCGTCGGACCGGACCGCACGGGTGCCACGGTGACCTCGGCGACGGCGCTGTCGGTCGAGCCGCCGACGATGATCGTCAATATCAACCGCTCTTCGTCCACCTTCCCGGTCATCCGACGTTACGGTCACTTCTGCGTCAACATCCTCGCCAGCGGTCACGAGGACGTGGCCAACCGGTTTGCCGGGATCGGCGGGACGAAGGGCGAGGCCCGCTACGAGGGGGCAAGCTGGACGACGCGGATCAGCGGCGCTCCGGTCCTCGTCGGCGCGCTCGCCTCGATCGATTGCGAGGTCGAGGAGATCATCGAACGCCACAGCCACGGCATCATCCTCGGCCGCGTGGTCGAGGTCATTTCCGGCAGCGGCCAGTCGCTCGTCTACCACAACGGCCGCTACGGCAGCTTCGCGCCGGCGATCGGGTAGCCTTTCTGCCACCGGCGCCAAAGGCCGCGCAAACGGCTCAGCCCGTTCGCTTCCGCGGTTCGTCGTCGTCGATGATGGAGGCGGCATCCGGCACGGAGACGAACTGAGCGAGCGTCATGGTGTCGAGGATCGAGGCGATCGCGTCGCGGACGTCCGTCATCGCGCGGCGCACCTGACAGGTTTCCGGATCGGCACAGTCCTCGCAGGCCTCGAAGGCGGTGCGGCTGGCACAGCGGATCGGCGCCAGCGGGCCGTCGAGGACGCGGATGGCGTGGCCGATGCGGATCTCCGAGGCCGGATGGGACAGCGAGTAGCCGCCGCCGGGCCCCTTCTTGGAGCGCAGCATGCCGGCATTGCGAAGCTCCAGCAGGATCGTGTCGAGGAACTTCTTCGGAATGTTGTTGCGCAGCGCGATCTCGCTGACGAAAGCCGTTTCGCCCGGCTCCAGCCGCGCCAGGTCAACAAGCGCCTTCAGGCCGTATTTTCCTTTTTTCGTCAGCATCGCATTCCGCTTTCATCGGCATCTGTGCCGTATCCGGATCCGCCCGGAAGCGCCGACGCGTACGCCGCGTCATGCGGTGTTAGTGGCACCCAAGTGCGAAAATCATATAAAACCGGTATAATTAATTCATAAACCCCGCCGCAACGAATTAGACGTCTCTTGCCCGCGATCTATTCACTTTTGCGCATGCGGCGTCACCGATCGGCATCATCCGGCCATGGCGGGCGTCATTCCGGCCGGGATCGAGGCGAAATCCGGGTTCGAGCCGGCATGCGTGCTCCCCCTGAACGGGCCCGCCCCTTGCGGAAAGCCCACCCGGCGGGGCCGCGCCATCACCGCATACATTCCCGCCCACGGGCCACGTCCGGACGCCGATCGCGCCATTTATGACAGAATTGGAAGGGAATTGGAAAAGGCCGTTACAGCGCTGACACGTGAGCCGGCTAGGGCCTGCCTACGGCGCGTCCGACAGTCTGAGACGCTCCGGTCCGGAGAAGCGGCCCCATGAAAATTATCCAGATCACCGACACCCATTTCAGCCTCGGGAAGACCCATTTCAACGGCAACTGGGCGCCGCTCCTGACCTTCATCGAGGACAGCGGCGCCGATCTCGTCGTCCACACCGGCGACCTGACGCTGGACGGGGCCGACGAGGAAGCCGACATCACCTTCTCGATGGAGCTGATGCGGCAGGTGAAAGTGCCGATGCTGATCGTGCCCGGCAATCACGACGTCGGCCACTTCGCCCACATGGATCAGCCGGTCAACCCGGAGCGCCTCGGGCGCTGGCGGCGCATCGTCGGCGGCGACCGCTTTCTCGAGGACGCGAACGGCTGGCGTCTCGTCGGGCTCAACGCGCTTCTTCTCGGTCACGAGGACGAAGAGGAAGAGACGCAGTTCGAATGGCTGCGGACCGCCTTCGAAGAGCGCGACGGACGCCGGCTGGCACTGTTTTCCCACAAGCCCCTGTTCGTCGATGCCCCGGACGAGGGCGACACCGGCTACTGGAGCGTGCGGCCCTCGCAGCGCAAGCGCCTCACCGACCTGATCGCAGCCCATGACGTGGCGCTGTTCGCCAGCGGCCACCTGCACTGGGCCTGGCAGGGCCGGTTCGGCAACACCGCGCTCACCTGGGCGCCGTCCGCCGCCTTCGTCATCGACAAGCTGGAACGCGAAATGCCGGGCGAACGCCTGGTCGGCGCCGTCGTCCACACCTTCGAAGACGACGTCCGGAGCGAGATCGTCACCGTTCCGGGCATGACCGCGCACGTGATCGACGAGGTGATCCACGAAGTCTATCCGCGATCGGCCGGCAAGGCGGCCAGGGCGGCTGCCGAATGAGCGCGCTCTCGCTTCGCAACATCGAGAAGTCCTTCGGCGGCAACCCCATCCTCAAGGGCGTGACGCTGGATGCGGCGCCCGGCGAATTCATCGCGCTGGTCGGCCCTTCGGGATGCGGCAAGAGCACGCTTTTGCGCATCCTCGCCGGGCTTGAGACGGCCGACAGCGGCGAGATCGTCATTGCCGGTCGCGACATGACCGCGGCCCATGCCGCCGACCGCAACATCGCCATGGTCTTCCAGTCCTACGCGCTCTATCCGCACCTGACGGCGGCGCAGAACATCGCCGTGCCGCTGGTGATGCGGCGCCTGACGCGTGCCCGCCGCCTGCCCGTTCTCGGCCGCATGATACCCGGCCAGCGCAAGACGGTGGCGGGCATCCACCGCGACGTGCGCGAAATGGCGGCATCGCTCAAGATCGATCACCTGCTCGACCGCAAGCCGGGGCAGATGTCCGGCGGCCAGCGCCAGCGCGTGGCGCTCGCCCGCGCCATGGTGCGCCGTCCGGCGGTCTTCCTCATGGACGAGCCGCTGTCCAACCTCGACGCGAACCTGCGCGTGCACGCCCGCGGCGAGATCGTGGACCTGCACCGGCGCGCCGGCGTGCCGACCCTCTACGTCACCCACGACCAGGCCGAAGCGCTCTCGATGGCCGACCGCGTGGCCGTGATGATCGGCGGATCGCTGCTGCAGCTCGCCTCCCCGCAGGTGATCTACGAGGACCCGCAGCATGTCGAGGTGGCGAAATTCATCGGCCAGCCGCGCATCAACCTGATCGCCTCGAAGGTCGAGGACGGCGCGACCGTGGCGCTCGGCGGCACACGCTGCCGCCTTGCCGACCGGACGGTTGCGGCCGGATCGGCGGTAACGCTCGGCGTCCGGCCGGAATTCGTCACCGTCTCGCGCCAGGGCAACGAGGGCCTGCCCGCCCGCGTCGAGCGGCTGGAATTCCTCGGCTCGGAAATCATCGTCACCTGCCGGCTCGACGCGATCGGCGAGACCATGGTCGCCAAGGTCACCCCGGCCGACGGGGCGGGCCTTTCCGCCGGCGCGCCGGTGCGGCTTGAAGCGGATCCGCGGCACATCTTCGTCTTCTCCAAGGACGGCGGACGCCTCGCGGCCGCGCCCGTCTCCGACGCTGTCGTGCGGGAGGCGCTGCATGGCTGATCTCGCGACCTCTGCCACCGGCTTCGCCGGCACTGTCTCGCGCGCCGTCACGCCGGAGCAGCGCGAGGCCCGCGTCGCCTGGCTGCTCGCCGCACCCGCGCTCCTGCTGGTGCTCGTCTTCATCATCCTGCCGGTGATCGCGGTGATCGGCCTGGGCTTCACCGATTTCGAACTCGGCTATGCCGACTTCCGCTTCGTGGGCCTGGAGAACTATGCCGAGCTTCTCGGCGACCGCACCTTCCAGCGCTCGCTGTGGAACACCGCCGTCTATGCCGGCATCGTCACGCCGGTTTCCATCTTCATGGCGCTCGGGCTGGCCATGCTGATCGAGGCGGAGGGCATCGGCCGGTCCTTCTTCCGCACCGCCTATTTCCTCCCGGTCGCCTCGCTGCTGGTGGCGATGGCGACGGTCTGGCAATATCTCTTTCACCCGACGATCGGCCCGATCAACGCCATGCTGGCGACGTTCGGCGTTCCCGGTCCGAACTGGCTCGGCGCCTCCTCGACCGTGCTCTACAGCCTGTCGATCATCGGCGTCTGGCAGTCAGTCGGCTTCAACCTCGTGCTTTTCCTCGCCGGCCTCACCGCCATTTCGCGCGAACTCTATGCGGCGGCGGAGGTCGACGGGGCGAAATCGGCGTGGGACCGCTTCCGCCTGGTCACCTGGCCGATGCTCGGGCCGACAACGCTGTTCGTCACCACCATCAGCATCATCAACGCGGTGAAGGTGTTCGAGACGGTCAAGACGCTCACCGAAGGCGGCCCGAACAAGGCTTCCGAAGTGCTGCTCTTCACCATCTACCAGGAAGGCTTCGTCTACCTGCGCGTCGGCTACGCCTCGGCGATGACGGTCGTCTTCCTCGCCATCCTCGTCGTACTGATGTTCCTGCAATACCGCGTCCAGGACCGGCAGGTGCACTACTCATGACCTCTCTCAGCCTCACGCCCGGCCGCCTCATCCGGCTCTCCATCCTCGGTTTCGGCGCCCTCGTCTTCCTGGCGCCCTACATCTTCATGGTCTCGACCGCCGGCAAGGCGCAGAGCGACATCTTCACCTCGTCCTTGTCGCTCGTTCCGCAGCAATGGTTCTACGTGCAGAACTTCGCCAAGGCGTTGTCGCGGGTGTCGATGGGGACGCTGTTGATGAACGGCGTCATCGTCTGCGCGCTGATCCTCGTCATCCAGGTGGTGATCGCCATTCCCTGCGCCTATGCCATGGCGAAGCTGAAGTTCCGCGCCGCCCGCGCCATGATGGTGCTGGTCATGCTCGGCCTGCTGGTGCCGATCCACGCCACCGCACTGCCGCTCTATGTCGCCTTCGACCGGGTCGGGGCGCTGAACAGCTACGTGGCGCTGGTCGCGCCCTTCACCATCTCGGTGTTCGGCATCTTCCTGTTCCTGCAGTTCTTCCGCGCCATGCCGGACGATCTCATCCATGCGGCGCGCCTCGACGGCATGAGCGAGCCCGGCATCATCGCCCGGGTGATTGTGCCCAATGCCTGGCCGGCCATCACCGCGTTCTCGATCTTCTCGGTCGTCGCCCACTGGAACGACCTCTACTGGCCGCTGATCGTGGTCGCCAACCAGGCCTATGCCACGCCGCCGCTCGGCCTGCTCTACTTCCGCGCCGCCGAGGCCGGCGACGACTACGGCGCGCTGATGGCCGCAACGCTGATCATCACCTTCCCCCTCGTCGCTGCGTTCCTGTTCGCCCAGAAACGCTTCGTCGAGGGCATCACCATGACCGGTCTCAAGGGTTGACCGGCCTTTTAACAGGAGCCATTCGATGAAGCATTTCAAGCCATTCCTTGCCGCCGCCGCGATCACCCTGTCGGTGACGCTTCCGGCCCATGCCGAGACGACGCTGACCGTCCACTACCCGATGCCGGGCTTCTTCAAGGACGTGATGGACACGATCTCGAAGAAGTTCATGGAAGAGAACCCCGACATCAAGATCCAGTTCGCCAATCCTTCGGCGACCTACGAGGAAGGCATCCAGACGATCATGCGCCAGGCCGGCACCGACGAGATGCCGGACATCACCTTCATCGGCCTCAACCGCCTGCGCATGGCCGACGAGCGCAACATTCCGGTCGACATGGGCCCGCTGATGGAAGGCGACAAGGCCTCGATGGCCGAGCAGGGCTTCTCCGACACGATCCTGAAGCTCGCCCAGGTCAACGGCAAGCAGGTCGGCCTCGCCTTCGCCACCTCCAACCCGATCATGTACTACAACGCCGATCTCGTTAAGGCTGCCGGCGGCAACCCGGACCAGCCGCCGAAGACCTGGGACGAGGTCATCGAACTGGGTGCGAAGATCAAGGCGCTCGGCAACGGCGTCGATTCTGTCGACTTCCGCTGGCAGGGCGACGACTGGATGTTCTCCGCGCTTCTGTTCGGCGCCGGCGGCACGATGCTCTCGGAAGACGAGAGCGAAGTCACCTTCAACGGTCCGGAAGGCCAGAAGGCGTTCCAGGTGATCGACCGCCTGGTCAAGGAAGCCGGCATGCCGGTCTTCACCAAGCAGGCCGGCGAGCAGGCCTTCGTCGCCGGCAAGGTCGGCTTTGCCTTCCAGACCACCGGCGCACTGCGCAACACGATCAAGAACGTCGGCGACAAGTTCGACCTGCGCACGGCCGAGATCCCGCTGCTCGACCCGGAGAACGGCAAGCTGCCGACCGGCGGCAACGCCGTCGTCATCCTGACGCATGACGAGGCGAAGCAGGATGCCGCCTGGAAGTTCGCCAAGTTCGCAGCCGGCCCCTACGGCGCCTCGGTCGTCGTTCCCGGCACCGGCTACGTGCCGAACAACGAGCTCGCCGCCACGTCCGCCGAATACCTCGGCGATTTCTACAAGGAGAACCCGCTGTTCCAGGCCGGCCTGAAGCAGATGCCGCGCATGATCCCCTGGTATGCCTTCCCGGGCTCCAACGGCGTCCGCGTCACCCAGACGATCGTCGACAACACCTCGCGCGTCGTCGACCAGTCGGCCACGCCGGACGAAGCGCTGAACGACGCCGCCGACGAGGTGAAGCGCCTGCTGCCGCGCAGCTGAGCATTCCCGTGACCTGACAAGCAAAGGCCGTCGCAACCCCTGCGGCGGCCTTCTCCTTGCTAGAGGGCGCGCACCGTGCCGCCGCGGCGCAGCAGGTAGTCGAAGTTGAAATGCCGGGTCGGCGCTCCATTGCCGGCAATGTCGAGCAGCAGCGACGCCGCCGTCGTGCCCATGCTGGCGTCGGGCATCTCGATCGTCGTCAGCGGCGGATCCAGCATCTGCCCCATCTCGATGCCGTCGAACCCTGCGACGGAGACGTCGCGCGGCACGCACAGCCCCTCACGCCGCAGCGCGCCGATGACGCCGAAAGCCAGAAGATCGTTGGAGGCGATGATCGCGGTCGGCGAGGACCGGGCGAGCACGGTATCGAGCTCGAGCTGGCTGTAGCCGCCGACGAAGGCGATCTGCATCGCTTCCAGCGGCTCGACGCCGGCATCCGCCATGGCCTGCAGGTAGCCCTCGTGCCGCGACCGGGCGCGGTCGGAGGCGGTGAAGTTTCCGGAGACGAACAGGATCCGGCGATGGCCGAGGTCCAGCAGGAACCGGGTCAGTTCGTGACCGGCCCCGACATTGTCGACGCAGACCGCTGCCGGAAAGGCGGCGGCCGGGCGGTTGCCGAGCAGCACGGTCGGCGGCAGGTCGGGGGGCAGGTGGGCGGTGTTTCCCGGATCGCACAAGGTGAGGATCAGGCCGGTGGGCCGATCATTCAGGAGTGCCGTGACGGCATCGGCCTCTCTCGCCGGATCATAATGGGACTGCGCGATCACGACGCCATGGCCGGCGATCAGCATCCTGTTTTCGATGCTGGAGAGGGAGGAGGAGAAGACCGGATTGGTGACGCTCGGCACGAGAACGCCTATGACCCGCCGCCCCGCCCTGCCGCCGGCAGGCGACTGGCGGTAGCCGAGTTCCGCCGCCGCGCGCCGCACCTTGCGGCTCATCGCGTCGCTGACGCAGCCGTTCCGGGTGAGCGCACGGCTCGCGGTCGCGACCGAACACCCTGCTCTCAACGCCACGTCCTGCAGCGTACTCATCGACAATCCCTTCCGGCCGACACCGCCGTTGGCCGACCCGGCGTGGTTTTCCCGGTTTCTCATGAAGGAATTGTGTCAGGCGGCCATGCCGGCGCCGGGCGACGGGAATTGTCTTGCCGATGGCGTGCATCGGCGCTATAGCCTGACTTCAATATTTCAAGGAACGTTGAATTATGGATGATCGTCAAGCCCTCGCGTCGTTTGCCGCCCTGTCGCAGGAAACGAGGCTCAAGATCGTGCGCATGCTGGTGGTGGCCGGCCCCGGCGGCATGTCGGCCGGCGCTCTCGCCGAGGAGATCGGCGTTTCGCCGTCCAACATCTCGTTCCATCTCAAGGAGCTCGACCATGCCGGCCTGATCGGCCAGCAGCGCGAATCCCGCTCGATCATCTATACCGCGCGCTTCGACGCGCTCGGCGGCCTGGTGCGGTTTCTCATGGAGGACTGCTGCGGGGGGCATCCCGGCATCTGTGCCCCGATCGTCCCGGCTCCCACCTGCTGTGCCGCCGAATGAAGGCGTCGCTGCCGCGCAGGCTCGCTGCCGAACTCCTCGGCACCGGCATCCTTGTCGCGACCGTCGTCGGTTCGGGCATCATGGCCGACATGCGGACCGCCGACGACGCGCTGGCGCTCCTCGCCAACACGCTGCCGACGGGCGCGATCCTGGTCGTGCTGGTCACGATCCTCGGACCGGTCTCGGGCGCGCATTTCAATCCCGCCGTGAGCGTGGTCTTCGCCGCGCGCGGTGAACTGGCCACCAGGGAGTTGGGCGCCTACGTCGTTGCACAGATCCTCGGCGGGATCGCCGGCGCCTGGCTCGCCCATCTGATGTTCGAAGTCCCGCTGCTGCAGGTGTCGGGAACGGAAAGAACCGGACAGGGCCAATGGATCGCGGAGTTCGTCGCGAGCTTCGGGCTGCTCCTGGCGATCCTCGGCGGCCTGCGCCACAGGGCGGAAGCGGTCCCGATGCTGGTCGGCCTTTACATCACGGCCGCCTACTGGTTCACCGCCTCCACCGCCTTCGCCAATCCCGCCGTCGCAATCGCCCGAAGCCTGAGCGACACCTTCGCCGGCATCCGTCCCGCCGACCTTCCGGCATTCGTCATCGCCGAGGTCGCCGGCGCCCTGGCGGCAGCGGTGCTGGCGGGCTGGCTGTTCGAAGACCGGCGTCTCGAAAAGAACCCCGCAGCCCCAACCGGAAGGCCATGACCATGAACGTCGTCATCTATCACAACCCCGCCTGCGGCACCTCGCGCAACACGCTGGAACTGATCCGCAACGCCGGGATCGAGCCGACCGTGATCGAATACCTGAAGACGCCGCCGTCGCGCGAAGAACTGGCCGGGATGATCGCCGACGCCGGCCTGACTGTCCGCGAGGCGATCCGCGAGAAGGGAACGCCATTTGCAGAACTCGGTCTCGGCGATCCGGCGCTGACGGACGAGCAATTGCTCGACGCCATGCTGAAGGATCCGGTCCTGATCAACCGTCCCTTCGTGGTGACACCGATGGGCACCCGCCTCAGCCGGCCGTCGGAAGTCGTTCTCGACATCCTGCCGGACACGCACAAGGGGCCGTTTGCCAAGGAGGACGGCGAGCAGGTGATCGATGCGGAGGGCAAGCGCCTTGTCTGACCTGCCTGCCGCCGCCGGCGAATATCTCCGCACGCCTGACCCGGAAGCGCTCCGCGCGCCATTCTCGACGCACAAGCCGCGCATCCTGATCCTCTACGGCTCCCTGCGCGAGGTGTCCTACAGCCGCATGCTCGCCCACGAGGCGCGCAGGCTTCTCGAGCATTTCGGATGCGAGGTCCGGATCTTCGATCCGAAGGGGCTGCCATTACCCGACGAGGTCCCGGCCAGCCATCCCAAGGTGCAGGAACTGCGCGAAATGTCCGAGTGGTCCGAGGGCCAGGTCTGGGTCAGCCCCGAGCGCCACGGCGCGATGACCGGCATCATGAAGGCCCAGATCGACTGGATTCCGCTTGCGATCGGCGCGGTCCGGCCGACGCAGGGCAAGACGCTGGCGGTGATGGAGGTGTCGGGCGGAAGTCAGTCTTTCAACGCGGTCAACCAGATGCGCGTCCTCGGTCGCTGGATGAGGATGCTGACGATCCCGAACCAGTCGTCGGTGGCCAAGGCCTACCAGGAGTTCGACGCCGACGGGCGCATGAAGGCGTCACCCTTTTACGACCGCGTCGTCGACGTCTGCGAGGAACTGGTGAAGTTCACGCTGCTGACCCGCGATGCCTCCGCCTACCTCACCGATCGCTACAGCGAGCGCAAGGAGAAGGCCGCCGACCTGGAAAGGCGGACGTCGCTGAAATCCATATGACGTCCGCGGAAGGCTCCACCGGCCGCCGGTCTACCAGCGGCGGCCCTTCACGAGCATGGGCGCGTATTCGACGACGAAGAGGCTGAAGGAGGCCAGCCACAGGATGCCGGATATGGTGTAGATCGTTGCGGCATGGTCGGGCAGGAGGCCGGCGGCGGGTCGTGCGACGGCGCAAAGGACGATCGCCGCATAGGAGATCGTGGTCAGCGTCGACGCCGTCAGTTCGCGCCCGGTATGGCCGCGGGTCGCCCGGGTCATCACCGCGACCATCATGGCCGCCACCGTGCCGATCGTCATGACGTGCAGCGTCGCGGTCGGATCGACGAGGCCGATGGCCGAGAGCGCGATCGCCAGGAACCCCAGCGGGACGAAAGCATAGGCGACGTGCAGGATCGCGACCAGCATTTCCGAGAACGTCGTCCAGCCGCGCCAGCGATAGAGGCGTACCGCATGCAGGGCTGCGGCGACAGCCGCGCCGGTCGCCGTGATCCGGCTGTCCGGCAGCACGATCCAGAGGCCGAGCGCGACGATGCCGATGGCGATGGCGGCGGCGTCGAAGCGGTTGTAGGGAACGGGAAAGTCCGTCCGGCCCTGCTTGTTGATCCAGTTGCGGGTGAAACTCGGAATGATCCGGCCGCCGATGACCATCACCAGGCCGACATAGGCGGCGATCGCAAGCCGATAGGCGCGGTCGGGATGCTCGCCCATGATGACTTCGTAGTGGAAGCAGGCATTGGCGAGCGACAGGGCCAGAAGACCGGCCGTCACCTTCAGGTCGTTCCACTTCTTCCCGGCGACGACTTCGCGCACACAAATATAGAGGAGTGCCGGCAGGAAGATCATGTCGGCTGCGACGGCGAGTTCGATCCCGATCGTATCCGAGGCGAGGAAGGCCACCCTGCCCCCGGCCCAGAGCAGGAAGAGGAAGAAGAGCGGCCGGCCGGACACCGGCAGGCGCCCGGTCCAGTTGGGCACGGCCGTCAGGAGGAAGCCGGCCAGGACGGCCGAGGCATAGCCGAAGAGCATCTCGTGGGCATGCCAGTGATGGGCGCCGTATTCCGAGGCGAAATCCAGCTGGCCCGAGAGCGCAGCGATCCACAGCGCCATGGCGGCGATCGCCCAGAGCGCGCCCCCGAGGAAGAATGGGCGGAAGCCATAGGAAAACAGGACCGGCCCGGTACGCGCCAGCCCGCGCGGAGTGCCTCCAGTCCTGATATTCGATGTCGAAGTGCTCATCTTGCGGTCGCTCCTGTATTCAGGACGATCAGTAAACAAAATGTCGCACCCTTCTTTGATATCTCGCAAGCAATGGCGCAGTAAAGTTTGTCGCGGATCAAAGACCACCTTAGCGAGTGGCGTAGATTTTTCTCCAACGGAACGGGATAGCCCGCTCCTGTTCAAGGAGAAGACCGATGACTGAACACTTCCAGATGACCAGACGCTCGATGTTGGCTGGCGCTGCGTTCGCCGGAGCCATGGCTCCGGTCATTACGGCGACATTCGCCCAGGCCGCCGAAGAGGCTCCTCCGGCAGAGATGAAGCCGGCCGACCTGTCGACGCTGCCGCACGTAAAGGTAGAGCTCGTCAAGCCGCCCTTCGTCCACGAGCACACCCAGAAGGCCGAAGGCGGCCCCAAGGTCGTCGAGTTCACGCTGACGATCGAGGAAAAGAAGATGATCCTCGACGACGCCGGGACCGAGGTGCACGCGATGACCTTCAACGGATCGGTCCCCGGCCCGCTGATGGTGGTCCACCAGGACGACTATGTCGAGGTGACGCTCGTCAATCCCGAAACCAACACGCTGCAGCACAACATCGACTTCCACTCGGCGACGGGTGCGCTCGGCGGCGGCGCGCTGACGATCGTCAACCCGGGTGAAAGCGCTGTCCTCCGCTTCAAGGCCACCAAGGCCGGCGTCTTCGTCTACCATTGCGCACCTCCGGGAATGGTGCCCTGGCACGTCACCTCGGGCATGAACGGCGCGATCATGGTGCTGCCGCGCGAAGGCCTGACGGACGGCCACGGCAAGGAGCTCGTCTACGATCGCGTCTACTATGTCGGCGAGCAGGACTTCTACGTGCCGAAGGACGAGAACGGAGCCTACAAGAAGTACGACAGCGTCGGCGACGCCTATGCCGATACGCTCGCAGTCATGCGGACGCTGACGCCGAGCCACGTCGTCTTCAACGGGGCCGTCGGTGCGCTCACCGGCGAGAACGCGCTGAAGGCCACCGTCGGCGAGCGGGTGCTGGTCGTCCATTCGCAGGCCAACCGCGACACCCGCCCGCACCTGATCGGCGGACATGGTGACTACGTCTGGCAGACCGGCAAGTTCAACAACGTGCCGGACCGCGACCAGGAAACCTGGTTCATCCCGGGCGGCACGGCCGGCGCTGCGTACTACACGTTCCAGCAACCCGGCATCTACGCCTACGTGAACCACAACCTGATCGAGGCGTTCGAACTCGGTGCGGCCGGGCACTTCACCGTGACCGGCGACTGGAACGACGATCTCATGACGGCCGTCAGGGCTCCTTCGGGGAGTTAGCCCATGAGACCCATGCGGGCCGGCACGCCCGGCCCGCAGACCTGGCTGCCGCATCTCCACGTGCGGCAGCCCCCTTGATCACCGTCTGGCCATGCGGGCCGCTTCGCCTTTGGGGGCGACCATGACAACCTTCCGCGCCAAGCTTTCAACCCCGATCCTCCAGACACTTCTTCCCGTCGCGATCCTCGCCGTTCTTGCCGGCGGCATAGCCCACCAGGCGGGCTTCCTTGCCGAGACGCCGGCAACCGCGCAGCTTTTCCGGCCGCAGACGGTCACCATTGCGCCGCGGACGTTCTCCTACCGCGAGGACGGGGAATTCCTGCGGGCCAACTACGTGATCGACGCGCCGATGCGCACGATCACCGAAACCCGGCCGATGACGATCATGAAGCACCAGGTCTCGTTGTCGGAGTATACGGCCTGCGTTTCCGAAGGTGCCTGCAGCCCGCCCGTCGGCGTCTCGTACGATCTGGGGAACGTGCCGGTGACGGGCGTCAACTATGACGACGCCCGGGCCTATGCCCGCTGGCTGTCGGACAAGACCGGCGAACTCTGGACCCTGCCGACCGACCGGCAACTGGCCTTCGCCGCCGGCAAGAGCTTTCCCGACGATGCCTTCGGCCTCGAGGACGACGGCAGCAATCCTGCCATCCGCTGGCTCGCGGACTACCGCCGCGAGGCCGCCGAGCGCTCGAAGCGGGATCCCGTGCCGCGCGTTCTCGGCAGTTTCGGAGAGAACGAATACGGCTTGTCGGATTTCGGCGGCAATGTCTGGGAATGGACCGGCACCTGCCATCGCCGGGTCATGCTGGACAAGGACAACACCGTCCTTCGCAGCGAGGACGCCTGCGGCGTCTATGTCACCGTCGGCAACCACCGCTCGCCGATGACGTCCTTCTTCCGGGATCCGAAGGGCGGCGGCTGCGCCGTCGGCACGCCGCCCGACAATCTCGGCTTCCGGCTGGTCAAGTCGACGGCGTGGCATGCGCCGCTTGTGAAGGCGCTGCGGGACCGGGGGATCGACCTGTAGGGTCGCATGCGGGTTTCCTCTGCGACCTTCTGATCCATGTCAATGCACGTTTCCGATAGAGCTGCTGCCTTGCGCCGGCGCCGCCACTGGTCGTAAAACCGTGTCGTTGCAGCGAGGGGAGTGGCAGCCGTGAAGATCGACAAGAGCCTGGTCAGGTCCATCCCGCTATTCGACCGCATGAGCGATGCGGATCTCGACAAGTTCCTCGGCCACGCCGTCTCCCGCCGCGTCCCCGCCGGAGAGGCGGTTTTCGAACAGGGCGCGGCCGCGACGCATTTCTTCCTGCTGTTGCATGGCCGGCTGAAGGTCACGCAGGTCACCGAGGACGGCCAGCAGATCATCGTCCGCGTCGTCCATCCGGGCGATCTCTTCGGTTTCGCCAAGGCGCTGCAGCGCTCGGACTATCCGGGCACGGCCCTCGCGGTTTCCGAGAGCATCGCGCTGCGCTGGCCGACCGAGTTGTGGCCGCAGTTCGTCGATCGCAATCCGCGGCTCGCCGTCACGGCCATGCAGACGATCGGCCAGCGCCTCGAGGAGGCCCATACCCGCATCCGCGAGATGTCGACCCAGGAGGTCGAGCGGCGCGTCGCCCATGCCGTCCTTCGCCTGGCCAACCAGGCAGGCCGGAAGGAAGGGTCGGGCGTGCGGATCGACTTTCCCATTTCACGCCAGGACATTGCTGAGATGACCGGAACGACGCTGCACACCGTCTCCCGGATCCTGAGCGCCTGGGAGGGCAAAGGACTGGTCGAAGGCGGACGCCAGAAGCTGATCGTCCTCGACATCAACGGACTCGCCGCACTGGCCGATCATGTCAAGGAATAGCATGCAGATCATCGCGTTCATGCCGATGTTTGCGCTATGTCAAAGATGACTTCCACGGTCCGGATAATCTGCTCCTGACGAAGCCGAGAGGGCTTCCGAGCCAGGAGTAAAGAAAATGAAGACGTTCCTTCGTACTTTGGCGGGCGCTGCTTTTTTGACCGCCGCACTCGGCGGCTATGCCGTCGCCGCCGATCACGAAATCCACATGCTGAACAAGGGCAAGGACGGCGCGATGGTGTTCGAGCCTGCCTCGCTGAGGATCGCCGCGGGTGACACCGTTTCCTTCCTGCCGACCGACAAGTCCCACAATGCCGAGAGTATCAAGGACCTGATCCCGGACGGCGCGCAGCCATTCAAGGGCAAGATGAACGAAGCCATCAAGGTCACCTTCGACGTGCCCGGCGCCTATGCCATCAAGTGCGCTCCGCATGTGGGCATGGGCATGGTCGCCCTCGTCGTGGTCGGCGATGCGCCGGCGAACGCCGATGCCATCAAGTCCGCGAAGCTGCCGAAGAAGGCGCGCGACCGGCTCGACACTGAAATCGCCGCAAGCGGCCTCTAGTCTGGCCCTTCCACCACACGCACCATCGGATGGCTCCGACCGGAGCCCTCCGGTTTCGGCAGACGGTGCCGCTGATGCGGCCCTCTGCAATCCCGGGGAGCGGTCATGGATATCGTCGACGATCTGCGCGTTCACCTCGACCATCTGAGCCGGACCGTGCTGTTGCAGGTGCGGGAGAGATACGTCCGACCGGACGAGAGCGAGGCGCGGGCGGACCGTCCGGCCCGCGAAGCCGATGCATCGGCCGGTGGTCCCCGCCGGCGGTTTCCGTTCGTTCGCCGGTAGCCGGCAGGAGGCCGCCGTGAAGGACAATGGTTTCTCGCTCATTTCCGGAGACGACAGGCGCACCGGGCCGCGCGACGACGTCCTGCACGCCATCCGCCGAGTCCGCACCGTCGTCCTGGCCAGCGCCGAGGATTGCCGGTGCCGCGACCGCGTCGCCGACGCCATCCAGAGTTTCGAGCACCTCGAGCATCGCCGGGAGAAGAAGCGCCTGGCGGATGCGACGCGCACGCAACGGCGCAAGCTCAAGGCGCTTCTCGAACTGCTGGAGGATCTCGATCCCGCCACCGCCGACGACGGGGAGCTTTCCGAGGCGAGCCTGCTTCTGAACGACATCGCGGCGGAAGCGGCGCTTGCATCAAGCCACCTGCGGGAATTGCTGCGCCTTCGCGCCGCCATCGATGGCAACTGACGACCGGAGGCCCCGGAAAGGAGAAGGCGATGAAGCCTGTTCCAAGATGCACCGACAGGGACGGCCTGCTGGATATTCTGATGGCGGGCGCGACCGCGCCCGGAGAGACGAGCCTCTTCCTTGACATGCTCGACCGCGAGATCGGCCTGCGCCCCAGCGCCACCGATATCGTCAGGCGGCCAAGCCTGACGGCGAGAGAGCGGCGCCGCTAGGCCGGGCCGACACGACCGATCGCGATAGACAAGTCCCTCCCCGTCCGCCGTCAGCCCTGACCGAGCGCGGCGTTTCGCCCCCTGGCGATCCAGGCAGCGCCTTCCTGCTGGTGGTAGAAACCGTTCGAGAAGACCGCACCCGGATAGACGTCCGAAAGTCTCGCGATGGCCTCGCCGTCATCCATGGCGCCGTCGAGCACGGCGCGATAGATGGCGGCCACCGCGACCATGTCGCAGTCCTGCGGCGAAAGGCGCACGCGCGCGATTCCCGCAGCCGAGAGCGCCTGCAACTCGCCGAGCAGCACGACGCAACTGTTCGACATGGTCTGCACGCCGTTCAGGACGAGGAACGACTGGCGATCGAGGGTGCGAAGGGGAAGGCCGTCCGGCTCCTCGCCGCAGATGAACTGGCAATTGTCCTTGGTCAGCCCCTTGGACCGCGCATGCGCGCAACGGGCGGAAATCGCAAGCGGCATGCGCCCGAAGGCAAAGACCTCGAACGACAGATCCGGCAGGCTTGCCACGATCTTCTCGATCGAGTTCATCGGCAGTTCCGGCGGAAGACAGATGTTGTTCGCGCCGCGTGCGGCAAGCACCCTGGCGGTCGCTGCGTTATAGACGTTGACGAGCGGCCCGATGGAATGCGCCCTGCCCGCAATCAGGCCCAGCGCCGAAAGATCGTTGGCTTCGACAGGATGCGCACTGTCACGGATCAGGTCGCGAACATGCCGGCTCTCGCGTTCGAGCGTGACCATGGCGAGCGTCGACAGCGTCACCTTCTTGCCGGCGGCCTCGAGCCGCTCGACCACCTCGGCGATATGCGGCTCGGTGAAGTGTTGGCGCTTCGAGCAGACCGTCTCGCCGAGGGTGACGTGCTCCACCGGGGCCTCGTCGGCGATCCTGAAATAGAAGTCCCGCCACTTGGGGCCGTCCCAGAGATAGTAGACCGGGCCCAAACTGAGCGCCGGCGTGTGTGCGTTCGTCATGATCTCTCCTATCGCCAGCGCTTGTCGTAGGCGCCCGAGGTGGTGCGCTGGCCCTCGCTCATCGCGCGAAGCCGGGCGACGAGTGCCGAGCGCTCGGCAGGCTCGGCCGACAGGGCCTTCTTCAGGGACGAGACCACTTCGGCGACATAGGCCTTGCCCCGCTGGCGCCCTTCGATCTTGAGCGCCGAGACGCCCGCTTCCCTCAGCGCATCGATGTGATCGACGACGTCGAGCGATACCGGATCCTCGAAGGCGTAGCCGTGCGTCTCGCCGATCTCGAAGCGGCCCTTGCAGAGCGTCGGATATCCGGATGCCTCGTCGGGGCCGAAGCGGTTGATGGTGTAGGCGCCGAGCTCGGAGACCATGGTGTCGCCGTCCCGGCGGTATTTCACATGACTGGCCGGCGAACAGACGCCGTTCATGTTCGGCGATTTTCCCGTGGCGTAGGACGAAAGCGAACAGCGGCCTTCCGCCATGACGCAGAGCCCGCCGAAGGCGAAGACCTCGACCTCGCAGGCGATCTGCCGCGTCAGCCTGGCAATATCCTGCACCGTCAGGATGCGGGGCAGCACGACACGCTTCGCCCCGAAGGCCTCGACCAGGAACTGGATGGCATCCCTGTTCGAGGCCGAGGCCTGGACCGAGACATGCAGCCGCTGGTCGGGATATTTATCGGCCACATAGGCCATCAGGCCGAAATCGGCGAGGATCAGCGCATCGGCGCCCAGCGCCACGGCGTCGTCCGCAGCCTCGTACCAGAGCTGCTCATGGCCCGCCCGCATGAAGGTGTTGAGGGCGACGAAGGTCTGGACACCGCGCTTGCGGGCATAGCCGATCGAGTCCTTCAATTCCGGGCGGCTGAAGTTCAGGCCCGGGAAATTGCGGGCATTGGTTTCGTCGCGGAACCCGCAATAGACGGCGTCCGCACCGGCATCGACTGCCTCGCGAAAGGCCGAGGGCGTGCCTGCGGGGCAGATCAGCTCCATGTCGCATCCCTTCCTTCGAGCGCCCGCTTGCGGACATAGCGTGCGGCACCGGCGACGAGCGGCGCCAGCGGCCCGGCGAGGCTGCCGATCTCGTCGGGAAGGTCGATCGCGCTGTCGTCGAGCGCGTTGCGCAGCGCCAGCATCGCCTCCATGTCTCCGGTCACCGAGAGCTCGCGCGAAAAGAACAGCGCGTCGGCGTCGCATCGCCCCTCCATGAGCCCGAGGAGCAGCACCAGCGGCCCCTCGATGCAGGCATCCGACACCGGCCGCTGTGCCTTCCGGGAAACGTGCACCGTCTTCGCCGCCGGCACGACGAGGAAGTTCAGCGGCAGGTCGGACGGGCAGAAGAGATATCGGGTCTGCCGGTATTCGCCGAGGCGCTCGAAGAGATCGGGGTGCGCGCGAAGGACACCGGAAAAGATCGTCCTGGCTGCGCGCTCGATCAGCCAGAGAGGCGCAAGGTCGACAGGCGCGACCAAAGCGGGCGGAAGGGTCATGCGTAGGGCTTTCGGCAGTGTACGTTACAGACCGAGACTAGGGACGGACGTCCGGTTTCAGTTTGAGCCAGGACAAAGACGTTCCAATTTTTCGACGGCAATCCTTGTCGAATGAAAGCCGATGTCTCCAATCCACGCCGATATGACAGCCTGCAGGACTTCGTCGCCCTGCTCGAAAGCCGGGCCAGGCTGAAGCGCATCGCGCGCCCGGTGTCGCTGGTTCACGAGATTACCGAGATCCATCGCCGTGTTCTCCGCGACGAGGGGCCGGCGCTGCTTTTCGAGAAGCCGGTCGATGCCGCCGGCAATATCCAGCCCATTCCGCTGCTGGCCAATCTCTTCGGCACGACGGAGCGGATCGAGTGGGGACTGGGCCTGGAATGCGGCGGGCTGCCCCGTCTGGCCGAAATGTTTGCCGACCTGCGCGACCCGAGGCCGCCGCGGTCCATGCGCGACGCCTGGCAGAAGCTGCCGCACCTGAAGGCGGCGCTCGCCATGCACCCGCGCCCGGTCGGACGCGCGCCGTGCCAGCAGGTGATCTGGCGCGGGGACGACCTCGACCTGGACCGCCTGCCGATCCAGACCTGCTGGCCGGGCGAGCCCGGCCCGCTCGTCAGCTGGCCGCTCGTCATCACCCAGGCGCCCGACGACCCCACCGACGTCAATGTCGGCATCTACCGGATGCAGAAGCTGGGGCGGGACCGGCTGATCATGCGCTGGCTCGCCCACCGCGGCGGCGCGCGCCATCACCGGCTGTGGCAGGCGACCGGACGCGACATGCCCGTCGCCGTCGTCGTCGGCGCCGACCCCGCCACCATTCTGTCCGCCGTCATGCCGCTGCCCGACGGCATGAGCGAACTGAATTTCGCCGGGTTGCTGAAGGGCAAGCGGCAGGAGATCGCGACCGGGGTGAGCGTACCCCTGCCCGTCCCCGCCACCGCGGAGATCGTGCTGGAAGGGACGGTTTCCGCGAATGAGACCGCGGACGAAGGTCCCTTCGGCGACCATACCGGCTACTACAACAGCGTCGAAGCCTTTCCGGTGATGACGCTGTCGGCGGTCACCATGCGGAAGAACCCGCTCTACCTCTCCACCTATACCGGGCGCCCGCCGGACGAGCCCTCCTGTCTGGGAGAGGCGATGACGGAACTGTTCGTGCCGCTGGTCAAGCGCCAGTTTCCCGAGATCCGGGACCTGTGGCTGCCGCCGGAGGGGTGCTCCTACCGGGTCATGGTGGTTTCCATCGACAAGCGCTATCCCGGCCAGGCGCGGCGCATCATGATGGGTCTCTGGTCGATCCTGCCGCAGTTCAACTACACCAAGATGATCATCGCCGTTGACGGCGACATCAACGTCAGGCGCTGGGAAGACGTGATCTGGGCGCTGTCCACGCGCTTCGACGCGAGCCGCGATCTCGCCGTGGTGGAAAACACCCCGATCGACTATCTCGACTTCGCCTCGCCGAAATCCGGCCTCGGCGGCAAGCTGGGCCTCGACGCCACGACCAAGATCGGCGCGGAGACGGACCGCGAATGGGGACGGGTGCTTGCCATGTCGCCCGAGGTGAGGGCCAGGATCGACGGCATCTGGGCCTCGCTCGGGCTCGGCGAGGCCGGGCCATGACGGTGGAACGCGTCATCGTCGGGATCTCGGGCGCCTCGGGTGCCGCGATTGCCGTGCGGATCGTCGAACGGCTGGCGTCGATGCCGGATGTCGAAACGCATCTCGTCGTCTCCGACGCCGCGCGGCGCACGCTCGACCTCGAGCATGGCGCCGGGGCGATCGGCCATCTGCGGCCGCTCGTCCACGAGCATCATCCCAGCGCCGATGTCGGTGCGTCGATCGCGAGCGGATCGTTTCCGGTCCGGGGCATGGTCGTGGCGCCCTGTTCCATGCAGACGCTGTCTTCGATCGCCACCGGTCGCGCGGACACGCTGCTGACGCGCGCAGCCGACGTGCAGTTGAAAGAACGGCGCCGGCTCGTTCTGCTTGCCCGGGAAACCCCGCTTCACCTCGGCCATCTGCGCAGCATGTGCGCCGTGACGGAAATGGGGGCGATCGTCATGCCGCCCGTGCCGGCGTTCTACCATCGGCCGCGCACGGTCGACGAGATCGTCGACCACCTGGCCGCCCGGGCGATCGACCTTCTGGCCCTCCCTTGCGGCCCGATCGCCCTGCCCTGGCTGGGCCAATAGCAACAGGAGATCCGCAATGCCGATAGACACAGCGGTCAGGATCGCGATCGTCACGGTCTCCGACCGGGCGAGCCGGGGCGAATATGCCGATCTGGGCGGGCCCGAGGTCGAGGCCTGGCTGCGCTACGCCATCGCAAGCCCCTTCGAGACGGTCCGCCGGCTGATCCCGGACGGGCGGGACTCCGTCCACACCACGCTGATTTCGCTCTGCGACGAGGAAAAAGCCGATCTCGTGCTCACCACCGGCGGGACCGGTCCCGCGCCGCGCGACGAGACGCCGGACGGCACAAGGGCCGTGCTGGACAGGGAACTGCCGGGTTTCGGCGAGTTACTGCGCCAGGCCGGGCTTGCCCAGACGCCGACCGCGATCCTATCGCGCCAGATCGCAGGCGTGCGCGGCAGCACCCTGATCGTCAACCTGCCCGGACGGCCCGCCTCGATCCGGCTGAGCCTCAACGCCGTCTTTCCCTCCATTCCCTATTGCCTGGACCTGATTGGCGCCGGCCGCATCGAGACCGATCCGTCGCGCATCGTCAGCTTCAGGCCACGCTAGCGGCCCCGACACCCCACAAGGAGACCCCCATGATCGAAATCACCCAGGACAAGACCGTCAGCGCCATCTCGGCGACGCTGCCGGGCGCTGCAGAACTCTTCCGCCGCGCCGGCATCAATTTCTGCTGCGGCGGCAACGTGACGCTGGCCGATGCCGCAACCGAGGCCGGGCTCGATCCCGAAGCGCTGGTCGCCGATCTCCAGGCCCTGCTTGCAGCCGCCGGGCGGGATGCGCCGGAGGAGACGGGGCTTCTGATCGACCACCTGATCAACCGCTACCACCTCGTCCACCGGACCGAACTCGAATGGCTCATCCCGCTCGCCCAGAAGGTCGAGCGCGTCCACGGCGACCGACCGAACGCCCCGAACGGTCTCGCCGACGCCCTGATCGAGCTGCGCGAGGAACTCGAGGGCCATATGCGGCGCGAGGAGCAGATCCTGTTTCCGATGATGAAGCGCGGCGGCAGCGCCACGATCGACCACCCGCTGGCGCAGATGCGCCACGAGCATGGCGACACGGCAAGGCTTCTCGGCCGGATCGAGCACACCACCAACGGCCTGAACCTGCCGCAGGGCGCCTGCGGCTCCTGGACGGCGCTCTATACCGGCCTGCGCAAGTTCTGCGACGACCTGGTGACCCATATGCTGCTGGAAGACTCCGTCCTGTTCCCGCGCTTCGAGCAGAAGGGCGCTTCCGCCTGACGCCGTGCGCCAAGGCCATGGCCAAGGTCGGGGCCGGATAGGTCACCCGTTCTGGCAGGCGCCGCATCGGCCGCTGTTCGCCCTCGCCGGGCTCTGGGCGCTGGTCGCGCCGCTGGTCTGGCTTGTCCCCGACGGGATCGCGACCGATCCCGTCGGCTGGCACCTGCACGAGCTGATGTTCGGAATGGCCGGCGCCGCCGTTGGCGGTTATCTGCTGACGGCCCTGCCGGCCTGGACCGGGAGAGGCCCGGTGCCGGCGCGGCTCACGCTGGCGCTGACCGCGTTGTGGATCGCGGGGCGCCTCGCCTTCCGGCTCTCGGACATGCTGCCGCCGACCGCGGTCGCGGCCGCGACATCCGCCTATTTCGCGGTGCTCGGGGCGTACATCCTGCGGGCGCTTCTGCAGTGCCGGCTCTGGTCCAGGCTCTGGGTCGTCGCGGCGATGTGCGGATTGCTGCTGGCGGATCTTCTGATCGTCTCCGGCGCAGCCGCCGTTCAGGGGCGGGTCGGCCTTTGCGGCGTCCTGCTCTTTGCCTTGCTGATCAGCGCGATCGGCGGACGGGCGGTGCCGGCGTTCACGCGCCACTGGCTCGAACGGCGGACGGACCCGACCGGGTTTCGTGATGGTCGGTGGCTCGGACGCCTCGGCATCGGAGCGCTCATGGCCGGCGCCGCGGCGACAGTCCTCGATGCAAACGCCGCTGCGGGCGGCCTCCTCGTTCTCTCCGGAACATTGCAGTTCCTGCGAACGGCCGGCTGGCGGAGCCTTGGCACGCTCCGCTACCCTGCTCTTCTGTTGTTTCATCTGGCCTGGCTCTGGCTCCCGGCCGGTCTGCTGCTCGTCGGCCTGGCGCTGCTTTTTCCGCAGACATTGGTTCCGTCCGCGGCGCTGCACGCGCTGACGATGGGCGCCATGGGCACGATGATGCTGGCAATCATGAGCCGGGCAGCCATGGTCCGGCAGGACGACCGGCTCGTCCTGTCGCCCACGCTGGCGGCTGCATTCGCGCTGGTCTGGCTCTCGGTGCCGATCCGGATCGCCGCCGGAAGCGTGGCCATGGAACCGCTCATGCCGATGCGGCTTGCGTCGCTGTTCTGGATCGCCGGCTGGGCGCTCTTCCTCTGCTCCCATCTGCGGTCGTTGCGGCGACCGGTGCCCCGGCCGGTGCTCAGCGCGCATCGGCGGGCGGCACAATAGGCACGGTCGGTCACCAGACCCAGAAGAACAGGATCCACGACCCGGCCGCAACAGTCCAGGCAAACGCCAGGCAGGCCATCGAACCCACGCGGCGGCCGGGGCTTTCTGTGTAGAGCCCGCCGACGCGCCAGCCGAGACAGGCGCTCCAGGTCGCGGCCAGGAGAAGAAGGCCGGCGCGAGCCTCCGCGACGAAGGGAATGACGATGCCGTCCGACCGCAACTGGGTGACCGTCATGGCGGAGAGCCCGAGAAACAGCCCTGCGCCGGCGAGCGGGATCAGCGTCTGCGTCAGGTGGTGAAAGCGCCGGCCGTCCCACCGGCCGAGGCAGCGGACGGACAACGCCACCGACAGCGACAGCATGGCCCCCAGGGTTGCCGCGGACGCCAGCATATAGGCGAGCAGAAGCGCGCCATCGACGACCGTCAGGACGTCGTTGCGCTCCGGATAGTTGGTCAGGAGCCACCAGGGCAAGGCCTGTTCGAGCGGAGCCAGCCAGCCGATGTCGATCAGGAACCCGCCCAGCGCCTGTTTGGCAGAAATGAACCAGGGGCTCGCGCTCCAGTGGAAGGCGCCGACCGCCAGCCCCAGCAGGCCCGCCAGTATCAGCACCGTCTCGGCCGGCTTCGGCACTGTGCCCGCCACGTGGATGATCTCGTGGTTCGGCGACCGGCGCGCCAGGAAGATGGCGCCGCGAAAGCCGCTGCAGCGGCCGCACATATGACAGTCGCCGGCGCCGCGCATCGTTCGGAGCGGCACGAGCGGCGCGCACTCGACCACGCCCGGCTTTTCGCCCCGTTGCTGCGACAGCCGCCAGAGAAAGGGATCGGAGCGGAAATGCAGCGGGGCCAGCTTGGCCATCAGCGCGAAGACGCCGCCGACGGGGCAGAGGTAGCGGCACCAGACGCGCTTGTTGCGGCCATAGGCATAGCCCACCGCCATCGCCGCGACGGTCGATCCGCCGAGGATGAGCGCTGCCGGCTTCGGGTACTGATAGACGCTCGTCATCTGGCCATAGACGGTGGTGAGCGCGAAGGCCGCCGTCGGCCAGCCGGACCATTGGAGCCATTTCGGGATCGCGCCGCCGCGGCCGTGCCGGCTTGCGAATTCCGAGAGCGAGCCTTCGGGGCAGAGCAGGCCGCACCACATGCGGCCGACAAGGGCGGTGACGAGGATGACGAAAGGCCACCAGATGCCCCAGAACATCAGTTGCGCGAAGCGGGTGAGGTTGTTCCAAATCGTCGCGGTGCGGTCCGGCAGCGGCAGGAGCAACGGCACCACGAGCAGGGCCAGATAGAGACCGACCACCACCCATTGGGCCATTTGTATGTGACGGCGGTGGCGGAACAGCCAGTCGCCGACACGTCTCCACGGATCGGCCCGCAATGGTGGCGCATGGTACATGTTCATGACACGGCCGCTGTCTTTCGCGGCATCCAGGACCCGAGCAGGCTGACGACGAACCAGTAGCCGCCAAAGACGAGAACGGGCAGCAATTCCGGCCGGGCGCGATAGCCGGCGAGCGTCGCGAGAAGGCCTCCGACGCCGCGGGCGTCGTCCAGGAGCCATGACGTATCCCACAGGGGCTGCGACAGCGGCGACAGGAGATCCAGCGAAATCAGCCGGTCGAGGCCGTTCATCAGCAGCGAGCCGGCAAGGATCAAAAGCATCGCCTCGCTGAACCGGAAGAACGCCTTCCAGCTCAGGGCGCGGGCGCCGAACTGAAGGGCAACATAGAGGCCGATCGCCGCGGCGAACCCGAGCCCGGCCGCCACCACCGCCGGCAGATCGATGCCGCGTCCGGACGAGACGAGGATTCCGTAGAGAAAGATCGTGGTCTCGCTGCCCTCGCGCGCGATCGCGATCGCCGGGATCAGAAGCAGTCCCCATCCGCTTGCGGCAGACAGGGCCCGGCTGGCGCGGCCCTCCAGCGCCCGTCGTGCGCCCGGGCCCTGTCGACGCATCCAGTGGACCATCTGCAGGATCAGGGCCGCGGCAACGAGCACCATCGTCGCCTGGAAATAGTCCTGGCGGTCACCGTCGAGCCATTCGCCGACGAAGAGGATGACGCAGGCGATCAGAAGAGCCGCCAGAAATCCGGCGACGATGCCCGCGCGCAGCCAGCCCTGCCCCCGCCGCCGCGCCTCCGCCGGCTGTCGCTGCAGCCACGCATGGAGAACGCCGATGACGAGCAGTGCCTCGATGCTCTCGCGCCATACGACGAGGGCAATCTGGATCATGGTGCCTGACATGAATCGGTTCCTTGGTTGGCCATCAGTCCGGCCGGGCAATCAGCCTGGCCGGCGGCATGTCGAGATGGAAATCGTCGAAGAACTCGTATTCGCCCGGATCCAGCCGACGGATGACGATGAAGCTGGATGCGCCGGGGCCCAGCACCTTCTCCTTGCGGAGCACGATGCTCTCGAATTCCACGGGGCTGTCGCCGATGTTGTGAAGCTCGAGCTTGAAGCGCGTATCGGCCGGCACCACGAGTTCGGACGGCGCGATCGCGCCGTCCTTGAACTCGATGACGAAGACGGGATCGTCTTCGGCGCGGGCAATGCCGACTGCCGCCGCCACGGGAAGCACGGTCGCGAGAAGAACCGCAACCGACCGGCGCATCTCAGTACGCGCCCTTCTTGCCGGTGCCGGTGAAGGCGAACTCGTAGGACAGGGTCACCGGTTCGGGCCAGGCGGCGACGCCCGTCTCCTTGTCGACATGGCGGCCGAAATGGCCATGGCCTTCGCCGCCACTGTTGACGACCAGTTCGAGGCGGTACTTGCCGGGCCCCTTGAGCTTGACGTTGTCGCCATAGTGCGGGCCGTCGCTCGCCACCATGGTCATGAGCGTGCCGCTGACCATCTGGCCATCGTCGATCCTGGTGAGCCGGTAGTCGATGGACAGGTTCGGCAGCCAGTCGCCTTCGGCAAAGCCGTTCGCATTGTCGGCCGTCGCGTGGATATCGGCCTCGAGATGGATGTCCGTCTCGCTTGCCGGCGCCATCATGCCTTCCGGCTCCATTTCGATCGGCTGGAGATAGACGGCTGCGATCTCCATGCCGCTGACGAGTTGCGGTTCACCGATCGGATATTCCGCAGCGATGGCGGACTGGAGCGACAGGCCGAGAAGGCCGATGCCGGCGAGGGAAAGGGATCGAGATAGGCGCATGAGATGTCCCCGTTAATATGAGATAACGAGTCATGTTTATGCGCAATCATGGCGTGCGCTGTTTGCGCTGGAGCAAACAACTTCGATTTTGAGCGTGGACCTGTCGCAGGCGTCTCTATTGCTGCACGAACAGCACTGCTGCGATCGCAACGGAAAACACGACGGCGGAGACGGCGCTGTAGCGCTGGAGCACGCCCATCCGATAGAGCGCGATCGCAAAGACAATGATGATCGGCGTGGCCACGAGCAGGCCGGCTTGTGCGTCAGACATTCTGGTAAACCCTGTCAATCGCCCCGATCCTAGCCTTCCCGCCAGCTCCGTCTTTGCGAAAGCGCAAAGAACGGCGGTGGTGGAGATGCCAAGCATTCTGCCGGACAGAGATGGAGATGCAGAATGACCATGGCGCCGCTATCACAGGACGAGGCGTCCGACGAGGGAGGCGACCTGCTTCTGTGGGTCCTCGTCTTCAGCGAACTGGCCGCCTTCGGCATTCTCCTCGGCGGCTTCCTCGTCATGTCCGTGCTTCATCCGGAGAGCTTCGGCGCAGCAAAACTTCACCTGTCGGCGCGCATCGCCGGCTTCAACACGGTCGTGCTGCTGGCCAGCGGCTGGCAGGCAGCACTGGCGGCCCGCGCCGGCGCCAGCATCATGCAGCAACGCATCGCGCTGCTTCTCGCCGCCGCACTGGGCTTCGTCTTCGTCGGGCTGAAGCTCTTCGAATACAGCACCGAACTGAGCTACGCGGGCGACGCGACGTTTGCGGCCTTCTTCGAGTTGTATTTCATGATCACCGGCTTTCACCTGGCGCATGTCGCCTTTGTCGCCGGCCTGTTCGTCATCGTCGCCAGAAGGCCGTCGCGATCCAACATCGTCATGCTGACGACCGTCTGGCACGTGATCGACATCGTCTGGCTCGTCATGTTCCCGCTGATCTATTTCGGGTGAGGCCAATGGACCCCAAGACCTCCGGCTCGCTGTTTGCGAGCACCAACTGGATTTTGATGATGGGCGTCGTATCGGGCGTCATCTCGGCGCAATGGAAGCACGAGGCGCTGCCGGTCGCAGCCCTGGTCTCGATCCTGGCCCTGACGGTCTTCAAGGCCCGCCTCATCATCCTCGATTTCATGCATCTGCGCGAGCGTCCGGCGCTGGCGGCGGCGCTGCTCGCCTGGCCGATCCTGTTCTGCATCGCCATCCTGGCAAGGATCGCAGCACCCGGCCTGTTCTAGAGCATTGCCGGCGATTATTGAATCGCCGACTATGCTCTATCTTCTTGGTTTTACGCAATTCCAGACGCAAAACCGGTTCCCACTTTTGCTGGAATTGCTCTAGCCCGGACGAGGGCCGACCGCCTTGCAGGCGTGTCAGTCCGCCGCACCCCGGGGGCTTTCGCCCTCCACCGCGTTCTTGTTTGCAAAATCACAAAGAAGGGCGGCCGGAAAGACCTCAATAAACTGAAGGTCGTATGCGCCACATCGCGCCCGGTTGCCGCGAATATCCTCGCGGCAAAGCCGAGGACCGGTGCGGCCTCCAATGCAAGGGGACCTCGGAATGGCTGAACGCCTGACAAAGACAGGAGCCCGAAACGTCTTTTACGGCGGCTCGGCGTTCTTCTTCGCAATCTTCATCGGGCTCACCGCCCATAGCCACTACTACATACGCACGACATCCACGGACGAGACGACGCTGACGAGTTCTGTCGCCCGCGGCAAGCACGTGTGGGAAAAGAACTCCTGTATCAACTGCCACACGCTGCTCGGCGAAGGTGCCTACTTTGCACCGGAACTCGGCAACGTGTGGAAGCGCTGGGGCGGAGACACCGACCCGGACGGCGCCCGCGACACGCTCAAGGGCTGGATGGCCGCACAGCCGTCCGGCATCGAGGGCCGGCGCCAGATGCCCCAGTTCAACCTCACCGAGCAGGAACTGAACGATCTGGCGGACTTCCTCGAATGGACGAGCCGCATCAAGACGCAGAACTGGCCGCCGAACGACGCCGGTTGAGCAGGGGAAAGGAACGCTGACATGAAATACCAAACCCAGAAGGTTGCGATGCTGTACTTCTACGGCGCGCTCGGCCTGTTTCTCGCCCAGGTCCTGTTCGGCGTGCTCGCAGGGACGATCTACGTCCTGCCGAACACGGTGTCCGAACTCCTGCCCTTCAACATCGTCCGCATGATCCACACCAACGCCCTGATCGTCTGGCTGCTGATGGGCTTCATGGGGGCAACCTACTACCTGCTTCCCGAGGAAGCGGAGACCGAACTCTACAGCACCAGGATCGCCATCGTGCAGTTCTGGCTCTTCCTCGTCGCCGCCGCGATCGCCGTCGTCGGCTACATGTTCCACATCCACGAGGGCCGCGAGTTCCTGGAGCAACCCTTCGCGATCAAGGTCGGCATCGTCATCGTCGCGCTGATGTTCCTCTACAACGTGACGCTGACGATCCTCAAAGGCCGCAAGACCGTCGTGACCAACATCCTGGTCTTCGGGCTCTGGGGCGTGGCGATCTTCTTCCTGTTCGCCTTCTACAACCCGACGAACCTCGCGCTCGACAAGATGTACTGGTGGTACGTCGTCCATCTGTGGGTCGAAGGCGTGTGGGAACTGATCATGGCCTCGATCCTCGCCTTCCTGATGATCAAGCTGAACGGCATCGACCGCGAGGTTGTCGAGAAGTGGCTCTACGTGATCGTCGGCCTGGCGCTGTTCTCGGGCATCCTCGGCACCGGCCACCACTATTACTGGATCGGCGCCCCGGGCTACTGGCAGTGGATCGGCTCGCTCTTCTCCACGCTCGAGGTCGCCCCCTTCTTCACCATGGTCGTCTTCACCTTCGTGATGACCTGGAAGGCGGGCCGCAAGCATCCGAACCGCGCGGCACTGCTGTGGTCGATCGGCTGCTCGGTCATGGCGTTCTTCGGCGCCGGCGTCTGGGGCTTCCTGCACACCCTGTCGTCGGTGAACTACTACACCCACGGCACCCAGGTCACCGCCGCCCACGGCCACCTCGCCTTCTTCGGCGCCTATGTGATGCTGAACCTCGCCATCATGGCCTATGCGGTCCCGGAGATCCGCGGTCGCGCGCCCTATAACCAGTGGCTCTCGATCGCGAGCTTCTGGATCATGTGCACGGCCATGTCGGTGATGACCTTCGCGCTGACCTTTGCCGGCGTGCTGCAGGTCCACCTCCAGCGCGTGCTCGGCGAAGGCTACATGGACGTTCAGGACCAGCTGGCGATGTTCTACTGGATCCGGCTCGGCTCCGGCGTGTTCGTCCTGATCTCGGCACTGATGTTCCTCTGGGCGCTGTTCGTGCCGGGCAAGGAGCGCAAGCCCAGCCTCTCCGCAACGGCCCAGCCGGCCGAATGAAGGATGCGGCTCCGGCGCCTGCCGGAGCTGCATTCCCCCCTCCATCGAAGGAATCCCGTCATGACTGTACTGACTTCGACCCCGTTTCAGGCCCGGCCGGACATTCCGCCCTACGTGCCCCAGGGCAACGAATGCCAGCTGTTCGAGACCGCGCTCGTCAGGCAACTGCCGCTCCTGCTCAAGGGGCCGACCGGCTGCGGCAAGACCCGTTTCGTCAGCCATATGGCGGCCCGGCTCGGCCTGTCGCTGACGACCGTCTCCTGCCATGATGACCTCGCCGCTGCAGACCTGACCGGCCGCTATCTTCTCAAGGGTGGTGACACGGTCTGGGTGGACGGGCCGCTGTCGCGCGCGGTGCGCTCCGGCGGGGTCTGCTATCTCGACGAGATCGTCGAGGCGCGCAAGGACGTCGCCGTCGTGCTGCATCCGCTCACCGACGACCGCCGCATCCTGCCGCTCGAGCGAACCGGCGAGATCCTGGATGCGCCGCCGGGCTTCATGCTCGTCGTCTCCTACAATCCGGGCTACCAGAACATCCTGAAGGCGCTGAAGCCTTCGACCAAGCAGCGCTTCGTCGCGATCGAGTTCGACTTCCTGCCGAAGGAACAGGAGATTGCCGTGGTCTCGACCGAAAGCGGCCTCGAGGCGGCAAAGGTCGCCCCGCTCGTTGAGCTGGCCCACCGCCTGCGTGCGATGAAGGGGCACGATCTCGAGGAAGGCGTTTCCACGCGCCTGCTCGTCTATTGCGCCTGCCTGATCGACAGCGGCATGCCGGCCAGGGAGGCCGTGCTTGCCGCCCTGATCGAGCCCCTGACCGACGAGCCGGACGTCCGCGCCGCATTGCGGGAAGTCGCCCAGGCCGTGATCGCCTAGGAGGCCATCATGCTCGATTTTCTCGAACTGGAAGAGACGGTCGGCAAGTTCTGGCATCGGCTGGTCGGGTCGACTGCCAGCATGCCGCGCTATCCCGACCATGCCGTATCCTTCGAGGACCTGAAGCCGATCCTCGGTTCCTGCTTCAGGGGGTTCGGCGGCGCGCCCGCGGTCCAACTGACCCCGGCGCATGCGAAGACGTCGCGGCACCGGCTGCGCCTGCGGCAACTGGTCGGGCTCGGGGAGGAGAAGGTGGCGGGCGCCACCCGCGACCTCGCCACCGCGATGCTCCCGCCGGTGATCGACCACTTCCCGGACCGTCAGCTCAACCGCGACCTCTACATCTGGCTCGCCGCCGCCATGGCGCTGATGGAGCTGGAGGCGCCGGACGGAACGGACCCGCTCCGGCGGGACCTTCGCCGGATCGAGACCACGCAGGCAACCGTCCTGCGCGTGATCGCCGCATTCCCGGGTCTCGGCACGACCTACCGCCGCCTTTGCGCCGCGACGCTGAAGGAGCGAGCCCGCGGCATCCTGCCGGCGGTCGAGCAACTCGTCGAGAACCGCATTCTCGGGCTCCTGAAGACGGGAGCGGGCCTCAAGGACGACACGCCGCCGGCGATCTTCCCGCACCATGCTCCTGCCGGTTACCAGCCGATGATGGGCGTGCCGCTCTGGCCCGAATTCCATGTCCGCTCCGAAACCGATACGACGATCGAAGATGCGGCGCGAGACGGCACGCAGGACCAGGGGCTTGCCGGCAATGCGCGCTACCTGGCGACGCGGCAGGCCAGGGACGAGCGCAAGGGCGAGCGCAGCCCTTTCATCCTAAACCGCTTCGAGAAGATCCTGGCGATGGCCGAGATGGTCAATGTCGACCGGCCGACGGACGACAGCGAGGACAGCGACAGCAAGGCGGCCGACGACCTGGACGAGATGAAGCTCGGCCAGCGGCGGGAACGGCCGTCTTCGAAGTTCCGGTTCGATCTCGATCTGCCGCCGGAGATGATCGACCTGTCGGAGATGGCAGCCGAGATCAGCTATCCGGAATGGGACTACCGCAAGGGGCGCTATCTGGAGAACTACACCAGCGTTCTTGCGACGCCAGCCGAAGCTCTCGGCGAAAGAGGCGTTCTCGACAACGAAACCCGCTCGCTCGTGCGCAAGGTGCGCCGCCAGTTCGAGGTCCTGCGGCCGCGCCATGAACTGCTGAAGGCGCAGCTGGACGGTTCGGAACTCGACCTCGACGCCGTCATCCGCTCGCGGGCAGACCTTGCCGCCGGCGGCCAGGGCAGCGACCGGATCCACCTGATGAGCCGGCCGCTCGCCCCCGATCTCGCGACCACGATCCTGATCGACGTCTCGCTCTCGACCGACGCCTGGGTCGACGATCGCCGCGTGCTGGACGTCGAGAAGGAGGCCCTGCTGGTGCTGGCGCACGGCCTTGCCGCCTGCGGCAGCATGCATTCGATCCTGACGTTCACGTCGCGGCGCCGGTCGTGGGTGCGGATCGAGACGGTGAAAGGGTTCGACGAGACGATGAGCCGTGCGACGGAGGATCGCATCGCCGGCCTGAAGCCCGGCTACTATACCCGGATGGGCGCCGCCATCCGCCACGCCGCCGCCGGCCTGCAGAAGCAGCCGAGCCGGAAGAAGCTGCTGCTGGTCCTCACCGACGGCAAGCCGAACGACATCGACCATTACGAGGGACGGTTCGCGCTGGAAGACACCCGCAAGGCCGTGCAGGAGGCCAGGCGGGCGGGAACGAGCGTCTTTGCCGTCACGGTGGACCGGGACGCCAACAACTACCTTCCGACGCTCTTCGGCAGGAACGGCTACGCGCTAGTCGGCGACATCTCCAAGCTGCCGGTGGCGCTGCCCACGATCTATCGCGGATTGACAGCTTAGGGGGCGAAAATCCGCGATGATGAGCGACGAGGTCGGTCGCTCGGGGGCCCGGCATCAGGCGGAGTGCCGGGCCCTCTCCCTTTCCGGCAGGTTCAGCGGACCTGATTCACTTTCCATTTCGTCATCTTGTTTGCCCGGCGACAAAAAGATGCGGGCGGCGGGCCGGTAGTCTTGAAGGATCGGGGGCGCACCGGCCCGGCCTCCGAGTTCCGGATCGGGGCCGATGGAAAACAACATGTCGAATTCCGAGAACATACCGCTGATCGATGTCAGAACGATTGCTCCGCCGGAGCGCCATCCGAGGATCTTCGGAATGCTGACCGCGCTCGCGCCCGGCGGCATGATGCATGTCGCCAGCGATCACGACCCGCGACCGCTGCACTACCAGATCGAGACCCGCTATCCCGAGCAGTTCGAGTGGACCTATCTCGAGCAGGGCCCGGCCGTCTGGCGGGTTTCTATCAAGAGGCACGACAGTTCGGGTTGCGACTGCTGCTGCGGTCACTGAACGAAAGAGACCCTGTCCTGCCGAGGTGATGACGATGCCTGGTGCCACGCTTTCCAGATGGACGATGTCCTACTTCGCCGCAGCGCTGGTGTTCCTGCTTTGCGGCGAGGTCCTGCTGGCGGCGGGCTTCGGCTATCCGGCGCTGGCGGTCGAGGCTCCCGAGACGCTGGTGATCGTCCACACGCTCGCAATCGGATGGCTCGGGCTCCTCTTCTCCGGCGCGCTTTTGCAGTTTGTCCCCGTCCTGGTGGCCAAGCCGTTGAAGGCGCCGTTCCTGGCGCTGCCGGCGCTGATCCTGATCGTCTGCGGGCTGCTGGTCCTGCTTTCGGGGTTCCTCGGCCTCAGCGGCCGCCTGCCCGTCCCGCCCCTCGCCCTGCCCGTCGGCGGCGTCCTGCTTGCCACCGGTTTCGCCGCACTGGCTGCGAGCCTCGCCGCCACGATATGGTCGGCGCGGCCGCTGGCGCTTCCCGGCCGCTTCGTCCTGACCGGGCTCGTCGCCATGGGGCTGACCGTGGCGCTGGGGCTGTGCTTCACCCTGGGCCTGTCGGGGTTCGTGGAGGAGGTCCACGCGCTCAATCTCCTGGCCGGCGGCGTCGGGCTGCATGCGACGATGGGACTGTTCGGCTGGATGACGATCACCGCGATCGGCGTGTCCTACCGGCTGCTGTCGATGTTCCTGCTGTCGCCGGAGCACGACCGCGGCACGTCGCGGATGGTGCTCGTCGCCAGCATCGCGGCGATCCTGCTGCTTGCGGTGCAGATCGCGATGACGGCCATCGGGATCGACGGCGTCTGGCCCGTCGCCGGGGCGAGCGTCATCGGCTTTGTCGGCCTCGGCCTCTACGCATTCGACGTCGCGGCCATCTTTCGCCAGCGCCGGCGCAAGACGGCCGAACTGAACACGCTCCTGAGCCTCGCAGCCGTGGTCTTCCTGATGGTTTCGGTCGTTCTCTTCACGGCATCCTTGCTCAAGGGAACGCTTGCGGAGAGCGCCGCCATCCTGGTCTGGCTCGTGGGCATGGGGTGGCTGACCTGCCTGGGCCTCGGACAGCTCTACAAGATCATCCCCTTCCTGACCTGGCTCGAATGCTACGGGCCGGTGCTCGGCAAGACCGCCGTTCCCCGCGTGCAGGACCTCGTCGACGAGCGTCGGGCGATCTGGTGGTTCGGTCTCTACATCGTGACGGTCGGCGTTGGCGCGCTGGCGCTGTTCGTCCACGATCGTCAGGTGTTTACGGCGGCCGGCGTTCTGCAGATACTGGCGACGCTCGGGCTGATCGCGGAGTTCGTCAGGGCCCGCCGGCTCTCCTGCGCGCCGCCTGACATACGGCTGCCTTCGGGCGTATTGCCCCCTCATCTCTTCCTCACGCACCGGAGATAAAAATGAACGAAGACTTTGCGGAACTGGACGTCCGTCCGATGCTGGAAAACGGCGGCGAGCCCTTCCAGGCCATCATGAGCGCCGTGGATGCCTTGCGTCCCGGACAGGGTCTCAAGCTTCTCGCCCCCTTCCGCCCCCAGCCGCTCTACGGCGTGATGTCCAACAGGGGGTTCGACCACGAGGTGATCGAGACGGAGGGCGGCGATTTCGAGATCCGCTTCACGCCCAAGGCCCTGCCCGAGGTCCAGCTCTCCACGGATGCCGGCGAGCCCGAGCTCTGGGCGGATCCCGTCGTGGACCTCGACCTCACCGATCTTCTGCCGCCCGAACCGATGGTGCGGATCCTCTCGGAAGCCGAGAAGCTGGACGAGGGCGAGGTCATCTTCGCCCTGCTTTCGCGCGAGCCGCTGCTGCTCTTTCCTGAGCTTGCCAAGCGCGGCCATCAATGGGTCGGCAACTTCGACGAGGCGCGCACGACCTATCGCATCATGATCCGCGTCGGGAAGGCGAAGTAGATGTCGAACGACGCCCTCGCCCTGCGCATCCGCGAAGCGCTAACGATCGTCATCGATCCCGAACTGGGAAAGAACGTCGTGGAGATGGGCCTGATCTATTCGATCGACTGCGACGACGAGGGAACGGTCGCCATCGCGATGACGACCACGACGCGCGGCTGCCCGGCGGCCGCATTCCTGACCGACGCGGTGCGGGATTGCGCCGCAGGGGTCGAAGGCGCCCGCGACGTCGACGTCACCCTGACCTACGATCCGCCATGGACACCCGACAGGATGGCAAGCTGAGGCCGGCCATCGGGCCTGCAATCGAGGAAGGGCGGGACCGTTGGCGCGGTCTCGCCCATTCTTCTGGTCTGTTCGGCCCCGCGAGCACGGGAGGCGCCTTCGTCAGAAGACTTCCGCGTGCAGTTCGTTGATGGCGCGGCTGAGGTCGTCGATCGGGGTCATGTTCGACGCCCGGTTGCCTTCCAGTTCCGCGGGCATCTTCCAGCCTGGATCGATGCCCTGCATGTTGGGCAATTCATGCGCGATGCCCTTGTGGCAATCGATGCAGGTCGCCTTGCCGGGAAGCAGGTAGCGCGTGTGGATCTCGGCCGCCCGTTGCGTCTGCTTCTGCAGGTCCATGGCCACCGACGAATGGCAATTGCGGCATTCGAGGCTGTCGTTGGCCTTCAGGCGCGCCCATTCGTGCTGCGCCAACTCCAGCCGGTGTGCCAGAAATTTCGGCCGCGTGTTGATGGTGCCGAAGATCTTGCCCCACACCTCCTTCGATGCCTGCATCTTGCGGGCGATCTTGTCGGTCCACTGGTGGGGAACGTGGCAATCCGGGCAGGAGGCGCGCACGCCGGAGCGGTTGGAGAAATGGATCGTTCGCGTCAACTCCTGATAGACGTTGTCGCGCATCTCGTGGCAGGAGGTGCAGAACTGCTCGGTGTTGGTCAGTTCCAGAGCCGTGTTGAACGCGCCCCAGAACATCACGCCGCCGACGAAGCCGCCAAGGGTGAGGAAGCCGAGCCCCAGCGTGCCGGCCGGGGTGGCGATGATCTTCCAGGCCCAGAGGATGACGCCCTTTATCCATTTGATCATGGCGTCACTCGCTTCCGGCGGGCTTGACGCCCATCTCGCTCATGTCCCTGAAGCCGTTGGGCACCAGGGGGCGCGTGTCCGCCTGCGGCACGTGGCAGGCGGTGCAGAAGTAGCGCCGCGGCGAAACGTCGGCGAGCATCTGGCCCTCACGGGTCATGTAGTGCGTGACGCTGATCATCGGCGCGCCGGAATCCTGGGTGAACTCCCGCTTGTGGCAGGACAGGCAGCGGTTGGCGTTGACCGAAAGCTCGTAGCCCTCGATCGAATGTGGGATGATCGGCGGCTGGTCGGGATAGGCGCGCATCTTGCGCTGATCGTCGACCACCCATTTCGGCAGGGGCGGCGCCGCTTCGGTTGCCATCGAGGGCGTCGGCCCCTCCAGTTGCGGCGGGGTCTTCGTCGCCACCTGGGCAATCGCGGCCGTCGCGACGAAAAGCAGGAGCCCCGCTGCGATTGCCGTCCATTCAGGCCGCCTCAGACGGCGACGGGAAGAATCTTGACCGCGCATTTTTTGAAATCCGTCTGTTTGGAAATGGGATCGGTGGCGTCGAGGGTGACCTTGTTGATCAACTGGCTCGCGTCGAACCAGGGGACGAAGACGACGCCCGGCGGCATGCGGTTGCGGCCGCGCGTCTCGACGCGGGAGCGGATCTCGCCGCGGCGCGACACGATGCGCACTTCCGAACCCTGATTGATGCCGCGCTTGCGGGCGTCGTCGGCGTTCATGAAGACGCGGGCGCCGGGGAACGCCTTGTAGAGTTCCGGCACGCGCATCGTCATCGAGCCGGAATGCCAGTGCTCCAGCACCCGCCCGGTCACGAGCCAGACGTCGAACTCCTCATCCGGTGCCTCTGCCGGCGGCTCGTAGGGCACGGCGAGGATGACCGCCTTGCCGTCCTTCTGGCCATAGAACTTCACGCCCTCGCCCGGCTTGACGTAGGGATCGTAGCCTTCGCGGTAGCGCCACAGGGTCTCCTTGCCGTCGACCACGGGCCAGCGCAGCCCGCGCACCTCGTGATACAGGTCGTAGGGCCCGAGGTCGTGGCCATGGCCGCGCCCGAAGGCGGCATATTCCTCGAACAGGCCCTTCTGGATGTAGAAGCCGAAGGCCTCGGCCTCGTTGTTGTCGTACTCCGCATTCACCTCGCTGAGCGGGAAGCGATCCACCTCGCCGTTCTTGAACAGCACCTCATAGAGCGTCTTGCCGCGGTATTGCGGATTTGCCTCCAGGGTCTCGGCGGGCCAGACCTCGTCGGTCGTGAACCGCTTGGAGAACTCCACCATCTGCCACAGGTCGGACCGCGCCTCGCCCTTGGCCTGGACGAGCTGGTGCCAGACATGGGTGCGGCGCTCGGCATTGCCATAGGCGCCCTCCTTCTCCACCCACATGGCGGCCGGCAGGATCAGGTCGGCGCTCATCGCGGTGATCGTCGGATAGGCATCGGAGACGACGATGAAGTTGTCCGGATTGCGGTAGCCCTGCCAGGTCTCATTGGCGGTATTGGGGCCTGCCTGGACGTTGTTGTTCACCTGCACCCAGTAGAAATTGAGCTTGCCGTCCTTCAGCATCCGGTCCTGCTGGACCGCATGATAGCCCGGCTTCTCCGGGATGATGCCGTGCGGGATGCGCCAGATCTCCTCGGCGTGCTTGCGGTGCTCGGGATTGGTCACCGTCATGTCCGCCGGCAGGCGATGGGCGAAGGTGCCGACCTCGCGCGCCGTGCCGCAGGCCGACGGCTGCCCGGTCAGCGAGAACGGGCTGTTGCCGGGCTCGGAGATCTTTCCGGTCAGGAGATGGAGGTTATAGACCATCTGGTTGGCCCAGACGCCGCGGACATGCTGGTTGAACCCCATGGTCCAGAGCGACATGACCTTGCGATCCGGATCAGCATAGAGTTCGGCCAGTTGTTCGAGGAAGCCGGGATCGACGCCGGTCATTTCCGCCGTCTTTTTCAGCGTGTACTCGGAGACGAATTCCTTGAAGGCCTCGAAGTCGATCGGTTCGGTCTTTGTCGGGTCGGCCGAATTGGCAGCCTTCGTCTCCAGCGGATCGTCCGGCCTGAGACCGTAGCCGATGTCTGTGGCGCCACGGGCAAACTTCGCGTGCTGGCGGACGAAATCCTCGTTCACCCGCCCCGTCTGGATGATGTGGTTGGCGATGTAGTTGAGGATGACCAGGTCCGTTCCGGGCTTGAACACCATCGGGATGTCGGCCAGGTCCATGCTGCGGTGGGTGAAGGTCGACAGCACCGCGACCCGCACATGCGGATGGCCGAGGCGGCGGTCGGCAACGCGGGTCCACAGGATCGGATGCATCTCCGCCATGTTCGAACCCCAGAGCACGAAGGCGTCGGCGTGTTCGAAATCGTCGTAGCAGCCCATCGGCTCGTCCATGCCGAAGGTGCGCATGAAGGCGTAGGCGGCGGACGCCATGCAATGGCGCGCGTTCGGATCGAGGTTGTTGGAGCGGAAGCCCGCCCGCATCAGCTTGGTCGCCGCATAGCCCTCGAAGATGGTCCACTGGCCGGATCCGAACATGCCGACGGCAGTCGGCCCCTTCTCCTTCAGCACCTTCTTGCACTGCTCGGCCATGACGTCGAAGGCCTCGTCCCAGCTCACCGGCTCGAACTCGCCGTCCTTGGCGTAGGCGCCGTTGCGCTTGCGCAGAAGCGGCGTCTGCAGCCGATCCTCGCCATACATGATCTTGGAGAGGAAATAGCCCTTGATGCAGTTCAGCCCGCGGTTGACCTCGGCCTGCATGTCGCCATGGGTCGCGACCACCTGGCCTTCCTTGACGCCGACCATGACGCCGCAGCCGGTGCCGCAGAACCGGCACGGTGCCTTCGACCACTTTATCTCCAGCGCCTCCACCCCGCCCGGCACCGGCTGGGCGGCTGCGGGAAGCGCTACGCCGGCCGTGGCCGCGGCAATGCCGGCGGCATGGGCCTTCAGGATGTCACGCCGCGTCAGTGTTCCGGTCATCGCTTCCAGTCTCCTCTGTCTCGACGTGCTCGAAAACCATGTTTGCAGAGATCACTCCGTCGAGGAGCGACATGTGCGTCAAACATTCCCCGAGCATGCCCGTGGACGTTCCCTCGATCACGACGACGATCTTGCCGCCGCCTTCGCCGTGGACTTCCACATTCTCCATCTTCGCGATCTCGGCGAGGACCGCCGCGGTGCGGGCGGGCATCGTCGCGATCACGGCGCTCGAAATATGATGGCGTTGCGGCCGCTCAGGCATCGGCAGCCTCCCTCTCGCCAAGCTCGGTCTCGCGCGGTGCAAGGCCGATCGCATTGACCGGGCACACGGAGAGGCAGGCGCCGCAACCGCTGCACTGATCGGCGCTCAGCTCCGGTTCGAACGGTCCGCCGATGCGCGGGCGAAAGCGGATCGCCTGCACGGGACAGCTCTCGCCGCAGGAGAGACAGGAGACGCCGCGCCGGGCAAGGCACGCGTCGCCGATGGCGGCGACGTGCGGAAAGCACGTCGCCTGTTCGGCCGCAAAGACCGGCTCGGGACAGGCGGCACTGCATTGCCCGCAGAAGGTACATTCGCCAAGCGCGAAATCGATCGACGGAACGCCGTCGACAAGCGCGATGATGCCGGTGGGACATCGCTCCGCGCAAAGCCCGCAGCCGGTGCAGGCGGCCTCGAGGCTTGCGATCGTGGCGCCGGGCGGACAGAGGATGGCCGCCCTAGCCGTCGGCCGGCCAAGCAGGAGTTCACGCCGTGAGAGCGAAGCCGTCTGCATGTCGACGCCTCAATGACCGAGCGGCCCGGGCGGGCCGTAGATGATCTGGAACATCCAGACGAGGAAGCCGTATCCGCCGACGATGGCGACGGCGACCAGCGGCCAGATGCCGAACGCCAGCACGAAGAACGCGATCAGTTCGGCACGGCGCCGCGAACGCTTGTCGGAAACGGGGTGATCGCCAGACAGATCAGACACGTCCTCACCTCTCCTGACTGCAACCAACCCGGCTACGGACCACATTGCGTGACCGCGGCCGGGGGTCGGGGGCGCCTGACACGCCATTTTCGTTGCCTTCGGCGCGACGCCGATCGCAACACCTCCCGGAATGACTAATGGTATCCTCGATTTGCAGGATTGCCAGTCCGATGGTCCAAAGAGGATACGCCTGATTCGGTTCACTTTTTATTTCAGCTTCGAAAGAATGTGGCCGTTGCCGTCCTCGCCTGCGAACGATCTCCGGGCGCGGGCTGTCATGCCGCGGCATCGTCGTCCTTGAGGCCCTTCCTGAAATCGCGGATGCCCTTGGCGACATCGCCCATGAGTTCCGGGATCTTGCCGCGCCCGAACAGGAGCAGCACGACGGCGAGAACGATCAGCCAGTGCCAGATACTGAAGGAACCCATGGACTTCGCCTCTCTCACTCAGATGCCGGCGAGGATAGGGGCAAGGGCCCGGGATGTCCTTGTTCTAGATCAAGAGGAATGGCGCGCACCGTGCGCGAAGCTGTGGCGGGCGCGCGTGCGCCGCCTGACCGGATACGGGGCGGTCGAGACGATTGCCCCCGGCCTGCCCGAGTGGTGGTGGCGCTCGCCGGGAGCGCCACGCGTGCGTTCTACTGCCGGACCAGTTCCTCGAGCTCCCGGCGCGACAGGCACCGCTCCTGCCTGGCATCGGCTGTTGCCTGGCAGAACCTGAACGCGGTCAGATGCGGCAGGTCCAGCGCCTGCCGGACGGTGAGCAGGCCCAGCGGAACGCAGCTGCCGGCGACCACCGCGGATACTTCTATCATCTGTGGCATTGTTTTTCCTCCCTGATTGCGGGGGTCTATGCCTGACATTGAGGGCAACTTGATGGCGTTGGCCCGCGGGAAATGCCCGTCTATTGCCCCATCGCCGCCAGGACGATCGCCGTCGGGATCCCGACCGTTACCAGGGTGCCGGCCACCATCGAGGCCAGCTTCCATATGCGTTCACGCGTCGCCTGCTTGTGGTCCCATTCATACGCCATTGGCTTCCTCCTCGCCTGACGGCAAAGAAGCAGCTGGCCGCAGCCGAGTCGAGTCGGGCGTGAGTGAGGACGGGGGCCAATCCGACAACGGATCAGATTGTCACCCACTCCTGCGTGCATAGAGGATACCGCACAGGACGATGGCGCCACCGATCGCCTGCGTGACGCCGACGGCTTCGCCGAGCACGACCACGCCGAGAAGGGCGGCGACGACCGGCTGGAGCAGCAGGGTGAGCGAGGAGAAGGCCGTCGGCAGGAAAGCGAGCGCATAGGTGATCGCCACCTGCCCGCCGGCATGGCTGATCAGCGCCAGCCCCAGCAGCATCGCCCAGCCGAAGATCGTGACGGGGGCGAACTGGCTCTCGGTCAGAAGCACCACCGGCAGCAGGCAGACCGCCGCCGAAGCCGTACTCCAGAGCATGACGCGGGCGGTGTCGAAGCGGCCGCGCAACCGGGCGACGCCCAGCATGTAGCCGGCATAGAAAAGGGCTGCGAGAACCGCCAGCGCATCGCCCGACGGATTGCCGGCCGAAAGCCCGCTCAGCCCGCCTTTCAGGATGACGATACCGGTGATCGCAACGGCGAGGCCGATGAGGAAGGCGCGGCTGATCGATGCGCCGAGAAACAGCCAGCCGACCGCGGTCACGAAGACAGGGGCCAGATTGGCGAGCAGCGTCGCATTGGCAACCGTCGTCACATGGATCGCGGCGTGCCAGGCAACGAGATCGGCCGCGAGGAAGACACCCGGCAGCGCGAGCGCGATCATGTCGCGCAGCCCCGCAGGCCCCGCGGCCCGACGCTTCTCCGACAGGCGGAAGAACAGGAAGAGCGGCACCAGCGCGAGGGCGACGCGCCAGAAGGCCGTCGCCATCGGGCCGATCTCGGACAGCCGGACGAAGATCGGCGAGCCGCCGATCGCGACCGCGCCGGCCAGCAGCGCCATCAACGCCAGCCGGTTCCGGGCTGCGGGTGCCGTGGCGGCGAATTCGGTCTGCGTCACGGCGATGTCCAGTCTGCGTGGGGCGTGAATGCCGTGAACTAAAGCGCGTCGCGATCCTTCGTGCGCGCTTTAATTCCAGTTCTTTTGCATGTCGCTGTCGCAAAACCGCTGCGCACTTTTGCGCGACATGCTTTAGACCGTGACCGCCAGAACTGCAACACAGTCGCCGGCCTTGACGAGGCCGGGGAAATGCCGGGCGCAAAGGATGCCGTCCATCTTCGCGCGGATCTCGGAGGGCTGCGCGCCTGTGCGACCCGTCGGGTAGATGCGGGCCACCACCTGGTCCCGGGCCACGGCGTCGCCCATGTCCACCAGCGGCTCGATCAGCCCGCCTTCCTCGGCGAAGGCGAAGCAGTCGCCATCCGGCATGTCGAGCCACTGTGTCGGGGCGACCTCCGCCTTGCCCTTCACGATGCCGGCCTGCCGCAGAACGTTGATGACTCCGCGCTTGGCGATCCCCGCACTTCTTGCCGTCGCCGTACCGCCGCCGCCGAGTTCGGTGGTGATGAACACCTTGCCCATCTCCTCGGCCGCCGTGTCGTACATGCCGACCGCATCGATCTCGAGCATCTTCATGGAGTAAGGCGCAGAGAATGCCTGCACCAGTTCGAAGGACCGCTGCTCCTGCGCCTTGTCCGGCAGGATGTGCGCAGCGCAGAAGGGCAGGAAGTCGAGCGTCTTGCCGCCCGAGTGGAAGTCCAGGACGATGTCGGCCAACGGCAGCAGTTCGCGCTGGAAATAGTCGGCGATCTTCTGCGTCACCGTACCGTCCGGCCGGCCCGGAAAGCTGCGGTTCAGGTTGCCCTTGTCGATCGGGGACGTGCGGGTGCCGGCGAGAAAGGCCGGGTAGTTCATCGCGGGGACGATGATGACCCGCCCGGACACGTCCTCCGCCTTCAGGCTGCGCGCGAGGTCGAACAGCGCGATCGGCCCCTCGTATTCGTCGCCGTGATTGCCGCCGGTGAGAAGGGCCGTCGGCCCCTCCCCATTCTTGACGACCGTGATCGGGATCATCACCGAGCCCCAGGCGGAATCGTCGCGGCTATAGGGCAGCCGGAGGAAGCCGTGCTGGATGCCATGGGCCGAAAAATCGACCGTGGGCGTGATCGGCGAGGCGCGCAGTTCGGTTTCGCTCATGGCAGGCTCAATCCTTGACGAACAGCTTGCGCGGCACGTCGGCGAGGCATTCGACGCCGGTGTCGGTGATCAGGATGCTCTCGGTGATCTCCAGACCCATGGTTTCCAGCCAGAGACCCGTCATGAAGTGGAAGGTCATGCCCGGTTTCAGCTCTGTGCGGTCGCCGGGGCGCAGGCTCATGGTGCGCTCGCCCCAGTCCGGCGGATAGGAGAGACCGATGCCGTAGCCGGTGCGGTTGTCCTTGACGATGCCGTATTTCTTGAGGACCGCGAAGAAACCGTTGGCGATGTCCTCGCAGGTGTTGCCCGGCTTGGCGGCGGCGAGCCCCGCCTCCATGCCTTCCAGCGTCGCCTTCTCGGCATCGAGGAATTCCTGCGTCGGCTTGCCGAGGAAGACGGTGCGCGACAGCGGGCAATGGTAGCGGTTATAGGCGCCGGCGATCTCGAAGAATGTGCCCTCGCCGCGCTTCATCGGCCGGTCGTCCCAGGTCAGGTGCGGCGCGGACGCGTCGACGCCCGACGGCAGCAGCGGCACGATCGCCGGATAGTCGCCGCCGATTCCGTCGACGCCGCGCGTACCGGCGTCGTAGATCTCGGCCACCAGGTCGCACTTGCGCATGCCGACCTCGATCTTGTCGAAGATGCGCTGGTGCATGCCTTCCACGATGCGGGCGGCATTGCGCATATACTTGATCTCGGTCTCGCTCTTCACCGCCCGCTGCCAGTTGACCAGCGCCGTGACGTCAACGAAGCGGGCGTTCGGCAGGTGCTTGACCAGGCTCGCGAAGGCGGCGGCGGAGAACCAGTAGTTGTCCATCTCGACGCCGATCGTCAGCTTGTCCAGACCGCGCTCGACCAGCCTGGCTGAGAGATAGTCCATCGGATGGCGCTCGGTCGACTGCACGTAGTGGTCCGGGTAGCCGATGATGTTCTCGTGCTTGAGATAGGCCGTGAGCTTGGCGCCGTTGGCATCCTGGCCGCGGCCGTACCAGATCGGCTCGCCGGTCGGCGGCACGACGACGGCCTGGTGCACGTAGAACGACCAGCCATCGTAGCCCGTCAGCCACGCCATGTTCGACGGGTCGCTGACAATCAGAAGATCGACGCCTTTCGCCTCCATGGCCTTGCGCGTCTTTGCCAGGCGCGTCTCATATTCCCCAAGGGAAAATTTGAGGTTCGGTTGGGTCATGCTTCTCCCTCATTCTCCGGCATCTGCCGGTCTCAACTTTCAAATGGCGTGCCGGCACCGGCCGAGGTCGCGCGCGAAAAGGCGAGCGTGGCGATGGCCGTGTCCTGAATGCCCGTCCCGGTCAGGTCGGCAATGGTGATCTGGTCCGCGTCACGGCGCCCCTGTTCCAGCCCGGCCGCGATCCCGCCGAGTTCGGCGAAGGCGGCGTCCGGGGCCACGAGGCCCGCCTCGATGGCGTGATGCAGTTCGCCGAGGCGGCGGGTCTGGCCGAGGCTGTCTGCGACGTAGAGGCCGGCGTTGACGATCGCCGCCGGCTCGATCTCGTTCTTGTGCTCGGCGTCCGAGCCCATGGCTGTGACATGCTGGCCGGGCTGCAGCCATGCCGCCTTCAGGATCGGCGCCTCAGACGGCGTCGTGGTCACGACGATGTCCGCGCCGGCAACGGCTGCTTGCGGATCGGCCACGGCGGCAACGGAGATGCCGAGTGTCCGTGTGAGCTCGGCCGCGACCCTTTCGGCCTTGGCCACGTCGCGCGCCCAGATCCGGGCCTCGCGGATCGGCCGCACCAGCGTCAGCGCCTGCAGTTGCAGCCTGGCCTGCATGCCCGCGCCGAAGATCGCGGCCACGCCGGAATCCGGCCGGGACAGGTATCGTGCGGCGACGGCGCCGGCTGCGGCCGTTCGCACGTCCGTCAGGTAGCCGTTGTCGAGCAGCAGCGCCTGAACGAGGCCTGTCTTGGCCGACAGGAGCACCATCATGCCGTTGGTGCTCGGCAGGCCGATCTCCGGATTGCCGAAGAAGCCGGGGCTGATCTTGATGGCGAAACCGTCGAGACCGGGGACATAGGCCGTCTTCACGTCGACCTCGCCGCGGTGCTCGGGAATGTCGAGCCGCAGGATCGGCGGCATGGCGACGGCCTTGGTGGCGAGCGCCCGAAAGGCATCCTCCACGCAGGCGACAGCCCCGGCGTCCAGTGTCACGACCTTCCTCAGGTCGGCCTCGGTCAGGATGATCATCCGGCTCATGCCGCCACCTCTTCTTCGACAGACGTCGCGCCGTTGACGATCCTGCGGTGCAGGGTCATGTCGACATTGCGGCCGGACAGGATCGCGACAACAGGCCCGGCAAACCGGATCCGCCCGGCAAGCAGCGCCGCGATGCCGACCGCGCCCGCCCCTTCGACGATCTCGCGCTCGACGGCATAGGCATGCCGCATGCCGGCGGCGATCTCAGCTTCCGGAAGCAGCAGCACATCGTCGAGCAGGTCGCGGCACATGGCGAAGGTCAGGGCATTGTCGAGCCCGATGCCGCCGCCGAGCGAATCCGCAAGGCTCGGCAGTTCCTCCACCTGCACCGGATGTCCGACATCGAGGCTCGCCTTCATCGCCGCACCCCGTTCCATGGTGAGCCCGATCACTTTTGCCTTCGGGTTCGCGCCCTTGACGGCCGCGGCCACGCCGGCCGCGAGCCCGCCGCCCGAAAGCGGCACGAGCACGGTGGCCACCTGCGGCAATTGTTCGATGATCTCGAGCCCGAGCGTGCCCTGCCCGGCGATGACGGCGGCATCGTCGAAGGGCGGCACCATGACCATGCCCTTTTCCGCCACCAGCCGGTCGACTTCCTCCTGCGCCTCGTCCTGCGAGCTGCCGACGATGCGGACCTCGGCGCCGAGCCTGCGGATCTCCGCGACCTTGTTTTCCGGCACCAGCCTCGACATGCAGATGGTGGCGACCGCGCCTTCCGCCTTTGCCGCATGCGCCAGCGCCCGGCCGTGATTGCCGGTGGAGGCGGCGACGACGCCACGGGCACGTTGCGCCGGCGTCAGCGACAGGACCGCGTTGGTCGCGCCGCGCAGCTTGAAGCTGCCGGTCGTCTGATAGTGTTCGAGCTTGAGGTGGACGAGAGCGCCGGTCCTCTCCTGAAGGATGGCGGATGGCACCATCGGCGTGCGCAGGACCCGCCCGGCGATGCGGGCGGATGCGGCACGGATGTCGTCGATCGAGACGGAGGCCGGTTGCGCGCACATGGGGTCAACCTTCGAGATAGGGCTTGGTCATGAGAGTACCGAGCTCCGGCCGCGCCGTCGCATCGCCGCAGAGGCGCAGGCATGCCCAGGCCGTCGCGAGGTTGCTGCTGACCACGGGCTTTCCGATCGTCTTCTCGATGCGCGGGGCGACCTCGGCGGCGCGAACGGCCGTGCAGGATATGAACAGCGCATCCGATTGCGGCGCCGTCGCCTCTTCGGCGAAGGCTGCGATCTCGTCGTGCGAGATCCGCGCCATCTCCCGGTCGTCGGTCAACCCGAGGCAGGTGAAGCGGTCGATCCGGAAGCCGAGGTCGGCGAAGTAGCGCGCCATCGGCCGGCTGGTCTCGACGGTGTAGGGCGTCAGGATCGAAATCCGCTTCGCGCCCACGGCCTTCAGACCCTTCACGGAAGCTGCAGTCGGCGTCACGACGGGAACGCCGGGCTTTGCCGCCTGCACGGCCGCCTCAATTTGCCTGTCTCCTATGACCACGGAGGCCGAAGTGCAGGAGTACATGACCGCGTCCAGCGGTTCGTCAGGCAGGATCAGCGCCGCACCCGCCGTCAGTTGCGGCTGCATCTTCATCAGGTTCTCGGGCGTCACCGGGTTCGCATAGGGAATGCGCGTGACGTAGACGCCGATCCGCTCGCTCGCCACCATGCACCGGAAATCGACCTCGGTCGTGTGGTCCGTCGCCAGGATGATCAGGCCGACCCGCTTTTCCAGCGGGCGGTCGTCGAGGCGCGGGGCGCGGCTTGCCGTGCCGATGGGGATATCGTCCGGCGTCATCGCTCGTCCACCCTGGCATAGCGTTCTTCCAGGAAGCGCAGCGCAACGACGGAGATCAGGCTGATGACCAGGAAGAACACGCCGACCAGCGTCATCGGCTCGATATAGCGGTAGCTGCTGTTGGCGACACTCTTGGCCTGGTTCATCAGTTCGAGAACGGTGATGGCCGACAGCAGCGGCGTCTCCTTGAACATGGCGATGAAATAGTTGGCAAGCGCCGGGATCATCGGCGGGATCGCCTGCGGCAGCACCACATGGATCCACGCCTGCCGGATGCTGAGATTGGTGGCCCGGGCCGCCTCCCACTGGCCGCGCGGCACGTTGTCGATGCCGGCGCGGTAGACTTCGGCGGCATAGGTGCCGTAGTGGATGCCGAGCCCGATCACGCCGGCGACCAGCGGCGACAGCCGGATGCCGATGTCGGGCAGCACGTAGAAGATGAAATAGAGCTGCACGAGCAGCGGCGTGCCGCGGATGAAATCGGCGAAGAAGCCAACCGGGCGTGCGATCAGCGGGTTCGGCGAGCGCCGGGCGATGGCCAGCACCAGGCCGAAGACGGCGGCGACGATCGCGCCGAGCACGGTGGCGAGAATGGTGATCTTCAGCCCTTCGAGAAGGGTCGGCATGATCTGCCAGACGAATGCCCAGTCCCATTCCATGGTCAGACCCTCACGCCGTCGAGGCCACGCGCCGCCCGGCGTTCCAGCCAGCGCACCCCGGCCGAAATGGCCATGGCCATGGCAAAGTAGAGAACGAGGACGGTCGCGAACGGGATCAGCGTATTGCCCGTCTGCGCCCTGACCACCTGCGCCTGGAAGGTCATGTCGGTCAGCGAGATCAGCGAGACCACGGCCGTTCCCTTCAGAAGCTCGATGGCGTTGTTGCCGAAGGTCGGCAGCATCAGCGGCAGTGCCTGCGGCAGGATCACGTGGCGCAGGCGCTGGTAGCGGCCGAGATTGAGGGCGACGCAGGCCTCGTGCTGCTCCCGGCCGATCGCCCGCACCGCACCGCGCACCACTTCCGCGCCATAGGCGCCGACGTTCAGCCCCAGCGCCAGCACGCCTGCCTGCAGCGGCGTCAGCGTGATGCCGGCAAAAGGCAGGACGAAATAGGCCCAGAAGAGCTGCACGAAGATCGAGGTGCCGCGGAAGAATTCGATATAGGTCGTGGCCAGCGCCCGGACCGCGGCAAAGCGCGACAGACGGCCGAGGCCGGCGGCGAAGGCCATGACGAGCGCCAGCGCCGAACCCATGAGCGTGAGCTCGATCGTCACCAGCGCGCCTTGCAGGATCAGTCCGATATAGCCTGTCCAGTCGATCATGATGTGTTCCGCCCGCTGGAAGCATAGGCAGTCGGCGACGCACCCCCCTCTGCCCTGCCGGGCATCTCCCCCTCAAGGGGGGAGACTGGCTGGAGCCTGGCCCTGCACGGAGAGGGGTGCGATCGCGTCATCTGCGGTTACCCGTTTCGCTACATCCGAGGATCACTGCGCCGCGCAGAGCTTCTCGCGGGTGGTGGACATCGCGGCGGCTGCCGAGAAGCCGTAGGGCTCGATGATCTTGGCGAACTCGCCCGATTCCTTCAGCTTGGCGAGTTCCACGTCGAAGGCATCGCGCAGCGCCTCGTCGCCCTTCTTGAAGGCGGCGCCGTCGCAATAGACCGGGGCACCCTGAACGGGAGCTATGACCTCGAGGTTCGGGTCGTTGGCCTTCATCACGAGATCGTTGATCGACAGGACCGGCAGCGAATAGGCGTCGATGCGGCCGTCCTGCAGCATCTTCAGGCCGCTCTGGCCATCTGGCACCACGATGACGCGCTCGCGCGGTACGCCGGCTTCCAGCGCCAGCTTCTCTTCCGTGCCGCCGCCGGGCGCGCCGATGGTGGCCGACTGGTCCTTGGCGACATCGGCATAGCTCTTGAAGCCTTTCGGATTGCCCTTCTTGACGAGCATGGCCTCGGCGTCGCAGAGGACCGGCTCGGAGTAGGCGACGGCCGCGCAGCGCTCCGGCTTCATGAACAGGCCGGCGGTGACGGCATCATGGCGTCCGGCCTGCAGGCCGGGGATCATGGCGCCGTATTCGGAGATCGAGGCGACGACGTCGCCGACGCCGAGGCGCTTGAAGACCTCGCGGGCGACGTCGGGAGCCGCTCCCGAGACCTTGCCGTCGGCGCCGACGGCGGTGAACGGCGGTTCGTTGGCGATCGCGATGCGGGCGAAGCCCTGCGCCTTCAGCTCTTCCAGCTTGGCGTCGTCGGCGTTTGCGGGGGCTGCGGCAAACGCCGCCATCAAAGCCGTGGCACCGGCTGCCATCGTCATGAAATGTTTCAATGTCATCGTTTTATCTCCTCTGGATTTTCCGTTTTTTATCGGAGGCATTGTCGGGTCGCCCCGGCGGTCAGACGCGGTGCCCCGCCGCGATTATCTTGCGCAGGAAGGTCTGTGTCCGCTCCTGCCTGGGATTTCGGAATATGTCGTCCGGCTTGCCCTCCTCGACGATCCGGCCCTTGTCGAAGAACAGGACGCGATCGGCGAAGTCGTGGGCAAAGCCCATCTCGTGGGTGACGAGCAGCATCGTCATGTCGGTCTCGGCGGCGAGCTTGCGCATGACGTTCAGGACCTCCTCGACCAGTTCCGGGTCGAGCGCCGAGGTGACCTCGTCGAACAGCATGATCTTCGGCGACAGCGCGAGCGCGCGGGCGATGGCGACGCGCTGCTTCTGTCCGCCGGACAGTTGCGCCGGCATGCTCTTCGCCTTGTCGGCCATGCCCACCATGTCGAGAAGCTTCATCGCCCGGTCTTCGGCCGCCGCCTTCGCCACGCCCTTGGTCAGCATCGGCGCCAGCGTGATGTTGTCGAGCACGCATTTGTGCGGAAACAGGTTGAAGTGCTGGAAGACCATGCCGATCTTCTCGCGCATCTTCTGCAGATGCCGTTCGTCGGCCGGGACCAGGCTGCCGCCCCTCGGCATGTGGTAAAGCTGATCGCCGTCCACCTCGATGTGGCCGCCGTCGATCTTCTCAAGCGTCATCAGGATGCGCAGGATGGTGGTCTTTCCCGATCCCGACGGCCCGATCAGCGCCAGCTTCTCGCCCGGCATGACATTCATCGACAGACCGTCGAGCACCGTCAGCGGCCCGTAGGTCTTCGTGATGTTGTCGATGCGAATGATGGGCGAGGCCATGCATGTCTCTCCCTGTTGAGACGAGCGATGCCCAACGATGAACAGCTTATGAAATCATGTCAATTATCAAAATAATATCATGACAATTATTCTTTTCCTGCCCAAATGGCAGGCGGAACCGTCAAATAGCAAGCAGGAGCGCTTCCGGATTTCCCTGCGCCAGCGAGGCGACGATGCCGAGCCCCGTGCGTAGTTCCGCCTCGGACGTGGAGCCGAGCGAGATGCGAACGGCGGGAGCGTGACCCTGGTCTGCGGTGTGGAAGGAGGCGCCGGGGGCGATCGCCACGCCGCGCAGCCGCGCCTGCGCCACGAAGCCCTCCTCGGTATGCTGGCAGGTGAGCGGCAGCCAGACGTGCAGGCTCTGCGGGTGGGCGTTATAGGCGAGCCCGGAAAGCATCTCGGCGGCGATTTCGTGACGCCGCGCCAGCGCCCGCCTCTGCCAGTTCACCAGCTCCATCGCCGTGCCGTTGCCGACCCAGCGCGTGGCGACCTCGACGATCGCCGGCGTGGCCATCCAGTTGGACACCAGGTGCCGGTTGGCGACGGCTGCGACATAGCGGTCGGGCGCGACGAGATAGCCGATGCGCAGGCCGGGAACGGTGATCTTGGTGAAACTGGTGACATAGAGCGTGCGGTCCGGCGCAAAGGCCTGCAGCGGCGGCGGCCGGTCTTCGACCAGCGGCCCGAGAATGTCGTTCTCGATGATCGCGATATCGTGCCTGGCGGCGACGGCGGCCAGTTCCTCGCGTCGCCTGGCGCTCATCAGCGTCGCCCTGGGGTTGATGACCGAAGGCTGAAGGAACACCGCCCGGATCGGCCCCTTGCGGCAGGCAGCGTCCAGGGCGGCCGGGATCATCCCGTCCGCATCGATCGCCAGGCCCTCGAGGTGGATGCCGAGATAGGTGGAGAGCGGCACCAGGGTATGATGGCTGATGGCCTCGGTCGCGACCGTCGATCCGGGCGGCGCGACGCTCATCAGGGCGACCGTCATGGCCGAGGTGGCGCCGTTCGTGAGGTTGACGTTGAGCGGGGAAACGTCCAGCCCGCAAAGCTGCAGCCATTCCGCCGCAACGGCCCGGTGACGCGGGAACACCATGTTGGGGCGGAACGAGAGCGCCGAACTGGACGGCAGGTTTTCCGCCAGCCAGCCGAAGGCCTCGCGCATGCGGTCGAGATGGAGCTGCTCGCAGACGGGCTTGAGGATCGACAGGTCGATCACCTCGCCCAGCCGCTCCGGCAGATAGGGCGGCTCGGGCTCCTTCGACCGGGTCTGCACGAAGGAACCGCGGCCGATCTCGCCGGCGACCATGCCGCGCCGGGTCAATTCTTCATAGGCGCGGCTCACCGTCTGGATCGAAAGGCCGAGGTCTTCCGCAAGCTTGCGATGGGTGGGCAGGCGGTCGCCGTCGGCAAGCTTGCCGTCGTGGATGGCATTGGCGATCTGCTCGGCCAAAGAGAGGTAGGCCGGACGGCGGAGCTGCAGCGGATCGGGGCGCCAATTTGTCATGATTTGACAGTGATAAAATTCAGGTCATTTGACAATGCAAAATTGCATTCGTCTCGGCTTTTTCATAGTCTTTGCCATGATTTCGATTTGAGGCCGTCCTCCGCATGAAACTTGACGCGATCGACCTGCGCATCCTCGACGCCGTCCAGCGGGACGGCCGCATCACCAAGGTGGCGCTCGCCGAAGAGGTCGGCCTGTCGCCTACGCCGTGCTGGATGCGCCTGCGCAAGCTCGAAAAGGCCGGCATCATTTCGGGCTATCATGCCCGCGTCGCGGTCCGCCGCGTCGCGCCGGTCGCAAGCGTGATGATGGAAGTCACCCTCGAAAACCATCGCCAGGCCGATTTCGACCGCTTCGAACGCGCCGTCGCGGCGATCCCCGAAATCGTCGCCTGCTGGTCGGTCGGCGGCGGGGTCGATTACATCGTCAAGATCATGGCCGCTGATATCGACGCCTACCAGCGGCTGGTCGACGGCCTGCTGGACCGGCAGATCGGCATCGCCCGCTACTTCACCTACATCGTCACCAAGACGGTGAAGGAGGAAACCGTCCTGCCCCTGACGGCGCTGCTGCCGGCTCCGGAACCCGCGAACGGCCGATAGAGGATTCCTCTGCGGCGCCTTGCTCCCTTGGACCAATCCTCTGCCGCCGCATGCGACAACAGACCATCTATCGCGCCGAACCTGCCAGACTCTCCGCCAACGACAGCCCGAGGAGCCGGAGATGAACGCCATATTCGCACGACCTGCCTGCCATGACGCGCTCGAGCGCCTGAAGGACAGGCATCTGCTGAAATCGCTGGCCTATGTCGGCGGCCGCTGGGTCGCCAACAGCGCAAACCGCACCTTCGAGGTGCGCGATCCCGCATCCTCCGTTCCGCTCGCCTGGGTTTCCGCTCTGGACGCCGGCGAGACAGCAGACGCCATCGATGCGGCATCGGCCGCCCTTGCCGAATGGCGCGCCATGCTTCCGCAGGATCGTGCGGCGATCCTGCGGCGCTGGTACGACCTCATGCTGGCGGCCCGGGACGACCTCGCGCTGATCATGACGCTGGAGCAGGGAAAGCCGCTGTCGGAATCGCAAGGCGAGATCGCCTATGCGGCCTCGTTCGTCGAATGGTATGCCGAGGAGGGCAAGCGGCTGAACGCCGAAAACGTGACGAGCCACCTGCCCGGCGCCGAAATGATCGTGCGCCGCGAGGCGCTCGGCGTCGTCGGCATCGTGACCCCCTGGAACTTCCCCTCCGCCATGGTCACCCGCAAGGCGGCAGCCGCACTTGCCGCCGGCTGCACGGTGGTCGCCCATCCCTCGTCCGAGACGCCCCTGTCCGCACTGGCTCTGGCGGAACTGGGCGAGCGGGCCGGCCTTCCGGCCGGCGTCTTCAACGTCGTCACCGGCGACGCCGCGACGATCGTCGGGCGGATGTGCGAGGATCAGCGCATCCGCGCCGTCAGCTTCACCGGCTCGACCGAAGTCGGCAGGATCATCGCCGGCCAGTGTGCATCGACCATGAAGCGGCTGGTGATGGAACTCGGCGGCCACGCTCCGCTGATCGTCTTCGACGACGCGGATATCGACAGGGCCGTGGACATCGCCGTCAATGCCAAGTTCGCAACCTCCGGCCAGGACTGCCTCGCCGCCAACCGCATCTATGTTCAGCGCCCGGTGCTCGAGGCCTTCAACGCCGCCTTCAAGGCGCGGATCGAGGCCCTGAGGGTCGGCGCCGGCCTTGAGCCCGGCGTCGAGATCGGGCCGCTGATGCATGCGCGTGCCGTCGCAAAGGTCGACGAGCAGGTCAGGGACGCGATCGGCCGCGGCGCCCGCTGCCTCACCGGCGGCGCGGTTCACGCGGCCGGTCCGCTGTTCTACGCGCCGACGCTCCTGACCGAGGTGCCCGACGATGCCCTGATCATGCGCGAGGAGACCTTCGGGCCGGTCGCGGCTGTCGCCGTCTTCGACACCGAGGCCGACGCCGTCGCCCGGGCCAACGACAGCGAATACGGCCTCGTCGCCTATGTCGTCACGGAGAACGGCGCCCGCCAGATGCGGCTCGGCCGCGCGCTGGAATACGGCATGGTGGCGATCAACCGGGTCAAGATCACCGGCGGGCCGATCCCCTTCGGCGGCTGGAAGCAGTCCGGCATCGGCCGCGAAGGCTCCCGCCATGGGCTCGAGGCCTTCACCGAACTCAAGTATCTCTGCATCGACACCGCCGCCTGACACCTCCCGGGCCGGTACCAAACTTTAAAAAGGAAAGCAGCATGTCTGAACACAGCAATGAAATGACCGCCTGGGACCGCGACCACTTCTTCCATCCGTCCACCCACATGGGCATGCACGCCCGCGGCGAGACGCCGACACGCGTCATCGCCGGCGGCGAAGGCGTGCACATCACCGATGCCAGCGGCCGCACCAGCCTCGACGCCTTTGCCGGGCTCTACTGCGTCAACGTCGGCTACGGCCGCCGCAAGATCTCCGATGCGATCGCCGAGCAGGCGAAAAACCTCGCCTACTACCACGCCTATGTCGGCCACGGCACAGAGGCCTCGATCACCCTGTCGAAGATGATCATCGACCGCGCGCCGGAAGGCATGAGCCGCGTCTATTTCGGCCTTTCCGGCTCCGACGCCAACGAGACCAACATCAAGCTGATCTGGTACTACAACAACATCCTCGGCCGCCCGGAGAAGAAGAAGATCATCTCGCGCTGGCGCGGCTATCACGGCTCCGGCGTCATGACCGGTTCGCTGACCGGGCTCGAACTGTTCCACAACCTGTTCGACCTGCCGCGCGCGCCGATCCTGCACACCGAAGCGCCCTATTATTTCCGCCGGCCCGACCGCGCGATGAGCGAGGAGCAGTTCTCGCAATATTGCGCCGACAAGCTGGAGGAAATGATCCTGGCCGAAGGCCCCGAAACGATCGCCGCCTTCATCGGCGAACCGATCCTCGGGACCGGCGGCATCGTCCCGCCGCCCAAGGGCTACTGGCAGAAGATCCAGGCGGTGCTGGAGAAATACGACATCCTGCTCGTCGCCGACGAGGTCGTCACCGGCTTCGGGCGGCTCGGCTCGATGTTCGGCTCCGATCACTACGGCATCAAGCCAGACCTGATCACCATCGCCAAGGGCCTGACGTCCGCCTATGCGCCGCTCTCCGGCTCGATCGTCTCGGACAAGGTCTGGCAGGTTCTCGTGCAGGGCTCGGACGCGGCAGGCGCGATCGGCCATGGCTGGACCTATTCCGCCCACCCGATCTGCGCGGCAGCCGGTGTCGCCAACCTCGAACTCGTCGACGAACTCGGCCTCGTCGAGAACGCCGGCTCCACCGGCGCCTATTTCCGCGCCGAACTGGCAAAAGCCGTGAGTGGCCACAAGCATGTCGGCGACGTCCGCGGCGACGGATTGATGGCCGCGGTCGAATTCGTCGAGGACAAGGACGACCGCGTCTTCTTCGACCCCGCCCGCAAGATCGGCCCGCAGGTCTCGGCCGCCCTTCTGGAACGCGGCGTCATCGGCCGCGCCATGCCCCAGGGCGACATCCTCGGCTTCGCACCGCCGCTCTGCCTCACCCGCGACGAGGCCGACACCGTCGTCAAGGCCACAGCCCAGGCGATCGAAGCGGTCCTCGGCCGCTGAGGAAACCCCGCCCGCGGGAACGGAAAGCGTCGGCCACGATGATGCGGGCCGGCGCCCGTCGAACGATCGCCTCGCCCGCTATTCGGCGGCGAGTTGCTGTTGGAAGGGGGCATGCTCGCGGCCCGCTTCGGTTGCCGCGCCGCCCGCCTGCTCCGGCGCCTGCGTCCCCGTCTTCGGCTCCCGGCCGAAGAACAGGGCGTAGGCGGCTGGCAGGACGAGGATCGTGAGCACGGTTGCGACCAGGATGCCGCCCATCATCGCATAGGCGAGCGGCCCCCAGAAAACGCCGCGCGAGATCGGGATCAGCGCGAGGACGGCGGTCAGCGCGGTCAGCATGATCGGCCGGAAACGCCGGACGGTCGCCCCGACGATCGCCTCGGACCGCTGTATGCCGGCTGCGATATCCTGGTCGATCTGGTCGACGAGGATGATCGAGTTGCGGATGATGATACCGAGCAGCGCGATGACGCCGAGGATCGCGACGAAGCCGAAGGGCGCCCCGCTGATGAGGAGTGCTGCCGCCGCGCCGATGATGCCGAGCGGGCCGGTGGCGAGCACGAGCATCGCCTTGCCGAAGTGCTGGAGCTGGATCATCAATAGCACGAGGATGACGAGCAGCATGATCGGCGCCTTGGCCGCGATCGAAGCCTGGCTTTCGGCCGCGTCCTCCGCCCCGCCCTGGATCTCGACGCGGTAGCCGGGTGCAAGACCGTCGCGTAGGGGCTGCAATTCGCCATAGAGCTTCAGCGCCACGTCGTTCGGTTGAACGCCGTCCGGCAGCGTCGCGCGCACGGTGATCGTCGGCAGGCGGTCCCGGCGCCACTCGATGCCCTGTTCCATCACCGGAACGACCCTGGCGACCTGGGACAGCGGCACGAAGCCGCCGAAGTCCGTCGGAATGTAGACCGACCCGACAGCCGTCAGCAGGCGGCGGCTGTCGTCCGGCTCGCGGGCGACGATCGACACGGTTTCCTCGCCGTCTCGGAAGTCGCCGAGCGGCGCGCCGCTCATCGTTGCCTGCAGCATCTGGCGGATGCGCTGCGAGGTGATGCCGAGCGCGCGGGCACGGTCCTGGTCGATGACGAGCTTCATGCCCGGCACCGGTTCGAGCCAGTCGTCGTGGATGGCCGCCAGTTGCGGATTCTCCTGGAACTTCGCCTTGACCTGGTCGGCGATGCGGCGAACCTCGTCCCGATCGGGCCCGGTCACGCGCATCTGCACCGGCCAGCCGGTCGGCGGCCCGAGGAAGAGGCGATCGACCTTGGAGCGGATCGACGGGAAATCGGCGGCCAGGATGGAGCGCAGCTTGACTATCAGCCGTTCGCGCGCGGGCTCGTCCTTCGCCATGATGAGCAACTGGGCGAAGTTCGGATTGCGAAGCTGCTGGTCGAGCGGCAGGAAGAAACGCGGGGCGCCCTCGCCGATATAGGTGGCGATGAACCGCTTGTCCTCATCGTCCATCATGCGCGCCTCGAGCGCTTTGGCCTGTGTCTCGACCTCCTCGACGCTGGTGCCTTCCGGCAGCCAGAGGTCGACGAGGATTTCCGGCCGCGAGGACTGCGGGAAGAAATTCTGTGGGATGAACTGGAAGGCCCACAGGCTGCCGGCGAAGGTGCCGATGGTCAAGGCGAGCACGATCAGCCGATGGCGAACGGCCCAGCCGACGGTCGCGCGCAGACGACGATAGAAGCGGGTGTCGAAGACGTCGTGGTGGCCGCCGGCATGGTGGCGCTGCTTGAGGATCATGTGGCCGAGCCAGGGCGTGAAATAGACCGCCACAAACCAGGACACGACGAGCGAGATGCCGACCACGTAGAACAACGAGCGGACATATTCCCCGGCCGTCGATTCGGCAAAGCCGACCGGTATGAAGCCGGCGATGGTGATGAGCGTTCCCGTCAGCATCGGGAAGGCGGTGGACGAATAGGCGAAGCTCGCCGCGTCGATCTTGACGAGCCCCTCCTCAAGCTTGCGCTCCATCATCTCGACGACGATCATCGCGTCGTCCACCAGAAGGCCGAGCGCGATGATGAGCGCGCCGAGCGAGATGCGCTGCAGGTCGATGCCGAGCTCGTACATGATGGCGAAGGTTGCAGCCAGCACGAGCGGAATGGCGATCGCGATGACCAGGCCGGAACGCCAGCCGATCGACAGGAAGGAGACGACGAGCACGATCGCCAGCGCCTCGCCGAGCGCCTTCATGAACTCGCCGATCGCCTCGCGCACCACTTCCGGCTGGTCGGAGATCTGGTCCACGGCGACACCGTAGGGCAGTGCGCCTTCGAAGCGGGCGAAGGTCTCGGCGACGGCCGTGCCGACGCTCGTCACGTTGAACCCCTTGGCCATCACCACGCCGACCTGGACGCTGTCGCGGCCGTTGAAGCGGTACTTGCGCTGGTAGGGGTCCTCCAGACCCGCCGTCACGGTGGCGATATCGCCGAGACGCGTCACCTGGTCGCCGGCGCGCAGCCGGAGTTCGCGGATGTCGTCCACCCGGTCCACGGCGCCCTCGACGGAAATGCGGACGGACTGCCGGCCGGTGTCGACCGAGCCGGCCGGATCGACGCTGTTCTGGCCGGCAATGGCGGCCTGCAGATCGGAAAGCGTCAGACCGCGCTCGGCGAGCGCCTTCGAGGACACGTCGATGAAGATCTTTTCGGGCTGGTCGCCGATGATGACCGCTTTTTCGACGCCCGGCGTCGTCAGCAGCATGTCGCGCGCCTGGATCGCGAACGTCTTGAGTTCGGGATAGCTGTAGCCGTCGCCGGAGAGCGAGTAGAGCGTGATGAAGGTATCGCCGAACTCGTCGTTGAAATAGGGGCCGAGCAGGCCGTCGGGCAGTTCGCTCGCGATATCGCCGACCTTCTTGCGGGCCTGGTAGAAGGCATCGGCGACGTCCTGGGCATCCGTGTCGCCCTCGACCTGCAGCGTGATGATGGCGCTGCCGGCCCGGGTATAGGACTTGACCCAGTCCAGATGCGGCGTCTCCTGCAGCTTGCGCTCGATCTTGTTGACGACCTGATCCTGCATGTCCTCGATGGAGGCGCCCGGCCAGACCGCCTGCACCACCATGATGCGGAAGGTGAAATCGGGGTCTTCCTTCTGCCCCATGCGCATCAGGCCGAAAACGCCGGCGACGATGATGAGCCCGAAGAGGAAGCGGGCGATGCTCGGATGGCCGATGGCCCACCGGGAAAGATTGAACGAACGCTTTTCGTCGGTGGACGTGTTCATGGCTCCGCTCCCCTTCCCGGCTCAGCGCATCGTGAGGTGTTCGGCGGATGCGGAGAGGGCCGACTGCGCCACCTCCGACGGCAACTTGACCTTGAGGTCCTCGGTCATGAACTGCGTGCCGGCCGCGACGACGAGGTCGCCGGCGGAGAGCCCGCTGGCGATGCGAACGCCGTCAGCGTCGAAGGAGACGACCTCGACGTCGCGTGCATGCACCGTCGCGCGTGCAGGATCGACCGTCCAGACGATCGGCTTGTCGTCCTTTTCCGCCAATGCGGCAAGGGGGACGCTGACCAGCGTCTCGTCGGTATCGGCGGCGGCCCGTACCGCCGCGGTCATGCCGAGCAGCACGCGATCGTCCGCCGGGATGCCGATACGCACCGCGAAGGTGCGGGAGCGCAGATCGGCGCTGCCGGCCACCTCGCGCACCTTTCCCTTCAGCGTGAGGCCCGGATAGGACCAGAACCCGACGTCGACCGCCTTGCCCGGCTGGAAGGCGAGGATGTCCGTTTCGGGTACTGCGACCAGCACCTCTTTCTCGCCATCGACGGCAACCGTCACGACAGGCGTTCCCGACGAGACGACCTGGCCGACCTCGCCGCTCGCCGCCGTCACGATGCCGTTTTCAGCGGCCGCCAGATCGGTGTAGCGCACCTGGTTGCGGCTCTGGTCCAGCGTGCTTGCCGCATCGTCGCGCGCAGCCACGGCCTGGTTGTAGGAAAGTTCGGCCTGTTCGAGACTGGACTTCGATGCCACGTTCTTGGCGAAGAGATCGCGCGCCCGCTTCAAGGAAAGCTCGGTGGTTTCGACCTGGCGCTCTGCCGCGGCCACGTTCGCCTCGGCGCTGCGCACCTGCAATTCGTAGTCGGACGTGTCGAGACGCGCCAGAACGTCGCCTGTTGCGACGCGGTCGCCGACATCCACCAGGCGCTCGGTGATTTTCCCCGACACGCGGAAACCGAGCGCCATTTCGCGGCGCGCCCGCACCTGGCCGGAATAGTCGAGGCTGCGGGTGGTGCCCGGCGCCTTCACTTCCACGACCTTGACGGGGCGCAGCACCTCGACGGTGTTTTCGGACGTCTCCGCCTCGGTGCATCCCGCCAGCGCGAGAACCGACAAAAGCAGAAGCGGGGCGAAACGGGACTTTTGAAACGACTTGGGAAACACCGGCGAAAACATCTTCGCTCTCCAACTGAAAATCCGGCCTTCGTGACGCGGTCTGAGCGCGCTTCCGGTCATCGCAGCGCCTGTATGGCGAATTCGATCAGGTCTTCGGGCCGCGCCTGGTTCTCCTTCATCAGGCACTGCGCGACCATCTGCGGATGGCACAGGGTGACGAGGCTCGCGCCGAAGCATTTCGACGCAATGACGGGATCCTGCGGGCGGAACTCGCCGGCGGCGATGCCCTCGGCGATGATCTCCGCGACGATGGCGTGCAGCCTGATGATGTGCTTCTCGATGACATGCCAGTCGCGCTCGATCGCGACGACGACCATCTCGTGCACCTTCTCCTGATCGAGCATGGTGTCGACGGTCATCTTGTGCTGCGTCGAGGCGTAGCGACGAAGCCGCTCGACCGCACTTGCGGGTTCTTCGGCGACCGCGCGGGCGAGATCGTAGGCGGCCTGCAGCATGCGGCTGCAGAGCGCCTGATGAATGTCCTGCTTGGAGGCGAAGAACCGGTAGATGTTCGCCGTCGACATGCCGAGGTCGCGCGCGATGTCAGCGACCGTCGTCTTGCTGTAGCCATAGTGCCGGAAGAGACGCTCGGCCGCATCGAGAATGCGGCTGATGTTTTCCTGCCGCACCGAATCCTGTCCGTCATCAAGAAGAAGAGTGTCGGTCATGAGCGCATTCCTGACGAGTGACGATTTTTAAATTTCGTCAGTCATAACTCGAAACTCGTCATGCGTCAATTCAGATTGGTTGCCGGAAATTCACGCGCAGATACGACCCGCCGGGCCGCGCCGGGCCAGGCAGGGTGCTTCAGGCTGCCAGAAATGGGCCGCGCCCGGATCGCTCCGGGCACAGCACCTGCCTTCAGATGAGATGTCGTGCGGCGAGGTTGCGCATCAGGTGCGAGACGCCGAATGTCCAGGGCGGGCACTCGGTCGAAAGCCGCACGCGGTTCGTCAGCGCCCCGAGCCGGTCATTTGCAATCGTGACGATGTCGCCGACCTTGTGGGTGAACCCCTGCCCCGGCACGTCGCGGTCCTCCGTCGGCGCGAAGAGCGTTCCCATGAAAAGCATGAAGCCGTCCGGATACTGATGGTGGCGGCCGATCGTCTGGGCGACGAGGTCGAGCGGATCGCGGCTGATCTCCTTCATCGAACTGCGGCCGTTCAGGACGAAGCCGTCCTCGCCCTCGACGCGCAGGGTTAGTTCCGCATTGCGCACGTCGTCGATGGTATAGCCTGCGTCGAACAGGCGAATGAAGGGGCCGATCGAGCACGAGGCGTTGTTATCCTTGGCCTTGCCGAGAAGGAGGGCCGAGCGACCCTCCACGTCGCGCAGGTTGACGTCGTTGCCGAGCGTGGCTCCCTGCACGACGCCCCGCGAATTGACCGCGAGCACGATCTCCGGCTCGGGATTGTTCCACTTCGAGATCGGATGCAACCCGACATCGGCGGCATGACCGACGGAGGACAGGACCTGCGCCTTGGAGAAGACCTCGGCATCGGGCCCGATGCCGACCTCCAAATACTGCGACCAGACGCCTTCCTCGATGAGCGCCTGCTTGACCTTTTCTGCGGCCGGCGAACCGGCCTTGAGGTCACGCAGACTGTCTCCGATGATGGCAGTCACCTTCTCGCGGACCTTCTCGGCGAGGTCCGGATTGCCCGCCGCGCGCTCCTCGATCACGCGTTCGATCATCGAGCGGGCGAACGTCACGCCGCAGGCCTTCACCGCCTGGAGGTCGTTCGGCGCAAGGAGGTGCGGCCTGTCCCCGTCGAACGAACCGACGTCGGCAGAGAGCAGCGCCTGCAGGGGCGCAAGCACGGGGCCTTCGGCCTCGGTCGCATAGGCTGCCGCATCGTCGCGCTCGAGCAGGTCGCGCATGGTCGGGACGACTCTGGAGGTGATGTCGACGATCTGGCCGTCCCGGACCGCGACCAGGCTCGGCCCCGCCGCCCCGGGGTTCCAGACGCGTCCGACGAATGTGCCGGTGCCGATGGGATGCTGCTGCGTGCTCACGTCTCAATGCTCCTTGAATGCCATGGTCAGTATCGTGTCTTCCGTCATCGCCGCCCGGTCGAGGATCCCGGCGAGCCGTCCCTTGGAGAGGATCGCGACCCGGTCGCAGAGCGCCAGTATCTCCGGTACTTCCGAAGAGGCGATGACGACCGTCAGCCCCTTCTCGGCCTCGCGCGTGACGATGTCGTAGAGATCGGCCTTGGCGCCGACGTCGACGCCGTGCGTCGGTTCGTCGAGCAGCAGCAGGCGCGGCTCGGCCATCAGCGCGCGGGCGAAGATCACCTTCTGCTGATTCCCGCCCGACAGCGTCGAAATCGCCTGCGTATCCGTCGCCATGCGGATGCCGAGGCTCTGGCGATAGGATGCCATGCGCCGCGGGTCCCCGCCGCGATCCGAGAACAGACCGCGGGAAAAGCGCCGCAGGCTGCTGATCGCCGCATTGTCGCGCACGGAATGCTGCGGCAGGATGCCGGCGGTCTTGCGCCCCTCCGGCACGAGCGCGATTCCGGCCCGCACCGCCTCGCTCGGATCACGCAGGCAAAGCCCCTCGCCGAAAAGCGAGATCGTGCCTGCGGTCGGACGATGGACGCCGTGGATGAGATCCAGCAATTCCGTGCGTCCGGCGCCGACGAGGCCGAAGAGCCCGAAGATTTCCCCCTTGCGCACGTCGAGGTCGATGCCGGCGAGCAGGCGGCCGTCGGACACGCCCTTCATCGAAAGGGCGATCGTGTCACCGTTGATGGTCCGTGGCCGGTGCTCGTAGATCGCGGGCTTTCCCGTCATGTCGGTGATCAGTTGCTGACGGCTGGTTTCGGCGGGGCGCCGTTCGCTGACGATCGCGCCGTTGCGCAGCACGACGACCCGGTCGCAGAGCGCCATCGCCTCTTCCAGCCGGTGCGTGATGAAGATGATGGCCACACCCGCCGCCCGCGCCTCGCGAACGTAGGAAAAGAAGCCGCCGACCTCGTGCGGCGTCAGCGAGGAGGTCGGTTCGTCGAGGATCAGCAGCCGTGGCTTGCGTGCGGCCGCCTTGGCGATCTCGACCAGTTGCTGTTCGCCGGCGCGCAAGGTCGCCGCCTCGCGGCGCGGCTCGATGTGGCCGGCGCCCACCCGCTCGAGAAGCGCACGCGACGCTTCCTCCATCAGCCCGAAATCGACGAGACCCGCCCGGCTCCGGCTCATCCGGCCGAGGTGCAGGTTCTCGGCAACGCTGAGCGCGCCCACCACCGACAGTTCCTGGTGCACGAAGCTGACGCCCGCCTCGATGCCGTCGGCGACGGAGCCGAAGCGCACCGGCGCCCCCTCCATTTCGAGCGTGCCGGCGTCGGGCTGCAGGCCGCCCGACAGGATGTGCATGAGCGTCGACTTGCCGGCGCCGTTTTCTCCCAGAAGCCCGACCACCTCGCCGGCACGGAGATCGAGATCGACCGAATGGAGCACCGCATTGCCGGAGAAGCTCTTGGCGATGCCCCGTACGCGGACGAGCGGCGGCGGCGAAGAGGAGGCGACCGCGCCGGGTACGGCCGCCTCCTTCAGGCTGTCACTTCGCATCGTCAGGCGTCAGCAGCTTGCCGGTCACCGGGATGACCTTGGCGGGCGGTTCCTGGCCGGCGACGATGTAATTGTAGAGCATCACGCTGGAATCGAGCGCCTGCTGGTAGGGCGCCTGGTCGAGCAGGCCGACCATCTCGCCGGTCTTCAGATACTGCATGTTATCAGGTGTGTGATCGAAGCCGACGACGCCGACCTTGCCGGTGAGGTTCAGGTCCTTCACCGCCTTGGCCGCGCCGAACGGCCCGCCGGCAGTCACATAGACCATCGAGAGATCCGGATTGGCGGTCATCATGTCCTGCACCAGCGAATAGGCCGATTCCGCCTTGTCCTTGTTCTCGAACGGGCCGACGATCTGGATATCGGGGAAGTTCGCCTTGAGGTAATCGACTGCGCCGTTCATGCGCTGGGTATGCTGGGTGGCGCCGAAATAGCCGGTGATCACGCCAAGCTTGCCCTTGCCGTCCATCTCCTTGGCGATGTACTCGCCGATCTGCTTGCCGGCCGAGGTCGCATCCTGGCCGATGAAGGCGAGGCGCTTCGATTCCGTCGCGCCCTCGGCGACGATGTTGAAGACCGGCACGCCCTCGTCGGTCGCCTCGTTGATGATGCGCGCCGTGCCGTCGAAGATCGGCACCACGACGATGCCGTCATATTTCTTGGCAAGCGCGCCCTCGATGCCGGCGACGACGGCCTCGGCGGAAAGTTCGTCGCCGAGATCGACGAAGTCGACCGTGGCGTCGAACTTGGTCAGATAGTCGTTCGCCGCCTTCGCGCCTTCGGTCACCGGCGTCCAGAACGGATTGTTCTGGAACGACAGGAAGGCGATGCGGACCGGTCCCTTGGTGTTTTCCACCGCGGCCACGCTGCCGCCTTCGGGGGCCTCGGCGGCGATTGCGGGAAATGCGACCGCCGTCGCGGCAATTGCCGCCATCGCGGTCATCCTGATCTTCTTCAGCAACATGATGGTCTCCTCCACTTGTCCGTTGTCAGTCGTCGTCGCCGCGGCGCTGGAGTCCGTCCAGCCCGACGGCAAAAATGATCACCAGCCCCTTCGTCACCACCTGCCAGTAGGCGGAGATGCCGAGGAGCACGAAGGCGTTGTTGAGCAGCGCCATCAGCAGCGCGCCGATGACGACGCCGAGGATCGAGCCGCGGCCGCCGCTGAGCGCGGTACCGCCGAGAATGACGGCCGCGATGACGTCGAGTTCGTATCCCATGCCGAGATTGGGATCGGCGCTGGCGAGATTGCCGGCGAGGATCAGCCCGCCGAGGCCCGCAAGAAGGCCGCAAAGCCCAAAGACGACCAGGCGGATCGCCCTGAGGTTCACGCCGGCAAGGCGCGCGGCCTTCGGGTTGTCACCGATCGCATAGATCTCCCGGCCCATCACGGTGCGGCTTGCGAAGACATGCACGACGATGGCGAGCACGATCATCAACAGGAAGGACACGGGAATGTCGAAGATGCGGCCGGCGCCCACGAATTCGGCAAGGCCGCCGAACGGCACAGGTATGCCGCCGGTCATCAGGAGCGCGATGCCGCGCGCGATCGACAGGGTGCCGAGCGTGGCGATGAAGGGATTGATGCGGAAGCGGGTATAGAGGACGCCGTTGACGAGGCCGCAGGCAAGCCCGGTCAGGAGGCCCGCCATGAGCCCGATCGTCTCGCTCCCCGTATCGCGCATCAGGACCGCCGCGACCACTGCCGACAGGCCGATCACCGAGCCGACCGACAGGTCGATGCCGCGGGCGATGATGACCAACGCCTGGCCGAGCGCGACGATGGCGACGACCGAGGCCTGGCGCCCGACGTTGAGAAGGTTGCGCGGCTCCAGGAAGTAGTCGCTGGCAAAGGACAGATAGAGGGCGACGGCGGCGAGCATCGCAAGCACGGAGGCTTCGCGATAACGGCCGAGGCTGCGGATATAGGCGACACCGGTCTGCATGGCCGTCACCGCCGCCGGAATACGGGCGCGCGCTTCTCCTTGAAGGCGGCGCGGCCCTCAGCGGCATCCGCCGTCGCAAAGCAGATCGTCTGCAGGTCACGCTCGTATTCGATCGCCTTGTCGAGCGGCATCGAGACGGCGGCCTTCAGGTTGGCCTTCGCCGTTTCCGCGGCGATCGGCGCCCGCGAGGCGATAACCTCGGCGATGGCGCGGGCGCGCGGCAGAAGCTCCGCCGGCGCCACCACTTCGCTGACGAGACCCCAGGCCAGGGCTTTTTCCGCCGGGATGGCGTCGCCCGTCATCAGCATCAGCGCCGCATTGGAGGCGCCGATCGAATGCATCAGATGCGCCGCCATGCCGCCGCCTCCGATCCAGCCGAGCTTGATCTCCGGGGCGGCAAACTGGGCATTGTCGGACGCGATGCGGATATCGCAGGACATCGCCGTTTCCAGACCGCCGCCGAGCGCATAGCCGTTGACGGCGCAGATCGTCGGCTTCAGCAGCGCCCGGAAGGCGTCGCAATAGTCGGGGCGGTTGCGGAATTGCCAGGGCGTCTCGTAGGTGTCGAGTTCGCGGATGTCGGAGCCGGCGCAGAAAGCCCGTTCGCCGGCGCCCGTCAGGATGACGCAGCGGATCGTGTCGCTGTCGTTGCATTCCTCCACGGCGGCCACGATCGCATCCGCCATTTCCGGCGTCACCGCATTGAGCTTCTGCGGACGGTTCAGCGTGATGGTCGCGATCGCGCCGTCGATGGCAAAGAGAACATCGTCTGTCATGTCATTCCTACCTTTCGCCGCCGGCTGCGCGGTGGCTTGCATAAAGGGCCTGCAGGCTGTCGAGCACGCCGTCGGCCGGTGCGCCCTCCTCAAAGGCCTGCCTCAGCAGCGCCGATGCCTTTCCCTGGAAGGCGATGTAGCCGTCATGGCGCGGGCGGACATAGGCCTGCTCGAGCGTGTCGGCGGTGTTTTCGTAGAAGCTGCCCCAGCGCGCGTTCACCCCGGCATCGTGCCAGGCCTCGCGGCGCGACGGCTGGCCGTCGTGACCGGGTATGAAGCCGATCTGTGCCTCCCGTCCCATCAGCCAGAGGAGGTGCTGCTTCAAGGCGGGCGTGACCTCGCATCGCTTAGAAATGCCGATGCCCGTGCCGCCCAGCGTCGATCCCGGCCGGCCGCCGGCGGCCCGGCGCGGCGCATTGTGGAATGCAATCGCATGGCCCTCCAAAGGCGCCGCGTAGTTCACGTAGCCGTAGACCAGGGGGCAAAGCACGACGTCGTCATGGCTTGCCATGTGCCCGAGAATGCCGATCGGATTCTTCTCGCGCACCGATCGCGGACTGCGCGCGGCAAGGTCGCCCATCAGCTCGTAGACCTGCCGGCCCGTATCCTTCGAGACCAGCAGGCCGGGATCTTTCTCCGCCGGCGGTTCGCCGAAGGCGGCTGCAATCGAGAGGAAGGAGAGCGCGGCATGCGGCCCCGCGAGCGACAGCGCCACCTTGCCCGTCGATCGCGAAATCTCCGCGATCTCGTCCCAGAGAAGCGGCATCGGTCGCCCCAGGAGGTCGCCCCGCACCGCCATCACCTGCGTCGCCGCATCCAGCGGCAGCGCCCAGTGGGCACCGGCAAACCGGTAGCTCCGCAGGGACGGGCCGATGCTTTCGGCCTGAAGCGCCTGCACCGCCGCGTCGCCGAACACGCTCTCCAGCGATTGCAGGCAATCCCCGGCAACCGCCTCGCCGACATGCGGATGGTCGAGCACGACCAGATCGTAGCGGGCGCAGAGATCTGCGATCGGATGGGACTCGAAGCCTTCGAGCGGCTGCTTGTCCCAATCGATCGAAAGCCCGCTTTCCGCAAGCTCCGGCCGTCTCGCCGCTGCCGCAAGCGCGTTGTAGCCGCGCGGGTGATCCCACGTCAGCGCCTTCAGCCGCTGCATGTCAAAGCTCCCCGGCGGCTACGGCACCGGCCTGCTCCAGCCCGGCGATACGGGCATCGTCGTAGCCGGCCTCCTTGAGGATCTCGCGCGTATGCTGGCCGACGATCGGCGCGCCGCGGTCGATCGCCGACGGCGTTTTGGAGAACTTGATCGGAAAGCCCGGGGTCTTCACCTTGCCTTCGGTCGGGTGCTCGTATTCGACGAAGGTGCCGTTGTGCTTGACCTGGGCATCCTCGACGACATCGGCATAGCCATAGACCGGACCGCACCAGATGTCGGCGGCGCGCATGCGCTCCAGCCATTCGGCCGACGTCCGCGTCTTCAGCCGCTCGCGGGTCTTGGCGAAGATCTCGTCGCGCCTGGCCCAGCTGTCGACCTCGTCCTCCATGGTCAGGAAGCTCTCCTCGCCGATCACCTCGCCCAGCGTCTTCAGCTTGGGGAAGGCGACGATGATGAAGCCGTCGCTGGTGGCAAACGCACCGTAGGGCGCGCGGATATAGACATGCGCATGCGGCTCGGCCGAGCGCGTCTGCGGCTTGTTGCCGATGGTGAAGACGGAGAGCTCCTGCATCTGGATCGTGGTGATCGCGTCCAGCATGTTGACCTGCACCAGTTGCCCTTCGCCCGTCCGCTCGCGGTGGAAGAGTGCCGCGAGTGCGCCTTCGAAGGCGTTATAGGCGGTGATCGCATCGACGAGATACTGTCCGGCGGCCGTCGGCGGCTCGTCGGCGCGACCGGCCGAAAGCATGGCACCCGACATGCCCTGCAGCACGAGATCCTGCCCCGGCCGGTCGATATAGGGACCGTCCTCGCCATAACCGGACATGGACACGTAGACGAGGCGCGGATTGATCTTCGACAGCGTCTCGTAGTCGACGCTGAGCCGCTTGGCGACGCCCGGCCGATAGTTCTGCAGGAAGACGTCCGCCGTCCTGACCAGATCGAGCAGCACCTGCTTGCCGTCAGGCGACTTCAGGTCGACGGCCAGCGAGCGCTTGTTGCGGTTGAGCGACAGGAACGAGACGTTGATCTTGTTGCCGCCGGCACCGCCGGCTGCGACGTGCCGCTGCCATTCGCCGGTCACCGGCTCGACCTTGATCACGTCCGCGCCGAGATCGCCGAGCCTTTGCGCGGCAAACGGCCCGGCCATGGCGATCGAGCAGTCGAGGACGCGAATTCCGCTGAGAATTCCCATTTTCTTTCAATTCCTTATCAATAAAAGGCGATCAGTGCATGACCCAGCCGCCATCGACGTTCAGCGTCTGACCGGTGATGAAGCCCGCGGCATCGGAGATCAGGAACGACAGGGCGGCGGCGATGTCGGCCGGGCTGCCGCGCCGCTTGACGGCCTGATGGTCCAGCACGAAGCGCGTATAGCCTTCCGGGTCGGGGTGGATCTTCTCGGCATCCGTCGGAAAGGCGCCGGGGGCGACCGCGTTGACGGTGACGCCATAGGCGCCGAATTCGCGCGCCCAGGCCCGCGTCAGCCCGACGAGTGCGCCCTTGGACTGGACGTAGGGCGAGAGGTTCGCCCAGCCGCCATAGAAGGTGACGCTGGCGATGTTGACGATGCGGCCCCAGCCCTTTTTGCGCATGTGCGGCAGGGCCGCCTGGACGCAGACGATGCCGGCATCGACGTTCACCCGCTGCACCATCTGGAAATCTTCGATGCTGTACTCCTCGAAGGGCTTCGACGGGTAGATGGCGGCGTTGTTGATGACGACGTCGAAGCCGCCGACCTCGGCGGCAACGCGGTCGAGTTCGGTCCGCAGCGCAGAGAGGTCCGACAGGTCGATGGCGCGCACCGTCAGGCCCGCCAGTCCCTCCCCCGCCACGGCATCGCGCAGCGCCTGCGTCTTGCGCTCGTCATTGTCGATGGCGACCACCTTCGCCCCCGATCGCAGGAAGCTCAGCGTCGTCTCGGTGCCGAGCCCGCCGGCGGCACCGGTGTAGAGAATAACCTTGCCCGCGATCGACGCCGCGGCGACCGTGTCGGCTTTTGGAGAGAGCTGCATGTTCATCAACGCCCCCCGATCGCCACGTGATTGCCGGTCGGTTCCGGAAACGCTTCGGCCGGCTGCCCAGAGAGGCTCCGGATTCGCCGCTCGCTCGCCGCGATGGCGTCCGCGTCGGGCAGGATGCGGAAGGTCGTGTCGTAGCGGCGCTCTTCGGCATGCTCCAGCCAGATCAGTTCGCCCCGCTCGCGGGCGGCAGTATGGCCGAGCACATGGTTGGTGGACGGCTCGATGCCGAGCGCATACTGGCCTGACTGCAGGTTCTGCCACTCGAACATGCAGGGAAACTGGTCCTTGCGGGTGACGACCTCGAAGCCGACGCCGAGCGCATCGTTGACGAGCGCGACGGGCACTTCGCCATTGCCGTCGGCGACCATCTCGTGCTGCCAGACCTGCTCGTGGAAGTTCATCTGCGGTGCCGGCATGGTGCGGTAGCCGACCTCCTGCTTGCGGTAGTCGGCGCCCGCATGGGCCGCCCAGACCACCTCCCTGATCGGCGCGAGATAGCGCGATCCCTCCGCCAGCACCGGATGGCCGACGTTGATGTGGTAGCAGTACATATGCGGGGTCCGGTAGAAGCCGCGATTGACGACCCGGTCGGTCAGCCTGATGTCGTTGGTGCCGGCCTTGATCTCGATGCGGCGGACGAGTTCCAGGTGCTCGCCGAACACCGTTCCCTGCGTCACCACGCCTTCGCACCAGAGCGTGCAATCGTCGCCGATCCATTCCTCGCCGTATCCCGTGAGCTTGCCCGGGATGGTGCCGATGCGGCCGTGCAGGGAATGGCTGATGGTCTTGCGCGGACCGTAGACATAGCTGTCGCCCGGCTCGTCGTTCATGAACAGGATGTGGTCGAGGCCGCAGGTGACCATCAGGCCGGAGAAGGACCGCAGCCACGCGAGCCCGCCCTCGCCCTCATATTCGGCAAGGCCCGGATGCTTGAAGCCGGCCGGCGAGTTCCAGCCGATCGCCAGCCCACGATAGTCGCAGTCGGCGATGTCGAAGGCACGGTCGACGAGGACGGTGAAGCGCAGCCCGGTGCCGCTGCGAAACTCCAGCATGCGGATGCCGCGCTCGACGCCGTCTTCGAGCGTCATCAGGCGCACGCCGGCAAATTGCGAGAAGGATCCGGCACTGGCGGCGATGTCGCGGCGCGACATGGCCCTCCCGTAGAGTTCGACCATGAGAGTATTCCTGTTGTGAGCCCGACCGCTGCGGACTGTCCTGTCTTCAATTGCGGCGGCCGGACGATGCCGGCCGCCGGGTTGGCTTCAGAGGCCGTTGGCGCGAAGCTTCCCGTCGAGGAACTTCTTGGCCCGCGGCACGTCGCTTTCATCGAGGTGCTCGATGATGATCGGGATGTTCGGGTGCTTCTTCGAAAGCCGCTGCAGGTAGAGATCGTAGTTCAGCGAACCGAGCCCAGGTGCCGGCAGCTCGATCTCGCCGACGCCGCGGAAGGTGTGGCTTTCCAGAGCGTCCGCATCACCGATGTCGGCATGCTTCTCCGTCTTGTCGTCGCCCGAACGCTTCACGTCCTTGGCGTGAGCGATCCTGATCTTGTCGGAGAGCGTGTCGAAGACCTGGTCGAGGATCGCGTCCATGCGGTCGATGTTGTGGCTTTCGAAGTAGTTGGTCGGGTCCATCAGGAGCCCGAGGCCCGGATGATCGACCTGCGCGAACATCTTCACCGTCTCCTCGACCGAACCGACGACGTTGTTGACGTAGGTCTCGAGAAGGAACACGGCGCCGTGGTCATAGGCGTGCTGCGACAGGTCGGCGATGACCTTGCGGCATTCCTCGAAGCCTTCCTCGGTCTTGTTCTTCGGATGATGGACCCAGTCGGATTCGGTGTTGAACGTACCCGTCTCGGAAATGACGTAGGGCGTGCCGAGATGCTGCGCGTAGCGGATGATCTCCTTCAGGTAGCCGACGCGCCGCTCGCGCTCCGCCTTGTCCGGGTGGATGATGTTGGTGTAGCCGGAGATGCAGCAGATCGGCAGGTTGTGGTCACGGAACGTCTCGCGGACACGGACGCACTTGTCCTTGGTGATCTGACCCGCCGACAGGTCGACGTCCTTGAAGTGCATGTCGAGCTGGACGGTGTTGAAGCCGAGCCCCCTGATCTTCTGGGCCGTCTCCTCGAGGCCGTAGGGGAAATATCCGGAGAAAATGCCGGTTTGCATCATGATGAAAATCCTCCCTTGGAATTCAGTCGATTGCGATTTCGGAAAGCCTGACCGTGCGCCGCTCTTCGATGGAGCGGTATCCCGCCTCCACGAGCGCCACGGTCCTGACATTGTCGGCGACGGAGAGGGCCGGCGGCTCGCCGGACTTCACCGCATATTGCAGCTGTTCCATCACGCCGACGAAGGCGTGCGGGAACCACATGGTGTCCCATTTGGGCGAAACCCACTTGCCACCGGTGGTCTTCTTCGAGGCATAGGACAGGGTGGACGGCGAACCGTCCGGCCAGCCGATCGTGCCCTGCGCGACGCCGTCCGTGCCCTCGACGCGCCATTTGATGTAGATGTCGCTGTCGAAGCCTTCCTCGCGCGGGCCCGACCAGACGTCCTCCATGGATACGGCAAGAACGCCGCTCGGGAATGTCAGCGTCGACACGGTGATCCCGTCCTTGTGGGCGAATGTCGTGCGCGGGTCCGTGCGCGTCACCGTGGTGATCGCGTCGGGATCGCCGAACAGGAAGCGCAGCACGTCGAGATGGTGCACGCTCATGTTGGACAGCGTCAGCCGGTCGTAGTCTTCCAGGAACGTCTGCCAGTGCGGGATGGCGCGCATCTCGATCGTCGCCATGACGACGGTGCCGAGTTCGTCCCTGTCGAGGATCTGCTTCAGCACGCGCATCGACTGGTCGTAGCGCATGTTCTGGTTGACGGAGAGGATCTTGCCGGCCTTCGCCGCCTCGTCGCGGAGCGACCGGGCCTCATCGAGCGTCAGCGCCAGCGGTTTCTGCGCCAGGATTCCCTTGATATGCGGCGCCTTGAGCGCCTCGCGGATCAGCGCCGGCTGCTGGTCCGGCGGGAAGGCGATGTCGAGGATTTCGACCTGGGGATCGGCGATCAGCGCCGAGGGCGTGTCATGCACCGTCGGAATGCCCCAGCGCTCGGCGACGGCCTTCGCCTTGTCCTTCGTCCGCGACGCGATGGCTGCGACCGGGAAGCCCGCCTCCCTGTAGGCGGCGAGATGGCACTCGGCCATGATCATGCCGGCGCCGATGCAGCCGATCCGGTAGTCCTTCGCCCGCACCGGCGGATCCGGCACGAAGCTCCCGTTTTCTCCCATGGTCTCCTCCCATTTCGTATGTTCGTTCATGGACGCAGCGCCTCTCCCGCGGACCCGAAGAAATGTATCCTCTCCGGATTGCAGCTCAGCGCCACATCGCTGTCGATGAGAATGTCCGGCTGCCCGCGCAGAAGGGCGCGCAGCTTCTGGTGCCCCGTATCCAGCGTGACCACGGTGTAGCCGCCGAGCGGTTCCACCTCGTAGACCCGGGCCGGCCGTCCGGGCCGTCCCGCCTGCCAGGGCTCCACCTTGAGATCCTCGGGGCGAATGCCCATCCCCGCGACATCCGCCGGGACTGCGCCGGACGGCAGGACGATCGTCCCGTCCGCCGCAGCCAGCGGGTCCCGGTCTCCCGTCGCCATGATGTTCATCATCGGCGCCCCGAGAAGCTGGGCGACATAGCGGTTCGCCGGCCGGTCGTAGATGTCGACCGGGGTGCCGACCTGGCGGATCGCGCCATGCTCCAGGATCGCCATCCGGTCGGCGACCGACATGGCTTCCTCCTGATCGTGGGTGACGTAGACCAGCGTCTGGCCGAGATCGCGCTGGATGCGCTTCAGCTCTACGCGCGTCTCCTCGCGCAGGCGCGCGTCTAGCGCCGAGATCGGATCGTCCATGAGATAGGCAACCGGATCGCGCACCAGCGCGCGCGCGATCGCCACGCGCTGGCGCTCGCCGCCGGAAAGCTGCGCCGGCGGCTTGTGCAGCAGGTGCCCGATATGCAGCTTGGCCGCGACCGCATCCACGCGCGTGCGGATATCCTGCTCCGGCACCCGGCGCTCGACCAGCGGGAAGCGCACGTTCTGCATCGCCGTCATGTGCGGGAACAGCGCCAGGTTCTGGAACACCATCGCGATGTTGCGGCCCGCCGGCGAAACACTGGTCACCGGCCGGCCATCGATCAGCACCTCGCCCTCGTCCGGCGTCTCCAGCCCGAGGATGAGCTTCAGGATCGTCGACTTTCCCGAAAGCGGTGGACCGAAGAAGCAGAAGAACTCGCCGGACTGGATGTCGAAAGTCGCGTCGGCCACAGCGACGGTCTTGCCGTAGCGCTTGGTGACGTTGCGGAAGGAAATCGAGCCCATCTTCACGCCTCCCTGATGCATTGGCCGGTGGCCGCATCGAAGAGCCGCACCGAACCGGGCTCGACCGCAACGGCAACGGAGACGCCCGCCTCGACCGCCACGTCGTTGTCGAACACCGCCTTGATCCGCTGCCCGTCCGGGCCGAGATGGACGATGGTGCGGGCGCCGATCCGCTCGACGAACACGACCGGCATCATCATGCCCTCGCCCGAAGCCGCCAGCGACACGCGTTCCGGCCGGAAACCGTAGACGACGTCGCGGGTGCCGTTCGCACGGGCGGCCGCGGCCAGGGCTGGATCGAGCGGGGCGGACCGTCCGAGCGCGCCGAGGTCGACGACGAGGCCGCGGTCGCAGTCGGCGAGTTCGCCCTTCAGCAGGTTCATCCCCGGCGCCCCGATGAAGCCGGCGACGAACAGATTGTCGGGGTTGTTGTAGACCTCCAGCGGCGTGCCCACCTGCTGCAGCACGCCGTGGTCCATGACGGCGATCCGGTCGGCCATGGTCATGGCCTCGAGCTGGTCATGCGTCACATAGACCATCGTCTGCCTGAACTGGCGCTGCAGGTGCTTCAGTTCCGTGCGCATGACCGCGCGGAAGGCCGCGTCGACGTTCGAAAGCGGCTCGTCGAGGAGAAAGATCGCCGGCTCGACGATCGCCGAGCGGCCGATCGCCAGCCGTTGCAGGATGTTGACCGAGAGCTTCGCCGACGGCTGTTTCAGGAGCGGGCCCAGTTGCAGGAAATCGGCGGTCTTCCGGACCCGGCCATCGACCTCGCTCTCCGGCAGCCGGCGCATGCGCAGGCCATAGGCGAGATTGTCGTAGACGTTCATGTGGGTGAAGATCGCGTAGTTCTGGAAGACGAAGCCGACGCCGCGCCGGCCCATCGCTACGCCGTTCATGTCCTTGCCGTCGAACAGGATCCGCCCCTCGGAGGGGTTCTCCATGCCGGCGATCATGTTCATCGTCGTCGACTTGCCGCAGCCGGACGGCCCGAGCAGCGCCATGAACTCGCCGTCGCGGATTTCCAGGTCCATCGTCTTCAGCGCCGTGAAGGCCCCGAAGCGCTTGACCAGGTTTTCGAGGTGGATCGCAGTCATCGCTCAGGCTTCCTTTCCGGCATTCATGCGGCTGATCGCCAGCGAGACGAGAATGGAGAGAGCGACGAGGATGACGAGCGCGATGGCCGCAACATAGCCCCAGATCAGGTCCTGTTGCGTCACCTTGTAGATGTAGACGGAGATCGTCTCGGTCGCGACGCCGGGGCCGCCGCCGGTCATGATGTAGAGCGTATCGAAGATCTTGAAGTTCTCGATGACGCGGATCGCGAGCGCGATGACGATGATGGTCTTCATCTTCGGCAGCACGATCGTGCGGAAGCGCTGCCACCAGGACGCGCCGAGCAGCGTCGCCGCGCGGACCTGGTCCTCGGGCACGCCGACGAGGCCGGCCAGCAGGATCAGAAACATCAGCGGCGTCCACTGCCAGATATCGGCGATCATCACGGCGATCAGCGCGGTGGTCGGGTTTGAAAGCCAGGCGATCGAAACGTCCATCCCCGTCAGGCTCGACAGGATATCGTTCACCGGCCCGCCGGACTGGAACAGCATGAAGAACATGTAACCGGCGACGGCGGGCACCACCATCATCGGGATCAGCATGATCGAATAGAACACGCGCTTGCCGACGAAATCGTCCATGAACAGGATCGCAAGCCCGAGCCCGAGCAGGAACTCGGCCGGAACGCAGATCGCCATGACGAGTGCGGTGCGCCCGAGCGCGCTCCAGAAGCGGCTGTCCGCCATCAGGTCGGTATAGTTGGCGAAGCCGTTCCACAGCTCATAGGCCTGCCACCAGCCGATGCCGTCGAGCGGCGACCAGTCGGTCAGGCTGATATAGAGCTGCACGAGCAGCGGAAAGACGGCGATGAACAGGACCAGCACCTGCGCCGGCAGCGTCAGCAGGAAGCCGAGGCGACGGCCGCCATCCTCCGCCTGCGGGCTATCGCCCTGCGCCAGGTCTGCCATGGACACCTTCTCCGGGGTTGCGAGGCTGGTCATTGCTTCAGCGCTCCGAAGGTCAGGCCGCGCACGAGATGGCGCTGGATGGCGATGCCCATGATGACGGGCGGGACGGCCGCGATGAGGCCGAGCGCCGCCTTGGCGCCATAGAGCTGGCCGGTCATGGAGGACGACAGCGACGCCATGTAGACGGGGATCGTCACCCATTCGCGCGTCGTGAGCAGCAGCGCGATCAGATAGTCGGACCAGTTGAGGATGAAGACGAACAGGGCCGAGCTTGCGAGCGCCGGCCGCATCATCGGCAGCGTGATCTTCATGAAGACGCGGCTGCGCGAGCAGCCCTCCACCAGTGCCGCATCCTCGATCTCGCGCGGCATGTCGTCGAAGAACGTCTTCATCAGCCAGAAGGCAAAGGGCAGCGTGACGATGCCGTAGATCAGCGCCAGCCCCCACCAGCTGTCGACCAGGCCGAGAAAGGCCCACATGATCATGACCGGAATCATCACCGCCATCGGCGGGAAGAGCCGAAGCTGGATCAGCGCCAGCGGCAGGTTCTTCCCCGAACCGAAGCGCGACAAGCCGTAGGCGGCGGCGGTTCCGCAGCCCATGGCGATCAGCGTGCCGAAGACGGCCGACAGCAGCGACGACAGGATCGGCTTTCCGGCCGTACGGTCGAGCGCCACGATCAGGTCGCTGGTCGAGGTGCCGAAGATGAAGCGGAAATTGTCGAGCGTCGGGTTCTTCGGCCACCAGGTGAGATCCGCCCCCGCGGCAGACCATTCGGCGATGGGCTTGAAGGCCATGGAGGCCATCCACAGCGTCGGAACCAGCGTGACCGCAAGCGCCAGCGAGATGGCGGCATAGCGAAAGACTTCGAAAGGCAAGGAGCGGTTCATGGCATCAACTGCAGCGTTTGCGTGTCTTCGGAAAGGGCGGGGTCTTGCCCGCCCCTTCCGCCGATGAGACGGCCGGTCAGCCGGTCACCGGATCGAGCACGGTGGGCCACGCCTCCTTGTTGGACTTGATGGCGGCCACGAGCTTGTCCTCGCCGATGCGCCGCGCGATCCGGTTCCACTGCCGTTCCGTGTCGGCCATCGCGTCTTCCGGGCTCTTGGTCTTCGTCAGCGCGGCGACAAGGTTCTCGTCGAGCGCATTGTGGAAGGCGGTGGCACCCGGATAGTTGATCGTCGGCACGGTGCGGGCCACCGTCTCGCGGACAACATCCATGTGGTAGTCGTGGTAGGTCTGGCGCACGAGCGGATCGGCGAAGTTCGACAGCTGGAACGGATCGAAGTAGCCGCCCGGATTGGCCGTCATCCACGAATAGATGCGGCTGGAACCCAGCCACTGCAGCAGCAGGTAGCAGGCCTCCGGATGCTGGCTCTGCGAGGAGACCGACGCCGAGAGGTTGAGCCAGAGGACGGAGCGCCGGACGAGCTGCCCGTCGATCTCGCGACCGGGCGGCAGCATCGAACCGACCTTGCCGGTCACCGTCGAACCCTGGTTTGCGGCATTGTCGAGGAACTTCGGCAGGTTCGAGAAGGCGCAGGTCATCGCCGCACCGCCGCCGGCGAAATTGCCGTATTGCTCCGGCCAGCCCCAGGAAATCGCATCGGGCGAGTGATAGGACAGGCTGTCGATATATTCCCGGGTCGCCTGGAAACCCGCCTCGCCGTTGATCAGCGGCTTGCCGTCGTCGTCGAACAGGAACTGGTTCGGCGACGCCATCGAGACGAAGCGCTGGTACCAGTTGGTGTAGCCCCAGCCCTGGTTGCGCAGGTCGGTGCAGCCGAACAGGCCCTTGTCCGGCCGGTGGAAGAAGGCGGCGATCGCGTCGAGCTCCTTCCAGGTCCTCGGCGGCGCCAGTTCGTAGCCGTTCTTGTCGGCGAAGGCCTTCTTTTCCGCCTCGTCGCTGAAGAGGTCGGTGCGGAAGTTCCATGTCTGGAAGTCGCCGTCGAGCGAGACCCCGTAGGTCGAGCCGCGATACTGGTTCAAGAGCGAGACGCCCTTCTGGCCGTTGACATAGCCCCGTTCGGCATCGTCCCACTCGGGCCTGTGCTGGGCGACGTAGTCGTCGAGCGCGACGATGCCGCCGGCCTCCGCAAGGTCGCCGAGCCGGTTCCATTCGACGGCATAGATGTCGAAGGCACCTCCCTTGGTGGAGATGTCCTGCATCGTCTTGGTGAATTCCTGGCCGTTCGGCACGCCGACGATGTCGAGCGTGATGCCGGTTTCCTTCTCCCAGAGCGCCTTGATCGACGGCGCGCCTTGCGGGAAGGGCTGCGTCAGCTGGCCGATCGAGCCGTCCGACAGGCCGAGCACGATGCGGGCCGGCGCCTTGCCGGCACCCTTGAGCGCCTTGACGGCCTCGATGGCGCGTCCCTCCGGCGTATCCGGGCCATACTGGTAGCGTTCGGCTCCGTCGAAACCCGTCGGCCCGCCGATCATTCCGGGCGCCAGCGCATCCGAGGCGAAGGCACGCCCCGGGCGAATGAATTGCGGCGCAATGCCTGCGGCCGCGGTCAGCGCGATGGCCTGCCCGCTGCCCGCGAGAAAACGACGCCGCGACGTACGATATATCTCTGCCATGATGTTCCCTCCCCCTCGGCAGACTCCTCCTCTGCTGCCGAATTGACGGGATACTGCGGCGACACACCATCAATGTCAACATCAGAAAAGATCATTTTACATCATAAAATTCTTCATCAACAATCACAGAGAACATCTCGACCTCACAGAAACATGATCGACCATGATGATAACGCTTATATCTCCATGTTTTCAGGCCGGAATTGCACATTCTGCTGCGGAAAACCGCCGACAGGGGCTTGCATCTCGCCGCCGACGATTTACATCAAATTACATCATTTCAAGAAAGGATTCGTCTTGCGATCGACCTTGATTGACATCGCCCGGGCCGCCGGAGTTTCCAGCGCCACGGTCGATCGTGTCATCAACAACCGCAGCGGCGTGAAGGAGCGCACGCGCGAGATCGTGATGGAGGCTGCGCAACGGCTCGGCTATCTGAGCGCCGGCGGCGTGATGCCGGAAACCGTCCGAAAAATTCGGCTCGACTTCGTCCTGCCCGCCGGTACGAACACGTTCATCGCCGACCTGCTTTCGCAACTGGAGAGCCAGGCCTCGGCGCGTTCCGACCTCGATGTCCGCATCCATTCGATCGAGGGCTTCAATCCGGACACGCTGGCGCGGACGCTGCAGGACCTGCACGGGCAGACGATGGGCGTCGGCGTGATCGCGCTGGACCACCCGACCGTGCGCGAGGCCATGCGCTCCCTTTGTGCGTCCGGCGTCCCGGTCGTCACGCTGGTCTCCGACATCCTGCACGTGCCGCGGATCGGCTATATCGGCATCGACAATCGCGCGGCCGGGAGGCTCGGCGGCTATCTGCTCGGGCGCTTCCTCGGGCGCGGGGTCAGGCGCAAGATCGCCCTTTTTGCCGGATCGCTGTCCTATCGCGGCCATGAGGAGCGCGAGATGGGCTTTCGCCACATCATCGCCGACGAATTCCCGGATCTCGAGGTGGTCGAACTGCGCGAGGTTCGCGACGACCGCGACCGCGCCTACGAGGAAGCCACGGCCCTCTTCCGGCGGCACCCCGACCTCGCCGGCATCTACAACATCGGCGCAGGAAACTCGGGCATCGGCCGGGCGCTGGTCGAGGCCGAGATGGCCGGAAATCTCATCTTCGTCGGCCATGAACTGACCGAATACACCAGAAAGCTCCTGCTCAGCGGCGTGATGGACGCCGTCATCGACCAGAATCCGAGGGTCGAGGCCCGGGAGGCCCTGTCCATGCTGACGAGGACCGCCCAGGGCCTTCCGATCGACTACCACCCGCCCCGGCTGCAGGTGATCTTTCGCGAGAACATACCTGAGACCTAGGCTTATACTCTTGACACATCGTACTCGCGAGACTTGAGACCGGGGCAGCGAGCATTGTCCCCGAGACACCCATTCACGGCGCTGTGCCGGTGTTGTCCTGCTATGGGTCCACTTCCATAATCCGCTGCCACCTCAGCCGAGGAGAAGGGCGAAGAACTCGCCCTGGGTGCGAGCGGCCCGGAGCACGCCCACCAGATCGTCGTCGCGAAAGCGGCGTGCAACGCAGGAAAGCACGTTGAGGGCGTCGCTCTGTGCCCCTGCCGGGGTCAAAAGGAGGACGACGATATCGACCGGAATGTCGTCCACGGCCTGGAAGTCGATCGGTTTTGACAGCCGTGCGATGATGCAGATCGACGTCTCGAGGTCCTTCACGACGGCATGCGGTATCGCGATGCCGCTGCCGATCCCGGTGGATCCCAGTGCCTCGCGCTCGAACAGCGCCTTCGACAGGAGAGAGGCCGGAACCGATGTCTTCTCGCCCACCTTTTCCGCCAGCAGCCGGATCAACTGGCTTTTCGATGACGCGGTCAAACCCACGAAGACGTTCTCCTCGCGGAGAAAATCCTTCAGATACATGCAATTCTCCATATGATGCGGCGATCAGACCGTTTCCGAGAGCCGATAGCCCACACCGGTCTCGGTGAGGATGTAGCGCGGCTGATCGGGGCTCTCCTCGATCTTCTGGCGCAGCTGCCTGACGTAGACCCGAAGGTACTGCACGTCGGTGAATTCACCCCAGACCTTGTCCAGGATGAAGCGGTGGGTCAGGACCCGCCCGTGATGCTGGACAAGAAGCTGGAGGATGTCGTATTCCTTCGGCGTGAGCTTTATCTCTTCGTCCCTGACCTTGACGATCCGCTTCACGAGATCGACGGACAATTCGCCCAGTTGAAGCACCGGCGGCTCCCCGTTTGCCTGCAGGCGATGCCGCAGCGCCACCCGGATACGGGCAACGAGTTCGTTCATCCTGAACGGCTTGGTGACGTAATCATCTGCGCCGAGTTCGAGCGCTTTCACGATCCCCTCCTCATCGGTGCGGCTGGAGAGGATGATGATTGGGAAAGAGACGCCCTCGGCGCGCCATTTGGCGAGAAGTTCATGACCTCCCATGTCCGGCAGCCCGAGATCCAGCAGCACCAGGTCCGGTGTCTCCGATGCCGCCATGGTGATCGCCGCCTTCGCGTTCTGCGCGCCCTGGACGAGAAAATCCTGGGAAGACAGGCCGACGTCCAGCAGCTTGCGGATAGCGGGCTCGTCGTCCACGACGAGGATCTTCACCGCGGGATGGTTCATTTTTGCTCTCCTTGGAGCGTGGCCGGGGCTGGCATCGATACAGTGAAAACCGCCCCCTGGCGATCCGGGCGGTTCTCCGCGCCTATGCTGCCGCCCATCGCTTCCACGAAGCCCCGGCAGATGGAAAGCCCGAGCCCGGTCCCGGCCTTGACCTGGTCGATCTTGCGCACCCGGTAGAAGCTGTCGAAGATCCGCTCGAAGTCGCCCTCGGGAATGCCCGGCCCCTCGTCGACGACCTGAATGCGGACCTGCCTCTCCTCGGCCCATGCCCTGACGATGATGGTAGAGCCGTCAGGAGAATATTTCGCGGCATTGTCGATCAGATTGAAAAGAACCTGCTCGAAGAGGACGGCATCGATCCGGATCATCGGCAGGCTATCGGGAATGTGAACCTCGACCTTGCGCCTCCCGGTGATCTTGCGGGCACGGTTGAGCGCGGAGCCGACGACGTCGCCGACGAAGTGCAGCGCGAAATTCGGCTGCATCGCGCCAGACTCGATCCGGGTCATGTCAAGCAGATTGACGATGAAGCGGTTGAGGCGCTCGGATTCCTCTATGATTGTCGCCAGCAACTCGTCCCGCGCATTCTCCGACAGGCCTCCACCGAAATCCTTGACCGTCCCGGCCGCGCCGAGAATGGCCGCCAAGGGCGTCTTGAGATCGTGGGATATCGAGGTCAGGAGTGCAGTCCGCAGCCGGTCGGTCTCCGCCGCGAGGCGCGCCTGGTCCACATCGGCCACGAGCTGGATGCGTTCGATTGCGAGTGCCGCCTGGTCGGCCAGCGCGTCGAACAGACGCTGCTGTTCCGGTGTCAGGAGCGGCCCCTGCCGATCGTTGTCGAGCCCGACGACGCCGATCGCCCCGCGTCCGGTCCTGAGCGGGAGGTAGAGCCGTCGGGCTCCGGGCAACGTATCGGCGGCGCGCCCGGCCGGTCTATTGTGTTCCCACGCCCATTTGGCGGCGGCGATGTCGGCATCCACGAGGCTGTCGTCAGGGGGATAGCCGGCCTTGACGGCGATCGTGCCGTCCTCGGGCAAAAGGATGACCACCCGGACCTTCAGCATGGAGGCGATCTGATACGCCGTTGCCCAGAGCACGTCATCGAGCGTGCCGGTTCCGGCAAGCTTCTTGGAGAAGAGATAAAGGTCTTCCGTCGTCCGCGCCCGCTGACGTGCGGCGGCTGCCTGTCGCTGGACGGTGGCCGTCAGGTTGCTGGCGACGAAGGCCGTCCCGAGAAAGAACAGGAGCGCGACCACGCTTTCAGGGTCGCGGATCGTCAGCGTATAGCGCGGTTCGAGGAAGAAGAAGTTGAAGGCCAGCGCGCCGAGCACGGATGCGAACAGCCCGGCACCGATGCCGCCCCGGACGGTGGCGGCAAGCACGCCCATCAGGAACACCAGGGCGAGGTTCTGGACGTTGAGCGTCTGGTCGAGCAGCGTGCCGATCACGACAGCGACAGACATGAACGCGACACTGCTCAGGTAGTTCTTGAGCTTGAACCGCCTGGCAGGCGCGGCGGTCCGCACACCCGGGGACGCAATGGTCTCGTCTCCGCCGGACATGACATGAACGCTGATCGCACCGGAATGGCGGATGAGGTCGTGGGTGATAGAGCCGTCCCAGATCTCGCGCCAGCGCGGTCTGTTCGACTTGCCGACGATCAGGTGGTTGAAGTTGTTTGCGTTCGCATAGGCGATGATTTCCCGCGAGACATCGGCTGCGGGAAGCGTGACCGTGTCGGCGCCGAGCTGTTCTGCGAGCCGCATGCAACCCGCAAGACGGTCCTTGTCGGCCTCGGGCATGGCGGCCGATTTCGGCGTCTCCAGGTGCAGTGCCGTCCATGGCGCCTTCAGTCGATCCGCCTGGCGCCTGCCGTACCGCACCAGTGCCGCGCCGTTGCGGCCGTGGTCGAGACAAACGAGGATCCGCTCGCCTGCCGCCCAGGGACCCGAAATCGCATGGGCCTGCATGTGGTTCAGGAGCTGCTCGTCCACCCGCTGAGCGGTGCGGCGCAGGGCGAGTTCGCGCAAGGCCGTCAGATTGCCCGGAGAAAAGTAGTTCTCGATCGCCCGGCGCGCCGTTTTCGGCACGTAGACCTTGCCGTCCTGCAGCCGCTTGATCAGGTCCTGCGGCGTGATGTCGATGATCTCGATATCGTCGGCCCTGTCGATGACCGAATCGGGCACGGTCTCCCGGACCCTGATGCGGGTGATCTGGGCGACCACATCGTTGAGGCTTTCGACATGCTGAATGTTCAAAGTGGAATAGACGTCGATGCCGTGGGCGAGAAGTTCGAGGACATCGAGGTAGCGTTTTGGGTGACGGCTTCCAGGCGCATTCGTGTGGGCGAGTTCGTCGACCAGAACGAGCGTCGGCCGGCGCTCCAGGATGGCGTCGATGTCCATCTCGTCCAGCTGCTGCCCCTTGTATTCGACGGCCTTGCGCGGGACGAGCTCCATGCCGTGGACGAGGGCTTCCGTCTCCTGCCGACCGTGCGTCTCCACGACGCCGATCACGACGTCGACACCATCGGCCTTGCGCGCCCGTGCCGACATCAGCATCTCGTAGGTCTTGCCTACCCCCGGAGCCGCGCCGAGGAAGATCTTGAGTTTCCCGCGGGTCTCCTGGTCTGCCCGCTCGAGAAGGGCCTCCGGAGAGGGACGCCTGTCCTGGCCGTCCTGCATTTCAATCGACATTCATCCATTCCTCCGATGTCGTCGGCACCGCTGCGGCGCCGACGACAGGCTCGTCCAGCCGTTAACCGGCCTTATTCTCGTCCAGAGCGAGATTCATCTCCAGCACATTCACAAGCCGATCCGGCGTGAACATGCCGCCCGGGGAGAACGCGTTCTGGTCGATGACCCGTTCGACCTGGTCGACCGGCAGGTTACGGGCCTGTGCGATCCGCTGGACCTGGTAGCGCGCCGCACGTTCGGTGATGTGCGGGTCGAGGCCCGCTCCGGACGCTGCCGCCAGTTCCGCCGGAAGCGGATTGGCGGCCGTCGCGCCATAGGCGGCGACGGTTTCCGTCGCCCGGTCCGTCAGGTCCGTGCTGGTCGGCGACTTGTTGGAGCCGCCAGCACCGGCGCCGTTGTAGTCGACGGCCGAGGGACGCGGCCAGAAATACTGCGGCTGGGTGAAGGCCTGGGCCACCTGGCGGCTGCCTACGACCGTGCCATCGGCGCGGGTGATCAGTGAACCTTCGGCGGTGTCCGGGGTGACCGCCTGGCCGATAGCCCAGACGGCAGCGGAATAGCCGCCAACGCAGATCGCCATGGTAGCGACGGTGATGCGAAGGCTTGAAAGCAGGGTTTCCATGATCTGTGTCTCTCACTTCATGAACATGACGTGTTCGGCGATCGGGCCGAGCGTGGCGGCGGGGAAGAAGGTCAGCGCGCCGACAATGAGGACCGTGGCGGTCAGCATGCCTGCGAACGTCCCGTCCTCGACCGAGAGCGTGCCGCTCGATTCCGTCGCGCGACGTTTTGACGACAGCGAGCCAACGATTGCCAGCGGCAGGATGATCGGGATGAAGCGGGCAAGCAGCATCACGATACCGGTCGCGATGTTCCAAGGCGTTGTAGCGTCACCTAGACCTTCGAAGCCCGAACCATTGTTGGCGGCAGCCGACGAGAATTCATAGAGAATTTCGCTGAAGCCGTGCGGTCCGACATTGTTGAGCGTATCGGCGCCCCAGGGGGTTGCCGCGAAGATTGCCGTGCCGACCAGGATGAAGAGACCATGCGACAGCAGGGCCATCATCGCGAACTTCACTTCCTTGGATTCGACGCGCCAGCCGAGATATTCCGGCGTGCGGCCGATCATCATGCCGGCAATGAAGACGCCAACGACGATATAGAGGAACATGTTGACCATGCCGACGCCGACGCCGCCGAAGTCTTCGTTCAGCCACATGCCGATCATCGGCATCATGCCCGTCAGCGGATTGAGGCTGTCATGCATGGCGTTGACCGAACCGTTGCTGGTCGAGGTCGTCAGCACGGCCCAGAGCGGACCGGCCGAGGTGCCGAAGCGAAGCTCCTTGCCTTCGAGGTTGCCGACATCCTGCGTGATCGGCAGCGAGACGAAGGCTTGCGTCGGTACGGATTCAAAGCCCACCGAGGCAGTAATGCGAGCGCCCATCAAGATGAGCATGACGGCGAACAGAACGCCGGCGTGCTTCAGACGGCCGATGATTCGACCAAACATCCAAACGCATCCCATCGGGATAAGGATAAGCGATACAGTCTCGACAACGTTTGACCAGAAGGTCGGATTTTCCAGAGGATGCGTCGAGTTCGGGCCGAAGAAGCCGCCACCATTGGTGCCGAGCTGCTTGATCGAAACGAAGGCTGCAACCGGACCGCGGGCGATCGTCTGCTGCACGCCTTCCAGCGTGGTGGCTACGACGGAGCCGTTGAAAGTCATCGGTACACCGGTCAGCACGAGCAGAACGGCAACGATGAAGGCAGCCGGCAGCAGGACCAGGAAGGTCGCGCGCTGCACGTCGACAAAGAAGTTGCCGAGCTTGCGGCCAGAAAGGCCACGAGCAAGAGCGGCCAGGGCGGAGAGACCGACAGCCGCCGAGACGAACTGCAACCACATCAGACCGCCGAGCTGGGTCAGGTAGCTGAACGAAACTTCACCGGAATAGTGCTGCAAGTTGGTGTTGGTCGTGAACGACGCAGCCGTGTTGAAGATCAGGCTCGGGTCGAGCGCTTCCTTCGCGTCCGGGTTCAGCGGCAGATACTGCTGCAGAGCGAGAACCGAGAAGACGACGATGAACATGACGACGTTGAAGCCGAGAAGGGAAACGGCATAACGCTTCCAGTCCTGCTCCTGACGGGCCAGCGAGCCACCGACGCCCTGGAAGAGCGTGGTAAAGCCGTTCGGTCTGCCCTGCCCTTTGGCCGGATCCATGGCCCATGTCATGTAGCGGCCGAGCGGCCACGACAGAAGCGCGGTGCCGGCCAATATGAAGAGCACGAAAAGTATTGCTTGTGTCATTGTGATGTCTCCAACATCAGGCCAGCATCAGGCGCGATCAAGCGCAGAGGCCAGGGCGAAGAGCAGTCCGAAGACGACGAGCCCGAGGATGAGATAAAGAATGGTCATGATCTTCTCCGATCAGGCGAGATTGAGGGCTGCGACGATCATGTCGATCAGCTTGATGCCGACAAACGGCACCACCAGACCACCGAGGCCGTAAATCAGCAGGTTGCGGCGAAGCAGCGGACCGGCGCCGATCGCCTTGTAGGCGACGCCCCGGAGAGCCAGCGGGATCAGCGCGATGATGATCAACGCGTTGAAGATGATGGCCGACAGGATGGCGCTTTCCGGCGAGGACAGGCGCATGATGTTGAGCGCGTCGAGCCCCGGATAAAGCGTGACGAACATCGCCGGGATGATCGCGAAGTACTTGGCCACGTCGTTGGCGATCGAGAACGTGGTCAGCGACCCGCGGGTCATCAAGAGCTGCTTGCCGATCTCGACGATCTCGATGAGCTTCGTCGGGTCCGAATCAAGGTCGACCATGTTGCCGGCCTCGCGGGCGGCAACGGTGCCGGTGTTCATGGCAACGCCTACGTCGGCCTGCGCCAGCGCCGGCGCGTCGTTGGTGCCGTCGCCGCACATGGCGACCAGCTTGCCCTTGGCCTGCTCCTCGCGGATCAGCGACAGCTTGTTCTCGGGCGTCGCCTGGGCGAGGAAGTCGTCGACGCCGGCTTCGGCGGCGATCGCGGCAGCCGTCATCGGGTTGTCGCCGGTGATCATGACGGTGCGGATGCCCATCTTGCGCAGTTCGGCGAAACGCTCGCGGATGCCACCCTTGACGATGTCCTTGAGGTGGACGATGCCGAGCAGTTTGCCGTCGCGGGCGACCGCCAGCGGCGTGCCGCCGGCCTTGGCGATGTCGTCGGCGATCGCCTGCCCTTCCTTGATCGACGCCTCGGAGACGGCCGTGCCGCCGGATACGGACTGGAGCTGCAGGTGCTTCAGGACGGCGTCGACCGCGCCCTTGCGGATCGAGTGGCCGTCGAAGTCAACGCCGCTCATCCGGCTCTGCGCCGTGAACGGAACGAAGGTGGCCCTGAGCTCCTTCATGTCGCGGGCGCGGATACCGTATTTTTCCTTGGCCAGAACGACGATCGAACGGCCTTCCGGCGTTTCGTCGGCGAGCGAGGATAGCTGTGCTGCATCCGCCAGCTGTTCTTCGGTCACGCCGCGAACGGGGCGGAACTCTGTCGCCTGGCGGTTGCCGAGCGTGATCGTTCCGGTCTTGTCGAGCAGCAGCCTATCGACGTCGCCCGCCGCCTCCACGGCACGACCGGACATGGCGAGCACGTTGAAGCGGACGAGACGGTCCATGCCGGCGATGCCGATCGCCGACAGCAGCGCGCCGATCGTGGTCGGGATCAGCGTGACGAACAGCGCAACGAGAACGACGACCGGGATCGCACCGCCCGCGTAGCTCGCGAAGGCCGGGATGGTCGCGGTCGCCATGACGAAGATCAGGGTCATCGCGGCGAGCAGGATGTTCAACGCGATCTCGTTCGGCGTCTTCTGGCGCTCCGCACCCTCGACGAGCTTGATCATGCGGTCGATGAAGGTCGAGCCGGCAGCGGCGGTGATGCGGACCTTGATCCAGTCGGACAGGACCTGCGTTCCGCCGGTCACCGCCGAGCGGTCGCCGCCGGATTCGCGGATGACGGGTGCGGATTCGCCCGTGATCGCCGCCTCGTTGACGGAGGCAATGCCCTCGATGATCTCGCCGTCGGAGGGGATGATGTCGCCGGCCTCGACGAGGACGATGTCGTTGACCTTCAGCGACGTGCCGGCGACTTCCTTCCATTCGCGCCCATCGGCGGAAGTGAGAAGCTTGGCCTGCGTTTCGGTACGGGTCTTGCGCAGGCTATCGGCCTGCGCCTTGCCGCGGCCTTCGGCCACGGCCTCTGCAAAGTTGGCAAACAGGACCGTGAACCATAGCCAGAGAATGATCTGGAAGGAAAAGCCGAGGCCATCCGCCCCCGTTGCCAGGTCTTTGACGAACAGCACCGTCGTCAGAAGCGAGACGACGGCTACGACGAACATAACCGGGTTCTTGGCCAGGGTTCGCGGGTTGAGTTTGGTGAAGGCACCGCCTGTCGCGGGCACGAGTATGCGAGCATCGAACATGCTCGACGTCTTGGGCTGGCTCATATGAGACCCCGAAGTTCGTTGAATTTTGACTGAATCAGATTGCGGCGACGAGCCGGGAGATCAGCATCGCCGCTGTGGCGGCCACGCCGACAATCAGGACCAAGCCGAATATGACGTTGGATCCGCAGCAGGCCTCCTTCGAGGCGATGCGGGGATAGACCGACTGGCGGCAGAAACGCCGGATCATCTTTCGCACTCCTAGAACCGTTCCGGCCGCCAGAGCGCGTAGGCGAGGTATGCGGTTATGAAGACCGTTACCGCGCCGCTGAGAATATAGTCGAATATCATGTGGCACCTGTCGTTCGTGTCGAAACTGCGGCCTTCTTCAGGCCGGAGCTGACCGCTTATGCGCGCGAAGACCATAGGAATTCGAGACGGAATGACGGAAGAAGAAATAAGGATTTTATAAAGATAGAATCTTCTTCTCTTTAAATAATCGTTATAATTCAACGCGTTGATCGCAACGATCCAACGTTGGGTGTCCAACGAGGCCTCACACTCCCCTATACCGGCTATGCCGCGGCGTGAGCGAGGACGCCTTTCATCGTTGGACGATCCGCACTTCGATCGCATTCTGACGGGCTGACGAATCCATGGTCGTCGCCCTACCGGCAGACGGGCATGTCGTCGGCTTGCCGACATCAGAGTGAAAACGACCGAGGTCAGTGCCAACTGTGCCTGATGACTTCGGCATCAACACTTCGTGCACACGGTTCAGCAAGCTGGAAACGGTCGCAACGATCGCCTAAACAAGCCACCTATGGCGTGTGCTGCGTGCGCCGCGGGCTTCCCCGAAACCGACGGAGACTTCGATCAACCTTCCAAACGAGGGAGCGCGAACCCGTGTCTTCGACCATATCAAAGGGCCGCATTCAATCCACACTCCGCCAGTTCCTCGATGCCGAGGCCTCTGGCGGCATCGTACTCATGACGGTCGCCGCCTTGGCGATCCTCACTGCCAATTCCGCCCTGCAGGACGACTACTTCCGCCTGCTCCACGTCTATATCGGTCCGATGAGCCTACAGCACTGGATCAACGACGCCTTGATGGCGCTCTTTTTCCTGCTGGTCGGACTTGAGATCAAGCGCGAGATGCTGGACGGCCAGCTGTCGAGCTGGAGCAGACGCATCCTTCCAGGAGCGGCCGCGGCCGGCGGCATGCTCTTTCCGGCACTGGTCTATCTTTCGTTCAATTGGAACGATCCGGCCAGCGCGCGCGGTTGGGCGATCCCAACGGCGACGGACATCGCGTTCGCGCTGGGCGTCATCTCCCTCTTCGGGTCGCGCGTGCCGGCGTCACTGAAGATATTCCTGGCGGCGCTCGCCATCATCGACGACCTGGGGGCGGTGATCGTGATCGCGCTGTTCTATACGGCAGAGCTCGATGTCGTGGCGCTCGGCGGAGCTGCCATCGTGCTGGCGGCCCTTTTCGGTCTCAATCGCATGAGAGTTCAGACGCTGTCGCCCTATCTGGCATTCGGCGCCGTTCTCTGGCTTCTCGTCTTCGCATCCGGCGTCCACGCCACGCTGGCCGGCGTCATGCTGGCCCTGGCGATCCCTCTGAAGCTCACCCCCGGCACGCCGGAGGCAACCCCGGCGGAATCGCCGCTCCATCGCCTCGAGCACGCACTCCAGAAGCCGGTGGCCTTTTTGATCGTCCCCGTCTTCGGCTTTGCCAATGCGGGCGTTTCCTTTGCCGGCGTTTCGGCTTCGCTGTTCTCGGAGCCGCTGACGATGGGCGTTGCCGCCGGCCTCCTGCTCGGCAAGCTCATCGGTGTTCTGGGTGTCGTGGCTCTGCTTGTCAGGCTTGGCGTCGCCAACCTGCCCGCCATGGCCAGTTGGGGACAGATGACGGGCGTGGCACTGCTCTGCGGAATCGGCTTCACCATGAGCCTGTTCATCGGCCTTCTGGCCTTCGACGAACCCGCCGTCCAGGACAAGGTCAAGCTCGGCATCCTTCTGGGGTCTGCGGTGTCAGGCATGCTCGGAGCAATTTGCCTGTCCGCTTTCGGTCGAAGGGAAGGATAGCCCCTCCACGTGAGCTAACCCATCAGAACCCGCCAGGCGATACCGGCGGCGATCATCGCGATCAGCAAGGCTTCGCGCCGGCGCCGCCGCTCCGCGCCGGCGAGGGGCGCTGTCGCCAGAGAATGCGGATCCGCGCATAGCAATTCCATTCGGGAAGCCCCCGGATGGAATCAAAATCCCATAGTGGCGCCGGCCACCGGCGAACCTTTCAAGGTCGGCTTGCGCCGCGCGGACGGCGCGACGTCACCGGGTCAGTGCGAAGCCCAGGGAATGAGCGCGATCGCCGAGAGAATGGCGATGAGGACGATCGCCAGCCGCAGGAACATCGCGGGGACTTCCGGATCGGACTGCGTCTCGGGCTGAAGGCCGTGCTGGATTGCAACGGATCGGATCTGATGATGATCGTTCTGGGGGAAATATGTGCCGATGCGGGGATACATTTTGTCGTGTCATCCTTTCTCCCGGATGCCGGGCGCATTCGCGTCCTAATTGAAAGGCATCCGTCTTCAAGGAGAGACTATCGGCGAGCCCATAGCTTTTCGATGGGAGGGCATCGGCGCGGGAATAGTGTCTTCATAGCCTCCGGCGGTTGAGGCATTGCGCCGAATGTGGAGGACCCTACGCCATCATGACCAGGAACCGTTACCGCTGCATCGATCACAGGAAGCGCCTGTCCAATCGACGGTCTCGGCGGTCAATGCTGCCGGAACCAGAAGACGATCCTGCGCAACGACATCGAGGATCGCGTTCTCGCATGCCTGCCGGTCGCTTTCCTGCATCTGGGGATTTTCGAGCAGGTGGCCACGGAGACGCCGCAGCGCCAGACGGCCATGCTCAAGTCGGGGCCGTCCGAGAGCCGGACGCTAAAAAACCGAACTTCAGAAGGTCGAGCAGGAGCAGGAGACCATCATCCGGCAGAGATCAGCGATCGCGCGGCCGAGAGCCGCCCACGGCTCTCCGCTCTCGATGACCTGCTCGACCGGTTGGAGGAGAAAAGGACCGGCCTTTCAGCGCAACTGACGGCAGCCGGCGGCGATGAGCCCTATATGCCAGATCGGCTCGCCAGCCTACAGGCGTAGATCAATCCGGACGCCGTCCGGCATATCGTAGATACCCTGCTATTCTATCTGCGCGACCATGCCGACAGGACCACCAAACAGCCCTTCGTCGACTTGGTCCGTCAACTCGTTCAGAAGGTCGTCATCGGCAAGACACCCGGCCATCAGCCGGCATCACTTGATGTCCATGGCCGGATCGCCTTGATCCGCGCGGCGATGGATGCGACGACGATCATGGAGGAGCGATTCAGACTACTGAGGCAACACGATTATCTTACGCGGATCGAGCGCCGGCGAACTGGACAACAGAGCTAGAACGCAAAAAGCTCCTCGACGCATATGCGGAGGAGCTTTCTGTGCGGCCGGAAGCCCACTCGACGGAACCATCCTCCTGCTGAAGGGCGGACAGGTCGGCGCGGCCGACCTGTTTGAACGCTTCGCGGCGCGGTTCCCACGGTAGCTCCCGTCTCCGTTGTCGACCGCATTTCTCCGTTGTCGACCGCATTCCGGAAACGCAAAGCCCCGTCGCGTATGCGACGGGGTTTGTTCGACCGCTTTGGTTGCGGGGGCCTGATGGCACGGAGACTTGCAAAACCTGACAGTCTTGATTGCATGACGACCGTTGTGCCGCGTTGGCCTGGAATGCCTTCGTCTGCATTTCCTCAATGACGATCCTGGGCATTCCACCAATGCCTGTCGCGCTCCAAAGGTGACATTCGAGCGAAACATACATCCATCATTTCGCGGCTCTGTAGCCGCAAGAACGTCATTTCCGAAGGACGTCCTGCCATTCCTTGTGTCGGTCGATCTGCGCCTTCGCAAATGGACAAAGCGGGATAATGGCAACGCCGTCTCTCCGCGCGTCCTCGACTGCCTGGCGCACCAATCGCTCGCCGAACTTCCGGCCTCGCAACGCTGCGGGAACGTCCGTATGATCGATAATGACCAGCCCTTCACCCGCTCGACTGTAGGTCATCTCGGCCTCGACCCCATCGACGACGAGCCGATAGCGTCCTTTTGATGCGCCGTCTTCGCGTTCGACCTTTTCGTCCCCCAGTCCCGTCGCCGCTTTCGACCGCGCGGCATCTTGCGGCCGTACCTGCCCCGGCAGGCCGTGCGCGCAGTCCAGCAGTTCGCAATCCCAGCCTCCGAGATCTGCCGCCGCCTCGTAACTCGAGACGAGAAATGCCATCAGCATTTCATCAGGATCGGCGGCCGACTGTACGGAATCGTAGGGCAGGATGAACTCCGAGAGGCCATCATGCCAGAATGCAGTCTCGGGCCGGATCGCCGCACTCCGGTAGCCATTCGGCGCCGGATAGGCGTAGGCATAGAAGGCCGGATAGTCGATACCGCCGCCGCCCGGCCAGAAGCCGGCCGACGAGACCTCGCGGTCGTAGGCTTCCCGTGTCACTTCGTCAGGCAATGACGGGATGCCGCCCGGGTGAATTGGCGCGCGCCGCCCGGAGAATCGCGTGACGGCCAGATCGAAACTACCCCAGAACAGGTGGACGGGACTGGACTTGCCGAGAAAGGACGTCCGGAACTGCTTGAAGACCTTATCGATCGCCATCAAGGCCTGATGAAAACGATGAGTGGCGGCAGGGTCATAAGGCCGCTCGCGGTAGTCTTCCTCGAACGGCACCGGAAACGGCACTTCGTTCGGCTCTCCGTGGAAGAGCGGCGTGCCGCCGAGCTCTGAAACCAGCTTGACGAAATCGCCATGAAACGCCGCAACGGTGGAGGCCCCTAGCGCAAATGACGCCTTGCGACCATCGCCGCTTGTGCCCACGACCATATGGTCATGAAAATCGAAGAGGATCTCGATCCCAGCCGCATCCGGGATCGTTGCGGACGTCAGGCCGCGAGGCGTGACATAAAATGTCGCGTTCCAGGAGTGGTTCAACCAAGGCGTGGATGCCAGGCGATACTTGCCGACGACCTGAAGATAGAGATGCAAGGCGGAACATGTTTCGTGCCAGCCGAGATAGTCGAGATGCGGCCACGTCTTGCTCAATTTGCTTCCTCCAGCCATGAATTCAAGTGTCGCATGCCGACATGATGACAATCCCGGCTCGACCATTCAGATTTTACCCGACAGCCAACTGCCGGCGATGTCACTCCGGCAGGGGAATGTGCTCGTCACGATCGTCGATCGGGAGGTCGAATCGACCCTCACCCCATTTCTGCGCTCGCCATTCCGCCTTGGCTTCCTCGATGCGCTCCTTCGATGAGGCGACGAAATTCCACCAGATGTAGCGCGGGCCGGACAGTGTCGCACCGCCGAGGATCATCAATCGCGCGCCTTTTTCTGCGGCTGCGACCGTGATCCTGTCGCCGGGACGAAACACCATCATCTGCGGTGCTTCAAATTCCTGACCTGCAACGGAGATGGAGCCTTCGACGATATAGATGCCCCTGTCTTCGTGGTTATCCGGCATCGGCAGGCGAGCGCCGGCCTCAAGCGTGACATCGGCATAGAATGTTTCCGAAAACATGGCCGCGGGGGCGGTCTTGCCGTAAGCGCTTCCGAGAATGAGCCGAACCGAGACGCCGTTGTCCTCGATCACCGGCAGCGCCTCCTTGCCATGGTGTTCGAACATCGGCTCCATGTCCTCGTCGCGTTCCGGCAGCGCCAGCCAGGTCTGGATGCCAAACAGGCTGTTCGGCCCGGTTCGGGCGGCTGCCGATGTCCGCTCCGAATGGGAAACGCCCCGCCCCGCGACCATCCAGTTCAACGCACCGGGCCGAATGATCTGGTCGGCCCCGGTGCTGTCGCGATGGTGAAAGTCGCCACGATAGAGATAGGTCACCGTGCCAAGACCGATATGCGGGTGGGGGCGGACATCGATGCCCTGGCCGGTCAACAGCTCGGCCGGACCGGCCTGGTCGAAAAAGATGAATGGTCCCACCATCTGCCGCTTCGGCGCCGGCAGGGCACGCCGGACCTCGAAGCCGCCGAGGTCACGGGCGCGAGGAACGATAAGGGTCTCGATCGCGTCGATGCCGACGTCGTCGGGACAGCCTGGTTCGATTGCAGGGTTCCAACTCATACGCTTTGACCTCTCCTCTTCGTTCGGCGGCCCGGCCCTGCCCGGAGTGCAGGAGCCGTCATCACCACAGGTGACTAACGGGTGAGCATCCTCGCCACTAGTTGCGCGGCGCGGTGAGCTGTGTCGCAAGAGGCGGAACGCGCGATGGAAGACGTCAACTCGCACCCCTCACATATGCGGGTTTCCTTCGAAGGTTTCGATCAGGAGTTCCGAAAGGATGTGCACTTTTCTCGCCGGGCGAGCTAGGTGACCGTGAACCACCAGCGCGGAAGTCGCTCGTTTGCTCTTCTTCAAGGCCATCGGCGTTTATCAGGCTTGATCGCGATCCGAAAACCGCGACCAGCCGGACATCAGCCCCGTAACTTGCCGATAGCGTACGCCGAGACAGGAGCAGGCTTGCTGTCGCCCGCCTCCCAACCTGCGATGGCAATCCTATATGTTTTCATTCTCTCCGACCATTTGCCGAGCTTGATCAATATTGAGGCTCCGGACAAGTCGGCGGGCCTGGAATTCGCCGCGGACCATATGCGTAGCCGGTTTAGTAGATAGCTTTTTATTATTCGATCGCACCGCTGATTTGGCTATGTTTCTCGCCATATCAAGGAGCGCCACCATGACCCCTTTACCCACCGTGTTCTTTCTGAACGGGCCGAACGCGAACCTCTATGGTCTCGACAAAACCGGGACCTACGGAACCGAGAGTTTCCAATCGATAGGCGACCGCTGCCTGGCCCATGCCGCAGCACTCGGCCTTGATCTGAAGTTTCGCCAGTCCAATCATGAAGGACAGATCGTCGACTGGATTCAGGAGGCACGGCACTCGGCTCAAGGCCTGATCATCAATGCGGCAGGTCTGAGTTACAGCTCCATCCCCATCCTCGACGCTTTGCTCGCTTATGACGGCCCGATCATCGAGGCGCACATGAGCAACATCTGGAAGCGCGAGCCGTTTCGCCATCATTCATATGTTTCCAGGGCCGCCACAGGCGTTATCGCCGGCCTTGGTGCGATCGGTTACGAGCTCGCAATTTCGGCCGCCGCAACCCTGATCCGCGAAGGCGGCCCGAAATGACGAAGTCGCGCATGGTCTTCTACAGCGAACTCGACGACTTCGAGGCCTGGAGAAAAGCGCTGGAACCGGAAGCGATCGAGCTCTGCCGCAACGAGGACATAACCGATGTCGACGGTGTCCGCTCTGCGCTCGTCTGGAAGCCGCCGCATGGCTTTTTCCAATCCTTCCGCAATCTCGAACTCGTCGTCAATCTGGGGGCTGGCGTGGATGCGCTGGTTGGCCGCAACGACCTGCCGGACATTCCTATCACCCGCCTTTCCGATCCGCGCATGGCCCGGATGATGGCAGGCTTCGTCCTGTTTGCCGTCACCCGCTATGCCCGGGACATCCCGCAATTCGAAAAGGCACAGCGGCAACGGCGCTGGCATTACCTTCATCCGAAGGATCCGGCCGATATTACCGTCGGCGTGCTTGGTCTCGGAGAACTCGGCCTTGAGGCCGCCCGGGAATGCGCCAGACACGGCTACCGCGTGCTCGGCTGGTCCCGGACGCAAAAGGATGTGGACGGGATTTCCTGTTCCAGCGGCGCCGAGGCACTGGCTTCCGTCCTTCCCCAGTCCGATATCGTCGTCTGCATGTTGCCCAAAACCCGGGAGACGGACGATCTCCTCGATGCCGGCAGGTTCCGGTCCATGAAGCAGGGCGCATTCTTCATCAACGTGTCGCGCGGCAGTGTCGTGGACGAGCCGGCATTGATCGAAGCCCTGCAGTCCGGCTGGCTCGGCGGGGCCACGCTTGACGTGTTCGCCAAGGAACCGCTTTCCGAAGACAGCCCGCTCTGGGACATGGAAAACGTCCTTATCACGCCGCATCTGGCGTCCATCGCGCTGCCCTCTTCGGCCGCAAGGCAGATTGGTGAGAATGTTCGTAGGATCGCGCGCAACGAGGTTGTTCTAAGCAGGATCGATCCGCGTCGCGGCTACTGATCCGTCAGCTTGGGCCGAACATACCGCCCTTGGCGAAAGCCTCCTGCAAATAATCGGCGAAGGCCTGCACTGCCGGGCGTGCGCCGTGACGCGTCAAACGAAGAAAAGTGACGGAGGCAGGAGGAAGCGGCTCGGAGATCGGCAACAGCGCGATCCTGCTTCCGTCGTATCCAATGGTGGTGCGAGGCAGAACATTGTGCAGCGAATAGCCCTGCCCATGGCCGACGAGCCCCCTGATCAACTCGGAGGAACGCGTTCTGAACGCGACCTGCGGTTCCAGCCCGCAGGCGGCGAAGAGGGAAAAGAAATAGTCTCGTGAATGTGGCAGATCGAGGAGAATGAAAGGCTCGCTCGACAGTTCCGCAAGGCTCACCTCGTCACGCCCGGCAAGTCGATGATCGGCGGAAACCAGGGCATAGGGCGGCAGGTCTGCCAGTTTCTCCCCCGTGATCTCGTCGGGAACGGCGAAATTATACGACAGCGCCAACTCGGTGCGCCCAGAGATCAGGTGCCCGATCATCTCCTGTTGATCCCCCTCCTCAAGCTTGACCGATATCCCGGGGTATCGTTGCGCGAAGCCGGACAGGAGTGCGGGCATGAAACGTATTGCCAATGTCGGGAAACTGCCGACGACGATCTCTCCCCGCAACGAATCGCCGAGCGCCTGTGCGTTGTTGGCAAAGTCACGCGCATGGTTGAGCAATAGCCGCGCATCATTGACGTAGCGTTGTCCTGCGGCCGAAAGCGTAACACCGCGGGCATGGTGGCGAACAAATATCTGGATGCCAAGCTGCGCCTCCACCTGGGCAAGCGCCGTCGATACGGATGGCTGCGACACATTCAGCCTCCGCGCTGCTTCGGTCACGCTTCCATGGTCGGCGGTTTCCACGACATAGCGAAGAACCCGAAGCGACACATTCATAGGTGAAACCTATCCAATCCAGAGGATAATAATATTTTCTGGATGTTAGAGCCTGCATCAATATCCGTCCAGCACAAATTTAGAGCAAACAAGCGGCAGCCGGCATACATGATTATATAATGTGCATCACCAACTGACGATAACCTGAAAAGGCAAACAGAACGGCTTCCACGCGATCCCGTCTCATATCGTTCCAAGACGGGCAACGTCGAACGGTCCGGCGCTTTCGGACGCAACTCCGAAATTCTCCCGCCAGTAGCGGAAGGCAGACCTGCGGGTGCCCGCGGGAAACGGAGAGTGCGAACAACGTACACGGAATTGACCTTCAACAAGAAAGGCAGGGAACATGCATCGCAGATCCATATTGATGGCCGGAGTGGTTTCGGCCCTGACACTCTTCTCGCAAACCTACAGCGCTCACGCCCAGGACAAGCTGATCGTCAGCACCTGGGGTGGCAGCTTTCGCGATCTGATCGACCAGGCGATCGGGCAGAAATTCACAGAGGAAACCGGTGTCGAAGTAGAATATGTCACCGGCGGCACGATGGACCGCCTCAATCAGGCCAAACTCGCCGGTGGCACACCGGAGAGCGATATCACGTTCACCACCGCGCATGTCGGCTGGCTCTACGCCAATGACGGCCTGTTCGAGACGCTTGATCTGTCACAGATCCCGAATGCCGCGCATCTCGTCGAACAGGCAAAGATCAGCCCTTACCACATCGGCGCCTGGGCCTATGTCTACACGATCGGCTACCTGCCCGACCAGTTGCCCGAGGGCGTCAAGTTCGACAGTTGGGAGGGCCTCTGGAATCCAGCGCTCGCGGGCATGATCGCCTCGCCGGACTTCGATCCCAGCCATGTGATCGCGGCGTCCGCGAAACTGGCAGGCAGCGACGCGGCAGGGTGGGAAAAAGGCCAGGAAAAGCTGGCTGCGCTCAAGCCGAACTACAAGGCGTTCTACACCAATGATGCCAACAGCCAGCAGCTGTTCGCCACCGGAGAAACGCCGGTGCAGGTGATCCTGTCGATGAACGCCTACTACATGCGCGACCAGGGCGTGCCGGTAGAGATCGTCATCCCCAAGGAAGGCGGCGTGCTCGGCGTCGATACGATGGGCATCATGAAGGGCTCAACAAAGAAAGAACTTGCCTACAAGTTCATGAACATTGCGCTCGATCCGGCAGTGCAGGCAAAGATCGCCGAACTCAAGAAGGGCAGCCCGGTCGTCGACAATGCTTCGCTCAGCGCCGAAATCGCCGCACTGCCCGGCATCTTCACCACCGCCGACCAGTGGGCGAGCCAGACGCTAATCATCGACCACAAGCTGCGTGCCGAGAAGACCGCCGAGTGGCGCAAATGGTTCGCGGAAAACATGATCGGCCAGTAACGCAGCACACGAGGCCTCCGGCATCGCCTGCCTAGACGGCAGGCGATGCCGCGAGCAGAGGATATCACATGAAGCAACGGCCATTCCTGGGCTGGTTCGTTTCGCCCGCTGCGCTCGTGGCACTCGGACTGACTGCCGCCATGGCAGCCATTCTGCAATACAGCGTGCGCGCCTACGTGCCGGGTTCGCTCAATGTCGGTGGCCTGACACTCGATAATTTCACGGCCCTTCTCCGTCCGCTCTATGCCTGGGCCTTCTGGGGCACGATCCTCCTGTGCCTGTTGACCGCCGTCTTCACGTTGATCCTTGCCTACCCGGTCGCTTATGCTCTGGTGCGCGTCAGAAGCAAGGCGCTGAAATCGTTCATTCTTATCGCCTCCGTCACCCCGCTTTTCCTCGGCGAGGTGGTGCGCACCTACTCCTGGATGATCGTGCTCGGCAACAACGGCTTCATCAACAGCGTTTTGAAATCGCTCGGCATCATCGACCGCCCGCTGCAGATGATGTTTACCACATCCGGCGTCGTTGCCGCCCTCGTGCATGTGACGATGCCGATCATGGTCATCATGCTGGCGGCCGGTCTTTCCCACATCGACAGGAACTACGAGAAGGCGGCCGAAAGCCTCGGTGCCGGCCCGGTCCGCCGTTTCATGACCATCACCCTCCCGCTTTCCATGCCGGGCATCGTCGCCGGCTTCTCCACCGCCTTCGCCTGGACCTTCAGCGCATTTGCAACGCCGCAACTGATCGGCGGTGGCAAGGTCAGTACCGTGTCCACCCTCGTCTACCAGTTGGGATTCGCCTCCTTCAACTTTCCGTTCGCCGCGAGCCTCTCGCTGGCCGGCCTGGTGATGACCTTCGCCGTCATCGCCCTGATGAAGCGGGCGATGCGCCCCGTCGAACGCCTGGGGGAACAGTGATATGTCCTATCCGATGCGCAGATCGCCGCTCGCCGTGGCGGGAATACTACTGGTCGCGGCCATCCTCGGCTTCGTCATGCTGCCGGCGGTCGTCGTCACCATTACCGCCTTCAATGACAAGGCCATCCTGGCATTTCCGCCGCAATCCTATTCCTGGCGCTGGTTTGAGCGTGCGATCAGCTATGACGATTTCCGCAAGGGCTTCTGGAACGGGCTGATCGTCACCGCATGGGCGTCTACGCTCGCACTGATCGTCGGCACCGGCTTTGCGCTCGCCCTGCACCGCTACACGTTTTCGCTCAAATCGACGTTGGAAGCACTGCTTCTATCGCCGCTCGTCATTCCGCATTTCACCATCGGGCTGGGACTGTTGATCCTGTCGGCGCAATTGACGGTCGGTCGCGGCTATCCGCTCGTAGTCCTCGCCCACGTCATCCTTGTTCTTCCCTTTGTGCTGCGCAGCGTCTTTATCTCGCTGAAGAACCTTGACGGGCGGCTGGAACTGGCGGCGAGCAGCCTCGGCGCCTCGCCCCGCCGCGTCCTTTTCACCATCACGCTGCCATTGCTCGTGCCCGGCCTCGTGAGCGGCTGGCTGTTTGCCGCGATCCTTTCCTTCAATGAGTTCACCGCCACGCTCTTCGTCTCCAACCAGGCGACACAGACCTTGCCGGTCGCCATGTACAACTATGTCCGCGAATATGCCGACCCGACGCTCGCGGCCCTTTCAGTGATCTACATCGTTGTCACAGCGCTGCTGCTGACCCTCGCAAACTTCTTCTTCGGGCTTGGAAAGATCCTTAATGTTGATGCGCACTGACACTGGCACGGCCGCCCCGTCGCTCCCTGAAGCCCGGCCTGCCGTACAGCTCGATGGAGTCACCAAGCAGTTCGGCGATGCGACCGCGCTGCACGAGGCATGGCTGAAGATCGTGCCGGGTGAATTCATGACGCTGCTCGGCCCGTCCGGCTGCGGCAAGACCACGCTTCTCAACCTGATTGCCGGCTTCCTGGACGCAGATGCCGGCGAGATATTCATCGACGGCACGCTTGTGACCGAGACACCGGCCCACAAGCGCGAGATCGGCATCGTCTTCCAGAACTATGCACTCTTCCCGCACATGACGGTGGCGAACAACGTTGCCTACGGCCTGAAGACCCGTGGCGTCGAAGCCGGCGAAATCAAGCGGCGCGTCGATGAGGCGCTCGCCCTGGTCAAGCTTACGGGATTCGGCGACCGCAAGCCCCGGCAGCTTTCAGGCGGCCAGCAGCAGCGGGTCGCGTTGGCGCGTGCGCTCGTGATCCGCCCGAAGGTGCTGCTGCTCGACGAACCGTTTTCGGCGTTGGACAAGAACCTGCGCGCCGCCATGCAGATCGAACTCAAGGAAATCCAGCAGCGGCTGGGCGTCACGACCATTTTCGTGACCCATGACCAGGCTGAGGCGCTATCGATGTCGGACCGGATCGCCGTCATGTCGGCCGGGCGCATTCACCAGATCGCTGGCCCGCAGGACATCTACCGTCGGCCGCAGGACCGTTTTGTCGCCTCCTTCATCGGCGACGCCAGCGTCCTGACGGGCAAACTCTTGTCGGCAAACGAAACCATGGCGCAGGTCGCTCTCGGACCGTTGACCGTCGAGGTCTTGGCCGCTCCTCTTGCCGGGCTCACGGCTGGCGCAGATGTCGACCTGTTCGTGAGGCCCGAACATCTGATACCGGTCGATGGAGATGCAGCGGGGACGGGGCTGCCGGGCACGGTCAGGACACAGGTTTTCCAGGGTGGCCATGTAGATCTCTACATTGATATGCCTGGCTACGCCGCACAGCCGGTGCTGCTTCGCTCCTCCGGGGCGCATGCGCCATCGATGCCGAAGACAGGAGACCTCATTCGTATCCGGCCGGCATCTACGGACCTGGTAGCCTTCCCCAGGCAGGGCGATTGAGCAGCCCCTTCGGTCACGCAGGCACCCTGACACCGCCGATGCTTGGGCACGCCTCGCACCGACCCGCGGCCCTGCCGGAGATGGCATGGGCCGTTTCTTTTGCACCGGCACGTCGGTTCACACACCGGGGCATGACACGCATGCGCCAACTCGTTGAGGTGTCTTCCAACACGCTGGCGAAATGCCGCGCACGCCACTTGGAGCCGCGCAGCCAACACCCACCAGGCTGCACTAACACGCCGTTGGAGCCCAGTCTCGACATAGCAAGACTTTGTACGCCGAAGAGATGGAGCCTATCCAGTTCACGGATCGAGATAGTCACGGCTTATGATAGGAATCGCGGAATAATATGGGCTCCAACAATGCGACAAATGACTATAAATTAATCGGAATAAAGCGAAGTATTGCCCATTTTGTAATCACCAAACACCTTGAATTTTCTGACTTTGATCAAGAATAATTGGTCACCAACAAGAGAAGAGGGTGACCAAAATGACCGTGATGAGAAAAATGGGCCTTGCGCTCGGCATCGTTGCCAGCGTCCTGTCCGCCGATCTGGCGGCAGCACAGACGAAGATGCGGCTGGCGGTGGAGACCACCAGCGGCGATCCGACCAATGTCATGCTTGTGGCCTTCCGTGACGAACTCAAGAAGACGACCGGCGATGCCTTTGCCATCGAGTTCGCCGACGGCGGTTCGCTCGGCGACGAAAACGCCCTTGCCGAACTCATTCGCGCTGGCGTGGTCGAAGTCATCCCGCTGGGCTCGGACGGTGTTGCGGCACTCGACACGAAGTTTTCTGTCTTCGATGCGCCGTTCCTGTTTTCCGGCAAGGAACAGGCCCGCGCCGCGCTCGACGGCGAACTTGGCCAGATCATGGCGGCCTCGTTGAAGGAAAAGGCCAATCTCGAAGTATTGGCTTTCGGCGAACTCGGCGTACGCGTCATCAGCAATTCCAAGCGCGCGATCAGCACACCTGACGATCTGAACGGCCTCAAGATCCGCACGCCGAACAGCCCGACCCGCATCATGGCATTCCAGACGCTCGGCGCCGCCCCCACGACGCTCGCCCTCGGCGAGGTCTACATGGGCCTGAAGCAGGGCGTCATCGACGGGCAGGAAAACCCGCTGTCCGTGATCAAGGAATTCTCCCTCTTCGAGACGCAGAGCCACATCTCCCTCACCAACCACATCTATACTCCGATCACTCTGGTGATGAACGGGACAGCGTTTGACGCGCTTTCCGACGACCTGAAGGCCAAGGTCAAGGCCGCTGCCATGGTCGGCGTCGAGAAGACCCGCGCCCTGTCGGACGCAAGCGACGCAAGCCTTGTCGCCGAATTCGAGAAGGCGGGCGTAACCGTGACCAAGCCGGACGTCGCCGCATTCCAGTCTGCCGCCGCTCCGGTTCGCGAGAAGATCGCAGAGGTCGTCACACCAGAATTCATGACCAAGGTCGAGGAGACACTTCGTTGACCGCCGTCGCATCCCAGGTTCCGTCGCAAGCCGGAACCTATCCGCGCTTTCGCTACGACGGCTCGGGCAGCCTGGCGCGTATCGGCCTCATCTACATCGCCTCCAGCGTCGTGATGGAAGAGGAAATGTGGGCGATGTCGGCAGAAGGCGTATCGACCCACACGGCCCGCATCAAACTGCCGAAAGTCACCATTCAGGGCATCGAGGAAATGATGAACGCCCCGGAACTGGAAACCGCGGCACGCATGGCCGGCGCCGCCCCCATCGACGTCCTGTTGTTCGGCGGAACCAGCGCCTCGTTCCTGCATGGCACCGCCTATGACAAGGCGCTGATCGAGAAGATCAGGCAATGGGTTCCAGGCCCCAAGGTGACGACGGCTTCGACGGCGACGCTCGCCGCGTTGAAGAAAGTCGGTGCGGGCAAGGTTGCACTCGCGACGCCCTATCTTCCGGAGATCCACGAACGTGCCATTCGCTTCCTGGAGGAGAATGGCCACTCCGTCGTCAAGAGCGGCTATCTGAGCATCTCGGATGATCACGCGCTGGCGGAAGTCACGATCGAGGAGGTCTATGACCACGTGCTCTCTGTCGACCATCCCGATGCCAGCGCGATCTTCGTCTCCTGCACCAACTTCCGCACCGTCGGCGCAATCGAAGCGCTGGAGGACCGCCTCGGCAAGCCGGTGATTTCGGCGAACCAGGCATCGTTCTGGCACTGCCTGGAGCTTGCAGGCGTTTCGGGTGCCCGCCCAGGTTACGGTTGCCTTTTCAAAGGCTATATCCGTGAGGGGAGCGAACGATGACGCAGGCGGCCGCTCCCACCCCGAGCGAGATTCTGAGCGAGGATATCACGCGTCGCTCGAAGCTGCGTAAAGCGTTCCAGTGGCTGGCCGAAACCGCAGCGATCGTGCTGCTGGTGTTTCTGGTCGCCCTGGTGCTCGCCAATTCACTCGGGCGCTATCTATTCGCAAGGCCTCTGCCCTGGACCGAGGAAATCGTGACCGCGTTGCTGATGTGGCTCGGCGCGCTCGGCATCACCATCGGCGCGCTCAAGAACGAACTCATCAGCTGCGCCATCTGGACAGGACGCCTCACCGGAATCTCGAGGTATGGGCTGGCGACCTTCCAGTCGGTGTTTTCCATCGCGGTCGTGGCAGTGGTCGGCGTGCTTGCCTGGCGCTACCTCGGCATTTTCGGTTCCGACCGCACCCCGATCCTCGGAATATCGAAGGCCGTCGCCATCTCCGGCATCCTGGCTACCTGCGCCGGCCTCGGCATCGCCTTCGTCCTCAATATCGTCGAAGAAAGGAAGGGCTGATGCTGGGTCTTGCAGCCATAACGCTTTTCGTTCTTTGCGCCTTCGTGCTGATCGGGCTGCCGATCGTGATATCGCTTGCGGCCTCGGTCCTGTTCTTCATCGCCTTTAGCGGCGGTTGGGAGCTGGCCTTGCCGCAGCAGACGCTCGGCGGGGTGGGAGACTACATTCTCATAACGCTGCCGCTCTTCATTCTGGCGGGCGGCATCATGAACGCCACGGGGATAGCCGACAAGCTCTTCGATTTCGGCGTCGCGCTGGTCGGCTGGCTTCGCGGTGGCCTTGCCCATGTCGATGTCGTCGCCAGCGTCATGTTCGGCGGCATGATCGGAACCTCGGTTGCCGATCTCGCCGGCAGCGGCTCCGTCACCATCCCGAAACTCAAGGCCCATGGCTATCCGGGCCCGTTTGCCGCCGCGGTCACGGCAACCTCTTCGGGGATCGGCGTTCTTATCCCACCGAGCTCGCCGATGATCCTCTACTCGGCGGTCACCGGAACCTCGCTCGGCGCGCTTTTCCTGGCCGGTGTCGTCCCGGGGCTTCTGATGGCGCTCGCGATGATGATCACCATCTCCATCCTGGCACGCCGAAATGGATGGAAGCCCTTGGGAACGTTCCAATGGGCTGAAGTCCTCCGCACGGGCAAGCATGCGATACTGCCGCTCGGGATGCCAGGCCTCATTTTGTTTGGCCTGATGTTCGGAGTGTTCACCGCAACCGAAGCAGGTGCGTTCGCGGTCGCCTACGCACTAATTCTGGCATCCGTGGTCTATCGGACCCTGACCCTCTCCAACCTGCGCCGTGCGCTTGTCGATTCCTGCATCCTGACCGGCGAAGTGCTGATGGTCGTGGGCTTCTCGACAGCCCTCGGCTGGGCTTTGTCGCAGGCTGGCGTTCCCGCAGCGCTCGCCAGCGGGCTGGAAACGGTATTCCCGTTCGAGAATACGGTGCTCAAGATCTTTGCACTCCTAACCATCGCGCTGATCGCTGGCATGGTTCTCGATCCGCTGATCCCGATGATCATGCCGGTGCTTCTGCCGTCGCTGATGATGATGGATGCCGATCTGGTTCACTTCGGCGTGCTGATGGTCATGACAGTCGTTATCGGCCAGGTGACGCCGCCCGTCGCGATCGCGCTGCTTGTTGCGGCAAAGATCGGAAACGAGGACGTCGTGCAGGTGACGAAGGCAAACATGCCCTTTCTCATCGCGCTCTTCCTGTTCCTGATCCTGTTGACGCTTTTCCCGGTCCTTTCGACGGCCCTTCCGAACCTGCTGAAATAGAGGACGGGAGGGAACGTTATCGGGAGCTGTTGGATCTTTTTTCGCCGGTGCGCGAATGCCGGCTGGACGACGCACGTCCGCACTCAATCCATTGGTCCGGCCTCGCGCCGGGCCGACAAGGCGGAGAGAAAAGCCCGCGGCCGGCCGCTAAGTTTTTCCCGAGCTTCTAGCAAGGAAGATACTTCTTTTCTCCTCGTCCAGTCACCCGCAGGTTTCTGCCGGATATATTTTCGGCCAGCCATCCGGCTTCCGTGGGACGGAACCTCATGTCTGGTCGCGTTGCCAAAATCTAGGAAGTTGAGATGACAATCGAAAAAATCGACACGCTCGTGGTTGGCGCCGGTCAATCCGGGATCGCGATGAGTGAACACCTGAAGGATTGCGGTGTCCCCCACATTGTTCTCGAGCGGAACCGGGTGGCGGAGCAGTGGAGGTCCGGACGTTGGGATTCCCTCGTCGCCAACGGCCCGGCATGGCACGACCGCTTTCCCAACCTCGAATTCGACGACGTCGCCCCCAACACCTTTCCTCCCAAGGAAAGAATGGCACGCTATTTCGAAGACTATGCCAAGATGATCGACGCCCCGATCCGCACCGGCGTCGAGGTCAAGCGCGTCGAGCGCAACAAGGGGCGCCCGGGCTTCCTGGTCACCACCTCCGAGGGCCAGATCGAAGCCCAGCGTGTCGTAGCCGCGACCGGTCCGTTTCAGGTGCCGCACTATCCCGAGATCGTCCCCGCAGACGCCGACATCCATCAGATCCACTCGTCGGCCTACAGAAATCCAGGACAACTGGCGGATGGCGCCGTGCTTGTCGTCGGCGGCGGAGCCTCCGGTTCGCAGATCGCCGAAGAGTTGCAGCGCGCCGGCCGCAAGGTCTACCTGTCCATCGGCGAGCACTACCGCCCGCCCCGATCCTATCGCGCCCGCGACTACGTCTGGTGGCTGGGCGTCCTGGGCAAGTGGGACGAGATCAAGACGATCGCCAAGAAGAAGCACGTCGCCTTCGCCGTCAGCGGCTATGACGGCGGCAAGACCATCGATTTCCGCAACCTTGCCAAGAACGGGGTAACCGTCCTCGGCATGACCAACGGCTACGACAACGGCATTCTCGCCGTTGCCGACGACCTCGCCGTCAACATCGCCGAAGGCGATCGGGCCTATCTGGACGTGCTGCGCGAAGCCGATGCCTATGTCGAGCGAAACGGCATAGACCTGCCGCTGGAGCCGGAAGCCTGGGAGATCCAGCCGAACCCGGACTGCATCGCAAATCCGATCCTCAAGCTCGATCTCGCCGCAGCCGGGATCAAGACGATCATCTGGGCGACCGGCTTCAAGTTCGATTTCAGCTGGCTGGATGTCGATGCCTTCCACGACGACGGCACCCCGTTTCACAAGCGTGGCATCTCGGCGGAAACGGGCATCTATTTTCTTGGCCTTCCTGAACTCACCAACCGCGCATCCTCCTTCATCTACGGATGCTGGTACGACGCGAAATACATCGCGACCCACATTGTAGTGCAGCGGAATTACGTTGCCTACACGAAGGACTAAGGACAGATGCCAGCGCGCGTCGGACGGGCCATCGCCCTGCCCGACGCTGCACATTATTCCTCATTCGGAAGATTCCCCATGACCGCCGAGACCGCCGAGGCTCCTGCCATCCCGCCCACCATGACTGCCGTGATCGCCGAAACCGCCGGTGGGCCGGAAGTCCTGAAATCGGTGCAACGCGACGTTCCGCATCCTGCCGCCGGCGAGGTGTTGATCGCCGTTGCCTGCGCAGGCATCAACCGGCCCGACATCATGCAGCGCTCGGGCGCACTGCCGGCGCCGGCGGAAGTGTCGGACGTTCTGGGGCTGGAGGTGGCGGGACGGGTGATTGCCTGTGGTGACGCCGTCGACCCCGGTCTCGTCGGAACCGAGGTCATGGCGCTGGTCAAGGCGGGTGGATATGCGACACATGTCTGCGCCCGCGCCGACCATTGCCTGCCGATCCCCGCGAGCCTCTCGCTGATAGAAGCTGCCGCTCTTCCCGAGGGGCTCTTCACCATCTGGCATAATCTCTTCGACCGGGGCAGGCTGAACGCCGGCGACGTGCTTCTGATCGAGGGAGGCGCATCCGGCATCGGTACGCTGGCGCTGCAACTCGCCCAGGCTGCGGGCGCAAGCGTGATCGCGACTGCGGGCGGAACGGAAAAATGCGCCCGCCTCACCGCAATGGGCGTCTGCGCGATCGACTACCGTGAACCGGGCGGGGATGACCGCATTCTGGCGCTGACTGAAGGTCGTGGCGTCGATGTCGTCCTCGACATTCTCGGCGGCGAGGCCGTTACCCGTCATCTGGCGGTAATGGCGCCTGGCGGGCGCCATGTCGGTCTGTCCTTCATGACCGGAGTAATAGCCGGTGTCGACCTCGGGCTTTTGATGCGAAAAGGGCTATGGCTGACCTCCTCGACGCTGCGGCCGAAGTCGGATGCGGAAAAAGCCGGTATCGCCAGGGACATCTCCCAGCATTTGCTGCCACATCTCGGTGGCACGGGCGTGCGCCCCGTCATCGCCACCGTCCTGCCGCTCGCACAGGCAGCCGAAGCGCACCGCCTGCTCGAAAGCGGCCGGAACTTCGGCAAGATCGTCCTGCAGATGCCGGAGGAAGCATGACCACGTCCCGCCTGTCGCTTTACTGGGGCTCGGCCTCACCCTTCGTACGCAAGGTCATGGCCTGCGCCCATGAACTTGGCCTCGCCGACCGGATCGACATCCTCGACAGCGCCGCAAATCCGATCGACCGCGATACCCGCATCCAGGCCTACAACCCCTTGGCCAAAGTACCTGCCGCCCGAACCTCGAACGGGCTGGCACTCTATGACAGCCGCGTCATCTGCGAATACATGGATACGCTGGCGGCGGAAGAGAGCGGCATCGCATCGCCCCGACTGTTTCCGCTTGCCGGCCCGGCGCGTTGGTCGGCCTTGCGCCGGCAGGCTCTGGCCGACGGCCTGCTCGATGCGGCATTGCTGGTGCGCTACGAGAACCTCCTGCGGCCGGAGCAGCTGCGCTGGTCCGAGTGGATCGACAAGCAGAGCGAAAAGGTGGCGGATGCGCTCGATGCCATGCTCGCGGACGTTCCCGACCTGAGCGCCGTGGATATCGGCACGATCTCCTATGCCTGCGCGCTGGGATGGCTCGATTTCCGCTTTCCCGATCTCGATTGGCGAAGCGGCCGCCAGCAGCTGGCCGATTGGCAGGCCACCTTCGACGCTCGCCCCGCAATGACTGCAACACGGCCCCGGGCATAGGAACGCGGCGATGACGCGATCCCAAGACTGCACTGACTTCAGTGTCCGCCAGCACGAGAGCAAGAGCCGGCGAATTCCAAGCTAACCGACGCCGCGCCGAACGGGCGCGGCAACAACCAGCCAAAAAGGTACCAGCTCATATGGCACATATCCGTCATCGCAAGTTCAATACCCGCGAAACCTATCCGGAGCAGAAGCTCGACAACGATCTGGCGCAGGCGGTGGTCGCGCGCGGGACGACCATCTTTTTGCGTGGCCAGTGCCCGCAGGATCTTGATACGGCAAAAAACATCGACAGCCACGATCCGGTCGAGCAGACCCATAAGGTCATGCAGAACATCCGCCAGCTCGTCGAGGAATGCGGCGGCAGGATGGAGCATGTAACCAAGCTCGTCGTCTACCTCACCGACGTGCGTCACCGCGAAGCCGTCTATCGCACCATGGGCGATTATATTCGTGGCGTTCACCCGGTCTGCACCGGCCTGGTGGTCGTAGCACTCGCCCGTCCGGAATGGCTGGTGGAAATCGACGCTACGGCCGTCATTCCGGATTGACCAGCTAGTGCCCGATCCAAATTCCATTCCATTGAGGAATCGCCATGACATTTTCAATCGTCGGTCACTGCCCCGAGACGGGGATGTTCGGCCTCGCCATTTCCTCCTCGTCTCCCGCCGTGGCGGCGCGCTGCGCCTTTGCCCGCGCGGGTGTCGGAGCCGTCTCCACCCAGAACGTCACCGATCCGCGCCTCGGCCCCCAGGCCCTGGACCTGATGGAGCGCGGCGCCACGCCTGGCGAGGCATTGGCGATCCTTGAACGCACCGGCAATTACATGGCATGGCGTCAGGTACTGGCGGTCGGGCGTACCGGCGAAAGCGCCATTTACTCCGGGACGGAAGTTCTCGGACGATGGAGCGAGGCACAGGACATGAACGTCGCCGCGGCAGGCAATCTTCTTGCCGATACAGCTGTCCCGGAAGCGATGGTCGCCACCTTTCGCACGACGACCGGCGGGCTCGGCCATCGGCTGATGGAGGCGCTCGTGTCCGGTCTTGCCTCGGGTGGCGAAGCCGGGCCGGTGCATTCGGCGGGGCTCCTGTTGGTGGATCGCCAAAGCTGGCCCCTTGCCGAATTGCGCATTGACTGGACCACCGATTGCCCGATCGCAGCCCTCTCGGAAGCGTGGAAGGTCTTCGAGCCGCAGATGGATGCCTATGTCACCCGCGCGCTCGATCCACGCAGCGCTCCTTCCTATGGTGTGCCCGGCGACGAGTGACCGGAGGCGCCGACAGCGAGAGGAGACGGAAAACATGCCGCTTCGGTTCACGCTTCGACAGCTCGAATATTTCATCGCCGTTGGCGAGGTGGGCAGCATAGCCATGGCTGCCGACAGGAAGAATGTCTCCGCCCCCTCGATGTCGTCCGCCATCGCCCAGTTGGAATCCGGGTTCGGCGTCCAGCTGTTTACCCGTCGCCATGCGCAGGGGTCCGTTCTGACGCCGACGGGCAAGCGGTTCATGGAACAGGCGCGCGCGGTATTGGCGGAAGCCGCCCGACTGGACGACCTGGCGACGGTCTTCGCCGACATGGTGAGGGGTTCTCTGCGCATCGGCTGCATGCGCACGTTCGTCCAGATCATCATTCCGCAATTGCGGCGCGGCTTCGAAGAGAAGCACGAGAACGTCGATTTTTCGCAGCAGGAACTGGATCAGGCGCAAATCTTCGAGGCGCTGGGACAAGGCCGCATAGACGTCGCGTTGACCTACGATCTCGCGCTTCCCAGCGACGTCACCTTCAAGCCACTGCACACGTTGCCACCATTCGTGATGATCAGCCCCGACGATCCGCTCGCAGGGCGAGAACGACTGCGGCCGGAGGACCTTCTGGACCGTTCCATGGTCCTGCTCGACCTGCCGCATAGTGCCGATTACTTCATGTCCCACTTTCGTCATCTGGGACGACGTCCGCGCATCTCCGAACGCACTGTCGAGATCGCGGTCCAACGCAGCCTCGTCGCATCCGGATACGGTTTTGGCATCACGAACCTGCGCACGATTTCGACGGAATCGCTCGATGGCAGGCCGCTGAGATTCATTCCGCTGGAAAGCGATGTCCGACCGTTGCAGCTTGGGTTGGCCATGTCGCGGGTCGCCCATGTGTCGCGTACGATTAAGGCCTTCATCGATCATTGCCACGAAGCGGCGGACAACGGCGGCTTGCCCGGCATCGTGACCTCTTCGAGGACGTGACCGACACATTCAATCAATCCCGTGCTGTGTACGGCCCGGCCATAGACAGCAGAACCGGACCGTAAGCCAATGCCAACTGAAATTCCCGAGATCCTGTCCCGACTGATCGGTTTCCGCACGCTATCCCTGCAATCGAATCTGGCGCTTCTCGACTATGTGGAAAGCCTGTTCGCGCCGGCAGGCATCACGGTCCGGCGGTTTGCCCATCCCGATGGCACCCGGGCCAATCTGTGGGCGACGATCGGGCCGGAGATTGACGGCGGCATCATCCTCTCCGGACACAGCGACGTGGTACCGGTGTCAGGTCAGGATTGGAGCTCCGATCCCTTTATCCTCCGACAGGAAGGTGGACGCTGGTATGGTCGCGGTACCGTCGACATGAAAGGCTTCGTCGCCGTCGCGATCCATACACTGCTGAAGGCAGCGCACCGCGACCTGAAGCGCCCGTTGCACCTCGCGCTGTCCTACGATGAGGAAGTTGGATGCCTCGGCGTAAGGAGCATGATCGAAAGTCTTGCTGAGGAGCCGCTGCGACCCGCCTTCTGCCTGATCGGAGAGCCGACGGGAATGCGCATTGCGACGGGCCACAAGGGAAAGACGGCGCTCAGGGCCTGTTGTCAGGGCCAGACAGGGCATTCTGCCTTGGCACCGCAAGCCCTCAATGCCCTTCATCTCGGTGCAGCCTTCCTGCAGCGTTTGCAGGAGCGCCAGACAGAACTCGCCACAAGCGGTGCGCAGGATCCCGCCTACGCGGTACCCTATTCGACGATCCATGCCGGCATCATGCGTGGCGGTGAGGCCCTCAACATCGTGCCCGGCGCCTGCGAGATCGACTTCGAGATCCGCCATGTCGCTGCGGACGATCCCGATGCAATCCTGCAGAAGCTGTTTGTTGATGCCGAAGCCATCGTCGCCCCCCATCGAGATCGCTTTGCAGGCGCGGCGATCAGGATCGAGACGCTGTCAGGCTATCCGGGGCTCGATACGCCGCCCGACAGCCCCATCGTGACGCTCCTGGCAGCGCTTCTTGATACCGATCTGCCGACAATCAAGGTGGCCTTCGGCACGGAGGGTGGCCTTTTCGCCGAAGGACTCGATATCCCCGTGCTGATCTGCGGCCCTGGCGAGATGGCGCAAGGGCACAAGCCCGACGAATATGTCGAAATGGATCAGATGGAGAAATGCGCGCGCCTCCTCGACCGCATGGTTGATGTTCTGGAGGACGGCCTGCCTCCCAGTTCCATCCCGTTGTGAGTTCACTCTGGCGGTCTTTGGTTGCTATATTCGGGTCGGTAGCCGCCAATTGCGGTGCGGCGCGATCTCAACTGCGCAACACCGGGCCTGAGCCCAATTATCCTCCGGCAATTCATCCCGGAAACGCAAAAACCCCGTCGCTATGCGACGGGGTTTTTGCGATCGATTTGGTTGCGGGGGCCTGATAGCACAGAGACTTATAAAGTCTCCGCTCTTGAGCGCAGCCAACATTCGACCCCGATGCTCGCAATCTGCAGCCTTGCTTATCGGTGACACGTAATCAGAGACTTTCTCATGATAGAGCCGATCGATACAGCCTGTGCGTCCAGGTCAGCCGGACCACTTGTGAACCGCGAGTGCAATCGCCTTGGTGCAATCGACGAGGTCGCGAACCGACACCCTCTCGTTCGGCTGATGCGCCTGTGCCGGATCGCCGGGGCCGAAGTTGACCGTCGGGGTGTTGCCAAGTCCGGTCGGCAGGCCGATGTCGCTATGGGCTCCGAAGCCTGAAAGCGCAGGCGACAGATTGGCTGTCTCGACCGCCTGCTGGAAGATCGAGACGAACGGGCTGTCGGCCGGGATTTCCGCGCAATCCGCATCGAGGATCCATTCGACACGCGCCGGATGCTCCCGCAGATACGGATCCGCCTGGCAGACGTTTCGAACGTGTTCCTCGATCTCGCGCTTCACATGGCCGCCGAGGCCGAACTCGTCCTTCTCGCTCGGCAGATATTGTGCGTCGATGATGATCTCGGCACGGCCGGCCATGGAGGACGGATGTTCGCCGGCGTTCATCTGGGTGACGATGATCTGGTTCGGCAGGTCCATCAGCGGGTGGTTCTTCTTCGGATCGAACATCCAGCGGCGGTTGAGGATATCGATGCCGTCCAGCATCTGGCGGCAGAGCTGCACGGCATCGACCGGGCCGCTCGTATACCAGGCATTCGGTGTGAGTTCGGCATGGCCGCCGATACCGTCGATGACGATCCTGCCCCAGAGAATGCCGTGGCAGAGCGGGGCGATGCGGTTTGCGGTCGGCTCCGTCATGATGCCGGCATCAGCCTTGAAGCCGCGATCGACCATGGCAAGCGAGCCCATGCCGCCGATCTCCTCATCCACCACGGTGGTGAACACGACATCGCCCTTCAGTTCGATCCCCATCTCCTTCAGGATCTCGACCGCCATCAGCATGCAGGCGACGCCGCCCTTCATGTCGACGGTGCCACGGCCATGCAGGAAGCCATCCTTCAGGACCGGGACGAAGGGATCGGTGGTCCAGTGTTCTGCTGCTCCCGGCGGCACCACGTCGATATGGCCGGTCAGCATGATCGAGCGGCCATCGCCGGTCCCTTTCAGCGTCCCGCCGAGGTTCGGGCGGCCTTCGAATGTGCGGCCCTTGTTGGCGCCGGGGCGGCCTTCATACTTGGCGTAGAGCGCCGGGCCGTCCGGGTCCCACAGGTCGGTGGTGAAGCCGAGTGCTTCCAGCCGCTTCTGCAGGTAGAGCTGGCAGTCGCGCTCGCCGGGCCCTGCTTCCTTCGGGTTCGACTTGACGATCGACGGGAAGGCGACGAGGTCGCTCAGCGTCTGGACGATGCGCGCTTCTGCGGCTTCGACGCGGTCGGCGATCTGTTCTTCGATGGATGGCATGCTTAACTCCAGCGTTTTGAAAGACGTTCGATGAGCAGGACGGCGATCAGCAGCCCGCCGACGATGCCGACCTGCCAGACGGTGTTGACGTTGAGCTGCAGAAGCCCGGTCTTCAGGGTGACGAGGAGGATCACGGCCGCGATCACGCCGCCGACGCCACCGACACCACCGGTGATGGCAACACCGCCGAGCATCACCGCCGTCAGCGATTCAAGTTCCAGGTTCTGTCCGATATTCGGCCTGGCGCTTCCGAGCCAGGCAAGCGACACAAGCCCCGCCAGCCCAGCGAACAGGCCGCTCAGGCCATAGACAAGCAGCCGGGCGCCATCGACGGGAATGCCGACGAGACGTGCCGAGCGTTCGTTGAAACCCATGGCAAACAGCCAGCGGCCCCAGGCGCTGTAGAGAAGCAGCACGGCGGCGATGATGAAGACCGGCAGGACCACAGTCACGAAGGGCATCGGCAGCGACAGGATCATTCCCCGCCCCCAGGGAAGCAGCCAGGTCGGCACGCCCGACTGTGCCGCGCCACCGGTCAGAGCCAGCGCCAGCCCGGAATAGACGAAGAGCGTGCCGAGCGTCGCGATCAGCGGCAGGATCTTCAGCCGCGTGACGAGGATGCCGTTCAGCAAGCCGAGCAGGAGGCCCGCTAGGATACAGCCAACCGGCAGAAGCGCCGGCGGCAGACCGGCCTTGACCGCGAGCATGGCGAGCACGACGGACAGCGAAACGATGCCACCGACCGAGAGATCGATGCCGGCGCCGCCCGCCAGAATGACGAGGCATTGGCCGAGCGACACGAGCGCCAGAATGGTCGAGAATTGCAGAATGGTCGTCAGCGTCGAGGCGCTGAACATCGTCGGCTTCAGGGCCGCGAAAAGCAGAATGACGGCAAGCCACAGGACGGCGAGAAGCAGAAGGATGCGGCTGGAGCCGGCCGGTTTCAAAGGGCTCTTCATCGCTGCATCCACTTCGTCTTCATCTCGCCCATGCGCGAGACCGGAAGTTCGAGCGCGAGCACGCCAATCAGCAGCGCTCCCGTCACCACCGGCTGCCAGAGCGATGGCACGCCCATCAAAAGCAGGCCGTTCTGCAGGATGCGCAGCAGGATGACGCCGAGCGCGGTGCCCAGCAGGCTGCAGCGCCCGCCCATGATGCTGGTACCGCCCAGAACGACAGCGGCGATCGCATCGAGCGCCAGCGTGCTGCCGATCGCCATTTCGACATTTCGGTAATTTGCGACGTAGAAGCTCGCTGCAAGGCCGGTCAGTGCGCCGCTGATAACGAAGGTCGCGATCCTGACCTTGGTCACGGGAACGCCTGAGAGCCGCGCCTTCTCCTCGGCGTTGCCGATCGAAAGCAGATGCGGGCCATAGGGCGTACGGCGAAGCGCCAGCCACACCGCGAGATAGGCGAGCCCGATGACGAAGACGGAAAGGGGTATGCCGAACAAGGCGCTCGACAGCAGCGCCGTCAGGTCGGCGGGCAGCCCGGAAAGCCACTGCCCCCCGAGAAGGGCGAATATGCCCATGCGGTAGACCCCGAGCAGGCCGAGCGTGCCGACGATCGCCGGCACGCGGCCAAGGACGACGACCAGCGCCGTCACGAGGCCGAGGCCGGCACCGGTGACCGGGCCGACGAGCAAGGCGAGCGCCGGAGATACCGACGCCAGCAGGGCGTGGGCGACAGCGATTGCGGCAAGCCCCATGAGGATGCCGATCGACACGTCGATGCTGCCCATGGCAAGCAGCAGGGTCATGCCGAGCCCCGCCAGCATCAGCTCGGTGCTGTTGCGGACGATGGTCGCGGCATTGCCTGCCGTCGCGAAATAGGGTGACGCGACAGAAAAGACGATCGAGGCGAGAATGACGGCGCCAAGCAGCGCCCATTCACGTCCGCCGATGGCGAGAAGACGTGGACTTGACTGTCGCATCACAGACTTTATCCGGCCTTAGAAGTCGAACTTGTCGACGTTTTCAGCAGTGAAGACGGCCGGCGGGCCGAGCAGCAGGATGCCGCTGTCGGCGTCGTAGGTGACCGGCGAGGCAAAGCCCGGCACGCTGTTTTCGGCCTCGAATGCTTTGCCGTCGATCAGTTGCTTGCCGGCCCATACCGTCAGGTAGCCGAGCTGCGCCGGATCCCAGAGCACCGAGAAGCCGAACGAGCCGCTCTTTAGGTAGGCGCGGGCGGTGTTCGGGCTGCAATAGCCGGTGCCGACAACCGTGCCTGTCTTGCCGGCCGTCTCGATCGCCTGGGCGACGCCTGGGCATGTCGAGGATGCGACCGCGATGATGCCCTTGATATCAGGGTTAGCGGTCATCAGGTCGCCGGCGATCTGCGCCGCACGCTGGGCGGTGCCACCGGCATATTGCGGCTCGAGCAGCGTCAGCTTCGGATACTTCTCCTTCGCGTGGCTCTGCATGAAGCCGATCCAGGCATTGAGGTTGGAGGCCGTCGCCTCGCCCGAAACGATGCCGATCTTGGCGTCTTCACCGACGCGCTTGACCAGTTCGTCGATGATCGTCGTGCCGAGGCCCTCGTCGGTCGCCTGCGCGACGTAGACGGCGCGACCGCTGTCGGGAGCGTCGCTGTCGCTAGTGAACAGCTTGGCGCCCTTGGCCTTGGCGGCCTCGACGACGGGAGCTATGGCAGACGCGTCGAGCACGCTGACCGAGACGGCGCTGACGCCTTGGTCGATCAGGTTCTGGACGATCTGGAGCTGGTCGACGGGGTTGGTATCGACCGGGCCGGAATAGATGAATTCGACGCCGAGTTCTTCAGCGGCACGCTTGCCACCGGCCTCCATGGCGTTGAAATAGGGAATGCCGATCAGCTGCGGCACGAAGGCGACCTTCGGCTTGTCCTGGGCGAAGGCAGTGGAGCTGAGGGCGAGTGTCAATGCTGATAAGACAAAGGCATTCTTGACTGTATTGAGCATGGGAACCTCTCTGGAACGGTTGGACGCGCTTTATTGATTGTTTTGTTCAAGCGCCCGCACGTCGGGATGAGCGCCTGTGATGAGGGAGACGATCTCTTCGGGATTGGTCTCTTCCTTTCGCCGCTCGGCGACCTTGCGGCCGCGGCGGAAGACGACCATGCGGTCAGCGACCTCGAAGACATCGGCAATGTTGTGGCTGATTAGCACGACCGCGCAGCCACGTTCTGCAAGCTTGCGGGTGAGTTGGAGCACCTTTCGGGTTTCGGCGACGGCCAGGGCCGCCGTCGGCTCGTCCATGATGACAAGCTTTGCATTGAGATTGAGCGCCCGGCAGATCGCAACCGCCTGACGCTGGCCGCCAGAAAGGCTGCCGACCGGCGCTTCCGGATCGGAAATATGGGCGTCCAGCTCATGCAGAAGGCCATCCACCCTGTCGCGCATCGCCTTGCGCCGCAAAAACGGAATCCCAAGCACCGAGCGCTTCAGCTCCCGTCCGAGAAAGACGTTCTCAGAGATCGACAGGTTCTCTGACAACGCGAGTTCCTGGAAGATTGTCGCAATACCGGAGCTTGCAGCATCCTTCGGCGAGGAGAACTGCACCGACTGCCCCTCGACCAGAAGTTCACCTTCGCTCTGGGGATGAGCACCGGCAAGGATCTTGATGAAGGTGGACTTGCCGGCGCCGTTGTCGCCGAGAAGTGCCAGAACCTCGCCGCCATTGATCTCGATATCGACGCCCTTGAGTGCTGTAAGGGCGCCGAAGCGTTTCGTAATGCCGGTTGCGCGCAGGAATGGAACGGTCATCGTGCTATCCTTTGCGGCCGCTCAGTTGGCCTTAGCTGCCCAGCGAAGAATGTTCTTCCAGATTGTCGCGTAGCCGGGCCAGGCAATGAATTCGTTCGGTACCCAGTGCGGCCCGATGTCGGATGTCCAGGCGACGGTGCGGCCCTTGCCGTAGCTGCCGGTGACGAGGAGCGGATGGCCGCCTTCCTCTTCCGGAAGCTTGGCAAGCACCTCGACGTCTTCGCCTTCCTTGGCGACGACCTCGTTGGCTCCAAGAAGCAGCGGCCACTCCCCGTCGATGCCTACGAGAATGGGGTGGGACTTCGCACCCGTGACGACCGCCTTGAAGCCGTCCGGAACCTCCAGCCGGTCGTCATAAGGCAGGCACGTGACGGGGAGAGCCTCTTCCACCGGTGTGCGGCGCCAGCGCGCCTTGCCGTCTATGCCCTGGAAGGAGAAATAGCCGCCGGCCATGACGAGGCCACCACCGGCCTTGATCCACTCGCGGATGATTTTCAGGCGGTTGGGAACCGGCTTGCCATGCAGCCATACGGCCGGCGGCAGGAGCAGTGAATTCGCGCCGATATCGGAGAGCAGGATGACCTGATATTCGGACAGGCCCTCGAGCGTGAAGGGAAACTTTTCGACGCAGTCATGCGCCGTCATGTAGGTGATGTCGAACTCGTCGCCCTGAAGTGCTGCGACCAGCGGTTCGGCGCCGAGATGGAAGGTTACGCTGCCGAACTGGTCGAACCCCTTGTAATGGGTTGCCGAGCTGACCCAGCTCTCTCCTACCAGCAAAACCTTCGTCACCATGTCAGTCTCCTTGTCCTTGGATTCCATATGTCTTGAGATCAGCCCGCCTTCGCCTCCACGGCGCAGAGCAGGGTTTCGAGTTCCTGTGCTGTCGCGGTGCGGCCCTGCGCCCCTTCGGCGGTCGTGGTCAGGCTTGCGCCCACGGCCGCGTGGCGCGCCGCCTCCAGGAGGGAGCGCCCATGCAGCCAGAGGCTCAGGAAAATTCCGGCGAATGCATCGCCTGCACCCGTTGCGTCGACCCGGCTGACCGGAAGCGCCGGCACCTCGATCGGCGGACCGCCGCCGTTGCGAAAGACGACGGCGCCGAATTCGCCAAGCGTCAGCACCACGTCGCCGCGCGGCCGGACCCGCGCGATCGTGCGGGCGGCTTCCTCGATCATCGAGGCAAGCGGCGTGCGAATGGAATAGATCTCGCGCAGCGTGTCGTCGTTGATGAAGGTGAGGTCGACCTGGCCGATCAACCGCTCGAAGGCTTCCGGATTGCGCGAGCCTTCCGGCAATCCTGCCGTATGCAGGCTCACATTCCAGCCGGCCTGATGGAAGCGCGCGATCGACGGCATCATCCGCTCGTAGTGGAAGCCCTCGATATGCAGGCAGGAGCGCACCGGACCGGGGGCAATATCCATGTTCGCGGTAAGGTCGATCTCGCTGAGTTCGAAGGTCTCGTGGATGATCGTACGGCCGCCATTGGCCTCGATGATCACCATTGCCCGCGGCAACCGGTTCTTGCCCGGCCGGCGGATCGGCAGCACGTTGATGCCATGGGCGAGCAATTCCGCCATGGCCCATTCGCTGTCGGCATCATCGCCGACAGCCGTGGCGAGATCGATCTGCAAACCAAAGGGATCGCCGACCGCGGCAGCCGCGACGGCAAGGTTCGCCGCCGGACCGCCAAGCGCCTTGTCGATATGGCTCGCCGCCACCCGGTCGTCGCGATGGGGCAGGACCTGCACGCGGCAGAGATAATCCACACAGATGTGGCCGACCACCAGAAGCCGCGGATTGCCCTCAGCAGCCTTGACCCTGCGGGCCGACATCATCGGCAACGATCGCGCAAACACGCTTGGCCGATAGGCCAGCTTCTGGATTGCGACCTGGATCTTCTCAGCGGTCTCGGCTTTGACGGGCACTGTCCCATTGAGGAAATTTGACACGGTACCGACCGAAACACCGGCTGCACGCGCAACATCCGTGATGGTGGGACGGCCCTTTTTCATCAGTTCCCCGCCGATTGAAGCGCTTCAAAGCGTATGGGTGGGCCTTGCAGCCGTCAAAGAAACATTTTTCCAATTATCCGGGAAATTCACCTTGAGCACCAAGCGCCTCGCCCCATCCGTTAGAACGCATGGCTTCAAAATCCTGAAATTGAAAATATTTCAATCCATCCGCTCGGCACATTTCAACGGCGCGTTTCGCCCGCGAGAGACACCGTGGCACGCGCCAGCACCTGGCAGCCGGCGACCGCGTGTCGGGGCTCGACGAATTCCGCCTCGTTGTGGCTCAATCCGTCTCGGCAGGGAACGAAAATCATCGACGCCGGTGCGACACGATTGACGAACAGCGCGTCGTGAAATGCTCCAGACAGCATGCGCGTGCTCTTGAAGCCTGCGTTCGCAGCAGCCCGCTCGATCGTGTCCTGCAGTTCCGGCGGGAACGTGCAGGGAGGCATGTCGAAGGATCGCGCGATGGAGACCGAGCAGCGCTGCTGTCCGGCCTCTTTCTCGATGGCGGACGCAACCTGTTTCTCGAGTTCATCCAGCCTGTCCGGATCGGGGTGTCGGATGTCGACCGTGCAGCGGGCTTCCTCGGGAATGGCATTGACCGAGCCGGGCTCGACCGAGATGCGCCCGATCGTGAACCTTGCATCGGCATCGGCGGGCATGATGGCTTCATAGAGGTTGGCAAGTCCCGCAGTCAGCGCCCGCAACGGGTCTCTGCGATATGCCAACCCCGTGGTGCCGGCATGCGCCGTCTGCCCCCTCACCGTCACATCCAGCCACCGCGTACCCTGGATGCCGCCGACGACGCCGATCGGGATATCGTTCGCCTCAAGCGACGGGCCCTGTTCGATATGCACTTCGAGATAGGCATGGACGGGAAAGCCGAGCGGGACCATCTGTGCCCCCGGCAGACTTTCGATCGTCGCGGTCAGTTCGCCGGCGAACGGCGCCCCATCGGTCGCAAGCTTCCTATGCCATTCGCTCGGGATTTCCCCCGCAGAAAACGCCATGGACCCCATGCAGCCTGGCGCGAAACGGCAGCCTTCCTCGTTCGTCCATGCCACCACCACAACCGGACGCTCCGTCTCGATACCGGCATCCTCGAGGCTTTCCAGCACCTCGAACGCTGACAGCGTGCCAAGCGCACCGTCGAAACGGCCACCTGCCGGCTGGCTGTCGAGGTGGCTGCCGATCAAAAGCGGCGCGAGGCTGTCGTCCCGACCTTCGCGACGAATGAAGAGGTTCGCCATCGGGTCCTGCGAGACGGAGAAGCCCCTGGCCCGGGCGAGATCTGCGAGAAGCTGTCGAGCGCGGCGGTCGCCCTCCGCCAGGGCTTGGCGATTGACGCCCCCCTTCTGCGTGGCGCCGATGACAGCGAAGGCCTCGACCCTGCCATTGAGACGGTTGCCGTCGATCTCGATCATTCGCTTTTCCTCAGAGATAGGGAGCATCGTGGAAGGCGATCTCGAGTGCCTGCGCATGGCCGAAAATACCGCTGAGGCGCGAACGCTCCTCCAGGTCCATGCCCTCGCCGGCCGCGTCGAGTTCCGCCTTCAGCCACCTGGCCTGCGCCGCGAAATCCTCGTGCGCGTGAAGATCCACCCACTCCTTCAGGAGTGGATCGCTCATCGGATGCCGCGCGGTCTCCTTCGACCATGTCCAGTACATCCACTCGGCTGCGAACATGGCAGCGACCGTGTCGAGATAGCCGCCGTCACGAGAGATTGCGAACATGCCGTCGCAGAACGCCGCGACTTCGGGGATGGACGTATCGAAGGCAGCGGGATCGATACCGCGCTCGGCAAAGGTCTTCTCGAAATAGGCGATCTGCTGGTTGGCCAGTGCGTCGAGCACGCCGATCAGCCATCGCTTCTGCGCGATCGTCTCCGCCTTGGCGGCAGCAAACGCGAAGATCGAGATGGCGGTATCGACGAAGGCGCCTTCGAACACGAGGTAGCGTTCGAACACCGCCTTGGGCAGGCGATCCGCCTTGATATCCTCGACGAAGCGATGGCCGACCATCGCATCGAAGACAACCTTGTTCTCGCGCAGAATCTGCTCGGACAGCGTCTCGCTCATCTCACGCACCCAATGCCGGGCGAGCGGCTTCGACGAACGCTTTCACGCGGGCAGGCTCGACCGGGTTCCACCACACCCCGCCTTCCTTCAGCGAAGAGGCGACGATGACGCCGTTGGTGCGCTTCAGGATCTCGACGATATTGTCCTTGGTGACGCCGGACCCGACGAGAAGCGGCAGATGGGTGGCGGACGCAACCGTCTCGATCTCCTCCACCGTCGCGGAATTGCCGGTGCGCTGGCCGGTCGCGATCACCGCGTCGGCATCGAAGAAGGCGAGGTCGCGGGTCAGTTCCTCGATCGTCCGGTCGGCGGTGATCGCATGCGCGCCGTGCTTCACATGGCTATCGGCAAAGACCTTGATATGTTCGGCGCGCAGGAGCGAGCGGTAGCGCATGGCTTCAGCCGCACGGCCTTCCATGAAGCCTTCGTTGGCGACATAGGCATTGGCCCACTGATTGACGCGGATGAACTTGGCGCCGCCGGCCATGGCGATGGCAAAGGCCGGGATCGGCGCGTTTGCCAGGACGTTGATGCCGAGCGGGATGCCGGTCGCACGCGCGATCCGGTCGGTGATGACGGACATGAACGCGGATGTCTCGGGGCCGATATCATCAGGCTTGGAAAATGGGATGTCGCCGTGGTTTTCGATGATCAGCCCGTGCAGCCCGCCTTCTATCAAAGCCTCGGCGTCCCGCATGGCCGCGTCGTAGACGGTCTCAATCGGGGCCCCGCGATAGCGCGGCGCGCCGGGAAACGGCTGGCAATGGATCATGCCGATCAGCGCCTTGTCAGTGCCGAATATTTCCCTTATGGCGCTCGAATTGTTGTCCGATATCGTCTGCATTTTCATTTCCTTTCGAAGGCCAGACATGCCTGACCAAATGCCTGCCACTGTTCGTGCCTATGTCATCGGTAACGTCTGCGTCGACGAAACCATATCCGTATCGACCATGCCGGAAGCCGGAGCTTCGATCCTCGGTCGCGAAGAAACGCGCGACCTCGGCGGCAAGGGTGCGAACCAGGCCGTGGTCATGGCCCGAACGGGGCTCTCCACCGCCCTTGTCGCGGCCGTGGGCGAGGATTTCCGCGCCCAGACCATTCATGATCAGCTCGTGCCGGAACCTGTCGACGCGAAGCTGATCGCGCTTGCCGGCCATTCCAGCGACTTCTCCATCATCTTCACCACGCCCGACGGCGAGAACGCCGTCATCACCACCACCGATTCCGCCGGCTCGCTTTCGCCGGACGAAGCGATCGCCGCACTCGATACCGCCACCGCCGGTGACCTCATGGTCCTGCAGGGCAATCTCTCCGAAGCCACGACCTTTGCGCTTCTTGAAGAGGCGCGCCGCCGCGGCCTCGTCACCGCCTTCAACCCCTCGCCGCTCAGGCCGTATTTCGCCAGGTTCTGGCCGCTGATCGACATCGTCTTCCTCAACCGCGGCGAGGCTGAACGCCTGACCGGCTCTTCCGACATCGCCGCGACCGAAAAGCTGCTGCAGTCCGGCGTCCGCCATGTCGTCCTGACACTCGGCGGCGACGGCGCCCTGCTTGCGAGCCGCGGCGCGGAAATCGCCAGCATTCCGGCGGTCGCCACGACCGCGATCGACACCACAGGCGCCGGCGACACGTTCATGGCGGTCGCCCTTGCCTCGGCCGCCCTGCGCGGCGTCGAACTCGACACCCGCGCCATCGGGCATGCCGCCGCAGCATCCGCACTGACCGTCAGCCGCCGCGGCACCCGCTCGGCCTTCCCGACCGGCGCCGAGCTTGGCAAGATTTTGGCGGGCTGACCGGCCCCTTTTCCATCATCCCGGACTTGATCCGGGATCCAGCCACCGCGCGTCTGCGTGGTGGAAAGAGTTTCTTGCGATCAAGGACTTGATCGCGCTGGATGCCGGGTCAAGTCCGGCATGACGGAGGAGAGCTAACGGGCGCGTTATGGATCTCCAGCCCCGATCACCCCTTCTCGCTCAGCCACCCCAAGATGTTCTTCCACAGTCGGCCATAGCCCTCCCATTCGCAGAATGCGGGTGACAGCCAGTGCGGTCCGATGTCCGAAGTCCAGGCGGCACTGCGACCCTTGCCGAATGCGCCGGTCACGAGCAGCGGATGGCCGCCCTGATCTTCAGGCAGGCGGGCAACGACATCGACATCATCACGGTCGCGCACTTCCACTTCGTTGACACCTAGTAGCAGCGGCCATTCGCCGGTCATGCCGGCAGCCGTCGGATGCTCCGCCTTGGTGACGACGGCCGTTGCGCCTTCCGGGATCTCGACGCGATCGTCATAGGGAAGGCAGGTGACCGGCAGTACGTCCTCAACCGCCGTGCGGCGCCAGCGTGCCTTGCCGTCTATCCCCTGGAAGGAGAAATAGCCGCCGACCATCAGCAGGCCACCGCCCTTTTCCACCCATGCCTTGATCAGCTTGAGGCGGTTCGGCACGGTCTTCGAATGCAGCCAGACGGCGGGCGGCAGCAGCAGCGAGTTAGCCCCGATGTCGGAGAGGATGATCACGTCATAGGCGTCGAGCCCCTCCATCTCGAAGGGGAATTTTTCCACGGCCTCATGGGCGGGCATGTAGGTCAGATTGTACTCGCTGCCCTCTAGCGCCTTCACCAGCGGCTCGGCGCCGAGATGGAAGGTTACGCTGCCGAACTGGTCGAAGCCTTTGTAGTGGGTGGCGGAGCTGACCCAGCTCTCGCCGACGAGGAGGACTTTCTTGGTCATGGTCTTTCCATTCCTGTGGTCGTTCTGGTGATCAGGGACTGGCCTCGAACACCGATCTCGGATTGTCGCGCATGAGGATGTCGAGCTGCGCATCAGTGACGCCATGCCGCTTCAGGCGCGGCAGGAAATGCTTGAGGATGTAGGCGTATCCGTTGCCGCCATATCTTGTCAGCATCATCTTCAGGAACACGTCGTGGGACAGCAGGATGCGGTCGATATGGCCACGCTCGATCAGCTTGACGATCGCACGCGCCGCCTCTTCGTCGCTCGGGCACTGCACCTGCTGATCGGCATAGAAGAAGTCCATGCCGATCATGTCGTATTCCAGGAATGCGCCGCGGGATGCCAGCTCTTCCTGATAGGCGAGGTCATCATGCGACGGGTTCATGTGGCAAAGGACGGTATGACGGAGCCCTGCCCCCTCCTCGGCCGCGATGTCGAGCACCTTGTGGCCCAGCCGGAACCATCCCGGCAGATGCACCATCAGGGGCAACCCGGTCCGCGCCTGCGCCCGGGCCGCCGCCCTCAGCGACTTCTCTTCCTGATCGGTGAAGTCCGACGACACGCCGATCTCGCCGATCAGCCCGACCTTGATGTCCGTGCCGTCGACGCCGACTGTCGCCTCATGAACGATCTCGTCGGCGATCTCGTCGATCGACATTCCGGCGACCTTCGCCGGATGGGAGGAGCCGAGATAGTAGCCGGCGCCCATGATGATGTTGAGCCCGGAGCCCTGCGATATCCGCTTGAGCGCCCGTGGATCGCGGCCGATCCCCTGGCAGGTCGGCTCGACGACCGTGTGGCCGCCATGCCTGGCAAAGTCCTTGAGCTCGGTGATCGCCAGCGGTTCGTCGTCCAGCGTGATATTGTGCTTGTTGACGAAGGGGTCCTGATGCAACTCGCTCAGGATCTCGATGCAGACGAAGCTGTCGGCCAGATATTGCCGCTCCGGCGTCTTCGGCGCATGCCACCAGCAGCGGCAGTCGTTGAGGATGTGCTCGTGCATCAGGGTGACCCCGAGGTCGGAGACGGGGATCGCCCCCGCCACCGTCATCACCCTGCCGGAGTGCACATGGGCTTCCGATAATTCGCTCATCCCACCCTCACGTCTTCTTTCCGCCGAAGCGGAAGTTGGTGGTGAAGATCTTGGTGTTGAGCCAGATCGCCACGAGGATGATCGCGCCCGTCACGATCTGGGTGAAGAAGGGCGAGATATGCATCAGGATCAACCCGTTGCCGATGACCGCGATGGTCAGGGTACCGAGCACGGTGCCGAGAATGCTGCCACGCCCGCCCATCAAGGACGTGCCGCCGAGCACCACCGCCGCAATGACCTGCAGCTCGAAACCGACCGCCGCGTTGGACGAACCGGAACCGAGGCGCGCGGCGATGAGAAGTCCCGCCAGCGCACAGGCGATGCCGCAGACCATGTAGACGGAGGCAAGGATCCATTTCGCCGGCATGCCGACCCGGCGGGCAGCCTCGAGATTGGAGCCGACGGCAACGACCTGTCGGCCGTATTTCGTATAGGCGATGATGACATAGCCGATCGCTGCCACGAGTATCGCGATCAGTGCCGGCACCGGAATGCCGAGAAGTTCACCGCGTCCGAGCGCGAAGAAGCCGGGCGCGTCCTTGATCGGGATCGAATAGCCCTGTGTCAGCCAGAGTGCGAAACCACGCAGGATCGAAAGGCCCGCAAGCGTCACGATGAAGGCCGGGATACCCTGATAGGCGACGAACCATCCCTGCGCCATCCCGAGAAACGCGCCGAAGGCGATCATGCCGACGACGACAACCGGCCAAGGATAGCCCATTGCCATGATGATGGCTGCGACTGCATTGACCAGCGCCACCTGCGAGCCGACCGAAAGGTCTATGCCGCCGGTGATGATGACAAGCGTCATCGCGACGGCCACGACGAGGATCGGGGCGGCCTGGCGCAACACGTTGAGGATGTTGCCGAGCGTCAGAAACGTGTCCGTGGTGACGGAGAAGAACAAGAGGCAGGCGAGGAAGAATGCGGTGATCGACAGGACCTGCGCATGCTCGGAAAGGAAGTCTGCGACCGGCGATCCGGCCGCGCGTTCGGTATAGGCGCTCAATGTCTGCCTCCGACGATAAGCTGCACGAGGTCCTGCAGGTCGGTCTTGCCGATATCGCGCTCGGCAACCTTGGTGCCCTCGTACATGACGGCGATACGATCGCAGACGCGGAACAGATCCTGCAGGCGGTGGGTGATGAGGATCACCGAGACGCCCTTGGCCTTGACCCGGTTGATCAGGTTGAGCACGGCCTCCACCTCGGCGACAGCCAGCGCGGATGTCGGCTCGTCCATGATCAGGACCTTCGGATTGAACGAGGCCGCCCGGGCGATCGCAATCGCCTGTCGCTGGCCGCCGGACAGTTTCTCCACCTTGGCCCCGAGGCGCGGAATGCGGATTTCCAGCGCATCCAGCATGGCGCGGGCTTCCGTCATCATGCGCGGGCGATCGAGGAACGGCCCCTTGGTCAGTTCACGGCCGAGGAAGAGATTGCCCACCACATCGACATGGTCGCAGAGGCTCAGGTCCTGAAACACCATCTCGATGTTGCGGTCACGGGCATCGGCCGGCCCGCTGAAGCGGACCTCCTGCCCCTCGATCGAGATCGAGCCATCGTCGGGAATGTAGGTGCCGGAGATGATCTTGGTCAGAGTCGATTTGCCGGCCGCATTGTCGCCGACCAGACCGAGGCATTCTCCCGGATAGATATCGAGATCGACGCCGCGCAGCGCCTGATGCGAACCAAAAGTCTTGCGGATGCCCTTCAGAGAAATTCTGGGCTGGCGAATGGCGCTCTCGCCGGATTGCCGGGAGAGGATATCCCCTCCCCCGGCCCCTGCGACAGCGGTTGGGAGCTGTCGGTCAGAGATCATTTGAAGACGGCCCGGTATGGTTCGACATTCTCCTTGGTGACGATGGTGATCGGCACGGAAATCGTCTTCTCGACGCTTCCGCCATCCGAAAGCGTCTTCAGCGCATCGACGGCTGCCGCACCCATGGCCGCCGGATCCTGCTGGATCACTGCGGTCACGTAGCCGGCATCGATCCCGGCGATCGCCTGGGCGGTGAGATCCCAGCCGAAGATCTTCACGTCGGCCTGCTTGCCCTGGCTTTCGACGGCGGCGATCGCGCCCATCAGGGCCGGTTCGCCTGTCGCGTAGACCGCGGTCATGTCCGGATTGCCGGTGATCAGGTTCTCGGCAGCAGCCAGCGCGTTGTCCTGAATGTTCTGGCCATCGACGACGCCGGCGGTCTCGACGCCTTCCGCGCCCTTGACAGTCGTTTCGAAACCTTCCTGGCGAACGTTCTGGATGAAGGAGTTCAGCGCGCCGACGACGCCATACTTCACCTTGCCGTCCATGTCGCTCTTCACGTAGTCGAGGAAGAACTTGCCCATGTCGGCGCCAGCCTTGGCGTTGTCGACGCCGATCTGCGCCTTCTGCGGACCTTCCGGCAGGATCGCGTCGATGGCGACGACCGGAATGCCGGCGGCGGCGGCCTGCTGCACGGCCGGCATGATGCCGTTGACGTCGATGGCGACGACGGCGAGACCGTCGACCTTCTGCTGGATATAGGTCTCGATCGCGCTGTTCTGTGCAGCCGGATCGTTGTTGGCATTGAAGATGACCAGCTTGGCGCCGGCCGCATCGGCAGCCTTCTGTGCGCCCTCGTTCATCTGGTTGAAGAACAGCGCCTGCTGGTTGATCTGGACAAGGGCAAAGGTCTTCTCAGCGGCATTGGCCACTGAACCGAGCGAAATGCCGGCAAAGGCGGTTGCGGCCAGGGCTGCGGTCAACATCCTGCGTGTCAGAATAGTCATGTGTTCGTCCTCTGGTTTGGTTCATCGTCGTTGCTCATTATGATTTCGACGGCGGTGCAACGGAGTTCCGCACGACGATTTCGACTGGAAGCAATTCCTCCGAGCTCAGGCTCTCGGTCTCCTGCCAGTTTGTTTCGAGAAGCAGTGCGACCGCCCGCTCGCCAAGTGCCCGTATAGGCTGGCGTATGGCAGTCAGGGGCGGTGCAAAGAGGTGCAATGGGCCGACATCGTCGAAGCCGATGACCGACACTTCGTCGGGAATGGAGACGCCCTGGGCAAGCAGGACCTCGATCAACCCGATCGCGATTTCGTCAGAACTGGCGAAAATCGCCGTCGCGGGCATGCCTTCGTCGAGGAAACGGCGTGCGGCCTGTCGGCCAAATTCCACCGTAAAGCTGCCCTCGTAACGGATCACCCGGACCGGCTCTCCTCGCTCCTCAAGGGCGCGCTCAAGCCCCTGGGAACGACGGCGGGTACTAATCATCTCCTGCGGCCCACCGATATAGGCGACGCGCCGGTGCCCGTGATCGGCAAGATGCCGGCCGGCGAGATAACCGCCCTGCTCATTGTCCGAAAAGAGCTTTGGCACCATCGCGTTCGGTACATCCTCGTCGACGATGACGACCTTTCCCGCCTGGTTGATCAGAGCAGCCAGTTCGCCATCGTCGGGATGGTTGGTGACGAAAATCAGCCCGTCGACATGGTTGCGGGCAAGAGCCGTCACGTAGGAGATCTCACGCCCGGAGCGATTGAGCGTCGCGTGTAACGACAATGCGAGCCCGCGCTTGTCTGCCTCCTCTTCGACGGCTGCAACCAGCGTCGCGAAGAACGGATTTGCGATATCGGGCACCACGAGCCCGATCGTCTCCGAACGACCACGGCTCAGACGGCGGGCATGTGGGTTCGGCTGGTAGCGGAGATCCCGGATCGCATTGTCGATGCGCTGTTTGGTTTCGGGAGGCAGTTGGAGCGAACCGTTGAGCAGGCGCGAAACCGTCGTCACCGAAACGCCGGCGGCGTCAGCAACATCCTTCAGGCTTACGGCACGCTTTGCGGACATGATGTCTCCGTGACTCGACCCTGTCGTTCCCATCTAGGTAAAGCGATTTACTAAACCGCTTTACAATGTCAGTCATGCGCCGCCTGTCAAGCCACAAAAACAGGCATGCAATAAAAATAGGCGCAGCTTGGTTTTGCGATACTTCTCCGGCGGCCGCTGAAAGAATGCCCACCCCTGAACGTCCTGCAATGTCTCTGAGACCGCCGTAACAGGAGGCCGACGAACTGAAGCGTGTACGGCTTACGGACGAGCAGATTGCCAGCAGAATTCGCCATGAAAATGGCTAGGCCGTGTGGACGAATTTGATCAGGCATAGGCCGGTTGCGAAACTGACGATGGAACGAAAGTTTCGAGCGGTCTTTGGTTGCGGTGACCTGAATACACAGAGGCTTACAAAAAAGACCTGCATTTCGACAGATGTGCGCGGTACGTCGACCCTGGCACAAGGCCGAACTTGAATATCCGGGGCACTTTTGGATGCTTCCGGATGTCTAGCCGGATGGAAGAAATCGTTCCGCTACTGCCTCCTCAGCACCATCTCCGCTGCCTTTTCCGCGATCATGATCACCGGGGAGTTCGTATTGCCGGACACGATTGTCGGCATGATCGACGCATCGACGACGCGCAGCTTCTCAAGCCCGTGCACGCGCAGCTTTGCATCCACCACCGCCATCGGATCGCTGCCCATCCTGCAGGTGCCGACAGGATGGAAGATCGTGGTAGCGATGTCGCCGGCACGGCGGATCACCTCGTCATCGCTCTGATATTCCCGGCCGGGCAATACCTCCTGCGGACGGAAGCGCGCGATCGCCTTCGTTTCCATCAGGCTGCGGGCATGGCGGATGGACTTTGCCGCCAGCAGCCTGTCGCCCGGCGTCGAGAGATAGTTGGGGCGGATCTCCGGGGCCATAGAGACATCCCTCGTCGTGACGTGCACCGTGCCGCGGCTCTCCGGCCGGAGATTGCAAACCGAGACCGTGACAGCCGGATAGCGATGCAGAGGCTCGCCGAGCCTGTCTGTGCTGAGCGGCTGGACGTGATATTCGAGATCGGCGGTCGCGACGGCGGGATCGCTTCTGGCAAAGATGCCGAGTTGGCTCGGGGCCATGGAAAGCGGGCCGGAGCGGCTGATCGCGTATTGCAGCCCCATGCCGGCGCGGCTGAAAAGGTTGTGGTAGAGTTGGTTCAGCGTCCGCGCGCCCTCGATCCTGAAGACCGTGCGGATCTGCAGATGGTCCTGCAGGTTCTCGCCGACGCCCTGCAACTGGTGGTGAACAGGGATGCCAAGCGACGACAAGACATCCGGCCGCCCGACGCCCGAAAGCTCCAGGACCTTGGGCGAATTGATCGCGCCAGCCGACAGCACCACCTCGCGGGCAGCGCGAGCGATGCAGGTCCGCCCGTTCAGGTGAAAGCGCACGCCGGAGACGGCCTTGCCATCGAATTCCAGCCGCTCAGTCTCGGCGCCCGTCAGCACGCGCAGGTTCTGCCGTTTCATCGCCGGACGCAGGAAGGCCTTGGTCGTATTCCAGCGCAGACCACCCTTCTGATTGACCTCGAAATAGCCTGAGCCTTCGTTGTCGCCGCTGTTGAAATCGTCCGTCTTGCGGATACCGAGTTCCTCGGCCGCATCGCGGAAGGCATCGAGGATCGGCCAGGACAGCCGCTGCCGTTCGACGCGCCATTCGCCGCCGGCGCCGTGCATGGTTGAGTTGCCGCGATAATTGTCCTCCGATTTCAGGAAAAATGGGAGCACGTCCTCCCAGCCCCAGCCGGCATTGCCCGCCTGCCGCCAGCCTTCGTAATCCGCCGCCTGCCCGCGCATGTAGATCATGCCGTTGATCGAGGAGCAGCCGCCGAGCACCTTTCCGCGCGGATAGTTGAGCGCGCGGCCGTTGAGGCCGGGCTCGGCCGCGGTCTTCATCATCCAGTCGGTGCGCGGATTTCCCATGCAGTAGAGATAGCCGATCGGCACATGCACCCAATGATAGCGATCCGAGCCGCCGGCCTCGAGCAGCAGCACCCGGTTTTTCGGATCGGCCGAGAGCCGGTTTGCCAGCACGCAGCCGGCCGAACCCGCGCCGACGATGATGAAATCGTAGCGGCCTTCGTCCACCGGCGCCTCGTTCATGGGCATGGTCACGCTGCAACTCCCGTCGCGAGGCCTTGCGTCTCCGAAAGCCGCCGCCAGAGCGGCGTCATCGCCTCGGTGATATCCTTGTAAAGTCCATATCGGCGGTCGTAATGGGGAAAAAGCGCGGCATTCGGCCGATAATGCCGATCGGTGCGCACCATGGCGGTGGCGCCTTCGCTGAAATCGGCAAACAGCCCGACACCCGCCCCGGCCGCGATCGCGGCACCGAGCGCCCCGGTCTCCCGCGACACCGCAACGGTGACGGGAACGCCCAGAACATCGGCAAAAATCTGCGGCCAGAGCCTGCTGCGCGAACCGCCGCCGGAGAGTACGGCCTCCTCGAAGGTCGCGCCTGCCTTGCGGATTGTCTCGACATGCTGGCGATGGCCGAAGGCGACGCCTTCCAGAAGTGCCCGGATCAGATGCCCTTTGGTATGCCAGCCGGCCATGCCATAGAAGCCGGCCCGCGCATGGCCGTCCTGCTGGGCGCCGTAGAGATAGGGGTGATAGAGCGGATCGTCCGCCGCCGGCGTGATGGCCGCGGCAAGGGCGCAGGCCGTATCGAAGGGCGAAACGCCCTCCTGATGCTCGCCCTCGAAGAATTCCCTGACCAGCCATTCGAGATTGGCCGCCGACGTTGCGCTGTTTTCCATCGCCATGTAGCGGCTGCGGTCGAAGGTGGAGGACATGAAGACAGGGCCACTGAGATCGGGGCCATCGACGATCACCTGGTTGATGCTCCAGGTGCCTGCGATGATCGAGGCGGTGCCGGTGCGCGACACCCCCGATCCGAGCGCGGAGGCCACGACATCGAACAGCCCGCCGACAACCGGCGTGCCCGCCGCAAGCCCGGTTTCAGCCGCCACCTCTTGTGTCACATAGCCGGCGATGTCAGCGCTTTCGATCAGCGGAGGCAGCATGTGCATGCTGTCGGCAAGGCCATAGGCGGCCATCAGCGTCCCGTCATAGCGGCGGGCGACGAGATCGAGCAAGCCGGCGCCGGACATGTCGGAGACCTCGCTGATACGGCTCCCGGTCAGCCGGTTGACGACGAAGTCCTTGGAGAAGAACACCGTGCCGATGCGATGAAAGAGCTCGGGACGATGGCGTTTCAGCCAGGCGAGCAGCGTCGGCGTCTGGGAGGGCCAGGGGCGCTGGCGGGCAATCGGTGCCGTGCGGTCGCCGACGCCTTCGGCCGCCCATTCCTCGACAAGCCCGGTCGCGCGCGTATCGAGCGACTGGATGCCAAGAAGCGGCAGGCCATCGCGATCAAGCGCATAGAGCCCATTGCCATGGCCGGCGCAGCCGATGGCCGCGATATCCCCAGCAGCAATGCCCGCCTTGTCGAGGCAGGAACGGATCACCCTTTTTGCATTGGACCAGAGTTCGTCGAGATCGCGCTCCACATGGCCGGGGCACGGCATGCGGCTGCGGCACTCCTCCCCCGCATAAGCCACCTCCCGGCCCTTGAGATCGAAGATCACGGCTTTGATGACGGTGTTTCCGGCATCGAGCCCCAACAGAAATTTTTCCATTCCGAACCCCTCCCAAGGTTCTGACAGTCTTGCGCGATTTCGGCCGGAAACACAGGCCTCGTTCCCTCCTCTCCCCAACGGGGAAAAGAGGGAATTCATGACCTCATCCCTGCCGATATCTGGCAAATGCCTCCTCGCCGCTCTGGCCCTCGTGGATGATCGCCATCAGACCGCGCACGACGGCGCTCGGGTTGGCATGCTGGTAGATATTGCGCCCATAGACCATGCCCATCGCGCCTTGTCGCATCAGGGCAGCGGATTTGGCGAAGACTGCGGACAGGTCTTCCTTGCCGCCGCCGCGCACCAGCACCGGGCAGCGCGCCGCCTCGACCACGCGGTGGAAATCCTCCGGGTTGGTCGTCGGGTCGGCCTTGACGATATCGGCCCCCATCTCGCGGGCAAGCCGCGTCAGGGTCACGATCTTGTCCGCATCGCCATCGACCATGTAGCCGCCGCGCTCCGTCACCGGCTGCATCACCAGCGGCTCGATCATCAGCGGCATGCCGTATTTCTCGCAATCGGCACGAACGCGGGCAATGTTCTGGACGCACTGGCGGAAGAGATCGGGCTCGTCCGGCAGCATGAAGAGATTGACGACGACACAGGCCGCATCCATCTGCAGTGCACCGATCAGCGGTTCGGCTTCGTTCTGCAAGACGGCCCACATATCCCGATGACGGATGCGGTTATAGGGGTTTCCCATGTCAATGCGCATGACAAGCGCCGGCTTGTCCCTGCCGGGCAGAGCCTGAAGCAAGTCCGCCTGACCGTAGTTCATCTGGATCGCATCAGGCTTCGCGTCGACCAACGCCTTCAGAACGGCCGGCATGTTTTCCAGCCCGTCGAGGAAAGACGGCTCGTTGCAGACGCCATGATCGATCGCCACGTCCAGGCAACGGCCGTTGCCGAACAGCCGGTTCATCCGGACCTTGTTGATGTCTCGCATAGTTCGCTCCTTTGTTCGTTCCTTACGGAAAGGGTTTCCTCCGAAACACCGTGGCGGTCGTTCAGGAGGGTCAGAAAACGGGCGCGCTCTTCTGTCGCGCGCGGCGGCGGCCAGCTCTTCTCGGTCGCGAGCACGGCAAGCGCCGCATCAGTCATTTCAAGGGAAAGCTCGCCGCTGATGGCCAACGTCGTGCGCCGCAGGAGCAGGTCGTCCAGATGCTCGACCGCCTCGTGGCGGATGAGATGGATGAGCTCGCGGGCGCTATAGCCGGCATGGGGCAAGGCATGATCCGGACCCGCTGACATGAAGCGGGCAAGCTCGCTGGCATCGGTGCCATAGCGCGTGAAAAGCGTGGCGACGCGATCCACGGCAAGACCCGTCGCGGCCGAAAGCCGCCGCAGCCAGTCGCCGGGATCATCGGGAAAGCCGCGCCCTCCCCCCAAGGTTCGCTCAGCCGTATCCAGCCGGCGCGGCAGGCCGAGCCGTTCCAGCGCCAAGTCGGCGGCAAGCGCGCCGAAGGAGCGGAAGGTCGTCCACTTGCCGCCGATCATGCAGAGCACCGGCGGCCCGCCATCTCGACCTTCGAATGTCGTGCAGAAATGATCGCGTGGAATACGGCCGGTAAAACTGTCGTTGCTGGCGGGCAGCGGCCGCACGCCTGCAAACTGGAAGACGATCTGCTCCGGCTGGATGGAGATGCCCGGGAGCACGAAGGCGAGCGATTGCAGGATATAGTCCCGCTCGTCCGCCTCGCAGCGCACTGTGCCTGGATCATCCACCCGGATGTCGGTCGATCCGACCAGCACCTTGCCGAGATAGGGGAACAGGATGCAGATCCGTCCATCCTCGTTCTCATAATAGATCATATGCCCATCGAGCATGTCGTGCAGGCCGGGATGGTCGATGATCAGGTGGGAGCCCTTGGTGCCGCCCATCAGCGGCGCGGGGCGATCCCCGTCAGGAAAGAGAGACGCATTGGCGATGTCGATCCAGCCGCCGGTGGCGTTGATGATGAGGGACGGCCTGATCGTCAGCGTCTCACCGGAAATCCCGTCGCGCAGCAGGAAACCTCCCGCCGGGGCCTGCTCGACCGTGGCGTAATTCAGGCCGGCTGCATTCGGCCTGGCGGAGAGCCCGTCGCGCAGGAGCTCGATGCCGATGCGCTCCGGATGGCTTACCCAGGCGTCGTAATAGGTGACGGCGCTGCGGATCGCCGGGTTGAGCGCCGGCCATTTGGCAAGCGTGCTGCGGCGGCCGCGAAACTGATGCTTCGGCATCAGCCCGCGCTTGCGGGTGAGGAAATCATAGATGCCGAGCCCCGCCTTGATGGCGATGGCGCCACGGCGGCTCGGGCGGCGGGTGAGGCCGAGGAAACGAACGATGCCGTTGCCGAGTCCTGAGAAGACATCGAAGATCGGAACCGTGGTCGGAAGTGGCGCGACGTAATGCGGCGCATTGCGCAGCAAACGGTCGCGCTCCACCAACGATTCCCTGACAAGGCTGAACTCGCCGTTTTCGAGATAGCGCAGGCCGCCATGCACCATGCGCGACAGCGCAGCACTGGCGCCCGAGCAATAGTCGCCCTTTTCGACGAGAAGCACGTTCACGCCCTGCAGCGCGAGCTCACGGAATACGCTGAGCCCGTTGATGCCGCCACCGAGGACGCACACGTCCACCTTCGGGCTTTTGCGAAGCCCGTCCAATGTCACTTCACGGTTCATGATGACAGCCTGTTATCCGTCCATGTTGGCCAGGTTCGCAGCCAGCGCCGCATCGATGGCCGAAAGATCGTCCGCGGAAAGCCTGAGTGTTCCAGCCCGCGCATTGTCGAGCGCCTGCGCCGGATTGCGCGCGCCACACAGCGCAAAGGTCACGCCCGGCTGCGCCAGCGTCCAGGCGATCACCACCTGTGCGATGCTCGCCCCGTGCCGCTCCGCAACCGGACTGATCGCGTCGGAGAAATCCTTCGCCTTCTCACGGTTGGCGACGGAGAAACGCGGATTGTCCTTGCGCTGGTCGTCGCCGGAAAAGATGCGGTCCGGCCCGATGGTGCCGGAGAGCAGGCCGAGCGCCAGCGAGGAATAGCTGAGCGTCGATACGCCGTTTTCAACAGTGAGCGGCAGCAGGTCCGCCTCGATCTGACGATCGATCATGCTGAACCGCTCCTGGATCGCATCGAGCGATCCGGTTTCGATGTATTGCTGCAACTCGGAGCGATCGACATTGCTGGCGCCGATGGCGCGGATCTTGCCGGCCGCCTTCAGCTCCTCCAGCGCCCGCATCGTCTCCTCAATCGGCGTCGTCGCGTCCTGCCAGTGGGTGATGTAGAGATCGATATAGTCCGTGCCGAGCCGCCGCAGACTTTCCTCGACTTCATAGATGATCGATTGGCGCCCGAGATAGCGGTGCACCGGCTTGCCATCCTGATCGAAGAAATGCGTCCCTTTCCGGGTGTGCCAGACAAGACCGCATTTGGTGGCGATGACGGCCTTGTCGCGGCGACCGGCAATCGCCTTGCTGACGATCTCTTCCGAGCGGCCGAGACCATAGGCCGGAGCCGTGTCGATGAGGTTGACGCCGGCTTCGAGCGACGCCTGAATGGCGGCGACGGATTGCGCCTCGTCGGTTCCGCCCCACATCCAGCCGCCGATCGCCCAGGTGCCGAGCCCGACGGCCGACGCCTTGACGCCGGAGCGCCCGATTTCGCGGATCAACTGTTCACCACTCATGCCGAAAACCCTTCCGCTATTTCAAGAATGCGCGCCCCGGTCGCCTCGTCGGTGACGAGCGTATCGAGGTGGTTGCCACGCAGGACGCTCAGGATGGAGCCGGCCTTGTTGAGGCCGCTCGCCACGCCGATCTTGGTCGGGATGGAAGCGAACTCGTCCAGCGTCAGAGAAACCAGTACGCGATTGAGGCTATAGTCGCAGACCCGGCCTTCGCCATCCAGCAGATGGGCCAGCAGTTCGGCACTCGCGCCGGAATGCTCGATGGCCGACCGGTCGGTGCTGGAGGACGGATGCAGGTCGTAATAGGTCGAATCCGAACTCAGGATCGACCCGATGCCGACAACCGCAACCCTCGCCTCCCGCGCCCGTTTGAAGACATCGGCGACGGAACGCATATTCATCAGCATGCGCCGCTGCTCGGCATCGTCAGCAAAGAGCGGCGCATGGATCTGGTAAGAGCGGCCTCCGAGCCGGTCTGCCATCAGGGTGGAGACGTGGTTGACATCGGTATAGTGCTTGCCCTGCACGCAGCCGGTCGCCGGTATCACCTCGACATCGAAGCGACGGGCGGGCTGCAGGCCGGAAACGACGGCACCCACCCCCTTGCCGCCGGTAATGCAGATGGTATCACCATCAGCGATTTCCTCGATCAGCAGCCGGGCCGCAGCCTCGCCGACCGCCTGCAGCGCGGTCTGCGGATTGTCGGAAACGGTCGGCACCACGACGGCGCGGCTGATGCCACCCAGCGCCAGCAGGCGTTCCTCCATATCCACCAGCGGCTCGACCGGCGACTTGATCTTGATTTCGACGAGACCCAGCTGGCGGCCGCGCTTGATCAACCGGTTGACGGTGGCATGCGAGATGCCGAGCTGATCGGCGATCTGCGCCTGCGTCAAACCTTCGAGGAAGTGCAGCACGAGCGCCTGGTGCATCTGACGCGCGATAACGATTTCCTCGCGCGGCGCTGTCGTCCTGGGTTTCAGTTTGGCAATCGGCATATCAGGCGGCCTTCCGCATGTGCAGGAGATGGTCGATGGAGACGGCAGCGAGCAGAATGCAGCCTTTGATCATGTCCTGCCAATAGACGGACACGTCGAGCAGGATCAGCGACGAGGTGACCACCGAGAGCAGCGCGATACCGAGGATGGCGCCGAAGATCGTGCCTGAGCCGCCGTTCAGCGAGGCCCCGCCGATGACGGCTGCGGCGATGATGTTTAGCTCCATGCCGACGCCGAAGGTGGGCGTCGCGGCGCCGAAGCGGGACATATAGATGACGCCTGCGACGCCGGCGAGCGTGGAGCAGAGAACCGTTACCCAGAACTTCACCTGGTTGGTGCGGATGCCGGAGTAGAGCGCCGCCTTCTCGTTGCTGCCGGTATAGAAGACCTTGCGGAAGGCCGTTGCCCGGCGCAGCAGGAAATCGAACAGAATGACGACGGCGACGAAGATCAGGATCACATAGGGAACGCCGTAGAAGGTGCCCTGCCCGACGGCCTTGAAGCCGGCCGGCAAGGTGAAGAGCGAGAGCGGCGTGCCCTTGGTGATGACCAGGCAGAGACCACGCACGATCACCATGCCGGCAAGCGAGGTGATGAAATGGCTGAGCCCCACCACCGTCACGAAGAACCCCATGATCGCCCCGATGACGCCACTGGCAAGGATGCCGATCAGCGAGGCCGTCCATGGATCGAGCCCGGCAAGAAACAGCGACCCCGACAGCACCATCGCGAAACAGACGACCGAGCCGACAGCAAGATCGATGCCACCGACGATCAGCAGGATCGTCATGCCCACGACGACGATGCCTTCCACCGAAAAGCTCATCAGCATGGCGCGGAAGTTGCCGAGCGTGAGGAAGTGCGGCGAGGCGAAACTCATGATCACGCAGAGCGCCAGGATGATCGCGATCAGCCCCGCTTCGCGCATGGTGCCGATGCGTTTCCAGTGCCCGGTTTTCGGCATGTCCGCCGCCATCGTGTCGATTGCCATTCCCGTCTCTCCCTCCTTACGCGGCATGATCTGCCGTCCTTGTTGCCGTGACCCCCGATGCAAGGCGGATCACGGCCTCCTCCGTCATATTCTCCGCGCCAAGTTCACCCGCGATACGTCCCTCCCGGACGACCAGCACACGATCGCAAAGCCCAAGCAGCTCCGGCAGTTCCGAAGAGATGACGACGATGCCGATGCCCGAGCGCGCGAGATCGCGCAGCAGCCGATGGATTTCGGTCTTGGCGCCGACATCGATTCCGCGCGTCGGCTCGTCCATCAGGATCACCCTGGGCTTCACCGCAAGCTGCTTGGCGATCGCCACTTTCTGCTGGTTGCCGCCCGACAGCGACTTCACCGGCGCCTCGACACCACCCATGCGTACGCCAAGCCGCCGCGCGAGATCCTCGGCAAAAGCCGCTTCGGCACGACCGTTCAGCAGTCCCGCCCGGTTGGTGAGCGCCTTGAGGTTCAGCACCGAGATATTCTGCGCGATCGACATTTCCAGGAAGATGCCAGAACCCTTGCGGTCCTCCGACAGATAGACGACGCCCGCCTTGACCGCATCCGCGTAGGCACGGATCGCCTGCGGCTTGCCATGCAGGCGCACCTCGCCGGCTGTGTGTGCACGAAGCCCGCAAATACCTTCGGCGATCTCCGTGCGGCCCGAGCCGATGAGCCCGCCGATGCCGAGGATTTCGCCCCGTCGCAGGTTGAAGCTGATGTCGTGGAAACGGGCACCATCGCCAAGGCCGTCGACTTCCAGGATGGTTTCGCCGGAGGCATCCTCGACGTTGAGCTTTTCCGGATAAAGCTGGGTGATCTCTCGACCAACCATGCGACGTACCACGTCGTCGGCTGTCACGTCGGCGATCTTGTCGGTGCAGACATAACGGCCATCACGAAAAACGGTCACGCGGTCGCACAGGCTGAAGATCTCGGCCATACGGTGGCTGATATAGATGATCGAGATGCCGTTCGCCTTGAGATCACGGATGATGGAGAAGAGCCGCTGCGCCTCGGTCTCGGTGAGGGCCGCAGTCGGCTCGTCCAGAATGAGAACACGGCAGTCGAGCGTCAATGCCTTGGCGATCTCGACGAGCTGCTGACTGGAAATCGGCAGGTCGGCGACCTTCTGGCGGACATCGATCGCGGCCAGCCGGTTCATCACCGCCTGCGCATCACGCTCCAGGGCGCGGTAATTCATGAAAGGAGAACGGCGTCGGTTGGTCGCAGCCATGAACATGTTCTCGGCTACGGTCGCATCAGGGCAGAGGGCGATTTCCTGATGCACCAGACCAATGCCGAGCGCCTGTGCGGCCGCGGGTGACGTCATGCGGACAGGTTTTCCCCCGACACGGATTTCGCCTTCGGTCGGCTGCAGCACGCCGGCGATGATGTTCATCAGCGTTGACTTGCCCGCGCCGTTTTCGCCGCAGAGCGCATGGACCTCGCCGCGCTCGAGCGTGAAGTCGACATCCGTCAGCGCGCGGATTGCCGCGAAGTGCTTGCTTACGCCATGAATGGTGAGCACCGGCTCCGCCATCGTCATTTTCCTTGTCCAGCACCGGACCTCGATCGCGGCGACTGCGAAAATCTGCCGCCTCTCCCCTTACGGAGAAGCACCGAACTACGAGGCGATGAGAGGATGAGAGGGGATAGTGCGGCAAGCTCAGAGCCTACCATCCCCTCCCCCGGCCCCCTTGGCCACCTTCTGCCCCCGCCCAGATGGGCCAAAGGCCGATGACCTACTCCTCGATGCCCTTCGTGCCCCGGCGCTTCAGGTACTTGTCCCAATAGAAGTCGTCGGCATTTTCGGCAGTGACGATCGACAGACCATTATCGACCACCGGGATGCTCATCGGATTGAAGCCCGAGCGCTTGGCGTCGTTCATCGGGTCGATCAGCTCCGGATGCTTGGCAAGCCACAACAGCATGAAGCCCATGTAGCCCTGCATGCCCTGGTTGGGGTTGATCGAGCCGAAGACTTCGCCAGCCTTGATCATGTCGAGGATGTTGGCATTGACGTCGGCGCACATGACGAGAACCTTGCCGCCGTTTTCCTTGGAGGCCTGCGATGCGCCGATCGCCGAGTTCGCCTCCGGCATGAAGACCGCGCCGAGACCCGGATTGGCCTGAATGATGCTCGAGAGGCCCTGATAGGCCTTGGTCGGGTCCTGGTTGGAAGCGGCGCGACCGACGAGTTTCATGTCCGGCCACTTCTCTTCCATACGGCCGATGAACGCTGCGATGCGCTTGTCGTGGTTGTCCTGGCCCGGATTTTCCAGCACCGCATATTCGCCCTTGCCACCCAGCTTCTCGGCGATTGCGTCGGCGGCATAGATGCCTTCGCGGGTATTGTCCGAGGTGATGAACGAGACACGCTTGGAAAGCGGCGAGTCGGCGGCAAACGTGACGACGGCCGTCCCCTGCTCGATGGCACGGTTGATCGGCTCGATGAACGGATCGGAGTTCATCGGATGGACGAGGATGCCGGCCGGGCTCTGGGCCAACGCCTGGTCGAAGGTGGCGATCTGCTTGTTGACGTCGTATTCCGGCGTGCCGGTATATTCTGTCTCGCAGCCGAACTGCTGGCCGGCCTGCTTGAACATCTCGTAGACAGGGAACCAGTATTCCACGCCCGAGACCATGACGTTCATGACGTATTTTTCGCCCGGCTTGCAGCGGAACGGATTGTCCGTTTCCGCAGATGCCGTGCCGGCAAAAAGCGTTGTGGCAAGAACCGCCATGGCGGTCGAGCTGAAAAATTTGCGCAAGATTCCTCCTCGAGGCCGAAGCCCCTCCCAATAACCTGAGGGCGTTTCGTGGACGCCGCTGAGCGTGTTGAAGCCGGACTTCCTCCTCGAAGTCCGATGAGACCAATAAAGGCGAAGATGAAATGAGTGTCAATATAATTCATGCATTGAAATATATTTCATATCTGCATGAGGCAGACATAATTCATTGCAAGCTGCCGACAGATCGAACCGCTTACAACGGCCGACCGTCTCGGGATGGAGTGAGCGACCTGTGAGGAGCCACGGATAGCGCTATGCTCACGCCCCGTGCCAGTCGGGCTAATTCCCGTTGGCCGCAGTGTAACTGTAGAGAAGATCTACAGCTTTCTCAGATTTCAGGCTTCTCGACAAAGCGCCGAGAATGTCGCTACACTGACTGTGGTTATGTTGGGTGCATGACCGGGGAGGTTTACCGCTCTTTGGCGTAGGCGCTAAGACTTGGACCCGCTCGTGTCCCGACATGAGCGGCCGTCATGCTTTGAAGGGCTTGGTATCGACAGCATGAATGAAATGGCCGCTTCCTTCAGCTACAATCTGGTCCTTGTTGTGTTGTCGATCCTGGTGGCGATCCAGGCCGGATATGTCGGCATCAGCCTGGCGATCCTCATTCCCGGCGCCTTCGCAAATCGTCGACGCCTGCTGATCGCGGGTTCGGCAACAACACTCGCGGTCGGAATCTGGAGCATGCATTTCATCGGCATGCTGGCCGTCACTACGGACATCACGATTGATTATGCCGTCCTGCCGACACTTCTGTCATTTTTCGTGTGTGGTCTGGTGACCGGAATTGCCATCTATCTGGCGAGTCTGCGCTCCCAGCGTCTGCTGGTTCTGGCCGCAATCGCCATGGGACTTGGAATCACCACCATGCACTATGTCGGCATGGTTGCGATCCATTCCGTCGTACATCTGAGCCATGATCCGGCCTACATGCTGGCAAGCGTTACGATCGCCATTGCGGCATCTGGCCTTGCCCTCTGGCTGGCATTCTCTGCCGACCGACGGCCGCCGCTCTTTCTATGCGCCGTGGTGCTTGGCTGTGCCGTCTCGGGCATGCACTATTTAGCAATGGCCGGAACGACCATGCATGTAGCCGGGTCAGATGTGACGACAGTGAAGTCCGTCATTTCCAGCGACATGCTAGCCATCATTGTCAGCGTGATAGCCTGTTCCATCTCCGCGGTCTTCATGCTTGCGCTCATTCCGGCCGACGCGAACGATACGAAGGGCGACGCAGGATGGACGTCCGCCATTTCGGTCGCGACGCCGCGGGAAGCAACCGCGACCCGCGGAGAACGCGACCCTGACGAGGGACTGGCCCCCACAGTAACAAACGGTTCAGCCATCGACCTCCTGCCGATCGAGAAGAACGGCAATCGCTTTCAGATCGCAGTCGATGAAATCGCCTCGGTCCATTCCAACGCGCACTACACCTACATCTTCAACGGTCGCGACGATCTGTTCTGTCCCCTGTCGATTACCGATATCGACAATCGGTTGCAAAAGACCACCTTCTTCAGGACCCACCGCAGTTACATCGTCAATCTGGATTTCGTCATCCGGATCAAGAAGGCGGGCGATGCCGGCGTTGCGGAACTCGATACGCCAGTGCGGCGCACAGTGCCGGTGAGCCGAGCGCGCATGGTCGCGTTGCGCCAGGAACTCGCAGCCTTCAAGGCCACCAATCCAACCGACCAATCCCAGACTTAGGTCAGCCCTGCTGTCGCAGTTCGTGCGCGCCGGGCATGCATTTCGTGCATATCGGTGCGTTTGGTGTGGTTGTGCTTGTCATGCAATGCCGATGACGTCCTCGTTGCTACAGCGGGTGTGGTGACCGAGGAAACACGACCGCTGGCCATGGACGACGGCGCTTTGGGAGGAGCGGCATCATGATACCTGGGACATTCGCCTATCATCGCCCGACGACGATCGACAGCGCTGTCGCGCTGCTGATCGAACTGGGTGAAGACGCGCGCCCGCTGGCGGGCGGTCACAGTCTCATCCCCCTGATGAAGACACGGCTTGCATCTCCCGAACATCTTGTCGACCTTACGGGCATCGACGGTCTGAACGGGATCGAGCGCTCGGATGGCGATGTCGTCATCGGTGCGATGACGACTCAGCACAGCCTTATAGGCTCTTCGCTTCTCTCCGAACTGGTGCCGATCGTTCGCGAGACGTCGCTGAGGATTGCCGACCCGCAAATCCGCTACAAGGGAACGCTCGGCGGCAACTGTGCCAACGGTGATCCCGGCAATGACATGCCTGCGCTGATGCAGTGTCTGAACGCCCGTTATGTGCTGACGGGCAACGAGGGACCCCGTGAAGTCGCGGCGCGCGATTTCTACCTCGGTGCCTATGAAACCGCACTGGCTGCCGGCGAGATCCTGACTGCGGTTCGCATTCCCATTCCAGCACCGGGCCACGGCTATGCCTATGAGAAGCTCAAGCGCAAGGTTGGCGACTATGCGACGGCGGCAGCGGCAGTGATGATCACCATGGCTGGCGATACCTGCACGAGCGCCTCGATCGGCCTCACCAATGTCGCCGAAACCCCACTGTGGGCGGAAGAAGCGGGGCGCCTGCTCGTCGGCACAAAACTCGACGAAGGTTCCATCGCAAGCGCAGTCGCAGCCGCCGAAGCGATCACCGATCCCGCCTCCGACATGCGCGGCCCGGCGGACTATCGCACCAAGATGGCCGGCGTCATGCTGCGCCGCGCGCTCGAGCGGGCCCGGTCCCGCGCCAAGGCTTGAGGAAGACACGATGACCAAATCGCACATCAAAGTCACGATCAACGGCAAGGTCGTCGAAGCGCTCGTGGAGCCGCGCACCCTGCTGATCCATTTCCTGCGCGAGCAGCAGAACCTGACAGGCGCCCATATCGGCTGCGACACCGGCCACTGTGGCGCCTGCACCGTCGACATGGACGACATGTCGGTAAAGAGCTGCATGACCTTCGCCGTCCAGGCAGACGGCGCCAGCATCACCACGATCGAAGGCATCGCCAATGCGGACGGCACGCTGAGCGCGTTGCAGGAAGGCTTCCGCATGATGCACGGCCTGCAGTGTGGCTACTGTACGCCGGGGATGATCGTGCGCGCGCACCGGTTGTTGCAGGAGAACCCTGATCCCTCCGAGGACGAGATCCGCCACGGGATAGCCGGAAACCTCTGTCGCTGCACGGGCTACGTCAACATCGTCAGGGCCATCCAGTATGCGGCCGCCAAGATTAACGGAACTCCATTCCAGGAGGCGGCAGAATGAATGAGCAAGTCAAGATCGACCTGGATCGCGCTGAGCGCGCCGAAAAGCTGCAGGGCATGGGATGCAAGCGCAAGCGCGTCGAAGACATCCGCTTCACGCAAGGCAAGGGCTCCTATGTCGATGATCTGAAATTGCCAGGCATGGTCTTCGGCGATTTCGTCCGCTCTCCGCACGCCCATGCCCGTATCGTCTCGATCGACACCTCGCGTGCGAAAGCGCTGCCGGGCGTCATTGCCGTATTGACCGCGGCCGACCTGAAGCCGCTCGGCCTTCATTACATGCCGACGCTGGCGGGTGACGTTCAGGCCGTCCTGGCGGAAGAAAAAGTCCTGTTCCAGAACCAGGAAGTGGCCTTCGTAATCGCAGAGGATCGCTACATCGCTTCGGACGCCACCGAGTTGGTCGATGTCGAATACGAGGCCCTGCCATGCATCGTTGATCCGTTCAGGTCGATGCTGCCCGACGCGCCGATCCTGCGCGAAGACATCAAGGACAAGATGACCGGTGCGCACGGGCCGCGCAAGCATCCCAACCACATCTTCGAATGGCAGATCGGCGACAAGCAGGCGACGGACGACGTGTTTGCGAAGGCCGATGTGACGATCAAGGAAATGCTCGTTGATCATCGGACTCATCCCTCGCCGCTGGAGACCTGCCAGTCGGTAGCATCCTTCGACAAGGTGAAGGGCGAACTGACGCTATGGGGCACATTCCAGGCGCCGCATGTCATCCGAACCGTCGTGTCGCTGATCTCCGGTCTGCCGGAACACAAGATCCACGTCATCGCACCCGACATCGGCGGCGGTTTCGGCAACAAGGTCGGCGCCTATGCCGGCTATGTCTGCTCCGTCGTGGGTTCGATCGTGCTCGGCGTTCCGGTCAAATGGGTGGAAGACCGGATGGAGAACCTCTCCACCACATCCTTTGCCCGCGACTATCACATGACCACGGAACTCGCCGCGACGAAGGAGGGCAAGATCGTCGGCATGCGCGTGCATGTGCTGGCCGACCATGGCGCCTTCGACGCCTGCGCCGACCCGTCCAAGTGGCCGGCCGGCTTCATGAACATCTGCACCGGCTCCTACGACATTCCCGTGGCGCATCTGGTGGTGGACGGCGTCTACACCAACAAGGCCTCGGGCGGCGTGGCCTATCGCTGCTCGTTCCGGGTGACGGAGGCAGTGTTCGCCATCGAGCGCGCCATCGAGGTGCTGGCGCAGAAGCTCGGCATGGATTCGGCCGAATTGCGGATGAAGAATTTCATCAGGGCCGAGCAGTTTCCCTACCAGTCGGCGCTGGGCTGGGAATATGACAGCGGCAACTATCATGTGGCGATGCAGAAGGCGATGGACACCATCGGCTACAGGCAGTTGCGCGCAGAACAGGCGGAAAAGCGCGAAGCCTTCAAGCGTGGCGAGACGCGAGAACTGATGGGCATCGGGATTTCCTTCTTCACGGAGATCGTCGGCGCGGGCCCCGCCAAGAACTGCGACATTCTCGGCGTTGCGATGTTCGACTCGGCCGAGATTCGCATTCATCCGACCGGCTCCGTGATCGCCCGCATGGGCACCAAGAGCCAGGGGCAAGGGCATGAGACCACCTATGCCCAGATCATCGCGACCGAACTCGGCATTCCCGCTGACGACATCATGATCGAGGAAGGAAACACCGATACCGCGCCATACGGCCTCGGCACCTACGGCTCGCGCTCGACGCCGGTGGCCGGCGCTGCCACCGCGGTCGCCGCCCGCAAGATCAAAGCCAAGGCGCAGATGATCGCAGCGCACATGCTTGAGGTGCACGAGGGCGATCTGGAGTGGGACATCGATCGCTTTCGGGTCAAAGGCCTGCCGGAAAAGTTCAAGACGATGAAGGAGATCGCCTGGTCTGCCTACAACGCTCCGCCTCCCAACATGGAGCCCGGCCTCGAGGCGGTGAACTACTATGAGCCACCGAACATGACCTACCCTTTCGGCGCCTACTTCTGCATCATGGACATCGACGTCGATACCGGAGTCGCCAAGACCAGGCGCTTCTATGCGCTCGACGATTGCGGCACCCGCATCAATCCGATGATCATCGAAGGCCAGGTGCATGGCGGATTGACTGAGGCCTTTGCCTGCGCAATGGGCCAGGAGATCCGCTACGACGAGATGGGCAACGTCATGGGAGCGTCCTTCATGGACTTCTTCCTGCCGACCGCAGTCGAGACGCCGAAATGGGAGACGGACTTCACCGTGACCCCGTCTCCGCATCATCCGATCGGAGCCAAAGGCGTAGGCGAAAGCCCACATGTCGGCGGCGTTCCGTGTTTCTCCAACGCAGTCAACGATGCCTATGCGTTCCTCGGTGCCGGGAACATCCAGATGCCGCACGATGCCTGGCGTCTCTGGAAGGTCGGCGAGCGGCTCGGCCTGCACGCATAAGTGGGAAGACAGCGATGGCCGTTACGCTTCCGCAGGAGGAGATCGCCGCGCAAATGGCTTCGGTCGGGTACATTCCCGATCGCGACCTTGCGACAGCGCTCTGGCTGATGGGCAGCCTGTCGCGCCCGCTTCTTTTGGAAGGGCAAGCGGGTGTGGGCAAGACGGAGGTCGCACGCGCGCTTGCTCTTGCCAACGATACCAGGCTGATCCGGTTGCAATGCTACGAAGGCCTGGACCAGAGCTCGGCGCTCTACGAGTGGAACTATCAGCGCCAACTGCTCGCCATCAAGGCGCGCGAGGGGGCGGATGCAGACGAAGTCGAGGCGCAAATCTTCTCGGAGAGATACCTGCTCGAACGGCCACTTCTCGCGGCCATCCGGCAGACCAAGGCGCCGGTTCTCCTGATCGACGAGGTCGACCGCGCCGACGAGGAGTTCGAAGCCTTTCTGCTGGAGCTTCTTTCCGACTTTCAGGTTTCGATTCCCGAACTCGGAACGATAACGGCAACGACCATCCCACGCGTCATCCTGACCTCGAACGGCACACGCGAACTGTCGGATGCGCTACGCCGCCGCTGCCTCTACCACTATGTCGATTATCCGGATGTGGATCGCGAAGCACGGATCATCCTGTCGCGTCTGCCTGGCATCGACGCAGCCCTTTCACTGCAGATAGCCACCATGGTGAGCCTGATCCGCAAGGAGGAACTGCGTAAGGCGCCCGGTGTGGCGGAGACGCTGGACTGGGCCGCAACGCTTGCCGGCCTCGACATTCGCCACCTGCGCGACGAGCCAGAAGCAGTTCATGCGACCCTGATGTGCCTGGTCAAGACGGCGGAAGACAAGGCAGGAATGACGCGGCAGGTCTCCGACCGGCTGCTTGGCAAGGTGGCCTGAGATGCGGACGGCCGAAATCGCAACCACGGACCTCGGTGCGGCCATGCGCGAAAAGCTCAACGGCTTCGTGGCCACGCTCCGCCTTAACGGCTTCGTTGCTGGCCTTGCCGAGACACGCGATGCGCTGGTGATCCTCAGCGGAGCGGCCTCGGTGCGTCCGTCCCGTCTTCGTCCCGCATGGCGCGCGCTCTTTTGCAGCGGCCAGTCGGACTGGCAGAAATTCGACGAGATTTTCGACGCCTACTGGCTGCGGCGCGGCATGAAATCCGCAACGCGCCTGTCGGGCGCGCCCCAGAAAGCGTCGGCAGGTCTGCAGTCCGCCGCGCCCGGCACCCTCGGGCTTGGCGACAAACGGACTGCAGACCATGTGCAACGTGGCGAGGACATCGAAACGGCGGATAGCGGCCGATCAAGGCGGGAAGGCGCTTCCAGCTCGGAGCTTCTGAGCCAGACGGATTTCCGTCATCTGACGCAGCCTGAGGATCTGGCGAGGGCGCACGAACTGGCGGAGCGTCTGGCAAAAGGCATGCAGGCCCGGATTACGCGGCGAACGCGCTCAGCGCAAAAAGGTGAACGGCTGGATTTGCGGCGTACCATTCACAAGAGCATTTCCCACGGTGGCACGCCGATGGAACCGGTCTTCCGCAGGCGCAAGGAAAAGCCGCTGCGGCTGGTCGTATTGCTCGACGCATCGGGTTCCATGAGCCTTTATTCGGCGGTGTTCCTTCGTTTCATGCATGGCGTGCTCGATGCTTTTCGTCAGGCCGAAGCCTTTGTTTTTCATACGCGCCTCATCCACATCTCGCCGGCGTTGCGAGAACGGGATCCGCAGCGCGCGGTGGAGCGTATGTCGCTGATGGCAGAAGGTACCGGCGGAGGCACCCGCATCGGCGAGAGCCTTTCCACCTTCAACCGCTGGCACGCCAAGCGCTGCATTCATTCGCGCACCTGCGTCATGATCGTTTCTGACGGCTACGACACGGGTCCTGCGGAAATACTGGGCACCGAGATGAGGGCGCTTCGGCGCCGCTGCCGGCGGATCGCGTGGCTGAATCCGATGATCGGCTGGCAGGACTATGCACCGGAGGCGGCCGGTATGAAGGCGGCACTTCCATTTATCGATCTCTTCGCTCCAGCCCATAATCTGGAAAGCCTGGAAGCACTTGAACCCTATCTGGCGAGGATCTGACCATGCAGGCCCCTTCCGATATTCTCGATCTGGTGAGCCAAACCAAGGCCCGCGGCGAACCCTTTGCTGTCGCCACCGTAGTACGTACCGTATCGGTCACGGCGGCCAAGGCGGGCGCCAAGGCGGTGGTTCTGGCTGACGGGCGGTTTTCAGGTGGCTGGATCGGCGGCGGCTGCGCGCGCAGTGCCGTGCTGAAGGCGGCGGGTGAAGCGATCCAGGACGGTCAGCCGCGCCTCGTCAGCGTCCAGCCGGAAGACCTGCTGGAAGTCCAGCACGTTGCTCCTGGCGAGGTGCGCGACGGTATCGTCTATGCCCGCAATATGTGCCCGAGCCAGGGCACGATGGATGTTTTCGTGGAACCGGTGTTGCCGCGCCCGGATCTGATCATTCTCGGCGCTTCGCCCGTGGCTGTGGCATTGGCCGATATCGCCCGCCGCCTCGGCTTCTTCGTCACCGTCTGCGCCGCGGCCACCGATCATGCGTCCTTTGGCGAGCCAGATCGATTGATCGACGGGTTGACCTTGCCGGCTAACGGCACGGCACACGGGTTCATTGTCATCGCCACCCAGGGCCGCGGCGATGCGGTGGCGCTGAAGGCGGTCATCAACGCGCCCGCGCGGTATATCGGGTTCGTGGGTTCACGCAGGAAGTTCGCCGCCCTTCGCCGCGATCTTGACGGCGCGGGCATCGATGTCGGTGCAATTGATGCCATCCGCTCTCCTGCAGGGCTGGATCTTGGCGCAATCACGCCGGACGAAATTGCACTTTCGATTGTCGCCGAAATGATCGCCGTTCGTCGGCGCGGCCAACGTATGGTTTCAAAGGGAGAATGACTATGGATATGAGCGGCTCGCAGCGCATTGCTGCCTCACGCGAAGCGGTCTACGCCGCCCTCAACGACGTCGATGTTCTGCGCCAATGCATTCCTGGATGCGAACAGATCGAAAAAACCTCCGATACCGAGATGGTCGCCATGGTGACCTTGCGCATCGGTCCGGTAAAGGCGAGCTTTTCGGGCAAGGTAACGCTTTCCGATCTCGACCCACCGAACGGCTACACCATTTCCGGCGAAGGTTCCGGGGGTATGGCCGGCTTTGCCAAGGGCGGTGCCAAGGTGACGCTTGAGCCCGACGGCGACGCAACCATACTCCACTACACCGTCGATGCGGAAATTGGCGGGAAGCTGGCACAAATGGGCAGCCGCCTGATCGATAGCACGGCCAAGAAGCTTGCAGGTGAATTCTTTGCGAAGTTCGGCGATATCGTCGGGGCGACCCAGGGACAACCGCAGCCCCTAGAGGATGGTCCCGTCGAGAAGAAGGGCTGGGTTGGCCGGTTGCTCGGCACGAGCACGACGGCCCTCCTGCTCTTTGCCCTCAGCCAAGGGATCTGCTGTCTCGTGGACGGACATCATTTGCCGGTCGACACTGCGGCATTTTCGATCTGCAGCTCGCGCCCGGTTATATGAGTCAATTGCGCTGATGGGAGAGACAACGCCCACACTCATCGCTGGGCAACATCACGCCCACAGAATTCGCCGCGAAAATAGCTACGGAAAATCGGGCCGCTTGAGGCCAGATGGAGTACCATAGACACTCCCGGAGGCTGGAGGGAACCAGGGGCCCAGGTCACTATCTCGCGCGGATTGAGACCGGCGAGTTGGATACGGAGGCCAAACGCAAAAAGCTCCTCGACGCTTACGCGGAGGAGCTTTCTGTAAGGCGACTTGAATGGGCAAACATTCAAGTTTCAGTGGTTGCGGGGGCAGGATTTGAACCTGCGGCCTTCAGGTTATGAGCCTGACGAGCTACCGGGCTGCTCCACCCCGCGTTATCCGGTCTGTTCTGTTCGTTTTACCAAAGCAAAAGGGCCGCT